>NZ_CP076652.1:0-3700000 GCF_020917325.1 Pseudomonas savastanoi
GTCGCGATGCCTGCACCGGCTCAGAACGTTGCAACACACGACGAGCCTTCACGCGACAGCTTCGACCCAATGGCCGGCGCCAGCTCGCAACAGGCACCCGCTCGTGCGGAGCAACGTACCGTGCAGGTTGAAGGTGCGCTCAAGCACACCAGTTACCTGAACCGCACGTTCACGTTCGAGAATTTTGTCGAGGGTAAATCCAACCAGCTGGCACGTGCTGCAGCCTGGCAGGTTGCCGATAATCCCAAGCACGGTTACAACCCGCTGTTCCTTTACGGTGGCGTAGGTCTCGGTAAAACTCACTTGATGCATGCTGTGGGTAACCACCTGTTGAAGAAGAACCCGAACGCCAAGGTCGTGTACCTGCATTCGGAGCGCTTCGTCGCAGACATGGTCAAGGCTTTGCAGCTCAATGCAATCAACGAGTTCAAGCGCTTTTACCGCTCAGTCGATGCACTGCTGATCGATGACATTCAATTTTTTGCTCGCAAGGAGCGGTCGCAGGAAGAGTTTTTCCACACGTTCAACGCGCTGCTGGAAGGTGGGCAACAGGTCATTCTGACCAGCGACCGCTATCCGAAAGAAATCGAAGGCCTTGAAGAACGGCTCAAGTCGCGTTTCGGTTGGGGTCTGACGGTTGCTGTCGAGCCTCCGGAGCTGGAAACCCGCGTGGCTATCCTCATGAAGAAAGCGGATCAGGCCAAGGTCGATCTGCCTCATGACGCGGCGTTCTTCATTGCCCAGCGGATTCGCTCCAACGTTCGAGAGCTGGAGGGCGCGCTCAAGCGCGTCATCGCTCACTCGCACTTCATGGGTCGCGACATCACCATCGAACTGATTCGCGAATCGCTGAAAGATTTGCTGGCGTTGCAGGACAAGCTGGTGAGTGTGGATAACATTCAGCGTACTGTCGCCGAGTACTACAAGATCAAGATCTCCGATCTGCTGTCCAAGCGTCGGTCCCGTTCTGTTGCCCGGCCTCGCCAGGTGGCGATGGCGCTTTCCAAGGAACTCACCAACCACAGTCTTCCGGAAATCGGTGACGTATTTGGTGGTCGGGACCATACGACTGTCTTGCACGCCTGCAGAAAGATCAACGAGCTCAAGGAATCCGATGCGGATATCCGCGAGGACTACAAGAACCTGCTGCGCACTCTGACTACGTGATAACGCCAGTGCAGCTTATTAAGGCAAGGGACTAGACCATGCATTTCACCATTCAACGCGAAGCCCTGTTGAAACCCCTGCAATTGGTCGCCGGCGTGGTAGAACGCCGCCAGACCTTGCCGGTTCTTTCCAATGTGCTTCTGGTCGTCGAAGGTCAGCAACTGTCGCTGACCGGTACGGATCTGGAAGTCGAACTGGTTGGCCGCGTCCAGCTGGAAGAGCCCGCAGAACCTGGAGAAATCACGGTTCCTGCGCGTAAGCTCATGGACATTTGCAAAAGCCTGTCCAATGACGCGCTGATCGACATCAAGCTCGATGACTCCAAGCTGATCGTCAAGGCAGGTCGTAGCCGTTTCACTCTGTCCACGTTGCCTGCCAACGATTTCCCGACAGTGGAAGAAGGCCCGGGCTCGCTGACCTTCAATCTGGTGCAGAGCAAGTTGCGCCGCCTGATTGAGCGCACCAGCTTTGCGATGGCTCAGCAGGATGTTCGCTACTACCTCAATGGCATGCTGCTTGAAGTCAGTGCGGGTATTTTGCGGGCGGTAGCCACTGACGGTCACCGTCTGGCGATGTGCTCGATGTCTGCCGATATCGAACATGCCGATCGTCATCAGGTGATCGTCCCGCGCAAAGGTATTCTCGAAATGGCCCGTCTGCTGACCGAGCAGGACGGTATGGTCAGCATCGTTCTGGGTCAGCATCACATCCGGGCGACTACCGGCGAGTTCACCTTCACTTCCAAACTGGTCGATGGCAAATTCCCGGATTACGAGCGCGTGCTGCCTAAAGGTGGCGACAAGCTGGTGCTGGGCGATCGTCAGGCATTGCGCGAAGCGTTCAGTCGCACCGCAATTCTGTCCAACGAGAAGTACCGCGGTATCCGCCTGCAACTGGCCAGTGGTCAATTGAAAATTCAGGCCAACAACCCTGAGCAGGAAGAGGCAGAGGAAGAAATCGGCGTAGAGTACAACGGCGATTCGCTGGAAATAGGTTTTAACGTGAGCTATCTGCTCGACGTGTTGGGCGTGATGACGACCGAGCAGGTGCGCCTGATTCTGTCGGATTCCAATAGCAGCGCCTTGGTGCAAGAGTCGGATAACGACGATTCCGCCTACGTTGTCATGCCGATGCGTCTGTAACTTCATGTCCAGCGCAACCTAGATGTCTCTTAGTCGCGTCTCGGTCACCGGGGTGCGCAATCTGCACCCGGTGACCCTCTCCCCCTCCCCGCGTATCAATATCCTCTATGGCGCAAACGGCAGTGGTAAAACCAGTGTTCTGGAAGCTATCCACCTGCTGGGGATCGCGCGTTCGTTTCGTAGCAGTCGCCTGCTTCCTGTCATCCAGTACGAGCAGCCCTCTTGCACCGTATTCGGACAAGTCGATCTTGCACAAGGTGGTCACAGCAATCTCGGTGTTTCGCGCGACCGACAAGGCGAATTCCAGATTCGTATTGACGGGCAAAATGCGAAAAGTGCCGCTCAGCTTGCTGAAATATTGCCACTGCAGCTGATCAATCCGGACAGCTTCCGATTGCTGGAAGGCGCTCCGAAGATACGCAGGCAGTTTTTGGATTGGGGAGTGTTCCACGTGGAACCTCGTTTCATGGCTACTTGGCAGCGCCTGCAGAAGGCCCTCAAGCAGCGAAACTCGTGGCTTCGGCATGGTACACTTGACGCCGCTTCACAGGCGGCATGGGACCGAGAGCTATGCTCGGCAAGTGACGAAATAGATGAATTCCGTCGCGCCTATATCAAGGCATTGAAGCCCGTCTTTGAACAGACTTTGAGCGAACTTGTTGAGCTTGAAGGTTTGACCCTGAGCTACTACCGAGGATGGGACAAGGAAAAAGAGCTGAGTACAGTGCTCGCCTCTTCCCTGCATCGTGATCAGCAAATGGGCCACACCCAGGCTGGACCACAACGAGCTGACCTGCGCCTTAGATTAGGCGCTCATAACGCGGCGGACATATTGTCTCGCGGTCAGCAAAAGCTGGTGGTCTGCGCATTGCGTATTGCTCAGGGACACCTGGTTAGCCAGGTCCGTCGCGGCCAGTGTATTTACCTGGTAGATGACTTGCCCTCCGAACTGGATGACAACCATCGACGCGCGCTTTGCCGCTTGCTGGAAGAATTACGCTGCCAGGTGTTTATCACCTGTGTAGATCAAGAATTTTTGAGGGAAGGCTGGCAGACGGAAACGCCAGTCGCTTTGTTCCACGTGGAACAAGGCCGTATCACCCAGACCCACGACCATCGGGAGTGATTGCATGAGCGAAAACCAAACGTACGACTCGTCCAGCATTAAGGTGCTGAAAGGACTTGATGCCGTACGCAAGCGTCCCGGAATGTACATCGGTGATACAGACGATGGCAGCGGTCTGCACCACATGGTGTTCGAGGTGGTTGATAACTCGATCGACGAAGCATTGGCAGGCCATTGCGACGACATCAGCATCATCATCCACCCAGACGAATCTATCACCGTGCGCGACAACGGCCGCGGTATTCCGGTAGACGTGCATAAAGAAGAAGGCGTGTCGGCAGCCGAGGTCATCATGACCGTGCTCCACGCTGGCGGCAAGTTCGATGACAACTCCTACAAGGTATCCGGCGGTTTGCACGGTGTAGGTGTGTCGGTTGTTAACGCCCTTTCAGAAATTCTGTTGCTGACGGTTCGTCGCAGCGGCAAGATCTGGGAGCAGACTTACGTGCATGGTGTTCCACAGGAACCGATGAAAATCGTCGGTGAAAGTGACACCACGGGCACCCAGATCCACTTCAAGCCTTCCGCTGAAACGTTCAAGAATATCCACTTCAGCTGGGACATCCTGGCCAAGCGGATTCGCGAACTGTCCTTCCTTAACTCCGGTGTCGGCATTGTCCTCAAGGACGAACGTAGCGGTAAGGAAGAGCTGTTCAAATATGAAGGTGGTCTGCGTGCATTCGTTGAATACCTGAACACCAACAAGACGCCGGTCAATCAGGTGTTCCACTTCAATATTCAACGCGACGACGGCATTGGTGTCGAGATTGCGCTGCAGTGGAACGACAGCTTCAACGAGAACCTGCTGTGCTTCACCAACAACATTCCGCAGCGTGATGGTGGTACTCACCTGGTGGGCTTCCGTTCCGCGTTGACGCGTAACCTGAACAACTACATCGAGCAGGAAGGTCTGGCCAAGAAGCACAAGGTCGCGACCACGGGCGACGATGCGCGTGAAGGTTTGACTGCGATCATTTCGGTCAAAGTACCTGACCCGAAATTCAGCTCGCAGACTAAAGACAAACTGGTTTCTTCTGAAGTCAAAACTGCCGTGGAACAGGAGATGGGCAAGTATTTCTCCGACTTCCTGCTGGAAAACCCGAACGAAGCCAAAGCCGTCGTTGGCAAGATGATCGACGCAGCCCGTGCCCGCGAAGCAGCGCGCAAGGCTCGCGAGATGACTCGCCGCAAAGGTGCGCTGGATATCGCTGGCTTGCCGGGCAAGCTTGCCGACTGCCAAGAGAAGGACCCTGCCCTCTCCGAACTGTACCTGGTGGAAGGGGACTCTGCTGGCGGATCAGCCAAGCAGGGGCGTAACCGTAGAACCCAGGCGATCCTGCCACTCAAGGGCAAGATCCTGAACGTTGAAAAAGCGCGTTTCGACAAAATGATCTCTTCTCAGGAAGTGGGCACTTTGATCACCGCGCTGGGCTGTGGCATCGGCCGTGAAGAGTACAACATCGACAAGTTGCGGTATCACAACATCATCATCATGACCGATGCTGACGTCGACGGCTCGCACATCCGTACCCTGCTGCTGACCTTCTTCTTCCGTCAGTTGCCCGAGCTGATCGAGCGTGGCTACATCTACATCGCTCAGCCGCCGCTGTACAAGGTCAAGAAAGGCAAGCAGGAGCAGTACATCAAGGACGATGAGGCCATGGAAGAATACATGACCCAATCGGCCCTTGAAGACGCCAGCTTGCACCTCAGCGAATCGGCACCGGGCATCTCCGGTACTGCGCTGGAGAAACTGGTCAACGACTTCCGCATGGTCATGAAGACCCTCAAGCGTCTGTCGCGTCTTTATCCACAGGAACTGACCGAACACTTCGTCTACCTGCCGCCGATCACGCTGGAACAACTGTCCGACCACGAGGGCATGCAGGCCTGGCTGGCACTGTTCGACGCGCGTCTGCGTACCGGTGAGAAGTCAGGTCTGGTCTACAAGGCCAGCCTGCGTGAAGACCGTGAACGTAACGTCTGGCTGCCAGAGGTCGAACTGATCTCCCACGGTCTGTCGAACTACGTCACCTTCAACCGTGACTTCTTCGGCAGCAATGACTACAAGACCGTTACCGCTCTGGGACTGCAGATCAGCACGCTTCTGGAAGAAGGTGCCTACGTGCAACGTGGCGAGCGCAAGAAGCCCGTCACCGAGTTCAAGGAAGCCCTCGCCTGGTTGATGGCCGAAAGCACCAAGCGCCACACCATCCAGCGCTACAAGGGTCTTGGTGAGATGAACCCGGACCAACTGTGGGAAACCACCATGGACCCGAGTGTGCGTCGCATGCTGAAAGTGACCATCGAAGACGCCATTGGCGCTGACCAGATCTTCAACACCCTTATGGGTGATGCGGTCGAACCACGCCGTGACTTCATCGAGAGCAATGCGCTGGCAGTGTCCAACCTGGACTTCTGATTCAGTTGTAGATTCACAGAAAAGCTAGCCGTTATCCCGCTATGGTGATTTCGACTTGATAAGGCCAACCTTGAGGTTGGCCTTTTTCATTTGAGGATCTTCCAGGCCTGTCCTGCGTTGCAACGATCTCATCGACTTGATCACAATGAACGTTGAAGCAATCTGCCGTTTATAGTGGCTAAAACAGTCGATCCGTATGTTTACACAGGAAACTTCGGCGCAGATGATTTCGCTGAGCGATTAACCTGATCAATATCGCAGCCGCTCAAGGCTGCACATATCACTACGATATTGGCAGGAATAGCAAAAATGCCCGCACCTCTGATCCCCGTCGAGACCTCCTCCAAGCTTCCCTTGGAGGCAGATGTAGTTGTCATTGGCGGCGGCATAATAGGCAGCTTCACCGCCTACTACCTCGCCCTGCGCGGCATGAAGGTCGCTTTGGTTGAAAAAGGCCGTATCGGTGCCGAACAATCCAGTCGTAACTGGGGGTGGTGCCGGCAGCAGAATCGGGATGCCCGGGAGCTGCCGATGGCAACCAAAAGCCTGGACCTGTGGGAGCAGTTTGCCAAGCAGAGCGGTGAGCAGACAGGCTTCACCCGCTGCGGCCTCCTCTACTTGAGCAACGACGAGAAAGAACTGGCGGGATGGGCACGCTGGGGAGAGTTTGCTCGTACCGTAGATGTCCAGACCTACATGTTGACCGCGCAGCAGGCTGCCGAACGCGGCAAGGCTACAGGTAAGCAATGGAAGGGCGGAGTCTATGCGCCTACGGATGGTACTGCCGATCCATCTCGTGCAGCGCCAGCTGTTGCGAGAGCGATCATGGCGCTGGGCGGCACCGTGCATCAGGGTTGCGCTGCTCGGGGTCTGGAAACCGAAGGTGGGCGGTTGTCTGCCGTGGTCACCGAGCACGGCACCATTCGTACCCGGCTCGCGGTACTTGCCGGAGGCGCGTGGGCTTCCTCATTCTGTCGCCAGTACGGTATTAGTTTTCCCCAGGCTACTATTCGCCAGACGGTGATGTCAGTTTCCCCGCCGACCGGTGAGTTGGTGCCAGCGTTGCATACTTCAAATGTTTCCATGACTCGCCGTCATGAAGGTAGCTACACTCTGGCAATCAGTGGCCGTGGAAGGGTTGATCCTACCCCACAGTTGTTCGGGTTTGCTGCGCAGTTCCTGCCCATGTTTGGGCGCCGTTGGCGCAATCTGGCACCGGGAGGTCTGGAAGGCTTGCGCTCAGGTCACGAGGGCCGTGGCAAGTGGCGTCTCGACCAGCCGACACCTATGGAGAAGATGCGCATACTCGATCCCAAGGTAGATACGTCTGCGGTGGAGTTGACCTACAAGCGCGCGGTGGCGATGGTCCCCGCTCTCAAGCAATCATCGGTCAACGCAGCCTGGGCCGGTTATGTCGACAGCACCCCTGATGGTGTGCCGGGAATAGGCGAAATCGCCAGCCTGCCCGGGCTGGTGCTGGCTGCCGGGTTCAGTGGCCATGGTTTCGGTATTGGACCAGGAGCAGGTCATTTGATCGCTGACATTGTCAGCGGTGTCGCCCCTATCGTCGACCCTAAACCTTATCACCCGGACCGTTTCCACGGTTCATCTTGGGGTAAGGTGGCAGATTTTTGATTGAAACGACGAGCGGATCCACAGTGACTGCTGTGCTTACATCGGCGTAGTCACCGCGATAATTGTGCGCGCATTGGAGCTGAGAAAACTTACGACTGGTGTTCCACGTGGAACACCATGGTTTTGGGGTATCAGTGACTATTTTACGCATCAATGAATGCCGGCCACGCCCTTTCAATAACGGACCAGGCAACCGCCCAGTCCTAGCGGAAATTTAACGTCGTGTCCGGAATCAGGTGTCCACTACCTAATAGGCTCGTTACGGTCTACATCCGTGAAAGCAGATCTACTTTCTTTATCAGAAACTCATCTTCGGTCAGGACGCCTTGGTCCTTTAAGTCGGAGAGTTTTTTCAACATTGCAGGGATGTCCTCTGTCGAAGCCGACGAGGTCTTGGCTGGTTGGTGCGACGCTGCTACTGCATCGAGAATCATTTTCTTGATCTGCTCAAAATCCGCGTTGCTGCCCTTGCCGAAGAATACGGAATTGTCATCGTTTGCAATATTTGTTGAACCGCCGCGAAAAGCCAGATCACCAGCGTGGATCACTTGGAAGAAAGCTTTATTAAGCAGTGAGGCGGGCTCCAGGCGAATAGCTGAAATGGCTGATATTGGAATATCTTTGTTACCTTTGCCCATGCCTGAGAATTGTCGCAGTGCACCAAACAATCCTGTGCGGCGAATTAGAACCTCAGATCCGGTGAATGTAATCTCGCCGTTAGACCCTTTGGCTGTAAAAGGTAAATTGCTCATCGCCGTACTCCATTACAAAAATGCAAGATTACCTGAAGGTAGGCGTTATGGCAGCAATAAGAGTGGTACAAGCGCGAGGATTTGAGGGAACGTTGCAGCCAGATTGAACGGGACATGTTCCCCTTCTGCCCTTCCAGAAATATTGGAGCGGTACGTTGGCCTGACTGAAATCGGCTTCGCCTCGTGCGTTAGCCCAAGCAATAAAAAACCGACCTTTTGCAGGTCGGTTTTTGATACATCACCAAAACTTATGCACGTTTTTCCGGTTTTTATAGCCTGAAAAAATATGTATACGAATTAGAGAGTTAGCCAAGGTTTCTGACGGATTTCAGAAAAACCGTACACAGGTTATCCACAAAATCACGCTGGGACTTTTTCAGGGCTTGCTGCCGGTGCAACAGGCGAGCCCATCGCGCGCTGTGCGTCCTCGTTCCAGGCTTGCACACGGTCATTCAACGCAGCAATGGCGCGCGGGCCTGTGCCTTCTGCGTGCATCGGTTCGCCAATCACCACCTGAATAGTGCCCGGCTTTTTCGCCCAGCCATCTCGAGGCCAGTATTTGCCAGCGTTATGCGCGATAGGCAGGACTGGCAGATCAGCGTTTACCGCCAACGCAGTACCGCCGCGAGAGAATTTTCCGACTTGGCCATAAGGTACGCGTGTACCCTCCGGGAAGATCAGCACCCAGACGCCATCCTTTAGGAGTTCGTCGCCTTTCTTGGCGATTTCCCGCAGTGCGGCTTTAGGGTTATCACGGTCAATGGCAATGGGGCGCAGCATCGCCATGGCCCAGCCGAAGAACGGCACATACAGCAGTTCACGCTTGAGGACCTGGCTCATCGGCTCGAAGTACGCCGACAGGAAGAAAGTCTCCCAGGTGCTCTGATGGTTGGAGATGATCACGCAGGGGGTTTTCGGTACGTTTTCGGCGCCAGTCACTTCAACCTGGATGTTCAGAAACACCTTGGTCAGCCAGATGGCGCAGCGGCACCAATAGACGTTAATGAAGCGATAGCGGGCTTTGAACGGCAGAAAAGGCGCAATGAAAAAACTCAACGTGCACCACAACAGCGAGCTGGTGCCCAGCAACAGGTAAAAGAAGAAGGTCCTGATTGCCTGCATGATCGACATAGTTACGTTTACCGTACGGGCAGGTGCCCGCTCCTTGAGCGTCCTGAACCTGACGAGCTAATTGTTCAGTGAGGCGCTGTTGTGGATAAGCTCTGCGGCAACCGCCGCCAGATCGTCAAAAATCAACGTGCCTGCTGGCACTCCGTCGTCCATCGTTTTACGACCCTTGCCGGTCATCACCAGCACAGGCTGAGAATCGACGGCCAATGCGGCCTGCAGGTCACCTTTACTGTCGCCCACAAACCAGAGACCTTTGGGGTCTGCTGCGTAATGAAGGGCGATGGCCTTCAGCATGCCGGGTTTAGGCTTGCGGCAGCTACAGCCATCGTCTGGCCCATGCGGGCAATAGACGATCAAACCGACCTCGCCACCCTGCTCTGCCACCAGCTTGCGCAAGCGCGCATGCATGGCATCCAGCGTGGCCAGATCATAATAACCTCGGGCAATGCCCGACTGGTTGGTGGCGACCGCCACCGTCCAGCCGGCCTTGCTCAGATCTGCGATAGCCTCGATCGAGCCGGGAATGGGCACCCACTCCTTCACGGACTTTATGTAAGCATCGGAGTCATGGTTGATGACTCCGTCTCGATCAAGTATCAGCAGTTTCACCATCGACCCCTTCTCAGCCCAGCAGCGAAATATCGGCAACGCCAAGGAACAGGCCGCGCAAACGCGACAACAAGGCATAGCGGTTGGCGCGCACATTGGCGTCTTCCGCGTTGACCATTACCGCTTCGAAGAATGCATCGACCGGCTCACGCAGCATCGCCAGACGCGCCAGCGATTCGCTGTATTGACGCTCGGCAGCCATCGGCTGGACCGCGTGGTCAGCCTGCTGAATAGCCGAGTACAGCGAAAACTCGTTGGCGTTGTCGAAATACTTGGGCTCGACGGTCTGGGCAATGCTGCCCTCGGCCTTGCTCAACAGGTTCGATACGCGCTTGTTCACCGCGGCCAGTGCAGCGGCCTGTGGCAGTTTGCGGAAAGCCTGGACCGCCTGAACACGCTGATCGAAATCCAGCGCCGAAGGGGGTTGCAGCGCACGTACCGAGAGGTACACAGCCACATCGACGCCTTCGTCTTCATAACGCGCACGCAGACGGTCGAAGATGAAGTCGAGTACCTGCTCCGCCAGACCGGCAGGCTTGATCTTCGCGCCAAACTGCGTGACTGCGAATTTCACCGTTTCGACCAGGTTAAGGTCGAGCTTCTTCTCGATCAGAATACGCAGGATACCCAACGCAGCACGACGCAGCGCATAGGGGTCTTTGCTGCCGGTGGGCAGCATGCCGATACCGAAGATACCGACCAGCGTGTCGAGTTTGTCGGCGATGGCCACCGCAGCGCCAGTCAGCGTTGTCGGCAGTTCGGCGCCCGCGCCACGTGGCATGTACTGCTCGTTGAGCGCCAGCGCGACATCTTCAGGCTCGCCGTCGGCCTTGGCGTAGTAGTAACCGGCGATACCCTGCATTTCCGGGAACTCGCCGACCATTTCGCTCGACAGGTCGCACTTGGACAGCAGACCAGCGCGTGCAGCACGCTGGGCGTCGCCGCCGATGCGTGGAGCGATGTAGGCAGCCAGTTTCGAGACGCGCTCGGCCTTGTCGAACACGCTACCCAATTGCGCCTGGAACACGACGTTTTTCAGACGATCGTTGAAGGTTTCCAGCTTCTGCTTCTTGTCTTGCTTGAAGAAGAACTCGGCGTCGGTCAGGCGTGGACGAACCACCTTCTCGTTACCGGCGATGATCTGTGCCGGGTCCTTGCTCTCGATGTTGGCCACGGTGATGAAGCGCGGCAGCAGCTTGCCGTCGACATCCAGCAGGCAGAAGTATTTCTGGTTGTCCTGCATGGTGGTAATCAAGGCTTCCTGAGGGACTTCCAGGAAGCGCTCTTCGAATGAACACACCAGCGGAACCGGCCATTCGACCAGACCGGCCACTTCGTCCAGCAGACTTGGCGGTACGATGGCGGTGCCTTCCTGTTGGGTGGCCAGCTCGTCGACGCGCTTGCTGATGATCTGCCGACGTTCATTGAAGTCGGCCAGTACGTGCGCGGCGCGCAGGTCGCTGAGGTACCCGGCAGGCGAAGAAATACGCACGTCTTGCGGGTGATGGAAGCGATGACCGCGAGAATGACGACCCGCGCTCTGGGCGAGGATCGTGCAGTCAACCACCTGATCACCGAACAGCATTACCAGCCACTGAGTCGGACGCACGAACTCTTCCTTGCGGGCACCCCAGCGCATGCGCTTGGCAATCGGCAGGTCGTTCAGCGAGTCTTCGACGATGGTTGGCAGCAGCGACGTGGTCGGCTTGCCGAGGATGGTCTGGCTGTAGCGCAGTTTCGGGCCGCTCTGATCGATTTCGCTCAGATCGACGCCGCACTTCTTGGCAAAGCCCAAAGCAGCCTGCGTCGGGTTACCGTCCGCATCGAACGCTGCCTGACGCGGCGGGCCGTCGAGGTTGACGCTGCGATCCGGTTGTTGCGTGGCCAGCTCGGTGATCAGCACGGCCAGGCGACGCGGTGCGGCGTAGACCTGTTTGGCGCTGTAGGTCAGACCTGCGCCCGAAAGGCCTTTTTCAATACCGGCCAGAAATGCATCTGCCAGGGAAACGAGGGTCTTGGGTGGCAGTTCTTCAGTGCCCAGTTCAACCAGAAAATCTTGAGCACTCATTGCGCTGCCTCCAGCTTGGCCAACACTTCATCGCGTAGATCGGGCGGCGCCATCGGGAAACCGAGACGGGCGCGGGCCTGCAGGTAGGCCTGAGCCACCGAGCGGGCCAGCGTGCGTACGCGCAGGATGTATTGCTGACGCGCGGTCACGGAAATCGCGCGGCGGGCATCCAGCAGGTTGAAGGTGTGCGAGGCCTTGAGGACCATTTCGTAGCCGGGCAATGGCAGCTCCAGCTCGATCAGGCGTGCGGCTTCGCTTTCGTAGAAGTCGAACAGCTCGAACAGTTTGTCGACGTTGGCGTGTTCGAAGTTGTAGGTCGACTGCTCCACCTCGTTCTGGTGGAACACGTCGCCGTAGGTCACTTTGCCGAACGGGCCGTCAGCCCAGACCAGATCGTAGACCGAGTCCACGCCTTGCTGGTACATGGCCAGACGCTCAAGGCCGTAAGTGATTTCGCCGGTAACCGGGTAGCACTCCAGACCGCCGACCTGCTGGAAGTAGGTGAACTGCGAGACTTCCATACCGTTGAGCCAGATCTCCCAGCCCAGACCCCAGGCGCCCAGCGTCGGCGATTCCCAGTTGTCTTCGACGAAACGCACGTCGTGCACCAGCGGATCGAGGCCGATGTGCTTGAGCGAACCCAGGTACAGTTCCTGGAAGTTGTCCGGGTTGGGCTTGAGAATTACCTGGAACTGATAGTAATGCTGCAGGCGGTTGGGGTTTTCGCCGTAGCGGCCGTCAGTCGGGCGACGGCTTGGCTGTACGTAAGCGGCGTTCCAGGTTTCCGGGCCTACGGCGCGCAGAAACGTGGCAGTGTGGAACGTGCCGGCGCCTACTTCCATATCGTAGGGCTGAAGTACCACGCAACCTTGTTCTGCCCAGTATTGCTGGAGGGCGAGGATCAAGTCTTGGAAGGTACGCACGGCTGGCGTAGGCTGGCTCACAAATTTCACCTGTGCTGGGCTGCGATTCAAAGAGCGGGAGTATACCCGATTCGGCCGCACGTCCACTCCTTGGGAGCCCTATGACACGCTGCTTTTGGTGCAACGAAGACCCCCTGTACATCGCTTATCACGATCAGGAGTGGGGAGTGCCGCTGCGCGATGCGCAGAAGCTCTTCGAGTTGCTTTTGCTCGAAGGGTTCCAGGCCGGGCTGTCGTGGATCACGATTCTCAAGCGGCGGGCGCGTTATCGCGAAGTGCTGCACGGCTTTGACGTCGAGCGCCTGGCGCAGCTGAGCGATGCCGAAATAGAGGCGCTGATGCTCGATCCGAGCATTATCCGCAATCGCCTCAAGCTCAAGGCCGTGCGCACCAATGCGCGGGCCTGGCTGGCGCTGCAAGACCCGGTCGGTCTGCTCTGGTCGTTTGTCGGTGGCGAGCCGAAGATCAACCATTTCAAGGATCGCATTGAGGTGCCGGCGATTACCGCCGAGGCCGAAGCGATGAGCAAGGCGCTGAAAAAGGCCGGCTTCACGTTTGTCGGCCCGACCATCTGTTATGCGTATATGCAGGCCAGCGGTATGGTCATGGATCACACTGTGGATTGTGATCGGTATGCGATCCTGAGCCGCTGACGGTTACACTACCCGCCTCGAGAATCTGGGAGTCATCTGTGGATAAGTTCAAAGGCGCCGTAATGGTCGGGGCGTTGCGATTGTTTGCGCTGTTGCCGTGGCGCGCGGTGCAATGGGCAGGTACCGCGATTGGCTGGCTGATGTGGAAGCTGCCCAACCGCTCGCGTGAAGTGGCACGCATCAATCTGTCCAAGTGCTTCCCCGAGTTGAGCGAGCCGGAACTGGAAAAGCTCGTTGGCCGCAGCCTCATGGACATCGGCAAGACCTTGACCGAAAGCGCTTGTGCGTGGATCTGGCCTGCGCAGAAATCGATCAACCTGGTGCGTGAAGTCGAAGGGCTTGATGTGCTCAAGGACGCGCTGGCTTCCGGCAAGGGCGTGGTTGGTATCACCAGTCACCTGGGCAACTGGGAAGTGCTCAATCACTTCTACTGCAGCCAGTGCAAGCCGATCATTTTCTATCGTCCACCGAAGCTGAAAGCGGTGGATGACCTGTTGCGCAAGCAGCGTGTGCAGTTGGGCAACCGCGTGGCGGCGTCGACCAAGGAAGGCATTCTCAGTGTCATCAAGGAAGTGCGCAAAGGCGGCTCGGTGGGTATTCCGGCCGATCCGGAGCCGGCTGAATCAGCGGGTATTTTCGTGCCCTTCTGCGGCACCCAGGCGCTGACCAGCAAATTCGTACCGAACATGCTCGCTGGAGGCAAGGCTGTCGGCGTATTCCTGCACGCCATGCGCCTGCCGGATGGTTCCGGCTACAAAGTAGTGTTGGAAGCCGCTCCCGAAGCCATGTACAGCACCGACACCGAAACCTCGGCAGCGGCGATGAGCAAAGTGGTCGAGAAATACGTGCGAGCCTACCCGAGCCAGTACATGTGGACCATGAAACGCTTCAAGAAACGCCCGCCAGGCGAAGCGCGCTGGTACTAGGAAAGATCGGACGCGGAGCGTCCAGAACTGCATGCGACGCGGAGCGCCGCACGATAGTTGAGGTTATCGTTCCTCACGCTCCAGCGTGGGAATGCCGTGCGTGACGCTCCGCGTCACAGATTTGCGCCTCGCCTCGCATTCAAGATCGGACGCGGAGCGTCCAGAACTGCATGCGACGCGGAGCGCCGCACGATAGTTGAGGTTATCGTTCCTCACGCTCCAGCGTGGGAATGCCGTGCGTGACGCTCCGCGTCACAGATTTGCGCCTCGCCTCGCATTCAAGATCGGACGCAGAGCGTCCAGAACGGCATGCGACGCGGAGCGCCGCACGATAGTCGAGGTTATCGTTCCTCACGCTCCAGCATGGGCACGATAGTGTTCCCCTCAACTGGCCGCCGCAATCAAACCGCGCCGTTCCAATGCCACTTGCGTCCCCTCCGAACTCATCCGCACCAGATTCACCGGGATGGATTTGGCCGCAGGGGTGTTGCCGTGTTTATCCCGATTGGCCAGTGGCAGCAGGCCGTTGGTTTCCGGGTAGTACGCCGCGCAGCAGCCTTGCGGCACGTCGTAGGGGATGACTTTGAAACCCGCTGCACGCCGCGTCGTGGTCGGGTCGAGCGCTGTCTGAAACTCAATGTAGTCCCCGGCCTTCAGCCCCAGGCGTTCGATGTCCTGTGGGTTGAGCATCACCACCATGCGGTCGCCAAAGATGTCCCGATAACGGTCATCGTTGGAATACACCGTGGTATTGAACTGGTCATGGCTGCGGATCGTCATCAACTGCAAATGCTCCGCTCCCGGTGGCGTGTCGTCTTCGTCGTAGACGCCTTCGGGAAAGAGGAAGTTGGCCTTGCCCGACTCGGTGTCCCACTTGCGCTCGCTGGCGGCATTGGGCAAACGAAAACCTCCAGGCTCAAGAATTCGCTGATTGAAGTCATAAAACTGCTCGGGCAACACTTCTTCGATCTTGTCGCGAATCCTGGCGTAGTCGCCCACATAGCTGTCCCAGTCCACCTTGGGATTGGGCGCAAGCGTCGCTTTGGCGATACCGGCGATGATGGCGACTTCGGAAATCAGATGTTTAGACGCAGGCTCAAGCATGCCGGTCGAACCATGCACCATCGACATTGAGTCCTCGACCGTAATGGTCTGCGCCACACCGTTCTGCAGGTCGCGTTCCGAACGCGCCACGCATGGCAGCAGAAAGGCCTTCTGTCCATGCACCGTCGCGCTGCGGTTGAGTTTGGTGTTGACCAGCACCGTCATTTTCAAACGGCTGACGGTCGGGCAGATCACATCGGTGTCCGGGATGGCGCGGAATAAATTACCGCCCATGGAAATAAGGGCTTCCACCTCGCCACGCAACAGGGCTTCGCAAGTCTGGGCCACGGCATGGCCTTTTTTTCTGGACGCCTCGAAACCGAACACTTTGCTCATGCTGGCCAGAAACGGTTCGCCGGCCTTTTCATAGATGCCCATCGTCCTGTCGCCCTGTACGTTGGAGTGTCCACGCACCGGGCAAGCCCCCGCACCGAGCTTGCCGATGTTGCCGCGCAATAGCAGCAGGTTGATGATCTGCTGCATCGCATCACCGCCACGCTTGTGCTGAGTGATGCCCATCCCCCAGCAGCAGATGACCCCCTTCGAGCGCTTATAAACCGCAGCCACCTCTTCGATGGCCTGGCGCGTCAGGCCCGAATGGCGTTCGATGATGTCCCAGGGCAACTGTCGGCAATAATCGGCGTACTGCTCAAAGCCATGGGTGTGTTCTTCAATGAACGCCACATCAAGGACGCGCGGCAGGTTTTCACGCTGCGCCACGTCATCGGCTTCGATCACGGCCTTGCAAACGCCTTGCAGGGCGATCATGTCGCCACCGATCCTGACCTGATGGTACTGCGAGCTGATTTCCACCCCATGCAGACTGAGCATGTCGCGCGGGTCCTGCGGCGCCGCAAAACGTACCAGCGCTCTTTCCCGCAGCGGGTTGAACGAGATGATGCTGGCACCCCGTTTTGCGGCCGCGTGCAGCTCGGACATCATGCGCGGGCTGTTGGTCCCAGGGTTCTGGCCGATGATGAAAATCGCGTCGGCGTTCTCGAAATCTTCCAGCGTCGTGGTGCCCTTGCCAACCCCGATCGACTCGGGCAGCGCCGCAGTGGTGGTTTCATGGCACATATTCGAGCAGTCAGGGAAGTTGGCCATGCCGTACAGCCGACCGAACAGCTGATACAGAAAGGCGGCTTCGTTCGACGTGCGCCCGGAGGTGTACAGCTCCAGCTTCCACGGATCGCTCAAGCCGCGCAGCTCTTCGCCGATCTCGGCGAACGCTTCGTCCCAGGTGACGGGCAGGTATTTGTCAGTGGCGGCGTCGTAGCGCATCGGCTCGGTGATACGGCCTTCTGCTTCCAGCTCGTGATCGCTCCAGGTCGCCAGTTCGCTGACCGTATGCCGGGCGAAGAACTCAGGCGTCACGCGTTTTTTGGTCGATTCCCAGGCCAGTGCCTTGGCACCGTTCTCGCAGTATTCAAAGGTGTGCGGCTTCTTCGGGTCCGGCCAGGAGCAACTGGGGCAGTCGAAGCCGCCAGGCTTGTTCATGGACATTAGCGTGCGGTTGCCCTTGATCAGCACATGCTGGTGCAACAGGTGCTTGTTGACCGCACTGAGCGCAGGCCAGCCACCCGCAGGGGTGCCGTCGGTTTGTGAGCCTTGAAGGGGGACTTTGGATTCAGGCATTGCTTATGTTCTCTCTGGTAACGCCCGTCAAAGGCATAGCGCGCGTATGTGTGATACGCGCGCTTAGAGAGAATTCGTCCGAGTCGACGAGCGTTGCCGACCAGACAGGTCGGCAAGAGGTTCAGTCAGGGAGCCGGCTGTTCAGGGCCTGTTCAGAAAAAGCTCAACCCCACCTGAAACAGCCGCTCCACTTCACGGATGCACTTTTTATCCACAAGGAACATGATCACATGGTCACCGGATTCGATAACGGTAATGTCGTGGGCGATGAGCACCTGTTCGTCGCGGATGATCGCACCGATTGCCGTGCCGGTTGGCAGGTTGATGTCCTTGATGGCGCGACCGACCACTTTGCTGGATTTCGGGTCGCCGTGCGCGACGATCTCGATGGCTTCGGCTGCACCGCGCCGTAACGAGTGCACGCTGACGATATCGCCCCGTCGTACATGAGCCAGCAGCGTGCCGATGGTTGCCAGTTGCGGGCTGACCGCCACATCAATCTCACCGCCCTGGACCAGATCGACATAGGCCGGGTTGTTGATCAGGGTCATCACCTTGCGTGCGCCCAGGCGTTTGGCCAGCAGCGACGACATGATGTTGGCTTCATCGTCGTTGGTCAGCGCCAGGAACAGGTCGGTATTGTTGATGTTTTCTTCCATCAGCAAATCACGGTCCGATGAGCTGCCCTGTAGCACCACCGTACTGTCCAGATGCTCCGACAGATAGCGGCAGCGCGCCGGGTTCACTTCGATGATCTTTACCTGATAGCGGCTTTCAATGGCTTCAGCCAGACGCTCGCCGATGTTGCCACCGCCTGCGATGACGATGCGCTTGTAGTTCTCGTCCAGACGCCTCAGCTCACCCATCACCGCACGAATATCGGCCTTGGCGGCGATGAAGAACACCTCGTCGTCGGCTTCGATGACCGTATCGCCGTGGGGCAGGATCGCCCGGTCGCGCCGATAGATCGCCGCGATACGGGTGTCGACATTGGGCATGTGCGCACGTAACTGGCGCAGCTGCTGGCCCACCAAGGCACCGCCGTAATAGGCTTTGACCGCGACCAGTTGTGCCTTGCCTTCGGCGAAATCGATGACCTGTAGCGCGCCGGGGTACTCGATCAGACGCTTGATGTAATTGGTAACCACCTGTTCCGGGCTGATCAACACGTCGACCGGAATCGCGTTTTTATCGAACAGGCCCGCGCGTGTCAGGTACGCCGCTTCGCGGATGCGCGCGATCTTGGTCGGCGTGTGGAACAGCGTGTGGGCCACCTGGCAGGCGATCATATTGGCTTCGTCGCTGCTGGTCACCGCGACCAGCATGTCGGCGTCGTCCGCGCCCGCCTGGCGCAGAACTGCGGGATAGGAGCCCTTGCCCTGCACGGTACGGATATCCAGGCGGTCGCCCAGATCGCGTAACCGGTCGCCATCGGTGTCGACCACGGTAATGTCGTTGGCTTCGCCCGCCAGATGCTCGGCCAGCGTACCGCCTACCTGACCTGCACCCAGAATGATGATTTTCACCTGCTTACTCCCGCGCCGCCTCGACCTTGATCCGCGATCTTGATCAGTTTGGCGTAGTAGAAACCGTCGTGGCCGCCTTGCTGGGCAAGCAGCTGGCGACCATGGGCTTGCTTGATACCTGCGGGTGGCTGTCCGGCCTGACCGGCGATATCCAGTTCTCTGGCCCCGGAGGTGCGGGCCAGAAACGCCTCGATGACGTCGGTATTTTCAGTCGGTAGTGTCGAACAGGTCGCGTAAACCAGCATGCCGCCTACTTGCAGCGTAGGCCACAACGCGTCGAGCAGTTCGCCCTGCAGGCTAGCGAGCGCGGCGATGTCATCCAGTTGACGGGTCAGCTTGATGTCCGGGTGGCGACGGATTACACCTGTCGCCGAGCACGGGGCGTCGAGCAGGATGCGCTGGAACGGCTTGCCGTCCCACCACTGTGCCGTCTCGCGGGCGTCGGCAGCGATCAGCTCGGCGTCCAGACCCAGACGATCAAGGTTTTCACGCACGCGCACCAGGCGCCTGGCTTCGAGGTCCACCGCCACTACGCCGCTCAATTGCGGCTGCACTTCAAGCAAATGGCAGGTCTTGCCACCCGGCGCGCAGCACGCGTCGAGTACCCGTTGCCCGGGTGCGAGCTCCAGCAGGTCGGCGGCCAGTTGCGCGGCTTCGTCCTGAACGCTGATCCAGCCTTCGGCAAAGCCCGGCAGCGAGCGCACGTCGCAGGGCTCGGCCAGTACGATGCCGTCCTGACTGAAGGTGCACGCGCTGGCTTGCAGCCCGGCAGTATTCAGCAGCTCAAGGTACTGGTCGCGGCTGTTATGCCGACGGTTGACCCGCAAAATCATCGGCGGATGCGCATTGTTGGCCGCGCAGATGGCTTCCCACTGTTCCGGCCAGGCGGCTTTCAGGGCTTTTTGCAGCCAGCGCGGGTGGGCGGTGCGCACCACCGGGTCGTGTTCCAGCTCGATCAGCAGCGCCTCGCCATCACGTTGCGCGTTGCGCAGCACGGCGTTGAGCAAGCCTTTGGCCCACGGTTTTTTCAGCTTGTCAGCGCAGCCAACGGTTTCACCAATGGCCGCATGCGCAGGAATTCGGCTGTAAAACAGCTGGTAAAGACCCACCAGCAGCAACGCCTCGACGTCTGCATCGGCGGCCTTGAAGGGTTTTTGCAACAGTTTGGCCGCCAGTGCCGACAGGCGTGGCTGCCAGCGTGCGGTGCCGAACGCCAGATCCTGAGTCAGGCCGCGATCACGCACCTCGACCTTGTCCAGTTGCGTGGGCAGCGAACTGTTCAGCGATGCCTTGCCGCTGAGCACAGCAGCCAGTGCCTTGGCGGCGGCCAGACGCGGGTTCATTGGCCCAGCACCGTGCCGATGGCGAATTTCTCGCGACGGCTGTTGAACAGATCAGCAAAATTCAGCGGCTTGCCACCCGGCAGTTGCAGACGGGTCAGGCGCAGGGCGTTCTGGCCGCAGGCGACGATCAGGCCGTCCTTGCTGGCGCTGAGGATAGTTCCCGGTACGCCCTGCCCTTCGGCCAGATCGGCTGCCAGCACTTTCAGGGTTTCTTCGTTCAGCGTGCTGTGGCAGATCGGCCACGGGTTGAAGGCGCGGATCAGACGCTCCAGCTCATCGGCCGGACGTGTCCAGTCGAGACGCGCCTCATCCTTGTTCAATTTGTGAGCGTAATTGGCCAGGCTGTCGTCCTGAACCGCGCCGACCAGCGAACCGTCCGCCAGACCGGCAATGGCCTGCAACACCGCTGGTGGGCCGAGTTCGGCCAGACGGTCATGCAGCGTGCCACCGGTGTCCTGTGCGGTGATCGGAGTGACGGCCTTGAGCAGCATCGGCCCGGTGTCCAGACCTGCTTCCATTTGCATCACGGTCACACCGCTCTCGGCATCACCGGCCTGCACCGCGCGCTGAATCGGCGCAGCGCCGCGCCAGCGTGGCAGCAGCGACGCATGGCTGTTGATGCAGCCCAGCCGCGGGATATCCAGCACCACCTGCGGCAGAATCAAGCCGTAGGCGACCACTACCATCAAATCAGGCTTGAGCGCAGCCAGTTCTGCCTGCGCCTCAGGGGCGCGCAGCGTGGGCGGCTGCATGACCGGGATATCATGCTGCAGTGCCAGTTGCTTGACCGGGCTGGGCATCAGCTTTTGTCCACGACCGGCCGGGCGATCAGGCTGGGTGTACACGGCGACGATCTGGTAAGGGCTGTCTAGCAGGGCCTTGAGGTGTTCGGCGGCAAATTCCGGGGTGCCGGCGAAGACGATGCGCAGTGGCTCAGTCATGGGCTTCTCGTTCTAAAAAACAAAAAGGCCTTGTGCAGGCCTTTTGGAGGGACGAAGGATCAAGCGTTCAGCTTGTGCTGTTTCTCGAGTTTTTTCTTGATCCGGTCGCGCTTGAGGTTAGAGAGGTAATCAACGAACAGCTTGCCGTTCAGGTGATCGCACTCATGCTGGATGCAGATGGCGAGCAGGCCTTCGGCAACCAGTTCGTAAGGCTTGCCGTCACGGTCCAGCGCTTTGACGCGGACCTTTTGCGGACGGTCGACGTTCTCGTAGAAACCGGGTACCGACAGGCAGCCTTCCTGATACTGATCCATTTCATCGGTCAGTTTTTCGATTTCAGGGTTGATGAAGACCATCGGTTCGCTGCGGTCTTCGCTCAGGTCCATGACAACCACACGCTTGTGGACATTGACCTGCGTGGCTGCCAGCCCGATGCCGGGCGCTTCGTACATGGTTTCAAACATGTCGTCGACCAACTGGCGAATGCCTTCGTCTACCATCGCCACAGGTTTGGCGATGGTGCGCAGGCGCGAATCGGGAAATTCGAGGATGTTTAGAATGGCCATATACGTAAGAGCTGCACTGTTAAGGTAAAGTCAATGTTGGGTGCCGGGCCCGGGAGTTCAAGGCAGGCAGCCCAGGACAGGACTCTAGGGTTCGCGTGAGGCAACATGATAAAGGGATTCACCGCATGAGGAAATCACTACTCGCCCTGCTGCTGCTGACCGCCAGCGGTCTTGCGCAGGCGCAAGTGCAACTCAGGGAAGGCTATCCGCAGAGCTACACCGTTGTCGCCGGGGACACACTCTGGGACATTTCCGGCAAGTTTTTGCGTGAACCGTGGAAATGGCGCGAGATATGGCGGGCCAATCCGCAAGTCCATGATCCCGACCTGATCTACCCCGGTGACACTCTCGCGTTGACCTGGGTCGATGGTCAGCCGCGCGTGACGCTCAACCGCGGCGAGTCGCGTGGCACCATTAAATTGTCACCGCATGTGCGAAGTACGCCAATGGTCGAGGCCATTCCAAGCATTCCGCTGGGGGCGATCAACGCATTCCTGATCAGCAATCGCATCGTCGACAATGCCGAGCAGTTCGAAAAGGCCCCCTACATCGTCGCGGGCAATGCCGAGCGCGTGCTCAGCGGTAGCGGTGACCGGGCCTATGCACGGGGCACGCTGGACCCGGCGCACACCGTCTACGGCATTTTCCGACAGGGCAAGACCTACACCGACCCACAGACCAAGGAAGTGCTGGGCATCAACGCGGATGACATCGGCAGCGCTGAGGTGGTTGCCACCGAGGGCGACGTCTCGACCCTGGTTCTGCAGCGCTCTACGCAGGAAGTGCGCCTGGGCGACCGTTTGTTCAGCAGCGAGGAGCGGGCGATCAACTCGACTTTCCTGCCCAGCGCTCCGCAAACGCCGATAGAAGGTTTGATTCTGGATGTGCCACGCGGCGTGACCCAGGTCAGCGTGCTGGATGTGGTCACTCTCAACAAAGGCAAACGTGATGGCCTGGCTGAGGGCAACGTGCTGGCGATCTACAAAACCAGCGAGACAGTGCGTGACCGAATCACCGGTGAACAAGTGAAAATCCCTGACGAACGGTCTGGCCTGCTCATGGTTTTCCGTACGTACGACAAGCTTAGTTACGCCTTGGTCCTGCAAGCCAACCGATCTTTGGCCATCATGGACAAGGTTCGAAATCCTTAAAGGTATGTTTCAGTTCTGCGACGGATTTGTGTGACGAGCCAGACACTTATCAAATTGTTGTCAACAGAGTTATCCACAGGTTTGTGCATCATCTGAGATGCACAATGGATCAGGGACGATCTTATGCCACTGTTCGAAAATGCCCTCTCTTCGCCAGCAGAGCTGGAAGCCCGTCTGCGCATGCATCGCTTGCCCGAGATAGGACCGAAACGCTTTTCCAGGCTGATCGAAGCCTTCGGTTCTGCGTCGTCTGCGCTGAGCGCACCGGCCAGTGCGTGGCGTGCGCTGGGTATTCCAGGTGCCTGCGCCGAGGCGCGTCGAGCCCCTTCCGTCAGGGACGGTGCCAGTGCTGCATTGGCCTGGCTGGAGCGTCCGGCCCAGCATTTGCTGATGTGGGACGACCCTTGCTACCCCGCGCTGCTGGCCGAGATCGCCGACCCTCCGCCGCTGATCTTCATTGCCGGCGACCCTTCTATCCTTGAGCGTCCGCAGTTGGGAATGGTCGGCAGTCGTCGCGCTTCCAGACCCGGGCTGGAGACCGCCAGAGCTTTTGCGCGCAGCCTGGCGGGTGCCGGTTTTGTGATCACCAGCGGTCTGGCGCGCGGCATTGACGGGGCCGCGCATCAGGGCGCACTGGATGTCGGTGGGCATACAATTGGCGTACTGGGCACCGGGCTTGAAAAACTTTATCCACAGCAGCATCGTGCGCTTGCCGCGCAGATGGCGGCGCAAGGTGGCGCGGTGATTTCCGAGTTCCCGCTGGACGCTGAACCACAGCCCAGCAACTTCCCGCGGCGCAACCGAATCATCAGCGGCCTGTCGCTCGGCGTGCTGGTGGTCGAGGCCAGTGTTGCCAGCGGCTCGTTGATTACCGCGCGACTGGCCGCTGAGCATGGGCGAGAGGTGTATGCGATACCGGGTTCGATTCACCACCCGGGTGCCAAGGGCTGCCACCAGTTGATACGCGACGGCGCAACGCTGGTCGAGACCGTTGAGCACATTCTTGAAGGCTTGCAGCACTGGAAGAGCGTTGCGCCCGCTGCAGCGCCCGAGACACCTGCCAAACCGGTACCGTGCGACCATCCGCTTCTGGCGCTGCTGCACGCTGCGCCGCATACCAGCGAGGGGTTATCGGTCTCCAGCGGCTGGCCGTTGCCCAAGGTACTGGCGGCCCTGACCGAGCTGGAACTGGACGGCAGAATAAGCTGTGAAGCGGGACGATGGTTCGCCAGAGCGCCCTGAGGTTAAACTGCCGTCAGGATTTAGCGGAGAGACAAACAATGGTCAGCAGTTGGCGTGTGCAACAAGCCGCTCAGAATATTCGAGCCGGTGCGGTGATTGCTTACCCGACCGAGGCAGTCTGGGGCCTGGGGTGTGATCCATGGGATGAAGAAGCGGTTTATCGTTTGCTGGCGATCAAGTCACGGCCAGTGGAAAAAGGCCTGATCCTGATCGCCGACAACATTCGCCAGTTCGACTTTCTGTTCGAAGACTTCCCCGAATTGTGGCTCGACCGAATGGCCAGCACCTGGCCGGGGCCCAATACCTGGCTGGTGCCGCATCAGAACCTGCTGCCCGAGTGGATCACCGGCATTCATGAAACCGTGGCGCTGCGCGTCACCGACCACCCTACGGTGCGCGAACTGTGCGCGTTGGTCGGCCCGTTGATTTCCACATCGGCCAACCCGGCAGGTCGTCCGGCTGCCCGTTCGCGGCTGCGCGTCGAGCAGTACTTCCGGGGTCAGATCGACGGTGTGCTGGGCGGCAGCCTGGGCGGCCGCCGAAACCCCAGCGTGATCCGTGATATCGCGACCGGCCAGGTCATGCGCGCTGGCTGACGCTGGCTCAGGGAATCAGAATGGTCGAGCCAGTGGTGCGCCGAGCGGACAGCTCGGTTTGCGCCTTGGCGGCGTCCTTCAACGCGTACTGCTGAATGTTGTCGACCTTGAGTTTGCCGCTGGCGAGCATGTCGAACAGCTCGTCAGCCATGGCCTGCAGGTTCTGCGCATTGTTCGCGTAGGTGCCCAGTGTCGGGCGGGTGACATACACCGAGCCCTTTTGCGCCAGAATCCCCAGATTCACGCCTGAGACCGGCCCTGACGCATTGCCGAAGCTCACCACCAGCCCGCGTGGTGCCACGCTGTCGAGCGAGGTCAGCCAAGTGTCCTGCCCCACGCCATCGTAGACCACCGGGCACTTCTTGCCGTCGGTGAGTTCCAGCACACGTTTGGCGACGTCTTCGTGGCTGTAGTCGATGGTTTCCCAGGCACCCAGCGCCTTGGCGTGAGCGGCCTTCTCCGGTGAACTGACCGTGCCGATCAGTTTCGCGCCCAATGCCTTGGCCCACTGACAGGCCAACGAGCCGACACCACCCGCCGCCGCATGAAACAGAATGATCTCGCCCGGCTTCACCTGATAGGTCTGGCGCAACAGGTATTGCACGGTCAGGCCCTTGAGCATCAACGCAGCGGCCTGCTCGAAACTGACCGAGTCCGCCAGCTTCACCAGATTCGCCTCAGGCAGCACATGCAACTCGCTGTACGCGCCCAAAGGCCCGGTGCCGTAGGCAACACGATCACCGACCTTGAAGCGCGTCACCTCATCGCCCACCGCCTCGACCACACCCGCCCCTTCAGCACCGAGCCCTGAAGGCAACTCGGGCGCTGGATACAGTCCGCTACGGTAATAGGTATCAATGAAATTCAGGCCAATGGCCTTGTTGCGCACAACCACCGCCTGCGGCCCCGGAGCCTCTGGCTCGAAATCGACATATTCAAGAACCTCGGGTCCTCCGACAGTGCTGAACTGGATACGCTTTGCCATGTGCTCTCTCCTTGATGGTTAAAACAAGTTCCGAAAGCACCTATCGGACTCCTTCCCCCGGCCTTCGTCAACTGCCAGCCCGCGCTGCCGATGGTATGCTACGCGCCAATTTGCCTGCGCCTCTTTTGCTGCGGGGGCTCAGCCGTTTGACGTCAGCCGTAAGGGATCCTCATGAGTACCCGTACCGAGGCCGTAAAAGCCTACCTGCTCGACCTGCAAGACCGGATCTGCACCGCGCTCGAGCAGGAAGATGGCAACGCACACTTTGTGGAAGATGCCTGGACGCGTCCGGCGGGCGGCGGTGGTCGCACGCGGGTGATCGAGAATGGCGCGGTCATCGAGAAAGGTGGTGTGAATTTTTCTCATGTTTTCGGCAGCAACCTGCCTCCGTCGGCCAGCGCCCATCGGCCTGAACTGGCCGGGCGTGGTTTCGAGGCGCTGGGCGTGTCGTTGGTGATTCACCCGCACAACCCGCATGTGCCGACGTCCCACGCCAACGTGCGGTTCTTCATTGCCGAGAAAGAAGGCGAGGAGCCCGTCTGGTGGTTTGGTGGCGGTTTCGACCTGACGCCCTACTACGGCGTCGAGGAAGACTGCGTGCACTGGCACCGGGTGGCCGAACGCGCCTGTGCGCCCTTCGGCGATGATGTCTACCCGCGCTACAAGGCGTGGTGCGACAGTTACTTCCACCTCAAGCATCGTGATGAGCCACGCGGTATCGGTGGTCTGTTTTTCGATGACGTGAACCAGTGGGATTTCGACACCAGCTTCGCCTTCATCCGCGCCATCGGTGATGCGTTCATTAATGCGTATCTGCCGATCGTGCGGCGTCGCAAGGCTGCGGCCTATACCGTGCAGCAGCGCGAATTTCAGGAATTCCGTCGGGGGCGCTACGTCGAGTTCAACCTGGTGTACGACCGCGGCACGCTGTTCGGTCTGCAATCGGGTGGCCGTACCGAATCAATCCTCATGTCGCTGCCGCCGCAAGTACGCTGGGGTTATGACTGGAAAGCCGCGCCGGGCAGCGAAGAAGCGCGCCTGACCGATTACTTCCTGACTGATCGCGACTGGCTGGCGGACAACTGATGGACCGGTATGTCGTCTTTGGTAACCCCATCGGTCACAGCAAGTCGCCGCTGATTCATCGCCTGTTCGCCGAGCAAACCGGGCAGGCGCTGGATTACCAGACGTCGCTGGCACCGCTGGATGATTTCACCGCGTTTGCCCAAGCGTTTTTCCAGACCGGACGTGGTGCCAACGTGACTGTGCCGTTCAAGGAAGAAGCCTATCGCCTGGCCGACAGCCTGACCGAGCGTGGGCAGCGTGCGGGAGCGGTGAACACCTTGAGCAAGCTCGATGACGGTACGCTACTGGGTGACAACACCGACGGTGCCGGGCTGGTGCGCGACCTGACAGTCAACTGCGGGCGCAGCCTGCGTGGTCGGCGGGTTCTGTTGCTGGGCGCGGGTGGCGCGGTTCGTGGCGCGCTTGAACCCTTGCTGGCGGAGCAACCAGCAGTGTTGGTGATTGCCAATCGCACCGTTGAAAAAGCCGAACGACTGGCGCAGGAATTTGCGGATCTTGGCCCTGTGTTTGCCAGCAGCTTCGACTGGCTTGAAGAACCGGTAGACGTGATCATCAATGCCACCTCTGCCAGTCTGGCCGGAGAGCTGCCACCAATTTCCCCGAGCCTTATCCAGCCCGGTGCGACCTTCTGCTACGACATGATGTACAGCAAAGAGCCTACTGCTTTTTGCCGCTGGGCCACTGAACAGGGTGCGGCACAGTCGGTTGATGGCTTGGGTATGCTGGTGGAGCAGGCGGCAGAAGCTTTCCTGCTATGGCGCGGCGTGCGCCCGGACTCGACTCCGGTACTGGCCGAGTTGCGCAGGCTGCTGGCGGCTGGTTGACTGAGAGACTATCGTGCCAATGCTCCGCGTTGGCATGCCGTTCTGGACGCTCCGCGTCCTCTTGCGACGCAGAGCATCGGGACGATGAGTTATGGCTCAATCCTCAAACAGAATCGGGCAGTTCTGCGGCCCTTCCAGCTTGTGCAATTCCTCGATCACTTGCGGCCTGGCATTGCGCAGGATCAGTAATCGCCCTTGTCGTCCCAAGCGCCTGGCTTCCTGATGAAGCATTTCCACGCCTGAGTAATCGATGAAGTTGATCTGCTGCGCATCGATCACCACACGCAGCCCTTCAGTGCGTTGCAGGCGGGTTTGCAGGTAGTGGCTGGCACCGAAAAAGATCGAGCCGCCGACCCGAAGCACGTCCTCGTCGCCTTCGCGCCATTGCTGCACGCGCGGTTGTGAGGTGCGTTTGAGGTAGAAGAACAGCGAGGCCAGCACACCGGCATAAATCGCGGTTTGCAGCTCCAGCAGCAGAGTGGCCAGACAGGTCAGCGCCATCACGAAAAACTCGGCGCGGCTGACGCGGAACAGCGCACGAATGCCACGGCGATCCACTAGCCCCCAACAGATCAGCAGAATTGAGGCGGCCATGGCCGGGATCGGAATGTGCGAGATCAACGAGCCTCCGGCGACCGCGAACAACGCCACCCATAGCGCGGAAAATACCCCGGCCAACGGCGAGCGCGCACCTGCCTCGTAACTCAGCGCCGCACGGGTGAACGAGCCCGCTGACAGATAGCCGGAAAACAGCGAGCCGACCATATTCGATAGACCTTGTGCACGGACTTCCTGATTGGCGTTAAGCATCTGCTGCGAACGTGCCGACAGCGAGCGGGCAATCGACAGGCTGTTGACCAGCCCGAGCATGCCCACCGCCACTGCCGTCGGCAGCAGTTTGAGGATCAGTTCGAGATCCAGCGGCAACGGGCTGAAGGGCGGCAGATGGCCGACGAAGGCGCTGACCACACGGACATGGCCGAACATCGCCGGCCACAGCCACACCAACAGGCTGCTCGATACCAATGCAATCAATAAGGTTGGCCAGCGAGGCACCAGGAGTTTGAGCCCGATGCCCAGCGCCAGGGTCAACAGGCCCAGTGTCAGTGAAGGTAGATCGACCTCTCCACGATGCTCTAAAACGGCGGTCAGGCTTCTAAGGGCGGTAGTCTGACTCGGCAGATCAATGCCCAGCAGATTGGGCATCTGCCCGAGTGCAATGACTATTGCAGCGCCCAGTGTGAAACCGAGCACCACCGAGTGCGAAACAAAATTCACCAGCGCGCCGAAGCGCATCATTCCCAGCAATAGCTGGAATATACCGGCGATGAACGTCAGCAACAGGATCAACATGATGTAGTCCTGACTGGCCGGCACGGCGAGCGGACTGACACTGGCATACAGCACGATGGAAATAGCCGCAGTCGGCCCACAGATGAGGTGCCAGGACGAGCCCCACAGGCAGGCGATCAGAACAGGAACAATCGCGGCGTACAGACCGTACTCCGGAGGCAGCCCGGCGATCAGTGCGTAAGCGATGGACTGCGGCAGGGCCAGAATGGCACCGCTCAGGCCCACCAGCGCATCACGCCCGACACTGGCGCGGCTCTGCTGCGGCAGCCAGGCTAGAAACGGTAGAATTTTATGGCGATTTAGCCAGCGCATCGGTCCCTCGAGTGAATTGAACGTAGAGGACGCAGAGCGTCCAGAACGGCATACCCACGCGGAGCATGGGCACGATAGTCGGACACCTATCGTTCCTCACTCCAGCGTGGGAACGCCTTGGGTGACGCTCCGCGTCACAGATTTGCGCCACGCCGCGTGCTCAAGACCTTACGCCTACAACCTGGCTTTCACCGCCGCCAGCCCATCCTTGCCATCAAACGTCCTCACGCCCTCCAGCCACTTGTCCAGCACCGCCGGATTGGCCTTGATCCAGGCCTTTGCCGCTGCGCTGTTGCTGACCTTGCTGTTCGCCACTTCGGCCATGATGCTGTTTTCCATGTCCAGGGTGAAGCTCAGATTGGTCAGCAGCTTGCCGACGTTCGGACAGGCTTGCGCATAACCCTTGCGGGTCAGGGTGAAGACCGAACCGGTATCGCCAAAGTATTTCTCGCCGCCCTTGAGGTAATGCATGCCTTTGATCTGCACGTTCATCGGATGCGGGGTCCAGCCGAGGAAGACCACAAACGCCTTGCGCTTTACGTTGCGATTGACCTCGGCGAGCATCGCCGTCTCGCTCGACTCGACCAGCTTCCATTTGCCCAGATCGAATTCGTTCTTCTTGATGATCTCCTGCAGCGACAGATTGGCAGGTGCGCCAGAGCCAATGCCGTAGATCTTCTGGTCGAACTTGTCAGCGAATTTGTTCAGGTCGGCAAAATCATGCACGCCGGCGTCCCACACATAGTCCGGCACGGCCAGGGTGAACTCGGTGCCTTCGAGGTTCTTGGCCAATTGCGTTACATCGCCGGTCGCCACGAACTTGTCGTAAAAGCCCTGCTGCGCCGGCATCCAGTTGCCCAGAAAAACATCCAGCTTGCCGTCCTTCAAACCGCCGTAGGCAATCGGCACCGCGAGGGTGTCGACCTTGGCCTTGTAGCCCAGACCTTCAAGCACCACGCTGGCGATAGCATTGGTGGCCCCAATGTCACTCCAGCCCGGATCGGCCATTTTCACGGTGCTGCAACTAGCGTCCTCTGCCTGCGCCGCAAGGCTGCCGAATGTCATGACCGCGACCGCAACGGCTGTGGATAACTTCTTCATTGATGTACCCCTTTTGATTTTTTTTGGTGTGGGCAGGGTCAAGGTTGCGGAAAACGTGCCTTACGCTCCAGATCGTCCAGATCAATGTGGTTGCGCATGTACTGCTGACTGGCGTCGACCAGTGGCTGGTGATCCCAACTCTTCAGCTTGCCGGTTGCCAGCGATTTGGCGACGAAGCGCCTTCTGCGCTGGCTGGCGAGCACCTGTTGGTGTATCGCCGGTATATCCCACTTGGCCCGAGCTTCGGCCAGGAAGTCATTGAACAGCTTTTCATGGGCGGGTGACTGGCTCAGATCCTTCTGCTCTTTCGGGTCCTTCTTCACATCGAAGAGCAGGCACGGGTCCTGCTCCGAATAGATGAATTTGTAAGCGCCGCGACGGATCATCATCAACGGGCTGGTCGTGCCTTCGGCCATGTACTCGCCGAACACCTCATCGTGCCCACCCTTGCGTTTCAGGTGCGGCATCAGCGAGCGTCCGTCCAGTGGCAACCCGGCGTCCAGCTTGCCGTTGGCCATTTCGACAAAGGTCGGCAGCAAGTCGGCAGTCGACACCGACGCACTGACCCGCCCTGGCTTGAACTGGCCCGGCGAGTACACCACCAACGGCACGCGGGCGGCCATTTCGAACCAGTGCATTTTGTACCAGAGGCCCTTCTCGCCCAGCATGTCACCATGATCGCCGGAGAACACCACGATGGTGTCTTCCGCCAGCCCGACTTCATCCAGCGTCTGCATCAGCTTACCGACGTTCAGATCGATATAGCTGCACGCGCCGAAGTAGGCGCGGCGCGCATCACGAATCTTGTTGGTCGGCATTGGCTTGTCCCACAGGTCATAGACCTTGAGCAGCCGTTGCGAATGCGGGTCCAGCGCGGCCTGATTGGCATGCGGCGTGGGCATCGGGATTTCGTCGTTGCTGTACAGGTCCCAGAACGGCATGGGGATGGTGTACGGGTCGTGAGGGTGAGTCATGGAAACGGTCAGGCAGAAAGGCGCGTTGCCGTCCTGGCGTACGTAGTCGTACAGATACTGCTGGGACTTGAACAGCACTTCTTCGTCGAAATCCAGCTGGTTGGTTCGAATGCACGGACCGGCCTGCAACACCGAAGACATGTTGTGGTACCAGCTCGGACGCACATCAGGCTCGTCCCAGTTGACCGACCAGCCATAGTCGGCCGGGTAAATGTCACTGGTCAGGCGCTCTTCGTAACCGTGCAGTTGATCCGGTCCACAGAAATGCATCTTGCCTGCCAGAGCGGTCTTGTAGCCCAGCGCACGCAGATAGTGAGCGTAGGTCGGAATATCAGCCGGGAAGTCGGCTGCGTTGTCGTACGCGCCGATCTTGCTTGGCAGCTGACCGCTGACCAGTGTGAAACGCGATGGCGCGCACAGAGGGCTGTTGCAATACGCTGAATCGAACACCACGCCGTCGGCAGCAAGGCGGCTCAGATTCGGCATCAGGATTGGAGACCGGGCGTAAAACGGCAACATTGGCGCGGCCATTTGATCGGCCATGATGAACAGAATATTTTTGCGCTTCATGTAATCGCTGCATCCCATTGTGAAAAGTTATGCGAAAGTGCTGGGTACGAGGATGAAGTCCTCGTGTTTGATGGTAAAGCCCATGCGCAGCAATGCCTAGGATAAGCACCGCTTATGTTTGAAGCTTTTGGCGATATGTCCCTCGACCTGCTGCGTGCCTTTGAAGTCGCGGCTCGCTTGCGCAGCTTCACTGCGGCGGCTATCGAACTGGGCACTACCCAGCCTGCCGTCAGCCAGCAGATCAAGCGCCTTGAAGAACAGCTGGCCACCCGCCTGTTTGACCGGATCTATCGCGGTATCGAGCTTACCGAAGCCGGCGAAATATTGTTCAGTCATGTGCAGGCTGGCCTGCAATCGATCGACAGCGGGCTGATAGCGATCACCGAACAGCACCAGCACGAAGTGCTTCAAGTGGCGACCGACTTCGCCTTCGCCGCCTACTGGCTGATGCCGCGCCTGCACCGTTTCCACAAGGTCAACCCGGACGTGGATGTCAGCCTGGTCACCAGCGAGCGTACCCACAGCATGTTACGCGCAGATATCGACGTTGCCGTACTGTTCGGCGACGGGCGCTTCAAGCAAGGCGAAAGCCATTGGCTGTTCAGCGAAGAAGTCTTTCCAGTGTGCAGCCCGCAACTGATCGCGGGTCGCCAGACGCCGCTGCCCAACGAAGCATTGCGCGACTTTCCGCTCTTGCACCTGCGCGGCGAAAGCAGCAACAACTGGTTCGACTGGGCAGGCGTATTCCGCGCCCTCGACATCCCCCAGGCCCCTACGCCCGGCCAGCTGCGTTTCGACAACTACACCCTGCTCATCCAGGCCGCGATTGGCGGACAAGGCGTCGCCATCGGCTGGAAACACCTGGTCGACGACCTCCTCGACCAAGGCCTGCTCTGCCGCCCCATCGCCGGAGCCGCCATTTCCGGACAAGGCTATTACGTGGTTTTGCCCCAGCGCAAACGGCGAGTGCAAATCGTCCAGCAGTTCATGGACTGGCTGGCGAGTGAGCAGGCGTTGAGCGGGGTTTCGCTGGCGGGCAGGCCGTTGCCGTCGATTGCGGTGTAAGCAGGCGTTCATTTTTTGGTCAGGAAGGACTCATACATGCAAGACACCCACGGCTACCACGCCCATATCTATTTCAACGCCCAAACCCTGAACCAGGCCCGAGCCCTGTGCGAAGCCGCGACCGAGAAATTTGCGCTGCAGATGGGCCGCGTTCACCAAAAGCTGGTTGGGCCGCATCCGGACTGGAGTTGTCAGTTGGCGTTCGGGCATGAGCAGTTGGCTGACGTTACTTTATGGCTCGCGTTGAATCGCGATGGGCTGGTGGTGTTTCTGCATCCGTTGACGGGCGATGAGCTGCGCGACCATACCGACCATGCCATCTGGATGGGCGCGGTTCGGCCTTTGAATCTGGGCGCTCTAAGTGGCTGATAGCCAGCTTCTCGGCCGTTTTCCTTCAGCAATTACAAGCGCATTCCTCGTCGAAAAGATCGGTGTAAGATAGCTCCGCTGAAAAATGACCACTCGGTCCGTTGCAGCGCAAATTTCAACAAAATGGTCATGCATACGCGTCAACATCGATAAGCCGCCTTTCACGGGCTGCCTGAAATGAATGCTGAAAGACCAGACAGAGGATCATCAGAAATGCCGGATCTACTCATCGACGGTAAGACCCTTCACTACGCTGACCAAGGCACCGGGCCGGTTGTCTTGCTCGGTCACAGTTACCTTTGGGACAAGGCGATGTGGCGTGCGCAGATCGACACGCTGGCCAGCCGGTATCGGGTGATTGTGCCGGACCTTTGGGGGCATGGGGATTCCAGCGGTTTTCCGGAAGGCACCCGCAATCTCGATGATCTGGCCCGTCATGCGCTGGCGCTGCTGGATCATTTGAATATCGAGCGTTGCAGCATCGTCGGGTTGTCGGTGGGCGGCATGTGGGGGGCGATTGCTGCGCTGCTGGCGCCAGAACGCATCAGCGGGCTGGTGCTGATGGACACTTACCTGGGCAAAGAGTCGGAAGCCAAGAAAGCCTACTATTTCTCGTTGCTCGACAAGCTGGAAGAGGCCGGTGCCTTTCCTGAGCCGCTGCTGGATATCGTAGTGCCGATCTTCTTCCGGCCAGGCATTGACCCGCAATCGCCGGTGTATCAGGCGTTCCGCTCGGCGTTGGCGGGTATGAAGGCAGAGCAGTTGCGCCAGACTGTAGTGCCTCTGGGGCGGATGATCTTTGGTCGCGATGACCGGCTTGGGCTGATAGAGCAACTGAATGCCGACACCACGCTGGTGATGTGTGGCGATGCGGATATCCCGCGCCCGCCTGAAGAAACCCGTGAGATGGCCAGCCTGATTGGCTGCCCTTACGTGCTGGTGCCTGAGGCGGGTCATATCGCCAATCTGGAAAACCCGGATTTTGTGTCAGGTGCGTTGATGACGTTTTTGGCGCGGGTTAATCAGCAGCAGGGTTGAGGCGGGCTGGTTTCTGCGCTGGGCCCTCAAGATCGGACGCGGAGCGTCCAGAACGGCATGCGACGCGGAGCGTCGCACGATAGTCGAGATTATCGTTCCTCACGCTCCAGCGTGGGAATGCCGTTCGTGACGCTCCGCGTCACAAGTCTGTGTGTCACCGCGCATTCAAGGGCGTCAGCAGACCATCAATTCAACACACCATCCAGAATCGCATACACAATCCCCGAACCCACGGCGATCAGTACGACGTCGGTGCCCAGGCGTCGCCATTCGTAGCCGTCATAATGTGGCAGGTATTGCAGCGAGCGGCTGTCCAGGCGTTTACCGTAACCAGGTGGCAACGGACGGCCTTTGGCGATGTGTACACCAGGTGGCAGCGGCTGGCCTCGGCCGATGACGTCGCGGTGCTGCTGGAAGGTCTCGCGTACCGGGCCGAAATCCTGCGGCGGGCGGTTGCCGCCACGGTTGTCCTGATGGGCCTGTCTGCCTGGCTGACTGGCCGGGCCCTTGTCTGGACCCCTGCCGTTATCGTTGCCCGGTCCACGGTCATTGCCACGCTCGTTATGCCCGCTATTGTTCTGCGGCCCCGGCTGTTGAACGCCACGATTGTCGTCCGGGCCATCACCGCGCTGGTCAGGCGGCGCCGCTTGCAGTAGCGGGCTGGCGCTGATCATCAAGATACCCAGCCCGGTGATAAAACGGTTTGGCAGTTTCATGGTGCTTCCTCAGCTTCACTCAATGCAGCAAAAAGGGGTTCATGACATTGGTCATGAACCCCTTGTGTCGTGCTACATAGAACCGCTGATAGCGCTTTGATTCCTCTGTATCAGAAACTTTACCCTCAGCCGCTGCGTGCGTTACGTACGCCTTCGGCCAATGCGGCGCACAGGGTCAACACGCCATCGATTGCCTTTTCAGGCGACTCGGCAGTGGCGATCTTATCAACGAACGCCGAGCCCACGACCACGCCGTCAGCCAGACGCGCAATCGCTGCTGCCTGCTCGGGTGTGCGGATACCGAAACCGACGCTGATCGGCAGACTGGTGTGGCGGCGCAAGCGTGCGATGGCTTCAGTGACGTGCTCGGTGGTTGCCGAGCCAGCACCGGTCACACCTGCAACCGACACGTAGTAGACAAACCCGGAGCTGCGCTCCAACACACGCGGCAGGCGCGCATCGTCGGTGGTTGGCGTGGTCAAGCGGATGAAGTCGATACCGGATGCCTGAGCAGGCGTTGCCAGTTCGGCGTCGTGCTCGGGAGGCAGGTCAACGATGATCAGACCGTCAACGCCCGCTTCCTTTGCCTGCGCCACAAAGGCTTCGACGCCAAAGCGGTGGATCGGGTTGTAGTAACCCATCAGCACAATCGGCGTGGTCTGATCGTCGACACGGAATTCGCTGACCATTTGCAGGGTTTTCTGCAGGGTCTGGCCAGCGTCCAGAGCACGCAGGGTCGCTAGCTGAATCGCCACACCGTCTGCCATCGGATCAGTGAACGGCATGCCCAACTCGATCACGTCAGCACCCGCAGCAGGCAGGCCCTTCAGGACTTTCAGCGAGGTGTCGTAGCCTGGGTCGCCGGCTGTAATGAAGGTGACCAGCGCCGCACGACCTTCGGTTTTCAGTTGGGCGAAACGTTGTTCGAGACGGCTCATACCAGCTGCTCCTGAGTTTTTTCGGCGGCTGCCATATGGTTCATGACGGTTTGCATGTCTTTGTCACCGCGCCCGGACAGGCACACGACCATCAGGTGGTCGTCGCGCAGGTTGGTTGCCCGCTTCATGGCTTCGGCCAGTGCGTGAGCGGTTTCCAGTGCCGGGATGATGCCTTCGAGCAGGCAGCATTGATGGAAGGCATCCAGCGCTTCGTCATCGGTGATGCTGACGTACTCGACGCGTTTCACTTCGTGCAGGAAGGCGTGCTCAGGGCCGATACCCGGATAGTCCAGGCCTGCAGAGATCGAGTGCGCGTCGGTGATCTGTCCGTCGCCATCCTGTAGCAGGTAGGTACGGTTGCCGTGCAGCACGCCCGGTACGCCGCCATTGAGGCTGGCCGCGTGCTTGTCGGTGCTGACGCCGTGACCGCCCGCTTCAACGCCGATGATTTCTACGCTGGCGTCATCGAGGAACGGATGGAACAGGCCCATGGCGTTGGAGCCGCCGCCCACGCAGGCGATCAGGCTGTCCGGCAGACGACCTTCCTTCTCCTGCATCTGCTCTTTGGTTTCCTTGCCGATGATGGCCTGGAAATCACGCACCATCGCGGGATACGGGTGCGGGCCTGCCACAGTACCGATCAGGTAGAAGGTGTCGTCGACGTTGGTCACCCAGTCACGCAGGGCTTCGTTCATCGCATCTTTCAGGGTGCCGGTGCCGGAAGTGACCGGCACGATTTCAGCGCCCAGCAGCTTCATGCGGAACACGTTGGCCTGTTGACGCTCAATGTCGGTCGCGCCCATGTAGATCACACAAGGCAAGCCAAAACGAGCCGCGACGGTAGCGGTAGCAACGCCGTGCATGCCCGCGCCGGTTTCCGCGATCAGGCGTTTTTTGCCCATGCGCTTGGCCAGCAATACCTGGCCGATGCAGTTATTGATCTTGTGCGCGCCGGTGTGATTGAGCTCTTCACGCTTGAAGTAGATTTTCGCGCCGCCACAGAACTCGGTCAGGCGCTCGGCGAAGTACAGCGGGTTTGGACGGCCCACGTAATCGCGCTGGAAGTAGGCCATTTCTTTGGCGAACTCCGGGTCGGCCTTGGCGGCTTCGTACTCGCGGTTGAGGTCTAGCACCAGCGGCATCAGGGTTTCAGCCACGTAGCGGCCGCCGAATGAGCCGAACAGGCCGTTGGCGTCGGGGCCGCTGCGGAAGTTGGTCTGGGTCATGAAGTGCTCCAGTTGCAGTATTGGGCGAATGGGTTGAGCCGTATTGGCAATGGGTCCACTTTAACCAGCGCACGGCTGGATGAAAACCGATAAGATCGCTGCAACCTGTCAGGAAAACTCACAGATCATGAGCCGCGACCTTCCTCCCCTCAACGCCCTGCGTGCCTTCGAAAGTACCGCCCGACTTGGCAGCGTCAGTCAGGCCGCTGAACAGCTGAACGTGACCCACGGTGCTGTCAGTCGCCAATTGAAAGTGCTTGAAGAACAGTTGGGTGTAAGCCTGTTCAACAAGGACGGGCGAGGCTTGAAACTCACAGATGCAGGCATTCGGTTACGCGATGTGAGTGGCGAAGCATTCGACCGGCTGCGCGGCGTGTGTGCAGAACTGAGCAAGGGCAGCGCAGACGCGCCATTCGTGTTGGGGTGTTCCGGCAGCCTGCTGGCGCGATGGTTCATACCGCGTTTGAGCCGCCTTAATGCCGAGTTGCCGGACCTGCGCCTGCACCTGTCGGCAGGTGAAGGCGACCTTGATCCGCGCCGGCCCGGCCTGGATGCATTGCTGATATTCGCCGAGCCGCCGTGGCCTGCAGACATGCAGGTATTCGAACTGGCAAGCGAGCGGATCGGACCGGTGTTGAGCCCACGCTTCGCGCGATTCGAGCGCTTGTGCGATGCACCTGCCGAGACGTTGCTGGAAGAATCGTTGCTGCAAACCACATCGCGTCCGCAGGCGTGGCCGAGCTGGGCGCAGCAGAACGGTATCGATCCGCAGTCATTGCGTTACGGGCAGGGTTTCGAGCATTTGTATTATTTGCTGGAGGCGGCCGTGGCGGGCCTTGGCATTGCAATTGCGCCCGAGCCTCTGGTCATCGATGACCTGAAGGCCGGTCGCCTGGCTGCGCCTTGGGGGTTCAGTGAAACCCCGGCGCAGCTGGCGCTTTGGGTACCCAGACGTGCGGCCGATGGACGGGCGCAGCAGCTTGCTCAGTGGTTAAAAAATGAGCTGAAGCGGTCCGGGGAACCGATCAAAAACTGATCAGTTACCGCGCTTGAACAGCATGTAGGCAGCGATCAGGCCGATGGCACCTACCGCAACGCCGGCGGTGGTCCAAGGGTGTTCCTGAGCGTAGTCGCGGGTTGCCAGTGCGTTTTCGCGGGTTTTCTCTTTAACGTCTTCGTAGACATCGCTGAGCAGGCTGCGCGAGTGGCTCAGCGCGCTTTCAGCGTTGGCTTTCAGATTCTTCAGTGTCTTGCGCGACTCGTCGGTAGCGTCGGCTTTCAGGCCCTCGAGGGACTTCAGGAGGCTCTCGATCTCAGCTTCCATACTCTGCAACGAGGCTTTGCGAAGTGACGTAGTAGCCATGGTGTTTCTCCTGCAATGATGAGTGGGCGTGTTGTTTCCGACTCCGGGCTTTTTGGAAAGTGCGATGGGATTTTTGCAAAGGTCTGAACTTTTGCGCGCCTTCTCCTGACAGAAGCAGGGAGCGCGCTCTATATCGCGTCTTTTTCAGACCTCAGGAGAACTGCCATGTCGGATCATCACACGTACAAGAAAGTTGAAATCGTAGGCTCTTCCACGACCACAATCGAAGACGCCATCAACAACGCCCTGGCCGAAGCCAGCAAAAGCCTCGACCTGATGGAATGGTTTGAAGTGACCGAAACCCGCGGCCATATCGAAAACGGTAAAGTCGCGCATTTCCAGGTCACCTTGAAAGTCGGCTTCCGCATTACCAATAGCTGATGCCCTTCTGAACCTTTCGGCTGGCCGATTGCCATAACCTGCGCTACACACTCAGATATGGCCACACGGTTGATGTGTGGGCGTGGGGGTTTTCAATGGGCGCCTGTTCCGATGGCGTCTTCATTTGGCCGGACGAGAGGGATTACCCATGAAGAAGTTTTTGTTGGCTGTAGGCTTGCTGAGCATTGCAGGCACTGCCCTCGCGGCAGGCAAGCCATGTGAAGAGTTGAAAAGTGAAATCGACGCCAGACTCCAGGCGAAGGGCGTAACGTCCTACACGCTGGAAGTGGTCGAGAAAGGCAGCGCGGCCGACAAAGAAGTCGTCGGCACCTGCGAAGGCGGCACCAAGGAAATCGTTTACCAGCGCGGTTGATTGCCAGCCGGGCCTGACTTCGGTCGGTTCGCCCGGTTAATCCCGTTTGCAGGTTTCACGAACAGCATCGCCCCGGACTGTCATCCAGTCCGGGGCGATGCTGTTTTTGAAGCCCGCGTTGTTACCCGAAAGGTTGCTATCAGCCTTGTGCGACCTGCGCCAGAATCTCGTAGGACCGCAGCCTGTCCTCGTGCTCATACATGTCGCACGTGAAGATCAGTTCATCGGCATCGGTCTGTTCAAGCAGCACATCCAGTTTGGCGCGGATCTTGTCCGGGCCGCCAACCATCGCCAGCCCCAGGAAGCTCGCCACCGCTTCACGTTCATGCGGCAGCCACAGGCCGTCCATGGATTCGACCGGTGGGCGCTGCATCAGACTGTGCCCGCGCATCAGCGCCAGGATGCGCTGGTAAACAGATGTCGCGAGGTATTCGGCGTGCTCGTCGGTGTCTGCCGCGGACAGCGGGACGCCGAGCATCACGTAGGGTTTGTCGAGCACGGCCGATGGCTGGAAGTGATTGCGGTACACGCGAATCGCCTCATGCATGTAACGCGGCGCAAAATGCGACGCGAAGGCATACGGCAAACCGCGCATGCCTGCCAGTTGAGCACTGAACAGGCTCGAGCCCAGTAGCCAGATCGGCACGTTGGTGTCTGAGCCAGGAACAGCGATCACTTTTTGATCAGGCGTACGCGGCCCCAGATATTCCATCAGCTCGGTGACGTCATCCGGAAAATCTTCGGCGCTGCCGGAGCGTTCGCGGCGCAAGGCGCGAGCGGTCATCTGATCGGAACCCGGCGCGCGACCCAGCCCCAGATCAATCCGACCGGGATACAGGCTGGCCAGCGTGCCGAACTGCTCGGCAACCACCAGTGGTGCATGGTTGGGCAGCATGATTCCGCCAGCCCCGACACGAATGGTCGACGTGCCGCCTGCCAGGTAGGCGAGCAGCACCGAGGTCGCTGAACTGGCGATGCCGTCCATGTTGTGGTGCTCGGCCACCCAGAAGCGGTTGTAACCCAGCTTTTCAACATGCTGGGCAAGGTTGAGCGAGTTGCGCAGGGAATCGGCGGGCCCTTTGTCGTGGCGCACCGGCACCAGATCAAGGGTGGAAATTTTTACATCTGCCAGACGTTTCATAGGCCGGGGTAGCTCCTCAAATTGTGATGGGCTGGCTGCTAGAGCTGCCCACGATGAAACAGCAGTGCGGGCGCAAGTCTGGCTTTTCAATGGCAGGTGGATAAAAACCTACTTAAACGCTTGGTCTTTCCGACGGTTGAACTTTCCAGAGTCGTCCATCCTCAGAACCTTGTAACAGCATCAATCCAAATTCATTCCAAGAAGGAGCCACCATGAGCATCGTCAAGAAAGCATCCGCCCACTGGGAAGGTGATCTGAAAAGCGGTATCGGCAGCATTTCCACGGAAACCGGCGTGTTGCGTGAAGCGCCTTACGGCTTCAACGCTCGTTTTGAAGGCGGTAAAGGCACCAACCCCGAAGAATTGATCGGCGCGGCCCACGCAGGCTGCTTCTCGATGGCATTGTCCATGATTCTCGGAGAAGCGGGCCTTAAGGCTGAAAGCATTGATACCGACGCCAAGGTTTCTCTGGATCAGGTCGATGGCGGCTTCTCGATTACTGCCGTGCACCTGACCCTCAAGGCCAAGGTACCAGGCGCTACACAGCAGCAGTTCGACGAACTGACTAACAAGGCCAAAGAAGGCTGCCCGGTTTCCAAGGTATTGAACGCCAAGATCACTCTGGACGCTACGTTGTTGAGCTGATTCACAGCGAGCTTTGCGGGAGCGCCTTGTGCGCTCCTTCATCTCCTGTATAAAGCTGGCTTGCTTCATCGGTCATGCGTTCATTGGCGCATGGTTTGATTTTGATCAGGAGTCGAGCATGAAACGTTTTATTCTGGCAGTGACCTGTACCTTGCTGGCGACCAGCGCCTTGGCGGCACCGAAATCCTGTGAAGAACTCAAGGATGAAATCGAAGCCAAGATCCAGGCCAACAACGTCACGTCCTACACGCTTGAAATCGTCAGCAACGAAGAAGCCACCGACCCCAACATGGTCGTCGGCAGCTGCGACAACGGCAGTAAAAAGATCATCTACCAGCGTAACGATCGCTGATCAGATGCAGTGCACCCCGCCCTCTTCTTCCTCTTCGGCCACCACCTTGCGCTCTGCATCGTAAAGCCAGGCGTCGACGCTGTTCGCCAGTGAGCGTACTTCCAGCATATAGCGCTGCCCGGCAGCGAAGTGGTCGTATCGAACACTGACGTAACAAGTGATCTCGGTGTACTCGTCACTGATCATCCCCAGCCCGCCCGACCGGTACTCATAGTCATAACGCACCTGCAGCTCATGGCTGCCCGGCGTCACCTGAAAGTAACGCCCGTCGTAGGTGTTCTTGCCATCCAGCTTGTCGCCCATGATCAACTGGCCGGTGATGGTGCGCATGTCGACCCACGCCATGTCCGGGTTGACGGTGGGCAAGGGGCCGGCGCATCCGGCGAGAGCTGTCAGGGCTAATGCGGTTATCGGGGCTGTGATGCGCATTTTGGCGGTTCCGGGATGTGTGAGTTTATGTAAGGCGGCAGGCCTACCCTGCCATAAGCGTGACAGGCATCTGAAGATACTTCGAATGAAAATTAGCGTTCGCGAGCAAGCTCGCACACAAAGATGGCATTTCAAAGTGCGTGTGAATCGGCTTCATGCGTTGGCACCTTTGCGTGCGCCTATATAAAACCGTTTGAATAGTCAGCCGCGAATTTTGATCTCTACAGTCAATTGATAGAATAATTTTATTACTGCTCTATAAAATTTTCTTGATTCCTGATTGTCGATTGTGCATTTTTATTAAGTGCCTTGTGACCTCAAAGCATGTGTCGAGGAATAGACAGCTTTTGTTGATGGCAGAACCTGTCTCAATCAAAAAAACATTAGGGATGTGAAAAATGTGGAGTAAACGGGGTGAAAAAAGCGAGTCGCTAGTTACCAATCTGGCGGGAACTTTGAATGATCAGCCATGGAATGACTATTCTTTCGGCTTGGGAATCAACGCCGAAAGTGGTGCGTTTGCTGTACAAGCAGTTAGCCCCATTACACCAGAACCTGGTAGGGCGAAAAATACCGTTCAGAAGTACGAAGTGATTGCGACCGCTGACGACTATAGCCGACTTTTCAAAGCGGAAGCTCAGGGCGAATACAATGTAGGTGCCGCCAGTGCATCGGCATCCGCGTCATATTTGTCCAATGTCACGTACTCTGAAACCTCGTTGACGATATTGGCTTTCTATGACGTGACAGACGCGGATTATGCCTCGCTGAGTCCAGCGCCAGCCTTCACCCCTCAAGCCAGTGAGTTGGCAAGCTCGAACCCTGCTGGCTTTCGGGACACGTATGGCGATTACTTCGTTGCCACCGCGAAATTCGGCTCGCGCTTCGTGGCTACTTATACGTGCAGCACAACGACGACTACTGCGCTGCAGACTTTCAGAGCAGCCGTTGCCGGTAAGAAAGACATATTAAGCGCGTCCGGGGCTGCGGAATTCGAGTCGCTGGCAAGCTCAAGCGATGTTCATGTGAAGGTGGCGGTCACCATGAACGGGACGTCAGGAAAAGCGCCTCCTGTCGGGGCTGACGCTAACAGCATTCCCACTATATTGAAGTGGTTTACAGAAAACCTGCAGCCTGTTCCGCGTCGTGCCAGGCTGATTCATTATTCCCAGATCGATAACCACATTCCCAATACGTTACCGCTAAACCCCGATAACTTTGCCAAGGTCAAGACCATCGCGTTTCAGTTGCAGGAACTGGAGTCACTCACGTCGGCCATTCCGGGCTATTACTCCACCCAGCCCTACAGCCTCACCCCGCCCGTTCAAGGCATCAATACTGTAGCGGACACGCAGCAATACTTAACGAATCAGTACAGCGCACGTATCGGCACGTTGCTTTACGAGCCTGACGCGGCAAGTCAGTTAAGTCAGCAAGTCTCTGAGCTGACCAGAAGCCTTCAACCTTCGCTCGCGTTGTTCTCTTTCTATCAGAGCCTGACGCTCTCACCGCCGAATGAGTCAGCGAGCGGTGTCTATTCGACGTCGGCCGGGATCAAATCCACCGAACTTACCAATGTTTCAATTCAGGAGGACAGTCAGCATTACAGCGCTGACTGGACAATCGGCCACCAAAGCCACACCTTCTCGTTCCCGTTCGACCCGTCTGAAGGGGGGGCTATTATTACCGGCTGGTACATTCAAAACGGCTGGAACAGTGAAACCAACGGCGACTGGAAGTGCAACGGTGCGATGATTGGGAAAACATCAGGGTCCTTCTACGTTGAAAGCAACTATGATCGAGGCTGCAACTGGAGCCTTCACGTTTATTACCTGCCCCGGTCCACATTCCCGTGGCTGGCCAGAACAACGTCCTGATCCGACCATTCACGGATAGCACTCCCCTAACCTGGCAGCCCGGGCGCACTCTCCTGGTGAGCGTGCGCCCGGGCTGACGTACTTTCTTCAGGCTCTGCTGTGCCCTCCGGTTCCAGCGTTCGCCGTAAGCGCTTCATAAACCACAGGTGCAACGCCCGGCTATCGGCGCAAGGTTCGATCTTGTCGAATCACTTTTTAATCGGCGAATCTCGACAGTTGCACATCTCCCTGCCCGTCCGGCATAACATCACCCTGTCCAAATCACCAAAGCCCTCCCGCTCATGTCCACACTGACCGCTCCACGCCTTTGTCGCGTCATTTCACTGATGGCCGTCACGCTGCTTGCCGGCTGTTCCAGCGTTTCCTACTACGGTCAGTTGGCTCAAGGACAGTGGCAATTGCTGCAGGCTCGCGAACCGGTGGCGAAGATCGTCGCTGACCCGAAGCGGGATGCCGGGTTGCGTGAGCGTCTGGCCCGTTCACAGTTGGCGCGGACGTTTGCCACTGAGCATTTGCATCTGCCGGATAACCAGAGCTATCGCCTGTATGCGGATCTGGGGCGGCCTTATGTGGTGTGGAATGTGTTCGCCACCGACGAGTTTTCGCTGGAGCCTGTCACGCATTGTTTTCCGATTGCCGGGTGTGTCGCGTATCGCGGTTATTACAGCCCTGGCGGGGCGCGTGGTGAGGCGGCGTTGCAGCGGCAGGCGGGTAAGGATGTGTATTTGAGTGGTGTGGAAGCCTATTCGACACTGGGCTGGTTCAATGACCCGATTCTCAGTTCGATGATGGGCTGGGGTGACGAGCGTCTGGCCACGCTGATTTTCCATGAACTGGCGCATCAGCGGTTTTATGTGAAAGACGACACCGAGTTCAACGAGTCCTACGCCAGCTTCGTCGAACAGGAAGGTACGCGGCAGTGGCGTGCGGCACGGGGGTTGCCGCCGGAGAGTGTTTCGCAGTCCGCACGGCGTGATCAGTTTACGCAACTGGTGCTCGATACTCGGGAGCGGCTCAAGGCGTTGTATCGCCAGCCGCTGTCTGCTGAAGTGATGCGCGCGCGCAAGGCTGAAGAGTTTGAGCGGTTGCGCAGTGACTACCGCAAGTTGCGTGATGAGCAATGGGCGGGCGACAAGCGTTTTGATGCCTGGATCAACAGCCCGATGAACAACGCCAAGCTGCTGCCGTTTGGCCTTTATGATCAGTGGGTGCCAGCGTTTGCGGCGTTGTTCAGGCAGGTGAATGGCGATTGGGTGGCGTTTTTCAATGCTGTGGAGAAGTTGGGAGGGATGCCGGTCGAGGCGCGCAAGGCGGCGCTACAGCGGTTGATGCCTTGATGGATTCTCGTTACTACGCTCCGCGTGGTAATGCCTTTCTGGACGCTCTGCGTCCGGTCTCGAGTGAGCGGCGCTGTGCAGATTTGTGACGCAGAGCGGCACGGGATGCATTCCTACGCTGGAGCGTAGGAACGATAGTCAGGCCTGATCAAACCCCTCCGCCAGATGCTGATCCTTGAGCTTCACGTAATTAGTGGCGCTGTACGGAAAAAAGGCGATTTCCTTGTCGGTTAATGCACGCACCTGTTTGACCGGGCGGCCGACATACAGAAAGCCGCTTTCCAGCACTTTACCGGGCGGTACCAGGCTGCCTGCGCCGATGATGACTTCGTCTTCGACAACCGCGCCGTCCATGATCGTCGTGCCCATGCCGACCAGGATGCGGTTGCCGATTGTGCAGCCATGCAGCATGGCCTTGTGGCCGATGGTCACTTCGTCGCCGATCAGCAGCGGGAAACCGTCCGGGTTGAAGGGGCCTGCGTGGGTGATGTGCAGCACGCTGCCGTCCTGCACGCTGGTGCGGGCACCAATGCGGATGCGGTGCATGTCGCCGCGTACCACCGTCAATGGCCAGACGGAGCTGTCGGCACCGATTTCAACATCGCCGATAACCACCGCTGAATGGTCGACAAAGGCCCGTTCGCCGAGGGCCGGGGTGTGTTCCTGAAACTTGCGAATGGCCACGATAGGCTCCTTCTTTGGCAGTGATAGGCGTGCAGAGCGGGTTTGGTTGCTGCGGTCGGCGTCGATTGTAATTAAGATGGCTGGGTGTTTCTTCCAGCCAAGGTGCAAAACCGTGAGCGCGAACAACCCTCTTCTGCAATCGTACGACCTGCCACCCTTTTCGGCGATTCGTGCCGAACATGTCAAACCTGCTATTGAAAAAACTCTGGCGGACAACCGTGCCGCGATTGCCGACATCCTCGCCAAACAGGGGTCGACACCGACTTGGGCCGGGTTGGTGCTGACGATGGACGAATTGAATGACCGCCTTGGCGCGGCATGGAGCCCGGTCAGCCACCTGAATGCCGTGTGCAACAGCGCCGAGCTGCGCGAAGCGTACGAATCGTGCCTGCCTGCGTTGAGCGCCTACTCCACCGAGATGGGCCAGAACCGCGCGCTGTTTCAGGCCTATGAAGCGCTGGCCAACGGCCCTGAAGCCGCCACCTTCGACGTCGGTCAGAAGACCATTCTGGAGCAATCGCTGCGCGACTTCCGCCTGTCCGGCATCGATCTGCCGCCTGAACAGCAGAAGCGTTACGCCGAAGTGCAGAGCAAACTGTCGGAGCTGGGCAGCCAGTTTTCCAACCAGTTGCTCGATGCCACTCAGGCCTGGACCAAGCTGGTCGCCGATGAGTCCGCCCTCGCCGGTCTGACCGATTCTGCCAAACAGCAGATGGCTGCCGCCGCCAAGGCCAAGGATCTGGAAGGCTACCTGATCACGCTGGAATTCCCGAGCTACTACGCGGTGATGACCTACGCCGAAGACCGCGCACTGCGTGAAGAAGTCTATGCGGCTTACTGCACCCGCGCGTCGGATCAAGGCCCGAATGCGGGCAAGAACGACAATACCCCTGTCATGGAGCAGATCCTCGACCTGCGTCAGGAACTGGCCCAACTGCTTGGCTACGCGAACTTCGCCGAGCTGAGCCTGGCAACCAAGATGGCCGAGTCCAGCGATCAGGTGCTGAGCTTCCTGCGTGACCTGGCCAAACGCAGCAAGCCTTTCGCGGCCCAGGACCTGGAGCAGCTCAAGGCCTACGCCGCCGAACAGGGCTGCCCGGATCTGCAAAGCTGGGACAGCGGTTTCTACGGCGAGAAGCTGCGCGAACAGCGCTACAGCGTTTCCCAGGAAATCCTGCGCGCCTACTTCCCCATCGATAAAGTGCTTGGCGGCCTGTTCGCCATTGTCCAGCGTCTGTACGGCATCGAGATTGCCGAGCAGAAAGGCTTCGACACCTGGCACCCGGATGTTCGTCTGTTCGAGATCAAGGAAAACGGCCAGCACGTCGGGCGTTTCTTCTTCGATCTGTATGCGCGCGCCAACAAGCGTGGCGGTGCCTGGATGGACGGCGCTCGTGATCGCCGTCGCACGGCTGAAGGCACGCTGCAAAGCCCGGTGGCCAATCTGGTGTGCAACTTCACGCCTGCTGTCGCGGGCAAGCCTGCACTGCTGACCCACGATGAAGTCACCACGCTGTTCCACGAATTCGGTCATGGCCTGCATCATCTCCTGACCCGCATCGATCATGCCGGCGTATCCGGTATCAACGGCGTGGCCTGGGACGCAGTCGAGTTGCCGAGCCAGTTCATGGAAAACTGGTGCTGGGAGCCCGAAGGCCTGGCGCTGATCTCCGGTCATTACGAAACCGGCGAGCCATTGCCGCAGGACCTGCTGGAGAAAATGCTCGCCGCCAAGAACTTCCAGTCCGGCCTGATGATGGTGCGTCAGCTGGAGTTCTCGCTGTTCGACTTTGAATTGCACGCCACCCACGGCGATGGCCGCAGCGTACTTGAAGTGCTGGAAGGCGTTCGTGATGAAGTGTCGGTCATGCGTCCGCCTGCCTACAACCGCTTCCCGAACAGCTTCGCGCACATCTTCGCAGGCGGCTATGCAGCCGGTTATTACAGCTACAAGTGGGCCGAAGTGCTGTCTGCCGATGCGTTCTCGAAATTCGAGGAAGACGGTGTGCTCAACGCTGAAACCGGCCGTGCCTTCCGCGAAGCCATTCTGGCCCGTGGCGGTTCACAGGCGCCGATGGTGCTGTTCGTCGACTTCCGCGGACGCGAGCCGTCGATTGACGCACTCTTGCGTCACAGTGGCTTGAGTGAGGACGCGGCAGCATGACCGATACACCGGTAATCATTACCAAGAAACGCTTCATTGCCGGGGCTGTTTGCCCGGCATGCAGCGAGCCTGACAAGCTCATGATGTGGAGCGAAAACGACGTGCCGCACCGCGAGTGCGTGGGTTGCGGCTACAGCGATACGCTCAACGAACAAGGTATTTCGATACCGAAGGAGCTGGGTACGCGGGTCAACAAGGTGGTGGTCAAACCGGCAGACCCGAAGGTGCAGGGTGTGCAGTTTTTTCCGAATCCGAAGTTGAAGAAGCCGGTGGATTTGGGTTGATTGATCCATCGCTAAAAAGGGGCGTATAAAACGCCCCTTTGCGCAAGATAGAGGCTGAGGGTCTTCGCACGCACGGCTTTACTGGCTGGAAATTTTCAGTTTTACAAATGCGTTGACCAGACCCAGAACAAGTTCATTATCTGCCTGGCCAACACCTGCTACTCCGTCGACATCAGCACCGCTTTTAACGGTGTCGTAGGGCTTGCCCAATTCTGGTGTAGTAGCATAAGCCGTATGGGATAGTTCACCTTTTTGAGTAACTAAAATCTTGAGCCCAGGAAGCGTATAGTCGGTGTCTACCGACTTATCAAGGTTCCAGAACTCCACCAAAACCTCAGGAACTCCATCACTTTCAAAATCGTCACTAGAAATTCTGATTTCATAATTAGCCATGTTCTCAATCCTCTTTTATTGATTGAGATGCCAGCACTGCGGACCTTTCCGGCACCTGTAAAAATTAAGGTTTTGCGCCAAGCCTAAGCCGGGCCTTACCAATCCGCCAGCTCAGCCACCTTCTTCCTGAACGCCAACGCCAGAACATGGAGTACTTCCTCATCCCTGCCCAGTTGGCCTCCTATTATTTCGTATCGTCCATGAGGATAAAGTTTTATCAGGGCATGTTCTTGCAGCTCATTGTCCTCATAAAACTCAATGGCTATTACAGGATGGTTATGTCGCTTGGTGTCTTCAGCCCACAACCGAATCTCGTACTTGACCATCACCCACCTCGTTCTCAGGTAAATGCGCCAGTACCCGGTAGCCGAGTTGGCGTTTCGCTACACTAGGCCTGACAAGAAAGTGCGTCTACTGGCAGAAGTAACAGGTGGTTGTTTGTACAGGGAGGAACGTATCTAACGGCGGGAGTTAATAATACTTATTAGTCTATTGCGGACACGCAGCAGGCGCCACGTGTCCGTCCAGATATTGAACCCTCAGCCTGCTGCCTGAAGCCTGCGTTTCTCTGCCAGACGACTTCTGCCGTACAGCACCGCAATGGCGGTCAGGGCAATGGCCTGTGCGCTCAGCGAGTACAGGTCAGCATGAATGCCCAGCCAGTCGAACTCGAAGAACGGCACGGGCCTTGTACCGAATATGCCCGCTTCCTGCAGTGCCTTGACGCCATGACCGGCAAACACCACTGACAGCGCGCACAGCAGCGCAGCGTTGATGCCGAAGAACAGCGACAGCGGCAGCTTCGCCGAACCGCGCAGGATGACCCATGCCAGGCCCACGAGCAGCACCAGCGCCGTGGCACCACCCGCCAGCACGGCATCGTGCCCGGCGGGTCCTGCCTGCAACCACAGGGTTTCATAGAACAGGATGACTTCGAACAGCTCGCGATACACCGAGAAGAACGCCAGCACCGCGAAGCCGAAACGACCACCGCCGCCGACCAGACTGCTTTTGACATAGTCCTGCCATGCGGCGGCATGACGACGGTCGTGCATCCACACACCAAGCCAGAGCACCATTACGCTGGCAAACAGCGCGGTGGCACCTTCCAGCAATTCACGCTGTGCGCCGCTGACGTCGATGACATAGGCCGCCAGTGCCCAGGTACCCAGCCCTGCCAGCAGCGCCAGACCCCAGCCGATGTTGACGCTGCGCACCGCAGACTGCTGGCCGGTATTGCGCAGAAACGCCAGAATCGCCGCCAGTACCAGAATCGCTTCCAGTCCTTCACGCAGCAGAATCAACAGGCCCGAAACGTAGCTCAGCGACAGGCTCAGACCATCGCTGCCCAACAGCCCCGCCGATTCCTTGAGCTTGCCTTTGGCCGCTTCCAGCTTTTGGGCAACCTGCGCCAGCGGCAGGCTGTCCTGCAAGGACTGTCGGTAAGCCATCAGGCTTTTTTCAGTGTCCTTGCGCACATTGGCGTCTACGTTATCCAGTGAGCTTTCGACCAGTTCGAAACCTTCCAGATACGCTGCCACCGACAAGTCATAGGCCTGCTCGCGATCACCGCTCTTGTAGGCAGCCAGGCTTTTGTCCAGCGTTACACTGGTGTAATCCAGCAGTTGCGCCGGGCCGCGCTGCACCTGTGGCGGCTGCGCACGCTGGGCACGGAAGGTTGCGCTGGCATCCGGACCTTCGGCTGTCTGAACTTCGGCAGGTGTCTGACGAGCCAGGTCGGCGATGTTGAAGGTCTTGGCCGGGTTGGCAACCGGTTGCGCACTGAAACCGGCGATATAGGTCGCGATGTCCCAGCGTTGGCGGTCGTCCAGTTGATCGGCAAATGCGGGCATGTCGGTCCCGGCGATGCCCAGCCCGGTCGCGTTGTAGAGATCATAAAGACTCAGGCGATCCAGCCGTGCCGAGTCACGCAGGTTCGAGGGAGGCGGCTCCAGACCGATGCCTGCCGGGCCGTCGCCTGCGCCGCTATCGCCATGACAGACCGAGCAATGCTGAGCGTAAAGTGGCGCACCACGGGCCGGGTCCGGAGTAATGGCCGGGGCCTGGCTGACTTCGTAGGCAAGTGCCAGCTTCGCACTCAACTGCCGCGCCTGACGAGCTACCTGTACGCCGTCCTGTCGACTCGCCACGGCGTTTTTCAGCTGCGTGACGGCCTGCTCCAGATCAGCACGCTCTGCGCGTTGCGGCAGGGCCACGACGAGGCTTTGCAGCGCTGCCAGGTTGTCGACCTGCTGCTGATACTCGGCGGTATTCACGACCTTGCCATCCGCCACAGTGGCCGGATAGTCGGCACCCAGATAATCCAGCAGATGCAACGCCTGGGCTGCGCCCTCGACAGGATCAGCCAGCGTGACGCCGCTGCACAGCACCAGTAGCGGCATCAGCAGCCAGGCAAGGAAACGAGAACGGAGGGGCATTGCAGAATCTCGACAGGAATGCGATGCGGTGCATTGTTAACGCCGCAAGAGCACTACTCAAGAGTCGAGGTCTGTTTTTGTTACAGAATCTTACGTTCGGCCTTCATATAGCCTTTGAACAGGACGTTTGCCCGTTCAAAGGCTTGAAGAGGTTGGCAGGTTTACGCTGTACCGCGATGCAGTGTGGCCAGAAACCCCGCCGCCCCTACGAACAGGCTGGCAAACGTACGGTTCAAGCGACGCTGCTGGCGAGGCGTCTTGAGCATGCGCAGCACCTTCGACGCCAGCCCGGTGTAGCCCGCCATCACGATCAGATCGACCACAACCATGGTCGCCGCGATGATGACGTACTGGATGAGCAGCGGAGCAGCCGGTTCGATGAATTGCGGCAAAATCGCCAGCATGAAGATCAGAGCCTTGGGGTTGCTGATATTGACCAGAAAACCGCGGATCACCAGCGTCATCGGTTTGCCGACAGGGCGCACGGCAGACTCGTCGCCAAGGTCAGTAGGCAATGCACGCCATTGCTTGATGCCGAGATAGACCAGGTATGCCACGCCGAACCACTTGATCAGCGTGAAGGCCATCTCGGAAGCTGCCAATACCGCGCCAAGCCCGGCAGCAACAATCGCGATTTGCGCCACCAGGGCAATTTGCAGCCCCAAGGCATTCCAGTAGCCGCGCAGAAAACCGTATTGCAGGCCGCAGGACATCGAGGCGATAGCGCCTGCACCGGGGGAAAGGCTGATAATCCAGCAGGCCGCAAAGAAGCCCAGCCACGTTTCAAGCGCCATCACACACCTCAAGCAAAGTCGAATGCCCGATAAATTAGTGGTTAACGCCTTGGAAGGCTAACTATTTTTAATCCTGCTCGTCAGGCTGCTTAGCAACCACCATCTGTGGAAACAGATCACTGCCACGCCAGCGCCGGACCGATTTCTGGAAGAACTGGCTATTGGGCACCTGAACCAGCGCGCCACCGGCTTCCGGGGTCTCGATCAGGGTGGTGAACATCAGATTGATGGCGACCACGCGACCCTTTACGCCGGGCTTGTCCAGCGTATCGACCAGCTCGACCATGTCACCGATGCGGAACGGGCCGATGGTGAAGATCAAAATGGCGCAGAGCAGGTTCGACAGCACGCTCCACATCGCGAAGAATGCCACCGCCGCGACGGCGACAAAGCCGGACAGGGCCGTCCACAGCACCGTAGCCGATACCCCGAGCCGGCCGAGGACGAAGACGAAAGCGCTGCCCATGATCAACCAGCGCAAGCCGCCACGCACCGGCACCAGTAGCTCTGGCGGCAATGGGTAGCGCTCGCCCAGACCGGTCAGAAAACCGCCCACGATGCGCTGCAATACATAACCGGCCAACAGGATCAGCAGAATCTGCATACCGATCAGCAACGGTTCAAGCCAGTACGCGGATACCGGCAAGCCCAACATGTCCATCACTTCCCCGCCCCACTCACGACAATGCTTCCAGTTCGGCTTGCATGGACTCCAGCAGTTCCAGTGCCTGCATCCAGGCGTCTTCCAGCTCGGACTCACGTACCTTCAACTTTGCCTGCTCGGCCAGCAGGTCGCGCAGTTTGTCCTTGTTGGCCGCCTCGTAGTTGGTGCTGTCCGCCAGCGCTTCTTCGACCTTGGCGAGTTTTTCATTCACCAGCCCAAGGTCACGCTCCAGCTTGTCGGCTTCACGCTTGTGCGGTGCCAGTTGCTGACGCAAGGCCGCTGCCTGCTGACGCTGGGCTTTCTTGTCAGTCTTGTCGGCGTTGACTGGCGTGGTGCTGACCGGGGCGTTGCGCAGGCGGTAATCGGCCAGCCAGCGCGTGTAGTCATCCAGATCGCCGTCGAACTCCTGTACGCGGCCGTCAGCCACCAGCAGGAAGTCATCGGTGGTGCTCTTGAGCAAGTGCCGATCGTGAGACACCACCAGTACCGCGCCACCGAACTCCTGCAAGGCCATGGTCAGCGCCAGGCGCATCTCCAGGTCCAGGTGGTTGGTCGGTTCATCGAGCAGCAACAGGTTGGGCTTTTCCCAGGCAATCAGCGCCAGCGCCAGACGCGCTTTCTCGCCACCGGAGAAATTCAGCACCGGCTCATCCAGACGCGCGCCACGGAAATCGAAGCCGCCGAGGAAGTCGCGCAGTGTCTGTTCACGTTCAGTCGGTGCCAGACGCTGCAAGTGCAGCAATGGCGTGGCCTTGGCATCCAGTGAGTCAAGCTGATGCTGGGCGAAGTAGCCGACGGTGAGGTTTTCACCTCGAACCAGTCGACCGCTCTGCGGCTCAAGCTCGCCAGCCAGATTTTTGATCAACGTCGACTTGCCCGCGCCGTTGGGGCCCAGCAGGCCGATGCGCGCGCCCGGCGTGAGTTGTAGTTTGACCTTCTCGAGGATGGTCTTGTCGCCGTAACCCAGACGCGCGTCTGAAAGATCCAGCAACGGGCTGGAGATCTTGTCGGATTCACGGAAAACGAAGTTGAACGGCGAATCGACGTGCGCGGCGGACAGCTCTTCCATGCGCTCCAGTGCCTTGATCCGGCTCTGGGCCTGACGGGCCTTGGTGGCCTGGGCCTTGAAGCGCGCGATGTACTTTTCCATGTGCGCGCGTTGCGCCTGCTGCTTCTCGTAGGCCTGTTGCTGCTGGGCCAGACGTTCAGCACGAGCGCGCTCGAACGCGCTGTAGCCGCCACGATAGAGGGTGATCTTGCGTTGCTCGACGTGAGCGATGTGATCGACCACAGCGTCCAGAAAATCCCGGTCGTGGGAAATCAGCAGCAAGGTGCCGGGGTAGCTTTTGAGCCAGTCTTCAAGCCATAGAATGGCGTCGAGGTCCAAGTGGTTGGTCGGTTCGTCGAGCAGCAACAGGTCGGACGGGCACATCAGCGCCTGCGCGAGGTTCAGGCGCATACGCCAGCCGCCGGAGAAACTGCCGACCTGACGTTCCATCTGTTCGTTGGTGAAACCCAGCCCGGCCAGCAGCTTGCGCGCCCGCGCGTCTGCGGTATAACCGTCGGCGCTGTCGAGCTCCGAATGCAGACGCGCCTGAGCAGCGCCGTCCTGCGCGGCTTCCGCCTCGGCCAGCAGACGCTGAACCTCGCGCAGGCGCTCGTCGCCATCGAGTACGTAGTCCACGCCCAGGCGCTCAAGGGTGTCGACCTCCTGACGCATATGCGCGATACGCCAGTCGGCGGGCAGCAGGCAGTCACCGGCATCGGGCGTCAGCTCGCCACGCAGCAAGGCGAACAGGCTGGATTTACCGGCGCCATTGGCACCGATCAGGCCGGCTTTATGGCCGGCGTGCAGGGTCAGCTCGGCGTCTTCTAGCAGACGTTGCGGACCACGCTGTAAGGTAAGGCTTTGAAGTCGAATCATAATGGCGGCGGAGTCTACCAGCTTCGTCCTGAACAGGTGGATCACTATGCCTTCAGCGCTCTGGAGTTTCACCCTCGATTTCTATGCCCGTCCGGGTGTAGAGCAGGCTTGTCTGACGCTGCAGGCCAACGGGGCCAACGTGTGCATGGTGCTTTGCGGGGTATGGCTCGGCACGCGCGACGTGGCGTGCAATGCGCAGCGATTAGCGCAAATAAAGCAGTTGGCGACACCTTGGCATGACGATGTCGTGCGTCCGCTACGGGATTTGCGTAACCAATGGCGCAATGCGGCGCTTGAAGATGCCTTGCTGGCTACATTACGGATGAAGGTCAAGGCGCTGGAATTGGAGGCCGAACAGAGCCTGATGATAAAGCTTGAGGCACTGACCGGGGACTGGCCGGCGGGTGAGGCGAGGAATGCAGACGAGTGGCTGCTCGAACTTGCCGAAGGGGATGCAGAAAAAAACCGCGATGCGCTGGATGTGCTGCGCATCGCGGTTGATCTTGCCGTCGACCAGACTTAGGAAGCGCTGGTTGGCGTTGCGCCATTGGCAGGTGTTGCCGGTGCAGCAGATGGCGCGGCAGGTGCAGGCGTCGTCGGCTTGGCAGCGGCAGCAGGCGCTGGCGTAGCCGGTTTGGCGGCGGTCGGCTTCGCTGCTGGCTTGGCCGCAGGTTTGGCGACAGGCTTGGCTGCTGCTTTCACAGGCGCCTTGACTGGTGCTTTGGTCGCGGCCTTCGCGGGCGCTTTCACCGGGGCTTTCGCCGCTGGTTTGGCTACCGGAGTTTTTGTTGCTGCTGGTTTGGCAGCGCTGCTTGCCGTCGTTTTGGCGACAGGTGCCTTGGCCGCAGCCGCTTTGGCAGCCGACCGGGTGACAGCAGGTTTAGCCGTAACCGGCTTGGCGGCGGCTGTTTTTGCCGCGGCAGGCTTCGCTGCTGCCGCTGCCCGGGTGGCAGGTTTGGCGGCAGCTTTCACCGGGGCTTTGGTTGCCGCAGGTTTGGCTGCAGGCTTGGCGACCGACGAAGGCTTGGCAGCAGTTTTGGCGACTGGCTTGGCAGCGGCCGCTTTCACTGCGGTTTTTGCAGGTGCTTTTGCTGTAGCGGCAGTCGCTGCTTTGGCGGCGGCTTTAGGGGCCGCAGGCTTGGCATTGCGAGTGGTCAGGATCTTGCCGACCGCCTCTTTCACGCGACCGATACCCTGGGCCAGCTTCAGGCTCTCTTGGGCATCGCGCTTGAGGTGCAGAATGTAGGTGCGGGTTTCGGTCTGGCGATCCTTGAGGGCATCGAGCAACTCTTCCAGCTCGGAAACGGCGTCTTTGGCCTTGGCCTGTGCCTTGGATTTTCCGGCGGTGGCAGCGTCCTGCAGTTTGATGCGGGAGTTGTGCAGTTTTTCCTGCGCCTTGCCGCGTTGTTTCTCAAGCTTGGCGAGCAGTTTCTCGGCATCAGCCAAGGCTTGGGAACAGGCGTCTTCCAGATGTTCAAGCAAGCTGCCCGATAATTGTTGGAGCAAATGCAACGGAGTATTTACTGGCTTCTTTTTGGCCGACATGACTTACCTCCTGGGTGACGAAATTGCGGCTCATACTAGGCTTCTGCGCGCATCGCCGCTAGCGCATCTTGACAGCATCCAGGGGGCGCTGTTGCATACTGCAAAAAATGATTGCCCGACACGATGCGCAGGCATTGTGAAATTCACTTCGCAAGACTCGTCACTACACGCGCTGGCGCTGGCATAATCGCTGCCTTCCCAGGCCGGAGAGCATTAATGTCGCGCTACCTGTTAACGTCGTTGTTCCTCTTGCTACCCCTGGCTCAAGCTGCCGAAGCACCACCTGCGGCGGCCGATGATGGTCACGATCTCGCCTACAGCCTGGGTGCAAGCCTTGGTGAACGCTTGCATCAGGAAGTCCCTGACCTTGACCTCAAGGCGCTTGTCGACGGTCTGAAACAGGCTTATCAGGGCAAGCCGCTGGCACTCAAGCAGGAACGTATCGACCAGGTTCTGCGTGAGCATGACGCGGCAATCGCGCAGGCCGAGACCGCAGGCACAGACGCGCCTACCGAGGCAGCCCTGAAGGCCGAGCGCACGTTCATGGACAGCGAGAAGGCCAAGCCGGGTGTGAAGGTATTGGCTGACGGGATTCTCATGACCGAGCTGACACCCGGCACGGGCCCCAAACCTGATGCCAATGGCAGGGTTGAAGTACGCTATGTGGGGCGCTTGCCGGACGGCACGATCTTCGATCAAAGCACTCAGCCGCAATGGTTCCGGCTCGACAGCGTGATCAGCGGCTGGACCAGCGCATTGCAGACCATGCCGACTGGCGCGAAATGGCGACTGGTGATTCCTTCGGATCAAGCCTACGGTGCCGAGGGTGCTGGCGACCTGATCGATCCGTTCACTCCGCTGGTATTTGAAATCGAGCTGATTGCCGTTTCACAGTAAGCGGATGTAAATCCGGAATTCAGAAACGCGAAAGGGTGCAAACGCACCCTTGGCATTTGTAGCCTTTGCACGCGAGCGGTCACACCTGCGCGGCGATCTCTTCCTTGTGGGAGTTGTGCAGCACTTCAATCAGGCAGTCTTCCAGCTCGAAGCGCTCGTGCAGCAGCTGCCCCAGCTGGTTGAATTCCTTGGCCACCACCGTAGCGTCCGAGCAGTCGCCCTTGTCGCAGCGATCATTGAACGTCAACGCAAACTTGGTAATGACGTCCAGGCGCGGGTAGATCGTGTCAGCCAGCTCAAGCCCACGCTCGTCGTTGAACGCGCGGGCTTCATCGCCCAGCTGTTCATAGACCTCAAAGTGTCCGGCCGAGACGTAATCGACAAGAACTCCACAGAAGTTCTGCAAGCCTTCAAGGTCGGCTGCCAAAGCCTGGGGCGTGTCGCCCAGCGCATCGTAGGCTTCGACCAGTTCGAGGCGGCTTTGAAGCCAGCGATCAATCAGCTTATTGACTCCGCCCCAGCGTTCCTGAGCATTCTGACAACTTTCCAGCATGGTCTTCTCTCTTCCCTTCAGGGGCATGCAGTCCTGGGCCGGTCCTGGCGGTTAGCCTGTACCTGGCCTGATAGATGCGCCAGGACAGCATATTTCCAGTGACGCGTGCGGGCCAGATTATGCCCGCTCGACAAGGCCTTCAAGGTACGCAGGAGATAAAGTTCATACAAGCGTTTAATACCTGGCCCGATCTTTGGTCGCCAGCCAGTGGCTGAATTCGCTGAAAAGAGGATACAGGGGTAACAGCGCAAGGCCGGTAAATGCCAGCAGACTCCACTCCGGCAGGCTTATACCGAACAGGGTCCAGGTGATTTCTGCGCAAAACATTGCATCGCTTCGCAACCGGTCAATGCACATCTCCAGCGAGAGCAGGCTTAACAGATGCTCCAGTCTGGTAATGAAAGGTATCAATTGATCTGCCGAGGCGGTTTGCAGCCATACCTGAGCGCCTGCCGTAACAAGCCCTGTCAGCGCGATCAGCAGAAAGCCCAGGCTGTAGCGCCGCATGCCTGTCGGGCCGGGAGCGTGGCAGGCAGCGCACAATGCCAACACACCGCAGGCGATGATTGCCGCGCGTTGTATCAGGCAAAGGACGCAAGGGTCGAGGCCGAAGGTTTGCTGCAGATAAAAGGCGGTGCCAATGATTGATGCACAGGCCAGCGATGCCAGGAAAAACAGGAAGCGTGTGCGAGCCAGATACATGGCAAATCCGTAACAAAGGACGAGGCGATTACGGTAGAGGAAAGGGTACGGCGCATTCAAGGTGGCGGCGTGCGGATAAGTCGCTGTTTACCTGGGAAAACAAACACACTACTGCGTGGTTCTTTTACACATCGGCGTAGGAAGATTCTCACGAACTATTTTCTGATGGTCTTCGAGACAGCATGGAGAGCCCTCGCACGGGGCTCTCCGGCAGCTTTATGCTTTGGTCAGCACAGGCACAGGGCGCGACAGGAAGCGTTCGTCGAGCAGGCCCAGGCCTTCCTGAAACAGCGTATTGCTGCGATCCGTCTCACCCAGCTGGGCCAGCAGACGAGCCAGCTCTGCGCAGGTCTCGGGATTGCGTTCCAGACGCAGGCTGCTCTCCAGATAATCCCGCGCCTTGCCCCACAGTCGGCCTTGCAGGCAGATACGCCCCAGGCTCAGCAACAGGCTTGGATCGGCAGGATGATGCTTGAGCCAGCCTTCTGCCGTTTGCAGTTGCTTCAGCGGATCGCTGCCGCGCACCAGGCCATACAGACGCGCCAGATGGCTGTTGTATTCGCGCTTGAGGGCGCTACGCAGCACCTCTTCAGCCTGAGCTTCGGCGCCCAGACGACGCAATTGATCGGCATACGCCAGCACCAGTTGCGGCTCCTGACGCTGTGCGGAGGCGAGTCCTTGCCAGGCGCTTTCCAGCGATGGCAGCCCGGTGGGTGAGCCTTCGATACCATCGCGGTACGCCGCCAGGGTCAGGTTCTCGCCCCAGGCGCGGCGTTCCAGCTCGGCAAGCTCCTTGGCTGGCAGGACCTTGTCCTTGCGCAGCTCCGGCATCAGACGAACAACATCGGACCAGTCGCCACGTTGCTGATACAGACGCTGCAACTGGCGAAGCACCTGAGGGTTATGTGGATGACGCTCTTTCATTGCCAGCAGCGTGGTGAGCGCACCTTCGGTGTCGCCACGATCCTGTTGCAGTTGAGCGTGATTCAGGGCTATTGCCAGTTCGGCTTGTGGTTGACGCTCCAGCGCACGCTCCAGCAAGGCATCGCAGTCTTCGTAACGCCCCTGCTCATTGGCCGCGCGGGCGGCGCCAATGTAGTAAAGCAGTGGATGGGCATCGGCTTCCGCCGCCCGTTGCAGATGACGTTGTGCGCTGGCCCAGCGTCCCTCGGCAAGGTCCATCTGGCCATGCTCGATAGCCAGTTGCACACGGCGACGGCGGTTACGACGCGACCATGGGTTGACCACGCGGCCTGACGTCGTCAGCAGCGTGATGACCAGCCGCAGAAGGGCGATCACCAGCAGAACTGCGACCAGCAGCGCCAGCGTTGCCCACAGGCTCGATTCATAGCGGAAGTTCTGATAGGCGATCAGCACGTAGCCGGAATGCTCGGCGATGGCGACACCAATCAGCGCCGCGGCGGCGATAGCGATGAATAACAGCACATAAAAGCGCTTCATCGGCTGGTCCCCTGTTGCGCCTCGGCTGGCTGGCCCGCGGCATGACGGCGTTCAAGGTAGGCCTGCACCGAGCTAAGGCTCTGCGCCAGATCAGGGGTCTTGACCGATACGGGCTGTTTGGCCAGAGCCTCAAGCCCTTGGCCGAGCACTTTGCTCTGTGGGTCGTCCTGATCGAAGTTGGCCTTCAGAACGCTCTGCGCTTCGGTAATGGCCTTGGTGTAGACCTGCGGCTCGCCGTTGAGCGCCGCCCATTGCGCTTGCTCCAGCGCCAGGCTCAGAGCCAGACGCACTTGGGAAAGGCTTTGGCCCGCCAATACCGGGCGGATATCCTTGTCGGCGTTGAAATCGATACGGAAGTAATGGGAAATTTCGTCCCACCATTGCGTCCACCGGCTTTGTTCAGTCTTGTCGGCGGTCAGGCCCAGAAGAGACTCGCCCTTGTCTTCGTATTCAGGTGCCAGCTTATTGAGCTGCTCAGCCTGTTCGCGTAGGGCGGCCAGTTGCAGGAACAGTCCGGTGCGGTCTGGCTGCTCAACGCTGCGCAAGGCGGCAAGGCTCTTGGCCAGTTGCTCGCGGGCCGCAAAGGAGCCGGGGTCGTCCTGCTCACGCAGAATTTCGTCGGCACCCTGAACCAGCGCCTGAGCACTGTTGATGTCCTGCAGTGCTGAAAGACGCAGGCTGGCCAGACGCAGCAAATGCTCGGCCTCGGCCAGGCGCCAGTCCTTGCGGCTCGCGCCAAGCACGGTTTCGAGTCGCTGGCTGAGGCGCTGCTGATCGCCCTGCAATTGCGCGACCAGACGTCTGCTGTCTGCCAACTGATCGGCAGGCGGGAATTGCGCGAGGCGTGCGCTCAGTTGCTGATCATTCTGGGCCAGTACCAGCGTCTGTTCGGCGATGTCTTCAACCTGGCCGCGCTGCTGCTGGTGGCCGGCTTGCAGCATGCGCAGTTGCCAGACCCCCCAGCCTGCGACCGCGACACCCGCGATACCCAGCAGCAAGGCCAGGAATACCAGGCCACTGCTGCGGCTGCCGGTGCGCTCGGCACGTACTGGGTCAGGCTTGGGTGCAGGCGTTTTCAACACCGATTCATCGTCTTTAGGCAAGGCTGTTTCGCTCACGTATCCCATCCTTTGCATTTTGGCGTAATAGCGTAAACGACAAGTGTCGATCATTACGCCTTGACGGCAGGCTGAGGTTGATCCCGCAACGCTGCCAGCAATGCCGTGGCGCTGGCGCCACGACAATCAATAACGGTCCGGGCTCCAGCTGCCTGCGCAATGCTGGCAACCCGGGGGCTTGGTACGAACAGTGGCAAATCGGCCAGGTCCGGCCATGAATCACCCGCCAGCTGAAGCAAATGTTCAAAACCCTGCCCACTGCTGACCACCAGCCCGTTCAAGCGTTCCACCGCAACACGTTGCGGCAGGGCGTCGGGGGCATGCTGCGGCAGGTAGCGACGATACAACGGCAGGTAATCAACTCCCACCCCCAACTCGCGCAATTGCTCGGCCAACAGTTCGCGTCCTTCGTCACCGCGCATGATCAGCACACGGCTTCCCGGTACGGCAATCGCCTGTTTCAGGCGCGGCAGCTCAAGCAAGGCTTCGCTGTCATCGCCCTGCTCCGGCCAGCTCGCATCGAGCCCGTAATCAAGCAGTATCTGCCCGGTTGCTGAACCCACACTGAACCAGGGTTGCATGGGTGGCTGTGGCCACACTTCGTCGATCAGCTCGATGGCCAGCCGCGCCGCAGGTTTGCTGACCACGATCACTGCACAATAATTGAGCAGCTCGAAAATGATCGAACGCTGTGCAGGCGTCAAGGGCAATGGCTCTGTCTCGAGCAAAGGCAGGCTGCTGCTGAAGATACCGGCCTCGGCCAGCACGTTCGCCAGCGCTGCCGATTCTTCGGCCGGGCGGGTCAGCAACAGGCGCCAGGTGTTCATTCGTTGTTGGCCTCGCCATACACCGCTTTCAGAATGTCCGCGGCACCCTGCGCCAGCAATGCTTCGGCCACCTGTACACCCAGCGCCTGGGCGGATGTCTGTGGTGCGCGGGCTTCGGCGTGCAGCAATACACTCCCGGACGGGTCGCCCACCAGCCCGCGCAACCAGACGTCATCGCCTTCCAGCACGGCATAACAGGCGATAGGCACCTGGCAACCACCGTTGAGGTGCTTGTTCAGCGAGCGTTCGGCAATCACGCGCACGGCGGTGTCTTCGTGATGCAGAGGGGCAAGCAAGGCATGAATTTCGGCATCAACGCTGCGGCATTCGATACCCACCGCGCCCTGGCCGCCCGCTGGCAGGCTGTCGTCAACGCTGATTGCCGAGGTGATACGATTTTCAAAGCCCAGGCGGATCAGGCCCGCCGCGGCAAGAATGATGGCGTCGTACTCGCCGGCATCGAGCTTGGCCAGGCGCGTATTGACGTTGCCACGCAGGAAGCGGATCTGCAGATCGGGACGACGCGCCAGCAATTGCGCCTGACGGCGCAGGCTGGAGGTGCCGACGATGCTGCCGGCTGGCAGTTCGTCCAGGCTGGCAAAGGTGTTGGACACGAACGCATCGCGTGGGTCTTCACGCTCGCAGATGCAGAACAGGCCCAGGCCTTGTGGAAAATCCATCGGCACGTCTTTCATCGAATGCACGGCGATATCGGCGTTGTCTTCCAGAAGCGCTGTTTCCAGCTCCTTGACGAACAGACCTTTGCCGCCGATTTTCGACAGTGGGGAGTCGAGCAGCTTGTCACCACGACTGACCATGGGCACCAGCGTCACGAGCAGGCCGGGATGAGCCTGTTCGAGACGGGCCTTTACGTATTCTGCCTGCCAGAGTGCCAGCGCACTTTTGCGCGTGGCGATGCGGATTTCGCGAGAGGACATTGAACAATCCGTACTGAGTGAATGCGACGGATAATAACAGCTCAGTCAGGGTGGCTTCAGCGCCGACTGAAAACTTGCGTCAGCCCACTGACTTCGATCACCGAATCGGCCAGTGGCTGAGGGGGCAGGACGGTGCCCCGCAGACAAACCGGAGAACACACAGATCTGAAAACCCGACCAGTTCCGTGACTCGGTTTTGATGCCCAGGCTCCAGAGCGGGGAGCTCTAGAGCTGCTGCATCATCTTGCGTACACCGGCTACATGGCGGCGACTGACGATCAACGCATCGCCATTAAGCCCTCTGAGAAACAGCTGAAAATGCCCCAGCGGCGTGCGCTGCAACCGTTCTATTCGCTCGCGGGCCACCAGTGCATTGCGGTGAATGCGCACGAAACGGTCGCCGAATTCGTCTTCCAGCGCCTTGAGCGGCTCGTCCAGCAGCACTTCGCCACCCTCATGACGCAAGGTCACGTACTTATGATCGGCGATGAAGTAGATAACCTGGTCGAGTGGAATCAGCTCGATACCTTTGCGGGTCCGCGCGCTGATATGGCTGCGCGGGCCCGATCCGCTTTCTGCAGCCGGACGGGTCAACGCCGCCAGTTGCACGCGGTTTGGCCGCTCGGCTTTCCTCAATGCTTCGACGAGGTGCTCGGAGCGCACAGGCTTGACCAGATAGCCGACTGCACTGACCTGGAAAGCTTCCAGGGCGAATTCATCGTGGGCAGTGCAAAACACGACCGCAGGCGGAGCTTCCCGCTCGCACAGGCGCGCTGCAACCTGCAGGCCATCGAGACCCGGCATGCGGATATCGAGCAGCACCACGTCCGGTTTGTGAGTTTCAATCAGCGCCAAGGCTTCTTCACCATTGGAGGCGCTGGGTTCCAGTACTCGATAACCCTCAATCTCATTGACCATGCGGCTCAATCGCTCGCGGGCCAGGGGTTCGTCATCAACGATCAGGACATTCATATAGCTCTGGCTTCCTGCGTGAGTCTCGCACAAGGATAGCGTAGACAGGTGTAGTGACGACCGTCACGGCGCTCCACGCTCAGACTGGCATGCGGGCCAAAAAGTGCCGCAATACGTGCGCCTATATTCGTCAGAGCCTGCTGAGTACCGTTGGAAGTCTGCCGATTGGCAACTTCTTCATAGGGATTACTGACGCTCAATATGAACTCTCCCCCTTCATAGTTCGCTTCGACCGTTACAACGCCCCCCTCGACTCGCGGAGCAATGCCATAAATCAAAGCGTTTTCAAGTAATGGCTGCAAGGTTAGCTGGGGAATCGGCAAGTCATCGGGAATTGCACTCACCCTCCAGTCCAACTGTAGACGCTCGCCAAGACGATATTGCTCAATCGATAAATATCGTTTTGCCAATGCCAGCTCCTCGCCCCACGTTACCAGGCTGCCGGGCTTGGCCAGACTGGCGCGAAACAGGTCTGAAAGGTCGAGTACCGCCTGCTCTGCCTTGACCGGGTTGCTGGCAACCAGGCTGGCAATGCTGTTGAGGGTATTGAACAGAAAGTGCGGGCGGATCCGCGCCTGCAGCGATTCGATCCTGGCGCGCAGCTCGCCTTGTTGCTGCTTGCGCCACTGACTCTGCAGATAGAAATAGCGCAGCATCAGGGCGGACATGATCAACGCGATGGTCGAGTAGCGCAGGTAGCGCTCGACCATCCCGCCGATCGAGATCCGTCCGGTGAGCTGACAGACATCGGTGACGGCTGTGCACAGCAACGTCAGGCCGACCACCAGCAGGCAGCTGAGCATGCCTGCCAGCCCCGGTGTCAGGCGCGCCAGCCAGGGTCGCAAACCACACAGCAGCGCTGCGGAGAGCAGCACGATCCATTGCACGAACAGCGACATCAGCGCCAGACGTACCCAGTCGAAGCCGGTACGCATCGGTTCTACCAGCACCAGAACCAGCACCAGCAGCTCCGCCAGAACGACAAGCACCAGCAATGCCTGCGGCAGGCACAGTTCGGGGAGGAAAAAGTCTTTGCCGGGCACAGGCCGGGCATCGTGTTTCACAGGTTCGATTCGCATGCCTCCAGTCTCTGCCCTGGCCTCGTCAGCGGCAAGCTGTCCGGGGATAAAAATGCATCAACCCTGTTATCATCGCAATCGCCCTTGTGCCAGGTAACGGGCACGCCACTTTCTGTTAGCAACGAGCGAATCCATGAGCACCGACAAGACCAATCAGTCCTGGGGCGGCCGCTTCAGTGAACCCGTCGACGCGTTTGTCGCGCGTTTCACTGCCTCCGTCACCTTCGATCAACGTCTGTATCGCCACGACATCATGGGCTCCATCGCCCACGCCACGATGCTGGCCAAGGTGGGCGTTCTGACCGACGCCGAGCGTGACACCATCGTTGACGGCCTGAACACCATCCAGGCCGAGATCGAGGCCGGCAATTTCGAGTGGCGCGTCGATCTGGAAGACGTGCACATGAACATTGAAGCACGCCTGACCGATCGCATCGGTATCACCGGCAAGAAGCTGCACACTGGCCGTAGCCGCAACGATCAGGTCGCCACCGATATCCGTCTGTGGCTGCGCGACGAAATCGACCTGATCCTGAGCGAAATCACGCGTCTGCAGCAAGGCCTGCTGGGCCAGGCCGAGCGCGAAGCTGAAACCATCATGCCCGGTTTCACCCATTTGCAGACCGCCCAGCCCGTTACATTCGGTCATCATATGCTGGCATGGTTCGAAATGCTCAGCCGCGACTACGAGCGTCTGGTCGACTGCCGCAAGCGTCTCAACCGCATGCCTCTGGGCAGCGCTGCGCTGGCAGGCACCACCTACCCGATCGACCGCGAACTGACCTGCAAACTGCTGGGCTTCGACGTCGTGGGCGGCAACTCGCTGGACGGCGTATCGGATCGCGACTTCGCTATCGAATTCTGCTCGGCGGCGTCCATCGCGATGATGCACTTGTCGCGCTTCTCCGAAGAGCTGGTGCTCTGGACTAGTGCGCAGTTCCAGTTCATTGATCTGCCGGATCGCTTCTGTACCGGCAGCTCGATCATGCCGCAGAAGAAAAACCCCGATGTGCCTGAGCTGGTACGCGGCAAGAGCGGCCGCGTGTTCGGTGCCCTGATGGGCCTGCTGACCCTGATGAAAGGCCAGCCTCTGGCCTACAACAAGGACAATCAGGAAGACAAGGAACCACTGTTCGATGCCGCCGACACCCTGCGTGACTCGTTGCGTGCCTTCGCCGACATGATCCCGGCAATCAAACCCAAGCACGCCATCATGCGTGAAGCGGCGCTGCGCGGTTTCTCGACCGCAACCGATCTGGCCGACTATCTGGTCCGTCGTGGTCTGCCGTTCCGTGACTGCCACGAAATCGTCGGCCATGCCGTGAAATATGGTGTGGAAACCGGCAAGGACCTGGCAGAAATGAGCCTGGAAGAACTGCGTCAGTTCAGCAATCAGATCGAGCAGGACGTGTTTGCCGTGCTGACCCTGGAAGGCTCGGTCAACGCCCGTAACCACATCGGCGGCACCGCACCCGAACAGGTCCGCGCCGCCGTGGTCCGCGGTCAGGAACTGCTGGCCGGGCGCTGAGTACCGCCAAGGCATTCCTGGAGCCTGTGGAACCACAACTCAACTTATCGTGCGACGCTCCGCGTCGCATGCCGTTCTGGACGATCCGCGTCCGATCTTGAGTATGCGGCGCCTCTCAGATTTGTGACGCGGAGCGTCACCCACGGCATTCCCACGCTGGAGCGTGAGGAACGATAATCGCAACTATCGTGCGACGCTCTGCGTCGCATGCAGCTCTGGCGCGCTCCGCGTCCTCTTGGCGACGCAGAGCGTCGAGACCTGTATTTCCCTGCTGGAGCGTGAGGAGCGATAATCGCAACTATCGTGCGACGCTCCGCGTCGCATGCCGTTCTGGACGCTCTGCGTCCGCTCTTGATTGCGCCGTACGGCCTCCGCCGATTTCCCTCCAGCGCACCCCGCCGCTATCATCGCCGCATCTTGTGAGGGACTTATCCGATGCTCAATGGCCTGTGGCTTGGTTTTTTTGTCGTGGCGACGATTTCCGCGCTGGTGCAGTGGCTGGTGGGCGGCAACGCCGGCATTTTTGCGGCGATGGTCGAAAGTATCTTTGCCATGGCCAAACTGTCGGTCGAGGTCATGGTGCTGCTGTTCGGCACACTGACGCTGTGGCTGGGCTTTTTGCGCATCGCCGAGAAGGCGGGCATCGTCGACTGGCTGGCCAAGGTTCTCGGTCCGCTGTTTCTGCGCCTGATGCCGGAAGTGCCGCCCGGCCACCCGGCACTCGGGCTGATCACCCTCAACTTCGCCGCCAACGCGCTGGGTCTCGACAACGCCGCCACGCCTATCGGTCTGAAGGCCATGCGCTCGCTGCAGGAACTCAACCCGAGCAAGACCACCGCCAGTAACGCGCAGATCCTGTTTCTGGTGCTCAACGCCTCCTCGCTGACGCTGCTGCCGGTAACTATCTTCATGTATCGCGCCCAGCAGGGTGCTCCCGACCCTACCCTGGTATTTCTGCCGATTTTGCTGGCCACCAGCGTCTCGACCATCGTCGGCCTGCTGTCGGTCGCGCTCATGCAGCGTCTGCGTCTGTGGGACCCGGTGGTGCTCGCTTACCTGATCCCCGGCGCCCTGCTGCTGGGTACGTTCATGGCCTTTCTCGGCACATTGTCGGCGGCTGCGCTGGCGGGCCTGTCGTCCATTCTGGGTAACCTCACGCTGTTTGGCCTGATCATGATGTTTCTGATCATCGGCTCGCTGCGCAAGGTGCTGGTCTATGAGGCCTTTGTCGAAGGTGCGAAGGAAGGCTTCGACGTCGCCAAAAGCCTGTTGCCTTATCTGGTCGCCATGCTCTGCGCAGTGGGTGTGCTGCGCGCATCCGGCGCGCTGGACTTTGGCCTGGAAGGTATTCGGCATGTGGTGCAGTGGCTGGGGCTGGATACACGCTTCGTCGATGCGTTGCCGACCGCGATGGTCAAACCCTTCTCAGGCAGCGCCGCCCGGGCACTGTTGATCGAAACCATGCAGACCCAAGGCGTCGACAGCTTCGCAGCCTTGGCCGCCGCAACGATTCAGGGCAGCACCGAAACCACGTTCTACGTGCTAGCGGTGTACTTTGGCGCTGTGGGCATTCAGCGCGCTCGCCATGCAGTGGGTTGCGCACTGCTGGCCGAGTTTGCCGGTGTGGTGGCTGCGATCTTCGTCTGCTACTGGTTCTTCGGCGCGACCGCTTCCTGACGGCTCACTGCGCCGGAGCCTGCGGTGCAGATTCAGCAGGTGCCGACTCGGCAGGTGCTGCCTCCTGCTTTTCCTGCTTCGGCTGATCGGCGGGTGCAGACTCAGGTGTGACTTCCTCAGCCGAGTCGCCGCCCGGCTTGAGTTTGATTATCCGGCCTGTAGGTCGTTTCACGGCCGGTTGATCGTTGTCGGTGACGACAAAGCGCAGCACGCCGATCATCTGGCCGTCCTCGGTCAGCACCCTCACCTGCCAACGCCCTGTCACGTCCTCCGGGAAGTTCTGTTTGCGTGTCCAGGCGCGATAGCCTTCCTTGCGGCCGCCGTGGATATCCAGCGCGATGCGGTCCATCTCTTCGCCTTCATGCCACCACACATGGTAGATACGCTCATCCAGACCGCGCGGCGCATTGATGGCGGTGTACGCATACAGGCCGCCGTTGCGCAGCTGTTTGGCGCTGATCAGCGAAATACTGTCGCCCGGTGTGCGGTTCTTGTTATCGAAGTCCGGGCTGACCGCCACTTCGGTCAACCAGAGCGTCGCAGGCGGCACCCAGGAGCGCAGCAACCAGCCCGCCGCGCCGATGGCCAGGATGATGCTGATCACGGCCAGCGCGCTGCGCCAGGTGTTGAGCGGGAAGTTCGACATCAGGCTGGGTGCCGACAGCAGCATCGCCACGCCCAGCGCCAGTTTGTAACTCTCGGCGGTGGTGAGGTGCAGGATGATCGGCAGCGCGGTCAGCAGTGCCGCGAACAGTGTCAGAGTGTGCAACGTCATGAACAGCCAGCGTCTGGGCGCCAGCCACTTGTAGTAGAGAGGGTCGATGATGGAGATCAGCCCGGCGGCGCCGAGCACCGCAGTGAATACCGCCTGACCACTGTTCCAGGTGGTGGTGATGAAAAAGAACGGCAACACGAAAAACAGGCTTTCCTGATGGATCATCTGCGTGCCGTAGCGCAGCAAACCCTGCGGAATCTCGCGGCCCAGCGCCTTGTTGAGCAGCCCGACCATGGTGTTTTCGACCATCAGCCACAGCCAGCTGATCAGCATCACCACGGCAATCCAGGTGGCCAGCCCTGCCTGGCGGTCAACCAGGATAAAACTGGCGATACCTGAAACGAAACCAAACGCCGCAATGAGCCCCGGATAGCGCTGCATCAAGTTGAGCACGGGCGTCACATAGCGGTTCACGTCAAACATTCGGGGGTTCACTCGGTTCTGTTCATACAAAAAACCGCGCAGCGTAACAAGCGCAGCGCGCAGCCAACACCACCAATGCAGTTCGGCGTCAGGATTCTATTTGTTGCGTACACGCCAGCGCCACACGGCCAACAAGGCTATCAGGCCCAGCACCCCGCCAATCAGCCAGTACAGACCGTCATAACTGAACAGAGGTTTTTCAATTCGCATGTAGCCCGGCTGGGCGAGCAGCTGGCGCATGGCCTGGCTGGCTGTCTCCAGCTTCACCGCCTTGATGCGTTTGGCTGGGTCTTCGAAGCGCCCGTTTTCGTAATCATTGAGCGCGCTCCAATAATAGTCGGCCAGTGCACTATTGCCTTGTGTGGCCCACGATTGCCGGTCGATGGCGAGCTGTTGTAACCGTGCAAATGTAGCGGGCTGCATGCCTTCTTTTTGCAGGCGCTCGACCATACTGCGGATGTCCCGCTCGGCTTCATCGGCATCGTCCCGCTCGACATCGGCGTTCAGGCTCAGAAATCCGACATCGCCGAACACTTCCCGCTCGGCAGAAGGACCGTACGACAAACTGTGTTTCAGACGCAGCTCGGTGTAGAGCGTCCAGTCAAGATAGGCTTTGACCAGCTCCCAGGTTTCGTCGTGCTGGTCGTCGAGCTGTGGCTCGGGGTAGATCAGGTGCAGCTTGACACTCTCGCCTAGTCCGCCGCGCTCAAGCTCGCGTCGCGGCTCGGCTGAACCCGTGCTTTGCGCCAGCGGCGGGTGATCGATCGGGTCGGTGGGTGCCAGTTTGCCGTAAGTGCGCTCCAGATAGGCCGGCAGCAGCTTGTCCAGATCGCCAACCACGATCAGCGTCATGTTATTGGGCGCGTACCAGTTGGCAAATACATCTTCGATATGGCCCAGCTTGATGTCATCCACTTCAGGACGCTCGGCGCATTTGAGGCCCAGCTCCACCGCCAGTTGACTGCTGGCGCTGCGCCCCGAGTCACGCCGGTCGAGCAGGCGCTGCAAATGTGAAAAGTGCCCGCCGTCTTCGCGCTCTACAACGCGTTTGACGCCGTCCAGTCGTGCCTGACTGAGCTCGGTTTTGGTCATGATCTCCAGTAGCAGGTCGAGCACCTTGCGCTGGTTTCGCGCGGGGGCTTCAATCACGAAGGTGGTATCGGCATTGCTGGTGAATGCGTTCCACTCGCCGCCCAGTGCCTGCATGCGCTCTTCCAGACCGCCTTCACCGCTGTCATCAACCCCGCTGAACAGAAGATGTTCCAGCAGATGCGGCAGCTCCTTGTCCTGACAGGGGAAGTCATCGAAACCGATACCTACCACCAGCCGGATGGCGACGTGACCCTTTTCGGAACCGGGCTTGAGAAGGACTTGCAAACCATTGGGCAGCAGATAGCCCTCGACCTGAAGGCGGTCAAGGGCAAACGAAGGGAGTGAACCGAGGAGCAGACAAGCGAACAGCAGGCAACGCATAAAACAGCTTTCCTGGCGGGCCGGTATGTTTAACAGACTTCACCTAGGCCCTTACGTTCATAGTGATCGTCAGGGCTCACTCTCGCTCGACAAGGCCCCGGTGTCGGCCGTTTCCAGTACCACATAAGCGCTGCTGCAAAACAGCGAGTTCAGGCGTTTCATGTCGGCAATCAGTTCCAGGTGCAGCGAACTGGTCTCGATACTCTGCACAACCTTCTGCCGCAGGCGGCTGACGTGAGCATGCGCCAGACGGCGTTCCTGGGCTCGAAAACGGCGTTTTTCACGCAGTAATTGACGCGCGCTTTCCTCGTCACCGCTGAGGAACACCGAGAGCCCCAGACGCAGGTTCGACTGCAACTGGATCTGCAGATCGGCGAGTTCTTCCAGGCCGACTTCCGAGAATGAGCGGCGGTGCGAGGTCTTCTGCTGCTGGATCTTGCGCAGCATGCGTTCGATCAGGCCACTGGCCAGTTCCAGATTGATGGTCAACTCGATGATCTCTGCCCAGCGCCGGTTATCGTGCTCGCCGAGGTCCTCACGCGGCATCTGCGCCAGGTATAGCTTGATCGCGCTGTAGAGCGCTTCCACGTCATCGTTGAGACTCCGCACTTCCTGAGTGACCGCCGTCTGCGTGCCGCGCAGCACCGCGAGCATCGAGCCCAGCATGCTCTCGATCAAGTCGCCCATGCGCAGGGTTTCGCGCACCGCGTTGGCCAGCGCCAGGCTGGGCGTCGACAATGCGGTCAGGTCCAGGTGGCGAGGTTTGGCCAGGCCACCGACCTCGTTCTGCTGCGGCAGCAAGGCCGCGCACAACCGCGCCATCGGGCCGACGGTAGGCAGCATGATCAGGCAGCGCAACGTGTTGTAGATCAGGTGAAAGCCAATCACCAACTCCTGCGGACGAAAGCCCAGCGTGTCGATCCAGGCAACCAGCGGGTCGAGCACCGGAAAGATCAGCAACAGGCCGAACAGTTTGTACAGCAGACTGCCCAAGGCGACTTGCCGGCCAGCGACGTTCTGCATGCTGGTGCTGAGAAACGCCAGCAGACCGCTGCCGATATTGGCACCGATCACCAGGCCGATCGCCACTGGCAGACCAATGACTTCCGTGCCCGCCAAGGTGGCCGTCAGCAGAACTGCCGCCAGGCTGGAATAGGAGATCAGCGCAAACATGGCGCCCACCAGCGCATCCAGCAGAAGGTCGCCGGTCAACGAGGCAAACAACACCTTGACCCCGGCCGCCTGGGTGATCGGTGCAGCCGCTGCGACGATCAATTGCAGCGCCAGCACGATCAGGCCCAGGCCGATACCGACCCGCCCCAACTGACCGGCACGGGTCTGCTTGCGCGACAGAAAGAACACCACGCCAAGGAAAATCAGCAACGGCGACAGCCACGACAGATCGAACGTCAGCACGCGGGACATCAATGCCGTGCCGACATCGGCGCCGAGCATGATCACCAGCGCCGGTGTCAGCGTCATCAGCCCCTGGCCGACAAATGAGGTCACCAGCATGGCAGTGGCATTGCTGCTCTGCACCATGGCTGTCACCAGAATGCCGGCGATGAACGCCAGTGGTCGCTTGGACATGTTCTGGCTGAGTAAACGACGAAGTTGTGCACCGTAAACACGAAGGATGCCAGTGCGCACGATATGCGTGCCCCAGATCAGCAGGGCGACGGCAGATAGCAAATCGAGCAGGGTCAGCATGCTGAAAGCCCCCTGAGGTTTGCCCGTTCAGGCGATGAATTGAAAGATGCGCATGTAGCGAGCGGGGAAAGGGTGTAACGCTCTACTAAGCTTTTAGTCGGCTATTAGCCTTGGCGCCAGCATCGCACAGGGTGGGATTCATTGAAATAAAAGTGTCATAAATCCGCACCGCAGATGCAAGACCGGACGCGGAGCGTCCAGAACGGCATGCGACGCGGAGCGTCGCACGATGGCTGAAGAACTTCGGCACGACAGTTGGGATTATCGTTCCGCACGCTCCAGCGTGGGAATGCCGTTCGTGACGCTCTGCGTCACAAGTCTGCGCCGCACCACAAACGCAAGACAGGACGCGGAGCGTCCAGAACGGCATGCGACGCGGAGCATCGCACGATGGCTGAAAAACTTCGGCACGACAGTTGGGATTATCGTTCCGCACGCTCCAGCGTGGGAATGCCGTTCGTGACGCTCTGCGTCACAAGTCTGCGCCGCACCGCAAATGCAAGACCGGACGCGGAGCGTCGCACGATGGCTGAAGAACTTCGGCACGACAGTTGAGATTATCGTTCCGCACGCTCCAGCGTGGGAATGCCGTTCGTGACGCTCTGCGTCATGGATTTACGCCACACCGCTTATTCAGGAGAGGACGCAGAGCGTCCAGAACGGCATGCGACGCGGAGCATCGCACGATGGCTGAAAAACTTCGGCACGACAGTTGGGATTATCGTTCCGCACGCTCCAGCGTGGGAATGCCGTTCGTGACGCTCTGCGTCACAAGTCTGCGCCGCACCGCAAACGCAAGACCGGACGCAGAGCGTCCAGAACGGCATGCGACGCGGAGCATCGCACGATGGCTGAAAAACTTCGGCACGACAGTTGAGATTATCGTTCCGCACGCTCCAGCGTGGGAATGCCGTTCGTGACGCTCTGCGTCATGGATTTACGCCACACCGCTTATTCAGGAGAGGACGCAGAGCGTCCAGAACGGCATGCGACGCGGAGCATCGCACGATGGCTGAAAAACTTCGGCACGACAGTTGGGATTATCGTTCCGCACGCTCCAGCGTGGGAATGCCGTTCGTGACGCTCTGCGTCATGGATTTACGCCACGTCGCTTATTCAGGAGAGGACGCAGAGCGTCTAGAACGGCGTACCCACGCGGAGCATGGGTACGATAGTGTCAGGCTTCCAGCAGCCATCAACGGAACCGGTCAACCTCGTTACGCAGTTCAGTCGCCAACCCATTCAGCTCCTGAGCGGTGACCGCCAGGTTGGACATCACCTGGCGCTGTTCGCTGTTGGCCATGGCGATGCTTTGCAGGTTGCTGCTGAGCATGGTGGCGGTGCTGCTTTGTTCCTGGGTGGCGGTGGTGATGGCGGCGAACTGGTGACCGGCCGAGCGGCTTTGTTCGTCGATCTGGGCCAGTGCCGAGGCCACTTTGGCGTTAAGCGACAGGCCTTCCTGCATCAGGGTGTTGCCCTGTTGCATGGTGCTGATGGCGTTGCCGGTTTCCTGCTGAATGCTGGCGATCATGCCGGAGATTTCGTCCGTCGCTTCACGGGTACGAGAAGCCAGGCTGCGCACTTCATCAGCCACCACGGCAAAGCCGCGGCCTTGTTCACCGGCACGTGCGGCCTCGATGGCGGCGTTGAGTGCCAGCAGGTTGGTCTGGTCGGCAATCGAGGTAATCACCCCGACAATGCTGCCGATCTCCTGCGAACGCTGGCCCAGTGTGTCGATGACCGTTGCCGTACTGCTCAGCGAGGTTGCGATCTGTTGCAGCGATGAAGACGCCTCGTCCATCGAGGTACGACCAATGCGCGTCTGCTGCGCATTTTCCTGTGCCAGACGCTCGGTATTGCTCATGTTGTCAGCGATGTTCATCGACGTGGCGCTGAACTCCTCGACGGCACCGGCCATGCTGGTGATCTCGCCGGACTGTTGCTCCATGCCCTCGAACGCGCCACCGGACAGGCCGGACAATGCGTGAGCGCGGGTGCTGACTTCCTGCGCCGCAGTACGGATATGCGCGACCATCGACGACAGCGCTTCGCTCATCTTGTTGAAGCTGCCCGACAGTTGCCCGATCTCGTCGTTGCTGGTCACATTGAGGCGTACGCTCAGGTCGCCCGCCCCCAATGCATCGGCCTGGCGTACCAGTTCGGACAGTGGACGCAGCTTGCTGCGCAGCAGCCAGATCGCGCTGATCACTGCGATCAGCATGGCCAGCACACTGCCGATGGCCAGCTGGGTGCCGACGTTCCAGGTCACTTCACTGATTTCGTCACGCGGCATGCTGGCGATGACGGTCCAGGGGCCACCGGCAAACGGCTGGCCAACGCTGTAGTAGTCGTCATCGCCGTCATCCCAGAACTGCGCCTTGCCCGGTTTGCTGGCAAGGTCGGCCACTGACTCCGCGGCGCCATCCAGGGATTTGACGCCTGCCGGTGGTACCAGCCAGGTGCCCTTGTCGTCGAGCAGTGCCAGCGAGCCGGTAGAGCCGATACGGAAGCTCTTGAGGTTATCGAACTGGGTTTTCTGTGCATCGGTGTAATCGAAGCCTACAAACAACGCCGCAATGATCTTGCCGCTGCTGTCGCGAACCGGGCTGTACTGAGTCATGTAATAGCGATCAAACAACACCGCTTTGCCCACATAGCTCTGACCGGCGATCAAACGCTCGTAGGCTGCGCCCTTGCGATCCAGCACGGTACCGATGGCGCGCGTGCCATCCTGTTTGCTCAGAGAGGTGCTGATACGGACGAAGTCGTCGCCGCTGCGCACGAAAATCGTCGCCACGCCCGCGGTCATCGAGCGGAATTCATCAACCTCGGCAAAATCGTTGTTCAGTGCGGTATCACGCAGGAACAGGCCTGGCGTGGAGGTGCCCGCTACCGTGACCGGTTTGTCGGGTTGCAGGCTCAGGCCACCGGCAAAGCGCTTTTCGAACAGACCACTGAGGCGCTGAGTGCTATCACGCAGGGTGCTGTGGAATGTGCTCAACTGGTCGGCGAGCAATCTGGCTTCGCTCGACATGTGCTCTTCGCGAATGACCAGGTTGGACGCGTCCAGAGACCTTAACGCGAACAGGGTGCTGCCGCTGATAACCACAGCCAGGATCACGGCCAGAGCAATACCGAGTTGCGAGGCAATTCGGGTACGGGGCTTGGACATAGAGACTCCATGCCGAATGATTGGAGTTGCCTGATCCGTGGCTTACCATTCAGCGAACAAATTAATGAGTGTTTTAAGCTGCCTGAACATGCAGTCGTTAAGCAGTGCTTCGGCCACCAGAGTCGTTACTTGAGTAACGGTCGCGACATTAACCAATGATGGCAGTTCAATACTAAACTAATTTTTAATGCAGTACTTCAACTAACGGCAACTCCATAGCGTTGACTTCCGTCTGCAGAAAATCGCTGAGGCGACGCAACCGCTCTGCGCCGGGCCTTGTGCGCGGCCAGACCAGATAATAATTTTCTCCGCTGAATACCGCGGTGCGCCACGGCAGGCTCAGACGGGCCTGCGCCACGTCTTCGGCGACCATAAGTAAGTCGCCCATCGATACGCCGTAACCGCGTGCCGCTGCAATCATTCCCAGCTCAAGCGTATCGAACACCTGCCCGCCTTTGAGCGACACCTGATCGGCCAGCCCCATGCGGTTCAGCCAGGTGCGCCAGTCACGCCGGTCAGGGGTGGGGTGCAGCAACTCGGCCTTGGCCAGCCGCTTCACGTCCCATGGCGGGTCCTTCAACAACGTAGGTGCCCCCACCGGAATCAACAGCTCCGGGAACAGCAAGGTGGCTTCCCAGTCCGAGGGGAAATGCCCGTGACTGAGTAAAATCGCGCAGTCGAAAGGCTCCAGAGTAAAGTCCACGGCATCGATATCCATCCAGGCGCTGGTCAGCTGCACCTCGTTGCCTACTTGCAGATGACGGAAGCGACTGAGCCGCGCCAGCAACCAGCGCATGGTCAGCGTCGATGGCGCTTTCATGCGCAGAATGCCTTCGTCGGTCTGCAAGGTGCTGCAGGCTCGCTCAAGCGCCAGAAACCCATCACGCACGCCGGGCAACAGCGCACGCGCTGATTCGGTCAGTTGCAAGTTGCGCCCGTTGCGCTGAAACAAACGACAGGCAAAGTGCTCTTCCAGCGTGCGGATGTGACGGCTTACTGCACTTTGAGTGATCGAAAGCTCCTCGGCCGCCCGCGTGAACGAAGTATGCCGCGCCGCAGCTTCAAATGCCCTTAGTGCATAAAGAGGGGGGAGACTGCGAGGCATATGGCGCTTCCTGCTGGCGATGAGTGGCTACTTTACTGCAAATCGCTTCAGATGAGTTTTACTCATGCAGCGCATCAGGTTTATCGTTTTGTGCTTGCGCGTGCAACCCCCCAGAATAGGCCCTCATCCGAACTCCGCCGTAGAGCACCGCCCACATGCAGCCCGCACTTAAAGAACTCTGGATCATCCTGCGCCTTGCCGGGCCGCTGATTGCATCGCAGATGGCGCACATGCTGATGGTGTTCACCGACACGGTGATGATGGGCAAGATCGGCCCGGAGGCGCTGGCAGGCGGTGGCCTGGGTGCGGCCACGTACAGCTTTGTTTCATTCTTTTGCGTGGGCGTGATGGCTGCGGTCGGCACGCTGGTCGCGATTCGCCATGGTGCAGGTGATACCGAAGGTGCGACGCGCCTGACCCAGGCCGGTCTGTGGCTGGCGTGGGGCATGGCGCTGGTTGCCGCGCTGCTGCTGTGGAACCTCGAACCCATCCTGTTGCAGTTCGGTCAGGCCGAAGCCAACGTGCATATGGCTGCCCAGTTTCTGATCACCCTGCCCTTTGCCTTGCCTGGCTTGCTCAGCTTCATGGCATTGCGCGGCTTCACCAGCGCACTCGGGCGTGCGGGGCCGGTCATGACCATCAGTCTGGCCGGTGCGGCCGCAAACTTCGCGCTCAATTACGCGATGATTCATCAATGGTTCGGGCTGCCGAATCTGGGGCTGATGGGCATCGGGCTGGTGACCGCGATTGTGACCAACTGCATGGCCTTGGCGCTGGCACTGCATATCAAGCGCCATCCGGCCTACGCGGCGTACCCGATCAGCAAGGGGCTGTCGAAGCTGTCGCGCAGCCACCTGAAAGAACTCTGGCGTCTCGGCCTGCCGATTGGCGGCACGTATGCGGTGGAAGTCGGCCTGTTCACCTTCGCAGCGTTCTGCATGGGGGCAATGGGCAGTACGCAAATGGCCGCGCACCAGATCGCCCTGCAGACAGTGTCCATGGCGTTCATGGTTCCGGTGGGAATGTCCTATGCGGTGACCATGCGTATCGGCCAGCATTATGGCGCGGGCAACCTGTTGATGGTGCGCATGGCTGGCCGTCTGGGCATCGGTTTTGGCGGCTGCGTGATGCTGATGTTCGGGTTGCTGTTCTGGCTGGCGCCTAATGTGGTCATCGGTCTGTTTCTGGATATCAATGACCCGGCCTTTGCCGAGATTGTCGTGCTGGCCGCAAAACTGCTGGCCATTGCGGCCCTGTTCGAGTTCTTCGACGGTACTCAGACGATTGCGATGGGGGCGATTCGCGGGCTCAAGGATGCGCGCACCACGTTCCTGATCGGTCTGGGCTGTTACTGGCTGATTGCCGCGCCTGCCGCCTGGTTGCTCGGCTTTTCTACCGATGCCGGTGCTTCAGGCGTCTGGTGGGGGCTGGCGCTGGGTCTGTTCTGCTCGGCCGTGGCGCTGACCTATGCGTTTGAATGGAAGACGGCTCGCCTGTTGCGTCGGGAGGCAGCCGGGTTGGCGGTGCCGGCCTGATCCGGCGCGCCGTCATCCGGAGTTTGATGCACCCGTATTGGCGGCTTCCGAGCGCAGGTAAGCCACCAGATCCGCTATCGGCAGCGGCCTGCTGATCAGATAACCCTGCACCTGGTCGCAGCCGAAATCGCGCAGCAACTCCAGTTGCCCGGCGGTTTCGACGCCCTCGGCGACCACTTCCAGGTTCAGGTTGTGGGCCAGCTTGATCATGGCGTTGACCAGCTTGCGGTTCTCTTCGCGTAGCTCCATCTGCCCGACAAAGCCCATGTCGATCTTGAGCAGCGCGATGGGCAGGCTGTTGAGGTGCATGAACGATGAATAGCCCGTACCGAAATCATCCAGCGAGAAGCGCACACCCAGCCGCCGCATTGCGTCCATGGTCTGCAGGACCTGATCGCTGCGGCGCATGACGGCAGTTTCGGTCAGTTCGAACTCCAGCCAGTGCGCGTCGACGCTGAGCTCCTCAATCAGGCGACTCAGTGTCGGCAACAACTGGCTGTCCTGAAATTGCCGGAACGACAGGTTGATCGCCATATGCAACGGCGCAAATCCTTGCTCGCGCAGGGCCTGCATGTCACGCAGGGCGCGGAAGATGACCCAGTAGCCGAGCGGCACGATCAGGCCGCTTTGCTCGGCCAATGGCACGAATTCACTGGGCGGCAGCAGCCCGCGCGCCTGGTGGCGCCAGCGTACCAGCGCTTCCAGGCCGACAACGCGCCCGGTCTCCAGGCACAGCCGCGGCTGATAATGCAGCTCCAGTTCATCGCGGCGCAGGGCTCGTCGCAGCTCGCCTTCCAGATCGGCCAGGCTGCGGGCGTTGCGGTTGATGCGCTCGTCGAACAGATGAAAGGTGCAGCCCTGCATGCTCTTGGCCTGGCGCATGGCGATGTGGGCGTGCCACATCAGCGGGTCTGCTTCGGGCCGGGTTTGTGAATGGGCAATGCCCAGGCTGCAACCCAGCAGCAGGCTTTCGCCATCGACCCAGTAGGGTTCGGACAGCACGTCAGTAATTCGCTCGGCCAGTTGCATGGCGCGTGCAGGTGTTGTGCGGGTGTCAATCAACAGGGCGAATTCGTCGCCGCCCAGGCGTGCAAGCTGATCGCCCGCAGCGAGCTGGTTTTTCAGACGTGCCACGACTTGCAGAATCAGTCGGTCACCGGCCTGATGCCCCAGCGAATCGTTGGCGCGGCGGAAGTTGTCCAGGTCCAGATGCCCCAGCGCCAGGCTGCCACCCTCGGCCAGACGCGCCGTCAACAGCGTCTGAAAACCCTGACGATTGGCGATGCCGGTCAATGGGTCCTGACCGACCAGACGCCGCAGGCTGTCTTCCAGGCGACTGCGCTCGTGGACATAGCGCAGGCAGCGGCGCAGCGCATCGCCGGTCAATGCATCGCGCACCAGCCAGTCACTGACGCCACTCGGTCCGACCAGCGGTTCCTTTTCGAGCAGCACCACGGTGGGTAGCAGGCAGGTTCCGGTTCTGGGCTGCAGGTCGGGCGTTGTCAGCAGCACGGTGCTGCGCTCGTTAGCGTACCCGGCGCTGAAAGCGTCCCAGTTCTCGCCATGCAGAAGTATTACGTTGCTGCCCGGCGCAGTGAGGCAATCGCGCAGCAGCGCGTACCAGAAAGGCTCGTGCGCCAATAACAGCAATCGCAAGGGTTCGACAGGTGTAGGCAATCTAACTTCCTAAGTGCAAAGGAAAAACCGGTGGCCGCACTCCCGCTGGAGCGTGACAAATACACGTATCGTTGCGTCGCGGCGCAAATGTAACAAAAACAGAAGAATTAGATAGCGATCACTGTCTGGCTACGATGACCGCTGCACAAACCCGTGGGCCTGTTAAAATGCCCGACCTTTTTTACAGACGACTCTTCATACCGCCATGTCCCGACTCAATCCCCGGCAGCAGGAAGCCGTGAACTACGTCGGCGGCCCTCTTTTGGTGCTCGCCGGTGCCGGTTCCGGCAAGACCAGTGTGATCACCCGCAAGATTGCGCACCTGATCCAGAACTGCGGCATCCGCGCCCAGTACATTGTCGCCATGACCTTTACCAACAAGGCCGCGCGCGAGATGAAGGAGCGCGTCGGTACGCTGCTCCGAGGCGGCGAAGGACGCGGCCTGACGGTCTCGACTTTCCACAACCTGGGTCTGAACATCATCCGCAAGGAACACACGCGGCTGGGCTACAAACCGGGCTTCTCGATCTTCGACGAGACCGACGTCAAGGCCCTGATGACCGACATCATGCAGAAAGAGTATTCGGGCGACGACGGTGTCGACGAAATCAAGAACATGATCGGTTCGTGGAAAAACGACCTCATCCTGCCTGCCGACGCGCTGGAAAACGCCCGCAACCCCAAGGAACAGACCGCCGCCATCGTCTACACCCACTACCAGCGCACGCTCAAGGCGTATAACGCGGTGGACTTCGACGACCTCATTCTGCTGCCGGTCAAGCTGTTCCAGGAACACGCCGACATTCTGGAGAAATGGCAGAACAAGGTGCGTTACCTGCTGGTGGACGAATATCAGGACACCAACGCCAGCCAGTACCTGCTGGTTAAACTGCTGATCGGCTCGCGCCACCAGTTCACCGTGGTGGGCGACGACGACCAGTCGATCTATGCCTGGCGCGGTGCGCGACCGGAAAACCTGATGCTGCTCAAGGACGACTACCCGTCGTTGAAAGTGGTCATGCTGGAGCAGAATTACCGTTCCACCAGCCGCATCCTGCGCTGCGCCAACGTGCTCATCTCCAACAACCCGCACGCCTTCGAAAAGCAACTGTGGTCCGAGATGGGCCACGGCGACGAAATCCGTGTCATCCGTTGCCGTAACGAAGATGCCGAAGCCGAGCGCGTGGCGATGGAAATCCTCACCCTGCACCTGCGCACCGACCGACCCTACAGCGACTTCGCCATCCTGTATCGCGGCAACTACCAGGCCAAGCTGATCGAACTCAAATTGCAGCATCACCAGGTGCCGTATCGACTTTCGGGCGGCAACAGCTTCTTCGGTCGCCAGGAAGTGAAAGACCTGATGGCGTATTTCCGTTTGCTGGTGAACCCGGATGACGACAACGCCTTCCTGCGGGTCATCAACGTGCCGCGTCGAGAAATCGGCTCGACCACGCTGGAAAAACTCGGTAACTACGCCACCGAACGCAAGGTCTCGATGTACGCCGCCACCGAAGAAATCGGCCTGGGCGAGCACCTGGACAGCCGTTACACCGACCGCTTGCAGCGCTTCAAGCGCTGGATGGACGGCGTGCGCCAGCAATGCGCGCAGAACGACCCCATTGCCGCGCTACGCAGCATGGTCATGGACATCGACTACGAGAACTGGCTGCGGCAGAACAGCTCCAGCGAAAAGGCCGCTGATTACCGGATGAGTAACGTCTGGTTCCTGATCGAGGCGTTGAAAAACACGCTGGAAAAGGACGAAGAAGGCGGCATGACCATTGAGGAAGCCATCGGCAAGCTGGTCCTGCGCGACATGCTTGAACGTCAGCAGGAAGAGGAAGATGGTGCCGAAGGCGTGCAGATGATGACCTTGCACGCCTCCAAGGGTCTGGAGTTTCCTTACGTGTTCATCATGGGTATGGAAGAAGAGATCCTGCCGCACCGCTCCAGCATCGAAGCCGACACCATCGAAGAAGAACGCCGTCTTGCTTATGTCGGTATTACGCGCGCGCGGCAGACTCTGGCCTTCACGTTCGCCGCCAAGCGCAAGCAGTACGGTGAAATCATCGACTGCGCGCCAAGCCGCTTTCTGGATGAGCTGCCCCCGGATGACCTGGCCTGGGAAGGCAATGACGACACTCCGACGGAAGTCAAAGCGGTTCGCGGCAATACCGCGCTTGCCGATATTCGCGCCATGCTGAAACGCTAGTCGACAAACGAAATTGATCATTTATTGCGCAATGGCGCAGTCTAGGAATTGAAGTGGAAGCACTGCACAAGAAAATTCGCGAAGAAGGCATCGTATTGTCCGACCAGGTGCTGAAAGTCGATGCGTTTCTCAACCATCAGATCGATCCGGCCTTGATGAAGGAAATTGGTGACGAGTTCGCCCGTCTGTTCGCCGACGCTGGCGTGACCAAAATCGTGACCATCGAAGCTTCCGGCATTGCGCCGGCCGTCATGGCGGGTCTGAACATGGGCGTGCCGGTGATTTTCGCCCGCAAGCACCAGTCCCTGACCCTGACCGAAAACCTGCTGTCGGCGTCCGTGTACTCGTTCACCAAACAGGTGGAGAGCACGGTGGCGATCTCGCCGCGTCATCTGAGCAGCGACGACCACGTGCTGATCATCGATGACTTCCTCGCCAACGGCAAAGCCTCGCAGGCGCTGATCTCGATCATCAAACAGGCCGGTGCGACTGTGGCCGGGCTGGGGATCGTGATCGAGAAGTCCTTCCAGGGCGGTCGTGCTGAACTGGATGCACAGGGCTATCGCGTTGAATCGCTGGCGCGGGTTGAATCCCTGGCCGGAGGGGTTGTGACGTTCAAGTAACGTGTTCAAGGGAGGACGCGGAGCGTCCAGAACGGCATGCGACGCGGAGCGCCGCACGATAGTTGCGGTTATCGTTCTCACGCTCCAGCGTAGGAATGCAGGTATCGACGCTCTGCGTCGCCAAGAGGACGCAGAGCGTCCAGAAAGGCATGCGACGCGGAGCGCCGCACGATAGTTGCGATGATCGTTCCCACGCTCCAGCGTGGTAATGCAGTTCTCGACGCTCTGCGTCGCCAAGAGGACGCGGAGCGTCCAGAAAGGCATACGACGCGGAGCGCCGTACGATAGTTACGATGATCGTTCCGCACGCTCCAGCGTGGGAATGCAGTTCTCGACGCTCTGCGTCGCCGTGTGCGTGCTTCAGCGCGGAATGCCGAGGGCACGCAAACGTCTATAAAGAGTGCGTTCGCTCAGCCCCAGCTCTCTGGCCAGCTCACTGCGCGAGCCGTTGAACACTCGCAGTGCATGGGCGAGTTTCTCCAGGCCGTCGTCCTGCTGCCGGTAAGTCACGCCACCCGCTTCTTCGCCCTGACCGCGCACTTCAGCGGGTAAATCCTGCACGCGAATAACGCCGTCATCGGTAAACAGGCGGGCGCGCTCGAGTATGTTGCGCAGTTCGCGAATGTTGCCGGGGTAGCTGTACACACTCAGCAGGTTCATGGCCGAGGGGTCGACACGCGGAGCAGCGCCGGGCGCGATGCGTTGCAGCAGGCTGTCGATCAGCAGCGGCAGGTCTTCACTGCGTTCGCGCAGTGCCGGCAGACGGATCGGGAAAGCGCTGATGCGGTAGAACAAATCCTGGCGAAAACTGCCGTTGGTGACCATCTCCTTGAGCGGTTTGTGGGTGGCCACCACCAGCCGAAAATCCGAATGCACCGTTCGCAGGCTGCCCACCGGGCGGAAGCTGCCTGACTCGATCAGCCGCAACAGCTTGACCTGCATGGCCAGCGGCACCTCGCCGATTTCATCAAGGAACAACGTGCCGCCATGAGCGGCTTCGGCCAGACCGGTCTTGCGCTGCAACGCGCCGGTGAACGCGCCCTTTTCATAGCCGAACAGCTCGCTCTCCAGCAGGGTTTCGGTAAGCCCGGTGCAATCGACCACCACCAGCGGCCCGGCGGATCTGGCGCTGCTGGCGTGCAGTGCGCGAGCGAACAATTCCTTGCCGGTACCCGACTCACCCTGCAGCAGCACCGGAATCTGCGCGGGCGCAGCGCGTTGCAAGGCACCCAGAACTTCCTTGAACGCCGCTGAACGACCGACCAGCCCGTGCTGCTGCGGCTGGACCGACGCCACGGCCACCGAACTCAGTCGCTCGACGTAGGCGATGACTTCACCCCCGTCATCGAGAATCGGCCGCAGCTCCACATCCACATGCTCAGGGCCGCGAGGCGTATGGTGAATATGCAGCAAACGCTCCGGAAGCCGCGTTTCGTGGGCCTTGCGCATCGGGCAATGCTCACCGGCCTGATCGCACGGCACCGCGAACTGATGTGACACCCGATAACACTTCTCGCCCACATGTGGCGTGCCTTCAACGCCGAACTGGCGCTGATAGGCGGTGTTGGCCGCGATGATGTTGTAGTTGGTGTCCAGAACGATGGTCGGTCGCAGGTCATGTTCGAGGTATGACACCAGCGACTGCATGCGACTGCCGGGAAAATCGGTGGCGATGAGGTTCATGCTTGCTCCTGTGGATTGGTCGCAGCTTAACCCATCTCGCTGCCAGCTTATGCCACTGTCTGCCAAGCGACTGCCAAAATGTGGCAGTCAGCGCCTTGGCAGCCATCATGCGGGTTTCCGCAGAATCCCTCGACGCCCTGTATTTACTATGCTCAACAGGTTTTCCGGCCGTTGGCATGGTTATTGAGAAGTCATAGCAACGACTGCCAACCGTCCGGCCTGACCAAACGGGCCTCGAGGCGATTTACAGCCATGGGAATTGCACATGATCATCGGTGAAAAACTTTATGTCGAAGCCCTCTTCGACAGCCATACCTGGACCATCAGCTACCTGGTGATGGACCTGGACAGCAAGCAGTGCGCGCTGATCGACAGCGTGCTCGATTACGACCCCAAGTCGGGCCGCACCCGGACCGAGTCTGCCGACCGGATGATCGGCCGGGTACAGGCGCTGGGGGCTTCGGTGCAGTGGATTTTCGAAACCCATGTGCATGCTGATCACCTCACGGCTGCGCCGTATCTGAAACAGCAGCTTGGCGGACAAATCGTCATCGGCAGCCATATCACCGCCGTGCAGGAAACCTTTGGCGCGCTGTTCAACGCACCGTCTGACTTTGCCCGCAATGGCAGCCAGTTCGATGTGCTGCTGGAAGATAACGCCCCGTTTGCCCTCGGAACACTTCAGGTCAAGGCCATGCATACGCCCGGGCATACACCGGCGTGCATGAGTTACCTGGTGCAGGTCGACGACAAAACCATCGCGTTTGTCGGCGACACGTTGTTCATGCCCGATTACGGCACCGCCCGTTGCGACTTTCCCGGAGCCGATGCGCGCACGCTGTACCGCTCCATTCACAAGTTGCTGGCGTTGCCACCTGACACCCTGCTGTTCATGTGCCACGACTACCTGCCCAACGGTCGTGAGCTGAAATACATGACCACCGTCGCCGAACAGCGCGCCAGCAACATCCATGTTCATGACGGCGTAGATGAAGACGCGTTCGTCAGCATGCGTGAAGCCCGTGACGTGACGCTGGATATGCCCGTACTGATGCTGCCTTCGGTGCAGGTCAACATGCGCTGCGGGCACTTTCCCGAGCCGGAAGACAACGGCGTCGTCTACCTGAAGATCCCGCTCAATGCCTTTTGACTGCTGCCCGCCTTGGGAAACCCTGTGATGAATGCTTCGACAACTAGCTGTCAGATCCTGATCGTCGGTGGCGGTGCTGCCGGTATCGCCACCGCCGCAAGCCTGCTCGCCCGTGATGCTGCCCTGCAGATCACGCTGGTCGACCCTGCCGATACCCACTATTACCAGCCGGGCTGGACCATGGTCGGCGCGGGCATTTTCACGCCGCAGTCGACGGCACGCAGCATGGCGTCGCTGATTCCCAAAGGCGTGCAGTGGATCAAGGCCGCCGTGGCGACGTTCGAACCGCAGCACAATACCCTGACGCTCGCCGACGGGCGCACGCTTGGCTATCAGCAACTGGTGGTCTGCCCCGGTCTGAAGCTGGACTGGGCGGCCATCGACGGGTTGGTCGAGACGCTGGGTGCCAACGGCGTGACCTCCAACTATCGCTATGACCTGGCACCCTATACCTGGAAGCTGGTGCAGGGCTTGAAGCAAGGGCGCGCGCTGTTTACTCAGCCGCCCATGCCGATCAAATGCGCCGGTGCGCCACAGAAGGCCATGTACCTGTCTTGTGATCATTGGCTGAAAACCGGTCGTCTGGCGCAGATCAACACGCAGTTCTTCAACGCCGGTGGCGTGCTGTTCGGTGTGGCGGACTATGTACCGGCGCTGATGAAGTACATCGAGCGTTACGCCATCGACCTCAAGTTCAGCCATCGGCTGGTGGCAGTCGACGGGCCGGGCAAGCGCGCTACGTTTGTTCGCACGCAGGCCGATGGCAGCAGCGAGACCGTCGAGCACAGCTTTGAAATGCTGCACGTGGTGCCACCGCAGATTGCCCCCGACTTCATTCGCAGCAGCCCGCTGGCCGATGCCGCAGGCTGGGTGGACGTGGACCCTGCCACGCTCCGGCACCGACAGTTCGCCAATGTTCATGGTCTGGGCGATGCCACCAATACCAGCAACGCCAAAACCGCCGCAGCCGCCCGCAAGCAGGCACCGGTGGTGGCCAATAATGTGCTGGTCGCGCTGGGTCGTCTGAGTGAGTCTGCCGCCTATGACGGTTATGGCTCATGCCCTCTGACCGTCGAGAAAGGCCGGATCGTACTGGCTGAATTCACCTATGGCGGCAAGGTTGCGCCGAGCTTCCCGCGCTGGCTGCTGGATGGCCGTCAACCGACCCGGCTGGCCTGGTGGCTGAAAGAACGCGTGCTGCCCGTACTTTACTGGCATGGCATGCTCAAGGGACGTGAATGGCTGGCCAAACCGGAAAAGGCTGACGCCAGGCATGGATGAGCATCAACTGCTGGGCGTTGGCCTGGGGGCGATCATTGGCGTGGTACTGGCGCTGACAGGTGCGGGCGGCGGCATTCTCGCGGTCCCGCTGCTGGTTTTTGGTCTTGGCCTGTCGATTGTCGAAGCGGCACCTGTCGGCCTGCTGGCCGTCGGGCTGGCGGCGGGAATCGGTGCGGTACTGGGGCTGCGTCAGGGTATCGTCCGCTATCGCGCTGCCGGGTACATCGCATCCATTGGTGTGCTGATGGCACCTCTTGGCCTGTGGCTCGCCCATCGGCTGCCCAATACACCGCTGGCATTGGTCTTTTCGGTCGTGCTGCTGTACGCCTGCACGCGCATGTTCATCAGGGCCAGCCGCGAATTGCGCCACGGCCAACCGCCGCCACGCGCAGAAATGCTGCCCTGCGTGCTCAACCCGCTGCAAGGCCGTTTGCGCTGGACCATGCCGTGCCTGCGCGCTTTGACGCTGACGGGCGTGGGTTCAGGGTTATTGTCCGGGCTATTAGGTATGGGCGGCGGTTTCGTGATCATTCCGGCGTTGACCCGCTACAGCGACCTGGGCATGAAAAGCGTTGTGGCGACGTCACTGGCGGTGATTGCGCTGGTCTCGACGGGCAGCGTCATCACCGCCTCCTTGAGCGGGGTGATGCACTGGACGGTGGGTGCGCCTTTTGCACTAGGCGCAGTCATCGGCTTGATAGCCGGCAGGCAAGTCGCCCGCTACCTCGCCGGCCCACGCCTGCAACAGCTGTTCGCCGTATGCGGCATTGTTGCCGCATTCATGCTCGCGTTGTCAGTGCGCTAACCGCCCGAGGACGCAGAGCGTCCAGAAAGGCATTCCCGCGCGGAGCATGGGAACGATGAAATCTCGAGATCACTATCGTGCCAATGCTCCGCGTTGGCATGCAGTTCGTGACGCTCCGCGTCACATGCTCGCGCTGACGCCGCGCACTCAAGATCGGACGCCGAGCGTCCGGAAAGGCATTCCCACGCGGAGCATGGGAACGATGAAATCTCGAGATCACTATCGTGCCAATGCTCCGCGTTGGCATGCAGTTCGTGACGCTCCGCGTCACATGCCCGTGCTGACGCCGCGCACTCAAGATCGGACGCCGAGCGTCCGGAAAGGCATTCCCACGCGGAGCATGGGAACGATGAAATCTCGAGATCACTATCGTGCCAATGCTCCGCGTTGGCATGCAGTTCGTGACGCTCCGCGTCATATGCTCGTGCTGACGCCGCGCACTCAAGATCGGACGCAGAGCGTCCAGAAAGGCATTCCCACGCGGAGCATGGGAACGATGAAAGTCTCGAGATCACTATCGTCCCAATGCGGAGCATGGGAACGATAGTCGGGGGGGTGGGCTTAAAGCTTTTGCCAGACCTTCGGTTTGAAGAACAGTGTCTCGCCCTTGGCCAGGCCTACCAGGCTGTCGTGGTCTTTCACCACTTCGGCCTCGATCAGTTCGCTCTGCCCTTCCACTTTCAGCGTGACCCGTGTTGTCGCGCCCAGCGGGCGGATGTCGCGGACTTCGGCGGCGTGGTGGTCTTCGATTTCCTGACGCGACAACGACACTTCATGCGGACGGAACAACAGGTGCCCTTCCTCGCCCAGGCTCAGGCGGTTGGAGTCACCCAGGAAGTGGTAGACGAAGTCGTTGGACGGGTTCTCGTACACCTCGCCCGGAGAGCCGATCTGTTCGATCACGCCCTTGTTCATCACCACGATGCGGTCGGCCACTTCCATGGCTTCTTCCTGATCGTGAGTCACAAACACCGAGGTCAGGTTGATGTCTTCGTGCAGGCGCGCCAGCCAGCGACGCAGTTCCTTGCGTACCTTGGCGTCCAGTGCGCCGAACGGCTCGTCCAGCAACAGCACTTTGGGCTCGACCGCCAAGGCACGGGCCAGAGCGATACGCTGACGCTGACCACCGGACAACTGCTCCGGATAACGGTCGGCCAGCCAGTCCAGTTGCACCATGTTCAGCAGTTCGTGGACCTTTTCCGCGATGCGCGTTTCATTCGGGCGCTCGCGTTTGGGCTTCATGCGCAGGCCGAACGCGACGTTATCGAACACCGTCATGTGGCGGAACAGCGCGTAATGCTGGAACACGAACCCGACGTTGCGATCACGCACGTCGTGACCGGACACATCTTCGCCATGGAACACAATGCTGCCGTCATCCGGGGTTTCCAGACCGGCAATGATGCGCAGCAGGGTGGTCTTGCCGCAGCCTGACGGGCCGAGCAACGCCACCAGCTCGCCACTCTGGATGTCCAGACTGATGTTGTTCAGGGCCTTGAAGGCGTTGAAGTTCTTGCTGACGTTACGGACTTCGATCGACATGATTATTCCTCCGCCGCGTTATGGCGCAGACGGTTAATGCGGGATTCGCTCCACTGCTTGAGCAGCAGGATGAACAGCGCCAGGATCAGCAACAGGCTCGCCACGGCAAAGGCGGCAACGTGGTTGTACTCGTTGTAGAGGATTTCGACGTGCAGCGGCAGGGTGTTGGTGACGCCGCGAATGTGCCCGGAAACCACCGACACCGCGCCAAACTCACCCATCGCCCGTGCCGTACACAGCACCACGCCGTAGATCAGGCCCCATTTGATGTTCGGCACCGTGACGTGCCAGAACATCTGCCAGCCATTGGCGCCCAGCAGCCGTGCGGCCTCTTCTTCCTGAGTACCCTGCTCCTGCATCAGCGGGATCAGCTCACGTGCAACGAACGGCACGGTGACGAAAATGGTCGCCAGCACGATGCCCGGCAGGGCAAAGACGATCTGGATATCGTGGTCCTGCAACCACGGCCCGAACAAGCCCTGCGCACCGAACATCAGTACGTAGACCAGACCGGCAATGACTGGCGATACCGAGAACGGCAAGTCGATCAGCGTGACCAGAATGCTCTTGCCGCGGAACGAATATTTGCTCACGCACCATGCGGCGCTGACGCCGAATACCAGATTGAGCGGCACCGAGATCAGGACCGCAATGACCGTCAGCTTCAGCGCTGACAAGGCATCCGGTTCAAGGATTGCGGTAAAGAACGCGCCCAGACCGTTTTTCAGCCCCTGAGACACCACGATGAACAGCGGCAGGCCCAGAAACAGAAAGAACACCAGCCAGCACAGGCCGATCAGAATGCGTCGCGACACCGCGCTGCCACGACGGGCGGCGTTGGCAGAGGCGGCGGCTGAAACAGATGAATAAGACATGTTCTGCGCCTCCTCAGGATGGGGTTTCAATGCGCCGCTGCAGCAGGTTGATCAGCAGCAGCAGAATGAAGGACACCACCAGCATCATCACGCCGATAGCGGTTGCGCCGGTGTAGTCGTACTGGTCGAGCTTGACCATGATCAGCAGCGGCAGGATCTCGGTTTTCATCGGCATGTTGCCGGCAATGAAAATCACCGAACCGTACTCGCCCACGCCACGGGCAAACGCCAGAGCGAAGCCGGTCAGCCAGGCAGGCAGCAACGCCGGTATGAGGATGTGGCGAAATACCTGTAACGGACGCGCGCCCAGGCAGGCAGCGGCTTCTTCGACTTCCTTGGGGATATCGGCCAGCACAGGCTGCACGGTGCGCACCACGAACGGCAGGGTGACGAAGGTCAGCGCCAGGGTGATACCCAGCGGGGTGTAGGCGATCTTGAAACCCAGATCAGCCGCGAACTGGCCGACCCAGCCGTTGGGCGCGTACAGCGCTGTCAGGGCGATACCGGCCACAGCAGTCGGCAGGGCGAACGGCAAATCGATCATTGCATCGATGATCTTGCGACCGGGGAAGGTGTAACGCACCAGCACCCAGGCCAGCAGCGTGCCGATCACGCCATTGATCAGGGCCGCATAGAAAGCGGTGCCGAAACTCAGCTTGAGCGCCGCGATCACGCGTGGTGCCGTGATGATGGTCCAGAACTGATCCCAGGTCAGCTGCGCGGCATGCACGAACATGGCGGCCAGCGGTATTAGCACAATCAGACTGAGGTACACCAAGGTGTAGCCCAGCGTCAGCCCGAAGCCGGGTATGACGGGGGAGATACGACGCGACATAAAAGTCCCTGGTTTCACTTGCACGAAGCCCGGAGGTTAATCCGGGCTGCTTGACCCAACCTGCGATGCCACTCGCGCGGCATCCTGATTCGGTTTATTGCGCTTGGTAAATCTGGTCGAACACGCCGCCGTCATTGAAAAACTTCGGCTGCGCAGTTTTCCAGCCACCAAAGTCTTTGTCGATAGTCACCAGATCGAGTTTCGGGAATTGCTTCTCGTACTTGGCGGCCACTTCGGCATCACGTGGACGATAGAAGTTTTTCGCCGCAATTTCCTGACCTTCCTTGCTGTACAGGTGCTTCAGGTATTCAGTCGCGATTTCGGTGTTGCCCTTCTTCTCGGCGTTTTTGTCGACTACGGCTACCGGAGGTTCGGCGAGAATCGACAGCGACGGCACGACGATATCGAACTTGTCTTTGCCGCCGTCTTCTTTCAGCGCCAGGAACGCTTCGTTTTCCCACGCCAGTAGCACGTCACCCTGACCGTTGTTGACGAAGGTGATGGTCGAACCGCGCGCACCGGTATCCAGAATCGGCACGTGCTTGAACAGCGTCTGCACGTATTCCTTGGCCTTGGCTTCGTCACCGCCGCCCGCCTTCAGGCCGTAAGCCCAGGCAGCCAGGAAGTTCCAGCGCGCACCGCCGGAGGTTTTCGGGTTCGGTGTGATCACCGAGACGTCTTTCTTGATCAGGTCACCCCAGTCCTTGATGCCTTTGGGGTTGCCCTTGCGCACCAGAAACACGATGGTCGAGGTGTAAGGCGTACTCGCGTCCGGCAGACGGGTCTGCCAGTTTTCCGGCAGGGTCTTGCCCAGCTTGGCGATTTCGTCGATGTCACCGGCCAGTGCCAGGGTCACCACGTCAGCACGCAGACCGTCGATCACGCCACGGGCCTGCTTGCCTGAGCCACCGTGCGACTGTTTGATCTCGACCTTGTCGTCCGGATGGGATTTTTTCCAGAAGTTGACGAATTCTGCGTTGTAATCCTGATAAAGCTCGCGTGTCGGATCGTAAGACACGTTGAGCAGTTCGTAATCCTTGGCAACAGCCGAACCTGCAAAAACAGCACTGGCGAGAGCGGCCAGAGCGAAACGGCGAATGGACATAGATGAAGCTCCTGGAAATGCGGTGTGTTGGCTTTTTTAATTTCTTCTTGGCGCGTCAGAACGGCATCCGCACGGGCGCGCTGCTTTTTTCAGAGGAGGTATCAGGAGTCAGAATGAAACCCTCCGGTTGACCAGTCGGGTGATGCCGCTTCAGCTCTGCTTGGCAGCGGGGTTCTGCAAACGAAACTTTTCCTTGCGCTCGATCTGCACCACTTGTGCGTTGTGCACAGTGATTTCGACGGCACCAAAACGCAGGTCACGCAACGCACTTTGAATTTCACGCAGAATTGCTGCTTCGTCCTGACCGTCAACACTACGTAGAGATGCGCTCATTGCCTTATTCCTTGAAAGATGAGGAGCCGGCCGTCGCGACTTGGGGCGATGGCGTATGGCGGTAAGGCAATAATAGTGAGGTGCGGATATTCTTAAAAAGACTATTTAAGAATGCAGATATAACCAAAAGAAATTTAGCGGTTGGAGATTTCGCCAAGATGCGTTGCACACCCTGGCAAGCCTTGCTCTGGCAGCTTCAGCCGGGCTGCTCGAAGACCGGTGCATGCGTCCAGTCGATCGCTTGCGCGACCATTGGCCGGGCAAACCAGTAGCCTTGGCCCAACTGGCAACCGTTGCTCAGCAGGAACGCAGCCTGATTGGCATGCTCGATGCCTTCAGCCAGCACCCGCATGCCCAGGCTGCCGGCCAGCGCGATGACCGCTTTCACAATCGCAATATCGTCATCGTCGCCCGGCAGTCCAGCCACAAAACCCTGGTCGATCTTCAGCTTCTGAACCGGCATGCGCTTGAGCCGCAACAGCGAAGAATAACCCGTACCGAAGTCATCGATGGCCAGGCTCAGGCCCAGTTCGCGTAGGCGATGCAATTGTTCGATCGCCTGTTCGGGGTCTTCCATGACCGCGCTTTCAGTCACTTCCAGCTCCAGAAAGGCAGGCTCAAGCCCGGTCTCATGCAGTGCCTGTGCTACCCGACGGTCGAGGTCGCCATGATTGAACAGGCGGCTGGAGACGTTTACCGCGACAAACTCGACCGGTACACCTTCCGCCAGCCAGGCCTTCATTTGCAGACAGGCGGTTTTCAAGACCCAGGCATCGATATCGGCGATCAGCCCGCTTTGCTCGGCAATCGGAATGAATTCCCCCGGCGAAACCATCCCGCGCTCGGGGTGCTGCCAGCGCACCAGAGCCTCGACACCGCGAATACGGCGGGTGACAAGATCATGAACCGGCTGATAGAAGACCCGCAGTTGTTCCAGTTCGACGGCCTGACGCAGCTCGTAGGCCAGTTGCACGCGCTGCTGGGCGTGAGCAGTCAATTCCTCGGTGTACAACGCATAACACTCACGACCGTCGCCCTTGGCCTTGAACAGCGCCGAGTCTGCATTGCGCAACAGTTGCTCGGCGGTCAGCGCATCGCCGGGGAACAGGCTGATGCCAATGCTGGCAGTCACAAACAGCTGATGCGCGGCAATCGCGAAAGGTGCCTTGAGCGCATCGATCACCTGCTGTGCCAGTGCGGCAGCCTGAACCATCTGCGAGCAATTCTTGATCAACAGGGCGAACTCGTCGCCACCCGGACGCGCCAGGGTCATTTCGTTGCCGGACACGCTCTTGAGCCGCTCGGCGACGGCCCTGAGCACATCGTCGCCCACGTTGTGGCCCAGGCTGTCATTGATGTTCTTGAAGTGGTCCAGGTCGATCAGCAACAGTGCGCAGCCGCGTTTGCTGGCGCGCGCCGAAGTCAGCGCCTGGCTGATGCGATCAGTCAGCAGCAGGCGATTGGGCAAATCGGTCAGCCCATCGAAGTGAATCAACTGGGCCAGCTCCTGCTCGGAGCGTTTAATAGCTGTTATGTCGGAGAACACCGCTACAAAGTGCCTGGGTTGGCCGTCGTTGCCCATAACACTGCGAATGGTCTGCCATTGCGGGTAGATCTCGCCGCTTTTGCGCCGATTCCAGATCTCGCCGCTCCACTGGCCCTCGCTGATGATCGAGTGATACATCTGTTTGTAGAACTCCGGGCCGTGTCGGCCGGACTTGAACTTGCTGGGGTTGAGGCCCAGCACTTCTTCGGCCTGATAGCCGGTGATATCGACGAAAGCGCGGTTGACGTGAACGATGCGGCCCTGCGCATCGCTGACCAGTACCCCTTCGCGGGTGCTGTCGAACACCGCTTCCGCCAGCCGCAGCCGGTCGTAATCGGTTTGCTGGCGCTGAAAAAGCGCATCGCCGCCGATAAGGCTCCTTAATCTGTAACGTGCGATGAAGATCATGACCGCGCTGAGCAACACCCAGCTGTAACCGGTCATCAGTTGCCAGAACGCCAATCGAGCGGGTTCTTCGATGAAAAAGGGCAGCAACAGGTCGCACGTCACAAACCACAAAATGGACAGCAGCCCATACAGGACGGCCGTTCGCAGCGCGCCAAGGGAGTAATCTGACATCGGAAACGAAGAACCTCAGATAAAGCCGGAATTATAAAGCAAGAAACATCCTGCGACTCTTATCTGAAAGGGTGACTGGTTTTCTGTGGGATGTCAGTGATAATGCACGCGTAACTTTTTTCTTCATGAGTATCTTTACGAGGGCCAAACAGCCTATGTGGTACAACGGTTTGCTCGACCTTTCTGTCTGGCAGGTAATAGCAGTCACGCTGGCGATGACCCATGTGACTATTGTCGGCGTCACGGTCTATCTGCACCGCTACTCAGCCCACCGCTCGCTTGAGCTCAATGCGGGGCTGAAACACTTCTTCCGTTTCTGGCTGTGGCTGACCACTGCCCAGAACACCCGCGAGTGGACAGCCATCCACCGCAAACACCACGCAAAATGCGAAACCGTCGACGACCCGCACAGCCCGGTCGTCAAAGGCCTGTCCACCGTGCTGCGCAAAGGCGCCGAGCTGTACCGCGAAGAAGCGCAGAACCAGGACACCCTGCGTATCTACGGCAAGAACTGCCCGGAAGACTGGATCGAGCGCAACCTGTATTCGCGCTACAAGCTGCTGGGTATCGCCCTGATGGCGGTCATCGACGTGGCGCTGTTCGGTGCCCTCGGTATCACCGTGTGGGCCGTGCAGATGATGTGGATTCCCTTCTGGGCTGCTGGCGTGGTCAACGGTCTGGGCCATGCCGTCGGCTATCGCAACTTCGAATGCCGTGACGCGGCCACCAATCTGGTGCCGTGGGGCATCGTGATCGGCGGCGAAGAGCTGCACAACAACCACCACACCTATCCCAACTCGGCCAAGCTGTCGGTCAAGCCCTGGGAATTCGACATGGGCTGGGCGTGGATCAAGCTGTTCAGTTTCCTGGGTCTGGCCAAAGTCCAGCGGGTCGCGCCCATCGCCCATCGAGTCGAAGGCAAGGGCCACATGGACATGGACACCGCCATGGCGATCCTCAACAACCGTTTCCAGATCATGGCGCAGTATCGCAAGCTGGTAATTGCGCCGCTGGTTACCCAGGAACTGGCCAAGGCCGACGAATCGGTGCGTCATCAGTTCAGTCGTGCCAAACGGCTGCTGTCACGTGAGACCAGTCTGCTCGATGACAAGCACCACTTGCGCATCCAGACCATGCTGGAACACAGCCATGCGTTGAAAGTGATCTACGAAAAGCGTCTGGCGTTGCAGCAGATCTGGGTCAAGACCAGCAGCAATGGCCATGACATGCTTTCAGCCATCAAAGAGTGGATTCACGAGGCCGAAGCCAGTGGTATTCACTCGCTGCGTGAGTTCGCCGACCAGCTGAAAACCTACTCGCTACGCCCCGCCCACGCCTGATACCGTTGATCGGCGCGCCTCCCGCAGGTGCGCCGGTCCCGGAACTTATCCCCTGCCAATCTATCTCATCAACTTTCCCGCCAAACGGGATAGGGCACGGCACTGGCCGTAACGCTTGAGATGGATCTTATGGAAAAGCAGCCTCCTACCTCCCTACCCGGCACGCCGATCACTGATATGCCCGCAGCCGCAGAAACCCTGTTAGCCCTGATGCACGCCCAGGCAGAAGTTGCCCGCCTGAGCGAGCGTGAACAACTGTTCAGCTCATTGTTGGTGAGCGTGAATGCTGTTCTGTGGGCGTTTGACTGGGAAACCCAGCACATGATTTATGTCAGCCCGGCGTACGAGCGTATCTTCGGCCGCTCGGCGGGCTTGCTGCTGGCCGATTACAGCGAGTGGCGCGACAGTATCTACCCGGATGACCTGAACTACGCCGAGCGCAGCCTCAACGAGGTAATCGAGAAAGGCTCGATAGAGGACCGCGAGTACCGAATCATCCGTGCGGACGGTGAAGTACGCTGGCTCAGCGACAAATGCTTCGTCAGCCATCGCGCCGACGCCAGCCAGCGTCTGATCGTGGTGGGCATCGCCGAAGACATCACCGACAAGAAACACCTCGAGGATGAGCTGCAACGCCTGGCAACCACCGACGTGCTGACCCAGAGCAGCAACCGTCGGCACTTTTTTGAATGCGCCCAGCGCGAGTTCGAACTGGCTCGCCTCAACGGCACGCCGCTGGCCTTTCTGCTGCTGGATATCGATGACTTCAAGCTGGTCAACGACACCTACGGCCATCAGGAAGGCGATACCGTGCTGCAACGCATCGCTGAAAGTGGCCGCTCGGCACTTAGACGTGGTGATTTGTTCGGGCGTATCGGTGGCGAAGAGTTCGCCGCGGTATTCCCAGGCTGCGCGCCGGATATGGCCATGCAGATCGCCGAGCGCCTGCAACGCGAGATCCAGCGCCAGAACTTCCAGTCAGGCGGCACCACCTTCAGCATCACCGCCAGCCAGGGCCTGACCAACCTGGGCCCGGAAGACCCAAGCCTGGAAACCCTCTACGGCCGTGCCGATGCTGCCATGTATCAGGCCAAGCGCCAGGGCAAGAATCAGATCGTGCTGGTCTGACATGCCTTCTCGACTGTAGAAAGCACGACTGGCCCTTCGCGGGCAAAGCGGATCGCCGCCCGGTCGCTCTTACAGGAGTTTGCGGTGCTTTGTGGGAGCGAGCTTGCTCGCGAAGAGGGCGGGGCTGTCGCTGGATTTTCTGCGTCAGGAATATAGCCTTCGCGAGCAAGCTCGCTCCCACGAGTGTGCACACGGCATGACGCCCTGAGGGAGCGACTGGGCGGCGGTCCGTCTTGCTCGCGAAGGCCTCAGTCAGGTTCTACTTTTCGATCGGGCCCTGAACGGCACTGGCCGGGTCCTCGATTACAGCAGGCTCTTCGGCAGGTGGCTCAGGTGTCAGGTCCAGCAAATCAGGCTCGTCTTCCCCCTCAACCGTCTCGGCAGCCACTTCAGGTTCGGTCGGCAAGGGTTTCAACAGGCTAGGGTCAGTCACGCCGGTCAGTTTCTTGCGCAAACGCTGCAAGTCACCGACGCTCAGCTTCAACAACTTGGCCGACTTGGTCTTGATCAGCGTGTTAACACTCTCTTCCTCGCCCAGACGTGCCATCTGCCCCGCCAGGTTCATTGCCAGCACTTCGCGAGTGAAGATGCCGGTGTTGTACTGATACACCGCAGCGATCAGCTCACGCAGTTCCAGCGGCAAACGCCAGCGGGTGCGCAGAGCGGAGCCGAAAGCAGCCGAATATTGCTCCAGCGATTGCTTGATCACGTCTTCATTCAGCTCGCCACCGGCCAGCAGCCACTCCTGCAAACAACCCAGCACAGCAAGATCGCCCAGCGACTGCAGCAGACCGGCGCAGAAGCAACGCTCTACATCCAGCTCCAGCATGCCGCCCAGAATGCGCGCGTAATCAGCCGTGCGCTGCGACATGGTCCAAAGCTCACTGGCCTGGGCCAGCAACGCGTCGCTGGTCAGCACTGCCATACGTTTCTTGGCCAGGCCTGATGCGATATTTGCGCCCTGCACCGGCCCGAGAATGGCCAGCGCCCCGCCCATGGTCTGCACCGGCTTGCCCAAATGTTGCGCGGCACTGTTGGCGGCGGCAATCAACACGGCGGTGATGTGCGGATCGTTGCGCAGCTCCTGCTCCAGCAAGGCAGCGTCGATGCCATTGGCGGTCTGGCTGAGTTTTATCGCCGTCGCGACATCGACGAACAGCGGCGCGCCGTCAGCCACGTCACGGCGCTTGTCGAGAAACTTGGTCAGCGTCAAACCCGGCGTCAGCGCGGGCACTGCGCCCGCAACCGGGGCCTGACGTTCCAGCAGCAGGCTTTCCAGGCGCTGGCGCAGCCCTTCGGTATTCAGGGGTTTGGTCAGATAAGCAGTCGGAGCCAGTGGCAAGACCTCACGCACGCTGGCGCTGTCGTTGCGATTGCTGATCAGAATGAACGGGATGGCGGGCTGACGACGCAGGTTGCGTACGCCACGCAACAGGCTCAACCCGTCGATCCCCGGCAGCTCGCGTGCGGCGATGATCAGGTCAGGCAGTTGTTTCTTCATCCACTCGACGGCCTGCTTGCCATCGGTACACATTTCCAGGTCGACGTCCGCTCGCACACCCAACACCAGATCGCTGAGTGTTTCGCGAACCCACGGATCAGACTCAGCAATCAATACGCGAGGTACCGCGGGCAAATCTACAGCAGTCATCATGACTCTCCGACATCGATGCGTTCACCTTAGCCAAAGCCTTCGTCCGGATATAGCAAAAAGAGCGAAATACCCTGCTCCAGACCAAAAAAAACCCGTCGAAACGGGCTTTTTTTGTCTGTTTGGTCATAAATTAATCAATTTACGACTTCACACTTTTTACGCGATTTCAGCGAAGCATTCTTCCAGAATGGCCAGCCCGCGGGTCAGCAATTCGTCTTCGGCGGTCAACGGTACCAGTACGCGCAACACGTTGCCGTAAGTACCGCACGACAGCAGGATCAGACCCTTGTCACGCGCCTTGGCAACCACCTGCGCCACGGCAGCAGCGTTAGGCTTGTGCGAATCGCCGTCTTCGAACAGCTCGACGGCGATCATCGCGCCCAGCGCACGCACTTCGCCGATGACCGGGTACTTGGCCTGAATGCCCTTGAGCGCAGTTACCAGACGCTCACCGACTGCCTTGCAACGGTCCAGCAGGTGCTCTTCTTCGAAGATATCCAAAACCGCCAGTGCAGCAGCGCAGGCTACCGGGCTACCGGCATAGGTGCCGCCCAGACCGCCCGGTGCGATGGCATCCATGTACTCAGCCTTGCCGCACACGCCCGCCAGCGGGAAACCACCGGCGATGGACTTGGCGAAGGTGGTCAGGTCAGCCGCAACGCCCATCTGCTCCATCGCGAAGAACGTGCCGGTACGGCCAGCGCCGGTCTGCACTTCGTCAGCGATCAGCAGAATGCCGTGCTTGTCGCACAGCTCGCGCAGACGCAGCATGAACGCCTTCGGTGCCACGTAGAAACCACCTTCGCCCTGAACCGGCTCGATGATGATTGCAGCGATGTCCTTGGGCTCGGCGTCGTTCTTGAAGATGCGCTCGATGCTGGCGATGGAATCGTCAACGCTTACACCATGCAGCTCGCAAGGGTACAGCGCGCGGAAGATACCGCCCGGCATCAGGCCCATGCCCGCCGAGTAAGGCACAACCTTACCGGTCAGGCCCAGGGTCATCATGGTGCGGCCGTGGTAAGCGCCGGTGAAGGCGATCACGCCCGCACGGCCAGTGGCAGCACGCGCGATCTTCACGGCGTTTTCAACCGCTTCGGAACCGGTGGTGACCAGCAGGGTTTTCTTGTCGAAATCACCCGGCACTTTGGCGTTGATCTTCTCGCACAGCTCGACGTAAGGCTCGTAGGCCAGCACCTGGAAGCAGGTATGGCTCAGCTTGGTCAGCTGCTCTTGCACAGCGGCGATGATCTTCGGGTGCAGGTGACCGGTATTCAGAACGGCAATACCGCCCGCGAAGTCGATGAATTCACGACCTTCCACGTCGGTAACGGTCGCGTTCTTCGCCGAAGCAGCGAAGATCGGGTGGATCTGACCAACGCCACGCGGGACGGCAGCATGGCGGCGTTGCATCAGGGATTCGTTAGTCTTGCTCATGTATTCCTCATTCGCCGCTCATCGGTCGGCGTGGGTCAAGGATCAGGCGGACCGGATCAACTGCGGCAGCATACGATGATCGACTGCTGCAGCCTTCAGGCCACCAGGAAACTGCGGTGCAACAAAAGCCGATGACACGTCGCTCTCGCGCGCCATCGGCTGCAATACCCAAGTGTCGGTCAGACCGACAGGCAGAGGTATTTGATTTCCAGATAATCTTCGATGCCGTACTTGGAGCCTTCACGGCCCAGGCCGGACGACTTGATACCGCCGAACGGTGCCAATTCGTTGGAGATCAGGCCGGTATTGATACCCACCATGCCATATTCCAGCGCCTCGGCAACACGGAACACGCGGCTCATGTTCTGTGCGTAGAAGTACGACGCCAGACCGAACTCGGTGTCGTTGGCCATCGCGATCACTTCAGCCTCGTCCTTGAAGCGGAACAGCGGGGCCAGCGGACCAAAGGTTTCTTCCCTGGCCACGGCGGCATCTTTCGACACATTGACCAGAATAGTCGGTTCGAAGAACGAGCCTTCCAGGCTGTTGCCGCCAGTCAGCACGGTTGCGCCTTTGCTGACCGCGTCAGCGATGTGTTCCTTGACCTTGGCCACGGCCTTGTCGTCGATCAACGGGCCGGTGGTGACGCCGTCTTCCAGGCCGTTACCGATTTTCAGCTTGCCGACCGCTACCTTGAGCTTCTCGGCGAACGCGTCATACACCGCGTCTTGCACGTAGATGCGGTTGGCGCACACGCAGGTCTGGCCGTTGTTGCGGTACTTGGAGATCATCGCGCCTTCGACCGCCTTGTCGAGGTCGGCGTCGTCGAACACGATGAAAGGCGCGTTACCGCCCAGCTCCAGGGAAACCTTCTTGATGTCCTTGGCGCACTCGGCCATCAACTGGCGACCAATGTCGGTCGAGCCGGTGAAGGACAGTTTGCGCACGATCGGGTTGCCGGTCAGCTCGGCACCGATATCGCCTGCGCTGCCGGTCACCACGCTGAACACACCAGCCGGGATACCCGCACGCTCGGCCAGTTCAGCCAGGGCCAGTGCCGAGAACGGCGTTTGAGACGCAGGCTTGAGCACCATGGTGCAGCCCGCCGCCAGTGCAGGACCGGCCTTACGGGTGATCATCGCGGCCGGGAAATTCCACGGGGTGATCGCCGCCGTCACACCAATCGGCTGCTTGAGCACGATCAGACGCTTGTCTGGCTGGTGACCGGGGATCACATCGCCATAGACGCGTTTGGCTTCTTCCGCGAACCACTCGATAAACGACGCTGCGTAGGCGATCTCGCCCTTGGCTTCGGCCAGCGGCTTGCCCTGCTCCAGGGTCATCAACAGACCCAGGTCGTCCTGGTTTTCGATCATCAGCTCGAACCAGCGACGCAGCTTGTTGCCGCGATCTTTGGCGGTCAGTGCACGCCAGGCCGGCAGCGCCTTGTCAGCCGCCTCAATTGCCCGGCGCGTCTCGGCTGCGCCCATTTTTGGCACAGTGCCGAGGATCTCGTTGTTGGCAGGGTTGTTGACCTTGATCGACTGACCACCGTCCGCATCCAGCCACTGGCCGTTGATGTAGGCTTGCTGGCGGAACAGTGTGGAATCTTTGAGCTGCATGTCGGCCTCCTAAACAGCATCGCCCGAGAGGCGACGCGAACAATTGATATCGATGCACCCCATTTGGAAGCCATCGTCAGGAAAACATTCCATCGGGTTCCAGCGCTGCGCAACGCATGAAGGCAGGAAGACCGAACAAGAGCGTTTGAAATCTCAAACGAATCCTAGGCATTGCGGGGGCAAAGGACAATAGCCCGTTCGAAAAAAAGAACGGGCGTATCGAGGTGTGTGGTTTTCTGATCAGCGACGAACCTGACCGCAAGGCAGCCGCAGTGTGATCAGGCAGCGCATAAAAGCCGTGAGCGACCACGGAGCAACCGGCGAAGGTCACGATCAACCTCAAGGCATTGCCGAACGACCCGATCATCGTCCTGGCCGGGCCGTGGCTGATCGAGTTCGACAGCGCCATGAGCACCGCAGGGCCCGGCGCTGGTTTTAACCCACGCCTGTAGCGCTATCGATAATCCGGAAGCGTGAAAGACTGCACCGCCGGGGTCAGCGCCCTGGCAGCACGCTTGCTGATGAAGGGCGTTGCCACCAGCCGCTGCACGGCGCGCAGGATCTTCACCCCGGTCTGACTGCGAGGATGGACCAGACGCGGAACAAGTTTCGGCACGCTCTGCGACTTTTTCACCACAGGGCGCAGGACATATTCGTACGCGGCAAGCGCCTCGGCAATAGTGTCGGTCTTGGTGAGTTCGCCCGCCAGCACATACGCGCCAATCAGCGCCAGCGAAGCACCGACTCCACCCAGTGGCGTGACACACCAGGCCGCATCGCCCAGTAACACCACAGGGCCGCTCGACCAGCGGTCCATCTTCACCTGACGCAGGTCATCGAACCAGAAATCCTCCGCCGCCTCCATCCCCTCCAGTAGGCGAGGCACCTCCCAGCCCGCGCCTGCAAACGACGCGCGAAGAAACGCCTTCTGCTCGGCAACACTGTTACCGACCGTCAGGTGGCTACGGCCGTGCACATTAAAGAACGCACGCGTCGTACCGCGATTATCCGGACGAACGCCCGCACTCCGACCGCCCACCGCGTTATACCAACGTGCCGTCTGGCTATCAGTCGGCGCGCGGGGCACAGTGAAGAACGCGCTGGCTAAATCCATCCGGCGCGGCTGATTCTCGCCGGGGAACACCAGCTCCCGCGTACGCGAACCGACACCTTCAGCAATGATCAACAGATCAAAACGCTCCTCGCCACCGCCCTCGAACGTGACAGATACGCCCTCATCATCATGCTCGACCGAGACAATGCGATCACCAAAGCGATAGAACGCGTCGGCAGATGACGCCTCATACAGCAGACGAGCAAGATCACCGCGCAACACCTCAAGCTCAGCCGTCGGACCATCGCCCTCCAGACCGGCCAGATCGATGCGCGCCGCCGTGCGGTTATCCTCATCGACCCACGCAAGCCCCGTCTCGCCGGTATTGAGCTCCTTTACCGCCTGCTCAAGCCCCATCAAACGCAGAACCTGCCGAGCCGCGCCCCGCACATCCACATTCTGCCCGCCATCGCGAAAGGCAGACGCCTGCTCGACAACCGTGACATCACAGTCACGCTGCGCCAGCCACCAGGCCGCGGCACACCCCGCGATACTGGCCCCGGTAATAAGAACGCGGCACGGGCTGCGCTCGATGCTTTTGAACTGATTGATAAGATGCCCTCGGTGAGAACGATCTGGCTGAGTGGTATGGGGAGCATCATGCACCAGCTGGTGGTTGTGCCGGTAGCCGTGGGCTGTTCCTTTGTGGGGGGCAGTGGGTGTGGGGTGATGAAAGGCTCGCTGGCGTCAGTCGGCACGGGGCGCGGGATGATTTGCGTTGCAGGCCGCCTGTAACTGGACGCCCCGTACCCATGTGAGTATCATGGCGCCCGCGTCGCACCAGTAGCTCAGCTGGATAGAGTACTGCCCTCCGAAGGCAGGGGTCGTGGGTTCGAATCCCGCCTGGTGCACCATATTTTGCAGTCTGGATGTGTCTTGAGTTGTGGACAGTCTATGAAATGCCCGAAGCCCGCCTTGTGCGGGCTTTTTTGTTTTTGGTGCCTTGGCAAAACGGGTCTGAACATGTAGCGGAGGCGCTCTATTTCAGTGACACGCGCACCGATTTGTAAGGGAAATACCGCCCCCAGCTCCGCAGAATGTCCTCAGCTTGAAAACCTCTCGTCGAGCTACTCCAGGCGCTGCTACCTGAACATATGGAGTCGAGATCAGCCCTGCTGTGCTTCGGGAATTTTTCTGTGGATAGATAGTCCCAAGCCCGGAAGCAAACGATCCTTGCTCAATCAGTGCGTGGGGCGCTGGCCTGATCTGGTTAAGCAAAACAGCAAGTGCTAAAGCGGGCGTGCCTGTACGCCAGCTAAAATTTAATCAAGCTCCAAGGAGGGGGAATGGCATTCGACGCCTTTTTACAGATCGAGGGTCTCCAAGGGGATTCCACTGATGCTAATCATAAGCACTCAATTGAGATAACTGGATATAATTTAGCAGCTACTCAGTCAATCTCCCGTACGGCTAGCTCAGCGGGCGGCGCAACCGCTGGCCGTATTTACTTAAGCGATTTTAGCATTACAAAACTCGTAGACTCTGCAACCCCAAAACTATTGGCCGCATGCTGTTCGGGGCAACACTTCAAGAAAGCAACGTTGAGTGTTTATCGTGCAGGAGGCGACAAGCAAAAGTACATGGAAGTAACGTTTGAGAACTTTATTGTAAGCGGGTTTTATAGCGGGAATATATTTGACGCATTGCCCAGCGCTTTTCCAGAAGACGTTGTTTGGTTTAGTTACTCAAAAATCAAGATGACATATTCACAGCAGAGTAGAGCCAATGGGCAAATGATAGGTCAAGTCGTTGCCGGATGGGACCAGGAACGAAACACCACTTATGCATAAGGATATTTAAGTGCCAAGAATTTACTGCTACGACGGTGACTGTGGGCTTACAGCAGATCAACTGCTGTGGACAATTGCAATCGAAACCACAATGGAAGAGTTTGGAATTGACGACATCGCTGCGGCCTTGTCCATCGTTTCGGGGGCAAATGTAATTCCAACGCGCCGTAAGCCCGGTGGAACTATAAAAAATACTTCCGTAGCCTCTATCGTTTCAAGGCGGATATTTAGAAAGCGTAAATTTCCCGGGGGTTACAGGGCTCCGACTATCGTCGGCTGGAGACCTCCGACTGTGCGGGTGACACCGTACATTGGCGCATTTGTAGGTCGAGCCATTCCAGTGGTCGGTTGGGCGTACACAGCTGCAGAGCTAGGACTCATCGGCTATAAAACCGTCGTCGCATACAATGCCATTGTAAGCGCTGAAGATCAGGTGTTCTGAATGAATAAAGATAGCGTGGACTATGAGCTGCTGAACGACATAGTCAGGTGTATTCAAGAAGTGTTTGAATTCAGCAAGGATGCATTTGAAACTCTCAGCCTGGCCACTGATATTAACCGTGAGCTGGGCATCGAAGGGGATGATGCCAATGAGCTGATGCCCGAGTTCTTTGAGCGTTTTTCCATAAACATAGATAACTATGATCCCTACAGGTATTTCGTACCTGAGGGATATGATTTTTTCTCCTTCAGGCGAAGCAAGGACAGGCGCGGCAAGATTCCTATAACTTTGGGCATGCTTTATTTGGCGGCTAGAGCAAAAGTCTGGAACACACAAGAATTAGAAAGCGTAGAGTTTAGTCCTGCTCCGCTTTATAACTGTACGTCTGAGATTCCTCTGCCAGGTTATAAAATAAATAATAGGTAGAAGCTCAACCGCACGCACACCGAGCACGTCGGACTACGCTAATCAATGTGGCAGAAGTGAGTCTCGGCTACTCGCTTATTCCAAGGTAGCAGACGTAATGCGCGCGCTGTGATTTTTAGCATAACGCAAATGCGTCGTCCATACCTACGATGCTCAGGCCGTTTATAGGGAGGAGGTGCTTGTAAAATTCGGCCATCTTCACTTCAAGTGCTACTAGTACCATATCAAACTAAACGTCTCCGCCGGGTAGTTATGTCTATATGATTTTTATAAGAAAATCATACATATAGAAGTTATGTTGCTCGGATACTGCACGCTAGGAGTACATCTATTTCTGGAAGCTCCACGACTGCTCTTGTTTTGCGTCCAGTAAGAATGGGATAATTTCAATAGTAAAGGGGATGCATGGCTTGTCAGTATTCCCAATTTTCTATCAGCCAGCAAAGATAGCCAAACGGTTTAAATTGCCCATGCTTTCTGAATTGCCGAATGACGGTCTCTGGCCGAAAGCATCAGCTCCTGAACGACCGCTTTCGACTGATTCTGTTGAGAAAATCGGTTTTCTCGAATTGCCAGAAACCTGACGAGTGAAAGAGTATATTTTTCGCGCTGCTACGTGAAGTCTGTGCTCGAAAGCCTATACGGCTATTCAAGATTTCAATCTCATGTGCTTATTTTTCTGCCGTGAAAGCCTCGTCCGACTGTTTTCAAAAGAATAGTCTGATAGCGGCCATTGTACACGGTTGCTCGAACATATGGACGAAGGCACTATCACGCAGCTCCTCATTGTTGAATTACATGTGCATCACTCTAGTTACGACTATTTTATTATTTATTTTCAAAAGGTCAGGTGAGCTTGCTCCTATTCCTTACGAAATGAGCTCCATCAGCGAATGGAGACCGGCATACACCGAGGGCTTTGAGCGCCTCTGCTGCATACCGGCAGAGAATCTCGGATCTTCAGTAGCCGACGTTTCCCAGCTTAGTGAACCTACCCAGACTTATGGAGAAGCGATCCCTGTTCCTGAGGCCTTTGCCTCGATACGTCCGACAATGCCAACTATACGAAACCTCAGACACTCAGACCCACAACGGCTGCATTCCCGGTCTGGTGTAACCCCAAAGACGTGGTACCCCATCCTCTAGAGAAAAGGGCAGATTGTGCTTTCTTAGGATAGAGAGTAGCCATTCGATTGAATCAGCTCTGAGTTCGATCCACTCAATCTCTGCCACCGGATGGATGTGGTAATGCCATTCTCCATCCCAGTCTGTGCAGTAATCGCTTGGGGCCAAGACGCTGTGCAATCTGAATTCTGGCTTCATGTGCGGGGCGTTGGTCATGGCGTTGATCAGCTCAGCCCATTTAGTGTTGTTCATTACGGGAAAAATGGCGCCCGTAGTCAGCAGTCGTCGAGTTTTCGCTTTTGTAATCTCGTCGAGCTCAGGTAACTGATGCATAAAATTCGCGCGATGGTGTGAGGTGAGTGCAGTCTAACCCAACATACATTGCATGATTGAATGGGTACGGACGCTGGGCATCGTTTAGAACGAGCGGTATTGTTTCAACTCAATCACAGGCGCAGGAAGCACCATGTTTTGGAAAAGAGACGGCACCCTCAAAGTAGAGCTACTCACTCCGGTTGCTCTGAGCATACCGCCAGCTCCACCGCCACCTGACACGCCAGAACAGTCGGTCGACAAGCGTGCGACCACCAACGCGGAACTGGCCTTCAAACTGATCACCTATGGAACTCTGGCATCGCAGGCAGCGTTGCTGGTCCTCGGGTATTCAATTCTGGTAGGACGTTACGAGCAATTCGGAATCGATACGAACGAGCTAGCGCTAGGGACCCCTTCTCTCCTGCTCAATGGTTATGTTGACCTTTTCTCCAGAGCAATCGACATGGCGAGTCAATCGCCAACCATTGGACCAGGGCTATTGGCGTTCATATTTGTTGCAGTTGCGGCGGTTTTTGTCAGCCTGGTGACGAAGCGCCTCACAACGGCCATTATTGTGGGGCTCTCAGCCTGGATAGGGATGTTCCTATTTGTGGCATTCTTTGTACCGGCACTCGGGGTTCAAAACGGAGTAAATAAAGGCTTAGCGGACTTCAACAAATATACGCATCTGGAAGCCCCATTAGGGCTGGATAAAATACATACGGTCATCACGGACAAAAACGAACGACTCACCGGCTACCTGATCCTTGCGGATGGTAAAAGCACATTTTTACTTGTTGGAATGAAAGTCTTTAAGCTTGATGGCAGCTCTGGCCGGGTGATCCGGGAAACAGAGCTGACCGTCAAACAGCCACCTGATGAGCCCAAAAAGTAGGCCGCGAGCATGACCAGTAGCCGGGGCTCTGTATGCCCACATGTATGCCCGCAAAAACCGAAGACTGGTAGACCTAACAAATACGGGCCTACCGGCCTCCAGTTCAAACGACGTCTGGGCATGTGAGAACGCCTCGACACCTCTTAAAAAAATACCTAAACCACCACCCCAGCGAGTAAAGTACCGCCGCCCGAGACGTGGATCCGGGTTTTCCCATGGAGTTTCACCTTGAAGTCATTTAGCAAAGTCGTCGCCGCAGCAGTATGTGGTCTGGTTCTGGCGGGTTGCACCGGCACCCCTATGAAAACCCCGCAATACGACAGCAGCCAATACACCGTCGTAGGTCACAGTGAAGCAAGCGCCACCGGCCTGATGCTGTTCGGTCTGATCCCGATTCGTCAGAACGACCGTTTCGTTCGTGCGCAGAACAGCGCCATTCAGGCCAAGGGTGGCGATGCGCTGATCAATACCCAAGTGCAGGAGAAGTGGTTCTGGGCCTGGGTCCTGAACGGCTACACCACTACCGTTTCTGGTGACGTGATCAAGCTGAAAACCGCTAAATAAGCACCGCTCGGTTTCAGAAAACCTGGTTCGCCGGGCTTTTCTGTTTCTGGCGATTGGCGGATGCGCTATCGAGCGATGGAGTAAGCGCTGACATGCATCGTTACCCACCGCCAAAAGGTTTAGCATTCAGCCCACTTTCGGATGTGAAGTTTTCTGCATGACGGCCTTCTACCTCAAGTTACTCATCACCCCCGCGCTCATGCTGGCCATTTCGTTAGCGGCCAGGCGCTGGGGCACTGGTGTGGCGGGGCTTCTTTCTGGTCTGCCAATGACCTCGGCGCTGGTCATGCTGTTTCTCAGCCTTGAGCAAGGCACCCAGTTCGCCTCGATGGCGGTGCCTGGGGCATTGTCTGGGCTGGCGGCGATTCAGGCGACTTATCTGTTTTATTTTCTGGTTACTCGACGCGTTTCAGCGGTGGCGGGATGCGTCCTGGCATTGGTGCTGTATGGCGCAACGGCCTTTTTGATGAACCTGTCGGGCTCACTGGCGCTGTCGATCATCTTCACGCTGCTGATGGTTGCGTTGATCGTTGTTGCCACCTCGAAACAGGCACCATCGGATGTAGCGTCATACGTTGCAATGCCGCGCTGGGTCATCCCGATGCGAATGCTGACGGCCACCCTTCTGCTGCTGGCGATTACCGCAAGCGCTACCTGGCTCGGGCCGCTGGTCAGTGGGCTGCTGGCGCCGATCCCGGTGATCGCCTGGCCGCTTGCAGTGTTTGTCCACGTTCAAGGCGGGCGTTACGAACTGGCGGCAATAGTCCGAGGCAATGCCATTGGCGCTGTCGGGGTGGTGAGTTTCTACCTGACCCTCAGGTATTCCATATTGCAATGGGGCGCGCTTGTGTCTATCGCGGCTGCCGTTTTGCTTGCTCTGGTGGTGACGGCTGTGTTGGCGCGGTTGTTGGCGAGGCGGTAGGGCTTGTAGTTGCTCCGCCTAAGTCGTGCATGCATCAAGGTGGTGTTTCAGAAGCATCCCACTAGGTATTTTCTTGCTCGTGGCCTTCTTGGCTGCTGCATCCGGCTTCAAGGAGGTGCTGACGTGTGATGAACTCAAAAATGAGCCACCAAGACGACAATCTGCTACGTGCAGCATCTGAACCGTTGACGCCATTTTTAATAGGTTAATATATAATTACTTGCATCCTGCCCAGCTAAAATATTTAACAAGGAAAGATTTATTTTTCTTTTCAATGTGCGAGTCTATTGACTTGAGTATTCCGCTAAAAAGAACATGTTCTTCAACGCCAAATCTTTCAGAAATGAAGCAAAGTTCATACCATGACAGTATCTCATCAACTGAAAAGTCGCCGGACTCTTGGAGCCTTATATAACTGACTATATCTTTTCTCAGCGAGAGGCTGGAGTAATAAGATTTTTCTGACATCCACTGCTCAATCACCTCTTCGACGGTAAGCTGTTCAACCCTTTGATCTTCAGGCAGGTGATCGAGTAATCCGTCACTCAACGCCTTCATAAAGCTTATCAACTCCATATATCCGCGCATTGCAAAAAACCTCAAGGAATTGGAAAGGCTGTAAGGATGTATCTGGGCATGTGATTAAACTCGACAAGCTCTATAATTGCGCCTTTCAACATATCAAAAAGAAAATATTAGCCGAGTTCTCTCTCAGATTACCAGCCTAGGGTGTGCCTGGTCTGATTGCACGTTGCCAGCTGTCTACGTACCTAATGTGCAGGCCTCAAAATATCCGCCGACCAATACCGTTGCCTTGGTAAGCCGGCTCGCGAAAAACTTCGCATAACATCACCATCACAGCTTGCAGTGCCGCACACAAAAAAGTCGCGCAACCGAGTAGACGGCTGCCACCGCAGCCCGTTAACGTCCCCTTCGCAACACAATCCAACCCTGTCCTCTCGGAGATCCCCACATGGAAGTCATGTACAGCACAATCGAAGAAGTCCGCACGCACATCGACAATATCGACCGCGACGTTGTCGCCCTGCTGGCCAAGCGGGGCAAACTGGTCAACCAGGCTGCCGCTTTCAAGAAGACTACCGATGACGTCCGCGCGCCCAACCGGGTGGAACAGGTCATTGCAAAGGTGCGAGAGATGGCAAGCGAGACCGGCGCTTCGCCCGAGGTAGTGGAGCAGGTCTATCGTGCGATGATTGCTGCTTTCATCAATGAAGAATTGAAGACCCATGCCGCGCTGGCGAACGCTTGATCTGTCGGGTTTGATACCCAACTCATGGATTGATTTAAAAGCCCCCGCCTTCGTCGAACTCATCCGCGGCGGCAGTCTGGCAGCTGCCGCAGAACGCCTTGGCCATTCACAGCAGGCCGAATAGAAACGCTTCGAACTCGGCTGCATGGCGAAAGCTGTTTAAACGAGCACTCAACTTATCCGCAAGATTGCATAAGCCCCCTTTCGTTGAGCTCCGTATTGGTAAGCAACTGTCCGCCTGAACGCAATGTCTTGCCCCGAAGTCAAAAACACTTCGGCCATGCTCCTCAAGGTGCCTTATGAATTTGATACCCGAACTGAACAGCGAGGCTAACGTGCTGATATGCGGAGCCAGCCGAGGTATCGGCTTGGCACTGTGCGCAACGTTGCTTGCTCGCGATGATGTGGCTCAGGTATGGGCGGTCGCGCGAAAAGCCAGTACTTCTACAGAGCTGGCAACGCTTGAAGAGAAATATGGCCAACGCATCAAACGCGTCGACTGCGACGCGCGCAATGAACAATCCCTCGAAGCGCTCGTGAGCGAGATGCTTGATGGATGCGAGCATCTGCACCTCGTCATCAGTACGCTAGGCATTCTTCATCAGGACGGCGCAAAAGCAGAAAAGGGCCTGGCACAACTGACACTTGCGAGCCTGCAAGCGAGTTTCGCGACCAACACTTTTGCACCGATCCTGCTGCTCAAATACCTACTTCCGTTATTGCGCAAACAACCTTCAACTTTCGTGGCGCTCTCCGCGAGGGTTGGCTCCATTGGCGATAACCGATTGGGTGGCTGGTACAGCTACAGAGCCAGCAAAGCAGCGCTGAACCAGTTGCTGCACACGGCCAGTATCGAATTGAAACGCCTTAACCCGGCCTCTACTGTCCTGGCAATACACCCAGGCACGACGGACACGGAGCTGTCTCAGCCATTCCAGGCGAACGTACCCGAAGGCCAACTGTTCGAACCGGCGTTCTCGGCGGATCGCATTATTGAAGTGATAGGCGCACATGGACCGTCCGACAGCGGGACCTTCTGGGCTTGGGATGATAAGCCTATTGTTTGGTGACTTATCTCACTCACCAGATCCAAGGCAATGCATGAGCCAAGTGGAAATTCGACAAATCACCCATCTCCCCGCGCAAATTCTCGCGTTAGAGAAAGAGGCGATTGGAGAGGGTTTCAGGTTTATCACCCGCCTGATTGCCGAGTGGCACTCCGGGGCAAATCGCTTCGATGCCCCCGGCGAATGTTTTATGGCAGCGTATTTGAACCAGCAACTAATAGGCATCGGAGGCCTTTCAGTTGATCCATACGTCAAAACGAACACGGCAAGGCTAAGACGCGTTTACGTCAGCGCTTCGTCAAGAGGGCACCACGTAGGGCGGACACTGGTAAAGGCGCTTGTTGCGCATGCAGCTCTGCGCTTTCAAAGCGTGCGCCTCGCCACCGATACTTCCGCAGGCGACGCGTTTTATCTGAAGTGTGGCTTTATGCGAATAGATCATGACGATGCCACTCACTCCATGTGCTTGAGCTCCATAGAGAGACCTACCGAAGTATGAATTTGGCCCGCGAAGAAATTCGAGATTTTCTTATCAATGGCGTCGTTGTGGGCGATCTTCTTTTACCCACGCACTATGCAAAACTGGATTGTCTTGATGATTTTCAGGCGGGCTTCCGGACCCACGGGAATACCGGCGAAAGCCTGGTATCCGATACTGAAGGCGAATGGAATCCCGATTGGCATGTCCTTGCAATGACCGGGCTGGATGACCCGGTTTTTATTGCAGCGACCGAAGCTCCAAGCGGCTATCCCGTCTACATAGCCGCCCACGGAGCAGGTCGATGGGACGCAATACAGATAGCGCCGAGCCTTATGGTTTTTCGCCGTTTGCTGGAAGCATTGGCAGAAGTGAATGATGACGTCGTCGAATTCAATCGCTTGATCATGGCCGAGATCGGCTCTGCGAATCAGTACTGGCGTGAAGTAATCGAGGCGCGTCAGGAAGCAGAGCTCCTGGAGCAATCGACACCCGAAATCAGTGCCTATGATCTGGCTGATTTTGAAAGTGGCGACTTGATCGTTATTGCCTTGGGTCTTCATAAGCTCAAGGTCGTTCAGTTAGTCAGCAAAGAGCGCGAATTGTCACTGAAGGAAGCTCTGGCACTTGCCGACGCGTCTGAATTCAAGGCCGGAAGCGACTCAAAACGTCAACTGCGCCAATTGCGCGACCAGTTGAAGGCGTTAGGTGCAACAGTCGAGTTTCGGCCCAATTGACAGCTGGGCGCATACCCGGCCTGTCATTCGTGGCAGATCGTTATCGACCAGAAGCAACCCTCCGCGAACAGAAGCCTTTGACGACAACGCGTCACTCGCGCACGCTGTTTTTCCCCTATTTATTTACTAGGCTTCTGTATGTCATCCGCGACCGTAGTACTGATCGACGCTTGGCCACAGCCAAGCACGTCGCCCGACCCCGTCGTGTTCGCCACGGACACTCAGCTATGTTTACGGTATTGCACCGATGGGGAAGAGATAGCTGTAATCCATTTTCCTCTGGTAAAAAAATTTCAGTTTGGCTCACCAAACGATGAAGCGTTGGGCGGCCATCCGCTTATTGGGCTTGGCCTCAAGCATTACCAAATTCATCGGATAGATAATTCGCCTTGGCTAGCAGAGCTTGAGCAGAGAAACGCCATCCATCCACGACACGATGAACGGCTGTTCATAAAAGATGCTGTCCATTATGTCTTCACGTTTCAGGACTCTACCTTGGAATGCATCGTCATTGAGGGGCCGTTCTGGCATCCAAAAGTACACGTCTTTACCTCGGAGCAGGAGGCAAAGGATGGCTGGCGCGAATTAATAAATGACCTGGACGCATGAACCGAATGTGTCGAAAGCAGCTGCAGCAAACGGTAGGTTTCGACAGATGCATTTTCTCAATCACGGCGCTCTGAAGGGCTTTCAGCGGTTATTGCCTGCACTTCAGCGATAAGCCCTGACACTTGGCTCAGTCAGCAACAATCCATTCCTTGCTCAGCCCCTCACCCAAACTAAAACTAACGGCTGCCGCGCAACGATGTACATCAACCCCGCCGCTTATAACCCCTTCGTCGGATAAGGCCCATTGCTATCAACGAGACGGCATTACTGGCGTCATACCCCACTCCCAGTGGACCAACTGCAAGTAAGGAGCACGGCATGACCCAGGTATTCAACATCAAGGACGCCACCAACCCTACGGCGCTTGGGAATTTGCAGGTCAAAAGCGCCAGTAGCCAGGCCAGCAATAACCCGATTGAACTCATCGTGCAGGGTACTCCTGGCAACGACTACATACGTGGTGGGCTGGCCAATGAACTGCTGATGGGTGGGGGCGGCAACGACCAGCTAGTCAGCGGGGGTGGCAACGATGTGATGGTCTCCAGTGCCGGATACGACGGTATGGACGGCGGCGCCGGTAATGATGTATTCCGCTTCGACCGCATCGGCGACAGCTATATCAATGGCGGAGGCGAGCACACCGATTCCATCAGCCATTTTGACCCCGCCCACGATACACTCGACGTGTCGGCCCTGGGCTATAGCCGTTTAGGCGATGGCTATGGCGATACCTTGCACATCCGTAGCGAGCCTCTGCGCGGCATTTACTTTTTGGAAAGCTACGAGCGAGACGGTAATGGTAAACATTTTGCCGTGCAGTTCCTGGCCAATAGCGGCCTTATTACCGATGCCAACTTCCAGCCGCTGATCAACGGCACTTCGCACAACGATCTGCTCGAAGGCACAGACGCCAGCGAATCCCTGAAAGCCGGCGCTGGCCGCGACAACGTCGAAGCGGGTGCGGGCAATGATCGGCTGTTCGGTGGCTCCGGCGGCGACACTCTGAGCGGCGGCGCGGGTGCCGACAGCTTCGTGTATACCCGGCTCAGCGACAGCTACCGCAACGATGCCAGTGGCAGCTACAGCAGCCGCGACCTGATCACCGACTTCAGTGGCAACGGCCATGACATGATCGACGTGTCCGCCTTGGGCTTCACCGGGCTGGGTAACGGCTACAACGGTACGCTGAAGGTGGTCCTCAACCTGGCCGGCGATGCCACCGCGCTTAAATCATTAGAGGCCGATGCCAACGGTAACCGCTTTGAAATTCTGCTCAGTGGCAACCATGTCAATGAACTCAACGCCAGCACTGTGCTGTTCGCCCCGCCCAGTGATGCGACGGTTGTGACCACTCCGCAGCCGATTACCTCGGTGAGTCTGGTAGGTGGTGACAAGTCCGACATCCTTTATGGTTACTGGGGCAACGATACCCTCGTCGGTGGCGCCGGAAACGACACCCTCGAGGGTAACGCCGGTGACGATGTGCTGACCGGTGGGGTGGGCGCGGACAAGCTCACCGGCGGCACAGGCAACGACCGTTTCGTGTTCACTAGCAGCGCCGACAGCCATGCGGGCAGCAGCGACCTGATCACTGATTTCATCTGGGGCCAGGACAAGCTCGACGTCGCTGCGCTCGGCGTAACCGGTTTTGGCAACGGCCGCGACGGCACCTTGAGCATGACCTACGATGAAAACACCGACCGTACCTACCTGCGCAGTAGCGAGCCAGGCGCCGATGGGCATGCGTTCCAGGTCACGCTAGCAGGGTTTGACTACACGCGAGAGCTCACCAACGCCGACCTGGTGGTTGCCGATACGGCAGACGTGGCGCTCGTGGGTCAAACCGCCGTCGACCTCGCGAGCTGATATCACCTGAACAGCTAGCGTGTGGGCTCCCTTCCCACCTTTAGTTGCCTGGACGCCTACAAGGCGGGAACAGTGAGCGGTATTGATGCTCACTGCTCCTGCATTTTCAACGCGACCAGGCCTGGTTCGCTGTCAAAGCGCTCGCCTTCCGCTCTTGCTTTTCGCTGGCGCGCAGTCAATAGATGGAGTCGCCGTTTTATTGCGTCAGGAAATAGGCCAATCAAAACTTTCCACTGGCTTGCAGAACAGATGGGCAAAAACCGCTGTTAATTCTGTGCGCGAAAAACCGCATTTTTGAAAATAACCGGAAGCCCGGGCAATCCGGCTTATGACGTTACTCCGACTTGTTAAAGGCCAACCGACCTGCGGAAAATAGGCTGAACTTGTAACGGGCACTATCTCTCTCAATAACTACGCACACCTGTTTATGAGGAAAATACCATGTCCAAACTCGCAGAATACCGTCAGCTGGAAAAACACCTCGCCGAGCAACTTCAGGCACTGGAGACCATGAAAGGCAACGAGGGCCTGAAGAAAGAGATCGAGTTCGAAACCAAGCTGCGCAAGCTGCTTGAGCACTATGGCTTCAGCCTCAAGCACATCGTCAATCTGCTGGACCCACAGAACTCGTCGCGTCGCCAGGTCGCGGATAAACCTGCGGGCACGCGCAAACCACGTGAGCTCAAGGTGTACAAGAATCCGAAGACCGGTGAAGTGATCGAAACCAAAGGTGGGAATCACAGGGCCTTGAAGGAGTGGAAAGCAGAACACGGTTCTGATGTCGTCGAGAGTTGGCTGAAGAAATAAAGCCTTGCGCCATGCAACGGTTGATTGACCGGGGTCGGTCTGGAGCATCGGTTAATCACCGTTCGTGCAGTCGAACTGCCGATGTCGGGAACGACCCGCTGCGCCAGTACGTCAGACCTGCATCGACTCACTGAAAAGGTACAGCGCAATGGAAAAGACAATCACCGTGGACCAACTGGCTAAAACTGACCTCAGATCAGTTAAAGAGATATGGCTTGGTGATACCCATACTCAGCTATGTCTGTGGCGTGGCGAACAAGTCGTCACACACGACATGCTCAGCGAGGGTACCCACGATCAGAACAATAGTCGCCTGCACTTGCAACTGGTCAACCCTGACGACCGGGCTGCAGTGGCCAGCGTCGAGGCGCTCGTTCGTGAGCGGCTGGAAAGGATGGGAAGCAAGGGTGAGTTTTATCCCGCTGAGAATGCGGACACTCACCAGTAATCACGTTGATTACACGCGATTCTGTAGGGTCCTTGGACTGCGTTGCCAGACTGTAGATGTGTGACGCAGAGCGTCACAGAGCATTGGCATGATGATCATCTGCAATTGCAGAGTCTGTCTTCAGACACTATTCCTTCAAACAACCTTCCAAATCCTCAATCAAACCTGGCCCCTTGGGCTGCCAGTCCAAGCGTTCGCGTGTCTTGTGGCTCAGGCTGCTCATGTCCTTGGCCACAAATGTCGACAGCCAGCCAAAGTGTGCGGCAGCTTCATGGGCGGGCAAGGCCAACGTGGGCAGGCCGAGGTGTTCTCCGATGGTTTCGGCAATCAGGCGGAAGGTGATGCCTGATTCGGCAGTCGCGTGATAACGAGCCCCCGGCTGATGTTTCTCCAGGGCGAGGCGATACAGGCGCGCCGTGTCTTCAAGGTGCGCTGCGGACCACTGATTAAGGCCTTGGTCGATATAGGCCGAGCAGCCTTTCTCCTTGGCCTGTTTGATGACTTCGCTGACCAAGCCCTGTTTGACCGGGTTATGAATTTGCGAGAGGCGCATGACGACTATGTTGACGCCACGTTGCAACAGCGCCTGCCCGGCGAGTTCCGATGCGACGCGAGGGTTGGGATGGGCTGGGTCGAAGTAGTCCTCGTCTGCGGCCTGCCCAGGTGCTGAAGAGCCCATCGCCGTGCTGGAGGTGATAACCAGTGGTCGCTTTGAACCTGCCAGCGCAGAACCCAATGCGTCGATGACGCGAGCGTCTTTCTGGCAGTTGGCAACGAAGTGCGCGAAGTTGTGATCAAACGCCGTGTGAATCACCGCGTCGCACTTCTCCACGCCACGCTGAAGGCTGGACAGGTCCTCGATATCACCGCGATGCGGATCGGCTCCCATGGCAAGTAGAGCTCGATCCCCGGCTTCCGAACGTGTCAGCCCCACTACCTGATGGCCTGCGTTGATCAGTTCCCAAGTGACGCGAGTGCCAATAAAACCTGTGGCGCCGGTTATAAATACGCGCATAGTCAAATCTCTCTTTGCTGAAGTCGGCAGAGTGCGCGTAACGTTTATCCCGTAAAAGACGTGACGTTATCAGGGTATAAAAACCAACAGGATCATCATGGCCAACCCGCTGGGAACGTATTTGAAGGACTGTCGGGCGCGTCTGGACCCCGCGAGTCTGGGGCTTTCCACTACGCGTCGACGCACGCCAGGCTTGCGTCGGGAAGAAGTTGCCCAGCGCGCCAATATCAGCGCAACGTGGTACACGTGGCTGGAACAAGGACGCGGCGGCGCGCCGTCTGCTCAGGTTCTGGACCGGATCGCGCAAAGCCTCCTGATGACCGAGCCCGAGCGGCAACACCTGTTCATGCTCGCTTTTGGTCATCTGCCCGAAGTGGTCTACAGCGCGCCCGAGGGCGTATCGCCACGCTTGCAGCGTATTCTGGATACGCTCGCGTTCAGCCCTGCTTTTATCAAGACCGCTACCTGGGATGTTCTGGCCTGGAACAACGCTGCTGCCGCCGTATTTACTGACTACAGCCTGCTGCCCGTAGAGCAGCGCAACATCCTGCGCCTGATGTTTTGCAATGCTGGCACGCGTGCAAAGCAGGACGATTGGCAGGCCGTCGCGCGCTTTATCGTCGCCGCATTCAGGGCCGACGCGACCCGTGCCGGAGCCGCCTCGGAACTCCGTGAACTCGCTGACGAACTCTGCACGCTCAGTGCTGATTTCGCTGCGTTGTGGCGCGACAACGATGTGCGTTTACAGGGCGAAGGTACCAAGCGCCTGCGGCATCCGGTTCATGGGCTGATTGAGCTGGAGTATTCGGGTTTCGCAGTGGATGGCCGGCCGGATCTATCGATGATTGTTTATAACCCGGTTACCCATGAGGACGCAGCGCGGGTTCAGGCGCTGGTGGAGGGTTACGTACAGCTTTAACGCGGCTGGAGAGTCTTCAAACCGACTGGAAAGCCATCAGGCTTTTCTGCTACCAGGCCGCCCTCCCGCCCGAAAGATCGAACCGCCATTCCATCACGTACTCGAAAGTGTGTGACCTCAAAAAACCAGCCCTTTCCCTCCATCTGGCAATTCCGTGTTCGAAGCCCCGGTACAGCCCTCGCTTCATTGATGAACGCCACATTCCGATACCGCCGATCAGGTGTCGACCACAGCGCTCCGGACCTCGCCAGATGGTCAACCCGAATTCAAAAAGAGTAACCCTATGAGACCGCAAACCTCCTTCATCTTCGACCTGGACGGCACGCTGACCGACAGCGTTTATCAAAACGTCGCCGCCTGGAAAGAAGCGCTGGATGCAGAAAATATCCCGCTTGCGATGTGGCGTATTCATCGCAAGATCGGCATGAGCGGCGGGCTGATGTTGAAGTCGTTGTCGCGCGAAACCGGCTTGGATATCAGTGAAGAACAAGCCGAACGACTCAGCGAAAAACACGCTCAGGCGTATGAGCGGCTACAGGGGCAGATCATTGCGCTGCCGGGCGCTGTCGAGCTGCTTGAGACGCTCAATAAGGAAAACCTCAAGTGGTGCATCGCCACGAGCGGCGGGATTGATACGGCGACGATCAATCTCAAGGCTCTGAAACTGGACATCAATGAGATCAACATCGTTACGCGCGATGACGTGAGCTACGGCAAGCCAGACCCGGATCTGTTCCTGGCGGCAGCGAAGAAGATAGGCGCACCGATTGAAGAGTGTCTGGTGATCGGCGATGCGATCTGGGACATGCTGGCGGCACGCCGCTGCAAAGCAACCGGCGTTGGCTTGCTGTCGGGTGGCTACGACATTGGCGAGCTTGAGCGTGCTGGCGCGTTAAGGGTTTATGAGGACCCGCTGGATCTTCTGAATCATCTGGACGAGATTGCTTCTCGGCCTTGAGTCGGCGTATTCATCATCCCCGACCTCTGTGAACAGCTCAATGTCCCTTACATGAACACGTTTGAGCTGTTACACCGCCTCAGCGCCATATTCGTGCTCCCTCAGCCCGGCAGAGTGCCGCCGCCCTCATCCGAGACGCTGTCGGCGTCGTCCACTTCCAGCTCACCTTCATCGTAAGTCTCGTCGTGTTCCGTACGCTTCTTCACCTCGTCGCCTTTTTTCGGGCCGACACCGGGTCTGTTCGCGTTCATGGCGAGGACCGGGTCTGCTTCGCGGTCGTATTGGCCAAGTTCCGGGCTGGCGGGGTCTTCTTTGGGCACGCTGTTTGTGAGTATGTGATCGGTTGTCATGTCAGCCACCTTTTTCGTTTGCCAAAGAAAGTGGACGTGGCATCGGGCTGAGGGTTCGATTCAATCGATGAGCGTGGCTGCGCTCAGCCGCCAAACGATGCGTATTGCAAGGGCAGGCCGGTGGTGAACTTGATCTGTTCCATGGCGAAGCTGGAGCTTACGTCGCTGATCCCGGGGATGCTGATCAGTTGTTTGTACACCGCGTCGTACCCTGCGATGTCAGCCACGACGATGCGCAGCATGTAGTCGGTGTCGCCTGCCATGCGGTAGCACTCGACCACTTCAGGCAGTTCGCCGACGGCAGCGTGGAACTGTTCGAGCCAGGCGGCGTTGTGCTGGTTGGTGCGGATGGCTGCAAAGACGCTGACCGACACGTTCAGACGTTGCGGATTGAGCAGGGCAACCCGGCGGTCGATGATGCCGGCTTCTTCCAGCTTCTGGATGCGTCGCCAGCACGCGGTGCTGCCCAGGCCGATGCGCTCGGCGATGTCCGCCACCGAGCGAGTGCAGTCGGTTTGCAGAATGTCGAGAATTGCCCGGTCGAATTTGTCCATTAGCGGTTTCCTGCGTTAGTCGCTCTACACTTATCGTGAGGAACGATGGGTGTCTGACTCCAATTCTGCGCCTCACACAGCATGACTATCGTGCCAATGCTCCGCGTTGGCATGCATTTCGTGACGCTCTGCGTCACCCAACGGTGCAGCCCCTTGCATCCCCGGATTGGACGCGGAGCGTCCAGAACTGCATTCCCACGCGGAGCGTGAGGAACGATGGTGTATGACTGCGATTCTGCGCCTGAAGCAGCATCCTAGAATTTTTAATCGTAAAAATCCAAGCCAAAGCGAATAATTTTTCGCTTTGGCTGCTGGTATACGTGCAAATATCAATAAATTTTCGCGTGCGCATCAGTAATCTTTCAAGCAATCGGCCTTGTACCGCCAGCCCTTGATTCTGACTCGATTACAAAGTGAATTGCCCATGACCACCTCTGCGCTCTACCTGGATTACGCCGCTACCACGCCTGTCGATGAACAGGTCATCGAAGCCATGGTTGCCTGTATGGGCCGCGAAGGTCATTTCGGCAATCCGGCATCCAGTGGGCATGGTTACGGGCAGGTTGCGCGGCAGGCTGTAGAGCAGGCACGGCGTCAGGTGGCTGATGCGGTGGGTGCGTCTACCGACACTATCGTCTGGACGTCCGGTGCCACGGAATCCAACAACCTGGCGATCAAGGGCATCGCTCACGACAGCAGCGCGCAGCGTCGGCACATCGTTACCAGTGTTCTGGAGCACAAAGCAGTGCTCGATACCGTCAGCACGCTGGAGCGTCAGGGCTTTCCCGTCACCTGGCTGAAACCGGACGCCCAGGGCCTGATCCAGCCGCAGGCGGTTCAGGCTGCCCTGCGCGAAGACACGCTGCTGGTATCACTGATGCTGGTGAACAACGAGCTGGGCACGCTGACCGATATCGCCAGCATTGGCGCCTTGGTGCGCGAGCACGGCGCGCTGTTTCATGTGGACGCTGCGCAGGGAGTCGGCAAGGTGAAGGTCGATCTGGCGAGTCTGGCCGTCGACCTGATGTCGTTCTCGGCGCACAAGGCCTACGGCCCCAAGGGCATTGGCGCGCTGTACGTGGGCCCACGCGCGCATTCGTTGCTGAAAGCGCAGATCCACGGCGGCGGACATGAAGGCGGCTTTCGTTCGGGCACACTGGCTACGCATCAGATCGTCGGCATGGGTACAGCCTTTGCGTTGGCGATCAGCCAGGCCGAAACTGAAAACCGCCGTATCGAAGAGCTGAGTCGCCACCTGCGCGAAGGCCTGTTGAGCCTGCCGGATGTGCAGCTCAACGGCTGTCCGCAACAACGCATCCCGCACACCCTGAACCTGTGCATAACCCGCAGTGGCTTCACCAGCTCGCAGCTATCCCACAGCCTGGCGTTGTCTTCTACATCCGCGTGCAACTCGGCCAGCAATGCACCCTCGCATGTGTTGCTCGCTCTGGGGATGGATTCAGCCAAGGCCCTGGCCAGCGTGCGTGTCAGCCTTGGCCGCTACACCACGCAGGCAGACGTCGAGCGTGCCATTGAGGTATTCAGCAAGGCGCTCAGCGCACCTGCTGCGTTCTGGTAATTTGCAACGCCTCTCAAGCCGCCCTTTCAGCGGGCGGCTTGCTGCCATTTCTTCCCTTCCCGCCAAAGCTGCTGCCTTGTAGCTCGCCACTTGCAGCGTGCCGCTAAATAAAATGTACCCCTTCAGATACAAAAAGACACAAATTGGCACAGTTCTTTCAAGTGGAACGGTCGTGCCATAAACCATTGGTGCACGCTGCATTCAAGGGGTGCCTACACGCACCAAAGTGCAGTTAACGGACGCCAGAGCGTCCACAAACAGTGCAGGAGGGCAGACCACAAGTCTTTCTCCTCACCAGGAAAGGAATCTAGCCGTGCTCTATCAGTCTTGTGTCAGGCCACCGTTACGCTGGCTGCCTACCCTTGAGGCATTGCCTGCCTTGGGCGGTGCCTGCGCGTTATCCAGATCTGCTTGTTGTTTTTCGACGACCCTGCACGTCTGGACGTAAGTCATTTTGCGTGTGCCCTTGAATGTTCTGACGATTAATCAGGGCCTTGCAGAACTGTGCGCGCAATAAGGATAAACCCCCTGTTTTCTAATTAACGGGCAACCCACATATAAAGATTGTCCGACACTTTATTTTGAGTGGTTTCATTTGGCCATCATTTGTGCGATGGCTTTTGTTTCTTTAGCGGTGACTGATCATATAAACACGGACGCACACGGAGCAGCCCTTTATGAAGTGTTGAGTAACTAACGCACCAAGTTGATCCTCGTTACACAGTATTGGTGCATCCAGGAAAGTGACTAGTAGGTCACGAGTTTTGAACGCGTCTGGCACAGCAGAGGGTACGAATTTGTCTGCTGTTTTGTTTAAGGAGTCCTTCATTTGAATGCCTTCGAAGTCCATGAAATCGGGATTCGATAAATAGTTACATGAATGCGACACCGGCTCTTAATCAACGGTTCCTGCATGGGCTTTCTGGCACAGCGGTTGCAATGTAAGCATTCAGGAACATCGCTGTACGTCCCCGTACATGACGATAAGAAGCAAGGATCAGCAATGCCAGCGCCCTGATGTGACCCGCTTTTCCCTGTTTAAGCCTGCCGTGCGCAGGCACCGCGGTGCGCTGCATATAAACAGTGTGCAAGCCGCCCTCAGTCGAATATTCACAAAAATATTCGGACGGATTTTTATTGCCCTTTAACTACCCGAGGGAGCGTTAATGAATGATGCGGTAATAATGAAAGCGGTTCCCTCTCCTTCGCCCGATGACACTTCGACGGCGTGGCAGGGCATTCCTTTCAGCGCCAATACGTCACGACCGGGTGGCCTTAACAAGCCACAAGTAATGATGTTGATTGCTGCGTCAGTACTTATCCATGGTGTGATCTGGTGGTACATGCAAACTGCCCAGCCAGAGCTGCCGGAAGTTGCACCACAAGTTCCGGAAATGACTATTGAGCTGACCAGCCCGACACCTCCCGCTCCGGAACCGCCGCCGCCCGAGCCACCACCTCCGCCACCCCCGCCGCCGCCACCCGAGCCGGAACAACCGGTCGAGGACCCGGACGCGGTAGAGCCGCCGCCAAAACCGGTGGAGAAGCCGAAGGTCGAGAAGCCCAAGCCGGTCAAGAAAGTCGAGCCGGTGAAAAAGCCGACGCCACCTGCGCCAACGCCTGCTGCCGCGCCCAGCCCGCCTGCGCCGCCAGCACCTGCGCCTGCACCTCCGGCACCTGCCGCGCCACCGGCGCCAGCCAAGGAAAGCGCTGCCGTATCCGGGCTCGCCAGTCTGGGCAACCCGCCGCCGGAATACCCGGGGCTGGCCTTGCGCCGCAGTTGGGAAGGTCGCGTGATTTTGCGCATCAAGGTGCTGCCAAACGGCCGCGCTGGCGCTGTCGAGGTGACCAAATCCAGCGGCAAACCGGTATTGGACGAAGCAGCCGTTGAGGCCGTGCGCAACTGGAAGTTCATACCGGCCAAACGGGGTGACACGCCGATAGAAGGCTTCGCGACGCAGACCATCGACTTCAAGTTGCCGGAATGATCCGGCACCTGACAACCGACACTTCAATTATTAAAGCTGGTGAGGTTTAAACCATGAACGCATCGCTCTCTTCCATGATTGTCCCGGCCGTGCTCTGGGCATTGATTCTGTTTTCCGTATTGAGTTGGGCACTGTTGCTGATCAAGTCGGCGCAGTACGTGCGTCAGAAATCGCAGAACAAACAGTTCACCAAGGCGTTCTGGAGCGCGCCGGACCTGCTGACCGCCGCCGAGCACTCTGCACAATATCCTGGAGCGCTGGCGCGTATTGCCAACAGCGGCTTCGAAGCCATGGCGGTCGATGAGTCGCCGCGCACCACGCAACAACTGGCCCACACCATCAACCGCTCGGACCGTCTGGAGCGCAACCTGCGCCAGCAGATACAAAAAGAGCGTCGCGCACTGGAAAGTGGTCAGGCAATTCTCGCCAGTATCGGCAGCACCGCGCCCTTCATCGGCCTGTTCGGTACGGTCTGGGGGATCATGGAAGCACTGCAAAGCATCGGTGTGACCGGCTCGGCCAGCCTCGAAGCGGTCGCCGGTCCTATCGGCCATGCGCTGGTCGCCACCGGTGTGGGTATCGCCGTCGCGGTGCCTGCGGTGCTGATCTACAACTTCTTCCTGCGCCGCCTCAAGCTCGCTGTGGCCGACATGGATGACTTCGCCCACGACTTCGACGCCCTCGCCCAGCGCAGCGCCTTCGCGGTCACCCGTCAGCCCATCGCCAGCAAGAATGGCCACGCCGTTCGGGAGGCCAGCTAATGTCTTTCTCCACCCAGGACAGCGATGAAGTACTCAGCGAAATGAACGTCACGCCGCTGGTGGACGTGATGCTCGTGCTGCTGGTGGTGTTCATCGTCACCACGCCGCTGATGACCAACGCGATCAAGGTCAACCTGCCCAAGACCGACGCGGTCGCCCCTGCCGAGAAGAAAAACCCGGTGGTGGTCAGCGTCGATCAGGACGGCAAGTTCTACCTCGCCAAATCGGAAATCGCCCCGGAACTGCTGGAAAAAAGCCTGCAGGACGAAAAGGCCAAGGATCCGGAAATCCGCGTCCAGTTGCAGGCCGATACCGCCGTGAATTATGGCCAGGTGGCCAAGGCCATGGCGTCCATCGAGCGTTCGGGCATTACGAAGATATCCGTCATGACGGCGAAATGACCCTCAGGTGATTTGACGGCTTCGCCGCGCGAAGCCGTTTGACCCGACCCCCGTAAATGCGGTTGTCCGTGGGCTGAAAAGCCTCTGGAGGGGAGCGGCTTGCTGGAAAAAGAAGAAGTGGAACTCCCGCTCGGCACAACCGCGTCGGGAACAGAGGGCTCACAAGGCCATTTCAATAACGTCTGGACCAAGTCGGAACTAACCATGCTGATGAATCTTCCCGGTTGCACCCTCAAACCACTGGCCCTCGCGGTCCGGCGTCATCCACGTGCCCTGCTTTGTGCATTGGCCATGGGCATGAGCGGTGCTCAGGCGGCAGACGCCGTCGACGCGGACACAAGCGGCTCGGCCGTGTCCACCAGCGCAGCGGTTGTGCCTGCCACGACCCAGCTGCAACGTGTAGAAGTGACCGGTTCGGCGATCCGCCGGGTCGATGCCGAAACCGCAGTGCCAATTACCATCCTGCGCGCTGACGACCTGAAGAAACAGGGCGTGACCACCACCCAGGAAATGGTCCAGCGCATCACTGGCAGCCAGTCGATCAACAACAGTGCAGGCTCGGTCGGCGCCGGAACAGGTGGTGCCTCGTTTGCCGATATGCGCGGCATCGGCGCCAACAAGACGCTGGTACTGCTCAACGGCCGCCGTCTGGCCAATAACGCACTGTCGGGTGTGGGCACGCCCAACGGCAGCGCCATCGACCTGAACATGATCCCTTTTGCCGCCATCGACCGTGTGGAAGTATTGCGTGACGGCGCCTCGGCGCTATACGGCACTGACGCCATTGGCGGTGTGATCAACTTCATCACCAAAAAATCCCTGACCGACGGCAGCCTGACCCTGGGTGGAGAAACCCCGACCGCCAGCGGCGGCGGTGCCACCAAGGACATGAGCGCCAGTTGGGGCTTTGGTGATCTGGAGCAAGACCGCTTCAACGTCATGGGTGTCTTCAACTACAACAAGCAGCAAAACCTGGACGCCAACGACCGCTCGTTTGCCAGAGATTACGTGCCAGGGCGCGGGCTCAATCAGACCTCCGGTACGGCCTATCCCGGCAATTACTTCCAGGGTGACAACTCTGCCAACCCGCTGGGCAGAAACTGCGGCGGCCCTAACCTGATCGCCAGCAACGGCATCTGCCGGTTCAGCACCCGTGAATACATCGACCTGATCCCGCAAACCGAAAAGACCTCGTTTTTTGGCAAGGCCACCGGCAAGCTTGCAGACGATCATAACGTCAGCCTCGAATACTTCTGGGCTCGTAACAACAACCATACCGATATCGGGCCTGCGCCCCTTACCGGCCTGTCTCTGGACTCATCGTCGCCTTTTTATCCCGGCAACGGCATCACTCCGGCACCGACCGACTTTACTCTCGACCCGACCCAACCGATCAGCACAGCCTGGCGAGAAACCGCAGCCGGGCCACGCGGGTCCAGCGACCAGAACACCAGCCAGCGTTTTCTGCTGAACTTCGACGGCCTGGTGGGCGGCTGGGACTACAACGTAGGTGCTTCTTACAACCAGAACAAAGTCCTGTCATCGCTCACCAACGGTTATGTCAGTGACGCTGCAATGCTCAACGGCCTGGCCAATGGCACCCTTAACCCGTTCGGCCCGCAAACCACTGCCGGTCAGGCACTGATCGATGCCAACGAATATCACGGCCAGTACTCCAGCGCTGTGGGCCGGGTTGCCGGGCTCGATGCGCGCATCAGCCGGGAAATCGGCGACTGGTTCGGTGCAGGCCCTGCGGGTCTGGCGTTGGGCGGCGAATACCGCAAAGAGAAAATGCATCAGCAGTACGAAGCCTACGTCAACGACATCAGCAGCCTGGGCGCAGATGCCGCCGGTAGCGTCGAAGGCGACAGGAGCGTCAAGGCGGAATACGCCGAACTGAACGTGCCCGTGCTGGACAGCCTTGAACTGACCGCCGCCGTCCGTCACGACAAATACAGCGACTTCGGCAGCACCACCAACCCGAAATACTCGTTCCGCTACCAGCCGTTCAAGCAACTGGTGGTCCGCGGTGCCTACAGCGAAGGTTTCCGCGCGCCGTCGCTTTACGAGCTGTATGCCCCGCGCAGTACGACTTTCACCCAGGGCTATTACAACGACCCGGTTCTGTGTGCCGGTGGCGTCGTTCAGCCGGGTGGTAACGCCGGTCGTGATTGCCAGCAGCAGTTCCTCAACAATGGTGGAGGCAACACCGAACTGGCCCCGGAAAAAGCCCGCAACATGACCCTGGGCTTCGTCTATCAGCCGGTCAACAACCTGTCGATGGGCCTGGATTTCTGGTGGATTCACATTTCCAACCAGATCCAGGCGTTCCCCGAGTCGACTGTGTTTGATGATCCGAACACCTACGCCGACCGCTACGTGCGCGCTGCTGATGGTTCGATTGCCAATATCGTTACCGGCAACGCCAACCTGGGTATCGTCAAGACCAGCGGCGTCGACGTAACGCTCGACTATCGCTTTCCGAACACACCTTACGGCCAGTTCGGTCTGGGCATGACCGGCACCTACGTCACCCGTTATGACTTCCAGAACATCATCGACGGCCCGTACACCGACAAGGTCGGCGACTTCCAGGGCGACGGCGTGATTTCGCGTTGGAAACACGTGCTGACCGGCACCTGGGCACTGGGCGATACCCGCGCTTCCATCACCAACCGCTTCACCAGCGGCTACAACGACTACGACCGCACCACCAATGCGCGGGTCGCATCGTATGCTTTGTGGGACATGTCGGTGGGTCATACCTTCGACAAGGTGCTGGATATCGACGCCGGTGTGCGCAACATGTTCGACCGCAACCCGCCGTTCTCCAACCAGGCCTACAACTTCCAGTCCGGCTACGACCCTCGTTACGCCGACCCGCTGGGCCGCACCCTGTTCGCACGCGCGACTTACCACTTCTGAGTGTGACGACGTGGCCCAAACACGCTCCTTGGGCCACGTCAGATTGCGAGCTCGCCCCCTCCGGCCCAGGTTTCATCCACCTTCCCCGGCCGGGGGCTTTTTCGCGACTCATCGTCATTCAGTGCGTACGAGGAAAGCCCCATCATGTTGCGTCATACCCGTTTTCTGCGGCGCCTGATTCTGGGTGTTGCGCTGTGCAGTTGCTGGCAGGTCGCTCAGGCCGCCCCGACTCACGCCTTGACCGTCTATGGCGAGGCACCGAAATACCCGGCTGGCTTCCAGCACTTTGACTACGTCAACCCGAACGCCCCCAAAGGCGGTTCACTAAGCCGCTCAGCGGAAGAAATCGGCCAGTTCAATTACCTCAATCCCTACGTAGATCAGGGCATCAATGTGCGCGAGGTCGACAGCTGGGTGTACTCGCCGCTGGCCTATCGCTCGCTGGATGAGCCGTACACGGTGTATGGCCTGATCGCGGAAAAGATGGAGATGGACCCGAACGGTCTGTGGATTCGTTTTTTCCTCAACCCCAAGGCGCGCTTCGAGGACGGCAAGCCCGTCACCGCCGAAGACGTGCGCTACACCTTCGAGCTGATGACCACCAAGGCCAGCTTCAGCTATCGCCCCATGTTCGCCGACGTCAAACAGGTGACCATCGAGGGGCCGCTACAGATTCGCTTCGACTTCAAGAACAACCTCAACCGCATGCTGGCGCTGGATATTGCCAGCCTGCACATTCTGCCCGAGCACTGGTGGAAGACCCGCGACTTCGCCAACGGCGGCGGTTTCGAGCCGCCGCTGGGCAACGGGCCCTACCGGGTCGCCAAGGTCGATGCCGGACGCAGCGTGGTCTTTGAACGGGTCAAGGACTGGTGGGGCAAGGACCTGCCGGTCAGCCGTGGCCTGTACAACTTCGACACGCTCACCGTGAACTACTACGGCGACATCGAAATCGCCCGCCAACTGCTGCAAGCCGGGATGTTCGACTACAACCGCGAGTTCTCCTCTTCAGGCTTCGTGGTCGGCTACAGCGGCCCGGCGATTGACGACGGGCGCCTGCAAAAGCGCATCCTCGCACCGCAACGTCCGGTCGCCGCGCAGGGCTTTGTGTTCAATCTGGACAAACCCATGTTCAAGGACCGCCGCGTGCGCGAGGCGCTGTCGTTGCTGTGGGATTTCGACTGGATCAATCGTCGAGTCATGCGCAATTTCTACGTGCGCGAACAAAGCTATTTCCCGAAAAGCGACATGGCCGCCACCGAGCTGCCGACCCCGGCCGAGCTGAAAATTCTTGAACCCTTGCGCGGCCAGGTGCCGGACGAGGTGTTCACCACGGTGTATCAGCCGCCGAAAACCGACGGCAGCGGTTACATCCGTGACAAGCAGCTGCAGGCCCTCAAGCTACTCGCTGAAGCGGGCTGGCACCCGAAGGACAACAAGCTGGTGAACGCCGCTGGCGAGCCGATGGTGTTCAGCTTTCTCGATGGTCAGGGCGGTTTCGATCGCCTGATTCTGCCCTTCAAACGCACCTTGGCGCAGATCGGTATCACCCTGGATTTTTTGCGCATCGATTCGGCGCAGTACATCAACCGGCTCAATGCGCGGGACTACGACATGATCGTGGTCAGCCTGCCGAAAAACGGTAACCCGATCATTTCCCCTGGCCGTGAGCTGTACAACCTGTATGGCTCGCAAAGCGCCACCGAAGTGGGCAGCTCCAACGCCATGGTGCTGCGCAATCCTGCGGTGGACACGCTGATCGACGGGCTGGTGAGCGCCAATACGCGTAACGATATGGTGCTCTACGCGCGGGCGCTGGACCGGGTCCTGCAATGGGGCTACTACATGATTCCCAACTACTACTCCAAGGGCACGCCACTGGTGTTCGCCAACCGTTTCGGCATGCCTGATGTGGCACCTACCTATGACGTTGGTCTGGAAACCTGGTGGCAGATCAGCCCGACCCCGCTGACCAACGCTCAGGCCGCCGCACTGACCGGCAAGCCCGCCGCTGCCAAGGAGTATTGAGATGCTGGCTTATGTGATTCGACGCCTGCTGCTGATCATTCCCACGCTGCTGGCCATTTTGATCGTCAACTTCCTGATCGTGCAGGCCGCTCCCGGCGGACCGGTCGAGCAGGCCATCGCGCGCATTCAGGGTTTCAGCCCCAATGGCGTTGGTGGCGGTGGTGGCGAAGTAGCCGCAAGCGGCACCGCTAGCCGCAGCACGCGCGGGCTGGACCCGGCGCTGATCGAGCAGATCAAGGAACATTACGGTTTCGACAAACCGATGCACGAACGACTCTGGCTGATGCTCAAGAATTACGCACAGCTGGACTTCGGCACCAGCTTCTTCCGCGGCGCGCCGGTCACCGAACTGATTGCCCAGAAGCTTCCGGTGTCGCTGTCACTCGGGCTTTGGGCGACGCTGATCACCTACCTGATTTCCATCCCGCTGGGCATTCGCAAAGCCGTGCGGCATGGCAGCGCGTTCGATGTCTGGAGCAGCACGCTGGTAATCATCGGCTACGCCACGCCCGCGTTTCTGTTCGCCATTCTGCTGATCGTGGTGTTTGCCGGAGGCAGTTACCTGAGCTGGTTTCCGGCGCAGGGGCTGTTCTCGGACAACTTCGACAGCCTGAGCACCTGGGGCAAGGTGAAGGACTATCTGTGGCACCTGGTGTTGCCAGTCAGCTCGCTGGTAATCGGCGGCTTCGCCACGCTGACCATCCTCACCAAGAACAGCTTCCTCAACGAAATCAGCCGTCAATACGTGGTCACGGCGCGCGCCAAGGGCCTGACCGAGCATCGCGTGCTGTACGGCCATGTGTTTCGCAACGCCATGCTGCTGGTCATCGCGGGTATTCCGCAGGCCTTGATCGAAGTGTTTTTCGCCGGCTCGCTGCTGATCGAAACCATCTTCGGCCTCGATGGCCTGGGGCGCATGAGTTACGAGGCGGCGGTCTCGCGGGACTACCCCATCGTGTTCGGCACGCTGTTTCTGTTCACGCTGTTCGGCCTGCTGATCAAACTGATCGGTGACCTGTGTTACACGCTGGTCGACCCACGCATCGACTTTTCCGCGAGGAGCGCCTGATGTTCGAGTTCTCTCCCCAGACCCGGCGCCGCTTCGACCTGTTCAAGGCCAACCGGCGTGGTTGGTGGTCGCTGTGGATCTTCATCGGCCTGATGCTGGTCTGCCTGTGCGGCGAGCTGATCGCCAACGACAAGCCGCTGCTGGTCAGCTACGACGGGCAGATGTATTACCCGGTATTGCGCACCTACATGGAAACCGATTTCGGCGGCGAACTGCCCTTTGAGCCGGACTATTCAAGCGACTACGTGCGCAAGCTGATCGCCGCGAAAAACGGCTGGATGCTGTTCGCACCGATCCCGTTCAGCTACGACACCATCAACTATGACCTGGACGCGCCCTCGCCCAGCCCGCCCGACGGCACCAACTGGCTGGGCACTGACGAGCAGGCCCGTGACGTACTGGCGCGTGTGCTGTTCGGCGCGCGGATTTCCATCCTGTTCGCGCTGCAGCTGACCGCGATCAGCACGGTGATCGGCGTCTGTGCCGGGGCCATTCAGGGTTACTACGGCGGCATGACCGACCTGATCGGCCAGCGCATTCAGGAAATATGGTCGGGGTTGCCGGTGCTGTACCTGCTGATCATTCTGTCCGGCTTTGTGTCACCGAGTTTCTGGTGGTTGCTGGGGATCATGGCGCTGTTCTCCTGGCTGTCGCTGGTTGACGTGGTGCGTGCCGAGTTCCTGCGCGGGCGCAATCTGGAATACGTCAAAGCCGCCCGCGCACTGGGCCTGACCGATGCCGCGCTGATGTGGCGGCACATCCTGCCCAACGCGATGACCAGCACCCTGACGTACCTGCCGTTCATCATCACCGGCGCCATTGCCACGCTCACTGCGCTGGACTTTCTCGGCTTCGGCATGCCCGCAGGCAGCGCTTCGCTGGGCGAACTGATCGGCGAAGCCAAGCGCAACCTGCAAGCGCCGTGGCTGGGGCTGACCGCTTTCGTCGCGCTGGCCCTGATCCTTTCTCTGTTGGTGTTCATCGGCGAAGCCTGCCGCGACGCGTTTGATCCTCGGAGCTGACATGCAAGACAACCTGATTGAAATTCGCGACCTGCGGGTCGCCTTCAACGGCCACGAAGTGGTGCATGGCGTCAGCCTCGACATCCGCCGTGGCGAGTGCCTGGCGCTGGTCGGCGAATCCGGCTCTGGCAAGTCGGTCACTGCGCATTCGATTCTGCGTCTGTTGCCGGCCAAAACCGTCAGCACCCAGGGCTCGATTCGCTATGACGGGCTCGACTTGGTTACTGCCAGCGACAAGCAATTGCGCAGCCTGCGTGGTAACCGTGTGGCGATGATTTTTCAGGAGCCCATGAGTTCGCTGAACCCGCTGCACACGGTCGAAAAGCAGATCGGCGAAATTCTCGTCACTCACAAGGGCCTGAAAGGCAAGGCCGCGCTGAGTCGCACCCTGGAGCTGCTGGAACTGGTCGGCATTCGTGACCCGCTGTCACGCCTCAAGGCATATCCGCATCAACTGTCGGGTGGGCAGCGGCAGCGCATCATGATCGCCATGGCGCTGGCCAACGAGCCGGATCTGCTGATCGCCGACGAACCGACCACCGCACTGGATGTGACCGTGCAGGTGAAGATTCTGGAGTTGCTCAAGTCCCTTCAGCAGCGGCTCAACATGTCGTTGTTGCTGATCAGCCACGACCTCAATCTGGTGCGGCGCATCGCCCAGCGGGTCTGCGTGATGCGTGAGGGCGAGATCGTCGAACAGGCCGATTGCCAGGCCCTGTTCGATAATCCGCAGCATCCTTACAGTCGCTTGCTGATCAACGCCGAACCGGACGGCGAGCCGGTGCCGTCCACGCACAGCAACACGCTGTTGTCGGTGCAGGACCTGAAAGTCTGGTTCCCGCTGGGCAAAGCCTGGTTCAAGCGCGAGCCGCAGTATGTGAAGGCGGTGGATGGGGTGAGTTTCGAGCTGCTCAAGGGCAAGACGCTCGGGATTGTCGGCGAGTCCGGTTCGGGCAAGTCGACTCTGGGCCAGGCGATTTTGCGTCTTGTCGACTCAGAGGGCAGCATCCGTTTTGGCACCAAGGAGCTGAGCCTGCACAGCCAGCACCTGATGCGCCCGTTGCGTCGTCAGTTGCAGGTGGTGTTTCAGGACCCGTTCGGCAGTCTCAGCCCGCGCATGACCGTGGAGCAGATCATTGCCGAGGGGTTGGTGACGCACAATATCGGCACGCCGAAAGAGCGTGAGCAGACGGTGATCCGCGTGTTGCAGGAGGTCGGCCTGGACCCGGCAACCCGGCATCGTTACCCGCACGAATTTTCCGGTGGGCAACGCCAGCGCATTTCCATCGCCCGGGCATTGGTGCTTGAGCCGGATCTGATCCTGCTCGACGAGCCTACGTCAGCGCTCGACCGCACCGTGCAGAAACAGATCGTCGCCCTGCTGCGTGACCTGCAAATCCGTCATGGCCTGACGTACCTGTTCATCAGCCATGACCTGGCGGTTGTCCATGCACTGGCGCATGACCTGATTGTGATCAAGGACGGAAAGGTGGTCGAACAAGGTCCGTCCCGCGAGATCTTCGCCGCGCCGCAGCAGGCCTACACTCAGGAACTGCTGCGTTCTTCGGGGCTGGTGTTTGCCTGAGCCCGAAAGCTACGCGTGAAAGCTCTGGCCAAGCGCTTCCAGGCGAATGGCCAGCGGTGACAGGCTCTGGCTGCTGGTCGCCAGCACACCGATATTGGCGGCGGTGTGCTCGGCGATGGTCTGCACCGAACGTAATTGATCGGCGATTTCCTTGCTGGCGGTGGACTGCTGTTCAGTGGTCGTGGCAATCAGGCCGTTAAGCTGGGTGATATGACCGATACCTTCGCCGACTGCACGCAGGGATTCCGACGCCCGCTGGCTGTTTTCCACACAACGCCCTACGCCTTGCAGGCTGTCGTTCATGGCCGTAGCGGCCTGACGGCTGCCCTTTTGCAGGTCTTCGATGATGGTCTGGATTTCCTTGGTCGACGACGCTGTGCGCTGCGCGAGGTTGCGCACCTCGTCCGCCACCACCGCAAAGCCTCGGCCCTGCCCACCGGCGCGGGCGGCTTCGATTGCAGCATTGAGGGCCAGCAGGTTGGTCTGCTCGGCAATGCTGCCGATCACGTCCAGCACTTTGCCGATCTGTTCTGACTGGTTGGCCAGGGCCTGTACGGTTTCATCGGTGGTCGTGATGCGTGCGGCAAGCTGGGTGATTTCGCTCTGCGCACGGTCGACACTGTCGCGCCCGTGGGCGACCTGATCGCTGGCGTCACCGGCCCGCTGCACGGCTTGCGCAACATGGCTGGAAATATCGTTCATGGCATCACCCATGCGCTGCATCGCGCCGGTCATGCGGGCGATCTCGCTGAGTTGATGCTGCGCCCCGGTTTCCAGCGTACCGCTGGCTTTGGCAAGGTCATGACCCAGCTCGCCGAGCCCGCGTGTGTCGCGCACCACGCCGTCGACAAGGCTGGTGATCTGCTCCAGAAACTGCTCGAAACGTTGCGCCAGCGGCACGCGTTTGGCCGAACGCTCGCTGGCCTGGCTATTGGGCGAAAACTGGTTGGTGGTGGCCAGCATTCGATCGAGCATGTCCTGATTCTCGACCGCCTCGGCCTGATTCTGCACGGCCAGATAGACCAGAATCGCGCTTTCTACAACGACGTACACCGCATGCACCATCACCATGCTCCAACCGCCGCCGTGGTGCATGACGTAAACCGGGAAGCCTGCATGCTGCAGAGCGTGGAAGCCGACATGGTGGATGGCGATGGTGACGGCGGCGACCAGAATCGGCAGCCAGTCGCGGTAGAAGGTCAGTACAGCTAGAAACACGAAGATGCCGAAATGTATTTCGATCAGCCCGTGCGCCTGATTGATATGCAGCGCGGCCATGACCATCAGGCCTACACCCACACAGCAGCGCATCAATCGGGTGCCGCCGATGGCGCGATACAGCCCGGTCAGCACCACCGCGGTGCCGCCACCCACCACCACTGCCTGGGTGAACGTATCAAACCAGAACGCCAACCCGAGCGCGTAGAGGAACAATAGCCAGATCAGGCCCAGCATGATCCGGTCGGCCTTGCGGTAATGGTCCAGGAAACGAGGGGCTACGGGCATCGAACACATCCTTTTGAAATCCATGGCGACAGGGGGCCCGTCGGTTTTCGGATATGCACGAGCAAAACCCCGGCCAACGTGCCATCTGGATGGTGGCCCTATGCCAGAATTTCAGAAATATATTATTCGGTCAGTGTTGAGGCGCGACGATCTCTCTGGCTTGAGCAAGCGGCGCTACGCAGATTTGTGACGCAGAGCGTCACGAAGGGCGTTCCCACGCTGGAGCGTGCGGAACGATAAGTGTCTGGGGGATCGCGGAACGGGCGGCCCACGCGGTGGCCGGGCGAACACTATCGTGCCCATGCTCCGCGTGGGTATGCCGTTCTGGATGCTCTGCGTCCTCTCCGGGCTAGAGATTCAGTGGCGCAACAGTTTGCGCAGTGGCACGCCGTCTTTCATGACCGGGGATTTGATGACGATGTAGCTGAAGTACTTGGAGATGCCAATGTTCTTGTCCAGCAGTTCTTCGATCACTTCCTGATAGTGCTGAATGCTGCGGGTCATGAAGCGCACCAGGTAGTCGTAGCCGCCGCTGATCAGGTGGCACTCCAGCACTTCGTCGACGTGACGGATGTTGGCTTCGAATTTGGCGAAGTCTTCACGCTTGTGGTCGCTGAGGGAGATTTCCGTGAATACGGTGACCGATTCGGTGATTTTTGCCAGATTAAGGTGCGCCTTGTAACTGGAAATGTAACCTGCCGACTCAAGACGTTTGACGCGCTGCAGGCAAGGGCTTGCGGAAAGCCCGACGGCGTCGGCCAGGCTGACGTTGGTCATGCGCCCGTCTTTCTGGAGTTCTACCAGGATATTGATATCAATCCGATCCAGTTTGACCAAGCCTTCCATTACCTACCTCTTGTATTGCCATTCACGGTGCTTACCTTCTAGCAAAATCAGCGCCGTAAAGACAGCTGATGCTGAGCGACCAGATCGGCCATGCTGTTGATGCACAGGTCGGCAGTGCATGGCTGACAGTGTTGCTCACGGCTACGGCGGATCAGACACAGCCCACCGGTGCCTAACGCCGAGGCAGGCGGGCGAGACACAAGAAGCGTTTCACGCGGTTCCAGATCCATCCCGGCAAGCCAGTCCGGATCGTCCAGCGGATGAGTGGTCAGCGACAGCAGGCTGTCAGGTTCAAGGCCCAGGCGTTCGCACAGGATGCCGCGATCCTGCAGGTCCCGGTCGGCGTACACCAGCAGCCGATAAAACTTGCGCAGGTAGAGCATCGCGCCGGGTGCATCCTCGAACAGCGTCCAGTTCGGTACGGAACGGGCAAAGGTCATGCCTTCTTCCCAACTGGCCTTGATGCCAAGGCGCTCGGCCAGTTGCCGGTGCGCGAAGCACAGCAGGCCGCTAAATCCCAGTTCGTCGAAGCGCGGATAGAGCGTGCGCACAACATCATTGAATTCGGTCAGGACCGAGTCTTTATCCGGTGTGTTCAGACCGTTTTCCAGCAACGGCTGCAACGCCGCCCAGACACCCGAATCACGGTCCACCAGAACCTCATCACAATCGATCAGCAGTGCGCGGTAATCAATAAGCCCCATGGCAGGCAACGTCTCCATTCAACAATGATCCCCAGCGCCGGTGGTCGCAGCGTCTCGCGACAACCGCGACCACGTCTACGCTCAGCTGGACTTCAATACTCGTGCCAAGGCGGCATCGAGAATGGTCAGTGCTTCATCGATCTGCTGCTCTGTGGTGACCAGCGGTGCGAGGAAACGCAACACGTTGCGGTACACACCACACTTGATCACCAACAGGCCGCCAATGCGTGCCTGATCAATGATCTTCTGATTGAGATCAGCGTCCGGGCTACGTGCGGCGTCGTTCTTGACCAGTTCCATGGCGAGCATGAAGCCGGTGCCGCGCACGTCGCCGATGCAGGTGTAACGGTCTTTGAGCTTGAGCAGACCGGCACGCAAGTGTTCGCCCAGTTGCTCGCCACGCGCGAGCAGATTGTCCTGCTCGTATGTGTCGATCACCGCCAGTGCGGCGGCGCAGGACAGCGCATTACCACCGTAAGTGCCCCCCAGACCGCCCGGAAGCGGTGCATCCATGATCTCGGCACGACCGACCACGCCTGACAGCGGCATGCCGCCCGCGAGGCTCTTGGCAACCGTCACCAGATCAGGCTGGATACCCGAATGCTCGAAACCGAACCATTTGCCGGTACGACCAAACCCGGTCTGGATTTCATCGAGGATCAGCACGATGCCGTGCTGTTCGGTGAGGGCACGCAGGGCTTTGAGGAATTCGACCGGCGCGGTCAGGAAACCGCCGTCGCCCTGGACTGGCTCGATCAGAATGGCCGCCACACGATCCGGCGCGACCTGAGTTGCCAGCAGTTCATGCAGCGCAGCCAGGGCCACTTCGGTGGGTCACACCGCGATACTCGTTCGGGTACGGGGTGTGGAACACTTCGGGGGCCATCGGGCCGAAATTCTGTTTGTACGGCTGGCTCATGCCGGTCAGCGTAGTGCCAAGCAGCGTACGGCCATGAAAACCGCCGCGGAACGAGATAACTGCCGGGCGATTGGTGTGAGCGCGGGCGATTTTCACCGCGTTTTCGACCGCTTCGGCACCTGAGGTGAAGAACACGGCCTTGTGATCGATGCCGCTCTGGCCCGCTATGAGATGGCTCAGGCGTTTGGCCAGATCAACATAGGGCTGATAGGACGCCACCTGGAAGCAGGCGTGGGTAACCTTGGTCAGTTGCGCCTGTATCGCCTTGACCACGTTGGGGTGGTTATGGCCGATGTTCAGTACGCCGATACCGCCGACAAAATCCAGATAGCGCTTGCCATCGACGTCCCACAGTTCAGAACCCTGCGCGCGGTCGATGACCAGCGGGTGGGCCGTGACAATGCCACGCGGCACGAACTGATCGCGCTGGCGGAGCAGATGAGGTGTTTCGTCGACTTTGCTGTTCATGGTTTTACCTGTCGTGGGCCTGGCAGCCGGCGGGGTGGCTGCGATGCTGTTCAGGTTAAGCGTTCAGCGAAATGATCTACGCCGAACTTGCCCTCTCAGATGTCCAGATCGACTGTTTTTCGCCTCGCAAACGGCAGATTCCTTCATGCCTTGCGAGCACCACGCAATCTGCCGGGCAACGCTGCTTTTCAGTCATGCCGGTGCTCTGCAAAAGGCTGTTTCGACAGATCCTGCTTTCGACTTGCGGCATGATGGGGCTCCACTTTCACACTCAGGAAATGCCCATGCCCGCCCTGCTCTACAAAGCCGATCCCGCACGCGCCGAACGCTGGCGTGTCCTGTTTGCCGAGCATGCGCCGGACATTGAATGGCGGGTGTGGCCGGATATCGGCGACCCGGCCGATATCCACTACTTGGGCGCCTGGCTGGCACCTGACGATCTACAGGAATTGCTGCCCAACCTGAAGGTGCTGTTCGCCTTGTCTGCGGGCGTCGATCAACTGGACCTGAGCCGTATTCCCGAGTCCTTGCCGGTGGTTCGTCTGCTGGACCCCGGCATCAGTCAAGGGATGTGTCAGTACGCATCTTTTGCGGTGCTGAGCCTGCACCGGGAAATGCTGCGTTATCGGCAGCAGCAGGTCGAGGGCGTCTGGAAGGCGCATCCGCTGGTTCCGGCGCACAAGCGTCGCGTGGGAGTGATGGGACTGGGCTTGCAGGCGCAGCATATTCTGTCGAGCCTCAAACCATTCGGTTTCGAGCTGTCGGGCTGGGCGCGCAGCGAGCATCAGGTAGAAGGCGTGACGTGTTATGCGGGTGAAGAGCAGCTGGGCGTGTTTCTTGGTCAGTGCGACATTCTGCTGTGTGTCTTGCCGCTGACCGGGCAAACCGAAGGCATCCTCAATCGCCAGCTTTTCGAGCGCCTGCCCCAAGGTGCCGCGCTGATCAACATGGGCCGTGGCGGGCATCTGGTGGAAGCGGACCTGCTTGACGCGCTGGACAGCGGCCAACTGAGCGCTGCGGTGCTGGATGTGCTGCAACAGGAACCGGCACCGGCTGATCATCCGTTCTGGCAACACCCGAAGATCATGCTGACACCGCATGTCGCGGCCATGACCCAACCGGAAAGCGCCTTCCCTGGCCTGCTCGATAACATTCGCCGCTTTGAGCGTGGTGAAGCGATGCAGGGGCAGGTGGATCGCGGCCAGGGTTACTGATGCGTTGGATTATCGTGCCCTTGATTACCTATCGTGCCGACGCTCCGCGTCGGTACGCCGTTCTGGACGCTCCGCGTCCGATCTTGAGCCAGCAGCGCGGCGCAGGTCTGTGACGCGGAGCGTCCTCGCACTGCGCTGTTACAACCCCCCCACATGAAACGCCTTCACTTCCAGGTATTCATCCAGGCCGTAGCTGGAGCCCTCGCGGCCAAGGCCGGATTGTTTGACACCACCGAACGGGGCGACTTCCATGGAGATGATGCCGGTGTTGAGGCCGACCATGCCGAACTCCAGCGCCTCGCCGAAACGCCATGAGCGACGCAGGTCCTGGGTGAAGTAGTACGCGCCAAGGCCATAAGGCGTGGCGTTGGCCAGTGCCAGCGCTTCGGCTTCGTCGGTGAAGCGCATCAGTGGCGCAACAGGCCCGAAGGTTTCTTCGTTGGCCAGCAACATGCCCGCATGGGTTTCGCCCAATACCGTTGGCTGGACGAATTGGCTGGTGCCATCGGGACGGCCGCCATGCAGCAACTTCGCGCCCTGGCTCAGTGCATCATCGATGTGCCGAGTAACCTTGCTGACCGCCGCCGGGTTGATCAGCGGGCCAATGGTCACGCCCTCTTCCAGGCCGTTGCCGACCTTGAGTTTGCTCACTTCCTCTACCAGCCGTGCAGCAAAACGGTCGTAGATGCCGTCTTGTACCAGAATCCGGTTGGCGCACACGCAGGTCTGCCCGGCGTTGCGGAATTTGCTGAGCATGATGCCCGTCACCGCCTGTTCTAGGTCCGCGTCGTCAAACACAATGAAGGGTGCATTACCGCCCAGTTCAAGGCTCAGACGCTTGATGTGTTCGGCGCTCTGGCGCATCAGCAGACGGCCGACCGGGGTCGAGCCGGTAAAGGAAATTTTGCGCACCACCGGATTGCCGGTCAGTTCTTCGCCAATGCCTGCGGGCATGCCGGTAATGACGTTGAACACACCGGCAGGAATACCCACACGCTCGGCCAGTACCGCCAGCGCCAGCGCCGACAAAGGCGTAAGGTCCGAAGGTTTGACGATGATCGGGCACCCGGCAGCCAAGGCCGGCGCGCACTTGCGGGTGATCATGGCGTTGGGAAAATTCCACGGGGTGATTGCGGCGCACACACCCACCGGCTGCTTGAGGGTCATCAAACGACGGTCTGCGCTGGGCGCGGGGATGGTTTCGCCGTAGGAGCGGCGCGCCTCTTCAGCGAACCATTTGACGAAGCTGGCACCGTAGCGGATCTCGCCACGAGATTCGTTCAGCGGCTTGCCCTGCTCAAGGGTCATGATCAGCGCCAGGTCTTCGACGTTGTCGAGCATCGCCTGATGCCAGCGCTCCAGCAGGCCCGCGCGCTCGGCAGCGGGACGTGCACGCCAGGCGGGCCAGGCACGATTCGCAGCTTCGATGGCGCGACGGGTTTCAGGGCCATTCAGGGCCGGAACCTGCGCGATCATTTCGCCGGTCGCCGGGTCGCTGATGGTCAGCGTTGCACCATCGTCAGCGTTGATCCATTGCCCATCGACGTAGGCGCGGTCTACCAGCAGGCTGGGGTCTTTCAACTGATTCTTGAGCATGGTCGAGTCCTGTTTCGGGATACCTGCCAGTCTAGGCAGGCGCCGCAGTCCAGGATGCTGAAAGCAGGATAACGGCAGCGTCCGATGCTGAAATTTGCCCTCGGACGGCAGCCTCTACTGCTTCAACGAACCCAGCAGGCTTTGCAAAAAGCGCTCGCCCGCGTTCATCTGGCTCTCCTCGATAAACTCGTCCGGCTTGTGTGCCTGCTCGATGGAGCCAGGCCCGCACACCACCACCGGCACGTTGAGCCGCCCGGCGAACAGGCCGCCTTCAGTGCCATAGGAGACCTTGATGTGCTGTGTGCCCGGTTCGGCAAATGCATGCAGCATGCGCACTGCTTCAACGCTGGGGTGTGTCTCAAGCGCCGGGTATTCGTTCATCACTTCGATTTCGATAGCGGCCACGCCCGACAATTGTTTCGCTTCGCGTACCAGCACTTCGGCGCGCTCGCGCAGTTGCTCCAGCAGCACGTCGGGATTGTCGCCCGGCAGGTTGCGGTATTCGAATTCCATGGTGCACAGGTTGGGCACAATGTTCAGCGCCTTACCGCCATCGATACGGCCGATGTGCACGGTGCTGTAAGGAATGTCGTAACCCTCGTCACGCGCGCCTTGTTGCTCGATCTGCTTCTGACTCTTGCGCAGTTCGGCGATGAAATCGCTGGCCAGATGAATCGCGTTGACCGCTCTGGGTGCCAGCGACGAATGCGCCTCCTGGCCTCGGCAGAAGGTGCGATAGGACGCCTTGCCCTTGTGCCCGACGGCAAACTGCATCAGCGTCGGTTCGCCCACCACACACAGAAACGGACGCACGGGTGCCAGATGCAACACATCCAGCAGCCGCCGCACGCCGACACAGCCGATCTCTTCATCGTGGGACAGCGCCAGTTGCAGCGGACGGATCAGGGTCATGTCCGCGGCATCGAGCATCGCGTCGATGGCCAGGGCAATGAAACCCTTCATGTCGCAGGTGCCACGGCCGTAGATACGCCCGTCACGCAGGGTGGCCTGAAACGGCGGCATCGTCCACGCCTGACCGGCCGCAGGAACCACGTCGGTGTGCCCGGAAAGCAGCACGCCCGGCACGTCACGCGGGCCGGTGCTGGCGAACAGGTTGGCCTTCTTGCCGGTCTCGTCCTTGACGATCAACGACTCGATACCCTTGCTGGCCAGCAGTTCACGGACGTATTCGATCAGTGCCATGTTCGGCTCCGACGACACGGTGTCGAAGGCGATCAGGCGTTTGAGAATTTCCAGGGCGCGGGGGCTCATGAGGCTTTACTCGCTTGTTCAGTAACAATTTCAAAACGGCGAATGTCGAACGGGCTGATCGAGGTGCTGGTCGTACCGGTGCTGATCAGTTCAGCCATCACGTCGCCCACACCCGGACCGAGCTGGAAGCCGTGACCGCAGAAGGCGAACGCATAGAACAGCCCGTCGACCTTGCCGCTGCGGCCCATCACCGGCAGCGAATCCGGCGTGTAGCCTTCAATGCCGCTCCACACGCGGATGATGTTCAGGTTGCCGACGCCGGGCAACAGCCGACGCATCTGCTGCACCTGATTGATGATGCTGCGCGGCTCGACGTAGGCGCGGCGGTTGATCATGTCCGGCTTGCTGCGAAAGCCACCGCCGATGACGATGTTGCCACGTGCGATCTGCCGGAAGTAGATCACTTCGTGAGGGATTTTGGTGAACACGCCGATCACTGTCGGCAGTGCATAAGGCACCGGTTCGGTCACGGCCATCTGCGGGCCATTGGTTTCCAGCGGTACGGGCTCGCCAAACTGCGCGGAGAGTTTTTGCCCCCAGGCACCTGCGGTGATCAATAATTGATCGGCAGTAAAAATGCGCCCGTCAGTGGTGGTGACTTCAAATTCGTGACCGACCTTTTCCACATGCGCCACTTCGGTACGCTCTTCGATACGCGCCCCGGCACGAATCGCTGCACGAGCGAAAGCCGGTGCGGCCAGACGCGGGTTGGCGTGGCCATCGTGCGGCGCGTAGGAGCCGCCCTTTACGTCCGGCCCGAGAAACCCGAAACGCTCGTGCAGTGCCTTGCCGCTGTAGATTTTCAGGTCCAGCTCACGGGCTTCCGGAGCCGCGGCATAAGCTTCCAGTTCAGCGATTTCATCCTCGCGATAGCAGACGCGCATGTGACCGCTGGGCAGAAACTCCAGGTCTTCACCGATCAGCTCCGGCAACCGCTGCCACAGTGCTCTGGAACGGTTGGCCAGTTCCAGCTGACCAAGGTGCCGGCCTTGACGGCGCACGTTGCCGAAGTTGACGCCGCTGGCGTACTGGCCGATCACGTCGCGCTCCAGCAGCGTCACCGACTTGCCGCGCTGACGCAGAAAAAACGCCGACGCCGAGCCCATGAAGCCGCCACCGACAATCAGTACATCCACTTTCGGTTGTTTCATGAGGTCACCTCGTCCACCAGCATCGACAGCGGTTTGACCGGTGCCTGCCCGCGCTGACGACCGACCTGCTCGACCGGCACACCGGCCTGGGCAGCGATTACTTCGGCACCGGCCTGAGAGCAATAACGCCCTTGGCAACGGCCCATGCCGACGCGACTGAATGCCTTGGCGCGGTTGACTTCGCATGCGCCCTTTTCACGCACCACGCCGCGCAACTCGCCTGCGCTGATCATCTCGCAGCGGCAGACAATCGCTTCATCGGGCAACGCAGCTGCCTGGGCAGCAGGCCAGGGAAACGCTTCGGTCAGCCCGACACGGAAGCGATCCATGACCAGCAGATTCTTGCGTACTTCTTCGCGGCGCGAGTTATCCACAGGCCGGCCAAGATCGTCCAGCAGCGCCATCGCCGCCAACCGCCCTGCCTGTTCGGCAGCATCGGCACCGCGAATTTTTGCGCCGTCGCCCGCAGCATAAACGCCGTTCACCGAGGTGCGACCGTCTTCGTCGACCGCCAGCACCCATTGCCCGGACGCATCGTCGAAACGCAGTTGGCACCCTGCCAGGTCAGCGAGTTGGGTTTCCGGACGCAGGTGATAACCCAGCGCCAACGCATCGCAGTCGACGGACAGCGAGTTACCGTTGGCGAGCTTCACCCGCACGCCGGTCACACCGTCCTGCTCGCTGCCGATGATTTCCTCAGGCTGCACGCCCAGGTGCACCGGCACTTTGGCGCTGTACAACTGGGCCAGCAGCTTCATGCCGTTGAACAGCAAGCCTGGGCGCGCGAGCAATTTGGGCATCGCGCCGATGCGCTTGCTGAACGGCGAAGTGTCGAGCACAGCAGCCACATCGGCACCGGCTTTGACGTACTGGCTGGCGACCAGGTAAAGCAACGGTCCGCTGCCCATGAACACCACGCGACTGCCGATGGACACCGACTGCGACTTGAGCGCGATCTGCGAGCCGCCCAGGCTGTAGGTGCCCGCCAGTTGCCAGCCCTTGATCGGCATCAGCCGGTCGGTGGCACCGGCACACAGGATCAGTGCGTCGTATTCCACCACGGTATGCACGCCCTGGCTGGCACAGCACAGCTCGCCGTGCGTGAGGTTCCAGGCCAGCGTGTCGGGGCGATAGTCGATTTGCGCGCGCAGGCGATCAAAGCTTTCGTGCAGGTCACGCGCCTTGGCGGCTTCGGTGCCATACAACGCTGAATAATCGCGCTTAAAGCCTTCTGGCTGACGGCGATAGATCTGCCCGCCGTCGCGCCGGTTTTCGTCGATCAGAATCGGCTTGATGCCCGCCGCCAGCAAGGTTTCGGCGCAACGGGTGCCCGCTGGGCCAGCGCCAATGATGACGACTCTCGGGCTGGCAGGGTTCTGAACGTCTAACCGTGAAGAAGTGGCCATTTCGCCTCCGGTTGGGTGGTGACGATATCGAGTCCGTCGCGGACTTCGTTGGAGCAGGCGCGCAGGCGCTCGCCGTTGCGGGTCCAGACCCAGCAATCCTGACAGGCGCCCATCAGGCAAAACCCGGCACGACGTCCGGAGTCGAACTCGGACTGGCGCAGCGTGGCTTTGCGGGTCAGCAACGCCACCATCAAGGTGTCGCCCTGCAATGCTTCTATGGGCGCGCCATCGACCATCAGGCTCACAACCGGGCGATCACGTTCGCCCAGTCTCACAAAACGGCCACTCATGCGTAGGCTCCCACGGTCACAGGATTAAGGTTTTCTTGCACGGCCTGCAGCTCGTCGCTGTCGCGATGGCAGAGGATTTCGCTGCCGCCTGCGATCATGCGACGGCTCGGGGCAGTCTTGTTGCACAGGCCTTCGACACGGGCCGGGCAACGGTTGAGAAAGGTGCACAGCTCGGGGTTGTTGGCCGGGGCGCTGATGGGTGGCAGCTTGCCGCTGGTCACACCACAGGTTTCCAGCCAGCCCTGACGCAGTTCTGGCACTGAGTGCACCAGCAGGTCGGTGTACGGATGGAATGGCACACGGCTGAACGCTTCGCGGCTGCCCTCTTCGACCTTGTGGCCGCTGTACATCACCACTATGTCGTCGCACAGCGCGCGGACGGTGGAAATGTCATGGCTGATGAACAGGTAGGAAACACCCAGCTTGCGGCGCAGTTCGCCAAGCAGTTCAAGGATGCACGCGCCCACCACGGTATCCAGCGCCGAGGTCACTTCATCACAGAGGATCAGGTCCGGCTTGGCCGCCAGCGCGCGGGCCAGGTTGACACGTTGTTTCTGGCCACCCGACAGTTCGTTGGGGCGCCGCTCTGCCAGTTCAGGGGGCAGGCGCACCAGGTCCATCAGTTCGTCAATGCGATCGCGCAGGGCCTTGCCCTTCAGGTCGAAATACATCTTCAGCGGGCGCGCCAGAATTGCGCTGATGCTGTGCATCGGGTTGAGCGCGGTGTCGGCGTTCTGGAACACCATCTGGATGCGCCGAAATTGCTCTTCGGTGCGTCCCGCGAGGGTACCGGACAATTCGGCACCGTCGAATGTCAGGCTGCCGTGCGCCGGGTCCAGAAGACCGGCGACCACACGGGCCAGGGTCGACTTGCCCGAACCGGACTCGCCGATCACGCCAATGGCCTGACCACGGCGAATGGTCAGGTCGATGTCTTCCAGCACGCGAATCATCGGCATGCCTTGCAGGTTCTTTTTGCCATAGCCCGCCGTCAGGCCCTTGATGGTCAACAGCGTGCTGTCCTTGACCACTTCGCTGGCCGGTTTCAGCACTTTGTCGGGCCGCGCCGCTGCCAGCAGGCTGCGGGTGTAGGCGTCTTCCGGGCCTTTGAGCAGCGCTTCAGTGCTGCTCTGCTCGATAATCCGCCCGCCATTGAGCACTACGATCTGATCAGCCATCTGCGCCACCACCGCAAGGTCGTGGGAGACATAGACTGCCGTGGCACCCCGGTCGCGGACGACTCGCTTGAATGCACGCAGCACGTCGATCTGCGTGGTGACGTCCAGTGCGGTGGTCGGCTCGTCGAGGATCACCAGCAACGGATCACTGATCAGCGCCATGGCCGCCATGACGCGCTGCAACTGGCCACCCGAGACCTGATGCGGGTAACGCCGGCCGATGCTTTCCGGATTGGGCAGGGCCAGGTCGCGGAATAGCTCGACAGCCTTGGCTTCCAGTTCCGCGCGGCTGCCCAGACCATGAATCAGCGCACCTTCGATCACCTGATCGATCAGCTTTTTCGCCGGGTTGAAGGCGGCTGCGGCGCTTTGTGCAATGTAGGAAACGCGGTTGCCACGCAGGCCCTGCAATTGGCTTTCGGGCAGGCTGAGCATGTCGTGCTCGCCCACTTGAACCACCCCGCCAGCCAGCTTGCAACCGCGTCGGGCGTAACCGAGCAGGGCCAGCGCGATGGTGGTCTTGCCGGAGCCCGACTCGCCGATCAGTGCCAGCACTTCACCTTTTTCCAGCGAGAAGCTGACGCCTTTGACGATCTCCAGCTCGCCATGGTCGCCCTCGGCAACCACACGCAGGTCTTGCACACGAATCAACTGGCTCATCTCAATGCCCTCCCGAGCGGCGACCGCGCCGTGAGGCCAGCCGGTCGATGAACAGGTTGACACCGATGGTCAGCGTGCCGATGGCCAGCGCCGGGATCACGATGGCCGGAGCGCCCTGGCTGAGGCCGCCGATGTTCTCGCGTACCAGCGAGCCAAGGTCGGCATCGGGCGGCTGCACGCCAAGCCCCAGAAAGCTCATGCCGCTGAGCAGTAACACGATAAAACCAAAACGCAGCCCCAGGTCGGTCATGACCGGGTTGAGCATGTTCGGCAGAATTTCCCGGCAGGCAATGTAGATACGACCCTCACCCCGCGTGCGCGCCACTTGCACGTATTCCAGCGCCTCGATATTCACCGCCAGGCTGCGCGCTATACGAAACGCTCCCGGCGTGTAGCTCAATACCGCCGTACAGATCAGCAGCACTTCGGAGGAGCCGAACGCCGAGACCATGATCAGCGCCAGCATTTTGCTGGGGATCGAGATGAACGCGTCCATCAGGCGGCTGATGATTTCGTCCAGCCATTTTGGCGCGACCACCGACAACAGCGCGCAAAGCGTGCCGATGCCGCTCGCCAGTACCGCAGAGATCAGCGCCAGGCCTACTGTAAAGCGCGCGCCGACCAGCACCCGGCTGAGCATGTCGCGGCCCAGGTAATCAGTACCGAACGGATAAAGCGCGCTCATGTTTTCAAACATGTTGTCGGAAACCACTTCGCCAACAGCATGCGGCGCGAGCCAAGGGCCGAACAGCGCAACCATCAGCCAGATAAAGCACACCGTTGCGCCCAGCAAGCCAAGCCATGAGGTGGGGCGGGACGCTTTTTTGCGCAGCACCGGTGCCGGCGCTTCAGGCGTCGATTTCGCAATGAATTGAGTCATTGGGTTCTCAGCCTCGGATTGGAAAGAATTGCACACAGGTCGGCCATCAGCACCAGACCCAGGTAAGCGGAGCAGAACAGCATGGTGCAGCCTTGAACCAACGCCATGTCACGGTTGGTTACAGCATCGACCATCAGGCTGGCGATGCCGGGGTAGTTGAAGATGGTTTCAACGATGACCACGCCGCCCAGCAGGTAGGAAAGGCTGAGCGCCACCGCGTTGACGATGGGCCCGATAGCGTTGGGCAAGGCGTGGCGCAGTACGATACGCACCGGGCTGACGCCCTTGAGGCGGGCCATTTCCACATACGGGCTGTCCAGTTGGTCGATGACCGCAGCGCGGGTCATGCGCGCCATTTGCGCCACGATCACGCAGCACAGGGTCATCACCGGCAGCGCGTAAGTACGCATGAACTGCCACGGCGAGCTGACGTCACCGCCATACGACAACGCCGACAGCCAGCCCAGATTAACGGCGAAAATCAGCACCGCCAGGGTAGCCACCAGAAATTCGGGCACCGCCACCAGGGTCAGCGTGATGAAACTCAGCGCCCCATCAAGGCGGCTGCCGCGGTACATCGCTGCGCCAATGCCCAGTGCCAGCGCTAGTGGTACCGAGACCAGCGCGGTAGTTGCCGACAGCATCAGGGTTTTCGGAAAGCGCCCGGCAATCAGCTCGGACACCGGCATTGCGTTGGACACCGACTCACCGAAGTTGCCACCGAGCAGGTTGGTCAACCAATGCAGGTAACGCACCACACCTGGCTGATCCAGGCCCAGTTTTGTACGCAATGCGGCGACCTGTTCAGGCGTCGCGAATTGCCCAAGGGCCTGTTGTGCCGCGTCTCCAGGCAACACCGCCGTAATGGCGAAGACCACGATGGAAACGATCAACAACGTCACGATCGCCGCGCCGAAGCGCTGCACGATCAACCAGAGTGTGTTGCTATTCATCTGCATCCTCCTGCTCGGTTCAGCGTTGCATTTATGCGTCCAGCCACACCTGCTCGCTGAACATGTAGCCCATGAAGCCGCCCAGCGGGTTGCTGGAATAGCCCTGAACGCGCTTGTCCACGCCGTCGATGTTGCTGATGAACACGGGGATGCCGATGCCGCAGTTCTGGCTCACCAGAGTCTGCATGTCGCCGTACATTTTGGCGCGCTTGGCGTCGTCGGTTTCCCCGCGGGCCAGCAGCAGCAACTGGTCGAACTGATCGTTTTTCCAGCCGGATTCGTTCCACGGTGCCGAGGACTGGAAGAACTGCGAGAAGATCACGTCGGCGTTCGGTCGCGGGTTGATGTTGCCGAAGCTCAGCGGGTGCTTCATCCAGTGGTTGGACCAGTAGCCATCGCTCGGCAGGCGGTTGACGTTGAGCGTCAGCCCGGCCTGTTTGGCCGACTGTTGCAGCAGCACGGCGATGTCCACCGAACCGGTCGCAGCAGGCGATGCCGCTACGGCCATGGTGATTTTTTCCATGCCGGCTTTCTTGAGCAGGAATTTGGCCTTTTCCGGGTCATAGGCGCGTTGCGGCAGGTCAGCGTTGAAGTAGCGCGAGCCGGGTGCAATCGGGTGGTCGTTACCGACGCGGGCATAGCCACGGAACACGGCCGATTTGACCTGCTCACGGTCCAGCAGGTACTTCATGGCCTCGGTGAATTCCGGGCTCTTGCCGGGCATCTGGTCCTGGCGAATGATCAGGTCGGTGTAGTTGCCGGACGGCGCATCCACAACGCGGTGCTTGGCACTGGCCGCGATGCGTGTGGTGGAGCGCGGGTTGACCTCGTTGATCATGTGCACGTCGCCGGACAGCAGCGCGTTGACGCGTGACGGCTCGTCGGCAATGGCAATGAATTCGATCTCGTCCAGGTACGGCAGGCCTGGTTTCCAGTAGTTAGGGTTGCGCGCACTGACCGAGCGCACGCCAGGGTTGAATTCCTTGACGGTGAACGGGCCGGTACCGATGCCCTTGCTGAAATCTGTCGTGCCTTCGGGCACGATCAACAAGTGCGAAACCGCGAGAATCGAAGGCAACTCGGCGTTTGGCGAGCTGAGGGTGATCTGCACTTCCAGCGGGCCGGTGGCCTTGATCTCGGAGAACTGCGCCATCAGCGGCAGCACTTTCGAGCCGGTGGCCGGGTCCTTGTGGCGCGACAGGGAGAACACCACGTCGCCAGCGGTCAATGCCTTGCCGTTGTGGAAGGTCACGCCCTGGCGCAGGGTGACGGTCCAGACCGTGGCGTTGTCGCTCTCGATCTTCTCGGCCAGTTCCATGTGCGGAACCAGATGGCTGTCGAAACGGGTCAGACCGTTGTAGAACATGAAATGGCGAACGTAGTCGGTAGACAGCGCGCCTTTGGCCGGATCAAGTGTGTCAGCGGTGGAGCTGGACATGCCCGCTACACGAATGCGCCCGCCTGGCTTGCCTTTGACAGGCGCATCGGCGTCGTCGGCAAAAACCTTGCCCGCCGCACCGAACAGGCTGGTCGAGCCCGCCGCAACCACACCTGCAACACCCAGCATACGCAACGCATCGCGCCGCGACAGACCACGATTGAGACCTTCGAAAACACGCAGGCTGTCTTCGCCTGTGATCAGCTGGGAGTCGGTTTTTTTGTCAGCCATATCAGTTCTACCTGTCGAAAAGGGGAAATTCCGAGTTGCTCACGGTTGGCCGGAGCGTCCTTCAAGCACACACGACGGTTAAACAAAAACTCAGTGGCGGCTGTCCTGATAGCGGTAATACGCACCTACCAGCGGCAGAAACCACGGCTTGCCGAAGTGGCCGGGAATGGCTGGCCAGTTCAGGTCTTTCCAGGGATTGGCCAACGCCTTGCCTTCCATGACCTCAGCCATCACCCGCCCCATATGCACCGACATCTGCACACCATGGCCGCTATAACCCATCGAGTAGAAGACGCCGTTGTGTTCGCCTGCACGCGGCAGACGGTCGGACGTCATGTCCACCAGCCCGCCCCAGCAGTAGTCGATCTTGACGTGCGCCAGTTGCGGGAACATCTGCACCATCGCCGCTTGCAGCACCTTGCCGCTCTTGGCATCGGAACTGCTGTTGGACATGGCGAAGCGTGCCCGCCCGCCGAACAGCAGGCGGTTATCCGGAGTCAGACGGAAATAGTTGCCGATCAAACGGCTGGTCACGTAAGCGCGCTGGTTGGGAAACAGCTGGTCAATCAGCGCCTGTGGCAATACTTCGGTAACGATGACGAAACTGCCGACCGGCACGATGCGTCGGCGATACCAGCCCAAACCGCCGTGCTGGCAGGCACCGGTCGCCAGTAACACCTGCCCGGCCTGAATAGAGCCTTTCGAGGTGTTGACCACGAAGCCGCCACGGTTGGCTTTCCAGTCCTTCACCGTGGCACCCTGATACACCTTTGCGCCGTGGCGCACAGCCGCATCGGCCAGGCCCAGGCCGAAACGGCCGACGTGCATCTGCACACCGTTGCGCTGCAGCAGGCCACCGTGGAATTCGTTTGAACCGATTTCGGCGCGCACGTCCTCAGCAGACAGCAACTCAACGTCGGCATCGACCTCACGACGAATCAGCTCGCAGGTGCGCGCCAGTCCTTCGTAATGCCCTGGCTTGGCCGCCAGCTTGAGCTTGCCGTTACGCTTGATGTCACAGGCGATGTTTTCCTGCTCGACCACCGTGACGACGCTCTGCACCGCACTTTCATAAGCCTTGTAATACTCGCGCGCCTGATCGGCCCCCAGGGTCGCGCTCAATGACGCGTAGTCCTGAGCCACGCCGGTATTGCACTGTCCGCCGTTGCGGCCCGACGCTTCGCCGATCACCCGGCCAGCTTCCAGAACCACCACGCTGGCACCTTTCAAGGCCAATGCACGCGCCGCCGCAAGACCGGTGAAACCGCCACCGACCACCACAACGTCAGCCTGCCCCTCCACTGCGCCGTCCTGCGCGCCGGTAAAGTCTGGAGCCGTATCGAGCCAGTAAGACTCACTGCGCATTCTGTTCCCCTTGTCACTCATAGAAGAGCACCTTGAAAAATGCCGGTGTTGCGCGAGTTGTCCGGTTTAGAGGCCGACCAGCCCGGCAAGCCCGCCGATGTCCGGGATCTGGTGGTATTCATAAGAGCTGTGAGCTGGCTGTTCATGACCACGCGCCACAAATGCCTTGTTCTTGATTTTCATGTCGTGTGCGGAAAACAGGTCGTAACGGAAGCTTGAAGACACATGCAAGATGTCTTCCGGGCCGCAACCCAGGTTATCGAGCATGAATTCGAAGGCTGCCAGACGTGGCTTGTAGACCTTGGCCTGGTCAGCGGTGAACACCTTGTGAAACGGTGCGCCGAGTTTGTCGACGTTGGACATGATCTGGCTGTCGCTGGCGTTGGAGTAAATCACCAGCGGGATCTTGTCGGCGATTTTCGACAGCCCGGCGGGCACATCAGCATGTGGGCCCCAGGTCGGCACGGCGTCGTAATACAGCTGGCCTTCTTCGCGGTATTCAACGTTCCAGCGCTTGCAGGTGCGAGCCAGTGCAACCTTGAGAATTTCGTCGTACGGCATCCAGTCCCCCATGACCTGATCCAGACGATACGCCGAAAAATCCTTGACGAACTGATCCATCTGTTCAGCCGGAACGCGGTCGGCAAAGAGCTCGCGCGTCATGGTGCCCATGTGGAAATTGGTCAAGGTGCCGTAGCAGTCGAACGTAATGAATTTTGGTCGAAGAAAGCTCATTGTGTGCGGTCCTGAAAGTTCGTTGAGGTCATGGCATGACGAGCAATCCGGCCTCATTTCCAAGGGCGGTGATGCACGCTGCAGCACAACCTCATTACAACACCGTGAAATCAGCAGATGGCGTTAAAAGTGATGGCTGCTTGATAGAAACCACCGTTTTGAGGTGCGCGCTCAGCAGACTTTGCGGGGCGCTCCAGCCTTGGGCAGCCCCCGGTTTTTGGCGCTTTTTTGACCCTTTTCAGGGCGCTCGGGCTCAAGGGCGCGGGTTTGCACCGCAGAAACTGCGCCGCGCCAGTGATCTGCGAGCAGCAAATTCCGGCGGCTATATAAAGAGCCTGAAGCCGAAGAAAAACCACAAGCATTTGCTGCCGGGTGCCCGCCCGATTTAAGCAGTAACTGTGGTCTGGCGAACGGCGGTTTGTGGAATCTGCCGAATGCTTGCAGACCTCTTGTCAGCGCCCGCATCAGGTGGGATACAGCAAGCTTGCCGCAGCCTTTATTTTGCCGGTGCATCCTTCTGGACGGAGACACGTCATGCTCGCTCAGCAACGCCTCGACTTTGAATTTCGCCCCATGACCGCAGCCGACGTCGGCAACGCTCATGAGTTATCCATTGCCCTGAAGTGGCCGCATCGACTGGAAGACTGGGCCATGCTGCAACGTGTCGCCCAAGGCTTTGTTGCAGTACATAACGGTCGCTTGATCGGCAGTGCCTTCGCCTGCCATCAGGGCGAGTTTTCCACTATCGGTCTGGTGATTGTCAGCGACGACTATCAAGGCAAGGGTATTGGCCGCAAATTGATGGAGCTTGCTGTCGGCAGCGTGCCGCCGCGCACCGCCATCCTCAATGCAACACTTGCCGGCGCCCCGCTGTACGAAAAAATGGGCTTCGTCAGTTTTGGTGAGGTTCAACAGCGTCAGGGGCAGGCACAACTGCCCGACACAACCGTATTGAAAGCACAGGAAAGCAGTCGTGCGCTGAGCGAGGCTGACCACGCTCGCGTGCTGGAACTGGCCAACGCCGGTTCGGGCATGGACCGTTCGGCAACGCTGGGCGATGTGCTGAATAACCTTGAGCACGCAGTCGGCATCGAACGCGATGGCCAGTTGCAGGCTTTTGCCCTGTTGCGTCCTTTCGGCCGTGGCCTGTGCATCGGCCCTGTTGTCGCCCAGACGGTGGAACAGGCCCGCCACATGATCGAGCAACTGCTGGCCAAAGTGCCTTACGCATTTGTACGCATCGACATCCCGACCGACTGCGGCCTGGCCGACTGGCTGGACGAAGCTGGCCTCAAGCGTGTCGACAGCGTGACCTGCATGAGCATGGGCGCAGTTCCGCAAGCCCGCCAGGGCGTGCGCCAGTTTGCGCTGATTACCCAGGCGATCGGCTGATCGCCCGGAAGAACATCATCGTGCCAATGCTCTGCGTTGGCATGCAGTTCTGGACGCTCTGCGTCCGGTCTTGAGCATGTGACGCAGAGCGTCACGAAAGGCATTACCACGCAGAGCGTGGGAACGATCAGTCACTCTTCAACTTCAGGAGCCCAACCCAATGCCCCAACCCACAGTCCTGCTATTGGCCCGCGCTGACCTCAGCCCGGTAGATACCGAATTCACCACCGGCCCCATTGATGCGCATGACCCGTTCGACAGTGGCCGCCGCACAGCATTTGTCGATGAACAGGGTATTGCGGCTGGCATCGTTGAATTGGGTACGGCGCTCTCGGTGGAGGCCTACCCCTACACCGAAATGCTGGTGATGCATCGCGGCAGCGTCACGCTGACCTCTGGCACCGGCAGCATCACCATCAGCACCGGCGAAAGTGCCGTGATCGGTCGTGGCACGCAAGTACGTATCGAAGCGCAACCGGACAGCCTCTGGGCGTTCTGCGTATCCACTCAGGCCAATGGCCCCGACAAACCCGGTATTACCGCTCTGGACCGCCTCGCCATGCTCACACCGTCCTCACCGCCAGACCCGGCGATCATGATCAGCGCGCTGCCGCAGTGCCGCAGCAACAACCTGTTTGAAGACACCGCAAGCACTTTGCGCATCGGCGTCTGGGACTCCACACCCTACGAGCGCATCTCGCGCCCGCACAAAATCCATGAGCTGATGAACCTGATCGAAGGCAGCGTAGGGTTGAGCCTGGAAAACGGCCCTAGCCTGACCGTGAACACAGGCGACACCGTATTCGTCGCCCAGGGCGCGCCTTGCAAATGGACCAGCACGGGGTATGTGCGCAAGTTTTATGCAGTGACGTGAAGAAAGCTATTGCGCCCTTCAGTCTTGCAGGGCGCAATATACTTACATGTTTAGCTCTCGCCAGCGCAGTTAATCCAATGCAGCGCTAAAAGACAAGAATTAAAAATTTCTTTCGCCAATGCACGAAGAATCAGAAGTTTCCTACTTGCCTTCCGTGTCGCCTGTGTTAAAAAACAATAACTAATTTCAGCAAGTTAAAACTTGCTCCTGACGGGCCCATCAAGGCAGTCATGCGCTTTATGCATCGCTTAACCTTTATCTATCATGTTGACTGGAGATACTTTATCTGACCGACGCATTCACTGTGCGCACGACTTACTAACCCTCCGCGACACGCTATAAGCTGAACGATCCGTATGGGCACGAACGACCGCTACCCCGTTTCGTCTTGCGTTTACCTTATTCAAAATCAATATGAAATTACTCATTTAACTCAAGGATTATTCCCGATGAAAACCAACAAGACCTTATTGGCTTCCCTTGCTTTTGCAACACTGTGCACCAGCGTTACGGCGCAAGCGGGACCCCCGGTCACTGTGACGTTCAAGAATCTTGGAACGGAGGTGGCGGAGTATAAGCCGGTCACTCGCAACGAAATGTCGACTCGGCTTAATGCCAGAACGGCTATTGCTCCGAAAGTCCAAATTGGAGATTCAAATGTTTACTCGGTGCAAAGCACTCTCTCGCCGGATACCAGCTACGCCAGTGTTCGCTACGTCATGGGTTCCAAGGTTTGCGTATTCTCGACCACCTTCATAAAGCTTCCCGGTGCAGGCGGGGCCAAGGTGCCGAAATGGAACCGGACTGCAAACTCTGAAGGCGGCGCAGTCTGCGCGGCGACGTCTCGCGCCACCAATCTCTCCACCTACGCGTGGGCTGCTGAATTCACCATGAAATAAGCCCCCGGAGCGTGCGTGTCGCATTTTGATACGCACGCTTTTCAGCGGAAAACTAAAGCGGTGTCTGGCTGGGCCGATATAAAGAGTGAATATAAAGCCATGGATTGGCCTCTGCCGCGAGGACGCAGCATGATTGATACAACATCCCTCACACACCTCACCCATAAAACTGCACTAACGACTGTCGAGAAAAGCACCTCCGCCACGACTTTAAACTCCAGCCTGAAAGAGCTTGATTCTGCATCTGCTATTGACGGTGCCACCTTCTCGACATTGTCCCGTCAATTAAGTAGTAGTGCCGCACGAGCTCAGGCTCGCGACAGCAGTCTTGACTTCAAAAGCCTGAGGTCTCTGGCAAACAGTATTAGTGACAAAATTGCAGGCAACAGCTATCACGCCAATAGGAAACTGCACGACGCAGAGATTCCGGATACGGACGACCCTGCGCGGCTCGAAAGAGCGCGGCAGGCGACTTCGTTCAAGAATGGATCAGGCACCAACCCGTTCGCAGGCTTATCTCAGGATCAATTGAGGTTGGTTATGTATGACGAAAGTGGCGACTTCACCATTAATGAGAGAAGCGCGGCTTCGTCCGAAAACCATGTTCAACAGGAAAACTGGAACAGGGCGATGTGTAAACGCTATACCGACGAATACAATGAAACCGGCAAAAGCACGCAAACACTGGTCATGCTTCTCGCCCATTATGATCAGCTGCCACCCATAGAAAAAGCCCAATACCCCGCCCATTACGCCGCCAACATTACATCGGGGGACAGCTCGGCGATGGACATTTTCAACACGCTGAAAAGCCAGTCAGGCACTCAGGGGACTTGAGCGCCTGTGACGGAGCACGCGGGTTCGCGTGCCCTCTATGGCTGTCCGCGTTCTGCTGCATTGCGGTTCGCCGACACCGCTGCGGTGTAGCCACGTCATTGTTCTTTCAGGCCCAGCACATAGAACTTGCTGTCCACCGCGATCAACGGAAAGCTCGCAGGCAGGTCCTCCTTCGTGATCTCTCTAAAGCCGTGCTTTTCATAGAAGCGATGCGCAGCGTGAAACTTGTCGGTCGTGCCCAGGAATACTTCGGTGACGCCTTTGCGAGTTGATTCCTCGATCAGGCGCTCGAGCAGTCTGGCTGCAACGGAGAATTCCCGGCCGCGAAACGGCGCGGCGACAAACATCTTGCGCAGTGCTGCCTGGCCTGCGCCGATGTCCCTGAGGCCGATGCTGCCGATGACCTGATCGTCTTGTACCGCGACCCAGAAATCCCCTGTGCCGGTCTGGTAAAAGTCCGGAATCGCTTTCAGGTCAGGCTGGTCTTCGGCGGTGATGGGAATACCGAACTCTTCGCGCTGGATGGGCAGAATCATCGCCGATACACCTTGCTCGTCGCTCGGCACGAAACGCCGTATCTGAATCCCGGTTACCCCCACAACACACCTCCTGGCCATCGTTCTCAGTGGAAATCAGTATTTCAGACAAGCAAACGCCCCGACAAGTCGAGGCGTTTGCTTGAGCATTTTCGAGGGTCACACGGGCGTGTGACCCTGAAGATGTTTAATTACAACTTCGGACCCGCAGCCTTGATGGCGTCGCTCACGTCGAACTTCTTGAAGTTCTCCACGAACAGGCCAGCCAGTGCTTTTGCTGCTTCGTCGTAGGCGGCTTTGTCAGCCCAGGTGTTACGTGGGTTGAGCAGGCCGGTATCGACGCCGGGTACCGACTTCGGTACGTCGAGGTTGATGGTGTCGAGGTGCTCGGTTTCGACACCGATCAGTGCGCCGCTCTGGATCGCTGCGATCACGCCACGGGTGGTCGGGATGTTGAAGCGCTTGCCGACGCCGTAGCCACCGCCGGTCCAGCCGGTGTTGACCAGGTAGACCTTGGATTTGAAGCCGCGGATGCGCTTGATCAGCAGTTCAGCGTATTCGCCAGCCGGACGCGGGAAGAACGGTGCGCCGAAGCAGGTGGAGAAGGTGGACTTGATGCCCGAACCCGAACCCATTTCGGTCGAACCGACCAGTGCGGTGTAACCCGACAGGAAGTGGTAGGCAGCCTGTTCTTCGCTGAGGATCGACACTGGTGGCAGGACGCCGGTCAGGTCGCAGGTCAGGAAGATCACGGCGTTTGGCTCGCCGCCGAGGTTTTTCGGTGCGCGTTTTTCGATCAGTTCGCGCGGGTAGGCCGCACGGCTGTTCTGGGTCAGGCTGCTGTCGGCGTAGTCGGCTTTTTTGGTGACCGGGTCGAGTACGACGTTTTCCAGTACCGCGCCGTGCTGGATGGCTTTCCAGATGACCGGCTCGTTCTTCTCGGACAGGTCGATGCACTTGGCATAGCAACCGCCTTCGATGTTGAACACCACGCCTTCGCCCCAGCCGTGCTCGTCGTCACCGATCAGGTAACGGCTTTCGTCGGCGGACAGGGTGGTCTTGCCGGTGCCGGACAGGCCGAAGAACAGGGTTACATCGCCCTCTTCGCCCATGTTGGCTGCGCAGTGCATCGGCAGAACGTCCGAAGCCGGGAGCAGGAAGTTCTGCACCGAGAACATGGCTTTCTTCATTTCGCCGGCATAACGCATGCCTGCGATCAGTACCTTGCGAGCGGCGAAGTTGATGATAACGGTGCCGTCGGAGTTGGTGCCGTCACGCTCAGGGTCGCAAACGAACCATGGCGCGTTCTGGATTTCCCACTCGTCCTTGCCAGCCGGGTTGTACTGTTCAGGGTTGATGAACAGGCAACGGCCGAACAGATTGTGCCACGCAGTCTCGGTGGTCATCTTGACGGGCAGGTAGTGCGCAGGATCGGAGCCTACATGAACGTGGGAAACGAAGCGCTCGCGCTCGGCGAGGTACGCACCGACGCGGTTCCACAAGGCGTCGAATTTCTCGGCCGGGAACTTGCGGTTGATCGGGCCCCAGGCGATTGCGTCCTGGGTGCTCGGCTCTTCAACGATGAAACGATCGACCGGCGAACGGCCAGTACGATGGCCTGTCTCCACAACCAGTGCGCCAGTGTCGGAAAGTACGCCTTCGTTACGGGCAAGGGCTTCCTTGACCAGTTCGTCGGTGCTCAGATCGGTGTGCACAGCGTTGTTGATTTGCGTCATGAGGTTCCCCGTCGGCCTGTAGCCGAGTGCTCCAAACGGTTTTGTAGTAAAAAAACAACCACTACTACAGCGTAAAAGTGGGCCGGATTATGCCAGAAATGCCCAGAAATGGTAGGACCCTCCTGTCAGAACAGCATTACAAGGGCCCATACCGTATTCTGAGGGGCTTTACGCGCTGATCAATGGCGCGTGTCAGACGGCGAATCGACACCGCCGCCAGCAAACAGCTGTGCAACGTCAGTGGCATCGAACAGGTAGCGCTCGTTGCAGAACTGGCAGTCGATCTCGATAGTGCCGTTGTGCTCGATAACCAATTGCTGCGCGTCCTCCAGCCCGAGACTGACCAGCGCGTTGGCAGATCGTTCGCGAGAGCAGCTGCAACGGAAGCAGATCGGTTGAATATCGAACAGGCGAACCGGGTCTTCGTGGAACAGGCGATGCAGGATGGTCTGGTTATCCAGACTCAGCATTTCTTCGGCCGTGAGAGTGTTGGCCAGGGTGATGACATGCTCCCAGTTGGCATCACGCTCTTCAGCGTCGGTGATCTGCGCGGCAGGCAATTGTTGCAGCAGCAATCCACGCGCACGATGACTGTCAGCCTTGAGCCAGAAACGCGACCCCAGCTGCTCGGACATCACGAAGTAGTTGGAGAGGCTTTCCGACAAGTCAACCCCATCCAGCGCTACGATGCCCTGATAACGCTGGCCTTGGCGCGGGTCGACGGTCAGCGCCAGCGATCCGTCAGGCATCATGTCCTGAAGGCCCGCGCCGGGATTGATCAGCGATTCGTCGTATCGAGCGATGCCACGTAACTCACGTTCGCTGGAGCACTCGACCATCAGCAATGGCACTGCGCCGCTGGAGCGAGCCTGCAGGATCAACAGGCCGTCGAATTTGAGGGTGCCGACGAGCAGAGCAGCTGCCGCCATCAGTTCGCCGAGCAACTGCGCGACCGGCTCCGGATAGGGATGCTTGGCGAGCACTTCGGCGTAACTGCGCTCCAGAGCGACCAGTTCTCCTCGAACGTCGCTTTCGTCGAAGATGAAGCGCTGGGTGAAATCGGTGTCCGGTAAATCATGCATAGGGAAGGTATCTGAAGTAATGACATTGGATGGCACGCGGCTGAGCAAGCACCGTCCGGCACTCGAAAGCGCCGTGGCCATGCGGATTGACCGGCATTTTAGGAGCTATCCGGTGCGCTTCCAAGCGGGTTGGCCCTTCGGGCTGATCGCCGGAGCTGCCCGGTGCAGTGTTTCAGTCGTTGCTCTGGCTGGCGCGGAAACCGAAAAGCTCCCGGCGTTGCTTCTTGGTCGGCTTTCCGTCGGTGGTTACTCCCAGGTTGCCGGCCTTGCGCTGAGCCGCCGCGTTCTCGCGTCTGGCGATGCTCTCGGGCGTCTCGTGATACAGCGTTTGAGCCTCCGGCGCGCCTCGCCGAACGATGGATAATGCCTCGACCACCACCGTGCGGTCGTCGAAGCCCATGCGAATCTGAAACTCGTCACCGATACGCGGCTCCTTGCCGGGCTTGCAACGTTCGCCGCGACAGTGCACCTTGCCGCTTTCGATAGCCGCTTTGGCCAGCGCACGTGTTTTGAAAAAGCGCGCGGCCCAGAGCCATTTATCCAGGCGGACCTTATCGTCTTCTTCTGGCTTTTGCGCCATTTGAATTCCTCATCAATGTGACAGTCTGAACTTTACCAGGCCAGATAAACAAAGCGACGGCACATGCTCGCCCGCTTTTTCTGTGCCCCCATGAACATGAAGTAACCGATATGTGCTTGTCAAAAACAGCTATTCATCTTTTTATTGCCCCACACCTAAATGGAGCGCGACGTGACAGATTTTCCAACTTCGTTGACCGCCCCTAGAAAAGGGTGTGCTGGATGCACTGGCAGTCCAGAGCTGGATTTCTCGTTTGACTACGCCTATCAGCCGATCGTGAACCATCACGACCAGTCGATTTTCGCCCATGAGGCGCTGGTTCGCGGGCCCAATGGCGAGGGCGCAATGTCAGTCCTGAGTCAGGTCACAGACCAGAATCGCTATCGATTCGATCAGGCCTGTCGGACCACCGCCATTGCTGGTGCCGCGAAACTGGGCATGACCGAGCGTTTGTCGATCAACTTCTTGCCCAACGCCGTGTATCGTCCCGAGCTGTGCATCCGCAGTACGCTGGAGGCCGCCAGGCAACACAACTTCCCTATCGAGCGCTTGATTTTCGAAACCATCGAAAGCGAGCATGTGAACAACAATGGTCATTTGAGCAACATTCTGCGCGAATATCGCGAGTTCGGCTTTATGACCGCTATCGATGATTTCGGTGCCGGGTATTCCGGGCTGACGCTGCTCGCGGATTTTCAGCCAGACCTGATAAAACTCGACATGAACCTGATTCGCGACATTCATCGTGATCGCGCGCGTCAGGCTATTGTTCGTGGTGTTGTCACAATGTGTTCGGACTTGGGGATTAAGCTCATTGCCGAAGGTATAGAGCAGGTTGAGGAGCGGGACTTTCTCGCCGATTGCGGCATTTTCCTGATGCAGGGCTATCTGTTCGCCAAACCTGCATTCAAAGCCCTGGCGCAGATAGCACCTGACGCCTGGCAGAAGTCTTGAGAAATACGGAATCGCATTGAAGACATTCGACCATCTGACAGTCATCGGCCTGCGCGAGTGGGTGGCGCTTCCCGACCTGGGGGTGGCGGGCCTGCGGGCAAAAATCGATACCGGTGCGAGCACGTCAAGCCTGCATGCCACCGAAATCGAACCTTTTGAGCGCGATGGCCAGAAATGGGTGCGCTTCAACGCGCATCTGGGCACTGTGGTTCAGTTGCGCCATCGCCGCTGCGAGGCGCAACTGGTTGCCATGAAAACCATTAAAAGCTCCAACGGCCACGCGCAGGTGCGTTACGTCATTCGCACCACGCTGGCCCTGGGTGATCGTATCTGGCCAGTGGAATTCACACTGGCTTGCCGCAAGTCGATGCGTTATCGACTGCTGCTGGGTTCCAAAGCGCTGATCGACGGCCAACTGGTGGTCAATCCGGGCATAACTTACGTACAAGACAAGCCGGTGTTCCCGGCCTCTACTTCCTCAGGTGTTGCATGAAGATCGCTGTGCTTTCGCGTAATCCGCGTCTGTATTCCACCCGTCGTCTGGTCGAAGCTGGCATTGAGCGTGGCCATGAGATGGTGGTGATCGACACCCTGCGCGCCTATATGAACATCGCCAGCCACAAGCCGCAGATCCACTACCGCGGCAAACCTCTGGAGGGCTTCGATGCGGTGATTCCGCGCATCGGTGCTTCGGTGACTTTCTATGGCTGTGCGGTGTTGCGTCAGTTTGAAATGATGGGCGTTTTTCCGCTCAATGAATCGGTCGCCATTGCCCGCTCGCGCGACAAGTTGCGCTCGCTGCAATTGTTGTCACGCCGGGGCATCGGCTTGCCGGTTACAGGCTTTGCCCACTCGCCTGACGATATTCCCGACCTTATCCAGATGGTCAACGGCGCGCCGCTGGTCATCAAGGTGCTGGAAGGCACTCAGGGCATCGGCGTGGTGCTGTGCGAAACCGCCACGGCAGCCGAATCGGTGATTGAAGCCTTCATGGGCCTCAAGCAGGACATCATGGTGCAGGAGTACATCAAGGAAGCGGGCGGTGCCGATATTCGCTGCTTCGTTGTCGGTGACAAGGTCATCGCCTCGATGAAGCGTCAGGCCAAACCGGGCGAGTTCCGCTCCAACCTGCACCGTGGCGGCAGCGCCAGCCTGATCAAGATCACCCCGGAAGAACGCATGACAGCATTGCGTGCAGCCAAGGTCATGGGCTTGAGTGTGGCGGGTGTGGATATTCTGCGCTCCAATCACGGCCCGTTGGTGATGGAGGTCAACTCGTCACCTGGCCTGGAAGGCATTGAAGTCACCACCAGCAAGGATGTGGCCGGGATGATTATCGAGTATCTGGAGAAAAACAGCGGCCCGCACATGACTCGCACCAAAGGAAAAGGCTGACAGGGCGGCGACTCGACTCAATCGCTCAGGCCATGAGCTTGTCTGCGGATAAGCTGGCCTGAGCACTGCACTACCGTACATCTGTTAAATGCGCCGAGTAATCGATTCAGCAGCGCTATGTTCTTTCTGCAAACCCGCTTCTCCCCATCAGGCCGAAGACGACGTTTTAGCCACCTTCGCGCTGAATAGCCCTCTCGCCTCGCGACATAAATCAACACATTTCTGCTTATTTGTATGCCGATTGAGCATGAGGTAGTCGTTTACGGCATTAGACGTATGCGCGTGCCATGGGAATAGTTGCGACTTTTTTCGCCTGCTACAGAGCCGGGATGCTCGTCTGCGGTGACCTTCTCGGGACATTTCCAAAGGGATCCCCTGCCCTGAAACTGCTTTGCAAAGCACGCTCGGCGCATCGGTCTTGGACTTGCCCAAGCCACTTTGAACAAGGGTAATAATATGAAGAAGGCAAAGCTGAGTCTGGCCTGGCAGATTCTGATCGGACTGGTACTGGGTATCGCGGTGGGTGCGCTGCTCAACCATTTCAGCGCCGAGAAGGCCTGGTGGATCACCAATCTCCTGCAGCCTGCGGGCGATATCTTCATTCGTCTGATCAAGATGATCGTTATTCCTATCGTTGTCGCATCGCTGATTGTAGGCATCGCGGGTGTGGGCGACGCCAAGAAACTGGGGCGTATCGGTCTGAAGACCATCCTCTATTTCGAAGTGGTGACCACCATCGCCATTCTGGTGGGTCTGGTGCTGGCGAATGTGTTCCATCCGGGCACTGGCATCGACATGAGCACGCTGGGTACGGTGGATATCTCCAAATACCAGCAGACCACCGCCGAAGTTCAGCATGATCACGCGTTTATCGCGACCATTCTCAACCTGATCCCGTCCAACATCTTTGCTGCCATGGCGCGTGGCGAGATGCTGCCGATCATCTTCTTTTCGGTGCTGTTCGGTCTCGGGCTTTCCAGCCTGCAGGCAGAGGTCCGTGAGCCTCTGGTGAAGCTGTTTCAGGGCGTCTCGGAAACCATGTTCAAGGTCACACACATGATCATGAACTACGCGCCGATCGGCGTGTTCGCGCTGATTGCGGTGACCGTCGCCAACTTCGGTTTCGCCTCCTTGTTGCCGCTCGCCAAGCTGGTGATTCTGGTGTACGTGGCCATCGCTTTCTTTGCCTTCGTGGTGCTGGGACTGATCGCTCGGGCATTCGGCTTCTCGGTGATCAGGCTGATGCGCATCTTCAAGGACGAGCTGATTCTGTCCTACTCCACCGCCAGCTCCGAAACCGTACTGCCACGCGTGATCCAGAAGATGGAAGCCTATGGTGCGCCGAAAGCGATCTGCAGCTTCGTGGTGCCGACGGGTTACTCGTTCAACCTCGACGGCTCGACGCTTTATCAGAGCATTGCGGCGATATTCATTGCCCAGCTGTATGGCATTGACCTGTCGATTGGCGCGCAGCTGATGCTGGTACTGACGCTGATGGTCACGTCCAAAGGTATCGCGGGTGTGCCGGGTGTTTCCTTCGTGGTGCTACTGGCAACGCTGGGCAGCGCCGGTATCCCGCTGGAAGGTCTGGCATTCATCGCCGGTGTCGACCGGATCATGGACATGGCGCGCACCGCCTTGAACGTGATCGGCAATGCCCTGGCAGTGCTGGTCATCTCGCGCTGGGAAGGCATGTACGACGATGAAAAGGGCGAGCGCTACTGGAACTCCCTGCCGCACTGGCGCAGCAAGGAACCTGTGCCGATGGGCCAGCCGACGGCTGACTGATCTTCGCCAATACGCTGGCAAACCCCGGACCTCCGGGGTTTGTTGTTTTCAGGTCGCCGGTTAGACTGCCTGCCTTACCTGAGGAGTGACCATGACCGACGACATCGATAATGACGAAGAAGAATTTGCCGCCTCGACCCTGATCGAAGCCATCGAAAACCAGATCGAAGCTGGTAAACCGCCTGCAGCCAGAGCGGTCTTCAACATGCTGACCCTGGTGAACTATGAGCGTGAGGATATTCTGGAGATGATGGCCCACGTGCTGGCCATCGAGATCGATGCCTTGCTGGAGCAGGACCGTCCGTTTGACACGCAATGGTATGAAGCAGCGCTGCGCGCCCTGCCCGATCTGCCGCCGGAAAAGTAATCCTGCGGTCCGAGCATGCCAGCAAGATATATGCTGCAAACACTTCAGACGCTGACTACACTGCAAATGCCCCGCTGCCGCTTGATCCTCCGGGGCCACACGCCAAACGGGCTTTAACGGTCATCCAGAACCGACGAGCGCAGATCGGACACGTCGATTCCAGAGCACACCCGCCAGCCGGTGAGGTCGTACTACTACAAAAAGTCTGGAGTACCTATGTCGTATACCCCTGAGTTGGTTGCCGAACTGGAAATCCTTGCACTGTTCAATCTGGGAAACACCCAGGAAGGCCTCAAAGTCCACCATGTAGCGGCGCCCACGGCCGTCGCAGCAGCACAAAGACTCTTCGATAAAGGACTGACGACCCAGGTCGATGGCGGTTATCTGACCAGCCTCGGGCTTGAGGCCGCTCAACATGCCCAATCATTGTTGACCATCCTCAACGTTTCCAAACAAGCTGCCTGACGGTCGCAGGGCCTGCGCACAAAAAAGCGTGGCAGGCCCTTCACTTATCTGAACGCCGGTCGATACAGGATTCTGGCGTCAGAATAACAACCCGACTGAATCCTCTTCTCTCGGCTGCAAACCTTCTCCGCCATCTTTGCTCAGTAATTCCACGCCTGCACAGGCCAGATGCCTTGAGTTGCGATGACGCGTAATCCTGAAATTCGCCCCGACCTGGATGAGGGCATCGACCGCAAGGTTCTCAGCCAGCTGCGCAACCGTTTCCTGTCTCTCAATGACGGGCGATACGCGCGTGCCCTCGAAGGCATGTCGACCCGCCAGCAAAGCGTTCTGACCCTGCTGCCGCTGTTCTTTCACGTCAACCACCCTCTGCTGCCCGGTTACGTTTCCGGTGCCACACCTGCCGGCGTCTCGCAGTACGAACCGGACACGCTGGCGCTGGCTGAAGCGCAACGCCTGACGCGCTCCTTCTCGTACAAGGTCCGGCGTGGTAACGCTCCCCAGCCGATTCACGGCCTGTTTCTGATGGGCAGCCTGGGCACGCTGGCTCAGGCTGAACAAAGCGATATGGATGTCTGGGTCTGCCACGACAGCGAGCTGGACCCGGAGGCTATCGCCGAACTGCGCAAGAAATGCCAGGCACTTGAAGCCTGGGCTGCGACGATGGGCGCAGAGGCGCATTTCTTTCTGATCGACCCACAGCGTTTCAAGAGTGGCGAGCGCGATTCGCAGCTCAGCTCGGACGATTGCGGGACTACTCAGCATTACCTGTTGCTCGACGAGTTTTATCGCACGGCGATCTGGCTCGCCGGGCGCACCCCGATGTGGTGGCTGGTGCCGGTCTATGAGGAGCAGAATTACGAGGATTACACCCATACCCTGCTGAGCAAGCGCTTCATCCGCGCCAGCGAGGTGCTCGATCTCGGTCCGATGTCGCACATTCCTCCGGCCGAGTTCATCGGTGCCGGATTGTGGCAGTTGTTCAAAGGCATCGAGTCGCCCTACAAGTCTGTGCTCAAGCTGCTGTTGATCGAGGTCTATTCCAGCGAGCATCCTCGCGTGCAGTGCCTGAGCCTGCGTTTCAAGCAAGCGGTGTTTGCCAACCAGCTGGACCTGGATGAGCTGGACCCGTACGTGGTTGTGTACCGGCGTATCGAAGAGCATCTACAGGCACGCAACGAGCAAGAGCGGCTGGAACTGGTGCGGCGCAGCCTGTACCTGAAGGTCAACAAAAAGCTCACCGGCTCGAGCCGTCAGCGCAACACCGGTTGGCAACGCCTGCTGCTGGAGCGCCTGACCTCTGAGTGGGGCTGGGATGAACGACAACTGGCGCTGCTCGACAGCCGCAGCCAGTGGAAAGTCCGCCAGGTGGCCAGCGAGCGTCGTGCGCTGGTTAACGAGCTCAATTACAGCTATCGCTTTCAGACCCGGTTCGCCAGAACGCAAAGCACCGCCGATGCGCTCAATGCTCGTGACCTGACCATACTCGGTCGGCGTTTGTATGCGGCTTTCGAGCGCAAGGCGGGCAAGGTCGAGTTCATCAATCCGGGCATCGCCCCGGACCTTGCAGAAGACACGCTGACGCTGGTGCATTCTCCTGACAAGCGCGAGCCAGGCAAGCATCAGTGGGCCCTGTACAACGGCAACCTGGGTATTCACGAGTGGCCGAACTTTTCGCCGATCAAGCGCAGCCGGGAATTGCTTGAGCTGCTGACCTGGTGCCACCGCAACAACGTGATCGACACCACGACCCGCGTGGCGCTGCATCCAGGCGCCAGTGACTTGAGCGAGTTCGAGTTGTTCAACCTGCTGGGTGCCTTGCAGCAGAGTATTGAACTGCCGCTGCCCGAGGTCAGCGACGACGAGCTGCTCATGCCCAGTACACCCAGCGAGATACTGTTGCTGGTCAATGTCGGTGTCGACCCGCTCAGGCATCACCGCGACCTTAATATTCTGATGACCACCGAGCGCACCGACTCGCTCAGTTACGCGGGCGTCCGGGAGAATCTGGTGCTGACGCTGGACCAGATCACCCTCAATACCTGGAACGAAACGCTGGTCAGCCGCTATGACGGCCCGCATGCCCTGCTCGACTGCATGAGCGAACTGCTCGGCAGCCTGCCGCAGAGCGGTAAACAGCCGCAGATTCGGGTGCGCTGCTTCTGTCATAACCGGGCGCCTGCCATCGCCCAGCGGGTTGAAGAGTTGATCAGCACGGCCCGGTTATTACTCGCCAGGCAGTTGAACCACCGTTATCTGATTCAGGTGCAGCAGCAGTATCACGTGTTGGAGATCAAACCCGGACAGGTCGGTCATGTAGTGGTCAACAGCCTGCCAGGCCTGTTCAAGTACCTGGGTGAAGAGCTGCCGTTGTACAGCCCTTTGCATCTGGACCCTCAGGCACTCGACGGCCACGATCTGGCCCTGATCCTGCCACTTGGTCAGCCTGAATGTATTCAGGTGTTCTACCGAATCAACGAGCCGGATGCCGACGTGTATGTGCTGGACGAACACAATTCGCTCTGGCACCAGCGCCTGCCGTATCACGACGAACAAAGCCTGCTGACGCCACTGCAGCGTTTTCTTCAATCGCTGGTTTATCGCCGAGGCGCGTCATTGCCGCTGGACGACCCGTCCGAGTCGGTTTCGCTGGAAACCCTGTATTACCAAGTGCTGCCTTCCGGCCCTGGGCTTGCCCGGCGTGTTGAACATCGGCTGGCACCGACTGCGGCGGACAAGGCGTTTTATGACGTGCAGGCAATCATCGAAGAAACCTCGCCCGGACAGCTGACCGCCACGCTGTACTGCGATAACTGCGAGTTTTCCGAGCTGGAATATGGCGATCAGTTGTATGCCGCCGTTGCCCGGCAAATTCTCGGCAAACGCCTGGAACCCCAGCGCTATCGCTGTTACATCACCGACCTGGATCTGTCCGGGCTGCTGGATGACCGGCATGGACAAAGCATCCTCTTCCTGCATCACAAGGCCGAGCTGGAAAAGCTGTTGAACGAGGCGATGGACCAGGCCTGACGTACGCTTGTCCTGCCCCGCGCGCCTAACGTTCCAACGCGGAGCATTGGCACGATAGGTGTTCTGCGGGCCGCCTATCGTTCCGCACGCTCCAGCGTGGGAATGCCGTTCTGGACGCTCTGCGTCCGCTCTTGAATGCGGAGGCGCTCTACGGATGCAGCGCCTTCGATTACTCGTACTCGCCCGCGGCTTCCGGCTGATATTCCACTGCCAGCAAGGTCAGCTTGAGGGTCTTGCCGCCCGGTGCTGGCCAGTCAATGTGCTGGCCGACCTGCAGACCCAGCAACGCCGAGCCCATTGGTGCCAGAACCGAGACGGTGCCGTCTGCGCCCGCATCCTGTGGATAAACCAGCTTGAGGTGGTAATCCTTGCCGCTGACTTCTTCACGGCAATGCACACGCGAATTCATGGTCACAACGCCCGCAGGCACTTCATCGTGGCCCACTACCTGGTCGGCGCGGTCCAGTTCGGCCTGCAACGCCTGGATGCCCGGCGTGTTTTCGTCCTGGCTGTCGATGAAACTCTCAAGACGCTGTACATCGAGGCGGGTGAGGATGATCGAAGGTGCTGTGGTCATGGTCTGGGCAGACTCCTTTATTCTCCATGAATAAAACAAAACCCCGCCGGGGTGGGCGGGGTTCTACGGGCCTCTCAATCTGGAGAAGCAGAGTCCGACACTAACACAGCGCAGTAAATACACAACCCGACACGGTATCAGCCTGCTGTCTGGCCCGCAGTGGCTCGACGCTGGTCCGCCTCATGGCGAATCTGTCGACGACGATGGTCATCGGCCGAGCGCCATTCGCGTATGTCTTCGACATGGCGGAAGCACCCAAGGCAAACCTTCTGCTCATCGAGCCGACACAGGCTGATACAGGGCGACGGTACAGCCGGGCTGACGTTGCTGAAAAGCGGTTTGGGCGGTCGAACGGGGGACTGGCTCACGATCAGATATCGTCGAAATCCAGTTCGACACCGGCTTGCTCAAGGGTGATGCGCGCAAGCATCTCGCTGAGCAGCTCATCGCTGGTGTCGCATGCCCAACGGCTGCTATCTTCGTCATAATCGAAATGGAAGCCGCCGGAGCGGGCTGCCAGCCACAGCTGACGCAGCGGCTCCTGACGGCTGAAAATAAGCTGCGAGCCGCCTTCGAACTTGACTGTCAGTACACCGGCCGAGTTTTCCAGGTCGACATCCAGTCCACTATCATCGAAAACATCTTCGATATTATGCTGAGTCGCATCGACGAGGTCGTGAAAACGGGCTTCGGTCAAACTCATTGCGGGAACCTCGATAAGTGTCTGCTGATGGCGCAGAGGGGCAAGATACGGACGCTGCCAGGCAAATGCAAAGCTTACCCATCATCGGCGACGGATGCGCGCATTAATCCCGTCAGCCATAGCTCTGTCCCGACATTCACGCCAAAGGCCCGCCAGACGGGAGATCCATCGCATAGGCAAGCTGCCGGGTGGTCGGTATACTCTGGCGCAATTAATGCTTTTACAAAGGATTTCGCCATGAAGCGCCTGATCTCTTCGCTTGCTGCGCTTGTCGCGGTCGCTTGTCTTGTTACGGCCTGCGGCCAGAAAGGCCCGCTGTATCTGCCGGATGACACCAAAACTCCGGATGAACAAGCCAAATCGCAATCGCACAAGCACCTTTAAGGGAATTCAATGGACGCCTTCAACTACCGCGACGGTGAGCTGTTCGCGGAAGGGGTAGCATTGTCTGCCATTGCCGAGCGCTTCGGCACACCGACCTATGTCTACTCGCGCGCTCATATCGAAGCGCAATACCGTGCCTACGCCGATGCGCTGAGCGGCATGCCGCATATGGTCTGCTTCGCCGTAAAAGCCAACTCCAACCTGGGTGTGCTCAATGTCCTGGCGCGTCTTGGCGCCGGTTTCGACATTGTTTCGCGCGGCGAACTCGAGCGTGTGCTGGCCGCAGGCGGCAAAGCCGAAAAGATCGTCTTTTCCGGTGTCGGCAAGACCCGTGAAGACATGCGTCGCGCCCTTGAAGTCGGCGTGCATTGCTTCAACGTCGAATCCACCGACGAGCTGGAGCGCCTGCAGGAAGTGGCTGCCGAACTCGACGTCCGTGCGCCGATATCGCTGCGGGTCAACCCGGATGTGGATGCAGGCACTCACCCTTACATCTCCACCGGCCTTAAAGAAAACAAGTTCGGCATCGCCATTGCAGATGCCGAAGACGTCTACATTCGCGCTTCGCAACTGCCGAACCTGGAAGTGATCGGGGTCGACTGCCATATCGGCTCGCAACTGACCACGCTCGAGCCGTTCATTGATGCGCTGGATCGCCTGCTGGACCTGGTTGATCGCCTGGGCGATTGCGGCATTCACCTGCACCATATCGATCTGGGTGGCGGTCTTGGTGTGCGTTATCGCGACGAAGAGCCTCCGCTGGCGGCCGACTACATCAAAGCCGTGCGCGAACGACTTGCCGGTCGTGATCTGGGGCTGTTGTTCGAGCCGGGGCGCTTCATCGTGGCCAATGCAGGCGCGCTGCTGACCCGTGTCGAATACCTCAAGCACACCGAGCACAAGGATTTCGCCATCGTCGATGCGGCGATGAACGATCTGATCCGCCCAGCGCTTTATCAGGCGTGGATGGACGTCACAGCGGTGCGTCCGCGCGACGGCGAGCCTCGTGCGTATGACATCGTCGGGCCGATCTGCGAGACCGGCGATTTCCTTGCCAAAGGGCGCGAGCTGGCGCTGGCCGAAGGCGATCTGCTGGCGGTCCATTCAGCCGGTGCCTATGGCTTCGTCATGAGTTCGAACTACAACACCCGTGGCCGTGCTGCTGAGGTACTGGTCGACGGTTCCCAGGCTTTTGAAGTGCGTCGTCGCGAAACCGTGGCCGAGCTGTTCGCTGGCGAAAGCCTGCTGCCGGAGTAATCCCATGCTGCTGCGTTTTACCAAGATGCACGGGCTGGGTAACGACTTCATGGTCCTGGACCTGGTGAGTCAGCACGCGCACATCTTGCCCAAGCATGCCAAACAATGGGGCGACCGCCACACCGGTATCGGTTTCGATCAGCTTTTGCTGGTCGAGGCACCGAACAACCCGGATGTGGACTTTCGCTATCGAATCTTCAATTCCGATGGTTCCGAAGTCGAGCAGTGCGGCAACGGCGCGCGCTGCTTTGCCCGTTTCGTACTCGACAAGCGCCTGACGGCCAAGAAGCAGATACGCGTCGAGACCAAAAGCGGCATCATCGAGCTGGATATCCGCAGCGACGGGCAGATCAGCGTCGATATGGGGCCACCCAGGTTTGTCCCGGAAGAAATACCTTTTGAAGCTCCGGAGCAGGCCACCCGTTACAACGTCGAAGTAGACGGGCAGAATATCGAACTGGCTGCTGTGTCCATGGGCAACCCGCATGCCGTATTGCGTGTCGATGACATCAATAACGCGCCGGTCCACGAGCTGGGGCCGAAGATCGAGCATCACCCGCGCTTTCCGGCACGGGTCAATGTGGGCTTTCTCCACGTGGTGGATCGTCAGCGTGCGCAGTTGCGTGTCTGGGAGCGTGGTGCCGGGGAAACCCAGGCCTGTGGTACCGGCGCCTGTGCGGCGGCGGTTGCTGCCATTAGCCAGGGCTGGATGGATTCGCCGCTGCTGATCGACCTGCCCGGAGGTCGCCTGTCCATCGAATGGGCTGGCCCGGGACATTCTGTCATGATGACCGGCCCCGCCGTCAGGGTTTATGAAGGCCAAGTTCGTCTTTGAGTGAGTAACTGCCATGACCGATCAACCTCCCGCTTCAACAGGCACACCCTGCGAATCGCCTGTCGATAGCGCAGCGCCAGACCTTGAAGCAGAGGCGGTCATCGCCTTTCTGCTTGAGCACCCGGACTTCTTCGCCGAGCACGACGAGCTGCTGGTGTCGATGCGCATCCCGCACCAGCGTGGCAATACCGTTTCGCTGGTCGAGCGTCAGCTAAAGCTGCTGCGCGAGCGCAACATCGAAATGCGTCATCGCCTGTCGCAACTGATGGACGTCGCACGGGACAACGACCGCCTGTTCGAAAAGACCCGACGCCTGAACCTCGCCCTGATGGATGCCACCAGCCTGGACGAACTGGTCATCGCTGTCGAAGACAGCCTGCGTCAGGACTTTCAGGTGCCCTTCGTCAGCCTGATCCTGTTCAGCGACAGCCCGATGCAAGTGGGGCGATGGGTCAGCAGCGCCGAAGCACAGAAATCCATCGGCGGCCTGATTGGCGAGAAAATCATCTGCGGCGCTCTGCGTGAGCATGAACTGGCGTTCCTGTTTGGCGCAGAGCAAGGCAAGGAAGTCGGCTCTTCCGCCATCGCCAGCCTCAATCACCTGGGCTTGCATGGCGTGCTGGCCATCGGCAGCCGTGATCCGCAGCATTATAAAAGCTCGGTCGGCACCCTGTTCCTCAGTTACATCGCCGATGTCCTGAGCCGCCTGCTGCCGCGTTTCGCTCACTCTTTACGCTCGGTTCGCTAGCTATGGAACAGCATCTGGACGCCTACTGCATGCACCTGCGCAGTGAGCGTCAGGTGTCGCCTCATACGCTTGAAGCCTACCGGCGCGATCTGAGCAAGGTTCTGGCGTATTGCCAGAAGGCGCAACTGTCGAGCTGGAATGATCTGGATATCCAGCACCTGCGCAGCTTTACCGCCCGCCAGCACCAGCAGGGCCAGTCTTCACGCAGTCTGGCGCGCATGCTGTCGGCGGTGCGCGGTTTCTACAAGTACCTCAATCGCGAAGGCATCTGCCAGCACGACCCGGCAAACGGCCTGTCACCGCCCAAGGGGGAACGGCGTCTGCCCAAGACGCTGGACACCGACCGCACCGCGCAATTGCTGGATGGCGGCGTCGAAGATGATTTTCTGGCTCATCGCGATCAGGCCATTCTGGAGCTGCTTTACTCATCAGGGTTGCGACTGTCCGAACTGACTGGTCTGAACCTGGACCAGCTGGACCTGCGCGACGGGCTGGTGCAGGTCTTGGGCAAAGGCAGCAAGACCCGCGTACTGCCGGTCGGCAGCAAGGCGCGCCAGGCATTGGAAATATGGTTGCCGTTGCGTGCCCTGACCAATCCGCAGGGCGACGCCGTATTCGTCAGCCAGCAAGGCAAGCGCCTCGGCCCGCGCGCGATTCAAGTGCGGCTCAAGGCGGCCGGTGAGAGGGAGTTGGGGCAGAACCTGCATCCGCACATGCTGCGTCACTCGTTCGCCAGCCACCTGCTGGAGTCTTCACAGGACTTGCGCGCCGTGCAGGAGCTGCTGGGTCATGCGGATATCAAGACCACGCAGATATACACGCACCTGGACTTCCAGCATTTGGCTACTGTTTATGACAGCGCCCATCCCCGAGCCAAACGTAAAGGAGCTGCAGATGATTAAGCTGGTGACGTTTGATCTTGACGACACGCTCTGGGACACCGCCCCTGCCATTGCCGGTGCCGAAGTCACACTGCGTGACTGGCTAGGCGAAAACGCACCCAGGCTGGGGGCGATTCCTGTCGAGCACCTGTGGGAAATTCGCTCGCGCCTGGTGGCTGAAGACCCGTCCTTCAAGCACCGCATAAGCGCCTTGCGACGCCGCGTGCTGTTCCATGCGCTCGAAGATGCCGGCTACGACCCGGACGAGGCGCAGGACCTTGCCGACCGGGGCTTTGAAGTCTTCCTGCATGGCCGCCATCAGGTGCAGATTTTCCCTGAGGTGCAACCCATGCTGGAAATTCTCGCCAAGACCTTCACGTTGGGCGTGATTACCAATGGCAATGCCGATGTGCGTCGTTTGGGGCTGGCAGACTACTTTGCCTTCGCGCTGTGCGCCGAGGACCTGGGCATCGGCAAGCCCGACCCGGCACCGTTTGTGGAAGCGTTGCAGCGCGCAAAGGTCGATGCCGGCGCGGCCGTGCACGTAGGCGACCACCCCAAGGACGATATCGCAGGTGCCCAGCAGGCTGGCATGCGCGCCATCTGGTACAACCCGCAAGGCAAGGCCTGGGACGCAGACCGGCTGCCGGATGCCGAGATCCACAACCTGTCGCAGTTGCCGGAAGTCCTGGCACGCTGGGCCTGAAAACGGTCTGATGTTCGCTCAATAGAAAAAGCCCGCAGCGACGGCGGGCTTTTTCTCATACAGCATCTGCAGCCTTAAATCGGGCGGCTACCGTATTTGTTGTCAGGCTTCTTGGGCGGATCGGCGACCACGTTGGCCTCCACTTCCTGCACCTTGCCACCACGCGCCAGGAATTCTTCCATGGCACGCGCCAGAGCATCGCGCTCTTTGTTCTTGGCTTCTACGCTAGGCAGTTCATCGACCGAGACAGCGGCCTTGGCCTTGCCTTTTGCCGGTGCTGCCGGAACGTCGGAATCGTCTGGCTCGGCTGCGTCGTCTTCCGGGGAGGCTGCTGCGAGACCATCGTCTTCTTCGCCGTCCAGATCGTCTTCCAGATCATCCTTAATATCGTCGTCGTCGCTCATGTTGTACCTCATGACTTGCGAAAGCTGATTAGTTATAGCCCAACCGCCCGGAAATGCTAAGGCGATCGGAAAAATTCAACAACCGCTGATCTCAGCGGTTATGTCTACTCACCCTGAAGGGTGGCCAGGACGTTACGAGATCCACCAGCGTCTCGATGTTCGCCCAGGTAAATACCTTGCCAAGTGCCCAGCGCCAGTCGTCCTGCCGTCACCGGCAGAACCAACTGGCAGCCCAGCAGACTGGCCTTGAAATGCGCTGGCAAGTCATCAGGGCCTTCGTCGTCATGTTCGTAACCGTCCACGCCCTGGGGCACCAGACGGTTGAAAAAACGCTCAAAGTCGCGACGTACCGCCGGATCGGCATTTTCGTTGACGGTCAACGAAGCCGAGGTATGTTGCAGCCATACATGCAGTAGCCCGACACGACAATCGCGTAATGCGGGCAAACCCACGACTATCTCGTCAGTCACCAGATGGAACCCGCGGGGCCTGGCCCGCAAGGCAATTCTGGATTGATGCCACATACCGTTCTCCGCACCTTCGGCGCGCATTCTAACTCGACTGAGAAAAAAGCAAAGCGCGCAATAAACCGGCTTCCCTGCAAGTTGACGAAGACTGTCGATACATCGTTACCTGCGCTGCGTCACGGTGCCGAAATCATTGACGCGGGCAAGATCAATGACAGCAAAAAGCGGCGGTATATCCGCAACCGTCAGACAAAAAAAATGCCCGGAGACCGGGCATTCTTTTTTGCATCTGCGGCTGCTTACAAGTTGTAGCCACGCTCGTTGTGTTGCGCAAGGTCCAGACCGACAGACTCTTCCTCGTCGGTGACGCGCAGACCCATCACTGCATCCAGTACTTTAAGGATGATGAAGGTCACGATCGCGGTGTAGACAACGGTGAACGCGACGCCCTTGAACTGAATCCATACCTGAGCACCGATGTCAGTCACAGTGCCGAAACCGCCCAGTGCAGGTGCTGCGAACACACCGGTCAGGATTGCGCCGACGATACCGCCGATACCGTGAACGCCGAACGCATCCAGGGAGTCATCGTAGCCAAGCTTGCGCTTGAGGCTGGTGGCGCAGAAGAAGCAGATCACGCCTGCTGCCAGACCGATGATCAAAGCGCCCATCGGGCCAACTGTACCGGCGGCAGGGGTAATGGCAACCAGACCGGCAACCACGCCCGAAGCGATACCCAGAGCACTTGGCTTACCGTGAGTCAGCCACTCGGCGAACATCCAGCCCAGTGCGGCGGCCGCGGTAGCGATTTGAGTAACCAGCATGGCCATACCGGCAGTGCCGTTGGCTGCAGCCGCGGAGCCGGCGTTGAAGCCGAACCAGCCGACCCAGAGCATTGCTGCGCCGATCAGGGTATAACCCAGGTTGTGTGGTGCCATCGGCGTGGTCGGGAAGCCTTTGCGCTTGCCCAGTACCAGGCAGGCCACCAGACCGGCTATACCGGCGTTGATGTGTACGACGGTGCCGCCAGCGAAGTCCAGAACGCCCCAGTCCCACAGCAAACCACCGACGCCGCCCCAGACCATGTGGGCGATTGGCGCGTAGACCAGAGTGAACCAGATACCCATGAACACCAGCATTGCGGAGAACTTCATGCGTTCTGCGAAAGCGCCGACAATCAGGGCAGGGGTGATGATCGCGAAGGTCATCTGGAAGGTGACGAACACCGCCTCGGGGAACAACGCAGCAGGACCGGTAATGCTTGCCGGCGTGATGCCTGCCAGGAACGCTTTACCCATACCGCCAAAGAAGGAATTGAAGTTGACGACGCCCGCTTCCATACCGGTTGTATCGAACGCAATGCTGTAGCCGTAAACGACCCACAGGATGCTGATCAGACCGGTGATGGCGAAACACTGCATCATCACGGACAGAATATTCTTCGAGCGAACCATACCGCCGTAGAACAGCGCGAGACCGGGGATGGTCATGAACAGGACCAGAGCGGTCGAGGTCAGCATCCATGCAGTGTCGCCAGAGTTCAGCACCGGCTCGGCCACTGGGTCAGCCGCCAGGGCAAGACCAGGTAATGCGAGGGACAACAGGGCACCGAGCCCTGCGAATTGACGCAGAGTCATATTGTTTTCTCCTGGGGCGTTGGGTTTGGCGGCTTAAATAGCGTCTGTATCGGTCTCGCCGGTACGGATGCGAATGGCCTGTTCCAGATTGACCACGAAAATCTTGCCGTCACCGATCTTGCCGGTGTTGGCGGCCTTGGTTATGGCTTCGATGACACGATCCAGATCCTTGTCATCGATGGCGACATCGATCTTCACTTTTGGAAGGAAGTCGACGACGTATTCAGCACCGCGATAAAGCTCAGTGTGACCCTTCTGACGCCCGAAGCCTTTGACTTCAGTGACGGTGATGCCCTGCACGCCGATTTCAGACAACGACTCGCGAACGTCATCCAGTTTGAACGGCTTGATGATGGCAGTGACTAGCTTCATGAAAACTTTCTCCCGAATTTGGTGGACTTGCCCCAGGAAAACAAACCCGACTCAAGTCTAAGCGCAGTGCCTGGCTTTGTAACGTGTCGGCCGCCTGATCAGGCCAGACCAACTCCAGAAAACCGCTTCTGACGAAACACTTCCCCGCTCCGCCTGCCGCACTGCATTCGTCACAGCGACTGCATCAGTGCATGGGTCATAAGCCACTAAGCAGAAAGCTTGCCATCTCGTGAATATTCATTGAATACAGGCCCTTGGGCAGGTTTTACAGGGCCAAACGGGTTTCGCGACGAAGGTAATGCACACTAATGGTGCTCATGTGCACGCCACAGCGCTCCATAAGCGTGCGAGTCGCCCCGTCAAATTGACTATAGACACTGCGTGTTACACTGCTGACCTCTGATTCAGGAAAATCATCATGCTCGCGCCCAAAGCCTTTCTTGACGCCCTCAGTGGCCACGCTTCCCGTCTTTTCAACGGCGAAACGCCAGTCCCCCGCAGCGAATTCGAAACCCAGTTCAAGGCCCTGCTGCAAAGCGGCTTCAGCAAACTGGACCTGGTCAGCCGTGAAGAATTCGACAGCCAGATGGCCGTCCTCGCCCGCACCCGCGCCCGCCTTGAAGCGCTGGAGGCCAAGATGGCCGAGTTGGAAGAAAAGGCCGCCGGGGCGACAGGGACTGAAAAAGCCGAATAAGCTTTCCTTGTTTTGCAGTCAGTGCGCTGCAGCGCTGAACATTGTCATGCACAGCGAGCCAGGCACCTCACCTGCTCGCGAATCTGAACGGCCTTTTCCATTTCTGTCTTGCCCAGGTGGTGAGTCAGTTGCAGGTTCAGCCAGCATTCGTTGCACGCTTCGCAAGCGCCTTCAGGCTGCAGGCGGTGCCAGCTCGATGGTCCGGCAGTAATCCATGAACAGGCGTGTCGCACGGGTTGGCTGGTTGTTGCGCAGGTAGGCCATGACCAGCGTGGAGGCGGGCATGTCGTCTTCGATATCGAGCTGCACCAGCAGCTCACCGTCGTAGGTCATGTTGGTTCTGGGGCGTGTGACCAGGACCGAAAACCCCAGACCCTGGCCGACCATGCAGCGCACCATTTCAATCGATGGGGAGCTGTAAGCGACTACGGGTGTGTAGCCCTTTTCCGTGAAGATATCGATGAAGTAGGTCCTGCTGGGCACGGCGTCGAGCAGGATCATCGGTTCGTGGCTCAGCTCCAGCAAGGTCACGGTTTTTTTCTTCGCCAGAGGGTGGGCTGCTGGCAGCAGCGCATAGGGCTTGTGCGGTGCATTCAATTCCTCCTTGTTGATCGTGGTTCCCAGTTCCAGGTCGTACAGAAACGCCAGATCGAAGCGCCCACGGTGCAGCCCGTGCATCAGTTCATGTTGCTCGCCGTCATACAGCTGAATGGTGACGTCCGGGTATAAACGCTTGAAACCGGCCACCAGCCTGGGCATGTAAAGCGGCGCGGCCGATTCAAAACAGCCAATGGCGATAGTGCCGGAGACGTGTTTGTTTTCGGCCCGGGAGTTTTGTTCAAGCTCTTCGGAAAGTCGCAGCAACTCTTTGGCTTTCTCATACACTTTCCCGCCACCGGAAGTTAGCGAAACACCTTGAGCGTGGTGACGCACAAACAGCGGCTGATTGAAGGCTTCTTCGAGGTTCTTGATGGCGACGGAGATGGAAGGCTGTGAAATATGCAACTGCCGTGAGGCTTCGGCGATGCTGTCCATTTCGACGGCTGTCACGAAATACTTAAGCTGTTTCAAGGTGAAGTGAGCCACGTAATACCTCGTGATGAGCAGACGCTGGAAGGCTGCATTTGAATAGCTTTTACCTATGCTTAGCGAGGAGCGTGCCAGCCGCCCGCGCCTTGGCAGATTCACCGGGCGCGCCGCTGGCCATGGTCACTCAGTAATACCCGCAAATAATAGACGCTTACCAGAAAAGCCCGAAAACCCGGGCTGCGCACCTATTGCGAGCGCTTATCGCTGCCGCTTTATTCAATCGCCCTAAAAGTGTGCAATCAATGCGCTGTGACACTAAAGCACAACTAACCCGTTTCAACGCGACGCAACCCTGAAGATGAATACCGGCGTATCTGCTTAGGATTTTCCTATGCTGCGGGCCAAAACTTACTATTTGTCTGCCGGACCTGGCATCAATCATGATGGTTTCAGAAGGGCAAACGGACAGCGTCCCGTTTCAACTTCAACAGGACGTCGCCCATCACTATTCAATTTGCCGAGCGAGCCGACAATGACGTTTGATTGGAAATACATGTTTGGCCTGTTCAGCGATACGGAATTCTGGATGGCCACCTGGACGGTCATTCAACTCAGTGTACTGACCTGGGTTATCAGTATTGTTCTGGGTTTTGTTCTGGCGCTGGCCAAACAATCATCGTTGCCGCTGATCAACTTGCCGGCCAAAGCCTATATCTGGTTATTTCGCAGTTTGCCGTTACTGGTACTGCTGATCTTTGTCTACAACTTGCCGCAGGCAGTGCCCGCCACTTCTGCGGTACTGGCCAACCCGTTCTGGGCCGGCCTGATTGCCATGGTGATGTGCGAAACGGCCTACGTCGCGGAGATTCATCGCGGCGGCCTGCTGTCCATCGCCAAGGGCCAGACCGAAGCTGCCCGGGCACTGGGCCTGCGTTTCGTCGGTACGCAATGGCGGATCGTGATCCCGCAGGCGCTGCGTGTGGCGCTGCCGTCGCTGACCAACGAATACATCTCCATCGTCAAACTCAGTTCACTGGTTTCAGTGATCTCGCTGACCGAGATCCTGATGGTCGGTCAGCGCCTGTATTCGCAGAACTTTCTGGTGATGGAAACCATGGCGGCCGTGGCGTTCTATTACGTGCTGATCGTGACCGTATTCGACTTCCTGCTCAAACGCCTGGAACGCTACCTGGACGTCACGCAGCACAAGGCCACCCGCACACCGGACACCGAAATGCTTGAGCTGGCCAAGCGCAAATCGCCAGTTGTCGCTCGTCCTGTCATCGACTTCGACGGACCGGCACTGCAAGCGACACGACTGCACAAGGCGTACAACGACATCGAAGTGCTTGGTGCGGTCAGCCTGCAGATCAACTCCGGCGAGGTGGTGTCGGTGATCGGCCCATCAGGCTCGGGCAAAACCACGCTGATCCGGCTGCTCAATGGCCTTGAGCAGATCGACAACGGCGACATCAAGATCAACGGCCAGCCATTCATTCACCTGGTTCGCCAGGGCGCGCAAAAGCCGCGTTACGTGGAGAACGCCGCCTACCGCCTGAACATCGGCATGGTGTTTCAGAGCTTCAACCTGTTTCCGCACCTGACGGTGTTGAACAACCTGCTGCTGGCCCCGCGTTATCACCGCCTGGCGCCGGTACCCGAGCTCAAGCAGCAGGCCTACGAATTGCTGAACAAGGTCGGGATGCTGGAGCACGCCTGGAAATACCCGCATCAGTTATCAGGTGGCCAGCAGCAACGTGTCGCCATCGCTCGCGCCCTGATGATGCGCCCGCAAATCATGCTGTTCGACGAGCCCACCTCGGCGCTGGACCCGGAGAAGGTCAACGAGGTGTTGCAGGTCATTGAAACCCTGGCCCAGGAAGGCATCACGATGGTCATCGTGACCCATGAAATGAACTTCGCCTTCAAGGTCTCTGACCGCATCGTCTTTATGGAGAAGGGACGCGTGATCTGCGATGACAAACCCCAGGCGCTACGCGACGGCCAGCACCCCCGCGTTGAAGCCTTTCTTAAAGATGTCTCACTGGCCTGAGGCCTTGTTGAAGAGGAGAAGAACATGATCGAGCAATGGCAGATTGACCAGTTTCACGAGCAGGGTTTTCTGGTAGTGGAGGGCGTGCTGGCAGCCGATGAAGTGGCAGCGCTTCAGCAGGACTTCGACCAGTGGGTCGACGACAGCCGCAGTCAGAGTCAGGCCTGGGGGCAGACTCAGGACGGGCGTCCGCGCTTCGACATCGAAAGCGATCATCGGCCGGATCACCCGTCGCTGCGCCGCGTGGCTTCGCCCACGGAGATCTCGCCGGCTTACCAGCACGCGGCATTCCAGTCACGGATGGCAGCCATCGCGGCGCAGCTGATCGGCGGCAATGGCACCCGTTTTCATCACAGCAAGATCAACTCCAAGCTGCCGCACACCGCGACTCAGGTGAAGTGGCATCAGGACTTCCTCTTCACACCGCACAGCAACGATGATCTGGTTACCGCGTTGCTGATGATCAGCGATGTGACCCCCGAAAACGGCCCGCTGAACGTGGCGCCGGGCAGCCATAAGCAGGCGCTTTGGTCGCATTGGCAGAACGAGCGTTTCACCGGTGCCGTGGAAGATGCGGTGGTTGAACAGCATTGCCAGCAACCGGTCGCCTGCTATGGCCCGTCGGGCTCGGTGTGCTTCATGCACACACGCCTGCTGCATGCTTCAAGCCCCAATGAAACCGAGTTCCCGCGCACGCTGTTCATCAGCGTCTATGCGGCTGAAGACGCATTGCCGTTCGGTGAGAATCCTTTGCCCAGCGAGCATGCCGGGTTGATGGTCGCAGGCCAGGAGAGCGGTCTGGTACGTAGCACCGAGAACCATATCCGCCTGCCGCAGAAACCCAAGGGTGCTTCATTTTTCGTGCAGCAAGCCGGAAAAGACGCCGCCGTTGCCTGATCTCATGACCCCACGAGGAATACCTAATGAAGCTGTCAGCTCTGATTGTTCGTCCCGTAGCCCTGGCTTTGCTGGGTGCGGTGGTTGCCATGTCCTCGTCTGCCGCTTCGGCTTTCCAGCAGCCCGGCAAGATCATCGCCGGCTCGGACATGACGTTCTTCCCCTATGAATACATGGACAAGAACCGTCCCGCCGGTTTCGACATCGAGTTTCTCGACGGCCTGGCAAAGGTCATGGGGCTCAAGGCCGAGAACATCGACACGCGCTTTCCCAATCTGATCGGCGGGCTGCAGGGCGGACGTTTCGACATCACCAACTCGTCGATGTACATCACCGCCGACCGCCTGAAAGTCATCGACATGATTCCTTACCTGAAAAGCGGTGAGGCGATTCTGTCGGTCAAGGGCAGCGCCTATCAGCCCAAGACGCCAGAGGACTTCTGTGGCCACAAGATCGGCTCCATGGCGGCCACTTCCTGGCTGCAACAACTGCAGAAACTCTCGACCGACTACTGCGTGAAGAACGGTCTGCAACCGATCGCCATCAGCGAGTACGGCACCGACCCACAGACCACCCAGGCCATGCTGGCCCATGCCGTAGAAGCGCAGATCACTGACGCAGCCGTCGCACGCGGCGTGGTCGAAAAGCTGGGTAACCGGGTGGTGATTTCTTCTGAAACGCTGATCTACCCGGTGCTCAACGGCTTTGGCGTGAAGAAGGGCAACGATGTGGTCCGCAAGGCCCTGGAAGACGGTCTTGAGAAGTACAGCAAGACCCCGGAATACGCCGCGCTGCTGGAGAAATACAAGTTTCAGGCACCGACAGCCGATGACATCGCCGCCCTGATGCCCAAGCCCTGACAACCAAAGGACGTGCCTGGCAGGTTCGGCAGGCACGCTCGACCGGAGAGCAATTAGCATGGCCCTTAATTTCGAAGAGCAGACGCGCATAGACCTGGCCGCGACGTTCCGCATCATCGCCCATCTGGGTATGCATGAAGCGGTCGCCAACCACTTCAGCGCGGCCATTTCGGCGGATGGCAAACAGTTTTTGCTCAACCCGAAGTGGAAACATTTTTCACGCATACGTGCCAGCGATCTGTTGCTGCTCGACGCCGATGATGCCGACGCGGCGCATCGCCCCGATGTCGATGCGACGGCCTGGTCGATTCACGGCCAGGTCCACCAGCGTCTTCCCGATGCGCGTGTGGTGCTGCACTTGCACCCGGTCTACACCACGGCCGTTGCGTGCCTGGTCAAGCCGCATATTCCGCCCATCGATCAGAATACTGCGCGCTACTTCAACCGCATCGCGGTGGACGAGCTTTACGGCGGCATGGCCGACACGACCGCCGAGGGCGCTCGACTGGCCGGTTTGCTGGAGGACAAGAGCCGCTTGTTGATGGGCAACCACGGTGTGATCGTCACCGCGCCGACCGTTGGCGAAGCCTTCGATGACATCTGGACCCTGGAGCGCGCTTGCCAGATTCTGGTGACGGCCTGGTCCACCGGCCAGCCGCTCAAGGTGCTGGCGGACGATGTCGCCGAGAAGACCGCCCGTGACTGGCAGAAGATTACGGATTTCTCTCGTCAGCACTTTGAGGAAATGAAACTGCTGATGATTCAGGCTGACCCCTCTTTGGTCGACTGATCGCCCCTGCTACTGACTGGATGCGCGTCTGCGGATGGCGTAGGGCTTTTTGCGCCCGCGCATCGACGTTTCAACACTTTTCATTACGTCCAACAGGTCGTAAGCCACCTGTCGAGGGATGCCGAGATGACAGAAAAAATCATAGAGATCGATACGCTCGTCGTAGGTGCAGGGCAGGCCGGAGTGGCCACCAGCGAACACCTGAGCCGTCTTGGCATCGAGCACCTGGTGCTTGAAAAACACCGCGTTGCCGAGGCGTGGCGCAGTGGCCGCTGGGACTCGCTGGTAGCCAATGGTCCGGCCTGGCATGACCGGTTTCCCGGCCTTGAATTCGCCATGGATCAGGACGGGTTCGCGGGCAAGGAGCAAGTGGCCGAGTACTTCGAGCGCTATGCCCGCAAATTCAATGCGCCGATCAAGACCGGCGTCGAGGTCAAGCGCGTTACCCGCAATACCGGGCGTGCAGGCTTTACCGTCGAAACCAGTGCCGGCACCTATGTGGTCAATCATCTGGTCTCGGCGACAGGGCCGTTCCAGAAACCGGTCATCCCGCCGATTGCGCCGGTTAACCAGGCGCTTCATCAGATCCACTCGGCGCACTATTTCAATCCGCAACAACTGCCCGAGGGCGGCGTACTGGTGGTCGGCGCTGGTTCCTCGGGTGTGCAAATCGCCGAGGAGCTGCTGCTCTCGGGTCGCAAAGTGTACTTGTCGGTCGGCCCTCACGACCGTCCGCCGCGCGCCTATCGCGGCCGGGACTTCTGCTGGTGGATGGGTGTGCTGGGGTTGTGGGACAGCGAAACCATGCAGCCCGGCAAGGAGCACGTGACCATCGCGGTCAGTGGTGCAAGGGGCGGCTATACGGTCGACTTCCGCCGGCTGGCTCAGGCCGGAATGAACCTCGTGGGCCTGACCGAAAGCTTCGTCGGCAACAAGGTGCACTTCCAGAATGATCTGGTGAGCAACCTCGACAGTGGCGACGCGAACTACCTGTCGCTGCTCGATGCCGCTGATGCCTACGCCGCACGCAACGGCCTGGACCTGCCGCTGGAGCCGTCGGCCCGTGAACGCGTGGCGGATGCGCCGTGCATCACCCATCCGCTCAGCGAGCTGGACCTGATCGAGTCAGGCGTCACGTCGATCATCTGGGCCACCGGCTATGCCCTGGATTACAGCTGGCTGCAGGTCGATGCTTTCGACAGCAAAGGCAAACCTCGTCACCAGCGTGGCGTGTCCTGCGAGCAAGGCCTGTACTTCGTCGGCCTGCCATGGCTGTCACGCCGCGGCTCCGCGTTTATCTGGGGCGTATGGCACGACGCCAAACACGTCGCCGATCAGATCGCCACGCAGCACAAATACCGTTCCTATGACGCCGGCAAACGTGCGGCCCCCGTCGTGCCGTTGCGCAACGTCAACGGTTGATCATCGCGCTCAATGCCCACAGGAGTTACCCATGACTACGCCGACTCATACTCGTATCCGCATGTTCAACACCAAGGACACCTACCCCAATCAAAGCCTGAACAACGACCTGTGTCAGGCGGTGCGCGCGGGCAATACCGTGTACGTCAGGGGCCAGGTCGGCACCGATTTCGATGGCAATCTGGTCGGCCTCGGTGACCCGGCGGCACAGGCGCAGCAGGCGATGAAAAACGTCAAACAATTGCTCGAAGAGGCGGGCAGTGACCTGTCGCACATCGTCAAGACCACCACTTACATCACCGACCCGCGCTACCGCGAGCCGGTCTATCACGAAGTGGGCAAGTGGCTGAAAGGCGTGTTCCCGATCTCCACCGGGCTGGTGGTGTCGGCGCTGGGGCAGCCGCAATGGCTGATGGAAATAGACGTGATCGCCGTGATCCCTGAATAAGGACTGTTGCCCATGACTTTTTCCATTGCCGCCCGCTGTGCCAAAACCGGCCAGCTGGGCATTGCCATCAGCTCGTCGAGTATTGCCGTAGGCGCGCGTTGCCCCTGGCTGCGTGCGGGTGTCGGCGCGGTGTCGTCGCAGAACATCACACTGCCGGCCCTGGGACCGCAAACGCTGGACCTGATGGAGCAGGGCATGTCTGCCTCTCAAGCGCTGGACCAGGTCATGAGCGCCAGCCCGCTCAGCGAGTATCGGCAGATCACGGCGATTGATCATCAGGGGCGAGTCGCGCATTTCAGTGGCAGTGAAACACTGGGCATCAACAACGCGGGCAGCGGCGATCAGTGCGTGGTGGCTGGCAACATGCTGGCGAGCCAGGCAGTCATCGACGCGATGATTCAGTCCTTCGAGCAGGCAACCGGGCACCTGGCAGAGCGTTTGTTACAGGCGATGCAGGCCGGTCTGGCAGCAGGCGGCGAAGCAGGGCCGGTCCATTCGGCGGCGCTGAAAGTCGTGGGCGAGCAGTCCTGGCCCATCGTCGATCTGCGCGTCGACTGGGCCGAGCACGACCCGCTAGGCGAGCTGAAAAGTCTTTGGCAGGCCTATCAGCCGCAAATGCAGGATTACCTCGACCGCGCCCTGAACCCGGCTGGCGCACCAGGCTACGGCGTGCCGGGAGATGAGCGATGAGCTCCAGCCGCGAGCTGTTGGCGCGGCTGGTGGCCTTCGACACCACCAGTCGCGAATCGAATCTGGCCTTGATCGACTTCGTTGGCGATTACCTCGAGCGCTTCGGCGTCTCCTGCGAGTTGATCTACAACGCGCAGAAAACCAAGGCCAATCTGTTCGCCACCATCGGCCCGGCTGACGTGCCAGGCATCGTATTGTCCGGCCACACTGACGTGGTGCCGGTCGACGGCCAGCCATGGACGTTCCCGCCGTTCGAACTGAGCGAAGCGGATGGCAAACTCTACGGCCGTGGCACTGCGGACATGAAAGGCTACATTGCCTGCGTGCTGGCGCTGGTTCCGGCGCTGACCCAGGCATCGCTGCACATGCCGGTGCATATCGCGCTGTCCTACGACGAGGAAGTGGGTTGCCTGGGCGTACGCTCGTTACTGGCATCGCTGCGGGCGCGGCCGGTGAAGCCGATGCTGTGTGTGATTGGCGAGCCGACGGAGTTGCAGCCGGTGCTCGGCCACAAGGGCAAGGTCGCGGTGCGCTGCGATGTACAGGGTGCTGCCTGCCACTCGGCCCACGCGCCCAGTGGCGTCAACGCCATTGAATATGCGGCGCATCTGATCAGCGAGCTGGGTCGTCTGGGCGAGGCGTTACGGGCAGCTGACGCCCTTGACCAGCGCTTCGATCCGCCATTTTCGACCATTCAGACCGGCGTGATCAGCGGCGGCACGGCGTTGAACATTGTGCCCGAACAGTGCCGTTTCGATTTCGAAGTGCGTGCGCTCCCCACCTTGGACCCGCAGCAGATCGTCACTGCCATGCACGTATACGCCGAGCAAAAACTATTGCCTGCCATGCAGGCCGTCAGTGCCCGGAGCGAGATTCGCTTCACTGAATTGTCGAGCTATCCGGGACTGGATATTCCCCAGCACAGCCATGCGGCGGAATTGATTGCCGGTTTTTGCGGCTCCCGGGCGTTCGGCACGGTTGCCTTCGGAACCGAAGGCGGGTTGTTCGACCACTCAGGCATCCCGGCAGTGGTCTGCGGGCCGGGCAGCATGGAGCAGGGGCACAAGCCGGACGAGTTCATCAGCGTCGCGCAACTTGACGCCTGTGACGAGATGCTCAAGCGTGTACTGGCGTTCGCGTCGCGGCCATGAATCGCCGCGGATTTCAGTGATACAGTTGCGCGCCGAAATACGCTAACGTCTCGGCGCGCCAGTCATGGACTGGCCACTCCTCCCGGCTATTCGAACGTTCTATGGATGGAAGCATGACTGACAAACGTCCCCTTACTCGCTGGCCCCTGGCCGCAACTCTATTGCTGTGTGTTGGCACGTCGGTTTTTGCTCAGGACTCGGCACTGCATTCCGGCAAATACGAGCAGTTGATGCTGGCCGTGACGCCTGATCATCAAGTCGAGGGTTATTACTCGGAGACGCGCGGCGAGGCATTCAGCTGTGCGTTCTATCTTCAAGGCAAGGTCGAGGCCGGGAAGGGCGCAGCGGTGTCGTCCTGGCTTGATGACGTCTACCCAGGAACTCTGAAGGCCTCGGCTGATGGCGTGGTTCTGACGATAGAGCAAGGCCGGCAGCACCCTGGCTGCATGAACGTGTTGGTACCGGACATCGCCACCGGCATGGATCTGACCCGGACCGCCGGCAAGCAGTGGGTAGGTCTGGTGACCGTCACCGTGGACAAGGCCTGGCTGCAGAAAACGCCGAATGCCAAGGCCTCCCGAGGCGCTTATATCGTCAAGGATGACGTAGTCGGGGTTATGGCATTCAAGGATGGCGCGGCCCAGGTCGAGTTCATCAATGCGGATGATCGTTCGTTCACAGGATGGATCAGTCAGGGCCAATATGCGCGTTTGGCCGCGCCCGGACGTTGATTACAGACATCACCAGACACGTTGGCGAACTTGGCCCACTCCCGGTTAAGAGGGTTGCAAAGGCGGCTACCACCTCCAGGCTTTTTCGGTGAATTCCGCAGTTGGGGGTAGTACGGTGTGTAGGAAGTTCAGGTACTTGTTGAACAATACCTCGTTCTGAAAACGGGCCTCGAAGCCGAGCGTGATGTCGGAGCGGTGCGTGATGATCATGAGGCGTTTGCGGTCAATCGTGACAAAGTTGTACTCGACCCAGGGCAGGCTTTGTTCATTGTGAATGGGGTTTTCCCAGTTTAGTAGCTTGACGGCTGCGACACAGGCGATGGCTGCCGGACCGATCAGGAAGAGCAGTGAGCCGGTGAGCGCGGCTATGAAAATGAATATCAGGATGACGGCTATTGCAATGCCCTTGAAGAAGGACGAGGCGAAGTCAGGGTAGTGGAGGTAGTACTCCAGGTGGGCACAGTTGTTTTTTATGGTGTAGTTGTAGATGGTTTTTTGGCGGATGAGCAGGCCTATGAAGTAAGCCAGAACCCCACCAAGGGCAAGTATCAAGCCCACCAGTAAAGGCGGGTTTTTTAAAAATACTTTCCAGCCCCCCCAAATAAAAAGTGAGCTCCCGATCAGATGAATTGCGGCAAATATGGACTGCGCTATCATGATTTCTTTAGGTGATTTAGCCAGCGTTTTTATTTTCCAGTTTAGAACATCTCGGCCTTTTAGCAGACATGGGGAGGGCGTCTGTTGAATCATAAAGGAGTACTCTCTGCGACTTCCAGAGTCAGGGTGCCAATTCTGCTTGATGCCTTTACTTCAAGCTCCACAGCAGCCAAACCATCAATAGCGGTATCGCCCCTTGTGCCAAGCTCCATCTGAAACAGATAGCCTCTATCGTCTTCACCAGGATTGATCAGATTGTTCGGATACCAGATTTGCAGCTCAAGATACGTTGCGTCCTTGTCGAGCGGCACCCAGGTTTCCCAGATGAGGTCTTCGTTTTCAGGTGGCATGAGAGGATAGGTGAAATCTTCACTCGCCTTGCCAGCTGGCTTGTTGTTAAGCGTTCCGAACTGTTCGGCCTTCCTGAATTGTCCCCTTTCCAGAAAGTCTTCATGTACTGGACGATCGATTTTATCTACCGGCAGCCCACCACGATCGTTTGTTGCTGATGACGTTGAAATGCACAGATTGCCCGCGCAGAGTGGCATCAACCCTGATGCCAGTTAGTGGCTTTTTCGATGTATTGAGCGTTCGCTGGAAGTGCCTTGCGCAGGAACGCGAGATACTTGTCCATAAGCACCTTGCTGGGAAAACGCGCGGCGAACCCGGTGGTTATATCGTCGCAATGGATAATGACCATCAGACGTTTGTGATCAACCGTGACAAATTCGTGCAAATGCCACGGGGCGGTTTGTCGATGGTGGATGGGGTTTTCCCAGTTCAGCAGTTTGATGGCTGCGACAAAAGCCATTGCCACCGGACCGACCAGGAACAGCAATGACCCAGTGATTAGGGCGACGAGGACGAATGCCAGTATGACGAAAATAGCGATGCCTTTGAAAAACGATGAGGCGAAGTCGGGGTAGTGGAGGTAATACTCGACTGTGGCGCCATCGGTTTTCAGGCTGTAGTTGTAGATGGTTTTTTGGCGGATGAGCAGGCCTACGAAATAGGCAAGAATGCCGGCGAATGCTAATAAAGTTCCCACTAATGAGTAGAGGCTATCTGAAAACATTATCCAGCCTCCCCACATATAAAGTGTGCATCCTGTTATGTAGATTGCGATAAATATGGACTGCGTTATCATCATTTCCCTAGGCGATCTCGCAAGTGTTTTGATCTTCCAGTTTAGAGCATCTCTACCCTGTGGCAAGGTTGGGTTGTTTTCTTGTTGAGTCATAATGGCGTACCCTCTGCGACTTCTAGAGCCAGCGTACCGACCCTGTTTGATGCCTTCACTTCAAGTTCCACAGCAGCCAATCCATCAATAGCGGTATCACCTCTTAGGCCAAGCTTTATCTGAAACAGATAGCTTCTATCTTCTTCGCCAGGGCTTAAACGACTGGCCGGATACCAGATTTGCAGCTCAAGATATGTCGCGTCCTTGTTCAGTGGCACCCAGGTTTCCCAGATGAGGTCTTCATTTTCTGGTGGCATAAGAGGATAGGTGAAGTCTTCACTCGCTTTGCCAGCTTGCTTGTTGGTAAGCGTCCCGAACTGTTCGGCCTTCCTGAATTGCCCGCGGTCCAGAAAAGCTTGATGCAGTGGGTCGTTCATTTTTTCTACAGGTAGCACTCCCCATGGTCGCTTGCTGCTGACTATGTTGAAGTGCACGGACTGCCCGCGTACCAGATTTGGCAAACGTACTTGTACTCCAGCACCATTTTGTACGGCTACGCTGTAGTAATCGCCTTTGCCAAGGTAACGGTCTTCGTAATGCACGGTGCTTTTTGCATGAACCTGCGGAGATAATTGAATTTCCATCAGCGCGCGTACTTCTTCCTGCTCACCTTCGGCAGTCTCAGCGTAACGATAGGCTAGGGTTCTCGACCAACAGCACTTGCGTAGCCACCAGCCAACACTGTCTTGCTTGAAATAATTCAGGGCCATCGTAGTTAAAAGATAAATAGAGCCTATTATGAGCAGCGCCACACTGAACCATGAACTCATCGCAACAATCGCGAAGGTGCTGGCAGGGGATAACCCTGCCATCAATTGAATAGTTGAGCCCACTCCCATTGCGAACACAGAAATGCCTTTTACAATGATCACGTTCTTTTCTTCTGGTGTTTTTGCTGTGTAAAAGTCATCTGCAACATCAAATATTTCAAGCGTAACTGCCGCTATCCCAAATCCACCCATCGCCACCATCGAAACCCTGAACCCAAATATCGCATCCCCCCAAACTGCATTACCCCGTGCTTTCCAATAAGCCGCCGATTGATCAAGAATGCCCACTGTGTACGTACCAATAACCACAGGCTTCGCCGTACTGATAACCGCCCACGGCGCTTCAACAAACACCGCCATCAACAGGTTGAAGCTATACCCCAGCCCATAGGTAACCTTGCCAATATCTTTGGCACTGAAGTCTCCATCCCGAGTAAGGTCCCGGTAAGTGAGCGCGGTATTGATGAAGTTGAGCATTATCACGCCCCAAGTGATTGCCCCGGCAATTCCTCCCAGCCCATCGATCCAGCGCTTGGCGGTGGTCAGCCAGTCTTTCGCCATGGTTTTGCCGGACTGGAAGTGCAGGCGAATCTCGTCCTGCAACTGCTTTGCGTATTGGTTGTTCTGATAGTCGAGCAGGGCGGGGATGCTCAATTCATGCAGACGAAGTTTTTCCTCAAGGACGCGGAGGTGGCTGGCGTTGCTTTTGCGGGTGTTGTAAGCGGTTGGATAAAGCCAGCTGCGACGGGTATCGCTGATCTGTTTGTTGAGGACCTGCCACTCGCGTATCCACTGTTTGAGCTTGGTGAATACCTGTTGATCGACTGCAATACGCGCCTTCGAACCAAGCAACATCTGACCGATCAACAGCGTGCGAAGCAACGCGACGATGTTCTGCTGTTTGCCAAGGGCCATGCGGCTGTCGATGGGCACCCAGGCCAGCAGGATGCTCTCAAGCGTCGTTTTACCTGCGCCGCCGGCCAGTTCGCCGAGGGCTTTGAAGGTGCCCTGAACGGGTTGCTTCAGCGCCTTCATCCACGGCTTGTCGGCAAAGCCCTGGTGATTGAGGGCGCCATTGAGTTCGCCAATACGTGTCGCCAGGTTGGTGACGTCGCCAAGGCCGTTCAGCAGCGCGTCGGCCTCCTGATGCAGTGCTTGTTTGAGGGCGGGTGAGAAGCCGTAGCGCAAGGTACCAAACAGCGTGCTGGCGTTTGCTTCCTGCTCGGCCAGCCAGGTGGTGGCTGCGCTGTCCTGGGCGTAAATGATCTGCAGGTTGAGCATGATCGTTTGCAGGTACAGCAGTTGTGTTGGGCGGGTGGTATCGATAAACAGCTTGAGCGGGTCTGTGCCGATATGTGTCGCCCAGAGCTGAAAATCACTTTGTGTGTCACGCACCTGTTGCAGCAGTGCGTCTCCGCTCGGCAGATGCTGTTGAAGATACTGACGCGCGCCGCTCAGATCGACCTCGCGTCGCCATTTGTGGCGATCTTTCCAGGCCTGCGCAGCCCGTTCGGAAGGGACGCTGCCGTAACGCGCTTCGATCGATTTGCGCATGTCCAGGCTCTTGAACATGTCCGGCAGCAGCAGAAAATCTCCGGGAACGTTGCTGCTGCTGATCTGTGCTTCTTCAAGAATGCATTGCTCGAAGTACGCTTCGACCTCGCTCAGGTACTGGTGCGTGAGTGCCGCATTGCCGCGCACCGACGCTGGCAGTTTTTGCGGGTCGCTTTCGGCACCACACAGTCCGGAGACAGTCTGGGCGATCTGGATTTTGTGTTCGTGCCTGGCTTGCCAGTCGCGAAAAGCCGCCTGATCAGCGGCGAGTTGCATGCCCAGATCGTTGAAAACGGCCAGCGGGTCATCAAGGGCGATGAGCAGGGAACTGTCCTGATCGTCGACGCTGCCTTGCCAGAAAACGTCAGCACCCAGCGGTGCCCATAACGGATTTGTTTCGGCGTCTTCCGACAGCGGGCGAGCAGTGGGGATCGCCGAGTCAGCGAAACGGCCGTCGTCAGTGACATAGCCCTTGTCGATGTCCGCCACCGCCTCGGCGATACGGTTCAATGGCAGGGTGTCCGGCTCGGCCATGGTGATGCAGTAACTGGCCAGGTCGACTACTTTCATCCACAGCGCACGGCTTGGGGCGCTGGAGCGCATGTGCTCGCAAATTCGCCACGTCCATTGCTGCGGGGCAAAGGCGATGTGCAGTGTGTTACGTCGCGGGTAGAGCAGGAAGGGCTTGCCATCACTGGCGCCGCTTCGCTGGTCACTGCCGATCTGCGCGTCCGTCCAGACAATGCGGCTCAGATGGCCGTTGTTTGCCGAGGCGACATATTCATGCAGCGTCCCGGCCGTTTCGTCGAACACATAGACGTAGCCGTCATACAGCTGGCGAAGGGTGTAGCTGCGTGTTTTCAGTGTCGGCATCAGCGCCCATTTGCCCTGTTTCGGCAACGGCTTCAGTTGCTCCGGCGCGGCGTCGTAGCGGGAGCGATCCAGTGCGTAGCGCACCGGCACGATGGCGACGTTCGGTCCTCTGAAAGGACAAAGGCTGGTGGCTGTCGCCGGAGTCTTGGGGAACAGTGCGGCACGTCGTTGCTGGTGCGTGCCGTGCTTATCGGTCATGTGGGAAACTCTCTGCGCAGAAACGGGCAATTTCGCCCGCTGTATGCAGAAGCACATTCCAAGATGCGTGCCGAGAAGATTTTTATCTAATAAAAACAGATAGATAAAAATTTTTCGCGAAGTAGTTGATCAATTTTCAACCAAGAAACCGCTAAAAAGCGCGCAAGCTTCTGCGCATACGTGCGAATTCGTTCATGTGTGCTGCAGCGCTTTGAATATAAAGCGCTGCCTGTTTCATCGGGGCTTTGGATGCGCAAAAGTCTGCGCATCACAGGTATTCAAAGAGCTGAGCATTGTGTCGACTGCCTTACCATTGGACATCGCTTGATGTGCACAAGAAGTATTCCCCATTCGCTTACAGAGCCTACTTTTACCGGGCATCGAACCTCTCGCATCCTTCAGGCGGCTTGGCGTTTTTTTTGTAATCAGGATCAATCGACAGTATGCCACCGTAGATGCTTTTGATCAGCCCACCGGAACAGTGAGCTTGAGCGGCAGCCTCAACCCCGACTTTTAATGTATTACCCAACGTCGTAGTTACCAAGACAAACGCCGGTATGAAAAGCAAGGGTGTCAACGCTCGGCGCCAGCCTACTTTAAGCCCCGTGGAATACTTGCGAATCAGGAAGTACAGTTCTGGAGCTTCTGCTTTGTCGCTGATGCGTAACCATTGAATCGTGGCGATATCGTCAGCCAGGAAGATATGATCATTAGCCTTATCGAAGGGTGCTGTCCTACTAGACGCCATGACTTGCAACTCAAGCAGTTCCTCACGAAAGACTTCAAGCCCGCCACTCTGGTCAAGCACCTCCTGATATGACTTATATCGGTACACAAGCGGAGCGGTCACTTTGAACAGTAGCAGGAATATAAACAGTGCCAGACCGCTGGCCCAGTATAAATAAACCGTGAACGGGATTTGCTGTTGTACACCAGCGGTTTTGGCGATGGAGACAATCATAGGAACAATGCTGAACGCAGTGATCAAAAATTGAGCCGGTTTGCTATTGGCGACCAGAGCGAGGATTTCCCAGGATTCAAATGCGGTCACCATTTTGGTTGAGCGCAACCGGGCGTAGATGATAAAGAACAACGCTATCCCGCCAATGCCAAACCACCAGGCAGGTATAGGTTTCTCAAAGGCGTGGGGGACGATGCTGGAAGCGGCAAATATAATAGCAATGGCGATAGTGGCGGCTAGAGTGCCATCGTAAAGCTTACTGCGCGGTGAGCTAGCAGCATGCGGAGATGCGTCAGGGGGGGCTTGATCAGCCATGGTCATTAGAGCTCCGTGGTTTTGAGTATGGTTAGCCATAAAAGGTTTTAGCCAAGGATTGACCATGAAGTATGGCCGCCTGCAATTGTGTGTGATGGAGATGTAAGGAGCTTCATTAAAGTCATTTTTTCTGTGCCAATCAGAGGGGATCGCTTGTCAGAGGCAATTCCCCACTCACACCCTGAGTACTTCTTGAGGGGCAGGCCTGACTAAGGTGAGCAGGGCACCGTTGAGGGCGGTGTCGTGATGAGCTGTTCAAGTTTGATCTCGACCAACCTGACATTGTCTCGTTCGATCGTCTTGGTTTTGATCGGCTCTTTTGCGAACCCTCGCTGATGGTAGAAATCGATGGCAGGGGCATTGCTCTCCAGCACCCAGACTACAAGTCTGGTGCGGCCAGCGGATTGAAAGACAGGCATCACATGGTCGAACAGCTCTCGCCCAATACCCTGGCGTGTGTGCATCGGGCTGATATAGATGGCCTGTATTTCTGCGACGCTGCGGTCTTCGGGATGTTCCCTGTCAGCCCCCGTGGCCACCCAGCCCAAGACCCGATCTAACCTGTCGACTTTAACGTATAGGCCAGATTCGCCCGAAGCGATCTCCTTGGTCCAGTGGGACAGCCTTGCCTCAAGCGTTATCCGATTGATATAGGCGGCGGGAATGATGCCCTCATAGGCACTTCTCCATGACTCCAGATGAATCGTCGCTATCTGCAACGAGTCCTTGGGAAGGGCAAGGCGGATGCTCATATCAATGCTCCTGCTAGTTGTGTTTCAGCATTTAAAGCAATGTTTATGGCATTTCTACGCAACCAAACATATATCCGTCTTTCTTGCCCTACTCACACCCTGTATCCATTCCCCACTCCCCCCCATCCCGCAAATAAAGCACGATACCCGCCCATCGCTCATATCAAGGAATGATCCATGTCGCTGGCTATCGTCCATAGTCGTGCCCAGGTCGGGGTGGAAGCCCCGGCGGTTACTGTTGAAGCGCATCTGGCCAACGGCCTGCCGGCCCTGACGCTGGTGGGGTTGCCGGAGGGGGCGGTCAAGGAGAGCAAGGACCGGGTGCGCAGTGCCATTCTCAATTCCGGGCTGGATTTTCCGGCGCGGCGGATCACGCTCAACCTCGCGCCTGCTGATTTGCCCAAGGATGGCGGGCGGTTCGATCTGGCGATTGCGCTGGGTTTGCTGGCTGCCAGCGGGCAGGTGCCGCTGGTTGCGTTGCAGGATGTTGAATGCCTGGGCGAGCTGGCGTTATCGGGGGCGATTCGGCCGATTCAGGGTGTGCTGCCTGCTGCGCTGGCGGCGCGTGCGGCGGAGCGGACGCTGATCATTCCGGCGGTGAACGCCGAGGAAGCGTGCCTGGCGTCGGGGCTGCGGGTGATTGCGGTGAGCCACTTGCTGGAGTTGGTCGCGCATTTCAACGGGCGCACGGTGATTGCCCCTTATCAGTCCAGCGGTTTGCTGCATCAGCCCAAGCCGTATCCGGACCTTAGCGAAGTGCAGGGCCAGACCGCCGCGAAGCGTGCCTTGGTGATTGCCGCTGCGGGGGCGCATAACCTGCTGTTCAGCGGGCCGCCCGGCACTGGCAAGACGCTGCTCGCCAGTCGCCTGCCGGGTTTGTTGCCGCCGCTGGACGAGCATGAAGCGCTGGAGGTGGCGGCGATTCAGTCGGTTGCCAGTCAGGTGCCGCTGACCAGTTGGCCGCAGCGGCCGTTTCGCCAGCCGCATCACTCGGCGTCCGGGCCTGCGTTGGTGGGCGGTGGCAGTCGTCCGCAACCTGGCGAGATCACGTTGGCGCATCACGGCGTTCTATTCCTTGATGAGTTGCCGGAGTTCGACCGCCGCGTGCTGGAGGTTTTGCGTGAGCCGTTAGAGTCCGGGCATATCGTGATTTCCCGGGCGCGGGATCGCGTGCGCTTTCCGGCGAGGTTCCAGTTGGTGGCGGCGATGAACCCGTGTCCCTGTGGCTATCTCGGTGAGCCGACCGGGCGCTGCCGCTGTTCCACTGAGCAGGTGCAGCGCTATCGCAACAAGTTGTCCGGCCCGCTGCTGGACCGCATCGACCTGCACCTGACCGTCGCCCGAGAAGCCACCGCCCTCAACCCTGACCCGACCACCAGTGAAAACACCGCCAGTGCCGCAGCCGTGGTCGCTGAGGCGAGACACCGTCAGCAACGTCGTCAGGGCTGTGCCAATGCGTTTCTCGATCTGCCGGGGCTGCGTGAGTACTGCGCGCTGTCCAGTGTCGATGAAAGCTGGCTGGAGACGGCGTGCGAGCGTCTGACCCTGTCGTTGCGCTCGGCGCATCGATTGCTGAAGGTGGCGCGGACTTTGGCGGATCTGGAGCAGGTGGACGCGATCAGCCGCAGTCATCTGGCCGAGGCGTTGCAATATCGGCCTTCGAATAATTGACTCGGCAGAATGTAAGTCCACCATGGATAAACAACAGGGGCGCACTCGCTTCTGCGTGGGTCAACTCGACGCGCTCATCACCATTTTTTTATACGCGGTAGCCAATAACTCGACCCATGAATTTTTCTTGTAGATGACGTCATCAATACAACTGACCTCTGTGATCTCCATAGCGGTACCGCACAGAAAGGCACCGTCAAACTGGTTCAGCTCCAAGCTTGAAATATCCCGCTGCACAACTTGCAAGTTCAGTAACTGAGACAGCTCGTCGATGACAACCTGGCGCGTTATTCCCGCCAATGCCATGTCAGTGGTCGGCGTGATGAGTAGGTTTTCTTTCACAAAAAAGACGTTCGAGCCGCTGGACTCACAGACCGTGTCCATCGTAGAAAGAAACAGCACGTCGTCGAAACACTCGCCCTTGTCACGAAAACTCAAAAAACTGAGCGCATAGGTAGATGAGGTTTTTGCTTGGTAGGGATGACAAGCAGCAGGGGCTCGACGCCAATTGGCTATCGTCAGCCGGTAAGGTGTGGTCGCGGATTTGGGGGCGAATGGAAGGACAAATATTACCACTTTGCTGCGACAGTTTCGGCCCATAAAACTGACGTCGACATCGTCATAGAACACGACGATTTTAATGTAAGCGTCTACAAGTTCATTTCGTCTCAGTAGTTCATGACAGGCTTCCGCCAGCATGGCGTTGCTGTAATTCACTTCGTGTTTGAATACCTGCGCTGACCGTTGCAGACGTTGCAAGTGCTCCTCGCATTTGAAAATGCTTGAGCCGTAACTGCGCATACCCTCGTAAACTGATGACGCATAAGAAAGTGAGTGAGTGACGGGTGAAAAAGATACTTTGTCTATCTCGAGGTACTGGCCGTCCAGCCACGCGATTGTCGTCGTCATGATCCGTTCTCGGGTTAATTATTGAGGTGTTATGACAGTGCAGAGGAATCAGCGGCTGACGACTTCACGTGCAGTCAATGCGTTGTAGAACTCGCCCTTGATCAAACCTTCGCCTTCGTAGCTATTAGGGCGACCCCCTTGAAGCTGGAGTTCCTTGATGATGGACTCGTAATCATCCACCGGGATAATCCTGAAATCCATGCTCACACGCGTTACATTCTCCGTGTTCTCTGCCGTCCCGTGCAGTACACGTGGATCAAACATCAGGCACTGGCCGTAGCGAAGGTTGGTCGGCATGGCATCCATCCTGAGGTCCGATATGAACTGCGGACGTTGCTTTGCATAATCGAAGAAATCGATTCGACTGTCCTTATATTCGTCGTAGCTATAACTCTGCTCATGGGCGAACGTTTTTAGAGCGCGCAGACTGGCACGCTTCGAGCAAACGCTGAGTGCTGCGGTATTTTTAACGTCGCAGAACGGTAACCATATATTGATTTGCTGGAAATAGTCGCCCAGTAAGGTATCCGAGTGGTGAGTAAACAACTCGCCGTCCGGTAGTCTGTAACGGTCATCCAGTGTCGTGGGAATGTGGTAGCGCACCAGCGGGTTATGTTCGAACACAAAGTCGAAACCCAGACGCTGACTGAGCCCATTCACAAAGGTGTAGTATTCATTGATCATTGGCTCACCCAGCGTTTGTAACGGGTCATACCAGTGGCCAGACTCTTTTCGGTGGCGTTGGATTTCTTCGTGTTCGAGGCATTCGTGAATCTTGTCCAGCGGGAAGTTAGCCCTGAGCTTATAGCGGCCGACGAGCGTTTTTTGAAGTGTGCCAGCCAAATCGAAGGTCGATGTCGAGTAGTCCATAATCGAGATACCATTCTCTATTATGTGCTGGCTATCAAGTTGCCGATTGAGATCAAAGAAAGACACGAAAATTCCTTATTAACCGTATGCTCTGACTGAAAATGCATGCATTTGTTTTTGCCGATTCGTTCTGACAGGAATCAGCCAGTTGTCCAGGTCGACTACCCGGTTGGCACCCATTCGTTTTTTCATATCGATGGCGCCGCGGCCAAGACAGCTTGTCTTGAATCCAAGCTCATCAGCCACTTTATAAAGTTGATAGTAATCGCTGACGTACAAGTTGAGCCCGGGGGGTACCTGGCTGCGGTCTTGACCTTGCACCAGCTGAGAGAAAACGCCCTGTTGCTGATCAGCGTAGCTTAGGGAACCGTAGACAGCGACATTATTCAATTTTTCATAATTCATTTTTATATAGTATTTTGGACCTTCAGTTGAGCGTGCCAGTGCCTGCAGTGTTTCAAGAGCGTACAGGTTCCTCACGTGCTGGTATTTGTCCACGTTTAACGACTGCAGTGTTGAAAACGCTTCCAATACTTGATTGTTTTCAACCAGTTCGTCCAAGCGATAGAGTCGCGTATGGCACAGTTCTTCAGTCCTGCGGGTAAGGCGTACCATCTCCTTGTATGCTTTTCTGCCCATGGCAGTCAGCAAACAAGCGTCAAGTTCTCCTTCAACATGCAGATAGGCAACCTGCATGAAGGGAACCACTATTATGTCTGTTTCATATTGCTGGCGCAGCGAGTGATCGGTTTTCTTCAGGGAGGGAACCAACAGCCAGTCGGCTGTATGTGCCTGACGTATCAATTGCTCCAGGAACGGTGGGTCCGGCTGCGCAGTAACAGGCATATAAAAGAAGCCGGGTGCGACATAGGCCTGCTCTTCATGCAGGATACCGTCTTGCTCCGCGAGCCCTTTGAGCATTGACTCCCAGTGGGCAATACCGCTCAAGGGCAGCTGTGGGTTAGAGACGCCATAACTGATGCAAAACGCCTCCCGCTGCGCAGGCAACTCCATACTTACGATCCTTGTATAACAATGTGTGAGAATAGGCTTATATCGTTTTTTCAACCAATCGCTTTTCAGAGTTGAAGGTAAAGTTTCTGTTTCCCAGCGCAGAAAGCTCAGCGTTATGAGTAATGATGAAAAACAAGGTTTTTGGCAGGGCTGCCATCAACTTCCTGATGAGCTGAAGTTCTTCGACGCTGTCCAGCTCGGAGGTGGCCTCGTCGAGGATGGCGATGGACGGTGCATTGATGGTCAAATCAAGCAGCGCAAGTCGTTGAAGCTCTGACTTGCTCAGGTTAACGTCACCACTCCAGGCAACCTCTTGATTGAAGCCCTCCGGCAGGCGCTCGATAATGCTCGAGAGGCCCAGATAAGAGGCCTGCTGATAAAGTTCTTCCTGAGACGTGCTATTGAAATGTTCAAACAGCGGTCCCGGCTTGAATATCGGGCTGGAGGTCAATAACTGAACGTCTTCGGCATGTGGCCGTGTCAGATACCCGATAGTGCCACCCAGCGTCGATACCTGACCTTGACTTGGCAGCAGGCTGCCCACTACCAGACTGGCGAAGGTTGATTTACCGACACCGCTTGCCCCCATGATCACCACGACATCATTCTCGTGAAACGCATGGTCGAAATCTTCTAGCACCGTTATTCCGCTTTGAGGGTTAACGAATGTGACGTTTGAAAACGATACCAATGGCGCACCATTTTGAACGTATTGGCATCTAGGCGCTGCCGTTGGCAAGAGGCCAGCCACGACCAGGCGATCGGCACTGTCGAGGACTTGTCGCAACTCCACCACGCACCTTCCCAAGCGCGCGAAAATCGCAATCAGGCTGTATGAAAGACTCACAGCCAGAACGTTCGCCATCGTGGCTACGCCGATGGCGTGAAAGTAAATGGTTGATGCCACGATGCCGGAAAGAAAGAAAACACCCATCAAATCCAGTTTGTAGCTATACCAACGACGCATCGCAGCATTATCCAGAGAAGCAAACGCTCGAGCGGCCAGGTTGCCGCTCAACCAGTTCAGGATGCTGGAGTTTCTGGCCATGCTTTCAAATCGACCGCCGTCCCAACTCAGTGCTTGAATGCGTGTGAACAATAGGGCGGTGGTGTCGATTTCCCGAGTGTTGGATTTTTTTAGCAACTCGCCGGAGCGTCGTGCTCCCCGCCAATAACACAGGCTGATGAAAACAAACGGAAACAGTACGTAAATGTTATTCAGCACAACATACCCTGTCGTGACCGACAGCAAGGTTGCCGCGCCGATGGTTTCCAGCAACAGAACGGGCAATACTTCATCGACGCGCCGCTGATCCCATGTCAGCTTGTTTTGGCTGTCGTGATTGATTTTCTGGGTCAGGCGCTCATCAAGGCCCGGGTTCATTAAATAAGAAAGGTATCGATTGCAGTGTGCAGACGCCGCCTCAATACATTTCTTCGCCGTGACCAACGCCCCGGAAATCGACAGCAAAGCACTCACTAGCAAAACGCCGGCCAGCCCGAGCAAAGATGCATTCAGATGCGTACCCAGATAACCGCTAGCGATCAGGTAGTCGCCTGCAATAGTGAGCACTTCTTTGAGTGCCATCAGGGTGAATGCGACCAACGTGATGGCGCCCGTGCCGAACGCTATCAGGCTGCTGGTGATTGATCTGGAAACCCGCTCAGGCTGTTCTGTCGAATCATTTTTACTGTGTACTGCCTTTGGCGGCGAGGACGCAGAGAAAGAGCTTGCCACCGGTGAAGCGAGAGGTCGCGAAGAAGCGCAAGCGTGGTGAGTTTTTATGTCGATAATCCTACCGCCAGAAACAGTCCAGATTTCTTCGGCAGTGTCTCTTTCCTCCGGCTTATCCGTGACGAACATTACGTTTGTATCACGCCATGGGCCGTCCAGCAGTGTTCTCAACAATCCCGCAGCCAGCGCGTCATCCAGCCCTGAGGTCGGTTGGTCGATGTAGATCCAGTCTGTGCGTGCCACTAGGGCGCGGACCAGTTCTATTCGTTTTCCCTGGCCTCTGGAAACGTCCCATTGCTTGATTGCGCCGCAATCCCGCTCTCTGATGTAGTCGAGATAAAAGTCCCCGGGCAGGCGTGCGAGCGCAATCGCCTCCTGTACCTCTTCGTCTGAAAATTCACGCCGATAGATACTCAGATTTTCGCCAAGACCGCCAGCGAATATCCACGGTTCGTCCGGAATGAAAATCGCCTGATCGTCAGCCCCGGGAAAGCGTTGCGCACAGTTTCTCAGCATAGATGTCTTGCCACTGCCTGCGGCGCCGACAATGGCAATATGCTTTGCCTTCGTGGAGGGCGGTATTGATGTTGCGCAAGGGGGGTTAACGGGCTCAGGGGCGTCAAGGTATTGCTCGATATGACGGTGGCCTACAAAGCCTTGGGAAATACTTTGCACAATGTCTGGAATATTATTGGCGACTGACTTCAGTCCCCCAATCAACGCGATGGCGGCCAGCACCCCTGGTGTATCGACTTGGCCCAGGTAGATTAGTTGTAGCAGCGCCGAGCTTAACAGTGCGGTAATCGGCGTCATGGTCGAGATCAGACTAATGGCCGCGACCAGGCGAGCAGCTTTTTTCAAGGAGCCCTCTTCGAGGTTTCGTTTGGCGGCGTAGTCACGGATCAGTTCGGCATTCCAGTTCTTCAGCCAGGCTTGACGCCGATTTTTCGTTGCGAATACCCCCACCTCTATGCGCTGAGTCGCACTCAACGATAACTGTTCATAGGTTGCGCCCAGTCGTTGAGCAACCCAGAACACGATCATTGAACTGCCAGCGATGACCGCAAGGGCAGCCACCGCACTAGCGCCCAGAGCAAGAAAGAAAAAAGCGGAGGTGAAAAGCACCGTTGCCAGCGCAAGCGCTATCGTAATCAATCCTGACCATGAGGATTCGACACGCGCGGCCTCTCGGTCGAGCAACGTTGTCAGGCTGAGCGCAAAGACGCCGTTTTGCGCAACAGTCCTTTTGATTAATACCCTTTGTTCCACATAGGAGCGACTGCCTACGCCGACTAGCTCAGCCAGAAAGAAAGTGTGGTTGAGCGCCAGCCAGGCACAGTAAATCAGCAGAAGACAGGTGGTGCCTTGGGTGATATTCGAGAGCACGGACGAGTCAGCCCGCATCAGTTGGATCAGCAATGATTTCAAGGTGACTGCGGCACCAAAAGCCGCCGCGGTATGCACCCCGATTGCAACCAGCGCTAACATGACATCCCGTTTGAGGGCTGCAAAAATCTCGATATGAAGCCGTCTGTTTCCGGCTCTACTTGCATCATCGATCGCGGCCTTGCACCAGCGTTGCCAGCGGTAGGCGTGTACCGAATGCGCTCCTCGAGCTCCTTCAGGCGTACGGAAGCAAAGGACGGTTTTCAAGACTTCTGCAATCTTCATAGGAATCAGTTATATACCGGCACAGATTGAAGATCCGTGACGGTCTCACGTCCCAGTGAGTCTTGACAGGCAATATCGGCAAATCGATCGCAAAGCAGTGTGATCATCTCCCAGCCTTCACTTAACGCTACGCGTAAATCCTCGACTTCTCTTGGCGACGCGTCGTTCAGCAGCGCTATGCCCATACTGACGTGATGACCATCGTCTTCGCCATGTTCCTGAAAGTGCGGCATGCCAGCGAATACCCGAGCGGCTTCGCTGTGGAAAATTTCACCGCTGCCTTCCAGTACGACGTGCATCAAGAGCGTCTTGACCATATCGCTTTTATAAAGCATCTGGTGCCTGAACCATTCCATAGTGGAATGAAAGGCTGCATCCGAAACCGGGGAAGGGTTGGTGTTGCGCTGAAGACGCAGGTTATTGTTATGACCCAGCTCTTCTATCAAGTGCTCAAGAGCAATTTTTTTGTGAGCCTGATCAAGCGTCATCGCCACTCGGATATGCAGCAAATCCTGAAACATATCTGACCAGGTCTGCAGGCAGTCGAGGAGTTTTTCGCGCACTTGCGGTTGATCAATGGATGGCGAATTGATGAGCGACAACAGCCGACTATTCTTGAAGCTATCCAGGTAAGCCTGATTGTCTCGTAACAGCACATCGGCAGGCTTCGCGGTATCGGATTCCTGTGATTTGAAGACGACGCTCGGTCGCGACGTGTCTTCGTACAGGGCCTTGCCATTGAACTGAATGGAAAGTGCCCAAAAACCATTTTGGGTGCCTTTGAAGCCATGCAGGGCATGAGGTGGCACTAAAACCATGTCACCCGCTTCTATCGCACGCTCGGTCGCCCCCAACGTTTCCCCCGAACCATCACAAATCAGTATCAGGCTTGCTTCGGGATGCTGATGAACCGACAGTTCCTGATCCTTTTCGAGCCGGACCCAACTGATAGCAAGCTCACTGTTGGACGGGATGAATTCAGCCAGCGCAGGGTGCTGGGAGAATATCTTCACAACGCCTAAATCGTGCAAGGCGCCATCAACCACTACGCTGTTGAGGGTCTCGATATCGTTACGAGAGATGACTTCCATATCTGCTATTCCTTTGCGTAATAAACTTAGTTGGCGGAACTCAGTGTGTTGAGACGTTCGATGGCGGCGTAGAACTTTTCCCGGTCATGACTAGCGATGACCACCATGCCGACCTTGTCATCATTGGTGTGCGATCTGTTCAATGGCGGATTGGCTTCGCCCATGATCAACCTGATGATATCCACTTCCTGTAAAACATCATTAAGAAGTGCAGTGTCCAGCGGCTCATAAAAAAGATGAGAGCCCGCGAACGTGTAACGGGCCGGCTGTTCGAAACTGTTTTTATCCACCGCACAGCTATGGAACTGCAAAGTCTCCCTGAACAGGTCAACGCCTGTAGTCAGTTCAACCAGCAAGCCAATATAATCGCCGCCGACCCGGTTATTGACTTCTATGAGATGAAACTGTCCATCCGCGATGGTCACCTCAATATGGCAGGGGCCGTGTGTATGATTGAGGGCAGTCAACAACCGCTCGCAATAGCCAGCTAACTGCTCGAACACCGCGGCCTCCAGATTATCTGGCGAGATGATGTGCTGCTCTTCCGCCAGGGAGGTCTTGTACAGTCGCTTGTTGGTGACGGCAAGAACACGATGTTGTGAGTCGATGGTCAACGTTTCGACACTGACCTCTCGACCGTTCAGAAACTCCTCCGCCAACATAACGAAATTTTCCTGAGAAAACCCCTCCAGCGTGCTCTGCAAAGACGTAGCATCTTTGATGATGAATACGTTTTCGCTCCCGGAGCCTTTGGGGTCTTTCAGGACAATCGGGCCATTGCGGGAATTGAAAAAATGCTCAACGTCAGCGCGTGTTCTGCAGATTGCGCTATGGACCGCAAACTCTGTATTTTCCAGCCTGGTGCGCATCAGCGCCTTGTTTATGCAGACTTCGCATGCGTCAAAGTCCATGCCGGGAATAGCATAATGCTGGCTCGCTCGTGCCGCTGCCAGCAGTCCGTCTTCGGTGAACGAAAAAATGAAATCGACTGTCTGCTTTTTAAGGATTTCATCGATTTTGCCGAGTACGGTGGCTTCGGAGAAATCGCTGACAAGATGAATTTTGTCTGTGAGTGCGGTGAGGTTAGGACCTACCGAGTCCGGCAATTGCAGCACGGTAAAGTCAAAACCCAAGCCATCATAATGCATAAAAGTTTCATCATGGCCACCGATCATTACGACAGTCTTCATACACTACCTTTCACGGTCGAACCGACCAATAAATTAACGCATAGGGAATAACGCATTGGGCCTCTGCCGTGGTTTATACGCGGCGGTATTGATATTTTTCCAATACCGGTTGCCGTACGTTTCTGCGACAGAAACGTAGCGTGCACGACCGTACAAATAGCAGAACGCTATGCGGTAGAGAGTTTGTATAGTGAGTAGATTTCAGTCAGTCGAAAATCAACCCGCCCCGGTGGCGGAATGATAATAATCGTTGAAAGAGAGACGCACAGAGCCCGACAGTATACGAGATACTTTCGAGGGCCACTTGAATTGAGGGGAGTGCAAATGAGAACGCAGGGTATAAAGCATGCTATTCCTTTAGATATTTATAATTATTTGCGCTTTCCATACGCGCAATCTATGGTTTCATTGTTTAGTTTGAATGTCAACGCTGTCTGCCAACTGAATGGGCTATCCCTCGGCAAGTATAGACATGGGCTAATGACAATCGATGCGCCGGGCCTGCGATCCTCGGCGGGCCTTTTACACCCGTCAGAAGTGTAATCAGAATCAACCGCGAGATCAGCCATCTGGCCGAGGCGTTGCAGTATCGCCCTTCGACCAATTGACCGCCCAAACGCAAAAACTCGCCGTCAACGATCAAGTCGACGGCGAGCCTTTGTGACAGGTACTGCGTTTTACATGCTGCTATAGAACGGGAAGATCCCCATCAGCAGCGCGGCAACCAGGATGCACATGCAGACCAGAATCGCCCATTTCAGGGTGAAGCGCTGGTGGTCGCCGAACTCGATACCGGCCAGGGCAACCAGCAGGTAGGTCGATGGCACCAGCGGGCTGAGCAAGTGGACCGGCTGACCGACGATGGAGGCGCGGGCCATTTCAACCGGGCTGATGCCGTAGTGGGCAGCGGCTTCGGAGAGCACCGGCAGTACGCCGTAGTAGAACGCGTCGTTGGACATGAAGAAGGTGAACGGCATGCTCACCAGCGCGGTGATGACGGCGAGGTACGGGCCGAGCGCATCCGGGATCACTGCCAGCAGGCTTTTCGACATGGCGTCGACCATGCCGGTACCAGACAGAATACCGGTGAAGATACCTGCGGCGAAGATCAGGCCGACCACTGCCAGAACGCTACCTGCGTGGGCTGATACGCGGTCCTTCTGGTCCTGCAGGTTCGGGTAGTTGATGATCATCGCGATACTGAACGCGATCATGAACAGTACCGGCAGCGGCAGCAGGCCCATGATCAGGGCGACCATCAGTGCGAAGGTCAGCGCGCCGTTGAACCAGATCAGCTTTGGACGACGTGCATCCGGGAACTGCGAGACGCTGATTTCGCTGTGATCGACTTCATCACCCTTAAGTTGCAGTTCACCCAGACGAGCGCGTTCGCGTTTGCCGTAGAAGTAGGCAATTGCCAGAATCGCAACCACACCGGCCAGCATTGCCGGGATCATCGGTACGAAGATGTCGGATGCGTCGACATGCAGGGCGCTGGCCGCACGAGCGGTCGGGCCACCCCACGGGGTCATGTTCATCACGCCACCGGCCAGAATGATCAGGCCGGCCATGATGCGCGGGCTCATGCCGACGCGGCTGTACAGCGGCAGCATGGCGGCAACGCAGATCATGTAGGTGGTCGCGCCGTCACCGTCGAGGGACACCACCAGCGCCAGCACGGCGGTGCCGACCGAAATGCGCATCGGGTCGCCCTTGACCATTTTCAGGATCTTGCGCACGGCCGGGTCGAACAGGCCGGAGTCGATCATCAGCGCAAAATAAAGGATGGCGAACATCAGCATCACGCCGGTTGGCGCCAGCTTGGTGATACCCGCCAGCATCATCGGGCCGATCTGGGCTGCGAAGCCACCGAACAGGGCGAAGATGATCGGAACCAGGATCAGGGCGATCAGCGCAGTCAGGCGCTTGCTCATGATCAGGTACATGAACGCAATAACCATGGCAAAGCCAAGGAAAGTCAGCATGGGAATACTCCAGACGTCATACGGCTACAGAACGTGAAATGAACGAGTCAGCTCAGCAGATCGGTACGTGGAGTGGAGGCGCAAGGAGGGTATGGAACGAGAAGTCAGCAAGCATCGGAATCACCATTATTGTTGTTAATTGGGCCTGAAACACGTTGGAATCCGTTCCTGGCTAGCCGGTCTTTTTGCCGGAAGTGAGGCGATGCTAATTGGCCAAGCTTTCACCGACCTTTCAATCAGCCTTTGTGGAGATTTATTGTCAAAAGGGTTGTGGCGCATAAACGGAGAAGCACGGATGGGCGAGATACAGGTGGCTTAGCTGGCTGCGCCTGGGCAACCACCTGTTGGGGGATGAGGCTGAGAATTGAGCGCCGGCATCAAATCTGTCGGCACTATTACCGACAGATTAATTGTGCCGACTGATTACTTGCTGAACTGCGAAGCCAGTTCGCGCAGAAGCACCTCGGCCTCCAGCACTTTTTTCACTGACTCGTTGGCTTTTTCGCGGGACAGGCCCAGGCGTTCGAACAACTCGTCAGGAATCTCCTGCTCTGGCCCGGCACCGATGCCGTTCACCCGCAACAGGCGTACGGCCAGATAAACCAGGTTGGCGTAGACGTGATGTTCGCCCTTGTAGTGGGGGTCGTGCTGGAAGCGCAGCGCGATGGCGAGTTCATCGGGCATGTCCCAATAGCGCATCAGCCAGGCACCGATCTGCTCGCGGCTGATACCCAGCAAATGCTGCTCAATAAAGCTGTGGTGCAGGTGCGGGTTAACTTCCAGCTGGCGGCAAATCAGCGTGAAGTGTGGCGGAAACACATGGGCCAGCAGCAGGTAGCCGAAGTTGTGCAGCAAACCGGCGAGGTAGCTCAGGCCAGCTTCCGGGCGACTGGCGCGGGGAATGGCGCGGGTCAGGCCTTCGATCACCGCAGCAGTGTAGATCGATTGCTGCCAATACGGCGTGGTCTGTTGCGGCTGGTCCTTGGGCAGACTCAGGGTTTTGCCCAGCGCGAGGCCCAGTGCCAGGTTGATCACCAGATCAAAGCCCAGCACGCGAACGATTGCATCTTCTACCGAGCGGATCTTGCCGGTGGACGCGTAATAGGGCGATGCCGCCCAGCTCACGACCTGTGCCGCCAGCGCAGGGTCGGTTTCGACTACGCCGGTGATGTCATCGATGGTCGCATCGGGGTCGACCCGCAGCTTGATGATTTTCTGTGCAGTTCCGGCCAGTGGTGGTATTTCCAGGGTCGCTTCCAGACGCTGCTGGATACGACGCGCCGTGAAAACATGCATGGCCTGGGTGATTTCTGCCGGATCGTCGTCAGGACGATCCAGGTTCGGACGGATGGCCGCGACCGACTGGCCGAAGTGCGCGGCACTGGCCTTGCTCAGCATGCCTTTGAAGTCGTCACTGCTGATTTCCAGCAACAAGCCCTTTTCACCCGAGCCAACCAGCAGTGTCGGCTCTTGCAGCAGGCGATCATCATAAAGGCACGGTGAGCTGGTCAGTGCCGGGAGCCCCGGCAGCACTTGCAGGTTGTGCTTGGTAAGCATGCGCTGCAAACGATCATGCGGCACAGCGGTCAGCTGGCGCCCGGTCAGCTCGGTGATTCGGCTGAGGTCGAGCAACTGGCTCTGCGGGAACAGGATAAGCAGCGCACCGACAGCGTCCTCGACCAGCACAGCCTGAACCTTGCGCGCCGGGGGCAAGCTTTTGTCGTCCATGACTTCGTTGTAGCTGATAGCCAATTTTTCAAGCAACTGCCGGATTACCGACGGCGCATGCTGCGGATCATTGACGTGGGCGACTTCTGTCATGAGCTATGTCCAAATTCCTACATTTTTTGAAGTATAACCACGTTATTCGTTTTCGGTCGCACGTGGTGTTCAAAGCGTAGCCTGCATCACACCTGGCCATACTGCTGGCCATGACGCAGCCATCTGTCGAGCAGTGGGCTGACATGTTGGGGCCAACGCTCCAACAGGGCCTGAGCCGCGTCGCGTACGGCCGGTAGCAGGTCTGCGTCACGCATAAGGTCGGCGACCTTGAATTGCAGAAGGCCCGTTTGTCGGGTTCCCAGCATTTCACCGGGACCACGCAGTTCAAGGTCCTTTTCGGCGATGACAAAGCCATCGTTGGTTTCGCGCATGATGCCCAGCCGCTGCCGTCCGATCTGTGAAAGTGGCGGGTGGTAGAGCAACACACAATGGCTGACCGCACTGCCGCGCCCGACGCGCCCGCGCAACTGGTGCAATTGAGCCAGACCGAGGCGCTCGGGGTTTTCGATGATCATCAGGCTGGAGTTCGGCACGTCGACCCCAACTTCGATTACGGTGGTTGCCACCAGCAATTGCAGCGCACCCTGCTTGAATTCGGCCATGATCGCGGCCTTTTCTGCGGGCTTCATACGCCCGTGTATCAACCCGACGCGAACCTCACCCAAGGCACTGCTAAGTTCTTCGTAGGTGGTTTCAGCGGCTTTGCACGTCAGTTCTTCGGATTCTTCGATCAGCGTGCATACCCAATAGGCCTGGCGACCCTCGGCGCAAGCAGCGCGTACACGCTCCACGACTTCCAGGCGGCGGCTGTCGGCAACCAGCACGGTATTGACCGGCGTCCTTCCGGGCGGCAGTTCGTCCAGAATCGACGTGTCCAGATCGGCGTAGGCGCTCATCGCCAGCGTGCGTGGAATCGGTGTGGCGGTCATGATCAATTGATGCGGACACATCAGGCCGCCGACGCCCTTTTTGCGCAGCGCCAGACGTTGCTGAACACCGAACCGGTGCTGCTCGTCGATGATCACCAGCGCGAGGTTCTTGAACTGCACTTCGTCCTGAAACAGCGCATGGGTGCCCACCACCATGGGCGTGCCACTGGCGATCTGCTCCAAAGACGCGACACGCGCCTTGCCCTTGAGCTTGCCCGCCAGCCAGGCCACGCCCACGCCCAGCGGCTCAAGCCAGCGCTGGAAATTGATGTAGTGCTGCTCGGCGAGAATTTCGGTGGGGGCCATCAGCGCCACTTGATAACCCGCTTCCAGCGCCTGCAAGGCAGCCAGCGCGGCGACCACGGTCTTGCCCGAACCGACGTCACCCTGGATCAACCGCAGCATCGGCTCAGGCTGGCTCAGGTCATAGGCGACTTCCTTGCCGACCCGCTGCTGGGCACCCGTGGGCGCGAAGCCAAGGTTGGCGAGAAATTGTTTCGGCAGTTTTTTCGCAACAGGCAACGCCGGTGCGCGCTGTGAGCGCAGACTTTCGCGCAGACGCTGCTGGGAAAGCTGGTGGGTAAGCAGTTCCTCGAAAGCCAGCCGGTGTTGCGCCCAGTGATGCCCGAGGGCCAGTTCCTCCACATCGGCATCGGCGGGCGGGTGATGCAGATAGCGGATCGCATCATCCAGCGGGGCCAGTTGATAGTCGCGGGCCAGCTCATCCGGCAGCCAGTCCGGCAAGCTTTTGGGGCCAAGCATCGCCAGGCTTTGCTGACACAACTGACGCAGGCGCTGCTGGGTGAGGCCTTCGGTCGTGGGATAGATCGGCGTGAGGGTCTGTTCGACGGGCGCAGGCTCATCACCGGTAATCGCCCGATATTCCGGATGATAGATTTCCAGTCCGGAAGCACCGGGACGCGCTTCGCCAAAGCAGCGCAGGTGCGTGCCACGCTTCATGCTTTCTTTCTGCGCGTTACTGAAGTGGTAGAAGCGCAGGCTGACGACACCGGTGCCGTCGCCAAGCCTTACCAGCAAGCTGCGGCGCTTGCCCATTACCACATCGGCACCGCTGACCACGCCTTCGATCACGGCATCCTGGCCGGGGCGCAATGCACCAATCGGTACTACGCGGGTCCGGTCCTGGTAACGCAGCGGCAGATGGAACAGCACGTCCTGCAGGGTTTCCAGCCCGACCCTGGCCAGCTTTTCTGCCATCGCTTCACCGACGCCCTTGAGCGCCGTGACCGAGACCCTGGAAAGCTCGCTCATTTCTTTTCTGCCTAACTTGCGACTGTTTTCGGACGTGCCACCGAGCACAGGCGTGCAGAGTCAGCGAGAATTTCGATGGCTTTGGGTCTCGGGAAGCTTGCGCGCCAGGCGATGGCGACCGTGCGGAAAGGCACAGGCGGCGTCAGCGGGCGGACTTCGATCACGCCGGGCGCGTAGTGGTGACTGTCGACGGCGGAAAGCGGCAGGATCGAAATACCCAGCCCGGAAGCGACCATGTGCCGAATGGTTTCCAGCGAGCTGGATTCCACCGTCGTGTGCTTGGCGCCTTCATTGCCTTTGCCCAGAGTAGGGCAGGCTTCCAGAACCTGATCACGGAAGCAGTGACCTTCGCCCAGCAATAACAGGCTCTTGTCGTTGAGTGCCGAGGCGTCGATGGTCTCTTTCTGAGTCCAGGGGTGATCGGCCGGCATCAGAACGGAGAACGGCTCGTCGTAAAGCGGCAGGGTCAGCACGTCGGCTTCGTTGAACGGCAAGGCGATGATGACGGCATCCAGCTCACCGTTGCGCAACTTGTCGCGCAGCACATGCGTGAAGTTTTCTTCGATATACAACGGCATCTGCGGCGCAACCCGGTGCAGTTGTGGAATCAGGTGAGGGAACAGGTAAGGGCCGACGGTATAAATAGCACCGACTTTCAGCGGCGCGGTCAGCTGATTCTTGCCTGCCTGGGCCAGCTCACGAATACCTTGAGCCTGCTCCAGCACTTTCTGCGCTTGCGCAACGATGCCTTCACCGACCGGTGTCAGGCGCACGGCGCTCTTGCTGCGCTCGAAAATGAGCACACCGAGTTCGTCTTCGAGTTTCTTGACACCCACCGACAGCGTTGGCTGGCTGACGTGGCAGCGTTCAGCAGCATGACCAAAGTGCTGCTCCTGGGCAAGCGTGACGATGTAGCGTAATTCTGTAAGAGTCATAACGTGCGTCCATGAAGTTGCGACCCCAGCATAGCGGGTGCGATCGATAGACGCACGTTATCAGAAGCACTCACAAGTAACAAAAGTACAATTCAGCGTTTATCCAGCGAATAAACGAACGGTGCGAGGATTTCAATGGTGCCGTTGTTGAGGATTTCCTTGGGCGGCTTGGGCAGCGGCTGAGCGCGACGGATCATTTCCATGGTCGCTCGATCCAGCGCCGGGCTGCCTGAACTGTTGGCAATCGAGTAAGACAGGACGTTGCCGTCAGCATCGACAACGAAGCGCAGGCGGGCAACACCCTGCATGCCACGACGACGCGCATCCTCTGGATACTTCTTGTACTTGCCCAGATGACTTAACAAGTCACCCTGCCAGCTTGGCAGTGCATTGCTGGGCGGCGAAGGCACAGGAGCGGGCTTCGGAGCAGCTGCTTTTTCCGGTTTGGCAGTCGTAGGCGGCGTGTCGACCGGTTTTTCGTCAGCAGGCTTTTCCTGAGGTGGCTCAGGCTTCTTCTGCGGCTTTGGCGGCTGCGGTTTTGGCTTGGGCTTTTCAACCTTTTTGGGCACCACGATTTCCGGCTTCGGCGCTTGCGCGACTTCCGGCATGGGCTCTGGCTCTTCAGGGGCTGGCGGCGGAGGTGGCTGAACGACTTTTGGTGGTGGCGGCGGTGCGGGCTCGGGCAGAGGCGCAAGCTCGACCATCATGGCCGCTGGCGGTAGCTCGATCGCCTGAGAGGCGGGCCAGCGAACGGCGATAATGATCGCGATAGCGTGCACGGCCAGCACCAACAACAGACTACCGCTATAGCGCGTCAGTTTTTGGCGCGTACTGATCATTTCTTACCAGCCGTCTCAAGACCCACCAGACCGACCTTCAGGTAACCCGCACCCCGAAGCGTGTTCATGACTTCCATCAGATCGCCGTAGTCCACGCCCTTGTCGGCCTGGAAGAAGATCGTGGTGTCCTTCTTGCCCTTGGTGCGGGCGTCCAGCACCTGACCGATCTGCTCGCGGGCAACCTTCTCTTCGCCCAGGTACAGGCTCTTGTCGGTTTTCACGCTGAGAAAGATCGGCTTCTCGGGCCTGGGCTGTGGCGTGGCAGTGGATGCCGGCAGGTCGACCTTGATGTCCACGGTCGCCAACGGTGCAGCCACCATGAAGATGATCAGCAGCACCAGCATGACGTCGATGAACGGCGTCACGTTGATTTCATGGTTCTCGGCGAGATCATCGCCGCCTTCGTTAAGATGCAGGCCCACGTGTTAGCCCACCTTGACCATGTGCGGTTGCTGTTGATTGCGCTCGGTCGGTTCTGGCAGATGATCCAGGTCGCGGCTGACCAGCAGCAGAACGTGCGCCGAAGCATCGGAAACCTGAGCCTTGTAACCGGCGATGGAGCGGGCGAAGACGTTGTAGATCACTACCGCAGGAATTGCGGCAACCAGACCCAGTGCCGTGGCCAGAAGGGCCTCGGCGATACCCGGTGCCACGACAGCGAGGTTGGTGGTCTGGGTCTTGGCGATGCCGATGAAGCTGTTCATGATGCCCCATACCGTACCAAACAAACCCACGAACGGTGCGGTAGAGCCGATGGTCGCCAGTACGCCGGTGCCCATGCTCATGTTGCGGCCGCAGGCTGCAACCAGGCGCTCGAGGCGGAAGCTGACACGCTCCTTGATCCCTTCGCGTTCACGGCTGTTGGCCGACAGGCGCATCTCTTCAAGGGCGTCATGCACCAGCAGATGGGCGAGTGTGCCTTCCTTGCTGGCGGTCGAGCTCGCTTCGTTCAGGGAGCGGGCTTTTTTCAGATTGACGATTTCACCACGCAACCGGCGCTTGGCGCCCAGCAGTTCGAAACCCTTGGAGATCCAGATGGTCCACGTAATGATCGATGCGATGGCCAGACCGATCATGACCGCTTTGACCACGACGTCGGCGTTCTGGTACATGCCCCATGGCGACAGGTCATGGGCCATGCCCAGGCTGTTGTCTTCGGCTGCAGGCTCCAGAGCCTGCACGGGGGCTGCGGCATCAGGCGCGACAGGAGCTGTCGCCGCAGGTGCGGCAGAGATTGCAGGGGCCGCAGTCGGCGCCGATTGATCTGCAAGGGCCATGGGTACGAACATCAGGCTCAAGACGAGGGCTGCGACACCGCGCCATGCACGAGGCAGGCGAGGCATCCGGGTAGGCGAAGCGATTGATTGAATGCGTGTCATGCTGGCCGGACCTGAGAGAAAAATAGGGGATGGTTCCAGTGCGTCGCTCAGTGCTCTCGACGCTCACAGGGAACAAATGGGTCGCCATTATTGCAAATCGTTCTTGTTAACAAAAGTAATACAGTATCTTTTTTACATATTCGCCCGAACGGTTGCCTATCGATGAGCATTTTTACGGCGCTGGAACTGTCATCTCAGCAGGTAAAGCACGCTGCGCTCACGAATGGCTCGGTTACGAAAAGAAGCAAGGGATTGAAGGCCGCGAAAGCATCGATTGATCAAATTCGATGCGAGCGTTAACATTGCGCGGTCGACACAGACCGGAACCTTGGTGACAAGGGGTGTGGATTTCGGTGGCTCAGGCCACTCCCAGCCAGTGAGCGGGATAAGCAGGTAACTGCAAAAGGACAGGCCGATATTGAGATTCACAAAAAGCCCCGTTGCCTCGGCAACGGGGCTTTTTGCTTTTCGCTATACGGGTTTTCCGGCGTTGCGCATCTCAAGGATGTAGCGAACGTTATGAGGCTTCCCTTTCGGCAGGGTAGGCCGGCCCCACGTAGCGACTTCATACGCTGATATAACGCGAAGCTTCAAAAGGTTCGTGGTGCCTTGTGGCTTGCTGATCGAGAAAAAAATCGCATAGTCATGCAGGTCGAGGCAAAAATACCTTTGGCTGTTTTCCGTATAAAACGGGACAGCCAGCCCCTGAAAAAAGCGTTTCTGGATGTACTCCACCAACTGGGTGCTGCAATCGTAGCGCTCGCTGCAAAAGTAACGGCGCTCCCCTCTGTAATGAATGAGATGGCCATTGCCCTTGTCATCTGTAAAGCAGTGCAACCCGAATTCGAACTTGACGGTGACCTGCTGCAGCGCAACGTCGAACGTCAGGTCAAAAGGCTGAAGGTGCGCCATGGAGAATGTCCGATCTCCTATTTTTATGTCTTTCCATCGCATGTGAATCTTCGCCAATCCCGTTGAAGGCGCGCATTGTAGTCGCGTGATTTGCGCTTAACACGGGGTCGTCCGAAAATGCTCAAACCCCAGGTTTGGGAACGACGAGTCACCAGCGTGATCGCATAGGGGAGTAGCGCTGGACGCTTACATCTGTTTACAGCTTTGTTTCGAGTGTCGCGTCTCGATGAGCTTTTTTACGGCACTGAAACCGCCTTCTCTGGAGATACCGAATGACTGCCCCTTCGCTTCTAATCGCCGGCTGCGGTGACATTGGTTCGCGACTTGCGACCCGCCTGCTGCCTCACGGCTGGACCGTGCATGGGCTGCGGCGCACTGTTTCCGAGCTGCCTGCCGGTGTTCACGGTGTGGCGGGTGACTTGTTCGATACCCGCAAGCCTGCCCTGTGGCCCACTGCGGTGGACTATGTGGTGTATTGCGCGACGCCTTCGCAGCGTGACGAAGCGGGTTACCGGATGGCTTATGTCGAGGGGCTGCGCAATGTATTGAGCTGGCTTGAGCAGACCGGGCAGCGTCCAAAGCGGTTGATCTTCGTCTCAAGCAGCGGAGTCTACGGTCAGCAGAACGGGGAGTGGGTTGATGAAAACTCCGTCACCGAACCGGCCAACTACACCGGCACTGTGATGCTGGAAGCCGAGCAGCTAGCGCTGAACAGCGGACTGCCAGCCACGGCGGTGAGGCTGACCGGTATCTACGGGCCCGGACGCAGTGATCTGTCGAACCGCGTGCGTCAGGGGCATAGTGTCAGAGTTGATCCTCCGGTCTATGCCAATCGCATTCATGCCGACGATGCCGCCAGCTTGCTGGAGCATCTGCTTCAGGCGGATCAACGAGGTGTGGCACTGGAGAATTGCTATCTAGGCGTTGACGACGATCCGGCTGCGCTGGCCGATGTGGTGGCGTGGATACGTGAGTATCTGGGAGTGACCGAATGGTCGGAAGAGGTCAGCGTGCAGCGCGTGGGCAGCAAGCGTTGCAGCAATGCCAGGGCGCGCGCACTGGGATGGGTGCCGATGTACCCGGATTATCGGGCTGGCTATGCGGCATTGCTGGGGTAAACAAGTCGCCGTCAGGAGCGCCTTGAAGGGCGCTCCTGAAGCGTGAGTCGCTTATTGCTGTTCGAGCAACCAGCGACGTGGGCCTGGACGCAGCTCGGGCATCTGGTCAGCACCGGCATTGTTCATAGCCTGGAATATCTCCAGTTGCTTGCCTTTGCGAGCAAAGATCCACGGGTTGCCTTTTTCGGCTTTCTCCAGCCACATGCTGTCGTATTCGCCGCTCATGGCTGCGCAATCGCCCGCCAGGCATAGTGCGTAGCGATCGTTTTCGGGAAGCCCCTGCACACTGCCGTCAGGCATGAATTGCACGGTGCTGCCTTGGCCATCGCCTTCCACGACAGTCCATTTGCCGCCCATGTAGGCGCTGTACAACGCTTTCTCGAAGCTGGTGCCAGGCTGAGCGCCTTCCGGTGCCGGGTTTTCCGGCTTCTGGAAGTGCTGTTCAGGGCCTGACTCGCTGGCCGCTTGAACCAGCTCATCACCCTTCACGCTCAGGTCTTCGAAGAAGTTGCCGTAGAAGTCGATGTGCAGCTTGCCTTCGGCAGCGCTGACGATCTTGCCTTCACCTAGCTCGAAACCGTTGGAGTAAATGGCCTGATTGGCTTTGGAGTTTATTTTCCACTCCAGATTGGGGCCGTTGGCGAGCAGTGCCTGACGCAAGTTGCCTTGTTTGACGGCGGCGTCGATGGCGGTCTGGTTGATCCAGGTGCCGTCCGGATTGCGGTCGGCGTGGCTGGCGCAGCCGCCCAGAATGACGGCGAGCAGCGAGATGGCGAGCGCGGAGCGCATAACGGATTCCTTCCTTCAGGGAGAACGGAGCGCAAGGCACGCTCCGTCGGGGGGATTATTCGATGACGAGAATCGCGTCCATTTCAACCTGGGCGCCACGCGGCAATGCTGCAACGCCGATGGCGGCGCGAGCCGGATAAGGCTGGGTGAAATAGGTGCCCATGATCTCGTTGACCTTGGCGAAGTGGCCCAGATCGGTCAGAAAGATGTTCAGTTTGACGATGTCCTTGAAGGATCCGCCCGCCGCTTCGGCAACAGACTTCAGGTTTTCGAAGACCTGGGTGATCTGCGCTTCGATGCCTTCGACCAGCTCCATGCTGTTCGGGTCCAGCGGGATCTGTCCGGACATGTAGACGGTATTGCCAGCTTTGATAGCCTGAGAGTATGGGCCGATGGCCGCAGGGGCTTTATCGCTGGTGATGACAGTCTTGGTCATGAGAACTCCTGATGATGGGATGGCCTACGCGCGCATCCGGGTGATGCGTGTGACACCTGTCAGGGCGCGCAGTTTCTTGATCACACGAGCCAGATGCACACGGTCGTGCACGCTGACCACCAGTTGGACCACGCTGATGCGACCATCGCGTTCGTCCATACTGATTTTTTCGATATTGCCGTCGGCCGCGTTGACGCTGCTGGCCAGCAGAGCGATCAGGCCGCGCTGATGCTCGAGTTCGACACGCAATTCGACGTTGAATTCGCCGGTGACATCCTTGGCCCAGGACAACTGGATGCATTTTTCCGGGTTGTGACGGATTTCGCTGATGTTGCGGCAGTTATCCAGATGCACAACCATGCCCTTGCCTGCAGACAGGTGGCCGACAATAGGGTCGCCAGGGATTGGCGTGCAGCATTTGGCGTAGCTGAGCACCAGGCCTTCGGTACCACGAATCGCCAGCGGACCTTCAGGGCTTGGCAACTGCTCGCCCTCGCCCAGCAGGCGGCGAGCGACGACATAGGCCATGCGATTGCCCAGCCCGATGTCTTCGAGCAGGTCTTCCAGCACTTCGACCCGGTACTCGTTGAGCACCAGCTGAATGCGTTCCTGAGTGATCTTGTCGAGACTGCATTCGAAGCCGTTGAGCACCTTGTTCAGCAGGCGCTCGCCGAGGTTGATCGACTCGGAGCGGCGTTGCAGCTTGAGCGCGTGGCGAATATGCGTACGCGCCTTGCCGGTCACGACGAAGTTCAGCCATGCCGGATTCGGACGTGCACCTGGGGCGCTGACAATCTCGACGGTCGAGCCGCTTTGCAGCGGTTCGGACAATGGCGCCAGTCGGCGGTTGATCCGGCAGGCGATGCAGCTGTTGCCGACGTCGGTGTGTACCGCGTAGGCGAAATCCACCGCCGTGGAGCCTTTGGGCAGCTCCATGATCCGGCCTTTGGGCGTGAAAACGTAAACCTCGTCCGGAAACAGGTCGATCTTGACGCTTTCAATGAACTCCAGAGAGTTACCCGCACGCTGCTGCATTTCCAGCACGCCCTTGACCCACTGCCTTGCACGGGCGTGAGTGCCCTTGGGCTGCTCGTCGTCGCTGGATTTGTACAGCCAGTGCGCAGCGATCCCGTTGTTGGCCATCTCCTCCATTTCGCGGGTGCGGATCTGGATTTCGATCGGTACGCCATGCATACCGAACAACGTCGTATGCAGGGACTGGTAGCCGTTGGCCTTGGGGATCGCGATGTAGTCCTTGAAGCGGCCGGGCAGCGGCTTGTACAAATTATGTACAGCGCCCAGCACGCGATAACAGGTATCGACCTTGTCGACGATGATGCGGAATGCGTAGACATCCATGATCTCGTTGAAGGCGCGACGCTTGCCGCGCATCTTCTTGTAGATGCCATAAAGATGCTTCTGCCGCCCGCTCACGTCGCCTTCGATGCCGTCAACGGCCAGGCAATGACTAAGGGACTCTTCGATCTTGTTGACCAGTTCCTTGCGATTGCCCCTGGCGCGCTTGACCGCCTGGTTGATTCGCGAGGAGCGCATCGGGTACATCGCCTTGAAACCCAGGTCCTCGAATTCGATGCGCACACTGTGCATACCCAGCCGATTGGCGATGGGGGCATAGATTTCGAGGGTTTCCTTGGCGATGCGCCGACGCTTTTCGCCCGACAGCACTTCCAGCGTGCGCATGTTGTGCAGGCGATCGGCGAGCTTGACCAGGATCACGCGAATGTCGCGCGCCATGGCCATGGCCATTTTCTGGAAGTTTTCTGCCTGGGCTTCGGCCTTGGTCTCGAAATTCATCTGGGTCAGTTTGCTGACCCCGTCGACCAGTTCGGCGACGGTTTCGCCAAATTGGGCGCTGAGCGCTTCCTTGGCAATCCCGGTGTCTTCGATGACGTCATGCAGCATCGCAGCCATCAGGCTCTGATGGTCCATGTGCATGTCGGCAAGAATATTCGCTACCGCAAGAGGGTGCGTAACGTAGGCTTCACCACTGCGACGGCGCTGGCCATCGTGGGCTTGTTCGGCATAGTAATACGCTCGGCGAACCAGGTTGACCTGGTCCTTGCCGAGGTAGGCCGACAGTCTTTCGGCGAGGGCGTCTATGCTCGGCAAGGCGCTACCCCTTGCCAATGGCTTTTACCCTGCGCCGTACTACGTCGACCTGGCATAGGCTTAGACGGCCTCGTTGGACTCGTCCTCGAACGCTGCGAACAATGGTTCATCTTCAACGATTTCGGCTTCTGCGATTACAGCGTAATCCATCAGGCCAGCCGCGATTTCACGCAGTGCCATAACGGTAGGCTTGTCGTTTTCCCAGGCCAGCTTTGGTTCTTTGCCGCCGGTTGCCAGTTGACGGGCACGCTTGGTAGAGAGCATGACCAGCTCAAAGCGGTTATCCACGTGTTCTAGGCAGTCTTCAACGGTTACGCGGGCCATGGGTATTCCTCGTAGCAAATGCGGATGCGCGATGCCCGGATGGGCGAGCGGACTCGATAGTTTACAAGCGGACAGCACCAGGCATCAAGCGGCAAGCCACCAATGGCATGCTTTTAACCTGTTGCCTGATGTCTGGAAACGACTCGATCAAGCCAGCAATTCCTGAAAAAGCTCGCTGTATTGCTCTTGCTGATGCTGCTGGGTCAGGCGATTGGCGCGGAATATCGCCTTGAGGTCTTCCAGCGCACCGGCAAAATCGTCATTGACCACAACGTATTCATACTCGTTGTAGTGGCTCATTTCGCTGACCGCTTCACGCATCCGCGCTTCAATGATCTCGTCACTGTCCTGGCCGCGATTGGTCAGGCGCTGACGCAATGCTTGCTGGGTGGGCGGCAGAATGAAGATCGACCGGGCATGCGGCATTTGCGCACGAACCTGCCGGGCACCCTGCCAGTCGATTTCCAGAATCAGGTCGTGGCCTTCGTCAAGGGTCTGCTGCAGGTGGCTCTGCGAGGTGCCGTACAGATTGCCGAAGACTTCGGCCTGCTCAAGAAAGTCGCCGTGCTCGATCATGCGCACGAACTCGGCACGATCGACGAAGTTGTAGTTCACGCCGTTCACTTCGCCGGGGCGCATGGCCCGGGTGGTGTGCGAGACCGAGACGCGGATCTTCGCCTGCGCGCCGTGCTGAGGCTCTTGCTGGGCGTCCATCAGGGCCTTGACCAGGCTGGTCTTGCCCGCGCCGGACGGGGCGGAAATGATATACAGGGTGCCAGTGATATGGGTCATGTCAGGTTCAGCCTTACTCAATATTCTGCACTTGCTCGCGCATCTGCTCGATCAACACTTTAAGGTTGACGGCAGCCTGCGTGCTGCGTGGGTCAAAGGCCTTGGAGCCCAGTGTATTCGCTTCGCGGTTAAGCTCTTGCATCAGGAAATCAAGGCGCCGGCCTGCCTGACCGCCAGCCTTGAGTACGCGACGCACTTCGGTGACGTGTGTGCTGAGGCGGTCCAGTTCTTCGGCAACATCGCTTTTCTGTGCCAACAGAACCATTTCCTGCTCCAGACGCTGAGGGTCGAGTTCGGCTTTCATGTCAGCAAAGCGATCCAGTACTTTCTGGCGCTGAGTTGCCAGCATCTGCGGCACCAGGGTGCGCAGGGTAGCAACCTCCTCGACGATGGAAGACAGTCGGTCATCAAGCAGTCTGGCCAGGTCTGCACCTTCGCGCCCGCGCCCGCTCTTCAATTCAGTCAGCGCATCATTGAACAGTTTCAGTGCTTCGGTGTTCAACACCTGCGGATCGCTGGCATCAGCCACAAGTACGCCGGGCCATGCCAGAACTTCAAGGGGGTTCAGCGCGGCAGGCTGTTTGATCAGGCCGGCAACCGATTCGGCTGCGGCGATCAACTGGCCTGCACGCTCAAGATCCACTTGCAGCGGTTTGCCAGCGGTTTCCTCGACAAAACGCAATGTGCATTCGACCTTGCCACGCGACAGCCCCTGACGCAGCGCTTCGCGAATCGCACCTTCCAGATCACGGAACGACTCCGGCAGGCGCAGGTGCGGCTCCAGATAGCGGTGATTGACCGAGCGCAGTTCCCAGCTCAGTGTGCCTTGGGCACCGGCTCGCTCTACGCGGGCAAAGGCAGTCATGCTGTGCACCATGGGAAGTACCTCTTATCGATTCAGGAACGTGATTCAACCCATGAATGCACAGGCTCGGCGTTCATGGGTGTCGTGAAAGCCGACTGGCTGCAGAGGCGCAGGATTGTAGCGCAGTGCGACGCAGGCTCCCAATCCGGCAGCGTGACAAGTGACGCAAGGCATTCGCGGCGATCACGCCAGAGCGTCGAAAGCATTGATCCAGAGCCTGCTGTTCGGAGCAAATCGGCATTGGCGGCTTTTAGAGATGCCCAGCAGCAGCTGTGACCTCTATAATGCCCAGCAGTTTTCCGTCTCAGTACAGGTATCCCAGATGAAACGTCCAAGTGGTCGCGCCGCCGATCAGCTCCGCTCGATCCGCATCACCCGCAACTACACCAAACACGCCGAGGGTTCTGTACTGGTCGAGTTTGGTGATACCAAGGTGATTTGCACCGTCAGCGTCGAAAACGGCGTACCACGCTTTCTCAAAGGGCAGGGCCAGGGTTGGCTGACTGCCGAGTACGGCATGCTGCCGCGCGCGACCGGCGAGCGTAACCAGCGTGAAGCCAGCCGTGGCAAGCAGGGTGGTCGTACACTCGAAATCCAGCGCCTGATCGGTCGTTCGCTGCGCGCTGCGCTGGACATGTCCAAGTTGGGCGACGTTACCCTGTACGTCGATTGCGATGTCATTCAGGCTGACGGTGGCACTCGTACGGCTTCTATTACCGGTGCGATGGTTGCTCTGGCGGATGCGCTGAAGGTGATCAAGAAGCGCGGCGGCCTGAAAGGCGGCGACCCGCTCAAGCAGATGATCGCGGCCGTTTCGGTCGGCATGTATCAGGGTGAGCCAGTGCTCGACCTGGACTACCTCGAAGACTCGGCTGCCGAAACCGACCTGAACGTGGTCATGACCAGTGCAGGCGGTTTCATTGAAGTTCAGGGCACTGCCGAAGGCGCGCCATTCCAGCCTGAAGAGCTGAACGCGATGCTGGCGCTGGCACAGAAGGGCATTACCGAGTTGTTTGAACTGCAGCGTGCCGCACTGGCCGATTGATAAATAAGGAGCGTTTGATGATGAATGATAGTCCGCAGCCCTTGTACAAACCCAGCCGGGAAGCCCGTCAGTGGGCGATGTTCTGTCATTTATCCGCTCTCATTGGACTGGTCTTCCCCTTTGGCAATCTCCTTGCGCCATTGATTCTCTGGCAAATGAAGAGGGAGACAGACCCGTTCATTGATTCGCAGGGCAAAGAAGCGCTGAACTTTCAGATCACTGCCGCGATTGCAGGCCTGATATGCATAATGCTGATGTTCGTGGTAATCGGCATCGCACTGTTCATGCTGGTGTGCTTTGGTGCTTTCATACTCACGGTTATCGCCGGGGTGAAGGCAAACAACGGACTGGAATATCGTTACCCCTTCACCTGGCGCCTGTTGAAATAACGCATAGCGCGAGCAACGCAAAAAGCCGACTTGAACTCGGCTTTTTCGTGTGCGCTGTTCGCCTGACTATCAGATAGTCAGGGTCCAGTCGTAGTCCACGATCAAGGGCGCGTGCTGCGAGAAGCGCGGCTGACGCGGCAGACGAGCGCTGCGCACGAAGCGGCGCAGACCTGGAGTCAGGATCTGATAATCGAAGCGCCAGCCCAGATTCAGCATCTCGGCCTGTTCGTTATCCGGCCACCAGCTGTACTGATCACCTTCGCGGCTGACTTCACGCAGGGCATCTACATAGCCCATGGTGCCGACAATCTCGTCCATCCAGGCGCGTTCGGGCGCCAGGAAGCCAGGAGACTGCTGGCTGTCACGCCAGTTCTTGATGTCGAGCTTCTGCTGCGCGACATAGAGCGATCCGCAATAGATGTATTCGCGACGCTTGCGGCGTTGCTTGTCCATGTACTTGCCGAAATCGTCCATGAGCTTGAATTTCTGATTCAGGTCTTCATCACCATTCATCCCTGACGGAAAGAGCAGGGTAGCGATACTGACCTTGTCGAAATCTGCTTGCAGGTAGCGCCCGTAGCGGTCGGCTGTCTCGAAACCGAGGCCGCTGATTACCGCCTTCGGCTGCAACCGCGAATAAAGCGCCACACCACCCTGAGCGGGAACCTCGGCTTCGCAGGCATAGAGGAAGTAACCATCCAGCTGAAAGGCTGGATCATCCAGTTCAAAGGTGGAGGCGCGGGTGTCCTGTAAGCAGATGACGTCGGCATTCTGAGCTTGCAGCCAGCTGAGCAAACCACGCTCGACTGCAGCCTGAATGCCATTTACGTTCACACTGATGATCCGCATAAATGGCCCCAAAAATCACGTGCGTGTATGATACCCGAGCTCTACCTAATTAGCTAAATCCGTGGTATCCGGAGCTTTTTCCATGCAAGCGTATCAGCGCGATTTCATTCGTTTTGCCATCGATCGCGGTGTTCTGCGCTTCGGTGAGTTCACTCTCAAGTCCGGGCGCACCAGCCCGTACTTCTTCAATGCCGGGCTGTTCAACACCGGTTCCGCACTGGCACAGCTGGGGCGTTTCTACGCAGCAGCGGTGGTTGAAAGCGGTATTGCCTTCGACGTTCTGTTCGGCCCGGCCTACAAGGGTATTCCGCTCGCCTCGGCCACTGCCGTGGCGCTGGCCGAGCATCATGACCGTGATCTACCGTGGTGTTTCAACCGCAAGGAAGCCAAAGCGCACGGCGAGGGCGGCAGTCTGGTGGGGTCCCCGCTGACCGGTAACGTGCTGATCATCGATGACGTGATCACTGCGGGCACTGCGATCCGTGAGGTCATGCAGATCATCAAGGACCAGGACGCGACAGCTGCGGGCGTGCTGATCGCGCTCAATCGTCAGGAGCGTGGCAATGGCGAGCTGTCGGCGATTCAGGAAGTCGAGCGTGACTTCGGGATTCCGGTGGTGAGTATCGTGTCGCTGAATCAGGTGCTCGAGTTCCTGGCCGACGATCCGCAACTCAAGCAGCATCTGCCTGCTGTCGAAGCCTATCGCGCGCAATTCGGAATCTGAGGACGTGCCTATGGCAGTCGGCGGCAGGTCTTGGCGATCGGTTTCAGGCGCGCTGAGCGGTTTTCGGGCCTTGCTGGCTGCGGTCATGCTTGCGCCCATGCTCGCCCAAGCGGCCGACACACCTGAGCCACGGCTTTATCGCTACGTCGACAGCCGCGGCGTGACCGTGATCGATACGCAAGGCGTGCCGCCCGACTACGTTGCCAAAGGCTATGAAGTGCTCAACAGTCGTGGTCGGGTGGTTCAGGTCGTACCGCCTGCGCCAACGGCCGAGCAGATTCGCCAGTCCGAAGCAGAAAAACGCCAGGCCGCTGCCGATGCACAGCTGTTAAGCCTCTACAGCAGCGTCGCTGAGGTGGACCGCGTCAAGGCCCGCAAACTGGCCGAGCTGGATGCGCTGATTGGCGTCGCCCAAGGCAATATTCAGGGGTTGGCGGCTCAGCAGCGCAACCTGCAAGGCCAGGCAGCCGACCTGGAGCGCGCGGGGCGTCCGGTTCAGCAGGGGCTGGTCGATCAGTTGAATGACTTGCGCGATCAGCAGCAGAAGCTGCAAACCGACATCTCCGGGTATCAGGCCGCACGCGTAAAGGCTGAAGCAGATTTCGCCGTCGACCGCGCCCGCGTCCAGCGCCTGACTCAATGACCGGACGCAGAGCGTCCAGAAGCTCATGCCCACGCCTGTTTTTGATTCTGGCCGAAGGCCGTAGGAGCGAACTTGTTCGCGAAAGGGGTCGAAGCCAGACACCTATCGTTCCTCACGCTCCAGCGTGGGAATGCCTGTCGTGACGCTCTGCGTCACAAATCTGCGCCGCGCCGCTTAATTCAGGAGCGGACGCAGAGCGTCCAGAATCGCGTTACCACGCTGGAGCGTGGGAACGATAATCAGCGATCATCATCAACCAACAAAAAGGCCCCGTCAGCGTTAGCTCACGGGGCCTTTGGGTGTTGCGTCTGAATCAGTGCCGCTTGCGGTTGGTGATCTGGGTGCCGACACCGCTGTCGGTGAAGATTTCCAGCAAGACCGCATTAGGCACTCGTCCATCGATGATGTGCGAGCTATTGACCCCGCCCTGAACCGCTTCCAGCGCGCAACGGATCTTCGGCAGCATGCCGCCGTAGATCGTGCCGTCGGCGATCAGGCCGTCGACCTGTTCGGTGGTCAGGCCGGTCAGGACTTCGCCCTGCTTGTTCATCAAACCCGCAATGTTGGTCAGCAGGATCAGCTTCTCGGCCTTGAGAGCCTCGGCAACCTTGCCTGCGACCAGGTCGGCGTTGATGTTGTACGACTCGCCATCCGGGCCCACGCCGATAGGCGCGATGACCGGAATGAAATCCCCTTTGACCAGCATGTTGAGCAGCCCGGTATTGACCCCGACCACTTCACCGACCTGACCGATGTCGATGATTTCAGGCTTGGTCATTTCCGGCGTCTGGCGCGTGACGGTGAGCTTCTTCGCACGAATCAGCTCGGCGTCCTTGCCGGTCAGGCCAATGGCGCTGCCGCCGTGACGGTTGATCAGGTTGACGATGTCCTTGTTGACCTGGCCCCCCAGCACCATCTCCACCACATCCATGGTCTGCGCATCGGTCACGCGCATGCCATCGATGAAGTGGCTCTCGATGGACAGGCGCTTGAGCAGATCACCGATCTGCGGCCCGCCGCCGTGAACCACCACCGGGTTGATACCCACCGCTTTCATCAACACGATGTCGCGCGCAAAGCCGGTTTTCAGCTCTTCGCTCTCCATGGCGTTGCCGCCGTACTTGATAACCAGCGTCTTGCCGACAAAGCGGCGAATGTAAGGCAGCGCTTCGGAAAGGACCTTGGCTACATTAGAGGCGGCATCGCGTTCGAGGGTCATTCAGGGCTCCAGTCAAAAGGAAAAACAATCAAAATGGCAGGTCGAGATCCGGCGCAACTTTTTTCAGCTCAGCGTGGAACACGTCCTTGATGCGCTGCAACTCAGCCTCGGTTTCGGCCTCGAAGCGTAGCACCAGTACCGGCGTGGTATTGGACGCACGGACCAGACCCCAACCCTTCGGATAGTCCACACGGACACCGTCGATGGTGGTCAGTTTGGCGTCGCCCCACTGCGCATCGGTTTCAAGGGCCTTGATGATGCTGAACTTGGTGACATCCGTCACCTTGATGTTGATTTCAGGCGTCGAAATATCGTTCGGGAAGGTTTCGAACAGGTCTTCGGCATTGGCCGACTCCTGGCTGAGGATCTCCAGCAGACGTGCCGCGCTGTAGATACCGTCGTCGAAACCGAACCAGCGTTCCTTGAAGAAGATGTGGCCGCTCATTTCACCCGCGAGCAGCGCGCCGCTCTTTTTCATTTCTTTCTTGATCAGCGAGTGGCCGGTTTTCCACATGACCGGACGACCGCCATGCTCGCGAATCAGCGGAGTCAGGCGACGTGTGCATTTGACGTCGAAAATGATGTCGGCGCCCGGGTTGCGCTTGAGCACGTCCAGCGCGAACAGCATCAACAGGCGATCCGGGTAAACCACATTACCCTCGTTGGTCACGACACCGACACGGTCACCGTCACCGTCGAACGCCAGGCCCAGATCGGCACCGGTTTCCTTGACCTTGGCGATCAGGTCCTGCAGGTTTTCCAGCTTGCCCGGGTCCGGGTGGTGGTTGGGGAAATTGCCGTCCACTTCCGCGAACAGCGAGATCACTTCACAGCCCAGTGCTTCGATCAGTTGTGGGGCGATAACGCCTGCCGCGCCGTTGCCGCAGTCGACCACGACCTTCAGCTTGCGGGCCATGACGATGTCATCCTTGATCTGCTTGAAGTAGCGATCGAGGATGTCGACTTTAGTGATGCTGCCTTTCTGCGAAGTCAGGTTGTTGGTCTTGATACGCTCATGCAGCGCCTGGATCTGCTCGTTGGCCAGGGTATCGCCCGCGATGACGATCTTGAAGCCGTTGTAGTCCTTGGGGTTGTGGCTGCCGGTCAGCATCACACCGGTCTTGCCTGCCAGCACGTTGGCGGCGTAATACAGCGCAGGTGTCGGCACCAGGCCCACATCGCTGACATGGCAGCCGCTGTCGTGCAAGCCTTGAATCAGTTGCTGCACCAGTTCCGGGCCGGAAAGGCGACCATCGCGACCGACGCTGACGTTGGGTTCGTTCTGCGCCAGGCTTTCGGAGCCGATGGCGCGGCCGATCCAGTAAGCCGTTTCAGCGTTGAGGGTGTCCCCTACCACGCCACGGATGTCGTAGGCGCGGAAAATAGTCTCGGGAAGGTTGGGTGCCACGGATGCTGGGCTGTTCATAGCGAGGGAATGCTCCGATCTCAGGAAGTCCTGGTTTTCGTCGAGAAGGTCGATATCAAGGATATCGGTATCTTGAAACAGTGGATCGGTCCAGTCGGTGCGTGATGCAGCCACTGTGGACGAAGCACTGCCTTTGGCAATATCTGCATCGCGCTGCTCACCGACAACCGGCACAGGCACTGCCTGGGGTTGACTGCGAAGCGAGACACGAGCAAGGGTCTGAGCCAGACCACTAAGGGCCGGGAGGCTCAAACCGAAGGGTTTGACGGCTTTTCCGCGTGAGAGTTCTTGGAGCAACTGATCCAGTTGTCGTGCGTCGGCGCAAATACGCCGTTGCAGAGTTCTCTCGCTGCGATGCAAGCCAAGCAGTACGCCTGCTGCAGCAATAACCAGCGCCAGCAGCAAAAGCACGACGGAAGGCGAAGTTTTCAGGCCGGGACCGGGCGTGAATTCGAGTTTCCAGCCGGAATAGCCGGTATCGAACACCTGCGGTTTGCCGCCGTCTGCCTGACCGCGCTGCAGGAAAACCTGTGCAGGTCCGCTACCGAACTGCTGGCTGAGCACCACTTGTCCGGCCTCGGCAGGCAGTGCGGGCAAGGCATTGAGCAAGCGCTGCAGGTCAAAGGCCAGCAGCAGTGTGCCCACCACCGGCTGAGTTGCCGCGGCACGTACCGGTGCAGCACTGTAGATCAACCAGCGCTCGCCCACCTTGCGAGCCTCCGGGGCAACGACTTCGCCTTGTGCAGCCTTGTTGAGCATATCCAGCGTGGCAAAGCTTACCGGCAACGCGCCCTGTGTATCGACGTCAGCCAGGCCTTTGGGGTAAAGCCGCGCGCCTGCCAGGCCGTCCCAGCGAGTGAAGCGATCCTGTGCTGCCAGCAACGCGGAGGCATCATTGCTCTGAAGCGTCTGTGCAAGTGCTGCGCTGGTGGCAGCCGATTGAGTGTCGGCGTTGATCTGATGCAGCGCCAGACCCACCGCTGCTGCCTGACTGCCGCCCCAGGCCTGAACAAGCTGGTCCTGTTGCTGCGGACCTGTGGCCAGAGCCGTCCAGACCAGTACCGCAGCAATCAGCAGGCCGATGGCGGCAGGCACCAGGCCAGGCGCGAGTCCTTTGAGGCTCGCAGCCGGAGGCGAGTTATCGGCGGGTATGGCGTGCTGTGAAGCGCTGTGCTGACTGCCTTTCACCGACCTCTCCCTGAGCCTTTTCCAAACCCGGATTATTTGCCGAATGACGATTAATGGCTGCCGGAGTGGCCGAAGCCGCCTGCGCCACGCTGACTTTCGTCGAATGCTTCAACCAGTTCAAAGTGCGCCTGCACCACAGGCACCAACACCAGTTGCGCAATACGCTCGCCCACCGCGATGTTGAATGCAGTCTGGCCACGGTTCCAGCACGACACCATCAGCTCGCCCTGATAATCGGAGTCGATCAGACCCACCAGGTTACCCAGCACGATGCCATGTTTGTGACCCAGGCCGGAGCGCGGCAGGATCAACGCGGCCAGGCCCGGATCGCCGATGTAAATCGACAGGCCGGTAGGGATCAGCAGGGTCTGGCCGGGCTCGAGAACGGTATCTTCCTTGAGCATGGCACGCAGGTCCAGGCCTGCCGAACCAACAGTGGCGTAGGCCGGGAGTGGAAATTCGTTGCCAATGCGAGGGTCGAGGATCTTGGCTTGTAGAGCGTGCATTCGTAGTTAAACCTGATTCATGCGGTCGGCGATAAAAGTGATCAGCTGGCGGGCAATCTTGGCCTTGCTGGTCTGGGCAAAAAGCGTTGCGTGCAACGCCCGGTCAATCACGCTGCAAGCGTTCTCTTCACTGTTGAAGCCGATGCTGGGGTTGGCGACATCGTTGGCGACAATCAGGTCCAGGTTCTTGTCCTTGAGCTTGCGGGCAGCATAGTCGAGCAGGTGTTCGGTCTCGGCGGCGAAGCCGACACTGAAAGGACGGTCCGGGCGGGTTGCGATGGTCGCCAGAATATCCGGATTGCGGACCATCTGCAGCAGCAAGCCGTCACCGTTTGAAGGATCTTTCTTCAATTTGTGCGGGGCGACAACTTCCGGACGGTAGTCAGCCACCGCTGCCGAGGCGATGAACAGGTCACAAGGGATGGCAGCCTCGCACGCCGCCAGCATGTCGCGGGCACTGACCACGTCGATGCGCGAGACGCGATCCGGCGTTGGCAGGTTGACTGGCCCGGTGATCAGCGTGACGCGTGCACCGGCTTCCACAGCCGCTTCGGCCAGGGCAAAGCCCATTTTTCCGGAGCTGTGGTTGGTGATGTAGCGCACCGGATCGATGTTTTCCTGGGTCGGGCCAGCGGTGATCAACACATGCTTGCCGGTCAGGCTCAGGCGCTGGAAACAGTCCGCTGCGCACTGGGCCAGATCGTCGGCCTCCAGCATGCGCCCGAAGCCGACATCACCGCAGGCCTGACTGCCGGACGCTGGCCCGAACACGCGAAAGTCACGCTCTTCAAGCAGCCGGGTATTGGCCTGCACTGAGGCGTCACGCCACATTGCCTGATTCATCGCCGGTGCGATGGCGACGGTGGCATCGGTTGCCAGCACGATGGTGGTCAGCAAGTCGTTGGCGATGCCTTGCGCCAGGCGCGCGATGAGGTCGGCGGTGGCCGGGGCGATCAGGATCAGGTCGGCCCATTTGGCCAGTTCGATATGGCCCATCGCGGCCTCGGCGGCCGGGTCGAGAAGATCCAGATGCACAGGGTGCCCGGACAGGGCCTGCATGGTCAGCGGCGTGATGAACTCCGCTCCGCCTTTGGTCATGACAACACGCACTTCAGCGCCCTGATCGCGCAGGCGGCGGACCAGCTCGGCGCTCTTGTAGGCCGCGATGCCGCCGCCGACGCCAAGAACGATGCGTTTTCGATACAGCCGCTGCATAGACCTGCCTTTTTGGTCGAGTGAATACGCGATGCCCATGACGCCTCCCCAGGCCAGGTCGTCGCGCAAAAAAGATGGGCTAAGATAGCACAGCGACTGCACCGCAACAGCGGTGCCCAAACACATGGAGGTGCTATGAGTATTCGCAGTTGGCCCGCGGCCGAACGCCCGCGGGAACGCTTGTTGGAGTTGGGGGCGGGGAGCCTTTCCGACGCAGAGTTGCTGGCTATCTTTTTACGCACCGGGGTGGCCGGAAAAAGCGCCGTAGACCTTGCTCGTCATCTTCTGAATCAATTCGACGGGCTCAGATCGTTACTGGATGCTGACCTGTCCACGTTTACCTCCCAGCTCGGGCTGGGGCCTGCCAAATTTGCTCAGTTGCAGGCAGTCATGGAGATGGCGCGCCGGCACATGGCCGAGTCCTTGCGCCGTGACTCGGCGCTGGAAAACCCCACTCAGGTGCGCAACTACCTGAAGGCTCAGCTCAGACATGAACAACATGAAGTTTTCGCCTGCCTGTTTCTGGATAACAAGCACCGGGTCATGACCTTCGAGATACTGTTTCGCGGGACGATCAACGCCTCCTATGTGCATCCGCGCCAGGTGGTGAAGCGAGCGATGGCTCACAACGCCGCCAGCCTGATCCTCTGCCACAACCATCCTTCGGGTATCACCACGCCCAGCCGTTCCGACATTGACCTGACCAAGCGCCTCAAGGAAGCACTGATGCTGGTGGATGTTCATGTGCTTGACCACGTGATCGTGGGCGACGGCGAGCCATTGTCGATGGTCGAGCGCGGGTTGATGTAGCGCTCACGCGGAGCGATAGGGCGGGATTCGGTTTATCTTTCCCACGCTCTGCGTGGTAATGCCGTTCGGGACGCTCTGCGTCCTGTCTTCAGAGAGGTCGTGCCAATGCAAACATTGGCACGACATCACACAGACAGGCCTGGGTCACTCTGGCGACTTACTTGACCTGCACCTTGTAGAAATCCTGCCTGCCAAACGGGCTGACTTGATAGCCCGTGACATCCTTGCGTACCAGGGCTGCGGCCGTCGGGTGGGCGAGGGGGATCCACAGTGCCTGCTGCTGAATCTGCTGCTGCGCCTGGTGATACAGTTTGCTGCGCTCGGCCTGATCACTGACTGATTTACCGTCTGCGATCAGCTTGTCCAGTGTCTTGTCGCAATAACGGGCGAAGTTGGTGCCCGACTGCACGGCTGCACACGAGAACTGCGGGGTCAGGAAGTTATCCGGGTCGCCATTGTCGCCCGCCCAGCCCATGAACAGCAGATCATGTTCACCGGCCTTGGCGCGGCGAATCAATTCGCCCCATTCAATGATCTTGATCTCGGCATCAATACCTATCTGTTTCAAGTCAGACTGCAGCAGTTGAGCGCCCAGACTCGGATTCGGGTTCAGCAGGCTGCCGGAAGGCCGGGTCCAGATAGTGGTCTTGAAGCCGTCTTTCACACCGGCTTTAGCCAGCAAAGCCTTGGCCTTGGCGACATCGTGCTGATAGCCGGGCAGGTCCTTGGCGTAACTCCAGGTGTTGGGCGGGTAAGGGCCATTGGCCGCCTCAGCGGTGCCTTCGAACACGGCTTTCAGGTAGTTGTCCTTGTCGAACGCCAGGTTGATGGCCTGGCGAACTTCCGGCTTGTCGAACGGCGGATGCTGGCTGTTGATCGCGACAAACGCGGTCATGAATGCTTCAGTCTTCTCGACCTTGAGCGAGTCATCCTCGCTAGCCGCTTTAATGTCCAGAGGCTTGGGCGAAAGCGCTATCTGGCATTCGTTCTGACGGACTTTCTGCAGGCGCACATTGGCGTCCGCTGTGATGGCATACACCAAGGTGTCGACATCAGACTTGCCGGCGAAGTAATCCTTGAACGCCTCATAACGCACCACTGCATCTTTCTGGAAGCGCTTGAACACGAACGGCCCGGTGCCGATCGGCTGGCTGTTGAGTTTTTCCGGTGTGCCGGCTTTCAGGAGTTGCGCGGTATATTCGGCCGAGTAGATCGACGCAAACCCCATGCTCAGCGTGGCAAGGAAGGTCGAGTCCGCATGGTTGAGCGTAAAGCGTACGGTGTGTGCATCGGGCGCTTCGATACTCTTGATCAGCGCGGGCAACTGCATCGATTGCGCATGCGGGAAGCCGCTCTGGGCGATCTTGTGCCACGGGTTCTGCGGGTCGAGCATGCGCTGGAAGCTGAACAGCACATCATCGGCGCTCAGCTCGCGGGTCGGCTTGAAATAGTCGGTGGTATGAAATTTCACTCCGGAGCGCAGCTTGAAGTCGTAAGTCAGGCCATCAGCGGAGACCGTCCAGCTTTCTGCCAGGCTCGGTACCAGCTTGCCGCTCTGGGCATCGAAGTCCACCAGACGGTTCATCAGCACGTCGGCCGATGCGTTGGTGGTGGTCAGCGAGTTGTACTGCACAACGTCGAAGCCTTCGGGGCTGGCTTCGGTACAGACCACAAGGCTCGATGCCTGGGCAGCAATCGGAAGCAGCAACGGAACAAGCAAAAAAGGGAGTGCAGCTAGGCGCATGGCGTTATTTCCTATTCAGAAAGGGCCCCATCTGCCGGCGCAGTCTGGTGAGGGACTAACCCTAGACCATGTACTGGCGTAGAACAATCGTCACGGTGCGACGAGCGGTCGATTTGCCTGTGCCCCCGCATTGCTTGAGCATACCGCCGCGCAGAGCGGATTCATTCGGGTCAAAGTGCTTTGCCTGTTGTTGCGTCCAAGGGTTTCTGGTATAAAGCAGCGCTCTTTTCTAGGGGCCCGGTTCCTTCACTGTAGGTGTAGCCGGTAAGACCCTTAAAGAAACGCGGCGCCTGGCGCCAAATGACTGAGAGATTAAGCGGCCAACCCATGCCGGGTTGGGCATGTGGTTTTAGAGGGCTGAGGCATGTCGAGAGTATGTCAAGTTACCGGTAAGGGTCCGGTGACTGGGAATAACATTTCCCACGCAAACAACAAAACCCGTCGTCGTTTCCTGCCAAACCTGCAGCATCACCGCTTCTGGGTTGAAGGCGAGAAGCGTTTTGTTCGTCTGCGCGTATCTGCTAAAGGCATGCGTATCATCGACAAGCGTGGCATTGAAGTTGTGCTCGCTGAACTGCGTCGCGACGGCAAAATTTAAGGGAGAGAATCATGCGTGAATTGATCCGTTTGGTGTCGAGCGCTGGTACAGGCCATTTCTACACCACCGACAAGAACAAACGTACTACCCCGGATAAAATCGAAATCAAAAAATTCGATCCGGTTGTACGTAAGCACGTGATCTACAAAGAAGGCAAAATCAAGTAATTGATTCTGTCGGCTACAAAAAAACCCGCTTCGGCGGGTTTTTTTGTGTCTGCGCTCCTGGCGCAGCTGCAAGGGCGGTACTTATTTATCTGCAGTGGGTTCAAACACCACATAAATCTTGCGGCATGTTTCCAGCACCTCCCAGGTGCCCTTGAAGCCGGCCGGAATCACGAAGCGGTCGCCTGCGCGCAGGGTTTTCGCGTTGCCCTGCTCGTCGCGCAGGACTGAAACACCCTGCACAATCTCGCAATACTCATGCTCCGAGTAACTCACCTGCCACTGCCCGGGCTCGCCATTCCAGACGCCCGCGCTCATCTGTCCGCAGGGGCTGTTGTAGTGGTTGTAGAGGGTTTGTGCCGGATCACCCTTGAAGACCTTTTCCGGTGCAGGGCGATAGTGCTCGGCGGCGGTGCTGGCTTCACTGAAGTCGACGATGCTTTCGATGCTCATAATGGGCCCCTTGTCCTGAATGCGTTGAGGGTTTGATGTGCGTGCTGTGCGTTAGTGCCTCGGCGCGCGTGCGGAGCTGTTTAATAAAATCAACATAAAAGCACCTTAGCGGCTATTTATGTCAAATATATTGGTTTTGTCGGGCCGCTGGTTTAGGGTAACGGCCTTCCTGAAAAATTTCAGATTGTGTCTTTAATCAACCATGACACACCCACATTCAACAAGAGGAGGACATGCAAATGACCACCCTGACTCGTGCTGACTGGGAGCAACGCGCCCAGAATTTGAAGATCGAAGGCCGTGCCTTCATTCAAGGTGAATACACCGCAGCCTCCTCCGGCGAGACGTTTGATTGCATCAGCCCGGTCGATGGCCGGATGCTTGCCAAGGTCGCCAGTTGCGACACCGCTGACGCGCAACGCGCTGTCGACAGTGCGCGCAGCGCCTTCAACTCGGGTGCCTGGTCGCGACTGGCTCCGGCCAAACGCAAGGAAACCATGATCCGTTTCGCCGGGCTGCTCAAGCAAAATGCCGAAGAGCTGGCCCTGCTTGAGACTCTGGACATGGGCAAGCCGATTGGCGACTCGTTCGGCGTCGACATCCCCGGTGCTGCCAGAGCCCTGAGCTGGAGCGGCGAGGCCATCGACAAGCTGTATGACGAGGTCGCGGCAACGCCTCATGACCAACTGGGTCTGGTAACGCGCGAGCCGGTGGGTGTCGTCGCCGCCATCGTGCCGTGGAACTTCCCGTTGATGATGGCTTGCTGGAAGCTTGGTCCTGCATTGTCCACCGGCAACTCAGTGATCCTGAAACCGTCGGAGAAATCTCCGCTGACCGCCATTCGTATTGCGCAACTGGCCATCGAGGCAGGCATTCCTGCGGGCGTGCTCAACGTATTGCCGGGTTACGGTCATACCGTCGGCAAGGCGCTGGCGCTGCATATGGACGTGGATACCGTGGTGTTTACCGGTTCGAGCAAAATCGCCAAGCAACTGATGATTTACGCAGGCGAGTCGAACATGAAACGCGTCTGGCTGGAAGCCGGTGGCAAGAGCCCGAATATCGTCTTTGCCGACGCGCCGGATTTGCAGGCCGCCGCCGAAGCAGCCGCCAGCGCAATTGCCTTCAACCAGGGCGAGGTCTGCACTGCCGGCTCGCGGCTGCTGGTCGAGCGCTCCATCAAGGAGCGCTTCCTGCCGATGGTGATTGAGGCATTGGCCACCTGGAAGCCCGGCAATCCGCTGGACCCTGCGACCAATGTTGGCGCGCTGGTCGACACCCAGCAGATGAACACAGTGCTGTCTTACATCGAAGCCGGCCACGCCGAGGGTGCCAGACTGGTTGCGGGCGGCAAGCGCATTCTGCAGGAGACCGGCGGCACGTACGTCGAACCGACCATTTTCGACGGCGTGAACAACGCCATGAAGATCGCCCAAGAGGAGATCTTCGGCCCGGTACTTTCAGTGCTGACGTTCGACAGCGACGAAGAAGCGATACAGATAGCCAACGACACGCCTTATGGCCTGGCTGCTGCCGTGTGGACCGCCAATATCTCAAGAGCACACCTGACCTCCAAAGCACTGCGCGCAGGCAGCGTATGGGTCAACCAATACGACGGCGGCGATATGACTGCCCCGTTCGGTGGCTTCAAGCAGTCAGGCAACGGTCGTGATAAATCGCTGCATGCCTTCGACAAATATACCGAGCTGAAATCCACCTGGATCAAGCTGTAAGTCAGGAGCGTGACACCTATCGTGCCGACGCTCCAGCGTCGGTACGCCGTTCTGGACGTTCCGCGTCCGGTCTTGCGTCTGCGGCGCGGCGCAGATTTGTGACGCGGAGCGTCACGCACGGCATTCCCACGCTGGAGCGTGAGGAACGATAACCTCAACTATCGTGCGACGCTCCGCGTCGCATGCCGATCTGGACGCTCCGCGTCCTGGCTTGCTTTTGCAGTGCGGCGCAGATTTGTGACGCGGAGCGTCACGCACGGCATTCCCACGCTGGAGCGTGAGGAACGATAACCTTAACTATCGTGCGACGCTCCGCGTCGCATGCCGTTCTGGACGCTCCGCGTCCTGGCTTGCTTTTGCAGTACGGCGCAGATTTGTGACGCGGAGCGTCACGCACGGCATTCCCACGCTGGAGCGTGAGGAACGATAACCTCAACTATCGTGCGACGCTCCGTGTCGCATGCCGTTCTGGACGCTCCGCGTCCTGGCTTGCTTTTGCAGTGCGGCGCAGATTTGTGACGCGGAGCGTCACGCACGGCATTCCCACGCTGGAGCGTGAGGAACGATAACCTCAACTATCGTGCGACGCTCCGCGTCGCATGCCGTTCTGGACGCTCTGCGTCCGGTCTTGATTGTGCAGTGAGGGCAGGCAGGAGCTTGAAAATGCGTTGGGGTACTTATTTTGCCGTGCTGGCGTCCGTACTGGGCGTCGGGTTGGCAATGGGCGTCAGCATGCCGCTGGTTTCATTGCGTCTGGCAGGCTGGGGCTACGGCTCGTTTGCCATTGGCATCATGGCGGCGATGCCTGCGGTGGGCGTGCTGGTGGGGGCGGCGCTGGCCAGTCGTCTGGCCGCGCGCTTCGGTACGGCCAACCTTATGCGCTTGTGCCTTTGGGGCGGCGCCGTTTCGGTCGGCGCACTGGCGCTGCTGCCGTATTACGGGGTCTGGCTGGTCTTGCGCCTGGCGCTCGGGATTATTCTGACCATCGTCTTCGTGTTGGGTGAAAGCTGGATCAACCAACTGGTGATCGAGCGTCTGCGCGGGCGGCTGGTCGCGCTGTATGGCAGCACTTACGCCTTAAGCCAACTGGCTGGCCCGCTGTTACTGGGTGTTATCGGCACTCAGGCCGATTACGGCTTCTGGATTGGTGTGCTGCTACTGGTTGGCTCCCCGTTCCTGCTGCTGGGTCGCACGGGGGCGCCGTCGACCGAATCCTGCAACGTGACCTTCACTGATCTGGCGGGCTTCTGTCGCGGCATGCCCGCTATCGCCTGGGCGGTGGCGCTGTTCGCTGCATTCGAAGCCTTGATCCTCACGCTGCTGCCGCTCTACTGCATACGCCACGGGTTCACCCCGGAAATCGCCCTGATCATGGTCAGTGTGGTGGTGATAGGTGACGCGTTACTGCAGCTGCCGATCGGTATGCTCGCTGATCGCATCTCGCGCCGCGCAATGTTTACCGGATGCGCCGCCTTGTTGCTGGCGTCCAGTCTGCTGGTGCCGTTACTGATCGATACCGTTCTGATCTGGCCGCTCTGGACAGTGTTCGGCGCCAGTGCTGGGGGGCTGTTTACCCTGTCGCTGATCCTGATCGGCGAGCGTTACCGCGATGATTCACTGGTCCGTGCCAATGCGCATGTCGCTCAACTGTGGGGCATCGGGTGCCTGATCGGGCCCCTGATAGCAGGCGCGGGCAGCCAATGGGTCAGCGGTGAGGCCTTGCCGCTGCTGATGGCGGCAGGTGCCTTTGGCCTGCTGATTCTGATCCGGCGACGCGGAGCGTTCGGGGTTGCCCAGGCTGCGCCCGCCTAAAGCATTCTTTCCAGGCCGATGGCACGGCTCATCCACGCGTTGAAACGCCGCCACCAGTCACCGGGTTCGGTATGCAGCGTGTGGATCTGGCCATTGTCTTCGGTCACCCACACCACTTTGCCATCCTCCAGCTTCGCCTGGTAAGTGAGCGAGGGAGCCATACCCTGAAGCGTCAGTTCGCGCAGCTCTTCGGCCAGTTGCGGACTGTCGACCAGCACGCCGACTTCGGTGTTCCACAGCACAGAACGCGGATCGAAATTGAATGAGCCGACAAATATTTTCTGCCGATCGAAGATCATCGCCTTGCTGTGCAGGCTTGATTCCGAACTGGCCAACGAGCTGCTTTTCTTGAACAAATGCGGGCCGCTGCCGCGCATGATTTCGGTATCGCCAGGCTGGCGGCGCAGTTCGAACAGCTTCACGCCATGCTCCAGCAGCGCCTTGCGGTAAGGCGCATAACCGCCATGCACGGCAGGCACGTCAGTGGCTTCCAGTGAATTGGTCAGCAGGCTGACGTTGACGCCGGCATCGGCACGGCCGGTCAGGTACAGCAAACCTTCCTGCCCCGGTACAAAGTACGCCGAAATCAGCATCAGTTCCTTGTGAGTGTTCAGCAGCTCGGGGGCCAGTTGCGTGGTCAGCAGCAGGTGCGGATCCGGATCACCCTGCGCCAGTACCTTGGTCGGCGCGTCCCACAATGCCTGGCTGTGCGCCCAGACCAGCTCGTTGAGCCAGGTCTTCATGCGTGGCTGAGTCTTGTAGGCCATCAATCGCTCATACAGGGCCTTGTGTTGCTGATGCGCCTGCTCCAGCGAATCGTCCAGCCGCTGCCGGGCCTGGGCCAGATCCTCACCGTCGGGCAGGAAGTACATGAACGCATCGATGGGCTTGCTGAGCGTGCTGTTCCAGTATTGATCGAAGCTGTGGCCGAGCTGTTCGGCAACCGGCCCCACGCTGAGCATGTCGATATCGGTGAAGTTCAGGTTCGGTTCGGCGTCGAAGTATTCATCGCCCAGATTGCGCCCGCCAACGATGGCCACACTGCTGTCGGCCAGCCACAGCTTGTTGTGCATGCGCCGGTGCTGACGCGACAGGTTCATCAAGCGCCCCAGGCTGCGCGTTATGCCGGTCTCGCGTCCCAGATTTTGCGGGTTGAACAGGCGAATCTGAATGTTCGGGTGCGCGGCGAGGGTGGCGATGGCCTGATCCAGCCCGTCGCTGGTGGTGTCGTCCAGCAGGATGCGCACCCGCACGCCACGGTCTGCCGCTTTGAGCAGTTCGTCGATCAGAGCGCGCGTGCTCAGGCCGTCATGGACGATGTAATACTGCAGGTCGAGACTGCTTTTGGCGTTACGGATCAGTTCGGCGCGCGCCTTGAATGCATCGCTGCTGTCGGGCAGCAGGCGAAAGCCGGAACGCCCGTCGTGGGGCATCGCCATGGCTTGAATAGAGCGGCCGAAAGCAGAACTCGAGGGCGGCATGGCCTGGCTTGGCTCGCTGGCAATTTGCTGGTGCGCGCAACCGCTGACGCACAGTGCAACCAGCAGGCAAAAGGGCAAGGCCCATGAGTTATTCAAATTGATCTTCCGCGTCTGTACATGGCTCGACTTGGCGTTATGACCCGAAAAACCGGGAAAGATTTGCCTGTGTCAGTCAGTTTGCGCATTCAGTAGTGCAATTGTCTCGCCCACGGTACGCACAGCGTTCTCGATTTCGCGGCTCGGTTTGGACGCGAAGTTCATGCGCATGCAGTTACGGTACTTGCCCGAGGCGGAAAAAATACTGCCCACCGCGATCTGTACACCCTTGCTCAGCAGGGCGCGGTTCAGACGCAACGTGTCGAAGCCTTCGGCAAGTTCCACCCACAGCATGAAACCGCCTTGCGGGCGGCTGGCGCGGGTGCCTTCGGGAAAGTAGCGCATTACCCAGTCGATCATCTGGTCGCGACTGCGCTGGTATTGGGTTCTCATGCGCCGCACATGCGGCTCGTAATGGCCGCCTTCGATGAAGTCGGCGATGGCCAACTGTGGCTGCGGTGCAGTCGAGCCGGTGCCGATGTATTTCATGTGCAGCACCTGCTCCAGATACCGCCCCGGCGCTACCCAGCCAATCCGCAGGCCGGGTGCCAGGGTCTTGGAAAACGAGCTGCACAGCAGGACACGACCGTCTTCATCGAAGGATTTGATGGTGCGCGGGCGAGGGTAGTTGTAAGCAAGATCGCCATACACATCGTCCTCGATGATCGCCACATCGAAACGTTGCGCCAGCGTCAGCAACGCACGTTTGCGGGCTTCGGGCATGACGTAACCCAGCGGGTTGTTGCAATTGGGCGTCAGCTGAATGACCTTGATCGGCCATTGCTCAAGGGCCAGTTCCAACGCCTCGAGGCTGATGCCGGTCAATGGGTCTGTGGGGATTTCCAGGGCTTTCATGCCCACGCCCTTTAGCGTCTGCATGGCACCGAAGAAGCTGGGCGAGTCCACTGCAACGATGTCACCCGGCGAGCAGATGGCCCGGACACTCGCTGACAGCGCTTCATGGCAGCCATTGGTGACGATCAGGTCATTGGCGGTCAGGTTGCAGCCCGAGTCGAGCATCAGTCGGGCGATTTGCTCACGCAGCCTGCGAACGCCGTAGATGTTGTCGTAATACAGCCCCGGCATGTCTTGGTGACGACTCAGCTGACTCAGCGCGCGCATCAACGGTTTCAGGGTAGGGCTGGTGACATCGGGCATGCCGCGCCCCAGTTGCGTGACCGCTTCGAGAGGTGCCACCCGAATCAGGTCCAGTACCTGATCCCATTGAGAGATATCCACAGGCCGCTGGACGGGTCGCCCGACAGCAGGCAGTGCAGGTGCCGCTCGACTGACCGATACGAAATAGCCGGATTTGGGTTTCGGCGCTGCCAGGCCGTTGTCCTCCAGCACCCGATACGCTTGCTGCACGGTGCTCAGGCTGACGCCATGTTCGACACTTAACGCGCGCACTGATGGCAGGCGGTCGCCAGGGCGGTAGAAGCCGTTTTCGATCCGCGAGCCGAGCAGTTCGGCGAGGTTGACGTAAAGCGTCATGACGTACTCTCAGGCTGGTGAGCGTGGTATAGCAATACAGATTGGGCAAAAATATAGCATTCAGTGCTGTTTTCGCCTCATCTGTATGGAAAATATAACCTGTTTTTGAATCTGTAATGGTCTGGCCGTTCGTTTCATCATAGACCCACACCCACCCAGGATGAGGGAATCGGAAATGAACGGGTTCAGCGATGTACGCCTTGCGCTTCACAGCCAGGAATTGAATGACTATCGGCCAACTGCGGTCAGAACGGTCCGCTCAAACAAGGTCGATCTGTTGGCGGGCATGGGTCGTTGGGCGCTGTATCGTCACCGCTGGGCCTCTCGCCGCACCTTGCTGGAGCTGACGGACGATCAGTTGCGCGACATCGGGCTGGATTTCCAGCAGGCGCGGGTCGAAGCGATGAAACCGTTCTGGAGGCCCTGAGCCGTTCAGCGCAGCTCTTTGAGCCGGTGCCAGAGCATGCCCAATGCCAGTAACGGCGAGCGCAAGTGTTTACCGCCCGGAAAGGTCATGTGTGGCACTTTGGCGAATAGCTCGAAGCCATCGCTGTGTTGCCCGGCGATGGCTTCTGCCAGCAAGCGACCTGCAAGGTGTGTCGCGTTCAGACCATGGCCCGAGTAAGCCTGAGCATAAAACACGTTGGGGTGCTGCTTGAGCTGGCCAATTTGCGGCAGGCGATTGGCACCGATGCCGATCATCCCACCCCACTGGTAATCGATCTTCACTGAAGCCAGTTGTGGAAACACATCGAGCATCTTAGGTCGCATGTAAGCGGCGATGTCCCGTGGGTCGCGGCCCGAATAGTGACAGGCGCCCCCGAACAGCAAACGGCTATCCGCTGACAGCCGGTAGTAATCTACAGTCACGCGCTGATCACAGACCGCCATGTCCTGCGGCAACACTTCCCGGGCCTGAGCCTCGCTCAAGGGTTCGGTCGCGATGATGTAACTGCCCGCGGGCAATACCTTGCCGCTTATTTCCGGATTCAGATCGTTGAGGTAGGCATTGCAGCCCAGCACCAGAGTTTTCGCCAGCACCGCCCCCTGAGCCGTATGCACTTTGACCTGCGGGCCGTAGTCGATTCTCGTCACTGCAGAATGTTCGAACAACCGAACGCCCAATGACTGCGCTACGGCAGCTTCTCCCAAAGCCAGATTCAACGGGTGCAGATGTCCGGAACCCATGTCGATCAAACCGCCGACGTAACGGTCGGAGCCTACAACGCTGCGCATCTGATCGGCTTGCAGCAACTTAAGCTCATGACGGTAACCCAGGCTGCGCAGTTCATCGGCATCTTCGGCAAGGCTGTGCAGGTCGCGCGGCTTGTTGGCCAGGTCGCAATAACCCCATTTCAGGTCGCAATCGATAGAGTGCCGCTCGATGCGCTGACGCACGATATCGACCGCCTCGATGCCCAGCAGCTTCAGCTGGCGCACACCCTCGCTGCCGATGACATTGGCGAACTGCTCGACACCGTGGCCGACCCCGCGAATCAGCTGGCCGCCATTGCGTCCGCTGGCACCCCAACCGATCTTGCGCGCTTCGAGCAGCGCAACGCTGAACCCGCGCTCGGCCAGTTCGATGGCAGTGTTAAGGCCGGAAAATCCGCCGCCCACCACGCACACATCAACCTTCACCTCGCCTTGCAGCGCAGGGTGATCCGGTTGCGGATGGCTGCTGGCGGCGTAGTAGGAGGCAACATGCTGGTCGTCGTGAAGAGTCGGGTGCTGAACGCGGGCGTTCATGAGCGGGTCCTGTTGGTGGCGGTTTGCGTGTGGGGAGGATAAGCCGCTGTCATGAGCCTGCCAACTGGGGCAAACTCAGCGCATTGTGTAGGAATGGTTGATTCAATGAGCTGCAACCGTCAGAAAATAAGTGATCTGCGCCGCCAGATTCCCTCGTTCGAGTGTGTGCCAGGCTGCCACGACTGCTGCGGCCCGGTTACCACGTCGCCCGAAGAAATGTCGCGTCTGCCGCGCAAGACTGCCGCCGAACAGGACGCCGCGCTCAATGAGCTCAATTGCGTGCACCTTGGCCCACAGGGCTGCACCGTGTATGACGAACGCCCGTTGATCTGCCGTCTGTTCGGCACCACCGAAAGCCTGCCATGCCCGAATGGCCGTCGCCCGGTCGAACTGATTCACCCGCGGGTAGAGAAGCAGATACACGAATATATGGCTTCCACCCGACAAGTGCTGGTCTAGCGCAATCAGTCGGCAATCGGCAGGTTCAGGCTCTCTTTCACTTCTTCCATCACGATATAGCTCTTGGACTCGCGCACGTGCGGCAGTTTGAGCAGGATATCGCCCAGCAGTTTGCGGTAGGACGCCATCTCGGAAATGCGCGCCTTGACCAGGTAATCGAAGTCGCCTGATACCAAGTGGCACTCCAGCACATGCGGAAGCTTCAACACGGCACGGCGGAACTCCTCGAAGGTGTCGCCAGACTTGTAGTCCAGACTGATTTCCACAAACACCAGCAGGCTGGCCTTCAGGCTTTGCGGGTTCAGGCGGGCGTTGTAGCCCATGATGATCCCTTCGCGTTCCAGCCTGCGAACCCGCTCGGTACAGGGTGTGGTCGAGAGGCCGACGCGCTCGCCCAGTTCGGTAAACGAGATACGCCCATCTGCCTGGAGGATGCGCAGGATATTGCGGTCGATCTTGTCCAGTTCACGATTTGACTGGTGTTGAGTGCGCATGGGTTATTTCCCCTCTACCAAAGCGTTTATCGCCGGGAATAAACGCCAAATATAGATGTTTATACAGTGAGAAGCACTGCCCATTGCTCAATATACTGCGCACATTCTTGCTTAAAACTTCAAAACGTCAGCGGATATCCGCGATGAGGTCATCTACATGCGCGTTCTGGTCCTTGGAAGTGGTGTAATCGGTACAACCAGTGCTTATTATCTGGCGCGTGCCGGTTTTCAAGTGACCGTGGTAGATCGCCAGCCAGCCGCCGCCATGGAGACCAGCTTTGCCAATGCCGGGCAGGTCTCGCCAGGCTATGCCTCGCCATGGGCCGCGCCGGGTGTTCCGCTGAAGGCAATCAAGTGGTTGCTGCAGCGCCACGCGCCATTGGCGATCAAGGCCACGGCAGATATCGATCAATACCTGTGGATGGCGCAGATGCTGCGCAACTGCACCGCCAGCCGCTATGCCGTGAACAAAGAGCGCATGGTGCGCCTGTCCGAATACAGCCGTGATTGCCTCGATGAACTGCGCCTGGAAACCGGCATTGCCTACGAAGGGCGCAGCCTGGGCACTACCCAGTTGTTCCGCACTCAGGCGCAACTGGACAACGCCGCCAAGGATATTGCCGTGCTCGAGCAGTCCGGTGTTCCGTACGAGCTGCTGGATCGCGACGGCATCGCCCGTGTCGAGCCCGCGCTGGCAGGTGTGACCGGTATTCTCAGCGGTGCACTGCGCTTGCCGAATGACCAGACCGGCGATTGCCAGTTGTTCACCACGCGCCTTGCAGAAATGGCCGTCGAGCTGGGTGTCGAGTTCCGCTACGGACAGAATATCGAGCGCCTCGACCACGCTGGCGACCGCATCAATGGTGTGTGGATCGACGGCAAGCTGGAAACAGCCGACCGCTACGTGCTGGCGCTGGGCAGCTATTCTCCGCAACTGCTCAAACCGCTGGGCATCAAGGCTCCGGTTTACCCGCTGAAGGGCTATTCGCTGACGGTGCCGATCACTGACCCGGCCATGGCTCCGACCTCGACCATTCTCGATGAAACCTACAAGGTCGCCATCACCCGCTTCGACAACCGGATCCGGGTCGGTGGCATGGCGGAAATAGCCGGTTTTGACCTGTCGCTCAACCCACGTCGACGCGAAACACTGGAGATGATCGTCGGTGACCTCTATCCTCAGGGTGGCGACCTGACCCAGGCCAGTTTCTGGACCGGGTTGCGTCCGACCACTCCCGATGGCACACCGATTGTGGGTGCAACACCGTTCCGTAACCTGTTCCTCAATACCGGCCATGGCACATTGGGCTGGACGATGGCGTGTGGTTCCGGTCGCTTGCTGGCAGACCTCATTGCCCGCAAGACACCCCGTATCAGTGCCGAAGGTCTCGATATCTCTCGTTACGGCAACACTCAGGAGAATGCACAGCATGTCAATCCAGCGCCAGCTCACCAATGAGCGCATGAGTCAGGTCGTTGTCCACAACGGCACCGTCTATCTGTCGGGCCAGGTCGGCGATGACATGACTGCAGGTGTCGAGCAACAGACCCGCGAGGTTCTGAACAGTATCGAGCGCCTGCTCGACCTGGCCGGCACTGACAAGACTCGCATTCTGTCGGTCACTATTTACCTGAAAGACATCGACGCCGACTTCGCCGGCATGAACAGCGTCTGGGACAAATGGCTGCCCAAGGGTTTCGCGCCTGCGCGTGCAACCGTCGAGGCCAAGCTGTGCGAGCCGGAAATCCTTGTCGAGCTGTCGGTTGTCGCCGCGCTGCCTTGAGTCTGCTGCCTTCATACTGTTGTGCCCGACGCATCTCTGCGTCGGGCTTTTCTGACCCTTTTCACCCTTCAGGCAAGAAACGTCATCATGCGTCCAGCCCGCGCCTTTATTGATCTTCAGGCACTGCGTCACAACTACCAACTGGCTCGTGAAAACAGCGGCGGCAAAGCGCTCGCGGTGATCAAGGCCGATGCCTATGGTCACGGTGCGGTACGTGTTGCCCAGGCACTGGAAGCCCAGGCCGACGGTTTCGCAGTGGCCTGCATCGAAGAAGCGCTCGAGCTACGCGCGGCAGGCATCCGTGCACCTGTTCTGCTGCTTGAAGGTTTTTTCGAAGCCGATGAACTGGCGCTGATTGTCGAGCACAACTTCTGGACGGTCGTGCATTCGACCTGGCAACTGGAGGCCATCGAGCAGGCGCAGCTCGCCAAACCTTTAACGGTCTGGCTCAAGATTGACACCGGCATGCACCGCGTCGGTCTGTACCCGCATGAATATCAGGCCGCCTATCAGCGCTTGCTGGTAACCGGCAAAGTAGCCAGAATCGTCCTGATGAGCCACTTCGCCCGCGCCGATGAACTGAACAGTGGATGCAGTGATGAACAGTTCGCTGTATTCGAGAGCTTTCGCAAAGGCCTGGTTGCAGAAACCAGCCTGAAAAACTCCCCGGCCGTTCTGGGCTGGCCGCATATTCCAAGCGACTGGTCGCGCCCCGGCATCATGCTCTACGGTGCCACGCCGTTTGGTCAGGCGCACCCGCTGGCGGACCGCCTGCAACCGGTCATGACCCTGGAATCGAAGATCATCAGCGTGCGTGAACTGCCTGCCGGTGAAGCTGTGGGCTATGGCGCGACGTTTGTCTGTGACCAGCCATTGCGTATTGGTGTGGTGGCAATGGGGTACGCCGACGGCTACCCGCGTCATGCGCCGACCGGCACGCCGGTGCAGATCGACGGTCAGTCCTCCCGGCTGCTCGGGCGAGTGTCCATGGACATGCTTTGCGTAGACTTGACCGGCGTACCGCAGGCCGGGCTTGGCAGCCGGGTCGAGTTATGGGGCAAGCACGTGCTCGCCAGTGAAGTGGCCACGCGGGCAGAAACGATTCCCTACGAAATCTTCTGCAATCTGCGTCGCGTTCCGCGTATCTATTCCGAAGACTGATCAAGCCCCTGTCCGTCAGGCCGCTGTATGCCTGGTGTCTGTCGAAGTGTTGTAAATATTGAACGCTGTTGCCATGATGGCGTTCATCTCGACTAGACCTGACAAAACCTGGGGGAATATCGCATTGGACGTGGGTGAACGACTGCAATCGATCCGCAAGCTCAAGGGCCTGTCCCAGCGTGAACTCGCCAAGCGCGCAGGCGTGACCAACAGCACCATCTCCATGATCGAAAAAAACAGCGTAAGCCCTTCGATCAGCTCGCTGCGCAAAGTGCTCGGCGGCATTCCCATGTCCATGGTCGAGTTTTTCTCGGAAGAAACCGTTCCGGAAAACGCAGCGCAGGTGGTGTACAAGGCCAGCGAGTTGATTGATATCTCGGACGGTGCCGTGACCATGAAGCTGGTCGGCAAGTCGCACCAGGGCCGTGCCATCGCCTTTCTTACCGAAACCTACCCGCCGGGTGCCGATACCGGTGAAGAAATGCTCGTCCACGACGGTGAAGAAACCGGAATTCTCGTCGAGGGGCGACTGGAGCTGGTGGTGGGTCTCGACACCTACGTGCTGGAGGCCGGTGACAGCTATTATTTTGAAAGCACCCGGCCGCATCGCTTCCGCAACCCGTTCGACGTACCGGCACGATTGATCAGTGCGGCAACGCCAGCCAATTTCTGACCCGCCCTCTTTGCAGTGAGTAACGCGTGAAGCTGACCCGGAAGATTCTGAGCACCGCAGGCGTTCTGACGTTGTGGGCGTTCAATGTGCAAGCTGCCGATACCGCCCGAGCCCCTGACGACATCATCGCCGCCCATTGCGTCGCCTGTCACAGCGTCGGCCTGCTCAACGCGCCGAAAACCGGTGATACGGCCGCCTGGGAAGAACGTGCCAGACAAAAAGGCGGCCTTGACGGCCTGCTGGCCAGCACCATCAAAGGCCTGGGAATCATGCCGCCGAAAGGCACCTGCGGCGATTGCACAAACGACGAACTCAAGAGCGCCATTCAGAGCATGTCGGGTCTGAAGTAAGCGCTGTCTCGTTACCACGCTGGAGCGTGGGAACGAGAGTTGCGTGGCGAGCATGCAGCAATTTCACATTGCCACCGGTCCAAGCTGCACCAATAACAATTCAGGAGAGCTGGGATGCCGTATTCCTGTTCCATCGAGCACGCTGTCGATCACGTTCTGGCGCAGTTGCCCGAGCATATTCACCTCGGCATGCCGCTCGGGCTGGGCAAGCCCAATCGGTTCGTCAACGCGCTGTACCAGCGCATCAGCCAGTTGCCCGAGCGACGACTGACGATCTACACCGCGCTGACACTCGGGCGGCCAACGCCGGGAGAGGGTTTGCAGGCGCGGTTTCTGGAACCGTTTCTGGAGCGGGTCTTCGGTGACTATCCGGAACTGGATTTTCTGGCCGCGTTGCGCCGCGACAAACTTCCACACAACATTCGCGTGCAGCAATTCTTCATGCAGCCGGGCAGCCTGCTGAACAGTGAGTCAGCCCAGCAAGACTACGTCAGCAGCAATTACAGTCATGCCGCCCGCGATATCAATGCCAACGGCCTGAATCTGGTCGCGCAACTGGTGGCCCGTGACGATCAGCACCCGGGCAAGCTTAGCCTGAGTTGCAACCCGGACGTGACCCTCGACCTGCTGCCCATGATCGCCAAACGCCGCGCCGCCGGAGAAACCATCCTCATGCTGGGCCAGGTCCACGCCGACCTGCCTTACATGCCGGGCGACTCGGAGCTGGATGTCGAAGCGTTTGACCTGCTGATCAACGAAGATGAGCGCAGCACGCTGTTTTCCACCCCGAACATGCCGGTGGGTTATCAAGACCATTTGATCGGCCTGCATGCCAGCACACTGGTGCGTGACGGCGGCACGCTACAGATCGGTATCGGCTCGATGGGCGATGCGCTGACCGGCGCACTGCTGGCCAGGCAAGCCGACAACGATACCTGGCGCAACCTGCTGGCCGAGTTGAACATGAGTAACTGGCAGACCCTGATCGACCGCGAAGGCGGCCTTCAGCCGTTCGCCAGCGGTCTTTACGGTTGCAGCGAAATGTTCGTCAACGGTCTGCTGGTACTGGCCGATGCCGGCATCGTGCGCCGCAAGGTGTATGCCGACGCAGAGCTGCAGCGGCTGGCCAATCTGGGCACACTGGATGAAGACGCCCATCCCGATGGCGTGGTGGTGCACGGCGGCTTTTTCCTTGGCCCGAGCAGTTTCTACGAGCGCTTGCGCGAGCTGCCCGCCGAGCGACTGGCGCAGTTCAACATGACTGCCATCAGCTATATCAACGAGCTTTACGGTCAGGAAGAACTCAAACGCCTGCAACGCCGCGATGCGCGCTTCATCAACAGCGCGTTTACCGTCACCCTGATGGGGGCGGCAGTGGCTGATCAGCTGGAAGACGGCCGGGTGCTCAGTGGCGTGGGCGGTCAGTACAACTTCGTGGCGCAGGCCCATGCACTGGAAGGCGCCCGTTCGATTCTGATGCTGCGCAGCTGGCGTGAGTCGGGCGGCGAGGTCAGCTCCAACATCGTCTGGCAGTACGGCCACACCACCATTCCCCGACACTTGCGCGACATTGTCGTGACCGAATACGGCATTGCCGATCTGCGCGGTCAGACCGACGCCACGGTGATCGAGCGCATCCTCAACATCACTGACTCGCGGTTTCAACCCGGCTTGATCGAGCAGGCGCAAAAGGCCGGGAAGCTGCCCAGGGACTTCCGCCTTGATCCACGCTTCACAGAGAACACCCCGGAACGCCTCAAGGACACGGCATCGCGCTATCCGTCGCTGTTTACTGAATACCCGCTGGGGTGCGATTTTACGGGCGAAGAGCGCGACCTGATGCGTGCGTTGAACTGGCTGAAGAGCAAGCTCAAACTCACCGAAATCCTCGAGTTGGGCAAGGCCACTCTGGACGCTCCCGACCCCGAAGCCTTCCCGGAGCACTTGCAACGAATGCAACTCGACCAGCCTCAGGGCTTGCGCGAAGAGTTGTATCAGCGGCTGCTGCTGGCCGGGCTGCACAACACCAGCGGGACCAGCGGACTGACGAGCTAAGGCGCGGAGACTGATTGTTAACGGTCGCTAAATCGCAGCCTTGCGGGTATTGCGCCCCACCGGGCCGGAGCGTTCTTCGATGGCGTGTTGCAGCGGTTTGCGCAGGCCCATCAGGAACGCCAGCTCCGCGATCACGAACAGCGGGCCGATGATCAGGCCGGTCACGTCATCGATAAACGCCGGTTTGCGCCCTTCGTAGTAATGGCCGATGAACTGGATGATCCAGCCGATCACAAAGAGCCCGACGCCCGCGCTCAGCCAGACCATGGTTGCCTGTTGCGCAAGGTTGGCCCCGGCCCAGATGCACAGTGCCAGCAGCACTGCCATGACCACGCCCAGTGCACGGTCCAGCCGCAGATAGAAAATCGTCGAACCCAGAGCCAGCAGGGCCGCGGGCGAAACCCACAAGTCGCTTACAGCCCAGCCCGGACGCGACAGAAGTACCGCCACGGCGAGTACAATCAGCGGAATGCCCCACGAAGTGCGTCACGATATTGCGTGAATCACGGTGATACGCAGCGTATTGGCTGAGATGATCGACAAGGGTTTTCATTATTATTCCTGCCTGAGACGATAATCGGCTTGAGCCAGGATTGTTGTACAACACGCATGGCTGAAATAAAAGGGAGCAAAAATGACAAATGGAGTGTCGTGGCGGTCACGATTGCTATCCGATTACTGGTTTTCTCATTTACCTGCCGGTTTGCAGGATAGCCTGCTGGACGCTTCTCGCCAGCAGCGCAGGACGCCTGGCAGGACGCTGTTCGAGAAAGGCGATCTGCCCTGCGGTCTTTATGTGTTGCTGGAGGGCTGTGTGCGTATCGGCGCTGCCCATGAGCAGCGGCTTTCGAGTGTGGAGCCGATGCGTGCGCCTATGTGGTTTGGCGAAGTCTCGCTGTTCGACGGGTTGCCGCGCCGTTTCGAGGTCTGCTCGCTGGAGCAGAGCATCTTTCTGCATATCCCTCAGCAGTTTCTCGTCGAGTTGCTCGACAGGCACCCGGAATACTGGCGCTGGTTTGCCGCGTTACTCAGCCAGAAAATCGGTTTGCCGCTGCAGAACCCCGAGAAAATGCGCCGACTGCCTCCCAGAGCGAGGGTCGCATGGCGCCTGTTGATGCTCAGTGAGGGCTATGGTCCGTTGAGCCATGCACGCCGCCTGATTGTGCTCGAGGATATTCAGGCCGTGGAGTGCCTCGCGCTTTCCCCGCCGGCCTTGCTGGAAGTGCTTCGGGATCTGCATGAGCGCAAGATCGTGCGCCTGGGAGAAGGGCAGCTGGAAGTGTTCGATGTGGACAAGCTGCGCAGGGTTGCGAACTTTTCCAAAGCCAGGGCCGTTTGCTGATCAGGCTGTCAGCCAGAAACATCCGGTAACGGCTCCGCTGCCGCTTCGATTGAGATAGCAAATGGGATTCACTACCATTTCGCCTCATTTGCGAACGCGAGATACCCCGATGCAGGCAAGCAAGCGTCTTCTGGCTGCTCTGACACTGACTTTACTGGGCAGTACCGCTCAGGCTGCTGATGAAGTGGTGGTGTATTCGTCCCGGATCGACGAGCTGATCAAGCCGGTGTTCGATGCCTACACAGCCAAGACCGGGGTGAAGATCAAGTTCATCACCGACAAGGAAGCGCCATTGATGCAGCGCATCAAGGCCGAGGGCGAGAATGCCACTGCCGACCTGTTGCTGACGGTCGATGCCGGCAACCTCTGGCAAGCCGAACAGATGGGCATCCTGCAGCCATTCACCTCACCGGTGATAGAAGCCAACATTCCGCCGCAATATCGCTCATCCACTCACGGCTGGACCGGCCTGAGCCTTCGCGCACGAACCATCGCCTACTCCACTGACCGGGTGAAGCCTGTCGAACTGACCACGTATGAAGCGCTGGCCGACAAGAACTGGGAAGGGCGCCTGTGCCTGCGCACCGCGAAGAAGGTCTACAACCAGTCGTTGACCGCCACGCTGATCGAAACCCACGGTGCCGAAGCATCCGAGAAAATCCTCAAGGGCTGGGTGAATAACCTGTCCACTGATGTCTTTTCCGATGACATCGCAGTGCTTGAGGCGATCAATGCCGGGCAGTGCGATGTGGGCATCGTCAATTCCTACTATTACGGGCGCCTGCACAAGGAAAAACCTGGCCTGGCGGTGAAGCTGTTCTGGCCGAATCAGGCGGACCGGGGTGTACACGTAAACCTGTCGGGTATCGGCCTGACCAAGTACGCCCCGCACCCTGAGGCTGCCAAGGCGCTGGTCGAGTGGATGACCGGTCCGGATGCGCAGAAGATCTTCTCCAGCGTCAATCAGGAGTTCCCGGCCAATCCGAAAGTGGCACCCTCGGAAGAAGTGGCGAGCTGGGGCCAGTTCAAGGCCGACACCATTCCGGTCGAAGTGGCAGGCAAGCGTCAGGCAGAAGCGATCCGCATGATGGATCGCGCGGGCTGGAATTGATTTAATACCCAGTGCCTTATCGTTATACATAAGACTCGTGGGAGCGAGCTTGCTCGCGAAGAGGCCGGCACAGCGCCGTAAATGAGGTGTTTGGGCTGTTGCTTTCGTGAGCAAGCTCACTCCCCACAAAGGTGTATGTCCGGCCTGGTACTACGGTTCATCCCCCCCATTTTCCGGGTGTGTAACGGTGGGCGCTCCAGCGCCGTAGACGAATGACGCAGAGACTTGTCACTCACTCATCCATCCCGATTTCGAGAACACCGTGGCCCATCCTGTCCAACGTCGCTGGTACCCACTGGTCTTCGCCATCGCTGCGCTGGTGTTATTGCCGCTGAGCGTGCTGCTGCTGTCGTGGGAGACCATTGACCAACAGATATGGTCACACCTGCTGGAAACCCAGATGTCCCGTCTGCTGGGCAACACGTTGATTCTGGTGCTGGGTGTCGGTGTGGGTGTAACGCTGCTGGGGGTGAGTCTGGCCTGGCTGACCAGCCTGTGTGAATTCCCTGGTCGGCGCTGGCTGGACTGGGCGCTGATGCTGCCTTTCGCTATCCCCGCCTATGTGCTGGCGTTTGTATTTGTCGGGCTGCTGGATTTTTCCGGCCCGGTGCAAACGCTTGTGCGTGAATGGTTCGGTTCCGGTCTGCGCCTGCCTCGGGTGCGCTCCACCGGTGGGGTGATCATCGTGCTGGTGCTGGTCTTCTATCCCTACGTCTACCTGCTGGCGCGCACGGCGTTTCTGGCGCAGGGCAAGGGGCTGATGGAAGCTGCGCGAGTGTTGGGCAACACGCCCTTGCAGGCGTTCTGGCGTGTGGCGCTGCCAATGGCGCGTCCAGCCATCGGGGCAGGCGTGGCATTGGCGCTGATGGAAACCCTGGCCGATTTCGGCGCGGTATCGGTGTTCAACTTCGACACGTTCACCACCGCCATCTACAAGACCTGGTACGGCTTCTTCAGCCTGTCCAGCGCTGCGCAACTGGCCAGCCTGCTGCTGTTGGCAGTGCTGGTGCTGCTGTATGGCGAACGTCGCGCCCGCGGTGCAAGCCGACCGACCAATGAACGGCCGCGCGGCGCTGCGCTTTATCCGCTTAGCGGTATCAAGGCCTGGGGAGCCAGCTTTTGGTGCGGGCTGGTGTTTCTCTGTGCCTTCGTCGTGCCGGTGCTGCAATTGATCGTCTGGGTCTGGCAGCGCGGCCGGTTCGACCTCGACGAGCGCTATACCGGCCTGATTCTGCACACGCTTTATCTGGGCGGTATGGCGGCGTTGATCACTGTCAGCGTGGCGCTGATTCTGGCCTTCGCGCGGCGCATGGCACCCACGCCTGCGATCCGCTCCGGCGTCAGCCTCGCCAACCTGGGTTACGCGCTGCCGGGTTCGGTACTGGCCGTTTCAATCATGCTGGCGTTCAGTTATCTGGACCGTGAGCTGGTCGTTCCGCTTTCCGGCTGGCTGGGCGGTGCAGGCAAGCCGTTGTTGCTGGGCAGCCTTTCGGCGCTGCTGCTGGCTTACCTTGTACGTTTCATCGCGGTCGCCTTCGGCCCGCTGGAGCACAGCCTGTCGCGTATCCGTCCCTCATTGCCTGAAGCCGCACGCAGTCTGGGGGTCAGCGGACCAAAGTTGTTTCTCAACGTGTATCTGCCGCTTTTGGTTCCGGGAGCCTTGAGCGCTGCGTTGCTGGTGTTCGTCGATGTACTCAAAGAGATGCCTGCGACCCTGCTGATGCGCCCGTTTGGCTGGGATACGCTGGCGGTACGCGTGTTTGAAATGACCAGCGAGGGGGAGTGGGCACGAGCGGCATTGCCAGCTTTGTCGCTGGTGCTTGTAGGATTATTACCCGTCATCGGGTTGATTCGTCGCTCTGCCCGTCAGATTGGCTAGGTGCGGGTCCTTCACCTTGCGGCTACAATGCGCCGCAATTGGTGCGGTCTGACAGAAAATTCGGCCAGCTGTAAGTGCTGCAAACTCCGGTTTATTGGGGGCTTGCCGATCTTTTCTGCCCGCACCTTCGCCACGCCCGGAAGGAGAAACCCATGGGACAGCGTACCCCCCTGTTCGACCTGCACCTCGCCCTTGGCGCGAAGATGGTCGATTTTGGTGGCTGGGACATGCCGTTGCATTACGGATCGCAGGTCGAGGAACACCATCAGGTGCGTCGCGACTGTGGGGTCTTCGATGTCTCTCACATGAACGTGATTGATGTGGTTGGCCGTCAAGCCAGAACCTGGCTGCGTTACCTGCTGGCCAACGATGTGGACAAGTTGAAGACCCCGGGCCGAGCCTTGTACAGCGCCATGCTGGACGAAAAAGGCGGGGTTATCGATGACATGATCGTCTACCTCACCCCCGAAGGTTATCGGCTGGTTGTCAACGCCGCGACCGGAGTCAAGGATCTTGCCTGGATGCAGTCGCAGCTGGGCGACTTCGATGTACAACTGATCGCGCGCAGCGAAATGGCGATGCTCGCGATTCAAGGGCCAAAGGCCAGAACCCGTATCGCCGAGCTGGTTTCAAGCTCCCGCGCCGAACTGATCCACCAGCTCAAGCCGTTTGAAGGTCTTGATGATGGCGACTGGTTCATCGCGCGCACCGGTTATACCGGTGAAGACGGTCTGGAAATCATGCTGCCTGCCGAAGAGGCCCAGCGCTTTTTCAATGAACTGGTCGGCGCGGGTATTTCCCCGATCGGTCTGGGCGCTCGCGATACGTTGCGCCTGGAGGCAGGCATGAACCTGTACGGTCAGGACATCGGCGAGCATGTTTCGCCGCTGGCATCGAATATGGCCTGGAGCATTGCCTGGGAACCTGCCGACCGTGATTTCATCGGGCGTCAGGCGCTGGAGAGCGAACGAGCCGAAGGCATCACCTCCAAACTCGTCGGCCTGGTGCTTGAAGAGCGCGGTGTTTTACGGGCGCATCAGGTGGTACGTGTCGCAGAAATTGGCGAAGGAGAGATCACCAGTGGTAGTTTCTCTCCTACGCTGAGCAAATCCATTGCTCTGGCGCGCGTTCCGATGGCAACTGCTGACCGGGCCGAGGTGGAAATCCGCGGCAAGTGGTATCCGGTGCGGGTGGTGCAGCCAGCGTTTGTGCGCCACGGCAAGACCCTGATCTAACCTATGGCGGGTTTTCCGCTGACCCGATGTTGAGGATGACTAAATGAGCAATATTCCCGCCGAGCTGCGTTTCGCCGAAAGTCATGAATGGGCACGTCTTGAAGCAGATGGCACCGTGACCGTCGGCATCTCGGACCACGCACAGGAAGCGCTGGGCGATGTGGTCTTCGTCGAACTGCCGGAAATCGGTAAAGTGTTTGCTGCCGCTGCTACTGCTGGTGTCGTCGAGTCGGTCAAGGCCGCCTCGGATATCTACTCGCCGGTTGCCGGTGAAGTAATCGAAGTCAATGAAGCGCTGGGCGATTCGCCCGAGTCGCTCAACAGCGAGCCGTACAGCGCCTGGATCTTCAAGCTCAAGCCAACTGCCGCTGAAGCCGATCTGGCCAAATTGCTGGATGCTGCAGGTTACAAAAGCGCGATCGGCGAATAACCGATTGCCGGACAAAAAAATGCCGCTCATCGAGCGGCATTTTTTATGCGCAGTATTTGCCTGCAGGGCTTACTGGTTTTCAGCGACCAGGTTTTTATCCAGGATCGCGTTGGCCAGTTCCATGTCGGTGGCTTTCAGGCCTGGATTGTCTTTGCGCACCTGTTCGATGGCCGCTTCCAGGAACGGACCGCGGATGCCGCCGTCGCTGGCAACGAAGCTGCCTGCGTCATCCTGTGCGGCAACGATCAGCTTGTGATCCTTGAAGGTCAGGTAAGTCGAACCGGTAGTGGCACCCGAGGACAACACATTACGCCAGAAGGTGTCAGCCATCGCTGAACCCATTGGGATGGAAAGCAAGGCTACGGTGGCGACAGCAAACTTGAGACGCATGATGAGTTACTCCAACTGTGGTTGTTCTGAGGGGTTGGATAGCCAAAGCCACGAACTAGTTCAATCAAGGTGTACCAAGTAGTTCACTTTAGCTGGCATCACCACGATGCATGGCCGTCTGGAACAACGCTTTCAACCCTGATCAGCGTTGCTCGCTCTGCGGTGTCACTCGCAGCACTTCCTCAAGTGTAGTGAGCCCTGCCGAGACTTTCTGGGCACCGGACAGACGCAAACTGCGCGTCCCTTCCTTGAAGGCCTGACGACGCATGGCAGTCAGGTCCAGGTCCGCGGAAATCAACGCCTTGATGTTGTCGGACATGACCATGATCTCGTAAACCCCGGCGCGGCCCCGATAGCCGGTATCGCGACATTCCACACAACCGACCGCCTGATGCGCGCCGGGCGGTACGGGGGCCTGCCACGGGCGGGTCAGGGTTTGCCAGTCGGTTTCATTCAGGTTGATCGGAGCCTTGCAGTGCGGACACAGGGTCCGCACCAGACGCTGGGCCATGACGCCAAGGATGGTCGCCTTGAGCAGGTAATGCGGCACACCCAGCTCGAGCATGCGACTGATGGCGCTGGGTGCATCGTTGGTGTGCAGCGTCGACAGCACCAAATGCCCGGTGAGTGCCGCCTGAATGGCCATTTCAGCCGTCTCCAGGTCGCGAATTTCGCCGATCATGATGATATCCGGGTCTTGTCGCATCAAGGCGCGCACGCCAGCGGCAAAGTTCAGATCAATGTTGTGTTGCACCTGCATCTGGTTGAAGGCCGGCTCGACCATCTCGATAGGGTCTTCGATGGTGCAGAGATTGACTTCAGAAGTCGCCAGCTTCTTGAGGGTGGTGTACAGCGTGGTGGTCTTGCCCGAACCGGTCGGGCCAGTGACCAGGATGATGCCGTTGGGCTGACGGGTCATTTCCTGCCAGCGACGCAGATCATCGCTGGAAAAGCCCAACTGGTCGAAGTCCTTGAGCAGCACCTCGGGGTCGAAGATCCGCATCACCATCTTTTCGCCGAACGCCGTCGGCAGGGTCGACAGGCGCAGCTCCACTTCGCGATTCTCGGGTGTGGTGGTTTTGACCCGCCCGTCCTGCGGTTTGCGTTTTTCAGCGACGTTCATCCGCCCCAGGCTTTTCAGGCGGCTGACAATCGCCATGATCACCTGCGCCGGAAACTGGTAAACGTTATGCAGCACGCCGTCGATGCGAAACCGCACGGTGCCCTGTTCGCGGCGCGGCTCGATATGAATATCGCTGGCGCGCTGCTGAAATGCGTACTGGAACAGCCAGTCGACGATATTGACGATGTGCGCGTCGTTGGCGTCCGGCTCCTGATCACTGGCACCAAGCTTGAGCAACTGTTCGAAGTTGCCCATGTTGCTCATTTTCTGATCGGACGCGCTGGCGCCGCTGACCGACTTGGCCAGCCTGAAAAACTCCATCGCCATGCGTTGAATGTCTGTCGGGTTGGCGACCACACGCTTGATCTGCAGCTTGAGCACATGCGCAAGATCCCCTTCCCAGGAGCGCACGTAGGGTTGGGCGCTGGCGATGGTCACCGACTCGCGGTCAACCGCCACGGCCAGAATCTTGTGGCGCTGGGCAAAGGCGTAGGACATCAATGGCGTGACGGCTGCCACGTTGATTTTCAGCGGGTCGATGCGCATGTAGGGCTGGCCACAGGCTTTGGCCAGCCAAGCGGTCAGGGTTTCCAGGTCCAGCTTCTTGCCAGGCCGCTTCAAGTCGTCAAACTGCAGCGAAGCGAGAAATTCGAGAGGATGCAGCTGGATGTCCACCGCACTGCGACGCTGGGTGAGTGCCGTTTCTGCGTCGTCCTGGCCGAGATAGCCTTCGGCAACCAGATCTCGCAGCACATCATTCAGATCAAGCCAGCGATCCTGTGAAGAGGGGGCCAGGGCTGCCATGTGCGCTCCTTGAGGCAATTCGTCATTGGGCGATGAACAAGAGTAGACGCCAAGCGTGACAGCGTTACTCGTTCTATGCGACCGGGAATTACCGGAGCGGCTAAATTGATTCAGCCGGTCGCCAGCGCCACATGTGTTTGTGGGCTGTTCTGAACGTCGACCTGTTCGACCTCCACCGAGCAGACATCGATCAGGTTGCGCATTTTTTCGCCGATCACCTGCGCTCTGTGCCAGCTCAGGCTGGCAACTTGCAGGTCGATGAGCAGCGTCTTTTCTTGCCGCGCAACACTGAGCTGGTCGGGAATCAGGTACTGCATTGCAAACAGGTTCAGCACCTGACAGAGCAGCGCCGGCTCGGCTGCGGCAACAATTTGGTAGCGCGCACAGCATGCCGCATTACTGGATGACCAGTTGTCGGGACGCTGCAAAGGGGCGGTAACGGCTTCCAGGTCAGGCATGTGGATACTCCAGAATAGTGGGAGAATCTTTACATACGGAAAAAGAAATTTCTGGTCCATCATCATCTGGATTAGGCTTGTCTGGACTTGTTAATGCGTAAAAAGCCAAGCCGGGAAATTAATTATGCAAATCGAGCTGGACGTTTACGACCGCAAGATTCTCGCGCTGCTGCAAGAGGACTCGTCGCTCTCCAGCGCGCAGATTGCCGAGCAGGTCGGGCTGTCGCAGTCGCCTTGTTGGCGTCGTATTCAGCGGCTCAAGGATGAGGGGGTCATCCGTCGTCAGGTTGCGTTGCTGGATCGCAAGAAAATCGGCCTGAACACACAGATCTTCGCCGAGGTAAAACTCAACGCCCACGGGCGCTCCAACTTCACCGAGTTCACCGACGCGATTCGTGGTTTTCCGGAGGTGCTGGAGTGCTATGTACTGATGGGGTCGGTGGATTTTCTGCTGCGCATCGTGACGCCGGACATTGAGGCATACGAGCGGTTCTTCTTCGAAAAGCTCTCGCTGGTGCCCGGTATCCAGGAAGTGAACTCGACAGTGGCGCTGTCAGAGATCAAATCCACCACCAGCCTGCCGCTGCTGCGCCAGGGAGGCTGAACTCATACCGGATGCCGAGGTGCGCTTTTGACTATCGTGCCAATGCTCCGCGTTGGCATGCAGTTCGTGACGCTCTGCGTCACAAGTTTGCGCCGCGCCGCACACTCAAGATCGGACGCGGAGCGTCCAGAACGGCGTCCCCACGCGGAGCGTGGGGACGATAGTTAACCTAAGGATCAAGATGACTATCGTGCCAATGCTCCGCGTTGGCATGCAGTTCGTGACGCTCTGCGTCACAAGTTTGCGCCGCGCCGCACACTCAAGATCGGACGCGGAGCGTCCAGAACGGCGTCTCCACGCGGAGCGTGGGAACGATAGTTAACCTACGCATCAAGATGACTATCGTGCCAATGCTCCGCGTTGGCATGCAGTTCGTGACGCTCTGCGTCACAAGTTTGCGCCGCACCGAATACTCAAGATCGGACGCAGAGCGTCCAGAACGGCGTCCCCACGCGGAGCGTGGGAACGATAGTTAACTGACGTATCAAGATGACTATCGTGCCAATGCTCCGCGTTGGCATGCAGTTCGTGACGCTCTGCGTCACAAGTTTGCGCCGCACCGAATAATCAAGATCGGACGCAGAGCGTCCAGAACGGCGTCTCCACGCGGAGCGTGGGAACGATAGTTAACCTACGCATCAAGATGACTATCGTGCCAATACTCCGCGTTGGCATGCAGTTCGTGACGCTCTGCGTCACAAGTTTGCGCCGCGCCGCACACTCAAGATCGGACGCGGAGCGTCCAGAACGGCGTCCCCACGCGGAGCGTGGGGACGATAGTAAACCTACGCATCAAGATGACTATCGTGCCAATGCTCCGCGTTGGCATGCAGTTCGTGACGCTCTGCGTCACAAGTTTGCGCCGCGCCGCACACTCAAGATCGGACGCGGAGCGTCCAGAACGGCGTCCCCACGCTGGAGCGTGGGGACGATAGTAAACCTACGCATCAAGATGACTATCGTGCCAATGCTCCGCGTTGGCATGCAGTTCGTGACGCTCTGCGTCACAAGTTTGCGTCGCACCACATGTTCAAGACTGGACGCAGAGCGTGGGGACGATAATCAACGCCACGAAATCCAGCCCTTACAAGCGCAGCAGGGTTTTCCACGCGCGGCTCTGGAATACGGTGATTGCCTGTTGCACGCGTGCATCAAGGACTTCATCGCTGATGTCCAGATTGGCCAGCTCTTCCAGCTTGCGTAGTTCGCCGTACAGGCGGTCCAGCTCCGGCAGGTCCAGCGCGCCGCGTGCCCAGTGCAGCCAGGCCTGGATGCGCTCGATGCGCGGTAGTTGTTCGGCCAGGTCTTCCGGTTGCTGCTGATAGCGGCTTAGCTGCAGCGACGTAGCTTCTTCACCCAGCAGGCGCGGCAGCCAGCTGCTCAACAGCGCAGCGCCCTGACGATTGCCGCGGGTGTTGCGCTCTGTGGTCCAGCTGCGCGCCAGCAACCAGCGCGAAGTGTTCAGCGAGAACTCGCCCCAACGGGTGTCCTGCAACTCTTCCAGAAACTGCTCGTGGGCGGCACCGCGTACATCGGCATCTTCCTGCCCGGCCTGAACCAGCGGGCGCCAGTCCTCCAGCAACGCGTCCAGCGAGGTACGCAGTTGCGCGGTCGAGGTACGTGGGGCGGCTTGGCCAAGGCTGCTGGTCAGGGCACGCAACTCGGCGAGCATCTCGACCCAGTCCTGCAACAGACGCCAGTGACCGTTGAAACGGTATTGCTCGGCCAGACGCTGGCTGCTGCCCAGCAGGTGCCAGGCCAGCGCCGAGTAGGCTTCGTCGAGCGGAGTTTCTGCGTTCAGGGCGGGTGCGGGCAGGCTCAGCGAGTAGCTGCTGGCATCAAGCAGACGATAACCGCGCTCTGCCTTGCTGATATCACACGGCATCAGCGGCAGCGTTGCAGCCAATTCGGCGGCCAGTTCCAGCAGCGCGGCAGGTTCGCCTTCACGCAGCTCGAGTTCCAGCTCGCAGATTTCTTCCTTCTGCTTGCCCGCCACCACCTGGCCCAGATCTAGTGCGGCTTCGATCACCACTTTGGCCTTGCCACGGCCCCAGGCAATTTCGGCCTTTTCACGGATGAAATCGGTGGTGAACAACGGCTTGATGGTTTTCTTGTCCAGCCCGGCCAATTGCTCGGGCCAGCAATCGCCTTCGAGCTTTTTCAGGTCGAGCTTGGCTTTGCTCAGATCCCAGTTGTATTCATTGCGCTCGGACAGGCCGGCAACACTTTGCCCGCGCGTCTTCATGGTCTGGATGATCTGATCGCCATCGCGACGGATGCGCAGGGCGACTTTGGCCTGTGCCAGCTCGCCCTCGGGGGTATCGAAATACTGGTTCGACAGTTCAAGGCGCTCCCAGCCACTCTTGTTGCGTTTCTTGAGCAACGGGTGTTCGCGCAGTGCAGCGAGGGTCTCGCGGCTGACGCGGAGTTTGATTTCTGTTTCTTTTTGCATGGCCGGGGGAATCCAAACGCTGATACTGATAAACGGGAGCGCAGCCCATGACTGAACGGCTGCTAAGGCCGTCAGTGTACAGGACATGGCCCGAAACGGTTTATTCCTGGGTTGCTATGGCCCTATGATGGGCCGTGTTTCGTCTTGATTACAGGAAGCGTCCATGCCGTTGCCGTCCATGAAAGACCAGTTCGCCGCCTTGATCGCCGCACCCTCGGTGAGCTGCACGCAGCCTTCTCTGGACCAGACCAACCGGCCTGTCATTGATCTGCTCGCCGGATGGCTCGGGGATCTGGGTTTTGCCTGCGACATCCAGCAGGTTTCCCCCGGCAAGTTCAATCTGCTGGCGACTTATGGCACAGGCCCTGGCGGTCTGGTACTGGCGGGGCACAGCGATACCGTGCCATTCGACGAAGCGCTGTGGAGAACCGACCCGTTGAAGCTCACCGAAGTCGATGGCCGCTGGGTCGGGCTGGGCAGCTGCGACATGAAAGGCTTCTTTGCGCTGATCATCGAGGCGGTGCGTGGGCTTATCGATCAGCCGTTCAAACAGCCGCTGCTGATTCTCGCCACCTGCGATGAGGAAAGCTCGATGGCTGGCGCCCGTGCACTGGCAGAGGCCGGACGTCCGCTGGGCCGCGCAGCAGTTATCGGAGAGCCGACCGGGCTCAAGCCGATTCGCCTGCACAAAGGCGTAATGATGGAACGCATCCACATCCTCGGGCGCAGCGGCCATTCTTCAGACCCCAGCCTTGGCCACAGCGCGCTGGAGGCGATGCACGACGCGATCAGCGAACTCAAGGGCCTGCGCACGCAATGGCAGGCGCAATACCGCAACCCGCAGTTCACGGTGCCGCAACCGACCCTGAACCTGGGCTGCATTCATGGTGGCGACAACCCGAACCGGATATGTGGCCAGTGCTCGCTGGAATTCGACCTGCGCCCATTGCCGGGCATGGACCCTGAGGTGCTTCGGGCAGCCATTCGCCATAAGCTTGAGCCGCTGGCCGAGCTGCATCAGGTACAGATCGACTATGCGCCGCTGTTCCCCGAGTGTGCGCCCTTCGAACAGGCTGCTGACGCTGAACTTGTGCGCGTTGCTGAACGACTGACCGGTCATACGGCTGCAGCAGTAGCATTCGGCACCGAAGCGCCTTATCTTCAGCGCCTTGGCTGTGAAACGCTGGTGCTCGGCCCGGGCGATATCGCCTGTGCGCATCAGCCGGGGGAATACCTCGAAATGTCACGTCTGGACCCTACAGTGCGTCTGTTACGTCAATTGATCGAACATTATTGCCTGACTCCCCAGTGAGCCCGGTATTACCAACGTTGAATACAAGGAGATTGCGCGTGTTGCCAAGCCTGTCCCGACGATAACCACCACACCGTTGTGCGTGCTTTTTCTCTTCGTCCATTTTCTCTACAGGCTCTTGTTGTCATGCCCGAATACGTCAACTGGCTTCGCCACGCGTCTCCGTACATCAATGCTCACCGTGATTGCACCTTCGTCGTCATGCTGCCCGGCGACGGCGTTGCGCACCCTAACTTCGGCAATATCGTCCACGACCTGGTGCTGCTGCACAGCTTGGGTGTGCGACTGGTGCTGGTGCACGGCTCGCGCCCACAGATCGAAAGCCGTCTGGCCCAGCGCGGCATTACGCCGCGTTACCATCGCGACATGCGCATCACCGATACCGAAACCCTGGAGTGCGTGATCGATGCTGTGGGTCAACTACGCATTTCGATCGAGGCGCGCCTGTCGATGGACATGGCTGCTTCACCGATGCAGGGCTCGCGGCTGCGGGTGACCAGTGGCAACGTGGTAACTGCGCGGCCTATCGGCGTGCTGGAAGGTGTCGATTATCAGCACACCGGCGAAGTGCGTCGGGTTGACCGCAAGGGCATCAATCGCCTGCTGGATGAGCGTCATATCGTGCTGCTGTCGCCGCTGGGTTATTCACCGACCGGCGAGATTTTCAATCTGGCCTGTGAAGACGTCGCCACGCGCGCGGCCATTGATCTGGCTGCCGACAAACTGCTGCTGTTCGGTGCCGAAACCGGGTTGCTGGACGAGCAGGGCCGACTGGTGCGCGAGCTGCGTCCGCAACAGGTGCCTGCGCACTTGCAGCGTCTGGGCGCCAACTATCAGGCTGAATTGCTCGATGCAGCGGCCGAGGCCTGCCGCGGTGGCGTGGCGCGCAGCCATATCGTCAGCTATGCCGAGAATGGCGCACTGCTGACCGAGCTGTTTACCCGCGACGGTGGCGGTACGCTGGTTGCGCAGGAGCAGTTCGAGCTGGTGCGCGAAGCGGCCATTGAGGACGTCGGCGGCTTGATGGACTTGATCACGCCGCTGGAAGAGCAGGGCATTCTGGTACGTCGTTCCCGCGAAGTGCTGGAGCGCGAGATCACTCAGTTCAGCGTGGTCGAGCGGGAAGGACTGATCATTGCCTGCGCGGCGCTGTACCCGATTGCAGACTCGGAGTCAGGCGAACTGGCATGCCTGGCCGTCAATCCGGAATATCGCCACGGTGGGCGCGGGGACGAGTTGCTGGAGCGCATTGAAAACCGCGCCAGAGCGCTGGGTATCAAGACCCTGTTCGTCCTCACCACCCGTACCGCGCACTGGTTCCGTGAGCGTGGCTTCGAGCCCAGCAGCGTCGACCGCCTGCCAAGCGCCCGCGCGTCGCTGTACAACTACCAGCGTAATTCGAAGATCTTCGAAAAGGCGATTTAAGCCTGGGGGCGGACGCAGAGCACTCTTGGCTATATTTTGTGGGAGTGAGCAAGCTCACCCACGCCCTTCGGGCAGAAGCGCAGAGCATTGGGCACGATAGTTGAGATGATCGTTCCTCACGCTCCAGCGTGGGAATGCAGTTCTCGACGCTCTGCGTCGTCAAGAGGACGCGGAGCGTCCAGAAAGGCATGCGACGCAGAGCGCCGCACGATAGTCGCGCCTGCACCGGCACCTTCGAGAGCAAGCTCCCCACAGTAATTGCACGATCAGTTGCTGATCGACAGAATGCTCGCCTGATACGACCCCACGAACGTGTCGAACTCCACCACTTCCTCGGTCGCTTCCAGTTCGGCCTGTTCTTCGATCGAGGTTTTGGCCTGGGCTTCGAAATCTGCCTGTTCCTGAGCGCTCAGCGGGTGAGTGCGGAAGTATTCGGCGTGGGCCTGGCTCTGGCGCAAAGAGAAAGCAGTAAAGCCCTCGTTATGCGCTTTCATGCTGGCCAGCACCTGGGCCGAAGGTGTGAGCGACGCATCGTCGATCTTTGCCTGTTGCACGGCAATCGACTTGATGTGCTCGTCGATGCCCTGGGCCTGATCCAGCAGTCGGGCAATCGGTGTGATTTTTTCCAGCAGCTCGGTTGCCCAGGTCTTGAGATCAACAGGGCTGTTGTTGCGCAGCAGGTTCAGGCCCGGACGGCGACCTTCCTTGACCACTGCCAGGAAGTTCGAGCTTGCATTGGAACACTCATGGCTGGCCAGTTGCTGGCTTTCCTCAAGCGCGCAGTACAGCACGAACGCATCGATGAAGCGTGATTGCTCCAGGCTGATGCCGGTAGGCAGGAACGGGTTGATGTCCAGGCAGCGTACCTCGACGTACTGCACACCACGGGCCACCAGCGCCTGAATAGGGCGCTCGCCGCTATAGGTCACACGCTTGGGGCGAATGTTGGAGTAGTACTCGTTCTCGATCTGCAGCACGTTGGTGTTTAGCTGAATCCACTCGCCGTTCTGGTCATGAGTACCGACATCGACGTAAGGCTTATAAGGCGTGGCCACGGCCTTGCGCAGGCTGTCCGTGTAGCTGACCAAGTCGTTGTAGCAAGGGGTCAGGTCGGCCTGGGCGTCGCTTTGATAGCCCAGATCGCTCATACGCAGGCTGGTGGCGTACGGCAGATACAGGGTGTCGGCGTCGAAATGCTGTTCCAGTTGATGTTGGCGGCCGCGCAGAAAGCCCGCATCCAGCGCTGGCGAAGCACCGAACAGGTACATCAGCAGCCAGCTGTAGCGGCGGAAGTTACGGATCAGCGCGATATAGGAATGCGATTGGTAGTCGCGCGCGTCGCCAGCGAAGTCTTCGGTCTGCTTGAGCAGCGCCCAGGCGTCTTCCGGCAACGAGAAATTGTAATGAATGCCAGCGATGCACTGCATGGTCTTGCCATAGCGCAGCGCCAGGCCCTTGCGGTACACGTATTTGAGCTTGCCAATGTTCGACGTGCCGTAATAGGCAATCGGTATGTGCTCTTCATCGGGCAGCGGGCATGGCATCGACGGGCTCCAGAGCAACTCGTCGCCCAGCTTGCTGTAGGCGAAGCGATGGATCTTGTCCAGGCTGTCGATGGTCTCGGCCGGGTTCTTCAGCGCAGGCGTGATGAACTCCAGCAGCGATTCGGAATAGTCGGTCGTGACCTGACCGTTGGTCAGTGCAGCACCCAGAGCTTGCGGGTGAGGCGTCTGTGCCAGTTCTGCCGTTGCAGTAACGCGCAGGCACTCGCGCTCGATACCGTGCAGGCACTGCTCCAGCAGAGAGAGGTTGTTGCGCTCGCCGAGCAATGCAAGACGACGGTTTAAAAGTTCGCTCAAGGTGTAATCCTTCACGCATCGGTCGCCCCGATATGGGGGTGGACTTGACGGTCTACAAGGGTGAAGAAAGGAACTGGCGTAGTCGCCTGGTTGGTCTGTAGCGCCTGTTCACAATCACTGCTCTATGTCGTACCACCCAAATGGACTCGGCACCACGCTAATGGTGCCGAAATTAACCTAAATGATGTCGATACGGCTAGGTTCTGTTCACAGTGATTGCTTTCATCAGCCTTTAACTCAGTCTAGATGACTGCGAATGTGCCCTGAGCTTTGGCGACGAGCTTGTCGCCCTGAACGACCTCAGCCTCGACCACCAGCGTGCGGCGACCCGCGTGCAGCACCTTGGCGATGCACAGGACTTCGCCCTCGGAGACGCCGCGCACGTAGTTGATCTTGCACTCGATGGTGACACTGCGCTGGTCGAAACCATGGGAGCTGGAACAGGCCAGCCCCATGGCGATATCGACCAGACTGAAGATTGCCCCGCCATGCATCACGTTGCCGCGATTGCGCAGATGCGCCTCCAGCGGCAACGCAACCTCCGCCACGCCTTCGTCCAGACGCCGCAGTTCGCAGCCGAGCATCTTGAAGTAGGCGCTGTGGGTCAGATCTTCAGGAATATCCATCAGCGCTTCTTCAACTGCTTGGCATTGGCAAACAGCGAAGCCATTGCGTTGTTGATGGGCGCGGGTGCAGTGGTTTCCTTGCGCAGGGCGCTGTTCTGCTGGCGAGGCGAAGAACCTGGACGGGCACCGCGTGCGCCGTCGACCTTCTCGCCAGGCGTGTCACTCATGCGCATCGACAGGCCGACGCGTTTGCGCGGAATGTCGACTTCCATGACCTTCACTTTCACCACATCGCCGGCCTTGACCGCTTCACGCGGGTCCTTGATGAACTTCTCGGACAACGCCGAGATGTGTACCAGACCGTCCTGATGCACGCCGATATCGACGAACGCACCGAAATTGGTGACGTTGGTGACCACGCCTTCGAGAATCATGCCCGGTTGCAGGTCCTTGAGTTCTTCGACACCGTCCTGAAACTCTGCCGTCTTGAACTCTGGACGCGGGTCGCGACCCGGTTTTTCGAGTTCCTGCAGAATGTCGGTCACGGTCGGCAGACCAAAGGTCTCGTCGGTGAATTTCTTCGGGTCCAGGCGTTTGAGAAAGCTCGCATCGCCAATCAACGAGCGAATATCGCGGTCGGTTTCTGCCGCAATACGCTGTACCAGCGGGTAGGCTTCCGGGTGAACGGCAGAAGAGTCCAGCGGGTTGTCACCTGTCATCACGCGCAGGAAGCCTGCGGCCTGTTCAAAGGTCTTTTCGCCCAGACGACTGACTTTCTTCAGCGCTGCACGCGTCTTGAACGCGCCGTTTTCATCGCGATGCGCAACGATGTTCTGCGCCAGAGTGGTGTTAAGGCCGGAAATCCGCGCCAGCAACGCCACCGAAGCGGTGTTCACGTCCACGCCCACAGCGTTCACGCAGTCTTCAACCACCGCGTCCAGACCGCGCGCCAGTTTGAGCTGCGAGACGTCATGCTGATACTGACCGACACCAATGGACTTCGGATCGATTTTCACCAGCTCGGCGAGCGGGTCCTGCAAGCGACGGGCGATGGAGACTGCGCCACGGATCGATACGTCGAGGTCCGGGAATTCCTTGGCGGCCAGTTCCGACGCGGAATAAACCGATGCGCCTGCTTCGGAAACCATGACCTTGGTCATTTTCAGACCTGGGTATTTTTTGATCAGGTCGGCGGCCAGCTTGTCGGTTTCGCGGCTGGCGGTGCCGTTGCCGATAGCGATCAGGTCGACCGAGTGCTTGGCGCACAGGGCAGCCAGCACGGCAATGGTCTGATCCCACTGGTTTTTCGGCACATGCGGGTAAACGGTCGCGTAGTCGAGCAGCTTGCCGGTGGCGTCCACCACAGCGACCTTGCAGCCGGTGCGCAGGCCCGGGTCCAGGCCCAGTGTGGCGCGTTGGCCAGCCGGGGCGGCGAGTAGCAGGTCGTGCAGGTTGTGGGCGAAAACGTTGATGGCTTCGGTTTCCGCGCCGTCGCGCAGCTCGCCCAGCAGGTCGGTTTCCAGGTGGCTGTACAACTTGACCTTCCAGGTCCAGCGCACCACCTCGGCCAGCCATTTGTCTGCAGGGCGGTTCTGGTTCTGGATGCCGAAGCGTTCACCGATCATCAGTTCGCAAGGGTGCATGGCACCCGGCAGTTCTTCACCGACTTTCAGTGCGGAGCTGAGAAAACCTTCGTTGCGGCCGCGGAAAATCGCCAGTGCACGGTGCGAAGGCATGCTCTTGAGCGGCTCGTCGTGTTCGAAATAATCGCGGAACTTGGCGCCTTCCTCTTCCTTGCCCGGCACCACGCGTGCGCTGATTACCGCTTCCTGTTTGAGGAAGCTGCGCAGCTTGTCGAGCAACGATGCGTCTTCGGCGAAGCGCTCCATCAGGATGTACTTGGCGCCTTCCAGCGCAGCCTTGACATCGGCCACGCCTTTCTCGGCGTCGACAAAACGGGCTGCTTCGGCGTCCGGGGTCAGGCTCGGGTCGTTGAACAGGCCGTCGGCCAGCTCGCCCAGGCCGGCTTCAAGGGCGATCTGGCCCTTGGTGCGACGTTTCTGCTTATAAGGCAGGTACAAATCTTCAAGGCGGGTCTTGGTGTCGGCCAGCTTGATGTCGCGAGCCAGCTCCGGGGTCAGCTTGCCTTGCTCTTCAATGCTGGCAAGAATGCTGACACGCCGGTCATCCAGCTCACGCAGATAGCGCAGGCGTTCTTCCAGATGGCGCAATTGCGTGTCATCAAGACTGCCGGTCACTTCCTTGCGGTAGCGGGAAATGAAGGGCACGGTCGAGCCTTCATCCAGTAGTGCTACGGCCGCTGCGACCTGTTGTGGGCGTACGCCGAGTTCTTCGGCGATGCGGCTGTTGATGCTGTCCATAAAACCACCTGGAGTTGTGAGCAAAAAACTGGGCTATGTACGAATTGCCTTGCCTGAATATCGTCCGCCAGCATTTATTTTCAGCGCTGGCGAACCGCCACAAGGCCAGCATTGCCTGACTTTGAGGGCGGCGCATTATACCCGGCGAAGGCGGATTAGGGGATCGGCCGACAAATGTGGTCTTTTTTCGGCGAAAAAGCCTGCACAAGTGCCGCCTCCAGTAAAATCTGCTAACAATGCACAAGGTGCGCATCACCGCAGCTACGCCATAATGCGCCCCGAGATCAGAGGAGCATCCGATGAGCAGCACCGCACAAAATGCTGAAGGCGAAAAAATCCTTATTGTCGATGACGATCCGGGGCTGAGCAGTCTCCTGGAACGTTTTTTCACCAGCAAGGGCTACCGGGCCCGCGCCGTGGCAAACGTGGAGCAAATGGACCGACTATTGGCCCGCGAGGTGTTCAACCTTGTGGTGCTGGACTTGATGCTGCCCGGAGAAGACGGCCTTTCAGCCTGCCGTCGTCTGCGAGCCGCGAACAATCAGGTACCGATCATCATGCTGACCGCCAAGGGCGATGAGCTGAGCCGCATCAAGGGGCTCGAACTGGGTGCTGACGATTACCTGGCCAAGCCGTTCAACCCGGACGAGTTGATGGCGCGGGTCAAGGCTGTTCTGCGTCGTCAGGCTGCGCCTGTACCCGGCGCGCCCGGCAGTGAAGACGAGTCGGTCAGTTTCGGCGACTACGAGCTCTCCCTGGCAACCCGCGAACTCAAGCGTGGCGACGTGGTGCATATGCTGACCACGGGTGAGTTCGCGGTACTCAAGGCTCTGGTCATGCACGCTCGCGAGCCGCTGACCCGTGACAAGCTGATGAACCTGGCCCGCGGCCGGGAGTGGGATGCGCTGGAGCGATCCATCGACGTACAGATTTCCCGTCTGCGTCGCCTGATCGAGCCGGATCCTTCCAAGCCCCGCTATATCCAGACCGTCTGGGGCGTAGGCTATGTATTCGTTCCGGATGGTGCCGGTAATCGCTGATAAGCCGGTTGTCAGCACAGAAGTCCGTCATTCCCGCCAGTTACGTCGATAATCTCTTTCAAGGTTATCGGCGTACTGGTTTTTTGCGTTCGTCCATCGGGTCCGGCCCGCGTTCGGCAAACCTGCGAGCCTCGCTCGCCTTGCAAAGTGTATGGCTGCAGTTATGAAGACTCCGCTCTGGTTTCCGCAAAGCTTTTTCTCTCGCACGCTCTGGCTGGTGCTCATCGTCGTGCTGTTTTCCAAGGCCCTGACGCTGGTTTATCTGTTGATGAACGAAGACGTGCTGGTCGACAGGCAATACAGCCACGGCGTTGCGCTGACGCTGCGAGCGTATTGGGCAGCCGATGAAAATGATCGTGAGGCGATTGCCGAAGCGGCCGGTCTGATTCGAGTCGTGGGCGGTGGCGTGCCGGAAGGTGAGCAGCACTGGCCGTACAGTGAGATCTACCAGCGGCAGATGCAGGCCGAGCTGGGTGCCGATACGGAAGTGCGTTTGCGTGTGCACGCACCGCCCGCGCTCTGGGTAAGGGCGCCGAGCCTTGGGGATGGCTGGCTGAAAGTGCCGCTTTATCCGCACCCGTTGCGCGGCCAGAAGATCTGGAGTGTGCTGGGCTGGTTCCTGGCCATCGGGTTGCTCTCCACGGCGTCGGCGTGGATTTTTGTGCGTCAACTGAATCAGCCGCTCAAGCGTCTGGTCTTTGCGGCTCGACAGCTGGGGCAGGGGCGCAGCGTGCGCTTGCCGGTCAGTGACACACCCAGCGAGATGACCGAAGTCTATCGGGCCTTCAATCAGATGGCCGAAGACGTCGAACAGGCCGGGCAGGAACGCGAACTGATGCTGGCTGGCGTCTCCCATGACTTGCGTACACCACTGACGCGTCTGCGCCTGTCTCTGGAACTGATGAACGACAATGAGTTCTCCGAAGGCATGGTGCGGGACATCGAGGACATGGATGCCATTCTTGATCAATTCCTGGCGTTCATTCGCGATGGGCGTGATGAAGAGATTGAAGAGGTCGATCTGGGGCATCTGGTGCGCGACGTGGTTGCACCCTTCAATAACGATGAAGACAGCATCCGTCTGTGTCTGGAACCTATTCCGCCGTTCCCGCTAAGGCGCGTATCGATGAAGCGTCTGTTGACCAATCTGATTGGCAACGCAAGGCATCATGCCGGTAACGGTATCGAAGTGGCCGCTTATGTATCCGGTGACAGAAACGCGCCGTACGTGGTGTTGAGCGTACTGGACAGGGGCGCAGGCATCGATCCGTCCGAGCTTGATACCATCTTCAATCCGTTCATTCGCGGTGACCGCGCACGCAGCGGCAAAGGGACCGGCCTGGGGCTGGCGATCGTCAAGCGTATCGCTGCCATGCACGGCGGCAACGTCGAGTTGAGAAATCGTTCGGGGGGTGGCCTGGAGGCGCGGGTGCGTCTGCCTTTAGGGCTGATGCTGCCGAGGGATGCTATCTAGAAAGAATCGTAAAGGGCATAAAGCGCCGTGCGGGTCATGGAAAATGTTCGACAGGTCGACGCATTCTTGAGGACTTGCACGGCAGCTTGCCTGACCCGGCCCTTGGCGGAGGTACTCCCTGTACCCCTAGGTCACGCCGATCCATTCGATCAACGCATCCCGGCCCCTTGGTCATGCGCGCACCTTCCTCAGGCCGCACAAACAAGAGAGGTATCGGCTTCTGGAGCCGATACCTTCTTCTGAATCAATACCAGTTCGGGTCTTTGCGCAGCTCTTCATTCAAGAGCTTTTGCATGCCCTCGTCAGGCTTACCCAGGTAGCGGTAAGTTGCGTGACGAGTTGGTGATTTATCCGCAGGCAAGCCCGCAGGTACTTCAACCAACATGGCGTAAGCATCTTCCTTGTCGAGGCTGAAAGCCACGATCAGGCGTTTGCTTTTGCACGTATCGGCAGTTTCGCAAAGCGGCCCGACAAGATACTTGTCACCGTCTTCGGTGGCCGCTGTCATCTGCTGCTCGGAAGCTCCGGACAGGTTAATCACCCAATCCGGCAACCGCTCTTCCTTCTTGACGACCTTCGCCCAGGTTGTGCGGTACTCGGGAGCGGAGCTTAAAAGCTCGTTGACCCGAGACTGTCCATCATTGGCTGCCATGACCATGGCGCTGCCGCCCATCAACAGGGCGGCGGCCAGTGTGCGAAATGACGTGTGCATTATCAGCCTCGACCGCGACGACCGAAGAAGAACGACACAACGAACATCACCAGGAAGACGACGAACAGGATCTTGGCGATACCGGTAGCCGTGCCCGCGATACCACCGAAGCCCAGTACTGCAGCGACAATGGCGATGATCAGAAACGTGATTGCCCAACTCAACATGGTGATACTCCTTTTTGGTGCCGTTTTAATGTGAATGCTGCGATTTTTCAGGTCGGGTCAGAAAACCCATTTTTGCTGCGGTGCGACTTCATCTACAGACACCAAGCCATCGACAGGGCGAAGGCTCGAAGACGCATCCTTGACCGCTGGGGCGCTTACGCCGCGGTAAGAAATGCTGCTGGTCTGGATGAATTGCTGTCTGGCTTGAGTTGCTTCGTTGGCTTGATTCCAACGCTGGAACTGCTGAATGGCGATCAGAGTGACAAGCAGTGCAAGGAGTAGAAAAAGACCTTGCTGAATGTGCAGGGGGGAGATACGCAATTGTGCAATACGCTGGCTGTTCATCTGCAAACTCCCCTGGCCTGAGTGGGCATTCAATCTGATGGGTCGTTGTATATCGACCTTGTTGAATGGGTTATTGCAGACTGCATGCCAGTTTGTTGGTGTAATTTAAATCCTTTAAAATCAATGGCCTGCGGAGTTTTGCAGAGACGTCCTACCAGCAAGCTGCACGATTACACCTTTGTAATCGTGCGTTCTGCACGAAGCGTTCAGCGTTGTGCGCCTGGGTGATCAGCCTGCGCTACGCGCCATGACCTTCAGAGCGTCGCCATTCACCCCCTTGACGCCACGAATGTTGCGCGCGATTTCCACAGCCAGTTCCTTCTCTGCAAAGTTGGCAACCACGCCGTTCAGGCTTACCACACCGGCTTTGGTATCCACTTTGATGTTGAGTCCGTCCAGCGTCCGGCTGTAAATCAGGCTCGCCTTCACCTTGCTGGTGATCCAGGCGTCGCTCATTTCCTCGGTTGGGGTCAATGTCTGGGGCTGGGTCTTGGCAGCGATCGAGTCGGCTGCGCTCAGGCTGATCAGGTTGTTGACGCTGATCACCCCGTCAGTATTGCTTGCCAGGCTGCCCGCCAGCTCTTTGGCCTCGGGGCTTTGCGCGCGACCTTTGAGGGTGACCACGCCATCTTTGCTATCAACATCGATGGTCAGCGCTTCAGTCACGCTGCTCCACAACAATTTGGATTTCACCGTCGCGACCAGCGTGGCATCTTCGAAACGCTGGGCCATGTTGGTTCGCGTACCAGGCTCGCTGGCAACGGCAGGGTCTACCTCCAGCTGGTTGTCGACCTTTTCGATGCCTTTGGTATCCAGCGCAATGCGTTCGGCCAGCTCACGATCAACCTCGTTTTCAACCTTGCCCTTCAGCGTCGCAGTGCCCTGGTCGACGTTTACATCGATCTTGAACGGGCTCAGATGTTTGTTCAGCGCGAAAGCTGTCCAGATCGAACCTTCCTGACGCGCCTCGGCGAGTTGGGTGGGCAAATCAGGTTGGGCGAGTACCGGGCCGCTGCCAAGCAGCGCAGCGGCGGCGGTGATCAGAGCAATCTTTTTCAGTGAAAACATATGAGCGTTCCTTTTGAGATGGGATTTCGTCTCCGAGTGGACGGCTTTAACGACATAAACGCGGATTAATCAGGCTGTTCGCCATTGGGCGTTCAGAAAGCTACCATGCATGCCGAAGAATCAATCAGAATTGACCATGCAACTTGCCCGATGATTCCGAGACTAACTGAGACAATTCATTAAGGAGCGTAGGAAAAATGGAAGCAGCCACTGAGAATCAGGGCCGTATTCTGCTTGTGGACGATGAGTCCGCCATCCTCCGCACTTTCCGGTACTGTCTGGAAGACGAAGGCTACAGTGTCGCCACTGCCAACAGCGCAGCCCAGGCTGACACGCTCATGCAGCGCCAGGTTTTCGACCTGTGCTTTCTCGATTTGCGTCTGGGTGAAGATAACGGCCTGGATGTACTGGCGCAGATGCGTATTCAGGCGCCGTGGATGCGTGTGGTCATCGTGACTGCACACTCTGCGGTCGATACGGCTGTTGATGCCATTCAGGCGGGCGCAGCCGACTATCTGGTAAAGCCGTGCAGCCCCGATCAGCTGCGTCTTGCTACCGCCAAACAGCTTGAAGTGCGCCAACTGTCTGCTCGCCTTGAGGCACTGGAAGGCGAGGTTCGCAAGCCCAAAGACGGACTGGATTCCCACAGTCCTTCGATGATGGCCATTCTGGAAACTGCCCGCCAGGTTGCCGTGACCGATGCCAACATCCTGATTCTGGGTGAATCGGGGACCGGTAAAGGCGAGCTGGCACGGGCGATTCACGGCTGGAGCAAGCGGGCAAAGAAGTCCTGCGTCACGATCAACTGTCCATCGCTCACCGCAGAACTGATGGAAAGCGAACTGTTCGGCCACAGTCGCGGGGCCTTCACGGGTGCCAGTGAGAGCACTCTGGGCCGTGTGAATCAGGCGGACGGCGGCACACTGTTCCTCGACGAGATCGGCGATTTCCCGCTGACGCTGCAACCCAAGCTGCTGCGCTTTATTCAGGACAAGGAATACGAGCGTGTGGGTGACCCGGTTACCCGACGTGCCGATGTACGTATCCTGGCCGCCACCAACCTGAATCTGGAAGACATGGTGCGCAGCGGGCGCTTCCGTGAGGATTTGCTGTACCGCCTGAACGTGATCACTCTGCACCTGCCAGCCCTGCGTGAGCGCAGCGAAGACATCCTGACCCTGGCGGACCGGTTTTTGGCGCGCTTCGTCAAGGAGTACGCTCGCCCGGCTCGAGGGTTCAGTGAAGAGGCCCGTGCAGCGCTGCTCAACTACCGCTGGCCGGGCAACATTCGTGAGCTGCGCAACGTCATTGAGCGTGCCAGCATCATTTGTCCGCAGGAGCGTGTGGAGATCAGTCACTTGGGTATGGCCGAGCAACCGGCGAACAATGCGCCGCGTGTCGGCGCCGCCTTGAGCCTGGACGAGCTTGAAAAAGCACACATCGGAGCCGTGCTGGCGACCAGTGAAACCCTTGATCAGGCCGCCAAGACGCTGGGTATCGATGCGTCGACGCTTTACCGCAAACGTAAACAGTACAACCTGTGAAAGGCCTCAAATGAAGCTGGCCATGAAACTGCGCACCCGCCTCTTTCTGAGTATCTCGGCACTGATCACCGTTGCTTTGCTCGGACTGCTGCTGGGGCTCGTCAGCGTCATGCAAATGGCCCGGACTCAGGAATCACTGATCCAGCATAACTTCGCCATTCTGGATCTGGGTTTGAAGCTGCGCCAGAACCTGGGTGATCAGTTGGTGTTGATGACGGGTGCCAACCGCGATCAGACTGAGCTGGAAAGAATCCAGAATCAGTTTGAAGAGCTGCTGGAAGAGGGCTCGGTACAGGACACCCAGCAAAACGTACGCAATGGTTTCGAAAAGACCAAGGGCGATTACCGGCAATTCATCGATACCTGGAAACAATACGGCAACGATGCGCGAGGTATACGCGGCGTACCGCAGCTGAGTGACAGCTTCGACAACCTGCGTAACGGCTTGCTGGCTGTACATCGCAAGGCGCTGGAGAACATCAGCAGCGCCGAAATCAACTCCCGTGATCGTGCACTGTGGATCGCGGGATTGCTGGGGCTGGTCGGGCTGGCGGTGCTGTGTATCGGCTTTGTGACTGCGCACGGTATCGCCCGGCGTTTCGGTGCGCCGATCGAGGCGCTGGCCAAGGCTGCCGATCGCATCGGAGAAGGGGACTACGAAGTCACGCTGCCCATTTCGTCGGCCGCCGAGATGAACCTGTTGACCCGGCGATTCGGCATCATGGCCGAAGCCCTGCGTCAGCATCAGGCGACCAACATTGATGAATTACTGGCTGGCCAGCAGCGTCTGCAAGCGGTTCTCGACAGTATCGACGATGGTCTGCTGATGATTGATCGCCAAGGGCATCTGGAGCACTTGAACCCTGTGGCTCAGCGTCAGCTCGGCTGGGACGAGAGTCGCCTCGGGCAGAGCCTTGGAGATGCGTTGGGCCGACCTGAGCTGGATGAGCAATTGCATCTGGTACTGCGTGGCGGGACGCTGGAGCGGGCGCCGGAAGACCTGGCCATCGAAATCGACGGTGAATCGCGCCTGCTGACCTACAGCATGACGCCGGTCAGTCATACCAAAGGGCATATCCTGGGCGCGGTGATGGTGCTGCATGACGTCACCGAACAGCGTGCTTTCGAGAGGGTGCGCAGTGAGTTCGTCCTGCGCGCTTCGCATGAGCTGCGCACGCCTGTCACGGGTATGCACATGGCATTCGGTCTTCTCCAGGAGCGCCTGCATTTCGCCCCCGAAACCCGTGAAGCCGATCTGCTCAATACGGTCACCGAAGAAATGCAGCGCTTGATGCAACTTATCAATGATCTGCTGAATTTCTCGCGTTACCAGAACGGTCTGCAGAAACTCAAACTGGCACCGTGCTCCATCGAAACCTTGCTCGAAGAAGCCAGGGCGCGATTCGAGGACAAGGCCCTTGAGCAGGACATCGTACTGATGCTGGATATGCAGGAGCCCATGCCGCGCCTGCATGCCGATCAGTCCCAGCTGGAGCGGGTGCTGGACAACCTGCTGGACAATGCGCTGCGGCACACGCCGCAGAACGGTCTGATTCGTCTGCAGGCCAGGCGTCATGGCGAGCGGGCGATCATCAGCGTTGAAGACAACGGTGAGGGCATTGCCTACGGGCAGCAGGGACGAATCTTCGAACCCTTTGTGCAGGTCGGTCGCAAAAAAGGCGGGGCGGGACTCGGGCTGGCGCTGTGCAAGGAGATCGTCCAGCTGCACGGCGGTCGCATGGGGGTTTATTCAAGGCCGGGGCAGGGCACGCAGTTCTATATGGCTCTGCCGCTGTAACGGCATGGTCTTGCAGGCGCTGCATGTCTGCCCTTCATAAGCGCATCAAATATCAGGTTGTGCCCTGATCAATTGACGCGGTTAAGCACCTGCAGGATGGCTGCGCTCTGTGCATCAGGTTCGCCGTCGAAGCGTGCCGGGCGGTAGTGCATCTGGAATGCCGCCAGCACCTGACGCGTGGCGGTGTCGAGCTCCCCGGTCTGCGGGGTGCTGTAACCCAGACGTGCCAGTTGTTGCTGGAACCAGCTAATGCTCGGCAGGTTGGTTGCGAGTACTGCCTGACGCTGGGCAACCAGGCGTTCGTCAGGCCAGATGCCGAGCCCTTCGGCAGCAAGGCGCTTCCAGGGGAACAGCGGGCCAGGGTCCTGTTTGCGCGTCGGCGCTATGTCGCTGTGGCCGATGATGTGTTTTGGATCGATTTTGTTGCGTTTGACAATGTCTTTGAGCAGCACCGTGATCGACTGGATCTGGGCTTCAGTGTAGGGGTACCACAACCGGCCTGTCGGTGTGTCCTTGAAGCCGGGGTTGACGATTTCGATGCCGATCGAGCTGGAATTAAGCCAGGTACGGCCTTCCCATTCGCTTTCGCCAGCATGCCAGGCGCGGGCACTTTCATCGACCAGCTTGTAGATCGTGGCCTTGCTGTCATCGCCAATCAGATAGTGGCTGCTGACCTCGCCATGGGTCAGAAGCTGGAGGGATTTCTCCATCGAAGTGGAGGTGTAATGCATGATCACGTACTGAACCCGGCCATCGAAATTCACCGATGGATGGCTGGTGTCCAGCCTGGGGCCACTGGCGCAGGCAGTGAGGATGAGCAGCAGAAAGGCAGAGAAATACAGTTTCATGGGATCGGCAGCGTCAGCGGGAAATGCAATATCATAACAACATGCGTGCAAATAGCTTCGGCATTGACGTGCTCGTTCAGGTCAAAATGTTTCAGTCAGCCTTGTTCGACCCTGTTTCGGCCATTTTCCTTGGCCTTGTACAGCGCCTGATCGGCGCGCTTGATCGCAGTGTCACTGCGTTCAGCCGTTCGAAAAGCCGTCACTCCAATAGATACGGTGATCGTCACGCGCTCGCCCTTGAAGTGAAACGGGCATGACTCCACCGCAGCGCGCAGTTCGTCGAGCAGCGTAAGCCCGGTGCCGAGAGGTGTCGCAGGCAGCAGCATGACAAATTCCTCACCGCCAAACCGGGCAAGAAAATCGTCGCTGCGCAGGCGTTTCCTGAAAACGTTGGCGACGATCTTCAGCACTTTATCGCCCGCCAGGTGGCCATAGCCGTCATTGATGCGCTTGAAGTGGTCCAGGTCCAGAATGCACACCAGCAGGCTGTTTTTCTCGTGTTGCCACCTGGTCATCTCCTGTTCGAGGCGTTCGCCCCAGGCTGCGCGATTGGGCAGGCCGGTGAGCGGGTCGATCAAGGCCTTTTGGCGCTGTTCTTCCAGGTGAGTCCTGAAACCCAGAGCTTCCTGCTCCATGCTCGCAACGCGGGCCGAGAGACCCTGCAGCCGCGAGGCAACTTCCCGCTCGCGCGCGTCACGCTTGAGCTGATAGTGGTCCATGGTGCTGAGCAAGCCTTCAAAGCGGTTGTCGAGTACCTGCTTGAGACTGGTCAGGTCGGAGGCGTCCTGAACACTGATTTGCAGGCCGCCCACCTGTTCGCGTAACTGTTCGTTCAGGTCGCGGGCTGTGGACTGATCCTCGGCATGATCTTCACTGGCAGCCTGCAAGTGGCTCTGAAACGATTCAAGCCGCTCATTGAGTTGTTTGAGGTAGGTGCTGAATTCCTGTTGGCCGCCGTTGTTGATTGCCAGCATCAGAACTGCCAGATCGTCGAGGATCGGCAGCAATTCGTACCAATTGAGCCCATGTTTCAAGCGTAACTGCATGTCCTCGACCTGCGGGCGGAAGTGCTCCGACAAGGTCAGGTCATCGAGCAGGCCCAGCAGCGTTTCCTCGATGTGTGCGGCCACCGAGCTGTAGCTGGGTTCTGGCGACGAGGGCAACGAATAACCCTCTTCGCCGTCTACCGTCTCGGTTTCTGATTCGGCATCTTCTTGCGGTTCTTCCAGTGCCTGGATGATTGGCGCAGGCCGTTGCTGGTAGGGCACTGAAGGAACGGGGCCCAGCAGGTCGGTGTAATCGATCGGCTCGACAGGGACAACCGCAGGTTCGGTGACTGTTTCGGCCAGGGCTGGAGCAAGGGCTGCTGCGGCTGGCGATGGCGCAGGTGTTTCAGTTGCCGTAACGACAACGGTTTCGGCTTCGGAAACCGACGGCGGCAGTGTGTATGCGTCCTTTGTCTTCTGGTTGGCGATGTCGGGGACAATGGCAGCTTCGACTTCAGATGCGGCAACCTCTATCGGCGCTTGAGCGTTCGCGGCCTCAGGCTCCACGTGCGTCTCATGCGTTTCCTGAGCAGAAGAGGCGTTTTCGGGGTGGGCAGCCTCGGGAGGGTGCTCATTGCCATGTTCGTCCCGCGAACCGAACAAACGCTGCAGAAGCCCTTGGCGTGGGCCCTCTTCGTGCTTTTCGAGCAGGGTCAGGGCCTGGCCCTGCAAACCACTCAATTCGCTGAGCAGCAAGGGCAGCTCGCGCGCCTGCGATGCACGTTCTTCAAGGTCCTTGGCAAAGCGCTTGAGTGGCTTGCGTACCTCTCGTGGCAGCGGCAGCGCTTGCAGTTGTGCGACCAGTGCGGTCAGTGCCGAGCCAATTTGCCCGACCCGCACTTCACGGCGATGTTCGGAGTCCAGCACGGCCTTTTCGAGGCGCGGAATCAAGGCTGCCAGACCGGCGTCCATATCGTCCTTGCGGACAATTTCGCGCATTTCCTTCATGCATTCATCGACGGCGCGGTCAGAGCCCTCCGCCGCCAGACTGCTGCGTACCAGACCGCGTCGCAACAAATCGAGCCGCGCATCCCAGCGCTTTTCGAGCTTATCCTGTTGCTCGATTCCCTTGAGGTACTTCTCTTTCCAACGCTCCGCGTCGTCGCTCATGCAAGGCTTCCACCAGAGGGCACAGGCAGTGAGTCCCCACGCAGTGAATCTGGCAGGCGAATCTCGACAGCAACCGGCAGGTGATCGGAAATGGGCTGCGCCAGTACCTGTACGCGTTCAAGCGTGAGGGTCGGGCTGAGCAGAATGTGGTCAAGGCAGCGTTGTGGCCGCCAGCTCGGAAAGGTCGCTTCGATTTGGGGTGCCAACAGGCCCAGATCGCGTAGCGGCGAGTGTTCCAGCAGGTCATTGGCGTGGGTATTCATGTCGCCCATCAGCACTTGATGGCGATAACCGCCGATCAGGTCGCGAATGTAAGCCAGTTGCCGGGTTCTGGTACGAGTGCCCAGAGCCAGGTGCATCATGACCACCACCAGCGCATCCTCGCCTTCGCCGAAGCGGACAAGAATTGCCCCGCGCCCGGCCGGACCCGGCAGCGGATGATCCTCGATCTTGGTCGGGCGCAAGCGACTCAGCACACCATTGCTGTGTTGGGCGAGGCGACCGAGATTGCGATTGAGCTGTTGATACCAGTACGGAAAGCCACCCAGTTGAGCAAGGTGCTCGACCTGATTGACGAAGCCGGAGCGCATGCTGCCGCCATCGACCTCCTGCAATGCGACCAGATCGAAATCGTTGATCAGATCGCCAATTTTCTGCAGGTTGCCCGCCCTGCCGCCATGTGGCAGCAGATGCTGCCAGCTGCGCGTCAGGTAGTGGTGGTAGCGTTGGGTACTGATACCCACCTGGATATTGAAACTGAGCAAACGCAGCCTGCCGTCTTCCGGCAGACCGTTTTGCGTCAGATGATGTTCGTTGACCTGCGGGTCATGCAGGCCAACGATACGGGTGCTGCCCTTGCCCCAGCGGCGCATGGCGGGCGCTTACTTGGCGGCTGTAGCAGCCGCTCGCTCTTTGGCAATCAATTGGTCGGCAACTTCCAGGGTCTTTTCCGGACCGCCGGCAGAACCCAGGTCGAAGCGATACTTGCCGTTGACGATCATGGTCGGAACGCCAGTCACCTCATACTTCTTGGCCAGTTCCTTGTACTGCGCGATCTTGCCTTTCACGGCGAAGGAGTCGAATGTTTTGAGGAAATCGTCCTTGTTGATGCCTTGAGTGGCTACGAAATCAGCCATGTCATTCTTGTCGGTCAGGCGCTTGCCATCCTTCTGAATAGCTTTGAATACGGCGGCGTGAACCTTGTGCTCGACACCCATGGTGTCGAGGGTGATGAACAACTGGCCGTGGGCGTCCCAAGGGCCGCCGAACATGGCCGGAATGCGTACGAACTTGACGTCGGACGGCAGTTTTTCAACCCACGGATTGATGGTTGGCTCGAACGCGTAGCAATGCGGGCAGCCATACCAGAACAGCTCGACGACTTCGATTTTGCCCGGCTCTGCTACAGGCACAGCGCTTTTCAGCTCGACATATTGTTTGCCGGCCTCGATGGGCTCGGCAGCCTGGGCGGACATACCGAACAGACTGGCGGCAACCAGAGCGGCGCTGATGATCAGATTACGCATGCTTTACTCCTGAACAGATTGAATCGCCTTCAAGCGACGGTGGTTTCGACCGAACGCGAAAGCCTGAGTTCGTTAGTGTAACGCTGAGGTTGTAAAAATGGGCGACCACGGACGGCCTTTTTGCATAAGGAGTGAAGCAGGTCATGTCTGAATGTTCCAGCCGCCAGCCAGAGCGGCCCGATACAGTGCCAGTGTGGGCCGGGGGGCAGGTGTGTCATTATATGCGTACGCATCCAAACGAAACCGACACCTCTTGCCGCTCCCTTTGCAGGCAGGGCCTTCACCGGAAATCACATGCAACTCAAAAACCCCATCCTCGGTCTGTGCCAACAGGCCACGTTCATGCTCAGCGCCGCCAAGGTCGACCAATGTCCCGACGACGAAGGGTTTGAAGTCGCTTTTGCCGGTCGCTCCAATGCGGGCAAATCGAGCGCGCTGAACACCCTGACCCATGCCAGCCTGGCGCGCACCTCCAAGACACCGGGGCGCACTCAGTTGCTGAACTTCTTCGGGCTGGATGAAGATCGACGTCTGGTCGACTTGCCCGGCTACGGCTACGCCAAAGTGCCTATCCCGCTCAAACTGCACTGGCAGCGCCACCTGGAAGCCTATCTGGGCAGTCGCGAAAGCCTGAAAGGTCTGATCCTGATGATGGATATCCGTCATCCAATGACCGACTTCGACCTGTTGATGCTGGACTGGGCCATCGCCAGCAACATGCCGATGCACATTCTGCTGACCAAGGCCGACAAGCTGACCTATGGCGCTGCGAAGAACACGCTGCTCAAGGTTCAGGCCGAAATTCGCAAAGGCTGGGGCGATGCAGTGAGCATCCAGCTGTTCTCGGCTCCCAAGCGCATGGGGCTGGAAGAGGCTTACACCGTGCTGGCCGACTGGATGGAGCTGGAAGACAAGGCACCTGCGGAGTAAATCGCAGGCAAAAAAGACCCCGGACTTCGCATGGGGAGGGGGAAGTTCCGGGGCTTAAGGTCCAGATCTTAGGGTGGGATCTGGATAACTGCCAACACTTAACACAACTAGGAGCACGATCGATTTTTCAATCAATCGGGACGTCTGACTCCTGTCCAAACGGTTAAGTTCCAGCAATGAAGAAAAGTTCACATTTCCTACAGGGTTTGACGAACCTGCTGACAGGTTCGCCTTTTCAGACTCAGTGCGCCTCGTCCCAGTTGTTGCCGACCCCGACTTCCACCAGCAGCGGCACTGCCAAGTCTGCTGCGCCACTCATGTGTGGACGGATCTGTTCACTGATCTGATCGACCAGGTCTTCGCGCACCTCCAGCACCAGTTCGTCATGCACCTGCAGAATGACCCGCGCATCCAGACCGGACTCTTCCAGCCAGCCATTCACGGCCACCATGGCTTTCTTGATGATGTCCGCTGCGGTGCCCTGCATCGGCGCGTTGATCGCCATGCGTTCGGCACCTTTGCGCAGCGACTGGTTCTTGGCGTTGATGTCCGGCAGGTACAGGCGACGGCCGAAAATGGTCTCGACAAAACCCTGCTCGGCGGCCTGCGCACGTGTGCGCTCCATGTAATCCAGCACGCCGGGGTAGCGGGCGAAATAGCGGTCGACGTAAGCCTGTGACTGTTTGCGGTCCACGCCAATCTGCTTGGCCAGGCCAAACGCGCTCATGCCGTAGATCAGGCCGAAGTTGATCGCTTTGGCGCTGCGGCGCATGTCAGTGGTGACGTTTTCCAGCTCGACGCCGAAGACTTCCGCTGCCGTGGCGCGGTGAACGTCCAGGTCGTTGCGGAAGGCATGCAGCAAGCCTTCGTCCTGTGCCAGATGCGCCATGATGCGCAGTTCGATCTGCGAATAGTCGGCCGCCAGCAGCTTGTAGCCCTTGGGGGCCACGAATGCCTGACGGATGCGCCGGCCTTCAGCGGTACGGATCGGGATATTCTGCAGGTTCGGATCGCTGGATGACAGGCGCCCGGTCACCGCCACTGCCTGATGATAGGAGGTGTGAATACGCCCGGTGCGCGGGTTGATCTGCTCCGGCAGGCGGTCGGTGTAAGTGCTCTTTAGCTTGCTCATCGAGCGGTATTGCATCAGTACCTTGGGCAGCGGGAAGTCCTGCTCGGCGAGTTCGGCCAGCACGGCCTCGGCAGTCGATGCCTGGCCGGTGGCGGTCTTGCTGAGGATCGGCATACCAAGTTTTTCGTAGAGAATCACGCCAAGCTGCTTGGGCGAGCCCAGGTTGAACTCTTCACCGGCAATGGCGAAGGCTTCGCGCTCCAGCGCGGTCATCTTGTCGCCCAGTTCCACGCTCTGGATGCCCAGCAGGTTGGCATCAACCAGTGCGCCCTGGCGTTCGATACCTGCCAGGACGGGCACCAGCGGCATCTCGATGTCGTTCAAGACCGGCTGCAGGGTTGGAATTGCGGCCAGACGCGCTTCGAAGACTTCATGCAGGCGCAGGGTCAGGTCGGCTTCTTCTGCAGCGTAATTGCCAGCCTGTTCGATGGCGATCTGGTCGAAGGTCAACTGCTTGGCGCCTTTGCCGGCGATCTCCTGGAAGTTGATCGGCGTGTGCGTCAGGTACTTGGCCACCAGGCTGTCGCGGTCGTGGCGAGTAGCGGTGGAGTCCAGAACGTAGGACTCCAGAATAGTGTCGAACCTGACGCCCTGCAGGTCGATGCCTTGGGTCTGATCGCCGTCGAGCGCGCAGTTGGCAAGCAGGTTGATAGCGAACTTGGCGTGTTGACCGACCTTGGTTTTATCCGGGTCTTCAAGCAGCGGCTTGAGCGCCTTGAGCACCGTGTCGCGGTCCAGTTGCTGCGGCACCCCCATGTAGGAGTGGGTCAGCGGAATGTAGGCGGCTTCGTGGGTCTGAATGGCAAAAGACAAACCTACCAGTTGCGCGCGCTGGGCGTCGGTGCCGTTGCTCTGGGTCACGAAGGCGAACAGCGGCGCGGCGTTGAGCTTCTTTAGCCACGCGTCGAACTGGCTCTGTTCAAGAATGACGTCATAGGCGGCTTGCTTTGCCTCGACGGTTGGCTCTTCGACGGCCAGCTCCTGCCCGGCGCGTTTGGCATCGCGTTGCAGGTCTTCGATCCAGCTTTTGAATTCCAGCTCGGCGTACAGCTCCATCAATTTGTCGCGGTCCGGCTCGCCGCAATGCAGCTGGTCCAGTTCGATGTCCAGTGGCACGTCGATTTTGATGGTTGCCAGCTCATAGGACAGGAAGGCCATCGCACGATGCTCTTCAAGCTTGGCCGCGAGGGTCTTGGCCCCGCGAATCGGCAGGGTCGCGACCGTTTCGAGGCGCTCGTAAAGCTCCTTGATCCCGCCACCCACGCCGACCAGCAAGCCGACGGCAGTCTTTTCGCCGACGCCGGGGACGCCGGGTATGTTGTCGACCTTGTCGCCCATCAGCGCGAGGTAGTCGATGATGTGCTCCGGGCCGACGCCGAACTTCTCTTTCACGCCAGCCACGTCCAGCACGCTGCCGGTCATGGTGTTGACCAGGGTGATGTGCCCGTCGACCAGCTGCGCCATGTCCTTGTCACCGGTGGAGATGATCACCGGACGGTCTGCCGCCGCGCTGCTGCGCGCCAGTGTGCCGATCACGTCGTCTGCTTCAACGCCTTCCACGCACAGCAGCGGATAGCCCATGCCCTTGACGCAGGCATGCAGCAGATCGACCTGCACGCGCAGGTCATCCGGCATGCTGGGCCGATTGGCTTTGTAATCGGTATACAGCGCGTCGCGGAAAGTCCCGCCCTTGGCATCGAAGACCACCGCAAACGGACTGTCCGGGTACTGGCGACGCAGGCTTTTGAGCATGTTGAGCACGCCCTTGACGGCACCCGTCGGCAATCCTTTGGACGTGGTCAGTGGTGGCAGTGCGTGGAAGGCGCGATAGAGGTAAGAGGAACCGTCTATCAGGACGAGCGGCGCTTGGGTCATGAGCAGAATCAACCTTTTCGGCGGGGTCGGCGCTAGAATGCGCGGACCATTGACGACAAAGGGACAAGGTTATCATGAGCAAGGTAAATCGACTGATATTGACCGGCCTGTTGGCACTTTGTCCTTTGCTCGCAGTTTCAGCAGAGGATCCACCTTCGGCGGCCCCGGACGTTACTATCCGCACCGACGGGGACAAAACCATTCAGGAATACCGCCAGAACGGCTTTCTGTACGCTGTAAAGATTACCCCCAAGCACGGCAAGCCCTATTTTCTGGTGCGATCCGATGGTACAAGTCCCAATTTTATCCGTTCGGACCAACCGGACATGCTGATCCCGGAGTGGAAAATATTCGAATGGTAGCCACCTACATTCACTTTAATTGCTGGCAGTTCTGACATGTCCGTTTTTACCCCGTTGGCCCGGCCCGAGCTGGAAGCATTTCTCGCCCCTTACGGGCTCGGCCGTCTGCTTGACTATCAGGGCATTGCCGCCGGTAGCGAAAACACCAATTACTTCATCAGTCTGGAGCAGGGCGAATTCGTTCTGACACTGGTCGAACGCGGCCCGGTGCAGGAGATGCCATTCTTCATCGAACTGCTCGACGTGCTGCACGATGCCGATTTGCCGGTGCCTTACGCATTGCGCACCACCGACGGTGAGGCCCTGCGGCAACTGGCGGACAAACCGGCGCTTCTGCAGCCACGTTTGCCGGGCAAGCACATCAGCGAGCCCAATACCCAGCACTGCGTACAGATTGGCGAGCTGTTGGCCAACCTGCATCTGGCGACCCGTGAGCAGGTGTTGGAGCGCAAGACCGATCGAGGTCTGGACTGGATGCTGAGTGAGGGGCGCAATTTCCTGTCGCATCTGGGCGAAACCCAGCGAGCCTTGCTGGAAAAGAGCCTTCAAGAGATCGAAGACTTCAAGCCGCAAATCATGGCGTTGCCGCGTGCCAACCTGCACGCGGACCTGTTTCGCGACAACGTCCTGTTCGAAGGCACGCACCTGACCGGGCTGATCGACTTCTATAACGCCTGTTCCGGGCCGATGCTCTACGATCTGGCGATTGCCCTCAATGACTGGTGCTCGCGTGAAAACGGCCAGCTCGATGCTGTTCGCGCCCGTGCGCTGCTGGGGGCTTATGCGGGTTTGCGACCATTCACTGCGGCGGAGTCGAAGCTCTGGACGACCATGTTGCGCATCGCCTGCGTACGTTTCTGGCTGTCACGCCTGATCGCTGCCGAAACCTTCGCCGGTCAGGACGTGCTGATTCATGATCCTGCGGAGTTCGAACGCCGTCTGGCTGAGCGCCAGGAAGCGCACATAGCCTTGCCGTTTGCGCTATGAAGGCCGGACGTAACACCGCGCTCGATGATCGTCCCCACGCTCTGAACTGACCCAAAAAGTTGGACGGTTGACTATCGTTCCCATGCTCCGCGTGGGAATGCAGTTCGTGACGCTCCGCGTCACACAGCAGTGCTGCGATGTGGGCGGTGGCAGTCAAAGACTACTCAGGCAACCTGCCAGGTCATCAGCCAGCTTCTGCAATACCTGCTCGTAACCCTGCGCGGTGGCCGGGGTGTAGCCGCCCAGTCCATCCAGCTCCGCCAGCTTGACCGGCAGGCCTGCGCTCAAGGTTTCAGCCAGACGCGGGCGCAGTGGCGGTTCACTGAATACGCAGGTCTTGCCCGCAGCCTTCAGGCGTTCGCGCATGGCGGCAACGTGCTGGGCGCCGGGCTGGATCTCGGCGGCGATGGCGAATACCCCGGCGTGTTTGAGCCCGTAAGCCTCTTCGAAATAATCGAACGCCTCGTGGAAGACGAAGTAAGGCTTGCCTGCCACTGCACTCACCCGACCCTTGATCCGAGCATCCAGCGCATCAAGGCGTTTGCTGAATGCGGCAGCGTTACTCGCATAACGGGCTGCATTGGCAGGGTCGGCAGCGCTCAGGTCAGTGGCCATTTTTGCGGCGATCACCCGCGCGTTGACGGTCGACAGCCACAGGTGTGAATCCAGGCTGCCGGGCCGGTGATCATGATCATGCTCGTCTGAATCGTTGTCGTGATCATGTTCGTGGTCATCATGCGAGGCATTGTCCTGGCCGAAGTGGCGCAAGTGCATGCCGGGCAGCGACTGCACGGCAACCGCAGGCAGTTTGCGGCCCTGAATGACACGCGGCAGGAAAGCTTCCATGTCCGGGCCGATCCAGTAGAGCAACTCGACTTCCTGCACGCGCCGTACGTCGGATGGGCGCAGCGCATAGTTATGCGGTGAGGCACCCGGTGGCAACAGCACTTGCGGTGTACCGACGCCATCCTGCACAGCCGCCGCAATCAGCTGCAATGGCTTGATACTGGTCAGCACCCGGACCTCGGCCTGAACAGGGGAAATGACCAGCAGACTGACCCACAAAACAGCAACAAGATTTAAAAGACGGCGCACTCGAATCACTCATATAAGCCAGGAACAGGTAACATAATAACGTCTCTAGCCAATATCGTCGCTGCTCATGCCCAATACTCCCCTGGCCAGTCGCCCCCATGACCACTCTCACTGCGTGCATTCGGCACTCGCCGAAGCGGATGCCCTGTGCGCCAAACAGGGGCTGCGCCTGACCACCTTGCGCCGTCGCGTGTTGGAACTGGTCTGGCAAAGCCACAAACCGCTGGGTGCCTACGACATCCTCGCGGTGCTGAGTGATGAAGACGGTCGCCGCGCCGCGCCGCCAACCGTTTACCGCGCACTGGATTTCCTGCTGGAAAACGGTCTGGTGCACCGCATCGCCTCGCTCAACGCATTCACCGGCTGCAATCACCCCACTCATGCGCACCAGGGCCAGTTTCTGATTTGCCGCCTGTGTCACGCGGCGATCGAGCTGCAGCACCCGGCCATCAGCAATGCCGTCATCGATGCCGCTGCAGGCGTTGGCTTCGCGGTCGAAGGCCAGACGGTCGAGATCGTGGGTGTATGCGCCGGTTGCAAGGCGGCGTGATGACGGATGCATTGATACGTCTGGAACAGGTCGCTGTAACGCTGTCCGGGCAAAGCGTTCTGGACAACATCCAGTTGAGCGTAAAGCCCGGCGAAATCGTTACGTTGATCGGCCCTAACGGTGCTGGCAAAACCACGCTGGTGCGTGCAGTGCTGGGGCTGCTCAAGCCTGACTCCGGAACCGTCTGGCGCAAGCCGAAGCTGCGTGTCGGTTACATGCCGCAAAAACTGCATGTGGATCAGACGCTGCCGCTGTCGGTGCTGCGCTTTCTGCGTCTGGTTCCGGGCGTGGACCGCATGGCTGCAGAGTCGGCCTTGGAAGAAGTCGGGGCCGAGAAGGTCATCGACAGCCCGATTCAAGGCATTTCCGGTGGCGAGATGCAGCGCGTTCTGCTGGCCCGAGCCTTGTTGCGCAAGCCTGAATTGCTGGTGCTCGATGAGCCGGTGCAGGGTGTCGACGTGGCAGGCCAGGCCGAGCTGTACGGCCTCATCACCCGCTTGCGCGACCGCCACCAGTGCGGTGTGCTGATGGTGTCTCATGATCTGCATCTGGTCATGAGCACGACCGACCAGGTGGTCTGTCTGAACCGCCATGTCTGCTGCTCCGGGCATCCCGAGCAGGTCAGCCATGATCCGGCGTTTGTCGAGCTGTTCGGCAAAAACGCGCAAAGCCTGGCGATCTACCACCACCATCACGACCACGCTCATGATCTGCATGGCGCTGTGGTGAATGATGCCCCGGCGACTTCGTCACCTACTCACACTCATGTTCACGGAGACCACTGCAAGCATGGCTGATTTTTTACTGTATGCCTTGCTCGCAGGCGTTGCTCTGGCTGTTGTCGCAGGCCCGCTGGGGTCGTTCGTGGTCTGGCGGCGCATGGCGTACTTCGGCGATACGTTGTCCCATGCGGCATTGCTCGGCGTGGCGCTTGGCTTCCTGCTGGATATCAGCCCGACCATCGCAGTGACGGTCGGCTGCCTGCTGCTGGCGGTGCTGCTGGTCACGCTGCAACAGCGCCAGCCGCTGGCCTCGGACACGCTGCTGGGGATCCTCGCACCGAGCACGCTGTCGCTCGGCCTGGTGGTGCTCAGCTTCATGCATGAAGTGCGTATCGACCTGATGGCTTATCTGTTCGGCGACCTGCTGGCCATCAGCCCGGCTGATCTGGCCTGGATTCTGGGCGGTAGCGCGCTGGTGCTGGTATTGATTGTTGCGCTGTGGCGCCCGTTACTGGCAATGACCGTCCATGAAGAACTGGCACGGGTCGAAGGCCTGCCCGTCGCGGCATTGCGCATGGCGCTGATGCTGCTGATCGCCGTGGTAATCGCCGTGGCGATGAAGATCGTCGGCGTTCTGCTGATTACGTCGCTGTTGATCATTCCTGCCGCTGCGGCACAGCGTCACGCCCGCTCGCCGGAGCAGATGGCCTTGGGTGCAAGCCTGCTGGGCGTGATCGCCGTGTGTGTCGGGCTATCATTGTCATGGTTCAAGGACACCCCGGCCGGACCGTCTATAGTGGTATCCGCTGCAGCGTTGTTCTTGCTCAGCTTTGTTCTACCCAGGCGAGCGGTGTAGACTTGCTCGTTTTTTGCGCAAACTAGAGAATCGCAGGAATGAAGCCGTTCGCCCCACGCTATCTGCTGCTTGTCGCATTTTCCATCCTGCTGGGTGCCTGCCAGAGTGCGCCCACTGCCGAGACGCCTGCCTCCGATGTTCAGCCTGACGCGTTCGCTCAGCTTGAGCAGAACATCGTCAGCAATGAGCTGGCGACGGCCGAGGATCAACTGGCCGCATTGCAGGCCGCCAATCCTGCGGATATCCGCCTTGAGCCTTTTCAGCGTCGTCTGGCTGAAGCCTATCTGAGCCGCAGCCAGATCAGCCTGCAGAAGGGTGATATGAATGCGGCGGCCAACGCACTGACTCGTGCGCGCGCGCTGATGCCCAAGGCACCGGCGCTGACCAGTGGCGTCAACGGCGCTATCGCGCATGCACGCAAGGCCGAGCTGGAAAAAGCCGAAGCAGATTTGAAGGCGGCGGAAGACAGAAGAGTGGCGAAGCTGGTTGATCCGTCAGCAGAGAAAACCACGATTGATCTTAAAATCGGCGATATGCGCGCACTGCGCCGTCAACTGGACGATATCGCAGCAGATACCGTAGCGTTCAACTGTGACGTGCTGCTGGTGGTGCCACGCACCGAAGATTACCCGTGGCTGGCTACATTGCTGACCAAGCGGGTGGTCAAAGCCAATCCGGATTTTGAGCTGGAATTGCGCCGCCAGATCGAGCGCAATGAAAAAGCGCACATCGTACTGACGCCTGCGAAGTCCTGAGCCGACCCTTCAAAGCGGACGCAGAGCGTCCAGAACTGCATTCCTACGCGCAGCGTGAGGAACGAGAAGTGTTCGGGAGTCTATGCGAAGGGTGAGAGTATTCAGAAAGGCGCTCCCACGCCGGAGCGTGGGAGCGATGTAGCCGCGTCAGATCAAGCCGGTACAGCCTTGGCTTTCACTTCACGATCCCATACACGGTGCTGAGCAATCGCGTTGAAGAACGGTTTGAACGATTTGCTATCGGATACCACCAGCAGGCCCGCATCTTCCTCCAGACGCAACAAGCTCAGCAGATCTTTGGCTTCCCCGGCTACGGAGATGGCCTTGAGGTGCTTGTAGGCTTCCAGGATGAAGTGCAATGCCACGCCGTCGCCTTTCAGCGCCTCGATCGAAGCCTTGCCGCCCGGCACGAAGACTGCGTCGAACGCTACCGAAGGCAGGCCTTCAGCCGATGCGTCCACTGGCAGGCTCTTGCCGTCAGCGGTCTTGACCGGTGCGGAGGTCGGGCCCAATACCTTGGCGTGTGCGCCTTCGGCAGTCAGTGCGGCTTTCATGGCTTCGACCGCTTTGCCGTCCACGCCGTCTGCCACAAGAATGGCAACCTTGCGCGAAACGATATCGCCAGACAACAGATTGACCTGACTTAGCGCCGGAGACTCTTTTACCGAGGTCTGACGCACCGGTACGGTCCCGGCAGTCGGTGCTGGCAAGCCCAGATTGGCAGCTACGCGACTGGCCAGCTCCAGGTCGATATTGGCCAGAATCTCGTTGACCTGACGGGCACGAATGTACTCGCGCTCGACCTTGCCCAACTCGAAGCTGTAGGCCGCGATGATGTGCTCTTTCTCGTGATGGCTCATGCTCTGGAAGAACAATGTGGCCTGCGAGAAGTGGTCGCCAAACGATTCGCTGCGCTCACGAACCTTGTGCGCTTCAACGCGCTCAGGGTAGGTCTCGAAGCCGCCATCTACCGGGCCGGCAGGTGTTTCTTTCGGCCAGCCGCCATCGATCGAGTTCGGCTCGTAGGACGCGCGGCCCTTGTCGATAGTGGTGCGATGCTGTGCGTCACGCTGACCGTTGTGGTTCGGCGCAATCGGACGGTTGATCGGGATTTCGTGGAAGTTCGGCCCACCCAGACGGCTGATCTGCGTGTCGGTGTAGGAGAACAGGCGACCTTGCAGCAGCGGGTCATTGGAGAAGTCGATACCAGGCACGATGTGGCCCGGGCAGAAGGCAACCTGCTCGGTCTCGGCAAAGTAGTTGTCCGGGTTGCGGTTCAATACCATCTTGCCCAGCGGAGTTACCGGTACCAGTTCTTCGGGGATGATCTTGGTCGGATCGAGCAGGTCGAAGTCGAACTTGTGCTCGTCTTCCTCAGCGACGATCTGCACGCCCAGTTCCCATTCCGGGTAGTCGCCCATCTCGATGGACTCCCACAGGTCGCGGCGGTGGAAATCGGTGTCCTTACCGGCGAGCTTTTGCGCTTCGTCCCAGACCAGCGAGCACACGCCGAACTTGGGCTTCCAGTGAAACTTCACGAAGCTGGACTTACCTTCGGTGTTGATAAAACGGAAGGTGTGGATACCGAAGCCCTGCATGGTGCGCAGGCTTTTCGGAATGGCACGGTCGGACATGGTCCACAGCACCATATGTGCAGATTCCGGCACCAGCGAAACGAAGTCCCAGAAGGTGTCGTGAGCCGAGCCCCCGGTCGGGATTTCGTTATGCGGCTCGGGTTTTACCGCGTGTACGAAGTCAGGAAACTTGATGGCGTCCTGAATGAAGAAGATCGGCATGTTGTTGCCGACCAGATCGAAGTTGCCTTCTTCGGTGTAGAGCTTGACCGCAAAACCACGCACGTCGCGCACGGTATCGCCCGAGCCGCGCGGGCCTTGAACGGTAGAGAAGCGCACGAACACCGGGGTCTTCTTGCCCGGATCACGCAGGAAGCCCGCTTTACTCAGCGCGCCATGGTCTTCATACGTCTGGAAATAACCATGTGCCGCGGTGCCGCGGGCGTGAACGATACGCTCCGGAATACGCTCATGGTCAAAGTGCGTGATCTTTTCACGCATGATGAAGTCTTCAAGCAGCGAGGGGCCACGGCTGCCGACTTTCAGAGTGTTCTGGTTATCGGAAATCTTGACACCGTGATTGGTGCGCAGGGCCTGCTGGGTCGCGTCCGAGCGGAACTGCTCAAGGCTTTCCAGCTTCTCGTTGGTATTGCCACGGTCCAGGGTGTCGGTACCTGCCAATTCGCTCTTGGGCGTTGCGGTTACAGGTGGTGCGTTCTTGCTAGCCATCAGAGACTCCTTATCTCGCCCCAATCGTTGAGTTGGGTTCGCTGAATACGACTTCCCTGGCGTAAGCGGGAAATCACGGTATCCAAGAAGTGACCGAGGCCTAAAACAGCCGTTCCCTTTATTTGTTGCACATCTTTACCAACGGTCGCGTTATGCCCGTTGCGCAGGGCAGCCTGCAAATAAATGCTAAGCACAGCGGGCCGGACAGGCTAAAATGCGCGCCCGGCTTTATCCGGCCGAGGTAACGAAGCAGGTGGCGTCCTGCCACTGCGCTGATTTTTTAACGCGCCCCACAAGGTTCGCTCCGTGATCGAGTTTCATAACGTCCACAAAACCTATCGGGTGGCAGGCAAGGAAATACCGGCCCTGCACCCTACCAGCTTGCGCGTCGACGGCGGCCAGGTGTTCGGCATCATCGGCCATTCCGGCGCTGGTAAAAGTACCTTACTGCGCCTGATCAACCGTCTGGAGACCCCGAGCGGTGGACAGATCGTGGTTGATGGTGAAGACGTCACGGCGCTGGATGCCAATGGCCTGCGCCGCTTCCGCCAACAGGTCGGGATGATTTTCCAGCACTTCAATCTGCTGGCCTCCAAAACCGTGGCCGATAATGTTGCGATGCCGCTGACGCTGGCCGGTGATATGCCCCGCAAGCAGATCGACCAGCGCGTGGCTGAGCTGCTGGAGCGGGTTGGATTGTCCGATCATGCGAAAAAATACCCGGCGCAATTGTCCGGCGGCCAGAAGCAGCGCGTCGGCATCGCCCGCGCCCTGGCGACCAAACCGAAAATCCTGCTGTGCGACGAAGCCACCAGCGCGCTGGACCCGCAGACCACTGCGTCGGTTTTGCAACTGTTGGCCGAGATCAACCGAGAGTTGAAGCTGACCATCGTGCTCATCACCCATGAAATGGACGTGATTCGTCGCGTCTGTGACCAGGTGGCGGTCATGGACGCTGGCGTGATTGTCGAGCAAGGCAAGGTCGCCGATGTGTTTCTGCATCCGCAGCACCCGACGACCAAGCGTTTTGTGCAGGAAGATGATCAGATCGATGAAAACGAACAGCGTGACGACTTCGCTCATGTTCAAGGCCGTATCGTGCGCCTGACCTTTCAGGGCGAGGCGACGTATGCGCCTCTGCTGGGCACCGTGGCACGCGAAACCGGCGTCGACTACAGCATTCTTGCCGGACGCATCGACCGCATCAAGGACACCCCTTACGGGCAGTTGACGCTGGCCATCACCGGCGGCGATATGGACGCTGCCTTTGCGCGCTTCACCGCCGCCGACGTTCATATGGAGGTGCTGCGCTGATGGACGCTTTTCTGAACCTGTTTTCCAATGTCGACTGGTACGAGATCTGGGTCGCCACCGGCGACACGTTGATCATGCTCGGTGTTTCGCTGGGCTTCACCATCCTGCTTGGCCTGCCGCTGGGTGTGCTGATGTTCCTCACTTCGCCGCGGCAGTTGCTGGAACACAAGCAGCTGTACGCCACGGTCGGGTTGATTGTGAACATGCTGCGTGCGTTGCCGTTCATCATCCTGCTGATCGTGATGATGCCGCTCACCGAAATCATTACCGGCACGTCCCTGGGCATCCTAGGCACGTTGCCGCCGCTGATCGCCGGTGCCACGCCGTTCTTTGCGCGTCTGGTAGAGACAGCATTGCGCGAAGTGGATCGCGGCATCATCGAAGCCACGCAGGCCATGGGCGCGACGACTCGGCAGATCATCGTCAAGGCGCTGCTGCCTGAAGCGCGCCCTGGCATTCTGGCTGCAATCACTGTTACCGCCATTGCGCTGGTGTCGTTCACCGCCATGGCCGGTGCTGTGGGCGCTGGCGGGCTGGGAGATCTGGCCATCCGATATGGTTATCAACGCTTCCAGAACGATGTGATGTTCGTGACGGTCGTATTGTTGCTGGTGCTGGTGCAGATTCTGCAAACCATCGGCGACAGACTGGTCGCGCATTTCACACATCGTTGATCGAACCGTTGGTATCGGCCCGCCTGTGCGGGCCCAAAGGAGTTGTTGCATGAAAAAACTATTGGCCATATTTGCCGCTGTTACTGCCTTGTCCGCGCAGGCCAACGAAACCCTGACCGTCGCGGCCTCTGCCGTGCCGCACGCCGAGATTCTCGAGTTCGTCAAACCGACGCTGGCCAAAGAGGGCGTGGACTTGAACATTAAGGTGTTCAACGACTACATCCAGCCGAACGTACAGGTGTCGCAGAACCGTATGGACGCTAACTTCTTCCAGCACCAGCCGTATCTGGATGAGTTCAACAAGGGCAAGGGCACAGATCTGGTGGCCGTGGCCAAGGTTCACGTAGAACCGTTCGGTGCGTACTCGGACAAGTTCAAGACGCTGGAAGAACTGCCCAATGGTGCCAACGTTGCCCTGCCAAACGACGCCACCAATGAAGGCCGTGCCTTGCTGCTGCTGGCCAAGGCAGGTCTGATTACCTTGAAGGATCCGACCAATATCCTGTCCAAGCCTTCGGATGTCGTGAATAACCCGAAAGACCTCAAGTTCCGTGAGCTGGAAGCGGCTACGCTGCCCCGCGTACTGACTCAGGTCGATCTGGCGCTGATCAACACTAATTATGCCTTGAGCGCCAAGCTTGAGCCGACCAAGGACGCACTGATCATCGAAGGTGCCGATTCGCCCTACGCGAACATTCTGGTTGCCCGCCCGGACAACAAGGATTCAGACGCGATGAAAAAGCTGGTGGCGGCCCTGCAGAGCCCTGAAGTGAAAACCTTCCTGGCCGAAAAGTACAAAGGCGCTGTGGTTCCGGCGTTCTGATCTGATCGCACCTTGTGGTTCTCGTGCCGATGCTCTGCGTCCCTTGTGACGCAGAGCGTCGGGAACACCTTATCGCTCCCACGCTCTGTGCTCATAGTTATACAGGCGCGTCGTGGGAGCGAGCTTGCTCGCGAAGAGGCCGGTAAAGCCTCCAGAAAATAGAGCGTTTGGACCAAGTCTTCGTGAGCAATGCGGATCGCCGCCCCGGTCACTCCCGCAGTAATCTCACAGGCCCTAATCCCTTTCCAGCAGCCCCGGCAATTGCTTCACCAGCTTCTGGTTGTTCAGCGGCGCGCGGATAAAGCCTCGCTGGGTGCCGTCCGGCCCGATTAAAGCCAGGTTGCCGCTGTGGTCGACAAAGTAGTTCGGTTTGCTGGTATCGGCCGGAATGAAAGGGATGCTCACTGCATTGGCCAGCTTCTGGATATCTGCGACAGGTGCCGTGAGGCCGATGTACTGCTTGTCGAAATAACCCAGGTATTGCTTGAGCTGCTGCGGCGTGTCGCGGTCAGGGTCGACGCTGACCAGCACCACACGCATGCGCTCGACCACCTTTTCAGGCAGCTCGGTCCTGATCTGCTTTATCTGCGCCAGGGTAGTGGGGCAGATGTCCGGGCAGAAGGTGTAGCCGAAGAACATCAGCGTCCATTTGCCTTTCAAGTCATCAAGGGCCACCGCTGCGCCGTTCTGGTCCGACATGCTCAAGGCTGGCAACTGGCGGCTTTTCGGTAGCAGCACAATACCTGCATCGTTAAGCGCCGCCTGATCCTCTGACCCGCTGCCCGGCAGCAACTGGCTGAGGATCAGGCCCAGAACGAGGGCAACAATGGCGGCAGCGATAAAAACGGTTTTCTGGATACGGGTCATGGCATCAACGCGGGTAGTGATCGGCATGCGGCTGGGGATGATGGCTTATATGGCTTCGAGCGCCTAGGGCGCAGTGACATCGAACAGCGTATAGGCGAGGGTCAGGCGTTTCACCTCTTTGGGCAAATCGCGGTCGACGATGAAGCGCACGGGCATCTCGACACGCTCACCCGGCTGTAAGGTCTGCTGGGTGAAGCAGAAACATTCGGTCTTGTGAAACCACTCTGCCGCCTCCCCCGGCGAAATACCTGGTACAGCCTGGGCTTTCATCGGTTTGTCAGTAGGGTTCTGCGCCACGAAAATCATTTCGTTGAGGGCACCAGGGTTGATTTGCATCTGGCTGGCACGCGGGTAGAACGCCCAGACCATCCCCGCAGAGTTTGTCGCGGTGAACTGCACCTCGATCTGTCGCGAAGCGTCCTGGTCCCGGTTTCTGTCATGCCCGGTCAGCAAACCATAGAGCGACGGTAATGCAAATCCGCAGATGAACATGATCACCAGCAAACAGATCAAACGCAGAGCAAGCCGCTTGGATAAAAGAGGCTGAGTCATGCCGGGCTCACTTTTTATGTCAGACAGCGTGTCGAAAGGGCTGCGGGCGGCTTCAGAGTAGCCTGCTTACATCAGCGCAAGGTGCCGTATTTATGCGCCACTGTAGGCAAATGGTCAGAAACTGAGCAAAAAACGCTTTGATATAGCCAATGCATATAAATGCGTTTCGGTTATAGCAAAAATGTCTTAGGCATTTAGTTAACCGAGCTAACGTATGACTCTCCATAACCAAACCACGGGGTTTAATGCCCTCAGGAGTCCCCACTGCCATGAACACCGCCGCATTGCGCGAGCAGATACAACTAGCCCATCAACATGAAGCCGAGACCGGCCACTTGCTGCAACAGTTGGAACAGAAGCTCCCACATCTTCATCCTGCCATTCACCTCCCGGATGTCGACGCGAAGGACGTGTTGACGCGTTTCGTCACTGCTTACATAGACTTGGTCCCCGACCTGCTGGACGCTGCTCACGAGGTCGCCGTAGAAGCCGGTATCGAAGGGCAGATAAAACCGGTACTGAAAATCGCAGAGCATTTTTTCGCAGCACCCCCTTCCATCATGGACGGACATGAAGGGCTGGAAAGCCTGCTGGACGAGGCCTATCTGGCACACAGACTGGTCGAGGAGGTGAACGATCTGTACATCAAGCATTTTGGTCAGCCGCTGATACCGTCAAATACCACGGTTGCCAGCGTGATTGCCCACCAGTTGATCGGCGAGCAATTTGCCAACCAGCTGGACGAGGCGGTTCACCATGCCGTCGACAAGCTGCTTGATGATGAAAGTTTCGCGCTGGACTCGGTCGAGGCTTACCGCGAAAAACTGACCAGCCCTGATACAGGGGCAGCGTGGAAGCGCTGGCCAAGTCTGTCACGTCAATTGGGTATCGGCCTGGAGCTGGAACGCTCCGTCATCTGATTCAAAGGCCCGAATCAATGTCTTCGCCCGCAATGGAAGGAGCCGGATATCGCTCCGCTGCTACGCGAAGACCCATCCGGCTCCCATCATTCCAGGCTGTAGCCCAAGGCTTTGACTATCAGGCCGCGCCCGAGCCTATCCCCGTTGTTGTGTAGATCCGCCCTTCAAGACGACGCTTCAACCCGCGCGGCTCAATGAGCAGTCGGGTGCCATGCGCGGCATTGGAACGTCCCCACTCTTCCAGCAGCTCCAGGCACGAGTGGTCTATGTAGGACAGATTGCCCAGAGGCACATGCACGGTGCTGCCCTGCGGGATAGTGCCCAGAGCCTGAGTCAGCGCCGGCACCTTGAGGAACGTTGCGGCACCGACCAGGCGCAGCTCGAATTCCTTCTCGCCCGCCAGTTCGACCACATTGATCTTCAGGCGCGAAGCCTTGAACGCCAGCTTCACCAGGGTCAGACCGAAACCGACCAGTACACCGGTCAGCAGGTCGGTGAAGATGATCGCCACGGCAGTCGCCGCGTACGTGAACATCGGCATCCGGCCATAGCGGCCCAGACCACGAAATGCCTTCAGATCGACCAGCTTCAGGCCGGTGTAGACCAGCACACCAGCCAGACTCGCGACCGGAATGCTCTGCAGTACGCTCGACAGCAGCAACACGAACGCCAGCAGCCACAGACCGTGGAAGATCGTCGAGAAGCGCGTGGTGGCACCGGCCTGGACATTGGCCGAGCTGCGCACAATAACGCCGGTCATCGGCAATGCACCGAGCACGCCGCAGAGCATATTGCCCACGCCTTGCGCGCTGAGTTCCTTGTCGAAGTCCGAACGCTGGCCACTGTGCATGCGGTCAACCGCCGAGGCGGACAGCAGGGTTTCGGCACTGGCAATGAATGCTACGACGATAGCGGCAACCAGAATGGCCGGGTCGGCCAGATTCATCAGGTCGGTCGGACGCAGCCAGTCAATGGCGTCGGCCAGGTTGTCAGGCACTTCGACACGCTTCACCTGCAAGGCCATGAACAGGCTGATGCCGGTTGCGATACCCACGCCCAGCAGCGCGCCGGGTACGAAGCGCAAAGACTGCGGACGAAGTTTTTCCCAGCCCCACATGATCAGCATGGTGCCCAGACCGAGCATACCGGCCTGCATGCCGGTGCCTGGTCCGAAGGCCTGGATCAGTGTGGAAGGGAAGGCGATCAGATTGTCCAGCCCGGAAGGTTTGGGACCGCTGTCGAACATCACGTGTGCCTGTGACAGTACGATCAACACGCCGATACCGGCGAGCATGCCATAGACCACCGCAGGTGCCGTGACCCGGAACCAGCAGCCAAGCTTGAATCGACCTGCCAGCAGTTGAAGCAACCCGGCGAGTACCAGAATAGGACCCAGCATGGCCATGCCGTGCTCGCGTACCACTTCAAAAACCAGTACTGCCAGACCGGCTGCGGGACCGCTGACCTGCAACGGCGAACCGGCTATCCAGCCGACTATCAGCCCGCCCACGATGCCGGTGATCAGACCTTTGGCCGGAGGCATGCCGGATGCAATGGCGATCCCCATGCACAGCGGCAGGGCGACCAGAAACACGACCACGGAAGCGAGCAGCTCCCGTGGTAAAGCGGTTTTCAATGCTGTAATACCCATGACGCTTCTCCGGAATTCTTCAGACGAGGCAAGACGGGCGACGCGCATCCTGCGCAGCCGCCATCAGCTGATAAAGAAGGGCTTGCCGTCAGTCGGACTGGTGATCAGTCGGCTGAAAAGCGTGCTTTCGGTGAAGCCATCGGCGTCGGTCCCGAACCGTCGAGCGGTATGAAACGATCGAGCTCGGCGTCATAAGCCAGGATTTCGCTGGTTTCGATGCTGTAGACCCAGCCGTGAATGAACAATTGGCCGCTGGCCATTTTTGCTGCGACCGAAGGGTGGGTGCGCAGGTGTTGCAACTGGGAAATCACGTTTTCCTGAGTCAGGACCTGCATGGTTTCCAGTTCGCCGCTGCAGCTGCAGTTCTGCTCGACTACCGTGCGGGCAACCTCGGCATGACGCAACCAGGCTTTTACCGTAGGCATCTTGTCCAGGCTGTCAGGGTTGAGCACTGCGCGCATGGCGCCGCAGTCAGAGTGTCCGCAAACGATGATGTGCTGCACGCCCAGTGCAACCACTGCGTATTCCAGAGCGGTGGACACGCCGCCGTTCATCTGGCCATACGGCGGGACGACGTTGCCGACGTTACGCGTGACGAACAGGTCGCCAGGCGAACTTTGGGTGATCAATTCGGGCACGATGCGCGAGTCGGCGCAGGTGATGAACATGGCCCGTGGCGATTGGGCAGTCGCCAGCTTCTTGAACAGTTCTTCCTGCTGGGGGAAGACCTCGTTACGAAAATGTACAAAGCCATCGACGATGTGTTTCAACGCTACGTCGGCGCTGTCTGAATGGCTTGATGTGCTGGACGACGTAGCCGAATGCTGTTTACCGATGTCTGTCATGTCTTCATCCTCTCTGACGGATTGATGTGGATTCTTCTGCCTGTTTGACCAGAGCCGGATGTGATCCCTGTAAATGGCATCACGAACAAATCCCTTGAGCGCTATCGCTGGTGACACTCCGAGTTACAGACTAATCGCCCAAGCTTAAGCGAAACTGAATGCAATGGCTCTGGGACGCGGGTTTGCACGATAGTACCAAGTTCGTCACAGCAGTGACATTTGTCCTCCTGGCGGACAAAAAGCATCGCAATCGAGTGCAAACCCGCCACGTTTGTTCAATCCAAGCCGTTTGATTGCCAGGGCATAGCGTTGAGCCAGTAGATCAGCAAACGGTCCTTCACCGCGCATCCTTGAGCCAAACTGACTGTCGTACAGCGCTCCGCCGCGGCTTTGACGAATCAGGCTCATCACATGTTCGGCGCGTTGCGGGTAGTGCGTCTTCAGCCATTCGTCGAACAGCGGCGCGACCTCCAGCGGCAGGCGCAGCATCACGTAACTTGCGCTTAGCGCGCCTGCAGCTTTCGCCTCGCTCAGCAGCGCCTCCAGTTCGCTGTCATTGATCATCGGAATCATGGGTGCGCACAGCACCCCGACGGGTACGCCCGCCTGACGCAACACCCGAATGGCCCGCAAGCGAGCCTTGGGCGCTGCTGCCCTGGGTTCAAGGATGCATTTGAGCTCGTCATCCAGTGTAGTCAGGCTGATGAAGACTGACACCAGCCGAAGTCTGGCCATCTCTGCGAGCAGGTCCAGGTCGCGGAGGATCAGCGAGCCCTTGGTAATGATGCTGACCGGGTGCCGATAGCGCAGCAGCACCTCAAGCGTGGCGCGAGTGATGCGGTATTCACGTTCGATAGGCTGATACGGGTCGGTATTGGCTCCCAGCGTGATGGGCGCACAGCGGTAGCCTGGCTTGGAGAGCTGTTGCTCCAGCAGCGCTGCGGCGTTTGTCTTGGCGATCAGCTTTGTTTCGAAATCAAGGCCCGGCGACATGTCCCAGTAGGCATGGCTGGGCCTGGCGAAACAATAAATGCAGCCGTGCTCGCAGCCGCGGTAAGGGTTGATCGAGCGATCAAAGGGGATATCCGGCGAGCTGTTGCGGGTAATGATGCTTTTGGCGGTTTCGCTGGTGACCTGAGTGCCTTGGGTCAGTGGCACTTCCTGGTACCAGCCGTCGTCCTCGGCCACGGACTGGCTGGGTGCAAAGCGATTATGCGGATTGCTGGCAGTACCGCGACCACGAACCGTATAGGGGCTGGACATCTGGCATTACTCAAATACTGTTTATGCATACAGTAAAGCATAAGGCCGTGATGGATCACTATGGCTGGCTTGTAAAACACCGCTCGTCTGACGGGCGGTGCATTGGATTTGTCCCGCGGCAGGTCAGGCATTGCCCTCGTGCGTCAGCTCCAGCACGCGGTCAACCAGCTTGTTAATGCCCGATGCAGCCTCACTGATGCTTTTGGCAACCATGTAGGCGGGCGTGCAGACCAGTTTTCGTGCTTCGTCTTCGACGATGTCATCGACAGCGCATGGCGCGTGGCTGCCGCCCATCTTGGTAATGGCCGCAGCGGTATCAGGGTCGTTGCCGATGGTGCAGGTAACGCCGGGACCGTAGATCTTCGCTGCAAGTGCCGGGGTGATGCAGATCAGCCCGACCGGTTTGCCTGCTTCTGCGAACGCCTCTGCGAGTTCCAGCAGCCCGGCTTCCACCTGGCAGGCAGGGCCTTGCAGGGCAAGGTCGGAAAGGTTCTTCGCCGAGCCGAAACCGCCCGGGATAATCAGGGCGTCAAAGTCTTCTGCGTTTGCATCGCGGATGTCCTTCACGTCACCCCGTGCAATGCGCGCAGATTCGATCAGCACATTGCGCGACTCGGGCATTTCCTCGCCAGTCAGGTGGTTGATGACGTGATGCTGGGCGATGTTCGGCGCAAAGCACTGGACCTGCGCACCACGTTGATCCAGACGAAGCAGGGTGAGGACGCTTTCATGGATTTCGGCACCGTCATAGACGCCACAACCGGACAGGATTACAGCCACTTTTTTCTGCATCGATTCGGCTCCTTGTACTTGAGCAATCTAAGGCTTCTTTTAATTCGTCCATTAATTGATCGCTTTATGGGCCGAGTGTTCAGTTGACGCGTTACAGACTACGCAAAATGCGTGGGGAAGGGTGATGCTCGCAAGGTCAGGCAGCGGCGGCGCACTGCCGCCGAGTGAGGCCTGTCAGCCTGCACTCGGGGAAGGAAACGGAGAAATTACTCGTCTGATTTTTTCGTCAGGTCGACGGGCACGGGGACAGGTGTATCCAGATCGGACGCCGCTGCAGATGCACAGAAGCGGCTTTTTTCTTCACGCTCTTCACGGGCAATACGCGCGTTCTTGATGCGTCGGCGCAGCCACAGACCAAGGCCGAGCAATATCAGCGCACCCAGCACCCAGAGTTCGTATTTCTTGACGTTGCCCAGCAAGCCCTCGAGAACCGCGCCGAAATGGTAGGCCGCCGAACCCAGTGCAGCCGCCCAGACAGCCGCGCCGATACCGTTAAGCAGCAGGTAACGCCCCGGTGGGTAGCCTGACAGGCCGATGGCCACCGGCATGACCGTTCGCAGGCCATACACGAAGCGGAAGCTCAGTACCCATATATCCGGGTGCTTGCGCACTAGCCGCAGGGCCTTGTCGCCCATGAGTTGCCAGCGGGGCTTGCGCGCCAGGAGCTTGCGGCCGTGTTTGCGCCCCATGAAATACCACAACTGGTCACCCGCATAGCTGCCGCAGAAGGCAACGAGGATGACGATATTGAGGTCCATGTATCCGCGAAACGCCAGAAAGCCGGCGAGAACCAGAATGGTCTCGCCTTCAAAAAAGGTGCCGAGGAACAGGGCAAAGTAGCCGAATTCGTTCAAGAAATTCTGGAGCATTGTCTGGATGCTGGCGAAATGAACGCGCAGCCTAACGCGCCCAAGACAATGATGAAAGTGTCGATATGTGTCTCGACGTTAAAGATTCTTACAACCACAATGGTTGGATCCTCATAAGGGCCATGACCGCGACGTGCAGTCGCAGGTCGAACCATGACTGTCACACATTGGTCATAATGGCGGCTTATAACTGTCGCGCTTGCCCGCGTAAGCGGGCTCAGGAGTCTCGCCGTGAGCTTTACCCCCGCAAACCGCCTGTTTCCTCTCACTCGTCTGCGCCGTAATCGCCGCGACGACTTTTCCCGTAGGCTGGTGCGTGAAAACGTTGTCACCGTTGATGATCTGATTCTCCCCGTATTCGTCCTCGATGGTGAAAACCGTCGTGAATCCATTGCCTCGATGCCTGGCGTCGAGCGTCTCAGTGTCGATCTGTTGCTTGAGGAAGCCGAGCACTGGGTCGCACTGGGCATTCCAGCGCTGGCCTTGTTCCCGGTAACGCCGGCCGAGAAAAAATCTCTGGACGGCGCTGAAGCCTGGAACCCGGATGGCATTGCGCAACGCGCCACCCGCGCGTTGCGTGACCGTTTCCCGGAGCTGGGCGTCATCACTGATGTGGCGCTGGACCCGTTTACCACCCATGGTCAGGACGGCATCCTCGACGAAGAGGGCTATGTGCAGAACGACATCACTGTCGATGCACTGGTGAAGCAGGCCTTGTCGCACGCCGATGCAGGCGCTCAGGTGATCGCGCCTTCGGACATGATGGACGGTCGCATCCAGGCCATCCGTGAGTCGCTGGAGCTGGCCGGGCACGTCAATGTGCGGATCATGGCCTACTCGGCCAAATACGCCAGTGCCTATTACGGCCCGTTCCGTGATGCAGTGGGTTCTTCGCTGAATCTGGGCAAGGCCAACAAGGCGTCCTATCAGATGGACCCGGCCAACAGCAACGAGGCACTGCACGAAGTCGCAGCTGACCTGGCTGAAGGTGCCGACATGGTGATGGTCAAGCCGGGCATGCCTTATCTGGACATCCTGCACAGGGTCAAGGATGAGTTCAAAGTGCCGACCTTTGTCTATCAGGTCAGTGGTGAATACGCGATGCACATGGCAGCAATCCAGAATGGTTGGCTGAGTGAAGGGGTTATTCTCGAGTCCCTCACAGCCTTCAAACGCGCCGGTGCCGACGGCATCCTTACCTACTTCGCTGTTCGCGCCGCTCAACTGTTGAAGGGGCAATAGCCTCACAGGATCATTCATGAATACCGAAGCACTCATCGAAGCCGCTGTTCAAGTCGATGTGCCGCAGGCGACGCCCGCGGTCGAACCTGACATCGAAGTAATCCCGGCCATTGAGGCACCTGCCGCTACAGTGCCTGCTATCGTCGCTCCGAACCTGGACGACAGCAGCCTGTATATCCACCGTGAACTGTCGCAATTGCAGTTCAACATCCGGGTACTGGAACAGGCGCTCGATGAGTCCTACCCGTTGCTGGAGCGGCTGAAGTTTCTGCTGATCTTCTCGAGCAACCTCGATGAGTTCTTCGAGATTCGTGTCGCAGGTCTGAAGAAACAGATCACCTTTGCCCGTGAACAGGCCGGGGCCGACGGTTTGCAGCCGCATCAGGCGTTGGCCAGAATCAGCGAGCTGGTGCATGGTCATGTTGATCGCCAGTACGCGATCCTCAACGACATTCTGCTCCCTGAGCTGGAAAAGCATCAGGTCCGCTTCATTCGTCGTCGTCACTGGACGGCCAAGCTCAAGGCCTGGGTACGTCGCTACTTCCGTGACGAGATCGCGCCGATCATCACCCCGATCGGTTTGGACCCGACGCACCCGTTCCCGTTGCTGGTCAACAAGAGCCTGAACTTCATTGTCGAGCTTGAAGGTATCGACGCCTTCGGTCGCGACTCGGGTCTTGCGATCATCCCGGCACCGCGTTTGCTGCCGCGTGTCATCAAGGTGCCGGAAGAGGTTTGTGGCCCAGGCGACAACTTCGTGTTCCTGTCGTCGATGATCCACGCTCACGCCGACGACCTGTTTCAGGGCATGAAGGTCAAGGGCTGCTACCAGTTCCGTCTGACCCGAAACGCCGATCTGGCGCTGGACTCGGAAGACGTGGAAGACCTGGCACGTGCCCTGCGCGGTGAGCTGTTCTCGCGTCGCTACGGCGATGCGGTACGTCTGGAAGTGGCGGATACCTGCCCTAAACATTTGTCGGACTACCTGCTCAAGCAGTTCAACCTGAACGAGTCCGAGCTGTATCAGGTCAACGGGCCGGTCAACCTGACGCGCCTGTTCAGCATTACTGGCCTGGACAGCCACCCTGAATTGCAATACCCGCCGTTCACGCCAGCGATCCCCAAACTGCTGCAGAACAGCGAAAACATTTTCAGCGTGATCAGCAAGCAGGACATTCTGCTGCTGCATCCTTTCGAGTCGTTCACGCCGGTTGTCGACCTGCTGCGTCAGGCGGCAAAGGATCCACACGTTCTGGCTGTGCGCCAGACGCTGTACCGCAGCGGTGCGAACTCGGAAATCGTCGATGCGCTGGTCGATGCGGCGCGTAACGGCAAAGAGGTCACCGCGGTGATCGAACTGCGCGCCCGTTTTGACGAAGAGTCCAACCTGCAACTGGCCAGCCGTCTTCAGGCTGCCGGTGCGGTGGTGATCTACGGTGTGGTCGGCTTCAAGACCCACGCCAAGATGATGCTGATCCTGCGTCGCGAAGCTGGCGAGATCGTGCGTTATGCACACCTAGGGACCGGTAACTATCACGCCGGTAACGCGCGTCTTTACACCGACTACAGCCTGCTGACCTCTGACGATGCGTTGTGCGAAGACGTCGGCAAACTGTTCAGCCAGTTGATCGGCATGGGCAAGACGCTGCGCATGAAGAAACTGCTGCATGCGCCGTTCACGCTCAAGAAAGGCATGCTCGACATGATTGCCCGCGAGACGCAGTTTGCGCTCGATGGCAAGCCAGCGCACATCATCGCCAAGTTCAACTCGCTGACCGATCCGAAGATCATTCGCGCGTTGTACAAGGCCAGTCAGTCCGGTGTGCGCATCGATCTGGTGGTGCGCGGCATGTGCTGCCTGCGTCCGGGCATCGCCGGGGTTTCGCACAACATCCATGTGCGCTCGATCATCGGCCGATTCCTGGAGCACACGCGCGTGTTCTACTTCCTCAACGGCGGCGACGAGCAGATGTTCCTGTCGAGTGCCGACTGGATGGAGCGCAACCTCGACAAGCGTGTTGAGACCTGCTTCCCGGTGGAAGGCAAGAAGTTGATTCTGCGTGTGAAGAAGGAGCTGGAAAGCTACCTGACCGACAACACCCACAGCTGGCTGTTGCAGCCAGACGGGCGTTACGTGCGCAGCACGCCGACCGGCAATCAGAACGCCCGAAGCGCCCAGGCGACCCTGCTGGAGCGCCTGAGCAACCCGGTTCTCAGCGTACGCTGAAGACGATGCCGACTCGGGTCAGCCACTCCGCTTCCAGCGCGAAGTCGGCCTGAGTCAGCTGGTTGTTTTCCAGCCAGCCTGTGGGGAACTCGGCGTCCAGATTCGGGCCGTCGGCACGCAGGATCACACGTGGCATCTCCTGGGTGCCACGAATGTGGTGAAACAGAATCGCAAAGCGCAACAACACGCACAGGCGAATCAGCTTGATGCCTTCTGCGCCGAAATCGGCGAACTTGTCCTTGGGAATATTGCGGCGATGACCGCGCACCAGCAGAGCGAGCATTTGCTGATCTTCGCGTGAGAAACCGGCAAGGTCAGAATGCTCGATCAGGTACGCGCCGTGCTTGTGGTAGTGATAGTGAGCAATGTCCAGGCCTATCTCATGCACCTTGGCCGCCCAGCTCAGCAGTTCGGCGTAGCTCTCGTGTTGCAATTCCCAGCTTTCGGCAACCTGCTCCAGCGCATGCAGCGCCTTGGCCTCGACGCGTGCGGCCTGTTCCAGATCAACATGGTAGCGCTCCATCAGCGAGCTGAGCGTGCGCTCACGCACGTCTTCGTGATGGTGGCGGCCCATCAGGTCGTACAGCACGCCTTCACGCAGGGCACCTTCGCAGTGATCCATGCGCTTGAGCTCAAGCGCATCGAAGATCGCTTCCAGAATCGCCAGGCCTGCGGGGAAAATCGCGCGACGGTCGGGCTTGATGCCGTCGAAGTCGATCTTTTCGACGTCACCCAGCTTGAACAGCTTGCGCTTGAGCCAGGCCAGCCCTTCGGCATTAACCTCGCCAGCGCCGTAACCGTTGGCTTTGAGTGCAAGGCCGATAGCGCGAATGGTGCCTGACGAACCGATGGCTTCATCCCACTTCAGGCGATGCAGCGCATGTTCGATGCTCATGATTTCCAGGCGGGCAGCGGTGTAGGCCTGTGCGTAACGCGCGGGTGTCACCTTGCCGTCGCGGAAGTAGCGCTGAGTAAAACTCACGCAGCCCATCTGCAGGCTTTCACGCAGCAGCGGCTCAAAGCGCTGGCCGATGATGAATTCGGTACTGCCGCCGCCGATGTCGGCGACCAGTCGCTTGCCGGGGGTGTCGGCCAGCGTGTGCGAAACGCCCAGATAAATGAGGCGCGCTTCTTCGCGGCCGGAGATCACTTCCACCGGATGGCCGAGAATCTCTTCGGCGCGATGAATGAAGTCGTTGCGGTTGCGGGCTTCGCGTAGCGCGTTGGTCCCCACGATGCGTACGGCACCGGGCGGCAGGCCATTGATCAGTTGGGCAAAACGTTTCAGGCAGTCGAGACCGCGCTGCATGGATTCTTCAGTCAACTGGCGTTCTTCGTCGATGCCAGCGGCCAACTGCACCTTCTCGCCCAGGCGCTCAAGAATGCGAATTTCGCCCTGATTGGCTTTCGCCACAACCATATGAAAACTGTTGGAGCCCAGGTCGATGGCGGCGATCAGTGAAAAATTCTTGGGTGTTGAGTGCGGCATGGTCAGGAAATCCAGTTCGATAACCGGACCATCGTGCCACGATCCATGCCTGCCGCCAACGCGAAGCTGTCCAGGCAGCGGAAATACCCGGTATTACTCTTGAACGTGGCGCATAGCTATCCGATCAACATTGCTAGGCATTCCACGCTGTAGCGTGCGGAACGATGACCCCAACTATCGTGCGGCGCTCCGCGTCGCATGCAGTTCTGGACCCTCTGCGTCCGGTCTTGAGGGCGTGGCGCTGCACAGATCTGTGACGCGGAGCGTCACGAACGGCATTCCCACGCTGGAGCGTGCGGAACGATAACCTCACCTATCGTGCGGCGCTCCGCAACCTCAACTATCGTGCGGCGCTCCGCGTCGCATGCAGTTCTGGACGCTCTGCGTCCGCTCTTGTCACGCGTCTACGGTGCCGATGAAGTTCGCCAGTTCCGGGGTTTTCGGGTTGGCGAAGAGTACTTTCGGGTCGCCCACTTCATGCACCTTGCCCTGGTGCATGAACACCAGCTTGTCGCCCACTTCACGGGCGAAGCGCATTTCGTGGGTCACCATGATCAGGGTCATGCCGTCGGCAGCCAGCTGGCGCACCACGCTGAGCACTTCGTTGACCAGCTCCGGGTCCAGCGCCGAGGTGATTTCGTCGCACAGCAACACCTTGGGCGACATCGCCAGTGCGCGGGCAATCGCCACGCGTTGCTGCTGGCCACCGGACAGGCGATCCGGGAAGGCGTCGAACTTCTCGCCCAGCCCGACGCGCTCCAGCATCTTTCTCGCCAGCTTCGCGGCTTCGGCCTTGGGCACCTTCTGCACGACCTGCGGCGCGAGCATCACGTTCTCGCCCACGCTCAGATGCGGGAACAGGTTGAACTGCTGAAACACCATGCCGACCTTCTGACGCAGGGTGCGCAGATCGGCGCGTGCGGCGTCCAGATATTCGCCATCGACCTCGATCACACCATCGTTGATCGACTCCAGGCCGTTGAGCGTGCGCAACAGGGTGCTTTTGCCCGAGCCGCTGCGACCAATGATTGCCACGACCTGGCCCTCTTCGACCGACAAATCGATGCCTTTGAGTACGTGATGATCGCCATAGTATTTATGCAGGGCGGAAATTCTAAGCAGAGGCATGCAGTCTCCTTTCCAGATGGCGCGCGCACAGCGACAAGGGGTAGCACAGGATGAAGTAGCCCAGAGCAACGAAGCCATAGACCATGAAAGGTTCGAACGTAGCGTTGGCCAGCATACTGCCGGTCTTGGTCAATTCGGTGAAGCCGATGATCGACGTCACCGCAGTGCCTTTGACCACCTGCACGGAAAAGCCGACCGTTGGCGCAACTGCGATACGCAGCGCCTGAGGCAATATCACGTAGCGCATCTGCTCGAACGGGGTCATCGCCAGGCTGGCAGACGCTTCCCACTGGCCCTTGGAGATCGACTCCACGCAGCCGCGCCAGGATCTCGGCGAGGTAGGCGCTGGTAAACAGCGTCAAGGCCAGCGCTGCCGCTGCCCAGGGCGAAATGTTCATGCCCATCAGGGCAACACCGAAGAACACCAGAAACAGTTGCATCAGCAATGGTGTGCCTTGAAACAATTCTATATAGAGCTTGGCGGTCACACGCGGGCCGGTTTTTTCCGAGGTGCGCATGCCCATCACCAGCAAGCCGATCAAGCCACCGCCAATGAAGGCCACCAGCGACAGGGCAACGGTCCATTGCAGGCCGATCAGCAGATTGCGCAGGATGTCCCAGAGGGTGAAATCCATCAGCTGTTCCTCGATATGTAGCGACGCCCGATCCAGGCCAGCAGTTGCCGGATCAGCAGCGCCATCGCCAAGTAAATCAGCGTGGTCACAATGTAGGTTTCGAACGAGCGGAAGTTGCGCGACTGAATGAAGTTGGCAAAGAAGCTCAGTTCTTCAGTGGCAATCTGCGAGCAGACCGCCGAGCCCAGCATCACAATGATGATCTGGCTGCTCAGTGCCGGCCAGACCTTGCCCAGCGCCGGAACCAGCACCACATAGCGAAACGCTTCATAACGATTCATCGCCAGCGCTGCCGACGCTTCAAGCTGTCCCTTGGGAATCGCCTGGATGCCTGCCCGAATGATTTCTGTCGAGTAGGCACCCAGGTTGATCACCATCGCCAGCACCGCTGCCTGCCATTCCGAGATCTGCACGCCCAGCGACGGCAGGCCGAAGAAAATGAAGAACAGCTGGACCAGAAACGGTGTGTTGCGGATCAGCTCGACATAGATCGCAAAGATCGTCGCAAAGGGCTGGATCTTCCAGGCCCTCACGACGGCACCGACAATGCCGAGGCTGACGCCCAGCAGGGTGCCAATGGCCGTCAGTTCCAGCGTGAACAAAGCCCCGCGCAACAGCACATCAATGTTCTGCAGGACCGGTGTAAAGTCGAAATGATAAGCCATTGGTGAATCCTGTTACCGGAAAGCAGTGATCAGAGATCGGCAGGCAGCGGTTGCTTCAGCCATTTCTGCGACGCTTTTTCCAGCGCGCCGTCAGCCTTGGCGGCGTTGAGGATCTCGTCGACCTTGCCCAGCAGTTCCGGCTGGCCTTTGTTTACGCCGACATAAACAGGCGAATCCTTGAGTTTCACTTTCAGCGCTGGAATGCGCTTGGGGTTGCGCTCGCTGATAGCGACCATCACCACGTTGCCGCTGGCGATCAGGTCGGTCTGGCCAGCCAGGTAGGCGGCGATGGTCGAGTTGTTATCTTCAAAGCGCTTGATGGTTGCGCCTTCCGGTGCAACTTTCGACAGTTCGATGTCTTCGATCGCGCCACGGGTAACACTGATGGTCTTGCCTTTCAGGTCAGCGATGTCCTTGACCGGAGAATCAGGTGGGCCGAATACCGCCAGGTAGAACGGCGCGTACGCGCGGGAGAAATCGATGACTTTCTCGCGATCCGGGTTCTTGCCCAGGCTGGAGATCACCAGATCGACCTTGCCGGTGGTCAGGAACGGGATGCGGTTGGTGCTGTTGACCGGCGTCAGTTCCAGCTTGACCTTCAATTGGTCGGCCAGCAGTTGCGCGGTGTCGATGTCCAGGCCGCGAGGCTTCATGTCCGGGCCGACCGAGCCGAATGGCGGGAAGTCCTGCGGAACGGCCACCTTCAGGGTGCCACGCGCCACAACGTCGTCCAGGCCGTTGGCGTGGGCGGGTGTCTGGCTCAGCATCAGGCTGGCAAACAGTGCAGCAAGCAGGGCGCTGTAACGCTTGGTCATAGAAATCTCCGGGCGAAACGTAGGATGTTGGCCTGTCTCCAGTGCACAGCGCATGCCATCCGACGATGACGTGCCATAACTCAAGCTTTGCAGCGTGTTTATGGTCTTACTGGTCTGACCAGTCAAGGCGTGGTTCGCCCTGCTTTGGCGCGTTGAAAAGCCCTGTCGCCCCAGCACTGGGCGTCGCTTGCCGAATCTTCGGGATGGCGATAAAAGGGATTTTTACTGGACTGACTGGCCTGAACAGTGATGCCCCACACCTCACTCGCAGTACCCGAATCAGCCCTCCGGGCCATTCGCAAGTTGATTGCCGAGCAAGGCTACAAGCCCGGCGAAAGCCTGCCATCGCAGCGCGATCTGGCTGTTTTGCTGGGGGTCAGTCGTGCTTCATTGCGTGAGGCTTTGTCATCGCTCAGCGCATTGGGAGTGGTCAGCGTTCAGCCGGGTAAAGGCGTGTTCGTGCAGTCCATTTCTGAACCAGAACAGCGCACGAGTGGTTTTTCCTGGCCTTTTGAGGCCCAGGTTTCTCCGGCCGACACGTTTCAACTGCGCTACGCGCTGGAAGGCTTCGCTGCGGGTCTGGCGGCCGTCACTCTGACCGCCGATGAGCGGGATGTGCTTGAAGACAATGTCGAAGCCATGCGTATGGAATTGCGTGCCGGTGACTTCGAGGCCGCAGCCCGGCTGGATTTCGAGTTTCACCGGCACATCCTGGTCGCCAGTGGCAATCAGGCCATGCTGGGAATCGTGACCGCAGGTGCTGACATCTTCCTTGAGAGCCAGAAAATGCCGTTCATACGTGCGGCAAGGGTCATGGAAACCTGGCAGGAGCACCGCAAGATCCTTCGCGCGCTGGCTCGGCATGCGTCGGGGCCCGCGCAAAAGGCCATGCAGGATCATATCCGTGGCGCGGCACTTCGCACCGGCATCGTGTTCGTTTCGCCTTCCAGCTGAGCCCCTGCCATAACTCCAGTCATGCACCACCATAGCCAGACTCAATGAACCTTCGCTTCCTGAATGACTTGCAGCCCGCTATGATGAGCGTCGTTTTTCGCCTATGACCTCGGAGACTTCCATGAGCAACGAAAAGATCAAACACGTCACCGACGCTAACTTCGAAGCCGAAGTACTCAAGGCTGAGGGTGCTGTGCTTGTAGACTACTGGGCTGAGTGGTGCGGTCCGTGCAAGATGATTGCCCCGGTGCTGGACGAAATCGCCGACACCTATGCAGGCAAGCTGACAATTGCCAAGCTGAATATCGATGAAAATCAGGAAACCCCTGCCAAGCATGGCGTGCGCGGTATCCCGACGTTGATGCTGTTCAAGAATGGCAACGTTGAAGCGACCAAAGTCGGTGCGCTGTCGAAGTCGCAGCTGGCCGCGTTTCTCGACGCCAACATCTGAGACGTTTCAAAGCCCCGCAAATTGCGGGGTTTTTTTCGGGTGCTGCACTAGACGCCCGGAAAATCCGGTGGTACATTCGGCCCCGCAACGGCTTCTCCGTTGCCCCCTGCTAGCCGTCGCCGACGCTCTCCTTTCGATTTAGTACGCGATCCTGTCGCCTTCTCTGCGGCGCGGCCTCATTAAGCCAAAAGCTTAATTTCCCCCTCCATACATGATTACGTCATTCCCCATATGAACCTGACTGAACTCAAGCAAAAGCCGATTACCGAATTGCTCGAAATGGCCGAACAGGCTGGCATAGAAAATATGGCCCGTTCGCGCAAGCAGGACGTCATTTTTTCCCTGCTCAAACGGCACGCCAAAAGTGGCGAGGAAATATCCGGTGATGGCGTGCTGGAGATTCTCCAGGACGGCTTCGGTTTCCTGCGCTCTGCAGACGCTTCCTACCTGGCCGGCCCGGATGACATCTATGTCTCCCCTAGCCAGATCCGCCGTTTCAACCTGCGTACCGGCGACACCATCGTTGGCAAGATCCGTCCACCAAAGGAAGGTGAGCGTTATTTCGCTCTGCTCAAGGTCGACACGATCAACTACGACCGTCCGGAAAACGCCAAGAACAAGATTCTGTTCGAAAACCTGACGCCGCTGTTCCCGACGATTCGCATGAAGATGGAAGCCGGTAACGGTTCCACCGAAGACCTGACCGGTCGTGTGATCGATCTGTGCGCACCGATCGGTAAAGGTCAGCGTGGTCTGATCGTTGCTCCGCCGAAAGCGGGCAAGACCATCATGCTGCAGAACATCGCGTCGAACATCACGCGTAACAACCCGGAAGTGCACCTGATCGTTCTGCTGATCGATGAGCGCCCGGAAGAAGTAACCGAAATGCAGCGCACCGTGCGCGGCGAAGTGGTTGCCTCGACATTCGACGAACCGCCAACCCGTCACGTACAGGTTGCCGAAATGGTGATCGAGAAGGCCAAGCGCCTGGTCGAGCACAAGAAAGACGTCGTTATCCTGCTGGACTCCATCACTCGTCTGGCTCGCGCTTACAACACCGTCATCCCGAGCTCCGGCAAGGTACTGACCGGTGGTGTCGATGCTCACGCACTCGAGAAGCCAAAGCGCTTCTTCGGCGCTGCGCGAAACATCGAAGAAGGCGGCTCGCTGACCATCATCGCCACCGCACTGGTTGAAACCGGTTCGAAGATGGATGAAGTCATCTACGAAGAGTTCAAGGGTACTGGCAACATGGAGCTGCCTCTGGATCGCAAGATCGCAGAGAAGCGTGTGTTCCCGGCCATCAACATCAACCGCTCCGGCACACGCCGTGAAGAGCTGTTGACCGCTGATGACGAGTTGCAGCGCATGTGGATCCTGCGCAAGCTGCTGCACCCGATGGACGAAGTCGCGGCTATCGAGTTCCTGATCGACAAGCTCAAGCAGACCAAGACCAACGACGAGTTCTTCCTGTCCATGAAACGCAAGTAACTGGCAGGCTGAAACAAAAAATGGTGTCCTTCGGGGCACCATTTTTTTTGCCCGCGCGCCGCCGATTAGCTGCCTTGAAGGGCTGGAGCAGGTACGATGTGCGTCTATTTGGATAAATGGCCGGGTTAATGAAATTCAAAGATCTAAGGGATTTCGTGCAGCAGCTTGAGCAGCGCGGAGAGTTGAAACGCATCCAGATGCCGATCTCGCCTGTGCTGGAAATGACTGAAATCTGCGACCGTACCCTGCGTGCCAAGGGCCCGGCCCTGCTGTTCGAAAAACCGGTCGGCTTTGATATTCCGGTGCTGGGCAACCTGTTCGGCACGCCCGAGCGCGTGGCCATGGGCATGGGCGCAGAGGCTGTCAGTGAGTTGCGTGAAATCGGCAAGCTGCTGGCGTTTTTGAAAGAACCCGAGCCGCCCAAGGGCCTGAAAGATGCCTGGTCCAAGCTGCCCATCTTCCGCAAAGTCATCGCCATGGCCCCCAAGGTGGTCAAGGATGCACCCTGCCAGGAGATTGTCATCGAAGGCGATGACGTCGATCTCGGCATGCTGCCCGTGCAAACCTGCTGGCCGGGCGACGTCGCACCGCTGATTACCTGGGGCCTGACGGTCACCAAGGGCCCGAACAAGGAGCGGCAGAACCTCGGCATCTACCGCCAGCAGGTCATTGGCCGCAACAAGATCATCATGCGTTGGCTCAGCCATCGTGGCGGCGCGCTGGATTTTCGCGACTGGTGCGCCAAGCATCCCGGTGAGCCTTATCCGGTTGCCGTCGCACTGGGTGCTGACCCGGCGACCATTCTTGGTGCCGTGACGCCAGTACCGGACAGCCTGTCCGAATATGCCTTTGCCGGGCTGTTGCGTGGGTCACGCACCGAGCTGATCAAGTGCCGTGGCAGCAACCTGCAGGTGCCAGCCAGCGCCGAGATCGTGCTGGAGGGTGTGATTCATCCGGGCGAGATGGCCGACGAAGGGCCTTATGGCGACCACACCGGCTATTACAACGAAGTCGACAGCTTTCCGGTGTTGACCGTCGAGCGCATCACGCACCGTATCAAGCCGATCTACCACAGCACCTACACCGGCCGTCCACCGGATGAGCCCGCCATTCTGGGCGTCGCGCTGAACGAAGTGTTCGTGCCGATTCTGCAAAAGCAGTTTCCGGAGATCGTCGATTTTTACCTGCCGCCCGAAGGTTGCTCGTATCGCATGGCGGTGGTGACCATCAAGAAACAGTACCCCGGTCATGCCAAGCGCGTGATGCTGGGGGTCTGGTCGTTCCTGCGTCAGTTCATGTACACCAAGTTCGTGATCGTCACTGACGACGACATCAATGCTCGTGACTGGAATGACGTGATCTGGGCCATCACCACCCGCATGGACCCCAAGCGCGACACGGTCATGATCGATAACACGCCTATCGATTACCTCGATTTTGCCTCTCCGGTGTCCGGGTTGGGATCGAAAATGGGCCTGGACGCCACTAACAAATGGCCAGGCGAGACCACGCGTGAATGGGGCAGGGCTATCGTCAAGGACGAAGCCACCACACGCCGCGTGGACGAGATCTGGACTCAGTTGGGAATAGACTGATGCGCGTAACCTTGCAGCCGTCAGGTGCGGTGCTGGACACCCTGCCGGGCGAGCGGATTCTCGATGCTGCGCAGCGTCTGGGCTATGAATGCCCGCAGAGCTGTCGTAACGGTAACTGTCATATCTGCTCGGCCTTGCTGGTCGAGGGGCGGGTGATGCAGTCGGGTCAGGCGCTTGATCACGGCGAGATTCATACGTGTGTAGCAGAGCCGCTTGAAGATTGTGTTGTGCTCTGGGATGGCGTGCTGGCCAAGGGTGAGCTGCCGGTGCGCAGCTTTGCCTGCCAGTTGAGCGAGTGTGTCGAAATCGGTGGCGATGTCTGGCGGGTAGGTTTGCGCGCCCCGGCAGGCAAGCCTCCGCGTTATCACGCCGGGCAGTACCTGATGATCGAGCGGGAGAATGGCGAGAAGTCGGCATTCTCCATCGCATCGGCACCGCACAGCGGTCGTGATCTGGAATTGCATGTACTGGCTCGTGAAGACAGTGCGCGCAGCCTGATCGAGCAACTGCAACGCAACAAAATGGCGCGGGTCGAGCTGCCGTTTGGCGATACCCACCTTGCCGAGCTGCCGGACGGGCCTTTGGTATTGATTGCTGCCGGTACAGGTATGGCGCAAATGAACAGTTTGCTTGAGTACTGTCGCTCAGCAGGCTTCAGTCACCCGGTGCATTTGTACTGGGGCGTGCGTCGGCCCGAGGATTTTTACCAGGTCAGCCACTGGGATGAGTGGGCGAAACTGCCGAACCTGTTCCTGCACAAGGTCGTCAGTGACCTGTGTGGCTGGGAAGGGCGTTGTGGTCTGCTGCACGAGGCGGTTTGCGAAGACATCAAGGACCTGTCGGCGGTTTACGTCTACGCCAGCGGCTCACCTGCCATGGTTTACGGAACGCTGGACGCTCTTGTCAGTGCCGGAATGGACGCCCACCAGATGCGCGCAGACGTATTCGCCTACGCACCGCGTCCGTGATGCCGGACTGACGGCTGCATAGCTGGAGTGTAAATTGCTTTAGCTGCTTATAGCTTACGGCGATGTCAATTCGTCGCCAGACAACTTTTTGTAGAAACAGGCCTTTGGCCTGTGGCGACAACCGAACCACGACACCCTGATGCCGCTCACCCACGAGCGAGTCAGCGGGGCTCGGTAAAAACTGACAGTCAGACTGTCAGGGAGGCAAATGGAGAATCCAATCAACGAGTTGGCCGCTGCAGTGCATGACGGCCTTGGGCTGACGTATCCGCCCGTTATCGATCTGGGTCCGCAGCTTACCCGCGAGCAACTGCTCGCATCCATGGACGCCACCATGCGTCTTCATAAAGGCGGCCCGGTCTGGCTGTTCGCCTACGGCTCGCTGATCTGGCGTCCCGAGTGCACCGCCGTAGAGAGCCAGCGCGGTCGAGTGCACGGTTATCACCGCGGGCTTTACCTGTGGTCGCACGAGCATCGCGGTACGCCGGAGGTGCCGGGCCTGGTATTCGGGCTGGATCGCGGCGGTTCATGCACCGGTTTTGCCTATCGCCTGCCGGATGAGTGCCTGGAGAAATCGCTGCTGGCCTTGTGGGAGCGTGAGATGCCATATCCCTCGTATCGCCCGCACTGGCTCAATTGCCGCCTTGAAGACGGCAGGAAGGTACAGGCGCTGGGCTTCGTGCTGGAACGGCATTTGCCCAGCTACGCGGGCAACCTGCCCGACAGTGTGTTGAGTCAGGTGCTGGCCAGCGCCAGCGGGCGCTATGGAACCACCCGCGAGTACGTGGAACAGACTGCCAAGGCCCTGCGTAGCCACGCCATGCCAGACCTGAATCTGGAGGCGCGGCTCAAGCGCTGCAAGTCAGAGACCGCCTGACCGGCCTTTGGGTCAGTCCTTGGTATCGCGCGAGGTGCTGGCGACCTGTTTGTGCCGCAGCGTCGGCGCAAGGAATGCCATCGCCAGAATGCACGCGCCGATCAGCAGCACAAAGCCGCCGTCCCAGCCGAAGTGGTCGACCGTGTAGCCCATCGCAGCACTCGCCGCGACCGACCCGCCCAGGTAGCCGAACAGCCCGGTAAAGCCGGCTGCCGTACCCGCTGCCTTCTTCGGCGCCAGTTCCAGCGCCTGCAGGCCGATCAGCATGACCGGGCCATAGATCAGGAAGCCGATGGATACCAGCGCGATCATGTCGACGGTCGGGTTGCCTTCAGGGTTCAGCCAATACACCAGCGTGGCAATGGTCACCAGAAACATGAACACCATGCCGGTCAGGCCGCGATTGCCCTTGAAGATCTTGTCCGACATCCAGCCGCACAGCAGCGTGCCCGGAATACCCGCCCACTCGTACAGAAAATAGGCCCATGAGGTCTTGTCGACCGTGAAGTGCTTGGCTTCTTTCAGATAGGTTGGCGCCCAGTCCAGCACGCCGTAGCGCAACAGATAAACGAACACGTTGGCCATGGCGATGTACCACAGGAACTTGTTGCGCAGCACGTACTTGACGAAGATTTCCCGGGCGCTGAATTCCTCTTCGTGGCTGGCATCGTAGCCTTCCGGGTAATCGTTCTTGTAGTGCTCGATAGGCGGCAGGCCGACCGATTGCGGGGTGTCACGCATGGTCGCGAATGCGAACACCGCGACCAGCAACGCAACCGCCGCCGGCACGTAGAACGCCGCATGCCAGTCGTTGGTCCAGCCCATGCCGAGCAGGAACAGCGGGCCGATCAGGCCGCCGCCAACGTTGTGCGCCACGTTCCACACAGACACCACGCCGCCGCGCTCTTTCTGCGACCACCAGTGGACCATCGTCCGCCCGCTCGGCGGCCAGCCCATGCCCTGGGCCCAGCCATTGATGAACAACAGCACGAACATGATCGTGACACTGGACGTCGCCCACGGCGCGAAGCCGAAGATGAACATGATTCCGGCAGAAACCAATAGCCCGAAGGGCAGGAAGTAGCGCGGGTTGGAGCGGTCCGAAACAATCCCCATGAGGAATTTCGACAAGCCATAGGCAATCGCGATGGCAGACATCGCTACGCCCAACTGGCCACGCGTATAGCCTTCGTCGATCAGATAAGGCATCGCCAGCGAGAAATTCTTGCGCAGCAGGTAGTAACCGGCATAGCCGATAAAGATGCCTGCGAAGATCTGCCAGCGCAGACGCCGATAAGTGCTATCGACCTTTTCTTCGGGAAGGGGTGCCTGATGCCTGGCAGGGCGGAAAAACCCAAACATGGAGAAGCTCCTGATTATTGTTTTTTTGCGAATGCGAATATTACATTTTCATTACAGAAAAAAGCAGTGCCTTCGGGCTGATTCCTTGTAGGAAATGCAGGCGATCGGCTGTTCTTTTACGAACATTGCGCAAATGTTTAAAGGTGTTTCAAGTATTTGGGATGGGTCCTACAGGCGTATCGGAAGTCGTGTGCTGACTGATATGTCGGCAGGTTCTTACCATCGTCATCACCGCGCCCAGCTGTGGATCAAATCCGACGGGCAGGTTCGTGAAGCCAGGGCTATCGAGAGTGGGCATCCGCAGCTCGCCGCAGCAGTGGAGCAGGCACTCCGCCAATGGCGCTATAAACCCTGGGTCGGAACAGTCGGCGCGCCGCCCACGATTACCGTGCCCGTCATTTTTGGTTCCCACGGCTATCGGCGCTTCAACACCGAAATGACCGTGGGCCTGGGCAATATCCGCTGTGGCTACCTGAACCACGAAGTGAAATCCGCCCGCCAGGACTATCCCAAGGAACCGCTGAGTAAGGTCGACGTGTTTTCCTACACCGGGCAAGCCTTGTTCGGCAGCCATGTTGCGCACCAGCGTAGCGAGTCCCAACGCCAGGTCCTGCTTGAGCAACTGGGCGCCGCGATACCGATGATGGTCAGCAATTGCCGAAGCAATCCCGATCGTCTGCATGGCGACTATCTGCCAGCGCCGATCAAGGCGTTGATGGTCGGGTTGGCCGAGCAAGCGTAGGGCAGCGAATGAGCCGCGTGCTGGGCGGTATTGATCATGGTCTTCGTGAGTGCCGCGTACTTGTGGGAGTGAGCTTGCTCACGAAGAAGCCGGTACAGCCGACGGATATCTCTCGTTTCGCAAGCGCCAGCGGGAACGCCCTTCGTAAGGCTCTGCTTCACAACTCACGCCATGACTCACATTCAGGATTGGACGTAAAGTCTCCAGCAAAGCATGAGCGGGCATGGCAACGTGTTGCCCTGTGAATACGTCTTCGCGAGCAAGCTCGCTCCCACATTTGGGGCAATCCCCTTGCTTTTGAGCGAGACTCAGTCTTGGCAAGCAAAACCTATGTGGGTGACAGGTGGCATAAGGAGGGCAAGCCGGATGCGTGATGCGAAAAGAACTGTACCTGTCGAGCGGTCCGGTCATAGCGCAATTTCTCACCCTTGACGAACGTCAGGCATTGGTTGTTGAGCTGCTGGAGGCGGCGCCGGGGATTATCGCCCAATGTCAAAAAATCCGATGCGTAAGTATGTGGATTATTTGCCGGAGAATGTGAGGAAGGTGTTGTAGGAAGGGCGGGGCATCAGCGAAGTGCCAGTATCAAAGCAGTTTCAGAATGCAGCCCTGTGGTTGACGACGACCCTGTGTTTCATCAGAATGCTCGCGAGGGCTCAATAAGAGCAGGGCCTGCTCGATTCAATGACGATACCGGCGAGCAGGTGTGGATTGTGCGAGGCGTCACTCGTGCGGTAGCGGCAACTGGCGACAACGGTTGGCTTTCGACCCCTTTCAGGCCTCGTGTCTGGACGTGCTAAGCAAGCGCTGCGACTACCAGCCCTCTCGTACTCTGAAAAAGGCGCCTATGGCGCTTTTTTTGGTTTCAGAGTCCCTACTTTGATCGCCGGTCGCCTCCTAAGTATTTTGTAGGCGGTGACCACCGAGTAGAAAAATCCTCGTTCAGCTTCTTCTTGTGGCGACAAAATTGCGCACCCTCTGGCATTTCGTATGACCGTAAGTCGATGCCCATCACGCGTCTGATAACCCTCGCAATAAATCTGTGCACCTGCACTTAAAATTCCGGCAACAAATGCAGATACATCCTGAATGGTTTTGCAGCCAGACTTGGCCAGTTCATGACCGTGCCCCTGCCAAATGTGGTTGACTCCAAAACCGCTACTGAAGCCGAAATGCTTACCTGCACGCAAATAAATTTCTCCGCCTGGCAAGGTCAGATTGCGGCTTTCGTACATAGAAATGTAACCGAAGCTCAACTCTCCTGAGGTCGGGTGAGGGATGCAATAATCTTTGTCTAGAGTGGAAAAGTCATAAGCTGTCGGCATATCCGCCGTGGCCAAAACAGTCTGTGTTACCTGGTAAGCCAAGTCAGGCTCGGTCGGCGGCGTTAATGCTGACAAAATCAAGTCGTCCGTAACAAGCAAGGCCCGAGTCGGGAAAGCGGCTATTTTCTCACAGCTTTAATCGTGTTAACGGCGAAGTTGCTATCAGTTATTTCAAGGAGGCGGAGGTCAGGGTCGAGCATGATCTGAGTAGCGATCAGGTCTGTTTTGATGCCTTGCGTCAGTTCCACTTGATGCACAGTGCCGGGACCAAAGCGTCATCGCCTTGGTCCCGGCCTTGTCGCGAAAGATTAGTGAGTGGCGTTCATATGTTGAATTGTTTCAAGCTGGCTCAGTCCGAGCGCGCCGTGAGCGTTGATCGCGTTCGAGAAGTCTGTGATCGCGATTTCGATAGTGCCTCTCAGTACCTTGATTGCATTATCGATTTCTCGCGACGCTTCAGGTCCAAATGTCACCTCGACCGCATGGCGGGATTCGGCCTCTTTAGCGCGAGCTTCCTCGGCGTTGCGCAAGGCCAAAGCGTGCTTGGCTTCTTCGACCTGACGCTGTGCAAGTTGTAACGCGGCCTCTATGGCCCGCTGCTGCGCTGCTTGTTCCTCCGCGAGTCGTCGAGCTGCCGCTTCAGCCTCGGCTCTTGCGCGCGCTGCTTCTTCGGCTTGGCGGTGTGCGGCTTCTTGGGCCATGCGCTCGTTATACTCGCGTTCCTGTTCTATTAGCCGAGCATGCAGCGATTCGAGATTGCCTTTGAGTTCGTTTAGAAAGCGGATGCTCTCCATATGAAAACGGGCGTCTCCCGTCATATAGTAAAAATCAGTGGGCACCCCGCCTGGCATACCCCGCATCTGTGCGTTTAACTCAAGAGACGATTTATCCCAGGGATCAGTGCCCCACAAAAAATACGAATTGTCGATGTGGTCCTGTTGCAAGGGAGCGCGTTTGCTGGCAACCAGATGATTGATAGCGTGTATGTGTTTATCGGTTATATCGATGTAACGTGTTCCGTTCCAGTCGCCGACGTGAGCCGCAAGCTCGGCTTGCAGAAAGCCAGGTAATTGCTGGAGGTGATGATGTAATTCTTCCATGGATGATTTTCTTTTTTATAGTGTTAGAGCTGTTTGTGTATGGGGTTCTTACTCTTTGAATCCCGGCTTGCCATTTTTAGCTCGCCATTCTTTGATTGTTTTTAAAATACCCTCCGGGGTGTCCTCCTGACCTTCCTCGGGATAAAAGATTACGTCTGTTTGCGCTGGATGCTCTGTCACCTTTACAAAGTGCTTAACTAAACGATCCATGTGCTTAACAAACTCATCACCATGAAGTTGAATGTGTTGAGAAGAGAGTCCCCTCAAAAATTCCAGGAATTCTTCTTCGGTGTAATCTTCTAGCTTTTCTTTAAAGATCATTTTTTTGGCTCCTGTGATGATCAATATGTTGCCTTGGTGTCATAATAACCAAGTTGTCGATGTCATAAACCGCGCCGCCTTTTGAAATATAATTTTTATGATGGATTTCAAATCTCGTACGGCCTCCGGCTTGGTCGCTGAGTCTAGGGTGGGGCGCACCACCACCTCGCATTATTTCAAGGTTATTCTGAGTAAACTGTTTCCCTAGCTCGGGATCATCGGCTACGGCTATCCAAGTTGCTTTCCTCAGTGAAGCAAAATCACCAAATCGTCGTCCGCGCAGTTGATCTGCAATATGCGTCGGAATCGATGCGCCTTCTGCACGCGTTCTGTCTCCTAGCCAAACTCCAGTCACCGCTTCACCATACCCACTCGCAACCCCCGGAATCGACCTCGGGTCCTTGAACAGCAGGTAGCTATTCGGCAGCCCGGAATCAATCGGCGAGATGAGAATGTAATCATCAGGATCATCTCGATCAATCGCCGGGTAAGCTTCAAGCTCGGGTACAAAAGGTGTCACCACGTTGCCTGGATCTTTCGGCAACGCGGGTGGCCCTGCGGGTGAGCTTGTCGAACTGTCCGCCGGTTGTGCTATTGGCGTCCATATAAGGGCCGGTGTCGATTCCCCGTCACGGATAAACTCGTAGGACTTGTTCAGTGCGTTATAGGTGAAAGTTCTTACGCGAACCTTGGTACCCACTTTCACACCGTCCGTAGCTACCCAGCGTGCACCGCCGCTTGCGCTAGCTCCATCGGATGTAAGTCGATGAGGCACATCCAGCGTGCCTTTGACGCTGGCAAGGTATTGCAGATCGATATGCGGTGGCAGGTTGAGCTGCGACAGAGGTGTGGCGATCACAGCAGGCGGCAGCTCTGAGTCGCCCAACGGTTGTGGATACATCGCCAGCAAGGTAACCAGATTGCTGCCAAGCGTTCTGGTCGCGATCCTGATGAGCTGGTCTTTCGCGATGTTGGTCGCAACGGTCCTGATGCCCGGTGCTGCGGTGGTGGTTGACGCGGGGGCAATAACTGACCACAGCTTGTTGATGCCAGCGGCCTGTCGGGATGATGTCCGATCTGCATCCTGACTCGCCGTTTTATCGGCTAGCGACAATTCAGCATGGCGCATGGAAAGTGCTGCCGATTGTTCATTGAGCAGCGTGACCGACTCGGCAAGAAGTTTTGCTTCATAGGTTTGAGATAAAGCGTTTACCCACGTTTCATGGGCCTGCTGCACACGTTGAGGATCACCCTGGCTGAAGTACACCAAATAGTTGAGGTGGTCCTTTTGTGTGGCATGGTCAAGTTCTTGACCGGTCAGACTAATAGCCTGAGTGCGACGCTCTTCCAGTAAAGGCTGTTTGGTTGCGAGTAAGTAGTTAACGTTGGTTTTTTTCTGAAGTATCAGCTCAAGAGCCTGCTTGTCGCCTGGGTAATCAACATTCAGGTCATGACCCGGCGCTACTTCTTTTTGAAGATTATTCGGCAGCGATGCAGAAGCCAGTAAATAGTTTTGTGCAAATCCAGATTGTAACGACGGGTAGGCATTCGTCAGCGCTTCAAGAGCCAGTCGATGGGCCTGATCCTTTTCGGCCTGTGCACGTACTTGCGTTTCAATACGTTCTCGCTCGGCGGCTTCTGCCATTGCCTGGGCATGTGCCTCAGCGTCTACTCTTGCGAGGTGAGCCGCGTGTTCTGCCGCTTGCCGCTGGGCTAACGCATGCGCATCTGTTTCTTGTTGTCTTAATAGACGTCTCAGCTGTTTATTAGTGATACCTCTTCGGCGGCCGCGCCCAGGGCCTAGGCCGGTATTGCTTGGTCCGCCGCCATCGCCACCGATTCCAATGCTCCAGCCTGAGTTACCTCCGCCACTCGCTTTATTAGCAGATGCCTCAGCGGCTGCCCGGTCTGCGGACCCTAAATCTGGAGTGGGCCAGTATTTTACATATATATGTTTTTCTTGATCGTCTGCCATACAGTTCTCCTTATTAGCTGTATGGCGACTAATTAATCTGCTTTTTCTCCGTCATTGTGATATATAAATATTTTTTGACTAATACTGTATTAAGCGTGTTAATTCACCAAAACCACCACCTTCCCCACAGCCCTGCGCTCACCCAACAAATCAATCGCCTCCCCAGCCTTTTCCAGCGGATAAACCGTCGACACCAGCGGCTTCAATTTCCCTTCTTCAAACCACGCAAACAGCTGCTTGAAGTTCGCCGCATTGTCCTGCGGTTGCCGCTGAGCAAACGAGCCCCAGAACACGCCGACCACCGATGCGCCCTTAAGCAGGGTCAGGTTGACGGGCAGGTCCGGGATGCGGCCGCTGGCGAAACCGACGACCAGCAGGCGGCCGTTCCAGGCGATGGCGCGGATGGCCTGGTCGAAAAGGTCGCCGCCGACCGGGTCGTAGATGATGTCGGCGCCGTTGCCGTTGGTGAGGCGTTTTACTTCGTCCTTGAGGCTGGTTTCGCTGTAGTTGATCAGTTCGTCTGCGCCTGCGTTTTTGGCGACTTCAAGTTTTTCAGCGCTGCTGGCGGCGGCGATGACGCGTGCGCCGAGGGCTTTACCAATTTCCACGGCGGCCAGGCCCACGCCGCCGGATGCGCCGAGCACCAGCAGGGTTTCGCCGGCTTGCAGGTTGGCGCGTTGATTGAGCGCATGCATGGAGGTGCCGTAGGTCATGCTGAACGCTGCAGCGGTGGTGAAGTCCATGCTCGTCGGTATCGGCAGTACGTTGTAACCGGGTACAGCGACCTGCTCGGCAAAACTGCCCCAGCCGGTGAGCGCCATCACGCGGTCGCCGGGCTTGAGATGGGTTACCTTTTCCCCGACGGCTGATATCACGCCTGCTGCCTCGCCACCCGGCGAGAAAGGGAAGGGTGGCTTGAACTGGTATTTGCCCTCGATGATCAACGTGTCGGGAAAGTTGACCCCGGCGGCGTGTACGTCGAGGAGGATTTCGTTCTTTTTGATCTCGGGGCCTGGCACGTCTTCAAACACCAGCGTGCTGGCCGAACCGAAGGCTTTGCATAACAGGGCTTTCATTAGGCTATTCCTTTTTCGGTAATGGCCGATAAAGTGAGTTAAGTGGGTTCTCGGGTCAACAAGCATGGCCCGGCCTGATAAGCACACATAAGCTGTAAACTACGTGGCAAACCGTATTAAGGAGTGGACTGTGAAAGCGTGGATTCTGGTATTGCTGGCCTTGTCATTGCCTGTCATGGCGCAAGAGGAAGCCAAGGAAGAAGGCGGCCCGCCCAAAGCGGCCTATGTCTCGCTGACGCCGCCGTTCGTGGGCAACTACGCGCTGGATGGCGGCCCCAAGCTGCGCGTCTACAAGGCTGACATCGCGTTGCGTGTAACGGGTGCCGATGCCGAGGCGGCGGTGAAGCGCAATGACGCCTTGATCCGTAATCAACTGGTGTCGCTGTTCACTCAGCAGACGGTTGATTCCATGAGCAGTGCCGAGGCGAAGGAAAACATTCGTCAGGAAGCGCTCAAGCAGGTGCAGCGCGTCATGAACGATGAAGAAGGCAAGCCGATTGTCGAAGACTTGCTGTTCAATAACTTCATCGTTCAATAACGCTTGTCAGCGCAGTGCCAGGATCGCCGCCCATTGTTCGGCGGTAACCGGCATCACTGAAAGCCGACTGCCTTTTTGCACCAGAGGCAGTTGCTCCAGCCGGCTTTGTTGCTTCAGATAACCGAGCCCCAGCACGTTCTTGAAGATATCCACAAACTCGACGTCTATGGCGCTCCACGGGTTTTTATCCGCGCTGGCCTTGGCGTCGTGATAGTGGCTGTCGGGGTCCAGTGCAGTGGGGTCCGGATAAGCGGCTTTGGCGATTTTGCCGATGCCGGCGATTCCCGGCTCCGGGCAACTGGAGTGGTAGAAAAAGAATTCGTCGCCCTCTGCCATGCTCCTTAGAAAATTACGCGCCTGATAGTTGCGCACCCCGTCCCAGCGGGCGTTACCCCGTTTTTGCAGGTCGCTGATCGAGAATTCGTCAGGCTCGGACTTCATCAGCCAATAGGCCATTGCTCTCTCTCCAGAGACAAAAGTTCACGGTATTACCGACAGTTTGATGACAAACCGACAGTCGGCTTGCGCCACTATTTGCGTACTGGTTCACGTTACCGCAAAATGCCGCCCTTTAAAGCTCCACGCTGTTGCACGGCCTATACAAAAACCGATGCTGACATCGTATTGATTTGCCTAAGGAGGGCAGTCAATGAAACGCAAGCCTGATTTACTCTGGATTCTGGTTATTCTGTTTGGCTTGGGTGTCGTGACAACCGGTTATGCGCAAAGCTTATGGACCAGCAAGGATGACGCTCCAGTCGAAATCACTCAACAACAGCAAAAAATCCCCGGCAGGCATTAAGCCCTGCTTCTGCTCTGATCGTTGACTGCCCTGTTGGCTGAACGATCAGAGTATCTGTGTCAGATACCAGCCTTTATCAGATACCGTGCCTTGCAGCGGTACATCCCAACTGGCCTGCGCCAGTCGATCCACTTTCTGACATTCGTGAGCCAGCCCGAGTAGAACCGGTTTGCGCCAGGCCTTTCTGCGTGCCAGATACGCCAGGCTGCGGTCATAAAACCCACCGCCCATGCCCAGGCGACCGCCTTCGTTATCGAACCCTACCAATGGCATCAGCACCAGATCGAGTGCCCACACATGGCGTTGTTTCGTACGGTTGATAAGCGGCTCGGGGATGCGGAAGCGATTGGGGATGAATTTCTCGCCGGGACGCACGCGCTGAAAAACCATGCGCGTGCGCGGCCATGCATTGAGCACCGGCAGGTAAGTGGCCTTGCCGCGTCGTTGTGCTTCACGCAGTAACAGCCGCGGGTCGATCTCGCCATCCATCGGCAGGTACAGCGAAACATGCCGGGCACGTCGGAACAGCGGATGCTGCGCCAATTGGCGGTAAACATCGCGGGCGGCTGCGCGTTGCTGGCTGCGACTCAACGCCCTGCGTGCCTTGCGTAGCTGGCGGCGCAGTTGTGGACGGGTGAGCGATTGGGCGCTGATCATGAGCAGAAGGTCATGCAGGCTGATCCGGGAAGGGTGTTGAAACCAGGGCAGGATCGTCGTTGCCAGACAGCAGGGCTGGCAACGAACTGAATATGGACTCCCCGACGAACCGCTGTCGGTTTAGCCCTTGAACCCGAAAGTTCAAGGTGGAGATTGCAGGAGGTTTTAAGGCTTTCCGTCGAGCGGACATGCACACCAACCCCAACGTGCAACCCCCGTGGTTGTGCGTATCGGCTCAGGGACATGACCGACTGGCAAGCACTCCAGGGAGCAGCGCGAGTATACAGAAATGCCCCGCAATAATCAGCCCCGAGTTGAATCCGGTGTGCCGGGCGTGTCTGTGGCCAGCACCAGATCGACCTTGTCGAGCAGATCGCGGACCTGTTCGCGAGTCGAACCGCTGGTCTGTACGTCAGGTAAATGTTCTTTATGCAGCAGGTCGTGAGTGATGTTGAGCGCGGCCATCACGGCGATGCGATCGGCACCGATGACTTTGCCGCTGCTGCGGATTTCACGCATCTTGCCGTCCAGATAACGGGCGGCGCTGACCAGGTTGGTGCGCTCTTCCTGAGGGCAGATGATCGAGTATTCCTTGTCGAGGATCTGAACGGTAACGCTGTTGCCATTGCTCATGAGTCTTGCTCCAGGGCTTTGAGGCGCGAAATCATTGACTCGACCTTCTGCCGGGCGATTTCGTTTTTTTCAATGAGTTGGGCGCGTTCCTCGCGCCAGGTCTTTTCCTGAGCTAATAGGAGTGCATTTTGGCCTTTAAGTTGCTCGGCATACTTCAGGAGCAGCTCCACACGTTTCATCAGCGCTTGCAGGTCGGTGTCTTCCATTGTTTTCCACTGAATACTTTCTGATGAATGGCAGGGGAGGCGATGCTTGTGCTCAAGCTCGAACCGCCGTCCGGGTGATCTTGTCGCGCGGATAGTCTAGGATACAAGGCCTTCATTCTAGACATTGCGCCGTTTGGCGACTAGCTACCCATGCCCATTCAGAATTCTCCGTACAAAGCGTTCGCCACTCTGCTTAACAGTGGCGGTCACCAGGTATCCCCTGCCGAGCTGCATGGCCTGCTGCTGGGGCGTAGTTGCGCAGGTGCCGGTTTCGACAACGAAGGCTGGTTTGCCGATGCTTCGGTGCTGCTGGAAACCGAGCCGCAAGACAATATCCGCCAGGCGCTCATCGGCTTGCAAGAGATGGTCAAGGGCGAACTCACCGGTGACGACATGACCGTCGTGCTGTTGCTGCCGGGCGACGAAGAGCCGCTGACCGAGCGTGCTGCCGCGCTAGGCCAATGGTGTCAGGGGTTTCTGGCAGGCTTCGGTCTGGCCATTGGCGACAAGACGCTCGGCACTGAAGCCAAGGATGTTCTTGAGGATCTGGCGGCCATTGCCCAGGTTCAGGACGCACTGGACGAGTCCGAAGACGGCGAGACCGACTATATGGAAGTCATGGAATACATGCGCGTAGCGCCATTGTTGCTGTTCACCGAATTCAATGAGCCTGCTGCGCCGCAACCCAAGCCTTCTCTGCACTGATTGCCCATCACTGCGACACCGGCCCGCGCTGACGACAGTGCGGCCAGGTAGACTCCATCAGGACTCCTGCTGCCCATGATTCAGATCCCGAAGTCCGAATACGCCCGCCGCCGCAAGGCTCTGATGGCTCAGATGGAGCCGGACAGCATTGCCATCCTGCCTGCTGCTGCGGTTGCCATTCGCAATCGTGATGTCGAGCATATCTACCGGCAGGACAGTGACTTTCAGTACCTCAGCGGCTTTCCCGAGCCGGAAGCGGTGGTGGTGCTGATTCCCGGACGCGAATATGGCGAGTACGTTTTGTTCTGCCGTGAACGCAACCCCGAGCGCGAATTGTGGGAAGGTCTGCGCGCCGGACAGGAAGGCGCGATCCGCGATTTCGGTGCAGACGATGCATTCCCGATCAACGACATCGACGAAATTCTGCCGGGCCTCATCGAGGGCCGTGACCGGGTCTATTCGGCGATGGGCAGCAACCCTGAATTCGACCGGCACCTGATGGACTGGATCAACGTGATCCGCTCCAAGGCGCACCTCGGTGCTCAGCCGCCCAAGGAATTTGTCGCGCTGGATCATCTGTTGCACGACATGCGCCTGTACAAATCGGCGGCGGAAATCAAAGTCATGCGCAGCGCGGCGGACATCTCTGCGCGTGCCCATGTGCGAGCAATGCAGGCCTGTCGCGCAGGCCTGCACGAGTTCAGCCTGGAAGCCGAGCTGGATTACGAATTTCGCAAGGGCGGTTCGAAGATGCCTGCCTACGGCTCGATCGTGGCCTCGGGGCGCAACGGTTGCATCCTGCATTACCAGCAGAACGATGCCGTTCTCAAGGATGGCGATCTGGTGCTGATCGATGCGGGCTGCGAAATCGACTGCTATGCCAGTGACATCACCCGGACGTTTCCGGTGAGCGGCAAGTTTTCTCCCGAACAAAAAGCCATCTACGAGCTGGTGCTCAAGTCTCAGTATGCGGCTTTCGAGGCCATCGGCCCCGACAAGCACTGGAACCAGGCGCACGAAGCGACGGTCAAGGTGATTACCGCAGGGCTGGTCGAGCTGGGTTTGCTGCGAGGCGACGTCGATCAGTTGATCGAGAGCGAGGCCTACAAGATGTTTTACATGCACCGTGCCGGTCACTGGCTGGGCATGGATGTACACGACGTCGGTGAATACAAGGTCGGCGGCGAGTGGCGTGTACTGGAGGTCGGCATGACGCTGACTGTTGAACCCGGGATCTACATATCCCCCGACAATCTGGACGTCGCGAAGAAATGGCGAGGTATTGGTGTGCGAATCGAAGACGACGTGGTTGTAACCAGGCAGGGCTGTGAAATTCTGTCCGGTGGCGTGCCCAAGACCGTCGCCGAGATCGAGGCGCTGATGGCGGCTGCAAAGGCACAGGTCGCATGAGCCGCTTTAATATCGCCATCGTCGGCGGCGGATTGGTGGGTGCAAGTCTCGCGCTTTCACTGCAGGCCGGTGCCAAGGCGCGCGGCTGGAAAATCGTGCTCATCGAACCCTTCGCGCCGGGTGAGGCCTGGCAGCCCAGCTACGATGCGCGTTCTTCGGCACTGTCGTTCGGCTCGCGACGCATCTATGAGCGGCTTGGCCTCTGGCAGCAGATATCCCGCCGCGCCGAGCCGATTCTGCAAATTCAGGTCTCGGACCGTGGCCGCTTCGGAGCTACCCGTTTGTCTGCGATCGAAGAGGGTGTTCCGGCGCTCGGCTACGTAGTCGAGAACGCCTGGCTCGGTCAGGCACTGTGGGCGGCGCTGGACCGTGATGTCGTCAGTTGGCGTGTGCCGGCCGAGGTCAGGCACATGCAGCCGCTGGCCGATGGTTATCGCCTGAGCCTCAGTGACGAAACCGAACTGGATTGTGATCTGGCCGTGCTGGCCGATGGCGGCCGCTCCAGCCTGCGCGAGCAGCTGGGTATTGGAGTGCGGCAACGGCCCTACGACCAGCATGCGCTGATTGCCAATATCACGCCGAGCGAAGCGCATTGCGGGCAGGCGTTCGAACGTTTTACCGAGGACGGGCCGATGGCGCTGCTGCCATTGCCGGAAAACCGCTGTGCGCTGGTCTGGACGCGTCCGGGCAACGATACCCAGCGCCTGGCCGAGCTGGACGACCGCAGTTTTCTGGAAGAGCTGCAGGGCGTGTTTGGCTATCGCCTGGGCACGCTGCGTCAGGTCGGTGCACGGCATGTCTACCCCCTGGCGCTGGTCGAGGCCGAAGAGCAGGTGCGTTCGCATCTGGTGATTCTGGGTAATGCGGCGCACAGCCTGCATCCGGTTGCCGGGCAGGGGTTCAATCTGTCCTTGCGTGACGCCGATGCACTGGCCGAGACGCTGCTGGACAGCGCCGCGCCGCCCGGTGAGTTGTCTACTCTGCAGCTCTACCGTGAGCGTCAGCGTCAGGATCAGCAATTGACCGTGGGCTTCTCCGACAAGGTGACACGCCTGTTCGGCAGCTCCCGGTCGGCGGTTGCCGCCGGGCGTAACGTCGGGTTGCTGGGCCTGGACCTGTTGCCAGCCGCCAAGCGCTGGTTTGCCCGTCAGGCGATGGGCCTGGGGACTCGATCCGATGTGTGAATCACACACTTTAAACACACGGCTTCGGCCGCAAGCGAGAACGGTTTGACCATGGAAACGCGCGCAGATGTGCTGATTGTCGGAGCCGGAATGGTCGGCAGTGCCCTTGCTCTGGCGTTGCAGGGCAGCGGTCTTGATGTGCTGGTGGTCGACGGTGGGCCGCTGAGCGTCAAACCCTTTGACCAACACTCGGCTTTTGAGCCACGAGTCAGTGCCTTGTCGACAGCCAGTCAGCGAATTCTTCAGCGGCTGGGCGTGTGGGAAGGCATCGCGGCCCGTCGCATCAGCCCGTACGCGCACATGCAGGTCTGGGATGGCAGCGGCACCGGGCAGATTCACTTCTCTGCCTCCAGCGTGCACGCTGATGTGCTGGGCCATATCGTCGAGAACCGTGTGGTGCAGGATGCGTTGCTCGATCGCCTGCATGAAAGCGACATCGGCTTGCTGGCCAATGCGCGGCTTGAGCAGATGCGCCACTCCGGAGATGACTGGCTGCTGACCCTGGCCGACGGCCGCCAGTTGCGTGCACCGCTGGTGGTGGCGGCCGATGGTGCCAATTCCGCCGTGCGCCGGCTGACCGAAACGCCGACCCGTGAGTGGGATTACCTGCATCACGCTATCGTCACCAGTGTGCGCACCGCTGATTCCCACAGGAAAACTGCCTGGCAGCGTTTTACCGATGACGGCCCCTTGGCTTTTCTGCCACTGGAGCGCGAGGGCGAGCACTGGTGCTCTATTGTCTGGTCAGTCACACCGGCTGAAGCCGAGCGCCTGATGGTGCTGGAAGATGACCTGTTCTGTCGTGAACTGGAGCAGGCATTCGAAGGGCGTCTGGGCCAGGTAGTGTCTGCCGATGAGCGCGTTTGTGTGCCACTGCGTCAGCGTCATGCCAAGCGTTACGTTGCCAGGGGGTTGGCGCTGATTGGCGATGCGGCGCATACCATTCACCCGCTGGCCGGGCAGGGCGTGAACCTGGGCTTTCTCGACGCAGCCGTGCTGGCGCAAGTCCTGACCCACGCTGCCGGGCGTGGCGAACGCTGGTCTGACCTGCGCGTGCTGGGCCGCTACGAGCGTCGTCGCATGCCGCACAACCTGGCATTGATGGCCGCAATGGAAGGCTTCGAACGGCTGTTTCAGGCCAACCAATTGCCACTGCGCTGGTTGCGTAACACCGGTTTGAAAATGGTCAACCGGATGCCCGAAGCCAAGGCACTGTTCGTGCGCGAAGCGTTAGGGTTGTCGGGAGATTTGCCTGAGCTGGCGCGGATTGAGCCCGCCACTACCCTATAGGGTCGGATGCGGAGCGTCGGCACGATAGTTGATGATCGTTCCTCATGCTCCAGCGTAGGAATGCCTTGCGTGTGCGCCGCGCCGCTTAATCAAGAGCGGACGCAGAGCGTCCAGAACTGCATGCGACGCGGAGCGTCGCACGATAGTCAGTAGTTGATGATCGTTCCTCACGCTCAGCGCACCAATCCGTTGCGATACTGCCCCGGTGTCAGTCCGGTCCAGCGTTTGAAGGCGCGGCTCAGGCTGGTTGTATCGGTAAAGCCCAGCAGGTAGGCGATTTCGCTCAGCGAGCTGTGCGGGTCGTTCATGTGCAGCAATGCCAGGTTCTGGCGGCATTGATTGAGCAGCAGGTCGTAACAGCAGCCCTCGTCGGCCAGATGACGTTGCAAACTGCGCGTGCTCAGGTGCAGGGCTTCGGCGATGGTTTTTGCGGTGGGTTCGCCATCCGGCAGAAGGGTTTCGATGGCCGAGCGCACGCGCTGTTCCCAGATCAGCGAAGGTAACGGATCGCCCCTGGATTCCTGCCCGTTTACCTGTACCGGGCCGTCGTCCAGGTGGCTGTCGAACTGATCACCGCCAAATTCCAGCAAATTCTCCTGCGCCGCGAACATCACCGGTGAGCGGAACAGATCCTGCCAGGGCTGCGGGTTATCAGGCGCGGGACGTTGCAGATGCACCGCCAGCGGCGCGTAGCTCCTGCCTAACCGGTTGCGGCAGGTACGCACATAAATAGCGGCGAATGCATCCAGCAACTCATGAGCGGGCAACTGACACGATTTCGGCGTGCCGAAGCGGAATTCATAGCGCTCGCCCACCGTTCTGAAGTCCAGCTCCAGAGAGTCCTCGGCCATTGAGCGGTAACGTACGATGCGCTCGAAAACCTCACGCAGTGAACCGCTGGCCACCAGCGTATAGCCCAGCGCGTGGAACGACGTGGGGCTGACAAAACGCGAGACACGTAAACCCAGGGTTGGATCGAGGCAGGCCTGTACCGCTCGCTGCCAGAGGGCGGCGGTGATGTCTGAGGGAAACTGTGCTCCGGGATCATCCAGCATATTCGGATCTATGCCCGCGCTCTGACACAACGCGTTGCTGTCCACGCCCAAGGCATCGAGCTGCTTGCGCAGTGCAGGGGTCCAGCTGGCGAGACTGCTTGGCTCAGGCATGTGGACGCCTCTCCCTGACATGAGGTGATTCAGCGTCTAGCAGTGCGGACAAGGTTTCACGGGGCATTTCCCTTGCCTGACGCCGTGACCAAGAATGAAAGCTTTTGTGACAGTTGTGCAAGCCTTATAGACGCGTTTCTTGCCATCGGGCGGCAATCGTCACGGTCGGGAGAGCGTCGGGCAGCGCTGAATAGGTCAAAGCGGACTATGAACACGCTTCGATCAAGCAGTTGTCGTATAACAAAAAATCCGAGCCTTCCCAGTAAAACTCCGATAACCGCTATTCAGCGGAGGCCTGGCGTTTATGTCATTTGACACTGGCATGGCAAATGACTATAAATGCGCCATGTTGTACGACAACTTAAGACTTGCAGAAAATTACAACCACAAAAATAATTCAAAGAGTAACAAGTCCATGACCAGTCTGATTTCTCAGGCAGTAAAAAAGTTTATCTCCCCCATTTTGTCAAAATTTTCGCCCGTTTGTCGGCGAATTACCTCGATAACCCTGCTTAAAAAGCCCGTAACCTGAAGTTACATAAAACCAGCCGCCTCACGGTCATGGCCGCGGGACGCTCATCGCCAATCTAAAAATAAACAGGGTGAAGAGATGAAAATAAAAGGCATTCGATGGTGGATGGTGGGGCTGGTAACAGCTGGCCTGGTCGTCAACTACCTTGCACGCAACACGCTGTCCGTCGCAGCGCCGACGCTCATGAGCGAACTGAGCATTTCCACCGAGCAGTACGCGCACATCGTCGTCGCCTGGCAGCTGTGCTACGCCATCATGCAACCGGTGGCGGGCTACATCATCGACGCCATCGGCACCAAGATGGGCTTTGCGATTTTCGCCATTGCCTGGTCGGCTGCCTGCGCTGCCGCAGCGTTCGCAACGGGCTGGCAGAGCCTGGCCATCTTCCGTGGCATGCTCGGGCTGACCGAAGCGGCGGGTCTGCCCGCAGGCGTCAAGGCCACGACCGAATGGTTTCCGGCCAAGGAGCGTTCGGTTGCCATCGGCTGGTTCAACATTGGCTCGTCGTTCGGCGCATTGCTTGCGCCCCCGCTGGTGGTCTGGGCCATTCTGCAAAGCGGCTGGGAGCTGGCGTTTCTGATTGTCGGTGGTCTGGGCATCGTGTGGAGCGGGCTATGGCTGCTGTTGTACAAGCACCCGCGTGACCAGAAGCGTCTGGGCGATGCCGAACGTGACTACATCCTCAGCGGCCAGGAATCGCGCCTCAAGGATGCACCTGCCCAGAAAGGCAGCTGGAAACGCCTGTTCAAGAACCGCAATTTCTACGCTATTGCTTCGGCGCGCATCCTGTCCGAGCCGGCCTGGCAAACCTTCAACGCATGGATCCCGCTGTACCTGATGACCGAGCGCCACATGAACATCAAGGAAGTTGCGATGTTCGCCTGGCTGCCGTTTCTGGCGGCTGACATCGGCTGTGTACTGGGCGGCTATCTGAGCCCGCTGTTTTACAAATACTGCAAGGTTTCGCTGTTCACATCCCGCAAGATGGTCATGCTGTTCGGCTGCTCATGCATGATCGGCCCGGCCTGTATCGGGCTGGTCGAAAGCCCTTACACCGCTATCGCATTGCTGTGCATCGGTGGTTTCGCGCACCAGACACTGTCGGGCGCACTGTACTCGATCACCTCGGATTCGTTCGGCAAAAACGAGGTTGCCACGGCGACTGGCATGGGCGGGATGTTCGGTTTTCTGGGCGCTGCAGCGTTCACCATGGTGTTCGGTGTGCTGGTCACCAAAATCGGTTACAGCCCACTGTTCGTGGTACTGGCGATTTTCGATATCGTCGCCGCCATTGTGGTGTGGACCGTCGCCCGTGAAGTACCGCAAAACGACGAGGCCGTGGCGCTGAGCGTTGACGAATCGGGTTCTCGAGCTGTTCCCGCAACCTGAGGCCGTCGTAATCCTGTAACGAAGCGCGGATATTCTCTGCTCTGAAAGTGATTTTTTATTAGAGGCCGTTCCTCGAAGGCAGGGGACGGCTTCTTTTTTTGCCTGATAGCTGATATTCGTTTTAGGAATTAATAAATAGCTTCTTATTCCTTAGCGAATATAACTTCCATCCCTATACTCGTCTCATGAACGCATACATGCAGGAGGCGAATCCATGCATAACGAGTCGATCCGGTATCTGATCGTGCCAGGCTGGCAAGGGTCTCCTGATGATCATTGGCAGACCCACTGGCAAAACAGCCTGCCCAACAGTACGCGCGTGGAGCAGGCCGACTGGCTCAAACCACGCCGTGAGGACTGGGTGGGCGAGTTGCAACGCACGATTGCAGCACACAGCACGCCGGTGATCCTGATCGCTCACAGCCTGGGTTGCGTGACGGTCGCGCATTGGGCACAACTCGCACCGCTGGAGACTCTGCGTCAGGTGCAAGGTGCGTTGCTGGTAGCACCTGCCGACGTCGAGCGTCCGAATTGCCCGCCTGCATTGCGTAATTTTGCGCCGATCCCTGATGATCTGCTGCCGTTTCCGACACAGATTGTCAGTTCTGACAACGACCCTGCGGTCAGCTCTCAGCGCGCTATGGAAATGGCCCGTCACTGGGGCGCGGAAGTCGGGTTTCTGAGTCAGGCCGGGCATATCAACGTCAAGTCCGGTCATCAGCGCTGGGAGCAGGGGTTCGCCTACCTGTACCGGCTGCAAAACCGTCTGGAGCAGCATGCGCGTCGGCGCGCATGAGCGGCAGCTTGTTTATCGACCCAACGGGTCCTGTCTTTTAAACGCTTGAGCCGTCGCAAGGGCTCAGGCGGGAGTGTGTCATGAGCCTTCACGAAAATTTCGGTCAGCCGCTGCTGACTTTCCCCGATGCAGAAAAAAGCCCGCTGAGCATTCGCGCCAAGGCGCTGGTGTTCATCGACCCGCGCTCGCGCCGTTTACGCGAAGAAATGGAACAGCTGGCACCTCGTTCACTGCCGGTCTTGATCCGTGGCGAGTCCGGGACCGGCAAGGAATTACTGGCGCGGCATATTCATCGCGGCAGTGATCGCTCGGGCTTGTTCGTTTCAGTCAACTGCGGTGCCATCAGCCCGACTTACGCCGATGCGGAGTTGTTCGGTTATGCCGCCGGAGCGCACAGCGGTTCGGTCAGCAGTCGGGCCGGCTGGTTTGGCTCGGCCAACGGCGGCACTTTGTATCTGGATGAAATCGGCGACCTGCCGCTGCCGATTCAGGTCAAGCTGCTCGCCGCCCTGGAAAACCACGAAGTCACGCGAGTTGGCGCGCACCAGCCGAGCCCGGTCGATGTGCGTCTGGTAGCCGCCACCAGCATCGATCTGGCGCAGGCGGTGGCTGCCGGAAAATTTCACGAGCGGCTTTATCACTACCTGAGCGAGGGGCGTCTTGACCTGCCGGCGTTGCGCGAGCAACCGGGCAACATCTTGCCGCTGGCCGAATACTTTGTCGGTATCTACAGCCAGCGCCTTAGCCTGCCTGTGCAACTGATCAGCGAAGACGCACAGCGCACGCTTGAAGCTCACAGCTGGCCCGGCAACACACGTGAGCTGGAGAACGTCATTCACTTTGCCTTGCTGGTCAGCAGCGGTGATGAAATTCGGGCTGAAGATATCAATCTGCCGGATATTGCCGCGCCGCTGACGCTGATCGAGCGTCAGGCAAAACTATTGGTTAGCGGCGGCGATCGAGAACAGCTTTGCGCGCTGCGGCGATTGCTCGAAACGGTGACATCGCAGCTTGAGCAGAACTCTGCATGAAGGCTTGAGACAAAAAAGATATAAGTACTCGATTAAAAAGTCTTTTATCGGAATATAAAATCTCGGTAATGTCAGCATGATGTCGCAGGGTTTGGATCGCGCGACGGCAAACCATTGAGTAATAAAGCGTCATTTTCTGATGACGCTCTCGGATTTCGCTAAGGACATTGCATGAAAAAGACGTTTCTGATGACCGCTCTGGCGGCTGTGTTTTCGATTGGCCTGGCTCACGCGGGCGAAAAGCTGGTAGTCGGCGCGACGCCCGTACCGCACGCGGAAATCCTTGAGCTGATCAAGCCGACCCTGGCCAAAGAAGGCGTGGACCTGGAAATCAAGGTCTTCACTGACTACGTGCAGCCAAACGTTCAATTGAGCGAAAAGCGCCTGGATGCCAACTATTTTCAAACCAAGCCTTATCTGGATGGCTTCAATAAGGGCAAAGGCACCAATCTGGTGACTGGCGTGGGCGTACACGTCGAACCGTTCGGCGGCTACTCCAGCAAGTACAAGAAACTGGCTGATTTGCCTGAAGGCGCAACCATCGCCATTCCAAACGAAGGCAGCAACGCAGGCCGCGCACTGTTGCTGTTGCAAAAAGGTGGCCTGATCACCCTGAAGGATCCGACCAACGCCCTGTCCACGCCGAAAGACATCGCAACCAACCCGAAGAAATTCAAATTTCGCGAACTGGAATCGGCTGTACTGCCACGTGCGTTGAAGCAGGTTGACCTTGCCCTGATCAACACCAACTACGCGCTGGAAGCCAAGCTCAATCCGAAGAAAGACGCGCTGATCATCGAAGGTGCCGATTCGCCGTACGTTAACTTCCTCGTCACCCGCGAAGACAACGCTCACACCGACGCCATCGAAAAACTGTCGAAAGCGTTGACCAGCCAGGAAGTCAAAGACTTCATCAACAAGAAGTACGACGGCGCGGTACTGCCTGCGTTCTGACCCACTGAGTGTCGTGCGTAATCCAACTATCGTGCGACGCTCCGCGTCGCATGCCGTTCTGGACGCTCTGCGTCCTCTTTCGAGCATGTGGCGCGGCACAGATCTGTGACGCAGAGCGTCACGCAAGGCACTTCGACGCTGGAGCGTACCGAACGATAATCTCGTCTATCGTGCGTCGCTCCGCATCGCCCCACAATTCCCCGCCATAAACGCCCCTGAAAACGCTTTCTCGACAAAACGTGTGGAGTCCGGCAGCGAGCCATTCACTGCGCCGGAGTGATCCAGCTGCGGGTAGTAATGCCACTCGATGCGGTCGCCAGCCTTACACGCGTCTTTCACCAGCGCGATCTGGCTGCGAACAGGTGAAATGACATCCTTGCCTCCCGTACCGATAAAAACCGGAATGTCCGACTTTAACGTCGGGTAGTCCGATTGGCGATTGACCTGATCAAGTGCCTTATCGGGTGAGCGTTTGAAGCTGTTGTTGAATGTCAGTCCATCCGCGACCACCTTGCGCTCGATGGCTTGCAGGCATTCACGCTGACTGGTTTCGAACGCGGGCTTTGCGCGGTCGCTCAGGTAATCGGCAGGATGCAGCGACGGGTCAATCAGCGCGGCAGTACTCAGTCGCAACAGGTTATAGGCCAGCGATGGCGTGACCTGATCGCGGAAGGTGTCCGGTCCGGCATGTTTCTCATGCGATTGAGCCATCGGATACGGCGTCCCGGTCGCAACCACTCCGACAATGTTCAATTCGGGCGCATAAGTCTTCTGGTAGACGGCCGTTGCGAAAGCGGCCCGGCCACCCTGCGACTGCCCGAACACAACCACCTGCGAAGACAGATTGAAGTCCGCCTTCTGAACCGCACGAATGCTGTCGAGCACACCATACGCCAGCGGACTGCTCAGCCCGAACGGGTGCAGCCCCGGCGTGCCCAAACCCTGGTAATCAGTAGCCACAATCGCGTAGCCCCGCCCGAGCCATTCATTCAGATAGCGCGTGTCGCGATCACTGCGCCCGGCAAAGGAAGGCGCACAGATGTCCGCGCTGCCAACCGTGCCATGCGCCCACGCCATCAGCGGCCATCCGCCCTTTGGCGGCTCACCCTTGGGCATGAACAAGGCTCCTGACACTGCGACTGGCTGGTTGTTGAGCCCGTCTGTCGAGGTGTACAGGATGCGGACATTCTGTCCGGCACTCTCAAGGCTCTGCGTGGCCGTCAGCGGCTCCGAGCGCAGCAGTTGGCCCGGTGTCGACGGCACTTTATCCGGCCATGTGTAAAATGCGGGAACACCGCCTTCGCCCGGGTCTGACTGGGCAACGGCGACAGTTTTCATGGAAGTGCCTGGCACTGCGCTGCAAGCTGCGAGCAGGACCATCAACAGGGTGGCCAGAACGGCCGAATACCTTGGCGATGAGTTCATCGGTATTTCTCCACAAGCTGACAGGAGAGAGCGCATCAGCATCGATGTATCAAGCCGATTATGACCTGAGCGATGATAACTGACGCACGCGCTGCCAGTACTGAACGGAGTTCTTCATGCGCAAGGATTACCTCGCTTTCTTCATCTCGCTTTTCCTGTCCAGGCTGGCGGATCAGATCCTGTTGTTTATTGTGCCGCTGGTGGTGTTCCAGACCACCAACAGCGCTTCATGGGCGGGGCTGGCGTTTTTCGTCGAATCGTTACCGAGGTTTCTCGCGTTTCCGTTGTGCGGCGCGCTGTGCGACAAGTATTCGCCTATCAGAATTCTGCACATCAGCCAGGTCTACCGGGCATTGCTCTGCGTGCTGGCGATGGTGTTCTACGCACTCTTTGGTGGCATTGGATGGCTCGTGGTGCTCTCGGCATTGTGCGGGGTGCTGACCACGCAAGGCATCATGGCGCGCGAAGTGCTCATGCCGCATATCTTTCAGCACTACAGCTACACCAAAACGTTGTCCTATTCCCAGATCGCCGACCAGTCAGGGCTGGTTCTCGGGCCGCTGGTGGCGGCACTGATGCTGGAGGTGTGGGCCTGGCACTGGGTAGTGCTCTGGATCGCCGGACTATTCCTGCTGGCAGACCTCTGCATGTTGGCTTGGCAACGTCTTGGCCGTTTTAAGCTGGAAGTGTTCGAGCAGCATCAAGACATCTGGCTGCAGCCACTGCGGATTGCGTTCGGGCATATCCGTGGCCTGGCCGAATTGAAAAAGATCATCACGCTGGCAGTAGGGGTCAACCTGATCGTCGGCGTCACTCTGGCGACCTCGGCAGCCATGGTCATCGGCGAGTACAGCGCAGGCAAGGATAACTATGCAGGGCTGCAGGCGGCGGGGGCAGTGACCACTATCGTGATCCTGTTCTTCCTGGCCCGTGTGGTGCTGCCTTTGCGGGTGCTGGGCGGTGTCGGGTATTCAATGATCGCGATCGGGGCATTTATCAGCGCCCTGATTCCGAACCTGATTGGCTATGCGCTGGGTTTTTTGTTGATCGTCGGCTTCGACAAGATGTTCAACGTCTACATGCGCACCCTCCGGCAGCGGGTGATACCGCCTCAGGACTTCGGCAAGACGGTGGGCGTGATCACGTTGCTCAACAACCTGTCGCAGCCTCTGGCAGGTTTGCTGGTGGCCCTGCTCGCAGCGCCCTTGGGCATTCGCCAGGTCATCCTGAGTTTGGCCGTGCTGACGAGCGTTATCGGGGCGGGTGCCCTGTGGTGGTTTGCAAAGGCACGCAGCCCATTCCCGACCTCGATTGTTGAGGCTGATCGGGAGGCCGGGAAATGAAAACGAGAGGGTTAGAGCTGGATGGAATTGAGGGTCAACGCAAGAGCGCTCAGACCCCCTGATAACTTTGGCAGGCTACTCTCCGCCCCTACAGAGAGCAGCCGCCGCTTCAGCCTTAAAACGCCAATGTCACCCGAGCATTCAGCGACTGATCCGAAGCATCGTTACTCACCTGACCGTCGTAACTCAGGCCCACGCTCAGCGTATCGCTCAACCCCAGGTCGACACCTGCGCCGAGCACTGCGGCGCTGCGGGCAATCGGTGCGCCGGAGAGTTCGAAGGTGCTGCCGCCGCTGAAGGCTGCGCGGCTTTCCGGGGTGACGTCACCGTAGGCGCGACGCCAGCCCAGTGTGGCGTTGGGTTTGATCGTCACGCTGCCAGCGTTCAAGCGAGTGGCAGCGCGCAGGCCCAGGGTGCTGAAGGTGATGTGGTTGTTCTGCGACTTGTTCTCCAGGCTGATGGCGTTGCTGTTCTCGTCAAATGCGTCGGTGTCGAGGCGCACATGGGCGAGGTTGGCGAAGGGTTCGAGCAGCGCATTGCCCATTTCGATGGAGTAGCCCAGTTCGCCGAAGACCTGATTGGTCGCTGCTTTGTAGTCTTCCTTGAAGTGCTCGGACGAGCCCGGCAGGTCCAGCGTGCGCTTGGCGGTCAGTTCATGCCAGGTGCGCACTGCGCCGAGACGCAGGCCCAGTTGACCCCATTTCGCGCCGCCGTAGACACCCAGATGATAGTTGTCGCTGTCGGTGGAGCCGGACGCATGGCGCAGGTCGAAGCTGCTGTTGCTGAAGCCTGCCAGTGCGCCTATGCGCCAAGTGTCGTCGAGCGGTACGTCGGCGCCGAACAGCAGGCCGCTGGTGCGGGTTTCCAGGCCTGAAGCGTCGCGGCTGCTGTCGGTCTGGCCGGTCGCGCCGATGGCTTGAGTCCACACCACGCCACGCGAGGCATCACCAGCCAGGGTTTGCGTAGTGCTGCCGAATGACTGCGCGGACTGCGCCTGCTGCATGCGATCGTTCATGGCGTTGCGCACCAGACGGCTGTCTTCGATCAGCGCAGATTGAGTCGATGCGTGCAGCTCGTTGGACAGAGCCTTGAAGGTCGCCTGTGCGGTTGCTGCGTCGTCCTGCACCACCTGTCGCCACAGGGCATTGCCTGCCCCCACGCTGTCGAGCCCCTGAGCAACGGCACTGGCATTGCGCGTGGTCGCCAGACTGGCGAAGGTTTGTGCGTTGCGATTCAGCGTCAGCCCGACGTCTGTCGCGGTGTAGTTCAGCGTCGGCGTAAGGAACGCGAAGTTGGTTTGCACGGCCGCAAATGCACCGCTGACGCCACCGGCTGCGGAGATAATCGAGTAACGGCTTGCTGCTACCCAGTTACCGCCTTCAACCAATGACAGCGTGCTGTTATTGATGGTCGCACGGCCGCTGGCGACGATGCGGTCGGCATTGCCATTGGCGTCCGACTCCACTTGGTAAACCGAGCCCTGAGCCAGATTGACGTCACCGTTGACGTTCAACTGGCCCACCGAATTACCCGGTGCAACCACACCGCCCTGAGCGACGTTGATGCCGCCGACGGTGCCGTTGCCCCCCAGCGTTGCGCCTTGCTGCACGCTGACGATGGAGTTGCCGAGGTTGCCATTCACTGCGAGGCGACCGGCCTGCACGGTCGTCGCGCCGGACAGGCTGCTGTTGCCGGTCAGGTTAAGCGAACCGGCACCGCGCTTGATCAACGCGCCGCTGCCCGCCAGGGTGTTGGCGAGGGTGTCGTTGGTGGACTGATCGACCACCAGCGTTGCGTTGTCGGTGATCGTGCCGCTGCCGAAGGCCTGGGCATGACCGGTCAGGGTGCCGCCGTTGATCAGCGTGCCGCCCGAGTAGGTGTTGTTGCCGGTCAGGATCAGGTTGCCGGTGCCGTTTTTGATCAGTGCGCCACTGCCGCTGATGTCGTTGCGCCAGGCGTCGATGGCGTTATAGCCGCCCAGGCTGGCGTTCATGTTGACGGTGACGTTGGAATTGAACGCGCCGTAGCCATCGCCTGCGGCATACAGGTTCAAGCGACCGTAGCCACCTGACTGATCGATTACCGCGTAGCCCGAAGATATTTCAGTGGTCCCCAGAACCTCGCGTCTTTGGCTGGCGTCCAGGTACGGAAAGCGGGTTTCCAGCAGCACTTCTGCGTTGGTCGGCACTACCGGAGCCAGGTTGGTGGGGCCGACCGGATCGAAACCGTAGGTCATGCGTGAGGTATACAGCGCTTTGTCCTGGGCATGCTGGGAAGTGCGGTCAGTGGCCGGGTCAATGCTCGCTATGCAGTTGTTGATGTTGCCACCGCATTGCGCCGTGAAGTAAGTCAGCGCCTGCGCGCGAGCATCGGCGCGCAATTGCGTGTTGGCGGAATTGGACAGGTTGTCGATGGCGAAATAGGTCGCGGTGATTCGCCCGCCCATCACGTCGAAGGGCGAGTGCATGCCCGCTTCGATGCGGTTGTCGCCGATTTCCGAAGCACGCAGCATCAACTCGCTGAACCGCTCGGGGATCGCGTAGGCCAAGGCGTAGGCTGACAGGTAGGCAGCGTTGGTGTGCCCGCTGGGGAAGCCCGAGTCACTGGCCGGCGTGGTGCTTTCGGCCGGGCGCAGGGACGGCGCGACGACGAATGCCAGGCTCTGTCCGTCGAGGCTCTGCCGCCATGGCCGTGGATACAGATAGTGGGACTTGGCCGGGGTCGTGGAGGCATCGTTACGCACGGCACCGACCAGATCGACCACCTTGCCCAGCGCCGAAGATGAACTGCCTGCGCCATTGCCCTTGTCGTCGTACCTGACGGTTTTGTTGCTGTCGTCGAATTGCGTGATCGTCGTGAACGCGCCCGCGCCGGCTTTGTAAGCATCGCTCAGCGAGCCCAGGCCGCTGATGGCGCTGTAGCTCTGGTCGCGGCGGTCATCGAAGTAGGCGGCGGTTTCCTGCGCCAGCGTGCGCGAGTTGGCGCGGTCGACCACGATCTGCAGGTTGCGTCGCAGCAGGCTCTGACCGAGGGCAGTCGGCGTGCCGGTGTCCCAGGTCGCACCGGTCGTCCACAGGGTGTTGAACCCGGAGAGCAGGTCGACACCGTTTATACGATTGTCATTGGCACGGCTCGCTGCCTGAACCGAGACGGCAAGCAGCGAAAGTATCAATGACGACACCATTATATGGGCAACCGGTTTATTGGATCGCATAGCTGGCGCTTCACTCGATTCGGATGAGGCGCCGACCCTAGCAAGGCGGTCTTACACTTGGATGTATCTGTCGTGACACATTTATGCTGGCTGACGCTACACAGTGAGCCTGCGAAAAATTCAGCACTATGGATATTCCTTAACGGTATTTAAATTCTCTTTCTTATATCTATAGAGTTTCGTCTTTCAGTCACACTGTTCTGGAGTCGGAGTTCTCATGCCAGCAGCCTCCCTCGCTTTATCGCCCGCTCAACCTGCTTCGCAATCGTTCGAAGTGCGTCCATTCACCGGAAAGGTGGGCGCTGAAATCGTCGGGCTGGATCTGTCCAGACCGTTGAACGACGCAGATTTTGCGCGAGTGCATCAGGCGCATCTGGATTACCACGTTGTGGTGTTCCGCGATCAGCAGATCACGCCGCAGCAGCAGGTCGATTTCAGCCGTCGTTTTGGGGTGTTGCAGATCCACGTGCTCAAGCAGTTTCTGCTGGCCAACCATCCGGAAATCCTGATCGTTTCCAACATTGTCGAGAACGAGAAGCCTGTTGGGCTGGGCGATGCCGGTAAATACTGGCATTCGGACCTGTCTTACAAAGAGCTGCCAAGCCTGGGTTCGATGCTTTACGCACAAGAGTTGCCGAGCGAAGGTGGCGACACGCTGTTCGCCGACATGCATCAGGCGTGGGACACCTTGCCGCAACACCTGCGTGATGCCGTCGAAGGGCGCTCGGCGGTTCACAGTTACACCGCGCGCTACGCCGAGGGCCATAACGCGGCCAACTGGCGTCCGACCCTGACCGCCGAGCAACTGGCCCAGGTGGTCGAAGTCAGCCACCCGATTGTTCGCACGCATCCTGAAACCGGTCGCAAGGCGTTGTTTGTCAGCGAAGGTTTCACCACCCGGATTCTTGACCTGCCGGAAGACGAGAGCCGCCAGATTCTCAACGAGATCTACGCCCACAGCGTGAAGCCCGAGCACATCTATAGGCATCAGTGGCAAGCCAACGACATGGTGTTCTGGGACAACCGTTCCCTGATTCACCTGGCTGCCGGCTGCCCGGCCCATCTGCGACGCAAACTGCATCGCACGACCATTCAAGGCACCGCGCCATTTTGATTCAGGAGAGCCGTTCATGAATGCTGTCGCGCAAGGCCACACGGCCAGCACGAGCGCCCAACCGCAACCGACTGTTCAGCACACCACTGAAGCCTTGTTGCACGTTCGCGGTGTAAGCCTTGAATACCGCACGCCAGAGCGCGTGGTCCGGGCGACGCATCAGGTCAGTTTCGAGGTCGACCCGGCCGATCGTTTTGTGCTGCTCGGCCCATCCGGTTGCGGCAAGTCCACATTGCTCAAAGCCGTAGCCGGGTTCATCCGGCCCAGCGAGGGCGAGATTCGTCTGGCAGGTCATCAGGTCACCGAACCTGGCCCGGACCGCATCGTGGTGTTTCAGGAATTCGACCAGTTACCGCCGTGGAAAACCGTGATCGAGAACGTCATGTTTCCGCTGCTGGCGTCACGCACCCTGAAGCGTCCCGAGGCGCTGGAGCGCGCTCGTTATTACCTGGAAAAAGTTGGCCTCAGCGCGTTTGCCGATGCTTATCCGCATACCTTGTCCGGTGGCATGAAAGCACGTGTGGCAATTGCCCGAGCCCTGGCCATGCAGCCGAAAATCCTCTTGATGGACGAGCCGTTCGCCGCGCTTGATGCACTGACCCGGCGCAAGATGCAGGAAGAACTGCTGGAGCTATGGGACGAGGTGCGTTTCACGCTGCTGTTCGTTACCCATTCCATCGAAGAAGCGCTGGTGGTCGGTAACCGCATCCTGCTGCTGTCACCGCATCCCGGCCGCGTACGGGCGGAAATCAACAGCCATCAATATGACCTGAAAAGCCTGGGCGGCGTTGGCTTTCAGCAGACCGCGCAGCGTATTCATCGTTTGTTGTTCGATGAGGGCGAGGCCGGGCCAGTGGAGCAGGATCTGAATTTTCAGGACATCCGGATTGCTTACTAGACGACTGCCTTGATCGTTCCCACGCTCCGCGTGGTAATGCCTTTCAGGACGCTCCGCGTCCTATCTACACGATTACCGGGAAACCCGAACCATGAGCCTCGCACCTCCCGCTCGCGAAGAATATGAAATCACGCTGGAGCCTTTCACTCAGGAAGACCTGGCCCGCGATCTGCCCCTGGCACAGCGCATCTGGCAACTGAGCTGGGTGCGCAAATGCGTGATCATGATCGCGCTGGCCGTCATCTGGGAGCTTGCCGCGCGCCTGCAGAACAACGACCTGCTGTTGCCGAGCTTTCTGCAAACGGCAGCCGCCTTTTATGACGGGCTGATTTCCGGCGAGTTGCCGGGCAAGGTCTGGATTTCCCTGACTGTACTGATTCAGGGCTACTTGATCGGCATCGTGCTGGCGTTCGCCCTGACCACGCTGGCAGTGTCTACGCAACTGGGCCGCGACCTGCTCAGCACGCTGACCGCCATGTTCAACCCGCTACCGGCCATTGCCCTGCTGCCGCTGGCGTTGCTGTGGTTCGGGCTGGGGCAGAACAGTCTGATTTTTGTTCTTGTGCATTCGGTACTGTGGGCGCTGGCGCTCAATACCTACGCCGGTTTTCTCGGCGTTTCGGAAACCCAGCGTATGGCCGGGCGCAACTATGGTCTCAAAGGCCTGCGCTTTGTCTGGCACATCCTGATTCCTGCTGCGCTGCCATCGATTCTCGCCGGTCTGAAAATCGGCTGGGCCTTTGCCTGGCGCACGCTGATCGCCGCCGAGCTGGTGTTTGGCGCGTCCTCCGGCAAGGGCGGTCTGGGCTGGTACATCTTCCAGAACCGTAACGAGTTGTATACCGACAAGGTCTTTGCCGGTCTGGCAGCGGTGATCCTCATCGGCCTGCTGGTCGAGAACCTGCTGTTCGCCAACATCGAGCGCCTGACCGTCAAGCGCTGGGGCATGCAGCGTTGAAACGCCGTCTTTTTTTGAATAATCAGGGTGGGAACCACATGAACACTGCATTTCAACGCCCGGCACTGACTGTGCTGGCGGCGACGCTTGGCTTGTTTGGCGCGCTGCTCAGTGGCGGCGCTCAGGCTGAAGGCAAGATCAGCATCGCTCAGCAATTCGGCATCGGCTACCTGATCCTCGACGTGGTGCGCGATCAGAAACTGATCGAGAAACATGGCAAGGAGCAGGGGCTGGACATCAAGGTCGACTGGAACAGCATCTCCGGCGCCACCGCGATGAACGAAGCGCTGCTGGCCGGTGCGCTGGACGTGGTGTCGGCAGGTGTGCCACCGATGCTGACCGTCTGGGATCGCACCAAGGGCAAGCAGAACGTCAAGGCGATTGCCTCGCTGGGTTCGATGCCCAACTACCTGCTGACCAACAACCCCAACGTGAAAACCATCAAGGACTTCACCGACAAGGACCGCATCGCTGTGCCGGCTGCTGGTGTGGGCTTTCAGTCGCGTACCTTGCAGATCGAGACCGCCAAGGTGTTCGGTAACGACAACTACAAGAAATTCGACAACATCTCGGTGAGCCTGGCGCACCCGGATGCCACCGCAGCGCTGCTGGCGGGCGGCTCGGAAATCAACTCGCACTTCTCCAGCCCGCCGTTCCAGTACCAGGCGCTGGAAAACCCCAACGTCCACAAAGTGCTCAGTTCCTATGACGTGCTGGGCGGTCAGGCGACGTTCAACGTGCTCTACACCACCGAGAAATTCCACGACGAGAACCCCAAGACCTACAAGGCGTTCTACGACGCGCTGGCCGAAGCCGAGAAGATCATCAAGGCCGACAAGCCCGCTGCCGCGCAGACCTACATCCGTGTCGAGCAATCGAAACTGCCGTTGCCGCTGGTAGAGAAAATCGTCGCTGACCCGGAAATCGACTTCACCGTCACTCCGCAGCGCACCTTCATCTACGCCGAAAAACTGCATGAACTGGGCGTGTTGAAAAACAAGGCGGCGAGCTGGAAGGACTACTTCTTCGAAGAAGCGCACGGCACAGAGGGCAGTTAATCCGTGCGGTTTGAGGACGACGCGGAGCGTCACGAAGGGCATTCCCACGCGGAGCGTGAGGAACGATAGAAGATCTCCCGGGCGCCTATCGTTCCTCACGCTCCGCGTGGGAATGCCGTTCTGGACGCTCTGCGTCCTCTTCTGAACAAATCAGGTTACTTCCGCTCACGAAAAACCTGTCCTGCGGGACATTTCCTTCAGTCTTTTCTCTTTCCTGCGTATGACCTTTCCTAGAAAATCCCGGGCCCTTGTGCCTGCCAACTCTGCGCACTAGGCTGCGTCGGTCGCTGATTTTTCAGCGATCGGGTTTAGCAGCCTGTCCAGAGACACGCAGCGCAATTACCGCTTTATGGCGGCTTTGCGTGGGGCACTTTCGAGTGCGCCGGGTCTGTGTTCTCTACCGGTCTGCTAACCCGCGTCAAAGTCGCCACCCTTGTTTGTTTAGCAGCGAACATCTGATGGCCCTACTTGCAGAGGCACGCATGATGATCAACTCGACCCCGTCTCCACCGCTCCCCAACTCTCTTGAAGATTCCCTGATACAGGTCAGTGAAATACTGCGCTGTGCCTCTGCCACCGCTTCTGAAACCGGTGACAACCTTGAGGGCCTGAAACGTGATCTTGCGTTCTCGGTGGTGCATCTGATCAACATGGCCAAGGCCGAGCTGGAGCGCTCGCTGGAATGTGTTCAGAGCCACTGACAGCCCCTGACGCAACCTAGCAGTTCTACGAGTAGCCGCTGCGGTCCCTGCAATGCATTGTGTGTCTGAAGAGGCCTGCCTCGCCGATCAAGACCACTCCGGTTACTCACCATGCGCCAGCAAACTACCCTGTGCCGTTACCGCTATGACGCGCTTGACCGGCTCGCGACTCGTACGCCGATGGCAGGTGCCATTGCCCGCTCGTTCTATCAGTCCGACACCCTGGTCAGCGAGATTCAGGGGGCAGAACACGTTCGGTTCCTGCATCGAGACCGTCAGTTGCTGGCCACTCAGTCAGCGCTCGCTACGCTGTTGATCGGCTCGGACCAACAGCACAGCGTGCTCCACACCGTATCGGCCAGCTTGTCTGACCCTATCGCTTACACCCCCTATGGGCATAGGCAAGCGTTGAACCAACTGCCAGGCTTCAACGGTGAGCGCCCCGACCCATTGACCGGTCATTATCTGTTGGGCAATGGTTATCGCGCCTACAACCCCGTTCTGATGCGCTTCAACAGCCCGGACAGCCTGAGCCCGTTTGGCAAGGGCGGTATGAATGCCTATGCGTACTGCGCGGGTGATCCGGTTAATCGGTCTGATCCGACCGGGCATAAGATAGATGAGAGTCAGATACTTTCATTTGTGTGGATAGGGCTCGGTTTGTTCGGTGCTTACCTGGGTGTAAAGGCGGCTGTTCCTGCGATAAAGGCTGTCGCCAAGGGCAATGCTTCGCTATCGACGAAACTGACAGCTTCCTCGGCACTCGGCCAGATCGCAGCGAGCACCGTGTTTACCGTAAGCCGTGTAATCAACGCGGTCGACCCTGACGGCCCTGCCAAGGATGTTTTGCTCGCGACTGCAATAGGCATTGTGATTCCAGTGCTGGCCGTTCGGACATTCAACCCGCGCATCAAGCGTTGGGAGGATGCAGGGGCAGATATAAAACTGCTCAATGATAGGCGTTCAAGTTTAAAAAGTGAGTTCGCTGATACCGCTAGCGCCATTCGAGAAACACGCCCTTGGGGTGATCGGGCAGACGAATTGAGTCGCATGATGTACTGATACGTTTATCTGTACATGATTTCTCCAGCCTGATTCACCTGAACGCTTACTCCATCATCAAGGATCGATCATGGCTCTCCTCTGCACGTACACCTACGACCCGCTGGACCGTGTCTCCACATTGAACCCGCTGGCTCAGGTCCTCTCCAGTCGGTTCTATGACGGCGAACAACTGATGACCGAGTTACTGGGCGACAGGCAACGAACCTGTATCCGCGCAGGCGGCCAGTTACTGGCGCAGCAGAGTAGCGAGGGCGAAGAGGTCGTGACGACGATGATCGCCAGTGACCTGCACAACAGCGTTCTGCACGCGAGCGAAGACGGGAGGCAGGTTGATATCGCGTATACGCCGTTCGGGCATCGTCAAGCCGAGCAGACAGTCGCAGCACTACCCGGTTTCAACGGCGAGCAGCCTGACCTGGTAACCGGCCATTACCTGCTCGGCAATGGCTATCGCGCCTACAACCCGGTGCTGATGCGCTTTAACAGCCCGGACAGTTTTAGCCCGTTTGGTGAGGGTGGGTTGAATGCGTATGCGTATGGGCTAAACAATCCGATCAAATACATAGACCCGACCGGGCATTTTTCGTCTTTCTTAAGTGGGGTTTTGGCGGCTGGGTTATTGCTCACTGGAGGTGGGTCAATTTATGTGTCTACTCACGTAAAAGAATCGAATCCAACGCTCAGTGGGGTGCTTATGGGGGTGGGCAGTGCGTTAGCTGTTGCGGGCGTTGGTTTTGCTCTGAGTTCAATTGTAAAGAAGGCTGCTGGAGTGGGGCGTTCAATCCCTGACCTGGAGAGGATCGAGCTTGCTAGCCGGGCCCCTGGTTTGCCAATCAGAAACTCGATAAAATTTACACCTCAATCACCTTGGCAAACCGCTGATAAGTTGCAGGCTGCACCCTTTACATTGCCACGAGCAAAACTATCATCATCAAACCTTGCATCGTCAAGGTCGTCTGTTCGCAGATCAGGTTACCCTAAATACAAAAATATAGGAAAGCGTGAGTTTAAAGAGTATTTATCTGGTGTACACAAGATGCCAACTCTTACTGAAGAGTTGCCGACTAACATTCGCCAGGGTACTGAATCGTTGGCTTAATCGATAAGCTACGTTTAATTTCGGCAGTGACGCTCAAGGCAACGTTCCCGCCGAAATTCGAACCGGCAAAACTCAAAATATGCGCTGAGTTCCTTTAGGCCAATCAGTCATTTGAAGGTCTTTCTTGTCTACCCACTTTCTGCCCAGTTAATGAACCCTCCCTCTCGCGCACAGTCGCATAGTCACGCTATTCTCTCGCCCTATCGCGCCCGCATCCGGCAGCCGCACAAGGAGTCTGCATGCCCGTTCTTCCTTCTAGACTGGTTACATTCGGTCTCGCTGCTGCATTGGCGATGTTAACGGGGTGTGGCGAGGAAAAACCGGCGGCGCCCGAACTGCCCAGGGTTTATGTGCAGACGGTAAAAAGTGCCGACTTCGCCGCCAGTGTCGCCCTGACCGGTGATGTACAGGCGCGGGTGCAGACCCGGCTCTCATTCCGGGTCAATGGCAAGATCATTCAGCGCAATGTCGATGTCGGCGACCGGGTAACGGCCCGGCAGGTGCTGGCCCGGCTTGATCCGAAGGATTTGCAGATCAATGTCGATTCGGCCGCAGCCTCTGTGGCCGCCGAGCAGGCCCGCGTGAATCAGGCCCGCGCCGCTTTTGTCCGGCAACAAAAGCTGCTGCCCAAAGGCTATACCAGCCGCAGTGAATATGACTCGGCCCAGGCCGCCTTGCGCGGCAGCGAAAGCTCGTTGAAGGCTGCGCAGGCGCAACTGGCCAATGCCCGTGAACAATTGGGGTATACCGCACTGGTCGCGGATGCGCCGGGTGTGATCACCGCGCGTCAGGCTGAAGTCGGGCAGGTGGTGCAGGCCACGATGCCGATTTTCGATCTGGCACGCGACGGTGATCGCGATGCCGTGTTCAATGTTTACGAGTCCCTGTTCGTCAAGCCGCCAACCGATCAGGCCGTGCAGGTCACGCTGCTCGACAACCCGGACATCAAGGTCAGCGGCAAAGTACGCGAAGTGACCCCGGCAGTCTCGGCGCAAACCGGCACTTTACAGGTCAAGATCGCGCTCGACCCGCTGCCTGAAGGCATGGACCTGGGCTCGGTAGTCAGCGTGGCGCTGAGCGCACCGGCCAATGCCAGTGTCGAGCTGCCTTGGGCGGCGCTGACCAAGGACCTTGGCGAGCAGTTGGGCAAGCCTGCCGTGTGGGTGGTGGACGAGCAGGGCAAAGTCAATTTGCGCAAGGTCACCGTCACCCGTTACCTGACCGCCAAAGTCATCATCGGCGACGGGCTTAAAAGTGGAGAGAAAGTCGTGGTGGCAGGCGGACAGTTGTTACACCCGGACATGCAGGTCGAGATTGCCGAACAGCCCAAACAGCAGAACGCGCAGGTGCAGCCATGAAGCGTTTGTCGTCATGCCTGTTGTTGGGTGGCCTTCTGTCCAGTGGCTTTCTGTTGAGTGGCTGCGGCAAGGACGAGGCCCCTCCGGAGCCGGTGCGTCCTGTCGTGTTCGTCGAAGCCAAGCCTGAGTCAAATCAGGATTTCGGGCGTTTTGCCGGCAATATTCAGGCGCGTTATCAGAGCGTGTTGGGTTTTCGTGTGGCGGGACGTATTGCCCGGCGCAACGTCGACGTAGGCGCTGAAGTGAAGAAAGGCGATTTGCTCGCCACCCTTGATCCGACCGATCAGCAGAATACAGTGCGTGCCCGGCAGGGCGACTTGGCCAATGTGCAGGCGCAGTTGATCAACGCTCAGGCCAATGCTCGCCGCCAGCAGGAACTGTTTGATCGCGGTGTGGGTGCCCAGGCGCAACTGGACATCGCCCTGACCGATCTGAAGACCGCCAGCTCGTCGCAGGAACAGGCCAAAGCCGCTGCACAACAGGCCCGCGATCAATTGAGCTACAGCGAGCTGCGCAGTGATCACGATGCTGTGGTCACCGAATGGAAAGTCGAAGCCGGTCAGGTTGTTACGGCCGGGCAGGAAGTCGTGACCCTGGCGCGGCCGGACATCAAGGAAGCGGTGATCGACCTCCCTGACACACTGGCCGACCAGCTGCCGTCCGACGTGGTATTCACTGTCGCCAGTCAACTGAACCCGGAAGTGAACACCACCGCAACCATTCGTGAAATCGAACCTCAGGCCGACCGCACCACACGTACCCGCCGTGCACGTCTGACGCTGGCGCAAACGCCAGCGGCGTTCCGGCTTGGCACGGCCATCAGCGTGACGCTCAGCTCGACCATCACGCCGCGCATGCGTTTGCCGATCAATGCCTTGCAGCAGGCCGATGGCAAAAGCCAGATATGGATCGTCGACCCGCAAAACCAGACGGTGAACCCGAGGGCTGTGAGCATTATCAGCCGTGACAGCAACAGTTTCGTGCTGGCCGATGGCGTCAAGGCAGGTGAAAAAGTGGTGAGCGCGGGCGTCAACAGCCTCAAGCCGGGCCAGAAAGTCAAAGTCGATGAGGAAAGCCCGCGATGAAAGGGAATTTCAATCTGTCTGAGTGGGCCATCAAGCATCAGTCGTTCGTCTGGTACCTGATGTTTGTCGCGCTGCTGATGGGCGTGTTTTCCTACATGAAGCTTGGGCGCGAGGAAGACCCGTCCTTCACCATCAAGACCATGATTATCCAGACCCGCTGGCCGGGCGCGACGGTGGATGAGACTCTCGAGCAAGTCACCGACCGTATCGAGAAGAAGCTCGAAGAGCTGGACTCGCTGGACTACGTGAAGAGCTATACCCGACCGGGCGAGTCCACAGTCTTCGTCTACCTGCGTGACACCACCAGCGCCAAGGCGATACCGGAAATCTGGTATCAGGTGCGCAAGAAGGTCGATGACATCCGTGGCCAGTTCCCGCAGGGGCTGCAAGGCCCGTCGTTCAACGACGAGTTCGGCGATGTATACGGCTCGATCTATGCGTTTACCGCAGACGGTTTCTCGATGCGCCAGTTGCGTGACTACGTCGAGAAGGTTCGCGCCGACATCCGCGACGTGCCCGGGCTGGGCAAGGTCGAGATGATCGGTCAGCAGGACGAAGTGGTGTACCTGAACTTCTCGACACGCAAACTCGCAGCATTGGGCATCGACCAGAGCCAGGTGGTGCAAAGCCTGCAATCGCAGAACGCGGTGACGCCTGCCGGGGTGATAGAAGCCGGGCCGGAGCGGATCTCGGTGCGTACCTCCGGCCAGTTCGCGTCCGAGAAGGATCTGGCTGCAGTCAATCTGCGCATCAATGACCGTTTTTATCGTCTGAGCGACATTGCTGACATAACCCGTGGCTACACCGACCCGCCCAAGCCGCTGTTCCGCTTCGATGGCAAACCGGCGATCGGCCTGGCCATCGCGATGCAGAAGGGCGGCAATATCCAGTCGTTCGGCAAGGCGCTGCACGAACGTATGGACGCTACCACAGCGGAGCTGCCAGTCGGCATTGGCGTGCACAAGGTGTCGGATCAGGCCGAGGTGGTGAACAAGGCTGTGGGCGGCTTCACCAGCGCGTTGTTCGAGGCAGTGATTATCGTGCTATTGGTCAGCTTCGTCAGCCTCGGGTTTCGCGCAGGGTTGGTGGTCGCGTGTTCGATTCCGCTGGTGTTGGCGATGGTGTTCGTGTTCATGGAATACAGCGGCATTACCATGCAACGGATTTCCCTCGGCGCGCTGATCATCGCCCTCGGCCTGCTGGTGGATGACGCCATGATTACCGTGGAAATGATGGTCACACGGCTGGAAATGGGGGACTCCAAGGAGCAGGCCGCAACGTACGCCTATACCTCGACAGCGTTCCCGATGCTCACCGGTACGCTGGTGACCGTGGCCGGCTTTGTGCCGATCGGCCTGAACAACAGCTCTGCGGGGGAATACACATTCACGCTGTTTGCTGTCATTGCCGTGGCGATGCTGGTGTCGTGGCTGGTCGCCGTTCTGTTCGCACCGGTGATCGGCGTGCACATTCTGAGCGCCAACATCAAGCCGAAGTCCGAAGAGCCGGGCCGCATCGGCCGGGCATTCAACGGCAGCATGCTCTGGGCCATGCGTCATCGCTGGCTGGCAATTGCCATCACGGTAGGGTTGTTCGCCGCGTCGCTGTTCTCCATGCAGTTCGTGCAGAACCAGTTCTTCCCGTCTTCGGACCGCCCGGAAATTCTGGTCGACCTGAACCTGCCGCAGAACGCCTCGATCAACGAAACGCGCAAGGTGGTGGATCGCTTTGAAGCGAGCCTCAAGGACGATCCGGACATCGAGCGCTGGAGCACCTACATCGGCCAGGGCGCGTTGCGTTTTTACCTGCCCCTTGATCAGCAACTGGAAAACCCGTTCTACGCCCAGCTGGTGATTGTCAGCAAAGGCCTGGAGGAGCGGGGCGCGTTGACTGCCCGTCTGCAAAAACGCTTGCGTGATGACTTCGTCGGCATCGGTTCGTATGTGCAGGCGCTGGAGATGGGCCCTCCGGTGGGTCGTCCGTTACAGTATCGCGTCAGCGGCGAGAACATCGACAAGGTGCGCCAGCACGCCATCGAGCTGGCCAAACTGCTCGATCACAACTCGCATGTGGGCGAAGTGATCTACGACTGGAACGAGCCGGGCAAGGTGCTGCGCATCGATATCAATCAGGACAAGGCCCGGCAGTTGGGCCTGTCGTCGGAAGACGTCGCCAAGCTGATGAACAGCGTGGTCAGCGGTTCTACCGTGACCCAGGTGCGTGATGATATCTATCTGATCAATGTGATCGGACGTGCTGAAGACGCAGAACGCGGCACGCCGGAAACCCTGCAGAACCTGCAAATCGTGACCCAGACTGGAGCATCCATTCCGCTGCTGGCGTTCGCCACCGTTGGTTACGAGCTGGAGCAGCCGTTGGTCTGGCGCCGCGATCGCATGCCGACCATCACCGTGAAAGGCGCGGTACGGGACGCGATTCAGCCAACCGATCTGGTCAAACAGCTGCAACCTGAAATCGACAAGTTCGCCGCTGGCCTGCCGGTCGGCTACAAGGTTGCAACGGGCGGCACGGTCGAAGAAAGCAGCAAGGCGCAGGGGCCGATCGCCAGCGTTGCGCCGCTGATGCTGTTCCTCATGGCAACGTTCCTGATGATTCAGTTGCACAGCATTCAGAAGATGTTTCTGGTGGCCAGTGTCGCGCCTCTGGGCTTGATCGGCGTGGTACTGGCGCTGATTCCGACAGGGACGCCACTGGGGTTCGTGGCGATTCTCGGTGTACTGGCGCTGATCGGCATCATCATCCGCAACTCGGTGATTCTGGTGACCCAGATCGATGCCTATGAAAAGAGCGGCTACCTGCCGTGGGACGCCGTAGTCGAAGCCACCGAGCACCGCCGCCGCCCGATTTTGCTGACCGCGGCCGCGGCGAGCCTGGGCATGATCCCCATTGCGCGGGAAGTGTTCTGGGGGCCGATGGCGTACGCCATGATCGGTGGCATCATCATCGCCACGTTGCTGACCCTGCTATTCCTGCCTGCGTTGTACGTGGCCTGGTACCGCATCAAGGAACCAACCGACGAACAGCGTCGCGAAGCGGCGGACAAGGATGACGATGAGCAGGTACGGCTTGCGCATTGAGTAATATGTGTTCTGCCACCTTTGACAGGTGGCAGAGTCGCTGGTGCGGTAATTAGTCGGACGAAGTCAGGCTAAGGTTGGCGAACCGCACTGGGCCGAACGGCGAGGCCTTTGTCAGGCCTGAAGGCGAAAAGCTGGAGGTGTCCGCCGGGGCAGATATATTCAAGAAGCATTTCCTGAGCTGCGCCTGGAAATCGAAGTCGCCAGAATAATGCACCCATTCCTGAGTTGCGAAGTTTACGACCTGCGTCAGATTAATCGCGCCCTCAATGTTGTAGCCGCCCACGACTACAACGAAAAACACCTCGCCTACGTTCTCTGCGTTATGAACGTCGAACTCGAGATGCAGACGCTGGGGGGGCAGTTCAATAATCGACTGGCTTACGGTCACTCCGGTATTCAGCTTGATGCTTTGACCTTCACCTTCCATGGGCTTGAAATCTGGCTCAAAGCCCGCTGGGGCTGTCCAGTGAGTAAGATTGTCGCTGAAATCGCCATTTTTCAGATATTCGGTCGCCATGATCAGTTCCTTTGATCGATTCGGAGGGATACAAGCCGCCTGTTTAAGTGGCTGAATCTATCCTAAGGCGCACCGGTTGCTGAACGATACTGTCAGAAGTACCAGCACACGAACTGCGCAGCGCCGCACATCACTGACGCCGCCAGACGCTTGCCAGCCAAGGCTGCTGATCTCTCGGCAACCCGGCGGGGCGGTAGTAGTGTTCCAGCTCGCTAAACCCGGCTTCGGTCAGCAGTTCGCGCCATGTTTCGAGGTCGTGGTACGCGCCGTAACGCTCGCCGTTCCAGCCTTCCTGATTCTCACCACGCGGGTTGGAGCTGAACAGCACGCCGCCCGGCTTGAGCGCGTCATGCAACTGACGCAGGACGCGCGGCAGCTCCTGTTTGGGGATGTGAAACAGCACCGCGTTGGCGAAAACGCCATCGAAGCGGCCGTGCGGCAGGTCGAGTTCGAGGAAGTTTTGTTGCAGCACTTCGCATCCGGTCTCGGCGCGGGCCATTTCGGCGAAACGTTCGGAGCCGTCGAGCCCGACCGCCATATGGCCCATCGCTGTGAACGTCTTCAAATCACGCCCCGGCCCGCAGCCGAAGTCGAGAATCTGCCACGGTGCCGGGCCTTCGATATGCCGCAACAGGGCATCGATATTCTGGCTGACGTCGTGGTCGCGTGTGCCTTCGCGAAATTCGTCGGCCACGCTGTTGTAATGGCTGACGGTGGTCGAGGTAATCTGCGCAAGCGTCTGAGGGTCGAGTTTCATCAGGGGCGGTCCGGTAAAGGAAGACCGCCAATATACCCTCGCTGCGTTTCGGCTGCTCAGCGCCTGTCGAAGCTGCGCGCCAGCCGGTCACCGCCCAGTTGCACCAGCGCTACGACCGCCACCAGCAAGACGATTACGGTCAGCATCACCTGCGTATCGAAGCGCTGATAGCCGTAGCGATAGGCAATGTCGCCCAGCCCGCCTGCGCCGATGGCACCGGCCATGGCCGATGAGTTGATCATGGTCACCAGCGTGATCGTAAAGCCGCCGACGATACCGGGACGCGCCTCCGGCAGCAGCACATGCCAGATGATATGCCAGCGCCGACAGCCCATCGCTTGCGCGGCCTCGACCAGACCATGATCGACCTCCCGCAGGCTCACTTCAGCGACCCGCGCAAAGAATGGCGTGGCGGCAATGGTCAGCGGCACGACGGCTGCCCATACGCCATACGTGGTGCCGACGATCATCCGCGTGAACGGAATCAGCGCGACCATCAGGATCAGAAACGGAATCGAACGAAACAGGTTCACGAAGCCACCCAGCACCCGGTTGATCCCCGGTGCTTCGTAAATGCCGCCTTTGGAACTGGTGACCAGAATCACTGCCAACGGAATGCCCAGCAGCAGTGCGATCAATGACGACACACCGACCATCAGAAACGTGTCGAGGGTGCCTTGCAGCAAGCGATCAACCCACATAACCCAATACCTCCGCGCGTGGCGCCAGTGTGCGGGCGCGCGCCAGCAGTTCTTCCCGGCTGTGTGGCGAGCCGGCAACCGACAGAATGAGATGCCCGATGGGCCGCTCCTGAATCCGCTCGACGCCGCCCTGCAGCAATTGCACCTTGCCGCCCAGCGCGGCAAACAGCGCGGCCAGATCCGGCCCTTCGTCACTGACACCGGTGAAATGCACGTCCAGCAGCAGGGCCGCATCGGATCGTTGCGGCTGATCGCTCAGGCGCTCTGCCCACTCTTTCGGCAGCCCGGTTTGCAGCGGAGCCAGCAAGGTTTTGCTGACGTCGTGCTGCGGGTCGCCAAACACCTGCCATACCGGCCCCTGCTCGACGACTCGCCCCTGTTCCAGCACCACCACGCGGTGGCAGATATCACGGATAACCGCCATTTCATGGGTGATCAGCACGATGGTCAGGCCCAGGCGCTGGTTGATCTCGCGCAGCAGGCCGAGGATCGACTGGGTGGTTTCCGGGTCCAGCGCCGAAGTGGCTTCGTCGCACAACAGAATCGCCGGGTCGTGTACCAGCGCGCGGGCGATGCCGACACGCTGTTTCTGCCCGCCGGACAGTTGCGCGGGGTACGCCTTGTGCTTGTCCTGTAAACCCACCAGTTCCAGCAACTGCGCGACCTTGCGCGCGCGTTGCTCCTTGGGCACACCGGCGACCTTGAGCGGCAGTTCGACGTTCTGCCAGACGGTCTTGGCCGACATCAGGTTGAAGTGCTGGAAGATCATGCCGATGCGTCGGCGCAGCTCCACCAGTTTGTCTTCGTCGAGCTCACCGATGTCCACCTGATCGATCAGCACCCGGCCGCTGCTGGGTTGTTCCAGGCGGTTAATGGTGCGGATCAGCGAGGACTTGCCTGCGCCGCTGCGGCCAATGATGCCGAATATCTCGCCGCGCTGGACAGCCAGGTCGATATTGCCCAGCGCTTCAACGGGGCCTTGCTTGCCGTGATAGGTCTTGCCCAGGTTGATGAACCGCACATGGGCGCGATTCAGTTCCGGATGCAGTTCGGCCTGTTGCGCCAGTGTGCTTGCGCTCGGGGTGTTGATTGGCAGTTGGCGTTGCGCGGTTGCGGTCATTCTTTCCATCCCGCCTGGTAAAGCTTGCCGTTGACCTTGTCGAGCGAAGCGCGGACGACGGGCGAGTGCTGATAGATATCGACGAATTTCGCCAGGCGCGGATCATCTTTATGATCAGGTTTGATCACGAACTGAATGACGTATTCCGGGTGGTCCAGACCATCGAACAGGATGGCCGAGTCGGCGGGAAAGGTCTTGGCCAGACGGATATAGGCAGGGTAGCCCTGTACCAGATCGGCGTCATCGTAGGCGCGCACCAGTTGCACGGCTTCAACCTGAATGATCTTGAGCTTTTTCGGGTTGGCGGTGATGTCTTCCTCGGTCGCCTTGTAGCCGACGCCTTGCTTGAGGGTGATCAGCCCGGCCTTGGCCAGCAATTGCAGGCCGCGTCCGCTGTTGATCGGGTCATTGGCAATGGCCACGGTTGCGCCAGTTGGCAGCTCATCGAAGCTTTTGTACTTTTTCGAGTACAGACCCACGTTGTTGATGATCCCCGGCGCATAGGGCACCAGGCCGAAACCGGCGGCTTCATTGGCGTTGGTCAGGAACGGGATGTGCTGGAAGTAGTTCACGTCGATATCGCCTGCGGCGAGGGTGACGTTGGGTGCGATCCAGTCGGTGAATTCGACCAGCTCGACTTTCAGGCCCTGCTTGCCAGCTTCTTCGACAGCGGCTTCAAGCGGTATGGCGAAGGCTGCCGTGGTGCCGACTTTCAAGGGCTTGTCGTCAGCGTAAGCGGTCAGGGTCAACAGCCCGAGGGCCAGTGCAGCGAGGGTTTTGCTCATGATGTGGTCCTTTTAAAAATCCCTAAGTCTCGTTCCCACGTCTTGCGCTTATCGATCCTGTGGGAGCGAGCTTGCTCGCGAATAGGCCAGTGCAGCCACAGAAAGCAGGGCGTCTGGCCAATCGCTTTCGCGAGCAAGCTCGCTCCCACAAAAACTGTGTACAACGCCAAGCGCTTCAGCGTGGGTGCGCATGTCGTCATCAACTACGCCGGTGTGCATCCCCTGCAGCGCATCGGCCCTGTGGGAGCGAGCTTGCTCGCGAATAGGCCAGTGCAGCCGCAGAAAACAAGGCGTCTGGCCAATCGCTTTCGCGAGCAAGCTCGCTCCCACAAAAACTGTGTACAACGCTAGGCGCTTCAGCATGGGGCGCATGTCGTCATCAACTGCGCCGGTGTGCATCCCCGTAGCGCATCGGCCCTGTGGGAGCGAGCTTGCTCGCGAATAGGCCAGTGCAGCCGCAGAAAGCAGGCGTCTGGGCAATCGCTTTCGCGAGCAAGCTCGCTCCCACAAAAACTGTGTACAACGCCAAGTGCTTCGGCGTGGGCGCGCATGTCGTCATCAACTACGCCGGTGTGCATCCCCCGCAGCGCATCGGTCCTGTGGGAGCGAGCTTGCTCGCGAATAGGCCAGTGCAGCCACAGAAAACAGGGCGTCTGGGCAATCGCTTTCGCGAGCAAGCTCGCTCCCACAAAATCTGTGTACAACGCCAAGTGCTTCGGCGTGGGCGCGCATGTCGTCATCAATTACGCCGGTGTGCCGCCCCCGCAGCGCATCGGTCATGTGGGAGCGAGTTTGCTCGCGAATAGGCCAGTGCAGCCGCAGAAAGCAGGGCGTCTGGCCAATCGCTTTCGCGAGCAAGCTCGCTCCCACGAGACTTGTGTACAACGCCAGGCGCTTCAGCATGGGGGGCGCATGTCGTCATCAAATAGGCCGGTGTGCCGCCCCCCCATGCCGTTGCGGTAAACGGTCGGTGCCTTCCGGAAACAGTTTTTTGCGCAGGCTGCCGTCTTCGTAAGCGGTCTTGTAGGACCCGCGGCGTTGCAGCTCCGGGATCACCAGATCGATGAAGTCCTCGTAGCTCTCTGGCGTGACGATGCGGGTCAGGTTGAAACCGTCCAGGCCGGTTTCTGCAATCCACGATTCCAGCTCATCAGCGACCTGTTCAGGCGAGCCGACCAGGGTGATATAACGGCCGCCCAGCGCGTGCTGATCGAGCAGTTTCTGGCGGGTCCAGTCGTTGTTTTTCAGGTTTCTGGTCGCGGACTGAATGGCGTTGCTCTTCACGTATTGAATGGGTTCGTCCAGTTCGTATTCGGCAAAATCGATACCGGTCGATGCCGCAAAGTGCGCCACGCCTGCTTCGGCGCTGGCATGGTGGCGGTACTCGGCGTGTTTCTCCCGAGCCAGCGCCTCGGTCGCGGCGACAATGACGTTAAGGCCCATGAACACCTTGATGTCCTCCGGGTTGCGCCCGGCCTTCACTGCGCTGGCGCGCACCTTGTCTACCTGCTCGCGGGTCGCGGTCTTGTTCTGGCCGCTGATGAACACGCATTCTGCGTTCTGCCCGGCAAACTGCAGGCCGCGCTCCGAACTGCCAGCCTGAAACAGCACCGGCGTGCGTTGCGGTGACGGCTCGCACAGGTGGTAGCCCTCGACCTGATAGAACTCGCCCTGGTGCCGTACCTTGTGCACCTTGCCTGGCTGGGCATAGACGCGCTGCTCGCGGTCGTTGATGACGGCATCGTCTTCCCAGCTGCCTTCCCAGAGCTTGTAGAGCACCTCCAGGTATTCATCGGCCTGATCGTAACGGCGGTCGTGCTCGTTCTGCTCGGTGAGACCCATCGCCCGAGCCGCGCTGTCGAGGTAGCCGGTCACGATGTTCCAGCCCACCCGGCCACGGCTCAGATGATCGAGTGTCGACATGCGTCTGGCGAACAGATAGGGCGCGTCGTAGGTCAGGTTGGCTGTCAGGCCGAAGCCCAGGTGTCTGGTCACGCCAGCCATCGCCGAAACCAGCAGCAGCGGGTCGTTGACCGGCAACTGGATGGCTTCCTTGAGGGTGACGTCCACCGAGTTCTGATAGACGTCGTACACGCCCACGATGTCGGCGATGAACAAACCGTCAAACAGACCACGCTCCAACAGTTTCGCCAGCTCGGTCCAGTATTCCAGGCTGTTGAATTGCGTTGAGGTGTCACGCGGATGCGTCCACAGACCATGATTGATATGGCCGATGCAGTTCATGTTGAACGCGTTGAGGAGGATCTTTTTACGCGCCATCAGATCGTCCCCCGCAACGGAGGATTGGTGTCGTTGAGGTAGTAATTGCCGATGGCGTGAAACTTCCAGCGTACCGGGTCGTGCAGCGTATGAACGCGCGCATTGCGCCAGTGGCGATCCAGGCCGTGTTCAGCCAGTGTCGATTGACTGCCAGCCAGTTCGAACAACGTGCTGCCAGCCGCCAGGGAAATCTCCGTGCTGATGGCGCGGGCTTCGGCCACGGCTATTGATGCGGCGGCCACGGTGCGGGCATTGCTGTCTGCCTGGGCAACGTCGAGAAACTCCCCGGCCCGCTCCAGCAGTGCTTCGGCGGCGTGCAGGCGAATACCCAGCTTGCCGAAGCTGTGCAGCGTCAGCGGGTCGTCCACGGCCTTTTCGATACCCGAGTCGATCCAAGGCCGGGTGCGCGTCTGCACGAAGGTCAAGGCGTCCTCAAAGGCTGCGCGGGCGATGCCGGTGTCGATAGCGGCATGAAGAATCTGCGCCAGCGGCCCGACTGTAGTGGGGCGCTGGAAAGCGCTCTGGAACGGCACGACGTCGTTGGCGCGGACGTACACGTTGTCGAACAGCACCGAGCCGCTGCCCGTGGTGCGCTGCCCAAAACCGCTCCAGTCGTCGATGACGGTCAGGCCTTCGCTGTCATGCGCGACGAAAACCAGTTGCTGCACACCCTCGTCGTCGATCACCGAGGTGGGAATACGTTGCGCATACAGCGCGCCGGTCGCGTAGAACTTGCGTCCGTTGATGCGATAACCGTCGCCGTCGCGGGTCAGGCGAGTGGTGCGGTCGTGTGCCGTTTTGGTTCCCAGTTCGGCCAGCGCGTTGCCGAACCGCACGCCAGCCAGCGCCTCGGCATACAGCTGCGCCTGTTGCTGCGGGTTGCCGTTCACGCGCAACACCTCGAGGGCGTAGAAATGGTTTTGCGGAATCTGGCCCAGCGAGCCATCGGCTTCGGAAATCAGCTGTATCACCTTGGCCAGCGTCACGTTTGAAACACCCGCGCCGCCAAAGGTCTTCGGGACACTGATGCCCCACAGACCGGACTGACTGAACAGGTCGAGTTCGGCATGAGGCAAACGACGCTCGCGGTCGCGTTGTGCGCTGTCGGTCTTGAAGTGCAGGGCCAGTTCGCGGGCTGTTTGCAGGGCCTGAGCGTCACTGGTAATCAGCGCTGCGTTGTCGCGCGCCTGAAGGTTGGAACTCATCAAAGGTGTTCTCCAGTGGTCTGGTTCAGATCCAGGAATGGCGAGCAGGCAGGGTGCCGTTCAAATGCCAGGTGCCGACTGCGTGGTATTTCCAGCGCACCGGGTCGTGGAGGGTATGGACGCGTGCGTTACGCCAGTGGCGGTCGAGATTGAACTCGGCCAGGGTCGCGCGGCTGCCCGCCAGTTCGAACAGCTTTTCGCTGGCCAACAAGGAGATTTCGGTGGTCAGTACCTTGGCACGCGCCACGGCGATGGAGGCGCGGGCTGCCGAATGTTCATCAATGGGCGCAGCGTTGATTTCGTCGAGTTCCTGACCCGCCTTGCGCAGTAAGGCTTCGGCGGCGTGTAGCTCAAGTTTCAGCTTGCCGATGTCGGCAATCACGTAGAGATCGTCGCTGGCACGCTCGACGTTGGCGTCGATCCACGGACGGGATTTCTCGCGAACGAACGCAATCGCATCATCAATTGCACCGCGAGCAATGCCCGCGTCTATCGCGGCCTGGATCAACTGCGATACCGCACCCTGAATATTGGGCGTCAGGGCCAGACGCCAGTTGTCGACCACCTGCCCGGCGTCGACCGCAACATTGTCGAGCAGCACGGTACCGCTTGCGGTGGTGCGCTGGCCAAAGCCCGACCAGTCATCGACGATGCGCAGCCCCGGTGTGCCGCGTTTGACGAAAGCCATGATCTGCCGGCCCTGATCATCCAGCGCCTTGACCGCGACCCAATGCGCAAACAACGCGCCGGTGGAATAGAATTTTTGTCCGGTGATGGTCAGGCGGTCGCCATTGGCGGTGATCCGTGCCTTGAGTTCCAGCGTGTTTTTGGTGCCACGCTCCGGCCCGGCGTTGCCGATGCGCCAGCCGTCCAGCACGCTCTGAAACAGTGTTTTTTTCTGCTGTTCGGTGGCGCTGCCCTGCAGCAGGTGCAGGATGCCAAACTGATTTTGCGGAATTTGTCCCAATGCGGGGTCGGCAGCAGAAATGATCCTGAACACCTCGGCCACCGTGACGAACGATACTTGCGGCCCGCCGTACGCGCGCGGGATGGATATGCTGCCCAGTCCGCTACGGGTGAATTGTTCGATTTCAGCCCACGGCAAAGCGCGTTGCCGATCGCGGTTTGCAGCGTTGATCCTGGCTGCCGCTGCCAGTTCATGAGCGGCTGCAATGGCCTCGGCGTCGTTTTGCAACACCTTGGCCGCAAGCAGTCGGGGAGCTACGTCAGGCTCTTGTGAAGCCTCGACGTGGTGGGCTGCTACCGCCGCCGGATCAGACTCGCGTCGCTCACCGTCAGTAGGTACAGCCCTGGGTTTATCCACAGGGGTAGTTGTGAAAGGGACCATCGGAACCTCGTAGCAGTAGACCGCATCAAGTGCGGCTGGAAAACATCACGATGTCCGGTGGTCCGGTATATATACCCTAAGCGTGTATAAAATTTTTTAAAACGTGCTTTTTGGAATAAGCATAGACAGTAATTGTCAGTCGTCTGCGTCCGTTCAGCGCCTCAACCGACGTCACCCGAGGTGTCAGACCAAGGTGCGAGATGAACACCGTTGACGCCTGAATGATTTCGCCGTTTATTGCACGCTCGGCAGAGGTTTAAAAAGTAGCGGACATAAGTTACCAATGTTTATTTTATTGATGACTGCTATTACCGTGCCGGCCATTTTGCTGGTGATTTTTTAAGGAGCCTCGATTATTCGATTCGTCGTATTCAATCAGTTGAATGGCCCAGTGGCTGAACCCTTATTACCCGCGGCGGAGCCCAGAGCGAGTTGTTACCCACGCGGTCGATAACACAGTAAGTCACTTCCAGTTGTTGTTCCTCTCCGCCTTCCAGTATCAGCTCGGGCGGCACGACAAGGTCGACAGGTTCACCGACGTCTTCGGCAACAAGCGGTGGCAGGTCCATACGCAAATCGCCCCAGCGCACAGTGATCTCGTCGTGAACAGCCATGTTCAGGTACGGCTCGATGGTCATCGGCAAACCGCCTTCCAGGTGCCTGCGCGACAGTCCTCGGCGTATCACCGATGGCACAACATACAGCGGTGCCAGCCCTTGGTTTTCTTCCGTGTTGGTGCTGACCAATTGTCCGCCTGGGGCGTTCAGCTTCACCCACAGCTTGCGGCAGGGCGAGGTGACGGGCACACCGCCTATTTTCATGACCCGGTAGTAAGTTCTTGCCTTGCCGTTCTGTAGAAAGCTTTCCGGCACACGTAGGACAACGGGTTTGCCGATGTCGGATGCCTTCAATATTTTTGACGCGACGTAACAGCCGTCCCAGAACAGTTCGATCAGGTCTCCCTCGTCCATGCTGTCGTAGGGTTCCACATGAACAAGCAGTTGAGAGGCGCCTCTCACGCCTATGCCATGTCGGCTGGCCAGCGGTATGGAAGGGGCGGACAGGCCCAGAGGGGTCGGTTTGCAAATGATTTGGCTCATGTACAGGTGCTCCTGATAATCAATAGTTCAAGTAAAGATTCGTCATAAATTGTCATGTTGAAGGAATAAGAGGTGCGGTTAAGACGGTGGGATAAGTACCTTAAATATCCAACTTATGGCAAACATTACAAATGGTATGAAAAGGCGACTTGAAACTTTGGTGTCTCACTAACTGAATGATGTGTGTGAGCTAATGGGCTTTGCGGGCACTTGTCAATATGCGGGTGACGTTTGCTAGTGTTTTACTTGAAAACCGGAGACTTCCTACACGGTTTATTTGGAACTGTTTACTTCGCGATAAACAATCGTCCTACCACAAAGTACCCATAGCAACAGGCAGTAACCGACAGAGGAGGGCTCAGAAGAGGGTGTTCGGCAAGGGGCGTGTGTCTCAGGCCAGCCGACTACGAATCAGGTATGAGAGCTGACGTAGGCCGATTTTATTATTTCGATGATTTTTCGGAAAATTACGCGGGAATTGAGCAAGGATCTTGAACGATTAACGCCTTCTGAAATGTAAGAAAAAAGCAGCGCCGTTGATGGACGCTGCTTTTTTGGGGACCTACCGGCATGATCAGTGACGAGTGCGCTCAAGAAACTGCCGTGTGCGCTCTTCCTTAGGGTCGGCGAACAGTGCTTTGGCTTCGCCTTGCTCCACGATCACCCCCTTGTCGATGAAGATCACCCGGTTGGCGACCTCCCGTGCAAAGCTCATTTCGTGGGTGACGATTACCATCGTGCGCTTTTCTTCGGCCAGGGCGCGAATAGTGGTCAGCACCTCGCCAACCAGTTCCGGGTCCAGTGCCGAGGTTGGCTCGTCGAACAGAATCACTTGCGGCTCCATCGCCAGCGCCCGTGCAATGGCCACGCGCTGCTGCTGCCCGCCCGAGAGACGACGCGGGTAGGCGTCTTCCTTGCCGGTCAGACCGACCTTGGCGAGCAGTTTCCTGCCCAGCGCCTCGGCGGCTTCCCGCGCGACCTTCTTGACCACTACCGGGCCTTCAATGACGTTTTCCAGCGCTGTGCGATGCGGAAACAGATTGAAGTTCTGAAACACGAACCCTACCTGCTGGCGCAACTGGCGAATCAACCCCTGTTGCTGGTTCATGGAACGTGTTCCATCGATCTCTATGTCGCCCACCTTGATCCTGCCGCTATCTGGTGTCTCCAGCAGGTTCAGGCAGCGCAGCAGGGTGGTCTTGCCCGAGCCACTGGGACCGATGATGGCGACGACTTCCCCGGCTTCGATACGCAGATCGATGCCCTTGAGCACCTGATTGCCCTTGAATTTCTTGGTGAGTTTTTCAACGACTATCATGCGTCAGGTCTCCAGATCATGCCGGTTGACCCTGGCTTCCAGCTTGTTTTGCAGGTGCGAGAGCGCCGTGGCAAGGATCCAGTAGATCAGTGCGGCGGCCAGGTACATGGTGAAAATTTCAAAGGTGCGTGCGGTGATCAACTGCGCCTGGCGGAACAGCTCCGGCACCTGAATGGTGGCGGCCAGCGCGGTGTCCTTGACCAGCGAAATGAAGCTGTTGCCCAGCGGCGGCAAGGCCGTGCGTGCTGCTTGCGGCAGTATGGCCCGGCGCATGGTCTGCCAGCGGGTCATGCCGATGCTTGCGGCAGCCTCCCACTGACCGCGTTCCACAGAGCTGATGGCCGCACGCAGAATTTCACAAGCATAAGCGGCCATGTTCAACGAAAAGCCGATCAGTGCCGCGCTCAGGGGTTCAAGCTGGATACCCAGTTCCGGCAGGCCGTAATAAATCACGAACAGCTGAACCAGCAAGGGCGTACCGCGAAAGAACGACACGTAGATGCGTGCAATCCAGTTCACCAGTTTGAGGCGCGACAGGCGCATCAATGCCAGGCCGAAGCCCAGCAGCAACCCGAAAAACATCCCGCCCAGGCTGAGGAAGACAGTGTAATACGCGCCCTTGAGCAGAAAGGGCGCGGAGTCCAGCGCGAGCTGAAGGCTCTCTTCGATCATTTGGTGACGTCAGCGTTGAAGTATTTCTTCGACAGTTTTTCCAGGGTGCCGTCCGCGCGCAGTTTGTCGATCGCCTTGTCGATAGCTGCCTGCAACTCGGGTTCGCCTTTGCGCAGGGCAATGCCGGACTCCTGACGTGAAAACGCGTCACCTGCGGGCACCAGTTTGTTTTTGGTCTTGGTAGCCATTTCCAGAGCTGCCAGACGGTCAACAAGAATCGCGTCGATACGGCCTACGCTCAGGTCCTGGATTTTGCTCGGGTCATCGTCATAGGTTTTGACGATTGCGCCCGGGACGTTTTCCTTCAACCATTGTTCGTAGTTGGTGCCCAGCCCCACGCCAACCTTCTTGCCGGTCAGGTCCTTGGCTGTCTTGATGGTGTCTGCGTTCTTCTTCAGAACCAGCGCCTGAATGCCGGACACGGTGTAGGGCTCAGAGAAATCGTACTTCTTCTTGCGCTCCTCGGAGATGGTCACCTGATTGATCACCACATCCAGACGCTTGGAATCCAGAGCGGCCAGAATGCCGTCCCATTTCGATGGCTGGATCTTGGCTTTCACGCCCAGTTCCTTGGCCAGCGCTTCGGAAAACTCGACTTCGAAGCCGGTGAGCTTGCCGTTTTCATCGACGAAGCTGAACGGCGGGTAAGTGCCTTCAAGGCCCACATTAAGCGTGCCGCTATCCTTGATTTTCTGCAGTTGCTCGCCAGCCATGGCTTGCCCGGCGATACCGGTACCGAGCATCAAGCCCAGTGCCGAGAAAAGAAACGTGCGACGAATAGCGGAAATGTTCATGCGAGCCCCTTGTTGGTATGGAAGTGTCTGGCCATTTTCTGACCCGACTCAAGCAACATCGTGCTGATTATTCAGCTTTTTTTCAGGCAGTTACGTCAGGTGTTGCATCAGAGTTGTTGCCTGCCGGGCGCGACTATATAGCCATCTGCTTATGAGGAAAAATAACAAAAAAAGTTATTTTTCCTATCAAAAGGCATAAAAGCTGCGCCGGCTGAAAAGTTACTGATCGAACGCATCCGGGTAGGCAAACAGCGCCGGAGCACCGCCAGTGTGCAGAAAGATCAGCGGGCCGTCGTTGAAGCGTTGACGGCCAATGCCATCCAGCAAGCCGGACATGGCCTTGCCGGTATAAACCGGGTCCAGCAACAGCCCTTCGTGGCTGGCCACCAGCTTGATCGCCGCCAGCGTACCGGCGTTCGGTTCGCCATAACGCGGAGCGAAATACTCGTCCCACAGTTCAACCTTGAAATGCTCCGGCAGGGCGATATCCAGTAATTCTGCCGTGCGCTCGGCCAAGCCCTGCACTTTGGGCAGTTGTGCTTCTTCACTGCGCGAAACGGTCACGCCGATAACCGGCAATTGCGGTAACTCGTGAGCCAGTGCCAACGCCAGGCCGCTGTGGGTGCCCGCGCTGCCGGAGGCCAGAACAACCGCCGCAAAGTCGATGCCGGTCTGCTTGATCTGCTCAGCCAGTTCCAGCCCGGCACGAACATAACCCAGCGCACCGACCGGGCTTGAGCCACCGATGGGCACCAGATAAGGCTTCTTGCCGCTGGAGCGCAGACGCGCAGCCAGCGCGTGCAGTTGTTCGTCGGCGTTGTCGAGGTTTTCGACCAGCTCGACCTTCGCATCGAACAGCTCCAGCAGCAGGCGATTGCCGTTTTTCAGGTAACTCGGGTCTTCGGTGCCGATGGGGTTTTCCAGCAGCGCCACGCAGCCCAGGCCCAGACGCGCCGCCAGGGCCGCGGTCTGGCGAACATGGTTGGACTGGATAGCGCCCGCAGTGATCAGCGTGTCGGCGCCTTGGGCCAGCGCGTCTGCGGCGAGGTACTCGAGTTTGCGGACCTTGTTGCCGCCCAGCGCCAGTGTGGTGGTGTCATCACGCTTGATGTAGATATCGCGATCTGCCCAGATCGACAGGCGCTCAAGCTTTTCCAGAGCCGTCGGCGCGCTGATCAAGTCCAGGCGATTGAAACGGGCAAGCTGATTTTTGATCATGGTGGTCGGTAAGCCGTGTAAAGAGTCACCGGACTATAGGCAGACGTTTCCCGCACGGCAACTTATCTGTGCTTACGGCACTGCTGGCGTATTCCTACAGAAATTGTTGTTTTTTTCGCCTGAATGTTTGCCGTAGAGTGGCAACAGCAGCGGCCAGCACTGTCGGTCGCCACCCTTCACATCAAGGAGAGTCAAGCGTGAGCGATATTCCAGAAGCATCCGCCGACGGCAGCTCCAGCCACTGGCAGTTGCAGCGGATCGTCAGCCAGTTGCGCGGCGCGCGTGAAGACTGGCGGGCTCGCAACAGGCGAGTGAGCGGTGAACACGGTGGGCGTGAGCTGCCTTCGCGTGCGGCCATGGGCGAGATTCTTGAAGCCTTGAGCGGCGCACTGTTCCCGATGCGCCTGGGCCCGGTGGACCTGCGTGAAGAAAGCGAAGATTTCTACGTGGGGCATACGCTGGATGTGGCACTCAATGCGCTGCTGGCCCAGGCCCGCCTGGAGCTGCGCTATGTGGCCCATCAGCAGGGCGGTGACCTGAAGAGCATCGATGCGCGAGCGCTCGAGCTGATTCAGGGTTTCGCCATGGCCCTGCCGGGTATTCGTCTGTTACTGGACACCGACGTCCTGGCCGCCTACCACGGCGACCCGGCCGCACGCAGCGTCGATGAGGTGCTGCTGTGCTACCCCGGCATTCTGGCGGTGATCCACCATCGTCTGGCGCACCATTTGTATCGCGCCGGTCTGCCATTATTGGCGCGCATCAGCTCGGAGATCGCCCATTCGGCGACCGGTATCGACATTCATCCGGGCGCGCAGATCGGCCCGAGCTTCTTTATCGACCATGGAACAGGCGTGGTAATTGGCGAAACCGCGATCATCGGCGAGCGGGTGCGGATCTATCAGGCCGTTACCCTGGGCGCCAAGCGCTTCCCGTCGGACGAGGACGGCCAGTTGCAGAAAGGCCATGCACGGCATCCAATCGTTGAAGACGACGTGGTGATCTACGCGGGTGCGACCATTCTGGGGCGCATCACCATTGGCAAGGGTTCGACCATCGGCGGCAATGTCTGGCTGACGCGCAGCGTACCGGCAGACTGCAACCTGACTCAGGCCAACCTGCTGCAACAGGATGATTGCAGCAAGAAGTGAGAACGCTCCGTTATCAGATCACCTTCACCGCCCGGCCGATGAACTGGATCGGCCCGGTGGGCTTGCCGATTGGCGAGCCGGTGGACTTCTCCAGGGTCAGTTCGAACAGCTGATTGGGTTGCAGCGGCGGCAGTTTGTCCAACGGAACATGCAGGCTCTGACCCGGCTTGACCAGCCCGAGCGAGACCGGGCCTTGCCAGTCGTCACCCTTGGTCCAGAACTCCAGCGCCTTGTCGTTCGGAACCTCGAATACGCCCAGCGGAATAAGCTGGATTTCCTGCGAGTTGCTGGCTTGCACAACCCAGCCGGGCGCCTTGTCCTGCGGCCCGACCAATACCACGAGGTAGGACGGTTGCGCCGGCTCGCGGGTCAGCAACGTCATGCCCAGCACCAGCGACGCCGCTAATCCAGCCCCCGCCAGACCGCGCCAGACCGACAGATTGTCCCACCAGCGCACTCGCTGTCTGTGTGGCGCTTTGGCAGGCGCTGCCAGCTCCAGCAAGTCACGCTCGATGCGATCCCACAGACCGGGCAATGGCGTAACCGGTTCGGCCAATTCTGTCAGAGGCAGCAGGCGCTGTTCCCAGGCATCGATGGCCGCCTGCAAATCAGGCTCGTGGGGCAGGCGACGCTGTACGTCGAGCCTTTCCTGTGCCGACAGGGTGCCGAGCACATACTCGCCCGCCAGGTCATGAAGGTTGTCGTCTGAAGGTCGGGTCATCCCATGCACTCCCGCAAAGCCGTCAGGCTGCGCTTGATCCAGGCTTTGACCGTACCTAATGGCGCGCCAATTTTCTGCGCGATTTCCTGATGCGAATAGCCGTCTACATAAGCGTGAAAAACACAGTTGCGGCGCACCGGTTCAAGTTGCTCCAGGCATGAGGTAATGCGCCCCGGATTGACCCGCCAATCGAAGGCATCGCCGGTTTCCTGCCAGCCTTCCAGAGTCGCCTGTTCATGATGATCTTCGCTGCCGTCATCCTCGACGCGCACCTCGCGTGCCGTGTTGCGCAGCGTATTCAGCGCCAGGTGGCGAGTCACGCTGAACACCCAGCCGCGTGCCGACCCACGCGAAGCATCGAAGCTGGCCGCGTGGCTCCAGATTTTCAGGAATGCGTCATGCACGATGTCTTCAGCCAGCGCCCGGTCACGCACCAGCCGCTGAGCGACGCCGAGCAGCCGCGCGCTTTCCTGTTGATAAAGACGCTGCAAGGCCTGCTTGTCACCGCGAGCGCAGGCCTGCAACGTTGCTTCGTAATCAAAGAGAGATTCGTGCGAGGACAAGATGATCCGCCATCAAAGGAAGACTACTGCCTCGCTGACATCACGAGGCTCCCGTGCAGCAGCATAGCCTACTGTTGCACGGTCACCTGATTAAGCGCATTGATCAGCTGGCGGTCCAGAACAGGTAGTCCGCCTGATACTTGACCACTTCCTTCGCGCCCTTGTTGCTCTCTGCACAGGCTTTGGCCGGGGCTACGCCGCCTTTCAAGGCCACGCGCTGAATGTAGGTCACGCCCGTCATCGCGCCCTTGCCTTCAGCCGGGTTGGCCTTGACCAGTTGGTACGGCAGGCTGCCTGCGCTCGACGGCGCCACAGCAACCTGAGTGCCGGTCAGTTTCGAGCCGTCTTTGGCTTCCCAGGTGGCCGGTGGGCCGTAGTAGGTGCCGACCTGTTTGCCGCTCTTGTCATTGAGCACGGCCTTGGGACCGACGAATGCCCACTCCATCTCATTGGGCATGTTGGCTTTGGCGCGGCACTCGTAAGTGATCTCGCCAACCCCGGTGGTGGTCATGCTGACTTTGTTGCCGGCCGGTACCCGGACGCTTTCGGGCAGGTCAGTCTGAGCCATGGCAATGGATGACAGGCAAGTGAAAGCCAGGGTGCTACCAGCAAGGCAGAGCAAGCGTTTTGCGTTCATGCAGAAATCTCCAGAGGGTTTAACCGCGCTCAGCAACTCGAAGTGGCTGCTGAATGTACTACCCGCGAGAAACCCATCTGGATGCAGTGATTTGAAAATATTTTTTCAGTGCCGGCTGAAACGGCTGCGCAGCAGCAAAATACCGGCGATTGCCGCGAGGCCCGAGCCGATCAGCACGCCGACTTTTACTTCATCGATCAGGTGCTGCGAACCAGGAAACGCCAGGTTGCCGATGAACAGGCTCATGGTAAAGCCGATGCCGCACAAAATAGCGACGCCGTACAACTGCACCCAGTTGCTGCCTTCCGGCAATGTCGCCAGCCCGGCACGAATCGCCAGCACTGCGGCAAGGAACACACCGATCTGCTTGCCGACGAACAGGCCCAATGCGACGCCCAGCGGCACCGGGTCGATCAGGTTTGCCAGGGTGATGCCGGAAAGTGATACACCCGCATTGGCAAAACCGAAGATCGGCACCACGGCGAACGCCACCCAGTAATGCATCTTTTCTTCAAGAAACAGCAGCGGCGAGCGTGCTTCCTCCTCGGGCTTGCCCATCGGGATGCACAGCGCCAGCGCCACACCGGCCAGCGTGGCGTGTACGCCCGATTGCAGGACGAAGAACCATAGCAGCGCGCCGAGCAGCAAATAGGGCAGCAGGCGGCGGACGTTCAGGCGGTTCAGCGCGATCAATACGGCGAGGGTTGCGAATGCGGCGGCCAGCATCGGCAGGTTCAGCCCCGAGCTGTAGAAAAACGCGATGATGGTCACAGCACCCAAGTCGTCGAGAATCGCCAGCGCGGCCAGAAAGACTTTCAGCGAGGTCGGCACCCGATTGCCCAGCAGCGACAGCACGCCGAGGGCGAAGGCGATGTCGGTGGCCGCTGGAATCGCCCAGCCGCTGAGGGTTTGCGGGTTGCCCCAGTTAATTGCGATGTAGATCAGCGCAGGCACCAGCATGCCGCCCGCCGCTGCAAAGCCGGGCAGGGCGCGTTGTCCCCAGGTTGCCAGGCCGCCGGCCAGCACTTCGCGTTTGATCTCCAGGCCGACCATCAGAAAAAAGATGGCCATCAGCCCGTCGTTGATCCACAGCTCCACCGACAGGCCCAGCCAGACACTATGCAGAATCGAGAAATAGCTCGCCGAAAGAGGAGAGTTGGCGACGATAAGGGCGGCCAGCGCTGCCGCCATCAAGACGATGCCGCCTGCTGATTCGGAGGCGAGGAAACGGGCGAGAACGGCAACGCCTCTGGGCGTTTCCCGGTTGAAAAGTTGAGTCATGGTCATCCTTGAGTGCAAGGCTGTTTTTGTAATGAAGTGCCAGGAATGCGTCTACAGGCCCGTGGCAGTAAGTTCGATCAGGCAGCAACGACTGGCGCGAGGTGATTGCAGTTCGACTTCCATCAAGCCGCTAGAATTATCAACCTGAGCGCAATCAAGTTTACCGAGAATTTCCCACGGCTGGCCGTTCACGCTTATCGCTACCTGCTCGGCCATGCTGAACAGCACGAATGTGCTGGCTGAACTGAACAGCCGTTGCGGATGGCGCACGTCTATCCAGTGCAGGCGTGCCGTGTAACGGTGAGGAGCATAGATCAGATTGAAGTCGCGAATCGGCCCGTCCAGCAGCGTGCAACTGACTTCACTGTCGCCGCTGAACGCGAACGGATCCGATGGCAGCAGCGGGCGGCTGGTAATGCCGTCCACGTCCAGCGTCATGCCTGCGCCCTGCAAGACGGTAATGATGCGCTGATAACCGGCGAACACCGAGAAGCCGCCCGAGGTTTCAATATCGGCGATCGACAGCCGCCAGCCGAAACCGTCGAGGTCCTGGCCTGCATCGCGAGCGATTTCTTCAGTGCTGCCGCCGCCGTTTTTCCACGGCATGCGCGGGTAGTCGACGGCACGCAGGAGGCGAGTCTGGCTCATTTGGTAAAGCGTCCTTCCAGGCGATGGCGGGAGCCGGGGTGGATCAGGCGCGCAGCGGTGACGGGCTGGCGGCCTGACCAGGTACGGCGACGAATCAGCAGACAGGGCTCTCCGACATCGATCTGCAACAACGTGCATTCATCGGCTTCGGCGAGGATCGCCTCGACCACATGCTCGCCTTCGGTGAGCGGTGCAACCTGCGACAGATAGGCATAAGGCGTCTGTAGGGTGAAGTCCTGCCTGAGGTAGTCCGGGGCGACCTGGGCGTTGACGAAGCGGTCTTCGATCTGTACCGGAATGTCGTTCTCGTAGTGCACGATCAGTGAATGGAACACCCGCTGGCCTTCGCGCATGTCCAGCGCCAGGGCGCGCTCGGAGCCTGCGGCTTCTTCCTTTAGCACCATGACCTTGCAGGTATGGCGATGGCCGCGCGCGGCGATCTCGTCAGCAATGTTATGCACTTCGAACAGCGCCGACTGGCTTTTGGGTTCGGCGACAAAAGTGCCAACACCCTGCATGCGCACCAGCAAACCTTCAACGGTCAGCTCACGCAGGGCGCGGTTGATGGTCATGCGGCTGAAACCCAGTTGCGTCACCAGCTCGCTTTCCGACGGTACGCGATGGTGCGGCGGCCAGGTGCCATTCTGGATCTGCAGGGCGATCATGTGTTTGACGCGGGCGTACAAGGGTGCGGGACTTTCGCCCATCTGGGCTGCCAAGGAAGAAGAGGCGGGCGGAGTCGACACGTGTGAGTCCTTGTTTTCAAAATGACGTTTTGACGATGATTCAGACGCCTGAGAGCGCCACGCTAACCATTAACCTGCTGCTCGGCAAGCGTGCCGAAGGTTTACCGGTCGCTTAAACGTCTGTATATGTATATACAAATTACAGTGATGAGGTGTGAAGTCAATGTCAGCCTTCTTTGCCGAGCGCGCGTTACTCCCCGACGGCTGGGCCAACAATGTGCGTCTGGAGGTCAGCCAGGAAGGCGTTTTGACCCGCATCGAGGCCAATGCGGATCGGCAGGGTGCCGAAATCGTCAGTGGCCCGTTGCTGCCTGGCATGCCGAACCTGCACTCTCATGCGTTTCAGCGGGCGATGGCCGGGCTGGCGGAAGTGGCGGGCAACCCCAACGACAGTTTCTGGACCTGGCGCGACCTCATGTATCGCCTGGTAGGGCGCATCAGTCCGCAGCAACTGGGCGTTATCGCTCGCCAGCTGTACATCGAAATGCTCAAGGGCGGTTACACCTCGGTTGCCGAATTTCATTACGTGCATCAGGACCTGGACGGCAAACCCTATGCCGATCCTGCCGAACTGGCCGTGCAGATCAGTCAGGCGGCAAGTTCGGTCGGCATCGGCCTGACCCTGCTGCCGGTGCTTTACAGCCACTCGGGGTTTGGCGGGCAGGCACCCAACGAAGGGCAGCGCCGGTTTATCCACAGCACTGACAGCTATCTGGATTTGCAGGCTCGTCTAAGCCCGGTTCTGGCGGCTCAGCCCGCGCAGCAGTTGGGTCTGTGCTTCCACTCGCTGCGTGCGGTGACGCCACAGCAGATCAGTGAAGTGCTTGCGGCCAGCGACCAGCAGTGCCCTGTGCACATCCATATCGCGGAACAGCAGAAGGAAGTCGATGACTGCCTGAGCTGGAGCGGTCGGCGTCCGCTGCAATGGCTGTATGAAAATGCCCCTGTGGATAACCGCTGGTGCCTGGTGCATGCGACCCACGCCGAGGCGGATGAAGTGCAACTGATGGCGCACAGCGGCGCGGTGGCCGGGTTATGCCTGACCACCGAGGCCAATCTGGGCGACGGTATCTTTCCGGCGGTGGACTACATTGCCCAGGGTGGCCGGTGGGGAATTGGCTCGGACAGTCACGTTTCGCTCAGCGTGGTCGAGGAGTTGCGCTGGCTGGAGTATGGCCAGCGTCTGCGCGATCAGCGCCGTAACCGGCTGTATCGCAGTGATCAACCGATGGTTGGCCGCACCTTGTACGACGCCGCGCTCGCGGGTGGCGCGCAGGCGCTGGGGCAGCACGTTGGTGCACTGCAAGTGGGACAACGCGCTGACTGGCTGGTGCTGGATGGCAACGACCCGTACATCGCCACGGCCTCGGGCGACGCCATCCTCAACCGCTGGTTGTTCGCTGGCAGCGACCGACAGATTCGCGACGTGGCAGTGAATGGACGCTGGGTCATACGTGAAGGGCGACACGCCGCAGAAGAACAAAGCAACCGCGAGTTCGCGCAGGTATTGAGGGAATTGCTCGGCTGATGCAAGAGAGGACGCAGAGCGTCCAGAACGGCATGCCCACGCGGAGCATGGGCACGATAGTGTTCTTGCGGACGTCTGGCGTTCCTCACTTTCCTGCCACGACGCTCATCGTTCCTCACGCTCCAGCGTGGGAATGCCGTGGGTGACGCTCCGCGTCACAAATCTGCGCCGCGCCGTCCATCGAAAATCGGACGCGGAGCGTCCAGAAAGGCATGCGACGCAGAGCGTCGCACGATGATCAATAATGTTCTTGCGGACGCCTGTTCCAGCCCGCTTACTTCTCGCCCTTGCCGATCTTCGAATCATCTTCGCGCCAGATCAGGCGGGACGTGTCGTAGCCTTGCTGACGAGCCTTGCTAAGCATGTTTTCCCTGACCGATGCGGAGACGGTCGGTGTGCGCGACAGCAGCCACAGGTATTTGCGGTCCGGGTTGCCGACCACGGCGGTCCGGTAGCCTTCGCTGACGTCCAGAATCCAGTAGTCACCCTTGGCAACGCCCGGCAGCAGGCGCGAGAACCAGTTATCGAACACTACCCACAGCTTGTCGGTCTTGCCCGGTACTTGCGGCGAGGCAGTGCCCTTTGCTTCTTCCCACTTGCCCTCGATAGTGCGGCAACGGTTGGTCACCGCAATGTTGCCGTCGTCCTTGAGCGCGTAAAGCGCCTCGGACTGGGCGCACTTGCGCTGGAAAAACATTGGCAGGCGGGCGATCTCGTACCAGGTGCCCTGATATTGCTTGAGGTCGACGCTGTCGACTGTCCTTGGTTCGAGGTTGTCAGCCGAGTGGGCAAAACCGATGGCCAGAAAGCTGGCCATGACACAAATTCCAAAACGTACCAGTACCTTGATCATGGATTATTTCAGACCCTGACCCGAGAACAGCACAACCTTGTCTGCCGCATACTGCACGCTGATAAAGGTGTTCTGGTCACCCCATGTGCAACTGGACATGCCCAGTGCACCGGAACATTCCGTCGGGCTGCCCAGCAAGGATTCGACCTGTGCCTTGGGCATGCCGGCGGAAATTTTCGAGTAGTTTTCCTGGGTGATCTTGCTGCAGGCAGCCAGAAATACGCAGAACGAGAGTAACGCGACAGTGCGCAAGGACATGGGTGTAGCTCCTGAACGGAAGGGGGTCGCGTCGCAGTGCAAGCGGAGGCTGGCTGGCGCAGTACCGCAAGCTTAGAAGAGAAAAAGGGAATCTGGTTCCCGGACGGCGCAAGGATTTATGCCGTAGATCAGATGGTTGGCCCGCAGGCCTGTGCCGAACGCATCATCGAATGCTCGTTTGCCTGTCGCCGGGTGGTGATTCAGACGGGCCGAATCACCACTGGCGCACAGCAAGCCTTCTTACTCTTTGTGATACGCGGTAGCGCGTTCGACTTCTTCTTTCGAGCCCAGGTACACCGCTACGCGCTGGTGCAGGCCTTCCGGCTGAATGTCGAGAATGCGCTGATGACCGTCGGTGGACGCGCCGCCAGCCTGCTCGACCAGGAAGGACATCGGGTTGGCTTCATACATCAGACGCAGTTTGCCCGGCTTGGAAGGCTCGCGGCTGTCGCGCGGGTACATGAACAGACCGCCACGGGTGAGGATACGGTGCACGTCGGCCACCATCGCAGCGACCCAGCGCATGTTGTAGTTCTTTTTCAACGGGCCTTCTTCGCCGGCCAGCAACTCGTTCACGTAGCGCTGTACCGGGGCTTCCCAGTGGCGCTGGTTGGACATGTTGATCGCGAATTCCTGGGTGGACTCCGGGATTTTGATGTCTTCGTGAGTGAGCACGAAGCTGCCCATTTCGCGGTCCAGCGTGAAGCCTTTCACGCCGTCGCCCAGGGTCAGCACCAGCATGGTCTGCGGGCCGTAGATGGCGTAACCGGCGGCGACCTGTTCGGTGCCCGGCTGCAGGAAGGCCTTTTCATTCAGCGCTTCGTTCTGGCTGAGGTATTCGTTCGGGCAACGCAGTACCGAAAAGATGGTGCCGACCGGAGCGTTGATGTCGATGTTCGACGAGCCGTCCAGCGGGTCGAAAACCAGCAGGTACGCGCCCTTCGGGTATTTGCCCGGGATCTGGTAGGCGTTGTCCATTTCTTCGGACGCCATGCCGGCCAGGTGACCGCCCCATTCGTTGGCCTCGAGCAGGATCTCGTTGGAGATCACATCGAGCTTTTTCTGCACTTCGCCCTGAACGTTTTCGGTGCCCATGCTGCCAAGTACGCCGCCCAGCGCGCCTTTGGAAACGGCGTGGCTGATTTCCTTGCATGCGCGCGCCACAACTTCGATCAGGAAGCGCAGATCGGCAGGGGTGTTGTTGCTGCGAGTCTGCTCAATCAAGTAACGACTTAGTGTAACGCGGGACATGGATAGCTCCGAAAATAGGGGGTATGAAAACCCGCGCAGTTTAACGCGAGTGGCGACGTAATACTGCTATCAGACTGGCTTATGACTGTTTCAGTTCAGATGTCGGGCAAAGCGCACCCGACAGCCTGTGTGTTTCAGCGTTTTGATGCGCGCAGCGTGCTGAACGCCATCCAGCCCAGAAACAGTACCCCGAGCAGCAGAACAGCCCAAAGCCCGAGGCGTTTGAAGTCCATGCTCTGCGGCACCGCTATCGGCGCAGCTGCCATGTTGGCAACAGATGCCGTAGCGGGTTCCGCTGTCCCGAGCGAGGCCAGTTTTTCCGGACTCAAGTCGGGGATCAGGGTGGCCAGCGACAGGTTCGCCGCCTTGACGTTCGGGTTGCCGATGGCCAGCGTGAAGGGCCCTTCACCGCGTGCCAGGAATACGATTTCCGTGGCAGGCACGGCCACGCTCAACTGCGGCGCTTCACTGCCCAGCCCGCCGCCGCGATCATCCACCACCAGTTTTAGCTGTTGAACGATGCGCCCGGACAACTGCAGCTGGTCCTGCAAGACATCGCTGTTGTTCTGCGATAACCGGTACAACAGGCCACTGCTGATCGGCTGCCAGGGTTGTTTCGCGTCCATCCGACCGTAAAGCGTCGCCGGTGCGAGGCTGTTTGGCTGGGCAATATCGACCTTGACGCGCCCTACCGGCAAGCCGCTCGGCAGTTGCCATACATATTCGTTGGGGCTTTCGACGACGCCCTTGACCGGTGGCGACCAGGTCAGCGGCGGGGTCGGGCTTTCAGTGCTGGCGCTGAGCAGGTGGGCGGAGATCAACAGGGGGGCGCTGTGCGGGGCGCGCCACAACAGACGCAGGTAGCGGGCGCTCTGGCCGGGCAGGCCGACTTCACGTTGCTCAATCACTTCGTCGGCAAATGACAGCCGGGCAACCTGCCCTTCGCCCCAGTTGCGCCAGTGCTGCAGGTCATCAGTGGCTTCGATGCTGAAGTTCTGGAAACCTTCACGCTCGGTGCTCCAGTCGATCACCAGCTGCTCCAGTGGCGCCTTGATCGCGCTGGTGTCCAGCAACCAGCCGCGCAGCACTTCTTCACCAGCCTCGATATCGCTTTGCGGCTGGACCTCGATCACGCTGCCGTTGCTTGAGCGCTCGATACGGATGACCGGCGCGGCATCGCCTGCTTCCTGCGTGCTGTACAGGGCAAACCATTTGACCGGGATCGGCGTGGGTTCCTGCTCGCGTGCAGGCTGTCGCGGCGTGATCGAATAAGCCTGCGGCTGGCCTTCGGCATTGAACACGCGCACATCACCCAGGTCGCCCTGCCGGGCATTCAACTGGACGGCAAGCGGTAACTCGATGCGATACCAAGGCCCGTCGCCGCTAAGGCTCAGTGGGGTCTGGCTGGCAAAGTCCGTCGGCTTGTCCTGGGCGACGGCGGTTACCGCCGTGCACAAGGCCAGGCCAAGCACGGCGATCTTCATGGCGGGATGACTCAAGAACGTTTTCCTCATAGCTTATCCGGCGCGGCGGTCGGGCCTGGGCCGGGTTCTTCGCCGACCTCTCTGGCAGAGTGTTTCGGCGGCAATGGTGCGAAATATCCCACCACCAGTAGCAGAATGCCAACACCGATGAACGAGACGATTCGCTCCATGCCGCCACGGTTGCTCAGCTCGACGAAGAACAGCTTGATCACCACCACGCCGATCAATGCTGCGCCGCCCAGCCAGAGCTCGCGGTTGCTGCGCATATGACCGCCGATCATCAGGGCCAGTGCCATCAGCGTCCAGACTATCGATAACCCGGCCTGGACGCGCATCGAGTCGAGCAGCGCCCCGGTGTTCCATGGCACATCAGCCCAATGATGCGCCGTGCGCATGACCATTGCCGTGACGAGTGCAAACAGTGAAGCGCCTGCCACCAGCAAGGCAGCATTGCGAGGGCGTGTGAGGTACTTGCGTATCCACAGGCATACCCCGGCCAGAGCTAGCAGCAGGCCGATTTCCAGCGGGTTGAGCAGCGGGATATAGGGCAGCGGTTCCGCCGCACCGTCGCTGAACGTGTTCGCCAGCCAGAACCACGCCAGCATCAATGTCGCCAGTGGTGCCGCGGCCCCGACATGGTAGGCCTCGGGGCAAGCCTTCACCGGCCATGGCCACTGACGCTCTGAGCTCATCGCCAGCAGGAACAGGCTGGGCAGAATCGCCCAGCCCAGCCAGCGCCAGGCGTTGTAGGACTCGGACAGCTGCAACAGGCCGAAACGCAATTCCAGCGCCAGTACGGCGATGATCAACAGGCAGCCTGTGGTGTGAGCGATACGTTGCGCGAGGATCGGCAGCGTGTCTGCCAGATAGTGCAAGGTCAGCAGATGCACGGCGAACACGGCTGCCCAGGCCAGCCAGCCCCAGTTCGCGGCCGGGTGGTAATGCTCACTCAGCGAGCCCAGTAACAGAAGGGCGCTGACTGGGGTGAGTACGCTGCACAATACGGCGAGGTCTGGCCAGTGCAGACGCAGGGCCAGCACTGCCCAGATAGCTACGCTGAGCGCAGCCGCGATCAACAGCAGTGGCGTCTGCACGCTGTTCGGTGCGTACAGTTGCACGACGCTGATCAATGAAGCCGCCCACCAGATCGCGCCCCATATCGTCAGTACCGTTCTGGCGATTTTCTGATCGATGATCATCAGGGTGTTGAAGCGGAACACGCTCCAGGCGCTGATCAGGGCCGCGATGGCCAGAATCATCGGTGTCCAGTAGTCGCCAGCCCAGCTGGAATTGTCTGAATCACTGATCAGCATTGCGCTGGCGCACACCTGCAACACCAGGCCGAAAACCTGTGCCAGCTTGCGGTGCTGGCGCAGGCCCAGCCAGAAAACCGCTGCGCCTTCCACGGCCCACGCGCAGGTCGTCCATTGCGAACCGAGACCCAGCGGGATGGCCAGCGTGGCAAACACCACGCCCAGCGCCAGGCAGGTTTCCATCAACAAAACGGTTCGACCGGTCGCACGTGCCGCCAGCCAGCGTGCCAGCCCCATGTAGATCAGGCCCAGCGCGAGCGCGCTGAGCGCGGCACCGAACTCAAGGTGTTCGACCAGCGCGTATTGCAGGCCGAACCCGACGATTGGCGTGCCAAACAGCAGGGTGCCGTCGACGTAATCACCCTGACGTGCCGACCAGCGCAGCTGTGTTTCGCGACTGGCATCCGCTGGCGCGTCAGTCAGTTCCAGCAGCTTGCGACGCGCAAACAGCAGGCCGATGGCCAGGTACATCACAAAGAACAGAATCAGAAAGGGCTCGGTGCTCCAGAACAGCTCGGGGGTGTAAGCCCGTATGCCCCAGGCGAAACCGATGCCGAAAGTGCCGAAAAAGCCGATCAGGTTGAGAATGCGCCAGGCCTTGAACCAGGCGATGGCAATGATGCCCGCGTTGAGCAGGGCAAAGTAACTGAACAGCGAGATGTGGCTGCCTTGCCCGGTCGACGCGAGCAGTGGTGCTGCGAATCCACCCAGCGCACCGGCGCAGGCCAGGGCCAGAGCATTCTGTGTCAACGCCAGAATGGCCGAGAAAGCGGTGATCGCTACCAGCAGCACAAAGCCCGGTGCCGGATCGAGCAGGGCGTGCAATTTCATCGCCGCAAAGACGGTCAGGTACAACACGCCTACGCCTGCGCCTTGCAACATCAGCGCGTAAGGGCCGTTGCGCAAACGCAGCCACCAACCCAGGCCGAGCAGGGCCAGCGCGCTGGCGGCGACTGCGGCGTAGCGTGCTTCAATCGGTACGACCATGCCTTCGGTGGCGTAGCGCAGCAGAAAGGCCAGCCCGAGAAACAGCACCACTACGCCCACTCGCAGTACCGTATTGCCGCCCAGCAGCCAGTCTTTTGCGCGATTGATGGCGCTGTCCGGCAGATTGGGCTGTGCTGCCTTTGAAGGCTGACGGATTTCGGTGGCGGGTTCGACAGACCCTGTTGCCTGCGGCTCTTCGTCTGGCAGGTCCCAGATCAGCTCGGGGCCATCAGTGGGTGCCTCGATAATGATCGCATCGACTGGAAGCGGCGCGGCGTCCTGCGCAGGTGGCACGCCGGATGTGGACTGACGCTCGAGCGCGCTCAGGCGCTGCTCAAGGGCATCGAGGGATTGGCGGGTTGCGAGCAGTTGTTGCAGTTGGTCGGCGGATTGCCTGCCAAGCAGGCGCATGCGAATGCCCGCCCAGACGGCCCAGGCCATGACTGCGCCGATCAGCGAACCTGCCCACTCGTCATAGCTAAGCGCGTAGCCCAGCGCTGCACCGCCCACCACCAGACAAATCCAAAGCACGCGACGACATCCTTTTCGATGTGTGAAGGTTCATCGAGCGCAGTATATAGGGGCGGGCGGACATCGTTTGTAATGTTTTATGCCGGGGGGCACCAGAGTCTCTGCAGGACTGAGACAGATCCTTGAGGCGCTTGTGGGAGTGAGCTTGCTCACGAAGGCGTCGTTTCGAGCGCCTTCTTTGCGGAGACCTTAATGGCCTCTTCGCGAGCAAGCTCGCTCCCACGGGGGTTGTGTAAGTATGTTCAGGCTCCGAGTCAGTCCAGCGCCTTCCAGATGTCGCCGGCGTACTCGCGAATGGTCCGGTCCGAAGAGAACCAGCCCATGCGTGCGGTGTTGAGCACCGCCGAGCGCCACCATTCCTTGGAATCGTGCCAGCGTTCCTCGACTTTGGCCTGTGCTGCCCAGTACGAATCGAAGTCGGCACAGACCAGGAAGCGGTCATAATCCAGCAGCTGATCGATCAGTCCCGCGTAACGGTTCGGATCATCCGGCGAGAACACGCCGCCACGAATCGCTTGCAGTACATCGTTCAAACGCCCCGATGCCGCCACGTCTCCATGTGCGTTGAATTCGCCTGCGCGCTTGCGGGCTTCGACCTGTTGCGAGGACATGCCGAAGATGAACATGTGCTCCAGCCCGACCTGCTCGCTCATTTCCACGTTGGCACCGTCCAGCGTGCCGATGGTCAGCGCGCCGTTGAGGCCGAACTTCATGTTACTGGTCCCTGAAGCTTCCAGGCCTGCCGTGGATATCTGCTCGGACAGGTCGGCTGCCGGGATGATGCTCTCCGCCAGACTGACGTTGTAGTTGGGCATGAACACCACTTTCAGCAGGCCACGCACCGTCGGGTCGTTGTTCACGGTCCGGGCGATATCGTTGGTCAGCTTGATGATCAGTTTGGCCGAGTGATAACTGGCCGCCGCCTTGCCGGCGAAGATCTTCACCCGCGGAACCCAGTCTGTGCCTGGCTCGGCACGAATCGCCTGATACAGCGCAACGGTATGGAACAGGTTCAGCAACTGGCGTTTGTATTCGTGAATCCGTTTGACCTGAACGTCGAACATCGCTGCAGGGTTGACGGCAATGCCCAGGCGTTCATGAATGATCGCTGCCAGTGCGCGCTTGCTGTGCAGGCGTTGATCGGCCATCTGCTTGCGGAACGACGACTTCTCGGCGAACGGCTCAAGCTCTTTGAGGCGCGTCTCGGCATTGTCCAGAACGTCCTCACCGAGCGCTTCGACGAGCATTTCGGTCAGCTTCGGGTTGGCCTGGAACAGCCAGCGGCGGAAGGTGATGCCGTTGGTTTTGTTGTTGATCCGCTCCGGATAGATCTTGTGCAGCTCGGCGAACACGGTCTTGCGCATCAGTTGGGTATGCAGCGCCGAAACGCCGTTGACGCTGTGCGAGCCGAGGAACGCCAGGTTGCCCATGCGTACCCGACGACCATTGTCTTCTTCGATCAGCGATACCGCACGCAGCACATTGACGTCGTCGACGCCTTTGGCGCGCAGTGTGTCGATGTGTTGTGCGTTGATCAGGTAGATGATCTGCATGTGGCGCGGCAGCATCCGCTCCATCAGGCCGACCGACCAGGTCTCCAGCGCTTCCGGCAGCAGCGTATGGTTGGTGTAACCAAGGGTGCCGACGGTGATTTTCCAGGCGGTGTCCCACGGAATGTTGTGGTTGTCGATCAACTGACGCATCAGCTCGGCCACCGCAATGGACGGGTGCGTGTCGTTCATCTGAATCGCTGCATGGTCTGGCAGATCGGTCAGCGTGGCGTGCTGGTTCAGATGGCGGCGCAGCAAATCCTGCAGCGATGCGGAAACGAAGAAGTATTCCTGGCGAAGGCGCAGTTCCTGACCCGCTTCGGTTGCATCGTTCGGGTACAGCACGCGGGAAATACTTTCGGCGCGCACTACTTCGGCGACGGCGCCAAAGTGGTCGCCCGCGTTGAAACGTTCCAGATGCAGGTCTTCCACCGCACGGGCGCGCCACAGGCGCAGGGTGTTTACGCTTTTGCCACGCCAGCCGACCACAGGGGTGTCGTAAGCAATGGCCCGAACGGTTTCGCCCGGACGCCAGACCTGACGCGAGTCGCCCGCTTCGGTCACCACGGTGTCGACGCTGCCACTGAAGCCGATGGAGTACACCACCTCAGGACGCTCGAATTCCCACGGGTTGCCGAAGTCCAGCCAGTTTTCGGTCTGTTCCTGCTGCCAGCCATCGACGATGCCCTGCCGAAACAGTCCGTGCTCGTAACGAATGCCGTAACCGTGCCCAGCGATGCCCAGGGTCGACATGCTTTCCATGAAGCACGCCGCCAGACGGCCCAGGCCGCCGTTGCCCAGCGCAGCATCCGGTTCAAGCAAGCGGATACGTTCGATATCCACACCCAGCTCGGTCAATGCTTCGCGAGCCACTTCCAGCAGGCCGAGGTTGCTCAGGCTGTCGTAGAGCAGTCGGCCAATGAGGAATTCCAGAGACAGGTAGTAAACGCGCTTCTGGACCTTGCGATAAATCTGCCGCGTGTGGTCCATCCAGTGTTCGACCATGTGGTCGCGGGCGGCAAGGGCAACAGCTTCAAACCAGTCATGCTCAAACGCATGGTCGGGGTCCTTGCCCACCGAATAGGTGAGTTTGGCGAGCACAGCGGCGCGGAAAGCAGCCACATCAGCGTCACGAACAAGTGGTTCCTGAGACATCGGTACAACCTCAAGTAGTCTGACGAATGGAAAACGGGATTCTTAGACTGTAGGCGTGTCGTCAGTTATTTCCTGAAAATAGTAGAAATAATTGAAGGCAGCGCCCTCGCTTCGACCCAGTGCAACGGCTCTGGTTCGCGCGCTGACCAAATTGGCAAAACGCTTGCATCGATCGTTCCATCCCGATCAATGACGTGCAGCATGCTGATTCTTCGTTTCGGGTTTATGATGCCAACGGCAGAATAATAGAAGCCTCTGAACTGGACTTATGGAGCACTTATGCAGACTTTGTACCCGCAGATCAAACCCTACGCCCGGCACGATCTGGCCGTGGAACAACCGCATGTGCTTTACGTCGATGAAAGCGGCTCGCCAGAAGGGTTGCCAGTGGTATTCATTCATGGCGGCCCTGGTTCCGGATGCGATGCGCACAGTCGCTGCTACTTCGATCCTAACCTGTACCGCATCGTAACGTTTGATCAGCGTGGCTGCGGTCGCTCCACACCGCATGCCAGCCTTGAGAACAACACCACCTGGAAACTGGTGGAAGACCTGGAGCGGATTCGCGAGCACCTCGGAATCGACAAATGGGTGCTGTTCGGCGGCTCATGGGGTTCGACCCTGGCCCTGGCTTACGCGCAGACCCATCCTGACCGTGTGCACGCGCTGATTTTGCGAGGCATATTCCTGGCCCGTCAGCAGGAAATCGACTGGTTCTATCAAGCGGGTGCCAGCCGTCTGTTCCCTGATTACTGGCAGGATTATGTCGCGCCGATCCCGCTGGATGAGCGCGACAACATACTGGCTGCCTTCCACAAGCGGCTCACCGGGCCGGACCAGATCGCCCAGATGCACGCCGCCAAAGCCTGGTCGACCTGGGAAGGGCGTTGCGCAACCTTGCGCCCCAACCCGCAAGTGGTCGATCGCTTCGCCGAACCGCACCGTGCGCTGTCCATTGCGCGCATCGAATGCCATTACTTCATGAACAAGGCGTTCCTTGAAGAAAACCAGTTGATTCGCGACATGCCAAAGATCGCGCACCTGCCGGCGATCATCGTCCACGGTCGTTATGACGTCATCTGCCCGCTGGATAATGCCTGGGAGTTGCATCAGAACTGGCCCGGCAGCGAACTGCAGGTCATTCGCGAGGCTGGCCACTCGGCATCGGAATCCGGTATCGCCGATGCGCTGGTGCGTGCCGCTGCAGAAGTTGCGCGCAACCTGCTCCACCTCCCGCCCGAAGAAGCATGACAGTAGTCTGGTATTGGTTTTGAGTCTGGAAAGGCATTTATGAAAGGTTTGTTGCAGCGCGTGCGAAACGCACGCGTCGAGGTGGGCAACGAAGTTGTCGGCGCTATCGATCAAGGCATCCTGGTGCTGGTGGGCATAGAGCCTCAAGACACTCGCGCCAGTGCCGATAAGTTGCTGCACAAGCTGCTCAATTACCGAGTGTTCAGCGATGCCGACGGCAAGATGAATTTATCCTTGCGCGAGGTGGGTGGCGGGTTGTTGCTGGTTTCGCAGTTCACGCTGGCCGCGGATACCAAAAGCGGGCTGCGTGCGGGGTTCTCGAAAGCCGCTGCTCCAGCGCTGGGTGCCGAACTGTTCGACTATCTATTGAGTCAGGCCAGAATCGCGCATACCCCCGTGGCTGCGGGCCAATTTGGTGCGGACATGCAAGTGCATCTGATAAATGATGGCCCAGTGACATTTTTGTTCGATACATAAGCTACGATTTCATCGTTTCTCCCCTGAATTTTCCGGTCGAGTGGGAAATAAATTTCTTTGCCATACCTGATGCGTTGTGGCGCGCGCTGCTGGATAATCGCGCGTTACGGGGATCGACACTGTTGGTCCATTTGGTATGACAAAAGCGGTTCTGACACCTGATTGGGGAATCATTAAGCCCATTCGGAGTCGGAACAATGCTCGCCAACCCGGCATTGATAGCTGGCCGTTGGTTTTTTCATCTGTTTTTCGGCGAGGGTTGCTCGTGATTGTTAGTCCCTGTGATGCTCCAAAGACACCTGTCAAGCGGTTGCGTAGTGCACTTCTGGCAAGCTCGGCCCTTGTATGCCTGTTCAGTGCAGGTCAACTGTGGGCGTTCAATCTTGATGATGTAACGGCAAAAGCCAAAGAACTGGCCGGGCAGAAGTTCGAGGCTCCAAGGAGCAATCTGCCGAACGAGCTTCGCGATATGAAGTTTGCCGACTATCAGAAGATTCGCTTCCGTGATGACAAGGCCGAATGGGCGGGCGAAAAGACTCCGTTCAAAGTGTCTTTCTACCACCAGGGTATGCACTTCGACACGCCGGTCAAGATCAATGAAGTGACCGCCACCAGCGTCGACGAAATCAAGTACGACCCTAGCCGTTTTGATTTCGGCGATCTGAAGATCGACCCCAAATCCACCGAGAAACTGGGTTATGCCGGTTTCCGTGTCCTGTATCCGATCAACAAGGATGACAAGCAGGACGAAATCATGACCATGCTGGGCGCGAGCTACTTCCGCGTGATCGGCAAGGGTCAGGTCTATGGCCTGTCCGCACGCGGCATGGCAATCGACACTGCATCGCCGTCTGGTGAAGAGTTCCCGCGCTTCAAGGAATTCTGGATCGAGAAGCCGGGCCCGGATGACAATCATCTGGTGATCTTCGCGCTGCTCGACTCGCCGCGCGCCACCGGTGCTTATCAGTTGACCCTGCGTCCTGGCACCAACACCCTGGTTGACGTCAAATCGCGCATGTTCCTGCGTGACAAGGTCAACAAGCTCGGTGTTGCGCCATTGACCAGTATGTTCCTGTTCGGTGCCAACCAGCCTTCGCGTGTACCTAACTATCGTCGCGAACTGCACGACTCCAGCGGTCTGTCGATTCAGGCTGCCAACGGTGAGTGGCTGTGGCGTCCGCTGAACAACCCTAAACATCTGTCTATCAGCAGCTTCTCGGTCGAAAACCCGCGTGGTTTCGGTCTGCTGCAACGTGGCCGTGACTTCAGTCAGTACGAAGACCTCGATGACCGCTATGACAAGCGTCCAAGCGCCTGGATAGAGCCAAAGGGTGACTGGGGCAAGGGCACCGTCGAGCTGGTCGAAATTCCGACTGCCGACGAGACCAACGACAACATCGTGGCCTACTGGAAGCCTGAGACTCTCGCAGAGCCAGGCAAGGAAATGGCGTTCGATTACCGTCTGCACTGGACCATGCAGGAAAACTCGATCCACTCGCCTGATCTGGGCTGGGTCAAGCAGACCCAACGCTCCATCGGTGATGTGCGTCAGTCCAACCTGATCCGTCAGCCGGATGGCAGCCTTGCCTTCCTGGTCGACTTCGTGGGCCCGGTACTGGCCGCATTGCCGGAAGACAAGACCATTCGCAGCCAGGTGACCACTGACGACAACGTCGAGCTGGTGGAAAACAACCTGCGCTACAACCCGGTCACCAAAGGCTACCGCCTGACCCTGCGTGTGAAGGTCAAGGATTCCGGCAAGCCGACCGAAATGCGCGCCTACCTGTTGCGTGAAATCCCTGCCGAACCGGGCAAGGAACCTGCGCTGCTCGTTGCAGACAAAGCTGAAGAGAAAAAGGCTGCTGCCAAGGAAGCTGCCAAGCCGGCAGTTGCCAAGGAATCTGCCAACGACCAGGTAGAAATCGCCAAGGCCGACGCGCCGAAGCCTGAAGCCGCCAAACCCGAGACCGCCAAGCCTGAAGCTGGCAAGGCCGACGCAGCCAAAGGCAAAGGCGAAGTTGCCAAAGCCGATGCAGCCAAAGCCGACGCAGCCAAGGCTGACGTAGCCAAGGACAAGGACGGTAAAGAGATTCAGCAGCCTGAAACCGAGGCAGCACCCACCCATCCGGAACCGGCCAAGACGTTGCAAGTCATGACCGAGACCTGGAGCTATCAGTTGCCGAGCGATGAGTAATTCTCTACCGGTGCCAGTGTCTCTGAACGAGTACCTGGCGCATTTACCGATGAGCGACGAGCAGCGGGCAGAACTTGCCGGCTGCAAGACCTTCGCCGAGTTGCATGAGCGTCTTTCTGCGCAGCCGGTCAATGACCCTGCCGAGGCCGCTCAGGCTTCGGTGGGTCGCCGCCTTACGCTGACCACCGCAGACCAGCTGGAGGACGCCGAGATGCTCGGCGTCGATGCCAGCGGTCGCCTGTGCCTCAAGGCCACACCGCCGATTCGCCGGACCAAGGTCGTGCCAGAGCCATGGCGCACCAACATTCTGGTACGCGGCTGGCGTCGCCTGACCGGCAAGACCAACCCGCCCAAGCTAGAGCACGACGATCTGCCTCGTGATCTGCCCAAGGCGCGCTGGCGTACCGTCGGTTCGATCCGCCGCTATATCCTGCTGATCCTCATGCTGGGTCAGACGATTGTGGCTGGCTGGTACATGAAGGGCATTCTGCCGTATCAGGGCTGGTCGCTGGTTTCGCTCGACGAAATCACCCGTCAGACCTTTGTGCAGACCGCCATGCAGGTTATGCCTTATGCCTTGCAGACCAGCATCCTGTTGCTGTTCGGGATTCTGTTCTGCTGGGTATCGGCCGGTTTCTGGACCGCGCTGATGGGCTTCCTGGAGCTGCTCACCGGTCGCGACAAATATCGCATCTCGGGTGCCAGTGCTGGCAACGAGCCGATCGAAAAGGGCGCGCGTACTGCGCTGGTCATGCCGATCTGCAACGAGGACGTGCCTCGGGTTTTCGCCGGTCTGCGCGCTACGTTCGAGTCGGTCGCCGCTACAGGTGATCTGGATCGTTTCGATTTCTTCGTGCTCAGCGACACCAACGAGACTGACATCGCCGTTGCCGAGCAACAGGCCTGGCTGGACGTGTGCCGCGAGACCAAAGGTTTCGGCAAGATCTTCTATCGCCGTCGTCGCCGTCGCGTAAAACGCAAAAGCGGCAACCTCGACGACTTCTGCCGTCGCTGGGGTGGTGAATACCGTTATATGGTTGTGCTTGATGCCGACAGCGTCATGAGCGGTGAGTGCCTGACCAGTCTGGTTCGCCTGATGGAAGCCACGCCGGACGCCGGTATCATCCAGACCGCGCCACGTGCGTCGGGCATGGACACGCTGTATGCACGCATGCAGCAGTTCGCTACCCGAGTCTACGGTCCGCTGTTCACAGCCGGTCTGCACTTCTGGCAGCTGGGTGAATCCCACTATTGGGGTCACAACGCGATCATCCGCATGAAGCCGTTTATCGAGCATTGCGCCCTGGCGCCGCTGCCGGGTAAAGGTGCCTTCGCCGGTGCGATCCTGTCTCACGACTTCGTCGAAGCTGCGCTGATGCGCCGTGCCGGCTGGGGCGTGTGGATTGCTTATGACCTGCCGGGCAGTTATGAAGAATTGCCGCCCAACCTGCTGGACGAACTCAAGCGTGACCGCCGCTGGTGCCACGGCAACCTGATGAACTTCAGGCTGTTCCTGGTCAAGGGCATGCACCCGGTTCACCGTGCGGTGTTCCTGACTGGCGTGATGTCGTATCTGTCGGCACCGTTGTGGTTCTTCTTCCTCGTGCTGTCCACAGCCTTGCTGGCGGTGAACACACTGATGGAGCCGACCTACTTCCTTGAACCGCGTCAGCTGTATCCACTGTGGCCACAATGGCACCCGGAAAAAGCCGTTGCGTTGTTCTCGACCACCATCGTCCTGCTGTTCCTGCCTAAACTGCTCAGCGTCATTCTGATCTGGGCCAAGGGCGCGAAAGGCTTCGGTGGCAAGTTCAAGGTCACTGTCTCGATGCTGCTGGAAATGCTCTTTTCGGTGCTGCTGGCACCGGTGCGCATGCTGTTCCACACCCGCTTCGTACTGGCCGCTTTCCTGGGCTGGGCCGCAACCTGGAACTCGCCGCAACGCGACGACGACTCCACGCCGTGGATTGAAGCCGTGAAGCGTCATGGTCCACAGACACTGCTGGGCGCATGCTGGGCCTTGCTGGTGTTCTGGTTGAACCCGAGCTTCCTGTGGTGGCTTGCGCCGATCGTGGTGTCGTTGATGCTGTCGATTCCGGTGTCGGTGATTTCCAGCCGTACCAATCTTGGCGTCAAGGCGCGTGACGAGAAGTTCTTCCTGATTCCTGAAGAGTTCGAGCCGCCGCAAGAGCTGATCTCTACGGATCAGTACACCTACGAGAACCGCTGGCACGCCCTGAAACAAGGCTTCATTCGGGCTGTGGTAGATCCTCGCCAGAATGCTCTCGCCTGCGCCCTGGCAACCTCGCGTCACCGTCAGGCACAGCCAATCGAAGTCGTGCGTATGGAACGTGTTGATCAGGCTCTGAAGGTAGGCCCGGCCAAACTCGGCAATCAGGAACGTCTGATGCTGCTGAGTGACCCGGTCGCCCTTGGCCGCTTGCACGAGCGCGTCTGGAGCGAAGGTCACGAAGAGTGGCTGGCCGCGTGGAGAGCTTCCATCGAAGCTGATCCACATGCGCCCTTGCTGCCTTTGCAGCCTGTAGGTAAAGCGTCGGAGCCGGTCCCGGTCTAAGACTGCCCGGCTACGAAAAAAGCCCCTGCCGCTTAGCGCGTCGGGGGCTTTTTTATTGGGCTTTGTGGCACATAAATGCACAGGACATGGTCAAGACGGGTTCTCCAGAACACCGCTCGTTCCTCACGCTCCAGCGTGGGAATGCAGTTCATGACGCTCTGCGTCGCCAGAGGACGCAGAGCGTCCAGACCGGCATGCCCACGCTGGAGCATGGGCACGATAGTGTTATCCCTGACGACGCTCGTTCCTCACGCTCCAGCGTGGGAATGCAGTTCACGACGCTCTGCGTCGTCAGAGGACGCGGAGCGTCCAGACCGGCATGCCCACGCGGAGCATGGGCACGATGGTGTTATCCCTGACGACGCTCGTTCCTCACGCTCCAGCGTGGGAATGCAGTTCACGACGCTCTGCGTCGCAAGAGGACGCGGAGCGTCCAGACCGGCATGCCCATGCGGAGCATGGGCACGATAGTGTTATTCCTGACGACGCTCGTTCCTCACGCTCCAGCGTGGGAATGCAGTTCACGACGCTCTGCGTCGTCAGAGGACGCGGAGCGTCCAGACCGGCATGCCCACGCGGAGCATGGGCACGATAGTGTTATCCCTGACGACGCTTGTTCCACACGCTCCAGCGTGGGAATGCAGTTCACGACGCTCTGCGTCGTCAGAGGACGCGGAGCGTCCAGACCGGCATGCCCACGCGGAGCATGGGCACGATAGTGTTATCCCTGACGCGCTCGTTCCTCACGCTCCAGCGTGGGAATGCAGTTTACGACGCTCTGCGTCGTCAGAGGACGCGGAGCGTCCAGACCGGCATGCCCACGCGGAGCATGGGCACGATAGTGTTATCCCTGACGACGCTCGTTCCACACGCTCCAGCGTGGGAATGCAGTTCATGACGCTCTGCGTCGTCAGAGGACGCGGAGCGTCCAGACCGGCATGCCCACGCGGAGCATGGGCACGATAGTGTTATCCCTGACGACGCTCGTTCCACACGCTCCAGCGTGGGAATGCAGTTCACGACGCTCTGCGTCGTCAGAGGACGCGGAGCGTCCAGACCGGCATGCCCACGCGGAGCATGGGCACGATGGTGTTCGCCGGGCCGCCTGCGGGTGCAATGGTGGTTCAGCTCACCCTGAACTTCCCCACCAATGTCTGCAAGTGAGTGCCCAGTCTGGCGAGTTCGACGCTGGAGGCTGCGGTTTGCTCGCTGGCGGCTGCGGTCTGTTCGGAGATGTCGCGTACGCTGATGACGTTACGGTTGATTTGTTCGGCAACCACGCTCTGTTCTTCGCTGGCGGTGGCGATCTGTTCGTTCATGTGCTGGATGGTCGCCACCGTGCGGGTGATCTGCTCCAGCGCGCTTCCCGCGCGGCGGCTCAGTTCAACGGTGTTGTCAGTCAGGGTGCGGCTGTTGTCCAGCGTGGTTGCGACCTGCTGGGTACCGGTTTGCAGTGCGGCGATCAATTCCTCGATCTCTTCTGTGGACTTTTGCGTGCGTTGCGCCAGGCCGCGTACCTCATCGGCGACCACCGCGAAGCCACGCCCGGCTTCACCAGCACGAGCTGCCTCAATGGCCGCATTCAGGGCCAGCAGGTTGGTTTGCTGCGAAACAGACTTGATTACGTCAAGAACGCCGACGATCTTGTTGCTTTCCAGCTTGAGTTCGCTCATCGAATGGGTAGAGTTCACCACCTCGCGAGCCAGTTGCTCGATCTGACTGATTGCCCGCCCTACAACCTCGTCACCGCTGCGGGCCTGTTGGTCCGCCTGAGCCGCGGCCTGGGAAGCCTCCTGAGCATTACGCGCGACTTCCTGCACCGTCGCGGCCATTTCATTCATAGCTGTGGCCACCTGGTCGGTTTCGTCTTTCTGGCTAGTGACCCCGATGCAGGTCTGCTTGGTCACCGCTGACAACTGCTCGGCCGCGCTGGCGATCTGCGATACGCCCTCGCTGATACCGCCGACCAGCTCGCGCAGGCTGACCGTCATAGTCTGCATACTGCCTTGTAACTGACCCATTTCGTCACGACGGGTCACCGACATGTCCCGACTCAGATCACCCTGAGCGATGCGTGCTGCGACAAGCAGCGTCTGCTGTAACGGTACGGTGATCTGCCGGGTCATGACCCAGGCGGCCAGCAACCCGATCAGCAGCGCCAGGCCCGCAACACTGCTCAGGGTGGTGCTGGAATTGACTGCTTCGCTGTCGCGCTGAGCGGTTTGCAGACGGTTCAACGCGGCGACCGAGTCCAGCAACTGATCGCCGAGACTTCTCATAAGTTCCTGGTCCGCCTCGGCTTTGGTCTGTATCTGTTTGAACTCGTTGAGCCTTTCCCGATAGCCTTGCAGGGCTGTAGTGGCGGCTGCCAGGCCCTGAAGGCTTTCACTGTCCTCGTCCTGCCCGATCTGCCCGATTTCCTTGAGCGCTTCGTCGATGGCGACAATGGCTGCGGCTTCATCGGCATCGCGAATGGTGAAGGTGTAGGCCTGTACCTGATAACGAGCGATCTGCACCTGCTGCCTGAGCTGCGAAATGTTGGTGAATTCCTCCATCCGCTCAGTGCTGTCCTGTTCCTGGCTTACGCTCTTGAGCACCTCGCTCTCAACCAGTGCGATGGCCTGCAAGGCCTGCTCTGACGTCTGCTCCAGGCGGGTGCGTACCTGGTTACGGGTCTGACGGTTGGTCCGGACGTCGGCGAAGGTTTTCTCGAGTCTGCTTACCGTCTCAAACTGTCCGTTGAGCAGCGTAGTGGTTTCCGCCTCGAGGCTCTGTCGATGCAGCGCTGTGAGTTGGGCTTTCATTTCGTTGAGTTTGTCTGTCACCAATGCCGTGCTTTCTGGCGTTTTTTCCACGCGATCGGTGATGCGTTCGGCACGCAGGTCTTTGGTGAGGCTGTTGAGCTGGGCAATGTCCGAGAGCGACTCGGAGCGGTCGATCATGGTGTACAGGCCATGCCAGCCGGTCAGTGTGATGATCAGCGTCAATAGCAGCACCAGGCCGAAACCCAGGGACAGCTTGAATCTGACGTTCATGTTGCCGAGCGCGTGATTGATCAGTCGGAACATTGGAATCTCCTGCAATGAGCGAACAAAAGCATGTTCCGGGTGAGTCAGAACATGCGTTGTGAGCGCATCGGCGTGGTGATTCATTGCGTGACCTGAGAAGGTCGTAGGATATTTCCGAGCACGAAAGAGGGGTGAAAGGTGTCACGTTTTTGCGGGAAAAGAAGCCCGCGCTCAGTGCTGGCGCGGGCTGGATACTGCAAGGTCAGACAGTAAAGCGACTCACCAGCAACTGCAGATGGTTGCCCAGTCTGGCCAGTTCGACACTGGACGCCGCGGTCTCTTCACTGGCCGCAGACGTCTGTTCGGACACATCGCGGACATTGATGATGCTGCGGTTGATCTCTTCGGCGGTGGCGCTCTGTTCTTCGGCGGCGGCGGCGATCTGCTGATTCATCGCCTGGATCGCCGAGACGGTTTTGGTGATGCTTTCCAGCGATCCTCCGGCCCTACGGGTCAGTTCAACGCTGCTGGTGCTCAGCTCGCGACTGCTGTCCATGACCGTTGTGGCCTGCTGTGTGCCGCTTTGCAGGCCGGCAATCAGTGCTTCGATCTCTTCGGTGGATTTCTGCGTGCGCTGCGCCAGACTGCGTACCTCATCGGCAACCACCGCAAAGCCCCGACCGGCCTCACCGGCGCGGGCTGCCTCGATAGCGGCGTTCAACGCCAGCAGGTTGGTCTGTTCGGCGACCGATTTGATGACGTCCAGCACGCTGCCGATCTTGTCGCTTTCCTGTTTCAGCGCGCCCATCGCTTCGCTGGAGTTGCCCACCGCGGAGGCAAGACGTTCGATTTGCGCAATGGCCTCGTTGACCACTCGCTCACCATCACGAGCCTGCTGGTCGGCGGCTACGGCTGCTTCAGAGGCTTCTTCAGCGTTGCGCGCGACTTCCTGAACGGTCGCAGTCATTTCATGCATGGCGGTGGCGACCTGATCGGTCTCGACCTTCTGGCTGTTGACCCCGGCACTGGTCTGTTCGGTGACCGCTGACAGCTCTTCCGCCGCGCTGGCGATCTGGGTGACGCCATCGCGAATCCCGCCGACCAGCTCACGCAGGCTCACCGTCATACGTTGAATCGTGGCCTGCAGTTTGCCCAGTTCGTCCTTGCGATCAACCTTGAGGTTGCGACTCAGGTCGCCCGAGGCCACCCGCTCCACTACTTCGAGGGTCTCCTGCAACGGGGTGGTGATCTGGCGAGTGATGACCCACGCCGCGAGAATGCTCAGCATCAGCGCCAACGCCGTAGCGGCAGCGATCATCGTGACCGACTTGGCGCTGTCTGCGTCACGGCTCTTGTTCTGCCGGATGATCAGGTCGTTGCTGGTGTCGAGCATGCTGACGCCCAACGTGGTCATTTTATCCAGTGCGGCCTTGGAGGCGGCCTGGGCATCGCGGTAGCGGCCCACAGCCGCGCGGTAGCCATTGAGCCCGGCGATGGCCTGTTGCAGCATGGGCGAATAAGTGGAAGAAATGTCGCCAGCCAGCGTGTTGATCCCGGTCACCGCGTCATCGATGGCCTTATTGGCGTCTTTTTCGAAATCGGGACGGCCGCTGTAGGTGTAACCACGTACCTGAAAACGCGCCTGCTGAATCAGCTTGCTGACGCCGACGATGCCATTGAAGGCCAGGATGTTATCTTCCTTGAGCAGTTCGGCTTCGATCCTGTCGGCCTGATCCACCGCCTTGTCGGCGTTTTCGCCCATCTGGCTGCGGCTCGCTTCGCGGGTTTCGATCGCCTTGCTCATGTCCTCGAAGGACTGGCGGTAGTCGCGGGTCGCCTGAATCTGGGCATCCAGCAATTGCAGGTTCTCGGGGGATCGCAGCAGGTTCCTGGCGCTTTGCAGCGCGGCGTCCAGCTGATCGAGCGTATTTCTGACCTTCGCTGCGGTCTCTGCGTTGTACAGCGCCTCGTAGCTCATACGGTTGATGCGCAACTGAAGGGTCAGCTCATTGACCTGCGCAATCGCAGTAACACGGTCCCCACGATCAATAAGGGCCTGATTGCTGAACCAGCCGGTGGCCGAAATCATCAGCGTCATCAACAGCACCAGGCCAAAGCCGATCGCCAATTTCAGGCTGACACTCGCATTGGCGAGGCTTTTGGATAACCCACGAGACATGATCACTCCTTGACGTCTTTTGCTCTAAGTATGCAATTGCATCGGCCAGTTATCGGTTAACTGAAGCGATTGAGTCGACACTGACAGCTTAGAACAAGCGGGCGAGAAGGGCCGTTACAGCGGTTTCGACGCGCAGGATACGTTCGCCCAATTGCACGGGCTGCAAACCTGACTGACGCAACAGATCGATTTCGTAGGGTATCCAGCCCCCTTCAGGGCCGATGGCCAGCGTGACTTGCTCTGTGACCGCACGAGGGCAGGCGGGGAAATCACCGGGATGGCCAACCAGGCCCAGTGTGTCGAGCGCGATCTGCGGCAAGCGATCTTCAACGAAAGGCTTGAAGCGCTTTTCGATGACGATTTCCGGCAGCACAGAATCGCGTGCCTGCTCCAGCCCAAGAATCAACTGCTCGCGAATGGCCTCGGGCTCCAGAAATGGCGTCTGCCAGAAGCTTTTTTCAACCCGGTAGCTGTTCAGCAGGATGACTTTCGGCACGCCCATGGTTGCGATGGTCTGGAACACCCGACGCAGCATCTTGGGGCGTGGCAGTGCCAGCAACAGGGTGAGGGGCAGTTTTACCGGCGGGGCGCTATCCAGCGAAACACGCAGCTCTGCTTCATGAGGCTCAAGGCGCAGCAGTTCGGCGCTGCCCAGCAGGCCATTGATGCGGCCGACGCGCAGACTGTCGCCGATCTCTGCGCGATGCACCTCCTGCATGTGCTTCAGGCGGCGGTCACGCAGGACCACCCGGTCAGCCGCAATGAAATCGGCTTCCTCAAGCAACAGCAGGTTCACGGTGTGGTCGCGGGCGGCTGATCCTGCTTTTCAGCGTCCTCGGCCTGATCGTCCGGATGTTCGCCACGCTTCTTGATCATCTTGCTGCACAGTACGCCCAGCTCGAAGAGCAGCCACATTGGCACCGCCAGCAGCGTCTGCGAGAAGATGTCCGGCGGCGTCAGGATCATGCCGACCACGAAGCAGCCGATGATCACGTAAGGGCGGATCTTCTTCAGGTATTTGACGTCGACGATGCCGATCCACACCAGCAACACCACGGCCACCGGGATTTCGAAGGCCACGCCAAAGGCGAAGAACAACGTCATCACGAAGTCCAGGTAACTGGCGATGTCGGTCATCATCGAAACGCCTTCCGGCGTCACGCTGGCGAAGAAGTGGAAAATCAGCGGGAAGACCAGAAAGTAGGCAAACGCCATGCCTGCGTAGAACAGGATGATACTCGACACCAGCAGGGGCACCGCGACGCGCTTCTCGTGCTTGTACAGGCCTGGCGCGATAAAGCCCCAGATCTGATGCAGGATGACCGGCATGGACAGAAACAGCGCGACCATCATGGTCAGCTTGAACGGCGTGATGAACGGCGAGGCCACATCGGTGGCGATCATCGTCGCGCCTTCAGGCAGGTAGACGCGCAGCGGGGCCGACACCAGCGTGTAGATCTTCTGCGTGAAGTAAAACAGACCGGCAAAAATCAGGAACACTGCCGCGACACAACGCAACAGACGTGTACGCAGCTCGGTGAGATGCGAGATCAGCGGCATTTGCTGATCGTTTTCCGGGATATCAGCGCTCATGGTGCTCGCGGTGGCAATGACGAATCGTGGGCGGGAGGCGTCGGGACCGGTGTGCCGGCGTCAGCCGGTTTCGCGGTTTTCTCCAGCGACAGCTCGGTCTTCGGCGCCGCAGGTTGTGCCGGGCCGATTTCATGGTGTGCGGCTTCATCGTGCGCGGGGCTTGCCGCTTCGGCTGCTGCCGGTGCGGGCGACGGGTTTACCGGCTCGGAGCCGTTCTCGGGCGGCGGATTCTGCGCGAACATTTTGCGCGCTTCGTCTTCCAGCGAAATAATGTGCTCGTTGTGCAGCTGCCGACGAATTTCGTCGGCCCCGATTTCACGTTCAACTTCCTGTTTGATCGCATTGAAGCTGCGCTTCAACCGGCCGATCCATAGGCCTGCGGTGCGTGCCGCACCCGGCAGGCGCTCGGGACCCAGTACCAGCAAGGCAACCAGGCCGACAAGCAGCAGTTCAGAGAAGCTGATACCGAACATGGGCTTAAACCTGGTCTTTGCGGATCGGCTCGTCGACTTTGTGCGCCTGCGCGTCGATGGTATGCGGCTGGTTCAATGGCGAGCCCTGAGGGGCAGCCTGTGCCTGCTGTGGCTGAGGTGCAGGCTGTTCGGCTGGCTTGTCGTCGTCATTCATCGCCTTGCGAAAGCCCTTGATCGACTCACCCACGTCGCTGCCCAGACCCTTGAGTTTCTTGGTCCCGAAAACCAGTACCACGACGATCAGGATGACGATCCAGTGTTTCCAGTCAAAAATACCCATGAAACAGTCCTCGTAAAAGATTTCAAGCTTGAAAGGGGAGAGCGTTATTCTGCCGTGCGGGCGGCTTTTTCCGCGTGGCCGGACAAGCCGAATCGGCGGTCCAGTTCATCGAGCACGGCTTGTGGGTGCTGACCCAGCGCTGCGAGCATCACCATGCTATGAAACCACAGGTCAGCGGTTTCATAGATTACGTCGCTGCAATCACCGCTGACTGCAGCGTCCTTGGCAGCGATGATGGTCTCGATCGATTCTTCGCCGAGCTTTTCCAGAATCTTGTTCAGGCCCTTGTGATACAGGCTGGCGACGTAGGAACTGTCGGCAGCAGCGTCCTTGCGTGATTCCAGCACCTCAGCCAGGCGGGATAACGTATCAGTCATGTTCAGTGGCCTGCTGAGTAAATAGCGTCAGGATCTTTCAAAACCGGGTCGACGGTCTTCCAGCCTGAGTTTTCGTACACTCGATAGAAGCAACTTTCGCGGCCGGTATGGCAAGCGATGCCGCCGATCTGCTCGACCATCAGGATAATGACATCGGCATCACAGTCCAGGCGCAGTTCATGGAGCTTTTGCACATGACCTGATTCTTCACCTTTACGCCAGAGTTTGCCACGCGAACGCGACCAATAGATGGCACGATTCTCCGACGCCGTCAGGCTCAGGGCCTCGCGGTTCATCCAGGCCATCATCAATACCCGGCCGGTCTTGTGATCCTGAGCAATTGCAGGCACCAGACCGTCGCTGTTCCAGTGAATCTCGTCCAGCCAGTCTTTCATATCTACTCCGGCAGCCGGCGTTCATGCCCGGCGGATTGAACAGTGTGCCAGCGCCATTCGCTGCTGGCTATCGGCGAACGATCAGATACAGCCCGGCAATCAGCATGATCGCCGCTGGCCAGGCGGTGAGCGTCAGCAGTTGTGTGGCTGCCTCGCTCATCACCCAACCCTGTATCGCGCCACCTACCAATAACGCTGCACCGATAAGCCGCAGGACCGGCTCGTCCTTGCGCTCCTGCCAGGGACGTGGCGGATCCGAAGCATGCGGGCGAGACATACGCTCCAGTAGATCGCGGGTCATGCCCGCGATATGCGGCAGTTGCTCGACCTGTGATTGCAGATTGCCCAGCAAGGTTTTCGGGCTGACCCGCTCACGCATCCAGCGCTCCAGATAAGGCTGCGCGGTGCTCCACAGGTCCAGATCAGGGTACAACTGACGACCCAGCCCCTCGATATTGAGCAGGGTCTTTTGCAGCAGAACCAATTGCGGCTGGACTTCCATATTGAAGCGGCGCGCGGTCTGAAACAGGCGCATCAGCACCTGGCCAAAGGAAATATCCTTGAGCGGCTTCTCGAAAATCGGCTCGCAGACCGTGCGGATTGCAGCTTCGAATTCATTGAGCTTGGTCTCTGCCGGCACCCAGCCCGAATCAATGTGCAGCTGCGCAACCCGACGATAATCACGCTTGAAGAAGGCAAACAGGTTACGGGCCAGATAATCCTGATCTTCCGGCGTCAGGCTGCCGACGATGCCGCAGTCGATGGCAATGTATTTCGGGCTCCACGGGTTGACCGTGCTGACGAAAATATTGCCGGGGTGCATGTCGGCGTGGAAGAAACTGTCGCGAAATATCTGGGTGAAAAAGATTTCCACGCCGCGCTCAGCCAGCAGTTTCATGTCGGTGCGCTGGTCGGCCAGCCCGGCCATGTCGGTGACCTGCAGGCCGTAAATACGCTCCATGACCAGCACTTTGGGGCGGCACCAGTCCCAGTAGACTTGTGGCACGTAGAGCAGATCCGAGCCTTCGAAGTTGCGACGCAACTGGCTGGAATTGGCGGCTTCACGCAGCAGGTCCAGCTCGTCGTAGATGGTTTTTTCGTAATCCATCACCACCTGCACCGGGTGCAGCAGGCGTGCGTCCGCTGACACGCGTTCGGCCATGCGGGCAAGGATGAACAGCCACGCGAGGTCTTGGCCAATGACCGGCTTGAGGCCTGGGCGTACCACTTTCACCACGACCTCTTCGCCGGTCTTCAAACAGGCGGCATGCACCTGGGCGACCGAAGCAGATGCCAGTGGGGTTTCGTCAAAGCGACTGAAGACGTCGCAGATACGTGCGCCCAGTTGTTCTTCGATGAGGTTGATGGCCACCTGTTGGTCGAACGGCGGCACGCGGTCCTGCAGCAGCATCAGTTCGTCGGCGATGTCCTCGGGCAGCAGGTCGCGCCGAGTAGACAGCAGTTGCCCGAACTTGATGAAAATCGGCCCCAGGTCCTGCAATGCCAGACGAAAGCGTACGCCACGGCTCAGCTCGGATTTACGCCGTGGCAGCCAGCGCCAGGGCAGCACGAAACGCACCGCGAGCATCCACCAGGGCAGGGGCAGGGCGAACAACAGGTCATCAAGGCGATAGCGGATAACGACACGTTGAATGCGAAACAGACGGCGGACGGCAAGCAGCTTCATGCGTTATCGCTGGTATTGAGGGAGTGGGCGAGGCGGGCAAAGCGCGCCTCGAGACGGTCCAGATCGAGTTTGATCTGATCGAGTTCGGCGAATCGTGCTTCGGCTTCGTGCTTACCCACCAGCGTACGCGATTCTTCGCTGAGGTAGTCGGCAACGTTCTGGCTGAGGCTGGTGAAACTTTCACGTGTCCAGCGTCCACTGTCGCGCAGTCGGCTGCTGAACAACTGACTGGCTACCGGGCCGACCCAGTTGGACAATTCGTGTTCCCAGTCCAGTTCCAGGTCCTGAAGAATGCCGACCAGTTCCAGCAGTACGCCACTGTCACCGTCCAGCTCGACGTCGGGGCCATGCAACACGGCGGTCTTGTCCTTGCTCAGGGCCAGACGCAGCAGGCTGGAGGCTGGCGCACGCAAGGTGCAGTCGGCGTCGGCAGCCCAGTCTGCGGCCAGCAGCAGACCTTCGTCACTGGGCAGGATAAAGATTTTCAGGGACGGATCGCGACAGTCCACGGCAATGACATGCCCGGACAAGCGCGCCATACGCGGTAGCGCGGTGCTGTCCAGGCGCAACACGCGATTGATGCCGTGCTCGATACTGGCGAGCAGCCCCCGGAGCAACATCAGGGTTTGATACCGCGATGCAAGGCCACGACGCCCGCCGTCATGTTGTGGTAGGTCACACGGTCAAAACCGGCTTCCACCATCATCGACTTGAGGGTCTCCTGGTTGGGGTGCATGCGGATCGATTCGGCCAGATAGCGGTAGCTTTCCGAGTCATTGGTGACCAGTTTGCCCATCAACGGCATGAACGCGAACGAATAGGCGTCATAGGCCTTGGACATGAGCTTGTTGGTCGGCTTGGAAAACTCCAGCACCAGCAGGCGTCCACCGGGCTTGAGCACGCGCAGCATGGAACGCAGAGCGTCTTCCTTGTGCGTCACGTTGCGCAGGCCGAAGGCGATGGTCACGCAGTCGAAATGGTTGTCCGGGAACGGCAGCTTTTCGGCGTCGGCCTGGACGAACTCGACGTTGCCCGACACGCCAAGGTCCAGCAGGCGGTCACGGCCGACCTTGAGCATGGAGGCGTTGATATCAGCCAGTACCACCTGGCCGGTCGGGCCGACCAGGTTGGAGAATTTGCGGGTCAGGTCGCCCGTACCGCCGGCAATGTCCAGCACGCGGTTGCCGGTACGGACGCCCGAAAGCTCGATTGCAAAACGCTTCCACAGACGGTGCATGCCACCGGACAGCAGGTCGTTCATCAGGTCGTATTTGGCCGCAACCGAATGGAAAACCTCAGCGACTTTTTCTGCCTTCTGGCTTTCCGGTACATTTTTGTAACCGAAGTGAGTCGTAGGTTCGGCATCGCTGCCTTTGCGCTGATCGTTCATATCGCTTCACCGGAATAGAGTGCGGGCCATTCTAATCGCCAGGGCCGGCTTTGTCTTGACAAGGCTCACCGGCAACGCTTTCTTGGATGCAGGCGGGTCTATATAGTTGCGCCGCATTTCATCTGATCATCAAGGAAGCCTGCATGGCCAAGATAACCGTTGAACGCCCGCACGCACTGGGCCGGGAAAAGGCTCGCGAGAGGGCCGAGCAACTGGTCGAGAAGCTTTCCGACAAATACGGGCTGGCCCACGAATGGGCAGGCGATACCGTAAAACTGGAAGGCAAGGGGGCCAAGGGCAAGGTCGAAGTCGAAGAAGCGTTGATCCGTATCAACATCGAGCTGAACTTCATCCTGTCGGCCATGAGCGGCTCCATCAAGACTGAAGTCGAGCGCGTCCTGGATAAAGCACTGGCCGCCTGAGTCTTCGCCCTAGGGTGAGCATTCTAATTTTTCTCCGTAACGTTGCGCTTATGCCCATAGCTGGGCGGTTCCTTCAACTTTCGAACATGAGGTGCACCATGGCCAGAGCGAACACGAAGAAAAACATCGAAGACCAGCAATCCTCCACGCTTTCCGACGTCAGGCTGTATGCCCGCAAGATCTGGCTGGCCGGTCTGGGGGCTTATTCCAGGGTCAACGAAGAAGGCACGCAGTACGTCAGGGACCTGATCAGGACTGGCGAGCAGGCCGAAAAGGAAGTCGTCAAAACGGTCGATGAGAAGCGTCTTGCGGCCAACAGCGAAATCGACTCGATCAAGGGCGAAGTGTCCTACGCCAAAGGTCGTGTAGAGGCGCAACTCGGCAGAATCGAGAGTGCTTTCGACCGTCGTGTCGCAAAAGCCTTGAACCGCATCGCAATCCCGTCTAAACATGATGTTGACACGCTCTCTGCCAAGCTCGACGAGCTGACGGCATTGCTTGAACGTGTCGTGCCTAAAAAGCTTGAACGCTCCGGGTCGAAACGATTCGAACGTTCAGAGTCTGGACAATAAGGAGAGCAGGATGGCTGGCAAGAAAAAAACCGACAAAGACGGCAGCTCATGGATTGGTGAGGTCGAGAAATACTCTCGCCAGATCTGGCTGGCGGGCCTGGGCGCTTATTCCAAGATAAGCAATGACGGCAGCAAGCTTTTCGAGACACTGGTCAAAGACGGCGAGAAAGCCGAGAAGCAGACCAAGGTCGAGGCGCAGAAGCAGCTGGATGAGGTCAAGGACACCGCCAAGACCGCCAAGTCGCGGGTCGGTGACGTAAAAGATCTCGCGGTGGGTAAATGGAATGAGCTGGAAGGGGCCTTCGACAAGCGCCTGAACAGTGCCATTTCGCGTCTGGGCGTGCCGAGCCGCAATGAAGTTCAGGCGCTGCACAGTAAGGTCGACCAGTTGACCCGGCAGATCGAGCTGTTGACGGGTGAGAAAGCCAAACCGGTCGCTTCGCGTACTGCTGCGGCCAAACCTGCGCCGAAAACTGCGGCAAAACCGCTGGTCAAGGCCGCGGCTAAAACCGTCGCCAAAACAGCGGATAAAACGGCGCAGAAAGCCGCAGCGGCCAAGCCAGCAGTCAAGAAAGCTGCGGCCAAACCGGTCGATGCAGCCAGCAAGGCCGCTACTGCCACCGCCAGCAAGGCCAAGACAGTTGCCAAACCAGCTGCGGCGAAGAAACCAGCAGCCATAAAACCGGCTGCCAAGCCTGCCGCCAAGCCCGCTGCATCGGCGACTCCGGCAACCGGTTCGGCCCCCGCTGCATCAGCCCCGACCGCTGCACCGGCAACACCCGCCAGCCAGTCCTGACAGACAGCTGTAACATCGAAGCCCGGCCTGCCAAGCAGCCCGGGCTTTTTTGATATTCCGAACACCTCTCCTGCCAATGCTTCTGGCCGAAGGCCGTGGGAGCGAACTTGTTCGCGAAGGGGCCTGCACATTCCGCGAATATGTATCGCCTTAACCACCGACTTCGCGAACAAGCTCGCTCCTACAAGGGGTTGCGTTCAGCCTGTCGATGCGTTTTCTTATCGTGCCCGGGTTTACCTGCCCAGATACTCCATCGCCAGCTGTTCGGCTGCCTGCCTTGAGGTGGGCAGCAGGTGTGGGGTCACGAGCATCATGATCTGGTAGACCACCACCCGCACATTACCCTCGCGACCCAGAATGCGTTGGTAATCCAGTGAAAACAGCAGATTCATGGTGATCTGCTCCACAAGTTGCCCCAACGCCTGGGTTTCGCTGACCAGTTGCCCCCGCGATTTCAAACGGGCCAGCAGTGACGCGAGGGTTTTCTTGATCGAGTTGAGCAGGTTGCGAATGCCGCGGGCCAGCTTTGGCAGCCGTCCGGCGAGGTTGGACAGGTCTTGAAACAGGAAACGATAGTGCGACAATCGCTCGACAATCAGGTGCAGAAACATCCAGTAGTCTTCGGCCTCAAGCCTGGCATCCGAAGGCGGATAGAGCAGCGGTGCCAGCTCTGCCTGGAACCGCTCGAAAAGACTCAGAATCAACGGCTCCTTGCCATGAAAGTGGTAATACAGATTGCCGGGGCTGATACCCATTTCATTGGCGATTTCCAGCGTGGAAACATTGGGCTCGCCCTGCTGGTTGAACAGCGTCAAGGCACATTCAAGGATACGGTCGCGGGTTTTCATCCAGTCTTCTTGTTCACAAGTCAAAGGGCCGGCTTTGCCTGATCGGGCAGGGCGCAATCCAGCGTTTCAGCGCACATGCACATAAGTCCCGGGCGCAGCCTCCATGGGCGGATAAGTAGCGTTGCCCAACTCCATCCTGGTGTCGTGCTCGGCCCCGGAATGCTCCTGAACCCATTTCAGCCAGTTCGGCCACCAGCTGCCATCATGATGCTGCGCGTCGTAGTACCAGGCGCGCGGGTCGCTGCTCAGCTTGCTGTTCTCGACATAGTTGGCTTTCGGGTTGCCCGGCGGGTTGAGAATGCTCTGCACATGGCCGCTGTTGGACAGCACGAAGCGGCGCTCACCGCCCAATAGCAGCGTAGAACGGTAAACTGCGTCCCATGGCGTGATGTGGTCGTTGATGCCAGCGATGCTGAAACTGTCCACCGTGACTTTCTGCAGGTCGATGGGTGTTCCGCAGACCTCCAGGCCACCCGCATGGCTGAGCGGGTTGTGCTTGAAGAAGTCCAGCAGATCACCGTGCAACGCAGCGGGGAGGCGCGTGGTGTCGTTGTTCCAGTAAAGAATGTCGAACGGCGGTGGCGATTTGCCCAGCAGGTAATTGTTGATCCAGTAAGTCCAGATCAGGTCATTGGGGCGCATCCAGGAAAACACCCGATTCATCTCGCTGCCCTCCAGCACTCCGCGCTGATAGGAGCGGCGCTTTGCAGCTTCGAGGGTTTGCTCGTCGATAAACAGCGTGGCGGGGCTTTCGATCTGGCTGTCCAGCAGGCTGACCATATAGGTTGCGCTGGCCACACGGCGGGTTTGGCGCTTGGCCTGCAAGTGACCCAGCAATGCGGCAACGGTCAGACCTCCCGCGCAAGCGCCCACCAGATTGACCTCGCGTGCTGCGCTAATCGCCCGGCAGATATTCATCGCCTGCTCGGTCGCTTCGACATAACTGGACAGCCCCCACTCCCGATGACGGACATCCGGGTTGCGCCAACTGATGACGAAGGTCTGCAGGCCGTTCTTGAGCGCATATTGCACAAAGCTGTTGGTTGGGCTGAGGTCGAAGATGTAGAACTTGTTGATCTGCGGCGGCACGATGAGGACCGGTCGGCTGAACTGCCTTTCGCTCATGGGCCGATACTGGATCAGCTCGAACATTTCGTTGCGAAACACCACCGCACCAGGCGTGGTCGCTACGGTTCGGCCTACCTCAAAAGCGTCCTTGGTGGTCTGGCTGGGCAGCCCGCTGTTGTGCAACAGATCATCGGCCATGTGGCTCAGGCCCTTGATCAGGCTGGTACCACCCGAGTTGAACAGCTCTTTGACGGCCTGCGGGTTGAGCAGCGTATTGGAAGGGGCCAGCGCATCGTTGATCAGTGTGAACAGAAAGTGCGCCCGCGCCCGCTCTTCAGTGGACAGATCGCTGTCATCGATCCACTGTCTGACCTGATGCTGGCAACTGAGATACACCTGCAAACCCCGGCGATAAAGCGGGTTGAGACTCCAGGTCGGGTCAGCGAAGCGGGGGTCTTTGGGATTGTGCGGATAGGGTGTTTCGCCCAGCACCACCACCCGCCCCAACTGCTTGCCCAGTGCCAGAGCGTGGCGAGCACTACGAACCGGGTGCCGCAAACCCTGGGCTGCGACGTTACGCAAGGTAGAAAACAGGTCTCGCCCGCGCAGGCCGATGATGGCGCTCTGCGCGTTGATGAAGTTTGTGGGTGCAGCGCTGGCAACCTTCGCGGATTTTTCTTGCATGAGGGCAACACTCCTTCGTCAGGCAACTCATGGGTTGGCGCCAGTCCGCTTGCGAAGGGGCTGGCGTCGCTCTGCGCGGTTGAAACTCCGTTGTGTTGCGCAGTGGGTGACGCTGTTTCTCTCGGGCTGCTCACATTGCCGGGCGTGTTGGCGCTATCAGCGCGTTCTGGGCGGCGTTGGCTGTGGGTGCATGACTGCGCGCTGCCGTTCCTGTTGCAGAAAACCCATGATGATCGGTGCCACGGCTTCGGCACGCGTGATCAGGAACAAATGCCCGTCATCGATTATGTGTAGCTGGGCATTGGGTATTCGCCAGGCCAACAGGCGCATATTCACCAGCGGAATCAGCGGGTCGTCATCACCGGCCAGAACCAGAGTCGGCTGGTGAACCTTGTGCAGCCAGTGAATGCTGGTCCAGCCCATGCCCGCGAACAATTGCCAGTAATAGCCCAGCTTGCCGGACGAGCGCACCTTGGCAGCATGATTGGCCGCCAGATTGGGATCGCGTCGAAACGCGCCGCCGTAGATCTCCGGTGCAATACGGATCACATGCGACGGCTGAATGTAGCGGCGCGGGCTGGCCATCAACCACAGCACGCGAGGCTTGCCCGGCACCATCGCCATGCCTGCCGACGTGGCGGCCAGCACCAGTTTCTTGCAGCGCTCCGGGTAGTCATGAGCGAACTGCTGAGCCAGCGCCCCGCCCCACGAAACACCGATCGCATTGACCTGCCCGTAGTTGAGGTAATCGAGCATGCGCGCTGCGAGCTTGGCCAGCCCCGGAAAGCGATAAGGCCGATTGGGTGTCGACGAACCACCGACCCCCGGCACATCGAAGGCGATGACTTCCAGGTCCGGGTCCAGTGCTTCAACAAACGGGAATACCAGTTCCAGGTTGGCACCGATGCCGTTGAAGATCAGCAGCGGTGTCAGATGGCTCTTGCCTGGGCGCACGGCCGTACGAATAGTGTGTCCGTTCAGGTCGATGGAGCGAAAAACAAACGGTTGCGGCATGCGCTAAGCCCTGTTGATTTAACCGCCGGGAACGCACCCCGGGTTCTTTCAAGACTGACGGGTCTAACGCTCGTGAACATAGGTTCCGGGCGCTGCCTCGGCTGCCGGATAGGCTTTGTTACCAAGCCCGGCAGGCGCCTTTTTCAACTTGCCCGAGCGCGTGGCCAGCCACTCTTGCCAGTGTAGCCACCAGGAATCGGTGTGCTTGGTAGCGTTTTCCTGCCAGGCCGCCGGGTCTGCTGGCAACTCGTCGTGAGTCATGTAACGCGACTTGGGGTTGCCCGGCGGGTTGAGGATGCTCTGGATATGGCCGCTGCTGGACAGTACAAACTCGGTCTTGCCTCCAAACAGCCGTGCTGATTTGTAGCAGGAGGCCCATGGCGTGATGTGGTCATTGGTGCCGGCCAGGCAGAACACATCGGCCGTGACCTGTTTGAGGTCGATCGGCGTGCCGCAGACTTCCAGCGCGTTGGCGCGGGTCAGCGGGTTGTTCTTGAACATTTCGATCAGGTCGCCGTGAAAGGCGGCGGGCAGGCGTGTGGTGTCGTTGTTCCAGAACAGAATGTCGAAGACTGGCGGCTCGTTGCCCAGCAGGTAATTGTTGACCCAGTAATTCCAGATCAGGTCGTTAGGGCGCATCCAGGCAAACACCTTGGCCATGTCACGACCTTCCAGCACACCCGCCTGATAGGAATGACGCTTGGCAGTTTCCAGGGTCTGCTCGTCGACGAACAGCGCGACCTCGGTATCCAGCGTGGTATCGAGCACGCTGACCAGCAGGGTCATGGCGTTGACTTTCTTTTCGCCCAGGGCTGCGTAGTGGCCCAGCAGCGCTGTGCAGGTAATGCCACCGGAACAGGCGCCCAGCATGTTGAGGTCTTTGCTGCCGGTGATCGCCAGTACCACATCGACCGCTTCCTTGAGCGCTTCGATGTAGGTCGACAGCCCCCATTCGCGTTGTGCCTTGGTCGGGTTGCGCCAACTGATGATGAAGGTCTGCACGTTACTGCGCAGGCAGAAGCGCGCCAGGCTTTTTTCCGGGCTCAGGTCGAAGACATAGAATTTGTTGATCTGCGGTGGGATCACCAGCAGCGGTCGCTCGTGAACCTGCTCGGTAATCGGCTTGTACTGGATCAGTTCCAGTACGTCATTGCGAAACACCACGGCCCCCTCGGAGGTGCCCAGGTTCTTGCCAACCTCGAACGCGTCCATGTTGACCTGGCTCGGCATTCCGCCGTTGTTCACCAGGTCCTTGGCCAAGTGCGACAGGCCATCGAGCAGGCTTTTACCACCGGTTTCAAAGAAGCGTTTCACGGCGGCCGGGTTGGCGGCAGAGTTGGTCGGTGACATGGCCTCGGTCATGAGGTTGATCACAAAGTGCGCGCGACTGATGTCTTGCGGGGTGAGATCACTGCCACCGATCCAGTCATGCAGTTCCTTGCGCCAGGCGAGGTAAGTCTGCAGGTAACGGCGATACAGCGGGTTCTGGCTCCAGGCCGGATCAGCGAAGCGACGGTCTTCCGGTGTTGGCTGCAAGGCAGATTTGCCGAAGATCACGTTGCCGAGTTCGACGCTAAGGTGCGCGACGTGCTTGATGCTGTGGATCGGTTGCTTGAAAGCCTGACGCAAAACCATCCGCGCGGTGCTCAGTAAATCCTTGCGCCGCAGGCCAACGACCGGGTTGAGGCCCAGGGTGTGCTCGGAAGCCTGGCGCTGCAGGTCATCGTCTTTCGCGTTACTCATCTACGACGCTCCATTGTCTTGATGCGAACACTGACATTCCTTGCCTGTGAACCAGTGACACAGGCGGTTAGCCAGCACTACTGCTCGTGTAACTCATGCCTTGCAGGCTGTTTCTCGCATCGACTTCGATGCAGGGAATTTGCCAAGGTTATTGGTTACGCGAGATTTCAAAAAATCGCAAGCAGCGTCAGCCACTCATTGGCCGCTGCGCGGAACATTGAAACAAAAACGATTAGAAAGCGCGTCCTAAAACGGCGAGCGGTGAGGCTGCACGGGTTTGAATGTTCTGTGAGGATCGCGCGGGCGGCAGGGGTCAGAGCATCAGCTTGATGACTTGCTCGGAGGGATCGCGGGATTTGCCGGCTTTTTTCAGCTCTTGCAGATAGTCCTCCCACAGGGACTCCTGGCGTCTTGCCAGTTCGTACAGGTACTCCCAGGTGAACAGTCCTGAGTCGTGGCCATCATCAAAGGTCAATTTCAGTGCATATTGCCCAGCCGGCTCGACCTTGCTCAGACCGACGCCCAGTTTGCCGAATTGCAGGATCGGCCTGCCATGGCCCTGAACCTCGGCAGAAGGGGAATGCACCCGCAGAAATTCGGCGGGCAGATGATATTCCTCATCCGGCGCGTACTTAAGCGTCAGGGTTTTGGAAGCTTTGTGCAGCTGGATGGCGGTGGGGAGCATTGAAAGCAGCCTCAAGGAAGAGCAGCTACAAGCTACAGGCAGAAGCAAAAAAGCTGCAAGAGTGGAGAACCTCTTGCAGCTTGTAGCTAACCATTTGCAGCTTTAAAGGATATACCGCGAGAGGTCTTCGTTTTCGGCCAGATCGCCCAAGTGGCTGTTGACGTATTCTGCATCGATTTCAATCGGTGCTGCGTCAGGGCTGATAGCCAGATCGCCAGCGCTGAACGAGACTTCCTCAAGCAGACGCTCAAGCAGCGTGTGCAAGCGACGGGCACCGATGTTCTCGGTTTTCTCGTTGACCTGCCAGGCAATCTCGGCAAGACGCTTGATGCCTTCAGGCTTGAACTCGATCTTCAGGCCTTCGGTCTTGAGCAGTTCACGATACTGTTCGGTCAACGACGCATGTGGCTCGCTGAGAATGCGTTCGAAGTCCTGCGGCGACAGCGCCTTGAGTTCAACGCGGATCGGCAGACGGCCTTGCAGCTCGGGCACCAGATCACTTGGCTTGCTCAAATGGAACGCGCCAGATGCAATGAACAGGATGTGGTCAGTCTTGACCATGCCCAGTTTGGTATTCACGGTGCAGCCTTCGATCAGCGGCAGCAGGTCGCGCTGTACGCCTTCGCGGGACACATCGACACCGCCCGAATTACCGCGCTTGGCAACCTTGTCGATTTCGTCGATGAACACAATGCCGTGTTGCTCGACCGCTTCCAGCGCCTTGGCCTTCAACTCTTCGTCATTGACCAGACGGCCCGCTTCTTCTTCGCGTACCAGCTTGAGCGCGTCCTTGACCTTGAGTTTGCGGCTCTTGGTCTTGCCTTTGCCCATGTTGGCAAACAGGCTCTGCAGCTGATTGGTCATTTCTTCCATGCCGGGCGGCGCGGAGATATCGACACCTACGGCTTCGTTGATCTCGATCTCGATTTCCTTGTCGTCCAGCTGGCCTTCGCGCAAACGCTTGCGGAACAGCTGGCGGGTGTTGGAATCGTTGCTCTGCGCCGGGTCTTCGTTGAAACCGACACGGGCAGGCGGCAACAGAGCATCAAGAATACGGTCTTCGGCCGCATCTTCGGCGCGATGGCGAACCTTGATGATTTCCTGTTCACGCAGAAGCTTGATCGCCGCATCGGCCAGGTCGCGGATGATCGACTCTACATCGCGGCCTACGTAGCCCACTTCAGTGAACTTGGTCGCTTCAACCTTGATGAACGGTGCATTGGCGAGCTTGGCCAGACGACGGGCGATTTCGGTCTTGCCGACACCGGTCGGGCCGATCATCAGAATGTTCTTGGGCGTCACTTCAACGCGCAGCTCTTCGGGCAGCTGCATGCGGCGCCAGCGATTGCGCAGGGCAATGGCGACGGCGCGCTTGGCATCGTCCTGGCCGATGATATGGCGGTTAAGTTCGTGGACGATTTCGCGGGGAGTCATGGACATGGTAATTCACGGTCCTCTGGTACGGTCAAGCCGAAGGGGCCGCAGACTGTGCGGCCCGGCAAGAGCTTAGCCAACGAGGTCCTGCTCCTCAATGGTGATGTTGTGGTTGGTGAACACGCAAATGTCGCCAGCGATATGCAACGAGGTCTCGGCGATTTCGCGTGCCGACAGGTCGGTCTTGAGCAGCAGGGCGCGTGCGGCGGCCTGAGCAAATGCGCCGCCGGAGCCCATGGCGATCAGGCCGTCCTCGGGCTCGACCACATCGCCGTTGCCGGTGATGATCAGCGAGGCGTCCTTGTTGGCGACGGCCAGCATTGCTTCAAGACGGCTCAGCGAGCGATCGGTACGCCAGTCCTTGGCCAGCTCGACAGCTGCACGAACCAGATGCCCCTGGTGTTTTTCCAGTTGGGCTTCGAAGCGTTCGAACAGCGTGAATGCATCGGCGGTCGCGCCAGCGAAGCCGGCGATCACTTCACCGTGATACAGGCGGCGTACCTTTTTGGCGTTGCCTTTCATGACGGTGTTGCCCAGAGAAACCTGGCCGTCGCCAGCCATGACGACTTTACCGTGACGGCGCACTGAAACGATGGTGGTCAAGGGAGAGTCTCCACACTGCGGGGCGAAAATGCCCTGATGCAAACTCATATGGGGGTGTGGACGAGTATTTCAACCTTGAGGATGAACAGCGGGGATAACTGGCAGCTGACTGCCGGAGGCATAAATCTCCGGCAGTTGTAACGGCCTCTTCGTGAGCAAGCTCACTCCCACCTGTAGCGCAGAGCGCTTTGCGCGCTCTGTTTCAGCTAGCGGCTCTGACGCTGTTGCAACAACAGGTTACTAAATCCGCCGCTTGCCAGTTGTTTCTGGGCGGTGGTCAGTTGTTCGCGGTTGCTGAACGGGCCGACCAGTACGCGATACCAGGTTTCATCCTTGACGGTGCCCGACTCGACGGTAGAGGTCTGGCCCAGCAGGATGATTTGCGCGCGGACTTTCTCGGCGTCAGCCTGTTTGCGGAACGAGCCCGCCTGCAGGAAGAACGTCGTCACCGCGGCCGGCTTGGTGGTCGCAACCGGTGGCGCTGGCGGAGGCGTCAGGCCGCTGAGGGCTGCCTGGGCGCGTGCCGTGTCGATCTTGGCTGCCTGTTCCGGCGAGACCGGTGCTGTCGGTGCCACAGGCGGCGGGGTCTTCTCCGGCACGGCTTCGTTCGGCACGATCACTTCCGATTCCGGCAGCAATGTGTAGAAGTCGTACTTCGGCTTGACCGGAGCCGTCGGGCTCGGTGGTGTTTTATTCGCCTCGGCGATCTTCGCGGCCTTGGCATCCGCCTTGACCCGCTTGACGTCTTCGCCGCCCGGTTCAAGTTTCATCAGAAAGACCACGAACGCGCCCACGGTCAAGCCAATCGCCAGCCACAACCATCCTGGAATCGGCTTCTTCGCGGGTGCCTGATAACGGCTGGCGCCCCGCTTGGGTGCCGGTTTCTTCTTCGCAACTGCCAACTTACATACGCTCCAGAGTTTCCAGACCCAACAGGTCCAGGCCTTGCTTGAGGGTGCGGCCGGTCAGGGCAGCCAGACGCAGACGGCTTTGCTGCTGATCGGGATTTTCCGCACCAAGGATCGGGCAGTTTTCGTAAAAGCTCGAAAACAGACCCGCAAGGTCATACAGGTAAGCACAAAGTACGTGCGGTGTGCCTTTTTCTGCGACGTTATTCAGTGTTTCAGTGAACTGCGCCAGGCGTGCAGCCAGTTCCAGCTCTTGCGGCGCGTTCAGGACAATCTGCCCCTTGCTGGCGTCGAACGGCGTGCCCAGCTTGCGGAATACACCGGCCACACGGGTGTAGGCGTAGAGCAGATAAGGCGCGGTATTGCCTTCGAAGCTCAGCATCTGATCGAAGTTGAAGCTGTAATCACTGGCGCGGTGCTTGGACAGGTCAGCGTATTTCACCGCGCTGATGCCCACGGCTTTGGCGATACTGCGCAGCTCGGCCTCGGCGACCTCCGGGTTCTTTTCCTTCACCAGCGTGTAGGCACGTTCTTCGGCTTCATCGAGCAGGTCGATGAGTTTGACCGTGCCGCCGTCGCGGGTTTTGAACGGGCGGCCATCGGCGCCGTTCATGGTGCCAAAACCCATGTGTTCCAGCTGCATGCCGTCGTGGACGAAACCGGCGCGGCGAGCGACTTCGAACACCTGCTGGAAGTGCAGGGCCTGACGCTGATCGACGAAATACAGCACGCGGTCAGCCTTGAGCACCTTGCTGCGGTAGCGGATGGCGGCCAGATCGGTGGTGGCGTACAGGTAGCCGCCACCGGCCTTCTGCACGATCACCGGCAGAGGCGTGTCATCGGCGGTGCGGAATTCTTCAAGGAACACACATTGCGCGCCGTTACTCTCGACCAGCAGGCCAGTGGCTTTCAGGTCGTTGACCACATTGGCCAGGTCATCGTTGTAGGCACTTTCGCCCATCACGTCTGCCGGGGTCAGCTTGACGTTGAGGCGTTCGTAGGTTTCCTGACAGTGCGACAGCGAGATGTCCTTGAAGCGTGTCCACAGGGCCAGACACTCGGCATCGCCTGCCTGCAACTTGACCACCAGGCCACGCGCCCGCTCGGCGAACTCTTCGGATTCATCGAAGCGCTGCTTGGCGGCGCGGTAGAAGTTTTCCAGGTCGGACAGCTCGTCGCTGGTCGCCGGTTTTTCCTGCAAATAGGCCAGCAGCATGCCGAACTGGGTGCCCCAGTCGCCCACATGGTTCTGGCGAATGACTGTGTCGCCCAAGAACGTCAGAACGTTCGCCACGCCGTCGCCAATAATGGTCGAGCGCAAATGGCCAACGTGCATTTCCTTGGCCAGGTTGGGTGCCGAAAGGTCGACCACCACACGCTGCCCGGCACCCGCCTTGCGTACCGACAACTGCGGGTCGGCCAGGGCTGCGTCGAGGCGCGAAGTCAGTGCGGCAGTGTTCTGGAAGAAGTTCAGGAAGCCCGGACCGGCAATTTCGACCTTGCTGACCTGCTCGTCGGCAGGCAGGGCGGCGATCAGCTTTTCAGCCAGGTCGCGCGGCTTCATCCCGGCAGGCTTGGCGAGCATCATCGCGATATTGCTGGCGAAATCGCCGTGAGTCTTGTCACGGGCGTTTTCCACCTGGATCGCCGGCGTCAGCCCTTCTGGCAAGACGCCCTCGGTGACGAGACGGGTCAGGGCTTGTTGAATCAGCTGGCGAATGGTGTCTTTCATTGTGCTCTCTTCGACCGCAAGCGCGGTGGCGCTTCGATGCGCGGGTGGAAAAACTCCGCATTATCCGTTGCTCAAGCCTGCTTGCCAACGGCGTGACTTAATAAAGATCCACCGGGTCCACATCCAGCGACCATCTGACCTGTCGTCCGCTGGGCATTTGCTCCAGCGCGAGCAACCAGGTGGCAAGCAATTTGTGCAGTGGCGCGCGTGCGCTGGACTGCACCAGCAGTTGCGCACGATAACGCCCGGCGCGGCGTTCCATTGGTGCCGGAACCGGGCCCAGCAGCTCGATGCCGCCCAGGCCCATTTGCGCAACCAGTTGCTCGGCGTCACTGCAGGCCTGATCGAGAAAGGCTTCGGCCTGCCCCGGCTTGTGTGCTTCGGCGCGCAGCAGGGCGAGGTGTGAAAACGGTGGCAAACCAGCCGAGCGGCGCTCGCTCAAGGCCTGCTCGGCAAAGGCGAAATAACCCTGCTCGGTCAGTTGGATCAGCAACGGGTGTTCGGCCAGATGAGTCTGGATGATCACCTTGCCCGGCTCTTCCGCGCGGCCGGCACGGCCTGCAACCTGCACGATCAACTGCGCCATGCGCTCGCTGGCCCGGAAGTCACCGGAAAACAGCCCGCCGTCGGCATCCAGAATCGACACCAGCGTTACCCTTGGGAAGTGATGCCCTTTGGCGAGCATTTGCGTACCCACCAAAATGCACGGCTGGCCGCGCTGGATGGTCGCGAATAACTGATTCATGGCGTCCTTGCGCGAGGTGCTGTCGCGATCCACGCGCAGCACGGGGTAGTCCGGAAACAGAATCGCCAGGCGCTCTTCGGCACGTTCGGTGCCCGCGCCTACCGGGCGCAAATCCACCTTGCCGCAGGACGGGCACTGGCGCGGTACACGTTCGACATACCCGCAGTGATGGCAGCGCAGCTCGCCCGAGCGCTGGTGCACGGTCATGCGCGCATCACAGCGCTGGCAGCCAGACATCCAGCCGCAGTCGTGGCACAGCAAGGTGGGTGCGAAGCCGCGACGGTTAAGGAAGACCAGCACCTGCTGACCTGCCGCGAGCGTCTGGCCGATGGCCTGTTGCATCGGCCCGGAAATGCCGCTGTCCAGTGGCCTGCTCTTGACGTCCAGGCGCATGAAACGCGGCTGTTGCGCACCGCCTGCGCGCTGGTTCAGGCGTAACAGGCCGTAGCGTCCGGTGTAGGCGTTGTGCAGGCTTTCCAGCGAAGGCGTGGCCGAGCCGAGGACAATCGGAATGTTTTCCTGACGCGCCCGCACCAGTGCCAGGTCGCGGGCGTGATAGCGCAGACCTTCCTGCTGTTTATAGGAGCCGTCGTGTTCTTCGTCGATGATGATCAGGCCGGGGTTCTTCATCGGCGTGAACAGTGCCGAGCGCGTGCCGATAATAATGTCGGCTTCGCCATCGCGAGCCGCCAGCCAGGCATCCAGTCGTTCGCGGTCGTTGACTGCCGAATGCAGCAGCGCGATGCGGGCATTGAAGCGCTGTTCGAAACGCGCCAGGGTTTGTGGTCCCAGGTTGATTTCCGGAATCAGCACCAGCGCCTGTTTGCCGGCCTCAAGCGTTTCGCGGATCAGTTGCAGATACACTTCAGTCTTGCCGCTGCCGGTGACGCCAGCCAGCAAAAACGCATGAAAACTGTCGAACCCGGCACGGATCGCTTCGTAAGCAGCGCGCTGCTCGGTGTTGAGCGGCAGTTCAGGCTGGGCCAGCCAGTGTTCATGGCGTGCGCTGGGTGCGTGGCTGCGAACCTCGACATACACCAGCTCCTTGGCCAGCAGCAGGTTGAGGCTGTCTTTATTAAGCATCAGCTTGCTCAGCAACTGATGCGCCACACCATGCGGATGCTGGGCGAGGGTGGTCAGCGCTTCGCGTTGCTTGGGTGCCCGCGCGATGCGCGGGTCATCGACGCTGGCACCCGGTGCAACGTGCCAGAAGCGTTCCTGGCGGCTTTCGGCCAGTTCGCCCTGACGCAGCAACACCGGCAAGGCCCAGCTCAGCGTGTCGCCCAGGCTGTGCTGGTAATACTGCGAGGTCCACAGGCACAGCTTGAACAGCGCGGGCGGCAATGGCGCTTCGCTATCGAGCAGGGCGATGGCCGGTTTGAGCTTGTCTGCAGGCACTTCGCTGTGATCGACCACTTCCACCAGAATGCCGATCATTTCCCGCCGCCCGAACGGCACCCGCAGACGCATGCCCGGCTGCAAGGCGCTGCGCGACACGCCCGCAGGAGCGCGGTAGTCGAACAGGCGGCGAAGCGGCGAGGGCAGGGCAAGGCGCAGGATGGCGTCGGGCACGCGGTGTTTCCCTGTGATGATGAGTGATGACGGAGGCGCGATCTTAGCAGACGACCGGTGTGAAGGTTCGCTTGCGTCGTTGCAATTGTCTGGTACTATCCGCAGCCTATTTCCGTGCGGTATTCAACAATAGTGTTGGATGGCGGCGCGTTAGACCGAGGAAGTACCGATGAAAGCTGATATCCATCCAGTTTACGAAGCCATTGACGCGACCTGCAGCTGCGGCAATGTCATCAAGACCCGTTCCACCCTGGCCGCTCCGCTGAGCCTGGACGTGTGCAACGAGTGCCACCCGTTCTACACCGGCAAGCAGAAGACGCTTGACGTTGGCGGCCGTGTCGACAAGTTCAAATCCCGTTTCGGTGCGTTCGGCGCTACCAAAGCGAAGTAAGACTGGCTGCCCCATGGGCATCTCCAGGCTGCTTGAAAAGGCGCTCCTTGTGGGCGTCTTTTTTATGCCCGCGATTTGGGTTTCCGGCGCGCAGGCCTTCTGCCCGGCACCTGCCTCGTTGCCGGTTGCGCAGGTGCAGCGCGTGGTCGATGGCGACACGCTGCGCCTGAGTGATGGCCGCAGCGTGCGGATGATCGGGCTCAACACGCCTGAAACCGGCAAGAAAGGCCAGTCTGCCGAGCCATTTGCCGAGGTTGCGAAAAGACGCTTGCAGGCGCTGGTGGATGAAAGCGGCGGTCAGGTCGGTTTGCGTGTCGGCCAGCAGGGCAAGGACCATTACGGTCGGACTCTGGCCAACGTTTACGATCGCAAGGGTGCAAACCTTGAGGCGCAGTTGCTCAGCGAAGGGTTGGGGTATCTGGTGGCCGTTGCGCCCAACGTTGCGCTGGTCGATTGCCAGCAAGTTGCCGAACGTGCAGCGCGGCAGGCGCAATTGGGGGTGTGGCGCGACTCGCCGGTTCAGCCCTCGACCAGGCTGAGCAAAAGCGGCTTTGCGATAGTGTCCGGTCAGGTCAAAAGCGTGCAGCGCAATCGCGGCGGTATCTGGATCGAGTTGCCAGGCTCGCTGGTCCTGCGCGTTGCCCCGGCTAACGTGAACTCATTCGACACGGCAATGCTGGAGCGCCTCAAGGGTCGGCAGGTCGAGGCGCGCGGCTGGGTGGTCGATCGGTCCCGGCGCGGTGCTCTGAAATCAGGGCAGGCACGCTGGCTGCTGCCACTGACCCACCCCGCGATGCTGAGCCCGTCAGGTCGATAGATACTGCCTTTTGGCCAGTTGTCTGGCGATGGGGGACTGGGTGTTCACGTTTCAGGTATCTAAGCGTAAAGTCTAATCCTGTGCCTATTGACAGCAGTGACTGGTCAGTCTTGTTAGGACTCTGCATCTTGCGTATCCTCGGCGGTCCGTCTGTCCCACAGTAAAAAAAGCGGAATCCAATACATGTCAGATTTGAAAACTGCCGCGCTCGAATACCATGCCAATCCTCGTCCGGGGAAGCTGAGCGTCGAACTCACCAAGCCGACTGCAACCGCTCGTGATCTGGCTCTGGCCTACAGCCCTGGCGTTGCTGAACCCGTGCGTGAAATTGCCCGTGACCCCGAGCTGGCTTACAAGTACACCGGCAAAGGCAACCTGGTAGCAGTTATTTCCGATGGCACCGCGATTCTCGGCCTCGGCGATCTGGGCCCATTGGCCTCCAAGCCGGTCATGGAAGGTAAAGGGGTTCTGTTCAAGCGTTTCGCCGGTATCGACGTTTTCGATATCGAAGTCGATTCCGAAAGCCCACAGGCGTTCATCGACACCGTAAAGCGTATCTCCATCACCTTCGGTGGTATCAATCTGGAAGACATCAAGGCACCTGAGTGCTTTGAAATCGAGAAGGCGCTGATCGAACAGTGCGACATCCCGGTTTTCCACGATGACCAGCACGGCACCGCTATCGTGACTGCTGCCGGTATGATCAACGCATTGGAAATTGTCGGTAAAACCCTCGATTCCGCGAAGATCGTCTGCCTGGGCGCTGGCGCTGCAGCCATCTCCTGCATGAAGCTGCTGGTGAGCATGGGCGCGAAGATCGAAAACATCTTCATGGTTGACCGTACCGGTGTCATTCACTCTGGCCGTACCGACCTGAACCAGTACAAGGCTGTGTTCGCTCACGCGACCGAGAAGCGCTCGCTGACCGACGCGCTGGATGGCGCTGACGTGTTCGTTGGCCTGTCAGGTCCTAACCTGCTGAGCGCTGAAAACCTCAAGCTGATGGCCAAGGACCCGATCGTGTTCGCCTGCTCGAACCCGGACCCGGAAATCTCCCCGGAGCTGGCTCACGCCACCCGTAGCGATGTGATCATGGCGACCGGCCGTTCGGACTACCCGAACCAGGTCAACAACGTTTTGGGCTTCCCTTTCATCTTCCGTGGTGCTCTGGACGTTCGCGCCAAGCGTATCAACGAAGAAATGAAGATCGCTGCAGCCAACGCCCTGCGCGAACTGGCCAAACTGCCTGTTCCTCAGGAAGTCAGCGATGCCTACGGCGGTATCAAACTGGAATTCGGTCGTGAGTACATCATCCCGAAACCAATGGACACCCGCCTGCTGGGCCTGATCGCCGACGCAGTTGCCAAGGCAGCCATCGAGAGCGGTGTTGCAACCCTGCCGTATCCGAAGCACTACCCGCTGACCAGCGTGGATGATGTGTTCAAGGGCTGATCCTTGACGCAATAAAAAACCCCTGCAGCGATGCAGGGGTTTTTTTATGCCCGGAATTGAGATCATCGTTCCTCACGCTCCAGCGTGGGAATGCCTTGGTTGACGCTCTGCGTCACAAATCTGCGCGGCACCGCTGAATCAAAAGAGGACGCGGAGCGTCCAGAACGGCATGCGACGCGGAGCGTCGCACGATAGTTGGGATTAACGGGATAGTTGGGATTATCGTTCCTCACGCTCCAGCGTGGGCATGCCTTGGGTGACGCTCTGCGTCACAAATCTGCGCGGCACCGCTGAATCAAAAGAGGACGCGGAGCGTCCAGAACGGCATGCGACGCGGAGCGTCGCACGATAGTTGAGATTAACGGGATAGTTGGGATTATCGTTCCTCACGCTCCAGCGTGGGAATGCCTTGGGTGACGCTCTGCGTCACAAATCTGCGCAGCGCCGCTGAATCAAGAGCGGACGTGTAGCGTCCAGAACGGCATGCGACGCAGAGCGTCGCACGATAGTTGGGATTAACAGGATAGTTGGGATCATCGTTCCTCACGCTCCAGCGTGGGCATGCCTTGGGTGACGCTCTGCGTCACAAATCTGCGCGGCACCGCTGAATCAAAAGAGGACGCGGAGCGTCCAGAACGGCATGCGACGCGGAGCGTCGCACGATAGTTGGGATTAACAGGATAGTTGGGATCATCTTTCCTCACGCTCCCGCGTGGGAATGCCTTGGGTGACGCTCCGCGTCACAAATCTGCGCCGCGCCGCTGAATCAAAAGAGGACGCGGAGCGTCCAGAACGGCATGCGACGCAGAGCGTCGCACGATAGTTGGGATTAACGGGATAATTGGGATTATCGTTCCTCACGCTCCCGCGTGGGAATGCCTTGGGTGACGCTCTGCGTCACAAATTTGCGCAGCGACGCTGAATCAAAAGAGGACGCGGAGCGTCCAGAACGGCATGCGACGCGGAGCATCGCACGATAGTTGGGATTAACAGGATAGTTGGGATCATCGTTCCTCACGCTCCCGCGTGGGAATGCCTTGGGTGACGCTCCGCGTCACAAATCTGCGCAGCGACGCTGAATCAAAAGAGGACGCGGAGCGTCCAGAACGGCATGCGACGCAGAGCGTCGCACGATATTGGGATTAACGGGATAGTTGGGATTATCGTTCCTCACGTCCATGTGACGCACTGCGTCACCTGCCTGCGCAGTGTTATCAGAACAAATCGATCGGTGCTGACTCATCCGCTGGCAACGGGCTGCCCGGTGCGCTGCTGCCGCCCAGTTCGTTGACGCTTGGCGGTGTGTCTTCGCTTTTGAACAGTTCGAAGAATGCGTTCGGCGTGCTAGGTGTGGCAGCGCGGCCGCTCAACGGGTCTACACGCAGGCTGAGAATGCCTGGCGGTTCGGCCTGCTGATGCGGAGGCTTGTCCTTGAGTGCAGCGCTCATGTAGTCCATCCAGATCGGCAGGGAAACCGTACCGCCAAATTCATGACGACCAAGGCTTTCAGGCTGATCGAAGCCGCTCCACACGGTTGTCACGTAGTCCGAGTTGTAACCGGAGAACCACGCATCCTTGGAATCGTTGGTGGTACCGGTCTTGCCAGCGATGTCCGGCCTGTTCATCGACAGGGCGCGACGCCCGGTGCCGCGCTTGATTACGTCCTGCAGCATGCTGTTCAGAATGTAGGTCGTGCGGCCATCTACAATGCGCTCTGCAACGGCGGGCGCTTGCGGCTGGGCCGGTGTGCCCGGTGGGCCTGCGACCACGCTCGGGCTGTCATGCACGGCAAAGGTCGATGTATTGGGCGCAGTATTGACGTCGTTGGCCGGTACGCTTGGCGGGTTGGCGACGAACAGAGTCTGGCCGTCACGGTTCTCGATGGTCTGGATCAGATAAGGACTGACCTTATAACCGCCGTTGGCAAAGGTGGCCCAGCCGGTGGCGATTTCCATCGGGGTCAACGTAGCCGTACCCAGTGCCAGCGACAGGTTGCGCGGCAAGTCCTGCTTGGAGAAGCCAAAACGGGTGATGTAGTCGATGGTGCTGTCGATGCCGAGGGCCTGGAGCAGGCGGATCGATACCAGGTTGCGAGACTTGTACAGCGCCTCGCGCAGGCGGATCGGGCCAAGGAAGGTGTTGGTGTCATTTTTCGGACGCCATACCTTGTCCAGATACTCGTCGACGAACACGATAGGTGCGTCGTTCACCAGACTGGAGGCGGTGTAGCCGTTATCCAGTGCAGCGCTGTAGATGAACGGTTTGAAGCTGGAGCCCGGCTGACGCTTGGCCTGCATGGCGCGGTTGTAGTTGCTTTGCTCGAAAGCGAAGCCGCCGACCAGTGCACGAATGGCACCGTTTTGCGGGTCAAGCGAGACCAGAGCGCTCTGCGCGACGGGAATTTGACTGAATTTCAGCGAGCCGTCGTCCTGGCGCAGCAGACGAACGAGGTCGCCCACCTTCGCAACATCGCCTGGCTGCTTCGGATTCGCCCCCAGACTGTTGGTATTCAGGTAAGGCCGCGCCCACTTCATGGTGGCCCAGTCGACGGTTTCTTCTTTCTCGCCGTTGCGGGTCAGAACGCGCAAGCCGGTCTTGTCGACCTGGGTCACGATGCCGGGTTCGAGGCCATTGATAATGCGCTGTTTGGTCAGTTCCTGTACCCAGTTGGCGCGGGTCATGCCCGGGAAGCGGCTTTCCGGGCCGCGATAGCCGTGGCGCTGGTCGTAATCGATCAGGCCCTGCTGGATGGACTTGTTGGCGTGTTCCTGAAGGTCGCTCGGCACCGTGGTAGTAACGCGGAAGCCCTCTGTGTAGGCCTCGCTGCCGTAACGGCCGACCATTTCGGCGCGTGCCATTTCAGCAATGTACGGCGCGTTCACTTCCGGCGTTGGCACGTGATAACTGGCGTTGAGCGGTTCGTTCAAGGCTGTCTGGTAAGCGGTCTGGTCAATCTTGCCCAGGCGGTACATGCGGCCGAGGATCCAGTCGCGACGTTCCTTGGCGCGGGTCGGGTTGGCCAGCGGGTTGAAGCGTGACGGCGCCTTGGGCAGACCGGCAATCATGGCCATTTGCGCAAGGCTTACATCGCGAATCGATTTGCCATAGTAGACTTGCGCCGCGGCTTCGATTCCGTAGGCGCGGTTACCCAGATAAATCTTGTTGACGTACAGCTCGAGAATCTCGTCTTTGGTAAGTTGGCGCTCGATTTGCAAGGCCAACAGAATCTCGGTGGTTTTGCGTGAAAAGCTTCTTTCGCTGGTCAGGAAGAAGTTTTTCGCGACCTGCATGGTGATGGTACTGCCGCCTGACTGAATATGGCCGCTTTTTACCAGTTGTGTGGCAGCGCGCATCAGGCTGCTCGGGTCGACGCCATAGTGATTGGCGAAGTTATCGTCTTCGGCCGATAGCAGGGCGTTGATGAAATTGGGTGGAATTTCCGCGAAGCGAATCGGCGTGCGGCGCATCTCGCCAAACTCGGCAATCAGCTTGCCGTCGCTGCTGAATACGCGCAGGGGGATTTGCAGTTGAATGCTTCGCAGCGCTTCAACCGATGGCAGGGTCGGGCTCAGGTAGAGAAACGCGCCACTCAGGCCAAGCAACAGCGAGCAGAATACCGCGACGAGGGACCACCAGAAAAACTTCAGCAGGCGTATCAAGGCTTTTGGATTTCCAGAAAAAATAATGGGTTAAGCGCAGGCATTTACAAATGAACACGCCTTGAAGCTTTCTTAAATGAAAAAATCGCTGGGCATTATAAGCATTTTTCGTCCACGAGCGTGATTTGCGCTACTGTCAAGGCTGTCGACAGTGACGTTGACCCGAAATAACTCCGTAAGTGGCGGAAACTCATAGGAATCAGGTTGTGTTCGAACTCTTCAGTAAGAAGGCCAACACCCTTCTAGGGATCGATATTAGCTCCACCTCGGTAAAACTCCTGGAATTGAGTCGTTCCGGCACTCGTTACAAGGTCGAGTCTTACGCAGTCGAGCCGTTGCCGGCCAACGCTGTCGTCGAAAAGAATATTGCCGAGCTCGAAGGGGTTGGCCAGGCGCTGTCTCGCGTGCTCGCCAAGGCCAAGACCAGCGTCAAGATTGTGGCGGTCGCCGTAGCCGGTTCCGCCGTGATCACCAAGACGATTGAAATGGACGCCGGTCTTTCCGACGACGACATGGAAAACCAGCTCAAGCTTGAGGCTGACCAGTACATCCCTTATCCGCTGGAAGAAGTCGCCATCGATTTCGAAGTGCAGGGCTACTCGGTGCGCAATCCCGAACGCGTCGAGGTATTGCTGGCTGCCTGCCGCAAAGAGAACGTCGAAGTGCGGGAGGCAGCGCTGGCGCTGGCCGGGCTGACCGCGCGCGTGGTGGACGTCGAAGCTTACGCCCTTGAACGCTCGTTCGGGCTGCTGGCTGCGCAACTGGGTAACGGTCATGACGAGCTTACCGTGGCGGTGGTCGATATCGGAGCCACCATGACCACCCTCAGCGTGCTGCATCATGGCCGGATCATCTATACCCGCGAGCAACTGTTCGGCGGCCGCCAGCTGACTGACGAAATTCAGCGCCGCTATGGCCTTTCCATGGAGGAGGCCGGGCTTGCCAAGAAGCAGGGCGGGTTGCCCGACGACTATGTCAGCGAGGTGCTGGACCCCTTCAAGGATGCGTTGGTGCAGCAGGTCTCCCGTTCTTTGCAGTTCTTTTTTGCGGCCGGTCAATACAACTCCGTGGATCACATCATGCTGGCAGGCGGCACGGCTTCGATTTCAGGGCTGGAGCATTTGATTCAGCGACGCATTGGCACCCCTACGATGGTCGCCAACCCGTTTGCCGATATGGCCCTGAGCTCCAAGGTCAATGCCGGGGCACTGGCCAGTGACGCTCCCGCATTGATGATCGCGTGCGGTCTGGCGTTGAGGAGCTTCGACTGATGGCGCGGATCAACTTATTACCGTGGCGCGAAGAGCTTCGCGAAGAACGTAAAAAGCGCTTCCTGACCGCGCTGGTCGGCGTATTGGTGGTGTCAGTCGGTATTCTGTTTCTGATTGATCGTTACGTCAGCAATGCCATAGAGCATCAGATGGCGCGCAACGCGTTTGTGCAGACGCAGATCGCTCAGCTCGATATACGCATCAAGGAGATCAGCGACCTGAAGGCGCGTCGTAAACAGTTACTTGAGCGCATGAAGATCATTCAGGACCTGCAAGGCAACCGCCCGATCACAGGGCGTGTATTCGATCAACTGGCGCGCACTCTTCCGGATGGCGTTTATTTCTCGCAGGTCAAAATGACCGACAAGCTGATTGCCATCAGTGGCGCTGCCGAATCGAACAACCGGGTTTCCGACCTGATGCGCAACCTTGAAGCCTCTGACTGGCTGGAAGCGCCGAGCCTGACCGAAGTGAAGGCCACGACGGCAGGGGCCGTGGATCAGGCCAACGTCTTTCAGTTGACAGTGCGTCAGACCCAGCCGCCGGTTGCCGCGGCTGCACCCGCTGCAACTACGCCTGCTACAGGAGCCAAGCCATGAATATGTCTGAATGGCTGGAAGGGCTTCGCAAGGTTGACCTGAGCGAGCTGGACCTGAACAACCTGGGTTCCTGGCCCGCAGCGGTCAAGGCCATTGCCGGCGTGCTGGTCGCGGTACTGATTTTCGCACTGGGCTACTTCTTCTTTATTCAGGACCTGGAAACCCAGCTGGAAAGCGCACAGAACAGTGAGGTGACGCTCAAGGAGCAGTTTTCCAACAAGGCCTTCCAGGCTGCCAACCTTGAGCCTTACAAGAAGCAGATGGAAGAAATGGAAAACACCTTCGGGGCCCTGCTGCGGCAATTGCCCAGCGACACCGAAGTGCCTGGCTTGCTTGAGGATATAACCCGGACCGGGCTGGGAAGCGGTCTTGAGTTCGAGGAAATCAAACTGCTGCCCGAGGCGGTCCAGCAGTTCTACATCGAGCTGCCGATACAGATCACGGTAGTCGGTGGTTATCACGACCTGGCGACCTTCGTCAGCGGTGTCGCCAGCCTGCCGCGCATCGTCACGCTGCATGATTTCGAGATCAAGCCGGTCGACCCGAAGGTGCCGACCAAGTTGCGCATGAGCATTCTGGCCAAGACCTACCGCTACAACGATGAAGGGCTGAAGAAATGAGGGCGGCGCGATTGCTGTGCGTCAGTGTGGTTATGACAGGGTTGGCCGGTTGCGGTAATGACAATGATTTTGCCGACCTGTCGGCGTTCATGGATCAGGCCAGAGCGCGCCCGAGCGGCACTATCGAGGCCCTGCCGAAGTTTCGTCCGTATGAAGCGTTCACCTACAACGCCTCTACGCTGCGCAGTCCTTTTCAGCCACCGGTCAAGATCGACCTGCTCAACCGCCAGAAGGGCTCGCGGCTGGTAGCACCGGACGAGCACCGGGTCAGGCAGTTCCTGGAAGGGTTCAATATCGAGTCGTTCGAGATGGTCGGCACGATTGGCAACGAGTCAGGGACATTTGCCCTGCTGCGCGGTGCCGGAGGCGTTCATCGCGTCAAGGTGGGCGATTACCTGGGCCGTAACAACGGCCGGGTAGTGTCAATCGGTGATGCGCAGGTAGATGTCATTGAAATTGTTCCTGATGGAGAGGGGGCCTGGCTGGAAAGGCCGCGCACTATCGCCCTCAAAGAACGCTCATGAAGTGGGCAAGGCCAAGTATGCACAGTAGCGCTCAACGGAAATTGATCATGACCCGGATTTTCTCGATTATCGGCGTGTCGTTATGCATCGCGATGCTTTCGCCGGTTCTCCAGGCTGCCAACCTAAAGACCCTGGATGTCGCCGCCCTGCCGGGTGATCGCATCGAGCTCAAGCTGGCATTCGACTCGCCGGTGCCTGCGCCGCGCGGTTACACCACGGCGCAACCTGCGCGTATTGCGCTGGACCTGCCGGGCGTGACCAGTCAGTTGGCGACCAAAAGCCGTGAACTCGGTAACGGTAACGCACGCAGCGTGGTCGTTGTACAGGCTCAGGACCGCACGCGGGTAATCATTAACCTGACCACGCTTTCGCCCTACAGCTCCCGCGTCGACGGCAACAACCTGTACGTGGTTATCGGTCAGGGCGCAGCCGCTGCGCAGGCTTCCCAGCCAACCACCGCGATGGGCGCGCAACGGGTAGCGGTGCCGCCACCCACTCCGGCATCTGCCAAACCGTTTATCCCTGCGGGCGTCAAGGCCATCAGGAATGTCGATTTCCAGCGCGGCGAGCTGGGTGAAGGCAATGTGATCATAGACTTGAGCAACCCCGGCATTGCCCCGGATATTCAGGAGCAGGGCGGCAAGATCCGTGTCGACTTCGCCAAGACCCAACTGCCCGAACCGCTGCGCGTCCGGCTGGACGTCAAGGACTTCGCCACGCCGGTGCAGTTTGTCAGTGCGTCGGCTACGGGTGACAAGGCCAGTATTCTGATCGAGCCGTCGGGTGCCTTCGACTACTCGGCGTTTCAGACCGAAAACAAGCTGACCATCAGTGTGCGGCCGTTGACCAATGAGGATCTGGACCGCCGCGCCGCTGACAAACCGGTGTACACCGGTGAAAAGCTGTCGCTGAACTTCCAGGACATCGACGTACGCTCGGTGCTGCAACTGATTGCCGACTTCACCAACCTCAATCTGGTAGCCAGCGACACGGTTCAGGGCGGTATTACTCTGCGTCTGCAGAACGTGCCATGGGATCAGGCGCTGGACCTGGTGCTGAAAACCAAAGGCCTGGACAAGCGCAAGGTCGGCAGCGTCCTGCTGGTCGCGCCCGCCGATGAAATTGCTGCCCGCGAGCGTCAGGAGCTTGAATCGCTCAAGCAGATCGCCGAGCTGGCGCCCCTGCGTCGTGAATTGTTGCAGGTCAATTACGCCAAGGCTGCCGATATCGCCAAGCTGTTCCAGTCGGTGACCAGCGCCGAGTCCAAGACCGACGAGCGTGGTTCGATCACTGTGGACGACCGGACCAATAACATCATTGCCTATCAAACCCAGGACCGGCTCGACGAACTGCGTCGCATCGTCTCGCAACTGGACATTCCGGTGCGTCAGGTGATGATCGAGGCGCGCATCGTCGAGGCCAACGTCGATTACAACAAGCAACTGGGTGTGCGCTGGGGCGGCTCGACCAACACCAGCGGCAATGGAAAATGGACAACCTATGGCCTTGATAATAATGGCGATGAGGCAGGTAACACTGGCAGCAACGTGACCTCCAACGTGCCGTTTGTCGATATGGGCGCATCTGGCGCAACCTCCGGCATTGGCCTGGGCTTCGTCACCAACAATACGTTGCTGGACCTTGAACTGAGCGCGATGGAGAAGACCGGTAACGGTGAAATCGTCTCCCAGCCCAAGGTAGTCACTTCCGACAAGGAAACCGCCAAGATCCTCAAGGGCACCGAGATCCCGTATCAGGAATCCAGCTCCAGCGGTGCAACCACGGTGAGCTTCAAGGAAGCCTCGCTGTCGCTTGAAGTAACGCCGCAGATCACGCCGGATAACCGCATCATCATGGAGGTCAAGGTCACCAAGGATGAGCCGGACTACCTGAATGCGGTGCTTGGCGTACCACCGATCAAGAAAAACGAGGTCAACGCCAAAGTGCTTATTTCCGATGGCGAAACCATCGTCATTGGTGGTGTGTTCTCAAATACGCAAAGTAAAGTTGTCGATAAAGTGCCATTTCTTGGCGATGTACCGTATCTTGGCCGGCTTTTCAGGCGCGATGTGGTATCCGAGTCCAAATCCGAGCTGTTGGTATTTTTGACTCCGCGTATCATGAACAACCAGGCGATTTCTGTGAGTCGTTGATTTTGTGCGAAATTTAATACTTGTGGGGCCGATGGGTGCTGGCAAAAGCACCATCGGCCGTTTGCTTGCCAAAGAGTTGCGACTGCCGTTCAAGGATTCCGACAAGGAAATCGAGTTGCGCACGGGTGCCAATATCCCGTGGATCTTCGACAAGGAAGGTGAGCCGGGTTTCCGTGAGCGCGAGCAGGCCATGATTGCCGAGCTGTGCGAAGCCGATGGCCTGGTTCTGGCCACCGGTGGCGGCGCCGTCATGCGCAGTGAAAACCGTCATGCGCTGCGTGCCGGTGGGCGCGTGGTGTATCTGCATGCCTCCATAGAACAGCAGGTCGGGCGCACCGCGCGTGACAGAAATCGTCCTTTGTTGCGTACCGCCGATCCGGCCCGGGTGCTGAGCGAATTGCTGGCTATCCGCGACCCGCTGTATCGGGAAATCGCCGACGTGGTGATTGAAACCGATGAGCGGCCACCCCGAATGGTGGTTCTCGAGATATTGGCGCGCCTTGCAGAGCTTCCTCCCCGTTAAAGCGCAGGCGAAAATGCGCTATTCTCGTCGACCAGCAAAACAGCGACGGTGCATGGCCTTGCGTCATGACCTGCTGAAGCACAAACCGTCCAACCGGTAATCAATGTGGGGACACATGCAGACACTTAAGGTCGAGCTTGGTGAGCGTAGCTACCCGATCCATATTGGCGAAGGCCTGCTGGATCAGCCAGAGCTCCTGACCCCGCATATCGTCGGGCGTCAGGTGGCTATCGTTTCCAACACGACAGTGGCACCGCTGTATCTGGAGCGTCTGACGCAGACCCTGGCCGGTTACAACGTTCTTCCGATTGTTCTGCCCGATGGCGAGGCGTTCAAGAACTGGGAAACCCTGCAGACCATTTTCGATGGCCTGCTGACCGCTCGTCATGATCGCCGCACCACGGTCATCGCCTTGGGTGGCGGTGTGATTGGTGACATGGCCGGGTTTGCTGCCGCCTGTTATCAGCGCGGCGTGAATTTCATCCAGATCCCGACCACGTTGCTGTCCCAGGTAGACTCATCGGTGGGCGGCAAGACCGGCATCAATCATCCGTTTGGCAAGAACATGGTGGGGGCCTTCTATCAGCCAAGCGTCGTGCTGATCGATACCACCTCGCTCAATACCCTGCCCGAGCGTGAACTGTCCGCCGGGCTGGCAGAGGTCATCAAGTACGGCCTGATCTGCGACGAGCCGTTTCTGACCTGGCTTGAAGAGCACGTCGACGCGCTGCGCGGGCTGGATCAGGCAGCGCTGACCGTGGCCATCGAACGCTCCTGTGCGGCCAAGGCGCTGGTGGTCGGCGCCGACGAGCGTGAGTCCGGTGTTCGCGCCACATTGAACCTGGGTCACACATTCGGTCACGCCATCGAGACGCATATGGGCTATGGTGTCTGGCTGCATGGCGAGGCAGTAGCTGCCGGTACGGTCATGGCGCTGGAAATGTCCTCGCGTCTGGGCTGGATCAGCACGCAGGATCGGGATCGCGGTATTCGCCTGTTTCAGCGCGCCGGGCTGCCTGTGGTGCCACCGCAGGACATGACGGAAGACAATTTCCTCGAACACATGGCGATCGACAAGAAAGTCATCGACGGTCGCTTGCGTCTGGTGCTGTTGCGCCAGATGGGTGAAGCGGTTATCACGGACGATTATCCAAAAGAAGTATTACAGGCCACTCTGGTTGCGGACTATCGCGCCCTGGTGGATCAGCTTAGAGGTTAACGGAAAACCCATGACTAGTTTGCATGCCGACGAGGCCTTCCTCGGCCATTATCAGTTGAGTCATGACCCCTTTGCAGCGCGGGTACCTGGCTTCAAATTCTTTCCTGCCCAGCGCAAGCCTGTACTGGGTCAGCTTCATCATCTGGCGCGTTACAGCCAGTTGTTGCTGGCAGTGACCGGGCCGCAGGGCAGCGGCAAGACCCTGCTGCGTCAGGCGCTGGTAGCAAGCACCAACAAGCAGTCTGTGCAAAGCGTTGTGGTTTCTGCACGCGGCGCTGGCGATGCGGCAGGTGTGCTGCAGCAGGTTGCCCAGGCGCTGAGCGTTGCCCAGGCTGAAATGCAGGCGATCCTGTCGCAGGTCGTACAGCTCGGGCTGACCGGCCAGGAAGTCTACTTGCTGGTTGACGATGCGGAACAACTGGGCGATTCGGCGCTCGAAGCGTTGCTGGGTCTTGCTGCGGGAACGCCTGAAGGGCGTCCGCATGTATTCCTGTTCGGAGAGCCATCGCTGCTCGATCGTCTCGATCAGATGTGTGCCGACCTGCAGGGCGATGTCGAAGGCGAACGCTTTCACGTCATCGAGCTGCAACCCTATACGGAAGAGGAAACCCGAGAGTATCTGGCTCAGCGTCTGGAGGGTGCAGGGCAAGGAATCGCGTTGTTCACTGCCGACCAGATCACCGATATTCATGAACAGTCCGATGGCTGGCCTGGGGCAATCAACCAGGTAGCCCGCGATTCAATGATCGAGGCGATGATCGCGAGTCGTTCCGCGGTCAAGCGTCCAAGTGTGGGGTTCAACATGCCGAAAAAACACGTATTGGCCTTGGGTGCCGTCGTCATAGTGGCCGTGGCAGCAGCAGTGCTGATCCCGGGTCGCGGTGACAAAACGGGCACGCCAGCCAATGCCCCTGCTTCTGCTCAGGCGCAATTGCCGCTGGGCGAGGGCAAGCCAACTGCTCAGCAATCGAACAACGGTAGCCCGGCCATCGAGTTCGCGGGCAATTCCCAGCCGATGCCGCTGCCGATGAATGGCAACTCGCAACCGGTGATGCGCGGCCCGCTGGCTGAAGCAGCCGGGTCGAGTGATTCCGACGAAGACGCGGTGCCGACAGGTTCGCCTGCCCAGCCGCCGACCGTGACCACCACTGCGCCGCCTGCGGGCGTGCCTGCCGGTCAGGCTGCTGCCCAGACGCCACGCTCGTCTATTCCTGCCCCAGCCGCCAAGCCAGCGCCAGCGCCTGCACCTGCGCCTGCTCAGGTCGCCACAGCCAAGCCAGCTCCGGCCCCGGCTGCCAAGCCTGCGGAAAAACCTGCGCCAGCAGCCGCCAAACCGGCTGCCGGTAGCAATTGGTACAGCAGTCAGGCGCCAGGCCATTATGTGGTACAGATTCTGGGCACCAGCTCCGAAGCGACCGCTCAGGCCTACATCGCAGAGCAAGGTGGCGAGTACCGTTATTTCAAGAAAACCCTGCAGGGCAAGCCGCTGTACGTCATCACGTATGGCAACTTTCCTGACCGTGCTGCCGCCCTGGCAGCCATCAAAGTATTGCCAGCCAAGGTTCAGGCTGGTAAACCTTGGCCCCGTACTGTCGCCAGCGTCCAACAAGAGCTTGGTGCCAGTCGCTGAAGTCGCAGCGGCCTTATCCGGGCCGCTTCACCCAGCCAGCCTGACTTAACCCGCAAAGCGCGCCACCAGATTGGTGCGCGCCTTGCGGCGTCTGCGTTACAAGCGCTTTACAGTCTCCCGTCGCGTCAGTCAGATACTTGAAGAAATGCTTTGACTAGCACAGCGACCCGTTTTAAAACTTTCATAATTGCGACATTGATTATCAACCAGTCGTCGTTAAATTTGTTAGCCCTTGTGTCGCTGTGTACAATGACCTCCGTTTTGCCTGTCCGAAGCTGGCGTACGTTCGGCGTGACAGGTAATTGGTTGAATTAAAAGGAAATTTGCCTCACATAGAGGCAGCCTGGTGAGAAAGTGTCTATGAAAGCAGGTCTGTACCAACCAGATGAATTCAAGGATAACTGCGGCTTCGGCCTGATCGCTCATATGCAGGGCGAGCCCAGTCATCACCTGTTGCAGACGGCCGTTCAGGCCCTGACCTGCATGACCCACCGTGGCGGCATCAACGCCGACGGCAAGACCGGTGACGGTTGCGGTCTGTTGATTCAGAAGCCCGATGGCTTCTTGCGTGCGATGGCCAAAGAGCACTTCGGTGCCGATCTGCCCCGCCAATATGCTGTGGGCATGGTGTTCCTCAATCAGGACGACGCCAAGGCGGACGCCGCACGCGAAAACATGAACCGCGAGATCCTCGCCGAGGGCCTGGAACTGGTCGGCTGGCGTCAGGTGCCGATCGATACCAGCGTCCTGGGCCGTCTGGCACTGGAGCGCCTGCCGAAAATCGAGCAGGTGTACATTGGTGGTGAAGGCCTGAGCGATCAGGAATTCGCCATCAAGCTGTTCAGCGCGCGCCGCCGTTCGTCAGTGTCCAACGCCGCAGATACCGATCATTACATCTGCAGCTTTTCGCACAAGACCATCATTTATAAAGGCCTGATGATGCCGGCCGATCTCACGGCCTTCTTCCCGGACCTGAGCGACGAGCGTCTGCAGACTGCCATTTGCGTGTTCCACCAGCGCTTTTCCACCAATACCCTGCCGAAATGGCCGCTGGCGCAGCCGTTCCGCTTTCTTGCCCACAACGGCGAGATCAACACCATCACCGGCAACCGCAACTGGGCACAGGCGCGCCGCACCAAGTTCACCAACGACCTGATGGATCTGGACGAGCTGGGCCCGCTGGTCAACCGCGTGGGTTCGGACTCATCGAGCATGGACAACATGCTTGAGCTGATGGTGACCGGCGGCATCGACCTGTTCCGTGGCGTGCGTATGATCATTCCGCCTGCGTGGCAGAACGTCGAGACCATGGACCCGGATCTACGCGCCTTCTATGAATACAACTCCATGCACATGGAGCCGTGGGACGGCCCGGCCGGCATCGTGATGACCGAAGGTCGTCATGCCGTCTGCCTGCTCGACCGCAATGGCCTGCGCCCGGCGCGCTGGGTCACGACCAAGAACGGCTACATCACCCTGGCGTCGGAAATCGGCGTGTGGGACTACAAGCCTGAAGACGTTATCGCCAAGGGCCGCGTCGGTCCTGGGCAGATCTTTGCCGTGGACACTGAAACCGGTCAGATCCTCGACACCGACGCCATCGACAACCGTCTCAAGTCGCGTCATCCGTACAAGCAATGGCTGCGCAAGAATGCCCTGCGCATTCAGGCCACCATGGAAGACAACGACCACGGCTCGGCTTTTTACGACAGCGAGCAGCTCAAGCAGTACATGAAGATGTATCAGGTCACGTTCGAAGAACGCGATCAGGTGCTGCGCCCGCTGGGTGAACAAGGCCAGGAAGCTGTGGGCTCGATGGGTGACGACACACCGATGGCGGTGTTGTCGCGTCGTGTGCGTTCGCCCTACGATTACTTCCGCCAGCAGTTCGCGCAGGTCACCAACCCGCCGATCGACCCGCTGCGTGAAGCCATCGTCATGTCGCTGGAAATCTGCCTCGGTGCCGAGCGCAATATCTTCCAGGAATCGCCAGAGCACGCCTCACGCGTAATCCTTAGTTCGCCGGTCATTTCGCCAGCCAAATGGCGTTCGCTGATGAACCTGGAGCGTCCGGGCTTCGAACGCCACATCATTGACCTGAACTACGATGAAAGCCTGGGTCTTGAAGCCGCTGTGCGCAGCGTTGCCGATCAGGCCGAAGAGGCCGTGCGTGCCGGTCGTACCCTGATCGTGCTGAGCGACCGACACATCGCACCGGGCAAACTGCCGGTGCATGCTTCGCTGGCGGTCGGCGCGGTTCACCACCGTCTGACCGAACAGGGCCTGCGCTGCGACAGCAACATCCTGGTCGAAACCGCAACCGCGCGTGACCCGCACCATTTCGCGGTGTTGATCGGCTTCGGCGCGTCGGCGGTCTATCCGTTCCTGGCCTATGAAGTGCTGGGCGATCTGATCCGTACTGGCGAAGTGCTGGGCGATCTGTACGAAGTCTTCAAGAACTACCGCAAAGGCATCACCAAGGGCCTGCTCAAGATCCTGTCGAAGATGGGTATCTCGACCGTTGCGTCCTACCGTGGCGCGCAGTTGTTTGAAGCCATCGGTCTGTCCGAGGAAGTTTGCGACACCAGTTTCCGCGGTGTGCCGAGCCGCCTGAAAGGCGCGCGTTTCGTCGATATTGAAGCCGAACAGAAAGCGCTGGCAGCCGAAGCCTGGAGCACGCGCAAGCCGATCCAGCAAGGCGGTCTGCTCAAGTTCGTGTTTGGTGGCGAATACCATGCCTACAACCCGGACGTGGTCAGCACCCTGCAAGCCGCCGTGCAGCAGGGCGACTACAGCAAGTTCAAGGAATACACCTCGCTGGTAGACCAGCGTCCGGTGTCGATGATTCGCGACCTGCTGCAGGTCAAAACGCTTGACCAGCCGCTGAACATCGACGAAATCGAGCCGCTGAGCGAAATCCTCAAGCGCTTCGATTCGGCCGGTATTTCTCTGGGTGCCTTGTCGCCGGAGGCTCATGAAGCGCTGGCCGAGGCGATGAACCGTCTGGGCGCGCGCTCCAACTCCGGTGAAGGCGGCGAAGATCCGGCGCGTTACGGCACCATCCGCAGCTCCAAGATCAAGCAGATTGCCACTGGCCGCTTTGGTGTCACGCCAGAATACCTGGTGAACGCCGATGTGCTGCAAATCAAGGTTGCACAGGGTGCCAAGCCGGGTGAGGGCGGGCAGCTGCCGGGCGGCAAGGTCAATGGCCTGATCGCCAAGCTGCGCTATGCCGTGCCGGGCGTGACGCTGATTTCGCCGCCTCCGCACCACGACATCTATTCCATCGAAGACTTGTCGCAGCTGATTTTTGACTTGAAACAGGTCAACCCGGCGGCGCTGGTGTCGGTCAAGCTGGTGGCAGAAGCGGGCGTTGGCACCATTGCCGCTGGCGTGGCCAAGGCCTATGCCGACCTGATCACCATTTCCGGTTACGACGGCGGCACCGGTGCATCGCCGCTGACCTCGATCAAGTACGCTGGCGCGCCGTGGGAACTGGGTCTGGCCGAAACTCACCAGACCCTGCGCGGCAACGACCTGCGCGGCAAGGTCCGGGTGCAGACCGACGGTGGTCTGAAAACCGGCCTGGACGTGATCAAGGCAGCCATTCTCGGTGCTGAAAGCTTCGGTTTCGGCACCGCGCCGATGATCGCGCTGGGCTGCAAATACCTGCGTATCTGCCATCTGAACAACTGCGCTACCGGCGTTGCGACGCAGAACGAAAAGCTGCGCAAGGACCACTACATCGGCACCGTCGACATGGTGATCAACTTCTTCACCTACGTAGCTGAAGAAACCCGTGAGTGGCTGGCCAGGCTGGGCGTTCGCACGCTGGAAGAGCTGATCGGACGTACCGACCTGCTGGATATCCTGCCGGGCGAAACCGAGAAGCAGCAGCATCTTGACCTGACACCGTTGCTGGGCAGCGACCATATTCCGGCTGACAAGCCTCAGTTCAGCCTGGTGGATCGCAACCCGCCGTTCGACAAGGGCCTGTTGGCTGAGCAGATGGTGGAGATGGCCAAGCCGGCCATTGAGTCCCTCAGCGGTGGCGAGTATGAACTGGACATCTGCAACTGCGACCGTTCCATTGGCGCACGGATTTCCGGTGAAATCGCCCGATTGCACGGCAACCAGGGCATGAACAAGGCACCGATCACTTTCCGCTTCAAAGGCACTGCCGGTCAGAGCTTCGGGGTGTGGAACGCCGGTGGCCTGAACATGTATCTGGAAGGCGATGCCAACGACTACGTCGGCAAGGGCATGACCGCTGGCAAGCTGGTGATCGTGCCGCCCAAGGGCAGCCCGTTCAAGACCAACGAGAGCGCTATCATCGGCAACACCTGCCTGTACGGCGCAACCGGCGGCAAGCTGTTTGCGGCGGGCACGGCGGGCGAGCGTTTCGCGGTGCGTAACTCGGGTGCCCACACTGTTGTGGAAGGCACTGGCGACCACTGCTGCGAATACATGACCGGTGGTTTCGTCTGTGTACTGGGCAAGACCGGCTACAACTTCGGTTCCGGTATGACTGGCGGTTTCGCCTACGTGCTCGATCAGGACAACACCTTCGTTGACCTGGTCAACCATGAGCTGGTCGAGATCCAGCGCATCAGCGGCGAGTCGATGGAAGCCTATCGCAGTCACTTGCAGAGCGTTCTCAACGAGTACGTGGCTGAAACCGACAGCGAATGGGGCCGCAATCTTGCGGAAAACCTGGACGACTACCTGCGTCGTTTCTGGCTGGTCAAGCCCAAGGCTGCCAACCTGAAATCGCTGCTCTCCAGCACTCGGGCGAATCCACAGTAAAAGCAGCTGCTAGCGGTGAGCTTCAAACCGCAAGCCAACGGCAGTGCGCGAATTGCCTGCGATCACGATTTTTTGCAGCTTCAGGCTTGTAACCTGAAGCTGCCGTAAAGAGGCTCCAGAGAATGGCTGAACGTCTCAGTAACGACTTCCAGTTCATCGACGTCGGACGTAAAGACCCGAAGAAGAAACTGCTGCGTCAACGCAAGAAGGAGTTCGTGGAAATCTACGAACCGTTCAAGCCCCAGCAGTCCGCCGATCAGGCGCATCGCTGCCTGGGTTGCGGCAACCCGTATTGCGAGTGGAAGTGCCCGGTGCACAACTTCATTCCCAACTGGCTCAAGCTGGTCGCCGAGGGCAATATTCTCGCGGCGGCGGAGTTGTCTCATCAGACCAACACTCTGCCGGAAGTCTGCGGCCGCGTGTGCCCGCAGGATCGCCTGTGTGAAGGTGCCTGCACGCTGAACGACGGTTTCGGCGCGGTCACCATCGGCTCGGTCGAGAAGTACATCACCGACACCGCGTTTGCCATGGGCTGGCGTCCGGACATGTCCAGAGTTGTGCCGACCGGCAAGCGCGTCGCCATCATTGGTGCAGGGCCTGCGGGCCTGGGCTGTGCCGACGTGTTGGTGCGTGGCGGCGTGACGCCGGTGGTGTTCGACAAGAATCCGGAAATCGGTGGTTTGCTGACCTTCGGCATCCCCGAGTTCAAGCTGGAAAAATCCGTGCTCAGCCATCGTCGCGAAGTGTTCACCGGCATGGGCATCGAGTTTCGGCTCAACACCGAAGTCGGCAAGGACGTCACCATCGATCAACTGCTCGAAGAATACGATGCGGTGTTCATGGGCATGGGCACCTACACCTACATGAAAGGCGGCTTCCCCGGTGAGGATCTGCCGGGCGTGCACGATGCGCTCGACTTCCTGATCGCCAACGTCAACCGCAACCTGGGCTTCGAAAAGGCGCCGGAAGACTTCGTCGACATGAAGGGCAAGCGGGTCGTGGTTCTGGGCGGTGGTGACACGGCGATGGACTGCAACCGCACCTCGATCCGCCAGGGCGCCAAGTCAGTGACCTGCGCCTACCGCCGCGACGAAGAAAACATGCCTGGCTCGCGCAAGGAAGTGAAAAACGCCAAGGAAGAAGGCGTGAAGTTCCTCTACAACCGTCAGCCTATCGCCATCATCGGCGAGGGCAAGGTTGAAGGCGTGAAAGTGGTCGAGACGCGCCTGGGCGAACCGGATGCCCGTGGTCGTCGCAGTCCCGAGCCGATTCCGGGCTCCGAAGAGATCATCCCGGCAGAAGCCGTGGTCATCGCCTTCGGCTTCCGCCCAAGCCCGGCGCCATGGTTCGAGCAGTTCACCATCAGCACCGACAGCCAGGGCCGTGTGGTGGCCCCGGAACAAGCACAGTACAAGCACCAGACCAGCAACCCGAAGATCTTCGCCGGTGGCGACATGGTGCGCGGCTCCGACCTGGTGGTGACCGCTATCTTCGAAGGCCGTAATGCGGCTGAAGGGATTCTGGATTACCTGGGCGTCTAAGCCTTGTGTTGCCAGAGCGCGCCGTTACTGAGGCGCGCTCTGACAACAGGCGTCTACCCATCACGGGTGATTTACCGACTTTTCTGACATCCCTTCTGCGCCCTCCTTCCTAAGCTCGGTGTAACTCGCTCAAGACGAGCGTTTTATCAACCAGGGAAGGACATCATGAAAAATCAGTTTGGTTTCTGCCTCGCGCTCTCGATAGCGCCCTTTGCATTTGCCAGCCAGACACCCGCCAACTTCGATGGACCCGTTTTCGGTTCGATCATCGAAAACAAGGCCGTTTACTTTGAATCCGGTGTCGAGCTTCAGCGACGCATGAGTGCAGGCAACCTGACCTCTGTCGGGCTGGTGACAGACTTGCTCCAGCGCATCGAAGTGCTGAACAAAAATGGCCCGGCGCTCAACGCTGTCATTGAAATCAACCCCGACGCTCTGCAGATAGCCGCGCAAATGGACGGGGAGCGTTCTCGCGGGGAAAAACGTGGGCCGCTGCATGGCATCCCCATACTGGTAAAAGACAATCTTGATACGGGCGATCAGATGCAGACCACCGCGGGCGCTCTCTCAATGGTCGGATTGCCTGCTCCACGCGATGCTTTTGTGGTGCAGCGGCTTCGCGATGCCGGCGCGATCATTATCGGCAAGGCCAATCTCAGCGAATGGGCGCATTTCCGTGGGTACGAGGTACCTAGCGGCTGGAGCGGCCGAGGCGGGCAGACGCGTCATCCCTATGACTTGAGCGCTGATCCGCTTGGCTCCAGCTCAGGTTCGGCAGTGGGTCTTGCAGCTGGATTTTCACCTTTGGCGGTAGGCACCGAGACCAATGGTTCGATCATTCAACCTGCCGCCACGAGTGGTGTCATAGGGCTTAGGCCTACGCTGGGTCTGCTCAGTCGTACCGGTATGATTCCGCTCTCCAGTCGTCAGGACACCCCCGGCCCAATGGCGCGAACGGTCACGGATACCGCGATCCTGCTGACGGCGATGAGCGGCAACGACCCTCTCGACGAAGCCACCGCCCGAGCCTCCACCGATGTAGTGAACTATGTCGACCACCTCAGGACGGACGCCTTGAGCGGTAAGCGCCTGGGCTATCCAAGTCACACCCATGACGGCATGCCAATGGACGACGATCCTGAATTCCAAAAGGTGAAGCGTCGTCTGAGTGCTGCCGGGGCGATACTGGTTCCCGTCGATGTTCCGTCGATTGATAGCACTTCAGAGTATTTAGTGCTGGTGCATGATTTCAAGCGCGAGCTTAACGCTTACTTGAGCACACGCACCGGGCTGGGTGTCAGCACGCTGGATGAGATCATTGCATTCAACACCGCGTTTCCTGGAGCGCAAGCCTATGATCAGGATTTATTGATTGACTCCTCCAGCGTGTCTGTAGATCAGGAGGATTACCTGTCGATTGCAACCAACTTGCGTGCTGCTCATCGACAATTGATTGATGGGCTCTTGCAGCAACACTCGCTCGACGTGCTCATTGACTGGTCAGAGGTTTCTTTCAAAGCGGTTGGCGCTATCGCAGGTTATCCGGGAATAACCGTGCCTGTCGGGCTCGAAGAGAATGGCCTGCCAAGAGGGTTGTATTTCCTTTCCACTGCCTGGGATGAAGGTGCTTTGCTGAGCTATGCCTACGCACTTGAACAGGCGCTTGCAACATCTGCAGCTTTGGTTCATTCGGGTATCAGCCAGGCTGATTGATTCCATATTCCAGTCTGGTGCAGGCCAGGCCTGGATGTCAGGGGCGGGCCTCGGAAAACGGTGTTGTGACGTTTTGAAATAATCCGGTCCCGGTATTACAACCGCCTTTCATTAAGTTGCGTCGCCCCGCCAGAGGCGGCGCATCAAGGTTTCAACCCTCTTGTCCAGGTCCCGATCAAGGCCTGTTCCGGCGTCTGCGACAAGCGATTGTTTACAGCTGTTTTCCGCCCTCTGTACCTGCTCTTAAAAAGGTTTAGGCTCCTGATCCTTTTGGGGAGTTCATCGCCTTAGATACTCCCGCCATCCATGTCGCTATAAGGAAATAGCCATGTTGAAAGCAGCACCCATGGGCAAACTTGCTCGATCCAATGAGCAGAAATCTCTCGGGCCGGACAGGTTTACGCCCAGCACGGTTGCCGTGCGCGAACACCGGACCCGAGAACGCGCGGACCGGATAATCGACCAGTTCGTCGAGCGCTTTACAGAAAAGGATTTTTTTCCTGAAGACGGTGAAGGCGCGCTGTTCTCCTTGCTGGTTCAGTTGCCAGACTGGCCAGCAGACCTGTCCATCAGGATTCACAACGAAAACGATGAAGTACTCGCGGTTTTTCTTAAAGGCAGTGATGAAAGCGTCGTTCAAGACAGCATTGTCCTGACGCAAAATGGCGACGCGTACATCGTCCCGGACAATGTTCAGGTCGCCGATGACGAGCCGTTACTGCGCTGGGTGTTCAGTCAGTTGCCGGCAGGTTCCAGCGTTGGAATGGGGGGTAACTTTCCGGGCAGTGGCAGTGATGCCGGACGAATCGTTACCCTGCGTGAGCAAATAGCGGGGCTGGCAAAAGACCAGAGACCGCTGTTATTCGATGCGCTGGTTGCAGCTGATGAAGGCACCTCAAAGGGCCAACTGGATACCCGCGAACACAATCCTTTCCTGCCTCTTTGGGTTCGTCAGCAGACGCCGCTGTCTCCGGCCCTGAGCGTGCTGTGCGCCTTATGCCCCGAGGTTCCGGCAGGACGTCTCGAAGAGCTGTTGCAGCAGATGCCGCTGACAGAACAGGAAGAGGCCGATTTCCTGAACAATCTTGTTCTGCCGGACGCTTTTGGCGAGGCAATGAACATTTCGCTGGATGAGTGGAGCAACAGTCTGGCTATCGACGGGCTGTCGCGAACGCGAAGCTTCAATTCGTACACGGATGAGCTGGCCCGCAGTATCGTCCGGGAATTACTGGCGGCCGAATCGGGTCGGGACGTGTTGATCTTCGACGCTGGTGCGAGCAATTACGCCCCGGCAGATACTGACGATAACCGTATTATTCTGCTGCACGACAACTACGGAAATTACAGCGCAAAGGACACCGGCAACGGTGAGATAACTTCGTTCAAACAGGGCACCGACAGCTTCTATCTGGCAATCAGTTCGCAATTGAAGGCTGACGAGCGGTCATCGCTGGGTATGCAATTCGAGCAGGACGTACAGGGCTTTCGCGACGTTCTGACGCGGCGCGCGATCGAGGAAAATCGCGGCTGGTTCGACCCCGGCAAACCAACCGAAATCGAAAGCGGGTTTCTGCCTGATTGGTTCGCGAACGCGACGGCTGCCGAAAAACAAAGCTGGAAAATGGCGGTGCAGGACTACAGCCAAGCCTTGCTCGAAGCTCAGGCACCTGACCTGCTGGATCCTTCCGGCTACGGACAGCCCGACCAATTGCGCAAATATGCACGGCAAAAGCTGCAGGAACGGATTTTGCTCGACCACGGTATTGCAGTGGATCCTGACCATATCAGCGTGCATACCGTCAGCATCGAGATTGATCCAGGCATTATTATTGATACCGATTACGAATATATCGGCCCTTCAGAACTGGAGCCGCATTATGAAACGCATGAGCGCAGCCTTACAGATCTGTCGCTGGAAAACATTGCACTCACCAATATCAACTTTCTGCTCACCAGCCGCGCGTTTGACGATCAGGGGCAACTGGTCAGTTTCCTCAACGCCGGTTATCTGTTCGGCCTGATTCGTGATCTGAATATTGGCGAAGATTATTCAAGATACCTCCGCACAGTACTGTCCACGTCGGCGTCAGGGCAATGGCACCGTGAACGTTATGCACGCGTCATGCGCGCGCAAATGCGCCTCGATGTGATAGAGGCGAAGATGGCGGGTGACTTTCTGGGCGATGGTGGACTTCCTCCCGAGCTGGCGAGCAGGGGCTACAAATGGGTTGCTGCCGTGCTCGATCACCCAACTGACAGTGATGACCGCGCAACGGTAGAGGGGCATCGCATTCAGGTCAGCCAGTTATCCATCAATGACGTGTCATTGAGCGGCGTACTGGTGATCGGCGCAGAGTCGCGCTCGAGCGTCGCCGCTTTTGTAGTTTTTACCCCGCAGGCTCCTGACGGAATATGCTTCCGGGAAATGAGCGATCCGCAGGAGTTTCAGCAGCGGATACTGCTTGAACCGGGTTTGCTGGACTATCTGGTGGGCAGGGCGCCTTTGGCCTCCCGGGACGATGTCAGGCGTATTCTGACCGTCCGCCGTGAAACGCTGTTCATGGAACTGCAGCCCTGCACTGGAAGTTTTCTTGAGGCAGTCTATGACTCTGAAGTCGGGAGGGTGATTTCTGCTGTCGATGAACAGACCAACACCAACTGGGAAACCTATTGGGAAAGTGCTTGGGAAATCACCAAAGTCGTTGGCGACATCGTGCTCACCTTCGCGCCTTTCAAGGTAAGGCTGCCGATTGCAGCATTGCGCAGCTTTTATGCCATCTGGCAGGGCGTCGCAAAAGCTGGCGGTGAAGAGCAAGGTGCCCCCTTGTATTTTGTCCAGGCGGCGTTGCTGCTGGCTGATGGTTTGACGCTGCCCAGAGCACGAAGGGTCCAGACATCGTCGACAACATCAATCGGCCGTTCTGTCCTTGATCCGAAAACAGCAGTGGCAAAAACACCCGGTGGATTGAAACTGCTCGACAGCGGGTTTTACAACGGCGTTTATGAAAAGACTCATGAAGGTGCGCCAAGCCGCTTTTATGCTGTGCAACAAGGTAAGACCTATGCCGTCAGATACGATGCCGATTTCGCAGCATGGAGGGTGATCGATCCCCGGCGGCCAGATGCGCATTATCAATTGCCGATTCAGCTTGATAGGCAAGGGGTCTGGGTACATGCGTCGGCAGGGTTGCGCGGCGGCAACAAACGATTAAAAGGCAGACCATCGAGCGGCTCGGGGAGTGATGGCGATTCCTCGGATAGCAATCGGGTAAAAAGATACAAAGTGGACACCGATGGCTTTTTTGCAAGTAGGCGTTTCAGGCATGCAGAAAATGACCTCCCTAACGATGACCTTGAAGCTGCTGTCAAAAAAGCAGTTGATAGATATGTGCTGGATGGCAATGGCAGTCTGCACAAGTATGGTAAAAGCCAGTTCTCGCTGGACCTTCCCGGTATAGGCAGGAGCACCGGCAGAGGTGCCTGGCGCCTGATACTTGCCCCGGCTGAAAAAGGCGTTATCAAGGCGTTTGACGTCATAGATCCCCACAAATAGCGCAGGCCCGCCCCAGTCTTACGCCGGGCGCGGAGCTGTATTGGCACAGCAAATCGGCACGATAGACAAAAGGCACGGCTCTTGCCGTGCCTTTTGCGTCGCGCTCTGAGAAAATGCCGGCACTTTTATTGCGGATGCCGACATGACTGCCCTGAAGAACGACCGTTTCCTTCGCGCTTTGCTCAAGCAACCCGTAGACGTCACGCCGGTATGGATGATGCGCCAGGCAGGCCGTTACCTGCCTGAATACCGCGCCAGCCGCGCCAGTGCCGGGGACTTCATGAGCTTGTGCAAGAACCCGCAGTTCGCCTGTGAAGTCACGCTGCAGCCACTGGATCGATACCCGCTGGATGCGGCGATTCTGTTCTCCGACATCCTGACCATTCCCGACGCAATGGGCCTGGGCCTGTACTTCGAGACCGGCGAAGGCCCGCGCTTCAAGAAAACCGTCAGCACGCTGGCTGACATCGAAGCACTGCCCATCCCGGATGCACAGAAGGACCTGGGCTATGTGATGGACGCGGTCAGCACCATCCGTCGCGAACTCAACGGCCGTGTGCCGCTGATCGGTTTTGCCGGCAGCCCGTGGACCCTGGCGACCTACATGGTCGAAGGCGGCTCTTCGAAGGACTTCCGCAAATCCAAGGCCATGCTCTACGACAACCCGCAAGCCATGCACCTGCTGCTCGACAAACTGGCGCAGTCAGTCACGTCCTACCTGAATGGCCAGATTCTCGCGGGCGCCCAGGCGGTGCAGATCTTCGACAGCTGGGGCGGTAGCCTGTCTTCGGCGGCGTATCAGGAATTCTCGCTGGCTTACATGCGCAAGATCGTTAACGGCCTGATTCGCGAGCACGATGGGCGCAAGGTGCCGGTCATCGTGTTCACCAAAGGCGGCGGTCTGTGGCTGGAAAGCATCGCCGACATCGGCGCCGATACTCTGGGCCTGGACTGGACCTGCGACATCGGCGAAGCGCGTCAGCGTGTCGGCAGCAAGGTTTCGCTGCAGGGCAATATGGACCCGACCGTGCTTTACGCCCGCCCGGAAGCCATCCGCCAGGAAGTCGCACGCATCCTCGCCAGCTACGGCAGCGGCACCGGCCACGTCTTCAACCTCGGCCACGGCATCACCCCTGAAGTCGACCCGGCCAATGCTGGTGCGTTCATCAACGCAGTACATGAGTTGTCGGCGCAGTATCACCAGTAATTGTCCGGCTGACGATGCGTCGATACATCAGGGCGCATCGGCTCTTTTCAGCGCCGACGCTTACGTTGGCGCTTTTCCATCTGTAAAACCCTCCAGCAGCGAACCGCTGCGCGGCAGGAACCTGCCCTGGCGCTCGCCTTGCGGCTTGCCTTCGGCATAGCTCAAGCGACCGTTTACCCAGACACCATCAATGCCCTGCGCCGCTCGCTGAGGGTCTTTAAAATCCGCCACATCGCGCACGGTTTGCGGATTGAACAGCACCAGGTCTGCCCAATAGCCCTCGCGAATAAAGCCGCGCTCGTGCAAGGCAAAACGCGCTGCCGACAGCCCGGTCATTTTGTGTACGGCGGTGTGCAATGCAAACAGCCCTTTGTCGCGGCTGAAATGGCCGAGCACTCTGGGGAATGCGCCCCATAAGCGCGGATGCGGAAACGGATCTTCCGGAAGGCCATCGGAGCCGATCATCGACAGCGGGTGAGACATGATGCGCTCGACGTCGCCCTCATCCATGCCGTAGTACACCGCACCCGCAGGCTGCAACTTGCGTGCGGTGTCCAGCAATGACAGCCCCCAGTCGGCGGCAATGTCCTGTAGATCCCGGCCGCCCTGATCCGGGTACGGCGTTGACCAGGTGATGGTGATACGGAATGCGTCGGTGACCTGTTTCAGGTCCAGCGTCGAAGAGCTGGCCGCATAAGGGTAACAATCGCAACCGACCGGATGGTCCTGCGCAGCTTTTTCCAGGGCCGCCAGCAGTTGCGGGCTGCGGCCCCAGTTACCCGCGCCAGCGCATTTCATGTGGGAAATCACCACTGGCGAGCGCGCATGGCGGCCTATGTCGAAGGCCTCCGCCATCGCCTCCAGCACCGGCTCGAATTCGCTGCGCAAGTGGGTAGTGTAGATCGCGCCAAAAGCGCTGAGCTCTTCAGCCAGTTGCTTGACTTCGCTGGTCTCGGCCGAGAAGGCCGAAGCGTAAGCAAGGCCGGTCGACAAACCCAGCGCGCCGGCTTCGAGGCTGTCGCGCAACTGCTCGCGCATCGCGTCAATCTCTTCCGGGCTGGCGCTGCGAAACAAATCATCCATGTGATTGCTGCGCAGCGCCGTATGGCCAATCAAAGCGGCCACGTTCACGGCGGGCCGGGCGCTATCCACGGCTGCGCGATAGTCGGCGAAGCGCGGATAGACAAACGCTGCCGCGTCGCCCAGCAGGTTCATGGGGTCTGGCGGATTGCCGCGCAGCGAGACCGGTGATGCGCTGATCCCGCAATTGCCGACGATAACCGTGGTTACGCCCTGGCTGATCTTGGGCAGCATGTCGGGCTTACGAATCACTACCGTGTCGTCATGGGTGTGGACGTCGATAAAGCCGGGGGCCAGCACACGACCGGCAGCATTGACCTCTTCCTGCGCAGTGGCATCGATCAGGTTGCCGATGCGCTGGATGCGCCCGTCGCTAATCGCTACATCGGCGCGCACTCCGGGCGTATCGCTGCCATCGATGACCAGCGCATCGCGAATGATCAGGTCGTAAATCATGCTTCAGTCTCCCAGCGGCAGGCCGTCTTCGCCGCCACGGTATTCATCCAGTGCAAGCTTGATCCGACGCAGCCGTTCCTGATTGTCTTCAGGGCTCAGCAGCGCCAGTTCAGTGGCCAGCACATCAATGGTCAGCAGCATGCCGTAGCGCGCGGCGGTGGGTTTATAAATGAAATTGGTCTCAGCAATTTGCAACGGCAACACCACCTCGGCCAGTTGCGCCAGAGGGGAGTCGGGCAAGGTAATGGCCAGCACGCGAGCACCATAGCTACACGCCAGAGTTACTGCGTCGAGCAGTTCCGGCGTGCGCCCGCTGAGCGAGCAGACAATCAGGCTGTGTTGCGGACCAAGCGTGGCCGCAATCATGCGCATCATCACCGGGTCGCGGCAGGCCGCCACCGGGTAGCCCAAACGTACCATCCGGGTTTGCAGCTCCTCGCTGCACAGGCTGGAGCAACCGCCCATGCCGAACGCATGAATCATGCGTGCATCGCTGAGGCACGCTACGGCTGTGGCAAAGCGCGACTCATCAAACCCGGCCAGGTGCTGATGCAGAGTGGCCTCTATGTCACCGACAATCCGGGTGAAAAAGGCCGACTGCTCCGGGGCCGGCTCAGGGTTGAGAAAACGACTGCCCACGCCGCTCGCCTGAGCCAGTTGCAGGCGCAAGTCGCGCAGGTCCCGACAACCGATGCTGCGAGCGAAGCGTGACAGCGTCGCGCTGCTGACCCCGGCGCGGCTGGCCAGCTCGTCCAGACTGGCACTTGCGGCAAAGGCGATATCGCTGAGCACCAGCCTGGCGATCCGGCCTTCTCCCGCGCTGAGTGAATCCTGACGGGCACGTATCTGGTACAGAATGTCCACTCAGAGCACCTGCGCCAGGCCCAGCGTCAAGGCGAAAGCGACGATGGAAATCAGTGTCTCCAGTACCGTCCAGGTCTTGAAGGTTTGCGTTACAGTCATGTTGAAATATTCCTTGATAAGCCAGAAACCGCCGTCGTTGACGTGGGAAAAGATCACCGAGCCTGCGCCTGTCGCCAGCACCAGCAACTCGGGGTGCGGGTAACCCAGGCCCATCGCCACTGGTGCAACGATCCCCGATGCGGTGGTCATAGCCACCGTTGCCGAGCCTGTCGCAACACGCATCAGCGCCGCGAACAGCCAGCCCATCAGCAAAGGCGAGAGATGAAAGTCCTGCGCCAGACCAACGATCTGGTTGGTGACGCCGCTGTCGACCAGAATACGGTTCAAACCGCCACCGGCACCGACCAGCAACGTGATGCTGGCGGTCGGTGCCAGGCACTCATTGGTGAATTTCAGGATCGAGTCGCGATTGAAACCCTGAGCGATGCCCAGCGTCCAGAAACTCAGCAGGGTGGCCAGCAGCAGGGCGATCACCGAGTTGCCGATGAACAGCAAAAAGCCATTGAACGCGCTGCCCGGTGTACTGATCAGGTTGGCCCAGCCACCCAGCAACATCAGCACCACCGGCAGCAGAATGGTTGCCATGGTCAGGCCGAAACTGGGCAGTTTTGCTCTTGGTTCGCGGTCGAGAAACTGTTTCGCCAACGGGTTTTCAGCCGGTAGATGGATACGCGGCACGATGAATTTGGCATATACCGGACCGGCGATGATGGCTGTGGGTATGCCGATCAGAATGGCATAAAACAGCGTTTGCCCTACCGACGCCTGATAAGCCTGAACGGCGAGCATTGCCGCAGGGTGTGGCGGCACCAGCGCGTGCACCACCGACAGACCGGCGACCATCGGCAGGCCTACCATCAGGATCGACACCCCGACACGTCGGGCCACAGTAAAGGCAATCGGCACCAGCAGAACGAAACCCACTTCGAAAAACAGCGGCAAACCCACCAGAAACGCAATGCAGACCATGGCCCAGTGCGCGTTGCGCTCGCCAAAGCGGTCAATCAAAGTGCGCGCCACCTGCTCGGCACCACCGGACTCGGCCATCATCTTGCCGAGCATGGTGCCCAGCGCCACGACCAGCGCGATATGCCCCAGCGTCTTGCCCACTCCCGCTTCGTAAGAGGCGACCACGCCACTGGCCGGCATCCCGGCAACCAGCGCCAGACCTACCGACACCAGCGTAATGACAATAAACGGATTGAGACGATAGCGCGCGATCAGCACGATCAAGGCAATGATGGCGACAGCGGCGTAGACCAACAGCGAAATACCGGGTGACGGCGACATAGCGGCGGTTCCTTGCAGAATGGGTAGGCGAGAGCGCAATACCAACGGCTGAAGCCGTTAGCCGGAAGGCGACTCGGGGGTACTCGGCAGGGATGACGCAGGAAAAGGAGTGAAGCAGGTTTCGAGGCGATCACAGGTATTCATTATTTTTATCTCTGTTTTCGTGATGAAAATAAATTACACGAAAACTGGATATAAAAAAATATATGAAAGTAATTTTCTTCCCGAGTACGTGCGCAGGACGACGCGTGTCACGTATTCCCGACCGAGCTTTTTCGGGGGGAGGGCCTCAAGATGCCAGCAATTGCTCCGCATAGCGGGCAACAACGTGGCCAAAGGCGAGCTGTTTGTTGGCATCCCCAGAGCGCAGGCCTTGCACCAAAAGTGTCAGCTCTGTATCACTGATGCTGGCTAAGATTTGCTCATCAAACACACGCGTGATTGCCTCTTGGCGTCTTTTTGTCAGATAGGCAATATCGAGTGCGAGTTTCTCAATCATCGTTGCGGCAGGAGCGTCTGCTGGATGGTTACTCTGGATTTTTCCATTCGGCAGATAGCGAAAGCGCTGTTCGCAATCGTCTTCCAGTGGAGATATATGCAACTGCTCATCGAACCAGCTCCTCTTACGATGGCCGCAGTGCAACAGAGTGCCTTTATTTGTTCCACGCAGGCAGGACGCATGGAGGTTGCTGTATTCAAGTGCCAGCGGCTGATAACGCTCCTGCGGTCGGAAATGTTCGATGTGGCTGTTATCAAGATCTGTCTCTGCGCCGCAATAGCAGCATAAGAAGTTCTGCTCCTGTAGCAGACTGTTATGCAGATCGCGCCTTTGCGGGTTCTGCAAGGTTGGATAGGTGGGCGTCCAGTCTTCGTTTGCGCTGGCTTTCCATTCGGTGAGTGACGCAGGCTCAGTTCCCTTGATAACGCGTCTCATCGTCCAATGAGCTCCTTGCGTTTGAGCAACGCTTCGGCACCTGCGAACTCGGGCAGATCGGGCGCTTTCTGTTTTAACGCATCAAGCTGCAGCCTGGCTTTTTCAAGTTCGTTGTTTTCCAATGTGCTGAATAGCTCGTCGAGCAGTGCTTCAATTTCAGGCTCGCGCTGCGGTACACCCATGACTTCTTCCAGAATACTGCTGGAGTCCAGGCCGTAGGTTGCTCTTGGGTGAGAGCCGTCATGGTTATTCAGCAGGATGACCTCGCCCGGTTGCAGGCTGCCGATGACCTGTGGCGAGTGGCTGGCGGCGATGAACTGTACGCTGGGAAATGCTTTTTTCAGCGCTGGAGCAATAGTGCGTTGCCAGCCGGGGTGCAGATGGATGTCTAGTTCGTCGATCACGATGATGCCGTTTGTCTTGCTTAGCACATCCTTCCCCATGTGCGGGTTGAGCAGGCATATACGGCGAGCGATATCGGCGAAGAGTGCGACCATTCCGCGTTGTCCGTCGCTCAGGTCGTTGAACGGGATTTTTCGGTCATCCATATCGACTACCAACGCACGTAGCTCCATGTCGTACTCTATTCCCTTGGCGTCGGGTAGTGCGCATTGGATGGCTGAGTTTATCCAGGTCAGTTCGTCGTTGAAAACGCTGGAAGAACCTGCTCGGGATAGTCTTTGAAAGCGCTCCAGTGTTTTGCCGATGAACCAGGTCTCAAAGTTTTTCAAATTAGAGGCGGCATCGAACCAAGAGGTGTAAGCATCCAGTCTTGATGGTTTGCTCTGTGCAGCAAGCTCAGCGGTTACACTCATCGTCAGCCAGCGTCGATTGGCTTGATAGACGGCGAATACAGGCAAATCCCCGTGGGTACTTACATCGATGCTAATTAGATTTTCCGAAAACGCGAGACTGTTCAGCGCGCTGAAATTTGTCTGAAGACTGCTGCGTTCTAGCGATACGTGCCATTCCTGACGCTCAAACGCGCCACCTTGGGCAGTCAGTACAAGAGGATAGCTGCGTTCGAAACGAATCCTGTCTTCGAACTTTACTAACGCGAACCGAACATCGGACTCAGCTATCGATGGCTGATGGACGCCAATGCTTCCAAGTAAATTCCCGAAGCATCCCGCCACCCCCAGCAACAGCGACGTCTTCCCACTGCCATTAACCCCCACCACCAGATTGAACCCCGGCTGGAAATCAAAATGAGCATCTTCGTAGCAATGAAAATTCTGCAGGTGGAGATGGTCGAGGCGCATGTCGGTTTCCTTTACCAGAACTGGCGGATGCGCCAGTGTACCTTGGCTCACTCTATCCGCCATCGCCCTATCTGTGACTAAACCTTCGCCCCTAGCGGCTGCAACCTAGCCAGCCGCAACGCTACCCCGAGGGCAATCAACAGCAACACCCCGGTAAACAGCCCGATGCCGTTCCAGCCCGCGTAATGCCAGAACACGCCGCCGCCGGTTCCGGCCACGCTTGAGCCTGCGTAGTAGCAGAACAGGTAAAGCGAAGCAGCCTGACCTCTGGCTGTTGTGGCTCTGCGCCCCACCCAGCTGCTGGCTACCGAATGCGCACCGAAAAAGCCGAAGGTGAATATCAGCACACCTGCGATAACCAGTGGCAACGGTGTGAACAGGGTCAGCAGCAGACCGGCCAGCATCATCACGATCACGGCCCATAGCACCCGTCGGCGGCCAAGACGGTCGGCCAATGAGCCGATCTTTGCCGAGCTATAGATACCCGACAGATACACCACGGAAAACACGCCGACCACTGCCTGGCTCAGATTGTAGGGGGCGCTCAAAAAACGGTAGGCGATGTAGTTGAACAGCGTGACGAATGCGCCCATCAGCAGGAACCCGACCAGAAACAGCAGCGGCAACCCGGCGTCTTTGAACTGCACCACAAAGCCGTCCAGCAGGCTGCGAGGGTGCAGTGAGCGGGGTCGGAAGTTGCGCGATTCCGGGAGGATCTTCCAGAACACCATAGCTGCGATCAGGGCCAGCCCACCGACCACCAGCATCGCCGCGTGCCAGCTTACGTAATCGATCATGACCCCGACGATCAGCCGTCCGCTCATCCCGCCGACCGCGCTGCCGCCGATATACAGCCCCATTGCCAGGCCCAGATGCGTGGGGTGGATTTCCTCGCTCAGGTAAGTCATCGCCACTGCCGCCAGACCGCTCAGCGACAGGCCCACCAGTGCCCGTGTGATAAGTACGCCTTCCCAGCTGGGCATCAGCGCGCTGGCGATGGTGAACAGCGATGCACAGAACAGCGCCATGACCATCACCGATTTGCGCCCCAGCCGATCGGATATCGGTCCGGTGATCAGCAGGCCGATGGCGAGCATCGCCGTGGCGACGGACAGAATCAGGCTGCTCTGGGCTGCTGAAAGGGAAAATTCGCCGGACAGCGTCGGCATCATCGGCTGGACGCAATACAGCAGGGTGAACGTCGAGAACCCGCCAGCGAACAGCGCCAGTGCGGTGCGTTTGAAAAGCGGTGTGTTCTTCTCGATGTAAGTGTCGCCAGACGTTTTAGCGGAGGCATTCAGGTCTGTGGTGGATGGGGCGACGGCAGGATTCAAGGTAGACCTCGGAGCACGATTGGGCAGGCAGTGAAAAAATCATATAGCCCACCAATCATTCCATCCAATATATTGTTCGACCTGTTTGATAGGTAGAACGACTTAATGGGGGCCACATGGAATTGCGTCATCTGCGTTACTTCATCGCGGTTGCCGAAGAGCTGCATTTCGGTCGTGCAGCCCAGGCGCTGGGTATCTCCCAACCGCCGCTCAGTCAGCAGATCCAGACGCTGGAGCAGGAGCTGGGCACGCGTCTGTTTGACCGCACCAACCGGCGTGTCGAACTGAGTGAATCCGGGAGGCTGTTTCTCGATGAGGCGCGTCTGGTGCTGGCGCAGGTCGATAAAGCCACTGATGTTGCCCGGCGTGCGCAACTGGGTGAAATCGGCGAGCTGAAGATTGGCTTCACTTCGTCGGCACCGTTCACTTCCAGCATTCCGCAGGCGATTTTTGCTTTCCGTCAGGCTTATCCGGATGTGCACCTGACCCTGACCGAAATCACCAGCCAGGAAGTGGCAGCAGGGCTTGAAGACAAGACCATTCAGGTCGGCATCATGCGCCCGTTGGCGTTACCCGATTCGCTGGTGGTGTTTGAGCTGCTGAACGAGCCGCTGGTGGCGATCATGCGTGCCGACCATCCCCTGGCCGCAGAAAGCGAGGACGGGATTTATATGTCGGCACTGGCCGCCGAGCCGTTCGTGTTCTTCCCGCGCACTTATGGCAGCGGCATTTATGCGCAGGTTCTGAGTCTGGCACGCGCCGCGGGTTTCAGCCCGCTGATCACTCAGGAGGCGGGCGAAGTGATGACCATCATCGGCCTGGTCGCAGCTGGACTGGGCGTCACCGTGCTGCCAGCGTCCTACCGCCGAATGCGCATCGACAGCGTGGTCTATCGCAACGTCCTCGACCCCGGCGCGACCAGCGCGGTATGGCTGGTGCAGCGCAAGGACGAACAGTCACCAATGGCCAAGGCATTTACCGAGCTTTTAACGCGCAATGTCGCACGATAGTTGAGGTTATCGTTCCGCACGCTCCGCGTGGGAATGCCTGTCGTGACGCTCTGCGTCACAAATCTGCGCCGTGCCGCAGACTCAAGACCGGACGCAGAGCGTCCAGAACGTCATGCGACGCGGAGCGACGTACGAGAGTTGAGACGTGCGTGGTCTCACCCCCAACGCTTGAATATCAATGACGTATTCACCCCGCCAAAGGCAAAGTTGTTGTTCATCACATATTCATTATTCATCCGCCGAGGTTCTCCGACGATGTAGTCCAGTTCGCCGCACTGTGAGTCGATGTCGACCAGGTTCAGCGTGTGGATATAGCGGTCGCTGTTGAGCATTTCGATGCTGAACCATGACTCCAGTGCGCCGCAGGCTCCCAGTGTGTGGCCGAGGAAGCTTTTCTGCGAGCTCAGTGGCATGCGTGAGCCGAACAAGCTGCTCGTGGCAAGGGTTTCGGCGATGTCGCCCTGTTCGGTGGCGGTGCCGTGACCGTTGACGTAACCGATGGCGTCGGGCGACAGGTTGGCATCTTCCAGGGCCAGCTCCATGGCGCGACGCATGGTGGCCTGCTCGGGACGAGTGCTGTGCGCGCCGTCGGCATTGCTGCCGAAGCCGACGATTTCGGCGTAGATGTGTGCGCCACGTGCCTGGGCGTGCTCAAGCTCTTCGAGCACCAGCATGCCGCCGCCTTCACCGATCACCAGACCGTCGCGCCCGCTGTCGTAGGGGCGCGGTGTGGTGTGTGGCGCGTCATTCTTGAGGCTGGTGGCGTACAGCGCGTCGAAGACCATTGCTTCGGTCGGGCACAGCTCTTCGGCCCCGCCCGCCAGCATCAGCGGCAGACGGCCAAACTTGATCGCCTCGTAGGCGTAGCCGATGCCTTGGCTGCCACTGGTACAGGCGCTGGAGGTCGGAATCAGGCGTCCGGTCAGGCCGAAGAAAATGCTGATGTTGGCGGCGGTGGTGTGCGGCATCATCCGTACGTAGGAGTTGGCGTTCAGGCCCACTGCCACCGAGTTGATCAGCATGTTGCCGAAGGCCTTGATCTCGTCGGTGCTGCCGGTCGACGAGCCGCAGGCAGTGCCCATGCGTCCGTCGCGAATGAGCGGATCATTCAGCAGCCCGGCGTCGATCAGCGCTTGCTCCGCAGCAGCCACCGCTAGTCGCGACACGCGGCCCATGCTGCGCAGTTGCTTGCGTGTCCAGTGTGCGGGCACCGCGAAATCGTCGATGGGGCCAGCCAGTCGGGTATTCAGTTCGGCGAAACGGTTCCACTCGTCCATTCGGCGAATGCCGCTGCGATTGGCGGTGAAGCTCGCATCGATTGTCGGCCAGTCGCTGCCCACCGAGGTAATGCCGGACATCCCGGTGACGACCACACGCTTCATCAACACAGCCCTCCGTTGACGGCCAGCACCTGACGGGTGATGTAGCTTGCTTCGGCCGACATCAGGAAATTCACGGCACCCGCCACTTCCTCGGGCGTGCCCATGCGTTGCGCCGGGATCATCTTCATCAGTTCGTCGACTGGCACGTTCTCATCCAGCATTGCGGTGTCGATCAGCCCCGGCGCGACGCAGTTGACAGTGATTTTGCGTTTGCCCAGTTCGATGGCCAGCGCCTTGGCGGCACCGATCAGGCCGGCCTTGGAGGCGCTGTAATTGACCTGGCCGCGATTGCCGATCAGCCCGGAAACCGAGGTGATGCAGACAATACGGCCCGCCGCGCGACGGCGAATCATCGGCATGGTCAGCGGGTGCAGCACGTTATAGAAACCGTCCAGGTTGGTACGCAGCACCTGATCCCAGTCATCATCGCTGAGTGCCGGAAAAGCGCCGTCGCGGGTCAGCCCGGCGTTGAGCACCACGCCGTAATAAGCGCCGTGGGTCTCCACATCAGCTTCCAGAATCGCCTTGCAGGCGGCACGGTCCGAGACATCGAATTGCAGCACGCGCGCCTGACGGCCCAGCGCAACGATTTCGGCCTGTACGGCTTCGGCCTCGCTGCGACCTGTGCGGCAATGCAGGATCAGGTCGTATCCGGCCTGGGCCAGACGCAGGGCGATGGCGCGGCCGATGCCACGGCTGGAGCCGGTGACCAGTATCGATTCAGTCATGCCGGGGCTCCTTCAGCCAGATAGTCAGCAGTGTTGGGCGGGCAATATACATTGAGTCGGGCAAAAGCCTTGATATCCGGTCCGGTCAGGGTGCATTCGAACACGCCCATGCCGCTGTCGTCCTGCAAGGAGCGCACGGCATGGATATGCAGCTCGCTGCCCAGCGGGAAGCGCGCTACGTTGCATTCGAACTTGCGGCTGCCGAGCAGAAACCCCAGCTTGACCGCTTCACCCTTGGTGCGCGCCTGGCAACCGGCATAGGCCGCGACGCTCTGGGCCATCAGCTCTACGCCAAGCCAGGCGGGCAGGCTGCCGTCCGGCTGGTTGAACAGACCATCGGCGCGCACGGTCAGGCGGGTTTGAATCTGCTCTTGGTCAAAACTCAGCACCTGATCGATGAGAATCATGTCGCCAGCATGGGGGATGAGTTCGGCGAGCGGCCACTCGGTCATGGGGCATCTCCGATAATCAGGCTGATGTTGTTGCCACCGAAGGCAAACGAGTTGCTCATCGTGTAACGAGCATTTGCAGGTGCCAGGCGTGAACCTGGCAGCGTCCATTGCAGTGCAGGCAATAGCGGGTCAGCTTCGCCGTCCCACAGGTGCGGGGGCAGTGCCTGTTCGGTGTTATCCGGTGCCAGGCTCAACCAGCAAAACGCGACTTCCAGCGCACCCGCCGCGCCCAGCGTGTGGCCGCTGAGCGGCTTTGTCGACGAGCAGGGTACACCGTTCGGGAATACCGCCTGCACGGCCAGGCTTTCCATGGCATCGTTATGCGGCGTAGCGGTGCCATGCAGGTTCAGATAGCCGATCTGTGCGGCATCGAGTCGGGCATTGCCCAACGCTTGCAGCATGGCATCCCGCGCACCCCGCCCGGTAGGTTCGGGGGCCGAGATGTGGTGGGCGTCGCAACTGGCACCCGCGCCCAGCAGGGCAATCGAGTGGCTGTTGGCAGCTTCGCGGGTCATCAGAAACAGCGCTGCCGCCTCGCCGATGTTTATCCCGTTGCGGTGCGTGGAAAACGGATTGCACAGTTGTGGCGACATGGCTTCAAGCGCCGAGAACCCATTGAGGGTCAACCTGCACAGGCTGTCGACTCCGCCGCACAGCACCGCATCGCACAGGCCCATGTCCAGCGCCCGGCGTGCGCTGAGCAGCGCCCGCGCGCTGGACGTGCAGGCTGTGGAAATCACATAGGCCGGGCCGCTCAATTGCAGCCAGCTGGCCAGGAAATTCGCCGGTGCGCCCAGCTCCTGTTGGCGATAATCGTAATCTTCGGGGAAGGTCTTATCACGCAGCCAGCTTGCCATGCTCTCGCTTGCTTCATCGATACCCGAGGTGCTGGTGCCGACGATCACGCCAATCCGCCCGGCTCCGTAGCGCGCGATAGCCTGACGAATGTCATCTTCGATCTGCAAGGCCGCGGCCAGCAGCAACTGGTTGTTGCGGCTGCGCTGCGATTGCATGGTGGGCGGAATGGGCGGCAATGCGGATTTGACCGCGCCGACCGGCAACGCGCGTTCCGGCACCCAGCCGCTTTCGAACACCATGCCCGAGCTGTCGCCTGCGAACAGTCTGCGCGACACCTCTTCACGGCTGTCGCCCAGCGAGCAGATCAGGCCCAGCGCATTGAGATAGGCAGTCATGGCATGCTCTCGTCGTTCAGCGGTGTAACCCTGTAGCTCAACCCGTCCTTGAGACGGATGGTGTAGGCGTTGGCTGACTGATATTCGACCAGCCAGCGATCATCCAGACGCCGCTGCATGCCCTGGCGGTACGCCGTGGGATAGCGGCCATGCATTTCCAGATCCGAGGTCATGGCGAACATTATTGCCGCAAACAGCTCGCGTGCTTCGGGGTTGGGGGGAAGCAGACCGTCGGCTTGCCATTGTCCGTTGATCAGCAACTGGCGAGCCTGGGGAATACCCAGCGGGTCCATCATCGACCAGCGCAATCCGCCGTTTTCGCGCTGGATGATCAGTAACCAGTCCTGATGCTGATCGGCCTGGCGACGCTCGATGTGCAGCTGCATCGGCAATTGCATGGTCGGTGCGGTGGTCGGCAGCGGTGCCTGTGCAGCGCAGCCGCCCAGCAGCAGAAAGGCCAGAAAGAATACCCGGATCATGATGCGCCACCTTGTAGCGGTTTGCGGGCCACGACATTGACCAGCGTTTCCTCACGTTGCCCGAACGGCCTGGGCTTTTGCAGTTTCAAGACTTCGAGCAGGCCGAAGTCCCTGGCGCGGCTCCACCACAGGTAAGGGTACGAAACATTCGGTGCATCGAACTCGAAACCCTGGTCGCGGATCATCTGCAGATACTGCGCCGCGCTTTTCTGAGCGTGCATGGGGTGACGGAACAGCCAGCGAATTACCCAGGTGTCGATGTACGCCTCGGTCGACTCGGCGAACAGCAGGTAGCCGCCTGGCTTGAGTACACGATAAAACTCGGCCAGCGCCTGCTCTTGCTCGACCAGATGATGAAAGGTCTGGTGACAGAACAGCAGATCGACGCTGGCGTCCGGCACTTGCAGCGCCGCGCAGTCACTGCCGATCAGCTCGACCTCTATGCCTTTGGCGCGCGCTTCCTGACGGCTCATCTCCAGGCTGTGCAGGTCGGCATCGACACCAATCAGCCTTGAAGGCTGAAAAACCCTGCTCAGGTGCTGAAACGACTTGCCCTGCCCGCAACCGGCGTCGAGCAAAACCGGTGCGGCCGGAAGCGCGCTATCGAACAGGCTGCGCAAGTCGTCTATCGCCACGCGCAGCACGCGGTACTGCCAGATGTTGCTGCGCAGAAACCACAGGCCGAAGCGGGTTTCCTCGACATAGCTGTCACTCAGGAACGGTCGATTCATGAGTCACCGTCCGCGCAGATTTCCGAGAGCGTGCGCAAGCGACGTTTAGGCTCGCTGACAAATGGGTTGCGCTCATCCCAGGCATAACCAGCCAGAATCGAGCTGATCATGCGGCGGATGTCCGGAGCGCTGCCGGGGTAGAAAATCACGCCCTGGAACGTACCGTCGTACCAGCCCTCGACATAGGCGCGAAAGGTGTCAACGCCACGTTTCAACGGAACGGCGAACTCGCTTTCCCAGTCCACGCTCTCACCCTGCAATTGTCGATTCAGCACGCCAGCGGCCATGCTCGCCGAACGCATGGCGATGGTCACGCCAGATGAAAACACCGGGTCGAGGAATTCCGCCGCATTGCCCAGCAGCGCAAAGCCCTTTCCATGCAAGGTTGTGACGTTCGCCGAGTAGCCGCCGATGGTCCTTGCCGGTGTATCCCAGACCGCATTTTTCAGCACGCTGGCCAGTTGTGGTGTTTCATCGATAAAGGCGCGCAGGCAGGCATCCAGGTCCTCGGGCTTGTCGTTGAAGCGCTCGGCCGAGGCGACCACGCCTATCGAACAGCGGCCTTCGCTGAACGGGATCGACCAGAACCACACATCGCTGTGCTGCGGATGGATGCTGACCAGGATCTTCTGACGGTCGAAGGGCGGGCTTTCGATGCGGTCTTCGATATGGGTGAACACCGCCTGACGCACCGGAAAGCCCGATGGCGCTTCCAGATCCAGCAAGCGCGGCAGCACACGGCCATAGCCGCTGGCGTCGAGGACGAAGGTTGCCTGTACGCTGTATTCGCTGCCGTCCTCGCGTTTTACCCGCAATACCGGCTGCAGGCTGTCGAAGTCGGCGCTGATGATTTCTTGCTGATAGCGGATTTCCACACCCTGCAGCTCGGCCTGATCAGCGAGCAGCTTATCGAACTCGCTGCGTTGCACCTGAAAGGTGGTCGGCTTGCCGTTGCTGAAGGTATCGCCAAAATCGAAATCGCTGTACTGCTCGCCGCGCGCAAAGGCAGCACCGTTCTTGAGCTGGAAACCGGCGGCCTGCACGGCGTCGAGCATCCCGGCTTCTTCGACGAAGTCCAGGCAGTGGCACAGCAGGCTTTCGCCGATGGAGAAGCGCGGAAACAGCTGGCGCTCGATGATCAGCACGTCATGGCCCTGGCGTTTTAGCAGGGCAGCCGCTATTGAACCGGCCGGACCGGCACCGATGATGACGACCTGACGAATTTCCCTATCAGTGATGGGCACAGGTATTCCTTTTCGGTTGGGCGGTGGCTGGGAGTGACGACAACGCTGCAAGACTAATGCGTGTGGCCCTTCAGCATTGGCTGGCGAATGAAGCGCTTTACGCGGGCTGGCCCAGGGCGCCAGGAGGAAGCTGAACGCCAGCCCCAGACTGACCGACAGGCCGAAGTTGCTGATCGCCGGGGTGCCGGAAACAGCCAGCAGGCCGAACGACAGCCAGGTGGTGACCGCTGCCAGCAGCGTGCCCAGCAGGCTGACCGCCGCGCCGCCTATCTGCTCGCGCATCAGAATGGCGTAATCGACGCTGATCGCCGTGACCAGCAGCAGGCCGAACAGGCTGAACAGAGTCAGCGGCTGACCGAGCCAGCCCAGGCTGGCGAGGCTGCACAGGGCCGCCAGCAGGGGCAGGGCGACAATGCGCAACGCACCGCCGAAGCCAAACGGAGCGATCAGCAGCAAAACAATCAGTACGCACGATGCCAGCTTCAATTCCGCTGCGCTGATCTGCGTGTGGGCGAACACCTCGTTGAGCTCACCCAGACGGTCGACCAGTTGCACGCCCTCCAGTCCGATGGCCTGCACGCGCAGCAACGCCATGCTGTTCATGCCACGCAGGCTGACGATGCTGGCTACCTGAGCGTCGCCTTCGGCATCTTCGCTGGCGCCCAGCCAGAGCGTGCGCCACGGTTCGCTGAGCGGGCCTTGAAGCGCCTGATCAATGTCTTGCGCTGGCAGTGCCTGCAATTGCGCGAGTTCGGTTTTCAGTGCGTTGGCCGGAACGCCAAGCTGTACCAGTGGCGCCCAGTGTTGCGGCAATTTGCCCAGTGCATCACGGGTCAGTTGCTGCTCGGCAGGCGAATCCAGCAACTGGTTGAGCGCCATGTAGCCTTGCAGCTTGTCCATGCTGACCAGTTGGTCGAGCCGTTGGGTCAGTTCGGACTGCCGATCCAGCAACTGCTGTTGGTCCTTGCCGCGCACCAGAAAAAACTGGCTGGTGGGCTGATAACCGGTGATCCGTGCGATGGCCTGGGCTTCATCGGTCAACGCCTGAGGTGCTGCCACCCATTGGCGGATATCGTTCTTGGTGGTCAGGTGCCAGAGTCCGCCGCCACAGAAGACCAACAGCAGCACCAGCAGGATCGGTGTGCTGATGCGCAGCAGCAAGGCGGCGCGGCAATCGAGCATCAATTGCGCCAGTTTCAGCGGCCACTGGGCAGGGCTGATCTCGACTTTTGCGAGCAGCGCGGGCAGCAGGCACACCGCCGTCAGGTAGGCGCCGATCAGGCCGGCCGCCGAGAACACCGCAATTTGAGTGAGTGCCGGGAACGGCGTCCAGGCCAGGGCGAGATAGCCGATACAACTGGTGATCAGGCTCAGCGTCAGGCCCGGCAGGGTCAGGCGCAAGGCGGGCCAGCTGCGCCAGGGTTTCAGGCTCCAGCTCTTGGACAGGTAATGCAGCGGGTAATCCACCGCCACACCAATCAGGCTGGAGCCCAGCACCAGCGTCATGACGTGCATGCTGCCAAACAGCGCCACGCAAGCCACTGCGCCGAAGAGCATGCCGACCACCACCGGTACGAACGCCAGCAGCACGCTCCAGCGTCGGAAGGCGAGCAACAGCAGCAACAGGATGCCGAGCGTTGCGCCGCCGCCCACCCAGGTGATTTCCCGGCTGGCCTGCTTCTGCCCGTCGGCGGCGTACAGCAGGCCGCTGGCGGCGAGCAATTGACCACCGGCCTGCTGCGCCTGCACCCGCGCTTGCGCCAGCAGGTCCGCGACCTGACCGGGCAGGTGCAGGTCGAAGGCATCGGTTCGGGTTCGCGAACGCAGCAGTACCCAGCTTTTGCCCTCGGCGCTGGCAATCAGCGCGCCACTGGCCAGATCCGCCTCGACCGAGCCCTGTTTCGGCAAGCCGTTCTGGATACGCCCGGTCAGCCCCAGCCAGTCATCCTGACCCGGCACCAGGCTGAACCCGGCAAACGGGTCGAAGAGTGTTTGTACGCGCTGCTCGATGAAAGTCTTCGGCTCATCGATCAACAGAGCGCGATCGGCTGCCGGCAACATCGCGATTCGCCCTTGCAGCAACTGGGTGCGCAACGCGGGCAGATCGGCTTGCAGCGACCACTGAACCTTCTCGAACAGGCCGCTCGCTTGCCATTGCTCCGCCAGCGTGCGAGCCAGTTCCACAGCCTGCTGGCGGTCGGTGTGTCCCACCAGCACGAGCATTTCGCGATTGAGCGGCTCCTGCATGCGCTTTTCGGCGCTCACCACCAGTTCGTCGTTGTCAGTGCCCGGCACCAGTTCCATGAGGTTGGCCGACAGCGGTGAGCGGTCGTGCCACTGCCAGCCGGCCAGCGCCAGCACGCTTGCCAGAATCAGCAGGAACAGTCGCGGCAATAGCCGCTCAGTCTTTGAAGTCATTACGCTGCGCATCGGTCAGGGTGGGGGCACTGCTGCTGTCGATCATTTTCAGGACGGTACTGTCGCCCTGGGTTTCCAGCAACTCGATACGCTGGACCAGTTCGCCGCCATCGATGTTGATCTGTTTGAACACTTGCTGCAGCAGCATCGAGCGCGGCGTGAGCGTGAGTTGCCAGGCGTTTGCGTCGCCCTTGAGCTGCAAGTCGAAATCCCGTTGCAGGCCGCTGCTGTCGCCCTGCAATACAGCAAGGAACAAGCGGTTCTGCTCGGCCCCGGCATTCTTGTTCGGTACGGGCTTCCAGGTGCTGACGTCGCCCACGCTTTCGCGGCGGGAAATGCCGCTGGCATTGATGCGGTAATCCTGTTTCAGCGGTGTTTCCAGCAGCCAGAGCAGCCCGAAATCCCTGGCGAGCACGAAGCGGCCCTTGCTGAGCAGCGGTTGCGGCAGGGCGCGCAGGTGTTTTTCCTGAATGAAGCGCCCTTGCACCACCGCAGGTTTAGCCAGCTGGTCACTCAGTTGTTGCAGATCGAAAGCCTGCGCCAGTGAAGACAGGCACAGCAACCCCAGTAGCAGCAAGGCGCGACACGGACGGTTCATGGCAAGGCTCTCTTCACGGCATCGATAAAGACCTGGGGCGAAGCCAGTTGCATTTCCCGGCTCTGGCTGTCGACCGCAACCTGCACGGTGCTGGCGCGGGTCAGGCGTTCGCCGGTGTGTGCGTCGGTGATCAGGTAGTTGATCTTCAGACGGTTCTCCCACTCCACCAGACTGGCGCGTACGTTCAGTGTCTGGCCGAACACCGCGCTGCGCACATAGCGCAATTGCAGGTCGATCACCGGCCAACCATAACCGGATTCGAGCATCTGCATGTAGTTATGACCGATGTGGTCGAGCAATGCGCAGCGGGCGACTTCCAGGTATTTGACGTAATGCCCGTGCCAGACAATGTTCATCATGTCGACGTCGAAAAACGGCACCACGATTTCGGTGTCGACGTGCAGAAAACCCTTACTGCGCATGCAACCTCCAGCGGCGGTTGGCAATATGTTTCAGGCACAGGCGCAGTTCATTCTCCAGCGCCCGGTCTTCGATGACAGGGGCAAAGTCCTCGCCCAGTTGTTGGTGCATGGCCGCCAGTGCCGGTGGCAGCGGGCGCGCATCGGCGGCCTTGCTGCGCAGCCATATACCCTGGTTGGCGGCGATCAGCGTGGCGGCGGCAACCTGCTCGGTCAGCTCCAGCACCCGAATGGCGTCACGCGCAGCGATGGTGCCCATGCTCACCTTGTCCTGATTGTGGCATTCGGTGGAGCGCGAGAACACGCTGGCCGGCATAGTGTTTTTCAATGCTTCGGCGGTCCATGCGCTGGTGCCTATCTGCACCGCCTTGAAACCGTGATTGAGCATGGCCCGCTCGGCGCTGGCCCCCGACAGATTGCTCGGCAAGCCGTGGTTGTAACGTTCGTCGACCAGCAGCGCCAGTTGCCGGTCGAGCAGGTCTGCGACATTGGCCACCAGCGTTTTCAGGCTGTCCATGGCAAACGCAATGTGCCCGCCGTAGAAATGCCCGCCGTGCAACACGCGCTCTGCTTCGGCATCGATGATCGGGTTGTCGTTGGCGCTGTTCAGCTCGATCTCGATGAACGAGCGCAGCCAGTTCAGGCTGTCGGCCAGCACGCCCAGCACATGCGGTGCGCAACGCAGCGAATAGCGGTCCTGCAAGCGATGCAGCGGTGCGGTTGGCGCGTCGATGGCCAGGTCCTGACGCAACCATGCGGCTACCTGCATCTGACCCGGATGCGGCTTGGCGGCGAACAGGCGCTCGTCGAAGTGCTCCGGGTTGCCTTGCAGCGCCACCACGTTCATGGCGGTGATACGGGTCGCCAGTTGCAGCAGGTAATCGGCGCGGGCGAACGCCAGGCACGCGATGCCGGTCATGACCGCGGTACCGTTCATCAGCGCCAGCGCTTCCTTGGGGCGCAGCACCAGCGGTGTCCAGCCCAGTTCGCGGTGCACATCGCTGGCCGGACGGCGCTCGCCACGGAACATCACGTCGCGCTCGCCGGACAGGGTCGCGGCCACGTAAGACAGCGGGGTGAGATCACCGCTGGCACCCACCGAGCCCTCTTCCGGGATCAGCGGCAGCACGTCGTGATCGATAAACGCCTGCAAACGCTCAAGCAGTTCGACACGCACTCCGGAAACGCCTTGGCACAGTGACTGCAAACGCGCCGCCAGCACTGCGCGGGTGGCCTGGGCGTCCAGCAGCTTGCCCAGCCCACAGCCGTGAAATGTGTACAAATGCTGCGGCAGCGCCTCGACATGCTCCAGCGGCACGGCCACCACGCAGGAGTCGCCGTAGCCGGTGGTGACGCCGTAGATCACGCCTTCCTTGTTCAGTAACGAATCGAGAAACTGCGCGCCCCTGGCGATGCGTGCGCGAAATTCAGCGTCGCCTTGCAACGCACTCGGCGCCTGACGATTGGCCAGGGCCAGTACGTCTTCGATACACAAGGCGCGCTCACCGAAAATGATCGGGTCAGGAGCTTGAATCATCATCGGACTTCCAGAATGGGTAGAAATTGAACCACTGCTGCGGGGCTTCCAGGCAGTAGTGCCCAAGACGCTCGGCATAACGTTCGGCCCAGTGGGCGATGACCTGGGCGCGGTCGCTGCGCCGCCATTCGATGGCGTCGGCGAACGGTTCGAGAATCACCCGATAGCCCTTCGGGCCTTTCAGGCAGAAAAACAGATTGACCTGGCATTTGAGCAGACCGGCCAGCAGCCACGGGCCTTGCGGAAACGTCGCGGGCTGGCCCAGAAAGTCGACCCGCACATTGCGCCCGCCGTGCAGGGCAACGCGGTCACCGGCGATGGCCAGCCACTCGCCTTCGTCCAGACGCTGGCTGAGTTGCAGCATGATCGCCGGGTCCAGCTCGCTGACCTGAATCAGGCGCAGGTTGGTCGCCCCGGCTTCACCGAGCAGGCGATTGAAGCGTTCGGCGTGCTTGGTGTGCACCAGCACGTTCATGGTGACTTTTTCGCCGAGCTCGGCCAGTGCGCGGCACACCTCAAGGTTGCCCAGATGCGCCCCCACCAGCATCTGCCCGCGCTCGCCGCGCAGGTTGTGGCGTAGCAGGGCAGGGTCGATGATCTCGATCTGCTCGATGCCCAGCTTGCCATTCCATACGTCAAGCTTGTCGAGCAGTGCCTCGGCGAAGGCCATGAACTGGCCAAACACGCGCCGTTGGCTGGGGCGCAGTTCGGGTCTGGCGCTCCAGTCCGCCAGGCGCTGCTGGTATTCCCAGATGCTGCGTCGGGCACGGCGGCCGAAGGCGAAGAAATACAGGACGATGCCATACAGCACCGGGCTGAGCAGGCGACGACCGAGCACGCGCATGCCCCAGGCGGTAAGCTTCATGAGCAGGAAACTGCCACGCTCTTCGTGACTGGCCCAATGTTCCTTGGGCGATTTTTCAATGGTCATGAGCGCCACCGTCGCCAGAGGATCACCGGCAGACGCATCAGCATGCCGAAGAACAGCTTGGCGTGCATTTTCGAGATCAGGGCGTTGTCGTGAAACAGGCGGAAATGCGACAGGCCGTCCTGCGGATAGTGAACGCGGGTCGGCAGCCAGCGCATCGCCTGGCCGCGCCATGACAGGCGCACGAGAATTTCCGAGTCGAAGTCCATGCGCCTGCCGATCTGCACGCTGTCGATCAGCGCCAGAACCGGGGCCAGCGGGTAGAGCCGAAAGCCGCACATGGAATCGCGAATGTGCAGCGACAGGGTGTTGATCCATACCCAGACGTGGGTGAGATAACGGGCGTACAGGCGGCCTTTGGGCACGCTTTCGTCGTACTGCGGATAGCCACAGATCAACGCTTGCGGGTACTGGCGTGACTGCTCCAGAAACACCGGAATATCGCTCAGGTCATGCTGACCGTCGGCATCGACCTGCAGCGCATGGCTGAAACCCAGGCGTGCCGCTTCGCGAAACCCGGCCATGACCGCGCCGCCCTTGCCTTGATTGACCGGCAGGCACAACAGGTAGATATCCTCACCCTGCGCCAGTTGCTGTAACACTGCGGCGCAAGCCGGGCTGCTGGCATCGTCCACCAGTATGCAGGGCAAGCCTGCATTGCGGACGGCCTTGACCACGTTGGGCACGGCCAGCTCGTGGTCGAACACCGGAATGATCACGCAAGGCTTATGCATGGCCGCCCTCCAGCACAATCCGGCCACTGGAGCAGGGTGCGTTTTCGCTGTTGTGAAAGGCGAAATGCAGCTTTGAGCGTGCGGCATCGAAGCGCAGGGTCAATTTCAGGCGGTCGCCGGGGCGCACCAGTTGCTGAAACTTGAGCACTTCCATGCCGGCAAAGTCGGGTGGCAGATTCAACAGGCGCTGCCCCAGACTGATCGCCCATTCGACCTGAACCACGCCGGGCAAGACCGGTGCCTTGGGAAAGTGGCCGCTGAAAAATGCCAGATCTGGCGGGACGCTCAATTGCAGGTGCAGCTCGCCTTCGACGTTCTGTTGCTCAAGCACTTCTGGCTGTTTCGAGCGTGGCGCCAGCAGCAGCGCCTCGACCTCTGCCTGAGGCAGCTTGCCCTGGGCGTTGAGCGGCATCTGCCGCAGCAGACGCCAGCGACGCGGCAGAGCGATGGTTTCGCAATGCGGTTGCAGGTACTGTCGCAAGGCTTCGGTGAGCGCCCGACGGCCCTGATTGCGCAGGGCCAGCAAGCCCGCGTCGCTCAGCACCAGCAGCGCGCCCAGCGAGGCACGGTTTGCCTGCACCACGCCAAGGCGCGCTTCACTCACCCACGAGTGAGCCGCGAGGGCCTGCTCGATCAGCGGCAACGACACGCGCTTTTCTTCAAGTTTTACGATGCGGTCGAGCCTGCCGAGCAGTTCGAAGCGCCCGTCTGCACCGATCAGCGCCGCATCGGCGGTCTGCTCGACATGACCGGGCGGCAGATAGGGCGAGCTGATGCGCAGCGCACCCTCGTTGTCCTGACTCAGCTCTACGCCATCGAAGGCTTGCCAGCGTTGTTCGCCCTGCCGCCAGGCGATGCCACCGGTTTCCGAACTGCCGAGAATTTCCGTCGGCCACTGGCCAAGACGTTGTTGCAGGCTTTGCGCCGCTTCGGCTGGCAATGCGCCGCCGGATGAAAACACCCGGCGCACGGCACTGAGGCTGCTCCAGTCGAGGTTGTCGCCCATGCGCTTGAGCAGTGCCGGGCTGGCGACCCAGGCAAAGGACGGGTATTCGCGGCTGGCGCGTTGCAGGTCTTCGGCGAACGGCAACTGGCGGCGCACGAACGGGCGTGCGGCGCACAGCGGCCATAGCAAACGGAACAGCAGCCCATAAATATGTTGCGTCGCGACGCTGCCGATCATGCATGCCGAACCAAGCTGCGCGCCCCACAACTGTTCCAGCCCGCAGACTTCGTTGGCCAGCTGGCGCAGGCGTTTTTCAATCAGTTTGGGCTCGCCGCTGGAACCCGAGGTGCACAGGCTCAACCGGCACTGGTCAAGGTCGAGCGCTGCTGGAGCCAGTTGCACGGCGTGCAGATCGCTTAAATGCGTGTCGTGCGCCAGATCGGTCAGCCACAGGTCGACCTGATTGGCCCAGCGCTCGCGGGTCTGGCCTTGCAAGTCCGCGGGCAGCAACACATGCACACCGGCGCGCCAGGCGCCGAACAAGGCGACGGCCAGGTCAGCGGCATCTTCAAGGTGTACTGCGAGGTTTTTGATACCGCGGGCTTGCAGCCCTGCGGCCACGCTCAGTGCCTGATCACGAAATTGCGCGTGGTCCAGGGTCGGGGCCAGCGTCAGCAGCCGGTCGGGCAGGGCGTCGAGCAGCAGGTGTTCTAGGTTCAACCAGTTCATGCGATCCATTTCATTTGCCGCCCGCAGCGGGTGGGCGGACTATCCATTCAACAGCGAACAACAGGCCCATCAATCCGTAGGAAACCAGGCCGGTGTAAAGCGTCCACCAGGACAACGGTGCCCAGAGCGTCAGTATGGCTGCCGTGAGGCCATTGGCGAGGAAGAACAGGCACCAGATCTGCGTGACTTTACGGGTGTAGCGGATGCCGGACTCGGGCAGTTCAGGGCGGTTTATGCGCGCCATTCTTTCCACGATCGGCGGGCCGTAGACCAGGCTTGAACCGAACAGGCCGAGCATGAACGCGCTGACCAGTACCGGATACCAGCGCAGCATCAGGTGGCTGTCGAGTACGCCCAGCGCCACGCAAAAAACCAGGGCGACAATCGCCATCGCCAGGCTGCCTGGCTTGCGCTCGCCGGTCAGTGCGCGCGCCAGCCACAGGCTGCCCAGCAGCAGCGCGAACTGCCACGGGGCGAAGTGTTCGGTTCCCCAGTAGACGGCAAACGGATACAGCACACCGGCCAGTACCAGAATCAGGCCAATCAGCCGCTTCATTCGGCCGTATTGACCAGTTTGTAGACGGCCTCTACCACGTCGTTCACGGTTCTGACTGATTTGAACTCTTCAGCGGCAATCTTCTTGCCGGTCTTGCGTTTGATGTGGTCGATCAGGTCCACGGCATCGATGCTGTCGATTTCCAGATCCTGATACAGGTTGGCTTCAAGTGTGACCCTCTCAGGCTCCAGTTCGAACAGTTCCACCATTGCGGCGCGCAGGATTTCGAAGATGTCTTCACGGGTTTGCATGTTCAATTCTCAGGCCGGTTGTCTGGCGCTGACGAAGGCCGCAAGGCTGTCGACGCTGGCGAAATGGTTACGGGTGTCCTTTGCATCGGCATCGATCTTGATGCCATAGCGTTTCTGGATGGCCAGGCCCAGTTCGAGCGCATCCACCGAGTCCAGTCCCAGTCCTTCGCCGAACAGCGTCATATCGTTGCCGATATCTTCCGGGGTGATGTCTTCGAGGCCCAGGGCATCGATGATCAACAATTTAATGTCCTGGTGCAGATCGCTCATCTGAGGCGAGCTCCTTGGTGAAATAGTCATGCAGGTAATCGTTGAGCTTGCGGGACGCCACGGGCGGCGGACCCAGCGAACTGAAGGCGGTGGGGTCTATATCGGCACCGACGCGCAAACTGAAGTGCACGCGGCGTTGTGCAATGCGATACCAGGGCTCGGCCTTGGTCAGAGTGGTCGGCTGGACCTTGATGGTCACCGGGGTGATCATGCTCGCGCCACGCAGTGCAATGGCGGCCGCGCCCCGGTGAAAGACCGGCGGCTGACCCGGCTGGGTGCGGGTGCCTTCGGGGAAAATAATCAGTGTCTGGCCGCTTTGCAGGCGCTCCACGGCGGCATCGAGCATGTCCATGCTGCCGTCGTTGCTGATGTAACCGGTGGAGCGCACCGGGCCGCGGGTGAACGGGTTTTCCCACAGGCTGCGCTTGACCACGCAATTGGCGTCACGCACCAGCCCGATCAGGAACACCACGTCGATCAGTGACGGGTGGTTGGCAATGATCATCTGCCCGGGGCGGCCGAGCTTTTCGGCTCCCTGCACCTCGTAGGTCAACACGCCCATGCGCGCCATGATGCGGATGAACAGCCAGAACAGGCGGCTGATGGTCCGCCTGGCGCGGCGCTGATGACTGGCTACACTGCCGGGCAGGCAACTCAGTATCGGAAAAACGAACAAGCGCAGACACAGGCCGCTGAACCCGAACAGGGCAAAGCTGAAGGCGGTTGCCAGCAAACGCCAGTAATAAGCATCCTGACGTTTTTTCAGTTCTTGCGTTGCCAGTTCCATAACCGGTTATTCCAGGGGTGCAGGCAGACGGATTGATCAGTGTGCAAGGCTTGCAGCAGATTCAATGCGTGGGGCCATCGAGTCTGCGGGTTCCCTTGTGTGTCGCTGTGCAAAGACAATTCCCACTCGTTGCCGGGCGTCAGCAGCAAGCCGACCGCGTAGGGAAAGGGCACGTCATCAATCCATTGTGCATAAGCGTGTGGTGGCTGTTCTTCAGTCACCACAAGCAATACTGCTTCTGCACCCTCGGCCAGCAACGCTGCGGCCTCGAACGCTCCATACTCCAGCCCGTCGCCTGCGGCGGCCAGGGCTGTCATCTCACTTGTTTCACCGCGCATGATCGACCACAGACCAATCACTGCGTTATGCACGGAAAGGCTGAACTGGGTCGGTGAAACCGGCTCGTTCGCGGCCAGATCGCGCAGAATTTCAAACGTTCTCGGGGTTTCTCCGTGGCGCGAGACAAACACCAGTGGTACGCGTCCCAAGCCTTCAGTCAATGGCCAGCCGACGGCAAATGCCATTCTGGCCATGCGGCCCAGGCGGCGGCGTTGCATGGCAGGCAGGAAAGACACGTCTGGCGCGGCGTCACTGGTTTCCAGCAAAGTCGGATTGCGGCTCCATTGCAACCAGTCGTCAGCGCTCGCCAGGCCCGGAGCCCAGGCATGCCATCGTGCAATGTTGAAGGTGATCAAGACTTCTCTTCCCGCCCCTGCGGGCTTGTTTCTCGCTACATCGATATCAGGTAGATATCAGCCTGGGTGCGGTAATTTGACCGAGTGCGCGCATTATCCCGATGGGGGTCATTACTAGCAAATTTGTTACATAAAAACCGTTTACAGACGTGTATTTTAAAGTTCAAGTCTGGTTTCAGGATGACAGGCAGGTACGTGCCGTTTTGCGATAAGCTCGCTGTTGTCATATGCACTGCCTAGACTCTACACCTCTTAAGGTCGTTATCGGCCACACCTGCTGTTTCTTCATCTTTCAAGGAACCCAAAGCATGCGTCGCGTGGTATTCAATCAGAAGGGCGGTGTAGGCAAATCGAGCATCGCCTGCAATCTGGCTGCAGTCAGCGCTCACGAAGGCTATCGGACGTTGTTGATCGATCTCGATGCCCAGGCCAACTCGACTCAGTACCTCACCGGGCTTACCGGTCAGGATATTCCGATGGGTATTGCCGAGTTCTTCAAGAACACGCTGTCAGCAGCACCGTTCGCCAAGAAAAACCACGTCGATATCTATGAAACACCGTTCGATAACCTGCATGTGGTCACGGCCACTGCCGAGCTTGCCGACTTGCAGCCCAAACTTGAGGCGAAACACAAGATCAACAAGCTGCGCAAACTGCTCGACGAATTGAGTGAGGATTACGAGCGGATTTATCTGGATACGCCGCCAGCACTGAACTTTTATGCGGTTTCGGCACTTATTGCGTCTGATCGTGTGTTGATCCCGTTCGACTGCGACAGTTTTTCCCGACAGGCGCTGTACGGGCTGATGCGCGAGATCGAGGAACTGAAAGAGGATCACAACGAAGATCTTCAGGTTGAAGGCATCATCGTCAACCAGTTCCAGCCCCGAGCCAGCCTGCCGCAGCAAATGCTCGACGAGCTGATAGCCGAGGGTCTGCCGGTGTTGCCGGTCTACCTGGGCGCATCGGTGAAAATGCGCGAGTCTCATCAGGCCAACCTGCCGCTGATCCACCTGGACCCACGGCACAAACTGACGCAGCAGTTCATGGAACTGCATCACTTGCTCGAGACCAACGCCCATCCGTGATGGGCATACCTATACGGAGCCTTGGCGCTATAGTTGAAACGCAAGTCATGTGGGAGCGAGCTTGCTCGCGAAGGGGCCGGTACAGACCCCGAAAGCAGGGCGTTTAAACCACCGCATTCGTGAGCAAGCTCACTCCCACAAAGCATGTGTATGCTGACTACGGAGCATGGGCACGAGATTCGCAACTCAACATGGCTGCGAAAGAGGCCTGAGTACTTCGGGCGTATAGCTGCCGTCTCTCAATGAGCGCGCCAGATGTTCGGCATAGAGTCGCGCTGTCGAGGCCAGTTCTTCGGGGATGGCGACGGTCGCGTCCATGTCGGCCCGGACGTGCTCCTGCGAGGTGGTCAGCGTATTGCTGCCGGGTGCGCAGCCACACTGCACCTCATGACCCTGAGTAGCGACCGCCACCAGATCGTCGACATACGTAGGGTTGCCCTGGGCGATGAAACCAATCTCCCCGCATGCCGGGCACCACACCGGGTCGCCCATCCGGGCCACGCGACGCAGGTCGATGACCTCGCTTGCCGATGCGCTCAGTACAAAACCGCCGGTGGTGGTGAGATCGCCTTCCCTGACTATGAACGACATGGCAATGCTTCCTTTGAGGTCTGGAAGCCTGAAGGCTAGGCGTAAAACCGCTACTCAGGTGCGCAGAAGTTCTGTTAAAGACCGGTCCTACACAAAGATCAGCAGGGCGTTTCGTGGATGTTACGGTCACCAATAAAGGTGATCAAAAAATGAACACTTTTACTATCGTTACTCCAGCCGTAACGATTCGCCTCGCTGCTTGATTGATGCGTGCCCCTATCGCTCCTAAGGTGGCCCACGACAGCAAAATCGTGGAGCGATCATGACAACAACAACTTCCCCCGACGCACGCTGGACACGTCGTCGCACCGAGAAGCAGCGGCGTCTGGAGCAGGTGCGGGCGCTGGCCGATGGCGTAGTGCTGCCGACCGACAAGATTGTCTCGGCGCTGGAGGCCTTGCTGGTTTCCGGTGATCGGGTGGTGCTTGAGGGCAACAACCAGAAGCAGGCGGACTTCCTGTCCCGCGCGCTGGCCAAAGTCGATCCGGGCAAGGTGCATGACTTGCACATGATCATGCCAAGCGTTGGCCGCGCCGAGCATCTGGACCTTTTCGAGCAAGGCATCGCACGCAAACTGGACTTCTCGTTTGCCGGCACACAAAGCCTGCGCATCAGCCAACTGCTGGAAGACGGCCTGCTGGAAATCGGTGCCATCCACACCTACATCGAACTGTATTCGCGGCTGGTGGTGGACCTGATCCCCAACGTGGTGCTGGCCGCAGGCTTCATGGCCGACCGGGCAGGCAACATCTACACCGGCCCGAGCACCGAGGACACCCCGGCGCTGATCGAGCCGGCCGCATTCAGCGATGGCATCGTCATCGTTCAGGTCAATCAATTGGTGGATGACGTCAGCGAACTGCCTCGCGTGGACATTCCGGCCTCGTGGGTCGATTTTGTGGTGGTGGCCGACAAGCCGTTCTACATCGAGCCGCTGTTCACCCGCGACCCGCGGCACATCAAGCCAGTGCACGTATTGATGGCGATGATGGCGATTCGCGGCATCTACGAAAAACACAACGTTCAGTCGCTGAACCACGGCATTGGCTTCAATACCGCAGCCATTGAACTGATTCTGCCGACTTACGGCGAGTCGCTGGGCCTCAAGGGCAAGATCTGCCGTAACTGGACGCTTAACCCGCATCCGACGCTGATCCCGGCCATCGAAAGCGGCTGGGTCGAGAGCGTGCATTGCTTCGGCACCGAACTGGGCATGGAAAACTACATCGCTGCGCGCCCGGATGTGTTCTTCACCGGACGCGACGGCTCGCTGCGTTCCAATCGCCAACTCTGTCAGCTGGCTGGCCAATATGCCGTTGACCTGTTCATCGGCGCGACCCTGCAGGTGGATGGCGACGGGCATTCCTCGACCGTCACCCGTGGCAGGCTGGCAGGTTTTGGCGGCGCGCCGAACATGGGCCATGATCCGCGCGGCCGACGTCATGCCACCCCTGCCTGGCTGGACATGCGCCAACAGCACGAGAGCGGCCCGGATGCCTATCTGGAACGCGGCAAAAAGCTCGTGGTGCAGATGGTCGAGACGTTTCAGGAAGGCGGTAAACCCACCTTCGTTGAAACCCTCGATGCGGTCGAGGTGGCAAAGAAAAGCGGCATGCCGCTGGCACCGATCATGATTTACGGCGACGACGTCACCCACTTGTTGACCGAAGAAGGCATCGCCTACCTCTACAAGGCGCGCAGCCTGGAAGAGCGTCAGGCGATGATCGCCGCCGTGGCGGGCGTGACCGTGATCGGCTTGCGCCATAACCCGAAAGACACTGCACGTATGCGTCGTGAAGGGCTGATCGCGCTTCCGGAAGACCTGGGTATCCGGCGTACCGATGCCAGCCGTGAACTGCTTGCGGCCAAGAGCATTGCCGATCTGGTTCAGTGGTCCGGTGGCCTGTACAGCCCGCCTGCCAAATTCAGGAGTTGGTGATGAGCGCACTTCAATTGACACCGCAAGCTGCTTCGCTTGCCGAGCGACTGGCCGATCTGGCCGTCGATGCCCTGATCGCCGAAGCCGACCTGTCGCCCAAGCCAGCACTGGTGGACCGGCGTGGCAGCGGCGCGCACACCGATCTGCATCTGGGCCTGATGCATTCCTCGGCGCTGTCACTGTGGCCGACCTTCAAGTTAATGGCTGACGCCGCCGGGCAATTCAACACAGTGGGCCAGCCATTACGTGAGGCGCTCGGTCGTCTCGGTCGCGAAGGTGAAGCCACGATGCTGCGCACCACCCAGGGTGTGAATACTCATCGAGGTGCGATCTGGGCACTGGGCCTGCTGGTGACGGCTGCCGCGCTGGACGCCCGCAACTGCGCACCCGAAGCCGTGCTCGCGCGGGCTGCCAGCCTGGCGCAGATCAAGGATCGCCAGGTGCTCGTGCAGGGCAGTCACGGTAATGAAGTGGTTCGCCGTTACGGTGTAATGGGCGCCCGGGAACAGGCGCAGCAAGGCTTCCCGGCAGTCAGGGATTTCGCCTTGCCGCAACTGCAACGCAGTCGCGCGGCGGGCAGTGGCGAGCAGAACGCCCGGCTGGATGCGTTGCTGGCGATCATGACCACCCTGTCCGACACCTGCGTGCTGCATCGTGCCGGTATCGAAGGCTTGCACACCATGCAGCGCGGCGCTCAGCACGTGCTGGACGTTGGCGGCAGTGCCAGCCTTGCCGGGCGTCGAGCACTGAACCAACTGGATCAGCAACTGCTGGCGCTGAATGCTTCGCCTGGCGGCGCGGCTGATCTGCTGGCTGCCTGCCTGTTTATCGACGGCCTGGAGCCTGTGCTCGGCCGTGTTTCGAGGAGTGCCTGAAATGGAAACCCTGTCTTTTGAATTTCCTGCCGGACAGCCGCCCAAAGGCCGCGCGCTGGTGGGCGTGGTTGGCTCGGGTGATCTGGAAGTACTGCTGGAGCCCGGTTCGCCCGGCAAGTTGTCGATTCAGGTGGTGACCTCGGTCAACGGTGCCTCGCTGCGCTGGAAGCATCTTTTCGAGCGCATGTTCGACGGCCAGACCCCGCCTGCGCTGAGCATCGACATCCATGACTTCGGGGCAACGCCCGGCGTGGTGCGCCTGCGCCTGGAGCAGGGCTTCGAGGAGATCGGTCATGACTGATAATGCACGTTTGCTGAGCCAGCACAGTTTTATCGAACTCGGTGCCCGACAGCGCGCCCGCGCTCTGCTGGATGCCGACAGCTTCCGCGAATTGCTTGGCCCGTTTGATCGCGTCATGTCGCCCTGGCTTGCCAGGCAAGGCGTTGTCCCTCAAGCCGACGATGGCGTGGTGGTCGCCAAGGGGACTGTTGATGGACGGCCGGTAGTCATTGCGGCCATCGAAGGCTCGTTTCAGGGCGGCAGCATGGGCGAAGTCGGCGGCGCAAAAATGGCCGGTGCGCTTGAGCTGGCCGCCGAAGACAACCGCAACGGTATTCCCACCGCAGCCATCGTGCTGCTGGAAACCGGTGGCGTGCGTTTGCAGGAAGCCAATCTGGGTCTGGCAGCGATTGCCGAGATTCATGCCGCGATGGTCGACTTGCGTCAGTACCAGCCGGTGATCGGCGTAGTGGCTGGCAGCGTCGGCTGTTTTGGCGGGATGTCCATTGCTGCGGGCTTGTGCAGCTATTTGCTGGTGACCCAGGAAGCCCGCCTGGGCCTGAACGGCCCGCAGGTGATCGAGCAGGAAGCCGGCATCGAAGAATACGATTCCCGTGACCGCCCGTTCATCTGGAGCCTGACCGGTGGCGAGCAGCGGTTTGCCAGTGATCTGGTGGACGGTTTTGCCGCAGACGATGTGGCCGATGTCCGGCAGCAGGTCAGCGGCTGGCTCAAGCAGGGCGTACCGGCAGCGCATCGCAGTAGCCAGTACGAACTGTTTCTGCAGCGCCTCACCAGCCTCGACACCGAAGCGCAAATCGATCCGCAGAGTGTACGTACCCTTTATCAAGGAGCCCGGTCATGAGCTATTCACAACGGGGTTTGCACTGGTTCAACGCATTGAGCGCAGGTGCTACGCAAGTTGACGGTCTGCCTGCCTCGCTCAAGGTCGCCGATGGCTTGCTGGGCGACCAGCCAGTGCGCTTTGTGGCGGTGGTTGCCGATACCGGCAATCGTTTCCCTCGGGCGCGTCAGGGCGAGGTCGGTCTGCTGGAAGGCTGGGGCCTGGCCAAAGCTGTGGATGATGCCATCGAGCAGGACCGCGACCGCGCCGAAAAACGTGCACTGATTGCGATTGTCGATGTGCCGAGCCAGGCCTATGGCCGCCGCGAAGAAGCGCTGGGCATTCATCAGGCGCTGGCCGGTGCGGTGGACAGCTATGCGCGGGCACGTCTTGCCGGGCATGCGGTGATTGGTCTGCTGGTCGGCAAGGCTATGTCCGGCGCGTTTCTGGCCCACGGGTATCAGGCCAATCGGTTGATCGCACTGCGTGATCCCGGCGTGATGGTGCATGCGATGGGCAAGGCTTCCGCCGCTCGGGTAACGCTGCGCAGTGTCGAAGACCTGGAAAAGCTCGCCGCCAGCATCCCGCCAATGGCCTACGACATCGACAGCTATGCCAGCCTTGGTCTGCTGTGGGAAACCCTTTCGGTCAGCCAGATCGAGCAGCCCACTGCGGATGACCTGACTCAGGTTCGCAATGTTCTGAGCAGTGCGATCAGAGACGTGCGGGCCAGCGGGGTCGACCTGAGCAGCCGTCTGGGCGCGAGCAATCGTGCGGCATCGGCCACCGTGCGCCAGTTGCTGCGGGCGCAATGGTGATCGACAGCGCTTGCGCAGTACTGCCCCATGATTTGCTGTGGGGCATGCCGCTGTCTGCTTTGCCGGACGATGCGCCCAAATGGGCGGTCGAAACGGTGCTGGCCGGGCAGCCGGTCGTGGTGCGTCGGCAGGCCATGCCAGCCGGTCAGGTGGCCGTAGGGTTGCGCGGCTACGGTCGTGAGCAGCGCTATGCCGCGAGCATGCTGTTGACGGATGTCTATCGGCGGGTAACCCCCGAACAACTGGTCTTGTGCCCGGTCGAGAATATTCAGGACTGGCCCGCGTTGCGTGCCTTGCGCCAGGTCCGCCCGGTGATGGATGCGCTGGAACTGGTCTGGGGTGTCGGTGGCAGCGCCGGGTTCGAATTGGCCAGTGGTATTGCGGCGTTGAATCAGGACAGCGATCTGGACCTGATTTTGCGCACGCCTGAGCCGTTAAGTCGCAGTTGCGCAGCCGAATTGGTCGAGGCGCTGGAAACATCGGTCTGCCGGGTCGATGTGCAGCTGCAACTCGATCATGGCGCTGTGGCGCTGCGTGAATGGGCGCGCCCAGCGGGGCGGGTGTTGCTCAAGACCGCAGCAGGGGCGCGGCTGGTTGCAGACCCATGGCATCTGATCGGGGCGTGCGCATGAGCAGCCTGTGGGTGTTTCCCGGTCAGGGCGCGCAGCAGGCCGGCATGCTGCATCAGTTACCCGACGACCCTGTCGTCCACGATTGCCTGCAGGAAGCTGCCGATGCTCTGGGCGAAGACGTACTGGCGCTGGACAGCACTCAGGCGCTGCAAGCGACCCGCGCCGTCCAGCTTTGCCTGTTGATCGCCGGTGTCGCCTGCGCCCGTCTGTTGCAGGCGCGTGACTGTGTGCCGGACTACGTTGCAGGACTGTCCATCGGCGCATATCCGGCAGCGGTGATCTCCGGGGCGCTGGCCTTTGACGATGCCGTGCGCCTGGTCGCGTTGCGCGGCGAGTTGATGCAGAACGCCTGGCCCGAAGGTTATGGCATGACTGCGGTGATCGGTCTGGACCAGACACAGGTCGAGGCTCTGATCACGCAAGTACACAGCCCGGAAATGCCAGTGTTTCTCGCCAATATCAACGCCGACAACCAGATGGTGATCTCGGGCAGCGCCGAGGCGATGCAGCAGGTCGGTCATTTGGCCAAGGCGTCGGGGGCCGCGGCGGTCAAGCGTCTTGCGGTCAGTGTGCCCTCGCATTGCGCCTTGCTGGAAGCTCCCGCGCAGCAACTGGCAGAAGCCTTTTCAAGGGTTGCGTTGCAGGCACCGAAGATACGTTATCTCAGCGGCAGCACGGCGCGTCCGCTGCTGAGTGCCGAAAAACTGCGTGACGACCTGGCCTTCAACATGTGCCGGGTCATCGATTGGCGCAGCACCGTGGAAACCGCCTGGGAGCGAGGCGTGCGCCTGCACATCGAATTGCCGCCCGGTGCCGTGTTGACCGGGCTGGCGCGCAAAGTCTTCCAGCAAGGAACGGCGCTGGCCTTTCAGGCTGCGCGTCTGGACAGCCTGATCGCGCTGTCGCACGAGGAGGGTCGCCGCACTCCATAGAGCCGCCGTGCAGCTGCTACGAAGGACAAAAACAACAACTTCAGCAATGCAAACAGAGGAATAACAACAATGATTATCTATGGTGTTGCACTACTGGCTATCTGCACGCTCGCGGGCGTGATTCTCGGTGACATGCTCGGCGTTCTGCTGGGCGTGAAATCCAATGTGGGCGGGGTCGGGATCGCCATGATCCTGTTGATCTGCGCACGTCTGTGGATGCAGAAACACGGCGGCATGACCAAGGACTGCGAAATGGGCGTGGGCTTCTGGGGCGCGTTGTACATACCGGTGGTGGTGGCGATGGCCGCGCAACAAAACGTTGTGACCGCACTCAAGGGCGGGCCGGTCGCGGTATTGGCCGCTGTCGGTTCAGTGGTGCTCTGCGCCTGCACCATCGCAGTGATCAGTCGCACCAATCGTGGCGAGCCTTTACCCAAGGAAGAGCCGCTGCTGACGCCTGTGATCAAGCCTGAAATCACCCCGGCTGGAGGTCGCTGATATGTGGGACCTCATCGAGAAAGGACTTGAACACAACGGCCTGATCACCGCATTTGCCTTCGTCGGTATCATCATGTGGGTCTCGGTGGTGCTTTCAAAGCGCCTGACCTTCGGCCGGGTGCATGGCTCGGCCATCGCGATTGTCATCGGGCTGATTCTGGCCTGGGTCGGCGGCACGTTGACCGGAGGCCAGAAGGGGCTTGCCGACATGGCGCTGTTCTCAGGCATCGGCCTGATGGGCGGGGCGATGTTGCGTGACTTCGCCATCGTGGCGACTGCCTTTGAAGTGCAGGCCACCGAAGCACGCAAGGCCGGGCTGATCGGAGCAATTGCCTTGCTGTTGGGCACCATTCTGCCGTTTATCGTGGGCGCGAGCATTGCCTGGGTGTTTGGCTACCGCGATGCAATCAGCATGACCACCATTGGCGCGGGCGCCGTAACTTACATTGTCGGTCCGGTGACCGGTGCTGCGTTGGGTGCGACCTCTGATGTGATTGCCCTGTCGATTGCCACCGGCCTGATCAAGGCGATTCTGGTGATGGTCGGTACGCCCATGGCAGCGCGCTGGATGGGCCTGGACAACCCGCGTTCGGCGATGGTCTTCGGTGGTCTGGCCGGTACGGTCAGCGGCGTTACCGCAGGGCTGGCGGCAACCGACCGGCGTCTGGTGCCTTACGGCGCGCTGACCGCTACGTTCCATACCGGGCTGGGCTGCCTGCTCGGACCATCGGTACTGTATTTCATCGTACGCGCCATCGTCGGCTAGGTCAGGTCGCCTGCTCCAGCAGGCGATTCGCATACATCCGGCACTCGGCCAATAGCGCGAGCAGGTTGGGATCGCGCTGTTTGGACTTGAGAAAGACCATGCCGATGTGTTGCTGCATCCGGTAGCGGCTCTGCAATGGAATCAGCCGCACGCGGTTTTCATACACTGCGGCTATGCGCCCCGGCAGCAGCGCATAGCCGACGCCGGAACTGACCATGCTCAGCAGGGTGAAGATGTCATTGACCTGCATCGCCACTTTGGGCTCGACCCCGGCCTGCTGAAACACCCGTATGCCATCGCGATGAGTGGCAAAGCCTTGGGTGAGGGTGATGAATGTCGCTTCACGCAGGTCGCTGAGATCCACCTCGCTGTGCTCGGCAAACGGCGAGTCGGTGGGCACAGCCAGGAAGATATCGTCGGAAAACAGCGCCAGGTGCTCGCAGTCCGGGTCATGGGTGCTTTCATCCAGCGACACCAGCATGGCGTCGACTTCCATGTTCTTGAGCTTGTACAGCAGGTCCATGTTCGAGCCCAGAATCAGGTCGATATTCAGCTCGCTGCGGCGGATTTTCAGGCCCATGATCAGCTGCGGCACGGTCTTGACGGTCAGTGAATACAAAGCCCCAAGGCGGAAGCGTGCCGCCGAAAAGCCTGCCGCCTGACGGGTCAGCTCTACGGTGGCGAGCACATCCTGCACCAGCTTCTGCGCACGCTCTTCCAGCACATACGCGCTTTCCAGCGGCGTAAGGTTGCGGCCTTCGTGTTTGAACAGCGGGCAACGCAGGGCGCTTTCCAACGAGTGAATGGCGCGGTGCACGCTGACGTTGCTGGTCTGCAACTCCTCCGCCGCCCGCGCCAGATTGCCGGTGCGCATGAAGGCCAGGAATATTTCCAGTTTTTTGAGCGTCAGTTCGTCATCGATCTGCATGTCGTGGCGCTGGTTATTGATGTGCGCTGATTGTGCACAAGTCGTGCGCCGATAGCTGCTTAAAATATCCGTCACTGAAACAGGGTGTTGCGGTTTGTTTCAATAACCGCGAGCCTCTGCTCCCAGTGTTTTGCCACAAGAGGGTATTGAGCGGATGTATTACGGAGAAAAATTCAACGCCTGGTCCCACCTGGTGGGCGCAGTGCTGGCAGGTGTCGGCGCAATCTGGCTATTGGTGATGGCGAGTCTGCACGGCGATGTCTGGAAAGTGGTCAGTATTGCGATCTATGGTGCCTGCCTGGTCACGCTGTACAGCGTTTCGACGATCTACCACAGCGTCAAGGGCCGTTCGAAATCGATCATGCAGAAGGTCGATCACTTTTCGATCTACCTTATGATTGCGGGCAGCTACACGCCGTTCTGTCTTGTGACATTGCGCGGCGCGTGGGGCTGGACCCTGTTCGGTATCGTCTGGGGGCTGGCGTTGATCGGCATTGTGCAGGAGATAAAACCCCGCTCTGAAGCGCGAATCATGTCCATCGTGATCTACGCCGTGATGGGCTGGATCGTCCTCGTGGCGGTCAAACCACTGCTTGCTGCGCTCGGCCTGGCGGGCTTCATCTGGCTGGCCGGCGGCGGCGTGCTGTACACCGTCGGCATTCTGTTCTTCGCCTACGACCAGATCCGCCACTTTCACGGCATCTGGCACCTGTTCGTGATCGGCGGCAGTTTGATGCACTTCGTGGCGATTTGTTTTTATGTGCTGTGAGGAGGGGACGAGCATCAGTAGTCAGAAATCGCCCCACAGCTGTTGCGCCACGCTGAGCGCGACCACAGGGGCGGTTTCGGTGCGCAGAACGCGCGGGCCGAGGCGCGCGGCGTGGAAGCCAGCGGCTTGCGCCTGATCGACTTCTGCGTCGTTCAAGCCGCCTTCCGGACCAATCAGGAAGGCCAGGCTGGCTGGCTTGTCATGGCTGGTCAGCGGCTCGGCCACCGGGTGCAGGACCAGTTTCAGGACGGCCTCGGTGTGCTTGATCCACTCGGCCAGCGGCATCGGCGCATGAATCACCGGCACCACCGAGCGACCGCACTGCTCGCAGGCGCTGATTGCGATCTGTTGCCAATGCGCCTGACGCTTCTCGGCGCGCTCGTCCTTGAGACGCACCTCACAGCGCTCGCTGACAATCGGGGTAATTTCGCTGACGCCCAGCTCGGTGGCCTTTTGAATAGCCCAGTCCATGCGTTCACCACGCGACAGGCCCTGGCCCAGATGAATGCGCAGCCCTGACTCGACTTGCCCGGCAAAGCTTTCGGTCAGTTGCACATGCACGCGCTTCTTGCCGACTTCCAGCAAGGTGCCGCGAAACTCCTGGCCCGATCCGTCGAACAGTTGTAACGCGTCACCTTCGGTCATGCGCAGCACGCGGCTGATGTAATGCGCCTGGGCCTCAGGCAGTTCGTGCTCGCCCAGGCTAAGCGGCGCTTCAGTAAAAAAGCGGGAGAGTCTCATGGTGTGTCTCGGTTCCGGTGTTGTTTTGTGATGGCCCTTTCGCGGACAAGTCCGCTCCCACATTAATGCGGTGTTGCCCGGTCCGCTCGTGGGAGCGGACTTGTCCGCGAAGGTGTCAGTCGCGGCGCCGCAAATTCCAGCCCTAGCCCGGATCTCTGAAATCCGGATGAAAGTTCTCGCGCACGGCAACACTGACACTGCTGCGCGTAGCGATATCAATGCCCTCGGTGGCCACCTCGGCCAGAAAGTCGATCTGCTCCGGGGTAATCACGTACGGCGGCAGAAAATACACCACACTGCCCAGTGGTCGCAGCAATGCACCGCGCTCCAGCGCATGCTGAAAGACCTTCATGCCACGCCGTTCCTGCCACGGGTAGGCGGTCTTGGTGGCTTTGTCCTGAACCATTTCGATAGCGATGGCCATGCCGGTCTGACGCACTTCCGCGACGTGCGGATGATCGGCCAGATGCGCCGTGGCTGTCGCCATACGCTGCGCCAGGACCTTGTTGTTCTCGATGACGTTGTCCTGCTCGAAGATATCCAGGGTCGCCAGCGCCGCCGCACAGGCCAGCGGGTTGCCGGTGTAGCTGTGCGAGTGCAGGAACGCACGCAGGGTCGGGTAGTCGTCGTAGAACGCGTCGTACACATCATCGGTGGTCAGGCAGGCCGCCAGCGGCAGGTAGCCACCGGTCAGTGCCTTGGACAGGCATAGGAAGTCTGGACGGATGCCGGCCTGTTCGCAGGCGAACATGGTCCCGGTACGGCCGAAACCTACAGCGATTTCATCGTGGATCAGGTGCACGCCATAGCGGTCGCAGGCGTCGCGCAGCAGCTTGAGGTAGATCGGGTGATACATGCGCATGCCGCCCGCGCCCTGAATCAGCGGTTCGACGATCACCGCCGCAACGCTGGCGTGGTGTTCGGCAAGGGTCTGCTCCATGGCGGCGAACATGTTGCGTGAATGTTCTTCCCAGCTCATGCCTTCCGGGCGGTGATAGCAGTCGGGGCTCGGTACCTTGATGGTGTCGAGCAGCAGCGCCTTGTAGGTTTCGGTAAACAACGGCACGTCGCCCACCGACATCGCCGCCATGGTCTCGCCGTGGTAGCTGTTGGTCAGGGTGACGAAGCGTTTCTTGTCTGGCTGGCCGCGATTGAGCCAGTAGTGAAAGCTCATCTTTAGCGCGACTTCAATGCACGATGAGCCATTGTCGGCGTAGAAGCAGCGGTTGAGGCCTTCAGGGGTCAGTTTGACCAGTCGTTCGGACAGTTCGATCACTGGCTGATGGCTGAAACCGGCGAGGATCACATGCTCCAGCTGGTCGACCTGATCCTTGATGCGCTGGTTGATGCGCGGGTTGGCGTGTCCGAAAACGTTGACCCACCAGGAGCTGACAGCGTCCAGATAACGCTTGCCTTCGAAGTCTTCAAGCCATACGCCTTCACCGCGCTTGATCGGTATCAACGGCAGATTTTCGTGGTCTTTCATCTGGGTGCAGGGGTGCCACAGGACCTTCAGGTCACGTTGCATCCACTGGTCATTGAGGCCCATTTTCAATCTCCGGGTAGCGACTCGCCTGATGCGAGGACGAACAATCGCGCAAGCCTATGCAATGCCCGGCTGCGGAACAACCTTTGATGCAGTTTTAACAGCTGATGGACATTGCTGGCGGCTATTTGATGGCTCGCGTATCCTGCGCAGCAAGTCGATGTGCCGGGCTGACTTGCCCAATCTTCCCTATGTTTTCTGGAGTTCGCCGAATGCTTTCTGGTTGGCTGCGCGCCTGTGCGCTGATAGTGGCAGGGTTGGTCAGCGTTTCGACGCTCGCCGATGAAAAACAACGAACCGCCATTGTCGTCGGTGGTGGTCTGGCAGGTTTGACTGCCGCCTATGAACTGCAGGCCAAAGGCTGGCAGGTGACGGTGCTGGAAGCCAAGCCGAGTCTGGGTGGACGCTCCGGTCTGGCGACCAGCGAGTGGATCGGCAACACCAAGGCTCAGCCTGTGCTGAACCGCTACCTGGACAGCTTCAAGCTGACTACCGTGCCCGCGCCTGAATTCGTACGCACGCCCAGCTACCTGATCGACGGTGTGTACTTCACCCAGGCTGACCTGGCCGTCAAGCAGCCGGCGACCGCCGAAGCCATCAAGCGCTACAACGACACGCTGGATAACCTCGCGCGCTCGGTTGACGACCCCGAAAACCCGGCGTCCAACAGCACCTTGTTCGCGCTGGACCAGATCAACGTCGCCAACTGGCTGGACCGCCTGAACCTGCCGGCCACGGCGCGTCAGTTGATCAACCAGCAGATCCGTACCCGCTACGACGAGCCTTCGCGCCTGTCGTTGCTGTACCTTGCCCAGCAATCGCGGGTTTATCGCTCGGTCGACGAGCGTGACTTGCGTGCTGCGCGCCTGCCCGGTGGCAGTGCGGTGCTGACCCAGGCGTTCGTCAAGCAGCTCAAGACCGTCAAGACCAACTCGCCGGTGACGGCAGTCGTTCAGGAGAAGGACAAGGTCACCGTCAAGGCTGGCGCAACCAGCTACACCGCAGATTACGTGGTCATGGCCGTACCGCTGCGCTCGCTGGGCAAGATCCAGATGACGCCTGCGCTGGACGCTCAGCACATGGGCGCGATCAAGAGCACCAACTACGGCTGGCGCGACCAGATCATGCTCAAGTTCAAGACTCCGGTCTGGGACAGCAAGGCACGCATGTCCGGTGAGGTGTTCAGCAACACCGGTCTGGGCATGCTGTGGGTAGAGCCCGCGCTCAAGGGCGGCGCCAACGTGGTGATCAACCTGTCCGGCGACAACGCACGCATCATGCAAGCCTTCGGCGACAAGCAGATGGTCGATCAGGTGCTGATCCGTCTGCATGCGTTTTACCCTGAAGCACGCGGCGCCTACACCGGCTATGAAATCCGCCGTTACAGCGTCGACCCGTCTACCGGTGGTTCCTACCTGGCATTCGGTCCCGGCCAGATCAGTAAATACTGGCGTCTGTGGGAGCGGCCGATTCTGCGCGTAGCCTTTGCTGGCGAGCACACCGACACCTTGTACCCCGGCACTCTGGAAGGTGCCTTGCGCAGCGGTCAGCGTGCGGCCGGTCAGGTCCAGGATCTGGCGGCTGGCAAGTCGTTCGAACCGGTCAAGGTTGCACCGCCGAAAGCGCCGGCCCCGGCTTCGCAGAAGTCCGAAGGCAATTTCTTCAGCAACATGTTCGGCGGTTCGTCCGAAAAACCGGCTGAAGCTGCCAAGCCGCAGGCCGACAAGCCAGGCTTCTTCTCGCGCATGTTTGGTGGTGCTGAAGAACCGGCCCCGGCCCCGGCACCTGCTCCGGTAGAGAAGGCTGTAGAGCCTGCTCCAGCGCCTGCACCGGCTGTTGCTCCGGCGCCAGTGGTTGCACCGGTGGTTCAGCCTGCCAAGCCGCCGGTTAAAGCCGAGCCTGCGAAGAAACCGGCGACCAAGGCTGAACCTGCGAAAAAACCGCAGAGCAAGGAAGCCGCCAAAAAAGAAGCGGCGAAGAAAGAAGCAGCAAAAAAGGAAGCTGCGAAAAAAGAGGCAGCGAAAAAGGCTCAGAGCAAACCGGCTCCTGCCAAAACCCCTGCTGAAACAGCGCCCGCAGACGTTAACAACTGACCGGGCAATAGCTGAGCGAAAGAGGACGCGGTGTATACCGCGTCCTTTTTTTATGCCCGCTGAATTCGTTCTGTCTATGTGGGCTGGGGATATCTGAGCGGATCATGCCGTTCATCGGTATCGAACGGCCGATGGTCATTGCAAAGTATTACTGACGGCAAATTATCGAGATGCTGCCGCAGCGAGGACAGCCTGAGATGCTGTAAAGCCTGTCAGGTGTTGGTGTCACCAGCAGAACCGGCATACGAAACGTCCAACAGACCTATCGTATTGTTCGATATGTCCGAGCGAAATTTTGCGCTTTCATTCGATAGATAAAAAGCTAGTCTGGTAACACTTCTGACAAGGTACTGGTAATGCAGCTACGTAATTCATCCTCTCGCTACGGTCTGGTCAGCATGGTGCTGCACTGGGGTGTGGCTGCTGTCGTGTTTGGAATGTTCGCGCTGGGGCTGTGGATGGTCGGGCTGGATTACTACGATACGTGGCGCAAGGCAGGCCCTGATCTGCACAAGAGTATTGGTATCACCCTGTTTGCGATCATGTTGATCCGCGTGGTCTGGCGTCTGCTCAGCCCGCCACCGCCGCCGTTGACCAGCTACAGTAAGTTGACGCGCATCGGTGCCGCATTCGGTCACCTTTTTTTGTATGTAGCACTGTTTGCCGTGATGTTTGCCGGTTACCTCATCTCCACCGCTGACGGCGTGGGGATTCCGGTATTCGGCCTGTTCGATGTGCCCGCGCTGGTTTCGGGCCTTCCTGATCAGGCAGAAACGGCGGGCGGGCTGGATTCACTTGTATCTGGCCTGGGTCATCGTGATATTCGCGGGGCTCCACGGTCTTGCAGCATTGAAACACCACTTCATCGATCGCGATGTGACCCTCAAGCGTATGCTGGGTCGTAATTGATTGTTCAACCAAAACGGGAATAAAAGCATGTTGAAGAAGTCTCTCGCCGCTCTGGCTCTGGGTACTGCACTGTTGTCTGCTGGCCAGGCCATGGCTGCCGACTACGTTATCGACAAGGAAGGTCAGCACGCATTCGTTGACTTCAAGATCAGCCACCTGGGCTACAGCTTCATTCACGGTACTTTCAAGGACTGGGACGGCACGTTCAGCTTTGATGCTGCCAAGCCTGAAGCCAGCAAAATCAATGTCGAGCTGAAAACCGCCAGCCTGTTCACCAACCATGCCGAGCGCGACAAGCACATCGCCAGCAAGGACTTCCTGGACGTTGCCAAATACCCGGAAGCCAAGTTCGTTTCCACCAGCGTCAAATCGACCGGTGAGAAAACTGCTGACGTGACTGGCGACCTGACCATGCACGGCGTGACCAAGCCAATCGTGATCAAGGCAACCTTCAACGGCGAAGGCAAGGATCCGTGGGGCGGCTACCGTGCTGGCTTCAACGGCACTTCGACGCTGAACCTGAACGACTTCGGCATCAAAGGCCCTGGCCCGACGTCGCAGACGCTGGATCTGGACATCACCTTCGAAGGCGTACAGAAGAAGTAATTGCACGCCTGATCGACAAAACGCCGACCCTTGGGTCGGCGTTTTTGTTGGTGCGCTGAAACTTCCTGAGATAACTATCGTGCCAATCCTCCGCATTGGCATGCAGTTCGTGACGCTCTGCGTCACAGGTCTGAGCCGCGCTGCCGTCTCAAGATCGGACGCGGAGCGTCCGGGACTGCGCTACCACGCAGAGCGTGGGAGCGATGAACCTTGCGGACAGAAAATCTTGAGATGACTATCGTGCCAATGCTCCGCGTTGGCATGCAGTTCGTGACGCTCTGCGTCACAGGTCTGAGCCGCGCTGCCGTCTCAAGATCGGACGCAGAGCGTCCAGAACTGCGCTACCACGCGGAGCGTGGGAGCGATGATCAACATCCTCCAGGGCCACAAACAAAAACGCCCCGAGCAAGTCGGGGCGTTTTGGGTGTTGCGTGGCTATCAGCTGTCGCGGTTGCGGGTCAGCAGGGCCGGTTTTTCACCGCGTGGGCGGCTCGGCAACTGGTCCAGCTGCTCGGCAGACGGGAAACGGTCGATCTTGGATTCCTTATGCACGATCTTCGGCTGAGGCTGACCGTCGCGCGGGGCACGCACGGCTGGCTCCTGACCTTCACGCGGCAAGGGCTGATCTTCACGTGCCGGGCGACGACCGCGCGGCTGGCCATCACGCGAACGCGGAGCCGACGAACCCGAACCGTTGCGCTTTGGCGCGCCAGTACCGGAACCGTTACGAGCGCCGCCCGCAGGTCTACCCGAATTGGCTGGGCGAGCTGCGCCGCCAGCAGCCGGTGCTGCACCGGGTGCTGCTGCAGGACGACGACCACGGTTCTGGCCTTTGCCCTGATAAGGACTGACGTAGTCAGCACGATTGCCGAAGTTGTCTACTTCGTCGTCGCGGAACTCGTCCGGCGCACGATCGGCCGCCGGACGCGGTATGGATGGCTGCGATGCACGCTGTTCGCTGCGAGGCGTGCCCTCACGAGGTTTTTTTTCGCGTGGCTGCCTTGCAGGGCGTTCGCCAGTGGCGGCTGCAGCAGCAGGTTTTTCCTTGCCTTTGTCCTTGCCCTTGTCGCGACGACCGCCGTTGTTCTTGTCTCCGGCAGGACGTGCACCACGGGAGTTGCGAACATCCGGACGCTCACGCACTTCCGGCTTTTCAGCCTCGACTGCGGTGATGTCGAAGCCCATCAGGTCGCCATCGGCGATCTTCTGTTTAGTCATGCGCTCAATGCTTTTGAGCAGCTTCTCTTCGTCCGGCGCAACCAGGGAAATGGCTTCACCCGAACGACCGGCCCGGCCGGTACGACCGATACGGTGAACGTAGTCTTCATCGACGTTTGGCAGCTCGAAGTTGACGACATGCGGCAGCTGGTCGATATCCAGGCCGCGTGCGGCGATATCGGTCGCAACCATGATGCGTACATCACCCGCCTTGAAGTCGGCCAGTGCCTTGGTACGGGCGTTCTGGCTCTTGTTGCCGTGGATCGCGACAGCCGCAAGGCCGTGCTTGTCCAGGTACTCGGCCAGACGGTTGGCGCCGTGCTTGGTGCGGGTGAAGACCAGCACCTGTTCCCAGGCGCCGACGGTAATCAGGTGCGCCAGCAGTGAACGTTTGTGGTTGGCTGCCAGGCGGAAAACCCGTTGCTCGATACGCTCGACCGTGGTGTTCGGCGGCGTGACTTCGATGCGCTCGGGGTTGTGCAGCAGCTTGCCAGCCAACGACGTGATGTCATTGGAAAAGGTCGCCGAGAACAGCAGGTTCTGACGCTTGGCCGGCAGCCGCGCGAGGACCTTCTTGACGTCATGGACGAAGCCCATGTCGAGCATCCGGTCTGCTTCATCGAGCACCAGAATTTCAACGTGGGACAAATCGACACTGCCTTGACCGGCCAGGTCGAGCAGGCGGCCGGGGCAGGCTACCAGTACGTCCACACCACGGGACATGGCCTGAACCTGCGGGTTCATGCCGACGCCGCCGAAGATGCAGGCGCTGACGAACTTCAGGTCGCGGGCATAGAGCTTGAAGCTCTCGTGCACTTGTGCGGCCAGTTCGCGGGTGGGGGTCAGGACCAGAACGCGCGGTTGGCGCGGGCCATGACGCTGGGATTTGTCCGGAACACCATTGGGAAACAGCCGCTCCAGAATTGGGAGGGCGAAACCGCCGGTTTTACCAGTACCGGTCTGTGCCGCAACCATCAGGTCACGACCTTGCAACACGGCGGGAATGGCCCGCTGTTGCACTGGGGTAGGCTGGGTATAGCCCGCTGCCTCGATGGCGCGGACTAAAGCCTCGGAGAGACCGAGGGAAGCAAAGGACATGAGTAATCCTGTTCTGTTGGAGCTTAAGCTCAAGGGATGTCTTGCCTGGCGCGAATGGCGTGTAAAGACAACGCGATCCCGTCCGGTCCTGCCGGGTCTTCAGTGCATCTCGTGACGTCTGCGCTTGATGAAAATTGCGCTGTTGGCGTGAACGAGTGACGATTTCAAGACCGGGCCTCCGGGCGTAAGCCTGGCGGGAAGGCTGGAGTATAACAGAGCGAACGCAATACGCCGCTTTCCTGCTGCCCAACGGTGTATCAAGCCGCGATCTCCCGAGAATAGCCCGACAGATCGCGGCTTTACAGCGGTATCAGCGTGGCAATTGCAGGTTATTCCACACCGCCAGGCTCGGTTCTGCCTGGTTCAGGGTGTAGAAGTGCAGGCCAGGGGCGCCGCCTTGCAGCAGTCGTTCACACATCTGCGTGATGACTTCTTCGCCAAACGCCTGAATGCTTTGCACGTCATCGCCATAGGCTTCCAGCTGTTTGCGGATCCAGCGCGGGATTTCCGCACCGCAGGCATCCGAGAAACGCGCCAGCTTGCTGTAGTTGGTGATCGGCATGATGCCCGGCACGATCGGAATGCTGACGCCCATCTTTTCAACGCGCTCGACGAAGTTGAAATAGCTGTCGGCGTTGAAGAAGTACTGCGTGATCGCGCTGTCGGCGCCGGCGTTGGCCTTGTTGACGAAGTGCTTCAGGTCATCCTCGAAATTACGCGCCTGAGGGTGCATTTCCGGGTAGGCGGCGACTTCGATGTGGAAGTGGCTGCCGCTTTCCTGGCGAATGAAGCTCACCAGGTCATTGGCGTGACGCAGCTCACCGCTGGCCATGCCCATGCCGGAAGGCAGGTCGCCGCGCAGTGCCACGATGCGTTTGATGCCCGCATCCTTGTACTGCGCCAACAGGTTGCGCAGGTCGTCCTTGCTGTCGCCCACGCAGGACAAATGCGGTGCAGCAGGGACTTTGATCTCGTTTTCCAACTGCAGCACGGTATTGAGCGTGCGGTCGCGGGTCGAGCCACCGGCACCATAGGTGCAGGAGAAAAAATCGGGGTTGTACGTAGCGAGCTGACGAGCAACGGTCAGCAGCTTTTCATGTCCAGCGTCGGTCTTGGTAGGAAAGAACTCGAAGCTGAAGCGGCGTTCTTGAGACATGGAGCCGATCTCGTCGTAGGAGCGAACTTGTTCGCGAAAAGGCCGGAACGGCCTTCAGATACTGAGCATCACCGGGGCAGCGAGTGCTACCGGTGATGGCTGATCACGCTCGATCCGCTTCTGCGTAAGAAGCGGACCGAGCCTGCTCAATCAGTAGCGATAAGCGTGCGGCTTGAACGGACCTTCGACGGTCACGCCGATGTAATCGGCCTGGGTCTTGGTCAGCTTGGTCACAACGCCGCCGAAGCCGCGGACCATTTCCAGGGCCACTTCTTCGTCGAGTTTCTTCGGCAGCACTTCAACGGTCAGACGCTCGGCTTTCTTGGCCGGTGCCAGGTCGGCGTACTTCTGCTCGAAGAGGAAGATCTGCGCCAGAACCTGGTTGGCGAACGAGCCATCCATGATGCGGCTTGGGTGGCCAGTGGCGTTACCCAGGTTTACCAGACGGCCTTCGGCCAGCAGGATCAGGTAGTCGTCGTTCTGTGCGTCGAACGAGCCTGGGCCGGTACGATGGATCTTGTGAACCTGTGGCTTCACTTCTTCCCATGCCCAGTTCTTGCGCATGAAAGCGGTGTCGATTTCGTTGTCGAAGTGACCGATGTTGCACACCACAGCGCGTTTTTTCAGCGCTTTGAGCATGTTCGAATCACAAACGTTGACGTTACCGGTGGTGGTCACGATCAGGTCGATCTTGCCCAGCAGAGCCTTGTCGATGCTTGCTTCGGTACCGTCGTTTTCACCGTCGATGAACGGCGAGACCAGCTCGAAACCGTCCATGCAGGCCTGCATGGCGCAGATCGGATCGACTTCGGTCACTTTGACGATCATGCCTTCCTGACGCAGCGACTGGGCCGAGCCCTTGCCCACGTCACCGTAGCCGATCACCAGTGCCTGCTTGCCGGACAGCAAGTGGTCGGTGCCGCGCTTGATGGCGTCGTTCAGGCTGTGACGGCAGCCGTACTTGTTGTCGTTCTTGCTCTTGGTCACCGAGTCGTTGACGTTGATGGCCGGGATTTTCAGCTCGCCCTTGGCCAGCATGTCCAGCAGGCGGTGAACGCCAGTGGTGGTTTCTTCGGTAACGCCGTGGATCTTGTCCAGCATCGCCGGGTATTTCTTGTGGATGATCTCGGTCAGGTCGCCGCCGTCGTCGAGAATCATGTTGGCGTCCCATGGCTGGCCATCCTTGAGGATGGTCTGCTCGATGCACCACTCGTATTCTTCTTCGGTTTCGCCTTTCCAGGCGAACACAGGAATGCCGGCAGCAGCGATGGCCGCAGCAGCCTGGTCCTGAGTGGAGAAAATGTTGCACGACGACCAGCGAACTTCGGCACCCAGGGCAACCAGGGTTTCGATCAGCACGGCGGTCTGAATGGTCATGTGGATGCAGCCGAGAATCTTCGCGCCTTTCAGCGGCTGATCACCAGCGTATTTGCGACGCAGACCCATCAGGGCAGGCATTTCGGATTCGGCAATGATGGTTTCGCGACGACCCCAGGCGGCCAGGGAAATGTCGGCAACCTTGTAGTCATTAAATTCTGCGGGCGTGATTACAGCACTCATTGAGAGTCTCCATTCCATAAAAATGCGAATGGGCGCCGTTGTGCGTTTAAGGTTTGCCGGTCGAGGATCGTCCTGGCAAACAACGCCCCATCCGAGCCTGACAGGGAAAACCTGCTGCAGCGCCCCTCGGACAGGTGGCGGGAACGGTATCAAGCGTGGATGACCGTTTTGAAACGTTGGGCAGTATAGCTGCGCTCGCGATTCTTCCCAAGGCTTTCTGTCGGTTTAAAGGCCATGCAATTGCCATCTGCCTGTAATCGGGTCGATGCACAGTTGCTATGACGCAGGCATGGGCGTGGGCCGCCGGCTCTGCCATCATGCGCATCTCTACCGGCCAGACGCTCAGGAGTGAACATGAATTTCCACACCCGCAAGTGGGTCAAGCCCGAAGACCTCAACCCCAACGGCACATTGTTCGGCGGTAGCCTGCTGCGCTGGATCGATGAAGAAGCGGCGATCTACGCGATTGTCCAGTTGGGTAATCAGCGCGTGGTGACCAAGTACATCTCGGAAATCAACTTTGTCAGCGCCTCGCGTCAGGGCGACATCATTGAGCTAGGCATCACCGCCACGGAATTCGGCCGCACCTCGATCACCCTCAAGTGCCAGGTGCGCAACAAGATCACCCGCAAAAGCATTTTGACTGTCGAGAAGATCGTCTTCGTCAACCTCGACGAAGACGGCCAGCCAGCGCCGCATGGCCGGACTGAAATCCGCTATATAAAGGACCAGTTCGACGTAGAGGATTGATACCTCTTCAAGATCGGACGCGGAGCGTCCAGAACGGCATGCGACGCGGAGCGTCGCACGATAGTGTTCTCCCGGGCACGACAGTTACAGAATGATCGTTCCTCACGCTCCGCGTGGGAATGCCGTTCACGACGCTCCGCGTCGTCTATCCCGCGTTTTTCAGCCCTTGGCTTAGCTTGCGCAACCACGCCAGACCCACGCTGGTGTCGCCTTTAGGGCGGTATTCGCAGCCGATCCAGCCGCTGTAGCCCAACTCGTCGATCACATTGAACAGGTGTTCGTAGTTCAGCTCGCCAAGGTTCGGCTCATGGCGGTCCGGGACGCCTGCAATCTGAATATGGCCAATGCCCGCAAAGTCCCGGCGCAGTTTGCTGGTCAGGTCGCCTTCGACGATCTGGCAGTGGTAGCAGTCGAACTGCACCTTCAGATTGTCAGCGCCCACCAGTCTGCAGATTTCCTGTGCCTGATCCTGACGATTGAGGAAGAAGCCCGGCATGTCGCGGGTGTTGATCGGCTCGATCAGAATCGTGACACCTGCGCCCTTGGCTTGCTGAGCCGCGAACGCCAGATTCTCCAGATAGACCGCCTGATGACGCTCACGCAAGCTTTCATCGGCCAGCAAGCCAGCCATCACATGCACTCGGTCATTGCCCAGCACCTGCGCATATTCCAAGGCCTGCTCGATACCAATGCGAAATTCCGCTTCACGGCCCGGCAGCGTGGCAATGCCTCGCTCGCCTGCTTCCCAGTCGCCTGGCGGGGCGTTGAACAGCGCCTGCACCAGACCGTTGTCGCTCAGGCGCTGCTTGAGTTCCTGAGTGCCGTAGGCGTAAGGGAACAGGTACTCGACCGCGCCGAAACCATCGGCAGCGGCTGCGGCGAAGCGCTCAAGAAAGTCATGCTGCGGGTACAGCATGCTGAGGTTGGCGGCAAAACGAGGCATGTTAACTCCAGTCTTCAAAAGGTCAGACGAATGGCCAAAGCAGCAGGGTGATCACGAAGCCCAGTGTGCCGAGCAGCGTGACCAGTACGGTCCAGGTGCGCAAGCCGTCGGCGACGTTGAGGCCCGCCAGCTTGGTGAACATCCAGTAACCGGCATCGTTGATGTGCGACATGGCCAGACCGCCACCGCCCATGGCCAGACACAGCAGGGCCAGGTGGTTGGCGCTCAGGTCCAGCGTGGCGATCAGCGGGCTGAGAATGCCTGCAGTGGTCACCAGTGCAACGGTGGTCGAGCCCTGAACAGCGCGCAGCAGCAGGGTCAGCAGGAAGCCCAGCGCGAGTACCGGCAGACCGGTGTTGCGTAGCGCCTCGGAGACCACCGCACCAATGCCGGTATCGACCAGCACCTTGCCGAACACGCCACCGGCACCGGCAATCAGAATAACCATCGCCACACCGGGCAAGGCCGAACCGATCACGTCGGACACCTGAGTACGGCTCCAGCCGCGACGCGAGCCCAACAGCCATGCGCACAGCAGGGTATCGATCAGCAGCGCAACCAAGGGGGCACCCAGTACGGTCAGCACTGCGCGCAGCGTGGACGTGGCTGGCAGCATGGTCGTCGCCAGGGTGCCCATCAGAATCAGCACGATCGGCAACAGAATCAGCGCGATGATCAGTCCGAAACCCGGTGCGGGCGCAGGCGGCAGTTTGCTCGCCAGGCTGCTGGCGGTCTCTTCTGCGCCCAGGGTTCTGGTTTCAGTGGCTTCACGCACAGCGGAATAATCGTTGCGCGCCCAGGCTTCCAGGTCTTCGTTGGTAACGTGCGGGCCGTAGACTTCGGTGCGGATGTCATCGGTCATCGGGTAGGTCTTGCGGGTCATGCGGCCCGCGACGAAATAACCGATCATGCACAGCACGGCAACGATCGGAATGCCCAGCATCAGCACCCGTCCAAGGTCCGCGCCCAACTGACTGGCAGCGGCGACCGCACCAGGGTGTGGCGGCAGAAACGCATGCACGGCGAGCAAGGCGGCGCACATCGGCAGCGCGAAAATCAGCAGCGGCTTGCGTGCCGCCCGTGCCACGCCGTATGCCAACGGCATGAGGATGATCACGCCGACCTCAAAGAACACCGGAATACCGACCATGAAACCCGCAATGGTCAGCGCCAGAGGCGTGCGCTTGTTGCCGAAGCGGTTGATCAGGGTCTTGGCCAGTGCTTCAGCCCCGCCGGACAGCTCGATGATGCGCCCGATCATCGCGCCCAGGGCGATGATGATCGCGATATGGCCGAGGGTCTTGCCCATGCCGCCTTCAATGGTGGCAACCAGATCGGCCGGTTTAACACCGGCGACCAGCGCCACGATAATGCTGACCAGCATCAGGGCGACGAAGGGCTGGAATTTGTACTTGAGCACCAGAAACAACAGCAGTGCGATGCCCGCACCGGCCACGACCATCAACATGAGCGGCGTCATGCCCGTGCACTCCGGTCAATGGTGGTAAAGACTGACAACGAAACAGCGGGGTAGGGGTGAGTCATGCTCTCGATTCCTGTTGTTATTGTTTTTCGACCGGGAGGCGCAATGCGCTCCCCGATCACCGTGTGCTCGTTACCACTTGGCGCCGAACACCTGACGCAGCTCTTCAAGCGCCGCCGGGTCCAGCGGTGCAGGTTTGGGGTTGCTCATCAGCCACAGACGCGCTGTTTCTTCCAGCTCTTCCAGGGCGTAGCAGGCCTTGGCCACCGAGCTTTCCCAGACCACCGGGCCGAGCCGCTCGAGCATCACGCCGCGCACGCTGTTGGCCAGTTCCGCCACGCGCTCGGCGACTTTCGGCGAGCCCGGACGCTGGTAAGGGATCAGCGGGATATGCCCGACCTTCATGACCTGATACGGCGTCAGCGGCGGCAGAATGTCGTCCTCCTGCCACACCCCGGCCAGGGTCAAGGCGACCAGATGCGTCGAGTGGGTGTGCACCACGCCGCCGACTTCAGGGTTGCGGTCGTAGACTTCGCGGTGCAGGGCCAGGGTCTTGGACGGCTTGCTACCCGATACCCATTCACCGGCCAGATTGACCTTGGCGATATCCGCCGGGTCCATGCGGCCCAGGCAGGCGTCGGTCGGGGTGATCAGCCAGCCATCGTCGAGCCGCGCGCTGATATTGCCCGCGCTGCCCACCGTGTAGCCGCGGCCATACAACAGCCTGCCGACGTCGCAGATTTCCTGACGCAGGGCGTTTTCATCAATCATCAGGCTGCCCCCGCCAGTTGCTTGAGGGCTTTGGCGAAGAAGTCGCGAGCGCCGAAATTACCGGACTTGAGCGCCAGTGCCAGCGGTTGTGCGCCGCTGCTGACCGTGGCCGGGACGCCCGGGTCGATCTGTGCGCCGATCTGCAACAGTTGCACGCCCAGCGCCTGAACCACCGCACCGGAGGTTTCGCCACCGGCGACTACAAAACGGCGCACACCAGCGTTCAGCAGCCCCTTGGCGATCTCGCCCAACGCGGCTTCGACCATGGCACCGGAGCGTTCAACACCCAGCTCTTTCTGCACGGCTTTGACTTCATCCGGAGTGCTGGTGGCGTAGATCAACACGGTTTGCCCGGCGTCTCTGGCAAAGGCCAGCGCCTGCTCGACCACCGGCTTGCCTGCCGCGAGGTCCAGCGGGTTGATGCGCAGCGCAGGGCGATTGTCTTCCAGCCAGGCCGCGACCTGGCCATTGGTGGCAACCGAAGCGCTGCCCGCCAACACCACTTCGCCGCCGCTGATAGCGATCTGTTTGGCTGCATCAATGTCACGCAGCTTGCCCGCTTTGCGGAAATTGCCCGGCAAGCCCAATGCCAGCCCCGAGCCGCCGGTCAGCAGTGGCAGGTCAGCGCAGGCTGCGCCCAGTGTGTACAGGTCCGCGTCCGACAGGGCGTCGGCAATCGCCATGCTCACGCCCTCGGCGCGCAGTTCGGCAATCTTGCTGCGCACGCTATCCACACCGTTGGCGACTGTGTCATAGCGCAGCAAGCCGACTTTGCCGGTGGTCTGCGCATGCAGCACGCGCACCAGATTGGCATCGGTCATCGGCGTCAGTGGGTGGTTCTGCATGCCCGATTCGCTGAGCAACTGGTCCTGTACGAACAGGTGGCCGCGGAAAATCGTGCGGCCGTTTTCCGGGAAGGCCGGGCAGGCCAGGGTGAAGTCGCTGTCCAGTTGTTTCAGCAGTGCTTCACTCACCTGACCGATATTGCCAGCGGCGGTCGAATCGAAGGTCGAGCAATATTTGAAGAAGATCTGCTCGCAACCGCGCTCGCGCAGCCATTCCAGCGCGGCGAGGGATTCAGCCACCGCGTCGGCGCTTGGCGTGGTGCGCGATTTCAGGGCGATGACAATCGCGTCGGCGTCCAGACCGGCAGCCATTTCGGCGCTGGGGATGCCGATGCTCTGCACGGTGCGCATGCCGCCGCGCACCAGCATGTTGGCAAGGTCGGTGGCGCCGGTGAAGTCATCGGCAATGCAGCCCAGCAGCGGGCGAGCGTTGTTCAGGCTCATCAGTCGCTCCTCAGGCTTTTTCTGGCTTGACTTTCGGCAATTCGATGCCCGGGAAAATCTTGATCACTGCCGAGTCATCCTCGCGGCCGAAACCGGCGCTGGAGGCCTGCATGAACATCTGGTGTGCGGTGGCCGACAGCGGCAGCGGGAATTTGCTGCTGCGCGCGGTATCCAGCACCAGGCCGAGGTCCTTGACGAAGATATCCACAGCCGACAGCGGCGTGTAATCGGCGTTGAGGATGTGCGGCACGCGGTTCTCGAACATCCACGAGTTACCGGCACTGTTGGTGATCACTTCGTACAGCGCGTCAGCATCGACACCTTCACGCAGACCGAGGGCCATGGCTTCGGCGCTGGCTGCAATGTGTACGCCGGCCAGCAACTGGTTGATGATTTTGACTTTCGAGCCCAGCCCGTGGACGTCGCCCAGGCGGTATACCTTGCCGGCCATGCCATTGAGGATGGCTTCGGCCTTGGCGTAAGACTCGGCCGGGCCGGAAGTCATCATGGTCATCTGGCCAGCGGCAGCCTTGGCGGCGCCGCCGGAGATCGGTGCGTCGAGGTACAGCAGGTTCTGTGCGGCCAGACGCTCGCCAAGTTCGACGGCGAAGGTCGGCGCAACGGTGGCGCAACCGATGACCAGACTGCCCGGACGCAGCGCCGCGACCGCGCCGTTTTCACCAAACAGAACGGTTTCGGTCTGCTCGGCATTGACCACGACGGTAATGATCACATCGCAGGCAGCGGCCATGCTGGCCGGGGATTGGCAGGCAACGCCGCCTTCCTGAGCAAACGCTTCGGTCACGCTGCTGCGCACATCGCAGGCATGCACAGTGAAGCCGCTACGCAGCAGTGAACGGGCAATGCCCAGACCCATCGCACCCAGGCCGATAACGCCAACGTTTTTGCTGGTCATGCAGTAATCCTCAAAGTCAGTGCCGATGCCTGTGTCGCTGGCATTCGAGCGTTATTGTTCTGATCTGTGAATCGGATAGTGAATCAATGAGTAAATAATGTGAAGTATTTTTATTTTTCACAAAAATTAACATCGATAGGCTTTTTCCATCGCCCACAAAAAAGCCCCTGACCGGGGCTTGATTGATGTGAGCCGATATTCTGCGCGTTGCGCAGCCCTTCAAGGGGTCAGAACTTCGGCACTGGCGCGCTGGTGGCGTTTCTCAAAGAACCGCTTTCCTGACGCACGACTTCTTTGGGCTTGTACGCGCAATAACCGGGGCGCGGTCCGACTTTCGGGTGGTTGCGGCAGGTGTCCGGGCGCTTGTCATAGATGGTGCACAGGCGGCTTTTACGGTCCAGATACAGGCAGTCGTTGTTGCTCATGCGCTGCAACGTGAAGATTTCCGACTTCTGGTTGTAACGCTCAACGATGCCTTCTTTCTGCAGACGCTTGGCGATGTTCTTGGCCGGGTCGCCGCGTTCGAACTCATCGACGATGCCGATGCGGATCAGGTCCTTGATCTTCACTTCTACCGGCAACGTGCAGCAACTGGATACGCAGCCCCCGCACATGTGGCTGGAGTATTTGGCCCAGGTGTCGATGCGATCGAGTTCTGCGGCGGCGATCAAGGTGGGTTTCATTTTATTTCAGAATTCCGGGTGTATCGGGGCGCGCGATCATACCGGTCCGCGGCCATTTGCAGTAAGTAAAAATTGCCGAGGCGACTGTCGGTCAGTCAGGGCGGGGCGTAATCGGTGGTGATGCGCATGCCTGCCGAGCGCATTCGGTCAGCAGGCATGGCGTAAAGGGCGAACTCAGGACTTGAGCTTGTCGTCAGCCCTGAACATGCTGCGGATGCCGCGCACGGCCTGGCGGATACGGTCCTGGTTCTCGATCAGGGCGAAGCGCACATGATCGTCGCCGTACTCACCGAAACCGATGCCCGGCGAGACACACACCTTGGCTTCGGCCAGCAGCTTCTTGGCGAACTCCAGCGAGCCCAGATGCGCGTAGGCTTCGGGAATCTTTGCCCAGACGTACATCGACGCCTTGGGGTTTTCGACCATCCAGCCCAGTTCGTGCAAGCCTTTGACCAGCACGTTGCGGCGCTGGCGATACTGCTCGGCAATGTCGAGCACGCACTGCTGATCGCCTTCCAGCGCGGCAATCGCCGCCACCTGCAGTGGCGTGAAGGTACCGTAGTCGTGGTAACTCTTGATCCGCGCCAGTGCATTCACCAGTTCGGGGTTGCCGACCATGAAGCCAATCCGCCAGCCCGCCATGTTGTAGCTCTTGGACAGGGTGAAGAACTCGACTGCAATGTCCTTGGCGCCCGGCACCTGCATGATCGACGGGGCTTTCCAGCCATCGTAGACGATGTCGGCGTACGCCAGGTCATGCACCACCAGCACGTCGTACTGTTTGGCCAGGGCCACCACGCGCTCGAAGAAATCCAGCTCCACACATTGCGCAGTCGGGTTGGACGGAAAGCCCAGAATCATCATCTTCGGCTTGGGAATCGAGCCGCGAATGGCTTTTTCCAGCTCGTCGAAGAAGTCCACGCCTGGCACCAGCGGCACCGATCGCACCTGGGCGCCGGCAATCACGGCACCGTAGATGTGGATCGGATAACTGGGGTTTGGCACCAGCACGGTATCGCCCTGATCCAGCGTGGCGAGCATCAGGTGGGCCAGGCCTTCCTTGGAACCAATGGTCACGATCGCTTCGCTTTCAGGGTCGATGTCGACCTCGTAGCGCTTCTTGTACCAGTTGGAAATCGCCCGACGCAGGCGTGGAATGCCGCGCGAGGTGGAGTAGCCGTGGGTGTCTTCGCGCTGGGCGACGGTGATCAGTTTTTCGACAATGTGCGGCGGCGTGGCCCCGTCGGGGTTGCCCATGCTCAGGTCGATAATGTCTTCACCACGACGACGAGCAGCCATTTTCAGCTCGGCGGTGATGTTGAACACGTAAGGGGGGAGTCGATCGATGCGCGCAAAGCGGCGCGGCGAACCTTGGTCTGCCATGAGTATCTCGCGTACGTAAGCGCCCGGAACCGTCCGAGCGACGTGGCCACATGAGGCGGCCTGCCGAGGAAGATAGACGCGCTGACAGCGTTTTGTCCACAAGGATTACAGCGCGAGCTGTACAAATATTGTTCACCCACCAAACGGAGTCGGCGGTGTAGAATCGCGCTATTCATCGCCAGTCATCCCCCGGCGGGTTTATGAGCTCAGGCCGAGTACACGGTGATCCCGTGGTGTTCGGTTTCTTCGCTGCCTGCGGTCACTGCCGCTCGTTCGCGACGTCAATAGAAGCTCACTCCCTTCCTGATCAGCCTTATTTTTGCCGGAGTGTTTCAATGCCTGATTACCGCTCGAAAACGTCCACCCACGGCCGCAACATGGCCGGCGCCCGTGCCCTGTGGCGCGCCACGGGCATGAAGGACGAAGACTTCAAGAAACCGATCATCGCCATCGCCAACTCCTTCACCCAGTTCGTACCCGGCCACGTCCACCTCAAGGACATGGGCCAGCTGGTCGCGCGTGAAGTCGAGCGCGCCGGTGGCGTGGCCAAGGAATTCAACACCATTGCGGTCGACGATGGCATCGCCATGGGCCACGACGGGATGCTCTATTCGCTGCCGAGCCGCGAGATCATTGCCGACTCGGTCGAGTACATGGTCAATGCGCATTGCGCCGACGCCATCGTGTGCATTTCCAACTGCGACAAGATCACCCCGGGCATGCTGATGGCGTCGTTGCGCCTGAACATTCCGGTGATCTTCGTCTCCGGTGGGCCAATGGAAGCGGGCAAGACCAAACTGGCCAGCCACGGCCTGGATCTGGTCGATGCGATGGTCATCGCCGCCGACTCGACAGCCACTGACGAAAAAGTCGCCGAGTACGAGCGCAGCGCCTGTCCGACCTGCGGGTCGTGTTCCGGCATGTTCACCGCCAACTCGATGAACTGCCTGACCGAAGCACTGGGTCTGGCCCTGCCGGGCAACGGTTCCGCACTCGCCACCCACAGCGACCGCGAGCAACTGTTCCTGCAGGCCGGCCGCACCATCGTTGACCTGTGCCGTCAGTACTACAAGGAAAACGATGACTCGGTGTTGCCGCGCAACATCGCCAACTTCAAGGCGTTCGAGAACGCCATGACGCTGGACATCGCCATGGGCGGTTCGACCAACACCATCCTGCACTTGCTGGCCGCTGCTCAGGAAGCCGAGATCGACTTCGACCTGCGCCACATCGACCGCCTGTCGCGCAAGGTGCCGCAGCTGTGCAAGGTCGCGCCGAACATCCAGAAGTACCACATGGAAGACGTGCACCGCGCGGGCGGGATCTTCAGCATCCTCGGCGAGCTGGCCCGTGGCGGCCTGCTGCACACCGATCTGCCGACCGTGCACAGCAAGACCTTGGCCGAAGGCATCGCCAAATGGGACATCACCCAGACTGACGATGAGGCCGTGCACACCTTCTTCAAGGCGGGCCCGGCAGGCATCCCGACGCAGACCGCGTTCAGCCAGTCGACCCGTTGGGACAGCCTCGATGACGACCGTGAAAACGGCTGCATCCGCAGCGTCCAGCACGCCTATTCGCAAGAAGGTGGCCTGGCCGTGCTGTACGGCAACATCGCGCTGGACGGCTGCGTGGTGAAAACCGCTGGCGTCGACGAGTCGATCCACGTCTTCGAAGGCAACGCGAAGATCTTCGAAAGCCAGGACAGCGCGGTGCGCGGGATTCTTGCTGACGAAGTGAAGGCTGGCGACATCGTCATCATCCGTTACGAAGGCCCAAAAGGCGGTCCGGGCATGCAGGAAATGCTTTACCCGACGTCGTACCTGAAGTCCAAAGGGCTGGGCAAGGATTGCGCGTTGCTGACTGACGGCCGCTTCTCGGGCGGTACTTCCGGCCTGTCCATCGGTCACGCTTCACCGGAAGCGGCGGCAGGCGGTGCAATCGGTCTGGTGCGCGATGGCGACAAAGTGCTGATCGACATCCCCAATCGCTCGATCAACCTGTTGATCGACGATGCGGAAATGGCCGAGCGCCGTACCGAACAGGACAAGAAAGGCTGGAAACCGGTGGAATCGCGTCCACGCAAAGTGACCACCGCCCTCAAGGCCTACGCCCTGCTGGCAACCAGCGCTGACAAGGGCGCGGTGCGTGACAAGGCGTTGCTGGACAAACTGGTGCCGTAACGTTCGGCGACGCAGCGAAAACACCCCGCCAGTCGGGGTGTTTTTTTGTCTGGAGAGAACGACTGGCGGGCTTTCTTACTGCTATTTCTGACAGCTGTCGAGCGCGCGTGGGCGCTGTATATTGGGCCAATAGCCGCGAGTGATCTGCCGCGGTTAACCGCTATCGACTTTTATGGAGAGCGTGATGAAAGCATGGCTATTGGCACCAACATTGTTCATGAGCGTCTGCCTCGGCGCATACGCACTCGATTCAACAGACGCTGTCCAGAACGAAACAGCGCCGCCCGCCGATACTGCTCAAGTTGCGCCGCCTCAGGGTGTGGATACGGCGGTACAGGTACGCAATAACAGTGCGTTCGCGATCTACGTCATACAGAAGGGCGTGAAGCAGGAAGTGGCGAGCAAAGGCACCTACGTCGTCAGTAGCGCCGCCACTTACCCACTGAGTATCACGCCTGTCAGTGGCACACCGAGCATAAAGTTTGTGACATTTACCGGAAAATCCGGGGCATGCACGTTTGCCAGTTGCCTCATCGTTCAGTAGTGCGACAGAAGGTTGATCCAGAACAGGCTCACTTCCTGTCCGCAATCACCCCGATCAACACCAGCACCACCAACAGCACCGGCGCCAGGCTGTAGTTGTTGAACTGGCTGAGGCCGCGCACTACCCACGGCGTGGCGTAGATCAGCGCCGCGCCGCTGCCCACTGCGCAGAGCAGGGCGATCAGCGGGATGCGCAGGGCACCGGTAATGCCGCTGATTCGCTGTTCCAGCCAGCCTTTGATGTCCGAGCCGAACAGCACCAGCAGGCAGCCCACCAGCGCGAGTGCGATTTCTGAAAGATTGCTGCGACTCCAGCGTGAAACGGTGGCGAGCAGATCGAGTACGAAATCCATGCAGGGTCCTTAGATCAGAAAGTATTGCAGCAGGTCATTGAGGAACAACTGGCCTTGTGGCGTGGCGATCAGGCGTGTCGGGTCCTGGTGCAGCAACCCCTTTTGTTCAGCCTGTCGACGCGCCTCGGTCAGCGAATCGAGGCTTAGACCGGTTCTTTCACGAAATAACGCAGCGTCCACACCATTTGTCAGTCGCAATGCATTCATCAAGAATTCAAACGGCAATTCATCGAGTGGCAACAGCTTTGCCCCGGCCTGAAAAGGCTTGTCCGGGTTCAGGTAATCCTTGGGCAGACGGGTCTTCCAGGTACGCATGATGCGTCCGTCCGGATGGCTCAACTTGCCATGTGCGCCTGCGCCGATACCGATGAAATCTCCGAACGCCCAATAGTTGAGGTTATGCCTGGCCGGTTTTCCGGGCTGCGCATAAGCCGACACTTCGTACTGCGCGTAACCATGAGTGGCCAGCAACTGCTGTCCGGTTTCCTGAATGTCCCAAAGAATGTCGTCTTCGGGCAGCACCGGTGGCTGATTCCAGAACACCGTGTTGGGTTCCAGGGTCAGTTGATACCAGGACAGGTGGGTCGGCGCGAGGGCAATGGCCTGGCGCAGATCAGCCAGCGCTTCGTCCTGGGACTGATCCGGCAGGCCGTGCATCAGGTCCAGGTTGAAGTTGTCGAAACCGGCCTGACGCGCCATATCGGCGGCACGAATTGCTTCGTCGCCATTGTGGATGCGGCCCAGCGCCTTGAGTTTGGACTCCTGAAAGCTCTGAATGCCGATCGACAGTCGATTGATGCCCAGACCGCGATAGGCGCTGAATTTGACCTGTTCGAAGGTGCCGGGGTTGGCTTCCAGGGTAATTTCGATGTCGCTGGCAAAGCGGATGCGTTGTTCCACGCCCTTGAGCAGGCGGCCCAGTGCGTCTGCGCTGAACAGGCTTGGCGTACCGCCGCCAAAGAAGATCGATTGCAGTTCGCGGCCATAGACGTGCGGCAGGTCAAGATCCAGGTCGGCGAGCAGGGCGTCGACGTATTCCTGTTCCGGCAATACGGGGCTTGCGGTGTGCGAGTTGAAGTCGCAGTACGGGCATTTGCGCACGCACCACGGAATATGGATGTACAGCGACAGCGGTGGCAGGTGCGGCAGCGCAGGGCGTGGGCTTTCTGACGAGAAACCGCTCTCGCCGAGAAACAGCGGCTGCGCAGGCGAATCGTGGGTCATTGCAGACCCAGGCGTTGCCGCAACAGGACCATGGCGCGAGCGCGATGGCTGAGCTGGTTCTTCTCGGTCGGGCCCAGTTCGGCACTCGAGCAGTTGCGCTCCGGCACCCAGAACAGCGGGTCATAGCCGAAGCCGTGTTCACCGCTGGCGGCGTGCAGGATGCGCCCGTGCCACAGCCCTTCACAGAGGATCGGCAATGGATCGTCGGCGTGGCGTACCAGCGCCAATACGCAGACGAACTGTGCACCACGCTGGCCGTCCGGCACGTCTTTGAGCGCCTCCAGCAGCTTGGCGTTGTTGGCGGCATCGCCTTGGCCATCGGCGTAGCGAGCGGAATAGATACCCGGCGCACCGCCGAGAAAGTCCACCGCCAACCCCGAGTCGTCGGCCAGCGCCGGCAGCCCGGACAGGCGCGAGGCATTGCGCGCCTTGAGGATCGCATTCTCGACGAAGGACAGGCCGGTTTCTTCCGGCTCCACCAGGCTGAACTCGCTGACCGAACGCAGCGTTACGCTGCCGCCGAGCATGGCCTGGAGTTCCTTGAGTTTGCCGCCATTGTGGCTGGCCAGTACGAGTTGTGTGAGGTTCATGGTTGGCCTGTCGTGGTGCTTGAAAACGGTCGGTTAAACGGCAATCTTGTGGTCTGTCAGCCCTGGGCTGGTGACCCGGTAGATGCCGATTTCACCCAGCAGGTTGGGCCAGAGTTTGCTGGCCCAGCCGTGGCGATGCTGTTGATCGACGGCCAGCCTGTCGAGCACCTTTGCATCGCGTTCACGACACAGTTCTTCGAAGTCGCCGAAGGTGCAGAAGTGGATGTTCGGCGTGTTGTACCAGGTATACGGCAGGAATTCGGACACCGGCATGCGACCCTTGCTCGCCAGGTACCAGCGGCAGCGCCAGTGACCGAAGTTCGGAAAGGTGATGATGCACTGACGCCCGACGCGCAGCATCTCGTCGAGGATTCGGTCCGGGTAATGCACCGCTTGCAGAGCCTGGGTCATGACCACGACGTCGAAGCTGTTGCTGGCAAAGTTGCCCAGCCCCTTGTCGAGGTCCTGCTCGATGACGTTGATGCCCTTGGCGACACACTCGGCAATGTTGGCCGCGTCGTTTTCCAGCCCGTAACCGGTGACCTGCTTGTGGTCACGCAGCCAGGTCAGCAATTCGCCGTCGCCACAACCCAGGTCGAGCACGCGGCTGCCTGCGGGAATCCACTCCTGGATGATTTCCAGATCGGCTCTCATGACGTCCTCACAACGAAATTCGGTTCATGTAATTACCGAAAGCCTGCAAGTAGCGCGGAATCGGGATCAGAAAGGCGTCGTGGCCTTGAGGTGCGTCGATTTCCAGATAGCAGACGTCCTTGCGCGCGGCCATCAGTGCGTCAACCAGTTCTCGCGAGCGGGCCGGCGAGAAGCGCCAGTCGGTAGTAAACGACATCACGCAGAATTTGGCGGTGGCATTGGCGAAGGTCTTGGCCAGATCGTCGTTGAAGTTGGCGGCAGGGTCGAAGTAGTCCAGCGCTTTGGTCATCAACAGGTAGGTATTGGCGTCGAAACGCCCGGAAAACTCTTCACCCTGATAACGCAGGTAGCTCTCGACCTGAAACTCGACGCTGTGGAAGTCGTAGTTGAGTTTTTCGCTCTTCAGACCACGGCCGAATTTCTCGCCCATCGAGTCATCCGACAGGTAGGTGATGTGCCCGACCATCCGCGCGAGCATCAGGCCGCGTTTGGGGATCACACCGCGCTCCTGGAACGAGCCACCGTGGAATTCAGGGTCGGTGAGAATGGCCTGACGTGCCACCTCGTTGAACGCGATGTTCTGTGCCGACAGCTTGGGGGCCGAGGCGATTGCTAGGCAATGGCGCACGCGATCCGGGTAGCTGATGGTCCATTGCAGCGCCTGCATGCCACCCAGACTGCCGCCAATGACTGCAGCCCAGGTGTCGATACCCAGCAGATCCGCCAGCCGGGCCTGGCTGTTGACCCAGTCTTCTACGGTCACCACCGGGAAATTGGCACCGAACGGCTTGCCGGTGTCCGGGTCGATACTGCTCGGGCCGGTCGAGCCATTGCAGCCGCCCAGATTGTTAAGGCTGACGACGAAGAACTTGTTGGTGTCGATAGGCTTGCCGGGACCGATACAGCTGTCCCACCAGCCCGGTTTGCGGTCATCGGCGCTGTGGAAGCCTGCGGCATGGTGATGCCCGGACAGCGCATGACAGATCAGCACGGCATTGCTGCGTGCGGCGTTGAGCTGACCGTAGGTTTCGTAAATCAGGTCATAGGCTGGCAACGAACGACCGCATGCCAGCGCCAGAGGCTCGCTGAAATGCGCCGTCTGTGGTGTGACCAGTCCGACAGAATCGTGAGGGAATACCGTGGGCATCGACCCTGCTCTCGCATAAATGAGGCGTAAGTCTAAAGACCGCGGGGTGCAGCGGCAATAAGGGATGTTGCCGGGAGCAAATCAGCTGCACCTCGGGACAGGACGCAGAGCGTCCAGAACGGCATGCGACGCGGAGCGTCGCACGATAGTTGAGGTGATCGTTCCTCACGCTCCAGCGTGGAACAAGATTGCTTACATCAGCAACCGCAGCACATCCGGCATGTTGCTCATGGCGGCGAGGTTGTTGATGACCAGCATGTCCAGCAGCTTGAGCACTAGGAATGCGAGGATCGGCGAGATATCCAGCCCGCCCAGGTTCGGGACGATCTTGCGGAACGGTGCCAGTGCGGGCTCACAGATCTGGTTGACCAGTTCTGCGCCAGGGTTGCTGCTACCCGGGGCTACCCACGACAGAATCACGCTGATGATCAGGGCAAAGAAGAATATCTTCAGGAACAGTGCGGTTACGCCGATGATCGACCAGAGCAGCAGGTGCAGCGGATCGCCCGTGGTGCCGAACATCAGCAGCAGGGTCAGGGCCATCAGCACCATCTGCACGATGATCGCCAGTACCAGCGAAGACATGTCCAGCCCGCCCAGGCTGGGGATGATGCGCCGCAGCGGTTTGAGCAGCGGCTGGGTGGCGCGCACGATGAACTGGCACAGCGGGTTGTAGAAATTGGCCCGCACCAGTTGCAGCACAAAGCGCAACAGCACGATCAGCAGGTAAAGACTGCCAAGCGTTTGCAGGACGTAAATTGCAGCGGTGTTCAATCCGATCATCGATCTGCTCCAGAAAACCCGAAAATTATTTGCCCAGTTGCTCAGCCAGCTCGGCTGCACGATGATCTGCGGCAGTCAGTGCCGTTTCCACCAGTGCTTCGAAGCCGCCTGCCTGAAATGCCTTGATGGCCGCCTCGGTGGTCCCGCCCGGCGAGGCGACACGACGACGCAGCTCGCCCGCACCCACATCACTGCCGGTCGCGATCAGCGCTGAGCCCAGTGCGGTTTGCAGAGTCAGCTTTTTCGCGATGTCTTCCGGCAGGCCCAGTTTTACACCTGCCGCGGTCATCGCCTCCATCATCAAAAAGAAGTACGCAGGGCCACTGCCAGACACCGCCGTTACAGCGTCCATGTGTTTTTCCTGCTCGACCCAGACCGCTACGCCGACGGCAGACAGCAGTTGCTCGGCCTGCCCGCGTTGTTCGGCAGTGACCTTGTCGGTGGCATACAGCCCGCTGGCCCCCTGACGCAGCAGCGACGGGGTATTGGGCATGCAGCGCACCACCGGCTGATCGCCAAGCCATTGAGTCAGGCTAGCGCAGGTAATGCCGGCCGCAACCGACACAATCAGCTGATTGGCTTCAAGGCTGGACTTCAACGCCTGGCAGACGTTTTTCATCATCTGCGGCTTGACCGCCAGCACCACGACATCTGCGCCCTTGATCGCCTCGGCGTTGTCGGCAAATACCTGGATGCCATGATCGTTGGCGATGCGTTCGCGGGTTTCGGCACCCGGCGCGCTGGCACAGATCAGTGCCGCGTCCACGCCTTGGGCGCGCAGGCCGCCGATCAGGCTGGAAGCCATGTTTCCGGCACCGACGAAGGCAATACGAGTCTTGCTCATGAAGGGGTCCTTGTGGGGAAGGTTATGGCTGGCCATAGTCGCGGGCGCCAAAGAGAGCTGTGCCGATACGCACCCAGGTTGCGCCTTGTGCAATGGCGGCTTCCAGGTCGTGGCTCATGCCCATGGAAAGTGTGTCGAGCGCCAGGTTCAATTGCTCCTGCAACGTGCGTACAGCGGCGAACGAGGCATGCTGAGCCGCAGGGTCGTCTATAGGCTCGGGGATCGCCATGAGGCCGCGCAGCTTCAGTCGCGGCAGGGCGATGATGGCGGCGGCCAGCTCCGGCAGGTCCTGAGGCGTGCAGCCCGACTTGCTGGCTTCGCCACTGACGTTTACCTGAATGCAGATGTTCAGTGGCTCAAGCGCCTCGGGGCGTTGCTCGGACAGGCGTTGGGCGATTTTCAAGCGGTCCACGGAATGTACCCAGGCGAAGTTCTCGGCGATAGCGCGCGTCTTGTTCGATTGAATGGGGCCGATGAAGTGCCAGCACAAGGGCAGGTCGCTCAGTTCGAGTTGTTTGCCCAGTGCTTCCTGTAAATAATTTTCGCCAAAGTTGCGCAAGCCTGCGGTGTAAGCTTCACGCAAGTCGCCGGCGGGCTTGGTTTTGCTCACCGCCAGCAGGCCGACGGACGCCGGTTCGCGGTTGGCGGCGAGGGCTGCGTCGCGAATTCGTTGTTCGAGCGTTGAAATGTTCGCTGCTATCGTGGACATTGATTTGCGCCAGCAGGGCTAAAGTCTGCGGCATTCTATGTGATTGAGGAGCTGTATGGATATTACCGAGCTGCTGGCCTTCAGTGCCAAACAGGGCGCGTCGGACTTGCACCTCTCTGCAGGTCTGCCACCGATGATCCGCGTCGACGGCGATGTGCGGCGTATCAACCTGCCCCCGCTGGACGCCAAGGAGGTCAAGGCGCTGATCTACGACATCATGAACGACAAGCAACGGCAGGATTTCGAGGAGCGTCTGGAAACCGACTTTTCCTTTGAAGTGCCGGGCGTTGCGCGTTTTCGGGTCAATGCATTCAACCAGAATCGCGGTGCTGGCGCGGTCTTCCGGACCATCCCTTCGAAAATCCTGAGCATGGAAGACTTGGGGATGGGCAGTGTGTTTCGGAAGATTACGGATGTGGCGCGCGGCCTGATTCTGGTCACCGGACCGACCGGCTCAGGCAAGTCGACGACGCTGGCGGCGATGATCGACTACCTCAATTGCAACAAGCATCACCACATCCTGACCATCGAGGACCCGATCGAATTCGTCCACGAATCGAAGAAGTGCCTGGTCAACCAGCGCGAAGTTCATCGCGACACGCTGGGCTTCTCGGAAGCGCTGCGCTCGGCCCTGCGCGAAGACCCGGATGTGATTCTGGTCGGCGAGATGCGCGACCTGGAGACCATTCGCCTGGCGCTGACCGCCGCTGAAACCGGCCACCTGGTGTTCGGCACGCTGCACACCACGTCGGCGGCCAAGACCATTGACCGGATTGTGGACGTGTTCCCGGCTCAGGAAAAGTCGATGATTCGCTCGATGCTCTCCGAATCGCTGCACGCAGTGGTTTCACAGGCGCTGCTCAAGAAGGTCGGCGGCGGACGGGTGGCCGCGCATGAAATCATGATGGGCACGCCCGCGATCCGTAACCTGATTCGCGAGGACAAGGTGGCGCAGATGTATTCGTCGATCCAGACCGGCGGTTCGTTGGGTATGCAGACGCTGGATATGTGCCTGGCTGATCTGGTGAAGAAAGGCCTGATCACCCGCGAAAGCGCTCGTGAGCGGGCCAAGGTGCCAGATAACTTCTGATCACAGGGAGGCTGCAGGAACGAAAAAGGGGTCTTGAACGCGTTCAAGACCCCTTTTTTCAGATGCGGCTTGCGGACCGCAGATTCACGCCAGGATCAGCGCTGAACCACGCGCATCTGGCCGGGCTGTTTTGGCAGAACGCGCTTGGCGATCTTGTAGTGACTGTTCCAGTACGGCTTGTTCAGCGTATCGACAGTTACGGCCTTGCCACGACGCGGCGCATGCACGAACTTGTTGTCACCCAGGTAAATGGCGACGTGGTTGATGTTGCGGCTCTTGATGTTGAAGAACAGCAAGTCACCCGGTTTCAGATCCTTGCGATCCACCGTCTGTCCATGACCCTGGGCCATGGCATTGGAGGTGCGTGGCAGGTCGACCTCACGCACATCCGTGTAGGCATATTTGACCAGCCCGCTGCAGTCCAGACCCTTGCCGGGTGTGGTGCCGCCCCAGCGGTAAGGCGTACCGACAGCCTGCAAGGCGCGTTTCACGACGGCATTGCCCTGCTTGGCAGGGACAGCAGCCGACGCCTGCAAGGTGGCCTTGCTGGCGTTCTTGCGTGAAACCGGCTTGGAAGCGCGGGCATTTTTGGGGTGAACGGATACTGGTGTGGCTTCCTGTGGTGCATTGCGAGTCGCGAGTGCCGGTGAAGAGTGACTTTTGGCGGTGTAGCCCGTGAAGCTCGCAGGAAGTTGTTGCTCACGATTGGTGGCGTGGGCGGCCAGTGGCATAAAAAGGCAAATGGTTAGCCATGTCTTGAAAAAAGGACGCATTCGGCAGGGCTCGTAGTGGTCAGCGCGCAACTTTATAACAGCTTTTTCGGAAAATCTGACCCCATTTGTCGAGCGCATCACACTGGTATCGTTGCGTTTTATGCGACAGACTCTTTCTTTTTTCTTGCTAATCCCTTTGACGACAAGGGCTTGGCGGCATAAACCCGCCTCATGTGCCATACGTCGGAAGAGGGAAACCAAGTCACAAATTTGTTATGTATTTTTTTCTATCAGCGCAAAGAGGGTAAAAATGAACGCCTATCGTTCGGACACGCACAGCAAGGTCATGGGCTACCTGATGTGGATTTTCGGGTTCCTGGGGGCGCATCGCTTTTACTACGGCAAGCCGGTGACCGGGACCATCTGGTTCTTCACCTTCGGTCTGTTTGGTATTGGCTGGCTGATCGACCTGTTTCTGATCCCGTCGATGGACCGCGAAGCCGACCTGCGCTTTACCTCGGGTTCCACCGATTACAGCCTGGCGTGGATCCTGCTGACCTTCCTGGGCCTGTTTGGCGTACACCGCATGTATCAGGGCAAGTGGATCACCGGCATTATCTACCTGTGCACGGGCGGGTTGTTTCTCTTGGGGATTCTGTATGACTTCTGGACCCTGAATGACCAGATCTCGATGAAGAACGCCCGACGCGGGTAAGGCTTGGGGCGAGGGGCTGACGCAGAGGGTGGTCCGGCCCGGTCACCTATCGTTGCTCACGCTCCAGTCCAGACACCTCTCGTTCCTCACGCTCCAGCGTGGGAATGCCCTTCGTGACGCTCCGCGTCACAAATCTGCGCGGCACCACAGACTCGTGATCGAACGCAGAGCGTCCAGCAGGGCATTACCACGCGGAGCGTGGTAACGAGAGTCTGAGGCTTTAAGCTCAACGGCTGTAACTGATCCGTCCATCCACCAGCGTGTAGCGTATCGAGCCGGGCAGGCAGTGGCCGATGAAGGGGCAGTTTTCGCCTTTTGACAGCCAGGTCTCGCCTGCAACCGTCGAGGCGGCAGGGTCGAACAGCACGATATCCGCTGGCGCACCGGCACTTAGCTTGCCGGCCGGCAGGCGCAAGGCGGCGGCCGGGCCGCTGCTCAGGCGAGCGATCAGGGTCGGCAGGTCGAGCAGGCCGTCATCCACTAACGTCATGGCCAGCGGCAACAGCAACTCCACGCTGCTGATGCCCGGTTCCGTAGCGCCAAACGGTGCCAGCTTGGCGTCACGCTCATGCGGCTGGTGATGGCTTGAAATCGCCTGAATGACACCGCTCTTCACTGCTTCACGCAGACCATCGCGGTCGGCGCGAGTGCGCAGCGGCGGCTGGACGTGATAGAGGCTGGAGAAGTCGATCAGCGCCTCGTCAGTCAGAATCAACTGATACAACGCTACATCCGCCGTCACCGGCAGACCGCGTGCCTGGGCCTGGGCAATCAGCGCCGCACCACGCGCACTGGTCAACTGGCTGAAGTGCGCGCGCACACCGCTTTGCTCGACCAGCAACAGGTCGCGAGCCAGCGCCACTGTCTCGGCCGTCTCGGGGATGCCCGCCAGACCCAGAAACGCCGCCGTCGCGCCATCGTGCGCCAGACCGCCTTCGGCCAGATCACGATCCTGCGAATTGAAAATCACCGTCAGGTCGAAGGTGGCCGCATATTCCAGCGCCCGGCACAGCGTACGGGTGTTGCTGAAGCTGCTCAGACCGTTGCCGAACGCCACGCAGCCTGCGTCGCGCAGGGCGATCAGCTCTGCCAGTTGTTCGCCTTCCAGGCCCTTGCTCAGTGCGCCGACAGGAAACACCTTGCTGAAACCGGCTTCACGGGCGCGGTCCAGAATCAGTTCGGCCACCGCCGAGGTGTCGAGCACCGGTTTGGTCTGCGGCGGGCAGCACAGGCTGGTCACGCCGCCTGCCACCGCCGCGCGGGTTTCGCTGGCGATGCTGCCTTTGCGGCTGTAGCCCGGCTCGCGCAGGGACACGTTGAGGTCGACCAGACCGGGTGCTGCGACCAGTCCTGCAGCATCGATGGTCTGGGTGGGCTCGAAACCCTCCGGAGCGGCACCGATAGCGGTGAGCTTGCCTGCTTCAACATGCAGGTCGGTAACCTGATCCATCCCGCTGACCGGGTCGATGACGCGAGCGCCGAGGATGCTGAGCTTCACTGGGCGTTCTCCTGTTCGAATTGGCGTTGTGCGTTTTGCCCGCTCATGGCCATGGACAGCACTGCCATGCGGATTGCGATGCCGTAGGTCACTTGATTGAGAATCACCGAATGCGCGCCGTCGGCCACTGCCGATTCGATCTCCACGCCGCGGTTGATCGGGCCGGGGTGCATGACAATCGCATCCGGCTTCGCGGCCGCAAGGCGCGCTGTGGTCAGGCCGAACAGGCGGTAGAACTCGCCTTCGCTGGGCAGCAGCCCACCGGTCATGCGTTCGCGTTGCAGGCGCAGCATGATCACCACGTCCACGTCCTTCAAGCCTTCGTTGAGGTCGGTGTAGACCTTCACCCCATATTGTTCGACGCCGACCGGCAGCAGGGTTTTCGGCCCTATCACGCGGATGTCCGGGCAGCCGAGCGCCTGGAGCGCGAGCATGTTGGAGCGTGCTACCCGTGAATGCAGGATGTCGCCAACGATAGCCACCGACAGGTTTTCAAAGCCGCCCTTGTGCCGACGAATCGTCAGCATGTCGAGCATGCCCTGGGTCGGGTGTGCGTGACGGCCATCGCCGCCGTTGATGATCGCGACGTCCGGGCATACGTGTTCGGCGATGAAGTGCGCAGCACCCGAGTCTGCGTGACGCACGACGAACATGTCGGCGGCCATCGCCTCAAGGTTGCGCAAGGTATCGAACAGCGTTTCGCCCTTGCTGGTAGACGAGGTCGAGACGTTCAGCGTGATCACGTCGGCAGACAGTCGCTGCGCGGCCAGTTCAAAGGTGGTACGGGTACGGGTGGAGTTCTCGAAGAACACGTTGCACACCGTCTTGCCGCGCAACAGCGGGACCTTCTTCACCGCCCGTGCGCCGACTTCAAGGAACGAGTCGGCGGTGTCGAGAATTTCGGTAAGCAGCTCGCGGGGCAAGCCGTCCAGAGACAGAAAATGGCGCAGCTGGCCCTGGTGGTTGAGCTGCAGCGGGCGCTTGGCGTCGAGAGGCGTCATCGCAATGGACTCTTAAAGGGCGGTGGAGAGGTCTTGAAGCTCGAGCGCCAGCGGCTCGGGGCCGGACAGCTTGATGCGTTCATCGGGTGCCAGCGACAGAGTCGCGCCAACCACATTCGGGCGGATCGGCAGTTCACCGGCGTCCAGGTCCAGCAGGCAGACCAGCGTAACGCTGGCCGGGCGGCCGTAGTCGAACAGTTCATTGAGGGCGGCGCGGACGGTACGACCACTCATCAGCACGTCGTCGATCAGCACCAGATGCTGCCCTTCTATTTCGAACGGCAGGTCCGAAGGTCGCACTTGAGGGTGCAGGCCGTTCTGGCTGAAGTCATCGCGATAAAACGAAACGTCCAGGGTGCCGAGCGGAGCGGGGTTGTTCTGTGCCTTGAGCAGCGCCTGGGCAACCCATACACCGCCCGTGCGGATACCAATGAAACGAGGATCGCTGATGCCGCGCTTGCTCAGGTGAGCGTTCAGGTCAGTGGCCATCTGACGAATCAATTCGGCGGGATCGGGCAGGCTCATGGTTGCTCCTTCAGAGGCTCGGGCAGCGTCGGTCCGTGGCGCAATGCTCAAGCGATAACGTGGAATCCGGGTATCTCGAAGCGATAAAGGCAGAAAAAGTCACACATTCAACAGCTCGGGGTGCTCGTCCAGCCAGCCTTGCAGAAGAAGCGCAGCAGCAATGGCATCCACCGGATTATCGCGGTAGCTGCCTTTCTGGCCGCCGCGAGCCATGCGCTCGCCCTTGGCTTCGAAGGTGGTCAGGCGTTCATCATGGGTGTAGACGGTTACACCAAAGCGGCCGTTGAGCTTGCGCGAAAACTTTTCCGCGCGCGCGCTCATGTCGCTGGGCGTGCCGTCCATGTTCAACGGCAGGCCGACCACGATGGCGTCAGGTTTCCATTCGTTGATCAGTGCCTGAACCTTGTCCCAGTCCGGCACGCCATTCTGCGCCTTGAGCGTACAGAGTTCACGTGCCTGACCGGTAATGGCCTGACCGACCGCAACGCCGATCTGTTTGGTGCCGTAATCAATCCCCAGCAGCAGCCGTAAAGCGGCCATCAAGCGTGTCCTGCCTGGGTCGATATGAGGTTGAGATTGATGCCCAGGCGTCTGGCTGCCGCATCCAGGCGTTGCTCGCTGTCGACATCGAACAGGATGGCCGGGTCAAACGAGCAGGTCAGCCAGGCGTTGTCAGCCATTTCCGCATCCAGTTGGCCGGCGTCCCACCCCGCGTAGCCGAGGGTGATCACATTTTGATCAGGCCCGTAGCCATCGGCGATTGAAAACAGCACGTCCTGCGAGGTCGACAGCGAAATCCCGCCGGGAAGATTGACTGTGGCCTGAAACGTCTGGCCACTGGGATGCAGGACAAAGCCGCGATCGGTTTGCACCGGGCCGCCCGAATGTATGGCGATTTCCTGGCAGCGTTTGGGCGCAGGAAGCTCCGGTCGCAGTTGCTCGAGTACATCTGCCAGGGTCAGGCTTTGCGGGCGGTTGATCACCAGCCCCATTGCGCCATTGGCGTTGTGCTCGACAACGTAGGTCAAGGTCTGAGCAAAGTTCTCGTCGTGCATGTGGGGCATGGCGATCAGGAACTGGTGCTTTAGATAACTCGGGGAGACTTTTTTCATGAGTCCTAGTTTGGCGTTGCCTTGCGTGCCTGACAACTGACACTTGTACGTGTCGGGTGTCAGTTGGCAAAAAATTCAATTGCTTGACAGCTTGTCGCCGCGTGCAAATTTCCAGGTGCGGATGATCTCCAGCCGGTCGATGTCTGCCAGATCGCCGGTGAACGGCGCAAAAGGTGCTGCCAGACGCACGATTCGTTGTGCAGCCTGATCCAGCAAAGGTTGCCCTGATGATTCAAGCACCAGCACTTCATACAGCGAGCCGTCCCGATTTATTGACACAAGAAGTCGCAAATTGCCATAGATCTGCTTGCGTCGTGCTTCCTCAGGATAGTTCAGGTTTCCGACCCGCTCGACCTTCTTGCGCCAGTCGTCCTTGTACCAGGCACCTTTGTCGCGCATGGTCGAGGCCGCATTGAGGCGGTGGATCTTCGGGCGCTTGGCGTAAAGCTGCTGCTCGGTCGACAGTTCGGCTTCCAGGCTGGCAATTTCGTTGCTCAGCTCCGCGCTGTCAAAGGTCGGTGCGGCCTTGGTGGTTGGCTCGGGCTTGACCTCATCGCGTTTGGCCACGGTTTTCTGCTGGCTGGGCGCAGTGGTCGCGACCGCGGTCTTGGGCGCTTCCTGCTTGACCACCGGCTTGCTGGCCGGAGGCGGGGTGACCTTGTTGACCTTGGTGTCCTGATACGGCGCCAGCTCGGTGGTCTTGAGCGTTTCGGCCTTGTCCAGAGTGCCGCTGCCCTGTTGATCGTCCTGTGCCAGAAAATCCGCCTGTTTAGGCTTTTCTTCGCTTTTGAACGTGGCGAGGGTGATTTCCAGGGTCTGCGAGATCTGCTCCGGCTTTACATAGGTGAAACCCACGCCAAGGATCACCGCGAGGTGGATCAGCGCCGCGATCATCATGGTAAAGCCCAGGCGATCGGCAGGACGCACACCCACATTGGCGAGCTCGAGGGGGAGGTCGTTTCTGGCCATGGATGTCATTGGCGGTTCAGCATCTCGTCAGCCTGCATGTCAAAATCCGTGTCGTGTTACAGGTGGCGCATGATAACGCAATGTACGGCGAAGCTCTGTTGCGGATCGGACGAAGGGACGCCGTGGCGCACGGTTTGATCCGTGGCCAGCGGCGTCAACCGTTGATCAGCCCTTGCGCGCCTGCAGCTTCTTGTCGATTGCATCCATCAACAGGCCGCCGATGTTGGTGCCGAAGGCATTGTCGATTTCGCGGATGCAGGTCGGGCTGGTGACGTTGATTTCGGTCAGGTGCTCACCGATCACGTCGAGGCCGACGAACAACAGGCCTTTTTCGCGCAGGGTCGGGCCGATCTGTTCGGCGATCCAGCGGTCCTTGTCGCTTAGCGGACGGGCTTCGCCACGCCCGCCTGCGGCCAGGTTGCCACGTGTTTCACCGGCGGCAGGGATGCGCGCCAGGCAATACGGGACCGGTTCGCCATCGACCATCAGTATGCGCTTGTCGCCGTCCTTGATGGCGGGCAGGTAGCCCTGCGCCATGATTTGCTGCGTGCCGTGAGCGGTCAGGGTTTCGAGGATTACTGACAGGTTCGGATCGCCCGCCCGATGGCGGAAGATCGACGCGCCGCCCATGCCGTCCAGCGGCTTGAGGATGACATCGCCATGTTTTTCGGCAAATTCGCGAATGATGTCGGCGCGGCGGCTGACCAGGGTCGGCGGCGTGCATTGGGGGAACAGCGTGGCGAACAGCTTCTCGTTGCAGTCACGCAGGCTCTGCGGCTTGTTGACGACCAGCACGCCTGCGCGCTCGGCCTGCTCCAGCAGGTAGGTGGCGTAGACGAATTCCATGTCGAACGGCGGGTCCTTGCGCATCAGGATCACGTCCAGGTCATCGAGACCTGCGTCCACTTCTGCTTCGAACTCGAACCATTTGGCCGGGTCGGCAAACACCTTGAGCGGCTTCATGCGCGCGCGGGCCTGGCCAGCGTCCTGATACAGGTCTTTCTGTTCCATATAGAACAGCGACCAGCCGCGTTCCTGTGCGGCAAGGAGCATGGCCAGCGAGCTGTCCTTTTTATAGGAAATGCGCTCAATGGGGTCCATGACAATCCCTAGGCGAACGCTCATGGGCAATATCCTCTGATCGGTAAGGGTCGTAACGACCGTAAAATTGGCATCAGGGTGGCGTTCCGTTTGCTCCCGGTCAAGGGGCAGGCCCGCCACGGTGCGCTTTATGGATTGAGTCTGGAGAGTATGCTAAAAAGGCTCGGCATCCGGTTTTCGATCCTTGTGGATCAATGAAGCGATACCGTCAGGCTCCCAGTGCCTCGCAGAATGCGCAAAAATTCGCTGCGGCGATGGAAGAGCAGCTATGGAACAACACGCCTCCGCCTTGAAAGTCATGGTCATCGATGACTCGAAGACCATTCGCCGCACCGCCGAAACGCTGCTTAAAAACGCAGGTTGTGAAGTCATCACTGCGATAGACGGTTTCGACGCGCTGGCCAAGATTGCCGATAACCACCCACGAATCATATTCGTAGATATCATGATGCCGCGTCTGGATGGTTATCAGACGTGCGCGCTGATCAAGAACAACCGCGCATTCAAGTCCACGCCAGTCATCATGCTGTCCTCCAAGGACGGACTGTTCGACAAGGCCAAGGGGCGGATTGTCGGTTCCGATCAGTTTTTGACAAAGCCTTTCAGCAAGGAAGAACTGCTCAGCGCGATCAAGGCTCATGTGCCGGGCTTCGTTGCAGCAGAACAACACATATCATGACGCCCGCGCCCGATGTGGCACGCTCGTAACCTGACGGGGAACACCCATGGCTCGAATATTGATCGTCGATGACTCGCCGACTGAAATGTACAAACTCACCGGCATGCTGGAAAAGCACGGTCATGAAGTGCTCAAGGCCGAAAATGGCGCTGATGGCGTGGCCTTGGCCCGTCAGGAAAAACCCGATGCAGTGCTGATGGACATCGTTATGCCCGGGCTCAACGGCTTTCAGGCCACGCGTCAGCTGACCAAGGATGCCGACACCAGCATGATCCCGGTGATCATGATCACCACCAAGGATCAGGAGACTGACAAGGTCTGGGGCAAACGCCAGGGCGCGCGGGATTACCTGACCAAACCGGTGGATGAAGAAACCCTGATGAAAACCCTGAATGCGGTGCTGGCCGGCTGATTGCCGGAATCGCCATGGCCGAGCCACGTACCGCCTTTGAACTGCTTCTTGATATGGATCGACGCTGTCGTTCGCTGGCGGCGGGCCTGCCGCTGCAGGAAGCTCATCAGCAGGATTGGGTCGGCATCGGTTTCCGGATGGGTGAGCAGCGTTTCGTAGCGCCTATCGGCGAAATCGCCGAAATCCTTCACGAGCCTCATCATGCGGTGATGCCGGGCGTGAAGTTCTGGGTGGCGGGTATCGCCAATCTGCGCGGCCGGCTGTTGCCGCTCATGGATTTATGCGGGTTTTTCGGTCATGAACTGACCCCCGCGCGCAAACAGCGCCGGGTGCTGGTTGTCGAGCACAACGACGTGTTCGCTGGTCTGCTGGTCGATGAGGTGTTCGGCATGCAACGTTTCAGTCAGTTGAGCCTCATACCCCAGACATCACAAGACATCGATCAAGGTATCGCGCCGTTCTTGCGTGGGCAGTTCATTCGCGAGCAGGCGTGGCAGATATTCAGTCCGTGGGCGCTGGTACAGTCTGCAGATTTCATGGACCTGGCATCTTAGGCTCTGGTTTGTTTTGTTTCACAATTGATCCAGGCGGGGGCCTGATTAATGAGTAATACAGGCAGATCAAGGGAAGGCGCGCGCAGCCGGACGCAGATTATTCTGCTGTTTGTCGCGCTTATCGTTTTCATCATGTTGCTGTTCGCCAACTTCGCCTATCTCAACACTCAATCGAACTACGACAAACAGTACATCGGGCATGCTGGTGAGCTACGAGTGTTATCCCAGCGCATCGCGAAAAACGCCACCGAAGCGGCCGCCGGTAAAACCCAGGCGTTCAAGCTGCTGGCCGATGCGCGCAACGATTTCGACCTGCGCTGGGGCTACCTGAGAAAAGGCGACCCGGCCACCGGGCTGCCTGCGGCGCCTGATCTGATACGCGACGAATTGCGCACCGTTCAGCGCGACTGGGAAGGGCTGCGCAAAAGTACCGATGTGATTCTGGCCAGCGAACAGACGGTTTTGTCTCTGCATCAGGTGGCTGCGACACTGGCCGAAACCATCCCGCAATTGCAGGCCGAATACGAAAAAGTCGTGGAAAGCCTTCTGCAAAGCCGTGCGCCGGCTGCGCAGGTGGTGGTTGCGCAACGTCAGGCGCTGCTCGCAGAACGAATCCTCGGCTCGGTCAATACCGTGCTGGCCGGTGACGAAACAGCGGTGCAGGCAGCCGATGCGTTTGGCCGCGACGCCAGCCAGTTTGGTCGTGTGCTCAACGGCATGCTGGAGGGCAACGCCACGCTGCGAATCTCCCAGGTTGAAGACCGCGATGCCCGTGCACGTTTGGCGGAAATTGCCGAGCTGTTCGAGTTTGTGTCCGGCTCGGTAGACGAGATTCTTGAAACCTCGCCCGAGCTGTATCAGGTGCGTGAGGCGTCCGGAAACATTTTCAACACCTCACAGACCCTGCTGGATGAAACCTCGGTACTCACCAACAGCCTGGAAAACATGGCCAAGCGCCGTACTGTGAATACCATCGGTGGCTATGTACTGGGCTTGCTGGCGCTGATGTCGATCATCCTTATCGGTCTGGTCATGGTCCGCGAGACCAACCGCCAGTTGCGCGAAACCGCACAGAAGAGCGAGCGTAACCAGACGGCGATCATGCGTTTGCTGGACGAGATCGAGAACCTCGCTGACGGTGATCTGACGGTGACGGCCTCGGTGACCGAAGATTTCACCGGCGCGATTGCCGATTCCATCAATTATTCCATCGACCAGTTGCGCGAGCTGGTGGTGACCATCAACCTGACGGCCGAACAGGTTGCTGCTGCCGTTACCGAAACTCAGGCCACGGCCATGCAGTTGTCTGCCGCCTCCGAGCATCAGGCGCTGCAGATCAGCGCGGCTTCGACGGCAATCAACGACATGGCAGCGTCCATCGATCAGGTGTCGACCAATGCATCGGAGTCCTCGGCGGTGGCAGAGCGCTCTGTAGCGATTGCCAACAAGGGCAATGAGGTCGTGCACAACACTATTCACGGCATGGATAACATTCGCGAACAGATTCAGGACACGTCCAAGCGTATTAAGCGCTTGGGTGAGTCTTCTCAGGAAATCGGCGATATTGTCAGCCTGATCGACGACATTGCCGATCAGACCAATATTCTGGCCCTCAACGCGGCCATTCAGGCTTCGATGGCCGGTGACGCAGGACGTGGCTTTGCCGTGGTGGCTGACGAAGTACAGCGGCTGGCCGAGCGCTCGTCGTCTGCCACCAAGCAGATCGAAACGCTGGTGCGGGCCATTCAGAACGACACCAACGAGGCGGTCATCTCCATGGAGCAGACCACCAGCGAAGTGGTACGCGGCGCACGACTGGCGCAGGACGCCGGGGTAGCGCTGGGTGAAATCGAAGGGGTTTCCCGAGTGCTGGCCGAACTGATCGAAAGCATCACCGATGCGGCTCACCAGCAGGCCGAGTCGGCCGGACAGATTTCACAGATCATGACCGTCATTCAGCAGACCACCTCGCAGACCACCTCGGGCACCTCGGCCACGGCCGAAAGCATCGGCAATCTGGCAAAAATGGCCAGCGAAATGCGTCGTTCGGTATCGGGTTTTGCCCTGCCGTCATCGAAGAAAGCCGGATGATGTACAACCAATGAACAACCTTGATTGGGTAACAGGCGGTACTCGTCATGGCTGATCGTCACGATTACGTGGCCCTTGAATGGCTTAAGGGCGAAATCGCCGAAACGCTGCGCCAGGCCCGCAACGAGCTGGATGCCTTCATAGAAGACCCGGCCAACAGCGCGGCGATGGCCGAGTGTCTGAACCTGGTGCATCAGGTTCACGGCAGTCTGCAGATGATCGAGTTTTACGGCGCGGCGTTGCTGGCCGAGGAAATCGAGCAACTGGCGCTGGCGGTCCAGCAGAACCGTGTCAGCCATCCGGTGGAGTCCGAGCAACTGCTGATTCAGGCCATGAGTCAGTTGCCGGTTTATCTGGAGCGTATCCACTCCGCGCGCCGCGACCTGCCGCTGGTGGTGTTGCCGCTGCTCAATGACCTGCGCAGTGCGCGGGGCGAAAGTCTGCTCTCGGAAACCAGCTTGTTCGCCCCGCAACTGGTCGTCGTTCCTGCGCTCGATGACCAGGAACTGGCGCGGCGCAATACCCCGGAATTGCCCAACCTGCTGCGCAAGCTGCGTCAGACCTTGCAGGCGGCGCTGGCGGGCCTGATGCGCGAGCAGGGTGTTCAGACCCAGCTCGGTTACATGGCCAAGGTGTTTGCCCGGCTGGAGCAGTTATGTGAGGACGCGCCGCTCGGGCCGCTCTGGCGAATCGCCTCGGCGCTGGTCGAAACCATGCTCAACGGTAACTTCACCAACAGCCCGGCCCTGCGCAGCCTGCTGAAGGATGCCGACAAGGAACTCAAGCGGCTGGCCGAGCAGGGCGTGACCGGCATCAATCAGCCGGCCCCCGAAGAGCTGCTGAAAAGCCTGCTGTTCTACATCGCCAAGTCCGACAGCCTGGCACCGAAGATGCTCGACCTCAAAGACCAGTACGCGCTGGCCGATGCCTTGCCCGGCAACGATGTGGTCAACGAAGAGCGCGCACGTATGGCCGGGCCGGACCGCGACGCCATGCGCTCGGTAATCGTAGCCTTGTGCGAAGGGCTGGTCCGGGTCAAGGAACGGCTCGATGTGTTCGTACGCGGTGACCGCCAGCATGTCAGTGAGCTCAACGCGCTGCTGCCGCCGTTGCGGCAGATCGCCGATACCCTGGCGGTGCTTGGCTTCGGTCAGCCGCGCAAGGTGATCATCGATCAGCTTTCTGTCGTTCTGGGGCTGGCGCAGGGGCAGCGCGAGCCCAGCGACGGCGCGCTGATGGATGTCGCGGGCGCCTTGCTCTACGTCGAATCTACCCTCGCGGGCATGGCCGGGAGCAACGAACAGGCCAGTCGCGAAGAAAGCCGCCTGCCGACCACTGACCTGACGCAGATTCATCAACTGGTGATTCGTGAAGCCCGCACGGTGTTGCAGCAGGCCAAGGACGTGATCCTCGATTACATCGACGGCGAGTGGGATCGCCAGCGGCTCGACCCGCTTTGCGCGCTGATCGTGCAGGTACGGGGTGCGCTGGCGATGATCCCGCTGGCCCGTGCTGCCAGCCTGCTGGCCGCCTGCAACGAATACATTCAGGAACACCTGCTGGTGGACGAAACCCGTCCCGGCTGGGTTCAGCTCGATTGCCTGGCCGACACCATCACCGGCATCGAGTATTACCTGGAACGCATGCTCGAAGACCATGAAGCACCGGGTGATCAGGTCCTCGACATGGCCCAGCAAAGCTTGGCGCGGCTGGGCTATACGCCCGCTGCCGACACCCTTGAAGTGCCGTTGCTGGAAGAAATCATCACCCAGGATGAGTTGCTGGAACTGGATGATCGCAAGGCGCTGGTCAGCCCTGCGCAAACCATTGCTCAGGTCCTTGCCAGCCCAGTGTCGGCAGTCAATCCGCCTGCCCGCAACGTACCCACCAGCCTGTTGCCGCCCTCGGCAGATGAAGAGGCAGTGGACGACGAGTTGCGCGAAGTCTTTCTGGAAGAGGCAGACGAGGTCCTCGATGCACTGCGCGAGTATCTGCCACGCTGGTTTGCCTCACTGGGCAGCGGCGGCCAATGGGACAGCACCGCACTGACCGAAGTGCGCCGGGCGTTTCATACCCTCAAGGGCAGCGGCCGGATGGTGCGTGCGCTGATCCTCAGTGAACTGGCCTGGTCGGTGGAGAACCTGCTCAACCGGGTGCTGGAAGGCGATGTTCTGCCTGGCCTTGAAGTTCAGCAATTGATGAGCGAAGTGCTGACGCTGCTGCCGTCGGTGATTCGCGATTTCGCCGAGGATGCGCAGCGCCAGCGTAACGATGTCGACCTGCTGGCGGCCCGTGCCCATGCGCTGGCCAATGGGCTTGAGTTGCCGGTACTGCCTGCAGCCCCTGACCCAGTGCCAGGCGAAGCGCTTGATCCACAATTGCTGGAAATTTTCCGTCAGGAAGCGCTCGGGCATCTGAATACCCTGGGTCGTTTCCTCGACAATGCGGAACAATCGGCATCGCCTTCGATCAGCGACGCTGTGCTGCGTGCACTGCACACGCTCAAAGGTAGCGCGCACATGGCCGGCGTGTTGCCGATTGCCGAGCTGGCCAGCCCGCTCGACCAGTTGGTGCGTGAATACAAAGCCAACCTTATCGACATCGGCGCGCCCGAACTCGCCCTGCTGCGCAGCGCAGAACCGTTGTTGCACAGCGGGCTCAAGCAACTCGACACAACCCCGCTGGCAGCCATTGCGGGTGCTGCGCAGCTGATCGAAGCGGCTCTGGCGCTGCTCAACGAGCGCCTCACCGTGGTGTTGCGCGAGTCGGACAGTGGCCTGCGGATCAAGCGTAATCCCACGCTGCTTGCCGGCTTTCTGGCCGAAGGCATGGATATCGTGCTGGACGCGGAAAACCTGTTGCGGCGCTGGCGTCAGCACCCCGGCGAACGTCAGGAACTGAGCGCGTTGCTCGATGAACTGACCACGCTGGGGCATGGCGCGCATCTGGCCGATCTGCCGCAGGTCGATGAACTCTGCGAAGCCTTGCTCGACCTTTACGGCGCGGTCGAGGAAAGCAGCCTGGCGGTCAGCGAACGCTTTTTCGATGCGGCAGAGAGCGCCCACGAAGCGTTGATCAATATGCTTGATCAGGTGGCTGCCGGTCAGGATGTCGAACCGCGTCCCGAATGCGTGCGTGCCTTGAACCAGTTGCTGGATCAGGCGCTGGACCCTTCAGCGACCGGTCTGGTCAAGAGCGACGGCCACCGGACCCTGAGCGTTACCGAACTCAACGCGGCCACCGAGCAATTGGCCAGTGAGGCCGAGCACACTGAAACTGCCGGCCCGGACGACGAGATCGTCGAGATATTTCTGGAAGAGGCCGTCGATATCCTCGACAGCGCCGGTCAGGCCTTACAGCGCTGGCTGGCTGATCCGGAAAACTCCGCGCCGCTGGCCTCACTGCAGCGCGACCTGCACACCCTCAAGGGCGGCGCGCGGATGGCCGAGGTGGCCGAGGTGGGCGACCTTGCCCACGAACTGGAAAACCTCTACGAAGGCTTGATTGACCGGCGCTTCAACCATTCGCCAGCGCTGGCCGAACTGCTGCATGAGAGTCACGACCATCTGGCGATTCTGCTGGAGCAGTTGTATCGGCAGGAAGCGCTCAGTGACCCCTCGGCCTTGATCGAAGCGCTGGGCCGTTGTCGTACGCTCGAGAGCTCAGGGTCTGATGTGCAGGCACCGCCAGCGGCCAGCGAAGATCTTCCCGAACATGACACCGAGCTGCGTGAGGTCTTCCTTGAGGAGGGTTTCGATATCATCGAAAGCTCGGGCGCTGCGCTGGCCCGCTGGCAGGCCGATCCGCACAACCTGCTGGAAGTCGAAAACCTGTTGCGCGACCTGCACACCCTCAAGGGCGGTGCGCGGATGGTCGAAATCGCCCCGATAGGCGACCTCGCCCACGAGCTGGAAACGCTTTACGAAGGGCTTTCTGCCGGCAACCTGCAACCTGCGCCATTGATGATCAGCCTGTTGCAAAGTGGTCACGATGTGCTGGCTGACATGCTCGACGCAGTGCGTAACGAAAAGCCGCTGCCTGATGCCTCGCTGCTGATTGAAAGCATCCGCAGACTGGCCAGCGATCAACCGGTGGGCGAGCCGGTGGTTGCGCAAGCTTTTGAAACCGGTCCTGAATCGGTGGTGGCCGTCGCGCCTGCTGCTGACGGCGAGGTTGAGCGCAGTGGGCCGGAAATGGTCAAGGTGCCCGCCGAGCAACTGGAAGACCTGGTCAACCTGGCCGGTGAAACGTCCATTTTCCGTGGGCGGATCGAACAGCAGATTCTTGATTCACAGGTCGCGCTGCTGGAAGTGGAAACCACTATCGAGCGGATGCGCGATCAATTGCGTCGCCTGGATATGGAAACCCAGGGCCGCATTCTCAGTCGTGAACAGGTTCAGGCCGAGCGGCTGGGTTATGAGGAATTCGACCCGCTGGAAATGGACCGTCATTCGCAGTTGCAACAGTTGTCGCGTGCACTTTTCGAGTCTGCCTCCGACCTGATGGACCTCAAGGAAACCCTAGGTGCGCGAGCCCGCGACGCTGAAACGCTGCTGTCGCAACAGGCCAGGGTCAACACCCAATTGCAGGAAGGCCTGATGCGTACGCGCATGGTGCCGTTCGAGCGCCTGGTGCCGCGTTTGCGTCGCGTGGTACGCCAGGTTGCCTCGGAGCTGCACAAGAAGGTCCATTTCGAGGTCGGTAATGCCGACGGTGAAATGGACCGCAATGTGTTGGAAAGGATGGTCGCGCCGCTGGAACACATGCTGCGCAACGCTGTTGATCATGGCCTGGAAAGCACTGAAAAACGCATCGCTGCCGGTAAGCCGGAGCAGGGCCATATCAGCCTTGAGCTGATGTACGAAGGCGGCGATATGGTGATCGAGTTGAGCGATGACGGCTCGGGTGTCGACCTGGCAGCCGTGCGCCGCAAGGCCATCAAGCGCGGCTTGATCCATCCGGATGCCGATCTGTCCGACCATGAGGTTTTGCCGTTCATTCTGCAGGCGGGGTTTTCCACCAGCGAGATCATCACCCAGATTTCCGGACGTGGCGTCGGCATGGATGTGGTGCATGCCGAGGTCAAACAACTGGGCGGCTCGATGGTCATCGACTCGGTGCCTGGCAAGGGCACGCGCTTCCGTATTCGCCTGCCTATTTCGGTGTCGGTCAACCGTGCGTTGATGGTGACCTGCGGCGAAGAGCAATATGCCGTGCCGCTCAATACCGTTGATGGCATCGTGCGCGTCATGGCCAATGAGCTGGACGGCTACTACCAGACCAGCCCGCCGCGCTATCAATACGGCGGACGTAGTTACGAGCTGCGTTATCTGGGCGAGTTGCTGGGCAGCAGTCCACCCAGGCTTGCCGGGCAATTGCAGCCGCTGCCGGTGTTGCTGGTGCATTTGCAGGATCAGTGGGTGGCGGTGCAGGTCGATGCGCTGGCAGGCTCGCGCGAGATCGTGGTCAAGAGCCTTGGCGCGCAGTTCTCAAGGGTGCAGGGCATTTCCGGTGCGACCATTCTCGGTGATGGGCGTGTGGTGCTGATTCTCGACTTGATGGCGCAGATTCGTACCTTGCAGGGCTTGCCTTTCAGAGGGTTGGCGCCTGTCTACCACGAAGCCGAGCACGCCAGACCGTTGCTGGTGATGGTGGTGGACGATTCGGTGACGGTACGCAAAGTCACCAGCCGGTTGCTTGAGCGCCACGGCATGCATGTGCTGACCGCCAAGGACGGGATTGACGCCATGACCCTGTTGCAGGAGCACACGCCTGACATCATGCTGCTGGATATCGAAATGCCACGCATGGACGGCTTTGAAGTGGCCAGCCAGATCCGCCAGGACGAACAGCTCAAGGAACTGCCGATCATCATGATCACTTCCCGCTCGGGCCAGAAGCACCGCGATCGGGCCATGGCGGTGGGCGTCAATGAGTACCTGAGCAAGCCTTATCAGGAAACCGTGTTGCTGGAGAGTATTGCTTACTGGAGTCAGGTGCATGTCTGAAGGTACGTTCCAGACCAGTCGCCTGACCAGCCTGACCGGCCTGCTGTTGCCGTTGAGTGACCGGCATTTGCTGCTGCCCAACGTCGCGGTCGCCGAGTTGATCGACTATCAGGACTGCAGCGCAGAGCCGGGCGCTCCCGAGTGGTATCTGGGACCGATCAGCTGGCGTGAGCTGACATTGCCGCTGCTCAGTTTCGAAGCCGCCTGCGGAGGCCGTACCCGCGTGGGTGGCCGGGCCCGGATTGTAGTGCTCAACGCACTGGGTGGGCGCAACGACGTCAGGTTCATTGCGTTGCTCACCCAAGGCATTCCGCGCTCGTGCAAAGTCGACAGCCAGTTGAGCTACGTCGACGTCCCACTGGCTGAACTGGAGCTGGCTGCCGTGCAGATCGGCGAAACCGTGGCGCGCATCCCCGACCTGGAAGGGCTGGAGCAGTGGCTGGTGGATGCAGGGCTGTCATAGGTAAAGAGGACGCAGAGCGTCCAGAACGGCATGCGACGCGGAGCGTCGCACGATAGTCCGGTTATCGTTCCGCACGCTCCAGCGTGGGAATGCCGTGCGTGACGCTCCGCGTCACAGATCTGTGCCGCGCCGCACATTCCGGATAGGACGCAGAGCGTCCAGAACGGCATGCGACGCGGAGCGTCGCACGATAGTCCGGTTATCGTTCCGCACGCTCCAGCGTGGGAATGCCGTGCGTGACGCTCCGCGTCACAGATCTGTGCCGCGCCGCACATTCCGGATAGGACGCGGAGCGTCCAGAACTGCATGCGACGCGGAGCGCCGCACGATAGTTACAGGATTATCGTTACTCACGCTCCAGCGTGGGAATGCCGTGTGTGATGCTCCGCGTCACAAATCTGCGCCGCACCGCACAGTCAGGATCGGACGCAGAGCGTCCAGAACGGCATGCGACGCGGAGCGTCGCACGATAGTTACAGGATTATCGTTCCTCACGCTCCAGCGTGGGAATGCCGTGCGTGACGCTCCGCGTCACAGATCTGTGCCGCGCCGCACATTCCGGATAGGACGCGGAGCGTCCAGAACTGCATGCGACGCGGAGCGCCGCATGATAGTTACAGGATTATCGTTCCTCACGCTCCAGCGTGGGAATGCCGTGCGTGACGCTCCGCGTCACAGATCTGTGCCGCGCCGCACATTCCGGATAGGACGCGGAGCGTCCAGAACGGCATGCGACGCGGAGTGCCGCACGATAGTTACAGGATTATCGTTCCTCACGCTCCAGCGTGGGAATGCCGTGCGTGACGCTCCGCGTCACAGATCTATGCCGCGCCGCACACTCAAGGCAGGACGCAGAGCACGGTGAGCATGGGCACGATAGGGGACCAAAAGCCTCACGACGAACAGCTGATTTCCAGATGCTTGCCCCAGTCCGGTGGTCGCTGGGCGTAGCCTTCCATTCCGGGTTGTTCGGTGAAGGGCGTGCAGAGCACCTGATGCAGACGGCGGACTTCTGCATAGTCACCTTTTTCCGCTGCGGCGATAGCGTTCTGGGCCAGGTAGTTGCGCAGTATGTACAGCGGATTTACCGCGTGCATGCGGGTTTGACGCTCCTGCTCGGTGCCGTTGTCCTCGAGGGCAATACGCGCCAGATACGCTTCTGCCCAGCCATCGAAACCCTTGATGTCGACAAAGTCGTCGCGCAATGTGCGCAGCGCTTCTGCGGCGGGCTGATCGCCCAGGCGGCGGAAAAAAAGGGTGTAGTCCACGCCACTGTTCTGCATCAGCTTCAACAATTGGCTGACCAGTTGTTCGTCCTGCTCTTGGGCAATGGTCAGGCCCAGGCGACGACGCATCAGGTCCAGGTAGTGCGCCTGATACAGCGGCAGGAACAAGCCAATAGTCTCGCGTAACGCTTCCACGCTGATGAACGGTGTCAGCGCCTGCGCCAGTGCGCTCAGGTTCCATTGTGCGATAGGCACCTGATTGCTGAAGGAGTAGCGGCCCTCGTGATCGGAGTGGTTGCAGATGAAGTGCTCGTCGAAATCATCCAGAAACGCAAACGGCCCGAAATCGAAGGTAATGCCCAGAATCGACATGTTGTCGGTGTTCATCACGCCATGACAGAAGCCGTAGGCCTGCCACTTGGCAATCAGCTCTGCGTTGCGCTCGACGATTTCGCGGAACATCGCCAGATACGGCTCGGGCTGTTCCTGACAATGCGGGTAATGCATGGTCAGCACATGTTCGGCCAGCGTCTTCAGCTGCTCTGGCTGTTTGGTGTAGAAGAAGTACTCCAGACTGCCGAAGCGCACATGGCTCTGCGCCAGACGCAGCACCATCGCGGCGTGCTCCTGGGTTTCGCGCCATACCGGCGTGCTGGAGCTGACTACGCACCCTGCACGGCTGCTGGGGATACCCAGCGCGTGCAATGCTTCGGAAGCCAGAAACTCACGGATCGACGAACGCAGCACAGCGCGTCCATCGCCCATCCGCGAGTACGGCGTGCGGCCCGCGCCCTTGAGGTGCAGGTCCCAGTGTTCGCCTGCGTCGTTGTACACCTCGCCCAGCAACAGCCCGCGACCGTCGCCCAGGCGCGGGTTGTAGGAGCCAAACTGATGGCCGGAATAAACCATCGCTCGCGGCTCGGCTTCGGACCACAGCTTGTGGCCGCTGAATATCTCCGCGAACAGTGGCAGATCGGCTTGTTCAGGGGCCAGGTCCAGCAGTGCCAGTGCTGACTGGCTTGCAACCACAAGCCGCGGCGTTTCGATGGGCTCAGGCAGCACGGAGGTGGAGAACGCATCGCCCAGACGGGCAAAGCGGTTGTCGAAAATGAGTTCGTCGAGTGCTTTCAAAACGTAGCGCCTCCAGAGGGGGATTTCAGGCTTTCAACGAAGCGGCGGCCTGCCTGGCTCGTCGGGCGTGTTGCAACGGTCAGAACCCGTAGACCGGGCCCCGGGGTGGTAGTTCTGGCGATCAGGTAGACGCCCGGACTACCGGGCCCGGGTTCGCTCGTAGGCGGCTAGAATCGTGCGCTCCGATTGCACCAGATATTCTTCGAGCATATGGGTCGCTTCATCGGTCTTGCCAGCGTCGAGGCGGCCGAGCACGGCAGCATTCATGTCCAGGTAGGGCGAGTGGAGCAATTCCGGATTGTTGAGCAGCCCGAAAGCCAAGCGCAATTCTGCCGAGATCTGCGCATAAAACGCTACCAGTCGCGGGCTGTCGGACAGTTCGACGATGGCCTTGTGAAACTTCATGTTGGCGGTGCCCACGGCCATCCAGTCATTGGCTTCACGGGCGCGCACGCCTGCCTCGACCGCATTGCGCATGTTCTGCACGCCAGGATGCTGCGGATATGCCTGGGCAATCGCCCTGCATTCGATGAAGCGCCGGATGCGATAAATATCGATGATCGAGGCCATATCAGGCTTGGCCACGGTCACTCCGCGGTTGGGTTCATGAGTGAGCAAACCCTCGCGGGTCAGAATTCTGAAGGCTTCTCTCAAGGTATTGCGGGAAATCTGCAGGCTTTCGGCCAGCGCCGCTTCCGAAAGACGTTGACCGGGAACCAGCTCACCCTCGACCAGCATTCTGCGAAGCTCTGTGGTGATTGATTCTCCAAGCGTACGAGGGAGGAGAGAAGCAGCGTCGTTCATAAAGGGTCCGGATAAGGAAAAGCCGAGTCGATATTCCACGACAGCTCATTGGCTGGCAAGGACGAAGGCCATCCGATGCTTCATCAGGTAGCACACTTGAGTTCAAGCGTAACAATATGGTGCGTATTGTTGATCCATGAGATATGGATTGTTCAACAATATTATCTTTATGTATCTACAACTTGCCGCTGTTTAATGCCCTTTGGCATGCTCATTGCTCTGGCAGGTTACCTCTCATCTCAGGAATGCCGCCGTGACACAGACTGCCAATGAGTTCACCAAGGCGCGTCGCGCCTCATTGATCGCCGCGATCTTCATGATGGCGACCTCTGCCATCGGCCCAGGCTTTCTGACCCAGACAGCCACCTTCACCGCGACCCTGGGGGCGGCGTTTGCCTTCGGCATTCTGGCGTCGATCCTGATCGACTTCGTGGTGCAGTTGAATGTCTGGCGCATTGTCACGCTGACCAGAATGCGCGCATCGGATCTGGCCAACGCGGCGATCCCCGGCAGTGGTTACCTGCTGGCAGTGCTGGTCATTTTCGGCGGGCTGGTATTCAGTCTGGGCAACATTGCCGGTGCAGGGCTGGGGTTGAATGCCTTGATCGGCCTTGATCCCAAATGGGGTGGCGCCTTGAGCGCGCTGATCGCCATTGCGATCTTCTCGTCGCACCGTGCGGGTATTGCGATGGATCGCATCATGATGGTGCTGGGTACCTTGAAAGTCTGCCTGATCCTGTTCGCTGCCTTCGCCTCGCACCCGCCGCTGGGCGAGGCGCTGCGTCAGACGGTATTGCCGGACATGGTCGATTTCGCCGCCATCACCACCATCGTCGGCGGCACGGTCGGCGGCTATATCACTTATGCCGGTGCTCACCGCTTGCTGGATCGCGGCACCGTCGGGGTCGAGAACATCAATGTAGTGTCCAAGGCGGCGCTGACCGGTATTCTGGTCACCGGGGTTGTCCGTTACATACTGTTTCTGGCAATCCTCGGCGTGGTCGCCAGCGGCGTCGTAATCGATGTATCCGGCCAGGGCGCAAACCCTGCGGCCCAGGCGTTCACCGCTGCCGCTGGCAACTTCGGCCTGATCATGTTCGGCCTGGTGCTCTGGGCGGCCGGCATCAGCAGCGTGATCGGCGCGTCCTATACTTCGATGTCGTTCATCACGGTATTTTCCAAACGCATCACCGAGCGCGTGCGCAACCTGGCAACTGTCGGCTTTATCCTGATCACCGTGGTCGTATACGTCATGTGGGGCAAACCACCGGCCGCGCTGCTGGTCTTTGCCGGGGGCTTCAACGGTTTGATCCTGCCACTGGGCCTGAGCATTTTCATGTACGTCGGCTGGCGCCGGTCCGACATGATGGACGGCTACCACTACCCGCGCTGGCTATTGGTGCTGGGCGTGCTGACCTGTCTGCTGTCGTGGTACATGGCGTTCAAATCGGCGGGAGCCATCTTTGCCTTCATCAATGCAGCCTGATTTCGGAGAATAAAAATGCCTGCAATAGACCTCAACAGTGATCTCGGTGAAAGCTTCGGCGCCTGGAGCATGGGCGACGACGAGGCGATTCTCGATGTGGTCAGCAGTGCCAACGTGGCCTGCGGTTTTCATGCTGGCGATCCGGCCGGCATCCTCCGTACCCTCGAGGCCGCTGCGGCCCGCGGCGTTGCCATTGGTGCGCATGTGGCTTACCCGGACCTCGTCGGGTTTGGCCGTCGCAACATGGACATCCCGAGCGACCAGCTGACGGCCGACGTCATTTATCAGATCGGCGCGCTTCAGGGCCTGGCGCGCAGCGCCGGTACCAGCGTGACATACGTCAAACCTCACGGCGCGCTGTACAACACCATCGCTGGCGATCAGCGCCAGGCGGCGGCGGTCATTCAGGCGCTGTTGCGCATCGACCCTGCGCTGAAGCTGGTGTGTCTGGCCAATTCGCCACTGCTCGGCTGGGCGCGGGAAGCCGGACTGGCGTGCGTTGCCGAAGCGTTCGCCGACCGCGCCTACACTGCCGAAGGCACGCTGGTTTCCCGTTCGCGACCCGGTGCCGTGCTGCACGATGCCGAACTGATCGCCGAACGCATGCTGCGTCTGGTGCGCGACGGGGTTATCGAGGCTGAAGATGGCCGCGAAATCAGTCTGCAAGCCGACTCTATCTGCGTACACGGCGACAGTCCGGGCGCGGTGAACATCGCCCGCATCCTGAAAGACCGTTTGCACGACGCAGGCGTTACCGTCCGCGCATTCAACCGGGGCTGACCATGAACAACACCTTGCAACACGCCCGTCAGGCGGCTATCGAGGCACGTACCCGCTATCGACAAGGGTTTGTTTCGCCGACCGCGGGTCAGGCCCCCGGTCTGACCCAGTGCAACATGATCACGCTGCCGCGCGACTGGGCCTATGACTTTCTGCTGTTCGCCCAGCGCAATCCGCAAGCCTGCCCGGTGCTGGATGTGACCGAGCCTGGCAGCTACACCACGTTACTGGCCGAACAGGCCGACCTGCGCACCGACCTGCCGTTGTATCGGGTCTGGCGTGATGGGCAACTGGCTGAAGAAGTCAGCGACGCCAGCGAAATCTGGGCGCAGCACGGCGATCTGGTCAGTTTTCTGATCGGTTGCAGCTTCACCTTCGAAACCGACCTGATGAACGCCGGGATCGATGTGCGCCACATCAGCGAAGGCTGCAACGTACCGATGTACCGCAGCAATCGTGTCTGTCGACCTGCCGGGCGCTTGCAGGGAAACATGGTGGTGTCGATGCGACCCATCGCTGCCGACCGTGTTGCCGAGGCAGCGCGGATCACCGGGCGCTACCCCGGCGTGCATGGCGCGCCGGTGCATGTCGGCGAGCCCGAACTGCTCGGCATCAAGGACCTTGCGCACCCGGACTTCGGCGATGCCGTGAGCATCAAGCCCGGCGAGATTCCTGTGTTCTGGGCCTGCGGCGTGACCCCGCAGGCGGTTGTCATGGCGTCTCGTGTGCCGTTCGCGATTTCCCATGCGCCGGGGCACATGTTCATTACCGATATTCCGGACAGCTACTACCACGTATAGGAGAGGCTCATGCGTTTCTACCCGGCCAACCTGGACGCGCTTCTGGTTGAACTGTCGAACCTGGACGAGACTCTGGCCCTGTTCGAATCGTTACAGCAGATGCCCATTTTCGGCGTGGAGGAAATCGTTCCAGCGGCCCGGACGCTGCTGGTGCATTTTCGCCCGTCCGCCATCGGTTTCGAGGCGCTGGCGGCGCAGATTGCCTCGCGTGACATTCGCGGCAGCGCTCGCGAGCCCGGCAAGCTGATTGAAATACCCGTGCATTACAACGGTGAAGACCTGGCTGATGTGGCCCGCGAGCTGGAGATCAGCGTTGACGAAGTGATCAAGCGCCACACCGGCAGCGACTACAACGTTGCCTTCTGTGGCTTTGCGCCCGGTTTTGCCTACCTCAGTGGCGGTGCCGGCTTTGTCGTGCCGCGGCGCAGCACACCGCGCACGCGCATTCCCGCTGGTGCAGTGGCGTTGGCCGGTGGTTTCAGCGGCATTTATCCACAGGCCAGCCCCGGTGGCTGGCAGATCATCGGCGTGACTCACTCAAAAATGTGGGACCTGGGCCGCGACGAGCCAGCCTTGCTTCAGCCTGGCTATCGCGTGCGCTTTCAAGACGCCGGTCCGCTGCCCGTGACCAGCGTTTCGGTTGCTGCGCCCGTTCGTCAGCAGGCGTCGACAATCACCGAAGACTATCTGCAAGTCGTTACGCCGGGTTTGCAGACCCTGTTTCAGGACCTGGGTCGTCCTGGTCGGGCAGGGCAGGGTGTTTCCGCATCAGGCGCGCTGGATCGCGGCGCATTGCGTGCGGCTAATCGTGCAGTAGGCAACGAGCCAGGCACTGCTTGTCTGGAAATTCTCATGGGTGGCCTGACGTTTACCTGTCAGGGCCAGGCCGTGGTAGCGGTTACCGGTGCTCAGGCGCCTGTCGAGGTGCTGACGGCTGATGGCCAACGCATGCAGCCGCCGCTTTACGCGCCGTTTTCGTTGCAGAGCGGCGATCAGGTGAGCATCGGTTCGCCCACCGCAGGCTTGCGCAGTTATCTGGCCGTTCGCGGTGGTTTTGTCCACGAGCCGGTGCTGGGCAGTCTGTCCACTGACACGCTGGCCCAGGTCGGACCCGCAGCGCTGGCGGCTGGCGACCGGCTGGGCTTCAAGTGCAGAACCGGCGGCGCTGCGGTGTCGACTGGCGAACAACCGGCCTTCGACATGCCGCGCAATGATCAGGTCATTACCCTGGATGTGGTCATGGGGCCGCGCAGCGACTGGTTCACGGCCGAGGCGCAGGCGTTGCTTGCGCAGCAAACCTGGCTGGTTACGCCGCAATCCAACCGTATCGGTATCCGCCTGGCGGGCGAGCAGTCGCTTGCGCGCGCCGTCAGTGGCGAACTGCCCAGCGAGGGCACCACGGTCGGTGCCATTCAGGTACCGCCCAGTGGCCAGCCGGTACTGTTTCTGGCGGACCACCCGTTGACCGGCGGTTACCCGGTCATCGGCGCAGTCGCTACCTATCACCTGGACAAGGCCGGGCAGATTCCGGTCAATGCCCGCATTCGTTTCAACCCGCTGAGCGCCTTCGAGCCAGTGCGCCCCGCCACTTCAGACGAGACCAATAACAGATGAAAAAGGTTCTGATTGCCAACCGTGGCGAAATTGCGGTGCGCATTGCCCGCGCCTGCCGTGACTATGGGGTTGCCTCGGTGGCCGTGTATGCCGATGCCGATATCGACGCGCTGCATGTGCGTCAGGCCGATGAAGCCTACGGGCTGCAAGGTGAGCGCCCCACCGACACCTATCTGAACATCGAAAAGCTGCTGGCAGTCGCTGCTCGTGCCGGTGCCGACGCGGTTCACCCAGGTTATGGCTTCCTCTCGGAACGCGCCGACTTTGCCCGCGCCGTAATCGACGCCGGCCTGACCTGGATCGGCCCGGACCCTGCAACCATCGACGCGCTGGGCGACAAGGTGCAAGCCCGGCGCATCGCTTTGAAAGTCGGTGCGCCGCTGGTAGCTGGCACTGAAAACCCGGTGAAAGATGCTTCTGAAGTGCTTGCGTTCGCCGAGCAGTATGGCCTGCCGATTGCCATCAAGGCGGCATTTGGCGGCGGCGGTCGAGGCTTGAAGGTGGCCTGGAAGCTGGATGAAGTCAGCGAACTGTACGAGTCTGCCGTACGCGAGGCAGTAACCGCGTTTGGTCGGGGCGAATGTTTTGTCGAACGCTTTCTGGACCGTCCTCGTCATATCGAAGCGCAGATCATCGCCGACCGCCACGGCCGCGTAGTCGTTGTCGGCACCCGCGACTGCTCGCTGCAACGCCGCAATCAGAAGCTGATCGAAGAAGCGCCAGCGCCTTACCTGGATGATGAACTGCGCCAGCGCATCCACGATTCGGCCCGTGCGGTTTGTGCCGAGGCAGGCTATGTCGGTGCCGGTACGGTGGAATTCCTGCTCAGTGGCGACGGCACCCTGTCATTCCTGGAGGTCAACACACGCTTGCAGGTCGAACACCCGGTGACTGAAGAAACCAGCGGTGTGGATCTGGTCATCGAGCAACTGCGCGTGGCCGACGGCCTGCCGCTGTCGTTCGATGGTACGCCTGTACCACGCGGGCACAGCTTCGAATTCCGCATCAACGCCGAAGATGCAGGCAACGGCTTTTTGCCGACCCCGGGCACCATCGACGTGTTTCAGCCACCGTCCGGACCGGGCGTGCGCCTGGACACCGGCGTGACAGAAGGCTCGCGAGTGTCAGCGAACTTCGATTCGATGATCGCCAAACTGATCGTCACCGGCGCGACCCGCGAACAGGCCATCAGCCGCGCCCGCCGCGCCCTGGCCGAGTTCAAGGTGGAAGGCGTCGCCACCGTGCTGCCGTTCCATCGAGCCGTCATGGCCCACGACGACTTCACCGCCGCCAATACCTTCGCCGTCCACACCCGCTGGATCGAAACCGACTTCGCCGAGCACGTCACCATCGCACCGCGCAACGCTGCGCCAGTCGATGCAGGCGTGCTACGCACCTTCGTTGAAATCGACGGCAAACGCCACGAACTGGGCCTGCCCGCCGCGCTGCTGGCCGGCATGAGCCTGAACGCTGCCGCACCGGCTGACGCCAGCCAGCCAGCTGCCGACGCCCCTGACCCGCACGCAGTACTGACGCCGGTCGCGGGTAATCTGCATGCGTGGGCAGTTGAGGACGGAGCGACAGTAGAAAAGGGCCAGGTGATCGCCATCATGGAGGCGATGAAGATGGAAACATCGATACTGGCGCCGTGTGCCGGAACCGTGCAGATCAGCAAGGAGCCTGGCGGGTATCTGGAGGCGAAGGTGGTGATTGGGCGGGTTGAGGCCTGATTTGATAGCAATCACGCGTCAACCGGGCTGTTACCCGATTGACGCGTGCTGTTGCAGAAAGTAATCGCCTTAGTCCAGCCGCAACTCAGGCGGCTCCGGTGCATCCTTGGTCGCCGGGGCCACTTTGGTGTTTACCGGTTGCAGCGTTGTTTGCCCGGTCGGGGCACCGTTTTTATCGCTCGGCTCTGCGGGCACCAGTTTGTATTCCAGGCCCTGGGTGTTCTTGAGGTAGATCTCCATCTGGCGGAACGAGATGTTGATGTGCTGCTTCTTGAACTCGCGATTGATGAAGCGGTTGATCTCGTCCAGCACCGGGTTGCGGTCGCCCAGGTCGCGGACGTGCATGCGCAGTTCGTGGTCGAGGGTGCTTTCGCCGAAGTTCAGGAAGTAAACGATGGGCTCTGGTTCCTTCAGCACCCGAGGGTTTTCCCGGGCGGCTTGCAGCAGCAGGGAGCGCACCAGATCCAGGTCCGAGCCGTAATCGACGCCCAGCTTGAGCGTTACGCGGGTGACAGTGTCGGTCAGCGACCAGTTGATGAGCTGGCCGGTGATGAAGGTCTTGTTCGGGACGATGATGTCCTTGCGATCGAAGTCAGTGATGGTCGTTGCGCGGATGCGGATCTTGCTGACCGTCCCCGACAGGGCGCCGATGGTGATGGTGTCACCGATCCGCACCGGACGTTCGAAGAGGATCATGATGCCGGATATGAAGTTGGCGAAGATCTCCTGCATGCCGAACCCGAGCCCTACCGACAGCGCCGCGACCAGCCACTGCAATTTGTCCCAGCTCACGCCCAGCGTTGACAGCGTTGTCACGAAGCCGACACCGGCGATGGTGTACGACAGCAGCGTGGTCGTCGCGTAGGCACTGCCTTGCGCGAGGTTCATGCGTGACAGCACCAGCACTTCCAGCAGGCCGGGCAGGTTGCCGGCGAGCACGAAGGTGATGACGATGATCACCCCTGCACCGAGGAAGTCGCTCAGGCTGATCGGCACCATACTCATGTTGGCACCGGTACCGCTGGTGTATTCGTAGAGGATGATGTTGTCCAGGTAGGCGAACACGGTGATCAGCTCGGCCCAGACCAGGTACAGCGCACCGACGAAACCGGCCAGCAGGGCCAGACGAATCAGGCGCAGCGACTGCTGGTTGACCTGTTCGATGTCCAGTTTCGGCTCTTCGACCGGAATGTCGCTGTCGCCGTTTTCCCGGGCTGCCTGACGTTTGGCCAGTGCACGCTGGTAAGCTAGGCGGCGGGCGGCGACGCTCAGGCCGCGGACGAACGTCGCCTCGACCATCAGCCAGATCATCATCAGGTACAGGGTGTCGATCAGGCGGTCGCTGAGCTTGAGCGCCGTGTAGTAGTAGCCAAAGCACACGGCCAGAAAGAGTGCGACGGGCAGTGCCGTGAACACCACACCGACAGTCTTGCGGAACAGCGAAGCGTTATGATGCGTGGGGCTTGAGATCAGCAGGCGAGCGAGCAGCCAGGTCATCAGAGCGTAACAGGTCAGCACCACGCCGATCCCCAGCACATCGTCGGCCAGCGCGGCAGGCTGGTGCTCGGCTACGGCCACCACCGCCACCAGGGCCAGGACGACCAGTCCGAGGCGACGCACCCAGCCACGCAGGAACTCGACCTGCGCCGTTTCCCAGCGGAAATGCAGCTGGGCAACGCCAGATGGGGCGAGTACGCGGTAGGCGGTGTAGAACACCAGCCAGGCGAGGGCGATCTGCAGCAATGCCTCACCCAGGTTGGCGTTCTGCCCGCGTGCATCGATTTGCAGTGCATAGCCGCACAGCGCCAGGCCCAGCGCCACGGGCATGGCCAGCAGCACGTTGATCAGCAGCGCCAGTGGCGTTTTCCATTGGCTGTCACGTTTGAAGTGGCCGATGTCGGCATGCAGGCGATTCAGCTTCTGATACAGCGCCTTGCGCCGCCAGGTCAGTACGCCGATCAACAGCAGCAGGGGCAGGAACAGCAGCGGTCGCTGAGTCAGACCGTCTGACAGCTCGCTCAGGCTGGATGTCCAGGGCAGGGTGGCGATCTGCTTTTGCAGGCGCGGCCAGATATTCTGAAACCATTCCAGGTCCAGCGGCTTGTTGCTGGGGATCCAGAACATCTGCTCGTCGAGTGTCGCGCGCAGCCCCTGAGCGGTGCTGGTCAGCTGCTTCTGGTTCAGTTGCAGCGTGATGGACTCGTTGAGCAACGCGCTCAGCTCGCGATTGAGACGCTCCAGCAAGTCGCTGCGGGTGATCGCCAGGTCGAGCAGCGTGCGGCGCAGTTGCGGGGTAATGTTTTCAGGCGGTTGAGTGGCGAGCAGCTTCTCGACATAGGCGGTCGGCGTGCTCATCTGCTCGCGTTGCTGGTTGATGTCGAACTGATACAGACGAATGTTGGCGATTTCGTCGGCCAGGCCCTTGTCCAGCTCCAGATGTGGCAACGCCTGCTTCTGCTTGTAGAGAATCTTGGACAGCAGCAGGCTGCCGCTCAGCACGTTGATCTGCTCGCTGAGGGCTTGATCGGTCTGGGTCAGGTTGTCCAGTTGCTGTTTGGTCTTGAGGTTTTGCTGGGTCAGCTCGTTGAGGCGGTCGGTGCCGCGCAACAGGTAGTCAGACAGCTTGAGGTTGGCGGCGCTTTCGGTCGCCAGCAGGCTGCTGCCACCGGACTTTTGCGCTTCCAGGGACAGGTCGGCGACCGTTTTCTGCGACTGGGCGCGACGCTTATCGTTGATCAGGGTTTGCAGGTCCTGAATTTCCTGTTCCTGGCGCGCGACCTTTTCGGTCAGCAAGTCGTGCTGGCTATTGCCCAGATCCTGCAACTGACTGTTGCCGGCCAGTTCCTGACGGCGCAGCAGGTTGAGGGCGTTGATCGAGGCCAGTTCTGCATTGAGCAGGTTGCGCTGGTCGGCGCTCAGGGTCTTGCCGTTGTCTTTGCCACTCTTGAGGATGGCGTTGATCTGCTGGATACGCGTCTGATTGGCGCTGATTTCAGTCTGCGCCCGCTCAGGCCGGGTCTGCGCGGTGATTGCCAGGCTGTTGGCGTCGTTGAGTTCGCTTTGCAGGTCGCTTTGCTGAGTACTGCGCTGGCTGAGAAGTTGCTCCAGTTGCGGCACATCCAGGCCGCCATAGCGCTGGGCGACGGGCACCACTTTGCTTTCTTTCAGGCGGGCCAGCTCGCGCTGGTTTTCCGAGGTCTGTTTTGGCGCCTGGGCCAGTTGTTGCTTGAGCGCTTCGAGTTTCTGCTCGCTGTCCTTCTTGCTGGCGAGAAAAGCCAGCGTTTGCTCGAGTACCTGTTGCAGCGCTTTCTGCTCGGCATCAGGCAGCTTGCGATCAGCAATCTTGTCGAGACTTTGCTGCACGGCATCGCTGCTGGGCGGATCGGCGGCGAGCGCCGGGAAGGTGGACAGGCAAAGCGCAAACAGTGCGGCAGCACAAATGGAACGCAGGGAAAACATAGACACCGGTCGCATGATGATACGTGTGGATTGGCAGTTTAAAGGAACAGTCCGGGGCCCGGGCGGGTTCCTTCGGGGAATTTGACGCCCACTTTCTGGATCTTGTTCCCGTCCATGACGGCAACTGTCCAAATAGTTCCATTCCATTCAATCTGGTCGCCCACCACCGGCTCGCCGCGGTTCTTCTGCACAATGAACTGGCTGAGCGGCATTCCGGGGTCGATACCATCGAGTTTCAGGCCATACAGGGCCGCGACTTCACCCAGCCGTGCATCGCCTTCAAGTACGAAGTCGCCGAAGAAGCGCAGGTCCAGGCCACGTTGCGGTGCCTGGCTGAACAGTTTGCCCAACGCCGGAAGGTCGTGTTCGTGACCGATCACACACAGTAGGTCACCCACTTCCAGCGTCGTACTGCCGGACGGGTGGAGCAACTGCTGGCCCCGGAACAGCGCGGCAATACGCGTGCCCTCAGGCATTTTCAGCTCACGCAGCGCAGCACCAATGCACCATTTTTCAGCGCCCAGACGGTAGACGAACAGCTCCCATTCACTGGTGACGTGCACCTCCAGCGCGGCCCGGGAAATAGGCGCGGGGTCAGGCGGAACCGTCACTTTCAACAGTTTGGCCATCCACGGCAGGCTGGTGCCTTGCAGCAACAGCGAGACCAGCACGATAAAGAACGCCAGGTTGAAATACAGCTGCGCATTGGGCAGCCCGGCCATCAGCGGGAACACGGCAAGGATGATCGGCACCGCGCCACGCAGGCCGACCCAGGCGATAAAGGCTTTTTCGCGGCCATGGAAGGCCTTGAACGGCAGCAGGCCGACCATCACCGACAGCGGGCGTGCCACCAGAATCATCCACAGCGCCAGGCCTAGCGCTGGAATCGCAATCGGCAGCAGGTCGTGGGGTGTGACCAGCAGGCCCAGCACCAGAAACATGCCGATCTGTGCCAGCCAGGCCATGCCGTCGAGCATGTGCAGGATGCCGTGGCGGCTGCGAATCGGCCGGTTGCCGAGCACCAGACCGCACAGGTAGACCGCGAGAAAACCGCTGCCGTGGATAGCGTTGGTCAGGGCGAAGATCGCCAGGCCGCCGGCAATCACCAGAATCGGGTACAGGCCGGCCGCCAGATTGATGCGGTTGACCAGCTGCAGCAGGATCCAGCCGCCGCCCAGGCCGATGAAACTGCCGATGCCGAACTCCTGAATCAAATGCCCCAGCAGCCCCCAGTGCAAACCGGTCTGCCCACTGGCCAGCATGCCGATCAGGGTGACGGTCAGGAACACGGCCATAGGGTCGTTGCTGCCCGATTCGATCTCGAGGCTGGCGGTGACCCGCTCGTTCAGGCCTTTGCCGCCCAGCAGGGAGAACACCGCAGCAGCGTCTGTCGAACCGACGATTGCACCGATCAGCAGCCCCTGGATAGCGCTCAGATTGAACAGCCATGCCGCCACCATGCCGGTCAGTACCGTGGTGATAAGCACGCCCACCGTCGCCAGCGACAAGGCAGGCCACAGCGCTACCCGGAAACTGGCCACCCGGGTGCGCAGCCCGCCGTCAAGCAGAATGACGGCCAGCGCAAGGTTGCCGACCAGGTACGCGGTAGCGTAGTTATCGAAGATGATCCCGCCGCCATCCACGCCCGCTACCATACCCACGGCCAGGATGATGACCAGGATCGGAATGCCCAGGCGTGATGAAAGAGAACTGACCAGGATGCTTGCGGCTACCAGCAACGCGCCGACCAGGAACAGGCTGTTGATGGTGGTGGCGTCCAAGGGCGGTACTCCGTAGAAAACTGAATTGAAGCGAGAGGGGCGAAAACTGACCATGCAGTCCGCGTGCCAAGCGATTTAACCTGTTGAATTGCTTGGCTGTCAAAGATCAATTTTCGGCGGATCACGCAGATTCGGCGTTCCAGAGCACGTGACTCGTCGCAATCTGGCGGTCGACACAGACGTATATGCCACAAGCCAAGCCTTCTTGCGGCCTGTTGTCGAGCTCCAGCTATAGAAGGTTTTCATCATGGACGATGAAAGTGCAGAAATAAGAAGGGCGGAAATTCATTTAGCGATTACCTGAATCCGCATGCAGAGTTCTGGGCGCGGGCGAGTCAGTACTTACGGCTGAACCCGATCAATCTGCAGTCACCCGCTGCCTTTGCTGTCGGGCCTCTGACTGAATCAGTTCACGCGCCTGCCTGCGCAGGGTCGCGTTATAAATAGTTAGTGCCACGTATGCCGTAAGGGGTGATTACGTGCATGACTTCTCTCATACAGGAAGAAGTCATGACGACCCAATCTCTGAAAATACCTGAAACCGATCAGCAACTGCTGCGTGAACGCGCGAAGCAATTTGTTTTCGACTACCCCGATCTGCACGATCTGGCCTATAGCGTAGTCAGCAAGATCATGCTTCAGCACACGAAAAAGGTGTTCAACCCCGACAAGGTCTATTGGCATCGTTTCGGCAGCGCAAGCAGCAGCCCGCGTACATTTACCGGCTGGCGGCATTCCGGCAAACCGCTGCAATCGATGACGTTGATCGAACTGCTCATGCAGAACTTCAACGCCCACGACCAAGAGGCCAGTGATGAGCTTTCCCTTTACGGCGGTTTTTATACCGACGGTCCGGATCATGAGGTGTTCGACGAGCGCAACGAGGTGCCCATGCTGCCGCAGACTTTGCTGGCAGAAATGTGGACGCTGGATTTCAGCTCGCTGTACACCCGCTGCATGGAGCGTTTCTGGAGTGCGCACAGTGAGAATTTTTGCATTCTGGCCAAAGCACACTATTTGGTTGCAGCCGGTAATTGCCTGCGCAAAGGTCAGCTTTCGCCAGACGAATTCAAGCACGTCACTCGATTCGTCGTCACTGATCCCTCGCAGCCTGCGACGCTGAAGGCCTTGCGGGACTCGCCTTTGGTAACGCCTGGCCTTTCGGTGCATACGCTGGACATCAACGGCGTCAAGACTTACGACATGCTGCGTATCGTTATCGCTGATGGCCGGGAAGTGATTTACCGGCCTGATGCCGAGCAGCCTTTTCAGGTGTTCGAAAACGAACGCGCGCTGTACAACTGGCTCAAGGGGCAGTTCGCGAGCGAGCAGGCGGGTAAGGCACTGACAGGCAATTTCCTGCGCGGCGAGGCGGCACGAACACAGGACAGCGTCAGGTTTGCGCGCGGAGTCAGTGAATTGCTCGCGCATGACTGGCGTGCCGATGTCCGACTTATCAATCAATCCCGGGCACCCATCGTGGGTGATCCCTTTATTTATCTGCGTGATATCGCGCGTCAGGTCATGACCGCCGACGCGCATCAGTTGCTGACGTCCAACGCCGATCTGCGCAAGCAGATGTGGATCGGTTATCTAAGTGCCTTCATGCAGGCTTTTGGCGGGCTAGCCGCGTTGGGGTGGCCCATTGCTCTGACGCTGGTTGGCGCAGGCCTCGCCAATACCGGGTTGAACATTGATCAGGCGGTCAATGGCAAGACCCCGGCGCAACGTCGCGCTGGTGTATTGGGTGCCATTATCAACACCCTTTACCTGCTTTTTAACCTGCCGCTACTGATGTCCATTCGTGCCATGCCTGAGCGTATGCCATTAGTGCGGGCGGATGTCGTGTCGCTCCCCGGTGAAGTTGTGGAAAGTGGCGTGATTGTCGATCCGCTGGAAAACATGGAAGGCAACCTGCTGCTGGAGAGCCTCACGCCTTCAGCCGAAGAAGGCAGGTTTCGTGGCGTTTACTCATTGGGCAATGGCGAAACCTGGATCAAGCTTGCGCGGTTGCCGTACCGCGTGATGTTCAGTGAGCAACAGCAGTGCTGGTTCATCGTTGACCCTGACAATCCTTTTGCGTTCGTTGGCAGTAAGCCGGTTCGCTTGGGGCTCGACGGGGAATGGACGCTGATCCAACCACCTGGCTTGCAGGGTGGCTCGCCTATGGATCCGCAGGTGCCGTCTACCAGCTCATCAGTCCCGCCAGGAAAACCTTATGCAACAGTGCATTCAACGTTCTGGGACAGGTACCTGCAAACGGACATATTCAATGAGCAATATTATGCAGAAAGAGCCCTGACTCGTCAGAAAGAGGTCATGGATATCTGGGAGCCAACCACGGACGATGTTCTGGAGTCTGACTCTTCACCCGAAGGCGATGAAGTGTACCGGGACCCGTGGCACGGTAAACACAGGGTATTCAAGCTGGGCGAGGACGACTATTACGGCGCTAACATCATGCTCTATACCCAGGAGGATACGGTGTTCAATCGATTCCTGCGTACAGGCGAACGTAGGGGCTCCAACCAGGTAAGGTTCATTGAGCGTCTTGCCGATGACATCCAGGTAGTGGGCTATAGCAATGATGTCGAGTTGTATCGGGGTGGCAGCGGTGATCGGGGTACCTCGGGTGCCGTGTTCCGCAGCGGGCAGATCAAGATCGGCGATGTGCTGGTCAATACCGATATCACTTCGTTCAGTGAAAACCCCTACGTGGTCAGCGCGTTTGCCAGCAGTCGAGCCGGTGCTCCTACTAACGCGGTGATTGGGCCGATAACGTTCGATGATACTTCGGTGGTCTTTGTGTTGCCCAAAGGACGGTATTTGAGGGCCACGCCGATCGCGCCATTTTCAGCCTCGCCCGATGAGGCCGAATCGATCTTTTTGCCTGGTTGTTATTTTCAAATCGAGAGTATCGAAGAAGTGGTCGGCGAGTTTTACCGCATCATGAAAGTCCAGATGCAGGAGGTCGATCGCCCGGTTCAGGGAAGAGCGCTTTACGATATGCGCACGGGCGAGCCATTCAGTCGAGAGCAATACGCGCTCAAGTTGGGGGCAGATGCCAAGGCATTGGTCGACCGGTTCTTTCCACAGAACCCGATGACTGACCTGTTCAGCCCTCACTGATCAAGCGCCGCCCGGTTTTATTTAAAACCAGCCATCGCGCATGGCAAGGCAAGTGTCATCGCGGTTTTCCAGAATGCTCAGTTCGTGATGGCAGCCCGGTACTTCCCAGGTCAGGAAGTACCGGGCTGCTTGAAGCTTGCCCTTGTAGAAGTCGCTGTCGGCCGAATGACCTTTGCCCAGACCTTCCTCAGCGCGAATCGCCTGTTCCAGCCAGCGCCAGCCAATAATGGTATGGCCGAATACCTTGAGGTACAGCGCCGAATTGGCCAGGGTACTGGTGATTCTGCCTTGCGCCAGATCGGTCAGCAGACCGAGGGTGACAGCCTGCACATGAGTGACCAATTGCTCCAGAGGTTGGCGCAGCTCATGAAGTGAGTCGTAAACCTGCGCCCGCTCGCATGTGTCGGATATCAGGCGCAGCAGTTGCTTGAGGCCGGTGCCGCCATTTTGCGCCAGCTTGCGACCAAGCAGGTCCAGCGACTGAATGCCGTGAGTGCCTTCATGAATCGGATTAAGCCGGTTATCGCGGTAGTACTGCTCAACGGGGTATTCGCGGGTATAGCCGTGACCACCGAGAACCTGAATCGCCAGCTCGTTGGCCTTCAGGCAGAACTCCGAAGGCCAGGACTTGACCACCGGAGTCAGTAAGTCCAACAGTTCATGGGCATGCTTGCGGGCGTCGTCGGTTTCGCCGGTCTGTGTGTCGTCGAACAGTCGCGAGGCATACAGGCACAGGTCGAACGCGCCTTCTACATACGCTTTCTGGGTCAGCAGCATACGCCGCACGTCGGCGTGCTGAATGATCGGAACAGGCGTGCTCTCGGGGCTTTTGCTGTCAGGCAGCCGACCTTGAGGTCTATCGCGGGCATAATCCAGAGAGTACAGATACCCCGAATAGCCGAGCATGACCGCGCCCAGGCCGACGCCGATGCGTGCTTCGTTCATCATCTGGAACATGTAACTCAAACCATGATGAGGCTTGCCGACCAGATAGCCGACACACTCACCGTTATCGCCGAAATTCAGCGCGGTGGAGGTCGTGCCTTTCCAGCCCATCTTGTGAAACAGGCCAGCCAGCAGCACATCGTTGCGCTTGCCGAGGCTGCCGTCGTCGTTGACCAGAAACTTGGGCACGATGAACAGCGAGATACCTTTGACCCCGCCAGGGGCATCCGGCAGTTTTGCCAATACCATGTGCACGATATTTTCCGAAAGCGCGTGATCACCACCCGAGATGAAAATCTTGTTGCCACGCAGCCGGTAGGTGCCGTCGTCTGCCGGTTCGGCGCGGGTGCGGATGTCTGACAGCGACGAACCTGCGTGTGGCTCGGTCAGGGCCATGGTGCCGAAGAAGCGCCCCTCGATCATCGGTTGCAGAAAGCGCTGTTTTTGTTCGTCGTTGCCAAAACTCTCAATCAGATTCGCCGCGCCCATGGTCAGGAACGGGTAGGCCGTGGTTCCGACATTGGCTGCCTGAAAGTGGGCAAAGCAGGCCTGTGACAGTAGGGTCGGCAACTGCATGCCGCCCGCTTCAAAATCACGCGATGCATTGAGAAAACCAGCGGCGAGAAACGCATCCACAGCAGGCTTGACCTCGGGGATCAGAATCGCTTCGCCATTTTCATAGCGCGGCTCGTTTTCGTCAGCCTTGCGGTTGTGCGGCGCAAAATACTTTTCCGCGATAGTACGCGCCGTCCCCAGCGCTGCATCAAAGGTTTCCCGCGAATGCTCGGCAAACCGCTCACGCCGCGTCAGCCCTTCGGCGTCCAGCACTTCATACAGCTCGAAAGCCAGGTTTCGGGAACTGAGCAGCGACTCGGACATGATGGCGTACCTATTCTTGGAATGGCTCAAGTCTAGGTCGGGTTGAGGAGGGAGGGTAGCAAGATTGATTCGGGTGATGGTCGAGCGTGTGCGGGGGGTATCGAGAGCGGACGCGGAGCGTCCAGAGCATGGGAACGGTCGGTGTCTTTCCGACACCTCTCGTTCCGCACGCTCCAGCATGGGAATGCCTTTCTTGACGCTCTGCGTCATCTGTTACCGAGCGGCATCAGCCGATCGTCATCAGGCTCGCATTGCCACCCGCCGCCGCGGTGTTGACGCTCAATGCCCGCTCTATCACCAGGCGTTCCAGCGGCACGTTGGTTTCGCCGTGGGACAGGCCATTGACGCCGACGATTGCACCGCTGCGCTGGGCGATCTGCTGGCAGATGGCACGTAGCTGATCGGAGTCGCCGTGGTGCAGGACGGCGTCGAAGATGACTTCGTCCTTGGTCCAGTCAGGGATCAGCTTGATGCGTGCCTGCACATCCTTTGGCAGACGAGCGCGCAATGGCTTGCTGATGTCTGTTTCCGGCCACACGGCAGAACTGCCGACAGCCAGCACGGCTGCCAGTTGAATCAGCAGGTCGTTCTCGTCATCCGCCAGGCAAAGCACGTGTTCACGCGGCAGAATCGCATAGCTGTTGCGCTCGCCGGTCGGGCCCGCCAGCTGGCGAGTTATGCCGCTTTGCGATTGCTCGGCGTATTGGCTGCACAGGGCATCCAGTTCGGCTTGCTGGTGACTGGCTGCCCAGGTCTTCAAGGCTTGCAACGGTTTGTTGAGGATGTCACGCAGGCGGGTGTCCGGAGCAGACAGTGCATCACTGCGCACGAACGATTTCTCGATGGCATCCTGCGGACGCGTCGACAGCAGGCGGTACAGGTACAGCGGGCCACCGGCTTTAGGGCCGGTACCGGACAGGCCTTCGCCGCCAAATGGCTGGACGCCCACCACCGCCCCGACGATGTTACGGTTTACATAGACGTTGCCTGCGTTGACGTTATCGATGACCTTGGCGATGGTTTCGTCGATGCGCGTGTGCACGCCGAGGGTCAGGCCGTAGCCGGATGCATTGATCTGGTCGATCAGCAGGCCGAGTTCCTTGCGCTTGTAGCGCACCACGTGCAGCACGGGGCCGAAGATTTCGCGTTGCAGTTCATCGAAGCTTTCCAGCTCGATCAGGGTCGGCATCACGTAGGTGCCGCGCTTGAGCTCTGTGCTGTCGGCAATGGCCACCTGATAAACCGTACGGCCTTTGTCGCGCATGGCCTGGATGTGTTTCTCGATACCCGCTTTGGCCTCGGCATCGATCACCGGGCCGATGTCTACAGACAGACGCTCCGGGTTGCCGAGACGGCTCTCGGCCATCGCCCCCTTGAGCATTTCGATGACGCGGTCGGCAGAGTCTTCCTGCAGGCACAGCACGCGCAGTGCCGAGCAGCGTTGCCCGGCGCTGTCGAACGCCGAAGAAACTACGTCAATGACAACCTGTTCGGTCAGCGCCGAAGAGTCGACGATCATCGCGTTCTGACCGCCGGTTTCGGCGATCAGCGGGATAGGGCGGCCCTGCGAATCCAGACGTCCGGCTACATTGCGTTGCAGCAGGCGGGCGACTTCAGTGGAACCGGTGAACATCACGCCTTTGACGCGTTCGTCGCCGACCAGCCCGGCACCTACGGTTTCACCGCGCCCCGGCAGCAATTGCACGACGCCTTCCGGGATGCCGGCTTCAAGCAGCAGGCGCACGGCCTGGGCGGCAATCAACGGTGTTTGCTCGGCCGGTTTGGCCAGCACCGGGTTGCCCGCAGCCAGTGCAGCAGCGACCTGACCGCTGAAAATTGCCAGCGGGAAGTTCCAGGGGCTGATGCAGACCACCGGCCCCAGCGGACGATGGGCGTCGTTGGTGAAATCATTGCGCGCCTGTACGGCGTAGTAACGCAGGAAGTCGACGGCTTCGCGCACCTCGGCGATGGCGTTGGCGAAGGTCTTGCCCGCCTCGCGGACCAGCAGGCCCATCAAGGGCTGGATGTCGCTTTCCATCAAATCGGCAGCACGTTCCAGAATTGCGGCGCGTTCGGCAGGCGGTGTTGCCTGCCAGATCGGGCCAGCGCTCAAGGCGCACTGGATGGCGTTCTCGACATCCTGCAGCGAGGCTTCCTGAATATGACCGACCACATCACGCAGGTCGGATGGGTTCAACGCGGCAGTCAGTGTGCCTGCGCTGGCCGGGCAGCCGAGCATGGGAGCAGCTTTCCAGTCATTGTGCGCTGTGGCGAGCAGGGCCGAGGACAGCGAAGCCAGACGATGCTCGTTGGCCATGTCGATGCCGCTGGAGTTGGCGCGCTCGGTGCCATACAGGTCGCGCGGCAGCGGAATGCGCGGGTGCGGCAAGCCGAAACCGCCTTCCTGTGTTGCCATGCGTTCGATCTGGCTGACCGGGTCGGCCACCAGTTCCTGAATGGAGATCGAATGGTCGGCAATCCGGTTGACGAACGACGTGTTGGCACCGTTTTCCAGCAGACGACGGACCAGATAGGCCAACAGCGTTTCATGCGTGCCGACCGGAGCGTACACGCGGCATGGACGGTTCAGCTTGCCGTCTGCGACCTTGCCTACGACCTGCTCGTACAAAGGCTCGCCCATGCCGTGCAGGCACTGGAACTCATACTGACCTGGGTAATAATTCTGCCCGGCGATCTGGTAAATAGCCGCCAGGGTGTGGGCGTTGTGTGTGGCGAATTGTGGGTAAATGACTTCTGGTGCCGCCAGCAGCTTGCGGGCACAGGCGATGTACGAGACGTCGGTGTACACCTTGCGCGTGTACACCGGATAGCCTTCCAGACCTTCAACCTGGGCGCGCTTGATCTCGCTGTCCCAATACGCGCCCTTGACCAGACGGATCATCAGGCGGTGACGGCTGCGCCGAGCCAGATCGATCACGTAATCGATCACATAAGGGCAGCGCTTCTGGTAAGCCTGAATCACGAAGCCAATGCCGTTCCAGCCAGTCAGCTGCGGTTCGAAGCACAGGCGCTCGAGCAGATCCAGTGACAGCTCCAGACGATCAGCCTCTTCGGCATCGATGTTCAGGCCGATGTCGTACTGCTTGGCCAGCAGGGTCAGCGACAGCAGGCGCGGGTACAGTTCTTCCATCACGCGCTCGTACTGGGCGCGGCTATAGCGCGGGTGCAGTGCCGACAGCTTGATGGAAATGCCCGGGCCTTCGTAGATGCCGCGGCCGTGGGAGGCCTTGCCGATGGAGTGTATGGCCTGCTCGTAGGACGCGAGATACTTCTGCGCATCATGCTCGGTAAGCGCCGCTTCACCCAGCATGTCGTAGGAATAGCGGAAGCCCTTGGCTTCAAAACGGCTGGCATTGGCCAGGGCTTCGCCGATGGTTTCGCCGGTGACGAACTGCTCGCCCATCAGGCGCATGGCCATGTCGACGCCCTTGCGGATCATCGGTTCGCCGCTCTTGCCGATGATGCGGCTCAGCGAAGATGTGAGACCTGCCTCGTTGTGAGTGGCGACCAGCTTGCCGGTCAGCAGCAGGCCCCAGGTGGCAGCGTTGACGAACAGCGACGGGCTGTTGCCCAGATGCGGCTGCCAGTTTCCGTTGCTGATCTTGTCGCGAATCAAGGCATCGCGCGTGCCCTTGTCCGGAATGCGCAGCAACGCTTCGGCCAGGCACATGAGTGCAACGCCTTCCTGCGAGGACAGCGAAAATTCCTGCAACAGGCCTTGAACAATGCCAGCGCGGCCGCCAGCGCTTTTCTGGTTACGCAGCTTTTCGGCAATCGACGCGGCCATCTTGTTGGTGGCTTCGGCAACAGGTGCGGTCAGGCGCGCCTGCTCCAGCAGCATCGGCACCACTTCCTGCTCGGGGCGGCGGTAGGCGGAGGTGATGGCGGCCCTCAGTACCGACTGCGGTTGAATGCTCTCGGCAAAATCAAGAAAGCATTGCAGGCCAGTGTCTTCCGCCACTTCGCCACGGTCTTCGCTGTCTTTGCCAGTCGCGCCATTGAGCTCCAGCAAGGTTGCACCACTCTCCAGTTTTTCCAGGTAATTGAAAATCGCCTGCTTGATCAACCAGTGCGGTGTGCGGTCGATCGAATGGGCGGCGGCTTTCAATCGCTCGCGGGTCGGGTCGTCAAGTTTGACGCCTAGAGTAGTGGTGGCCATGTGTTGTCCTCATTATAGCCACGCGGCGGTGGCATCGGCTTTGGCAAAGATTAGCGCCGTGACGGGGTCAGGTGCAACCGAGTGCAACCCTGTTTCGACAATATTTTGTGACATTCCCGGCAAGCAGGCCGCAATAGCGTTGCTTTGCCCAGAGCTGGTGCGTGATTGTTTGTAGATAGGGCCGAAAACGCCCTAAAATGGCGCAGAAAAACGCCTTTATTGGTTTTTTTGTAACAGGTGCAACTTGCACGTTGAAATGGGTTGCACCTTGTTTGGTTTGTTTAATAGGATTCATTCCCGCGGTGCAACCGCCAGCAATTGATTGCCGATCCTTGCGGAGCGATCAGTCAACGCGGTGTCGGGTGCAAAAGTATGGATGCGCCGAATATCGGTCGCTATTCCCTTTGGCACCGGGTGCCAACATAAAAACAATGCCAAGGCAGAACTCATGAGTGTCAGCAACCCTACCTTGATCACGTTTGTGATCTATATAGCGGCAATGGTCTTGATCGGCCTGATGGCCTATCGCTCTACCAACAACCTTTCGGATTACATCCTCGGCGGGCGCAGCCTGGGCAGCGTGGTAACAGCGCTTTCAGCAGGAGCCTCGGACATGAGCGGCTGGCTGTTGATGGGGTTGCCGGGGGCTATCTATATGTCCGGCCTGTCGGAAAGCTGGATCGCCATTGGTCTGATCATCGGTGCCTACCTGAACTGGCTGTTCGTGGCCGGTCGTCTGCGCGTGCAGACCGAGCACAACGGTGATGCCCTGACCCTGCCGGATTACTTCAGCAGCCGCTTCGAAGACAACAGCGGCCTGCTGCGCATCATCTCGGCCATCGTGATTCTGGTGTTCTTCACCATCTATTGCGCCTCGGGCATCGTTGCTGGCGCGCGTCTGTTTGAAAGCACCTTCGGCATGTCCTACGAAACCGCCCTGTGGGCTGGCGCTGCGGCGACCATTGCCTACACCTTCGTCGGTGGTTTTCTGGCCGTGAGCTGGACCGACACCGTACAAGCCACGCTGATGATCTTCGCCCTCATCCTGACGCCGATCATCGTCCTGCTGGCGACAGGCGGGGTAGATACCACCTTCCTGGCCATTGAAGCGAAAGATCCGACCAGCTTCGACATGTTCAAGAACACGACTTTCATCGGCATCATTTCCCTGCTTGGCTGGGGTCTGGGTTATTTCGGCCAACCGCATATTCTCGCGCGCTTCATGGCGGCTGATTCGGTCAAGTCGATTGCCAGCGCCCGACGCATCTCCATGGCCTGGATGATCCTGTGTCTGGGCGGTACTGTGGCGGTAGGCTTCTTCGGTATCGCTTACTTCTCCGCGCACCCGGATGTGGCCGGGCCGGTGACCGAGAACCCCGAGCGGGTGTTCATCGAGCTGGCCAAGCTGCTGTTCAATCCATGGGTTGCCGGTGTGCTGCTGTCGGCCATTCTGGCTGCGGTGATGAGTACGCTTAGCTGTCAGTTGCTGGTGTGCTCCAGCGCGCTGACCGAAGACTTCTACAAGGCTTACCTGCGCAAGGGCGCTTCGCAGCTTGAGTTGGTATGGGTCGGGCGTGCGATGGTGTTGCTGATCGCGATCATTGCCATTCTGCTGGCCGCCAACCCCGAGAACCGCGTGCTTGGGCTGGTGAGCTATGCCTGGGCAGGGTTCGGCGCAGCATTCGGCCCTGTGGTGCTGATATCTGTGCTGTGGAAAGGCATGACACGCAATGGTGCGCTGGCCGGGGTAATAGTCGGTGCGGCGACTGTCGTACTCTGGAAACAGTTCAGTACCCTTGGTCTGTATGAAATCATCCCGGGTTTCATCCTTGCCAGCATCGCCATCGTGGTATTCAGCCTGATCGGCAAGCCTGCGTCGGCGTCCATGCAGACACGTTTCCTGGCGGCTGAGCAGGAGTTCAAAGCCAACCGCTGATAGCGCTGCTTAATGAACTGATGAAATAAAAGCGGCCCGCACTTTCTGCAAGTGCGGGCCGTTTTTTTAGCGCTTGATTCAAGGCCTGCGCGCGGCTCAGCTCTTGTTGTGATCAATATCGAGATTATAAAAAGTGGCCCTGCCACCTTCGGAGGTATACCCGGTATTGTCTTGGGTATAAACACCGGCCTTGAAATACAAAGGCTTGTCGCGCCAGGTCTCGCTGATGCGCTTGCTCCAGTCGGTGTCATTGACACTGACAGTCAATTTCCCGCCCTTGCTCAGGTGAATGACGTAATTGAATGTCTGATTGAGCTTCACACCGTCGACTATCTTATAGACCTTGCTTTCGTCGTCATCGAAACGATTGCGAACTTTCGCAACGATTTCTCCACTCTTGGTGTCTTCCTTGTATTGATACTCGACTTTCAGAAGAGGCTCGGTGCTTTCATAGGCATGTATCTGGCCGATCACGATCTTGCCGGAAGAAGGCACCTGATCGACTTCCAGTTTAGCGTTCAGATAGTTGTCCGCATCGGGATATACCCAATTGTGCAGTGATCCATCTGACCATGTTTCCCGTAACTCGCTGCGTGAATATTTGGCGTTTTCGGTTTTGGTCCCGGTTACCGGAGACCAGAACACAATGGAGTCCGATTTCGATTTGAAGTATTTGCCGTCATAACCTTTCACAAGCTGAGCGGTCGTAATGGTCCTGGGAGGTGAGTCCACTGGAATGCTGAGTTGGTACGATCCAAGATCGATCATTTTTAATCCTTCCGCGCATGTCTTTTTCTACCAAGGGGGCACCTCTAGCAAGAGGGTTTGATCACGTTTTATACGGATTGTAGGGCGATTTGTTAATGAAAAATTGTCGAACCAATGACGTCAAAGTGCTGTCACTTTTCCTGCAGGGCAGAGCCTGCAACGCGTGCAGAGAATGACCGTTAGTCGGGTAGATCGAACTTTGATGGTAGGGAAGGGGTGCCTTGCTTCTGCTTTTTGCGAGACGGGGCTAGAGTTATTCCAAAGTATGACGGTCGTCCTGAAACTCAGGCGTCATGCCCACACAGAGAAGCAGCATGGAACGCGTGCCAACACAGCCACATGATGGCTCTTCGGTTTTACTGGTTGTAGACGATTATCCGGAAAATCTGGTGACGATGTGCGCTGTTCTACAAAGAACGGATTGGCATATTGTGACTGCGAGTTCAGGAATCGAAGCATTGACGGTGCTTCTTGAACAGGAAGTCGACCTGGTTCTGCTGGATGTGCAGATGCCGGGCATGGACGGCTTCGAAGTTGCCCGGTTGATGCGAGGCAGTCAGCGCACCCGCCTGACGCCCATTATCTTTCTCACGGCCAATGAGCAGACCCAGGATGCCGTGCAGAAAGGGTATGCAAACGGCGCGACGGATTACCTGTTCAAACCCTTCGACCCGAACGTTCTCAAGCCCAAGGTGCAGACCCTGCTTGAGCAACAGCGTAACCGTCGTGCGCTGCAGCAGCTTTCGCTGGAACTTGAATCGGCGCGTGCGTTCAACGCGTCAGTGCTGGCCAACGTCGCCGAAGGCATTCTGGTCGTTGATGAGGCGGGTACCATCAGTTTTGCCAATCCCGCCATCTGCCAGTTGTTGAACGCTTCGGTCGATCAACTGCGCGGTACGCAAGTGCTGGATTACATCATCGAACCGCAAGTGGGCGACTGGCTGGAGTCAGGCTTCTACAAACACTATCGCAAGGCCGACACCTACCGGGTGCACGATGCCATTCTGCGTACCGCACAAGGCACGCAGTTGCCGGTTGCCTTGTCTTGCGCGGCGCTGCCTGCGGAGCAGAAGGCGATGGTGCTGACGGTTCTGGATATGTCGGTAGTCCGTGACCTCTATCAGCAACTTGAAAAACAGGCTGTTACCGACGCGTTGACAGGCCTGCTCAATCGCCGCGGGCTTTATCAGGCCGTTGAAGGCATGCTCCTGCGCAAGGAGCAGACAGACAAATACCTGGTTGTGCTGTTCATGGACCTGGACGGCTTCAAGCAGATCAATGATGCGCTGGGTCATGACGCCGGTGATCAGGTATTGCTCTGGGTCGCCGAGCAGTTCAAGGACAGCATGCGTCCCTATGATGTTCTGGCGCGCATTGGCGGCGACGAATTCACGGTTGTGATCGACGGGCTTGATTACCCCGAACAGGCGGCCAAAATCGCTGAAAAACTCATTGAACGGGTGTCGGGAAGGCGCCAGGTCGACGGTGTCGAAATCACCCTGGGTGCCAGTGTTGGTATCGCGACCTTTCCGGACTGCGGCTCGAATCTGGACGGTTTGCTGCGTGCGGCAGATATCGCCATGTATGAGGCCAAGCGTGCAGGGCGTCAGCAATACCGGTTCTACGACCAGAATATGAACGGACGCGCCCGCTCACGGCTGATGCTTGAGGAAAGTGTGCGCACGGCCATCGACGGCAAGGATTTCTCGGTGGTGTACCAGCCCCAGATCCATGTCGCGGATGGTCGCCTGCGTGGTTTCGAAGCGTTGCTGCGCTGGCAGCATCCGGCGGTCGGCGAGGTACCTCCTGCGCTGTTCATTCCCTTGCTTGAAGAGACCCGACTGATCAACCGGCTCGGCAGCTGGATTTTCGATCAGGGCGCCGAACAGCGTCAGGCGTGGAGCCGGGTATTTGCTGCCGATGTGGTGCTGAGTGTCTGTGTCAGCCCCACGCAATTCTGCATGCCCAACCTGGCTTCGGAGCTGAAGCGTGCCATGGATCGCTTCGAGCTCAAGCCAGGACAGATCGAGGTGGAAATCACTGAAAGCGCTCTGGTGCATAACCTTACGCATAGCCATAAACAGCTGAAGTCACTGCATGACGTCGGCGTGCGTATTGCGCTGGACGACTTCGGCACTGGCGAATGCTCGCTGTCGCACTTGCGCAATCTTCAGCTCGACACCTTGAAGCTGGACAGGCGTTTTGTCGCCAATATCGTCGAGTCCAGGCGCGAGGCGGCGATGGCCAGCAGCATCATCGACCTGAGTCGCAACCTCGATATGCTGGTCATTGCCGAAGGGGTGGAGACCTGCGAGCAATACCAGTGGCTGGCGGACAATGGCTGTCAGGTCATGCAGGGCTTTCTGATCGCGCATCCGATGGTGTCCGAAGACGCGCTGCACTTTCCAGGGCACTTTGAGGTGGCAGGCTTGAGGTCGGGTGGATTGTTGTAGAATGGCGTCTTTCGTCATCATGCAAAAGGCCCCATGACTGCCGCCAGCCATGCTCCACTCAAATACCTGCAGGCCTATCCGCAAGCCCTGCAGGATCAAGTGCATCAGTTGATTGCCCAGAACCGTCTGGCGGACTATCTGGAGCAGCGCTACCCGGAGCGTCATCAGATACAAAGCGACAAGGCTCTTTACGCCTACGCGCTGGCGCTCAAGCAGGATCACCTGCGCAATGCGCCGGCCATCAGGAAGGTGCTGTTCGATAATCGCCTGGACCTGACCCATCGCGCGCTTGGGTTGCACACCAAAATATCCAGAGTGCAAGGCGGCAAGCTCAAGGCAAGCAATGAGATTCGCGTGGCCGCCTTGTTCAAGGAAGCCCCTGCTCAATTCCTGAAGATGATCGTGGTTCACGAGCTCGCACATTTTCGCGAGTCAGACCATAACAAGGCGTTCTACCAGTTATGCGAGCACATGCTGCCCGGGTATCACCAGCTGGAATTCGACCTGCGCGTCTACCTGACCTATAACGAGCTGCAAGCTTCGAACGGCAAGCTTTAAGCTCGCAACTGCTGCTAGGGATACCCGAGCACGGCCTTGATGCTGTTCAGGTTGCGGGCGATCCATGTTTTGTCGATGGCGCCCCAATTACGAATACGGTAATTGCCTGCGTGATTGCGGGCACCTTCCTGCTGTTCGAACTCACACACGATGTCCAGATCGGAGAGCGCGCTGATGGTGTCCTGAGCGGTGCGGCGTGGCATGCCGGTCACGGCTGTCAGTTCGGGTACGCTGCTGGCGAGCTTCGAATCAATCAGGTACGCCACATACAGGCGGCGATAGAAACTGCTTTTGGTCTTGCTGACCTCCATCGACGAATCCCTTTTCAATGCTTTCAACGTGCAGCTTGCAGCTCAAGGCGTGCAACTGCTTTTAGTCCAGATCGCGGCGCATGCCGATGTGGGGGATGTCGTCTTCCAGATAGACCTCGCCCACCGGGTTGAAGCCGTAGCGGCTGTAGTAGCCTTGCAGGTGGGCCTGTGCCGATAGATAGATGGGCTGGTCAGGCCATTTGCGTTCGGCATTTTCCAGGGCCTGCTCCATCAGTTCATGGCCAATGCCCCGGCTGCGAATCGAAGGGGCTGTCACGACTCGCCCGATAGTGACGTCGCCGCCCTGCTGGATAGGGTCCAGCAAGCGCAGATAGGCGACCAGCTTGTCTTCCTGCCAGGCCATCAGGTGGCAGGTATCGCCCGTCAGGTCCTGCCCGTCCACGTCCAGATACACGCATTGCTGCTCGACTACAAACACCTCGGCGCGCAGTTGCAGCACGGCATACAGCTGCTGGATGCTCAGCTCGGTGTGATGTTTGCAGATCCATTTGATAGACATGTCGCAGACTCGCAGGGAAACCAGAAGCGAAGTCTAAACGTATCCGCCGACATTCCCAATAAACGCTGTCAACGATGTGCGTGCAGCTTTACTGAGCATGTTCCCCTCCCGGCTTGTCTACTGACTGCTTGAGGTCTTCAATTAAAAGCTGCAGGCACTCTCATGAGTGATGGTTTTGCTGCCGATAGGATTAAATCGGGAATGCCGCCCTTTTCAGGAACCTGAGTATGTCGCAGTGGCTTCGAGCGGTTGGGTTGCTGGTCTTTTTGCTGATGGCGCACGCCAGTGCAGCCGAGAAACTGCGCCTTGTCGCTGACCCCTGGCCACCTTTTACCGATGCGCTGCTGCTCAACGGCGGACTTGCGACCGATATCGTCAATACGGCGTTGCGCCGCGCCGGATACACCACCCTGTATGAGCAAGTGCCTTGGGCGCGGGCAATGCTGGGGTTGGGTGAGGGGCGGCACGATGTGCTGATCAACGCATGGTTCAGCGACGATCGCACAAAAATTGGTCAGTTTTCAGCCGAATACCTGCTCAATCGGGTGCGCTTCATTAAACGCAAGGAATCGGCTATCGAGGTTCGGAGCCATGAACAACTGCACAATTACATGATTGCGGTTGTACGCGGTTATGCCTATTCCCCAGCGTTTGACAGCGACAGCCTGCTCAAGAAGGTCCCTGTACAAAACTTTTCCACAGCTGTTCGCATGCTGGCTGCCGAACGTGTGGACCTGACACTGGAGGACGAATACGTCGCTCGCTATAACCTGGCGATGGAGCCCGACGAGGTTCGCGACCGTGTCGAGTTTCTACCCGGCTCGTTGAGCGAGAACAGTCTGCATATTCTGGTCAGCCTGAAAAATCCTCACCACGCAAAAATCGTCGCCGATTTCGATCGTGAAATTGCCGCCATGAAGGCCGACGGCACCTACGACGAGCTGTTCAGACTGCATGGACTGCAGCAGCCTCCGGAGCTTTGATCAGGTGTGCGGCAAGGGTGCGCAGCGGTGCCAGCTGGCGGCAGATCAAGGCTAGCTGTGCCTGTACCAGACGCTGGCTTTCGTCCATCTCTTCCGGCAGCTGTTCCAGTTGCGCAGCCAGTGCTTCCTCTGCGTCACTCTGTACAGCGACCGGTTTCTTCTCGGCCAGCCCTGCGGCGATTTCGTCGATGCTGGCGGCCAGCGTGGCGCCGACGTTATCGATCAGGTGTTCGCGGACATCGCCGGGCAATTGGGTATCACGGTGCGCGCCGAGGCCGGAAAGGTAGCTCAGCAGCGTATGTGACAGCACCAGAAAGCGGAAGCCGACATCGGCCTCCTTGCGGAAGTGACCGGGCTCCATAAGCATGTTTGCCAGTGTGGTCGACAGCGCGGCGTCGGCATTGTGGGCGTTGCGCCGTGCCAGTCGATAGGTAAGGTCGTCACTCTTGCCCTTGGCGTACTGCTGCATGATCTGGCGCAGGTAAATGCTGTTGCAGGTCAGGGTGTTGGCCAGCACCTTGTTCAGGCGTCGCCCTTGCCAGTCCGGCAGGAACAGGAACACCGCGAGCCCGGCGATCAGGCTGCCCAGCAGCGTATCGAACAGCCGGGGCAGGAACAGCCCGTAACCGTCGCCGACCTGATTGAAACAGAACAGCACCATGACCGTGATGGCGGCGGTCGACAGGGTGTAGCGCGTGGTGCGATTGACGAAGAACACCACACCGGCCAACACCGCGCACATCGATTGCAGAATCGGACTGGTAACCAGATCGAACAGTACCCAGCCGACCGTCAGACCTATTGCCGTGCCAATGATTCGCTGGCCGAGTTTACGCCGGGTGGCGCCATAGCTCGGCTGGCAGACAAATACCGTGGTCAGGATGATCCAGTAGCCCTGTGACGGGTGAATCAGGTGCACCATCGCATAACCGATGGTCAGCGCCAGCGGCAGGCGCAGGGCGTGGCGGAACAGCAGCGAGGTCGGGGTCATCTGCAGGCGCAGGCGGGTCCAGACATCCTTGAGGTTGCGTGGTGAGCGGTCCAGCAGGCTGCTGTCGGTGGCATCGGCCACGGCATCCGGGTTGCTGGCGTCGCTGATCAGGCGATCCAGCGTGCCGAGGTTGGCAGCCAGCGCGCGCAGCGAACGTAACAGGCCGCGCCATGCAGGATTGCTCTGGATGCGCAGGTGTTCCAGGGAGGCGTGCAGGTCTTCCATGGCTTCTGCAAAGCTTGGGTCGTATACGAACGGCTGACGCAACTGGATGGATTCCGACAGGGCCTGACAGGCAACGCCCTGTTGACGCAGCAGGCGCTGGCAGCGGAACAGCACATCGCTGTGGAAAAAGGCGTCGGCCAGCGAGTTGTAGGGGTAGTGCGACGAGCTGGCGCGCTCGTGGATGTCCTGGGCGATGAAGTACAGCTTCAGGTAGCGGCTGACTTTCGAACCGGGGCGGCCGCTGCCGACACGGTGCAGGATGATTTCCTTGGTGGAGTTCAGTGCGGCGACCACTTTGCCGTTCTGCTGCGCCAGTTCCAGGCGGCGGGCCTCCACATTGAGCGTGCGGATCGGCTCAAACAGCGTCGACTTGAGTTTCAGGTACTGCCCCAGCTCACGGAACAGTCGGGCCAGCGCCTGTTGCACCGGCTGGTTGGAAAACAGCATCTGCCACAGCACCGACAGCAGGCCGTACCAGGCCGCACCCGCCACCAGCAGCATCGGCTCATGCCAGAAGTCCAGCACCTCGCCGCCGCGCTGATCGACGCCGATCATGGTGTAGACCGAGAGAATCAGCGTGCCATAGGCAATCGCACCATAGCGTTCGCCCAGCGCGCCGAGCATGGTCAGGCAGAAGCTGGCCAGCGCCAGTGAGCAGACAAACAGCCAGGGGTAGGGGAACAGCAGTTCTACGGCGAGTGCGGCGACACTGAAGCACACCAGCGTCACGGCCAGAGCATTGAGCCGGCCTTGCCAGCTATCGTCAGTCTCCGCCAGTGCGCAGGCAATAATCCCCAGAAACAGCGGGATCAGCAAGGCCATCTCGTTTTGGTACCAGCACAGCGCCATGCTGCCGGTCAGTGCGATAAAGACTCGAACGCTATAGCTGAATTTATCCAGCGCCCACAATCGACGGAATGTATGACGGAGAGATTTCGATGCCATGGGTAAGCTGACGGCCCTGTTCGCAATTGATCAATTCTGCAGGAGGATATGTACAGACCAAATGACTGGCTGTACATCCGCCTGGCAAAATTTATACCGGTTTGCAGTGTCGTGATGTTACGCCACGCGCACTACGTCACACGTACTGCGCCGCTGCGTACGCCGATGCCCACGCCCACTGAAAGTTGAAGCCGCCCAGATGACCGCTCACATCGAGCACTTCGCCGACGAAATAGAGGCCGGGGGATTTCAGTGACTCCATGGTCTTGGACGACACTTCACGGGTATCAATACCGCCCAGCGTCACTTCAGCGGTGCGATAACCCTCGGTGCCTGCCGGGACCACCTGCCAGCTCGCCAGCTTTTCGGCGATGTCGGCCAGTTCGGCATGGGTGTACTGCTTCATGGGTTTGGACACGAACCAGTGTTCGGCGATCAGATTGGCCATCTTCTTGGTGAAAATCTCGCCCAGCAGGGTTTTCAACTCACTGTTGGGACGCTCGGCCTGTTGCTGACTGAGCCAGGTGGGCACATCGTGATCGGGCAGCAGGTTGATTTCCACGGTGTCACCGGGCTGCCAGAACGAAGAGATCTGCAGGATCGCCGGACCACTGAGGCCGCGATGCGTGAACAGGATGTTTTCGCGGAAGCTGGTGTCATTGCAACTGACCAGGCAATCCACCGATGTGCCTGAAAGCTCTGTGCACAGCTCCTTGAGCTGATCGGTGATGGTGAACGGCACCAGGCCTGCGCGGGTGGGCAGCAGCGTGTGGCCGAACTGCTTGCCGACCTGATAGCCGAAACCGGTTGCGCCCAGCGTCGGAATAGACAGCCCGCCCGTGGCGATGACCAGCGCCTCGCAGCTCAACGTGCCCAGCGTGGTTTGCAGGCTGTAGCCGGATTCGGTCTTTTCGATCTGCTGCACGGAGGTATCCATGTGCAGGCTGACACCGGCCTGTCGACATTCCTCCAGAAGCATTTCCAGAATGTCGCTGGACTTGTTGTCACAGAACAGCTGACCGAGCTTCTTCTCGTGATAAGGCACGCCATGTTTGGCGACCATCGCGATGAAATCCCACTGGGTGTAGCGCGCCAGGGCCGATTTGCAGAAGTGCGGGTTCTGCGACAGGAAGTTGGCCGGCTCGGTGTACATGTTGGTGAAGTTGCAGCGCCCGCCACCGGACATGAGGATCTTCTTGCCGGGTTTGTTGGCGTGATCGATTAATATCACCCTGCGCCCGCGAGCGGCAGCGGTAAACGCGCACATCAGACCAGCGGCGCCAGCGCCAATGATTACAACGTCGGTAACGGGCACAGCGTGTTTCCTCGATATGTAGGTCACGATCGTTCCCATGCTCCGCGTGGGAATGCCTCTCGTGACGCTCTGCGTCACATACCTGCGCCGCACCACCTATTCAAAATCGGACGCAGAGCGTCCAGAACTGCGTCCCCACGCGGAGCGTGGGGACGATAATCCAGCTAACGACTATTTCAGAGAATTCGCACGCGCAGTGACTTGCCTTTGATCTTGCCGTTGTTCAGACGCTCCAGCGCCTGTTTGGCCATGCTGCGTTCGACGGCGACGTACGCCTGGAAATCGAAGATCGCGATCTTGCCCACCTGAGTGCCCGCAATACCCGCTTCGCCGGTCAGCGCTCCAAGAATGTCGCCCGGGCGCAGTTTGTCCTTGCGACCCGAACCGATGCACAGCGTCGTCATGGTCGGCAGCAGCTTGCCGCCTTCCTTGATACTTAGCTGATCGTACTGCTGCCAGTTCAACGGGGCTTTCTGCAATTCTTCGATAGCGCGGGCGCGCTGGCTTTCCGACGGTGCCACAAGGCTGACCGCGATGCCTTTTTCGCCTGCGCGACCGGTACGGCCTACGCGGTGAATGTGGATTTCCGAATCTCGCGCCAGCTCGACGTTGATCACCATGTCCAGTGCGTCGATGTCCAGGCCGCGTGCCGCCACGTCGGTGGCGACCAGTACCGAGGTACTACGGTTGGCGAACATCGCCAGCACCTGATCACGGTCACGCTGTTCCAGATCGCCATGCAGGCCGACGGCAGACATGCCTTTGGCGGTCAGGTGGTCGACCACTTCCTGAACCTGCTGCTTGGTGAAACAGAACGCCACACAGGACGCCGGACGGAAATGACCGAGTACCTTGACCACCGCTTCCAGACGCTGCTCCGGAGAGATTTCATAGAAAATCTGCTCGATCTGGCTGTCGGCGTGCAGCGCTTCGACTTTTACGGTCTGAGGGTCGCGCATGAATTTCGATGACAGTTGCTTGATGCCAACCGGGTAGGTCGCGGAGAACAGCAGGGTCTGACGGCGCTGCGGGGTCTGCTCGATGATGTCGGCGATGGCGTCGTAGAAGCCCATGTCCAGCATGCGGTCGGCTTCATCGAGGATCAGCGTGTTCAGACCGTCGAGTACCAGCGAGCCCTTGCGCAAATGCTGCTGAATACGCCCAGGCGTACCGACGATGATGTGCGCGCCGTGCTCCAGCGAGCCGATCTGCGGGCCGAATGAAACGCCGCCACACAGGGTCAGGACCTTGATGTTGTCTTCCGAGCGCGCCAGACGGCGGATTTCCTTGGCCACCTGATCCGCCAGTTCGCGGGTCGGGCACATGACCAGTGCCTGGCAGCCGAAGAAGCGCGGGTTGATCGGGTTGAGCAGGCCGATACCGAAGGCAGCGGTCTTGCCGCTGCCGGTCTTGGCTTGCGCGATCAGGTCCATGCCCTTGAGGATCACCGGCAGGCTCTGCGCCTGAATCGGTGTCATTTCGGCATAACCAAGCGACTCCAGGTTAGCCAGCATGGCAGCGGACAGAGGCAGAGAATTGAAAGCGGTGTTAGTCACGACGGTGGACCTGCAAAACAAAAATGTCGCGTAGTGTATCACCCGCCAGCCAGACCTCACACCGCGATAGAGGCTGTGGGAGCGAGCTTGCTCGCGAAGGGGCCCGTACAGCACCAGAAGATGGTTCGTGAGCAATGCGGATCGCCGCCCCGGTCACTCCCACAGGATCCAACAATGAGCGCGGAGCATGGGCGCAATAGCCAGGCAAAAAAATCCCCGCTGGAGGGCGGGGTTGAGGTTCGAGCGTGGCAGCTCGCAAAGGTGTACGGCAAGGCCCGTCGTGGTGACGGGCCTGGCTGGCTTACAGCAGGATTGTGCGGATGTCCGCCAGCAATTCGCTCAAGCGCTTGGTGAAGCGGGCGGCGGCTGCACCGTTGATCACGCGGTGATCGTAGGACAGCGACAGCGGCAGCATCAGTTTCGGCTGGAAGGCTTTACCGTCCCAGACTGGCTGGATGGTAGCCTTGGAAACACCGAGGATAGCCACTTCCGGCGCGTTGACGATCGGCGTGAAGCCGGTGCCGCCAATGTGGCCGAGGCTGGAGATGGTGAAGCACGCGCCCTGCATGTCGTTCGCAGTCAGTTTCTTGTTGCGTGCCTTTTCCGCCAGTGCTGCGGCTTCGGCGGCCAGCTGCAACAGGCTCTTCTGATCGACGTCACGGATAACCGGGACCAGCAGGCCGTCCGGGGTGTCCACGGCAAAGCCGATGTGCACGTACTTCTTGCGGATCACCGCCTTGCCGCTAGGTGCCAGCGAAGCGTTGAAGTCCGGCAGCTCCTTGAGCAGGTGGGCGCAGGATTTGAGCAGCAGTGGCAGAACGGTCAGCTTGACGCCAGCTTTCTCGGCAGCGCCTTTCTGCGCCACACGGAAAGCTTCCAGGTCGGTAATGTCGGCCTGGTCGAATTGCGTGACGTGCGGGATGTTCAGCCAGCTGCGGTGCAGACCGGAAGCGCCGAGTTGCATCAGGCGCGTCATCGGTACTTCTTCGATCTCGCCGAAACGGCTGAAATCGACTTCCGGGATCGGCGGAATGCCCGAGCCGCCGCTTGCGCCGCCAGCTGGAGCTTCCTTGGCCTTCTGCATCATGGTCTTGACGTAGACCTGAACGTCTTCTTTCAACACGCGACCATGTGGGCCGGTGGCGCTGACTGCGCTCAGCTCGACGCCGAACTCGCGTGCCAGCTGACGAACAGCCGGGCCTGCGTGAACCTTGGCGCCGTCTTTGGCCGGTGCAGCCGGAGCAGGTGCTGCTTCGGCTTTCGGCGCTGGAGCAGCGGCCGGTGCAGCCGCTTCAGCCTTGGCAGGAGCGGCAGCCGGTGCGCTGGCAGCAGGTGCCGGAGCAGCGGCGGGCGCTGCGCCTTCGACTTTCAGTTTGAGGATCAGGTCGCCGGTGCCGACTTCCTGGTCCAGCTTGACTTCGATGCTCTCGACAACGCCTGCTGCAGGAGACGGGATCTCCATGCTGGCCTTGTCGGATTCCAGGGTGATCAACGACTGATCAGCCTGAATGGAGTCACCGACCTTGACCATCAGCTCGATGATTTTGGCCTTGCCCGACGAGCCGATGTCCGGCACGTGGATGTCCTGAACGCTGGCGCTGGCTGCCGGAGCAGGCGCAGCAGCGGCAGGTGCCGGTGCAGCTTCAGCCGGTTTTTCGGCAGCAGCAGGGGCCGCGGCAGGTTCGGCTGCGGGGGCAGGAGCGGCAGCCGCTTCGCCTTCCACTTCCAGCTCGAACAGCTCGTCGCCTTCTTTCAGACGGTCGCCCAGCTTGACCTTCATGGCCTTGATGACGCCAGCCTTGGGAGCAGGGATTTCCATGCTCGCCTTGTCTGATTCCAGCGTCAGAATGCTCTGGTCGGCTTCGATGCGATCACCGACCTTGACCATCAATTCAATGACTTCGCCTTCACCGTTGCCGATGTCGGGTACGCGAATTAACTCACTCACTATGTCTCTCCTTAGGAGAACCTGTTCACTCACCAATACGCTGGTTCAGTTACAACGAAACAGCGTTGGATGCTCATTTACGGTAGGTAAATTCCGCATCCTCGGCTGTTTACGCTCTGATCAGCGCTCTTGAAGCAGACTCTTAGCAGTCCAGTGGATTGCGTTTTTCAGGATCGATGCCGAACTTGGCGATGGCTTCCGCCACCACTTTAGGTTCGATATCGCCACGATCCGCCAAAGCTTCCAGAGCTGCCAGCACAACGAAGTGACGATCGACTTCAAAGAAGTGACGCAGCTTCTTGCGGCTGTCGCTACGGCCGAAACCGTCGGTGCCCAGGACTTTGTATTCCTTGGTTGGAACCCACTGACGAATCTGGTCAGCGAACAGCTTCATGTAATCCGTCGATGCAATGACCGGACCTTTGCGACCGTTGAGGCACTGCTCAACATAGCTCAGTTCCGGCTTCTGGCCAGGGTGCAGGCGGTTGTTGCGCTCTACAGCCAGACCGTCGCGACGCAGTTCGTTGAAGCTGGTAACGCTCCAGACGTCAGCGCCGATGTTGAACTCGTCACGGAGAATCTTCGCCGCTTCGCGAACTTCACGCAGGATGGTGCCCGAGCCCAGCAACTGGACGTGGTGCGCCGCTTCCCGGGTGTCTTCTTCGAGCAGGTACATACCCTTGACGATGCCTTCTTCCGCACCGGCCGGCATGGCTGGCTGGGCGTAGGACTCGTTCATCACGGTCAGGTAGTAGAAAACGTCCTGCTGCTCTTCGAACATCCGGCGCATGCCGTCCTGGATGATCACTGCCAGCTCGTAACCGTAAGTCGGGTCGAAGGTGCGGCAGTTCGGGATGGTCGACGCCAGAATGTGGCTGTGACCGTCTTCGTGCTGCAGGCCTTCGCCGTTCAGCGTGGTACGGCCGGCGGTGCCGCCGATCAGGAAACCACGGGTGCGGCTGTCGCCAGCAGCCCATGCCAGGTCGCCGATACGCTGGAAACCGAACATCGAGTAGAAGATGTAGAACGGAATCATCGGCTGGTTGTGGCTGGAATACGAAGTACCGGCAGCGATGAAGGAGGACATGGCGCCCGCTTCGTTGATGCCTTCCTCGAGAATCTGGCCTTTCTTGTCTTCGCGATAGAACATCACTTGTTCTTTATCGACTGGCTCGTAGAGCTGGCCGACCGAAGAGTAGATGCCCAACTGGCGGAACATGCCTTCCATACCGAAGGTACGCGCTTCGTCCGGGATGATCGGCACGATGCGCTGACCGACTTCCTTGTCCTTGACCAGCTGCGCCAGGATGCGCACGAAAGCCATGGTGGTGGAGATTTCACGGTCGCCCGAACCGTCAAGGATGGCCTTGAGGGTATCGAGTGGCGGCGTCGGCAGGCTGAAGCTCTGCGCGCGACGCTGAGGTACGAAGCCACCCAGCGCAGCACGACGCTCGCTCAGGTAACGGGCTTCGGCGCTGCCTTCTTCCGGCTTGTAGAACGGCAGGGCTTCGAGTTCGGAGTCCTTGACCGGGATGTCGAAACGGTCACGGAAGTGACGCAGGCTGTCGACATCGACCTTCTTGGTGTTGTGTGCAGTGTTTTTCGCTTCGCCGGCGCCGGTGCCATAACCTTTGATGGTCTTGGCCAGAACCACGGTCGGTTGACCCTTGTGGTTGACGGCTTCGTGGTAGGCCGCATAAACCTTGTACGGGTCGTGGCCGCCACGGTTGAGTTTCCAGATCTCGTCGTCGGACAGATCGGCAACCATTGCCTTGAGTTCAGGCGAGTTGAAGAAGTGCTCGCGGACGAACGCGCCGTCCTTGGCCTTGTAGTTCTGGTATTCGCCGTCGATGACTTCGTCCATACGACGTTGCAGGATACCGTCGACGTCCTTGGCCAGCAGCGGGTCCCAGAAACGGCCCCAGATGACTTTGGTGACGTTCCACTGAGCGCCACGGAACACGCCTTCGAGTTCCTGGATGATCTTGGCGTTGCCGCGAACCGGGCCGTCGAGGCGCTGCAGGTTGCAGTTGACGACGAAGATCAGGTTGTCGAGCTTTTCGCGACCGGCCAGAGCGATGGCGCCCAGGGATTCCGGCTCGTCGGTCTCGCCGTCACCCAGGAAGCACCAGACTTTCTGCTTGCCTTCCGGGATGTAACCGCGGTGTTCCAGGTACTTCATGAAGCGCGCCTGGTAGATCGCCTGGATCGGGCCAAGGCCCATCGATACAGTCGGGAACTGCCAGAAATCCTTCATCAGCCACGGGTGTGGGTAAGACGACAGGCCGTTGCCGTCGACTTCCTGACGGAAGTTGTTCATCTGGTCTTCGGTGATACGGCCTTCGAGAAACGCACGGGCATAGACGCCTGGCGATGCGTGACCCTGGAAGTAGATCAGGTCGCCGCCGTGTTCGTCGGTCGGGGCCTGGAAGAAGTAGTTGAAGCCGATGTCGTACAGCGTGGCGCTGGAGGCGAAGCTGGAGATGTGGCCGCCCAGATCCGGGTCGTTCAGGTTGGTTTTGACGACCATTGCCAATGCGTTCCAGCGCACCAGCGAGCGAATGCGGCGTTCCATGAACAGGTCGCCAGGCATGCGTGCTTCGTGGGTGACAGGAATCGTGTTGCGGTATGGCGTAGTGATGGCGTACGGCAGCTGCGAACCACTACGGGTGGCCAGCTCGCCCAAACGGGTCATCAGGTAGTGAGCGCGGTCTTCGCCTTCTTTGTCGAGAACCGATTCCAGGGCGTCCAGCCATTCCTGGGTTTCGACGGGATCGAGGTCTTGCATGGCTTGCTCCAGGGCGGAAAGGCTTCCAGAATCGGTTGCCTGAGTTTGCGACTGGCCTTGTGGGCAGACGACATAAATTCTTGGATTACCGGAGGGTGGGATCCGGCGGCGTGTAGTTTTACTACAAATCGACGACGATTTCAGCCCTCCGAGTATCGGACCCAGTAGTAAAACTACAGAGAAGCGACTCAATCGCTCCTGTTGTCTTGTAACTTAAAACGTTACTGTTGATTGCTATTGAATATCTTGCAGGGAAAAAGCGGATTTTTATGCTTCTAATTTGATTTTTCCAGCAATTTATAACCTTTGTTCGACAAGCGGTGCTGGCAGATGCGTCTTGCCGTCATGACAGACGGGCGTTTGCACGCCGATCAAGGATAGACCATGAGCCTACCTTTACTGGCTGAATTTCCGGCCATTCTGCTGCCATTGATTACCCGTGCCCGCCAGACGTTCCAGGCCGCGCTCACTGCTTTGTCAGAGGACGCGCTGGCGTCTTTCGAGGCCTGGCCCGAAGCGCGCCGCAAGGCGTTCGACCGGGTTTGCGCCGCCAGTGATTTTGTCACCGAGCAAGTTTGCCGTGACCCGCAGATGCTCCTGCAACTGGCCGACTCGGGCGAGCTGGAGCGTAGCTTCTCTGCCGGCCAATTGCGCGGTCAGATTGCCGATGCCCTGTCGAGCGCCGCCAGTGATGACGAGTTGGGGCGTAATCTACGTCGGCAGCGCGCACGCCAGCAAGTGCGAATCATCTGGCGCGATCTGACCCGCCAGGCAGATTTGATCGAAACCTGCCGCGACCTGTCGGAAATGGCCGATGCCTCGATCGACCTGGCCTACCAATGGCTGTATCCACGGCACTGCGAGCAGTTCGGCACACCGACCGGTCGTCACTCTGGGCAGCCGCAGCACATGGTCATTCTGGGCATGGGCAAACTCGGCGCGGTCGAACTGAACCTTTCGTCGGACATTGACCTGATCTTTGCCTACCCGGAAGGTGGCGAGACGCTGGGCACCAAGCGTGCGCTGGATAACCAGGAGTTTTTCATTCGCCTGGGGCAGCGGCTGATCAAGGCTCTGGACCCGGTAACCGTCGATGGTTTCGTGTTCCGGGTCGACATGCGCCTGCGGCCCTACGGTTCTTCCGGGGCGCTGGTGCTCAGCTTCAACGCGCTGGAGCAGTATTACCAGGATCAGGGCCGGGACTGGGAACGTTACGCGATGATCAAGGCGCGAGTGGTCGGCGGCGATCAGACGGCAGGTGCCGAGCTGCTGGATATGTTGCGCCCGTTTGTGTATCGCCGTTATCTGGACTTCTCGGCCATTGAAGCGCTGCGCACCATGAAGCAGCTGATTCAGCAGGAAGTGAAGCGCAAGGGCATGGCGGAAAACATCAAGCTCGGTGCCGGAGGTATTCGCGAAGTCGAGTTCATCGCCCAGGCGTTCCAGCTGATCCACGGTGGCCGCGACCTGAGCCTGCAACAGCGCCCGCTGTTCAAAGTGCTGAAAACCCTTGAAGGGCAGGGTTATCTGCCTTCGGCGGTGACTGAAGAGCTGCGCGAGGGTTACGAATTTTTGCGTTACACCGAGCACGCCATTCAGGCGATTGCCGACCGTCAGACGCAAATGTTGCCGGACAACGATCAGGATCAGGCACGCATTGCCCTGATCATGGGCTTTGCCGACTGGGTCAGTTTTCACGAGCGCCTTATGTACTGGCGCAGTCGGGTGTCCTGGCATTTCCGTCAGGTCATCGCCGACCCCGATTCTGATCCTGACGATGAGCAGCAGGACGACAGTGAGGTTGCAGTGGGTGGCGAGTGGCTGCCCCTGTGGGAAGAGTCCCAGGACGAGGAAGCCGCGGGTCGCCAGCTGTTGCAGGCCGGTTTCGTGGATGCGGAAAAGGCACTGAAGAATCTGGCCAGCCTGCGCAGCAGTCCCAACCTGCGTTCGATGCAGCGTCTGAGTCGTGAGCGGCTGGATGCGTTCATCCCTCGGTTGCTGGCTCAGGCGGTAGAGCATGAGAAGCCCGACCTGGTGCTGGAACGTGTGCTGCCGCTGGTAGAAGCGGTCGCCCGGCGCTCGGCGTATCTGGTGTTGCTGACCGAAAACCCTGATGCGTTGCGACAACTGCTGACCCTGTGCGCTGCCAGCCCATGGATTGCCGAACAGATCGCACGCTTCCCGCTGCTGCTCGATGAGCTGCTCAATGAAGGTCGCCTGTTCAATCCGCCGTTGGCACCAGAGCTGGCGGCCGAGCTGCGTGAGCGGCTGATTCGTATCCCGGAGGACGACCTCGAGCAGCAGATGGAAGCCCTGCGGCATTTCAAGCTGGCCCACAGCCTGCGGGTTGCGGCGTCCGAGATATCCGGCAGTCTGCCATTGATGAAAGTCAGTGATTACCTGACCTGGCTGGCCGAGGCCATTCTGGACCAGGTGCTGGCGCTGGCGTGGCGCTACAGCGTGGCTCGCCACGGCACGCCCTCGCGCCCGGACGGCACGTTGTGCGACCCAGGTTTCGTGATTGTCGGTTATGGCAAGGTTGGCGGTATCGAATTGGGCCACGGCTCCGATCTGGATCTGGTGTTCATTCATGATGGCGATCTGCAAGCCGAGACCGACGGCGCCAAACCGATCGACAGTGCGCAGTTCTTCACCCGGCTGGGGCAGCGGGTCATCCATTTGCTGACCACGCAAACCAACTCCGGTCAGCTGTATGACGTCGACATGCGCCTGCGGCCGTCGGGTGCGTCCGGGTTGCTGGTCAGTTCGCTGGGGGCCTTCGCCCGTTATCAGGCCAATGAAGCCTGGACCTGGGAACATCAGGCGCTGGTACGTGCGCGAGTGATGACCGGGAGTCGTGATGTTGGCGAGCAGTTCAAAAAAGTCCGTGCCGATGTGCTGGGGCGCGAGCGTGATCTGGGCAAGCTGCGCGCAGAGGTCAGCGAGATGCGCGGCAAGATGCGTGACAACCTCGGCACCCGCGTGACAGCAGCCGGAAGGGCGGCCAATGCCTTCGAGGCGTCGGTGCCGTTCGACCTCAAGCAGGACGCCGGAGGTATCGTCGATATCGAATTTATGGTGCAATACGCCGCCTTGGCGTGGTCCAGAGAGCATCCCGCGCTGCTGCAATACACCGACAACATCCGGATTCTCGAAGGGCTTGAGGACGCCGGACTGTTGCCTGACACGGACGCCAGCCTGTTACGCGAAGCCTACAAGGCGTATCGCTCGGCTGCGCACCGTCAGGCTTTGCAGAAGCAGGCGGGTGTGGTCAGCGGCGATCAGTTTCATGCCCAGCGGCGTGAGGTGATGCGGATCTGGACGCAGATGGGGTTGAGCTGAGCCGCGCGGCAACGCCATATTCCGCTGCAACACTATATAAAGCTATGACAGGGAGGCGACAGGTTGTGTGGGAATGTCACGCAGTCTGATCGGCCTCCCTGATCGTTTCTGGTCGTTTTTGGATAGAACATGAAAATTCTGATCGTTGGGCCTAGCTGGGTCGGTGACATGGTGATGGCACAAACGCTGTTCCAGTGTCTGAAACAGCGTCATCCCGAGTGCGAAATCGACGTGCTGGCCCCTGAATGGAGCCGTCCGATACTGGAGCGCATGCCGGAGGTTCGCGCTGCGCTCAGTTTTCCGCTGGGGCACGGCGCCCTCGAGCTGGCGACCCGTCGCCGGATCGGCAAGTCCCTGGCTGGCCAATACGATCAGGCTATCCTGCTGCCCAATTCGCTGAAATCCGCGCTGGTGCCGTTTTTCGCTGGTATACCGAAACGTACCGGCTGGCGTGGCGAATTCCGCTACGGCCTGCTCAATGACGTGCGCACCCTCGACAAACAGCGCTATCCGCTGATGATCGAGCGTTTCATGGCCCTGGCATTCGACAAGAGCACCGAGTTGCCGCGTCCTTATCCCAAGCCCAGCCTGCGCATCGACACCGCGACTCGCGATGCGGCGTTGAGCAAGTTCGGCCTGACCCTCGATCGTCCAGTGCTGGCGCTATGCCCTGGTGCCGAGTTCGGCGAGTCCAAGCGCTGGCCTGCCGAGCATTACGCACAAGTCGCTGACGCCAGCATTCGCGAAGGCTGGCAGGTCTGGCTGTTCGGCTCGAAAAAGGATCACCCGGTCGGCGAGAGTATTCGCCAGGAGTTGATTCCCGGCCTGCGCGAGGAGTCCGTCAACCTCAGTGGTGAAACCTCGCTGGCTGAGGCCATCGACCTGCTCTCGTGTGCCGACGCGGTGGTGTCCAACGATTCCGGCCTGATGCACGTGGCCGCAGCGCTGAATCGCCCGCTGGTGGCCGTCTACGGTTCGACCTCGCCGGGCTTCACGCCACCGCTGGCCGACGCGGTGGAAGTGGTGCGCCTGGGTATCGAGTGCAGCCCGTGCTTTGAGCGCACCTGCCGTTTCGGCCATTACAACTGCATGCGTCTGCTTGAGCCGGACGCCGTTATTCAGGCGCTGAGCCGCCTGAGCAGTACGCCGGTGGAGGTTGCCTGATTTTGCGGGTACTGCTGATCAAGACTTCTTCGCTGGGCGATGTTATCCATGCCTTGCCCGCACTGACCGATGCGCAGCGAGCGCTGCCCGGCATCCGCTTCGACTGGGTAGTGGAAGAGGGTTTCGCCGAAATTCCCGCTTGGCACCCGGCGGTCGACAATGTGATCCCGGTGGCGATCCGCCGCTGGCGCAAGCACCTCTGGCAGACGTTCAGGTCGGGGGAGTGGCGGCGCTTCAAGCAGCAGGTGCGCGAACAGCACTATGATCTGGTGATTGACGCTCAGGGCCTGTTCAAAAGTGCCTGGCTGACGCGTTATATCGATGCGCCGGTGGCAGGACTGGACCGCGACTCGGCACGTGAATCGGTCGCCAGTCGCTTTTATGACCACGCTTTTGCAGTGCCACGCGGGCAGCATGCGGTCGAGCGGCTGCGTCAGTTGTTCGCTCAGGCATTGGGTTATCCACAGCCGTCCGGCATGGGCGACTACGGCCTCAAGCCCTTGGCGACTCTTGATGACACGTTGCAGGCCCCGTTCGTGCTGTTCCTGCATGGCACGACCTGGGACACCAAGCACTGGCCCGAGCTGTACTGGCGACAACTGGCCGAACTGATGGCCGCTCGTGGCCTGCAGGTGCAGTTGCCATGGGGCAACCCGGCAGAAAAGGCACGCGCCGAGCGCATTGCCGACGGTCTGGACAGCGCACACGTGCTGCCCAAGCTGAATCTGGCAGGTGTAGCGCGGGTCTTGGCCAGCGCACAGGCCTGCGTTGCGGTCGATACCGGCATCGGACACCTGGCCGCCGCACTGGACGTTCCGACCATTTCCCTGTTCGGCCCGACCAACCCCGGCCTGACCGGAGCGTATGGCAAGTCGCAGGTGCATCTGGCCAGCGACTATCCGGGCTGCACGCCGTGCCTGCAAAAGAAATGCACGTACCAACCGAGCGCCGATGATCAGCGCCGGTTCGACCTTAAACGCGAGTGGCCGATGTGCTTCACTCGCTTGAATCCCGAGCGAGTAGCGAGCCAACTGGGCGCGCTGTTGCTGGCAAAGGAACCTGGCTGATGCAACTGGCTTTTGTACTCTACAAATACTTTCCGTTTGGCGGCCTGCAACGCGACTTCATGCGCATTGCGCTGGAGTGCCAACAGCGCGGCCACCAGATCCGCGTCTACACCCTGATCTGGGAAGGCGATGTGCCGCCCGGTTTTGAAGTGCTGGTAGCGCCGGTCAAGGCGTTCTTCAACCATCGACGCAACGAAAAGCTCACTGCGTGGATGGAGGCAGACCTGGCCAAACGCCCGGTGGACCGTCTGATCGGTTTCAACAAGATGCCCGGTCTGGATGTGTATTACGCCGCCGACGGTTGTTTCGAGGACAAGGCGCAGAACCTGCGCAGCCCGTTGTATCGCAAGTGGGGGCGCTATCGTCACTTCGCCGATTACGAGCGCGCGGTGTTCGCCAGTGACTCGAAAACCCAGGTGTTGATGATCTCCGAAGTGCAGCAGCCGCTGTTCATAAAACATTACGACACCCCGGCGTCGCGCTTTCACTTGCTGCCACCGGGCATTTCCCAGGATCGCCGCGCACCGCCGGACGCGCCTGACATCCGTGCGGGCTTCCGCAAGGAGTTCGGGCTTACCGACAATGACCTGTTATTGGTGCAGATCGGCTCCGGTTTCAAGACAAAGGGCGTCGATCGCAGCCTGAAGGCGCTGGCAGCCTTGCCTGCCGAGCTCAAGAAACGCACCCGCCTGTTTGTAATCGGCCAGGACGACCCCAAAGTATTCCAGTTGCAGAGCGCTGCGCTGGGCCTGGGCGAGCAGGTGACCTTCATGAAAGGGCGCAGCGATATTCCGCGCTTTCTGCTGGGCGCCGACCTGCTGATTCATCCGGCTTACAACGAGAACACTGGCACCGTATTGCTTGAAGCACTGGTCGCCGGTTTGCCGGTTCTGGTCAGCGCAGTCTGCGGCTACGCCCATTACATAGCCGAAGCTGACTGCGGGCGGGTGCTGGACGAGCCGTTCGATCAGGCGCAACTCAATCGCTACCTGTCGGACATGCTTGAGGATGATGGCGCACGCAGCGCATGGGGGCGCAATGGTCTTGCCTTTGCTGACACAGCGGACCTTTACAGCATGCCGCAACACGCTGCGGATGTGATTCTGGCGGAGCACTATTGATGAAGCTGTTCCTGGCTGAACCGTTCAAGAGCCTGTGGGCCGGACGCGATGCGTTCTTCGAGGTCGAGGGCCTGAGCGGCGAGGTCTACCGCGAGCTGGAAGGACGCCGCACGCTGCGCACCGAGGTCAACGGGCGTGGCTACTTCGTCAAGATCCACCGTGGCATTGGCTGGGGCGAAATCGCCAAGAATCTGGCAACTGCCAAGTTGCCAGTGCTGGGCGCGGGCAAGGAATGGGACGCCATCGAGCGTCTGCATGAAGTCGGCGTACCGACCATGACGGCTGTGGCTTATGGTGAACGTGGCAGCAACCCTGCCGCGCAGCATTCGTTTATTGTCACTGAAGAGCTGGCCCCGACTACCAGCCTGGAAGACGTAAGCCTCAACTGGCGCACCCAGCCGCCCGAGCCTCGTCTGAAAAGAGCGTTTATCGCCGAAGTTGCCCGCTTGGTCGGCATGATGCACCGCGCCGGCGTGAACCATCGCGACTGTTACATCTGTCATTTTCTGCTGCACACCGATACGCCGGTCACCGCTGACAATTTCAGATTGTCGGTCATCGACCTGCACCGTGCTCAGACCCGCCGTGCGATCACGCCGCGCTGGCGCAACAAGGACCTGGCCGCGCTGTATTTTTCAGCGCTGGACATCGGCCTGACCCGCCGCGACAAGCTGCGTTTCCTCAAGGGTTATTTTCAGAAACCGCTGCGCGAAATACTGCGCAAGGAAGCACCGCTGCTGAGCTGGCTGGAGAAAAAGGCCGACAAGCTGTATCAGCGCAAAGTGCGCTACGGGGATGCACTCTGATGGCGGGCTGGAAGCTCGAGCCCGAGTACGCTTTTCTGGAACAGGATTTCGGCAGTCTGGATGCCGTGTTTGCCTTGCAGGGCCAGCAGTTGACCCGCGATCCGCTTTCCGACGTCATTCGCGTCGAGCGCGCCGGGGTTTACTACTACGTCAAACGCTATGTAGGAGCGGGCAAAGGCCTGCGCCGTTACATCGGCAAGCCCAGGGTCAAGTCCGAGTGGCAGAACCTCAAGCGCTTTGCCAAATGGGGCATTCCCACGGCAGAGGTGGTGGCCTGGGGGCTGGAGCGCAACGGCGCAGCGTATGATCGCGGCGCACTGATCACTCGCGGCTTGCCCAATACCGAAGACTTGTCTGCGCTGGCACAACGCAAGGATACGCGACTGACCGACCGGCACTGGGTCGACGCTGTCAGCCGCCAGCTGGCTGCGTGTACCCGGACCATGCACGACAACCATTTCACACATAATGATTTGAAATGGCGCAACCTGTTGGTCGATGACGAAGGCAAGCTGTTTTTCATCGATTGCCCCAATGGCGCATTCTGGTGGAGCTTCATGCTGCGCTATCGGATCACCAAGGATCTGGCCTGCCTGGACAAGGTCGCCAAGTATCACTTGTCGGCCACCCAGCGCCTGCGCTTCTACCTGCAGTACCGTCAGCGAACGCGGTTGAACGCCTCCGACAAGAAACGTATTCGACATATCGTCAGCTTTTTCGAGGGCCGTGAATGAGCGTTTTTATTGCCAGTGCTGACCAGCCGTTACTGGCGCGTCACAACCTGGCTGATTTTGAATCGCTTTGGAACATCAGGCTTGATGCGGTCGACGAGCCCAATACCGGGCGCGGCGGCTGGAGCAGTGTGTTCCGTCTCGACCTGGAAGGTCAGGGGTTTTACCTCAAGCGCCAGAGCAATTACCTGACCCACACGTTGCATCATCCGTTTGGCGAGCCGTCCTTCTCTCGTGAGTTTCGTAACATCAGTCGCTACCGCAAGCTGGGCATTCCAGCGCTGCAAGCGGTGTTTTATGGCGAGCGCAAGGTCGACGGGGAATACCGGGCGATCCTCATGACGCGTGCGCTGGACGGCTGGACCGATCTTGACGAACTGTTGCAGCAGTGGAACCAGATGGAGAGCGTCCAGCGTCTGGCGGTACTTCACGCCTGCGGCCAGTTGGCGCGCACGCTGCACGGTGCCGGACAGGTTCATGGCTGCTTTTATCCCAAGCATATTTTTCTGCAGGCCGTGGGAAAGGGCTATCAGGCGCAATTGATCGACCTGGAGAAAACCCGTCCGGTGATCTTCGGCAAGCGTGACCTTGCCCGCGACCTCGAACCGCTGCTGCGCCGCGCGCCGATGTGGAATGAGGCCGATCGGCGCGAGCTGTTGGCGGCTTATCTGCAAGCCACGCCGAACAGCCTGCTGGTCGACGCCTGGAATGCGCGTCTGGGCAAGCGCGGCGCTCACAAACGAGACCTTCAACACCGCGATGATAAAGAGACCCGTTGATGCGTTTGTCTGAACTCAAGACCGCTGGACGTACCCCCGAGTTGCCGATGAGCCTGACGCTGGCTGATGCTGCCGGTTCGGCTGAACTGCAATTGCTGACCCTGCTGCGTGTATTGCCGGGGCAGCGCTACGTCGGTGCAGGTGTCTGGCGAGGCCGAACGGTTCTGGCAAAACTGCTGGTGGGCGACAAAGCGGCCCGACACTTTCAGCGCGAACTTGCCGGGGTGCGCCTGCTTGCCGAACAGGGGCTGACCACGCCGCTGTTGCTGGCCGACGGTTTGCAGGATGGTGAGGGTGGCTGGCTGCTGTTCGAGTTTCTGGAGCAGGCGTCAAGCCTGGGCGATGCCTGGAATACTGTCCAGGACCTGCCACCGCTGGCGGATGAGCAGCAAGCCGTGCTCGGCGAGGCGCTGAGCGCCATCGCCCGGCAACACGCCAAAGGCTTGTGGCAGGAAGATTTGCACCTCGACAACCTGCTGCGCCACAACGGGCAGTTGTACTTGATTGATGGTGCCGGTATTCGCGCCGAGCAGGCCGGCACACCGTTGTCCCGGCAAAAGGTGCTGGAAAACCTCGGTGTGTTCTTTGCCCAGTTGCCCAGGTCTTTCGAGCCCTTCACTGAAGAGTTGCTGGTGCATTACCTGCTGAGCAACGCCGAGCATGGTTTGCCGATGGAGGCGCTGCAAAAGCAGATCGACAAGGTTCGCAGCTGGCGGCTCAAGGACTTCATGAGCAAGACCGTGCGCGATTGCAGTCTGTTCAGCGTCGAGGACAGCGCTTCGGTGTTCCGTGCTGTTCGTCGCGAGGAGGAGGCCGCGATGCTGCCGGTACTTGATCAGGCTGATGCCCTGCTCGACAAGGGCCATCTGTACAAGACCGGTGGCGCTGCGAGCGTAGGCCGTGTCGAAATCAGTGGTCGTACGCTGGTCATCAAGCGTTACAACATCAAGAATTTCAGTCACTGGCTCAAGCGCTTCTGGCGTCCCAGCCGGGCCTGGCATTCATGGCGCGAAGGTAACCGCCTGATGTTTCTCGGCATCGCCACACCAAAGCCGCTGGCAGTTCAGGAAAAGCGTTTCCTCGGCTTGCGCAGCAAAGCCTGGCTGGTGACCGAGTTTATCGAAGGGCCGGACATCATCGAGCGCTTCGCTCCCCATGTCGAAACCGGTGATGCACCAGAGGCCGAACTGCTGGCGCTGGACACGCTGTTCGCACAGCTTATCCAGGCGCGCATCAGTCATGGTGATTTCAAGGGGCATAACCTGTTCTGGCACACCGATCGCTGGGCGATGATCGACCTGGATGCCATGCAGCAGCACAGTTCTCACTCTTCCTTTGCAGCAGCCTACGCGCGTGACCGGGCGCGGTTCATGCGCAACTGGCCGGTGCAGAGTGCGCTGCACCAGATACTGGAGCAGCGCTTGCCGAAGATCACGCCAGACTGAGCCTGGCCTCTCAGGCAATGTGGGTGAGGTTCATCGCCTCGAGGGCCGTCACCAGCGCGTCCATGTCGTCGAAGGGTTTGAGGTGGATACGCGGCCAACGCACACGCTCCAGATACAGTTTGCCCTCGGCATTGCGCTGCACCGGCGTGCGATGAATCCATGTGTCACGAGCGCGATGGACGATGGTCTGCAAATCGCCTTCGCCCTGTTGCACCAGAAACATTCCCGGCTTGAAGAGGCGTTGGTCAATGCTCAAGAGCCTGGCTGACTCTGGGCGCGACACTTCCATGGCCACTCGGTAATCGCCCTTGATGTAGACCTGTTCATTGGTTATGCCTCCCGTAACAAGCTCTCCCGGATCCGGTACTACGCCGGTCGATTTGCCTGGTGCCACATCGATAACCCGCAGACCGATCCCTCCTTGCAGTTCTGCAATACCGGGTACCACGCCCTGGTAGGTATTGGAATGGCTGTTGCCAACCAGCGCGATCCATTTGTGGGAACCCATCACGTCCTGATGCCTGCGGATTGTGCGCGACGCAAAGTAATTCATCATCTGCTGGCGGGTGATGGACTCTTCCCTGGCAATGCCTTTGAGGTGATAGCTGCTTGCGCAGTCGATAGCGCGGACCTCCAGGCCATACTGCCGCGCCTTGATGATCAGTTGTTCGAAGTTGTAGACCTTGTCCGGATCGGTGTGATGCCCACGGTCCAGGATTTTCAGGTCATGCAGCAACGTTTTGCTCATCTGGCCGGTTTCGAAGAAACGATCCAGGTCCGCCTGATGCAGGTCGGTCAGCAGGTGCTCCATGTACAACGTCTTGACGTTTTGCCGCGCCAGCAATGGCAGGTTGTCGATGATCAGTTTTTTGCTCGAAACAGAAAAATGCGACTCGCCGATAACGATGCCTTCCGTGTGACGGTACAGGGTTTCAAGCAGCCCCGCCGTGCTCGTCTGTGGCTCGATGGCTGGCAATGTCGGGCGAGGTGGCAGTTGGGCTGATCTGATCGTGGCGGCGTCCTTCTGCAGATTTTTGCGGCGCTGGGCGAACGTATTGCGAACAGTGTCGAGTTTTGTGTCTTCAAAGAAATACTCCATGTCGAGCCCTTTCCTTTCGAAGTTCGCCAATGTATGAAGCGTCGTTCTGGTATCAAGCGGCATCTCATAGGTCGCGTCGGCCAAGGATTGCTGGATCGCTGTCATCGGGCTGTCGGCAGTCCACTCTTCGGGTGGTACGCGTAGCCAGGTAGTGTTTTCGCCGTGGACAAACCCGTACTGGCCCGCCCAATGCTCGCCCTCGGCAACGGAGACCCTCAGCTCGCGGATCAGCATGTCATCCACAGGGGTGGCGGGGGGCAGCGGAACGCCCGGCAGCGCAGGGTCGGCAAACGCGATGGTGAAGTCACAGCGAGTCGGCGTGTTTTGATGCGACCCGTCGGTACCTTCACTTATGCGGGTCGGGCGTCCTGCCGGTATGTCCTGAACATGCACACTGACGACTCCTTGCATCTCGGCAATGCCGGGCACCTGATCATGCGTCGTGGCAAGTTTCTGGTCGAGCAGCGCGACCCAGCGTTTGGAAGAGCCCGGTGCGATGTCTTGGCTGATGAGCCTGTGCCCGAAGAAGTTGCTCATTTTGCTGGCCGCTGCCGGATCATCAGCGGCGGCCAGCACCGAATGGCCGAAAAACGGGTAGCTTATCGACGAGCTGAACGGGCGCACTTCGATGCCGTGACGGTGGGCTTCCTTGATCAGGTGGTAGTAGTCGTATTCGCTGCTCGAGTTGTTCAAGGCGCCGCGATTGACGTCGTGCAGGTAGTACTTGAGCTCATGAGAGCCAGAGCGACTCTTTTTGCCCAACTGGCGATATCTGGCCAGCTTGCGCAGGTGTTTGTCGGTCAGCAGGTGTTCGATGTACAGGACCTCGACACGCTGCTCTGCGAGCAAGAGCATGTTGAGCAGGAGCAGGCGCTTGCTGGCTACCGACCTGGGGGCCTCGCTGAAAACCAGCCCGTTGCTGTGCGTGAAGATGTGCTCGATGAGTGTCTCGACTTTGCCGGGCAGGCCATAAGCGGGAAGTGCTGGCCTGGGCGGCGCAGAGAATCGGGCAAAAAATGCCTGAGCGTCCTGGTAAAGCTTTTCCCGAAACGCTGTAAAGGTCTGGCGTATTTCCGTGAAATAGGTCTCGAAGTAGGCTTCCAGACCTGCGCCGGTCGGGTCGAAGACTTCCTTGCGGATAACGATGTCCAAATGCGCTCTCATGGTGCTTGGCATCTCATAGTCGATCAACGTGTTGAGCGAGCCTGCGGCGGCATCTTCAGGCAGTGGCCTATAGCTCCCCGGACCGTCCAGCCCGCCGCCGCGCAAGCGCCGGTCGACGACCAGCCACTGGCCCTGTTCATTCAGGCGAACCGGCTGTTTGCCGAAGAATGCGAATGGATTGGCCGGATCGATGATCTGCCAGCAGCGCAGATGCGCATCGTATTGAACCTGAAAGGTGTTGCCTGACAACCTGATGTAATTTTTTCCGTTGAGTGCGTACACGCCTTTCGCGTGGCCGTCGGTGATACGTGGCACGTTATCCAGCGAAACGTCGACTGCCAGTTCGGTGCGCAACCCCGAAGGCACGCGCGCCGCGGCGTTGGGCGGTGGCAGGATCGGCTGCCAGGCACCAGCGGCTTCTCGCAGGGCGAACTGACCGGTTGCCATCGGCGGCGCCGAGGCGACGTGGGGTGCATGGAAAACTGCGGCGTGACCATGGGCGTTGGGCTTGCCGATCAGAAAAACCTGTTCCTGCAGTTCAACCGGGTACAGGTCCTCGTAACGCGGCAGCGAGGACTGGCGCTGGAACGAGCGGAGGACCGGTGGTGATTGATGACCATGCTCAAGCTGATGCAATACGCCGCCGAAGCCTTTAATGCCCACCAACAAGTCGCTGCCTGCGCCGATGCCGTTGAGGAGTGCCGAGAGCATGTATGTTGCAGCGCGTTGCTGGTCGCCTTCAGTCAAGGCGGCAACTGCCTGCCCGCTGTCATGCAATGAAAGCAGGCTGCCAACCGCAAAGCTTGCCGGTGGGAACGGCAGGGTCAAGGCGGTAGCAATTATCTCGACGCTGACCCAGATCAGCCGGACGAGCATGTCGTTGCGGCCGGTGGTGGTCTCTTCCACATCACGCAACCTGCGCTCCAGCGGCCTGTTGAAACAGGTGTCGGCGAAGTCTGAAATGAATGCCTTGGGAATAACCGGAGGTTTGTTGGCCTTACCCTGCTGCATGTCGCGGAGCAAGAACGACAAGGTTCGGCGCGCCTTGATCCGGCAGCGATCCTTGTAGTAGTCGATCATGCCTTCGCTAACGAGCGAACGCACAAAGTCGCTGAACAGACGAAACTCGATACCGTCAGGTGCCTGCGGCGTGTAGAGCAGCGCAGCATGGCGAGTCTGTGTCGGCAGGATCACCAGGCAGCCCTGCACGGTTTCGACGTGGGTGAGCAGCGTGCTGGGGATGACCAGTTGATCTACGCCGGTCAGCCCTGAGGCGATAAACGGTTTGTCCACATGCACTTGCAGCGGGTAGAGGGGATATCGCTCGCGGGAGGCGGTGTCGTCAAGGTGGGCGTTATCCAGAGATTGTTTCAACCACGCATAGTGCGCTGCTTCGATATGACCTTTCAGCACGCTGCGCAATGCCGCTGCCTGCATCTGCAGTTGAGTGATCATCACGCTGAACTGGCGACGATAGGCATAGCCTTCGCTTTCGCTGTTCAGCAGGGTGTTTCTGATCAAGGCAATGTACTCGTCCGCCAGCCACTGACCGCGCACCGAACCTGCAACGGCAGCAGCTGACAGCGCGCTCACGTCGATGCCTTCCGGGCCGCTGAACGTCGCGTTGGTTGCTGCCGAAGCACGCAAGGGGTCAATGCTGTCGTCATAGCCATTGAGCAGCATGTCGGTGTAGGTCAGTGTTTCGCGCTCGGTGGTGATCACGATCAGGTCGGGGTCTGCCGTGCCGGCTGGTACGTTCAGCAGCTTGCCGATTTGCTGGCTGGCACGTTGGTGTACGTAAGCCTTGAATGGCTGAACCCCGGTGTGTGGCTGCGCCTGATAGTTGTCGAGTGCTCCGCCAATGGCCTGTTCAAGGGCCAGCAGTTCCCGGCGCTGGGCGCGGCTGGCACGCAGGTACCAGTCCGGCGTATGCCTGGCCTGTTCGGAAAGCAATATGCGGGTCTGTTCGTCGGTAAAGCGGCGCAAGGCCGACTCGCAGTCCGCATGATCAATAAACTGAATGAAGTCTTTCGAAGGCTGGGGTTTGAGTGCCAGTGCCGTCAGTTGCTCTGCCAGTGCCGCACGGGCATCCACTTCCACCTGATCGAGCAGGTAGTTGATCATTGATGGCGAAGCAGTCCAGCCGACCACCTCGTGCAGCAGTTGGGTTTCAGTGTCGAAGGCTTTGAAGTGCTGCTGCCCGGGTGCATCGGTGGCAACCATGATCAGCCGCTGCGTACGCCCCTCGGCATCCTGCTTGCGAAACACCAGCAATCTGGCCATCACGTAGCGGTCGTTGAGTTTGATCTGTTGTACACGCAATGCTGGATCGGATGCGCGCGCTGCCGGGCCGGTCAGTGCCGCGACCATGGCGAAATCAACGGGCTGGATATGCCCCTGCATCTTCGCCGCCCAACCCTGCGCGGTCAGTCGGGTTCGCGCCAGTGCGCAGAGCATTTGCCGGTTGTGCTCTTGCTGGTAAGCCTTGCGTTGAAACTCGCCAAACTCCGCCCGCAGATCGAGCTCATCGATCACTCCGGCAAGGTAAGCCGGATTCAATGCCGAGCAGGCTGCATCAAGCGGTTTGCCATCAAGAGTGATAACGGTGTGATCGAGAAAGTCCGAGCCTGCACTCTCGTCTTCCGGTTGCAGGCCATAGAGTGCCAGCTCGACCAGTGAGCATGTCACGCGGTAGGTCTCGCTCGTGGATGGCAGCGTGCGCCGCGTGTCGATGGTCAATGCGCGTGGGTCCAGGTCATGGCCCAAGTCATCGGCCAGCCGGGTGCGCAAACGTGCTTCGGCAAAATGTTCTGGAGAGGCCGCGCTGCCCAGTACGCTGAGCATCGCTGCATGCGCCTCATCGTAGTGTCGTAAGTGCCAGGCATAGGTCTGCAGGTCGGCCTCGCTGGTAATCTTCATCCAGTCCGGCAGGTTTCGATGATACTGACGTTGCCTGTTGGTCAGTTCGCGCAGTTCGAGCATGCAGGCGGGGCCGAGCAGACCGCGCATGTCGATGGCCGCCTGAATCTGCGCCTGACGTGTTGCCCTGTCTTCACTGTCAGGTCGTTCGCACGCATGGCGAATGTCATTGCGTTGCTTGTTCAGCAGACGATCCAGGGCATGCACGAAGGGGGCGGTGGTGACCGGCTGTAATTGCAGGTCTTCAGCCGTGAACGGCTCAAGGTACAGGTCGGCGTCCTGGCTGATCTTGAAGAGCTGGTCTTGATGACGCTTTTCCATCGTGTTCAGGAGAGCATCCTGCAATGTCGCTGTATTGAGCCAGCGCGCCAGGGTTGCGAGCATCAGCGCCTGCGTGGCAAAGCCCATGATGCCGAGCCCGGGCAACATCAGCAGCGTGCGTCCCTGTTCCTGGGATATCGCCAGCACGCCGGCCATTTCGACGTGTTCGTCATCGTGCAATTGCACATGCAGCGAGGCGTAAGTGAGCGCCGGGCTTTGCGGCTGATCGGGCGAGTCCGGCAGGCAGGCCAGGTAGCCACTTTCCAGGTCACGCTCGTGAATCCTGACGCTGGCTTCATCACGCAAGGCTCGCTGCAAGGCAGGTACAAGCCGGTCGCGGCGGCTTTCAGCGTTTTTCCCAGGGTCTGTCCAGTAGTCATCGGTCTGTTGCAGCAGGCTGAATATTTCCAGCTCCCGTTCAGACTCGTCGGAACCGCCAAGCGCAGTCAACAGCGCTTCGCCCGGGCCAGGCTGGGCCTTAAGCTCGATGGCCAGAAGGGTGCGCAGTTCATCGAGCCTTTTCAGTGCGGCAGAGGCGGCAGGCCAGGTATCGACAGGTGTCAGTGGTGTAGGCGTTACAGCCAAAGGGGGCAGTGTTTGTGTCATGACAGGCGTTCCATTGCGCACTTCAGGCGCTGAGGTTTGAGCGACGGCCTTCGGGCCGGCGACGATGGGCCTCAATTAATCAGAAGCAACAGGCGTCAAGTCGTAGATAGTTATTGATGCTGAGAAATAGATGTTTCCTACGCCGTCTGGCGGGCATCCCCGATGACATTTCAGCGCGTCGAGCCAATCCTTGGTCATTACGTTATAATCCCGCCCTTTAGCTGCCCTCAGCCCGCTGTGCGGGGGCACACCTTTTCTCGGGCGCGATGCGCCTGCATGCAGACTAAAGAGGCTAGACCCTAGTGGCATTGACGATCCTTGGCCTGTCCGGCGCCCTTAGCCATGATCCTTCCGCAGCGCTTTATATCGACGGCAAGCTGATAGCAGCGGCCGAAGAAGAGCGCTTCGTTCGTGACAAACACGCGAAGAACCGCATGCCCTACGAGTCGGCGAAGTTCTGTCTGGAACAGGCAGGCATCAAGCCTTCGGACGTTGACGTGGTTGCGATTCCGTTCGCCCCCATCAGCCTGTTCGGCAAGGCGCGCTGGCATTACGCCAAGCGCTACTGGTACGCCCCTGATCGCGCCCTCGACGCGCTGCTGATGGGCAACCGCCGTTACAAGCGCTACCGCAACAAGATTGTCTGGTGCCTCGAGCAACTGGGCTTCGATCCGAAAAAGATCAAGATCGAGCCGGTCGAGCACCATCTGGCTCACGCCTCCAGCGCCTACCACTGTTCCGGTTTCACCGAGAAAACCGCGATCATGGGCATCGACGGCAAGGGCGAGTACGCCACGACCTTCTTCGGCTACGGCGAAAACGGCAAGATCCACAAGATCAAGGAATTCTTCGATCCTGACTCGCTGGGCGGCCTGTATGGCGCTATCACCGAATTCCTCGGTTTCGAGATGCTCGACGGCGAATTCAAGGTTATGGGCATGGCACCGTACGGTGATGCCAGCAAGTATGATTTTTCGCGTCTGGCCACGTTCGAGAACGGCGAGCTGATCATCAATACCGAGCTGGCCAACGTCATTGGCCTGCGTCGCTATAAAGAGAACGGCAAGGGCTTTTACTTCTCGCCGAAGCTGATCGAGTGGCTCGGCCCGAAACGCGTTGGCGACGTAGCCGACGAGCCCTACATTCACTATGCCGCGAGCATGCAGGCGCTGTTCGAAAAGCTCGCGTTGCAGATGATGGACCACTACCTGGGTGACATCCTCAAGGAAACCGGCAAGATCGCTTTCGCCGGTGGCTGTGCGCTGAACGTCAAACTCAACCAGCGCATCATCGCCCGTCCTGAAGTCAAGGAGCTGTTCGTGCAGCCTGCGTCCGGCGATGCAGGTACGGCGGTCGGTGCTGCGGCTTATGTGTCCCACGCTCGCGGTGTACCGGTCGAGAAGATGGAACACGTCTACCTCGGCCCGGCGTACAGCAACGAAGACGTGATCGCGGCCTGTGCCCGTCACCCGAGCAAGCCGGTCTGGCGTCAGATCGACAATACGCCACAGCGGATTGCCGAAATCATGGTCAAGGGCAACCCGGTTGCCTGGTTCCAGGGACGCATGGAGTTCGGTCCGCGTGCTCTGGGCGGTCGCTCGATCATCGGTTGCCCGAGCGTCACCGGGGTAGCCGACCGTATCAACCATCAGATCAAGTTCCGCGAGCGCTGGAGGCCTTTCTGCCCGTCGATGCTCGATACCGTCGCGCCGCAGATGATCAAGATCGATCACCCGGCACCGTTCATGACCTTCACCTTCGAAGTGGCGGAAGAGTGGAAAACCCGTGTTCCGGAAGTCGTCCATGAAGACGGCACTTCCCGTGCCCAGGTGCTCAAGCGCGAATACAACCCGCGCTACTACGACATGATGAAGGCGCTGGAAGAATTGACCGGCAATGGCGTTTCCCTGAACACCTCGCTCAACCGCCGTGGCGAACCGATGATCTGCTCGCCGACCGATGCGCTGAACATGTTCTTCGGCTCGGACCTCGAGTACCTGATCATGGAAGACATCCTGGTGGTCAAAGAGGGCGTCGAGGCTTATGACACGCTCGGCTGAACGTCACGTGCTGCAGTTCTGTCACGGCTATGACGGGCCGTTTCTGGACTGCGCACGGCAATACGCCAGCCTGTTTGCCGGCAAGGGCTATCGGGTGACGACGGTGTTTCTGACCGGCGCCGCCGACCCCGATGTGGTCGCCGACTGTGGCTCTGACGAAGTGCTGTTCATGGAATACAGCTCCAGCGCCATTCGTGGCCTGAAGCTGGGTGCCATCCGTGACCTGCGCAAAATTGCCGCGACGCGCTCGTTCAGCTTTTGCATCGCGCACCGCTTCAAGCCGGTGTACATCGCCCTGTTGGCGACGAAGTTGCCGGTGATCGGTGTGCATCATGCGTTCGGCGATTACCACCGGCGCAGTCGCAAGCTGTTCGCCAACCTGTTTCGCAAGCGCCTGAGCCTACTCGGTGTTTCCGATGCGGTCCGCGACGACATGCGCAGCAGCCTGCCCAAGTGGCCGGCCGAGCGTATTCAGACTTTGTACAACCGCATTGATGTCGAGCAACTGCAGGGCAGTCAGTTTTCCGCTGAAGATGCCCGCGCAGAGCTGGGCCTGTCTGCCTCGGCGTGGATCGTCGCCAACGTCGGTCGCCTGCATCCGGACAAGGATCAGGCCACGCTGTTGCGCGGCTTTGCCGAGGCTCTGCCCAATCTTCCCGAGAACAGCCAGTTGGTGATTCTCGGCAAGGGCCGCCTGGAAGAAAACCTCAAGGCGCTTGCGCTGGAGCTGGGCATTGGTCCGCACGTGCTGTTTCTTGGGCAGGTGCCTGACGCACGCCGCTACTTCAAGGCGTTCGATGTATTCGCCCTGAGCTCTGACCACGAGCCGTTCGGCATGGTCCTGCTGGAAGCGATGGTGGCTGGTGTGCCATTGGTTGCAACGTCCTGCGGCGGCGCGAAGGAAGTGGTCGAAGACGTGGGTCTGCTGTTCCCGCTGGGTGATGTTCACAGCCTCGCGCACGGCCTGGTACACATGGCCGGTCTTGACGCCGAGCAGCGTCAGGACTGCGCCGAACGCATGCTGCTGCGTTTGCGCGAACGCTTTTCCGATCATGCTGTGCGCGATGTCTTCTGGCGGCTGCCGCAAGTCTCCAGCCTGACGGCGGGGGCCTGATGCTCAATCGATTCAAAGGCTGGCGTGAGCGTGGCTGGGTGCAGATCGACGCGGCTGCTTACGAGCAGGCATGGCAACGGTTGGGTGGCAGCGTAGCCACTCATCCGCTGGTCGTTGCGCGCCTGTCGGCGTTTTCCGGTATCGCTGTGCGTTATCTGGCCTGGAAGCAGGGCGGCGAAGTAAAGGCAGCGATTGCCACTTGGGGGCGTTCGCTGGCGCTGTCCAAGGACGAACTCAAGCGTCACGGCAAGAAAGGCCTGTTCGACCTGGGCAACGCCGAACTGATTTTGCCGGTGGCCGACGATATTCAGGTCCCGGTCCGCCATCGTGCCCGCTATGTGTCTGCGCTCAACGAGGGCCGCATCAGCACCTTCAGGCCGCAGACCGAATCGCTCGCGATGGCGCGTACGCCTGAAGAACTGTCCAAGAAATTTCGTTACAACCAGCGTCGTGAACTTCGCTTGCTGGAGGAGGCTGGCGGTACGGTAAGACCTGTCAGCGAGTTCAGCAGCGCCGAGCTGGCGAGCATGTATTGCGATCTGTTTCAGCGTCGCTGGGGCTTCGAGGCCACCGGTGCCCGGCACAAGGCCGAAGTCATCGAGTTGCTGCGTGACCTGCTGATCGGTTCTGTGGTGTTCCTCAACGATGCGCCAATCGCCATTCAACTGGTGTACCGCGTCGAAGCGCCGCAGTGGGTCAGCATCGAGTACGTCAACGGTGGTGTTGACCCCGAAACCCGTGATTTCAGCCCCGGCAGTGTGCTGAGCTTTGTCAACACCCAGTCTGCCTGGGAGGACGCCCGAGCCTTGGGCAAATCACTGCGTTTTTCCTTTGGTCGTGCCGACCGCGAGTACAAGGACCGATGGTGCAACCCCGTTCCGGTGTTCCAGATTTGAGTCGCAAGCAACAGTTGCTCAAGCGCCATCGCCGTAACAAGCGGCTGGCGTTGCTGGGTGGTCTGTTCCTGTTGATCGCGGTCGGCGTGCTGGTGGCCTGGTGGCTGGCGCCGCTGCTGGCGGTGTGTGCCTGGGTCGCTCATGAGGCCTGGTTCGCCGATCATCTGTTCTATTCGCCGTCTGACGACTATCAGTACAACTTTGCAGCCGACAGCGAAGTGCCGGGCGTCCGCCTGGACGGCGGCACGTTGCTGATCGACCCCGCCGTGCAACTGACCGGCGACGAAACATTGATACTGGCACTGACCGTAAAAAGTACCTGGCTGGGACGTTTTCTCGACCCGGTCGTGGAACTGCAGGGGCAAGCCTTGAGTGACCGGCAGGCCTTCGAGCGTGGCGTCTGCGGCGTGCGTTATCTGAACCTGACCGGGCTTGGCGAGCCGCTGGCCGCGGGTGCCCTGCAACTGCGCGGGCGTTTCTGTCGTCTTGCCGGTACACCGCGCCTCTGGCTGTTTCGTCAGCCGGATGCGCGCAAGCAGCGTGTCATGGTTATCGCACCGCATGCCGACGATGCCGAACTCGCCGCGTTCGGGCTTTACAGCCAGGCCGAGGAAGCCTGGATTGTGACGCTGACTGCTGGCGAGATCGAGGCCGAACATTATCGCCAGATGGGCATGCAGCGCGCCGAAGCTGCGCGCATGAAAGGCCGCTTGCGCGCCTGGGACAGCATCGCCGTCGCCCGTTGGGGCGGAGTGCCTGAGTCGCACTGTGTGCAGTTGGGTTATTTCTGCCTGCAGTTACCCGCCATGCAGGCCGCGCCGGATACGCCGGTCGCCTCGCGTGAGGCGGACCTGACCGATACGCGGTTGTTTCGCCAGTTCAATACGCTGCCATTGCCCGGCGATGACGGCCAGCCGACCTGGAATAATCTGCTCGCCGACCTGCGCGCACTGGTCCTCAAGGCCAGGCCGCAGGTTATTGTCATGCCGCACCCGGCCATCGATCCGCATCCTGACCATATCTGTGCCCAGGCAGCCGTGCGTGAAGCGCTGGCCGGTCTTGAATGGCAGCCAGACGTGGTGCTCGGTTACGCCAACCACTTGCACGACAACGACCGCTGGCCAATGGGCGATGCCTACAGTGGCATCAGCCTGCCGCCGGTATTCGATGCCAGTCTGCCGCTGGTGCCGTACAGCCTGCACTTATCGGTTGCGGCCCAACGCGACAAGGCGATGGCGCTGGGTATGATGCATGACCTGTTGCCGCCGATGCCTTTCAAACGCCGTGTACGCCGTGCGTTGCAGCGCGTTCTGGCCGGTCGCCACTGGCCGGCCGAAGGCGAAAACGAATTCTTCCGCAAAGCTGTGCGACGACACGAGTTGTTCTGGCGCAGCCGTGACATCTGATTCAGCAGGCGCAGTACTGCAAGGAAATCCATGAAAGTTCTACTTCTGGTCCAGAAAGAGCAGCGTGCGATTCTGGACCGTCTCTATGACGGCATCGCGGCACACTGCGAATGCGACGTGCGCTGGCTGAGTTCCGGGGAGCAGCGCAACCTGCGTGGCTATTTCCGCCGCGAGGTGGACGTCAGCCGTTATGACCGGATCGTGTTTTTCCTGCGCTTCAAGCAGGAAGTGCGTCAGGTAGGGTTCATCCGCACGATCCCCAATCTGGTCATCCTCGAACACGATGCCTATCAGAACTACATTCCTTGCAAATACACCGGCAAGTTCAGTGCGCACTATCGCAAGCTGCCTTGGGCGCGGGTGATCTGCTCGGGGTTCATGGTCAGCGAGCGTCTGCGCCAGGAAGGCTTCGACGCGGTTTTCGTGCCCAAGGGCTATGACCAGAGCCTGTTGCAATTGCAGGCGCGTGAACGTGACATCGAACTGGCCTTCGTTGGCAGTACCAACAGTGTGGCCTACAGCGGTCGCAAGGCGCTGCTGGATGAGTTGGGGCAGGTCGAGAATCTGCTCGTCACGCGTACCAAGTCCGGGGAAGAGTATTGCGACACCCTGAACCGCATCCGCTTTTTCGTCAGTGCCGATGTCGGCATGGGCGAGTACATGATCAAGAATTTCGAGGCCATGGCCTGCGGTTGCGTGCTGCTGGCCTTCGACCAGGGTGCTGAAGAAAACCGCGCGCTGGGCTTTGTCGACATGCACAACATCGTGCTCTATCGCGACATTCCCGAGCTTCGTGAAAAGCTGGCGAAGTTGCGCGAAAACACCGCTCTGGCCAGCGAAATATCCTGTAATGGGCAGACTTTGGTCGAAGAACGCTTTACATTCCATGCCCTTGGAAAAGCCATCGTGGACGCAATGCGTTCGCCGTTGCGCAGTATGCCGGCGATGAGCTGGCTCGATCGCCTGCGGTCACGCTTGGGATGGTAAGGAATTATGAATATTCAATGATTGGGAACGAATGATGGTATTCAGCGAAAACAGCGACATTACGCTGGTCGTCACCAGTTGTGGTCGATTCGACTTGTTGAAGAGCACCCTGGAAACGTTCGACCGTTTCAATACCGCGCCCATACGCCATGTGCTGATTACCGAAGATTCGGGTGATGCTCAGGTTCAGGCCTGCATTCCCGAACACTGGCGCCCGCATACACGTTTCATTATCAACAACCCCAAGCTGGGGCAGATGCGCTCTGTCGATGCGGCCTATTCGTTGGTCGAGACATCCTGGGTTTTCCATTGCGAGGATGACTGGGATTTCTACCGCCCGCACTTCATTGAAGAATCAATGACGCTGCTCAAGCACGATCCTCAGGCATTGCAAGTCTGGTTGCGCAGCTACAATCATGATCTGCGTATTCACAGCCCCTATGTCTATTTGAACGAGCGTGAAGTGGTCGAAGGTATCCCGTTTTACAAACTGGGTTCGCACAAGCCGGAGTGGCAGGGGTTTTCCTTCAATCCCGGGCTGCGCCGTCTGGCTGATTACCAGCAGCATGCGCCGTATGCCGGGCATGGTGGCGAGAAGAAACTTTCACAATTATTTGCCGCGCAAAACCGTTACGCTCTGATCCTGGAAAATGATGCCGTATTGCACACCGGGTTCGGTGAGCATGTGGTGGTGCCGCAGGAGCGGCTCGACAAACAGCGTCGCAAGCGTCGTGATCGCGTCAAGCTGATCATCGCTGTGCTCGCTGGTCTGGTAACAGGTTGGTTGCTCAATAATGTCAGTTGACCGAATCAAAATCCCCAGTAGCAAAGTACAGACGTATTTCACCGTAGCGATTGTTGTCTTTCTGCTGAGTTTTATTCTTAACCCGTCAGCCAAGATCACCAACAATCTGTTTTACGCATTCACCGCCTTGCCGGGCTTGTTCTTCTTGATCAAGTACCGTGGCGCCGGGGTGTTTGCAGAACCGCTGGGCATAGCCTGGGCTGTATTCATGGCGTGCTTTCTGGTGCCGGCGCTGCAAGCGCAGGAGTTTCAGTATTACAAGCACATTGTCTACGTCAGCCTGTTTGTCTTTGTCGTGGCCGGGATTACGGAAAACGGTTTCTTCCGGCGCGGTTTGTTCGTGCGAGGCATGTTCTGGGCCATCTGCCTGTACATCCTGCTCGGCAGCATTTATAGCTGGGTGACCGGAAAATTCGAGTTCGGTCAGCGTGTGGCCATTCTTCCGGCACGTATGGAGAATGTGATCTACACCAGCGCCTGGCTGGTTTGCAGCCTCGCCCTGGCACTGCCGCTATGGGCCAGAGAACGGCGCTGGATTGAAGCGGTGTGTGCTGTTCTTGTTACTCTGGTGTTAACGGCCTTTGTCGTCCAGACCCGCACCGCGCTGGTGGGTTGCGCGGTTCTGTTCGCCGTCTGCAGCGCCTATGCGCTGTACCGTTTTCCATTGCGCACGATAGTCGCCTTGTTGGCGCTGGGCGTCGTGGCGGCGGCAGCCTTCTGGTTCGTCAAGGATGAACAGTGGGTCGCCCTGCTGATGGTCAGAGGGGATTCCTACCGCATCGAGCTGTTTGAAATCATGACCGGTGAATGGCGTCGCTGCGGCTGGGTGCTCGGCTGTGGTGTCGATTTCTACACGACCCAGACCCTGACGGGCGGCATACCGATCCAGCACCCGCACAATATTTTCGTGTCGCTGGGCCTGTACACCGGCGCCGCTTCGCTGGTGATGTTTCTGGTTGTTATGGCGATGACGCTGTGGAACGCCTTGCGCAACGGCGATGCCTGGGGTCTCTACCTGCTGTGCGCGCTGGTCATGCTTAACTTCGACGGCGGCCAACTGGTCGGTAACCCGGATGAGCTCTGGGTGCTGGTGTTGTTACCGGCAACGATGGTGCTGGGCCGTATTGTGCAGGCGCATCGGCGCCGGCAGCTGCAGTAAGATAAAAAATGGCCGCTTCGAAAGCGGCCATTTTTTGTGAAAGCGTTACTGAATAGCCTGAACCAGTTCGCTGGTGTCGCACAGGCTCTGAGCGCTCATGTAGCCATCCAGAAACGCCGGGTTGCCGTTGTCCAGCAGCCATTGGCGATCTTCCTGATAGCGCAACATGTGCTTGAAGTTGCGCAGACGCAGGCTTTTACGCAATGCGCGGCGGTAGGTTTTCATGTCGGCAATGTCGATCAGGCCGAGGGTGCCTTCCGGTGTGAGGATAACGTTGCCGAGATGGGCCGAGCGAAAGTAGATGCCCTTTTCATGCAGGTGGGCGATGAAGCTTCCCAGTTGCCTGCGCAGCTTGTCGTCGGCCACCGCACTGCCCAATAGCTGGCGCAGGGTGAAGCCTGCCAGCGGATCATAATGCACTGCATCGCGCTCGATTTCGGCGATGCGGCTTACCGAGCGTATGCGCGGGCAGGGAATGCCGCGCTTGATCAGCGTTTCACAGTTGTCTGCGAAGCGTTGGGCATAGGGATACCAGGCTGCCGAGCTGACAAGGCGTTTGCGTCGAAACAATTTCAACATGGAGCCGTCACGCAGACGTAGTACTTTGTCGCCCGTGCCATCGGCTTCAAGCACTTCGGCACCTTGAACCAGATCAAGGTAATGGGCGTGGTCAAACGCTTGCATCGATACTCCGGTTTTTATGCCCCAAGGGCTACTGGTCGTCATACAGAAGCCTGCTTTGCCGGTTTCAAGCAGCAATCAGAAACCTCAGGGAATGGACGAGCCGCCTATGTTACCGCAGCAGGCAGCCGCGAAAACCGCTGTGATACAATTCGGCCTCTTTTTAATACGACGGATTCTCATGACAACCTCCGAATCGTCCTCGACTTCCAGCGTGAAAATCTATTTCCGTCTGTTGTCTTATGTGCGTCCGTATGTGGGCATCTTCCTGCTCAGCATCATTGGTTTCGTGATCTTCGCCTCGACCCAGCCGATGCTTGCCGGCATCCTCAAATACTTCGTCGATGGCCTGACCAACCCTGAAGCCGTGCTGTTCCCCAATGTGCCTTATCTGCGTGAGCTGCAACTGTTGCAGGCAGTGCCGTTGCTGATCGTTCTGATCGCCGCATGGCAGGGGCTTGGCTCTTTCCTGGGTAACTACTTCCTGGCCAAGGTGTCTCTCGGGTTAGTCCATGACCTGCGGGTGGAGCTGTTCAACAAGTTGCTGGTTCTGCCCAATCGTTACTTCGATACGACCAACTCCGGCCACCTGATTTCGCGTATCACGTTCAACGTCACGATGGTCACCGGTGCCGCCACCGATGCCATCAAAGTGGTGATTCGTGAAGGTCTGACCGTGGTTTTCCTGTTCATCTATCTGTTGATGATGAACTGGAAGCTGACCCTGGTCATGCTCGCCATCCTGCCGCTGATTGCCGTCATGGTCGGCAGTGCGAGCAAGAAATTCCGCAAGCAGAGCAAGAAGATTCAGGTAGCGATGGGCGACGTAACGCACGTTGCCTCGGAAACTATTCAGGGCTATCGCGTGGTACGCAGCTTCGGTGGCGAGTCCTACGAACAGAACCGCTTCGCTCAGGCCAGTGACAGCAACACACGCAAACAACTGCGCATGACCAAAACCGGTGCCATCTACACGCCGATGCTGCAACTGGTGATCTACAGCGCCATGGCGGTGCTGATGTTTCTGGTGCTGTTCCTGCGAGGCGATGCCACCGCGGGCGATCTGGTTGCCTACATCACTGCGGCCGGTCTGCTGCCCAAGCCGATTCGCCAGTTGTCGGAAGTCAGTTCGACGATCCAGAAAGGCGTCGCCGGTGCCGAGAGCATCTTCGAACAACTGGACGTGGAAGAAGAAGTCGATACCGGCACCATCGAGCGTGATCGCGTGACCGGCCACCTTGAGGTGAAGAACCTCAGCTTCTTCTACCCGCAGACCGAGCGTCAGGTGTTGAACGACATCAGTTTCTCCGCAGCGCCTGGGCAGATGATCGCGCTGGTAGGCCGGTCCGGCAGCGGTAAATCGACCCTGGCTAACCTGATACCGCGTTTTTACGGGCACGAGATGGGCAACATCCTGCTCGATGGCGTCGAAATCAACGACTACCGTTTGCGCAACCTGCGCAAGCACATCGCCCAGGTCAACCAGAACGTCACGCTGTTCAACGACACGATCGCCAACAACATTGCCTATGGTGATCTGGCAGGTGCCCCGCGTGCCGACATCGAAGCGGCCGCCGCCGATGCCTACGCCAAAGAGTTCATCGACCAGTTGCCGCAGGGGTTCGATACTCAGGTGGGCGAAAACGGCGTGCTGCTGTCCGGTGGTCAGCGGCAGCGTCTGGCCATTGCTCGCGCACTGCTTAAAAACGCACCGCTGCTGATCCTCGACGAAGCCACGTCGGCGCTGGACACCGAGTCCGAACGCCACATCCAGGCGGCGCTGGATCACGTCATGAAGGGCCGTACCACGCTGGTTATCGCTCACCGCCTTTCGACCATCGAAAAGGCTGACATGATTCTGGTCATGGACGCCGGGCAGATCGTCGAGCGCGGTACGCATACCGAGTTGTTGGCACAGAACGGCTATTACGCCCGTCTGCATGCCATGGGACTGGACGAGCCGTCACCTGTCGGCGCAGTCTGATTTCGCTCTCACCGGGCGGGCCGCTGTGGCCTGCCTGCCTTCGGGCGGTGTGATTCAACAGCCTGTCGGTTATAAACCCCTGTGCTAAGATTCCGCCCCTGTCCATTTTTCAAGTACGGGTTGTTCCATGAAGCTATACATGCCGCGCTTTGATCAGGCCCCTGTCCTGGTGGTTGGCGATGTCATGCTCGACAGATACTGGCATGGTGGTACCTCGCGTATTTCCCCTGAGGCGCCGGTGCCTGTGGTCAAGGTCGATCAGATCGAAGACCGTCCGGGCGGCGCTGCCAACGTGGCCTTGAACATCGCTGCGCTGGGTGCACCGGCTTCGCTGGTCGGTGTGACGGGTGACGACGAGGCCGCAGAAAGTCTGACCAACAGCCTGAAAGCAGCGGGTGTGCTGGCGCGTTTTCAGCGTATTGCCGATCAGCCGACCATCGTCAAGTTGCGCGTCATGAGTCGCCATCAGCAGTTACTGCGTATCGACTTCGAAGAACCGTTCAACACTGACCCGCTGGCACTGAGTGCAGAGGTCTACAGCCTGCTCGATGGCATCAAGGTGCTGGTCCTGTCCGATTACGGCAAGGGTGCACTGAAAAACCATCAGGCGCTGATTCAGGCCGCCCGCAAGCGCGGTATAGCGGTGTTGGCTGATCCCAAGGGCAAGGATTTCACGATCTATCGCGGTGCCAGCCTGATTACGCCGAACCTCAGTGAATTCGAAGCCATCGTCGGGCATTGTGAAGACGAGGCACAGCTGGTCACCAAAGGTGCGCAGTTGATGCAGGAGCTTGACCTGGGCGCTCTGCTGGTAACCCGCGGTGAACACGGCATGACCCTCCTGCGTCCTGATCAGCAGGCGCTGCACCTGCCGGCCCGTGCTCGCGAAGTGTTCGATGTGACCGGCGCCGGTGACACGGTAATTTCCACTCTCGCGGCAGCGATTGCTGCGGGCGAGGAACTGCCGCATGCGGTGGCGCTGGCTAATCTGGCAGCAGGCATTGTGGTCGGCAAGCTGGGTACTGCAGCCATCAGCGCCCCGGAACTGCGCCGCGCCATTCAGCGCGAAGAAGGTTCCGAACGCGGCGTGCTGGGGCTGGAACAACTGTTGCTGGCGGTCGATGATGCGCGCGCGCACAAGGAAAAAATCGTCTTCACCAATGGCTGCTTCGACATTCTTCACGCCGGTCATGTGACCTACCTGGAGCAGGCGCGGGCGCTGGGTGATCGTCTGATCGTGGCCGTCAACGATGACGCGTCTGTCAGCCGTCTGAAAGGGCCGGGCCGTCCGATCAACAGCGTCGACCGGCGTATGGCCGTGCTGGCAGGCTTGGGTGCAGTGGACTGGGTGATCAGCTTCCCCGAAGGCACCCCTGAAAATCTGCTGAGTCACGTCAAGCCGGACGTGCTGGTCAAGGGCGGTGATTACGGCGTCGATCAGGTGGTCGGTGCCGATATCGTCCAGGCGTACGGTGGCGATGTGCGTGTGTTGGGGCTGGTGGAAAACAGCTCGACCACGGCAATTGTCGAGAAGATCCGCGGGCAGGCGTAGTTTTCAGCCGCAAGCTGCAAGCCAAGGCAAATCAAAAGGCTTGAGGCTCACAGCTTGCCGCTCATGGCGTGCAGCAGCTCCCGAGCTTTTCCGGTCAGGCGTTTCAGTCCTGACTTCTTCGCCGGTGGGGCCATGCCCTGCTGGCGTAGCCAGTCCTTCCAGCGAATTCGTTCCTCACGCACGATCCAGCCATCCTGCGCGGCAAAACTTTCGGCCAGGTACAGCCCTCGGGTGCCAGCCGGGATCAGTTTGTCGCGCTTGAGCGTATACAGCTCGGGCAGCGGCACTCCATTTTCCAGCGGCATCAGGTACAGGTCGGGTTTGCTGCGGTTAAGGCGGGCGACCAGTTGATCGTTTTCCAACACTTCATCGACATGGAAAAGGCTGACCGGGCGCGCTTCCTTGGGGATTTCCAGGCGCATGTCGTAAATCAACTGCAAGGACGCGGTGGGTAAATGCACATAAGCCCGTGGGCGTTCCAACAGTGTCAGGCTGCCGCTTCGCACCGGTAGCGCTGCGCCGGAGAGCGGGCTCAGACGAAAGGGCATGGCCTCGCGATAATGCAGCGCAGCGGCATATGGCGCAGGCAGCCAGGTCTCTTTGAACAGTCCACTCAGCCAGCCCTGAGGCGTTTCGATCATGCACTCTTCGGCCACTTCCTGAATGGCGGTATGCAGTGGCAGGGTCAGTTCGTGGGCCGGCACATAACCCGAGATCAGCTTGAGTACGACGTCGCCACGGTCCTGGCGACGCTGGCGAACCAGCACCCAGTAATCGCGATTCTGCCAGCTGACGGTAAGGCGAACGGACACCCCCAGATTGGCAAGCTCGGTGGAGAAACGTTCGGTGTCCGGCACGTCGATCTTGCGCCGCCGCTGCAAGGTCTGCGCGAAGTTCATCGGCATGCCGATGCTCTGGTAGCTCAGGCCTTCCGGCGTGGCCTCGACGAACAGCGGCAGGGTCTTGAAGTTGCTGGGGTTCTTGCGGATCAGTGTTCGCGGCATAACGGCTCCTTCTTGCGTTGGGGTCGGCCGCCTCAATCAGGCTTGACGGCAAATCACGGCAGCGGCAGTTGCAACGTTGTGCGCCAAGTGCAACGGATTGATGGTGCCGACAATAGCACTGGCAACCGCCGGATGTTCAAACAGTAGCTGGAAACTGGCCTGCACCGGGTCCATGCCCGGCGTCAGACAGACATGACCACTGGCCAGCGCTTTCTTCACCAGGATGCCTTTGCCATGGGCGGCAGCGTAATCCAGCACCGGTTTCTCGCCTTGCTCGTTGAGGTTGTAGGTGACCATCGCACAATCACCTTCTCGCAATGCCAGCAAACCGCCTTCGACCGTCTTGCCGGAAAAGCCGAAGCCGCGAATCTTGCCTTCGCGCTTGAGGTCGGCGAGGGTCTGATACACCTCGGCCTCGTTAAGAATCGCTAGATCATTGCCGTCCGAATGCACCAGCACCAGATCGAGAAAATCGGTTTCAAGACGTTTCAGGCTGCGCTCGACCGATTTGCGGGTGTGTTCAGCGCTGAAGTCATGGCTCGACTGGCCGTTATCGAATTCTTCGCCGACCTTGCTGACAATCACCCAGTCCTGGCGCTGACCGCGCAGTAACGGCCCGAGCCGTTCTTCGCTGGTGCCATAGGCGGGTGCAGTGTCGATCAGGTTGATGCCCATGTCGCGGGCCATGCGCAGCAGCATCTGCGCCTGCTGGTCATCGGGAATCTTGAAGCCACTGGGGTATTTGACGCCCTGGTCGCGGCCCAGTTTGACGGTGCCCAGGCCAAGGGGCGATACGCTCAGGCCGCTATTGCCGAGCGGGCGATGCAGGTCGTGAAGGGTTTTCAGGCTCATGGCAGCAGCTCATCCCAGACAGGTATGGCCATCGGCGGCCGTGGCACATCAACCAGCGGTAACTGCGGTGTCGGGTGAATGCCATCTCTCGAAAGCTGCGACAGAACCCGGTCAGCGAAGTCCGGAGCCAGTGCCAGTTTGGTCGGCCAGCCAACCATCAGGCGACGCTGGCTGTCGAGAAAGGCGTTGTCTGGCCGCACCAGCCCCGACTGGGCAGGCTCGGCACGGTCCACGCGCAGGGTCGCCCATTGCGCCTGACTCAGGTCGACCCACGGCAGCAGGGCTTCAAGCTCCTTGCGGGCGACGGCGATCTGCGCGTCCGGCTCGCGCACCACGCCCTCGGCCTCAGCCAGATCGCCGCCCAGATACCAAACACACTGGCCGTCAGCCGCAGGGTGGGTGGTGACCGTGATGCGCGGCTTGGGACCGCCACCCAGGCAGTGGGCGAACAGCGGTTTCAGGGTCGGGCCCTTGACCAGCACCATGTGCAAGGGGCGGCGCTGCATCTGCGGTTGCGACACGCCAAGTGCATTGAGCAGGTCGGCGTTGCCACCGCCAGCACTGAGTACGATGCGCTGGGCATGAATATCGCGCCCATCGACGCGCAGCCCGATCAGCTCATCACCCTCGTACAGCGGCTCGATGCTCTGACCGGCCAGCAGGCTGTCACCGGCCAGCTCGGCGAGTCGCCCGATCAGGCTTGGTACATCGACCACCAGTTCCGCGAGGCGATAGACCTTGCCCTTGAATTTGGGGTTTTGCAGTGCGGGCGGTAATTGCTCGCCCTTGACCTGATCCACACGGCCGCGCACCGCCTTGCTGGCGAAGAAGCTGGTGAGGTTGCCGGCGATGGTGCCCGGCGACCACAAGTAGTGGGCCTCGGACAGCAGGCGTACACCGGACAGGTCCAGCTCGCCTTTGCCATCAAGAGCTTCACGCCAGCGGCGCGGCATGTCGGCGATGGCCTCGGAGGCACCGGAAAGCGCACCGTGCAGCGCGTACTTGGCACCGCCGTGGATGATCCCCTGAGACTTGAGGCTTTGCCCGCCACCCAGGCTGGCGCTTTCTACCAGCACTGTCGAGAACCCTTGACGACGCAACCGGGCGTTGAGCCATAGACCGGCTACGCCAGCCCCGACAATCAGCACGTCAGTGGAAATAACCGATGGCATGAGCACCTCAGTGAGCAAAAAGTACGAGCATTATAAAGGATCGGCTTTTCAATGCCCGGCGGTTTTCGAGAACAACTGGATGACCGCTACGCCAGCCACAATCATGCCCATGCCCAACAACGCGGGCAGGTCGAGTTTCTGGCCGTAGATGAAGAACGCCGCAATGCTCACCATGACAATGCCCATGCCCGACCAAATGGCGTAGGTGATGCCGACCGGGATCGTGCGCATCACCAGAATCAGCATCCAGAATGCAATCGCATAACCGGTGATCAGCAGCAACAACGGCAGGGGAGTGCTGAACCCTTTCACGGCTTTCATGGAGGTGGTGGCGATGACTTCCGCGCAAACGGCGATAGCCAGCAGGTAATAAGCGTTCATGGTGCATTCCTTTTCGTCAGGCTGCGCATTCTAGCGACTTGTGATGGCGGGCTGATAAACTCCGCGCCCATGAATAGAACCCTTTATACCCTACTGTTTCATCTCGGCCTGCCACTGGTTGCCCTGCGCCTGTGGTTACGTGCGCGCAAGGCTCCGGCGTATCGCCAACGCATCGGCGAGCGGTTCGCCAGCGGTCTGCCTGCCATGCAGCGCGGTGGTATCTGGGTGCATGCGGTGTCAGTGGGCGAAAGCATCGCGGCCGCGCCGATGATTCGCGCGCTGCTGCTGCAATACCCCCAACTGCCGATCACTGTGACTTGCATGACGCCCACAGGTTCGGAACGAATCAAGGCGCTGTTCGCCAGCGAGCCGCGCATTCAGCATTGCTACCTGCCATATGACTTGCCCTGGGCGGCAGGGCGTTTTCTCGATCATGTGCAGCCCAGGCTGGGCATCATCATGGAAACCGAGCTGTGGCCCAACCACATCCACCAATGCGCCCTGCGCGGGATCCCCGTGGTGCTCGCCAATGCGCGGCTTTCGGAGCGCTCGGCAAGGGGCTATGCACGCTTTGCCAAGCTTGCCCGGCCGATGCTGGCGCAAATGGCCTGGTTCGCGGTGCAGACAGAAGTCGAGGCGCAGCGCTTTCGTGATCTGGGCGCGCGTCCCGAGTGCGTTGCGGTGACCGGCTCGATCAAGTTCGACCTGAGTATTGACCCGCAATTGCTGGAACGTGCCGCGCACTTGCGTGAGCAATGGCAGGCGACGCAGCGTCCGGTATGGATCGCCGCCAGCACCCATGCAGGCGAGGATGAAAGCGTTCTTTCAGCTCATCGCACGCTATTGACGAGCCATCCTGATGCGCTGCTGATCCTGGTACCGCGTCATCCCGAGCGTTTCGACAGCGTGCATGCACTGTGTCAGCAGCAGGGTTTTGCGACGGTTCGGCGCTCATCCGCACAGGCTGTCACGCCGGACGTCTCGGTGCTGATGGGCGATACCATGGGCGAATTGCTGTTTCTCTATGCGCTGGCGGATATCGCTTTTGTGGGCGGCAGCCTGGTGCCTAACGGCGGCCACAACCTGCTGGAGCCTGCTGCGCTGGCCAAACCGGTGCTCAGCGGCCCGCACCTGTTCAACTTCCTCGAGATTGCCACCATGCTGCGCACTGCCGGTGCGTTGCAAGAGGTCAGCGATGCGACCACGCTGGCCGCCGCCGTGCAGGGGCTTTTCGACCAGCCACAGCAGGCTCGCAGCATGGCCGATGCAGGGCTGGCTGTGATGAAGGCCAATCAGGGCGCGCTGCAACGCCTGCTCGACGGGATCGGGCGGTTGATGGGCAGGCGCTGAGTCGGAGGACGCGGAGCGTCCAGAACTGCATGCCGACGCAGAGCGTCGGCACGATAGTTGAGCTCGTCCAGACGCCTATCGTTCCTCAAGCTCCCGCGTGGGAATGCCTTAGGTGACGCTCCGCGTCACAAATCTGCGTCGCGCTGCATGACTTGAAGTCGGGCGCAGAGCATCCAGATCGGTCAGCAATCTCAGCGCTTTGCAGGTCGCTCGAAGTTCTTCTGCGCGGCGGTTGCCAGGTCGGGCGGAAGGAAGTCCTTGTCCGGGTTGTAATCAGCCTTCAGGTAGCGTGAAAGATCCTGCAGGTCGCCCGGGTTCAGGGTGCCTGCTGCCTGCTTGAGGCGCAGGTTGTCGAGGATGTAGTCATAGCGTGTGTTGTTGTAGTCACGCACAGAAGCATACAACTGGCGCTGCGCATCCAGCACGTCGACAATGTTGCGGGTGCCCACCTGATAACCGATTTCAGTGGCTTCCAGCGCGCTCTGGTTGGAGATGATCGACTGTTTGCGGGCCTGCACCTGCTCGACATCGGTATTCACCGCACGGTGGAGGTTGCGCGTATTTTCCACCACCTGACGACGCAGGCTTTCACGGCGTTGCTCGCTCTGGCTCAGGCGCGCATAGGCTTCGCGTACCTGTGAACTGGTCAGGCCACCGCTGTAGATCGGGATATTCAACTGCACACCAATACTGCGCTGCTCGACGTCGCCGCCATAATTGCGCCCGGTGTAGTTAGGGTTGCTGAAACCCAGTGCGTCGTTGTCGCCACGCTGATAAGTCGCCACGGCATCGAGTGTCGGGGCATGCCCGGCCTTGCGCTGACGCAGGGTTTCCTCGGCAGCGTTGACCGCGTAGTTACTGGCCAGCAGGTTGAGGTTCTGTTGTGCTGCGGTATCGACCCAGGCCTTGGCATCGTTTGGCGTTGGCGCGAGCACCGGCAAGGTATGCACGATGCCTTCGATGGAGTTGTATTCACGATTGGTCAGCGTCACCAGGGCCTGAAACGCATCGTCCACCTGGCGCTTGGCGAGAATCCGGCTGGCGCGCGAGGTGTCGTAGCTGGCCTGCGCCTGCAACACGTCGGTCTTGTCCGACAGGCCGACATCGAAACGCTCGTTGGCCTGATCGAGCTGGCGTTTGAACGCTGCTTCCTCGGCTTTGGTCGAGGCCAGATTGTCCTGGGCGCGCAGCACGCTGAAATAGCTTTGTGCCGCTTGCAGGATCAGGTTCTGCTCGGTAGCCGACAGCTCGAGTGCCGCCTGCTCGTTGCTCGCCTCGGCGGCCTGCAACTGGAACCAGCGGTCGGCACGGAAGATCGGCTGGCTCAGGGTGGCTTGATAGACGTTACCGCTACGGGTGGCCACGGCTCTGGGCTGGTCGATACTGGTGCGGGTATTGTTGCTTTGCGCGCTGCCGGAAATGTTTGGCAGCAAACCGGCGCGGGCCTGCGGTACGGCTTCCTTGCGGGCATCGTAATCGGCGCGGGATGCCGCAAGGTCGGCATTGTTGTCCACCGCCTGCTGATAGACATTCAGCAGACCTGTCTGGGTCGGCAGTGGCATATCGGCTGCCCACGTCAGGCCGCTGGACGCAAACGAAACGGCCACAACCAACGAAAGTTTGCGCAGCATGAGGCATTCCCTGTTCATGAAGAAAGTAATCACGGTTTTAAGCGAAACCGGGTTAGCGAGTGTAGAGCCAGACTCTTTTAGCAACAATCGGCGATTTGCGCCATTTATCGAGCCCTGTGCAAATAGGCTGGCATTGCGACCGCGCCCCGGCATAGACTGATCGCGTTCTTGTCGGGGTGCCTTGCTATGAGGCTGAGATCGGTTAAACCGGATCCCGTTGAACCTGATCAGGTTAGCGCCTGCGTAGGGAACAAGATTTCTCGTCTCCCGGCGAGTCCTCTTGAGTATCGTCCGGGGTCGATTGTTCAAAAAATGAACAGCGTACGTCTCCTTTCGATACTCAGCACCAGCACTGGTGCACCCGTCCGTCACGTCAGGTCACTCCGACAATAAATCCGCAACCGGATGTCTGGAGAGCCCGTGATGAGTACAACACTAAAAAACGCAGCCCATTTGAGCGAGTCGGCACAAGTCGATTCCGGATCGGTACAGCCGTTTACCCGTTCGCAGAAAATCTACGTTCAGGGCTCACGCCCGGACATCCGCGTGCCGATGCGCGAAATCACCCTGGACGTCACACCGACTGACTTCGGCGGTGAAATCAACGCACCGGTCACGGTCTACGACACCTCCGGCCCGTACACCGACCCCAACGTGATCATCGACGTGCGTAAAGGCCTGGCGGATGTTCGCTCGCCGTGGATCGACTCGCGCAACGACACCGAGCGCCTGGCGGGCTTGAGTTCCAACTTCGGCCAGCAACGCCTGAGCGACGCCGAACTGACCGCGCTGCGCTTTGCTCATGTGCGCAACCCGCGCCGGGCCAAGGCGGGGGCCAACGTCAGCCAGATGCACTATGCGCGTCAGGGCATCATTACCGCCGAGATGGAATACGTCGCCATCCGCGAAAACATGAAGCTTCAGGAAGCCCGTGCCGCTGGCCTGCTGACCCAGCAACATGCCGGGCACAGCTTCGGCGCGAGCATCCCGAAGGAAATCACTGCCGAGTTCGTGCGCGAAGAGATCGCCCGTGGTCGTGCGATCATCCCGGCCAACATCAACCACGTCGAACTGGAACCGATGATCATCGGCCGCAACTTCCTGGTGAAGATCAACGGCAACATCGGTAACAGCGCGCTGGGATCTTCCATCGAAGAAGAAGTCGCCAAGCTGACCTGGGGCATTCGCTGGGGTTCTGACACGGTCATGGACCTGTCTACCGGCAAGCATATTCATGAAACCCGCGAATGGATCATCCGCAACTCGCCGGTGCCGATCGGCACTGTGCCAATCTATCAGGCTCTTGAGAAAGTCGGCGGTGCGGCCGAGGACCTGACCTGGGAGCTGTTCCGCGACACGCTGATCGAGCAGGCCGAGCAGGGCGTTGATTACTTCACCATCCACGCCGGTGTGTTGCTGCGTTATGTGCCGCTGACCGCCAAACGTGTGACCGGGATTGTCAGCCGTGGAGGCTCGATCATGGCCAAGTGGTGCCTGGCGCATCACCAGGAAAACTTCCTGTACACCCATTTCGAAGACATCTGCGAAATCATGAAGGCTTATGACGTCAGCTTCTCGCTGGGCGATGGCTTGCGTCCGGGCTCGATTGCCGACGCCAACGATGCGGCGCAGTTCGGTGAGCTGGAAACCTTGGGTGAACTGACCAAGATCGCCTGGAAGCACGACGTACAGACCATGATTGAAGGCCCCGGTCATGTGCCGATGCAGTTGATCAAGGAGAACATGGACAAGCAGCTGGAGTGCTGCGACGAAGCGCCTTTTTACACTCTGGGCCCGCTGACCACCGATATTGCGCCGGGGTATGACCACATCACGTCGGGCATCGGTGCCGCGATGATTGGCTGGTTCGGTTGCGCCATGCTGTGCTACGTCACGCCCAAAGAGCACCTGGGGCTGCCGAACAAGGATGACGTGAAGACCGGGATCATCACTTACAAGATTGCTGCTCACGCAGCGGACCTTGCCAAAGGCCATCCGGGCGCGCAGATCCGAGACAACGCCTTGAGCAAGGCACGTTTCGAGTTCCGCTGGGAAGACCAGTTCAACCTCGGCCTGGACCCGGACACCGCACGCTCGTACCACGACGAAACCCTGCCCAAGGACTCGGCCAAGGTCGCGCATTTCTGTTCCATGTGCGGGCCGAAATTCTGCTCGATGAAAATCACCCAGGAAGTACGCGAGTACGCCGCCAACCAGCGGATCGAGGCGGTGGATGTCGACGTTGCTAAAGGCCTGGCCGAGCAGGCCGAGCGCTTCAAGCAGGAAGGCAGCCAGCTGTACAAGAAGGTGTAGAGAGCGAGACTCGGAGCGTCGCACGATAGTTGAGATTATCGTTCCGCACGCTCCAGCGTGGGAATGCAGTTCTCGACGCTCTGCGTCGTCAAGAGGACGCGGAGCGTCCAGAAAGGCATGCGACGCGGAGCGTCGCACGATCGTTGAGATTATCGTTCCGCACGCTCCAGTGAACTGCCCCCCAAAAGTTGGACGGTTTAGCTTGCCGCCTGAGCCCTGTACTTTACGGGGCTTTGACCGTTGAGCTTCAGCTTGATGCGGTCATGGTTGTAGTAGTGGATGTACTCATCCAGACCTGCTTTCAACTCATCGATGCTTTCAAACTGTTTCAGGTAGAAAAACTCGGATTTCAGTGTACCGAAAAAGCTTTCCATTGCCGCATTGTCCAGGCAGTTGCCCTTACGGGACATGCTTTGTTTGACGCCTCGTACCGATAGCTTATGGCGATACTGCGCATGTTGATACTGCCAGCCCTGGTCCGAGTGCATCACAAGCTTCGGCTCGTCCTGCAACTGCTGAAGCGCCTTGTCCAGCATGCTGGTGACCAGCTCAAAGCTCGGCCTTGTCGACACTTCATACGCCACGATTTCACCGTTGTACAAGTCCATCACGGGTGAGAGATACAGCTTTCGATTGCCTACCTTGAACTCAGTCACATCGGTCACCCACTTCTGGTTCGGGCGTTGCGCGCTGAAATTGCGCTCCAGCAAATTCGGCGCAATGGTTCCGATTACGCCCTTATAGGAGCGGTATTTTTTGGGGCGCACCACTGATCGCAGGCCCAGTTCTGCCATCAGTCGTTCTACAACCTTCTTGTTGACCAAAATACCTGCATTGCGAATGACCGCCGTGATACGCCGAGCGCCATAAAGGCCTTTCTCCTCGTGGTAAATGCTTTCGATTAACTGTTTCAAAGCAGCATCGGGATCGGGTCTGGATTGCACCTGAACCTGGTAGTAAAACGTGCTGCGTGCCAAGCCCGCCAGCCTCAGCAGAGCGCAAAGCGGGAACCGGCCCCTCAGTTGCTTGATGATCAGGGCTTTTTCGGTTGCCGTCGTTTCTGCTCCTTCAGCTCTTCCAACTTTTTTAGGTAAGCGTTCTCCATGCGCAGATATTCAAGCTCGCTCATCAACTGGTCGCGCGTCTTCTGCGTATCGTCGGCGGTTACTGGTTTGGCGGGATAAGGCTTCTTTGGCATGGCGACAGGCTTTCTTCTGGCAGGAACATACGGGGCTGTACCGCTACTGTAATGCCGCTTTTCCCAAATGACTATTTGGCCGGGATCCCCGATACCAAAATGCGCAGCGGCCTGACGGAGCGACAGCTTGTGTTCACGCCTGTGTTCAAGCACTGAGCGCTTGAAAGCTTCGCTGTATCGAAGACCAGGCTTGCGATGGCCGGTGTGACCATGACTCTTGTAGTTAGCGACCCAGCGTCGAAGCAGACTGAAATCGATCGAGAACTGGCGGGCTACCATACGAAAGCCCATGTTGCCTTCAAGATACGCTTTGACGACAGTGAGCTTGAACTGTTCTGAATACTTACCCATTTGAACACCCCCATGAGGTCGGATTGGTGTCCAACTTCTTGGGGGCAGTTCACCAGCGTGGGAATGCAGTGCTCGACGCTCTGCGTCGTCAAGAGGACGCGGAGCGTCCAGAAAGGCATGCGACGCAGAGCGACGCACGATAGTTGCGATGATCGTTCCGCACGCTCCCGCGTGGAAATGCAGTTCTCGACGCTCTGCGTCGTCAAGAGGACGCGGAGCATCCAGAACGGCATGCGACGCAGAGCGCCGCACGATCGTTGAGATTATCGTTCCGCACGCTCCCGCGTGGGAATGCAGTTCTCGACGCTCTGCGTCGTCAAGAGGACGCGGAGCGTCCAGAACGGCATGCGACGCAGAGCGCCGCACGATAGTTGAGATTATCGTTCCGCACGCTCCAGCGTGGGAATGCAGTTCTCGACGCTCTGCGTCGTCAAGAGGGCGCGGAGCATCCAGAACGGCATGCGACGCCGAGCGTCGCACGATAGTTGAGATTATCGTTCCGCACGCTCCAGCGTGGGAATGTAGTTCTCGACGCTCTGCGTCGTCAAGAGGACGCGGAGCGTCCAGAACGGCATGCGACGCAGAGCGCCGCACGATAATTGCGATGATCCCACGCTCTGCGTCCGATCCCGAATCACCGATCAACACCCCACACGAGACACCAACGTGAACACACCTGGCACCTATTCTCCCGACACCCCTGTACCCGCCAGCCAGCGAGTATTCGGTGGGCGGGATCTGTTTTCCCTGTGGTTTTCCCTCGGCATCGGTTTGATGGTGCTGCAAACCGGGGCCTTGCTGGCACCGGGGCTGGGCATGTCCGGCTCGATGCTGGCGATTTTCCTCGGCACGCTGGTGGGCGTTTTACTGCTCGCCAGTGTCGGCGTGATCGGCAGTGACACCGGTTTGTCTTCCATGGCAGCCCTCAAACTCAGCCTGGGCAGCAAAGGCGCGTCGCTGCCTGCGGTGTTGAACCTGCTGCAACTGATCGGTTGGGGGTCGTTCGAGATCATCGTCATGCGCGACGCCGCCAGTCTGTTGAGCGATCGGGCTTTTTCGCAGGGCAGTCTATTGACCAGTCCGCTGCTCTGGACATTGTTTTTCGGAGCGCTGGCCACTCTGCTGGCGGTCAGCGGGCCATTGACCTTCGTGCGCCGATTCTTACGCAAGTGGGGAATCTGGATACTGCTGGCCGCGTGTTCATGGCTGACCTGGAACCTGCTGAGCAAGGCTGATCTGTCAGCGCTGTGGGCGACATCCGGCGACGGTTCGCTGCCGTTTGCTTCGGGGTTCGACATTGCCATCGCCATGCCGCTGTCCTGGCTGCCGCTCATTGCTGACTACTCGCGCTTCGGCCAACGTGCGAAAAGTGTCTTCGGCGGCACGGCTGCAGGCTTTTTCATCGGTAACTTCTGGCTGATGAGTCTGGGCGCTGCCTATACGTTGGCGTTCGCGCCTAGCGGTGAGGTCAATGCCTTGCTGCTGGCGCTGGCCGGCGCAGGTCTGGGTATCCCGCTGCTGCTGATTCTGCTGGATGAGACGGAAAATGCGTTCGCCGATATGCATTCGGCGGCGGTATCGAGTGCTTTGCTGTCACGCATCAAGGTCGAGCACCTGGCATTGATCATCGGCGTGATCTGCACGCTGATCGCCTGTCTGGCACCGCTGGCCCAATACCAGAACTTCCTGCTGCTGATCGGCTCGGTGTTTGCGCCGCTGTTCGGCGTGGTGCTGGTCGACCATTTCATCCTGCGTCGTCGCAGTGGTCAGGTAGCGGAGGGCGGTTTGCGCTGGATGAGTCTGCTGGCGTGGCTGGGCGGGCTCAGCACCTATCACCTGCTGGCTGGCTTTTACCCGAATGTCGGTGCAACACTGCCAGCGCTCGTTGTCGCTGGCGTGTTGCAGTTGTTGATCGGCGGTGCAATCAACCGCGACCGGGGAACAGTTCCGGCTTGAGGATGCCATTGAGCTGAGGGTAAGGAATCTTCAGCTCGATGTGACCCATCGAATACGGCGCAATGGTATCCACCGAGTACTTGAGGATCACTGCGCCGTAGGTCAGCGCGATGTGTGGCGTGCGCTTGAACGGCCAGGTCTTCATGAACTCGCTGTCTTCATTCATCTTGGTCGAGACCAGCCAGCCCTGGTGGGCCAGTTGGGCCTTCTGCCAGAATTCGCTTTCCTTGCCCGGAATGATCATGTCGGCCAGGGTCAGAACTTTCTGCTGCTGACGCGAATAGTTGATGAACGCCCTGCCGGGGTTGCCGTGGGCACCACCGGTATCCAGATAACTGGAAAGTTCGACAACCACGATACCGTCATGCTGCTCACGTACCTTGGCTTGCAGATAACTGCTGTTGCGACCCTGGGCCTGGCTCAGGAACTGCTCCTGATAGGCTTTGATGGACGCAGGCGGCGAGGCGCTGCTGTCGGCAACGGTCAGTTGCAGCAAGGTCTTCTGGACGATGGCGTCCAATCGCGGCTCATCGGGAAAATGCACGGTATCGATGTTCACCAGCGGGCAGTCCGCCGTGGTGCAGCCTGGCTTGATAAGCTCGGAAGCATCGCGCTGGACTTGCAGCGGTGTGCGCATGTTGGGCGTGAAGAGGCTTTGGCAGGCGCCGAGCAACAGGGCCAGGCAAGCCAGTGAAGTGATCCTCAATAACGACATGTTGATCCTTGGCAGTGTCAGTAAAGGCGGTTGCGTTGTGCGTATGCAGGCTGGTTGGACTGTAAACAACGTCTTCGGTTCGATCATGGCAGATTAGAATTGTTTTAAGTCCCGGCCGTCTACCCTGCATCTTCAAGGGGGCTGCATCTTACCGTCGATGCGCGTTAGGATGACCCGATGTCAAAAACGGCGGCAAGCGAGAAACCCATGACCCAGACCACACGATCTGCACCAAGCGCTTTTGAAACCATACAGCGTGAAAACTGCTTCAAGGGCTTCTATAGGCTGGACAAGCTGCATGTGCGCCACGAACTGTTCGCAGGTGGCATGAGCAAGGAAATCAGCCGCGAGCTTTTCGTTCGCCACGATGCGGTTTGTGTACTGCCGTACGATGCCAAGCGTGACGAAGTGGTGCTCATCGAGCAGTTCCGCGTAGGTGCCATGGAAAAGACCAGCAACCCGTGGCTGATCGAACTGGTCGCCGGGCTGATCGATAAGGATGAGCAGCCGGAAGAAGTTGCTCATCGCGAGGCAGAGGAGGAAGCTGGACTGGTGTTCCGCTCGCTTTGGCCCATCACCAAATACTTTCCTTCTCCAGGTGGCAGTAATGAGTTTGTTCACTTGTACCTGGGGCAGTGCAGCAGTGAGGGGGCAGGCGGAATTCACGGGCTTGAGTCCGAAGGCGAAGACATCCGGGTCACAGTCTGGTCATTCGATGACGCAATGCAGGCGATGAAAGACGGAACAATCAAAAACGCGTCGACGATTATCGCCCTGCAATGGCTGGCGCTGAATCGGGCGGAGATAAGGGGTTTATGGTCGTGAATCTATTGCGCGAGCGCTACCGTGTCGACCTTGCCGGACTGCAGGCTGCGTGTGAGGCCAACTACGCGCGCCTGATGCGCCTGCTGCCCGACATGCGCAACGAACAGCGCTCACGCCGCGTCGCCGTTACACAGGGTGACCAGATGCTGGGCGTACTGGCCGTCGAAGTTTTGCTCGACTGCCCGTACACCACCACCCTGCAAGTCCGCCAGGAACACAGCCTGCCATGGCTGCCGGTGCCTGTGCTTGAGGTTCAGGTCTACCACGACGCGCGCATGGCCGAAGTCATTGGCGCCGAGCATGCGCGGCGCTTTCGCGGGATTTATCCCTACCCCAACGCGGACATGCACCAGCCAGACGAAAAGGCCCAGCTCAATTTGTTTTTGGGGGAATGGCTGAGTCATTGCCTGGCGTGTGGGCATGAGTTTGAGGCGGTGCGCTGAACGAAGTTTTTATCTAGGCGTGTACAAGGCTAATGAAAGTTTCTACAAATTTTAATTTAAAAGATTATTAATGTATCGAGGTTTTTATAGTCGAGTTTTGTGAGGTTGGAATGCTTTAATTATAGCGTTTCTATGATGAACTTTAAGGGGGCACAAAAATATAAGCTGGTTGGCTCCTGAGGTGTGTCTTGCTTTTTTTGTTAAGATTATCATCTTGCCCCGTTAAGGATGCTCCGATTGATTTTTCGCGCTACGGCGGTAAGTTTGTCGGAGCATATATAGGAGAGCTTAAACTGTTACGGTTTAAAAAGGTAAATCGCTATCACGGGCTAAGCTAAGCTTACTTTTGTGCAGCGTTTGCATAGCCGCTAGCAGCTTTCTCTTGCTTTCCCAGTCTTCGGAAGAAATCGTTTCATAAATTGAAATTAGTAGTTTTTCAGGAAGGTGTTTTGGGTTTTTTACTTTTAGAACCTCAAAGAATATGGTTAGGTAATCCTTGCTCTTGGCTAATATGCCTGCGAAGTGTAAGGCATGCTTCACTCTAGGGTTTTCTTTGGATAGCTCGATAATCACTGCTGCGGCATTGGTTTTTTGAGATAGAAACGTTGTATGCGTATTGGTGCTGTCTAAAGGGATATGCCCTTTAGAGCAAAGTATCGACAAGAGATTTATTAGTGATTCATTATTTTCATCTTTTCTAAGTCGCCTTTCTATTTTTGAAGCTGCTATGCTTTTTCGTTGATTGGCATATGGTTTAGAGCTTTGGGCAAGTCTTTCAATTTCAGTTAAAGGCTCGTCTTTTTCCCAATATGAGTCCGGTATTTCGTCAAGAAAGCGAAGGTTGGTCCATTCTGATTCCCCAATAATTTCGGGTGATTCATCTAGGATTCTCTGAATAATAGGGCGTTGGCCTTTATTGTTTATAGTGAAAAGTAGTGCTCTGCTAATTAATGCCTTGGCGTCATCTTTTTTTAGCGTGGTGTAAATGTTTAATAATGCAGAAGGTACCTTTTCCATATGTTCGTCGTGGGCCAAGGACATGCCGAAAAATTTATAAGGAAAGCCTAATGTTGCGATGGATTTGTCGTATGGTAAGTTATTAGGTGTGTAGTTAAGGTCATCGGAGGAAATGCCGTCTTTAATCCACCTTAGCTCTGCGTTTTGCCAGTCTGTAGAGTCTCCAAGTTCACCATTTAACGCTGCATTTGCAAGGCGAATGTATTCTATCTTTTTTTCTGTAAATACTATGCAGTTCAGGAGCGGCCAAGATATTGTGTGAATCCATTGGCCCAACTCAAAAGAACTGTTACTTTTGCAGAGCGACGATAAGCTTATAAGCAGTTCTGATAGAAGTTCTTTAGAAGGTGCTGCATTAAAATTCATAGCATGAGCAAGCCAGCGCCATTCTGGATGTACAGAGGACTGAGGCGGAGATACTAACTTTTGCGCCTTGTGCGAAATCAATTTGAAATTAAAGGAATTAGGTACTCCTTTTAATTTTAGCTCTTCTTGGTCTGATCTGTTTAGACTTTCAAGTATCTCATTTAGCCAGTCTGGTGAGTTGCTTATTTTTGCGACATCATCTGTGCCTTTTTCGGTGGGCCAGAAAGACTCTATAATTGGTAGTTGCAAGTTGGTGTTTGTTGTTTTTTCATTTAGCCAGTTGCTATGATGATTGTTTGAGTGCAAAGCTTTTATTAGTTCTGCAGAATTGTGCAGGTCTTTAGGCCATTTATCTTCTGCGAGATTGAATGCCCAGCTAATGTCGTGTTTAACAAGTTGGGCCAAAGTTTGCCAGGCGCCTAAGGTTCTACAAAAAACAGTATCATCTATCTTTTGTGATAAATGGTCATAGAAAATCTCTTTATATTTGTCCCTATATAGATTTCCAAGTCGAATTTGTTCTTGGCTTGGAGGTAGTTCAGTTGCTCTAAGAGCAAGTCTTAAATATATTATTGTCTGTCCTGGCTGGTTGGCTACCGCGCCATCTTCAAGAATGTCTAATGCTAAAACGCTTCCGGCAAAAATTATCTTATTAAGCTTGCTGGTTTCAATGGGATCTTCGTTCTGTTCGTTCAGCTCACAGCATATCATATGTAAACCGCTTCTTAGATGCTGCTTATCATGAAAGCAACGCCCTGCTGCGAATAGAAATACGTTCCGCCAGTGAGCTGCCCCGGCTATCAACTTCAGGCGCTCAAGAACTTCTTTGTCTGTACCTGTCATAAGGTGCTGAGCAGCCATAAACTCTTGAAGTGATCTAATTTCAAATCCTATTTGATTTTCCTGTGGTGCAACGAGAAAAACTAGCCTTTCCAAAGCCGCAGCTATGATACTTTTCTGCAGGTTGCTTTTTTCAACTCCTGAATGCCCCTCTTTCTCAAGTCGATCGTCCACCAAGTCAGAAAACTGATTTAAGTCAAGTAAAGAATTAGTCCCCCCTGTCCTCTCTGAGCTTACTTGGAGTGTGTGTCCTGCGCTTTGATGTATTGCATCGATGTCTGCTTGATAAGTATTTAATAGTTTTGCTGCTGGGATTGCTCGTTCTTTTTCTCTTCTGTTTATAACTTGATAGTATTCATTGAATAATCTCCAGCGCTCTTTTGGTGGTTCTCCGAGAGTTTCCACCAAAAGCGTCATGATTGTCACTTGCAGTGGGGATTGCATTAGCCTTGCAGTAGACTCTTCGGCGCTGGCTATAGATAATCTGCTTAGAAGTTGTTCTGCCTTGTCTGTATCATTTGACCATCTTCTGTTAATGAGTTTTTTTGCGTACTTTAGGGCTGTGTCAGTATCTAGCGACTTCAGTTTTAAATGTTGAAACAATCTCGGTGAGAAATCGTTGCTGTATCCTTGCGGTCTGGTGGTTGCGATAAGCATTAAATCAGAGTTGGCTTGAAATGCATCAACTAGAAAATCTTGAATTTTTTCAATAACTTGCACTCTGTTTGATGTGGCTGGTACTTCGTCTAGCCCATCAAGTGCAATAAGCCATGGATATGATTTTAACCAGATACGAAGGTCCTCAGGTTCGACCGAATAATCTGTTCTGGTTTTTATGCGTTTAGCGATGTATTGAAGTACGGATGATACTTGGTTGTTTGCTAGTTCAGCAGCGAATTTGTTAAGTTCAATGCGAAAAGGGAACCTGGCTACTAGTAGCTCCCCCATCCCTTCCTCTTGTAAAGTAGATAATACTAACTTTGTTCTTTTTTTTGTTTCTGAGTCGACTTGAAGTTTTGTGCTGTTAATTATTTTTGCGCGATTTATTTGACAGAAAAACTGAGTTAGGGTGCTTTTTCCCTGTCCTGGCCCGCCAACAAAAACTATCTTTCCGTCTTGGTTGGCGGATAGGGTATTCTCATCGTTTTCGGAGGTTGATTCTTTTATATTGCTTTGTGGATCTAGCTTGTTAGAGGATATAGCAATCAATCTCTCTATAGCCCCTACGTTTTGCTCATTCAGAAAGGACGCGCCAAAAGCTTCTTGATTTTCTTCATTACCTTGGCTGGTTTCAGGCTCCGGTAAGTGGTTGGCGTATTCTAATGGAAGATCGACGTACACAGAAGCTAAGGGGATTTCATCTACCCCAGTATTTCCTGCTTGACCTAAGTTTACATAATGTTCAGAGCGCATTTCTTTCTGAATAAAGTTATGCATTACGGCTCGAAAGTCGGGTGTTTTTAACTTTAAATTATTAATTATTTCAGACAGGACGTCGCCAGGAGTAATCCAAGCGGCATAGCTTTTTCTGATCTGTTCTTGTCCATCTAATAGTCTGGATACTTGATCTTGGTCCCAAAGTGTATAGTCTTTTAGCCCGATTTTATTTTTATAAGATTCTATAAGCTTACTTGCCTTGTCTTTGCCCCCTGATTCTGCAACTGATGATAGCGAGATGTTTGTTGCAAATATGTAGTATTCGGGTGTTTTTAGTGTTCTAGTTGTATTTGCAAACTTATCAAGTTCTTTTTTTAGTTCTTTTAATGCCCACTCATTGTCGTCATGTCTTGTTTTTTGACGGAATTTCGCTTGTATTACGATGTACCCGTCCCACTGGTATTTTTTTTCAGGGACTGATGTCGTTCCTTGAAATGTTGCTTCCCTCCCGCCGTCAGGCCCATCACCAAATATTTGTGTTTTACCGCCTAAGATTGAAATCGACAGGGCTTGAATCAATTGCTCGAAGGATCTAGTTGTTAGTCGCGAAAAGTCGTAGTCCATTACCTTGCCTGCTGTAGGAGAAATCTGCTTGACTATAGCGCAGTCGAGTTTCAGCGGCATAGCCAGATCTTTGATTTCAAACGTCCGAGCGCGATATGAGATAACCCATGCTGACGCTGTGCGCTCATCGGTGCGTCGGCTGAGATAATGACCCTCCCCTGAAGCAGCTTCGCGCATTTGAAGCTGGATGCGAAACAGTAAGAATGGGTCTTGGATAATCTTGGGGAGCTGCGAGCACCTAATCTTCAATTCGTTTTAATCTAATGTAGCGATAGATCTCGTTAGGCCGCTGCAAGGCGTCAGCTCTGGCGTCCGGCCACTCCCTTTTTTAACGCGCTCGCTCGCCACCGCATCGCGCGTGAAAGGACGTTATTGTAATTCCCGGTTTACCCGCCCGCTGCCACATCACATAATCGCGCTGAATCCTCTCTGGGAGACGGTCTTGCCAAGCGCAGCCCCTTCATCGTCAGTTTTGCTGGTGCAGATATCCGACAGCCACCTGTTCGCCGAGGCGGACGGGGCGTTGTTGGGTATGAGTACCCGCGACAGTCTGGAAAAAGTCGTTGATCTGGTCCTCGCCGAGCAGCCACATATTGATCTTGTGGTGGCCAGCGGGGATATCTCCCAGGATGGCAGCGTCGAGTCTTACGAAGCGTTTCGCCGGATAAGTACGCAGATCGCCGCGCCCGCGCGCTGGTTTGCCGGTAATCATGATGAGTTGCCGCAGATGGAGCATGTGGCACAGGCTGAAGGGCTGCTTGATCCGATCATCAACATCGGCCAGTGGCGGGTGACGCTGCTGGATTCGGCAGTGCCCGGTTCGGTGCCGGGGTTTCTGGCCGCTGGGCAATTGCAGTTGCTGGAGCAGTCATTGAGCGAAGCGCCTGACCGGCATCATCTGGTCTGCCTGCATCACCACCCGGTGGCCATCGGCTGTGAATGGATGGCACCCATCGGTCTGCGCAATGCTGACGCGTTGTTTGCGGTGCTGGATCGATTCCCGCAGGTTCGGGCCGTATTGTGGGGGCATGTACATCAGGAGTTCGACCAGATGCGTAACGGCGTGCGCCTGCTGGCGTCGCCCTCGACCTGCATCCAGTTCGCGCCGGGCAGTGCCGATTTCAAGGTGGACACCACGGCGCCGGGTTATCGCTGGTTGCGTCTGCATGACGACGGACGGCTGGAAACCGCTGTTTCCAGAGTGGTCGGCATGGAATTCGAAGTCGATTACGGCGGCACCGGCTACTGAATGAGCGGGCGGACACGTTTCCAGTGAGGTGTTGTAGCGTAAGTCCCTGTAAACTACACGGCTTTGCCTTGCACTCGGGAGCGACAGCGTGACGAGCGACACACCTTCATTGCTATACATTCATGGCTTGAACAGCTCGGCCCTGTCGAGAAAGGCCTGTCAGTTGGCCGCGCTGATGAAGTCGTTGGGTCTGGCTGATCGTCTGCAAGTCCCTGAACTGCATCACCATCCGCGTCAGGCTATGGGGCAGCTTGAAACCGCTATAAAGGAGCTGGGACGGCCATTACTGGTCGGCAGCTCGCTCGGCGGCTACTATGCGACTCATTTGGCGCAGCAGCTTGGCCTCAAGGCGGTGCTGATCAACCCGGCAGTCAACCCGCATCAGCTGTTTGACGGGTTTCTCGGCGTGCAGCAGAACCTGTACACCGGCGAGCAGTGGCAGTTGACCGAAGACCATATTCAGGCGCTGGCCGAGCTGGAGGTTCCTGCTCCCCAGGACCCGCAGCAGTTTCAGGTGTGGTTGCAAACCGGTGACGAGACCCTTGATTATCGCCGCGCCGAGAAGTTTTACCGGGCCTGTGCGTTGCGCATTCAGGCGGGTGGCGATCACAGTTTTCAGGGTTTTGCCGAGCAAATGCCCGCGTTGTTGAGCTTTGCCGGGTTTGCCCCCGATCTGCTGCAGCAGATCGACCTGTCGGCGCTATAGGCGATTGATGCCCGGCCTGCTGAATGCAAGAACATTGAACCCCCGAAACTCCATGAAAGATTGATAACGAGAACCCATGGCCAATCCCAGCGCTAGCTCTTATAACGCAGACGCCATCGAAGTCCTCTCGGGCCTCGATCCGGTTCGCAAACGTCCGGGCATGTACACCGACACCTCGCGGCCCAACCACCTGGCTCAGGAAGTCATCGACAACAGTGTCGACGAAGCTCTGGCTGGTCACGCGCGCTCGGTACAGGTCATCCTTCATGCCGACAACTCGCTTGAGGTGTCCGACGACGGCCGCGGCATGCCGGTGGACATTCACCCGGAAGAAGGTGTGTCCGGCGTCGAGCTGATCCTCACCAAGCTGCATGCGGGTGGCAAGTTCTCCAACAAGAACTACCAGTTCTCCGGCGGCTTGCACGGCGTAGGGATTTCCGTGGTCAACGCGCTTTCCACTCAGGTTCGGGTGCGGGTCAAGCGCGATGGCAACGAATACGAAATGACCTTCGCTGACGGCTATAAGGCCACCGAGCTGGCGGTTATCGGCACTGTCGGCAAGCGCAATACCGGGACCAGCGTCTATTTCGCGCCCGATCCGAAGTATTTCGATACCCCCAAGTTCTCGGTCAGCCGCCTCAAGCACGTGCTCAAGGCCAAGGCGGTTCTGTGCCCGGGCCTGCTGGTCAGCTTTGAAGACAAATCCACTAACGAAAAAGTCGAGTGGCATTACGAAGACGGCTTGCGCTCGTATCTGCAGGATTCGGTCAGCGACTTCCTGCGACTGCCGGACGAACCGTTCTGCGGCAGCTTCGCTGGTAACAAGGAAGCGGTCGACTGGGCGTTGCTCTGGCTGCCCGAAGGTGGCGACAGCGTTCAGGAAAGCTACGTCAACCTGATCCCCACGGCGCAGGGCGGCACCCATGTGAACGGCTTGCGCCAGGGCTTGCTGGATGCGATGCGCGAGTTCTGCGAGTTTCGTAACCTGTTGCCGCGTGGCGTCAAGCTGGCACCGGAAGACGTCTGGGAGCGAATTGCCTTCGTCCTTTCGATGAAAATGCAGGAACCGCAGTTTTCCGGGCAGACCAAAGAGAGGCTGTCTTCCCGCGAAGCGGCGGCGTTCGTTTCCGGCGTGGTCAAGGACGCTTTCAGTCTGTGGCTCAATACCCACTCGGAGCTGGGCCTGCAACTGGCTGACCTGGCGATCAACAACGCCGGTCGTCGCCTCAAGGCCAGCAAGAAGGTCGAACGCAAGCGCATTACCCAAGGCCCCGCACTGCCGGGCAAGCTGGCTGACTGTGCCGGACAGGACCCGGCGCGCTCCGAGCTGTTTCTGGTCGAAGGTGATTCCGCTGGTGGTTCGGCCAAGCAGGCGCGGGACAAGGAATTCCAGGCCATCCTGCCCCTGCGCGGCAAGATTCTGAACACTTGGGAAGTGGACGGCGGCGAAGTGCTCGCCAGCCAGGAAGTGCACAACATCGCGGTTGCCATCGGGGTTGATCCGGGCGCGGCGGACATCAGCCAGTTGCGTTACGGCAAAATCTGTATTCTCGCCGACGCCGACTCGGATGGTTTGCACATCGCCACCTTGCTGTGCGCGTTGTTCGTCCAGCACTTCCGTCCGCTGGTCGACGCCGGGCATGTGTATGTGGCCATGCCGCCGCTGTACCGGATCGACCTTGGCAAGGAAATCTACTACGCGCTGGACGAAAGCGAGCGCGACGGAATTCTCGACCGTCTGGTGGCTGAAAAGAAACGTGGCAAACCACAGGTCACCCGATTCAAGGGCCTGGGTGAAATGAACCCGCCGCAACTGCGCGAAACCACCATGGACCCGAACACGCGGCGTCTGGTGCAGCTCACGCTGGATGATTTCGCTGCCACGTCGGAAATGATGGACATGTTGCTGGCGAAGAAGCGTGCAGGTGATCGCAAGTCCTGGCTTGAATCGAAGGGCAACCTCGCCGAGGTCCTGACTTGATACGAGCCTGGCTCGCCGCCCTGACCCTGGTTGCCGCGCCGGTTTTCGCCGCGCCGCTTGAGGTCCTGAAACTGCAATCCGAGCACCCGGTAGACGACATGGTCGGCGGCAATCTGTCGGGTCTGGCCATGTGCAATGGCCAGCTGTGGACCGTTTCCGACCGTGACGACAATGTGCTGTACAGCCTCGATGTGTCGCAAGACACCTGGAAGGCAGAAGCACACCGCATTGACGCACCTGCGCCGCACAGCTTTCTGCCGCTCAAGTTGCGTTCGCTGGCAGGCCTTTCCGCGTTGGTGCGTGGCGGTGATCTGGATTTCGAAGGCGTGAGTTGTGATGCAGCCGGTAATCGCTATCTGGTCAGCGAGGCCTATGGCACGGTGCTCAAGGTTCCGGTCAGTGGTGCGCCGTTCTGGCTGGATTTGCCGCAAGCGCTGATAGAACAGGCGCGCGGCCAGGGCATGTTGCAACACTTCAACGCGATTTTCGAAGGTATTGCCGTGAACGCCTCGGGCGACCGCATCTGGCTGGCCGCCGAGCGGGAGAAACGCGGGCTGCTGGTGGTGCAGCGTGACAAGGAACAATGGAGCTGCGGGCAAAGCTGCGTGCTGCTGTCCGAAGACGGTAAAGACCTGCTGCCTGCAGAACAGGGGCACAAGACCGTGTCCACGGACTTTTCCGATCTGTCGCTCTACAACGGCAAGCTGTTCACGCTTGAACGTGCGGCCTATCGCATCTGTCGGCGTGGGCTTGAGACCGGCCAGGTCGAACGTTGCTGGTCGTTCGCCAAGGAAGCGATGGTGCCTTCGCGTCGTTATGATCAGCCCTATGGCCTGACCGAAGCGCTGGTGGTGGACGAGAAGGGCGCGTGGATCGGCATCGACAATAACTTCGGTGCGCGCGCCGACGGTGAAAAACGCCCGATTGTCTGGCGGTTCGCTGCGCCTGAAGCGGGCTGGAGCGCCGGTCAGTGAGCCAGCCCGCGAATCAACCGCAACCCGGCAAGCGCGCTGGCAAGATATTAATGATCGTGGCCTGGGCTGCTGGCCTGTTTCTGGCGACGCGCTTTTTCGGCAGTTGGGAAGACAAGCAGCAGAACCCTAATACGGTGGTTGCTTCGCAACACGGTGACGGATACATCGAAGTGCAACTGGCGGGTAATCGTCAGGGGCACTTTGTCAGTACCGGCCAGATCAACGGCCGGACGGTAGAGTTCATGATCGACACCGGGGCGACCGACGTGGCTGTACCCGGTGATATGGCTGACAGCCTGGGCCTGAAACGCGGCTTTGCGGTCACAGTCAGCACGGCCAATGGCAACAGCCAGGGTTTTCGGACCACGCTCGACCGCTTGCAACTGGGCGATATTGTCCTGACCAATGTGCGTGCTCTGGTAGCACCCGGTCTGGACGGTGAGCAGGTGCTGCTGGGCATGAGCGCCATGAAACAACTTGAATTCACACAGCGTGGCGGCAACTTGCTGCTGCGCCAGTCAACGAAATAATGAGGCCCGCATGAGCGACTCCCTTGACCTCAGCCTGGATGGTGTAGAACGCCGATCACTGGCTGACTTCACCGAACAGGCCTACCTCAACTACTCCATGTACGTGATCATGGACCGTGCCTTGCCGCATATCGGGGACGGTCTGAAGCCTGTTCAGCGGCGCATCATCTACGCGATGAGCGAACTGGGCCTGGGGGCTGACGCCAAGCACAAGAAATCGGCGCGTACCGTCGGCGACGTACTCGGTAAATTCCACCCGCACGGCGACTCGGCCTGCTACGAAGCGATGGTGCTGATGGCTCAGCCATTCAGCTACCGCTACACGCTGGTGGACGGGCAGGGTAACTGGGGTGCGCCGGATGATCCCAAATCCTTCGCGGCCATGCGTTACACCGAGGCGCGTCTGTCGCGCTATTCCGAAGTCCTGCTCAGTGAACTGGGCCAGGGCACGGCTGACTGGGTGCCGAACTTTGACGGCACACTGGACGAACCGGCCGTGCTGCCGGCGCGTTTGCCGAATATCCTGCTCAATGGCACCACCGGCATTGCCGTCGGTATGGCCACCGACGTGCCGCCGCACAACCTGCGCGAAGTCGCAAGCGCCTGCGTTCATCTGCTGGACGACCCCAAGGCCACGGTTCCGGAACTGTGCGAGCACATTCTGGGGCCGGACTATCCGACCGAAGCGGAAATCATCACGCCGCGTGCCGACCTGCTGAAAATCTACGAGACCGGGCGCGGTTCGGTGCGCATGCGGGCCGTGTACCGCATTGAAGATGGCGACATTGTCGTGACTTCACTGCCGCATCAGGTATCCGGTGCCAAGGTGCTGGAGCAGATCGCCGCGCAGATGCAGGCCAAGAAGCTGCCGATGGTTGCCGACCTGCGTGACGAGTCTGACCACGAAAACCCTTGTCGTATCGTGATCATTCCGCGCTCCAACCGGGTTGAACTGGACGAGTTGATGCAGCATCTGTTCGCGACCACCGAGCTGGAATCCAGCTATCGGGTGAACATCAACATCATCGGTCTGGACGGCAAGCCGCAGCTCAAGAACCTCAAGACACTGCTCGGCGAATGGCTGACGTTCCGCATCGGTACTGTGCGGCGTCGTCTGCAGTTTCGTCTGGACAAGGTCGAGCATCGTCTGCACCTGTTGGATGGTTTGCTCACGGCTTACCTGAACCTGGATGAAGTGATTCACATCATCCGCACCGCCGAACATCCTAAAGCGGAGCTGATTGCACGCTTTGGCCTGTCGGAAATCCAGGCAGACTACATCCTCGATACCCGTCTGCGTCAGTTGGCGCGTCTGGAAGAGATGAAGCTGCGCAGCGAGCAGGAAGCCCTGCGCAAAGAGCAGGCCAAGCTTCTGGCACTGCTGGGCAGTGAGTCCAAGTTGCGCAAGCTGGTCCGTGCCGAACTGATCGCCGACGCCGAAACCTATGGCGATGATCGCCGCTCGCCGATTGTTGCCCGTGCCGAAGCCAAGGCGCTGTCTGAAAACGAATTGATGCCCACCGAGCCGGTAACTGTCGTGCTTTCGGAAAAAGGCTGGGTGCGTTGCGCCAAAGGCCACGATATCGATGCCACCGGGCTTTCCTACAAAGCAGGGGATGGTTTCAAGACGTCGTCCACCGGCCGCTCGAATCAGTTCGCCGTGTTCATCGACTCGACCGGGCGCAGCTATTCGGTGGCTGCACACACCCTGCCATCTGCACGAGGCCAGGGCGAGCCGTTGACCGGCAAGCTGCAACCGCCACCGGGTGCGACGTTCGAGTGCGTATTGATGCCTGAAGATGACGCGCTGTATGTGATCGCTTCGGATGCCGGTTATGGGTTTGTCGTCAAAGGCGAAGACCTGCAGGCCAAGAACAAGGCGGGCAAGGCGTTGCTGAGCTTGCCGAACGGGGCAAAAGTCATCTTGCCTCGGCCGGTGCCCGACCGTGAGCAGAACTGGCTGGCAGCGGTGACCACTGAAGGCCGTCTGCTGGTGTTCAAGATCAGCGATTTGCCGCAGTTGGGCAAAGGCAAAGGCAACAAGATCATCGGTATTCCGGGTGAGCGGGTAGCCAGCCGAGAAGAATATTTGACCGATCTGGCGGTGATTGCGCAGGGCGCGACGCTGGTTCTCCAGGCGGGCAAGCGAACGCTGTCGCTTAAACCTGAAGACCTTGAACATTACAAGGGTGAACGCGGCCGACGTGGCAATAAATTGCCAAGAGGCTTCCAGCGCGTAGACGCGTTATTGGTGGAAAATAGCTGAAAACATTGATCTGGCACCAGCGTTCTTCGTTTTGCCATGAAGTACGATGCATAATCGCTGGAGTCATGATGCATATTCACGGATGATATGGGGTCTTGGGGTGCATGCGTGGCTCAGTGCCTGCATGGGTCTTGAAAGTACTTATACTGTGGCCTGCCTCGGGGCGGCCACCTGGATGGGATGATGAATTTTCTACGCCTTCCCCTGATCCTGCTGATGACTGGCGTTTTGGGTCTGGCTGGTTGCAGTGTGCGCCAGCCGACCGCGCTTTATCAGCTCGATAGCGGTGAGCCTGGTCAGCCGAAACAGAGTAGTGGTCTGGCAGTATTGCTGGGTCCTGTTTCGGTGGCCGACTATCTGCAACGTGAAACCCTGCTGCAACGCCAGCCCGACGGCACCTTGACCGCATCGCCTGACGGGCGCTGGGCGGGCAATCTGTCTTCCGACATCGACCAGCTGCTTTTGCGCCAGCTGGCCTGGAAGCTGGACAGCCAGCGTGTCGTCATGGCACCTGCGGTTGCCAACTTCACACCGGACGTTCAGGTCGTACTGTCGATCACCCGTCTGGACTCCGGTGCCAAACAGCCTGCTGTTCTGGATGCGCAATGGCGTCTTCTGGACCGTAAAGGCCATGTTCGTGACAGTCGACTGGTCCACCTGGAACAGGTCCATGCCGGCAGCTCCGCCGACCAGGTCAAGGCCCAGGGCATGCTGTTGCAACGCTTGGCCGATCAGGTCAGCACTGCGATCAAGCCGATTTCCTGGCAGCCGATCGAAGAACCGAAAAAGCCCCCGGTTGCCAAGGCCAAAGAGCCTGACAAACCAAGAATTCCAATGGCCTCGCCCATACGCACCGACCTTGAAGTGTTCCGCTTCTAGGGTTGGCCCAACAAAAAGCCCGCAGCGATGCGGGCTTTTTGTTGGACGCGAATCCTCGCTTCTCACACCTCGACGTTCCTGACGCACCACGCAGTCAGGAGGACGCAGAGCGTCCAGAACGGCATGCCCACGCGGAGCATGGGCACGATGGTGATCTGCGGACACCTATCGTTCCGCACGCTCCAGCGTGGGAATGCCTTGGGTGACGCTCTGCGTCACAGATCTGCGCCGCGCTGCACCGTCAGGATAGGACGCAGAGCGTCCAGAACGGCATGCCCACGCGGAGCATGGGCACGATGGTGATCTCGCGAACACCTATCGTTCCGCACGCTCCAGCGTGGGAATGCCTTGGGTGACGCTCTGCGTCACAGATCTGCGCCGCGCTGCACAGTCAAGGTCGGGCGCCTCTCGTCCTGTGCTTACGCATGTGAACGAGAGGCGGTGGTCAGGCCTTGTTGGATTCGTGCATGCGCGCCAGCTGGCGTTCGAGCATCGAAGGGTAGGGCTCCATCAGGCGTTCCACACAGCAGGCGCCTTCAGGGCTGGCGATAGGACGGATACGGGCGCGCTGGCGGATCAACGGATCGTCGTTGATGCGGCGTTCAACCAGCAGCAGGTTGCGGCTGTGCTGAGACAGCGCCAACGCATCCTGCGCCGTTTCAGTCAGCAGCAGGTCGATCTGGCTCAGACCGCTCAGGCCCTCACCCAGCGTCAGGCCCAGTTGCAGTTGCAAGGTGATGCCGCTGTCGGCCACCTCGATCTGCAAGGCGTGGCTCAGGGCACGTAATAGCTCGCCGCAGCAGATTGCGTTGGTGAGGTAGTCATCACCGCTTTCGTGGCTGTGAAACAGCATCAGGGTGCTGCCATCGTTCAGGGTATGCAGCTCGCTTTCATACAGCGAGGCGGCCTGATCGAGGCAGTCGCGATAACGTTGCAGCAATTCGGTCAGTCGTGCACGCGGCAGGCGGCGCAATTGGTCCTGCGCGCCTAATTGCACGGCCAGCACAGCACTGTTGTGCGGCTCGACGGGCGCTACCGGCGCAGCCACCGGGCGGGCAACTGGTGCGGTATTCGAATTGTCACGCAGGTCCGCAAACGGATCTTCGTCGTCGTCTTCATCTTCTTCGGCAACAATGCGACGCTGGACTGGCGGTGCCGGCAGGCGCGGCTTCGGTTCGCTGCTGCGTGCCGAGACCGGTGGTGCAGGTCGCTCTTCCGGCTCCAGGTATGGATCGTCACCGTCGTCCTCGTCACCTTCATACTCGGGTTCGGGCAGCGGTTCCGGCTCCGGAACCGGTGGTGCGAACGAGGTGCGCAGTTGCCGGGCCAGATCGCCGATTTCATCCTGGCGGTCGGTAGCCGGTGTGTACGGGTCGATATCGCGCAGCCAGATGCGCATCTGCATCAATGGCGTGGAGATATGGCGACCGAGACGCAGGCTCAGGGCCAGTGCCAGGGCCAGCAGAATGCCCGCCAGAATGCCCATGCTCTGCAGGCTGATGGTCATCGGCTGCTGGAACTGTGACATGTCGAGGCTGATGCGCAGATGACCTGCCATCACGTCCTGAAACGTGATCTTGATTTCATACAGGCCCTGAGCCTCGCCCAGAAGCCCGTTTTTCGGGCGCTGGCCAGCCTCTGCAAGAATGCGGTTATCCACACTGTAGATAGCGGCATGCGCTACCAGCGGGTTCTTGACCAGATTGCCCAGCAGCACGTTGAGACTGAGGATGTCGTTGGACACCAACAGCTCGGTGGCCGAGGTGGCGGTCTGGGTCGTCAGGGCCTGCCCCAGCGCATCAGCCTGTTCATGCATGGCCTGCTTGAATTGCAGACCCATGACACCGGCGTAGATCACCAGCGCCAAAGCGACCAGGATCACGTTATGGCTGGCAATGCGCAAAGCGATCGGTACACGGCGATGACGCAGGGCACGAAAGATGAGCAGGAAGAAATTATCGGTTTTAACGGGCGTGGGCCGGTTCACAGAGCACGGCTCTTTCGGTGAAGTTGTCGCGCAGTATAACGAGCGACCCAGTAGCGGCAAAGCGCTGCCTGTGCCCGGTGGTCACTGAATGTGGTTAGAATGCGGTTTTTTTCCACTATGGGGGTGCGCCTTGCGCGAAATCGTCCTGATTAACATCACAGGTGTCGACCGTCCAGGTCTCACTGCTGCCATCACCGGCGTCCTCGCCCAGGGTGGTGTGAACATTCTCGATATTGGTCAGGCGGTTATCCACGACACCCTGTCGTTCGGCATCCTGGTTGAAATTCCGGATACCGTGCAGGGTTCTTCCGTGCTCAAGGACATCCTGTTCACCGCCTACAAACTCGATCAGCAGGTCCGTTTCACGGCAGTGTCCGAAGCGGATTATCAGCACTGGGTTGAAGGTCAGGGCAAGGCCCGTCATATCGTCACACTGCTGACCCGCAAGGTTACGGCCGAGCAATTGCAGTGCGTCAGCGCCATTACGGCTAAATACGGGCTGAATATCGATCAGATCGATCGTCTGTCCGGGCGCATGCCGCTCGACACGCCGGCCGACAAAGGCAAGGGTTGCATTGAGTTCACCGTGCGCGGCGAGCCAGCCGACCCGAAAGCCATGCAGGCCGAATTCCTCGCGGTTGCCCAGGATCTCAACGTCGATATCGCGTTCCAGCAGGATTCGCTGTTTCGCCGCAACCGGCGTCTGGCTGTGTTCGACATGGACTCGACCCTCATTGAGGCCGAAGTGATCGATGAGCTGGCCAAGGCTGCAGGCGTAGGCGAGCAGGTTTCCGAGATTACCGAGCGGGCGATGCGCGGCGAACTGGATTTCAGCGAAAGCTTCAAGGAGCGTCTGGCTCTGCTCAAGGGCCTGGATGTCAGTGTGCTGGATGAAATCGGCGCTTCTCTGCGCTTGACCGAAGGCGCTGAAACGCTGTTCTCCGAGCTCAAGCGTCTGGGTTACAAGACCGCTATTCTTTCGGGTGGCTTTACCTACTTCGCCAAGCAGCTGCAAGCAAAGCTGGGCATCGATTATGTGTACGCCAACGAGCTGGAAGTGGTCGATGGCAAGGTAACCGGCGTCGCCGTAGAGCCGATCGTCAATGCGCAGCGCAAGGCAGACCTGTTGCGCGAGTTGGCGCATAAGGAAGGCTTGAGTCTGGAGCAGACCATCGCGGTCGGCGACGGTGCCAATGACTTGCCGATGCTGGCGATTGCCGGGCTGGGTGTCGCATTCCGCGCCAAGCCATTGGTCAAGCAATCGGCAAAGCAGGCGATTTCAACGCTGGGGCTGGATGGCGTGCTGTATCTGTTGGGTTTTCGCGACCGCGAAGGAAAGCGCTGAGTCTTGCGCCGTAGTCGTTGCAGTGTCCGCGACAATTGCAGCGATTACAGCGTGCCCCACAGAGAATCGAACTCTTGCCCTGGTTTTGCCTTTTCGACCTCGGCGGCTTTCGGCGCATCGTAGATCTGATACTCGAACTGGTTGTAACTGGCGCTGCTGATGCGCCGGTTGCTCAGTGAGGCACGGCGCTCTTCGCCCCCGACGTTGATCATTACCTTGCTGCCCTCTTGAAAGGGCAGGCGCGGTGCGAGCAAGGTCGCAGGTTTTTCCATAGCGCGTACTTCCGGCAGCATCAGGGTTCGCAGGTACTGGCTATTCTGTTGTTCACGAATCAGTTGCATGCCGCACGGCTGGGCAAAGGGGGCGATCAGTTCGATGCCCATTTGTGTGCCGCCGCTGCGCACTTGCCGGACCCAGCGCACAATGGCAATGCTCCAGCCCTGGCCGGAGTCGTCCTGAATACCTACCAGTTCGCCAGCCTGTAACTGATGAGGCACTTCCTTCTGCCACGCAAGGCAGTAACCGCCCGGGCTGTGGTTGACGATATTCAGGTCGAAGGTCGGAAACGTGTGCTGACCGTTGGAAAGCGAGTCGTTATCGCCATCGTTCTTCGGGTATTCGATTTCTTCATACGGCAGCAGGTGCGATGAGGTCTTGCCGCGCTGTGTATCGAAGGCTGAAGCCCAAGGGTCGTCTTCGTCATCATTGGCGATCTTCAGCGAAAAACTCGCAGCACTGCCTGCGCTGTTGAGTTGCAGGAGTTCGCTGAACGACTTCTGACCGGCTACATAAAAATGCAGTGCGCTCATGCCTATGCACAGCTTCAGGGTGCCCTGGCCTGCCGTGCGCTGAAAGGTCCGCTCGGCCACATCACCCCAGGCGGCCGCCAGATGTTGCAGCAGGTCGGTATTGATACCGGTAGGAATCAGCAGTCTGGACGGGCTGCGCTGGTCGTCCGGCAAGGCCAGGTACTGGTTGATTGCCTCTGCCAGCGACTGGGTGTCGATACCCAGTAGCCTCGGTGATTGTTCATCGCTGTTCATCGCTGAACAGGGTGCGATACAGCGGCGGTTTGTCTGCCGTCGGGTCCAGGGCAAACAGGCTGTTCTCCCCGGCAGGCGATTGCAGCTTGACCAGCGGGCTCCAGGCCTCAAGTGCATCGGCCAGTTTGCCGATGTTCAACTGACGCATCTGGTTGCAGCGCGAACACCCCATCAGCAGCGCGATCACATACGTCTGTTCCACACTCAACGCCTTGGTGTGATGAGCCAGAGGTTCTTCGACCGGCGTGTTGTGCAACTGGTACTGGCGGGCAATCTGGTAGATCTGATGCAGTTCGAGCCACAGACCGTCCTGCACCGGGCAGTAGAGCTGATTGGCGCGAATCAGCGGTCCGTTGAGCCCATGCAGTGCTCGTTGCAGTGCGGTGCTGAAAAGTCCGGCCTGATCCCTGGTGTAGCGGGGTGCTACCTGCTGGATGATCTGCTTGTAACCGGTCGCCAGATGGTTTTGCAGGGCCTGGCAGAGATTGGCGACCTTGCGCGGCCGCTCGTCCAGCACAATGGCCTGGTTGAGAAAGTGGCGCTCAAGGTGCTTGCAGACGAAGTACACCTCGGGGCGCAGCAGTTCAAGCAGTTGCAGGCGGTTTTCGCTGGGGGTGATCAGTTGGTTCAGCTCGGTCAGCCCTTGATAGAGCTGGCGTGCCATTTCTCCCAGGTTTGCTTTGGGCAGCCTGGAGATCCAGCGTTTGAGGTCGCGGGGGTTGGCTTCACAGAATGTCAGGCTCGACTGCGCTGGCGTGGGGGCACGCAGCAGCAGAGGGAGGCTAAAATTACTCATGTGACAGGCGAACTCCAACAACTCATTGGCCCGGACGGTGGCTTTAAATGGGGGCTGACGTCATCGCGGAGCGGCGACATGTCGAGCATACGCCCATGAAAGTGCGAAGTATCCTACAGCACCGATCAGGCAACTTTACCAGTATCGGTATCACTACGCAGTAAATATGGCCTGGAGCCATTACTGTCCGGTCTTAAACTGCATGAGCGCCCCTTTTAATTGGGCGCCCATGTCAGGCACTGTGACTTCAAGTCACGATCATGCCTGTGTCGGAGCTGCCAGTGCCTGGCCCATCTGTACCTTGGAGCCAGCGGACAGTTGCTCGGCCCATTTCACCTGATTTGGCCCAAACAGCACAATAGCCGTGGAGCCCAGTTTGAAACGGCCCATCTCGGCGCCTTTTTCCAGGTGAATCGGCGCACGCGCTGCTTCGTCGTAGCTGAACGTCTTCAACTCACGCTTGGGCGGCGTGACCAGCCCGGCCCACACCGTCTCGACCGACGCCACGATCATCGCGCCGACCAGCACCACAGCCATAGGCCCGCGCTCGGTGTCGAACAGGCAGACCACTCGCTCGTTACGGGCGAACAGTTCCGGCACGTTTTCAGCGGTGGTCTGGTTGACCGAAAAGATACGCCCCGGCACGTAGACCATTTCGCGCAATGTGCCGGCCAGTGGCATGTGTACGCGGTGATAGTCCTTCGGCGACAGGTAGACCGTCGCGAACTCGCCGCCCATGAACGGTGCCGACAGCTTGGGATCACCGCCCAGCAGTTCAAGCACGCTGAAGCTGTGCCCCTTGGCCTGGAAGATCCGGCCATGATCAATCGGGCCCAACTGGCTGATGGCGCCGTCGGCCGGCGAAAGAATCGCGCCGGGTGTGGTATCCAGCGGGCGGGCGTCGGCTTTCAGCGCACGGGTGAAGAACGCGTTGAAATGCTCGTAGGACGTCAGGTCTTCGACCAGTGCCTGCGACATGTCGACCTGATAACGGCGGGCGAACCACGCGGTAAAGGCATTCTTGAACCAGCGCACGCGGCATTCGGCAACGCAGCCAGCCAGTCGGGACAGCAGGTGGTGTGGCAACAGGTACTGACTGATGATGAACAAGCGGTCTTTCATTGAGGGTCCTGGAGATGAGTGTCCTGAAAATGAGCGTTTTGAAGAGGAGTGCCCTGAGGATTTGCGGGACGCCTCCCCCGGTTCATCGGAACCGACAGGCTCGATGCTTTCGGCTGGCTGGACAGGCGCGGCGGGTTCGACGGCCTCAACCGTTGCAACGGGCGTGGAGACCGCTTGCGGGCCTTCCACCGGTGTATCCGGATGGTTGCCCCACTCGCCCCACGAACCGGCGTAGGCCTTGACCCTTGGGTAGCCCAGCGCTTTCGCCACCAGATAGGTGAAGCCCGAGCGGTGGTGAGTCTGGCAATGGGTGATCACTTCCTTGTCGGGCGTGATGCCCAGGTCGCGAAGAATCTCCGGCATGTCCTGACGAATACGCAGGTTACGCGCCTTGTCCATGCCCGCAGTCCATTCGAAATTGACCGCGCCGGGTATGTGTCCGCCCTTGGCCGCGACTACTTTTTCGCCCGAATACTCGGTCGGGGCGCGAGCGTCCCAGATTGCCAGGTCGGCGGCGCCCAGACGGCTTTGCAGGTATTCACGTGTGGCGGTAGGTTCGTCGTGCAGCGTCAGCGTGACCGGGCCGCCTGCAACGGGCGCAACGTCTGTGCTCAACGGCAGCGATTGCGCTTCCCAGGCCAGCACGCCGCCATCCAGATAGTGATAACGGTGGTGGCCGATGACATCCAGCAGCCAGATAAAACGCCCGGCCCAGCCGCCGCCTTCGTCATCGTAGACGACATAGACTGCATCGGGATTGTGGCCCAGCTCGCCGAACAGCTGCTGCAGATCGGCAGTGTCGGGCAGCAGACCAGGCGCAGGAGGCTTGCCCAGTTGCGTACGTTTCGGATCGACAAAACGGGCGCCGCGAATGTGCCCGGCTTCGTAGCGAGCGCTGCTGGTCAGATCCACGAGGATCAATTCCGGGGCGTCTAGACGCTCAAGCAGATCGTTGGGTTCGATGACCAGCGACAAGCCATTGAATGCGGACATTTGCAGCCTCCGATGAAAGGAAAGAGGCGAATTGTACGCCAGGCCTCACGCTTTGCGATGACTAAAGATGCCAAGTGCCTTTTCAATACATTGCGCGGTTTTTCCGAATGCCTGGACGGAAATTTCCGACAAGGCCCCACCACCCTGGTCGGCGACCACCAGCAGCATGACTTTACCGTTGTTGCTCAGCGAGCGAATAAGCCAGTGCTGGCCACTGAACAGGGTTTTCAGCGGCGCGGGCAGCAGGGCGGCAAACTGCGCGTTGTTCGCGGGCGTCATGCGCAACTGCGTCGGCTGGGTCAGCAAGCGTTGCAACACGGTGCTTTCCTTGATGAACAGCTGCAAGGAGGCGGTTTCGGGCGGCAGTCCGGCCATCTGATTGACGCGCAGTACGGTCGAGGTCTTGTCCAGCATCAGCAGCATGACCCGCTCCATACCGCACGACATGAACGCGTCGCGCGCCGAGGTGGTCAAGTGCATGGCGTTGATGAACGGGCTGGGGTCCTGCAGCAGCTCGGCACAGTGCTTGCGCCATAGCTGCAGGGCGTCGGCCGAGGGCGGTGGGGCGGGTTCGTTGTCGCGCCGTACGCGGCGCGCATCCCAGGGCCAGAGCAGCGATTCGGCCGGGTGCCAGAGGTCTTTTTCCGCATGAATACGCGCGCTGCTGGCAGCGTTTTGATGCGCTTGCTGCTGCACTTCGCTGATCGACTGTTGCAGGTAAAGGCTGGTCAGCCGTTCCCAGCGCAGGCAATGCGGGCTGTTCCAGGCATGTTGCGCCGCCAGCGCCAGGCCGTTACCCAGCAAAACAGTATTGGCTGGCTGGTTCAGCCAGCGCCGCAGGTTGGGGTCGGCGTCCATCAGTTGTTGCTGTTGCAGCGGGCTGTGTTCTTCGCGGGCGATGCGCAGCACCTTGGCCAGATCGCGTCGCTCGTTGATCAGCAACTTATAACCGCGCGTGACCCAGATCGGCAGACGCCAGAACTCGGCAAGTGCCAGGCACAGCTCCAGCAGATTGACGCCGAACAGCTCTTTTTCCACTGCAAGGCTGGAATGGCCCTTGTGGATAACCCGCAACTCCAGCTCTTCGAGCAGCTTCGGATAGGCCAGCGCCATCGGCCAGAGTGGGGAGAGGAACAGCAGGCTGCCCATATGGATGTCTTGCCAGAGTCGTGCAAGGCGACTGGCAAACAACCCGTTGGCCTGTTGTGTGGCGTGCTGGCTGACCAGAATCAATTGGCGGTAGGCCGCAGGAATTTCCTCGGGCGGCTTGGCCGGCAAGCGGCCCAGAAGGATTTCAGTACGCGCCAGCCCCAGGCGGTTGATCGCAATCTCGAGGCTCTCGGCCTGCTCGGTCAAACCGTGGGTGTGATGGTTGGCCTCGCGCATCACACTCAATACCAGTGCGGGGCTTTCCTGCATCATTTCAGCGATTTCACGTAGCGAGCGGCGACTGTCGTTCAATGCTGCGCGAACGTGCCCATGATTGACCGCAGGGACCGGCAACGCGATGCCGTCAAGCAACTTGACCCAGGCATCCAGCGTTTTCGGAACGAGATGATGTGCTGCGTGTGCTGTCGACATTCGATGGCCTGTGCGGCTGATTATCTGAGCTGGGAAACCGCCAGCGTACGGGACGCTGAGGCCATTTTCCTCCTTTTATGGAGGCGGATAAATGGGTTTTTCAAAAGAACCGGCTATAGTCTGGCCCAGTTAGGCCGATAAGGAGAAGAAGAGATTCAAGAACTTCCGGACTGTCCCTGAACCCGACTCAGTAAAGTATTTTTTCCTATGGCTAAAATTATCGGCATCATTGTCGTTATCGCGAGTGTCCTCGGCGGATATGTGCTGTCCCATGGCAAGATCATGGCGCTGTTCCAGCCCTACGAGGTCTTGATCATCGGCGGTGCTGCACTGGGCGCGTTCCTCCAGGCCAACCCTGGCTACATGACCATGCACGTGTTCAAGAAGTCGCTGAAGATGTTCGGTTCGCGCTTCACACACGCCTATTACCTCGAGGTATTGGGGCTGGTATACGAAATCCTCAACAAGAGCCGCCGTGAAGGCATGATGGCGATTGAAGGGGATATCGAAGACGCCGCCTCCAGCCCGATCTTCGCCAAATACCCTGGCGTGCTGAAAGATGAGCGCATGACCGCGTACATCTGCGATTACCTGCGCATCATGTCGTCCGGCAACATGGCTCCTCACGAGCTGGAAGGCCTGTTCGACATGGAGCTGCTGAGCATGAAAGAAGAGCTCGAGCATCCATCCCATGCCATTACCGGTATCGCCGACGGTATGCCCGGCTTCGGTATCGTGGCGGCGGTACTCGGTATCGTGGTGACCATGGCGTCGCTGGGGTCGGGCGACAAGGCTGCAATCGGCATGCACGTAGGTGCGGCGCTGGTAGGTACCTTCTTCGGTATTCTTGCGGCATACGGTTTCTTCGGTCCTTTGGCCACCTGCCTTGCCCATGATGCCAAGGAAGAAATGAACGTCTACGAGAGCATCAAGGCGTCGCTGGTGGCTTCGGCCTCCGGCATGCCGCCTTCGCTGGCCGTCGAGTTTGGCCGCAAGGTTCTCTACCCGCTGCATCGCCCCAGCTTCAGCGAGCTGGAACAAGCGGTTCGCGGTCGCTAAGTCATGGAAAATAATCAGCCGATTATCATCAAGCGCGTAAAGCGCTTTGGTGGCGGACATCACGGCGGTGCCTGGAAAATCGCGTTTGCCGACTTCGCGACGGCAATGATGGCGTTCTTCCTGGTGCTGTGGCTGATGTCCTCCGCCACGCCCGAACAGTTGCTCGCGGTGGCCGGTTACTTCAAGGACCCGGTCGGCTTTTCGGACAGCGGTTCGCCGTATGTGATCGACCTGGGCGGCTCGCCCGAGATGTCGCCGAATCAGACGCTGAACCCTGAGGTCAAGACCACGCCGTCACCTGACACCGTGCCCCTTGAGGCCGAGACTTCCGAGACCAAGGCTGAAGAGGTCGAGCAGGAGCGTCTGGAGATGCTCTTGCAAGAGCTGCAGAACAAGGTCGAGGAAAACCCGCAACTGCAGAAATTCAAGGACCAGATTCTATTCGAGATCACCCAGGACGGTTTGCGTATTCAGATCATGGATGCTGACAACCGGCCGATGTTCGACTCGGGCAGTGCACGTCTCAAGCCTTATTTCGAAGACATCCTGCTGGCGATGGCTGACACCATCAAGAGCGTGCCGAACAAGATCAGCATCAGCGGTCATACCGATGCGACACCTTTTGTAGGCAACGGCGGATTCGGTAACTGGGAACTGTCGGCCAACCGCGCCAACGCTGCACGTCGTGCGCTGGTGGCTGGTACGTATCCGGACTCACAGGTGGCCAGGGTGGTGGGTTATGCCTCGTCGGCTCTTTATGATCACGAGAACCCGACCAATCCGGTCAACCGCCGTATCGATATTGTGGTTTTGACCAAAAAGGCTCAGCAGCGTATCGAAGGCGACCAGAACTCCGGTGGTGCGCCGTCGTCCAAGCCAGCGCCCGCCGCTCCTGCTACTCCCGCGGCTCCGGGTGCTTCGGCCGGGGCACCGCCAGACCCGCAGGCATACGCCCAGCCTCACGAGATCCGGCAGAAGCTGAATATCTTTGACGATGGCAAGTTGCGGGTCGAGCCAGCCCAGAACTGAGCTACAACCGATACAGAAACGCCGCGATGATCGCGGCGTTTTTGTGTGCGGTCGTTCAGTCTTCAGTAGCTGTCTTGCGGCAGGCTGGCAATGATTGAGCGGTAGCTGTTCATGCGCTGTTGCTGTACGCGGCCATCTTCAAGCCCCTTAAGCAGGGCGCAGCCCGGTTCGCGGTCATGCTTGCAGTCGCGAAAGCGGCACGTGCCGATCAGGTCGTTGAACTCGATGAAGCCAGCTTCCACGTCGGCACGGCTGACGTGCCCCAGGCCGAACTCACGGATGCCCGGTGAGTCGATCAGATCGCCGCCACGCGGGAAGTGGAACAGGCGGGCGGTGGTCGTGGTGTGTGTGCCCTGGCCGGAGACCTCGGACAACGGGCCGACCCGAGTGTCCGTTTCCGGCAGCAGGCTGTTGACCAGCGAAGACTTGCCGACGCCGGACTGGCCCACGAATACACTGATGTGGCCGTCAAGCTGGCTTTGCAGTGTCTGCATGCCGTCGCCGTGATGCGCCGATACTTCCAGTACCGGGTAACCCAGAGTGCGGTAGACCGCCAGCAGCGCATTGAGCGCGGGCGCGTTCTGCTCGTCGATCAGGTCAGCCTTGTTGAGCAGCAGCAGCGGACGAATCCCGGCATGCTCGGCGGCCACCAGATAACGGTCGATCAGGTTGGCATGTGGCTCGGGCATGGGCGCGAACACGATCACGATCAGGTCGACGTTGGCCGCCACAGGCTTGAGCTGACCGCGTGAGTCCGGACGGCGCAGTTCGGTGGTGCGAGGCAGTTGCGCAACGATGACGCCAATGCCCTGATTGCCGGCGCGCCATACGACGCGATCGCCGGTCACCAGTGCAGGCAGGTTGGCGCGCAGGTGGCAGCGAAATACCTGACCGCTTGCTTCGCCTTCCTGAGCCTCGACTTCGACCTGAACACCGAAGTGAGCAATTACAAGGCCGGTCTGTTCGGGGCCGAGGTCGCCGCCTTCCAGTGTTTCAAGCGTAGCGGACTCACGTTTTGCCGCGCGGGCAGCACGCTCGCCCTGAATTTTTTCGATGCGCCAGTTCTGACGACGATTGAGTTGGCGTTTGGCCATGGGTGTTCCGATGTGATGTAACCGATGAATTAGGCAGTACGATTGATCGGCAGGAGTCTAGCACGGCAGGGTGAGCTAAACTGCGCGCCTACGCTGAGGAGTCGACACATGCAGAACAAGCAGAACCTGATCTGGATCGATCTGGAAATGACCGGTCTGGACCCTGATACCGATGTCATCATCGAAATGGCCACGATCATCACCGATAGCGAGCTGAACACCCTGGCCGAAGGTCCGGTGATCGCGGTGCATCAGAGCGACGAGACGCTGGCGAAAATGGACGAGTGGAACACCCGCCAGCACGGTGGCTCGGGCCTGACCCAGCGAGTACGCGAAAGCACCATCAGCATGGCTGAAGCCGAGGCGCAGACTCTTGAGTTCATCAAACTGTGGGTGCCGGAGCGCAGTTCGCCAATCTGCGGCAATAGCATCTGCCAGGATCGCCGCTTCCTGTATCGCCACATGCCGACGCTGGAGAACTACTTCCATTACCGCAATCTGGATGTCTCGACCCTAAAGGAACTGGCTGCGCGCTGGTCCCCTGAACTGAAGTTCAAGAAAGGCAGCACCCACCTGGCGCTCGACGACATCCGTGAGTCGATTGCCGAGCTGCGCTTTTATCGTGAGCACTTCATCAAGCCTTGATCGAGACTCGCGCGTGCAGTGAATAATCTTCGCTGCACTCTTTCAGTGCGCAGGTCTGCTGGTTAGACTGCGCGCCTTTGTCGCAGAGTCGCCGCCATGTTGCTGATGCTTTATCTGATCGCCATCACTGCTGAAGCCATGACTGGCGCGCTGTCTGCGGGTCGTCGAGGAATGGACTGGTTTGGCGTGGTGCTGATCGCCTGCGTCACGGCGCTGGGTGGCGGCTCGGTGCGCGATGTGCTGATCGGCCATTACCCGCTGACCTGGGTCAAGCACCCGGAATACCTCATATTGACCAGTGTGGCAGCCTTGGTGACGATCTTTATCGCGCCTTTGATGCGCCATCTGCGCTCGCTGTTTCTGGTGCTTGATGCGTTGGGCCTGGTGGCCTTCACCCTGATCGGCTGCATGACTGCGCTGGAAGCCGGACATGGTCTGGTGATCGCGTCAGTGTGCGGCGTCATCACCGGGGTCTTCGGTGGCATTCTGCGGGACATCTTCTGCAACGACATCCCGCTGATCTTCCGCCGAGAGCTGTATGCCAGCGTGTCGTTTCTGGCCGCGTGGTGTTTTTTGCTGTGCCAGTACCTGCAATTACCGGATGAGCAGGCGGTGCTCATCACCCTGTTCGGCGGCCTGCTGCTGCGCCTGCTGGCGATCCGTTTCCGCTGGGAAATGCCCAAGTTTGTCTACAAGGACGAGCCCTGAAGCTTACGCAGGGCGCAGGCACAATAGTTGAAAAATTATCGTTCCTCACGCTCCAGCGTGGGAATGCCTTTCGTGACGCTCCGCGTCACACGCCTGTGCCGCGCGGCAGGTTTAAAGCGGCGCCACCCCATGCCTCTGCAGCGCCCATTCCACATGTTCCCTGACCAGCTCCGACGGGTAATCTCGCCGTGCTTGCAGGGCTTCGATCACCGGGATGGTGGAGGGCGCGTTGCCCAGGCCGACAGCCAGGTTGCGTAGCCAGCGTTCGTACCCGGCGCGGCGCAGGGGCGAGCCTTCTGTACTGCTGAGGAATTTGTCTTCATCCCATAAAAACAGCTCGGCCAGCCCGGCGTTGTCCAGGTTATGGCGCGGCTGGAAATCGCTCTGGTCGGTTGGCCGTGCAAAGCGGTTCCACGGGCAGACAATCTGGCAATCGTCGCAACCGAACACCCGATTGCCGATCAAGGGCCGCAGCTCTTCGGGGATCGCGGTCTTGAGCTCGATGGTCAGGTAGGAAATACAGCGCCGTGCGTCCAGCACATAAGGCCCGACAAAGGCCGCCGTCGGGCAGATGTCCAGGCAGGCCGTGCAGCGCCCGCAATGTTCCGTCGCATGCGGCGCATCGACCGGCAGCGGGATGTCGACAAACAGCTCGCCGAGAAAGAAAAAGCTTCCCGCCTTGCGGTTGAGCACCAGCGTATTCTTGCCGATCCAGCCGAGCCCGGCCTGTTCGGCAATGGCCTTTTCCAGCACTGGCGCGCTGTCCACGAACGCCCGAAAACCAAACGGCCCGATGGCCTGCTGAATGCGCTCGGCCAGTTGCTGCAAGCGCTTGCGGATCAACTTGTGATAGTCACGGCCCAGGGCGTAGCGTGACACATAGGCTTTTTCCGGTTCTGTCAGGCGCTGGGCCATCTCGGTGTCGCCGGGCAGATAGTCCATGCGCAGCGACACCACGCGCAACGTTCCCGGCACCAGCTCGTCCGGATGGGAACGTTTACTGCCGTGGGCTGCCATATAGTCCATTTCGCCGTGATAGCCTGCATCGAGCCAGCGTTGCAGGTGCTGCTCATGCTCTGCCAGGTCCAGACCGCTGATCCCCACTTCCTGAAAGCCCAGCTCACGCCCCCATGCCTTGATTGAGACGGCAAGGGTGGCGAGATCATCGGAAGTGGGAAGTACAGCAGTAATAGCGGACATGCGCAGAGAGAAACCGGGGCCAAGGTGCGTATAATTCTGCCAGACATCGGAGCCTATAGACGCATGTTCGACACGAAACCTCATTTACCCGACGCGCTGTACAGCGCCGCGCAGGTCCGCGACCTCGATGCACGGCTGATTGCTGCCGGTACGCCAGGCCTGGAATTGATGCTGCGCGCTGCCCAGGCGCTATGGCGGACGATACTCCGACGCTGGCCGCAGGCCAATGAACTGACCGTGCTGGCCGGACGTGGCAACAACGCCGGTGACGGGTATCTGGTGGCCGCGCTGGCGCACAAGGCAGGCTGGCAAGTCAGGGTGCTGGCTGTCGGCGACCCGGCTGCATTGACCGGTGATGCCGCTTCGGCGCACGCGGCGGCTTCCGGCATAGACACTCAGGTATGGGCCGGACAGCCGCTGACCGGCGTGGTGCTGGATGCCTTGCTCGGTACCGGGCTCAACGGTGAAGTGCGCGAGCCCTACGTTTCGGCCATCAAGGCGATCAATGCCAGCGGCCTGCCGGTCGCCGCCGTGGACATCCCGTCGGGCTTGAGTGCAGACACCGGGCAGACGCTGGGCGTGGCGGTGCGTGCCGATGTGACCGTTACCTTCATTGGCCTCAAACTGGGCTTGTTGACGGGCGACGCGGCGGACCTGGTGGGCGAGCTGGTGTTTGATGATTTACGCGCCGACCCTATGCTGGTTGCGCAGGCGCCGGTCAGCGCGAAGCGTCTGAGCGCATCCAGTCTGCCGACGCTGGCATCGCGTCCGCGTACTGCACATAAAGGCATGTTCGGCCGGGTGCTGGTCATTGGTGGCGATCACGGTTTCGGCGGTGCTGCCTTGCTCAGCGCCGAAAGCGCCCTGCGCAGCGGGGCAGGCATGCTGACGCTGGCGACCCGCGCCGAACATATTCCGGCCGCCTTGACGCGCATGCCGGAAATCATGAGTGCGGCCATTCGCTCGGCGAACCAGTTGATGGCGTTGATCGAGCCGGCCAGCGTATTGGTGGTCGGTCCGGGGCTTGGGCAAGCCGCCTGGGGGCGTAGTTTGCTGTCGGCTGCCGCCAACGCCGAGCGGCCCCAGGTTTGGGATGCCGATGCTCTGAATATGCTGGCCGCCGGGGCGGTGAGCCTGCCCAGAGGCTGCGTCATCACTCCGCATCCGGGAGAGGCCGCGCGTTTGCTGGGCGTCGGCATCAAAGACATTCAGGCTGACCGGGCCGCTGCTGTGCGGGCGCTGGCGCGCAAGTTCGATACGGTTTGCGTGCTCAAGGGCTCTGGCAGCCTGATCGCCGATGCGAGCGGACAACTGGCGTTGTGCGACCGCGGTCATCCGGCCATGGCCACCGCCGGACTGGGGGACGTGCTGGCCGGGTTGATCGGTGCGCTGCTGGCGCAGCATCTGACGCCATTCGATGCGGCCTGTCTGGCGGTGTGGCTGCACGCAAGCGCCGGTCAGAAGGTCGGTGAATACGGTCGCGGGCTGGCTGCCAGCGATATTATTCCTGCCATTCGTCAGTTATTGGAGGAGCTGCAACCGTGTCTGATTTAACGCTGCATGTGGTTGGCGAAGAGGCCATGATGAATTTTGGTGCACGCCTGGCCGCCGTTACCGAAGGCGTGGGCGTCATCTTTCTCGATGGCGATCTGGGCGCTGGAAAAACCACTCTTTCACGGGGAATGATTCGCGGGTTCGGGCATGCCAGGGCTGTCAAGAGTCCTACTTTCACGCTGGTTGAGCCCTACGAAATAGGTGCCATCCGGGTCTTTCACTTTGACCTGTATCGTCTGGTCGATCCCGAAGAACTCGAGTACATGGGTGTGCGTGATTACTTCGACGGCGATGCACTTTGTCTGATTGAATGGCCCCAGCGTGGTGCAGGCTTTTTGCCAAAGCCTGACCTGACCATTACCATTGGCCCGCACGGAGAAGGTCGGTCCGTGATATTGAGCCCGCTGGGCTCGCGTGGCGAACGCTGGTGTGCCACTTTGGCTTTGGAATTCAAATAGATATGGGGTTAGGTATGCGCATGCGCGCGCTGGTTACTGTAGTTGGTCTGCTGCTGATGGCCCTGGCTGTCGAGGCGGTTGCCGCTACGCAAGTAAAAAGTGTCCGCTTATGGCGAGCACCGGACAACACACGTCTGGTATTCGACTTGTCCGGGCCTGTCCAGCACAGTGTATTCACCCTGACTTCGCCTGATCGTCTGGTGATCGATATCAATGGCGCGACACTCGGTGGCCCGTTGAATGTCTCGACAGCCAATACACCGATCAACAGCATGCGCTCTGCCCAGCGCACGCCGACGGATCTGCGCGTGGTCATCGACCTGAAAAAGGCGGTGACGCCCAAAAGCTTCACGCTTGCGCCGAACCAGCAGTACGGCAACCGTCTGGTGGTCGACCTGTTCGATAACGCCGCCGATGCCAACCCGACACCAGTGATCCCGGATACCGCAGCCAATACCGCGCCCGCTGTCCCGGTCAGCCCGGCCAAGCCTGAAATCAAGTTGACCCCGGTGCCCAACGGCAAGCGCGACATTGTCGTGGTGATCGATGCCGGGCACGGCGGTGAAGACCCGGGTGCCTCGGGCGGTGCCGGGCAGAAAGAGAAAAACGTGGTGCTGTCGATCGCCAAGGAGTTGCAGCGCCAGGTCAATGCCGAGAAAGGCTACCGCGCTGAACTGACGCGGACCGGCGACTACTTTATTCCGTTGCGCAAACGTACCGAGATCGCCCGAGCCAAGGGGGCCGACCTGTTTGTGTCAATTCACGCCGACGCTGCGCCGTCTACCGCAGCGTTTGGCGCTTCGGTGTTCGCCTTGTCTGATCGCGGTGCGACCTCCGAAACCGCACGCTGGCTGGCGGACAGTGAAAACCGTTCCGACCTGATCGGTGGTGCCGGTGCGGTAAGCCTTGATGACAAGGACCGCATGCTCGCGGGGGTTTTGCTGGACTTGTCCATGACCGCTTCGCTGTCTTCCAGTCTGAACGTCGGCCAGAAGGTGCTGAGCAATATCGGTCGCGTCACCTCGCTGCACAAATCGCGTGTCGAGCAGGCAGGTTTCATGGTGCTCAAGTCGCCGGATATCCCGTCGATTCTGGTAGAAACCGGCTTTATCTCCAACGCCAACGAAGCCAACAAGCTGAGTTCTGCGTCGCACCAGCAGGCGTTGGCGCGTTCGATCAATTCCGGGGTGAAGCAGTTCTTCCAGCAGAACCCGCCACAGGGCACTTATATTGCCTGGCTGCGTGACAACGGCAAGCTGGCCCAAGGGCCACGCAACCATGTGGTCCGCTCCGGCGAAACCCTGGCCATGCTCGCAGCGCGCTATGACATGAACATTGCCACGTTGCGCAGCGCCAACAATCTGAAAAGCGATGAACTGAAGATTGGCCAGGATCTGCGCATTCCAAGTTCCGAGGTGGCGACTCAGCAATGACCGATCTTCTGCTCGACGGCACCGAAGCCAATAACGCTCAGACTGTCCTGAACGCTGCGCGCATCGAATTGCTCAGTCCGCGTCTGGCCAACCAGATTGCGGCCGGCGAAGTCGTCGAGCGTCCAGCGTCGGTTATCAAGGAGCTGCTGGAAAACAGCCTTGACTCCGGCGCGCGGCGCATTGATGTCGATGTCGAGCAGGCCGGTATCAAGCTGTTGAAAGTGCGTGACGATGGCGGCGGTATTTCCTCGGATGACCTGCCGCTGGCGCTGGCGCGACATGCCACTAGCAAGATTCGCGATCTGGAGGACCTCGAGCGCGTCATGAGCCTCGGGTTTCGCGGCGAAGCGCTGGCTTCGATCAGCTCCGTGGCGCGCCTGACGCTGACTTCGCGCACCCGCGACGCCGATCAGGCCTGGCAGGTTGAAACCGAAGGCCGTGACATGGCACCGCGCGTTCAGCCGGCAGCGCATCCGGTAGGCACATCCGTTGAAGTGCGCGACCTGTTCTTCAACACGCCTGCCCGACGCAAGTTTCTCAAGGCCGAAAAAACCGAATTCGATCATCTGCAGGAAGTCATCAAACGCATGGCGCTGGCGCGTTTCGACGTGGCCTTCCATTTGCGTCACAACGGCAAGACCGTGTTGAGCCTGCATGAAGCGCATGACGATACCGCCCGAGCGCGGCGTGTCTCGGCGATCTGCGGGCCGGGCTTCCTGGAGCAGGCGTTACCCATTGAGATCGAGCGCAATGGCCTTCATCTGTGGGGCTGGGTAGGGCTGCCGACATTTTCGCGTAGCCAGGCCGACCTGCAATATTTCTTCGTAAACGGGCGTGCGGTGCGCGACAAACTGGTCGCTCATGCTGTGCGTCAGGCGTATCGCGACGTGCTGTTCAACGGCCGTCACCCCACGTTCGTGCTGTTTTTCGAGGTCGACCCGGCCGCTGTGGACGTCAACGTTCACCCGACCAAGCATGAAGTACGCTTCCGCGACGGGCGAATGGTGCACGACTTTCTTTACGGCACCCTGCACCGTGCATTGGGTGATGTGCGCCCGGAAAACCAGTTGGGTGGCAGCGTACCGGTCGCCGCCGAGCCTCGGCCTACCGGGCCTGAGGCCGGTGAGTTCGGGCCGCAGGGTGAAATGCGTCTGGCCAATAACGTGCTGGAACAGCCGCAGGGCGAGCCTTTTGCCCGACCTGCTGCCGGTGGCGGCGCTGGCAGCGGTTATCAGTATCAATATACGCCTCGGCCCACCTCTGGCGTGCCGGTTGCCGAAGCGCAAAGTGCCTACCGTGAATTCTTCGCACCGCTGCCCAGCACCGCACCCTCGTCGCTGCCGGAGTCGCCCGGCGATATTCCGCCGCTGGGTTATGCGCTGGCGCAGCTCAAAGGTATCTACATCCTCGCTGAAAACGCTCACGGACTGGTGCTGGTGGACATGCATGCCGCCCACGAGCGAATCATGTATGAGCGCCTGAAAATAGCGATGGCCAATGAAGGCCTGAGTGGCCAGCCGTTGCTGGTGCCCGAATCTCTCGCGGTCAGCCAGCGCGAAGCGGACTGCGCTGAAGAACATATCGCGACGTTTCAGCGCCTGGGCTTCGAGCTGCAGCGGCTTGGCCCGGAAACCCTGGCGATCCGCCAGATCCCTGCGTTGCTCAAGCAGGCCGAGGCCAATCGGCTGGTCAGCGATGTGCTGGCGGATCTGATGGAGTACGGCACCAGCGACCGGGTGCAGGCACACATGAACGAGTTGCTCGGGACCATGGCCTGTCACGGCGCGATTCGCGCCAATCGGCGTCTGGCCATCCCGGAAATGAACGGCCTGTTGCGTGATATGGAAAACACCGAACGCAGCGGGCAATGCAACCACGGTCGTCCTACCTGGACCCAGATGGGTCTCAATGACCTGGATAAATTATTCCTGCGCGGTCAATGAATGAATGCTTTACCTCCGGCCATCTTTCTCATGGGGCCTACCGCCGCAGGCAAGACCGACCTTGCGATAGAACTGAGCAAAGTGCTGCCTTGTGAGCTGATCAGCGTCGATTCGGCGTTGGTCTATCGCGGCATGGACATCGGCACCGCAAAGCCTTCGAAAGCACAGCTGGCTGAATATCCGCACCGTCTGATCGACATTCTCGACCCGGCACAAAGCTACTCCGCAGCCGATTTTCGCAGCGACGCACTGGCGGCCATGGCGGAAATTACCGCGCGCGGAAATATTCCTTTGCTGGTCGGTGGCACTATGTTGTATTTCAAGGCTCTATTGCACGGGCTGGCGGATATGCCGGCTGCCGATGCGCAGGTCAGGGCACAGCTTGAAGCCGATGCACAGGCCTATGGCTGGCAGTCATTGCACGATCAATTGGCGGTGGTCGACCCCGTTTCGGCGGCACGCATTCACCCTAATGATCCGCAACGACTGATCAGGGCGCTTGAGGTGTATCGCGTCAGCGGAATGAGCATGACGGCACACCGCGAGCAACAAACTGTGCAAAGTACCGAAGCGGCCGCATCAGGGCGTCAGCAATTGCCCTATACTGTCGCGAACCTTGCCATCGCTCCGGCTGATCGCAAGGTGCTGCACCAACGCATCGCGCTACGTTTTGAGCAAATGCTGGATCAGGGGTTTCTGGACGAAGTACTGGCATTGCGCTCAAGAGGCGACCTGCATTCCGGGTTGTCCTCGATAAGAGCCGTCGGTTATCGCCAGGTCTGGGATCACCTGGATGGGAAGCTGACGCTGGATGAAATGCAGGAGCGCGGCATTATTGCAACGCGCCAGTTGGCCAAAAGGCAGTTCACCTGGCTACGCAGCTGGGAGGATTTGCACTGGCTGGACAGTCTGGCCAGCGACAATCTGTCGCGCGCCTTGAAATACCTGGGATCGGTCTCCATATTGAGCTGAGTCCCTGCAATAGCCGTCTATCCTTGGGGGGTGGCCGGTAAGCCAATCGAATTCGATTTATTATTTTATTGATCCTTAAAGGAGTGCGGCACATGTCAAAAGGGCATTCGCTACAAGACCCTTACTTGAATACCTTGCGAAAAGAGAAGGTCGGGGTATCGATCTACCTGGTCAACGGTATCAAGCTGCAGGGCACGATCGAGTCTTTCGACCAGTTCGTCATTTTGCTGAAGAATACTGTCAGCCAGATGGTCTACAAACACGCCATTTCCACCGTCGTACCGGTTCGCCCGATTCGCCTCCCCAGCGCTACCGACGCTGACGGCGCAGACGCCGAGCCAGGTAACGCCTGATAGGAGTCTGCCTTGTTCTTTGAGCGCCACAGTGGTGGTGAACGTGCAATTCTCGTTCATCTGGATGGTCAGGACCCTGAGGCGCGCGAAGATCCGCAGGAGTTTCAGGAGCTGGCCATATCGGCCGGTGCCCATACCGTTGCGTTTATCAACGTGCCGCGTCATCGGCCATCGGCCAAATACCTGATTGGCTCTGGCAAGGTCGAGGAGCTTCGCGACCAGGTCAAGGCCGAACAGGCTGATCTCGTTATCTTCAATCACACCCTCACGCCCAGTCAGGAACGTAACCTCGAACGCGTTTTCGAGTGTCGCGTGCTTGATCGTACGGGTTTGATCCTCGATATTTTTGCGCAGCGCGCACGTACCCACGAAGGCAAGCTTCAGGTCGAACTGGCCCAGCTTGAGCATATGAGTACGCGTCTGGTCCGTGGCTGGACTCACCTTGAGCGTCAGAAAGGTGGTATCGGCCTGCGCGGCCCTGGGGAAACCCAGCTCGAAACCGACCGACGTCTTCTGCGGGTTCGCCTGCGGCAGATCAAGGGTCGGCTGGAGAAGGTTCGCAGCCAGCGCGATCAGGCACGTCGTGGACGCCGCCGCGCCGACATCCCTTCGGTTTCACTGGTGGGCTACACCAACGCCGGCAAATCGACCCTTTTCAACTCGGTGACCGATTCGGATGTGTTTGCGGCGGACCAGCTGTTCGCCACGCTCGATCCTACCTTGCGTCGCCTGCAACTCGATGACCTGGGTCCTATCGTGCTGGCCGATACCGTAGGCTTCATTCGCCATCTGCCGCACAAACTGGTAGAAGCGTTTCGAGCGACGCTTGAAGAGTCGAGCAACTCCGATTTACTGCTGCATGTGATCGACTCCCACGAGCCAGACCGCATGTCGCAGATCGAGCAGGTCATGGCCGTGCTCGGTGAGATCGGTGCCGAGGGCTTGCCGATCCTTGAGGTCTATAACAAACTCGATCTGCTTGAAGGCGTGGAGCCGCAGATACAGCGGGATGCCGATGGCAAACCGCAGCGTGTCTGGGTGTCTGCCCGTGATGGTCGAGGGCTGGATCTGCTCAAGCAGGCTATCGCCGAGCTGCTCGGTGACGACCTGTTTGTCGGCACGCTGCTTTTGCCTCAGAGTCTTGCCCGGCTGCGCGCCCAGTTTTTCGAATTGGGTGCGGTGCAGAGCGAAACGCATGACGAGGAAGGTGCCAGCGTGCTGGCCGTACGACTGCCGCGCGTTGAACTCAATCGACTGGTGAGTCGCGAAGGATTGCAGCCGCTGGAGTTCATCGAGCAACACACTTTGCAATAAAAGCACGAGAAAGCCGTTGTACGGCTTTCGCGAGCATTCTGTAGCATTGGTCGGCGCGCCGCGGGCGCGTCTTTGCTTTATCAGATGGAGAGCGCTATGGCTTGGAATGAGCCGGGTGGCAACTCGAATAATCAAGATCCCTGGGGTGGCAAACGCCGTGGCGGCGACCGCAAGGGACCACCTGATCTCGACGAGGCCTTCCGTAAGCTGCAGGAAAGCCTGAAGGGGTTGTTCGGCGGCGGTAACAAACGCGGCAGCGATGGCGGCGGCAGTGGTGGCGGTTCAGGCAAGGGCGGTGGCTTTGGCCTGCTCGGTATCGGCCTGGTCGTGCTCGTCGCTTTCTGGCTCTACAGCGCTATCTATGTTGTTGACGAGCAAGAGCAGGCTGTCGTGCTGCGTTTCGGTCAATACCACGAAACCGTAGGGCCGGGTCTCAACATCTACTTCCCGCCGTTCGATCGCAAGTACATGGAAAACGTGACTCGCGAGCGAGCCTACAGCAAGCAGGGCCAGATGCTCACCGAAGACGAGAACATCGTCGAAGTGCCGCTGACCGTGCAATACAAGATCAGCAACCTGCAGGACTTCGTCCTGAACGTCGATCAGCCTGAAATCAGCCTGCAGCACGCCACTGAAAGTGCGCTGCGCCATGTCGTGGGTTCCACGGCAATGGATCAGGTGCTGACTGAAGGTCGTGAACTGATGGCCAGCGAAATCAAGGAGCGTCTGCAACGCTTCCTCGATACCTACCGTACCGGCATCACCGTCACTCAGGTCAACGTACAGAGCGCCGCCGCGCCGCGTGAAGTGCAGGAAGCCTTCGATGACGTGATCCGCGCCCGTGAAGACGAGCAGCGTGCGCGTAACCAGGCTGAAAGCTATGCCAATGGCGTGATTCCGGAAGCCCGTGGTCAGGCTCAGCGCATCCTTGAAGATGCCAACGGCTACCGCGATGAAGTGGTTTCGCGCGCCAAGGGTGAGGCGGATCGCTTTACCAAACTGGTTGCCGAGTACCGCAAGGCACCTGAAGTTACCCGCCAGCGTCTGTATCTGGACACCATGCAGGAAGTCTTCAGCAACACCAGCAAGGTTCTCGTGACCGGCGACAAGGGGCAGAACAATCTGCTTTATCTGCCGCTCGACAAGATGATCGAGAGCAGCCGCAGTAACGGCAATGGCTCCAATTCAGGTACGCCATCGCAGTCGGCTAATGACGCTGCCGCTGCTGCCGCCGCTGCCCGGGCGAATGAGGCTCAGCAGCGTGGTGAAGTACGTACCAGGGAGACTCGCTGATGAGTAACAAATCACTGATCACCCTTATTGTCGGCGTGGTACTGGCAGTCATCGCCTGGAACAGCTTCTACATAGTGTCCCAGACCGAGCGCGCGGTTCTGCTGCAATTCGGTCGTGTGGTCCAGGCGGACGTTCAGCCGGGTCTGCATGTGAAGGTTCCTTACGTGAACCAGGTGCGTAAGTTCGACGGTCGTTTGCTGACCCTCGATGCGCCGACCCAGCGCTTCCTGACACTGGAAAAGAAAGCTGTCATGGTCGATGCCTACGCCAAATGGCGTGTGAAGGATGCGGAGCGTTTCTACACCGCGACTTCCGGCCTCAAGCAGATTGCCGACGAGCGTCTTTCGCGTCGTCTGGAATCCGGTCTGCGTGACCAGTTCGGCAAGCGCACCCTGCACGAAGTCGTGTCGGGCGAGCGGGACGCGCTGATGGCGGACATCACCGGTTCGCTGAACCGCATGGCCGAGAAAGAACTGGGTATCGAAGTTGTCGATGTCCGGGTCAAAGCCATCGATCTGCCGAAGGAAGTGAATCGCAGCGTTTTCGAACGCATGAGCACTGAGCGTGAGCGCGAAGCCCGCGAACACCGTGCGAAGGGTAACGAGCTGGCTGAAGGCATCCGTGCCGACGCCGATCGTCAGCGTCGTGTGCTGCTGGCCGAAGCCTATCGCGAGTCGGAAGAAGCGCGTGGTGATGGTGATGCCCAGGCTGCCGCGATCTACTCCAAGGCGTATGGTCAGGACCAGGAGTTCTACGCGTTCTATCGCAGCCTGCGTGCCTACCGCGAAAGCTTTGCGAACAAGAGCGACGTGATGGTGCTTGATCCGAACAGCGAATTCTTTCGCTACATGGAAAAAGCCAAGCCGTAATTAATCACCCGCCGGGCGGCAAAACCGCCCGGTGGGGTGAACGTACGGTGAAACGTGTGTATCATGCGGCAGCCGGGAAATTCCCGGCTTTTTTGCGTCTGCACGATTGATTGGCCGTATCTGAATCGGAACGCGGCAAGATTTTTCGAGGAAAGTGGTCTGCAAGGCCTGTCTCGGGCATTTGTCGTGCCCGTCATACGGCGCACCACTTTCTGCTTCACTCAAGGTCGGCCTGTAGGCTGGCCGCCTGGATCACAGGGGAATGGCGTAATGGCAACGGTCGACCGCTGGCTGCTACCAGATGGCATCGAAGAAGTACTGCCACCGGAAGCGGCGCGCATTGAAGTAGCGCGCCGTCAGGTGTTGGATCTGTTTCAGAGCTGGGGCTATGAGTTTGTCGTCACCCCGCATATCGAGTATCTCGAATCCCTGCTGACTGGCGCGGGTTCGGATCTGGACCTGCGCACCTTCAAGGTTATCGACCCGCAATCGGGCCGGCAGATGGGCTTTCGCGCCGACATCACGCCGCAGGTTGCACGCATCGATGCTCACACCCTCAAGCGTGAAGGCCCTAGCCGTCTGTGCTATGCGGGCAGTGTCCTGCACGCCCAGCCACGCGCGCTGTCTTCCTCGCGCAGCCCCATTCAACTGGGCGCCGAGCTGTACGGCGATGCCAGCCCGAGCAGTGACGTCGAAGTCATCAGCCTGATGCTGGCCATGTTGCAACTGGCCGATGTGCCGGACGTGCACATGGACCTTGGGCATGTCGGCATCTACCGTGGTCTGGCGCGTGCCGCTGGCCTGTCGGGAGAAGTCGAGCAGCAGTTGTTCGATGCACTGCAGCGCAAGGCTATTGATGAAGTGGTTGCCCTGACCGCCGATCTGCCGCAAGAGCTGGCTTCAATGCTGCGCGCGCTGGTTGATCTGTGTGGTGGTCGTGAGGTGCTGGATGCAGCGCGCGACCGTCTGGCTGGCGCACCTGCGCCGGTATTGGCTGCGCTGGATGATCTGCTGGCGATCGCCGAGCGTCTGGCTGCGCGCTTCCCGCAGTTGCCGCTGTACTTCGATCTCGGCGAGCTGCGCGGCTACCACTACCACACCGGTGTGGTGTTCGCGGTGTTCGTGCCGGGCGTGGGCCAGTCGATCGCGCAGGGCGGTCGTTACGATGACATCGGCGCCGACTTCGGCCGCGCCCGTCCGGCGACCGGCTTTTCCACCGACCTGAAAACCCTGGTAACCCTGGGGCAGGCAGAAATCGTCTTACCGTCTGGTGGCATCTGGATGCCGGACAGTACGGATGCGGCACTCTGGCAGCAGGTTTGCCAGTTGCGCAGTGAAGGTCAGCGTGTGGTTCAGGCATTGCCTGGGCAGCAGGCGAGCGCCGCGCGTGAAGCCGACTGTGACCGGCAATTGATTCAGCATGGCGAGCACTGGCAGGTAATGCCGCTGGCTTCTTGAGTATTCCTGCCGGCCGCCGCCGGCACCAAGTTTGCGTGAATGAGGACAAGTGTTATGGGTAAGAATGTCGTAGTCCTGGGCACTCAATGGGGTGATGAGGGCAAAGGCAAGATCGTTGATCTGCTGACCGAACATGCTACCGCCGTAGTTCGCTATCAGGGTGGCCACAACGCTGGTCACACACTGGTGATCGACGGTGAGAAAACCGTATTGCACCTGATTCCGTCCGGTGTACTGCGCGAAGGCGTGCAGTGCCTGATCGGTAACGGTGTAGTGGTTGCTCCCGACGCGCTCCTGCGCGAAATCATCAAGCTGGAAGAGAAAGGCATTCCAGTGCGTGAGCGTCTGCGCATCAGCCCGTCCTGCCCGCTGATCCTGTCGTACCACGTTGCACTGGACCAGGCGCGTGAGAAAGCCCGCGGCGAATTCAAGATCGGTACCACCGGTCGTGGTATCGGCCCGGCTTACGAAGACAAGGTTGCGCGTCGCGGTCTGCGCATTGGCGACCTGTTCCATCGCGAACGCTTCGCGGCCAAGCTGGGCGAGCTGCTCGACTACCACAACTTCGTGCTGGTCAATTACTACAAAGAGCCTGCCATCGACTTCCAGAAGACACTCGACGAGTGCATGGAATACGCCGATCTGCTCAAGCCGCTGATGCTCGACGTCACCGCTGCGCTGCATGAAATGCGTCGCGACGGCAAGGACATCATGTTCGAAGGTGCCCAGGGTTCGTTGCTGGACATCGACCACGGTACTTATCCGTACGTCACCAGCTCCAACACCACTGCTGGCGGTATCGCTACCGGTTCGGGTTTTGGCCCGATGTACCTGGATTACATTCTGGGCATCACCAAGGCTTACACCACGCGTGTGGGTTCGGGTCCGTTCCCGACCGAGCTGTTCGACGATGTCGGTGCTTTCCTGGCCAAGCGTGGTCACGAGTTCGGCGCTACCACCGGCCGCGCTCGTCGTTGCGGCTGGTTCGATGCCGTCATCCTGCGTCGCGCCATCGAAATCAACAGCATCTCGGGCCTGTGCCTGACCAAGCTGGACGTACTCGACGGTCTTGAGACCATCAACATCTGCGTTGGCTACGAGAACGAAGAAGGCGCGGTCATCGACGCACCTACTGACGCCGACAGCTACCTTGGTCTGCGTCCGGTCTACGAGCAGATGCCTGGCTGGAGCGAATCCACGCTGGGTGCCAAGACCCTGGAAGAGTTGCCTGCAGCCGCTCGCGCCTACATCAAGCGCGTTGAAGAGCTGGTTGGCGCGCCTATCGATATCATTTCGACCGGTCCTGACCGTAACGAAACCATCGTGCTGCGTCACCCGTTCGGCTGATACGTCACAGTGCTGTGCCAAAAAGGGTCGCATGTGCGGCCCTTTTTTATTGTCGCGCTGAGGGCAGGGAAGCTCAGAAAAGTGAGACTTGTGTCACGGCACGGCGCTTGCTACAAAGATGACAGAAAAGTGCCATCATTTTAATGGCGCTGAGGGTGGAGGGATTCTCCTGTGTCTGCTGTCTTATCTCTATTGCAAAGCCGTCTGCTGCGCCCGGTCTTCATTGCCCTGGGCATTGCCCTTTTGGTGCAGGTCATCGTGGCGGTTGCTCTTACCCGGAGCACAGTCACAGCGCTTGAGGCTGACCTTGCCAATCGCCTTGGGGTAGATTCGCAACATCTTTCCTCCGAGCTGGAGCTGGCGAGTAGCGAAGTGACGTCGAGCCTCGACTCGCTTTCAGCCAGTACGCGTCAGCGCTTGAGCGTCGGACTTTCTACCCGCTTGAAGGAAGAGCAGGCCCAACTGCGTGCCACGCTGGAAAAAGACCTGAGAGAGTCCGCCACTGACATGGCCGAGCTACTGGCTGCGGTTGCCCCGCGCGCCATGTGGGACAACGACACGCCAACCCTTTCCGAATTTGCCCGACGCGCCCAGCGCAATCCCAACGTGTTGTTTGTGGTCTATGACGACGCCGCAGGTGAGCACCTTACGCGGTACATGAACCGCGATAACCCGCTGGTCAAGGCGCTGCTGGCCAAGGGTGAAGGCGAGCGGGCGATGGACAAGATCCTCAATGCCGCGAAAAACGACCCGTCGGTGTATTACGTCGAGGCCTCTATCAGCCCTAACGGTGTTGAGATCGGCAAGGTGCGCATGGGAGTGTCCACGGCAACGGTCGAGGAAAATCTCGCTGCGCTGGACAAGCGTTTCGCCACCCTGATAACCAGTGGCGAGCAACTGGTTTCCGACAGCCTTGCCAGTGCTTCCAAAGACAGTTCGACCGCCTTGCGCACGCGCCTGCAATCCGCTCAGGCGGCGGGTGCTGCAATGACCGCCAATACGCGTGTTACGGTTCAGGAAGCCGCCGAAACGTTGCGCTGGCGGATCGGCATGGGGCTGGCGCTGGTCGGCCTGGGCGTACTGCTGTTACTGGCGGTGGTGCTCGGACGTCGTGTGGTCAGCAAGTTGCACCTGCTGATCGCGGCACTGAATGATTTGGCTGCGGGTGAGGGCGACCTGACCAAGCGCGTCAAGCTGGACAGCAATGACGAGATCGGCGACATGTCGGCTGCGGTCAACCGCTTCATCGACAAGTTGCAGCCTATCGTTCGTGAGGCGGGCGAGGTGGCGCAACGCACCGGGCAGGAAATCGGTGTCATGAGCCAGCGTAACGCCGGGGCTGATGCGGCGGCCGAGTTGCAGCGTGATGAAGTGGCGGCCAGCCTCAAGGCACTTGAGCAGATGGCTGATGAGGCGCAGTCGGAAAGCCAGGCGATGCAGGCGGCCTTGCGTCAGGTGGTCGATATCAAGCAAGCGACCGATGAAAACACCCGCACGTCCAATCAGGTCGGCGGTTTGATCGAGGCGCTGGCCGGGCAGGTTGAAACCGGTGCACAGGTCATTGAGCGTCTGGCGCAGCAAAGCCAGCAGATCGAGGTCGTGCTGGAAGTTATCCACGGTATTGCCGAGCAAACCAACTTGCTCGCACTCAACGCAGCTATCGAAGCGGCGCGCGCGGGTGAAACGGGCAGGGGCTTTGCCGTGGTGGCTGACGAAGTGCGGGCGCTGGCCAGCAAGACGCAAAGCTCGACGGGCGATATTCAGGAACACATCATCGCCTTGCAGCGCGGCGCGAAAGAGGCGGTCGCTGCCATCGGCATCGCTGGCCGACAGGCCAAGGAAGGGCTGGAAGTATTACGTGACAGCGCCAAACGCCAGCAGACCGTGCAGGCGTCCGTCGAGCAAGTGCACGCTGCCATCGGTCTGGCAACCAAGGCGGCTGTACATCAGGCTGAAGGCGCGCAGGCCGTTCGAGGTCGGGTAGAGGTGATTCACGCTCAGGCCGAGCGTGCTGCCGAAGCAGTGGTCGAGACGACTGCTAGCGGCAAGGTACTCAGCGGGCTGGCTGCGCAGTTGAAGGCGAGCCTGGGGCAGTTTCGGGCTTGAGGTATAGAACGTTTTCGGGAAAAGGCCTTCGTCTACACCTTGGTCTGTGAGGCACCCAGCACGATATCTAGCACGTGCTGACAGCGAAGCGAATAATCGAGCGCTAACTTTCAAGGACGCGAGGTTGGCTGTGTCTGGATAATCGCAGGAAGTTTTTTGAAATGCCTACCTGTCAGTTCTGATAGTAACCCTATGGGCAATGACCCCCTACAGTGAGCAAGAGCTCATGATCGCGAATGAGCACTTTGTACTGTGCTTACCTCAGAGCGCACAGCCAGATATTTAACTTTATTTCTATGGATGGAATGAATATGACTGCCTTATTGGAAAGTCCTCTTGCCCCGGTAGGTGTTGGGGGCGTCTGGAGAACTGATGCGGTTACAGGCGTAAAATATGTTCAGTTAGGCTACCCCGACAAGCCGTCATCGCCCCCCTCGCCGTCGGATATGTCCTACCTTGCAGGGCGGGGGCTCGGAGTCAGGCTGCCGTCGATATGGAACAACTATTACTTGAGTTTTGCTCCTGGCGAGCACGTTCAGATTAATTTCAAGGGTAAGTCTCAGAGTGGAACCCTGATTAGTTGGAGTACGACTTACACAGCGCTATCTGTCTTGGGTGGTGATGTACGCACCGTGACGATTCCGTCTGATATTGTGAAAGCGCTCGCCGGTCAAACGGCGACTGTTCAGTATGTCGTCAGGCCCGCAAGTTCCAACAAGACTGGCAAGGTTCGCACATCGCGATCTCTTGAGTTTCAGATTCGAGGTCTTTATCTGCCGGCGCCCGAACTATTGGAAGCCGTCAACGACTCTATCGACCCGGATCACATCAGTGCCAAGGCTACAGTCAACTTTGTCACTGTCAGTCTCGATTACCCAGGTATTCAGCTTGAGGACACCGTAAAACTGGTCAGGGAGGGCGTGGACGCCAAGCAGAATGCAATTAAATTTACGGACAAAGACCGCCCCATAAGTGCAAATAATCTACAGCGGCGTCCAATGAAAATTACCTGGACAGATGCTGATATCAAGCCGCTGGTCAATGGCATTATGAGTATCTACTACAAGGTGTATAGAGGGGGCATCTGGTATACCTCGCCCAGGCGCAATATCTATGTAGGACCAAGCCTTGCGAGTTTGCCGCCATTTATCAACGAAGTTTCTGATAATCGTCTCGATCCGGACAAAATTGCTGACTCTATCAATGTCCATATTCCTTCCGCTGGAACCTTGGTAAAAGACAAGATCACGCTATTCTGGAGTGACTCGTCAAAACAGAAGACGTTTACCGATGAGGGGGTTATTACCCAGCAGAATGTCGATGGCGACATGTCATTTGATGTGTATCTGGATAATCCTATTGAATTCAACCGGGGCAAGGTTGTGACGGTTTTTTACCTGCTTGAGCGCGTTCTGCCAGATGGCCGGAAAGTCAGCTTTCGTTCTGCTGACTATCAGTTTTTCGTCGGCAGTCAGAAGGATCAGGAGGCTGCAGATTCCAGGGTTTTGACCGGCGCTGTGGTGGGCGGTGTTAAAGATGGCAAGATGGATGCTGCTCTTGCGAGCGTTGGAACAAAACTCACCGTGCCTTACGCCGAGACTCAGATGGGAGATAGTGTTACGGCTTATTGGCAGCCGGCCGAGGGTGGTGATCCGGTCGTATTGGGTGTTCAGGCTGTTGATGCGGCCAACGTGAATATCGACCTGGTATTCAATGTTCCCGCGGCCTCCATCAGTACAGCGCTCAACAAAAAGGCCATTGTCTATTACGTTATTGAGCGAAAAGGGCTTGGCGGCAAGACTCAGAAGTTCAGGTCTCAGGAAGAACTGTTTTCGGTAGGCACTCAGGTGGCGGGTCTATTGCTTCCTGCTCCTGAGGTTCCGGCGTCTGTTGACTGGGTTCTTGATCCGATGGCCGTGCAAAATGGCACAACAGTGGTTGTTCAGCCTTACCCCGCCATTGCTGTCGGCGACAAGGTTCGGCTCTTCTGGATTGGTACTGACGGCCCCGGGACGCCAGCTATAGCCGAACAAACTGTCGGCAGTGTGAGCAAGGCATTGGAGTTCGTTATTCCAGCCTCGGCAATTGGTTCCAACACCGGCGCAGAGGTCTGGGTCTATTACCAGGTCACGCGCAACGGGCTGATCAATCCGATAGAGTCTGACGACACCATCATCGAGGTCGATACACTTGGTGGGCATAACCTGTCTCTGCCAGTGGTCGGCCAGGCACCTGCAGATCTGCTGGATCTGGCCTCGGTAAAAACCGACATCGTGGTGACGCTCAAGAAGTGGCCATTCATGGCAGCCGGTCAACGGGTGTGGTTGCGCCTGGAGGGTACTGCCCAGGATGGTAGTGCGATGGAGATCAACGTCTGGACAGCCAGAATATTGACCGATGCCGATGCAAAGCAGGACTTGGCTATTACTATCACTCGGGCCCAGTTCGATAATTTGGCAGCGGGCAGTCAGTTGCAGGTATTTGCAAAGGTTACGTTCGATGGTGACTTCAGTGACACCTACGCTGAAGACTTTCCGACGCTGAGTTTGACAATCAAACCGCAAGGCAGCTTGCTGAGTGTCAAGTTTTCAGATGTTTCTTTGAGCGCTGCGTATCCGAAGCCAGGCAGCACTGCTGCAGTGCCGCCCGATTCAAGTCAGTTAATGGTTGTTAGTGGCGGTAAAGGTCCCTATACGTTCGTGTCTGGAGATTCGTCTATCGTTGAGGTCGATGCTAAAGGCCTGCTGATGGCTAGGAAGAACGGATCTGTATATGTTCAGGTGCGAGATTCCCTTGGCCAGGTTGTATACGTAACGGTCACTGTCCAAGGTATTTCCACGTTGGAGTACCTGAATTTCGATACTTACACGGAGTGCAAGAAAATTGCCGACAGCAGAGGTCTTGTCATTCCGGATCTGGCTACTTGGCGCAAGCTCCGTGCCGAGGGTGGTGGAAAGTTGAGTGTCGACCTCCCGGCAGCGCCTGCGGGGCAGCAGTGGGACAGACGGGTCTGGGCAAGTGATAATGGTAGTCTTCCGTTTACCAGAAAGAGCTATTTCCCGGATGATGACAAGGATAAGGATCTGAAAGACATCGTGATACTTGGCGAGGCAGCCTATGGCTTTGGTTTGAAGATATAAGCTGGATGCGGTCTGCTGAGTTGAAGTAAATGACTTTGCAATTCCCAAAAAAAAACCGAGCCATTGGCTCGGTTTTTTTGAATTGGTGCCCAGAAGAAGACTCGAACTTCCACGACCTTGCGGTCACCAGCACCTGAAGCTGGCGTGTCTACCAATTTCACCATCTGGGCAGCATCAGCAGCGTCTCCGCCGTTGATGGGGCGCACTATACGGCGATCATTTTGCTCTGTAAACCCCTGTTTTGATTTAATAATCAAAACCTGAAAATGCAAAAACCCGCTTTCGCGGGTTTTTGTGAGGCTTGAGACTGTTGTAGTCTGTTGCCTGAATTGGTGCCCAGAAGAAGACTCGAACTTCCACGACCTTGCGGTCACCAGCACCTGAAGCTGGCGTGTCTACCAATTTCACCATCTGGGCAGTATCGGAAGGCATCAACCTGCCGATGGCGCGCACTATACGGAGCGCTTTTTAGGCTGTAAACCCCGGCGATGAAAAAAAGTCGAAAAAATTCGCGGGCGGTGTGTTTCGGGTGTTGCAGCGGGGTTGAGCAGGCTTTTTGTCGAGTGGTTTGAGCGTGAAATTTCCCGTTTCATGAGGTCTATGCCAAACTAACCCCTATATATACAAGGTGAAAACTATCTAATGGCCGATTGGCAGTCCCTCGATCCCGAGGCCGCTCGTGAAGCGGAAAAATACGAAAACCCTATTCCCAGCCGTGAGCTGATCTTGCAGCACCTTGCCGAGCGCGGTTCGCCGGCCAGTCGCGAGCAACTGGTCGAAGAATTCGGCCTGACCACCGAAGATCAATTCGAGGCCCTGCGCCGTCGCCTTCGTGCGATGGAGCGCGACGCCCAGTTGATCTATACCCGTCGTGGCACTTATGCACCGGTAGACAAGCTTGACCTTATCCTGGGTCGCATCTCCGGGCATCGCGATGGCTTCGGCTTTCTGGTTCCAGATGACGGTTCCGATGACCTGTTCATGAGCCCGGCGCAAATGCGTCTGGTATTCGACGGTGACCGGGCGCTGGCGCGCGTTTCCGGCCTTGACCGTCGCGGTCGTCGCGAAGGCGTTATTGTCGAAGTGATCTCGCGTGCTCACGAAACCATCGTTGGTCGCTACTTCGAAGAGAGCGGCATTGGTTTTGTTGTACCCGATAACCCGAAAATCCAGCAGGAAGTGCTGGTAACGCCGGGCCGCAACAATAATGCGAAGATCGGCCAGTTCGTCGAGGTGAAAATCACCCACTGGCCAACGCCGCGCTTCCAGCCGCAGGGTGATGTGGTCGAAGTGGTCGGCAACTACATGGCGCCGGGCATGGAAATCGATGTTGCGCTACGCACTTACGATATTCCGCACGTGTGGCCCGAGGCTGTACTCAAGGAAGCTGCGAAGCTCAAGCCGGAAGTCGAAGAGAAGGACAAGGAAAACCGCGTAGACCTGCGCCACCTGCCTTTCGTGACCATCGATGGCGAAGACGCTCGCGACTTTGATGACGCGGTGTATTGCGAAGCCAAGCCGGGCAAGCTGCGCTTGTTCTCCGGTGGCTGGAAGCTCTACGTGGCGATTGCCGACGTATCGAGCTACGTGAAAATCGGCTCGGCGCTGGATGCTGAATCCCAGGTTCGCGGCAACTCGGTGTACTTCCCCGAGCGTGTTGTACCGATGCTGCCTGAGCAATTGTCCAACGGCCTGTGCTCGCTGAACCCGCACGTCGATCGTCTGGCCATGGTTTGCGAGATGACCATCTCCAAGACCGGCGAGATGACTGACTACGTATTCTACGAAGGCATCATCCACTCCCACGCTCGCCTGACCTACAACAAGGTCAGCACGATCCTGGAACAGCCGAAAACGGCTGAAGCCAAAAGCCTTCGCGGCGAATACGGCGACGTGGTTCCGCACCTCAAGCAGCTTTACGCCATGTACAAGGTGTTGCTGGGCGCGCGTCACGTGCGTGGTGCGATCGATTTCGAAACTCAGGAAACCCGGATCATCTTCGGTTCCGAGCGCAAGATTGCCGAAATCCGTCCGACCACCCGCAACGATGCTCACAAGCTGATCGAAGAATGCATGCTGGCCGCCAACGTGGCCACCGCGCAGTTCTTGAAGAAGCACGAAATTCCCGCGTTGTACCGCGTTCACGATGGCCCGCCGCCAGAGCGTCTGGAAAAACTGCGTGCATTCCTGGGCGAGCTGGGGTTGACGCTGCACAAAGGCAAGGAAGGTCCGACACCGAAGGATTATCAGGCGCTGCTTGAAACCGTTCGTGACCGTCCGGATTACCACCTGATTCAGACCGTCATGCTGCGTTCGTTGAGCCAGGCCGTTTACAGCTCTGACAACAACGGCCACTTCGGTCTGAATTACGAAGCGTATACGCACTTCACTTCGCCGATCCGTCGTTATCCGGATCTGCTGACGCACCGTGCGATTCGCAGCGTTATCCGCTCCAAGCAGGATACCCCGCACGTACGCCGTGCCGGTGCTGCAACGATTCCGAAGGCGCGTATCTACCCGTACGACGACGCGCTGCTCGATCAGTTGGGCGAACAATGCTCGATGAGCGAGCGCCGTGCCGACGAGGCTACGCGCGACGTGGTCAACTGGCTCAAGTGCGAATACATGAAAGATCGCGTGGGCGAGTCATTCCCGGGCGTGATCACGGCGGTAACCGGCTTTGGCCTGTTCGTCGAGCTGACTGACATCTACGTCGAAGGTCTGGTCCACGTCACGGCTCTGCCGGGTGACTACTACCATTTCGACCCCCTGCATCACCGCCTTGCCGGCGAGCGTACCGGACGTAATTTCCGTCTGGGCGACAGCGTCGAAGTGCGTGTCATGCGTGTTGATCTGGATGAGCGCAAGATCGACTTCGAGATTTCCGAAACCGCAGCGGCTGCAACGCCGGTTGGTCGCAAGCGTCGTGGTCATGACACTGCGCCGCCTGCTGCTGCTACAGCGGCTGAAAAGGAAAAGGCGCCTGCCAAGTCCGGTCGCCGTAGCGCTTCTGCCAAGGAGAGCAGTACCGAAGCGTATCGCCCGAGCGATGCGGCGGCGAAAAACGCAGAAGTGCGTAAAAGTCGTGAGCTGAAAAAAGCCCTTCTGGCAGACGCGAAGGGTGGTAGCAAGGCGTCGTCGGGAAAGTCTGACAGGTCGGGCTCTGCTCCTTCGTCGAGCAAGCCGGCCAGCAAGCACCGTAAAGGCCCGTCAAAATCGGGCTCCGCGCCAACCGCGAAAAGTGGTGGCGCTCGTAAACCCAAGGCCAAGTCATGAGTCAGCTGGAAAAAATCTACGGCGTTCACGCCGTAGAAGCGTTACTTCGTCATCACCCGAAACGCGTCAAGCACATCTGGCTGGCCGAGGGTCGTAACGACCCTCGCGTACAGACGCTGGTGGCGCTGGCGGGTGAGAATCGCGTGACCATTGGTCAGGCGGAGCGTCGCGAAATGGATGCCTGGGTCGAAGGCGTGCATCAAGGTGTGGTTGCCGATGTGAGTCCTAGCCAGGTCTGGGGCGAGGCAATGCTCGACGAGCTACTCGACCGCAGCGAAGGTTCGCCGTTGCTGCTGGTGCTTGATGGTGTGACCGATCCGCACAACCTCGGCGCCTGCCTGCGTACCGCCGATGCGGCAGGTGCATTGGCCGTGATCGTGCCCAAGGACAAGTCTGCGACCTTGACGCCAGCGGTGCGCAAAGTCGCCTGCGGTGCGGCAGAAGTCATCCCGCTGGTGGCTGTGACCAACCTGGCGCGCACGCTGGAAAAGCTCCAGCAGCGCGGCTTGTGGGTTGTCGGCACGGCAGGCGAGGCCGAGGTCGAGTTGTATCAACAGGACCTGACCGGCCCGACCATCATCATCATGGGTGCGGAAGGCAAGGGCATGCGTCGCCTGACCCGCGAGCACTGCGATTATCTGGTGCGTCTGCCGATGGTGGGCAGTGTCAGCAGTCTGAACGTGTCGGTCGCGACCGGCGTGTGTCTGTTTGAAGCGCTGCGTCAGCGCAGTGTCAAGGCTGCCGGCAAAAAAGCCTGATTTCGGCGCCTGGCCAGAGTGAGCAGGTCGCGCCATGCGATCTGCTCATTAATTCACCAATTGCCTTGCGCCTCCCTCGACCCTTCTCTACAATTGCGCCCCTTGCTGTCACGGCAGGCGCGCATGTGCCTGTCCCTGAGCAAGACCAACAGTGTCATTCACTCCTTGTCTGACCGCTTTTGAGCGGCAGGCTACAACCCGTAAGGAGCATTCATGCGTCATTACGAAATTATCTTTTTAGTCCACCCGGATCAAAGCGAGCAAGTCGGCGGCATGGTAGAGCGTTACACCAAGCTGATCGAAGAAGACGGCGGCAAAATCCACCGTCTGGAAGATTGGGGCCGTCGTCAACTGGCTTACGCAATCAACAATGTTCACAAGGCTCACTACGTGATGCTGAACGTTGAGTGCACTGGCAAGGCTCTGGCCGAGCTGGAAGACAACTTCCGTTACAACGATGCTGTGATCCGTAACCTGGTCATCCGTCGCGACGAAGCCGTAACTGGCCAGTCCGAGATGCTCAAGGCTGAAGAGAACCGCAGTGAGCGCCGTGAGCGTCGTGACCGTCCTGAGCACTCCGACAGCGCCGATGGCGATGACGGCGACAACAGCGACGTTAGCGATAACGCTGACGAGTAATCCACGGACCTTTTGAGGAGCCAATTACATGGCACGTTTCTTCCGTCGTCGTAAATTCTGCCGCTTCACCGCTGAAGACGTCAAAGAGATCGATTACAAAGATCTCAACACTCTGAAAGCCTACGTATCCGAGACCGGCAAAATCGTTCCAAGCCGTATCACTGGTACCAAAGCACGTTATCAGCGTCAGCTGGCCACCGCTATCAAGCGTGCCCGCTTCCTGGCCCTGCTGGCCTACACCGACAGCCACGGCCGCTGAGACCAGGTAGTCGACAAAACGTAACAAAGGATAGAAAGCATGCGTGCCCTGGCTGAATTCATCATGCGCGGCCGTATGCAGGCCACTCTCGTAGTGGCTGGATGTGCGGCATTGCCGCTGTTGTTCTGGTTGAGTGCTGCCGCAGGGTGCCTTGTGCTTCTGCGACGCGGGTTCAGTGATGCCGTTGGTGTCCTGTCCTGGGCTCTGCTGCCGGCTTTGGTCTGGTGGTATTTCGGCGAACCTCGTACAGCCATGGTGCTGGCAGGTTCGCTGAGTTTGGCAATGGTTTTGCGTGCCAGCGAGTCCTGGGTCCGCGTGCTGCTGGTCAGCGTGGCGTTGGGTGTGGTGTATGCAGTAATTCTGGGCACGGTTTTTCGCGAACCTCTGGAAGCAATGTCGCAGGAGCTGCAAAAGCATCTGCCGACAATGCTGGCCGGGCTCTACGAGCAGTTGAACGTAGAAGAGCGAGCGCGTCTGGGGGCGCTGATTGCACCCGTCCTGAATGGCCTGATAGCGGCTGTGCTGCAAATTGTCAGTGTGCTGTGCCTGATTCTTGGGCGGTACTGGCAAGCGATGTTGTACAACCCTGGTGGTTTCGGGCGTGAATTTCGCGCTGTGAAACTCCCGCTGGTGCCTGCGTTGGCGCTGTTGGTGTGCATGCTGGTGGGGCCGAATTTCGGTCCGCAGATAGCAATGCTTACACCGCTTTGCAGCGTACCGCTGGTGTTTGCGGGGCTGGCTCTGATCCACGGTCTGGTTGCTGAAAAGCGGCTTTCCCGGTTCTGGCTGGTAGGGATGTACATAACGCTGCTGGTGTTCATGCAACTGATCTATCCGTTGCTCGTGGTAATTGCCATTGTCGACAGCCTGATTGATTTTCGCGGTCGCCGGAGTTCGAAAGATTCCGGCAATGGTCCTGCGAACGGTGAAGGTTAAAAGTTAAGAGGATTTCCACATGCAATTGATCCTTCTGGAAAAAGTCGCCAACCTGGGCAACCTGGGCGACAAAGTAAACGTTAAGGCCGGCTACGGTCGTAACTACCTGCTGCCTTACGGCAAAGCAACCGCTGCAACCGCTGCCAACGTGGCTGCGTTTGAAGAGCGTCGTGCAGAGCTGGAAAAACTGGCTGCAGACAAGAAAGCATCTGCCGAAACTCGCGCTGCTCAACTGGCTGAGCTGGAAGTGACTATCACTGCCACCGCTGGTGACGAAGGCAAGCTGTTCGGTTCGATCGGTACGCACGACATCGCTGATGCACTGACCGCCTCCGGCGTTGAAGTTGCAAAAAGCGAAGTTCGTCTGCCGAACGGCACTATCCGCAACGTTGGCGAATACGACGTAGCCGTGCACCTGCACAGCGACGTAGAAGCGACCGTACGCGTTGTCGTAGTGGCTGCTTAAGCAATACGTAATCGTCTGGCGGCATTGCTGCCAGAGGATTAACATCGGGCACGATCCTGTTCACAGGTCGTGCCCTTTGTCTTTGTGCCATCCCCATTCTGCAAACCTCGAATTGAAGTGGCCATGAACGATATTTCCACCCCCGAACAATACGATCTGCAAACCGCTGCCCTGAAGGTGCCGCCACATTCCATCGAGGCCGAACAGGCCGTGCTCGGTGGTTTGATGCTGGATAACAACGCCTGGGAGCGGGTGCTTGATCAAGTTTCCGATGGTGATTTCTATCGACATGACCACCGCCTGATATTCCGCGCCATCGCCCGCTTGGCCGACCAGAACAGCCCGATTGACGTGGTCACCCTGGCTGAGCAGTTGGACAAGGAAGGGCAGACCTCGCAAGTAGGCGGCCTGGGCTACCTCAGTGAGCTGGCGAAAAACACGCCTTCTGTCGCCAACATCAAGGCCTACGCGCAGATTGTCCGGGCCCGTGCCACATTGCGGCAATTGATCGGCATCAGCACCGAAATTGCCGACAGTGCGTTCAACCCGGAAGGCCGTACCGCCGAAGAAATTCTTGACGAGGCTGAACGGCAGATCTTCCAGATCGCCGAAGCGCGCCCCAAGACGGGCGGTCCGGTCAGCGTCAACGACCTGCTGACCAAGGCCATCGACCGTATCGATACCCTGTTCAACAGTGATAACGCCATCACCGGCCTGTCCACCGGGTATACCGACCTCGACGAAAAGACCAGCGGAATGCAGCCCGCCGACCTGATTATCGTTGCCGGACGTCCGTCGATGGGTAAAACCACGTTTGCCATGAACCTTGTCGAGAACGCGGTGCTGCGCAGTGACAAGGTGGTTCTGGTCTACTCGCTGGAGATGCCAGGTGAGTCGCTGATCATGCGTATGTTGTCGTCGCTTGGGCGCATCGACCAGACCAAGGTGCGCGCGGGTCAGCTCGACGACGATGACTGGCCGCGGCTGACGTCTGCGGTCAACCTGCTCAATGATCGCAAGCTGTTCATCGATGACACTGCCGGTATCAGCCCGTCCGAAATGCGTGCGCGTACCCGGCGGATCGTACGTGAGCACGGCGATATCGCCATGATCATGATCGACTACCTGCAGTTGATGCAGATTCCCGGCTCGAGCGGTGACAACCGGACCAACGAAATTTCCGAGATTTCGCGCTCGCTGAAAGCGCTGGCCAAGGAATTCAACTGCCCGGTCATTGCCCTGTCGCAGCTCAACCGCTCCCTTGAGCAGCGGCCGAACAAGCGTCCGATCAACTCCGACCTCCGGGAATCCGGAGCGATCGAGCAGGACGCCGACGTGATCATGTTCGTCTACCGGGACGAGGTGTATCACCCGGAAACCGAGCATAAAGGCATTGCCGAGATCATCATCGGCAAGCAGCGTAACGGGCCGATCGGCACCACACGCCTCGCATTCATCGGCAAATACACGCGTTTCGAGAACCTGGCACCGGGCAGTTACAACTTCGACGACGATTGACCCGAGGCCAGGCCAATCAAATCCGACCACTGTCGTCGGGTTTGATCAAAAAATGTGCTATATTCCGCGCCCGCGATTTTTCCAACGTGCAAACGTAGGTCCTGAACATGCAAGCAGCCAAGCCGTTATTTGACTATCCCAAGTACTGGGCCGAATGTTTCGGACCAGCACCTTTCCTGCCCATGAGCCGGGAAGAGATGGATCTGCTTGGCTGGGATTCCTGCGACATCATCATCGTTACCGGTGATGCGTACGTCGATCACCCGTCTTTCGGCATGGCGATCATCGGCCGTCTGCTTGAGTCCCAGGGCTTTCGGGTCGGGATCATTGCGCAGCCAAACTGGCAGTCCAAAGACGACTTCATGAAGCTCGGCGAGCCGAACCTGTTCTTCGGTGTCGCTGCAGGCAACATGGACTCGATGATCAACCGCTATACCGCGGACAAGAAGATTCGCTCCGATGACGCCTATACCCCTGGCGGCATGGCTGGCAAGCGTCCGGATCGCGCGAGTCTGGTCTACAGCCAGCGCTGCAAGGAAGCCTACAAGCATGTACCAATCGTGCTGGGAGGCATCGAAGCTTCGCTGCGCCGCATCGCGCACTATGACTACTGGCAGGACAAGGTTCGCAACTCGATCCTGATTGACGCCTGCGCCGACATCCTGCTGTACGGCAATGCCGAACGCGCGATTGTCGAAGTCGCTCAGCGCCTGTCCTATGGCCACAAGATCGAAGACATCACCGATGTGCGCGGCACCGCGTTCATTCGTCGCGACACGCCGCAGGGTTGGTACGAAGTCGACTCCACGCGTATCGACCGTCCGGGCAAGGTCGACAAGATCATCAACCCGTACGTCAACACCCAGGACACGCAGGCCTGCGCCATCGAGCAGGAAAAAGGCAACGTCGAGGACCCTAACGAAGCCAAGGTGGTGCAGATTCTTGCCAGCCCGCGCATGACCCGGGACAAGACGGTCATCCGCCTGCCATCGGTGGAAAAGGTCCGTAATGACGCTGTGCTGTATGCCCACGCCAACCGCGTCTTGCACCTTGAAACCAACCCGGGCAACGCCCGCGCGCTGGTGCAGAAGCATGGAGAGGTCGACGTCTGGTTCAACCCGCCGCCCATTCCGATGACCACTGAAGAAATGGACTACGTGTTTGGCATGCCTTACGCGCGTGTCCCGCATCCTGCGTACGGCAAGGAAAAGATCCCTGCGTACGACATGATTCGTTTCTCGGTGAACATCATGCGTGGCTGCTTCGGCGGCTGCACCTTCTGCTCGATCACCGAGCATGAAGGCCGGATCATTCAGAACCGCTCCGAAGAGTCGATCATTCGCGAAATCGAAGAGATTCGCGACAAGGTGCCGGGCTTTACTGGCGTGATTTCCGACCTGGGCGGGCCGACCGCGAACATGTACCGCATCGCCTGCAAAAGCCCGGAGATCGAATCGGCTTGCCGTAAGCCGTCCTGCGTATTCCCCGGCATCTGCCCGAACCTGAATACCGATCACTCATCGCTGATTCAGCTGTATCGCAGTGCCCGCGCCCTGCCGGGCGTGAAGAAAATCCTGATCGCCTCGGGCCTGCGCTACGACCTGGCGGTCGAGTCGCCGGAGTATGTCAAAGAGCTGGTAACGCACCACGTAGGTGGTTACCTGAAGATCGCCCCGGAACACACCGAGGAAGGTCCGCTCAACCAGATGATGAAGCCGGGCATTGGCAGCTATGACAAGTTCAAGCGCATGTTCGAGAAGTACACCAAGGAAGCCGGCAAGGAGCAGTACCTGATTCCTTACTTCATCGCCGCCCACCCCGGCACCACCGATGAAGACATGATGAACCTGGCGCTGTGGCTCAAGGGCAACGGCTTCCGCGCGGATCAGGTGCAGGCGTTCTACCCGTCGCCGATGGCAACCGCCACGGCCATGTACCACTCCGGCAAGAACCCTTTGCGCAAAGTCACCTACAAGAGCGACGCAGTCACGATTGTGAAGAGTGAAGCGCAGCGTCGTCTGCACAAGGCCTTCCTGCGCTATCACGACCCGAAAGGCTGGCCGATGCTGCGCGAGGCCCTTGAACGCATGGGCCGTGCCGATCTGATCGGGCCGGGCAAGGATCAACTGATCCCGTTGCATCAGCCGGCGACCGACAGCTATCAAAGTGCGCGCCGCAAGAACTCGACGCCAGCTGGCAGCCACAAGGTTGCCAAGAACGCGAAGACTACGCTGATCCAGACCCAGCATACTGGCCTGCCACCGCGTGGCAGCGATGGCAGCAAGCCGTGGGACAAACGCGAAGAGGCCAAGGCCGCCGCAATGGCGCGCAACAAGCAGGCCGCCAAGGAGCGCATGGATGCAGCCAAGGGTGGCAAGGGCAAAGGCGGCAAGCCAGCCCGCAAGCCTGTAGTGCCTCGCTGATAGCTATGGGCCGCAGGTACGCTTGTGCCTGCGGCCCGGCTGTTCTTCAGGTCAGGTAGCCTTTTGCTCTTCAGCTTGAGGCTCCTGCGTGCCCATACTGGCGAGAAGTCTGCGACTGTAACCCTTACCTACGTTTATCGCCAAAAATTTCCAGGTGACGTGCTTCACGACGAATTGCGAAACGCCAGTCAATACTTTCCCCGCCATGTCAGGGGCTAGCCTGATATTGATCGAGGTGGTACCTCTGAGTGTGATGCGCGTCTTCATGAGCAATTTCGAAACATGAACTTTGCCACCTCGGGCTATCAGATTTCTGCCTAAACGCGTGGCGACCTTTGCAGTACCTGCAAGCAGCTTTCCGGCGAAGCTACCGTACGGAATCATGTAGACCGTCAGCCCTAGTGCTCCTGCCCTCATGCGGTTTTTCTCTCCGGACAGGAGGCTTTTGAATTCGGGCCAGGGTGTCAGAGATATCAGGATCTTGGTTATCTTTTCGATAGCCCCGGGCGCGCTTTTGTCCTGTTCTATCTTGGTAATGCCTTTGCATTGTGCATAGAGGTCATCCTCATTCACGTAGAACAACTGACTGGAGACAGCACTGGCAATGCCGGTACAGCGTTTTGAAAACATGGTTATGGGCATATGCAGGGCTGTCTCAGTGTTCGATGGGCCGAATGGCTCGCCAACAATTTCTGCAATCATGGTGGCGGTCGCGCCCTCACGCGGTTCATCGCCGCGCAGGTAGGCGTTTTGATCAAACGGCAATGTTCTTCCCTTATTGACAACCACCGGCGTCGGGATTGTGGATGTAATCGTCCAGAACTCGATCCCGGGTACACCATTCTCGATAAGCGCCTTCAGATCAGGGCGATACCGCACCCTCATCAACAGCGGGAAAACTTCGTAGAACCTTGTTTTGCCTTCGTAGACAGCCTCAATGATAAAACCGGCGCGGCCTCGCAGTGGTTCTCGATGCTTCTCGCTTTCTGCAACAGCCATCAGGTCTTGGGTCGGTAGTCTGAGCGAGTAGAGTGATACGGCACCATTTTCGATGGCCAGGCGATGCTTGAAAGGCAGTTGAGTCAGCAACTTTTTAATGATTGTCGCGTAAGCCTTGCGGGCATCCGCCAGATAAGCCTGAAACTCATGCTCGAATTGTTGATTGATGTCTGGCAGCGCCTTGTACAGCAACTGCATTTCACGGTTTATGGGAAGTAGGCCTTCCGTGCTGTCGCGCCCCGGTAGTCTCCAGTCATCAATGTTTTCACCGGCCATGTAGACCTCCAGCAACGACGACGAATCGTGTTTTATGCCGTAAGCGTTATAGGGCAGATTTGATGCTGAGAGGGTGCCTTTATGATCGCGATAGACAGGCGTATGGCTTTTGCGTAGCACCGCCAGCCTGGGGCGTAGATCAATGGGCGGGAATGGGTAATCTTCCTGCTCAAGTATCTGTTGAATTGCAGGCGTTCTTCGCGCTTCTGTCATGGCGACGATGGCCATCGCCTTGCGTTCTGGCGCTGTGCGAACCAGTGCATTCACAGCTTCAAGTGATTCGGTTTCGGATTCTTCGAACGCGCTGACTGCCTGTGCTATCTCTTGTTCGGAATAAGGCAGGTTGCCCTGAATACGGATATAACCGTTGGCCTGCGCCCATGCCAGAAGGATGGGCAGGCGGGTTGTAAGATAGGCTGCCTGCTGTTCTTCGGTGTCCATCTTTTTGTTGAAGATCACTGGCAGTTCGATCAGGTCGTCAAAGCTCATCCAGCGTGAAGAACCAAACTCGATGGCTTCCGCAAGGGTGACCCCATGCTGAAAATTGACCCACACTTCAGTACAACCATATGGCAGATCGTCGGGAACACCGTTGACCAGCCATTCAGGGCAGTTCTCCAGTGCCAGTATGAAGCGTGCGAGTATTGCTTCGTTGATCGACGCCGCCTTGCCCGTGTTGATCAGGTGGCTGTGCATATCGTTCAGGATGTCAGCGTGGCTACGCCCCAGGTTTTCTGTTCTGGAGAATGGGTAGCCGGCAATTTCTCCAGGCTTTCGATCCTCAGGTTGCTGAAGATCGCTGCTGATGGCATGCCATAAAATCCGGTCCATGAGTGTCATCAGGGACGCGGACGTTTCTCCCTCAGGTCGATCAAGTTGTGCCAGCAGCGTTTGTCCCAATGCCCTTGCCGGTCCGGATCTGAGAACCCGGGCCATAACCGCCACTGGGGAGTCCTGCACATCTGCCAGTGGACAGGAGGCAATGATTTCAGCACCCAGCTTGCTTAGCAGCGTGCCACCTTCGTTGCCCAGGTACTCGGTGCGGGCTCGTTTCAGGTCCTGCAGATTTTTCGGTGTCAGCATGACCTTGATGTCGAACTGATCAATAAGCCCCAATTCCTGACTGGCGCGAAGTTCTGCCAGCGTATTGAGCAGGGTTTTGATTGCCGTTTTGTCAGGCGATGGTGGAAGCGACAACCCGTAGTTGTAGCTCAGCATCAATGCCAGGCTGACGCTGCCATCGCTGTCTATCTGAAACGGCAACTCCTGCTTTTCGGCTTGGAGCGGTGCAGGCAGAGCCGCTTTCTCAGCGCAGTATTCGCCGAATCCGGACGCTGGATCTGGCTTGATCCGAATGTCTTCAAGGCTGATAGGGGCATTGCTGCTCTGCATTACCGCAAGCAATGCTTTTCGTGTCGTCTCGTAATCAGCACTTTCGGCCGGATCCATGAGGTCGATGTGAGCGTCGACAGCCTGGGTCGGTTCTGAAAGCGGTTGTTGCGCGGGATTTAGCTGTGTCATTACAAGTGCTCCGATAATGGTTAATCATTGGAGGACGATGTAATCAGGCATCAATCTGTCTGTGGCACTAAGTAAATATTGCGTGCGGGTCCAACCTTATTGCCCTGCGCGCCCCCTTTCCGTGCGACCCTTGCACCTTCAGTTCAGGCGAGCACAATTTTGGTGCTGCGCCTGATCGGGCGGGGAATGTCACTCTCGTTGGCGCACGACTTTGACCGGATGGCATAAGTCTTGCGCGGCTCAATTACCGTTCAGGCTCGCAGGAGGCACGCCGTGTCGATTCATATTGCCTTGCACCATGTTACGCACTATCGCTACGAACGCGCGGTCGAACTGGGTCCTCAGATCGTTCGCCTGCGCCCGGCCGCTCACAGCCGCACGCGCGTGCTGTCGTATTCGCTGAAAGTCCTGCCCGAAAACCACTTCATCAACTGGCAGCAGGATCCTCAAGGTAATTACCTGGCGCGTCTGGTCTTTCCGGAAAAGACCAGGGAATTTCGCGTCGAGGTCGATCTGGTCGCCGAGATGGCGGTGTTCAATCCGTTCGATTTCTTTCTGGAGCCTTACGCCGAAAACATCCCCTTCAACTATGCCAGCGAAGAACAGCGCGAGCTGGCGCCGTACCTGGAAAAACTGCCGCTGACCCCAAGATTTCAGGCGTATCTGGACAGCATCAGTCGCGAGCCGATACCCGCCATCGACTTTCTGGTGGGCCTCAACCAGCGCCTGAGTCAGGATGTCGCTTACCTGATCCGTATGGAACCGGGTGTGCAGACCCCGGAATTCACCCTGGAAAACGCTTCAGGTTCTTGCCGTGACTCCGCGTGGCTGCTGGTGCAGCTGTTACGCCATCTGGGCATGGCGGCGCGATTTGTATCGGGCTATCTCATCCAGCTCAAGGCCGATGTCGAGGCGCTGGACGGGCCGTCGGGCACTGATGTCGACTTCACCGACCTGCATGCCTGGTGCGAGGTCTATCTGCCGGGTGCTGGCTGGGTCGGTCTGGATGCTACTTCCGGCCTCTTTGCAGGCGAAGGGCATATTCCGCTGGCGTGCAGCCCGGAGCCGTCTTCCGCAGCGCCGATCAGCGGTCTGGTCGAGCCGTGCGAAACCGATTTCAGCCACGAAATGTCGGTCGAGCGCATCTGGGAGGCGCCACGCGTCACCAAGCCTTACACCGAAGCGCAATGGCAGGACATACAGGCACTTGGCCGACAGATCGACGCGGACCTGACGCGTGACGACGTGCGCCTGACCATGGGCGGCGAACCGACGTTCGTGTCCATCGATGATCGCGACGGTGCCGAGTGGAACACGGCTGCGCTGGGGCCTCGCAAGCGTGAGCTGTCTGCCGAGCTGTTTCAGCGCATGCGCGCGCATTACGCGCCACTGGGGATCGTGCATTTCGGCCAGGGCAAATGGTATCCGGGCGAACAGTTGCCACGCTGGTCACTGAACTGTTTCTGGCGCAAGGATGGCAAACCGGTCTGGCGCAACAATGCGCTGATCGCCGATGAAACCCAGGATTACGGCGCTACCGGCGAGCTGGCCGGGCGCTTTCTGGCCAGCGTTGCCGAGCGTCTGAAACTGCCGGCCCGTTTCGTTTTTCCGGCTTACGAAGACAATTTCTACTACCTTTGGCGCGAAGGTGCGTTGCCGGTCAACGTGACTGCTGAAGACTCGCGGCTGGGTGATGAGCTGGAGCGCGCGCGCCTGCGCAAGGTATTCGCTCAGGGGCTGGACAAGATGATTGGTCAGGTCCTGCCGTTGGCCCGTAATGCAGGCGGCGATAGCTGGCAGAGTGGCCGCTGGTATTTGCGTGACGAACACTGCCGTCTGGTGCCGGGTGATTCCGCGCTGGGCTATCGCCTGCCATTGGCATCGCAGCCTTGGGCCAAGGCGGCGGAATACCCGTTCATTCATCCGACCGACCATAACCAGGACTTCCCCGAGCTTGCCGACAGCGACTCGCTGACCTCGGCGCTCAAGTCCACAGATATCGACGCCGAACGCTCGCCGAAAATCGATGAGTCGGCCGACTGGCTGACCCGTACGGCGCTGTGTGCCGAAGCGCGCGACGGGCGTCTGTACCTGTTTATGCCGCCACTGCAAAAGCTTGAGGAGTACCTTGAACTGGTGGCCGTGATCGAAGCGACCGCTGAAGAACTGCAATGCCCGATTCTGCTGGAAGGCTACGAGCCGCCGAGCGATCCGCGTCTGTGTAACTTCCGCATTACCCCGGACCCTGGTGTGATCGAGGTCAACGTGCAGCCGTCCGCCAGTTGGGACGAGTTGGTCGAGCGCACCGAGTTTCTTTACGAGCAGGCGCGTCTCACACGCCTGACCACAGAGAAATTCATGATCGACGGCCGTCACACCGGCACTGGCGGCGGCAACCACTTCGTGCTGGGTGGCGCGACACCGGCGGACTCTCCGTTTCTGCGTCGCCCAGACCTGCTGCGCAGCCTGATCAGCTATTGGCACAACCATCCTTCGCTGTCGTACCTGTTTTCCGGTCTGTTCATCGGCCCGACGTCCCAGGCACCACGTATCGATGAGGCGCGCAACGACTCGCTTTATGAAATGGAAATCGCCTTCGCACAGATGCCGGAGCCGGGTGAAGAAGTTGCGCCGTGGATCGTCGATCGTCTGCTGCGCAACCTGTTGATCGACGTCACCGGCAACACCCATCGCGCCGAATTCTGCATCGACAAGCTGTACTCGCCCGATGGTGCAACCGGGCGTCTTGGCCTGCTGGAGCTGCGTGCCTTCGAGATGCCGCCGCATGCGCGCATGAGCCTGGCGCAGCAGTTGCTGCTACGGGCGCTGGTGGCGCGTTTCTGGCGTGAACCCTATGCACCGGCCAAGCTGGCACGCTGGGGCACGCAATTACATGATCGCTTCATGCTGCCGCACTTCATCGAGCAGGATTTCGCCGATGTGGTCGCCGACCTCAACGCAGCCGGCTACCCGGTACAGGCCGACTGGTTCTCTGCGCATTTGGAATTTCGCTTTCCGAAAGTGGGTGATTACGCCGTCAACGGCATCGAGCTGGAGCTGCGGCAGGCGCTGGAGCCCTGGCACGTTCTGGGTGAAGAGGGCTCGGCCGGTGGCGCGGTGCGCTACGTCGATTCGTCGCTGGAGCGTCTGCAGGTGCATCTCAGCGGGTTGCCACCGCAGCGTTACGTGTTGACCTGCAACGGCGTCGCGGTGCCTTTGCAGCCCACCGGACGGGTTGGCGAGTTCGTCGCGGGTGTGCGTTATCGCGCCTGGCAGCCGGCCAACTGCCTGCAACCGACCATCGGCGTCCATGCGCCACTGGTTTTTGATCTGGTCGACACCTGGATGCACCGCTCGCTGGGCGGCTGCGCGTATCATGTCGCCCACCCGGGCGGCCGCAACTATGAAACCTTGCCGGTCAACGCCAACGAAGCGGAAAGCCGTCGCCTGTCACGTTTCTTCCGCATCGGTCATACCCCGGGCAAACTGGACGTTCCGTCGCTCAACATTAGCGACGAGCTGCCGATGACGCTGGATATGCGTCTGCATTAGAAAAACAGTGGCTCTGTGCGTCAGATGCACACGGACGTGACATCTGACTGCACTAATCTGAAGTCCTTACGTTGCCTGCCGAGCCTTCCATGCCCGACCTGCTTGACCATTACCCGCTGTCCGAGGGTACTTACCACGAAATGCTCGATGCCGACGGTGCCGTCCGTCCGCACTGGCGTCGTCTGTACGAACACATGCAACGCAGCACCTCGGCGCAGCTGATCCAGCGCCAGGCCTTGCTGACCCGGCAGATCCAGGAAAACGGTGTCACCTACAACGTTTACGCCGACCCCAAAGGCGCGGATCGCCCATGGGAGCTGGACCTGTTGCCGCACATCATTGCGGCGGATGAGTGGCAGCACGTAGCGGCAGGGATTGCCCAGCGTGCACGGCTGCTCAACGCAGTGCTGGCGGACCTTTATGGCCCGCAGACGCTGATTGCCAATGGCTTGCTGCCCGCCGAACTGGTATTTGGCCATAACAACTTTCTGTGGCCGTGTCAGGGAGTAAAACCTCCAGAAGGCACGTTCCTGCATATGTACGCGGTCGATCTGGCACGCACCCCGGACGGGCGCTGGTGGGTGACTGCCGACCGCACCCAGGCGCCTTCGGGTGCCGGTTATGCGCTGGAAAACCGCCAAAGCGTCGCGCGCGCCTTGCCGGAGACCTATCGCGACCTGCAGGTCCGGCACCTCTCGGGTTTCTTCGACGCATTGCAACAGACGCTGGCCCGTCAGGCGCCAACCAGCAACGAGGCACCGCTGATCGTCCTGCTGACGCCGGGCCGTTTCAACGAAAGCTACTTCGAACACTTGTACCTGGCGCGACAACTGGGCTATCCGCTGGTCGAGGGTGGTGATCTGACCGTGCGCGATGCCACTGTCTACCTGAAAACCCTCAGCGGCTTGCGTCGGGTTCACGCCATCATGCGCCGTCTGGACGATGACTTCTGCGACCCTCTGGAATTACGTACCGATTCTGCGCTCGGTGTGCCGGGGCTGCTGGAGGCTGTGCGTCAGGGCAATGTGCTGGTCGCCAACGCATTGGGCAGTGGTGTTCTGGAGTCGCCTGGCCTGCTGGGCTTTTTGCCGAAAATCAGTCAGTACCTGTTTGGCGAAGATCTGATCCTGCCATCGGTTGCAACCTGGTGGTGCGGAGAGCCGCCCGTGCTGGCGCAAGCGCTGGAGAAACTGCCTGATCTGTTGATCAAGCCTGCATTTCCTTCGCAGCACTTCGCCCCGGTGTTCGGTCGCGATTTGAATGATGAGCAGCGCAACGCGCTTGCCCTGCGCATGCAGTCGCGCCCCTATGCCTACGTCGCTCAGGAGCTGGCGCAGTTGTCTCATGCACCGGTGCTGCAGGCCGATGGTACCGGTTTGCAGCCGCGCGCCATCGGCATGCGTGTATACGCAGTGGCCAGCCTCGACGGCTATCGCGTGCTACCGGGCGGCCTGACCCGAGTGGCCGCCGAAGCCGATGCCGACGTGGTATCGATGCAGCGCGGCGGTGCGAGCAAGGACACCTGGGTGCTGGGCGAACGCTCGCACCTTGGCGAGCCCTGGAAGGGGCAGCGCCCACTGGGTGTCTATGACCTGATTCGCCGTGATCCTTACCTGCCGTCGCGGGTGGTGGAGAACCTGTTCTGGTTCGGGCGTTACTGCGAACGTTGTGACGACAGTGCTCGTCTGCTGCGCATCATGTTGACGCGCTATGTTGATGACGACGATCCCCTCGCGTTGCAGGCGGCTGTCGCGCTGGCCGAGAGCCTGGGCATGCTGCCCGAAGCCGAGGAGGGCGAAGAGTTGAAGGACCGCCTGCTGGTTGCTCTGCTGGGCGACGAGTGGCCGTTCAGCCTGCGCGCCAACTTGCAGCGTCTGCAGTGGGCCGCTTCGCAAGTGCGCGGCAAGCTCTCACGGGAAAACTGGCAGGCGCTGGTCGAATTGCAGCGCGAAGCCTCGAGCCTGGAAACCGACGAGCCGGATTTTGGCGAATTGCTGGATTTCCTCAACCGGCTGGTGATGTCTCTGGCAGCGCTTTCCGGTTTTGCGCTGGACGACATGACCCGCGACGAAGGCTGGAGCTTTTTGATGATCGGGCGACGTATCGAGCGTCTGAAGTTTCTCAGCACCAGTCTGGCGGCGTTTTTGCGCGGTTCGGCAGTCTCGGAGAAAGCCGGGCTGGAGTGGTTGCTGGAGCTGGGCAACAGCAGCATCACTTATCGTTCGCGGTACATGGCCGTGCCGCACCTGATTCCGGTGCTGGACCTGTTGCTGCTTGATGAGCAGAACCCGCATGCGGTGCTGTTTCAGCTCAAGCTGGTGCAACGCTCGCTGCGCCGCCTGAACGACGAGTTTGATGCGCCGCGTGACAGCAGCCTGGCGGTGCTGGCTCAGCGTCTCGCCGCATTTGACCTTGGCAGCCTGGAGAACCCGCTGTTCGGTCAGAGCAGCATCGACGCTGTCCTCGACGGGCTGGCCGATCTGCTGCAGAGCATTGGTGACAGCAGTGGACAGGCCTCTGACCGCTTGGCGCTGCGCCATTTTGCCCACGTCGATGACGTCAGCCAACGCACGGTATCTGTCTGATGAGCGCCTTCTACCAGATTTTTCATGACACGCATTACAAGTACGACAGCCCGGTTTCGCTGGCTCAGCAACTGGCGCACCTCTGGCCGCGCAGCAGTCCGTGGCAGCGTTGCACCGAGCAGGCACTCGAGATTTTTCCGGAGCCTACCACGCGCCGTGATGAGCTGGATGTTTTCGGCAACCCGCTGACCCGACTGGCGTTCGAGCGTCCACATGATGAATTGCAGGTCAATGCGCGGTTGCGTATCGAGGTCATGGAGAAGCCGTTTCTGGACTTCAATCTGTCGCCGGAATGGGAAGTGACCCGCAGTGCGCTGACCTACAGCGCCAAGCCGATGACTGCTGATATTCTGGAGGCCTGCCGCTATCGCTTCGAATCCCCCTACGTTCACCTGAAGCGCTCGTTCGTCGAGTTCTCGCAGGTCTGTTTCCCACCGGGCCGCCCTTTGTTGTTGTGCGTACAGGCCCTGATGGAAAAGATTTTCGAGGAATTCACCTTCGATGAAGAGGCGACTCAGGTCGCCACGCCCCTGGTGGAAGTGCTGGAGCGGCGACGGGGGGTGTGTCAGGACTTCGCCCACTTGATGCTGGCGTGCCTGCGCTCTCGAGGTCTGGCCGCGCGCTACGTCAGTGGCTATCTGCTGACCCAGCCACCACCGGGCCAGCCCCGCTTGATCGGTGCCGATGCCTCGCATGCCTGGGTATCGGTGTTCTGTCCGGCCTCTGGCTGGGTTGACTTCGATCCCACCAACAATGTGCAACCTGCGCTGGAGCACATCAGCCTGGCCTGGGGACGTGACTTCTCCGACGTATCGCCTTTGCGCGGCGTGATTCTGGGCGGTGGCACGCATGATCCCGATGTCCGGGTGACGGTAATGCCGGTCAGCGCCTAATTACCTGCTCCCGTGAATCGTTCTTCAGAAGGGCGCTCCGTCGCGAGCGTCCGAGGGACCATTTGACGCACGTCCTTGGAACCCCGGCCCTGATCGGGCACTCTCTTCTTACGTCAGTTATCACGTTAATCAAGTCCTGCCCTGGAGATTCAAATGATTCGCAAGCTTGTAGCGATTTCGCTGTTGTCGTTGGCCAGTAGCCAGTTGCTGGCTGCCGAGTGTTCGGCCACAGTCGATTCGACCGATCAAATGATGTACGACACCAAAGCCATTGAGATCGACAAGAGCTGCAAGGAATTCACCGTCAACCTGACGCACTCCGGCAGTCTGCCGAAGAATGTCATGGGCCATAACTGGGTGCTGAGCAAGAAGTCCGATACCCAGGCAATCGTTACCGACGGCATGGCTGTCGGCATCGACAAGGATTACCTGAAGCCCGACGACAGCCGCGTCATCGCCCACACCAAAGTCATCGGCGCTGGTGAAAAAGACTCGGTTACCTTTGATGTATCGAAGCTGGACTCGGCACAGGAATACCAGTTCTTCTGCACATTTCCAGGGCACATCAGCATGATGAAAGGCGCTGTGACCCTGAAGTAACGACACGCCCCGAACGAGGACGCAGGGCGTCGTACGATAGTTGAGATTATCGTTCCGCACGCTCCAGCGTGGGAATGCCGTGGGTGACGCTCTGCGTCACAGAACTGTGCCGCGCCGCACATTCAGAAGCGGACGCAGAGCGTCCAGAAAGGCGTACCCACGCGGAGCATGGGCACGATAGTGTTGCTGCTCTCTCGTTCCGCACGCACCCACTCAAGGCGCGTATGGCAATTCGCGTTTGTGCTGGGTCTTGGCGTAGGTTTCGCAGATGATCTTGAAGGCTTCCTCACGCACCGGTTCACCGTGCAGGAAAGCGTCGATCTCGGCGTAGGTCACGCCGTGCGAGGCTTCGTCCGGTTTGCCGGGGGACAGGTCTTCCAGGTCCGCCGTCGGTACTTTCTCGACCAGTGATTCCGGTGCGCCGAAATGCCGGGCAATGGCGCGCACCTGGTTTTTCACCAGACCGCTCAACGGTGCCAGATCGCATGCGCCGTCGCCGAATTTGGTGAAAAAGCCCATCACCGCTTCGGCAGCGTGGTCAGTACCGATCACCAGCCCCTGATAAGCGCCGGCGACGGTGTACTGCGCGACCATGCGCATGCGCGCCTTGGTGTTGCCGAGAACGAAATCCACCGAGCTGGCCGGCAGCCCATCGAACGCCTTCACCTCGGCAGCCAGCGCCTTGACGCTGCTACCGATGTTGATGGTATGGCGCTCGTCCGGTTCGATGAAGTCGACCGAAGCCTGGGCCTCGTGCTCATCGGCCTGCACGACATAGGGCAGGCGCACGGCGATAAAGCGGTAGCTGTTATCGCCTGTGCTCGCGCGCAATTCCTTGACTGCGCGCTGTGCGAGCAAGCCCGCAGTCAGTGAGTCGACTCCGCCACTGATGCCTAGCACCAAGGTCTTGAGCCGCGCGTTCTGCAGACACTCCTTGATGAAACTGACGCGGCGGGCGACTTCTGCCTGCAACGCGTTCTGGTCCGCGAAAGGTGGCTGGACCTTGAGCTGTTCAGCAATCTGGCGCTGTACGGCGTGCATGATTCACTCCTCGTAAATAGGACAATTCAAGCTGGTTTTTCAGGGCTCGGCAAATCCGGCACCTTGAACACATGCCGCAGATAGGCGACAAAGTTCGGGTCCTTGCACTGGGTCTTGCCGGGCTCGTCGGAAATCTTCGCCACAGCCTGACCGGCGCATGCGGTCATTTTCAGCACCATGTTCATGGGCGCGATGCCGGGTATGTCGGCGGTCAGGTTGGTGCCGATACCGAAGCTGACATTGATGCGTCCGCGCAACGCCCGGAAGATGTCGAGTGCCTTGGGCAGGTTCAGCCCGTCGGAAAACACCAGCGTCTTGCTCATCGGGTCGATACCGAGCTTCTGGTAATGCGAGATGCATTTTTCGGCCCACTTCACCGGGTCGCCCGAATCATGGCGCAAACCGTCGAACAGTTTGGCGAAGTACAGATCGAAGTCATTCAGGAATGCGTCAGTGGTGATGCAGTCTGTCAGCGCGATACCCAGCAGGCCGCGGTACTCGCGGACCCAGCAATCAAGCGCGGCGATCTGACTGTCGATCAGGCGCGGTCCCAGTTGCTGGTGGGCCATGATCCATTCGTGAGCCATTGTGCCCAGTGGTTTCAGGTCAAGCTGACGCGCCAGATGAACGTTGCTGGTGCCGACAAACTGGCCTGGGAAATCGTTTTTCAGGACGCCAAGCATTTCTTCCTGCACGCGATAGGAAAAACGCCTGCGCGTGCCGAAGTCCGCCACTTTCAGCTCGGCCAGTTCATCGGCCGTGGCATGCGTGGTCAGCCATTCGAACTTGTCATACAGACGATCCCGCGCCTGACTGAGCAGGGTGTCAGGATAGCGGTGCCGGTTACGCACCTCACTGACGATCGCCAGCAGTGGCACTTCGAACAGAATGACGTGCAACCAGGGGCCGTGCAGGCGAATGCACAGCTCATCGTTTTCGATGCTGGTTTTCACATAGCGGGTGTTAAAGCGGAACAGTCCCAGAAACCTCAGAAAGTCCGGCTTTATGAACGTGATGCGCTCCAGAAAAGCCAGGTGTTCCGGGCTCAGGGACAGCTCGCACAGCAACTCGATCTGGTGTCTGATCTCGTCCAGATAGGGGCGAAGATCCTCCCCGTTGCGGCAACGAAACTCCCATTCAACATCCACGTTAGGGTAGTTGTGCAGCACTGCCTGCATCATGGTCAGCTTGTAGAAATCGGTGTCGAGCAGGCTTTGCACGATACGATTTGAAAAGGCGCTCTCGCTCATTGAATCGGGCTCTCCAGAGCAGCCGGATAATGTCGGACCCGCGACTTCCTGTCTGTCACCACGGAAAGCTCACGGCCGGATGGGTGGGCATTGTCGCCCTTAACGGGCTGGTTGATCCAACTGTTCCAGCATCCACTGCAGAAAAACCCGGATTTTGGGCACGTCGGCAGTGTGTTCCGGATAGGACAGGTAGTACGCACTGTTAGTGCTGGGCAATGCGTAATCCCATGCAATTACCAGCTTGTTCTCTGCCAGTTCTTCCTCGACCAGAAAGCGTGGCAACAGTGCGACACCGCAGCCGACCTGTGCGGCGCGGATGCACATATAGAACGTCTCAAAACGCGGCCCGTGATAACTGTGGTCGGTGTGATAGCCCTGGCTTTCGAACCATTCGTGCCAGGCCTCGGGGCGGAATGCGTTCTGCAGCAGGACCAGTTCGCTCAACTGAGTCGGGTCGCTGAGGGGGGCTTCCGGCAAGCTTTCAGGTGAACACACCGCTACCAGTTCTTCGCCAAACAGCTTCACGCTTTCCGCGCCCGGTATGGCGGCCTGGCCGAAATAGAACGACACGTCACAACGTCCCTTGATCAGGTCGTCAGACTCCTGTTCGTTGATCAGGTCCAGGTGAATATGCGGATGACGCAAGCGCCAGCCCTTCAGGCGTGGCACCAGCCAGCGGGCACCGAACGTCGAGGGGGTGGACACCCGCAGCACCTCGGTTTCTCCGCCGTAAGAGCGCAGGAAGTGCGTGGACATCTCTATCTGGGTCAGGATCTTGCGCACTTCGGCCAGATACAGCGCGCCGGCTGGCGTCAACTGCAAACGGCGGCGGACGCGCTGAAACAGCAGATGCTGAACCAGCTCCTCGAGCTGAGCGACCTGTTTGCTGACGGCGCTCTGGGTCAGGTTGAGTTCTTCGGCCGCGCGGGTGAAGCTCAGGTGCCGGGTCACCGCTTCAAAGCATTGCAGCGCGGCTATCGAGGGCAGATGACGTTTGTTCAGCATGATGGTTTCTCTGTTCGAGGCGCGAGGGTGCAGGCACAGGCAATATGAATAATCGGAATGATATCTCGCTTAAAGGTCGTTTGTCGGTCGCATGCGGGAAGGTTATTACTGCGGTTGCGTGACGCGCGTTTCAGATTCAGGCGTTGATTCCGGCAGTTTCGGCTGAATCCGCTAGCCTCAAATGGTGCGTCTCGTAGCGTTCGCGCACCGGGCGTGTGCAATTCGGTGACGCGTGTTGTTACAGGTGGGTTGTCCAATGGTATTTGGTCAGGTTGCTATTCGATCTGGCTTGGGTTGCACTTTTTATGGGGAGGGTTGCACCTTTGGCGTCTCAAGCGGTTGTACGGCCTGCGACTTGAGCAGTCATGTCACTGAATGGCTGGAAACGCATGACATTTTCAATAAGAAAAAAGTGATGGCACGGGCCTTGCTCTAAGCAAACGCGTATCCGGGCAATCATGTAACCGCACTGCTAATTAAAAAAATATCCTCAGGAGCACCACTCATGTCGCATACGTTTTACAGGAAAGGTTTTCTGGCAATCGCAGTGGCAACTGCATTGGGCGTGTCTTCGTTTGCACAGGCGGACGTGAAAATCGGCGTTGCGGGTCCGATGACCGGCGCGAACGCATCATTTGGCGAGCAGTACATGAAAGGTGCACAGGCAGCGGCCGACGCGATCAATAAGGCGGGTGGTGTCAACGGAGAGAAGATCGTACTGGTCGCAGGCGATGACGCCTGTGAGCCGAAACAGGCCGTGGCAGTGGCCAACCGTCTGGTTGACCAGGACAAAGTGATCGGCGTGGTCGGGCACTTCTGCTCGTCATCGACCATTCCTGCTTCAGAGGTTTACAGCGATGCGGGGGTAATTGCCATCACGCCGGGTTCGACCAACCCGACGGTGACCGAGCGTGGCCTGAAGGAAATGTTCCGCATGTGCGGTCGTGACGATCAGCAAGGTGTGGTCGCCGGTGATTACATCGTTGATGTGCTCAAGGGCAAGAAAGTCGCGGTCATCAATGACAAGGACACCTACGGCAAAGGTCTGGCCGACGCTACCGCCAAGCAACTGACGGCGCGTGGCGTGAAGCCGGTGCTCGAAGAAGGCCTGACCCGTGGCGAAAAGGATTTCAGTGCGCTGGTAACGAAAATCCGCTCGACCGGTGCCGACGTTGTGTACTTTGGCGGCCTGCATCCGGAAGCCGGTCCACTGGTTCGCCAGATGCGCGAGCAGGGCCTCAAGGACGTCAAGTTCATGTCCGATGACGGTATCGTGACTGACGAACTGGTCACCACTGCCGGTGGTGCGCAATACGTTGACGGCGTGTACATGACCTTCGGTGCCGACCCGCGCGCACTGCCGGATAGCAAGGCAGTCGTGGACGAATTCCGCAAGTCCGGTTACGAGCCTGAAGGCTATACCCTCTACGCGTACGCTTCCATACAGGCGCTGGCTGCCGGCTTCAATGGCGCCAAATCCAACAAGGGTGACAAAGCCGCAGAGTGGCTCAAGGCGCATCCGGTCAAGACTGTCATGGGTGAAAAAGCCTGGGATGCCAAAGGCGACCTGAAAGTCTCCGACTACGTGGTTTACCAGTGGGACGCCACCGGCAAGTACAAGCAACTCGAAAAACAGAAGTGATATAGACCTCGTGTCAGTTCTGCCCGGCAGACGCTGACCCGGTGATGGGCTCGCCCATGAGCGAGCCTGCATCTCTTTTATTGTTTTCGGACCTGTCGGTCGCACCTCACGAGGGTGTGATCGGCAGGGTGCTGAGCTGCCTTTCAGTGTGAGCGTGCGTGATGGATGGGATCTTCCTGCAACAAATGGTCAACGGACTCACCCTCGGGTCTGTCTATGGCCTCATCGCCATCGGCTATACGATGGTCTACGGCATCATCGGCATGATCAACTTCGCCCACGGCGACGTTTATATGATTTCCGCCTACCTGGCCGCTATCGGTCTGGCGGTTCTGTCTTTCTTCGGACTGGAATCCTTTCCATTCCTGATTCTCGGCACGCTGGTCTTCACCATCGTGGTGACGGGGGTATACGGGTTTGTCATCGAGCGCGTGGCCTACAAGCCGCTGCGCAACTCGACCCGGCTGGCACCGCTGATCAGCGCCATCGGTATTTCCCTGATCCTGCAAAACTACGCGCAGATCAGTCAGGGCGCTCGCCAGCAGGGCGTGCCCACGTTGCTTGAGGGTGCGTGGCGCTTCGAGATCGGCAGCGGCTTTGTGCAGATCACCTACACCAAGATCTTCATTCTCATCGCCGCGTTTGTGGGCATGGGCGTGCTGACCTACATCATCAAATACACCAAGCTGGGCCGCATGTGCCGCGCCACGCAGCAGGACCGCAAGATGGCGTCGATCCTTGGCATCAACACTGATCGGGTCATCTCCTACGTGTTCATTATCGGTGCTGCCATGGCGGCGCTGGCCGGTGTGCTGATCACCATGAATTACGGCACGTTCGACTTCTATGCCGGCTTCATCATCGGCATCAAGGCGTTCACTGCCGCGGTGCTGGGCGGGATCGGCTCGCTGCCGGGCGCCATGTTGGGCGGTTTGATCCTGGGGGTTGCCGAGTCGCAGTTCTCCGGCCTGATCAACTCCGATTACAAAGACGTGTTCAGTTTCGGCCTGTTGGTGCTGATCCTGATTTTCCGTCCCCAAGGCCTGCTGGGTCGCCCACTCGTGGCGAAGGTATAAGTATGTCCGCTCCTGTTGCTGCTCCTGTCGTCAAACCTGTTGAAATCAAGAAAAGCCTGATAGATGCCGTGGTCGCGGGGCTGCTGGCACTGATCGTGTTCGGTCCCATCGTCGGGATTGTGCTCGATGGCTACAGCTTCAACCTGCAACCCACCCGCGTGGCCTGGCTGGTGGCCGTGGTCATGGTCGGGCGCTTTCTGATCAGCCTGTTTCTGCAAACACCCAAAGGCATACGTGTTTCCCAGAGCTTCGAAAGCTCCGACTCCGGCGTGCATGTGCTCAAGCCTGATCACAAATCCCGCCTGTACTGGATCATTCCGCTACTGATCGTGATTGCCATCGTGTTTCCGATCTTCGCCAACAAGTACATTCTGACCGTGGTTATCCTCGGGCTGATCTACGTATTGCTGGGGCTTGGCCTGAATATCGTGGTCGGCCTGGCCGGCCTGCTCGATCTGGGCTACGTGGCGTTCTATGCCATCGGAGCCTATGGCCTGGCGCTTGGCTATCAGTACCTTGGCCTGGGCTTCTGGTCGGCGCTGCCGCTGGCGGCAATTGCGGCGGCACTGGCCGGATGTATTCTGGGCTTTCCAGTGTTACGCATGCATGGTGATTATCTGGCCATCGTGACGCTGGGGTTCGGGGAAATCATCCGTCTGGTGCTGAATAACTGGCTGTCGTTCACGGGCGGTCCGAATGGTGTGCCGGTCCCGTCACCGACCTTTTTCGGCCTGGAGTTCGGGCGTCGTGCCAAGGACGGTGGCATTCCGATTCATGAGTATTTCGGCTTCGATTACAACCCGGACCTGAAATTCCTGTTCATCTACACCGTGCTGTTTCTCGTCGTGCTGGCCGTGTTGTTCATCAAGCATCGTCTGACTCGCATGCCGATCGGCCGCGCCTGGGAAGCCCTGCGCGAGGATGAGATCGCCTGTCGCTCGATGGGCCTCAATCATGTTCTGGTCAAGCTCTCGGCGTTCACCATCGGTGCTTCGACAGCTGGGCTTGCCGGCGTGTTTTTCGCTAGCTACCAAGGCTTCGTCAACCCGACGTCATTCACCTTCTTCGAGTCTGCACTGATTCTGGCGATTGTAGTGCTGGGCGGTATGGGGTCGACCGTAGGGGTGGTTATCGCTGCGTTCGTGCTGACCGTTGCGCCTGAACTGTTGCGCAGCTTCTCCGAGTACCGGGTGCTGCTGTTCGGCATCCTGATGGTGTTGATGATGATCTGGCGCCCACGCGGGCTGATCCGCATCAGCCGCACTGGCGTAAAACCGCGCAAGGGTGCGCTGGTGACAGAAGGAGGTGCGCGATGAGCAATGAAGTGATTCTTTCCGTCGAGCACCTGATGATGCACTTCGGCGGCATCAAGGCTCTCAGCGATGTCAGCATCAAAGTCCGCCGCAACTCTATCTTCGCTCTGATCGGCCCCAACGGCGCAGGCAAGACCACCGTGTTCAACTGCCTGACCGGCTTCTACAAGGCCACAGGCGGACGCATCGAGCTGCATACTCGTGGCAAGACCACCAATGTGATCAGGCTGCTGGGCGAGCCGTTCAAGGCAACCGACTTTGTTTCGCCGAAAAGCTTCTTCAGCCGGGTGTACTACAAAATGTTCGGCGGTACCCATCTGGTCAACAGGGCAGGGCTGGCGCGTACGTTTCAGAACATTCGTCTGTTCAAGGAAATGTCGGTCGTTGAAAACCTGCTGGTTGCCCAGCACATGTGGGTCAACCGCAGCCTGATCAGCGGGATCCTCAATACCAAAGGCTATCGCAAGGCCGAAGAGGATGCGCTCAATACGGCGTTCTACTGGCTGGAAGTCGTGGACCTGGTGGACTGCGCCAACCGTCTGGCCGGAGAGCTGTCCTACGGGCAGCAACGTCGCCTGGAAATCGCCCGGGCCATGTGCACGCGTCCGCAGGTGATCTGTCTGGATGAACCGGCTGCCGGTCTCAACCCGCAGGAAACCGAGGCGCTCAGCGGCATGATCCGCCTGCTGCGCGATGAACACGACATGACCATTGTGCTGATCGAGCACGACATGGGCATGGTCATGGGCATTTCCGACGATATTGTGGTGCTTGACCACGGCAACGTGATTGCCATGGGCGGGCCGGAACAGATCCGTAACGATCCGAAAGTGATCGCCGCGTACCTGGGCGCTGATGAAGAGGAGTTGGTATGAGTAAGCCGATCCTCGAACTGAAAGAGATCGATGTGTTTTACGGGCCGATTCAGGCCCTCAAGAAAGTCTCGCTGCACATCAATGAAGGCGAAACGGTGAGCCTGATCGGCTCCAACGGTGCGGGCAAGTCCACGCTGCTGATGTCGATCTTCGGCCAGCCGCGCGCTGCCAGCGGGCAGATCATCTATCAGGGTACTGACATCACCCAGAAGTCTTCGCATTACATTGCTTCCAACGGTATTGCGCAGTCGCCGGAGGGGCGGCGGGTGTTCCCCGACATGTCAGTCGAGGAAAACCTGATGATGGGCACCATCCCGATTGGCGACAAGCATTCGGCCGAAGACATGCAGCGTATGTTCGAACTGTTCCCGCGCCTCAAGGAGCGCCGCAACCAGCGCGCCATGACCATGTCCGGTGGCGAGCAGCAAATGCTCGCCATCGCCCGCGCGCTGATGAGTCGTCCCAGGTTGTTGTTGCTTGATGAGCCGAGCCTGGGGCTGGCGCCGATCATCGTCAAACAGATCTTCTCGACCCTGCGCGAGCTGGCGGCCACCGGCATGACCATCTTTCTGGTCGAGCAGAACGCCAACCATGCGCTGAAGCTGTCTGATCGCGCCTATGTGATGGTCAATGGCGAGATCCGACTGTCCGGCACGGGCAAGGAATTGCTTGTAAATGAAGAGGTCAGGAACGCTTATCTGGGCGGACACTGAGTTCGTCAAAACCCTGCCGTTTTCGACGCGCGCCCCGAATGTGTAAACATCCGGGGCGTCGCTTTTTGCAATTGTGGAAAACAATTTTGACGGCGCTACCAGGTGCGACATAAAACCGCTGCAAATGGTTGTTTTGTCACTGTTTTGACTTGTTCAGGTTTACTGTGGAACCGGCTGTTAATAACTTGGGAGTATGTGCCTGAAGGCCTTTATGCATAAGGCCTGTAGAGGATTGATTAAATTTTAATCAAGGGTTTTGGACTGGCGTTCAGGGGTGTTTGTCAACAGCATTGAAGCTGGTCGTTCATACAGTTTTTTCAGTTACACAGCCTGTGGATAAGTCTGTTAACAAGCCTTGGAAATAGTGATCCAGCCGTTACTGCGTCTGGGCTACAGGCCATCACGGTTTTCTGACGCCTGGTGGCGTCCTGGCAGTATCGGGCAAAGTCAAGGTGAAAACTTCTCCGGATCTGCTGCAAGCCCCGAACGACGGGACTTTCAGCGTTACCGACTTGCCCCCAGAGATTGTGTGTCTGACTGTGGATAAGGTGGGCAAAACTGCCTGAAAGGCCCGTGGCGTATGGCTCGGCTTGAGTTGGTTGTTTTTTGTACAAATACACTGGGTTGTTGCATCGACGTGCCGCTGACGGGCATTCTGCTGCCCTCGTCAGAACTTATTAACAGGTGCGCTGTTTTTCGCGCCAGGTCAGGAGAACGAAATGACTTCCACTGTATTCATCACGGGCGCTACTTCCGGTTTCGGTGAGGCCTGTGCCCGCCGTTTTGCCGAAGCAGGCTGGTCGCTGGTATTGACTGGCCGTCGCGAGGACCGTCTTGCCGCGTTGAGCGCCGAGCTGTCGAAGCAGACCAAGGTGCATACGCTGGTACTGGATGTGCGTGACCGCAAGGCAATGGAGAGTGCCATCGCAGATTTACCTGAAGAGTTCGGCAGCATTCGCGGGTTGATCAACAACGCCGGTCTGGCGCTGGGGATCGACCCTGCGCCCAAGTGCGATCTGGATGACTGGGACACCATGATCGACACCAACGTCAAAGGTCTGGTTTACACCACACGCCTGTTGCTTCCACGCCTGATTGCGCATGGTCGCGGCGCAAGTATCGTCAACCTGGGCTCGGTAGCCGGCAACTATCCTTATCCGGGTGGTAACGTCTACGGTGGCACCAAGGCGTTTGTCGGGCAGTTCTCGCTGAACCTGCGCAACGATCTGATCGGCACGGGCGTGCGAGTCACCAACCTTGAGCCCGGGCTGTGCGAGAGCGAGTTTTCGCTGGTACGTTTCGGCGGTGATCAGGCCAAGTACGATGCGACCTACGCAGGTGCCGAGCCGATTCAGCCTCAGGACATCGCCGACACCATCTTCTGGATCATGAACACGCCAGCGCACGTCAACATCAACAGCCTGGAACTGATGCCCGTCAGCCAGACCTGGGCCGGTTTTGCGATTGATCGTAACCGCGGTTGATTGCTTGCTGATCGGGCCGCACAGGTGGTGCGGTTCGGTCGATCAGTCTTCTACAGGCGTCGGCGGCGGGAAAGCGTTCACGAAGCGGTTCTCGACAAAGTCAGCCAGCCCGATGTAACAGGTTGCCAAGTGGTAAGGCGTGGTCGACGGCATGTCGCTGCGGCTGACTGCGCCATCGGGCTCTACACACTCGTTCCAGCCTTTGGCATGCAGGAAGCGCTGCGCAAAGGCTGACATTTGCGCAGTTAAACTCGCCTCGCACTCTGGCTGCATGGCCATGGCTCGCAGGTATTCCGCCTGAGCCCAGATTCGCTGGGTGGCATCGCGTATCGTGCCATCAAGTGTCAGCATTGCAGTCACTGCGCCGCTCTTTGGCTCGACGCCCTGTGCCTGAGCGTAGGCAAACGCGCGGGTCATGGACTCGTGCAGCTCGCGCCCGTGCAGCTCTGGCGACGATTGCAGCAGGAAGAACCATTCGAATTGATGACCTGGCTCGTACCAGTTATCCACAGCGCCCAAGGGTTTTTCCAGCATCACGCCGGTGGCGGTGTCGACAAAGCGGCGCTGCATGTGGATAACCAGGGCGTCCAGCGCTGACTGGGTTGCAGGGTCGGCGCGCACCGACAGCGTTGCCAGAAAGGCCTCTGCCAGATGCATCAAAGGGTTCTGGAGCGGGCCGCTGCCCAGCGTCGACCAGTCTTCAGCGAGTTGCGCTTCGTACAGCCCGTCATCGTCGGCAAAGCGCTCCGCTACAACACTGAGCGCCGCATTGAGCACGGACTCTGCCAGCGGGTCCTGCACCTGCGCCCAGTAATGTGCGCAGGCGAAAATAATGAAGGCGTGAGTGTAGAGGTCCTTGCGGCGATCCAGAGGTTTGCCCTGCGGATCGATGCTATAGAACCAGCCGCCATGCTCGGCATCGTGGAAGTGCTGTTGCAGGGAGCGAAACAGCTCACCGGCGCGGGCTCGGGCGTTTGGTACTTCGACGTTATCGATAAGGCTGGAAAACAGAAACAACTGACGTGCACAGGCCATGGCGCGATAGCGTTGCGGCGCTAGAGGCTGATCGTTGGCGTCGAGCGCTTCGTAAGGCAATGCCAATTGTGCGTTCCAGCCAGGGCCCTGCCAGAGCGGAACGACGACCTGCAGAAAATGCTGCTGCAAGGCAGCGAACACCGAGGTCAATTCAGGCGTGGAGGCGGAGCGGGTCACATGGGGCATCGGCTGGCATCGCGGCAGTGTCGAGGTGCGCAGCATGTTATCAGGATTGCTGCATGCGGGGTCGGGGCGATCGTTCCTCACGCTCGGCGCGTGAGGAACCTCTTTCAGTCAGCCAATCAACGCCAACCGCTCATTGATCGCCGCTTCGATCCCTTGGGCGTCCAGCCCGCACTCAGCCAGCATCTGCGCAGGCTTGGCATGCTCGACGTAGGTGTCCGGCAGGCCCAGGTGCAATACCGACTTGAGGATATTGGCGCGTGCCAGAAACTCACTGATCGCAGCACCGGCACCGCCCATCACTGCGTTCTCTTCCAGCGTAACCAGTAGTTCGTGACCGGCGGCCGCCTCTCGCACCAGAGCCTCGTCCAGCGGCTTGACGAAACGCATGTCGATCACCGTCGCATCCAGCTTTTCGGCCACCACCAGCGCATCGGCCAGTTGCACGCCAAACACCAGTATCGCAACGCCCTGGCCCTGACGACGCACAACGCCCTTGCCGATTTCGACGGGGTCAAGACCTGCCTCGATCAACGCGTTCGGACCGGTGCCGCGTGGGTAGCGCACTGCCGCAGGGCCTGTGTGCAGGTAACCGGTGCTGAGCAGCTTGCGCAGTTCGTTTTCGTCACTCGGCGTCATGACCACCATGCCGGGGATGCAGCGCAGGTAGGACAGGTCGAAGCTGCCTGCGTGAGTCGGGCCGTCTTCGCCCACAAGCCCGGCGCGGTCGATGGCGAACAGTACGTCGAGGTTCTGCACCGCGACGTCATGCACCAGTTGATCGTAGCCGCGCTGCAGGAAGGTCGAGTAGATAGCCACGACCGGCTTGCTGCCTTCACAGGCCATACCGGCCGCCAGCGTTACAGCGTGTTGTTCGGCGATGGCAACATCGAAGTAGCGTTCTGGAAAGCGCTCGCTGAATGCCACCAGGTCCGAGCCTTCCTTCATGGCTGGCGTGATGCCCACCAGCCGTGAGTCAGCCTCGGCCATGTCGCAGATCCACTGGCCGAACACTGCGGAATACTTCGGTGCACTGATTTTTTTCGGAGCGACAGGCGCATTCAGCGGCTCAAGCTTGGTAATGGCGTGATAACCGATCGGGTCGACTTCGGCTGGCGCAAAACCTTTGCCCTTCTTGGTCACCACGTGCAGAAACTGCGGGCCTTTCAGATCACGCATATTGCGCAGCGTGGCGATCAGAGTCGGCAGGTCGTGGCCATCGATAGGGCCGATGTAGTTCCAGCCCAGCTCTTCGAAAAGCGTGCCCGGAACCAGCATACCCTTGGCGTATTCTTCGGTGCGACGCGCGATTTCCCAGGCACCGGGCAGGCGCGAAAGCACCTTTTTGCTGCCTTCGCGCATGCTGCTGTACGTGCGGCTGGAAAGAATCTTGGCCAGGTAATTCGACAGACCGCCGACATTGCGCGAGATCGACATGTCGTTGTCGTTGAGAATCACCAGCATGTTGGCTGCCACTTCCGGCGCGTGATTCAACGCTTCGAAGGCCATGCCGGCAGTCAGCGCACCGTCGCCGATCACGGCAATCGATTTACGCTCGCTGCCTTGCAGGCGCGAGGCAATCGCCATACCGAGGGCGGCGCTGATAGAGGTGCTGGAGTGCCCGACGCCAAAGGTGTCGTACTCGCTCTCGCTGCGACGCGGAAAGGCCGCCACCCCATCCTTCTGGCGCAGGGTGGACATGCGCGCGCGACGGCCGGTGAGGATCTTGTGCGGATAGGCTTGATGACCCACGTCCCACACCAGACGGTCGTCCGGGGTGTCGAAAACGTAATGCAGCGCGATGGTCAGCTCGATGACCCCAAGACCGGCACCAAAATGCCCTCCGGTCTGGCCAACGGAATACAGCAATTCCAGGCGCAGTTCATCGGCCAGGGTTTCCAGCTCGGCTTCGCCCAGACGGCGCAGGCCGTGCGGGGTGTCGGCTCGGTCGAGCAACGGCGTGACCGGGCGCTCGCGGGGGATCTCTTTGAACGTCGTGGGCATCAGGCGAATCGTTATAAGTAAAAGAGGCGGCAGTTTACCTTATGCATCGCAAGCTGCCCATGAAGTGCGTCGGCGGATGGTCCGCCGACTCACACGCTTAATGACTGAGACCTGACGAACCGTGGTTGATTCAGCAGATTTCCGGCTTCGGTGACGGTGATCAGTGGCGGCGTTCGACGATATAGCGTGCCAGCTCGCGCAACGGCTCTGCGGCGGCATCGAACGGGCTCAGCGCCGCTAGCGCCTGATCACGCAGTTCCAGTGCATAGTGCTTGGCCGCTTCCAGGCCCAGCAACGCAGGGTAGGTCGGCTTGTCGCGGGCGATGTCGGCACCCTGACGCTTGCCAAGGGTCGCAGTATCGCTTTCGACATCGAGAATGTCGTCCTGAACCTGAAAGGCCAGACCGACCGCGCGCGCATAGACCTGCAAGGCGTCAAGACGGGGCTGATCGGCTTGACCGCTGGCCAGTGCGCCAAGCCGGACGCTGGCTTCGATCAACGCACCGGTCTTGTGCCGATGCATGTATTCCAGCGCGGCCTGATCAAGCTTCAGCCCCACAGAGCCCAGATCGATCGCCTGCCCGCCCACCATACCTGCCGGGCCGGCAGCGGCTGCGAGGGTGTTGACCATCTGCAGACGCGTTTCAGCATCGCGTGAGGTCAGGTGCGGCGCGAGCAGCGCAGTGAACGCCAGGCTTTGCAGGCCGTCACCTGCCAGGATCGCGCAGGCTTCATCGAAGGCCTTGTGCGTGGTCGGCTGGCCGCGACGCAGGTCGTCATCGTCCATCGCCGGTAAATCGTCGTGCACCAGCGAGTAAGCATGAATCAGTTCAACCGCACAGGCGGCACCGTTGGCATCTTCGGCTACGCCACCCAGCGCTTCGCAGGCCGCGTAGGCCAGCAGCGGGCGCACGCGCTTGCCGCCGTTCATCACGCTGTAGCGCATGGCTTCGTAAAGGCGGTTCAGCTCAGGGCTCGGTGCCTGAAACAGTTTTTCGAGTGCTGCGTTGACGCGAGTCTGGCTTTGCGCTTGATAGCTCGCGATCATTCGGGAAGTTCCGCATCGTCGAACGGCTCTTCGCTCAGTTCACCATCGCGCTCCAGCAGTACCTGAACCTTCTGTTCGGCCTGGGTGAGGGCGCTCTGGCAGTCGCGGGTCAGGCGTACGCCTTGCTCGAAGGCGGTCAATGAGTCTTCCAGCGACAACTCGCCATTCTCCAGCCGCTCTACCAGCGCTTGCAGGTCAGCGAGTGACTGTTCGAAATCCAGTGCAGCTTTCTTGCGGGCCATGGGGGCATTTCCGGTAGAGGTTAAACCGCGCGACACTAGCAGAGCGAGGGCTTCTGGGCAAATAACGGCGACGGAGCAATGCCAGGGCAGTAGTTGTCAGGATTAACCCGCAGCGAACCCGTTCTGCAGGTCTGCGATCAGGTCTTCCGGGCTTTCCAGGCCGACCTGTAGCCGCAGCATCGGGCCGATGCCGCGGTCAGGGCCATATTGCTCGACTTCAGTGATCAGGCTTTCAAAACCGCCCCAGGAGTAACCAATCCCGAACAGTTTCAACGCGCCGGTAAATCGGTCCAGCACCTGCCGGTCAACGGCATGGAATTCGAAACTGAGCAAGCCATTGCAGCCATGGAAATCTCGCTTCCAGATGGTATAGCCCGGATCGTCCGGCAATGCGGGATACAGCACGCGGGCAACCTGAGGCTGCTCCTGCAGCCATTGCGCGATCTGCATCGCATGGCGTTCGTGCATGGCCATGCGCGCCGCCAGACTTCGGGCACCGCGCAGCACCAGATACGCGTCGTCGGGGCTGACGGTATTGCCCACGGCGGTATTCATGGTCTTGAGGGTTTTCCAGTGCGCTTCGGTGGTGCTGACGCTGCCCATCATGACGTCGGAATGCCCGGCCACGTACTTGGTCAGGGCCATCAGGGAAATGTCTGCGCCCAGTTCCAGCGGCTTGTACAGAATCCCCGAGCCCCACGAGTTATCCACAGCCAGCAGTAGATTCCTTGCCTTGCACACCTGTGACAGGGCAGGCAGGTCGCACATGTCGAACGTCAGCGAACCGGGCACTTCAGCGTAGATCATCCGTGTGTTGGTCTTGATCAGCGATTCCGCATTGCTGCCGTCGGCCGAGTAGAAATCGAACTGGATGTCGAAGGCCGTCAGCATCGTTTTCGCCAGACGCCGAACGGGGCCGTACACCGATTCGGTAATCAGCACGTGGTCGCCTGGGCGCAGAAACGATTGAAACATCTGCGCCACTGCTGCCAGTCCGGTTGGGTACAGGCAAGTACCGTGCGCGCCCTCAAGCCCGGAAATCAGATCCTGCAAGGCAAACGCCGTCGGGTTGCCGTTGGCTCCGTAGGTCAGCGAGCGCTCTGGCCCTGTGGTGCGAATTTCCGCCTCGCGCAAACTCTCCAGACTGTCGAACAGCACCGTGCTCAGACGCACGACCGGCGGGTTGACCGCAAGCCCAGGCCCGCTGCTGGCGCTGCGGCCGCGTTGCGACAGGGCGGTGTGGGCGCGAGGGTCCTTATGGTGCGGCATTGGAGGCTCCAGTCAGGGAAAGGGCAAGCAGGCAGACTGCCGCTCAGGCACGCACAAGCGTAATGCATCGTGCGTCTGGCAGGTATCACTGATCGTTCAGCGCAGCGCTCGCGTAGAACTCATGCAGCTTTGCCTGCAATAGCTGCCTGTCCGGCAAGCGGGTCTGATACTCGGCAATCAGCGCGGGTGAAAGCGAGCGGTTCAGGGCGTACTCGACCACTTCATCGTTTTTGCTGGCGCAGAGTAAAACGCCGATGGCCGGGTTTTCATGGGGTTTGCGTACCTTCCGGTCCAGCGCCTCAAGATAAAAGTCCAGCTTGCCCAAGTACTCTGGCTCAAAGCGGCCGACCTTGAGTTCGATGGCAACAAGGCAGTTGAGGCCGCGATGGAAAAACAGCAGATCCAGTGCAAAATCCTGACCGCCGACCTGCAACGTGTACTCGGAGCCGACAAAACAGAAGTCGCGGCCCAACTCGATCAGAAAATCCCTCAGGCGTTGCAGCAAACCGCGATGCAGGTCGGCTTCGGCGTGTCCCGATGGTAGCTCGAGGAACTCCACCATGTAGGCATCACGGAACACATCCAGTGCTGCCGGTCGGGTTTCCTTGAGCATTGCCGAGGCTTTGGCTGGCTGGGTGATACTGCGCTCGAACAAGGCGGTCTTGAACTGGCGCTCCAGCTCGCGTTTTGACCATCTCTCCTGAGTTGCCATTTTCAGATAAAACTCGCGTTCTTCAGGGCGCTTGCTCTGGCTGAAAATGATCAGGTTATGGGACCAGGATAATTGTCGCGCCAGTGGTGCGACTTTCTCTTCTGCGCGGTAAATCTCATAGAACTGACGCATGCGAAACAGGTTGCTGCGCGTAAACCCGCGCAGTCCTGGCTGGGTTACAGCCAGATGCTCGGCAAGCTGGCTGACCACCGCGTCACCCCATTCGGCGTTTTCAATCTTGCGGCTGATGTAGGCGCCTACCTGCCAGTAAAGCTCGATCAGGCGAGTGTTGACCGCCTGTGCAGCTTGCTGTCGAGCGCTCTGAATCATTGCGAGCACTTCATCAAAGCGATCATTTACAGGCGTATGCGGTGCATTGGGAGTACTCATGCTGCAAGTACTCCACTGCGTGGGAAACCGGTGTCGAGTTGCAAGCGAAAATCTGGATGGGCAGTTGTCCGGCTCATAGGGCGCGTCCTTGGGCAGTGGCTAAGGACGCTACTTTACGTTCAGATCACGACTGTCCGACCCAGAATCTCTTTTGAGTTTGTAGCACCAGGTTTCTGTTTGCGCAGGCCTTGACTTGCGCCTTATTTATCCAGGTCGGACGCCTGATGCCGCTCCGGCACCTGGTCCGCCTCTTCGCCCCAGGTGCGGTTGACCTTCTGGCCTTTGATGACGGCAGGGCGCGCGGCGATTTCTTCCGTCCAGCGAATCAGGTTCGGGTATTCGTGCACCGACAGGAACTCGGCGGCCGAATAAACCTTGTTCCTTACCAGCGCGCCATACCATGGCCAGACCGCGATATCGGCAATCGTGTAGGTGTCGCCAGCCAGGTAGCGGTGCTCGCCCAGTCGACGGTTCAGCACATCGAGTTGGCGCTTGGCCTCCATCGCGAAGCGATTGATGGGGTATTCGAGTTTCTCCGGCGCGTAGGCGTAGAAGTGCCCGAACCCGCCACCCAGGTAGGGCGCCGCGCCCATCTGCCAGAACAGCCAGTTCAGCGTTTCGGTACGGCCTGCCGGGTCGGCGGGCAGGAAACTGGAAAACTTCTCAGCCAGGTACAGCAGAATCGAACCGGACTCGAATACCCGGACAGGTGTTTCATGGCTTCGGTCCAGCAACGCAGGGATCTTGGAGTTGGGATTGATCTCGACAAAGCCGCTGGAGAACTGATCGCCCTCGGAAATGCGGATCAGCCAGGCATCGTATTCCGCGCCGCTATGCCCCAGCGCCAGCAGCTCTTCGAGCATGATCGTGACCTTCACCCCGTTGGGTGTGGCCAGAGAATAAAGCTGCAGTGGGTGCTTGCCGACGGGCAGTACCTTGTCATGCGTGGGACCGGCTACGGGCCGGTTGATGCTGGCGAACGTACCGCCTGCTTTTGTTTCCTGCTGCCATACCTTCGGCGGAGTGTAAGGGGTTTGGGTCATGAGTAGCCTCGCTTGTTCAAGGGTGATCGCTGGACCGGTCGTATTGCGAATGACCATTGACGTTATAGATCAACGTGCGCGGATGGAAGTGCCTTGCGATTCTGATCGAGCGTGGCGAGGCCTCGAAAGGGCCATTTAGCTGCCGCCGGTAGTTTGTGGAATATTCCTACAGTAACTAAGGCGTCGCCCTATAGCTGTAACTCTATGAAAGAAGAGAACATATGCCCGCAGCATGAGGCCATAAGGTTATCCATTTATGATCTTGATTGTCAAAATCGTTCTCTGATCTACCTGTCAATAGCTGGATACCGTATGTCGTCATCTCGCAGCACAAGCTTTATAAAATGGCGTGACCTGATCATCAATCTTGTGTCCAAGGAAATTAAAATCCGTTACATGGGGGCGACGTTGGGCTTCGTTTGGTCATTGGGAAATCCGCTGGTTGTTACACTTACGTATTACACGGTCTTCACCTATATCCTGCCCAGCAATCAGGACCGCTTTGCGCTTCATCTGGTAACGGGTGTCGTCCACTGGATGCTTCTGGCACAAATAGTTTCACAGAGCGGGGAATGGCTCATCAATAATGGCAACCTCATTCGGAAGTTACGCTTCCCGCGTATATTGCTACCCGTCTCCGGAGCATTGTCGATTGCTGTGTTCTGGGCGGGCTGCATGCTCGTGTATGTATTGTTATTCCCCATGCTGGGTGGTGTGTTTTCACACGCGCTGTTTTTTTATCCCATTGTACTGATTGCGTTCATGGCGCTCATCATGGGGTTCGGTCTGGCGCTTAGCATCATTCAGGTAACGGTGAGGGATGCAAAACACTTCATCGACGTATTTCTGCCCTTGCTGTTCTGGTTGACGCCAATTGTGTGGGTCACCTCCGCGCTGCCCGAAGGTATCGCCAGCATAGCGGCCTACAATCCGGTAGCCCTTTATTTCGATAGTTTCAGCAGCATTTTGCATACCGGGGTCGTTCCAGACACCCGCGATCTGCTGCTTTGCGTGTTAATGGGGGCCGCGTCGTTGCTTGCCGGCCTGCTCATATTCAGGAAGGTCGACGACGTGGTGGAGTATTTATGAGCCGTGTCGTCATAAAGGCAGAAAACCTCACCAAACAGTTCACCCTTCGCCACAACAGGGGCGGTTTGAAGAGCAAGTTTCTAGGTCTGTTCGATGTTCGACACCGTGAGCATGCCGAAACGTTCATGGCAGTCAGCGACGTGTCGTTCACCTTGCATAAGGGGGAATCGCTTGCACTTGTGGGGCATAACGGTTCAGGTAAAAGCACGCTGTTGCAGCTGGTTTCACGCATTCTTGTTCCCACCAGCGGACGTTTGACTACGGTGGGCCGTGTAGCCCCTTTAATAGAAATCGGTGTGGGCTTTCACCCTGATCTGACAGGGGAAGAGAATATCTATCTCAATGCCAGCCTGTTCGGGTTAAGTAACAGGGAAGTACGTTCGCGTTTCAACGAGATCGTGGATTTTTCCGGGCTTGGAAACTTTATTGATACGCCGGTCAAGAACTATTCGTCGGGTATGTACATGAGGCTGGGTTTTTCGGTAGCGGTTCATGTTGAGCCACAGGTCCTGCTGGCTGACGAAGTGCTTGCTGTGGGGGACGAAGAGTTCAAACGCAAATGCCACGAGCGAATTCGCACTTTGCAGGATGACGGCATGGCCCTGATTCTTGTGACTCACGCGGTAGAAGAGGGGAAAGCGTTTTGTCAGCGTTATTTGACGCTTGAGCGTGGCCGGATAATCGAACACGGTTGTTATTGATTCATTGCAGTCAGCGCCACTTCGTCAACTTCAAATTACCCATTCAAAAGGGATTTTCATGCTGCAAATTATCGTTCCGATGGCGGGTGCCGGGAGTCGCTTTGCGGTCGCGGGCTACACCGATCCCAAGCCGTTGATCCCTGTGCACGGTGTACCGATGATCAAGGTCGTGATTGACAATCTGACGCCGGATTGTCCGCACCGATTCATCTTCATCTGTCAGGCGGATCAGGTCGCAACCTATTCGCTTAGGGAAAAGCTGAATGCCTGGGCACCTGGATGCGACATCGTCGAGCTTGGTGGGCTGACGGGGGGCGCCGCGTGCTCCGTTTATGCCGCCAGGCACCTGCTCGACTATAGCCAGCAAGTGATGATTGCCAACAGCGACCAGTATGTCGATGTGGACATAAACGCTTATCTGCAGGCAATGAACGAGGGTGACGCAGCGGGCTTGATCATGACGATGAAAGCCAGCGATCCGAAGTGGTCGTTTGTGGGCTTCAGTGCAGAAGGCCTCATCACCCGCGTAGTGGAAAAAGAGGTCATCTCTGACGAAGCCACTGTTGGCATCTACAACTTTCGCAATGCAGGTCAGTTGATATCGGCCATCGAGACGATGGTCATGAAAGATCTTCGCGTCAATGGCGAATTCTATGTTGCGCCAGCGTACAACGAGATCATCGGGCGCGGCGCCAAGGTGATTCATTACAGTATTGGCGCAGAGGGGCATGGCATGTACGGCCTGGGTATACCGGCAGACCTGAACCAATTCCTGTCGTTGCCGCTGAGCAGGCAGGCAGCCTCGGGAAGACAGGCCTGACATGCACATCATCAGCCATCGCGGCTACTGGCTGCAAAAGCCGCAGCGCAATTTGCCCGAAGCATTTCACCGATCATTCGACCTTGGTTTCGGCACAGAGACCGATGTCCGTGATGTAGCGGGTCAACTGGTTATTTCTCACGACATGCCCGTCGGCGGCGAGCTGACGCTTGATGGGCTGCTCGACATCATGGCGGGTCGTAACCTGCCACTGGCCATCAATATCAAGGCTGATGGCATGGCGCAGGCGCTCGCCAAAACCTTCGCTCGATACGGTCATACCAACTGGTTTGCCTTTGATATGGCGGTACCGGACATGCGCAGCTACTTTCACGCGAATGTCATTACTTACACCCGGCTCAGCGAAGTCGAACCGTCCCCAGCCTGGATCGAACAGGCATCAGGTGTCTGGCTTGACGGTTTTGAGGGGGAATGGTTTTCCAGTCAGGTTATTGGCGATCTTCTATCTCAGGGCAAGCAGGTGTGTGTGGTATCTCCCGAGTTGCACGGGCGTGAACATGGCGGCCTATGGCAGCAATTGCTTGAGCTCGAAGCTCACAACGGTTTAACGATTTGCACTGATATTCCCGCAGATGCAGCCACTTTCTTCAAGTGAGGCAATCATGATCAAGGCAGTGATATTCGATATGGATGGCGTCCTCATTGAAGCCAAGGAATGGCATTACGATGCACTGAACAAAGCCCTCGGCCTGTTCGGTTACAACATCAGTCGCCATGAACACCTCACCGCCTACGACGGTCTGCCCACCTCGCGCAAACTCGACATGCTGAGCGTCGAGCGCGATCTGCCGGTGGCGTTGCACGCATTCATCAACGAGATGAAGCAGCAGTACACCATGGAGATCGTGTACGCCCAGTGCAAGCCGACGTTTGTGCACCAGTACGCGTTGTCATCGTTGAAAACAATGGGCTACAAGCTGGCGGTTGCATCCAACTCCATTCGCAACACAGTGCAGGTCATGATGAACAGGGCAGATCTGGAGCAATACCTCGATTTGCAGCTCTCCAACGAGGATGTCAAACATGCCAAGCCCGCTCCCGATATCTACACCAAGGCCATCAGACAACTGGGCCTGAAGCCCGATGAATGCCTGATCGTCGAAGACAACGAAAATGGTATCAAAGCCGCCAGAGATTCCGGAGCCCATGTTCTGGTCGTGGCTGAAACCTGCGATGTAAACCTCAATAACATCCTTGGCAAGGTCGAAGAGATCAACGTCGACAAGGTGGCTAGCCTGTGAGCGCATTGAACATCATTCTCCTGTCGGCAAAGAAGGGAGAGACGCCGCCCAACGACGGCGAGTACCCCGAATATCTGTGCGAATACAATGGCAAGCCACTGATTCATACGCTGATCGACAACTGTGCCGCGCTTGAGCCGCGCAGGATCATCTGCACATTCTCGAACGACGATGTCACCCGGCTGCACCTTCGCAACATGGTCCAGCAAATGCACCCTGCGGCCAGTGTTCTGCCCGTTCATAAAGTCACCCGGGGTGCCGCCTGCACGGCGCTTCTGGCGAGCGGGCAAATCGACAACGATGATGAGTTGTTGATTCTCAGTGTCAGTGATTTTCTCGCTATAGAGCTGCTCGATGCCGTGCGTGCGTTTCGGGACAACGATGAAGATGCCGGCGTGGTTATCTTCAATTCACTGCACCCTCGCTATTCATTCGCACGTCTGGATAGCAACTGCCGGGTCATTGAGGCTGCCGAAAAAAATCCGATCAGTCGCCACGCCATTGCAGGTGTGTACTGGTTCAAATCCGGCTCGCTGTTCGTGGCGGCGGCGAAAGAGATGATTCGCAAGGATGCCAGGGTCAGTGACAACTTCTACATAGCACCCGCCCTCAATGAGCTGGTGCTGTTACAGAAAAGAATCGGTGCCTACCGGATCGAACCCAATCAGTACCGGCCGCTGAAAACCAATAGTCAGCTTCACGCTTTCGAAGCAGGAGAAATGCGATGAAAACGGCAAGACTGCAAGACATGGTCAAAGGCTGGTTTGTGGGCGGCTTCGAGCCTGCTGCTTTCAGTACCGAGTCCTGTGAGGTCGGGGTCAAGACTTACACTGCAGGCGAAAAGGAAGCAGCCCATTACCACAGGGTTGCCACCGAGATCACCGTGCTCATTTCCGGGTCCGTCAACATGCGCGATCAGGTCTGGCATGCAGGCGACATCATTGTTCTGGAGCCGGGGGACATTACGGCGTTCGAAGCGCTCACTGATGCAACCACCGTTGTCGTTAAGGTGCCCGGCGCGCTTGCCGACAAGTACGTCGTCTGAACCATGAAAACTACTCATCTCCAGCACCATCCAAGCCTTGGTTACCTGGCAGCGGGCAGCCTGCGTAACCTTCCGGTGGGCCTGCTGCTGCCCCATGAATGTTCAGGTTTTGTTTCGTTCCGCGCCCATCCGTTTCGCAAGCCGGAGCGGGTAATCAAAAACCTGCATGCCGCCCAGCGTCCGTTATCCATGTATGGCGCGGGTAGTTACTGCTTTTATGGTGTCCAGAGTGATTCACCGCTGGCGCCACTGCTGCTGTGGGACGGTGCCCACTTTCTGAATGTTGGCGAGAAGATTACAGTTATCGAAGACACTGAGTTTGAGTGCTATCTGGACCGTGAATATTTTGCCGGATCACTCAAGGTAATCGAACGCTCGGCCACCTCTGTCACCTACAAAAAGGTAGCAAGGCTGGCGGCGGAATCCGATGACGATCTTGATGGCTGGAGCTTTTGCCTTCCTGTAGGGCCAGGAGACGCCACGGTTCTGAATGCGGTAGTGAAGCGCATTCTGGAAATCGATGTTCCGCGCAAAGAGATACTTCTGTGCGGCACGCCGGGAAGCAACTTCGCCTATTTCGACAAGGTCCGCCTCGTGGGGCAGGACATTACCGCTCCGCCAGTGCAGATCTGCAAGAAGAAAAATCGTCTCGCTCTGGAGGCTGGATTCAGCAATCTCGTGATCCTGCATGACCGCGTATTTCTGCCCAGGAATTTTGGAGAAATCGTACGTCGCTTTGGTCCGCGCTACCCGTTGATGACACTGCAAAGCATGTTTTTCGACAATCGGCTCAGTATGCACCCTCGCCGCTATTCGGATTACGGCATGGCCATGGAGCAAGTTGCGCAGGGGCTGCTGGGGCTGCACCGTACCAGCGGTAATGCGCAGGCTATTGCCCCGTCAGTATTCTCGGAAGTTGACCGGACCGGGTTCTGTTTCGCCAGCCCGATGCGCCACAACAGCGACGCCAGTTACCCCACAGGCAGCCTCTATATTTGCCGTAAGGATGTGTGGAATGCCTGCCCTCTGGACGAGTCTCTGCACTGGGTGGAATACGAAGACATCGAGCATGCGCTACGAGCGTCCCGAGCGGGTATTCCGAACCGTATAAACCCTTTCGGTATCACTCAGTCAGTGACCTCCCGAGCACTGCTGGGAGGCAAGGCTTCGGTCGAATCCGTTGACGGATGTCTCGGAATATCCGGGCCTTGTTATGTGTCCCTGCTGAAAAAGAAACCTCTTTTGAACCTGTCTGCCGAGACCGCACTGGTCAGATTGCGGCAATTCGCTGACAAATACCTGGCCAATCCGTCGGCGGTCATTATTCCAACCGGTCTTGATTGCATCTCTGTCCGAGCCTGGATTGAACTGATCGATCACATCGCTCAACAGTCCTCGTTCAGAAATGATATCGACGCAGTCAAAGAGTTTCTTGCTGATTTCGAGCGGCTGATGCTGTTCGATCAGCTAACACAAACCCGACAGGCGTTTCTGGTCAATCGCTTCCTTGCAGACCCTGTGCTGGCCAAGCAGACGCTGATCACCCAGAGCTGTGAAGTGCGCAATATGTTGCGTCAACGCAGTACGCAGGCATGGTTTGTTCGTCAGCAGGATGATTACTTTCACCACCACCTCCTGTCGCTCCCGGGTATTTTGATTTCGGCGGTTCGTACTTACAGAAACAACGGGAAAATCTTCTATTTTGAAAGCGTGTGGGCTGCGGTGAAGGCTATCTACAACTCCACTCCCTTCAAGTCCTATGCCAGAGGTTCAAAATGAAGATATTCGTCGTGTCTCATTTGAGCCCCAGGCCGGCCAGTCATGAGCTGATCTGTCAGTTGTCCCACATCCAGCACGCGTATAGAAAGACTATCCCGGTGGTTGTCATCGATGACCGCTACAACCTGACCGAACTGCCCATCAGCGATCTACCGACGGACCACGTCCAGTTCAGTCTGGAAGACTTCCTTCACGAGAATGGCCTGAGCGGCATCGTGGCGAACAGCGTTGCGCTTCATATGGATAAAGTCGAGAGCGCATGGGTACTGATTGATTTTGGTCAGCATGACTCGGCTACCTGCATGGACTTCATCCAGAAAATGGCTCGCTACAACTATTTGAGCCCAAGGCTTCGAAACCGAAACATCGTGATCATGGTGCCTGCCATGCACCTGGGTATCTATTCGCGAACCCTCAATGCGTCGTTCAATAACCTGCCTTCAAGCACAACAGCCGCAGCTCATTCGGCTCAAATCGGGAGGTTATTCATGGTCACTCGTCTTGAGACGGTGCTGATCAGCCTGCCAATGCTGGCCGGAGTCCTGCGTCGAATGCATCGTCTCTTCCTGCGCGTTTTTCGGCGTGCTGCGAGATTCACCTGACTGATCTGTTTTTCTTGTCGTCATCTCCCATTAAAGGTTAAGAACATGCCTCATCTTGTGGCCGTTGATTCCAGAAAAATCAGCGTGGTTATCCAGGGGCCTCTTTATCGCAACCTGAGCCCCCAGCGGAATATCTTCGCCTGTATCGCATCGGTCAGGGCGCACCTGCCGCATGCCGAGGTTATCGTCTCTACCTGGCGTCATGAAGATACCTCTGCGGTTGAGGTGGATCAGCTCATCATGTCGGATGATCCGGGTGCCTTCGTCGACGATGCCGGTAATCAGATCAACATCAATCGCATGCTGCGATCGACGTTGTGCGGTATTCAAGCCGCCTCAAGACCGTATGTCATGAAGATGCGCGCCGACCACAACCTGACCAGCCCTGCACTGGCTGTCATAGGTCAGCCAGATGATGCCGAGTCTGGCGAAACACGGCTGTTCGAGACGCCCATTACCACCACGACGCTCTACATTCGTGACCCTGAACGGTTACCGATGTTGTTCCACATATCGGACCTTGTTCAGTTCGGCACGCGTGATGCGATGCTCGCCATGTGGGAGCAACCACTATTCGAAAGGGACGCGCTTTTCAATGACAAGCCGTCTCGCAACCCGTTTGGCAACTTCATTGGCTACACGTCCGCGCGCCTGGTGACCGAGCAGGCGCTGATGCTGGGTGTCATGCGCAGGAAGGGCATTGACGCCCGGCTTGGACGACCTTGCGAGGTAGGGCTGAGCAATCTGAAGTTATGGGACAACGTCTTGAGGCGCAACTTCAGAGTCCTGAATCACTCCGAGGCTGGCGTAGACTTCCCGGAACGCTTTCTAACCAGTCGCCGCGTATTGAGCACACTCTACAAGGCCTCCGCGATAGAGCAATTGCAGGGTCTTGATCCGAAGCGCTACAGGCTGAGAATAGCGCGCATATGGCTCAATCAGTACTTGCTGACCTGCCTGCGGCCCGGCTGGTGGGTGTCCTTTGCGACCATCGTGCTGTTCAGCAGCTCGCCGACCTTTGCCAAGCGCGTTCGCTCGTACTGGCGCACGCTCAGGAAGGTAGCGCATGCGGAGTCCTATCGGGTCTAGCCATCCCGACCCCGAGCACTTGCACAACTTTAGCGAAGTGCGATTGTGCCGATAATAGTTGATGTTATTTCAAGTCGGTTACTTTATTCTCGCCGCGCTCTTCTGTGTGGCCAATCGCCACTTTTTGCTGCGGCAGGTTCTCGCCAAGCATGGCAGCGCCCCCAACATAAGGAATGAATCGTGAACTCTGTGATGTTTCGCAAGACCCTTCTCGCCATGGCTGTGGCTGCAACTGCCGTTCCGGCTTTTGCTGAAACAGTCCAACTGACCAACGCTGGCTACAAAAGCGAGCGTCAGACCCATACCGGCAATCTTGAGATCAACGGTGCCTATGCGGGGAGTGCGGTTAAAGATGCGATTCAGCTAAGTGGTTCGACCGTTGAAAAGAACCTTATCCTCAACGGGAACATCAGTGGCTCCGGCACCTTTGCCAGTGGTGAAGGAGCCAAAGGCATCAGCCTGGAGGGCGGTAAGATCAACGGCAACGTCATCAACCACGGTCTGGTTGAAGTTTCCGGTCAAGGCGCGACGGCCCTGGACGTCGCCACGAGCCTGAAATTCTTCGAAAACCATGGCAGCCTCTCCGCTAGCGGCGCGGGGTCTCAAGGTCTTCGAATCGACGGGGCCACCATGATAGGCAATAGTGCGGACATAACCAACACCGGGACGATCCGTGGCGAGAGCGCTGCTATCGTGATGGGCACCACCAAATTCTCTATGATCGGCGCTCAGCCTTGGTACATCGAACGGGGCGACTTCAATATCTATAACGAAGGTTCGATCATTTCTGCTGACAGGGCCATCGACGCTTCTGGAAGCAATCGTCCGGTCGAGCTGATCCTGAGAAAGGGCAGCGTCGTTGTCGGTAACCTGATCGACGTGAGCAATATCGAGCTGGAGGGGGATACTTCCTTCACGGGTACTGACAGCCGTAAAGACGGCTACAACATTCGCCTGAAGAGCGGCGGATCGGTTTACGTTGGCGGCACCTCCGACAGTCCTACTACCATGACTTTCGAGTCCGCACACAGCAGCATTAACGGCGATCTTTATGTTGACGGCAATTCGGCGCTCGGTCTGAATCTGAGTAAGGCCACTGATGCTAAAACTGCGGTACTGAAAGTTACCGGGACCACTCAGTTCGAACCGGGAGCGCAAGTAAAGCTCGCAGCCAAGGGTGACGACTTCAATGCCAACGGCACTGCTTACACGCTTATCGAAGCAGGCAAGATCGAGCTGCTGACCAAGGATGGGCGCGCGGTCGATCCTGCTGGCAAACTGGATGTAGTCAGTACCTCGGCGCTGCTTAAAATCGACAGCTATACCGTTGACGGCAAAGACGTTGTGGCTGTGGTCACCGCCAAGGGCAAGGAAGAGGTCGCTCAGGTAGTTGCCAACAACGGCGGTTCAGTTAATGAACAGACCACACTGGTCAACCTGACCGGCGACAGCATCATCAGTAAGCTGAACGACAGTGATGCGTTCAAACAGCTTTTGCTGAACGCTGACGGCGGGCAGCTTGCCAAGCTGGCCTCGCAGCTGTCGCCGGAGGTCAACGGCGGGGCCAGAAGCGCCGCTACTACCAGCCAGGGTTTGATCAGCAACGTAACGGGCAGCCGCACCAGCTCGATACGCGGCGCGTCTTCTGGCGAAGGTTTCAAGAATGCCGGGGTTTGGGTCCAGTCGCTCTACAGTGACGCCACTCAAGGCCAGCGTGACGGAATTGCTGGCTATAACGCGTACAGCAGCGGAGTCGCGGTGGGCGCTGACGGCAAGCTCAACGACAACCTGACGCTGGGGTTGGCGTACAGCTTTATCAATACCGACGTGAATGGCAAAAGTGGCAACAAGACCGAAGTCGATAGCCATGCATTCACGCTGTACAGCGGCTTCGAACAAGGCAATTACTTTGTCGATACAAGCCTGACTTACGGCCTCAACGACAACCAGGGCAAACGCAGCATTGCAGGTACGCGTGCCAAGGCAGATTACGACAGTGACCTGCTGGGCCTGAATCTGGTGGGTGGCTACACCTATCACGTCAACCCGCAAGTATTGGTCGAACCACGCCTGGCGGCGCGTTACAGCCAAGTGAACATCGACGGCTATCGTGAGAAAGGCTCGTCGGCTGCGTTAAAGGTTGAAGACCAGCGTTATGAAACCATTGAGCTGGGTGCAGGCATGCGCGTGGCTGGTAGTTTCCTCGTGGGCGCAGGAACGCTGGAGCCACAAGCCAAACTGATGGCTTACCACGACTTCGCCGCCGACGAAGCACAGAGCACATCGACCTTTCTGCTCGGCAGTACGCCGTTTGTGACCAGCGGTGCCAAAGCCGTACGTGACAGTTACGAAGCGGGTGTGGGTGCCGATTACAAACTGGGCGCCGTCACACTGGGCGTCAACTATGACTACATCGGTAAATCGGGCTTCGATGCCGATGTGTTCTCTGCAAAAGTGCGTTACGACTTCTGATGAGAGATCACCGTCCCGGTCAGCAGCGCTGGGGCGGTATCCCTCCCGTCTTGATAGCGTTGCTGTTAAGCGTTTTTGTGACGGGTTGTCAGTCGCCACGTGCAGCCCTGCAGCAACTGGCGGACCAGCACGGCCGACAGATGCAGGTTCTGCCGGTACAGCCCTTTCCGCTGGCGGCGCTATTGCCGCCAGATACCTTCAGAACAACTCGCCTACGAGTCTATCTGGAAGGCGACGGCCATGCCTGGGCCACTGCCACTCAACCCAGTCTCGAGCCGAGCCCACGTAAGCTGCTCGTGCCGCAGATGGCAGTCAACGACCCGACTCCCAGCGTCTATCTGGCGCGACCTTGTCAATTCATCACAGCCCCGGCCTGCAGCGCTGCCCTTTGGACCAATCGCCGTTTCTCCCAGGCAGTGGTCACCAGCCTCAGCAGCGCGCTGGACCAGATGAAACAACGTTACGGTAATAACGAGTTCGAGCTGATTGGTTATTCAGGCGGCGCAACCCTCGCGTTGCTACTGGCGGGACAACGAAACGACATCACCCTGATTCAGACCATCGCTGGCAATCTCGCCCCGAACCAGTGGACAGAACTAAAAGGACTTTCGCCTCTCAATGGCTCGTTGGACTCACTCGATTACATTCAGCGCCTGGCATTGATACCTCAGCGTCACTTGTCGGGAACGCGTGACGAAATGATCCCGACTGAACTGGCAAAGCATTACATCAAGCAGCTAGGCAACGGTGCGTGCAGTCAGCTGGTTATTGTCTCGGGTCCGAGTCATGAAGACGGTTGGGAGGAGGTCTGGAAGCTGTGGAGAGGACGGGACGTAGATGTGTGTCCGTGAGAGTCCTATAGCTGACCAAAACGCACTGCATTGAATCGCTATGAGTCATTTTTTATGCAAGCGCTCATCCAGCAAAGCTTCGCGATTGTCGATTACAGGCGAGCCATAGAGTCCAGCTTACTGAGCAGCGCATACGGGTCCGTCCCGATCCCCCGACAGACATCCATGAACTCAATGACATCGAGCCTGCGCTCGGCGTTCTCGGTCTTTGAGACAAATGACTGCGGTCGCCCTAGCCTGACGGCCAATTTTTTTGTGTCATACCGGCTGCGTTGCGCGCTTCCAGCAAAAGATCAAGCATCGCTATAGCGCCTGTAGCCCTGACGAAGGCTGCGCGGAGCCGCACGCCGCCAGCCAATCTAGCGAGCCTTTTCAGTCTCCTGCATAAATTGTCCCAGCTCCTTGCTGTAAAACTTCGCCATGCTGGTTGTGCCGTGGCCACGGGTGTCAACGCTGGCCGGAATGAGCAGCAGCCGCGCATGCTTGAGCTCTTTCATGGACGCCTCCAGCCGGCCTGTTTCCGGTGGGTTGCGCTCATCGTCCGCCGAATTGATGACGAGCACCGGGGCCTGGATTTTATTCACTCCCTGAGCCGCGTTGTAGTCGGCAGATGATTGCCATTGGTAGATGAAGTCGTTTGCGTCGGCGGTTTGCGGGGCGTTAAGGCGCTCATCTACCAGTTTGTCGGCTTGCGCCCGGGTCGGTGCGGCGACCTGATAAGCCAGGTTGCCACCACTTGTGCCAATGCTGAACATCGCGTTGGCCAAGCGCAAGGATGCTGGTTGTACGGTGTAGTTGCCGTTGTTCCACGCCGGGTCCTGCTTGATCGATTCCACTAACAAGCGGCGCATCATCCAGTTGCGTGACGACATTTCAGTCGGTTGCGAAGCCATCGGCACCAGCGCATCCATCATGTGTGGCCAGGTCTCGCCCCACATCCATGTTTGCATACCCCCCATGGAGTTGCCGATAACCAGCCTCAGGTGTTTGATCCCCAAGCCTTCGGTCACCAGCCGATACTGGGCTTGAACGAGGTCGGTGTAGTTGTACGCGGGAAACTGAGTGCGCAGGCCATCAGAGGGTTTGCTTGACTGGCCCACGCCGATGCCGTCGGTGGAAATGATGTAGTTCTTGTTTGCGTCCAGCGGTTGGCCCGGGCCAAACAGCTCGCCGCCAAAATCCTTGCTCAACACATCGCTGCCAGGTCGGTAGGTGCCGTGAAGGTAGAGAATGGCGGGGTTCTTTGGATCGCCTAGGGTGATGTAGTGCAGTTTCAGGTTGTCGAGTTTTTCACCTGTATGGAAGGTGAATTGCGGGGCGATCCAGTCGCCTTCGGTTGCGGCCGGTAACGGCGCGGCGCTCGCGGCAGGGACGATAAAAGACAGGGACAACAACAGCCCGAGCACAGGCAGGGAACTGAGACGTTGCATGGCAAGTATCCTGTTATTTTTGTTTTATGAGCCCCTGTGCCAATCGCCAGCCGGGGTGTGCGTAACCTCACGCGCCTTCAACTCCCGCAACGCTGTTTTTTCAGTGCGTCATGCGCGTTGGACGGATATTCTCCGATTGATCAGATTATGTGAAGTTGTTTTTTATTAACAGTATTTAACATCGCCGCACCGTGGTGCCTATGACTTGGGCGCACGCGAAAAGCAGCCGCACGTGATCGGGCGACAAGGCAGGTTTATTTCGGACAAATAAAAAGCCGGCTTGTGGCCGGCTTCTCGTAGGCGGTTCCGATCTATTTTTGATAGACCGCAATCACCTTCAACAGGTGCGCCTCTTAAAGAAGCGCGAATAGGCAACAGGGCAAACGGATCACATGCCCCATTCAAACACCGCATCGCATGACTGCGTCAGGTGCTCTGGATGGCGCACAGAATACTGAAATTCTCCGCCAATGCCCAGCCCGAATGCCTTTCAAACCCAACCGCCTCACAACAGCAGCATCGCATTGCGCCGGCTGTTGAGTGTCGACCACCAGAATATCCAGCCCAGAATCCGTATTTTCTCCCGGTCGATGTCTTCGGCACTGAACAGTTCGTCCGGGTATTCGGCGTCGTTGTGGCTGCGCAGGCGCAGGCCGCCGTTGGGCAGGCGGTAGAGGTAGCGCACGCGCAGGATGCCGCCGTGCTCGAGGGCGTAGATTTCGCCGTCGATGACCTGGGTCAGTTCGCGGTCGACGCCGAGAATCGAGCCGTCCTGGATCTTGTCGGCCATGCTGTTGCCGACCATGGCGACACACATGCAGTTTTTCGGGTCGATGCCCATGGTTTGCAGAACTTGCAGGGGCAGGCGGATTTTTTGCCCGGGTGCTTCGGAGAGGACGGTTTTGCCGACGCCATGAGTGGATTCGACCTCCGTGTAGATCTGAATTTCCACATCGCCGCGCAGCACGTTTCTGGTCTGCTGGATGACCATTCGGGTGTCGTCACCGGTGTTTTCATTGGCCGATTCATTGGGATGTTTGGGCCCGTCGCCCGTGCGCAGCCAGCGTGCGTTTACGGTTAGCAGTTCAGCCACCTCATCAATCCGCGCCATGGGCACCCCACGCTTGAACCAGTTATTGACGTGTTGCGGCGTGATTTTGCGGTTGGCCGCAAAGTCAGTCGCTGTGAGATGGCACTCCCGAAGGAGGATGCGGAGTCGATCACCTGATGTATTCATAGGGCGAAGTCTACGGACGTCGCTTGGGCGTTTAAATGAACGAGGTGTTGAGATCGACGTTATCCCAAGGGGGTTGCGGCTATCCGGACTACGGATGGAATGAATATCGTGTAGGCAGATTCCGTAATAGCGCTTTTTTGGCTAAACGACGTACCGGGTGTTTACCCTTGCTATACGGGCATTAACGAACTGTTTATCGAGCGCCTAAAAGTCGAACGCATTTTTAAACGTGTGCGCTGCAAAAAAAACGGATGGGGGTGTTTCAAGGAGCGGTATTGGCAGGGAGCAGCGGCGGGGAAGGGGTAAAGCGTGTTTCAGGGCACGCGTGTGGCGTGCCCTGAAACGCCAGATCAGTGATCAGCCTTTGAACGCTGCAACCGATTTGGTGATCTCGGCGCGGGCAGCGTCAGCATTGCCCCAACCTTCGATTTTCACCCATTTGCCTTTTTCGAGATCCTTGTAGTTCTCGAAGAAGTGCTTGATCTGCTCAAGCAGCAGGGCTGGCAGATCGGTGTACTCTTTCACGTCGACATACAGCTGGGACAGCTTGTCGTGTGGCACTGCGATAACCTTGGCATCGCCACCGCCGTCGTCAGTCATGTGCAGAATGCCGACCGGGCGGGCACGGATGACCGAACCTGGAGACACCGGGTAAGGCGTTACCACCAGCACGTCCAGCGGGTCGCCGTCGTCAGCCAGCGTGTTAGGGATGAAACCGTAGTTGGCCGGGTAGAACATCGGGGTGGCCATGAAACGGTCAACGAACAGGCAATCGGTTTCTTTGTCGATTTCGTACTTGATCGGCGCGTGGTTGGCCGGGATTTCGATCGCGACGTAGATGTCGTTCGGAAGGTCTTTGCCTGCCGGAATCTTGCTGTAGCTCATTGGGCATTGCCCCCATAGTTGACCAGACAGATTTTGGCGCGAACCGCCAAAAAGTGGTCCGGATTATAGGCATATTCTGTTTTGGTTGCCACGCATGGCCTTGGCGGCTGTCAGTTGTCCCGGTAAGCCGGGTCCTGCTGACGCAGCAGGTTCAGTCTGGCGAGAGTGTCTTGCCGGTAAAACGCCTTCAGTTGTTCGTAGACTGCCGGGTAACTGTCGTGCAGCAGGTCGGGTGCGCTGAAGAAGTATTCGCTGGTCACGGCGAAAAACTCGGCAGGGTCTTCTGCGGCATAGGGATCGATGGCGGGCTCGGCGTCGGGGTTGTGGTCCAGTTGCCGGTTGAGATCATCGAACGCGCTTTGCATGACGCGAGCCCATTCGGTCACCTGCATGTCGCTGTGCAGCGGCGGCAGCCCATTGGCGTCGCCGTTGAGCATGTCGAGCTTGTGCGCCAGTTCATGGATAACCAGGTTGTAGCCATCCCAGTCGCCGCTGCTCAACACGCCCGGCCAGGCCAGAATCACCGGGCCCTGCAGCCAGGCTTCGCCGCTGTGTTCGCCATCCCATTCGTGCTCCACGCCACTGGCATCGCGATGGCGCTGCGGGCTGACGAAGTCGTCGGGGTACAGCACGATCTCGTGAAAGCCCTGATACCAGTTCAGTTCGCCCAGATTCAGCAGAGGCAGTTGCGCCAGGGCGGCGAGAAACAATCGCTGCTCGTCATCCAGATCAACGCCCGGCAGTGCACTGAGGTGTTTGTCATTCAGAAACAGTACGCAGGCGTCACGCAATTGCGCATGCTGCCCGCTGCTCAGCCCATCGAGGATCGGCAGACGCTCGCGCACCTTCTGCCACAGCTCATCAGCAACCGGGTGTCTGGCGAGCGTGCGCTGCCTGCGCCAGTTGCTGAACGACCACATGATTCAGCGTGCGTCTGCCGGAGGCGCGCTACGGCTGCGAACCACACCAATGATCATCGGCACCAGCGACAGCAGGATGATTGCCAGCACCAGCAAGGTCAGGTTGTGCTTGATGAACGGCACGTTGCCGAAGAAGAAGCCCAGTGTCACCAGGCTGCCGACCCACAGCACTGAGCCCAATACGCTGAAACCCACGAAGCGCGGATAGGACATTCTGCCCACACCGGCCACGAATGGAGCAAACGTGCGGATGATCGGCAGGAAACGCGCGAGTGTTACGGTTTTGCCGCCGTGGCGCTCATAGAAGTCCTGGGTGCGCAGCAGGTAGTCGCGGCGGAAGATACGCGATTTGGGGTTGCTGAACAGTTTTTCGCCCGCAGTGCGGCCAATAACGTAGTTGGTGCTGTCGCCCAGAATCGCCGCCAGCATCAGCAGCCCGGCCAGCAGGACCGGGTCCATGCCGCCGCCTGCAGCCACGGCTCCGGCGATGAACAGCAGCGAGTCGCCCGGCAGGAAGGGCATGATCACCAGCCCGGTTTCGCAGAAAATCACCAGGAACAGAATCGCGTAGACCCACGTACCGTAGTTGGTCACCAACAGGTCAAGGTAGACGTCGAGATGCAGAATAAGGTCAAGCGGGTTGAAATCCATTAAGGCACCTGAGGCGAGAACCCTGTCCGGGGTCGCATGCGGAAGAAACGACTGTTCAGTATGCGCGGCATTATAGAAGCAGAATGCGCAGAAGGGGTTTGGGAATAAACGCTGGGTTTTTGATGTGTGACGACTGGAGCAGTATGTTGCGCGCTGACGCGGCATGGCTTCCGGTCAGCGCGAGCGGGTGATCAGTCCTGATTGATGGGCAGCACGTAGTTTTTGAACTGCGTATCTTCCTTGAAGCCGATGGATTCATAGACTTTTTGCGCCACCTCGTTATTGCTGCTGGTCGACACGCGCAGTCGCACCGCATGCGTTTCCTTGGCCATCTTCTTCGCCTGTTTCATCAAGTGATCGGCGACCAGTTGGCGGCGTGCGTCCTCGGCAACATAGATGTCGTTGAGAATCCATACCCGCTTGAGCGACAGCGATGAGTAGCTGGGATACAGCTGGCAAAAGCCCAGCAGTTTGCTCTCGTCATCCTTGGCCAGCGCCAGATAGATCACTGACTCGTCACGACGCAGGCGTTTTTCGAGAAAGTCCCGCGAGGAGTCCGGAAACGGCGATTCACCGTAGAACTCGCGGTATTTGATGAACAATGGGCAGAGCAGGTCCAGGTGTTCGAGAGTCGCTTTGATGATCCGCATGGTTGGCCTCAACTTCCCTATGGGCTGATGCAGTGCGCCGGGATGATTACGCGATCCTGCCCGGCGACTTTAGAAAGCACAATCTAATGTGGTGCGGCCGGGCCGTCGAGCAGGAAATTGCCGATCGGCTTGCCTGAATGCTCGGCAGAGCCGTCTGACTCAAGGGTCTGCAGTTGCGCTTCGTCTTTAAGATTGACCCCCGAGATCTGCCGCCTGCAGGCCTCGCGCATCAGGTACAGCAGCCGATGGGCTGCCATGCCGTAGCTCAAGCCCTCCAGACGCACGTTGGAAATACAGTTGCGATGCGCATCATTCAGCCCGACCTTCGGCGCGTAGGTGAAATACAGCCCCAGACTGTCCGGTGAGCTTAGGCCCGGGCGCTCGCCGATCAGGATCACTACCATTTTCGCGCCAAGCAGTTCGCCCACCTCGTCAGCCACGGCAACGCGGCCCTGCTCGACCATTATCACTGGCGACAGGGACCAGCCCTCGGCGTTTGCCTGCTCCTCCAGACGAGTGAGAAAAGGCACTGCATGTCGATGCACGGCCAGGGCTGACAGACCGTCGGCGACCACTACCGCCAGATCGAGGCCGCCCGGATGAGCCGCCGCGTACTCGCGCAGTGCCTGCGCAGACTCCTCATTCAGGCGTCGGCCCAGGTCCGGGCGTTGCAGGTAGCTGTCGCGGTCGGCAGCAGCGCTGTGCAGCAAAATGGTTTCACGACCTTTCTCGGTCAGTTGCGCGCTGATCGCGGCATGATCGAAGGCCAGATGCACGGCATCGCGCGCCTGGGCATGCGCCGCTTGAAAGTCGAGCTGCGCGGAGGTGGGCAGGCTGGTGCCGGTTCGCCCCAGCGCGATGCGTGCGGAGGTCAGGCGGCGTAGCTCCAGCCAGGGGTTGGCTGGTGCGGCGTTGTCTTGTATTTCGTTCATCGGCTGATCACTCATGCGAGGTGCGCCAGTGCCTGGCGGAACGCAGGCGGCAGGCTGTCACCGAAGCGGACGCGGCCGTCGGTCTGGGTAAAGATGCCCATTTTCTCCAGCCAGGCCTCGTATTCCGGTGCGGGACGCAGGCCCAGGCTTTGCCGGGCATACAGCGCATCGTGGAACGAGGTGGTTTGATAATTGAGCATGATGTCGTCCGAGCCGGGAATACCCATGATGAAGTTGATCCCGGCGACCCCCAGCAGCGTCAGCAGGGTATCCATGTCGTCCTGATCGGCTTCTGCGTGGTTGGTGTAGCAGATGTCGCAGCCCATCGGCACACCCAGCAGCTTGCCGCAGAAGTGATCTTCCAGACCGGCGCGGATGATCTGCTTGCCGTTGTAGAGGTACTCGGGGCCGATGAAACCGACCACGGTGTTGACCAGGAACGGGTTGAAATGCCGGGCGACGGCATAGGCGCGGGTTTCGCAGGTCTGCTGGTCGACGCCGTGATGCGCGTTGGCCGACAGCGCGCTGCCTTGCCCGGTCTCGAAGTACATCAGGTTTTTTCCGAGGGTGCCGCGGTTCAGGCTCAGGCCCGCTTCGTAGCCTTCCTGCAACAGTTTGAGGCTGATGCCGAAGCTTGCGTTGGCGGCCTCGGTGCCGGTGATCGACTGGAACACCAGGTCCACCGGTACGCCACGGTTTATCACCTCGATAGATGTGGTGACGTGGGTCAGCACGCAGGATTGGGTCGGGATTTCATAGCGCTGGACGATGGCGTCGAGCATTTCCAGCAAGGCGACGATGGACGAGGTGCTGTCGGTCGCCGGGTTGATACCGATCATGGCATCGCCATTGCCGTACAGCAGGCCGTCAAGCACGCTGGCGGCAATGCCGGACGGGTCGTCGGTGGGGTGGTTGGGTTGCAGGCGTGTCGACAGCCGCCCGCGCAGGCCCATGGTGTTGCGAAAGCGCGTCACCACCCGGATCTTCTGTGCCACCAGAACCAGATCCTGCACGCGCATGATTTTCGACACGGCAGCGGCCATTTCCGGTGTCAGGCCGGGAGCCAATGCGCGCAGGCTGGTTTCATCGGCCTGCTCGCTGAGCAGCCAGTCACGAAAGCCGCCGACCGTCAGATGGCTGACCGGGGCAAACGCCAGTTTGTCGTGGGTATCAATGATCAGCCGGGTGACTTCGTCCTGTTCGTACGGGATCAGGGCTTCTTCAAGAAAGTGCTTGAGCGGAATATTCGCCAGCGTCATCTGCGCTGCAACGCGCTCGCCGTCGCTTTGCGCCGCAACCTCGGCCAGATAATCACCGGAGCGCGCGGGGCTGGCCTTGGCCATGACTTCTTTGAGGCTGTCGAAGCGGTACGTCTGCGCACCGACAGAATGGGAAAAGCTCGCCATACAGATTCTCCATGACGTCGCGCTGTTTGCGTCGGACGTAGTCTTTCGGGTGAACCGGTGACGTCCCGGTTCAAACGACTGTGGGAAGCGATGCAAGCAATTAATACTCCATCCCGGCCGGGAGTGCGAGTTTGCAACCATGAACAGGGGATTCAGAGCAAAGATGCATCACGCCAAGGCGCGATGCCAAGGCGCGATGCACAGGGTTGGTGCGCGATGCTTTTTGAGACGACTATGGTGCTGACCCCGCGCATTTGAGATTGGACGCAGAGCGTCCAGAAAGGCATTCCCACGCGGAGCATGGGAACGATGAACATCCTGAGACGACTATCGTGCCGATGCTCCGTGTCGGCATGCAGTTCGTGACGCTTTGCGTCACAAGCTCGTGCTGACCCCGCGCATTTGAGATTGGACGCAGAGCGTCCAGAAAGGCATTCCCACGCGGAGCATGGGAACGATGAGCATTTTGATACGACTATCGTGCCGATGCTCCGCGTCGGCATGCAGTTCGTGACGCTTTGCGTCACAAGCTCGTGCTGACCCCGCGTATTCAGGATTGGACGCAGAGCGTCCAGAAAGGCATTCCCACGCGGAGCATGGGAACGATGAACATCTTGAGGCGACTATCGTGCCGATGCTCCGCGTCGGCATGCAGTTCGTGACGCTCTGCGTCACAAGCTCGTGCTGCCAGCGCGCATTCAAGATCGGACGCAGAGCGTCCAGAAAGGCATTCCCAAGCGGAGCATGGGAACGATGAACATCCTGAGACGACTATCGTGCCGATGCTCCGCGTCGGCATGCAGTTCGTGACGCTTTGCGTCACAAGCTCGTACTGATAGCGCGCATTTGAGATCGGACGCAGAGCGTCCAGAAAGGCGTTCCCACGCGGAGCATGGGAACGATGAACATCCTGAGGCGACTATCGTGCCGATGCTCCGCGTCGGCATGCAGTTCGTGACGCTCTGCGTCACAAGCTCGTGCTGCCAGCGCGCATTCAGGATTGGACGCAGAGCATCCAGAAAGGCATTCCCAGGCGGAGCATGGGAACGATGAACATCTTGAGGCGACTATCGTGCTGACCCCGTGCATTCAGGATCGGACGCAGAGCGTCCAGAACGGCGTTACCACGCTGGAGCGTGGTAACGATAGTCGGACAATCAACGGGCCTAGAAAAAACCCAACGGGTTGGTGTCGTAGCTCACCAGCAGGTTTTTGGTCTGTTGGTAGTGCTCAAGCGCGATTTTATGGGTTTCGCGGCCGACGCCGGACTTTTTGTAGCCACCGAACGCGGCGTGGGCCGGGTACAGGTGGTAGCAGTTGGTCCAGACTCGCCCGGCCTTGATCGCCCGGCCCACGCGGTAGGCGCGGTTGATGTCGCGGGTCCACAAGCCTGCGCCCAGGCCGAACTCGGTGTCGTTGGCGATGGCCACAGCCTCTGCTTCGTCCTTGAAGGTCGTGACGCTGACCACCGGGCCGAAGATTTCTTCCTGGAACACACGCATCTTGTTGTTGCCTTTGAGCAGCGTCGGCTGGATGTAGTAGCCGGTGGACAGGCTGCCTTCCAGCTTCTCGACCTTGCCGCCGGTCAGCAGCTCGGCGCCTTCGCCCTTGGCGATGTCCAGGTACGAAAGAATCTTGTCGAATTGTTGCTCGGATGCCTGAGCGCCGACCATGGTGTCGGTGTCCAGCGGGTCGCCGCGCTTGATCTTCTCGACCTTGCGCATCACCGCTTCCATGAACTGTGGATAGATCGACTCCTGCACCAGCGCGCGGGACGGGCATGTGCAGACTTCGCCCTGATTGAAGAACGCCAGTACCAGGCCTTCGGCAGCCTTATCGATGAACTCTGGTTCGGCGCTCATGATGTCTTCGAAGAAGATGTTCGGCGACTTGCCGCCCAGCTCGACGGTGGATGGGATGATGTTATCCGCCGCCAGTTTCATGATGTGCGAGCCGACCGGTGTCGAGCCGGTGAACGCGATTTTGGCGATGCGCTTGCTGCTGGCCAGCGCTTCGCCTGCCTCGCGACCGTAACCCTGCACGATGTTCAGCACGCCGGGAGGCAGCAGATCGCCGATCAGTTCGATCAGCACGCTGATGCCCAGCGGGGTCTGCTCTGCAGGTTTGAGCACGATGCAGTTACCGGCAGCCAGCGCCGGTGCGAGTTTCCACGCGGCCATCAGGAGCGGGAAGTTCCACGGGATGATCTGCCCGACCACGCCCAGCGGCTCATGAATGTGATAGGCAACAGTATTACCGTCGATTTCGGCAGCGCTGCCTTCCTGCGCACGCAGCACGCCAGCGAAGTAGCGGAAGTGATCGGCGGCCAGCGGAATATCAGCGTTGAGGGTTTCGCGGATCGCTTTGCCGTTGTCCCAGGTTTCGGTGATGGCCAGGACTTCGAGATTGGCTTCAATACGATCGGCAATCTTCAGCAGCACCAGCGAGCGGGCCTGTACTGAGGTCGAGCCCCAGGCTGCAGCGGCTGCGTGTGCAGCGTCGAGGGCCTTTTCGATGTCTTCGGCAGTGGAGCGCGGAAATTCGGCGATGGCCTTGCCGGTCACGGGTGAGGTGTTGGTGAAGTACTGGCCTTTGACCGGTGCGACGAACTCGCCGCCGATATAGTTACCGTAGCGTTCCTTGAAATTGACGATAGCGCCTTCGGTACCGGGATGAGCGTAACGCATGATATGTCTCCTGGTTCTTGTTGTGAGGGAGTCTGTGTCGATTCTGCTTTCGGGTATCTGGCAATAAGCGTTCAAGAATAGGCCAATTGCATCCGGCCGTGGCTAGGACTTTAGGCTTATCTGCCCGGCATTGAAATGGCTTGTGCAGGCAATGCGGTGGACAAACTCAGGGTGCCATTTCACCGTCCCTACGTTAACCTGCGCAGATGTTCTGAGAGGTTGGTCATGCATATTCATATCCTTGGTATCTGCGGCACGTTCATGGGTTCTCTGGCGGTGCTCGCCAAAGAGTCGGGGCACCGGGTCACCGGCTCCGACGCCAACGTCTATCCGCCGATGAGCACCCAACTGCAAGCCCAGGGCATCGAGCTGACCCAGGGTTACGACCCTGCGCAACTGGACCCCGCACCTGATCTGGTTGTGGTCGGCAATGCGCTGTCGCGTGGCAACCCGGCGGTTGAATACGTCCTGAATAAAGGCTTGCCGTATGTGTCCGGCCCGCAATGGCTGGCTGACCATGTGCTGCAAGACCGCTGGGTATTGGCGGTGGCCGGTACGCACGGCAAGACCACCACCAGCAGCATGCTGGCCTGGGTGCTGGAACATGCCGGCATGAGCCCTGGTTTCCTGATCGGCGGCATCCCGCAGAATTTCGCCGTGTCGGCGCGTCTGGGCGACACCCCGTTCTTCGTGGTCGAGGCCGATGAATACGACAGTGCGTTTTTCGACAAGCGCTCCAAGTTCGTTCATTACCGCCCGCGCACTGCGATCCTCAATAACCTTGAGTTCGATCATGCCGACATCTTCCCGGATCTACCCGCCATCGAACGCCAGTTCCACCATCTGGTGCGTACCATTCCGAGCGAAGGCCTGGTGATTCATCCGACCACCGAGCCTGCGTTGTCGCGGGTCATCGAGATGGGCTGCTGGACGCCGGTGCAAACCACTGGCGAAGGCGGTCAGTGGCAGGCGCGGCTGTTGAGTGAAGACGGTTCGCGTTTTGAAGTGCTGTTCGAAGGCGAGCTACAGGGCGCGGTCGAGTGGGACATGACCGGTCAGCACAACGTGGCCAATGCCCTGGCAACGCTGGCGGCTGCTCGCCACGTGGGCGTTGTGCCTTCGCTGGGCGTGCAGGCACTCAGCGCCTTCAAGAGCGTCAAGCGGCGCATGGAAAAGGTTGCCGAGGTGCGCGGCATCACTATTTATGATGACTTCGCTCACCACCCGACGGCCATTGCCACCACGCTGGATGGCCTGCGCAAGAAAATCGGTGATGCGCCGATCATTGCCGTCATCGAACCGCGTTCCAATTCCATGAAGCTTGGCGCGCACCGCGACGGTCTGCCGGAAAGCGTGAGTCAGGCAGATCAGGTGGTCTGGTATGCCCCGCCCAATCTTGGCTGGGACCTGGCGGCTACGGTCGCAGGAAGCAGCGTACCCTCGACGGTATGTGATTCGCTTGAAGCAATCATCGCGCGAGTCCATAGCCAGGCGCAGCCCGGCACGCATATCGTCATCATGAGCAACGGCGGCTTTGGCGGCCTGCACGGCAAACTGGCCGAGGCGCTGAAATGAGCGGCCCGGAGCGCGTTACGGTTGCGATGACCGGCGCTTCTGGCGCGCAATATGGCCTGCGCTTGCTGGATTGCCTGGTGCGTGAGGACCGGGAGGTGCACTTCCTGATTTCCAAGGCCGCGCAACTGGTGATGGCCACCGAGACCGATGTGCGTCTGCCACCCAAGGCGATGATGATGCAGGCGTTTCTGACTGAATACACCGGCGCGTCTGCCGGTCAGATACGCGTCTATGGTCGTGACGACTGGATGTCGCCAGTGGCGTCAGGTTCTGGTTCGCCGAGCGCGATGGTGGTGGTGCCATGCTCCACCGGTTCGCTGTCGGCAATTGCCACCGGGGCCTGCAACAATTTGATCGAGCGCGCTGCCGACGTCACCTTGAAAGAGCGTCGGCAATTGATTCTGGTGCCCCGCGAGGCTCCGTATTCCAGCATTCATCTGGAGAACATGCTCAAGCTGTCGAACATGGGCGCGGTGATTCTGCCTGCATCTCCGGGCTTTTATCATCAGCCGCAGACCATCGACGACCTGGTGGACTTTGTCGTCGCGCGGATTCTCAATCTGCTGAATATTCCTCAGGACATGCTGCCGCGTTGGGGCGAGCACCACATTGGCGGCGATGAATAAGCTGCTGCTGGTAGCGCTTGCGCTGACGCTGACCGGCTGCGCCACCGCGCGCACGCTCAATGCGGCCAAACCTGGCGCGCCGGTGGTGTATGCAGGCACGCGGTTGAATATGTATGCGCTGCAGGGTGGTTGCTGTGCTGCTGACCGTTTCGGTGCCGAAGCGCCGAGCTATCCGGGTCTCGATCTGCCGGGCAGTGCGCTGCTCGACACCCTGCTGCTGCCGCTGTCATTGCTGACGGCGGCCGGCTTCGGGGTTCAGGCTACGGGCGGGCTTTAGGGGGGCGGAGCGACACCTGGGCTATCGGGTAAGGCTCCCTTGGGTGACGCAGAGCGTCACGAACTGCATTCCCACGCGGAGCGCGGGAACGATCAGCGCTTGGCCCCGGCGACCGTCATCTACTTGCCCAGCTTGCGCAGTTCATCCGACTCGACAATGCGCTCGCCATTCTGCTCTTCCAGAGCCAGGCGCCACATGGCGCGGGCCAGTTGGCAGGCTTCGATAGCGCCATATTTACCGGGGATCAGTTTGGCGATGGGGGCTGCCAGTTGCTCGACCCAGCGGGTTTCGGTGCGGCTGCCTACCAGCAGGGAAGGGCGGGCGATAGTCAGTTGCGGCCAGTCCTGCGCGCGCAATGCCTGTTCCATCTCGCCTTTGATACGGTTGTAGAAGGTGCTGGACTTGGGGTCTGCACCAATCGCACTGATTACCAGCAAGTGGCGCGCACCCAGCTCTCGCGCACGTTTGGCGAACGCTGTGACCAGCTCCAGATCAACCGCCTTGAACGCATCCTGCGAGCCTGCCTGCTTGATCGTGGTGCCCAGGCAGCAGAACGCGATGTCTACACGGCCAGCCAGCGTTGGCAGCAGTGTGCTCAGCTCGCCAACCGGGTTTTCAAGGTGCGGGTGTTCTGCCAACGGCCTACGCGTTGGTGCCAGCACGCGGCTGACTGTCGGTTCGTTGAGCAGGCGGTCAAGCAAGTGCTCGCCCGTCAGGCCGGTGGCCCCTGCAAGCAGGATGTGTTGCGGCGTCAGATACATAATCGTTCTCCCTTCATACACTGATAGCCTAGTGGCTAGTCGAGGTCTTCGCTTCCGTGCGGTTCAACGCCGTATTCAAAGCGCGTTCGGCCTGGCTTTTGCGCAACTGCTGCCAGCGCGCCAGAACTCCTTTCGGTGCCCATATCTGCGGTTCGGAGGCGTCGAAATTGTCTTCGCTCTCACGTTGGGCAACATAGGCTTTTGCTTCGTTGAAAGCGTGTTGCAGGTCATCGGTTTCGACCAATGCCCTGGCGAATAGTGCATCGCCAAAGTAAGTGAAATCAGCCTCTTCCGAGCAGCCGAATGAAACGCGGTCGGCGCGTGATGCGGTCATGATCAACGTGCGTTCATCTTTCAGGTCTGGAATGAAACCACCGGAATAGCAGGCCGAAATCACCACGATCTTGTCACGATTCTTCAGCGGCGCAAGGGCCGCGGCGAGGGCATCGGCGGGCAGATCGGCCAGCGACAGGCGCGGCTGGTCCAGCACCAGTTCATGGTCCTGGGTGCCGTGGCTGGTCAGGTAAATGAAGATCAGGTCTTCCGGGCCGGTACGCTGCGCGAGTGTCTGGACTGCGCGGGAGATGGTCTCGCGGGTTGCCATTGGCCGGTCATCCATGTGGTCGCGATGATTGACCAGACTGACCTGCCCGACGGCTCCAAAGCGCGACTTCAGCAGGTTGCTGACATAGTCTGCCTCGCGCATGAACACGCTTTGCTTGCCGTCGCCGCCCACGACCAGGGTGTAAAGCTCGGTGGCGGGCGTTGACGCAGGGACTGCGGCCAGTGCTTTCTCCAGCAGGGTGCCTTGTACCAGCAGCCCTGCTTCAAGCGCGTCAGGCAGCAGTTTGCCTTTGGCGTCGCGCACCCGTTGGCCATTGGCCCAGATACCACGCTGCTCCTTACCGTCCGGGGAGATCAGCACGCCGTCGCCCTGATAGGTGTCATCGGCGAACTGGCCGACATAGCGGCTGCCGTCGGCCAGTTGCAGCTGGCCCTGACCCATGAAACGCCAGTTGTCGAAGTCGCCCTGATAACGGCTGCCGTCAGAACCGATCAATTCGCCTTTGCCGGTCAGCGCGCCTTCCTTGAAATCACCGCTCCAGACGTCGCCGTCGCTATTTTCATAGCGACCCTTGCCGTCGAGCTGGCTGTTGCGAAAGTTGCCGACATATTGATCGCCATCAGCGCTGGTGAAGCTGCCGGTGCCCTGCAATTGACCGTCGACAAAATTACCGCTGTATTGATTGCCGCTGGCGTCACTGCGCGAGCCTTCGCCGTTGGCCTTGCCATTGGCGAACATGCCCTGGTGCTGGCTGCCGTCTTCCAGCTCAAGGCGACCGGGGCCGTCGTACAGGCCTGCCTTGAACTGACCGCGATAAAGCACGCCCTTGTCTTTCTGAGTGCCTTCGCCGTCGCGCAGCCCGAGTTTGAAGTTACCGACATAACTCGCGCCATTGCGGGTCGTCAATCGACCCTGACCGTTGAACAGGCCTTGCTCGAAACCACCCTTGTAGACGTCGCCGTTGCTGGCGTGCCACTCACCCTGGCCTTGGCGCAGGCCGTTTTCGAACTGACCTGCGTACCAACTGCCGTTGGGGTAGTCGATACGCCCCTGGCCCTGTAATACGCCGTTGACCAGATCGCCGCGATAGCGCCCGCCATCGGACAGACGGCCGTCGGGTGGCAAAATTGATTCGCCATCACCGCAGCCTGCGATCAAGAGTGTCAAAGCCAGTGGAGCGAGCGCGCGCATGTGAGATCCCGGAAGAATGATTCAGGGGCGGGCCCGGCTCTGCTTGAGCAAATGTTATGGGGCACGACCGCAGGGGAGTATGCCGCAGCGAGTAAGCGGGATGAAACAGTCTGTTACGACTGTTTCATGTTTTAAACGTGTTACACGAAACACAGGGTTAAAGGTTCGGCCACAAAAGCGGGTTTTTCCTGACCTTCGATCTCCAGCGTGGCGGTTGCCTTGAGCAGCCATTGGCCCGGCTTTTTCTCGGTCACTTCAGTCAGCTGGACCTTGAGACGCACGCGAGAGTTGACCAGCACCGGCTGAACGAAGCGCACGCTGTCCATCCCGTAGTTGACTGCCATCTTCAAGCCTTCGGGCAGCACCATGATGCCCTCCATCAGCTTGGGGATCAGTGACAACGACAGGAAACCATGCGCGATAGTCGCGCCGAACGGAGTCTGCGCCGCTTTGACTGGGTCGACATGAATGAACTGGAAGTCCCCTGTGGCTTCCGCGAACAGGTTGATGCGCTCCTGGTCGATGGTCAGCCAGTCTGAACATTCTGCTTCCTTGCCAATGTAATGCTTGAGCTCTGTGACGGGTACAGAAGGCATACCGCTCTCCTTGCCTGATGTGGTGTTGTGTTGAAGTGCCGCTGCCCGAATCAGCTAATGCCTGCGGACGAATCACAAGATCAGCAGAGTGTTGCCGGTTGGTCAAGCAACTGCCTCAATACGAATACCCGCTCATGACCTGCGACGCGGCGTGTTTATAATGACGCCGATAATTCGCTGGATTCGTTTATTTGCCGGGGTCCTCATGTTGTTACGGGGTTTGACATGGCTGGTGATGTTCCAATTGCTGGGAACCGCGCTCAACCATCTTTTTCTATCGATATTGCCGGGGCCGATCATCGGCCTTGTGCTGCTGATGGCCTATCTGATGCTGCGCGGTGAAGTGAGCGAGCCGATCAGCATGGCCGCCAGCAGTCTGCTGCGTTATCTGCCGCTGCTGCTGGTGCCGCCTGCCGTTGGCGTGATGGTGTATGCGTCGGCCATCGCCAAGGACTTCTGGGCGATCTTCGGCACGCTGACCCTGTCGCTGATGATTTCCGTGACCTTTGTCGGCTGGCTGATGCAGGCACTCATCCGGCGTCAGGCCCGCCGCCAGGAGGGGCCATGAATATGGACTGGCACGGTGCATGGCTGTCGGTGATTCACCATCCGCTTTTTGGCATCGCGATCACCCTGGGCGCCTATCAGCTGGCGATGGCTGCGTACGAGCGAACCCGCTGGCTGTTTCTGCAGCCGGTGCTGGTTTCGATGGTGGTGGTAATCAGTGTTGTGCTGTTCTGCGATCTTGAATACACCGAGTACCGCAAAAGCACTGAAATTCTCAGCACGCTGCTGGGGCCTGCGACCGTGGCGCTGGCGGTGCCGCTTTACCTGAATATGCGGCGAATCCGCCAGCTGTTCTGGCCTGTCTTGACTACGCTGGTAGTCGGCGGGGTTTTTGCCACCGGGTTGTGTGTCGGGTTCGGGGTGCTGTTCGGTGCCGACCATATGATTCTGATGACCATGGCACCCAAGTCGGTCACCTCGCCCATCGCCATGCTGGTTGCCGAGCAGATCGGCGGCGTCGCAGCCCTGGCGGCGGTTTTTGTGTTGATTACTGGCGTATTCGGTGCCATTTTCGGCCCCGGCCTGCTGTCGCTGGCCGGGGTCGACAACCCTGCGGCCCGCGGTATGGCACTGGGTCTTACGGCCCATGCGGTGGGGACTTCCGTGGCATTGCAGGAAGGAGAGGAATCGGGGGCTTTTGCTGCGTTGGCAATGAGTCTGATGGGCGTTGCAACGGCATTGTTCCTGCCGCTGGCAATGTCGCTGGCCATTTAAAGGAGGCTTTTCCATGACGTTGCCGTTGTTTCCGTTGAACGCTGTGCTGTTTCCAGGTTGCGTGCTTGATCTGCAGTTGTTTGAAGCGCGCTATCTGGACATGATCGGCCGCTGCATGAAGCAGGGTGAAGGGTTTGGTGTGGTGTGCATCACCGAAGGAAGTGAGGTGGGCAACGTGCCGGGCGGTTACTCGCCGATTGGCTGCGAAGCACTGGTCACGGATTTCCAGCAGCAGGACAACGGCTTGCTGGGCATCCGTGTCGTCGGTGGGCGGCGCTTCCGGGTGGTCGCCGCTGAAGTTCAGCGCGATCAACTGCTGGTGGCTGAGGTTGAATGGCTGCAAGAGCCTGTGGAGCGTCCGTTGCAGGAAGAAGACGCCGACCTCGTTGCACTGCTGGAAGCACTGGCCGAGCACCCGATGGTGGCGTCCTTGAACATGGGCGTGTCTGCCGGTGGGCAGTATTCATTGTCCAACCAGCTTGCCTATCTGCTGCCGTTCACCGAGAAGGACAAAGTGGAGCTGCTGGAAATCGACGATCCCGAGGAGCGCCTTGACGCGATTCAGGAACTGCTCGATGAAATGCAGGGCGATCTGCAGGCCTGAGCCTCGATCGCGCTGCTCATTGCGCAAGACAGCGTTGCGACTCGTCAGGCGGGGTTAGCGCGGCGGATACTGCTCCAGAATTTTTGCCACCGTGGTGCGGATGGCTTGCTCCCGTTCAGCCGGGCTGCCGGCGTTGTCGTTAAGGATGCGCTCGGTGCTGCCGCGCCAGACCAGTTTGCCGTCCTTACCGTCGAACATATCAATCTGCAAGGTGCCGACCTTGTAGTCCACGCTGCGGGTTTCGGTGTTCATCGGCCCGTTCCAGTAGCCGTAGCCACCCCAAGGGTTCCAGCCGCCGCCATAGTTGGTGCTGACCGTCTGCTGGCGATTTTCGACAATCAGCCAGGCCTGCACTTTCAAATCCGACCGGGTGCCCGCAGCGGCCATGCGCAGGCCGCGCTGGTCCAGTTGCTCGCTGATCGATTGGCGAATGCGCTGCTCGGTCAGGTCACTTTTGAGCCGTGGGTCATCATCCGGCTGATACTGAACGGCAGGCTCTTTCCAGCTCCAGTTGCGATAGCCGCCGAAATCACGCTGGGCATCGAAGTCGCGATTGATCGAATTGCTCTGACAGGCAGCCAGCAGCAAGGCACAGGACAGCAGGACGATACGGCGAAACATGGCAGTGCTCCGAATGGGTTACGAAGGAGGGTAGGCCGTCAGCGCCTGTTGCACGGCCTGACGTAATGCGCTGCTGCGGTCTGCCAGATTATTGCTGGCGCGTGCATCTGCGCTGGCGCTCCATACCGGTTGACCGGTGCGTGCGTCGATCAGATTGATCTGCACCACCATCACGTTTTCCTTATAAGTGCGCACCACCGGCACGCTGGCGTAGCCGCCGTAACCGGGCCGGTAACCATCGTAGCGGCCATAGCCCATGCCGCCTCCGTAATACGGATCGTAATCTTCGCGCACCTGACGCAGCCGGGTTTCCTGCCGGGTCGTGGCGCTGACGTAGAGGTCCGCAGCTTGATTACCGCGAGCCGGCCGCAAGCCGCGTTGGTCCAGACCATTGCTTACTGCTTCAACCACCTGCGCCGAGTCTACCCACGCTGTACCGGGCGGCAACTGGCCGTTAAGCCAGCCCCACGACCGATACCGGCCATAGTCGCGCGGCGGCGCAGGGTAGGCGCTCATGTCCAGTGTCTTCGCTGCCTGCGCAGGAGCAGGCGGCATGGGCAGAGAACTGGCCACATACGGGTTATCGCTCTGGCACGCGCTAATCCCGAGCAGGCCAGTCCCCAGAAGCAGGGCAAACAAGGCAGGACGGTGTTTCATGGTGGTCTCCGCAGTGATGTCAGACCGGACGGCACATCCAGTGCAGGTAACGGCCCAGCCCGGCAAAGGCTGGATGACGCCGATGCGCCAGCTCCATTTCCAGCAGGTCGGTCAGCTCGGCCCGAGCCTGGAATTCAACCGGCATGTAATCGTGAAACACCCGCACGCCGCTACGGGTTTCGACTTGCCACAGGCCTTCAAGTTGCGTCGCCAGTTCCCGAGGGTCGAGCGGTTGTTGTGGCGTCAGGCTCTGCTTTTCCCCGGCCATGTCATTTTTGCGCATCTTGCGGAAATGACCTTTCAACAAGTTGCGATAGATCAGCGCATCACGGTTGTAAAAAGCCAGTGACAGCCAGCCATCGTCGCGGGTCAAGCGGCGCAGTACCGGAAGGATGGCGTGCGGCTCGGCCAGCCATTCCAGCACGGCGTGGCACAGCACCAGATCGTAAGTGTCGCTCAGTAAACCGGGCAGCGCCTGCCACGGAGCCTGAATGAAGGTAGCCGTCTGTCCGGCCTCGACAAAGCGCTGACGTGCGCCTTCGAGCATGGGTTCGGCGGGCTCGGCCAGGGTCACTTCATGTCCTTGTTCTGCAAGCCACAGTGACATGTGGCCCAGCCCTGCGCCGATATCCAGTACGCGAAGCGGTCGTGCGGGCAGCGTCTCGGTCAAATCGGCCTGCAGCACCGCCAGCCGAATGGCTCCCTTGGCACCGCCGTAGATCTTTTCTGCAAAGCGGGTCGCCAGCTGGTCGAAATGCCGATCACTCACTTGGCAAATCTCCGCTCGCTGTCTGCCAGCTTGTTGCGCACCACGGTTTCCATGTCCAGCCCCAGCTCGCTGCACAGCAACAACAGATAAAGAACGATATCGCCGACTTCCTGACCGGCATGTTCCAGTTGGTCGGCAGGCAGCTCGCGGGACTGGTCTTCACGCAGCCACTGGAATATTTCCACCAGCTCGGCCATTTCCACGCTGGCAGCCATGGCCAGGTTTTTCGGGCTGTGAAATTGCTTCCAGTCATTCTGGTCGCGGATGCGGTGCAGGCGTTGGGTCAACTCGTCGAGGTTCATCGTGCTCTCCTGAAGGTGCATAGCTTCAGGGGGAACGGGTCGCCAGGCAAGTGGGCGTTGCGGTTTGTTCAGCTGTTGAAGGGAGATAGGCCCCCGTCAGAGGGCTTTATCAGGGGCATCACTCGGTTGCAGGCTGCCAGCTACCGATCATATGCACGATGCCCTCCTTGCCTTCGACGCGGAACTGACCATGAGAGCCGGCAGCGCTGGCCGAGAGTGTGACGTCGGCGGGCAGACGTACCGGCTTCTGGAACTGCACGCTGATCTCGACATTCGAGGCTGGCAAGTGCTCGCCAAGGGCCGCGAGCGTACGTGCCTTGAGCCACATGCCGTGGGCGATGGCGCGGGGGAAGCCGAACAGCTTGGCGCTGGGTGCGCTGAGGTGAATAGGGTTGTAGTCGCCCGACACCTTTGCATACTCGCGCCCGATTTGTGCCGACGCACGCCAGTTGTCCAGCTCGATCAAAGGCAGCGGCGCAAGCTCGGGATGCTTGACAGGCGCGTCTTCCAGATGCACGGCGGTGCACAGCATGGTGCTTTCTTCTTCCCAAAGCAGGCCCATGCCATCCTCGGCCTGAGTCACCAGGGTGAAGGTCGCGCCTTTGGCGTGCGGGCGCAGGTCGGTGGCCTGAACGCTGATATACAGCTGGCTCACGCCGCCGAGCGGGCGATGAGTGCGAATGCGATTGGCAAGGTGAATAAGCCCCAGCAGCGGAAACGGAAACTCCTGAGAGGTCATCAGTTGCATTTGTAGAGGAAAGGCCAGCACATGCGGGTACGTCGGCGGCAGCAGGCTGCTTTCTTCGAATCCACAGACCTTGCTGTAAGCATCAAGCTTGTCGGTATCGACCGCGATCCAGCTTCGCAATCCCAGATCGGGTAACTGCGACCCTGTGACCTTGCGCCTGAGCGCTGCCTGGATGAACAGGTTGGACAGGGGCTGCAGAGAATTGAGGTAGCGCCAGTGAGCCGTCATCATCCATCTCCTTGAATTCGATGCTGGGGCTTATGCCCCGATCACGTTTTGACCACATACACGTAGAACCTGACCGCTCACCGCGCCGCTGCCCGGCTGGCTGAACCACGCCACGGCTTCGGCAACATCCTGTGGCGAACCGCCCTGACCAAGCGAACTCATGCGCCGTCCTGCCTCACGCAGGGTGAACGGCATGTGCGCGGTCATTTTCGTTTCGATGAAGCCCGGTGCGACGGCGTTGATACTGATGCCGCGTGACCTGAGCCCGGGGGCCATCGCCTTGGCAAAACCGATCAGACCGGCCTTGCTGGTGGTGTAGTTGGTTTGCCCGCGATTACCGGCAATGCCGCTTATCGAAGCCATGAGCACAATCCGCGCGTTATCCTTAAGCGCACCGGCGTCGAGAAGCACCTGAGTCAGCACTTGCGGAGCGTTGAGGTTGACCGCCAGTACCGAGTCCCAGAAGTCCTCCGGCATGTTGACCAGCGTCTTGTCACGCGTGATGCCAGCGTTATGCACCAGTATGTCGACGCCGTCCGGCAGGTGTTCAAGCAACTGCGCAGGAGCATCCGCCGCGCAGATATCCAGCGCCAGTGCCTGGCCGCCAAGCCGCGAGGCCAGTGCTTCCAGTTCGTTTTTGGTCTGTGGCACGTCCAGCAGAATGACCTGCGCGCCATCACGGGTCAGGGTCTCGGCAATCGACGCACCGATGCCGCGCGCCGCGCCAGTCACCACTGCCTTGCGTCCGGCCAGTGGGCGAGTCCAATCCTGCACTTTGCCCGGACAGGCGCTCAGGTGAACAAACTGACCGGAGATGAACGCAGCCTTGGGCGTCAGGAAGAAGCGCAAGGCGCCCTCCAGCTGATCCTGCGCGTCGTCATCCACTTGCAGCAGCTTGACCGTTGCGCCGTTGCGCACTTCCTTGGCCAGCGAGCGGCTGAAACCTACGATGGCCTGTTGAGTGCTGGCCGCCAGCGGATCAGCGAGTGTCTCGGGGGATTTGCCGAGGATCACCACATGCGCGCAGTGATCGAGATTGCGCAGCAGCGGCTGAAAGAAATCCCGCAACTGCCTGAGCTGCTCGGTGCGCAGGATCTGGCTGGCGTCGAACACCACAGCTTTCAGGCGCGGCCCCTGGTTGGACACCCAGGTGGTGGCGCCAGGCATGTCACTGCCAAAACTGTACAGCGAGTCGGTCAGACGGCTGGCGAACTGGCGGACCTGATCACCCAGCGGCCCGGCACTGATCAGCAGCGTGCCTTCTACAGGACGAAGCCGGCCGGCCTGCCAGCGCTCCAGGTGGGTGGGGGCGGGCAGACCGACGGCATTCACCAGGCGCCGACCCATGTCGGAATTGGCGAAATCAATATAGCGATCTGACGGCATGGAACACTCTCCTGAAGTCGGGGTTCAAAGGAATGGACCACGGTGGCATGACGTTTGTTCTTGCGATCGACACGGCTCATCCATTCGCTTGAAGAAAGGGAGTTTTCCATGACGCATCCTCGTCGGGTCGCCATCGTTGGCGGTAACCGCATTCCGTTCGCCCGCTCCAATGGCCCTTACGCCACTGCCAGCAATCAGGACATGCTCACTGCCGCTCTGGAGGGGCTGATCGAGCGCTTCAATCTGCACGGGTTGCGCATGGGCGAGGTAGTGACAGGCGCGGTGCTCAAGCACTCCAGAGACTTCAACCTGACCCGCGAATGCGTGCTGGGCTCGCGACTGTCGGCGCAGACCCCGGCGTATGACATTCAGCAAGCCTGCGGCACGGGGCTGGAAGCCGCGTTGCTGGTGGCCAACAAAATCGCGCTGGGGCAGATCGAGTGCGGTATTGCCGGGGGCGTGGACACCACGTCGGATGCGCCGATAGGTGTCAATGAAGGGCTGCGCAAGATTCTGTTACAGGTTAATCGCAGCAAGACACCGGGCGACAAAATCAAGGCCCTGATGCAATTGCGCCCACACCACCTCAAGCCGGAGCTGCCCCGTAACGGCGAGCCACGTACGCGGTTGTCCATGGGCCAGCATTGCGAGCTGATGGCGCAGAACTGGGGCATAGAGCGCGGGGCGCAGGATCAACTGGCGCTTGAGAGCCATCTGAAAATGGCCGCAGCCTACGCCGAGGGCTGGCAGGATGACTTGATGACGCCGTATCTGGGGCTGATCCGTGACAACAACCTGCGCCCGGACCTGACCCTCGAAAAGCTGGCTGGCCTCAAGCCCGCATTCGAGCGAAGTGCCAAGGGCACGCTGTCGGCCGGCAACTCGACGCCGCTGACCGACGGCGCGTCGGTGGTATTGCTGGCCAGTGAAGAGTGGGCTCGCGAGCGCGGCCTGCCGGTGCTGGCCTACTGGCGGGATGGCGAGGCCGCAGCGGTGGATTTCGTCAACGGTGCAGAAGGGCTGCTGATGGCCCCGGCCTATGCCGTTCCGCGCCTGCTGGCGCGCAATGGCCTGACCCTTCAGGATTTTGATTACTACGAAATTCACGAAGCCTTCGCCGCGCAGGTGCTGTGCACCCTCAAGGCCTGGGAAGACGCTGATTACTGCAAAACCCGTCTGGGACTGAACGCGCCGCTGGGGTCGATTGACCGCAGCAAACTGAACGTCAAGGGCAGCTCGCTGGCAGCCGGGCATCCGTTTGCCGCAACCGGAGGCCGTATCGTCGCCAACCTGGCCAAACTGCTCGATGCAGCAGGCAGCGGGCGTGGATTGATTTCGATCTGCGCAGCAGGCGGCCAGGGTGTGACGGCGATTCTGGAGCGTTAGGCAAATACTGGAGGCATGGGCATAATCCACAGCGGAAAAGGACGGTACGTCTGAAGAGATATGACGCAGAGCGTCATGAACGGCATGCCAACGCGGAGCATTGGCACGATAAGGTTCTTCTGGACACCTCTCGTTCCTCACGCTCCAGCGTGGGAATGCATTTCGTGACGCTCCGCGTCACACCCGTGCGCGGGATGAACAGTCAGCACTATTGGCCTGTAACGTCGAGGTAAAACATGGGGCTCATCATTGGGGTATCGGTGCTTCTGATTCTGATCGGCACGGTGCTCTATCTGTTCGACAAAGGCGCGCGGACCCGCTGGCTGAGGCCCTATATCGGCCTGGCGCTGATTGGGTTGCTGATCGGCGGGATGGGCTTGCTGGTGGGGCTGGTTTCCGATGAAATCGAAAGTTATTTCCTGCTGGTTGCCAAATGGGTGATCGCTGTGACCGGTATCATGTTTTGCCTGCGGCTGATCATACTGATCGCCAGGCGCTTCATCGTCAGAAATTGAGCGTGCAACCCGCCCATGTGTGACAGGACAACGTGGAAAATCACTTCAAGTTTCTGACCTTGCCCAAGACATCGGGCGAGGTCGCCAACGTCTTCATTCACGGCTATTCGTCAGGGCATGATCTGGACGACCGGCGCATGCTGGCCAACAGTATTCCTGGTGCCTTGCGCCAAAGCGTGAATATTCTGGCGTTCTGGCCATCCAGCCATTTCACCCAGATGGACAACCGTTCCCGTGGCCTGTTGATGGCCGCCGCCCGAGTGCATCCGTTGGCGGGCGCAGCCGCGCTGGCGGGAGACCGCGTCGTTCATTTTGCGCGCATCCGCAACCGGGCTCGCGATATGGGCAAAGTGTTGCTGGCACAACTGGACCGCTATCTGTTCGAACATCATCCGGACGTAAAACAGGTCAACCTGATCGGCCATTCACTGGGCGGACGACTACTGGTCAGCGCGCTCAAGAACCTGCAACAGACGCCCGAACACGGGCTGGTGGTGGGCGATGTGTTGCTGATGGCTGCTGCGGTGCGCATTGAAGCGGCCGAGGCCGAAGTGTTAAAGCAGAAAATCAGCGGACGACTGATCAACGCTTACTCCAGCGAAGACCATGTGCTGTTGTTGAATCTGGGTGAAAAGAGCTTGGGACGCACGCCGGTCGAGCATTTCGAGAATGTGCGGATGCCGGGTTATCGCCATCACCATTACTGGAGACGCTTGCAGGAAGTGCTGATCGCAACTCGCTTCAGCGGCTGTGAAGGACTGGAAACCGGCGTTGCCGTTTTACCGACAGTCACCCGCGACCCGGTCTTGCAGGACATCTGGCTGCACAGCGTTCTGGCCCGCTCCCCAGACTACGTGCTGGAGGCGGCCATCAAGCATTTGTGCAGCAGTCGATGGACGCGCCTCAAGGCCACCGAAGCGGATCGCACCTACGCATTTGTGCGCGAATTCCAGCTGGTCGCCGGACACTTTCTGATCAATGCCGCCCGGCGTCGAGGCGTGCCCTATACGAGAGTGCTGGGCATGCTGGCGCGGCAGTACGGCCTGAGTGATTCGCTGCACCAGTGTGCGACGGTGGTTGAAGTGGAGGAACTGCTGCTCAGAACGTTCTTTCGCCATGCGTTCAACAGCGCGCACCCGCTGGTGCAGATGCCACGCGCCAGTGTCAGCGCGATGAGCTGGGAGGTGTATGCCGCACATGTCGATGCACTGGCCGAGCGTTTGACCGTAGCTGCATTCTTCAAGCCCGCGCAGGCCGAGAAAGCTCCAGGCACAATCAAAGGGTTGCTGGGCGCAATTCGCCAGGCACCGGTGCAGCGCCTGCTGACGCACTTTGGCACGGCGCTCAGGCCGGGTTATTCAGCGTTGATCCCGACAGTGGCAATCGTCTTTTACGCGCGCGTCACGCTGGGCGATGACGCGCTGATGTAACGGCGGTCAGGCGGCCTGGGCTTCTTCCAGCGCGGCCTGCGAAAGCTGCTGGCGATGACGACTGGCGTAGCTCTCGGCGATGATCGAACAGACGATCAACTGCATCGGGTGGTAGATCATGATCGGTAACAGGATCAGGCCCAGCCCCGGATTGCTGCCGAAGATCAACGCTGCCATCGGCGCCCCCGCTGCAAGCGACTTTTTGGTGGCGCAGAACACCGCCGCGACCTTGTCGGCATGGTCGAACTTGAGCGCCCGCGCGGTGCGCGTGGTCATCAACAGGATCACCGCCAGCAGCAGCGCGGTACCGATGAATGCGGTCAGGATCACACTGTTGCCCTGGCTCTGCCACATGCCGGAAATCATCGAGTTGCAGAACGCAGCGTAAACCAGCAGCAGAATCACCAGCTTGTCGATCAGGTTGGTGTACTTCTTGTGACGGGCGAAAAACTTGCCCAGCAACGGCCGCATTAGCTGACCAAGCACCAGTGGCAGCAGGAGCATGGCGCACAGGTCGAGCAGCGTATCGCCCAGATCGATCCCGCCAGCACCGGTGCCGACCACCAGGCTGACCAGCCACGGGGTGATGAAAATCCCGATGACGCTGGACATGCTGGCGTTGAGAATCGCTGCCGGGACATTGCCGCCTGCGCTGCCGGTCAGTGCCACCGAAGACGAAATGGTCGAGGGCAGGGCGCACAGGTAGAGAAAACCCAGCATCAGCAGCGCCGGCACATACGAGCCCAGCAGCTTTTGGCACGCCAGCCAGATCAGCGGGAACACCACGAAGGTGAAGACCTGGATCATCACGTGCAGGCGCCAGTTGGTCAGGCCTTTCTTGATCTGCTCGCTGGACAGGTTTACCCCATGCAGAAAGAACACCACGAACACGCCGACCTTGATGACGTATTCAGCGTGCATGCTGCCGCCGGTAGCGCCGAAACGCGGGAAGAAGTAGGCGAGCACCGTCGCCAGAACCATGCCCCAGAGGAACCAGTCGGTAGCGACGCGTTTGAAGTGTTTGAGTGATTGCATGAGGGGTCCGTAGAACGTTTGTACACAGAGATGCGTGCAGGCTACTCTGTTGCGCCATAGCCGTCTTGCGACATAAGGCCATAAGATGCCGAGTAACGGACAGATCAATCAGCGGCAGCCTACGGGCGAACGGCAGATACCGGCATTGGCCGGCCTGCCGCGCCCGCTGTATGCCCGTGCTGAAAGCCTCACTGCCGGTTCGTGGACGCCGCCTCATCGCCACGACTGGGTGCAGTTTTCCTACGCCATCAGCGGGGTTCTGGGGGTGCATACCGCCGAGGGCAGTTTCTTTGCGCCGCCGCAGTGGGGCGTCTGGGTGCCTGCCGGGCTTGAGCATGAGGTGGTGACCTCCATGCGCGCCGAAATGCGCAGCCTTTACATTCGCACGGCTGATTCGGGCTGGGCACCACAGCGTTGCCGGGTGCTGGAAGTCACGCCGCTGGCCCGCGAACTGATCAAGAGCTTCTGTCTATTGCCCGTGGACTATCCCGAGCAGGACAGCCATGAGGCGCGGCTGGTGCAGGTATTGCTGGACCAACTGGCGCACTTGCCGGAAGTCGGTTTTTCGCTGCCGTTGCCGCGTCACCCGCGTTTGCTGAGCCTGTGCAACGAGTTGATCGAAGAACCGGGCCAGTTGATTACCCTGCACGACTGGGCGGCACGTCTTGGTACATCCGAGAAAACCCTGATGCGCCTGTTTCAGCGGGAAACCGGGTTGAGCTTTCGTGGCTGGCGTCAGCGCGCACGATTGCTGTCTTCACTTTCTGCACTGGAAGAGGGCGCCAGTGTGACCCATACCGCGCTGGCCTGTGGTTATGACTCGACGTCGGCTTTCATCGCTGCGTTCAAAGGCTTGTTCGGCTATACGCCCGGTGATTTGTTCAAGTAACGCCAGGTTGTATTGCGCACTAACGAGTGCATTTAACGAAGATTTTTCGGGCTTTACACGTTTTGTCCCGGAATATCTTTTATCGCCTGTACGGCACGAAAGGTGCTTTAAACCGGGGGATTGCGTGGTTTTTGCTTAAAAAACCTTTCAATCCAAAGGCCACTACCCCTACTCGCTGGCGGAGGATTGCCGTATAACGGCAACAATCGCGTATCTGGCAACAAAGGACCCACAATAAAAGCTGATGAAAACTCCTAAACGCATTGAACCCCTGATCGAAGACGGTCTGGTCGACGAGGTGCTGCGCCCGCTCATGAGTGGTAAAGAGGCAGCTGTTTATGTGGTGCGCTGTGGCAATGAGCTGCGGTGTGCCAAGGTTTACAAGGAGGCTAACAAACGCAGTTTCCGTCAGGCGGCCGAGTATCAGGAAGGTCGCAAGGTACGCAACAGTCGCCAGGCCCGCGCTATGGCGAAAGGCTCGAAGTTCGGGCGCAAGGAAACCGAAGACGCCTGGCAGAACGCCGAAGTGGCTGCACTGTTTCGTCTGGCCAGCGCGGGTGTCCGGGTGCCCAAGCCGTACGACTTCCTGGAAGGCGTACTGCTCATGGAACTGGTGGCCGACGAATATGGCGACGCCGCGCCGCGCCTGAACGACGTGGTGCTGGAGCCGGATCAGGCGCGCGAGTATCACGCGTTCCTGATCGAACAGATCGTGCTGATGCTGTGTTCCGGTCTGGTGCACGGTGACCTTTCCGAGTTCAACGTGCTGCTGGCACCGTCCGGCCCGGTCATCATCGACTTGCCGCAAGCGGTCGATGCCGCGGGCAACAACCACGCGTTCAGCATGCTGGAGCGTGACGTTGGCAACATGGCGCTGTACTTCGGCCGCTTCGCGCCGGAGCTCAGAAAGACCAAATACGCCAAGGAAATGTGGTCGTACTACGAGGCTGGCACTTTGTCGCCCGCCACGGTGCTGACCGGTGAGTTCGACGAGCCGGAGGACGAAGCCGATGTGGGCGGCGTACTGCGCGAAATCGAAGCCGCCCGTCTCGACGAGGCTCGCCGTCAGGCAGCTCGCGCGGCAGACGACGCGCCACCGAGCAAATCCACCGAAGAACCACCACCGCCGTGGATGCAGTAAAGCTTTTGTGGGAGCGAGCCGGGCGACGCTTCGCTTGCTCGCGAAGACGATGGATCAGGCGCGCTGTTTTCGGAGCTTGTACCGGCCCTTTCGCGAGCAAGCTCGCTCCCACGGGAGTGCGTGTGCAGGCGCACCACTGAGTGATGCAGTAAGACCCCTGTGGGAGCGAGCCGGGCGTGTTGGACTAGCTCTAACTTAGGTGGTGGCTAGCAACCCCTCCCGACGCCAGGTCCTTGAGGATCGGGCAGTCCGGGCGGTCGTCGCCGTGGCAGTGTTCTACCAGTTCCTGAAGCGTATCGCGCAGGCTCGCCAGTTCGTCGATCTTCTGATTCAACTGCACGATGTGCTGACGGGCCAGTGCCTTGACGTCGGCGCTGGCGCGTTGGCGGTCTTGCCAGAGGGTCAGCAGTTTGCCGACTTCCTCCAGCGAGAACCCCAGGTCTCTCGAGCGTTTGATGAACGCCAGCGTGTGTAAATCGTCGGCGCTGTACAGGCGATAGCCACTGTCGCTGCGATGTGCCGCTTGCAGCAGCCCGATGGATTCGTAGTAGCGGATCATCTTCGCACTCAAGCCACTGCTTTTCGCCGCCTGACCGATGTTCATGGCGTGTCCTCCAGATCACGGGGTTTCCAGGTTTTCAGCAGCAGCGCATTGCTCACCACGCTGACACTGGACAGCGCCATGGCCGCGCCAGCCAGTACCGGGTTGAGGTAGCCCAGCGCCGCGAGGGGAATACCGATCAGGTTGTAGACGAATGCCCAGAACAGGTTCTGGCGGATCTTTGCGTAGGTTCGCCGGCTGATGTCCAGCGCCGCCGGAACCAGTCGCGGGTCGCCGCGCATCAGGGTGATGCCCGCTGCATGCATCGCGACGTCCGTTCCGCCGCCCATCGCAATACCCACATCCGCAGCCGCCAGCGCCGGTGCATCGTTGATGCCGTCACCGACCATCGCAACCACATGATGGTTTTTCAGCTGGGTGACGGTGGCTGCCTTGTCGGCAGGCAGCACTTCGGCATGTACATCGTGTATCCCCAAGGCCTTGGCGACTACTTGAGCGCTGCCACGGTTATCGCCGGTCAGCAGATGGCTGGTAATGCCGCGTGCGTTCAGCGCCCTGATCGCCTGATCCGTTCCGGGCTTGAGTGTGTCACCAAAGGCAAACATGCCGATGACCTTCGGCTCCGGAGCCTGCTCGATGAGCCAGGACAGCGTTCGCCCTTCGGCTTCCCAGATACGCGCGGATTCGGCCAGTTCGCCGATGGGCAGGCTGCTTTCATCCAGCAGGCGTCGATTGCCCAGCGCCAGTTCACGGCCCTGAACGGTGCCCGCTATGCCCCGGCCGCTCAGGGCATGGCTGTTTTCGGCTGCATCGAGCTTGAGTTGCCATTCATGACACACATCGAGCACCGCCCTGGCCAACGGGTGTTCACTGCCGCGTTGCAGTGCGCCCGCCAGTTGCAACAGGTGTTCTTCATTGCCCGACACCGCACTCATGTTGGTGATGCGCGGCGTGCCCGCGGTCAGCGTGCCGGTCTTGTCGAATACCACCGCATCCACAGCGTGGGCGCGCTCCAGTGCTTCTGCATCCTTGATCAGAATGCCGTAGCGCGCCGCCACGCCGGTTCCGGCCATGATCGCTGTAGGTGTCGCAAGGCCCAGAGAGCAGGGGCAGGCAATCACCAATACGGCGACCGCATTGATCAGCGCCACTTCAAGCGAGGCTCCAGCCAGCAGCCAGCCTGCCAGCGTGAAAAAGGCAATCCCCAGTACAGTGGGTACAAACACCTGGCTGACTTTATCCACCAGTTTCTGGATCGGGGCCTTGCCCGCCTGGGCGTCTTCGACCAGACGAATGATGCGCGCCAGAACGGTTTCCGCGCCCAGCGCTGTAGTTCTCACCAGCAACTGGCCCTCGCCGTTGATGGCACCCCCCGTGATCTTGTCACCCGCCTGCTTGGCCACCGGCAGGCTTTCACCGGTAATCAGCGCTTCGTCGGCATGGCTGCTGCCTGCGACCACTTCGCCGTCCACAGGAAACCGTTCGCCAGGTTTGACCAGCACTTGATCGCCAAGCTGCAGTGAGCTGATCGCGACGTCCTGTTCGAGGCCGTCGACCACGCGCAGCGCGCGTTCCGGGCGTAGTGCCTCGAGGGCACGAATGGCGCTGGCCGTCTGACGCTTGGCGCGGCTTTCCAGGTATTTGCCCAACAGCACCAGCGCGATAACCACCGCCGATGCTTCGAAATACAGATGCGGCGTGGTGCCGGGTGCAGCACTCAGCCATTGGTAGACGCTCAAGCCGTAGCCCGCGCTGGTGCCGATGGCGACCAGCAGGTCCATATTGCCTGCGCCGGCGCGCACGGCCTTCCAGGCGGCCAGATAAAAACGCGCGCCCAGAACGAATTGCACCGGTGTCGCCAGCGCGAATTGCACCCAGGCGGGCAGCATCCAGTGCACGCTCAGCGGCGTCAGTAACATTGGCGCAATCAACGGCAGTGCCAGCGCGATGGCCAGCAGCAGGGCCCATCGTTCGTTGTGCAGGTGGCGTGCTTTCTGGTCAGCTTCGGCGTGGCGATCCTCAACCAGCGTCGCGCTGTAACCGGCACGGCTGACGGCGTCGATCAGGGTTTGCGGATCGGTCTGGGCTGCGGTGTCTACATGGGCGCGTTCATTGGCCAGGTTGACCGTCACGCTGTTGACCCCCGGCACTTTGGCCAGAGCACGCTCGACCCGACCCGCGCAACTGGCGCAGGTCATGCCGCTGATCGGCAGGTCGAAGGTGGTGGTTTGTTGCATGTGAATCACTCCCTGAGGCTGGATACCTGCAAGGATCAACCTTGCCATATGGGCAATGTCAAGCGCGAATCAATAGTTGAGGTCGGCTTTCTTGAGGTACATGCCGTTCAGGTCCGCGGCGATACGGTATTTGAGGATATCGCCCGAGCGTAGCTGGATCTTGGTACTGCGCGGCGCTTCCATTCCCGGTTCGCAGCCCACCACGGTGCCACGCAGGGTGCTCAGTCTTATCGACACTTCACCGGGAGGCAGGTTGAAAGACACCGAGTCCTCCTGAAAAAGTCTCCCGGCCAGACGGTCCTGCACATAGATGCCGATCTCACAGGAGGTCGCGACTTCAAGGCGCTCTCGGGAAATGATCAGAATGCCGTAATCCTGATCGGCCTGAGTGGCGGGTGCGATAGCCAAGAAACCGAGAATGCTGAAGAGGCTCACTGCTGACCAGCGCATCGCTGATACTCCTGATGTAAACGTTGATGAGTCAGCTTGGCTCACGATCAGCACGAATACCAGCCCGGCAGCGATAACAGAAACTTGACCTTGCCATCATGACAAGGTTGAAGATGCTCGCTATCCATCAATGAGGGAGTGACACCATGCAGTTATTCAATGTTCAAGGCATGACCTGCGGGCACTGTGTTCGTGCGGTGACTCAAGCGATCAAGAACGACGACCCTGGCGCTGATGTTCAGGTTGAACTGGCCAGCAAGCAGGTGAAGGTGCAAAGCAGTCTGTCACCCGAGCAGATCGTCAGGTTGATCAGCGAAGAGGGTTATCAGGCGCAGCCGGCATGACGCGGGTCAGGGAGACCGGAGCGGTCTCCCTGTCTGTAAACTTTGAAAAATTTTGAATTAATTACCGTGTCCTTCGTTCTCTGCAAGGTAAGCCGGTTAGACTAACCCGTTGCCCTGCACCCGTTAATGGACACCCGATGAATCTACGCACAATCCTTATCCTTGGCTCATTGAGTGCCTTCGGCCCTCTGGCCATCGACTTCTATCTTCCTGGCTTTCCGGCCATGGCCTCGTATTTCGGGACCGACGAAAAACATATTCAGTTGACCCTCGCAGCTTACTTTCTCGGGCTTTCCCTGGGACAACTGGCCTATGGTCCGATGGCTGACCGATTCGGCCGGCGCATTCCGCTGCTGTTCGGCGTTACCTTGTTCATGCTCGCCTCGATAGCCTGCGCCTTTGCGCCTAGCCTTGAATGGCTGATTGGTGCGCGCTTCGTTCAGGCGTTGGGCGGCTGTGCCGGGATGGTATTGTCGCGGGCAATCGTCAGTGACAAGTGCAATGCCGTCGAGTCGGCCAAGGTCTTTTCGCAACTGATGCTGGTCATGGGGCTGGCACCGATTCTGGCACCCATGCTTGGCGGAGTACTGGTCAGCACCTTTGGCTGGCAATCGATCTTTGTCAGCCTGGCGCTTTTCAGTGGTGCCTGCCTGGCGGCGGTTGCACTGGGGCTGCCGGAAAGCATGCCCGCCAGCACGCCTCGTCAGCCGTTGAGTGGCGCATTTCGCCAATACGTCAACCTGCTGCAGGACCGCGTCTTCATCGGCCATGCCCTGACGGGCGGCATTGCCATGGCCGGAATGTTCGCTTACGTCGCCGGGTCGCCGTTCGTGTTCATCAAGCTGTACGGCGTACCAGCCGAGCATTACGGCTGGCTGTTCGGGATGAACGCGGCGGGTTTCATTCTGGTCGCGCAGATCAATGCGCGTCTGCTGCGCAAGACGGGGCCGGCATTTTTGCTGTCACGCACGGTCTGGATCTATCTGACCGCGGCGCTGGTGTTGCTGGCGATCAGCTTGCTGCGCACCGAAGCGCTTTGGCCGCTGCTGGTGCCATTGTTCATTTGCGTGGCAAGCCTTGGGTGCATCATCCCCAATGCGTCAGCCTGCGCCATGAGCGGCCAGTGGGCGCGTGCGGGCAGTGCCTCGGCGCTGCTGGGTTGTCTGCAATTCAGTGTTGCCGCCATCGCCGCCAGCCTGGTGGGCTTGTTGCATGACGGCACGGCCACACCCATGGCGCTGGTTATCAGCCTGTGCGGTGTGCTGACGGTCGGCCTTTCGGTACTGACACGCCGTGCGCAAGGCACGCGGGATGCGCAGGCGAAGCCGGTCTGATTCGGCGCAATGGTTGTGTCAGTCACGCTATGCGCTGACACAACCGTATCGCGTTCAGAACCCTTCCAGTACGACCTTGCCCTTGGCCTTGCCACTTTCCAGCAGAGCATGAGCGCGGCGCAGATTCTCTGCGTTGATGCTGCCAAAGTGCTCACCAAAAGTGGTTTTCAGCGTTCCGGCGTCGATCAGCTCGGCTACCCGGTTGAGCAGGTTGTGCTGTTCGATCATGTCCTCGGTTTCAAACATCGACCGCGTGTACATGAACTCCCAGTGCAGCGACAGGCTCTTGCGCTTGAGCTTCGACACATCCAGTGACTTGGGATCGTCGATCAGCGCCAGTTTGCCTTGTGGCTTGAGCGCTTCGACCAGCTGGTCCAGATGCTGTTCGGTCTGGGTCAGGCTGGCCACATGGGTCACCTGATTCAGGCCGACGCGTTTCAGTTCTTCGCTCAACGGTTTGCTGTGGTCCAGCACCTCGTGTGCGCCCAGTTCGCGTACCCAGCTTTCGGTCTCGGGCCGGGAAGCGGTGCCGATGACTTTCAGGGAAGTCAGCTGACGTGCCAACTGGGTAAGGATCGAACCTACACCGCCCGCTGCACCGACGATCAGCAGGCTGTGCGAGCCTTCGCCTTTTTGCTGAGCGATCTGCAGGCGCTCGAACAACAGCTCCCAGGCAGTGATCGCCGTCAACGGCAACGCCGCCGCATGGGCAAAGCTCAGGGTTTTCGGCATATGCCCGACAATACGCTCGTCGACCACATGCAGTTCGCTGTTGCCACCCGGCCGGGTCAGGGAGCCGGCATAGAACACTTTGTCACCCGGCTTGAACAGCGTGACCTGGCTACCCACCGCTTTCACGACGCCTGCCACATCCCAGCCCAGTACCTTCGGAGCGCCGTCCTCGGGCTGGACGTTCTGGCGGATTTTGGTGTCCACCGGGTTGACGGAGATGGCCTTGACCTCGACCAGCAGATCACGAGCGCCAGCCACCGGTTCAGGCAGTTCGATGTCCTGCAATGACAGTGCTTCGCTGATCGGCAGCGAGTGGTAATACGCGATTGCTTTCATGACGGGCCTCTTCAGGAAAAATGATGAAGAGATCATTGGCTATTTCCAGTAAAGATAAAACCCGCTAAAACGGCAGGCTCTTTCAATTTTATTTTGATAATACGAGGCATTGATGTTGCGTTTTGACGACTTGCAGTTGTTCGTCCGTGCAGCGGACCTGGGCAGTCTTTCTGCTGCGGCGCGGGTGATGGACATGTCTGCGGCGGTTGCCAGCGCGGCGCTCAAACGCATTGAACGGCAATTGGGTGCGCGCTTGCTGGCACGTTCGACCCGTAGCCTGCGTCTGACCGCCGAAGGCGAGGGGTTTCTGGAGTATGCCCGCGCCGCACTGGGCAGTCTGGAAGAGGGGCGGCGACTGCTGGCCAGCAGCCAGGACCGTTGTGAGGGCGTGTTGCAACTCTCGGCACCGTCGGATCTGGGACGTAACGTGCTGTTGCCCTGGCTCGACGAATTTCAGCAGCAACACCCGCAACTGACCGTGCGCCTATTGTTGGGTGATCGTATTGCCGACCTGTTCCGCCAGCCGGTCGATGTGGCGCTGCGTTACGGCGAGCCGGAGGATTCAAGCCTGGTCGCATTGCCGGTGTTGCCTGACAACCGGCGGGTGTTGTGTGCCGCGCCGAGTTATCTGCAACGTCATGGCGAACCGCAGCAGGTTGAGCAACTGGCGCAGCATAATTGCCTGTTGTTCATGCTCGGGGACCGCGTGCATGACCGCTGGACGCTGAATGACGGCAAGCGCGAAATCAGCCTGACGGTCAGCGGCAACCGGTTCAGTGACGACGCAGATGTAGTGCGCCGCTGGGCAGTAGCGGGCGAAGGTGTGGCGTACAAATCCTGGCTGGACGTCGCCGCAGATGTACGGGCCGGGCACCTGAAAGTATTGATGCCAGATTTGATCGGCGAGCGAGCGCCGCTGAACCTGTTATGCGCGCACCGGGCGCAGCTCAGCAAGCCGGTCATTCTGTTGCTGGAAATGCTCAGGTCACGTTGTAAGCAACAGGCTGTAGGTCCGTCACCCGTTGGTTTGTTTTAATAGCCACGTCCGGGTAGGAAATAGCCTTCGGAAGTGTCGGAAAATATAATATTTTAAAGTGTTTCAACGGTGCAAAGTTTCAACTCTCAGGCGAAGTTGAAACTGACTGTTGTTGAGTGGTTTTGGCGTTTTTGTCATGGGTATTACGCTTGTTTTTTCAATGTCTTTTTGAAGTGATGGTTGAAACCCCTTTGCTAGAGGGGGTTCGCCGTTAAGGCAGGAAGATCTTCCTGCCGATGGGGCGAGAAAGAAACGTTCGATTTTTCGAGATGTTGTACAACAACAGTTTGTACGAATCGTTTTTCGCCCACTGGGGCCGAAGGGCATAGAGTTTATACTTGTCATTTCATATAAGAACCACGTTCAACTCTACCGAGGCGTGATTGCTTTCACCCAGTCATCACGATAGATGAATGTTTCAACAGGGAGTGAACACATGGAATACGGACCTTGCATCAGCCAGATCGCAACACTGCTGGCCGACCCCAAGCGCAGCGCAATGATCTGGGCACTGATGGATGGTACTGCTCGTCCTGCCGATGAGTTGGCGATTTTGGCGGGACTCTCGACCTCTTCTGCCGGCGCGCACCTGGCGCGTCTGACCAGCGGCGGTCTGTTGAAACAGGAGGCGCGGGGTCGCAAGCGTTTCTTTCGCCTCGCCGCTCCGGAAGTGGGGGCCGCTGTCGAAGCTCTGGCCTGTGCTTCGCTGGCCAGCGCCGAGCAGATCAGCCGCAGGTTTGCTCAGCCTATGCCGCCGCTGCCGCTGCGCCGTGCAAGAATCTGCTCCGATCATCTGGGCGGTGAAATGGCCGCTGAGCTTTATCAGCGCCTTCTGGAAGCGGGCTGGATAGAACAGCAAGAGAAGCGCGTCGAGGTCACGAGCAAGGGCGTGGCCAGTTTTGCCGAGCGGGGTATTTACATACCGGCGCTGGCACAGCGCAAGCGTGAAACGGTATGTGCCTGCCCGAAATGGAATGATCGCAACCCGCACCTTGGCGGCGCGCTGGGGGCAGGGCTGCTGCAGCTATTCTTCCAAATGGGCTGGCTGCGCACCACCGACGAGCCCAGCACCTTGCAGGTCTCCTCCAGTGGGCAGCGGGAAATCAGCAAGATCGCGGCGGCGGCCTGACGGGAACCACAGGTGTGGCTCGCTCTGCCACTATCGTGCCACCGCTCCGCGTTGGCATGCAGTTCCGGACGCTCTGCGTCCTCTTGCGACGCCGAGCGTCGCGAAAGGCATTCCCACGCGGAGCGTGAGGAACGATGGATGCGCCTGTCACACCACTATCGTGCCAATGCTCCGCGTTGGTATGCAGTTCCGGACGCTCCGCGTCCTCTTGCGACGCCGAGCGTCGCGAAAGGCATTCCCACGCGGAGCGCGAGGAACGATGGATGCGCCTGTCACACCACTATCGTGCCAATGCTCCGCGTTGGTATGCAGTTCCGGACGCTCTGCGTCCTCTGCGACGCAGAGCATGAGCAGCGATGGATGTAACTCGCTCAACCCCTCTTTAGGGCTTGACCAGGCGTGCATCCAGGCTGTTTTGTGCCAGACGTTTTGCCTGATCTTCGGTCATGCCCAGATGCGTGTACAGCGCATGGAAGTTCTCGGTCACGTAGCCACCGAAGTAGGCCGGGTCGTCCGAGTTGACGGTGACTTTCACGCCGCGCTCGAGCATGTCGAGGATGTTGTGCTGGGCCATGTCGTCGAACACGCAGAGCTTGGTGTTGGACAGCGGGCAGACGGTCAGCGGGATTTGTTCGTCGATGATGCGCTGCATCAGTCGTTCGTCTTCGATGGCGCGTACACCGTGGTCGATGCGCTGGATTTTCAGCAGGTCCAGTGCTTCCCAGATGTATTCCGGCGGGCCTTCTTCCCCGGCGTGGGCGACGGTCAGGAAGCCCTCGCTGCGGGCACGATCAAATACGCGCTGGAACTTGCTCGGCGGGTGGCCCATCTCGGAACTGTCGAGACCCACGGCGACGAACGCATCACGGAACGGCAGCGCCTGATCGAGGGTTTTTTCGGCGTCTTCCTGGGACAGGTGACGCAGGAAACTCAGGATCAGGCCGCTGTCGACACCCAGCTTCGACTTGCCGTCTTTCAGCGCACCGGTAATCCCGGCCAGCACCACTTCAAACGGGATGCCGCGGTCAGTGTGGGTTTGCGGATCGAAGAACGGTTCAGTGTGGATAACGTTCTGTTCCTTGCAGCGCAGCAGGTAAGCCCAGGTCAGGTCGTAGAAGTCCTGCTCTGTGCGCAAAACGTCCGCACCGCGGTAATACAGATCAAGGAATTCCTGCAGGTTGTTGAAGGCATAGGCCTTGCGCAGGGTTTCGACGTCATTCCACGGCAGGGCAATTTTGTTGCGCTCTGCCAGGGCGAACAGCAACTCGGGTTCCAGCGAGCCTTCGAGGTGCAAGTGCAGTTCTGCCTTGGGCAGTGCGTTCAACCAGTCGTACATATTCTTTTCTCATCAGGTGCAGATCGCGGGCATTCTACAGATGCACGTCGCTGCGCAGGGTAAAACCTGACCGAACGTTCAACTTGCCTCCTGATCGCGGCGGTAAGCATAGGTATCAGCAAAGCGCGACAGCAGAAACTCGGCACAGGTGGTGACAGGATAGCGCGCGGGCTGGCTTTCGCTCTGGCAACCGGGCAAACATTCGATGCGCGTGTCGGGATGCGGTTCGGCGAAAAACGGCATCGAGTAGCGGTCGACGCCAAGCGGGCTGATAACCCGGTGCGGCGTGGACAGATAACGGTCGTTGCTCCAGCGCGCCATCATGTCGCCGAGGTTGACCACGAACGTGCCGTCAATTGGCGGTGCGTCGATCCATTCGCCCCGCACGTCGCGCACCTGCAAGCCGCCCGCCGTGTCCTGATACAACAGGGTGATGCAGCCATAGTCGGTATGCGCGCCTGCGCCTTGTTGCTCGGCAGAGGTCGCCGTATCACGCGGTGGGTAATGAATCATGCGCAGCACGCTGACCGGGTCCTTGAAGCGCTGATCGAAGAAATCGCGTTCGATGCCCAGCGCCAGGGTCATGGCGCGCAGCAGGGTTTGCGCCAATGCCTGCATGTCCAGGTAATGCTGCTCCATCAGGCTTTCCCAACCGGGAATGTCCGGGTGCCGATTGGGCCCGCGCAGTGGTTTGCCAGCCAGCACGTCGGGATGGCTGGCATCCAGATGCAGGCCCATGTCGAAGGTTTCCTTCAGGTCGCTCGGCAGGCTGGGGTCCAGTTGCTCGGTGGCGATGGCACCATAGCCGCGATGATGGGTGCTTTGCGTGATGTCGATGATGAGCTTTTCGGCTGCCGGACGGGCGAAAAAGTCTTTGGCTGCCGATTGCACCTGCTCGATGCGTTGCGCGCTGATCGGATGGCCCTTGATGTAAAAGAAGCCCCATTGCCGACAGGCACTGTCGATCTGCCGGGCGACATCCTGCCAGGCTTCAAGGTCGGTGCCGTAGAGCGGGGCTATGTCGATGACGGGAAGCTGGTCCATTAACGGTCCTGGAAATCATGTGGTATTCGCTGTCGATGAGCGTGCCCGCCGAAGCGGACACGCGACGCCAGGCGTTTATTTAGGCAGTTCGGCCTTGATCCCTTCAACGTAATAGTTCATCGACGCCAGCTCGGCGTTGGTTGCAACCACGCCGTCAGCAATTTTCACGGTGCCGTTCTGGTCCTTGATCGGCCCGGTGAACGGATGGAATTCGCCGCTTTCGATGCTGGCGATGATCTTCTGCGCCTCAGCCTTCACATCAGCAGGTACCACGTCGCTGATCGGCAACTCGACCGTACCCTCTTTCAGGCCGCCCCAGTAATCCTGTGGTTTCCAGGTGCCTGCGATTGCGCCTTCGGCGGCCTGAATGTAATGCGGGCCCCAATTGTTGACGATGGAAGCCAGTACCGCTTTCGGCCCGAAGTGCGCCATGTCCGAAGCGTAGCCGACGGCATACACGCCACGACGCTCGGCGGTCTGGATCGGCGCAGGGCTGTCGGTGTGCTGGAAGACCACGTCAACGCCCTGATCGATGAGTGCGTTGGCAGCATCGGCTTCCTTGCCCGGATCGAACCAGGAGTTGACCCACACCACTTTGATCTCGGTGCCCGGGTTGTATTTGTTCAGCGCCAGCTGGATGGCGTCGATGTCACGCAGCACTTCAGGGATCGGGAATGAGGCGACATACCCGATTTTCTTGGTCTTGGTCATTTTCGCGGCGATGTAACCGCTCACGTAACGACCTTCATAGGTGCGGGCCAGATACGTGCCCATGTTCTTGTCCTGCTTGTAGCCGGTCGCGTGCTCGAATTTTACTTTGGGGAATTGCTTGGCGACTTTCAGAGTCGGGTTCATGTAACCGAACGAGGTACTGAAGATCAGGTCATAGCCGCCCTTGGCCATGTTGCGGATAACCCGTTCGGCGTCCGCGCCTTCCGGCACGTTTTCCACGTAGCTGCTGGTGACCTTGTCACCCAGCGCCTTGACCATCGCCTGGCGGCCCTGTTCATGCTGATAGGTCCAGCCGTGGTCGCCGATGGGGCCGATGTAGACGAATCCGACTTTCAGCGGATCGGCTGCCGAGGCGAGCAGGCTGGAGCCAATGCCGACAACGGCGGCCATGGCACACAGCAGTTTTTTCAGAGGACGACGTGGGTTGGTCAGGTGCATCGGGTCTAGCTCCTTGCGGTCTTGTTGGAGTGCATACCCCGACAATGCAAATAACTGACCAACAGGACAACTTACGATGCTGGCGCGCTTTGCCGCTTGCCTGCCTGTTTCACCATGCAGCGGGAAGGTGCAGACGCGGCAGGCTACGCCGCTAACTGGTGCAGCGCGTGCTGCGCTCGACGATGCACATCGGCGTACCGGCCACGGGTTCGCGCATGATCTGCACCTGCACATCGAACACCTGGCAGACCAGCTCGGCTGTCAGCACCTCGCCCGGCGCGCCGCAGGTCACCAGACGTCCACCCTGCATGACCGCCAGATGGTCGGCATAGCGACAGGCCTGATTGATGTCGTGCAGCACGGTAATCACGGTTTTGCCTTCGGCGCTGAGTTCGCGCATCAGGTCCAGCAGTTCGACCTGATGGCTGATGTCCAGATACGTGGTGGGCTCGTCGAGCAGGACGATGGCGGCGTCCTGCGCGAGGATCATCGCCAGCCACGCTCGCTGGCGCTGCCCGCCGGAAAGGTCGGACAACGGCCGTTCGGCCAGGGTTTGCAATTCCATGCGTTGCAGGGCCTGCTCGACACTGTGCTGATCGGCGCCGCTCAAGCGTCCCCACATGCTGTTGTGCGGGCTGCGACCGTAAGCCACCAGTTGACGCACACTGACGCCTTCCGGAATGGGCAGCACTTGCGGCAAAAAAGCCACCTTGCGGGCCAGCTCTTTGGCGGAGAGCTGGCTGTAGGCTTTGCCGTCGAGACTCAGGCTGCCCGATTGCGGGGTGAGAATCCGTGCAAACGCCTTGAGCAGTGTGGATTTGCCGCAACCGTTGGGGCCGATCAGCGCGGTGACCTGGGCTGGCGGCGGGCTGAATGACAGGTCTTGCACGATCCGCGTTGCGCCGTAGCCGATGTCGAGTTGCTGCGCCTTCAGAATACTCATGGGATCAACCTTTGAATCGGGCCAGCAGCCAGAGGAAATACGGAGCGCCGATCACCGCCGTGAGAATACCGGCGGGGATCTCGCTGGGGGCGATCAATGTGCGCCCCAGCGTATCGGCCAGCACCAGCAATAACGCGCCCAATACCATGGAGGCGGGCAGCAGGTATTGATGATGACCACCGACCAGACGGCGGGCCATGTGTGGCGCGACCAGCCCGACAAAACTCACCGGTCCGATGATGCCCACGCCCAGGCTGGTCAACAGCACGGCACTGCCCATCGCCAGCCAGCGCGTACGTTTGAGGCCGGTGCCCAGGCTTTGTGCGGCTTCATCGCCCAGGCCGATCAGGTTCAGCGGTTTGGCCAGCAGCAAGCTGAGCGGGATCAACAGCAGAAGCGGCGAGGCCAGCCACACATGGTGCCAGTTACGGCTCCACAAACTGCCGGTCAGGGCCAGCAGGGCGGTATTGATATCCAGCGGGTTGGACAGAATCAGGAATTCGGTGATGCTCGACAGCGTCACCGCAATCGCCACTCCGGAGAGCGCGAAACGCACCCCGGAAAACTGCACGCCGGTGTTGTACAACGCCAGCAGCAATGCCCCCGCCGCACCGCCCAGACACGCCACAAACGGCAGCGCGGACACCGGCAATTGCGGCAGGCCGATAATCGCGATGGTCAACGCCAGCCCTGCGCCCTGGGTCACGCCAAGAATTTCCGGCGAGGCCAGCGGGTTGCGGATCACGCCTTGAACAATGGCGCCCGCCAGGCCGAAGGCGCAGCCGGTCATGATTGCGATCAAACCGCGTGGCAGACGGTGATTCCAGACCTCGAAGTCCTTGCTGTCGTGGGCGATCAGATGATCAAGCACTGCGCCGGGCGTCAGCCACACGGTGCCCGCGCTGAGGCTCAGCAGCAGGGCCAGTGCCAGCAACAAAATCAGCAACAACAGCCTTGGACGGGGCTGGTTCATAGCGCACGCCTCGCCAGAAACAGAAAGAACGGCGCGCCAATCAACGCAGTGACCACGCCGGCCGGCGTTTCCACCGGGAACGCCACTGCGCGGCTGATCAGATCGGAAGCCAGCACGATAGCCGCGCCCAGTCCGGCGCTGATCGGGATCAACCAGCGGTAGTCATTGCCCAGCCATTGGCGAGCAATGTTCGGCGCGATCAGGCCGACAAACGCTATCGGCCCCACCGCACAGACGCTGGCGCCGACCAGCAGCAGGCTGACCACGAACACCAGCAGGCGCAAGGCACCGATGCGTACGCCCAGTGAACGGGCAGCGTCTTCGCCGAGGTTGATCAGGTTCAAGCGCGGCGCACAGGCAATCGCCAGCACCACGCCGATCAGCGTGCACGGCCAGAGCAACTGCAATTGCGCCGCGCCGACATTGGCCAGCGATCCGGCCAGCCAGTTGAGGACACTTTGCGCCTGCGCTTCGACAAGAATTACGGTGAGACGGGTCAAGGCTGCGCACAGCGCGGCGACGGCTACACCCGCCAGCACCAGTCGGCCCTGAGCCGTGGCGGGTGACCATGCACCGCCAAGACTGAACACGGTGATCCACGCCAGCGCACCACCGAGGCAGGTCATCAGCAGGGCACCACCGGGGAAGGGCAGAGCGACCAGGCCTGTGGAAAACAGCGCCAGCCCCAACGCTGCGCCCGCCGTAACGCCAAACAATGAGGGCGAGGCCAGACGGTTGCGCGTGATGCCCTGCATCAAGGCCCCGGCCACGCCGAGGCAGGCACCGACCAGCGCAGCGCACAAGGCGCGTGGCACGCGCAGTTGCGCAACGATGTAAGCGATGTTGCCGCCCTCGCGACCCTGCGTGATCAGTCCGTTCCAGGCATCCACCTGACGAATGCTGAACGACGACAGGGCGAACAGCGACACCCAGAACAGTCCCAGGCAGGTTGCGGTGATCACGCCTGCCATCAGCCAGCGACGCATTTACGGGTTCAGCACGGCCTTGCCGCCCTTGAGCACGGCAAGCGCATCGTCGGCGATCTGCTCGGACGCCATGATCCCGCGATTGCGCGCCCAGCTGTCGCCATCCACTTCAGCCACCTGCTTGTTACGTACTGCGCCAAGCACCTGCCACAGCGGCTGCTTGCTCCAGCTGTCGACGATGCTCGGGCGACGATAATGACCGACCAGCAACCAGTTCGGGTCCAATGCCAGCAACTGCTCCAGGCTGACGAATTCGGTGGGCGCGGCGTCTTTGCGTACTTCCGGGACCTTCAGACCGATCGCCTGCAACACGCTGCCCGCATAAGAGTGCGGGCCATGTACCGAGAAGCTGTCTTCGCGGGCGACGCCGAACAGCACGTTGGTGTTGGCCGGAATCTGCTCGGCGACGGTCTTCAGGTGCTGGCGGTTCTCCGCGATCCGCGCCTGCATCTCTGGGCCTTTGCCCAGCGCCACGCCGATCAGCTCGGCAGATTTCAGACTGCCCTGATAATCCTCGCCGCGCGACGGCAGCATCAATGTCGGTGCCAGACTGGCCAGATCGTTGTAAAGCGCCTGATGGCGGCCGAGGTCGGCAATGATCAGGTCCGGCTTGAGCCGCGCGATCACTTCTATATTGGGTTGCGAGCGCAGCCCCACGGACTGCCATTCGCCGACGGCCTTGCGCACTTTGGGCAGTACCCGGTTGGCATCGCCATCGTCCGCGGCACCGACGGGCGTTACGCCGACTGACGCCAGACCGTCGAGAAACGAGAACTCCAGCACCACAACGCGTTTGGGGGCGTCGGGCAGGTGGACTTTGTGTTGACCGTCATCGATGTCGATAGGCGCGGCCTGGGCTGCGCTGGCCATCAGGGTCAGCAGGCCGCAAGCCAGCAGATGCGGAAGTCGAAAAGCACGCATGGCGAAGGTCCTTGTACTAAACAGACGCGCCAGAGAGGTCGCGTAGAAAACGGCGGGCGCTGTTGTTGAAAAAACGGCGGGCACTATTTCACATCGTGACGACGGGATCAAAAGTCATTTACGTGTGGGTGCAGTTCTCATTCGGGTCATTTGTTGAAACCTTTTGTCACACACCGCACTCTGAACGGCTTCAATGACAGACACGTTCATGACTATCCGCGGCGATCTGTCGCAAGGGTTTGGAGAAAGTAATGGGCGCTTTGCTCAAGCAAGAAAAGTTTCTACTGCTGGCAATCATTGCCATGTTTGTCGCCTATCCGCTGGAGCATGTGCTGCTGGGCAACGGACAGGTCGTCGCACTGGTTTCAGGGTTGGCGCTGGTCGGCTTCATCGTCTGCGCCTCGATGCGCGTCGCGCATCACGCCGAGATGCTCGCGGAAAAGGTCGGTGATCCCTACGGCACGATGATCCTCACGCTCTCGGCGGTGCTGGTCGAAGTGGTGATTCTGGCGATCATGATGAGCAACGAGCCATCGCCGACGCTGGTGCGGGACACGATTTACTCGGCGGTCATGCTCGACATCAACGGCATCCTTGGCCTTGCGGCGCTGATGGGCGGCATCAAGCATGGCGAGCAGTCCTATAACGATGACTCGGCGCGCACCTACAGCGTGATGATCCTCACCGCCATGGGAGTGTCGATGGTGGTGCCCGAGTTCATCCCCAAAGGCGACTGGAAGATCTATTCGGCGTTCACCATTGGCGCGATGATTCTGCTCTACACGCTGTTCCTGCGCATGCAGGTCGGCCCGCACAGCTACTTTTTCAGCTACAGCTACCCGGAAAAGAAAAAACGCCAGGGCTCGGATCAGGCTGAGCAGCATGCAGAACCGGTCAACCTGACCCGCTCGATTGCCACACTGGTCACCGGCGTGGTGGTGATCGGTGCGCTCGCTGAAGTGATGTCCAAGACGGTCGACCTGGGTCTGGAAGGGACGGGTGCACCGCCAGTGATGACCGCCATTCTGGTGGCCGCTATTTCCGCAGCGCCGGAGATTCTGACCGCTCTGCGTGCGGCACTCGCCAACCGCATGCAGTCGGTGGTCAACATCGCTTTGGGCGCATCGTTGTCCACCGTGATTCTGACGGTTCCGGTCATGGAAGCGATGGCGCTATACAGCGGCCAGCCGTTCCAGATGGCCATGACGCCGGTGCAGACCGTGATGATCTTCATCACCCTGCTGGTGTCCGCCATCAACCTCAACGACGGCGAAACCAACGCCATCGAAGGCATGACCCACTTCGTGCTGTTCGCGACGTTCATCATGCTGTCGTGTCTAGGGCTTTAGTGCTCCCACGCTCTGCGTCACAAGAGACGCAGAGCGTCCTCAACGGCATGCCGACGCGGAGCGTCGCACGATAGTTGAGATTATCGCTGCGCACACTCAGCCCTGAATCAACTCCCGCGCGGCCTGGCTGTGATCGGCAATCAACTGCTTGATGTCCAGGCCTTCGACCTGGCCGTCGATCACTCGCCATTGTCCTGCGATCATCACCCGATCGGCACGGTCCGCGCCGCACAGCAGCAGCGCTGACAGCGGATCATGGCTGCCGGAAAAGCGCAGTTCGTCCAGCTTGAACAGCGCCAGATCGGCCTGTTTACCCACCGCCAGCTCACCGATATCGGTACGTCCCAGTAATTGCGCTGACCCCTTGGTGGCCCAGCCCAGCACAAGTTGCGGGGTGATTTTCTCGGCGCCGTAGCGCAGGCGCTGCAGGTAAAGCGCCTGGCGGGTTTCGAGGATCATGTTCGATGCATCGTTGGACGCCGAACCATCGACCCCGAGTCCCAGCGGCGCGCCGGCAGCGATCAGCTCCAGCGTCGGGCAGATGCCAGAAGCCAGGCGCATGTTCGAGCTTGGGCAGTGACAGACGCCGGTGCCCGCAGCGCCGAGGCGGGCAATCTCGTCGGGGTTGAAATGAATGCCGTGGGCCAGCCAGGTGCGCGGGCCGAGCCAGCCGACGCTGTCCAGATAATCTACGGTGCGCAGGCCGAAGCGTTGCAGGCAGAAGTCCTCTTCGTCGAGGGTTTCAGCCAGATGCGTGTGCAGGCGTACGTCGAGTCTTTCGGCCATGGCCGCACTCTCGGACATGATCTGCGGCGTGACCGAAAACGGCGAGCAGGGTGCCAGCGCGATCTGGATCTGCGCACCATCGCCGCGCTCGTGATAGGTCTCGATCAGGCGCTGACTGTCGGCCAGAATCACCTCGCCCTGCTGCACGGTTTGCTGTGGCGGCAAACCTCCGTCGGCTTCACCAAGGCTCATCGAACCACGCGTCAACATTGCGCGCATACCCAGCTCGCGAACGCTTTGCACCTGAACATCGATGGCGTGTTCCAGCCCGTCGGGAAACAGATAGTGGTGGTCAGCAGCGGTTGTGCACCCGGACAGCAGCAACTCGGCCAGCGCCACCTTGCTGGCGACCGCGAGCTTCTCCGGCGTCAGGCGCGCCCATACCGGGTACAGGGTTTTCAGCCAAGGGAACAACGGCTGATTGACCACTGGTGCCCAGGCCCGCGTGAGGGTTTGGTAGAAGTGATGATGCGTGTTGATCAGCCCCGGCAGCAGCACATGCTCGCGGGCATCGAATGTTTGTGTGCAGGGCTTTGACGGGAGCTGCCCGACGGCCAGCACTTCAGTGATGATGCCGCCTTCGATCACCAGACCGCCACGGGCGTCCAGGTCATTGGCAGTGAACACGGCAAGGGGATTTTTCAACCAGATACGGATCGCAGGCATGGGCCGGCTCCTCTGAAAGACAGGTTCAGGTTAGCCAGCTCAGTGTTGCCCTGTCTGCTGATCCAGGGTCGCCGGGGTCAGGTGCGCCCCAGCGAAGGACGGCGATTCTAGTCGAGCAGCCGATTACCAGGCAATCGTCTTGCCCTGGTAGTCGATGAAGTGATGGCCGCCCTTGCCTGCGTAGGCATTGAGCTGTTCGACAAGCCCGGTGGTGCTGGTCATGACGTCGATGGCGGCATTTTCGCCGCCCATGTCGGTCTTCACCCAACCCGGATGCATCGACAGCACGGTAGGACGGTTCTCGCCCAGCTCGGTGACAAAGGTATTGGTCATCGAATTGAGTGCAGCCTTGCTGGCCTTGTACAGCGCAAGGTTTGCGCCGTCCGGGCAAGTGACGCTGCCCAGCCACGAACTCATGAACGCCAGGACGCCCGTGCCGGGACGGATTTGCTCAACGAAGCGCTCGGCCAGACGAATCGGCGCTACAGCGTTGGTCAGGAACAACTGCCCAAGCTCGGCGGCGGTCGACTTTGCCGCGCTCTGGTGTTGCGCACCGGTAATCCCGGCATTGACGAACAGCACGTCGAACACCTCGCCACGCAGCTTCTGGACCAGCACTTCAAGCGAGGCTGTTTCGTCCAGATCCACCGCTTCGATGCGCACGCCTTCCACCGCTTTGAGGTTTTCGGCGTTCTGCGGATCACGCACCGTGGCGGTGACCTGCCAGCCCTGTTCGGTCAGGCGCTGTACCAGCCCGAGCCCGAGGCCACGCGAAGCACCGATAATGAGGGCGGTTTTCTTGGTAGTGGTCATGAATGATTCCTTGGCAAATTGAGAGACAGACTCCATGGCAGTGCCAGCAAGGCCTCTCGAAAGTTTCGACCCCGCAGCGTACTACTGCCTATGCAGTGTTGGAATCTCCATGAGCCGGAAACGTTCAAGGTAGATGTCTGACGCTGAGCATTGGCGCGATAGTCGGGATTATCGTTCCGCACGCTCCAGCGTGGGAATGCCGTTCATGACGCTCTGCGTCAAGCATCTGCGCCGCTAGCTCCTCAATGACCCGCCCGCCATGGCTGGCCCAGCGATACCGGCGCATACAGCCGGGTGCGCAGGGCGTCGCGGGAGAGCAGGACGAGGACGATGATGGTGGCGAGGTAGGGCAGCATCGCCAGCAGGTTGGACGGGATGGCCAGGCCGATGCCTTGCGCGACCAGGTGCAGGATGCTGGCGAGGCCGAACAGATAGGCACCGAGCAGCAGACGCCACACGCGCCAGCTGGCGAACACCACCAGCGCCAATGCTATCCAGCCGCGTCCGGCGCTCATGTTTTCTGCCCACATCGGTGTGTAGGCCAGCGACAGGTAGGCCCCGGCCAGCCCAGCCATTGCGCCGCCGAACAGCACGGCCAACGTGCGCACACGCAACACCGGCAAGCCCATGGCGCTGGCGGCGTCAGGGTTTTCGCCGACGGCCTGAATGATCAGCCCGACGCGGCTTTTCAGCAGCGCCCAGGCGACCAAAGCGAACAAGGCGAAGGACAGGTAGACCAGCAGGTCCTGGGCAAACAGCATGCGGCCGATCAGCGGAATGTCACTCAGCAGCGGGATGGCCACCGGTTCGAAACCGCTCAATGGCTTGCCGACCCAGGCGGCGCCGACGAAGCTGGAGAGGCCGACACCGAAGATGGTCAGCGCCAGCCCGGTCGCGACCTGATTGGCGTTGAACACCAGTGCCACCAGGGCAAACAGTGCCGACAGCAGCATGCCTGCAAGCATCGCCAGCAGCACACCCAGCCAGAGGTTGCCGGTGCTCAGGGCGACGATGAAACCGATCACTGCGCCAAACAGCATCATGCCTTCCTGACCCAGGTTGATGACGCCGCTTTTTTCGCAGATAAGTTCGCCCAGCGCCACCAGCAGCAAGGGGGTTCCGCAGCGAACCATGGCGTAGAAAATGTTGCTCAGCAGGTCGATATCCATCATGCGGCTCCTGTGACGGCTGTCATCTGGCGCTTGGCCCAGTGCAGTTTCAAACGTGGGCGATAGAGAATCAGCACATCACAGGCCAGCAGGAAGAACAGCATCATCCCCTGAAATAATTGCGTGATTGCCAAGGGCAGGTTCAAGGTCATTTGTGCGCTTTCACCACCCAGGTACAGCAAGGCGATCAGCAGGCTGGAGAACAGAATGCCAATGGGGTTGAGGCGTCCGAGAAAAGCCACGGTGATCGCGGCATAGCCGTAACCCGGCGAGACCTGCGGCACCAGTTGGCCGATCGGTCCGGTCACTTCCGACACGCCCGCCAGACCGGCCAGTGCGCCACTGATCAACAGTGCCAGCCATACCAGTCGCTTCTCGCGAAAGCCGACAAAACCGGCAGCACGCTTGTCGAGCCCGAGCACCTTGATCTGGAAACCGACAAAGCTGCGCTGCAGCAATACCCAGACTGCGACCAGTGCCAGCAGCGCGAAGTACACGCCGATGTGCGCGCGGCCATCTTCCATCAGCAGCGGCAGACGGCTGGCCTCGCCAAAAGTCGCGGACTCCGGGAAGTTCATGCCGGCCGGGTCTTTGAGCGGCCCGTGCACGAAGTACAGCAACAAGTTGAGGGCGATGTAGTTGAGCATGATGCTGGTGAGGATTTCATTGGCGTTGAAGTGCGTGCGCAGCCAGGCGGTCACGCCCGCCCAGGCCGCGCCTGCCAGGGTGCCGGCCAGCAGCACCATGACCAAGGCCCAGCGACTTTCCATCTCGATGATATTCACCGCCACGGCACTGCCTGCCAGCGCGCCGAGCAGCAACTGGCCTTCCGCGCCGATGTTCCAGATGCGCGCTTGATACGCGACCGCCAGGCCCAGCGCGCAGAGCAGAATCGGCAAGGTTTTGACCATCAATTCCGACAGGCCATACCAGTCGCTGACCGGTGCGATCAGCAAGGTGTGCAGCGTCACCCAAGGGTTGAGCCCCAGGCCGATGAACAGCAGCGAGCCGCAGACCAGTGTCAGGACGGCAGCCAGTAAAGGGGAACACCACAACATGGCGCGCGATTGCTGGCCGCGCGGTTCCAGAGAAAGCAGCATGTTTTGCTCCGTTAACCCGCCGTATGGGCCTGGGTGTGAGAATGATCGAACTGTCCCGCCATCCAGCCGCCGATTTGCACGGTGCTGGTCTGTTCAGTGGGGATCAGGTCGGAAAGCTGGCCGCCGCTCAGGGCGGCGAGTCGGTCGCTGATCTGGAACAACTCGTCCAGGTCTTCGGAAATCACCAGAATGGCCGCCCCCGCGTCACGCAAGGTAATCAATGCCCGGTGAATCGCTGCGGCAGCACCGACATCCACGCCCCAGGTCGGGTGCGCAGCAATCAGCAGTTTGGGGTTTTGCAGGATTTCCCGACCGAGAATGAATTTCTGCAGGTTGCCGCCCGAGAGGCTGCGCGCCGCGGCCTGTGCGTCCGGCGTCTTGACCGCAAAGCGACGGATGATTTCGTCGGCCAGTGCGCGAACCTTGCCGCGCTGGATCAAGCCGTTGCTCACCAGTCCTTGCTGGAAAGCGGTTAGCAGAGCGTTGTCGGCCAGGCTCAGTTCCGGCACTGCGCCATGCCCCAGACGCTCTGCCGGAACGAACGCCAGCCCACGCTTGCGGCGGGCGTCGGGGCGCAGGTCGCCGACCGGGGTGTCTTGGAAGCGCAGGGTCGTCGCCTGGGCATGAGGCAGTGTCTGTTCGCCACTCAGCAGCGCCAGCAATTCATCCTGACCATTGCCGGCAACGCCCGCAATGCCGACGATTTCGCCGCTGCGTACTTCCAGGCTCAGGTCTTTCAGTGAGCAACCGAACGGGTCCGGGTTGTGCCAGGACAGCTTGTCGACGCGCAGAAAGGCTTCGCTGCCGCTGACTTTGTCGTAGTGCGCGGTCAAGCCTTCGGCATCACCGACCATCAAGCGCGCCAGCTCCAGATCGGAGCATTCAGCCGGGATACAGTGCCCGGATACCTTACCGTTGCGCAGGACGGTTGCGCTGTGACACAAGGCACGAACCTCGCCCAGCTTGTGACTGATAAACAGAATGCTGCAGCCTTCTGCGGCCAGATGCCTGAGGGTCACGAACAGCTCTTCGGCTTCCTGGGGTGTGAGCACAGAGGTGGGCTCGTCGAGGATCAACAGACGAATGTCCTGCATCAGGCAGCGAATGATTTCGACTTTCTGCCGCTCGCCAATCGACAGGCTGTGGACCAGGCGCTGGGGCTCCACTGCCATGCCGTAGCGTTGCGAAACTTCGCGAATGCGTGGTTCCAGTTGTTTCGGCGTGCCCGCCGCCGCGCCCATCGCCAATGCGATGTTTTGCGCGACGCTGAGGGTTTCGAACAGCGAGAAATGCTGGAACACCATGCCGATCCCCAGGCTTCTGGCCTGTGCCGGATTGCGCATGGTCTGCGCCTGGCCTTGCCAGATGATCGACCCTGCGTCGGGTTGCGTCACGCCATAGATGATCTTCATCAGCGTGCTTTTACCGGCGCCGTTCTCTCCCAGCAGGGCATGAATTTCGCCGGGCTGAATCGTCAGGTCGACAGCGTCGTTGGCCAGGCAGCCGGGATACCGTTTAGTGATGTGGCGCAGTTGTAGACGCGCAGGTATCGCGTGGTTTGACATGAAAGGCTCGAAGGCAGAAGTGAGTCGCGTGTGGATAAAGCAAAATCCTGGCCAAGGAGTCAGGATTCCGGCCCTATGCGTTCAATCAAGGCTGAGTAAGGCGTTTTCGCTATTCATGACCGTGCAGTGACAACCTGACGCGATCATTTCGGCACCAGTTCGGGGCGCGCTGACGGAGCAAGGGGCAAATGTGGCTCTTTGATTTGAGTAAAAAATGTACAGCAGGCGTCAAGCGAGGAGCGTTATGTGGATGCGCGACCCTTGCACCTGTTATCCACAGGTTCTTCCACAGATACTGTGTGCAAGCGGGCCAGGAGAGAATAATACGCCGGTGGTTAGCGTCCAAAGGTGCTAAGGAGCGCTAACAGACTGTTTTTGCATCGTTTATGGATCCACGACAGGCGATTGCTCAAAAAACGATCATTCGTCTGAAACGCAAGCCCGACAAGGCCCGCAGTGGAGTGTGCTCAGCTTATCCACAGCCGGATGCACAGTAGATGTGGGCAATTGCTGTCGCGTTGCCTACTCCGTTGTGGTCTTGTGCAAAACGATTCTGCCGCGGCTCAGATCGGCCAGTTGCCGTTGCAGCGTGTCGGCATGCTCGGGGCCTATCGCGATTGCCATCTGCACGCCAGTGGCAGTGAAGTTTTCACTCTCCAGCAGGCCGTTGACTTCCGCGAGACGCAACTTGACCAGCGCCAGTTCACTGAAGCTGCATTCGAGATGGAATGACGAACGCTGAATCAGCGGCAGACGCTCGGCTTGCTGCAAGCACTTGTTGGCACCACCGCCATAGGCGCGAGCCAGGCCGCCAGTGCCCAGTTGGATGCCGCCGTACCAGCGGATCACCAGCACCACGATTTGATCGAACTCCTGCGCCTCGATGGCTGCCAGGATCGGCCTGCCCGCAGTGCCGCCAGGCTCCCCGTCATCGTTGCTGCGATACTGCCCACCCAGCTTCCAGGCCCAGCAATTGTGAGTGGCGTTGAGGTCACTGTGCTGCTCGATGAACGCCTGGGCGTCGGCCGGGCTGGCGATGGGGGCGGCGAGGGTGATGAAGCGGCTCTTGCGGATTTCTTCACGAAACTCGCAAGGGCCGACCAGGGTAAAAGGCATGCGTGTGTCCAGCTGACGTCAAGGCGCCGATTCTACAAGGCTGGCGGGGTGAGCCCACAACCTTTGAGGATGATCCGGATCAGATTGTTGCTGGCCTGATCCATGTCCTGGCGGGTCAGGCGGGAGCGACCGGTGACGCGGCAGATCTGCGAGGCGAAATCGGCGTAGTGCTGGGTGCTGCCCCACAGCAGGAAAATCAGGTGTACCGGGTCGACCGGGTCCATCTTGCCGGCATCGATCCAGGCTTGAAAAACCGCTGCCCGGCCCTGGAACCACAGGCGGTAGTCCTGGCTGAAATACTCGCTCATGCATTCGCCACCGCTGATGATCTCCATGGCGAAAATCCGCGAAGCCTGTGGCTGGCGGCGCGAAAACTCCATCTTGGCGCGAATGTAGCGGGCCAGTGCCTCTGCTGGATCATCGTCGACGCTCAGGTGGTTGAACGTGCTGTCCCACAAATCAATGATGTTGCTCAGTACCGCGACATACAGGCCCAGCTTGTTGGTGAAGTAGTAATGCAGGTTGGCTTTGGGCAGCCCGGCTTTCAGCGCAATGGTGTTCATGCTGGTGCCCTTGAAGCCGTGGCGGGCAAATTCATCTTCGGCTGCCTGGATGATCGCTTCTTCGTTCTTTTGACGAATACGGCTTGCGGGCTTGGTGACGTGAGCGCTGTGTGCGGGGACTTCAAGGGTCATGGGCAATTCCGGACAGGTCGTAGGGCACAACTAATGAACAGATAACGCACCGGCGACTATCTCGCAAGCACCGGCGCAAGTGCGGCTATGGAAACCTATCGTGGTTGTTCAAGGGGTTTGGGTTCCGTTGTAGCATCACTTTGGGGAGCGGCGACTTTTCCTTCCGGAATCAGCAGGCACATGACAATGGCCGTGATGCCGCCGCTGGTGATGGCCGAATCGAACAGGTTCTGTACCAGTTTGGGCATCTGATGCAGCAGCGCAGGCTGCGCTGCGATACCCAGGCCGACACCCAGTGACGTGGCGATGATCAGCATGCTGCGTCGGTCCAGCGGAGACTGGGCCAGAATGCGCACACCGGCTGCCGCGACGCTGCCGAACATCACCAGCGTTGCGCCGCCGAGCACCGGCTTGGGGATCTGCTGGACGATGGCACCAATGTGCGGAAATAGCCCGAGCACGAACAGCACCGCGCCGATGTACAGCCCGACATAGCGACTGGCAACGCCGGTCAACTGAATCACACCGTTGTTCTGCGCAAAGGTGGTGTTGGGGAATGCACTGAACGTTGCGGCGATCATGCAGCTCACGCCATCACCCAGTACACCGCCCTTGAGGCGCGCCAGGTAACTCGGGCCGCTGATGGGCTGGCGCGCGAGCATGCAGTTGGCCGTCAGGTCGCCGACCGTTTCGATACTGCTGATCAGATAAATCAGCGCGACCGGCAGGAAAGCGGTCCAGTCAAAGCTGAAACCAAAACGGAACGGCACCGGCACGCTGATCAAGGGCAGGTCGTGGATCGGCTGTGGAATCAGCTTGCCGCTGAACCAGGCGGCGAGACTGCCGACCGCCAGGCCGATGATGATCGCCGACAAGCGCACCCAGGGCGTATTCGAACGATTAAGTACGATGATCACTGCCAGAACGAAGGCACCCAGCGCCAGGTTCAACGGCGCGCCAAAGTCAGGTGCGTTGAAGCCGCCGCCCAGGTCTGTCACACCTACCTTGATCAGGCTTATGCCAATCAGCGTGATGACAATGCCGGTCACCAGCGGCGTGATAACACGTCGCAACTGGCCAATACAGCGACTGAGCACGATCTGCACCAGCGCGCCGAAAAAGCACACGCCGAAGATCATCGCCATGATGTCCTCCGGGCTGCCGCCGCGCTGCTTGACCAGAAAACCCGCGGACAACACCGCGCCCAGGAAGGCGAAGCTGGTTCCTTGCAGGCAGATCATGCCTGCGCCGATACCAAATGGGCGGCGCGCCTGAATGAAAGTACCTGTGCCCGACACCATCAGGGCCATGCTGATCAGATACGGCAGGTATTGGGTCAGGCCGAGCGTCGATCCGATGATCAACGGCGGGGTGATGATCCCGACGAAGCTGGCGAGGACATGCTGGAACGCTGCCAATATGGCCGTTAAAGGTCTTGGGCGATCATTCAGGCCGTAAATCAGGTCATCGTTGTCGAGTGTTTCAGGCTGCATGGCAAGGTCTCGGACGGGGAACTGCCATGTACTGGCGTGTCGTTGTCGAGGATTACTGCAAAAAACTGTCCAGTTGCTCAGGTTATTTTTATTTGAGTCCAACTATTTCAATAAATATCAGCCTGATAGCGTTTTCGAGGCGCTGTGCGGCGCTGGCTGACTGGAAGGGCCTCTGGCAGGAATGTGTCATCGGGTAGCGGCAAGCGTTTCCAGAAAGCTCTCCAGCACCAAATGAGGGCGTCGGCCTTTTCGGGTGACGGTCACCAGGTTGAGGTCGTAGAACTTCGAATCCGGTTTCAGCGCGCGCAGTCGACCTTCCTGCACCCAGGCGTTGGCGTAATGATCTGGCAGATAGCCAATGTAGCGTCCAGTCAGAATCAGGAACGCGATGCCCTCGCGGTCTGAAGCGCTGGCGGTGCAGGTCAGTGCCTGATAATGCTCCTGAATATCGTTCGGCAGGCGAAAGGTCGGGGCAATGGCTTCCTGCTGGGCGAGGCGTTCATCATCCAGCGTTGAGTTGTCTGCGTAGAAGAGCGGGTGGCCCACCGCGCAATAAAGCAGCGAACGCTCACTGTACAACGGGTGATATTCAAGGCCGGGCAGGGCGCTGGCCTGTGGCACGACACCGACATGCAGGCCGCCGTCCAGTACGCCTCGCTCGACTTCGGCGGGGGCAATCATGCGGATATTGATGTACACGCCCGGGCCACGTTCTTTCAGGCGGGCCAGCGCGTGGGTGATGCGCATGTGGGGGAGGGTGACCAGGTTGTCGGTCAGGCCGATGTTCAGCTCGCCGCGCAGGTTCTGATGCAGGCCGTTGACCTCTGTCCTGAAACTTTCCAGCGCGCTGAGCAGTTGCAATGACGATTGATAAACCTCACGCCCTTCGTCAGTCAGCGAAAAACCGGCCCGCCCTCGCTGGCAAAGCCGCAAGCCGAGACGCTGTTCCAGATCGCTCATTTGCTGGCTGATCGCCGACCGGCCAATGCCGAGCACGCTTTCAGCCGCAGAAAAACCGCCTGCCTCAACGACACTTTTGAAAATACGCAGCAGGCGGATATCAAAATCGCTCACCTGCGACAGCGGATCGGGGCGACGGACACTCATTGTTTAGTCTCTACCAAACCAAAGATCATGAAAATCGGGTTTTATGAACTTTAGCCGCGTGACACCTTGGCTGCAATGACCGTTCGTTTAGCGCCTGCGAGGCTTGCCCCCATGAATATGTTCGAAGCGTCTGATGTGTCTGTAACCAGTCAGTTGAAGCTTGATGCCCACTGGATGCCTTACACCGCAAATCGAAATTTCCAGCGTGATCCGCGCATGGTCGTGGCTGCGCATGGCAGCTATCTGACAGACGACAAGGGCCGCAAGATCTACGATGGGCTTTCCGGGCTATGGACATGCGGGGCCGGGCATACTCGCAAGGAAATTCAGGAAGCCGTTTCCCGGCAACTGGGCATTCTGGATTACTCGCCGGGCTTTCAGTTCGGGCATCCGCTGTCGTTCCAGTTGGCGGAAAAGATTACCGAACTGACGCCGGGCAATCTCAATCACGTCTTTTATACCAACTCCGGTTCCGAATGCGCGGACACGGCAGTGAAGATGGTGCGCGCCTACTGGCGGCTGAAAGGGCAGGCAACCAAGACCAAGATGATCGGGCGCGCGCGTGGCTATCACGGCGTGAACGTGGCAGGCACCAGCCTGGGCGGGGTGAATGGCAACCGCAAGATGTTCGGCCAGTTGATGGATGTCGACCATCTGCCGCACACGCTGCTGGCCAGCAACGCCTATTCGAAGGGGATGCCCGAAGCAGGCGGTATTGCGCTGGCCGACGAGATGCTCAAGCTGATCGAACTGCACGATGCGTCGAACATCGCGGCGGTAATCGTCGAACCCATGGCGGGCTCTGCCGGCGTGATCGTTCCGCCGCAAGGCTATCTCAAGCGTCTGCGCGAGATTTGTGATCAGCACAATATCCTGCTGATATTCGACGAAGTCATTACCGGCTTCGGCCGTACAGGCTCGATGTTCGGCGCGGACAGTTTCGGTGTCACGCCTGATCTGATGTGTATCGCCAAGCAGATCACCAATGGCGCGATCCCCATGGGTGCAGTGATCGCCAGCAGCGAGATCTATCAGACCTTCATGAATCAGCCAACGCCGGAATACGCCGTCGAATTCCCCCACGGCTACACCTATTCGGCACATCCGGTGGCTTGCGCGGCCGGGCTCGCGGCGCTGGAGTTGTTGCAACGTGAAAACCTGGTACAGCAGGCAGCAGAAATCGCTCCGCATTTTGAAAGCGTGCTGCACGGTATCAAGGGCGCGAAAAACGTGGTGGATATCCGCAACTACGGCCTGGCAGGCGCCATCCAGATCGCACCTCGTGACGGCGATGCCATCGTGCGGCCTTTCGAGGCAGGCATGAAACTGTGGAAAGCCGGGTTCTATGTGCGTTTTGGCGGTGACACCTTGCAGTTTGGCCCGACTTTCAACAGTCAGGCGCAGGACCTGGACCGGTTGTTCGATGCCGTTGGCGAAACGCTGAACCTGATCGACTGATCACGCTGACAGGCTCTCTTCTTATATAGGTACTTTTACACAGGTGCTTTTGTCGCATGGGCCGCGAAGTCATTCGCGCCCGATGCAATTATCCGGAGTTTTCCATGAGCAGCATTCAACACCTGATCCACGGCGAGTTCATTTCTGAAGATGGCCGCACCGCAGATGTGTTCAACCCGTCGACCGGCCAGGTTATCCACACGGTAGCGCTTGCCACTCGGGACACGGTCCAGAAGGCGATCGATTCGGCCAAGGCTGCGTTTCCGGCCTGGCGTAATACACCGCCAGCCAAGCGCGCTCAGGTGATGTTCCGCTTCAAGCAATTGCTGGAGCAGAACGAAGCGCGCATTGCTCAGTTGATCAGTGAAGAGCACGGCAAGACCCTGGAAGATGCGGCGGGCGAGCTGAAGCGCGGTATTGAAAACGTGGAGTACGCCTGCGCTGCGCCTGAAGTGCTCAAGGGTGAATACAGCCGCAACGTCGGGCCGAACATCGATGCGTGGTCTGACTTTCAGCCGCTGGGTATCGTTGCCGGCATCACTCCGTTCAACTTCCCGGCCATGGTGCCGCTGTGGATGTACCCGCTGGCCATTGCGTGTGGCAACTGCTTCATCCTCAAACCTTCGGAGCGCGATCCCAGCTCCACATTGTTGATTGCCGAGCTGCTGCATGAAGCGGGGCTGCCGAAGGGGGTGCTCAATGTGGTTCACGGTGACAAGATTGCCGTCGATGCGCTGATCGAAGCGCCGGAGGTCAAGGCGCTGAGCTTTGTCGGTTCCACACCGATTGCCGAGTACATCTATAAAGAGGGCGCAGCGCGTGGCAAGCGGGTTCAGGCTCTTGGTGGTGCGAAGAATCATGCGGTACTGATGCCGGATGCCGACCTGGACAACGCAGTGAGTGCCTTGATGGGCGCTGCCTACGGATCCTGCGGCGAGCGTTGCATGGCTATTTCGGTTGCGGTGTGCGTCGGGGATCAGATCGCCGATGCGTTGGTGGCCAAACTGGTTCCGCAAATTCAGAGCCTGAAAATCGGCGCAGGTACGACTTGCGGCCTGGATATGGGGCCACTGGTTACCGGTCAGCATCGCGACAAGGTCGGCGGCTATATAGAGGATGGTGTGCAGTCGGGCGCTACCCTGGTGGTGGACGGTCGCAATCTCCAGGTTGCCGGGCATGAACAGGGCTTCTTCATGGGCGGCTGTCTGTTTGATCGTGTCACGCCGCAAATGCGCATCTATAAAGAAGAGATCTTCGGGCCGGTGCTGTGCATCGTGCGTGTGGATAGCCTTGAGCAAGCCATGCAACTGATCAACGACCACGAATACGGCAACGGCACCTGCATCTTTACCCGTGATGGCGAAGCTGCGCGGTTGTTCTGCGACGAGATTGAAGTGGGAATGGTCGGGGTCAACGTTCCGCTGCCGGTACCGGTTGCCTATCACAGCTTTGGCGGCTGGAAGCGTTCCCTGTTCGGCGACTTGCATGCGTACGGTCCCGATGGTGTGCGCTTCTATACACGTCGCAAGGCGATTACCCAGCGCTGGCCGCAACGTGCGAGCCATGAAGCGTCGCAATTCGCATTTCCCAGCTTGTAAATTCCCGTGGCGGGAGATCGTCTATAAAGAGGATCTCCCGCATTTGTTGGGGCTCAGCAGTCGAATTGCAGATTTTTGAAATTAACGGTTGACGCCCTCTGTGATCTGTCTATAATTCGCCCCACTTCCGGCGCAGACGGAAACGAAAAAGCCTTGTAGATCAATAGTTTACAAGGGTTTGGAGTGAAGAGCCAGCGAGGAAGGAGGTCGAGTCAGCAGTGATCGACAGCGGTGAGAAAAAAGAGTTTGACACGCGGTTGTAACGCTGTAGAATTCGCTTCCCGCTGATGAGCAACTGCAGAGTTGATCGAAGCGCAAGTGGTTGAAGTTGCAAAGGAAACTTTGAAAACTTCTTAAAATAACCGCTTGACAGATACAAGAGACGCTGTAGAATGCGCGCCTCGGTTGAGACGAAAGATCTTAACCACCCGCTCTTTAACAACTAAATCAAGCAATTCGTGTGGGTGCTTGTGGTGTCAGACTGAAGTCAACAGATTATCAGCAACCCAAGTTACTCCGCGAGAAATCAAAGATGTAACCAACGATTGCTGAGCCAAGTTTAGGGTTTTCTCAAAACCCAGTTAGATGTTTGAACTGAAGAGTTTGATCATGGCTCAGATTGAACGCTGGCGGCAGGCCTAACACATGCAAGTCGAGCGGCAGCACGGGTACTTGTACCTGGTGGCGAGCGGCGGACGGGTGAGTAATGCCTAGGAATCTGCCTGGTAGTGGGGGATAACGCTCGGAAACGGACGCTAATACCGCATACGTCCTACGGGAGAAAGCAGGGGACCTTCGGGCCTTGCGCTATCAGATGAGCCTAGGTCGGATTAGCTAGTTGGTGAGGTAATGGCTCACCAAGGCGACGATCCGTAACTGGTCTGAGAGGATGATCAGTCACACTGGAACTGAGACACGGTCCAGACTCCTACGGGAGGCAGCAGTGGGGAATATTGGACAATGGGCGAAAGCCTGATCCAGCCATGCCGCGTGTGTGAAGAAGGTCTTCGGATTGTAAAGCACTTTAAGTTGGGAGGAAGGGCAGTTACCTAATACGTGACTGTTTTGACGTTACCGACAGAATAAGCACCGGCTAACTCTGTGCCAGCAGCCGCGGTAATACAGAGGGTGCAAGCGTTAATCGGAATTACTGGGCGTAAAGCGCGCGTAGGTGGTTTGTTAAGTTGAATGTGAAATCCCCGGGCTCAACCTGGGAACTGCATCCAAAACTGGCAAGCTAGAGTATGGTAGAGGGTGGTGGAATTTCCTGTGTAGCGGTGAAATGCGTAGATATAGGAAGGAACACCAGTGGCGAAGGCGACCACCTGGACTGATACTGACACTGAGGTGCGAAAGCGTGGGGAGCAAACAGGATTAGATACCCTGGTAGTCCACGCCGTAAACGATGTCAACTAGCCGTTGGGAGCCTTGAGCTCTTAGTGGCGCAGCTAACGCATTAAGTTGACCGCCTGGGGAGTACGGCCGCAAGGTTAAAACTCAAATGAATTGACGGGGGCCCGCACAAGCGGTGGAGCATGTGGTTTAATTCGAAGCAACGCGAAGAACCTTACCAGGCCTTGACATCCAATGAACTTTCCAGAGATGGATTGGTGCCTTCGGGAGCATTGAGACAGGTGCTGCATGGCTGTCGTCAGCTCGTGTCGTGAGATGTTGGGTTAAGTCCCGTAACGAGCGCAACCCTTGTCCTTAGTTACCAGCACGTTATGGTGGGCACTCTAAGGAGACTGCCGGTGACAAACCGGAGGAAGGTGGGGATGACGTCAAGTCATCATGGCCCTTACGGCCTGGGCTACACACGTGCTACAATGGTCGGTACAGAGGGTTGCCAAGCCGCGAGGTGGAGCTAATCTCACAAAACCGATCGTAGTCCGGATCGCAGTCTGCAACTCGACTGCGTGAAGTCGGAATCGCTAGTAATCGCGAATCAGAATGTCGCGGTGAATACGTTCCCGGGCCTTGTACACACCGCCCGTCACACCATGGGAGTGGGTTGCACCAGAAGTAGCTAGTCTAACCTTCGGGGGGACGGTTACCACGGTGTGATTCATGACTGGGGTGAAGTCGTAACAAGGTAGCCGTAGGGGAACCTGCGGCTGGATCACCTCCTTAATCGACGACTCAGCTGCACCATAAGCACCCACACGAATTGCTTGATTCATTGAAGAAGACGATTAGAAGCAGCGCCCGAGTTCGGGTCTGTAGCTCAGTTGGTTAGAGCGCACCCCTGATAAGGGTGAGGTCGGCAGTTCGAATCTGCCCAGACCCACCAGTTTACTGGTGAGATAGCTGGTCAGAGTAGACGCCTCCACGGTATGTAGAAATACGGGGCCATAGCTCAGCTGGGAGAGCGCCTGCCTTGCACGCAGGAGGTCAGCGGTTCGATCCCGCTTGGCTCCACCACTTACTGCTTCTGTTTGAAAGCTTAGAAATGAGCATTCCATTGATCCTGATGATCAATGCATGAATGTTGATTTCTAGTCTTTGATTAGATCGTTCTTTAAAAATTTGGGTATGTGATAGAAAGAAATAGACCGGGCACCTCTTTCACTGGTGTGTGTCCGGGCTAAGGTAAAGTTTGTGAAATGCAAACTTTCGGCGAATGTCGTCTTCACAGTATAACCAGATTGCTTGGGGTTATATGGTCAAGTGAAGAAGCGCATACGGTGGATGCCTTGGCAGTCAGAGGCGATGAAAGACGTGGTAGCCTGCGAAAAGCTTCGGGGAGTCGGCAAACAGACTGTGATCCGGAGATGTCTGAATGGGGGAACCCAGCCATCATAAGATGGTTATCTTGTACTGAATACATAGGTGCAAGAGGCGAACCAGGGGAACTGAAACATCTAAGTACCCTGAGGAAAAGAAATCAACCGAGATTCCCTTAGTAGTGGCGAGCGAACGGGGACCAGCCCTTAAGTTGTATTGAGATTAGCGGAACGTTCTGGAAAGGACGGCCATAGTGGGTGATAGCCCTGTACGCGAAAATCCCTTTGCAATGAAATCGAGTAGGACGGGGCACGAGAAACCTTGTCTGAATATGGGGGGACCATCCTCCAAGGCTAAATACTACTGACTGACCGATAGTGAACCAGTACCGTGAGGGAAAGGCGAAAAGAACCGCGGAGAGCGGAGTGAAATAGATCCTGAAACCGTATGCGTACAAGCAGTGGGAGCCCACTTTGTTGGGTGACTGCGTACCTTTTGTATAATGGGTCAGCGACTTATTTTCAGTGGCGAGCTTAACCGAATAGGGGAGGCGTAGCGAAAGCGAGTCTTAATAGGGCGTCTAGTCGCTGGGAATAGACCCGAAACCGGGCGATCTATCCATGGGCAGGTTGAAGGTTGGGTAACACTAACTGGAGGACCGAACCGACTACCGTTGAAAAGTTAGCGGATGACCTGTGGATCGGAGTGAAAGGCTAATCAAGCTCGGAGATAGCTGGTTCTCCTCGAAAGCTATTTAGGTAGCGCCTCATGTATCACTGTAGGGGGTAGAGCACTGTTTCGGCTAGGGGGTCATCCCGACTTACCAAACCGATGCAAACTCCGAATACCTACAAGTGCCGAGCATGGGAGACACACGGCGGGTGCTAACGTCCGTCGTGAAAAGGGAAACAACCCAGACCGTCAGCTAAGGTCCCAAAGTCATGGTTAAGTGGGAAACGATGTGGGAAGGCTTAGACAGCTAGGAGGTTGGCTTAGAAGCAGCCACCCTTTAAAGAAAGCGTAATAGCTCACTAGTCGAGTCGGCCTGCGCGGAAGATGTAACGGGGCTCAAACCATGCACCGAAGCTACGGGTATCATCTTTTGATGATGCGGTAGAGGAGCGTTCTGTAAGCCTGTGAAGGTGAGTTGAGAAGCTTGCTGGAGGTATCAGAAGTGCGAATGCTGACATGAGTAACGACAATGGGTGTGAAAAACACCCACGCCGAAAGACCAAGGTTTCCTGCGCAACGTTAATCGACGCAGGGTTAGTCGGTCCCTAAGGCGAGGCTGAAAAGCGTAGTCGATGGAAAACAGGTTAATATTCCTGTACTTCTGGTTATTGCGATGGAGGGACGGAGAAGGCTAGGCCAGCCTGGCGTTGGTTGTCCAGGTTTAAGGTGGTAGGCTGAGATCTTAGGTAAATCCGGGATCTCAAGGCCGAGAGCTGATGACGAGTGTTCTTTAGAACACGAAGTGGTTGATGCCATGCTTCCAAGAAAAGCTTCTAAGCTTCAGGTAACCAGGAACCGTACCCCAAACCGACACAGGTGGTTGGGTAGAGAATACCAAGGCGCTTGAGAGAACTCGGGTGAAGGAACTAGGCAAAATGGCACCGTAACTTCGGGAGAAGGTGCGCCGGTGAGGGTGAAGCATTTACTGCGTAAGCCCACGCCGGTCGAAGATACCAGGCCGCTGCGACTGTTTATTAAAAACACAGCACTCTGCAAACACGAAAGTGGACGTATAGGGTGTGACGCCTGCCCGGTGCCGGAAGGTTAATTGATGGGGTTAGCGCAAGCGAAGCTCTTGATCGAAGCCCCGGTAAACGGCGGCCGTAACTATAACGGTCCTAAGGTAGCGAAATTCCTTGTCGGGTAAGTTCCGACCTGCACGAATGGCGTAACGATGGCGGCGCTGTCTCCACCCGAGACTCAGTGAAATTGAAATCGCTGTGAAGATGCAGTGTATCCGCGGCTAGACGGAAAGACCCCGTGAACCTTTACTATAGCTTTGCACTGGACTTTGAATTTGCTTGTGTAGGATAGGTGGGAGGCTTTGAAGCGTGGACGCCAGTCTGCGTGGAGCCAACCTTGAAATACCACCCTGGCAACTTTGAGGTTCTAACTCAGGTCCGTTATCCGGATCGAGGACAGTGTATGGTGGGTAGTTTGACTGGGGCGGTCTCCTCCTAAAGAGTAACGGAGGAGTACGAAGGTGCGCTCAGACCGGTCGGAAATCGGTCGTAGAGTATAAAGGCAAAAGCGCGCTTGACTGCGAGACAGACACGTCGAGCAGGTACGAAAGTAGGTCTTAGTGATCCGGTGGTTCTGTATGGAAGGGCCATCGCTCAACGGATAAAAGGTACTCCGGGGATAACAGGCTGATACCGCCCAAGAGTTCATATCGACGGCGGTGTTTGGCACCTCGATGTCGGCTCATCACATCCTGGGGCTGAAGCCGGTCCCAAGGGTATGGCTGTTCGCCATTTAAAGTGGTACGCGAGCTGGGTTTAGAACGTCGTGAGACAGTTCGGTCCCTATCTGCCGTGGACGTTTGAGATTTGAGAGGGGCTGCTCCTAGTACGAGAGGACCGGAGTGGACGAACCTCTGGTGTTCCGGTTGTCACGCCAGTGGCATTGCCGGGTAGCTATGTTCGGAAAAGATAACCGCTGAAAGCATCTAAGCGGGAAACTTGCCTCAAGATGAGATCTCACTGGAACCTTGAGTTCCCTAAAGGGCCGTCGAAGACTACGACGTTGATAGGTTGGGTGTGTAAGCGCTGTGAGGCGTTGAGCTAACCAATACTAATTGCCCGTGAGGCTTGACCATATAACACCCAAGCAATTTGAGTCGAACGACCAGATTGCGGTGACTGTGAAGACGACACGAACCGAAAGTTTGCGTCACAACCGCACCGAGCTATCACATACCCGATTTGCTGAAGCGCGCCGCACGGCACGATTCGGTACCCGAATTTCTTGACGACCATAGAACATTGGAACCACCTGATCCCATCCCGAACTCAGTAGTGAAACGATGTATCGCCGATGGTAGTGTGGGGTTTCCCCATGTGAGAGTAGGTCATCGTCAAGATTAAATTCCAGAAACCCTCATCGCTTACGCGTTGAGGGTTTTTGTTTGTCTGGGGTTCCACAAACCTCTGCATTCTCCTGAACTCATAATCCCACCTCTCCGGCAGTCATTCAGACGAACATGCTTATGGCAATCCAGCGCGCTTGCCCTTATGGTTCGGCATCAGGTTCTACGCACCGGTCAAGGAAGCAAGCATGTCCGTTACAACCTCTCTGAGTGCAGGTTTCATGGTGGTCCAAGGCAACCGCCCGGATGAGCTGCGCAGCCTGGTTGTGTCGTGGATGCGACGTTATCCATTGGCCCCCCTGGAAAACGAGATTGCTCTGGTGCAGAGCAACGGCATTGCGCAGTGGTTGAAACTGGCCTTGGCCGAGGACGCTCAGGATGAAGATAGCGGCGGCTGTGGCATTGCCGCAGCCATAGACGTCCAATTGCCCGGTAGCTTCATGTGGACGCTGTACCGCATGGTTCTCGGAAGCGATGAAATCCCCTCGACTTCCTTGCTCGACAAGACCCCGCTGACCTGGCGCTTGATGCGCTTGCTCCCTGAACTCATCAATCAGCCGCACTTTGAGCCCCTGCAGCGTTTCCTGACCGACGACACTGATCTACGCAAGCGCTATCAATTGTCCGAGCGCCTGTCAGATCTGTTCGACCAATATCAGGTTTACCGCGCCGACTGGCTGGAAGACTGGGCCGCTGGCCGTCATCAATTGCGCGACGTACGAGGTCAGTCCAGACCATTGTCAGCTGCCAATTGCTGGCAGGCCGAACTGTGGCGTGCGTTGCTGGACGACGTCGGGGCTGAAGGGATGTCGCAGAGCCGCGCGGGCGTGCATCAGCGTTTCATCGAGCGCATCGGCACCATGACCGAAGCGCCTCCGGGTTTGCCGGCACGCGTCATCGTTTTTGGCATTTCGTCACTGCCTGCACAAGCGCTTGAGGCGTTGGCGGGTCTGGCGAAGTTCAGCCAGGTTCTGCTCTGCGTTCACAACCCGTGTCGCCATCACTGGGCTGATATCGTTGCCGACAAAGACCTGCTGCGTCACCAGTACAAACGCCAGGCGCGCAAGACCGGAATGCCGATGGTCCTCGACCCGCAAGCGCTGCATCAGCATGCTCATCCGCTGCTCGCTGCCTGGGGCAAGCAGGGGCGCGATTACATCAATTTGCTGGACAGCCATGATGATCCGCGCAGCTACCGCTCTTCATTCAAGGACGAGCGGATTGATCTGTTCAGTGAAGTCGAGCCCACCAATCTGCTGAACCAGTTGCAGGACGATATTCTCGAGCTGCGCCCGCTGGATGAAACCCGTGAGCTCTGGCCGGCAGTCGATCCGTTGGAAGATCGCTCGGTCCGTTTCCATGTTGCGCACAGTGCGCAGCGCGAAGTGGAAGTGCTGCACGACCAGCTATTGGCACGGTTCAGCAAAGACCCTGGTCTGCGCCCGCGTCATGTGATTGTCATGGTCCCGGATATCGACAGCTACGCCCCGCACATACGAGCGGTATTCGGGCAAATCGAACGCGAAGATCGTCGCTTCATTCCCTTTACGCTGGCCGACCAGGGGCAACGTGGCCGCGAACCCTTGCTGATTGCCGTTGAACACCTCCTCAAACTCCCGGACAGCCGCTTTCCGGTCAGCGAAATCCTTGACCTGCTCGACGTTCCCGCCTTGCGCGCGCGCTTCAGGATTCAGGAGCGCGATCTGCCAACGCTGCACCGCTGGATAGAGGGTGCCGGCATTCGCTGGGGCCTCAACGCACAGCAGCGTGCAGGTCTGGGGTTGCCGGATGCGCTGGAGCAGAACAGCTGGCATTTCGGCCTGCGTCGTATGCTGCTGGGTTACGCCGTGGGAGCAGGTGCGGCTTACGACGGCATCGAGCCGTACGATGAGATTGGCGGGCTTGATGCCGCATTGATCGGCCCACTGGTAGCGCTGATTGACGCGCTTCAGGTGGCTCATACGGAATTATCGACATCCGCAACTCCGTACGCGTGGGGAACGCGTCTGCAATCGCTGTTGCAGTTGTTCTTCCTCGCCGACAGCGAACACGATGACTACCTGCTCGCTCAACTTGAAACACTGCGCGAAAGCTGGCTGGAAACCTGTGACGCGGTAGGGCTGACCGATGAGCTGCCGTTGACCGTTGTGCGTGAGGCCTGGCTGGCCGGGCTTGATCAGGGGCGTCTGTCCCAACGCTTTCTGGCAGGCTCGGTCAACTTCTGCACGCTGATGCCCATGCGTGCCATTCCGTTCAAAGTGGTCTGCCTGCTGGGCATGAATGACGGCGATTACCCGCGCGCGCAACCGCCGCTGGATTTCGACCTGATGGGCAGCGATTACCGCCCCGGCGACCGTTCCCGGCGTGAAGACGATCGCTACCTGTTGCTGGAAGCGCTGTTATCGGCCAGGGACCAGCTCTATATCAGCTGGGTTGGCCACAGCATTCGGGACAACAGCGAGCGTCCTGCATCGGTGCTGATTGGCCAATTGCGCGATCACCTGGCCAGTGGCTGGAAGCTGGCTGGCGAGACCGAACCGGACGGCAAGCAGGACGATGGTGAGCGTTTGCTGAACGCGCTGACTGTGGATCACCCTCTGCAGCCTTTCAGTGCCAATTACTTCCATGCAGGCACTGGGTATTTCAGCTTCGCCCGCGAGTGGCGCCTGCTGCATGAAACCGACCTTCAGGTGCCCGTACCTCAAGCGCTTTCCCCCCATGAGCAGGAAGAACCCCTGTCCATTGCACAGTTACAGGATTTCCTGAGAAACCCGGTGAAGCATTTCTTCAGCCAGCGCCTGAAGATCTATTTCGAAGTCGCCGAAGCGCCGCTCGCCGATGAGGAACCATTCGTGCTCGATGCGCTTGAGCGTTACGGCCTCAGTGAAAGCCTGCTCAGCGCAGCGATGGCTTCCCCTGACGATATGGATGTCGCCCTGAAAGCCCAGGCACTGAAACTTCAAGCCAGTGGCCTGCTGCCGCTCGCGGGATTTGGCACCTTGATGCAGGACGAACTGATCGAGCCGTTGCCAGACGTTCTCAAGCGTTACCACGATCTGTTGACCCTCTGGCCCGAAACGTTGAGCAGCGCATTACCGATCAGCTTCAGCCATGGCAGTGTGAGTATCGATGGCTGGCTTGGCGGACTGCACCGTAACGCTGGTGGTGAGCTGTTGCTGGTCACGGCGATTCCCAACAGCATCGGCTCGAAAAAGACGCGCAAATGGCACCGGCTGATTCGGCCGTGGGTCAATCACCTGGTGGCCTGCGCCTGTGAGCTGCCGTTGCACACGGCACTGGTGGCCAGTGACGAAACCCTCATGCTCGATCCGTTGGACAAGGACGCGGCCATAACCACCCTGAATCACTTGCTGATGGCTTGGCTACGCGGCATGCAAGAGCCTTTGCCAGTCGCCGTCAAAACCGCATTTGCCTGGCTGGGCCAGCCTGCCGACAAAGCCGAAGCAGCAGCCCGCAAGGCCTACGAGGGTGACGGGCAGACCACTGATGGTGAGCGCCGCGAAAGCACCGCGCTGGCCCGACAGTTTCCGGACTTTGACGCGCTGGTCGACAGTGAAGAGTTTGCAGGCTGGTGCGAGACGCTCTACAAACCGGTTTACGATGCACCCTGGCAGTCGTTGTCTGGCGGGGAGGGTGGCGCATGAACGAACAATCCCTTCCTCTGGCGCTGCGTTTTCCACTACGCGGCAGTCAACTGATCGAGGCCAGCGCCGGGACCGGCAAGACCTTCACCATCTCCGCCCTGTACTTGCGTCTGGTGCTTGGCCACGGCACCGAACAGTCAGGCTTTGGTCGTGAATTGCTGCCGCCGCAGATCCTTGTGGTGACCTTCACCGACGCCGCTACCAAGGAGCTGCGTGACAGGATTCGTACCCGGCTGGCGGAAGCAGCACGGTTCTTTCGTGACGAGATTGCAGCACCTGACGGTTTGATTGCCGAGTTGCGTGAGCAGTTCGAGGACGAGCAGTGGCCTGCCTGTGCCAGCCGTCTGGACATCGCCGCACAGTGGATGGACGAAGCCGCCGTCTCGACCATTCACAGCTGGTGCCAGCGCATGTTGCGCGAACACGCATTCGACAGCGGCAGCCTGTTCACCCAGACCCTGGAAACCGACCACAGCGATTTGCTCGGTGAAGTGCTGCGCGACTACTGGCGCCGCTTCTGCTACCCCATGAGCGGCGACCCGTTGACCTGGGTGCGGGAAAACCTGAGCGGTCCGGCGGCGTTGTTGCCGCGTGTGCGAGGTTTGTTTGGTCGTGATCGCAGCCCGCTCACTCAAGAGCCCGCCGAACTGATCGAGGCGTCATTGCAGGAGCGTCGAGAAGTGCTTGCTGCCCTGAAAGCGCCTTGGGCCGCCTGGGCTGAAGAGCTGTATGCGCTCTGTCAGGACGCCGTAGCCCGCAAAGTGGTCGATGGCCGCAAGATGCAGGAGCGCTACTTCAAGCCCTGGTTTGAAAAGCTTGCCGCATGGGCCGCTGACGACACACAGGAAACGCTGGACCTGGGAACCGGTTTCACGCGCCTGACCCCGGAGGGTGTTGCCGAAGCCTGGAAAAGTGATCCGCCTTCACACCCCGCTTTCGAGGCCATGGCACAGCTGAAAGCTGCGCTGGACAGTCTGCCCAAGCCGGATGCCGCGGTGTTGCAGCATGCGGCGCAGTGGGTAAGTGCCCGCTTTGAAGAAGAGAAGCGGCGTCGCGCCGAGATGGGGTTTGACGACATGTTGCTCAGGCTCGATGCCGCCCTGCACAGTGCTGGCGGCGAACGTCTGGCCACCCTGATTCGTGAGCAGTTTCCAGTAGCGTTGATCGATGAGTTTCAGGATACCGACCCGGTGCAGTATCGGATCTTCGACAGCATCTATCGCCTTGAGGGCAACGACGAGCAGACCGGGCTGTTCCTGATCGGCGACCCGAAGCAGGCGATCTATGCGTTTCGCGGTGCCGATATCTACACCTACCTGCGCGCCCGGCAGGCCACCGACGGCCGTTGGCACACGCTGGACACCAACTACCGCTCCAGCCATGCAATGGTCGCGTCGGTCAACCATGTCTTCACGCGCGCAGAGCAACGTCCGCAAGGTCGCGGAGCGTTCCTGTTTCGTGATGATCAAGGCAATCAGGTACCGTTCTCCGATGCGCTGGCCCAGGGTCGCAAAGAGATCCTGGAAGTCGACGGCGCGCCACTGACTGCACTGACGGTCTGGCATCTGGAAAGCGAACAGCCGGTGTCCGGGGTTATTTATCGCCAACAGTTGGCGGCCAGTTGCGCCAGCGAGATCGTGCGCCTGCTCAACGCCGGTCAACAGGGCCGTGCCGGTTTCGCCATGCTTGATAAACCGCTGCGCGGGCTGCGTCCGGCCGACATTGCGATTCTGGTCCGAGATGGCAAGGAAGCGCAGGCGGTGCGTCAGCAACTCACCGCGCGTGGCGTGCGCAGCGTTTATCTGTCGGACAAGGATTCAGTGTTCGCCGCTCAGGAAGCCCACGACCTGCTGTCCTGGCTCAAAGCCTGTGCCGAGCCCGATTCCGAACGTACGCTGCGTGCCGCGCTGGCGTGTATCACGCTGGACCTGCCGCTGGCCGAGCTGGAGCGTCTGAATCAGGACGAACTGGCGTGGGAACGGCGTGTTATGCAGTTTCGTGGCTATCGTGCCGTGTGGCGCAGCCAGGGCGTCCTGCCAATGCTGCGCCGCCTGCTGCATGACTTCGCCCTGCCGCAGACATTGATGACGCGCACCGACGGTGAGCGAGTACTGACCAACCTGTTGCACTTGTCTGAACTGCTGCAGCAGGCCGCCGCCGAACTGGACGGCGAACAGGCGCTGATTCGGCATCTGGGCGACCACCTGGCGCTGTCCGGTCAGGCTGGCGAAGAACAGATCCTGCGCCTGGAAAGCGACGAGCAACTGGTCAAGGTGGTGACCATCCACAAGTCCAAGGGCCTGCAATATCCGCTGGTGTTCCTGCCATTCATTTGCTCCTCGAAACCTGTGGACGGCAGTCGCCTGCCACTGCAGTTTCATGACGCCGACGGCAAATCGCAGATCAGCCTGCAGCCCACCGAAGCGCTGATTCAGCAAGCCGATGACGAACGTCTGGCCGAAGACCTGCGCTTGCTATACGTGGCGCTGACCCGTTCCGAACACGCTTGCTGGCTGGGCGTTGCCGACCTCAAACGCGGCAATGCCAGCAACTCGATGCTGCACCGTTCTGCGTTGGGTTATTTACTGGGGGGCGGTGTGGCGCTGGCCGAGTCGGCAGAGCTGAAAGTCTGGCTGCGTGATCTCGCGCAAGGCTGCGATGCGATTGCCTTGCAGCCTGTTCCCGAGCCCACTGACGAACGCTTCAGCGCGCCGCGCAACGAAGCCGCGCTGGTCAAGCTGCTCGTACCCAAACGTCGCGCTGCCGAGAACTGGTGGATCGCCTCCTACAGCGCCCTGCGTATCGGCGACACTGTAACTGCCGGTGCCGATGAATCGCCTGACAGCCCCCAGGCACAGAAGCTGTTCGACGACGAGCGCCTGGACCCTGAAGCTCCGCGTGACATTTTGACCAGTGGCGGCGATATCCACCGCTTTCCGCGTGGCCCCAACCCCGGCACCTTTCTGCACGGGCTGCTCGAGTGGGCTGGCAACGAAGGTTTTGCGGTGACCGCTCACGCGCCGGACAAACTGCAGGACGCCGTTGCCCGGCGCTGCAATCGGCGCGGTTGGGCGGGCTGGATCAATACCCTGAGCGATTGGCTGCAGCACATGCTGAACATGCCGTTGCGTCTGTCGCCGGATGCCACGCCGGTCGCGCTGGGTGAGCTGGACCAGCCCAATCAGTACCGCATAGAGATGGAATTCTGGTTCGCTAGCAACAACGTCAATGTGGCGCAGATGGACGCTCTTGTGCGCCGCTTCACCCACAACAACGCGCCGCGTGCTGCGACCGAAACGGTCTCGCTCAACGGCATGTTCAAAGGCTTTATCGACCTGACGTTCGAACACGAAGGCCGTTATTACGTGGCTGACTACAAATCCAACTGGCTGGGCACCGACGACACTGCATACACCGAACCGGCGATGGAAGCGGCCATTCTCGACAACCGCTATGACCTGCAATACGTCCTGTACTTGCTGGCGTTGCATCGTCAGCTCAAGGCACGGATGGCCGACTATGATTACGACCAGCACATGGGCGGCGCGCTGTATCTGTTCCTGCGCGGCAGCCGCTCGGCCTCTCAAGGTGCGTATTTCGTCCGTCCGCCACGCGAACTTATCGAGAGCCTGGACCTTTTGTTTCAGGGCAAACCGTTAGCGCATGACCTGTCGGGAGCATTGGCATGAGCCGCTCGTTTGACGATCTGTTGCCCACCGCGCTGGACGACATCAGCCTCGCTGAATTGAGCCCGCTGACACGCGTCGGCGATCTGTTGATCCTGCTGGAGCGTTGGGTCGAGCGCGGCTGGTTGCGTGCGCTGGACAAAGCATTTGTCGCGTTTCTCAGCGACCTCGATCCGCAGGCCGATCCGCTGGTGCTGGTCGCTGCAGCGCTGACCAGTCATCAACTCGGCCACGGCCATGTTTGCCTTGATCTGTACGAAACCCTGAAAGAACCGGACTTCGCCCTGTCATTGCCACCCGAGGGCGATCAGCAAGGCGGGACAATGCTGCTGCCCTCGCAACTGCTGGCAGCACTGGATGGCGCCGCCTGGTGCCAGGCGCTTGCAGACAGCATGCTGGTTGCCGAGGTGGGCGATTCAAGTATCGAGGCGCTGCAAAAACCATTGGTGCTGGCCGAGCGACGTTTATACCTTCGCCGCTACTGGACCTATGAACGGCGTATCGCCGCAGCCTTGCGTCAGCGCCTGGCGCAGAGCGAAGCGCCACCGGAGGATCTGCCGCAGCGCCTGAATGCCCTGTTCGGGCCTGCGAACTCAGCACCTCAAGCCATTATCGACTGGCAGAAACTTGCCTGCGCGCTGGCGACCCGCAAGGGCTTCAGCATCATTACCGGCGGCCCTGGCACCGGCAAGACCACAACCGTGGTGCGCTTGCTGGCGTTATTGCAGGCCCCGGCGGTGCAGAGCGGCCAACCGCTGCGCATCCGTCTGGCGGCACCTACCGGCAAGGCGGCTGCCCGACTTACCGAGTCCATCAGCCAGCAGGTGCAGAGCCTGGACGTCAGCGACGACGTACGGCAGAAAATCCCCAGCGAAGTCACCACCGTCCACCGCCTGCTTGGCAGTCGCCCCGGTACCCGGCACTTCCGCCATCACGCAGGCAACTTACTGCCACTGGACGTGCTGGTGGTTGATGAAGCATCCATGATCGACCTGGAAATGATGGCCAATCTGCTCGACGCATTACCGCCGCATGCGCGCATGGTGCTGCTCGGCGACAAGGACCAACTGGCCTCCGTTGAGGCGGGTGCCGTTCTGGGCGATTTGTGTCGCGACGCTGAAGAAGGTTTTTACAGCCCTGAAACTCAGGCCTGGCTTGAAGCCGTCAGCGGCGAAGACCTCAGCAAAGGCGCCTTGCGCCAAGGCGATGCGCAGCACCATCCGTTGGCCCAGCAAGTGGTGATGCTGCGCCACTCGCGTCGTTTTGGCCAAGGCAGCGGTATCGGCCAGCTGGCCCGACTGGTCAACCAGCAGCAGGACCAACAGGCCCGCGCGCTACTTGCGGCGGGCAGTCACGACGACCTGTTCGCCCTGGCCCTCAAGGGCGAGCAGGACCTCAAGTTCGAACGCCTGGTCCTCGACGGGCTTGGCAGAGGCGAGCAAGGCCCGCAGGGTTATCGCCATTACCTGAACGTACTCGCCGCCGGGCGTCCCGCCGATGATTCGGCTCTCGACGACCAGTGCTGGACGCGATGGGCGCGCTTGGTACTCAGCGCCTTCGACGCCTTTCAATTGCTGTGCGCTGTGCGCAAAGGCCCGTGGGGCGTGGAGGGCCTGAACCAGCGCATCACTCACGCGTTGTTCAGCGCGAAGCTGATCGAAAGCGAACAGCAATGGTACGAAGGTCGCCCGGTGCTGATGACCCACAACGACTATGGCCTCGGCCTGATGAACGGCGACATCGGCATCACCTTGCGCCTGCCCGAGCGTGACGGCGACGGCAAGCAAGTGCTACGTGTCGCGTTCCCGCGCAACGACGGCAGCGATGGCGTGCGCTTCGTCCTGCCTAGCCGCCTCAATGAGGTAGAAACCGTGTACGCCATGACCGTACACAAATCCCAGGGCTCGGAATTCGCCCACACCGCCCTGATCCTGCCCGAAGCGCTTAACCCGGTACTGACCAAAGAACTCATCTACACCGGCATCACCCGCGCCAAACACTGGTTCAGCCTGATCGAACCACGCCAGGGCATCTTCGAAGAAGCCCTGCGCCGCAAGGTCAAACGGTTGAGTGGGCTGATGTTGGGGCTTTGAGCATGTCAGCGCCCGAATCCACAAGTCGTCAAGACCCCGAAAAGCTGGCTTCTGCCCGCAGGGCGTAGGAGCGAACTTGTTCGCGATCTGCCGGGAACCGGCAGCAAACCCAGTGCATACGTTACATCCGACGTAAATAGAGGTCACCGATTTCAGGGCCGCTTCTCAGCCATCGTAACCTCCGGAATCTCCCACACCCTCCGGGCAGAAGCCTGGTTTTTCGGGCGTTTCAGAGCCTATGTGTAACGATGAGTGCTGGGGTGTTTGAAACGGGAGTCGAGTCACTCTGAGCGCGTTGGCACGCATCCCGCAACGCTCCGCGTCACAGATCCGACATGAAATCTCATGAACCATAATCCACATACCGCGCCATGAGATTCGGTCGGCTAAACGTGTCAATTGCATAAACCCGCTGCCACATGGCATCGACCTCGGCCTTGAACGTGGCGTCATCCATGTCGATCCAGTAGCGAGGGTCGCGGCCGCGCTGCTGATCGTAGCTGGCAGTGACCGGATCCAGGTGCCGGTACGGTTCAAACAACGGGATGTCCGGAATCGGGCCGCTGGTGTCCATGTAGTTTTGCAGGAAGTCCCAAAGTGCACAGGGGCGTTGCTGGAAATCGTCAGGGCTGAGCAGTGCGTGAAAGTTGATGGACTGCTCTTCGTAGCGATGCTGGAGCATCAGGCCGTGATAGCAGCCATGACGATCATGCGTGGTGGTCATGTAGGCATCGAACTCGTAGAACGGCGCGACGAACTCGTCGATCACCCCTTCTTTTCGATGGCGTTTGTAGCCGAAGATGGTGACCAGACCGGTTCTACGGTTTAGCTCCCAGAGTGGGCCTATTGGCGGGCGGAACCAAACGAGAGGGAAATGGTAAATGACAATGTGGCCTATTAGCCAAAGCAGTAAAGGGCTACCTAGATACAACGGGTAGGCCGCTAAAAGTAGGTCGACGGTCACCGTCTGCCATGGTTTATGGGATACCGAGATTAGAGACAGGTGTGCTAACACTATGAAAGGGGAAAGCACGATGAATCCTCCTTTCCCGAGTTGTAATGAGATCAGCCAAAACCGTGACCAGCGTGGAAGAGGCGCAAATCTGAAATGCTCGTGGTCACACTTATTGTGAAGTTTGACTTCTTCATGGAATGCCAGCACATGGGTTCCAGCTTTTTTGTTTTCCTCTTTTTCTTTCGCTACTTGCTCCCAGATCCTCATTTTTTCTGGGGTGGATTCCTCAAGGAGTTTCATTGATGTCGTCTGTTGAGTTTTCCCCCAAGGGAGTCGGGCCGAGCAAGAGTGATATGGCTCCGTGCGCAATGATGCCTGCTCGGGAATATTGCCAGGTCGGTAGGCCAGACACCCGTAGTAGGAGCGGCCGCTCGATTCAGCCATTGGCAAATGCCTTATGAGCTTCGTCATCGGTCCAGAATGGTTGGTCGACTTTCCTGAGGTTGAGTGTTGCCCAATCTTGACTGCATTGATTGGAATCTTTTTGTACGCACATCCAACTGACTCTCGTGCCAATGCTCCGCGTTGGCATGCATCCCGTGACGCTCTGCGTCACAAATCTGCAGCCTTGCGCATTATCAGGTGTGAATGAAGTTGAGGTTTTGCATGCGCCCGACCTGGAACACTGCTCCGTCGCAGACCGGACGCCACCAGTCATGAGCCATAATCCACATACCGCGCCATAAGGTTAGGGCGGCTAAACGTATCGATCGCATAAACCCGCTGCCACATGGCATCGACCTCGGCCTTGAACGTGTCGTTATCCATGTCGATCCAGTAACGAGGGTTGCGGCCGCGCTGTTGATCGTAACTTGCGGTGACCGGGTCCAGGTGCCGGTACGGTTCAAACAACGGGATATCCGGAATCGGGCCGCTGGTGTCCATGTAGTTTTGCAGGAAGTCCCAGAGTGCGCAGGGGCGTTGCTGGAAATCGTCAGGGCCGAGTAATGCGTGAAAGTTGATGCACTGCTCTTCGTAGCGATGCTGAAGCAGCAGGCCGTGATAGCAGCCATGACGATCATGCGTGGTGGTCATGTAGGCATCGAACTCGTAGAACGGCGCGATGAACTCGTCGATCACCCCTTCTTTTCGATGGCGTTTGTAGCCGAAGATCGTGACGAGACCGGTTCTGCGGTTAAGCTCCCAGAGTGGGCCTTTTGGGGGGCGGAACCAGAGGCGGGGAAAGTGATTGATTACGATATGGCCGATGAGCCAGCAGAATAGAAATGGGAGTGAAATAAAGTAACTACCACCAATGAAAGCCTCAAAGAAATCAACTTTCGTGTAAGAGTTTTTTGAGGCTATATGCATTGCCAGCGAGATCAGTGCATAAAAAGGTGTAAATATCAGAAAAATCCATTTCCCTCCGAAGTTTATGTAAATCCAAAATTTAGAGTACGCAGCTAGTTGTGCAAAACGCATACACTCTTGATCATATTTTTGATGAAGGTTTACACCGTAAAACGGAGCTTTCAGGTAAGAGTGGTTGTTTATTTTTTCCTGTTTTTTTTGTTTGAAATCTTCCCAGAAACGCATCTCGGTTGGCGTCGGATCACCCAGAATACTGTCTGGTGCTACGGCTTGTGTATACCCCCAAGGTAAGCGTAACTCCTCGATACTATACTCAGATTGTGCTGGCTGATCAGGTATGCCGGTTGATAAATAGGCTCTTTCGCCGTAGAGGGTTTTATTTTTGGAATTAATCACTAGACGAACCCTCATGGGTAACTTCATCAGCCCAGAACGGTTGATTGATTTTTTCAAAGTTAGGCTTTGTCCAGTTTTGCTTGTGCTGTGTAGGATCCTTGACTCCTGGGGCGGGGAAATAATATTCCTCTCCTCCGCGCGTCAGCATGAATTGGGCCCTTACCGCCCATTTGTAATAATGTCTGCGGTTGCCTGTGGAAGATATCTGATTGCTGAGCGTTGTAAAAAAAAGCTCCAGTGCATCAGGGTGCAGGCGTTGTGCCTTTGGCATTTCAGGTCGGTCACCTATCTCACGTTCTACTCGATAAGGAACGCCCTGGTTATTGGTTCTTTCAGTGATACGGCACTGCCGACACTCGGCTTGAATACTGAGACTGTCGAGACGACCTATAAGGCCCGGCAATCGGCTTTGCAGGCGAATGATCGTGTCTGCGCTACGGATGGCGTGAGGTATATCGGCGCGAGTATTAAATGTAGCGTGCTGTTCGTAAACCGGATTTTTTTCGATGGAAATGCTGATGCCGGCAAGCAAGCTCGTCAGCCGATAAAACGCCTCTGCCGGGTCTTGTAAAAAACGGTCGATTGAATGAGACTCGCCAAATGGGCCATTTGCTAACCAAGACTCCAACGGAGCTGAACTCATCAAGATCACCAAACCCACGCCCACTGTGATCAACAGCAATGCGGTCCAACCCAGTGCAGTAAGTCCAAGCAACTTTGTTGCCGCCCCGAATAACGTTCCTAGCGAGCCCGCTAGCCCCCCCATGGATAGCAGAAGATAACCGTACATAGCACCATCGTTCCACTGCCAAGCTTGCCATGCATCAATCATATTGACGGTGGACAGAATCCAGCTAGAAACGAAAAATCCTATAAGTCGACCAGTGATTTTTTCAGTGATTTTTCTGGCCAGTGCCTCGCCGAAGAAAATAGCGGCTTTTTTCGATGAAATAGTAAACAAGGTTATCCTGGCTGCGGAAATTGTTGATTGCTGGCCTGCCAGTTTGATTGCTAGTGCTTCTAGTGCTATCACGAGATCTAGACCGGCACCCAAGATAGCGATACCCGTTCTTGATGTTCCTTTCTCCCTAACCGTCTGCTCCCAAGCAGACACCTCCGAACTCACATTCCAAACCTCCAACATCAGCACCGCCAGACAAAACGGTGTCGACCCCAGCACCCGATAAGCCGCCTTGTTCTTCTCCGCATCCAGCCCCTCAATGGCCTCACTCAGCCCGCTCTTCGCCCGAATATGACCCCGTTCCGCGTCACCCACCGCACCAGCCGCCTCACGAGCTTTTTTAAGCATTCGGTTCATGTCGCCGACCACCTGCGCGGTCTTGTGGCCGCGGGGGATCACCAGCACCAGATGGTCGCCCTTGGGCAGGCGGGTAAAAGAGGGATGCGGTTGGGCGATGTCGCCAAATGGCGTTCCGTCGGGTCTCAGGTATTCGCCGTAACGTGTTTTTGGCAGCGACTCTCTGCCGGGCAGGTCTTCCAGGCCGAATACGTAGTGTTGCGGCGTGACCTGATTACGGCGGATCAGGAAGGCCGCACCGAAATGCTCGGGCATCATGCTGCGCAGTTGTTGAACGCCCCGGCCTTGGCGATTGACATTGATCTTGTCGGCGCTGGTGCCGAGGCGTTCTTGCATCTGGGCCAGTCGGTCGTTTGCCGCCCGGACGTTGGCATTGGCGCTGTTTGCATTACCTTTGGCTGACGCAAGAGTCTGGCTGGCTTTGGCGACGGCGTTCGCAGCGCCATCTGCGGCGCTTTGCAGGTTTTCAAAGATCCCGACCAGCGCCGCTGTTGTGGCTTTGCCGTTGTTGATCAGGAAGAAGTTCTGCAGGCTTTCGCCCGCCAGCAAGTTAGCGAGGGTGGTGGCGTCCAGTGTGACTTGGGCGATGGGGTCAGGCGCTGGCTGAGTCTCGAAACGGGCCAGTTCGGTGGCGCGAAAACGGCCGTCGCCTTTGTTCTCGTCATCTGTAACCGGCACGACATAAGGCGCGCAAGCGGTCTGTAGATCGCATTCGGGCCAGAGCATGAGGTGCAGGGGCGACGTGTCATCGCTGGCGATCTGGTTCAAAAACTTCTGCCCAAGGCTCACGGCCTGATCCCATAGCCCAACCCCCGTGACCGCATCCACCATGTCGCCACCGGGTGCCAGCGGATCGACGTTGGACGGCAGCAGCGCCAGGGTCGCCAGCGTCCGACTCAACTCATACATCGCCGCCACGTAGTCGAAACCTTCCAGGCTCAGGTGATCCGCCAGCATTTGCTCCGTGGCGCTTTGTTTAAGGCTGGCGACCAGCGCGTCCTGAGCACTGAGCATGTGCCGCCAGACCACCGCGCGCTGGACCGTGGCAGTGCATTGGTTGATCGCTCGTCTGCCCGGCTCATGCAGCTTGGCCATCGCCGCATGCAGCGGGTTTTCCTGACCGCGAATACTGCGCGGCACCACCAGTTGTTGCACCAGCAACGCGCTGGCATGGTGTGGGTGAAGAACGGCGTGTCGGGCGCACAGCGCGAACAGTTGCTGGCACGTATCGACACGTTGCCGCAGATGACGCAGTCGATAGCAGGCATCGTCCAGCAGCACGCCGCAGACCTGCCGCTGCCGCGCTTTATCCAACACATCGACGACACCGGCCTGCGCTTCCCAGAGCACGCCCGCATCGACGGGCTCGGCATCCGCTTCGATCGGCAAACTGGCGAGCAGCGCGTCGGCCATCGCTGTCAGCTCCAGGCGCCTGACATCCTGCACAGCAACACCTCTGCCAGCATGAGCGAGAAATGCCTTGGCTTCTCTGAAGGACTCGACCGGAAACTGCCCCGACAGATCACACAGATACCGCGCCGGATGATCGAGCAGCCTTTCATAACCGGGCTGGCGGGCGCGCTGCGGTGCAGCCAGGCTGACCGGAAACGCGTTGTATTGCAGATTCAGCCGGGTCGCCTTGATCGGGGCGATGAGTGCCTGGGCGACAGGGTTTTTGGCATCAAAGCCGGAAAACGCATCGAGCATCGCCTTGCCATCGGGCTTGCCCTTGTACAGGTCCTTGAAGCGCATTTTCGACCCGCTCAGGTCTGGGCTGTTGCAGCGCTGATTTCTTGAAGCCGCGTCTTTTTCCAGACGCTCAAGGCGTGCCGCGCTGAGCTGTATTTCCGAGAAACACAACTGTAGCGTCTGCACGTGCCGGTTGTTCCAGAGTGCCGGCAGCCAGATGTCCTCAAGCGCCTGGCCAGTGGCCTTGCGCTCGCCTGCTAGAAACCCGCTTTGCTGACGATATCGGGCCACGTCGATGTCGTGATACGTGTTGCCGGTTTCGCTGACGTGGATCTCCAGCTCGCGCCACAGCTTCTCCTGATAAAACACATACACATAACCCGCGCGAGCCAGCACCGGTGTGCCCATGTCGTCCACTGTCTTGGAACCGGGCAAGGCAATGAATGGCAGCACCGGAACGATCTGATTGAACTGCGCATCGGCCTGTCGCGGCGTGACTTTCGTGCCACTGAGCAACGGCAGGCGAATCGGCTCGCCTTCAAGGGTCGCGATTTGCAGATCAAGACGCCCGCCGTCGATGTGATCCCAGACTTTCAGTGTGCTGCTGAACAGCTCGTTTACCAGTCTTTCCGATTTGGCTTGATAGAGTCGATTTCCATCAGAGCCGACCAGCAAAACCTGCTGCTGTTCCGAATGATCCTTACCCACTATCTGGACGATCAGTTTGTCCATTTCGCAGGAAGGGCCATCGCTCAGTCTGCCGGTGGTCATTGTAAGAACTCCTTCTTCTGGCGCCGCAACGCGTCTTCTTGCCGCTGGTTTAAACCGAACGTCACTTGAGGTTGTGGCGGTTGCCAATCAGGTGCGTGTGGATTGCGAACGTCGAACCAGCGCTGCTTGCCTTGTGCAAGGTCCTCCCAGGTGCCGCCGTACCAGCCCAGTCTGGAAATAGGGCCGAACCACTGGGCGCTGGATTGAGGGGGCTCTGCCGTAAAGAAATAGCTGGCAGTGACAGGATGTGAGTAGCGCAGCACGCCTCGGCGTTGTCCGTCGAACCTGACAAACAGAATGTGCCGGAGATGGCCGAGCAACACGTCGACGGGAAAGGGGCTTTCGATGATCAGGCCGGGCCAGCGTTCTGGTTTTTCATGCATTGCCTCGACGAGGGTATTGCTGCCTGATGTGTTCAAAAGAAGCGGACTTTTCTCCCGGTAGACGGCCAGCTCGGTCTTGTCGAATAACACGGTGAGCGCTGGATCGGGCAGCCGTTGGTAGAGTTGTTCCAGCAGCGAGTCGGTGCGCTCCAGCAGCACGTAAACGTTCATGCCCGACCTCTCGACAGCAACGCCCTGCGACAGCCGCAATCGGCAAGCGGGCAGTCCATGGGCGTTCCGTTCCTGGGTTTCTGGCATAGCTCTACTATCGGGCCTGGCTCACCCAGGCGCTGCGTCAGCAACTGCCCCGGCCCATCGTCATCTGCCTGTTTCACAAGCCCGGGCAAAGCGGGCGATGCGCCGGTGCCCAAGGTTGGCTTGCCCCCCGAGTTGAGTTTTATCTGAGGCCCGGTAATGGTCACACCGCTGGCGTCGATCTTGAGAAAGGAAACACCGGCCTTGACCGTGATCTCCAGCCCCGCCTCAATTACCACGTTGTTACCGGCCTTGAGGTGAATTTCCTGCCCGGCGTATGCCAGTAACCCATTGCCCGCCCTGATGTGCTGTGTTCCACCCACCGTCAGGTGATCGTCCGCTTTGACTTCGGTCAGCCGGTTGCCATCGACAGTGCAATGCTCTTCAGCTTTGAACTCGCTGTAGCTGTTGCCCTCGACCCGGTCATGTCGCTCATGACCGACTCTTATTTTCTGCTCGTGCTCGATGTTTTGGTCCCAATCGCGCTGTGCATGGATGTAGATATGCTCCTGACCAGCCCGGTCTTCGATGCGCAGTTCGTTGGAGCCATTGCCGCCGGGGCTGCTCAGAGTTCTGAACACGCTGCGCGTCTGATGCGCAGGCAAGTCGTAGGGCGGGATGTGTTCGGCGTGGTACAGGCAACCGCTGATCAATGGCTGGTCAGGGTCGCCCTCCAGAAACGTCACCAGCACTTCCATGCCGACCCGCGGAATGGTCATGCCACCGTAGCGATTACCAGCCCAACTGGACGACACGCGCAGCCAGCAACTGCTCTTGTCATCGCCGCTGCCTTCACGATCCCAATGAAACTGCACCTTGACCCGGCCATGCCGGTCGCAGTGAATTTCCTGATCTTTCGGGCCAGTAACCACTGCAGTCTGACTGCCGAATATTCTCGGTTTGGGATGATGCAGAGGCGGGCGATACAAGGCCTGCCAGGGAGTAGCGAAAAAGGTATTGCGATAGCCCTGTTGAAAGTTGTCAGGGCTCTGAATTTTATGTGCGGACTCTTCAAGAACCTGAGGCTGGCGACCCTCGTGACGCACCTCAGTGAGCAACCACCGATCATTCCAGTCCTCGTTGGGGTGTCCATCCAATGGCAGAAAATGACCGCTGACCAAGCGAGGCTGATCGCTTTGACCTTCGCCCAGCCGGTAATCATGGCGGTGGCGTTCAAGGGCTCGATTCGCCCGTTGCAGACCCTGATCACGGTGGGTGAAACCGCCGGGGTAGTCATAGTCCTCAAGATCAGGCTGCGTAGTGATATCCGCCGAACCTTCCATCTTCAGAAGGGGTTTTTCAAAGTGGTAATCGCGTCGAGTGGTGCGGTTGACGCGGGTTTCCAGGCGCAGCTTGAAACGCTTTATGACCGGCTTATCGGCCACCAGGCCATTGTCCCGGCGATAGATCACCGAATCGAGTTTAGGAAATACCATCTGGTTATCGCCAAACACCAGTTGGTGCGCTGTGGGGCTGTGTTCGAAGTGATAGTGCAGACCTTCCTCTTCACACAGTCTCTGGACGAAATGCAGATCCGACTCGTTGTACTGCACGCAGTATTCCCGTTTGGCGTATGTGGTGCCGAGTTTGAAGCGGTAGTCATTGGTCAGCAGGTGATGTTCTTTCAGTACCTGCGCAATGATCTGCCGCACGGTGCGATTCTGGAAAATACGCTGATTGGTGCGATGCCTGAGCCGGGCCAGATGCGGGCGCAGGGTGATCGAGTAGTGCGTGAGGCGTGTGCCGGAGTCGCCTTGGGATACCTGATCAATCAAGCCATGAATGCCGCCAGTATCTGGCGCGAACTGCAGAAATGCAGGACGATTCAGCAGGTCTTCAAGGTCGAGCGACATGCGCTCGCTGACCAGCTCAAGCGTAAAGCAGAAGGGCTTGTTGATGGCCTCATGGCCGGTAAACGCGATTACCTGAAAACCATGATCAATGCCGTTGTGGCTATCGATGCTCAGGCTGAAACGAGGCTGACTGGCAGGTGCGAACATCCGAAACTCTCCGCGGTAACGGACGAATTCGCCCGCTGAATAGCGTGAGAGATAACAAGAAAGGTGCCATATAATATTTTTATATATGAATCAGTAGGTTGGCGAAGTTTAGGATGGGTTTTAGGTGCGTGGAGCAAAAAAAGCAGCAAAATCTGCGCATCATCTTGCGCGCTTTTTCGCGATGTTGCGCAGCGCCTCGAAACGTACGTGAAGCTTGCTCCTCAGCTATTCAGTGCGTCTGTTACACGGCATGACCAGGCAACTTCTTGCGCATCATCTCGAAAACCGTAACTCCGCCTTCTCCCCCAACAAAAACCCCTTATTCAACTCCGTCACCTCCCGAATGTAATCCCACAGCAACGTAATCCGCTTGAGCTTCCTCAAATCCTCGCGGCAATACATCCAGAATTGACGAGTGATGTTCACTTCTTCCGCCAGCACCGGCAGCAGTCGCGGGTCCTGGGCGGCCAGAAAGCACGGCAGGATCGCCAGTGCGCGGCCTTGTAGTGCGGCGGTGTATTGGGCGATGACGCTGGTGCTGCGCAGTTGTGCCTGGGCGTTGGGCAGCAGGTTGCTCAGGTACAGCAGCTCGGAGCTGAACGCCAGATCGTCGACGTAGCTGATGAAGACGTGCTCGCTCAGATCGGCTTTTTGCTCGATGGCCGGGTGGTTGTCCAGATACGTCTGGGTCGCGTACAGGCGCAGGCTGTAATCGCAGAGTTTGCAACACACATAGGGGCCGTGTTCCGGGCGCTCCAGGGCGATGACGATGTCTGCCTCGCGTTTCGACAGGCTGATGAAGTGCGGCAGCGGCAGGATATCCAGCGAAATACTCGGGTAGCTGTCGAGAAAGTGGCTCAGTTGCGGGGTGATGAAAAAGCTGCCGAAGCCTTCGGTGCAGCCCATGCGGATATGCCCGGATAACGCGACGCTGGACCCGGAAACCTGTTCGCAGGCCATGTGCAGTGTGCTTTCGATGGACTCGGCATAGCCCAGCAGGCGCTGACCTTCGGCGGTCATGATGAAGCCGTTGTTGCGCGACTTTTCGAACAGCAGTGTGCCCAGCGAGGTTTCCAGCGAGTTGATGCGTCGCGACACGGTGGTGTAGTCAACGGCCAGGCGCCGGGCTGCGCTGCTGACTTTACGGGTGCGTGCCACTTCGAGGAAAAACTTCAGGTCATCCCAGTTCAACAGCCCTAGGGAGGTGATGTTTTTTTGCATGTTGACCCTGCTTTTATCTGCATTCTTGTTAGAAGTTTGCACATCTATACTCCAAAGCACGCCCCCTGACCAACTCAAAAACAAGACTGCCGGGAGACCACGGCGATCCATCTGTACATGCGCTGGATGCGTGGTTTGCTGGAGGGAGAACCGCTGAAATGAACGCCTCGTTGAACGACACCACAACCACCGTTGCTCGCGTAAAGCTGCTGATCAACGGCGAGTGGACTGACTCGCAAAGCAGCGAATGGCAAGACATCGTCAACCCTGCGACTCAGGAAATCCTCGCTCAGGTGCCATTTGCCACTGCCAGTGAAGTGGACGCTGCTGTCGCTGCGGCTCACGCGGCCTATCGCACCTGGCGCGAAACGCCTGTCGGTGTGCGTATGCGCATCATGCTCAAATTGCAGGCGCTGATCCGCGAACACTCCAAACGCATTGCGGCGGTATTGAGTGCCGAGCAAGGCAAGACCCTGGCCGATGCCGAGGGCGATATTTTTCGCGGCCTTGAGGTGGTCGAGCATGCGTGTTCGATCGGCACGCTGCAAATGGGCGAGTTTGCCGAAAACGTTGCCAGTGGCGTGGACACCTACACCTTGCGCCAGCCCATCGGCGTCTGCGCGGGGATCACGCCGTTCAACTTCCCGGCGATGATTCCGCTGTGGATGTTTCCGATGGCGATTGCCTGTGGCAATACCTTTGTCCTCAAACCTTCTGAGCAGGACCCGCTGTCGACGCTGTTGCTGGTTGAATTGGCGATTGAGGCCGGAGTGCCGGCCGGCGTGCTGAATGTGGTGCATGGCGGCAAGGACGTGGTGGACGCGATCTGCACTCACAAGGACATCAAGGCTGTTTCCTTTGTCGGTTCGACCGCTGTCGGCACGCATGTCTACGATCTGGCCGGTCGGCATGGCAAGCGGGTGCAGGCAATGATGGGGGCGAAGAATCATGCCGTGGTGCTACCCGATGCCAACCGTGAGCAAACGCTGAACGCGCTGGTGGGCGCGGGTTTCGGTGCGGCGGGTCAGCGGTGCATGGCGACCTCTGTGGTGGTGCTGGTCGGCGCGTCTAGACAGTGGCTGCCCGACCTAAAGGCACGGGCGCAGACTCTCAAGGTCAATGCCGGTAAGGAGCCGGGCACTGACATCGGGCCGGTGATTTCACGACGGGCCAAACAACGCATTCTGGACCTCATCGAGAGCGGTGTGCGTGAAGGCGCGACGCTGGAACTGGACGGTCGCGAGGTTTCGGTGCCGGGTTACGAGGGCGGCAATTTCATAGGGCCGACGCTGTTCTCGGGTGTCACCACCGACATGCAGATCTACACCCAGGAAATTTTCGGACCGGTGCTGGTTGTGCTGGAGGTCGATACCCTCGATGAGGCTATCGCGCTGGTCAACGCCAACCCGTTCGGCAACGGCACTGGCTTGTTCACCCAGAGCGGCGCGGCGGCGCGCAAGTTTCAAAGCGAGATCGATGTCGGGCAGGTCGGGATCAATATTCCGATTCCGGTACCGGTGCCGTTTTTCAGCTTCACCGGCTCGCGAGGTTCCAAACTGGGTGACCTGGGACCGTATGGCAAACAGGTGGTGCAGTTCTACACTCAGACCAAGACCGTTACCAGCCGCTGGTTCGATGACGACAGCGTGAACGACGGCGTGAATACCACGATCAATTTGCGTTGAGCACAGCCTCTCAGCCAGACCAGGAGAACAATAATGAACATCGCATTTATCGGTCTGGGCAACATGGGCGCGCCCATGGCCCGCAACCTGATCAAGGCCGGACACAGCTTGCAGGTATTCGACCTCAACAAGAGCGTACTGGCTGAATTCGCCGGACTGGGCGCACAGGTCAGCGACTCACCCCGGCAGGCCGCCGAAGGCAGCGAGCTGGTCATCACCATGCTGCCTGCTGCGGCGCATGTGCGTAGTGTGTACCTGAACGACGACGGCGTGCTGAAAGGCATCTCACCCGGCGTTCCGGCGGTTGATTGCAGCACCATCGACCCGCAGACCATCCGTGACATCGCCGCTGTCGCCGCACAGCAAGGCGTGGTGTTGGGCGACGCGCCGGTGTCGGGCGGCACCGGTGGCGCGCAGGCCGGGACGTTGACCTTCATGGTCGGTGGTTCTGTCGAGCACTTTGCCGTGCTCAAACCGGTGCTGGAGCAGATGGGCCGCAACATCGTGCATTGTGGTGACGTGGGCACCGGCCAGATTGCCAAGATCTGCAACAACATGCTGCTGGCGATTTCCATGATCGGCGTGGCCGAGTCCATGGCGCTGGGCAATGCACTGGGTATCGATACCCAAGTGCTGGCCGGCATCATCAATACCTCGACCGGTCGTTGCTGGAGTTCTGAGGCCTACAACCCGTGGCCCGGCATCGTCGAAACCGCTCCCGCGTCGCGCGGTTACAGCGGTGGCTTTGGCGCCGAGTTGATGCTCAAGGACCTGGGCCTTGCAACCGAGGCCGCGCGCGCTGCGCATCAGCCGGTCATCCTCGGCGCAGTGGCGCAACAGCTGTACCAGGCCATGAGCCTGCGCGGTGATGGCGGCAAGGATTTCTCGGCGATCATTGAGGGGTATCGCCCGAAATCCTAGGCGTCACCCGTGTCGGGAATCAGTGGGGCGTTGCTGTGTATCCGGTTTTTACATTAGGAAAACGCGGCAGAACCGGCTACTTTGGACCTCGTCAGATCAGCGCAGGGATGCTCGGTACGCTTCGACGAGAAGCGCCGCATCCTCGCCCGGAGGCTGGCGCTTCACTCATCAAACGTCCCTGACCCAGAAAAAGAAGAGATCGACCATGAAGTTCGAACCCCTCGCCAGATCGTTGATCGCGACGGCACTGATTGTCGCGTATTCCCCCACATTCGCCGCGTCACAAGCCCCGGTCGCTGCCGAAAACGACATGGTCGTGACGGCTCAGCACCTGGCTACCCACGTGGGTGTCGATGTACTCAAGGCTGGCGGCAATGCGGTCGATGCGGCCGTAGCGGTCGGCTACGCGCTGGCGGTGGTCTATCCCGCTGCCGGCAACCTCGGCGGCGGTGGTTTCATGACCATTCAGCTGGCCGACGGGCGCAAGACTTTCCTCGACTTCCGTGAAAAGGCACCGTTGGCGGCCACCGCCGATATGTACCTGGACAAGGACGGCAAGGTCATCCCTGATCTTAGTGCCAAGGGCCATCTGGCTGTCGGCGTGCCGGGCACCGTGTCCGGCATGGAAATGGCTCTGAGCAAGTATGGCACCCGCAAACGCGAAGAAGTCATCGCCCCGGCGATCAAGCTGGCCGAGGAAGGTTTTGTGCTGGGCCAGGGCGACGTCGACATGCTGTCGAGCGCCACGGATGTGTTCAAGGCAGACATGGCCGACTCCGGGTCGATCTTCCTCGACAAGGGCGAGCCGATGCAGGTCGGTCAGAAACTGGTGCAGAAAGACCTGGCCAAGACCCTTAAAGAAATCTCCGACAAGGGCAGCGATGGTTTCTACAAAGGCTGGGTCGCCAAGGCGCTGGTCGATTCAAGCCAGGCTGGCAAGGGCATCATCACCCAGGCCGACCTTGACCATTACAAGACCCGCGAGCTGGCTCCGGTCGAATGCGACTACCGTGGCTACCACGTCGTGTCAGCGCCACCTCCAAGTTCCGGTGGTGTGGTCATCTGCCAGATTCTCAACATCCTCGAAGGCTACCCGATGAAAGAGCTGGGCTTCCGCTCGGCGCAGGGTATGCATTATCAGATCGAAGCCATGCGTCATGCGTACGTAGACCGCAACAGCTATCTGGGCGACCCGGATTTCGTCAAGAATCCGGTCGAGCACCTGCTGGACGTCAAGTACGCGGCCAAGCTGCGTGAGGCCATCGAGCCGCAAAAAGCCGGTGACTCAAACAAGATAAAACCGGGCGTCGCGCCCCATGAAGGCAGCAACACCACCCATTATTCGATTGTCGATAAATGGGGCAATGCGGTATCGGTGACCTACACCCTGAACAACTGGTTCGGCGCGGGCGTCATGGCCAGCAAGACCGGTGTGATTCTCAACGACGAAATGGATGACTTCACCGTCAAGGTCGGCGTACCCAACATGTACGGTCTGGTGCAGGGCGAAGCCAACGCCATCGCCCCGGGCAAGACGCCGCTGTCTTCGATGAGCCCGACCATCGTCACCAAGGACGGCAAGGCCGTGATGGTTGTCGGCACGCCAGGCGGCAGTCGCATCATTACCGCGACGTTGCTGACCATGCTCAACGTCATCGACTACGGTATGAACATTCAGGAAGCTGTGGACGCGCCGCGTTTCCATCAGCAATGGCAGCCTGAGGCAACCAACATCGATACCTTCGCGGTCAGCCCCGACACACTGAAGATTCTTGAGAGCTGGGGCCACAAGTTTGCCGGTCCGCAGCCACTCAATCATGTGGCGGCGATTCTGGTCGGCGCGCCTTCGCTGGGCGGCAAACCGATCGGTAACAACCGCTTCTACGGTGCCAACGACCCGCGTCGCAACACCGGGTTGTCGCTGGGCTACTGAGTCACGCTGCTGATCACGCCGCGGCCCTGAGCTTCAGGGTCGTGGCGTTTTGCTTTCTGAGGTCTGCTCAGTTACGCACCCAGCGCTGTCTGCTCCAGCTGCTCAACGCGTCAACGGCGAACACCAGAATCAGCATCGCCAGAATCACGGTACTGGCCTGCGCTTCCTGAAACAGGCTGAGGCTGACGTACAGCATCTGCCCCAGCCCGCCCGCGCCGACAAAACCCAGCACGCTGGCCATGCGAATGTTGTTTTCCCAGCGGTACAGCGTGTAGGCCAGCAACTGCGGCCACAGGTTGGGCAGGGTGCCATAGCCGAATGCCTGCCAGGCGCTACCGCCTTGCAGACGAATGGCAGCGGCGGGCTCGGGCGCGGTGTTTTCCAGCGCTTCGGCAAACAGTCTGCCGAGCACGCCAGTGGTGTGCAGTGCAAGCGCCAGAGTGCCCGCGTTGGGTCCCAGGCCTGCAGCGAGCACCATCAATACGGCCCACACCAGTTCCGGAATGGCACGCAGTGCATTGAGCAGCAGACGACTCACGCTGCGCAACGGCCAGCCCAGGCGACCGGCAGCGGGCAATGCCAGCAACAAACCTGCGATGGCAGCCAGCAACGTGCCAAGTGCCGACATGGCCAGCGTTTCCAGAGCGCCCTGGCCGATTGCCTGCAAATGCTCACTGCTGAGGTCCGGGCTCATGAAGCGCAATGCGTAACGGCCCATCTGCGTCAGGTTGTCGTGACTGCCCAGGGTGAACAGGTCGAGGCCGAGGTACACAAACGATGCGATCACTGCCGCAATCATCGTCAGCACCAGCAGCAGATTGCCTGCGCGCTTCATGTGAACTGCCTGCGCAGCAAGCGGCTGAGCTGGTCGGCGAGCAGCACCAGCAGCAGGAAGGTCAGCAGCATGCTCGCCACTTCGTCACCGGCGAACATGCGCATCGACAGGTCGATCTGCTGACCCAGTCCGCCTGCGCCGACGAAACCCATGACCACCGAAGCGCGCACGGCGCACTCCCAGCGGTACACAGTGTAGGACGTCAATTCGGCGGCCGCGTTGGGCAGGATGCCGTAAGCCAGCGCGGTCAGCCGTCCGCTGCCGGCCTGGAGCAGGGCGTGGGCCGGGCGTTGGTCCACTGATTCGAAAATCTCCGCGTACACCTTACCGAGCATGCCTGCGTAAGTGATGGTGATGGCCAGCACGCCCGCCGTCGGACCCAGGCCGACCGCGCGCACGAACAGCAGCGCCCAGACGATTTCCGGCACGCTGCGCAGGAAGATCAATATGCCGCGCACCGGCCAGCGCAGGCATTGGCCGAGCCAGCCGGGACGCCCGCCGCGTGAGGCGGCCGACAGGGACAGCGCCTTGCTGGCGAGCAGGCTTGCCGGAACGGCCAGCAGCAGAGCAAGGGCGATGCCAGCCGTGGCGATAGCCAGGGTTTGCAATGTCGCCTCCAGCAACAGCCCGAGGAATTCCGCAGAGTGCGCCACAGGCCAGAACCCGGCGAGAAAGTTGCCCATCGTCCTGGCGTTATCGGCTTGCAGCAATACAAACGGGTTCAGTTCGGCCAGCCGAATGCCTGGCCAGAGCAGTGCGACAGCCAGCAGCGTCAGCAATAGGCGTGGCGTTGCCGCCGGGTCGCGCTGATCCCGACTCAGCATCGCGGTGTCCAGAGTGTTTCAGCCACATCCGGGGCGGGCTGAGGGCTCAGTTGTTCATTGGCATACAGGGTGTCGAGATGCTGCCGGTCGACCTCATTAGCGGCGAGATCGAAGTGAATTTGCCCGTCGCGCACCCCGATGATTCGCGGAAAGTGCGCCAGCGCCAGTTCCACCGCATGCAGGCTGGCGACCAGCGTCACGTGGTGCTCGATGGCGTGCTGACACAGTAGCGCCAGGGTGTGATCGGCCAGACGCGGGTCCATCGCCGAAACCGGCTCGTCGGCCAGCAGCAGTTCAGGTGCCTGATACAAGGCACGGGCAATGCCGACGCGTTGCAGCTGCCCGCCAGACAACTGCTGGCAGCGCTCGAACAATTTGTCTGCGAGGTCCAGACGTGCCAGCACTTCGCGGGTGCCGGGAACGTCCAGTGGGTGCAGCAGATTCAGCAGGCTTTTACCCAGCCCCCATTGACCAAGCTTGCCCGCCGACACCGCAGTGATGACCCGCTGGCGCGCGGGTAACGGCGGTGCCTGATGGACCAGCGCAATGCGGCTGCGCAGTCGCTGGCGGCGTTTGCTGGAGAGCTGCCAGGGATCAGCCCCCAGCACTTCCAGTTGTCCGGCACTGGGCGGCAACGCGCTGGCCAGCAGATTGAGCAGCGTTGTCTTGCCCGCACCCGACGGCCCGATGATCGCCACCCGCTCGCCGCGATCAATGCTCAGGTCCAGGTCGCGCAACGCCAGCGTGCCGTCGCTGTGGCGCAGTTCGATGCCGGACAGACGCAGGGTCATTTCAGCAGGTCGGCAGCGCGAGCGGCTTCTTCGATGCCTTTGTAGTTCTCTGGTTTGGTCTCGATGAAGCGGCTGGCAGCCTGAAGATCAAGGATTGCCTTCTGCTCCGGGTTGGCCGGGTCAAGGTCAAGGAAGGCCTGTTTGATCTTCGCCGCCAGCGCCGGGTCGAGGCTGCCGCGCACGGTCCAGTTGTAGTCGAAATAAGCCGGTGTGGTCTGGAAGACGTGAACCTTGTTGGTGTCGACCTTGCCGCTGGCGACCAGTTTGTCCCAGACGCTGGCGTTGAGCACGCCTGCATCGACCTTGCCCGCTTGAACCCAGGCAGCGGTCGCGTCATGCGCGCCGGAGTAGGCGACGCGGCTGAAGAACGTTTCCGGCTTGATGTTTTCCTTGAGCATGAAATAACGCGGCATCAGGCTGCCGGAAGTGGACGACACCGAGCCAAAGGCAAACGTCTTGCCCTTGAGGTCCGCCAGGGTTTTCACACTCGGATCGGAGGTGATGAATTTGCTGGTGAACTTGGCGTCCTGCTCACGCTGTACCAGCGGCACGGCGTTACCGGTCTTGAGGTTGACCTGAACGAAGGTGAAGCCGCCCAGCCAGGCCATGTCGAGCCGGTCAGTGGCCAGCGCCTCGACCACTGCCGGGTAATCGGCGACCGGAACGAACTCGACTTTCATGCCCAGGCGTTGTTCCAGATAGGCACCCAGCGGCTTGAACTTGCGTAGCAGTTCGGTGGGCGCTTCATCGGGAATGGCCGAGACGCGAAGGGTGTCGGCCGCATGGCTGGTCAGCGCGGAGAAGGACAGGGCAAGGCCGGCGGCGAGCGCCAGGGTACGCTTGAGCATGGAGGTTCTCCGGTTCAATAGCGGAAGAAGGATAAGGCAAAGCCCGCGTGCATCAGCAGGCGGCGCTTCACAGAATTCGGTGGTGATGCGCGGGGATTATAAGAGGCATGGCGAGAAAGGCCAGTTCAGCAGGTTCTTGGCCCCGAGGCACAACCGGTGGGCGATGCGGTTTGCGCTGATAAGGGAACAGCCCCTAGACTCCGCAGCCTGTTTCCCGGTAACCGAGAGTGTCGCGATGAACGAGCCAATCCGCCTGACCCAGTACAGTCACGGAGCAGGGTGTGGCTGCAAGATTTCCCCCAAGGTGCTGGACGTGATCCTCGCTGGCAGCGGCGCTCAGAACCTCGACCCCAAGCTCTGGGTCGGCAATGCCTCGCGCGATGACGCGGCGGTGTATGCACTGGATGACGAGCGCGGCGTGGTCTCGACCACTGACTTCTTCATGCCAATCGTCGATGACCCGTTCGACTTCGGCCGTATCGCCGCGACCAATGCCATTAGTGATATCTATGCGATGGGCGGCGATCCGCTGATGGCCATCGCCATCCTCGGCTGGCCGGTCAATATCCTCCCGCCAGAAGTGGCGCGTGAAGTCATTCGCGGTGGTCGTGCCGTCTGCGACGCTGCCGGTATTCCGCTGGCTGGCGGGCACTCCATCGATGCACCGGAGCCGATCTTCGGTCTGGCTGTAACTGGTGTGGTGCAGAAAAAGCACATGAAACGCAACGACACTGCCTTGGCGGGATGCACCTTGTACCTGACCAAGCCGTTGGGCATTGGCATCCTCACTACTGCCGAGAAAAAGTCGAAGTTGCGTGATGAAGACATCGGTCTGGCGCGCGACTGGATGTGCACCTTGAACAAGCCGGGCAGTCGCTTCGGCAAGCTGGCCGGGGTGCTGGCAATGACCGATGTCACGGGCTTCGGTCTGCTCGGGCATCTGGTTGAAATGGCTGATGGTGCAGGCTTGACCGCTCGTCTGGATTACGCCGCTGTACCGCGCCTGCCCGGCGTCGAGTATTACATTGCCGAGGGCTGTGTGCCGGGCGGCACGTTGCGCAATTTTGAAAGTTACGGCGACAGGATCGGCACACTGACCGACGCCCAGCGTGACCTGCTGTGTGATCCGCAGACCAGCGGCGGTTTGCTGGTCGCGGTCAGCCCTGAAGGTGAAGCCGAGTTTCTGATCGTGGCCGCCGAACTGGGTCTGCTGCTCAACCCTATCGGCACCCTGCACGAGCGACAGACCCACGCCGTCGAGGTGTTCTGATGGCCGACAACAGCAGCGACTACCGCGCGTTGTTTCTCAACGACGTGCCGATGATGGACGCTCGTGCTCCGGTGGAGTTTTCCAAGGGGGCTTTTCCTGGTGTGATCAACCTGCCGCTGATGAATGACATCGAGCGGCAGAAGGTCGGCACCTGCTACAAGCAACACGGCCAGGACGCCGCTATCCAGCTTGGGCATCAATTGGTCTGTGGTCAGGTCAAGGATGAACGCGTCAATGCGTGGGTCGAGTTCGCCAAGGCCAATCCGGATGGCTACCTGTATTGCTTTCGCGGCGGGCTGCGCTCGCAGACGGTACAGCGCTGGCTGAAGGATGCCGGGGTCGACTACCCACGGGTTCTTGGCGGTTACAAGGCGATGCGCACGTTCCTGCTGGATACCCTGCACGAGGCGGTGAGCGAATGCGAGATCGTCGTGCTCGGCGGAATGACCGGCACGGGCAAGACCGAAGTGTTGACGCAACTGCGCAACAGCCTGGACCTGGAAGCCATCGCCAACCACCGCGGCTCCAGCTTCGGCAAGCGTGCCACCGGGCAACCGGCGCAGATCGACTTCGAGAACCGGCTGGCCATCGACCTGCTCAAGAAGCGTGCAGCCGGTATCGAACAATTCGTCGTGGAAGATGAAAGCCGTCTGGTCGGCAGTTGCAACGTGCCGCTGGAGCTGCATCAAACAATGCAGGGCTGCCCGATGGTCTGGCTGGAAGACAGCTTCGAGAATCGCGTCGAGCGGATTCTCGATGATTACGTGATCAACCTCTGTGCAGAGTTCATAACCGTCAATGGCGAAGAGCAGGGCTTTGGCTTGTTTGCCGAGCGCCTGTTGCAAAGCCTGAACAACATTCACAAACGCCTCGGCGGCGAGCGTCACCAACGCCTGTCGGGCCTTATGCAGGCGGCGCTGGAAGAACAGCATCGTAGCGGTGCGGTTGATCTGCACCGAGGCTGGATCGAAGGGCTGCTCGGCGAGTACTACGACCCGATGTACGCTTACCAGCGCGAACACAAGGCGGCGCGTATCGAATTCGCAGGTGATCAAGCGCAAGTGCTGGCCTACCTGCGCGAGCGCTCAGTAAAAGGTTAAGCCTCGACCTCTATCCATCTGGCAAGGGACGCCATGCACTCGATTCTCGATTTCTATCAAACGCTGGGCTGGGGCCTTTCGGCTCTGGTGATCGGCACCTTTCTGCTGGCCGGAACGGTCAAGGGTGTCATCGGCCTGGGCTTGCCCACGGTGGCAATGGGGTTGCTGGGACTGGCCATGCTGCCGGCGCAGGCTGCGGCGCTACTGATCATCCCGTCGACGTTCACCAATGTCTGGCAACTGGCGACGGGTGGCAATCTGCGGCCTTTGCTGAAGCGGCTATGGCCGATGCTGAGCATGATTTTCATCGGCACTCTGGCCGGGGCGTTCTGGCTGGGCATGAGTGGCGGTCATTCAATGACCCGCGCGTTGGGTGGCGCGTTGTTTCTCTACGCACTGAGCGGGCTGTTTTTGCCGACCTTCAGGGTTGCTGCCGCTGCCGAGCGCTGGTTGGGCCCGCTGTGCGGTTTGATCACCGGGGTTATCGCTTCGGCCACTGGGGTATTCGTGATTCCCGTGGTGCCTTATCTGCAGGCGCTGGGGCTTGAGCGCGACCAGTTGGTCCAGGCGCTGGGGTTGTCCTTCACCGTCTCGACGCTGGCGCTGGCGGCGGGTCTGTCGTGGAACGGCACGCTGGGCGGCGCGGAACTGGGCGCATCCACGCTGGCGCTGATTCCGGCCCTGTTGGGCATGCTGCTGGGGCAATGGCTGCGCCAGCGAGTCAGTGCGGTGCTGTTCAAGCGCGTGTTCTTCATCGGCATGGGCCTTTTGGGGCTGCACCTGTTGATAAAAGGTTGAGCCTGATGGGGTAAACCTGTCTTCATCCGCTCACGCATTTCGCTCAATAGTCATCGCGCCATTCGTGACTGTGAGGCAAGAGTATTTTGCCCTTCGCTGTCTTACTCACAGGCGCGCATCTCTTTACTCTCGGCTCATCCATTAATCACCTCTATCTCAGCCTCAAAACGGGCGGGGTCGGGTAGCGAGAGATCAGCCATGAAAAAAGTATTGTTCCTCAACGGCGGCAAGCAGTTCGCGCACTCCGATGGTCGCTACAACGCGACCCTGCACGAGGCAGGCGTAGCGTTCATGGACCGCGCCGGTTTTGATGTGAAGGAAACCTTCATCGACGGCGGTTACAACGTGGCCGAGGAAGTGCAGAAGTTTCTCTGGGCTGATGCCATCGTCTGGCAGATGCCTGGCTGGTGGATGGGTGCGCCGTGGACAGTGAAAAAATACATTGATGAAGTGTTCACTGAAGGGCACGGCAGCCTGTACGCCAATGACGGCCGCACCCGTTCGGATGCGTCGCAGACGTATGGCAGCGGTGGCTTGCTGCAGGGCAAGCAATACATGATTTCCGCGACCTGGAATGCGCCACAGAAAGCCTTCGATGACGCTTCTGATTTCTTCGAGGCCAAGGGTGTCGACGCGGTGTACTTCCCGTTTCACAAGGCCAACGAGTTTCTGGGTATGACCGGGCTGCCGACGTTTCTGGCAGTGGACGTGATGAAAATGCCCAATATCGAAGCGGATGTGCAGCGTTACCAGGCTCATCTGGCCAAGGTGTTTGCTGCGCAGTGAGCGCAACCTTTGCACTGAACAGCGTTAATATCCCCTGAGTGTTGAGCAGGGGACAACAATGAAAGCCCGATCCGATGAGTTACAGGTGTTTGTCTCGGTTATCGAAAGCGGTTCGATTTCCGCAGCGGCAGAGAAAATGGGCCAGACGCCCTCCGGTGTCAGCCGTACCCTGTCGCGTCTGGAAGCCAAGCTTGAAACCACGCTGATCAACCGCACCACGCGGCGCATGGACTTGACCGAGGAGGGCAAGTTCTTTCTGGAGCGTGCGCGTCACATCCTTGAGCAGATGGAAAGCCTGGAAGAAAGGCTCTCTTCCTCCCGGCAGACGCCCGCCGGCCGTTTGCGTGTCAATGCCGCGTCACCGTTCATGCTGCATTGCATCGTGCCGCATGTGGCGGAGTTTCGTCAGCGCTACCCGGACATCGAACTGGAGCTCAACAGCGATGACTGGTTCATCGACCTGCTTGAGCAGAGCACCGATATCGCCATTCGAATCGGCGCGCTGCCTGACTCGACCCTGCATGCCCGCTCGCTGGGCAGTTGCCCGCTGAATATCGTTGCCAGCCCGGCCTACCTGCAACGCCACGGCACCCCGAAAACCGCAGAAGAACTGGCGCAGCACGTATTGGTGGGTTTCACACACGTAGAATTTCTTAATCAATGGCCGTTGCGCCACGCTGAAGGCGATCGCCTGTCCATCAAGCCTGCCATCTCGGCATCCAGCGGTGACACCTTGCGCCATCTGGTCCTGGAGGGCGTGGGCATCGCCTGTCTTTCCGACTTCATGACCCGTGATGACCTGCGCGAGGGGCGGCTGGTCTGTCTGTTGAAAGGCGCCAACAGTGGCTATCGCCAGCCGATTCATGCCGTGTACTACCGCAATTCGCGACTGGCGCTGAGGATTCAGTGTTTTCTGGATTTCATGCAGGAGAAGCTTGCTGGCTACATACACTGAAGGTGCTTGAGCGCGGTGGGCGTTGTGCGCAGGTAATAAAAAGCCCGTCACGCCGGACGGGCTTTTCGGCTGCGATGGCTGTCAGTGTGTGCGGGCGACCGCAAACTCGCTCAGCTCGACCAGTGCATCCCGGTACTCGCTGGGCGGCAGGGCGTCCAGACAGGCAATCGCGCGGGCGGCATAGTCACGGGCCAGTTGTGCGGTGTAGTCCAGCGCTCCGGCGCTTTCCACGGCATTGCGAATGCTTTCCAGGTCTTCCAGACCACCTTTCTGGATCGCCTGACGAACCAGTGCGGCCTGCTCCGGGCTGCCTTCACGCATGGTGTAGATCAGCGGCAGGGTAGGCTTGCCTTCGGCGAGGTCGTCGCCGACGTTCTTGCCCAGGGTTTCGGCATCGCCACGGTAGTCCAGCAGGTCATCGACCAGCTGGAAAGCCACGCCCAGGTGGTCGCCGAAGGTGCGCAGCGCTTCGCTCTGTACCTCTGATGCGTTGCACAGGGCTGCGGCACTGTGAGTCGAGGCTTCGAACAGCATGGCTGTCTTGCCGCGAATCACTTCCATGTAGGTTTCTTCAGTGGTGCTGGCGTCGCGAATCTTCGACAACTGCAGCACTTCGCCTTCGGCAATGATACGGGTCGCCTTGGACAGGATTCTCATGACTTCCATCGAGCCCAGTTCGACCATCATTTCGAACGAGCGCGAATACAGGAAGTCGCCGACCAGCACGCTGGGCGCATTGCCCCACAGCGCGTTGGCGGTGGATCGACCGCGACGCATGCCGGACATGTCGACGACGTCGTCATGCAGCAGGGTTGCGGTGTGGAGGAATTCGATGGTGGCGGCCAGCAGGCGAAGGTCATCGCCTTCGCGGCCCAGCGCCTTGCCACACAGCAGTACCAGCAACGGACGCAGACGCTTGCCGCCTGCCGACGTAATGTAATCACCGATTTTCGAGACCAGCGGTACGCGCGACGTCAGTTGCTTTTTGATGATAAGGTCAACGGCACTAAAGTCGTCCGCCACCGCGCGATAGAAGGCTTGGGGTTGCATCAGCGACACGTGCTCCGGATAGGTTGCGCCGCATGCTAGGTCGCGGGGTAGAGCGTGTCAAGGTATGACGACCCGCCTCTTGCAACACACGAACGCCTTGCGTACAATCGCGCACCCTAACTTTCCTGGGCAGCACCTGCCTTACGCAATGCAAACGGGCCGTTCCAGCCCCATGCAGCCATGCCAGCCGATACTCTTCTTATAAAGAGCTGGGTGAGCAGGATTTTCGGAGAAATACCATGTACGCAGTAATTGTTACCGGTGGCAAGCAGTACAAAGTCGCCCCAGGTGAATACCTGAAAATTGAAAAACTGGAAATCGCTACTGGCGAATCCGTCACTTTCGACCGCGTTCTGCTGGTTGGCAATGGCGACGACGTCAACATCGGTGCTCCAGTTGTTGCTGGCGCTACCGTTGTGGCTGAAGTGGTTTCGCAAGGTCGTCACGATAAGGTTCGTATCATCAAGTTCCGTCGTCGTAAGCACCACATGAAGCGTATGGGCCACCGCCAGTGGTACACCGAGATCAAAATCACAGGTATTCAGGCTTAATTCAGCCTAATCCTCATTTGGAGAATTGACTCATGGCACACAAAAAAGCTGGTGGTAGTACCCGTAACGGGCGCGACTCAGAAGCCAAACGCCTTGGCGTGAAGATGTATGGCGGCCAGGCTATCATTCCTGGCAACATCATCGTGCGTCAGCGCGGTACCCAATTCCACGCTGGCTACGGCGTTGGCATGGGTAAAGATCACACCCTGTTCGCGAAAGTGGAAGGCGTGATCAAGTTTCAGGTCAAGGGCGCCTTCGGTCGCCGCTACGTGAGCATCGTTCCGAAGACTGAAGTCTCCGCAGCGTAATCACGCAGTTGCTTAAAAGCCCTGTCTTGCGACGGGGCTTTTTTGTTTGTAGAGGTAGAGAGGCAGGTGAGTCTCTTGCAAAACTGTTTGTGCGGGCTGTTGTGATGTTGACCCTTGGGGTCGCTGGTTTCTGATCGGTATCGCAACGCTCATTTTTGCAAGAGTCTTATGTAATTTATGTGGTTCTGCTCGTCCCTGTGGCGGGAGGCGTGCGTTATGAAATTTGTAGATGAAGTATCCATTCGAGTAAAAGCCGGTGACGGCGGCAACGGTTGCATGAGCTTCCGTCGCGAGAAATTCATTGAAAACGGTGGTCCGAACGGCGGTGATGGTGGTGATGGCGGCTCGATCTTCATGGTCGCCGACGTCAACCTTAATACGCTGGTCGACTACCGTTATACCCGTCACTTCGACGCTGAGCGCGGCTCCAATGGCGGCAGCGCAGACTGCACGGGTCGCAAGGGTGAAGAGCTGGTGCTGCGTGTACCGGTCGGGACCACCATCATCGACGCCACTACTCAGGAAATCATTGGTGACCTGACCAAGGACGGTCAGCGCCTGATGGTTGCCCAGGGCGGCTGGCACGGTCTGGGTAACACCCGATTCAAATCCAGTACCAACCGCGCTCCGCGTCAGACCACGCCGGGCAAGCCAGGTGATCAGCGTGATCTCAAGCTTGAGCTGAAAGTGCTGGCTGACGTTGGTTTGCTGGGCTTGCCAAACGCTGGCAAGAGCACCTTCATTCGTTCGGTATCCGCCGCCAAGCCAAAAGTCGCCGACTATCCATTTACCACGCTGGTGCCAAACCTGGGCGTGGTCAGTGTTGATCGCTGGAAGAGCTTTGTGGTGGCTGACATTCCAGGCCTGATCGAGGGTGCATCCGATGGTGCTGGTCTGGGGATTCGCTTCCTCAAGCATCTGGCGCGTACCCGCCTGCTGCTGCACCTCGTCGATATGGCACCGCTGGATGAAAGCAGTGCTCCGGATGCCGCCGAAGTGATCGTCAACGAGCTGGAAAAATTCAGCCCGTCGCTGGCCGAGCGTGATCGCTGGCTGGTGCTGAACAAGTGCGACCAGATCCTTGAAGAAGAGCAGGAAGCGCGCAAGCAGGAGATCGTTGATCGCCTGGAGTGGACTGGCCCTGTTTACGTGATCTCTGCGATTGCCAAAGAAGGTACCGAGCAGTTGACCCGCGACATCATGCGTTACCTCGAAGAGCGCAGCCAGCGTATCGCCGAGGAGCCTGGCTACGCTGAAGAGCTGGCCGAGCTGGATCAGCGCATCGAAGACGAGGCCCGTGCCCAGTTGCAGGCGCTGGACGATCAGCGTGCACTGCGTCGCAGCGGCGTGAAGAGCGTGCATGACATCGGTGACGATGACTGGGATGAAGAAGACGTGGACGATGAAGATGGTCCGGAAATCATTTACGTCCGTGACTGATCGCTTGAAGTAAACTTGAACGCCGCTACGATTGTCAGCGGCGTTTTTGTATCCCGAATTTGAAAATCTCTGGCTAAGGTTGGAAGAAGATGCGCAGCAAAGTGACGGGCGCCCAGCGCTGGGTTGTGAAGATTGGCAGTGCCTTGCTGACCGCGGATGGCAAGGGCCTGGATCGCAACGCCATGGGTGTTTGGGTGGAGCAGATGGTGGCGCTGCATGAGGTGGGTGTCGAGCTGGTGCTGGTGTCTTCCGGGGCGGTGGCTGCCGGTATGAGCCGTCTTGGCTGGACGGCCCGACCCAGTGCCATGCATGAGCTTCAGGCTGCTGCGGCCATCGGTCAGATGGGCTTGGTGCAAGCGTGGGAGTCGAGCTTTGCCGAGCATGGCCGGCATACCGCGCAAATTCTGCTGACCCACGATGACCTGTCAGACCGCAAGCGCTACCTCAATGCCCGCAGCACCCTGCGCACGCTGGTCGAGCTTGGGGTTGTCCCGGTCATCAACGAAAACGACACAGTGGTCACTGACGAAATCCGTTTCGGCGACAACGATACGCTGGCGGCGCTGGTTGCCAATCTGGTCGAGGCCGATCTGCTGGTCATCCTGACTGACCGCGACGGCATGTTCGACGCTGATCCGCGCAACAACCCGGATGCGCAACTCATTTACGAAGCGCGCGCCGATGACCCTGCGCTGGATGCGGTTGCTGGTGGTACAGGCGGCGCACTGGGGCGCGGCGGTATGCAGACCAAGTTGCGTGCTGCGCGACTGGCGGCGCGTTCCGGTGCGCATACTGTCATTGTCGGTGGGCGTATCGAGCGTGTGCTGGCGCGGCTCAAGGGTGGCGAGCGTTTGGGTACATTGCTGTCTCCTGAGCGCGGCATGCTCGCGGCGCGCAAGCAATGGTTGGCAGGGCACCTGCAAACTCGCGGCACGCTGGTGCTGGACGATGGCGCTGTTGCGGCGCTGGCCAAGGATCAGAAAAGCCTGCTGCCGGTGGGTGTCAAGCTGGTCCAGGGCAGCTTTCGGCGTGGCGAGATGGTCGTCTGCGTCGCCCCGGACGGTCGCGAAATCGCTCGTGGGCTGAGCAACTACAGTGCCATCGAAGCCCAGAAAATCATTGGTCACTCTTCCGAATCCATCGTGCGCGAGCTGGGCTATATGGCCGAGCCCGAGCTGATTCATCGGGACAACCTGATCCTCGTCTGACTCGAGGCTGCAAAAAAGGACTATTTGATGCGCTTCATGAAAGGTTTATTGGCAGCTGCGTTGCTGATGCCGGTGTTGGCCTCGGCCGAGGAGATCGGTCAGGTGTCGACGGTGTTCAAGATGGTCGGGCCAAACGACCGCATTGTGGTCGAGGCGTTTGACGATCCCAAGGTCGACGGCGTGACGTGCTACCTGTCACGCGCCAAGACCGGTGGCGTGAGGGGTGGTCTGGGATTGGCCGAGGACCGTGCCGAGGCGTCTATCGCCTGTCGTCAGGTCGGGCCTATACGCTTCAAGGAAACCCTCAAGGACGGCGACGAGGTGTTCAAGGAGCGTACCTCGCTGGTCTTCAAGACCATGCAGGTGGTGCGGTTCTTCGACAAGAAGCGCAACGCGCTGGTGTACCTGGTCTACAGCGACCGGGTCATCGAAGGCAGCCCGCAGAATGCCGTGACCGCAATCCCGATCCTGCCATGGACAACCGCGCCCGCGCCTTGATGTGGCGCAGGGGTGGACGCAGAGCGTCCAGAACGGCATGCCGATGCGGAGCGTCGCACGATAGTTGAATTATCGTTCCTCACGCTCCAGCGTGGGAAAATGCCTGTCGTGACGCTCTGCGTCACAGGTTTCCGTTGACCGGCTACTTTCCAGCAGGCAATAAAAAACCGACCCTGAGGTCGGTTTTTTAACAAGCGGGTCGCTTAGGCTGCAGCAGCAAGGCTCAGAGCCTTGATGTGACCGTTCAGACGACCTTTATGGCGAGCAGCCTTGTTCTTGTGGATGATGCCTTTATCGGCCATACGGTCGATAACAGGAACAGCTAGAACATAAGCGGCTTGCGCTTTTTCTGCGTCTTTTGCGTCGATGGCTTTAACTACATTCTTGATGTAGGTACGAACCATGGAACGCAGGCTGGCGTTGTGGCTGCGACGCTTCTCAGCCTGTTTTGCACGTTTTTTGGCGGAAGGTGTGTTGGCCACCGTCGAGCTCCTCGAAAGACTTTGTGAAATAGCAAACAAAATAGGCCGCGAATCATGCCGATGAGTTGAAGTCTTGTCAAGGGCAGTTAAGGTGTTCCGCTGAGTGGTTGCTACATTTGACCGGAGGATTTATTTCCGGCCTGTGACCTGTAAACTCGCGGCCTTTGCTTCGGGCGTTTTTGCGGCGCGAAGTATCGCATAAATGGCTGGCTTAATCGCCCATCCTTTGCCAAGGCGCACAACTCTTTCAATGAATCTACTCAAGTCACTCGCCGCCGTAAGCTCTATCACCATGGTTTCCCGGGTTCTGGGCTTTGTTCGCGACACCATCATCGCGCGCACTTTCGGAGCCGGAATGGCCACGGATGCGTTCTTTATTGCCTTCAAACTGCCCAATCTACTGCGCCGGATTTTCGCAGAGGGCGCTTTTTCCCAGGCGTTCGTGCCTATTCTGGCGGAATACAAGAGCCAGCAAGGGGACGAGGCGACTCGCACCTTTGTCGCCTACGTCACCGGGTTGCTGACCCTGGCGCTGGCCCTGGTCACGCTGCTCGGGGTGATCTTTGCGCCCTGGGTGATCTGGGCTACTGCACCCGGCTTTGTCGACACCCCGGAGAAATTCGCGCTCACCTCGGACCTGCTGCGGGTGACCTTTCCTTATATATTGCTGATCTCCCTGTCATCGATGGCCGGCGCGATCCTCAACACCTGGAACCGCTTCTCGGTGCCGGCGTTCGTGCCCACGTTGCTCAACGTCAGCATGATTTTCTTCGCGCTGTTCCTGACGCCGTATTTCGATCCGCCGGTCATGGCGCTGGGCTGGGCGGTTCTGGTGGGGGGGCTGCTGCAACTGCTTTACCAACTGCCGCACCTGAAAAAGATCGGCATGCTGGTGCTGCCGCGTCTGAATCTGCGCGACACCGGGGTATGGCGGGTAATGAAGCAGATGCTGCCTGCCATCCTTGGCGTTTCTGTCAGTCAGATTTCTCTGATCATCAACACGATATTTGCCTCGTTCCTTGTCGCCGGTTCGGTGTCATGGATGTACTACGCCGACCGTCTGATGGAATTACCCTCCGGCGTGCTGGGTGTGGCGCTGGGTACAATCCTGCTGCCGATCCTGTCGAAAACCTACGCGCAGCGCGATCGTCAGGAATATTCGCGGATTCTCGACTGGGGCCTGCGACTGTGTTTCGTGCTGGTCCTGCCTTGCACATTGGCGCTGGGGTTGCTCGCCGAGCCGTTGACCGTTTCGTTGTTCCAGTATGGTAGATTCGATGCGCTTGATTCGGCCATGACCCAACGTGCTCTGGTTGCCTATTCAGTCGGCTTGCTGGGGATCATCCTGATCAAAGTGCTGGCCCCCGGCTTTTATGCGCAACAAAATATTCGCACCCCGGTGAAAATCGCGATCTTCACCCTCATAGTGACCCAGTTGCTCAATCTGGCCTTCATCGTGCCCTTGCAGCATGCCGGTCTGGCGCTGGCCATCAGTGTGGGGGCGTGTATCAACGCCGGGTTGCTGTTCTGGCAGTTGCGCAAACAGGATCTCTTTCAGCCGCAACCTGGCTGGACGGTGTTTTTATTGAAACTGGTGGTCGCTGTTGCGGCGATGTCGGCTGTGCTGCTCGGGCTCATGCACGTCATGCCGGCGTGGGATGAAGGTCACATGCTGGAGCGTTTTCTGCGTCTGGGTGCGCTGGTTGCGGCGGGTGTCGTGACTTACTTCGCCATGCTTCTGTTGCTGGGCTTTCGCCTGAGGGATTTCGCCCGCAAGGCCATTATGTAGGCCCCGTTTGATCGTTGTTTTCCGGGGGCACGCCAAGAACCTTCATCCGGTCTTGGTGTGTTGCCTGTCGCCCACGGCCGTGTGTGGTTATAATCGGCCACTTTATGAGCAAGAAGTGCGTTATGCAGCTGGTTAGAGGCCTTCACAACCTGCGCCCCGAACATCGGGGCTGCGTCGCCACGATTGGCAATTTCGACGGCGTTCACCGCGGCCACCAGGCTATCCTGGCGCGTCTGCGCGAGCGTGCCGTCGAATTGGGTGTGCCCAGCTGTGTGGTGATTTTCGAGCCGCAGCCGCGTGAGTTCTTTGCACCCGAGACCGCTCCGGCACGTCTGGCCCGCCTGCGTGACAAGCTCGAGCTGCTGAGTGCCGAAGGCGTTGACCGGGTACTTTGCCTGTCCTTCAATCAGCGACTGTGCAAGCTGAGTGCGGCGAGTTTCGTCGAAACCGTGCTGATCGACGGCCTCGGCGTTCAGCACCTCGAAGTGGGCGACGATTTTCGCTTCGGTTTTGACCGGGTCGGCGATTTCGACTTCCTGCAACAGGCCGGCACGACGTATGGATTTACTGTAGAGGCGGCGCAGACCGTTGAAATAGATGGCATCCGGGTCAGCAGTACCAAGGTACGCAAGGCCTTGGCTGCGTCGGATTTTGCCCTGGCCGAGCGCATGCTTGGTCGTCCGTTCCCGATCACTGGACGGGTATTGCATGGTCAGAAGCTGGCGCGTCAATTGGGTACGCCCACCGCCAATGTGCAACTCAAGCGTCGTCGTGTGCCGTTGAGCGGGGTTTACCTGGTCAGCACGGACATCGACGGCAAAACCTGGCCGGGGGTCGCCAACATCGGCGTGCGCCCGACAGTAGCGGGTGATGGCAGTGCCCACCTTGAAGTGCACCTTCTGGATTTTGCCGGCGACCTTTACGACCGGCGTTTGACGGTGGCTTTCCACCACAAGCTGCGTGATGAGCAGCGTTTCGCCTCACTGGAGGCGCTCAAGACGGCGATCAATGCGGACGTCGCCGCCGCCCGTGCCCATTGGCATGGCTAACCGCTAAACAAGAGCCTGAAATGACTGACTATAAAGCCACGCTAAATCTTCCGGACACCGCCTTCCCTATGAAGGCCGGCCTGCCCCAGCGCGAGCCGCAAACTCTGCAGCGCTGGGACAGCATTGGCCTGTACCAGAAGCTGCGCGAGATTGGCAAGGATCGTCCCAAGTTCGTCCTGCACGACGGTCCTCCGTACGCCAACGGCAATATTCACATCGGTCATGCGGTCAACAAGATTCTCAAGGACATGATCCTGCGTTCCAAGACCCTGGCGGGCTTCGATGCCCCGTATGTGCCGGGCTGGGACTGCCACGGTCTGCCGATCGAGCACAAGGTTGAAGTGACTCACGGCAAGAACCTCTCCGCAGACCGTACGCGTGAGCTGTGCCGCGCCTATGCGTCCGAGCAGATCGAAGGCCAGAAATCCGAGTTCATCCGCCTGGGTGTGTTGGGTGACTGGAGCAATCCGTACCTGACCATGAACTTCGCCAACGAAGCCGGGGAAATCCGCGCGCTGGCCGAGATGGTCAAGGGCGGTTTCGTCTTCAAAGGCCTCAAGCCGGTCAACTGGTGTTTCGATTGCGGCTCGGCACTGGCTGAAGCCGAAGTCGAGTATCAGGACAAAAAGTCCTCGACCATCGACGTGGCGTTCCCGATCGCCGATGAAGCGAAACTGGCAGCCGCGTTCGGCGTGCCTTCGCTGGGCAAACCTGCCTCCATCGTGATCTGGACCACCACACCGTGGACCATCCCTGCCAACCAGGCGCTGAACGTCCACCCTGAATTCGAATACGCGCTGGTCGATGTCGGCGACAAACTGCTGGTGCTGGCTTCCGAACTGGTCGAAAGCTGTCTGGCCCGTTACAAGCTGGAAGGCACGGTCATCGCGACCACCACCGGCCAGGCGCTGGAGCTGATCAACTTCCGCCACCCGTTCTACGACCGCCTGTCGCCAGTCTATCTGGCTGACTATGTCGAGCTGGGTGCCGGCACCGGTATCGTTCACTCCTCGCCTGCCTATGGCGTAGACGACTTCAATATCTGCAAGCAGTACGGCCTTAGCAACGACGACATCATCAGTCCGGTGCAGAGCAACGGCGTATATGTCGAATCGCTGGAGTTCTTCGGTGGCCAGTTCATCTTCAAGGCCAACCAGAACATCATCGACAAGCTGGTCGAAGTCGGCAGCCTGATGGACACCGAAACCATCAGCCACAGCTACATGCACTGCTGGCGCCACAAGTCGCCACTGATCTACCGCGCCACTGCTCAGTGGTTCGTGGGCATGGACAAGCAGCCTGAGAGCGGCGAGACCCTGCGCAAGCGTGCGGTCAAGGCCATCGAAGACACTGAGTTCGTTCCGGCCTGGGGCCAGGCGCGCCTGCACTCGATGATCGCTAACCGTCCTGACTGGTGCATCTCGCGTCAGCGCAACTGGGGCGTGCCGATTCCGTTCTTCCTGCACAAGGAAAGCGGCGACCTGCACCCACGCACCGTCGAGCTGATGGAAGAAGTGGCTCTGCGCGTCGAGAAAGAGGGTATCGAAGCCTGGTTCAAGCTGGACGCCAGCGAGCTGCTGGGTGACGAGGCTGCCAAGTACGACAAGATCTCCGACACCCTGGACGTCTGGTTCGACTCGGGCACCACGCACTGGCACGTATTGCGCGGTTCGCATCCGATGGGCCATGAAAGCGGTCCACGTGCCGATCTGTATCTCGAAGGCTCCGACCAGCACCGTGGCTGGTTCCATTCGTCGCTGCTGACCGGTTGCATGCTGGACGACCACGCACCATATCGCGAGCTGCTGACCCACGGGTTTGTGGTCGACGAGAACGGCCGCAAGATGTCCAAGTCGCTGAACAACGTAGTGGCACCGCAGAAGGTCAACGACTCGCTGGGTGCGGACATCATGCGCCTGTGGGTATCGGCGACTGACTATTCGGGCGAAATGGCGGTTTCCGACCAGATCCTGCAGCGCAGCGCCGATGCTTACCGTCGTATCCGCAACACTGCGCGCTTCCTGCTCTCCAACCTGTCGGGCTTCAACCCGGCAACCGACATCCTGCCGGCTGAAGAAATGCTCGCGCTGGACCGTTGGGCCGTGGACCGCACGCTGCTGCTGCAACGCGAGCTGCAAGAGCATTACGGCGAATACCGCTTCTGGAACGTGTACTCGAAGATCCACAACTTCTGCGTGCAGGAGCTGGGTGGTTTCTACCTCGACATCATCAAGGATCGTCAGTACACCACGGCTGCCGACAGCACCGCGCGTCGTTCCTGCCAGACCGCACTGTTCCACATCTCCGAAGCGCTGGTGCGCTGGATCGCGCCGATCCTGGCGTTCACTGCAGACGAGTTGTGGCAGTTCCTGCCGGGCGAGCGCAACGAATCGGTGATGCTCAACACCTGGTATGAAGGCCTGACTGAAATGCCTGCCGACTTCGAAATGGACCGCGCCTACTGGGAGCGGATCATGGCGGTGAAAACCTCGGTCAACAAGGAAATGGAAAACCTGCGCGCGGCCAAGGCGATTGGCGGCAACCTGCAGGCCGAAGTGACCCTGTACGCTGAAGATTCGCTGGTCGCCGACCTGTCGAAGCTGAGCAACGAACTGCGCTTCGTGCTGATCACCTCGACGGCCAGCGTTGCTCCGCTTGTGTCGGCTCCGGCTGATGCGGTGGTCACCGAGGTCGCGGGTCTGAAGCTCAAGGTGCTCAAGTCCAGCCATGCCAAGTGTGCCCGTTGCTGGCACCACCGCGAGGATGTGGGTGTAAACCCTGAGCATCCAGAAATCTGCGGCCGTTGTGTAGACAACATCAGCGGTGCAGGCGAGGTGCGTCACTATGCCTGACACCTCGTTTGGCCGTCTGGCCTGGCTGTGGTTGAGCGTGCTGGTTCTGGTCATTGACCAGGCCAGCAAGTATTACTTCGAGAACGCCTTGAGCCTGTATCAACAGATCATTGTGATTCCGGACTTCTTCAGCTGGACCCTGGCCTACAACACCGGTGCTGCCTTCAGTTTTCTGGCAGACGGTGCCGGATGGCAGCGCTGGTTGTTTGCCCTGATCGCCATTGTGGTCAGTGCCGTGCTGGTCGTCTGGCTCAAGCGTCTGGGGCGCGACGATACATGGCTGGCTGTTGCATTGGCGCTGGTACTCGGCGGCGCGCTGGGCAACCTTTACGACCGTATCGTGCTGGGCCATGTGATCGACTTCATTCTGGTCCACTGGCAGAACCGCTGGTACTTTCCGGCGTTCAACGTCGCCGACAGCGCGATCACTGTCGGCGCAATCATGCTGGCGCTGGATATGTTCAAGAGCAAGAAAACCGGAGAAACCGTCAATGACTGAGCAGTCGTCGACTCAAGACTCGTCTGGCGAGCTGCGCATCGGTCAGAATACGCAGGTCACCTTGCACTTCGCCCTGCGTCTGGAAAACGGCGATACCGTCGACAGCACCTTCGAAAAGGCCCCGGCCACGTTCAAGGTTGGTGACGGCAACCTGTTGCCCGGTTTCGAAATGGCGATTTTCGGCTTCAAGGCGGGTGACCGAAAGACCGTCGAGATTCTGCCGGAAAACGCCTTTGGTCAGCCCAACCCACAAAACGTGCAGATCATGCCACGCTCGCAGTTTGTGGGAATGGAACTGTCCGAAGGGTTGCTGGTGATCTTCAATGACGCCGCCAATACCGAGTTGCCCGGCGTGGTGAAAGCATTCGATGATGATCAGGTCACCATTGACTTCAATCACCCGCTGGCAGGCAAGACTCTGAGCTTTGAAGTGGAAATCTTCGAAGTGAAGGCGATTCTGGCTTCCTGACCTTCGCCATCAAGCCCGGCCCAGGCCGGGCTGCCCGTACCAACCATGAGGCACAGCATGCAAATCAAACTCGCCAACCCCCGCGGCTTTTGTGCCGGAGTGGACCGCGCGATCGAAATCGTCAATCGCGCTCTGGAAGTGTTTGGTCCGCCGATTTATGTGCGCCATGAAGTCGTTCACAACAAATTTGTCGTCGAAGACCTGCGCTCTCGCGGTGCGATCTTCGTCGAAGAGCTGGACCAGGTGCCGGATGACGTCATTGTCATCTTCAGCGCCCACGGTGTTTCCCAGGCGGTGCGCACCGAAGCAGCTGGCCGTGGCCTGAAAGTATTCGATGCCACCTGTCCGCTGGTGACCAAGGTGCATATCGAGGTTGCCCGTTACAGCCGTGACGGCCGCGAGTGCATCCTGATCGGCCACGCCGGTCACCCGGAAGTCGAAGGCACCATGGGCCAGTACGACGCCAGCAATGGCGGCGCGATCTATCTGGTCGAAGACGAAGCGGACGTTGCCAGCCTGCAGGTGCGCAACCCCGATTCCCTGGCGTTCGTGACCCAGACCACCTTGTCGATGGATGACACCAGCCGGGTGATCGACGCCTTGCGCAAGCGCTTCCCGGCCATTGGCGGGCCGCGCAAGGACGACATCTGCTACGCCACGCAAAACCGTCAGGATGCGGTCAAGCAACTGGCCGACGAGTGTGACGTGGTGTTGGTAGTGGGCAGCCCGAACAGCTCCAACTCCAACCGCCTGCGCGAGCTGGCCGAGCGCATGGCGACTCCGGCGTACCTCATCGACGGTGCCGAGGACATGCAACAAGGCTGGTTCGACGGTGTAGAGCGTATCGGCATCACTGCGGGCGCCTCGGCCCCCGAAGTGCTGGTGCGCGGCGTGATCCAGCAATTGCAGGCCTGGGGCGCGACCGGTGCGGATGAGCTTGCCGGCCGCGAGGAGAACATCACCTTCTCCATGCCCAAGGAATTGCGCGTCAAGTCGCTGCTCTGAGGCTGCCTACCCGCACAACGCAACATCACGCTTCGTGTCCTCTATCCTGACCCGTCCAGTCGGCGCAACAATCACGCGATAGTTGCTGACCGGCTGGTCGTTGAGGCACACATGCAGCGTGCCGTTGGTTCTGTTGCGCAAGTTGCCCAGACCGTTGAAACTCAGTCGCTCCGTCACTTTCTGGTTGCCGACCACGCGGGTCATTCCGCCATTGGCGCGCTCTACAAGCAGCGTATCGTTTTCGTCGGGGCCTTTGCCGTCCAGGTCGAGTATGATCCGCCAGCCGTTGCTCCAGTCATCTTCAATGGCATGAATCGTCACAATCTGGTTGCGCGTTATAGCGGCGACTCTTGCCGAACGGATACCGCTGGCCAGTTCCTGAGCGGCGGCGAGCCCGCGACTGGATTCGATCAGTTGCTTGAAAGAAGGTGTTGCAACGTTGGCCAGAATGCCGATCAGTGCAACGACGATCAATAATTCGATCAGTGTGAACCCTGCATGCCTCATATGCTTTCCTCCCTGGAAACCTCGGTTTCAGAACCCTGCGGGCGTTCGTCGTCACAAAACAACCGTACGTCCCGCTATGGATTTTCCTGCGGCATTGCTGCCTTATAGTCGTAACGTCTAGGAGACACTCAATGCGTCATATAGCCAAGGGATTCAGCCTCATCGAATTGTTAGTCACTGTGTCCCTGGTGGGCATCATTGCGGCTATCGCTATACCGAGTTTCACCAGTTCCATTCAGAGCAACAAGGCCGACACCGAGCTCAGCGATTTGCAGCGGGCGCTCAACTATGCGCGACTTGAGGCGATAAACCGGGGAGTGGCGGTGCGTATAGCGCCGACCAGCGGGACGGCGTGGACCAACGAATTGCAGGTGTATCTGGTTTCCGATACTCAGACGACGCCCACTGCGCTGCGAAAAATAGCGGCCATGAGCAGCGGCGCCACGCTGGTGGCCGATAACAATGCCACAGCAATTGATTTCAACAACCTGGGCGCGCTCATTGCCCCGGCTGCGGCGGTGACCATGACTTACACCCGAGGCACCATTAGCAAAACCATAAAGGTCTGTCTGACCGGTCGTATCACCTTGGGTGGAGGCTGCTAATGGCTGGTGAAACCCGATATCGCCAGACCGGTATGACCTTGATCGAGGTACTGGTCTCGGTACTGATCCTGGCGATTGGCCTGCTGGGGGCCGCCGCCATCCAACTGAACGCCCTCAAGTACACCGACAGTTCGACCCTGAGAAGCCAGGCCAGCTTCATTGCCTATGACATGATGGATCGTATTCGCGCCAATGTTGATGGCAATGCCAGTGCCAACGGCTCGACCAACGTACTGGCGACCTATGCCTTGGCGAATCTGGCAGCGGCACCAGTTGCCAATTTGAACAAAGCCCGGGATCAGGATCTGTATGACTTCAGTAACAACATAACCACGTTCGCAGGCGCGAGCGGCACGGGCAGCATAGACGTCAGCAATGCCCCCGCTGTCACTATCACCATCGGCTGGAGTGACGCACGTGCCACGGGGGCTAGCGATAACGCCATTAGCAACACAGCGGCAACGGCAGCCGGGCAAGTGTTTGTTTTGACCTCGCGTGTAGGGGTCAACCCATGAGGACGTTCTCCAAAGGCTTCGGGCTGATAGAAATCATGGTGGCGCTGGTGCTGGGGCTGGTGGTCAGTCTGGGCATCATCCAGATATTCTCGGCCTCAAGAGGCACTTATCAGAGCCAGAACGCCGCCGCACGCATGCAGGAAGATGCGCGCTTCATACTGAGCAAGCTGATTCAGGAAATCAGGATGTCCGGGATGTACGGCTGCCTGGATTATAAAAACGTCACGCCTGTTTCTCCGGCAATCGCGTGGCCCACTGCACTCACCACTCCGATTCTATGGGATAACGCGAGCAAAACGCTGACGCTGGTGACTGCGGACGTGGGGACGGCTGGCAGTACTCCGACCTGGACAATCATTTCCGACTGCCAGACAACGACTCAGCTTTATTCCGGCGCAAGAACACCTGGTACCGGGCAAACGGCGTTTCCAATTCGCCAGTGGATTTACGCCTTCAGCGGCACCGACCTGACGATCAGGCCCGGGAACTCGACTACGCCGCAGCCGCTGTTGCAAAACGTCGCTGACTTTTCCGTTTCCTTTGGCATGGCAGGTAATCCGATGTCCTACACCTCGGTTATCACCGCGGCCAATGCGCCTGACATACGCAGCGTGCGTATCAGCCTGACAATGCAGGACGGCCAGAACGGCATCGTCAAGAATCAGCAATACAACGTCGTTGCTTACCTGCGTAATCGCTTTTGAACGGGCCCGGCATGAACAGAACCCTGTGTTTCAAGTTGCAAAACACTTTTCCTGCCAGGCAGCGCGGTATGGTGCTGCTGGTCAGTCTGGTGTTTCTGCTGCTGCTGACACTGCTGGGTATTTCTTCCATGCAGAACGCAACGTTGCAGGAGAAAATGTCGGGTAGCGTGACGCTGCGCAATCAGACCTTTCAAAGGTCCGAAGCTGCGCTAAGGCTGGGTGAGTCTTCGATCAAGGTGGCCGGGTACACGCTGGCCAAGTGTACAAACTGCGCCCCACCCGCTGAATCAGCCACGCTGACCGCTGCGGGAGTGGGGGCGTCCGGGGTGAGCTGGCTGGCAGCAGCAGGTGGCGGTTTTTACGGTGTACAGAATCTGGGGACCACGGCGACACCTATCAGACGTCCTCCCACCTGCACCGGTACGGTAACGTTGTACCGTGTGACATCAGTCGCTATTCAAGGCACGTCGCGCACTGTGCTGGAGAGTATTTATGCCAATTGCTGAGAAACTACGTCGCAGCCTGAAGTATCTCGGCGGTGCGCTTTTGGCTTTTTATGCCCTTACGCCTGTGTATGCGTTCACGCCAGCCCAAGTACCGTTGCTAAGTGCGTCGGCCGTGCCGCCCAACCTCATGCTGCTGGTGGATAACTCCGGGAGCATGTACAACATCATTTGGGCCGCCGGGTTTGATCCGACGGTGACCAATCGTCCGTCGATTATCTATGCGCAGCCAGGGTCATGCGGTCTTTTTAACTGCAGAGGCGTCTCCATTCAGGGCGACGATACGCTCTCTCTGGACTCTGCCGGGCCCTACACGTGCAGAAGCGATTACACCTACGTTGCGCGTGACAACGTGGGTTACTGCCTGAAGTTGCCCGATCCGGCCAGCAACGAAAGCACCACTCGCTACACTGCAGATTACCTCTCTTATCTGGTTGACCTGACGCGGGCCGCCAACACAACTACCAAAGACTTCACCGTCAATAACATCATTCCCAACGATTACCGTATCAATGTCGCGCGCAACGTTTCATTGAACCTCGTTGCCAACAACAAATCCCTGAGAATCGGTCTGGCCGGGTTCAACCCGCCGACCAACGCTGATCCCGGGCGTGGAGGGAAGATTTCCAGACCTGTTGCAGACCTGTCCCCTGTCGCCAGTAACCCTTACAACAACGGCGGTGTCAGCCAGGCTGATGCAAACGATAATGTCACTGCCCTCAATGCGGCCATCAATGCACTGCGAGGCGACTCCAATACGCCGTTGGCCGAAACGTATTATGAGATAACCCGCTACTTTCGGGGCATGACCCCGTATTACGGTTATAGCGGGGCACCGACGACCTACACCAGCCCTATACAGTACCGGTGCCAGAAAAACTTTGGCGTGGTGATCACTGACGGCTTGCCGACATACGATCGGACGTTCCCGACCAACGATCCGGAGGATGTACTCAATACCTCACGCTCACTGCCCAATTGGGACTTGAATGCGGCCAATGACGGGGCCAATCTTAATGGTGATGGTGAGGGCGATACGCTTTATCTGGACGACCTCGCCAAGTTCGCCTATGACATCGACATGCGAAGAGCGAGCAGTACACCTGCCACTGACCTGACCAAGAAAAGTTGGGACACAGACGGCTTCTCTCAACAGAACATGACTACCTACACCATTGGTTTCACAGCCGCCAACCAGATGCTGATAGACGCTGCTGACAATAATCATGGGCACGGCAAGTATTTCCAGACCAATGACAGCGCCGGTTTGAACAACGCCTTGAACCTCGCATTGAGCGATATCTATGCCAAGGCCGGTTCGGGCGGCGGTGGCGTGGCAAACTCGTCTACCCTTCAGGCGGGCAGCCGCTTCTACCAGACGCTTTATGACCCGACGGACTGGCATGGCACGATCAAGGCTTACAATCTGGACGCTACGACAGGAGCGCTGAGCGCCCCTGTCTGGACCACCGATACCACGATCACCAGCAGCACCCAGGCGCCTGTGTTCGAGTCATGGAGCACAGCGGCGACGCCGACGAAAATCACTCTGGATTTTCTGAATTTCACGCAGGCTCAGCGTGATGCTTTCACGGCAACATTGCCGACCGGAGTGACCGGCGCGGAAGTTATTGCCTGGGCCAAGGGCACGGCCAATGCCAAGCTTCGTACCCGTACCGTGCTCCTGGGCGATATCGTCAATTCATCACTGGGCGCAGGGCTGCCGACAGAGAAAACGGCTTCTGACCTGCTCGGAGACACCACGTACACCACTTACCTGTCTGCCAAGTCCAGCAACATGAGTTCCAGTCTGCTGGCCAACGCCAACGATGGCTTCTTCAATGTGATCGACGCCAGCTCCGGTGCGCGTAAATACGCGTATATGCCGTCCACGTCTCTGAGTTCATTGGCGACCATTTCATCCTCTTCCTACGGTTCCGGCGTTCACCGTTTCACGGTGGATGGTCAGATTGCAGTCTTCGATACGCAGGCATCCGCAGGGAGTGTATGGCGCACGGTGGCGTATTCCGGGCTGGGCGCTGGCGGCAAGGCTTTTTTTGCGATCAAGCTTTTCGAAGGTTCGGCAGACAGCATCGGGGCATTGTGGGAGGTCAAGGCTCCCGACACTTCAGACACCAACAACAAGTTCAACAACCTTGGATACACCTACTCCAAGCCGGATGTAGCACGTATGGCCGATGGCACCGGGATCGTTGTTGTGGGCAACGGTTACGGCAGTTTTACCGGGAGGGCGTCTCTGTATGTACTCAACGCCAACACCGGACAGTTCATTGCCGAAATTCCGACTCCGGTCACTGGCAGCGAAACGGATAACGGGTTGTCTTCGGTGAAACTTCGGGTCAATTCGCAGAATGTCGTTCAAGCAGCCTATGCGGGCGATCTCAAGGGCCGCCTGTGGAAGTTCGACATGAGCGGGGCCGCAGCATCCAGCTGGAAAGTCGCTTTCAATGGCTCACCCCTGTTCACTGCACCTCAAGGCGCCAGTCAGTCGATTACCGTCCAGCCCTTGTTGCTGGACCATCCACTCAACGGCAAGATCGTGTATTTCGGTACCGGGAAATTCAGCGAAACTGCGGACAAGCAGACCAGCTCGTTGCAGGATTTCTATGCCATCTGGGATGGCGACAACGGTTCAGGCAACATCGTTGAGGCCAATCTGCAGCCCCAGGCCATTAACGGGACGGTAGTCGGAAGTGGCAATACGTATTACACCACGACTTCCAATGATGTGGATTGGGGCACCAAGAAAGGCTGGTACCTGCCGTTGGCAACCACGGCCCCCTATGTCGGCGAGCGGATTATCTATCCGGCACAAACCTCTCGCGGTCGTATCATCTTCACCACGGCAGCCGTCAACTCTACCGACCCTTGCGAAAGCACCGGGACCGGGCGCTTGTTCGAGCTGAACGCCGCGACTGGCAGCATGCTTAATTACCAGGTACTGGATACCAACAATGACGGCGATATCAACTCTTCGGATTTGATCATTGGCGGTCTCGGTATCGGTACCGGTATCCCGGTAGTGGCTTCTATCGTTGCCGGTACCAATGGGGCCAACGATAACAAGTACGTGATTGACTCCAGCGGCGGCGAGCCCACCAAGCTTAATGAGAAGGGCGGCAGTGCCAACGTCTTCCAACGCATCATGTGGCGACAAATCCAATAGGGAAACTAGACATGCGAGCGACATCCAGGGGCTTTACGTTGATCGAACTCATGATCGTCGTGGCGATTGTCGGTATTCTGGCGGCCATCGCGTATCCCAGCTACACCGAGTACGTGAAGCGTACCCAGCGGTCGGCGATTGCCAGCCTGCTGTCAGAGCAGACCCAGGCGCTGGAGCGCTTCTATTCGCAAAAGGGAACTTATGCCGATTACAAGGGTGTGGTTGCCAGCAATGCGTACTACACGATTAATTCGGTCCTCAACGCCACCGACTTCACGCTGACAGCAGCCCCAACCCCAGGCACGCTGATGGCCGGTGACAAGTGCGGCAGTTTCGTGATCACCAGCACTGGTGCGCGCAGCAACACTGGCGCTACCTCGGGCGTGACCACCAAAGATTGCTGGGGCCGCTAAAACCGTTTTCCTTGTCCCGAGACCAAGATGTCCAAGCAAAAAACAGTCATTGTAGGCGGTGGCGTCATAGGTCTGCTGACCGCCTTCAATCTCGCCTCCGAGCAGGTCAGCGTCGTGTTGCTGGATCGTTCGGGCGTTGGCCAGGAGTCTTCCTGGGCGGGCGGCGGAATTGTTTCGCCGCTTTACCCGTGGCGCTACAGTCCGGCAGTCACCGCGTTGGCGCACTGGTCGCAGGACTTCTACCCGCATCTCGCCGAGTGCTTGCTCGCACAGACCGGCATCGACCCCGAAGTTCACAAGACAGGCCTGTACTGGCTCGACCTTGACGACGAACAAGCCGCGCTTGAATGGGCGGTGCGCGAGAAACGCTCATTGACCAGTGTCGATATCTCGGCGGTGAATGATGCCGTACCGGTTCTGGGGGAGGGCTATTCGCGGGCCATCTACATGGCCGACGTGGCCAACGTGCGCAACCCCCGGCTGGTCAAATCGCTCAAGGCTGCCTTGCTGGCGATGCCCAATGTCGAGATTCGCGAGCAGTGTGAAGTCAGCGGTTTTGTGCGCGAGGGCAGCAGGGTTTCAGGCGTGAGCACACCTTCAGGCGATGTAACCGGGGATCGGGTGATTCTGGCGGCGGGCGCGTGGAGCGGTGAACTGCTCAAGACCCTTGGTCTGGACCTGCCGGTCGAGCCGGTAAAAGGCCAGATGATTCTCTACAAGTGTGCGTCGGACTTCCTCTCCAGCATGGTGCTGGCCAAAGGGCGCTACGCGATCCCGCGCCGTGACGGCCACATACTCATCGGCAGCACCCTGGAACATGAAGGGTTCGACAAGACCACCACGCATGCCGCGCTGGAAAGCCTCAAAGCGTCGGCCATCGAATTGCTTCCGGAGCTGACCAACGCTGAGCCTGTCGCTCAATGGGCAGGCCTGCGTCCCGGCTCGCCCGAGGGCATTCCGTTCATCGGGCCGCTGGCCGGGTTTGATGGCCTGTGGCTCAACTGCGGTCATTACCGCAACGGCCTGGTGCTGGCGCCTGCCTCGTGTCAGCTACTCACCGACTTGCTGCTGGGCCGCAAGCCGATCATTGATCCGGCGCCCTATACACCTTCAGGGCGTTTGCATTTTCCGACTGACTGAACTCAGGCAGGCTGTGTCTCCAGGCGTCGCCCGCTGCCATCCGGCCTGATCCTGAACCAGATCGAGTACATGGCCGGCAAAAACACCAGGGTCAGCACCGTACCCGCAAAGGTGCCGCCGATCAGCGTGTAGGCGAGTGTGCCCCAGAACACCGAATGGGTGAGCGGGATAAAGGCCAGAATGGCGGCCAGCGCTGTCAGTATCACGGGGCGCGCACGTTGTACGGTGGCCTCGACCACCGCTTGAAACGGGTCGAGCCCCGCCTGTTCGTTGTGGTGTATCTGGCCGATCAGAATCAGCGTGTTGCGCATCAGAATGCCGGACAGTGCGATCAGCCCGACCAGCGCATTGATGCCGAATGGCTGCTGAAAGAGGATCAGCGTAGGCACCACACCGATTAGCCCCAGCGGACTGGTCAGGAAGACCATGACCATGGCGGATATCGAACGCACCTGAAGAATCAGGATGATCAGCGTGACTGCCAGCATGATCGGAAACAGTGGCAACATCGCTGTCATGGCCTTGCCGGACTCCTCGATTGAACCTGCCTGCTCGACCCGGTAACCGCTGGGCAGCTTGTCGATGATCGGCTGTAATTGCCGGGTTATGGCTGTCGACACATCCGGTGGTTGCAGGCCGTCGGCGATGTCGCCCCGCACAGTGATGGTCGGCGTGCGGTCGCGTCGTCGCATCAGCGGTTCCTCCATGCGCACATCAACGGTACCAATCTGCGACAGCGGAACACGTTGCCCATCGACGCCGGTGAGGGTGAAGTCCATTATCTTCGCCGGATCAAGTCGGGTTTCGCCAGCCGAGCGGGCGACGACCTGCACGGTGCGAATATCCTCGCGCACTGCCGTGACGGGCAGACCTGTCAGGAGAAACTGCAGTTGCTGAGCGACCTGGCTGGAACTCAGCCCCATGGCCTGCATACGGTCCTGTTGCAAAGTGAAATGCAGCGCCGGAGTACGTGTGCCCCAGTCGGTATTGACGGTGCGCATCATCGGGCTGGCGTTCAGAACCTGTTGCACCTGCGCCGCAATGCTGCGCAGTGTTTCCGGGTCGCGTCCGGCAATACGGTAGGCGACGGGGTAGGGCGAATAGGGGCCGAAGACCAGTTGCGTGACCCTTACCTGTGCCTCTGCAGCCAGCCCCTCGGAAATAGCCTGGCGCAATCGGTGTTTCAGCGCTTCACGCTGTTCCTGGCTGTCAGTGCGCACTACGATCTTGGCGAATGACGGGTCAGGCAATTCCGGCCCCATCGCCATGTAGAAGCGTGGTGCACCCTGACCAATGTAGGCGGTAACGATCCCGGCTTCCGACTGCTCGGCCAGCCAGCTTTCCACTTTTGCAGCGGCCGCACTGGTTTGAGAGATCGAGGTGCCATAAGGCATCTGCAGTTCGATCAATACTTCAGGACGATCGGACACTGGAAAGAACTGTTTCTTGACCAGTCCCATGCCAATCACGGCCAGCACAAAGAGCCCGATGACCGAGCCTGCTACCAGCCATTTGCCTGCAATGACGCGCGCCAGAATCCGACGGAAGCGGTTGTAGCGCGGCGTGTCGTAAAGCGTTGCGTGTCCGCCTTCGACCTGCTTCACCTCAGGCAACAGTTTCACGCCCAGATACGGGGTGAAAAACACGGCGACCACCCACGAGGCAATCAGCGCGATACCGACGATCCAGAACATATTGCTGGTGTATTCGCCTGCCGTGGAGCGCGCGAAGCCGTTAGGCATGAAGCCGACAGCGGTGACCAGCGTGCCGGATAACATCGGCGCGGCGGTGTGGCTCCAGGCATAGGCAGAGGCAGCGACGCGGTCGTATCCTTCTTCCATCTTCACCACCATCATTTCGATGGCGATGATCGCATCATCTACCAGCAGCCCGAGTGCCAGGATCAGCGAGCCCAGTGTGATCCGGTCGAAATTCTTGCCGCTCATGGCCATGATTACGAAGACCACCGCCAGGGTCAGCGGGACGGCGGCAGCAACCACCACACCGACACGCCAGCCCATGCTGATAAAACAGACCAGCATGACCACCAGCAGTGCGACGAAGAACTTGATCATGAACTCATCGACCGCCGAACTGATATTGACGGCCTGATCCGTAACCTTGCTCAGGCTCATGCCCAGTGGCAGTTCGGCGTTGATCTTGCCCACTTCCTGGTCCAGTGCCGTTCCCAGGTCCAGCCCGTTCCAGCCATCGCGCATGACGATCCCCAGCAGCAGCGCAGGCTCGCCGCCGTTGCGAATCATGAACGTCGCCGGATCTTCGTAACCGCGCTTTACTGTGGCAATGTCCGCCAGCTTCAATGTCCGGCCCTGTGCCACAACAGGTGTGTCGCGGATTTTCTGCAGCTCATCGAAAGCGCCGTCGAGCCTGATAAATACCTGCGGTCCTCGGGTTTCGACCGAGCCCGCGGCAGTCAGCGCGTTCTGGTCATTCAGCGCGGCGAATACCGTCTGAGGGCTTATTCCCAGCGTTGCCAGTCGCTCGTGAGAGAACTCGACGTAGACTCGTTCGGGCTGCTCACCCACGATATTGACCTTCTTCACTCCCGGCACATGCAGCAAGCGCTGGCGCAGCGATTCGGCGTCACGCGCCAGTACGCGCTGCGGCTCGCCTTTGGCCTTCAGTGCGAACAGCGCGAAGGTGACGTCCGAATACTCGTCGTTGACCATCGGCCCGATAACCCCGGACGGAAGCGTCATGGCCTCGTCACCGATTTTCTTGCGCGCCTGGTAAAACTCATCCGGCACTTGCGACGGCGGCGTGCTGTCGAGCAGAGTCAGGGTGGTGAATGCCATGCCCGGTCTGGTGTAGGTTTCAGCGCGGTCGTACCAGCGCAGCTCCTGAAGGCGCTTTTCAATCTTCTCCGCCACCTGATCCTGCATCTCCTGGGCGGTTGCTCCCGGCCAGACGGACACCACGGTCATTACCTTGACGGTAAATGCCGGGTCTTCGGCCCGGCCCAGTTTGAAAAAGGCAATGATCCCGGCCAGCGAAATCAGGCAAACGAGGAACAGGGTAATCGAGCGCTCGCGGACGGCCAGCGCTGACAGATTGAAACGGTCATTACTCATGGGCGCGCGCTCTGTGCCAAAGCCGCTTGAGCGGTCACTCTTACTTGCTGGCCTTCGTGCAGAAGGTGCGCGCCAAGTGCGACTATTCGTGTGCCTGGCTTGAGCTGCGTACTGATGCTGGCTTGCTCGTCATCAAGCTGCTGAACCACTACTGGCGTCCAGTAAACCTGTGCTGGTTCCCCTTGAATGACCCAGATGCCCGGTCCCTTGCCTGCGTCATACAGCGCGCCGATTGGCACCCGCAACGTGCTTTGCCCGGCGCTATCTGCACTGGGGATTTTCACGGTGATGGTGGTGCCCAGCGGGGCATTTGCCATCTCGCCTTCCAGTATCCAGCGTGCTTCAAAGGTGCGGGTCTGACGGTCCGCAACGTCCGACAGCTGTCGCAAGCGTGTCGTGGCGCTGATGTCCTGATTGCCGAACAGCGTGGCCTGGGCGATAGAGCCGATACGGGGGCGCAGGTTTTCCGGAAGTTGAATAACCGCTTCACGCGGTCCGGCGTGGGCCACGCGTACCACGGCTTGCCCTGCACTGACGACCTGACCGGGCTCAACGAGGGTTTCCATGACAATGCCGTCGGCATCCGCCACAAGGTCTGCGTAGCGAGTTGCATTGAGAGCAACTTCTGCCTGCGCTTCGGCTGCACTGAGTCGAGCTTTGGCCGAATCAGCCGTCGACTTGATCTGGTCGTAGCTTGACGCTGAAATGGCGCCACTGCTGCGCAGGCTTCGGTAACGTATCTCTTCGTCTGCGGCCTGCTTTGCCTGGGCTCTGGCCGCATTCACTGCTTCGCGTTGGGCGTTGGCAGCGAGCTTCAGGTCGGCTGGGTCGATACGCATCAACGGTTGACCGCGCTTGACGGCCTGCCCGGTATCGACAAACCGCTCCAGCACCTTGCCGGACACCCGAAAACCAAGGTCGCTTTGCACCCGCGCCGCCACGGTTCCGGTGAAGGAACGGGGCTCCAGGCCGGCCTCCTGGAGGCTCGCAACACGTACCAGTGGCGCTTCTGTGCGCGGGTCCGCTGGCGTTTTTTCGTTGCAGCCGGTCAGGACAGCCGGCAAAACACTGGCGAGAGCAAGCAAAACGAATCGGTGCCGGAGCATGGGAATCTCAATGTGCAGTGATCAGTGTCTGCACTTTGATTCCAGTGACCAATTTAGTCAATAGTCACAACTGTTGTTTTGTTAAGGCGACAGGCTGCGCAGCACCAGGCTGGATAACTGACTCGGCCCTTCGTCGGTGTGCTCGAAGCTGTATTGCAGCAGCAGCGGGTTGATGTAGGGGCGCATGATCAGATAGATCGCCATGACCGTTTCATCAAGAGGCGTCTTGCGCTCGAAGTCGCCGGTCTGTCGGCCTTCCTGCAGAATGTCCCGGAGAGTGGCCTTGAGGTGTTCCTCGTAAACCAGCGTCGCCTGCCAGCGTTCGGTAGCTGCCGATGTGGCGATTTCGTACAGCTTGCGGTCCTGCGAAAACAGGCGAATGCTGGCCTCAACGACTGATTTGAACATGCGTCGCAGCTTTTCCGGTGGCTTGTCAGTTTGGCTGATTGCAGCGCTGACTTCGGCCTCGATTTCACTCAGGCAGTGGGCGCAGATCATCTCGCCGATGGCCTGTTTGGACTCGAAGAATTTGTAGATGTACGCCTTGGAAAAACCGATAGCCCTGGCGAGATCGGACACGGTGGTCTTGCCGTAACCGTACTGGCTGAAATGTTCGGTGGCCGCAATCACGATCTGATCACGAATCTCATGGTCCACCGGACCACGGCCTGCTGCGGGATTGCTGATGTTTTTGCTCATGAGGCGGAGCTTACTGACATTGGAGTAAGTGGACAATAAGTGACATTGTTGGGAATTGGTCACGACCATTACGCTCTCAACGCATGCGACATCCAACCGGGATAGGACGCAGAGCGTCCAGAAACGCATGCCGACGCGAAGCGTCGCACGATAGTGGAGATTATCGTTGCCCAGACACTTATCGTTCCTCACGCTCCAGCGTGGGAATGCCTGGGGTGACGCTCCGCGTCACAAATCTGCGCTGCGCCGCCTATTCAGGATAGGACGCAGAGCGTCCAGAAATGGCATGCCGACGCGAAGCGTCGCACGATAGTCGGTCAGGCTGTGCCGTACGGAGCGCTCAATCCAGCCCCAGTTTCTTCAGCCGATAACGCAGCGATCTGAAGGACAAGCTGAGCCTTTCTGCCGCTGCGGTACGGTTCCAGCGGGTTTCTTCCAGGGCCTGCAGAATCAGCTTGCGCTCGATGCTTTCCAGGTAATCTTCAAGGTTGTCGATGTCGGCCAGGCTAGGGCTGTTGGGTTCCTGGGGGCTGGCGGACTCTGCCAGGCGCAGATCGCTGGCGTGGATTTCATCGTTTTCACAGAGCGTGTAGGCGCGCTCCAGCATGTTTTCCAGTTCGCGCACGTTACCGGGAAATCGGTAGCTCTTCAGCGTCTCCAGCGCCTGCGCATTCAGGCGCGCCACCGGTTGCGTGCCATTGCCGGCAAGTCTTCGGAGAACACTGGCTGCCAGTTGATCGATGTCCTCGCGCCGCTCGCGCAATGAGGGTACGCGCACTTCGATCACGTTCAACCGGTAATACAGATCCTGACGGAAACGACCTGCCGCAACCTCTGCGTTCAGGTTCTTGTGCGTTGCGCACAGAATGCGTACGTCCACGATCTGTTCTTGCTGGCTGCCTACACTGCGGATGGACTTTTCCTGGATGGCTCGCAACAGTTTTACCTGCATGGCCAGCGGCAGGTCGGCCACCTCGTCGAGAAACAGCGTCCCGGTATGTGCCGCCTGAAACAGACCAGGCTTGTCTTCGTGGGCGCCGCTGAAACTGCCTTTGCGATGGCCAAAGAATTCGCTTTCCATCAGCTCGGAAGGAATGGCCCCGCAATTCACCGGTATGAACGGTTTGTCGATGCGCGGGCCCTGCTCGTGGATCAGCCGCGCTACAAGCTCCTTGCCACTGCCCGATTCGCCGCTGATGTAGATCGGCGCCTGGCTGCGGGCCAGCTTGCCGATCTGGTTGCGCAAGGTACGCATCGCTAGCGAGTCGCCCAGCAGGCGGCTGTCGATGCTGCGTGCTGGCTGGGCGCAAGGCAGGCTCAGCGCACTATTGACCAGTTCGCGCAGCCTGCCGAGGTCAACCGGCTTGGTCACAAAATCGAAAGCCCCGGCCTTGAGCGCGTTAATCGCGGTGTCCAGGTTGCCGTGGGCAGTGATCATCGCCACCGGCAAATGGGGGTAGCCGTGCTGGATATGCTGGACCAGCTCAAGGCCATTGCCGTCGGGCAGACGCATGTCGGTCAGGCACATGTCGAACGGCTCGCGGGCCAGCCAGTCGTGGGCCTCGGCAACATTGCGGGCGCATCGGGTATCGAGTTTCATGCGCCCCAGAGTGATCTCCAGCAGTTCGCGGATATCCGGCTCGTCATCGACTATCAGGATTTTTTGCCGTTGGCTCATGCTCAGCTCGTTTTGAACGGGTGGGCGAAGGTTATGCGCAGACAACTGCCGCCACCTTGCCGCGGGACGTATTCCAGGTGCGCCTGATTGCTTTCGCACAGCTCGCGTGACAGATATAGACCAAGACCGGTGCCTTTGCTTTCCGTGGTGAAAAACGGCTCGAACAGCTTGGCCAAATGTTGCTCGCTGACCCCCGGCCCGTCGTCCTGCACTTCAAGAATCGGCAAGTCGCTTTGTTGGTCATGATGCAGCTTCAGCCAGACCTGCGCTGACGAATGATTTCTGCCGCTGTAGCGCAGGCCGTTCTGTAGCAGGTTGGTCATGATCTGGGTCAGTTGCCCGGAATCCATGCGGGTTGTCAGCGTTCCGGGGCTGATTTCAACATGAACCGACTGTCCGGCAGTGGCGGCACTGCGAAGCTCGGCAACAAAGTTTTCCAGCCAGGTTTTCAGGTCCAGCAATTCGGGTTGCGACTCACGCCGGCGTGACAGTTGCAGAACATTTTCGATGACCCGATCAATACGTCCCGACTGGTCATGAATGATCTGTCCCAGGCGTCGGTCCGCTGCACTGAGTTCTTCAGATTCGTTGAGTAACTGTGCGGCATGGCTGACTGCGCCCAGCGGGTTGCGTATCTCGTGGGCAATCCCGGCGGTCAAGCGTCCCAGCGCGGCGAGCTTGAGCTGCTGCGCCTGATGGGCAATCTGCGACAGGTCTTCAAGAAAGATCAGCGTCTGGCGCTGATCGCCACGATTGAGTGCGGCAAAGCTCGGTTGCAGCACCGGCCCGATGGGTGAAGTCGTGACGCTGCGCGGCACCATGATCGGGTTGACGAGCCACTGACGCAGGCGTTCCACCAACTGCGGCGAGTAAGCGTCGATAACCTGGCCGACCAGTCGCTCGTGGCCCAGTAGGGTAAGGGCACCTTGATTGGCCAGCAGCACCTGACGGTTGGCATCCAGTACCAGAATGCCGGTACGCATGCGTTGCAGGATCAGCGCGTTGAGTTCTTCAAGGCTGTCGACATCCGCTGCACGCTGTTCGGCCAGCACTTCGCTGACCTGCATGCGCGCTGTCAGCGCTTGCACCAGCAGTGCGGCGGCGAAGCACAGGGCACCCAGAGAGCCGGCCTGCACGTAGTCGTTGGAAACCGACGGTGTACCGAAGCTGATATAGAACGTCAGGTAGATGATGCCGATGGCAGAAACGGCGGCGATCAGCAAACCGATACGGCCCCGCAGCAATACATTGCTGATTGCTACGGAAGCAATCAACAGATTGCCTATGCCGCTGGAAGGGCCACCCGCCGCGTAGAACAGCGCAGAGAGCATGATTGCGTCAGTCATTGCCAGACTGAACAGCTGCGCCTGACGGCTGGGACGCTCCAGCAGCACGACGACCAGAATATTGAACACTAGATACAGCCAGCAACCCGAACGGAACAGGTTCGGATTGGCCAGTTGCAACAGTTCGGTTTCCAGGCTGCTGGAAATCAGCAGGACCAGTACGACGCCGATGGTCAGTCGATAAAGGTGGTAAAGCCGCAGGATCCGTTGCGCCTGTGGGCTGGCAAGCGAGGGCGTGTCAGCGGTCACGTGCCGCAGGGCCTTCCAGGCGGTGTGCCTCGCTGCAATACCATTGCTGTGCCTGGCTCAGCGCGCGATCCTGAGGCAGATGAACGCCGCAGTGTGCGCAGCGCACCATCGGGGTGGCCGCTATTTCAGGCGGCTCGGCACGGGATTTCGGCTTGGGGGGATTGATCAGGCGCTTGACGAACCAGATCACCGCCGCGATCAACGCGGCCCACATGAGTAAGCGAACCATGACTACCAGCTTAGTGATTGACGATGGCGCAGTGTAGCCAAGGTACAGTCAGGCGCACAGTGGCTGCGTTGCATAAATGTGCTGCATAAAAAAAGAGGCCCGAAGGCCTCTTTCTTAACGCCGTGAAGATCAGTCGAACAGACCCAGGGTCATGTAGCTGAACCACGAACGGCTCTTGGTGCCTTTCGCTTCGGCATCTTTTTCCGCCTGCTCGTCCAGCTCTGCCTGATTTTCCGGCAACAGCTCTTTCGGAATGGCGTCCTTGGCGTCTTGATACTGCTTCTTGATGTCCTGATCGGCACGGGTCTGGCCCGGTGGCAGCGGTGCGCTACCGTCGATCAGGCCAAGGGTCGCTTTCGACAGCCACGAGCGGTTGTCAGCTTCGGCCTGACGCGGGGTGAACTTGCCGTCAGCCAACTGCGGGTGGTTCGGGTAGTTGGTCTTGAGCACTTCAAGGCTGGTGGCTGCCAGGTCGTCGAGGTGCAGACGCTGATAGGACTCGACCATCACGGCCAGACCGTCACCTACCGATGGCGTCTCCTGGAAGTTTTCCACGACATAGCGGCCACGGTTGGCGGCGGCGACATAGGCCTGACGGGTCAGGTAGTAGTCGGCCACGTGAATTTCGTAGGAGGCCAGCAGGTTGCGCAGGTAGATCATGCGCTGCTTGGCATCCGGCGAATAACGGCTGTTCGGGAAGCGGCTGGTCAACTGAGCGAACTCGTTGAACGAGTCGCGGGCAGCACCCGGGTCACGTTTGGTCTGGTCCAGCGGCAGGAAGCGCGCCAGCAGGCCGACATCCTGATCGAAGGAGGTCAGGCCCTTCATGTAATACGCGTAATCGACGTTCGGGTGCTGTGGATGCAGGCGGATGAAACGCTCGGCAGCGGATTTGGCTGCTTCGGGTTCACCGTTCTTGTAGTTCGAGTAGATCAACTCGAGCTGGGCCTGATCAGCGTAGCGACCGAACGGATAGCGTGATTCCAGCGCCTTGAGTTTCTCCGTAGCACTGTTATAGCTGTTATTTCCCAGGTCGGCCTGCGCCTGCTGGTACAGCTCGACTTCGCTGAGGTTTTCGTCGATGACTTCCTTCGACGAACAGGCCGCAGTCAATGCGAGGATGGCGATCAGCAGCAGGTGTTTCACTTGCATGGCGGCTTGCGTCCCTATAACGGCCTGCTGTCTTGGGCGGGGCCGTCCTGTTATGATGAGCGCCCCGCGATACCAGCGGGACAAAAGACGCCGTATTTAACCACAAGCGCGCTGCCGAAACCAAAGGCTAGCCGCCACCTAGTCTGGTCATGTCCGAAAATATAGAACTCCGCGCAGAGGTGCCGTCCGAATTGGGCGGTCAACGCCTCGATCAAGTCGCCGCACAATTATTCGCTGAGCACTCGCGCTCGCGCCTTTCCGCCTGGATCAAGGACGGCCGCCTGACTGTGGACGGAGGCGTATTGCGCCCCCGCGACATCGTGCATGGTGGCGCTGTTCTCGAGCTGATTGCCGAGCAGGAGGCCCAGGGTGAATGGGTTGCTCAGGACATCGAGCTCGACATCATCTATGAAGACGACCAGATCCTCGTCATCAACAAGCCTGCGGGTCTGGTGGTGCATCCGGCTGCCGGTCATGCCGACGGCACGCTGCTCAATGCCTTGCTGCACCATGTGCCGGACATCATCAATGTTCCGCGTGCCGGCATCGTGCATCGCCTGGACAAGGACACCACTGGTCTGATGGTGGTCGCCAAGACCATTCAGGCACAGACCCAACTGGTTACCCAGTTGCAGAGTCGCAGTGTCAGCCGTATCTACGAGTGCATCGTGATCGGCGTGGTGACCGCAGGCGGCAAGATCGACGCACCGATCGGTCGTCACGGCCAGCAGCGCCAGCGCATGGCGGTGATGGAAGGCGGCAAGCAGGCGGTCAGTCATTACCGCGTGCTGGAGCGCTTCCGTTCGCACACGCATGTGCGCGTCAAGCTGGAAACCGGCCGTACGCACCAGATCCGCGTGCACATGGCGCATATCAACTACCCGTTGGTCGGCGACCCGGCCTATGGTGGTCGTTTCCGCATTCCGCCAGCCGCCAGCGTGACCATGGTCGACTCGCTCAAGACGTTCCCGCGGCAGGCTCTGCATGCCCGCTTCCTGGAGCTGGATCATCCGATCACCGGCAAGCGCATGAGCTGGGAATCGCCACTGCCGGATGATTTCGTCTGGTTGCTGTCGCTGCTCAAGCAGGATCGCGAGGCGTTCATCGGGTGAATGACTGGCTGACACCTGACTGGCCTGCGCCAGCTCGGATCAAGTCGTGCGTTACTACTCGCTCGGGTGGGGTCAGCCTGGCCCCGTTCGACAGCCTCAATCTGGGCGATCACGTCGATGACAGCCCGCAGGCCGTGGCGAGCAATCGCCTGCGCCTGACCTCCCGTCTCAACGTTGAGCCCGCCTGGTTGAAGCAGGTGCATGGCGTAGACGTCGTGCCTGCCGATCCATCCCGCGTCGTCGAGGCCGATGCCAGCTGGACGAGCACGCCTGGCGTCGCCTGCACCATCATGACCGCCGATTGTCTGCCCGCGCTGTTCTGTCGTCGTGACGGCACGCGGGTAGCAGCAGCGCATGCCGGCTGGCGTGGACTGGCGGCCGGGGTGCTGGAAGCGACGGCCGACAGCCTGCAGAGTGCTCCCGAAGACATCATGGTCTGGCTTGGTCCGGCTATCGGCCAGCCGTCTTTCGAAGTCGGCCCCGAGGTGCGTGAAGCCTTTATCCACAGCCATCCGCAGACAGCCGATGCATTTGTCGCCAGTTCGAACCCTGATCGTTTCATGGCCGACATCTACAGTCTTGCCCGGCTGCGACTCGCTGCGCAGGGCATTCATGCGGTGTATGGCGGCGGCCTGGACACTTTTACCGACTCTCGCTTCTTTTCCTACCGCCGTGGCGCTCGCACCGGCCGCTTCGCCTCGCTGATCTGGATTGATCACGCCTGATTACAGGCTCTTTTGCGCGGGCCAGCTAGGCTTGCCTGAACAGACGTCTGATCTGTATCAACCACGGCCCGCTTGAAACGCGCAGAATCGTCCGCATCTAACTGGCTATTCAGCAGGTTTTCTTTATAGGTGTGTTCATTGCTCCGGCCTGCATTAAAGGAAGGTGACTAATGCGTATCGACAGATTGACCAGTAAATTACAGTTAGCGTTATCCGATTCCCAGTCGCTGGCCGTTGGCCTCGACCATCCCGCCATCGAACCTGCGCACTTGATGCAGGCGCTGCTTGAGCAGCAGGGCGGTTCCATCAAGCCTCTGCTGTTGCAGGTAGGCTTCGACATCAACAGCTTGCGCAAGGAGCTGAGCGCAGAGCTGGACCGACTGCCAAAAATCCAGAACCCCACTGGCGACGTCAACATGTCGCAGGATCTGGCGCGCCTGCTTAATCAGGCCGACCGTCTGGCGCAGCAGAAAGGCGATCAATTCATTTCCAGCGAGCTGGTGCTGCTCGCGGCAATGGACGAGAACAGCAAGCTCGGCAAATTGTTGCTGGGGCAGGGCGTCAGCAAGAAAGCTCTGGAAAACGCCATCAACAACCTGCGCGGCGAAGGTGCCGTGAATGACCCTAACGTCGAAGAGTCGCGTCAGGCGTTGGACAAGTACACCGTTGACCTGACCAAGCGTGCCGAAGAGGGCAAGCTCGACCCGGTGATCGGCCGCGATGACGAGATTCGTCGCACCATTCAGGTCCTGCAACGCCGTACCAAGAACAACCCGGTGCTGATCGGTGAGCCTGGCGTGGGTAAAACTGCTATCGCCGAAGGCCTGGCGCAACGCATCATCAACGGCGAAGTGCCAGATGGCCTGCGCGGCAAACGCTTGCTGTCGCTGGACATGGGCGCATTGATTGCCGGTGCCAAGTACCGTGGCGAGTTCGAGGAGCGCCTGAAGTCGCTGCTCAACGAACTGTCCAAGCAGGAAGGCCAGATCATCCTGTTCATCGACGAACTGCACACCATGGTCGGCGCCGGCAAAGGCGAAGGCTCGATGGACGCTGGCAATATGCTCAAGCCTGCGCTGGCTCGCGGCGAGCTGCATTGTGTCGGTGCCACCACGCTCAACGAGTACCGCCAATATATAGAGAAGGACGCTGCGCTTGAGCGTCGTTTCCAGAAAGTGCTGGTCGACGAACCGAGCGAAGAAGACACCATCGCAATTCTGCGTGGCCTGAAAGAGCGCTATGAAGTGCACCACAAGGTCGCCATTACTGACGGTGCGATCATCGCCGCGGCCAAACTGAGCCATCGCTATATCACTGACCGCCAGTTGCCCGACAAGGCCATCGACCTGATCGACGAAGCGGCCAGCCGCATTCGTATGGAGATCGACTCCAAGCCTGAAGTGCTTGATCGTCTTGAGCGTCGCCTGATCCAGCTGAAAGTGGAAGCTCAGGCACTCAAGAAGGAAAAGGACGAGGCGGCTATCAAGCGCTTGGAAAAACTCCAGGAAGAAGTGGTGCGCCTTGAGAAGGAATACGCCGATCTCGAAGAAATCTGGACCTCGGAAAAAGCTGAAGTAACGGGTTCTGCGCAGATCCAGCAGAAAATAGAGCAGTCCCGTCAGGAACTGGAAGCGGCGCGTCGTCGTGGCGACCTGAACCGCATGGCCGAGTTGCAGTACGGGATCATTCCGGACCTGGAACGCAGCCTGCAAATGGTCGATCAGCACGGCAAACCCGAGAACCAATTGCTGCGTAGCAAAGTGACCGAGGAAGAAATTGCCGAAGTCGTGTCAAAGTGGACCGGTATTCCAGTGTCGAAAATGCTGGAAGGCGAGCGCGAGAAGCTGTTGCGCATGGAAACCCTGCTGCACAACCGGGTAATCGGTCAGGAAGAAGCGGTGGTCGCGGTCTCCAATGCCGTACGTCGCTCGCGTGCTGGGCTTTCCGACCCGAATCGTCCAAGCGGTTCGTTCATGTTCCTTGGCCCGACCGGTGTGGGTAAGACCGAACTCTGCAAAGCGCTGGCCGAATTCCTGTTCGATACCGAAGAGGCGATGGTGCGTATCGATATGTCCGAGTTCATGGAGAAACATTCCGTGGCTCGTCTGATCGGCGCACCACCGGGCTATGTCGGTTACGAAGAGGGCGGCTACCTGACCGAAGCCGTGCGTCGCAAACCGTATTCGCTGATCCTGCTCGACGAGGTCGAGAAGGCGCATTCCGACGTGTTCAACATCCTGTTGCAGGTGCTTGAAGACGGACGCCTGACTGACAGCCACGGGCGGACGGTGGACTTCCGCAATACCGTGATCGTCATGACCTCCAACCTGGGCTCGGCGCAGATCCAGGAACTGGTCGGTGATCGTGAAGCGCAACGTGCTGCGGTGATGGATGCGGTCGGTACGCACTTCCGCCCGGAATTTGTGAACCGGATCGACGAAGTGGTGATCTTCGAACCGCTGGCGCGTGACCAGATCGCCGGTATCACCGATATTCAGCTGGGCCGCCTGCGCAAGCGTCTGGCTGAGCGCGAGCTGGCGCTGACCCTGAGCCCCGAGGCGCTGGACAAGCTGATTGCCGTCGGTTACGACCCGGTCTATGGAGCACGGCCGCTGAAGCGGGCGATCCAGCGCTGGATCGAGAACCCGCTGGCACAGATGATCCTCTCGGGCAGCTTCATGCCCGGTACCACCATCACCGGCAAGGTGGTCGACGACGAGATCGTGTTTGCCTGATAGCGCTCGCCAGCTCTATATAGAGGGCCCTCTCGCCGAGGGCCTTTTTTCTGAGGATGCTGCCAGCAGTAAAATCGGGCCTGAAAGGGGATCTGGGAAAAAATCGCAAATCATTGTCTTAAAAAGCAATTTATAGGGTTGACAGGTGTTTTTAAAATTGTAGAATAGCGCGCCTCAGAGACGTGAACGCAACGATACAAACGAAGCGCAAAGGTCGATGAGATTGAAATCAACGAGTTAACAGCACGATGGTTTCAAGGCAACAGGTTGTAAAGTTGAATCTGAAATCGATAGTTCCGCGATAGCTCAGTTGGTAGAGCAAGTGACTGTTAATCACTGGGTCCCTGGTTCGAGTCCAGGTCGTGGAGCCAGATTTCGCAAGGTTCAATGCAGTTTCAGTCGGGGTATAGCGCAGTCCGGTAGCGCGCCTGCTTTGGGAGCAGGATGTCAGGAGTTCGAATCCCCTTACCCCGACCATATTTGGGTCGTTAGCTCAGTTGGTAGAGCAGTTGGCTTTTAACCAATTGGTCGTAGGTTCGAATCCCACACGACCCACCATTTTTGGTCAGTTTGTATCTGGCTGGATCTTAGGGAGTGATGCCACAAGCGTCACCCAAATAGAAAACGCCTCCTCGGAGGTGTTTTTTAGCATCATCGGGGTATAGCGCAGTCCGGTAGCGCGCCTGCTTTGGGAGCAGGATGTCAGGAGTTCGAATCCCCTTACCCCGACCATTTTCGCCCAGCTGTATCAGGGTTGAAGATCAGAGCTCAAAAACAGTTGTTTTGAGCTCAACAAAAAAGGCGTCCTTCGGGACGCCTTTTTTGTTTGGGGTTTATAGCTGCAACACCCGTCAAGCGATCAGTACTTCGTACGCATGACCCCACCTGTAAGACTGCTTGCACGCTGTCTGGCTACGCACAACTGACTCAAGGCGAACCCCGGCTTCCCACGATCCCGCATTAGTTATGCCTGGTTTACACCATGTCTGTTGATTGGGTGGCCGCGCTAGCCACACCCACCAGCGACACTTCCGCGGTTGGCGCAAAAATCATATCGTTGTTGCCCAGATCCTGGGTCCAGTCGCCGGTGAGGGCAATCTCAAACCGATGGCCCTGAGCGTCAGGTTCCACATCCTTGAGGTAGGTGCGGTCCAGATCCGTGTTATAGGCCATCTTCAGCGTAGTGCCGGTACCGTCACCGAATCCTGTGTAACCCAGCGCCGACACATCGATCTTGTCGTTGTTGTCTGCGAACCGGACAATCAGGTCCACGAAGCTCTGGCTGTCCGTGCGGTAGCTGTCAGTGGCTGCCGTGTAGCGGAATACGTCAGCGTCATTGATGCCATTACGGCCATAGACCGAAAGGTTCGGGTCGTCGCCGCCGATCAGCAGGTCGGCGCCCGCGCCTCCGATGATCACATCCGAGCCTCTGCCGCCGTCGATACGGTCATTGCCGGCAAGGCCATAAATGACTTCCGACATTGCGCTCCCCGTGATTACGTCCTTGCCAGCCGTTCCTTCGACGGTGGGGGCTGTGAACACCAGGTTGTTGCTGTTCAACTGCCCCGTCAGGTTGCCTTCAAACGCCAGTTCGAAGCGCTGTCCGTTGGCATCGGCATCGAAGCTTTTCAGGTATGTGCGAGTGCCCTCGGCGTTGGCCTGGATGGCCAGCGTACCATTGTGGCCATCGCCAATGCCGGTAAAGCCCAACGCAATCAGATCGACACGGTCCTGAGCGGCGTCGAAGTCCAGAATCCGGTCGCTGCCTGTTTCGGTAGCGGTACGATAGCTGTCGCTGATCTGGGTGAAGCGGAAAATATCTGCGCCCGTCCCGCCTGCCAGCACGTCACGGCCACCCCCGCCTTGCAGCACATCGTCTCCGCCCAGGCCGCGGATAATCTCGGCCGTGTCGTTGCCAATCAGGTGATTGGCCTGGCTGGATCCGTCCACGTGGTATTGGCCGTCCTGGCTGCCGAAGGTGGTGTCCAGGCTGCCATCGGCGTTCAGACGGGTGATCACGTCTCCGGCGATAAGGATTTTGCCATCGGGCTGAACGATTGCCGAGTGGGCATAGTTCGACGCGCCTTGGGGTACCTGGATTGTCAGCTTGCCATCGTCACTAAAGGAGTTGTCGAACGAGCCATCCGCATTCAGCCGCAGTACGTTGAAAGCGTTATTGTCGTTACTCTCGCCGGCCACGATGATCTTGCCATCGGCTTGCACGGTTATCGCAGCGCGGTAATCCAGCCCCAGCGCGGTATCGAAGTACACCACGCCGTCCACGCCAAACGCGGTATCCAGGCTGCCGTCAGCTGCAAGTCGCTGAACGGCATAAACCGGATCGCCCGGGTCGTGAGGGCCGTCGGCGCCCACGTACAGCCAACTGCCGAGCAATACGCTGCCGTCGGGCTGCACAACGGTGGCGATATTACCGGTGCCGTAATACCCGGTCGGGTTGAGGACAAGTGCGCCGTTGACACCGAAATCCTCGACCGGCGCCCCGGTGCTGTCCAGCTTGAACACGATCGCCTGGGACGTGCCGCGAAGGCTGACGTACACCGAGCCATCTGCTGTGGCGTAAATAGCCATTCCATCGGTGCCGAACGGGACATCAAGGCCCGCGGCACCGCCATTGCCGAATGTGGTATCCAGGGTGCCATCCACGTTAAAGCGCTCTACCTTCAAACCGCCAAGCCCTGGCTGCGCCGATAGCACTTTACCGTCGGCCTGTACCGCCATTACGTAGTAAGCATAATCTTCCGGGTCCAGGTTGCCGGGCACGAGGGCAATTCCCTCTTGGCCGAAGCTGTTGTCCAGGCTGCCGTCACTGTTGAGGCGCACCGCCGTGTAGCTGCCGCGCGTGCCATAGCTTTCATCGCCCGGCGAGCCAGGGTAGCCAATGGCAGTCTGGAAGCTTTCGCCGCCGACAAGGATTTTGCCGTCAGGCTGAAGGATGATGCTCCAGTTTGAATCGCCACCCGTGGAGGGGTCGACCTGCACTGTCCCCGGGCCTGTTCGCACGGTGTAGTTGATGGTGGCCTTGCTATCGATTGACGCCATGACATTGTCCTTTAGGCATGGAACCCGAACGGATTGGGAAGGGGCTTGCACGGATCCTCTGGATCTGACCTTGGCAGGATGGATAAATGCGAACGTTTTGTGTTCTGCGGGCAGCACACCGTGTCAACTGCACACTTGCGGCAGGGCTCCAATATTGAGCAAGCGGCTAGAAGCGTTAGTTGATCGGGGTCGATCATCAGAGATGAGCGCGAGTGGTTGCGTGCTGCCGGCGAAATGCACTGAACGCCTCCGCCCAGTCTGACTCCAAATCTTGCCCCGGCGCTCAAAGCCAACGCATCACGTCGATGGGTGTTTGAATCCTCTGCCCAATCAAGGAATTCCCATGACCGACCCACGTAACGTCGCCCACGACAAAAAAGTTCAGCAAGAGAAAAAGAACCACGGCGAAGAAATTGCGCCCAACGCTGAACACGCGCCTCAGCCAGGCATGAAGCCAGCACTCAAGCATGACGACGATGACAAGCAAGACGAGCACGCTTGAGCCAGGTATAAGCCTGACTTGAAGATTGAGCTCAACAGAAAAGGCGTCCCCAGGGACGCTTTTTTTTGTTCAAGGATAAATTTTCAGCCGAGACCGCTTTGAACATAGGGCACCTCGCTGAAGACGTCGGTAGGCTCCATGAGCAGATAGCCCCGCAGTTATTTGCTTTTTCGCAGTCCTTTGACAGGCATGTCCAGGTGTTCAAGCCTGCTTTAGCCAGTCGCGCCTGTAGCTTAAATAGCCCAGCTCAATAGTCCTGGGCGGATGCATCAAGCAAGCTGGGCAGTGCCGTGCGTGGTGGTACAAGTATCGGTGCGACCTTGTACAGCCGAACCTCTGGCTCGGGTTGGTCGATGAGTTCAAAGGCCAGCTCAAGGATGCGTTCGACGTTCTGTCGCATCATGTAGACCGGGAAGGGCAGGAAAGAGGCGAAGGGGTCGTAGTCGAAGCAGCCCACCACCAAGTCCGCGACAGGGTCCGTCGACTGCTGCGGCAGCACGCCGAGCAGGCCCTCCAGGTTGATGGTGGAGTTGATGAACACCCCTCTCGGCAACCGCCCATGGCATTGGACGTGAGCGGTCAGGGCCTGGCGGGTCATGGCTGGCGAATAGCCGGGGGCGCTGAAGACGTCGTCGCTGGTGGCTTCGCCGAAATGCGCTCGCTTGGCGGCCAGAAATCCGCCGATCCGTTCCCGGCTGGCATAGTCGGAGTAGCCGCCGAACAGGCAGAGATCCGTCGATGACAGGTCGCTGATGGGCGCCAGTTCGCTGAGGATTGCCTGCGTCAGCTCGAAGGCGCCGGCGTAGTTGTCACTGGTGATCGATGGGGCGAGGGTACCCGGCAGGTCGAGATTGAGATGCCGCACGCCGGCACGCGCGCAGGCGCCGTGGATGCTGTCCGGATCGGTAGCGCCGACGATGAATAGCTCGTCGATGGAGTAGGCCAGCAGCGACTCCACGGTACTAAGCTCCAATTGCGGATCGCGGCAGCCGCTGACGACCAGCGGGCAGAGGCCACGCGCCCGGACGCGTGCCTCGAAGCCTTGCGCCAGTGCGGAAAAGAAACGGTTGTCGTAGAGCGGCAGCATCAGCCCGACCAGGCCGGAACGAGACTGCCGCAGGCCACGGGCCTGCAGGTTGGTGCTGTAACCATGTTCGTCAGCGAGAGACTGGATGAGCTGCGCCGTCGCCTCCTTGATCCGTCGTTTTCGCCAGGAGCCGTTGAGCACCGCGCTGACGGTGGAAGCGGAAGAGCCCGAAAGCTGAGACAGATCGTAGATGGTCGCTTTCTTCTTGCTGCTAGGGGGCATCACAGAGCTTTTCCATTGGTCGCAAAGTCACTTGACAGTGGTAGAAGTCGAGGAGTAAATCTTATTGCACCATCGATTGTGCAATTTACGCAGCATCGTCGATGGGATTGCAATCTGGTCTGCAATGCTGTGCCGCTGGCCATATCCATCTTTCGTCGGATCTCGTGATCGGCGTCGGTCGGGTGTGTGTCGTCAGGTAGGGGAGTATAGCGATCCTGAGCCTCCAGCCGCAGCACACCCCACCCACCGGGCGGGGCCGCAGTCTACGAATAGCCCGGTTCAAAGCCCTATCCAAGGATAACAAGAAAATGGCGCGAATCTTCAAGCTCTCCCGGCTCTCCCGCACCGTGCTGGCATTTGCCGTCGGCACCAGTCTGGCCGCCTCCGGTCTGCAGGCGGCCCCGCCCGCGGCATCGCCGGTGGCTTTCCTCATGCCCGACCAGAGTTCCACCCGTTACGAAGAGCACGACCTGCCAGGCTTCCAGCGACAGATGAAGACGGTCTGTGCCGACTGCCGAGTGATTTACCAGAACGCCAACGGCGACGCCTCCCGTCAGCAGCAGCAGTTCAACGCCGCGCTGTCGCAGGGGGCCAAGGTCATCGTTCTCGATCCGGTGGATTCCAAGGCGGCGGGCTCCCTGGTCCGTCAGGCGCAGGCCCGTGGCGTCAAGGTCATCGCCTACGATCGACCGGTGACCTCGGTGCCGGTCGATTACTACGTGTCCTTTGACAACGAGGCGATTGGCAAGACAATCGCCACCTCGCTGGTACAGCACCTGCAGGCGCAGAAGGTCGATCCGCAGAGCGGTGGCCTGCTTGTGATCGGCGGCTCGCCCACCGATGCCGCTGCGGGGCTGATCAAGAAGGGCATCATGGCCGGGCTTGCCGAAGGCGGCTATCAGATCCTCGCCGATTACGACACGCCCGAGTGGGCACCCGCCAAGGCGCAGCAATGGGCCAGCGGCCAGATCACCCGCTTTGGCAAGCGCATCCTGGGCGTGGTGGCTGCCAACGACGGTACCGCTGGCGGTGCGGTGGCTGCTTTCAAGGCGGCCGGGGTGAGTCCGGTGCCGCCGATCACCGGCAATGATGCCACCGTGGCCGGCCTACAGCTGATCATTGCTGGCGACCAGTACAACACCATCTCCAAGCCCAGCGAGATCGTCGCCAGCGCGGCGGCTGATGTTGCGGGCGAGTTTATCGCTGGCAAGACGCCCAAGCCTGAGACCACGCTGTATGACGCGCCGTCGCGGTTGTTCGTGCCGACTCTGGTCACGGCCGAGAATTTGAAGGCGCAGATTATCGATCAACGTGTGGCCGGCCAACCGATCCAGACCGCTGCCCAGCTGTGCACGGATCGTTATGCCGCGGGTTGTCAGAAACTGGGCATCAAGCCCTGATGACATTGCGCGGGCGGGGCAAGCGCGGTAATTGACGGACAGCCGCCTTGCTCAGCTCGCGCTGACTTCTTACGTCCTGCTGGACATCAACAACAATACAAGGGAGTCAAACATGGCTGATCATCCCGGCCAGACGGTCCCGCGCGAGCCCGTATTGAGCTTGCGTGGTATCTGCAAGAGCTTCGGTGCGATCTCGGTGCTATCCGATATCGACCTGGACCTGTATCCCGGCGAAGTGGTGGCCCTGGTCGGTGACAATGGCGCCGGCAAGTCCACCCTGGTCAAGATCATCTCTGGCGTTCACCAGCCCACCTCCGGTTCGCTTAAGGTGGGCGGGCAGGCGGTGAGCCTTGCCAGTCCCGCCCAGGCCCAGGCGCTGGGTATCGCTACAGTGTTCCAGGACCTGGCGCTGTGCGAGAACCTCGACGTCGTGGCCAACATGTTTCTTGGCCGCGAACTGCACCCGTGGGCCCTGGACGAGACCACCATGGAGGTCCGTACCTGGAAGCTACTGGGCGAACTATCGGCGCGCATTCCCAGCGTGCGGCTACCCATCGCCGCGCTCTCCGGCGGGCAGCGGCAGACGGTGGCCATCGCAAGGTCGTTGCTGCTTGAACCCAAGGTCATCCTGCTCGACGAGCCCACCGCTGCTCTGGGCGTGGCCCAGACCGCCGAGGTACTCAACCTCATCGAACGGGTGCGCGACCGGGGGCTGGCGGTGGTGGTCATCAGCCACAACATGGAAGACGTGCGGGCCGTGGCCGATCGCATCGCCGTGCTGCGTCTTGGGCGCAACAACGGTATTTTCGCCCCGGACGTGAGCAGCCAGGAGCTGATCGGCGCGATCACCGGGGCTGACGACAATTCGGTCTCGCGGCGCGCTCTGCGCCGTCAGGCCGCCACCCTCGAAACCAGTCAGGAGCAGCCGTCATGAGCCAGACCAACGAAACGGCGGCGTTACTCGACCGGAGCGACAGCCGCGTCAACCAGACCGTGGGCCTGGCCGCCAGCCTCAAGGCCACGGCCGAGCGGATTCGCGCCGGAGACCTCGGACCGCTGCCAGTAGTGATCGGCCTGGTGGTGATCTGGACCGCGTTCGGCGTTTTGAATCCGGTGTTTCTCTCCAGCGCCAACCTGTCCAACCTGCTGTTCGACGCCGCTACCGTGGGCATTATTTCTCTTGGAGTTGTGTGCGTACTGATGGTGGGGGAGATCGATCTGTCCGTGGGTTCAATCAGCGGCTTCGCGTCAGCGCTGGTGGGCGTTCTCTGGGTCAATCAGGGTTGGCCGGTGGGCTTGGCGATCCTTGCTGCCCTGGTCGCGGGTGCCCTGATCGGCAGCCTCTATTCGCTGCTGTTCACCCGCCTGGGCATGCCCAGCTTCGTAGCGTCTCTGGCGGGACTGCTGACGGTGCTGGGATTGCAGCTTCAGGTGCTTGGTAACGCCGGCTCCATCAACCTGCCGTACGACTCCTTCCTGGTGAGCTTCGGCCAACTCGACACCCTGCCGCCGCTTCTGGCCTACCTGCTGGCGGGTCTGACCGGCACGTTGCGGTTCGTCAATGGCTACCGGGAACGGGCGCGGCGGCGCCAGGCGCAGCTGTCGTCGCCCTCGCTGGTCGGGCTGGCGCTGCAATCACTGGCCCTGACGGTCCTGCTCGGTTCTGTCGCCTACTACCTCAACCAGGATCGTGGGGTGCCGTGGATCTTCGCCTTCTTCGTCGCGCTGGTGGTGGCGATGAATTATGCCTTCACCCGGACCCGCTGGGGTCGCAGCCTGATGGCGGTGGGTGGCAATCGCGAAGCTGCGCGCCGCGCGGGTATCAATGTGCGGCGCATCTACACCTCGGCCTTTGTGCTGTGCGCCAGCCTGGCCGCGCTGGGCGGCATCCTCGCCGCGGCGCGGCTGGCCTCGGCCAGTCAGCAGGCGGGGACCGGTGACGTCAACCTCAATGCCATCGCCGCGGCGGTGATTGGCGGCACCAGCCTGTTCGGCGGTCGCGGCAGTGCCTACTCCGCCCTGCTTGGGGTGATCGTTATCCAGTCTATCGCCAGCGGCCTGACCATGCTCGATCTGTCCTCGGCGCTGCGCTACATGATCACCGGTGCCGTTCTGGCGCTCGCGGTCATCATCGACGCCCTGGCGCGCCGTTCGCGGGCTGTCCACGGGCGGGCGTGACGCTGACACCCCACTTTCGAATACAGAGGTGAACACATGAACCAGAAACTATCCATGAAAGTCGCCGCCATCACCGGCGGTGCCTCCGGTATCGGCCTGGCGTGCGCCAAGGAAATGCTCGCTGCCGGTGCCCAGGTGGCGTTGATAGACCGCTCTCGCGAAGGCCTGGAAAAGGTCTGCGTCGAGCTGGGCCCGAACGCCTTTCCCGTGGTGGTGGACCTGCTTGATCCGGACAGCGTCAAGACCATGCTGCCGCAGATCCTCGAGCGCTTCGGCCGGCTCGACATCTTCCACGCCAACGCCGGCGCCTACATCGGCGGCGAAGTTGCGGATGGCGATCCGGATCAGTGGGATCGCATGCTTAATCTGAATATCAACGCCGCCTTCCGTTCGGTGCAGGCGGTGCTGCCACACATGATCGAACGGGGCAGCGGCGACATCATGCTGACCAGCTCCATCGCCGGGCTGATCCCGGTGGTTTGGGAGCCAATCTACACGGCCTCCAAGCATGCCATCCAGGCCTTTACTCATAGCCTGCGTCGGCAATTGATTAAACATGGCATTCGCGTCGGCGCGGTGGCACCCGGGCCGGTGGTCACCGCGTTGATCAGCGACTGGCCGCAATCCAAGCTCGACGAGGCCAAGGCGTCGGGTGCCCTGATGGAGGCCAACGAGGTCGCCGAAGCGGTGCTGTTCATGCTGACCCGGCCGCACAACGTGGTGGTCCGCGATCTGGTCATCATGCCCTTCAGCGTGGACCTTTAATGCCATGAGCCGACATTTCATAGGTGTCGATGTGGGAACTGGCAGCGCGCGGGCAGGCGTGTTCGACGCCAGCGGGCGGCTGCTGGCCGCGGCCAAGGCTCCGCTTGAAATCTGGCATGGCGGCGGACAGCGGGTCGAGCAGTCGGCTGAGCAGATCTGGCAGGCCATTGTCAGCAGCGTCCGCTGCGCGCTGGACAAGGCTGGCGTCGGGGCCGAGGCTATCGCTGGCATCGGCTTCGATGCCACCTGCTCGCTGGTGGTGGTAACGGCCGCGGGCGATCCGGTCGGCGTCGGCGACTCAGGCGACGACCAGCGCAACGTCATGGTCTGGATGGATCATCGCGCCACGGCGGAGGCGATCGAGATCACCGCGACTGGCCATCCGGTACTGCGCTACGTAGGGGGGCGCATGTCGCCGGAGATGGAAACGCCCAAGCTGCTCTGGCTCAAACGTCATCGGCCACAGGCTTTCGACCGCGCCGGGCATTTCTTCGACCTGGCAGACTATCTCACCTGGCGTGCCACCGGCGACCTGGCGAGGTCGGCCTGCACCGTCACCTGCAAGTGGACCTATCTGGCCCACGAGCAACGCTGGGACCCCTCCTATTTCGAGACCATAGGGCTTGGCGAACTGGCAGAAGAAGGTTTCGTACGGCTTGGCACGCGCATCGTCGAACCCGGTACGCCCTTGGGCCAAGGGCTCTGCCCGAGCGCGGCAGCCGAGTTTGGCCTGCTGCCGGGCACGGCGGTGGGCGCGGCGCTGATCGACGCCCATGCTGGCGGGGTCGGCTCCCTCGGCGGTGCCTCCCCCGATGGGCAGACGACGGTCACGCAGCGTCTGGCCTATATCTTCGGCACTTCGGCCTGCTCCATGGCATCCAGTCCGGTGCCGGCCTACGTCGATGGCGTCTGGGGCCCGTATTACTCGGCTATGCTGCCGGGGCTCTGGCTCACCGAGGGCGGGCAGTCGGCTGCGGGGTCGGCCATCGATCACCTGGTCTCTCTGCATCCGGCAGTGGGAGAAGCACGCGAGACGGCCGCGCAACAGGGCCAGACGCTGCTTGCCTGGCTCGAAGCCCAGGTGGCGCCCCTCGGCAGCGCGGCGCTGGGCCTGGCCGACGGTCTGCACGTGGTGCCCGAATTCCTCGGTAACCGTTCGCCGTTCGCCGATCCCGATGCCCGTGCGGTGCTCGCTGGGCTGACCCTGGATCGGGAGCTAGAGGGACTTCCCGGCTTATACGTCGCTGGCCTCTGCGGCATCGCCTACGGTCTGCGGCAACTGCTCGAAGCCTTGGCGCGTGACGGTATCCCTATCGAGCTGATCGTTGCCAGTGGCGGTGCAGCCCAGAGCGATTTCGTCCGGCAGTTGCTTGCCGATGCCACCGGTGTACCGGTGGCGGTTAGTGACACCGAGGAACCGGTATTGCGAGGGGCGGCCATGCTGGGTGCCGTTGCTGCTGAAGCGGGTCTCCGTCTGCTCGATGTCATGGAACGCATGGCGAGCCTGGATCGCGTGTTTACACCGGTAGAGGGAGCGCTCGCAGACCAGCATCGCAGGCGCTACGCTGCGTTCGAGGTTCTTCAGGCAGCTGAACGAGAAGTGCGATCTATATTCATTCGAGAATGAGTTCGACCCTGAAGTCCGTGATGAGCCTGCTCAACAAAAAAGGGTCCAGACGCCCCGTTTTCGGTGCTGTACTGGACCCTTGGCGATCAAGCTTGCTCCCACGGCCTTAGGCCAGAATCGAGAGCAGACTTGTGTATAACGCCGAGCGCTACAACTACGGTCAGAAGCGAACAGTCACGCCTGCATTGACCGAATGGAAGCGCGTGTCGGTACCGAACTGCCCTTGGTAGGACAGGTCCAGATCGGTCTGCCTGTTCAAGCGCAGTTTCGCGCCCACTTCAGTCAAGGCGGTGTTGCGCGTTTGAGCGACGCCCTGCACTTCGAAGTTTGGCCCGCCGGCGAAAGACTGGACGTTGCGCGGGTCCAGGTCACCGTAGGCGCGTCGCCATCCTACTGAGCCGTAAACCTGCGTATTGACGTTCGCCACATTGATGCTCGACGACGCGCGCAGACCCAGTGTCGAGAAGAAGGTGTCCTGTTTATCGCTGGACACGTCCAGTGCGGCTGGCCCGCCTTTTTCGTGCAGGTCTTTGGCGTCGTAGCGCACGTAGGAAAGACCGGCGAAAGGCTCCAGAGCCATGCTGCCGACCGGTATGCGGTAGGCCGCTTCACCACTTGCCTGCAGCGACTGGGCGTTGCGTTTGCCGGTCAAGTGATCACTGAATCCGGCAAACGCCACATTCCGCTCACTCTCCAGCTTGTGCCAGGTGTAACCGAGGTCAGCACTGAGGCGCAGGGCATCGATCTGGCCACCGGTGTAGAGGCCCAGATGATAGTTGTCGCTGTGACCGTCAGCATCGCTGTCATCGGCGTCGAACTTCGAACGGCTGTAGCCAGCGTAGACGCCACCGCGCCAATCCGGTGTGAAGCTACCATCTGCCCCGAACAGCAGGCCGCCAGTGCTTTGGTGCAGACCACCGGCACCGTTATTGCCGCTTGTCTTGGTCCAGTTGCCGAATGGCTGCACCCAGGCACCGTTTTGCGTGGTCGGTGTGCTTGGCATCAGATTGAGTGCCATGGCAGGCATGCGCAATGTTCCCGTATCCAGCAGATTACGCATACGAGTGCCCAGTACTCCCGATACCACCTGGCTATTAGCGATCAGGGCTGTCGAGGTACTGCCGAGGTAGTCGCCAGACAGTTGATCGGCTGCGTTGCGAGCGCTTTCGGCATCCAGAATCAGCAGGTTGTTGTAGAGGCGCAGCGGCTCACCGCTTTGCTCGAGTACGCTCAGCGCGCCAGCGGTATTGAACTGGTTTTGAGTCAGCATGACCGTCTGAAAGATGCCTGGTGTTGGTGCGGGTTCTGGAGTGGGCGTAGGTGTAGGCTCTGGTGTTGGTGTCGGCTCAGGAGTTGGAGTTGGCTCCGGTGTTGGAGTTGGGGTTGGCGTAGGTGTCGGCTCTACGCTTTTTTGCTCGATGGTGAGGTTCAGATCATTGGCGGTACGCTGCAGTCCGACATTCAGGAACGCCGAGTTGGTCAGCGCCTGGGCATAGGCGGTGCCTGCGGCGGCACCGTCGACCACACCGCCCTGAGCAGAGAGCAAGGTGTAAGTTCTGCCGCTCTGATAGCTTTGCGCAGGATCCAGCGCAGTCACGTTGACCTGCGTACCGCGCAGGGTGGCTGTGCCGCTTACGTTGATCTTGTCTGCTCTACCGTCGCCTGCGATGTCCGCGGCGTAACGTGAGCCTGCGGCCATGTCGAGGTCGCCTTGTATGGCCAGCGCACCTATGGCGTTTTCTCCGGGCGACAGAGTACCGCCGGAAGCTACCTGCGTAGTACCCACCTGACCGACGCCGGCCAGAACGCCGCCGTCCAGTACCTGTGCGCTGTTGGTATACGTCCCGAACTCGGTGCGCCCGGCAATACCGTTGACCACCAGGGTGCCGTTGCCTACGTTAAACCGCGAAAGGCTTTGGGTCGTGGCTGTATTGCCGCGCTGATTGACCTGGTCGACGTTCCCCGACAGCACCAGTCGCCCGCCGCGCACAACGACGCTGCCGGCCAGCCCGGTAAGGTCGCCGCTCAAGGTGGTATTGCCGTTGAACGCATACACTCGGCCCGTTCCGTTCAGCGTGTTGGCAACCTGCAGATCAGTATCGGTATGGTTGAACGCCAAATGCCCCCCGTTGCCGGTGCCGAAATTAATGGCGGTTTGCGGGTCCAGTCGGCCGGCCGCCTGAGCTGTTCCGGCAGTCGTCGAATCGATATCGGTACGGTTGGGGTCGGTCACGACCGGACCGCCCACAGCAAGCGTGCCGCGTGTCGGGTTGTTGATGCTGCTGATGGTGCTGATGAGAATACCGTTGGTAGAACTCAGCTCGGCACCGTCGGACAGCGTCAGGTAAGTGCGAGAGTCACTGGTGCCGAGCGTCATGCTTTGCGCTGCCAGGCGGGTGCCTTGTCCGGAAATACTCACCTGATTGCTGCGGCCGATGATGGCCGAACCCAGTAAGAGCGAGTCGGTGGTCAGTACTGCGCCGTTATCGAGAGTAAGGTTGTTTCTGTTTCTGAACGCGCCACTGTTGTCCCAGCGGGTTCCGGCGCCGGAAAGATTGACGACGGAGTCGATGTCTACCTGCTGGCTGTTGATCTTGCCGCCATCATTGGCCGTTATGCTCGACCTGTAGACAAACACCCCACCGGCTTCGATATTGACCGCGTCGACCAGGGAGTTCTGGCCACTCACCAGCAACTGCGCGTTTGAAAATGCGTTGGAGCGAGCGCCGTTGACATCACCCAGATCCAGATCCCGCACCGACACCTGACCCCCGTTGCGCACGTTCAGGTCGCCTTGACCGACCCCACCGACAACGATCGTGTTACCCAGTACAAATGAGGTACGCGGTACTACCCAGCGCGAACCGGCCCCTTCGACTATGACGCTGGCCTGGGCAGGGTTGACGCCGGTACTGCTGGCTTGGCCAACAATGTTGCCGCCTTCGCTGGTCACGGTTGCGCCACTGTTGATGGTGAGGCTGGAAGAGTTGCCGTCAGTTGACCGCACCTCGATCGAGCCATCAATGACGCGGTCGCTGTTAAAGGTTTCCTGACCATTGGTAAGAACGTAATCCGCTGCCTGAGCATCTGGAAGCAGTGCAAGAGTAACCGCAAAAGCAAGCGGGGATAGTTTGAATAAGGGGTTCATAGCGACTCCAGATACTCCATAAAGACCACAAGGGGTGGCTGCCAGCCCTGAGGGCTTAGGCGTTTCCGTTCGGCGGGGTGCCAACAACGGGAGTATTGAGAGGCGAAGGTTGAATGGAAATAGCACGCATGTACTAGCGGCACGTACGCGTATGTACTAGTGGCACACAGTAATGTCCGGTTTAATCAGTTGGCCAGTGATGACTTAGTGCATCTGTACTATTGATGTTCTGTTGCGCCGTGACTACGGTTGCGTGCGAAGTTATTCGACGTTAATTATTTAAATAATGAGTGGCAGCGTTAGGTGTCTGGTGTGCCAGTTAGTGGAGTGTGTGAATGAAAAGTGTAGTCTTGTTTCCGTTGATTCTGGCATTGTCTGGGTGTGCGGGTCTTGATCAGGCCATGTCAATGACCAATGGCGTCCTTGATCAAACGGGTGATGTACTGAGCGGGGATTTCAGAGGGCTGGCCGAGGCCAGAGAAACAACCTTGACAGAAATATGGCGCGATTGGCAGACCAATGAGGTCACCGCGAAAGAGAAATGGGACGCCCGAACACTGATCATTCCTGGCGTCGTACAACGCATTACCAAAACAGGGACGGCAGTAGGTCAGAATCAGATTGCGGTCATCTTCAGCGATCCGTCCAATCCCAAATGCACGGGCCAGGGCCTCACCCGCGATGACCTGTTGGTCAACAAGAAAAAAATAAGCAGCTTCAAGAAGGGCGACAGGGTTCTTGTGAAAGGTGTGTTGGGCACCAGTGAATCAAAATGGACCGACAATGATGCTTGCTGGCTGTCTTTTGACAAAGCCGAATTCACACTTCAGAAATAAACGCCATCAGCACAAAACCCGGACAGTGTCCGGGTTCTGTAAGGCGTATTGATAACGCTGTCAGTTCTGCCAGGTTGTGTAATAAACCGGAATACCCCGCGAGTTGGTGATAGACGCATAGTTGAAACCTGGTGCAAACGACTCTCCGCCTGCGAAGGTGTAACCAAATGCACTGAATTCAATACCGCCGCCGACCTGGCTCAACTCGGTCTCGTTCAGCACTCGAAGTGCTGGTCCGGCAGGAAGTGCATCATGTGCCTGTTGTGGGTTCACTGCTTGAGTCATGGCGTTGTTTCCTCTAAAAGGGTTATTGATAGATCAGGGCTTCCGTACCGTTGAACGACGGAAGACAACACCATTAAAGTCACCGCTTACAAACACCTCAATAGCACAAATGAGCTACTTGCTAGTGTGTCTTTTGGCTATTAGTTCATGTGTGCTATTGAGGTTAATTGTCGTCAGGACTGTAATGCGTGGTCCGTTTGCGGTGTCTGTTTTATGGAGCATTTCTGATGATTGAAGCGATGGTCATTCATGCTCTTTCGACCTGAGGCGCTTGATGCGCAAAAGCGCAGTACGTTGGGGACGGTTTTGCTGGTCAGTCCATTGTCGATGAGGCTGGCCGCTGCGGTGGCGTTGCTGTTTTGCATCAGCATGGGCCTGTTCCTGACCTTCGCCACCTACACCAAACGTACAGCCGCAAGCGGCGTACTGCTGCCTGAAACCGGCCTGATCAGGATCTACTCACCACAAGCTGGCGTGATCACCCGGCTCGACATCGTCGAGGGGCAACACGTTGCAGACGGCGCCGTGCTGATGGCCTTGTCCAGCGACACACAAAGCGGTGAGGCGGGTGGCGCGCAACGGGCGATCAGCCTGTCGATCAAACGTCGTCAGGAAAGCCTCGCTCAGGAAATCGACGAGACGCTCGCTCTGCATCTTCAGGAGCTGGAGGGCAAGAAACGTCAGGTCGCGGCGCTTGAAACCGAGCAGCAGAAAATACTCGCGCAGATCGACCTGACGCGTCAGCGGCTGGCTTTGACCAAGGGCCTTGCCGAGCGCTACGCCAACCTGCAACGCCAGGACTACGTGTCCCGTGACCAGCTTCAGGAAAAGCAGGATGCAGTTCTGGACATGCGCTTGCGGGGCGAAGAGCTTAATCGCTCGCTGCTGACGGTTCGTGCCGAAAGCACCAGGCTGCGGGCGGAACTGGTCGAGCTGCCGTTCAACCAGAGCAAGCAGCTTGCCGATCTGCGACGCAGGCTGGCCGAGAATCAGGACCGCTTGATCGAAAGTGAAACCAAACGAGAGATTTTCATCACCGCACCGACGCTGGGTGAGGCCACGGCGATCGCGGTCTCCAATGGATCACGAGTCGACAGTACGCGACCGTTACTGAGCATTGTTCCTGCCGACGCAAAACTCCACGCTGAACTGTATCTGCCCAGCCGCTCTGTGGGGTTCGTGCGCGCTGGTGACACGGTGATGTTGCGTTATCAGGCCTATCCCTATCAACGCTTTGGACTGCAACCGGGCAGGGTGTCATCGATCTCGCGTACCGCGTTGCCGGCCGATGAAGTCATGACCCTGGGCAACGTTTCCGAGCCGATGCGTGAACAGGGGCCTTTCTACCGGGTCACGGTTGCCCTGGCGTCTCAAACCATCGACGGCCAGGGCATGCACGAGCGCTTGCGTTCCGGCATGCAACTGGACGCCGACATCATGCAGGAAAGGCTGCCGCTCTATGAGTGGATGCTGGAGCCCTTGCGCGGAATAGGAAAGCGGCTTTGAACCTGAGAAATACCTTCGCTTTTGGTGTCGGGAGAAAGCTGCCGGTGGTGCTCCAGGCCGAAGCCACTGAATGTGGCCTGGCGTGCATGGCCATGATCGCCAGTTATCACGGCCAGCACAGTGACCTCTTGTCGTTGCGGCAACGCCTCTCGCCCTCAATGAAAGGGGTCAACCTCAAGCAACTGACCCACATGGCGGCGCGGCTCGGGTTGGGCAGCCGTGCGTTGCGGGTCGAGCTGAATGCGCTCGGTCAGTTGCAGTTGCCCTGCGTGCTGCACTGGAACTTCAACCATTTCGTAGTGCTCAAGGAGGTCAACGCACGCGGTGTGGTGGTGCATGATCCGGGGCGTGGCGTGTGCAAGCTGACGCTTGACGAGGTGTCGGCAGCATTTACCGGCGTGGCACTGGAGTTGTGGCCGGAAAGTGATTTTCAGCCCGCCGCTGCACAGCCGCCGATCCCGCTGCGCAAACTGCTGGGGCGAGTACAGGGCTTTGGCCGGGTGCTGACACAGGTGCTGCTTCTGGCCCTGGCGCTGGAGCTGTGCACCATCCTCAGTCCGTTTTTCATGCAGACCGTTATCGACAAGGTGCTGGTCAGTGCAGACCTGGACCTGCTGACGGTGCTGGCGATCGGCTTTGGCCTATTGCTGATCATTCAGCACACCGTTGCGCTGGCCCGAGCATGGGCGCTGATGTACCTCGGCACGATGCTCGGGTCACAGTGGCAGATCAATGTCTTTACCCATCTGCTGCGCCTGCCGGTGGCATTTTTCGAGCGTCGCCATCTGGGCGATATCGTCTCGCGCTTCGGTTCTCTGAAGGCCATCCAGCAGACCGTGACCACATCGTTCATTGAGGCCCTGCTGGACGGGCTGATGACGGTCGTCACGCTGGGGCTGATGATTGCCTATAGCCCGAAGCTGGCGCTCGTTGCTGTGGTGGCGATGATTATCTACGGCCTGGCGCGCTGGATCTGGTTCGGGCCGTTGCGGCGTGCCAGCGAAAACCAGCTGGTCCATGCTGCTCGCCAGCAATCGCACTTTCTGGAAAGCGCGCGCGGCGTGCGCACCATCAAGCTGTTCAATCGGCATGAGCAGCGTTGCAGTGCCTGGAGCGCTTTACTGGTCGAGGAAATCAATGCCGGTCTGCACCCGCAGAAACTGCAACTGGCCTATCGCGCCTTCAACGGCGTGCTGTTCGGGCTGGTCACGATCATTGTTATCTGGATGGGGGCCAGACTGGTTCTGGAAGGGCAATTCAGCGCCGGTATGCTGATTGCGTTCAACTCGTACAAGGAGCAGTTCAACGGTCGGGTGGCCGGTCTGATCGACAAGATTGTCGACGTGATCATGTTGCGCCTGCACGGTGAGCGGCTCGCCGACATCGTGCTGCACGATGCCGAGCCGATTGCCGGTCCGGATGCGTTTGATGACGCGTGCAACGACAGGGTGCCCAGCCTTGAAGTGCGTCAATTGCGCTTTCGCTATTCCGAGCACGAGCCGTATGTGCTGGACGACGTGTCAATTCATGTCCGCGCAGGCGAATCGGTAGCCATCGTCGGTCCCTCGGGGGGCGGTAAAAGTACCTTGCTCAATGTCATGCTGGGCATTCTGGCGCCCTGCGCAGGCAGTGTTCTGCTGGATGGCTTGCCGGTCGGGCCGGAAAACATCGGCAGGCTGCGCCGTATCACCGGTACGGTGCTTCAGGACGATGTGCTGTTCGCCGGTTCCATCGGCGACAACATCAGCTTTTTCGAGACCGGTGCTGATCAGAAATGGATCGAGCAATGCGCGCATCTCGCTGCAGTCCACGATGATATTGCGCAGATGCCGATGGGCTATAACACGCTGGTGGGCGACATGGGCACGGTACTGTCCGGTGGGCAGAAGCAAAGGGTGCTACTGGCCCGCGCCCTCTACAAGCGCCCGCAACTCCTGTTTCTCGATGAAGCGACCAGCCACCTGGACATCAACAGGGAAGCCGCAGTCAATCAGGCGCTGCAGACGCTGAACATCACCCGCATCATCGTTGCCCACCGCCCGGAAACCATCCGCACGGCGGATCGGGTCGTGGCGCTTGCGCAAGGCCGGGTTGCCTACGATGGCCCGGTGCTCAATGAGGCTCCTTCAGCGTGAGGCGGTGGGGCATGATTCGTTGCGCTGGCTGGCAGTGTCTATTGAGCGCGTTCGGCCTGTTAATGACGTCGTTGTGCATGGCCGGTGCCCGTGTGGACGCATGCCCCGGCTCCAGTCGTCTGCCAGACGCATTGAGTCTGGCAACGGCCGTGTCTGTCGCGCTGTGTGCCGACCCGAAATTGCGTGAGGTGTGGCTGACCGAGCTGGCACGGCAGGCTGACCTGGATGCCGAGCATTCGGCTTACTATCCGACCGTGCAGGGGCAGTTTCAAAAGGGGCGGGCTGGCAAGACCACGCGCTACCCGGGTTTTCCCGAAGCCGACTCCAGGTTGAACTCCAACACCAGCGTCTACGGCCTCAACCTGAGCTGGGTATTGTTCGACTTTGGCCTGCGCGCCGCCAAAGTAGAAAGCGCCCGGCAGTTATTGAATGTCGCCAGTAGCAGTCGGATCGAAGAGGTGCAGAAGTCGATGCTTGCCACCGCCCGGGTTTTCTATCAAGTACAGGCGAACATGGCGTTGTTAAACGCCAGAATAAGCGCCGAGCGTCTGGCGGCCAACAGTCTGAAAGCCGCTGACGCAAAGTATCGCGCGGGTGCCGGCGAGCAGACGGATCGTCTCCAGGCTCAATCCAGTTATGCCGAAGCACAATTGAACAGGGTCATGGCGGAGGGCGATCTGGCGGCGGTACAAGGCGAGTTGGCCAGCCAACTGGGGCTGTCGCCATCAGCACCGCTCAAGCTGGTTGAACTGGATGAGCCAGGGGCCGATGAAGGAGTGTTTCTGGGCAACGTCAATAGTTTGATGGAGCAGGCCAGAGCGTCCCATCCGGCTATCGAAAAGGCCCGCGCCGACTGGGCGGCCAGCCAGGCCAAGGCCGATGCGGCAAAAGCCCAGGGGCTGCCGACGGTGTCGCTGTTCAGCAATTACAGCCGCCAGGACACGCCTATCGAGCAGGTTTCAACCCGTCAGGAGGTGAACACCTGGACTATCGGTGTGCAAATCACCGTGCCGATTTTCGATGGCTTTCTCAATCGGCGCAGAGCGCGGGCCGCCAGTTACGAAAGCGCCGCCCGCGAACAGGCCCTGCACGAGGTTGAAAACAGTATTGCGCTCAGTGTCTGGAAGAGTCGACAGACCCTGGAGTCCAGAACAAGGGCGCTGGCAATCAGTCGTCTTTTTGTCGAGAGTGCCAGCAAGTCTTACGAAATTGCCCAGGGTCGTTACAAAGCAGGCGTTGGCAGTATTCTTGAGCTTCTGCGCTCGCAAAACGATCTGAGCGCTGCGACCCAGAAACGCGTGGAGTCTCTGGTCAACTGGCATAACGCCAAGCTGCAATTGGCATCTGACCTTGGCAGCCTGAACATCGGCGACTGATGCCGTTCCAGGCCCCGCGTGATCGACTGCATGGACGCAAGAATGTACTGCGCTCGCTGCACAACGAGGTGCGTCCATGAAAGACCGAAAGAAAAACGCTGAACTGGATCAGGCTACCTTGCGGTTGATCGTGGCGACGTTTGCGATCAGCTATGTATCGTTGATTGGTCTTCTGCCGGGGCTCAAGATTGCCACCTATCAGCCCATCATTTTCTACTATGCGGGCTTTCTGGTGGTTTCTCTGGTCTTGCGCCAGCACATCATCAGCTATCCAGGTGTGTTTGCGTTGCGCCGTGTATTCGGGATGGTGCATGACTACACTGCCATTTCCGTCGGACTGATCGTTGGCGGGGAGGCAACACTGCCGGTTTTCAGCGTGATGGTCTGGGTCACTCTAGGCAACGGCATGCGCTTTGGTTCGCGATATCTTGCAATTGCGGCGTCCCTGGCCTTGTTGGCGATACTGGTCATCTATCAGTTGACGCCGTACTGGCAGGCGCAGCCATTTATGGTTTTGATGCTCGTCGCCGTCACTATTCTGGTGCCTGGCTATGCGCACATTCTGTTGGTGAGGGCTCGCGAGGCGTCAGAGCAGGCGACCGTGGCCAATCGCGAGAAAGAGCGGTTTCTGGCTCAGGCCAGCCATGACCTGCGCCAGCCCATCCACTCCATCGGCATGTTTACCGCTTGCCTGCGGTCCAGCCCGCTGGGCGATTATGAGCGTCAACTGGTCGATAATATCGATCGCTCCCTGCACAACGTGTCGCAGCTGTTTCGCTCGATTCTGGACATTTACACGCTGGACAGCGGCAAGGTTTCAGCCAAGTCGGATGTGGTCAATCTGGGTGACATGCTCAATGAAGTCGCTCATCAGAACACTGCGGCTGCCCGCTGGGCCGGTGTAGAGCTTCGGGTGCGACCTTGTCGACGCTGGGTCAGGGTCGATGCCACGTTGCTCGCCACGATGGTGCAGAACATCATTTCCAATGCGCTCAAATATGCCCCTGACCACCCGGTGCTGATCGGTGTGCGCAGCCATGCGGGGCGTCTGTCGATCAGTGTGTATGACCAGGGCCGGGGTATCGCTGCCGAACATCTGCCCAGGGTCTGTGACGAGTTCTACCGCATCCGCCATGTGCGCGACAAAGACGTGGAGGGCGTCGGGTTGGGGTTGTCCATCGTCAAAAGGCTCAGCCAGATTCTCAATGTGCAAATCGCGATTGTCTCGCGAATAGACCGCGGGACTACGGTCACCATTCATGGGCTTGAAGAGGTGAGCGCGCCTGTTCGGGTGGTACCCAAGAAGGCATTGGGCGAGAGCCTGCTCAAAGGGGTCAGGGTGTGTCTGGTGGAGGACGACCAGAACGTTCTGATGGCCACCGCAGCGCTGCTTGAAAGGTGGGGATGCGAAGTGCAGACCGCCCGATCGGCGGAGGGGCTCACCACTCATTGCGACATTATCGTCGCCGATTACGATCTGGGCACAGTGGCCAATGGTCTGGACTGCATCGAGAGTATACGAGCTGCCCGTGGCTGGGATGTGCCTGCGCTGATTGTTACCGGGAGGGAAGTGGAAGTCGTGCTTGAGTCAATGCAGGGCGCGGAAGTTTCAGTGTTGTCCAAGCCGTTGCGGCCTTCGGAACTGCGCCTGAACCTGCTCTCGATTCGCGAGCGGCGGATGAGTATTCCCTGACCTGCGTGCACACGGGCCAGGGAATTCAGGTGCATCAGGCAGTAATGAATGGTCCGCGAATATCCGACGGCGGGGGCACGTCAGGGAATGGATAGACGCAGATCGGGTCCGGTTTGATCACGCCAATGCCAGGCACCGGCATGATGGTGAAATCGGCACCACCGGAGACGCTGTACATCTCGGCATCGGTCAGTACATGAGCATGAACCGAATAATTGTCGACGGTGGTTCCAGTGGTTTTCTGATTGCGGATAATCATGTCAAACCTCGTGGTCGTTATTGAAAAATACGGTAAGCCGAGTTGGCGGTCGGGTGACTTGATCCTCATGTGCAATAAGTTGTATCCAGAGGCTGGCGGTCTGTGAGTTTTGCAGCCGGACCAACCTTTGCAAGACGTTAGATGATCAAGTCATTCATCATGAGTCTGGGCTGATCAGGTTTCCTGCCGACGCCGAGCGATGGCGGCCACCGCTGTAAACATGCCGGCAAGGCCAATGTAATGCCATTGAAAATCAAGACTGGCGGCAATAAGAAACGCAAGCGATGCCAGCCAGAACAGTCCCGACGAATTGACGGTTTTCCCAAAGAGCTTATGACGATCGGTCATCATAATGTTCTCCTGTTTTCCCGGCAGGTGCCTGCACTGTGCTGCCCACCCGGAATGGCAAGGCGTGTTACTGCGCCATCTGGTAGGTCTGAAAGGCGTCAATCGCGCTGGCCCCTGCCACGCCGACCAATATGACACCCGCACCGACGGCAGTCACCGGAGCCAGCGCCGCAGCAGCGGCTACTACGCCTATGGCTGTCACGCCTTCTCCTACCGTCATACCGCCACCGATCTGTGCCAGTTCTTCATTGTCGAGTTCGCGCATCATTAATTCCTTATTCATTTGAAATCACCTGTTTGTCGTGTTATTTCAAAGTTTCTGGTCAGTAAGCCATTAGCGCATTACAAGCATTTCAGTCATTGCCTGATAAGTGTTAGTGGCCGTTACAATACTTAACCAGTGCGCAGGCTAAAGAAATAGTACAGGTGTGCTAAGACAGTGGCTTAATATTAAAAGGCTATTATTGTGATGCGTTAGTGTGTTGTGCTGCAGCGGTGGATTGAATGTTTGCCCAGTCTTCGATCAAACCGTCATACAGCTCGACGCACTGTTGAAGTTTGCTGACCTCACAATACTCATCCACCTTGTGGGCCATGCTCGGCTCTCCCGGGCCTGTCTTCACGATGATGCGGGCGAACCTGACCTTGGTATGTTCCCAAGCCAGGGCGCTCCTCCAATCTCATCGGTGCAATATCGCCTGATGAATTTCCTGCAGCGGCATGATCCTCTGCGCAGCATTCAGTTTGATGGCTTCTTTGGGCATGCCGAATACGACGCAACTGGCTTCATCCTGAGCCACGGTCGAGCTTCCGGCATCAAGCATCTCCTTTAAACCGCGTGCGCCGTCGTCGCCCATGCCGGTCATGATGATGCCCGTAGCATTCTTGCCGGCGAATTTGGCCACCGAACGAAACAGCACGTCCACTGAAGGGCGGTGGCGGTTGACCAGTGGGCCGTCGATGACCTGAACGTGGTAATAGGCACCGCTGCGAGTGACCATCATGTGTTTGCCGCCGGGCGCAATCAGGGCCAGGCCGGGCAGGATGCGGTCGTTGTTTCTGGCTTCGCGTACCTCGATCTGCGACAAGCCGTTGAGACGTTCGGCGAACGAGGCAGTGAATTTTTCCGGCATGTGCTGAACGATGACCATGCCCGGACAGACTCTGGGCAGGGCAGTCAGCACCGCTTCCAGTGCCTGAGTGCCGCCGGTCGAGGTGCCGATGGCCACAATGCGCTCGGTGGTCTGCGCCATGGCGTGACCGCTGGCTGCGGGCAAAATGGCGTCTGCGGTGAGTTTGCTTGCCGGGGCCAGAACGGGCGGAGCCGTGCGCTTACCGAGGTTTTTGACGTTGGAGTTCGCCGCTGCGCGGACTGCCGCGACCAGCTCGGCGGCTGAATCAATGAGGAAGTTCTTCAGGCCGGTGGTAGGTTTGGTGATGATTTCCACCGCCCCGGCAGACAGCGCCTGCAACGAAGTTTCTGCGCCTTTCTGGGTCAGCGACGAGCAGATCACCACTGGCGTTGGCCGTTCGCTCATGATCTTCTTGAGAAAGGTGATGCCGTCCATGCGGGGCATTTCCACGTCCAGCACGATGACGTCCGGCCATTCCTGAGCCAGCTTGGCCATGGCGAATATCGGGTCCGACGCCGCGCCCATGACGTGAATATCGGGGGTGTCGTTGAGAATGGCCACGAGTACCTGGCGAACGACGGCCGAATCATCGACCAGCAGTACGCTGATTTTTTTGTTTGGCATCTTTTTCCATTGCTTCCATTGCTTCCATTGGTTGGTGCCTGACCCATACGTTTCCGTCCCACAGGTCGAAGATGATGCTGCGATGGCCGGTGCTGCCCAGATCCTGAGCCATCAGCTTCAAGCGGTGCTGTTCGGCCAGCGCAAGCGCCGCATGAACGTTGCTGTCAGCGACGTTCTGCATGTGCGGGTCATGGCGATGAGCTGGAAACATTTCGCCGCCGCCAAACAGTTTGACCTGATATTCCTCCGGCAGGGTGCCATTGGCCAGCGCATGGCGAATGAGTATTTCCATCGCTTCGTCAGCGTACCTGCCGTCCAGTGGCTGATGCCTGCGTATGCGCCCGGGCAACATGAAGTGGCACATGCCGCCAATACGCCGCCACGGGTGCCAGAAGGTAATCGCCACGCATGAACCCAGCAACGTGCGCAGGCGAGTCGGCCGGGTCTGAAAGACCACTTCGCCAGGCCCCAGCACTATTTCGGCTACACCGACAGGCGTGTTCATGGTTTGCGGTAAATCGAAGGGGAGACCATTTTCAACATGTCATTTACACCGTTCAGGCTTTCTGAGTGGCTGATGATGAAATAGCCTCCTGGCTTGAGACGCGGGATCAACCGCGCCACCACTTTGCTTTTGGTTTCCTGATCGAAATAAATCATCACATTGCGCAGGAAGATTACGTCGAACTCGCCCAGATCCGGCAGGGTGTCATTGAGATTGACCTGCACGAAACTGACCCGGCTGCGCAACGACTTGTCGATCAGGAAGGTTCCTTCCTGGCGACCTATGCCTTTCAGACAGTATTTGAACAGCAAAGGTTGCGGTAACGTCTCGGTGCGTTCCATGGGGTAGTGACCGCTGCGCGCCTTGCTCAGCACGCGGGTGCTGATGTCCGAGCCGATCACTTCCCAGGGCGTGGTGCCCAGTTGTTCGGCCAGGGTCATGGCCAGGCTGTAGGGCTCTTCGCCAGACGAACTGGCAGCGCTCCAGATGCGGAACATTTTGCCGTGCGTGACCTTGGGCAGCACCTGCTGGCGCAGAAAATCAAAATGCTTGGGTTCGCGAAAGAAGTACGTTTCGTTGGTGGTCAGCAGGTCCAGCGCCACTTGCAGCTCGCCGTTGCGCTGATCGTTCATGATCAGCTTGAAATACTCGCCATAGTTGTCCAGCTCGTAATGCTTGAGACGCTTGAACAGACGGCCGGCGACCAGCGCTTTCTTGGCCAGCGTCAGTTTGATGCCCGCAGCGCTGTACAACCAGGCCTGGAACTGGCCGAATTCGCGATCGGTGAGCGACGCTGTATCAGGCATGTGCAGGCCTCACGTCGCGTCGGCGTCGGAAGGCAGCGACTGACTTGCTTCGGCGAGGCTGGACATTTCATCGATAGACAACACCCGATCGACCTCAAGGACAATGACGAACTTGCCGTCGACCTTGGCCATGCCGCTGATAAAGTCGGCACGAATGCGCGCACCGAAGTTCGGTGGCGGTTCGATCTGCGAGGCCGGTATTTCCAGCACCGCCGAGACGTTATCGACCAGCAGGCCGATGTCCTGCGGCTGGCCGTCCTCGCTGCTGGCCTCGATGATGATGACGCACGAGCGCCGGGTGATGTCCGAGTTCTGTCGCCCGAAGCGCGCCGACAGATCAACCACGGGCACTACAGCGCCGCGCAGGTTGATCACCCCGCGCACGAAGGCGGGCATCATCGGCACCACCGTCAGGCTGCCGTATTCGATGATTTCCTTGATGCCCAGAATGCCGATGGCAAACATCTCGCCACCGAGCATGAAAGTCAGGTACTGCGCCTCTTCCTCGACCGCTGTGGCGGTCTGTCGAGTCGTGACCAATGAGCCCATGTCGTTCTCCCTGTGAATCGCTATCGAGGCCGGCAATCAGCAGCCAGTCATCAGAAACGAGTGAATTCCGATTCGTCCGGGGCGCCCGCCATGCTTTGCGCAAACGCCTTGCGCGGAGCCTGTTGCGGTGGGCGCGGGGGCTGGCGGTTCGGGCTGCTGCGACCGTCGACAGGGCTGCCTTGTGCGACGGCCCTTGGCGATGCATCGAGGGTGAAGAAGCTCATGGCCTGTTGCAGCTGTTCGGCCTGACTGCTCATCTCTTCAGCGGTGGCGGCCAGTTCTTCGCTGCTTGATGCGTTTTGCTGAGTGACCTGATTGAGCTGGGTCATGGCGGTGTTGATCTGCGCAACACCGGCAGCCTGTTCCTCTGAAGCCGCGCTGATTTCCTGCACAAGGTCTGACGTCTTGTTGATCGACGGCACCATTTCGTCCAGCAGCTTGCCAGCCTTTTCGGCCATTTCCACACTGCTTGACGACAGCTCGCCAATCTCCTGAGCCGCGACCTGGCTGCGTTCAGCCAGCTTGCGCACCTCGGCGGCCACTACCGCGAAGCCCTTGCCATGTTCGCCCGCACGGGCTGCTTCGATGGCCGCGTTGAGGGCAAGCAGATTGGTCTGGTAAGCGATGTCGTCGATGATGCTGATGCGTTGGGCGATTTTCTTCATCGCCACGACGGTCTGCTGCACCGATTCGCCGCCGTCAGTCGCTTCCTTGGCAGCCTTGCTGGCCATGCCATCGGTGACTTTGGCGTTCTCGGTGTTCTGGTTGATGCTGGCGCTCATCTGCTCGACCGACGCGCTGGTCTCTTCGACGCTGGCCGCCTGTTCGCTGGTGGCCTGGCTCATGGATTGCGCGGTGGCGCTGACTTCTTCCGAAGCGCTGGCCAGGTTGTCGGCGGCGTTACGCACTTCGCCGATAATGTGTGACAGCTTGCCGACCATGTTGCGCATGGCGTTCAGCACCATGCCGGTTTCATCCTTGGAACCGTGCCCGATATGGGCGTTCAGGTTGCCCTCGGCCAGTTGCTCGGCGGCAGTCGCTGCCTCTTTCAGTGGCCGGGAAATGATCCGTGCAATGAACAGCGCCAGACCCAGGCCGACTAGCAAGGCTGCAACCAGAACGGCAATGATCGAGATGCGCGCGCTTTCGTACAGGCTCGTGCCTTTGTCGCCAGCGGCAGTCGCGCCGGCGTCGTTGAGCTCGACCATCTTTTGCAACTGGTTGGTCACTTCGTCGAAGTGCAGTTTGGACTCACCGCGCAGCAAGGCACGCGCTTCGGTCTCCTGGCCCTGCCGGGAGAGAGCGAACAGATTGTCGCTGACTTTCAGGTAGTTGGACCAGGAGGCACTCACGGCACTGAACATCTGACGGTCCTGATCGCTGACGATCAGCTTGTCGTAAGTGGCCAGCCGCGTTTCAAACTGTTTGCGCGATTCTGCTGCCTCAAGCTCCATCTGCGCCTTTTCCTGGGCAGAGTCGGCGGCAATGTGGCGGTTTTCCTTCAGCCGGAAGTTGGCGGCATAAAAGCGCATGCCCGACGCCGCGCGCACGGACGGCATCCAGTTTTCCTTGATGTCCTGGGCGGCCTGGTTGACCTGGCCCAGCTGGATAATGGCAAAGACTCCCATGGCCGCGGTCAACGCCAGAACCACCAGGAACGAGGTAATCAGCTTGGTGGAAATCTTCAGATCGTAAAACCATTTCATTGAAGTAACTCCTTGGGAATTGCAAATCCATCAGCGAGAAGTGGGCAATAGAGCTTGAGGCGCCTGGGTCGAGCGGGCTTCCATTTGGACGATCTGGTTGAGCAAGGCCGGTATGTCGAGAATCAACGCCACCGCACCGCTGCCCAGAATCGTCGAGCCGCTGATGCCGCGCAGTGCGCCGAACAGCTTGCCCAGCGGTTTGATAACGGTCTGGAACTCGCCGAGCAGGTCATCTACCACCAACCCGGCCTTGTGTTCGGCGTAGCGCACCACCACCACGTTCTGGCGTCGAGCAGCCGGGCCTTCATGATTGAAGTGATCACGCAGGTAGACCAGCGGCAACACTTCGCCACGCAGGTCGAGGTAGCCGCTGTCGCGGGTCAGGTGACGATTCTGTTCGTCCAGCTCGATGCATTCCTGAACCATGTCCAGCGGGATGACGTAAGTCGACTGATCGATACCGACCAGAAAACCATTGATGATCGCCAGCGTCAGCGGAAGGCGAATGCGCACGATGGTGCCCTGACCGGGGTGGCTGTCCAGGTCCACAGTGCCGCGCAGCAAGGTGATATTGCGTTTCACCACATCCATGCCGACGCCACGCCCTGACAGGTTGGTGACGGCCTCGGCGGTAGAAAAGCCGGGCTCGAAGATCAGGTTGTAGATCTCCTGATCGGTGAGGCTCGCACCCGCTGCCACCAGCCCGCGCTGCTGAGCCTTGTCGAGGATCCGCTCGCGGTTGAGCCCCGCACCGTCGTCGGCAATTTCAATGACGATGCTGCCGGAGTCGTGGTACGCATTAAGGCTCAAATGACCTTTTGCCGGTTTGCCTGCCGCGCGCCGTGCTTCGGCGCTTTCGATGCCGTGGTCCATGGAATTGCGCAGCAGGTGCATAAGCGGGTCGCCGATCTTCTCGACAACGGTCTTGTCCAGTTCGGTTTCCGCACCGTTGATAATCAGGTCGATGTCCTTGCCCAGCTCTTGGCTGACATCGCGTACTACGCGGCGGAAACGATTGAAAGTGTCGCCGATGGGAATCATGCGCAGGTGCAGCGCGCCATCCAGAATTTGCTCGACCAGCCCTGACACGGTCGAGCTGGCTTCCTGAAGCGGGTCGTTGTCGCACGAACGTGCCAGCAGGCTGGCTCCGGCGCTGGCAATGACCAGTTCGCCGACCAGGTTGATCAGCTCATCAAGCTTGTCGGCATTGACGCGCACATAACGGCCGTCCTTGTTTTTCTGCTCGCTGGACGAAGAAGGGCGTTCTACAGCTGTTGCCGCAGCAGGAGCACGCGGCACGGCACGCTGGTCGCCCAGCAGTTCGCCGCTGGCAACCGCTGGGCTGTGTTCGGTTTGCGAGACCAGTTCGGTGCCGGTAGGCTCGACGTGGTCTGGCGTCTCGTTCACCGGGGTGATTTCAACAGCGCAGTCTTCCCGCACGAAGTCGAACACTTCGTTGATCGCGGCATGCCCGGCAGACGAGCGAAAATCGATCTCGAAGCCCAGGTGGCAGGATTCCGGGTCCCACGCTTCCAGCGCCGGGATGCTGTCGGTGACGGTGGTGACCTGAACCATTTGCCCCAGAGTATTGAGGTAACGCAGGAACGACAGCGGGTCCATGCCGTTGCGAAACACATCCACGCCAAAACGCAGCGAGATATGCCATAGCACTTCGGCAGGCTGTTCATCGATCACACTCGGCGCTCGCGCCTCGTCAGCAGGCTGGGCATTGCCCGGTGCCTGATAGACCTGTAACGCCTGACGCAGCGCCGCTTCGCGTTCCAGAGCGGGCGGCTGCAATGGCTCGCCACGGCTGGCCACTACGTCGATCAACTCAAGCATGTGATCGCCGGACTTGAGCAGCACTGCGATCAGCCCGGCGTCCACCGACACGCTGCCTTCACGCAGGCGGTCGAGCACGTCTTCAACGATGTGGGTGAAGCTGACGATAGGCGTCAGCCCGAATAGCCCGGCCGAACCCTTGATGGTGTGCGCTGCGCGGAACACTGCGCCAATCGCGTCCTGATCGCCCGGTTCGCTTTCGAGTTGCAGGAGGGATTCCTCCATGGCCTGCAAAAGCTCACGCGCTTCAACGATGAACGTCTGCTGTGCCTGATCGAGATTAATACTCACGATGACTTCCTTGATCGATCACTCGGCAATAATGCAAATGGACGCGCTACAGCACGACACCGGGATTACATAACTCGAAGGTTTCGGTGACTGCCTTGCTTTGCCCAGTCATGCGCAGCGAGGTCCCAGTCTTGCCGGCTTCGCGCTGGATGACTGCCAGCAATTGCAGGCCGGCACCGTCCATCTCGGTAACTTGCGACAAGTCGACTTCCACTCGCGCCGCACCAGTGATCTGTGGCAGCAAACGGGCGGCGAGTTCGGTCACGGTGTAGATCGTCAGCTCGCCGTCGATCTGCACGCGGGTGGCGTCAGCCTGATTGTCGTCTGGGGTTGGCATGCTGGCCTCCATGGCCCTTGATCTCAGGGCAGGATCAGCTTGGAAACCGCTGCGAGCATTTGCGCTGGCTGGAACGGTTTGACGACCCACGCCTTGGCACCTGCCGCCTGACCTTCTGCCTTTTTCGATTCCTGAGACTCGGTGGTCAGCATGATGATCGGCGTGAACTTGTAACTGGCCAGCTTCTTCACTTCCTTGACGAACGTGATGCCATCCATGTTCGGCATGTTCACGTCGCTGATGATCAGGTGCACTTTCTGCCCGGTCAGCTTGCCCAGTGCATCTTTGCCATCGCAGGCCTCGATAACGTCGTATCCGGCACTTTTCAGCGCGATGCCGACAACCTGCCGGACACTGCTTGAATCGTCGACCACCAATACACTCTTAGCCATGATCTACTCCTAGAAAAACGTGATTTCCTGCGAATCCTGCTGTGCTGCCGATTCGCCGCGGTGAGTGTGGCGTTGTTCGTCGGTCGCGTAGGTGGACTCCATGCGCGCCAGCCATTGCCGGGCGTCGATGGCAACGGCCTCATCGGGAGACTGGCTGGCCTGCAACAGATGCGCGTGCAAAGAGTCGATGTTGTCGCGTACGTGAGCGAGAATCTGGCTGACCCGGTCCTGAAACTGCAGGTTTACAAGGACTTCGGTCATTTCGTCGCGAATACCGAAGCTCTCCTGCTTGAGTAGGTCGGCGGATTCGGCCAGGCGACCGGTAATGCTCTGGAAACGCTCCAGGACGTTCTGGATGCTTTGCTCGGAAGCGGCCACCGAATGGCTGTCCTGATCAGCACCGCTGGAGGCGGCCTGCACCAGTTGCGTGATGGCGTTATTGATGATGTCGACCTTGGCCGACATCTGCTGACCGGTTTCGCTGGACTTGCTCGACAGGCTGCGCACCGCGTCAGCTACCACGGCAAAACCACGGCCAGCTTCGCCTGCGCGGGCCGCTTCAATCGCGGCGTTAAGGGCCAGCAGGTTGGTCTGTGCGGCAATGGCTGCGACGTCCGCGGCCATGGTGCGCAACTCGCCTGTGTAGGCGGTCAGGCTGCGAACCTGGGAGAGCGTTTGGTCGCGGCTGGCCTGAGTGGCTTTAAGGGAGTCAATCACCTGGCTCAGCTCGCTGTCGCTCTGGGACAGGACTTTCAGAGCGCCATCGGCATTCTGACCGTCCAGCTCACCGGCAGCGTGCTGCGAGGCCTGCACGGTTTCCTGCAAGCGTTCGGAAATTCCCATAAAGCGGCTGCTCAGCTCGACAATGGCGGTTTCGGTCTGCTGGCGCGAACTTTCGACCTGTTTGGCCCAGATCGGCATGGCACCGAGAAAGACTTCATTGAGCTGTGCATGGGAGGCCATGGCGCTGGTTTGAGCGTTATGTGCCTGGTGATGGTCCAGCGCTTGGGCAACAGCGCGACGCACGTCGTTCTGCTGGGTGCGGGCAGCCAATGCACAGGCACCGAGACCGATAGCGAGCAGGGCCGCACAAGCAAGCAGATTGGTCGTACTCGTACCGGATTGCGTGAGGATCCAGGCAACGGCAGGTATGACGGGAATCAGAGAAAACCAGATGAAATGCGGACGACTTTGCGCAGGAGTACTGCTGGAATGATTCGACATCATAGGTTCGATCCCTGAACAGTGCAGCGTTGTACACGACTCAATGGTTATCTGCGCGGTGCAGACGAACTTGATACCTGTACGAGCGCCTTCCGTCCGATCGCATCGCGCAGAGCCCGGTCAGATTAAAAATAGCGGGTATTCAGGGCACTGCAAGTCAGTGCAGAGTGAGATTCACTCAAGAGAGGACGCAGATCGTCTAGAGCGGCATGCCCACGCGGAGCATGGGTACGATGGTGTTCTTGCGGCCTGCGCTGCACAGGTCAATTCAAGGAGGACGCAGAGCGTCCAGAAGGGCATGCCCACGCGGAGCATGGGCACGATAGTGTTCTTGCGGTCTGCGCTGCACAGGTCAATTCAAGGAGGACGCAGAGTGTCCAGAAGGGCATGCCCACGCGGAGCATGGGCACGATGGTGTTCTCCCGCATGTCTCTCGACTGGCGGGCCTTAGTGCAGCTTCATCCGTGGTTCGGTGCCTTTGCCGATCTTGCTGCCCAGCATCAGCATCAGGGTGCGGAAGGTGCCGTACAGCGCCATCTGGTGCATGCGATACAGCGACACATAGAACATCCGCGCCAGCCAGCCTTCAAGCATCACGCTGCCCATCAGGTTACCCATCAGATTGCCGACTGCCGAAAAGCTCGACAGCGAGATCAGTGAGCCGTAGTCCTTGTAGGTGTACTCCGGCAAGGTCTTGCCTTCGATCCGCAGGCGCAGCGATTTGGCCAGCAACGACGCCTGCTGATGAGCAGCCTGAGCGCGTGGCGGGACGTTGCGGTCGGTGCCTTTTTGCGGGCAGGCGGCGCAGTCACCGAAGGCGAAAATATTTTCGTCGCGGGTGGTTTGCAGCGTCGGTAGCACTTGCAACTGATTGATCCGGTTGCTCTCCAGCCCATCCAGTTCATGCAGAAACGCCGGAGCCCGAATACCCGCCGCCCAGACTTTCAAGCTGGCCGGAATGACCTGCCCGCTGGCCGTGATCAAGCCATTGGCGGTCACTTCACTCACAGCGGCATTGGTCAGCACCGTCACGCCAAGTTTTTCCAGTGTCTTGTGTACCGGCGCGCCGATACGCTCTGGTAATGCAGGCAGCACCCGAGGCCCGGCTTCGATCACGGTAATGCGCAGGTTTTCCGGCTTGATCTGGCCCAGTCCGTAAGCGGCCAACTCGTGCGCCGCGTTGTGCAGTTCTGCCGCCAGTTCAACACCAGTAGCACCTGCGCCAACGATGGCAACAGTAATTTCCTGCGCGCTGTCAGCCTGACCTGCGTGAGCACGCAGATAGTGGTTGAGCAGTTGCTGATGGAAACGCTCGGCCTGCTTGCGGCTGTCGAGAAACAGGCAATGTTCCGCAGCGCCCGTGGTGCCGAAATCATTGGTGGTGCTGCCCACGGCGATGACCAGCGAGTCATAGCCCAGACTGCGTGCCGGAACCAGTTCGGCACCGTTTTCATCCAGCGTTTCGGCCAGGTGAATCTGGCGACTGGCGCGGTCCAGCCCGGTCATACGCCCGAGCTGGAACTGAAAGTGGTTCCACTTGGCCTGGGCCACGTAGTTCAGCTCGTCCTCATACGAGTTGAGCGAACCGGCCGCTACCTCGTGCAACAGCGGTTTCCAGATATGCGTCAGGTTGGCGTCGACCAGCGTGACACTGGCCGTGCCTTTCTTGCCCAGGGTTTTACCCAGGCTGGTCGCCAGCTCCAGACCGCCAGCGCCGCCGCCAACGATAACAATACGATGCGTCATAAGGATTACTCGGAAGGTTTAAGGAATTCGCGGGGAGCCTGATCTTCGCGAGCGCAAGGCAGCTCATAGCGTCAGAAGGCTCAATAAACGGGTTTATCACGGCAACACCGGGATCAGGAGCGGCCTGCGCTCGACTGGATGCCGGTTTGCCTGAAGGTACTCTTCGACACACCTTTGCGGTTCCGGGTTCAGGTGGCGGCTCAATTTATGCGTTGTCTCAAGCGTGCTGACGGGCAGGGGGCCAGGGATCAGTGATTTCCAGCGGCTCTACCTGCAACACATCGTCCAGGCGGATGATGCCGCTTTGTAACACTCGCGCAGTGATTCCGCCATGCCCACGCACCGCCTGAAAGGTTCCGCGACCAAGGCGCTGCTCCAGACGCGCACAAGGCTGGCACCAGCCAGTGGTTTCAAAAATCGCCTGGCCGATGCGAAAGCGTCGGTTTTTCAGGCTGAACAGATTAATGCCGCTGATCACCAGATTGCGCCGCAAATCCTGCGGCACGATGGGGTTATCCGCAAAGCGGTTTAGCAACGAACCGACCACCGCCAGATGCTCCCACTGGATCAACGTCACCTGCCGTGCATTGCGCGGGCCAGGTCGCGAATGATCGCCGGTCAGCCCCGCTTCGCGCCGCGCTTCCACCGCGTCCAGTTCGATCATCTCGACCCGCGACTCCGGACGCACACCAATCCAGCGCACACGGCCTTGTTGAGGCACATCGGCCAGCAGTTCCTGCAAGGGGCTCATAAACTGATTCCAACATCGAAAACGACACTGCGCCCCAGGTTGGTACGCAAAAAGTCCGGAGCGCCCGGATGCGCGAACAATACCCGAGCAAAGGTCGGCCCCACCAGCGACAACGAACGCCAGCCCTGACGCAGGTACTCGGTCGGTGGCGGAAAATGACTGTTGAGGTCCAGCACCTCGCGCTTGAGGCTGGCGAAGGCGATGATATCCAGTCCGCCCAGGTCAATGCCGCGTTCGCGATAATTGGTGGATTTCTTGCGCAGGGTAGGGGCGAGTCGGTGCAGCAGTTCAGAGGCGGGAATCCGTTTGGGCTTCGCTTCCCGACGTACCAGCTGGCTCAACGAGAAAGCGCTACGTCGTCGCGCCAGCTCCTCACGCCACTCGTCATTGAGACGACGGCCCTCATCGAGCACAAAAAACACCTCGAAACGCCCGTCACGAAACAGCACATCCGGCGGCTCCTGAGTGGCCGGCGTGAAGTCCTCATTGCGATGCGCAATGTTCAGCCCCTGCAACAGGCGCTGACAAACCCAACGCTCACGCTCCCACTTCCGCGCATTGGAAAGAAAGGCGTTGGCTTGTTCGGCCTGGATCGTCAACAGGCGTAGGTAGTCTGAGTCATCCATAGGGCCAAGCTTAGCGTTCAAGTTGCCATGACTGGAAGAGTGAATGCAGGGGTGTAGACTGGCAATTCATTTTTTGATCGCTTGCGAAAAAATGCCCGCAGGCGCTGCTTTTATCGAGGCTCTTCAGGATAAGCCAAAGGGCTTTCTGGGATCACGCCACACGGTGTTCGCCATTCCCTAAATGCGCGATTACCGCTATCGCCTCATCCTTCATCGAGAGGTGCGCGTTGTGCCGCAGTACGCAGGCGATGACGATAAAGGGCTGTGGTTACAGTTGCGCGACGGGCAGCTGATCAGTCAGCCGCCTAAAGCTTTTCTGTACGGCGCCGAAGGCATGAAAAGCCAGTCAAATGGTACTCAGAATATGCATTCAGGAATTGGATATTGAAAGCTAATGCACTCTTCGCCGGGCTTTTATTTTTTTGTCTTTCAGAGGGCGCATTGGCATCAATGCAAAAAGGCCAGGATGCGTACAGTCAAGGACTGTATGAGCAAGCATTTTCTCTCTTCCAGAAGGAGGCTGCCAAGGGCAATGCTGAGGCCGAGTACTACATCGGGTTGCAGTATGAGGAGGGGAAAGGTGTATCCAAAGATACGCTAAAGGCCTTTGAGAATATCTCTGCCGCCGCACAACAGCGGCTGGTGCTGGCTCAGTACAGGTTAGGTTTTTTTTATGAAAACGGTATTGGCACAGCTGTAAATCTATCAAAGGCTGCTGACCTTTATAAGGTCGCTGCGGAGCAAGGTTTACCTGCTGCACAGTCCCGATACGCACTTATGCTTGGCGAAGGAAGAGGCGTAGAAAAAGATGAAGCGTCAGCGGTTGGCTTCATACAGCGTGCCGCTGACAGTGGTGATGCCGAGGCGTTGAATATTCTGGGCGTGGGGTATATCGAAGGTCGTGGTGTCGGCCGTGATGCGGTCAGAGGTTTTCGCTTTCTTAAATTGGCAGCCGAGAAAGGCGATCTCCTGGCGCAACGAAACCTTGCTAAAAGCCTCGCGGAAGGAACGGGTGTCGAGAAAGATGAGCATGAGGCATTTAAATGGTATGAGAAATCTGCTGAGGGAAACGACCCTATCGGTCAACTGGCGCTGGGCCAAGCCTATGAGTATGGCAAAGGTGTAGATCAGAACTATGAGAGCGCCCTTGCTTGGTACCGGCGCAGCGCTTCAACTGGCTATGCCCCTGCGCAGTACAAGATTGGATATTTTTATAGCGTTGGCAAAGGGACAGCGACGGACTACAAAGAGGCTCGTTATTGGCTTAGGCTCTCAGCTACTCAAGGGCTTGCCGTTGCGCAGGCTGATCTGGCAAGTCTTTTTGAATCAGGCCGTGGCGGTGCTGTTGATAACGCCACAGCTGCAAAGTGGTATCGATTGGCTGCGGCTCAAAGTATGCCTCGTGCGCAGTATCAACTTGCGCTCATGTTAAAAGAGGGGCGTGGTGTTGAGCGTAACTATGCAGAAGCGCTGCTGTATTTTCGTGCGCTCTCTGCGGAGCGCATTGCCTTTGCGGAAAACGAGTTAGGCAACATGTACAAATATGGCTATGGTGTTCCCCAGGATTACTCGAAAGCTATGGACTGGTACTGGAAAGCGGCAGGACAGGATGACGACGTCGCTTTCGCGAACCTTAGCCTGCTTTATGAGAAAGGTCTGGGTGTTTTGAGAAATCCAGTGATTAGCTATGCCTTGATGAAGTGCGCGTCTAGCATAAACCCTGACAGCGAAGTCTATAAAGATGCGATAGATAAGGTTGCGCAGGAGATGGATTCCGGAAAGGCTGTGGATGGAGACAAACTGTCGCACGAGACTTGTAGAAACAAGAGCGTTGCTGTTGATAACTATCTGAAATAAGAATTTTGCACAGCTTATTGACGATTTGGAAAGCGCGTCATCCTGGTCTGAAAAAGGGCGGGGGTGGTGAAGGTGAAATTATCCTAAAGCAGGAACCTGGCAGTGTTTATTTTGGGTTTGGCGGTTTATGTGTTGGGCGGTATAGGTCTCTATTATTTTACCGGTCATTTAACAGCTGCCGTTGAGGTGATGGATGCCACGTATGCCTGGATTTATCTTGACGCGGGAGTTCGAATATCGACCTATCAGTTTACTTGCTTTGGTTGGTCGACAGTATGCCACGCTTGTTGGATGGCACTTTTCTCGCCAAAGGGTGTGGTGTGGGTAGGCAGTATGAGATTTTCAAACGTCGTTTATTTGTTTTTTAGAACGCTCGGTTATTTGTTTTTCTGTCTTTTTATTCTGGCGATTGTTGGAGTGGGGGTTGCCAAGAGGCCATTTTCTGACTTTCATCAATTCTTTTCCATACTGGTTCCCTGTCTTTTGCTGGGAGGCTGGGTTTGGTCTGCACGAGATTTTCTGATTGCGGTTTATGGGCTCAGGAAAATGAGCGTCAGGTGAATATACCCTTGAGAGGTTGACCACAGCCGCTTGGAGTCAGGCGACTGTGAGGCAGCCTTCGTGAGTAATGCGGATCGCCGCCCCGGTGACTTCGACACCCGTTGGACAGAAGCAGAGTTGCCTGCGCATTGAGGACTATCAATGCCCCCGGTGCGGAACCTCCAGATCACCCGAGAACAACTCATCCTCGGCATCCGGGCTCACCGGAATCGCATGCTCTTCAGAAGCCCAGGCTCCCAGGTCGATCAGTTTGCAGCGCTCTGAGCAAAACGGGCGGCTCGGGCTGGCGGCGCTCCATTCCACCGGGGCATCGCAGGTTGGGCATTGGACGGTCATTGGTTGGCTCATGATTGGCCTCCACGCAAAGTAAGGTAAAAATGGTGCAGCCGCTCGACTTCGCTGTTCAGCCAGGCGTGATCGCGGTCATTGACCAGCACATCGTCGGCATGACGCAAACGGTCTTCGCGCTGGATCTGCACCTTTAGAATGGCTTCGACCTGCTCCTGGCTGGAACTGTCGCGCAGCATGGTGCGTTCTATTTGCACCTGCTGTGGCACATCGATGACCAGCAGGCGCTGCACCATGCGGTATTGTCCGGATTCGATCAGCAGCGGCGAAACCAGAATGGCATACGGCGATTTGGCCCTGGCCAGATGGCTGACGATTTCCTGATTGATCATCGGATGCAGCAGTGCTTCCAGCCAGCGTCGCTGCTCCGGGTTTTCAAAGATCACCTTGCGCAGCGCGCCACGATCCAGCTCGCCGCTGGCCTGCAACACGCCTTTACCGAAGTGCGCGGCTATCTGCTCCAGCGCTGGACGCCCTGGCTCGACCACCCAGCGGGCGGCATGGTCGGCATCCACGGTGTCGATGCCAAGGTTGGTAAAGCACTGTGCCGCTGCACTTTTACCGCTACCAATGCCGCCAGTCAGGCCAAGAATCCAGGGTTTTTGATCAGGGTGAGTCATCTGAAACCGGCAAACTGCATGTAAGAGTCGGTTATTTGACCACCCCAGAGCAAAGCGATCCAGCCCGCAATGGCCAGATAAGGACCAAAGGGGATCGGCGTACCGCTTTCAACCCTGCGCACACGCATCATGATCACCCCGAGCACCGCGCCCACCAGTGATGACAGCAGGATGGTCAACGGCAGAATCTGCCAGCCGCCCCATGCGCCAAGCATGGCCAGCAACTTGAAGTCGCCATAACCCATGCCTTCCTTGCCGGTCACCAGCTTGAACAGCCAGAACACCGACCACAGCGCCAGATAACCGGCCACCGCGCCCCAAAGCGCATCGTTCAGCGACGTGAACAGCCCGAAAGCGTTGACGATGAGGCCTAGCCACAGCAGTGGCAGCACCAGAGAGTCAGGGAGTAACTGGTGATCGGCATCGATCAGACTCATCGCCAGCAGGCCCCAGCTCAACACCAGCATCGCCGCCGCCTGCCAGCCGAAGCCGAAATGCCAGGCGATGTAGGCCGACAACACTGCGCAGGTCAGCTCGACCAATGGGTAGCGTTTGCTGATGGGGGCTTTGCATTGTGAGCATTTACCGCGCAGCAGCAGATAGCTGATGACCGGCAGGTTTTCCCACGGGCGGATTTTGTGCGCGCAGTACGGGCAACTCGAGCGGGGGCGGTTCAGGTTGAAGGCAGGCTGATCGGGTTCGGCAGGCAGGCCGAGCATTTCACGGGATTGGGCTTTCCAGTCTCGCTCCATCATTTTGGGGAGGCGGTAGACGACTACGTTGAGGAAGCTTCCGACGATGAGGCCGAGTAGGCAGCAGGTAATGACGAAGGCCAGCGCGGAGCTGGCCAGGAGGTCGAGGAGGGGCATGTCAGACGACGCTTCCGAGTTTGAAGATGGGGAGATACATGGCAATAACAAGGCCGCCGACGATCACTCCCAAAAAGGCCATGATCATAGGTTCCATCAGGCTGGTCAGGTTGTCGACCATGTTATCGACTTCATCCTCGTAATAAGTAGCTACCTTGTCGAGCATGGTGTCCAGGGCGCCGGACTCTTCGCCAATGGCTGTCATCTGGATCGCAAGGCTTGGGAATACTCCCGTAGATCGCATCGAGAAATTCAATTGCATACCTGTGGAAACGTCTTGCTTGACCTTATTGACTGCATTTTTGAACACTACATTGCCTGTGGCTCCAGCAACCGAGTCCAACGCCTCTACAAGCGGTACACCAGCGGCAAAAGTCGTAGCAAGTGTGCGCGCATAGCGAGCTACCGAAGATTTGAAAATAAGAGGCCCAATGAGTGGTGCCTTTAGCAAAAGACGATCAAGTCCGTCGCGAAATTTTTGAGATTTTTTGTAAGCCCGTTTAAATAAAAAAAATCCTGAAAACAATAGGCCAACGATTAACAACCACCACTCCTGAACAATTTTTGAAAGACCAATAACCATTAGAGTGAACGCAGGTAAGTCCGCACCAAAACCAGCAAACACGGATTGAAACTGCGGTACCACTTTGATCAACAAAATACCTGATACAATAATCGCTACGATCAACACGGCGATTGGGTACGTCATTGCTTTTTTTATTTTAGCCTTGAGCTTTTCCGTCTTTTCCTTATAGCTTGCCACTCGGTCCAGCAGACTCTCAAGTGCCCCTGCTTGCTCACCGGCATCTACCAAGTTGCAAAACAAGTCATCGAAATATTCCGGTTTCTGTCGCAATGCCGTCGCAAAGCTGTTGCCGGCCGACACCTCCTGCTTGAGTGAACCCACGAGCGTACGCATGTTCGGGTTTTCAGCACCCTCGCTGATGATGTCAAACGACTGCAGCAATGGAACGCCGGCTTTCATCATTGTGGCCATCTGCCGAGAAAAAAAAGCTATATCCAGTGGCTTTATTTTCTTGCCCTTACCGAAGATCGAAGCGGACTTCTTGCGCACTTTGGTCGGATTGATGCCTTGCTTGCGCAGTTGTGCTTTTACGAGTGCCAGGTTATGGCCGCTCAGTTCTCCACTGGTTTTAGTGCCTTTCTTGTCCACACCTTCCCACGTGTAAACGATGACTTTGACTGCCTTGCTGGCCATGTTTAATCCTTGGTCACGCGATTGACTTCTTCAAGGCTGGTGATGCCCTGCATAGCTTTCGAAAGGCCCGAGGTTCGCAAGTCGTTGAAGCCGTCCTTACGCATCTGCCTGGAAATCTCTAATGAGTTGCCTTCTTCCATGATTATGCGCTCCAGTTCCGCTGTTTTCTTGACGACTTCGTAAATACCGACCCTGCCTCTATAGCCACTATTGCAATGCTCACAGCCCACTGGGCCATAAATCTTGAAAGTGCCAATCTTATCTTCAGGAAAACCTTCTCGAATCAGTGTCTCGCGAGGAATATCGAGTTCTTTCTTGCAGTGGCTGCACAACTTGCGCGCAAGGCGCTGCGCAATAATCAGGTTGATTGCTGTAGCAATGTTGAATGCTGCGACACCCATATGATGCAGGCGAGTCAGGGTTTCTGCCGCACTGTTGGTGTGCAGGGTTGATAGCACCATGTGGCCGGTCTGTGACGCCTTGATGGCGATTTCGGCAGTTTCCAAGTCGCGAATCTCGCCGACCATAATTACGTCGGGATCTTGACGCAGGAACGCGCGCAATGCCTGAGAAAAGTCCAGCCCCTGACGCGGATTGACGTTGACTTGGTTGATACCTTCCAGGTTGATCTCCACCGGGTCTTCGGCTGTAGAAATGTTGATGTCTACGGTATTGAGGATATTCAGGCCTGTATACAGCGAAACAGTCTTGCCGGACCCAGTGGGACCAGTTACGAGAATCATGCCCTGCGGCTGTTTCAGCGCTTCCAGATATAGTGCCTTTTGTTCTGGCTCGTAGCCCAGAGCATCAATACCCATCTGCGCGCTGGTCGGGTCTAGGATCCGCATCACAATCTTTTCGCCCCACAGTGTGGGCAAGGTATTCATACGAAAATCGATAGCCTTTGTTTTGGACACCCGCAACTTGACCCTTCCGTCCTGAGGTTTGCGTCGTTCCGAAATATCGAGGCTGGCCATGACCTTCAGGCGCGCAGCAATACGGTTTGCCAGATGGATCGGCGGTCTGGCGACCTCGTGCAGGATGCCATCGGTACGCAAACGTACACGGAAGATCTTTTCGTAGGGCTCGAAGTGCAAGTCGGATGATCCTAATCGGATGGCATCCATAAGCATTTTGTTGACAAATCGCACTACTGGAGCATCGTCAGCATCATTCTGTGTAGCTAGAGAGGTTTCCTTGCCATCGGCCGGTTCGATATCCAAGCCCAGATCGACATCTTCCAGATTACCTAGACCGGTATCACTGTCAAAAAAGCGATCTATTGCAGTGGTCAGCTTGTCATCTTCTACCAGAATCGCTTCGGTATTCAGGCCAGTGCTGAACTGAATATCGGTGACTGCCTGATGATTGGTCGGGTCCGATATGCCAATGAACAGCTTGTTCCCACGTCGCCACAGCGGCAAGGCATGATGCTGTCGAACCAGCTTTTCACTCACTAGGCCTTTAGGCTGGCTTTCTTTGTCCAGACTGGCGAGGTCCATGAATGGCACGCCAAACTGGTCGGAAGCCATCTCTGCCAGTGTCAGACTTTTGACCAGTTTGTTCTGAACCAGATAGCTCACCAACGAAATCTTGTCGCGGCGCGCCTGTTGATACGCTTGTTGCGCAACAGATTCAGTAAGTAGCTCGGCGAGGACCAATTGTTTGGCCAAGCCAGTGAGAACAGCATCAGTCATAAAACCACCAGACACAGACAATGGGTGGGTTATAGCGCAGTCGGGCGGTGCTGCCAAATGGCAGAGAGACATGTGACGAAAATTGTCAGTTTCTGCTGATTTCTGAGCCTTTCAGAGTCGTGTATTTCGCATATTCTTGCAGCAGTCAGAGCTGCGGTATTGTTGGCACGACCTATGCTTTCTCGATCGCAAGGCACCACATAATTGACGCCTCGGAGAAGTAGCAATGAAAGCACAAAAAGGTTTTACGTTAATCGAACTCATGATCGTAGTTGCGATCATCGGCATTCTAGCTGCCGTCGCAATCCCTTCATATAACACTTACACACTAAAGGCCAAGGTTTCTGAGGCCTCCGCAATTTCTGCGCCGGCGCAGCAAGCACTTGCGCTGGCTTTCAATGACGGTAGTCTATCGGCTGCAACAACAAATGCATCTTTAGGTTTGCCGGCTGCTGCTAACATAAATAGTAAGTATGTTGCTTCTGTTACTGCTGTTGGTACATCAGCAACGCAGGGGACTGTTACAGTTTTGATGCAAGCTACCGGTAGCGCTGACGTAGACGCAAAAACCGTCGTATATTCAATGGTGTGTGTTGCAAGTGCTCAGTGCACATGGAGTGTTGGTGGGACGGTTACAACCGCTTATCTTCCTAAAACCTAATGGTTAAATCCTTTTTCTAAGGGTGATAGAGTTAGCCCGGTCGTCGACTGGGCTATTCTTTATGTTCCGTATGCAGTGAGCTTTAAGCGTTCCGTCCTGCTAAGGTTATCCGTGATAGCTATTGTATTTCGGTTGGTTATGACGATTTTCTGAGGAGGTATTAAATATTGTAAATAGCTCTTTGTAGTGCCTCAGTTTTGCTGTTGGCGTTTTCAACTAGTCTTGATGCTGATATCGCACTAACGCCAGTCACTTTTTCAGCTGTGTTTTACCACCTGCCAATTCAACCATTTCACCTCTCCGCTCCAGCCTAAGCCTATATCCAATCTCCGCAATCTCCGCAATCTCCGCAATCGCAGGCAGCAACTCCAGCCCCAACTCCGAAAGGCTGTACTCCGCAGAAGGTGGCGAAGTCGCCAGCACCGTCCTAATCACCACACCTTTCTCTTCCATCTCCTTAAGCTGATGCCACCGACGCCCAGCGTCCGGTCATCGCCAGACAAACCTACTTGAATGACCTGCTGGCGGATGGTCGTGATTACCTGCTGGGTAACGATTTTAGCGTTGCCGATACCTACCTGTTCGCGGTAACACGCTGGTCTGTCAATTTTGGCATTTCGCTGGAAGCGCTACCTGCTTTGCAAGCGTTCATGGCCCGAGTCGAAGCACGTCCATCCGTCAAGGCTGTACTGAAAGCGGAAGGCTTGAGCCTGCTAAAGACTCAGGTTAGACCCACCTATTGAAACGATAGCGCCCCCGGCGGATGCGCTTCGTTGCGGGCGCTTTGACTCGATTGCTGGGTGTTATCGCGATGGCATCGTAGGACATTTCAGCTTTTGTATTAGGTCACTTCCTGATTCACTTCGGTTACTAAAACGTCCGTTGATAGATATCCGAATCAAGCCCAGAATTACCCACCTGATTACTCCACACATGAGAAGAAAGGGGCTATTAACACCACCACATTACCCAGTCGCCTCCTCGGTGTGGACCTATACACCCCAGCAGAAGCGTCCTCATACACCGGCATTCCCTCCAAAGACATTCGCAGATGGATGTTTGGCTATAGAGCGGCAGGCGTCGATCACCCCGGCCTCTGGACGCCAGAGGTCGCATTTCTGAACGACAAGCTGCTTGGCTTCCACGACCTGCTGGAAATTCGTTTTGTTCATGCATTTCGCCAGCACGGCGTCAGCTTGCAAGCGATCCGCAGCGCCTCGTTACAAGCCAGAGAAATGTTCGGTCAGCTCTACCCATTTACGTGCAGACGTTTTCAAACTGACGGACGAGACATTTTCGCGACCGTCCTGGATGAAACGGGTGATGAGGCTCTGCTGGATCTGGTGAAGCGGCAATACGCGTTCAAGCAGGTCATTACGCCCTCTCTGTACGAGGGCTTTGATTACGCAGGTGAAGAGTCGGCAAAGCGCTGGTATCCGGTAAAGCGAAGCAAGGCAGTTGTTTTGGACCCGGCAAGGAATTTTGGCAAACCGGTGTTGGCAACAACGGGAATCGACACAGCAACGATCTATCATTCTTATCTAGCTGAAGGCCAGAACGCGAAGCGTGTGGCTTTACTATATGAGATTGCGCCTGTCGCAGTGAAAGCAGCCATTACCTATGAGCGTAGCCACGCAGCTTAAGATACGTGGCCAGGCAGTAACTGACTGCTCAGGTTAGGGATTAGCCTCTAACGCACAACCCCATCAACCCGAGCCCGCCCCTTAAACCTCTTCCTAACCCCAACCACAACCATCACCACCAACAATCCCACCACCACAAAAAAGATCGTGTTAAACACCGGAAACGGCTGATCACGGCTCGTCACCGCCTCAACCTCGGTCACGTTGGGAAACATCGACAGGATCGTTATCCTCCAGCCGTAATAACGAATCAGCGCAAGTTGCTGGGAATCACGCGAGTAGCCCTGGGCTTTGGCCTGGATGTCGGCGGAGTCGAATTTGAAGTACCACGGGAAGCTCCAGCCGGTGTCTTCGTTGCGGTAGACCACGACTTTCTTGGTGTCCGGGTCTTCGGTGTTGATGAAGTACACGTCGCGGGTCGGGCCGTCTGCCGGGTTTTCGGCGTTGATGACGCCGTCGGCGTCCATTCTTTTGACTTCCACGCCGGTGATCATCACGACATCATGGCGCGGCAGGACGTAATAAAGGCTTAATGCGCCGATCCCGAGTGCCACGAATACCACAAGCCAAATCGACCTTCTCAGCCACTTCATACCAGCGTCCTCTGTTTAAAATTGCGTGACTTTGCCCTAATCCGAACATTTCGAAGCAAAACAGTTATTACAAAATTCGACAAGGCCGTTGCAGATGGCGTTGTCTTCCGGAGATTTACATGATTTGGTTCCTTGAAGGGCAGTCCAGCCAGCGTGAAGTGATTATGGGCGCGCGCGATGCGCTGCCTGCGTCGGTGCAGATTATTGCCTCGCATCGCCAGCAGCGCTCCGAAATTACCGGGCAGGCCCATCTGGCACTGCAAGAGCCTGTCGATAATGAAGAGCGTATCGACTGGGTGCTGGAGACCGCTCGTTCGCTGGGCGTCCGGACTATTGTCGCCGGGCGTATAGGCAGCTTTTACGAAGCGCAGCGTGCACGTTTTGTTGCCGAAGGTTTGGACCTCGTCACGGGCGGAACGTCCCAGCAGACCTTCATGGATGTCGATGACAAGAGTCGCTTTACGGCGGCGGCCGAGGCGGCGGGTCTGGCGTGCATTCCGGGAATCGCCGCGAGCAGCGCCGAGGAGTTGCAGGCGGCTTACGATTCGTTGTCGGTGTCTGGCGAGGTCTGTATCAAACCGGTGGTCGGGATTTACGGGCGGGGCTTCTGGCGCTTCAAGGCCGATGTCGATGATTTTCGCTGTTTCGCCAATCCGGATGCGCGTGAAACGACTTTTCAGGCGTACCTTAATGCTTATCGTCAGGCCGAAGACGTACCGGCGATGCTGCTGATGCCGTATATGCCCGGCAGTGAATGCTCGGTGGACATGGTCTGTGAACACGGCAAGGCGGTTGCTTTTGTCGGGCGGCGCAAGGTGGGGTTGAATCAGACCTTCGAGCGCGACAGCGAAGCGGTGCAACTGGCGGTGCGCGCAGCGGAGCATTTTGCCTGCGACGGGCTGATCAATGTGCAGACCCGTGACGACGCTGACGGCAAGCCGCGTTTGCTGGAAATCAACCCGCGTTACTCCGGCGGGATCGGTTATACGCGTGAAACCGGCGTCAACCTGCCGGGTATTTTTGCGACACGCCGTCTCGGCTTGAAAGAACCGGAAACACATTGGCTTGAGGATATCCGCGTGAAGGCCATCACGGTCGCTGTACGGGCCACGGTTTGATCGGGATAATAGATTTTTGCTATCACTAATCGCTCTTATCAGGGAGGATCGGGCATGAAGCTTCTTGCGCCAGGTGCAAACACTGCTTTAGCTAACGCCCACTGCACCTGGAACCTGGAGAGCGGTAAGTCTTCGGTTTTTGGTGAGTATGCTGCCGTCGCCTTGCTGGCGGTCAACGAAAAGCGCCAGCCCATGGGCGACCCGGCGCTGCTGTATCATGAACAGAGCTGGATGGAGTGGAGCGGCGGGCCTCAGGATGTCGGCTGTACGCTCCGGCTGGACAGGCTCCCGGCTGGCAGTGATCGCGTGCTGCTGATGGTCTACGTCTACGCCGCCATGGGGCCGGTCCGTGATATTGCTAGCCTGCATCTCAAAGTGGATGCCGACATCGAGCATCGGCTGGATCTGCGCGATAACGGCGAAGCGGCGATCATCATCGGCGAGTTCTACAAGCGCAATGAACAGTGGAAATTCCGCGCGCTGAGCGAAGGCTCGGCGTATGGGCTGTCGGCGTTCGGGCGCAAGATCGGCCTGGACGTTGATGACCGTCACCCGCGCCACCCGTCTGGTGGCTCCGGTCGCGGGCCTCGGCATGAGTCGGCGACCGGCACGGCATTTGTGGTCGGCCCGGCGCACGTCATGACCTGTGCCCATGTCATCGAAGACATGGGCGTGTTCTACATCACTTCACTAGAGGGCCGTTACAAGGCCGAGCCAGTGGTGATCGACCGTCGCAACGACATCGCGCTGCTGCGGGTGCAGGGCGCGCCGCCGTTGTCTCCGGTTACATTCCGGGACGGGCAGGGCTGTGAGCCGGGTGATACCGTAGCGGTCCTGGGTTACCCGTTGGCGTCCATTTCCGGTGGCGGGCTGCAGGTGACGCAGGGCGGGATCTCCGGTCTGTTCGGTCTGCACAATGACGCCAGCCTGTTCCAGTTCACGGCACCGATTCAGCCAGGGTCCAGTGGCAGCCCGCTGTTCGACAACGGTGGCGCGGTGATCGGCATGGTGACGTCCACCGTGCCGGACGGGCAAAACATGAACTTCGCAGTGAAGTCCGCACTGCTGCTGTCCTTTCTGCAGGCATGCCGCATCGATGCGCCGCATGCCCGCCCGGAAAGGTCGTACACCACCACAGAAATCTCACGCGCCGCACAGTCATCGTTATGGCTCGTTGAAGCTTCTCGCCAATGAAGTCGGTGTTGCCTGCTCAAGTGGCAGGCGTCAGGGGCTGCGGCCCCGTTACTCAGGAATTTATCGATGGACAGCAGCGCAGCTTTTTCCAACCCTACAAAGCTTCGTGCTGACCTGCTTCGTGGTCGTCTCGACGTCAGCGTCGATTCGTCCACTATTGCCCCGGATTCTCTGTTCGGCTTCGCTGAACGACGCAACCCCAAGCGCGCATTTCTGTTCGTGTCCCGGGTGCTTGGGCGTCATATTCCCGCGCGTCCGGGCCTGATGCTGAAAAGCTTTCAGGACCTGGCGCACAAGATTCCGGCAGACCTGCCCGGCCCGGTGCTGGTCATCGGCATGGCCGAAACCGCAGTCGGCCTCGGGGCCGGCGTGCACCGTGCCTACAGCGAAACGCGCCCTGATGCCATGTACCTGGTCAGCACGCGTCATCCTACCGGCAGCGAGCTATTCGCCCGCTTTGAAGAAGAGCACAGCCACGCCAGCGCTCACCTTATCCATCTGCCTGTCGATCCGGCGTTACGCGAGATGATGCTTGGCGCACGCTCCCTGGTGCTGGTCGATGACGAGGCTTCGACGGGCAAGACCTTCATCAACCTCCATCAGGCGCTGGTCGAGGCCGGGCTGAGCAACATCGAGCGGGTGGTGACCTGCGTGCTTACCGACTGGTCGGCAGGTGCAGTCAGCACGTCGATGGGCGCAGTGGCCGAGCAGGTCTCGCTGTTGCAGGGCTCGTACTCTTTCGATGAAGACGTGAGCGCACCATTGCCGGACATGCCTGAGGTTGGCACCGTGGCAATGGGCGACTGGCCGCTGGTGACCGCCAATGACTGGGGCCGGATGGGGGTGTTGTCGGTTGCCGATACCCTGGCGCCAGGGCTTACCGTACAAAAGGGTGAACGCGTTCTGGTGGTAGGCACCAGCGAGTTCGTCTGGCGGCCGTTTCTGCTGGCCGAGCGTCTGGAAAAAGCCGGTGCCGATGTGCATTTCAGCTCTACCAGCCGTTCACCGATTGCACTGGGGCATGCCATCGACCACGCACTGTCGTTCTCCGACAACTATGGTCTGGGCATCCCCAACTTCCTTTACAACGTGCGGCCGGGTCAGTTTGACCGGGTGCTGATCTGCACCGAAACCCCAAGGCAGGCCGTACCCGCCGAGCTTATCGAAGCGCTGAACGCCGAGGTTATCTGCGATGAGTAACGACCGCCCGCTGATCTTCGTCGATCTGGACGACACACTCTTCCAGACCGCCCGCAAAACGCCCGCGAACATTGAAAAACATGTCGCAACGCTGGATATCAGCGGTAACGCCAATGGCTACATGACCAACGTGCAGAAGTCCTTCGCGCACTGGCTGCTGGCGCATTCCGATGTGGTGCCGGTGACGGCGCGCAGTGTCGAGGCCTACAGCCGGGTCAAACTGCCGTTCACTGCAGGCGCAATCTGTTCGCACGGCGGTGTGATGCTCGATGTCATGGGGCGACTGGACCAGGACTGGAACGAGCAGATGAAACAGACCCTGGCCAGCTATCAGTCGCGGTTGCATGAATTGTCTGCCACCACACTGGCGATTGGTCAGGAGCTGGGCTTTTCACTTCGCGGCTGGGTGGTGGAAGAGGCGCAACTGTTTCATTACGTGGTGACCAAGCACAACGAGAGCGATGACAGCGTCCTCAGCAAAGTGTTGGCCGAAGTGCAGGCCCGCGGCCTGCTTGACGGCATGCACATCCACGGCAATGGCAACAACCTGGCCTTTCTGCCCGAGGGACTGGCCAAGCGTTACGCGGTTCAGGAGTGGCTGCGGCGCGACAAAGCCATCAATGGCGAACGCCCGGTACTCGGTTTTGGCGACAGTATTACCGACCTGGGTTTCATGGATGAGTGCCACTGGTGGGCGACGCCTGCCCGCAGTCAGTTGGCGAAAATGTTTGTCGGAGCAGCGCATGAGTGATCCCGTTCACGGGCTCGATACGGTCGGCAGTGGCAGTTATCTGCACGACGACGTGCATTTTCTGCTGCGCAGCGTTGCGATGCAGACCACCAGCGTGGCGGAGAAGGAGCGCCTGATCCAGACACGCCAGAAGCACTATTCGGAAATGATCAGCGAGGAGTCCGCCCCCAGCGCCGCTCACAAGGCGTTGTATGAGCGTGCACTCAGCCAGAACGGTGCGCGTATGGCCGACGACGTGCAAGCCCTGGCGCAGGCGCTTGACCGCGAATGCACCGGCGCTGAAATCGTTCTGGTGTCTTTCGTGCGTGCCGGTTTGCCGCTGGGCGTGTTGTTGCGTCGGACCTTGATCGATCTGCACCGCGAAGCGCATCACTACGGCATCAGCATCGTGCGTGATCGCGGCATCGATAAAGTCGCTCTGGAGGCCATTATTCAGGCTCACGGCGCGCAGAACATCGTGTTTGTCGACGGCTGGACCGGCAAGGGCGCAATTTCAGGTGAAATACGTCGCAGTCTGGCAGGCGACACGCGCTTCCCGGAAGAGCCACGGCTGGTGGTGCTCGCCGATCCCTGCGGCTGTGCCTGGCTGGCGGCGTCGGCAGAAGACTGGGTAATTCCGTCCGGTATTCTTGGCGCGACCGTGTCCGGGCTGGTGTCTCGTTCTATCTGGCCGACGGACGGCGGGCTGCATGGTTGTGTGGTTTACGAGCAGTTGCAGGACCACGACGTCACGCAGTCTTTTATTGAACAGATCGACAGCCTGCGTCGTCAAAACAGTTCTACGCTCACGCTGACTCCCTGGACGCTGACGCAGCGAGCCGGGCTCAAAGACGCTGCAACGCATGTGGTCGACCGCCTTGCCGAGCGCTTTGATATCACTAACTTCAATCGCATCAAGCCGGGCATTGCCGAAGCCACTCGGGCGGTCATGCGTCGTGTTCCAGACCATGTGCTGGTACGCAATCGGGCGGACAGCGATGTGCAACTGCTGCTGCACCTGACCGAAAAAGCGGGGATTCCCGTTGAAGAAGTCGGCGATGTGCTGGGGCCTTATCGGGCAGTGACCATCATTCGGAGTCTGAGCTAATGGCCTTATTTTCGCCTTACGCGCTGGGGGCAACGCTATACATGCCCGCCACCCGCGATGACATCGTCGATGTGGTGTTCGGTGAAAAGATTCCCGAACTGCGTTCGCTGGTCGTGTGCCTGGAAGATGCGGTAGCGCTGATTGATGTCGATACAGCGCTGGTCAACCTTCGCCAGGTGCTGACCCGCATTCAGGACCGTGGCGGCCGCCCGGCCAACGGTCCGCTGTTGTTCGTTCGTCCGAGAGATGCCGCAATGGCGCGGATTCTCAATGACTGGCCGCTGATGGCGCACGTTGACGGGTTCGTTGTCCCCAAGCTTTCGCTGAAAAGTATGACGAGTTGGGAGCAGTCTGTTACCAACCCGGCGCTGGCGTTGATGCCTACACTGGAAACGCCGGAAGTGTTCGATCCGACGGCAATGGTCGAACTTGGGCAAGCGCTGAAAGCCAGTCTGTACGAGCGGATCATTGCGTTACGTATCGGTGGCAATGACCTGATGGGCTGTCTGGGGCTGCGCCGCAATCCGGCCATGACCCTGTATTCGACGCCCATGGGCTATGTGATCCCGATGCTGGCGGGAGTGATGGGTTCGCAGGGGTTTGCACTCACCGCACCAGTGTTCGAGCAACTGGCCACACCTGACATTCTGGAGCATGAACTGGCACTGGATATTACCAATGGGTTGGTCGGTAAAACGGCAATTCACCCCTCGCAGGTCAATATCATTCAGAATGCACTACGCGTCAGTCTGGAGGACATGAACTCCGCCCGGATGATTTTGAACTCTGTGGCCCCCGCAGTGTTCAAGTACAACGATGCGATGTGTGAACCGGCTACCCATTACAAATGGGCAACCCACATCATGGAGCGCGCCAAATGGCATGGAGTGTTATCCGCACCCGCTTCGATCATGGATGCCAGCATTCGACTCGCTGAGGCAGTTAGCTAGATGATAGAACCTGACCTTGAAACCGTAGAACCTGATATTGAACCTGTAGGACCTGATCTTGAAATCGAAGTGGAACAACGCCTGCTGGCGGTTTTCGATTTCGACGGAACCATCACCCGGCACGACAGCTTTGTGCCTTTTCTCAAGTTCGCCTTTGGGCAACGTGCCTTTTCCGTGCGCATGGCCCGCCTGGTGCTGCCGAGCATCGGCTATCTCGCCAAGCGTGTGACCCGCGACGAACTGAAGGGGCGCTTGATCAAGGCGTTTCTCAGCGGCGTTGAAGTGCAATGGCTGCAGCAAAAGGCCGAGGCGTTCTGCCAGTCGCACTGGAACCGCCTGATGCGCCCGGCTGCGCTGGAGTCCATCGCCGCCGAAATCGAGAAGGGCGCCATTGTCACGCTATGTTCAGCATCGCCTGCTATGGTTCTGCAACCCTTCGCTAATCGCTTGAAAGTAGAGCTGATCGGCACCAATCTGGAAGTCATCGACGGCAAACTGACTGGATTGATCGAAGGCAGCAACTGCCGTTGCGATTCGAAAGTCGCACGCCTTGAAAGTGTTTATGGGCCGCTCACGCAGTTCCGGGTTCGAGCCTGGGGCGACACGCGGGGTGACCACGAATTACTCGCCGCTGCTCAGGATGCGCACTGGCGTTTGTTCCATCCGACGTGGCGTCGAGGCCGTTATAAAGGCCCCGTTAACGCCAAGTTACACAATCCTGATGGCAAAGATGGGCCAACACGGTAAGGCTGTAACACTTTTATCCGAATTCCGACGTTCACATGGAGCGAAAAATGGCACTCACTTTGGCAAAGAACCAGACGATCTCACTGGAGAAAACCGCTGGTACCGGCCTCAAGAAAGTCAGTATGGGCCTTGGATGGGACCCTGAAAAAGCCAGCGGTTTCTTCGGCAAGTTGCTCGGCGGTGGCGGCGGCGATATCGACCTGGATGCCTCCTGCATCATGCTCGACGCCGACAAGAAGCCCCTCGACCTGGTCTGGTTCCGCCAGTTGCAGTCGCGCGATGGTGCCATTCAGCACTCGGGTGACAACCGCACCGGCGAAGGCGCGGGCGACGATGAAACCATCAGCGTCGATCTGGAAAAACTGCCAGCCACGGTCAAATACCTGGTGTTCACCGTCAACTCGTTCACCGGTCAGAATTTCGAAAAAGTCGCCAACGCCTACTGCCGTATTGTCGATCTGGGCAGCCGCAACGAACTGGGCCGCTTTGATCTGTCCGAGAAAGGCCAGCACACCGGCGTTGTGATGTCCTATCTGGCGCGCACCCCCGCAGGCTGGGATTTCACCGCAGTTGGTCAGGTTACCAACGGCCGTACTGCAGATGATCTGGTCGAACTGGCCATCGGAGCTGTACGCGCATGACCCAACTTGTCCCAGGCGCCAACGCGCCAGTCGCTGCCGGTCCGTTGACGGTCGAGGTCAGCTACTCCCCGCTGGCGGATGCGGATATCGACGTGTCTGCATTCCTGCTGACCGGCTCCGGCAAGGTGCGTGGCGATCAGGACATGTGTTTCTACGGCCAGAAAAGCGTCAACGGCGGTGCGGTCCAGCAGACGGAAGCGTCGGCCGGGCGCGCTGTGTTCAGCCTTGACCCGAGCCGCCTGGATTCTGTCATCGAGAAGGTTGCCCTGACGGCAACCATCTACGAGAACAAGGCCAGTTTTGGCAGCGTGTCACGGTTGGCGCTGAGCATCACTGGCGGTATCGAAGCCGATATTCCTACCAGCGGCATGAAAGAAACCGCATTGATTCTGGGCGAGTTCTATCTGCGTCAGGGCGCATGGAAATTCCGCTGCGTCGCCCAGGGTTTTGCCGGCGGGCTTGAACCGCTGGCAAAAAACTTTGGCGTAGAGGTCGCAGCGCCCCAGGATCAACCTGCATCTGCATCTGCATCTGCATCTGCATCTGCATCTGCATCTGCATCTGCATCTGCACCTGTTCCCGCTCCTGCGCCCAAGTCGACCGTCAGTCTGAGCAAGATCACGCTCGACAAGACCCGTGCTTCGATCAGCCTGGAGAAATCCAGCGCCGGTTTCGGTGAGATTCGGGTCAACCTGAACTGGAACCGTCGCAGCGACAGCAAGGGCGGCGGCTTCTTCTCGATGAAGAAGAGCAATGCCATCGACCTTGATGTAGGCTGCCTCTTCGAACTGCAGGATGGCCTGAAAGGCGCGGTCCAGGCGCTGGGCAATTCGTTCGGTTCGCTCAACACCGAGCCTTTCATCAAGTTGATGGGTGATGACCGTACCGGCTCGGTAAGCGATGGTGAGTGGCTGCATATCAATGGCGCGCACTGGAGCAAGATCCGTCGCATTCTGGTTTATGCGTTCATCTATGAAGGCGCGCCGAACTGGAAAGAAACCGACGGGGTTGTCACCATTCATGCGCCGGGCCAGCCACCCATCGAGGTTCGCCTCAACGAAGAGGGTGGTCGTCAGGGCATGTGTGCAATTGCCTTGCTGGAAAATGACAACGGCGCAGTCAAGGTGACCCGCCGGGTGGATTTCCATAATGGCCACAGCAACATGGACAAGGCCTATGGCTGGGGCATGCGCTGGGCTGCCGGTTCCAAGTAAACAATACCGTGGTATTTCTGGGCTGGCTGTGCCGCCTCATGGGAGATAGACATGCTGGACTGGTTGAAAACAAACGCAACGGCTGCTCGCGACAAGCTGGCTTCGGAAGTTTCGAAGTTCAAGAACCGCGAATTCATGGAAGCTGTGGTTTCCGGCTGTGCGCTGGTATCGGCGGCTGACGGCGATATCAGCTCCAGTGAAAAGCAGAAAATGGCTGGCTTCATCCAGAACTCTCAGGAACTGAAAGTTTTTGACATGAAGGAAGTCATCCAGGGTTTTCAGGAAGCGTGCTCAAAGTTCGAGTTCGATTTTGAAATTGGCCGTGCCGAAGCGTTGAAAACCATCGGCAAGATCAAAAAGAAAGAAGATGCCGCCCGTTTGCTGGTGCGCGTCTGCTGTGCTATCGGTGGCGCTGATGGCAGCTTCGACGAGAAAGAGCGGGAAGTCTGCCGCACGATCTGCCGAGAGCTTGGCCTGAACCCGTCCGATTTCGACCTGTAATTTTTTACCCTAAGGAACGCAGTTAAATGGAAAGCACCTCTCTAGGCTTCCCTCCACTCACGATGGCGGTTTTCGTCGGCCTGGCCATTACGGCCATGGCTATCGACATGTTCTCCCACCGGGGAAACAAGCCGATCACCCTCGCGCAAGCCTCGGCGTGGTCGATTTTCTGGGTCGCCATTTCGCTGGCTTTTGCCGGTTTCCTGTATGTGCAGCACGGCTCCGAAGTCGCCACGCTGTTCGTTACCGGTTACGCGCTGGAAAAAGTGCTGAGCGTCGACAACCTGTTCGTGTTCATGGCGTTGTTCTCCTGGTTCAAGATCCCGGATGGCCTGCGCCACCGCGTTCTGTATTGGGGCATCATCGGCGCCATCGTCTTCCGCGGCATCTTCGTCGCCATTGGTACAGGCCTGCTGGCTTTGGGGCCGTGGGTCGAAGTGGTGTTTGCGGTCATCGTTGCTTGGACAGCCATCATGATGCTCAGAGCGGGTGATGACGACGACGAAGAAGTCGACTACTCGCAGCACATGGCGTATCGCTTCGCCAAGAAGCTGTTCCCGGTATGGCCGAAGCTGCACGGCAGCAACTTCTTCGTCCGTCGCTCGGTTCTGGAAGAAGAAGTCAAAAAACCGGAAAACGCCGGTATCACCCTGGCCGCCAAGGGCGCTCTGTTCGCGACCCCGTTGTTCCTGTGTCTGGTTGTGGCTGAAATCTCCGACGTGCTGTTCGCGTTCGACTCCGTGCCGGCAATCATCGCCGTGAGCCGCGAGCCGCTGATCGTGTTCTCGGCCATGCTGTTCGCGATTCTTGGTCTGCGTACCCTGTACTTCGTTCTTGAAGCCCTCAAGCGCTATCTGGTGCATCTGGAGAAAGCGGTTATTGCCTTGCTGTTCTTCATCGCCATCAAACTGGGACTGAACGCAACCAACCACCTGTTCCACCACGGTTACGAGATCAGCGCCAATACCAGCCTGCTGGTTGTGGTCGTCGTGTTGATCATCGGTATCGTTGCAAGCCTGCTCTTCCCGGGTAAAGAAGAACCCGCCGAAGAAAAAGCGTAAACACTGGATAAAGGAGATAACCGAATCATGGCTTTGACTCTGCAAAAAGGTGGCAACCTTTCGCTGTCGAAAACCGACCCTACCCTGACCAATGTACTGATTGGTCTGGGCTGGGATCCGCGTGCCACTGACGGCCAGGAATTTGACCTGGACGCCAGCGCATTTCTGCTGGGTGCCAATGGCAAGGTCCGCAGTGAAGCTGACTTCATTTTCTACAACCAGCTCAAGAGCGCCGATGGTTCCGTCGAACACACCGGTGACAACCGTACCGGTGCTGGTGATGGCGATGACGAAGTGCTCAAGGTCGATCTGGCCCGTGTCCCTGCCGACGTGGAGAAAGTTGTTTTCGTTGTGACCATTCACGACGCTGACAGCCGCAAGCAGAACTTCGGTCAGGTGGGCGGCTCGTTCATCCGTGTGCTGAATGAAAAATCCAGCTCGGAAATCGTTCGCTACGACCTGGCGGAAGACGCTTCGACTGAAACCGCGATGATCTTCGCCGAGCTGTACCGCAACAATGGCGAGTGGAAGTTCCGCGCAGTGGGTAGCGGCTTCGCCGGTGGCCTGAAAGCTGTGGCCAACTCTTTCGGCATGAATTTCTGATTCGCGCCTAACCATTTTTCCAGAAAGGATTACGAACATGGCAGTAAGTCTGAGTAAAGGCGGCAACGTTTCTCTGTCGAAAGAGGCTCCGGGCCTGACAGAAATCACCGTGGGCCTGGGCTGGGATCCACGCGTTACCGATGGCACCGAGTTCGATCTGGACGCGTCGGTCTTCATCGTTGGTGAAAGTGGCAAGGTGTTGGATGACAACAGCTTCATTTTCTACAACAACAAGAAATCGGCTGATGGCTCGGTCGAGCACTTGGGCGATAATCGTTCCGGCGCTGGCGATGGTGATGACGAGTCGGTAAACGTCAAACTCACCGGTCTGGCTGCTGCGGTCAAGAAGCTGGTTTTTGCGGTCACTATCCATTCGGCTGAAGAGCGCAAGCAGAGCTTTGGTCAGGTGTCCAACGCTTACATTCGCGTTGTGAACAAGGCTGACGGCAAGGAAATCGCTCGTTACGACCTGTCGGAAGACGCGTCGACTGAAACCGCGATGATTTTCGGCGAGCTGTACCGCAATGGCGACGAGTTCAAGTTCAAGGCCATTGGCCAAGGCTTTGCAGGCGGTCTGAAGCCGTTGGCAGAAGCGCACGGCGTGGCAATCGGCTAAACCCCGAGCAGCGCACGATAAAAACCCCTGCCAGCAATGGCGGGGGTTTTTTATTGGGGCTGATTACGAGGCTATCGTTGCGCACGCTCCAGCGTAGGACGCATCTTGCGACGCTCTGCATCGCAAAGAGGACGCAGAAGGGCGATAGTTGATGATCGTTCCGCACGCTCCAGCGTGGGAATGCAGTTCTCGACGCTCTGCGTCGCAAAGAGGACGCAGAGCGTCCGGAACGGCATGCGACGCGGAGCGTCGCACGATAGTTGAGATAGTTGAGATAGTTGAGATTGTCGTTCCGCAGGCTCCGGCTGGGAACGCAGTGCTCGACGCTCTGCGTTGTACGATAGTTGAGAGCTCGATGCGTTACAAAATCCCTGCACCCTTTGCCGCTTTCAGCCAGTCGGGAAACTCTTCCATCAGCAGGTCATAGAGCTTTTCTTCCGGGATCTCGTCCAGTCGGTCGAGGGCGAAGAAGTTGCAGTTGTCGACAACGCGACCGCCCATGTCATCAAGTTTTTCCAGAATGCCGTAACCGCGTCCGCCGAGGCCGACGAACTGCCAGAAGATCGGCAGTTTCGCCGCTTCGGTCATCAACCTGGTAATTTCGCGGTCCTGATGCACGCCGCCGTCGCTGATGAACAGGATGTAGACCGGAGTCTTGTCACCGGACTTCTTGTAGTAGTCGATGACCATGCGCATCGCCTTGGGCTCATCGTTGATGCGTGCGCCCAGTTCCCAGTCTTTCCAGCCGCCATGATCAGTTTTGATGAAGTTCTGGAAGTTGCTCAGCGTCACCGCATTTAACTGCTGGGGCTTTGCCCCGAAGGCCCAGCAGTCCAGTGCGCCGTCGTCGTCGAAATGCACGGCAAGCGGAATCAGGCGATCTACCACTTCCTGAACATGACCGCGGGTGTACTGCGGGTTCATCGAACCGGACGCATCCAGTACCAGACCAACCCTGGCCTTGGTATCGGTCAGTCTGGCTTTTTCCAGGCTGACCTGAGCCTTTTTGGCCAGGCTTATCAATTGCGGTGCGGCGTCAGCGATTTTCTTTTCCAGCGAAATACGCGCGGGTGCTGCTGGCGCGGGTGCCGGCACATCAGCCACTTCGCCGCCGAAATGCACCACCAGCGCGTCCAGCCCAGCGTTATAGCCCTGCAGATTGGAGGCGATGCGCCACTCGCCGTTCTTGCGATAGATATCGGCGACCATGATGGCTTTTTCGGCGGTGAAGGTTGCACCGGAGAACTCGCCGCGAGCCACTTCGCGGCCCTGACTCTGGATGCTGAAATGGCTCGCCTGAATCTCGCTCATGGTGCCCGCGCCATCGATGGACGCAGTAAATACCAATCGCTCTATCGAGGCAGGCAAGCCCGCGAGCGATAGCTGAAAATTCCCGCCATTGACCTGTTTGACGCTGTTGCAGGGGCTGCTCGGCTGATTGAAGAAAACCATGTAGCGGTCGTCCGACAGCTTGCCGTTGGCATCGACGCCGAAGCAGACGTAATCAATGACCTGTGCGGACTTGATGGCAATCGACAGGGTGAGATCAGAGCCCTGAATCAGGCCGGACAGGGGAACGCGTTGACCTTGAGTAATCTGCATGTCTCTTCCTTGGCAGTGAGGGCGCAGCATGGCCCTCGGTCGAATGACGAAGTGCTGACGTTAACGTTCGCTTCTGCCCACTCCGGCAGGCCCTGCTGCCAGCATGCGGCCGGCCAGTCGTGAGAAAGGCAGGCTTTGCAGCCACACAGTGCCAGGCCCGGTCAGTCTGGCGAAAAATACGCCTTCGCCGCCGAACAGCATCGACTTGATGCCGCCACCAACCATGCGGATATCGTAATCGACTGTCTGCGTCATGGCCGCCAGACATCCGGTATCGACATCCAGCGATTCGCCTGCCGCCAGCTCGATCTTGCGCACTGTGCCGCCCATGTGCACGAATACCCAGCCGTCGCCTTCCAGCTTTTGCAGAATGAAACCTTCGCCACCAAACAGGCCAGTGAGGATTTTTTTCTGAAACTGGATACCAATGGATACACCTTTGGCACCGGCCAGAAAGCTGTCCTTCTGGCAGATCAGTTTGCCGCCGAAATCCCGCAGGTTCAGTGGCAGGATGGTGCCGGGGTAGGGCGCTGCAAACGCTACGCGCCCCTTGCCCGAACCCTGTTGCGAAAACACCGTGGTGAACAGGCTTTCGCCGGTCAGCATGCGTTTGCCTGCACCGAACAGCGAGCCCAGCAGCCCTGAAGACTGGTTGCTGCCGTCGCCGAAGATGGTTTCCATCTGCACGTCGCAGGTCTTGTACATCATCGCCCCGGCTTCGGCGACGGCGCTTTCGCCGGGATCAAGCTCCAGCTCGACGAATTGCGTTTCCGCACCGTACAGCTTGAAGTCCACGCCATCAGTGGTTTGCGCCAGGCCATAGCCGCCCGAGGCGTTCGGGTCTGGCGTGAATGAAGGACGCTTGGCAGGAGGTGCAGGTGCAGCAGGTGCAGGTGCAGCCTGTGCGGGCAGCCCGGACGGTTTCGGCTGGATCATGTCCGGCGTCGGGTCCGGGAAGGGCGTCACGCCGTCCTTCTTCATGGCGCGCACCTGTGCCACCTGATAGATCGGCTGCCAGTCCGGCATGCCCTGTTTCCAGCACCATGCGCCGGGCGACTCGCGGGCAATCAGCCGTGCAGCGTCCGCATCCATCGGGCCAAGCTGTCGGCCCGCATTCATCACAAACCATAGTTCCAAAGCGTCTACTCCCGAGCGAATCGTGACAGTCGTTTGTGCGCGCGTTTGTGCGCGATATCAGAGGCTCAGGCGCATGGACAGGTCCACGGCCTTCACATCCTTGGTCATCGCACCAATGGAAATGTAATCCACACCGGTCTCGGCAATTACCCGCAGGGTGTCGTCATTGATGCCGCCGCTGGCTTCCAGGCGGGCGCGGCCAGCGGTCAGCCGCACGGCTTCGCGCATGTCATCGAGGCTGAGCTCATCGAGCATGATGATATCGGCACCTGCGTCCAGCGCCTGCTTGAGTTCACTCAGGCTTTCCACCTCGACTTCCACAGGCTTGCCCGGTGCAATCCGGTGGGCTGCCTCTACCGCCTGGGCAATGCCGCCACAGGCTGCGATATGGTTTTCCTTGATCAGAAAAGCGTCGTACAGACCGATGCGATGGTTATGACAGCCACCGCAGGTGACGGCGTATTTTTGCGCCAGGCGCAGGCCCGGCAGCGTCTTGCGGGTGTCCAGCAATTTGACCTGGGTGCCCGAGACCATGTCGGCGAAGTACTGCGCACGCGTGGCCACACCCGAGAGCATCTGGAGAAAGTTGAGCGCGCTGCGTTCGCCGGTTAGCAGCGAGCGAGCCGGACCTTCCAGGTGAAACAGCGCCTGATTAGGGCTGACCCGGTCGCCATCGGTCACCTGCCAGTGCACCGCCACGCGAGGGTCCAGTTGCCGGAAGACCGTATCGACCCATGCGGTGCCGGCGATTACCGCTGCATCGCGGGAAATGATGGTGGCCTTGGCCAGCCGTTCCGCCGGAATCAATTGGGCGGTGATATCGCCGCTGCCGACATCCTCAAGCAATGCGCGGCGCACATTGGCTTCGATCTCGGCGCTCAGGTCGGCAATTCGTAAATTCGGCATAGCGGGCTCCAGTAGCAAAGTCGTCCGAGTATAAGGCACCGCACACCGCTAACCCACCTGCGGCGATGCCCCGGTGCAGCCTTGAGAACATGCAGTTGGTCGGTTTGGCAAATTCGTTTGCGATGGAAAGCGAATATCGCGGTCTATCGCAGCATATGAGTGCCTTGTCACAGTTCCAACGACAACCATAGAAGTGTCACTGGCGTAGATGACAAGTTTTGAAAGATAATCCGACTTGTAATTGACGTCATGACTTTGACGTTTTGCAAGGCCAAGCGGGTCGCTTCACAGTGCGGGGGTAGCAAGCCACGTTTGTGATGGGGTTCAGGTTGTTTCCTGTCAGGGGGTGTAATGCCGAACGACGAAAAAGTAGTGCCGTTGAGCAAACTGCTCCCAGCGCAGGGGGCCGGTACTCCTTTGGCCCGATTACCTGTTGTGTTGTTGCAGGTCCGCGACAAGGCGGCCCAGCAGCTCAAGGATGCGTTGCAGGCGCTGTTCGACAACGCCGACGATACGCTGTTCGAAATGGCTGACCGCGCCCGCAGCAACACTGATCAGAACATCTTCTTTGAAGCCATGCGCGACCTGCGCCTGAAGCGCAAAAGTATCGAGCGTGGCTTCCTCGACAAGTTTTATGAGTCTTTTCTGGCTTTGGGCCAGTACCAGATTCATGAGCCCGTGCTGCCCACTGCCGTGTCGTTCGACAAACTGGCGCTGGTGAATAACGATGACCTCGAGAAGACCGTGGCTGTGGATGCGATGGTCAGTAAGGTCATGAGCCGTGACAGCCTCGCGCTGGGCCAGCTCACTGCACGCCTGAATGTTCTGATTCCGCAAGCTATCGCCGAGGATTCCAACCCGTTGGGTCCGGCAATGCTGTGCCGGTTTTTCCTGGATGCAGGACGTAGCCTTGGCGTCGAGATCAAGGTCAAGCTGATCATTCTCAAGCTGTTCGAGAAATACGTCCTGGCCAATACTGACCACCTTTACAGTGAAGCCAATCAACTGTTGATTGCCACGGGTGTGTTGCCGGACATGAAAGCACTGCCGGCCCGTCGATCGTCTGATCGGGCGGCTCCCAGGAATCGTGTCTCCGAAATGTCCGATCCTGCGCTGAATGAGGCCGCCGACAAGCTCGACAAGGGGGTGCAGGAAGTTTTCTCTGCCCTGCAGGAATTGTTGCTGCAGGTTCGCGGCAACCTCGCTCCGCGTCATGAGCCCAATGCCGAGGTTCGGCCGATTTCCAGCCGTGACCTGCTGCGCCTGCTTTCTCACCTGCAGCAGTACGTCCCGTCTCAAGACACCGCAGACGATTTTGACCTGCGCAATCAGCTGGAACAGTTGCTGACCCGAGTCAACGTCAAAACCGGCAAATCCAGGATTGTCGGCGGCGGCGATGAGGATGTGATCAACCTGATTGCCATGCTCTTCGAGTTCATCCTCGATGATCGCAACCTGACGCCTTCATTGCGTGCGCTGATCGGGCGCTTGCAGATCCCGATGCTCAAAGTGGCGGTGCTCGATAAAAGCTTTTTCAGTCGCGGCAGCCATCCGGCCCGCCGCCTGCTCAACGAAATTGCCACTGCCGCGCTGGGTTGGGGCAGTCGTGATGACTATCAGCGCGACTCGCTTTATCAGCGCGTCGAGCAGATCGTGCAGCGCCTGCTCAATGACTTTGTCGATGATCCGGCAATCTTCTCTGAATTGCTGGCGGATTTTCTGGCGTTCACCAGTGATGAACGTCGTCGCAGCGAGCTGCTTGAACAGCGCACCCGCGATGCCGAAGAGGGCCGCGCTCGTGCCGAACTGGCACGCCAGCAGGTACAGCATGAGTTGAATCAGCGCCTGCTGGGCCGCACCTTGCCGGAAGTGGTTGTGCGTCTGCTGCAGGAGGCCTGGAGCAAGGTGCTTCTGCTGACCTGCCTCAAGCATGGCGAAGAGTCCAGCGAGTGGCAGGCCGGGCTGGCGACCATGGATGAGCTGATCTGGAGCGTCGAACAGCATGACGACCCCCAGGCGCTGCAGCGCTTGCTCGATCTGGTGCCCGGGCTGCTCAAGTCCCTGCGCGATGGCCTGACCAGCGCTGCGTTCGACCCGTTTGCCACCAGCGAATTCTTCAGCCAACTGGAATCGCTGCATGTTCAGGCGTTCCAGCACTTCTCGCGCTTGCAGGAAGGCGGTGATGCCCAAGGTGGTGATACGTCGTTGACAGGCGCACAGCTCGTTGAAAGCCCGCCGATGATGGCCGTTGTTGAAGAAATCGTTCTGGTCACACCCGAAGAGCGGATGCTCAATGAGCCGACTGTGCAGCTGCCTGCCGACGATGCCGGTCTGCAGATGGTCGACAAATTGCGCGTCGGTTGCTGGGTCGAGATTCAGGAAGATGAAGAGCACAAGCTGCGCTGCAAACTGACCGCGATTGTCGAGCCGACCGGGCGCTATGTGTTCGTCAACCGAACCGGCATGAAGGTCCTGGAAAAGACCCGTACCGGTCTTGCCATCGAGTTTCGTCGCGGTGCCGTGCGGATTCTCGATGATGCGCTGCTGTTTGACCGGGCACTGGAATCGGTCATCAGCAACCTGCGCAAGCTCAAGGGTGCCTGATCTTATCTGATTGATTGTATTGCCGACGTTCTGCGTCGGCATGCAGTTCGTGAAGCCCGCGCCACCTATCTCAGCTGTGTAGCGTGTGTTTCCTACACCGCGGGTCTACGGCTAAACCTCCACATCCATTCCTGTCGCGGGCATAATCAGCGCCACTTATCCGCCCGTTCAAGGAGCGCTCATGCAACTGGACTCCGCAAGCGGCTGGTGCGATGGCGTACAGCATTGCCCTTCACCCAACTTCAATGCGCGGCCCGAAGGCGAAATCTCGCTGCTGGTCATCCACAACATCAGTCTGCCGCCTGCGCAATTCAAGACCGGCAAAGTGCAGGCTTTCTTTCAGAACCAGCTTGACAGCACCGAGCATCCCTACTTTGTGGGGATTGCCGATCTGCGCGTTTCAGCGCATTTTCTGATTGAACGTGATGGCGAGGTCATTCAGTTCGTCTCCTGTCTTGATCGCGCGTGGCACGCAGGGGTTTCCAGTTTTCAAGGGCGTGAGGGCTGTAATGACTTCTCTGTCGGCATTGAGCTGGAAGGAACTGACGAGCAGCCGTTCACCGAGGCGCAGTACGACGCTCTGATCGAGCTGACGCGTCAATTGCGTCGGGCTTTCGTGGCAATCACCCCCGAGCGCATCTGCGGTCACAGTGACATAGCGCCGGGACGCAAGACTGACCCTGGCCCATTTTTTGACTGGGCCAGGTTTCAAGCGGCTTTGCTGGATTGATGTGAGGGACGAACAATGAGTTTTCTGGTGCTACTGCTGGCCGTTCTTGTCGAGAAGTTTTCGGCGCTGCGTCAGCGCGTTCAGCGTGACGGGCCCTGGCTGAAGGAACTGGCCAGGCTCGAAGCCAGCCCGCGGACGGCGACACGTCCCTGGGTCATGCTGGCGCTGCTGGTTCTAGTGCCTGTCCTGCTGCTGCAACTGGCGCTGACCATCATTGGCTCGGTGGCTTATGGCTGGCTGGTCCTGCCTATCCACTTGCTGGTGCTGATCTACAGCCTGGGCCGGGTTGATCTGATCGCGGTACTCGGGCCGTTTCGTGATGCCTGCAGACGTGGGGATACGCAGGCTGCGGTGCACGTGGCCGGGCGCGACATGGGTGTGCAGGCAGACAACGGCGAGCAATTGCTGCACGGCGTGCAGGGCTACATGCTCTGGCAGGCGTTTCAGAGTTTCTTCGCCGTTATTTTCTGGTATTTCGTGCTCGGCCCGGTAGCGGCATTGGCCTACAGGCTGTTGGCGCTTGCCGCTGAACAGGGTACGACACCTGCACTGGTAGAGCGGGCAGGGCAACTGCGCCACGCCTTTGAGTGGGTGCCGGTCAGGCTGCTCGCCGCAAGCTTTGCGCTGGTCGGCAACTTTGTAGCCGTGAGTCGCGTGATGTTGCACGAACTGCTCAACTGGAACATCAGCGCCGCACAGCTGATTACGCGCGTGGGTTGCGCCGCCAGCGAGGTGCCGCCGCCGGTGATCGGTCCGCAAGGCGTTACCGGTCTCGACATGCTCTGGGAGTTGCTGGTTCGTGCAGCGATTGTCTGGTACGCAGGATTTGCGTTGTGGACCCTGTTGCGCTGATTCGGCTCAGCAGTGTTGACCCAACGATTTTGACTTAGGCGCTGGCTGTACGAGGCCAGCCGAACAGCTCGCAGGCATTCTCGGTGCTCGCCTGGGCCAGGCGCTCCGAGGGGATCTTCATCAGGTCGGCGAGCGCTCGGCAAATCTCAGGCAAGTGCTGCGGGCTGTTGCGTATGTAGGGGTGCATGGCAGGTGCCATGTCCGGTGAGTCGGTTTCCAGCACGACGCTGTCCAGCGGCAGCTCGGCGATGACACGATGCATGCGCAGCGCCTGCGGCCATGTCGCTGCGCCGCCAAGGCCCAGTTTGAAGCCCAGCTTTATGTATTCACGCGCCTCTTCACGACTGCCTGCAAAGGCGTGAACGATGCCGCTGCGTTTGAGTTTGTGGCGTTTGAGGGCGGCAATTACGTCAGCGTGACTGCGGCGCACATGCAGCAGGGCGGGCAGGTTGAAGTCTGATGCCAATTGCAGTTGTGCTTCAAAGAGCTCCTGCTGACGTGGCTTGTCCGGATGCTCGACGTAATAATCCAGACCGATCTCGCCCACTGCACACAACTGCGGATGGCCTTGCAGACGCGTCAGCCAGCCCGCCAGCTCGTTCAGGTGTTCGGCCCGGTGCTCATCGATGTACACCGGATGCAGCCCGAAAGCTGCATGCAGGGCAGGGTTTGCTTCGGTCAGCTCCCACAGCCGCTGCCAGTTGCGCTGATACACCCCAAGCACCACGATGCGCTGCACGCCGAGTGACAGGCAGCTATCCAGGACCTGGGCGCGGTCGGCATCGAAATCCGCAAAGTCCAGGTGGGTGTGGGTATCGATCAGCGTCACATTCACACCTCGTGAATACGTTGCTTGAAGGCGCGTGCAATGGCATGCACACCAGGCTGATAAGTATCCTTCTCGATAGCGGCCAGGGCTAGTCGCAGCGCCGTGTCGGCGATCAACTGGTGCTGCTGGGCCATGGCATTGACGGGCAACGGCAGGAAGTCCAGCAGTTGTGTATCGCCGAAGGTGCCCAGGTGCAATTGAGTCGATTGCAGTGCCTGACTTTGCAGCACATCGAAGACGCCTTGCAGCAGCACATAGGAGGTGGTGATCAGCGCATCGGGAAAATGCCCCTGACGCTGTAGCATCTCCGTCATCAAACGCTGGCCACACTGACGGCTGAACGCTTCGCCGTGCTCGATGATGGTGGCTCCGGTAAAACCGTCGAGTGCGTGTTCGAAGCCTGCGGCACGCGCGCGACTGATGCTCAGCTCTGGGCGTGCTCCGATCAGGGCGATGTGTCGCGGTCGGGTTTGCAGCAGGCTGCGGGTCAGTTGCAGGCTCGCGTCATGGTCGTCGCTGACCACCGAGCAGAAAAATTCGGGATTCATTTCCCGGTCGATGGCGATGATCGGCATGCCCTTGAGCTGCAAGTCGCGGTAGCTGTCGTCATCAGGTGGCAAGCAACTGGCGACCAGTAGCGCATCGCAACGGCGTGCACGGAAAAGCTGCAAGAGCTGCAGTTCGCTGACAGGGTCGTCATCGGAGCTGGCAATCAGCAGTTGATAGCCGAGACTGCGTGCGCCCTGTTCAAGCAATTTGGCGATGCGCGCATAACTGGGGTTTTCCAGGTCCGGCAGGATGAAGCCCAGCGTTTTGCTGTGACGGCTGCGCAGGCCCGCCGCTTGCGGGTTGGGTCGGAAGTCATGTTGCTCGACCACTGCCTTGACGCGCTCGACCGTTGCCGGGCTGATGCGTTGTTGTTCGGCCTTGCCATTGATCACGTAACTGGCCGTAGTGACAGAAACACCTGCCAGACGTGCAATATCGCTCAGTTTCACCCCGAAATTTCCTTTAGTCAGGTAAGTGGCTCTGGACAGTCGAATTATTTTTGCTATGACGATGATCTTTACACCAGACCGTAGGAAATTCCCATGTGCTTCAAGTATTTTGGGAAGTGTCCCACAGTGATCAGACCGACTGGGCTTCAATGAATCCTCAGAATCGAGTAACGTGCCGGGCAATTGTAGATTAAACGATTCAGCACGCCTGTTGTCTGCTGCAATCTAGATGAAAGTGATGTCCGATACGATGTCCGGACAAGCATCACTTGCATCCCCCCAAGCTGTCGATCACGTGATCGTCATTAAAACAAGAATCAGGTGGCGCCTTGGCGCTGCACAGGAGTCAAGGCAATGCTCGAACTCACTCTGGAGCAAATATCCATGGCCCGGTCGGCTGTGGATAAAACTGCCGCACTTAAGCTGATTGCCGACCACCTGGTCGCTGATGGCCTGGTTGCCGAGGGCTACCTCACCGGGCTGATGAGCCGTGAGCAGCAGGGCTCGACCTTTCTCGGTCAGGGCATCGCCATCCCGCACGGTACCCCCGAAACCCGCGATCTGGTGGTTACCACCGGTGTGCGTCTGATGCAGTTCCCCGAAGGGGTGGACTGGGGCGACGGGCAAATGGTCTATCTGGCGATTGGTATTGCGGCCAAGTCCGATGAGCACTTGCGCCTGCTACAACTGCTGACCCGCGCGTTGGGTGAAGAGGATCTGGGCCAGGCGCTGCGTGAAGCCAAGACGCCGGAAGACCTGCTCAAACTGCTACAGGGCGCACCTCAGGAACTGGCGCTCGACGCACAGATGATCAGCCTCGGCGTATCGGCCGACGATTTTGAAGAACTGGTCTGGCGCGGCGCACGCCTGCTGCGCAAAGCCGACTGTGTGAGCAACGGTTTCGCTGCCGTGCTGCAGCAGGTTGAAGCGTTGTCGCTGGGTGATGGCCTGTGGTGGCTGCACAGCGAGCAAACGGTCAAACGCCCGGGTCTCGCGTTCGTCACGCCGGACAAACCTATCCGTTATCTGGGCCAGCCGCTGACCGGTTTGTTCTGTCTCGCCAGTCTGGGTGAGGCGCATCAGGCGCTGCTGGAGCGTCTGTGCCTGTTGCTGATCGAAGGCCGTGGCCATGAGTTGGGCCACGCCACCAACAGTCGCGTTGTGCTGGAAGCTCTGGGCGGCGAAGTGCCTGCCGAGTGGCCGACCCAGCGCGTTCAGCTGGCCAACGCCCACGGCTTGCATGCCCGTCCGGCGAAGATACTGGCGCAACTGGCCAAGGAGTTTGACGGCGAGATCCGCATGCGCGTGCTGGAAAGCGGCGAATCTGCGGTGTCGGCCAAGAGCCTGAGCAAGCTGCTCAGCCTCGGCGCCCGCCGTGGTCAGACGCTGGAGTTCATTGCCGAACCGACGATTGCCAACGACGCGTTGCCTGCCCTGATCGCCGCAGTGGAGCAGGGCCTGGGTGAAGAAGTCGAACCTTTGCCCGTTGCTTCAGAGGCTCAGGCTGCACCAGCGCCTGCTGCTGTAGCCAAGCCGCTCAACGCCCCGGCTGCCGGTAGCGTGTTGCAGGCCGTGCCTGCTTCGCCGGGCATTGCTATCGGCCCGGCCCACGTTCAGGTGCTGCAAAGCTTTGATTATCCGCAGCAGGGTGAGTCTGTGGCTGCCGAACGCGAGCGTCTGCACAAGGCGATCGGTGAAGTCCGCAGCGACATCGAAAACCTCATTCAGCGCAGCAAGTCCAAGGCCATCCGGGAAATCTTCATCACCCACCAGGAAATGCTCGAAGACCCGGAACTGACCAACGAGGTCGAGGCGCGCCTCAACAACGACGAAAGCGCGGCTGCGGCCTGGGCCACGGTCATCGAGACCGCTGCCGTTCAGCAGGAACAACTGCAGGACGCGCTGCTGGCCGAGCGTGCCGCCGACCTGCGTGATGTGGGGCGTCGCGTGCTGGCGCAGATCTGTGGCGTCGAAACCGTTGCAGCCCCGGACGAACCTTACATTCTGGTGATGGACGAAGTCGGCCCATCCGACGTAGCCCGTCTGGACCCGGCGCAGGTCGCTGGTATCCTCACCGCCCGTGGCGGCGCGACTGCGCACAGTGCCATCGTGGCGCGTGCGCTGGGCATTCCCGCACTGGTCGGTGCCGGTGACGAAGTGCTGCTGCTCAAGCCCGGCACCGTGCTACTGCTCGACAGCCAGCGCGGGCGGCTGACCGTCGCACCTGATGAAGCAACCCTGCAGCGCGCCGCTCAGGACCGCGATGCTCGCGAAGAGCGTCTCAAGGCCGCAGCGGCAGCGCGTATGGAGCCTGCTGTGACGCGTGACGGGCATGCCGTCGAAGTGTTCGCCAATATCGGCGATAGCACCGGGACGCCAGCGGCTGTGGAGCAGGGCGCGGAAGGCGTTGGCCTGCTGCGCACCGAGTTGCTGTTCATGGCGCATTCTCAGGCCCCCGATGAAGCGACGCAGGAAGCTGAATACCGTCGCGTGCTGACTGATCTGGGCGGCCGTCCGCTGGTGGTGCGTACGCTGGACGTGGGTGGCGACAAACCTTTGCCTTACTGGCCGATCGCCAAAGAGGAAAACCCGTTCCTTGGCGTACGCGGTATCCGCCTGACCCTGCAACGCCCGGATGTGATGGAAAGCCAGCTGCGCGCCCTGTTACGCGCGGCAGACAGCGGCCCGTTGCGCATCATGTTCCCGATGATCGGCACGCTTGAAGAGTGGCGTCAGGCGCGGGAAATGACCGAGCGGTTGCGCGAGGAAATTCCGGTCAGCGACCTGCAACTGGGGATCATGATCGAAGTGCCATCGGCGGCGCTGATTGCCCCGGTGCTGGCCAAGGAAGTGGACTTCTTCAGCATCGGCACCAATGACCTGACGCAATACACCATGGCCATCGACCGTGGTCACCCGACGCTGTCGGCCCAGGCTGACGGCCTGCACCCGTCGGTGCTGCAACTGATCGACATGACCGTGCGTGCTGCGCATGCCAACGGCAAATGGGTGGGCGTGTGCGGCGAACTGGCCGCCGATCCGCTGGCGGTGCCGATTCTGGTCGGGCTGGGCGTGGATGAATTGAGTGTATCGGCGCGCAGCATTGGCGAGGTCAAGGCCTGCGTCCGTGAACTGACCCTGAGCAGCGCGCGCCAACTGGCGCAAAATGCGCTGACGGCGGGCAGCGCTGCCGAAGTCCGCGCGCTTGTGGAGGCTGTGTAATGGCTAAGATTCTTACCCTGACCATGAACCCGGCGCTGGACCTGACTGTGCAGTTGGGCCAGTTGGAGCTGGGCCAGGTCAACCGCAGCAATGCAATGCTCACTCACGCAGCGGGCAAAGGCCTGAATGTGGCGCAGGTGCTGGCAGACCTGGGCCACGACCTGACCGTTGCCGGTTTTCTCGGTGTCGACAACCAGCAAGCGTTCGAGGCGTTGTTCGAACGTCGCAACTTTGTTGACGAGTTCGTCCGCGTGCCGGGAGAAACCCGCAGCAATATCAAGCTGGCCGAAGGCAGTGGCCGCATCACCGACCTGAACGGCCCTGGCCCGCAGGTCAGTGAAGAGGCACAGCAAGCGCTGTTCGCCCGTGTGCAACAGATTGCATCAGGTTTCGACGTTGTGGTCGTTGCTGGCAGCCTGCCGCGTGGTGTCACGCCGGAGTGGCTGCACAAACTATTGGTGATGCTCAAGGACCTCGGTCTGAAAGTAGCGCTGGACAGCAGCGGCCTGGCCCTGCGCGCCGGTCTTACCGCCGGGCCGTGGCTGATCAAGCCCAACACCGAAGAACTGGCCGATGCGCTCGACGCACCGATCATTTCCATCGCCGCGCAAGCCGAAGTGGCTGCTCGCCTGCACACGCAGGGCATCGAGCATGTGGTGATCTCTCAAGGCTCTGAAGGCGTGCACTGGTTCAGTCCGAGTGTGGCGCTGCACTCGCTGCCGCCCAAGGTCACGGTGGCCAGCACGGTAGGTGCTGGTGATTCGCTTCTGGCCGGCATGGTGCACGGGCTGATCAGCGCTCACGAGCCACAGAAGACCTTGCGCACCGCTACGGCGATTGCCGCCATGGCAGTGACCCAGATCGGTTTCGGTATCACCGATGCCGCGCAACTCAAACGGCTTGAAGGCGGCGTCACTGTACGCAGCCTTTCAGAACAATAAGAGAGGATCGTCATGAAGTTAGCCATAGTTACGGCCTGCCCGAACGGCAAGGTCAGCAGCGTACTCAGCGCACGATTGCTCGAAGCGGCGGCATTGCGCCAGGGCTGGGAAACCAGCGTCGAAATCATCGATCCCAACAAGTCGGACCAGCAGTTGTCCGCCCAGGACATCGAAGCCGCCGACCTTGTTCTGGTGGTCAATACCGGTCCGGTGGATTTGAGCCGCTTTGTCGGCAAACGTCTGTTTCAGGATTCGCCTGCGCATGCGTTGCAGGACGTCGACGGTTTTCTGCAACGCGCCGAGCGAGAAGCGCAGGTGCATGCGGCGTCTGAGGCGGTCACGCCTCAAGCAACCGAGGGTGCCGGTGCGCAGCCGCGCATTGTTGCGATCACAGCCTGCCCGACCGGGGTTGCGCACACGTTCATGGCTGCCGAAGCGATCCAGCAAGCGGCCAAGCGTCTGAATTACGACCTGCAAGTCGAAACCCAGGGCTCGGTCGGCGCGCGCAATCCGCTCAGCGCCAAGGCTATTGCCGAGGCCGACGTGGTGTTGCTGGCCGCGGATATCGAGGTCAATACTGATCGTTTTGCCGGCAAGAAAATCTACCGTTGTGGCACCGGGATCGCGCTCAAGCAGTCCGAAGCAACGTTGAAAAAAGCCTTGGCAGAAGGCCAGGTCGAGTCCGACGAGGCTGCTGCCAAATCACCTGCCAGGCAAGAAAAGGCAGGTGTGTACAAGCACCTGCTGACCGGTGTTTCGTTCATGCTGCCGATGGTGGTGGCAGGTGGTCTGTTGATCGCCCTGTCGTTTGTGTTCGGCATTACCGCGTTCAAAGAGCAAGGCACGCTGGCGGCGGCCTTGATGCAGATCGGCGGGGAAGCTGCGTTCAAACTCATGGTTCCATTGCTGGCCGGTTACATCGCGTATTCGATTGCTGATCGCCCGGGCCTTGCGCCTGGCATGATCGGCGGCCTGCTGGCGAGTACGCTGGGTGCCGGCTTCATTGGCGGTATCATTGCCGGTTTTCTGGCCGGTTACAGTGCTGCGGCGATCAACCGCTATGCACGCCTGCCAGCCAGCGTCGAAGCGCTCAAGCCGATTCTGATCATCCCGTTGCTGTCGAGCCTGTTCACCGGTCTGGTGATGATCTACGTGGTCGGCAAGCCGGTTGCGGGCATGCTGGAAGCCTTGACTCACTTCCTCGACAGCATGGGCACCACCAACGCCATCCTGCTGGGCGTGGTGCTCGGTGCAATGATGTGCGTCGACCTTGGTGGGCCTATCAACAAGGCGTCCTATGCGTTCTCCGTCGGTCTGCTGGCGTCCCAGAGCTACGCGCCGATGGCCACTGCCATGGCAGCCGGTATGGTGCCGCCCATCGGTATGGGCATCGCCACGATCCTGGCCCACCGCAAGTTCGCCCAGAGCGAGCGAGAGGCAGGCAAGGCGGCGTTCGTGCTGGGGCTGTGCTTTATTTCCGAAGGTGCCATTCCGTTTGCCGCCAAGGACCCGTTGCGGGTGATTCCGGCCAGTGTCGTGGGTGGCGCGCTGACCGGTGCATTGTCGATGTACTTCGGCTGCAAACTGATGGCGCCACACGGCGGCCTGTTTGTGATGCTGATCCCCAACGCCATCAACCATGCGCTGTTGTATCTGCTGGCGATTATCGCCGGTAGCGTGCTGACCGGCGTGATCTACGCGCTGATCAAGCGTCCGGAGCCGGTGGACATGGAAGTGGCGCCCGCAGGCGCCTGATTACGATCGTAAGCGCCCTCAGCGTGCCAGCGCGAGGGCAACCCCCTGGCCACCGCCGATGCACAGCGTGGCCAGGCCCTTCTTCGCATCGCGCCTGATCATCTCGTGCAGCAGCGTCACCAGCACGCGGCAGCCTGACGCGCCAATCGGGTGGCCAAGGGCGATGGCGCCACCATTGACGTTGAGCTTTTGCGGGTCCAGCCCCAGTTCCTTGCCGACCGACAACGACTGTGCGGCAAAGGCTTCGTTGGCTTCGATCAGATCCAGTTCGTCCAGCGACCAGCCAGCCTTGTCCAGGCAGCGCCGGGTTGCACTGACCGGGCCGATGCCCATGATGGCCGGGTCGACACCTGCGTTGGCGTACGCGGCGACGCGCGCCAGCACTGGCAGGCCCAACTGCTCGGCTTTGGCCGCGCTCATCAGCATCACGGCGGCGGCACCATCGTTGAGCGAAGACGCATTACCGGCGGTGACGGTGCCGTCCTTCTTGAACGCAGGTTTGAGTTTGCCGAGTGTTTCAGCCGTGGTGCCAGCGCGGGGCTGTTCGTCAGTGGCGAAGGACAACGGCTCGCCCTTGCGCTGAGGGATCAGGATCGGAGTGATCTCATCGACAAAGCGTCCGCCTTCAATGGCCGCAATCGCTTTTTGCTGAGACAGGGCAGCGAACTGATCCTGGGCTTCACGGCTGATGTCGTACTGCTGCGCGAGGTTCTCGGCGGTGATGCCCATGTGGTAGTCATTGAATGCATCCCACAGACCATCAGTGATCATGGTGTCGATCATGCTGGTGTGGCCCATGCGCAAACCGGTGCGTGCGCCCGGCAGTACGTAGTTGGACAGGCTCATGTTTTCCTGGCCGCCAGCAATGATGACCTCGGCATCACCGCAGCGAATCGCCTGGGTCGCCAGGTGCAGTGCCTTGAGGCCCGAGCCGCAGACCTTGTTCAGGGTCATGGCCGGCACGGAGAAGGGCAGGCCCGCCTTGATGGCGGCCTGTCGCGCCGGGTTCTGGCCTGCGCCGGCGGTCAGCACCTGGCCCATGATGACTTCATCGACTTGCGCGCCGTCCACGCCGGTTTGCGCCAGCAGTTGGCGAATGACTGCAGCGCCAAGATCTACAGCAGCAACGGCAGCTAGAGAACCCTGGAAACTGCCGACGGCGGTACGGGTGGCGGCGACGATAACGACGTCCTGCATGGTGCTGATCCTCATTGTTATTGAGGGTTCATGGTGGCACAGATAGGCAGGCAGGTTCCAACCGTGAACCGCTCGGTCACGTTTTGCCGAAAACCTTTAGGTAACGTCCATGCGGCGTCTGGCACGTTGCGCTGATCCGTCCTGCACGGCCCAGCGCAAAATGGGCGCGGTGTTGTTGACGCCCAGGCGGATTATCCGGCGCTGCACGGGGCCTTGGGTAATGTCGAGCATTTCGCTCGCCCAGTCCGGCAGCAAGTCGATACCGGCACGCATCATCAATACACCGAAAGGCTTGGCCAGCCAGTTGGGCGCAGGGGCATCAAGCAGCAGGCGCAGCACTTCGTGACTACGCTCGTCACAAACCAGTTGCCCGCGAATGTCTGCCAGATAATCAGCGATGGCCTGACGTGAGCGCGGAACATTACCTGCCCCGAGCCGTTCGGCAACCAGCGCTGTTTCAGCGTAGTAGGCGTCCTGATCGGCGAGCGACATATCCGGGTTGAGGTAGCGCAGATGGGCTGCGAGAAAGCTGCTGACTTCGGCCACATGCACCCAGGTCAGCAAGTCCGGATCGCTGGCGGCATACGGCCGGCCATCGGGCGCGGTGCCGACGATATTGAGGTGGATGTTGCGCACCTTGTCGATCAGCCAGTTGGCATCTCGCGTGGAGCCGTAGGTGGTGCCGGACAGAAACTGCCCGGTACGCCGCAGGCGGCCGAGCATGTCCTGACGAAAGTTGGAGTGGTCCCAGATACCCGCCAGTGCCAGCGGGTGCAAAGCCTGCAGCATCAAGGCGCTGATGCCGCCGACCAGCATACTGGTGAAATCGCCGTGTACCTTCCAGCACACTGCCTGAGGACCAAACAAACCAGGGTCGCCCTTGGGGTTCTCCAGATCCAGCTGGCCCAGGGCCAGACCGGTAAGGCTGATGACCTGGGTTTCGATGCGGGTGCGGATGAATTCCATGTCGTGCTCGTGCATCGGGAGGGCTTGGATAAAGCTGACTGATGCTCGTTCGAAGCGCGGAGCGCTCCATCGCCTGGCTGACTATCGTGCCGACGCTCCGCGTCGGCATGCAGTTCTGGACGCTTTGCGTCCTCTTTATGACGCAGAGCGTCACGCACGGCATTCCCACGCGCAGCGTGGGAACGATGTCATGAGCGGGACAAATCAGCCGCGGTGACGGCCGCGGAAGTAGTTGATCAGACCTTGGGTCGATGCATCGTCAGCCGGCTCTTCGGTGCCGCCGGTCAGACGCTGGTACACGGCCTTGCCCATCTCCTTGCCCAGTTCCACGCCCCATTGGTCAAAGGCATTGGTGCCCCAGATCACGCTCTGCACAAACACCTTGTGCTCATACATCGCCACCAGTGCGCCAAGACGACGCGGGCTGATGCGTTCGACCACCAGGGTGTTGCTCGGGCGGTTACCGGGGATGACCTTGTGCGGTGCCAGTTTCTGCACCTCTTCCTCGCTCATGCCCTTCTCGCGCAGCTCGGCTTCGGCTTCGGCGCGGGTCTTGCCCATCATCAGAGCCTGGCTTTGTGACAGGCAGTTCGCGTACAGCCACTGGTGATGGTCGGCAACCGGGTTGAAGCTGACGATCGGCACAATGAAGTCGGCCGGAATCATCTGTGTGCCTTGATGCAGCAACTGGTGATAAGCATGCTGACCGTTGGCACCTACGCCGCCCCAGATGACCGGGCCGGTGTCGGTGGAGGTCGGCGTACCGTCCTGACGGACGCTTTTGCCGTTGGACTCCATGTCCAGTTGTTGCAAGTGCTTGGTGATGTTACGCAGGTAGTGATCGTACGGCAGGATCGCGTGGCTTTGTGCGTTCCAGAAGTTGCCGTACCAGACGCCCAGCAGCGCCAGCAGCACCGGCATGTTCTGTTCGAAAGGTGCGCTCTGGAAATGCTGGTCCATCGTATAGGCGCCGGACAGCAGTTCCTTGAAGTTGGACATGCCGATGGCCAGCGCGATAGGCAGGCCGATAGCCGACCACAGCGAATAGCGACCGCCAACCCAGTCCCACATCGGGAAGATGTTTTCTTCACGGATGCCGAAGGCTACGGCCGCGGCGTTGTTGCTGGAAACCGCGATGAAGTGGCGATGCAGTTCAACTTCGGAGCCGCCCTGCGCCAGATACCAGGCGCGTGCAGCCTGAGCATTTTTCAGGGTTTCCAGCGTGTTGAAGGACTTCGACGAGACGATGAACAGCGTGGTCTCGGCGCGAATTTTCATCGACAGTTCATGAAACTCGCTGCCATCAATGTTCGCCAGGTAATGGCAACGGACACCTTTGTGCGCGTAGGCCACCAGCGCTTCGGAGACCAGCTCCGGGCCGAGGAACGAGCCGCCGATGCCGATGTTCACCACGTCGGTGATCGGCTTTTCGGTGTAACCGCGCCACAGGCCGTCATGGATGCGGCCGACCAGTTCGGTCATCTGATTGAGTACGCGGTGTACGTCCGGCATCACATCGACGCCGTTGACTTTCAACTTGTCGCCGACCGGCCGGCGCAGAGCGGTGTGCAGCGCCGGGCGACCTTCGGATGAGTTGACCAGCTCGCCATCGTATTGAGCCTTGATAGCGTCCTTGAGGTTCACTTCGCCCGCCAGGCTGACCAACAGATCACGAGTTTCGGTGGTGATCAGGTTTTTGGAGTAGTCGAGAAACAGGCCGGCGCTGCTGAGGGTGAATTGGCTGAAGCGCTGCGGATCAGAATTGAACGCTTCGCGCATGCTGAAATTCTGCATGGACTGGCGGTGTTTGCTCAACGCTTGCCAGGCGGGCAGAGCGGTCACATCGGAAGGATTGCGGTAGTACGCCATCGCTGCGGGTTTCCTTTAACTGGTTCTGTCTTTGGATATTCTTGGGGCGAGGTCGCAAGCTTTCTCACGGGCTATACATAGCAGACTACCCTTCGCGTACCCGTTTGTCTGCGCCTCGCCTTACATGACCCCGGTACTTTTTCGCACACAAGAAACCGGGGCTTGCGCTCAAATGCTGTCGGTTGTGGTTCAGGCAACCTGTACCGGTATGGCATTGCCGGTGTGGCTTAGTTCATTGCCCCGGCGCATCCCGTCAGCTTCTGGTCAGGTGCAGATTGTCGATCAGGCGGGTTTTACCCAGGAATGCGGCGGCGAGGATGACCACGTCGCGATTTTCGGCAGTGGTCGGACGCAGGCTGGTGGCGTCACGTATTTCCAGATAATCGATACGAAAACCGGCAGCCTCCAGTTGCTGCTTCTTGCTCGTCAGCAGCGCGTCGAAATCCTGCTCGCCTGCGCTGATCGCGTCGGCGGTCTGGCGGATGGCCTGATACAGCGCGGGTGCCGCAGCGCGCTGAGCTTCATTCAGATAACCGTTACGCGAGGACAGCGCCAGCCCGTCGTCGGCACGCACGGTAGGTTCGCCGATGATCTGGATCGGCATGTTCAGGTCACGGACCATGGCGCGAATCACCGCCAGTTGCTGGAAGTCTTTTTCGCCGAAAATCGCCAGGTCTGGCTGCACCATGTTGAACAGCTTGCTGACGACCGTAGCAACGCCCTCGAAATGGCCGGGACGGCTCGCACCGCACAGGCCTTGCGACAGGTGTGGCACGCTGACCAGTGTCTGGTCGGCCATGCCGTGCGGGTATATTTCCTCGACGCTTGGGGTGAACAGCAGGTTGCACCCGGCCTGCAGAAGTTTTTCCTGATCGGCCGCCAGGGTGCGAGGGTAAGTGGCCAAGTCTTCGTTGGGGCCGAACTGCAGCGGATTGACGAAAATGCTGGCGACCACGAAGTCGGCACGTTGGGCCGCCTTGGCGACCAGTGCGGCGTGGCCGCTGTGCAGGTTGCCCATGGTCGGGGTCAACGCGATCCGTTTGCCTTCGCTGCGTGCCCGCGCAACGGCGGCACGCAGTTCCTGTACGGTCTTTACTGTGTTCATGCCGAGAATCCGTGTTCAGTTGCCGGAAAGCTGACGTCTTTGACCGCGGCCACGTAGGCCCGGATAGCCGACTGGATATCGGGCTGACCGGTCATGAAGTTTTTCACGAATTTGGGTACGCGCCCGCTGATGGACAGGCCCAGCATGTCGTGCAGCACCAGTACCTGGCCGTCGGTAGCGCTGCCCGCGCCAATACCGATGACCGGAATTTTCACCGCCTGGGTGATTTCTTCGGCGAGTTCGCTCGGCACACACTCCAGCAGGATCATCGCTGCGCCCGCCTGTTCCAGCGCGATCGCGTCGGCACGCATCTGCCGTGCCTGTGCTTCCAGTCGACCCTGAACCTTGTAGCCGCCCAGTACGTTGACTGCCTGCGGCGTCAGGCCCATGTGCGCGCACACCGGGATCCCGCGTTCTGCCAGCAGACGGATCGACTCGGCCAGCCATGCTGCGCCTTCAACCTTGATCATGTGCGCACCTGCCTGCATTAGCGTCGCGCTGTTGATGAGGGTCTGCTCCAGCGTGGCGTTGGCCATGAACGGCAGGTCGGCGAGAATCATCGCGCCCTGATTACCGCGTTTCACACACGCAACGTGGTACGCGGTTTCGGCGGTCGTGACGGGCAGGGTGCTGTCGTGACCTTGCAGGACCATGCCCAGCGAGTCGCCTATCAGCAGCACTTCGACACCGGCCTGGCAGGCGGTGTGGGCGAAGGTTGCGTCGTAGCAGGTCAGCATGGTGATTTTCTCACCTTTCTGTTTCATGGCCAGCAGCGACGTAACGGTTATGTTCGGCATGTAAGTCCTCCATCAGGCGCTGTGAAGACGGGTGTTCAGCGCGTGAGAGTCATCCTGGAAAAGCAGGCACACCGTCGTGTCGCGGTGTTTTGCAAAGGCCTGTTTCGCGCCCGTTCGCCTGTGGTGCGGCGGCGGGAGGCCTATCTTCGTGAGGAGGGGGCGTGAAGTCAATTGAAGGTGTTACCTGTGTGTCGGACCGGTTACACATGTGCGGTGACAGACAGGCTTTATGCCTCGGCGGGCAGGCGCTCAAGGCCTGTAAACGGGCAGTCGTCGAGTAGACGGTCGAGTTCGCGTCCGTCGGCCAGCGTAAGGCCTGGGGCCAGCTCTGCCAGCGGGTACAGCACGAATGCCCGCGCCTGCATGTGGTAATGCGGCACCTTGAGGCGCGGTTCATCGATCAGGCGATTGCCGAACAGCAGAATGTCGAGGTCCAGCGTGCGAGGCCCCCAGCGTTCGTGGCGTTCGCGGCCCTGATCCAGCTCGATGGCCTGTAGCGCGTCAAGCAGGCTCAGTGGCGTCAGGGTGGTGTCGAGTGCTGCGACGGCGTTGGTAAAGCGCGGCTGGCCGGGCAGCAGCGAGTCGCTGACATAGAACGATGACACGCTGGTCAGTTCACAACCGGATAGTTGCGCCATTGCCTTGAGGGCACTGCGCAGTTGCTCGGCCGGGTCAGCGAGATTGCTGCCCAGGCCGATGTAAACGCGTTCAGTGGTCAACAGCGGTTCATTCACCGCTTTGCGCCTCGCCGGTGGTGCGCTTGCGTTTGGCACCGCTGTTACGACGACGCTTGCGTGGCGCTGCGCCCGCTGCTTCGGGCTTGTTGCTCAGGTCACGAATCATGTCGCGGCGTTCGCTGTCGTTGCAGTCCTGATAATCGGTCCACCACTGGCCCAGACCATCGGTCTGCTCGCCCGCTGTTTCACGCAGCAGCAGGAAGTCGTAACCCGCGCGGAACCTTGAGTTGTCCAGCAACAGGTCTGCACGTTTGCCCGAACGGCGCGGCAGGCGCTCCTGCATGTCCCAGATCTCGCGGATCGGCAGGGTGAAACGCTTGGGAATCGCGATGCGCTGGCATTGCTCGATAATCAGTTCGTGAGCGGCGTCCTGCATCGCTGCAATCGGCGGCATGCCACGTTCCTGAGCGCGCAGCACCTTGGCCGGCAAGGCAGGCCAGAGCAGCGCGGCAAACAGGAACGCCGGTGTGACCGGTTTGTTCTGCTTGATGCGCAGGTCAGTATTGATCAGGGCATTGCTGATCAGTGTATGGGTGTAAGTCGGGTTGTATTCCAGCGCCTTGGAACTGGCCGGGAACAGCGGTTCGAACAGCTCCAGGTCCACCAGCATTTCAAAGGTGGGAGCGGCATGCCCGGAGAGGAACAGTTTGAGCACTTCTTCGAACAGGCGTGCCGACGGAATATCGCGCAGCATCGGTGCCAGCGAGCGAATCGGTTGCGCGCTGTGCTTTTCGATGCCGAAGTCCAGCTTGGCAGCGAAGCGCACCGCACGCAGCATGCGCACCGGGTCTTCTTTATAACGCTGCTCGGGGTCGCCGATCAGACGGATCAGACGGTTGCGAATGTCGTGTACGCCATTGGCGTAATCCAGAACACGCTCGCTGACCGGATCGTAATACAGCGCGTTGATCGTGAAGTCGCGACGCTGGGCGTCCTCTTCGAGCGTGCCGTACACGTTGTCACGCAGAATGCGCCCGCTTTCATTGCGCGAGGACTGGTTGCTGTCCTCTTCTTCGTCATCCTGTGGATGATTGGCGCGGAAGGTCGCCACTTCGATGATTTCACGACCGAAATGGATATGCACCAGCTTGAACCGGCGGCCAATGATCCGCGCATTGCGGAATTCGGCACGCACTTGTTCCGGCGTGGCGCTGGTGGCGACGTCGAAATCCTTGGGTGTGATGTTGAGCATCATGTCGCGTACACAGCCACCGACCAGATAGGCCTGGTAGCCAGCGTTCTGCAGGCGCTCGACGATATTAACGGCATAACGGCTGAACTGGCTGCGTTGCAGCGAATGCTGGCTGCTATTGAGCACTTCAGGCGTGGTACGCGTATGTTGCTGCGGTTTGCGCAGTGGGGAACGAAATGACTGGAACAACTTCTTCAGCATGGGATGCACTGTTTGAAGGAATATTCGGCCAAAAACGTGGAATGACCGCATGATGGGCGGGGATTCTAGCATTTAGTCGAGGGATGGTGTAGGAAGCTGTCGCGGAAGGACAAACGATGGCGTGTATTAACGCTGGGGAAGCTACTGGGGGAGCCGAAGCTCCCCCAAAGTGTGTGCTCTTTATTATTGTTTTCTGTATGGGCTTCTTGTTTTTGTTGAGTGCCCATTCACGAGACCTTCGTCTGTGAAACCTCCCAATCGGGAGTCAAGAGCAAACGGATTGCTTTGGTCGCTGCGTTGCAATGATCATTCGATCCAACCAGTTCAGGCTCTACCTAAGGGTAGTTTTTGTTGTTCTCGGCCTGGTTGCGGGGCAAGCCCCAAATACAACTCCTCTCCAAAAGAATCAGTTAGCTGCGCCTCCGCCGTGTTGTTCTTGTTATGCGTGAGTCGATTCGTGTTGTTTTTATTATGGGTGTCGTACTGCTTGTTGTTTTTCTTGTACTAAGCATATAGCAGAAGCTGTGCCAACTTTTGCGAAGCCCCGTAAACCGGGCGTTTGCGGGCGAAAGGCGGTTGTTGCAGGCATAAAAAAGCCGGGTCTGCGTTACCGTAAGACCCGGCTTTTGTTACGTGAAGTGTTTGCGGTAACAGTTTCTGCCCGCTCTGCGCACCGCGTGCCAGAGCCTTTACCGCTTTTTACGTCTCGTTGGCGACGCCCTTGCGACGCGGAATGCCCAGACGCTGACGACGTTCCCACAGACACTTGCGACTGACGCCCAGTTTGCGCGCCAGCTCGGTTTCAGTCATGTGGTCCTGATGCTCCAGAACGAAGTGCTGGAAATAGTCCTCAAGCGACAGGTCTTCGGCTGGCTCATTGCCCGTCGAGCCGGAAGACCCTGGCAGCGGTGCCATGCCCATGTACTCGTCGTCATCCAGACCGTCGAGCTCGATATCGATGCCCAGCAGGTCTGCAGTGATTTCCGGGTTTTCGCACAGGATCACCGAGCGTTCCACCGCATTTTCCAGTTCGCGTACGTTGCCTGGCCAGCTGTAATGACGAATGGCTTGTTCGGCGTCGGGGGCAAACTTCAGGTCGTCGCGACCGACCTTGGCGCTCTGGCGTACCAGAAACGCACGGGCGATTTCCAGAATGTCGCTGCCACGCTCGCGCAGCGCGGGGAGTTTCAGGGCGATGACGTGCAGGCGATAGAACAGGTCTTCACGAAACTCGCCATTTTTGGCCAGCGTCTTGAGGTCACGGTGGGTTGCGGCAATCAGGCGTACGTCGACCTTTTGCGATTGCACCGAGCCGACACGCCGAATCTCGCCTTCCTGCAATACCCGCAGCAGGCGTGCCTGGGCTTCCAGCGGCAGTTCGCCGATTTCATCGAGAAACAGCGTGCCTCCGTCAGCAGCTTCAACCAAGCCTGCACGACCTGCACTGGCACCGGTGAACGCGCCTTTTTCGTGACCGAACAATTCAGACTCGATCAGCGATTCAGGGATGGCCGCACAGTTGACCGAAATCATCGGCGCCTTGGCACGGCGTGACAGGTTGTGCAGGGCGCGGGCGACCAGTTCTTTACCGGTGCCCGACTCGCCCTGAACCAGAACATTGGAATCGGTCGGGGCCACTTTGCGGATCTTGCTGTAGAGATCCAGCATGGGCGGGCAAGAACCGATGATGCCGATCTCGCCATTATTATTATTCTGTGCCGGGCCTTTTTCAGCGCCGTTAGCCTTGGCAAGGGCGTTACGCTCGTCCTGAAGACCCTTTACCGTCTGGCGATCACGCAGGATTCGTGAGACCGCCTGCAGCATTTCATCGTGATCGAAGGGTTTGGCGATGTAATCCACTGCCCCCATCTTCATCGAATCGACCGCTGAGCGCAGGCTGGCGTAACTGGTCATGATCAGCACCGGTTTGCCTTCGCCGAGCTTGATCAGTTCGGTACCGGGCGCGCCTGGCAGGCGCAGGTCGCTGACGATCAGATCAAAAGACGGAATGCTGAAGCGCTCCTGAGCTTCCTGAACGGAGCCGGCTTCACTGACTTCATACTGATTGCGTTCAAGCAGGCGACGCAGGGCTGAGCGGATAATCGTTTCGTCTTCGACGATCAAAATATGCGGCATTGATTCAGTTCTCTCGACGGTCTCAGTTCACGGTGGACGTCGCGTCGACATGACGTGGCAAGGTCACCCGAATACGGGTTCCACGCTGCTGCTCGGGATCGGCCGGGCTGTCGATAGTGATTTGTCCATAATGCTCTTCAACGATGGAATAGACCAGCGCGAGGCCAAGTCCGGTTCCTTCGCCAGGCTCCTTGGTAGTGAAGAACGGCTCGAACAATCGGTCCATGATTGCCTTTGAAATCCCACTGCCTTCGTCTTCGACGATCAGGTCCACCGTGTGCTCGGATACTTCGCTTCTGACCCTGACCGCACTGCCTGCCGGGGACGCATCGCGGGCATTGGAGAGCAGGTTGATCAGCACTTGTGCCAAGCGCTGCGGGTCGCCGACAGCCCAATGTTCGGGGTTGCACAGGTTATAGAAGTGTACTTCGAAATTGCGCCGGTTCAGTGCCAGCAGACCAATAGCATCCTGAGCCACCACAGCCAGACAAACAGCCTCGTCGCTATGCTGATGAGCCCCCGCGTGGGCAAAGCTCATCAATGACTGGACAATGCGCGATACACGTTTGGTCTGTTCAAGTATCTGACTGCTGATTTCTTTCAGTTCGCCGTCTTCTTCGCGCTCTTCACGCAGGTTTTGCGCAAGACAGGCAATGCCGGTGATCGGGTTGCCGATCTCATGCGCCACGCCTGCTGCCAGTCGACCAATGCTGGCCAGCCGCTCCGAGTGCACCAGCTTGTCTTCAAGCATCTGCGTGTCGGTCAGGTCCTCGACCAGCACCACCAGGCCACTGTTGCCTGGGGCGAGAGGCTCGTTGATGGCTGCCTTATGCAGGTTGAGCCAGCGGGTCTGGCCGTCCAGACCGAGTTTCTGCTTGTGCAGATGCTCATCGGGCAGGCTGGTAAAGCCGGTCAGCAGGCTTTTCCAGGGTTCGGCGATGGTTTCCAGTCGCGAACCGACCACGCGCTGGGCGACGATACCGGTCAGCTCTTCCATGGCCCTGTTCCACATCAGGATCTCCTGATCTTCGGCCAGCGAGCACACCCCCATCGGCAGTTCCTGAAGGGTCTGGCGGTGGTAGCGGCGTAAGGCATCGAGTTCGGCGGCAAGGCCGGTCAGGCGCGAGTGGTAGTCCTCAAGACGGCTTTCAATGAAATGTATGTCTTCGGTGACATATTTTTCGCTGCCCGATTTGTACGGCAGAAAGGTTTCCACCATGTCCTGGGCGACACTTGGCCCCATCAGCCCGGACAGGTTGGCCTCGATCCGGTCGCGCAGACGGCGCAGGGCATAAGGACGGCGCTCGTCGAATGGCAGGTACAGATCGCGCAGCGCTTGCTCTACTTCCTTCTGGGCGGCTTTCGCGCCCAGCGGCTTGGCCAGTTGCGTCGCGAACTCCTGGGGCGACACGGCATGCAGTTCACGGCGTTGCGGGCGGCGCACGTTATCGACCGCGCAGGCCTCGGCGGCACCGACTTCTTCAAGGCTGGCATTGGTGAACAGGGATATCAGGGTGAACAACAACACGTTGGCCGCGAGGGACGCGATAGCTGCCATGTGCCAGCTGGTGTCGTCCAGCACGTAGATCATGTTCAGCCAGGGGATATAAAAGCCCTGCAGGTTGCCGATCAGCGGCAGCAGCATGCTGACTGCCCAGACCGCAATGCCGGCCAGCAAGCCTGCGATGAAGCCTCGCCGGTTGGCGGTCGGCCAGTACAACACCGACAGTACGCCCGGCAGGAATTGCAGCGTCGCAACGAACGCGACAATGCCCAGATTGGCCAGGTCCTGCTGGGCACCCAGCAACAGGTAGAAGCCGTAACCCAGGGCAATGATCGCCACGATCAGCCCGCGTCGCGTCCACTTCAGCCAGCGGTAGATGTTGCCCTCGGCTGGCGGCTGATAAAGCGGCAGCACCAGATGGTTGAGGGCCATGCCGGACAGCGCCAGCGTAGTCACGATAATCAGCCCGCTGGCCGCCGACAGCCCGCCGATATAGGCGAGCAGGGCCAACGACTTGCTGTTGGCCGCGATACCGATCCCGAGGGTGAAATATTCCGGGCTGGTCGTGGCCCCGAGCTTGAGCCCGGCCCAGAGAATCAGCGGGACAGCGAGGCTGATCAACAGCAGAAACAGTGGCAGCCCCCAACTGGCGCTGACCAGCGAGCGCGGGTTGAGGTTTTCAGTGAAGGTCATGTGATACATGTGCGGCATGACAATCGCCGAGGCGAAGAACACCAGCAGCAGGGTGCGCCAGGGGCCTTCCTGCAACGGCGTATGCAGCGAGGCGAGGGCAGTCTGGTTCTGCAACAGCCACAGTTCCAGCTGTTGCGGGCCGTCGAATACTCCATACAAGGCGTACAGCCCGACACCGCCCAGTGCGATCAGCTTGATCAGCGATTCGAAGGCGATGGCGAATACCAGCCCTTCGTGCTTCTCACGGGTCGCGATGTGCCGTGAGCCAAAGAAAATAGTGAACAGGGTGATCAGTGCGCAGAACGCCACGGCCACTCGATCCTGCACCGGTTCGCGGGTCAGAATGCCGATGGAGTCGGCGACTGCCTGAATCTGCAAGGCCAGCAACGGCAGTACACCGATCAGCATGAATACGGTTGTCAGCGCACCAGCCCAGGTGCTGCGAAAGCGGAAGGCAAACAAATCGGCCAGCGATGAAAGCTGGTAGGTGCGGGTGATTCTGAGGATCGGGTAGAGCAGCACTGGCGCAAGCAGGAATGCGCCGGAAACCCCCAGGTAGCTGGACAGAAAGCCGTAGCCATACTGATAGGCCAGGCCGACCGTGCCATAAAACGCCCAGGCGCTGGCGTACACGCCCAGTGACAGGGTGTAGGTCAATGGATGACGGATGATCCAGCGCGGAATAAGGCCGTGCTCGCTGACCCAGGCTACGCCGAACAGCAACAGCAGGTACGCGGCGCTGACCATCAGCATCTGCGTCAGACTAAAGCTCATCGGCATCTCGCTGGCTCTGCAGAATGAACGTCACCACGATCAGGATCAGCCACAGCATGTAGGGGCGATACCAGGCACCGGTCGCATCGATCCACCAGTCCATGATGGCCGGAGAGAACAGATAGATGCCTACCACCAGAAGCAAAACCAACCGGTATATGTACATCTGGTCTCCCTGCGCTGGTAGATGAGGAGCGGCATGTTAACGGATGCCGGATAACCTGCAAGCATCCTTGCGTCGCAGTTTGCGGCGACCGCTCTGGATCAGTCTATCCGGGCTTCTTCAATATTGCGTAGTCTGGGGATCAGGTCGGCGTTCCAGTTGCGGATTCCCCAGGCAAGCACTTCCTGCGCGGTGCCATCGGTCATGTGCGTATCGAGTGGTTGCCCCAGTGCCCGCAATGCCCGAATCAGCAGAGGGGTGGCCTGTTCGGCCGGCAGCGGTGGCGAGCGATAGGATTTGCCGAGCTTGTGGCCATCCGGCTGGGTGATCAGCGGCACATGCAGGTAGCGCGGTTGGGGCAGGCCCAGCAGTTCCTGCAAGTACAACTGGCGGGGCGTCGAATCCAGCAGGTCGGCACCGCGTACGATATCGGTCACGCCTTGCCAGGCGTCATCAATGATCACGGCGAGCTGATAGGCATACAGGCCGTCGCGCCTGCGGATCACGAAATCACCGCTTTCGCGCCCCAGGTGCATCTTGAATGTGCCCTGCACACGGTCTTCGAAGCGATATTCAAGCTCCGGGACCCGGATGCGGATTGCGGCGTTTTCCGGAGAATGTCCTGCATTGCGGCAGAAACCCGGATAGACACCCTGAAAGTCTTCAAGCTGTTTGCGCGAGCAGGTGCAGGCGTAAGCCAGGCCATGATTGAACCAGCGCTGGAGGATTTCGGCGTAGGCATCATGGCGCTCGCTCTGCCGAGCCATCTCGCCATCCCATTCAAAGCCGTAGCGCTCAAGGGTTTCAAGAATCGCGGCTTGCGCGCCGGCCACCTCGCGCGGCGGGTCGAGGTCTTCCATGCGCAACAGCCACTGGCCGCCCACTCCACGAGCGTCCAGATAGGACGCCAGTGCTGCGACCAACGAACCAAAATGCAGATAACCACTGGGAGTCGGCGCAAAGCGCCCGATATAGGCCGGTTTTTTCATGGGCGGGATGTTACGGGTGGCTGGCTTGAGTGGGCAAGCGAAACGCGGTTGGTCTTCACGCGGGCTCTCGTGACGATGTTCACTCTGTGCCACGTTGCTCGTTCAAGACCGGACGCAGAGCGTCCAGAACGGCATGCGACGCAGAGCGTCGCACGATAGTTAATACTGTCACGCCCTACACGCAGCCGCTGCCAACGCAAAGCTTTTCGGTCGCGATAGCACTGGCGACGCAAATTGCGACGTTAGTGACGGATCAGTGCCAGGGCGAAGGAACCCGACGAAGTCGGGCCGGAAACAGGAGCGAGGGGCTTTGGTTACTTTGGCCCCATCAAAGCAACTCGCCGAGGGGCGAAAAGGGGACTTGAGCAGAATCCAACCCACCTGACATCACAGAACTGCCATGTGACGCAGAGCGTCGCACGATAGTTGAGATTATCGTTCCTCACTCTCCAGCGTAGGAATGCCGTGCGTGACGCTCGGCGTCACAGATCTTCGCCGCACCGCATATTCAAGATCGGACGCAAATCCAGAACGACGAACCGAAGTGAAGCGTCGGCACGCGAGGCAACGCGCGCACTGGCACTAGGGGCGCGATTCGAGCAGGCACAAAAAAAGACGCCGAAGCGTCTTTTCAGTCAAAGGCGGCCCCAGGTCATTTACCGACCTGTTTTTCCTTGATTTCTGCAAGTGTCTTGCAGTCGACGCACTGGTCGGCAGTCGGGCGCGCTTCAAGACGGCGAATGCCGATCTCTACGCCGCACGATTCACACCAGCCGTATTCTTCGTCCTTGATCAGTTGCAGCGTCTTGTCGATCTTCTTGATCAGCTTGCGTTCGCGGTCACGGGCACGAAGTTCGAGACTGAACTCTTCTTCCTGACTGGCACGGTCGGCCGGGTCGGGGAAGTTGGCAGCTTCGTCCTTCATGTGATCTACCGTTCGGTCGACCTCTTGCATCAAGTCCTGCTTCCACTTGTTCAGGATCTTGGTGAAGTGCGCGCGCATGGGCTCGCTCATGTACTCCTCACCCTTTGTTTCCGGGTAGGGTGCAAAGCCGCCGATTAGATGGCTGTGTTGCTTTTCTGGGGTGGGCATGTCTGGACCGCCTCTCACTCTTCTAATCTATTGCGCAGGATTGTTCCATCACCGACACCCGTCGGCCCTGCAGCTGCAAGCGGGCGAACTTACCAGATCAAATCGGAGTGCGCTACTCCCGGTTGTCGAGCATGACGACGCCGTCCGCTTACAGAGATGGCTATTTCACATCTGCCCTTCAGTTAAATGAACTCTAGTCGATGCGCACCGTCGTAGCTTTCTTTTATTCAGCGTTTGATGAACGGGTTTTTCAGCCCGTTAACGCACCGTAGGGCGGTCGGTTCGGTAGAATCATGCCGCGTCGTCATGACAATCATGTTTTTAATACCCGCACCATAAAGGAATATCCATGACCCAGCCTTACAGTGCACGTAGTCGCGCCATCGAACCTTTTCATGTGATGGCGCTGCTGGCGCGTGCCAATGAACTGCAGGCAGCGGGTTATGACGTTATTCACCTTGAAATCGGTGAGCCCGATTTTACGACTGCGCAGCCCATCATCAAGGCTGGCCAGGCTGCACTGGCAGACGGCAAGACCCGCTACACCGCCGCTCGCGGCCTTCCGCAACTGCGCGAAGCCATTTCCGGATTTTACGCCCGACGCTACGGCGTTGATATTGATCCCCAGCGCATTCTGATCACTCCGGGCGGTTCGGGCGCGTTGTTGCTTGCCAGCAGCCTGTTGGTCGATCCGGGCAAGCATTGGTTGCTCGCCGACCCTGGCTACCCTTGCAATCGACACTTCCTGCGCTTGATCGAGGGTGAGGCGCAACTGGTGCCGGTCGGTCCGCAAGAACGCTATCAACTGAATCCCGAACTGGTGGCGGCTCACTGGAACCAGAACAGTGTCGGCGCGCTGGTAGCATCACCTGCCAATCCTACTGGCACGCTGTTGAATCGCGACGAGCTGGCAGCCTTGTCCCAGGCGCTGAAATCTCGCAACGGCCACCTGGTTGTGGATGAGATCTACCACGGCCTGACCTACGGCGTGGAGGCCAGCAGTGTGCTGGAGGTGGATAACGAAGCGTTTGTCCTCAATAGTTTTTCAAAGTATTTCGGCATGACAGGCTGGCGCCTCGGCTGGCTGGTTGCACCGCAAGACGCCGTGGCCGATCTGGAAAAACTGGCGCAGAACCTCTACATCAGCGCACCAAGCATGGCGCAACATGCCGCGCTTGCCTGCTTTGAGCCGCAGACACTTGAAATATTCGAGCAGCGGCGCGCCGAGTTCGGCCGTCGCCGGGACTTCCTGTTGCCTGCGCTGCGCGAACTGGGTTTCGGTATTGCCGTCGAGCCGGAAGGGGCATTCTATTTGTACGCCGACATCTCGGCGTTTGGCGGCGATGCCTTCGCGTTCTGCCGGCATTTTCTCGAAACCGAGCATGTCGCTTTTACGCCAGGCCTGGACTTTGGTCGCCATCAGGCTGGGCATCATGTGCGCTTTGCCTATACACAGAGCCTGCCGCGCCTTCAGCAGGCAGTCGAGCGAATTGCTCGCGGTTTGCGTAGCTGGGGTGCCTGATGCGCTTTGCTCCGCAGCTTGAACAGGGACGCCTGCTGACCCGTTACAAACGCTTTCTGGCTGATATCGAAACCGACAGCGGCGAGCTGTTGACCATTCACTGCCCCAACACCGGTTCGATGCTCAACTGCATGATGCCCGGTGGGCGTGTGTGGTTCAGCCGTTCAAGTGACCCGAAGCGCAAGCTGCCGGGCACTTGGGAAATCAGCGAGACGCCGCAGGGCAGGCTGGCCTGTATCAACACCGGGCGAGCCAATACGCTGGTTGAAGAGGCCTTGCGCGCCGGGGTTATCAGCGAACTTGAAGGGTTTACGGCGCTCAAGCGCGAGGTGGCTTACGGGCAGGAAAAGAGTCGTGTGGACTTTCGCCTGGAATACCCTGATGGCTATCTGTATCTGGAAGTGAAAAGTGTCACATTGGGTTTCGATGATTCCAATGTGGCTGCGTTTCCCGATGCGGTTACCCAGCGTGGTGCGCGGCACCTGCGTGAACTGGCCACGCTGGCGCGCGAGGGCGTGCGCGCTGTGTTGTTGTACTGCGTCAACCTCACCGGTATCGACGCTGTGCGGCCAGCAAAGGAGATTGATCCGGCTTATGCGGCTGCGTTGCGCGAAGCCATTGACGCCGGTGTGCAAATTCTTGCCTACGGTGTGCACCTGACGCCGGACGAAATTGTTATTGACCGACGACTGCAGCTGCACTGGCTGGATTGAAGCGTTCTGGGCGTGGCGAGTCAGCCCTCGTCATCCTCCATGGGCAGCGACACCCATATCCCCTCAGCATCTTCACGGCTCTGGATTGCCGTCAATGACTGGCCTTCGCAGGGGCCGGCAACGCATTCGCCATTCTCGATCAGAAACAACGCCCCATGCGTAGCGCACCGGATCAGGCTGGCACTGCTGTCGAGGAATTGATCCGGCTGCCATTCCAGAGCGATACCGCGATGCGGGCAGCGGTTTTGGTAGATGAACACTTCACCCTGACGACGTACTGCCAGCAATGCGTGTTCGCCCAGCTCAAAACCCCTGCTTTGGGCTTCGTGCAAGTGACTTGAGGTGCAAAGGAATTTCAAGAAGCCTCCACAGGCCTGTTTTTTGGGTAGACGCCCGACCTGGGTAGTCTGACAGCTTCTTTGGATTGTCGCGTTGTCGTACGCCGGGCTTGTTACAGGCTGCGTCAGTTTTTTCCTGTCTTCCTGTGGCTTTTTTCTCTGAGCATGGTGCTCACGCCTGCTGGCCTTCAAGCCCGTATATCGTTCTGCCTATGTTTTGCAGAGCGAATACGCCATGAAAGAGATGACAGCAGATGATGAGCGGCTGGCGCGTCAGGTCATAAGGCTGCTTGAGCTGTTTGCCCTCAATGCCGACGACACGGAGCAGCGCATCGTCGGCATTTGTCAGCGCGCATGGACGCCTGTGGGCCAGGTTGCCGCGGTTTGCGTGCAGCCGCGTTTCGTGTGTCTGGCGCGTACCACCCTGGACCGTATGCAGGCGCATGACATCAAGGTTGTCGCCATGGTCAATTTCCCTCACGGCAGCAGCAACATTCAGTCAGTGACCTCGCAAGTTCGCGCCGCGTTGCTGTCCGGCGCGGACGAAATAGATGTCGTGTATCCCTTTCGCGCACTGCTCGGCGGAGATCGGCAGCCCGGCCTTGAGATGATATCGGCGTGCAGCTCATTGTGTGCAGGGCGGGTCAAACTCACTGCGACACTTGAAACCGGCGATCTGCGCGATTCCCAAATGATCCTCAACGCTTGCCGCGATGCGATTGTTTCGGGTGCCGACTTTATCAAGACCAGCACAGGCAAATCAGCCACCCACGTTACACCGCAGGCTGCGCGGGTGATGCTCGAGTCTATCGCGGACGTCGGCGGGCAGGTGGGGTTGAAGGTTGCGGGAGGGATCCGGACGTTCGACGAGGCACGTTTTTACATGATGCTGGCGCGTGCCCGTTTTGGTCGGCAATGGATGAATGCCGGGCGCGTGCGGTTGGGTGGCTCAAGCTTGCTGGACGATTTGCTGGCCAGACTTGGCCTGTATGAGTCGTATGGCAACGGTTTTTGAGAGGTGGGCAGCTTTTTGAAGGACAAAAAAAGACCCGGCAAAGAGCCGGGTCAAAAACCGTGATTAGCCTGATGAGGAGATAATCTGAAAGTCCGAACCAAGGTCTTTCAGTTACCGTCCAGTCTCGCGACCGGATGTGATAATCATAACGATTCTCATTTGTAAGTCAACAGTTCTTTTGACCCTGTCCATGCTCTTCACCTGACAACTATCCATAGGCCAAAAATGCCTTGCACGGCATAACGGCTGGCTGCGCATGGCCGCGATATTTTAGAGGGGGAGAGTTTCAGAAATGAAGCGACACAGCGCCAGCCTGACATGCATTGCGCATGCAGGCTGCGACGGTTTTACAGTTTTAGCGGGTGCGATAGCGCAGGCGCGTACCGAAATTTACCGACATCAGAATCTCGTCAGCCGAGAGCTCGGCGGGGAAGAACACGCCTGAAATCTGTGCGTGAGCGATGCTCGCACCTTCCATCGGCGTGTGCCGCAGGTCCAGGCCGCGAAGGTCGGCAGACCGAAAGTAGGCGTCGGTGAAGTCGATACCGGCGGTGTCCAGTGCCCGCAGGTCCAGCCCTCGAAAGTCACCCCCGGCCATATCAATGGTGCCGGTCCGCGGTTTTTCCTGGTTGAAACCTTCGACATCATCTTTACGCAGCAGCATATAAAGCGGTGAGTCGATCTGTTTGGGCTGGCTCATGATGGCCTCGGACATGTGGTTGCGTTGGAATTATGGCGCCATTATATCGCCATCATTATGGGGCCGTGAAGCATTACCCGCTCAACGGCCATGTACTGGTTTTACAGCCCCGGCAGGCGCTGGCGCAGGTTGTCGATCAGACTGTCCAGCTCACTGCTGATGTGGGTGGCAACCTTCTTGCTGCGCAGCGTTTCCTCTGCGCTGAGCGGTTCGCGATTGGCCTGCTGGGCCTCGATGACTTCCAGGGTTGCGTCGGAAGGATCATTGTTCTGTGCCTGACGCTGGGCAAGCCAGCCAGCGATCACTGCCTGTGGTGCTTCGCAATCAAGGATCAGAAACGGCACGCCGGTGTTTTCGGCGACTTTCGCCGCTGCATCACGCTGCCCGTGCTTGAGGTAGGTGGCATCGATCACCACCGAGAAGCCTGCGCGCAGGGTGATACCGGCAAGTTCGTGCAGGTGTGCATAGGTTGCATCGTTGGCTTGCGCGCCATACATCTCTTCAGCTCGCCCGGCAAACAGACGCTTGCGCTCTATGTCCGAACGCAGGCGAATGGCACCCAGCGATTCCACCAGACGCATTGCGACATGGCTTTTACCGACGGCTGATACACCGTGGGTGATCGTCAGAAAAGGTGAGGGAATGGCGCTATAGCTTTCGGCCAGATTGGCGTAGTTGCGGTATTGACGAAGCGTCGCTGCGCGCTGCACACCGTCGGCATCGGATGGCTGGCTGAACAGCGCCACCTTGGCACGAACCATCGCCCGATAAGCCTTGTAGAAATTCAGCAGTTCCAGGCCCGCATAGTCGCCGGTGACTTCCAGGTACTGGCTGATCAGGCGCCGGGAGAGGGATTTCAGACCGCGGTCTTCAAGGTCCATTGCGAGGAAGCCGATGTCGGCGTACACGTCGGTCTTGCGGAACGGTTCGTTGAACTCGATGCAGTCAAACAGCACGACCTTGCCGTCAATCACCGTCGCGTTGCCGAGGTGGATGTCGCCATGGCATTCGCGGATGAATCCATCGGCCTTGCGCTGAGCCAGCAGTGGCTTGAGTCGCGCAAAGCTTGACTCTGCCCACGCCTGCAGGGCGTCGAGCTGTGTCAGGTCGGATTTTTCGCTGATCAGTGGACGAATCTGCTCAAAATTCTGTACCACAGGGGCCATGACGCTGTCAGGCGAGCCCAGTTCGCTTTCGGTTCCGACCTGCGGTGAGGTGAGGTGGAAGCCTGCGATCTGGCGCGCCAGTTCGTCGATATGCGCAGTGGTCACCTCGCCGTTGGCTTGCAGGGTGCTGAGCAAGCCGTCCTGTGAAAACTGCTTCATCTTCAAGGCGTATTCGATGACTTCGCCGTTGCCGCCCAATTGCGGCGCGTCGGCTGTGCCGGTGATCGGCAGCACTTCGATGTAGAGGTCGTCGGTCAGGCGCTGATTGAGGCGCAGCTCTTCGTGACAGAAATGCTTACGCAGAGCCAGGGTAGTGAAATCCAGAAAACCGAAGTTCATCGGTTTCTTGAATTTGTAGGCATACGGGCCAGTCAGCAGAACCCACGAAATGTGCGTTTCGATGAGCTGGAAATTTTCCACCGGATGTGGGAAAAGAGCAGGGTTCTGCAGGGCAGCAATCAAAGACTGGCTCACGGGTGATCCTTCAGGAATGTGTTCAAAATGTAAGTAAGCGATGCCGCCATTATGGCCGCTTGGCGCGAGGCTGCAAACCGCAGACTCGGGCGTCTGTCGATCCTTGCTAAAGTGCGTATAATCCGCGCCCATGACTCGATCCCGCACCTCTCGTTCTCCTAAAAAGCAACCTCCTCGCAGCCTGAACAAGTGGCTGGGCTGGGCGTTGAAGCTCGGTATTGTCGGCCTGGTTCTGCTGGGCGGCCTGGCCATTTACCTCGATGCAATCGTTCAGGAGAAGTTCTCCGGCAAGCGCTGGACCATTCCGGCCAAGGTCTATGCACGACCGCTGGAGCTGTTCGTCGGGCAGAAGCTGAGCCGTGACGATTTTCTCATCGAACTCGACGCCTTGGGTTATCGCCGCGAAAGCGTCGCGAATGGCCCCGGCGCTGCGGCGGTGAATGGCAATACCGTCGACCTCAACACGCGTGGCTTCCAGTTCTACGAGGGCACTGATGCGGCGCAGCAGGTGCGCGTGCGCTTTTCCGGCGATTACGTCGCCGACCTGTCATCAGGTAATGGTGCCAAGCTTGCCGTGGCGCGGCTTGAGCCCTTGCTGATTGGCGGGCTTTACCCGAAGAACCTCGAAGACCGGATCCTGATCAAGCTTGATCAGGCACCGCCGTATCTGCTCGACGGGCTGGTGGCGGTCGAGGACCGCGATTTCTACCACCACTTCGGCGTGTCACCCAAGTCCATTGCCCGGGCTATCTGGGTGAATACTTCGCAAGGACAGATGCGCCAGGGCGGCAGTACGCTGACCCAGCAGTTGGTCAAGAACTTCTACCTGACCAACGAGCGCAGCCTGACCCGTAAGCTCACCGAAGCCATGATGGCGGTCTTGCTGGAGATTCATTACAGCAAGCAGGAAATCCTCGAGGCTTACCTCAATGAAGTATTTGTCGGTCAGGACGGTCAGCGTGCAGTGCACGGTTTCGGTCTGGCCAGTCAGTATTTCTTCAGTCAGCCGCTTTCCGAGCTGAAGATTCATCAGGTGGCGATGCTGGTCGGGCTGGTCAAGGGGCCGTCCTTCTACAACCCGCGGCGCAACCCCGAGCGTGCTCTGGAACGTCGTAATCTGGTGCTCGACCTGTTTGAACAGCAAGGTGTGGCCACCCCCGAAGTGGTGGCCGCCGCGAAGAAAATGCCACTGGGTGTGACCAAAACCGGCACGCTCGCCGATAGCTCGTTCCCGGCTTTTCTGGATCTGGTCAAGCGCCAGTTACGCGAAGACTACCGCGATGAAGACTTGACCGAAGAAGGGCTGCGGATCTTTACCAGTTTCGATCCGATCCTGCAGATGAAGTCCCAGGCCGCCATGGACGACACGTTCAAAAAGCTCGCCGGGCGCAAGGGTGTGGATGAAGTAGAGGCGGGTATGGTCGTCACCAACCCGGAGACCGGTGAAGTGCAGGCGCTGATTGGCGGTCGCGAGGCCGGGTTCTCGGGCTTCAACCGGGCGATCGATGCAGTGCGTCCGATTGGCTCGCTGGTCAAGCCGGCTATTTACCTGACCGCACTGGAGCGTCCGAGCCAGTACACGCTGACCAGCTGGATTGCCGACGAACTGTTTCAGGTCAAGGGTGCTGATGGCCAGATCTGGAAACCGCAGAACTACGATCACAAGTCGCATGGCAACATCTTTCTGTATCAAGGGCTGGCGCACTCCTACAACCTGTCGACTGCCAAGCTGGGCCTTGAGCTGGGTATTCCGACTGTGTTCAAGACACTGGCCAAGCTGGGTGTAACGCGTGAGTGGCCTGCTTATCCGTCGATGCTGCTGGGCGCGGGCGGCTTGAGCCCGATGGAAGTCGCCACCATGTACCAGACCATCGCCAGTGGCGGGTTCAATACGCCGATGCGCGGTATTCGCAGTGTGCTGACCGCCGAAGGTGAACCGCTCAAGCGTTATCCGTTCAAGATCGAGCAGCGTTTCGATCCGGGTGCCATTTATCTGGTACAGAATGCGATGCAGCGTGTCATGCGCGAAGGGACGGGCAAATCTGTTTACAACGTGTTGCCAAGCTCGCTGAACCTGGCGGGCAAGACTGGCACCAGTAACGACTCGCGCGACAGCTGGTTCGCCGGTTTCAGTCAGGATCTGCTGGCCGTGGTGTGGATGGGCCGTGATGATAACGGCAAGACTCCGTTTACCGGTGCCACTGGTGCCTTGCAGGTCTGGACCAGCTTTATGCGCAAGGCCAATCCGCTGCCGCTGGACATGGCGATGCCGGATAACGTCGTTCAGGCGTGGGTCGATGCGCAGACCGGTCAGGGTTCTGACTCAAGCTGCCCGAATGCAGTGCAGATGCCGTATATTCGCGGCAGTGAGCCCCAGCCCGGCGCGACATGCGGCGGCGCTCCGGCACCTGCCACTGAGGTGATGGACTGGGTCAAGGGTTGGTTGAACTAGGCAATCGAGGTTTTGAAGTGAATAAATGGTGGATTCCCGCTTTAACGGCACTGGCCTTGCTGAACGGCTGCGCCAGTGTGGAACGCGGCTCGATTCCGGTCGTGGATTCGAGCTCCAAGGTGTCCAACGGCGAGCGCGCGGCAGCGTCGCGTAATGGCACTTATCGAACCAACACCGCTCCAGTCCAGCAGCCGCAAGCCGTGCCGCAGGATTCGGGTGTCGTGGTGATGGTGCCGGGCGCTGGTGGTGCTGATGCAGGGCAGAGCTTCTCTGCGCCGGCCAGTCAGGCGCCGTTCAGTGTCAACACGCCGCCTGTCGACGCGGCTCCGGTCAATCAGGCCCCGATCAGCCCGGCTCCGGCGAACAACACTTACAGCATGCCGGCTGCCTCTGCACCGACCGGGATTCCGTCCAGTGGCGGCGGTTTGTCAGAGGACGAGCAGCTTGACGGTCCGGTACTGGCGTTGCTGACCACGGCACAGCAACAGCAAAGCAGTGGCGACCTCAACGGCGCATCCTCAAGCCTTGAGCGTGCGCAGCGTGTTGCCCCGCGTGAGCCTCAGGTGCTTTATCGTCTGGCTCAGGTGCGTCTGGCTCAGGGCGATGCAGCCCAGGCCGAGCAACTGGCTCGTCGCGGTCTGACCTACGCCAACGGGCGTACCAGCCTTCAGGCCAGCCTCTGGGGTCTGATCGCTCAATCTCGCGAAAAGCAGGGTGATGCGGCCGGTGCTGCGCTGGCTCGCCAAAAGGCTCGCTGATGGACGTGCGTTTGCCTGAGGTGGCCGAGCAGTTGCTGTTGATAGAGCGCGAGTTGCGCGCGCTGGGCTGGTGGGATGCGACGCCGCCCAGCGAGCAGGCGCTTGCGAGTCAGGAACCGTTCAGCGTCGATACGCTTGAGTTCGCGCAGTGGCTGCAATGGATCTTCCTGCCGCGCATGAAAGTCATTCTTGAGCGCGACCTGCCGCTGCCCAATGCGTCCGGCATTCTGGAGATGGCCGAGATGGTCTATGCCGGGCGCCTGGATGAAACCCGGTTGCTGCAACAGCATCTGGCACGGTTCGACCAGTTGATTACGGCCGCTCGCTGAGCCAATCCTCTAGCGACAGAATTCGCTGATGGCTTTCTCGGTTTCTTCGGTACGCGTCTTGCGGTTTTCTTCCGTAAGACGCCTCGATTCTCCTCCAACCTGCTCGCGCACTCGCGGATTGTTCTGCAACTGCGCAAGATTGGTGCGCAGGGTTTCGCAATTTTCCGCGCGTTTCGCTTCCTGAGCTTTCACCTGACTTTTGACTTTCTGCTCAATGGCGCGTTGCTGTGCGGCTCCGTCGTCCGCAGGAGTGCTCGGTGCAGCGGCAGGCGGCGGCTTCTGCACATTGATTTCCTGTACCTGCTGGCCGGTGGGGGGTTGAGCATCAAAATGCGTCACGCCCTGGGCGTCGACCCACTTATAGATTGAGGCGGCCTGGCTGGTTGTGCTGAGGGCCAGTGCGGCTGCGAGAATCATCCAATGCATGTCGTGTCCTTGAGAGTCTGTGCATACAGAAAACTACCATAACGGTGCATTTCAGTCCGAAACGGTGCGATTTCGCCAGTCCGCTGTCAAGAAAGCGCACGGATCACTTGACTTGAAGGGGGGGAATCACAACAATCCAAAGTTCGCTGTAGAAGGACTGCCAGAAGCAGACCCTCTCAGTAGATCATGAGGCGCACACCCGCGCCGACCTGTAACACCCGCAACGCGTTACCTCGCGCTGGGTGGGAATGTTCCGCAACACTCAGGGACCTCCCAATACTTGCTCAGTCAGTGCTGACGTAGTCGGCGACCACCGTCGCTCATGCTCTGCTGGCAGTAAACCTATTAAGACCCGTCCCGGAGTGGGCGGTATTCTGGCGTTTTAGAGGTGAACAACGTGGAGCTTTTATCTGGCGCTGAAATGGTCGTCCGCTTTTTGCGTGACGAAGGCGTTGAGCATATCTATGGGTACCCGGGTGGTGCCCTCCTGCATGTTTACGATGCCCTGTTCAAAGAACCGGCGGTGAGCCATATCCTTGTTCGCCACGAGCAGGCTGCCACGCACATGGCCGACGGCTATGCGCGGGCTACCGGCAAGGCGGGCGTGGTGCTGGTGACGTCCGGCCCGGGTGCAACCAATGCCATTACCGGTATCGCCACGGCGTACATGGACTCCATTCCGATGGTGGTTCTGTCCGGTCAGGTAGCGAGCACGCTGGTGGGTACCGATGCGTTCCAGGAGACCGACATGATCGGTATCTCCCGGCCGATCGTGAAGCACAGCTTCATGATCAAGCACCCGTCGGAAATCCCGGAAGTCCTGAAAAAGGCTTTCTACCTGGCGCAGTCCGGTCGTCCGGGTCCTGTAGTAGTCGACATTCCGAAAGACATGACCAACCCGGCCGAGAAGTTCGAATACGTCTTCCCGAAAAAAGCCAAGCTGCGCTCCTACAGCCCTGCGGTTCGTGGCCATTCCGGTCAGATCCGCAAAGCCGTCGAGATGCTGCTGGCGGCCAAGCGTCCTATCGTCTACGCCGGTGGCGGGGTGATCATGGGCAATGCGTCGGCGCAACTGACCGAACTGGCACAACTGCTCAACGCTCCGGTCACCAATACCCTGATGGGTCTTGGCTGCTATCCGGGCACTGACCGCCAGTTCGTCGGCATGCTCGGGATGCATGGCAGCTACACCGCCAACCTTGCGATGCACCACACTGACGTCATTCTGGCTGTAGGCGCGCGCTTTGATGACCGTGTCATCAATGGCGCGAGCAAGTTCTGCCCGAACGCAAAAATCATCCACATCGACATCGACCCGGCTTCGATCTCCAAAACCATCAAGGCCGACGTGCCTATCGTCGGTCCTGTCGAAAGCGTGCTGACCGAAATGGTCGCCACCTTGAAAGAGATCGGCGAAACACCCGACAAGGCATCCGTTGCGGCGTGGTGGAAGCAGATTGACGAGTGGCGCGGTACGGGTGATCTGTTCCCTTACAACCATGGCGATGGCACGGTCATCAAGCCGCAGGCCGTTATCGAAACGCTGTGCGAAGTCACCAATGGCGACGCTTATGTCACCTCCGACGTCGGCCAGCATCAGATGTTCGCTGCGCAGTACTACCGTTTCAACAAGCCGAACCGCTGGATCAACTCGGGCGGTCTGGGCACGATGGGCTTTGGCTTCCCGGCTGCGATGGGCGTCAAGCTGAGCTTTCCGGATGCGCACGTTGCCTGTGTGACCGGCGAAGGCAGTATCCAGATGAACATTCAGGAACTGTCGACCTGCCTGCAGTACGGCTTGCCGGTGAAGATCATCCTGCTCAACAACGGTGTTCTGGGCATGGTCCGTCAGTGGCAGGACATGAGCTATGGCTCGCGTCACTCGCATTCCTACATGGAATCGCTGCCTGATTTCGTCAAGCTGGTCGAAGCCTATGGCCACGTCGGCATGCGTATCACTGACCTGAAGGACTTGAAGCCGAAGATGGAAGAAGCTTTTGCCATGACTGATCGTCTGGTGTTCATGGATATTCAGGTCGATGTGACCGAGCACGTCTACCCGATGCAGATCAAGGACGGCTCCATGCGCGATATGTGGTTGAGCAAGACGGAGCGGACATAATCATGCGCCATATCATTTCCCTGCTGCTGGAAAACGAACCGGGTGCATTGTCTCGCGTCGTCGGTCTGTTCTCCCAGCGCAACTACAACATCGAAAGCCTGACGGTTGCGCCGACCGAGGACCCGACCCTGTCGCGTCTGACGCTCACCACCGTAGGCCATGATGAGGTGATCGAGCAGATCACCAAGAACCTCAACAAACTTATCGAAGTGGTCAAGCTGGTCGACCTGTCGGAAAGCGCTCACATCGAACGCGAGCTGATGTTGGTCAAGGTCAAGGCCACTGGCGCGCAGCGTGCCGAGATCAAACGCACCACGGATATCTTCCGCGGGCAGATCGTCGACGTGACCGCCAGCGTTTATACCGTGCAGCTGAGCGGCACGAGCGACAAACTGGACAGCTTCATTCAGGCCATCGGCACCGCCGCTATCCTGGAAACAGTACGCAGTGGCGTAACGGGCATTGCCCGTGGCGACAAAGTGCTGAGCATTTAAATCAATTAAGCAAATGGCCTGAACGGCCAAGATAACAGGGGATTTCCATGAAAGTTTTCTACGACAAAGACTGTGACCTTTCGATCATCCAGGGCAAGAAAGTCGCCATCATCGGTTACGGTTCGCAAGGCCACGCTCAAGCGTGCAACCTGAAAGACTCCGGCGTTGATGTCACTGTTGGCCTGCGTAAAGGTTCGGCTACTGTCGCCAAGGCCGAGGCTCATGGCCTGAAAGTGACTGATGTTGCTTCCGCCGTTGCTGCTGCCGACCTGGTCATGATTCTGACCCCGGACGAGTTCCAGTCCCAGCTGTACAAGAACGAAGTCGAGCCGAACCTGAAAAAGGGCGCAACACTGGCGTTCTCCCACGGCTTCGCGATTCACTACAACCAGGTTGTACCGCGCGCTGACCTCGACGTGATCATGATCGCGCCAAAGGCTCCGGGCCACACCGTACGTACCGAGTTCGTCAAGGGTGGCGGTATTCCTGACCTGATCGCGGTTTATCAGGATGCTTCCGGCAACGCCAAGAACGTTGCCCTGTCCTACGCTTCGGGCGTTGGCGGCGGCCGTACCGGTATCATCGAAACTACCTTCAAGGACGAGACCGAAACCGACCTGTTCGGCGAACAGGCTGTTCTGTGCGGCGGTACTGTCGAGCTGGTAAAAGCTGGTTTCGAAACACTGGTTGAAGCTGGCTACGCGCCGGAAATGGCCTACTTCGAGTGCCTGCACGAACTGAAGCTGATCGTTGACCTCATGTACGAAGGCGGTATCGCCAACATGAACTACTCGATCTCCAACAACGCCGAATACGGCGAGTACGTGACCGGCCCTGAAGTCATCAACGCTGAATCCCGTCAGGCCATGCGCAACGCTCTGAAGCGCATCCAGGATGGTGAATACGCGAAGATGTTCATCAGCGAAGGCGCTACCGGCTACCCTTCGATGACCGCCAAGCGTCGTAACAACGCTGCCCACGGTATCGAAATCATCGGCGAGAAACTGCGCTCGATGATGCCTTGGATCGCTGCCAACAAAATCGTCGACAAAGACAAGAACTAAGCTTTAGCTTCGCAAAAAAACGCGGCCAATCGGTCGCGTTTTTTCGTTATGGGTCAGGCTCTGGTATAAAGCTGCATCGTTTGCCGCCGAACCCTCGCGGCAGACCTCTGTCGAACCTTTTCATACCGCTGCAAGGTAATCTCCATGAGCGAACGTCCCGAGGAGCCCAACAAGGCCTCCGACGCTGAAAGTCTGCTACCTATCGATGAACATGTGGAAGAAGGCCATGACGCCGAAGGCCGGCAGGTCCGGCATCGCGGTATCTATCTGCTGCCCAACCTGTTTACCACCGCGAACCTGTTCGCTGGCTTTTACTCCATCATCAGTTCCATGAGTGCACAAAGCGCGATGAGTGCAGGTGATACCGCTGGTGCGAGCAAGTATTTCGCGTTCGCTGCCATTGCGATCTTCGTCGCCATGGTCCTCGACGGGCTGGATGGTCGCGTTGCGCGCATGACCAATACCCAAAGCGCGTTTGGTGCCGAGTACGACTCCTTGTCCGACATGGTCGCCTTTGGTGTGGCACCCGCGTTGCTGGCATTCGGTTGGGCATTGGGTGACATGGGCAAGGTGGGCTGGATGGTGGCCTTCATCTATGTGGCGGGCGCGGCATTGCGTCTGGCGCGCTTCAACACTCAGGTCGGCAAGGCTGACAAACGCTACTTTATCGGCCTGGCTAGCCCTGCTGCGGCAGGTGTTGTAGCTGGCACGGTCTGGGCGTTCAGTGATTTCGGGATTCAGGGTTCGAAGTTGTCGTTCCTGGTGGCCTTGCTGGTTGCGGCTGCAGGCATGCTGATGGTCAGCAACATCAAGTACAACAGCTTCAAGGAGCTGGACCTGAAAGGGCGTGTACCTTTTGTTGCGATTCTGGCCGTGGTGCTGGTGTTTGCCGTGGTATTCAGCGACCCGCCACGCATTCTGCTGCTGATATTCCTCGCCTACGCACTGTCGGGACCTATTCAGTATCTATTGCGTCGTCATAAAGCCTCTCAATGATCTAATTTCCACCATACTCCGTAGTCTACTGGTGCATCAGTTCCCTTAGGCTGTGGAGTCATTATGCTAATCAAGCTTCCTTCTGCGTCCGACTCCAAAGAGTCGGACGTCACGCCTGAATCCATCTATCTCTCTCGACGTACATTGCTCGGCGGCTCGCTTGCGGGTCTGGCCGTCACGGCGCTGCCGCGCTGGGCAAGCGCTGCAGATGCTTCGCGCTATGCGGATGTAGAGCCCGGGAAAGCGCCGGGGTGGTTCGCCGACAAACTTGCGTCCACTAAATGGCAGGCGGTCAATGTCAAGGATGAGGCGATCACGCCGTTCAAGGACGCCACCCACTACAACAATTTCTACGAGTTTGGTACCGACAAGGGCGATCCGGCAAAAAATGCCGGTTCCTTGCAGACTGAACCGTGGAGCGTCGTGATCGATGGTGAAGTCGGCAAGCCGGGCCGCTATGCGCTGGAAGACTTCATGAAGCCTTACCAGTTGGAGGAGCGGATCTATAGGCTGCGCTGCGTCGAAGCCTGGTCGATGGTCATTCCCTGGATGGGCTTTCCGATCTCTGCACTGCTTAAGCAGGTAGAGCCGACCTCGAAGGCCAAATACATTCGCTTCGAAACGCTTGAAGACCCAAAGTCCATGCCTGGGCAACGCTCTGACTTTGCCCTCATCGACTGGCCGTATGTAGAGGGGCTGCGACTGGATGAAGCGATGAATCCGTTGGCGATCCTTGCGGTGGGCATGTATGGGCGTGAATTACCTAATCAGAACGGCGCGCCGCTGCGTTTGGTGGTGCCTTGGAAGTATGGCTTCAAGAGTGTGAAGTCCATCGTGCGTATCAGTCTGGTCAGTGAGCAGCCGAAGACCACATGGCAAAGCATTGCGGCAAATGAGTACGGCTTCTATGCCAACGTTAACCCGACGGTGGATCACCCTCGTTGGACCCAGGCCCGAGAGCGTCGCTTGCCGAGTGGGCTATTCAGTCCGAATCTGCGCGACACGAAAATGTTCAACGGTTATGAGGAGGAGGTGGGTGCCTTGTATGCCGGTATGGATCTGAGGAAGGACTATTGATGCGATACCCGTTCTGGCGTCTGGCTGTATTTCTCGCCGCGTGTGTTGCGCCGGTCTGGTGGCTCTATCAGGCATGGATCTTTGCCCTGGGTCCTGATCCGGGCAAGGTTCTGGTAGAGAACTTCGGGCTGGCGACTCTGGTGATGTTGCTGATCACAATGTCCATGACGCCTTTGCAGCGTCTGACCGGCTGGCCGGGATGGATCGTTGTCCGTCGTCAACTGGGGTTGTGGTGTTTTGCTTATGTAGTGCTGCACATGACGATGTATGCGCTGTTCATCCTCGGGCTGGATTTAGGCCAGTTGGGCGTGGAGCTGGTCAAGCGTCCTTATATCATCGTGGGTGCGTTGGCGTTTCTCGGGCTGTTGGCTTTGGCGGTGACGTCCAATCGCTATAGTCAGCGTCGACTCGGGGCGCGCTGGAAGAAGCTGCACCGGCTTATATACGTGATTCTGGGGCTGGGCTTGCTGCACATGTTCTGGATTGTCAGGGCTGACCTTAAGGAATGGGCACTGTATGCGGGGATAGGTGCGTTCCTGTTGCTGCTGCGGATTCCAGTGATTACAAGGCGAATCCCGCGTCTTGGCGGTTCTGCGGCGGCAGGATCGAAGAAAGTTCAAAATAACGGTTGACGCCCTCTGTGATCTGTCTATAATTCGCCCCACTTCCGGCGCAGACGGAAACGAAAAAGCCTTGTAGATCAATAGTTTACAAGGGTTTGGAGTGAAGAGTCAGCGAGGAAGGAGGTCGAGTCAGCAGTGATCGACAGCGGTGAGAAAAAAGAGTTTGACACGCGGTTGTAACGCTGTAGAATTCGCCTCCCGCTGATGAGCAACTGCAGAGTTGATCGAAGCGCAAGTGGTTGAAGTTGCAAAGGAAACTTTGAAAACTTCTTAAAATAACCGCTTGACAGATACAAGAGACGCTGTAGAATGCGCGCCTCGGTTGAGACGAAAGCTCTTAACCACCCGCTCTTTAACAACTGAATCAAGCAATTCGTGTGGGTGCTTGTGGTGTCGACTGAAGTCAACAGATTATCAGCAACCCAAGTTACTCCGCGAGAAATCAAAGATGTAACCAACGATTGCTGAGCCAAGTTTAGGGTTTTCTCAAAACCCAGTTAGATGTTTGAACTGAAGAGTTTGATCATGGCTCAGATTGAACGCTGGCGGCAGGCCTAACACATGCAAGTCGAGCGGCAGCACGGGTACTTGTACCTGGTGGCGAGCGGCGGACGGGTGAGTAATGCCTAGGAATCTGCCTGGTAGTGGGGGATAACGCTCGGAAACGGACGCTAATACCGCATACGTCCTACGGGAGAAAGCAGGGGACCTTCGGGCCTTGCGCTATCAGATGAGCCTAGGTCGGATTAGCTAGTTGGTGAGGTAATGGCTCACCAAGGCGACGATCCGTAACTGGTCTGAGAGGATGATCAGTCACACTGGAACTGAGACACGGTCCAGACTCCTACGGGAGGCAGCAGTGGGGAATATTGGACAATGGGCGAAAGCCTGATCCAGCCATGCCGCGTGTGTGAAGAAGGTCTTCGGATTGTAAAGCACTTTAAGTTGGGAGGAAGGGCAGTTACCTAATACGTGACTGTTTTGACGTTACCGACAGAATAAGCACCGGCTAACTCTGTGCCAGCAGCCGCGGTAATACAGAGGGTGCAAGCGTTAATCGGAATTACTGGGCGTAAAGCGCGCGTAGGTGGTTTGTTAAGTTGAATGTGAAATCCCCGGGCTCAACCTGGGAACTGCATCCAAAACTGGCAAGCTAGAGTATGGTAGAGGGTGGTGGAATTTCCTGTGTAGCGGTGAAATGCGTAGATATAGGAAGGAACACCAGTGGCGAAGGCGACCACCTGGACTGATACTGACACTGAGGTGCGAAAGCGTGGGGAGCAAACAGGATTAGATACCCTGGTAGTCCACGCCGTAAACGATGTCAACTAGCCGTTGGGAGCCTTGAGCTCTTAGTGGCGCAGCTAACGCATTAAGTTGACCGCCTGGGGAGTACGGCCGCAAGGTTAAAACTCAAATGAATTGACGGGGGCCCGCACAAGCGGTGGAGCATGTGGTTTAATTCGAAGCAACGCGAAGAACCTTACCAGGCCTTGACATCCAATGAACTTTCCAGAGATGGATTGGTGCCTTCGGGAGCATTGAGACAGGTGCTGCATGGCTGTCGTCAGCTCGTGTCGTGAGATGTTGGGTTAAGTCCCGTAACGAGCGCAACCCTTGTCCTTAGTTACCAGCACGTTATGGTGGGCACTCTAAGGAGACTGCCGGTGACAAACCGGAGGAAGGTGGGGATGACGTCAAGTCATCATGGCCCTTACGGCCTGGGCTACACACGTGCTACAATGGTCGGTACAGAGGGTTGCCAAGCCGCGAGGTGGAGCTAATCTCACAAAACCGATCGTAGTCCGGATCGCAGTCTGCAACTCGACTGCGTGAAGTCGGAATCGCTAGTAATCGCGAATCAGAATGTCGCGGTGAATACGTTCCCGGGCCTTGTACACACCGCCCGTCACACCATGGGAGTGGGTTGCACCAGAAGTAGCTAGTCTAACCTTCGGGGGGACGGTTACCACGGTGTGATTCATGACTGGGGTGAAGTCGTAACAAGGTAGCCGTAGGGGAACCTGCGGCTGGATCACCTCCTTAATCGACGACTCAGCTGCACCATAAGCACCCACACGAATTGCTTGATTCATTGAAGAAGACGATTAGAAGCAGCGCCCGAGTTCGGGTCTGTAGCTCAGTTGGTTAGAGCGCACCCCTGATAAGGGTGAGGTCGGCAGTTCGAATCTGCCCAGACCCACCAGTTTACTGGTGAGATAGCTGGTCAGAGTAGACGCCTCCACGGTATGTAGAAATACGGGGCCATAGCTCAGCTGGGAGAGCGCCTGCCTTGCACGCAGGAGGTCAGCGGTTCGATCCCGCTTGGCTCCACCACTTACTGCTTCTGTTTGAAAGCTTAGAAATGAGCATTCCATTGATCCTGACGATCAATGCATGAATGTTGATTTCTAGTCTTTGATTAGATCGTTCTTTAAAAATTTGGGTATGTGATAGAAAGAAATAGACCGGGCACCTCTTTCACTGGTGTGTGTCCGGGCTAAGGTAAAGTTTGTGAATGCAAACTTTCGGCGAATGTCGTCTTCACAGTATAACCAGATTGCTTGGGGTTATATGGTCAAGTGAAGAAGCGCATACGGTGGATGCCTTGGCAGTCAGAGGCGATGAAAGACGTGGTAGCCTGCGAAAAGCTTCGGGGAGTCGGCAAACAGACTGTGATCCGGAGATGTCTGAATGGGGGAACCCAGCCATCATAAGATGGTTATCTTGTACTGAATACATAGGTGCAAGAGGCGAACCAGGGGAACTGAAACATCTAAGTACCCTGAGGAAAAGAAATCAACCGAGATTCCCTTAGTAGTGGCGAGCGAACGGGGACCAGCCCTTAAGTTGTATTGGGATTAGCGGAACGTTCTGGAAAGGACGGCCATAGTGGGTGATAGCCCTGTACGCGAAAATCCCTTTGCAATGAAATCGAGTAGGACGGGGCACGAGAAACCTTGTCTGAATATGGGGGGACCATCCTCCAAGGCTAAATACTACTGACTGACCGATAGTGAACCAGTACCGTGAGGGAAAGGCGAAAAGAACCGCGGAGAGCGGAGTGAAATAGATCCTGAAACCGTATGCGTACAAGCAGTGGGAGCCCACTTTGTTGGGTGACTGCGTACCTTTTGTATAATGGGTCAGCGACTTATTTTCAGTGGCGAGCTTAACCGAATAGGGGAGGCGTAGCGAAAGCGAGTCTTAATAGGGCGTCTAGTCGCTGGGAATAGACCCGAAACCGGGCGATCTATCCATGGGCAGGTTGAAGGTTGGGTAACACTAACTGGAGGACCGAACCGACTACCGTTGAAAAGTTAGCGGATGACCTGTGGATCGGAGTGAAAGGCTAATCAAGCTCGGAGATAGCTGGTTCTCCTCGAAAGCTATTTAGGTAGCGCCTCATGTATCACTGTAGGGGGTAGAGCACTGTTTCGGCTAGGGGGTCATCCCGACTTACCAAACCGATGCAAACTCCGAATACCTACAAGTGCCGAGCATGGGAGACACACGGCGGGTGCTAACGTCCGTCGTGAAAAGGGAAACAACCCAGACCGTCAGCTAAGGTCCCAAAGTCATGGTTAAGTGGGAAACGATGTGGGAAGGCTTAGACAGCTAGGAGGTTGGCTTAGAAGCAGCCACCCTTTAAAGAAAGCGTAATAGCTCACTAGTCGAGTCGGCCTGCGCGGAAGATGTAACGGGGCTCAAACCATGCACCGAAGCTACGGGTATCATCTTTTGATGATGCGGTAGAGGAGCGTTCTGTAAGCCTGTGAAGGTGAGTTGAGAAGCTTGCTGGAGGTATCAGAAGTGCGAATGCTGACATGAGTAACGACAATGGGTGTGAAAAACACCCACGCCGAAAGACCAAGGTTTCCTGCGCAACGTTAATCGACGCAGGGTTAGTCGGTCCCTAAGGCGAGGCTGAAAAGCGTAGTCGATGGAAAACAGGTTAATATTCCTGTACTTCTGGTTATTGCGATGGAGGGACGGAGAAGGCTAGGCCAGCCTGGCGTTGGTTGTCCAGGTTTAAGGTGGTAGGCTGAGATCTTAGGTAAATCCGGGATCTTAAGGCCGAGAGCTGATGACGAGTGTTCTTTAGAACACGAAGTGGTTGATGCCATGCTTCCAAGAAAAGCTTCTAAGCTTCAGGTAACCAGGAACCGTACCCCAAACCGACACAGGTGGTTGGGTAGAGAATACCAAGGCGCTTGAGAGAACTCGGGTGAAGGAACTAGGCAAAATGGCACCGTAACTTCGGGAGAAGGTGCGCCGGTGAGGGTGAAGCATTTACTGCGTAAGCCCACGCCGGTCGAAGATACCAGGCCGCTGCGACTGTTTATTAAAAACACAGCACTCTGCAAACACGAAAGTGGACGTATAGGGTGTGACGCCTGCCCGGTGCCGGAAGGTTAATTGATGGGGTTAGCGCAAGCGAAGCTCTTGATCGAAGCCCCGGTAAACGGCGGCCGTAACTATAACGGTCCTAAGGTAGCGAAATTCCTTGTCGGGTAAGTTCCGACCTGCACGAATGGCGTAACGATGGCGGCGCTGTCTCCACCCGAGACTCAGTGAAATTGAAATCGCTGTGAAGATGCAGTGTATCCGCGGCTAGACGGAAAGACCCCGTGAACCTTTACTATAGCTTTGCACTGGACTTTGAATTTGCTTGTGTAGGATAGGTGGGAGGCTTTGAAGCGTGGACGCCAGTCTGCGTGGAGCCAACCTTGAAATACCACCCTGGCAACTTTGAGGTTCTAACTCAGGTCCGTTATCCGGATCGAGGACAGTGTATGGTGGGTAGTTTGACTGGGGCGGTCTCCTCCTAAAGAGTAACGGAGGAGTACGAAGGTGCGCTCAGACCGGTCGGAAATCGGTCGTAGAGTATAAAGGCAAAAGCGCGCTTGACTGCGAGACAGACACGTCGAGCAGGTACGAAAGTAGGTCTTAGTGATCCGGTGGTTCTGTATGGAAGGGCCATCGCTCAACGGATAAAAGGTACTCCGGGGATAACAGGCTGATACCGCCCAAGAGTTCATATCGACGGCGGTGTTTGGCACCTCGATGTCGGCTCATCACATCCTGGGGCTGAAGCCGGTCCCAAGGGTATGGCTGTTCGCCATTTAAAGTGGTACGCGAGCTGGGTTTAGAACGTCGTGAGACAGTTCGGTCCCTATCTGCCGTGGACGTTTGAGATTTGAGAGGGGCTGCTCCTAGTACGAGAGGACCGGAGTGGACGAACCTCTGGTGTTCCGGTTGTCACGCCAGTGGCATTGCCGGGTAGCTATGTTCGGAAAAGATAACCGCTGAAAGCATCTAAGCGGGAAACTTGCCTCAAGATGAGATCTCACTGGAACCTTGAGTTCCCTAAAGGGCCGTCGAAGACTACGACGTTGATAGGTTGGGTGTGTAAGCGCTGTGAGGCGTTGAGCTAACCAATACTAATTGCCCGTGAGGCTTGACCATATAACACCCAAGCAATTTGAGTCGAACGACCAGATTGCGGTGACTGTGAAGACGACACGAACCGAAAGTTTGCGTCACAACCGCACCGAGCTATCACATACCCGATTTGCTGAAGCGCGCCGCACGGCACGATTCGGTACCCGAATTTCTTGACGACCATAGAACATTGGAACCACCTGATCCCATCCCGAACTCAGTAGTGAAACGATGTATCGCCGATGGTAGTGTGGGGTTTCCCCATGTGAGAGTAGGTCATCGTCAAGATTAAATTCCAGAAACCCTCATCGCTTACGCGTTGAGGGTTTTTGTTTGTCTGGGGTTCCACAAACCTCTGCATTCTCCTGAACTCATAACCCCACCTTTCAGTACTGAAGCCAGAGAGTCCCCCTCCAGCTCAGTTGAACGCCCCCATGCCTGCCAGCCTGCTGCCGGGCCGCAGATGGAAGCTGCTCAGTACTGGCAGGCTTCCGTCTGGCTGGCGCTTCGCATCCCAACCAGTCTCCGAGACATCTTCAAAGTCAGCGTCGGTTACAGGCGTTGGCAATGCCCATGAGTTGTGGGCCATATCCAGTCCTTCGCTGTTTACGGTCAACCGTCCCTTGTAGGCAATATTGTTGAGCAGGTGGCCGAGAGGAATCAGCGAGCCATCTGGCGCGATACCTGCCATGTTGTAGTTTGCGCCATTGGAAAAAGCCGTGTTGTTGATGAAGTCCAGTGCCAATGTATGGTGATTGGCGTAGAAACCGGCGGATTTGTTGTCGAAGGCAACTGAATTACGGACGATATGTTTCACACCGTTGGGCACATACTTGCCACCGTATCCGCCCGCTTTGATGCCATTGCCGTTGCCCGCTTCAAGTTTGGTGTGCGTGCCAGGCAGGTAGCCTTGCTGCCATGCCCACGAGTTTTCGATGGTTACCGGCGAGAAGGCATTGATCAGGTCAAAGCCGTCGTCGGAATTGGCCCAGGCTCTGCAACCGCGAAATACGTTGCCTGGATGCCCCGCCTTGATGTGTGCGCCGAAGCCGTCAGCGCTCTGACCTGCGCCGTTTGAGGTGTAAGGATCGTAGTTGTGGTGGGAGTCGGTATTGAGTACCAGGTTATAACCGCCGTTCTGAATGAACAGGCCTGGCCCCATGTTGTGATGCAAGTTGAGTTGCTCGAAAGTGTTGTGGCTGCCGCTGTTCCAGATGCCCCAGGACTCGTGATTGAGATGGTTATCCGGCTGCTGCGGCACGCCCGTTACCTCCAGCCCCTTCAGGTGTAACCAGCTACCGGTAACGTTGAAGCCTTTGACGCGACAATCGTCTTTCATGGCCGAGAAATCAAACACTGGTGTTTCGCCCGGATAGGCCCAGTAACGTATAGGTTTGTTTTCGCTGCCGCTGTTGTTCAGGGTGATGGCATTGACGGTGTCTGTACGGGTAGCGCAGCTGTTGATGCCTGCTGTGTAGGCATAGACTCCGCCGCGAAAGTACACCGTGTCGCCAGCTTTTGCGGCTTGCTGTGCACGCATGATGGATCGCAACGGTGCGGCTTTTGTACCGGCAGCATAATCATCGCCATTGGGGGCAACGTAGTAGTCGGTTGCATGCGCTGTTGCAGCAACGGTCAGCAAGACCGTCAACAGTATGGTTTTCATGAGGTCACTCCAGGCCAGCCTCTCGTAATCGTATGCGTGTTTGCTGCACCCCATTGTGAATTCAATGAATAAAGAGTCTGTTTGTGCAAGGCCTGCACTATGGCCTCACTCAATTCGAAGACAATAAAAAAGGCCGCATTCTCATGCGGCCTTCTTGCTACAGCTAACGGCCCTTACGAAGCCAACTCTGGCACCGCTGGCTTGACGTCGTCACGACGCTGAATGTATTTCCAGTCAGCTTCATCGATGTATATCCCGTTAGGCCCGCTGCCACCTTCCAGGTCGATGGCCACATGGGCCGATACCTGTGGCTTCACACTGGCCAGAATCGGAACGAAGCCCAGCTGCAGGCTCGTTTCCAGTAGCGCAGCCTGGTTCTTCTCATCAATGTCTGCTGCTTCGTCGAGGTAATAAGGCAGGCGCACCCGACCAGCCTGATCCCGATCCATCAAGTGCAGCAACAGGTACATGTTGGTCAATGCCTTGATGGTCATCGTCGTACCGTTTGAAGCTGCGCCGTCGATATCGGTGTGGATAACCGGCTGACCATTGACCTTGGTGATCTCGAATGCAAGCTCGAACAAGTCCTTCAAGCCCAACTGGTTATGGTTGGCAGCCACAAGTCGCGCCAGATACTCCTTGGCCTCTTCGTTCTTGTTGTCCTGCTCGGCGCTCTGGCTCAGGTCGAAAACCGACAGCGTCTCGCCTTCTTCATATTGCCCGGCGCTGTGGATAATCTGGTCGATGTGCTTGAGCGCTTCCTTGTTAGGGGCGAGCACGATACGGAAGCTTGCAAGGTTCGACACCTGACGTTTGTTGATCTCGCGGTTGAAAAGCGCCAGTTGATGCTCGAGGCTGTCGTAGTCGCTACGAATATTGCGCAGGGTACGGGCGATGTCAGTAACCGCAGCGCGACGAGCCTTGCCCAGTGTGAGCGCCTCATCGGTACGGTGTGCGTAGGCATTGATCAGCAGTTGCAGGCGACGCTCCATGTCGTCCTCGCTGTCGAACTTGGCCACGCCCTTGAGGCGAACCTGGGCATACAGCGCTTCGATCTGCCCATCGCTGCGCAACAGACCTTGCCAGCTGTCCTGGTAGTCGTTGAGCAGTGGCAACAGGTTATCCATGGAATCATCAATCGGGTCCATGAACGGCGTGCCGAACGGCAGATCCGCAGGCAACAACTGGCGGCGACGTAGCGCGTCGTCCAGCGTGCGTTGCTTGGATTCCATGTCACCAATCTGACGGGCGATCAGTTGCAGCTTGGCCGAGAGCTGCTGGACGCGTTCGGTGAATGCATCGCTGGAGCGTTTCAGTTCATCCTGAGCGGCTTCCATCTGCGCCAGCTCTTCCAGCTTGCCGGACTCCTCCGCGCTCAAGGTCTGGCAGCGGCGGAAGTCTTCAAGTGCTTTTTGAGCATCCAGCACCTGTTGATACAGCGCCTCGGTCTGGGTCTTGCTCGCCGCGCGGTCGGCGGCCACAGCCTGCTGGGTTTTCAGTTGCTTGAGTTCTTTTTCCAGGCGCTCTTTCTGATCGCGCAGCGCAGCACGATCGGCCAGCGCCTGCAGGGCAGGAGGTTCGATGCTCGACAGGTTGATGGTCAGTCCGGGTACGGTGAATTGATCGCCTTTGAAGCCATCCAGAATGGTCTCCAGCGATTTTACCCACGCATCGCCATCGTCCAGCGCAATGCCTTGCTCACCCAATGGCAAGCTGAACAGCGCGCTGTTGAACAGGCGCATCAGGCGTTCTACATCCGGCTGGGAGAACTCTTCACGCAGACGGGCGTAACTGTTGTTGTCCGCATGGTCGAGCTGTTGTTTGACCGACTTGAGGCGTTTCTCCAGATCGCGCAGACGCTCGTCCAGATCTTCGGCGCTGAACTGCCGCGACTGGGCCAGTGCACCGGCCAGTTCATCGTGAGCATCCTTGGCTGCGAGCAGTTGCTGCTCCAGCACCTTGACGTCATCGACCAGCGCGAAACGATTCTTCAGCACCGACAGCTCGCCGACCCAGCGCTGGATGCTGCTGATCTCGCGCTCCAGACGCATCAGTTCCTGAGTGCTGCTGCGCTGATCGTTCTGCATCTCATCCTGCTGAGCACGGTAATGCTCGGCCTGAGCGACCAGTTCTTCCTTGCGCGCGCCAGAGTAGTCCGACCAGGTGCCAAGCAGTGAATCAAGGATTGGCGACAGACGATGCAGTTTGCCACGCAACAGATCACGCTGTTTGACCCCGGCAGCCAGCGCCTCGACCAGCGGGCCAGCCAGTACCAGCGAGTTGTAATCCTGTTCCATGCGCCGCACGTCGCGGAAAGCTTCTTCACAGGCGGCAATGTAGTCGACGCTGCCCGAGCGCAGGCTGTGCTCGAAGGCATCGAGAAACAGCTGCTTGAGTTTGGCTGCCGTGATTTCGCGCATGTGTAGCAGGTTGATGAACAGCGCACGGAACGTCTTCAGGCTCTGCTCGCTGGTGGAGCGCAGCGGGATCAGGGTCAGGTCCAGCGGGATCGAGGTATGACCGCCTACCAACAGGCGGCGCAGCTCGTCCGGCTTGAGTTCGTAGGCTTTCAGGCCCTGGCTTTCCAGGTTGCTGAACAGCTCTTTCTGACGCAGGCAGGTGTCGTTCTTCTGGTAATGACCCAGGTCCAGCTCGCCGGCATAGGCGAAGAACTGATGGCCGAAACCGCCACCCGGGCCGCGGCCTACCACGCCAATTACATGCGGGCCGTGGGGCAGGGAGACTTCCACCAGAATGTAACTGGTGTCGGTAGCAAAGTAGAAGCGCCGGGACTGCTCAAGGCTGTACTTGCCGAAGCTCATGTCCGACATGCGCGCCAGAATCGGGAATTGCAGAGCGTTGATTGAGGCGCTCTTGCCCAGGTTGTTCGCGCCATACACCGACAGCGGGTTTTCCAGCGGGAACAGGCCGAGGCTGTAACCGGCAGTGTTTAACAGGGCAAAGCGGCGGATGCCATAACGTTCCTGGCTCATGTGTCCATCTCCTGTCGTTGCTCATCGGCGATTGCCCGGGCCAGTGCCTCTTCCTCGGTTTCTTCACCGAATTCAGCCAGGTCCAGAGGGTCATCGGTTTCCAGCAGCTTCTCGTCGCTGTCATCATCGATGAGCACAGGCGTTGGCAGTGGCAGGGCGCTATGCAGGCTGGCCGCCAGATCGCGGTCCTGTTGCACCGACAGGCATACATCGAGAAAACGGTGCATCGGCGGCAGGAAGCGGTAGATACCGACCTCTTCACTGGCAAAACCCAGTTGCGTCATGCGGCGCATGATCTTCTCTTCAAGCTCTTCCTGGGTCTGCACTTCCGCCTGAAGAAACAGGTCCCGGTACTTTTCCAGCATCGAAGGCAGTTCGTCACGGCCCAGACTGCCGCCATCCAGCACGGCCATCGGGTCACGGCCCTGATCGGCCAGATGCTCGACGAGGATGAAGGTGAACAGCGCCAGACGCTGAGCGGTCTTGTTGACCTGCGCGGCGGCCAGTTCAGGCACGAAATAGTAGAAACCGCGGGTGTCGCAGATCAGTTCGTAGCCCAGTGCCTTGAACAGCGCGCGGTACTGGTCCTGGCAGTTGGAGAGTTGGGCATACAGCTCCGGGTCACGGCGGCTGATGTGATAGCCCTTGAACAGCTCGCGAAAGATCGGCGCGAGCTGGGACATTTCGGATAGATCAAGATGCATGAACAGGGCTCTCGGAATGCTCTGGCTGCTCGTCTTTTGCGGCGAGCAGGGCAAAGGAGCGCAGGCTGACGCGGTGCTCCCGGGTGAAATATTCGCGACGCTCGAGGCGTTCACGGGCGAAGCGCTTGTCCCGCGACAACCGCGAGAACCAGTACAACAGCTCGTCGGTTTCGCCAGTCGGCTCCTGCTCCAGCAGCCAGACCATCAGGTCAGGCATCGGCAGGGCGCTTTCGCAGCGCTCGAGCATTTCCTTGACCGTACGTGGCGCGCGGGGCGGTTCGCCCTTGCGTGTACCACTGGCCTTGGGGAATTTCGCAGGCTTGGGTTCAAAGCGCGCCAAGGCATAGACGTAAGCCTCGACCTGACTCGCACTGCCCAGAAAGGTACTTTGCGGGCGGGTAAACAATGGCATGGCAGCCTGTGGCACTGCGTCCAGGCCCTTGCGCCGAATCGCCGACAGGGCCAGCGCCGCGCCACGAGTCACCGCGTTGTGGCGACGTGCCTCCTCGCGCAGCGGCAACAGCAGCTCGCGTGCATGACGCAAGGTCAGCTGGGCGCTGGTCTGCATCTCCAGAATGCGCGCATGGGTGCGCAGCAGCATGTCGTCATCGACCAGATGACCGAGGCGTTGTTGCTCGGTCAGCAGGCGCAGCAGCACATTCTCGACCTTGCGCACACCCTGTTCGAAAGCGCCGTCGGCATTGACCAGTTGAATCATCGGCTCGACGTATTCGTCCCAGGTGGCCAGAACTTCTGCATACCGCTGGCGCAAGGGGATCTGCCGGTCGCTGGTCTTGGCCCGGTCGGCTACCGCGACCAGTGCCTGTTCATCGTTGGCGAGCTTCTTGAGAACGTCGCGCACGCGCATGTCCAGCAGTCGCAGCTGCCTGGCCAGATCATTGGCATCGCGAATATCGAACGCGTCCTGAATGTAACCGGCCAGGCGCTCCAGATGGCGCAGATAAGCCTCGATTTCCAGGCACAGGCCCAGCCGGTGCTCGCGGCGCAGGTAGGACAGGAAGTCATGGATCTGTGCGTTGAGCTCAAAGCGGTTCGGACTTTTCGCGACGGGCACCAGAATGTCCAGACGAATCCACACGTCCAGCAGGTTGGTGATGTCTTGCGGGGTGCTGTCCTGCTGCTGAGCGCCCAATTGCAGGCGCAGCTCGCTCAGGCTCAACGTACCCTGGTCGAAGTGTTCGCATAAGGGCTCGAGTAGCGCCCAGTGCTCGGCAAGGGCGCGCAGGACGCGCTTGGGTTCGATCATCGTTAGGCCGACTGTTGGCAAGTGAAAAGCGGCAATTGTACTGCATCAGTCGCCTGATATTTCACCTGCGGGCGATATGCTGCAGCGCAAAAAGGCGAACAACGCTAGAATTGCGCGCTTAACTTATCCACAGGTGGCTGACCCTTGCTCAACGAGTCCCGTCGCCGCGCTTATTTGACCGCCATGCAGGTGGTCAACTGGCTGCCGCGCACAGAACTGCCATTCGCTGCGCCCTCGCGTCCGGAGCTGCTTGCGCCGTTACCGCTGCCGCTCGAGGTGCAGAGCATTGCGCCTGCTGCCGCGCCATCTGCGTACGCTGCGCCGGTCGAAGCTGCGAACGTTGTGCCGATCGCCCGGCAGCCCGAGCGCCCGAAGGTCGAGGTGCCGCGTCCGTCACTGGCCAGCACGCGCACGGTTGCTCCGGTCGAAGAGGTCGCGCCTGCGCCGCCCAAGGCCGCGGTTGTGCCGCCACCGCGTTTTGCCCTGCAATTGCTGCGTGCCGGGCGTTGCATGCTGCTGGTAGAGCTGACCACCGGCCAGCCGTTTCAGAGCCGCGATCCGTCCTACCTGCTGCTCAAGGACATGCTGCGGGCTGCCGGTCTGCCCGACAGCCCGCAGATTATCGGCGAACCGGTGCGCTGGCCGTTGTTGGTGCGTGGTCAGATGGATCAGGGCCCGGAAGCGGCGCGCGACTTCGTGCAAGGCTTTGTCGGTGCCCGGCTTGAGGACGAACCCTGTGCGTGCCTGTGGCTGATCGGTTTGCCGTCGATGAAGTTCGCCGGTGAAGCCGACGCCGAATCCTATAACCGCGAATTGCAGATCGAAGGTCTGGGTACTGCCTGGGCGTTGCCGGGTCTCGAATTAATGATGGACGAGCCTGAGCGCAAGGCCGATGTCTGGAAAGCCATGCGTCGGCTGATGACGCGCTGGAAATCGATCGATGAGTGATGCCGTAACCTTCCGCCCCATGACCGAAGCCGACATGGATGCGGTGCTGAAAATCGAATACGCAGCGTTCAGCCATCCCTGGACACGCGGCATCTTTCTCGATGGCCTCAAGTCCTACGAGATCTGGCTGATGTTCGAGGGCGCGCAGCAGGTCGGGCACGGTGTGATTCAGGTCATCATCGATGAAGCGCATCTGCTCAACATCACCGTCAAACCTGAAAATCAGGGCCGTGGTCTTGGCTTGCTGCTGCTGGACCATCTGATGAAGCGTGCTTATCAGCTAAACGCTCGGGAATGCTTTCTGGAGCTGCGTGACAGTAATCGTCCAGCCTATCGTCTGTATGAAAACTACGGTTTCAACGAGATAGGCCGGCGTCGCGATTACTACCCGGCAGTCGGCGGCCGCGAAGACGCTGTGGTCATGGCCTGCACGCTTTTCGAATAGTGCTGGCTGTCAGCGCTGGGTGTTGCCATCCAGCGGGTCGATGATTGCCAGTTCCTCCTCGTCCAGACCGTTGCCACCACCGATGTCATCTTCATCGACTACCGTCAGCTCCAGGTCGGCAGGATCGTCTTCGCCCTGCTCATTCGGTGAACGGGCACCGTCTTCGCGGATCAGGGTTTCCGGAGACAGATCGTCATCGGTCGAATGGTGATCGTCAGTCGAGGCACCGGTCAGGCCTGCCTCACGCACACGCTGATCCGGAATTTCATGTTGCAGTTCGTCTTCAGGGATAAGATCACCAATACGGGCAGGATCTTCTTCGTCGAAGTCGAGTGTTTCCACGGAGCCCATACGGTCTTCGTTATCGTCGATGGGTTCCGGTTCGGTAGCACCGAACGGACGGCGTGAATCGTTCATGGGAAATCCTCATTTCAGGTGGTCGTAAAAAATGGACCGGCCATGACTTTGAAGATTCCTTTTTGTTGACCGACGAGCTTTGGTGAATTTTTTCAGTAGTGGCAAATAGGCGTGACTTGAAGGATTCGACTCCAGTCCAAGGCTGGGCATCATTATCGAGGCGTCAAAGCATGAACGAGCTACAAGACCTGATTGATAACAATGCACGCTGGGCCGATGCGATAAAGCAGGAAGACCCAGAGTTTTTCGCCAAGCTGGCCCGCCAGCAAACACCTGAGTTCCTGTGGATCGGTTGTTCGGATGCACGTGTCCCGGCCAACGAGATCGTCGGCATGCTGCCCGGTGATCTGTTCGTCCATCGCAACGTGGCCAACGTTGTGTTGCACACCGATCTCAACTGCCTGTCGGTGATCCAGTACGCGGTGGACGTGTTGAAGGTCAAACACATTCTGGTGACGGGCCACTATGGTTGCGGCGGTGTACGCGCGTCCATGCAGGACCGCCAGTTCGGCCTGATCGACGGCTGGCTGCGCACGATTCGTGATCTGTATTACGAAAACCGTGAAGTGCTGGCCAAGCTGCCGACCGAGGAAGAACGTGTCGACCGTCTGTGCGAGCTGAACGTGATTCAGCAAGTGGCCAACGTCGGTCACACCAGCATTGTGCAGAACGCCTGGCACCGTGGGCAGAGCCTGTCTGTGCATGGCTGCATCTACGGCATCAAGGACGGTCGCTGGAAAAGCCTCGACGTGACCATCAGCGGTTTCGAGCAGTTGCCGCCGCAGTACCGTCTGCGTCCGCAGGACTGATAGCCGCCCTCAGGTTGCACTATCGCCAGCCAGTCTGTTTTCGCGACGACTGGTTGGCGGCAGGCAGGGCATCACAGCACGAAACGCTGCACCATCAGATTCAGATCAGCCGCCAGCATCGACAGCGAATTGCTCGCCACGGTGGTCTGCTGCGCGCCTGACGCTGTCTGGCTCGACAGGTCGCGGATACTGCTCAGGTTGCGGTCTACTTCAGTCGCAACCTGGGCTTGCTGTTCTGCGGCACTGGCAATCAGCAGGTTGCGGTCGTTGATGGTGCCCGTTGAATGGATGATCACGGTCAATGCTTCGCCGGTTGATGCAGCTTGCTCAAGCGTCAGGCTGGCTTGCGTTGCCGTGTGGCGCAACGAGCTGGCCGTTTGCTGAGTGCTTTGCTGCACGCCGCTGATCAGCCCTTCGATTTCTGCTGTCGAGGCGCTGGTGCGTTGCGCCAGTGAACGAACCTCGTCAGCTACCACGGCAAATCCGCGCCCGGCTTCGCCCGCCCGGGCTGCCTCAATGGCGGCGTTCAGGGCCAGCAGGTTGGTCTGGTTAGCGATTGCGCGAATCACATCGAGGATGCTACTGATGCTCTGTGTGCGCTCGGCCAGTCCTTCAGCCTGATGCGAGGAGTCCAGCACGTTTTCAGTCAGTTGTTTGATCGAAAGAATCGTCGCCGACAGTTTTTCCTGTCCTTGCGCTGCCGCCTGGGTCGACGCCTGTGATTCGGTCACGGTGCTGCTGGCGTTGCCTGCTACTTCGATGGCCGCCTGACTCATCTGGTTGACGGCGACCGCGGCCTGCTCGATTTCGTTGTTCTGCAATTGCAGATTGAGCGCACTGGCTTCGGCGATGGTGCCCATCTCCTGGACCGACTGCGACAACTGCGTCGCCGCTGCATATATCTGATCAATCGTGCCGTGCAGGTTAGTGCGCATGCGCCCCAGCGTGATCAGCAACTGCGCGGTCTCGTCCTTGCCATCCGGTATCCGGTGCTCTGTCAGATCACCATCGGCAATGGTGCTGGCAATGTGTAAAGCCTGGCGGACCGGGTGAATGATGCTGACGCTCAGCCGCCAGGCCAGCAGCAGGGTCAGAGCCAACACGACGGCGATGACGCTCAGCGCAATGATTCGTGCCTGCTCGTAGCGGGTGCCTGCTGACTCTACGGCGGCGGCAGCGCTCTGTTTGTTCAGCTCGCGCAGCAACTGCACCTGCATGTCCATAAGGTCGCCTTGCAGCGCGAGCATGGTATTGGCCAGCATTCTGGCCTCGTCCAGCTTGTTCTGCTCGATCAGCGTGATCTGATCCTGCAAGCCGGGCATGAACGCCTTATAGGCATCCTGCAAGGCGACGATAGAGTCATGTTCAGTGCCCGATTGAACGCGCGCAAGGTATTCCGAGAAACCTTTCTCGACTTCGTTCTTGAGCTGTTCGACATTGATCTTGCTGTTGATGACCGCACCCGGATCGTCGGCATTGGCGATCAGCCGGGTGGTCTCGCTGCGCAGTTTGACCAGGCCGATGGCGATGGCATCGGCCATGGCGATACTGGGCAGCGCTCCACTCTCAACGGCTTCGCCCTGATTGCGGATCTCCTGCATCTGCAGCAGGCAGAAAGCCCCCAGCGCGACCATCAGCAGGGAAGTGATACCGAAACAGATCACCAAACGCAGGGTGATCCTGAAGCGGCGCAATAGTGTTGGCCTTGTGGTTTGCCGACGCAGGAAACGAGGCATAAATCTTTTCACGGCACACAACCCCTATAAACACACAGACCTTCTCGGAGAGCCGTTTATAGGGCAGTTGTGTGATGTCTTTGTGACATCTGATGTTTATGTTGAAAACAGGCAAGCACTCATGGCTTGGGCGCACCGATTTCCTCCATCAGTTCATCCAGAAAGCGCTTCAGCCGGTCGTGCCTGATCTTCGCCATCTGTGTCCCGGTATCGGTTTGAAAGCTGTCGGCGAGGTGCAGCAGCTTGGTATGAAAATGGTCGGCGGCGAAGTTCATGTCGTCATGCGGGCGCTGGCTGGCATGCGGGTCGTTCGGTTCGTAAAGCTGTCTGCCCATCCGCCCCGATACGTAAAAGGTTCGAGCTACGCCGATCATGCCCAGAGAGTCCAGGCGGTCGGCGTCCTGCAGAATTCGGGCTTCCAGCGTCAACGGAGTTATCGCCGCCGAAAAACTGTGCGCTTCGATAGCATGGGCAACCGCAGCGATACTTTCTTCGTCCCACCCCATCTCGGTAAGCAATTCGCTGGCCCGTACTGCCGCCAGTCGCGAAGCGCTGGAGCGAAACGGTGAATCTTTCTCGACCGAAACACAGTCGTGTAACAGTGTGGCGGCGATCAGTACGCGGGCATCGCCGCCTTCCCGGTCACGGATAGCGCAGACGTTTTTCCAGACGCGCAGCAAGTGCGAGACGTCGTGCGCGCCATCGATTTTCTCTGCATGAGTGTGCGGGATCAGCAGGCTGGCCAGATCCTGAAACGGGGCGAAGCTGGCGGCGGTCATGCGATGGTCCTCGGGCGTCTGTGCGGATATCAGCATTACAGACAATGCCGCCTGATAAAACCCTGTCACTGGTCAAGAATATGGCTGATCTGACCAGCAAGCAGGCCTGCGCCCTTGGCGTTGAGGTGATTGAAGTCCTTGTAGTACGAGTTCATGTCGCCAATCAGGCATTGCTTGTCCTTGCAAAAGGCGTCATCCAGGGTGATCAACCTGATCTGCTTCGCCTGGCTGGCGTGCAGGAACAGTTCTCGAGTGAAGCGTTGCAACAGAGCATGTTTTTCGACTGGCACCGACAGTTCACTGACCCGCTGCAGTTTCTGCGCATCACTGCCCGAGGCATCCCGGGCCAGGCGGTAGTAGAGGCTCTCGGGATTGATCAATTGCTGCGGCACCTGCGCGACGATGAATACCTCGGTGCCGATATCGCGGTAGGCCTTTATCGTGGTTTCAAATGCCTGCCGGAAAACTGCTCGCGAGGTTTCCCGGTTTTTTTCCGGGTGGCTGCGGGAGGTCAGGAAATACTTGCTCATCTTCCGTTCGCCGTAATCGCCGTCGGTGTACAGCGTCCAGCGTGCCACCAGCACGACCTTTTTGATCTGACGCTGCTTCACGTATTCAAACTCGCGATTGGCCAGCGTCTCGCATACCCCGGCAGGGTAGTTGCCATTGGCGATGTCCACGCCGAGCAAGGGCAGGCAGCCGCCCAGACCGATATGCGCGACTGTTCTGCCCAAATCCCGCGCGGCGGCGTCAAACGTCGATAACAGGGCCTCGGAATGGCTGTCACCAAACAGGGCCATCTCCGGTACGACGTTGCTGTCGGCAAGGCCGAACAGGCAAAAATCGACATTCCAGCCTTGGCTATCAAGGTTCCGGTCGCATCTTTCGCGTATCTGCGGGTCGACAAATGCCTGATGCATCGCCGGATCGACAGCGAAGCGCTGGCTAAAGCCATTATTGAGATAACCGACCAGCCCCAGCGCGACAAATAGCGTCGAAGCAACGCCTGCCGAGGCGAAGATCTGACGACGTTTGAATGCACCGGCCTTGCGAAAAGGCTGCTCGACGAAGCGCCAGCTCAGCCAGGCCAGCAGCAGCGAGAGCACGGTCAACGCCAGCATCAGCGACAGGTCCGGCTCAATCAGGCTGCGCTGACGAGTGAAGGCAAAGACGGGCTGATGCCACAGGTAAGCGCTGTAACTGATCATCCCGATCAGGACTGGTAATCGTGAACTCAGTGCTCTGCCGACCCAGGTCTGGCGATTGGCGAAGACAATGATCAACGCCGCGCCCAGCACAGGCACCAGCGCGTTGAGGCCAGGGAAAGGTGTACTGCTGTCGAAACACACCACGGCATAACCGATCAGCAGAATGCCCAGCAGCGTCGCCGCCTGATCAAGATGGCTGGCGCTATCGACGCTACGCGTGCGCCAGGCAAAGTAGAAGGCGATGAACGAGCCCGTCAGCAATTCCCAGGCGCGTGCAGGCAACAGATAAAAAGCGGTGCTGGCGTTATGACGCGCCCCCAGCTCCGCCAGCGCCAGGCTCGTCAGGGCGGCGGCGATCAGCAGTACAACCAGCCACTTGGGGCCCATGCTCCAGGCCAGCATCAGTAGCGGTGGGAAAAACAGGTAGTACTGCTCCTCTACTGCGAGCGTCCAGGTGTGCAGCAAGGGTTTGAGTTCAGCGGTTGCGTCGAAATAGCCGCTTTCCAGCCAGAACAGTAGGTTGGATGAGAAGGTCGGCACCGACACCAGGCTCTTGGCGAAGTATTTCAGGTCAGACGGGTCGAGCGTCAACCACGCGACAGGCAGGCAGACCAGCATCATCACGAACAGCGCTGGCAGAATGCGCCGGGCGCGCCGTTCGTAGAAATCGATCAGCGAGAATCTGCCTTTGAGCATCTGCGCAAGAATGATCGAGGTGATCAGATAGCCAGAGATCACAAAAAAGATGTCGACCCCTACGAATCCACCGCTGAATAACGGTAAACCCGCGTGATACAGGATGACCGGGATCACCGCGAACGCGCGCAGACCATCGATTTCGGGTCGATAGGCGAGCGCCGGGTTATGAGGAATGCCCATTAAGTGTGCTCGATACAGGAAGTGGTAAAGGCGGTAAATGCGCGCTGCAATAGCTACCGCCAACGCGGGGCGCAGGCGTCGGCGATGAAGGTTCAGAAGGGAATTGCAGGAGAGAGTGGTGTATTTTTTAGTTCAGGTATTCGCTTCTGTCCAATGTCGGAAGCCGGTTTATGACGACAGATCAGTCTCTTCCCACCTGAAACAGGAAAAGCCCTTTATAATGCATGGTTTTACCCTCCTCGATGCGAGAACCATTGTGAGCTTACCGTCCTGCCCGAAATGCAATTCCGAATACACCTACGAAGACGGCAGCCTGCTGATCTGCCCGGAATGCGCCCATGAATGGTCTGCAGACGCTGCTGGCGCCGATGCAGCCGACGACGTGAAAGTCATCAAGGACTCCACGGGCAATGTGCTGCAGGACGGCGATACCATTACCGTGATCAAGGACCTGAAAGTCAAAGGCTCTTCGTTGGTGGTCAAGGTCGGTACCAAGGTCAAGAACATCCGTCTGGTCGATGGCGACCATGACATCGATTGCAAGATCGACGGCATCGGCGCGATGAAGCTGAAGTCCGAGTTCGTCCGCAAGGTTTGATTCTGTCGGGCAATGGCTTTAGCCTGAACGCCTCGCCGGTCCTTCGACTGGCGGGGCGTTCATGTTTCCGGGCGCGCCAGGGCTGTTTTTCCTGAACAGGTGAATACCGTGCCGACGACTACCCCCGCCCCGTATCTGAAACCCGATGAATGTGTCGTGCTGTTCGATGGCGTCTGCAAACTGTGCAATGGTGTGGTGAAGTTTCTGATTCGCCATGATCCGCACCAGCGTCTGCGCTTGGCCGCCGTACAGTCGGAGCAAGGGCAGGCATTGCTGAAGTGGGCCGGGCTGCCGCTCGACGATTTTCATACCATCGCAGTCATCGTTAACAATCGGGTGTTCGTACGCTCGGATGCCTTTCTGCACATCATGGGGCTGCTGCCTGCGCCGTGGCCGCTGCTGAAAGTGCTGGGTATTTTTCCACGCTTTTTAAGGGACTGGGCCTACAACCGTATCGCGCTCAACCGATATCGCCTGTTCGGGCGCTATGATCACTGTCTGTTGCCGTCGCCCGAGAACCGCCAGCGCTTCCTTGACGGCTGACGACCGGCGGTCATTTGTAAAGTCTGTCATGACTGTACGGGTTGTGATCCACTCTGGCGGTCCGTAGAATTCGTGTCATCTGGCTTCACTCCCCATATCCACAATAATCCACTTTGCACACTGCGCCCGATTCAGAAGGTCGAGCGGAGCGTTTTTGCGTTGGTTTTTCAGTGGGGGCAAGCCGCGGTTTTCCATACAGGTGTCAGGCGTGCGTGTTCATGCGTGGCGATCGGCCTTCGGGTCGGAACATTTTCAGGGCGTTGCGATTCTTGATAACTTCACCTCCAAACGAGCAGGCAGGTAGCTGGCTTGGCGTATTCGCGCTGGCCTTGGCGGCCTTCATTTTCAATACCACCGAGTTCGTGCCGATCGGTCTGCTGAGTAACATCGGCCAGAGCTTCGAGATGACCCCGGCCCAGGTCGGGCTGATGCTTACGATCTATGCCTGGGTCGTGTCGCTGATGTCGTTGCCGATGATGCTGGCGACGCGCAACATCGAGCGCCGCAAGTTGCTGATGTTCGTGTTCGGCCTGTTTGTGGTCAGCCATGTACTCTCCGCAATCTCCCCCAGCTTCGCAATCCTGCTGGTGAGCCGGGTCGGTATCGCCTTTGCACATGCGGTGTTCTGGTCGGTCACGGCGTCGCTGGCCGTGCGTATCGCACCGCCCGGCAAGCAGGTTCAGGCGCTTGGCCTGCTGGCAACCGGTACGTCGCTGGCGATGGTGCTGGGTATTCCGCTGGGCCGCGTGCTGGGTGAAGCCCTGGGCTGGCGGACTACCTTTCTGGGCATCGCCGGCATTGCTGCGCTGGTAGTCTTCCTGTTGGCTCGTGCGCTGCCTTTGCTGCCCAGCCAGAACTCCGGCTCGTTGCGCAGCCTGCCGATCCTGTTCAAGCGCCCACGGTTGATGGCGATCTACCTGCTGACCGCGATTGTGGTGACCGCTCATTTCACCGCCTACAGCTATATCGAGCCGTTCACCCAGACTGTGTCCCGACTCAGCGGCGAAATGACCACGATTCTGCTGCTGGTCTTTGGCGGTGCAGGAATCATGGGCTCGATCATCTTCAGCCTGTTCAGCGACCGCTTCCCTAACGGGCTATTGATCACCGCCATTGGCACGCTGACCGTTTGCCTGCTGATGCTGTTGCCCCTTTCCGGTGACGCAGCGACGCTCGGCACGCTGACTATTATCTGGGGCATGGCAATCATGTGCTTCGGGCTGACCTTGCAAGCGCGTGTACTCTCGCTGGCGCCGGATGCGACCGACGTGGCGATGGCGCTGTTCTCGGGCATCTTCAATATCGGTATTGGTGGCGGTGCGCTGCTCGGCAGCGTGGTCAGCAGCCATCTCGGGGTTGCCAATGTCGGTATCGTCGGTGGCCTGTTGGCCCTTGGCGGGTTGGGGCTTTGCTGCTTTACGACGCATTACTTCGGTAAAATCCCGCCTGCTGCCGAGGTGCAGGCCGAGAGTAAATAGAGCACACATAAAAAAAGCTCGCTGACCGTGCAAGGCGATCAGCGAGCTTTTTGTTCTGGCCTCGGCGTCAGGCTTTAAGCCGGCCCAGCCATTCCAGCGACGTTCTCCAGATACAAATTCCGAGAAAATACGCCGACATCGCCAGCCACAGGCCCATGACTACAGGGCCATTGTGCGGGTGGTTGATGATCAGCAGCGCGCTGGACAACAACCACACGGTGGTAACTGCGATGTTGATCGGCATGAAACGACGCACACGAAACGGGTGCAGAAACTTCATGCGGGTCAGGGTCAGCAATGCCAGGGCGATGATGGTGATGAACGTCAGCCACGGCGCGGGCGAAAGAATGTAGAGGCACAGGGCGACTACGTTCCATGCGGCGGGAAAGCCCTGAAAGTAGTTGTCCTTGCTTTTCATGTCGACGTTGCAGAAGCAGAACAGCGACGACACCAGGATCACCGATACGCTGAGCAGCAACGTGTAATCCGGCACCGGTATGTAGCGATAGATGAACAGTGCCGGAATGAACACGTAGGTCAGATAGTCGATGACCAGGTCCAGCACCGAGCCATCGAAGTGCGGCAGTACCGATGTGGTATTGACCTTGCGAGCCAGTGAGCCGTCTACGCCATCCACGATCAGGGCAGCGCCCAGCCACAGCAGGCAGGCTTTGGGTTCGTTGTTGAATAGTGCAATGGTAGCCAGGAACGCAAGGACGACGCCGGTGGCGGTGAAGCCATGCGCGCCCCAGGCGTTGAGTCTGGCTATGCGTTGATTGGTTATCACGGGGGCGCTCTCCAGGAAATAATGCTTGCCAGGGTGTGCCGCAAACCTGACCGGTAGCAACTATCGACCCGGCAATTGCCGATAAGTTTAGCGGTGACTATCCCTTGTTTCCCGGTTGCTTTCCAGAAAACCGCGATCTGTGTCAGACCGCTCGTCTCTGTAGTCTTGCGGTTTGACGAAACAGGTAGGCGCGTCACCGTTGGCATTGAGTTGGTTGATCAGGGTCGGCTGGCCTTGTTCATTGAACATTACCTGCCCGACACCTGCCGAGTTCCATAAGCGTTCACCGGCCTTGCTGTGCTCGGGCGTGCGCGGGACAACCTTCATCAGGCGGCGCTTGGTGAACCAGTTAAGAGGTGAGCGGGGAGAGTATAACCAGCGATTCAGTCGATCAAAAGTGTCCAGCAGACGACGGGGGAATTCATTCTTGATGCCACTGCTGGTTATTTGCCAGATGTGAGGCCCGCCACTGCGTTGACGGATCAGGATTTCGTAGACGAACGAGTAATGCACATCACCCGACAGAATCACGTAATTGCCCGGAGTTCTGGAGTGGCGAAAGATGTTCAGAATAACGTTGGCTGCGCCACGATGCGCCATCCAGTTTTCCGCGTCGACCAGCAACGGATAGCCGCACCAGCTGAAGACACGCTGTATCGCCTCAATCAACTTGACGCCGAACACGGGGGCAGCTGACACGATAATCGCCGATTTGTGATCGATCAGCTCCTGTTGCAGTTCACTGAGTGCTTCCCAGTCCAGCAGGCCGGACGGGTGATTGAAATTGGATTCGCTGCGCCAGCGCCGGGTGCGCGTATCCAGTACCACCAGCGCCGGGCTGGTTGGCAGAACGTAATGCCACTGTTGAAACTTCAGCAACTGATCGATCAGCGCGTCCTGGGACGGGCTGTCCAGCCAGTTATCCTTGCGCACAGCCGCTGCACTCAGTTCATGTGCCTGCCGGACCAGGTCATTGAGTGCGTCAGGATTGTTGCCCCAGCCCTGACAGAGCAGATAGGCGAGCAGGGCATTGCCGATGATGCGTTTCGAGAAAGGATGGCCGTACGCGGTTTCTTCCCAGTTTGCCGACAGGTTCCAGTCATCGGTGATGTCATGGTCGTCAAAAATCATCATGCACGGCAGGTGAGCCATCGCACGCGCCACGCCTTCAAGCCCCGCAGTGAAATCCTCGACCAGTTGCTGCTCTCTGGCATAACGCTCGACTTCGTCGGTTTCCAGATGCGGCGTGCCGGGTTCGATCAGGGTCCAGGGCGTGGGTGACCAGACCAGCAGGTACATCGCCACCACTTCCGCCAGAGTGACCAGATGGTTATCCGCGGTGCTGCTGGTAAATACCGGCTTGCTGGTGCCACCAAAGAACCGCTCACGCAGCGTGTCGTTGCTTTTCAGGGCGGGTAGCAGGTCGGCACGCTGGTAATAGCTGGCCGGGTGCGCATAAAGGCTGGTGCTGTCATCGACTACCGCACCGTCGAGTTGCTCATCGAACAACCCCAGCCGTTCGATCAGCACATGAATGGCGCGCAGCATCGGCCCGGCGACATCGTCGGCGTAGATCTGATCGCCGCTCATCATCAACAGCGCAGGGCGTTGCAACGGGTCCTGGTTGTCGGCCAACAGGCGATCCACGCAGAGCAGACCCTCGGCCGCGCTGTGATGTGGCTTGCGACACGAGCCATGCAAGAGCTGATCAATACTGCTGCGCACTACGAAATTCGGATAACGGGCACCGTCGTACAGCAGATGCGGAGCCCACTCGGCGATACCGCCCGGTTCGCCATCTACCAACAGGTCGTAATCGATCCAGGTGTCCAGGGGCAGCTCGGCCTCCAGTTGCAGGTCGATCAGATGAATGAATGCGTGGCGACCTACCGCGACGATCTGGCATTGCTGATCAGTCAGTGAATGGTCGTTGAAGTCATCTGCTGCATTCTCAACGTCATGACGCAGACGCAGTGTCAGCTTGAGCGGGCGCGAGCCCACCAGCCACAGTACCAGGCGGCCGGCTTCCTGGCGGCGTAACAGCGGACCGGCAAGGATGGACGGTAATGGACGTTTTTCGGCGGGCGAAGACGGCATCCTGATTCATGGCTCTGACTGATCGTAGGCGGGAAATACTAACGCAGTCAGTGCGGAAAGTTCTTGTTACACCGCTGGGCCGTTACCTTCAGCCTGTTTCAAAGCATTGCGCCAGTCGCCCTGAGCCCTTGGCGGCCAATCGGATGAGCGTCACTTCAGTGGTGCTTGATGCTGCCGATAGCCACTTTTATACAGAGCCTGAAGCTGCCGGTCCTCGAGCATCGCAGCTCAGCCTCAGCCAGCTGTTAAAACTAGAGATTTCTCCATGAACTGGTTCTACAACGCCAAGCTTTCCACCAAGCTGTTTATCTCATTTGCACTCTGCGCGGTTATCACCCTCGCGGTGGGCATGGTTGCCAGCCGGGGGATCGGTGAGCTCGCCAGCAACCTGAAACTTGCGTTCTCCAACAACCTGGTGTCGGTGTCGAAAACCAACGAGGCCACCATCAATGTTGTCGAGCAGAATCGTGATTTGTATCGCTTGCTTTCGGTCGCCGCCAGCGATGCGTCGCAAAGCGCGAAGGATGAAGTTCTCGCCAGCATGAAAAACAATCGCGCAGAAGCAGAAAAAGCTTACGCGACCTATCGTGCGACACCGCTTGAAGATGACGAGCGCGCTGCAGGTGATCAGATGGACAAGGACTGGCCCGTCTATCAGACGCTGGTCGATCGGGCTGTGGCTGTTGCCTTTTCCGGAGACGTTGCAGCCGCGAGGGCGCTGGTCGAAGGCGACGTTCGCAAGGCCTATCTGACCGTGATGGGTGAGCTGAACATCATAGTCGGCTCCAACAACCGTCAGATAGGCGAAGGTGCAATCGCCGCTGGAAAAACAGAATCATCGGCCAATCTCAATCTGTATATGGGGATCGGTATCGCCTTCGTGGCCGCCTTCCTTTTGGCACTGTTTATCAGTCGTGTGATCAGTTCGCCCATTTCCTCTGCCCTTGTCAGTGCGCAGCGCATTGCCGGTGGCGATCTGACCCAGCCGATCGTCAGCACTCACCGTGATGAAGCAGGCCTGATGCTTACGGCGCTCAGTGATATGCAGAACAGCCTGAAGAGCACCATCGGACAGATCTCCAGCGCTGCCGACCAGCTTGCTTCGGCTGCTGAAGAACTCAATGCCGTTACCGAAGAAGGCAGCCGTGGCCTGACGCGACAGAACGACGAGATTCAATTGGCTGCCACGGCGGTCACCGAAATGACCGCTGCGGTCGAAGAAGTGGCGCGTAACGCCATGTCTACCTCTGACGCCTCAAAGCGGACCAGTACCGAAGCGGCTACCGGGCGTGATCAGGCGCGTGATGCGGTCAGTGCGATCAACAACGTCAGCGCCGAGATCAGCAGCTCCACCTCAATGGTTGAAGAGCTTGCCGGGCGGGTTCGTGAGATTGGTCAGGTGCTGGACGTGATCCGTGGTATCGCCGAACAGACCAACCTGCTGGCCCTCAACGCCGCCATCGAGGCTGCGCGCGCCGGTGAACAGGGCCGCGGCTTTGCCGTGGTGGCCGACGAAGTACGTGCGCTTGCCGCTCGTACTCAGGCGTCCACAGGTGAAATCGAAACCATGATAGGCAGCGTGCAGGCCAGTGCCGATCAGGCTGTGCGAGCCATGGGCAACAGCCGTACCCTCGCCAGCAATACTCAATCCCTGGCTCAGGCCACTGGTCAGTCGCTGGAGCGCATTGCGCAGAGCATTGCCGAAATCAACGATCGCAACATGCTGATTGCTACCGCGTCCGAAGAGCAGTCCCACGTTGCGCGCGAGGTGGATCGCAACCTGATCAACATTCAGGACCTCTCCACCCAGACCGCTGCTGGCGCTCATCAGACCAGCGCTTCAAGTCAGGAGCTGTCTCGTCTGGCGATTTCCTTCAACAACCTGGTAGGCAAGTTCAAGGTCTGACGCAAGCGTCAGGACGCTGATACCGGCAGGCGCTTCTGGAAAAAGAAGCGCTTGCTGCCGGGCGGATAGTCGTCAATCTGCCCGAACTCGGTGTAACCGTGGCGGCGATAGAAATCCGGAGCCTGGAAGTCGAAGGTATCCAGCCAGATTCCCGCACAGCCTTTCTCGACCGCAAGGTCCTCAGCCATCTGCATCAAACGCGAGCCCATACCTTGCCCCCGGGTTTGCTCCGGCACCACCAGCAGCTCGATGAACAACCATTGATAAAGAATGCGTGCGTGCAGGCCACCGAGAATTTCCCGGGTCTGATCATCGCGAATGAACATTGCCACCTTCTCGGCCTTGCCGTCACCCGCCTGCTCGGCGTTAAAGCGCTTCAGGGGTTCCAGAATCGCCAGGCGATCTTCTTCTGTAGGGTTGTTATTGACGTCAATGTGAACGCTCATGCGCTGGCTCCTAGCCTTAGTTTGCGCGACGAGCTTAAAGCGGCCTGGATGTGGGGTAAAGCCAGGCCCTGCAAAGCGTCATTTCACGCAAAGCACACGCAGTTACGCCCGGCGCGTTTAGCGGCGTAGAGGGCATTGTCAGCAGCGCTGATCAGATGGTCGGCAGTGGTCTGCGGCGCGGTTGCACAAGCGACCCCCAGGCTGACAGTCACGAACGCGCTTTCGCCCAGCACCGGGTGCGGTAACTTGAGCCCCGCGACAGCGGCCTGCAGGGCGTCGGCCATTTCTCTGGCCTGTCCGGCATCGCCATTCATCAGAACAAGAACCTCTTCACCGCCGAAGCGAAACGCCACGGCTCCATTTTCATGCGCGCTTTGCTGGATTTTCTGACAGAGCAACTTGAGGCAGGTATCGCCTTGTGGGTGTCCATAGTTGTCGTTGTAGGATTTGAAGTGATCGATGTCCAGCAGGATGATGGCCACGTTCGCCGGTGTTTTACGCGCGCGTTCCCAGACCGAGGTCATCACTTCGTCCTGATAGCGTCGATTGAACAGGCGGGTCAAACCATCGGTGCGTGCGAACTCCATCAACTGCACTTGCAGCAGGCGTCCGCGAAGCGCGAACAGGTAGCTCATGCGGCTGGCGCGCTCCAGAAAATACGAAGCCATCAACAGCAGCGCTACCGTGGAGACGAACAGCACTGCATTGGCCTGCCAGATCACAAAGTCCGCGAAATTGGCAATGTAGGTTGTCACCAGCTGGATGATCAGCATGCATGACATCGCGACGGCTGCATGGCGCAGGGGCAATTGCTGGATCATGGTGCAATAGACCATGATCAACAGCATGCCCAGTTGATAAAAGATTTGATACGGGCTCTGACTGTGAATCATCACCAGCATGGGCATGAGCGAGCACAGTACCGTCGCGGTCGCAGCGGTCGTTTCCATTGCCCAGCGAGTGGAAAAGCGCTGCGCCAGCACTAACAGCACAATAAACATCGGCGTTATCAGGCACAGACGCCCCAGCGCCACGTAGACAAATACATCCCGCAGAATCAACCAGTCACTGATCAGAAACAGGTTGTAGATCAGGCTGCCACCAATCCCCACCGCCGTCAGGAATTCGCGCCGCTGTGGCCTGGTTTCCGCCTGGTAGCGTCGCTCAAGCACACGGCTGAAGCGCAGCGCACCCACACCTGAAGTAATCGTCTGCTCAACCTCCGCAAGGAGTTGTGCATCTTCAGGGCTGGGGCGTTCAAGGGCGGAAACGAGCATGTGACACCGGTACATTAACATCGAGAGATATTAGGACATCATGAATGATGTCTTAGTGCTATTAGTGTGTGGTGTGTGGGTCTTGAAGTCGACCGGCGGTTCCTGTTGTTGCTGACTGAGCGATGGCAGCAGGCTCAAGCCGCTTTAGGCATTCATTGGCAAGCCGCATGAGGGGGCCTGGAGGCGGGTATATGTGCTGGGCAACCCACATCAATTCAATCTGCCATCATCAGACGAAACGCATTAATCCCGTCTACGCTTATGCCGATACATAAGTACAACCCACTACTGGTGCCGCCATGTTCAACACTCGCTTGAAAAAGGAATTACAGGCACAACACGCCGAATTATCGATGTATCGGCAAATGCAGAAAGGGATGGACGCGCGCATGGTGTCGTTGAGTCTGGACGCCAACAATCGCATTGCCCATGCCAATGACAACTTCCTCAGGGCACTCGGCTACACCGCCGAGCAGTTGCTGGGCAAGGATCTGGACCAGATGGTGCCGTCCTACGTCAAACAACTCGATTGCTACCGTAACCTCAAGCTGGCGGTGCAGAAAGGCGAGTCGGTGATCGACAACTACCGTTTTCTGCACGCCAACGGCAGTCTGGTGTGGATTCGTGCCATGTGGCAGCCGGTTCTGGATGACCAGGGCAAATTGGTGACGTTGCAATGCTACGGGTCGGACATCACCCAGACCGTCGAGACCGCTGCCGAGAACTCTGCGTTCATTCAGGCATTGCTGCGCTCAACCGCAGTGATCGAGTTCGATCTTGGCGGCCACGTGCTCACGGCCAATGACCAGTTTCTGCGTGGCATGGGTTACAACCTGGCGCAGATCAAGGGCAAGCACCACAGCATGTTCTGTGATCCGGCAGAAACTTCACTGGCTCCGTACCGGGAGTTCTGGGCGATGCTCAACCGCGGCGAGTTCGTCGCAGGGCGCTTCAAGCGTATCGACAGCAGCGGGCGTGAGGTCTGGCTGGAGGCTACTTACAACCCGGTTCATGATGCTCAGGGCAAACTCTACAAGGTCGTCAAGTTCGCCACGCTGGTGACCGATCAAGTGGCCCGCGAAGATGAAGTCAGCCAGGCCGCGAGCGTGGCGTTCGAAATCTCCCAGCAGACCGACGTCAGCGCCCAGCGCGGCGCGGATGTGGTGCAGAACACTGTGCAGACCATGCGCAAGATATCCGAAGAGATGCAGTCGGCTTCCTCAGGCATCGAAGCACTGGGCAAGCAGTCCCTGTTGATCAGCTCCATTGTGCAGACCATCGGCGGCATCGCCCAGCAGACCAATCTGCTGGCACTCAACGCCGCCATCGAGGCCGCGCGTGCCGGTGAGCAGGGCAGGGGCTTTGCCGTGGTCGCGGATGAAGTCCGCCAACTGGCCGGCCGCACCAGCGCCGCAACCGAAGAAATCGTCAGCGTCGTGCAGCAAAACCAGTCGCTGGCCGATGAGGCGGTACGCGGCATGGCCAACAGCCGCACTCAAGCGGAACAGGGTCTTTTGCTGGCCAATGAGGCAGGCGCTGTGATCGTCGAGATTCAGGAGGGGGCCAAACAGGTGGTGGGCGCCGTGGGTCGGTTTGCCAATCAGTTGAAGTAGCGGCTGACGTCACTGGCGGTATTTCAGGTGTTGCAGGGCACGGACGACCGGCAACACCTGATAGCTCTGGCATCATTTTTGGACGGCAGGCAGAATGCCCCGCAGTTGGTCAGTGGTCACCTTCGCACTCAAGTGTTGTGAATCACTGGTTCCACTCTGACAAGGATTGGTTGGATGCTGCTTGCTGTACTTACGGTTCTCAATGCTCTTTGCCTGATCGGTGGCTTGCTGTTCAACGCAGAGTTGTTGAACAAGGCCGGCGCCGATATTCCCCTCAAAAACCTGCAGGCGCTGGAAATATACGGGCAGAGCCTTGCTGCTGTGAGCGTGTGCCTGGCCGCTTGGCGCCTGTGTATCTGGGCCCATGGGAAATGGGGACATCAGCAGCATCTCACGCGCTCCATCCTGCTCAGTACCTTGGTACTGGCCCCGCTGACCTGGTGGGTCCAGGGTGTGGTCCCGGACGCGATTGCTGAAGCGTTTCCAGCCGATCTGCGGGTTTACAGCCTTTACGCCTACGTGACGAAAAAAGGTCTGCTCTACGATTCGGTGCAGATACCCGGCATTCCCTATCAGGAATATCGCGACAAGGGCGAGGGCAAGGCCTTCATCGCCAACCTTGGCGTACTCATGAGTGTTCAGGGCTCGTACGTCGAGCAGATTGGCCACAATTTCCAGGGCTTCGCCCAAACCGTTTTCAAGGGCTATACCCGACGCAATGCCGATAGGCTCTACAGCCGTTTGCAAGCGGAAGTCATCCCGGTCTTTGACGATATCGCCCGAGAGTACGCAAAGGTAGAAGCTTTGCGGCGCTCTGGCGTAGCGGGCAATAAACGCAAGCCGCTTGCCGTCCCGAACGCAGCCCTGCAACAGGATCAGCCGAGCGCTGAAGACTACGCATTGGCGATGCCTTCAGGCCTGCGTAGCCGTCAGGCGATGGCCAACACTGCGCAGGTGCGCGGCATGGCGCGTCAGGTCCTGGGCCCGCTCTACGTAGAGGGAATGGACCTGCTTGCCACGCCCAGTCAGTTCAACACGTACCTCAATGGCATCGCCAGCAACATGGCCAGCGACGTCGCGCGCACTGATGTGCATGGCGCTCAGAGCCTGAGCGTCCTCAAAAACATGTGGTTCGTACCTTGGTCGTTGCTGAGCGGTCTTTTCATGGGAGCACTCAATATCGTCGGGCTGCTGTTGTCGACCGTCGAGCAGCGCGCCTTCATGCAGAAGAGGCTTTTCGCCGTCAGAGCAGCATCGGTGGTCCTGATCGTGGTGGTTCCACTGCTCGCCGGCAACGCAATCATTCAATCGCCAGGCTATCGCACTGCGTTCAAGGACATCGAGGCCGGCCCGACACTTATGGCCGGTATCTTTCATTGGGCAATGTCTGCAGAAGCCATGCTGTACAACTTGACCAGACCTCTGCTCAACGCCGAGTGAAACGTTTCAAAAGGGAGTAAGCCCCGTGCGCAAGAAGCTCGTTGCATCAATTCTGGCGGTAAGCATCGCCACCTCAGTCACCGGATGCGCGCAGATGGGCATCAGCAAGGAACAGGCGGGCACTGTGATCGGCGGTATTGCCGGTCTGGCGGTCGGTGCAACGATGGGCAAGGGCAACGGTCAGATCGCAGCCGCGCTGATCGTTGCAGGCATCGGCGGCTATATCGGTAACCGCATCGGTCAGTTACTCGACGACAGGGATAAGCAGGCACTGGCGTTGCGCACTCAGGAAATTCTGAGTCAGCCCGCAACCCCTGTGGCACAGCCCACTGCCATCTGGCGTTCCGATCACTCCAATGCAAGCGCCCGGATCACGCCAGGCCCGGAGTTCAAGGCGGTCCGGACCATCGATGTCAAACGTACGCCCAACATTCAGGGCGTGCCGTCGATGAAGCTGATCAATCAACCCTATGTCACCCGGTCTACCCTCAACGTGCGCTCTGCACCGAACATGAACGCTGACAAGGTAGGCAGCCTGCCGGGCAATACGCAATTCACTGCCGTGGGCTCTACCGGTGACTGGATTCTGGTAGGGCGCAAGGGCGTGACCGTGGGCTACGTGCACAAGGACTACGTGATGACGCAGTCCGATGCCGACACCAGAAAGAGGCTTGCTGCAGTCAGGTTCGATGATATGAACGTAGCGGCCAGCAAAGAGACTGAAGCATTCGATCTGGGCTCAATCTCTTCCTTGCCCTCCGGCAAAACAGCGGCCGAGACTACTTGTCGACCGCTTTCTGTAAGCCTGGAAGCCAACGGTGGCACCACTGAAAAGCAGGAGAACACATTCTGCAGGCAGGCCAATGATACCTGGGAGTTGATTTGACGCAGGGCCTCTACCGAGCAGTCAGTGCCGAATAGCTGTTCATCAGGTTACGGTAGTTCGGGATCCGCTCGGACAGCAGGTTGCCCAGCCCTTCGATATCGTTGCGCCAGTCACCTTGCAGCTCACAGGCCACCGAGAACCAGTTCATCAACTGCGCACCTGCCTGGGTCATACGCGACCAGGCGGCTTGCTGGACAGTGGTGTTGAAGGTGCCGGAGGCATCGGTGACCACGAAAACTTCAAAGCCTTCAGCCAGTGCCGACAGGGTCGGAAAGGTCACGCACACATCAGTCACGACCCCGGCGATGATCAACTGCTTGCGGCCGGTCGCCTTGATCGCCTTTACAAAATCTTCGTTATCCCAGGCGTTGATCTGGCCCGGACGGGCGATGTATGGCGCATCGGGGAACATGGCCTTGAGTTCCGGCACCAGAGGGCCGTTGGGGCCTTGTTCGAAACTAGTGGTGAGGATCGTCGGCAGTTCGAAGAAGCGGGCCAGGTCAGCCAGGGCCAAGACGTTATTCTTGAACTCGTTCGGCGAGAAGTCCTGTACCAGCGAGATCAGGCCTGTCTGATGATCGATCAGCAGCACGATGGCGTCATCTTTGTTCAGGCGGCTGTAAGGGGCGTTTTTCATGGTCAAGTCCTTTCGTTTGGGTAGGTAAGGTGTGGCGTTCAACGTGGGCTCAGATTAGTAGTTCACCGGAAACGGAAAAAGCGCCTGAAGTGCGTTTTACTGTCTCTTCACAGTGGACAATAACTGTCCCAAGTGCTGCCCTCCCCAAGAATCGCCTACCCAGAAACCGCCCCGGCCTTGCCAGCCTCCACCGCAAAGCGTTTGAGCGTCGACACACTGGCAGCAGGGTCGAGCACATCCGACACCACTTGGAAGCGCGTCAGCATCTGCTGTTCGCTGAGGTCCAACGCCACATAGCCACGCTGGCGGCTGTCAAAGAATTTCACGTGGGGGTTGAGCCCCAGAATGCTGTTGAAGGCGTCGAATGGCGGTCCGCTGGATGTCACCGAGGTGCCGACGAATTCAGTGGCGACGACGGCTGAGTCCGGATTGCCCGCATCGGCGTGCAGGTCGGTGGTCCAGAACGAATGGATATCGCCACCCCAGAACACCGGGTTGCGGGTCTGCTGGCGTTGCAGGGATGCCAGCATGCGCTCGCGGGTCGCCGCGTAGCCGTCCCAGCCGTCGGTCCAGTGGCCCAGCGCCTGTGTTTTGAGATTGCGCTGTTCCAGTGGAGCGACCAGCAAGTCCTGGGCAATGACATTCCATTGTCCAGGTGACTCAGCGAAGCTGCGGTCCAGCCAGGCTTCCTGTTCCCAGCCGAGCATGGTGCGTTTCGGGTCACTCAGATCCGGGCAGTCGCTGGGCGCTACGTAGCCTCGACGGCTGCCGTTGGCCTGGATGCACGCCTGTTCGGAACGATACTGCCGACCGTCGAGCACATGAAAGCGTGCCAGGCGGCCATAATCCAGGTTCCGGTAAATACGCATGTCCGGTCCTTTGGGCAGGCTGCTGGCGCGCAAGGGCATGTGCTCGTAAAACGCCTGATAAGCGGCGGCTCTGCGACGCAGAAAGCTGTCCACCGGAACGTTCGGGTCCTGGGACCACTGCGCGGCGTAGTCATTCTGTACTTCGTGATCATCCCAAGTGGCGACGCTCGGCGCGCAGGCATGCAGCGCTTGCAGGTCCGGGTCGGTCTTGTACTGGGCGTATCGGTTGCGATAGCCCGCCAGGTCCATCGGGTCTGAGGTGGCATGGCGGCGCGGGAACTGTATGTTTGTGGGAGAGACGTTCATTTCATAGATGTAGTCGCCGAGAAAGAACACCATGTCAGGTCGCTCTGCAGCCAGGTGCCTGTAAGCGCTGAAATATCCCGCCTCCCAATGCGAACATGACACGAAGCCGAACCGTGCCGAGACCATGGCGGTTGCCAGAGGCGCAGTGCAGGCCTGACCCACGGCGCTTTGCGCGCCCAGACCTTCGAACTGATACCAATAGGGGCGTCCAGGCTGCAAACCGCCTACTTCAACATGCACCGAATGGGCAAAGCGCGGTTGGGCGGTTACTTGTCCTGTACGTACTACACGAGTCATCGCTGCATCGCTGGCGATTTTCCAGCGCACTTCGACGGGTTTTTTCAGTCCGCCATCGCCCGTGGCTGTCATCACCTGTGGCGCCAGGCGTGTCCAGATCACGAAGCCGTCAGGTAGCGGGTCGCCGGATGCCACGCCCAGCGTGAACGGATAATCGACACCCGCGCTGCGGGCAAACGGGCTGAGGATCGATAACAGCGTGGCACCGGCTACGCCGGTAATGATGCGTCGGCGATCCGGGTTGAAGTCAGTCATTGCGCGGCCTCTGATCGTTCGTACTGCGAGCGCAACAGCCCGAACAGCAACATGTCTTTGAAAACACCGTTCTTCAAAAATGCTTCTTTCATACAGCCTTCATACGACAGTCCGCACTTCTCCAGCACCCTGGCGCTGGCCATGTTGTCGGCAAAGCACTGACCGGCGATGCGGTTGAGGTTCATGACGGTGAAGCCATGCATCAGCAAACCCTGCACCGCCTCGCTGGTGTAGCCCTGCTTTCGGTAATCGGCACCGATCCAGTAACCCAGGTTGCCGCTACGATGCGAGGTCGACAGGCGCAGTGAGACGACCCCGGTCAGTTCCCCGGTTTCCTGGGCATAAACCCCCAGGCTCAATGTTCGTCCGGCGGCGAATTGTTCCGGTGCATCGGCAATGAACGCCTGTGCATGCTCCAGGGTATAGGGCGAGGGGACTGTGGCCGTCATGCTCGCAATCACGGGGTCGTCAGCCAGTCGCGACAAGGCGCTGGCCTGTTCGGCTTGCAACGGGCAGAGCAATAGTCGTGAGGTGCGGATACTGGGCATATCGAGACGCATCCCGGGTTTTCCGTTGAGTTGAATGCTCAAGAGTTGCCGCGTTTCCATGGCGGTTGTGTGACAGCCGCGAGAAACATTTTAGTGCCATCAAAAGTGCTTACAAAGGCCATGTAACAGTCATGTAAACCTAACTGATCGGTCATATTCGGTTGCTAGATTCTCGGCCTCTGACAAGAAGGGCGGACGGTATGAGAACGTGGGACGAACCTAAAAAACGCAAGGCGCACATCGAACTGATCCCGATGATCGACGTGATGATGTTCCTGCTGGTTTTTTTCGTACTGGTCAGCCTGAACGTGATTCCGGCTCTGGGGATGAAAACCCAGTTGCCGAGCGCCAGCAGTTCACAGCAGCTCAAGCCGCAGAACAAATCGATCCTGACCCTGGGCCTCAACGGCGAATTACAGCTTGATGGCAAGGCGACCACAGTCGAGGCTCTGGTGCCTGCCTTGAAGGCGCTGGAAAAGCCCGATACTAAAACCACCATTATCGTCAACAGTGACAAGGGTGTTGAGGTCGCACGTCTGGTCGAGATCATGGACACCTTGCGTCTGGGTGGCTTTACCTCGGTTTCCATTGCCACGCGTAAATCCTGACCATGTATGTCCTGTTTCGTGTACGTCAGTGGCTCGCAGGCCTGCCAGCGCTGGTGGCGCTCATCGTGATTGTGATGGGCGTGCAAACGCGGGCCCTGAAGGTCGAGCCGGTTTACGACGAGTCAGCCGTGGAGCTGGCGTTGATCGAGCCCGAGCCTCCAGCGCCAGAGCCCGTGGTGCCGCCCGAGCCGCTTCCGGTTCAGCCTGAAGAGCCGCCACCGCCGCCGCCCGTGGTGGAAAGCGAAGACGCCGAGCCGGCTCCGCCACCGCCCAAGCCTGCGCCTAAACCTGTCCCCAAGCCCGTGCCCAAGCCCAAGCCGGAACCCAAGCCGCGCCCGGAACCTGTACCCAAGCCAGCCCCGGCGGTAGTAAAGCCCGCCGAGCCGGTCCAGGCCCCCAGTAAGCCTGTGGCCAGCGCTGCCGTCGCGCCGCCTCAGCCACCGGCGCAGCCGAAAGTAGACACGCAGGGCCTCGAAGGCGGCTACCTCAAAGGGCTGCGTAACGATCTGGATGGCTACAAACAGTACCCGACCGGACGCCAGGCCTCACTGGAGCGTCCGAGCGGCGAAGTCGTGGTGTGGTTATTGGTTGATCGCCAGGGGCGAGTGCTGGACTCCGGCATTCAGACCCAGGCGTCCAGCATGCTGCTCAACCGCGCGGCAGCCAACAGTCTGCGACGCATCAAGCAAGTCAAACCGTTTCCCGAACAAGCCTTCGGCGGGCGTAGCGAACAGCGCTTCACCGCCACCTTCAACTACAGCGTGCAATAGCACTGACAAGGAACAGAGTGATGAAGTTTTCCAGAATTCACCTTGCGTTGGTCGCCGCTGGCATGAGCCACGGCATGGCCATGGCTGATTCGAGTGCCAGTGACGTCGGCACCATTGGCGTACAAGGGAAGGCGACGGTTGGCGGTGGCTACATGGTGCAGGAGGAGAGCATCAAGGCGCGCTCCACGGTAACCAGGGAGGCGCTCGACAAGCAGACCGCAACAGGTAACGCGATCGATAAGCTCAAGTACACACCGGGCCTGAATATCTCCAGTGAAGATGCCACCGGCCTGTCGGGGTTTCGCTTTACCATGCGCGGCCTCAACTCCGATCAGGTCGGCATGTCGGTAGACGGTATGCCGATCAACGACTCTGGCAACTATGCACTGTATTCCAACCTGCTGGGCGACCCGGAAAACATCGATCAGATCTTCGTCACCCAGGGCTCTGCCGAAAGTGACGGCCCGCACATCGGTTCCAGCGGCGGCAACATCGGCATTGTGACCATTCGGCCCACCAAGGAAACCGGCGCATTCGTCAAACAAAGTGCAGGCAGCAATGGCACTTACAAGACCTTTGCGCGGCTCAATACCGGCGAAATCAACGGGCTGAGCAACTGGCTATCGATGTCCCACACCGAAGGCCAGAAATGGCGCGGCGACGGTGCCGTGCGCGCTGACAAGGTGGAGTGGAGCAGCTTCTTCGACATGGGCTCGGGCAATACGGCTAACCTGATCCTCAAGTATCACGAGCAGGACAACAACAGCTACAGCCAGCTCACCAAGAGCCAGTTCCAGCAGAACGGGCGCAAGTTTGACCCCTATCCTTCGACTCCTGCGCGGGGTAGCAACGGCAAACTGTCCAGCTACTACGAGCTGGCGCAAAACCCGTTCCAGACCTTCACCGCGGTGCTCAACACCCAATTCAAACTGGCTGACAATCTGTCTCTTTCCGTCATCCCCTATTATTTCTGGGGTAATGGTAGCGGCGTGAACAGTTCTTCCTATGCGCTCAACCGCGGTTCGAACCAGAACGGTGTATTCGACCTGAGCAACTTGCCGACGGCTGCCGCTTATAACGCTGATGGTTCATCGACCACTGGCGTGTATTACCGGCCTTCGCGGACGCAGACCTGGCGTCCGGGGATCACCACCAAACTCAATTGGGATGTCAACGACGAGCACAGCGTGCAAGTCGGCTACTGGTATGAGCGCGCGCGTCAGTTGCAGACTCAGCCTTTCATTCGTCTGAAGAGCAACGGCAAGCCGGAAAGCATCTGGCCAGACTCGGATTACATGGTCGATGCCAACGGCAATGAGATTCAGGGCCGTGATCGCTATACCGTGACGCCTGCACAAAAAGTATGGGCTCAGGACACCTGGTATTTCGCCCCGGACTGGACGCTGGTCGGCGGCCTGGCCTACATGAATGTCGAGCGTGAAGGCAATAACCACGGCAGCCTTACCGAGCGGCCGGAAAAACGTGACCAGACCTACAACAAACTGCTGCCGAACGTAGGCCTCAAGTATCAGCTGGATGAGCGTGACCAGTTGTTCTACAGCCTGTCGCGCAACATGCGCATACCGCAGAACTACGTCCTTTATGACCCAGGCACTGGTTCCATCAACAGCAAGCCGGAGACCAGCTGGAACCACGAACTGGGCTGGCGCTTTACCGAACAGGACATGACGCTGGCCGCCACCCTGTTCTACATGCAGTTCAAGGACCGTCAGGTGTCATCAAGAGACATCAATGGTGACTTTGCCGACATCAATGCCGGTGCAGTCGATAACAGCGGGCTGGAACTGGAGTGGAGCGGCCTGCTGCCGCACCATTTCAATTACTACACCTCGTACACCTACACCCGTGCCAAACAGAAGGATGACCTGACCGTTTTCAATAACGGTGCCGCCATCGAGCTGCCTACCAGCGGCAAGCAGTTTGCCAACGTGCCGAAGAACATGCTGGCCGCCAACATCGGCTACGACGACGGCAGTTATTACGGGACCTTTGGCGCCAAGCTCACCAGCAAGCTGTATGGCGACCTGACCAATGACGAAAGCATTCCGGGGCGCACCATCTTCAATCTGGGCGCGGGCATCTATCTGCCGGTGGACAAGAAAATCGTCAAGGACGCCACCTTGCGTCTGAACGTCGACAACCTGTTCGACAAGGAGTACCTGGACGGCGTGTACACCACCAAAACCAACGCGGGCACTTACAGCGGTTTCCGCGACGGCGACCCGGCGTACATCGTCGGCGTCGAGCGTACCGTTACCGTTTCTCTTGAAGCCAATTTCTAATCTTCATTGACCAGAGGTCTGTGCCATGGACATGAATCAGCTTCACGACATCACCTTTTATGTGATGTACGCCGCCATCGCGGTAGCGATCTTTGTCGCGATCGAACGGGGTATCTACTTTGCTTACGTACGCCGTCAGGCACGGGCGCTGCAAGCGGCACTCAGTGCTTCGGTGCACAGTGAAAAGGACCTGCCGGAGGCGCTGACACGCCGGGCCGGTTTGCCGCTGAACATGGTCCTGCCGGTGCTTGCGCAAAAAAATGCTCAGGGCTCGCGCAGGGATCTGGACGATGTCATCGAAACCCAGTACCTGAGCACTCGCGCGCCGCTGGCCCGCAGCCTCTGGCTGATCGAGACCATCACTACCGCTGCACCTCTGTTGGGGTTGCTGGGCACCATTCTGGGCATCATCGACACGTTCAAGGCTCTGGCCAGTGCCGGGGTGTCCGATCCCGGGCAGATTTCTGCCGGTATCGGCACGGCGCTGTTCGCGACCGGGCTGGGTATTGCCATCGCCTTGTTCTGCGTGGTCTTTCACAACTACTTTCAGGACAGCCTGGAACGCATCAACGATCAACTCAAGATCCTGTTGATCCGCGCTTCCAGCGGTGCACGGGTGCAGGATGAAACCGAGCATTCGGCTGCCCCGGTCCAGCCGAAATACCGCACTGCCTGATCAACCTGCCGGCGTGTGCCTCTGGCATGCGCCTTCCTGCCTGTGTCCGGCGATGAGGCCCGCATGTTCTTTAATCTTCCAGGTCGTAGGGTACTTGCGCGCTCCCGCGCCTTGATCGCAGCGTTACTGCTGACGAGTTCGTTTGCTCAGGCCGACTTCGCTATTCCAGGTTTCGAGCTGGTACACACCGTTCCGCTCGGAACCGACCTGCAGACGCCTGATCTGCGAGCGCCCGGCGAGGTCTGGCGTGAACTGTTCGATGGGGCCCGCAAGGGTATCGATATCGAGCAGTTCTATGTCGCAGACCAGGCCGGCTCAGTGATGGACAAGGTGCTTGAAAGCCTGACAGCAGCGGGGCAGCGCGGGGTGAAAATCCGTTTTCTGCTGGAAGAAAAAGGCCTGAAAATGTCCGATCCGCAGACCCTTGAACGGTTGCGGGCGATCCCTAACCTCACTTTGCGCGTGCTGCCCTACGCCAAGCTCACGGGCAGCGGCATCATTCACGCCAAATTCATCGTCGTGGATGGCCGGCAGGCGTTCATAGGCAGTCAGAATTTCGATTGGCGCTCTCTGGAGCACATCCATGAAACCGGCCTGCGTATTGACGAGCCGAATGTCGTGCGCCAGGCGCAGGCCGTGTTCGATCAGGACTGGCTTGCCCAGGCCGCCATCGCCGAAGGCAAACCGATTCCGGCGCCACACTCGAACAAGAATGCTTTGCCCGCTGGCAACTATCTGGTCGCCAGTCCGCAGCGCTATAACCCGCCCGGCGTACTCGACTCCCAGGCCGAGCTGCCGCGTTTACTGGCGCAAGCCAGCCGCGAGGTTCGCGTCCAGTTACTGGATTACGCGCCCTTGTCCTACGGGCCTGACAAAACCCGGCCTTACTATGCGGTCATCGATAACGCCATCCGCAGCGCCGCCGCTCGTGGCGTTTCGATCAAGCTCATGGTGTCGGACTGGAACACAGGCATGCCCGAAGTTGCCTATTTGAAGAGTCTGGCCCTGGTGCCCAACGTGCAGGTGCGCATCGTCACACTGCCCGTAGCCGCCGAGGGGTTCATCCCGTATGCACGCGTGATCCATAGCAAGACCATGGACATTGATGATCAGGTCGCATGGGTTGGCACCAGCAACTGGCTCGGCGGTTATCTCGACAACTCGCGCAACCTGGAAGTGGTGATGCACGACAGCACAATGGCCAAGCGCATCGGCGCTCTGCATGAGCAGCTATGGGATGGGCCGTATGCCAAACCAATCGACATCAACCGCGACTATCCGGAACCGCATCCGGGCCGGCCTTGACAGTAAACAGACGGGCAGCCGGAAGGGCGACGCCGGGCGTTAAGCATGGCGGGTTGTATCGACAATCAGAATGCGTCTGGGGCCGGACGGAACAGGTCTGGCGAGGAGCGCTATGCCCGGCTCTGCTGATGAATGAAGCTCCCCACTAGGCCCCTCTGCCCGCTTCAGCCACAATGACGCCTTTTACCCTCCAGCCTGCTGTGGGCTGTAAAAGGATTGCTGCTGATGATGCTCTCTTTCAAGCCATGGTTTCGGGGGCTGGCGCTGGCTTTGCCGCTGGCTGCCCTGCTGACCGCATGTGACAAGTCCGATAAGCCGGTGACGCCGCCTGCGCCGCCGCACACCACTTATAGCCAGGCTGGTTGGGACGCGCTGCCAGCCGTGTCGGACGCCGACTTGCAAGCCGGGTTTGCCTCATGGCGCAGTGCGTGTGTTCGTCTGAAGGCTGATGCCGTGTGGGGACCGACCTGTACGGCGGCGGGCAGCCTTGTGGCGGCTCCGGATGCGGCGCAGATCCGCACGTTTTTGCAGAGTCAGTTGCAGGTCTACAGCCTGCGCGCTGACGGCGGCAGTGCCGATGGCCTGATCACCGGTTATTACGAGCCTGTCTACCCCGGCAGCCTGACTCAGACCGCCACGGCTAACGTGCCGGTTTACGGTATTCCGGATGATCTGATTGTGGTCAATCTGGACAGCATTTATCCCGAACTCAAGGGCAAGCGCCTGCGCGGTCGGCTCGAAGGGCGGGTGCTCAAGCCTTACGACGATGCCGCGACGATCAACGCGCAGGGGTTGAATGCGCCGGTGATTGCCTGGCTGACCGACCCGATGGATGTGCAGTTCCTGCAGATTCAGGGCTCCGGGCGCGTGAGCCTGGAGGATGGCTCGCAGCTGCGTCTGGGCTATGCCGATCAGAACGGCCGCCCGTATCGCGCGATTGGTCGCTGGCTGGTGGAGCAGGGCCAGTTGAAGAAGGAAGACGTGACCATGGGCAGCATCGCAGCCTGGGCCAAAGCGCATCCGGAACGGGTCAGCGAGTTGCTGGCCAGCAACCCCAGCTATGTGTTTTTTGCCCGTAACCCCGACAGCAATGAAGGCCCGCGCGGCTCGCTCAACGTGCCGCTGACACCAGGCTACAGCGTAGCCATTGATCGCAAGGTGATTCCTCTGGGCAGTCTGCTCTGGCTCTCTACCACGCGGCCGGATGGCAGCAGCGTGGTGCGCCCGGTTGCTGCGCAGGACACGGGCGGTGCGATTGCCGGTGAAGTCCGCGCTGATCTGTTCTGGGGCACTGGCGATGAGGCCGGGAAGCTGGCAGGTGACATGAAACAGAAAGGCAATATCTGGTTGCTGTGGCCCAAGGGTATGCCACTGCCTCAGTCCACTGAAACAGCTCCTGCAACAACCCCGGCTCCTGCCAGTCACTGACATCCTATCACCTCGATAGCTACCGTCCTGCTCAATGGATAGGTAGCTATCCATTGAGCACCCCCGTTTTCCTTCCAAACGCATTTGAAACAGCCTAATGCACGTTTTTCAGAAACAGAAATATATACAGAAAAGAAAACTTAACGTTCATATATAAATCAGGGAAGAAATACATCGGATTATCGGGGCACAATAATATTGCGCGTTGGTATTGAGGCTTTTACACTGTCCTACTTCGACACCCGGCATTCCGCCAGACGCCATCCAACCTGCTCATATGTGAAATCCCCGAGCGGAATCGGGGGATCGACAAGTCAGATGTAACTGTAAAATAGACGTCGGGCATACGCTATTCGAGGCACTGTTACGATATCAAGCTCCAGATGGAAGAGCGCCCGGTCGACGTCGGGCGCTCTTTAGAGGTGGTGATGTTTATTAAAAAGTATATTTTTTCTCAGCGATGAAAGCGGGCTCTTTCCAGTTAGGTCCTTTAGCCGTGCGACCATTTTCATCTAAAGCCAGAATGCCTTCACGGAAAAGTCTGGTATGAGTGCCCCAGAGTTCACCGGACTGGAGAGCTTCAAATTTATAAGCGGTGTAGAGTCTGTCTATTCGTGGTTGGGATGAATTTAGAGCAAGGACCGCCAATACATCTGCCACGGTTTCGTTAATGATAATGTCTTTGATGTTAGTCATTTTATAGGCCTCTCAATGCGTCAGCATGATCTTGTCTGTCACCAGCCGATTGAGCCGCTTCGGTGTAAAGAAAATCACGGTTTTCGTTAATTCTGTAATCCTCAAGGGCTGCCGTATGAGCGTTATTCCATACGTTACCTTGCACGCCATCAGCCACCCCCAGTGCCCTGTAACGTTCTAATTCCCTGAGCTCGTGGGTGTAAAATCTTTTATCAGTATCCGTCACGACTAACTCGCCCCGCAAAATTTTCTCCAGACGATCAATCATTATAGTATTTGCATCTGATGCTCCGAATCGGCCTGTGTGCAGCTTAACGAGATCAATGCCGTCCTGAGTGACTGAGGCGGTTGTCCAGTCGAGTTTTTGGGTGGGGCCGCCCGCTTTTTCAGGATCGTACATTCGACCGCTATGCTCCCCTCTGGTCGTTGCTCCGTCATAGGGGCTGTTGAACACCACATAAATAGGTGGTAAACCCGAATGTACCGGGTAAACGTAAATGGCGTCCCGAATGTCCAGCTGGATGGTTGCGGGTAAAGGTTCGGCTTTCACCTCGATAGGTTCCAGCGTAATTCCAGTGTATGCCGGATTTTCTAACGGTTGCGCCACTGTCGTCGTTGAGCTGTTTCCTGGTGCAGCGATTGGGAGCGTCAAGGTGATGGGCGGGGTGTTCGAAGTGGTAAATGTGTAGGCGTTGGCCACTGGGTCCAGTGTCAGAGCCCTCACAGGCACCCTAGGAGAAAATCCGCCTTCGGCTTGTGTTGCCACGACTGAATACTTCGACCGATCGCCGTAAATTCTATAGGGCATATCGATCGTTCCACCTGTTGCCGCCACGTCATTCAAGGCGTCGGGCAGATCAGGCATAAGAACCCTGGCCGGAAGGTCTAGCATTCTTCCCGGTAACTCTCCATTGCCAAGCGAAGGAGAGTACAGCAACGTGCCGATGCCTACGGCTGTGGTAGCGCTGACAGCCGTGCCTGCGAGAGCCGTTAATATTTCGATAGCGGCTTGAATGGTAGCGTCCAGAAAGAGGCCGGATCCTGCTGTAACGGAAATGACTCCTGCAACTGCACCCAACTGCGGTGTAGCAGCTTCCTGGAGCTTGAGCGTCTTGCCCGCTTCTAGCGCTTGAGCTTCTGCCGTCACGCGCGCGTGCTCGTCAGCGTCACGCTGGACCTGCGCCTCTGCCTCCGCCTCCATACGAGCTTGTTCAGCGGTTTCGGCAGCAAGTCGAGCGTGCTCTGCAGCTTCAACGGCCAGCCTCGTCGACTCGGTTTCTGCCGCGATACGTGCGTCCTCCCTGGCCTGCGCTGCAGCAATAGTATGGCTCAGTGATACAGACCTCTCTGTGAGAATCCTGATTTTCTCTTCAAGAATTTTTGCTCTGTAGGCTGCCGTAACTGAGGCTTCCCAGCTTTTATAAACGTCAAGGGGAGAGCCCAGGTCTCTTCTTGTTTGAAAGATATTTAAAAAATCCACAGCGTTTTTTTTAATATCTACCGCCAATGCATGCCTGCCAAAGAACGCATGAGCGCCTTCGTTGCTTTTGGCTAACTCAGCAGCGCGCTGTGAAATCAGGCTGTCCACCACGTTTTTTTCAATCGTAGACTTTTCTAACTCAGAGAAGGGGTAATCTCCTACGCCGGCAGAAATTTCCGCGTCAACGTCAGCCGGAAGGAGGGGCAAAAAATCTCTGTAAGACTGATCGATATTTCGCTGTGTTGAAGAGGCCGTCACGATAATGGATATCGTGTACTGCTCGTTTCTTATACCCCTTTTATTGAAGAATGCATCCATCTCATGGTTTGCAGGAATAGTGCCGTCCCATCGCAGCGGTCTGGCGATTACTCCGGCTCCCGATAGGGGGCCTAATGGCCTGGGCAACGGCTGGCCAGGTGTTATGATGGTGGGTGGAAGAGTAATGACGTTTTGCGGCATGTGCTTATCCTTAAGGTTTAAATCGCCTAATAATGTCTCCTTGATATTAGGTGTATTGATAATCACTAAGTGCGGTACATAGATATAGTCAATCTTTTTTGTTCAGGCTTTCAGGCATGCGATTGAAACGCGTGCTGGTGTAGGACTGGTCAGCGGCCGCACGTAGTGTTGCCGGTTTTATAATCCATCGCAGTGTTCAGGCGTTACATCAGGTGCTGAATGCATTGGTCGCGGCGTATATTGCTTTGAACCCATGGAGCAGCAAGAGCCTCCCATAGCCGAGCTAACCGTGCAGCCAACTCACCCCAAACGCGGATCAACCACAAACTCCAGCTCCCTGGCCGTTGCCACAACGGCCAGGAATTCCGGGTGCTGGACGTTGAGCAGGTAGTTGGACTCACGCGGAATGATCACGCTGGGCACCGCCAGCGCCAGGCTTTGACCCGAGGCAAGCCAGTCGTCGCCGAACGAGGCGGTTGCCGGTGGTGCGGGCTCTTCGCGCCAGTCGGGGGGCAGGGTGTCCGGCCGTGCATTGAGGATGTGCTCTTCGCCAATCTGCAGCTCAAGCATCGCGTAATGCCGGGCCACGCCAGCGTTGCCCAGGTGCACCAGCACTTCCAGCAGCGCCAGCGATTCGCTGCCTGCGCAGTACACACAGGCGTTGCCTTTGCTGTTCCAGCGTCCGCCATAGAGCTTGGCGCCTTCACCGTCGAACGCCTGAGCCAGCCATTTGCGCTTTACCAGTCGATAGACTGCAATCACGCCACGACACCGTGTTCCAGCCGACCGATCAGGTCGAGCACTGCCTGCGCCTCGGCTGAGGTAGCGAGCATTTCCAGCGGCCTGCGATTACCCAGCCCATAGACCGGGTTGGCCAGCCACAGGCGGGTCGCTTCGGCATCGTCTTCGAACAGGTCCAGCGCCGCTTTGTAAACCGCTGCCAGGCGGAACAGCCGATCGCTTTCCTCGGCATTGAAGCGGCGCACCTTGAGGCGTCGCTGCAAGGTGGCGGGAGCGATGCCCAAGTGCTCGGCCAGGGTCGAGCGGTTCAGGTCGGTGTAATGCGCCAGACGTTCGAAGACTTCATACGGCAAACCGTCGTGCAGCGCCGAGTACAGCCGCGTGCCACGGGCCGGAATACCCAGATGCTGCCAGAAATCGTCCTGCCGGGGCAGGGCCGGATGGTAGTCGCTTATAGGCAGAGACATGGACACACCTGTCTATCGAGTGATTACTATTAAATCTATCACTTGATAATAGGCTGGTTTGGGTGGTCGCGGTAGTGATTTGCAGCAACAGAAAGCGACTTAAATTACAGAAACTGCAAACATCGCCGACTTAAGGCTATAGGTTTAGTTTGAATGTTGCTGATCGAGCGTTATAGGCTCAGTGTCAGTCGATTTCGATAGTGCTGTCGAACGTATACGTGCTGTCCGCCGTTGTCAGCCTGATTTTTTTGCAGTGAGAACCACACGATGTCCACGCTTGCACTATTGATATGCGATGACTCGAACATGGCGCGAAAGCAGCTGTTGCGCGCCCTGCCTGCTGATTGGGATGTATCGGTAACGCTCGCTACCCAGGGGCAGGAAGGTCTTGAGGCCATCCGTAAAGGCCAGGGCCAGGTGGTGCTGCTCGACCTGACCATGCCGGTGATGGACGGTTACCAGACCTTGACGGCGATTCGTGCCGAAAACCTCGACACCAAAGTCATTGTGGTGTCGGGCGACGTGCAGGACGAAGCGGTGCGCCGGGTCATGGAGCTGGGCGCGCTGGCGTTTCTGAAGAAACCTGCCGACCCGGACGAACTCAAGAGCACGCTGGAACGCCTGGGCCTGCTGGGCAAGCCGGCGGCGTCACCTGTTGCGCTGCCGGCCCTCAACAATAAGGGCGGGGTGATCAGCTTTCAGGATGCCTTCCGCGAAACCATCAACGTTGCCATGGGCCGCGCTGCGGCGTTGCTGGCCAAGGTGCTGGGCGTGTTCGTGCAGTTGCCGGTGCCCAACGTCAACATGCTCGAAGTCGGCGAATTGCACATGGCACTGGCCGATGCCCATGCTGATCAGCGTCTGACGGCGGTGTGTCAGGGCTACATCGGTGGCGGCATTGCAGGTGAAGCGCTGCTGATTTTCCATGACTCGGAAATATCCGGCATGTCGAAACTGATGGGCGACGATAACTCCGACAGCTCCAACATGGAGATGCTTCTGGACCTGTCCACGATCCTGATCGGTGCCTGCCTGAGCGGTATTGCCGAGCAGATCGACATCGCGTTTTCGCAAGGCCATCCGCAGTTGCTGGGCGCGCAGGGTGGCATCGACGAGCTTATCCGCATCAATCAGCAACGCTGGAAAAAGACCCTGGCGGTTGAAATCAGTTACAGCGTGGAAGGCCACAACATTCATTTCGATCTGTTGATGCTGTTCACCGAAGATTCGGTCGAGCTGCTTACCAAAAAACTCGCCTACATGATGAGCTGACCCATGAGCAACGCTATCGAAATCAACGAGCTTCATTGGTTGCTGGCCGTCACGCAGAACATTGACGTAGGCATTGTGGTGCTGGACCTGAACTACCGGGTGACGGTCTGGAATACCTTCATGGAAAACCGCTCCGGTGTGGTGCCCTATGTGGCCATCGACAAGACCTTCTTCGAGTTGTTTCCGGAGGTTAACCGCCAATGGCTGAGCAAGAAAATCGATAACGTCGTGACCCTTGGCACACCGGCGTTCACCATCTGGGAACAGCGGCCGTATCTGGTGCGCTTCAAGAATTACCAGCCGATCACCGGGCACGAAGAGTTCATGTACCAGAACACCACGCTGTTTCCGCTGCGTTCAACCACCGGAGCGATCAGCCATGTGTGCCTGGTGATCTATGACGTCACCGACGTGGCAGCCAACCGCAATCAATTGCAGGCAGCCAATGACAAGCTGCAGCAACTGTCGGGTGCTGAACAAAAGTAAACGGCTGTCTGGCTCGTCGGGGCAGCAAAACCGCACTGCGGGCTTGATCCCGCTCGTGCTAGGATCGCGATTTTTCCGCTGACGCTCAGGGACATCATGCGACCTCAAGCCACCCTCACTGTTTTGCCTGTCGAGCGCCCGCTGGTCGGGCGCGTCAGCCCGCCGGGCTCCAAGTCGATCACCAACCGCGCATTGTTGCTGGCCGGGCTGGCCAAAGGCACCAGCCGCCTGACCGGCGCGTTGAAGAGTGACGACACCCGCGTGATGTCCGAAGCACTGCGTCTGATGGGCGTGCAGGTCGACGAGCCGGATGACAGCACCTTTGTGGTCACCAGCAGCGGGCACTGGCAGGCACCGCAGCAGGCTCTGTTTCTCGGCAACGCCGGGACCGCAACGCGCTTTCTGACCGCTGCACTGGCCAACTTCGAAGGCGACTTTGTGGTCGACGGCGACGAGTACATGCGCAAGCGCCCGATCGGCCCGCTGGTCGATGCCTTGCAGCGCATGGGTGTGGAAGTCAGTGCGCCCAGCGGTTGCCCTCCGGTGGCGATCAAGGGCAAGGGCGGCCTGGAAGCCGGACGTATTGAAATCGATGGCAATCTGTCCAGCCAGTACGTGTCGGCGTTGCTGATGGCCGGAGCCTGCGGCAAGGGCCCGGTCGAAGTCGCCTTGACCGGCAGCGAGATTGGCGCACGTGGTTACGTCGACCTGACCCTGGCGGCCATGCAGGCCTTCGGCGCCGAGGTTCAGGCCATCGGCGAAACCGCCTGGAAAGTCTCGGCCACTGGTTATCGCGCTACGGACTTCCATATCGAGCCGGATGCATCGGCGGCCACCTACCTGTGGGCCGCGCAAGCATTGACCGAGGGCGATATCGACCTCGGCGTGGCCAGCGACGCATTCACTCAGCCTGATGCCCTGGCCAGTCAGATCATCGCAAGCTTCCCGAACATGCCTGCCGTGATCGACGGCTCGCAAATGCAGGACGCGATTCCGACGCTGGCGGTACTCGCCGCCTTCAACCGTCAGCCAGTGCGCTTTGTCGGCATCGCCAACCTGCGGGTCAAGGAATGTGACCGTATTTCAGCACTGTCCCACGGCCTGTGCGCCATCGCACCGGGCCTTGCGGTAGAAGAGGGCGACGATCTGCTGGTGCACGCCAACCCGGCGCTGGCAGGTACTACGGTAGATGCATTGATCGACACCCACTCCGACCATCGCATCGCCATGTGTTTTGCGCTGGCAGGCTTGAAGATCGCCGGTATCCGCATTCTCGACCCCGATTGTGTCGGCAAGACCTACCCGGGTTACTGGGATGCACTGGCTTCGCTGGGGGTGAGTGTCCAGCGCTGAGAGCAACTATGGAGCCGTTTTTCAGATCCCGAAGAACGGCTGCATCATCCGCGCCAGTAGCCCGTGAAAGCGCAGCCTTGATTCCGTCGCCAGCACGCAGATGCATTCCCGGTCAGGGTAGGCGACGGGCTGATGCTGGATGTGGCTGTCCAGATCGGCTACGTCATTGAGCCCGAACGCTCCCTGTATGTCGTGGTACGCGCCCTTGAGCACCATGGTCATCTCGCCGCTGTCGTGGCTGTGCACCGGCATGCTGACGCCGGGGGCGATTTTCAGCAGCATCAACTTGCCTTGTTCAATACCTTGCGCACGCACTCGTTGCACGCCAGGAACCAGTGTCTTCCATTTCAGTGTGCTCAGCTGTCGACCGAAATGCGCGTGCAGGCAGGCAGGTAGCAAGTCCGGGTCCTGATTGGCTGCCGGCATCGAATACATTGACGGTTCAGCGCCCGTTTGCTGTTCATCGAGACGCGCGAGCATTGCCGACCTGCCCTTGAGTGGCACCACGCTGCTGATGTGCTGCTGCATCAACACACCGCCAATCTCTTCGGCCTGCCTGAGTCGCGCACGGCACTCGGCACAGCGTTCGAGGTGTGCCGCAGTCACCACCGCGAGGACCTGCGACAGCGCTCCCGCTGCATAGCTGACCAGAGTCGCGTCATCCGGATGATGTCGTGGGCTCATCATTATTCCTCTATCCGCGAACGCAATTTTTGAAACGCCAGGCGCAGGCACGATTTCACCGTGCCCAGTGGCATACCAAGGCGTTCGGAAATTTCCCGATGGCTGAGCGCTTCGAAATACGACATGCGCAACACCCGGGCCTGATCGGGAGGCAGGTTCTGAATGGCAATGTTCAGTTGTTGCTCCTGACGCTGGCTATAATCGAGCGTTCGATCTACCGGGGCCTCCAGGCGCTCGAGTTGTTCCAGCGAATTCTGCACCTGCACCCAGCCGCGGTCCTTGCGCACGCTGTCGATGTACAGATTGCGGGCAATGCGAAACAGCCATGTTCCCAGGCTGGCCTTGGTCGGGTCGAAGGAGTCGGCCTTGTGCCACAGCTTGAGCAGCACTTCCTGCACCAATTCTTCAGCCTGCCCCTCCGGCACATTCAGCCCGGTCAGATAACGCAATAAGCGCGGCGCAAAGTAATCGTAGATGCGCATGAAGCTTTCGCGGTCCCTCTGGCGGGCCACGGCGGTGACTTCATCAATCCAAAGTCGGGTTATTGTCGGTTCGCTGTGAGGGGGGGACAAGTGACAGAAGATCCTGAGACTGGCAGTAGTGCGCATGATCCACCTTCTGATCACCATTGTCTGGTTTTGGTTCGCAATGCAGAGGTGTTACGCAACGGGATGGGGAGTGGATCACAGGATATGACGAGCGGCGTGGAGGAATTTTACAGGTGCGGCCATGACAATGACCACGGTCCAGTCATGCAGACAGTCGCTGTCATTTCTGCCAGTAGCGCTATGAGCAGCTGGCTGCTTAACCTGTGATCTGGATGCTATCAAGGTCAGGGAGACCATTATGGACACTCACGTTGCACGTGCTTCATCTACGCTGGCCAAGCTGGCCTGTGTACTGCTGGTTATCATTTGTATGGGGCTTCTTTTTGCACCTTGGCGAGCTCAGGCTGAGGCTGTAAATCTGGTTACCTGTAAAGGAACCCATACTACAAACTGGTCGCCAGGATTGACCAACACCAGTCAGACGATTGTTGTATCGACGACGAGCAGTTGGAACCCGTGTGTTTCGCTCTCATTCCCTTTGGCTGCCAGCGCTTCGTCCAGCGAAAGCTTCCAGTCTACGTTTTCCTGCGAGTCGTTACTGCTACCAACATCCAGCAGAACATGGGTCATTAGCTGGAGCGATGGAGTCACCAGCACTTACAAGTTCAACGCGACGATCAATAATATTGGTACTTTGAACACGACCATTGTTGGTGTCGGGGCAATTGTGGATGGCCGTTATAAAGGCGCCAATGCGACAAGTACATTTTTACTTGGCAATCTTCAGTCAACGTTGAACGACAGCTGCGACACCGCCACCGGCGTTACCCGCGTCAGCGGTCTTTCAACACTGTTGATTACCCCGTAACGAAAGGCATGGAGCATGCACGCATAAAGCCTGCTACAAGGGCTTGTAATGCAGACTGATCGTTAACTCCATCGACTCCCCCTGACGTAATAGGCTCAATCCCGGCCGCCCGGGCAAATGATGTGCGTTGACTGGGTGGCTGACCGGCTCGAAGCAGAAGAAATCCAACCCTGGCGGGCAGAACACCAGAAAGTAGTCGCTGCCGGTAGCCTGGCAGTGCAGTTCATAGCCCAGGTCCGGCTGGCTGATGAGGCTGCCGCCATCCCAACCGGTGAAACCGTTGTCCAGACGTGTGTCGGGTAGCGCGTTGCCGTGTCGGAAATCCCATTCTGCTGGCAGGTCCTGCAAGGCGCTGGGCAAACCGGCTTCGTCGCACAGCCATACCTGCGCAGCCTTGGCCTGCAGGCGTGTGTGGGGCGTGCGCGGCAGGTAAGGGTGCAAGCCCAGCCCGTGCCAGGCGGCACGACTGTCCAGGTGGGTAGTGGTCAGTTCGATGCCCAGCTTGCCGTCTTGCAGGGTGTAGCGCAGTTGCGCGCGGTAGGCGAACGGCTTCTGGCTGTCGAGTTGCAGGCAGACCTGCTCTGCGGTCTGCTCGGTAACACTCCAGACCTGTTGCCAGGCGCTGCCATGAATCGGTAATGGGTCGTTGGCGCTGTTGGGGGCCAGTGCGAGCCAGCCATCCGGGGTGTCGAAACCGCCGTTGCCTATCCGGTTCGACCAGGGCGCCAGCGGGTAGCAGGCCAGTCGGCGAGGTGTACCGGCAGCCAGTGCCTGTTCGTCGCTCGGGCGCAGCAAGGGGTGCCCGCTGGCCAATATGGTCCAGTTGACGATACTGCCGCCGATGTCGGGGGCCAGAGTGAGGCGGGTCAGACCATCTTCAAGGGTCAGTACGTTCGCGGGCATGATGCAAAACCTTCGTGGATGACGGGCCGGATGATTGAGAGGCAGGTGGCGTGGCGCGCCGCCAGGTCAACAGGACGATACCGCTGACGACGATCAGCCCGCCGATGACCTGGCCGCTGCTGAGCAACTGATCGAGAATCAGCCAGCCGAACAGCAGGCTCGCCACCGGCTCGATGTTCATTACCGGCGCATTGCGGGCGATGTCCAGCCGCGCCATACAGATGAACAGCAGCGAAAAGCCCAACCCGTACAGCACCACCAGACTGGCCAGCGCAGTCCAGCCGATGCGACTTGACGGCAGATCCACGCCACCGGGCAACAGGCCACTGGCACCGGCCAGCGCAGCCGCCGCGAACACCACGACCATGGTCAGCATACTGCGCACCGTGCCGCGCATGCTGGCCAGTTTGTTGTCGGTGATCCAGAGCGCAAAGGCGAACACCACCGCTGCGGTAAACGCATAGGCGATACCTTCCAGCCACTGCGGTTCGCTGCTGCCAGGGTTTGACAGCCGATGCGGCACATCCAGCGCCAGCGTCAGGCCGAACAGAATCAACGCCATCAGGCCTGCGGCACGTCGTGTGGGCCTTGCGCCGCCCAGTGCCCAGGTCAACAGCGCCAGCAGAATCGGCGAGACGTTGACCACCAGCAATGCCAGCGCCACCGGAATACGGGCTACCGCCGAATAAATGCAAAAACTCTGAGTCGCGATCAGCAAGCCCAGAAGCAATTGCCAGCGCCAGGTGCTGGCAGGAAGACTGAGCTTTTCACGTTGCCAGAGCACCAGGCTGACCAGCACCAGCAGGGTGACGCCGGAGCGGCAAAGAATGGCCAGCAGCAAGCCGGTGTCATGATCGAAAGCGATGCGTGCCGCAATGTGGTTGCCGGCAAACGAGCAGGCCAGCAATGCCAGGATCAGCACGGCAATGTGGCGGGGAAACAGGGCAGGGGCAGACATATGCAACCAGCCTCCTTGGCTGGACAACAGAGGTGCATACCGGAGCGGTTTGAGCGCTCCGGTAGCGTTGCAACGGATGACGTTAGAGCACGACGCTCGGCAGCCACAGCGAGATGGCGGGAATGTAGGTGACCAGCATCAGCACCACAAACAGCGCGACATAGAACGGCAGCAAGGCTTTCACGGTGGCTTCAATGGTGACTTTGCCCACCGCGGCACCGACGAACAGCACCGCACCCACCGGCGGCGTTATGAGCCCGATCCCCAGATTCACCAGCATGATCATGCCGAAGTGCACCGGGTCGACGCCGACACCGACGATGACCGGCAACAGGATCGGAGTCAGGATCAGAATCAGCGGGGCCATGTCCATCACGGTGCCCAGTAGCAGCAACATGACGTTGATGCACATCAGGATCACGTAGCGGTTATCTGACAGGGTCAGGAATGCCGTGGTGATCTTCATCGGGATTTCCATCAGCGTCAGGATGTAACCGAAGCTGGCGGCAAAACCGATCAGAATCATCACGATGGAAATGGTCCGTGCAGCCCGGTGCATCAGTTTGGGCAGATCGCGCCATTTGTAGTCGCGGTAGATGAACATGGTGACGAAGAATGACCAGAGCACAGCAATGGCAGCCGACTCGGTGGCGGTGAAGATCCCCGACAGAATGCCGCCGAGAATGATGACCATGGCCATCATGCCCCAGAGCGCTTCCCCGGCAATTTTCAGTGCCTTGCGCAGCGGAATCACTTCACCCTTGGGGTAATTGCGCTTGCGCGCGAAGATCATGCACAGGCCCATCATCACTGCGCTGAGTAACAGCCCCGGCATGATCCCGGCCATGAACAGCGAAGCAATCGATACCGTGCCGCCCGCCGCCAGGGAATAGAGCACCGAGTTATGACTGGGTGGCGTCAGCAGGGCCTGAACCGAACCGCTGACGGTCACTGCCGTCGAGAAGTCCCGAGGATAGCCGTTGCGTTCCATTTCCGGGATCAGCACCGAGCCTACCGACGCGGTATCGGCCACCGAAGAGCCCGAAATCGCGCCGAAGAAGGTCGAGGCCACAATGTTGACCAGCGACAGCCCGCCGCGCACGAAACCCACCAGCACAGCGGCAAAGGCGACCAGCCGTCGGGACATGCCGCCTTCGGCCATGATTGCCCCGGCCAGCACGAAGAATGGAATTGCCAGCAGCGAAAACTTGTTCACGCCGCCCGCAATCTGGATCATCAGCGCATCGGCCGGAATATCGATCCACCAGGCGCCTATCAGGGCCGAAAGCCCCAGCGCATAGGCGACAGGCATGCCGATGAGGATCAATGCGATGAAGCTGCCCAGCAGTATAAAAGCGTCCATTTATGCGGCACCTTCGCTTTCTTCAATGACATCGAAGCGCATCACCGCGCGATGACTCTGGTCGCCCAGAAACAGTCTTTCCAACACGAAAATCAGGGTTACGATGCCGCCAATGGGGATTGGCAAGTAAGTGATGCCGACCCTCAGAAACGGCAGCTCACCGACAAACTGATTCCACGTGGTGGCGCACAGCTTGAAACCCTTGAAGATCATGAACAGGGCGACGATCGCCATCAGGATCTGCACGAGCAATGAAGCGCTGCGGCGTACCTGTTGCGGCATACGGTCCACGGCCATAGAAACGGCCATGTGCGCACCGGCGCGATAGCTGGCTGCGGCTCCGAAGAAGGTAAATACCACCATCAGCAGAATGGCCGTGGGTTCCGGCCAACTGGAGCCGCTGCCGAGTATGTAACGGGCAAAGATGCCCCAGGGGATGATCAGGGTCATGATCAGCACGGACAGACCGGCAATGCCGATGCAGACCCGATAGATCGTGTCGTTGATGCGCAATAGCGTATTTTTCATGGGCTCACCACTGCGGCGGCGAACGAGCTTTCACTCATTCGCGCAGCATAATCGGACAGGCTTATTGGGCCGCTTGGGTGCTCGGTGCAGCCAGTGCCGGATTGGTCTGGACCGCTTCGATACGGCTGATCAAATCCTTGTAGGGCGCACCGAATTTGTCACGCACCGGCTGGGTGGCGTCGTAGAAGGCTTTCTTCTGCTCCGGCGTCAGGGTGATGAACTCCACGCCAGCAGCCTTGAGCTTGGTTTCCGCGTCGGCTGACGACTTGTCCCACAGCGCGCGCTCCTCCATTTGCGCTTCACGCGCGAGCTTTTTCACCAGAGCCTGTTGCTCCGGCTTGAGCTTCTCCCAGGTGGCTTTCGCCATCACGATGGGCTCGGGCAGAATCAAGTGCTCGGTAATCGTGAAGAACTTCGCGTTCTGGTAGTGGTTATGCTGGTAATAGGTCGGCGGATTGTTTTCCGCGCCATCGATCACGCCGGTCTGCAGCGCGCTGAAGATTTCGCCGGTGGCCATGGCGATGCCGTTGCCGCCCATGTCGTTGATGGTTTCGATGAATACCGGGTTGCCCTGTACGCGGATTTTCATGCCTTTGAGGTCGGAAATCTGGCGTACCGGTTTCTTCGTGTACAGGTTGCGTGTGCCGCCATCCATCCAGGCCAGCGCGACCATGTTGAATTGCGAGTTGGTGATCTTGTCGAGAATTTCCTGGCCGATCTCGCCGTCGATAATCGTGCGCATGTGCGCTTGATCACGGAACACGAACGGCAGGTTGAAGACGTTGACGTCCGGTACGACCGGGCCGACGATGCCCAGGCTGACGCGAGTCATCTGCACGGCACCACTCTGGACCTGTTCAACGACTTCCTTCTCGGAACCGAGCACGCCACCCGCGTACATCTTGAAACTGATCTCGCCCTTGGACTGTTCTTCGAGTTTCTTGCCCATGTTCTGCTCCGCCACGACCGGCGCGTAGCCTGCGGGGTGAACCTCGGCGAACTTGATTTTGACTTCTGCCTGGGCCATGCCTGACACGCAGAAGGCCAACGGAAGTGCAGCGATGAGAAGCTTGCGTTTGAAATCCATGGATATCTCCGATGTTGTTATTTTTGGTCGAGCTATGGGATTTTCGGTGGGCACTGTCAGCCCTGAAACACGGGTTCCTCCAGGCCTTTGACACCAGGGCGCAAAGCGAACAGACCACCGGCGAATGGCTGGTCGCTGATATCGCCACCCGGGCGAATGGACGTTACGAACAAGGTCTCGAGATCGGGGCCGCCAAAGGCGCACATGGCCGGTTTTTTGACCGGCACGACCAGCGAGCGGTCGAGTTTGCCGTTGGGCGTAAAACGGTGGATCAGGCCCGCGTCGTTGCCGCAGATCCAGTAGCAGCCATCGGTGTCGATTGCTGCACCGTCGGGGCGGCCCAGGTGGTGGTTCATGTCCACGAACAGGCGACGGTTGTGCGGCGTACCGCTATCAGTGTCGTAATCGAAAGCCCAGATCTTCTGCACGCTGGGATGCGAGTCGGACAGGTACATGGTCTTGCCGTCCGGGCTGAACGCCAGGCCGTTGGGGACAATGAAGTCCTTTAAATGGGCATCGAGTGTCTTCTGCCCGGCGCTGTAGCGATACATCGCACCTACCACTGCGCCTGCTGCCATGTCCATCAGCATGGTGCCGGCCCAGAAGCGTCCTTGCCGGTCGCATCGGCCATCGTTGAAGCGCATGCCTGTCTGTGCGTGTTCGACGCTAGCCAGAAGAGTACTGATCAGGCTGCCGTTTTTCTGGTTGCCGTCTTCTATGGGCTGCAGATGATAAATGCCGTCTTCCATCCCGGCTATCCAGCCGCCGCGGCTGTCGGCCGCGATGCAGGCCAGCATCTGCGGCGCTTTCCAGGTGCGTATGCTGCCGTCGGCGAAACTCCAGCGCTGCAGCGTGCCTTTCGGAATATCTACCCAGTACAACGCCTGGTCACGTGCGCTCCAGACCGGGCTTTCGCCTGTGGCGTTTTGTGCATCGACAATCAGTTCGGCATCCATGACAGGTCGTATCTCCAACGTCTGCAAGCAGAGTTCTTCAACAGGTAGGGGCTGTTTATTGATCGCCGAAGGGGCCTGAGGCCACAAACGCACCGCCCTGATAAACCATCGCCGGGTCGTCGGCCGCAGGCTCCGGCTGGGCTTCAACCTTGGCGCGGAAAACTTCCGAGCTGTCCTTGGGGGCGTAGTCCAGTTTGCTGGCGAAGCGGTTGTCCCACCATACGGTTTTGTTGTCCGAAACACCGTAGACCACGGTATGGCCAACGTCTGGCGCGTACAGGGAGCGCTCGATCAACTGGGTCAGGTCGCCATAGCTCAGCCAGGTGCTCATCATTCGACGGTTCTGCGGTTCAGGAAACGACGAGCCGATGCGGATGCTGACGGTTTCGATGCCGTAGCGATCGAAGTAGAAGCTGGCCATGTCTTCGCCGTATGACTTGGACAGACCGTAGTAGCTGTCCGGGCGGCGAGGGGAGTGTGCGTCGATGGTCTCGGTCTGCTTGTAGAAACCGATTACGTGGTTGGAGCTGGCGAAGATCACGCGTTTTACGCCATGACGACGGGCCGCTTCGTAGATGTGGAACACACCGCAGATGTTGGCACCGAGGATCTCCTCGAAGGGGCGTTCGACTGACACACCGCCGAAGTGCACGATCGCGTCGACGCCTTCGACCAGTTGGTGCACGGCGTTCTTGTCGGCCAGATCGCAGACCTGAACTTCTTCACTGTCGTCGACTGCCGGTACCATCTCGACAATGTCGGACAGTCGCAGCACTTTTGTGTAAGGGCGCAGTGTTTCGCGCAATACCTTGCCCAGGCCACCTGCCGCGCCGGTCAGCAGGAGGCGATTGAAGGGAATTTGAGTGGTATGAGCCGATGCCATGAGAAAAGTCCCGATTGTTATTTTTGTCATCTGTTGTCGTATGACTTGCCGAATTATCGGCACCGCATACGCTGATTGTCAACGCGGCCAAAGTATAAAAACGACCTGTATGCCCGCCTGTGCGAACACATTTGTAACAAGGCAAAACCTGCCCCTGCAGACGAGCTTTCAGGCAGGCTTTGCCACAGGTTTCACAGCAGCGAAATAGGGTAGCTGATGAACACGCGGTTCTCGTCGAACTCGTTGGTGCTGAAGTCGCGACGCAGGCTGGAGTTGCGCCATTTGACGTTCAGGTTCTTGAGCGCACCGCTTTGTACGGTATACGCCAGTTCAGACTCCCGTCCCCATTCCTTGCCGTCGGTGATGTTGCCGGTATGCACATTGTCGCCGCTGATATAGCGGTTCATCAGGGTCAGGCCGGGTACGCCGAGCACCGCGAAGTTATAGTCATGGCGCAACTGCCAGGACTTTTCCCTGGCATTGTCGTAGCTGGAGTTATAACTGTCGTTGGCCAGCGTGCCACCGCTGGTGCCGTTGACGCGCATCCATGCGGTATCGCCGGTGAGCTTTTGCAGGCCGACATAGAACGTGCTGCCGCCATAGCGGGCCGAGAGCAGTGCGTAGGCGGTCTTGTTGTCGAGGTCGCCGGCCAGTTTGTTTCCGTCTTCCTTGCCGATGAAGTAACCCAGGTTAGCCCCCAGGGTCCAGTCGCCGAGCGGTTGGCTATGCAGCAGGTTGAAAAACTGCTGCTGATAGATGTCCTGCAGCTCCGAGTACCAGACACCGACCTGAGTGCGCTTGTCGTTGAAGACATACTCGCCACCGCCGAAGTTGAAGCGATCGGACGTGAACGCGCCTCGTCCGTTCATCGACATGTCTTCCATGCTGGCATCGTTGCGCGGGCTATTGCCACGGAATTGCCCGCCATACAGCGTCAGGCCGTCGATCTCCTTGGACGTCACCTGACCACCGCGGAACGTCTGCGGCAACGAACGACCGTCATCGGAGCGCAGAATCGGCAGCACCGGCATCCATTCGCCGACTTTCAGTTCGGTTTTGGAAACCCGCGCTTTGCCTGCAACGCCCAGACGGCCGAAATCATCGGCCGGGCGACCGTCGCTGTGGATCGGTAGCAACTGAGTGCCCCCGGTGCCTTTGCCGCCATCGAGCTTGAGCGAATACAGGCCCAGCACGTCAACCCCGAAACCGACCACGCCCTGGGTGAAGCCCGACTTGGCGTCGAGAATGAAGCTTTGTGTCCATTCCTCGGCTTTGTTCTGCGGCGCTGCGCTGTTGGGAAAGGCCGGGTTGGTGAAGTTGCGGTTGAAGTACGCATTACGCAGCGTAAGTGTGGCTTTGGTATCGTCGACGAACCCTTCTGCCATGCCGAGCATCGGGAAAATCAGTGCCATGCCGCCAACACCCAGCAGGATGCGTGAGCGGGAAGTGTGAGATGTCATTATTGTTTTGCTCCCTCGTTTATCGAAACCGTCCTCTTTTCTGGCCGCGCGCAAGCAGCAGCCGACACCTTTGAGGATTACGTGATGCCTGTTGCCAGGCATGGCCTCGACCGACAGACGGCCGAGTACCGTTCGCCATGTATCAGCGAATGTTGTGAATCTGAAAGGATGTCGGGTGCTGCGAAACGGCCGGAATAGATGAGGCTTTGATAATCGGTGGCGCAGACGTACAGACGAGAGTTTTCATGGTTGGCCCAGTCTTGTTTTTATTTTTGGCGTTATAGGTTGTCGTACAACCGCAGTGATATTTGCAGCGCAGTCTCGATTTGTCAACGCGCTGTTAGTCGAGGTTTACCGATTCACCTGATTTTAACCCCTCATAAAGCAGTGAATGATTTTGACTGAACGCTGCGTGCAACCGGGCAGTCCACCTCATAACCCCATTATTTTTTTGGAGCTGCTGCATGAATCGTTTTACCCAGAAAGTTGTTGTCGTGACCGGGGCCGGTTCCGGGATCGGCGAAGCTACCGCCAAGCGTTTTGCCCAGGAAGGTGCAAGCGTTGTACTGGTAGGCCGTAATCGCGACAAGCTGGACAAAGTCGCCGCGCAACTGTCGGGCGAAGGGCATTTGGTCCGTGCTACCGATGTGGCGGACCCAAGCGATGTGGAAGCGCTGTTCAAGGAAGTCGCCACACACTTTGGGCGTCTGGATGTGCTGGTCAATAACGCCGGTATCGTCAAGTCCGGCAAAGTGACCGAGTTGGGCGTAGACGACTGGAAAGAACTGATGTCAGTGGACCTGGATGGCGTGTTCTATTGCACCCGTACCGCCATGCCGGCGCTGATAGCCAGTAAAGGCAACATCATCAACGTCTCGTCGGTTTCCGGCCTGGGCGGCGACTGGGGCATGAGCTTCTACAACGCGGCCAAAGGTGCAATCACCAATTTCACCCGCGCGCTGGCGATGGACCACGGTGCCGACGGTGTGCGTGTCAACGCCGTCTGCCCGTCACTGACTCGCAGCGAGCTGACGGAAGACATGCTCGGCGACAAGGCACTGATGGCCAAATTCATGGAGCGCATCCCGCTGGGGCGTCCAGGCGAAGCTGAAGATGTCGGCGATGTCATCGCCTTTCTGGCAAGTGAAGACGCACGCTTCGTGACTGGCGTGAATTTGCCGGTGGATGGCGGATTGTCAGCGTCCAACGGACAGCCGCCGCAGGCTTGATGCCGTCGACGAAGGTCATATGCCCGCAGCCCGGAAACGTTCCGGGCTGCTTCGCTATGTTGAATTCAAACCTGTTTTTACACCTGCCTGAAACAAACAAGCCCGGCAAAAGCCGGGCTTGAAGGTTGTTGCGGAATATCAGATCCGGAAGTGGCTGACCATCGTCTGCAACTGCCCGCCAAGGCGTGCCAGTTCGACGCTGGAGGCAGCGGTTTCTTCGCTGGCCGAGGCGGTTTGCTCGGACACATCGCGGACATTGATAATGCTGCGGCTGATTTCCTCGGCTACAGCACTCTGCTCTTCGGCTGCGGCAGCGATCTGCTGGTTCATTGCCTGAATGTTGGAGACTGTCTCGGTGATGCTGCCCAGCGATGTACCTGCCTGACGGCTGAGCTGTACGCTGCTGACGGTCAGTTCGCGGCTGCTCAGCATGATGCTGGAAACCTGACGCGTACCGCTTTGCAGGGCTGCAACCAGCGTTTCAATCTCGACTGTGGACTGCTGCGTGCGTTGTGCCAGGCCGCGGACTTCGTCGGCAACCACGGCAAAACCACGTCCGGCTTCCCCGGCGCGGGCCGCTTCGATGGCTGCGTTAAGGGCCAGCAGGTTGGTTTGTTCGGCCACAGCCTTGATGACGTCCATGACCTTGCCGATCTTGTCGCTTTCCTGCTCCAGCTGGTTCATGGCATCGGCCGAGCGACCCACTTCGTTGGCCAGACGCTCGATCTGCACAATCGCTTCGCCCACGACCTTGTCACCGTCGCGCGCTTCGCGGTCGGCGTTGGACGCTGCCTGCGAAGCCTGTTCGGCGTTACGCGCCACTTCTGCAACCGTGGCCGACATCTCATGCATGGCGGTCGCCACCTGGTCGGTTTCGACTTTCTGGCTGTTGACGCCGGCGCTGGTCTGCTCGGTAACCGCTGACAGCTCTTCGGCAGCACTGGCGATCTGCACAACGCTGTCGCGGATACCGCCAATCAGCTCGCGCAAGGTGCTGCCCATGCGTTGAATGCCTTGCTGCAGAACGCCCAACTCGTCACGACGAGTGACTGCCAGAGTCTGGGTCAGGTCGCCGGATGCAATACGGTCGACCACTGCCAGGGTTTCCTGCAGGGGGCGGGTAATCTGCCGGGTGATGATCACTGCTGCAATCATGCCCAGAATAATTGCCAGCAGCGTACAGGTGATCTGCGTGGTGCGAGCCTGTGCGCTTTCCTGATCACGACGATCCAGTTGCAGTTGGTACATGGCTTCGCTGATCTTGACGATATCCTGGCCCTGTACGGTCATCTCCTTGCGAGCCTGAGCGATGTCGGCAGTTGCGGCCTTGAAGCTCTGCAGGGCTTTTCGGTACGCGGCCAGCGAGGTTTCCAGCTGCTTGAGCTGATCAGCCTGGGTGCCGCTGAACGTCGTTTTCAGCGTATCCAGATCCTTGATGGCAGAATCCAGCCTTGCAACGGCGGTCTGTTCAGTTTCGGCCGTAGGGTTGGTGGTGTAGCCACGCACCTCATAACGCGCGAGCCTGAGGTTTTCCTTTGCGTCGGTGACGATCTGGTATTGCTCGAACCGATTGGCATCGGCAGGGTCCATTTTTTTCACTTCAGCCTGAAGCAGCTCAAACACATCAATGCTTTTGCCGGCATACGTGGCCAGCTCATCACGCGCCACAATGCTTGCCTTGTAGCCGCCGCGCATGTTGTTCAGGGACTTCTGGTAGTCAGCGATCACCACTCCCAGTTGCTCAAGCATTTTTACGTTTTCGGGGCTTTTGAACGAGGTCAGCAGCTTTTGCTGATAGTTCTTGAAGCCGTCCAGCGAGACCTGAACGGTTTCGGCGACTTTCTCGTCACCGTCAGCGACCATGTATTGCAGACGGGTAACGCGCAGTTTGGTCAACTGGGAGTTGAGCGAAGTAATGTCACTCATCCAGTTGCTGCGATTGATCAGTCCGCTCATGCTGGTCCAGCCAGTCAGCGCAAGAATCGCAGTAAAAACAAGTACTAGACCGAAACCGAGGGCCAGTTTCATATTGACGCTGATGTTTGCAAACCAGCTACTCATTGAATTCTCCAACAACAGCCATTTAAAAGCAGTAGAGCCCCTGAAAGGCATGGCATACAGGTCAGGGGCGGGGTATGTTATACAGACACTATCGGCAGGTGCTGGCCAAGCTGAAATAAAAAAAAGAGAAAGTTTCAAGACGCTTGAAATACGTTTTCAAGCCCTATCGTCTGCGGAGACGAACCGCTATAAAGAACCGCTGAAAAGACTGAAATAGAGCGCCGCCTTTCATAGGGTGCGGCAAAATATTGTCTATGCTCGCGACAGTGGAAACCTTATCCGCTTCAGGTTCATTGCTTTTTGCAGTGCGTGACATTTTTATGTCGCAAGTTGCTCTGGCCTCTGAACCTTCTTCCCGTCACGTTGAGATGCCTTGTCATGAATTTGAAGTTTCGTCATAAAATTCTTCTGGCTGCGGCCGGTGTTGTGGTGTTGGCCTTTGCCTTGTTCACCCTGTACAACGACTACCTGCAACGCACCACCATCAATCAGAACCTTGAGTCCTCGGTGAGCCAGGCGGGTCAGTTGACAGCCAGCAGCGTGCAGAACTGGCTGAGCGGACGCATTCTGGTGCTGGAAAACCTCACCCAGAACGTAGCCTTCCAGGGCGTCAATTCCGATCTGAGCGGGCTGGTTTCGCAGTCTTCGCTGGTGTCGACCTTTCAGTTCACCTACGTCGGTGACAGCAAAGGTGCGTTCACCCAGCGGCCCAATGTCGATATGCCGGCGGGTTACGATCCGCGTCAGCGGCCCTGGTACAAGTCCACCGTCGACGCCGGTAAAACCATTCTCAGTCCGCCTTATCTGGCTTCCGTGGGCGGCCTGGTGGTGACTATCGCCAGCCCGGTCAAGACTGCAGGCCAGATAACTGGCGTGGCTGGCGGTGACCTGAGCCTGGACACGCTGGTCAAGATCATCAACTCGGTGGAGTTCGGCGGGCTCGGTTACGCCTTTCTGGTCAGCGGGGACGGGCAGATCATTGTCAGCCCGGACAAGGAACAGGTGATGAAAAACCTCAAGGACGTCTACCCGGGCCAGCCCCTCAGCCTGGACGCGCGCCTGCGTGAGGTCACGCTCAATGGTCAGCAGAGGTTGCTGTCGTTTACCCCGATCACCGGGCTGCCTTCGGCCGACTGGTACATTGGTCTGTCGATCGACAAGGACAAGGCTTATGCACCGTTGAGCCAGTTCCGCAGCTCGGCGATGGTCGCCGTACTGATTGCGGTGGCCGTGATTGCCTTGCTGTTGAGCCTGCTGATCCGTGCGCTGATGCGGCCGCTGACCGACATGGGTCGTGCGATGCAGGACATCGCCCAGGGCGAGGGTGATCTGACCCGCCGTCTGCGCATTCAGGGCAAGGACGAGTTCGCCGAGCTGGGTGGCTCGTTCAATCAGTTCGTGGAGCGCGTGCACGCGTCCATTGCGGAAGTCTCCTCCGCAACGCTGCAGGTGCATGACCTGTCGCAGCGAGTGGTCAACTCCTCCAACTCTTCAATCGTCGGCTTTGACGAGCAGAGCGCCCGTACCAACAGCGTTGCCGCTGCGATCAACGAACTGGGTGCGGCCACTCAGGAGATTGCTCGCAACGCCTCGGACGCTTCGATTCAGGCCAGTGAGGCCCGCACCCAGGCTGAAGACGGTCAGGTGGTGGTCGAAAAAACCATCCACGCCATGAGTACGTTGTCCGCCAAAATCAGTGACTCGTGCACACAGATCGAGCAGCTCAACGCCAGTACCGACAACATCGGCCACATTCTGGATGTGATCAAAGGCATCTCCCAGCAAACCAACCTGCTGGCGCTCAACGCTGCCATCGAAGCGGCCCGCGCGGGTGAAGCCGGACGCGGTTTTGCCGTGGTGGCCGACGAAGTGCGCAACCTTGCGCATCGCACGCAGACATCGGCCGATGAAATTCACAAGATGATCGGCGGCCTGCAGACAGGGTCTCAGCATGCCGTGCTCAACATGAACGAAAGCCAGGTGTCGAGTCAGGAAAGTGTCGAAGTTGCCAATCAGGCGGGCAGTCGTCTGCGCGATGTAACGCGCCGCATCGGTGATATCGATGGCATGAACCAGTCAGTTGCCGCGGCCACGGAAGAGCAGACCGCGGTTGTGGAAACACTCAATATCGATATCAACCAGATCAACACACTTAATCAGCAAGGTGTGGCCAATCTTAATGAAACCCTCAAGGATTGTGCTGCGCTTTCGCAACAAGCAGGTCGTTTGAAGCAACTGGTCGACAGCTTCAAGATCTGACCGTACATCCAGTGACAGAGGCCGGGCCCTTTATACGGGGCCCGGCTTTTGCGGCAGGTAATCTGCAAGCGATAGTGTGAGTGTTTTAGCGGGTTCGCTGAACCGCCCCACATCGTCCGACTATAAAAGCCTGCTCAGTGGCAGGCTTTTTTTACAGATCTTTTTTAACCTCTTTATCGACGTGCTTGTCAGCCTTGTGACGCTCCTTGTCATCATGCTTTGCACCTTTGTCGACCTCGTCAGCATCGTGCTTGACGCCCTTGTCCACTTGTTTGGCGTCATGATCAACACCTTTATCCAGCTCACGGTTATCGTGTCGGACGCCCTTTTCCAGCTCACTCTCTGCAAAGGCCGCGGGCACCACAGCGCCAGCGAGGAAGAGAGCGGCAGTCATTGAGAGTACGAGTTTGCGCATGCTTTGCTCCTTGTGAAAAATGCTGGCCCTTCATGAACCATCATTTTCGAGCATAGACCAGGCAGACGACGTTGAATGCGCTGATTCAGCTTTCCAGCTTAAGCACCGACAGTGCGAATAAACTGCGGAATATAGCGTCATTGCATATTCACGAGAGCTATCGATTTTAATTGACGAAATCTTTTTTCGCTTAAAGTTCAATTTATTTTGAAAAAGGTTCATCTGCCAATGGCGCAGCTTTGAGGGGAGCCCCATACTGCAGGGCCTGCACGTGCTCTCACATTATTCCTTGAGGCTAAAATGAAGCTACCTCGCCCGATTGTCTCAACTGGCAATGCCGGATTTGACTCGATCCTTAAAGGTGGTCTGCCAAACAACAGGCTTTATTTACTCGAGGGCACGCCTGGAGCAGGCAAGACGACGCTGGGTCTCCAGTTCTTGCTCGATGGGGTCAAGGCCGGCGAGCCTGTCTTGTACATCACGCTTTCAGAAACCAGCGAAGAGCTTGAAAGCGTCGCTCACTCACATGGCTGGTCATTAAACGGCATTGATTTGTTCGAGTTTTCCTCAACGGAGGAAGTGCTGGGCGATGAGTACGAGCAGTCTATCCTGCATCCGTGGGAGGCGGAGCTGGGTGATACCATCAAGCTTATTCAGCAGCGAGTCGATAAGCTTCAGCCCAGGCGGCTAGTCTTCGACAGTCTTTCCGAGATGCGGCTCCTGGCTCAGGATCCTCTGCGTTATCGTCGCCAGGTGTTGGCGCTCAAGCAATATTTTGCAGGTCGGGACATCACGGTCCTGCTTGTGGACGATCTCACGGCTTCCACGGGTGAACGAGATAACCATCTTCACAGCTTATGCCACGGAGTGATCACGCTTGAGAGGCTGACGCTGGATTTCGGTGCCGCCCGCAGGCGACTTCAGGTGCAAAAGTTACGAGGCGTTGACTTTGTTGCAGGCTTTCACGACTTCACGATTCGCAGAGGCGGGTTGGAGGTGTATCCGAGGTTGATTGCGGCCACTCACCATGTCCCATTCAAAGCGGAGCCTGTGCCTAGCGGCGTGAAGGAACTGGATGACTTGTTGGTCGGTGGCCCGCTCAGGGGAACCAGTACCTTGGTCACAGGGCCTGCTGGCTCTGGAAAGACCACCGTAACCCTTGCCTATCTGGCGGCAGCCTGCGCACGAGGTGAAAAATGCACCATCTACGAATTCGATGAGCGCATCGCTACTTTGATCTCCCGGGCGGACAGCATGGGCATGGAGCTAAGTCGCCATGTATCGAGCGGTCAGTTGCTCATTCAACAAATCGATCCTGCCGAGATTTCTCCCGGGGAATTTGCGTGGCGGGTTCGCACAGAGGTCGAAGAGCGCGGCAGTACCATGATCGTTGTTGATAGCCTTAACGGCTACATGGCGGCGATGCCGCAGGAACAGCAACTGATCTTGCAGATGCACGAGTTGCTTTCATACCTGAGCCAACTGGGTGTCGTTACTTTCTTGATCAACCCTCAGCATGGTCTGGTAGGGTCGATGTCAACCAACCTGAATATTTCCTATGTCGCGGACTCAGTCATCCTCATTCGCTTCTTCGAGGCGCAAGGGCGTCTGCGCAAAGCCATCTCTGTTCTGAAACACCGCACCGGAGCCCATGAGGACGCGATTCGCGAACTCCGGATTGATTCCAAGGGTATTCGTGTCGGTGCACCATTAGTCGATTTTCGCGGCGTCTTGACGGGTACTCCAGAGTATTTCGGTGCCAACCTTCCGCTGATGGAAGAGCGAAAGCGTGGCGACTGAACAATTATCTGAAAGCAAGACCCTGATGGTTGTGGCGCCGTTCAAGGGCGATGCGATCAGCCTTGGTAAACTGCTCGGCGATATTTACCCCGTTCAAGCCCACCACGACCTGACCTCGCTTTCAATTGCCCTGGGTGAAAGCACCGGCCTGGTGATACTCACGGAAGAGAGCCTTTCCGGGGATGTGCTGAGTTTCGGAAACGCTTTGGACCTGCAACCGCGATGGTCGGAGATCCCTGTCATCTTGCTCGCGTCGAATAAAGGGCGTTCTGGGCGAGACACCGAGATGGCCAGGCGCAGGCTGCCAAAATCGGCAGGACATGTAATCGTTCTGGAGCGCCCTCTCAGCTCGGCCTCGTTATTGAGCGCGATCGCCGCAGCCTGGCGAGCACGTGAGCGTCAGTTCGAGATGCGCCAAAGTCTCATTCAATTGGCTGAAGAACGAACCCGGTTGCAGATCCTGCTCGAAAACATCCCGGTTGGAGTGTGCTTCATGGACACTCAAGGGACCTCCCTGGTAAGCAATCCTTTGTATCGCCAATATGTGCCGGAGAATGTGATCCCTTCCAGGCAGCCAGATGGTGCCGCACGCTGGGTAGGGCTCGATGCGCAAGGTCAGCGCCTGGAGCCCGTCATGTTCCCTGGTGCCAGGGCATTGAGAGGGGATGCGGCAACCGGCGTGGACTTTTATCATCGCCAGGATGGAGGTGGGGAGTCATGGATGCGTGTCAGTGCTGTGCCTCTGTATGACGAAAAGCACCACATAATTGGTGCGGCCTCCGTCATCGTCGATATCAACGACGAAAAACAGGCTGAGCTGAATTTACGCAGGTTCAATGAAGAACTAGAGGTTCAAGTCAAAGCCAGAACGCAAGAGCTGAACGCTGCGGTTGAGCAGCTCAAGGCCGAGAGTGAAGAGCGAGCCCGCGCCGAAGAGCAGTTACGACAGTCCTTGAAGATGGAAGCCGTAGGTCAATTGACCGGCGGAATCGCTCACGACTTCAATAATATGCTGACCGGGGTGATCGGCTCGCTTGATCTGATCAAGCTCCGAATGGCCCGGGGGCGATTTGAGGGCGTTGAGCGATTCATGGACGCCGCACTCGTTTCAGCCCAAAGGGCCGCGTCACTCACTCATAGATTGCTGGCGTTCTCCCGACGCCAGTCCCTTGATGAAAAAGCGGTGTCGGTCAATAAACTCATCAACGCTCTTGCTGATCTGCTGCAGAAAACAGTCAATGAAAAAATCATTATCAGGTTCGATTTGAGTCGCGAAGATCCCTGGATTTTTGCAGACGCCAACCAATTGGAAAACGCCGTACTCAATTTGGTGATCAACGCGCGAGACGCCATGCCGCATGGCGGTGAGTTAACCATTGCTGCGTGCGTGGAACAGGACGATCAGGACGACCCTTTACGGCATGTGTGCGTGCAGGTGCGCGATACAGGGCATGGTATTCCCAAGGATATGCTGGATAAGGTAACCGAGCCTTTCTTCACAACCAAGCCTATTGGTCAAGGCACAGGCTTGGGACTATCGATGGTTTATGGGTTTGCCAATCAAAGCAATGGACGTCTTTCAATCGAAAGCACCGTCGGAATAGGAACGACCGTTTCAATCTGCTTGCCCAAACATAAGCAAGTTGAATCGGACCCACCGTTTACTTCCCCGGAATTCAGCACGGGGCAGGGCCAGGTTATTCTTCTGGTCGAAGATGACGACTCTGTGCGCTTGATCAACCAGGAAGTTCTGGAGGAGCTTGGATACCGGGTTCACGTCGCACGTGACGGCGAAGAGGCCTTGAGGGTTTTCAACGACCTGGAAAAGGTCGACTTTCTGCTCACGGATGTCGGGTTGCCAGGAATGAACGGTCGTCAACTGGCCGAAATTCTCCAACAATTCAGGCCGCGCCTGCCGGTTTTATTTCTGACAGGTTACGCGGAGGGCGCGTTGACCAGGGCTGACTTTCTCGGCCCCTATATGCAGCTCCTGACGAAGCCCTTCACACTGGAGTCGCTTGCCATCAGGGTGGCGAGCATGCTGGAAGGCGATGCGATTGCGGTTCTGGAGTAGGCGTTCCGGCATACGTTTGTAGCCATTCGGTGAACATGCCCCGTGTCGTTAACCTTTTACCCACTTCCCGGTTCAATTTTTATTGAAACATTGGAGAGGGCATACACGGGAGCGATGGTCGGGGGTAGACCCGGATGGAAGCCAGAAACAAGAAAGCCCGCACGAGGCGGGCTTCTTGTTGAATGACAGATTTCAGTTGAAATCTGTCATTCGGTACTTGGTGGCTACACAGGGACTTGAACCCCGGACCCCAGCATTATGAATGCTATGCTCTAACCAACTGAGCTATGTAGCCAAGTGGCGCGCATTATTCGCGGAGAACGCATATGTGTCAAGCGTTGTTGTGAAAAATAATTGCGTGCGATCAACCGGTTAGCTGGCTGACCTCGCGCAAGGCACGTTTTTCGGGCTTTTACCGGAGCAGGGTGTCCAGCAGCTCCAGATCATCGAATTCTTCTACCCGCTCCAGCATCTCTGCCATGTCGCGCTGATCCCTGAGCCAGGCTTTAAGGCTTTTCGGGTCAGTCAGTGCGTCCAGTTCATCCTGCGCGTCGTCGAGGTGTTCACGTATGGCCTTGAGCTGCTTCGCACATTTTGCATTGACCGTCTTGGGCCTGATGTCCTCATAGGGGTCCATCAGGAATTGTTCCCTGATCAGCATTTTGCGGTCGTGGATCTCGTCTTCCAGCTCTCTGAGTTGTTCGCTCAGGATACGGTTGAAGTGCTTCAGGCGTTTGTCGGTGATGTTATCGATATGCGTCTGGTCGATCTGCTCGATCTCCATTTGCATCTGCAGCAGCGCCAGCAGGTTGTCATTTTCGTACGCTTCGTTGACCCGTTGCATGAGCGCCGTTTTCCGCTCGCGCTCATCGGCATCCTGCTCGCGGTCCGGGTGCAGTGCGCTGGCCAGTTTGCGGTAGATTTCGCGCAATGACTGGCTGCCTTCTGCCTCTTCCTGTTCACGGCGTATCTCGCTGGCAGTGGGTTTCTTCGGCTTTTGGGTGCTTTGCGCCTGTTCGGCCTGCTCGCGCAGTTTCTCTTCAATGTGCTGGGTCACATCATCTATGGAGTTCAGGTCGACATCGTCTCCCAGTTCCACGCCTAGCTCTTCTTCCAGTGAGGACTTGAGCAACTGGTTTTGCAGGCGCTCATCCTCGTCGTAATCGCTGCCGGTGTATTTGAAGTAGAGCTGCTTCAGTTCTTCATCGTGTTCGCCGCCCATGAGCGACATGGTCATGACACAGATGATCTCCAGTAACGTGGCTCTGTCTTTCTTGCTCAGACGGAACTGATCGAAGGCCACGTCGAGCAAGCGCAGCTTGGTAATTTCGTTTTCGGCCTGCTCGCTGAGCATCGGGACCAGCTCTTCGACCCAGAGCTTTTCGCATGTTGTTGAAATAACGAGCCATTGCTGCAGAAGTTTGCGCCTGGCTTCGAGCTTTTCCATCAACGTGTTGAATTTCTTCTGACCGGCGCTCAGTTGAGGCCTGGACGGTTGCGCGACGATACGCGGTGAGGCGGGCGTTGTGGTCATGGCAAGACCTCCTTGACGAGGGGACCGCTAGGACAGGTTCAATCGGTTTGCCGAAGTTTACGTTTCCAGTGCCCTGTTCGGGATGAATATTGTGCTGCCCTGAAAGAACCTTTCCAGCCTCGTGTACGGTCCGGTTCTTGCTTCAGTGTCGGTGATACGTCAATTGCTGCGCCATATGGTACGAAAACCCATCATCGGCCGTGCTTTTCGTACCAATGTGAGGCGACACGTATCGCCATTGAAACAAGAACATGGCATTTTGCTGTTAGCGTTTTTTTAAAAAAAGCATCGCCTCTGTTTGCTCAGATCCGGCAGGTGTTCACGGGGAGTCGCAGGACATGAACAGTCTTCTGTCACCAGGCATGCGCCTGATGGGACATTTTGGTTTTGCTCGCAAGTTTCAGGTCTTGTTCCTGCTGTTCATGTTGCCGCTGGCGGGCAGCGCATGGGTCATCACCAAGGAGTACAGCAACAAGCTCGATGTCATTTCCGGAGAGCAATCGGGCGTGCGTCAGTTGCTGGCGCTTGATGATCTGAACATTGAACTGGCTGCCCAGCGCGACCATGCCGCACGCTGGAAAGCTGCCGACATTCTGCGCGAGCCGACCCCGGCTGCGAAGGCTGCGATGGCCAACGTCGATGCAGGCATCCCGCGTATCACCAAAGCCCTGGAGGGCGTTGATGCCGCATTGAAGCGGGAAAACGCGCCTGCCGACACGATGAACCGTTTCAAGGCGCTTCAGGCGGCAGTCACCGGTCTGGACACTGCGTCATTGCGTACGGTGGGCTGGTGGCCCGATGGTTACGAGCGCTTCACGACGGTGCTGAACCTGGTTCAGGCGCTGCGCGAGCAAATCGCAATGGACAGCGGGTTGATTCTCGACCCGTGGCTTGAAACCTACATGCTCATGCAGCTTTCCACCCAGCAAGTACCGGATCTGATCGAGCGTATCGGCCGCCTGTCGAGTGTGGGCCAGACGTCGGTGGCGTCGGGTCAGTTCAGCCTGCAGAGCCGCTTGCAGATGCGCGATCTGCGCGGTCGTATCGATGACTCCAAGGATCAGATGCAGAAGGCTGCTAGCCTGCTGTTATCCAAACTCCCCGAGCAGTTGCAGCCTTGGGCCGACAAGTACGCTGCGGTCAAGCAAGTGCTGGAAACCGAACTGAAGGTCATTGATGACGGGGTTTTTGGCGGCAGCATCAAGCTCAAGCCGGAAGAGTTTGAAAAAAGCATCGACACCCTGACCGGCAGTACGGCGGATCTGCGCAGGCAGTCGCTTGATGCGCTCAATGGTCGCCTCGATTACTACCATGAAACCTCCAATATGGAGTTCATCCCGATGGCGGTGATCTTCGGTGTTCTGGTGATCATGGCTATCTATCTGTTCGCCTGCCTGCAATCCTCGATTCGTAACAGCGCCAGCGGCATTACCACGCTGGCTGAATCCATGCGTGACGGCAATCTGTGTGTCGAAGTGGCTGTGCAGGGGCGTGACGAGCTTGCCGCTATCAGCAGGGCGCTCAATGTCGCGGTTGTGCAGCTGCGTACCAGCCTGCTGGGCGTCAATCAGGAGACCGTACGCGTCGGCGATGCAGTGTTGACGCTGAATGCCCAGTCCAGCGGGACGCTGACCGAGGTCGAAGACCAGCAACAGCAGATCAGCCAGATCGCTGCGGCAGCAACCGAGCTGGCCGCTACTTCTCAAGGTGTGGCCAGAAGCTGTGAGCAGGCATCTGAAAGCGCAAGGCATACCCGGCGTATCGCCGAGCAAAGCAGCCAGGACAGCCAGCGCACCACCGACAGCATCCAGCAGCTCAATCAGCGCCTGACCGAAACCGCCGCTGCCCTGGGCCGGGTCAGCGAGCAGGGGCAACAGATTCAATCGGTGGTGGACGCCATTCGCGGTATCGCTGAGCAGACCAACCTGCTGGCGCTCAACGCAGCGATCGAAGCGGCGCGGGCAGGTGAGCAAGGGCGCGGGTTCGCGGTGGTTGCTGATGAAGTGCGCAGCCTGTCGCAACGTACGCAGGCCTCGACCGCTCAGATCGCCGGGACGGTCGACAGCTTGCGCTCCACCGTGACTCAGGCGGTGAACCTGATGGAAGCCGCCTGTGGGCAAGCCGTCAACGATGCGCAGTCGGTAACCGGCCTGGGTGTTCGTCTGGGTGAAATCGCCACGGCAGTGCAGGGCGTTGCCGATACGCTGGCGCAAATATCGACGGCGGTGGAGGAGCAGGCCTCGACCGCCGACGAGGTCAGCAGCAACATCCAGCAGGTCGATCAGGCAGCCGGGCGTTTGCTCGAAGGTGCGCGAGCGGTCAATCAGGCGGCGGATACCCTGAGCCAGGGCAGTCGGGCGTTGAATGACAATACAGCGCGGTTCCGGTTGGGGTGATGCATCGCGCTATCAATGAAAAGCCCCATTGATGGGGCTTTTCATAGAATGGCGCGAGAGGCATTCACTTCAGCAGGTCTTGATAAACCTGCACGGTTGACGCGCACATTCGCTCGGCAGTGAACAGCTGCTGGAACCGTGCAAAAGCGTTTTCCCCGAAACCTGAAGCTTCGTCCGGGGCTTCCCACAGGCGACGCATCGCTTCGCTCAAGGCCAGCGGATTTTCTGGTGGTACTGCCAGGCCGGTTTCTTCGTCAATGTTCACGTAGGTAGTGCCCGTGCCAATCTCGCAGGAGATCATCGGCTTGCCGTACATCGACGCTTCAAGCAGCGAGATACCGAACGCTTCCGAGCGCAAGTGGGAAGGGAAGACCAGCGCGTAACACATCTGTAGCAGGCACGCCTTGTCTTCATCATCCAGTCGGCCGAGAAACAGCACATTGCGTAGCTGCAGCTTCTCGGCCTGCGCTTTGAGCTCTGCCTCCTGAGGCCCGCCACCCAGAATAACCACCGGGTAATCAACGCCCTCCAGAGCACTGAGCAAGGTATGGAGGCCTTTGTAATAACGCAGCACACCGACGAACAGGAAGAACCTGGCGGGCACACGCTGCTGCCATTCTACTCGCTTCTGACTCGGGACCAGCGGATACGCCGACTGATCAAGCCCGTAAGGAACGACCACCGTCTTGTCAGCGAAAGGCTTCAGGGTTTCGCTGGTCCGCAAGTAATTGGGCGAGGCCACCAGAATGCGGTCCATGCGCTTGAGAAACTGGTTCATCAGCGGGCCGTACAGCTTCAGCAATGTGCGCTGCTTGATAATGTCCGAGTGATAACTGAGCACCGTCGGTCTGCCATGACCAGTGGCGAAATGCACAAGATCCATCAATGGCCACGGAAAATGAAAGTGAACCAGATCAGCCTCTGCGGCCATTTCCCTAAATTGACTGAAGACCCTGGCGGAAAAGCCGGTAGACGCCAGATTGAAGTTCTCCTTCACCCGCGTGACCTGATGGTCGCCGACCTGGAGGCGAGCGGGGGAGGGAGACGGACTTAGCGTCAGCACCTGACTTTCCACATCGAAAGCCCGGCAGCCTTGTGCGAGCTGGAAAATGACCTGTTCTATCCCGCCTGTCGTGTCCGGGTAGTAGGTTTTGAAGAAGTGAAGAACCTTGATCATCGTCTGCCTGATTCAGCCATGCGTGCTGAGTCTTTCACCACGGGCTTTAAGGGTGTTTAAAAAGGAAAGGCCTGTCTACCGGGTAGACAGGCCTTATTTTGTAACTGCCAACGATTCAATCGGCACGCAACATCCAGCCAAGGGTTTCGCGAAGCGGCGGGGTCTCCCAGTCGTGGACCAGCGCTCGCAGGCGAGCGTTGTTACCACACAGGGTTTTGACCTCGTTGGCCCGGACAAACGCAGGGTTTACCTGAACGTCTATATCCTGACCAGTGATCTCTCTGCACATGTCGATCACCTCACGTAGCGAGTGCGTCACACCGGAACTGACGTTGATCGTCTGTCCCACCGGGCAGGCTTCCAGCAGGCCACGGTAGGCACTGACAACCGCACGCACATCGCTGAAGTCACGCCACACATCAAGGTTGCCCAGCTCGATAGTGCTGGCCTTGCGTGTGAAGTGCGAAACGATCTTGGGCAGCAGAAAGTTTTCTGCCTGCCCGACGCCGGTGTAATTGAACGGCCTGGCAATGACGATGGGCAGTTTGGCATGCCAAAGGCTGGCCATATATTCCATCGCCAGTTTGCTCACGGCGTAGTCATTGGCCGGCGCAGGCTGAGTTGTTTCATCCAGCATGCCGGATGAAGCATTGCCATAGACATTGGCGCTGCTCGCCAGCAACACGCAGTCAGGCACCTTGCCGCAGGCATCAATGGCCTCAAGCAGGTTGCGGGTGCCTATCAGGTTGACCTGATAGAACGCGTCCGCTGCGCCATGCCCGACGAATGCCAGCGCCGCAAGGTGCACAACGATATCCGGCTGAGTGTCTGCCAGCAGCGTGCGAAGACCGGCCACGTCTGCCAGATCCACTTGATAGTAGCCAGGGCTGTCGGAAGGCTGGCTGCCGACACCCAGGACTTCACAGCCCTGGGCGGCAAGCTCGGCCGCCATGAAGCGGCCCGTGAAGCCGTTGATTCCGGTGATCAGGGCGCGCTTGCCGGCAATACTCATCAGAACGAAAAGCCTTTTTCATTTCGACGCAGATCCGCTTCAACCATCATGCGGCACAGTTCTTCCAGGTTGGTCTTGGGCTCCCAGCCCAGAACGTCCTTGGCTTTCGCAGGGTTACCGATCAGCAGTTCCACCTCGGTAGGGCGGTAGAACTTCGGATTGACCGAAACCAGCACTTTGCCAGTCGCTTCACAAATACCTTTTTCCGACTCGGCTTCGCCTTCCCACTTGATGGTCACGCCAGTGGCCTTGAACGCCATGCTGACGAAGTCACGTACGGTTTCAGTGCGGTTGGTCGCCAGTACAAAGGTATCCGGCTCGTCAGCCTGCAGCATGCGCCACATACCTTCGACGTACTCCTTGGCAAAACCCCAGTCGCGCTTGGCGTCCATGTTGCCGAGTTCGAACGACTCGATCAGGCCCAGTTTGATCTTGGCAACCGAATCGGTGATCTTGCGGGTAACGAACTCACGGCCACGAAGTGGTGACTCGTGGTTGAAGAGGATGCCGCTGGTGGCGAAGATGTCGTACGACTCGCGGTAGTTGATGGTCATCCAGTGAGCGTAGAGCTTGGCGACGCCATACGGACTGCGTGGGTAAAATGGAGTGCTCTCTACTTGCGGGATTTCCTGGACCTTGCCGAACATCTCGGAAGTCGAGGCCTGATAGAAGCGGATCTTCGTGTTGACGATACGGATGGCTTCCAGCAGGTTGACCGCCCCAATGCCGGTGATTTCGGCAGTGGTCAACGGCTGTTCGAACGACACACCCACGAAGCTTTGTGCCGCGAGGTTGTAGACCTCAGTAGCGCCAGTGGTTTGCAGCAAGCGAATGCTGGCAGACAGGTCAGTCAGGTCATACTCGACGAGATGCAGATTAGGGTTGTTCTGAATCCCGAGCTCTTCTATACGCCAGAAATTGACGGAGCTGGTACGGCGGTAGGTGCCGTAAACGGTATAGCCTTTTTCGAGCAGCAGCTCAGCCAGGTAAGCGCCGTCTTGACCAGTAATGCCGGTAATGATTGCTTTCATGCTAGATTTTTTAACTCCATCAAAGATCGGGTGCCCCAGCTTGTTCACGGGGGGCTTGTGCTGTATTCGAGGCGGCTGATGATACAGGTTAGCAAGCGTGTAGACGACTGCCGCACCCGGTTGTCTGGCAGATATTATGCCAATTTGAACACCGCAACCCTCTGGTATCGACCGCCTGCCGTAATTATTAACGTGGCCAAAGGGAATTATCCTGCCCTGACCATTCGTCGCCACTCATAACGGTGTGGATGCGCGGGTGTTCTCCAATTGGCTGATTTCCAGATGGATTTCATCATTTTCGGGCGACGGGGTTCATGAATAATTCGTCTGCAAGGTGCCGATTTATAGACTAAACGGTGACTATTTCAGCGAAGGCGATATAGTGCGCCCCCAGAAACCTTTTTCTGTTTTTTGTGTTTCGTGGTCAGGTAAAACCATCGCCCCGCGCACTGTCGTCGGGACCTTGCATGTCAACTGCACGAAACAGGAACACTCAGGGTAAGCACGACTTCACCCTTTTCAGGAGTCATCAATGTTGGAGCTGTTCAGAAGCCTTTGGGGTTACCGGGGATTCGTCTTTTCATCCATACGTAATGAGTTTTCCGCACGATTCTCCCGTAGCCGCCTTGGCGGACTGTGGATGATCATCAACCCGCTGGCACAGGTTGCGATCTACGCGCTGGTGCTGTCCAACGTATTGGCTGCCAAACTGCCCGGCATCGATAACAAATACGCGTACGCGGTCTACCTGATGGCCGGTATGCTGGCCTGGAGCTATTTTTCGGAAATCATCGGTCGTTGCCTGACGCTGTTCATAGACCAGGGCAACTTGATGAAGAAGATGCGCTTTCCACGCATCACATTGCCGGTGATTGTCGCGGGTTCATGCCTGCTCAATTATGTCCTGCTGTTCGCTGCGATACTGCTGGTCTTTGCTGCACTGGGGCAATGGCCGCACTGGCAGATGCTCTGGCTGATCCCGCTGACTCTGGTGGTGACTGCTTTGGCTGTCGGCCTGGGTCTGATCCTTGGCGTCCTGAACGTATTTGTGCGCGATGTTGGCCAGGTGATCCCGATTCTCTTGCAGGTCTGGTTCTGGTTCACCCCTATCGTGTACCCGCTCAACATCATTCCCGAGCAATTCAAAAGCGTCATGGGCATCAATCCCATGTTCCCGATCGTCAGTGCTTATCACGATGTTCTGGTTTACGCGCGAGCGCCTGATCTGCAAAGCATGGCTGTAACCGCTGCGGTTGCCGTTGGCCTGATGCTGTTGGGGCTGTTCATGTTTCGCCGTGCAGCACCGGAAATGGTGGACGTACTATGAGTCTGTTGACTGTCAAGAACCTGGGCAAGGCCTATCGTGTTTACGCCTCCGAGTTTCAGCGTATTGGTCGCTGGTTCGGAATCAGCACCAAACCCAAGGAAGAACACTGGGTCCTCAAACACGTCAATTTCTCGATTCATGCCGGTGAGGCCATCGGTATTGTCGGGCAAAACGGTGCAGGCAAATCAACACTGCTGAAAATGATTACCGGTACATTGCAGCCAACCGAAGGCAATGTGCAGGTCAATGGCCGTATCGCTGCAATTCTTGAGCTGGGCATGGGCTTTACCCCTGACCTCACCGGTCGTCAGAACGTGTATCACGCTGCGGGCCTGATGGGCTTCAATGCTGACCGTATTGATGAAGTCATAAAGGAAATTGAAGCGTTTGCCGAAATCGGTACCTACTTCGACGAGCCGGTGCGCACCTACTCCAGCGGCATGCAAATGCGTGTGGCGTTTGCTGTAGCCACTGCTATCAGGCCCGAAATCCTGATTGTCGACGAAGCTCTGTCGGTCGGCGACAGCTACTTCCAGCATAAAAGCTTTGATCGCATTCGCGAGTTTCAGCAGCAGGGCACGACGCTGCTCATCGTTTCGCACGACCGCGGCTCGATTCAGGCCTTGTGCAATCGGGCTATCCTGCTTGAAAAAGGCACCGTCATAAAAGACGGCAAGCCTGAAGAAGTCATGGACTTCTACAATGCCCTGATCGCTGAAAAAGAGAACTCCACTGTTCAGACACGAGAGCTGGAAGAGGGGGGGGTGCAAACCCGTTCGGGCAGCGGCGAGGCCACAATAGGTCTTGTCACGTTACATAATGCTGCGGGCGAACGTATTGAATATGTCTCCGTTGGCGAGACTGTTTCCTTGCGTATCAACGCTCAGGTAAATAGCGCAATACCCGAGCTGGTTGTGGGTTATCTGATCAAGGATCGCCTGGGTCAGCCGGTATATGGCACCAATACCCATCACATGGGCTGCAAGGTCAGTGATTTACAGGCGGGTGAGTCGCTGGACTACTCGTTCAGTTTCACCGCTAATCTTGGGCCCGGTTCGTATTCGGTTGCCGTGGCACTGCATACAACCGACAGTCATCTATCACGTAACTATGAATGGGTGGATTTAACGCTCGTGTTCAACGTCGTCAATATTTCACAAAGTGAGTTTGTCGGAATGGCCTGGTTGCCACCTGTCGTGGAGTGCAGCCGATGAGCATTCCGTTCTATCGTGCTTTTGAAGATCGGCACCGTGGCTCACGCGAACTGATCCGCGAGCGTCAGAAAGCTTATTTTCCCTTTATCAAACCACTCCAACAGCTCTATCCGGCTTGCGGAGCTCTTGATCTTGGATGCGGCCGTGGGGAATGGCTGGAGATATTGATTCAGGTTGGCCTGAAACCGTTGGGCGTTGATCTCGACAAAGGTATGCTGGACGCTTGTATCGAGCTGGGGCTACCTGTAGAGCTGGATGACGCGCTGAGTGCGTTAAGAAAATTACCAGACGAAAGCCAGGCGCTCGTGTCAGGCTTTCATATTGCCGAACATATCCCTTTCGATGATTTGAAGGTGCTGGTCGCCGAAGCGCTGCGTGTGCTGAAACCCGCTGGATTGCTGATTCTGGAAACGCCTAATGCAGAAAATGTGGTAGTGGGCACCCAGAATTTTTATCTTGACCCTACCCATGAACGCCCTATCCCGCACTTGCTACTGGATTTTCTAATCGAATTTTCAGGGTTCGGTCGATCAACACTTATGCGTTTGCATGAGCCTGCGGCATTGGCAGGCGGCGGGTCGGTTGGCTTAATGGATGTCTTGGGCGGTGCCAGCCCGGATTATGCGATAGTCGCTCAAAAAGCAGCGGCAGATGATCATCTCGAAAAATTTGATGCCGCTTTTGCTACCGACTATGGCCTGGCACTGGACACGCTTGCCAAGCGTTATGATGAGCAGGTGCTTAATGAGCTGAATAAGCTCGAGCAGCTAGAGCAGCACAGCCAGCAGCTGGAAATTGTTATTCATGAGCTTGGGGGGCGCAGCGATAACAATTACGCACAAATGACTATTCAGCTAGCTCAAATGACGACTCAACTAAGTGAAGTGAGTCTGCGCGCTGATCTGGCCGAGTCGCGTTTTCACACCGTGCAATTGCTGCAGGAAAACACGCTCGGCAATCTGAAGGGGGCCGAAACCCGTCTTGATGAAGCATTTTCAGTCATCGAGCAACTCCAGATCCGGCTTGAGCATTTGACGCAGCACACATTGACCCAAGGGCAGGTCGAGCAAGCACAGGCCCAGGCACATGCGCAGGCGCACCTGGACGATATTAATGCTCAACTCAACGCATCGTTGGGCAATGCGCACCATTGGTGGCTTCGCGCTACGGCTTACGAGCAACAACTGACAGCGATACACCGCAGCACGTCCTGGCGCATCACTGCTCCATTGCGCTTCGCCGCCCGTGTTATCTATTGGCCATTCCGTACCAGTCGGTCGACCTTCAGCCAGGTACTACGTCGCAGTGTGCCCCACGCCCGCCTATGGCTTGCGCGCAGACCCCTTATCGAACGCCCGGTTCTGGCGATCCTGAAATGCAACCCATGGCTGCATTCCAAGCTGAGCAACATGCACCAGGCCACTCTGAACCCTGCGCCTGAAACAGTTGCCAGTGATCTACAGCACGGCGTGATTGATCACGCACCACTGACCCAGCGAGGCCGCACGATCGAGAATGCCCTCAGGGAAGCCATCATGAAGGGCCAGAAATAATGCGTATCGTAATTGACATGCAGGGCGCACAAACCGAAAGCCGATTCCGCGGCATTGGCCGTTACAGTCTTTCTCTGGCGTTGGGGATAGTGCGTAACCGTGGGGACCACGAAGTTTATCTGGTGCTCAACGGCATGCTGGACGAGAGTATCGAAAATATTCGAGCCGCCTTCGCAGGACTGCTTCCTCAAAGCCATATCCGGGTGTGGTATGCCCAAGGACCAGTGGGTAGCCACGATCCAGCCAACAATGCCAGAAGAGAAGTGGCGCAGCAGATTCGTCAAGCCTGTATCAGTGACCTTGAGCCTGACGTAGTGCATGTGACCAGCGCCGTTGAGGGTTATGGCGATGATGCGGTCATCGGCAGCCCGCTGCTGGACAACAGAGCGCTGGTTAGTTCGACACTGTATGACCTGATCCCCTTGGTCAGCCCCAAGCAATATCTGGATGGCAACCCCGCTTACAAAAAGCACTACCTGAACAAGGTGGAAGACTTCAAACACTACGGTCTGCTGCTGTCCATTTCCGAGTTCGCTCGAGAAGAAGCATTGTCGCTGTTGCCGTTGGACAAAGCCCGTGTCGTAAATGTCTCTACGGCCGCCGACGATATTTTCCGTCCGGTCGTAATGAGTATCGACGAGCGTATTGCGCTTGAGAAAAAGTTCGGCTTGCGAGAAAAGTTCGTGCTGTATTCGGGCGGCGCTGATGATCGCAAGAACCTACCTCAATTGATCAGGGCTTTTGCCGAAGTCAAAGCGGAGCAGGACGATATTCAACTGGTTTTTGCCGGCAAGATGCCCGAGTTTCATGTCAATGCTTACCTGGCGCTCGCCCAGGAGCTTGGCCTGAGCCGAACCGACCTAGTGCTTACTGGCTATATCACGGATGCAGAGCTGGTTGCGTTGTACAGCTCCTGCCAGCTGTACGTGTTTGCTTCGTGGCATGAAGGCTTCGGCCTTCCGCCGCTTGAGGCGATGAAGTGCGGCGCTCCAGTAATAGGTGCCAATACGTCCAGCGTGCCGGAAGTCATCGGTTGGGAAGACGCAACATTCGATCCGTTCGACGTCAGTGCGATTGCCGACAAAATACGTGTCGTACTGACAGATGATTCGTTTCGCACCGCTTTGGCCAAGCACGGTTTGCAGCGCGCGGAGCAGTTCTCATGGGACCGCACCGGCATTGCTTCCGTTAAAGCATTTGAACAGTCTCTGGCGACGTTCAAACGTCCAGTGGATAGAGTTTCTTCAGAGAAAGACAGTGCATTGGCTCTGGTCGACGCATTGGCTGCAACAGGACATCTGAACTCCGGTGAGCTGGACATACCGCGTCTTGCCAAAGCCATTGATTTTTCATTGCAGGGCCCGGCTGATAAACCAACGTTGTTTGTTGATATCTCCGAACTGTGCAAGCACGACGGCAAAAGCGGTATCCAGCGAGTTGTACGCAGTATCCTGGCTGAGTGGTTGAATTGCCCGCCAGAAGGCTACGTCATCAAACCTGTCTACACCAAGGCCGGTGAACCGTTCTACCGCTATGCGGCTCAGTTCACGACATTGTTTCTGGGTAAAGAGGCCAGCGAAGCAGAAGAAGACGAAACGATCAGCTACCGGGCAGGTGATGCGTACCTGTGCCTGGATTTGCTGATGGACGTGCTGCCTCACAAGCAGACTTATCTGGATACGATGCGCGCTCACGGCGTAAACATCTTCTTCGTCGTCTACGATCTGCTGATTCTTCAACTGCCACACTGTTTTGTGGACAGTCTGCAAGCGCATTATGTCAAATGGATTCACGCAGTCGCCCAGTACGACGGCGCGATGTGTATTTCCCACGCCGTCGCAGACGAGTTGCGCGAATGGCTGGAGCACAATGCGCCCCCGCGTACTCGTCCATTTCGCATCGGCGCCTTTCATCTTGGTGCAGACATTGATCAGTCGATGCCTTCCACAGGTTTCCCGGAAAATCCGGCGCTTCGCATTGAATCGCTTGAGCCGTCCCCGCATTTCCTGATGGTAGGCACACTGGAGCCGCGCAAAGGGCATGCGCAGACTCTGGATGCGTTTGAGCTTCTCTGGGCCGCAGGTATCAAGGCAAACCTTATCATCGTTGGCAAGCATGGCTGGCTGGTAGATGATCTGGCGGCAAGGTTGATGAGTCATGAACAGCTGGGTAAGCAACTGCTTTGGCTGGACGGTGTAAGTGATGAGTATCTTGAGCATCTCTACAACCATACCGACTGCCTTATCGCCGCTTCATATGGTGAAGGCTTTGGTTTGCCGCTGATCGAAGCCGCGCAATACAAGCTACCGATTATTGCAAGAGATTTGCCTGTGTTCCGCGAGGTGGCAGGTGAGTTTGCCTGGTACTTCACCGGCGCGAGTGCTCAGGATGTCGCTGACAGTCTGACGGAGTGGCTGAGCCTGTACGAGCAGCAGCAACATCCGCAATCTGGAGAAATGCCTTGGCTCACATGGAAAGGCAGTGCGCAGCAGCTTATCGGTGAAATGGAAAAGTATGCGCTCTAAAGCGTCAGCCAACAAAACATAAGGTGCTCAGGCTTTTGCGTATGATGGTCGGTCGCGAGCCTGACAGATGGAGAAGGTCAATTGTTTCGCTGTCCGGCCCTTTATCTCCACAAAGCTACAAGAGCCATGTATTCTTGTTGGCTTATTTTATTGCTGATGCCTCTGATCACCGCGTATCAGAGGCAAGTTATTCGCACAACACCGATGGCGTAGGAAAATGACAGCAAAACTCAAGTTTGAAGACAGCCTTGCCGGAAAAAAGGTTTTAGTCACCGGTCATACCGGGTTCACCGGGGGATGGGCATGTCTTTGGCTGAAGTCTATCGGTGCTCATGTTGCAGGCTATTCGCTCGCGCCTGAGACCAAACCTTCTCTTTTTGAAGAGATAGGTCTTGAAGACGATGTCACCAGCGTATTGGGTGATATTTGTGATTTTGACAAGCTGCTGCAGGCTGTCGAAGCCTTCCAGCCGGATTTGATCTTGCATCTCGCCGCTCAACCCCTCGTTCGCAAGTCTTACCGCGAGCCCGTGCAGACGTTCATGGTCAACGCTCAAGGGACTGCGCACGTTCTTGAAGCGGCTCGGCTGGTAAAAAGTGTTCGCGGCGTGCTCTGTGTCACAACAGACAAAGTCTATAAAAACAACGAATGGGCATGGCCGTACCGCGAAAACGACCCACTGGGCGGCAAAGATCCTTACAGTGCATCCAAAGCCGCTGCGGAAATGATTATCCAGAGCTATGGCGCTTCCTACCCCTTCTCTCAAGGGCTCGGTCCTGCCATCGCTACCGCACGGGGCGGCAATATAATCGGCGGCGGGGATTGGTCTGAAGACCGTCTTATTCCTGACTTCGTTCGTGCTGTGAACGAAGGGCAGGTCATGACCCTTCGTTACCCTGATGCCACAAGGCCCTGGCAGCATGTTCTGGCACTCGTGCACGGTTATCTCGTCATTCTTGCAGGGCTGCTATCTGAAAACCCGGGCCGTGTTGCTAAAGCCTGGAACCTCGGGCCTCAGGAGCTCAAGCAGTATTCGGTCAGAGATGTGCTCGAACTGATGAGTGCTGACTGGCAGCGTCCGAATCTCGAGTTCATGGACAACCCATTGCCTGAGGCAGGCGCATTGGCGCTGGACAGTTCAATCGCGAGAAATCAACTGAACTGGATTCCGGTGTGGAACACGGAAGAAGTTGTGGAGAAAACGGCCTCCTGGTACCGGGATTTCTACGCCCGTCCTGGCAGTGCCCGGGCAATCACACTCGCTCAAATCGATGGGTGGCGAGCGGGCATTCAGGAATGAATTTCATCATAGGCAGCCGCGGTCGACTCGGGCAGGCAATCGCTGAGCAATATCCTGCGAATGAAGTAACCTGTATTGATCGAGCTGTCTATGAACGATGGGCTGAGCCTGATTCAATACCGGCTATTACCACCTATTTTTCGAAATGTGCGAAGGTTGGTTCTGTGGTGTACATCTGTTCCGGTTTGCTTGACCCTCGGCTACCGGCTCAGCAGTTGCACGACGTAAACTTCAGGCTGCCACACAACATAATTACCGCTGTCGCTTCCGCAGGCGTCAGGGTTGTCACGTTCGGAACTGCAATGGAACGAACGCTGACCTCCAATCCATATGTACAAAGCAAACTGTTGTTGAGTCAGTTTGTGGAAAGCGTTGGGGGTGGCGACCTTAGGCCCGCTCATATCCGGATTCATACACTTTACGGTTTGGCCGAGCCAAGCCCTTTCATGTTTCTCGGACAGATATTGAGTGCTCTGCGTGCAGGCACACCTTTTGAGATGACCCAAGGTCGGCAACTGCGTGAGTATCATCATGTGATGGACGATGCTGTGGCCATCAAGTCGTTGGTGGATAATCATGTCGAGGGCATCATTGAGTTAAGCCATGGCATGCCTGTCAGCCTTGGTGACCTCGCCAAGGCGATTTTCAAGGCATTTGACAAAACTCATCTACTTCGCCTCGGTGCGTTACCTGAGCCGACTCAAGAGAATTTTGGCCACGTCTTTGAGCGCCCTGAAGTTCTAGAGGGCCTCGTGTTTCGCGACAGCACAGAGTCGGTAGTTGATTATATGAAAAAACAGATAACCGCTTGAGTGCAAAATTCGTCATGGAAAATTTAATGTCAGGCAAGCGCCCCTTGGTATCAATCTCGATCCCGGTGCTCAATGAGTCGGGAAATATTGAAGCCCTTTACAGTCGGCTGGACGCGCTTGCGACCAGGATGAAAGACCGGTGTGATCTGGAGTTTGTATTTTCAGATAATCACTCCGATGACAACACGTGGATGATGCTGGCAGAGCTGGCTGCGAAAGATCCAAGGGTCAAGGCCATTCGTTTCTCTCGAAACTACGGTTTTCAGCGTTCTATTCTCGCCAATTATATGCACACCAAGGGCGATGCGGTGATGCAGATTGACGCCGACCTTCAAGACCCACCGGAAATGCTCGAAGAGTTTTTTGCTCGCTGGCAGGAAGGCCATGAGGTGGTTTACGGGGTCCGTCGCAAGAGGCCGGAAGGTTGGTTATTAAACAACTTTCGTCGCCTTGGGTATTGGGCAATCGATAAAGTGAGCGAGCACCCAATCCCGCGTGACGTCGGTGATTTTCGTCTGATTGACAGAAAAGTCGTTAATGTGTTGCTCAAGACCAAGACCGCCAACCCTTATCTCAGAGGGATGATCGCGGGTATTGGCTTCAATCAGACGGGCATCCCTTACGATCGTGATGCGCGTATTGCAGGTGTCAGCAAATTCAATATCAGCCGGCTGCTTCAGTTGGGTCTGACGGCGGTTTTCAACCACTCGACAGTGCCGCTTCGTATGGCTTCTTTCTTGGGATTGATAATTCTGGCTGTCAGTGTCTTGGGCGCTCTTTATTATGTGTTGTTGCGCCTGTTTCATCCGGAACTGCCGCCTGGGCTGGCCAGTATCCATATTCTGGTTCTCTTCGGCATCGGCCTGAATTCTTTTCTGTTGGGCATCATCGGTGAATACCTGTTGCGTATTTACCTCGTGTTGCGTGCAGACCCCGTTGCTGTCATTCAGCAAAGTCTTAACTTTGAAACTTCCGATCTCAAGTTATAAGGAGAAAACATGAAAGCTGTAATTTTGGCCGGTGGCTTGGGAACTCGCATCGCGGAAGAGTCGGACACCAAACCGAAACCAATGGTAGAGATAGGCGGCAAGCCCCTGCTTTGGCACATCATGCGCTCATACGCTAATCACGGTATCAAGGATTTTGTCATCTGCCTGGGCTACAAAGGCTATGTGATCAAGGAGTTTTTCTCCAACTATTACAATCACATGTCCGACATGACGATTGATCTTGCAACCGGGGATCAAAAGATTCTGAACAGCCAGGCCGAAGACTGGCGGATTACGTTAGTCGATACCGGAGCTGAAACCATGACCGGCGGCCGCCTCAAGCGCGTGGCTCCGTATCTGAACAATGAAACCTTTTGCCTCACGTATGGCGATGGCCTTTCAGACATTGATATCAGTGCAGAAGTTGCGTTTCACCGTCAGCATGGAAAACTGGCGACGGTGGCTGCCGTGCAGCCTCCTGGGCGTTTCGGCGTGCTCAACATAGATGCCGAGAACAATGTCTCCAGCTTTTCTGAAAAGCCTGCCGATGAAATTGGCTGGATCAATGGCGGATTCTTCGTCCTCGAGCCAGAGGTCATCAAGTATATCGACGGCGACAGCATCTCCTGGGAGCGCGAGCCGCTGACTAATCTTGCAAAAGACGGCAACCTCTGCGCCTTTCAGCATCATGGCTTCTGGCAGCCCTGTGACACCTTGCGCGACAAGCGCGAACTGGAAGCGTTGTGGGCGACCAACAATGCCCCTTGGCGGATTTGAGATAAACATGACACAGAAGTCGCAGACCAAAGAGAGGCGCTGGATAAAACATGTGATTGGCGGGGGCATCACGCTCATTTGCCTTATCGCAATTTTTCGTCTGGTGAAGTTCTCGGAGGTTATGGAAGCACTTGAGCATTTCCAATGGCGCTACCTGATACTGGGAATTTTGTCGTTGGGCTTCGGCTATGCCGTGCGTATCTTTCGATGGTCTGTCATGCTTTCTGCGACAGGGACCCACGTAGGATTCAAGAACTGTGCGGCACCTTTTCTGGGCGCTATCGCGCTCAATAATGTGCTGCCGTTGCGGTTGGGCGACGTCGTGCGCGCTTTGGTATTTCCTTATGCAATGGGCGTCACCAAGACTGCAGCGACTACAAGTCTGGTTGTGGAAAGGCTTATCGATCTGGTCACTCTGTTGGCCTGCCTGGCGCTCGGCGTGCTTGCCATACAAACGATAGAGGTGCCCCCGGCACTGCGACAGACTGCTGTCATTCTTGCCTTATTGGGCGGTATGGCTCTTACGGTCGGATTTTTCTTTTCCGGCAGCTTCGCGCGTCTGTTTCATTCATTGGCAGGCGAACAGTCAGGCTCTGTCAAGCCCTCCAGGCTGCAGCAGATTTTTCACGCCGTCGGGGGACTTTTCGCGAGCTTCGATGTGATGTCGCGGCCTCGCATACTTGGCACGATGCTTGGTTTGTCAGTGCTTGTATGGGTTGGTGAGGCGGGCTTGTTTTATTTTGCACTGATGGGCCTGGGGTTGGACGCGAGTCCTCTTATGGCCTTGCTGGTAATGGCAATCGCAACGCTTTCTACCCTGGCACCGTCGTCACCCGGCTATGTAGGTCCGTTTCATCTCGCGGCGTTCACTGCCGTCACGCTTATTGGTGGTTCTGCTGCTCAAGCAGGCAGCTACGCGATAATTGTACATCTGGCCCTCTGGCTACCAACAACGATTGTTGGGGCATTGGCGATATGGTCGCGCCCTGCGTTATTCAAAGCAGCGCGGACATAATCATGAAAAATTCTACCTTGGTAAATGTAAATGAATAACTATGATGTGGTGATAGTGGGAGGCGGTTTCACAGGTCTCACAGCTGCTTACGTGCTGTCGAAGCAGGGCAAGCGAGTAAAGGTTATTGAAGCTGATTCCACGCCAGGCGGATTGGCCGGGATTTTTGAATTCAACGATGGCGTTCGCGTAGAAAAGTTTTACCACCACTGGTTCAATAACGACGTCTTTGTACCGGAACTGGTCAAGGAATTGGGGCTGGAAGGCGATGTTATTCTGCTCCCAACGCGAACCGGCATGTACTTCAATGGAAGAATGTGGAAGCTTTCCACTCCCTTGGATTTGCTTCGCTTCAAGGCGCTCTCCCTTATAGACCGCATACGTCTCGGGCTTCTTGTTTTTCAGGTCCGCCGTATCAAGGACTGGAAGACAATCGAGCACCTGAGTATCCGCGAGTGGCTGGAAGGCATGTGCGGCAAGTCTGTTTACAAGGTGGTCTGGGAGCCGCTGATCAACTCCAAGTTCTCCGTTTATGCAGAGGCTGTCAACGCTGTCTGGATGTGGAAGAAGCTGGTATTGCGCGGCAGCACGCGCAACGATAAAGGCGGCGAAGAGCTTGCTTACTTCAAAGGCGGTTTCGGCCGACTTGCAGAGGCGCTCGTATCGGCCATTCGTGCCAATGGCAGCGAGGTCGTCTTCAACTCCAAAGTCACCGGTTTGGTCACCGCAGGCAAACAGCTCACTGCCGTCACTACCGACGATGGTGAAGTGGCGGGCAACAAGTTTTTGTTCACGCCTTCGTTCCCATTGATTGCGGACATGTTTCAGAACTCCGCAGACGATGCGTGGCTGGCAAAATTGCGCAGGGTCAAGTACCTGGGCAACATGTGCCTGGTGCTGCGCCTCAAGCACAGCCTGTCGGATACCTACTGGCTCAACGTCAATGATCCGGGCTTCCCGTTTGTGGGTGTTATCGAACACACCAACTTTGACACGCCGGAAAATTACAAGGGCACTCACATTGCCTATCTTTCTCGCTACCTGGCCACTGAAGACCCAGTGTGGGCCTACAGTGACGATGAGTACCTTGATTTCGCCCTCTCGCATTTGAAGCGGATGTTCCCTCACTTCGAAAAAGACTGGGTCGTCGATTTCAAGGTCTGGCGTTCCGAGTATGCTCAGCCGGTAACCGAGCGTAATTACTCTCAGTACGTACCTGATGCATCCACGCCATTCGATAATGCGTTGATTTCGACGATGGCTCAGATTTATCCAGAGGATCGGGGAACGAACTACGCCATTCGCGAAGGTCGTTTGATCGCCCAAAAGCTGTAATCTGAAAGGGATCGTCTGAGTGAATCAAATGCAGTTATTACCGTCGCGATTTTTCTGCTATACGCTGCTTCTGGTGACAGGGTGGTTGTTGGTGTCAAATATTGATGTGCTGAGGAGTCAGTCTGTCGATTTGGCACATCACTATGCGCTGGCCTATCGTATAGCTGAAAATTTTAATCTGGTGAACTCAAACGATCCCACGTTAGGAGAGATGAATTATTACCCCAGGCTCAGCCACATAGTGGCTGCGATAGTCGGCTGGCCACTGCACTCGACATTCCTGGGGCTGCAGGTAGTCTCTTTGCTGTCGCTTGCTGCCATATGGGGTGCCTTTATCTATATGCTTAACACGCTTCCCAGGCGTGTTGCGCGGGCTTCCACGTTAACGCTTGTTTTGCTGCTGGTAGTCAATAGGTACGTATTCCATTTCGACGTACACGGCGGGGAGATAGTAGGCAACTACTTCTACTCCCAACTGGTAGGTCAGGCCGTCGCTATTCTAAGCATGGCTGTCGCTGTTTTTCTTGAGGTACGCAGAGGCAGAGGCACAGCGTATGTCTTTTTGATCGGTGTTATCGCACTCAATACAGGCGTTCACCTGCTGCCGACTCTGGAACTGCTTGGCCTCTTGGGCGGGCTGGTTCTGTTTAATGCGTATTCGGACTTTCTTGAAAGGAAACTCAGTGTTCCTGCTGCAGTGGCCAGTCTTCTGATTCCCATTGTGGCCTTGGCCGGAGTTGTTTTAAATCCTGCCTTCTCTTCAATGAGAAAGATTTCAGAAAATGACGGAACATTAAGCTTTTTAAATATTACTTATCCGACAGGTATCGCAACGTTGTGCGTGTTGGGGGTTATTCTTTCCGTCGTGCTGTTAATGCTTCACGTCAAGAATAAACCGATGCTGGGCTACCCGGCTGTAAAATATCTCGCTATCTATGGCGGGGCTGTATCGTGCTTATGCTTGTTGCAAATGGTAGTCGTAAAGTACGGAATGGGCTCGGACTATGCTGTAAAAAAATATGTGTATGGGATCGTTGCCCACGTCTTTGTTTCGCTTTCAATTCTGTTGGGTTCTGTATTTTGTCGCAAGGCGTCGGATGATTCGGATACGTCGAATAATTACTCGTTGTTTTATGCTCTGTTTGTCGCCGTCAGCTTTTATGTTGTTTTTAACGCATCGATACCGACCCTTGAATCTTACGATCTCTCGGAACTGGTGCGGTTAGAGAAAAAACTGGATGCGATAGCGCTACAGTTGCCTGCTACCGAGGCCGGAGAAAATGATGTCGTTATTGGGCTAGAAGGCAGATCGCGAGTTTTTGACTATCTCTTTTCCATCTCTATTTTCAAAACACAGAGAGAGCTGGCGCTATCAGACGTGCTCATCGCTCACTCATTGCAGGACTACGCCAAGTACAGTCGAGTCATTACAAGCGCGGGTGTCAAAAGCTATGACACGAAAGAGTGCCGGATTTTCTCGGGTGCCGGTGTATCAGTGTCCAGTGCGCAGTGTTTGTCGGAGCGGGCCAACGAGTCGAGCTATTGCCGCGGGCGTGTCGACTTCTCAACAGCCGGATTGGTTGACCAGCGTCGGTTAAAAGGTTTTGGTTCGGCAGAAAATATCGGAGCTTGGATCGTAGGAAGAAGCGCCGAATTTAATTGTATTCTTGATGCCCAACCCCCAAGTGTGATGGTCGTAGACTGGATTCCATTTGTGAACAGCAAGCATCCAAAGCAAGCTGTGAAGGTTCTCATTAACGGCGTGGAACAATACAGTTCGGTGTTGACCGAGTCGGCGGTCACTGCTACAGAAATTAAACTACCGCCTTTGAACGGTGATAAGTTGGTTATCACCTTTTCGACGCCGGATTCGGTTTCTCCTCAGCAATTAGGTATGAGTGAAGATAAACGCTCCCTCAGTGTCCTTGTAAAAGCAGTGACCTTCAAATGAGGCCGTGTGCTGGCTGATACGAGATCCCATACCGCCCGACATGCATTTGTCGGGCGGTGTGTTTTTTTCAGTCACTCACTGGGGCTGTAAATACTCTAGTTGCAGGCTTTTCAACTGAACATATCCTTTCCCGGTAGACCAACCACCCAGCCCAAACGATAGCCTGAATGGTTGCCCATCCGATGTGAAGTACGCTGTGACAGGTGTGTTTGTAGCCGTAGAATCGTTTATCGCATAAATCATGCTCTTGCCGTGAAACGAAAGATGCCCTGCATTGTTGTCGGGTTTTTCAGAAGTGGCTGACCAATTCAACGTCGCTTTTATCCTGTACGATCCTGCTGGTAACGTCAGTTCCTGGGATAGAAAACCAGCATCGGTAAACGCTTCGGACGACACGCGCAAAATCCCCTTGTCGAAAAGCGCTGTGCCGTATGGTTCGAACGCTAACGCATCAAGATTGATAACAACGGCCCCTTCAATTTTACCGATCTTCTCAAAGTCTTCGACGTCTACAACAATGCGCTCATTCTTCTGAGTAAAACTTATGATGCACTGGGTAGGCTCTGTTGGGACACGCCACCCAAATATAATTGACCAGAATGAAGGCGTTATACTAAAGGCCTGACCACTCCGGTAAACAGCAGATACTGCACCCAGCACAGGTTCCCAAATGGGTTGATTCATATTAAGGGTCGGAGTGCCCGTACAGCTATGTATTGCTTTTTCTACGTCGGTATATAAGCGTGCTATTTTCTCGTCGGGTGTTTTGGCTATGACAGTCGCGTTATTTATCTGCGTATAATGCATTGCTATAAAAAACACGCTTGCCAGACTGCCTGCGATAGTCAGTGTGGTAACTGTGTGGGTGTTCGAACTTTTCTGGTTTGTAAGTAAGAGTGCTTGCAGTGCAATAAATACACTGATCATCGGAATGAATGTAATGCTGTGATGCAGTATGGGGCCCGCGACTTTCGATAATGCATACAGATAGGTTGTCAATTGAATCAGAACCAGGCATCCCAGTATCAGCGCAGGTTTATTATTGTTTTTCCACGCTACAAGGGTGCAGAAAATTGAGGCCATAATGGTCAGTAACCCCAAATACAGCGGTAATCCCCCCGGTTTTGCGTCCCCATAACTCAATGCACTCCCTTGGATGGGTTCTCCCATCAATACTGCAAGCGCATGAGCTGCATCGAAGAGTGAGTGGTCTGAGCTTGGTCTTGAGGTGAAGAATTGAAAAATTTTCGAGAGATTATGGAGTTCATGGAGTGGCGGCAGCCAGGTGATTGCGAATAAACAGGCGGCGGCTATCCACAGTAGTATTTCTTTTCGTTCCGGTCTCTTATATAAAAGCGAACCCGCTAATGTGCTTAATCCCAGTACGACTGCGGGCATCCAGAATGCAACGTGCATTTGTGTAACACCGCTCAGCGTTAAGGCGAGCAGAGGGATGAAGTAACTGTGTTTTTGTATGATGGCAATGGACATGCACAGGGCAAATATCCAAGGGAATATGGTTGAGTAGGGTAGAAGAACATCCAGGAAAACTCTTGCCCCCAAAGCAACGGACGAATAGATGATCAACGTCGTCAAAAACAGGGCCGCCGTGTTTCTCTCGCTGATCTTGGCAACTGTCCATGTGGATGCCGCAATAAACCCGATATTGTAGAGGAAGGTCCCCACTATCAGTCCCCCTTCCTTTTCACCAAAAAGCGAATACCAAGGGGCCAGCATGTAATAATTGAAAGGGCCTGGATGTGCCCAGCCAAAACGCGATGAAATACCAATCTCTTGGTCAAACTGTAACGTGTGATACATGTCTATTAAAAAGATGGCATAATCGCTTTTCCAATATAAAAGCTGATTGGGCCCAGACAGTAATGACGTCAACATTGCCACTGCCGTTGCCGTGAATATAAAAATAGTCACGTAGGTGGCATATGTCGAGATATTGAACCTCGGCTCCTGATGGACGCTCATTTTTTCAGGTGTCTCCATGAAGTACGGTCATGTTCAGCTTGGTCGCTCCCCGCCCTCTAAACAGTAAATGCCTTGGCGGGTGCTGTATTGCTTTAAACTAAGGCCCGCAGTGACCGTTGACTGTTGACGTTTGAAAGCCGCTCATGCGGAAAACTGCGTCTATTGCCGTTTTTTCTTTTGTTGCAGGCCATTTTAAGGGCCTGCAGTAATAGTCACGGGATAAAGCCCGGTAGGCGGGGGGCTCAAAATATCCGCTCTTTGAGTACATTCCTCAAATACTGACCGTAGCCATTCTTGATCAACGGTTGTGCGAGCTTTTCAAGCTGCGCGCCGTCAATCCAGCCTGCGCGGTAGCAGATCTCCTCAGGACAGGCGACTTTCAGGCCCTGGCGTTTTTCCAGGGTGGCGATGTACTGACCAGCTTCCAGCAGGCTGTCATGCGTGCCGGTGTCCAGCCAGGCATAGCCGCGGCCCATGATCTCGACGTGCAGCTGCTTCTGCTCCAGATACAGCATGTTGAGATCGGTAATCTCCAGCTCGCCGCGTGGAGAAGGCTTCAACTGACGAGTCAGATCCACTACCTGGTTGTCGTAGAAATACAGGCCGGTGACGGCATAGTTCGACTTGGCAACCTTGGGCTTCTCTTCCAGCGACAGTACTCGACCGCTTTCGTCGAATTCGGCTACGCCATAACGCTCGGGGTCCTGTACGTGATAAGCGAACACCGAGGCACCCGACTCACGGTTGCTGGCGTTGAGCAGCAGCGACTGGAAGTCATGGCCGTAGAAAATGTTGTCGCCCAATACCAATGCCGACGCATCGTTGCCGATGAAGTCCGCACCGATGGTGAACGCCTGAGCCAGGCCGTCCGGGCTTGGCTGCACGGCATAGGACAGGTTCAGGCCCCACTGGCTGCCATCGCCCAGCAACTGGGTAAAGCGCGGCGTGTCCTGTGGTGTCGAGATGATCAGAATATCTCGGATCCCGGCCAGCAACAGCGTGCAGAGCGGGTAGTAGATCATCGGCTTGTCGTACACCGGCAACAACTGCTTGGAGACAGAGAGCGTGGCCGGGTGCAAACGGGTACCCGAGCCACCAGCCAGAATGATTCCTTTACGAGCCATGAGAGTCCTTAGCGCTGAATTTCATCCAGCATGCGTTGTGCGCCTTGTTGCCAGGGCGGCATCTTCAGTTGAAAAGTGGTTTCGAGTTTACCTAAAGCCAGCCGCGAATTGTGCGGACGCGGCGCGGGCAGTGGATACGCTTCTGTAGGAATCGCGCCGATCTTGTCGGGCGAGACCTTAAGCTGCACCCCGTTACGCTCGGCATGTTCCAGAACGAACCGGGCAAAGCCATGCCATGACGTTTCACCGGCTGCAGCCAGATGATAAACGCCGCCCAGCTCCGCCGAGTTCTGATCACCCAATACCCGGTGCAGCATGTGCGCTGTCACGTCGGCTATAAGCTCGGCACCGGTCGGCGCACCGTATTGATCCGCCACCACGTTCAGGGAGTCGCGCTCGCTCGCCAGGCGCAGCATGGTCTTGGCAAAATTGTTGCCTTTCGCCGCGTACACCCAACTGGTGCGCAGAACCAGCGCCTTGGCACCACTGGCCTGAATGGCCTGCTCTCCCATCAGCTTGCTGCGGCCATAGACCGACAGTGGGCCGGTCGGTGCGTTTTCCTGCCATTGGCTATCGCCGCTGCCATCAAACACGTAGTCGGTAGAATAGTGAATCAGCCAGGCACCCAGTGCTGCGGCTTCCCGAGCCAGCACGCCGGGTGCGTCGCCGTTGATCAGCACGGCCAGATCCTGTTCGCTCTCGGCCTTGTCCACAGCGGTATATGCCGCTGCGTTGACGATAATATGTGGGGTCAGTATTCGAACGGTGGCAGCCAGGCCTTGCAGATTGGTAAGGTCTCCGCACAAGCCATCAGTGCCTTGACGATCCAGCGCGATCACATCACCCAATGGGGCCAGAGCACGCTGCAGTTCCCAGCCAACCTGCCCGTTTTTTCCCAACAGCAAAATTTTCATGTGTCGGCGGCCTCACACTGTTGCACGATCTGGTCAAGATAACATTCAGCCATGACTCCACTCACCTTGTTCCTGATTGGCCTGATACCACTGTACTGTTTTGCGAATGCCTGTATCGAGGGTTTCTACTGTTTCCACACCGACCGCAATAGAACAAGGATGCATTACCAGCATAGCGGCGATAATTGCCCTCGCTACCCGACAAATGAATTATCAGATAGGTAGAAAGCTTGAGTAACGCCGAGTCGATGGCATTTTTGATGAGCTGGAGAGACGCCAGTTTGTGAGATGCCTCGCTCCAGGATCGTGGTCCCGCAACGTGGAGTCATTGAAAGGTTGGATCGTTAGCTGGATTGCCAGAACATTCAGGGCGGCGCCCGTCGACCGTTCAATAAATTGACTTACGGTCGTTGAAAGCAGTCCCGCGTTCATCGTGATTATAGGCAAGCTGGTCCTGATTAAGTCATCGTCAATGCCATCGATGACCTAGAGACAATTCAGCAGCCGAGCCAATTGCTGGGTTTCCGTTGAAAAGAGACTTTCATCCCCACTCGGCCCTCGCCCTGGGACTAACGTCGATTAGCCAAGACCATACGGTAAATATCCAACGTTTTTTGCGCACATGCATCCCAACTGAACTGGCGCGCACGCTCCAGCCCGCGCTGCACCTTGCGTTCACGTTCTTCATGCTGTTCCAGTACGTCGCGCATCGCGGCACTGATGCTGTCGGCGTTGTGCGGATCAACAGCCCAGGCGGCATCGCCTGTCACTTCCGGCAGCGAAGAGTTATTGGATGCGATCAGTGGACACTGTGCGGCGAACGCTTCGATAGCCGGCAGACCAAACCCTTCATACAGAGAAGCAAACACCAGCGCCCCGGCACTTTGCAGCAGTGACAGCACTTCTTTCTGCGGCAGATAACTCAGCCAGCGGCCTTCGCCCCTTTGCTGCAAGGCCTCAAGCTGCGGCAGCAGTTCCTCGTTGCTCCAGCCGTCACGACCGACAATCACCAGCGGATGCTCCTTGCGCACCTGCGCGGGCAGTTGCTGGAAGGCTTCAAGCACGCGTTGCAGGTTCTTGCGGGGTTGCAGGGTGCCCACCACGAGAAAGAAGCCGGGTCTGAGGCCGTGCGTAGCCAGCACTCTGTCGCGCTCGGCAGTGTCGATGCGCTCGAAATACACAGGGTCTACGCCCAGTGGCGTGACACTGATGCGCTCTGGCGCAATACCCAGGTGACGAACCATGTCCTGCTTGCTGTATTCGGAGATGGTGATGATGTGCTCGGCGCGCTCGATGCTGGTGGTGAACAGCCAGCTTTTCAGGCGCTTGAGGTCCTGCTTGATCCATTCCGGATACAACACCGGAATCACATCCATGATTGTGGCGACGACAGGCACGCCCTTGATCAGCGGGATCTGGTGGTCAGTGGCATGGAAGAGCTGCACGTCTCTGGCAATGTTCGCCGAGTTGCTCAATGGCAGCTTGAGTACGCCGCTGAGCACTGCATGGATACGGTAATCCCTGGCCAGCTGTTCCGGTTTGCCACAGGCCATGACTTGCAGGTCATGGCCAAAGGCATATGGCTTCACATGCATGTCTTCAGTCTGACCAAGCCTGTCCAGACCCTGCCACAGGGCTCTGGAATAGATGCCGATGCCGTCCAGATGTCCGGCGCGCTCGCCGTTTGCCCAGACCGTGCAGCTCAAGCCTATATCCATGTTCTGTCGTTCTCGATGTCGATCAATTGCATCACTTCTCAATGGCGTACTCAGGCAGCAAATTTGCGCTTGCGTGCGGTGGATATACAAAGGCAGGTACGGAATCGGGCGCGAAGACTAACATGGGTCAGCCCGGCTCGCACGGGGTGCAGGATGGTTGCTGCGAGGGAGTTGCTGAATGGTATGCATATTGTGGTGGCCTTCATGTTGCATACCTGCTGGAGCACCCGGATAATGCGGCCTTTGCTACGCCTTTGTGGCCCAAGAATGGAGCGTCTATGTTCACCCCTGTAATTCTGGCTGGCGGTAACGGTTCGCGGTTATGGCCTTTGTCGCGGCAGAGTTTCCCGAAGCAGTTTCTTGCCCTAGATGGTCAGGATCAGGGAACGATGTTTCAACGCACGCTGGCCCGGCTCAATGGCCTGGAGCACACTCCTGCGGTAGTGGTCAGCAATGAAAATCACCGTTTCATCGTCGCCGAACAATTGCGTGTAGCGAAGATGGCCAGCCGTCGCGTCATTCTCGAACCACTGGCTCGCAACACTGCTCCAGCTATCGCTTTGGCCGCGCTGGAAGCAACTGCCGACGGCACCGACCCGATACTGCTGGTGCTGGCTGCTGACCACCACATCCACGACGAAGAAGCTTTCCGACAAGCGGTGAAGATTGCTCAGGTACATGCCGAGGCAGGCCGACTGGTGACCTTTGGTATTACCCCGACTCACGCTGAAACCGGTTTTGGCTACATTCACTGCGGCGATGCGATTGCCGATGGCGGTTTCGCCATTGAAGCCTTCAAGGAAAAGCCATCGCCGGAAATGGCTGCCGAATACCTTTCTTCGGGTGCTTACCTGTGGAACAGCGGCATGTTCATGTTCCGCGCCTCGGTATTTTTGGCCGAACTGCGCAAGCATCGTTCCGACATATTGTCTGCGTGCCGCATAGCGCTGGAAGACTCCGAAGCCGACAGCTATTTCCTGCACGTCTCGTCCGAGAAGTTCGCCCTGTGCCCTGACGAATCCGTGGACTACGCAGTCATGGAGCACACCTCTGTCGGTCTGGTCGTACCGCTGGACGCTGGCTGGAACGATTTGGGTAGCTGGGCTGCTATCTGGGATGTAGGTCCGCATGATGCCAACAGCAATCGCCTGGAAGGCGATGTGATGGCGATCGATACCCGCAATTGCCTGGTACAGTCGCACCATCGACTGGTAGCCACCGTCGGCGTCGAGGACCTGATCGTCATCGAAACCAAGGATGCAATCCTGGTCGCCAACAAGCACAACAGCCAGCAGGTCAAGGACGTGGTCAAACGTCTGCAAGCCGAAGAGCGCCCCGAGTTTGTCACTCATCCGTTGGTCAACCGTCCGTGGGGTCATTACGACACGATCGATCTGGGCGAGCGCTATCAGGTCAAGCGCATCAGCGTGCTGCCGGGCGAGTGCCTGTCGCTGCAGATGCATTACCACCGCGCCGAGCACTGGATCGTGGTATCGGGTACTGCCAAGGTGATTTGCGACGATCAGGAACTGATCCTCTCCGAGAATCAGTCCACCTACATCCCGCTGGGCGTCAAACACTCGCTGGCCAACCCCGGCAAGGTGCCGTTGGAGCTCATCGAGGTGCAGTCGGGCTCGTACCTGGGTGAAGACGATATCGTGCGCTTTGAAGACCGCTACGGGCGTTTGAAGAAGTAAGCTTCTCAGGCACCGCTACACGTTTGGCAAAACGCCCCGCAAGCTCGCTTGCGGGGCGTTTTTTTGTCTGGCGGTAACCACAACTTCATCCGACTCAGCTTTGCGGTGCGCCACGCTCAACCATCGCTCGCCATTCCTGAACGCTGGGTCTTTCTTGCATCCTGGTATGCCATTCACGTAATGCTTCGCACTCGTCTGGCACTGGAAGTTTGACCAGCGAGGCGAAAATCATGCCGCCCAGCACTGCGATATCAGCCATGGAGAATGCGTCGCCGACGACAAAAGGTCGATCTTTGAGGATGCTGTCAAAATAGCGCATGCCACGAACGGCTTTTTCGCGCATGCGGCTACCCCATTCCTGATTTTGATAAAGCTCGACGTGTGGCCCAAGCCCCGGCGTAGCGTGATGAAAGTACGTACTTACGGCATCGAGAAACTCGATCTCGGCACGCTTGGTCATCATGTGAATAAGGCCCTTCTCGACAGCCGTTTCACCTGTAAGCACAGGGCTCCCGGTCACCAGGTCCAGGTATTGAGTGATCGCCGTGCACTCTGCAATGAGTGTTCCGTCATTCAGCTCCAGCACTGGAAGTGTTCCGGAATAGTTGATGGCCAGAAACGCTGGTTGTTTGTGTTCGCCTTTCCACAGATTGACCGATTTGAATTCAACCCTTGAAAGCAGTCCTTTCTCTGCCAGCGCGATTCTTACGCGAGCGGGGTAGGGGCCATCAAACCAGTCATGAATGGTCATGAGGGGGACTGAGGTGTTATCGAGTTGCGAGTCTGCGAATGTCATTATCAGATACCTGCCTGTCAGTTGGTAGGTAAAGACTGGTCCTTTGTCTCTTTCTTGTCAATCCCCTACCTGTCAGTTGGCAGGTGTCCGCGCAGTGAGTAGAATTCGCAACTATCAGACAAGTTGAGGAGTCGAGCGTGAGTGAAAATGCGCGGGAGGCCATATTGGCGGCTGCGAAAGCGGCTGCTCAGGTGCATGGCTACAGCGGAATCAATTTCCGCAATATCGGCGAGGCGGTAGGGATCAAGAACGCCAGCATCTATTACCACTTCCCGAGTAAGGCAGACCTCGGCGCTGCGGTGGCGAGACGCTATTGGCAGGACACCGCAGCTGTGCTGGACGCATTACGTGATCCAGATCCCAGCCGTAGCCTGCAGCACTATCCTTCAATATTTCGAACATCGCTGGAGCATGCCAACCGACTTTGCATGGCCAGCTTCATGGCTGCTGAGTACGAAGACCTGCCCGAAGAGGTCAAGGTTGAAGTAAAGGCGTTTGCAGATACAAACGTGGCCTGGCTGACCGATGTCCTGATTGACGCAGGACTGGGCGATTCAGCCAGCTGTGAGCGACGCGCCCGTTCCATCTACACCGCCGTTGCCGGTGCGCAACTGATGGCCCGTACCCGCTGTGATATCGGTTTGTTCGACGAGCTGATACTTACTTATCAGGAGACGGGACTGATTCCGGTGCGGCAGATCCAGGCGTCCAGATGATGCGTTGAATTGAAAGCGGTGCAAACGAGGTGCGCAGAAACAATAAAACCGCACAAAGGTGCGGTTTTATCGAGGTTTCAGCAACTGCCCAATGTCTTAAGGAGCGCCTGAAGCCAGGTACTTAAATCAGACGTTAAACCTGAAATGCATCACGTCACCGTCTTTGACGACATATTCTTTGCCTTCCAGACGCCATTTACCCGCTTCCTTGGCACCGGACTCGCCCTTGAACTGGATGAAGTCGTCGTAGGCCACCACTTCGGCACGGATGAAGCCTTTTTCGAAGTCGGTGTGGATGACACCTGCGGCCTGTGGTGCGGTGGCACCGACGCGGACGGTCCAGGCGCGGACTTCTTCGACGCCTGCGGTGAAGTAGGTCTGCAGGTGGAGCATTTCGTAGCCAGCGCGAATGACGCGGTTCAGGCCGGGTTCTTCGAGGCCTAGAGCTTCGAGGAACATGTCTTTTTCTTCGCCGTCATCCAGCTCGGCGATTTCGGCTTCGATCTTGTTGCAGACCGGCACCAGCATTGCGCCTTCTTCTTCAGCGATGGCGCGGACCACGTCCAGCAGGGGGTTGTTCTCGAAACCGTCTTCGGCAACGTTGGCGATGTACATGACCGGCTTGGTGGTCAGCAGGTGGAAGCCACGAATGATGACTTTCTCGTCATTGCTCATGCTCTTCATCAGGCTGCGTGCTGGCTTGCCTTCACTGAAGTGGGCGATCAGTTGTTCAAGCAGGCCTTTCTGGACCACTGCGTCCTTGTCACCGCCCTTGGCATTGCGCGTGACCTTTTGCAGTTGCTTCTCGCAGCTGTCGAGGTCAGCGAAGATCAGTTCCAGATCGATGATCTCGATGTCGCGCTTGGGGTCGACGCTGTTGGAGACGTGAATCACGTTCTCGTCTTCAAAGCAGCGCACCACGTGAGCGATGGCGTCGGTCTCGCGAATGTTGGCGAGGAACTTGTTGCCCAGGCCTTCGCCTTTCGAGGCACCTGCCACCAGGCCGGCGATGTCGACGAACTCCATGGTGGTCGGCAGGATGCGTTTCGGGTTGACGATGGCTGCCAGGGCCGCCAGGCGCGGGTCAGGCATCGGCACGATGCCGCTGTTCGGTTCAATGGTGCAGAAGGGGAAGTTCTCGGCCGCAATACCAGATTTGGTCAGGGCGTTGAACAGGGTGGACTTGCCGACGTTAGGCAGGCCGACGATGCCGCAATTGAATCCCATGGTGTTTCCCCTCGAGTGATGTCAGGCCTTCTGGCTGTGCAGGTTTTTCATCGCCCGGTTCCATTCACCGGCGAAGATATCCGGCAGCACGCCGAGGGCAAAGTCGATACTGGCGTCCAGTTTTTCCTGCTCGGCGCGTGGCGCTCGACCCAGGACAAAGCCGGATACCTTGCTGGCATCGCCCGGGTGGCCGATGCCAAGCCGCAAGCGATGAAATGTGTTCTGGTTGCCGAGCTGCGCGATGATGTCGCGCAGGCCGTTATGACCGCCATGGCCGCCGCCCACTTTGAGTTTGGCAACGCCCGGAGGCAGGTCCAGTTCGTCATGCGCCACCAGAATCGACTCAACCGGAATACGGTAGAAACCGGCGAGTGCCGCGACGGCCTGGCCGCTGCGGTTCATGTAGGTGGTGGGAATCAGCAGACGAACATCCTGACCCTGATGCGTAAAACGCCCGGTCAGGCCAAAGAATTTGCGCTCGGGAACGAGATTGACTCGCTGCGCCGCAGCAATACGCTCAACAAAAAAAGCCCCTGCGTTATGCCGGGTCTGTTCGTATTCAGCGCCTGGATTTCCCAGGCCAACGATCAGTTGTATGGCGGTCACGACAGGGGCTCTTCCTTTGGAGTTGAGGGTTAAACCGCTTGCGACAGCGGCAATGTGGGCGAAAACTGCTCATTTACCATGATGTAAACTCAGCGATCTCGCCCGCCTTGCCTGCTATCGCTCGCGATGTTTCCTGAGCAACTCCGACGTTACCAAGTAATGAATTACTCGGCTGCGCCTTCTTCACCTTCTTCTGCTTCGTCTTTGACGATGCGCGGTGCGTGGACGTTGGCGATTGCCAGGTCAGTACCGTGTGCCAAGGCAACGAACTCGACGCCTTTAGGTGCTTTCAGCTCGGACAGGTGAACGTTGTCGCCCACTTCCAGCGCGCCCAGATCAACTTCGATGAACTCAGGCAGGTCTTTAGGCAGGCAGGTCACTTCCAGTTCAGTGGTAGTGTGCGAGATCTCGCCGCCTTTCTTGACTGGAGCTTCTTCGTTCAGGAAGTGGATCGGCACGATTGCGGTCAGTTTCTGGCCGGCAATAACGCGCACGAAGTCAGCGTGCATCACGTGGCCTTTGGCCGGGTGACGTTGCAGCGCCTTGATGATGACGTTTTGCTTCTTGCCACCAATGTTCAGCTCGATGATGTGGCTGTAGGCCGCATCGTTTTCGAGCAGTTTGGAAACTTCCTTGGCCAGCATGCTGATGGACTCAGGGGCTTTGTCGCCACCGTAGACTACAGCTGGAACCAGGCTGGCGAGACGACGCAGGCGGCGGCTCGCACCTTTCCCCAGGTCGGAACGCTGTTCTGCATTCAGGGTAAATTCGTTCATGTTGTATCTCCAAATTAACCACATCCGCCGTTGCGTTTGCGACCAGCGCTCGGGCGGTATGGGCAAAAAAGCCCCGCCCTGACAGGATGTCAGGGCGGGGCGCTTTTCGTCTGCGTGATGTCAGTTAACGGAACATCGCGCTGATCGATTCTTCATTGCTGATGCGGCGAACCGCTTCGGCGACTACCGGCGCAATATCCAGTTGACGGATACGGCTGCAGGCTTGTGCTGCTGCGGACAACGGGATGGTGTTGGTCACCACCAGTTCGTCCAGCACGGAATTTTCAATGTTTTCGATCGCCCGACCCGACAGCACAGGGTGTGTGCAGTAGGCGAAGACCTTGGCTGCGCCATGCTCTTTCAGGGCCTTGGCCGCGTGGCACAGGGTGCCGGCGGTGTCGACCATGTCATCGACCAGAATGCAGGTACGCCCTTCGACATCACCGATGATATGCATCACTTCAGAGTGATTGGCTTTCTCACGGCGTTTGTCGATGATACCGAGATCGACGCCCAGGGATTTCGCAACAGCACGTGCACGCACGACGCCGCCGATATCCGGGGAAACGATCATCAGGTTTTCAAAGCGCTGGTCTTCGATGTCATCCACCAGAACGGGGGAGCCGTAGATGTTATCTACCGGAATATCGAAGAACCCCTGGATCTGGTCAGCATGAAGATCAACCGTGAGAACACGGTCGATTCCCACCACGGTGAGCATGTCAGCGACAACTTTCGCGCTGATGGCAACACGTGCGGAGCGCGGACGGCGATCCTGGCGGGCATAACCAAAGTAGGGAATCACAGCAGTGATTCGGGACGCTGAGGAGCGGCGGAAGGCATCAGCCATCACGACCAGTTCCATCAGGTTATCGTTCGTTGGTGCGCAGGTCGGCTGAATGATGAAGACGTCTTTACCGCGGACGTTTTCATTAATCTCAGTGCTGATTTCACCGTCGGAAAATTTTCCGACAGAGACATCACCCAGTGGGATATGCAGCTGACGTACTACACGCCGAGCGAGATCGGGGTTGGCATTCCCCGTAAAGACCATCATCTTGGACACGCGCAGTACCTAGAGGCTGAGGGTAACCTGGATGAGTATAGAAAATGGCAGGGGCGGCTGGATTCGAACCAACGCATGGCAGGATCAAAACCTGCTGCCTTACCGCTTGGCGACGCCCCTGTATTGAATCAATCGAGTGCCTGGCACTCAATTCCTGTTACAGAATTTGCAGCTTGCGATGCAACATCGAGATGTTACTTCCTTTCGCTACGAACCCCGTAAGGGTCTCTGTAAGAAGGGCCGAGACTTTATCAGCTTCAGCTTTGTTTGGGAAGGCCCCAAACACACAACTTCCAGTTCCGGTTAATTTTGCTTCGGTAAAATTACCTAACAAATTCAAAGCGTTACGTACTTCTGGGTAACGCCTCTCTACAACCGCCTTACAGTCATTTCGACTGTTTCCCTTGGGAACGGGGCGCACTTTAATGGGAGGCGTGTCGCGTGTCAACAACGGATCTGAAAAAATTTCTGCTGTACTTACAGCGACTTGCGGAACGAGCACCAAATACCAGGGTTCTTCGGGGTCAACCGGGGTGAGAATTTCCCCGACGCCCTCAGCAAATGCGGCGTGTCCACGGACAAAAACCGGTACATCGGCGCCCAGCGTCAGCCCCAGTTGCGCCAGACGATCCTCATCCCAACCGAGCTGCCACAAATGATTCAGGGCCAGCAGGGTGGTCGCTGCATCCGAGCTGCCGCCGCCGATACCGCCACCCATGGGCAGGCGTTTTTCCAGCCAGATATCCATGCCCAGTGTGCAACCGGACTGTTTTTGCAGCGCTCGGGCAGCTTTGACGATCAGGTTGCTGTCATGCGGAACGCCGGGAACATCGGTCTGCAGGCGAATCTCGCCGTCCTGGCGAACGGTAAAGCCCAGTTCGTCACCGTAATCGAGAAACTGAAACAGGGTTTGCAACTCATGGTAGCCGTCCGGACGGCGTCCCAGAATGTGCAGCATCAGGTTCAGCTTTGCCGGAGCAGGCAAAACCAACTGGGCCTTGGCCATATCCTGTAATGCAGTCATGGTCATTGCCCCAGTTTGCGAGGCTGCCAGTCCTTGATGACCAGCGTGACATCGAGGTCCTGACCGTGCAGCTTGACGCGTTCGGGCAGCCAGTAGCCATTCTGTTCGACATAACTGAGGTATTCCACCTGCCAGCCGTCCTGCTCAAGGCTGGCCAGACGGCTGTCACCGTCGAGTGTCACGCTACTTTTGCTGTCCGGTGCCGGCAAGCCACGCACCCACCATACGAGGTGGGAAACCGGTAGTTTCCAGCCCAGTTGGTCCTGAAGCAGTGTTTCCGGCGTCGTGGCTTCGTAGTGGCCCTGATTGGCGACTTCAAGCGCGACAGCGCCGGGCCTGCCGGTCAGTCGTGCTGCGCCGCGGCCGAGCGGACCGGACAAGCGGATATCGTAGTAATCCTGGCGCTGCAGCCAGAACAGGGTGCCGCTGCCGGAGTCCTTCGGCGCACGAATACCGACCTTGCCGTTGATCTGCCAGCCATCAAGGCTGCTCAGTTGCTGTTTGTGTTCGCGCCATTGCGCGGGGTCGCCCTTGCCCTGAACGGCTTCGCGGGAAGTGAGACCGGCACAGCCGGTGAGCAGGGCGATGAGGCTGAATACGATTACGTGGCGCAAAAACATAACGTCAAAGGGTCTCTGAACCGGTCAAGCGTCGCAGTGTGCTGCGCAGGACGGTGCTGTCGGGTTGTTGTTCCAGGGCCTTGGCCCATACTTTCCGGGCTTCGCGCTGTTCGCCTTTGGCCCAGAGTACTTCTCCCAGATGTGCGGCTACTTCGTGGTCGGGGAAGCGTTCGAGCGCCTGACGCAGGTAGCGTTCGGCGTCGTCCAGATTGCCCATGCGGTAATTCACCCAGCCAAGGCTGTCGAGAACCGCCGGATCGTCGGGGCTGATCTGATGGGCTTTCTCGATCAGTTCGCGGGCTTCGGCGTAACGCGTGGTGCGATCGGAAAGGGTGTAGCCCAGTGCATTCAGCGCCATGGCGTTTTCCGGCTCGCGCTTGATGATGCTACGCAAGTCTTTTTCCATCTGCGCCAGATCATTGCGCTTTTCAGCCAGCATGGCGCGGGTATAGAGCAGGTTGGCGTCGTCCGGGTACTGCTTGAGCGCCGTGTTCAGCACCTGCCAGCCGCGATCCAGTTGATCATTGCTGGTCAGGGTTTCGGCTTCGATCAGGTACAGCTGAATGGCGTAATCGGGCTCTTCGGCACGTGCTTCAGCCAGGCGTTTGGCAGCTTCTGCGCCGTTGCCATTGCTGACCAGAATATCGGCCTGGCGCAATTGAGCCGCCAGGAAGTCCGGGCCCGGTCCGACCTGAGCGTATTCGTTGAGCGCGCTTTGCGGGTCCTCGCGCTCTTCGTGGATGCGGCCCAGATTCAAATGCGCTGAATCGACGTGTGCACCACGGGCGATCAGTTCTTCCAGGTAGCCAGCTGCTTCGTCCCAGGCCTTGGCTTCAAGGCATACCAGGGCCAGCGAAAAGCGCAGCTCGTCGTCATCCGGATATTGCTGCAAAAGGGCGGAAAACTGCACTTTGGCGTCTTCCATGCGGTTTTGCTCAACGAGCATGCGCGCATACGTCAGGCGCAGGCGTTTGTCGTCCGGGTATTTCTTGATGCTTTTCTCAAGCAGGGGCACCGCTTCCTTGCCCCGGTTCATGCTTTGCAGCAGACGGGCATGCAGCAGGATGGGCGCGATTTCACCTTCTTTGGGCGGGTTGTCTTCCAGCAGCTTCAACGACTGTTCGGCGTCACCATTCTGCTGAAGCAACAGCGCCTTGCCGAAAATCAGCTGGCTGTTGTTCGGGTATTTGCCCAGCAACCGATCAAAACTTTTGAGCAGACCGTTGCGGGTGTCCGGATCGGTTTCGGCCGCAGACAGGGCCAGAAAGTCGAAGTGCGTGTCGCCCTGACCCTGCAGGACTCTCTCCATGTACACCAGAGAATCGTCGTAACGTCCCGCGCGCGCCAGTTGAATGGCTGCGGCGCGTTGCGCTTCGAGGTCGGTCGGTGCGTTTCTTGCCCAGATCAGCGCGGTTTCCAGTGCAGACTGATCAGCGCCCATGTATTCGGCAATCTGATAGGCGCGTTCGGAGACCCCCGGGTCCTGAGTCTTGATCGCCTGGGTCACGTAGTTGTCCAGGGCGATGTCGAAGCGGTTGCGCTGGCCGGCCAGCTCCGCGCTCAACAGGCTGACCAGGGTGTCCTGAGTGAACGAACCATAGACCTTCGGCTTGGCTTCAGGCGCGGGAGGGGCGTCTTTCTGAGCGGGCACGGGCTGTGACGAGACGGGGGCCATTGACTGGCAGCCGCCTAGAAAGGCAAGAGCAAGGAACAACGCGGAGGATCTATTCATATATAAGAAGGGCGGCTTACCTGCGGTGGGAGCATCATGACACAAGGCTGTTGGCAAAACCCACAGCCGTCGGAAAAACTGATGCAATGCTTGTGTTTGCAGTGTCGCCAGCCTGAAAACGCAGGCTGCGACGATCGATTGTAGTGGGACAATAATATGTGGTGGTTGTTCTGAGCTTATTGAAGTAGGACAATTACCGGCTTCACGTCACCACCTGCGACCCTGAATGGCCTTCCTTGCACTCGGTATCAATCATAAGACCGCCTCGGTCGACGTTCGCGAGCGCGTGGCATTTACCCCGGAACAGTTGGTGGAGGCGTTGCAGCAGCTTTGCCACCTGACCGAAAGTCGCGAGGCTGCGATTCTTTCAACCTGTAATCGCAGCGAGTTGTACATCGAGCACGAGCATCTCGGTGCGGACAGCATTCTTGCCTGGCTCGCCAATTACCATCACCTCAGCCTGGAAGAACTGCGCGCCAGCGCTTACGTCCATGAGGACGATGCTGCCGTGCGGCACATGATGCGTGTCGCCTCGGGGCTCGACTCCCTGGTGCTCGGCGAGCCGCAGATTCTCGGCCAGATGAAGTCTGCGTATGCCGTTGCGCGCGAGGCCGGAACGGTCGGGCCGTTACTGGGTCGCCTGTTTCAGGCCACGTTCAGCGCCGCCAAACAGGTGCGTACAGACACTGCAATTGGTGAAAACCCGGTGTCCGTAGCCTTCGCTGCGGTCAGTCTGGCCAAACAGATTTTCAGCGACCTGCAACGCAGTCAGGCCTTGTTGATCGGTGCGGGCGAGACCATTACTCTGGTCGCCCGGCATCTGCATGATCTGGGCGTCAAGCGTATCGTGGTTGCCAACCGTACGCTGGAGCGCGCCAGCATGCTGGCTGCCGAGTTCGGTGCCCATGCGGTGTTGCTGTCGGATATCCCGGCCGAGCTGGTCAACAGCGATATCGTGATCAGTTCCACCGCCAGCCAGTTGCCGATCCTGGGCAAGGGGGCCGTGGAAAGTGCGCTGAAACTGCGCAAACACAAACCCATTTTCATGGTCGATATTGCCGTACCGCGGGATATCGAGCCTGAAGTCGGCGAACTGGACGACGTTTACCTCTACAGCGTTGATGATCTGCACGAAGTGGTGGCAGAAAATCTCAAGAGTCGCCAGGGGGCCGCACTGGCTGCCGAACAACTGGTCAGCGTGGGTGCCGAAGACTTCATGTCGCGGCTGCGCGAACTGGCGGCGGTTGATGTGTTGCGCGCCTATCGTCAGCAAAGCGAACGGCTGCGTGACGAAGAACTGAGCAAGGCGCAACGTATGCTGGCCAACGGCAGTAATGCCGAGGACGTATTGATCCAGCTGGCACGCGGCCTGACCAACAAATTGCTGCACGCACCCAGCGTGCAGCTCAAGAAGCTGTCTGCCGAAGGTCGCGTCGATGCGCTGGCCATGGCCCAGGAACTTTTTGCCCTCGGTGAGGGCTCGACGGATAAAACCCCGCAATGAAAGCTTCACTGCTCAATAAGCTGGATGTTCTCAGCGACCGTTTCGAGGAACTGACCGCGCTGCTCGGCGATGCCGAAGTCATCAGCGATCAGACACGCTTTCGCGCCTATTCCCGTGAATACGCTGAAGTGGAGCCGGTCGTTGCGCTCTACGCGCAGTTGCTCAGGGTGCAGGGTGACCTGGAGGGCGCACAGGCGCTGCTCAAGGACAGCGATCCGGACATGCGTGAAATGGCCGTCGAGGAAGTTCGCGAAACAAAACAGCAACTGGTCGAGCTGGAAGCGCAATTGCAGCGCATGCTGTTGCCCAAGGACCCGAACGACGGTCGTAACGTGTTTCTGGAAATCCGGGCGGGCACCGGCGGTGATGAAGCGGCGATCTTCTCCGGCGACCTGTTTCGCATGTACTCGCGTTACGCCGAGCGGCGTGGCTGGCGAGTCGAGATTCTGTCCGAAAACGAAGGCGAGCATGGCGGCTACAAGGAAGTCATTGCGCGCGTCGAAGGTGACAGTGTCTATGGCAAGCTGAAATTCGAGTCCGGCGCGCACCGTGTGCAGCGCGTGCCCGAGACCGAATCCCAGGGCCGTATTCATACTTCAGCCTGTACGGTTGCGGTGTTGCCGGAGCCTGACGAGCAACAGGCGATCGAGATCAACCCGGCCGACCTGCGTGTCGACACCTATCGCTCCTCAGGGGCCGGCGGTCAGCACGTCAACAAAACCGATTCGGCGATCCGCATTACCCACTTGCCATCGGGTATTGTCGTCGAGTGCCAGGAAGAGCGTTCGCAGCACAAGAACAGAGCCCGGGCGATGTCCTGGCTGTCTGCCAAACTGAATGATCAGCAGACCAGCGCGGCGGCCAACGCCATCGCCAGCGAGCGCAAGCTGCTCGTGGGGTCGGGTGATCGTTCCGAGCGCATTCGTACGTATAATTTCCCTCAAGGGCGAGTGACGGATCACCGCGTGAACCTGACTCTGTATTCGCTGGATGAAGTTCTGGCGGGCGGGGTCGATGCAGTGATAGAGCCGCTACTCGCTGAATATCAGGCTGATCAACTTGCGGCACTGGGTGAGTAAATGACCATCATCGCAAGTTTGTTAAGAAGCGCCGAGCTTCCCGATTCACCGACCGCGCGGCTCGACATAGAGCTGCTGCTGGCGGCAGCGCTGGGCAAACCGCGCAGCTTTCTGCATACCTGGCCTGAGCGCATCGTCAGCACCGAGGCTGCACTGGCCTTTGCAGGTTACCTGCAGCGTCGACGCACGGGCGAGCCGGTGGCTTACATTCTCGGTCAGCAAGGTTTCTGGAAGCTCGATCTGGAAGTAGCGCCGCATACCCTGATTCCGCGTCCAGAGACCGAAATGCTGGTCGAGGCTGCGCTGGAACTGGTGCCTGCCTTTGCCCCGGCTCAGGTCCTGGATTTAGGCACTGGCACCGGAGCGATTGCGCTGGCGCTGGCCAACGACCGGCAGCAATGGAAAGTGACAGCGGTGGACCGTGTGCCCGAGGCGGTCGCGCTGGCCGAACGCAACCGGCAACGTCTGCAACTGGATAACGCCCAGGTGCTCAACAGCCACTGGTTCAGTGCGCTGGAAGGGCGTCAGTTTGATCTGATCATCAGTAACCCGCCGTACATCGCCGACGCTGATCCGCATCTGTCGGCCGGTGACGTGCGTTTCGAGCCGAGCAGTGCGTTGACTGCCGGTTCCGACGGGCTGGACGATTTGCGCACGATCATTGCCGACGCGCCGGTGCACCTCAGCGCCGATGGCTGGCTGCTGCTGGAGCACGGTTACGATCAAGGCCCGGCGGTGCGCGAACTGTTGATCCGTCATGGTTTCGAGCGCATCCAGACGCGTCGTGATCTGGGTGAGCACGAGCGCATCACGTTCGGATGCAAGCCGTGCTGAGTGATCAGGAGCTGCTGCGCTACAGTCGCCAGATTCTGCTGCAACATGTTGATATCGACGGCCAGCTGCGCCTCAAGCAAAGTCGCGCGCTGATCGTCGGCGTCGGCGGGCTTGGTTCGCCGGTGGCCCTTTATCTGGCCGCCGCAGGGGTCGGTGAACTGCATCTGGCGGATTTTGATCACGTCGACCTGACCAACCTGCAACGCCAGATCATTCATGATACCCAGAGCATCGGACAGGCCAAGGTAGATTCGGCTCTGGCCCGGCTCAAGGCGATCAATCCCGAGATCACTCTCGTCGCTCATCGCTCAGCGCTGGATACCGACTCACTGGAGGCGGCGGTGCAGGCTGTCGATCTGGTGCTGGATTGCTCGGATAATTTCGCCACCCGCGAAGCGGTCAATGCCACCTGTGTCGCTGCCGGCAAGCCGTTGGTCAGCGGTGCTGCCATTCGGCTTGAAGGGCAGTTGTCGGTGTTCGATCCGCGTCGTGCGGACAGCCCGTGTTACCACTGCCTGTACGGTCACGGCAGCGAAGCCGAACTGACCTGCAGCGAGGCCGGTGTCATCGGGCCGCTGGTTGGCCTGGTTGGCAGCCTGCAAGCACTCGAAGCCTTGAAGCTGCTGGCCGGTTTTGGCGAGCCAATGGTCGGGCGACTGCTATTGATTGATGCCTTGAGTACCCGTTTCCGTGAACTGAAAGTCAAGCGCGACCCGGCGTGCAGCGTTTGCAGTGCAGCAAGCGGGCAGGGCGAACATGCCTGACATGCAGATGAGCCATGCCAGCGATGCGCCTGTCGCAATCTTCGATTCCGGAGTCGGTGGCCTTTCAGTGCTCAATGAAATCCGCCAGTTGCTGCCCAGCGAGTCACTGCTGTATCTGGCGGACTGCGGGCATATTCCTTATGGCGAAAAGACCCCTGAATTCATTACCGAACGGTGCCTGACAATTGCGGGATTCTTCCGCGAGCAGGGTGCCAAGGCACTGGTCGTCGCCTGCAACACCGCGACGGCGGCGGGCGTGGCGCACCTTCGTCAACGCTACCCGGACTGGCCAATTGTGGGTATGGAGCCTGCTGTCAAACCTGCTGCCGAGGCGACCCGCAGCGGTGTTGTCGGTGTGCTGGCGACTACCGGAACGCTACAAAGCGCCCGCTTTGCGGCGTTGCTGGACCGATTTGCCAACGATGTTCGGGTTGTAACCCAGCCGTGCCCAGGGCTGGTCGAACTGATCGAAACCGGTGATCTGCTCAGTCCGCAAATCCGTCAATTGCTGCTGCATTATGTCGAGCCGCTGCTGGCAGCGCGCTGTGACACGATCATTCTGGGCTGTACTCACTACCCGTTTCTCAAACCTTTGTTGCGGGAGATGCTTCCCGAATCGGTCACCCTGATCGACACCGGGGCTGCGGTAGCGCGTCAGTTACAGCGTCTTTTGTCGCGTTCCAACCTTCTTGCCACTGGCGACGCGCGAGATACTGTGTATTGGTCTAGTGACATTCCGGACAATTTCAGAAAAATCCTACCTTTTTTGTCGCAAAGTCCTGGCAATGTGAGAAGCTTCCGTTTGTAAAAAAAACGTGAAAAAAGGCGCTTTTGGGGTGAACTAACGTCGCCTCCACGGCTTCTATAAAAGCGGCTGATGAATTCCAACACTTTTCGTACAATTTAATATATTTAGGACGTTTCTCATGAAGAGACTCTTTTGCCTGGCCGTGATTGCGGCCGCTTTGGCAGGGCAAGCTTCAATCGCGCAGGCTGATGGTGTTGAGTTTTCGGTCGGTCAGACCGGCGAGTCGACCATGACTTATCGTCTGGGCGTGCAGTTCGATTGGGATAAAACCTGGCTGCAAAGCGACATCGGCCGTTTGACCGGCTACTGGGATGGCGCTTACACCTATTGGGATGGCAAGGACTACAAGGATAACCACAGCCTGTCGTTCTCCCCTGTTCTGGTCTACGAATTCGGCAACGGCAACGTCAAGCCTTACGTAGAAGCCGGTATCGGCGTCTCGGTGTTCTCGAACACCCAGGTTGAAGATCGCAAGTTCGGTTCTGCCTTCAACTTCGAAGACCGCATCGGTTTCGGCCTGCGCTTCGCGGGCGGGCATGAAGTCGGCATCCGCGCGACTCACTATTCCAACGCCGGCATCAAAGAGCCGAACGACGGTATAGAAAGCTACGCACTGCACTACAAGATGCCGTTCTGATTTGACTGGCATTCGTGCCAACGCTTCGCTGCAGCACAACGTAATGCCCTGCCCAAAGCCATTGCGCATAAAATGCTTTTTTATCGCGATGGCACTGACAACGCAGAGTGCGACGTTAGTGACGGCTGAGTTCTGACGCTGATCCGGGGGATGCGAGGCAGGACGCCGAGCAAGCCGCACCGGGCCCAGAGTGTGTAAAAACTCAAGGTAAACCTTTGCTATGATTTCTCAGGATTTCATTGCAAGGGTTGCCCATGAAACGCTTCATCCAAGGCGAACACCGAGGTCAAAGTACCTTGCTTCCCGAGAGTCTCGACGATTACGTCAGCGACACCAATCCGGTGCGCGTGGTCGATGTCTTTGTGGATGAACTCGACCTTATCGCCTTGGGTTTTGAAAGCGCTGTCCCCGCTGAAACGGGCCGACCGGCTTACCATCCTGCAGTCATGCTGAAGATCTACATCTACGGCTATCTCAACCGGGTCCAGTCAAGCCGACGCCTTGAGCGCGAGGCGCAGCGCAACGTCGAGCTGATGTGGCTGACCGGTCGCCTGATGCCGGATTTCAAGACCATCGCCAACTTCCGAAAGGACAACGGTAAGGGCATTCGAGGCGTCTGTCGGCAGTTTGTCGTGCTGTGTCAACAATTGGGGCTTTTCTCGGAACATTTCGTCGCCATCGATGGCAGTAAATTCAAGGCGGTGAACCACCGCGACCGCAATTTCACCAGCGCCAAACTGAAGCGTCGGATGGAAGAGATTGAATCAAGCATTGCCCGTTATCTAAAGGGGCTGGATGCGGCTGATCGGGAAGAGCCCAAAGCTTCAGACCCCAAGGGCGGCCTGGAGGAGAAAATCGCCAAATTGAAGGAGCAAATGAAGGCGTTGCAGGCCATCGAGGTACAGCTTGAAGAATCTCCGGACAAACAAATTTCGCTGACCGATCCGGACGCGCGCTCAATGATGAGCAGTGGCGGAAAAGGTATCGTGGGTTACAACGTACAGACCGCAGTGGATACCAAGCATCATTTGATCGTCGCGCACGAGGTGACCAATGTCGGTCACGACCGTGATCAACTTAGCTCGATGGCCCTGCAGGCCCGTGAGGCGATGCAAGTCGAATCGTTGTCGGTGGCGGCAGACCGTGGGTATTACAAAAGCGGAGAAATCCTGGCCTGTCATGAGGCAGGGATCACAGCTTATGTGCCGAAAACGCTGAGCTCGCGGGCCAAATTTGATGGCCGCTTCGGCAATGAAGAGTTTGTTTACGATGCGAACAACGATGAGTACGTCTGTCCCGCCAATCAAGTGCTGATCTGGCGCAACTCTTATGTCGACAAGGGCAAGAAGCTGGACGTTTACTGGCGCTCCAACTGCCAAGTCTGCTCGATAAAGGCGCAATGCACACCGGCCCGAGAGAGAAAGGTTCGGCGCTGGGAACATGAGACAGTGCTAGAAGAAATGCACGTCCGCCTGGCCAGCGCGCCGCAGGTAATGACCCTGCGCAAGCAGACCGTGGAGCACCCCTTCGGGACTCTCAAGCAGTGGATGGGTGCAACGCACTTTCTGACGCGCCGGCTTGGCGGAGTGAGCACCGAAATGAGTTTGAACGTGCTGGCTTATAACCTGAAGCGGGTGATGAAAATCATCGGCATGCCTGACTTGATGAGAGCCTTAGCGCCCTGAAAAGGTCGTTTTTGCGGCTATTTATCAAGCCAGGTACGCCTTCTCAAAGCTAATCAGGGTTTCCGTAGCTCAACCAGAAGCTCTTTGGCGCTAAATGCCCGACAACCGACAATAGGCGATTCGCGCCGACCACATTCTGACGGGTTTTTACACACTCTGGGCCAAGGATGGCCCGTTGCGGCGGCCCCCGGATCAGTGACAGGGCGAAGGAACCCGACGAAGTCGGGCCGGAAACAGGAGCGAGGGGCTTTGGTTACTTTGGCCCCATCAAAGTAACTCGCCGAGGGGCGAAAAGGTGACCTGAGTCGAACCTCAATCCACCTGAAGTCGCAGAACTGCTGGGTGACGCGGAGCGTCACGAACTGCATTACCACGCGGAGCGTGGGAACGATGATGAGCGTCAAGTCAGCAGCATTTATTACAGATAAGCCGTCGCAATCCCTTTGCGTTCGTTCAGGCAGTCTTCTGCTCCGGCTTCGAACTCACGGCAGATCAGCGGGCGTTTCTCGTAGATCGTGCACATCATGGTGTTGCGATCCAGTGCCGCACACCAGCCGTCGTCCAGACGCAACATGACCTCGCCACCCCACTCGTCGGTATCAATGTAGCGCTCAGGCACGCCCGTGTCGGTGATGAGCATCACCTCCAGTTGGCAACAGCAGGCTGCGCAGGTCGAGCAGGTGACTTCCGTTTCGCTTTGAATGTCTGCGAGCGGAATGAGTGTAGCGTTCAGAGCGTTTCTCCCGATTGTCTGGCTGCGCGTGCTGCCAGCCATTGCAGCAGGGGAAATACACCCGCCCAGACCAGCCCCAGCACCAGCATGCCAGGCCACACTCCGAGGGGAAGGTGGACCTGAGCCAGTTGTGAGCCGGCATAGTACGACATCGGGCCGCCAATAGCGCCCAGCACGGCGGCGCGCCGTAGCGGCTTTGCGGTCCACGCCAGACAATGATTGAGCGTGGTGCCCAGCACCGCCCACAACAGCGCCAGCCACAGCGGCAAGAGATAGCCGCCCGTGCCGAAATCAAAAACGCCGAGTGTCATCAAGGCACTGTCCAGCACGATACCGATCAAGGTCACGGTCAGAATCAGCCGGCCTTCGGCTGCCCATGAGCTGATCCACAGAAAATGCACCGCCAGCACGCCGACTGCAATCAGCAGCCAGTAACTGTTACCGCCCAATACGCAGGCGAACCAGCCGATCTGAAAGAGCAGCGCGTTGGCGATTGATTTAAGCATTGAAGCGCCCAAGCAAGGGTTCGCGCAGGGCATCGGGCTTGGCCAGGAGCAACTGCGCCGTACCGATGGTCCGCTCCAGAAAGCCGCCTTCGCAGTAGCACAGGTAGAACTCCCACAGACGCAGGAAGTGTTCGTCGTAACCCAGTTCTGCCAGTTTGCCGTGGGCGTGTTTGAAGTTGTCGTGCCACAGGCGCAGCGTGCGCGCGTAGTGCAGGCCGAAATCTTCCATGTGCAACAGGTTCATGTCGGTATCGCTGCCGACAATGTCCAGCATTTTCGCCACCGAGGGCAGGGCACCACCGGGGAAGATGTAACGCTGGATGAAGTCCACATTGCGTTTGGCCTGAGCATAACGCTGCTCGCGGATGGTGATCGCCTGCAGCAGCATCATGCCGTTGCTTTTGAGCAGGTTCGCGCATTGCTTGAAGTACGTCGGCAGAAAACGATGGCCGACCGCTTCGATCATCTCGATGGACACCAGCTTGTCATATTCACCGGTCAGGTCCCGGTAGTCGGTCAGCAGCAGCGTGACGCGTTCCTGCAGGCCCAGTTTGATCAGGCGTTGCTCGGTGTAGGCGAACTGTTCTCTGGACAGGGTCGTGGTGGTCACCCGGCAGCCATAATGCTGCGCAGCATAGATAGCCATGCTGCCCCAGCCTGTGCCGATTTCCAGCAGGTGATCTTCAGGTTTCAGGGCCAGCTTCTGACAGATGCGTTCCAGTTTATTCAACTGCGCCTGTTCCAGCGTGTCATCTTCGCTGAGGAACTGTGCGGCGGAATACATCATCGTCGGGTCGAGAAATTGCTCGAACAGCGTGTTGCCCAGGTCGTAATGAGCGGCGATGTTTTTCTGCGAGCCTTCGCGCGTATTGCGATTGAGCCAGTGCAGGGCGTGAATGAACGGGCGGGTCAGGCGAGCCACGCCGCCTTCCATTGCATCCAGCACATCCAGATTGCTGACAAACACCCGGACTACCGCCGTCAGGTCCGGGGTGGTCCAGTAGCCGTGAATAAACGCCTCGCCAGCGCCGATGGAGCCGTTGCTGGCAACCATGCCCCAGGCTGCGGAATCGAGAATATGAATTTCCGCCTGAATCAACGCGCCGGTCTTGCCGAACACATGGCGCTCTCCCGAATCGATAACCACCAACTGGCCATTGCGCAGGCCTGCGAGTTGTCGCAGCACACCTCGGCGCAGAATATTGGCCGTCAGACCATTGGTGCCCAGATTGGCAGAAAAACTACTGCTACTGCTTTTCATGGCGTGAGTCCTTGGTTTGAGCGGCGGCAGCACGGTACTCGCCGTCGGCGGCCTGATGAGAAAAAATGGGGATGCGCTTGACCAGCAGACGCATCGCTTGCCAATAAATCGCCAAACAGGTTTTGGCGGTCATCCACGGGTAAGTGATCAAATAACGATGCAGCGTCTGGCGGCTGAGGTTCTGACGGGTCAGGTTGAGCGTGGCGTCGAACATTTTCAGCTCGCCTTGCCAGTCAGCCATGTGCACACCAATCCGCTCGGCGGGCTGGCTGAAGCTCATGCGGTATTCAAGGTCGCGCGGCAAAAACGGTGAAACGTGAAAGGCCTTGGCCACTGCGAAATACTGATGCCCTTCACCTGTCGCGGGCAGCACATAGCTGTAGCGTTCGCCCCACGGTGTGTTGGTGACTTCACAGAGAATGCCTGCCAGTGTGCCGTCTGCCTCATGGCAGTAGAAAAAGCTTACCGGATTGAACGACAAGCCCCAGCTGCGTGCCTGGGTCAGCAGGCAGACGCGACCTGATGGTATGCGGCCCAGCGCTTTGCCAACCTGCTCGCGGACCGCCTCTATCAGGCTCATGCCTTGCCCGGTCAGTGCTGGCAGGTAGTCACGTTCGCGGAACGAGAAGGGCGCGAAACGCTTGCTGCCAGCCAGCGGCGAAAGCCCCAGCACGCTGTCCTGTTCATCCAGATCCAGATAGAGCAGGCCTATCCGATAGGTGAACTCATGGGCACGCGGCGCAAACCGCCGGTGGCTGATCCAGCCACTGTAGAGCGCACTGTTCAAAGCGTTTCACCAAACGCCTGGGCGACACGCAAGCCGCTCACAACGCCGTCTTCGTGAAAGCCGTTGGCCCAGTACGCGCCGCAGTACCAGGTGTGGTCGACGCCATTGATTTCTTCCCAGCGCGCCTGCGCGGCGATTGCATCAAGGCTGTATTGCGGGTGCGCGTAACGGTAGCGGCCGAGGATTTTGGCCGGGTCGATGCCTGCGGTCTGGTTGAGGCTGACGCAGAAGGTTGTGTCGCTGTCGATCCCTTGCAGGATGTTCATGTCATAAGTGACGGCTGCCGATTGCTGTTCGCTGCCGCCCAGCCGGTAGTTCCAGCTGGCCCATGCCAGTTTGCGCTCGGGCAGCAGTCGTGTATCGGTGTGCAGCACCACGTCGTTTTCGGCATAGCGCAGCGCGCCGAGCACCGACTGCTCGGCACTTGACGGCTCAGCCAGCAGGGCCAGGGCCTGATCGCTGTGGCAGGCAAACACGACTTTGTCGAAGCGTTCGCTGCCCATGGCGCTGTGCAGCGTCACACCGTCACTGTCGCGCTCGACCCGTGTGACCGGGCATGACAGACGAATCCGCTCGCGGAACGACGCCGTCAACGGTTCGACATAACTTCTGGAGCCACCTTCGATCACGCACCATTGCGGCCGATGGGTGACCGAGAGCAGGCCGTGGTTCTTGAAAAAGCGCACGAAGAACTGCAGGGGAAAGCCGAGCATGTCGGCCAGCGACATCGACCAGATGGCTGCGCCCATGGGCACGATGTAATGATCGATGAAGCGCTGCCCGTAGCCGCCGCTCTTCAGGTACTCGCCCAACGTGGTGTCGGCCGAAATACGCTGGTTTTCCAGGTCATCGACCGATTGACGATTGAAACGCAGGATATCGCGCAGCATGCCCCAGAACCTGGGCGACAGCAGGTTGCTGCGTTGGGCGAACAGACTGTTAAGGTTGTTGCCGTTATATTCCACGCCAGTGCGCGGATCATGCACCGAAAAGCTCATTTCGGCGGGCTTGAAGCCAACACCCAGCTGACTCAGCAGGCGAATGAAATTGGGGTAGGTCCAGTCGTTGAAGACAATGAAACCGGTGTCAATGGCGTAAGCCCGGCCTTCGACCTGCACGTCCACCGTATGAGTGTGCCCGCCGACCCAGTCGGAGGACTCAAACACTGTCACCTCATGCGCGCGTTTGAGCAGGTAGGCACTGGTCAGGCCAGCGATCCCGCTACCAATGACGGCGATTTTCATTGCGCATCCTTATTCGACGACTCGGTCCGCGCCATACGTTTGCCGAGGGCCAGTCTGGCGCGTGCCGGGAGCATTGCCAGCGCGCGCATGCTGAAAATGAACAGCGCCGGGAACGCGATATCCAGTGGGCGTTTGTTGCGCCCCAGTTTGCTGGCGATATGTTTGGCGGCCTTCTCGACAGGCCAGCGCATCGGCATGGGGAAATCATTTTTCTGCGTCAGGGGCGTGTCGACGAATCCTGGGCTGACCACGGTCACGTCGATGTTCTCGCTGGCCAGGTCCAGACGCAGCGCTTCGAACAGATAACGCAGGCCAGCTTTCGAGGCGCCATAGGCTTCTGCGCGAGGTAGCGCCAGGTAGGTCACCGCACTGGCCACGCCGACCAGATGCGGCTGATGCCCCTTGCGTAGCAGCGGCAGTGCTTGCTCGATGCAATAACTGCTGGCCAGCAGGTTGGTGCGCACCACGCGCTCGACCATTGCCGCTTCGAACTGCCGCACGTCGATGTATTCACAGGTACCCGCGTTGAAGATGGCGGTGTCCAGCGCGCCCCATTGCTGCGCGATCAGGTCGGCCATGGCCTTGACCTGCGCAGGCTCGGTGATGTCGCCTGTCACCAGCAGCACCTGGGTCGGGTAAACAGTCGCCAGGTTCTGCAGCGGTTCAAGCGTACGGGCGGTCAACGCCAGCCGATGTCCGGCGTTGAGCAGTTCTTTGGCCAGCGCCAGACCAATGCCGCTGCTTGCCCCGGTCAACCAGATGCGTCGTGCAACAGGAGTGCTCATCCCAACCTCTTCTTCAGCCAATGGATGACTCGACCCATGATGGGCAGATGTTCGTAGAGCAATGCACCGGCATCGAAATAATCCCGGTGTCGATAAACCTTGTCGTGCCACTTCAGGTGCGAACAGCCTTCTACCTGAATTGTCCGGCCGGCGGCTAGACGCGGATGCGAATAACTCATGGTCCAGACCAGATAGCCCTCGCCGGGGCGAACCTCGTCGAAGGCGTGAAAGTCGAAGCGCAGGTCCTGGACGTTGGCGTACAGCTCGCCGAAATAGCGGCGCATGGCGGCAAGGCCGTGGATATCGTGCATCGGGTCGCTGAACGACACGTCGTCGCTATAAAGCTCGGCGACCTGATCAAGGTTGTCCTTGTTCAGCGCGGCAAAACCTTCGGCGAAGCGATGCAGGAAATCAGCCATGTTCGACTCCTGCGGCCGGCTGTCGAGCCGGGAGCGCTTTGAACGCTGCCAGGGCGCGGGCGCGGCTTTTGCTCAGGTCGACGATGGGTTTCGGGTAGTCGGCAGCGCCAAACAGGCCGCCGATGGACGCGGGGTCATGAATCTGCTTTTTGTTCAGATCGGCCAGCTCTGGCAGCCAGTGCTTGATGAACACACCTTCCGGATCGAAGCGTTCCGACTGCGACAACGGATTGAATATGCGGAAGTAGGGCGCCGAGTCGGTGCCGGTGGACGAGCTCCACTGCCAGCCACCATTGTTCGACGCCAGGTCGCCATCGATCAGGTGGCGCATGAAAAAGCGCTCACCCTCGCGCCAGTCGATCAACAGGTTCTTAGTCAGGAACATCGCAACGACCATCCTTAGCCGATTGTGCATCCATCCGGTTTCCAGCAACTGGCGCATTGCTGCGTCAATAATCGGCAGTCCGGTACGCGCCTCTTGCCACGCCAGCAGTTCTTCGGGGGCATCGCGCCACTTCAACGCCTCGGTTTCCGGGCGGAAGGCACGATGACGTGATACACGAGGGTAGCCGACCAGCGTGTGTTTATAAAACTCTCGCCATAATAGCTCGTTGATCCAGGTCACAGTGCCAACGTCGCCGGTTTCGAATTCCCCCTGGTTGCTGCCCAGCGCCGCATGCAGGCACTGGCGCGGCGAAATCACCCCTGCCGTCAGGTACGCTGACAGCTGGCTGGTGCCGGGTTTGGCGGGAAAGTCGCGTTCGCTCTTGTAATAACTGATTTGCGCGTCGGCGAAGGTCGCCATGCGCCGTCTGGCTTCGGCCTCGCCTGCCGGCCAAAGGTCACGTAATGCTTTCGAGGGCGTGGCAAAGCCCTTGACCTGATCAGGGATCGAATCGCTTTTGATCGACAGTGATTGCTGCGCCTTGGGTGTGCGCACCGGCTGCGGCATGGCCTGGTGCATCCGGTTGTAGCAGACTTTCTTGAACTGGGTGAACACCTGAAAATAATTGCCGGTCTTGGTCAGTATGCTGCCCGGCTTGAACAACAGCTGATCAAGGTAGCTGGTGACCTGCACACCGGCTTTTTCCATCGCCTTTTGCACCGCCTGATCACGGCGTGTTTCGTTGATGCCGTATTCCTGATTGAGGTGCAGGCCTTCGACCTTGAACTGCGTGCACAGTGTCGACAGCACTTCAGGTGCCTGATCCCAGGTATCGGCTTCGCGAATCAACAGCGGTACGTTCAGCGCGCCCAGCGCCTTTTCCAGCTCGACCAGATTGCGCAGCCAGAAATCCACCTTGCAGTCAGCGTCGTCGTGGCTGCGCCACTGCGCCGGGCTGAGCAGGTAAACCGCCAGCGTCGGACCGCGCTCCATGGCAGCGGTCAGGGCAGTATTATCGTGAACGCGCAGGTCGCTACGCAGCCAGATCAGTTGCATGAGAAGTCCTTAGATAAGTCCGAGCTTGCCCAGCTCGATCTGCGCGCTGAGTGCGTCGTGGGCAAGGGTCAGTCCAGCTATCTCGCTAGCCTGTACGAGCAGCTCGGCGTTATGGATCTGCACCGTTGGTCCGCTCAGCACCACAGGGCAGGTGATATTGGCCAGTAAACGGGGCAGTTGGGCCACATTCAGGGCTTTGCTGGAGTACAGCAATATGCCACGTGGCTTAAGGTATTCCGCGGCCAGCGCCAGCTCACCGACCGGCAATGGCCAGTCGAACACCTCGACCGGGCAGTCGGCACTGCTCACCAGCCAGGCCGCGAGCCACAGGTGTGGTTCCAGCGGCAGATCGGACTGATTGACCAGCAGCAGCGGGCTGCCATTGAGCTGGCGGTTGTTGTGGTAGATCCGTGCGCCAAACTTGCTGCGCAGCCAGGAGTAGAAAAACGTGCGCTCCAGTTGTGCGCCGAACTTGCCTTGCCAGCGCTGCTCCAGTTCGGCCAGCAGCGGCAGCAGCAGCTGTTCACACAACGTGCGCGGCGGGTACAGCGACATGGCCTGATTGAACACGTCATCGACCCGGCGTTCAGCCAGTTCGCCGATCGCCACCAGCAGGGTCTGACGCAAGGCGTCCCAGTCGTTGGTCGGCGGCAGGACGTCCTGGCGGTTGTCATCGATCAGGCCTTTGACCTGGCTCACGGAAACGCCACGGTTGAGCCAGGTCAGAATCTTCATGACGCGCTGCACATGCTCGTCCGAATAAAGCCTGTGGCCTTTGGCGGTGCGGTGCGGGACGATCAGTCCGTAACGGCGTTCCCAGGCGCGCAAGGTAACGGCGTTGACGCCTGTCTGCCGTGCGACCTCGCGGATAGGCAGCCAGTCGCCCGGCACCTCTGTGTCTGTTTCATTCATGAGTCAAATCGCATTGCGCAGGCTGAGGTTTTCCGGGTGGGGCTGCATGTACACCTGCAGCGCTACATACGGATCCGGATGTTGGCGAAAATGATGCTTGAGCAGGGTCAGCGGCACGATCAAGGGGATGATGCCCTGGTGATACTGGGCGATGACCTGCTGGATTTCCTGCTTGTCCTCACTGGTAATGGTTTGTTTCAAATAACCACACAGGTGCTGCAGAACGTTGGTGTGAGTACTGCGCGTGGCGCACTTTTTCAAGGCAGCCATCAGTTGGCTGAAATACAGCGGCGCGATTTCGTTCGGGTCGGTACGGCCCATGCTGCCAAGCATTTTGCCCAGTGCCTTGTATTGCACCGGGTCGTTGGCCATCAGTTGGTATTTGTAGCGTGAGTGAAATTCGGTCAGCGCGCGCCGGGTGACGCCGTCTTTCAACAATTGTTGCCAGGCGGCATAGGCAAACACGCGGGTCACGAAATTTTCCCGCAGCACGGCATCATTCAGACGCCCGTCTTCCTCGACCGGAAGGTTGGGGTGGCGCTCGCAAAAGGCCTGCGCGTAGATACCGCGTCCGCCGCCGTCTACCGGGGCACCGTTTTCGCGGTAGACCTTGACTCGCTCCAGGCCGCAGGACGGGGATTTCTGCATGAAAATGTAACCACAGATATCACCCAGCTCCTCAGCCATCTGTATGCCGTAATCCGCCAATGCATCGGTAACGTCCAGGTCACGATTGACTGTGCCGAGCGCCTTTGGATTTTCTGCGTCGCCTACCAGCCTGATCGGCTCGCGGGGGATACCCATGCCGATAGCGACTTCGGGGCACGCCTGGACGAAATCGAAATACTTGCTCAGCGCCTGCGTACACAGATGAGATTCCTTGTGGCCGCCATTGAAGCGAACCTCGGCACCCATCAGGCAGGCACTGATGCCTAGCTTGGGTTTTTCGATTGCGGACATTGGCATCGGTCACCTCTACAGAAGACTTGTACAGATAGTTAGCGCTGTACAACTTGTCTTCATCATAGGGGGATAGGTGTACAAGTCAAATTCTTTGTAGAGGGTTTTGAAGACTGCTCCGAAATGGCCAGAGCCAAAGCTGCGTTCGCACGCATTCCGTGACGCAGAGCGCCGCGAACTGCATGCTGGCGCGGAGCATCGGCACGATAATCATCTGAATCCGGGCAAGCCAGCTACTTCCAGCCCATCCGCCACGTATCCGCCTGCTGCAGCACCTGCCACGGCAGGCGCTCGCTGCGCTGGGTCAGCACGGCCTGCAGCTCGATTTCCAGCACGGTGCCTTCTTCGTCCTTGAACAGCTCTGTCACCAGAAAGTGTTTTTCCCGGTTGAACGGGGTGGCTGCTGTCCATTTCGACAGCAGCAGTTTGCGGGGGTTGATCTGATTCATTGCAGGTGTTCCAGCAGTCGGCGCGCTGCTTCCTGGCCACTCAGCCAGGCGCCTTCGACGCGCCCTGACAGGCACCAGTCGCCACAGACATAAATGCCCAGGTCGGCATCCGATAGCGCGCCCCATTCATGAGAGGTGGCAGGTCGTGCATACAGCCAGCGATGCGCAAGGCTGAACGCCGGCGCGGGCATGGCGCAGTCGATCAATTCCGCAAACGCGCCGTGCAAGTGTTCGATCACCTGTTCTCTGGAGGCGTCCAGGTTCTGCCTGCTCCACTGGCTGGTAGCGTGCAGGACCCAGCTATCAAGCGTGTCGTCGCGTCCGGGTTTGCTGCGGTTGCGGGCCAGCCAGTCAATTGGGCTGTCCTGTACGAAGCAACCCTGCATGGGAGTTTGCAATGGGGTTTCGAAGGCCAGGGCAACTGCCCAGGTCGGATCCATCTTGACGCCTGCCGCCACACTTGCCAGCTTCGGTGCGGCCGCCAGCAGGGCAGTGGCCTGAGGGGCCGGGGTGGCGATGATCACGTGACTGAAAGGGCCATGGTTCTCGCCTTCGGCATCCAGCAGGTTCCAGTGCTGCTCCCCGCGGAACACTTCAGTGATGCGGCACGAGAACGAAACCGGCAGATCGCCGCGCATCGCCCGGGTAATGGCGCTCATGCCAGGCGTGCCGACCCAGCGCACTTGCTCGTCCGGCGATGGGCTGAGCCTGCCGCCGTGAAAGTTGTAGAGCAAGGGTGTCCACTCGGCGACGTGGCCTTGGGCCTGCCATTGCTTCACGGCGGTGGCGAAACGTCGGTCACGAGCGGTGAAATATTGTGCGCCCATGTCCAGCGAACCTGCGTCGCTGCGCTTGCTGGACATTCGACCGCCGCTGCCGCGGCTTTTGTCGAAAAGGTGCACCTGATGCCCGGCGGATGTAAGCGCCTGGGCTGCTGAAAGTCCGGCGATACCGGTACCGATGATTGCGATAGGGACAGTCATAGGGGCCTCGTTACCTTGTCTGTACAGACTACGCCGTAGTTAAAACCTGTACAATCTTCTTCTTTGGTATAACTTGCAGTGGTTTCGGAGTTTGCCTGTTGAGTCACATTGCTGCTTTCAGGGTCGAACGTGGCAGCCATAAAGGCAAGGGCCTCATGGCTGCGCTCTATTAAGCTGTGGCCTATGGTTCAACTGACAGTTTCGTTTTCCGGACAAGCGTCACGGAGATCGCCACTGGTAAAAATAAGACTACTCAATTGTCACGTACGCCACGCGAGGTTATCTGCCATGCACATATTGCTGACCGGTGGTACTGGTTTGATAGGACGAGCGCTCTGCCGTTTCTGGTCTGCTCAGGGCCATGAACTGACGGTATGGAGCCGAAAACCCACCGATGTCGCCAACCTGTGCGGCGCGTCGGTGCGTGGCATTGCCAGCCTTGATGAATTGGGTGCGCAGCCGGTGGATGCAATCGTCAATCTGGCGGGCGCGCCTATTGCGGATCGCCCCTGGACCCGCAAGCGTCGCCTGCTGCTGTGGGAAAGCCGCATCGGGCTGACCGAACAACTGCTGACCTGGCTGGGTACCCGCTCGCAAAAGCCTGCGCTGATGATTTCCGGTTCTGCGGTCGGCTGGTACGGCGACAGCGGCGAGCGTGAAATCGATGAAACTTCACTGCCTGCCAAAGAAGATTTTGCCAGTCAGTTGTGCAACGCATGGGAAGAAACCGCGCAACGTGCCGAGTCGCTGGGTGTACGTGTGGTGCTGATCCGTACCGGACTGGTGCTGTCGGACCGCGCCGGGTTCCTGCAGCGCTTGTTGCCGCCCTTCAAGTTCGGCATGGGCGGGCCTATCGGTAATGGCAGGCAATGGATGCCCTGGGTTCACATTGACGATCAAATTGCGGCGATTGATTTTCTGTTGAATATGAATGAAGCAAAGGGTCCTTATAATGTTTGTGCGCCATCACCGGTGCGCAATCGTCAGTTTGCCAAGGTATTGGCAGGCATTCTGCATAGACCGGCATTCATGCCCATGCCTGCGCTGGCCCTGAAAGTATTGCTGGGTGAGCTTTCGGTACTGCTGCTCGGTGGCCAGCGTGCCCGGCCGGAGCGTTTGCAGGAAGCCGGTTTCACATTTAAGTACACCGAACTCGACACTGCCCTGCAGGATTTGCTGGGTCGCCACTGAACGCTTTGAAATAGGATGTTGCATGACCGATCACGCTTTGTTGCTGGTCAATCTGGGTTCGCCTGCTTCTACTCAAGTGGCAGACGTGCGCAGCTATCTGAACCAGTTCCTGATGGATCCCTATGTGATCGACCTGCCGTGGCCCGTCCGCAGGCTGCTGGTCTCGCTGATTCTGATCAAGCGGCCAGAGCAGTCCGCGCATGCCTATGCGTCCATCTGGTGGGATGAAGGTTCGCCGCTGGTGGTGCTGAGCAAGCGCCTGCAGCAGGCGATGAAAAAAGAGTGGTCGCACGGGCCGGTCGAGCTGGCGATGCGCTATGGCGAGCCGTCTATCGAAACGATGCTGACGCGCCTTTCAGAGCAGGGCTTCAAGAAAGTCACCCTGGCGCCGCTCTATCCACAGTTTGCCGACAGTACCGTGACGACGGTGATCGAAGAGGCCAAGCGCGTGGTGCGCGCCAAATCGTTGAAGATGCAGTTCTCGGTTTTGCAGCCGTTCTACGATCAGCCCGAATACCTGAGTGCGCTGGTGGAAAGCGTGCGGCCGCATCTGGAACAACCTTACGACCACTTGCTGCTGAGTTTCCATGGTTTGCCCGAGCGGCATTTGCACAAGCTCGACCCGACCGGCAAACACTGCCTCAAGGACGATTGCTGCATGACCGCGCCGGCCGAAGTGCTTGCCACCTGCTACCGCGCCCAGTGCATACAATCGGCGGCGGCGTTCGCCAAGCGCATGGGCATTCCTGACGGCAAATGGTCTGTGTCGTTTCAGTCACGTCTGGGGCGTGCCAAGTGGATCGAACCCTACACCGAGGCGCGTCTCGATGAACTGGCTGCGCAGGGCGTGAAAAGGCTGCTGGTCATGTGCCCGGCATTCGTGGCTGACTGCATCGAGACCCTGGAAGAGATCGGCGACCGTGGTGCCGAGCAGTTCAAGGAAGCGGGGGGAGAGGAACTGGTGCTGGTACCGTGCCTGAACGACGACCCCAACTGGGCGAAAGAGCTGAACAGACTATGCGAGCGCGCACCGCTGATGCTGTGATGCGCCGCACGCAATAGTCGCAGAACTATCGTTCCTCACGCTCCAGCGTGGGAATGCCTTGGGTGACGCTCTGCGTCACAGATCTGTGCAGCGCCACAGCTTCAAAATCGGACGCGAAGCGTCCAGAACGGCATGCCGACGCGGAGCGTCGCACGATAGTCAAACTATCGTGCCTCACGCTCCAGCCATTACAGCAGCTGATCATCCGGCTTGTTGCGCTTCCAGCTGTCATGTCCTGGCAGGACCAGATTGAGGATGATCGCGGTAATGGCGCACAGGGCGATGCCCTTCAGGCCAAAGTCGTTCGGACCGTTGCCGGTGCCGATCAGTACGCCGCCGATCCCGAATACCAGCGTCACCGAGACGATGACCAGGTTGCGTGCTTCGGCCAGGTCGATCTTGTGGCGGATCAGCGTGTTCATCCCCACCGCTGCAATCGAACCGAACAGCAGGCACAGAATCCCGCCCATTACCGGCACCGGAATACTCTGCAGCAACGCACCGAACTTGCCGATGAATGCCAGTGTTATGGCGAAGAACGACGCCCAGATCATGATCTGCGGGTTGTAGTTCTTGGTCAGCATCACTGCGCCGGTCACTTCGGCGTAAGTGGTGTTGGGCGGGCCGCCAAACAGGCCTGCCGCTGTCGTGGCGATGCCATCACCGAACAGCGTGCGATGCAGGCCCGGCTTTTTCAGGTAGTCGCGTCCGGTCACACTGCCGACTGCGATCACGCCGCCGATGTGCTCGATGGCCGGGGCCAGAGCAACCGGGACGATGAACAGAATCGCCTGCCAATTGAATTCCGGTGCGGTGAAGTGCGGCAGTGCCAGCCAGGCCGCGTCAGCAATCTTTTTAGTGTCGACTACGCCAAAGTAGAACGACAGCGCAAAGCCCACCAGCACACCTGAGATAATTGGCACCAGACGGAAAATGCCTTTGCCGAACACCGCCACGATCAGAGTCGTGAGCAACGCGGGCATCGAAATCAGCATGGCGGTCTGATAAGGAATCAGCACTACGCCGTCGCCGGTCTTGCCCATCGCCATATTGGCCGCAATCGGGGCCATGGCCAGACCGATGGAAATAATCACCGGCCCTATCACCACCGGAGGCAGCAGCCGGTCGATGAAACCTGTGCCCTTGATCTTCACCGCCAGACCGAGAAAGGTGTAGACGAAGCCTGCCGCCATCACGCCACCCATGGTCGCGGCCAGACCGAACTGGCCCTTGGCGAGGATGATCGGGGTGATGAACGCAAAGCTCGAGGCCAGAAACACCGGCACCTGACGCCCGGTGACAATCTGGAACAGCAATGTGCCAAGGCCTGCCGTAAACAGCGCCACGTTTGGATCGAGCCCGGTGATCAGCGGCATCAATACCAGTGCGCCAAAGGCCACGAACAGCATTTGCGCGCCGGAAAGAATCGTGCGCCACAGTGGATCGTTGAACTCCTGCTGCGTCATCGGGTTACGCGTCCTTCTGTTTGGTGCCGAAAATCTTGTCACCGGCATCGCCCAGGCCCGGAATGATGTAACCGTGTTCGTTCAGACGCTCGTCGATGGAGGCGGTGTAGATCATCACGTCCGGGTGTGCCTTCTCTACGGCCGCGATGCCTTCAGGTGCCGCGACCAGAACCATCGCGCGGATTTCCTTGCAGCCAGCCTTCTTCAGCAGGTCAATGGTGGCGACCATCGAGCTGCCGGTGGCCAGCATCGGGTCGATGATCATTGCCAGGCGCTCGTCGATTTCCGGGACCAGTTTTTCCAGGTAAGTGTGTGCCTGCAGGGTTTCTTCGTTGCGGGCCACGCCGACCGCGCTGACCTTGGCACCCGGAATCAGGCTGAGGACGCCGTCGAGCATGCCGATACCGGCGCGCAGGATCGGCACGACAGTGATTTTCTTGCCCGCGATTTTCTCGACTGAAACCGTACCGGCCCAGCCCTGAATGTCGTAGTTTTCCAGGGTCAGGTCGGCGGTGGCTTCGTAGGTCAGCAGTGCGCCGACTTCCTGAGCCAGCTCACGAAAATTCTTGGTGCTGATGTCGGCACGGCGCATAAGGCCGAGTTTGTGGCGGATCAGTGGGTGACGGATCTCACGAATAGGCATGGGGAAAGGCTCCAGCGGGGCAAAAATCGGTCTAGGTTAATCTATTCAGCTGTTACTGTCTTAAAGCACGTGCAGTATCGTTACGAAGCTTCGACGTTCGCGGCTTTTGCAAGACACTCGCAACGTTAGTCCAGAATCACTTGCTCTGGCTTGAACGGATGCGTACCTTTGCCCGCTTTTCTCAAACTGCCTTACCTGGAGAGCGTCATGTCCGCTGATCTCGAGCATATCCGTCAAATCATGCGCGAAGCCGACTGCCTGTACACCGAGGCCGAAGTGGATGCTGCCATTGCCCGCGTCGGCGCGCAGATCAATGCCGAACTGGCCGAACGCAACCCGGTTGTGTTCTGCGTGATGAATGGCGGCCTGATTTTCTCTGGCAAGCTGCTGACTCATCTGAATTTCCCGCTGGAAGCGTCCTACCTGCACGCAACACGCTATCGCAACGAAACCACTGGCGGCGATCTGTTCTGGAAAGCCAAACCCGAAGTCTCGTTCATCGACCGTGACGTGCTGATCATCGACGACATCCTCGATGAAGGTCACACCCTGGGCGCCATCATCGACTTCTGCAAACACGCCGGTGCCCGCGCTGTGCACACTGCCGTGCTGATCGATAAAGACCACGACCGCAAGGCCCGCCCGGACCTGAAGGCCGACTACGTAGGCCTGCCATGCATCGACCGTTACATCTTCGGTTTCGGTATGGACTACAAAGGCTACTGGCGTAATGCTGCCGGCATCTATGCCGTCAAAGGGATGTAAGGCATTCTGACGACCGCTTCTGCGAACAGGGGCGGTCGTCGATTCGCGATTATATGGAAACCCTCAATGAAGCTAATGATTCCCGGCGCTGTGGCGTTGGTGCTGTTGTCTGGTCTGACAGTTGCTGCGCCGGTATCGGCCAGCCCGATGCACGAGCAATATCTGCCGCCTGATGACCTGAGCCTGCGTGAGGGTGCGCCCGAGCAGCAACAGTTGATGCGTGTCACCGAATACACCATCGTTGCCGGTAACCAGCGGCAATCCAGCCAGCAGCCGATTCCGGTCACTTCCCCGCTGTCGCTGCGCCTCAAAGGCAAGTCGCTGAACAAGGGCGCGTCCATTTCACAGGTGCTTGTGCACTTTGATGGTGGCGATAGCAAAAGCCTGAAAAAGCCGACCTACGACGAGCCAACCAGCACCCTGACGCTTTATTACCCACTGGCCCAGTACCGCGTACTGGTCGACTTGCTGCGCAACGAGAAGGTTTATTGCCAGTTCCTCAGTTACGCCAACGGGCATATCTGGGCCGATTTGCATACCACCTCTGCACGTGCGCGTTGAGCGCTGTGCTTGCCGAGGGGTAAACTGCCCGCCCGTGAAAGTGTCTGCGACCTGCTGGAGCCTGTAATGCGTAAAGATAAGAAGCAGTTGATTGGCGATGAGATCGGCGATGAGCAGATCAAACTGTTCCTCGACTTCGAGCCGTATGATGCTACCTCGCCGTCGCTGCACAAACTGATCAAGGCCTACCGTGGGCTGCGCATCAACGATTTTGAACGCTTTTTGGTGTTCTTCAGAGAGGCGGGCCACGACTTCGACGGCAAGGACGAGCACGGCAACGACTTTATTGCCCTGATCAAGGATCAGCGCAACGCTGATGAATACATCGAACTGATCGAGAAAGCCCGTAGTTGAAACCTGAATTTGGCTGAAACGCTTTTCAGGTGGGAGCGAACTTGTTCGCGAAGGCTTTATTTCGGACGATAAATCTTTTGTGAATGACGCGCCTCTTCGCGAGCAAGCGAAGCGTCGCCCGGCTCGCTCCCACAGTAATATGTATTATCCGTTAATCAACCAACGTTTCAGCCCTATTTGCGCGCCTGATACGCCTTGCCGTAATGCCGTTCCAGCCTGGACTGCAACAGCTCCAGGCCGATCGACATGATCCAGTACAGCACCGCTGCGGTGGTCAGCATTTCGATGTATCGATAGCTGGAGCGGCCATACGATTGAGCCAGAAACATCACCTCCCAGACGCCCATCACTGAAATCAGTGACGAATCCTTGAGCATGGAGATGAACTGGTTGGTGGTCGGCGGAATGATCGTGCGCATGGCCTGGGGCAGGGTGACGCGCCAGAATATCTGCGCAGGGCGCAATGCCAGGGCCAGTGCGGCTTCTCGCTGTCCGGCTGCGACGCCGATGATTCCCGCGCGAAAAATCTCGCTCAGGTAAGCCCCGTAGTTGAGCGACAACGCGATGACGCCCGCCGTGATGGCGCCGGGCACGATGCCCAGTTGCGGCAAGCCGAGATAGATCAGCAGAATCTGGATCAGCAGCGGCGTGCCGCGAAAGAACGAGGCGTAAAAGCTGGCGATGCCGAACGCCACTGCACTGCTGGACAGCCTCGCCAGTGCGGTGACAAAACCCAGCAGCACTGAAACCACAATCGAACACAGCGAAACAAACAGCGTCAGTGCAGCGCCCTGAAGAAAGCCGTTGGGAGCCAGGTGCAGGCCGATCAGGTTGGGCAGTTTGTCGAGGATGATCGCAAGCTTCAGATCGAAACTCAGAAAGAAGCCGGCGAACAGCACAAACATGACCAGCCAGGTCAGGTACAGCCGCGTACGGAAACCGAAAACTCGCTTGAGCAGGCCTTGATCAGCCTGCTCGGGTGGGCGTTGGGGCTGGAAGGAAGTCATTTGCTGATATCAGCACCGATCCACTTTTGCGACAGCTTGCTCAGCGTGCCGTCTTTCTTGAGTTCGGCGAACACTTCGCGAACCTTGGCGTCCCATTCCGGGTCGTCCTTTTCGATGGCCACGGAGTTGGGTTCTTCGTACAGCGTTTCGCCCGCCAGCTTGAAGCGCTTGTCCTGGTCCAGACGCGGTTTTGCCGTCACCAGATTGGTCAATATGGCGTCCAGCCGCTTGCCAGCGCCCAGCCCCAGGTCTTGAAACGCCACATTGTCGTTGTCGTACGGGGCAATCTGCACATCGTCGAACGGGTACTGCAGTGGCTTGTCTTCCGCACCATCGATGACCAGATTCTTGTTCAGGTAGCTTTCGTAGCTCGAGGCGCTGGTCAGGCCGACTTTCTTGCCGCTCAGGTCCTTGGCCGAATGAATGCGATCATCCGAGGCATTGACCACAATCACCGCAGGCGATGCGTAATACTCGACCGGGAAGTTGAAGACTTCAGCGCGTGCCTTGCTCGGGGTCATCGAGCACACGCAGATGTCGTAACGGCCGCTCCAGTGGCCTGCGGCGATGACATCCCAGGAGGGCGTTTCGAGGCGCAACTTGACGCCCAGCTTTTGCGCCACGGCCTTGGCGACATCCACGTCGAAACCGTCGAGTTCGTTCTTGTCATTCAGGAAAGAGAAGGGCGGGTAACTTTCCATGAGGACGTTGACCAGCTCTTTGTTTTTCTGCACGCGATCCAGCGTGGCACCGGCCAGGGCTTGAGTGGAGGCAGCCAGAGTGACCAGGCCAATGCCCAGCAGAGCGCGATAGTTCACAGAAATCCCCTGAAAAAGTGTTTGTAGTTTGATTAAAGGGCCGTATTAAATACGTTATACAAGACTGACTCATAATGAGTTTTTTTCATATACATATAAGCAGATCACATATGACGCAAGGCACAACTGTAATTCTTGATGGCGGCATGGGCCGTGAACTGCAGCGCCGCGGTGCCCCGTTTCGCCAGCCTGAATGGTCGGCTCTGGCATTGAGCGAAGCACCTGAGGCCGTCAGTGCGGTACACGCCGCTTACATCGAAAGCGGCGCTCAGGTCATCACCAGTAACAGCTATGCCGTCGTGCCGTTTCATATTGGCGAAGAGCGCTTTGCCCGCGAAGGTCAGGCATTGGCAGCGCTGGCCGGGCGACTGGCGCGTGAGTCGGCCGACGCTTCTGGCGGTCGTGCAAAGGTGGCAGGTTCCATTCCGCCGCTGTTCGGCTCCTATCGCCCTGACCTGTACAAGCCGGAACTGGCCGCCGATGTTCTGAAACCACTGGTTGCCGGTTTGTCGCCGTACGTCGATCTGTGGCTGGCCGAGACGCAAAGCTGCATTCTTGAAGCGCAAACCATCCGCGCCGGGTTGCCCAATGACGGCAAACCGTTCTGGTTGTCGTTTACTCTTCAGGATGAAGATACCGATGAGGTGCCGCGTTTGCGTTCAGGCGAGCCCGTTGCCGATGCGGCAAAGGCTGCTGCCGGGATGGGCGTTGCGACGCTGCTGTTCAACTGCAGCCAGCCAGAGGTGATTGGTGGTGCAATCGATGCGGCGCGTGAGGTGTTCAAAGCCCTGAACGTCGACATTGCCATTGGTGCCTACGCCAACGCTTTCCCGCCGCAACCCAAGGACGCCAAGGCCAACGACGGTCTGGATGAGCTGCGCGAAGACCTTGACCCGCAGGGTTATCAGCAGTGGGCGGCAGACTGGGTAACGCGCGGTGCCACGCACATCGGCGGCTGCTGCGGCATTGGTCCGGAGCACATCGCTGTATTGTCCAAAAGCCTCTGACTGACGTTCGCAACAAAAAGCCCCGTGACTCGGTAGAGCCACGGGGCTTTTTGTTTATACAGCGTTTCAGATGCACAGGGCTTTCATGGCAACGCAATCAGCTCAGGCGAAACTCTGCTCCTGACTGCTTTTCTCGACCAGCTCCAGCGCCTCGTCATTCTGGGCGCGGACGCGGTTATACAACTGCGCATCGGTTTCGAGGATCTTTTCCCGAGCCGGAAAAATCTCGTCGAGTTTGGCAGCCCACTCGGTGCGGGTTTTCTCCGGGAAGCAGCGCTCCAGCAGTTCCAGCATGATCGACACGGTGACAGAAGCCCCCGGCGAAGCACCCAGCAGGGCGGCCAGCGAGCCGTCCTTCGCGGACACCAGCTCGGTGCCGAATTGCAGCACGCCGCCTTTTTTCGCGTCTTTCTTGATGATCTGCACGCGCTGACCGGCGATTTCGAGACGCCAGTCTTCGGCTTTCGCTTCCGGATAGAAGCGGCGCAGCGACTCCAGGCGTTGCTCCATCGATTGCATCACTTCGCTGACCAGGTACTTGGTCAGGTCCATGTTGTCGCGGGCCACTGCCAGCATCGGTTTGATGTTGGCGACGCGTACCGATAGTGGCAGGTCGAGAAACGAACCGTGCTTGAGGAACTTGGTGGTGAAGCCGGCATACGGTCCGAACAGCAGGGACTTCTTGCCATCGACCACGCGGGTGTCCAGGTGTGGCACCGACATGGGCGGCGAACCCACGGCTGCCTGGCTGTAAACCTTGGCCTGATGGTGTTTGACCACTTCCGGGTTGTCGCAACGCAGCCATTGGCCGCTGACCGGGAAGCCACCAAAACCCTTGCTCTCTTCGATGCCTGACAGTTGCAGCAGCGGCAATGCTGCGCCACCTGCACCGAGGAATACGAATTTGGCATCTATCTCGCGTGTGCCGCCGCCGTTCACGTCCTTGACGCTCACGGTCCAGCCTGCGCCGTTACGGGTAAGGTTGGTGACCCTGCTGCGGTACTTGATCTGCGTGCCCGGAGCGCTGGACAGATGGCTAAGCAGTTGATTGGTCAGTGCGCCAAAGTTGACGTCAGTGCCGTTCATCATGCGTGTTGCGGCAATTCTTTCATCAGCCGGCCGCCCAGGCATCATCAGCGGCATCCACTCGGCCAGCTTTGCCTTGTCTTCGGTGTATTCCATCGACGAGAAGGCGTGATGCTTGCTCATGGCTTCAAAACGGGTCTTGAGGAACGAGATGCCGTTTTCGCCTTGCACAAAGCTCAGGTGTGGGACCGGATTGATGAATGAACGGGCTGAACCGAAGGTGCCCTTGCGCGCCAGGTAAGCCCAGAACTGTTTCGAGACTTCGAACTGGGTGTTGATGTGCACCGCTTTCTTGATGTCGATAGAGCCATCAGCCGCAGGTGGCGTGTAGTTCAGCTCGCACAGACCAGCGTGGCCGGTGCCGGCGTTGTTCCATGGGTTGGAACTTTCCGCAGCACCGGAATCCATCAGCTCAACGACTTCCAGCTTGAGGCCGGGGTCGAGCTCCTTGAGCAATACCGCCAGAGTGGCACTCATGATGCCCGCTCCGACCAGTACTACGTCGACTGCTTCGTTATGCGCCATTAACGCGTCTCCAAAATCTGCAGCACCAAATTGACGGCATACGATCCTGAGGCTGGTTGCCAGGTGTTCGGGGTCTGGATCAAAAGGGTGCCCTCGCTTTCCTGGCCAGGATCGCCTGACCGATTCTTCGCAATTTTCCGCATTTAAAGCGCAGGTCCCGGTCAGGCCCGGTCATGGTTCATCAATGTTTCATGAACGCATTTCCAGGCCCGCAAGGCCATTCGACCATCGTCAGGGAGCCCATCGCCCGATGGGCTCCTGTCGATGGCGTCAGGCTCCGGTGATGGAGGCGCAGTCGCGGTCAGTCCTGTTCAAGAGAGCCGGTTCAGAGGCTGATGGTGCATTTACAAACGCGTACCTATTCATTTGCTCGCCACACTCTTGTGAAGTAGTGAAACCCGTTTTTCACGTCCTTTTGGGAACGTGAACCAAACCTCAAAATGGCTGCGATGACAGCGCTGGCAGGTCAGGGGCACCAAGAGTGAGGCGCTGGCGGGCGAGAAAGGTTCGATACGATTCGAGCATTCTTCACCTTTCATCGAGCACACTCGTGCGCACATGACCTGTGTGGGCGGCTCTCTGTGGGCAGTACGAAGGCGCTAATACGGTGATTAGCAATGCTGCGAGGCCCGATCAGGAGACGTCCTTATAATCGGGGGGAGATTATAGCGATGAAATGGCAGGAATTGATCGCTTTAAATGACTTTTATTCTCTATCGGGTCAGGCGGTGAGCAACTGGCCGCGCGTTGAACGTGCGCTGTGCTGTGTCACCCGGGCGCTGGCGGGCAGTGGCTGGTTCAGCCAGGCAAGTCGTTGCTCGGTCACTTCCACCCATTCGACGCCAGACGGGCGTTGCGCACAATGCTTGAACGCGCAGCAGATGCCTGCCTGATCAATGCGTGCGTAATGACGATGCTGGTGGCGTGTGGTGAACAGAGACCGGAACAGATTCATGGCGCAGCTCCTGTGACGTGGATGAGCGTCTGTGCGATGAGGGCGAGTCTGCCAACTGCATGTGACGCCCTGATTACATTGCGCTGCACGAATCATTGCCTAAGCTGCTGCCTGAACCCCGAGACGTGCCGAATGTCCGAGGCTTAACGGTCAGCGCCCTCTGGTTAGCGGCTGTTGCTGGCCGCTATACTGCGGCACATTCAGTGTCTGGCCCATGGAGAAATGAGCATGCTGCGTCGCATTTTGTTCGGTTTGCTTGCTGTAAGCAGTTTGACCCTGGTGGGCTGTGCCCACAGTCCGCAACAACTCAGCCCCACTCCCAAGCTCAACGCGCAGCTTGCGGCCGTAGGGCGTGGTCAGCCTGTGGTGGTGCGCGTAGTCGACGGCCGTCCTGGGCCGACGCTGGGCACGCGTGGCGGCATGTACCCGGAAACCAGCGCCATCAGCGTGAACGGGGCGGATATCGTTCCCAAGCTCCAGGCTCAGGCCGAGGCGGCAGTACGCCTGTTGGGCTTTACGCCGACTCAGGGTGGCAACGCTCCGCAGTTGACCGTGACCCTGGCAGACTTGAAGTACCAGTCGCCCAAAGAAGGTCTGTACGTGACTGAAGCCACCATCAGCTCGACGTTCCGCGCTGATGTACGCAATAACGGTCGCAGCTACAGTGGCCGTTACGCCGCATCGCTGGATCAGCGTTTCGGCATGGCCCCGAACCAGGAAACCAACACCAAGCTGGTGAGTGACGTGTTGAGTGATGCACTGACCCGCGTCTTCCAGGACCCGACCATCGGTTCGACCCTGGCGCAGTAATCCCCGCAGCGAAAAAAAGCCCGGCCCTTGTTGAGGGGGCCGGGCTTTTTGCTTTATTCGGTATAGGCCGTGAGGTCGTTGTCAGGCTCAGGCTGCCTGCTGATAAAAATCCAGAAAACTGAAACCGGTGTCCTGATCCATATCCGGCAGGTCATGATGAACGTGCCCGCCCAGTGCGCAATAGACCAGCCAATGGCGGTCCTGAACGTTGAAGGCCAGACCGTCGATCAACTCCTGCTGTTCATCGCTCTGGGCGATGAGGTAAAGGCGATCCTGATTTTTTGCGTGCAGCATGACAAGCTCCAAAAAGAGGGAAGTCCGTTTCTCGAGGAGCCACACAATGAGGGTGTCACGTTACGCTTGGGTGACAGTGGCAGCGAATTGTCATGCAGGATGTTTCTGGAACACCGCCTGGATCAGAACAAGCCCTGTGGGAGCGAGCCGGGCGACGCTTCGCTTGCTTGCGAAGGCGGTGTTTCAGTCAATGCATTTTGGGTGACGCTCTGCGTCACGGCGCGCTGACGCGCTCAAGACCGGACGCAGAGCGTTCAGAGCGGCGTACCCACGCGGAGCATGGGCACGATAGGCGTTCGCAGTTCTTAAAGCGCCAGCCCGGCCTTGACCCGGTACTGGTTGCGCACCGGTGTCGCGTACTGCTGAATCAGGTAAGGGCGATGCTCGGTCGGCACGCCTGCCAGGCGACCTTCCCATTCATCTTTGGCGCGTTCGAGTTCGTCGGCCGCAAACACTGCGGACGCTGGCGGTACGTCGAGGCTCGGGTCGGCGTCGCTCCATTGCGCGTACGCCAGGTAATGCACCGGGAACAGACGATAGCCGCCTAGAATCTGCCGGTCCATTTCGATAGCCAGTTGCTTGGTGTCCTCGAAGTGCTCGGTGATCGGCGGCGCGAAGTTCACATGCACGCGACCTTTATAGCCAGTGATGCCCAATGCAATGCTCACGTCGTCTTCGCCCGGCGTCTTGGTGTATGAGCCGGTAGTTGCACGAATGTACAGCTCGCGGGCCTTGGCGCTGTCGCACGGATCGTACTCATAGCTGATCGAAACCGGGATCAGGTTCAGAGAGCGAATCACGTCGCCAAACGGCTCGTCCTTGCGGCTCATGTGGAACATTTTGAGGATTGCCGACTCGGTGCGGTCGTCACCATCCTTCGCGCGGCCTTCGGCCTGAGCGATCCAGATGGACTGGCAATCCTTGGTAATCGAGTGGTTGATATACGCCGACAGCAATTGGTAAGCCGCCATTTTCTCGCGCCGCCCGATAATCGAGCGGTGCACTATGAAGCTCTTGTTCAGGCGCATCAGGTCGCTGACAAACGGCTTTTGCAGCAGGTTGTCGCCAATGGCAATGCGCGGAGTTGGCAGGCCTGCGTGGTACACGGCATAGTTGACGAACGCCGGGTCCATGACGATATCGCGGTGGTTGGCCAGAAACAGATAGGCACAACCGGACTTGAGCTGCTCGACGCCGGTGTAGGTGACTCCGTCCGTGGCGCGCTCAATGGTGTGGTCGACGTAATATTCGACTTTGTCCTGCAGCGTGGCGACCGAGTCGATACCGGCAAACTCGCGACGCAGCTTGCGCGCCAGTGTCGGCTGCAGCAGCCAGCCGAATGCGCCCGCCAGGCGGGGAAAACGGAATCGGGTCAGAATTGCGAGAAAGGCTTTGTCGCTCAGCAGGCGTGCCAAGACGGCGGGGACTTCTGCATCGTTGTACGGTCGGATGGCATCAAATTCGCCCATCATGCTCTCTTGTTGGAATCGGATAGGGTAAAAAGAAGACGTACTTGTTAAAACAGCCTTCTGAAGAATGGGGCAATTATACGCATAACTGATCCCGGAGACCTTGATGCAGGAATTACAGAGTTACGACTGCCCTTATTGCGGCGAGCCTGTCGAGGCCGTACTGGACCTGTCCGGTGGCGATCAACAGTACATTGAAGACTGTCCGGTCTGTTGCCGCCCGATCATTTTCGACCTGCAGACCGACGGCGAAGACTGGAACCTGGATGTTCGCAGCGAGAACGAGTGATGCAAAAGATCTACGAGCCCGAGAACCTCATGGAGGCCGAGTTGCTGCTGGCAATGCTCGCCAGCGAAGGCATCAAGGCGCATCTCGCCGGTCGCGACCTGCTCGGTGCGATGGGCGAGCTGCCGGGGCTGGGGCTTCTGGCGCTCAAGGTCGACGATGCACAGGTCGAACGGGCACGCGAGCTGATCACTGCGTACAATAGCGCTTCGCCCTTGTCTGGCGATGAGCCGGACGACTTCCCCGATGTACTGGTGTGCTGAGCACCTTCAATAGAGTCTGATTAGCCCCCATGTGTGGACGCTTCGCCCTGTTTCGCTGGACCCCTGCCTTTGCCGCCTTGCCCGGTTTTCCCGCCGATCAGCAGGCGCAATGGAACATTTCGCCAGCCGACTGGGTGTTGATCATGCGCGCCGCCGAAAACGCTGACGGTATCGAGCTGGCGCGCGCGCGCTGGGGCCTGACCCCGGCCTGGCTCACCGATCTGTCGAAAACTCCCGCCCATGCCCGCGCCGAAACCGTGGCCGAGCAACCCATGTTTCGTGACGCCTTTACCCATCGCCGCTGCCTGCTGCCCGCCAACGGCTTTTACGAGTGGCGCGGCACGCTGCGCAAGCGTCCGTTCTGGCTGACGCCGGGGGAGGGCGCCGCGCTGTTTTTCGCCGCCATCTGGGAAGCCTATCCGGTGCAGGGGCATACGTACCTGAGCGTCGCGGTGGTCACCCAGGCGGCCGCGACCCAGCGTCGGCCATTGATTCTGGATGCCAAGGGCCAGAAAGACTGGCTGGCCGCCGACACGCCGCTGCCGACCCTGCAAGCCTTGCTGGCAGCCCCACAGACCGCATTGCGAGAGCGACCACTGGCCAATCTGGTCAACGATCCAAAGCTCAATGCACCTGAGTGTCTGACGCCATTGAGTTAGGCGGGCAGGGATAAGACCGATGAATCAGACAAATCCGATATCCGCCTTGAAGCGCATCTGATACAAACTGGACATACCTGCGGGAACCATCCACCTCTGTCAAAGACCAAGATGCCAGTTGGCCGGTATCTGGCGCAGAGGTCTGCCCCCGCAATGGCCGTTTCACAAACAAGGAGATACACCATGCGTCCTTCATTTGCCTTCTGTGCCTTGAGCGCTGCGTTGCTGCTCGGCGGGTGTCAGGCAGTCAATACCACGAGTGGCGACTCGGTCGGTGTGGAGCGCAAACAGTACATGTTCAGCATGCTCTCCACGGATGAAGTCAACAAAATGTACGCCCAGTCCTACCAGCAGACCGTTGGCGAGGCGACCAGCAAAGGGGTGCTGGACACCACCAGCGCCAATGCCAAGCGGGTTCATGCAATCGCCAATCGACTGATTGCCCAGGCGCCCAAATTGCGGCCTGATTCGGCGCAGTGGCAGTGGGAAGTCAACCTGATCAAGAGCGACGAACTGAACGCCAATTGTGGTCCTGGCGGCAAGATTTTCGTTTACACCGGTCTGATTGATACCCTCAAGCTGACCGACGATGAAATCGCTGCGGTCATGGGCCACGAGATCGCCCATGCCCTGCGCGAGCACGGGCGTGAAGCGATGTCCAAGGCATACGGCGTTTCAATGGCCAAGCAGGGCGCAGGTGCCTTGCTGGGATTGGGACAGGACAGCCTGGCGTTGGCAGATACCGTGGTCAACTACAGCCTGACACTGCCCAACAGCCGCAGTAACGAGAACGAAGCCGATCTGCTCGGTCTGGAACTGGCCGCACGTGCCGGTTACAACCCGAATGCGGCGATCACCCTGTGGCAGAAGATGACCCAGAACTCCGGTGGTTCGCAGCCTGAGTTCATGAGCACTCACCCGGCCTCGGAAAGTCGCATCGCTTCGTTGCAGGCTGCGATTCCGAAAGTCATGCCGCTGTATCAGGCTGCCCCCAAATCCTGAGTGAATGAGTCGCCCGTAGCGTTGCGAGTGTCTTTGCAACGCTACGGGCCAGCATTACACCCAGCCGCTGACTTGCATTGCCTTGTAAACCGCCACCAGCGCCAGCACGAAGAACGCGCAGGCAGCCAGTCGGCGGATCAGGGTCAGCGGCAGTTTCTCGGCGGCGAAATTGCCCGCCAGTACCACCGGCACGTTGGCCAGCAGCATGCCCACCGTGGTGCCCAGAATGACCAGCCACAGATAGGAATACTGCGCCGCCAGCATCACCGTGGCGATCTGCGTCTTGTCACCGATTTCAGCGATGAAGAACGTAATCAGCGTGGTCATGAACGGGCCGAACTTGCGCGCCGTGCTGGCTTCGTCATCGTCCATCTTGTCCGGCACCAGTGTCCACAGTGCCGTGGCGGTAAAGCTGGCGGCAAGGATCCAGTGCAGCACTGCGTCTGACAGGAAGCTGCTGAACCATGCACCTACAGCGCCTGCTGCCGCATGATTGGCCAGGGTTGCGGCGACAATGCCCGCAATGATCGGCCAGGGTTTGCGAAAGCGTGCGGCGAGAATGAGTGCGAGCAATTGCGTCTTGTCACCGATTTCGGCGAGCGCAACCACAGCGGTGGGGATTAAGAATGATTCCAGCATCAGGTTTCCTAAGGGGCGGGTCGACACGGCTATGACACGTACGACCTCCCCGCCCCGGGTAAGGTGTTCGTGTCATAGGTCTTGTCAAACCACCGATCCGTCTGAGCGGATTCCGGGTCGCACGTACCATGGTCTGAGGACCAAGTATGTTGATACGTGCCGGACGAGCATGGCGCTCGTGGGAGACTACTCCCCTAGGACGGAGCGGATTCTGCCTCCGCAAAAACGTTTCGGCAAGTGCTTATTTCAGGAGCGTTTAGCGCTGTAGATTTTAAAACCGCTGCCCTGAGCCCTGACTTCGCACTGCCCGACGTGCTCTTCGATCAGCGGCTGATAACGCAGAAAGTTATTCGCGACAAGGCGCAGTTCGCCGCCTGATTTAAGATGTTGGCGTGCTTTTCTCAGCAGGTTTTCTGTTGCCATGTAGTCGGTATGAACCCCCACATGGAACGGCGGGTTGCTGAGAATCGTGTTCAAACCCATTGGCGCTGCGTCAATTCCGTCACCGGTCAACACCTGGGCTTGCAGGCCATTGGCGGCCAGGGTCAGGCGCGAACTTGCGGTTGCGAACGCATCCACGTCCAGCATGATGACGTCGTTGTGCGGGTAGCGACGCTTGACCGCTGCACCGAGTACGCCGGCACCACAGCCGAAGTCGAGCAGGTTGCCGCTCGGCAGCTTGTCGATGTTTTCCAGCAACAGGGCTGAACCACGGTCGAGGCGGCCATGGCTGAACACGCCGGGCAGGCTAACAACCGTGAGCGGGCCGTCCTGCAGGTCGATCTGGTAGGGCTTGGCGAGGCTTTCCAGCGTAACGGCTTGTGGTGCGTTCTCGACAGTGACCTGCCAGAGCTGGCAGTGGCGGGCACTGTCGAGCTTGCGCGCGCGGCCGAAGGGGCTCAGTTGTTTTGCAGCGGCTTCGATTCCGCCACGCTTTTCGCCGACCAGAAACAACTCGCGCCCGGCCAGGCGGGAAGCCAGGGCATTGAGCAGGTAGTCGGTCAGATCGCGGGCTTTGGGCAGGAACAGCACGGCGGCTTCGAAGGCGGCCTCTGGCGCTTCAACGCCGAAATCCACACGGCCTTCAAACCGCGCATCCAGCGCGGCCTGGTCACCTGCATGCCAGCACCATCCACGCGAGTCCGGCAGTTTTCCGAGCAGGTCATCGGCGGGCAGCCCGACCAGCAACAGCGACCCCTGAAACAGCTCGGCCTGACGGAGTAACACTTCACTGCGCGGGTCCATGGAATGGCTCCTGAAAAAGCGCGCAGTCTAACAGGATATGGGTCAGGAGGACGCGGAGCGTCCAGAACGGCATGCGACGCGGAGCGCCGCACGATAGTTGAGATGATCGTTCCGCACGCTCCAGCGTGGGGATGCAGTTCACGACGCTCTGCGTCGTCAAGAGGACGCGGAGCGTCCGGAACGGCATGCGACGCGGAGCGCCGCACGATAATTGCGATGATCGCACGATAGTTGAGGTGATCGTTGTCAGTAACTGTTGCGCAGACATCAGACAGCGTAATCTGCCGGGTCTGACGTCAATCCTCCAGGAGGTCCCACATGTATTGGGCAGAATTTCTTACCGTTGCGCTGATCCACCTGCTGGCCGTTGCCAGCCCCGGTCCGGACTTCGCGGTGGTGGTGCGCGAAAGCGTCACGCATGGGCGTAAGGCCGGTACCTGGTCAGCGCTTGGCGTCGGCTCGGCCATCTTTCTTCATGTGGGCTATTCGCTGCTGGGTATCGGGATTATCGTTTCCCAGTCCATCGTGCTGTTCAACGCGCTGAAATGGGCGGCAGCCGCGTACCTGCTGTACATCGGTATCAAGGCCCTGCGTGCCAGACCGGCTGCGGCGACGGGCGATGCCGCCATCAAGGCAGTCCCGGGCGAGCGCACAGCAAAGAGTGCCTACATCAGCGGTTTCGTCACCAACGGCCTTAACCCCAAGGCCACGCTGTTTTTCCTCTCGCTGTTCACCGTAGTGATCAATCCGCACACGCCGCTGCTGGTGCAGGGCGGTTATGGGGTCTACCTCGCAGTGGCGACGGCTGCGTGGTTCTGCCTGGTGGCGCGGCTGTTCAGCCAGGCGCGGGTACGCGCGGGTTTTGCGCGGATGGGCCACTGGTTCGATCGGGCCATGGGCGGAGTGCTGGTCGCGCTGGGTATCAAACTGGCGTTCACCGAAGTGCACTGAAACCTGCATTCAACAACGCTTTTGCAAAGCGTATAACGAGTGCGAGCGCCTCTTGCAGACAGCGAGAGGCGCTTCGAAAAATCATCCCTTTTACTGATTTCACTGGCAGGCGAGGGCTCTAGAGTCCATATTTCCAGCTCCGCCTGTGGACTTTGAAAAGGGACTCATATGTTACAGACTCGCGTTCTTGCGCCCGCCGATGGCGCTTACCAGTACCCTCTGTTGATCAAGCGCCTGTTGTCGTCCGGCAGTCGTTATGAAAAGACGCGTGAAATTATTTACCGCGACTCCGTTCGCTATACCTACCCGACCCTCAACGAGCGCATCTGCCGCCTGGCCAACGTCTTGACGGCGGCAGGCGTGAAAGCTGGCGACACCGTGGCAGTCATGGACTGGGACAGCCATCGCTATCTGGAATGCATGTTCGCCATCCCGATGATTGGCGCAGTGATCCACACCGTCAACGTGCGGCTATCGCCCGAGCAGATCGCCTATACCATCAACCATGCCGATGACCGGCTGGTATTGATAAACAGCGAATTCACGGGCCTGTATCAGGCTATGTCCGGACATTTGACCACCGTTGAAAAGACCCTGCTGCTGACGGACCTGCCCGACAAGACCGCCGACTTGCCAAACCTCGTCGGCGAATACGAGACCCTGCTGGCGGCAGCCAGCCCCGAGTACGCTTTCGAGGACTTCGACGAGAACTCGGTCGCGACCACGTTTTACACCACAGGCACTACGGGCAACCCCAAAGGCGTCTATTTCACCCATCGCCAGTTGGTACTGCACACCATGGGCGTGGCGGCCATCCTGGGGTGCGTCGAAAGTCCGCGGCAGTTGGGCAACGATGACGTCTACATGCCTATCACACCGATGTTCCACGTGCATGCCTGGGGCATTCCCTATGTAGCGACCATGCTGGGCCTGAAACAGGTGTACCCCGGCCGCTACGAGCCCGAATTGCTGGTAGAGCTTTGGCGCAAGGAGAAAGTCACGTTCTCGCATTGCGTGCCGACCATCCTGCAAATGTTGCTCAACGCCAAGTCTGCGCAGGATGCGGACTTTGGCGGCTGGAAAATCATCATTGGCGGCAGCTCGCTGAACCGCAGCCTGTACCAGGCCGCCAAGGCCAGGGGCATCCAGCTCACCGCCGCGTATGGCATGTCTGAAACCGGACCGCTGATTTCCGTTGCGCACATCAACGACGAGCTGAAGGCCGGCAGCGAAGACGAGCAGATTACCTACCGCATCAAGGCCGGTGTGCCTGGCATGCTGGTAGAAGCAGCCATCGTCGATCAGCAAGGCAACTTCCTTCCGGCCGATGGAGAAACCCAGGGTGAGCTGGTTCTGCGTGCGCCCTGGCTGACCGAAAGCTATTTCCGCGAGCCCGAGAAAGGTGCTGAGTTGTGGGCGGGCGGCTGGATGCACACTGGCGATGTGGCAACGCTGGACGGTATGGGCTTCATCGATATTCGCGACCGTATCAAGGATGTGATCAAGACCGGTGGCGAATGGATTTCTTCGCTGGAGCTTGAAGACCTGTGCAGCCGGCATCCGGCTGTGCGCGAAGTGGCTGTGGTCGGTATCGCCGACCCGCAATGGGGTGAGCGGCCTTTTGCCTTGCTGGTGATTCGCGACGGCCATCAGCTTGATGCCAAGGGCTTGAAGGAGCATCTCAAACCGTTCGTCGAGCAAGGTCACATCAACAAGTGGGCAATTCCCAGCCAGATCGCGCTTGTTACTGAAATTCCCAAGACCAGCGTCGGCAAGCTCGACAAGAAGCGCATGCGTCTGGATATTGTGGAATGGCAGAACAGCAACAGCACGTTCCTTTCCACGCTGTGACACCTTCTTATCTTGCCGCGCCCATCGGGCGCGGCAAGTGTCTGCGTCGCAGGTCCTGTTCTGCGACTTGCCAAATTTCCAATTTAATCCATCCTCCCCGCCACAGGTTTTTTAGCGGCCTTCCGGAAACGGGCGGGCCAGAGGCGTTGGTCCTGCAAATCACACTTTAGAGGGATCTAGCGTCAGGGCGTGCTGGCTATAGTCAGCACAGGGAATGAGCAAGAGCGGAGCTGGCTGTGTGTAGTGATTCGAAGACAGAGTCGTTTTTGGATTTCCCCACTGCCATAACAATAAAACACAAGGAGTAGCGTCGATGACAAGCACACCCCCATTCTGGCGTCGGGCCAGGCTGCCTCTGGCCGTCAGCCTTGCTTCCTCGCTCGCCGGCCCCGCCTTTGGCGTGACCTTCAACGTCGGTGAAATCGAAGGCAGTTTCGACTCATCGCTGTCGGTAGGCGCCAGCTGGTCGACTGCAAACCCCAATAAAAACCTGATCGGCGCCAACAATGGCGGGCGTGGTCTGTCGCAGACCTCCGATGACGGCCACTTGAACTTCAAGCGTGGGGAAACGTTTTCGAAGATTTTCAAGGGCATCCATGACCTGGAACTCAAGTACGGCGATACCGGCGTGTTCCTGCGTGGCAAATACTGGTACGACTTTGAGCTCAAGGATGAAAACCGCGAGTTCAAGGACATCAGCGACTCAGGCCGCAAAGAGGGCGCCAAGTCGTCCGGGTTCCAGTTGCTGGATGCGTTTGTCTACCACAATTATTCGATCGCTGATCAGCCGGGTGCCGTGCGCTTCGGCAAGCAGGTCATCAGTTGGGGTGAAAGTACCTTCATTCAGGGCGGTATCAACAGCGTCAACCCGGTCGATGTCTCGGCCTTTCGGCGTCCAGGCTCTGAAATCAAGGAAGGCCTGATTCCGGTCAACATGTTCTACCTGTCGCAAAGCCTGACTGACAACCTTTCTGCCGAGGGCTTCTACCAGCTGGAGTGGGACCAGACTGTCGTCGACAACTGCGGCACCTTCTTCTCGCAGCCGGACGTGATCGCCGATGGCTGCAACAACAACCTCGCGGTATTGCGCAGCCGCAGCGGCCTGAACAGTTCGCTGACGGCTGCCGGTTTGCCAGCAGGCGCACGCGGCGCGGTGTTCAACTCGTTGTCGCAGCAGGGCGTAGTGTTCGGTAACCCGGATGAGGGCGCTGTGGTGCGCCGTGGGCCTGACCGCGATGCGCGTGACAGTGGCCAGTTCGGCTTTGCCTTGCGTTACAACTTCGAGCCTCTGGATACCGAGTTCGGTGCCTACATGATGAATTACCACAGCCGTGCGCCGATCTTCAGCGGACGCGGCGGCTCGGCTGCTTCGTTCAGCCCTCAAGGCCTGGTGGGCTCGCTGGTCCGTAACGGTATACCGGCAGCAACGGCGACGCGACTCGCACCCACGCTACTGCCGGTTGTCGTGGCAGGCAACTCCAGTTACTACGTCGAATACCCGGAAGACATCCGTCTGTACGGTCTGAGCTTCTCGACCACCTTGCCTACCGGCACCGCGTGGAGCGGCGAGATCAGCTACCGCCCGAATGCACCGATTCAGGTCAACACCACCGACATCCTGTATTCGGGTATTTCGCCGCTCAACCCCAACGTTTCGCTGCTGAGCGGGCAGCCCAATACCGATCAGCCCGGTTATCGCCGCAAGGAAATCACTCAGTTGCAAACCACGTTCACCCAGTTCTTCGACCAGGTCATGGGCGCAGAGCGTCTGACGGTGGTCGGTGAAGTGGGCTGGACCCACGTGGGTGGCCTGGAAAGCACTTCCAAAATTCGCTACGGCCGTGACCCTGTGTATGGTCCTGGCCCGCTGCCTGGCGGCCAATGCGCGACGCTCAACGCAGGCACTCTGACCGGTGCCGAGCAGAATAACCTGACCCGTTATTGCGAAGACGACGGCTTTACCACGGCCAACTCCTGGGGCTACCGCGCCCGTGCCATCTGGGATTACAACAGTGTGTTTGCCGGGGTCAACCTCAAGCCGAGCGTGGCCTGGTCGCACGACGTCAAAGGCTATTCGCCGGGCCCTGGCGGCAACTTCGAAGAGGGACGCAAGGCCGTCAGCCTGGGGCTCGATGCCGAGTACCAGAACACCTACACCGCGAACCTTTCCTATACCAACTTCTTTGATGGCAAATACACCACGGTTGATGACCGGGATTTCGTGGCGCTCAGCTTTGGCATGAACTTCTAAGAGCATGGTTTTCAGGATGACGATGAATATGAAAATAACAAAAAGTCTGTTGCAAGCCGGGGTTCTGGGCATGTCGTTGCTGGCGACCAGTGTGATGGCGGCGGTCTCCGCCTCCGAAGCGGCAAAGCTGGGTACCTCGCTGACGCCGATGGGCGCTGAAAAGGCTGGCAATGCGGCCAACACCATCCCTGCCTGGAGCCCGCTGCCGAAAAATGCCGGAGCGGTGGACAGCAAAGGGTTCCTCGCCAACCCGTATGCCAGCGAAAAGCCGTTGTTTACCATCACCGCGGCCAATGTAGAGCAGTACAAGGACAAACTCGCGCCGGGCCAGTACGCGATGTTCAAACGTTATCCGGACAGCTACCGGATTCCGGTCTACCCGACCCATCGCGGTGCCACCGTGCCGGATGAAGTGTTTGCCGCCATCAAAAAGAACGCGACGACCACCAAACTGGTCGGTGGCGGCAGCGGTCTGGAAAACTTCGATACGGCCATCCCGTTTCCGATCCCGGCCAGTGGCGTCGAGGTTATCTGGAACCACATCACCCGTTACCGGGGCGGCAGCGTCAAGCGTCTGGTTACCCAGGCCACGCCACAGCCCAATGGCTCGTACAGCCTGGTGTATTTCTCCGATCAATTCGTGTTTCGCGACAAGATGAGGGATTTCGATCCGAAAAACCCGGGCAACATCCTGTTCTACTTCAAACAGGAGGTGACCGCCCCAGCACGTCTGGCGGGCGGTGTGCTGCTGGTGCATGAAACCCTGGATCAGGTCGCCGAACCGCGCTCGGCATGGCTGTATAACGCCGGTCAGCGCCGTGTAAGGCGTGCGCCGCAGGTTTCGTATGACGGGCCGGGCACCGCGTCGGATGGTCTGCGTACTTCCGACAACCTGGACATGTACAACGGCGCGCCTGATCGCTATGACTGGAAACTGATCGGCAAGCAGGAAATGTACATCGCCTCCAACAGCCACAAGCTGGACGATCCGACGCTCAAGTACGCTGACATCATCAAGGCTGGCCATATCAACCAGGACCTGACCCGCTATGAGCTGCGTCGCGTCTGGCACGTGACCGCGACCCTCAAGGAAGGTCAGCGTCATATCTACGCCAAACGTGACTTCTTCATCGACGAAGACACCTGGCAGGCCGCCGTTATCGACCACTATGACGGCCGTGGCCAGCTGTGGCGCGTTGCCGAGGCACACTCGGAAAACTACTACGACAAACAAGTGCCTTGGTACGCGATTGAAACCCTGTACGACCTGCAATCCGGTCGCTACGTGGCACTGGGCATGAAAAACGAAGAGAAGAGGGCGTACGAGTTCGGCTTCACTGCCGGCACCAGCGACTTCACCCCCAACGCGCTGCGTCAGGAAGGGGTTCGTTGATACCTGACCGATACACGCTGTAAATCAATGTCATGGCCATGTGCTTGAAAAGCCCCTTTAATGGGGCTTTTTCACGTAGAGGACATGGTCTTATAAGCTGTAGGAATTTTGTTACAGTCTTTTCCGTGATGACCTTTCAAAAGAGGCGATTTACCCGCTAGTCTCCGAACACCGCTATGCCGCGACAACGATTTTCACACGAGCCGGCCATGACTGATCTGTCCCGAATGCAAGGGTTCGCAGACAGCGCGATTCCTGCGTTGGAGGGGCGATTTTTTCGCCCGCCACTCCCTGAGGGTTACGTCCCTCGTTCCCGCCTGTGCCAACGCCTTGATGAGGGGCTGAGCGGCAGGTTGCTGCTGGTATGCGCCCCGGCCGGGTTTGGCAAGAGTTCGCTGGCCGTTGAATTCTGTCAGGGCTTGCCGGACAAATGGCAGAGCGTATGGCTGGGCCTGAGCGCACGTGACAGCGATCCGGGCCGTTTCCTCGAACGCTTGCTGGGCAGCCTTCAGCAGTTTTTCCCGCAACTGGGCATCGAGGCAATGGGCCTGCTGAAAATGCGCCAGCGTCATCAGCCTTTCGCGTTCGAGGAATGGCTCGACGGCCTGCTCGACGAACTGGCCATGCACCTGATGCTGAGCAAGCCGCTGCTGTTGGTACTGGATGATTATCATCTGGCCCAAGGCCCGGTGCTTGACCGCTGCCTGCAGTTTTTTCTCAATCATCTGCCAGTTGGGCTGGTGGTCATGGTGACCAGCCGACAGCGCCCGGACTGGCACCTGGCACGCCTGCGTCTGACGCGCCAGTTGCTGGAAATCAACGAGCAGGATCTGCGCCTGACGCACGCGGAATCGATGGCAGTACTGGACCGGCATAGCAGCTCGCTCGACAGTGAGGTGCTGAAAAACCTGATTCAGCGCAGTGAAGGCTGGGTGGCCGGGTTGCGATTCTGGTTGCTGGCGGCCTCCGAAGCGGGTGACGAAAGCGCCTTGTCGCAGGCGCTGCGCGGCAGTGAGGTGCTGATTCGCGAGTACCTGCTTGAAGAGGTGATCGACTGTCTGCCAGCCGATGTTCAGGCGTTTCTTTATGACACTGCGTGTCTGGAGCGCTTTTGCGCCGAGCTGTGCGACGCCGCGCGGGACAGCCATGACAGTGCCGAGATGCTCCGTTATCTACAGGCGCATCAGGTCTTTCTGGTGCCGCTGGACGAGCAGGGCCACTGGTTTCGCTATCACCATCTGTTTTCCGATCTGTTGCGCGCCCGCCAGGCTGGCGGTGCGCAACCGACTCGCCTGCACCTCAACGCCTGCCGCTGGTTCAGCGCTCAGGGCCAGCTGGATGAAGCGGTGGAACAGGCATTGCGCGCCGGGCATCTGGATGTAGCAGCCAATCTGGTGCAGAACCTCTCTGAAGAGCAATTGCTGGCCGAGCAGAATGTCGGCATGTTGCTGCGCTGGAAGATGGACTTGCCGGATGATCTGTTGACCAGCACGCCACGCCTGATTGTGCTCTACGCCTGGGCGCTGGGGCTGGCCTGCCAACTGGACGCCGCCGAGGAACTGGCCAATCAATTGAGCCGGTTCCTGCCAGCGCCGTCGGCGACCGCGCAAAAATCCATGCTTGCCCAGTGGCTGGCGCTCAGCGGCATCATCGCGCGTGGCCGTGGAGACAGTGAAAAGACCGAACGCTATTGCACTGAAGCCCTGCTGACCTTGCCGGAAAAACGCTATGGCCAACGGCTTGTCTGCCTGTCGACGCTGGCCAACCTTGCGGTTGCCAATGGTGATCTGTGGCGCGCCCGCCTGTTGAATCGTGATGCGCTGGAGCTGGCACAGCGGGTTGCCAATCCACTGTTCGAAGCGCTGGCGCATTACGACCGCGCCAGGGTTTTGCAGGCTCGGGGCGAAATTCTGCGTGCGCTTGATGAAGTACGCCGGGGGCAGCAGCGCCTCAAAGGGTTGTCCACCGTGCGCTTATACGCAGTTCGCGCGCGCCTGACACTGTATGAAGGCTATTTGCTGACCCTGCGCCTGCAAGTGGACCAAGGGCGGGTTTTATTGCTGGCCGGGCTGGCCGAAGCGCGCGCCTGTCGCGACATCAGTGTGCTGATCGGCCACTGCGTGATTGCCACCATGGAGGGCTGCGCCGGTAGGTTTGCCGAAGCCTTCGCCGAACTCGCCGAGGCCGAACGTCTGATGCACATCTGGGATGTGCCACCGATCTACTACCTGGCGATGGTGACTCTGGTGAAATGCGAATTGTGGCTGCTGCAAGGGCGCATGGACCTTGCCGAAGCGTGGCTGCTGCGCCTGACTCAGACCTACAACGGCGGTCTCGGCGCTGCGGCCCCCGAATGCCATCCACAACTGCCGCAACACATCGAGTTGCAGCGTGCCGTACTCGAACGGTTGCTGGGTGACGGCGTTGCCTGCGAGCAGCGCTTGCAGGCGCTTGAGCTGCGCGCTGAGGAGGTGGGGGCGCAACTGCTCGGGCTTATAGCGATGACCCAGCAAATTGGTCTGCTGCTGAGCCAGACGCGGTACGACGAAGCGCGAGAGCTGTTACTGCGCAGCCTGCAGTCAGCGGCCGGAGGGGCTCTTATTCCCTTTAAAACGCTGCTGGGCGAGCATTCCCAGTGGCTGAATGAACAACTGCTGCAACTGCCGTCCTGCAAGGTTCGCGAGGCCTTGCTGGAAGCGCTCCCGGCCTCTTGCACGCCGACACCCGAGCCTGCGCATGGCAACGACTGCCTGAGTGTGCGTGAGCTGGGCGTACTGCATTTGATTGCACAGGGCTGTTCCAACCAGGAGATCAGCGAGCAACTGTTCATTTCCCTGCACACCGTCAAGACTCACGCCAGCCACATCAACAGCAAGCTGGGCGTCGAGCGGCGTACCCAGGCGGTGGCGAGGGCGAAGGTACTGGGCTTGCTGGGTTAGCCGGCAGGGCGACTGATCAACTGATCAGGCCGGGCTGCCCGCCCACAGCGTATCAACCTCTTCCAGCCCCCAGTCGGTCGGCGTTTCGATTTTGACGATCGCGTCCGGGTCGGCAAAACTGCCCAGATCGATGATCTGCGCAGCGAACGTCTTGCCGGTCCGCGCCGACATGAAGACCTTCACCCTCGGTTTCAGCAGCGACGCTTCACTTTGCTCGACCACAACGCCGAGGCGCCCGCTTTCCAGACGCACCAGCGTACCGGTCGGGTAAATGCCTACGGTCTTGACGAAGCTTTGAAACACCACATCATCAAAATGGCCTTTCCATGAAGCCATCTCGCGAATCGAATGGGCAACGCCCCAGCCCTTTTTGTAGGGACGGTCGGAGGTGATGGCGTCATACACATCGCAGACTGCGCCCATGCGCGCAAAGATGCTGATCTGGTCGCCTTTCAGGCCGTGAGGATAGCCCGAGCCGTCGACCTTCTCATGGTGGTGCAAGCACACATCCATCACCGTCGCCGCCACGGGTTGATTTTCCTTGAGGATCTTCAGACCCAGTTCGGGGTGAGCCTTCATGATCTCGAATTCGTCATGGGTGAGGCGGCCCGGTTTATTGAGTACGTGCGGAGCAATCATCATTTTGCCGACATCGTGCATCAGCCCGGCCACACCCGCTTCGCGCACCTGGTCATCAGGCAGGCCCATGCGTCTGGCGAGCGCAACCATCAGCGCGCAGACCGCCACCGAATGCATGTAGGTGTACTCATCGGACGTTTTCAGGCGTGACAGGCTGATCAGCGCGTGCGGGTGGCGCAGGATCGAACTGGAGATTTCTTCCACCAGCAACTGCACGTTATCCACATCCATCGCCTGGCCCATGCGGGCTTCGGTAAACATGGCCATGACGGCGTTTCTGGCTCTACCGCAAATGGCCCGGGCGCGCAGGACTTCCTTGTCCAGACTGGCTGGCGCGGTGTCATCTATGGCTGATGCGAAGGCTGCTGCGGTTTGAGGTGTCAGTACTCGGCTTTTGCCGGTTTCGATCCAGACTTCCCGGGTGCCCGATTGCTGGATGCGCTTGAGCACCTCGACGTCATCAAGCATGACTTCGACCAGGCCTATCCAGAACGGATCGTTGGTCCAGCGGCGACAGATTTTATGGATGTGCATGCCAAGGGCAAGGTCAGCGACGGGGATTTTTTTCAGCATGCTCAGTCACCCGGGTGCGTTGGCATGGCAGGCAACGGGCAAGCGAAGAAAGCAGACGGCCGACTACCGGCTGAGGCCAGCAGAGTGCAACAGCTACCGATCGACATGATTTCACCTCGTTGACTGCAAGGATCATCCTGATCTCAAGGTGCCAGTATACGGCGCTGCTTGCGAAAAAATCTTGTCTATTTGTTGTGTGTCAGCAACCCGTCAGGCAGCCCGCAGTGCCCTGTGCAAAACAGGCGCAGTGTAGATTTTCTGACGCGTTCAAGTGCTGAAAAGCATCTTCAGGCAGCGGGTGCCGCACCTGGCAAGTGATGATACTGACGGGCAAAGTACACCAAGGCGTCTGACTCACCCTGATGCCTGATATCCAGCACTTGGCAAAAAAGAATGTCGTGCGTGCCGACGCTGACGGATTGGGTCACTTTGCAGTCGAGGGCCAGTTTGGCGCTGTTCAGTATCGGCGCACCCGTCACTCCGCTTTCCCACTGGCCACCGTCAAAACGCTCCTGCTGTGAACGCTTGCCGCCGAACAGGTTGGACAAGTCCTGCTGACCGTTGCCCAGTGTGTTGACGCACAACAGGCCGTTCTCGATGAAGGTTTCGTATACCGATGCGCTGCGATTGATACAAACCAGTAGCATCGGAGGCTGATCGGTCACGCTGCAGACCGCTGTCGCAGTAAAACCGGCGCGGCCGCCGGGGCCATCGGTGGTAATGACGTTGACGGCTGCAGCAAGGCTGGACATCGCATCGCGAAACGCCAGCTGGCTGACCGGGGCAGCAGGGAGGGTGGCAAGGGTTTCAGAGTCGGCATGCATGGGATGAGTCCTTTCAGGTCTGTGCGTTGAGAAAGTCGAGCAGGGTGCGTTGGAAGGGCAATGGGTCGGTAATGTTCGAGGCGTGGCCGCCATATTCCAGCAACACCAGCCTGGCGTTGGGCAGTGCCTCGGCCAGATGCTGCGATTGTTGCCAGGGCACCAGCATGTCGTCGCGGTTGGCAATCAGCAGGGTGGGTGTCTGGATACGAGCCAGGCTAGCCTCGACGTTGAAGGTTTGCAGTGCATGAATACGCCGCAGCAGGTTGTCGGTGTCGGGAAAGTGCGCCAGCGCATGGGCCTCGTCATCGGCCAGCCGGGCACCGTTGGCGGCGATCCAGTCTGCCGGGTACAGAAACAGTGCCTGCGCTTGCACGTAGGCGTCCGGCCCGCTGTTCAACAGCAGTTTTTTGCGCACTGAAAAGCAGCGCGCGCTGTGTGGGTTGGGGCTGCTCCACGCATTGATCAGCACCTGACTTTGCAACAATTCGGGGCGCAACAGCGCAATCTCCAGGCCCACCAGCCCGCCCAGCGCATGACCAATGAAATGGCAACGCTGGATATCGAGCGAGTCGAGCAGGGTCAGCAATTCCATGGCCATATGGCGGATCGAATAGTCTGCCGGCAAAGCCGCAGGGCTGCGTCCAGTCCCGGCGTGATCGTAGACCAGTACGTCATGGTCGCGGGTCAGCGCTGCCAGGTCATCCGCCCAGTAACGGCTGGACCCGCCCAACCCGGAACTGAGCACCAACAGGGGCGCATCGGCATGCTGACATCGATGAATTTCATGAAACATGCACGTTCTCCGGGTGGGCTTCAGGTCGGTTTTTAAGTCGGTGCTCAGCCAATGTGGGCGATGCTGGCGATCTCGATCAGCGCCTCGGGTTTCACCAGGCCGCACTGGATGCAGTAACGCGCCGGTTTCTCGCCCGCGAAGTATTCGGCGTACACCTCGTTGACCTTGGCGTAATCGGCCCAGTCGCGAATCATGATCATGTTGAAGGTGACATCGTCCATTGTCCCGCCAGCGGTTTCGACCACGCTTTTGATGGTTTCCAGCACATGACGGGTCTGGGCGGTCGCATCGCCGACGTGCACCACGTTGTTGTCCTTGTCGAACGGTAACGTGCCCGAAACGTAGAGCACGCCATCGGCCATGGAGCCCGGCACAAACGGAGCAATGGGCTTGGTGGTGCCAGCAGGAATAATCGCTTTCTTGGTCATGCGTATGTCCTCACGAGGGTTGCCCGACAGGGCTGAAGGTGGTGCAGAAGTCATCGACGCTGGAAACCCAGCCGAAGAAGGTTTCGATGTTGAACAGCGCGGCTTGTTGAGCGAAGTCGGGGCCTGCCTGATGGGTTGCATCGGCCAGCACTACGCCGAAGTACTCCAGGTGGAAACCGTCACGCAGGGTGGATTCAACGCACACATTGGTGGCGATGCCGGTGAATACCAGGTTACGAATGCCGCGGCTGCGCAACACGCTGTCGAAACTGGAATTGAAGAAGCCGCTGTAACGGATTTTCGGCACCACAATGTCGCCAGGCTGTGGCTTGAGTTCATCGACCAGTTGATAGTCCCATCCGCCTTTGGCCAGCAGTTGCCCTTCGAGCTCCGGGCGCTTGCGCATGGTTTTCAGGGCATTGGACTTATGCCAGTTCGGCGAGCCGGGCCCTCCGGCCTCGACATAGGCCGGGTCCCAGCCGTTCTGGAAAAAGATCACCGGGATGTCTGCCGCACGTGCGGCAGCACAGGCCTTGTTGATATTGGCGATGACCGGCCCGGTGCTGCTGACATCGAACCCGGCAAGGTCCAGATAACCCCCCAGCGATGCGTAGGCGTTCTGCATGTCGACCACCACCAGCGCGGTTTCGCCGGGCTTCATGCGCAGCGGCTCGGGACGGGCGGGCAGCACGCGGGCGGGTTGTCCGTCCGGCAGGTCAACGCCTGCGACAGTTGCCGTAGCATTCATCAGACCACCTCCTTGAGCTGCGCGATGTGCTTGCGACTGGTCATCAACGGCTGGATTTTCTCGCCGAAATCCTCGACGCCTTTCACGAAGTCATCGAAGGTCAGCATCACGCCCTGAGTCCCCGGCACACTGGCGACTTCATCAAGCATTCGCGCCACGGTGGCCCAAGAGCCGACCAGCGTGCCCATGTTGATGTTGACCGCCGAGGTCGGGTCGGCCATCTGCCGCAGATTCGAACCAGCGCTTTTATCCGCCGAGCCCTTCTCGCTCAACCAGGCGATGGCCTCTTCGTCGGCACCCGCCTTGATGTGCTCCCAGCGAGCCCTTGCTGCTTCATCGGTATCGTCGGCGATGATCATGAACAGCACACAGGAGGTAACGTTGCGGCCGGTCTTTTCGTTGGCTTCGATCAGTTTCTGTGCGGTGGGCGCAAAGGCTGTAGGGGTGTTCACGCCTTTGCCGAAGCAGAAGTTGTAGTCGGCGTACTGCGCCGAGAAAGCCATGCCTGCTTCGCTTTGACCGGCGCAGATCAGCTTCATGTCGGCCTTTGGACGAGGGCTGACGCGGCAGTCCTGCATGCTGAAATGCTCGCCCTTGAAATCACTGCTGCCGGTGGCCCACAGGTCGCGCAGAACCTGAGCGTACTCGGCCAGGTATTCATAGCGGGTGTGGAAGAACTCATCGCCCGGCCACAGGCCCATCTGCTCGTATTCCGGCTTCTGCCAGCCGGTGACCAGGTTGATCCCGAAGCGGCCGTTGGAGATCGAATCGATGGTCGAGGCCATGCGTGCAGCGATGGCAGGTGGAATGGTCAGGGTGGCGACGGTGGCGAACAGCTGGATCTTGCTGGTCACTGCGGCCAGCCCAGCCATCAGCGTGAAGGACTCCAGGTTGTGCTCCCAGAACTCTGTCTTGCCGCCGAAGCCGCGCAGTTTGATCATCGATAACGCAAAGTCGAAACCGTAGCCCTCGGCCGTCTGCACGATCTGTTTGTTCAGCTCGAAAGTCGGCATGTACTGCGGTGCGTTGCTGGAAATCAGCCAGCCGTTGTTGCCGATGGGGATGAAGATACCGATGTCCATATAAGGCCTCTCTGCGTTGGTCGATGCGTGCCAGAGCACTTGATTCATCTCTTAATTCGCCATTGCATTAAGCGGGCCATAATTTTTTATTGTTTTTATTCAATTGCTTACAAATAAAACTCATTTTTTGCAGACCATTTGGTCTGAATCAGAGCACTTGGTTTGTGCAGGGCGCACGCAGATGGGGCAGAGTCGACCGGCTTGGTAACCCATATCGACAAAACAGCTGCGCCCGTTAAGATGCCCGCTCATTTCGGCATCACTGGATGGATGTGCGTGAACAAGAAACCTCCTGTGACGGAGCCCGCGAGCAAGCGCGGACGCAAGGTCAAGCCCGAAACCGTGGTCAAGACCACTCGCGAGCCCAGTGCTACTTCCCTGAAGCGGCGCATGCGCCTGATGGAAGGCAAGCGCACGCTGATTCTCGATGCGGCGCTGGAGATATTTTCCCGCTATGGCGTGCACGGCAGCAGCCTGGATCAGGTCGCGGGCCTGGCGGATGTTTCCAAGACCAACCTGCTGTATTACTTCAGCAGCAAGGATGATCTGTACCTCAACGTACTGCGTCAGTTGCTTGAGGTCTGGCTGAGCCCGCTGGTGCATTTCACTGCCGACAAGGAGCCGGTGCAGGCTATCGGTGCCTACATCAAGGCCAAGCTGGAAATGTCTCGCGATCACCCGGCCGAATCACGGCTGTTCTGCATGGAAGTGATGCAGGGCGCGCCGCTGATTCAGGGCGAGTTGCAGCACCCGTTGCGCGACACGGTGCAGGCCAAGGTGGCAGTCATTCAGCACTGGATCGACAGCGGCCAGTTGGCCCCGATCAACCCGCACCATCTGATTTTTACCCTGTGGGCGACCACTCAGCATTACGCCGACTTCCGCACTCAGGTCGAGGCGGTTACCGGCAAGACGCTGGACGACCCAGTGTTTTTCGAAGAAGTGCTGGCGAGCCTGCGCAGCATGATCCTGGACGGAATCCTGCCGCGGACTGCCTGAAAAATTGCGCGTGCCCCGACACGCGCACCCCGGACGCGCAGCGAATGCAAGTCATGCACAAACCAAGTGCTCTGATTCAGACCGTTTGATCTGTTCTGTTCGATGCAATCGAGTCAGACCGTTGTTCCATAGCGTTTTTCCGGTAGTGGCATGGATGCTGCTATGGCCTGAGAGTCGGCCGCGTGCTGCCCTCATTGGCCATTACCCTCAGGAAAACGTCTATGTACAAGAAACTGTTGCCCGGGACATTGTGTGCGGCTGTAGCGTTCGGGGCCGCCGGCTTCGCTCAGGCCGAGGGCTTGACCCTGAAGGGACCCGCGAAAATCGCCATGGTCTACATCAGCCCGCGCAATGACGGCGGCTGGACTCAGGCATTCGATGAGGCGCGCGTGAAGCTTGAGAAGGATCTGGACACAAAAATCCAGTTCGTGGAAAGCGTGCCCGAGAACGCCGCTGCCATTACCCCCGTGGTCGACCGACTCATCGCACGCGGTGCCAACATCATCGTCGGCACTGCATTCGGCTATTCCGACACCTTCCTTGCGCTGGCCAAAAAATACCCTGATGTCGCGTTTCTTAACGGTTCGGGCACCACCAACGCGGCCAACCTCGAATCGTTTTATGGCCGTACCTACGAGAGCCAGTACCTGTGCGGCATGGCCGCTGGTGCTGCGTCGAAAACCGGCAAGCTAGGCTTCGTCGCCGCCAACCCGTTCGGCCAGGTCAACTGGACCATCAACGCCTATGAGCTGGGCGCCCGGCAGATCAATCCGAAAGCCACCGTCACCGTGGTCTATACCGGGGCCTGGAACGACCCTGTCAAGGAGCGCGCGGCAACCATGGCGTTGATCGACAACGGCGTCGATGTGGTCGGCCAGCACGTCGACAGCCCGACACCGCAGATCGTCGCTCAGGAGCGCGGCATTCATGGCACCGGCCATCATCGGGACCTGAGCGAGTTTGCCCCCAAGGCGACCGTCTGTTCTTCGTTGTGGGTCTGGGACCGCTTCCTGGGGCCAGAGCTCAAGAAGGTCATCGCGGGCAACTGGACCCCGCCCGCCAACGGTGCACTGCTGTCGATGCAGCAGGGCGGCACCGATATCACGCTGAGCAAAGACCCGATCATTTCGGAAGACAATCGCAAGAAGATCATGGCCGAGCGTGACGAGTTGCTGGCAGGCAGGAAAATCATCTGCAGCGGGCCGCTGGCGGACCGTGACGGCAAAGAGCGTGTTGCGGCCAATCAGCAATTGTCTGACCCGGATCTGTGGAAAATGGACTGGTTTGTCGAAGGCGTGAAGACTCAGCAATGAGTCAGGTCAACGCGCTGCAACTCACAGGTATCAGTAAATCGTTCGATGGCTTCAAGGCGCTGATCGATGCCGACTTCACCGCCTGTTGGGGCGAAGTGCATGCGTTGCTGGGCGAGAACGGTGCAGGCAAGTCATCGCTGATGAACATTGCAGCCGGGCTGTACGCACCGGAAACCGGCACGCTGCTGCTGGACGACAACCCGGTTCAGCTTCAGGGGCCCAGGGACGCCAGTCGTTACCGGATTGGCATGGTTCACCAGCACTTCAAGCTGGTGAAGCCCTTTACAGTGGCGCAAAACATTCTGTTGGCACTGCCCGAGCAACCGGGCGAAGGCAGCTATCGCAAGCGTCTGCGTGCGCTGGAGCAAGAGATTGTCAGCAAGGCGGACGAACTGGGGTTTGCGATTGACCCGGCCCGGACCGTCGACAGCCTGTCGGTTGCCGAGCAGCAGCGCGTCGAGATTCTCAAGGTGCTGCTGGCCGGTGCGCGCATTCTGATCCTTGATGAGCCGACCGCGGTCCTGACCGATCAGGAGGCCGAACGTTTGCTGCTGACCGTTCAGGCCTTTGCGCGGCAGGGCGCTGCGGTGATTCTGGTGACGCACAAGATGGCCGACGTCAAACGCTATGCCGACCGGGTGACCGTGATGCGCGGCGGGCGCACCGTGCAGACTGTTGATCCGCAGAAGGTGAGTGTCGAGCAACTGGTGCAACTGACCGTGGGCGAATCGGTGCCGGTCGCAGAGCATCATTGCGCAACGCCAGGTGAGGTGCGTTTACAGGTACGCGATTTGCGCAGCGTCGGCGGCGCACTCAACGGCGTGAACATGACCCTGCACGCCGGGCAGATCTACGGTATTGCAGGCGTTGGCGGCAATGGTCAGGCCGAACTGGCCAACGCATTGATGGGGCTGCCGCAGGCCACTGAGGGTGAAATCCACATGACCTCTTTTGGCGACCTGCGCAGTGCGTCGGCTGATCAGCGTCGGCAACTGCGCATCGCTTCCATCCCGGCGGACCGCTACGGCGCGGCGCTGGCCGGATCGCTGTCGGTGGCCGAAAACTTCGGCATCGGCAACATCCATAGCGGGCAATACGGTTCTTTCTGGCGTCTGGGCTACAAGCGCCTGAAACAGGACGCGCAACGCGCGGTGGCGGACTTCGATGTGCAGGGCGTGCGCTCTCTCGATCAGAAAGCTGCACTGCTGTCGGGCGGCAACGCACAGAAACTGGTGATCGCCCGTGAATTCAGCCGCGACCCGCAATTGGTGCTGGTGCATAGCCCGAGCCGGGGCCTGGACGTGCGTGCCACACAGGCGGTGCATGCCCGCCTGCGCGCAGCACGCGACACAGGCGCTGCGGTGCTGGTGATCAGCGAAGACCTGGACGAAGTATTGAGCCTGGCTGACCGTATTGGCGTAATGAACGGCGGGCGTATTGTCGCCGAGTTCGATTACCCCGCTGACCGTCAGGCCATCGGCAAAGCGATGGTGAGCCATGAGTGACACAACTGCATTGCAACAGACTGCTCCGGCACGCCAACCGTTGCTGTCTCGCCGCTACACGCTGGAACTTCGTCAGCAGACTGGCTGGCCCTTGCAGGCGCTGATCATAGCCGTGGCGTTGCTGGTCGGCCTGGCGATCTGTACCACGATCCTGATTCTTGCCGGGGTGCCTGCTGACGAGTTACTCAACGAATTCGTCGTTCAGACGGTGTTCGATGCCCAGAACTTCAAGGCTGTGCTGTTTCAGGCATCGCCGATGATTATGGTCGGCCTGGCCGGGTGCATGGCGTTTCGCGCGCGCTTCTGGAACCTGGGGCTGGAAGGCCAGATGATCTGGGGAGCGATTGGCGCCACGGCGATTTCGCTGTTCCAGGTGGGGCCGGAAGTTCTGCGCCTGCCGCTGATGATGGCGGCGGCTGTGATCTGCGGGTTGCTGTGGAGCCTGGGGCCGGTGCTGTTGAAGCTCAAGTGGCAGGTCAACGAGATCATCTCGACCCTGATGCTCAATTACATCGCCGCCAACTTCCTTCTGCATCTGGTTTATGGCAGTTGGAAGGACCCGCGAGACAACTTTCCCTACTCGCCTGCGTTTCAAAGCTTTGAGCGTTTGCCTGATCTGTTTGCGGGGTATAACGCGGCGATCCCCTTGGCGCTATTGGTCACCGGCCTGACCCTGTGGTTTGTCGGCGTCTCGCGGGCCGGGCTGTACCTGCGCTTCGTCGATGCCAACCCGAAGGTCGCCGGGGCTGTGGGTGTGCCGGTGCGCAAGATGATCATTGGCACTGTGCTGCTTTCAGGTGCACTGGCGGGGCTCGCTGGTTTCGTTGTGACGTCCGGGCAGGAAGGGCGCCTTACCCAGTCGTTCTATCAGGGCTACGGGTTTTCCGGGATTCTCATCGCCTTTCTGGCCCGCAATAACCCGGTGGCCGCCACCGTGGTCGCGCTGCTGATCGCCATGCTGTTCGTGGCCGGGCGCAACCTGCAGGTGTTCTATCAGATTCCGTTTTCGATGGTGCAACTGATCCAGGCAATCCTGGTGATCTGCGTCGCGTCGTCGGACTTTTTCATCCGCCATCGCCTGCGGCGCATTCAGGCAGGAGAACGTTGATGGAGCTTATTTCCCACTGGCTGGGCAGCGCACCGGATTTTGCCGTGCCGTTCGCCCTGGCCGCGCTGGGCCTGATCCTCATCGAGCGCAGTGGCGTATTGGCGCTGGGTGTCGAGGGGCTGATGCTGGTCGGCGCATTGGCGGGCATCGGCATGCAATTGAGCCTGGGCTCGCCTGGCCTTTCGTTGCTGGCGTCGATGGTGGCGGCAGGTCTGGTGTCGTTGCTGTTTGCGCTGATGGTACTGGTGCTGCGGATCAATCAGGTGATTGCCGGGCTGGCGCTGGTGTTCTTCTGTCAGGGCTTGACCGGGCTGCTGGGCACGCTGCTTGGCTGGACCAATCGTCCGGTCAGCGGCTTGCAAGCGGTGGAACTGTGGCCGTTGTCCGAGCTACCGGTGGTGGGCCGTGTGTTTGTCCAGAACCCGCTGGTGTATTTGACCGTGGTGATTTTCATTGCGGTGGTCTGGCTGCTTGACCGCACCCGAACCGGGCTGCGTTTGCGGGCAGTTGGCGAGAACCCGCAGGCTGCCGATGCCGCGGGCATTTCCGTGTTGGGTTACCGTCTGGCGGCGATTGTCGCCGGTTCTGCATTGATGGGCCTGGCGGGCGGCTTCATTGCCGTACTCAGTACCAAGATGTGGATCGCGGACATGACAGGCGGACGTGGCTGGATTGCGGTTTCGCTGGTTATCTTCGCGCGCTGGTCACCCTGGCGTGCGCTGGCCGGTGCCTTGCTGTTCGGTGGTATCGAAGCGCTGATTCCGCAATTGGCGGCCACGGGGGTGCGCCTGCCTCAGTATTTCGTACTGATGACGCCCTATGCGGTCACGTTGTTGGTGATGGTCTGGGTGGCAAGCGGCAAGCGTCAATCCAGCAGTCAGCCGGGTGCGTTGGGCGAGCCTTATATTCGTGAGGAACGACGCTGAGCAAAACACTTCAAGCGCCGTAATACGGGCGGTTCAGCACGGGTTAAGGAATTTTTGACAGCCGGCATGCTCTAATCCGGTTACCAGCGTTCGTCAAAACCAGGAGCTCCTGAATGTTTACCTCGCGTCGTTTGATCATTGTTGCCACCGCCGTAGCCATGCTGTCGGGCTGTGCAACATCCAATCCCTATGACAATCAAGGCCAGGCGCAAAGCTCCGGTGGCATGAGCAAAACAGCCAAGTACGGCGGACTCGGCGCATTGGCCGGTGCAGTAGCTGGTGCCGCCATCGACCACAATCATCGTGGCAAGGGCGCATTGATTGGCGCTGCTGTTGCGGGCGCTGCATCGGCGGGGTATGGCTATTACGCAGACAAGCAGGAAGCAGCATTGCGCGCGAGCATGGCCAATACTGGCGTCGAGGTGCAGCGTCAGGGTGACCAGATCAAACTGATCATGCCGGGTAACATCACCTTCGCAACGGACTCTTCGGCTATCGCCAGCAGCTTCTATTCGCCGCTGAACAACCTGGCGAATTCGCTTAAGCAGTTCAACCAGAACAACATTGAAATCGTCGGCTATACCGACAGCACCGGCAGCCGTCAGCACAACATGGACCTGTCGCAACAGCGCGCACAAAGCGTTGCGACGTACCTGACTTCGCAGGGCGTTGATCAATCGCACCTCTCCGTGCGAGGCGCGGGCCCCGACCAACCGATTGCCAGCAACGCCGACGTCAACGGCCGCGCCCAGAACCGCCGCGTAGAGGTCAACCTCAAGCCGATTCCGGGTCAGCAGTACTGATCAACACCACCGTCGCTTCGCGGACTGGTTGAATGCGGGGCAAAGTGGGAGCGAGCTTGCTCGCGAAGGCGATGGCTCAAACGCGAGGTTTGCGGCGGCCTTGATGGCCTCTTCGCGAGCAAGCTCGCTCCCACAAGTCACTATCAATGCTGCGCTGGATACTGCTCATGCAGCCGGTCCAGCAGCCGGTCTTTTTCTTCCCATAGCGCATTGATCCACTGCTGGAATTCCAGGCGGTACTCGCCGTCCTGGTCGTAATTTTTGCCGAGAAACTGCTGCGGAATCTTGATCTCTTCGAAGTGGGCAACCACTTCCTTGACATTGCCGCACAGCAGGTCCCAATAGCCAGGTTGCCCGCCCGGATAGTGGATGGTCACGTTGATGATCGACTCCAGCTGTTCGCCCATCGCGTCGAGCACGAAAGCGATGCCCCCAGCCTTGGGTTTTAGCAAGTGGCGGAACGGCGAGTTCTGCTGCGCGTGTTTGCCAGCGGTGAAGCGCGTGCCTTCTGCGAAGTTGAAAATCCCCACCGGGTTGTGACGAAACTTCGCGCAGGTGCGGCGGGTGGTTTCCAGGTCCTTGCCTTTCTTTTCCGGGTGTTTCGCAAGGTAAGCCTTGGAGTAACGCTTCATGAACGGAAAACCCAACGCCCACCACGCCAGACCGATGATCGGGACCCAGATCAACTCCTGCTTGAGGAAGAATTTCAACGGGCGAATGCGCCGGTTGAGCACGTATTGCAAGACCATGATGTCGACCCAGCTCTGGTGATTGCTGGTGACCAGATACGAGTGTTTGTAATCCAGCCCTTCCAGCCCGCTCAGGTGCCAGCGGGTGTGGCAGAGCAGCTTGATCCAGGCATTGTTGTTGCCGATCCAGGTTTCATGGATGTGGCTCATCAGCCAGTCGGTAAAGCGTTGTGCCGCAGAGAAGGGCAGGCAGATCTTTAAGATCGTGACCGCGAACAGCACCGTGCAACAGACGATGGTGTTCAGCGCCAATAACAGCGAGGCAATGACGCCGCGTAACGGGGCAGGCAGGAAATCCATGAAGGTGATGGCTCCGCAAGTTATCGGAAGCCGCAGATGGGGCTGCGGCATCGTGAGTAGGCATCAGGACAGCGTGTCGGCCTGTATCGCCGTCAGTGCGATGGTATAGACGATGTCATCCACCTGTGCGCCACGTGGCAGGTCGTTCACTGGCTTGCGCAGGCCTTGCAGCATCGGGCCAAGGCTTACGCAGTCGGCACTGCGTTGCACCGCCTTGTACGTAGTATTGCCAGTATTGAGGTCCGGGAACACGAACACGTTGGCACGTCCTGCCACCGGGCTGTCCGGAGCCAGCTGTCGGGCGACATGTTCGTTGGCGGCCGCATCATACTGCAGCGGCCCGTCGATCAATAGATCGCGCCGGGTTTCCCGTGCCAGTTGCGTTGCTTCGCGGACCTTCTCGACTTCTTCGCCGCTGGCCGAGTTGCCGCTGGAATAGCTGATCATCGCTACCCGTGGCGAAATGCCAAACGCAGTGGCTGAGTCGGCGCTTTGCAAGGCGATCTCGGACAGCTCGCTGGCACTCGGGTGCGGGTTCATGATGCAGTCGCCGTACATCAGCACCTGCTCGGGGAACAGCATGAAGAACACTGAAGACACCAGCGTGCAGCCTGGCGCGGTCTTGATCAGTTGTAGGGCTGGCCGGATGGTGTTGGCGGTGGAGTGAATGACACCCGATACCAGCCCGTCGACTTCGTCCAGCGCCAGCATTACGGTGCCGATGACCACCGGGTCTTCGAGCTGTTGCTCGGCCATGGGCGCGTTCAGGCTTTTGTTTTTGCGCAGTTCCACCATCGGCGCAATATAGCGCTCGCGAATCAGCTCCGGGTCAAGAATCTCCAGCCCCGGTGGCAGCTCGATACCGTGTGCCTGAGCCACGGCCTGCACTTCCTCGGGTCTGGCCAGTAACACACAGCGGGCGATACCGCGCGCCTGGCAGATGGCCGCCGCCTGAATGGTCAGCGGTTCATTGCCTTCGGGCAGGACAATACGCTTGTTGGCTGCCTGCGCTCGCTGGATCAGTTGATAGCGAAACACGGCAGGCGACAGGCGCAGCTCGCGGGGGGTGCCGCAGCGCTGGTGCAGCCAGCTTGCGTCCAGATGGCTGGCCACGAAATCGGTGATGTTTTCCGCGCGCTCGCGGTCATCGATGGGAATTTCCTTGTTCAACTGATTGAGCCGGTTTGCCGTGTCATAGGAACCGCTGCTGACCGACAGCACCGGCAGACCGGCCTGGAATGCACCTCGGCACAGTTCCATGATGCGCGGGTCGGGCACGGTATCGCTGGTCAGCAGCAGGCCCGCCAGCGGTACGCCGTTTATTGCCGCCAGGCTCACCGCCAGAATGATGTCGTCACGGTCGCCCGGCGTCACGACCAGCACGCCCGGCTTGAGCAGCGGAACGGTATTGAGCACCGTTCGGGCACAGATGATGATTCTGGACATGCGCCGCTGATCGTAATCGCCTGCGTTGAGCACTTGCGCGCCCAGCAATTCGGCCACATCACGAGTCCGCGGCGCATTCAGTTCAGCACGATAGGGAATGCAGCCCAGCAGTCGGAAATCGCCACTGCGCAGCAGTGGAGAGTGCTCTTTCAGGCGTGAGGCGAAGACTTCCATGCTTTCTTCGGTGCGCACCTTGTTGAGTATGACGCCCAGCACCTTCGGGTCCTTGGGGCCACCAAACAGCTGGGCCTGCAATTCGACCCTGCCCGACAGCTCGGCAAGCACTTCGTTTTCCGGGGCAGAGACCAGAATGACGTCAGCATCCAGGCTCTTGGCCAGATGCAGATTGACCCGCGCGGCATAGCTCGCGCTGCGGGTCGGGACCATGCCTTCGACCACCAGCACGTCCTTGCCGACCGCTGCCTGTTGATAAAGATTGATGATCTCTTCGAGCAGTTCATCCAGCTGACCATCGCCGAGCATGCGCTCGACATGCGCCAGCCCCAGAGGCTTGGGCGGTTTCAGGCCGTGGGTGCGGGCCATCAGTTCGGTCGAGCGTTCGGGGCCCAGATCGCCGGGGTGCGGCTGGGCAATCGGTTTGAAAAAACCTACTTTCAAGCCTGCGCGCTCCAGTGTGCGCACCAGGCCCAGGCTGATAGAGGTCAACCCCACGCCAAAGTCAGTGGGGGCGATAAAAAAAGTCTGCATACTGGCTTCTCGATTGAGCAGTGCAAGGGTCGCAGCACATAGGGAACAGCTGCTGACCAAAAAAGTCCGGAAACCGTCTAACGCGATTTCTCTGCGGCAAGACTATCGTTATCTGCGGCATTAGCACACCAGCCGCAGCGAAAGGCCTGACCTGTCATCTGTTGGCGTTTTATCGGGTCAAGAACCCAGGCTCGCGACTGCCATGGCGGCTGATGGCGCAGGTGCTGAGTGTGGCCGCAGGACAGCACGGCAATCCAGTGCCCTTCTTGATCCTGTTGCAAGTTGATAACAGTTGAACCTTCCATTCTGGGCCGTTTGTCAGAGTTGCGTTCGCTTTCGGGCGATTGCTTGGTTAAACTTGCTCGTTCTTCAATCTTAAGCAAAAGGTCTTGTCCCCATGCCGATCGCCGCCAATAAGGCTGTCTCCATTGACTATACCCTGACCAACGACGCTGGTGAGGTCATCGACAGCTCTGCCGGTGGTGCGCCGCTGGTTTACCTGCAAGGTGCAGGCAACATCATCCCGGGCCTGGAAAAGGCACTGGAAGGCAAGGACGTCGGTGACGAGCTGAAGGTAGCCGTCGAGCCGGAGGATGCCTATGGTGAATACTCCGCCGAACTGGTCAGCACCCTGAGCGCCAGCATGTTCGAAGGTGTCGACAAACTCGAAGTCGGCATGCAGTTCCACGCATCCGGCCCGGACGGCGGCATGCAGATCGTGACCATCCGCGATCTGGACGGCGACGACGTCACTGTTGACGGCAACCACCCGCTCGCTGGCCAGCGCCTGAACTTCGACGTAAAGGTTGTGGCTATCCGCGATGCCAGTGAAGAAGAAATGGCTCACGGCCATGTTCACGGTGAAGGCGGTCATCAACACTGATTTGTGCTGCTAAGCTCAGGTCACTGAAAAGGCGCCCTGGCTGTTCTGCGATGACGACTTTCGTTACGCGTGCGGTCACGGTGCCTTTTTTCAGGTTGTGGCTTTGGGTTACTTGTTTCAAAAGGGGTTCTCATGAGTGCTTTTCACGACATCAAATTGAAAGCGCTGGGTGGTCAGGAACTGCCGATGGCGGGTTTCAAGAACAAAGTGGTTCTGGTGGTCAACGTCGCGTCCAAATGCGGGCTGACACCGCAATACGCAGCACTTGAAAACCTCTATCAGCAATACAAGGACAAGGGCCTTGAGATCCTCGGGCTGCCGTGCAACCAGTTTGCCGGGCAGGAGCCGGGCAGCGAAAAAGAGATCGCCGAATTTTGCGAACTCAATTACGGCGTGACCTTTACGCTGGGTGAAAAACTCGACGTCAACGGGCCTGATCGGCATTCGCTTTATCGCCTGCTGGCTGGCGAAGGCGCCGAGTTTCCCGGGGATATCACCTGGAATTTCGAAAAGTTTCTGGTCGGCAAGAACGGTGGAGTGAGCGCGCGTTTCTCTCCGCGTACAGCACCGGATGATCCTGCAGTGATTCAGGCCATTGAAAAGGCCCTGGCACAAAGCTGATCACCTCGCCGGGGAAGCACCGGGTTAGCGTGTGCTCGCCCGGCTGTCTTGCGCCTTGGCGGCTTTTGCACTCAAATCAGCCAAATCAATAGTACTGGGCCAGCGCTGATGCCCGGCGATATTCTGCGCCTCTGATCCGGCGCTTGTCGCCGTAGTGCAATCGACTATTTTTCCGGAGTTTCACATGTCGGTAGAAGCCTTGTTCACGCCTTTCCGTCTGGGCAGCCTGGAATTGTCGTCGCGGGTGGTGATGGCACCCATGACCCGTTCGTTCTCGCCGGGACATGTACCCAACTCAAAGGTTATCGAGTACTACCGGCGTCGCGCGGCGGCAGGGGTCGGGCTGATTGTCACCGAAGGAACGACGGTCAACCACAAGGCTTCCAACGGCTACCCGAACGTTCCGCAGTTTTTTGGTGATGCGCCACTGGCGGGCTGGCGCAAGGTTGTTGAGGCGGTGCACGCAGAGGGTGGCAAGATCGTCCCGCAACTCTGGCACGTAGGTGCGGTTCGTCGTCCCGGTACCGAGCCGGACGGTAGCGTGCCTGCCTACGGGCCGATGGAGAAGGTCAAGGACGGTCAAGTGCTGGTGCATGGCATGAGCAAACAGGACATTGATGATGTTGTGGCCGCTTTTGCTCAGGCCGCTGTCGATGCCAAGGCGATTGGCATGGACGGTGTCGAAATTCATGGGGCCCACGGTTATCTGATTGATCAGTTCTTCTGGGAGGGCAGCAATCAGCGCAGTGACGAGTACGGTGGCAGCCTGGCCAACCGTTCGCGATTTGCCATCGAGCTGATCAAGGCGGTGCGCGTCGCGGTTGGTGCGGACTACCCGATCATCTTCCGTTTCTCACAATGGAAACAGCAGGATTACACCGCACGTCTGGTGCAGACGCCCGAGGCGCTGGGCGAATTCCTGCAACCGCTGGCTGACGCCGGGGTGGATATCTTCCATTGCTCTACGCGGCGTTTCTGGGAGCCCGAGTTTGAAGGCTCTGACCTGAACCTCGCAGGCTGGACGCGCAAGCTGATCGGCAAACCGACCATTACCGTCGGCAGTGTCGGGCTGGACGGTGAGTTCCTGCAGTTCATGGTCAACACCGACAAGGTCGCTCAGCCGGCCAGCCTGGAAAACCTGCTGAAGCGGCTGGGCAACGACGAGTTTGATCTGGTGGCGGTGGGACGTGCCTTGCTGGTCGATCCTGACTGGGCATTGAAAGTGCGTGAGGGGCGCGAGCAGGACATCCTGCCATTCAGTCGAGAGGCACTGACGACACTGGCCTGATCTTCTTGGTAGCTGCCTGCCTGGTCTCTTTGACATTTACAGGTTTTTCGCCCGGGCAGGCCTCACGCAATTGTCGTTCGAACTGATCGATGATTGCCGTCCAGCCCTGGCGACTGGCGTGTTGACGAGCATTGAGGCGCACCCGGCGCAACGTTTCGCTGTCTTCCAGCAACCAGCGCGCCGCGTCGATGAACGCCGTCTCGTCACCCGGCATGGCAAGGGCTCCATTGTGGCCATGGCGAATATGCTGCCCGGCAGCGGCTTCGTCGTAAGCGACCACACCCAGCCCTGAGGCCAGCGCTTCAAGGACCACGTTGCCGAACGTTTCGGTCATGCTGGGGAACAGAAACATATCTGCCGAGGCATAGTGCATGGCCAGCACTTCACCGCGCTGAGTGCCGCAGAAGATCGCATCCGGGATCTGCTGCTCAAGCTGCTGGCGCTGAGGCCCATCGCCGACAACAATCAGTTTGATATTACGTTGCGGGTAACTGTCCTTGAGCGTTTCGAAGCTGGCTTTGAGCAGGCCCAGGTTTTTCTCGGGTGCCAGGCGGCCGACGTGTATGACGCTGATATCACCCGCTTGCAGGCCCCAGCTTTCGCGCAGAGCCTGCGAACGCCTGGACGGGTTGAACATCTGGCTGTCCACGCCGCGAGACAACAACTCGATTCTTTCAAAGCCGCGCCGCTCCAGTTCCATCTTCTGGCTGATGCTCGGCACCAGCGTCATGCGCGAGCGGTTGTGGAACCAGCGCAGGTAGTGGGTCAGCAGCCGGGTGATAAAACCCATGCCGTATTGCTGCGTGTACTGTGGAAAGTTGGTGTGAAAGCCACTGATCACCGCTATACCCAGACGCCGCGCTGCCCGTAGCGCCGACAGCCCCAGCGGGCCTTCAGTGGCGATGTACAACACATCCGGTCGACGCCGCTGCCAGCGACGCAACAGCTTGTGCATAGAAGACTGACCCCATTGCAACCCTGGATAGCCCGGTATCGGCCAGCCCCGGCATAGCAACAGGTCTTCTGCGGCACCTGCGTTGGTCTCGTCATTCTGGCGCGGCCGGACCAGCTCGACCCGGTGCCCGCGCAACCGCAACCCTTCACAAAGACGCCCCAGGGTATTGGCAACGCCGTTGATCTCGGGAATGAAGGTTTCAGTAATCAGGGTGACGTTAAGAATTTTGCTCATGGGAGCAGTTTCGGCTGGTTACATTTCGGTTATGTGGCGGTTGTGTGATGGATTGGTGATAGGACGCTGGGAGATAGGTTAGCGGACGTGAAAAAGCGCGTAGTAGCAAATAGGTAAATGGATCAATTGTAAAATGTTTTTGTAAAAAAACATGATTAAGCATATTGACGTCCTACAAAAGTTTACAAGATTTCCCAAAGGTGTGTAGTGCGCGCCAATAGGTGTTGATGTTAACGGTCTACCCGGTAATGTCTGGTTATCGAACTTAATGGTTCGTTAGCGCTGAGTTGGAAAGACTGAGTTTTCAGTTATTTCTGCTTATATCTATACTGGGAAATAAAATGAAATTTAATGACAAAAAGTTGAAGTGGAATTATTCGGCCTCAGGAATTGCTTTGGCGCTTTTAGCCTATTCAAATTTTGCACTGGCTGGAAACTATCAATCATCGGTCGCTTTGCCGGTTATTCATTCAAAAGGCTACATGCACACTGCCGCGCTGCCAGTAAGCAGGCATGTGCCCCCGGTGGCAACGATCAAAAATGTCAGTTGGAACTGGAACGTGGCGGGCTGGCCTCAAGGCCTTGAGATCTATTTATGCCAAGGGGCCAGCGTGTGCCTTAACGTATCCCGCCAGCGAACGGGCTCCACAACTTTCTTTGGCAATCAATTGGCAAGTCGCACGTTTTATTACACGATGAAGATTGGAGAGACAGGAAGAGTCCCGGTGGCGGGACAGCAAGGAAGAATCACTGTCGATTGGTAATTTCACAGGCGCCCTCCCCTCGAGTGGGGAGGGCGCTCATGCTACCAATTAGCCATGTCTCGAAATGCTTTAGGAAGAGCGTCATTAAAGTTTAATATTTTCTCAAGGATTTTAGCTGTCGGCGTACCTTTCAAGTACTCCTCTTCATAAAGGGCTCTTCTCTCTTTATGCATCCAACCCTCTGTTTTCTGAAAGTAAGCGCTTGACTCGGGTGTTACGACTTTTCCAGTAGCACAGTAACGAATGACAGGATAATCAGATAAATCCACCGCTTCACCATTCAGTGAGTTATGAGCATATTGCGTGGCAAGGAAGCTTGCTTCCCTTGGGTCGTTTTCAGCCTGTGCCATCAACTTGTGCCTGAGCTCTCCCCCTCGCAGAATTGTATGAGGGGCTTCTTTTTCAAGGATGGTTTTTTGGAGCACGTTAGCGAAGATTCCAGGTGTCGATGTGGTGGTGAGCGGTGTTGTTTTTTGTCGTACTCCCAACGGCGTAACGTTCAAAAACGGCTTAGAGTTGATATAGGTCATTTCAACGGTCCTCTCTTAATTTCCATTGCTCTATGGCTCCTGTTGTCTAGACGCAACAGAGCAAGCGCAATGCCAATATTGAGATATTAGTTTGGTCCTACACGCTTGAGCCGAGTGGGCAGGGTGTTAATTTTTTTGGCCGACAGAGAAGGCCTACATGAAATTTTTTGAAACGCTGGCAACGTTTGTTTTTTAGCGGCAACCGCTTGCCGACTGTCAGATAGACGAGTTTGGTCATGGTTGTAAGGCTTGAAGTTTTTGTTTGTAGGAAGCTTCTTTATAGCTATATTTTTTGCAGGGTTTTGATTCGTCTGATAGCATCCGCTCTCTTTTCAAAGGGATATGAAATGTCAGATTTAATGTATGCGCCACCGAAAGCCAGCCTGGAAAAAGATGAAACGGACAGTAGAGGTCCGGAATTTTATGTCGTGTCTCTAAAGAAATTCTTCATTCTGTATCTTTTGACATCGGGCTTTTTCGCGATTCACTGGTTTTATCGAAACTGGTCGCTGAACAAGAAATTTTCAGGCAGTAAGGTGTGGCCCGCTGCGCGTGTGATCTTCGCCGTTATTTACGCCTTTCCACTATTTCGCACTGTGGACAAAAGTCTGCGGCGACAGGGGCGTGGTCACATGGCGTACTGGGCGATTAGCGGCCTGGTGTTGCTGGCGTTGACTATTGCGGGGATGGTGCTTTCGCAAGGTGTCGCTGGGCATGTGCAATTCAAACCGGTCGGCGGCTGGCTGGTATGGGCGGTTCTGCTGGCCACTGCGCAAACATTTAATTTAATGCTGGTGCAGTCGAAGATGAATGCTGCGGCGCTTGATCCAGACGGAAGTACCAACTCAAGATTGACATGGGCCAATGGCCTATGGATTCTTGCCGGGTGTGCTATCTGGTTGATGAGTATACCGACCTACCTCTCTGCGTCTGCTGCAGCGTAGATACTACTGACGCCAATTGAAGTGCCGAACAGATCATCCATTATCTATTCGGCACTCTTTCAGGCTTTGTCGTCACTCAGCCAGTCACTCAGAGCAATCAGCCCAGGTCATTGACCAGTTGGCCGATCACTTCACCTACCTTGGCCAGGTCCGGCGCAGCCAGGCGATGTTCATCGGCATACGAATATGCCACGGTGAACAGGCCTGCGGTGCGAGTAGAGTAGGACGGAGCGTCTTTCTCGAAAACACGGTTGGCTGCCTCGGCAGTCAGGGAGCTGGAACTGATGACCAAACGTTCTTCCGGGTTATTTACACCGTTGATGTAAACGTTGTCTGGATTGATCGACCATTCGGCCAGTTCACTGACCAGAAACGCACGAATCTTTTCTTCGATTGTGGCGTTTTTAGCGGCAAATGCAGCAGGGTTTACTGGAGTATTCATGATTTAACTTCCTTGTTAAGTTCATGTGTCGCATGTTCGATGGAAGCGGACTTCACATGAACGGGTTGGTTGAGGCTCTATTGAGCCTCAGTCGAAAGAGCCTTGTGCGGTAAATATATATAGCGAGTGATTTTTATCAGATAGTCCGGGCCGTATTGCGCGGCCCGGTGATATTTCGGGGTTCAGCCCCGTGCCTGCGTCACCGGCAACGCATCCGCCCCGCGCTCGCGCACCCAGAACAATGTCGCACCGGCCACTGCGGCGGGCATCATCAGCAGGTTGACCACTGGTATCAGCAAGGCGACGTAGACAATGCCGCCGAAGCTCAGGCTTTGCCAGCGCTTGCTTTTCAGCCAGCCGAGCATTTCGTTCCAGCCTAGTTTGTGGTTGTCGGCGGGGTAGTCAATGTACTGGATCGCCATCATCCAGACGCCGAACAACAGCCACAGCGGAGCGGCGATGATGTTGGCCACAGGGATGAACGACAGAATGAACAGCCCGAGCATGCGCGGCAGCATATAGCCCAGCTTGCGGGCTTCGCGGGCCAGGGTACGTGGCACCATGGCCACCAGTTCGGCCCAGCTGAAATCCGGTGAATCGTCCACGCCACGAACCACGGCTTCGACTTTTTCGGAGAGAAACCCGTTAAACGGCGCGGCGATGATGTTGGCGACCACGGTGAAGGTGAAAAACACCATCAGCAGGACCAGCACCACGAACAGCGGCCAGAGGATATAGCTGAGAAAGCTCAGCCAGTGAGGGAGCGTAGGCATGAAGGTGTCGACCCACAGCTCGAACTGGTGCACCGCCAGATAGATCAGGCCGCAGAACAACACCACATTGATGCTCAAGGGCAGCAGGACGAACAATCGCAAACCAGGACTGAGGACCAGGTTCAGTCCCTCTCTGAGGTATTGCGGGCCGGTAAGGGCGGGCGCGGGCATGGCAGTCTCCAGGTGCTTGAAAGGCGTGACCTTACCGGCTTTGTGATAGCCATGAAAGAGTTGATGGCTGTCGGCGCTCAGCACCATTCCCCGAGCCCTGAACGCGCTTGCCGCGGCCGGATGTTCGCGCGAGTACACTGCTGTCGGTCAGTCACCCTATAGAAGTGACCTATGGGGTGGATTGTGAAACGATATTTCCTTAACCTTTGCTACCCCGATAGGCTTGGCACCAATTTCAGGACCTGTCTCAGGAGTCAGAACTTTCAGGATCCGCCGAGTGAATGGCACTTCCCCAAGTGTTTCGGCGGTCCTTTTTTATCCAGCTGTTTCGATTGCGGCTTGAACAGTCGGTCGACAGGAGTGTGTCATGTCAGACGTACGTCATTCCCGAGTGATCATTCTCGGTTCCGGCCCTGCCGGTTACAGCGCTGCGGTTTACGCCGCCCGCGCCAACCTCAAGCCTCTGCTGATCACCGGCATGCAGGCTGGTGGTCAGTTGACCACCACCACTGAAGTCGACAATTGGCCGGGCGACCCCCATGGCCTGACCGGTCCGGCGCTGATGGAGCGTATGCGTGAGCATGCCGAGCGTTTCGAGACTGAAATCGTCTTCGACCACATCAACTCCGTTGATCTGGCCGGCAAGCCGTTCAGCCTTCAGGGCGATAGCGCAACCTACACCTGCGATGCACTGATCATCGCCACCGGTGCCAGCGCCCGTTACCTGGGCCTGCCTTCGGAAGAAGCGTTCATGGGCAAGGGGGTTTCTGCCTGCGCCACATGCGATGGCTTCTTCTACCGCAACCGTGAAGTCGCGGTAGTCGGTGGCGGTAACACGGCGGTGGAAGAAGCGCTGTATCTGGCCAACATCGCCAGCAAGGTGACTCTGGTTCACCGTCGCGAAACCTTTCGCGCCGAGAAGATCCTGATCGACAAGCTGCACGCACGTGTCGCCGAAGGCAAGATCGAGCTCAAGCTCAATGCCACGCTGGACGAGGTATTGGGTGACAACATGGGCGTGACCGGTGCGCGTCTGAAGAACAATGACGGGACCAGTGACGAGCTGAAAGTCGACGGCGTATTCATCGCCATCGGCCACACGCCGAACACCTCGCTGTTCGAAGGGCAACTGGCTTTGAAAGATGGCTACATGGTTGTGCACGGTGGCCGTGAAGGCAATGCGACTGCGACCAGCGTTGAAGGTGTGTTCGCGGCCGGTGACGTGGCTGACCACGTTTACCGTCAGGCCATCACCTCGGCTGGTGCAGGCTGCATGGCGGCACTGGACGTCGAGCGTTATCTGGACGGTCTGGCAAACGCCACGTTCTGATTGGCGTCCCTCCAAGACTCTGCAACCAGGTTCTCGTGCCAATGCGTTGGCACGAGAACCCGTCAGCTCAAGCCTTGCGCTTGAGCGGTTCGCCTTCGAATTTCACACCTGCCAGCCCATGTTTGATCAGCGCACGGATATTGCCGTGGTCGCTGCCTTTGGGCGTGGCTTGCACCGAGCGGTAGTGCTCGCCAAATGCCAACAGTGCCTCTTCATCGCTCAAACCTTCGAGTAGCGCCAGGCCCAGAGTCTTGCAAGACCCTTCGTTTTGCCCGGCGGCATTGTCGACGTCGCCGTTTCTGAACGGCTGAGGCTGATAATCGTAACCTTCTGCGATAAAGGCCAGGGTATCAGCGAACACATGCTCGCCGCTGCGCAGGCTGGTGCGCAGGGAGTTCAGATCAGTCATGTTTGGGTTCCTTGGCGAACGCCGCCTGTTGTTCGGCGTTTGCTTCTTTCTGGTATTGGGCTTTCCAGTCGCTGTACGGCATGCCGTAAACCACTTCGCGCGCATCATCAAGGCTGATGTCGATGTGCTTTTCATCGGCGGCGGCCTTGTACCACTTGGACAGGCAGTTACGGCAGAAACCGGACAGGTTCATCAGGTCGATGTTCTGGACATCCTTGCGGCTGTCCAGATGCGCGACCAGGCGACGGAAGGCTGCAGCTTCGAGTTCGAGGCGTTCTTGCTCGGTCATGACGGGCTCTTTTCAATAGACGGTTTGCGTCATGATAAGAGTTTCAGCGTTGACCGGCGAGCGTGATCGATACCGATTCGGCAAAGCGCAGCGCATGCGGCTTGTCGACTTCCACTTCGGCGTAGGTCACAGCCTTGTGGCTCATCACCAGGTCCAGCACTTCCTGCGTCAGTCTTTCCAGCAGGGCAAAGCGGTTGCCCTCGACATGCTGAATGATGGCCTTGGTGATGGTGCGATAGTTGAGAGCATGCTCGATGTCGTTATCGCGAACGGCTTCCTGTGCGGCGTAGAGAATCGTCAAGTTGATCAGCACGTCCTGCTTGTTGACGATTTCGTCTTCGTTGATACCGATATACGTGCGCAGGCGCAGGTCTTTGACCCGGATGCGCGCGGTGCCAGGTTCGAGTCTTGCCATTATTGTCTGCTCCGTCCGATCAATTGCAGAAACTCCATGCGGGTGGTGCTCGAGTCGCGGAAGGCACCCAGCATCACGGAAGTGTTCATGGTCGAATTCTGTTTTTCGACACCGCGCATCATCATGCACATGTGCTTTGCCTCGATGACCACGGCTACACCTGCGGCCCCGGTGACTTGCTGAATGGCGTCGGCAATCTGTTTGGTCAGATTTTCCTGAATCTGCAGGCGACGGGCAAACATGTCCACAATGCGCGCGATCTTCGACAGGCCCAGCACTTTGCCGGTAGGTATATAGGCCACATGCGCCTTGCCTATGAATGGCAACAGGTGGTGCTCGCAGAGTGAATACAGCTCGATGTTCTGGACAATGACCATCTCATCATTGTCCGAAGCGAACAGGGCGCCGTTGACGATTTCGTCGACGCTCTGGGTGTAGCCGTGACAAAGATACTGCATCGCTTTGGAAGCGCGTTTTGGCGTGTCCAGAAGGCCTTCGCGGTCTGGATCTTCTCCAAGACCGAGCAGGATTTCCCGGTAATGCTGTGGCAGGGATGAGCTCATCAGAATGTTCCTCGGGGCGGCTTACTTGACGTGCCGTCCGCCGTTTACGGTCAGTGTTGTGCCGGTGACATAGGTGCTGTCCAGAAGGTAGCGCAGGCTCTGGTAGATCACTTCTGCACCAGGCTCTATGCCCAGGGCCGACTTGGCCAGGGCGTTGGCGCGGTAGGTCGCATCGTCCTTGGGTTGAAACATCAACAGCGCCGGTGCTATGCCGTTGACTTTGACAAGAGGGGCGAAACGGGCAGCGAAGGACAGCGTCAGGCTTTCCAGGCCGGCCTTGGTTGCGCAGTAGGCGATGTGCTTGCTGCTGCCCTTGCGGGTCACGTCATCGCTGATATGCACGATGTCAGCGACCTCACTGGCGGTCAGCAACGGCTCACAGTGCAGATTGATCAGGTAGGGCGCCAGCATGTGTACGCTGAACATGCGCGTGAAGTTATCGGCTTCCTCGCCCGGGTTTTCTGCCAGCCACTCGGAAGCATTGTGTACAACGGCGCGCAAGCTTGAAGTCTGGGTTTTCAGCAGATCGATGAACGCCATGATCCCGGTTTCGCACGAAAAATCGCCGTAGAGGGCCACCGCTCCGGCCTGGCGCAGTTCCGTCACGCTTGCGTGTTCAGTGCGATAACTGATGATGACCCGATGTCCATGCTCAAGCAGGCGCAAGGCGCAATGCAGGCCTACGCGCTGGCTGGCTCCGGTGATCAGAATCGGTGCAGAAGATAATGTCATCGACAGCTCACGTATCGGTTATCCACAGTGGACGGGGATTGTACGGTCGATTGTTTCTTCCGGTTTACAGGCAAAGTTATACCAGAGAATTTTTTTGTACAACCCTGGACATCATGAAACTCGCCGAGGCAGTGCTCGCAGGCGCTGAGCACGGGGAGGCTGAGGGAACGAGCGGCGCTGGGACGCGACCAAGACCTGTACCGAGGTGTAAAGGTGTACAGGTCTTTATGAGTCTAGCGAGGGGAAGGTGATTGAGTAGGGCGTGCCGGTGCAGGCGTGCTCTGCAGCCAGGGTGCGAGCAGGCGTGTGGACAGCGGGATGAACAGGTAGACCATCAGCGGGGTGAGCACCGCTGTACTGATCATGATGCGCGGTAACAGGTCCAGATGATTGAGCAACGGGCCGAGTAGAAAGTTGAAGATCAGCGACACGGGGAAAAACGCCAGCCAGATCGCGACAGCCTGTTTCCAGCGTGGCGGACGCTGATCGATTGCGCCGAACCAGCCGTCGATGCCGCTGACCCGATGCTCCGAGGGTTGTGCGAAAAGACCGCTGCCGCGCACCAGCCAGGAGCGTCGAGAGGCGGAATGCTCCCAGGCGTGCATGGTGTGCTCATCGGTAAAGCGGAAAATGATCTGAAATTCATCATCGCCAGGCGGAGGCGCCAACACGCCGGAACCCAGATACCCCGGGAAATCCGTGGCCAACTGTTCGCCTTCGTGCAGCCAGGCCATCATTTCATGGTAGCGACCCTGTGCCACGCGGCGGGCGACCATCAAGGTGACGGGTGAGGTAGACATTGTGTATCTCCGGTAGAGGCGTGAGATTCCCGGGTAGGGAGGTCACATGCCGCGATCCGGGGTGGTGGGTCGCGACAGCTTCACTTGAAAAGCAAGCAAGGATTATTCCTGAAACGCTGACGGACCGGTAGAGCTTTGCGGTGTTGGCTGATTACTTGTGCAGGGAAGGGTGCTTGCGGCGATGCTCTTGCAGGATGTACTGACGCAAGCGCTCGGCGTCGTCCTTGCCATGCTTGCTGAAGTGATAGGCGCCGAAACTGTGTTCGGTCATTCGCTCCAGCTTGCCACGCATCGGGATAGGAGCCTGACCTGGCGGGTTGAACCAGGCTGAGAAGTTTCTCGGCAGCTTGCCTTCCTTGCGGTACTCAAGCAGCACGCCCTTGAACGACAGCTCGTGAACCCAGAGCGCCGTCAATGCACCCTTTTCGGTCTCAAGCGGGATCGGCTCTTCAAGCACGAGCCGCCAGGGGCGAATCTTCGGGCCTTCCTCGAAAATACTCGGTGCGCCCAGTTCCAGATGCAGCGCATGGAATTCGTCCTCGACCAGATGCAGAGGGAAATTCATCTGCTGGTTTTCGAACTGCGCATGGATCGTGACCTGCTCGTGAGCAGCCAGACGTGTCAGCAGATCCTGAATCTGAACCCCGCCATTGACCAGAAGGCTACGCGTGCTGTCGCGCACGTTCAGCTTCGGATTGCGCTGCATGCTCTGGATAAAATCCAGTTCAGCCTGTGTGAGGAGAGAATCAGGTTGCATTGGCGGAAAGCTCGGTCTGACCGGTTATTGAGAACAAAGACCATTGATTCCGCAAGTTGTTCGGACCGCTCATCATATTTTTCCATTTTAATGTTTCAACTTGGCTGTGCTTTTTCCGTGCCGGCCAAAGGCAAAAGGGTCCGTAGAAAATTCAGATGGCATTCTAGGGCATAATGTTTCACTTTTTTTCAGCTGCTGCAGGAATAGCCATGAAAGTTGCCATCGTGTGTGGAACGGTCTACGGATCGGCCGAAGAAGTTGCCAGACACGCCTCTGCACTGTTACGTGCTGCTGGTCACGACACACTCGTAAACCCTCGGCTCGCGTTGCCTGACGTGCTGGCTTTCGAGCCGCAGGCCATCCTCGCGGTGACGTCTACCACCGGGATGGGAGAACTGCCCGACAACCTCATGCCTCTCTATTCAGAGCTTCGTGATCTTTTGCCTGCCCAGCTGCGCGGCTTGCCGGGTGGTGTAATCGCATTGGGTGATGCCAGCTACGGCGACACCTTTTGTGCAGGCGGCGAGCAGATGCGTGAATTGTTCGCTGAACTGGGTGTGAATGAAGTGCAGGACATGCTGCGTCTGGACGGAAGTGAAAGCGTGACCCCGGAAACCGACGCCGAGCCTTGGCTGGCAGCGTTCATCAAACACCTGGGCTGAAATCATCCCGCTGCTTTATTGAGCATGATTCAGCACTGCGCGTGTTGATTGTGACTGGCAGGTGCCTGGACGACACTCATCGCAACGTTTCCTTTGATCCTGGAGCCTGCGATGAGTGAGTCAGTGCGTTTTGAAGATAAAGTCGTGATTGTGACGGGCGCAGGAGGCGGGCTGGGAAGGGCTCATGCGCTGCTGTTTGCACAGCACGGCGCGCGGGTAGTGGTCAACGACCTGGGCGGTTCTGCCCATGGCGAAGGGGCCAGTGCTTCGGCTGCCGATCGCGTTGTGGCCGAGATTCGTGAAGCCGGTGGCACCGCTGTAGCCAACCATGACTCGGTGACTGACGGCGGGCGCATAGTGCAACACGCGCTTGATGCCTTCGGTCGCATAGATGTGCTGGTCAACAACGCTGGCATCCTGCGCGACAAGACCTTCGCCAAAATGGAGGACGCCGACTGGGACCTGATTTACCGCGTCCATGTCGAGGGTGCCTATAAGGTCACACATGCCGCCTGGCCATACCTGCGCGAGCAGAATTACGGGCGTGTGATCTTCACTTCATCGACATCCGGCATCTATGGCAACTTCGGCCAATCCAATTACGCAACCGCCAAGCTCGGGCTTTACGGACTGACTCGCACCCTCGCGCTGGAAGGCCGCAAGCACCGGATTTTCGTCAACGCCATAGCCCCGACCGGGGGCACGCGCATGACCGAGGGTCTTATTCCTGCCAACGTATTCGAGCTGCTCAAACCTGAACTGATCAGCCCGTTGGTGGTGTACCTGGGCAGCGAACAGTGTCAGGATAGTGGCGATCTGTTTGAAGTGGGCGGCGGCTGGATCGGCAAGGTCCGTTGGGAGCGCAGTCAGGGAGCATGCTTCGATCCGCAGGCAGGCTTCAGCCCCGAAGACGTTGCTGCACAATGGCAGACGATTGCTGATTTCGATCAGGCCGCGCACCCCGCCGACAATATCGAGGCGTTGAAAGAAATGATGGCCAATCTGCAGAAATACGCTAATTAAGCAGGTTCTGGGATACGAGGCGGCTTTGGAAAAGAAGTCTCTGTTAGGTGCACGATTTTATAACTGGTTAGTTATTTATCGGAATTGTTACCGTGTCCTGTAAGAACTGTCTTTTGGCTTTGTAGGCTCGGTATGGATTTCTGTGTTGCTATTAATTAAGCAGTTTTTACTCCGATATGAAGTTTGAACACATTCATATAGGGAGTATCTCGTGGGAAGAACAATGTGGGGTGACCTGCCACCGGTAACTGTCGCTGCGCCGCCCGAAAGACTCAAGCTCAAGAAGGCCGCAGCGCAGGTTAGTCAGGTGTTGCAGGAGGTCGGTGAGAACGCCGTTGCGCTCAACTCGCTGGCGATGGAAAAGCGTAAGATGAAGCCGCTGTTCAAGGGATTCAACCCCGAGCAGATTACGCCCAAGGACCTCAACAGGGCAGGGATGATCTTGTACAAGTTCGGCATGATCGACAATCATACGGCCGAACTCATGAGCCGAGCGGGCGATGAATTCGACAAGAAGGGCAAGCTGGTCGACCCCAGTAAAGAAATCAATGCACTGGAATTCTTTGCCAATCGAATTATTGAAATGAAAGAAAAGGCAATGAGCGGAGACCCGTACGCCAAAGTGTTATTGCCTGATTACATTCGCACGATTCATATCATGCAGAATCTTCAGACGTTTGCCGAGTCGGGCGACAGTTACGAGATGCGCAAGATCAAAGATATGGAAAACAAGGGGCTGGTCAAAAAAACACCAAACGCCAAGGCGTGAGGGTGTATCGACACTAAAACGTCTGGCAATAAAAAAGGCCGCTGCATAGATCGCCACGCAGCGGCCAAACAAAACGCAGGATCAAGGGAGCTTGCAAATCCACGTCGATTTAACGGGCGCAGGTTACCTGCCATTACTGTTCTGAAAAATCCCCGTACAGGATATGCAGCATTACTCCGCAGGTAATAATTCGCGGGGAATGTGCAAGGGCGTCAGTGAACGCTGTGGTTCGCCGGCAACCGGCTCAGGCGCTCGGCAAGCTCGATTCGTTGCAGGGGGTCTTCGCTGAGCAACAGCGCGCGCTCCAAGTCGAAACGTTCGGCCTGCGGGCATTCAAGGCGTTGATAAAGGCTGGCGCGGGCCAGGTGATCTCCGCTGGTTGCCTGACCCAGCTCGACGATGCGGTCGGCGTCCTTGAGCGCAGCGAGAAAGTCATCGTTGATCTGATGCAGATGCCGCAGGTTACGCGACAATCGCTGCAGCATGCTGGTCGGTGTTGCGCGTGTCATGTGTTCGGCGCGCAATTGCATGGTCGGGCCGAATTGCCGGATCAACAGCTCGCGGCAGTCTCTGGGGTAAAGCCTGCGCCCGCTGCAGGGGTCGAGCAAATGATCGGCACCTGGCACACGCAGCAGAAAGTGGCCTGGAAAGTTCACGCCCTCCAGCGCAATCTCCAGCCGCCGTGCTATCTCCAGCGCGATCAGTGCCAGCCCCAATGGCTGGCCGCGACGCTGCTGCATAACCTTGTGCAGCAGCGCCGAGTCGGGTTTGGGCGGGTTCCAGTCATCTTGCTGAAAACCCAGTGCATTGAGTTGTCGCAAAAGCGGTTGCGCGAGTTCAGGGGCTGGCAAGACCGGCAGCGCAGCGTCGATCTGGCGCTGTAACAGGTCCATGTCACTGATCACCGCATGCCGGGCAAAGTGTGCGTCATGCTCGCTCGACACCCATAGCGCTGCTTCAAACACCGAGGGCGGTGTCTGTTGCAGACAGGCCAGGCAATGCTGACGTGGAGTCATCGACCGCTCCGTGCAACTGAAAATCCAGTAGGAAGACTCTTTGTAGCCCCGCGCGGGAATTTCGTCCAGCGCCAGTTGTTTCTACTTGTTCAGGGCTTTTATCAAGTCGGGCGTCACATAGTGCGGACCGTCGAACAGGTACAGCGGATAGCCATCGAAAGCCGCTATTTGCGGTTTCAGTTCGGCAGCCGTCGCCGGTCGGAAACCTCCACCCACTTGCGGGCGAAACGCTTCGACGATGATTCTGACGCGATTTTTGCCCAGCCGTTTACGTAACGCGTCTGCGTAGGTTCGGGCAACCGGAGCGGTGCGCGCATAGACACCCACACCGTCCTGAAAGAACACGCCGATATCGTCCGGCAGCCAGGTTTTCAGCCAGTCCGCAGTGGCGGCGGGGCCGATGTTGGCACCATCGTAGACGCTGATCCACAACGGCCTGGGCAGCTTCGCCAGCAGCGCGGGTAATTCCTTGGCGCGACTCCAGCTGGGGTCTACCTCGGCCGGGAAATACCAGCCGGTGACATTGAGCGGCGTTTTCACTTTGGCCAGTTGTGCCGAAAGCACTGCCAACTGTTCGATATTGTCCCTTGAGCGGTTTTCGCTGAAGTACCCGGCCAGCCCGAGAATCACCTCCTGCGCCCAAGGTTCCTTGCTGATCCGCGCCCAGTCCGGCAGCACCGGCACGTTGGCCATCTGGGTACCTGGTATGAACGACTGGTCATCGACCGCCGTCCATTGCACGAGCAACTGCCGTGCGCCGAGTTTGTCCCAGTTGCCGCTTATCCCCACCGTTGCGTTATCCGGTTGCCAGACGATGCCGACAATTCCCGGCCCACTGGGCTGTATCAGTTGATACAGCTCGCTTGAAACGAGGGTCAGCGCACCTACCAGGGCGGCTGCCAGCGAGGTCTTGATCAATGCTGTCTGTCGTAGCAGTGCGGCCAAAGCCTTCAAACATTACTCCCTGATGGATGACTCGCGATTGTCACCACGAGAATGTCATGCGTGCGAACACGCCTTCTGCGCGGTCGTCGCCAAAGACTTTCTCGCGGTACTGCACCGAGAAGTCGACATACGACTGTGGCGCCTTGTACGTGTCCTCGCGAAACCAGTAGCGCACGCCGGTGCCGACACCCAGCCCGCCAGCGTTGCCGGATGACGTACTGCTGCGGCCACTGCTGTCGACTTCGCTGCGCATCTTCGAATCGTAATCCACTGCGGCGACCACGTGTGGAAACACCACCAGTCTGGGGCTGATGCTGTCCAGACGAAAGCTGCGTCCGACCTGCCATTCACTGTTGAAATAGTTGCGCTTGTCCTGCAAATAACGGCCGCCCTCAGCATACAGCTGCGAGGTCCACCAGCTGGGCACGTCGACGCGCAAATCAGTACCTATGCTGGAACCATAGCCCAGACGTACCAGCCAGTCGCCGTCGGCGTTGGAGTTGCCCAACGGAAAGGTACGCTCAAAAGCACCGATGACGTTGACTGAGCTGAACGGCTTGACCCTGACCCCCAGCGCTCCCTGCAATGCATCCGCGCCGGTGTCGGAGTCGCCGTCCTTGCTCCACAACGTGTCGGTCACGCGCCCGTAAAGCTCGACGAAGCGCGCATTGCGGTAGCCCAGTGGTCGCCAGAACACTTCGGTGCTGTTCTGCACACTGTCAGTGTTGCTGCTCGGTGCGCCGTTCAGGCCGCTGCTGGTGCTGGCACCGCGGTACGTCGTGGTGTTGGTCAAACCCCATTCACGGGACAGATCGGAAACGGCGCGCCGGGTGTCGAACACCTGTTGCGCGGGCATCTGCAAATCACCGGCCTGCTGATAGTCGAGCACGCGTTTGAAGTAGGCGATGGCCTGCACGTCGTCCGGTGTACGCATGGCGCTGTAGGCCGCGTCCTGGACTTCACGAGGCTTGAGCCCGGCGCTGCGGTCGACTCGTTTGAACTCGTCCAGCGCGCCACGATCGTCGCCCGCCTGGCTGAGGAAATAGGCAATCTGCACTTCATCGCCGGGTTGCAGTTCGCCCGCATCGCGAGCTTTCTGCAGACGTTGCAGCGCCTCGCTCGGCTGGTCCATCGCTGCGTACAAGGAAGCTTGCTCGCGCAGGGGCAGATTACCCACGGCGAGTGCCTGAGCGAAGTCCTGACGCGCACCGTCCTGATCGCCCAGGCGTTGACGCATTTGTCCGCGCTGGACGAGCAGGGTGGCGTCGTTGCCATTCAGCGCCAGTGCTTCGGTAGCCGCAGAGCGCGCTTCGGCATATTGCCCCTGAGCAATCAGGGCGCTGACCAGCAGCTTGCGGTAGGCCATCTGTTTGGGAAAACTGCGCACAGCCTCCCGCGCCTCGCTGACAGCGGTGTCGTTATCTCCGCGTGCCAGTGCCTTATAACCAGAGGCTGCCTTATCGACTGCTGCCTGTTCCTGAATCGCTTGCCGACGACGAGTCAAAACCGGCTGTGGACCGACTGCCTGCTCTGCATCGTTGATGGCCAGCTGTGCTTCGTCCAGACGCTGCTGACGTTGCAGCGCCTCGATCAGCATCATGCGGTAATCAAGATTTTTCGGTGCCTGTGCGATGGCCTTGCGCGCATGGTTTGCCGAGCCGTCGTAGTCGCGATTGGCATACGCGCGCAGCGCCTGATTTCCCTCCAGGTAGCCCGGTTTTGGGCGAGCCTTGGGGAAGCGCTGAGGGTGATCGCGTCGGTATTTGTCGCGTTCGGCCAGGGCAATCAGATCACGCAACTGATCGGCATCCGCACGCTGGCGCAATGCCTCTCGCGCTTTGGCAATAGCGAGGTCGTAGTCTTTGCGGTTGTAGGCCATGTAGGCTTCGTTGGCGATGGCATACGCAGGACCGGTCAACGGCAAAGGCAGTGTTTCTGCCTGGCTGAGTGGTGCAACAAGACTCAGGCCGCTCACCAGCAGCGACAGGATGAAGGGGCGCTTCATAGTGGCTGCTCCGTATGATCGTCAGATCGGTAATGGTTGTGTTGACGCGCCACTGCCTGCTCGATGGTTTCTCGGGGCAGCACGCCGATGTCGACCAGGTAATCGCCGATCCGGCCATGCACATGCGGGCGGTAGCCGAGCATGGCTTTCTGGAATACTTCGCGGTCCAACAGGCCTTGCTCGATCAGCAGGTCGCCCAGCAGCGGGGCAGTGGCTGGCAATGGTTGGCCCTCGACTACCTGAAGCTGACGCAACTGCGCGACGATGTCGCTTTCACGCGCAATCAACTGCACCGGCTCGGCACCCAGTTGCTCGGTAATCTGTTGCAGACCTTCATCCGTCAACGGGCTGGCCACGGCAATTTCCTGACGGCCCAGCGCATTCATTTGCAACGGTACAACGCGCCAGCGCAGGCAGAACTCATCGGCCAGGACACTGGTTGCCGAACGTTTGCCAGCGACGTCGAAGACCCGCGGCAGGTCGTTCTGGAAGGCGATGGCCTCAGCCAGGGTCTCGTCATCGAGCCAGCCATGGCTCAACAGAATCCGGCCCAGTGGCACTTGGCGAGTCTGTTGCTCAGTCAGCGCGGTCTGCAGTTTTTCGTCGTTGATGGCCTGCCATGAGATCAGCACGCTGCCCAGACGACGTGGCGCGACGGCGACCAGATCGGTAGACGGAAAGTCATGCATGGTCTTGTCCCAGACCAGCTTGCGGTTGAGCACTTTGCCCACCAGAAACATCCGCCAGGCGCGTGCCGCAGCCATGAAGTTGACGAAGTTGCCCACCACCATGCGCGGTATGGACAACAAGCCGTGCTGCCAACCGTAAAGCACCGTAGTGAAGTAGCAGCGGTGCAGGATCCGCCACAGCAACGCGATGCCGTTGGCCACCAGCAGGTACTGAATCAGACCTGTGGTTTCAAACGGGGTCGGAAAGCTGGTGTTCCACAGTCCGCTGGAGCGCAGCACAATCAAGGCCAGCAATTGAATGAGGATAAAGTAAGCGAGGATGCTGACGAACGATGTCACCACGCCCTTACGATCCCGAAACAGCAGGTAACGGTTGGCCAGCGACCCGGTCCAGCCCATTTGCTCCCAGCCCTGCAGGCCGATGCCCAGAGTCCAGCGCGCTTTCTGGCGAAAGGCGGTACGGAAGGTGTCCGGGAAAAATTCACGCACACACAGCGGCATTTCCAGCGTCGACTCATACGGCTTGCGGAACCACGATTTGCGCAACACCCGAAATTGCACCGGGAAGCGCACAAAGATCGCCTGCATACCGTATTTCGCCAGCCGAGCGCCTACGTCGTAGTCTTCCGTCAGGCTTTCGGTATTGAAAGGCTGGTTCTGGTTTTCATCGGCCAGCACCATCAGTGCACGTCGCGAGAAGCAGGTGCCGACGCCAGCCGAAGGCACGGTATCAGTCATGCTTTCGCGCACGACCAAATCCTTGCCGTGCCATTCGGCAAACTCGTCCATGTAGGTGCCTGCAACCCATTCGTACCAGTTGCGCTCCAGTGACACGACCGGCAACTGGATCATGTCCTTGCGTGGCAGCAGGTAATTGAACAGGCGCAGTTCAAGCGGGTGCAGCACGTCTTCGCTGTCGTGCAGGATGGTCCCGGCAAACTGTACGGCGTGAGTCTTTTCGTACAGAAAAATCGCCTGGATGACCCAGTTCAGGCAGTCGGCCTTGCAGGTCGGGCCGGCGTGCGGCACCTCCACGCGATGCAATTGCTTGTAACGGCGACGCATGCGCTCCACTTCATCGATGGTGCGCTGGTCGTTGATGTAGGTGCCGACGAACACAACGTAGTTCTGGTAATCGAGCGTCGACACCATGTTTTCGATCATCGGCGCGATGACGTCGTATTCCAGCCAGGCCGGGACCATGATTGCCAGCGGCTGCTCGTCGCGGGCAATCAACTGCTCGGCGGTCAGTGGCCGGTAGCGGCGTTCGGCGGTGAACTTGCGGTACAGCCGCCTGGCCCAGTACCAGATATCGATGAACAGGTCATCGATACTCGATACCAGGATAATCAGCCCGACAACGATCGTCGCGACTTCCAGCACGCTGTAGTAATGGGCCAGCCAGTAAGGCCAATAGAGCGACGTCATTGCGGCGGCCCGTTACGAGCGATTGCGACGGGCGCTACGGCCAGCCAGCAACAGGATGAGAAAGAGTACGATGCCAGCCGGAATCAGCCACAGCAGCGACGGTTTGCGCCAGGCGTCGAGGCCAGTGCTTTGCTCGTCTTCGATCATCTGGCTGCCGGTCGGATCCTTGGCGTCAAAGGTGGCGATCGGGCCGTTGTCAGCCAACAGCGTGGCGTTGCCGCGCTCCAGCAGTAGCGGGCGCTCGAAAACCGGGGCCTGACCGCCAAGCGTGCGATAGATCATGCCGTGCTGGCCGCCCGCGTCGATCACTTGCAACGAGGCCAGGTGGTTGAGGGATTTGAGGTCGAGCAGCGTCTGCTCTTTGTGATTGATCAGCAGATGCCCGTCGTTGCTGGCCTTGACCGACTCGGCGCCATCCTTGACTGGCAGTTCGAACGCCAGAAACGCTTTGGCGGGCGTCACGGCTACGCTGGCGTCATCGCTGACGCTGAGTTGCGCACGCAGCGGCGAGACACCGGAAGCGCTGGCGACGCGGATCACTTGCGGCAGGCTGCTGGCCGGGCGCTCGAGATAGGCCTTGGGCACCATTATCTGAGTGTCCGTAGCGAAGCGTGCTGCCATGCCCGAAAAGTTTTCGTCAGGCGTGACCTTGTCCAGTACCACATGGCTGGTCGGCAATACCGAGATCGGGAACGCCTGCGGCGTCTCCAGGCACTGGTTGCTGACCGGCTGACGCTGGAACGAGACGCGCAAGGTGTTCTGCGCTGCCAGTGCATATTGCGGAATTCTTGCTTCGATGCGCTCTTTCTTGCCATCGGCAGTCAGTTGCATCGCACCGATCAGGTAGTCGTTGAGAAACAGTGTCGCAACCGGTGGCGTTCCGGATGCGCCGGGGGCCGCAGCAACATCAATCATCGCGGTTACCGGTACGCGCCCGTCATAGGCCACGCTGCCCAGCGGGAACGAGGCGCTCCAATCGGTTTTAGCCAGCACATCCACCGTGCCGGGCTTGCCGCCCAGGCGCGTCAGCGCAACGCGACCGTCTTCGCTGAGCGGCATCGCGGTTTCTTCACCGATGGTCAACTGGCGATTGCGCGCCAGTTTGTTCCAAGCCGAACTGAACAGGCCGATGGCCTTGTTCGCCGACTCCGGCTTGATCATCAGCAGCGCGCGATTGCCCAGCAGGGCCAGACTCACGTCCTCGGTGCTATTGGCGAGCGGTTGCTTGATATGACGTTCGCGCCACTGGCCCAGTGCTGCGGCGGCGGTTGCGTCAAGTCCTTGTACCTGTGCCTGAAGGGCGTTCAGAGCGTCGTCGATTGCCTTGAGCAGTTGCGGATCGCTGATCGCAAGATCGCCCTGCAATGCCGGGGTCTGGCCAAGCATCAGCAATGCGCCGATCTGCGCCGGGTCGAGCAAGGTGTATTGGCCTTTGCCGTCAAGGCTGGCGAATGCCGGAATCTGCTTGAGTTCTGCCGGAATATTCAGGCCGCTCAGGTCCACACTGTCCTGCACGGCAGGAAACGGCAGGATACGCGCTTGTTTACCGATGCGTTCCAGCGCTACGCCCAGACGCCAGGCGGCGTCGTAGCTGGCGCTCGACAAGGTGCCGGGTGCGACCAACAGGCTAGGTTTGCCGGGCAGCGCGTTCCACGCTGCACCCACATCCTGTAACTGGCTGGCGTCATAGCCGTAAGTCAGGCGCGTGTGCGGATCGATGCGCAGCACATTGCCGATGGCGCGTTCGTCTTCGCAGAGCACTTTCGAGATCACAGAGGACCAGGCAATGCCCAGGCGCACTGAGCCGCTTTCCCGGGCTGCCTTGTCGACGCCCAGTACGGCGCTGGCATTACCCTGTTCTTCGTTGAGGCCCAGCGCGCGCACCGGATAACCATCCAGCGACAGTAGCAGCGTGTTGCGGCCTGCTTCGCCATTCAGATAGCTGGCGTCAAAATTCAGCGTCGCATCCGTCAGCGGCACATTGGCGGGCACCGGCAGGTAAAGCTCACGGCGTGCATCAGTGGCACTGAGAATGATCGGGCGATCGATGCCCAGTTCCCGCAGCTCGATCACTCGCTCCTGACGGCTGTCGGCAGTGATTCGGTTGATCGCCTGGGTCAACGGGCTTTCGGCAGCCAGGGCAAATGCAGGCATCAGAGCCAGCAGGCTCATCCCGCAGGCAAGGACGTTAAACGCGCCCATGTTTACGGCAACGGAAGATTTCATCGTGCAGATCTCGGTAAAGGCTCAAGGCCATTGGGTCTTGATACAGGCTGCCGGTCTGCTACAACGTTTTTCGGGCACTCGGTGTGAACCGGGTGCCCGTATCGTCTGCGGACTGCTTCCTGCGGATATGTTTGGTGTTCTTTTGCGCTACCTGCGCGTGTTCTCGCTAACCTGCCATCGAGCGCATCTGGTTATGCTGGTGCTGAGGCTGAGGCTGGATAAGCGTGTCGAGCTGCACATCGACCGGGTCGGTGCGATAACGCGGCAGCTCGGCGACAAATTCATCCACCGGACGACCCATCAGGGCATCGACGATGCGCGCACTGGCCTTGCCGTCGCCGTAAGGGTTGGCGGCATGGGAGGCTCTCTGCCACAAGGCGTCGTCATCAAACAGGGCGTTCACGCCACTAATGATCGCGTCGGTCTCGGTGCCTACCAAACGTACAGTACCCGCTGCGACTGCCTCGGGACGCTCGGTGACATCACGCATGACCAGCACCGGCTTGCCCAGCGACGGCGCTTCTTCCTGCACGCCGCCGGAGTCAGTAAGGATGACGTGGGCGCGTTGCATCAGGCGCACGAACGACAGGTAATCCAGAGGCTTGATCAGGTGCACGTTGGGCAAGTCGCCCAGGTGCTCGGTGACCGGCCCCAGAACGTTGGGGTTCAGATGCACCGGGTAGACGATTTGTATGTCGTCGCGTCGGGCCAGTTCGCCCAGCGCCTTGCAGATATTCAGGAAGCCGTCGCCAAAATTCTCGCGACGATGCCCGGTCACCACCAACACCCTGCGTTCAGGTACCAGAAACGAAAACTGGCGATCCAGTGCGTGGCGCAACTGGCGGTTGCTGTCGATCCGCTGAGCGGTCAGGTGCAGGGCGTCGATCACGGTATTACCGGTCACGAACGAGATACCTTGCAGGCGCTCGCCCAGCACGTTGCGGCGCGACTCGGCCGTCGGTGCAAAGAGATGATCGGAAATCAGATCGATGCAGCGGCGGTTCATCTCCTCAGGCCACGGCTGGCGGATATCGCCAGTGCGCAGGCCCGCTTCGACGTGGCCGATGGGAATGCGGCGATGAAAGGCCGACATGGCCGCCACCATTGCCGAGGTGGTGTCGCCATGAACCAGCACCTTGTCCGGTTTCATCTCGTCCAGAATCGGATCGATCGCCGCGTAAAGCGCCGCGGTCAGGGAGTTCAGCGTCTGATCGGGGCGCATCACATCAAGGCTGTAATCGGCCTTGAGCTCGAACATGTCCAGCACCTGTTGCAGCATGCTCTGATGCTGTCCGGTGATGCAGATTCTCGAATCGATACCCGGCTCTGCGGCCAGTGCTCTGACCAACGGAGCCATCTTGATGGCCTCTGGGCGAGTGCCGAATATGGAAAGGACCTTCATCCTCGGTTGCTGACCAGCCATTATTTCCTCCCGCGCTTTGAGCGCGCCGCGCAATAGCAAAGCCAGGCTGAGAGCAGCGTGGCCAGCTGGCGAGTTAATGAGTTTCTCGGGCGGGGAAGATCGGAGTGCGTAGCTCGATATTCACTTCAATGTGATGTAGCAATGTGCCTTGTTACCCGGAATTGTCGGGATTATTAGCAGAACAAAATAATAAAGCAAAATGTTTTATTAAGTATTTTTCAAAGTAATAGTTTTCAGGAACTTTGGTTTTTCGGGGTGGTCAGTTCAAGGTTAAAACTTTTTAAAAAACCGTTTCGCCCAATGGCTGCGGGGGTTTTATGGGGGGATGATAGCGTCGGTCAGGCTGTTTTCAAAGGTCGCTAATGTGCTGAAAGTCGCCATGATGGCAAAAAGTTCCAACAAAAATAGCCGTGCTGTGGCGTGCATCACTACAGCAGAATACTGACGCCTGATTAATGACAGGAAAAGCGAAGGGGTTCACAAAAATGGCGCTGATATAATGACAGTGTGGAACTTTGCTTTTGTATCGAGTTTGATTCGCTGCAGGTGAACGAGATGTTAAGGAATAGCTTACATACCGCTAAAGTTAAGTGAGCTGCACTATTGAGTTGTAGCAGCAATGCGGGCAGTTGCCCAGTTATTAAATGAGAATGATTAGCGAACCCCTCCGAATGAGGGGGTCGCGGTGCAGAACGCAATCAGCCTTCCGACTCGGCAGGCTCCGACAGCTCGCTGAGTGCAGTCGCGTTGTTTTTGAAGGCGGCGGCAAAGACGGCGCGATTTTTCGCCATGTAGATACTCGCATCCTCTGCATGCTTCTCCGAGATCCCCGGCACGTTCTTGATCAGGACGTCGGTGAGAAGCTCGGCCAGCTCGAGCATTTGATCGTGCGCATCGGCGAGTTTACGGTCCACGAAAGTAGTCTCCAGATCGCGGGTACTGCGGTAAAGGGTTTCAACAGCCATTTTGGCCTCGTCGTGTTATCCAGTGTTGAAAGGGCTAGACCCGGACGTTCAGCGCTTCACGCTCTGACCAGCGGGTATGCAAAAGCATTGATCCTGCAAGACCAGCATGCCGGTCAGGTGTAGCGGGGCGCTGCATGCATATCCATATGAGGGTCTGCATGAAGCCCGCTCTCCGACGCATCGGCGTTGAAGGTGATTTCTTGATTACTGTGTTTTTATACAGTAAAAAGCCTGTACCAATCAACCCCTCGCTGAATAGTGGCGTTTAAGCATCTTTTTTGCGCTGCAAATGTGCCTTGCGACAACCCGTCGCGCTCTCAACCATAGCCTATGGCCCTGTTCCTGCTTTAAAAAGCAGGCCACAAAGGTGTCACCAGCACCCGGCATTATCCGGTCGGCATAAACGAAGGTTCAGAGGTAGAGCGTCATGGGAAACAAATGGGCAGTAAAGATAAGACACCGCGTGCATGGCCAGGCCGAGTCACTGGGTAATCTCTGCGTCGAGAGCTTTCACTTTCTGGCGCTGTTCGCGATTGGCGCGATCACTGCCTGGGCGTCAGTGGTTGCGTTCCTGGGCATGGTCGAGAAAGGCAACGTCACGGTCGATGACATCCTGCTGCTGTTCATCTACCTGGAACTGGGGGCGATGACCGGGATTTATTTCAAGACCAACCACATGCCCGTGCGCTTCCTGATCTACGTTGCGATCACTGCACTGACCCGTCTGCTGATTTCCGACGTATCCCACCACAACCCGCCGGACATTGGCATCATCTACCTGTGTGGCGGCATTCTGTTGCTGGCGTTTGCAATTCTGGTGGTGCGCTACGCGTCGTACAAATACCCGTCGGCGAAGATTCCTGATTCGTCCAGTTCGGTCAAAGGCGCTGTGACCGAAGAGAAAGGCGAGGTCTGATCGAGACACTGGCGGCATCCGTGATCGATGCCGCCAGTACGTTGCTATGGAAGTCGCCTGTCAGTTAAGCCACACACCGGCACGCCAGTGCCAGCCGTCTCCGGCGCTTTCCCAGTGCGGATGCACATAGTGGTAGCCAGGTCGTTCCGCCTCCCAGTGACCATGAACCGGTACGAACCGCTGCCCGTTCCAGTGCCAGTAACCGCGTGCCCAGATGTAGCCGGGACGAGGCGCCGGTTCTACTTCAATTACTCGCTCAGGGGGTGGTTGTGGCGCGATGACTTCTTCGACGTATTCATGATGTACGTGTGGTCGCTCATGGACTACCCGCTCTTCGACACAGCCTGACGCTATCGCAAGTGATGCGATCAATACCCCATACCTTAAGAACATGTTGCCTCCTCGGAATCATCCGCAGGTGCAGTGGCGCTGAACGCAGTGCCCAGTCGCTCGAATGTTTCTGCGCAAGGATTGTTGTAGCAGGATGTATCTGTACTTTTGCTGAAGAGGCGGGAGGGAGTTTGATGGCGAACTGCCTGATTTTTCAGGCCTTGCAGGCTGCACAAGGGGGCATGGCGAGTATGGGTTTTTTCTTGAAGTTGATGACCAATCGGCCGCGATACACGCCGCTGAAGATATTCAGTTAACGTAACTGATGAAAAACGGCATCAATGAATTCCATCCCGATTCAGCGCCATCAAAGGCACTGAATCGGAAGAAGAAAGCGCCCGTCAAACCCCGGCATTCACCGCGGCCTGATTCTGCGACCACAGACCATTGGCCGGGCCGGGTGTCTTTTTGAGCGTGGCACCATCAGTCATCGCTGCAAGAATCTTGATCGCGCTTTCGCCACGCTCGATGGCGATGCCGAATTGCACGCTTTCGATAAGCTTGCGCAGGCGTTGTGGGTCATTGCGTTGCGCGGCGCTGATCAGGCGTTTGGCAACGACTCCGCATTCGTTGGACAGGGTCAGCATGATGCTGCCGTCCAGCCCTTGAATGCTCAGATTCACCCGATAGTCGGGGTGAAAAGTGTCCGTGATCATCTGAAAAGGATTGTCCATATCATTCACCTGCTAAATGGTCTGCATAAGTTGACCGGGTAATAGTCCTTTTGGTTCTCGACGACTGATCAGCGGTTGCGTTACTCCTTCGCTTGCTGCTGACAGGTTTGCTGTCGTCTTTCGCGTTGATGAGAGGTTTCGTTTAAGACGCTTTAACGCACCCACGGCGGGAGTCCGCGCCTGGAGGTGGCCGTCCTGATGGCCGGCCTCGTGGCGCGTACTACAGGACACTGCATGGTTCGGGCCATATTGCAGGGGTGATGCGCGAGACGCCGCTGAACGGGAGCCCATTGCAGTTGCTTCACGGCTTACTCTGCTGCAATGCGAACCGGTCGATCCGGTCGGCAAACGTGCTCTCGAAAAGGGGAGGAGAACACTTCCCGGATATGGCCTGCTCCTTTCGCGAATGCAGTTTGCGTACGACTTTTTGAGTGATTGTCTGACACTCCGACAACCGAATTCTGGCGTCAGAGATTCGTAAAGACGGGTCAAAACCGTACTCGCCTGCTGCCCAGGTCCTGACGTTGAGCGTCTTGCTGCAGAGCGGCAGGGTGAGTGTTGAACGCTTGTCGGTTTGAAGGGCTGACCCGCCTGCTCATGTAGGCAAGGGGCATGATTTTTTGCTCGCCTATGGCTGTCAGGTGCCGTGCTCGGACTGCCCGGTGCTGAATGTTAAATTCGATAGACGGCAACCGGCGATCGAGATCGCTGCGAGGCGAGCGATGGGGCAAGGTGGCCAAAGCTGTGCAGCGAGCGTTTGTGGTGCGCACTGATTGGGGCACAACCGTGTGTAGGGCACGCTGGTCGACAGATTGTCGGCGTGCGTGGAGCGCTGCGCTTGCCTGCTCATGGGGAACAATCCATGGCAAACAAAAAGGGCGAACCGTTGCCGGTTCGCCCTTTTTTTGCAAAACGTGTCAGTGGAACATCAGGTCAGACGAGCGGCTTCTTTCTCCTGCTCTTTTTCCAGAAATTCTTCTTCGAGCAGCGCGTCCGGGCTGACCGGATCTTCATCCTGCTCGGCGATGATCGGTGCGGCACCTCGTTTGCCGCGCAGTTTGCCAAACAGATGCTCGAGCGCGTGATCGAGTTTTACAGCAGCGCCATCCACAGCCTGATCTACCGTATCGGCCTTGTGGGAAACAGAAATAGGTTGGTGTCCTTTGGGGCGAGCTTCCATCTGGCACTTGATGTCGTGCGGGCCAGGCTTGTCGCCGTTTTCGTCGCGGATGTGGACTTCCACGCGGGTCAGGTTTTCATCGTAGTGTTCGAGCGTGCTTTCAACGGTGGTACGAACCCACTCCTCCAGTCGGATACTGCTTTCGATGTGATTATCGCTATTGACCTGGATTTGCATAGTTAATCCTTATTAGGGCTTGCTCGTGCGAGGCTGGACTACGTGATTCCTTGCGGAATCGATTTCGTTTGCGCTCATTCACAGTGTTGGCGGCAATGGCCTGACAATTCAACCCCAATGTGTAAGAAATATTTCGCAGCAAAAAATGGCCGCCCTGATTCAAGGCTGAGAATCAGGAGCGGACGCAGAGCGTCCAGAACGGCACCCCCACGCGGAGCGTGAGGAACGAGAGGTGTCCGGGAGAACACTTCTCTCACGCTCTGGCGTCCGGGAACTAGAATGCGACCGACGTTTGTACGTACACGGTGCGCGGTTCGCCGACGTATTTGCCGCGGTTGTTGTCGTCGAACGAGCGGGTGTAGTACTGGCGGTTGAAGATATTCTTCATCCCGACCGCTACGTTGAGGTCCGACAGTTGCGGGCCGAAGTCGTAGTTGGCGCGGGTGCTGAACAGCATGTAACCAGGGATCTTGCCAGTGCTGCCGTCGGCGCTTTCGGCCGCTGTGTTGGCGTTGTCGGCGAACTGGTCGCTCTGGAAAGAGCTGTCAAAATTCAGCTTCCACGGCCCTTCGGTGTAGCTGACGCCCATCGTTCCCTTGTGCTTTGACGAGAACGGCACGCGGTTGCCTTTATTCGGGCCGTCTTCACGGATTGTCGCGTCAACGAAAGCGTAGCTCGCGTAGACATCGTAACCGGCCAATACCGGGCTCAGGCCTTCCAGCGCATAGTTGACGCTGGTCTCGATCCCCTGATGACGCGTCTCGCCGCGTGCGATCACGGTGTCGTTGGTCTGATTGCTGTCGTACTGGTTATCGAAGTTGATCAGGAATGCACCGATCTCGGCTCGCAGGTTGCCGTTGTCGTAGCGCGTACCCAGTTCCCAGGTGCGGGCTTTTTCCGGTTTGACTTCATCGCCGGTAACGCGGTTGGGCATCTGGCTGTACTGCACGCTGCCGAACGAGCCTTCGGTGTTGGCGTACAGGTTCCAGGTGTCGGTCAGGTGATAAAGCACATTCAGCGCTGGCAGTGCGGTGCTGTAGTCGCCTTGATAGCGGGCGTTGGTCAGGTTGTTGTTCTGCGCGGTGTCGATCATCTCGTAGCGAACGCCGGGCGTGATGGTCCACTTGCCGATGTCGATACGGTCATCAATGTAGAACGCATGCGCTTCAGTCGCGCCGCGGGTGTCACGGTCGTTGCGGCTGGCGGTGGTCGGCAGGTTACCGGTCACCGGTTCGCGATAGCGCAGTTCGTGACCGGCTTCGTTGACGTAGCGGTAGCCAACACCGACTTCATGCCAGGTTTCGCCCAGTGCAAAGCCTTGCGAGAAGCGCGTTTCCAGACCGCGTACCCAATATTCGCGGGGCGACAGGGAAACGAAGCTGCCCTGATCCAGATAGCCGCTGCGCAGGGTTTTGGTGAAGAACGTGTTGGCGGTGAAGACGCGCGCATCCTTTTCATAGCGGTAGCCGAAGTTGAACATGGTGCGACGGCCCCAGAACTTGTCCTTCAGACGAGTCGACTGGTACGGATCGGCATCGTAATCCCTGACGTTCAGGCCGCCGGGCATCTGCGCTTCGCCATCGTAATACTGCGCCATGGCATTGAGGCTGTTGGCTTCGTCGATCTGGTATTTGCCCTTGAGGATCAAGTCGTCGATCTGGGTATCGCTGTGCTCGCGCCAGTCACCGCCGCGTACGCCGGAATACAGAATCGCGCCGCCCAGACCATTGTCCGCCGTACCACCTGCCAGCAGGTTGCCGGTGGTCTTGAAACCATCGTGGCTGGACGACGGGCTGGTTTCGGTCTGTATGCCGCCTTTGAGGGTAGGTGCGTCGGGGATGGCACGGGTCACGAAGTTGACGATACCGCCCACGTTCTGCGGACCGTAACGCACTGCACCACCGCCACGCACCACGTCGACCGCGTCCATGTTGCCCATGCTGATCGGCGCGAAGGACAGCTGCGGTTGACCATAAGGTGCGAACGGCACCGGGATGCCGTCCATCAATACTGTGGAGCGTGACGCCAGACGCGGGTTGAGACCACGAATGCCGAAGTTCAGCGCCATGTCGTGGCTGCCGGTGCCATTGTTGTCCGGGGCATTGACGCCCGGAATGCGATTGAGCACTTCACGCGCCGAGGTTGCGCCGACACGCTCGAATTCTTCACGGCGGATCACATCACGCGCGCCGGGGTGTTCGAAAACGTTGGTTTGCTGCGCGGCGCCCAGCCAGTCGCCGACCACTGTGGACACACCCAGCTCGATCGGCGCGCCAGCAGCATTGGCCTGCTGCAGGGTGAAGCCGTTATTGCCGTCGGCCAAGGCCTGCAGCCCCGTCCCTTCGAGTAACGCATTGAGGCCTTGCTCGGGCGTGTATTGACCTTCCAGACCACGGCTCTTCAGACCGCTGGTGATTTGCGAACCGTAGGAAATCAACACGCCGGACTCTCGACCGAACTGGCTCAGCGCAGCTTCAAGCTCGCTTGGCGCAATGTGATACGCCTTGGGTGCCACCTCGGCAGCCTGCGCCATCGACAGACTGCCGACCGAAAGGCTGGCACCGAAAATGACATGGCGCAACGTACGCACCAGCGGTGAAAGTTGAGTAGGGCGGGCTGACATGCAGGAGTCCTTTGACCGGAAGGTTGAGAGAGGCTTTCCCTGTCTGTCACGCGAGGATCGAAAAACGGCTCACTCTTTTTGAAAAATTTTTGCCGGCTAGCGTAAATCCAGCTGACATCCAAAAACCGCTGTGTGACGCGGAGCGTCACGAACGGCATTCCCACGCGGAGCATGGGAACGATAGTAAGCGTAGCGTCAGCCCCGTATTTCGGGCTCTTCAGGATGTGTACGTCACCATGAGCACCCGGCGTGAAAACGAGCAATCACGATCAAACCCGCGCCTGCACGTTCACCCAATAGCGGGTGAAGCGTTGTACATGCACCGGGAGGGCGAGTTCCAGCATGTCGAGGATGCGCTCGCTGTCGGCCAGCGGATAGCTGCCGGAAATCAGCAGGCTGGCGATTTTTGCATCGCAGTTCAAACGACCGCGTCGATAGCGACCCAGCTCGGCAAGGAAGTCGGACAGCTTCATGCGCGACGCCACCAGCATCCCGTCCGCCCACGCGCCACTGCCGGCATCTATCGGTTTCACGCTGTCCCAGGCATCACGGCTGAAGGTCACTTGCTGGCTGGCCCGCAGCATCAAACCCGGGCCGCTCCTGCCGAGCGGGGCTATTTCAAGGGCTCCGGCAAACACCGCCAATTGCGTGCGCCCATCCAGCTGGCGCAGGTTGAAACGGCTGGCGCCTGTCGATGCCCTGACCGTGCCCTCGGCGCTCAACAGGCTCAGCGGGCGGCTGTCCGCCGAGGCGGTCATGAGGATTTCGCCCTGCAACAGCTTGATCAGGCGCTGCTGTGCATCGAAACGCACATCGACCGCGCTGGCAGTATTCAACTGCACCTGACTGCCATCGCTCAAAGCCACCTTGCGCTGCTCGCCAACGCCACTGTTGTAGTCGGCCAGCAAGGGTTGCAGGGCGATCTGCTCGCGCAGACTCCAGCCTGCTGCCGAGCCTGCGCCGAGCAACAACAGCAGTTTCAGAGCGTGCCGACGGCTGGCGGATTTCGGCGCATTGAGTGTCGCATGCGCCAGCGGCGAAGACAGTCCGCTGAGGCGCTGGTTGACCCGCTGCATATGCGCCCAGGCCCGCTGATGTTCGGCGTTGCCATTGAGCCAGAGCTGCCAGGCCTGCTGACGACGCGCATCCAGCGTGCCTTCCTGCATTTCCAGCAGCCAGCCGACCGCCTGCTGCGCCACGCCAGGCGAGATGTCGGATTTGTTCAAGGACTCGTTGCTCGGGTTCATAAGGCGAAATAGCAGCGCAGTGCGGCCTTGTTCAGATGGCGTTTGACCGTTGCAATGGAGATGCCCAGTTCGGCGGCAATCTGGCCGTGGCTCAACCCGTCGACCTGCGACATCAGAAACGCCCGCTTGACCAGCACCGGCAGGCCGTCCAGCAGTTGATCGAGTTCCACCAGTGTTTCGAGAATGATTGCCCGCTCTTCTTCCGAAGGCGCCACGCATTCCGGCAGTTCGGCCAGCGCCTGGTAGTAGGCGTGCTCCAGGTCCTGACGCCGGTAGTGATTGCACAACACACGTTTGGCAATCGTCGTCAGAAAGGCGCGAGGCTCGACGATCTGCTGCGTATCGCGTGCGCCCAATACCTTGATGAAGGTGTCCTGGGCCAGATCCGCTGCGCTGTGCGGGCAGCCGAGCCTGCGCCGCAACCAGGTCGTCAGCCAGGTGTTGTGTGCCCTGTACAGGCTTTCGACAGTGTGATTGAGAGCGGAGTGGGCGATGGGCATCACGGGGAACAATCCACGGGGACTCGTTGATGGCGTGGATTCTGGCAGACTCTTTTGCGTATGAGAATATTTATCATTAATATTGCGGTTCATTTATCCCACTCAGGGACGAATGGCGCAAACAGCTGGCATTCATCGCGGCCTCTTCCCGAGGGCTGGTGATCCGGCTTCCCAGATTTGATGAATCAATGAAGACCCTTTGATGGATGTCACCACCGCAAGCGGTTCGCTGCCGGAAAAACGCATGGCGAAATCCAGAAGCAAGGGCCTGACGGTTGCTTATCGGCTTGCCGTTACCTCGCGGGCGCTGGCGGCTGTGTTTGCCGGTTATCTGCTCGCCTCAGTGGTCAGCATCTGCGTCGCGCAGTGGCTGCCTATCCCCCGCGCCGAAGCAGTGGTGACGGGGATGATGCTGTCCTTTCTGGTTTATCTGGTCGCGGTGCTCTGGTGTTTTGCCTGCCGCACGGCGTTGCAGGCCTGGGGCGGAGTGCTGGCGCCGTGCGCATTGCTGGCGGCTGCCTGCGCCTGCGGTCGGTGGCTATTGTGAAAGAGGGGTTTCGTCAGTCGATGGCCTGGTTGCATACCTGGGTCGGTTTACTGTTCGGCTGGCTGTTGTTCGCGATTTTTCTGACCGGCACGCTTTCCTATTTCAAGGATGAGATTACCCAGTGGATGCAGCCGGAAATTCCGGTGCGCGCTCTGGATGCCGGTGCCAGCGTGCAGCGGGCTCAGGATTATCTGCAACGCCACGCCGCCGGGGCCACGCGCTGGTTCATCAGCCTGCCGGACGAGCGCACGCCGGGCCTGACGGCTGGCTGGCTGCCCGAAGGCAAGCAGGGCCAACGCAATAACTTCGTGCGCAAGCTACTTGACCCGCAGACCGGCAGCGAGGTGCAGGCACGAGACACGCGCGGCGGTGATTTCTTCTACCGTTTTCACTATCAACTGCAGATGCCTTATCCCTGGGGGCGCTGGCTGGCGACGAGCGCCGCGATGGTGATGTTCGTTGCGTTGATCACCGGCATCATCATTCACAAAAAAGTCTTCAAGGAATTCTTCACGTTTCGTCCACGCAAGGGCCAGCGTTCCTGGCTGGACGGGCATAACGCGCTTGGCGTGCTGGTGTTGCCGTTCCATCTGATGATCACTTACAGCAGTCTGGTGATCTTCATGTCGATGGTGATGCCCGCGAGCATCCTCAGCCAGTACGACACGGTTCAAGCGTTCTACCGCGAAGCCTATCCGACCCCGGAAATGCTCAAGCGAGAAGGCAAGCCTGCGCCGCTGGTGGCACTTGCGCCGTTGGTCAATGCGGCGAACGCGAAGTGGGACAGCGGTCAGGTGGGTAGGGTGATCGTCAATAATCCGGGCGACAGCACCGCCTCGGTTCTGCTGACGCGTGATGACAAGGGCAGCATCGTGCCGGATCGGGGCGGGGCGCTGACGTTCAGCGGGGCGAGCGGCGCGTTGCTGAACGAAGTACCCGAGCGCCCGGTCGCGCTGCTGATTTCCAGCGGGATGTACGGTTTGCATGTAGGCCATTTCGCCGAGCCGCTGCTGCGCTGGATGTACTTCATTTTCGGGGTCGCCGGAACCGCAATGATCGGCACCGGGCTGGTGATGTGGCTGGGCAAGCGTCAGCTCAAGCACGCTAAAACCGGCGTGCTGCCACTGGAGTTGCGTCTGGTGGAAGTGCTGAACATCGCCAGTATGTCCGGGTTGATGATTGCCGTGGCCAGCTTCTTCTGGGCCAATCGTCTGCTGCCTTCGGGTTTCATCGGGCGTGCCGATTGGGAAGTCAGCGTGTTCTTCACATGCTGGGCGTTGTCAGTGGTGCACGCCCTGGTGCGCAAAGGGCGCAGTGCGTGGCGCGAACAACTGGGGCTGGGCGCGGTGCTGTTTGCCGGGCTGCCGCTGCTCGATCTGCTGACCAGCGGCCGCTATCTGTTGGGTTCGCTGATGTCGGGAAGCTGGGTAATGACGGCCTTTGACCTGACGGCGCTGGTCACCGGGCTGTTCCTTGGCTGGGCGGCACTGAAGTTCACGGCTGTACCCACCCGTAAAACATCCAGCGTTGCATTGCAGCCCACACCTCAGGAGAGCCACTGATGCTGTTGGCTGCCTTGCTGTGCTACGTAGGGTTTACCTGCCTGTGCCTGTCCATGGCGCGCCATTACAGCGAACTGCTCAACGGCCCGTTGACCGAACAGCGGCGTCGATCGCTCAAGCTGGTCGGCTGGGGCGCGCTGCTGTTGTCGTCATGGGCGGCGGTTCAGGCCGATGGCTGGATGATGGGCACGGTGCACTGGTTCGCCGCATTGATGAGCAGCGCGGTGTTGCTGGTTGCGCTGCTGCCGTTCCGGCCGCGTTGGGTGCTGGCGCTGGCAGGCTGTGGCGTGCTGCTCAGCCCGTTGGCAGCCGTGAGTCAATTATTGGCCTAACGCCAGCCGGTATTCGCCCGGCGTGGCCCCCGTGGCCTGACGAAACCGGTTGCTGAAATGGCTGGCGCTGGCAAAGCCGCAGGCCAGCGCGATCTCGCCCAGTGGCTTGCCGGTGCTGCGCAACAACTGGCGAGCCTGTTCGATACGCCGCGCCAATAGGTACTGGTGTGGCGGCAAGCCGAAGCTTTCGCGAAACATTCGCGCGAAGTGATATTCCGACAGCGCGCACATGCCTGCCAGTTGGCCGAGGCTCAACGGGTCGGCGAGGTGCATTTCGATGAAGTCCACCAGATGCCGCCGCAGGTGTGGTGCCAGGCCGCCTTTCAGGCGCAACCCCTCGCGCAACCCTACCTGACTGAGCAACGCATGGCTGACCATCTCGTGCGCCAGGCTGCTGGTCAGCAAACGCTCACCGGGTTCTGCCCAGTTCAGGCGGATCAACTGCCGGAAGCGTGCGGCTTGTGCGGGGTCTTCCAGAAAGGTGTTTTCCCGCAGTTGCATCTCACGCGGCTCGCGATCCAGTAGTGTCACGCAGCCCAGCGCAAACTGTTCCGGGCTGAAATACAGATGCGCCAGACGGATCTCGCCGTTCACCACCCAGGCGGACTCATGACCGGCAGGCAAGATGCACAGCTTGCCCGGCGCACCCTTCTGGTCGGGTCTGCCGCGGCGAAAGGTCCCGGTGCCGTCCTCGATATAGCACGACAGCGTGTGGTGGGTCGGTGCGTGATATTCCTGCGAGTCATGCCGATTGTTCCACAACGCCGCCACCAACCCGTCGCCCAGCGGCGCGCTCTGCTCCAGATTGGCATTGGGTGAACTGTTCAGGGCCTGAAAGACCTGGATGGATTCAATGGCGGGCATGACGATTCCTCTAGGATTTGTATCCTACTCGCTGGCGACGCCGCTGCCAGTAGCGCTTGAAGCAAATGCGCAAGATTGTGCAAGCGCTGGCAGACCGGCACGCAGCAGACTGATGGCTCATCAAGGAGCCTGCACCATGAACATTTCGCTTTATCTGCTGACTGTGCTGATCTGGGGTACGACCTGGATCGCCCTGAAACTTCAACTCGGCGATGTCGCGATTCCGGTATCGATCGTCTATCGCTTCGCGCTGGCGGCTCTGGTGCTGTTTGCATTCCTGTTGCTGACAAAGCGTCTGCAACCGGTCAACCGTCGTGGTCAGTTGATTTGTCTTGCGCAAGGCGTGTGCCTGTTCTGCGTCAACTTCATGTGTTTCTACACCGCCAGCCAATGGATACCCAGCGGGCTGATCGCTGTGGTGTTTTCGACCTCGACGCTGTGGAATGCGCTGAATGCGCGGGTGTTCTTTCGCCAGAAAATCGCCGGTAACGTTATGGCCGGTGGTGCCATGGGCCTGATCGGTCTGGCGTGTCTGTTCTGGCCCGAGCTGTCCGGGCACAGCGCCAGCCGCGAGACCCTGATCGGTCTGGGCCTGGCCCTGCTGGGCACACTGTGCTTCTCGGCGGGCAACATGCTGTCGAGTCTGCAACAGAAAGCCGGCCTGCGTCCGCTGACCACCAATGCGTGGGGAATGTTCTACGGGGCGACGATACTGGGTCTCTACTGCCTGCTCAGCGGCACGCCGTTCACCTTCGAATGGAACACGCGTTACGTAGGCTCACTGCTGTTCCTGGTTATTCCCGGCTCGGTGATTGCCTTCACCGCCTACCTGACCCTGGTCGGGCGCATGGGGCCGGAACGCGCAGCTTATTGCACTGTGCTGTTCCCGATTGTGGCGCTGAACATCTCGACGTGGGTCGAAGGCTACCAGTGGACCGTGGCTGCCTTGCTCGGGCTTGTGCTGGTGATGGCGGGCAATGTGCTGGTGTTCAGGAAGACCAGGCCGGTTGCCGTCCTGGTCGGCGGTAAACTGGCCTGAGTCGATGTTCATCCTCGGTTATAGAGCAGGAATGCCTTAGCCCTTCCACACCTGCGGATTGACCAGGTCCTGCGGCCGCTCGCCCAGCAACGCATTGCGCAGGTTGTGATAAGCGCGCTCGGCCATCGCCTGACGGGTTTCGGTGGTGGCCGAGCCAATGTGGGGCAGGGTGACGGCGTTCTTGAGCTGGAACAGCGGCGATTCTTGCAGCGGTTCTTTTTCGTAGACGTCCAGACCGGCACCGCGAATGGTGCCGTTCTGCAGGGCTTCGATCAGCGCGGGCTCGTCGACAATCGGGCCACGGGCGATGTTGATCAGGATGGCGCCGGGCTTCATCAGGCTCAGTTCGCGACGGCCGATCAAGTGTTTGGTCTTTTCGCTCAGCGGCACTACCAGACAGACGAAATCCGCTTCGGCCAGCAATTGGTCCAGGCTGCGAAACTGTGCACCCAGTTCCTTTTCAAGCTCGGTCTTGCGGCTGTTACCGCTGTACAGGATTGGCATGTTGAAGCCCAGACGACCACGGCGGGCGATGGCTGCGCCGATATTGCCCATGCCGACGATGCCCAGCGTCTTGCCGTGCACGTCGGTGCCGAAGTGCGGAGGCTCGATACTGCGCGTCCACTGTCCGGCCTTGGTGTAGGCATCCAGTTCGGCGACGCGGCGGGCGCTGCTCATGATCAGCGAGAAGCCCAGGTCGGCGGTGCTCTCGGTCAGTACATCCGGCGTATTGGTGAGCAGAATGCCGCGCTCGCTCAGGTAGTCGACATCGTAGTTGTCGTAGCCCACCGAGATGCTGGAAACCACTTCCAGTTTCGTTGCATTTTGCAGCTGCTCGCGACCCAGCTTGCGGCCTGAGCCGATCAGCCCATGGGATTCAGGCAAGGCTTCGTTAAACTGGGCGCTGATGTCGCCCAGCTTGGGGTTGGGCACGATCACATTGAAGTCTTGTGCCAGGCGCTCGGCCATTTCTGGAGTAACACGGCTGAAGGCGAGTACGGTTTTTTTCATTGGGCAGTCACTCTTGAGCGGTTGAATGAGTAGCACGCTAACATTCCTCTCCGCTCTTTGGCAGCCGCTTTTTACAGTTGTACGATGTCAGAACGAGGACTTGAGTGCCTGCACATGCAGATCCGCCTCATCGGCCGCGAGAATTTCCGGCAGGGAACCGCGCAGGTATTCGACCCAGGTTCTGATCTTGGCATCCAGATACTGGCGTGACGGATAGATGGCGTACAGGTTCAGCTCCTGCGAGCGGTAATCCGACAGCACTCGCACCAACGTGCCGTTGCGCAACCCTTCTATTGCCGAATAGATCGGCAGAATGCCAATTCCCATGCCGCTGGAAATCGCGGTTTTCATGGCATCCGCAGAATTGACCAGCAGCGGCGAGCTGTTGATGGTGACCATCTCCTGACCTTCCGGGCCATCGAACAGCCATTTGTCCAGCGGGAACACCGGGCTGACCAGGCGCAGGCACGCATGATTCAGCAGGTCGGCAGGCTTGTGGGCCATGCCGAAGGTTTTGACGTACTCGGGCGATGCACACACGATGCTATAGGTAATGCCCAGCCGCTGAGACACAAAGCCCGAGTCTGCCAGTTCGCTGGCCAGCACGATCGACACGTCATAGCCTTCTTCCAGCAAGTCCGGCACGCGGTGGGTCATGGTCAGGTCGAACGCGACATCAGGGTGGTTGCGGCGATAACGGGCGATGGCGTCGATCACGTAATGCTGGCCGACGCCGGGCATCGAATGCACCTTTAGTTGCCCGGCCGGGCGGGCATGCGCGTCGCTGGCTTCGGCTTCAGCCTCTTCGACCGAGGCCAGAATCTGCTCGCAGCGCAACAAGTAGCGCTTGCCTGCTTCGGTGAGGGCAATGCGTCGAGTGGTGCGATTGAGCAGGCGCGTCTGTAAATGTGCTTCAAGGTTGGAGACCGCGCGCGAGACGTTGGCGGTGGTGGTATCCAGCACGGCGGCGGCAGCAGTGAAGCTGCCCGCTTGCGCCACGCAACTGAAGGCACGCATGTTTTGCAGGGTGTCCATGGGTACTTCTCTGAGTAGATGGCAAATTGTGACATGAAGTAACGGATGCATGTATCCAGACCAAAGGATTATCGCCGTTTCAGTAACAAAGATTCACAAATCTCCCCGCTTATCACCGCGTCGAGCGCCGCCTAGAATCGCCGCCATTCAAGGTGTATTACCTCCGTTCGGGAACTCGCAGCTGTGCCGCGTCGCATCATCAGAGGGCTCTGGCCCGTCGGTATCCTGGCTTTTACGCTGGTCCTCAACGGCTGTATCGGAACACATGGAATCAAACCGCAGGGCAGTCTTCTGCACGCGGACAGCCTGGCCACCGATCAGGCGATTCAGAGCGCTGCCCTCGACGCCCATTGGCCCGCAGCGCAATGGTGGAGTGCCTACGGCGATGCGCAACTCAATCACTGGGTCGATATTGCTACGCTTGGCAGCCCGGGTCTGGCGCTGGCCGCTGCCCGTGTGCGCCAGGCAAGAGCGATGGCGCAGATCGCCGAGTCATCCGAGTCGGTGCAGGTGCAGGGCAGTGCCAGCCTGATGCGCCACGACTGGCCCGAGGATCAGTTTTATGGTCCCGGAGCGCTGGCCGATACTCGCACCTGGGACAACAATGCGTCGCTGGGCCTGAGCTACGCGCTGGACCTGTGGGGGCGTGAACGCAACGCCAGCGAGCAGGCCCTTGATCTGGCGCACGTGAGTGCTGCCGAGCAGCGTCAGGCGCAGCTCGAATTGCAGGAAAACGTGGTTCGCGCCTACATCCAGCTGGCCCTTGAATACGCCCGACTGGATATCGCCGAGGCAGCGCTGGCCCAGCAGCAACAGATACTCGATCTGGCGCAGCGTCGCCTCAAGGGCGGGATCGGCACGCATTTCGAAATCAGTCAGGCCGAAACGCCATTGCCCGAGGCCCACCGGCAGATTGATGCGCTGCAAGAGGCCATCGCCCTGAGCCGCAATCAGCTGGCCGCGCTGGCAGGCAAGGGGCCGGGAGAGGGCGCGGCGCTGCAACGGCCCACGCTGTCGTTGCACACCGAGCTGAAATTGCCGTCGGCATTGCCCGCTGAACTGCTGGGGCGGCGGCCTGACGTGGTGGCCGCTCGTTGGCAGGTTGCGGCGCAAGCGCGTGGTATCGACGTTGCGCATGCGGGCTTTTATCCCAATGTCGATCTGGTCGGCAGCCTGAGCTACATGGCCACGGGCGGCGGCATGCTGGAGTTTCTGACCGGCAGCAAGCTGGGTTACAAGGTCGGGCCAGCCATCAGCTTGCCGATTTTTGACGGCGGGCGCTTGCGGGCGCAGCTGGGGCAGGCGTCGGCCGCGTATGACCAGGCCGTGGCGCGTTACAACCAGACGCTGGTGACGGCGTTGAAAAGTATTTCCGACCAGCTTATTCGTCGCGCCTCGATGGACAAGCAACAGGCACTTGCCGCCGAGTCGGTGGCGTCGGCACAAAAGACCTACGACATTGCGTTGATCGCCTGGCAGCGCGGGCTGACCGATTACCTGAACGTACTCAACGCACGGACCCAGTTGTTTCGCCAGCAGCAGATTCAGCAACAGGTCGAGGCTGCGCGCCTTAATGCCTATGCCGGGCTGGTGGTAGCGCTGGGTGGGGAGAGCGGCGGTTGCCATCCTTCACACACCACGGCTGATCTTGAGTGTGCGAAATGATTGCTGCCTTTGAACGCGTGACCGCTCTGCCCTGGCGTCGTGAATTTCGTAGTTGGGCGCGCAGTGACGGGGTGACCTGGGTTTACCTTTTCAAGGTATTGATCGCTGCATTTCTGACGTACTGGCTGGCTCTGCGCCTGGAGTTGCCGCAGCCGCACACGGCGATTATCACCGTGTTCATCGTCATGCAGCCGCAGAGCGGGCAGGTGTTTGCCAAAAGTTTTTACCGCCTGCTGGGTACGCTGGCCGGGTCGGCCATGATGGTGCTGTTGATGGCCCTGTTTGCGCAGAACCCGCTGCCGTTTCTCGGCAGCCTGGCGCTCTGGGTCGGTGTCTGCTCAGCAGGTGCGGCACGTTATCGCAACTTTCGCGCTTACGGCTTTGTGCTGGCGGGGTATACGGCTGCGATGGTAGGGCTGCCCGCCCTGGCGCACCCCGAAGGTTCATTCATGTCAGCGGTGTGGCGAGTGCTGGAAATCACCCTGGGGATCCTCTGTTCCACTGCGGTGAGTGCGGCAATTCTGCCGCAGAGTTCCAGTGCCGCTATGCGCAATGCGCTGTACCAGCGCTTCGGCGTATTCGCCCGTTTCATGGCCGAGGGTTTGCGCGGGGAGATTGCACGCACGGCATTTGAAACCGGAAACGTGCGCTTCGTCGCCGAGGCCATCGGTCTGGAAGGGCTGCGCAGCGTCACAGTGTTCGAGGACCCGCACATGCGCCGGCGCAACGGGCGGCTCAATCGCTTGAACAGCGAGTTCATGGCCGTTACGACGCGCTTCAATGCACTGCATCAGTTGCTTGAACGGCTGCGGCTGGAACGTGCCGATACGGTGTTGAGGTACATCGGTCCCGGTCTTGAAACCCTCGCAGAACTGCTCGATGGCTTCGCCGACCGCGCGTTGACCAATGATGATGCTGCGCTGCTGGTCACGCGCCTTGAGACGTGCAGGGCGCAGTTGCCCGAGCGGGTCAGAAGACTGCGCGCCGAGCTGGAACACACCCTGCCGAGCGACGCCGAACGACTCGATTTTCATACGGCGTTCGAGCTGCTGTACCGGCTGGTCAGCGAGCTGCATGATTACGCGCTGACCCACGCATCGCTGGCCGATCACACCCATGTGCGTGAACAGTGGAACGCGTCATTCGTGCCGCATACCCACTGGATGACAGCCCTGGCGTCCGGAGCCCGCGCGACCTGCGTGGTCGGCCTGATGAGTGCATATTGGGTGCTGACGGCCTGGCCCAGCGGCGCGAGCATGGTCCTGGCCTCGGCGGCCACCGTTGCTCTGTCGTCGACCACCCACAACCCCAGACGCATGTCGCTGCAAATGGCCGGCGGTACGTTGCTCGGCGCGCTGCTGGGTTTTGTCGAAACCTTTTTTCTGTTCCCGCACATCGACGGTTTTCCGTTGCTGTGCCTGCTACTGGCCCCGGTGTTTGTGCTCGGCGCCTTTCTGGGTTCACGTCCGCAGTGGACGGGATACGGCCTGGGGCTGCTGATTTTTTTCAGCCTGGGCTCGGTGCCGGACAACCTGACGGTCTACAACCCTTACACCTTCATCAACGATTACCTCGCGATGGTCATCGGCATGCTGATCTGTGCCGCAGCGGGGGCGATCATCCTGCCACCCAACAGCCGCTGGATGTGGCAGCGTCTGGAGCAGGCCTTGCGCAATCAGGTGGTGTTTGCGATTGGCGCACCGCTCAAGCGTCTGGGTTCAAGCTTCGAAAGCCAGACCCGCGACCTGATGCATCAGGCGTACGGTCTGGCGATCAGCAAACCCTTGGTGCAGCGCGAGCTGTTGCGCTGGATGTTCGTGGTGCTGGAAATCGGCCACGCCATTATCGAGCTGCGCCGCGAACAGGCAATTCTGCCGATTCATCCGGCCTACGCCGAATACCAACCCTGGCGCATCGCGTTGCGCGTCATGGGACGCGCCTTGGTACGCCTGTTCATCCAGCCCGATGCGGTCAATCTGCAGCGCGGCCTGTCGGCGGTCGATCAGGCCATCAAACGGGTGCAGGAGGCCGATGAACCCTTCGCCTCGCATTTCGACACCTCGGTGCTGCGTCGGGTGAAAAGCTATCTGCACTTTATCCGCACCTCGCTGCTGGACCCGCAATCGCCGCTTGCTGTCTATGGCGTCGAGCGAACCGCTTCAGGAGTCGCCCATGCCGCGTGAAATAGCCTTCCACGGTCTGTATATGCCGACCCTCACGCTGATCTTTCTGCTGGCCGTGGTTCTGGCATGGGCGCTGGATCGTCTGCTGGCTGGTTTTGACCTGTATCGGCATTTCTGGCACCCGGCCTTGCTGCGTCTGGGCCTGTTTATCTGCATCTTCGGCGCTCTGGCGCTGCCCCTTTATCGTTGACGCCTGAGTCGAGAAATATCCGCATGAAAAAGTTCTATAGCCTTCTTGCCACATTGTTGGTGTTGGCAATCGCGCTCTGGGTTGGTCGTACGCTGTGGGTCGACTACATGGATACGCCGTGGACTCGTGATGGTCGGGTACGCGCCGATATCATCAATGTAGCCGCCGATGTGTCCGGCACCGTGGTCGATGTGCCGGTGCACGACAATCAACGGGTAAAACGCGGCGATTTGCTGATGCAGATCGACCCGGAACATTACCGGATCGCAGTCCGCCAGGCGCAGGCGTTGCTGGCTTCACGCAAGGCGACGTGGGAGATGCGCAAGCTCAACGCGAAGCGCCGTGCCGACATGGATGAACTGGTCATTTCGGCAGAAAACCGTGACGACGCGAGCAATGTCGCCACCTCGGCGCTGGCTGATTACCAGCTGGCGCAGGCGCAACTGGAAGCGGCCGAACTTAACCTGTCCCGCACGCGGGTGTTGGCGGCGGTGGACGGTTACGTCACCAATCTGAACGTCCATCGTGGCGACTATGCACGCATTGGCGAAGCGAAGATGGCCGTGGTCGATATGAACTCGTTCTGGGTCTACGGTTTTTTCGAGGAAACCAAGTTGCCGCACCTTAACGTGGGCGATCCTGCCGATATGCAGTTGATGAGTGGCGAAGTGCTAAAAGGCCATGTCGAAAGCATCGCACGCGGTATCTACGACCGCGACAACCCGCAAAGTCGCGAATTGATCGCTGACGTGAACCCGACCTTCAACTGGGTGCGTCTGGCCCAGCGCGTGCCGGTGCGCATTCATCTGGATTCCGTACCGGAAAGCGTATTGCTGGCGGCGGGAATGACCTGCACGGTGATCGTCAGGCCGATAGACGGCTGATGCTAGAGGACGCAGAGCGTCCAGAACGGCATGCGACGCGGAGCGTCGCACGATAGTTACAAGACTCGGCTACAGAACAGCGGTGCTGGCGGCGGGAATGACCTGCACGGTGATTGTCAGGCCGCTAGACGGCTGATGCTTGAGGACGCAGAGCGTCCAGAACGGCATGCGACGCGGAGCGTCGCACGATAGTTACAAGACTCGGCTACAGAACAGCGGTGCTGGCGGCGGGAATGACCTGCACGGTGATCGTCAGGCCGATAGACGGCTGATGCTAGAGGACGCAGAGCGTCCAGAACGGCATGCGACGCGGAGCGTCGCACGATAGTTACAAGACTCGGCTACAGAACAGCGGTGCTGGCGGCGGGAATGACCTGCACGGTGATTGTCAGGCCGATAGGCGGCTGATGCTTGAGGACGCAGAGCGTCCAGAACGGCATGCGACGCGGAGCGTCGCACGATAATTGCGATGATCGCTCCCTACGCTCCAGCATTGGGATTGACGAATCGGAGCGTCGCACGATAGGCAGGTGATCGTTCCGCACGCTCCAGCGTGGGAATGCAGTTCGTGACGCTCTGCGTCACAAGTCGGTGTTCAATCCAAAGCGTTTTCTCAGGCCCATATCCAGTAGCCCTTTGGGCAGCAACCACGCCATCAGCGGCAGCAGGCGTGAGCCGTTGCCAAGACGCAGAAGGCGTGGCGGATGGGTGTGTTGCACGGCTTTGAGCAGGTCGCGGGCGAATTCTGTTGCGGGTGTAGGGTTGTCCAGTGAAGCCTTGGCGCGTGCGCGAATGCCTTCGCGGATCGGCCACCAGGGTGATTGCTCGCTGATCAACTGCTCGGCTTCGTGACTGGCGTTTTTTGCGAAGCTTGAAGCAATGGCGCCGGGCTGGACCTCCATCACCTGTACGCCAAATGGTGCCAACTCCAGACGCAGCGCATCGCTGAGGGCATGCACCGCGGCCTTGGAAGCGCAGTAAGCACCCGCAAAAGGGGTGACCAATACACCTGAAACGCTACCGATATTGACTACCAGGCCTTTGTTGCGACGCAGCGCCGCAAACAGCGCGCGGGTAACGCCGATGACGGAAAACACATTGGTTTCAAACTGCCGCTGCAAGGCATCCACGCCGCCGTCGAGCAGCGGCCCCATCGCGCCATAGCCAGCGTTATTGATCAACACATCCAGACCGCTGTGCTCCAGGCCGGCGGCCAGTTGCTCCAGCGCCAGTCCGTCGTTGACATCCAGCTGCACGGCAATGAAGCCCGCGGCACTGAGTGCAGCGACATCCTCGGCCTTGCGTGCAGTGGCCCAGACTTCATAGCCAGTGGCCTTGAACGCATCGGCCAGTGCACGACCGATTCCGCTGGAACAGCCTGTAATCAAAGCGATGGGCATGAGGGAGATCCTTGTGGTCAGTCCGAGAAACTGCCTTGTAGATGTTCTGCGCGAAATTCCAGGGTTTGCGGGCGATAGCCATTGCGCAGTGCAGGCAGTGGCACGCAATCCTGCCACGTACCTTTGGCCTGAAGTTCGCCGGGGCCGCGGTAGCGTGCAGAGGTGTAGGTGTTATCCGCCAGATTCACCGAGTCGCCGGGCGCATAGGCCGCGATCCGCCAGCGCAGTTCCTGCAACGCGACCTGATTGGTATTGGTGATGCTGACCTGCAAGGGACGATCTGCCGGGCAGCCTTGCGGATCGTATCCGAGGCGGATTTCCAGGCGCTCAAGCTGGCGCGTTTCCTGGCTGTCCTGCCAGATCACCACAGCCGCCACGACCCCAAGCCCGACCGCCGCAGCCAACGAGACCGGCAAGGCCTTGGCGGGGTAGCGCAATAACAACACAAGCCAGGTCAGGATCAACAGGATGCCGATAAACATGCAGGTCTCCAGCAGGGGGCAGTGCCGGACATCCTACAGAAACCAGTGTGGTTGACCAATGACGGTACATGAGACAGGTCAAAGAAACTCCGATGCTCACCGAGGTCTCTTCGCGCCAGGCTGATATTACTCAATAAAGCTGTAAACGGCAGATTCCGGGGTATCGGGCCAAGTGTCCATATCTGTCACCTGCACAGTGCCGGTAATCCTGGCCTTGTGGGTCGGTTTAAAGATCATGGATGGATCCGTGCCTGTATTCTCAAGCGTTATGATTGTTGGTTCACCTGATGTTATGGGCGATGAGCCTGATAACAGCGGACGGTTGCTGTTATCTGCATTGACCAGGTTCAGTATGACGAAGGTACAGCGTGGGTCTTTGAATGCGGGTAATTCCAGAACGATGCCTTTACTCAACGAGATTTCTTTTTTTGCTGACGCTCCTTGTACAACCGGGGTCGGGAGGGTGGGTGCAGATGGCGTAGCCATATCGGATAGCTCCTGTTTGAACGTGCAGCGTTGGCTGGCTGCGTTCAAACAATCCTAACCATGGTGGGCAGGTAGTACTACTGACAGAAATGACAGTGGCTAATAGCCGCGTATTTAAGGTTGCAGGGACTTGAGGTTTACAGAACTGTAAGTACCTGGCGGGTTATGAATGTGTATAAGCAAGCATACCTATGCAAATGAAAAAGCCCCCGGCAACAATGAGTCGCCGGAGGCTATGTAGCGTGCAGCTAAAACCCTATCAACGAGCGATAGTTTGCGTCTTCACACCCGCTTCAAGCGCGTTCGAACGACCGTAGATATCTTCGAAACGCTCGATGTCGTCTTCGCCCAGGTAGCTGCCCGATTGCACTTCGATGATTTCCAACGGGATCTTGCCTGGGTTGCGCAGGCGATGGACCGAGGCGATCGGGATGTAGGTGGACTGGTTTTCGGTGAGCAGGAACACGTTCTCGTCACAGGTCACCTGCGCAGTACCGGATACCACGATCCAGTGTTCGGCGCGGTGGTGGTGCATCTGCAGCGACAGGCAGGCACCCGGCTTGACGGAGATACGCTTGACCTGGAAGCGACCGCCCATGTCCACCGAATCGTAGGAGCCCCACGGACGGTACACTTCGAGGTGGTTCTGGGTCTCGGTGCGGCCCTGTTCGTTGAGGGTGGCGACCATCTGCTTGACGCCCTGGACCTTGTCCTTGTGGGCAATCATCATCGCGTCCTTGGTTTCGACGACCACGATGTTGTCCAGACCGATCACCGACACCAGTTTGCCGTTGCCGTGGATCATGCAGTTGCGGCTGTCCTGGATGACGACGTCGCCCTTGGTGACGTTGCCGTTGGCGTCCTTGGCGTTGACTTCCCACAGCGACGACCAGCAGCCGACATCGCTCCAGCCGGCCGACAGCGGTACGACGCAGGCGCGCTGGGTTTTTTCCATGACCGCGTAGTCGATGGAGTTGTCCGGGCAGCAAGCGAAGGTGGAAGCGTCGATTTCCAGCGCATCGCCGTCCTGCACGCTGCGCTCAAGGGTCAGCAGGCAGGTGTCGTAGATGTCCGGATCGTGCTTTTTCAGCTCTTCCAGGAAGCGGCTGGCGCGGAACAGGAACATGCCGCTGTTCCAGTAGTAACCACCGGCTTCGACGAATTCCCTGGCGCGTTTTTCGTCAGGTTTTTCGACGAACTGCGACACGCGGCTGACGCCTTCCGGCAGCAGGGCATCGGCGGTGGACTTGATGTAGCCATAGCCGGTTTCAGGCTTGTTGGCCGGTACGCCGAACAGCACCATTTCGCCACGCTCTGCGGCGACGGTCGCCAGTGCCAGTGCGCGTTGCAGGGCTTTCTGGTCTTCGATGACGTGGTCGGCTGGCAGCACCAGCATCAGGCCGTCATTGCCTTCGTTTACCAGCTTCATGGCGGTCAGGGCAACGGCTGGCGCCGTGTTGCGGCCGAACGGTTCCATGAGGATCGCCTGGGTTTCCAGGTTCAGTGCAGCGAGTTGCTCGTTGACGATGAAACGGTGGTCCTTGTTGCAGACCACGATAGGCTCCTGCATGCCCTCGAACACCAAACGCTCCAGGGTTTGCTGGAACAGGGTGTGCTCGCCGGTCAGTGCCAGGAACTGTTTAGGGAATTGTTTACGCGAAAGCGGCCAGAGTCGTGAACCACTACCGCCTGACAAGATAACTGGAATCATTTTGTTTCTCCAAAAGCATTCAATTAGGGCCGTACGAGGTGTCTGTCGTTTCTGTCTTGTTCTTGTTCCGCGCGGGTCGGTTCAGCGCTGATGCCCTGAACCGACCTGCATAATCCGTTTAGCGGGTTGCAACCGGTGGCTTGACCCACACTGGCGAGAGGCTGCTGCCACTGCCGGTGATGTAGAGCACAGCGGCTTCGCCACGCTCCAGTGCCACTGGTTTCACATCGGTGACTTTCTTGTCGCCGTCGTACAGCGCCAGGCTGACTTTGACCGGGTTGATCTCACGCTCGCCGGTGCCTTTGGCCGCTACGGCGTTGACCACTTCGGTCTTGCCGTCGGCGGTTTTCAGAGTCAGGGACTTGTCGCTGAGGTTCTGAACGCGAACCAGGGATTTCTGCTTGTTCTTGAACGGCGGCTCTTCAACCAGCTGCGGTTTGCCGCTGGCGTTGTTGACGATGGTGTAGTAGTGATCACCCGCCAGTTTCACCGGCAGGCTCTGGCTGCCCAGCTTGGCGGTGTAGTCGCCCTGTGGCATGAAGCTGAACGCAGTGCTGCCCAGTGGCGCGACTTCGTTGAGGTTGGTGTTGCCAACGGTGGCGCTGATTTCGGCGTTGCTGGCGTTGTAGACACGCACGAAGGTCGAGCCTTTTGGTGCGGTCGGGCCGTACAGGGCGGAGTCACCGGCGAAAGCCTGCAGGGACATCAGGCCCAGACCTGCGGCCATTGCGCAGGTTTTGAAAATGCGTTTTGCGGCCGAACGGTTGGCAGTAGTGTTAAAAGTCATGAGTCAGTCCTCTCAGTTTTGCGCCCGGTTGGGCGACTCGGATTGTTTGGCGTTGAGCGCCACGTTTTCTTGGGTGTCACGCGATTTCTTCAGCTCGGCGATCCACTTCGGATCGAACTCGCCAAGATCGTTGTGTGCCGGCAGGTAGCGCTCCGGGAATTCCCAGATCACCACTTGCGGCGGGGTGTTCTTGAAAGCATCGGTCTGCAGGTACTTGAGCATCGGCAGAATTGGGCCATGGCCGTCTTCGGCGTAGTTGACGACATCGCTGCGCAGCGCTTCTTTCAAGGCACCGACGAAGTTCCAGTTAGGGTTGGCGCTGTAGCTGGTGCCCACCAGACCCACCGGGATGTCGCTGTCTGCGAACAGTGCGTCACCGCCTGCCGCTTCGCCTGCTACCGGATCGGTACTGCGTTTCTGCAACTCGTCCGGCTTGGGCAGCATGTTGCTGAACAGCGGATCGAGCGGCAGGAATGTAGTCAGGTCACCTTTGTAGGCTTCGGTTCCCTTGGCTTGTGTGACGAACTGCTCAGGTTCACCTTCCAGTGGTGTTTTCTGGGCAATCGCGGCGCTCAGTTGCTGCGCGGCGACTTCGGCACCCATTGGCGTCCAGTGGGTGTCGGTGCGTAGGAAAACCTGGCCCTGTTGCTTGGCAGCTTGCAGCGGTGCCAACAGGTCCGGGGCAAAGATCCCGGCCTTGGCGACCTGAGCGTGGAACTGCTGATACAGGTCGGTGTGCAGGCTGGCAGGCTTGCTGTCACCGATGTGCTCCGGGTACAGACGGGTTTTTGCCGGAACAATCGCCAGGACCAGTTTGGTGCCCTGTTTTTCCAGCGCGTCACGCACACCCTGAATGATCGCCAGGTTGTCGGCTTCGTTCTGCTCGCCGTTGGCAACCGCGTCGAACTCTTCGTCGGTGTACAACCACTGGTCCTTGCCGAGCACTACGCCCGGACGACCTTCGTTGAACAGTTTGAAATCCAGCGCCGCCCAGAGGTTGGTGCCCAGGCGCTTGATCGGGAACTCATCGTCGTAATGAGTTTCCGCCGCCTTGGTCCATTTGCCGTTGAGCACAGTGGTCTCGGCCGACGTCGAGAAGGTGCTGAAGCTGCGCAGCGACCAGACGCCCAGGACCAGCAGAATGGCCAGGAAGATGGCGATATAGAGGATTCGTAATGAACGGGTCATGTCAGGCTCCTCAGAACTGGAAGTAAAGGAACGGCGAGAAGCTTTGCGCCGAGAGTTTGAGAATCGAAGCCACGAACAGCAGCAGGATCAGTGCACGCATGGCGTAACGTGGCCAGTCGGCAACCCAGTACGCGGGCTGCACCTGGGCTTCGCTGCCCACGGTGTAGCCTGGCAGGTGCAGACTGCCGGGAGCATCGCCGGGAACGGCCTTGATGGTGCCCGGTTGGGCGGTCGCAGGACCGTCAGCCTTGGCGCTCTTGCCGGTGTCTTTTTCGCGGTTCTGGTAGAAGTCGCGCAGACCGAAGAACGCCAGCGTCAGATACGCCACCACCAGTGTTGCCACTTGCAGACCGGTCAGGCTGGCGCGGTTGAGTTCCGACAGCTGCCACTCGCCGAAGCTGAACATGGCGCTGTACATACGACCGGCGACATGCAGGTTTTCAGCGCGGAAGATGACCCAGCCTATGACCACCAGCAGGAAGGTCAGTGCCCAGCGGATCGGGTTGAAACTGTAGGGTTTGGTGTTGATACCGACCGCTTTTTCGATCGCCAGCCACATGCCGTGCCAGGCACCCCAGATGATGTAGGTGACGTTGGCACCGTGCCACAGACCGCCGAGCAGCATGGTCAGGAACAGGTTGCGGTAGGTCGCAACCTTGCCGCCACGGTTGCCGCCCAGCGTGATGTACAGGTAGTCACGCAGCCAGGTGGACAGGCTGATGTGCCAGCGACGCCAGAACTCGGTGATCGACTGGCTGATGTAGGGCTGTTTGAAGTTTTCCATGAAGCGGAAACCCATCATCAGACCCAGACCGATGGCCATGTCGCTATAACCGGAGAAGTCGAAGTACAGCTGCGCGGTGTAGGCCAGCGCACCCAGCCAGGCGTCGCCGGTGGTCGGGTTTTGCAAGGCGAAGCAGTGGTCGGCGACCACCGCCAGGGTGTCGGCGATGAACACTTTCTTGATGAAGCCCTGCATGAAGCGCGTGGCACCCTCAGAGAACTTGTCCAGCGTGTGTGTACGGTTGTTGAACTGGTCGGCCAGATCGCGGAAACGCAGCACGGGGCCGGCGATCAGGTGCGGGAAGATCGCGACGAATGCAGCGAAGTCGATCAGGTTGCGCGTGGCCGGGGTGTCACCGCGGTAAACGTCGATGATGTAGCTGATGGACTCGAAGACATAGAACGAGATACCGATCGGCAACAGCACGTGGGTCAGGATGAACGGTTCCAGACCCATCGAGGTCATGGCTGCGTTGATGCTGTCCACACCGAAGTTGGCGTATTTGAAGTAGCCCAGAATACACAGGTCCACGATTACGCCGAGCAGCAGCCAGCGCTGTGCCGGTTTGGTCCGCACACCTGCTGCGCCTACCTTGAGACCGATCCAGTAGTTCCAGACGGTCACGCCGATGAACAACGCCAGAAAGTCCACACGCCACCAGGCGTAGAAGATATAGCTGGCAATCAGCAACAGCAGATTGCGATAGCGTTGCCCGCTCAAGTAGTACAAGCCGAGGAAGATCGGCATGAACAGGAACAGGAACACGTTGGATGAGAAAACCATCCTTATCTCTCCGTTTGTCCAACATTCAAGGGCTCAAAGCCCCCCCAAACCCCCCGTTGAAATTGGGGGGTAAAACACGTCGCGTTACGGCTTGTCGGTGAAGCAGCTCAGGCGAGGTCCGGTCTCACGGATTCAGCGTCTGGGCGTGCCTCTTCGCGAGCAAGCTCGCTCCCACAAAGACCTCTGTGAATCACGAACCGTCGTTGTCGCCCTTGTCGCCTTTCTCGTGCGTCGGGTCGTAGACCTTGGTCAGGTCACCGCCGAGGCGGAAAGTCTTGAACGGCTGCTTTTCGTGTTTCTCTTCCAGCACATCCGGGCTGCAGGTGTAGAGCGAGCAGTACGGTTCGAGCCAGGCGAATTTCGGATCTTTCTTCAAGTCCGTCATGTCCTGTTTCTCGCCGTTGTGTTCAGCGAAAATCGAAGGGTCTTTGACACCCGCCAGCACACGGTCACCCAGACGCTTCAAGGCACCATTGTTTTCCGGACGCAGATCGACACCGTTGGCCTGGGCGAAACTGGCGATCATCGCGAGCGGCGGCAGGGCGTAGTTGTGATACGACAGCGCGCGTTGACGACGCTTCATCTCGTTAGGCAGGAAACCGTCCTTGTCCACCTGATTGGCGGCGACCTTGTATTCCTTCACAGCCCAGTCGAACAGGTCCTGGCGGTTGGTGGCGACGGCGGTTGCCATCACTGACCAAGCGGCCCAGTACGAGTGGTTGTTGATTTTTTCCAGCGGCAGGTTGCTCCAGTCGCTGACCACCTGGTCGGCCAGCTTGCTGAACCATGCTTCGATGATCTTCGCGTCCTGCTGACGATTGGCCAGCGGGTGCGACTCGGAGAACTTCAGACGCAGGTAGGCGGAGGACATGCTGCCCAGTGCCCATTTGCGCATGGACTTGCCGGTGTGGTTGAACTCGCGCGACTCCAGCGCATCGGCCTTGGCCCAGGTGGTCATCATGTTCAGCGCGCAATCGAGCTGTTCCGGACGACCGTCACGCATGTACTGCATCACGACTTTGCTGACGCCGCGCTCAAGGTCAGTGATGTCCTTGGTCGCATCGCGAAATGCTTCTTCCGACACGGCGTTGAGGGTCGCACGTGCCTTGTCCGAACCTTCGTACTTGCTGCGGAAAACCAGCTTGTCGGTGTACGGCTTTGGAATGGCTTCACAGCTGAAGTTGTGATCGCCAGTCTTCATTTTTTCGATCGGGGCGTCATAGCCCTTGGGTGGAACCAGTGCGGCGGACGCACCCGTAGCCCAGGCCATCGATGACAGAATTGCCATCGACAGCAGGGCAGGGCGTATCAGTTTAGGAGTCTGCATAAGTCACCTCATAGTCCGGCTTGAGCGGTGTGTGTCGCAGCGCTCGGGAACACGTTGCGTTTGCATACTTTGGCTTCGACTTTCTGTGGTGCCGTGCCTGCTTCCGGTCCCTGGATCTCCAGCGCCAGCAATTGCTGGTTAGCCCAGTCCTCGTCTTCGCGCAGTTCGAACGCGAAGCGTCCGTCAGTATCGGACGTTTCCGGTTTTTCGATTTTCAGATCTTCGTGACGCCCGTTCATGTACCAGAGCCTGGCTTGAAGGACTTTCACCGAAGTATCGTCAAACTTGATATCGATCTGATTGCTGCCGTTGCGGATATCCTTGATGCCATTCTTGCCATTGACCAACACTTCGTTGGTGCCCGGCTTGAGGGTGGTGCTGGCGCTCATTACCGCAGGCTTGCCTTCGCAGCCGTTGTCCAGCAGCGCCATCATCTGGCGATAGATGGTTTCCTGATCCAGGCGATACAGCGGCGAGAATTCCCAGATGAGAATTTTCGGCGGACGCTTCTGGAAGTCTTCACTGCCCAGGTACTGCAGCATCGAACCTTCCAGACCACCACCAGGGAACGCTACGTTCAACACGTCGGCACCCATGTATTCCTGCAGGAAGCCAGCGAAGTTGTAGTTCTTGCCGCTGTGACTGGTGCCGACCAGCGTGATCTCCGGGTTGCCGGAATCGCCGAACAGGTCACCGTCGCCCGCCTCACCCTTGGGTTCGGTGGTGAATTGATCCATGTACTGGATCGCATAGCTGGTGCCGCACAATTGACCCGCCATATTGTGCAAAGTGCCCGTTTTGCCCATGCGACCGGAAATATGGCTTTCGAACTCACGCTTGGGGATATCGCCGTAGGCCGGAATCTTTTTCACGGTTTCGGCGACGATTTTCGCCGTGCGTTGTGCGCCGTAAGGCGTCCAGTGCTGGTCACCGCGGAAGTAGAAGTCATGCGCCTGCTGCTCGTTGGTCAACGGCGACAGGTCCGGTACCCAGTAACCCATCTTGCTGAAGCGGCCGAGCATGGCCTGATAGTTTTTCAGCGCCTTGTCATAGTCGAACTTGTCGCGTTCAGCCGGAAAAAGCTTGTTGCGATCTACCAGACCACGGGTCGGTTGATAGACCACGACCAGTTCGACACCCTTGCTCTTGAACGCATCGTGCAGTTCTTTCATGCGGCGGTAGCCGGCAGGCGTGGTGTCGAACTCGGTGCGCAGGTCTTCCTGAGTCCGGAACAGCCAGTCGCCCTGCGCCTGGACCAGTGTGGTGAAGTTCTGCTGATAGCGCGTGGTGTAGTTTTTCGCATCATGCGCGGCCGGGCACAGCGAGCAGCAAGGCTCGGCCTTGAACGTCGGCGCTTGCGAGTCGTCTGCCCGAGCGACACCAGCGGCGGCCATCAAGGCGGCGGTGAGGCTGGACAGGCTCAACAGCTTGATCAGATGTGCGTGCATAACAATACCCTTCCTCATTCCCGCAGCTCGGTCTGGCTTTCGACGGGGTCGATCAATACGGCTTTCTTCTGGCGTACCAGCAGGTCGAGGATTTCGTCCTGGCGCTCACCGAGGACGCCGTTGAGGCTGATGCCGACTTCTTTGGTAGGCATCAGCATCGAGACGCGATACAGCTCGACACTCAGTGGCGAGTCGATGGACAGCGGGCCGGAACCATTGCTGGACAGTTCGCCGCCAACCATGATCAGCGAGACCTGAGCGTCGAACGGATCGAGCTCAATGTCGCGGTCGGTGTCGCTCAAGTCCTTGATGTGGCCGTAAACGCCCATCAGGCCGTTGCCCATGGCGACGTTCTCGTACAGCTTGATATTCACGCTGTTACGCACGCGGATACCGTGGCGGCGGTTGGCGATCACGCGATTGCCCCACAGCAGGTTGTTGCCGCTTTCGTACAGGGTGATGCCGTCAGTGTGGTTCTGGTAAATCTCGTTGTAGGCGACGATGTTGCCGACGCTGTTACGGTCCAGAACCACGCCGGACAATTTGTTGTTGTGGCTCTTGTTGCGGAAGATGAAGCTGTTGTCGACTTCCCGGGAAATGATGATTCCGTGCTTCTTCTTGGTCCCGTAAACATCGTTTTCGGCGATGATCAGACCGTGCGAACGGTCGTGCGGGTCAATGCCGTAAATGATGTTGTCGCGGTAGGTGTTGCCTTTGACCACGAAGTCGCGGGTTTCATAGCAGTAGAAGCCGTACCACATGTCCGAGAACTCTGAATCGATGATCCAGCCCGTCGGTTCGGCACGCTTGAGAATCTTCGCGGTATTGGGCGTGTACTGGGAAATACTGATGCCGTAGGACTTGCTCTGGTCGTAACCCATGCTCGCCATTTTGGTGTTGGCGATCCAGGTTTCCGAGCCACCCCAGGTCAACAGGAACGGACGAAACTCGTCAGGCTTGCGATAGGTCGCCAGGCTGTTGCGGGTTTCACTCCAGGCATTGACCTGAGTGTGGGTGATCAGCATCTTGCCTTCGCTGACGATGAACGAACCTTTTTCCTGAGACAGACGCAATTCCTTGGTCTTGCTGTCGATCTCGAAGATCCCGGTCTCCTTGACCAGGATCGGCAGGCGCGCCACGTAGACACCCGGCGACACTTCATTGAGGAACTGCTTGGGCACCTTTTTGGCCAGGTCCTGCAGGTTCACGTAGCCGTCGGAAATCATGATGGCCTGCGGGATGCCGCGCTGACGGTTGACCCATTCGGCCATCTTGTTATCGCCGCCGATGAATTCCTTCAGGCCGGTTTCTTCCATCATCCGCGAAACAGTGACCTTGCCCGGTTTGTTGCGCACGATCTTTTTCAGGGCGGCTTCGGCGGTGTAGCCCTTGAGGTCGGGCAACACCGGCTTGGCCATTTCCAACGGCTCGGTCGGCGGGCTGGTGATGGTGTAGGTCTTGGCCTGGTGCAACTCCTTGACCACCGCCTTCTGTGTGTCGGGTACGACAGGCGCGTTGGCCAGCGCCACACCGCTGGCCAGCAGCAGGGCGCTGGTCAGCAGTGCGCTTTCGAGCAGGGTGTGCGGCCAGTGTCGGCTACGCCCGTTGCTTGTATGACTGTTCATCTCTGGCACTCCTTTGGCGGTTCGCATCAGAAGCGCCAGATGACGTCGACAACAGCGCGGTGCATGTAGCTGTCCACGTTGTTCTGATACGCGTCGCCTGGCTTGAAGACACCTGCGCGCAGGCGCACCAGTGCCGAAGGTTCATCGAACGACTGGCTCAGCGAAGCCGGCAGCAGGCCTTGCTTGAAGTACTTGGTCACGACCAGGTCCATTTCCTGACCCAGGTCCTTGCTGCCGTCTTCCAGCGGCAGCGAGCTGAACGTACCGTTCTGGTTGTCGTTCACCGCGTTGATGCCCGAGCCACCGATACCGGTGTTGCCGTCCACGCGACGGAACTTGTGGTAGATCAGCGACGCGTCGTATTCCTCGTTCATCTGCCAGGAGGCGAACAGCGAGCCGGTTTCCACGTTGGCCATTTCGCCCTGGAAGGCTTCACCGAAACGATGGATGCGCGAACGCGTACCGGTCCAGTTGGAGCGGTTACTTTCCAGACCGTTCTGGACGTAGTCCTTGCTGGCGCGCGAGTAGGCGGCGCCGACTTGCCATTGCGGGTCCAGACGCAGGCGCAGGCCCAGGTCGGTGGCCCAGCCATTCATGTCACGGCTGTTCTTTTCGCCGGCGATGAACTGGTCGTTGGGAGCGGAGGTCACGCCGATCTCGTCGCGCGTTCCGTTCAGCCAGGTCAGGCTGCCCCAGTAGTTGAGCTGATTGGTGTTGCTGCGATAGTTGTAGGCATCGCTGTCAGCCTGCAGGCCGACCCAGGTCAGATCGCCATTGGAGGTCTTGTCCAGATCATCCAGCACCTGGCCCTGCGACTTGAGCTTGCCGTCGTCGGCACTGTGGTGAGCACGGATACCGGCCCAATGGCCTGGTGTCCACTGGTAGCTCACCGAGCCGAACAGGTGCTTGCGATCTTCGTCGTCAGGTGCCAGTTCGGTCAGGTCGGTGCGGTATTCGCTGAAACGCTGGGCAGCACCCAGTTCAGCGCGCAGCAGCGTGGTATCGAACGACCAGTTGATGGCCTCGATATTGGTGTCGTGCCATTGACCGTCGTCGTTACGCAGACGCTGACGACCGACTTTCAGGATCTCGCCAGGGTAGGGCGTGAAACCGCTGTAGCCGATCCAGAACTCACGCAGTGCGGCGTAGGTCTTGTCGGTTTCGCGCTCGCTGGCCGTGCCACGCGAAGTCTGGGTGCCGCTGCCGTCGCTGTTGCTCTGCTCCAGCGGGTCGGTCTGAATGATGTCGGTGGCGGTGACCACCTGGCCCATCGCGTAACCGCTCCAGTCGCCGCGCTCGCCATAGACCCAAGGGCGCAGGTCCAGGCCCACACCGTTGACGTCGCCGCCCGAACGGGTGCCCAGATCGCGATCATCCTCGGCCTGCGCCGTGGCTTTGATTTCGATACCGAAATTTTGCGGTTGTTCGGTCAGCGCTGCCAGTGTCGGGCAGGCCCACAACAGGGTGAAGCCAAGGCCCATGCCGGCGGCCATCAGGGGATTCAACTTCATAATGCTTCCTCACCGTCTTTTTCTTCTTGCAGGGCCTGCAATGCCATCGCGTTCTGAGTAGCGTTAGCGCCCCGGACTTTTTGCTCGCGTGCCAACAGGTCTTTGGCGGTGGCGAGCTTTTCAGGCGGCAGTTGTGTATTGAGGGCCTCGGCAAGCTCGGTCGCTTGCGGGGTCTGACTGGCCAGCGCCAGTTGCGCGAACACCCAGGCGTTGACCGGGTCGGGCATCGTGCCCTTGCCCTGCGAGAACAGTTGCGCGAGTGCGAAGTCGGCGCTGTTCTGGCCACCACGGGCGGCGGTCAGCAACTCGTCCACGGCTTTTTGCGAGTACACCTGACCGAGGTAGCCACGGCGGTAGATCTGACCCAGGTAGTAATGGGCGGAAATTTCCGTTGCTGTGGCTTTCTTCAGGTGCTCCTCGGCCTTGAAGGCATCGGGCGTGACCCATTTGCCTTCGTAGTACAGGCGTCCAAGCAGCAGCTCGGCGCGAGGCTGATCCGCCGCGCGGCCGTTGTTCAGGTATTCCATCATCTTGTTGACGTCGCCCAGTTCGGGGAAGTCGTAAAGCAGTTTGGCCAGCGTGACCCACGAGACCGGGTAGCCCGGCGCAACGCTTTCCAGCAATTGCTGAGCGGTTTTTTCGTCGGGCGTACCGATGGTGGAGTCACCCAGTACGCGCGCGACGCTGTCCACTCGTTGAGCATTGACGCGGCCAGCGGCGTAGTCGCTCTTGAGCTTTTCGATCAAGGCCGTGCGTTGCTCGGCCTGGCCGCGTGTCTGGTAGACAGTAGCCAGTTCGACGTAGCAGATATCCGTGGCTGACAGTGCCTGTTTGCAGATGCTCTCGACCTCATCGAGGTGTTGAGCATAAGTGCCTTGCGTGCGATACAGCAGCACCTGAGCCAGACCTGCCTCCGGATAACCGGCAGCGCGCCACTCACTGATCTTCTGCTGCGCATTCACTTCAGGGAAGGTGTGCGGGTATTGCAGATACAGCATCGCCAGCGGGATCAGGGTGCCGGATTCGCCATTGGCGAAGGCCTTTTTCAGCAGGCCTTCGGCTTCGCGATGTTCGGCTTCGGTAGCGTCGGGCTTGGCAGCCAGCAGACGGCCCAGGCGCGACTGCGCCCGAGGGGAGGTCTGCGCGGCAGCGCGGTAGGTAGCCTCGGCCTGCTTGAGCTGAGCCGGGTCGCGGGTCGCGACCTGAATATCAGCAAGGCCGACTTGCGCGTCGCTGTAGCCCAGGTCCGCCAGCTGCCGATAGTTCTGCTCCGCCAATGCAGTGTCGCCGTTTTTCAGGGCTTCATTGGCAAGGCGTTGATCAGGCAGGCCGGCACAGCCGCTCAGGCCGAGCGCGACGGCGAGGCTCAGTAGCGTGGGGGTCGACAGGCGTCGTAGTGGGCTGTTCATGGTTACAGACCCGCAGCCATTGCTTTATCGATCAGCCAGTTCACGGACGGGCCACGATCGCTGACCACTTCGACAGGGCGACCGGCAAGCGAGCTGCTCAGGCTTTCGTCAGGCTTGATCTGCACACGGATGTCGGTGGACAGGTCGGCGTCGCTCAGGTTGGTGCTGCTGACGATCTGACCAGTGCGCAGTTTGTCTTCGCCAGCGATCTGGAAGCTGACACGTGTGCCTGGCTTGACGTCGTTGAACTGGCGATAGGTGAAGCGAGCTTCAACAGTGGCCGGCGCGTTGCGTGGCACCAGTTGGAAGATCACCTGACCCTTGGACGCGAACTGACCGTCGGCAACCAGTTGGCGAGCTACGACGCAATCGCACGGGCTGGTCATGGTGCCGCTCATCTGCTTGCCATACAGCTCTTCGATCTTGGCGGGCTGCAGGTCTTCACCGGTCAGGCTGCCTTTGAGCATTTCCAGCATGCTGGTGTTGAAGGTTGCCAGTGGCGCGCCTTTGGCGGCTTCGCCATTCTGAGCGACCAGGCTTTGTACGGTACCTTCACGCGGCATGGTCACGTCCATGCTTGGAATGGTGACCAGACCGGCCGATGCATGGCTGACGAAGTACAGGCCGTAGATCGTCTTGAAGATGAAGCCGAAAGCGGCCAGACCGACAATGAACACGCCCAGGCTGAAAGTCACGGCGCGCAGGCGACCCATGGCGCTCATGCCGCTGTCCTTGCCCTTGACCTTGCGTGCCTTGGTGAAGTTGTCGCGCTGCAGCGTGGCCAGCACTTCGCCCAGGGTGACGACTTCGCCGGACAGGTGCGAGGTGATCAGGTGGCGCAGGGTAGCGATGTCCTGAGGTTCCAGATTCTGGAACTGGCAACCGATGCGGTTGCTGGCGTTGTCGATCGAGCGCACCTGCAGATCGACGTCCATGGCCAGGCCAAGGTTGTCGATGATGAATTGCAGGCGTCCCTTGACGATCTGCCCTTCGCTGAATTTCTGCCCGGACGGAGCAACGAAGCTCAGGCCACCGGCCGACAGGTCTTCGATACGTACCAGCGGCGCGTTGGGCTGGTCATTCAGCAGGCGCAGCTTGGCAGGGATCTTGATCCGCGCGTGTTGGCGCTGGGCTTCGGATTCATGTACGACGTTCGCATTCACGGCTGTATTCATGGCTAATTTTCCTACTTAAGCGATTAATCCGTTGGCCCGGTCAAACCATCGTCAACAGCACAGCGACGAAGATGGTGCCAGCCGAGAAAGTCATGGTTCGGGACGACCACGTGTTGAACCAGCCCTGAAAGCTGGCCATGTCGCGGCTTAGTTTGGTGTCCTGGCGAGTCCAGGACTGGCGGTCCAGGCGGAAGAAGACATAGATCTTCATCAGCGCGCCGACGATCTGGTTGTAATAGAGAATGATCGGGTAGGCAGGCCCGATTCTGTGTCCCGAGAGGGACAGCAGCAGGGTGAGGATCAGACGGGTCATGCCGATCCACAGCAGATACATCAACAGGAACGCGCCGCCATACTTGAAGCTGGCGATCAGGGCGACGGTCAGACCGAGGATGGAGGTCCACATCGACACACGCTGGTCGAACAGCACGATGCTGGTGAAAATCCCCAGGCGACGTACGCCCAGACCCAACGCACGCGAGTTCTGACGCAGGTTATTGCCGTACCAGCGATACATAAGCTTGCGGCTGGCCTTCAGGAAGCTCTTCTCGGGCGGGTGTTCCACGGTGTTGATCGCTGCGTCCGGCACGTAGAACGTGTCGTACCCCAGGCGCATCAGGCTGAACCAGCTGGACTTGTCGTCGCCGGTCAGGAAGCGGAAGGTACCCAGACGCCAGTGATTGAGCGAGTCGCTTTCCACGTCGGCAATGAACTCGGGGTCGGTTACCACGGTTGCGCGGAACACCGACATGCGACCGGTCATGGTCAATACGCGTTTGGACAGGGCCATCGAGCACATGTTGATGTGACGCTGAGCGAAACGCAGCTTGTGCCACTCGCTCATGATGTAGCCGCCACGTACTTCACAGAACTCGTTGGTGGTCAGGCCGCCGACGTTGTCGAACAGCTGGAACCACGGCACGGTCTTGGCGACTACACCTTCGTTGAGCACGGTGTCGCCGTCGATCACTGCAACCACGGCACGGCTGTCAGGCAAGTGACGCGAGATGGCGCGGAAGCCATAGGCCAGACCATCGCGCTTGCCGGTGCCCGGAATGCGTACGAAGTCCAGCTTGACGCGCTCCGGCGGGTTGAACTTCGCCCACATGCTCTTGACCAGCAGCTCATCGGACATTTCCACCAGCGAGCAGACGATAGTCGTCGGCAGGCCACAGTCGATGGCTTCGCGGATAACCGAGTTGTAGACCTGTGCGGTGGTCAGCGCGTCGATGCGGAAGCTGGTGACCATCAGAAACACATGGGACGGGTCTGCTGCACTGCCCAGCTTGCGAACCTTGCGGCGCAAGTGCGGGTAGACGATGTACAGGAAAATCATCCCGCGCACGAAGTGCGTGATCCCCATCGAGTAGCGCCAGATACCAACGGCACCAATCAGGAATATAAAGTTCTTCGACTGTGAGTCGAAGATACTGGTAGGCAATGCCGCGGCAAGGCCCATGAGTAAACTTAAATAGAACAGCCAACCTGCGGCCTGTAACAGGCCGTGCTTGAGCCTCTGCATAATCGTATCCCTAAGTCAGTTGCGAGCCTCAAGCCCCAGGCTGCAAGCACATTGCTTGAGCCTGTGGCCTGGAGCCTGGCGCTTGTGGCTTGCGGCTGATTTACCAGCAGATACCTTCGGCGCGACCGTCTTCGCTGGTGGCGTTGGTCATGAAACCCACCAGATCGATGACGCGCTTGCCTTCGGGAGTCTTGTTGGCGAGGGCGCGGAAACGCTCATCGCGGTTGCCAAGGATGATCACGTCAGAGTCGTTGATGACCTGATCGAAGTCCGAATTCAGCAGCGACGATACGTGCGGAATCTTGGATTCGATGTAGTCCTTGTTGGCACCGTGAACGCGTGCATATTCGACGTTGCTGTCGAAGATGCTCAGGTCGAAGCCCTTGCCGATCAGCATTTCGGCCAGTTCTACCAGCGGGCTTTCGCGCAGGTCGTCAGTACCGGCCTTGAAGCTCAGACCCAGCAGTGCAACCTTGCGGGTGTCGTAGCTGGCAACCATGTCGAAAGCGTTCTGCACTTGCGAGGTGTTGCTGCGCATCAACGAGTTGAGCAACGGCGCTTCGACATCCAGGCTGCTGGCGCGGTAGGTCAGGGCGCGAACGTCTTTTGGCAGGCAGGAGCCGCCGAATGCGAAGCCTGGGCGCATGTAGTACTGGGACAGGTTCAGCGCCTTGTCCTGGCAGACCACGTCCATCACTTCACGACCATCGACGCCGACGGCCTTGGCAATGTTGCCGATTTCGTTGGCGAAAGTAACCTTGGTGGCGTGCCACACGTTGCAGGTGTACTTGATCATTTCGGCAACGGCGATGTCCTTGCGGATGATCGGTGCGTCGAGTTCTTCGTACAGCGATTGCAGTACGTCGCCCGAGGCTTTATCGAACTCGCCGATCACGGTCATTGGCGGCAGATCGTAGTCCTTGATTGCGGTACTTTCACGCAGGAACTCAGGGTTTACGGCGACACCGAAATCAACACCGGCTTTTTTGCCGGAGCAGTCTTCCAGAATCGGGATGACCACGTTGGCAACCGTGCCTGGCAACACAGTACTGCGAACAACGATGGTGTGGCGGGTGGCTTTGTCACGCAGGACATAGCCGATTTCGCGGCATACCGACTCGATGTAATCGAGTTCCAGATCGCCGTTCTTCTTGCTCGGCGTACCGACACAGATCATCGACAGGTCAGTGGCGCGAATGGCTTCGGCGAAGTCGGTAGTGCCGCGCAGTTTTCCGGTACTGATACCTTTCTGCAGCAGTTCTTCCAGACCCGGTTCAACGATAGGTGATTTGCCGTTGTTGATCAGATCGATCTTGGTGCTGGAAATATCCACACCAACTACATCGTGACCGCGGGCAGACAGGCAACCGGCACAGACTGCACCGACATAACCCAAACCAAATATGCTGATACGCATCGTATTCTCCTCGATTTTTCACGCCATAAATTGGCTGGATATTAATTTTGGCCAGCAGATTTCACGCGCTATCCGTTACGGCTAACAACGCCGTAGAACTAACGCAGGCATATTTAATGAGTGAGTGCCCAAATAGGTGAGGCGAACTCAAATGACACTAAGTACAAGCGGCAAGTGACCTGTCCGGTGGGCAGGGCCCTGCTCTCCTTGGATGCAGTAAACCACTCCTGTTTGACGATTGACGGCGGACCTCGTTCGGAAAACCTGTGGCTAGAGCCCTGGCTGACCTTGTCGAATCCTGCGCATCACACCTGTTTGGCGCTTCGCCTGTCTACAACATCAACTAGTGATGTGAGTTTAGTTCTGATACCTGACGCCAGTGACGCCAGTGTTGTGTGAACCTGGCTTCCCTGTCGGTAACTTCCCGTTTTTCCGGTCGACCTGTAAGTGATCTCTTACACGTCAGCCCAGAATTGTTACGGGATGTAGGAGCGTAGGAATTCCCATTTAGTTCCGGGCCGCTCGTCCTGATTTGCGGATTTTGGTGTATCCAGTTTGTGACGGGGGCAGTATCGCGATGATGGCTTTTTTCTTAAAAGCCTTAGTTTGCGGGGATTACAGCGGGGTAGGTATTGAAGTGCCATTACGGTAAAAAGCTAAAAAGCCACTACGTAAAAAAATGGATTTTTTTTCATGAAAAAATCAGGCGGGAGTGTGTCGTCGAAAAGTTGACGTTTATCTGGCGTCACGATGTTGGCATTTGCTGTTGGATCGTAGGACAGGTCGTGTAACAGCCATGCGTTACACGACGGTTACAGTATCTAGTCTTCTGTGACGTTGCGCAAAAACACTAACTTGTCGGGCGTCGACTGCTCACGGTTATAACGATAGCCCTGAACATCGAACGCCTGTAACGCCTCGGGACTGTTGATACGTTCCTCAATGACGAAACGGCTCATCATGCCGCGCGCTTTCTTGGCATAGAAGCTGATGATCTTGTACTGCCCGTTCTTGAAGTCCTTGAACTCGGTGTCAATGATCCGGGCGTTGAGCGCTGAACGTTTGACCGCAGAGAAGTACTCGGTAGATGCAAGATTGAGCAGCAGGTCGTCGTCCTGAGCTGCCAGCGCTTCATTCAACCATTCGCTGATCTGCGTGCCCCAGAACGCGTAGAGATCCTTGCCACGAGCGTTGGCCAGTCGCGTGCCCATTTCCAGGCGATACGGCTGCATCAGGTCCAGCGGGCGCAGCAGCCCGTAGAGGCCGGACAGCATGCGCAGGTGATCCTGGGCGTAGTCGAGCTGCGCGTCGCTCAGTGTTTCGGCCTGCAGGCCGGTATACACATCGCCTTTGAAGGCCAGCAGCGCCTGCTTGGCATTGTCGAGTGTAAAGGCCGGGTTCCAGCTGCCGAAGCGTGCCGCGTTCAGCCCGGCAAGCTTGTCGGACAGGTGCATAAGTTCGCTGATCTGCGCCGGCGTCAGTTCACGCAGTTGGGTGATCAGCTCCTGAGAATGATCCAGATACTGCGGCTGAGTGAAGCATCCGGTAGTGGGCGGGGTCTCGAAATCGAGGGTTTTTGCCGGGGAAATCACCATCAGCATGAAGTCGTCTCCTTTGATCGTCCGGTGATTCTAGGGGCTGATGGCTCATGACTCCAGCTATGGTAACGATAGAATTCGGCGTGTTTGTCACGCCAGCATGTCGTGCGGCTTTGTATGCGCACCGACATAAGAAGCCAGGCTCATATCAGCTATAGTGGCGCGTTGGTCATGATGTTAACGGTTGATCGAGAGGGCATCGGGTTTGCGTATTGTTTTAGCAGTGTGTGCAGGTCTGTTCTGGCTCCAGGCGCAGGCGGCAGTGCCGGTCACTGCCACCATAGACCGCAGTGTATGGCCTGAGCGCCTTGAAACGCCGGGGTTGTTCGACGTCGCGTCGCGCGCGGAAATCCTCGCCTTTGCCCACGAACTGTACCTCAGCGAGAAGCTGGACGAGGAGGGGCTCAAGCAGCGCCTCGGCCTGCGCTTCGTCAACGTGCCTTCGTTGAACGTGGTCCGCCATCGTCTGTGGCTGCGCTTGCTGGAAAACTATCAGAATGCTCAAAAGAGCTGCGAGCAGGATGCCAACTTTTGCGTGCTGGTCGAGGACATGGACCAGCTGCGTCAGCGCGCTGAAGAATTTCAGGTGTCGAACGATTCGTTCTACGCCAACTGGGCCAGACCCGCCGCCGCGTTCCACCAGCGCTATCTGAACGAGCTGCTGTTCATGGCTGCCTTGTTCCCGCAGACCAGCAGCGAGATAGAGCGCTACAACTCTGATGAGATGAGTGGCGACGAGATGCCGGACCGTACCTTCATGCTCAATTTCGAAAGCGGCCCGAGCCCGGCCGATGGCGGAACCGACTGGCTGGCCGACTTCATGCGTCAGCAGAAGATGACCGCCACCTTCTTTGTGTTGGGCAAGAGCCTTCAGGAGCGCCTCGACAGCACATCGGCCACAAGCCTGCAGGCGCTGTATCGCCAGCAGTGCGTGGGCATTCAAGGGTGGGAATATCGTTCGCATAGCCAGTGGCTGGACTGGCAGGACTCAGTGCAACGCAGTGCGGCACTGGTTCAGCGTGTGCTGCCGGATAACTTCGTGCCGCTGTTTCGCCCGCCTTACGGCCATCGGCGGGCCGACAGCGGAGACTTCTTCCGCGCCGAGCATTTACGCGTGTCATTGTGGAACATCGACGCCGATGACAACACCGGGCGGCTTTCGGCAGAGCAGGTGGGCGACCGCGTGTTGACCCTCATGCTGCTCTGGCGCAAGGGCACGGTGGTCTTCCACGACGTGGCCAACAAGGCGCAGTCCGCACTGCCGTTGCTGCTGGCCAATACCGCGCAAAGCGAGTTGATCTGGGACGATTGCCGGAATATCTCTGAAAGCCCCGTAGAACAAGGGCCGCAGAGCAGTGAAGAGGCTGCGCCCGAGGGGGAATGAAGGCAGATTCGGCGTGGGCGGACTTCCGACTTTAAACGTGCTGTGTACGTCCGCCAAGCTCTATTCGTCAGGCTGTGAAATAAACTTCAAAAAACTGTCAAAGAGCTTTTTTCTGTCATCCCTTTTGCTGTATTACGAATACAGACCGCCGAAACCTGCAACACAGGTGGCGTCTTCCAAGACCCACCTTGAGCGACATTTCTCCCCTGCCTGAAGGGAAGAATCCGGCGGCCTTTTCGTGGCGCAGTACTGTCGTGGTTCTGCGTCGCCCGGCTTCTACAAAGGTGAGCGAGTATGGATGACCACGGACGCACCCCTTCCACTAACCAGCCAATCCTTTACGTGCTCGATACCAACGTATTGATTCATGATCCAAACGCACTGCTGAATTTCGAAGAACACCACGTCGCCATCCCCATGACGGTTCTGGAGGAACTGGACAAACTCAAGGCCGGTAAACATTCGGTTGCTGCCGAGTGCCGCCAGGCCATCCGCCTGATCGACAAGACCCTCGGCGAGGCTAACCCTGAAGAAGTTGAAAAGGGCGTGCCGATCGACCGCGGGACCGGTGTTTTCAAAGGTTTTCTGTCGATTTTGATGAGCAAGCGCGAGGAACCCAACAGCCTGCTGCCCGAACACCTCAACGACAACATCATCATCAACCAATTGATCGACCTGCATGCGCGCAACAAGGACTTGAGCGTTGTGCTGGTGACCAAAGACATCAACATGCGCCTCAAGGCGCGCGCCTGCGGCATTGCGGCCGAGGATTACAGCACCGACCAGCTGGTCGACGACGTTTCGCTGTTGTCGCGTGGCTACCACGACATGACCGGTTCGTTCTGGGACCGGGTCAACAAGGTCGACACCCGTCAGGAGCGTGGCCGTACCTGGCACCGCGTACAGCTCAATGAAATGCTGCCTGCGGTTCATATCAACGAGTTTATTGTCGATGAACAGGGCTTCGTGGGCTGGATCAAGGGCGTCAAGAACGACGAACTGCTGATTCTGGACATGCACCAGGAGCCACTGCTGCATCAGGAAGCCTGGGGCCTGAAACCGCGTGATATCTATCAGGGGCTGGCGTTGTTCGCACTGCTTGACCCGGATATTCACCTGGTCAACCTGTCCGGTGCCGCGGGTTCGGGTAAAACCATTCTGGCGTTGGCCGCTGCCATCGAGCAGACCATGGTCACCAAGCGCTACCGGCGCATCATCGCTACCCGCAGTGTTCAGGGCCTGGATCAGGAGATTGGCTTCCTGCCCGGCACCGAGGCGGAAAAGATGGAGCCTTGGCTCGGCGCGATCACCGACAACCTTGAAGCGCTGCACATGGATGATGAAAACACTCATGGCAGTGTCGACTACATCCTCAGCAAGGTGCCGTTGCAGTTCAAATCCCTCAACTACATTCGAGGTCGCAGCTTCCAGCAAAGCCTGATCCTGATCGATGAATGCCAGAACCTGACCCCGCACCAGATGAAAACCATCATCACCCGTGCCGGTGCCGGTTCCAAAGTGGTCTGCCTGGGCAACCTGGCGCAGATCGACACCCCTTACCTGTCAGCCACCAGTTCCGGGCTGACCTACCTGACGGAGCGCTTCAAGGACTTCCCGAACGGCGTGCACATCACCCTGCAAGGCGTGCCACGCTCGATACTGGCCGAATACGCGGAGAGTCATTTGTAAATCAGATGCATGCGGGGAGCCCATGTGTGAATGGGTTCCTTGCTTGCAGCTCACGGCTTGTAGCGTGTAACTGCCACTCCCTCTACACTTCTTGCTTCTGCCAAGGAGTAACGTTGTGCTCACTCATCTCGATTCCCAGGGTCGCGCCAATATGGTCGATGTCACGGATAAAGCCGTGACGTCCCGTGAGGCGGTGGCCGAAGCAGTGGTGCGCATGCTGCCCACCACGCTGCAAATGATTGTCAGCGGCGGTCATCCCAAGGGGGATGTATTTGCCGTTGCGCGTATCGCCGGTATTCAGGCGGCAAAGAAAACCAGTGATCTGATCCCGCTCTGCCATCCATTGATGCTCACCAGCATCAAGGTTCACCTCGCCGCTGACGGCGATGATGCGGTGCGTATTACTGCGAGCTGCAAGCTGGCCGGGCAGACCGGTGTGGAAATGGAAGCCCTGACTGCCGCCAGCGTTGCGGCGCTGACTATTTACGATATGTGCAAGGCGGTTGATCGCGGCATGGTCATCGAGTCGGTTCGGCTGCTGGAAAAGCTCGGCGGCAAGAGCGGTCACTTCATTGCCGATCAGGCACAGGTCTCGTCATGAAGGTACAGGTTCAGTATTTTGCCCGTTACCGTGAAGTCCTTGGCCTGGACAGCGAGTCTGTCGAAGGCACGTTCGACACGCTGGATGCACTGCGCCAAACGCTGTTGCAGCGTGGCGAGGCCTGGCAGGTCCTTGCCGAGCAGAACCTGATGTGTGCCCGCAACCAGGAGCTTTGCAAGCCGACCGAGCCGCTGTCTGATGGTGATGAAGTCGCGTTCTTTCCGCCCGTGACCGGAGGCTGAATATGACCATTCGTGTTCAGGCTGCGGCGTTCGACCCCGGCACTGAAGTCAACGCGCTGCATGCTGCCAACCTCGGCATCGGCGCGGTGGTCAGTTTTGTCGGCTATGTGCGGGATTTCAACGAAGGGCGTGAAGTGTCCGGCATGTTTCTGGAGCACTATCCGGGCATGACCGAAAAGGCACTGGCAAAAATCGTTACCGAGGCCGAACAGCGCTGGCCGTTGCTGCGCGTTGATGTGCTGCATCGGGTAGGGGCGCTGGAGCCCGGCGAGCCGATAGTATTCGTGGGCGTTGCCAGCGCTCACCGGCAGGCAGCGTTCGAAGCCTGCGATTTCGTCATGGACTACCTCAAGACCCGCGCGCCGTTCTGGAAGAAGGAAAAGACTTCCGAGGGACCGCAGTGGGTTGAAGGCCGCGATAGCGATCAGGCAGCAGCCCGGCGCTGGTAGTCGTGGGTCGTTGCGCCCATCTTTTTTGCCTGAACGTCTGACCTTCCGCTTTTTATATCGTCTATTTGCATCTTTCTCGGTACAGAAAGATGGCTTCGGGCTATCATGCGCGGCCGCGAAGAAGCGGCCTATTGGCTTTGCCCAATCCTATTCAATAACTGTCCGAACGTGATCGCGTTTTGCGAGCCACGTTGCGGACAGTTTTTCGTAAACGCTCGGAGCAGAATGTGAAGAAACTTCAGCAGTTTTTGGTTTCAGGGATGACGACAGCGGCTTTATTGCTGGTTGCTGGTTGTGCAACGGAAAGCTCGCGGGCGCTGCCTGTGACAAAGGTTGAAAGTGCTGGAGTTGCCTATGCCGGTGCGCGCTATCCGGTTGCGGTCGGCAAGTTCGATAACCGCTCCAGCTATATGCGCGGGATCTTTTCCGATGGCGTCGATCGTCTTGGCGGTCAAGCCAAGACCATCCTGATCACCCACATGCAGCAAACCAACCGGTTCAATGTGCTGGATCGCGACAACATGGAGGAGATCAAGCAGGAGGCGGCTATCAAATCCACCGCTCAGCGCTTGAAAGGTGCTGACTATGTAGTGACCGGTGACGTGACGGAGTTCGGTCGCAAAGAAGTCGGCGATCAGCAACTGTTCGGCCTGCTGGGCCGCGGCAAATCCCAGATTGCCTACGCGAAAGTCGCGTTGAACATCGTCAATATCAGCACCTCGGAAGTGGTGTACTCGACTCAGGGCGCAGGCGAGTTCGAGCTTTCCAACCGTGAAGTCGTCGGCTTTGGCGGCACCGCCAGTTATGACTCGACACTCAACGGCAAGGTTCTGGACCTGGCCATGCGCGAAGCCGTCAACAACATGGTGCGTGCGCTCGACAGCGGTGCCTGGAAACCGACTGCCAACTGATATTTCAAAAGGGAATTTGTGGTGTTCATGAATCGTTTTAATGTTTCGTTGCGCAGTGTCGCAATGCTTTTAGTCGCCGGCGCGTGCCTGACGGGCTGTGTCCAACAGCCGAAAACCTTGTACCAGTGGGGCAGTTACCAGCCTGAGGTGTACGAGTATTTCAAAGGCGAGTCCAAGGAAGCCCAGGTCGCCAAGCTCGAAGAAGACCTGCAGAAAATCCGCTCTACCAACGCGACGCCGCCACCGGGCTACCATGCTCAGTTGGGCATGCTATACGGCAGCATTGGCAAGGATGACCAGATGGTTCAGGAGTTGCGCACGGAAAAGGCACTGTTTCCCGAGTCGGCCACTTATATGGACTTCCTGCTCAAGAACGCCCACGCAGGAGTCGTCAAATGAACCTCGCTCATCTGAAAGTTGCTGTAAGCCTGTTTGCCGTTGCCCTGCTGTCGGGTTGTGTTACCCCGCCGACGGTGGACTACTCGGCCTTCAAGGAAAGCAAACCGCGTTCGATTCTGGTACTGCCGCCGGTCAACGAATCGCCTGACGTCAAGGCGACGTACAGCACCTTCTCGCAGGTGACCTACCCGCTGGCCGAGTCGGGCTACTACGTGTTGCCAGTGGCGCTGGTTGACGAGACGTTTCGCAATAACGGCCTGACCAACGCCAATGATATTCAGGCGACATCGCCCGCCAAGCTGCGTGAGATCTTCGGAGCCGACGCCGCGATGTACATCACGGTCAAGCAATACGGCACCAGTTACGTGGTCATCAATAGCCAGACCGTCGTGACGGTCACGGCAAAGCTGGTTGATCTGCGCACCGGTACTGCGCTGTGGACGGGTACCGCGTCGGCGTCCAGTGAAGAGGGCGGCAACAATAGCGGTGGCGGTCTGGTGGGTATGCTGATTACCGCGGCGGTCAAGCAGATCATCAACAGTTCGACCGATGCCGGTCATCCCATCGCCGGGATAGCCAGCAACCGACTGCTCACTGCTGGTCGGCCGGCGGGCCTGCTTTATGGTCCACGTTCGCCGAAGTACGGTACTGACTGATTCTCACGCTGCTGATTTCCGGCAGGCACAAAAAAAGCGCAGCCCCGTAAGGGCTGCGCTTTTTTGTTGGCCACATGTATCAGGTCGTTTGCCGCACTACTGCTCTGAGCAGGTGAGTCGGCGGCGTTTCACAACTGATCTTGCGACCCAGCTTCTCTTCGATGGCGGGCAACTGGTAGGAGTCGTCTTCGCCGGCGAAGCTGATGGATACGCCATCGGCACCTGCGCGACCGGTACGGCCGATGCGGTGCACGTAGTCGTCCGGCACCTCAGGCAGGGTGAAGTTGATCACGTGGCTGATGCCATCAATGTGGATACCGCGACCGGCGACATCGGTGGCTACCAGTACGCGGATCTTGCCTTCGCGGAAGCCTTCAAGGGTCTTGATGCGCTTATGCTGCGGCACATCGCCCGACAGTTGCGCGGCATTGACACCGTCGCGTACCAAGCGCTCTTCGATGCGTCGCACCTCGTCCTTGCGGTTGGCAAAGACCATCACCCGTTCCCAACCGTTGTCGGTGACCAGGTTGTAGAGCAGCTTGTACTTGTCGGCACCGGCAACGGCATAGATATGCTGCTCGACGTTGTCACTGGCGACGTTCAACGATTCGATTTCGACAATGGAAGGGTCCGTCGTCCACTGTTTGGCGAGGTTCATCACGTCTTCTGTGAAAGTCGCGGAGAACAGCAGCGTCTGGCGTTCACCCTTGTGCGGGGTTTGGCGAATGATCTGACGCACCTGCGGGATGAAACCCATATCGAGCATGCGGTCGGCTTCGTCCAGAACCATCACTTCGACCATGTCCAGATGCACTTCGCCGCGCTGGTTGAAGTCCAGCAGGCGGCCAGGCGTGGCCACCAGAATATCGCAGTGCCGTGCTTCAAGTTGTTTGAGCTGCTTGTCGAAATCCATGCCACCGACGAACGTCATGACGTTCAGGTTGGTGTATTTGGTCAGGTCGGCGGCGTCCTTGGCGATCTGCACCACCAGTTCGCGAGTGGGCGCAATGATCAGCGCGCGGGGCTCACCCATGTAGCGTTCGGCTGGCGGTGGCGTCTGGGTCAGTTGCTCGATGATCGAGATCAGGAACGCAGCGGTCTTGCCGGTACCGGTCTGGGCGCGACCGATCGCGTCCTTGCCTTTGAGCGTGAAGCCCAGCACGCCCGCTTGAATCGGTGTGCAGTACGGGAAACCAAGGTCCTGAATCGCGTGCATCAGTTCAGGCGCAAGGTTGAAATCGTGGAAGCGGGTCTTGCCTTCCTGCGGTTCGACGATGAAATCTTCGAGTTTCCATGCTGGCGCAGGCGGTTTTGCCACGCGCTCACGACGCGGGCGCTCGGCCCTTGGCTTGTCGGTGCGCGGTGCTCTGGCTTTGGAGGGCTCGTTGACGGTGTCCGAAAGCTGAGTCTGGGCATGATCCGGTGTGTCGCCTGCGGCAGCGGGGGAGGCGGGAATAAAGGCTGTCGGACCAGGCGCGCGCTGCTCAGCCTCACTTTTACCGAACATCTTTTTAAGTGCTTTGAGCACGGTCATCTCATCAATTGGTTAAGGAATGTACGCCGAGCAGTGTAAAGCAAGAACCGTGCTCGGCGTAGTGCCATCCATGGCGAGCTACAAAAGCGGTCAGTTGCAGGCGGGCCCAGGGCGCTTTAGCGCAGCTTGTCAGCCAGCCAGACGCCGATGTCACGGATTTCCTCCGGTAACACTTGATGCCCCATTGGGTACTCTTGCCATTGCGCGGTTACACCCTGAGCCTTGAGGTGCTCGTACACCGTCCGGCCCATGGGGTTGTGTACCACTTCGTCATGCTGGCCATGCAGGCAGTAGGCAGGAATGCGCTGTTGGCTGGCTGAAAGTGTCATCTCATTGCTGAATGTCGGGGCATAAGTGGACAGCGCGAGTACACCGCCCAGCGGACCCTGCCAGCGTCTATAGCCTGCGTGTAACACCACCGCGCCGCCCTGGGAAAAGCCTGCCAGAAATATCCGTGACGGGTCGATGCCGCTGTCGCGTTGTTGCTCGATCAGGTCCAGCACCTTCTGTGCCGAGGCTTCCATCTGATCGTGATCAATGGCGCGGGCCTCGGAACTCATGGCCTTGATGTCGTACCAGCTTGGCATTTCATAGCCGCCATTGACCGTTACGGCGCGTGTCGGTGCCTGAGGCAGGACGAAACGTGTGGTCGTCAGCGACTCCTGCAGCATCTCGGCGACCGGAAGAAAATCATAGCGGTCGGCGCCCAACCCGTGCAGCCAGATAACGCAGGCATCCGCTATGCCTGAAGGTTGGATGATCAAAGGTTCGCTCATGTCTGCTCCATTTGTGTGCGCTGGCTCATTTAGAGCGCATTAATAGGGTGCGCGGTTAGATTAAAAATGAAAGAAGATGTCGCAAGATTACAAGTTTTTGTCTTGACCTGTCGCTAATTCGACATAGCCAGCATGCTGGTACGGGCTTTGCTACAGCAGGACTGGAGTCGAGGCGCTCTCATCGTTCGGTAACACTATAAGGCTATTACTTATAGCGATCGAAAAGCAGCTCGGGAGTCCATGCGTCAGGATTCGCGGCAAGATTCAACCTGTACCGCTCTGGTCCGGGAAAATCATGGGGTTTCAGTCCACGGGGCCGATTCTGAATGATGAAGACGAATGACGGGATGATCCCGCAGACGATTCGTGATTCAGGCCCAGCGTTGCATGACCCAAAAATAAGCCAGCACGGGTTATTAGCGCCTCACAAAGGTGCGACGCGACTTAAACACCTACACAACAAAGAGCAAACTGGAGGTTTTTGAATGAAGATGTTGAAATCCACCCTGGCTGTCGTCACCGCCCTGGCCGCATTTGGTGTAACCGGGGCTGCCAACGCCGGTGCCACCCTTGACGCTATTCAGAAGAAAGGTTTTGTTCAGTGCGGCGTCAGCGATGGCCTGCCAGGGTTCTCCGTTCCGGACTCCACCGGCAAGATCACCGGTATTGACGCTGATGTCTGCCGCGCAGTAGCCGCCGCAGTATTCGGCGACGCCACCAAGGTCAAGTTCAGCCAGTTGAACGCCAAGGAGCGCTTCACTGCACTGCAATCCGGCGAGATCGACATCCTTTCGCGTAACACCACCTGGACCAGCTCCCGTGATGCGGGCATGGGCCTGGTGTTCACCGGCGTAACTTACTACGACGGTATCGGCTTCCTGGTAAACAACAAGCTGGGCGTCAAAAGCGCCAAGGAACTGGACGGTGCAACCATCTGCATCCAGGCCGGTACCACTACCGAGCTGAACGTCTCCGACTACTTCCGTTCGAACGGCCTGAAATACACCCCGATCACCTTCGACACCTCCGACGAAAGCGCCAAGTCGCTGGAAGGCGGTCGTTGCGACGTACTGACTTCCGACCAGTCGCAACTCTACGCACAGCGCAGCAAGCTGGCCAAGCCGGACGATTACATCGTTCTGCCTGAAGTGATCTCCAAGGAGCCGCTGGGTCCTGTCGTACGTAAAGGCGACGAAGACTGGTTCTCGATCGTTCGCTGGACCCTGTTCGCCATGCTCAACGCCGAGGAAGCCAAAATCACTTCCAAGAACGTTGAAGCTGAAGCCAAGTCGACCAAGAACCCTGACGTAGCCCGTATGCTGGGTGCCGACGGCACTTACGGCAAGGACCTCAAGCTGCCGAAAGACTGGGTCGTGCAGATCGTCAAGCAGGTCGGTAACTACGGCGAAGTGTTCGAACGCAACCTGGGCGAAGGTACCCCGCTGAAAATCAAGCGCGGCCAGAACGCTCTGTGGAATGCCGGCGGCATTCAGTACGCTCCACCTATTCGTTGATTGACCCGGCGCCCGACAGGCTTCCCAGCCTGTCGGGCGTTGTTCTGTTGGATTTTTCCTGGGGCATTTCATGGAAAAGCAAATCGTCGCACCCAAGCAAAAGCTCTCTCTGAGCGATCCGAAAGTGCGCGCGTGGTTATTTCAGATCATCACTGTCGTGGCGGTGATCGCGTTGGGCTGGTTCATCTTCGACAATACCCAGACCAACCTGCAACACCGTGGTATTACCTCGGGTTTCGGTTTTCTTGAGAACAGTGCCGGTTTCGGTATTGCTCAACACCTGATCGACTACAGCGAAGCGGACAGTTATGCCCGCGTATTCGTCATCGGCCTGCTGAATACCTTGCTGGTATCGGTCATCGGTATTGTCCTGGCGACCTTGCTGGGCTTTGTCATTGGTGTCGCTCGCTTGTCTCCGAACTGGATGATCAGCAAGCTGGCAACTGTTTATGTCGAAGTCTTCCGCAATATTCCGCCACTGCTGCAGATCCTTTTCTGGTACACCGCCGTATTCCTCACGCTGCCTGGTCCGCGTCAGGCGCATGGTTATCTGGACATGTTCTACGTCAGCAGCCGCGGGCTCAATATGCCCAGAGCGTTGCCGGCCGAAGGTGCATGGGCGTTCCTGATCAGCATCGTGGTTGCCGTGATTGCGATCGTGATGATGGTGCGCTGGGCCAACAAGCGCTTCGAAGCCACTGGTCAGCCGTTTCACAAGTTCTGGGTCGGTCTGGCGTTGCTGCTGGTGATCCCGGGCCTGAGCATGCTGGTCTTCGGCAGCCCTGTGCATTGGGAACTGCCACAACTGAAGGGCTTCAACTTCACCGGTGGCTGGGTGCTGATCCCGGAACTGATCTCCCTGACCCTGGCACTGACCATCTACACGGCGGCGTTCATCGCTGAAATCGTGCGTTCGGGCATCAAGTCGGTCAGTCACGGTCAGACCGAAGCTGCCCGCTCGCTGGGGCTGCGCCCCGGGCCGACGCTGCGCAAGGTCATCATTCCGCAGGCGCTGCGAGTGATCATTCCACCGTTGACCAGTCAGTTCCTGAACCTGGCGAAGAACTCTTCGCTGGCAGCAGCCATCGGTTATCCGGAAATGGTTTCCCTGTTCGCCGGTACGGTGCTCAACCAGACCGGACAGGCCATTGAAGTCATTGCCATCACCATGAGTGTGTACCTGGCGATCAGTATCAGCATTTCCCTGCTGATGAACTGGTACAACAAGCGCATTGCGCTGATCGAGCGGTGAGGAAACGCGCATGACGACTCATACTTTCAAACCTGATATGCCACCACCGGGCAAAGTGTTCGGCCCGATGGCGTGGATGCGGCAGAACCTGTTTTCCAGCTGGATCAACACCCTGCTGACCCTGTTCTCGCTCTACCTGATCTATCTGGTCGTTCCGCCGATCATCAGTTGGGCTCTGCTGGACGCCAACTGGGTCGGCACGACCAAGGAAGACTGCACCAAGGCGGGCGCCTGCTGGGTGTTCATCGAGCAGCGCTTCGGCCAGTTCATGTACGGCTACTTCCCCAATGAGCTGCGCTGGCGGGTCGACCTGACCGCCGTCCTGGCGATTGTCGGTGCTGCGCCGCTGTTCATCTCGAAGTTTCAGCGCAAGGCTGTCTACGGTATTGCCTTTCTGGTGATTTACCCGATTGTCGCCTTCTACCTGCTGCACGGCGGTGCTTTTGGTCTGACCAACGTACCGACCAGCCAGTGGGGCGGCCTGATGCTGACCCTGGTGATTGCCACCGTGGGTATCGTCGGTGCCTTGCCGCTGGGTATTTTGCTGGCGCTCGGCCGTCGCTCCAACATGCCGGCTGTGCGTGTGGTGTGCGTCACGTTCATCGAGTTCTGGCGCGGCGTGCCGCTGATCACCGTGCTGTTCATGTCGTCGGTGATGCTGCCGCTGTTCATGCCCGAAGGGATGAACTTCGACAAACTGCTACGGGCGCTGATCGGCGTGATTCTGTTCCAGTCGGCGTACATCGCCGAAGTGGTACGCGGCGGCATGCAGGCCATCCCCAAGGGCCAGTACGAAGCATCCGCGGCCATGGGCCTGGGTTACTGGCGCAGCATGGGGCTGGTGATTTTGCCGCAGGCGTTGAAGATGGTCATTCCCGGCATCGTCAACACCTTCATTGCCTTGTTCAAAGACACCAGTCTGGTGATCATTATCGGCCTGTTCGACCTGCTCAACAGCGTCAAGCAAGCCACCGCCGACCCGGCATGGCTGGGTATGGCCACTGAAGGCTATGTCTTCGCGGCCCTGGTGTTCTGGATCTTCTGTTTCGGTATGTCCCGCTATTCCATGCATTTGGAACGTAAGCTGGACACAGGCCACAAGCGTTAGGAGTTTTGTGATGAGTGAAGTTATCAATAAGCCTCTGGGCGCTGAAGGCATGATCCGCATGGAGGGCGTCCACAAGTGGTACGGCCAGTTCCATGTACTCAAGGACATCAACCTGAACGTGCGTCAGGGCGAACGTATCGTGCTGTGCGGCCCATCGGGCTCGGGCAAATCGACCACCATTCGTTGCCTCAACCGTCTGGAAGAGCACCAGCAGGGTCGTATCATCGTCGATGGCACCGAACTGACTTCCGACCTGAAGCAGATCGAGACCATCCGCCGTGAAGTCGGCATGGTGTTTCAGCATTTCAACCTGTTCCCGCACCTGACCATCCTGCAGAACTGCACGCTGGCACCGATGTGGGTACGCAACATGCCGAAAAAGAAAGCCGAAGAAATCGCCATGCATTATCTGGAGCGTGTGCGTATTCCGGAGCAGGCCCACAAGTTTCCGGGTCAGCTTTCCGGTGGTCAGCAGCAGCGTGTAGCGATTGCCCGTGCCTTGTGCATGAAGCCGAAAATCATGCTGTTCGATGAGCCGACTTCGGCGCTTGACCCGGAAATGGTCAAGGAAGTGCTCGACACCATGGTTGGCCTGGCAGAAGAAGGCATGACCATGCTGTGCGTGACTCACGAGATGGGCTTTGCCCGCACCGTGGCGAACCGGGTGATCTTCATGGACAAAGGCGAAATCGTCGAACAGGCCGCGCCGAACGACTTCTTCGACAACCCGCAAAGCGATCGTACCAAGCTGTTCCTCAGTCAGATCATTCACTGAGTCAGTAGCTGCTCCACGGAAAACCGGGCCAAGCGCCCGGTTTTTTTCGCCTGCATTTGCCATGCATCTTGTATGCAATTCTGGCTGAACCTTGTATTCGCGATGATTCTCCAACAGGATACCGCCCCCCTGAAAAGGGTCGACATACCTGATTACCGAGAAACCGATGACTGCCAAGGCTCAATCCAGCCCCCAACCGATTACCGATCAAGCCCATCCTGTTCTGAAGCGCCCCTGGCTATTGCTGCTGGGGCTGGTGCTGGTCGCCCTCAACCTGCGCCCCGCGTTATCCAGCGTTGCGCCGTTGCTTAACGAGGTGTCCGCAAGCCTTGGGATGTCGGCTGCCGAAGCGGGTTTGCTGACCACCTTGCCGGTTTTGTGTCTGGGCCTGTTCGCGCCATTGGCACCGATTCTTGCCCGGCGTTTTGGCAGTGAGCGGGTGGTTTTGGTGGTCCTCCTGACTCTGGCGTCGGGGTTGGCAGTACGCAGCCTGTTCGGCGAAGTCGGCCTGTTTACTGGCAGCCTGCTGGCGGGCGCGAGCATCGGGATCATCGGCGTATTGTTGCCCGGTATCGTCAAGCGCGATTTCCCGCACAAGGCCGGGGCGATGACCGGTGTCTACACCATGGCGCTGTGCCTGGGCGCTGCGATTGCAGCCGGTTCGACGGTGCCGCTGAGCCAGTATGTCGGCGACAGCTGGCAAATAGGTCTGGGTTTCTGGCTGATTCCGGCGTTGATTGCGGCGCTGTTCTGGTTTCCACAAGCACGTGAAATGCATGGCTCACATCGCGATGTCTATCGAGTTCGCGGTCTGTTGCGTGACCCGCTGGCGTGGCAGGTCACGCTGTATATGGGCCTGCAATCGTCGCTGTCGTACATTGTCTTCGGATGGTTGCCGTCGATCCTCATCGGTCGCGGCCTGACGCCCACCCAGGCCGGTTTGCTGCTGTCCGGCTCGATCATCGCGCAAGTCATCAGCGCGCTGGCGGTGCCGTATCTGGCCACACGCGGCAAGGATCAGCGTCTGGCGATCATGCTGGTCATGTCGCTCACACTGACCGGCCTGTTCGGTTGCCTGTACGCGCCACTCGGCGGGCTGTGGGGCTGGGCCATTCTGCTGGGGATCGGGCAGGGCGGCACGTTCAGTCTGGCGCTGGCCTTGATCGTCCTGCGCTCGCGTGACTCACATGTCGCCGCCAACCTGTCGAGCATGGCGCAAGGCTTTGGCTACACCATCGCCTCGACCGGGCCATTTGCCGTGGGCGTGGTTCACGACATGACCGGTAGCTGGAACGCGATTGGCTGGATCTTCGCAGTGCTGGGGCTGGGTGCCATCATCGCGGGCATGGGTGCCGGTCGGGCGCTGCAGGTGCAGGTCAGTAGCGAGAAGGTTTGATTTTCGATGATTGTTGATCGTTCGGACCGGGCTTGAGCTGCTTCAGGTCTGAGCCAGATTGGCCAGGGCCCATTGTTCGGCACTGGTGACGCTCAGCCCTGATTTCGCGTTGTAGGTACGGGCGACGTCCCATGCCACGCCTCGGCCCATGGCAAAGACTGCCCGGTATTTGCGCAGATTGTCATCCGGCATTTCCGTCAGATCGGCCTGCAACTGCGCAACACTCCATACGTGCCGCTCGATGTCGCGCCCCGTGACACGCTCCACAAGATCGGCCAGCCCGGCGTACGTCAATGTGTCGCCAGCGGTGTACACCACCTGATTCACAATGCGCGGCTCGTGCATCACGATGGCAGCAGTCAGCCTGCCAATGTCCTCTGCGGTGGTGACTGTGACGGCCGTATCGAGGCTGCCCAGCGCATTGATCCGACCGCCTTGCAGATCGACGACACCGAACGCGGGTTCGAACAGGAAGCTTGTAAACATACCGGTCGAAACGATTACCCACTCGGTTTGCTGCTGGGCGCGCAGCTTTTCTCGTACATCGAGTTGCTCATCGAACAGATCCTGAGGGCTGCCCCGGCCGATAAGGTCGTAGTCAACGCCGAACTGCCAGGGCAGGTAGCGTTTTATGCCGGCCTTGAGCGCCGCATCGGTCAGTTTGCGTTGAGTGCCCCGGCCAGCGGCAAAACCCGCACAACTGATTACCGTGTCATAGCGCTTCATGACAGTAGCTAGTTCGTCCACGCTGGCATCGGCCAGATCGGCGGTTTCGATGGCGATGTTCAGCGCGCGGATTTCTTCGATTTCCACACGCTTGGCGGGCGCTTGAGTGCTCAAGCTGCTTTGGCGTAGCAGCACGGCAATGCTCAAGTCATATGCTCCGGCTTTCTCGACCAGCCCTCGCAGCACGGCGAGCCCAAGCTCTCCTGCGCCTATTACCAGAATGCGTTGTTTGACGTTTGCGTTATCGGCTTGCATGGTGACCCCTTTGGACAGTCTTTCAATTCAGGCGGGAGAGATGCTGGCATGCCTGTCGACATACAAAAAGTAGGCACATCGGTGATACCGGGCGGGCTGGACGCGCAGGAAGTGGTCAGACGCTCCGAAGCGGCCTGTGCTGCGCTCAGCGATGATGAGGATGGTCTCAAGCGCGATATTCTCGGCCACGCCGGAAACCGCTGGTCATTGGGCGTGGTACATGCCCTCGGCGTCAGCAGCCCTTTGCGCCATGCCGAATTGCGCCGAAAGCTGCATGGTGTCACCCAGCGCATGCTCACTCATACCTTGCGCCAGCTTGAACAGGACGGGTTGATCACCCGCCATGACTACTGCGAGAAGCCGCTCAGGGTGGAATATTCGTTGACCGATCTGGGCATGGGGCTGCTGGTACAAATGATTCCGCTGTGGACTTGGGTGATTGAAAATTCAGAGGCGTTCAGTGCAGCGCGAAATCGTTATCCGGACAGGTAAAAGTGATGGCTGATGCGCCATCAACCCTCGCCATTTTCCGCAGCGCCGCTTATCGTGCACGGATAATTCGCCAAGGGATGTGCACGCATGAACTACGAGGAACAAAGTCAGGCCAACAGCGCACTGATCACCCGCTTTTATGAGGCGTTTGCGCAGCTGGATGCCGAGGCGATGAGTGCCTGTTACACCGAGGACGTGCTGTTCAGCGACCCGGCATTTGGTGAATTGCGTGGCGCTCAGGTCGGCGACATGTGGCGCATGCTGACTTCCCGGGCGAAAAATTTCTCGGTGGTCTTCCATCAGGTGCGTGCCGATGACCGCGCGGGCACTGCGCATTGGGTGGCGACCTATCTGTTCAGTCAGACCGGGCGCACGGTGGTCAACGATATTCAGGCCCGTTTCATGTTTCGTGATGGGAAGATCTGCGAGCATCACGATCACTTCGATATGTGGCGCTGGTCGCGTCAGGCACTGGGTTTGAAAGGCCTGCTGCTGGGCTGGACGCCTTTGGTACGCAATGCCGTCAGGGCTCAGGCGCTCAAGGGCCTGAAGACCTTTTCAGAGAATCGCCGTGCCTGAGGTTGCCAGCACCGCGAGTGCGCCGACTTCCGAACAGGCGGTCGGCAAACCCTGGTTTGTCTATCTGGTGCGCGCTGCCAACGGCTCGCTGTACTGTGGCATCAGTGATGATCCGCAGCGCCGATTCGCTATGCACAAGAGCGGCAAGGGCGCGCGCTTTTTCTCTTCCAGCCCGGCAATGGCGCTGGTCTACGTCGAACAGTGGCCCAGCAAGGGTGAGGCGTTGCGTCAGGAGCGGCTGATCAAGAAACTCAGAAAAAGCGCCAAAGAGGCACTGGCAGCCAGTTACGCCTGACCCCCGATCCATGAGCGTGATGTCGTGCCATCAGCTTGAGTCTGTGGGCGGGCAGGGTACTGCGGGTTAAGCTGTGTGCTTCCCGAGTGCGCAGAGGCTGAACATGTCCGAGTTGATTCTTCACCATTACCCCACGTCACTGTTTGCCGAAAAAGCCCGCCTGATGCTGGGTTTCAAAGGCCTCACATGGCGCTCGGTGACTATCCCGTCGATCATGCCCAAGCCCGACCTGACCGCGCTGACAGGCGGTTATCGCAGGACGCCGGTGTTGCAGGCTGGCGCAGATATCTACTGTGACACTGCACTGATGGCACGCCGCCTTGAGCAGGAAAAGGCTTCGCCAGCGTTTTATCCGCAAGGTCAGGAGTTTTCGGTTGCCGGTCTGGCCGCCTGGGCGGATTCGGTGCTGTTCCTGCATGCCGTGAGCCTGGTGTTTCAGCCTGAGTCTATGGCTGTACGATTTGCCAAAGTGCCGCCAGACGCTGCCAAGGCGTTCATTGCTGACCGTTCCACGCTGTTCAACGGTGGTACGGCTTCACGCCCGCCTGTCGAGCAGGTCAAGCATCAATGGCCCACGCTGATGTCACGCCTGGAGTTGCAGTTGTCGCGCGGTGGTGATTTTCTGTTTGGCGTACCCTCGATTGCCGATTTTTCGGTTGCCCATACGCTGTGGTTTCTCAAGCAAACGCCAGTGACTGCGCCCTTTGTCGATGATTATCCGGGTGTCAGTGCCTGGCTTGATCGCGTTCTGGGGTTTGGGCATGGCACGTTCAGCGACCTGAGTTCGGCTGATGCCATTGAAATCGCCAGAAATGCAACGCCTGCGCCACTGCCCGACGAAGTCTTTGTTGATCCGAATGGCTTCAAGGCGGGCGACAAGGTCGCTGTCTCGGCAGTCGACTATGGCGTCGAGGCGGTTGAGGGTGAACTGATCTTTACCGGGCGCGAAGAGTTAATCCTGCGCCGCGAAGACGAACGCGCCGACGTCGTGCATGTGCACTTCCCGAGAATGGGATTTCGGGTCGAGAAGCGCTGAAGTTTACGAAGCTCTGTGTTGCATGCCGTAATCTCGTTTATCGTGCGACGCTCTGCGTCGCATGCCGTTCTGGACGCTCTGAGTCCTCTCTTGAGTGTGCAATGCGGCACAGATCTGTGACGCGGAGCGTCACCCAAGGCATTCCCACGCTGGAGCGTGAGGAACGATAATCTCGACTATCGTGCGGAGCCACGCCGACATGCCGTTCTGGACGCTCTGCGTCCTCTCTTGAGTGTGCAGTGCGGCAAAGATCTGGGACGCGGAGCTTTGGCACGTTATTCCAGGCTATTTCAATGCTGCCAGTATCCGATCCGGGTCGAAACCCCGGATCAAGGTGCCGTTGACGTCGATCAGCGGTATGCCTCTGCCACCCAGTGCTTCGTAGGCCTTGCGGCCTTCTTCGGACTTCTCGATGTCGAACTCCTGATACGCAATTCCTTTGCTGTCGAGAAAGCGCCGCGTCTGTTTGCAGTAGCCACACCAGTCAGTGGCGTACATCACCACTTTCGCCTGGCTGTAGCTCTGCGCAACGCTTGCTGGCGGCGGGTTGACGAAGTTCTCGATCTTGCCCCAGTTCTGATAAACCACCACAACCAGCATGATCAGCGCGAACTTCTTGAGGGTGCGTATCAGCATGTCGGTTACCGTCGCTTCAGCTGATCGGTCAGTTGGGTCGGCAGCCCCTTGATGATCAGGGTGCCTGCGCTTTCGTCATACTCGATCTTGTCGCCCAGAAGGTGAGCTTCGAAGCTGATCGACAGTCCTTCGGCGCGTCCCGTGAAGCGGCGGAACTGGTTGAGGGTGCGCTTATCGGCCGGGATCTCGGGCGACAGGCCATAGTCCTTGTTGCGGATGTGATCGTAAAACGCCCGTGGCCGCTCTTCGTCGATCAGTTCGGACAGTTCTTCCAGGCCCATCGGCTCGCCCATCTTGCTCTGGCTGCTGGCGTAATCGACCAGGGTCTTGGTCTTCTCGCGGGCTGACTCCTCCGGCAGGTCTTCACTTTCGACAAAGTCACTGAAGGCCTTGAGCAGGGTGCGGGTTTCGCCGGGGCCATCAACGCCTTCCTGGCAGCCGATGAAGTCGCGAAAGTACTCGGAAACCTTCTTGCCGTTCTTGCCCTTGATGAACGAAATGTATTGCTTGGACTGTTTGTTGTTCTGCCATTCCGACAGGTTGATTCGCGCAGCAAGGTGCAACTGGCCCAGGTCCAGGTGGCGTGAAGGGGTGACGTCCAGCTCGGCATTCACTGCCACGCCTTCACTGTGGTGCAGCAGGGCGATGGCCAGGTAGTCGGTCATGCCTTGCTGATAATGGGCAAACAACACATGGCCACCGACGGAAAGATTGGATTCTTCCATCAGCTTCTGCAGATGCTCGACCGCCGTGCGCGAGAACGCGGTGAAGTCGTTGCCACCGTCCAGATACTCTTTCAGCCAGCCGCTGAACGGGTGTGCGCCGGATTCTGGATGGAACAGGCCCCATGCCTTGCCTTGTTTGGCGTTGTAGCTCTCGTTGAGGTCGGCCAGCATGTTCTCGATGGCCTGGGACTCAGCGAGTTCGGAGTCGCGTGCATGGAGAACAGCGGGCGTACCGTCGGGTTTTTTATCGATCAGGTGGACGATGCAATGACGGATCGGCATGGGCTTCTCGGCTGAAAAAGGTGAAGAGCGTGCAGCTCGTTGCAAGACGGCAAGTGTAACGCACGCGTGCGCCACTTGGCCCCGGGCAGGCTGGTTTTCGCCAGCAGGGCGTGTTTGCTGGATGTTTTTTGTGCAATTGGCATTAAAACCTGACCAAAAGGATAGGTAGAGGCGGATATTTGTCCGGCTCTGTGCTAGTTTTGCGCGGTCTTGCGCACTTAGCGCGTCAAGCATGCAGTTAGCGCACACGTAGGTCGAACCATTGCCCGGTTTCAGTATCTACACTTTCGCGATTAATCGTGGCTGCTAGCGGGTGGCCAGGTTCATTGCCTGGCCACGGGCCGACGTTGCACTCTGCAATCCAAATGAATTTGATAGGGAAGGAACACCACCATGGCTCTTACTAAAGACCAATTGATCGCCGATATCGCTGAAGCTATCGACGCGCCAAAAACTACCGCGCGTAATGCTCTTGAGCAATTGGGCCAAATTGTTGCCGACCAATTGGAAAACGGCGTGGAAATCACTTTGCCAGGTATCGGCAAACTGAAAGTTGCAGAGCGTCCGGCTCGCACTGGCCGCAACCCTTCGACTGGCGCTGCCATCGAAATCGCTGCCAAGAAAGTTATCAAGTTCGTACCAGCCAAAGTGCTGACCGACTCGATCAACAAGTAAGCAACCGCTTGCTGTGAAAAAGCCGTGCACCGGTTAACCGGGCACGGCTTTTTTGTGGGCGTCTGATCACAGATCTGTGCCGCACTGCATACTCAAGAGAGGACGCAGAGCGTCCAGAACGGCATGCGACGCGGAGCGTCGCACGATAATCGAGGTTAAGGCATGTCGGCGGAGCGTCGTACGATAGTTGAGATTATCGTTCCTCACGCTCCAGCGTGGGAACGCCTTGCGTGACGCGCCGCGTCACAGATCTGCGCCGCACTGCATACTCAAGAGAGAACGCAGAGCGTCCAGAACGGCATGCGACGCGGAGCGTCGCACGATAATCGAGATTAAGGCATGTCGGCGGAGCGTCGTACGGTAGTTGAGATTATCGTTCCTCACGCTCCAGCGTGGGAACGCCTTGCGTGACGCTCCGCGTCACAGATCTGCGCCGCACTGCATACTCAAGAGAGGACGCAGAGCGTCCAGAACGGCATGCGACGCAGAGCGTCGCACGATAATCGAGATTACGGCATGTCGGCGGAGTGTCGTACGATAGTTGAGATTATCGTTCCTCACGCTCCAGCGTGGGAACGCCTTGCGTGACGCTCCGCGTCACAGATCTGCGCCGCACTGCATACTCGAGAGAGGACGCGGAGCGTCCAGAACGGCATGCGACGCGGAGCGTCGCACGATAATCGAGTTTACGGCCTGCCGACACGGCGTCGCACGATAGTCGAGATTAAGGCCTGCCGACGCGGCGTCGCACGATAGTCGAGATTAAGGCCTGCCGACGTGGCGTCGCACGATCGTCGATGCGGCACGATAGCCCTATCAGTGGGGTGTGCGTTGTGCCTTGTCAAGGAAGGTCCAGGCCACGAAGCGGCTTTGTTTCTGGCCTTGGCCCATCTCGACTACTTTCACTTCAAGCGCGCCGGCTTTTTTCAGGGCGCTCTGGATCGGTGGCAGGTTGGATGCCTTGGACACCAGGGTGCTGAACCACACCACCTGGCCCGGCAATGTGGCGCTTTCCTGGATCAGTCGGGTCACGAAGCCGATCTCGCCGCCTTCGCACCACAGCTCCTGAGATTGCCCGCCGAAGTTGAGAACCGGCAGCTTGCGCCTGGGATCAGCCTTGCCCAGTGCGCGCCATTTTCGTTGGCTGCCACGCTGCGCCTCATCCAGCGAAGCATGGAAGGGAGGGTTGCAGAGGCTCACGTGGAAGCGTTCGCTGCTGTCGAGCAACCCTAGCAGGATCTGCTTGCGATTGCCCTGCTGGCGCACGCTGATGGCCTTGCTGAGGCCATTGGCTTTGATGATCGTGGTAGCCGCCGCGATGGCCGTGCTGTCGATGTCCGAGCCAACGAACTGCCAGCCATAGTCGCTATGCCCCAGCAGTGGGTAGATGCAATTGGCTCCGGTGCCGATATCCAGCGCCTTGATGGATGCGCCGCGTGGGATCACGCCTTCATTGTCCTCGGCCAGCAAGTCGGCCAGGAAGTGCAGGTAGTCCGCACGCCCTGGAATGGGCGGGCACAGGTAATCGGCCGGAATGTCCCAATGGGCGATGCCATAGAACGCTTTGAGCAGAGCGCGATTGAACACCCGCACCGCCTGCGGATCGGCAAAGTCGATGCTTTCCTTGCCATACGGATTGAGGATCACGAACGCTGCCAGCTCGGGGCTGGATTTGATCAGCTTCGGAAAATCGTAATGACCCTGATGACGATTGCGCGGGTGCAAGGTGGCCTTTTCACGCGGCGCAGCAGGTTTGGCTGGCCGCTGAGGCTTTTTGCGCGGAGGTTTGCGGGTATCGGTCATGGGTTCGATGGTCAGCCGTGATGTCGAGTACAGAAATTCAGATAACAAAAAGCCAGCCCATGATCGGGCTGGCTTTTCTGGCCACCTTACAGGCTGGCGATGCGGGCGTGTTGCTCGGCCAGCTTGCCCAGTGCCTGTTCGGCTTCGGTCAGCTTGGCGCGTTCCTTGGCGATGACTTCAGGCGGTGCCTTGTCGACGAACGCTGCGTTGGACAGCTTGCCGCCGACGCGTTGCACTTCGCCTTGCAGGCGCTGGATTTCCTTGTCCAGACGCGCCAGTTCGGCCCCTTTGTCGATCAGCCCGGCCATTGGCACCAGCACTTCCATGTCACCCACCAGCGCAGTGGCCGACAGTGGTGCTTCTGCACCCTCGGTCAGTACGGTCATCGATTCCAGCTTGGCCAGCTTCTTGAGCAGGTAATCGTTTTCGCTCAGGCGGCGCTGATCCTCGGCACTCACATTCTTGAGGAACAGTTGCAGCGGCTTGCCCGGGCCGATGTTCATTTCGCCACGGATGTTGCGCACGGCAAGCATCAGGCCCTTGAGCCATTCGATGTCGTCTTCGGCAGCCTGATCAATGCGTGCTTCGTTGGCCACTGGCCAGGGTTGCAGCATGATGGTTTTGCCTTCTGCGCCCGCCAGCGGTGCGAGGCGCTGCCAGATTTCTTCGGTGATGAACGGCATGAACGGGTGCGCAAGGCGCAGTGCGACTTCGAGCACGCGTACCAGCGTACGGCGTGTGCCACGCTGACGTTCGACCGGTGCGGTTTCGTCCCACAGCACAGGCTTGGACAGCTCCAGATACCAGTCGCAATACTGGTTCCAGATGAACTCGTACAGCGCCTGGGCGGCGAGGTCGAAGCGGAACTGATCCAGTTGGCGGGTCACTTCGGCTTCGGTGCGCTGCAATTGCGAGATGATCCAGCGATCAGCCAGCGACAGTTCGACAGCTTCGCCGTTCTGGCCGCAGTCTTCGCCTTTGTCCAGCACGTAGCGCGCAGCGTTCCAGATCTTGTTGCAGAAGTTGCGATAGCCTTCGACGCGGCCCATGTCGAACTTGATGTCGCGACCGGTGGATGCCAGCGAGCAGAAGGTAAAGCGCAGGGCGTCGGTGCCGTAGCTGGCGATGCCGTCGGCGAACTCCTGGCGGGTCTGCTTCTCGATCTTCTTCGCCAGCTGCGGCTGCATCAGGCCACTGGTGCGTTTCTCTACCAGCGTTTCGAGGTCGATACCGTCGACGATGTCCAGCGGGTCAAGCACGTTGCCCTTGGACTTGGACATCTTCTGGCCCTGACCGTCGCGCACTAGGCCATGCACATAGACGGTCTTGAACGGGACTTGCGGCGTACCGTCCTCGTTCTTCACCAGGTGCATGGTGAGCATGATCATCCGGGCGACCCAGAAGAAAATGATGTCGAAGCCAGTGACCAGTACGTCGGTGGAGTGGAAGGTCTCCAGTGCCTTGGTCTTTTCCGGCCAGCCGAGCGTGGAGAAGGTCCACAGGCCCGAGCTGAACCAGGTGTCCAGTACGTCGTTGTCCTGCTGCAGCGCGATTTCCGGCCCCAGGTTGTTTTTCGCCCGGACCTCGGCTTCGTCGCGGCCGACGTAAACCTTGCCGGATTCGTCGTACCAGGCCGGAATGCGGTGGCCCCACCATAGCTGACGGCTGATGCACCAGTCCTGGATGTCGCGCATCCACGAGAAGTACATGTTTTCGTACTGCTTGGGCACGAACGCGATGCGGCCGTCTTCGACAGCGGCAATCGCAGGCTCGGCCAATGGCTTGGTGGAGACGTACCACTGATCGGTCAGCCACGGCTCGATGATGGTGCCTGAACGGTCGCCTTTCGGCACCTTAAGGGCGTGATCATCGACACTGACCAGCAGGCCGGCGGCATCAAACGCAGCAACGATCTGCTTGCGCGCTTCAAAGCGGTCGAGACCGGCGTAGGCCGCAGGCAGGCTGCCGTCGACGCTTTCGTTCAGCGTGCCATCAAGGTTGAACACCTGAGCGGCGGGCAATACGTTGGCATTCTTGTCGAAGATGTTCAGCAGCGGCAGGTTGTGGCGTTTGCCGACTTCATAGTCGTTGAAGTCATGCGCCGGGGTGATCTTCACGCAGCCGGTGCCGAATTCAGGGTCGCAGTAGTCGTCCGCGATGATCGGGATGCGGCGGCCTACCAGTGGCAGTTCGACGAACTTGCCGATCAATGCCTTGTAGCGCTCGTCCTGTGGGTTCACCGCAACGGCGGCGTCACCGAGCATGGTTTCCGGGCGAGTGGTGGCAACGATCAGGTAATCCAGACCTTCGGCGGTTTTTGCACCGTCGGCCAGCGGATAGCGCAGGTTCCACAGATGGCCTTTCTCGTCGTGGTTCTCCACTTCAAGGTCGGAAATCGCGGTGTGTAGCTTGGTGTCCCAGTTGACCAGGCGTTTGCCACGGTAAATGAGGCCGTCTTCATGCAGGCGCACGAAGGCTTCCTTCACGGCGTCGGACAGGCCGTCGTCCATGGTGAAGCGCTCGCGGCTCCAGTCGACGGACGAGCCCAGACGGCGGATTTGACGGCTGATGTTGCCGCCGGACTCGGCTTTCCATTCCCAGATCTTGTCGAGAAACTTCTCGCGGCCCAGCTCATGACGGCTCACGCCTTGCGCTTCAAGACGACGCTCCACCAGCATCTGCGTGGCGATACCGGCGTGGTCGGTGCCCGGTTGCCACAGCGTGTTGCGACCCTGCATGCGACGGAAACGGATCAGGGCGTCCATGATCGCGTTATTGAAACCGTGGCCCATGTGCAGGCTGCCGGTGACGTTCGGCGGCGGGATCATGATGGTGTACGAGTCACCCACGCCTTGCGGAGCGAAATAATTTTCGGACTCCCAGGTCTGATACCAGGAAGTTTCGATGGCGTGCGGCTGGTAAGTCTTGTCCATGCGCGGCGGGAACCTGTGGCATTGATTCGGAAACCGGCAAGTATAGACCTGACGGCAAGCGACAAGCCATAAGCGCCGGGCCACAACTGGCAGATCTGCCAGTTGGCGGCGAGTGGACCAAGGGGCATGATCCGGTGTTCAAGCATTGATCACAGGACGGATGCGGCCATGGACAAGACTTCGGAAAGCAGGCGCGTACTGTGCCGATATCGCTATGACGCGCTGGATCGTATTGCCTTCGTCGACCCCGGAGCACAGGGTGAAGTGTCGCGTTTTTATCAAAAGAACCGTTTGACGGTCGAGATACAGGGTGCAACGCGTCGCCGTGTATTTCACGGTGAAAACCTTTTGTTAGCGGAGTATGAGACTGAAGGCTCTGTCGCCCGGACGGACCTTCTGGCCACCGACCTGCAAAGCAGTGTATTGCATGCTTTGAGTTCGGAGGGGCACCAGCCGCTGGGCTATAGCCCTTACGGACATCGCTTGCCGGGCGGCCCCTTTTCCGGCTTCAACGGCGAGCGTGCGGACCCTGTGACCGGGCATTACCTGCTGGGTAACGGCTATCGCGCTTTCAACCCGGTGCTGATGCGATTCAATAGCCCGGACACTCTGAGTCCATTTGGACGGGGAGGTCTGAATGCGTATGCTTATTGTCAGGGCGACCCGGTTAACCGGAGTGATCCTGATGGGCATATTCCAGGGTTTGCGGCGGTCACGCGCGCGGCCAGGAGTTTCGCTTTTGAAGTGCTGCCTGATGAGCTCCTTGAGAATATACTCAAGCGCGTTTCTCTAGAAGACGCGGCCGCGCTGAGTGCAACGACCCCTCAAATAGGTAAGAGAGTATCAAAAACATTAAAAAAGGTTTGGGTTGATATAAACGATCCCAGCGCACTGTCGACAATTGAAGGGCATTTAAGTACGACCGGGGCGCTAAGCCATGACGCTTTCTACAGCGCGCAGTTCAAGTATGTAGCGACGAGCATCGAGCAAGGATTCAGTAGAAAGATAAATAGCGTTGATCGTCAAACACAATCGATTCTTGATCACGTGGCTGGCGTGAGTGGAAGCAGTGAGTTGCAGGCTACGCGCGCGCTAGAGCGTGCCCAGCGCTATCAGTCAGAGAGCCTGAAAAGAATCACTGGGCTCATGGAAAACTACAGGAAGTTGCACAAGGAATGGAATGAACTTATCAATCGTGAAGCAGACACGGGCCGGCGTATAGCTGATATCCGCTCCACATTCAATCCTCGCTAATAACGTATCCACACGCATGTGAGCCAGTTTCCAAACCGCGCGCTTCACTTCTTCTGCTGCGCCAATAACCGCTCCAGCCTTGCCTTCAGCCGACGCTTGATCTCGTTTTCTATAGGTAGGGCGAAGCCGTCGACCACGTCCTGCATGATCAATTGCGCGGCTGCGCGCAGTTCGCTGTTCAGATGAAGCAGTGCATCAGGGTTGGGCTGCGCTTGCGGTGGAGCTGTCTGCTACGCCTTGCGGAGCGAAATAAATTTTCGGGCTCCCAGGTCTGATACCAGGAAGTTTCGATGGCGTACGGCTGGTAAGTCTTGTCCATGCGCGGCGGGAACCTGTGGCATTGATTCGGAAACCGGTAAGCATAGACCTGACGGCAAGCGACAAGCACATATGTGCCGGGCCACAGCTGGCAGATCTGTCAGTAGGCGGCGAGGGGGGAGAGGGGCATGATCCGGTGTTCAAGCATTGATCACAGGACGGATGCGGCCATGAACAAGACTTCGGAAAGCAGGCGCGTACTGTGTCGATATCGCTATGACGCGCTGGACCGTATTGCCGTCGTCGACCCCGGAGCAAAGGGTGCAGTGTCGCGTTTTTATCAAAAGAACCGTTTGACGGTCGAGATACAGGGTGCAACGCGCCGTCGTGTATTTCACGGCGATGATCGCTTGTTGGCTGAGTATGAAACGGACGGCTCCATCACTCGGACCGACCTGCTGGGCACCGACAGGCAAATCAGCGTGCTGCATGCCCTGAGTTCAGAGGAACGGCAGCCGCTTGCTTATAGCCCTTACGGACATCGCGCGCAGGGCGGCCCCTTTTCCGGCTTCAATGGCGAGCGCGCGGACCCTGTGACCGGGCATTACCTGCTGGGTAACGGCTACCGCGCGTTCAACCCGGTGCTGATGCGTTTCAACCGGCCAGACTCGTTAAGTCCATTTGGGCGGGGAGGCTTGAATGCATATGCGTATTGTCAGGGGGACCCGGTTAATCGAAGTGATCCGGGTGGACACGTCGGGGTCCACAGACTCTTTCTCGACACGTTACCAGACCTGGCGCTTGACAGAATATTCAGGCACCTGTCTTTCAAAAATATGGCCGCAGTGAGTGGAGCGTCTAATACGTTGAATGAGAGAGGAGCCGGGCTGATAGCCGTGCAGTTAAATAAGCGTTTTGTAGACGCCAGTAACCCAGACGTACTGTTGGACCTTCGCAGCGCTATAGAAAACGAACCGGGTTTTCTGCCGAGTGTATTCAAGAGTGCAGACTTCAAAGTACGGTTTGAAAAAGTCACGGCGAACGCCAGTCAAAAAATGAGCGATCGAATCAAGGAGGCCTGGCGTGTAGAGCACTCATTCTCTGACAAATTCACGGGTAAACCCAATACCGGTTACGACGATTTCAAGAAGGCATCGGCTATTAAGCTCAAGGAGCACGAAGGGTCTCCCGAAATGCTGCTAAATATAAAAAGAGATGTGGCTAAACGCAAAACGCTCATGGGAGCCTGGTATGCCCAAATTAGTCTCAAGGGGAAAATGGAGCGGCAAGTAGCAGAGATTCGCTCCCTATTGAATTCTCCCTGACAGCGTCTGCATGCGTGTGTACTCCGGACTCCTGATCACACGTTCACTTCTGCTGGGCCAATAACCGCTCCAGCCTTGCCTCCAGCCGACGCTTGATTTCAGTCTCGATGTGCGGGGCGAAGTCGGCGATCACGTCCTGCAGGATCAACTGTGCGGCGGCACGCAATTCGTTGTCCAGATGCAGCAGGGCATCCGGGTTCGGCAGTGCTTGAGGCTGGGCAGGCTGTTGAACGGTCTGAAGCTGCTCGACAGGTGCGGCTTGCACATCAGGCGTCAGCGTCGGGATGTCGTCTTCGTCGAAGTCCTGTTGATAAGTCGCGTCGGGGCGAGCGCCGACCACATCGAATAACAGAGGAATCTGGCCTTCCGGACGAGCCGGGTCGTTCGGCAGCGGGGAGTGTGCGGAGTCATCGCCGAGCAATTGGCGGATCGATTCCAGATCGTTCAGCAAATGCGCGGATTCAGCTTTTTTTGAAGTATCCATCGTGTCCTCAAAGGCGCTGCAGTCGGTGATCTTGCGGAGGATAGCCCTGTTCACGGTATGAACGGAAACTCTCGCGTGCGGCAAGACGTATGGCCGGGTCTTCGACAACCACTTCTGCCACGCGGGCGAAGCGTTTGAAGAAGGCCGGAATGCTCAGGTCGAGGTTGACCAGCAGGTCCTCGTGAGCGCCCGAGTCGTCACCCAGACCCAGCACCACGGGGGCATCGGAGTCGCTCTCGGCGTCGCCGTGGGGCAGAAACACTTCGCCCCTGAAGCGCCAGAGCCGGGCATCAAGGTCTTCACGCTGCGCTGCATCGCTGCAATGCAGATAGACCTTGTGGCCCAAACGCCAGGCTTTTTCCGTTAGTTTGCAGGCAAAGTCCAGGCGCGCGGCAGGATCGGCGCTGGGCAGGATGTAAAAATCGACTTGGGTCATACAGGTTCCAGAACCAGTGGCGTATCGACCGTGAAGCCGACACGCCAGGGTGTCTTTTTATACGCCAGCGCGGTCGAGCAGGTACTGGGTCAGCAGCGGAACCGGACGTCCGGTGGCGCCTTTTTCCTTGCCGCCGCTCAGCCACGCAGTGCCAGCGATGTCCAGGTGAGCCCAGTCATAGGCCTTGGTGAAGCGCGACAGGAAGCAGGCCGCCGTGATGGTGCCGCCTTTCGGGCCACCGATATTGGCGATGTCGGCGAACGGGCTGTCGAGCTGCTCCTGGTACTCATCGAACAACGGCAATTGCCAGGCACGGTCATCCGCCTGTTTGCCAGCGTCGAGCAACTGATTGATCAGCGCGTCGTTGTTGCCCAGCAGGCCGGAAGTGTGGCCGCCCAGCGCAACCACGCACGCGCCGGTGAGAGTGGCGATGTCGATGACTGCCTGTGGCTTGAAGCGTTCGGCGTAGGTCAGTGCATCGCACAGCACCAGACGGCCTTCAGCGTCGGTGTTGAGAATTTCGACCGTCTGGCCACTCATGGTAGTGACGATGTCGCCGGGACGTGTCGCGGTGCCGCTCGGCATGTTTTCGGCGCAGGCCAGAATACACACCAGATTGATCGGCAGTTTCAGTTCCAGTACGGCGCGCAGGGTACCGAATACGCTGGCAGCGCCGCACATGTCGAACTTCATCTCGTCCATGCCCGAGGCAGGCTTGATGCTGATGCCGCCGGTGTCGAACGTGATGCCTTTACCGACCAGCACGAAGGGCTGATCACCTTTTTTGGCACCCTGATAGTTCATGACGATCAGGCGAGGTGGCTGGGCGCTGCCTTGAGCCACTGCGAGGAAAGAGCCCATGCCCAGTTCGGCCAGTTTCTTCTCGTCGTGAACTTCCACTTTCAGATTCTTGTGTGCCTTGCCCAACGCCTTGGCTTCTTCGCCCAGGTAGGTCGGGTGGCAGATGTTAGGTGGCAGATTGCCCAGGTCGCGGGTCAGTGCCATGCCGGTGGCGATCGCCTTGGCGTGAGTGGAAGCGCGCTCGATGTCGGCTATGCGGACCTTGTCGGTCAGCAGGGTGATTTTTTTCAGGGCGCGAACTTCGGCTTTCTGGGTCTTGAAGCGGTCGAAGACGTATTCGCCATCCGCCAGAGCCTCGACCAGCAGGCGAGCCGTGCCGTAGGTGTCGCGGTTTTTCACTGACAGGTCATCGAGCGCAATCGCAGCGTCGCTGCCGCCCAGGCCTTTGAGGCAGGTCAGTGTTGCGCCGACGATTTTTTTCAGCTGGCGGTCCGACAGTTCACCTTCCTTGCCGGTACCGATCAGCAGAACGCGCTCGGCCTTGATGTTGGGCAGGTTGTGCAGCAGCAGGCTCTGACCGACCTTGCCCGCCAGATCACCGCGTTTGAGAATGAGGGAGATGGCTCCGCCGCTGAGGATGTCGACAGCCTGGGCAGCACCAACCAGTACACGGCTTTCGCCGACGGTGACCACCAGCGTTGCGGTTTTCAAGGTTTCTGGGCTTACGCTTTTAACAACCAATTCCATGTGGGGTCCCCGAGTAGACGATGAGAGTCGCAATATGAATGATGTACGCGGGATGGCCTGAGTGTTTTCAAGGAGAATGCCCGCGGTAAGCCTTGCAGTTTGACCCCGCTGCACGACTGCTGACAACCCCGTAGAGCCGCCTGCGTTGCGTGTAAGTGCGAACTATCCCCGGTGCGCAGTGACAGAAACACACAATCACAGGATAATGCCGCATATTTTTTGATGCCCACGCCTTTTGCCGGCGTGAATCTCTGGTTGCCGTGGCTCACAATTTTTCCCTGTTTGGCTGCCTGAGCCTGACAACTCTGGAGTGTCTGGTTTGATTGTCTTCCGTTATCTGTCCCGAGAAGTGCTGCTTACCTTGAGCGCGGTCAGCGCCGTGCTGCTGGTGTTCATCATGAGCGGACGCTTCATCAAGTACCTGGCGCAGGCCGCGTCCGGTGCGCTCGATCCGGGCGTGCTGTTCCTGATCATGGGCTTCCGCCTGCCAGGCTTTCTGCAGGTAATTCTGCCGCTGGGCCTGTTCCTTGGCATTCTCATGGCTTACGGGCGCCTGTACCTGGAAAGTGAAATGACCGTGCTGGCCGCCACCGGCATGAGTCAGCAGCGGCTGCTTGCCATCACCATGGGGCCTGCCACGCTGGTCGGGCTGTTGGTCGCCTGGCTGAGTTTCAGTCTGGCTCCACAGGGCGCTACCCAGTTTTCGCTGCTGATCAACAAGCAGGACGCCATGACCGAGTTCGACACGCTGGTGCCGGGCCGTTTTCAGGCGCTGCGTGACGGTACGCGTATCACTTACACCAAGGAACTGTCGGAAGACCGCTCGCAACTGGCTGGTGTGTTCATCTCTGAAAAACGCATGTCCGGCGACAAGAGCAAGGACAACGGTATTACCGTGCTGGTGGCAGAGAAGGGCCATCAGGAGGTAAGGCCCAATGGCAGTCGCTTCCTGATCCTCGAAAACGGCTACCGCTACGATGGCAATCCTGGTGCGGCTGATTATCGTGTGATCAAGTACGACACCTACGGGGCGATGCTGCCCAAACCGGAAATCAGTGAAGAAATCACCGACCGTGAGGCCATTCCGACCAGCGAACTGATCGGCAACCCGGCACCGCGCTCTGTCGCCGAGCTGCAATGGCGTATTTCGCTGCCGCTGTCGGTGTTCATCGTCACGTTGATGGCTATTCCGTTGTCGCGCGTCAATCCGCGTCAGGGCCGTTACCTGAAACTTTTGCCGGCGATCCTTCTGTACATGTCTTATCTGGCCATTCTGATCTCGGTGCGCAGTTCGCTGGAGAAGGGCAAGCTGCCGCTCAGCCTTGGCATGTGGTGGGTGCATGGCATCTACCTGTCCATTGGCCTGCTGTTGTTCTATTGGGAGCCTCTGCGTCTGAAGATGGCGAGTCGTCGCAGCGTCACGGAGGTGACTCGTGGTCAAGCTTGATCGATACATCGGTAAAAGCGTATTGCTGGCGATTCTTGCGGTTCTGGGAATCATTCTGGGGCTGGTTTCATTGTTCGCGTTCATCGACGAGATGGGTGATATCAGTGACACCTACACACTGGCGGATGCCCTCAGCTACGTCATGCTGACCGCGCCGCGGCGTGTCTACGACACCCTGCCAATGGCTGCCCTGATCGGTTGCCTCATTGGTCTGGGTACGCTGGCCAGCAGCAGCGAACTGACCATCATGCGTGCAGCAGGTGTGTCCATCGGGCGCATCGTCTGGGCGGTCATGAAGCCGATGCTGCTATTGATGGTTGCTGGTGTACTGGTCGGCGAGTACGTGGCTCCCTACGCCGAGAACCAGGCTCAGGCCGCTCGCTCGCTGGCTCAGGGCTCGGGTGATGCGCAGAGCGCCAGGCATGGTCTTTGGCACCGTCAGGGTGACGAATTCATCCACATCAACACCGTCCAGCCCAATGGTCTGATGCTTGGCGTGACACGTTACCGTTTCGACGATCAACGCCACATGCTGACGTCCAGCTTTGCCAAAGAGGCCAATTTCAAGACCGATTACTGGGAGTTGAAGGACGTCAGTACCACGCATTTCAATGACGGCCGTACCGAGGTCATCAATACGCCGGTCGAGCGCTGGGATGTAGCGTTGAGCCCGCAATTGCTGAGCACAGTGATCATGCCGCCCGAGTCGCTTTCGATCAGCGGTCTCTGGAACTACGCGCATTATCTGGCTGATCAGGGCTTGAGCAATGGCCGCTACTGGCTGGCGTTCTGGACCAAGGTATTGCAACCGGCTGTGACAGTAGCGCTGGTGCTGATGGCAATCTCGTTCATCTTCGGCCCGCTGCGTTCGGTTACGCTGGGGCAGCGCGTGTTCACGGGGGTGGTGGTCGGCTTTACCTTCCGCATCATTCAGGACCTGCTCGGCCCGTCCAGCCTGCTGTTCGGTTTCCCGCCGTTGCTGGCCGTGCTGATGCCTGCTGCAGCCTGTGCGCTGGCCGGTGTGTATCTGCTGCGCCGCGCCGGATAGCGTCGTGTAGCCGCAGTGAAAAAGCCGACCTTGAGTCGGCTTTTTCATGGGCGTACTCATGTACTTGCCGAGCGGAATCGCACATATAAAAAAGCCTCTGACATTGCTGTCAGAGGCTTTCTGTACGTACGAGAGTGTGTCGTATCAGGCTTCGGCTTGAACTTCGTCAGCCTGCATGCCTTTTTGGCCCTGCACGGCAACGAAGGTAACTTTCTGGCCTTCTTTCAGGCTTTTGAAGCCGTTACCCTGAATGGCGCGGAAGTGTACGAACAGATCCGGCCCGCTCTCAGGAGTGATAAAACCAAAACCTTTTTCATCGTTGAACCACTTGACGGTACCGCTCTGACGATCAGCCATTTTCTTATTTCCTTGACGCTTGACTTGAATTGGTTACAGCCTCTTTCACACGAAAGAGCACTGGGGCTGGTTGCAGGAAGTAAGAAACGTAGAACGGGTTGTAGCAAACCTAGAGCTACTGCCCAGGTCCAGATTCGGCGACCCATGCAAACACAGTCCGGAAACTCTACGCCAACTCTCGTTACAAATACAACCCCCCTGCCTTGTACCCTGTTTCCGGGGGGGAGAGCCTTATGCCCGGCGTGTTTGCCTGCTGTGCACGGTGTTTGGTCTGTCATAACATTTTGCACTTTATAGGTGCATTTTTGGCATATACAACAGACTGTTCACTCAGTTGAAACACGGCCGAAACAGTAGTGTGTAACAGCACCTGCGCAACAGCGAAGTATTGCTGTTTTTTTGACGCCGTTGTTTAGCCGCGAAAGTAACGTTGTGCAACGAAAGGCATTTTTGCAACACGCATGGGCACTTTCTTGCCGCGCACCATTGCCCAGACCTGTGTATCCAGCGTGGTGTAAGCGTTGTTCAAATAACCCATGGCCAGCGGGCCAGCCAGGCTCGGGCCAAAACCGCCGCTGCAGACAGTGCCGATGACAGTGCCCTGTTCATCGACGATTTCTGTGCCCTCACGCACTGGCGTACGCTCTTCGGGAAGCAGGCCGACACGTTTTTTGGCGACACCGTTCTGTTGCTGGGCAAAGACCTGCTCTGCTCCCGGGAAGCCGCCTGCACGTGCACCGTCGGCGCGACGCACTTTGGAAATAGCCCATAACAGGCTGGCCTCCACCGGTGAGGTGTCGGTGTCCATGTCATGACCGTACAGGCACAAACCTGCTTCCAGTCGCAGCGAATCACGTGCGCCCAAACCGATCGGGGCAACTTCCGGCTCTTCCAGCAGGCGGCGCGCCAGGGCTTCAGCCTGTTCGGCCGGTACTGAAATTTCATAGCCGTCTTCGCCGGTATAGCCCGAGCGGCTGACATAACATTGAACGTCCAGCAGCTTGACGCTGGCGAACTGCATGAAGGTCATCTTCGCCACTTCCGGCGCAAGGCGCGCCAGCACCGTGACAGCGGCCGGACCTTGCAGGGCGAGCAGGGCGCGCTCTTCGAACAACGGTTCGATAGTGCAATGCCCCGCCAGGTGCTTGCGCAAGTGCGCCAGGTCCTGATGCTTGCAGGCCGCGTTGACCACCAGCATCAGTTGATCATTGCCGAGATTGGCAACCATCAGGTCATCGAGAATGCCGCCAGCATCGTTGGTGAACATCGCATAGCGTTGCATGCCGACTGGCAGGTCAATGATGTCCACCGGCACAAGAGCCTCGAGGGCCTTGGCAGCATCTGCACCGATAAGGCGAATCTGGCCCATGTGCGAGACGTCGAACAGGCCGGCCTGTGCGCGGGTGTGCAAATGTTCTTTCATTACGCCAGCCGGGTATTGCACGGGCATGTCATAACCGGCGAAGGGCACCATCTTCGCGCCGAGTTCGCGGTGAAGGGCGTGCAGGGGAGTGGTCAGCAGGGTTTCTGTGGACATGTTCAATTCCTTGTTGAGCGGGCCATGCAGAACGGCATTGCCTGCGCGCACTCACTATCGAGCTGCGCACAGGCATGCCAGGGCACGGGCTATCAGGCTTCCTGATAGCTCTCGATGGACGGGCAGGCACAGACCAGATTACGGTCGCCGAAGACGTTGTCGACACGTCCGACCGGAGGCCAGTACTTGTTCTCGATCAACGATTCAACCGGGTACACCGCCTGTTCGCGGCTGTAAGGATGGCTCCACTGGCCGACGATTTCCGCAGCGGTATGCGGCGCGTTTTTCAGCGGGTTGTCATCCTTGTCCAGAGTGCCGTTTTCAACTGCGCGGATTTCTTCTCGGATCTTGATCATGGCATCGCAGAAGCGGTCCAGTTCTTCTCTGGACTCGCTCTCGGTCGGCTCGATCATCAAGGTCCCGGCAACCGGGAACGACATGGTCGGGGCATGGAAGCCAAAGTCGATCAGACGCTTGGCCACGTCATCGACGCTGATGCCGCTGCTGTCCTTGATAGGGCGCAGGTCAAGGATGCATTCGTGGGCAACCAGACCGTTGGTGCCGGTGTACAGCACCGGGTAGTGCTCTTCCAGGCGGCGCGAAATGTAGTTGGCATTGAGGATCGCCAGTTGCGAAGCGCGTTTGAGGCCTTCGCCGCCCATCATGCGGATGTACATCCAGGTGATTGGCAGGATGCTGGCGCTGCCGAACGGGGCTGCGCAGACTGCGCCTTCCTTGCGCTCCATGCGTGCATGGCCCGGCATGAACGGTGCGAGATGGGATTTCACGCCGATAGGACCAACGCCTGGGCCACCGCCGCCGTGCGGAATGCAGAAGGTCTTGTGCAGGTTGAGGTGCGATACATCGCCACCGAATTTGCCCGGAGCGCACAGGCCGACCATGGCGTTCATGTTGGCGCCGTCAATGTAGACCTGGCCACCGTTGTCGTGAACGATGCCGCAGATTTCGCGGATGCCTTCTTCGAATACACCGTGGGTCGACGGGTAGGTGATCATGATCGCCGCAAGCTGGTCGCGGTGCTGAACGGCCTTGGCGCGCAGGTCTTCGATATCGACGTTGCCACGTGCATCGCAGGCGGTGACCACAACACGCATACCGGCCATGTTGGCTGTGGCCGGGTTGGTGCCGTGTGCCGATGAAGGGATCAGGCAGATATCGCGATGCTCATCGCCACGGCTCTGGTGATAAGCGCGGATGGCCAGCAGGCCGGCATATTCACCCTGCGAACCGGCGTTCGGTTGCAGCGAGATCGCGTCATAGCCGGTGGCCGCACAGAGCATGGCCTCCAGCTCGTCGGTCAATTGTTGATACCCGGCACTTTGCTCGGCCGGGGCGAACGGGTGCAGGTTGCCGAATTCGGCCCAGGTCACCGGGATCATTTCACTGGCGGCGTTGAGCTTCATGGTGCACGAGCCCAATGGAATCATGGTGCGGTCCAGCGCCAGATCCTTGTCGGCCAGCTTGCGCAGGTAGCGCATCAGTTCGGTTTCAGAGTGGTAGCGGTTGAACACCGGGTGGCTGAGGATTGCCGACTGGCGCAGCAGCGCAGCGGGCAGGCGCGACGGGACGCTGGCGGCCAGTGCGGTGAAGTCCGGCAGGTTCTGAGCGTCGCTGGCGAAGATTTCCCACAGCGTTTCAACTGCCGACTGCGAGGTGGTTTCGTCCAGTGACAGACCCAGGTGCTGGTCATCGATTTCACGCAGGTTGATGTGCCTGGCGCGAGCCGCTGCGTGCAGGGCAGCGGTCCTGCTGCCGGTGTTCAGGGTCAGGCTGTCGAAGAAGAATGCCTGCTCGGCCTTCAGACCCAGCGTGCTCAAGCCTTCGGCAAGGATCGCGGTCAACTGGTGAACGCGCCTGGCGATCTGTGTCAGGCCGCGCGGGCCATGGTAGACGGCGTACATGCTGGCGATGTTGGCCAGCAGAACCTGTGCAGTGCAAATGTTGCTGGTGGCCTTCTCGCGACGAATATGCTGTTCGCGGGTCTGCATGGCCAGACGCAGGGCCTGCTTGCCGTGACGGTCCACCGATACGCCGACCAGGCGGCCCGGCATGTCGCGCTTGAAGGCATCACGGGTCGAGAAGTAAGCCGCGTGCGGGCCGCCGAAGCCCAGCGGTACACCGAAGCGTTGTGCGCTGCCGATGGCCACGTCGGCGCCAAATTCGCCTGGCGGGGTCAGCAACGTCAGGGCCAGCAAGTCGGCAGCCACGGCGACCAGCGCGTTGGCAGCATGGAAGCGTTCGACCAGCTCGCGGTAATCGAACACGTCGCCGTTGCTGGCCGGGTATTGCAGCAACGCGCCAAAGTAATCGCTGACGTCGCCCAACTCGGCTTCGTCCGCCACCACAACGGTGATGCCCAATGGCTCGGCACGGGTACGCAACACATCAAGTGTCTGCGGATGGCAGTGGCTGGAGGCGAAAAACTGCTGGCTGCCTTTGTTCTTGCTCAAGCGTTTGCAAAAGGTCATTGCTTCTGCAGCAGCGGTCGCTTCGTCGAGCAAGGACGCGTTGGCAATCGGCAGGCCGGTCAGGTCGCTGATCAGCGTCTGAAAATTGAGCAGTGACTCCAGGCGGCCCTGGGAAATTTCTGGCTGATAGGGCGTGTAGGCGGTGTACCAGGCCGGGTTTTCCAGCAGGTTGCGCAGAATCGGGGCCGGCGTGTGGGTGTTGTAGTAACCCTGGCCGATGTAGGTTTTAAACAGCTGATTCTTGCCGGCGATGGCCTTGATGGACGCCAGCGCATCGGCTTCGCTCTGCCCGGCAGGCAGGTTCAGCACGCTGGTGCCCTTGATGCTTTCCGGGATAACGCTTTCGCTCAGCGCTTCAATGGAGTCGAAGCCCAGCGTCTGCAACATGGCCTGTTCGTCGGCAGCGCGCGGGCCAATGTGGCGGGCGATGAATTCGTTGGCAGTGGTCAGTTCAATACGGTCAGTCATGGCTTGCTCCTCAGGCTTGGGCGTTGGCTTTGATCAGGCGGTCGTAGGCGTCCTGATCCAGCAGGCCGTGGATGGCGTCGGCATCCTGTGGAATGAAACGAAAAAACCAGCCTGCACCGAGAGCGTCTTCATTGACCAGCTCCGGCGTGTCATTGAGGACTGCATTGACCTCGACCACTTCACCGTCCAGCGGCATGTTGATGCTGCTGGCGGCTTTCACCGATTCCACCACTGACACTTCAGCGTGTTGAGTGTAGGCCTGCAAATCCGGGAGCTGCACGAAGACTACGTCGCCCAGCGATTCTTGCGCATAGGGCGTAATGCCGACCGTAATGCTGCCGTCGGCTTCGGCACGCAGCCATTCATGGTCAACGGTGAATCGCAACTCGCTCATACAAACTCCTCGGAGAACAGGGCTCGCGCAGCACGCGAACAATATGAGCTATGGCTAAGCAATTTAGCGGCCATGTTTTATTTTTTCATATAAATCAAATAGTTAATGATTATTAGATCAGTACGACCGATTTCAGCTGTAGCGAAATCGCTACACAGTTCAGGTATTTGAAAATACCTGCCTGATCAAGGCCTTGATGCAAGGGGAGTGCGCTTTAATGGAGTGAAATCATTACAGTGGAACGATTTCGTTGCGAGGCGAGGGGCGTTACTGCACCCAGCCAGCGCACAGCGCTGACCGGGTGGTCGTTCATGACGCAGGCTTAAGGCTTGGGCGTGGTAGCGGCTACTGAAATATTACCTGCTTCCCACTGCGACTCGCGCGCATCCAGTGCAACAGCAATGGCTTGCACCTTGGTGGATGAAAGCTCCGACGGCAGTGGATCCAGACCCGCACTGGCGAAAATCTGGCCGTAAGCGTTGCGCAGGTCGGCATATGCCAGGTCGCGACGCAGATCAGCCTGCAGGGTGTTCAGTTCGCCCTGAATCAGATCCAGCTCGCCCAGACCGGCTGCCTGATAGCGATTGCGCAGTTGACCGACGATCTGGCTGTCGATGCTCGACAGCTGTTGGCTGGTTTTGAACTGGCGCAACGCCTCGTTGTAGTTGGCGTTGGCCACGTAGAGCTGGGCCAGTACGGCAATGGACATTGCCTGACGACGCGCAGTAGCGACTTCCTCACCGGCTTTGGCGACGTCAATGGCGGCAGGTGCCGACAGCACATTGAACAGGTTCCAGGTGACTTTTACGCCCAGATCAGCCCATTTGTCGTTGACCAGAAACGAGTTGCTGTCGTAATGGCCGCCTGCCGAGAACTCAAGGCCGGGCAGCATGCGCAGCATGGCCTTGCGGGTTTCGGCCGAGCTGATACGGGTTTGGTAATCCTGTTCGCGCAGCTCGGGACGACTGGCCAGCGCTTCGGTTTCCAGGCGTGCCATGTCGACCTTGAGTTGCGGAATCGAGTAGTCGTCCGGCGTCGCCAGCTTCAGATCGGTGCCCAGCGGCAGGTTGATCAGGGTCGCCAGTTCGGTCTTGGCCAGTGAAAGCGCCTTGCGCTGTTCTTCAAGCTGACGCGTCGCCTGGATCAGCGAGCGCTGATAACCCAGTGCCTGTACCGGGTCACCCACACGCTGCTGGCTCATTTGCTGGCTGTTGTCCTGCGCTTTCTCGACACGAGCCATCAAGCTGTCGATCTGCTTGAGCATGCGTTCGGCGGCGACGGCGCGCCAATAGGCTGAACGCACGTCTTGAACGATGGTGTTGATCACCTTGCGACGGCGTTCCTGAACGATCAGGCGCTGGTCGCCTTGCTGTTTGGCACTGATGTAGCTGACACCGAAGTCGAGTACGTTCCATACCATGGTCAGGTCGGCGACACGACGGCTGCGATCCTGCGAGGTTGACGGTTCGAGGGACTGGGTTCCGGTCTCTACGCTTTCACTGCTCGATGCGCTGACGTTACTGCGTCCGGCATAGCCCGCTGAAAGAGCCATGCGCGGCAGCATGTCGAAGCTGGCGAGGTCCAACTGACGTTTGGCCAGGGCTTCTTCCATGATTTTCAGACGCGCTTCAAGGTTGTACTTCACCGCGCGGGCCATGGCTTGGTGCAGGGTCAATGCACCGTTCAATGGCTCTTGATCCTTGTACATCAGTTGCAGATCGCTTTTGGCGCGCTGCTCGCTGACGCTTCGGTCGATAGGTTGGCTGGTAACAGCGCAACCACTCACTACCAGCGCCAGCAGGCTGATGCTGAACAACTTCTGACTTCTTTTCATGCTCCGACCGCCCCTAGCTCTAGCTACCGCATTCTTTTTTATGAGCGCCGTACAGCTACGACGCATTACCAAACCCTGTTTCAGGCTTGCGCTTCACTTACACCGACTTCCCCTAAAGCCCATGCCAGTGCGCGCAGTTTTTCTTGCTCGTTATCAGTGATCTGTTGCAACTGCTGACCCAGCGTAAGCGCGCCGAAACCGGCCTGGATGCTTTGTGATGAGTCTCGCAGGCCGTTGCTGCCAGCGCTGTTGAAGGCGCCCGTGGTCGAGCTGTCCGTCGCGGATTCGCGGGAAAACAGCGTCGACAGCGTACTGGTGCCGAACACACTGCCTTCGCCGCTGTTGAAGCCTGTGAACCCGGAACCCGGGCCGCCGACACTGCTGGAGTCGAACACCTGGGCAATGAAGCTGGGTGCCAGGGCGCGGTTGGTGATGAAGATATTGCCCACAGGCGGCAGATCACCCCCGGTAGTGCGCTGTTCGAACAACGGCGAGAAGCTCAACGGCGAACCCAGATTGCCGGTTGGCGGACCGAACAGGGCTGGCTGCAGTGGCAGATTGGGTGTGTTGACCAGCGGTGCTGGCGCGTCTATCCGGAACTGCGGGTCTCCGGTCAGCGACGTGGTCGTGATGGCGTAGTTGGGAGACAGCGCGATGCCTGTCCCTGCGTTGCCTGCCCGGTCAGTCACTGTGCTGCTGTCCAGCACAATGAAGTTGCTCGGGTCAGTGACGTTCGCAGTCGGCGTCAGGGTCGCGGTCCAGGTGGCTCCGCCATCGCTGCTGGCCAGGTTGGACAGCGTGCCGTTGGCCACGCTGACATCCGCCAGAGTGAAGTTATTCACCGGCTCGCTGAAGGCAAAAGTCACCAGTGATGTCTGACCCGTCGCCAGGTTTGGATTGGCGATGGAAATGTTCGCTGTCGGACGCTGGTTATCGATGCTGTAATTGCTGGACAGCGCGACTGTTGCGCCCGCGTTGCCGGCCAGATCATTGACTCTGCCGCTGTCCAGAACGATGAAGTTGTTGGGTGCGGTGATATTGGCATCCGGCGTCAGCGTTGCCGTCCAGGTGAGGCCGCCGTCGCCGCTGCTCAGGCCGGACAGGCTGCCGTTGCCGACACTGATGTCCGACAGATCGAAATTGGTCACGCGCTCGCTGAAGGCGAAGGTCACCAGCGAGGTTTGACCGATGGCCAGGTTCGGATTGGCGACGGTGATGGTCGCAGTCGGGCGCTGAGTATCGATGGTGTAGTTGTTTGAGGCCGTGGTGCCGCTGCCGGTACTGCCCGACGCATTGGTCACGCCAGTGTTATCCAGCGTGATCAGGTTGCTTGCATCGGTCACGTTTGCGTTTGGTGTGAAGGTGGCAGTCCAGGTGATGCCGCCATCGCTGCTGGAAACCGCGCTCAGCGTGCCATTGGCGACACTCAGGTCGGCGTTGCTGAATCCGCTGACCGCCTGACTGAACGTGAACGTGACCAGAGACGTTTCGCCTGCGGACAGGGCATTGTCGGCCACCACGATGGTGGCGGAAGGTCTGGTCGTGTCGACGGTGAAACTTGCCGAACTGATGATGCCGCTGCCCGCGTTGCCCGCCAGGTCGGTGACACCTGCGCTGTTCAGGCTGATCTGCCCGGTGCTGGCATTCACGTTTGCGTTTGGTGTGAAGGTGGCAGTCCAAGTGATGCCGCCGTCATTGCTGCTGACATTGCTCAGCGTACCGTTCGGTACGTTCAGGTCGCTGTTGTCGAAACCACTGACTGCCTCACTGAAGGTGATAGTGACCAGCGAGGTTTCACCCGCCGAAAGGGCGTTGTCTGCTATTACGATGCTGGCGGTCGGTCGCGTCTGGTCGATGGCGTAGTTATTGGAGAGCGTCAAGCCGCTGCCAGCGTTACCGGCCAGGTCAGTCACGCCGCCATTGTTCAGCGTCACCGAGTTGCTTGCGCTGCTAATGCCTGAGGTTGGGGTTAGCGTTGCCGTCCAGGTAATACCGCCATCGCTGCTGGTGACCGCGCTCAGGGTGCCGTTGGCAACGCTCAGGTCCGCATTGGTGAAACCGCTGACCGCTTCGCTGAAGGTGATCGTTACCAGAGAGGTTTCACCGACCGCCAGCGCATTGTCGGCCACCACAATGGTCGCGGTCGGGCGCAGGGTGTCGATGGCGTAGTTGTTCGAGGAGGTGACGCCACTGCCGGTCACGCCCGAGCCGTTTGTGAAGCCGGTGTTGTCCAGAGTGATCAGGTTGCTTGCGTCGGTCACGTTTGCGGTCGGCGTGAAGGTCGCGGTCCAGGTGATACCGCCGTCACTGCTGCTGATGGTGCTCAACGTACCGTTCTCGACCGTCAGGTCGGCATTGTTGAAGCCGATGACCGCTTCGCTGAAGGTGATGGTGACCAGCGAGGTTTCGCCCACAGACAACGCACTGTCGGCGACCACGACGGTGGCGGTCGGCTGCTGAGTGGCAATGGTGAAATTGCCGGAATCGGTCGTGCCGCTGCCGATATTGCCTGCCAGATCGGTCACGCCCGTGTTGTTCAGCGTGATCACGTTCGTGGTATCGGCGACATTGGCATTCGGCGTGTAGGTCGCCGTCCAGGTGATACCGCCGTCGCTGCTGCTGACCGCGCTCAGCGTGCCATTCGGTACGCTCAGGTCAGCGTTGGTAAAGCCGCTCACTGCCTCGCTGAAGGTGATGGTAACCAGTGAGGTTTCACCCGCGGTCAAGGCGTTGTCCGACATTGTGATACTCGCAGTCGGGCGTACCGTGTCGATGGCGTAATTGTTCGACGTGCTCAGCCCGCTGCCGGCGTTGCCCGCCTGATCGGCCACGCCAACGTTGTTCAGCGTCACCGAATTGCTGTTGCTGGTAATACCTGCTGTCGGCGTCAGGGTTGCCGTCCAGGTAACACCGCCATCGCTGCTGCTCACCGTGCTCAGGGTGCCATTGCTGATGCTCAGGTCGGCGTTGGTAAAGCCAGTCACCGCCTCGCTGAAGGTGATAGTCACCAGCGAAGTTTCACCGATGGCCAGCGCGTTGTCGGCCACTACGATGCTGGCCGTCGGGCGCTGGGTGTCGATGGCGTAATTGTTGGAACTGATTGAGCCGGTGCCTGCGTTGCCGGACGCATTGGCCACACCCGTTGCATCCAGCGTGATCAGGTTGGTGGTATCGGTCACGTTGGCGGCTGGCGTGAGGGTCGCGGTCCAGGTGACGCCGCCGTCGCTGCTGCTCACTGTGCTCAAGGTGCCATTGGCGACGGTCAGGTCGGCATTGGTGAACCCGGTTACGGCCTCGCTGAAGGTAATCGTCACCAGCGAGGTTTCACCCGCGGAAAGGGCGCTGTCGGCCACAACCACTGTGGCACTCGGGCGCACGGTGTCGATGGTGAAGTTGCCCGAGTTGCTGGTGCCGGACCCGGCATTGCCAGCCAGATCCGTTACACCTGCGTTGCTCAGAGTGATCACGTTGGTGGTGTCGTTGACGTTGTTGTTCGGCGTGTAGGTCGCCGTCCAGGTGATGCCGCCGTCGCTGCTGGTGACGGTGCTCAAGGTGCCGTTGGGCACGGACAGGTCGGTATTGGTGAACCCGCTGACGGCCTCGCTGAAGGTAATCGTCACCAGTGAGGTTTCACCGGCCGTGAGACTGGCGTCTGCCACCAGAATGCTTGCAGTCGGGCGCTGGGTATCGATGGCGTAATTGTTCGAGGTTGTGGTTCCCGAACCCGTGTTGCCCGCCGCATCGGTGACCCCTGTGTTGTCCAGGGTGATCACGTTGGTGCTGTCGGTAATGTTGTTGGCCGGCGTGAATGTCGCGGTCCAGACAATATTGTTGCTGGTGGTCACGGCACTCAGGGTGCCGTTGACGACGGTCAGGTCCGCGTTGGTGAAACCGGACACCGCCTCACTGAAGGTGATGGTCACCTGCGAGGTTTCACCAATGCTCAGGGAGTTGTCGGCCAGCACGATGGTTGCGGTCGGGCGCGACGTGTCGATGGCGTAGTTGTTGGACGTGGCAGTGCCTGAACCGGCGTTTCCGGATAGATCCTGCACGCCTGCGCGGTTGAGGCTGATCTGGTTGGTGGTGCTGGTCAGGTTGGCGGTCGGAGTCAGGGTCGCGGTCCAGGTTTTGCCGCCATCACTGCTGCTCACCGCGGTCAATGTGCCATTGGCGACCGAGATGTCGGTATTGTCGAAGCCGGTGACCGCTTCACTGAACGTAAAGGTGACTAGTGATGTTTCACCTGCCGCCAGTGCGGTGTCTGCTACCACGACAGTCACTGTCGGCGGAACTGTATCGGACACTGCGTAATTGTTGGAGGTCACTGTCCCGGTACCGATATTGCCGGCTGAGTCCTGCACCGCCGATAACGGCAGGCTGATTGCATTGGAATTGGCGGAAGTATTGCTGGAGGCCGTAAGAGTGGCTGTCCAGGTAATGTTGTTGGTGGTCACCAGGTTGCTCAACGTACCGTTGGGCACGGTGATTTCGGAGATTTCCAGGCCGAATACCGGCTCACTGAACGTGAAGGTGACCGCCGATGTGCCACCCGAGCTCAGCGACGAATTGGCAATCACGATGCTGATGCCCGTTGGTGCCGTCGTGTCTGAGGCGTAGGTGGCGTTGAGCGTGCCGCCATCGTTGAAGATATTAGTGACGGCGGTAGGCGAGGAGCCATTGGTGCCGCCGCTGGTCGCTTGTCCGCCAGATCCGCTGCCACCCACGTTGCCAGTCATCGCCGAGTTATTGCTGGAAGTGATGTTGACCGTGCCTTTGTTCCAGATCGCGCCGATGCCACGGCCACCGTTGCCACCAATCGTGCCGCCGCCGCCACCACCACCGCCTGCACCGATGTTGTTGCTGATGGTCGACGTGCCGATGATCGCCAGAGTGCCGGTCGAGGCGTTGTAAATGCCGCCAACTGCCGAGCCGCCTCTGCCCCCATTGGCGTCAAACCCAGAGCCGCCGCCACCCCCACCGATGGTCCGACCTCCGCTGGTCGCGGTGCCGCCTGCGCCGCCGTTGGTGTAACCGACAGGCGTGCCATACCCTCCTGCGCCGCCTCCTGAGGAGTTACCGCCTTGGCCGGCCAGGTAAGCAGTGCTGAACGATGCCCCGTTGCCGCCGGTATTGGCTGACGGGGCGGTGGATGTATAGGTGCCGGCACTGCCACCCGCAGCACCGTTCTGCCCGCCGATGCCGCCGCCACCACCACCACCACCACCCACGTTTGGCGAGTTGACGCCACCGCCACCGCCACCACCCGCTGCCGAGTTGGCAGTGACGGTGACATTGCGCAGCGTGAGGTTGCCGGCGTTGTTGATTCCGCCGCCCAGTGCATCAGAGGCCGCAATGGTCGCACCACTGCTGGCGCCCGCCGTGCTGGCCACGCCTCGGGTAATGATCACGCCATCAAGTGTGGCTGTGACCCCGGAATTGACCCGGATCACGCTGGTTCTGTTCTGCCCATCGAGGGTGACGTCAGCGACGCCGTCGTTGTTCAGGTCGCCGTCGATGGTGATGTTCTTGCTGACCACCAGCTGGCTTTGCAGCGCGACGGTCATGCCGGTCGAAAAGGTTACGATATCGCCGTTCTGGGCATTGGTCAGCGCGTCACGCAAGCTGCCTGCGCCGGTGTTGCTGGTGGAGGTGACCGTAAACGTTGCCAGCCCCCACTGGTAAGCGTCCATCGACTGTCGCGAAAGGGCGCTGACGCTTTCAATGCTGCCGGTGGCAATCTCCAGATCCCAGTCGCCACCCACGCCGGTGCGGTTAGTGGACGCAGCAACATCGCGGCCAGTCAGGGTTGCCAGCGAGTCGACAAAGCTCAGGCCGGTGTCGCCCTCGGCGGTGTTGCAGGCGTAGATCAGAATATCGCCACCAACATTCATGTCGTTGCCGATTTCGGCCAGTAGGGCGCTGCGTTGCGCGATGTTGTCCGCGGAAACATAGCTGTTGCCCAGCCAAAGGTCGCCGGAGTTGCCGTGCGCAATGATCTGCACTGAGCTGACGCCCTGATGAGACCCCAGGTAATCGGCAATCTGTTGCAGGCCATCCTTGGTGGCGTCCAGTTCGACCACTTGCGCACCGGGCGCAACGCCCGCCAGCAGGCTGGCCGAATCCTTCACCCGTGAATCGACAAATACGACGGTGGTGCCGGGCACGGCGGCAGGCGTTGCAGCCACGTCCGAAGAGGCTGGCGCTTGTGCATGATGGTCGTTGCTGGCGCTGTTGGCCTGCTCGGCGCTTTTGGCCGATGCGTCGGGCGTGGGCTGGCTGTCCGGCTGGGCCGCTTCAGCAACGGTGGCTGCGACCGCACCGTCGAACAGCATGCGCGGTTCGAGAGACATGATCATGGGGGAAACGGGTGAGGTTGCACTCGAAGGTGCCCGCTTTGCAGTCCGCGATTTTTGTTTATTCCACCACATGTTGCTCACCAGAGATCGAACGTTACGAGTGATAAAACCGCAGTCAGTTAACGGCGGCGTCTGATTTCATGCGGATGACATTGGCTGCGCTGGCAGACCCGTCATTCCAGAACGACAACTTTGAATACTGCTCGAACAGGTCGGGCGGCAGGATGGTGGGCCTTTGCTCCAGCGCAACGCGCGGCTTGACCTTGTGCAGGCCTGATACGCCCAGCGCATCGTCGAACTGCGGGGCGTCATAGGCGAGGTTGTTGAAGTCGTGTTCAAACCACGGTTCTTCGATGAAGTCGTAGACCAGCCGTATGACCCGTTCCGGGGCCTGGGACAGCAGTTCGTAATCGATCAACAGAATCGAGTCGGCATGCTCGCCGTAATAGGCTTCCTTGAGCGATGCCCAGGCAAAGCCCACCAGACGATTGCGCTGCGCCAGCGTCTCGACCCGGCTGTAGACCGTATTGCGTTCCACGTCATCGTTGAACAGCTTGGTGTTTTCAAAAGGGTTGGCGCGGTACAAACGTTCGATACTGTCCATGACCCAGGCGACGTTACGCACGCAGGCAATCACTTTGCTTTGCGGGAACAGGTCCATGAGCGCGGGCAGGCGTGAACACCAGCCACGGTTTGTATCGAATACCACGTCTTTAGCGGCCTTGTCGGCGTAGTAGGACTCGAAAACCCCGCGCAACAAGCGACGACGCACATCGGTGTTGATCACTGAGGAGAATTCACTGCCAGCGCTGCACTGACCAAGAATACTGGAGAAAAGAGAGCCTACCGGGCTGCTCATACCCGCATGAAAGCGCGGGTTTTGCAGGAGAATGGCTGATAGCAGGGTGGAGCCCGATCGTGGCAAACCTGCAATGAAGTGGAATTTTTGCATCCATGCGCCCCGGAAAAACAACTGTTTATACGAGTGTGTGAACTACGTAACAAAGTGCATTCATATGCCAGTAGTTCGACAGGAGCCAGCATATCTTGAGGGATGGCAACGGTAAAAAAGCTGATGCAGCGTTCTCCCTCCCGGTTTTATTAGGGTTTTTCCGGTGAAAGAATGATGAGTATCAGATGAACGGTAGTGAACTTTCCGGAAATGACTGTTGAGTGTCACTGGATGTGCGACGGATAACGGTCATTTGCAAAAACATTTACACCCTGAAAACTGCGTCTACGCTTCTATCCTGCCACCTGTGGACCGTGCCCCGGTGGATCGAAGTTTCCCATGACATAGAAGAAGGATGAGGGTGTATGGAAGTTTTTATGGGTTCGATCATGACGTTTGGCTTTCCGTTTGCGCCTGCTGGCTGGATGCAATGCAATGGACAAACATTGAACATCAGTCAGTACAACGCCTTGTACGCACTATTGGGCGTCATTTATGGAGGGAATCCGTCGCAGAACTTCATGTTGCCCAATCTTCAAGGCCGGGTGCCGATAAATCAGGGGACCGGGGTCAACCTCACCAACCGGGTGATCGGCTCTGTATCGGGTGTTGAGAAGGTCACTGTGGCCATCGCCAACATGCCTGCACACGTGCACCAGATGAGCACGCTGACCGCAAACACCACCATCACATTGGCCAACCCGGCAGTGAGCGGGGCGACCATCGCGCCCACCACAGACAATGCGTTCATAGGCGCTTCCACTAGCGGACCGACCTCCGCCAATATCTTTTCGCCCAATGCAGGCACCGCACCTGTCGTGCAGAAGGGCGTCAGTACCGCCATCACCGGAACCATGCAGCCCGTCGGAGGCAGCCTGCCTATCGACAGCATGAACCCGTTCCTGGTGGTGAACTTCAGTATCGCCCTGCAGGGTCTTTTCCCTACCAGGGACTGATCTGACACGAGTCCAAGGACGGGCTCTTCCCACTCATTTCACTGGAGACGCGTCATGCTGCAAGACGTTACCGTTGAACACTTCCAGAGCCTGCTGGGTAATACCTGCCAGTTGCAAATGAGCGACGGCAGCCAGTTGCCTGTGAATGTCGCCTCAGTGGCCGAAAAACCACAGGCACGAGCCGCCCGGCAACAGCGTATGCCGTTCAACGTGTCACTTGAGTCACTTCAGCCCAGCGAGTTTGTCGATGGGGCCTGTGCTATCGAACTGCCGGAGCTGGGCCTGCTACAGAATGTGTTCGTCTCTCGTGTTCCCGCCATGGGCCGCGACGACAACCTGGCCTACTACTGCATAAGCTTCAATTGATCAAAAGGCAGCGGTCTGGCCTGGATACCAGATCAGTCTCGCCGCTGCCACATCCTGCTCTTCAACCTGAAACCCCAGCGCCAGATATTGCTGGCGAGCATGCGGGTTGTTGGCCCAGACCACTGTTGCCACCGGGCAGCGGATCTGTTCGGCGGCTTGCTGCACACCCTGCAAAACCTTGCGCCCGTAGCCCTTGCCGCGCGCTGCCGGAATGAACGCCAGATACAGCACGCGTATCTCGTTGTGGCCGAAATCGGTGACCAGCGCGCCGATGGGCGTGCCGAGCTTTTCAACCACGTAGCGCATGGCGTTGGGGAAGTTTTCTCCCTGTCCCAGATCCTGCACACGAAACTGCTGGGCGATAACGTCTTCAACCTGATCGCGTTCGCCGTCGATCAATTGCAGATCGGGACGCGCCGAGTGGTAGAGCATCTGCAGAAAGGCGCTGTCGGTTTCTCTCGATGGCCGCACCACCAGCCCATCGATATTGGTGAAAGGTTTTTTTGTCATGTCTGCTGTCCTCTGTCCATGTGTCAGCTTCAGAACCCGCTTTCTCTTACTCCCAGGGCGGCAAGCCTGCGCCAGGTTGCGCCCAACAGGGATTCACTGCGGCCATCCAGCACCGCTACGCCACGCAACGGCTGGGACGGTGCAGCGCTGTTGTCGACCAGTTTCAGGCGTACACCATACTGGCCCTGTACCGGTTCGGCGCGCTGATTTTCGTCACGCCGCACGGCAATCGGTCCGTGGTGATCGGAACTCAACGCCTCTTGATCCAGCCACGCCACGCCGTTGGCATCGACTTCCTGAAGCTCCACGAGCAGCGACTCACGCATCGGATCATCGGCAATAAAGCGTCCGCGATCACCAGGTGCGATACGCCACAGCGCGTTCTCGGCCACGTAACCGCGAATTCGCGTGCCTTCCTCGACAATCCTCAGCAGCGGGTCTCTGGTCGAAACCCAGCGACCTGCGCTCAGTTGAGGCAGAAGGTCACGCACCTGCCCGGCCTTGGGAGCGCGTAACAGCAGACGTTCGCGTCGTGCGGCCAGGCCGCGATACTCGGCAACTGCTTCGGCCAGACGCTGTTCGAGAATCCCGGCATCGGCGGCGGTCTCGCTGCGGCCTGCCTGACGACGCATCTGCAACTGCAAAATGTTGATCTCACGGCGCACGATACTTTGCCGCGAGTCGATATCCGGGGATTCCAGTTCCATCAGCACGGCGCCTTGTTCGACCTTCTGGCCGTCGTGCACATTGACCTGCCTGACTCTGGCAGCGGCCGGGGCATGTATGGCCGTCACACTTTCGGCTTCCAGCATCACCGGCAACTCGACACTGCTGTGCCACGGTACGATGAGCAACAGGAGCAGTGCCAGCAAGCCTGCCGCACTGAGCAGCACACGGGGTGCGTACGCCTGTTCGCGGTGTGACCACCAGTGGCGACATTCCTTGAAAATCGGCAGAAAAATGAACCAGCCCAACTCCACCAGCATCAGGAAAATCCCCAGCAACTTGAAAAACAGATGGTAGACCGCCAGCGCGATGCCAAAAAACAATGCTGCACGCCACAACCAGGACAGATACCCCCACCACAGCAGACGACGCTGCATGGCCGCTGACCACGGCTCCGGTGCGGGAAGGCCGTAGCCGAACAGCGCCTCGCGCAGTCTCCAGCGACACAGGGCAAAAGCCCGGCCCTGAAGATTGTCGACTTCCCAAAAATCGCTGATCAGAAAGTAACCATCAAAGCGCATGAACGGATTGAGGTTGACCACCACAGTGGTCAGCCACGTCGCGCTGGCGAGCATGAATGCTGCGGTGCGCGCCGGCCCGTCGGGCAGCAGTGACCAGGTCAGCAAGGCGATGCATGCCAGCAACATTTCCGCCAGCACGCCGCCTGCGCCGATCAGCAATCGGGCGCGGCGATCGTTGACCCGCCAGGCATCGCTGACATCGGTATAGAACAACGGCAACAGGACCATGAACGCCACGCCCATGCTCTGTACCCGGCATCCGGCACGCTTGGCCATGAATGCGTGGCCAAACTCATGGCAGAGTTTGGCGAAAAACAGCGCTATACCGAATGCCAGCGCGCCACCCAGGCTGAACAGGTGGGGAAAGGTCCCGATGAAGCGTTGCCAGTCCCGGGCTACCAGAAAAATTCCCAGCCCCAGCGTGAGCGGCAGCCCGTAGCGCAGTAATCCTGAGCCATAGCGCGCCAGCCACGGCCAGACGCGGTTTAGAAATGCGTCAGGACGCCAGAGCGGAATCCGGAAGAACAGATATTGATGCAAGAGCATCTGCCACAGCCCATGACGTGCCGCTGCGGCCTTGTAGGCGTAACTGGCACGCTGCTCCGGATCGCGCGCTACGATCAGGTCATGGCCGCGTAAAAAACGCAACAGTTCGTCAATCTCGGTGTTGCCCAACGGCAGGCCCGGCTCGCGATTTGCCGCTTGCAGCACCTGTGAAGCATCACCCAGCGCCCAATGACGCAACAGGCGAATGGCCTGGGTGCCAAGCTTGAAATAGCGACCGCGCACCGGGTCGGCCAGGGTCCAGCGTGGCGAACCGTCAAGGGCTGGGGCGGCAGGTGTAAGCTGCAAATCTGCACGCAGGTTGGGCAGGTTCATTACAGGCCTACACTTTGACGCAGGCCGGCAAGAGGGCGACGCAGCAGGTACAGCGCCAGTGGAGCACGGTCGCCGAATACCTTGGCTGTGCCACGCAGCCCGATCCGGGGTGGCGGCGAATCGAGAAAGCTGGCATCCAGACGATACGCCAGCTGCCCGCCGGGAGTGGGCTGGGCCTCATAGGCTGCTCGCTCAAGGCGGGCGGCATGCCGTTGCAGCGGGTCGCTGTCCAGAAACAATGCGATTTCGGCATCCGGTTGCAGGGCGATGGCGTCGCCAACTGCCAGCTCGATGCGCAGCTCGGCCTGAGTCGGGTCGGCAATTTCCAGCAGTCGTTCGCCCGTCTGTACCGGCTTGCCAAGCCAGCGCTGGGCATCGGCAAATACCGCGATACCGTCGCGTTCGGCGCGCACTTCACTGCGTTTAAGCAGTTCACGGGCATAATCGCGCTCGGCACGCTTCTGCTCGACGCGGGCAGCCAGCAGGTCGATTCGTGAACTGGATTCGGCATCGGCGAAAGAACGCTGCGAGTTGGCTTTCAGTTCCGCTTCGGCAACGCCCAGTGCTCGTTCGGCTACATCAGCCTGAGCCTTGAGGGTAGTGTTCTCGAAACGCAGCAGCAGGTCCCCGGTCTTGACGACCTGATTGGGCTTGACCAGAAACTCGGCCACCACGCCATCCAGCGGCGCAGCGACCACGCGTCCGCCCAGCGGTACGACTTCGGCGGGTGCCAGTACCGACTGACGCACCGGAATCATCAGGCACAGCAGTGCCAGCATCACCAGCAAAGCCTGACGCTTGCGGTTGAAGCGCAAGCGCCACGGTTTTCCGGGCTGCAAGGCGAGCCAGGCATGGCTGCAGGTATCGCCCAGTTGTGCCAGCAGGATTTGCTCTGCGGGTGTCCACGGCGTGTCGCGGGCCAGCCACAGGCCGCCAAACACCTCACCTTTCCGGTCTTGCAGCGGCAGCCAGAAAACATGCGGTGCCGACAGGCTGTTCCAGTCATCGCGTACCGATGCACTGAGTGAATCCATGTGCATGACGCGCGCCGGTTTGACCTGCTCCAGTTTCAGCAACTGGCCGACGGCATGTTCGACAAAGGCCACGAACGGCGCATTGGGTTCGATGACGCTGACCCCCGTCACTGAGCGCACCTTGCCGGCGATCACCAGCGCTGCGTGGCGATAGCCGAACAACCCTTGGCTGTCGTTGACCAGGCTGTAGGCCAGTTGATCTATCGCAGGTGCGGCGCGGGTCAATCGTTCAAGGTCGAGAAACTGCGCGAAAACCCGTTCAACCGCGCCGGATGCGGGGGCGTTCACTTGAGTTCCGCAAAATGTGCAGTACCGCTCATGCCTCCCAGCAGGCCCTCCGCTTTGGGCAGGCTGGCGATCAGCAGCAATGTCTGGCTGCCTTCATCGATACGCGCACCGAGGCGCTTGACGGTGGCGGTCAGTGGCTGACCGGTCTCGTCGGGCACGAAGCTGAAGGTTTGTCCGGGCTTGAGTCTGCTCATCCAGCGCGAGGGCACCAGCAGGTGAATTTCCAGCGTGCGGTTGTCGACGATTTCGAGCATCGGCGTACCGGCTGCGACACTCTCGTAACGCTTCACCTTGCGCTCGACGACTTGCCCGTCGTAGGGCGCAACCACGCTGCAGCGCTTGATCTGCACCTGATAGACGCCAGACTGCGCCTGGGTTTCGGAAAGCTTTGCTTCGGCACGTGCCACCTCGAAGCGGCCCACTGAGTTGAGCGCGGCCAGTTGCCGGTTGTGCGCCAGTTCCTCGCTGGCACCACGGCTGGCTGCCTGTGCGGCATTGAGCTGAGCCTGATAGGCCGAACAGTCGAAGCGGGCGAGGGTATCGCCCTTGTTGAACGACTCGCCTTCCTGGAAAGGCAGGTCAGTAATACGGCCGGACAGCTCGCTGGCGAGGACCGCCTGATTGGTTGCTCGCAATACGCCCCGGGCCTCGCTGGACGAGGCGGGTGTACTGGCTGCTGCGTTGTCCTCGATCAGCCCGGCATCGGTCGGCGTTTGCGCCTGAGCCAGTCCCGCCACACTTAGCATCCCTAAAAGTACAGCTGGCAAACACCGCATGCAGCGAACTCCTTCAAAAAAGACATGATCGGCAGCTCCTGTGCCGATCATGCTGTATTACCCGACGCGGCTTGCCGGTGATCGAAGAAAGACTTCGAGCTCTCCAAGCGGTAGCGGCTTGCTGATCAGGTAACCCTGGATTTGATCGCAATGGTTTTCACGCAGAAACGCCAGTTGCTCGGGTGTTTCCACACCTTCGGCGATAACCTTCAGGTCGAGGCTGTGAGCCAGTTCAATGATGGCTCTGGCAATGGCCGCGTCCTGTGGGTTGCTGGTCACTTCGCGAATGAATGCGATATCGATTTTAAGCTTGTCGATAGGGAATCGGCGCAAGTAAGCCAGACTTGAATAGCCGGTGCCGAAATCGTCGATGGAAATACTCACGCCATTGGCGCGTAGCGCACCCAGGGTAGCGATGGTGTGAGGGGTGTTTTCCATCAACGAGCTTTCCGTCAGTTCGACCTCCAGCCACTGCGGCGCAACCTTGTGTTTCTCAAGTGCCTGACGAATGTCGGCCACCAGACTGCTGCTGGAAATCTGCTGCCCGGAGATGTTGACTGCCACCTGAAACGAGCCCAGCCCGGAACGTTGCCAGCGCGCAATCTGCGCGCAAACGCTGTCGACGACCCAGTTGCCGACTTCACCGATCAACCCCAGGCTTTCCAGCACCGGAACGAATACGGCAGGCGAAATGCCTGCCTGGCCAGGGCGCGGCCAGCGCAGCAAGGCTTCAAGCCCGCATACCTGGTTGTCAGCCAGGTTCAGTTTGGGCTGGTAGACAATCTCGAACGCCTGTTTTTGCACGGCCTCACGTAATGCCGCTTCAAGGTCCAGACGCGCCGAGACGTCAGCGTTCATCTGCGGCGTATAGAACCGGTAGTTGTCCGGGCCGATTTTTCGGGCGCTGTTCATGGCGGTGTAGGCGTGTCTGATCAGCTCGCGTGAGTCTTCGCCGTCCTCCGGGTACAGCGCAATACCGATGCTGGCGGTCATGACCAGGCTCTGGCCTTCTATGTGGAAGGGCGCTCGCAATGCGTTGCGGATGCGCTCGAGCGTTTGCCGGGTATCCGCCTGGCCGGGACGAAGCATCAGAATCAGGGCGAACTGATCGCCGTCCACGCGGCCAAGGGTGTCGCTGGCATTCAGGCAGTTCGACAGTCGGCGGCTGACCTCCAGCAGCACCTCATCGCCCAGCACATGCCCCCAGGTTTCGTTGATATTCTTGAAACCGTCGATATTGACCGTCAGGGCCGCCAGCTTCCAGCGACTGATGGCCGCCTGGGTCATGCCCATTTGCAGGCTGGTAAAAAACAGGTCCCGGTTGGGCAGGCCGGTGAGTGTGTCGTAGTGGGCCATGGTCAGCAGGCGCTGATCGCTTTCCTTGCGCCGGGTGATGTCGCGGACGATGCCGACGATGACCCAGTCCTCGCCGGTACGGTAGGCCTGGCGATGGATTTCGACCTCGACATCGCGTCCGCTCTTGTCGCGAATCTGGGTTTCCAGTGGTTCGCTGGGACCTTTCCCGGCGATGATCTGGTCGTACACGACCTCAAGCTGCTCCATGGACGTTTCGCCCAGTTCGGCAGGCGTCTTGTGTGAAAGCTCCTCGGCGGTGTAGCCGAGCAATTGGCAGGCGCGGCGGTTGAATTCGATCAGGCTCATGGTGTTGCGGTTGATCAGGAAAATCGCGTCTTCGGAAGCGTCCATCACCGTGCGAAAGCGCTCGAGATCAATGGTGCGCTGCTGCAATTGGTCTTCGAGGATCAGGCTGTGGCTTTTCAGGTAGTCGCCAAACGCCTTGAGGCGCAGCAGGTTACGCACACGCAGCCACAGTTCGGCGCTGTCCACTGGCTTGTTGAGGTATTCCTCGGCCCCGGCTTCCAGCCCTGACAAACGCGCACTCTGCTCGTCGAGTGCCGAGAGCATGATGATCGGTATATTGGCGGTGCCCTTTTCGGCCTTGAGCTGGGTGGCGACTTCATAGCCGTCCATGCCCGGCATCATGATATCGAGCAGGATCAGGTCGGGTGCCTGTTGTTTGACCATGGCCAGCGCCAGCTCGCCTGATTCCGCCGTCAGTGTCCGATAACCCTGGTTCTGCAAGAGCACCTCCAGCAGGTCCCGGACATGGACGTCGTCATCGATAATCAGGATGGTCGCGGCGCTCTGGGTCATATCGAATGCTCAGGTAATGGACTGTTGAGGCAGATTTTTTTCCAGCAGGGTGTCGATGACCCGGTACAGCTCCTTGTAGCGCAACGGCTTGATGACATAAGCGTTGCAGCCCGCCAGACGGATCTTTTCCTTGTCTTCCTTCATGGCCATTGCGGTCAAGGCGACCACCGGGATCGCGGCTGTGCCGGCGTCTTTCTTCAACAGCGCGGTGGCACTCAGGCCGTCCATTTCCGGCAGGTGAATATCCATCAGAATCAGGTCGGGCTGACGCTCACGGGCCAGTTTCAGGCCTGTTTCAGCATCGACTGCCGACAGTACGCTGTGACCGGCGCTGGTCAATAACAGCTCCGTCAGGCGCATATTCGCCGCATTGTCTTCAATGATCAGGATCTGGGCCATCGTGCCTCCTCGAATTCAGGCGGGCGAATCGGCAGCCAGACCACAAAGCGTGCCCCGAGGTCCTTGACGCTTGCGACCGCAACGCAGCCGCCATGCAGTTCGGTCAGCTGCTTGACCATCGCCAGACCCAGCCCGGTGCCCTCAAATTTACGTGCCAGACCACTGTCGATCTGACTGAAGGCTTTGAACAGTTTGTTCATATCGCTTTGGGCGATACCGATTCCTGTGTCGCTGACGCTCAGTTCCAGAAACTGCTCGTAGTCACTGGAAGGTAATGGAAACGTATGTGCTGGCCAGTCACCCTCGATGACGCCTGCCTGAGCAAATGACACTTGGCGCACCGCCAGGGTCACCCAGCCGCCGGGTTCGCTGAATTTCACTGCGTTGGCCAGCAAGTTGTAGACAATCTGCTTGGTCTTGCGCCGATCCAGCTCAAGCAGGCCGAAGTCGGCATCTGTTTCCAGTTTCAACTGAATGCGTTGCAGGGCGGCTTGCTCGCGAACGATCAGCAGGCTGTTGCTCAGCAATTCTTCCAGATCGACCGGTTCAAGCTCCAGCGTCATCATTCCGGCTTCGACCTTGGACAGATCGAGAATGTCGTTAATCAGCGAGAGCAGATGCTGGCCGCTGTTGAAGATATCGCCGATGTACCGCCGCTGGGCATCGGTCATGTCGCCGACCATACCGTCCTTGAGCGCCTCGGAAAAACCGATGACGGCGTTCAGCGGTGTGCGCAACTCGTGGGACATGGTGGCAAGGAACTCGGACTTCATATGGCTGGCGTGTTCCAGCTCGACGTTTTTTTCTTCCAGCGTGCGTTCGAAGCGCTTGCGCTCGGTCACGTCCCGGGCGGCAGCGAAGACCCCCTTGAGCTTGCGGTCCCGGTCATGAAAGGTCGCAGCGTTGTAGGACACCACGGTTTCGGTGCCGTCGTAGGCACGTACGGTGAGTTCGTAGTCACTGACCTTATGCTCGCTGAGCACGCGTTTGATCGCGGCATCGGCACTCGCCGGGTCTGTGAAGAAGTTTTTGCAGGGCGCGCCGATCAACTCATCGCGAGTGCGTCCGGTCAGCGCCATCATCTGCTTGTTGACGTCGGAAATGATGCCTTGCGGGTCGGTCATCATCAGCGCGTCGATGTTCGATTCGATCAGCGAGCGGGTGTAGAACTGCTGGTCGCGCAACCGCTGATCCAGCAGGGCCTGGGCTTCCTCTTCCTGCTTGCGCGCGGTGTTGTCGGTGCCGATCAGCAGATAACCAATGATGGTTTCTGCGCTGTCTCGCAGTGAAGTGACCGACACCATGGCCGACAGGCGGCTGCCGTCCTTGCGGATGTAGGTCAATTCGTAGATGTCTTCGATGCCACGCGAAGCCTTGAATACCAGTGCCTCAAAGCCCGGCGTGATGGGCGTGTTCAGTTCATGGCTGAGCGCTGCCGCGCGGATGATCAGCTCGGCGGGGTCGGAGATATCTGCCGGCGTGATTTTGTCGACCACATCTTCAGAGTGGTAACCAAGCATGCGTTCGGCACCCACGTTGAATATCTGGATGACGCCGTGTTCGTCGGTCGCGATGCTGGAGAAGTAGGCGCTGTTGAAAATCGCGTCCTGCAGCGCGCCGGTTTTGAGCAGGATTTTCTGACGGCGAGATTCGACGATTTTTTCAGCACGAGACTGAGGATCGGCAAGCGGGCGGTCTGCTGGCGGGGTTGACATATCACTTCCCGGTACTACCTGACCTTTCTGCCATTACGGCCGTAATCACACTTACGGACATCCACTCAAATGGATGATAAGAGGTTTGTGGACCATACCAGATCAGTATCGGCAGATTGGTTATTAAATGAATCTTTTCGGAATATATTTTCGATAAATGGCGTCAATAGATTAGCGCTTGCCCGGTATTCCATATTTTCGCAGTCGATGAGCGATGGCGGTGTGCGATGTATGCAGACGCGCGGCCAACTGACGGGTAGATGGGTAGTCTACGTAGAGTTTTTCCAGCAGATTTCTTTCAAATGCATCGACGGCATGTTCGAGGCTGTCCACGGGGCTGTCGTGCGGATGCGCAACTGCAGTGCCTGCGATATCCAGATCGCCTATATCCACTTGAGTGTGTTCGCAGATGGCGGCAGCACGGAAAATCACGTTCTGCAATTGACGAACATTGCCCGGCCAGCGATTGCCCAGCAGAGCAGGGTAGGTGCCGTGCGCAAGCCTGCACACTGGACGCTGAATCTGCGCGCAGGCCTGTTCCATGAAGTAGCGGGCCAGCAACAGAATGTCCTGCCCACGTTCGCGCAGCGGTGGCACCTCAAGATTGAGAACGTTGAGGCGGTAGAAAAGGTCTTCACGGAAAGTGCCTTCGCTGACCATTTTTTCCAGATCGCGGTGGGTAGCGCTGAGGATACGCACATTGACCCTGACCTCCCGGTCTCCACCGACACGGCGAAAGCTGCCATCGTTGAGAAAACGCAGCAGTTTGGCTTGCAGATAAGGCGACATTTCGCCGATTTCATCGAGAAACACGGTGCCCTGATTGGCCAACTCCATCAGCCCTGGCTTGCCGCCGCGCTGGGCGCCGGTAAAGGCGCCCGGGGCATAACCGAAGAGTTCGCTTTCAGCGAGATTTTCCGGCAGCGCCGCGCAGTTCAGCGCCAGGAATGGTTCGCCGTGGCGGGCACTGCTGGCGTGGCAAGCCCGGGCCACCAGTTCTTTACCGGTGCCGGTCTCACCTTGAATCAGCAACGGTGCATCCAGCGCCGCCACACGTTGCGCGCGCGCCTTGAGGGTGCGGATTGCGGCTGACTCGCCGAGCAGCGCATCGAAACCTTCGGCGTGATCGTGATGCAGCGCCGACAGGCGCTCACCGATACGGCTGGGCAGGTACAGGGTAATCAGCGCACCCGCCTCGGTGATCGGGGTGGCATCCAGCAACAGCGCTTCACCGTTGAGGGTGATTTCGCGCAATGGCAGTCGAAAGCTGTTTTCCAACAGGGCCGCTTGCAGGCCGGGGTCGGCGAACAGTTCAGCAATGGGTTCGCCCGCAGGTTCCCGGCCGATCAGTGCGATCAGCGCAGGATTGGCCAGCAGCACATGCCCGGCGCTGTCCAGTGCCAGTACTGGGTCGGTCATGGCGGCGAGCAGCGCGTCCAGTTGCAGATGGCGGCGCTGACCCGGCAGGATGTCGACCACAGTGATTGCTTCTACCCCACGAACCCGAAACAGCGCGTCCTTGAGCTCTTCGAGCATCTGGTGGCTGAGGGTCGGCGCGTCGATGTAGACGTTGGGCGGTACCATCTCCACGGCATCCAGGTTCAGATTGCGCCCACCCAGGATCGCCAGCACTTCCTGGGTGATACCGACGCGGTCGATGAAGCTGACATGGATGCGCATGAGGCGTTGACGGTTCGCGAATGAGAAGGCGGCAAGTATGCCTTGTAGCGGCAGGTTTGGTGAAATCCGGCGGTGGGCATGGGCACGATAGTGTTCTGCCGCACACCTATCGTTCCGCACGCTCCAGCGTGGGAATGCCCTTCTTGACGATCTGCGTCATGGATTTAAGCTACGCCGCTTATTCAGGAGAGGACGCAGAGCGTCCGGAACGGCATACCCACGCGGAGCGTGGGTACGATGGTGTTCTCCGGGCCTCACTCCTCACGCTACTGCACGCAGGTGTTCTGCCGCACACCTATCGTTCCGCACGCTCCAGCGTGGGAATGCCCTTCTTGACGCTCTGCGTCATGGATTTAAGCTACGCCGCATATTCAGGAGAGGACGCAGAGCGTCCGGAACGGCATACCCACGCGGAGCATGGGCACGATGATCTTCTCCGGGCCTCACGCTACCGCACGCTGGTGTTCTCCGGACCTCGTACTCCCGTTGCCACGAGGAACCTGGCGCTTACTCCAGATGCTCCGGCTTCACCGGGTCGCCTGACTTGGCGTGGAGTTTGTCGCGAATGTCCGCGAACATTCGGTCGTAGTCCTTGTGCTGGGCGATGGGCAGTGTGGCCGAGTTGGGCAAGCCGTGCCTTATCGCGATGCGACTGGCGTCATGGGCGAAGTTGAACGCCAGGTCACGGGGCAGCTGGAATTGCTCTTCGAACGGCTTGCCGTTGATTTCGCCCTGCATGGTGAAGTGCATGGACGTGCCTTGCTTGGGATCTTCCTCCACGTTGTAGCGCAAGTGGATGTCATAGCTGATATCCGACGGTTGAAGCGCCACGTGGGTGAGGTGCAGATGGCCTGGCTCGTACATGAAGTGACTCCATCAAGTGGTGAGTGTGCTCAGTCTGACACTCCTCGCGACCGGACGGTTCAGCCTCGTGCAGAGTACCGCTCGCATCATGCCTGCACTCAACGATCGATCTTGTCCGGTTCCGGCCTCGACCATATCCACAGATTACCCAGCGCCATGCCGGTGAGCGCCAGGTACAGCCACCAGGCGTGGCCGATCAGGCTCAACATCACCACGGCGCAGACCAGCATGCTGATGGTGGCGCTGATCTTGGCCTTGCGGGCGACCAGTCTGCCGTTGCGCCAGTTGTGCAGAATCGGCCCGAACACACGATGGTTTTCCAGCCAGGCATTCAGACGCGGCGAGCTGCGTGTTGCCGCCCAGGCCGCCAGCAGAATGAACTCGGTGGTTGGCAAGCCGGGAATGAAGATCGCGACAATGCCGATGCCGAGGGCGACATAGGCGAGGATGCCGTATAACAGGCGCGAGAGTTTTGAGCCGGGTGGTTTGTACGTCATGGTCTCTACAGGCAGGTTCGGGGAGCCCGGCCAGCTTAACAGCACCGGGCGCTTTTTCATGCCTGTGCCATGTCTGCAACCGGGACATCGGCGTAGGCGTGTTGCAACAGGACATTGAAACGCTCGAATGCGGCAATGGCGCCTCGATCAAGTGCTGCTTCCTGCTCGGCGGTCAGCGACAGCTCGTCAAGCGTCCTGACAAAGGTCTTCCAGCCTGCTGCGCGGCCTCCGGCAGGCTCCCCGAGATGCCGGGCACCAAAGCTGTGGCTCAGGTTCAAGGCTTCGGCACGTTTGATCAGGAATGCAGCGCCCAGCTTGGAACCTTCGGAGACAAATAGCCAGCCGAGCGCTTCTGCGGTGCTCGGCGCTTTTACTCCTCCAGCCACCGGTAGGGGAGGGTTCATGTTCAGGTCGGCAAGATCCGCCCCGGCCTGTTCGGCGCGGCAGCGGGCCGGCAGGTCGTTGATGATCGCCTCCAGCGCAGGCTCGTTGTACAGGCTTTGCAGTTCCGTCTGAAAAAGGTATTGAGCAACCACGAAGCGTGCGTAGCTGGCCAGGGTTTCAAACGGCGCGTGGGCCTTGACCGCCTTGTCGAGTTGCTCGTGCGGCGCGTGGGTGATCTGGCTCAGGCGTTGCGAACGCAGGGTCGGTCGGTTCTGATCAAGAGTCATCGAGTTCTTCCTTGCTGAAAAAGGCTTGCTGAAAAAGGGGCTTGTTGAATAGACGAATAGCCACACCCGAAAGCGTAAAAAAGCCTGCCGCCGATGTACTCGGCGACGGGTTTTACGCTACTTTCGGGTTCATATGTCCCACACCACGTTGACGCTGAAGTTGCGTCCCGGCTGGGTCAGGCGATCCAGATTAGCGGGCGCCGTCACACCAGCTTCGCCCACGCCGTCGTAGCCGCGCACATCATCCCAGCGCCAGTATTTCTTGTCGGTCAGGTTGTACAGACCCGCATTGACGGTCACATCGTTGCTGACCTTGTAGTAGCCGCTCAGGTCCAGAATGCCGTAGCCCGGGGTCTTGAATTGACTGGAGGTGCCGTCCGGCGTGTGGAAATTGCTGTCATCCACGCGATTCTTGCGCTTGACCAGCGTCCAGCTCAGCAGGCCGCCGTAGTCATTCTGGTCGTAGCCCAGGCCGATCACACCGGTCAGCGGGTTGACGCTGTTGATTGGTTCGCCTGTATCGTTGTTGCGGCCCTGCACGTAGGCAACCGATGCCTGGCTGTAGAGACCGTTTGGCGCACCGATGCTGTCGAGATTGATGCGCCCTTTGAATTCCGCGCCCTTCATGGTTGCGTGCTTGATGTTGTTGGACTGGAACGTTAGTTCGCTGTAACCGGGGGTGATGGCGTCCTCGTTGATGAAGTCACGGTACTTGTTATAGAACACCGCGATGTCGAACGAGCCCGCTTCGAAGCGACCGCGTAAACCGGTTTCATAGCTTTTGCTGGTTTCCGGTTCCAGGTTCGGATTGGGCTCAACCACGTAGCCTGCCGTCGGGTTTTCGAAGCGTCCATAAAGTGACTTGGCCGACGGTGTGCGGAAACCTTCGGCATACTGGCCGTACCAGGTGTAGGCGTCGCTGAGTGCATAAGTCACACCGAACTTGGGCGACAAGCGATGCCATGTCCGCGTTTCGTCGTTGCCCTGACCGGGGTCGGCGAGGCTGACCGACCTGAGAAATTCTGGCGTGAACTTCGGGTCGAGTGTGGTGTGGTCATAACGCACGCCGGGCATGAAGGCCCAGTCGTTCCAACTGATCTGATCCTGGGCGAACAGCGCATAGCTGGTGATGGTCGGGTCCGGGAAATCGCTCGTCGCGGCCAGACGGTCGCTCGGGCTGTCTGCACCGACCACGCGGCAGGAGCCGAATACGCGTGCACAGGTCCCGCTGCCGCTGCGCAGCCCGGTGACTTTCTGCTGCTTTACCGTCGTACCGTAGGTCAGCACATGGTCCGTGCTGGCGATAGAGAATGCCTTGTCCAGTTGGGCATCGAATACCCACTGCTTTTCCTGATAGTGCGTGTCGCGATCACGAATGACATCTCGGGAAAACGGAAAGTACCGCTCCCGGGTGCTTTGATCAGTCTTTGCGGTCTGGTAATTCAGGCTCCATTTGAGGTTGTCGACCAGCAGGCTGTCGACGGCGAAGCTGTTTTCGACCCCGAAGCGCTCGCGGGTGATGGTGTCGTTACCCTCGCGCGATTGATACATGCCCAGCCCGCTGCCGTTGGTGAACGGCCCGCCGACTGCGCTTTTCAGGTTGCTGTCGCGGTCGTCCTTGTACTTTTCGTAAGCCAGAGCCAGACGCGAACCGTCGGTATAATTCCAGCCCAGCTTGGCCAGCACGTTGGTGCTGCGCGCATCCTCAGGGTTGGCTTCGGTGCGGCTCAGGCCTGTGCCACCTGTTTCGCCATAGGATTCGGTCTCATGACCATTGCGCTGGCTCACGTGCAGCAAGCCGTCAAACTCGCCCTGACGGCCTGCGACAGTGGCCGAGTTCAACCAGCTTTCGTCTGCCGAGCTGTAACCGGTCTTGAGGCGTGCGCCGACATCCTTGCCGGGCTTGATGATGTCATCCGGGTCCAGCGTGTAATAACTGACCACCCCACCGATTGCGCTGCTGCCGTACAGGGCCGAGGCCGGACCGCGGAGGATTTCCACGCGCTTGACGATCTCCGGGTCGACATAGTTGCGATGGGTCTGCGCATAAGGACCGGTGAAAAAGCTGTCGGGGACTTCCACGCCGTCGACCTGAGTCAGTATCCGGTTGCCGTCAATGCCGCGGATGTTATAGCCGGTTGTGCCTGCGCGCTGGCCTGCGCCGCCCACCGAAACCCCCGGCTCGTAGCGCACCAGATTACGGATGGTGTTGACGTTGCTGCGGTCCAGTTCTTCACGGGAATGCACGCTGACGGTGTTTGGTACTGTGGCGACATCCTGTGCCTGGCGCGTAGCACTGACGGTGATCTGATCGAGGGCCATAACGCCGGCGGTTGTGGTGCGCTTTTCCAGCACTACATTGTTGTTGCCCAGATTGCGATAGCTCAGCGAACTGCCAGCCAGCATGTTGTCCAGCGCCTGTGCGGCGCTCAGGTTGCCATGGGCACCTGGAGAAATGACGTTTTGAGCCAGATCCGCTGGCATGCCTACCTGCCATCCGGTCACGCGGCTGAACTCGTTCAGGGCCGACACCAGTGGTTGCTGCCTGATCGAGAAGCTGTAGGTGCCTGCCGGGCGTGCCGCCTGGGTGCTTTCACTGGCAGCACTGGCGTTGACCGGCTGCAGACTGGCGCCCAGCACTGCAAGTGTCAGCAGAGATAGCGTGAGCCGTACGCGTGGTTGGGCGGCAGGCGTGAACGTGGATGACATCGGTAGCGCTCCCTGGGGTGTTGCTCGTTATAGTGTTTACAAACCGTTTCAAAATGAGAATCAGTTGCATTGGCTATAACTAGACGAACGGGCAGTCGCTATCGAGTAAAAAAACTTTGCTTCAGTTGAGAATCACCAGCGCGGGCATTTCGTGAAGGCTTGCCGAGGTGATCTGTGCCAGCGACCGCACCACGTCGAGCGGGTTGTCCAGGCGATAGTTGCCGGTCACTGCCACACGATCCAGTTGCGGGTTGGTGCTGATGATCCAGCCGGGATAGTAACGACGCAGCTCGGTCAGCACTTCGCTCAGCGGGCGGTTGTCGAAGATCAGTCGACCTTGCACCCAGGCGAAATCCCTGACCGGGTCAAGCTTTTCACGATGCCCGAAGCCGGAAGGCCCCACGCGAACGCTTTCTCCGGCCCCCAGGCTGACGCTGGAGTCGCCGCGTCTGGCACGCACGTCGACAGCGCCGCGCTGCACTTTTACCTGGGCAACGCCGTTCAGATAGCGCACGGAAAACTCGGTGCTGTTGGCACTCATGCGCACCGGTCCGGCTTCGATTTCCAGCGGCACACCCGCTCTGGAGCTGACATCGAAGAATGCTTCGCCTTGCAGCAGGCGAGCAGAGCGCTGTTGTTCACCGATCTGACTGGAGAAGGCCGAGTCGGTGTTGAGCAGCACTTTCGAGCCGTCTGCCAGTTCCAGGCGCTGGCGCTCACCGATTATCGTCAGGTGATCGGCCTGCAGGCGCAGCGGCAAATTGCTAAAACTGAACAGCCCCAGCAGCAACACCGCTGCAGTGGCCAGAGGTTTCCATTGCGCACGGACACGTTGCCACGCCGATGGCTTGCGGGGTTGCGCGATGCTTTCGGCGGCGTGCTGAACCGGCTGTGAATTCCAGAGTGTCCGGGCCTTATCGAAGGCGCGTGCGTGTTCCGGATCGGCGTTCAGCCATTCCTGGAAACGGGCAAGCCGGGTGGCGTCTGCGCCCTCCAGTTCGACCAGCCAGGTCAGGGCCTGATCCATTGCAGCATTGCTCAACACGTCCTGCGCAATCGCGTGCGGGCGTTCGGTTCTCGGGGCCACGGTGTTCCTCGGCAATCCTGAAACTGTATCGATTAGAGTCTGGCAGCGTGCGGCAGGGTTCAGGGCGGGTCAAGTCTTGAAAGGACGCCTACGCAGATGGCCATGATCAGCTTCAGTTCTTTCTGGACGGTACTGGCCGAGACCTGCAGTTGCTCGGCGATTTCCAGATAACTGCGGCCATCGAGGCGGCTGAGGGTAAAGATTTTCTGCTGGCGCGGGCTCAACGTACTCAGGCTGGCACTCAGGTTTTCAAGCAGGCGCTTGGCATGCGCTGCGTCTTCAGGCGAGCCCATCTGGGCTACGACGCTTTCGAGCCGGGCAGGTGAGACGTCTTCGAGCATGGTCCGGCCATGAATACGCCGCGCACGCAAATGATCCAGCGCCAGGTTGCGGGCGGTCTGAAAGACGAAGGGTTCAAGGTGGTCGACGGGGTGTTCGGTCAATGCACGGCTGACGCGCAGCCAGGTTTCCTGAAGCAGGTCTTCGGCAGCGTTCTGGTTGCCGACCATGCGTTGCAGGGTGCGTAGCAGAACCGGCCGCTGGGCCAGAAAGACATCGTTGAAGCGTGACTGCGACACAGAGAGGCCCGACCAGAGATGTGAGCAAATGATAATGCTTCTCATCTTTTGGTCGGGTCAAGCCTGCATCTGTAAATAATTATCTTACGGTGTTGCTCACTACGACGCTGAATTTACTCGGCGTTGTGCAGTGCCAGGCAGTTGTCGAGCATGCGGTTGGAGAACGCCCATTCGTTGTCGTACCACGACAGTACCTTGAGCAACTTGCCACTGACCTTGGTGTGATTGGCGTCGAAAATCGACGACAACGGGTTGTGATTGAAGTCGTGGGAAACCAGTGGCAGGGCGTTGTAGCCCAGCACCTTGGAATGCTGGCTGGCTTCTTTCATCAGCGCGTTGACTTCTTCGGCGGTGGTTTCACGCTTAAGGGTCACGGTCAGGTCGACCAGCGAAACGTTGATGACCGGTACGCGTACCGCCATGCCGGTGAGTTTGCCTGCCAGCTCCGGCAGTACCAGGCCCACTGCTTCGGCAGCGCCGGTCTTGCTCGGGATCATCGACTGCGTCGCCGAGCGGGCGCGGTACGGATCGGTGTGATAGACATCGATCAGGTTCTGGTCGTTGGTGTAGGCATGGATGGTGGTCATCAGGCCATTTTCGATCCCCAGTTCACGGTGCAGTACCTGGGCGACCGGGGCCAGGCAATTGGTGGTGCAGGATGCACTGGAGATGATCTGGTGCGACTGACGCAGCGTGTCGTGGTTGACACCATAGACGATGGTGGCATCGGCACCGCTGGCAGGGGCGGAGATAATGACCTTGCGGGCACCGGCAGTGAGGTGCGCGGCGGCCTTGTCACGGCTGGTGAACAGGCCGGTGCACTCGAACACTACATCGATGTCCTGCGACTTCCACGGCAGCTCGGCCGGATTGCGAATGGCACTGACCGAAATACGGTCACCATTGACGGTCAGGCTATCCTTGTCGCACTCGACCGTGCCGCTGAAAGGGCCGTGTACGGTGTCGAAGCGCAGCAGGTGTGCGTTCATTTCGCTGTCGCCAAGATCGTTGATGGCGACGACCTGCAGGTCCTGACGGTAGCCTTGGGTATACAGTGCGCGTAGGACGTTGCGGCCGATGCGGCCAAAACCGTTGATTGCGATACGAAGAGTCATACAGCCGTCCTTCTGAATTTGTTGTTGGAATTACAAGATTATTCTCATAGAAATAGAAAACAAGCCTTTTTAGTGGCAATATTTTGTTTTATCTACAACTACAAGCCTGAAAGGCCCTCCCGGTTGATCGAGATCAGGGTTCTGCTCCCCGCCCGTCACTGCTCGAAAACCGGAACCGTCTTTACGGGTGACCTTAGACGTTAGCCTGGAGTTCATCACATGCATCCCCGCGTCCTTGAAGTAACCGAGCGACTCATCGCCCGCAGTCGCGATACCCGTCAGCGCTACCTTCAATTGATTCGCGGCGCAGCGAGCGATGGCCCGATGCGCGGCAAGCTTCAATGTGCCAACTTTGCTCACGGCGTCGCTGCCTGCGGGCCGGAAGACAAGCAAAGCCTGCGTCTGATGAACGCCGCCAACGTGGCAATCGTCTCCTCCTACAACGAGATGCTCTCGGCGCATCAACCCTACGAACACTTTCCTGCCCAGATCAAACAGGCTTTACGTGACATTGGTTCGGTCGGTCAGTTTGCCGGCGGCGTGCCTGCCATGTGCGATGGCGTGACTCAGGGTGAGCCGGGTATGGAGCTGGCCATTGCCAGTCGCGAAGTGATTGCCATGTCCACGGCAGTTGCGTTGTCACACAATATGTTCGACGCCGCCATGATGCTGGGCATCTGCGACAAGATCGTCCCTGGTTTGATGATGGGCGCACTGCGTTTTGGTCATCTGCCGACCATCTTCGTGCCGGGCGGACCGATGGTTTCAGGTATCTCCAACAAGGAAAAAGCCGACGTACGGCAGCGTTACGCGGAAGGCAAGGCCAGCCGTGAAGAGTTGCTCGACTCGGAAATGAAGTCCTATCACGGTCCGGGAACCTGCACCTTCTACGGCACTGCCAACACCAACCAGCTGCTGATGGAAGTCATGGGCATGCACCTTCCCGGTGCCTCGTTCGTCAATCCCTACACGCCACTGCGCGATGCACTGACCGCCGAAGCGGCTCACCAGGTGACGCGTCTGACCAAGCAGAGCGGCAGCTTCATGCCGATCGGCGAAATCGTCGACGAGCGCTCGCTGGTCAACTCCATCGTTGCCCTGCACGCGACAGGTGGCTCGACCAACCACACGCTGCACATGCCGGCGATTGCCCAGGCCGCGGGCATTCAACTGACCTGGCAGGACATGGCCGACCTGTCGGAAGTGGTGCCAACCCTGAGTCACGTCTACCCCAACGGCAAAGCCGATATCAACCACTTCCAGGCGGCGGGCGGCATGTCGTTCCTGATCCGTGAGTTGCTGGCTGCCGGTTTGTTGCACGAAAACGTCAATACCGTGGCCGGTTACGGCTTGAGCCGCTACACCAAAGAGCCATTCCTGGAGGATGGCAAGCTGGTCTGGCGCGAAGGACCGCTTGAAAGCCTTGATGAAAACATTTTGCGTCCGGTCGCCCGTCCGTTTTCGCCGGAAGGTGGTCTGCGGGTCATGGAAGGCAATCTGGGCCGCGGGGTGATGAAAGTCTCTGCCGTGGCCCCGGAGCATCAGATCGTCGAGGCACCAGCCAAGGTCTTTCAGGATCAGAAGGAGCTGGCCGATGCGTTCAAGGCCGGTGAACTGGAGTGCGATTTCGTCGCCGTGATGCGCTTCCAGGGGCCGCGCTGCAACGGCATGCCCGAGTTGCACAAGATGACGCCGTTTCTGGGTGTTCTGCAGGACCGTGGTTTCAAGGTGGCGCTGGTCACCGACGGACGTATGTCGGGCGCATCGGGAAAAATCCCGGCGGCCATTCATGTCTGCCCTGAAGCGTTTGATGGTGGCCCGTTGGCACTGGTGCGCGATGGTGATGTGATCCGTGTGGATGGCGTAAAAGGCACGTTACAAGTTCTGGTCGAAGCGTCAGAATTGGCCGCCAGAGAACCGGCCATCAACCAGATCGACAACAGTGTCGGCTGTGGTCGCGAGCTCTTTGGATTCATGCGCATGGCCTTCAGCTCCGCAGAGCAGGGTGCCAGCGCCTTTACTTCTAGTCTGGAGACGCTCAAGTGAAGTTGGCCCTGGTCGGTGATATAGGCGGTACCAATGCACGTTTTGCCATTTGGGAAGACGACACGCTGCATTCTGTCCGGGTATTCCCGACCATTGACTACGCCGGTCCCGAAAAGGCCATCGAAGTCTATTTGCAGGACCTTGAATTGCAGCGCGGTGATATCAGTCACGTATGCCTGGCCGTGGCCGGACCGGTGGATGGCGATTTTTTCCAGTTCACCAACAGCCACTGGCAGTTGAGCCGTGAGGCATTTTGCGCTGACCTGAAAGTCGATCACCTGCTGCTGATCAACGACTTCACTGCCATGGCGCTGGGCATGACCCGGCTCAAGGAAGATGAATACCTGACGGTTTGCCCTGGCGCTGGCAAGCCTGATCGTCCGCGAGTGGTGGTCGGGCCGGGTACGGGGCTGGGCATCGGCACGCTGATCAAGCTTGACGGCAGTCGCTGGCTGGCGCTGCCGGGCGAGGGCGGGCATGCTGACCTGCCAATCGGTACGGCACGCGAGGCGCTGTTGTGGACACGTCTGATGGCCGAGCATGAGCATGTCAGCGCTGAAGTCGTACTCAGTGGCGCGGGCTTGCTGTTGCTCTATCAGGTCAGTTGCGCCCTGGACGATATCGAGCCGGTGCTCAAGTCGCCTGCGGCTGTCACCTCGGCGGCGCTGGCGGGTGACCCGGTAGCCGCAGCCGTGCTGGAGCAGTTCTGCGTGTTTCTCGGCAGAGTGGTGGGCAACAATGTGCTGACCCTGGGCAGCCTGGGCGGCGTGTACATTGTCGGCGGCGTGGTGCCGCGCTTCACTGAATTCTTCATCAACAGCGGTTTCAAGCGCGCCATGGCCGAGAAGGGCGTGATGAGCGACTATTTCAAGAACCTGCCGGTCTGGCTGGTCACCGCCGAGTACCCTGGCCTGATGGGCTCAGGCGTTGCTCTACAACAGGCCTTCGGTTCGCAGATCTGAGCAGCATCCCATAACAACAAAGATTTACCGTCAAACAAGGACGCCTCAACTTGAGTTCAGTCAGTAAATCGATCCTGCTGGTGGATGACGATCAGGAGATTCGCGAGTTGCTGGACGCCTACCTGAGTCGCGCCGGTTTTCAGGTGCGTACGGTGGGTGATGGCGCGGATTTTCGCCGCGCCTTCAACGAAGAACCCAGTGATTTGCTGATCCTTGATGTGATGCTGCCCGATGAAGACGGTTTCAGTCTGTGCAAATGGATCCGCCAGCATCCGCGCCAGCCGCATGTACCGATCATCATGTTGACTGCCAGTTCGGACGAAGCCGACCGGGTCATCGGCCTGGAATTGGGGGCTGATGATTATCTGGGTAAGCCGTTCAGCCCGCGTGAGCTGCAAGCGCGTATCAAGGCACTGTTGAGGCGCGCCCAGTTCGGTCAGGAGCGTCCTGGCGGCGATGTGATTCTGTTCGATGAGTGGCGGCTGGACATGGTCAGTCACAGGTTGTTTCACAATGACGGCGAAGAAGTGATTCTGTCCGGTGCCGACTTCGCGCTGCTCAAGCTGTTTCTCGACAACCCCCAACAGATTCTCGACCGCGACACTATCGGCAATGCCACACGCGGGCGTGAGCTGATGCCGCTGGAGCGGATCGTCGACATGGCGGTCAGTCGCCTGCGCCAGCGTCTGCGCGATACCGGCAAGTCGCCGCGCCTGATCCGCACCATTCGCGGCAGTGGTTATCTGCTGGCCGCGAACGTCAACTCGCAAGCGGGCAACGGCTATTAACCCGCCGGTGGCAGGAGCGAAAAGAACCGGCCTGCCACTGCCGCGCTCATTGCTGGGGCGCATGCTGCTGTTGACGTTACTGGCGGTTCTGCTGGCTCAGACACTGTCCAGTGTGATCTGGCTGTCACAGTTGCGCGCCACACAGACCGAAGGGCTGGTGACCAGTGCGCGCAGCCTCGCGTACTCGATGGCGGCCAGTGTCAGTTACTTTCGCTCATTGCCGCTGGCCTACCGGCCCATGGTGCTGGATCAACTGCGCAGTATGGGCGGGACCCGTTTCGTCGTCTCGCTCAACGATCACCCGCTGGACATGCAAATCATGCAGCCCACGCCTCGCAAGCAGGCGGTGCTGGACGTGGTGGGCGAGGTATTGCGCCAGCGTCTGGGCAATGGGCCGGACATCACCGTATGGTTTGCGCGGCCCGATGAGCTGCGTATTTTCAACAGCGGCCTGAAGCTCGATGAACTGCCGCGTTCCTGGGCGCATTACGCGCTGACACTTGAACCGGTGAACCCGCCGGTGCTGGTCACGCAAATCGAAATGGCGCCCGGTGAATGGTTCTACATTGCCTCTCTGCTGCCTGAGCCTTACACCTCGCTGGAGGAGCAGGAGCTGCCCCTTCAGCAGGTTTCATTCATCGTCCTGACCAGCGTGTTTTTGCTGTTGTTCATCGGTTTGCTGGTGCATTGGCAGAGCCGGCCGCTCAAACGTCTGGCGCGGGCCGCACGGGACATGTCGCTGGGCGCGGACGTCGAGCCGGTGGTCGAGGGCGGCGGCAGCGAGGTGATCGAGGTCAGTCGTGCGTTCAACGCCATGCGCATCCGTATCAGCCGCTACCTGACCGAACGCGGTCAGTTGTTCAGTGCCATCTCGCATGATCTGCGCACGCCCATCACCCGGCTGCGGTTGCGTGTCGAGCTGCTGGAAGATGAGCACATGCAGCGTAAATTCAGCCGCGATCTGGACGAACTGGAATTGCTGGTCAAAGGCGCGCTGCAGTGCGTCAAAGACACTGATATTCATGAAAACATCGAGCCGGTGGATCTCAATGCACTGCTTGATTGCCTTGTCGAGCCTTGGCTGAACGTTGAAGGCGACGGACGTGTCACCCAGCAAGGCGAGGCTCAGGCTGCCTATCCCGGCAAGCCGTTGGCGCTGCGGCGCTGCATCGGCAACCTGATCGACAATGCGCTTAAATATGGCCATCGGGCTCATCTGAAAGTCGAGGACAACGCCACGGCTTTTGTCCTGCATGTGGATGACGAAGGGCCTGGTGTGCCCGAACAACGTCTCGAACACGTTTTCGAACCGCATTTCCGTCTGGCAGGCAATCAGCAGCAGGGCTACGGTCTGGGCTTGGGTATCGCGCGCAACATTGCCCACAGTCACGGTGGCGAAGTCAGCCTGCAGAACCTGCGTGAGGGTGGGTTGCGGGTAACGTTGTACCTGCCGAGAACTGCGGAATGACGCGCTGCACAGTGGCTTTTAGCTAGCGATTGCACCGGGATTTCAATTGTCACCGTCCTGTGACAATTGCGCGTCCCTTCGTTACTGTCGGCGCTTCAGGCTTGGTTAGACTCCCACGAAGCGCAAGCATCAGACTTGCTCATGCATAACAACAAGAAAGGTCAATTCGATGAATTCCATGTCACGTCTCGCTGTTGTCATCTCTCTCGCTTCGTTGTTCCCTCTGAGCGCTACTGCCGCTGAATCCAAAGGCACTGTAGAAGTTGTGCACTGGTGGACGTCGGGTGGCGAAAAGGCTGCGGTCGATGTTCTGAAGGCGCAGGTCGAAAAAGACGGCTTTGTCTGGAAGGACGGCGCCATCGCCGGCGGCGGCGGCTCCACCGCCATGACCGTGCTCAAGAGCCGTGCGGTTGCCGGTAACCCGCCAGGTGTTGCCCAGATCAAAGGTCCTGACATTCAGGAATGGGCCTCTACCGGTCTGCTTGATACGGACGCGTTGAAAGACGTCGCCAAGGCCGAGAAGTGGGACTCGCTGCTGGACAAGAAGGTCTCCGACACCGTGAAGTACGACGGTGATTACGTAGCGGTGCCGGTGAATATTCACCGCGTCAACTGGCTGTGGATCAACCCTGAAGTCTTCAAGAAAGCCGGCATCGACAAGGCACCCACCACGCTCGAAGAATTTTACGCTGCGGGCGACAAGCTGAAAAAAGCCGGTTTCATTCCGCTCGCCCACGGTGGTCAGCCGTGGCAGGACAGCACTGTTTTTGAGGCCGTTGTGCTCTCGGTCATGGGCGCTGATGGCTACAAGAAGGCCCTGGTTGATCTGGACAAGGACGCATTGACCGGTGAAGGCATGGTCAAGTCCCTCACCGAGCTCAAGAAAGTCGCGACCTACATGGATGCCGATGGCAAGGGCCAGGACTGGAACCTGGAAGCTGCCAAGGTTATCAACGGTAAGGCCGGCATGCAGATCATGGGTGACTGGGCCAAGAGTGAATGGACCGCAGCCAAGAAGGTCGCCGGCAAGGATTACCAGTGCGTAGCCTTCCCTGGCACCGACAAGGCGTTCACCTACAACATCGACTCGCTGGCGGTGTTCAAGCAGAAAGACAAGGGCACCACTGCCGCACAGCAGGATCTGGCCAAGGTCGCGATGGGCGAGGACTTCCAGAAAGTCTTCAGCATCAACAAGGGGTCGATCCCGGTTCGTGAAGACATGCTGTCCGACATGAGCAAGTACGGTTTCGACTCGTGTGCGCAAACCGCTGCCAAGGACTTCCTGGCTGATTCGAAGACTGGTGGCCTGCAACCAAGCATGGCGCACAACATGGCCACTACGCTGGCGGTGCAGGGTGCTTTCTTTGATGTGGTCACCAACTACATCAACGACCCGGCAGCTGATCCTGCAGCGACAGCCAAGAAGCTGGCCACTGCGGTCAAATCGGCCCAGTAACTCTCTCTGAACCGCCTGTACCCGCAGTTCGTGGTGCTGAAATCCTCTGTTGATTTCACCCGCGGCTGCGGCCTGGATTCGATACACCGGATGGGATACTCCCGATGAGCTCTGTCGCTGCGATCAGCAAAGCCTCGCCAATGGATGCGCTGCAACGCTGGCTACCAAAACTGGTGCTGGCACCCAGCATGTTCATCGTGCTGGTGGGTTTCTATGGCTACATCCTCTGGACATTCGCGCTTTCGTTTACCAACTCGACGTTTCTGCCGTCCTACAAATGGGTCGGTCTGGCGCAATACGCACGCCTGATGGATAACGATCGCTGGTGGGTGGCGAGCAAGAACCTTGCGGTGTTTGGCGGGATGTTCATTGCCATCAGCCTGGTGATCGGTGTTCTGCTGGCCGTCCTGCTGGACCAGCGGATCCGTCGTGAGGGCATGATCCGCACCATTTATCTGTACCCGATGGCACTGTCGATGATCGTCACCGGTACGGCGTGGAAATGGCTGCTCAACCCCGGCCTGGGCCTGGACAAGATGCTGCGCGACTGGGGATGGGAAGGTTTCCGTCTCGACTGGCTGATCGACCCGGACCGCGTGGTTTACTGCCTGGTCATTGCTGCGGTGTGGCAGTCTTCCGGCTTTGTCATGGCGTTGTTTCTGGCGGGCCTGCGTGGCGTCGATCAATCGATCATTCGTGCTGCGCAGATGGATGGCGCGAGTTTGCCGATGATCTACTGGCGCGTTGTGTTGCCAAGCCTGCGTCCGGTGTTTTTCAGTGCCGTGATGATCCTTGCGCACATTGCCATCAAGAGCTTCGATCTGGTGGCAGCGATGACCGCCGGCGGTCCCGGTTACTCATCCGACCTGCCTGCGATGTTCATGTACTCCTTCACCTTTAGCCGCGGCCAGATGGGCATGGGCTCGGCCAGTGCGATTCTGATGCTCGGCGCGATCCTGGCGATTCTGGTGCCGTACCTGTATTCCGAGCTGAGGACCAAACGCCATGACTAGTCATGTTGGCAAACCGGGCATCAGCTTCAGTCGTATTCTGATTTACGCCGTGCTGATACTGGCCTGTCTGATTTATCTGGTGCCGCTGGTGGTGATGCTGTTCACCAGCTTCAAGACCCCCGAAGACATCGGCACCGGCAACCTGCTGAGCTGGCCAAGTGTGATCACCGCAATTGGCTGGATAAAGGCCTGGGACCTGGTAGATGGTTATTTCTGGAACTCGATAAAAATCACCGTTCCGGCAGTCATTATTTCCACCGCCATTGGCGCGCTCAATGGCTATGTATTGTCGATGTGGCGCTTCAAGGGCTCGCAGCTGTTCTTCGGTCTGTTGCTGTTTGGTTGCTTCCTGCCGTTTCAGACTGTTCTGCTGCCGGCTTCCTTTACGCTGGGCAAAATGGGCCTGGCCAGTACGACCACCGGGCTGGTGTTTGTACATGTGGTCTACGGGCTGGCGTTCACCACGCTATTCTTCCGTAACTACTATGTCAGCATTCCCGATGCGCTGGTCAAGGCTGCACGGCTGGACGGTGCCGGGTTTTTCACCATCTTCGGGCGCATCATTCTGCCGATGTCCACGCCCATCGTGATGGTCTGCCTTATCTGGCAGTTCACCCAGATATGGAACGATTTCCTGTTTGGCGTTGTGTTCTCCAGTGGTGAGTCTCAGCCGATCACCGTGGCCCTGAACAATCTGGTCAACACCAGCACAGGTGCCAAGGAATACAACGTTGACATGGCGGCGGCGATGATTGCCGGCCTGCCGACACTGCTGGTCTACGTACTGGCTGGCAAGTATTTCCTGCGTGGGCTCACGGCCGGCGCGGTCAAGGGGTAATCATGGCGACTCTCGAATTACGCAACGTCAACAAGACCTACGGCAGCAACTTGCCGGACACGCTCAAGAACATCGACCTGTCGATCAAGGATGGCGAGTTTCTGATTCTGGTCGGCCCTTCCGGCTGTGGCAAATCCACCTTGATGAACTGCATTGCCGGTCTGGAAAGCATCAGCGGCGGTGAGATTCTCATCGATGGCCAGGACGTCAGCAGCACCAGCCCCAAGGATCGCGACATCGCGATGGTATTTCAGTCCTATGCCCTTTACCCGACCATGAGCGTGCGTGAAAACATCGCGTTCGGGCTGAAGATCCGCAAGATGCCGCAAGCCGACATCGACGCGGAAGTGGCTCGTGTAGCCAAGCTGTTGCAGATCGAGCACTTGCTCAATCGCAAGCCGGGCCAGATGTCCGGTGGCCAGCAGCAGCGTGTCGCGATGGGTCGTGCCTTGGCGCGTCGTCCCAAGATCTACCTGTTCGATGAGCCGTTGTCCAACCTCGACGCCAAGTTGCGCGTCGAGATGCGTACCGAAATGAAACTGATGCACCAGCGCCTTAAAACCACCACCGTCTACGTGACCCATGATCAGATCGAGGCCATGACGCTGGGCGACAAGGTCGCGGTCATGAAGGACGGTATCGTTCAGCAATTCGGTACGCCCAAGCAGATTTACACCGATCCGGCCAACCTGTTCGTCGCCAGTTTCATCGGCTCGCCGCCGATGAACTTCATCCCGCTGCGTCTGCAACGCAAGGGTGGCCAATTGATTGCGCTGCTCGACAGTGGTCAGGCGCGTTGCGAGCTGCCGGTCGGCGTATCCGATGCCGGGCTGGAAGATCGAGAAATCATTCTCGGTATCCGGCCGGAACAGATTATGCTTGCTGGCGCTGAGTCGAATGGCATGCCGACCATCCGTGCCGAGGTCCAGGTGACCGAGCCTACCGGGCCGGACACGCTGGTGTTCGTCACGCTCAATCAGAGCAAGGTCTGCTGTCGCCTTGCGCCGGATGTCGCACCGCAGGTGGGCGAAAGTCTGACCCTGCAGTTCGACCCTTCCAGGGTGCTGATTTTCGATGCTCAGAGCGGTGAGCGTCTTGGAGTTCTGGGAGCACCACCTTTGGCTGAACGGGCAAACAATGTTCCAGTTGAGCCGCAAGTGATAAATTGATTCAGCACCGGGCATCGCTGGTCGGCTGTCTACTGCCACAATGAAGCGGCCGATCGGCGAAAACGAAGCAGTGAATGAAGCAAAACGTCTACCAAAGCTAATAACAATAAAACGAGGATTGATGGGATGAAGAAGATCAACAAAGGTAAATCGCTTTCCCGGTTCCAGTTGGTAAGCACGCTGTCGGTATTGGGTGCGATGGGGCTGGCAGGCAGCGTTCATGCTGCCGACGCATTTTCTGCCGATTCACCGTGGATGACTGGCGACTGGAACGGCAAGCGTACCGAACTGCTCGACAAGGGTTATGACTTCTCGCTGGAATACGTTTCCGAGATGGCCAGTAACATCAAGGGCGGTTACAACGACGACAAGACCGGCCGCTACAGCGACCAGTTCGCGCTGGGCATGAAAGTCGATTTGCAAAAGGCTTTTGGCTGGCAGGACGCGGAGTTCAAGCTGGCAATCACCGAACGTAGCGGGCGCAACATCTCCAACGACCGGATCGGCGACCCTCGTGCCGGCACCCTCAGTTCCTCCCAGGAAGTCTGGGGTCGCGGCCAGACCTGGCGTCTGACGCAAATGTGGGTCAAGCAGAAGTACTTTGACGGCGCGCTGGACGTCAAGGCCGGTCGTTTCGGGCCGGGCGAAGACTTCAACAGCTTCCCTTGCGATTTCCAGAACCTGTCGTTCTGCGGCTCGCAGGTCGGTAACTATGTGAACACCTGGTACAACTGGCCAATCAGCCAGTGGGCCTTGCGCGTGAAGTACAACATCACGCCGGAAGTGTACGCACAGGTCGGCGTCTACGAGCAGAACCCGTCCAACCTCGAAACCGGCAACGGCTTCAAACTCAGCGGCAGCGGCACCAAAGGCATGATCCTGCCGGTCGAACTGGTCTGGACCCCGACCGTCAATTCGTTGCCCGGTGAATACCGTGTCGGCTTCTACAAGAGCACGCCCAACGCCGACGATGTCTATGAAGACGTCAACGGTCAGCCACAGGCAGCTACCGGCGCTGCGTTCAAGTCGCATGACAGCAAGCACGGCTGGTGGGTTGTTGCTCAGCAACAGCTGACGACTCACGATGGCGATGCATCGCGCGGTCTGAGCATTTTTGCCAACGCTACCGTGCATGACAAGGCCACCAACTTCGTCGATAACTACCAGCAGATCGGTTTCACGTACAAAGGTCCTTTCAACTCGCGTCCGAAAGATGACATCGGTATCGGTATCGCCCGTATCCACGTCAACGACGATGTGCAGGATCGCGTGCGTCTGGCCAACCAGATAAGCGGCATCAACGACTACGACAACCCTGGCTACCTGCCGGTCCAGAGCACTGAGTACAACTCGGAAATCTACTACGGCTTCCACGTTACCAACTGGCTGACCGTGCGTCCGAACCTGCAGTACGTCAAGCATCCTGGCGGTGTAGATCAGGTTGATGACGCGATTGTGGCGGGCATCAAGATCCAGTCGAAGTTCTGAGTACTGATTGACGCGTAACGCGATCAAAGGTCGTGTGTGCTTTGCGGGCAGCCTGGCTGCCCGTTTTTTTTGGCTTGATCCTTTTATTTTTCAGGGACGCGATTGGCGATGACCTCTCTCGACGCGCAACTGCCTGAACATCCATTGCAACGCTTCTTCCGATCCCGACGTGCCAGACCCACTTTCGAGTGGGAGCGTCACCAGCTGCGTGATGTACTGGTTATCGATCATCCGCAGTGTCAGGCGGTCTTCAGTCGCCAGGGCGCGCAGTTGCTGCATTTTCAGCCGCAAGGCCAGAAACCCTGGCTCTGGTGCGCTGCACAATGGCCGCAGGTGGGGGCGATTCGGGGTGGCGTGCCAGTGTGCTGGCCCTGGTACGGCCGACACCCCGGTGAAAGCGGCTGGCCGGCACACGGCTGGGGGCGCTTGCTGGACTGGAAACTGATCGACAGCAGCGAGAGCGAAAAGGGCGTCAGCCTGCACTGGCGCTTGCAGCTGTGGGACTGGCAGGTCGACCTGCATGCCGAGCTGGGGCAGGGCATGGAGTTGCGTCTGAGCACACGCCACGAGGACAGTGAGCCATGTCATTTCAGCCATGCGCTGCATGCGTACTGGCGGATTGGCGATGTGGCTGAAGTTGCGCTTGAGGGCCTTGATGGGGTGCAGGGTTATGACGAACTCAGCCGACAGGTCTGCCAGCAACAAGGCGAATTACGTGTGGCAGGCGGCTGCCAGCGAGTTTTCGAACATGCGGGAGCCTTGCAACTGCAGGACCCGACCTGGCAGCGCAGGCTGAACATCGACACCGGCGACAGCGCCAATACGGTGGTCTGGCATCCCGGCAACAGACCGCTACTGGGAGTGTGTGGCAGCGAAACCGCAGGCTTTGTGCGCGTGGAAGCCGCTTCGGGTTCCGGCGACGCCTTCAGCCTGCGGCCGGGCGAGCAGGTGCAGCTCAAACTGCAAGCCAGCCTGGCGGGGTGAGTTGCATCGTCTTCCCGTCGCGCTCTGCACGGATCCACCTGAGATCACAAAACCGCTGTGTGACGCAGAGCGTCACGAACTGCATGCCGACGCGGAGCGTCGGCACGATAGTGATATCTGAATCGTGCCTTTAACCAAACTGCTCTAAGCGCTTTTGAACCACGATGGCACAGACAACGCAGAGTGCGACGTTAGTGACGGCTGAGTCCTGGCGCTGATCCGGGGGATGCGAGGCAGGACGCCGAGCAAGCCGCACCGGGCCAAGGATGGCCCGTTGCGGCGACCCCCGGATCAGTGACAGGGCGAAGGAACCCGACGAAGTCGGGCCGGAAACAGGAGCGAGGGGCTTTGGTTACTTTGGCCCCATCAAAGTAACTCGCCGAGGGGCGAAAAGGTGACTCAAGTCGAGCCGAAATCTCGCTGAATCGCAGAACTGTGTGACGCAGAGCGTCACGAAAGGCATTACCACGCGGAGCGTGGGAACGAGAATCTGAGTCGAACGCCAATTCACCTGAAGTCACAGAACCGCTGTGTGACGCAGAGCGTCACGAAAGGCATTACTACGCAGAGTGAACGATAGTCAACGACACCCAGTCAGCCCTGATCCTCGATCGGATAGCGGCTGTCATTCAGGCTTTCCTTGATCTTGCGCAGGTGCGGCTGGAAGTCGACGCCGCGGCGCAGGGTCATGCCGGTGGCCAGCACATCGAGAACGGTGAGCTGGATGATCCGCGAGGTCATCGGCATGTAGATGTCGGTGTCTTCCGGCAGGGGAATGTTCAGGCTCACAGTACTGGCCTGCGCCAGTGGCGAGCCAGCTGCCGTCAGGCCCAGCACCGAAGCGCCATTTGCACGGGCAATGCGGGCCACTTCCACCAGCTCGCGCGTGCGCCCGGTGTAGGAAATGATCACGAACAATTCACCGGTATGGGCCACCGACGCAATCATTCGTTGCATCAGCACATCGGCATGCGCCGTGACCGCCAGATTGAAACGGAAAAATTTGTGCTGCGCATCAAGCGCCACCGGCGCTGAGGCACCCAGCCCGAAAAAGTGGATCTGCCGCGCCTGGATCAGCATGTCCACAGACTTGCTGATCAGCGCCGGGTCCAGTTGCTGGCAGGCGCTGTCGAGCGACGCAATGGCGCTGCCGAAAATCTTCTGGGTATACGCCTCGGGATTGTCGTCGGCTTCCACAGCGCGGCTGACGTAGGCTGCGCCACTGGCAAGGCTCTGGGCCAGTTGCAGTTTGAGCTCCGGATAACCGCTGACGCTGAACGAACGGCAGAAGCGGTTGACCGTCGGTTCGCTGACCTTGGCGGCCTGGGCAAGCGCTGCAATGCTCAGTCGCGTAGCCATCTGCGGGTTAAGCAGGATGACTTCGGCCACTTTGCGCTCGGCCTTGTTCAACTCATCGAGTCGGCCCTGGATTTGCTCCAGGAGGTTTCTTACGCGGTCCATTCAAAGTCCTTGTCGGGGGCTGATTCACCAACGGTTTTGGCCTGAGCTTTTTTTAGCTCTTTAGCCTGTAGCAAAGGTGGCCTATCGTACTGAGGGCCTGTGTTGATCACCACTGGAATATGCTTTTAGGCAGAATGTTGTGGTTATTACTACATATGGCCTTGAGTAACGCCTTTAAAAAAGGTATTTGTAGCCTAACTTGATAAAAGAACCAACATTATGCCCTTGATTACGGTTGAACCGTGCACATTTGCCCTGTTTGGTGCCCTGGGGGACCTGGCGGTACGCAAGCTGTTCCCGGCTCTTTATCAGCTTGATCGCGCTGGACTGCTGCACGAAGACACAAAAATTCTTGCCCTGGCGCGTGAACCCGGCGACGAACAGTCGCATCTGGCGTATATCGAAAAATCCATGCGCCGCTTCATTCCCGAGGCCGAACTTGAGCCCGACAATCTGGGCCGGTTTCTGGCGCGCCTCAGCTACCTGCATGTCGACTTCCTCAAAGCTGAGGACTACGTCGCGCTTGCCGAACGCGTCGGCACCGCCGAAACCCTGATCGCCTATTTCGCCACCCCGGCCTCGGTCTACGGCGCAATCTGCGAAAACCTCGCTTTGGTCAATCTGGCCGAGCGTACGCGGGCCGTGCTGGAAAAGCCCATTGGTCACGACCTGGCTTCTTCGCGCCGGGTTAACGATGCAGTGGCGCAGTTCTTCCCGGAAAACCGCGTTTATCGTATCGACCACTATCTGGGCAAGGACACGGTACAGAACCTCATTGCGCTGCGTTTCGCCAATAGCCTGTTCGAAACCCAGTGGAACCAGAACCATATTTCTCATGTGGAGATCACGGTTGCCGAGAAGGTCGGCATCGAGGGCCGTTGGGGCTATTTCGATCAGGCCGGTCAGTTGCGCGACATGATTCAGAACCACCTGCTGCAACTGCTCTGCCTGATCGCCATGGACCCGCCCAGTGACCTGTCGGCCGACAGTATTCGCGACGAGAAGGTCAAGGTGCTCAAGGCGCTGGCACCGTTCACGCCCGAGCGTCTGGCGACCCAGGTGGTGCGTGGGCAGTACACCGCTGGCTACAGCGAAGGCAAGGCGGTGCCGGGTTATCTGGAGGAAGAGAACTCCAACACCCAGAGCGATACTGAAACCTTCGTCGCGTTGCGTGCCGATATCCGCAACTGGCGCTGGTCGGGTACGCCGTTTTATCTGCGTACCGGCAAGCGCATGCCGCAGAAAATGTCGCAGATCGTGATCCATTTCAAAGAGCCGCCGCACTACATCTTCGCGCCGGAACAGCGTTTGCAGATCAGCAACCGCCTGATCATCCGCCTGCAGCCCGACGAAGGCATTTCCTTGCAGGTGATGACCAAGGATCAGGGGCTGGACAAAGGCATGCAGCTGCGCAGCGGGCCCTTGCAACTGAATTTTTCCGACACCTACCGCAGCGCTCGTGTCCCCGACGCTTATGAGCGGTTGTTGCTGGAAGTCATGCGTGGCAATCAGAACCTGTTTGTCCGCAAAGATGAAATCGAGTACGCCTGGCAATGGTGCGATCAGTTGATCGCTGGCTGGAAGAAGGCGGGCGATGCGCCCAAGCCTTATCCTGCCGGAACCTGGGGGCCAATGAGCTCCATTGCCCTGATTACTCGTGACGGGAGATCCTGGTATGGCGATATGTGACCTTGAGCTGCCAGCAGGGCTGGTAGCACGTGATTTCGACACACCGCAGCAACTGGCTGATGCGCTGGCTGCCAACGTCGCCGAGCGCCTGAAGCAGGCAATTGGCGAAAACGGTCTGGCGACCCTGGTGGTGTCCGGTGGTCGCAGTCCGGTGGCCTTTTTCAAGAGCCTGGCCGTGCAGCCGCTGGACTGGTCGAAAGTAGTCATCAGCCTGGCTGACGAGCGTTTTGTGCCGACCGAGCATGCCGACAGCAATGCGGGCCTGCTGCAGCGCCACTTGCTGCAGGGGCCTGTGGCGAAGGCGAAGTTTCTGGGGCTGTACAGCGTTGCGGGCAGTGTCGAGGAGGCAGCGCTCGCTGCCGATCAGGCCTTGGCCGAGCTGCCACCGATTGATGTACTGATTCTGGGCATGGGCGACGACGGGCATACCGCGTCGCTGTTCCCCGATAGCCCGAACCTGAAAGAAGCCCTCGATCTGCAAGGCGAGCGCCGCTGCCTGCCGATGCTCGCACCGAGCGTGCCGCATCAGCGCCTGACCCTGACCCGCCGCCTGTTGGCGTCGGCACGTTCGCCGATCCTGTCGGTGTCCGGCCAGGCCAAACTCGACACCCTGCGCACCGCGCTGGCGGGCGATGACCTCGCCGAGATGCCGGTGCGTGCGTTTCTCAACCCGTCTCTCGAGATTTACTGGTGCCCATAAGCAAAGGAAACGTCGCCATGACACAGAACGAAAATAATCAGCCGCTCATCAGCATGGCGAACAAGATTGCCCAGATTGACGAACTCTGCGCCAAGGCAAAGATTCTGCCGGTCATCACCATTGCTCGTGACCAGGATGTGCTGCCTCTGGCCGATGCGCTGGCCGCTGGCGGCATGACTGCACTGGAAGTTACGCTGCGCTCGGCGTTCGGTCTGAGCGCCATCCGTATTCTGCGTGAACAGCGTCCGGAACTGTGTGTGGGTGCCGGCACCATTCTGGACCGCAAGATGCTGGCAGATGCCGAAGCGGCAGGTTCGCAGTTCATTGTGACCCCTGGCAGCACGCAAGACCTGCTGCAAGCCGCAGTCGACAGCCCGTTGCCCCTTTTGCCGGGCGTCAGCAGTGCCTCGGAAATCATGATCGGTTATGCCATGGGCTATCGCCGTTTCAAGTTGTTCCCGGCCGAGATCAGCGGCGGTGTGGCGGCGATAAAGGCCTTGGGCGGACCTTTCAATGAGGTGCGTTTCTGCCCGACTGGCGGCGTCAACGAGCAGAACCTGAAGAGCTACATGGCCTTGCCCAACGTCATGTGCGTGGGCGGGACCTGGATGATTGATAACGCTTGGGTCAAGAATGGCGACTGGGGCCGCATTCAGGAAGCCACTGCGCAGGCAATGGCGTTGTTTGACTGATTTTCAGGATTTCGGAGTCAGCCCCTTTGCGGCTGATTCCGACAAGGAAGTTGTTGTTGGTTGTATGGCTTTGCGGTGCTCCCTGGTCCGGAGCACCGTTTTTTTCTCCCCTGGGCCGCCTCTTTGTTTATCCCTTGTCCTTGAACGACTGACGTGGGCGCGTGCGCAGCGGGTCCAAGAGCGCGCCAAGGCCGTTGTGATCGATTTCCTGCATCAATGCCAGCAAACCTCCCAGTTCACCTTTCGGAAAGCCTTCGCGCGCGAACCAGTTCAGATAATGACCTGGCAAGTCGGCGATCAGCCGGCCTTTGTATTTGCCGAACGGCATTTCCTGCGTCACCAGCAGCTTGAGTTTTTCCGGATTCATCCGCGATACGCCTGTATTTCTCTCTCGGCCAGTACGATACGTGCATTCTGCATGCAGGCCAAACGACAGATCATGCAGAAGTCACGAACAGCCAATTGTGAAAATTTCGTAAGCTATTGATTTTAATAAATTATTTTCATATCAGAAACTGGCACGGTGTCTGCAATTATCTATACATCGAACACTTTCGTATCAACCTGCCATTAGGAAATTATCAAATGACTGATATCAACAAAGAAACGATCTCTATCCTGAATGACCTGATCGAAACCAGCAAAGACGGTGAAGAAGGTTTCCGTACCAGCGCAGAACACGCAAAAAGCGCCCAGGTAAAATCGTTCCTTGCCAACCGCTCTACTGAAGTGGCTGCAGCTGTTCGTGAACTGCAAGCTGAAGTGACCGCACTGGGTGGCAAGCCTGAAGACTCTTCCAGCGTGTCTGGCGCACTGCACCGCGCATGGGTCAACCTGAAGTCGATGGTGACTTCGGATGACGACAAGGCTGTACTGGAAGAAGTCGAAAAAGGCGAAGACGTTGCCAAGAAGGCTTATCGCGAAGCGCTGGAAAAAGCCCGTGCCAAGAACGTTGCCCCTAACGTTATTGCGCTGATTGAAAAGCAGCAGGCTGGCGTTCTGGCCAACCACGACAAAGTAAAAGCACTGCGTGACGCAGCACGTGCAGCCCACGCCGCATCGTAATTCGATGTTGCAGCGGTAACTAAAAACGCCAGCCAGTCTGGCGTTTTTTATGCCCGTCGGCAGCTCATCAAACCTGGTCGGTCATCTCTCTGGTAACCGAACTGCGATGCTCTACGCGGTTACGACCCTTGTGTTTGGCCTGATAAAGCGCCTTGTCGGCTATTCCGAAAAACGCCTCCAGCTTGTCTCCCTGACGCACGATCTCTGAAACAACACCGATACTCACGGTGATGGGCTGCTGTGCTCCCGGAAACGGCGGCAGTGATTCAGCCGCCCTGCGGATCTGTTCGGCAATCATCATGGCTCCCGGCAAGTCGGTTTCCGGCAGCACAACCACAAACTCCTCGCCGCCATAACGTGCAACCCGGTCGCCGGGTCGGCGGATATTGAAGGAGATGGTTTGTGCAATCAGGCGCAGTGCTTCGTCACCGCCTTGATGACCATGACGCTCGTTGAATGCCTTGAAATGGTCTACGTCGATCATCAGCAAGGACAGCTGTTTGCCTGAGCGTTGTGCCCGCGCCCATTCGGTTTCCATGGCTTCGTCAAGTTGGCGACGATTGTCGAGCCCGGTCAAACCGTCAGTCGCGGCCAGGCTGGCCAGTGCATCTTCAGCGCGATGGCGTCGTCGCAACTCGCGACACAGCAGCCATGTCAGCCACAGGATTCCGAGACACAGTACGCTGGTAGCGGAACCGACCAGCCATGCATTGCGCCGCCATACCGCATACACCTCGTCCTCGGACTGACCGATGACGACAACCAGCGGCAGATTGCCGACCCGGGAAAACGTATACAGCCGACGAGCGTTCAACTGCGTCGACATGGCAGCAAAGCTGCCATCTCCTTCTTGAAGAATGCGCTGAAAGTTGGGGCTGTGGCTGTAGTCCTTGCCGATCAGGTCTTCGCCCTCCAGATCGGGGTAGCGGACGATCAGGATGCCTGCGGTATTGATCAGGTTGATACTGCTGCCGACACCCAGATTCTGGCTCATGAACAAGTGTTTGAAATACACCAGCCGCATTGCCGCACTTACGATGCCGTTGAACTCTCCGTTGGGGCCTGACATGCGACGGCTGAAACTGATGCACCAGTCCTTGTAACCCCAACGACTTTTATAAGGCGCACTGACGTGCAGCCCCAGCGAAGGGTCCGCCTTGTGGTCTTTGAAATAGGAGCGGTCGGAGAAGTTGTCGTTTCGAGGGATGACGGACAGTGAGTCAGCCAGTATGGCACCCTTGTTATCGAGCATTACCAGATCGCCTTTGAAAGACGCTGCAGTGGCGCGATCAAACAGGACAAGTTGTCGCAGTTCGGGTGACAGGTCCTGAAGGTCCGGACGCTGCCATGCGCTGATCATGCCTTGCAGGGACGAGTCGTAAAGTTCTGCGTTATGCATGACGTCGGCATCAATCAATTGCACGATATTGGCCGCCGCACGCGCGGCAGTCTGCGCTGCGTCGTCACGCTCCCGGGCCAGTAAGGACGCCACAATCCCCAGTATGGCGAACATTGACAGTGAACTGCCAAAGATCAGCATGAGTTCCGGTCGGGTCCATTTGAGCCGGTCTTGCCGAGATGACGCAAACAACATCATTGGTTGTTCTACCTGCAGACGAATGAATCTTGATAAATGGTTAAGACAGTTATCATTATTTTTATGATTTTAATGCTGGGTGTATAGCACGCTCCTTATAGCCTCATATGAATGGAATGTGAATAAAGCAAGTGTATTTAAAATGATGCGAACAGACGCACACGGACGACTGTAAAAAACAGGGGGGAGTAATTTATTTCTTGAAGGGATCAGCGGGGCAGCTGTATGCCGAACGTATTGACACCCTTGTCGCTGTTCACGAACACGGTGCCGCCGTGCATCAATGCAATGGCCTTGACGATGGCCAGCCCCAGGCCATGATTGGCGCCGCTGTTGCTGCGTGAGGCATCGACCCGATAAAAGCGCTCGAACAGCCTGGGCAAATGTTCCGGGGCTATCTGCATGCCAGGATTGGTCACGCCGATACTCACATGGGCATCGCGCGACTCGATAGTTACCTCGATGACCTGACCGGCGTCGGTGTGTTGCACGGCATTGTGCAGCAGGTTGATCAAGGCGCGGCGCAAGTGGGGCTTTTCAATCGGTGCGCTGGCGTCGCCTTGAACCCGGACTTGCACGTGGGCATCTTCCAGAATGAAATCCAGGTAATCCAGCGTGGTGGCGACTTCGTCTGCCAGTGACGCGCAGGTCTGTGCTTTGACCTTGGTGCCTTGATCCGCGCTGGCCAGAAACAGCATGTCGTTGATAATCGAGCGCAAACGCTCCAGCTCTTCGAGGTTTGATTGCAACACCTCGAAATAATGCTCGGCAGAGCGGCCGCGGGTCAGCGCCACCTGGGTCTGGCCGATCAGGTTGGTCAGCGGTGAGCGAAGCTCGTGCGCCACATCGGCATTGAACGACTCGAGCCTAGAGTAGGCCTGCTCGACCCGTTCCAGCGTGGAGTTGAACGAGGCTACGAACTGTTCAAGCTCCGGTGGCAGCGGCGAAATCTGCAAGCGCCCGGACAACCTTGGCGGGGCGAGCTTCTGGACTTCCTGCGAGAGACTGTTCAACGGACGCAGGCCGATGCGCGCGACCCAGTAACCAAGCGCCGAAGCCAGCAAAATACCCAGCGTGGCCAGGCTGATCAACGCGACCAGCAGCGAGTGTTGGGTATGCCAGAATGTCTCGGTATCGATGGCGGTCAGAAAACGCAGCGCCGGGCGCTGTTCCTTGGCCGGGAATTCGCTGACCAGCACCTTGAATGCGAACGGGTGATCGGCCAGTTTCAGGTCATGCGTACCCGGTGCGCCTTGCGCGAAACGACGAATGTTCGCGTCCGGGTTGCCGAATTCGTACAGCGGGTTGTCGCTCACTACCCAGAAACGCAAGCGCTTGTCTTCCTCGCTGAGCAACTCCAGTTTTGCCTTGATCTTGCCCCAGTGCTCCGGGTTGCCGAAACGTCCGACGGCCGATTCCAGCACACTGTAGCGCGCATCGACTTCGGCACGCGGCAACAGGTCCAGGCTTTTGTCGACCTGCAGGTACAAGGCCCAGCCGATCAGCAGGAACACCACCAGTGCCACCAGCGCGAACAGCCCGCTGAGGCGCAGGGCAATCGAATCAACCCGCACTGCGGTTCTCCAACACATAGCCCATGCCACGAATGGTGTGCAGCAGTTTATGTTCGTGAGGACCGTCCAGCTTGGCCCGCAAGCGTTTGATCGCGACTTCGACCACATTGGTATCACTGTCGAAGTTGATGTCCCAGACCATCTCGGCGATTGATGTCTTGGAGAGGATGTCGCCCTGACGTCTGGCCAGCACGCTGAGCAGCGAAAACTCCTTGGCGGTCAGGTCCAGACGCATTCCGGCGCGGGTCGCCTTGCGGCTGATCAGGTCTATCCAAAGGTCGGCGATAGTGATTTGCACCGGTTCATGGCCACCGCTGCGGCGGGTCAGCGCCTGGAGACGGGCGACCAGTTCCAGAAAGGAAAACGGTTTGCCGAGATAGTCATCGGCACCTTCGCGCAGGCCGCGAATGCGGTCGTCGACCTGCTCGCGCGCGGTCAGCATAATCACGGGCGTCTGTTTGCGCGCACGCAGCGCACGCAACACACCAAAACCATCCAGGCCCGGCAGCATCACGTCGAGAATGATGATCGCGTGGTCGTTCTCCAGCGCCAGGTGCAGACCTTCGATGCCATCACGTGCCACGTCGACGGCGTAGCCCTGTTCGGTCAGGCCGCGACGCAGGTAGTCTGCGGTTTTCTCTTCGTCTTCGATAATCAGCACGCGCATCGGGTGACTCTCACTTGTGAAGGGCCAGCGCGGGTGCGGCGGGCGCCGGGTGGCGTTTATGAAACAGCCGCTCCAGTTGCAGGTAAATGACCGGCGTAGTGAACAGGGTCAGCATCTGGCTCACCAGCAGGCCACCGACCACTGCGATACCCAGCGGTTGACGCAGTTCGGCACCGACCCCGAAACCCAGCATCAGCGGCAGGGCGCCGAGCAGGGCGGCAAGGGTGGTCATGATAATCGGTCGGAAACGGGTAATGCAGGCCTCATAAATGGCCTCCTGTGGCGACAGGCCCTGCTCACGCTGCGCTTGCAGGGCAAAGTCCACGAGCAGAATGCCGTTCTTCTTGACGATGCCGATCAACAGCACGATGCCGATCAGGGCCATGATCGAGAAGTCCTGCCCCATCATCCATAGCAGCAACAGCGCGCCGATACCTGCCGAGGGCAGGGTGGAGATAATGGTCAGCGGGTGCACGAAACTTTCATAAAGCACACCCAGAATGATGTACACCGCCACTAGCGCGGCGAGAATCAGCCACGGCTGGTTGGCCAGCGAACTCTGGAATGCCTGCGCCGCACCCTGAAAACTGCCGATGATCGAGGCGGGCATGCCGATCTCTTTCTTGGCCTGATCGAGCATGCTTACCGCGTCGCCCAGTGCGACCCCGGACGCCAGGTTGAATGACAGGTTGGCAGCCGGGAACATACCGTCGTGGCTGATCGACAGCGGGCCCATGCGCGGCGCACTGACTTTGGCCAGTGCCGACAGCGGCACCATTTCATTGGTCAGCGGTGAGCGCAGGTAGAAGTAAGCCAGGCTTTCGGCCTTGCCACGCTGCTGGGCATCCAGTTCGAGGATCACCTTGTACTGGTTGACCTCGGTCTGGTACTCGCTGATCTGCCGCTGGCCGAACGCATCGTACAGCGCCTGATCGACGTCGGCGGTGGTCAGGCCGAATCGCGCGGCAGCACTGCGATCAATATCGATATGGGTGACGCTGCCGCCCAGTTGCAAGTCGTTGGACATATCGCGAAACGCCGGATTGCTACGCAGCTTTTCAGTCAGCCGTTGCGTCCAGGTGTTGAGCAATTCGCCGTCGTTGCTCTTGAGCACATACTGATACTGACTGCGGCTCGGCCCGGAACTGAGGTTGATGTCCTGTCCGGCACGCAGATACAGAACGATGCCGGGGACTTTCGCCAGCTTGGGGCGCAGGCGGTCGATGAACTCGCTAACCGACACATCGCGTTCGGAGCGCGGCTTGAGCGAGATCCAGAAGCGTCCGTTGGCGATGGTCTGGTTGCTGCCTGACACACCGACTGAATGCGAGAACGCCAGCACTGCCGGGTCTGCGCCGACGATTTTTGCCAGTTGCAGGTGTTTTTCCACCATGTCCGGGTAGGAAATGTCGGCAGCGGCCTCGGTGGTGCCGAGTGCAAAAGCAGTGTCCTGAACCGGAAAGAAGCCCTTGGGTATGAGGATGTAGCCGACTACCGCCAGCGCCAGGGTCAAGCCGAACACGCCGAGCATCAGTCGCTGATGGGCCAGTGCCTTACGCAAGCCTCGCTCGTAGGAGGCCAGCAAACGTTCACCGAAGCCTGGCTTCTGATGCGGATTGTGAGTGGGGGCGCGCATGAACAATGCCGCCAGGGTCGGCGCCAGGGTCAGGGAGACGACCACCGAAATCAGAATGGTTGCAGTGGCGGTCAGGGCGAATTCCTTGAACAGCCTCCCGACCACGCCGCCCATGAACAACAGCGGAATGAACGCGGCCACAAGCGAGAAGCTGATCGACACCACGGTAAAGCCGATTTCCCCCGCGCCCTTTATGGCGGCCTCGCGCATGCCTTGTCCGGCTTCAAGGTGGCGATGGATGTTCTCCACCACCACGATGGCGTCGTCCACCACGAACCCGACCGCGACCACGATGGCTACCAGTGTCAGGTTGTTCAGGCTGAAGCCGAACAGGTACATCATCGCAAAGCTGGCGATCAGTGATACCCCGAGCACCGCGCTGACGATCAGCGTGGCCGACAGTTGGCGCAGAAACAGTGCCATGACCGCCACCACCAGCAGCACCGCGATCATCAGGGTCAGTTCCACTTCGTGCAACGAGGCGCGAATGGTGCGGGTCCGGTCGTTGAGTACCGAGACGTCAACGGTGGCCGGGAGCATTTCCTGTAACCGTGGCAGTTCACGCTGGATGCGGTCCACGGTGTCGACAATGTTGGCGCCCGGCTGACGAAAAATAGCGATGTTGACGCCTTGCTGGTCGCCGGACCAGGCCTTGACGTAGGCGTTTTCCGAACCCGCGACCACCCGCGCCACATCCTTGAGCTGGACGGGAGCACCGTTCTTGTAGGAAACGATCAGTTGCGCGTAGTCCTGCGGCTTGAATAACTGATCGTTGGACGACAGTGTCGAGATGCTGTCCTTGCCGTACAAGGCACCTTTGGCCAGGTTGAGGCTGGTCTGTTGCACCGCCAGGCGAATGTCGGCCAGGGTCAGCCCCAGCGCGGCCAGTTTTTCGGGGGCGGCCTGCACACGAATCGCTGGCCTTTGCTGGCCGGTGATGAACACCTGGCCCACGCCTTCGATCTGGCTGAGCTGGCGAGCCAGGATGGTTTCGGTGACATCGCTCAGCTCCGTGCCGGGCATCAGGCTGGAACTGACACTCAGGATCAGCACCGGGCTGTCAGCCGGGTTGACCTTGCGCCAGGTCGGCAGGCTCGGCATGTCGGCTGGCAGACGCCCCGCCGCAGTGTTGATGGCGGCCTGGACTTCCTGGGCGGCAGTGTCGATGCTTTTGTTGAGGGTGAATTGCAGCGTCAGGTTGGTGGACCCCAGCGCGCTGCTGGAGGTCATCTGGGTCATGCCGGGGATCGCGCTGAACTGCACTTCCAGTGGGGTGGCAACCGAAGACGCCATGGTTTCCGGGCTGGCACCGGGCAACTGCGCGGTAACCTGAATGGTCGGGAACTCCGCTTCCGGCAACGGCGCAATCGGCAGTCGTGGAAAGGCAATGACCCCCAGCAGTACCAGCGCGAAGGTCAATAACAAGGTGGCCACCGGGTGGTCGATGCACCACGCCGATACCGAGCCTCGGCCACTCATCGTGCTTGCTCCACTTGCGCGCTCGCGACATCCGGGGCGGGCGCGCTGACCACTTCGACAGTTGCCCCAGGCCGCAGTCGCGACTGGCCGTCGCTGACCAGCACATCTCCGGCATTCGGACCGCTGATCAATGTCTGCTCGCTGTCCTGATAAAGCACCTTGACCGGTACGACTTCCACTTTTTTATCAGCAGTGAGTCGATAGACGAAGTGCTGATCGATGCCGCGCTGCACTACTTGTGGCGGTACTTTGAGCGAGTTGAGTTCGACACCGGTCTGGATCTTCACCGTGACCAGCTGCCCGGGCCAGAGCTGTTCGCCGGGGTTTTTGAATTGAGCCTTGGCGCGGATCGTGCCGGTGGTTGCCGAAACCTGATTGTCGATCAGCGAAAGCGTGCCTTCACCCAAAAGCAGTCCGTTGGCCGCGCCGTCGCCCTGATACGCCTTGACGGTCGCAGCGCTACGCTCGGCAATCAGCCCCTGCAGGGTCGGTAACATCTGCTGAGGCAGAGAGAATTCCACCGCAATCGGGTCGATCTGTGTCACCGAAAACAGCCCGGTAGCATCGCTGACGCGCAGGAAGTTACCTTCATCGACATTGCGGATGCCGACCCTGCCCGTAACCGGCGAGCGAATCTGGGTGTAGGAGAGCTGCACCTGTGAGGCGTTGATGCTTGCTTCGTTGCCTTTCGCCGTGGCTTCGAGTTGCCTGACCAGTGCCTGCTGCTGATCGAATGTCTGACGCGAAATACCGTTGTCCTGAGTGAGCTGGCGATAGCGTTTCAGGTCCAGTTGCGCGACATCAAGCTGCGCCTTGCTCTGCGCCAGCTGGGCGCGTGCCTGCTCAAGCGAGGCGCGGATCGAGCGGTCATCCAGCGTCGCCAGCAACTCGCCGGCCTTGACCTGTTGACCTTCCTTGACCAGCACGCGCGTCAGTACGCCATCTACCTGAGGACGGATCACCACACTTTGCAGCGACAGCACCGAGCCGATCCCGGTGACGAAACGTGGTACGTCCTCAATGCTGACCGTGATCACCTTGACAGGCACCGCAGTCACGGAGCTTTTCGGGAGTGTGGCAGGGCGTGTCAGTTTCCATCCGGCAATGGCCACGCAGGCTATCAGCAGGACTACAGCGGTGACGGTCAGGGTCTTTCTGCGCATATGAAGAAAACGCCAAATGTCGGTACGGGAGTAATATTTTTTTACGGCTTCCTTATAGCCTGCAAACCCGGTCAGCAGAATGACTTTTAGCTGTCAGGTTTGTCAGAAAGCCTCCACTGCGCATGGCGTGCAGTCAAGAAAATCCGCTAACGGACGATATCTATGTTGAAGAGCTATTTGTCCAGATGTTTATAAAGTCCTAAGAGTTTTCCTACATTTTCCTAGGTCGGCTTCTGGCAGCTAATTCTCCCATCAACTTAACTCACTGTATGAGCCTATGAGTGGAGAACGCCATGAACAGTAAAAAATCGACCTGGAAAGTTATGTTGAAATGTTTGTTTCTTCGCCAGGGTTTGGGGGCCGTCATGGTGTCGGTTCCCTTGCTGGCTGCGCCTGCTTTTTCATGGGCAAAGGACGGCGCATTGACGTTGCATGGCAGTATCGTCAACAGCAGTTGTGTGATTTCCGACATTAATGTGAATGCGCCTGTTGCTCATGCGCGCATTCTGCAAGTTGCACCGGGCATCAATATGCAGGTGAGCACCGAACACAATGCATGTGGTGATCAATTCGTGCCGTTTGTCGCGCACTATCAGGTACTTCCGGTCGCCGAGACCGACGGCGAGGCCCTGCAGGCCCGCGCTGGAGTCATCACGTTGAGCTATCAATAAATACAGATCTGTACTATTTTTCCGACCGGACTGTCACCCACGTTTAAGTGACGGTCCAGTATCCAGTCAGCCCTTTCAAAACTGAAATCGCCGCGGTTTAAAACATCGGCGCCCCTCTGTGTAACAGCCTTAATTAGCCTACTTGCGCAAGACGCCTGGTTATTCCTACAGACCTGTCCTGCGTGTCGTGTTGTGTTGTCTGCGGGTTAAAAGTTATCCAGCTGACAGCATCGAAATAGACCCGGATCTATAGTGCTCACCGTCCGATAGCGGGCACACACGACATAACACAAGGAAGGTCGTTAGCATGAAAAAGCTCTCTCTTACATTGGCAGTTCTGGGCGTAATGGGCGTTGGTATGGCGGGTACCGCCAGTGCGGCGAACAACGGAAAAATGGTCTTCAACGGCACCCTGACCAATATCTCCTGCGATGTGGGACCGGGCACGGGCGTCAGTGCGGGCACCAACCCTGGCGAAATCAATGTCGACCTGGGTAACGTCTCCTTCTCTGATATTGGTGTATCGAGTGAAAGTCGATTCGAAACGGCTACGCCTATTCAACTGCTGGTCAACTGTAGCGCGGGCGCAGATCAATACAGCATGGTCAAGATGCGCCTTACTGCCCGTAACGGCAGCGGTCTGGACAATAACGATGCCAAACTTCTGCGCACTACCGGCGCGGCAGATGGCGTCGGTATCGGCCTGCTCAATGCCTCAAGCGTTCTGATGGATCTGAGCGGTGCTGAAACCGTCGACACCACGCTCATCAAGGATGGTGCCAGCGGTGCGACTGCTGAAATCAATTTTGGCGCGGTCTATGTGCTCAACGGCACGCCGACCAATCCGGGTAATGCCGACGGCTTCCTGCCGTTCGTGATGGATTACGAGTAACCGTGTCGGACAGGGCGGGCACGCTCGCCTTGTCCCTTATCGAATTCAAGGCGAACGCCAGTATGTTTCCTGATTTTTTTCGCTACACGATGCTGGTTGCGACAGTGTGCTGTGCGTCCTCTGTTCAGGCGGGCATCGTATTGAATACGACGCGCGTTATTTATCAGGGTAATGAAAAAGAGGTCAGCCTGGGTGTTCACAACAGTGGCGGGGGAGAGATTCTCCTGCAGTCCTGGCTTGAATCTCCGACAGTGGCGACCAACAAGACTGACAACAACGACACCCCAGCCTATTTGCCTTTTATCGTTACGCCTGCGCTGACGCGCATGGCCGGAGGTGGCAAGCAACTGTTGCGCATCATTCATTCCGGTGCAGACATGCCCACTGATCGTGAATCGGTGTTATGGCTCAATGTGCAGGAAATCCCCCAGACCGCCGCAGAGAACACGCTACAGATTGCGATACGTCAGCGCATAAAAGTGTTCTTCCGGCCGGACGGTTTGCAGGGCGATCCGCAGCAGGCACCTGAACAACTGAACTGGCAATCAATCGATAACGCGGGTGTGCAGGTGGAAAATCCGGGGCCCTATCACGTGTCCATGCTGAGGATTTCCATACGCCAACACGATAGTGAGCTTGCCCGTCTCGACAGTCAGATGCTTGCCCCCCATCAGCGCTTGCGTATCCCGTTGCTGCACACACCGGGAAGTGCGCCGTTGCTGGTGAGTTTCGTCAGTATCAATGACTACGGCGGGCAAGTGCCTTATCAAGTGACACTGGCCGATAAAGAACCGGGTCATGCCCGCAAGGCCTTGCCTCGATAACCTGCCGCCTCACACGTCAGCGTTCACTGTTCAAACCGTTGGGCCTGCGTGACAAACCGGCCCGGCAGACCTGCGTCTGTGTAAAGGATTGCGCGGCGCGCGCGACAGCCGAAGTAGAGTGAAGACCGCTATGGAATGGCGCAAAAAAGATCACAAGGGAGTCATTGCACAGTTCGCTCTGCCTCACCCACGACACTGTCCGCTGGGTATCGGCCTGGGGTTGACGTTAATGTTTTCGCTCAGCGCGTTCGCAGCCTCGCCTGGCGGTACTCGGGCTGACGGGACAGTCAAATTCAATACGGCGTTTATCCAGGGAAGCGATCAGCCGCCTGACCTCCAGGAGTTTCTGCGTACCAACAGCGTACTGCCCGGCACTTATCGGGTTGATATTTACGTCAATCGCAAACTGAGCGGCAGGCGAGATATCACCTTTTCAAAAAATAGAGTGTCAGGCCTGATTGAACCCTGTCTGTCGCTTGAAATGCTGCAGAGCTTCGGTCTGGACCTGAGTCGCCTGCCTTCAGATGAAGGCGCTGCTCAGGGCTGTTTCGATTTGCCTGCGCGTGTCGAGTTTGCGCGTGTCGACTATCAGCCCGGTGCGTTGCGACTCGCTATCAGTGTGCCGCAAGCCGTTATGTCGCGGGGCGCGCGCGGTTATGTTTCACCGGAGCTTTGGGACCAGGGTGAGACGGCAGGTTTTATCAATTACAACGCCAATGGCAGCAGGCGCCGTAACAAGGGGCTGGAAACGGACCAGTATTATCTCGGGATGCGAAATGGCCTGAACCTCGGGGCCTGGCGATTGCGCAATGAGTCCTCGCTGGTCGGCGGCAGTGATCGGCCCGGGCGTTATCGCAGCAATCGTACTTTCGCGCAGCGTGACATCACTTTCCTGAAAAGCCAGTTCACGGTGGGGGAGACCTTCAGCGACTCGCAGGTTTTCGACAGTGTTCGCTTCAAGGGCGCTGCACTGGCTTCTGACGATGGCATGTTGTCCGACAGCGAGCGCGCTTATGCCCCGGTCATCCGCGGGATTGCCGAGACCAACGCCACGGTGGAAGTTCGTCAGAACGGTTTTCTGTTGTACAGCGGCAGCGTTTCACCCGGGCCTTTCGAAATTGCCGATATCTACCCCAGCGGTTCCAATGGTGATTTGTCGGTGTCGGTCATTGAGGCCGACGGGCGCATACGGACTTTTACCCAGGCCTACGCATCGCTGCCGATCATGGTTCCTTCGGGATCCTTGCGTTACAGCCTGGCCGTCGGGCAGGTCGATGGCAACGATGATGTTCAGGCCTCTCCCGATTTTGCCAGCACGGCCCTGATTTATGGGCTTTCCGAGCGGATTACCGGGTTCGGTGGTCTGCAACTGGCCGAAGATTACCAGGCCGCGAATATAGGTGCCGGGATCAATACCGGGCTGGGCGCAGTGTCGCTGGATATCACCCGGTCAGTCAGTCAGGTGGCTCAACAGTCGCGCAGCGGCCAAAGCCTGCGGGTGCGTTATGCCAACACGCTGGACGTTACCGACACCACGCTGGCCGTGGCAGGTTACCGCTACTCCACTGAAGCGTACCGGACCCTGAGCCAGCACGTCAGCGATACCGACCCGCAGAGACATACGCTGTCCACTGGCCTGGCTCGGGATCGGCTTGAGCTCAGTGTTACCCAGATAGTGTCGAGCCACGCCGCATCGCTGAGTCTGACCGCTTCCGAGCAGCGCTACTGGAATCTGCCCGGCAAAACCCGGCAACTTTATCTGTCCTATAACGCTGCCTGGCAGACCGTCAATTACAGCCTGTCCATTGAACGCAACGAGGACTTCGGGCGAAACGGTGAAGCGAGCACCGACAATCGTGTTGCCTTGAGCGTGACCCTGCCACTCGGATCGAGCCCTGGTTCGTCGCGACTGTCTTTCAATGCCGTGCGCGACAGCACCGGCGAGTATAACGCTCAGGCCGGGCTCAACGGTCAAGTGCTCGGCGACCGTGATACGTTTTATTCGGTACAGGCCGGGCATGACAGCAGTTCCGGCAGTTTCGGTGCCGGGAAGATCATGACCACTACCGGTTTCGGCCGCTTCGAGGCCGGTTATAGCCAGGGCCAGGACTACGATGCATTCAGCCTGTCTGCGGCGGGTTCGCTGGTGGCTCACCCCGGTGGTTTGAACCTGGGGCAGGCGCTGGGCGAAACCTTCGCCCTTGTTCAGGTTCCGGACGTCAGCGGGGCTCGGTTGAAGTCCTTCAGTAACGTCGAAACTGCAGACAACGGCTATGCGGTTCTGCCCTATGCGCAGGCCTACCGGACCAACTGGGTCAGCCTGGATACCCGCCAGTTGGGCGCTGATGTCGACCTGGAAAATGCCATCACCCAGCTCGTACCGCGCCGCGGAGCGATACCGGTGGTGCGCTTCAAAGCCATTGTGGGCCGCCGCGTCCAGTTTGAACTGGTGCGCGCCGACGGCAGCAAGGTACCGCTGGGTGCCAGTGTCGAGGATGAACAGGGCAGGGCGCTGGCGGTGGTCGACCCTGGCAGTCAGGCGCTGGTGCTCAGTGAGCAGGATGTCGGCAGCTTGCGGGTTCGCTGGTCTGATCAAAGTTGTCAGGCAGCATTCTCGCTGCCGCCCAGAGATCCGGCCCGTGCCTACGAGCGGATCAGGGTGACATGCCAATGAGCGCGCTTGCTGATTCATGCCCGGCAGTGTTGGCTGCGCTGCTGCTGGCGGGCAGCGTTGGCGCACAAGGGGCGATTTCGCTGAGCGGAACACGGCTGGTCTTTGATGGCCAGTATCACGAAGCCAGTATCGAGGTGCGCAATCGAGGTGATTCGGAGGCGCTTTTTCAGGCCTGGCTAAGTGATGCCCAGGATGACGACGACACTCCGCTAGTTCGGCGTAGAACGCTGCCGTTCGTGGTCACGCCGCCGCTTTCACGTCTGCCGGGCGGCGGCAGGCAGGTCCTGCGCGTGTTGTATCAGGGCACAGGCATGCCGCAGGGGCGCGAGTCGCTGCTGCATTTGTATGTGCTTGAGGTGCCTCGACGGCAGGCAGGCACTCGTCAGTTGAATGTCGCCGTGCGTCAGCGCATCAATGTGTTTTACCGGCCCGTTGGTCTAGAGGGGGATCCTGCTGACACGGGCGCAAAGTTGCTGTGGACACTGACTCATGACGAGGCAGGCGTTTCCTTGCTGACGGTCAGTAACCCAATGCCTTATCACGTGTCTCTGCAAGCGTTGCGCATTGACGCTGTTCAACTCAGCGAGTACCTGCTGCTGGCACCGGGCGCCCATTTTGAAATGGTTGTACCAGCGAGCGTTCTGCCCTCCGCAACCCATCGTTTTTCATACAAGGCGCTGACCGATTATGGCGGTCAGCGTACTTATTGCACACCGCTCAAGGGGCAGGCGGCCTTTACGGCCCGCTTGCTGGAGCCCCATTCCTTTCAGGACGAATGCTGATATGAAACGACTGTCTGCCAGACGCTGGCTGCTATCCACTGTGGTGTTGCTGATGCTGAATCCGGCTTCCGTCTTCGCGTTGGTCTGTACCACTCAGGGGACGGGCGAAACCGAAATTCACGATGATCTGGGCAGTACGGTGGCGATTCCGGAGTCGATTCCCAACGGGGAAGTGGTGTGGCGTTCCGAGCCTGTGAATGTTCAGGTCGAATGTGCCAAGGACGGCTCGCAGTCTGTCGAGGAAGAGATTTTCATCTACCTGAACCCGGACAATCGTTTGATCGGTCAGGGTATCCGCGCTGGCATGACGCTTCAGGGCACCGATCATCTGCAAGGCAGCGGACGGGTCAGTACCGGGAGCTACTTGCCGGCCTGCCATGAAGGCGACAGCAATATCGAAAATTGTCCAAAGGTGCGCTTCAATCTGGCGTTTTCCGTATTTATCCAGAAGTTCGGCGCAACACCACCCTCTGGCGTGGCCAGTGATCTGCTGGATTACCGGTTTTTTCAACTGGGTGGTGCGACGGACTCAAGCCGGGTGCCGGGGCGCAGCCTCAGTTACGTGATCAACAACCTGCGGGGGCTGCGGTTCGTGGCCTGCGACGCCGACCTTCAAGTGCTCCCCGAAACCGTGGAGTTCGGCGACGTTGCCATACATCAGGTGACCATTGGCAAGGTAATCGCCACGCAGACATTTTCTTTGCTGACCAGTCGTGCGTGCGATTCGCCGTTCAGCATTGATGCGCGTTTCAGGCCGGTGACAGGCAATCTGTCCGGCGAACTGCTCGTTCCCTCCGGCAATGATTCGCTGGGGATTCGTATTGCCAGCGCTGTCAGTGGCCAGCCGTTACGTTACAACGAACCGTTCCATCTGGCAGAACTGCTGGGTGAAACCAACGCTGCCAGTGCTGACTTCAATGCGCAGTTGCTGTGGAATTCCAATACACCGACGCCGGGACCGTTCAATGCCGAGATCATGGTCGATCTGTTCTACAAATGACGGCGACAGGAGGCTCGGGCGGTTACGCGGCGATTGATGTATGCTGCGCGACCGCGGGCATGTGCCCGGCCAATTCGACTTTCTGGTGACACCATGACCACTCCTGAACAACCCCCTGTTCAAGACGCCGCAGCCGACTCCGTCGCAGACACTGAAAAGAAGGCTGTCATTGCGCCTTTCAGCTTTCCGTTCAAGCCTTCGGAGTTCGCCCAGGCCAAAAAGGAACCCGCATGGCATCAGAAAGCCAACAAGCATGGTCATCACAAGACCCCTGGCGTAGCCCCGGCGGGCACGCGCAGATCGATGGGCAAGCGCTGATCGCGTGAGTAATCCTGTTCAGGCTGCCTGCAAGGGTATGAACAGGTAGGAAACCGGCTCCCGATCCGTAACGTCGGCACCCTCCTGTTGCAGGGTGTCCAGAACCTGCTGTCCCGCCACATGAAATTCCCAGTGCGAGCCATTGGGTTGCATATCCTGCGCACGGTTTGCGACCTCCGCGATGGCGGTCGCAAATGCGTTCATGTCCGGCAGATACGCGACGAAGCCGTTGCCCTTGAGGGCGGTGGTGCGTATGCCCAGTTGCTGACAGATCAACTGTTTGGTCTCTATCTCATCCCGATCGGCCTGACGGGATTGTTCGATCAAGTCCATCAACTGCGTATCAACCAGCCTGTCGCCAATGATCAGGTCTGGACCCTGCTCCCAGGACTCTGGCGGGCAGCCCTTGGTTTCGGGGCGTAATGGAATGTGCGGATTGATCTCCATCGGATAGATCCGGCACACCAGCGGCCTGCGCTCGTAAATGCGACACAGGTTTTTCTCGTCAAGATTCCGGCAACGCCCAACGTTGTAGGCCGCGAAGGTGATCGCCACGAAGGCTGTTGTGCTGCCGCTGTTCACCTGCGTCGAGCGCCGGCTGGCATGGGGCAGTTGGGCCTCGGAAACGCCATAGCCATTGCTCAGAAAAGCTTCGGTCAAGACAATCACGGTGCCGCCGTCTGCCGCCCATTGTGCGGCTTCGCCAAGCGTAAGAGGCACGTGGTGGTCGGTGCAGCAACCGCCGCAACCCACACAGGAAAACTTGGTGTCCATTGTCTCGATGACCCTTTCAGAGCTGCGCGCCGAGCGACAACAATTGGTCACTCTCCTGGCTGATACAGCTCAGGAAGCAAGTTGTGCGCCAGTCGCTGGTTGGGTCAACGGTCCCGTCAGGCTTCGGGAATATCGAAACGTTTCAGGTAGGACATCCCTGATTTCTCGTACAGACGCCGTGCCTTGAGGTTGTTTTCCATGACGTGAAGATCGACCGCTGCTTCGCCGCATGTACTCAAATGGGCGAACAGGTGGTTGAGCAGAGCGGAGCCTATCCCGCTACGTCGCACTTCGGGATGCACGACCAGGTCTTTGATGAATGCGCTGGTCCAGCAGACGATCACGCCCACCACTGTTTCGTCGAGCACGGCCAGAAAGCACCGCGACGTGTCGAATTCCGGGTCTTGTTCGAAGGCGGCTCGCCAGTGCGGATAATCCGGCACACTGCCTGCCGCGCTGGCATGACCCTGTGTCAGCAGGCGGTGAACCTCTGGAGCTTGCTCAAGGGTGAAAGGTCGCAGCAGGACACGCGGCGGCCAGATCGCAGCGGGTACGGGTAAGGCGAGAGTCCGACGCATCAGCCAGTAATGTCCGGCAGATGCGTCGGTAAGGTTCGGACGTTGCGTCGGTGCTCGCTCAGGGATCAGAGCCCTTGGGCGACCACCGTACGTGCGGCCTCGATCAGGCATTTGGTCAACTCGGGTGACGAGAACTTGGTCAGCACAGCGTTGGCCCCGGCGATCTGCGACTTCTCGCTGTTCATCGCGCTGTCGAGCGAGGTGTGCAAGAGGATATACAGATCGCTGAAGTCGGGCGTGTCGCGCAGAGTCCGGGTAAGCGCGTAGCCATCCATTTCCGACATCTCGATGTCGGACACCACCACGTTGATCTGCCGATCAGTACCTTGAAGATCCAGCAGAACGTCGATGGCTTCCTTGGCACTGCGCGCCGTGTGGCATTCGATGCCCAGATTGCGCAAGGTGATGATCGACTGCTGCAGGGCAACCTGGCTGTCATCGACGACCAGAATCCGCGCCTTGCCGAGCATTTCGGCATCCTCTTTGGCCAGCTCCGTCGACTGCACGACGATCTGCGCCGGAGCAATACCGTGAATCACTTTTTCGATATCCAGAACCTGTACCAGCACGCCATCGACCTGAGTGACCCCGGTGATGAACGATTTGCTGCTCGACCCGTAGGGTGGCGGACGGATATCGGTGGTCAGGCAGTGCACAATCTTGCTCACAGCCTGAACGTGCAGGCCCTGTTTGGAGCGGCTGACATCGGTAACGATCAGGCAGCCACCATCGGGATCGGCCAAAGGGCGCTCACCGATTGCACGACTCAGGTCAATGACCGACAGTGATGAGCCGCGCAACGTGGCGATACCTTTGACGTGCGGGTGCGATTCGGGAAGATGGGTCAGGGGAGGGCAGGGAATGATCTCACTGACCTTGAGCAGGTTGATCGCCATCAGCTTGCCGCTGCGCAACGTGAAGAGGAGCAGCGACAGTGAATCTGCTCGGACGTTATTGGACATATGAACCTTCTGGCTGTAGGTGTTTCGTCGCCTGGAAGCGGCAAACAACTTTCTATGACAGGTTATCGACCTGCGACGGGCAGGCTTGAGGATTTTTAACCGACAGCCGAGCGCGCCGTTCGCTTGCCATTGGAAGTCGCTGCACCAGACCGCGGCCGGCCCGACAAACTGACTGCCCACGTCCCGATAGTGGCAGTCTGGCTTCGGTTGCGTCAAACCGGAGGAGGGCGGCAGATTGTCGCTCCCTGCATTCCGACAACCTGCGTCGCGGGTTCGCACGCAGTAGTGCTTTGCCAGAAAGGCACCCTGCGACAAAATACCGCAGCTATATATAGAAGAAGAGCTGCGACAAACTGACGCACCCTTCTATATATAGAAGGGCATTGCATCCGGCTCCCGCAAAAACGTCCTGTTGGTCGTGGATCTGCTGACACGCAGACCATCCGGCGGGCAAATGCGTCCGTATGGCTGGCGAGCGCTTGAGTTGCCGAATCAGACAGATGATCATCGCGCACGCTTCGGTGCGACCGGGCCGTACACTCCTGTTTCAGGCTTCGCCCATACGTAGCAGGGCGTTGACCAACCACCTCATCAGTTCAGTAAGGTATGTGAATGAGCGACAACACGTTGTACCTGAGACGCGAAAAGCGCTTTCTGGTTTTGCTGGGGATTATCTGCCTGGCCTTGATCGGCGGTGCCCTGTACATGCAGATCGTGCTGGGTGAGGCGCCTTGCCCGCTGTGCATCCTGCAGCGCTACGCACTGCTGTTCATCGCGATTTTTGCATTCATCGGCGCTGCAATGTCCGGACGTCGCGGCGTTACGGTGTGTGAAACGCTGGTCACCCTCAGCGCACTGGGCGGAATTGCCGCGGCCGGTCGGCATGTATGGATCCTCGCCCATCCGTCCGACAGCTGCGGTATCGACGTGCTGCAACCGATCGTTGATGGCCTGCCATTGGCTACACTGTTCCCTACAGGGTTTCAGGTCAGCGGCTTCTGCACGACGCCATATCCGCCGGTTCTCGGATTGTCACTCGCGCAATGGGCGCTGACGGCGTTTGTCCTGACCGCAGTTCTGGTACCGGCGTGCATCATTCGCAATCGCCGCAAACCTTACTAACTACAGGGGCTTTCGCAAAAAATGCCCCGTGAATACGGGGCTTTTTTCGAGTGAAATGAGGCGATTGCAGGACGATTGTTACGAATATAGAGAATAACTGTTACAAAATTAGGCATAGTCATTAAAAATTTACGTATCTACAATCCCCGTCACTTGTCGTTCAGCTTGGCCGAACGATCAGCATTTTGAGGCTTGGAGCGTCCCCTGTGCACTCTGAACAGGCAGCGCAACGCTTGCCTCTGAGGGCGTATAATGGCCGCGTCGAAAGCGTCTGCCCGAAGTTTTGGGCAGTTCCAGCAACTCAAAAAACAAGAATCCATAGCTAAACCCGGACTTGTCGATACGCCGCTGTGCGTACTGGCGGCCCTTGTTCAATTCAAAAAAATTAGCCGGCACTGGCAGGGCGAAGTGTTGGCGGTCGAAACCCAACTGCACCGCGCAAGCTGCTTTTAGAGGTCGTGAAATGAGTAAAAAAAGGTACCCCAGGTTTTTTGGCTTCTTGGCCCTTTTCTGTATGCTTTTGCTCAGTGGATGCGATGGCGTACCTCTGCTCGATCCAAAAGGGCAGGTGGGTATCGAGCAGCGGAACCTGATCGTAATCGCAACGTTGCTGATGCTGATTGTCGTGATCCCGGTCATCCTGATGACCCTGATCTTCGCCTGGAAGTATCGCGCGTCGAACAAGGCCGCCAAGTACACGCCGGACTGGTCTCACTCCACCAAGATCGAAATCGCAGTCTGGGGCGTACCCATGCTGCTGCTGGTCTTTCTGGGGTACATCACTTACGTTTCGACTCACTCGCTGGACCCTTACCGTCCGCTTGATTCGGACGTCAAGCCGGTCACCATCCAGGCGATCTCGGTCGACTGGAAGTGGGTATTCGTCTATCCGGACTACGGCATCGCCACGGTCAACAAGATCGTGTTCCCTGCCAAGACTCCGATCAACTTCCAGGTGACCTCGGACAGCGTGATGAACTCGTTCTTCATCCCGGGTCTGGGTGGTCAGATCTACGCGATGGCGGGCATGCACACCAAGCTGCACCTGATTGCCAACGAAAATCACGAATTCAACGGTATCTCGGCCAACTACAGTGGCGCAGGCTTTACCGGTATGAAGTTCAAGGCTATCGCCACCAGCCAGGCCGATTTCGACAGCTGGGTCAGCGAAGTCAAGAGCTCACCTAAAAAGCTTGGCACGGCCGAATACGCCGAGTTGATCAAGCCGAGCGAACGCAACCCTGTCGAACTCTTTTCCTCGGTCACCCCGAACCTGTTCCAGATCGTCATCGACAAGTATGAAGGTATGAATCCAGGCAAGAAGGTTGTTGCTGGTGAGAAGGAAGTGGCCGGTGACGCTGGTGCGGAAAAAGGCAAAAATTCAGCTGCTGGGGCAGAGGAGTAAACGATGTTTGGCAAATTAAGTCTGGAAGCGGTGCCGTTCCACGAGCCCATAGTCATGGTGACACTTGCCATGATCGCGCTCGGCGGCATTGCGGTTGTCGGGTTGATCACCTATTTCCGCAAGTGGACGTACTTGTGGTCTGAATGGCTGACCTCTGTCGACCACAAGAAAATCGGCGTGATGTACATCGTCGTTGCCATGGTCATGCTGCTGCGCGGTTTTGCCGACGCCATCATGATGCGTACCCAACTGGCGATGGCCCAGAACGGTTCCGAAGGGTTCCTTCCGCCTGAACACTATGACCAGATCTTCACCGCTCACGGTGTGATCATGATCATCTTCATGGCGATGCCGTTCTTCACGGGTCTGATGAACATCGTTCTGCCTCTGCAGATCGGCGCTCGCGACGTGGCGTTCCCGTTCCTGAACTCCCTGAGCTTCTGGCTGCTGGTCGCAGGTATGCTGCTGATCAACATCTCCCTGGGTGTCGGTGAATTCGCCAAGACCGGCTGGGTCGCGTATCCACCTCTTTCCGGGTTGCAATACAGTCCTGGCGTAGGGGTTGACTACTACATCTGGGCGCTACAGTTATCCGGGTTAGGTACGACGCTGACGGGGGTCAACTTCCTCGTGACCGTTCTGAAGATGCGTACCCCTGGCATGAAACTGATGGACATGCCGATCTTCACCTGGACCTGCACCTGGGCAAACATCCTGATCGTGGCTTCTTTCCCGATCCTGACCGCTACCCTGGCGTTCCTGACCCTTGACCGCTACCTGGACTTCCACATTTTCACGAACGAAATGGGCGGTAACCCCATGATGTACGTGAACCTGTTCTGGGCGTGGGGTCACCCTGAGGTGTACATCCTGATCCTGCCGGCCTTCGGCGTGTTCTCGGAAGTCATCTCCACGTTCTCCGGCAAGCGTCTGTTCGGCCACAAGTCGATGATCTTCGCCTCTGGTGCGATCTGTATCCTGGGCTTCATGGTCTGGCTGCACCACTTCTTCACGATGGGTGCGGGTGCCAACGTCAACGCCTTCTTCGGCCTGGCGACGATGCTTATCGCGATCCCGACGGGTGTGAAGCTGTTCAACTGGCTGTTCACCATGTATCAGGGCCGTCTGCGCTTCACTCCGCCGGTACTCTGGACCCTGGGTTTCATGGTCACCTTCTCGATAGGCGGCATGACCGGCGTTCTGCTGGCGATCCCTGGTGCTGACTTCGTGCTGCACAACAGCCTGTTCGTGATCGCTCACTTCCACAACGTCATCATCGGCGGTGCGGTATTCGGTTACATCGCCGGCTTCGCGTTCTGGTTCCCTAAAGCGTTCGGCTTCACCCTGAACGAGAAGTGGGGCAAGGCAGCGTTCTGGTTCTGGATCGTCGGCTTCTTCGTCGCGTTCATGCCGCTTTACGCGCTGGGCTTCCTGGGCATGACCCGTCGTCTGAACGCTACCGACATGCCAGAGTGGAACATCTACCTGGACGTCGCGCTGTTCGGTGCTGTGCTGATCGCGATGGGTATCGCTTCGCAGCTGATCCAGCTGTTCGTGAGTATCCGTGACCGCGACAACAACCGCGATCTGACCGGTGACCCATGGAATGGCCATACCCTGGAATGGTCCACTTCTTCGCCACCGCCGTTCTACAACTTTGCCGAACTGCCAAAAGCTGACGACATCGACGCGTTCACCGACGCCAAACGTGCCGGTACCGCTTATAAGGTCCCTGCTCGCTACTCGGCGATTCACATGCCTAACAACACGGCGACCGGCCTGTACATGGGTATGTTGCTGACGGTCTTCGGCTTCGCATTCATCTGGCACATCTGGTGGCTGGTAGGCGCAAGCCTGGTGGCGACCATTGCAGTCTTCGTTGCTCACGCTGTCCGTGACGACCAGGGCTATATGGTGCCGGCTGAAGATGTAGCGCGTATTGAAGGTGAGCATCACAAGGTCCTGGCGGCCAACGGTGCATACACTCCTGTCAAGTCCTCGCTGGAACAGGTTTAAACAATGTCAAATATTGCAATCAACTCCGGAGCCCACGATCACGGTCACGACCATGATCATGGGCATGACGATCACCACGACAGCGGTGGCATGACGGTCTACGGCTTCTGGCTGTACCTGATGACTGACTGCGTGTTGTTCGCCTCGTTCTTCGCGGTCTACGCCGTGATGGTCAACAGTGTCGCGGGTGGCCCGTCGGGCCAGGACATCTTCCTGCTGCCATTCGTGGCTGTGGAAACCGCGTTCCTGCTGGTCAGTAGTATCACCTACGGCTTCGCCATGCTGGCGTTGTACAAGGGCAAGAAAAGCCAGGTTCTTGGCTGGCTGGCCCTGACCTTCCTGTGTGGTGCTGCGTTTATCGGTATGGAAATCTATGAATTCCATCACCTGATCCACGAAGGCTACGGTCCGAGCCGCAGCGGCTTCCTGTCAGCGTTCTTCGCGCTGGTAGGCCTGCACGGTGCTCACGTGACCAGCGGTCTGATCTGGATGGCGATCATGATGTTCCAGGTCCAGAAAAAGGGCCTGACCAACACCAACAAGACGCGCCTGAGCTGCCTCAGCCTGTTCTGGCACTTCCTGGACGTTGTCTGGATCGGCGTGTTCACCGTTGTCTATCTGATGGGAGCTTTGTAATGTCAAATTCGCATCACTCCGCTGAAGACAATAGTCACGGCTCGGTGAAGTCGTACATCATCGGTTTCGTACTGTCGGTCATCCTGACCGCCATTCCGTTTGCCCTGGTGATGTCGCCGTCGCTGCCGAAGGACATGACGATTGCAATCGTTCTGGTCTTCGCGATCATCCAGATCCTGGTGCACCTGCATTACTTCCTGCACCTGGATTTCACGAGCGTGCAGCGCAACAACGTGATGGCCTTCGCCTTTACCACGATGGTTATCGTCCTGCTGGTTGGCCTGTCGCTGTGGATCATTTTCAGCGTCCACCGCGAAATGATGGCGCATTGAGGAATACCAGATGTCACTGAAGCACTTTATCCAAATCACCAAGCCGGGGATCATTTTCGGTAACGTGCTTTCGGTGGCAGGTGGCTTTTTTCTGGCTTCCAAGGGAAATATCGACTTCGGCGTGTTCCTCGCTGCTGTAATCGGTACTTCCCTGGTCGTTGCGTCTGGTTGCGTGTTCAATAACTGCATCGATCGCGATATCGATCAGCGTATGGAAAGGACCCGTAACCGGGTCCTGGTGCAGGGCCTGGTTTCATTGAAACTGGCGCTGCTCTACGCAACCATACTCGGCGTTGCGGGCGTTGCCCTGCTGTACACCGAGGCCAACCCGTTGGCTGCCTTGTTTGCGGTCATCGGGTTTGTGATCTATGTCGGCCTTTACAGCCTGTACCTGAAACGCAGATCGGTTCACGGCACGCTGGTGGGCAGTCTCTCGGGGGCCATGCCTCCAGTGATCGGCTACTGCGCAGTGACCAACAGCTTCGACTTTGCGGCCCTGACGCTACTGGTGATGTTCAGCCTGTGGCAGATGCCGCATTCGTATGCGATCGCCATCTTCCGTTTCAATGACTATCGTGCGGCGAAAATTCCGGTACTGCCGGTCAAGCGCGGCATTCTGGTCACCAAGCGCCACATCATGCTCTACATCCTGGCGTTCCTCGTGGCGACCCTGATGTTGACCGTAGGTGGTTATGCGGGCCTCAACTACCTGGCTGTTGCAGCAGGCATGGGCATGTACTGGTTGTATATGGCCTGGAAGGGTTACAAAGCCGTTGACGATACTGTCTGGGCTCGCAAGCTGTTCGTGTTTTCTATCTTCACCATCACTGCCTTGAGCGTGATGATGTCGGTGGACTTTCAGGTGACAAAAGAATTGTTGGTGACCTACGCCTTCTGATTTTCACCTGATGCACAAACCGAAACCCCGTTCTGCGAAGAACGGGGTTTTTTTTCGGATGCGATCTACACTTGATGAATGACAGCAAACGGCAGCAGATTCCTGGCGGCTGGATACGCCTGTTTACACGGCGTTTGTGACCTGCTGTAGAAAATCAGGATCGCTTGCCGCATGATGTGCCGTTTTCAAGCGACCTGTTATAGATATCCGGTTTCCGAGCCCGTCAGGGCCGATAATGATTATGGCTATTACCCCATGATGCCCTCAGAAAGTCAGAGCCTCACGCCTCAACCCCTGGTTTCGATCGTCGCCCCTTGCTATAACGCCGAGCGCTTCCTTGAAGCTGCCCTTCAGAGCATCTTTGCTCAGGACTACGGTAATTTTGAAGTCATCATCGTTGACGATGGTTCGACCGACAACAGCATCGCGATGCTTGAGTCATTGCAGGCGCGTTACCCGTTCCAGCTCTATCGCCAAGCCAATCAGGGCGTCAGCGCTGCGCTCAATCATGGTCTGCGCTACGCAAAGGGCGTCTATCTTTCCACACCCGACCTCGATGACATCATGCTTCCTTCATCGGTGCGCATTCGTGCCGATTATCTGGACAAGCATCCCGAGGCAGGCTGCGTAGGCGCACTGATCAGCTACATGGACTGCGACGGCAACACGATCAAATGCCAATCGCGCGACTATGTCGAACGGCTGACATTCGACGACGTGTTGCGCGGTGCGGTCGTTGTCGGGGCACCGGTGGCGCTGTATCGGATGCAGGCCATGCGCGACGCGAACGGCTACGACCCGGAGATAAAGGTTCAGGATTTCCAGGCCACGCTGAGAATTGCCCGCCTGGGCTATGAAATGCATGTGATTCCCGAAATCGTGACACGCTATCGACGTCACCCCAACAACCTTTCACGCAAGTACAAGGTGCTGCTTGAGGCTGATCTCAAAAGTATCGAGCCCTACCGTGAGCATCCCGAATATCAGAGTGGCCGCACTCAAGTTGTCAACAAGGCATTGAAATACGCCGCGGTCGCGGATAAGCGATACGCCTGGAGTCTTTTGCGTACCATCCCCTGGAAATATTTCAATGGAACGACCTGGCGACGCTGCAAGCGTTTGCTGCTGAGCTATCGGTAAGCATCATCGTCGTTGGTCAACTCACTGAGCATACAGAGCGCCCATGTTTGGGCCTGGGTCAGAAATGCCATGTCGGTTTGCATTTATTTCGAGCCTCATGGCCCGAATGATCTGGCAGAATAAGGCATTGGCCTGACTCGACCAGGCAGTCGCTAAAATGATAGAGGGCGTTATGAGTCAAGAAAGCATCAACTGGGACACTCTGGGTTTTGATTACATCAAGACTGACAAGCGCTACCTTTCTCATTGGCGCGACGGTGCCTGGGATCAGGGCTCACTGACCGAGGACAACACGCTGCATATCAGCGAGGGTTCGACCGCGCTGCATTACGGTCAGCAGTGCTTCGAAGGTCTCAAGGCCTATCGCTGCAAGGATGGCTCGATCAATCTTTTCCGTCCCGATCAGAACGCGCAGCGCATGCAGCGCAGTTGTTCTCGCCTGTTGATGCCTCATGTACCGACTGATGTGTTCATCGAGGCCTGCAAGCAGGTCGTCAAGGCCAACGAACGTTTCATCCCGCCATACGGTTCAGGCGGCGCGTTGTATCTGCGCCCGTTCGTGATTGGTGTGGGTGACAACATCGGCGTGCGTACGGCCCCGGAGTTCATCTTTTCGATCTTCTGCATCCCGGTGGGCGCCTATTTCAAGGGCGGCCTGAAGCCAAACAATTTCGTGATTTCGGGGTATGACCGCGCTGCGCCCAATGGCACCGGGGCTGCCAAGGTTGGTGGCAACTATGCCGCCAGCCTGATGCCCGGTTCTGAAGCCAAGAAACACAGTTTTGCCGATTGCATCTATCTCGATCCACAGACTCACTCCAGGATCGAGGAAGTGGGTTCGGCGAACTTCTTTGCCATCACCAATGATGATGTGTTCCTTACGCCGAAATCACCGTCGGTGCTGCCGGGCATTACCCGCCTGTCGTTGATCGAACTGGCAAAATCCCGTCTGGGCCTGACGGTCGAGGAGGGCGATGTATTCATCGACCAGCTCGATACCTTCAAGGAAGCGGGCGCTTGCGGTACGGCTGCTGTGATCACCCCGATTGGCGGGATTTCCTACAAGGACAAGCTGCATGTGTTCTACAGCCAGACCGAAGTCGGTCCGGTCACTCAGCGTCTGTACAAGGAATTGACCGGCGTTCAATCCGGTGACATCGAGGCGCCAGCCGGCTGGATCGTCAAGGTCTGATAGCTCGACCTGTATCGTTCCAGTGCCATGCGCTGGAACGATCGCTGGCCGCATGTTCAAGGTGCAGCGGCTTTCCCTTCCTCTACCAGGTCTTTCGCTGGGCCCAGCACAATCGCCAGATGCCGCAAGTCATCGACTTCCAGGCCATAACGCTTGCCCGATGGACTTTGCGTGACCGTTCCCAGTGCATATACCGTGAAGAACTTCACGTCATCCGCGTGGCTTAATAACTCACTGATATAGCGGCTTGAACGGTAGGCCTGCATTTGCGCGGGCGATACGTAAAGCGTCACCAGTTTGCCGTCGATACGGTCAAAAAACCTGAACTTGAAGCCCAGTCCGTAACGTTGCTCAATCAACCCGCCACCAAATAGCACACGGCCGTTGTCACCCGTTTGCGCGTATTTGATATGGCGAAAATACCCGCGTAGCGACACTTCGCCCTGACCGGGAATTCTCAGTTTCAACAGCTTGAAATCGTCCAGTGACAACTCGGCCTTGGCCTGTCGATAGCTGTCTACCAGTCGCTCCAGGTTGTTGGTGCGGGTTTCGCTGTAGCGGGCGGCCTTGGGTGACGCCGGTTCGGTCAAAGGCTGGCTGACGACGGGCTGCAGATTGCCTGCACCGGCTTTTTCTTCCCCGGACTTCTCTTTGGCGGGTGCTTTGAGCGTCGGGTCGAATATGTCGATGTAGTCATCCAGCTTGCGCTTGGCCTGGCGCAGACGCGTCTGAGCATCTGTTTCTTCGACATGAACGTCCGGCTTTTCGTCTGCGCTCTCATCCACCCACTCACACTCCGGATGGTGATCGTAGTGCGGGTTGGCACGGAAGTGCGCAGCAACGAAGGTCGGGTTGTCCTGTGGTTTCACGTCATAGCGAACCCCGGTCACCTTTGCCCCCATTGCCCTGCAAGCCTCATTCGAGCAGAGAAACTCGAAGCGTTTGCGTGGCGGCTCCTGAGAGAAGTATTCGCGTCGGGCAGCAGCGATTGACAGCTCTTGCTGCAACTCGACACAGAATGCGCGTGTGATAGGTTTGCCGGGCTTCATGCTCGTTGACTGCCTTCCTGTATAGAGTTGTTGCAACACGCTATTTCACCCGGACACGCCTTGCAACTATCGCTGCGCAGGAAGTTGAATACGATTCCCGTCGAATCCTCCTGAGACTTACTCCGAGGGCACTGCCAGCCATTCCCCGAGTGCCTGCTGATACTCGCCAGTGGCCTTGCTCAGGTGCAGCCATTGGTCAACGTAGCTTTTCCAGGTCACATCATCGCGGGGCAACAGGTAGGCCTTTTCGCCGTATTGCATGTACGCGGTCGGGTTGACTGCACACAAGCCTGGCATACGTTTCTGCTGGTAAAGCGCTTCGGAGGCATCCGTGATCATCACGTCAGCCTTCTTGTCCAGCAGTTCCTGGAAGATGGTCTTGTTGTCGTGAAATGCCAAAGATGCCTTCGGCAGATGAGCGCGCGCGAAGACTTCATTGGTGCCGCCAGCAGGTTCTATCAAGCGCACCGAGGGTTGATTGATCTGCTCGACCGTCTGGTACAGGGCCTTGTCTTCACAGCGCACCAGAGGAATCTTGCCATCCACATCCAGCGTATTGCTGAAGAAGGCTTTTTTCTGCCGTTCCAGGCTGACCGAGATGCCGCCCATGCCTATGTCGCATTTGCCGGCGACCATGTCCGGCATCAGGTTCTTCCAGGTGGTAGGCACCCACTGCACGTTAACTCCCAGACTCTTTGCCAGCGAGCGTGCCATGGTGATATCGATGCCTTCGTATTCACCGTCTTCGCGCAGCAGGGTATAGGGCTTGTAATCGCCAGTGGTGCAGACTGCCAACTGGCCGGTTTGCAGAACCTTGTCCAGATGCGAGGTGGATTCCTGAGCCTGAGCCATGCCTGTCATGCCCAGCAGCAGGGCGGTGAATGCGCTGTATTTAAGGTTCATCATGAGTCTGAGTGCTCTCAGCCGTGCAGTCGGTTTTGTTGGAGTCGACAGATTGCTTCATTTGTCAGGCCGATGTGAAGCTGTAATGAAAGCATGAAGTCAAATGTGCGTGCACAAATCAGGGGTTGAACATTTCGTAAAAAAGCGTAATGTTATGCCCCATGATTCTTGAGCAAATCAAAGCGGTCGGCAATGACACTCGCATGTTGATCATGGAGTGGCTGAAAAACCCGCAAGCCCATTTCCCCCCACAGGACCACGGTGATCCGGCGATAGGCGTGTGCGTCTCGCATATTCAGGCCAAGGCCAGTCTGTCGGCTTCCACCGCGTCTGCGCACCTGGCGATCCTGCAACGCGCCGGGCTGGTTCAGGCGACAAGGATCGGAAAATGGACTTATTTTCGCCGCGACGAGCAAGCCATCGACCGGTTCGCCGATAGGCTCAAGAAAGAACTATGACCCTTTAGCGTTACTTACACATTTCGTCATTTTGCGTAATGTTGAATTGATAGGAGATTGACCATGAGCAATACAACCATCTACGTGCAGGCTGGCGGCGGCTACGATCAGGTCAGCGTTGGCGAAAGCGAAGTGCTGGCACCGAAAGCCGGTGAGATCACTGTGCGTCTGCACGCAAATTCGCTCAACTATCACGACTTCGCAGTCGTCACCGGCATGTGGGCACCGACTGAAAAACGCATTCCCATGGCCGATGGCGCAGGCGTAGTAACCGCAGTAGGCGAGGGCGTCAGCGAGTTCGCTGTCGGCGACTCTGTTGTCAGCACGTTCTTCCCTGAGTGGATCAGCGGCGAGCCGCTGGTTGAAGGTTTCGTCACTGTGCCGGGCGACGGCGTCGACGGTTATGCCCGCGAGCAGGTGACTGCCCGTGCCACCTCATTTACCCACGCACCACTGGGTTATACCCATGCCGAAGCGTCCACGCTGACCACCGCAGGCCTGACCGCGTGGCGCGCGCTGATGGTCGATGACGCGTTGAAAGCCGGTGATACCGTTCTGGTGCAAGGCACTGGCGGCGTGTCGATCTTTGCGCTGCAGTTCGCCAAAATGGTCGGTGCGACCGTTATCGCGACGTCGTCGAGTGATGAAAAGCTGGAGCGTCTGCAAGCCATGGGCGCTGACCATCTGATCAACTACCGCAAGGACAGCAACTGGGGCGAGACCGCCCGCAAGCTGACTGGCGGCCGTGGTGTTGATCACATCATCGACGTGGGCGGCCCTTCGACATTGCAGCACTCCATGACAGCCGCACGGGTCGCTGGGCATATCTCGGTCATCGGCATTCTGAGCGGTGTCGCCGGTCAGCTGGAATTCGTCCCGGCACTGGTCAAGCAACTGCGCATGCAGGGTGTATTGGTGGGCAGCCGCACCCAGCAGCAGGACATGATTCGCGCCATTGATGCCAATGGCATGCGTCCGGTCATGGATCGCTCCTTCCCGATGACCGACATTGTCGAGGCGTTCCGTTATCAGGAAACCAATCAGCACTTCGGCAAGATCTGCCTGGATATCTGAGTGATGCCCCTGCGCCGATAGCTGAGCGCAAGTCAAAATCGCTGGTCTGCCAACGTTCGTGATGGCAGGCCAGTCGAGACGTTTTGCATAACTTTCCCCGGTCATCTTTTTGCATCAAGTGCGCTGGTCTGTGGTCACACCCTCTGTGACATCAAGGACGTTGCGTGGCACGCTGCCCGCCGCGACGTTCAATCCGATTACCAGATCAGGGACGCATTGAAATCATGAAACCTCATCTTTGGCTAGGCCTGCTTGGCGTTTTCTCCCTCAGTGTCCAGGCTGCATCGCTGGACGTTCCCATCAATCTGGTCAGCGCTGACGGCGCGCCCAAGCCTGTTGGCAACGTGACGGTGAGCGAAACACAGTATGGCTTGCTGTTTACCCCGAATCTGAAAGACCTGCCTGCGGGCATTCACGGTTTTCACGTACATGAAAACGGCAGCTGCGAAGCTGGTACGAAGGACGGCAAGAAGGTCGCCGCGCTGGCCGCAGGCGGTCACTTTGACCCGGCCAAAACCGGCAAGCATCTGGGGCCTTACGCTGATGGCCATCTAGGCGATCTGCCTGCGTTGTACGTTAACGCCGACGGCACCGCCAACTATCCGGTACTGGCGCCACGGCTGACGAAAATCTCGGAAATCAAAGGCCATGCGCTGATGGTTCATGCGGGCGGCGATAACCATTCTGACCACCCTGCACCCTTGGGCGGTGGCGGTGATCGTGCGGCCTGTGGCGTGATCTGATGCGTCGTGCCTGTGTCCGGTTCGGGTGCAGGCACCCCCTGAATATTTTCGCGCCCGATCAGCATCACCAATGTTACAAATGGCCGTCAGTGCGTTCCTGAGAGTCAGGCGCGCCATAGGGGGCGCAAGTGCTTATCTATCATCCAGTGAGGCTGCCCGGGCTGAATGCAGACGCCGCCAACCCAGCGCGCTTGATGGCAGTAGTCTGGCCAATAGGCCTTTGCGGCCAATACTTGCTGTCCCAACGGCGTTAGCTTTAGCGAGCGGCGAAGCCATTCAAGTCGGCTGTCTGATTCGATCATTAGCGCAGTCGGAGAATCAATCAAGGGACGCATCATCGCGTGAAACATCATGTCGCCCAGAAACGGTAAAGGCTCGCGCTTGTCCGTCAGCTCAGCAAACACTTGGCCGAAGGTCATTGCCCCGGCTTCGCTGATGCACTGCAACGACAGGCGCTCGGTGAGTGACAGGCCGTCATCGACGCCTGGTAATTCCTGTAGCTGACGTAACAGGGCCGGGGCAAGGCAGGGCAATGATGGTTGCGGGGTGTGGGCCAGTTCGGCAAGGGCAACCGGCGAGGCGTTGCAGTAAGCCGCCCATGCCTGGCGGGCCAGATGCAGCATTTCCTCAGTCACCGCCTTGCGCTGCGGCCACAGCCAGGCAAGCAGGTCGGGCGCCAGTTGGCCAATGCCGATGAAGCGCTGGACGCCGGGAATCTGGCTCACCTGGATAATTTCAAGCCTGGCAGGCAATTGCTCAAGGGCTGCCAGCGTCCTGATCAGGAAGAGCTGGTCGTAGGCATCTGCCTCGCACCACAGCACGCTGTGATCGGCACTGCTCATCTGCTGCAGATCGGTGTATTCATCATCAAACCGGCGTGCGACATCGGTAAGGCTCAGCCCGAATGCCTGGCTGATGTAGTGGCTGCGCGCTGCCTGATATGCCTTTTCAGGCACAGCCTGAACCGGACCCATGCACAAAGGGTCTGTCAGCATCTTGAAAGAGCCTTTGAAGCCCGCGAGTTTGAGAGTGTGGGCAATGTCGCTGCCGCATCGCCAATGCACGGTTCGCGCTTCGTCGCTTGCTTCGAAGTCCGGATTCCGTGCTGCGAAGTCGACTGCATCGACATGCGCCTTTAGCCTGGGCCAGCTGCTGAAGCCCAATTGCCTCGCGATCAGCCATTGGGCATCCGATAAGGTCGGCGTCGTCTTGTCGAGCAGGATGAGCTGATCAGATGCAGTGCCGTCTTTCATTCGCAGCAGAAGCTCTTTGGCACGCTTGCGCTGCTGTTCGAGGTTGATACGGCCGTGATGGGACGAGGGCTTATTATTGCCGGGCATACGATCTCCTTGCAAAAAACCTTGTCCGCTTGAAGGTCGGGAGTCGTAGTGACGGAATATCGAATCAGAATCCTGGGCGCAGCCCTTTCCGCGGTAGGTGGCGTAGATGGCGCCACGCCGGAATATAGGTAATCGGATGGGGGATTGCAACTCCGTCAGGTCGTACTGATCACGTGTGTTTCAAGGCACATTGATCATTCGAGCCCTTTAAGGCATTGCCTCATTTCAAAGCGGGGATTCTCGCATCATTGCTCATGGTGTAAGTTTGAAATCTTACTGATCAAGTGGTCAGAATTTTTGCGTGCTGTACCTGCCAAGGAATGCCCTGAACAATGAACCTGTCACTCAAGCAACTGGCCGCAACCGCGTTGATAATGGCCAGCCTTTCGTCCTTCACCAGCGTGGCGAATGCCAACGTCACTGCACAACAGAGCACGATCATTCTCAAGACTTTCAATGAGAAATCGGTCACGGATTTCAGGCAGTTTCTGAAAAGTCTGTCCAGCACTGATGTTGTCAAAGCTGCTGATTTTGGCCCGGCCATCAACGCCTTTCTCGACAACAAAACACTTTCCGACGCGCAACAGAACGACATTAATCGCCTGCTCGGTCTGTATACCCGGTTGAAGTATGGCAATGCGGCAACCGACACATTGCGTGAGCTGGTCGCCATTCCAACCGCCCGTGTTGACGGCGTTGCCCAGCATGAAAACCCGGAGTTCATCAAGATCGCCAACGCGATCAAAGGCCTTGCCGAACGCTTCGATCTGAAATTTCGCAACGTCGATAACCGCGTTTATGAAGTTTCGCTCGACGGGGCGGGCGATGAAGTCGTGGGCATTCACGTCCATGCCGATGTTGTACCGGTCACGCCGGAAAACTGGGTGTTGCCGGACGGCACGCGGCTCGATCCGTTCAAGGTTACATTGATTGGTGATCGCCTTTATGGGCGTGGCACCGAAGACGATAAGAATGGCATCGTCGTGGCGCTCTATGCCATGAAAGTCATCAAGGAAGAAAAGCTGCCGCTGGCCAGAAACTTCAAGTTGCTGATCGATACAACTGAAGAAACCACGGGTGACGCCATCCCCTACTATTTTGAACGCAACCCCACGCCTGGTTACAACCTGGCGCTGGATGGCAGCTACCCGGTTGTCATCGCGGAAAAAGGTTATGGGACGGTCATGGCCAGTTTTGCCCGGCGCAACGCCGACGGCGAGGGTGCTGAAATCGTGTCGATGACCGGAGGTGCGGCCACCAATCAGATTCCATCGAAATCGGTCGCTACTCTGTTAACCGACAAGCCTGCGCAACTGGCTGCCAGCCTGCAACAGGCCGGTGCGGATTACGTGAAAAGCAATGGCGGCAATTTCGCGGTCGATGCCAGCGTCGACGGCAATGACGTCAAGCTGACAGTGACGGGTGTTTCCGCGCACTCATCGGCGCCCCAGTCTGGAGTCAACCCGGTTGCGAGGATGCTTGACTTCATCAATAGCCTTCAAGGCAAGGTCGCGCTCAAACATAACCAGATTACTGACGCTGCTCGCTATGCAGCCGACAACTGGGGCCTTGATTATCTGGGCAACAAGTTGGGCGTTGGTTTCTCCGACGAGTTCATGGGGCCGCTGACCGCTTCTCTTACCTATGTCGCGATGGATGAAACAGCGTTCAAACTTGCGGTCAACTTGCGCGTGCCCAAGGGCAGGTCTACGGAAGAGCTTAAATCCGAAATCTCCGAAAAACTTGCAGCGTGGAGCGTGAAAACCGGCATCAAGCCTGCATTCGACTATTCCATTGCCAAGCCGATGTACCGCAATCCAGAGGGCGAATGGGTCAGGGCGCTGCTTGCAGTTGCCAGCGAAAATCTCGGTATGGAACATGCGTTCGGCACCTCGGCTGGCGCGACGTCGGTACATGAACTGCCCAATGGCGTGCAGTTCGGTCTGGCGAGGCCCGAAGTCAAATATACCGGCCACACGGACAACGAGTTCAAGACGACCGGACAGTTTTTGCTGGACCTGCAGATCGTTACCGAAATGATGGCGCGCATCGGTCAGTTACCGAAACTCTGATGTAACTTCCGGGCCTGCCAGGGCAGGTCCGGTTTCGATGAGTGACTGTTTGATCGCGCGTTATCATGCGACTGGCCTCTTGATTGGTAGTGGCACAGCGACGTTGTCTTTCCACCCAGTGTTCTCGCGAACAAGGATTTACCCATGAAAACGCTCTTCGCATTTGCACTGACCTTTGCTGCCGTTTGCGCTGCAAGCACTAGCGTCAATGCGGCGGTACTGTCTGTACCCGCAAACTCTCAACAAAGCACCACCAGCAACGGCAAGCTTCAGCCCCCCGTCAAGTACGCCACTGTCTGGGCCGACGAGGCAGGGGCCACCCATGTCGAGCATTGTCGTATCGAGGGGCTGGAATTCAAAAGTTACGCGCCACCCGCCGAGCCTCAGTGGATCGGAGTTTCGCCCGACGAAGTAGAAAGTATTGCCTACGCGGTACTGCCGCCGGGTTACGTCGGCAGTTGGCACCATGCGCCGGGCCCTCAGTGGGTGATCACCCTACAGGGTCAGTGGTCGGTGGAAACCACTGATGGCACGGTATTGGTTCAGGGCCCCGGGGAAATGCAGTTCAATGCCGACAGCAGCTCCAAAGCAAGGCCTGGCGACAACAGGGTCGGGCATCTGACTCGTACCGTGGGTGATCAGCCCAACGTTCAGCTCATCGTGAAACTCAAACCGGATGCTGCTGCCAAACGTTCTTCTGGCCGGTGTGCCTACTGATCAATTGGGGCGAAATGCATGAATCGAATCTTCCGTCATCCAGGCAGGAAAACCACTTCGCTCGTGTTGGCGGGCGCGCTTCTCGCTGCAGGCGCAGTGATGGCTTCAGACGCTTCGCCCGTCACGGTGGTTGCCAGTAATCCCCGGTTTGCTGCACTCATCCAGCCCGACGCGCAGGCACAAGTGCTTACCGCCGATGCGCAGTGGGCGGAAGGTCCTTTGTGTTTGCCAGACGGTCAGTTGATCTGGAGTGATGTGAAGGCGAACAAGGTCATGAGCTGGAAAGAGCATGACGGCGTGACTGTACGGCTGGACCCTGCCCATTATCAGAACGGGCATGCTCTGGATGCCGAAGGCCGAGTCATCGCCGCATCCCATGGCGAACGCGCAATAGTGCGACAGGAAGCGGATGGTCAATGGCGCACAGTGGTCGACAGGTACGAAGGCAAGCGTTTGAACAGCCCGAATGATGTCGTGGTCGATAAGCGTGGCGGTATCTGGTTCAGTGATCCAACCTTCGGCGTGTTGAACAAGGCTGAAAGTTATGGCGGCAAACCGGAGCAGGACGGCGAGTATGTATACCGCTACGATCCGGAACAAAACCAACTGGTGAGGTTGAATACCCCGGGACTTCATTCGCCGAACGGTCTGGCGTTTTCACCCGATCAACGCTTGCTGTATGTCGCGGACTCGCAACTGGCGCATGATTTCAAGAATCCGAAACTGGCACACAGCATCCGGGTGTATCAGGTGCGCGACGGGGCGCTGAGTAACGGCAAGGTGTTTGCCGAGATTGCCCCCGGCATCCCTGACGGGCTCAAGGTCGACGCGCAGGGCAACGTCTGGAGCAGCAGCAAAGAGGGTATTCAGGTGTTCTCTGCCAGCGGCGAGTTGCTGGGGAAAATAAAGGTCACGGCGAAAGACACCGGCAATCTTGCATTCTGTTCTACCGGGTCACAGCACTGGGTTTACATCACCGCTGCCAACAAGGTGCTGAGAATACCCGCTCTTGTTGGCGGCAGTCGTCCGTAAAGCGTCCGTCACCATGAAATACCGATAGCGTCGTGCGCTATTCCTGACGACTCCGCTCGCAGACAATCTCAATAAATCGCGTCGTCTGCGTGTGCGATGTCGACGCGGTTGCGGCCCAGGCGCTTGGCTTGATAGAGCGCTTTGTCTGCGCGCTGGATCAGGCTTGCTGCTGTTTCTCCGGGGCTGAGTTGCGCAACCCCCAGAGAGATAGTCACTGAGCCTGTATCCGGTATCAACAGACTCTCAACGCCCTTTCGAATGCGGTCGGCCAACTCCGCGGCATGATTCAATGAGCTATCGGGCACCAGTATCAGAAACTCTTCTCCTCCCCATCGGGCCGCGACATCCTGCAGGCGGATCCGTTGTTTGAGGATGACGGCAACGCTGGTCAATACCCTGTCGCCAGCGGGATGGCCGTATCGGTCATTGATTGATTTGAAGTGATCGATGTCGCCAATGATAAGGCTGAATGGCCTGCCCGATATCCGTGCGGTATCGATAAGCCGCTCAAGGGTGTGTTCCGCCGCCCTTCGGTTATTCAGCCCTGTCAGCGGGTCGCTGTGAGCAATCTCCAACAACTTTTGTTCACGGCCCAGCCGAGTGGTTACATCCTGGCTGATGCTGACGTAATGCGTGATGGTTCCCTCCAGGTTACACAGCGGGGAAATGCTGTGTTCTGCATAGAACAGAGAGCCATCCTTGCGCTTGTTGATGAAGGTCGTACGAAAGGGCGTACCACTGGCCAGCGCTTCATTGAATTGCGCATAAAACATCTCATCATGTTTACCAGAGCTGAGCACTCGCGGGTTTTCGCCGATGATTTCCGGCGCGCTGTAACCGGTGATGTTCTGAAAAGCCTCATTGGCAAAAACGATAGTGGCGTTGCAATCGGTAATCATGATCGGATCAAGCGCGGCGTTCAGCGCCTGAGCCAGCAAATGCTGTTCGCGCTCCGCCCGAATGCGCGGGCTGATGTTTTGCTGCACCGATACAAAGTTGCAAACCGCCCCCGCATCGTCGCGCACCGGGGAAATTTTCCACTCGACGACATAGGGGCTTCCGTCCGCGCGGTAATTGACTGTCGACCCTTCGAAAAAGAGGCTCTCGCTCAGGCACTGGCGCATACGCTCGATCACCTGACGATCGGTGTCGGGTCCTTGCAGGATCCTTGGCGAACGGCCTATCAATGCCTCTGCTGCGTAGCCGGTCATCGCGCAGAATGCCGGATTGACATACACAATGAACGGGCCGCCATTGGTCAGATTGGCATCGGTGATCAAAACGGCATTGAATGACTGCTCGACAACTGCTTCAAGCAAGGCCAGGCGCTGGCTGGATGAGGTCATCTGATGTCCTGTCGAGTGATCTGTTAAATTGATCGCGGCTCTGATCAGATAATGGGTGACGCAATGCCGGACGGGTACTGAATGCAGTGTGTTGGACCGCAGGCACCGGGCACTTGTTGCACAGGCACTATACCCACATGATTCAAAGGGTGCATTACGCGCGTAACGACCATATCCGTTGCGCTGCGGGGCGTCTGCGGCTGACGCTGACGCGGGTGCTGCGAGGATTCAGGACATTTAGTTCTTTACCCGAATTTCTGACCGGGTTGGCAAATACTGTCCAGGCGTATGCACATTGAAGAACCCGCCGAGTTGGGCGAGTTGTTCAGTGCCAAGCCTGATACCCGTCGCCAGCCCGGGTTCGGGACTTCCTTGCTGATCATTCTTCTGTCGGTGATTCTGATGGTCCGCGAATACTTCGGCCTGCAACTCAAGCAAACCCTTTGGTTAGGGGCGGTGTTGCAGACGATTGTTTCGGTAGTGGGGCTGATAGGTACGCTGTTGTTGTGGCATTGGCTGGTGTGAAACGGGATTGGCGCAGACAGGTCTCTCGTTTGCGCCACATCTGGTAAACAAGGTTAATCTGTTTTTATGCAGTTCAGAATACGACCTCATTAGCTACGTCCGGAGAGTTCTAGATGGCCGTCGCAACTCAACAGCGCCTGTAATCTTTCCTGGCCGACGTCGACCGGAACTATCCACCAGTGGGTACGATTGTCGTAACGGGCGCCGTCAGGAATGGTCACGGCTTTACCGGCTTTTGGTGGATGTTTGTCAAAATACGCGTTGATGGATTCAGCAAAAAAATTCGCATCTTTGTCAGGGCAGTGCATTTCGTCGCCATCACCACTTTGCGCCAGCCATGCAACCGCGAGGATCAACAGCACCAACAGTACGGCTCGTGTCATTGTGGGCTTCCATTTCCGGAAAGTGCTGAGGATAGCGTTAATAGCTGAACAACGACGAGCACGCTGTTTTTCTCTGAAAGGCGTTTTGTCCAACTCACGTATCGCAAGCCTGCCACCGGTGTACCATGTCTGATTTTTTCGCACCTGAGGATGCGGCTGCCATGCGTGAGTTTCTAGAGATTTTTCGTAATCGCGCACTGGACGTCATGTCATCCGCTTTGCCCGCCCAACCGCTTCTTGAAGATTTTGCCATTGCGCTGCAAGTCAGATTGCCGGGTGCCGTCGTCGGCATCAACGTGCTGGATAAGGCCGGCAGAACATTTCGTCAGTCTATTTTCCCGAACCTGCCGTCCGATTTTTCTCAAGCGCTGGTGGGTAACATCATCACCGGCAAGCGCGGCTCATGTGGACTAGGCATATTGACCGGGAAAACCATCGACGTTCCGGACGTGGCAAACGACCCGCGCTTTTCGCAAGAGTGGAAAGCGCTCTTCGCCCGACATGATCTGCACGCGATGATTTCGATTCCGGCACTGAGCGCTGATAAAAACGCCCAGGGAAGTATCGCAATCATCCATCCGCTGGGCATGTCGCTGACTGTTGAACAGCGCGAGTTTCTGCAATTGGCATCATCGTTATGTGCGCGCATTTGTGCGTATAGCAGGTCGCAGGAATCCAACGCGCTTATTCTGGGCGAGCTTGAGCACCGTATTCGAAATCTGTTTCTGACGATTGGCGGTGTCGCCAATCTGACCTTGAAACGATACCCCGACGTAAGGCAGTTTCGGGCGGTGTTTAGCGAGCGGCTGGTAATGATGCATCGCGCGCACTCGCTGGCACTGAGCACGTGCGAAATCGAAATGGCTGCCTTACTGCAGGAAATGCTCGCGCCTTATCAAAAAGACTGTGCTATCAGTTTTTCCGGTCCCGATGTCTTGCTGACCCAGAAGGCTGCATCGGCGCTGGCACTGGTGATACATGAGCTGTGTACCAACGCTACCAAGTACGGCTCGCTGTCTCGGGAAGCGGGAGAACTGAATGTGCAGTGGGGGATTGTTGCGCAGGGCAGTGATGATCTCGAGCCTGTTTTCAGGCTGGTCTGGGCGGAGAGCGGCGGCCCGCAAGTCGATCAGCCGAGCCGCAAGGGTTATGGCACGGCGATGATCAAGGGCAGTCTGGGTAATGCGTTTGATGGTTCGGCAACGTTCTTCTACGAACCGGTCGGGCTGAGGTGCGAGATATCCGCACCGTTCACCGGCAAACTCGGCAGAAGCAGCTGATAACCGTCAACGCTTCATGCCTCATGCCGCCGTCGCGCATCACTGAGCATCGATATCGTCAGTTTGCGCACTTCGAGTTTGCTGATTTCCACATGAGAGCGCAGTAACAACAGCGCTTCGTCCCGTTTGCGTGCCTGCAATGCATTGAGGATCGCGGCGTGCTCCAGGTAGGTATGTTCGATGCGGGCGCTTTTGAAGAAGTCCAGTCTGCGCACGATGCGAATGCGCTCGGTCACTTCCTGATGAACACGGGCCATTTCCAGATTGCCCGAGGCGGCCACCAGTTGGGTGTGAAACTGTTCGTCGAGGTCTGCGACGACCTGCATATCGATCTGCCAGTGGCTGCGATCAATCAGCCAGTGCTGACGCAGCACATTGAGTTCCGGATGCACTTCGTGGGATGCACAGATACGTTCGACCGCAGCACATTCAAGCACGATGCGCAGATCGTACAGCTGGTCGATCTGGTCGAAATCCAGCGGCTTGACTGACCAGCCCCGTCGAAACTCGACGTCCAGATAACCCTCGCGCTGCAGCCGGTACAATGCGTCACGCACCGGCGTGCGTGACACCTGATAACGGTCTGCCAGTTGCGTTTCGGTGAAGCGGTCGTAGGGCAGCAGATAGAAGTCGAAGATCTCCTGCTTGAGCCGCCGATAGACGTCTTCTGCCAGCGCGTTGGTGGTGTTGGGGGAATTCAAGGGCGTGGCTCCAGGCTGCTCAGGTCAATGCTGACATGTGCGGCAACGACTTTCCAGCCGCCGTCCAGGCGTGCCCAGGTTTGCATCTGCCGTCCCAGACGCTCAGTAACGCCATCGTGAAACTCGGTGCTGACGGTGGCGAAGTCTTCACCGAAGGTGCTAACCACGGTGCGCAATAATTTTCGACCGGGCCCGACTGGCTGACAGTGGCGTCGATAGCGCGCGATGGCTTTGGCACCGTGCAAGTTTTCCGCGACGCCATAGCGAACGGTCTGTTCGGAATTCCAGAAATACCCATCCAGCGTGGTCAGCTCGTTGGCCAGCAGGGCGCGCTCGTAATCAGTGAACGCGCTGGTCACTTCGGCGACGATGTGCGCAAGGTTGATGTCCATCAGGGTGTACTCCTTGTTTGCAGGGCGTGTTGCAGATCGGCCAGTGACGCTGCACGCCCGACAATCGCGTTTTGTGCGGTGATCATGTCCAGAGTGGCCTGTTTGAAGGCCGGGAAATAGCTTTCGGTCGCATCTTCGATCAGCAGGCAGCGATAACCCCGATCACTGGCTTCGCGCATGCTGGTCTGCACGCAGACTTCGGTGGTAACGCCTGCGAAGATCAAATGAGTGATCCCGGCGTCGGTCAGCCGCTGATGCAGGTCGGTGGCGAAGAACATGCCCTTGCCCGGTTTGTCGATGACCCACTCGCAGGCGAGCGGCGTCAGGCTGTCGATAATCTGATTGCCGGGTTCGCCGCGAATCAGGATGCGGCCCATCGGGCCGAGGTCGCCGATACGCAGGCCCGGTGAACCTTGGGCCAGCTTGGCGGGCGGGCAGTCGGCAAGGTCCGCGCTGTGCGATTCACGAGTGTGTATGACCACTATGCCCTGATCACGGGCCAGCGCCAGCAGTTGTTGCACCGATGGCACGATGGCCTGCAACGGTGCGACATCGTTGCCCAGCGCGGCACCAAAGCCGCCGGGTTCGAGGAAGTCGCGCTGCATGTCGATGATCACCACAGCGGCACAGGAGGGGTCGAACGTGAAGCAGTCCGGACGCGCATTGACGCTGATCATGCCGGTTCTCCGGCAAGCTGCTCGGCACCGGCCATGTGTCGACCCAGCTCGGTTCGATCAGCGGCGGCTGCGCTGGTTTCAAAAACCAGTTCGCCGTCATGAATGACCACGATGCGGTCTGCCAGGCTCAGCAGTTCGTCGAGATCTTCACTGAGCAGCAGGACTGCTGTGCCGCTGTTGCGCGCGTCGATCAGGCGCTGGTGGATAAGCGCGACACTGGCGAAGTCCAGGCCGAATACCGGATTGGCGACGATCAGCACCGCGACGTCATGGGTCAGTTCTCGCGCCAGTACGGCGCGCTGCACATTGCCTCCCGACAAGGTGCCGATGGGACGGTTCGGGTCGTTGGGCGAGACCTTGAACTGTTCGATCAATGTGCGCGCCTGTGCGCCTATTGCACGACGATCAAGACGCCAGCCCTGACGGCACAGCGGCGGCTGGTCGAAGTTGCGCAGGGCCAGATTGTCGGCCACGCTGAAGCTGCCGATACAGGCGTTGCGCAAGGGCTCTTCGGGCAGGCTGAACACGCGCAGACGCTGCATCTGTTCACGCTGCGCATGGTAAGGCTGGCCATCGACCCATATCTGCCCGGCACTGAAGGGTCGCTGGCCGAGCAGGGCTTCGGTGAGTTCGCGCTGGCCGTTACCGGAAATACCCGCAACCCCGACGATCTCTCCCGGCTGCACTGCCAGAGAAAGGTTTTTCACCGCCAGCGTGCCTTTGTCACCGGGTACATCCAGCCCCTCTACCTGCAACTGGGGCGTACGGGTTGCCATGACCGGCCGATCGTTGCTCACGCTACGCACTTGCGCTTCGCCCATCATCCAGGCAGCCATCTGCTGCGTGGTGGTGTCGGCCACTGTCGCTGTGCCTACCCAGCGGCCCTTGCGCAGCACGGTGACGTCATCGGCATAGGTGCTGACTTCGCGAAACTTGTGGGTGATCATCAGCACGGTGAGTTCACCGCGATGTGCCATCGACTGCATCAGCCCCAGCACTTCATCGGCCTCTTGCGGCGTGAGTACCGAGGTCGGTTCATCGAGAATGATCAGCCGACGTTGCAGATACAGCTGCTTGAGGATTTCCAGTTTCTGTTTTTCACCTGCGGCCAGACTGCTGACCGGCCGATGGATATCCAGACAAAAAGGCATCTTTGCCATGAAGGCTTCCAGGCGCTCGTACTCGCTGGCCCAGTTGATACGCCACGGCAGATCACCGCGCGACAGCACCAGGTTTTCCGCAACGCTCAGGCCCGGCGCCACGGTGAAGTGCTGATACACCATGCCGATATGCAACTGATGAGAGTCGCGCGGGGTGCGAATCTCGTGTTCGCGGTTGTCGATCAGAATGCTGCCCGACTGCAGCGGGCTGTAGCCGATGATGCCTTTGACCAGCGTACTCTTGCCGGCGCCGTTCTCCCCGAGCAGGGCGTGGACGGTGCCGGCGCGGACCTTGAAGGACACCTCGTCGAGTGCGCGAAACGCTCCGAAATGCTTGCTGGCACCAATCGTCTCAAGGCTCGGGGCGCGCATGTTCATGCTCCCAACAGGTCGCGAAGCATTGAGGAATGGCCGACTGCGCCGAACACGCCACCCTGCATTTTGACCATGCTCAGGGCCGCCGCATGATTGCCAGGGTCGGTCGCCCCGCAGCAGTCTTCCAGCAGCAGGCACTCGAAGCCACGGTCATTGGCTTCGCGCATGGTGGTGTGCACGCAGACGTCGGTGGTGATGCCGGTCAGGATCAGATTTTCGATGCCACGAGTGCGCAGAATCAGTTCCAGATCGGTGGCGCAGAAGGAGCCTTTGCCGGGCTTGTCGAGCACGATTTCGCCGGGCAGCGGTGCCAGCTCGTCGATGATTTCCCAGCCCGGCTCGCCACGTACCAGAATCTTGCCGCAGGGGCCTGGGTCGCCGATTCCCGCGCCGATGCGCTGCGAGCGCCAGCGTTTGTTGGCGGGCAAGTCGCTGAGGTCCGGGCGATGGCCTTCGCGGGTATGGATGATGGTGAAGCCCAGCGGGCGCATCGCGGCGAGCAGCGCCTTGATCGGCTCGATGGGCGCTCGGGTCAGGGCCAGGTCGTAACCCATGCTGTCCACGTAGCCGCCGACGCCGCAGAAATCGGTCTGCATGTCGATCACGATCAAGGCTGTGTTGTGCGCATGCAATTGCCCATTCCAGGGCCAGGGGTAGGGCGCCGATGCAATATGACGTTCACTCATGGCGTTAATCCTTCCAGCTGCTGGGGGTGGGTTTGAATTCGCGCTCAGGCGCAGTAAAGCCGCAGGCGCTACCGTCGGTATGCACGACATCGTCTTCCCAAGGCAGACGGTATTGGCCTGCGGTCAGATCATGCATGTAGGTGTAAGGACAGTCGCGCGCGCCACCCTTGACCGCCACGTAACCGCGATGGCCGAATTGATAGATGTTGTTCTCCACGCCCCAGTGCACACGGGCTTCGCGTACCAGGTCGGGGCGCAGTTCGCAGCAGACGATTTCGTCGGCCCGACCACCGCCTTCAGCCATGATCGTGCCGTCGAAGTCGACGAACATGGCCTCGCCCATGGAGTCGAACGTGCCGTCGGAGCCACACATGCAGACGCTTGCGGTTTGCATCAGGTTGGTGAAGGCATTGCTCTGGTTGGTGATCTTCCACGAGTGACGGATCGGTGCGGTATAACCCGCTGTGCGCAGCATGATGTCGGCACCCTTGTAGGCGCACTCGCGGGCCATTTCCGGGAACATGCCGTCATGGCAGATGATCAGCGCCAGCTTGCTGCCACGCGGCCCGTCGCAGACCGGAATACCCAGATCGCCAGGCTCCCAGGGCTCGACTGGCACCCACGGATGGAGCTTGCGGTAATACAGGCGAATCTCGCCGAGGTCATCAACGATCAGGCCGCTGTTGAACGGGTTGCCGTGCGGGTTGGCTTCCATGATCGAGAAGCAGCCCCATATCCGGTGCGTCTTGCACGCCTCGCGCAACGCCATTACTTCCGGCCCGTCGAGGCTGCACATGATCTCTGGCGCGGTGCTCATCGACAGGCCATGCAAGGAGTACTCGGGAAACACGATCAGGTCCATGCCCGGATTGCTGCGTCGCGCCTTGGCCACCATGCTGACCACTTTCTGCGTTTGTGCCCACAACGCCTCGCGGGTATGCGGATCAGGCAACGCCAGTTGCGCCAGGCCGATCACCACGCCCTTGGGCGACTTGTTCAAACCACCAAGACCACTGGCCATGCAATGTCTCCTCGAAAAGATCAGTTCATCGCGTCAGGATGAGTTCGCCCGGCGCGCCATTCAGAGTGCGACCACGGCGGCAGGTGGCGTACATCACCACCAGCGTCAGCGCATAAGGTGCTGCGGCAAACAGGTAGTAGCCGGTGCTGATACCGACCGCTTGCAGGGCCGGGCCGATGGCACCGGCAGCGCCGAACAGCAACGACGCCCACAGGCACGCCAACGGGCGCCAACGGGCAAATATCACCAGCGCGACGGCCATCAATCCTTGCCCGCTGGACAGCCCTTCATTCCAGCTGCCGGGGTAGTAAAGCGACAGGTAAGCGCCGCCGATTCCGGCCAATCCGCCGCCGACCGCTGTCGCCAGAATGCGCACCTTGAGCGGGCGATAGCCCAGCGCCTGAGCGGTTTCAGCGTGGTCGCCGACCAGACGCAGCATCAGCCCCCAGCGTGTGGTGCGCAGCCCCCAGTGCAGTACGAACGCCAGTGCTGCACCGACGAAGAACAGCACGTTGATATTCAGCGCCGAACGCACGCGTTCTTCGTCGCTCCAGGCACCCAGTGCCAGTGACGGCAGCATGGGGGCTTGCGGCTGGATAAACGCTTTGCCAAGAAAAAACGCCAGCCCGGTGCCGAGCAGAATCAGCGCGATGCCGAACGCGATATCGTTGACCCGAGGTAACGAGCAGGCCAGGCCGTGCAGCAGGCCCAACAGAATGCCAACCCCGGCGGCAGCGCCAACGCCCAGCCATGCCGAGCCGCTCAGGCACGCCACGGCGTATCCGGACATCGCGCCGGCAACCAGGATGCCTTCCAGCCCCAGGTTGATCCGGCCGCTTTTCTCGGTCAGGCATTCGCCCAGGCTGACGAACAGAAAAGGCGTACCGACGCGGATTGCGCCAGCCAGCAATGCCAGCAGAAAGGTGCTCAGGTCGATATCAGCCATGTTGCAGTGCTCCCTTGTCGACCGACGCGGGCGACGCCGTCAGCCTGATCTTCCAGGCGGCGATACGCCCACCCAGGGCTTCCCAGAGCAGCAGATTGGTGAATAGCAGCCCTTCAAGAATCAGCGTGGTGGCGTCTGGCAGGCCAAGCCGTCGTTGCAGCAGCCCACCACTGGCTTCCAGTCCACCCAGCAAAATGGCGCAAACGATAATGGCCAGTGGATGATGGCGAGCGGCGAAAGCCACTAGGATGCCGCTGGTGCCATAGCCTGCGATCAGCGCGGCGTTGGCGCTGCCTTGCACAGCAGTGACTTCGAACATTCCGGCCAGACCCGCTGCCGCGCCGCCCAGCAGGCAACTGAGCAGGATCAAACGGTCCACCGGCAAGCCGATCATCAACGCCGTGCGTACGTTGCCGCCGACCACGGCGAGGGCAAAACCCTTGATGCTGTGGCGCACCAGTACATAGGCCAGCAGACACGCGACCACGCCCGCCACCAGACCCCAATGCACTTCGAAACTGTCACTGATGGTGCCGATCATATAGGCATCGTCCAGCGGCAGCGTCGAAGGCTTGTTCAGGCTTGCCGGATCGCGTAACGGCCCTTCTACCAACTGCCGGAACAGCGCCAGAGCGATGTAGGAAAGCAGCAGGCTGCTGATCGTTTCGTTGACTCCGCGACGCTGGCGCATCCAGCCACTCAGACCGATCCACAACGCGCCCACGCTCATCGCCGCCAGGGCCATGCAGACGAGCATCACCCCGGCTGACAAATTGCCGAGCCACAAGGGTGTCACTGCCGCTGCCAGACCGCCCAGTACCAGCGCGCCCTCGCCGCCGATAATGATCAGCCCGGCCCGAGCGGGCAGGGCGACGCACAATGCGGTCAGCATCAGAGGCGCAGCGCGTTGCAGGGTGTTTTCCAAAGCGAACCACGAGCCGAACGCGCCTTCACCGACCAGTTGCAGGGCTTGCCAGGCAGGCTTGCCCTGAACCGCCAGAAACAGCCCGAACAGCACGCACGAGGAAAACACCGCCAACACCGTAGGCAGCCCCGGCAGCAGCGCGCTGGCCAGGCGGCGCAGACTAATGGATAGGCTCATGAACATTCCTCAGAGCTGGCCAAGTACACCTTCGACCAGGTAATTCATGCTCTCCAGGGCGATGTCGGTCTGGCCTTGTGAAACACCATCGGCAATCACCACCGCGCCTTTGTTGTCCTTGAGCTGGCCTTTGAAGATCACGAACTGCCCGGCCATCATTTGCGCCTTGATGGCATCCGCTTGCTGTTTGGCGTCGGCAGTCACCGATGGTCCATAGGCGGAAGTCTTGACGAAGCCTTCCTTGAGCCCGCCGCGCAGGAAGTTGATCATCGGCGCGCCGCTCTGGGCTGCCGCTACATGGGCGCGATAAGGAGTTTCCCAATTCCATTCGGCACCGGTCAGGTAACCTTTGGGTGCCAGCGCGGCCTGGCTGGCGTGGTAGCCACAGGTCATGACACCGCGCTTTTCAGCCGTCTCGACGATCACCTTGGGGCCGTCGACATGACAGGTAAGTACGTCACAGCCCTGGTCGATCAGGCCATTGGCGGCTTCTGCTTCCTTGACCGGCAACGACCAGTCACCGGTAAAGATCACCGTGGTCACGATGCTCGGGTCTACCGAGCGTGCGCCCATGGCAAAGGCATTCAGGTTGCGCAGTACCTGAGGCACAGGCTTGGCGGCCACAAAACCGAGTTTTTTGCTCTTGCTCATGTGTCCGGCAATCACGCCGTTCAGGTATTGCGCTTCGTCGATGTAACCGAAAAAGCTGCCCGCGTTGATCGGGTCCTTACCTTTCTGCCAGAGGCCGCCGCAATGCGCGAAACGCACGTCCGGGTACTTTTTCGCGACCTTGACCACATGCGGCTCAAAGTAGCCGAATGAGGTCGGAAAAATCAGTGTCGCACCGTCCTGACGGATCATGGCTTCCATGGTCTTCTGCACGGCCACGGTTTCCGGAACGTTTTCTTCCTCGATCACTTTGACGTTGGGCAGCGTCTTGATGATGGCCGCTGCTTGGGCGTGGGCCTGGTTGTAACCAAAGTCGTCGCGAGCGCCGACGTAGATGAAACCCACCACCAGCGGCGCGTCGGCTGAGTAGGCACGACCAAACGGCAGTGCTGCGCTCAGGCCGATAATGCCTGCCAACTTGATGAAACTGCGACGATCAACGTTCGACATGCGTGCTACCCCTGATCAATGAGCGATGGAAGATGTGTGCGCGGCGCGGTAGGCGCGCCAGCCTTTGAAATCAGTGATGTCCAGCGCGCCCTCAAGGCCGGCTGGCTCACAGATGAAACCCTTGACCCACTGGCCGTCGGCCAATTGCAGAGAACCGATGCCCAATGGCGCGGGAATCGCGGCGACGAAGGCCCCGAACAGGTTCAGCGGCATTTCCCAGACCTCGACTTCGATGCGCTCGCCCTTTTTAGGCACACGCACCAGGCCCGGCTTCGGTGGCGAAGTACCGGCCAGTGCATACAACCGGTAATCTGCGCTGGTGGTTGTGGTACGCAGCAGACGGGCACTGCCTTCGAGCAATTGCCAGTTGAGCGGCTGGCCGACGAGGTGCGCGCCGACAACCGCGACCTGCACGACAGGGCTGTTGCGGGGCAAGGGTGCCATCGCGACGGCTTCGCTCTGGTCTGTCTGACCGAAGAGCGGCTGCCAGGCTGCGGCTATTTCTGCCAGGCGTTGGTCGGCACCGGCGGGGCCGATCAGCGTGATGCCCGCAGGCAACCCGTCGGCACGGCGCTCTGCCGGAACGGCGAGGGCGCACATGTTCATCAGGTTGACGAAGTTGGTGTAGTAGCCGAGCTGTGAATTGAGCTCGACCGGGTTGGCGAGCACTGCATCAATGGTCGGCATGCAGGGCGCCGTCGGGACCACCAGCACATCGACCCCGGCCAGCAGTTGCTGGGCTGTTCGCGTCAGTTCCGCCAGCCGATAGCGGGCATTGAACGTGTCCACGGCATCAAACGAAGCGGCGCTCTGCAGGATGCCGCGCACCACCAGGTGAATATCCTCAGCATGGGTGGTGAAGAATCTGCCTACCGCTGCCCGCCGCTCGGCCACCCATGGGCCTTGGTACAGCAGGGCCGCGGCCTCGGCGAAGACATCGAAGTCGATGGGTTCGACAGTTACCAGCGGGTCGCTTTGCAGGGCTTCCAGGGTTTTCAGGTAAGCCGTTTGCGCCTGAGCATCACCGAAGAACTCGCAGTGCCGTGGCACCGCGACACGCCGAGCCCTGCGCTGCACTGCCAATGCCTGCACGGGCACACTGGCGGGGTCTAGCGGGTCGTAAGCCGCGATGACCTGCGCCACTTGCCAGGCTTGCAGCACATCCCCGGCAAATATCGACGGGCAGTCCAGCGTGCGACAGGCGGGCACCACGCCTCGGCTGCTGAACAGGCCAAGGCTGGGCTTGAGCCCGACGATACCGTTGAACCCGGCGGGCACTCTGCCTGATCCTGCCGTGTCCGTGCCCAGTGCAAAACTCACGTAGCCACGCGCGACGGCCACCGCCGAGCCGGAACTGGAGCCGCCGCTGACGTAGGCCGGATCGTGGGCATTGCGCACGGCCCCGTAGGGCGAGCGGACACCCACCAGACCGGTGGCGAATTGATCGAGATTGGTCTTGCCCATCAGGATCGCGCCACTGTCGAGCAGTAACTGTACGACGTGAGCATTTTCCTTGGGCGTGTAGGCGAAAGCCGGGCACGCAGCCGTGGTCGGTATTCCGGCCACGTCAAAATTGTCCTTGACCGCAAATGGCACGCCGAACAGCGGCAGTTGCTCATACACCGAATCGCCCGCTTCTGCGGCAATGCTTTCCAGCGTCTTCGCCCTTTCAAGAAGCTGCGTCACGGGCACGCGATGAATCCAGACTTCCGCCCGGTCATCCGCATCAATGTGCGCTGTAAGGGTTTGCACAAGTGCCGTCAGGGTTGTTTGACCTGAACGTAACGCCGACTGAAGTTGGGAAATGTCGAGTGCGGTCATAGTGGTGTTCATTCATGTATACAAGATGAACTGGCACGTTTGCACGTTATGGGCCAAGGTTGACCGAAGGCGGATTGGCAGGGGATTAAAGGCTGTTAGCGAAGTTTTTTGACGCAGTCATGCGTCATCTTTGCGCTTGAACGCGGCAATGTGCACAACGATGGATCACGGCATATCCATTGTGCCGGCAGTGGTGGCGTCAGCCGGACAACCGGTTTATCGGTCTCCGCTGACGTTAATGCGTTTGCCTCAACTCTGGCAGAACCTGATGCGGTTGCCGAACGGATCGCAGACTTCAAGTACCTGGCCCCAGCCCTGCTGAACAATGCCGGGTCGTGCATAACCGTACTGTTTGCCAATCAGCTCATCGCGCAATTGCTCGATGTTTTGAGTGGGAATAAACACCGCAGCCCCCGGGCAGGCGTCGCCGTGATGTTCGGAAAGGTGCAAATGCAGGCCATTGCGGCTGATCCCCAGATACAACGGCAGATCGGCCTCGAAACGATGCTCGAATTCGACGCTGAAACCGAGAAAGTCGAGGTAGAACTCACGCGCTTTGCGTTCGTCGAACATCCGCAGGATCGGGATGGCACTGTCGAAAGTCACAGTGGCTTGCTCGGTCGTGGACATGACTATTCCTTTATTGAAAACGATCGATTGTTTGATGTTTGCAGGCGATGCATGTTTGCTGACCCGAACTTGCCATCCAGGGCCTAAGCCTGATGCGGTCAGGCCGCAGGTTTGACCGGAAATGAGACGAAAGGCTTTATCTCCTTCAAGACGAACATGCTCTGCATCTCTTTAATCCCAGGGAGCCTTCTGACCACCGTCATGGCGAAGTCGGCAAACGAATCCAGGTCGCGTGCCACCACCTGAAGCAGAAAGTCGGCATCTCCGCCGATGCTGTAGCACGCCACGACGTTCTCCAGTTGCATGACTTCCTGCTCGAATTTTCTTGCCTCGGCTTCACTGTGAGAGTCGATGCTGACCCGAATGAACACCATGACACCCAGCCCGATCTTGCGACGGTCCAGCACCGCTCTGTAACCCAGCACATAGCGATGCTCTTCAAGTTGTTTGACCCGTCGCCAGCAGGGCGAGGCAGACATGCCGATCTGATCGGCCAGGGTCTGATTGGTGATCCGGCCGTCCTGTTGCAGGGCCGTGAGGATCCTTACATCAGTAGGGTTCAACGTCTGATAGGTCATAAATTCCGCAACTCCCTGTGGATGGGGGGAATTCTACCTAATTCGGTGATGCTGACAATCAGAATAGATCATTTCTTCCTGTTTAAAGCGTGTAGTATTTTTTCAGGCAAGGCTTGGTAAACGTCTCATCCATACACTGTTTGCATACAGCTGGGTTGTTTAAAAATTGCATAGGGGCAGGCCCGCTTATCAATAACTCTGTAAACGTTGTGGGCTATAAACAAGGACGATGCATGATTCTCCACTTGGTTTTTTTCAAGTTTCACGAGCCTTTTCAGTGGTGTGACAATGAAGTCATTGAGGCAGAGGCTGCCACCCGTCGACACCCGCACCATATTAACGAGATTGCAGGCTGGGCCTGTGGAAGAAATATAAGCTTTCGTAAAAGAGCCATGGATTTTGTGGTTATGGGCTTATTTGAAAGTCAGGAAGAACTTTCAAGTTTTCTTATTCATCCTGATCATCAGGACGGTGTGCTCAAGTGGCAAAAGATCGCCAGTTGGCAGGTCGTGGACATTGATATTACTAGTGAAACAACGCATTGGTCAGGGCTGCTCGAGGGCTGGGCTGACGTTGTCAGGTCACCGCTCGATGCCTTGAGCGTTTCTCGATAGTTGGAGGGGGGACCATGAATTTTGATGCGACACTTCATAAGTGTGTAATCGTTGTTGATAAGTCGCTGGGTCTGGGGCATGCCGCGAACGCAGTTAGCGTCATCGGCGTCAGCATGGGGCGTTCCGTAGACGGGCTGGTAGGCCCGGACATGCAGAGCCGCGACAGTGTCAACTATCCCGGCGTTATCTACGCGCCTTTGCCGATCCTGTTGTCTAGCAATGAAAGCCTGCGCGAGCTTCAGGAAAAAGCCTTGGCCGACGATGAAATTTTCAGCATTCCTTTCAGCGCACTGGCGCAGTCCTGCAAAACCTATCAGGAGTATGAGTCACGAATCTCCGAGGCGGACAGTTCGTCCATCGAGTTGGTCGCGATCGGGCTGATAGGGCCGAAGAAAAAGATAAGCAAACTGTCAGGAAACTTTCCGCTGTTCAAGTAAATATCTTAATGACAAGGAGGTTGGCGTGTACGCTTTATTCAAACCGGATCTTCTAGAGTTGGCGCGTGCCACGTACCAGCAGCATGCGTTGTTTGAAAACGATGGTATCTCCCTTGAGGAGTTAAGGTCTATCCAACTCGACCGCCTCAGGCAAACACTTCGTTACGTCAAAGCCCATTCTCCGTTTTATCGCGACCTGTTGTCCCCTTCGGACGCTGCATTGGGCACTCTGGACTGGCACGCTTTCCGTCAACTGCCATTTACGACGAAAGATGACTTGCGCACGGCAGGTCACTTCATGCTCTCTGCTCCGCTGGCCGATGCCTGGATCTATTACGAAACCACCGGTACAACAGGAGCGGCCACGCCCTGTCCGCGTAACGAGCGGGATTCGATATTCAACAACACCCCATTGATACTTCGTTACGAGGCGCTTTTCAAGGCTCACGGCGAACGACACATAGTCGGTGTCATGGGGCCTACGGAGCTTCACTCCACCGGAGATACATTCGAGGACGTCTGTCGAAGTCTGGGGCACACGGTAGTGAAAATGTGGCCGCGATCACCTGTCGTCGGGATGGAACGTGCCATTACGTTGATCAGGGAACTGAAAATCTCCGCACTGGTGTGTACTCCCGCAGTTGCAATCAGCCTGGCAAGGCATTTGATCAACAAAGGGCAGACCCCCTCATCGCTGGGTGTGAAGTTGATATTCACGTTGGGTGAACTCACCACCCCTGGCTTGTTGCGCAACATTGGCGATGTATGGAACAGCGCGGTTTACAACTGTATGTACGCATCCCAGGAGTCTTCCATTCTCGCCGCGTGTGACAAGCAGGGGCATTTGTGCACCGTGCCCTTGAATGTTGTCTATGAAGTGGTCAACCCGATCACCGGCGAAGTCCTGGAACCGAAAGACGGCCAGATGACCGGTGAACTGGTTATCACGCACCTCTATCAGGGCCAAAAGCCCCTTATTCGGTATCGCACCGGAGACACGGTCAGAGCCCGGGTTCTGAATCAGGGCAAGTGGCAGATCATCCCGATCGGACGGCTCAGAGACACGCTGGTTATAAACGGACGCAACCATTGCGCCTACGACGTCGAAGCAGCGCTGTTCGAGCATCTCACAGGCTGTCTGGATTATCACATCCAGGTCGAGACCGTGTCGGGTATCGATAAATTAAGCGTCACTATCGAGTTGCAGCCCAATAGCGAAGCCCGAAATGACCTGAACGCTGTAGCCGGCTTTATGGAGACTGCACTCGGTGTTCCCGTAAGTATTACTGTCGGCCCTACCGACGCTGTGACTGGCACGGCAGCGATGGTCAGCTGGAAAGCTGCCCGACTCCATGACAAACGTACGGGCGGCGATAATCTGGAGCGTGATACCGCCTTGAAGATCGCTGCACGGAGGGCCTGACCATGGTCGACGTGCCGCTCAACACTAAAAGTAGTCCGCGCAAACCTCACCCATGGGTGTACCTGGATGATCGTTTTGTCGCCGCTGCAGAAGCTCTGGTTCCAATCACGACCCAGGCATTTAATTACGGCACTGCGGTGTTCGAGGGTATACGCGCTTACGTTGCTGATAACGGCGAGCTGAATGTCTTCAGGCTCGACGATCACCTTAAACGTATGGAGAACTCAGCCAGGTTGCTGCAGTTGGACAGCCTGCCTGGCCGCACTGAACTAAAGGAAATAATTCTTGATTTACTGCGTCGCAATGAGGCGCTGACCGACTGCTATATCAGGCCCATGGCCTATAAAAAAGCGCTGCTGCCCGGCGTTGGTTTTGGTGTAAAGCTGACCGGCGTCAGCTCAGGGCTGGTGATCAATACTCTGGCAATGGGCGCCTACATGCCCGCTGCCGGCATCCGCTGCGCCGTTTCGAGCTGGCGACGCATCCCGGATGTATCTCTTCCTTCGCGAGCGAAAATCACCGGTAGCTATGCCAATTCGGCGTTGGCCATGGAGTCGGCGCAACGCAACGGTTTTGACGATGCGTTGATGTTGAATATTCACGGCAATCTGGCCGAGTCAACCACCTCCAATGTGTTCGTGGTCAAGGATGGATGCCTTATCACACCGCCTCTCAGTGCACACATTCTAGAGGGCATTACCCGTGATTCGATCATGACCCTGGCCAGAGAAACATTAGGATTAAGCGTGGTGGAACGAGACATTTCGTTTTCCGAATTGTATTCGGTCGACGAGTGCTTTCTTGCTGGCACAGGGGTCGAGATCGTACCCGTGACACAGATTGATCACTACGTATTGCAGGACCACAAAGTGGGCAAAGTAACCGGCGCGCTGAGAAGCCTCTACCTGCAAACGGTAAAAGGTTCGCATAGCCGATATGCCCACTGGCTGAGCCCCTTGCACAATCGAACATCCGGAGATTTATGACAATGGACAGTAAATTCCTGAATTTGAGTGTAGGCGACTGGCGCGAGGTGATGATTCATACATTGGGGCCGAGTGGAACCAGTAGTGAAGCAGCGGCTGGTTTTTTTACCGAATGGCTTGGCCAGCGCTTTCCTGAATCACAGGTGCAGATCAACCTCAGTGACTCTTATGAGCATGCCTGCTCAGCGATGGACGAGCGCATCCCCGGGGTACTGATCGTGGCCAACGCCTATCCGCAGATTCATAACTTTTATATGAACCCGCGGTTAAGCCTTGTGGCCACTTTCGTCTTCGATACCCCAGAGTATGGCCTGGTGAGCAAGGGGCAGTTGAATACCAGAAAACTGACGATAGCGACTCATCCCGCTCCGCTGATGCTGATTCAGGAGTTGCTGCCTGACGGTTTTGAAGTCGACTCGGTGATCTTTTCGCTGTCTACCAGCGCCGCTGCGGCTGCGGTAGCCAGGGGTGAAGTTGACGTTGCGTTGACCACCGAGGTGGCAGCCCATATCCATGGGCTTCAGTTCATATCGAAGACTCGCCCCATCCGCATGCTCTGGTCCGTCTTCGCGCCGATCCGGTGGAACACTCAACCCGTTGAAGTCAGCGCACGCTACCGCTGATTCCCCAAACATAAGGCCACCTGGTCAAGCCGGGTAGCCCCGAATCACTTTTGATCGAGGTCATCATGACTGTCTTGAAGCTCCACACGATCGATTCTGCCCCCCTGAAAAGTAAAGCGTTGCTTCAGAGTTCAATCGACAACTTTGGCTGGATCCCCAATCAAAGTGCCTATATGGCCGAGTCGCCTTCATTATTGGGCGCTTACCAGCGGGCGCATGACCTAGTTATCGAAAGCTCGTTGAGCGAAGAGGAAAAGGCTGTGGTCTGGATAACCACAGGGGTGGAAAACGCGTGTTCCTATACCATTCAGGCGCATGCCTTCATTGCCTTGTCCAAGGGCGTCGATCAGTCCGTGGTCGATGCATTGGCTCATCAGCCTGCGCACCTGAATGTCCGTTTGCGGACATTGCGCGAGTTTACCCAGCAAGTGATCAACTGCCGTGGCCGCTTGAGCGGGGCAGCCGTAGAGGCCTTACTCAAAGCGGGCTTCAGTAAACAAAACATGCTGGACGTTATTCTCGCTGTCGCACAGAAAAACATGTCAACGATCCTGAACAGTATTGCCGGTACTGAAATCGATGAGCGGTTCAAATGGGAAGCCTTTCAAGGGCTCAACACAGTGTCCGAGGCTTGAACGATGCTTCATTTGGACGGTAATACGGTCAAGTCGCTCATGAATATTCAGCTCAGCCTCCAACTTAGCGAGGCCGCGTTCCTGCTGCATTCTTCAGGGCAGGTAGAGCAGCCGTTGCGTACCGTTATCAAGGGCGGTGATAACGCACTGATGGGCGTCATGCCTGCCTACATCAAGAGCGGTCCTTACAAGGGGTTCGGTCTGAAGTCAGTGGTCGTCAGGTTCGGAGACGCTGCCAGCGGTCCTTCTCACATGGGCACGATACTGATTTATGACGAGGCGCAGGTTGCCCCTGTCGTAGGGGTGGACGCAGGTGCAGTTACGGAAATCCGTACAGCGGCTGCATCTGCTCATGCAACACGGTTGCTGGCCGTCCCCGACGCCAGTCGCCTTGCCATCCTGGGCACGGGCTTGCAGGCGAGAGCTCATCTGCAGGCAATGCAAGCGGTAAGGCCGATCAGATACGTTTCAGTATGGGGGCGTAGCAACGAGGCCTGTCGCGAATTTGCGGCCTGGAGCGCGCAGCACTGCGATCTGCCCATTTCGATTTGCAATACCGCTGCCGAGGCTGTTAGCGAAGCCGATATCATCTGTACCACCACTGCTGCACGTTCGCCCATCTTGTTTCATGCGGATCTTCCGGTGCGCTGTCACATCAACGCAATCGGCGCTTCAGCCCCCGGTTTTCAGGAACTGCACGAGGATATCTATCAGGACGTTACGTTATTCACTGACTGCAACCGTTCGGTGCTGGCCGCATCCGACTGCGTGATCAAGGCCGTTGAGAAAGGTCTGCTTGCGCAGCCGGGTGGCGGAACAGAGATCGGCACACTGTGCAAAGATGAAACGCCGCAAACAACTCGAGGCATAACAGTTTTCAAGTCGGTTGGGCTGGCTGTGCAGGATCTGGTGTTCTCTCGGGAAATAATCCGCCAGTGGGTAGCGTCCCGTTTAAACGGTTAGCGGTCTTACTTGGTTTACGGCGCTGCTCGCCGGGCACTTATAATTATTTCAAGGAGTGCAACATGCTTGATCTTACTCAGGTTCTTACATATTCGGCTGCGCTGGGCATTGCCGCAGCCATTCCCGGCCCCGGTATGGCTGCGCTGGTAGCACGGAGCGTCAGTGGCGGCGCGGTGTCAGGTTTCTGCCTGCTGTCCGGGCTGATTCTCGGTGACTTGACCTATCTTTCATTTGCAGTATTTGGCCTTGCCATGATTGCCGAACACTTCAATGCGTTGTTTCAGGTCGTGCGTTGGGGGGCCGCGATTTATCTGTGCTACCTGGCCTGGCAGTTCTGGTTCGCAGACCATCAAGCCATAGAAATCGGAAAATCAGCAAAGAAAAAAGAGTTGCTGTCTGCGGCCGCTTCAGGATTGACCATCACCTTGGGCAACCCCAAGACCATTGCCTTTTATCTGGCGCTTTTACCGTTGGTCATCAATCTCGAAACGGTTTCTTTGCAGACGTGGGGGCTGGTTCTGGTGCCGTTGACCGTGCTGGTGTTGCTTGGCGTCGGTGCAGTATTCATATTTGCTGCATTGCGCATTCGACATTTACTGTCGAGCGAGCGCGCCCAGAGAAAACTGTTTCGCGGTGCGGCGGCAATCATGGTGGCGGCGGCAGCTTCGATGCTGGTGCGCTGATCTGCCTGGAGGGTAGATGAGGCCGTTGATGGCCTCATCCGGTCGGCCGTTACAGCTCTTTCTTCAAATGCTTTTCAATCTGCTCAAGCGATTTGCCTTTGGTTTCCGGAAGGCACAGGAAGACAAATATCAACGAGCCGACGTTGATGGCCGCAAAGATGAAGAACGTCGGGTTGCCGATGGTATCGACTGCAATCGGGAAGGTGAATGCCACCGATGCGTTGAACAGCCATTGCATCGATACTGCTGTGCCGGTCAGCAATCCGCGCACCTGCATCGGGAACAATTCCGACATCAGCAGCCAGTAAACCGGCGAGATGCACATCTGCATGAACAGCAGGAACACCAGAATGCAGGCGAGGGCGGTGTAGCTCTGGGTGAGGTTCTGCGGCATGAATTGCAACACGCAACCCAGCGCTGCCTGCATCAGGATGACCATCACCAGCCCGGTCATCAACAAGTGCCGACGGCCGTAACGGCCAATCGCCCAAATGCCGAGCAGGGTCGCGATAACCGATACCACGCCGTTGCCGATGGTGGCGGTCAGCGCAGCGTTGGTGCCCATGCCGGTATTCTTGAGAATGATCGGCGTGTAATACATAAAGGCGTTAACGCCTGTGAGCTGCGCGGTAAAGCCCAGGCCAATGCCGATCAGCAGCAACTTGATCACCCAGCCCTGACGCAGCAACTCCCTGGCTTTCGGGCGGTGACGAGCCTCCTCGTCCTGCGCTTTCATCTCGTCCACTTCGCGCTGCGCATCCTGCTTGTTGGTGCGCAGTTGCTCCAGTACATCCTGCGCTTCATCGAAGCGGCCTTTGGACGCCAGCCAGCGCGGCGACGGCGGTACGAAGAACGTACCGACCAGCAGCAACACGCCCGGCACCATGGCGATGGCCAGCATGTAACGCCAGATACCAGGTGTGTGCAGCAGAGCGGCCATGACCGCGCTCAGAACGTAGGCGAGCAACTGGCCGCTGACGATCATCAGTTCGTTACGGCTGACCAGTCGCGCACGACGCGACGGCCCGGCGATTTCGGCAATGAACACCGGCACCGTAGCCGAGCCGCCACCCACTGCGATACCCAGCAGGAAGCGCGCAGCGACCATGAACGGAATGGAAGGCGCGATGGCCGTGCCCAGTGCGCCAGCAATGAACAGCACCGACAGCAGACGCAAGGTCAGACGGCGTCCGAAACGGTCGGAGATGTAGCCGCTGGCAAGCGAGCCAAACGCAGCGCCGACGATCAGTGAAGCGGTGATCATCCCTTCGCTGTAGGCATCCAGGCCCAGCCCGCCCTGATCGGTGGGGAGCGTCATGAAAGGCAATGCACCGGCGATGATGCCGGTGTCATAGCCGAACGCCAGCGCACCCATGGTGGCCACGAGTACGGAGATAAAGATGAGTCGATTCGGTGAAGCGCTTTGCCGACCTTGCGGATCGGCCGCTGCTGAGGTGCTACTTGAAGACATGAATCTGAAGTCCTTCGTTTGAAACCAGCGTCGCGCCAGTACGTAGATGTCAGGCTTAGGGCGATGTGTTGCGCGCTAGTTCCCTACAAACCCGGTCGGGATTGAATTCTTGAAGATGCTCTGCGTGCGAGGATGGCTGAAACGATTAACTTTATCTGGTCATAATGACCGGATTTTTCCGGATATTAGTCAATAAGACTCAGTCCTTTTGACTTTTAAATTTTCTATTCATTGATTTTAAATGGGTTTTTATCTGGCACGTGCGTTGCTCTGGTTCCATGAACGAAACTGCACACTCTGGAGTGGATCATGCTCAGCACTGCCCATCGCGACATCATCAAAGCCACCGTACCGATCCTTGAAACAGGCGGCGAGTCACTTACCACTCATTTCTATCGCATCATGCTCGATGAATATCCTCAGGTTCGTCCGCTGTTCAATCAGGCCAACCAGGCAAATGGCGCACAGCCACGGGCGCTGGCCAATGCGGTGTTGATGTACGCGCGCAATATTGATCGCCTCGAAAACCTCGGGCCGTTGGCGGCGCAGATCGTCAACAAACATGTCGCGCTGCAGATACTGCCAGAGCATTATCCGATTGTCGGTACCTGCCTGCTGCGCGCCATTCGCGAGGTGCTGGGCGCTGAGGTCGCAAAGGACGCAGTGATCGATGCCTGGGCTGCGGCGTATCAGCAACTGGCTGACATGCTGATCAATGCCGAGCGCGATGTGTATGAAAGCATCGCCGCAGCACCGGGTGGCTGGCGTGGCGGACGGCTGTTCAAGGTTGTTCGCAAGGTGCCGGAAAGCAGCGAGATCATGTCGTTCTACCTGCAGCCTGTTGATGGTAAACCGGTCATCGCGCACAAGCCCGGTCAGTACATCGGTATCCGGTTGAACAGCGAAGGCGGAGAAATTCGTAGAAATTACTCGCTCTCTGCGCCTGCCAACGGTGTGAGCTATCGCATCAGCGTCAAGCGAGAGCAGCGCGGCGTTGCGTCCGGTTACCTGCACGATCAGGTCGCAGTGGACGACACCGTAGAATTGTTCCCGCCCTCTGGCGAGTTCGTGCTTGTCGAAGGCAGCAAACCGCTGGTACTGATCAGCGGCGGTGTCGGCATCACCCCGACGCTGGCCATGGCGGAAGCTGCGTTGCAGGCAGGTCACCGACACGTCGTGTTTATCCACTACGCTCGTAATGCCAGCGTGCAAGCGTTCCAGGCGGTCATTGATGACTGGCGCGAGCGATATGCGCAGTTTGCGGCGCACGTGGTCTACAGCGAAGTTGCGGCCGGTGACGCACCGGCGAATAGTGTGACGGGGCCTGCTTCGATTGAGCATCTGCAGCAATGGCTGCCGGCGGACAGGGACGTCGAGGCCTATTTCCTTGGTCCGAAGCCGTTCATGGCGTTCATGAAGCGCGCGCTGCACGAGCTGGGTGTTCCGGACGGGCAAAGCCATTATGAGTTTTTTGGCCCGGCTGAGGCGTTGGCCTGAGCGCATTTCAGATGCGCAGAACCGCATGTCTTTTGACGCAGGCCCTTAAAAAGGCTGCTTCGAGTATTTTGAACAGGAGGGCACGCCATGCATCTGACCGAGCGATATCGAGCTTATATTGCCTGTCTCAACGAACGCCGCTGGCAGGATCTGGGCGATTTCGTCGACGACGACGTGCAATACAACGGCGAGCGGATCAGCGTGGCCGGCTACCGGACGATGCTGGAAAACGACGTCAGCATTATTCCTGACCTGCGTTTCAACATCGACCTGCTGGTGGTTGAGGCGTCACAGGTGGCTGCCCGCCTGATATTCAACTGTTCGCCGCAGGGTCGATTTCTGGGGCTGAACGCGCATGGCCAGCGCATTACCTTTTCTGAGAACGTGTTTTACACATTCAGCGACGGCAAGATTGTCAGCGTCTGGTCGGTCATTGATAAAGCCGCAGTGGAGCGAGAACTTCGTGGTGAGCCAGCGGCCGCCTCCAGTGACAGAAGCGCCTGAGATTTTCATCGGTGTGCAGCTCATCAACGCAGCTTTTCCGGCACGCTCGTCGAAGTAACCGCATTTCAGGGCACTCCCCGGTGGCAGCGCAGTCTTTTCTATACACTATCACCCGGCGGAGCCTGAAATGATCACTGTCCACCACCTGAACAACTCCCGTTCGCAGCGTATTCTGTGGCTGCTTGAAGAGCTCGACCTGCCCTACGAGATCAAGCGTTATCAGCGCGACCCGAAAAGCAACCTTGCACCGCCTGAACTCAAGGCTGTGCACCCGCTGGGCAAATCACCGGTTATTCAAGACGGCCCGCATGTCGTCATCGAGTCCGGTGCCATTGTCGACTACCTGATTCGCCGTCATGGCGATGGCCGACTGCAACCGGACCCTGCCAGCGCTACCTACGATGAGTACGTGCAATGGCTGCACTTCGCGGAAGGCTCGGCCATTCTCCCGCTGATGCTCAACCTGTACGTAGGACGTCTGGGTGACGCTGGCGCACCGCTGCATCCGCGTATCCAGTCGGAGCTTGCCAATTATCTGGGTTATCTGAACGACTCTCTGGGGTTGACGCCTTATCTATTGGGAGAAGAACTGAGTGGCGCGGATATTCAGATGAGCTTCATTGGCGAACTCGCCAAGGCCCAGGGAATGCTGCAGCCGTACCCGAATGTGACGGCGTGGGTTGAAAGACTGCAGAGCAGGCCTGCGTACCGCAAGGCTTTGGAGCAGGGCGGGGAATATTCTTTCGCCAAGTAACCGCCATGCCTTAGGCGTTTGCGCCGCGGTTCCTCATGCTCCGCCAGGTAATGAAGCTCTCGACGCTCTGCGTCGCCAAGAGGACGCAGAGCGTCCGGAAAGGCATGCGACGCAGAGCGCCGCACGATAGTTGCGATGATCGCTCCAGCATTGGGCTTTACGACTCGGAGTGTCGCACGATAGTTGCGATGATCGCTCCAGCATTGGGCTTTACGACTCGGAGTGTCGCACGATAGTTGCGATTATCGTTCCGCACGCTCCAGCGTGGGAATGCAGCTCTCGACGCTCTGCGTCGCCAAGAGGACGCAGAGCGTCCGGAAAGGCATACGACGCAGAGCGTCGCACGATAGTTGCGATGATCGCTCCAGCATTGGGCTTTACGACTCGGAGTGTCGCACGATAGTTGCGATTATCGTTCCGCACGCTCCAGCGTGGAAATGCAGCTCTCGACGCTCTGCGTCGCCAAGAGGACGCAGAGCGTCCGGAAAGGCATGCGACGCGGAGCGTCGCACGATAGTTGTTGAGGCCCAGAAAGGCATACGACGCAGAGCTTCGCACGATAGTTGCGGTCATCGTTCCGCACGCTCCAGCGTGGGAATGCAGTTCTCGACGCTCTGCGTCGTCAAGGCGCGCATGTGGCGGGTCAGCCTTCGGACGGGCTGGTCGAGTCCTGACCCGCTTCGGCCGCCAGCTTCAAGCGGTCGGCCTTGCTGATGTATTTGGCCTTGCTCTGCGGGGCCAGTTTGGCGCTGGCCTTTTTGGCGTGGGCTTTCAGCAACTGCTGGATTTTCTTGCGACGATTCATGCTTTTCAACTCGCTTGCACAGGCGCGAATCATAGCAGTTGCCTGTCGCACCATGCATGCGACTACCCGCCGTTCTGAACCATCTGCCACAACGACGCACCGACACCGGTGATGCTCTCTCCGGCAATCAAGCCTGCCGCCGCGGTAATGGCGAAGCGTTCTGTAACGGACGGCCAGCGACAGTTCACCAGCCAGGTGAGCACTGCGCCAAGGGCCATCATCAGAGACACCGAGGCTGGCAGGACAAAGGCCAGGCCCAGTGCTGCGGCGCTGGGCAAGTATCGCGCGCGATGAGCAGACAGCGTGCTGTCGAGGATGCCCAGCAACAACCCGACCAGCCCGCCGATGAAAATCGCCCAGCGGATGCTCGCCGACAGCGAATCCAGGCCGTGGGTCAGCGTTTGTGCGACGGCTTTCCAGGTGGCTACTGCCGGGGCGGGCCATTCTTCGGTGAGCAGCATCGATTGCGGGTCTGGAATCAGCGCCATGTAAGCCAGAACTCCGACGATGCTGCCGACGAAAATACCCAGTGTCTGGGCGATCAGCTGTTTACGCGGCGTGGCGCCAATCGCCCGGCCGACCTTGAAGTCGTTCATCAGGTCCGTGCATTGCCCGGCAGAACCTCCGGCCGTGTTGGCGCTCATCAGGTTGATCGGCACCTGCCCGGGCGCGACGATGCCGAAGCTCAGTTGCGATAACTGCCCGATTGCCCCGATAGGGGGAATGCCGGTGGCACCGACTACTCGAGCCGCCACGGCTGCGAGACAGATTGCCAGGGGAATGGTCAGCAATGCCATCCACAGATTGATACCGAATAACAGCGCCTGCAGGCTGACCACCAGCAAAATCGCCAGCGCAAAACCGACGGCAGGCCCGGCCTTGGGCACTGACCAGGTCGTCCCGCCACTGGCTCTGGTGGATTTGTGCAATGCCCACAAACGGATCGCCAGTGAAGCCAGGGTCGAGCAGACCATCAGGCTCACACCCGGCCATAGCAACCATTCCACCAGTGCTGCGAACTGCGGGCCGCTGCTGTCGGCCGGTAATGTCACCAGACCCTGGTTCAGTAGCCACGGCCCCACACCGCCCCAGGCCAGCAGAGCACCGAGCAGCAGGGTCATGCCGACGCGAATGCCGATAATTGCGCCGAACCCAACCAACAGCAGCGAAGGGTCGGCGGTAAAGGTCAGACGCTCCAGGTGAGCGCTCGGCGACCAGCGCGGGAACGCCCATATGAATGTGTCGACCCACTTGGCCAGCGCAGACAGCAACGCGGTGCTGAGCAGCACCTTCAAGCGTATTGCGGCTTCGCGCCCATGGTTGTAGATGTGTAGCAGGGTTTCCAGAGTGGCCATGCCTTCGGGAAACTTCAGCGATTTGTCGTTGAGCAATGATGGCCGCAAGTACCAGGCAATCCAGATCCCCAGAAAACTCACCGAGAACACCCAGGCGATCATCGGGACGGCATCCAGTTGCTGACCGGTCAGCAAGGTATAAGCCGGAATCGGCGCGACCAACCCACCGGAAATGATCGACGCAGCTGCCGACGCCACGGTCTGATTGATGTTGCTCTCATGCAGCGTCCACGGCAGATGCTCGGATGAACGCTTTGAAAGCCCTTGCCATATCGCATAGCCGATCAACAAGGCGATGATCGACATATTGAACGACCAGCCAATCTTCAACCCGGCGTAGACATTGGAAGGCGTCAACAGGATACCGAGCACGACCCCGGTAATGACCGCGCGCAGACTAAGCTCGCGCTCGACAGGACTGACAAGAGGGATCGATGGCGAGGTTGAAAGCATGCGAGTTCCTCTCGGCAATGAGACAAGGCAACCTATAAAGTGAGCGTCATAGTGGCCGAAGGTTCAGATGACGGGCTTCCAGCCCCTCGTCACTTTGTAGAATCCTGACTCTGCGGGATCCTCTCAACCAAGCACATTCAGCCCATCATTGAAATGGCACTCGCGATCATCACCGCCAAGGTTTTCTGGCAGGAAAGCGGTGAGGTCGTAGGGCAAAAACAGCGTATCCAGCGCCAAAGAGAACGGCACGTCTATCAGCCAGGGCCAGGTTGATGTCACGTCTTTGGTACCCCATGCCCAGCCGTGTCGTGTTCCGGGATAGACGCAACGTTCACCATCAAGGTGATACATCAGGCTCCAGCAGCCGCTCAGTGAGATGGCTGCAGCCAGTAACAGGCATTGCTTGAACATACATTCCCTTGTTTCAGAGTTGATGCAACGTGTGCGTCATTCTAGTCGCATAACCCCGTGGCGATCATCCTGCGCATGGCCCGGGCAATATCTTGCGTAGCCTGCGCTGTCTGCTCGCCTGGCAACTGATCGAACATATGCGGCACGCCCGGGTAGACATGCAATTCCACCGGCACCCCAGAGCGCGACAGGGTCAGCGCGAATGCCAAGTCCTCTTCCAGAAACAGATCAAGTGCGCCAACGCAGATGAAAGTGGGCGGCAGATCGCTCAGGTCGGTGGCCAGTGCGGGGGAGAACAGGGTCTTGCGATCATCGTCCAGTGCGTAGGCACCGCGCAGGCTTTCCCAGCAAAAATGATTGGCCTGGCGCGACCAGCTGAAAGTGCCGGTAGTCGGGTTGGCTGGCGGAGCGTCAGGCGCGCCAGTGCGGTGATCGAGCATGGGGTAGATCAGCACCAGACCGGCGAGTGTCCGCAGCCCTTTGTTTCTTGCCAGCAGAGCGAGCGCGGCAGCAAGCCCGCCGCCGGCGCTGTGGCCCATGATCACCAGGTTACCGGTGTTCATGCCCAGCGTCGGCCCGTGGCTGAATATCCACTCCAGCGCTGCGTAACAGTCTTCCAGCGGGATCGGGAATGGATGCTCGGGGGCGAGCCGATAATCGACAGCGACGATGATTGCCTTGAGCTCGACGGCTAGCTCTGCGAGGTAATCATCGGCCATCTCCGGGCTGCCCAGAACAAAGCCGCCACCGTGGATATACAGGATGACGGGGAGTCCAGAGTGAGAGAGCGAAAGGTCCGGACGATAAAGACATAACCTGACGCCGTTGTCCGAATCGGAGGAGGTCCAGTGTTGCTCGCCGCGCTTGGTGGCGGCGGTTGCCCATGAGGCGCTGACGCGAGCCCTGATGTCGGCAAGGGTGTGCAGCGTCCAGTTGCTCGACGGCTCGTCCATGAACCAACGATAGGCCGGGTCCAGTAATTCATCGGCGTTCAATACGTGCTCCCGAGGCGCAGGGAAATAAGCCCCTGCGCCTGTCAGTGCTTAAAGCCACGCCTTGATTTGCGTACAGACGGCGGGCGTGGAAATGCCATAACGATCATGCAGTGTAGGCAGCGCTCCAGCGTCGAGAAAAGCGTCCGGCAGGGCGATCTGCCTGAAGGTCGGTGTAACGCCATTGCGCAGCAACACCGTCGCCACTGCTTCGCCCAGCCCGCCGATAATCGAGTGGTTTTCGGCGGTCACTACCAGACGGCCTGGTTTTCTGGCTTCCGCCAGAATGGTCTGCTCGTCCAGCGGCTTGATGGTCGGCACGTGCAGCACCGCAACATCGACACCGTCGGCCTGGAGTGCCTTGGCCGCTTCCAGGGCACGCATGGTCATCAGCCCGGTGGAGATGATCAGCACGTCGTTGCCGGTGCGCAGGGTCTTGGCTTTGCCAATCTCGAATGTGTAACCGTATTCATCCAGTACCAACGGCACGTTGCCGCGCAGCAATCGCATGTAAACCGGGCCTTGATGCGCTGCGATCGCCGGTACGGCCTGCTCGATTTCCAGCGCGTCGCAGGGGTCGACGATCATCAGGTTGGGCATGGCGCGAAAGATCGCCAGGTCATCGGTGGCCTGATGGCTGGGGCCGTAGCCAGTGGTCAGGCCCGGCAGGCCGCAGACGATTTTGACGTTGAGGTTGTCCTCGGCAATCGCCATGCAGATGAAGTCGTAGGCGCGACGCGAGGCGAACACCGCATAAGTGGTCGCAAACGGTACGAAGCCTTCCCGAGCCATACCCGCAGCCGCGCTCATCAGCAATTGCTCGGCCATGCCCATTTGGTAGAAACGTTCAGGGTGCGCTTTGGCGAAGATGTGCAGGTCGGTGTATTTCGACAGGTCAGCCGACAGCCCGACGATATCCTGACGTTGCTCCGCGAGCGCCGCCAATGCATGGCCGAACGGAGCCGGGCGAGTGGCCTGACCCTCGGACGCGATAGACGCGATCATCGCCGAGGTGGTCAGTTTTTTCTTCGTGGCAACGGACGGAGACGGTGTGTGATTGGCAGAGCTCATACGATTTTCCCCTCGTCGAGGTTATTCAGTGCGACGTCCCATTCATGCTCATCCACGCGGATGAAGTGGGTCTTTTCACGGGTTTCCAGAAACGCCACGCCCTTGCCCATTTTCGTGTCGCAGATGATGACCCTGGGCTGAGCGCCGACGTGTTGGCGGGCCGCGTCGAAGGCTGCGACCAGTGCGTTCAAGTCGTTGCCGTCGACGCGCTGGGTAAACCAGCCAAACGCCTGCCAGCGATCCACGATGGGTTCGAAAGCCAGCACTTCACTGGAGTGGCCATCGGCCTGCTGGTTATTCACATCGACGATCGCGATCAGGTTGTCCAGTTTCCAGTGCGAGGCGGACATGGCCGCTTCCCAGGTCGAGCCTTCGTTCAGCTCGCCGTCCGACAGCAGGTTGTAAACGAAAGATCTTGAGGCCTTGCGCTTCAGCCCCAGGCAGGCACCTACCGCAATGCCCAGACCATGACCTAGCGAACCGCCGGTTATTTCCATTCCAGGGGTGTAAGTCGCCATCCCGGACATGGGCAAACGGCTGTCATCCGAGCCGTAGGTTTCCAGTTCATCGAGCGGGACGATTTCCGCCTCTATCAATGCCGCGTACAGCGCAATGGCATAGTGGCCGATCGACAGATAAAAGCGGTCGCGCTGCTCCCATTCAGGGTCTTCAGGCCGATAGTTCAGCGCGTGAAAATAGGACACAGCGAGCAGGTCCGCAGCGCCCAGCGCCTGTCCGACATAACCCTGGCCCTGAACCTGGCCCATGCGTAATGCGTGCCGGCGAATGTTATGAGCACGCTGCGCCAGCGAGGTTGAAGGCGCAGATAAAGTAGTGGCTGTCATGGTGATTACTCCGTTGACTCAACGATTGACCGAGGCGGCAGGGATGCGCAGCACCAGATAGGCGCCGATGAACAGCACGCCGGTAATCAGGTACATGCCAATGGCGCTTGAGCCGGTCGTGGTGGTGATCCAGCCGATCAGGTAGGGCGAACAGAAGCCCGCGAGATTGGCGAAACTGTTGATCCCGGCAATCCCGGCGGCCGCCGATACCCCGCCCAGCAGGGTGGTGGGCAGCATCCAGAACAGCGACGATGCCGAGAGAATGCCTGCTGCGGCGAGGCACAGGCTGAACACTGACAGCAGCAGATTGCCGCCAAACAGCGCTGCCAGGCTCAGCCCGAGTGCGCCTGCGATCATCGGCCCGACCAGGTGCCAGCGACGTTCTCGATGTTTGTCGCCGCTGCGCCCCATCAGCAGCATCACGACGATTGCGCACAGGTAGGGAAGGCTGGTCATCAGGCCGATATGCAGCGGATCGGAAACGCCTGCATTGCGAATCAGCGTCGGCAGCCAGAAGGTGATCGCGTACTGGCCCATCACCACGCAGAAGTAGATGCATGCCAGCAGCCACAGACGCTTGTCGCGAATGAAGGCGCCTACCGACGCGTGTACCACTTTCTGGCTGTTGTCCTCTTGCAGCTCCTTGTTGACCAATTCCTTTTCTTCAGCGGACAGCCATGTCGCCTGATGCACGCCATCCTTCAGATAGCTCAGTACCAGCAAGCCGACGATCACCGTCGGGATCGCTTCAAGGACGAACATCCATTGCCAGCCAGCCCAGCCATGAACGCCTGCGAAGCGGGTCATGATGTAGCCCGACAGCGGGCCGCCGATCATGCCGGACAGCGGGATGGCGATGAACCACAGCACGGTCATGCGCGCGCGGCGATAAGAGGGGAACCAGTACGTCAGGTACAGCAGCAGGCCCGGTGCCAGACCGGCTTCCGCCACGCCGAGCAGAAAGCGCAGGGTATAGAACTGCCAGGCGGTTTCGACAAAGGCGAAGAGGGCGGAAATGATGCCCCAGGAGATCATGATGCGGGCGATCCAGCGTCTGGCACCGACCCGGTGCAGGATCAGGTTGCTGGGTACTTCGCAGAGGAAATAGCCGATGAAAAACATGCCTGCACCGAGGCCGTAGACAGTCTCGCTGAAGGCCAGGTCGTTCATCATCTGCAGCTTGGCGAAGCCGACATTGACCCGATCGAGATAAGCGCACAGGTAGCACAGCATCAGGAACGGCATCAGTCGCCAGGCGGTCTTGCGGTAGGCATTGGCGCGCGTGGTCGAAACCGCGTCGAGGGTCATGGTGGTTATCATGATGGTCTGATCTCTTGTTTTTATAGACCGCCAGGCAACCGCCTGGCGTATCGTCGATCCAGAACAAACACAGGCTGTTTGCCAGCCCGTCCACACGCGGTCAGTGAATCAGCATGCCGCCGTTCACATCCAGCGTGATACCGGTGAGATAGGACGACAGGTCGCTGGCCAGAAACAGCGCGGCATTGGCCACGTCCTGCGCTGCGCCCAGGCGGCCCAAGGGAATGCCGTCGATGATCGCGTGGCGTCGCTCATCCTGCATCAGACCGCCGGTGATATCGGTATGAATCAGGCCGGGGGCGATGGAATTGACACGCACCTGATCAGGCCCGAATTCACGTGCCATCGCCTTGCCCAGTCCCAGCACGCCGGCTTTCGCCGCGCTGTAGTGAGGGCCACCAAAAATGCCTCCGCCGCGCTGGGCGGAAACCGACGACATGCAGACGATACTGCCCGAGGATTGGGCGCGCATGGTCGGGATCACCGCTTGCGACATGAGCAGAGTGCCGCGCAGGCTGACGTCGAGTACCTTGTCGTAATCGCCAGGGCGGATGTCCAGGGTCTTGATGGGCTGTGTGATACCCGCGTTATTCACCAGAATGTCAATGCGACCGTAGTGCGCGATGATTTTGCTGACGGCTTCGTGAACCTGTTTTTCATCGGCGACGTTGGCCGCCAGACCCAGATGACCTTCACCCAGTGCGGCAGCGGCATCGCGTGCAGCGGACTCATCCAGATCGATAATGACCACGCGTGCGCCATGGCTGGCGAACGTGACCGCAGTTGCGCGACCAATACCGCGCTCCGACGCTGCGCCGGTGATGACTGCGATTTTGCCTTGAAGAAGCATAAGGGTTACCTCTGATTATTGTTGTTGGATTCGATTCGGGTGATCGATGACTTCAGAGTGTTCCCGGTGCGGGTCCTGAGCAATGCCGCAAAAATCACTGGATGCTGAAAAAAATTCACCTCTCGTCAATCCGCTATACCAGTGGTTGAATGCATGAAACTCGAATAATCGGACACATCGGAGTGTTCATGCAGCCTGATGACGATGCACCTCTGAGCCTGCCACCGCTGAAAGCGCTTCAGGCCTTTGAACAGACTGCCCGCTTCGGCAATCTGGCCAGAGCAGCTGAGGTCCTGGACCTGACACCCTCGGCAGTCAGTCACCAACTGGCCAGACTGGAGGCTTTGATCGGACGGCAATTGTTCGTCCGGGCCGCGCGCGGTGTCACGCTCACGCCGGTCGGCGAGCAGTATCTGAAAGATGTCTCGGGGGTGTTGCACAGCCTTGCCGTCGCGACCGAACGTGCGGCAAGCGATGTCAGTCTCGATTGCTTGCGCCTGCATTCCGCGCCCAGTTTCGGGCTGCTCTGGCTGATGCCAAGGCTGGAGGCGTTTCGGGTAAGCCACCCGGATATCCAGATCAACCTGTCGTGCTCTTATGAGTCGCTGCATTTCAGCCGGGACAAGATCGATGTCGATATCCGTCATGGCAGACCAAACTGGCCGAGCTACGAAGTGCGCACCCTGCGTGACGAAAAATTCGCTGTGCTGGCGTCTCCGCAACTGCTGGCGCGTCGCCCGGTGCACAGCGCAGCAGACTTGCTCGACCGCGAATTGATTCTCTCCGAAGCCACGTTGCTCAAATGGCCCGAATGGTTTGCCCGGCATGGACTGGCTCGCCCGGAAAAGCCTTATGCGCTGAGTTTCGACCGCTCGTACATGACGCTGGAAGCCGCCAGTCACGGCTTGGGTTTTGCGCTGGAAAGCACCTTGCTGGCGCAAAAGTATCTGGGCACTGGCGAACTGATCGAAGTTGCGCCTCAAGAATTGACTGCACCGGTTGCAGCGCATCATCTGGTCTTTCCCAAGGCCCATTCCGGCTTCCCCAGAGTCAGAAGATTTCTTGAATGGATGGAGCATGAGTTAGGGCAGGGGTTTGTGTTTTGAGCCGCCCCGCTTATGGTTAGCCTCTTTGCCAGGTGTGAGCGTGGCATAGGGCATGGGCTCATTCTCATGATGTCTGAATACGCCTCACCATGGAGATGTCATCATTTATGGAAAATAAACTGGTTTCCAGAACAGCGGTCGTTACCGGCGCGGCTCAAGGCATCGGTGCCGCGATTGCAAAACTCTTTGTGCAACAAGGCTGCTTCGTTTACGTCACGGATATTAACGACGACCTTGGTAATGCGGTTGCAAGCTCATTGGGTAGTCGCGCCTGTTTTCTGCGTCTGGATGTGCGGCGTGAAGAGGATTGGCAACGACTGGCCGCGCAGATTTCAAATCAAGGCCGGAGTTGGAACATCCTCGTTAATAATGCGGGCATCACCGGATTCGAAAATGGCGTTGAGCAGCATGACCCGGAACATGCAAGTCTGGACGCTTGGCGTTCGGTGCATCAAACCAATCTCGACGGTGTATTCCTCGGATGCAAATACGCCATTCGCTCCATGCGCCAGTCAGGAGCCGGTTCCATCATCAACATTTCCTCTCGCTCCGGCCTGGTTGGCATTCCAGGTGCCGCAGCGTATGCGTCGTCCAAAGCTGCCGTTCGCAACCACACAAAAACGGTGGCGCTTTACTGCGCCGAACAAGGACTGAGCGTTAGATGCAACTCGATCCATCCGGCGGCCATCCTGACCCCCATGTGGGAACCCATGCTAGGTAGCGATGCCGGTCGCGAAGAGCGAATGGCTGCGCTGGTGCAAGACACTCCGCTCAGGCGATTTGGTATGCCTGAAGAAGTGGCCTCTCTGGCCTTGTTGCTCGCGTCGGATGACGCCACCTACATCACGGGCAGTGAGTTCAACATTGATGGCGGTCTGTTGGCTGGAACGGCTGCTACTCCGGCAGTCCTGAACGACAGTTAAGCCTGGGATATTAAGATCGTGCTTGCGAAAGACAGTTTTTTACCGATTCTGTTGAATCAGATCATCGACCAATGATAGGCCCGTTTGAGAAAACCAACTGTTTTCAACAGAGTCGGTCCAAAGCTGCCCTTCTCGGGGACAGCTCGTGGCCAAGTGCTATCTGTCGTAAAATGCCGCAGTGGTGATGCTTGATAATCGATTTTCTGAGAGACTGAAATTCGACAAAAACGAAAAGAGAGTCGCACTTCAGCATCTCTTTCCCTCCTTCAATTTGAACCATGCCGCGGAACAGTATTCTGCGACCGTTGGGAGACCCGTTTGCTTAATGTTCCCAAGGATCTGATTGGTGATGACCGCCTGTCGCATGTGCTGAGTGCCAGCGAGAGGCTGACCAGTGCGGCCTCGGTTGAGGAGGTCGTCGCTGTATTGAGGGACACGGCGCGCGCTGCGGCAGGCGCGGAGGGCATTGCGGTTATCATTGAAAATGAAGGCCGCTGTTCTTATGTAGCCGAAGATGCGGTTTCTCCCCTTTGGCAAGGACAGAGCTTCCCGATTAGCCATTGTGTATCTGGTTGGACGATGCGCCATGGTGAGACGGTTGCGATCAGTGATGTTTGGCTCGATCCACGCATCTCGCAGGACGCTTACGCGCCGACCTTTGTCCGAAGCCTCGTGATGGTTCCCATCGGTAGACCTGTTCCGTTCTCGGCGCTTGGCGCTTACTGGTCCGATGTTCGCGATCATGATCCCGATACGATCAAACTGTTGGAAAGTCTAGCGCGACTGGCAACCATCGCAATCGAGAATGCGCGCCTGACCCAGGCACGCAACCGCGGGGCGGCACTAAGGGCCACTCAGAATCGAATCCTTGAACTGGCTGTAGAAGTGACAACCCTGAACGTTACTCTGGACGCAATCGTCCGCGAAGTGGAAGCGCTGTCAACGTCGGGATTCGTGGGGAGCATCGTGCTCCTGGATGAGGACATGGATCACGTGGAGCATTGTGCCGGCCCGAGTCTGCCTGACGCTTACACTGACGCTCTCAAAGCTATTGCTGTCGCCCCGTTCCTGGGCTACCAGAGCGCATTAATGGCAGTGGCCGACATCATGATCGACCCACGCTGGAGCGAGTTCCGCGATCTGGCCGTCGGACATGGGCTGTTCGTCTGCTGGTCAGTCCCTATCCGTTCGGCGCAGGGCGCACTGCTCGGTGCTTTCGTCCTGTACCACCGTGAGCTGCGTGAGCCGTTGCCAGAGGATGTTGAGATCATCGACTTCGTGGCTCATACGGTCGGACTGATTGTTCACCGTGCACGAACGGATTCCGCGATCCGTATCAGCGAGTCGAGGTTGCGCCTGGCCGTTGACCACGCCGATGTGGGTTTTTGGGACGTGGATTTGGTGCATGACACGCTGGTTTGGCCTTTACAAACCAAGGCGATGTTCGGCATCTCGGCTAACGTGACGGTCACGTTGCAAGATTTCTATGATGGTTTGCACCCCGAGGATCGTGATGCGACGATCGACGCCTTCCTGGCGGCCGCAGACCCAGAGCGTCGCGCGCTCTACGAGGTCGACTATCGCACGATTGGCCGAGAGGACGGCGTCGTTCGCTGGATCACGGCCAAGGGGCGCGGGGTGTTCAATGCAGCCGGTGTCTGTTTGCGCGTCACCGGCACCGCAATCGAAATCACTGCTCGCAAGGCTGCCGAGGAGGAGCTGAGAGAGCTTAACGACACCCTTGAAAGGCGAATTGTCCAGGCCATCGCCGAGCGCGAGGAGGTCCAGCAGACGCTGCGCCAGAGCCAGAAGATGGAAGCGATGGGGCAGCTTACCGGCGGCGTTGCGCATGACTTCAATAACCTGCTCACGCCCATTGTGGGCACGCTCGATCTGCTCCTGCGACGTGGCGTGGGTGGCGATCGAGAGCAACGTCTCATCTCGGGCGCGATGCAGTCGGCGGAGCGTGCCAAGACGCTGGTACAGAGACTGCTTGCCTTCGCGCGCCGTCAGCCGTTGCAGACGGTTCCGGTCGATGTGGCCAAATTGCTGAGCGATATGGGTGATCTGGTGGCCAGAACGGCCGGGCCGAAAATCAAGGTGGTCGTCGATGCTCCAGAGAATCTGCCTGCTGCCATTGCCGATCAAAACCAGCTGGAGATGGCTGTTCTCAATCTCTCCGTGAACGCGCGTGACGCGATGACCGCAGGCGGCACCCTGTGCATATCTGCCGGCACGGTGCTGGTGGGCGATGGGCATCGTTCGAAGCTGCCGAAAGGCGAATACCTCTGTTTAACTGTCGCAGACACGGGCACTGGCATGGACGCTGCCACGCTTGGCCGAGCGGTGGAGCCATTCTTCTCCACAAAGGGTGTCGGCAAAGGGACTGGTCTGGGTCTTTCGATGGTGCATGGGCTGGCATCACAATTGAACGGTGCTCTCACGATTCAGAGTTCGCCAGGTTCCGGGACGAAAGTGGAGCTGTGGTTGCCGCGCAGCATGACCGTGCCAGCAGCGGCTTTGCACATTGTCGAGGCGTCAGAGCCGCAATTGACGCGCGGGATCGCGCTGCTGGTCGACGATGAGGAACTGGTACGGGCAAGCACCTGTTACATGCTGGCCGAGCTGGGTTACCGCGTGATCGAGGCCGGGTCAGGTGAAGAGGCCATGCAACTGATAGCCAACGGGCAGGCATTTGATCTGCTGATCACGGACCACCTCATGCCGGGTATCAACGGGACCGATCTGGCCCGAGTGGTCCGCTCCTCAAGGCCTGGAACCGCGATCCTGCTGGTCTCCGGATATGCCGAACGTGAGGGCCTTGATCCGGATCTTCCGCGGCTCACAAAGCCGTTTCGCAAAAGCGAACTTGCAGCATGCCTTGCCCCGCTTCACGGCAAGGGCGGCGGCCCCGCGCCAGAAGCTTATGGCTTGGCACCCTGACCTTCGCCAGAGTATGGGGTGAAGGCCATCGTTCCTGTCAGCTTGGATTTGGCAGTCAATGATGCGCCATTAATCCCAGGCTATGCCTCCAAACCTCCTTCGCCTGTGAAAACTTGTATGGTTGGCCGCCTAGCGCTTATATCAGCTCCTCAAACGGCCAGCCGATGCGCCTGCCAAGCATCACCGTCCTCGCCTTGCGAGCCTGTCGACAGCAGCTGCTTTTCCGGCGCACTAAACATCGAGCGCAGGTTCTTTTCGATGGTGTTGCACAAGTCTTCCATGCGAATCCGGTGCTGACTGCTGCCGAAGGGCGCTTGCAGGTCGGTGCCGATACGGTCCATTGCCAGTAGCAGGCAGCCGACCACCGTGGATATCGCCGGGGTGAACCAGCCCAGGGTAGTCACCATGCTCAGTGGCATGATGATGCAGAACAGGGTGCTGAACAGCCTCGGAAAATAGATGTATGGGTAGGGCAGCGGTGTGTTGGCGATGCGTTCCATGCCGCCCTGGCAGTTGGACAGTTCGACCATGGTCGACTCCAGTCGCGCCAGACGAATGCTGTCGATGCGTCCCGCTGCAAACTCTTCGGAGATGATGGCTGCCGAGCCGTTCAGAATGTCATTGGGAAAGTTATTGCTGTCAGAGGCCCGACGAATTTCGGCGTTCGACAACAGACCGTCGAGCCTTGCGGTGCCGACATCGCCTTTGAGGTGGGCGCGCAGTGCCCGCAGGTAGGCCACGTGGCGATGAAACAGCACTTCTTTCACCGGGTTGTTGCGATCATCGGTATTACCCTCAATCAGGGTAATCACCTGGCGGCCATAGCTGCGTGAGCTATTGACCATCGCGCCCCATAACGTGCGCGCTTCCCACCAGCGGTTGTAGGCGCTTGTGTTGCGAAAGCTGATCAGCACGATCAGTGCCGAGCAAAGCAGCGTGAGAGGCATCAGCGGGAAATCGATGCCCTTGCCTTCGATCAGCATGACATCCATGGTCACGGCCAGGTCCCAGAGCAGAAGCCAGAACAGCGACCAGCCAACGTAGGTGATCGTTCTGCTGATGCACCGCCATTTTTTTTCGAAAAGACCCGTCATTACGGCACTCCCTTGCTGGGTTGGAAGAAGGCTGTACATGTTCAGTGAACACGTTATGCCGCGAACTTACGCCGCTCGCCTTAAAGCCCGCTTAATTTCCAGGTGCGTAATTTTCAACACGGTTTGCTGTGCTGTTTCGGCTGGTGCCTTTGAATTCGGCATGCACAGGTCATGCACTGGAACCGTCAACGGATCCGGGACCACACAGCCTTTGTCGATCCTGTTCAATTGGCGGGTAGCCGGACGTTTCGCAGTTTCTGGCGTTGTTTGATCGACACTTCGTTGCATTGCTTTCATGCAAATACTTGTTCCGGACAAGCCCGCCTCAGCACTTTGCTGTTCAAACTCCGTAGACCGAGAGGTAATTTCCATGCACATCAATCGATCCGTCCAACAACCGCCTGGTATTGAGATGGAGAGCTTTCGAACCGCGTCTGACGCGTCTCTTGCTTCCAGTTCTGTGCGGTCCGTCAACTCCGGTGCGCAGGACAATCTGCATGCGATTACTGATTACCTGAAGGATCATGTGTTCGCTGCACACAAATTGCCGTTGACCGACTCATTGGACGACCACGCTGCCATTCATGCTCATAACGAGCAGATCGATGCGCTGATCGATGCGCGCGCCAGGCGGTTGAGTGAGCAGGGCGAAACCCGTGCAAGCATCGGAGAAACATTTGCCAAGGCGGAAAAGTTCGACCGATTGGCGACGACGGCATCAAGCGCGTTACGGGCCACGCCATTTGCCGCTGCTTCGGTGCTTCAGTACATGCAGCCAGCGATTAACAAGGGCGATTGGCTACCTGCGCCACTCAAGCCGCTAACCCCGTTCATTTCCGGGGCGCTGTCGGGGGTGATGGACCAGGTGGGCACCAAGATGATGGATCGTGCGACAGGTGATCTGCATTACCTGAGCACCTCGCCGGACAGGCTCCATGATGCGATGGCTGCATCTGTGAAGCGCCACTCGCCAGGGCTTGGCAGGCAGATTGTGGACATGGGGATTGCGGTGCAGACGTACTCGGCGCGCAACGCAGTGCGTACGGTGTTGGCTCCGGCACTGGCGTCCAGACCGGCAGTCCAGAGTGCTGTCGACATCAGCGTGTCGACGGCGGGTGGTCTGGCTGCCAACGCAGGCTTTGGCAACCGCATGCTCAGTGTGCAGTCGCGCGATCACCTGCGCGGTGGTGCATTCGTGCTCGGCCTGAAGGATAAACAGCCCAAGGCTGACCTGAATGACGAAACCGACTGGCTTGATGCTTACAACGCGATCAAGTCAGCCAGCTACTCAGGTGCGGCGTTTAACGCTGGCAAGCGGATGGCCGGTCTGCCACTGGACATCGCGACTGACGGGCTCAAGGCGGTGAGAAGTCTGGTCTCGGCAACCAGTCTGGTACAAAACGGGGTTGCGTTGGCGGGCGGTTTCGCAGGGGTAGGCAAGTTGCAGGAGATGGCGACGAAAAACATCTCCCATCCGGCGACCAGTGCTGCGGTCAGTCAGTTGACCAACCTGGCGGGTTCGGCAGGCGTTTTCGCAGGCTGGACCACCGCTGCACTGGCGACTGACCCTGCGGTTAAAAAGGCCGAGTCGTTCATACAGGACACGGTGAAGTCGACTGCGTCCAGTACGACAGGCTATGTCGCCGACCAGACCGTAAAACTGGCGAAAACCGTCAAAGACAAAGGCGGGGAAGCGCTCGTCAATACCGGTGCCAGCTTGCGTAACACGGTCAATAACCTGCGTCATCGTCCCGCGCGTGAAGCGGATATTGAAGAGGGTGGTATTGCGGCTTCTCCAAGTGAAACACCGTTTCAGCCTGGGTGGTCGTAAGCAGCCTGTGAGTTGCAATTAGACGGTAAAAAGGGGTGGGCTCAACGAGTGAGGCCACCTCTTTTTTCCAGCTGTCCGGTTGGGATTCAAAGCTCTGTGTGTTGGGTCGAGGCCTTGGTTTTATCATAGGCATGTTTGACATCGGTCATGGCGATGTTGCTGGTCTCCAGCTTCAGGTCTTCGCTGTCGCTTTTTACCAGTGCGAACTTGCCGTGGTTAGCGTCTACACCGTCCAGCTTGATATTCATGTCATCAAACTGCTTTTCACCGTTGGTGCGAACCAGCGTTCCGAAATTGTTGGCTTCGAAACCAGTGATGTTCAAATGAGTGTTCGCGTTAAGTTGGACAACCTTATCGTCTGCGTTTTCAGCACTGCTGTTTTCGATTTTCAGATTGGTCACCTTTGCGCCTCCCTCGCCCTTGACGGTGATCATGTCCTCCCCGACGTTTTCGGCGTGCACGTTATCGATGGTGACTTGCTGGGCGTCCTTGGCTTTCACGTGTATGCCATCCACTTCGTTCTCACCCAGGTTCGCGTTTTTCAAGGTGGCACCTTCTGCCAGTTCGAACAAAGGCTTCTGGTCTTCGCGCTGGTCTCCGGTACCCATCGACTTGTCGGCAGTGAAGGTTGCGCCGTGGGCGTCGTAGACTGTGTTGGCCGCGACTTTGATGGTGTCTTTCACCACAATGACCTTGCCGGCCTGGTCGTTGGCGCCCGCTGTATCCGAAACCGGATCAGTGCCTGAGGTGTGGTTGGGGTTGGCCAGTTGCGGTGTGATTTGCGGTGTTACGCCATCATCGTTCTCGCTGCTGCCATCGACAGAAGGCGTGTTGCCACCTGTTGCAGTGGGTGCAGGGCTATCGCCGCCGTCACCGCCTGTTGCAGTCGGCGTATCGCCACCGCCATCACCTGTTGCAGTGGGTGTATCGCCCCCACCATCGCCCGTTGCGGCTAGCGTACTGCCATCACCGCTGTCACCGCTATCGGTCGTAGGCGTACCGAGCCCGCCATTGTTCTGAAAAGGGTCCTGCCACCCGCTCGAGTCCTGATCGGTGTCCTGTTTTTTGTTAAGGTTCATGAGCATCTGCAGCAGTGAAACAATCAATGCACTGAACAGCTTGATGAGGTTGGACTCGGGGTTTGCTGTGTTGTTGGCATCCTGCGGGCTCTGCACGCTGTTGTCGGGTTGCCCGAAACTGACGTTTTTCTGTGCGGCGCTATTGAACAGCATGGCGCCAGCGTCTACGGCCTGGGGGGCGCTCTCATCGTGGAAGGTGTTTGTCTGCGGGCTTTTTTCACTCAGCGCCGAGAAGTCCAGCGCGGCTGACGTGGGTTGGTAGGGCGTGGGGGTGATACCGATGCTCATGATGTTTTACCTCGATGGGGTGGACATATGAACCAGCGTCGTCTTCCGGATTTACCAGCGTCGGTCGCCGCGTCCCTGTCAGTTCTATAGGTCGACGAGGAATTCGCCAGATGTTGCTCGAAGTGAGTGGCAAAGCGAGGTGAGCGGTTCCCGTTTCGCCGCTATTGATGGCGATGTTTTCAAGACGCCATCCCTTGTGCGCTTGACGAGCGCAAGGAACCAAAACGCCTTTACCGTCGACTCAGTGCGAACACACCGGCAGAAAAACGGTGTGGCTTCATATCGCACTCAGAGGCCGTGAAATGACCAATAATGACCCGTACCACATCCTGATAAACGAAATCTGCGCGCTCAGCCTTATTTCCACGCCTGAACGTTTTTACGAATCTGCCAATTTCAAAATCAGCGAAGTGGACTTCACACTTCAGTATCAGGATCGTGATGAGGGCCGTGCTGTTCTGATTTACGGCGACATGGGAGCGTTGCCGACACGCAATCGTGACGCTGCATTGCTGGCGTTGATGGACATCAATTTTCATATGTTCTCTGGCGCCCATAGCCCGGTCTTCTCCTGGAATGCTCAGACCAGCCGGGTGCTGCTTATGGGGTCCGTGAGCCTGGAACGAGCCTCTGCCGAAGGCGTGCTGCTGTTGATGAAGTCGTTCGCTGATCTGGCGAACGAGTGGCGCGAGCACGGGTTCATCGGGCAGGTCAAAACAGCAGGTGCCCCGGTTGAGCAGCCTGTTGCCACGGCAGCCAAACGCGAGAGCCTGTCGGCCTCAGGGAGGTTTCAATGAACACTCCGCGAATCGCTGGATCGGGCGGCATCGAGCTCGCCCGGATAAACCAGCAGCCCGATGCTATTCCCGCCCAGACCGCTCACCCGAATGCAGTGACGCCAGGCATGAATCCGCCGCTGACTCCCAATCAGGCAGGGCCGCACGCAGCAGAAAGCTCGGCTGCCGGTGCCGCGCGGCTGAATGTTGCGGCGCGACATACGCAGCTTTTGCAAGCCTTCAAGGCTGAGCCTGCGACGGCTCCGGTCAGCGGCGCGCCGATGATCAGCTCGCGTGCCGCGTTATTGATTGGCAGCTTGCTGCAGGCTGAAAAGCTGCCTTTTGAAGTCATGGCCGAGCGTCTCTCCCCTGAGCGCTATCAACTGAAGCAGTTTCATGGTTCGGACTTGCAACAACTGCTGGACAAGTTTACCCAGCCGGGTCAGGCCCCCGACAAAGCCGAAGTCGGTCAACTGATCAAGGGCTTCGCGCAATCGGTCGCCGATCAACTGGAGCACTTTCAGTTGATGCATGACGCTACGCCCACCAAGACAGGCCCGCATGCCAACGAGGATCGGGCGACTCTTGCCGTCAGTCAGACAGCCCTTGGCGAGTACGCCGGTCGTGCAAGCAAGGCAATCGGCGAAGGACTGAGCAAAGGCATCGTGTCGCTGGATGAGCATATCGCTGCAGTGGATGTGAGCCTGCAAAGTGCCGAAGAGGGCGATAAGGAAGCTTTGCACGCTAACAGGCAGGCGCTGGTTGATGCCAAAACCACTCTGATCGGCCTGCACGCCGATTTCGTCAAATCGCCAGAGGCCAAACGCCTTGCTTCGGTCGCCGCACATACACAACTGGACACCGTCGTCAGTGATCTTGTCACTGCCCGCAACTCGGTTGGCGGCTGGAAAGGTACCGGGCCGATTGTCGCAGCTGCGGTTCCACAGTTCCTGTCGTCAATGACGCACCTGGGTTACGTGCGTTTGTCCACCAGTGACAAGCTGCGAGAGGAGGTGCCTGAGACCAGCAGCGACGCCAGCATGCTCAAGGCGGCAATAACCGGAATGGTCGCGGGCATTGCTCACGAGACAGTCAACAGCGTAGTGAAGCCGGTGTTTCAGGCTGCCTTGCAGAAGACCGGCCTGAACGAGCGCTTGAACATGGTGCCACTCAAGGCTATCGATACCAATTCGGTGATTCCTGACCCCTTCGAACTGAAAAGCGAGCACGGTGAACTGATCAGAAAAACGCCCGATGAGCTCGCTCAGGACAATGCATTCGTCAAGGGCGAACGCGCGGTGCTGAACCAGAAGAAGGTCCAGGGTTCGTCCACCCATCCGGTGGGTGAAATGATGGCTTACAGTGCCTTTGGTGGTTCACAGGCCGTGCGCCAGATGCTCAACGATTTACACCAGATCAATGGTCAGACGCTGAGTGCAAGAGCCTTGGCATCCGGCTTTGGCGGGGCGGTGTCTGCCAGTTCGCAAACGCTTTTGCAGCTGAAGTCGACGTATGTCGATCCCGCAGGGCGCAAAATTCCGGTATTCACGCCAGACCGTGCCGAGACAGAGCTGAAAAAGGATCTGGCCAAAGGCATGGACCTGCGCGAAGCGTCGGTACGTACCACGTTCTACAGCAAGGCAATATCGGGTATTCAGAGCTCGGCGCTGACCTCGGCACTGCCGCCAGTGACAGCCCAGCCCGAAGGCGCGCGCGGTACGCTCAGTGCGGGGAATATCCTGCGCAACATGGCGCTGGCCGCAACGGGCTCGATTTCCTACCTGTCCACGCTGTACGCCAACCAGTCTGTCACCGCCGAAGCCAAGGCGCTGAAGGATGCGGGCATGGGCGGCGCAACGCCGATGCTGGATCGTACCGAAACAGCCTTGAACAACATCCGCCATCCGAACAGGGAATCGCTGCCACATACCTCCCAGCCGGGCACATTGAGCGGCATTCCAAGGGCTATGGAAAACGCTTATCACATGGGCCGAGGCGCGTTGCAGCTGCCAACCCAGATGGCTGTGGACACGGTTCGAGTGTTGGCAGACGGTGTGCTGAACGGCGTGTCGTCAGCACGCGCTGCGCTTACGCCAGCAAAACCGCCTGAAGCTCGCGGGTCCGTCGACGAGCCCCGGAACGCGGCCCCAACGTCGCCAACCAGCCCGATAGTGCAGCGGCCGGCACCTTCCGTTCCGCTTGACGACGAGCAGTTGCGGGCGCTGGAAGAAGGCTTGCTCGCTCCGCGCTGATTCCAACGCCGGGCACAGTCCGTACCTGTCTGTTGTCCGGCTGATTCAGACTGCTTTAACTTTAAAGGACTATAACGATGAGAAACCCGACACCCGATTTTGCCGGCTTCATCAACGCTCTGAGCGTCCAGCTCGGTACATCATTGGCCTTGCAGAATGGCGTATGCGCCCTTTACGACGGCCAGAACAACGAAGCGGCGATCATCGAGTTGCCCGAGCACAGCGAAATGGTCGTCTTTCATTGCCGTGTAGGCCGCTGTCCGGAGCGTTCCACTGATCTGCAGCGCCTGTTGAGCCTGAACTTCGACGTCGCCCGTTTGCACGGTTGCTGGTTTGCTGTCGATCAGGGCGATGTACGTCTATGTGCCCAGCGTGAACTGTCTTCACTCGATGAACCGGCGTTCTGCGACGTGACTCGCGGCTTCATTTCTCAGGCTCGTGATGCTCGGGCATTTTTGCAGGCGTGAATAAAAAAGCGCCGCGTAAAGGCGGCGCTTTTTTCACTGTTTGCGTTTTCAGCTTTTCAGTTCAAACCCTTCTTGCTTCAACTTGCCCGCCGCTTCCTTGAGCGACGCCGAAGGCCGCGACAACTCGCCGTCAAAGGTGTAACCAATCGGTTTGTCCTGGTCTGCGCCATAAATGAAGTTGATGCGCCCCAGCGTTTTAGTGACACTCATATTCGCTCCGCTGTTATAGCTGACCAAGGGGGTTGGTGAGGTGAAGTTTTCAGCCTGAGTCGCGGTGTGGAATACCACCAGGCGCTTGATGCGCATCTGGTTGCGGTCCCCCAGAAGGTCGGAGAGGTCGCTTTGGGTCATGGTGCCGTCCAGGCTACCTTCGTCGATTTTATCGACCAGTGAGTCCTTCGGTTCCAGCCGTACGCGTGCCAGTGTCCCGATGCTGCCCTCCATGTCCTTGAGCATGGCGCGGAGTTTCGGGTCCTGGCGCATGAACTCGGCAACCCTGGCTGCATTGCCGGGGGCGCTCGCTTCACGTACTGAGCCCATGATTTTGGTGAGTATGCTTTCACTGCTCAGGCCGGAGAGGTTGGTTTTGCTGGTCTCAAAACGTGCGTTATCCATCACGCTGTGCTTGTTGACTGATGCCCGATGCTCGACCGCCCCGCGTTTCAGGCCACGAAGTGCTTTGTACTGCTTGTCGTTCTGCCATTGAGTGTCGGCAAACAGTTCTTCAAGGCCGTCGAGGTGCGCCTGAATAACCTCATCCGGTTTCTTGCCTGCGTAACGCGCATTCAGCGGGTCGGCCAGTTCGGCCAGTTTTGCTTTGGTCGTGCTGTCCTTGAAGGCCTCGCCGAGGCTTTTAGACAGCTTGCCCAAACCTTCGGTGGTTATCGGCTTGGCGACGTTGTAGCGAAACTTGACCCGTTTGACAGTCCTGTTCTCTACGCTGAAGTTGACCGCTACTCCCAGATTGTTGGCGGCTGACTGTGAAGCAGGCGTCGGTCCCGGCGCGGAGGCGGGTGTGCCTGTGGGGGCGGTGTGGGTGCCGCCGATCTGACCGCGAAGCTGCCCGCCAAGCGTTGCGTTGTTGAGAAAGCGCGGGCGGTTCTTGCCGCCTTCGCGCAACTCGGTCTTGTCGTTTTTCTGGGTCAACGAGTAATCGGTGTAGGTCATCAGGTTAACGGTGATGTTCGCCGCGAATCCGCCGCGCACCACCGCAGAGAACGAATCGCTATTGGGATCGGCATCCGGGTCTCTGTCTTCGGTCAGGTTTATTCCTGCGCGTAGATCGGCAGTTCCGCCCGCCGTGAGGTCGAAGTTGAATCGCCGCGCCTGGTAGGTCTCATGGTCTACTGCTTTTTTAAGTACCTGCAAGGGGTTCAGCTTGCCTTCAAACAGATCGTCGACAAATGCGTCAATGTCTTCATCCGGAACGTTGAAGACCACGCCGGCACGTTGGCTGGCGGCGACGGTGGCTGTCACGTCCACGCCCAGGCGAAAGTTGGGGGTCAACGTGCGGTTGTTACCGACGTCGACACTACGAGCAGGATGGTTTTCGTCAAAAAAGCCCGGCCAGTAGTCTTTGCCGGCACCGAAGCCACCGCTTACGTTTCCCGCACCTTCGCTGATCAGGTACAGGGTAACGCCGCCCTCGCAACGCTCGGCATTGAGTATGTAGTTACGGTTGCCGGTGGTGCCTGCCGTTGGCCATAGTCCTGTGGCCTTGTCGGCAAGAATGATGAACGGGGTGGTAAGGTTCAGTCCGTAACTGCGTTGCAGCCCAATTTCGTCGTCTCCATGCTCCAGTTGCTTGAGCATGCTTTTGAATTTCCCGGCCAGCTCCGCCTGGTCCTTGCTGCCTGTGGCTGCGCGCATGTTGACGCTCACCGCATGGTCAGCTTTTTTGAACGATTTGAGGAATGTCTTGACCGCTTCGTAACCGCTTTCCAGCGCTTTGTTATCGGTAAAGCCCATGTCTGTAACCACCTTGACCGGGTTTTCGCCGTAAGTCACATCACGCAGCGTCGCCAGTTTGTTTTGTAACCGATCTATGTCGGCTTGCGGCGGTAGCTGTTCGACCTCGTCGAGCAGCGCGCCGAGGCTTTTCAGCGTGACCAGATCCAGCGCCAGACGCGCTTTACTCAGGCCATGCTCCTCACTGGCATCGCGGCGCTGCCCCAAGGGTACGTCGGCTTTCTGGTGGCTGAGTTTCAGCCCTTGATACTTCAGCGTGCCGAGTAACTTTTTGGTGGGGTTTTCAGCAGACGGAGCAACTTGAGTCAAGGCGTCCTGAAGCTCTTTGACCAGGTCATGTCCAGAGCTTTTAAAGTTGAGCTTTGTGCCCAGCTCAGCGAGTTTCTTGCCGAACTGGGTGCGCACCGACGGCTTGGCCAACTCACCGTGCTGGTTGAGAATGCCGTCTTGTTGCCTGAGGTTTTTCACCTTGCCATAGCTTTGGCCGATAGACATCAGCGCCGTGTAGCTGTGATTTTCCAGCTCTTCGCGCAGAGTTTCCAGTTCCTTGACCAGCGTAGCGCCTTGAGGCCCCAGTTTTGATTCCAGTGCGGCAATACGTGCTTTTAAATCCTTGCCCGGGGCAGGCGGCCTGCCACCGGATTCATGGATCAGCTCCAACTGCTTGAACAGCATGGACTCGGTTTCATATACCTCATTCAGACCCAGGTGACCGTGGTGGCGATGTTGAATATTGTTGCCAACGTTCTTCATCCAGCGGGGCACTTCTGCGGTGTTTTTGTAGACGTTGGCGCGCATGAACTCGCTGGTGCTGGCTTTTTTGGATTTCTCCACACCGCTGCGCCCGAATGCATTGATGTCCATTCTGAGCGTCAGCCCGGTTTTTGGAATTCGCCAGGTCTTGTTCGATCCCGTGATTCGCGAGTGCACGTCATTCAAACCGTTTTCTTCTACCGGGCGCTGCTCGAAAGCTTGCCATTTGCCTGCACTGAGCCGCATCAGACCCTGGCCCTCGGCGTCTTCGACCTGGGCGCTGAGCACGTTGTCGTCATTGGCGAAAAGTGCCTTGACCGGCTGACCCTCAGGTAGGGCAACCGGCGTCCAGCGGGGGCGCATCTGATCCCCCAGCTTTGTCGATTGCCAAGCTTCCTTGGGCAGGCAATAAAGCCCGCCGGTACTGGTGAGCGCATGAAGGTTGTGTTTTTCATCCAGAGCAAGGCTCTTGATATCGCCTTCCAGGCCGGAGATATCGAGAGTGACGGGTTTGTGATCCTTGCTGTGGGCGGTCAGCTTGTTCTGGTCATCAAGGGCGACGAAGCATTTGTTGCTGACCATTGCAAAGGCTGTGATTACTCGGTCGTCGAGGCCTTCGATTTCCTTGCCCATCTCGACTGTTGTCGAGCGCGCGGTCTGGGCCAGCGCCGTGTTGTGGTCAAAGGCCATGTTGGGGTGTTCAGGAGTCACCTTGAGCGCGTGCAGCTTGCCGCCCTTGAGCACATAGGCGTTGCTGTCGGCACCGCGTTGCAGGCGGTCAATATCTTTTATACCGGCGTCTTTCCAGCATTCGGGCGTCGCGTCCCAGCGCTGAATGCGTCCTTCGCTCAGGCCAACCAGACCCGCACGATCGAGGTTGAGCCGGTCAGCGGCGGTGGGGGGCGGGGGCATGCTCAGCCCGCGATTGTTGCTCAGTACCAGAGCATTGGTCAGGTTCCAGCCGCTTTCCAGTTTTGAACTCTGCTCATTGAGTGCGTGGGAGTGAATCTCGCCTTGGCGGTTTTTGATCAATGCATGCACACGGCCGTCATCCCCGTTGATGAATCCGGTGACGCTGTCGTGGCCACCCAGCGGCAGGCCTGCCAGTTGAAAGTTTGCCTGATCGGGCATCAGCTTCAATTGCGGGTCATTGCTTTCAAATGCGCTCCGGTCCGCGCTGTAAAGTCTGCCTTGGGTGTCTGCTATGAACAGCTTGTTGTCGCTCAGGCCGACCGCAGCCGCTTGCGCCTTGCCGCCGTCGAGTTCAAGCGCTTTGGTTTTCTTCTCGGTCAGATCGCCAATCACCGGGCTCATGTCTGTGAGCAGAATCGCCTGGGTCTCTTTGCCGCTGAGCAATGCCGCTCTGTTGTCCGGCGCCACCGAAAATGACTGCAGATCCTTGACTTCAACGTGCGGCATGAACGGGCTTGTAAGGTCGACTACCACATCGTCGCTTTTCGCATAGACCGAGCCGTTGCCGCCTGCGGCCAGACTGTTGAAAGCGATGTCCTCCGTGCCTTCAGGCGCTTTCCAGCGAGCACTGATCGGGTCGAACTGATAGAGCCGGTCTTCATGCACACGCATACGCTCGCCGTCGTGCCTGAGAAGCACGCCGGTGATGTGAGCGATGTGCGCCTTGCCGGGTAACTCTTGAGTCTTGCGTCCGCTCGCGGTGTCGACGTGAATGTTGCCGTCTTCACGCTCCAGTTTCACAGCTGGCGGTTTCTTTCCTTCTATATGCAGTGCTTCTTTGCTGCTGCGGATCAAGACTAGCGAACTGTCGTCCTGCGCCAGGTGCAGCAGGTGCCCGTTGGCCTGTAGCAACTGATGGCCGTGCACGCCGTCTTTGCTTTGATGGGCCAGGTAGGTTTGCCTGGGGGTGGCGAGAATGGAATCCAGCAATGGGGCCAGGCCGGGAGTATTGAACGTGGAGAAGTCAGGCTTTCCCTTGGCGTCCAGTTGAATGCTGCCTTGTGGCTCTGAGTTGCGAACCAGTTTTTCGTCTTTCAGCTCGAAACGGCCTCCATTGCTGCGCGTCATCATCGATTGCCGAGAACTCTGGAGCGTTGCCGGCTCGTCCGGGTCTTGGGCTTTGGTGCCGGAAGTGCTGGCGCCGCTATGCCCCGCACGCGTCACTGGCTGGCGCGTATCGTCCAGGTCATCAAGACTATTGCTCGATAACTGAGATACAGGCGCTTTATCTTTGGCTGTCTTCGCATTTGAAGTGGGCTGTGAAGGCTTGACGTTTTTTACGGTGGGAGGCGTGGCCGCTTTCTGCTGCGGTGCCTTGGATTTCTGGAACAGTTTGCTGACGTTCTTCAGCGCTCGCTTGCCGACACTGCTCAGTGAGTGCGAGGAGCGCTGCTTGGGTTGTTCGGTTTTTTGCTGTAGATCAGTTGCAGCGTTCGTATTTGCCGGGACCGGCGGCTGAATGATGCTTCCGGTGTTGCGGTGGATCGATGATGAATGCACGGTGAATCTCCCTGTCCATTTGCCACTGATGGCAGCCTGATGCAAAGCGTGAAAATTCCTTCATCGGCTGAGTGGCAAGTGATGGTGGAGGGTTCCATCGCAAATACTTATGGCTGAAATGATTCAGCCAAGCGCCTTGCTGCGCTGATATCGGTTTCAAAGGGAACCGTAACGGTGAACGTGCCACGTAGGATGGACACGTTCAGGACATTCCCCCCATGCCCGCCGTTGCCTCCTTCGTATCGCGCCCCCGCTTGCTGGCTCGCGCTATTCAAATCGCTGTCCTCGCCTTGGGCTCGCTGTGTGTGGGTTGTCAGTCTGTGGACTATTCAGCACCCCGGCAGGAACGCAATCCGCGGCTGGTTACGGGCCTGGTCTACTGGGGGGGAGATGATCAGGAAGGTGCGCGTGCGGCAGAGAGCATTTCCGATTTGCCCGTGTATAACGGCGAGGACGTGTGGCAGCGCGTTGCGCAACGCAGCAGGCTGGCCGCTGGCCAGGGCATGAATGAGCGTATCGCTCGCCAGCGCGACTGGCTGCTGAGCAATCGTGGCTTTATCAGTGGGGCAAGTGTCCGGGCCAGCCCCTATCTGCATTTTATTGTCGAGCGCCTGGACGAGCGCAACATGCCGCTGGAGCTGGCACTGTTGCCAATGATCGAAAGCTCCTACAACCCGATGGCCAATTCACCGGCTGCGGCGGCTGGCCTGTGGCAATTCATGCCTTCTACCGGGCGCAGCTTCAATCTTTATCAAAGCGCTACGTACGACGCTCGCCGTGACGTGGTGGCATCCAGCAGGGCGGCGATGGATTACCTGACCCGCCTGCATGATCAGTTCAATAATGACTGGCTGCTGGCACTGGCGGCCTACAACTCGGGCGAAGGCACCGTCGGCCGGGCGATCGAGGCCAATCGGCGGCGCGGCCTGCCTGTTGATTACTGGCACCTGAATTTGCCCAGGGAAACCCTGGATTACGTGCCCAGGCTGCTGGCGCTCTCGCTGATCGTGCGCAACGCCGCTACCTACGGTGTAAAACTCACCCCGGTCGCCAATACGCCATATTTCGACGTGGTCGAACTCAACCATGCCGTAGACCTGACCCAGCTTGCGGCCACTGCGGGCGTGGATGAGGGGCAGTTGCTGAGACTCAACTCGGCGTTTCTGCGCAAAAAAACGCCGGATGGACCGGGGCGGTTGCTGCTGCCCAAGACTCAGAAGCAAGTGCTGACAGCCGGTATCGCGCGAATTACCGGAGAATCGCCCGTAACCATGAGCGCCCCTCAGCGCGTTGATAAGCCTGCGGTCGAGCACTTGGCATTACCCCGGACGCCGCAGCCTGTGCGTGTGGTCGAGCGAACGCCGGTGCCCAGGCCCGTGCAGGCGGTGGAGGTTGCTGAGCGGGCACCTGTGCCCAAGCCCGTGCAACCCATGCGGGTGGCAGAGCAGGCTTCTACGCCGCAAACACCACCCTTGGTACCGGCTGTCGAGCATAAAGAGCCGCCGATGACCCCGCGGACACCGGCAAGGGAGGCATTAACGGTGCCTAGCGTGGTACAAGCCGGGCGCTACGTGGATGACCGCTCGTCGCCTCGCAGACGTGATGATATCGAGGATCGTACGGGCCCGCGCGAGCTGCCAAGCGGCCCGCGTATCGTGGTCTATGCCAGCGGTTCACGCTAATAACCTGCGGTTTTAAAGCCGGATGCCTAGCAAAATCACCTGAAAAATGCCCTTTTTTGGTGCTTTTTCTTGTTGGCGTTTCGGTGTGACTCGCCGTTAAGACGCTATATTTCAACGCTGATACGTCCTTGTTTTTTTTCTCGTTCGTGGCAGGTAGCCATGAACTTTTTACACTCGCCGACTATTTTTGCTGAACTTTTGTAAAGTTTTGTAAGCTAGTGCTTACACACATTTAGAAACATTCTTCCGTGATGACGAGGTATCACCATTGGTTATGGTCACTACCTTTGGCGCAGCGACAGCTTGCGATTGATGGATTGTCCTACACTGAATCCTTTCAGTTAACTATCCCTTCCCTCCAATTTTGAGTCTACGCGCGACGGAATCCACTCGTTCGGATAGCCGAATGGGTGGGTGGCAAAAGGCTATCTAGTTTCGAGCCCGAAAACCGGGATGATTTTGTAACCCTCCATGTCTAGCGTGAGCAGCGTTCGGAAAACCGAATGGATGAAAAACTATGAGTAACGCTGTTCAGCGTTACGTGTAACGTCTTCCGTTTCCAATCAGTAAGTTAAGTTTCAATGTCGAACTTTTTGTTTTGGTCGGGTAGTTGGGTAAAATAATTTTCCTTGGAAGGGGGGCGGTTAAGTTTGTGTTTCTCGTTTTTATTTCTTTCGGCCTGTTATTAGTTGAGCCCTTTCATGTGGCCTGTAACGGTACGTTGATTTTTTATAAGTCGAGTCACTTTCCTGCACGGTTTTTTCTAATAATAAACCGTGTGATTACATGGTTTTTTGCCCGGGTCCAAGACGGGGCAGTCGGACGAACGGCCCGAACGCCGGGGGGTTTAAGGTTTTTATGAACGGTAAGCGCTTGATCGGAATGGAATATCGATAGATTAAACTAATCATCCCAACAGTCTGGCTCTATGCGGGTGTTGCTCGTCATATGACGATATTACTATGATAATAATTCTCAACTTTGTGAGCTTTTTCTCATTTCATGGGGAACTAAATTACTATATGTGTGCCTTGTAAGACGTGGTATTAATAGTCCGCTTGCCACCCACAGTGAGAGTGATCGATGAGCACAGACATTGATAAGGACGTCCGAGAGTGTTGGGACGTAACTGCATTATCCGCTGGTCATCAAATTGCAATGAACAGCGCGTTTCTGGATATGGACTTACTGCTGTGCGGGGAAACCGGGACGGGTAAAGACACCCTGGCCAATCGCATTCATGAGCTGTCCAGCAGGTCCGGGCCCTTTGTCGGCATGAACTGCGCCGCCATCCCCGAATCGTTGGCAGAAAGCCAGTTATTCGGTGTCGTCAATGGCGCATTTACCGGCGTCTGCCGCGCTCGCGAGGGCTACATCGAGGCGTCCAGCGGCGGCACGCTTTACCTCGATGAAATCGACAGCATGCCGCTTAGCCTCCAGGCCAAGCTGCTTCGCGTGCTGGAGAGCCGGGGAGTCGAGCGGCTGGGCTCGACCGAATTCATTCCACTGGATCTGCGCGTGATTGCTTCCGCCCAGCGCCCTCTGGATGAACTGGTGGAACAAGGACTTTTTCGTCGCGACCTGTTTTTTCGGCTCAACGTGCTGACGCTCCACTTGCCAGCCTTGCGCAAACGTCGCGAACAGATCCTGCCATTGTTCGACCAGTTCACCCAGGAGATTGCCGCTGAGTTCCAACGTCCCGTTCCTGCACTGGATAACGGGCGTGTGCAGATCCTGCTCAGCCATGACTGGCCGGGCAACGTGCGCGAACTGAAATCCGCAGCCAAGCGGTTTGTGTTGGGGTTCCCGCTGCTGGGGGCCGAGCCGATGGATGCGCGTGATCCGGTGACCGGTCTGCGCATGCAGATGCGCGTGATCGAAAAGATGCTTATTCAGGATGCGTTGAAACGGCATCGACACAATGTCGACGCCGTGCTTCAGGAGCTCGAACTGCCTAGACGTACGCTTTACCACCGTATGAAGGAGCTGGGAGTTGCTGCATAGATCGCAGCAACGGCTGGAGTCCAAAAAGCTGATGTCTCGGGAGTCATGTGATGGATCTTGATGAGGGGTTTGATGACGACCTGGACGAGGAGCGTGTTCCAAATCTGGGGATCGTCGCTGAAAGCATTTCGCAACTCGGTATCGATGTGTTGCTGTCAGGCGAAACCGGAACCGGCAAAGACACGATTGCCCAGCGCATTCACGCAATGTCGGGCCGTAAAGGTCGCCTGGTCGCGATGAATTGTGCTGCGATTCCGGAATCTCTGGCGGAAAGTGAGCTGTTTGGAGTGGTCAGCGGTGCGTACACCGGTGCTGATCGCTCCAGAGTCGGCTACATCGAAGCGGCACAAGGCGGAACGCTGTATCTGGATGAGATCGATAGCATGCCGCTCAGCCTGCAGGCCAAGCTGCTGAGGGTGCTGGAAACCCGAGCACTGGAGCGACTGGGTTCGACATCGACGATCAAGCTGGATGTCTGCGTGATCGCTTCGGCCCAGTCGTCTCTGGATGATGCCGTCGAGCAGGGGAAATTTCGTCGCGATCTGTACTTTCGCCTTAACGTGTTGACACTCCAGCTGCCACCCTTGCGCGCACAGCCTGAGCGCATTCAGCCCTTGTTCAAGCGCTTTCTAGCCGCGGCTGCCAAAGAACTGGACGTTGCTCCGCCCGATGTCTGTCCGCTGCTTCAGCAGGTGTTGTTGGGGCATGACTGGCCCGGCAACATTCGTGAGCTCAAGGCTGCTGCAAAACGTCATGTATTGGGTTTTCCGGTGCTGGGCGTCGACCCGCAGAGTGAAGAGCACTTGGCCTGTGGGCTCAAATCCCAGCTGCGGGCGATTGAAAAGGCCCTGATTCAACAGTCACTCAAGCGTCACCGTAACTGCATTGATGCGGCAAGCCTGGAGCTGGACATGCCACGCCGCACGCTCTATCGACGTATCAAGGAGTTGCAGATCTGATTTTTTGCAGAGCGCTGGAACCGATTTAAGGGTCGTTACCACCTATCTGTACCAAGCAATTACGCTGGTACAGACCAAGGGGTATCACGTTATGAGCATCATGAGTTCTCTGACTAACGCGGGTCGCGGTGTCGTTAACACAGTGGGTGGCGCTGCGCAGGGTATCAACAGCGTCAAGAGCAGCGCCGACCGCAACATTGCAATGACAAAATACACGGGCAGCACTGACAGTATCGACGCTACCCGCTCGAGCATCAGTAAAGGTGATGCAAAAAGCGCCGAGCTTGACGGCACTGCGAACGAAGAGAACGGCCTGCTGCGAGAGACGAGCATGCTGGCGGGCTTCGAAGACAAGAAAGAGGCGCTTTCCAACCAAATCGTTGCGAGCAAGATCCGGAACTCGGTCGTCCAGTTCTGATTTCTTGAATGCCCCCTTCACACAGAGGGGGCTGCTACTTTGAGGAGGTTGTGATGCAGAGTCTCAGTCTTAACAACAGTACGCTGCAAGGCCCGACGATGGCACTCGTTCTGATCCGTCCTGAAACCGAGACTGCTGGGGCGAGTACATCCAGCCGGGCGCTTCAGGAAGTGGTTGCGCAGCTTGCCCAGGAGCTGACCCATAATGGTCAACTGGACGAGAGTTCGCCATTGGGCAAGTTGCTCGGCAAGGCGATGGCTGCCAGTGGCAAGGCTGGCGGCGGCCTCGAGGACATCAAGGCTGCGCTTGACACGCTTATCCACGAAAAGCTGGGCGACAATTTTGGCGCTTCTGCCGACAACGCCTCGGATACCGGACAACCCGACTTGATGACACAGGTGCTCAATGGCCTGGCCAAGTCGATGCTGAATGATCTTCTGACCAAGCAGGATGGCGGAACTCGTTTTTCCGAGGACGACATGCCGATGCTGAAAAAGATCGCGCAGTTCATGGACGACAACCCCGCACAGTTTCCCAAACCGGACTCGGGTTCGTGGGTGAACGAACTCAAGGAAGATAACTTCCTCGACGGCGACGAAACAGCGCAGTTCCGCTCGGCACTCGACATCATCGGCCAGCAATTGGGCAGTCAACAGAATACAGCCGGCGGTCTGGCGGGCGATAGCAGCGGTGGTGGCCTGGGCAGCCCTGTGAGCAATACGGAAAATTCGCCTGGTTCACTGGGTGATCCGCTTATCGACGCTAACACCGGCCCCGCCAGCAACAGCAATTCCAATGGTGATGTGGGCCAGTTGATAGGTGAGCTGATAGACCGAGGCCTGCAATCGGTATTGGCCGGTGGTGGCTTGGGAACACCTGTGAGCACCGCCAATACTGCCCTTGTGCCTGGCGGCGAACAGCCGAATCAGGACCTGGGTCAGTTACTCGGTGGCTTGTTGCAGAAAGGTCTGGAAGCGACGCTTCAGGATGCTGGCCAGACCGGGACCGGCGTGCAGTCCAGCGCTGCTCAAGTTGCCTTGCTGCTGGTCAACATGCTGCTGCAAAGCACTAAAAATCAGGCTGCTGCCTGACTGACACCCGCCTGACGGAGAACTCAAGTGACCATTTCCCACCTTGGTAATGTTAAAAACATCCCGCCGGAACTCGGGCAGGATGTACCACAAGGGCTCGTTTCAGAACCTCCCCAGGCGGATGTCGATATCTTCACCGCCGCAACGCGCCCGGATAATGTTTCAAGCGGTGCACCGCTTTCCGAGCATATCGCCAGCGCGATTTCCGGCGGTCTGGGCGAAACCGAAAAAATGTCCCAGCAAGCCATGCGCTCCATGAAAAAGGCCTCCGGCAGCGGAGAGGCACTGGATATCGCGGCGATGACTCGCACATTGTCGCAATGCTCGCTGCAGACAGCGCTCACGACCAAAGTCGTCAGCAAGACTGCGCAGGCAATCGACAAGCTGACCAACCTGCAGTAGAGGTTCTCGTGAAATTTCTGAGCGCAGGGCTGCTGTTGTTTTGCATGTTGTTGCTTGGCGGGTGCAGTGATGAAACCGATCTTTTCACTGGCTTGTCCGAGCAGGACTCCAACGAGGTGGTTGCACGCCTTGCGGATCAGCACATCGATGCGCGCAAGCGCCTTGAAAAGACCGGTGTCGTGGTTACGGTCGCAACCAGCGACATGAACCGCGCTGTACGCGTGCTTAACGCTGCCGGCCTGCCACGCCAGTCGCGCGCCAGTCTGGGCGACATTTTCAAGAAAGAAGGGGTCATCTCGACCCCTCTCGAAGAGCGTGCCCGCTACATCTATGCCCTGTCTCAGGAACTTGAAGCCACGCTGTCGCAGATAGACGGCGTTATCGTGGCCAGAGTGCATGTGGTGCTGCCGGAACGCATCGCTCCGGGCGAGCCGGTGCAACCTGCTTCCGCGGCGGTATTTATCAAGCACTCGGCTGCGCTGGACCCGGACAGTGTGCGTGGGCGTATTCAGCAGATGGTCGCCAGCAGTATCCCCGGCATGTCCACGCAATCGGCAGAATCGAAGAAATTTTCCATCGTTTTTGTACCGGCCACCGAGTTTCAGGAAACGACGCAATGGGCCAGCTTCGGACCGTTCAAGCTCGACAGCGAAGACTTGCCGTTCTGGCACCTGATGCTTTGGCTGGTACCGGCCGGTGTTGTCGTATTGCTGCTGATTATTGCGCTGCTGCTGCGCAGTGACTGGCGTACCGCGCTGCTTCGGCGAATCGGGTTCGGCGCCCGGAGTCGATCGACCGTACCGGCGCGTGCCTGATGGAGCTGATTGCCGAGGAGCACTGGGTTCAATGGTGGTGCAACCCCTGGCAGTTTGCGCATCCGGACTGGCAACGCCGTTTTGCCTTGAACTGCGGGCTGACACTCAGTGATTGTGATGGGCTGATGGCCAGTCGTCACAGCGTATTTTTGCAGAGTGTCGGCATTGACCCCGATCAACCGCCGATGGCTGCTGAGCCGGTGTTGCGCTGGCTGGCGCTGACACCCATACAGCGTGAACGGGCGCTGGATCTGGCCGGGCGCATCTGCTTTTGCCGAAATGAAAGCGATGGCGCTGACGGGCAGTGGTGCTGGGCGCTGACCAAAGCGCTGCGCCCCGGCGTCTGGCTGGAACTTGCCAACGAAGACCCTCGCTTGCTGTTGGGGGCCTGGCTGGGGCCTGAGTATTGGTCGCGATTGCGTCTGGCATGGGCGCCAGATGAGCTTCCCGACACCCCGTGCGAGGCACCCGAGAATAAACTTCAGACGTTGTGGCAGGCCATTTTATGGCGTGTCACGGCGGTTTGAATTCGATCCGGTTCGCTCTGTATCAGGAATTCCCCATGCTCGCCAAACGCAGTATTACGCTGACTGCCACTGCGCTTCTGCCTGAACCTGTACTGCGTCGTGAAGACATTGCCAACAGCCTGCTGGCTCGCGATGTTCTGGCCGACGCGCAACGCCAGGCAGAGCAAATGCTGGTTCTCGAACAAGAGAAGGCCGACCTGTTGCATCAGCAGGCGCTGGCCAGCTTCTGGGAAAACGCCAATGCGTTTCTCGCTGATCTGCAGGTGCAGCGTGAAGTGTTACAGCAGCAAGCAATGACCGCCGTAGAGGAATTGCTCAGCGAGTCACTTCGGCACCTGCTTGACGACACCATGCTGGCCGAGCGCGCCAGGGCACTGGTGAAAAATCTCGCGGCCAGTCAGCTCAACGAAGCGGTGGCGACCCTCAGCGTTCATCCCGACATGGCCGAGCCGGTCGCCGAGTGGCTGGCTGACAGCCGGTTTACCCAGTATTGGCAGCTCAAGCGCGACGCATCGCTGACTAGCGAAAGCCTGCGCCTGAGCGATGCCAATGGCGCGTTCGACATCGATTGGGCGACGCTGCGCAACGGGCTGGCAGGCCGTGACTCGTCTGCCTGAAACAGGCTCTTGCGCCGCAAATGGAACCGCTCCAGCCGTTTGCTCCACTCAAGGTTTGAACCTTCCTGCTGGAGTAAAAGGACATGATAAGTTTCAAATCTCTGCAAAATAACCTCGACAGCACGCTGAATCGCGCCTTGTCCGACGTGGATGACGTGCTTGAGGGTGGCAACGGGCATTTTACTGCCGACGACATTGATGCCTTCGGTGAGGCAAGTCAGCAGGCCGCTGTCAGCTCCAACATCGCTGACCAGTGCCAGCAAGCCGGCTACAAAATGACCAAAAATGTCATCGATGGATTTCAGTGAGTTCGCTGAGGTCGTCGGCCAGTGGTGTGATCAGCGTCCGGCGACTGCGCTGGACTGCTGGGTCGACGACGCCAACGCCCGCCTGGAAGTGGTTGGTCATGGAATACGTTGCAGCATCGAGCTGCTCGATCCCTACGATGCCAATGACTCCCAACGCATCGAGGCGTTGCTCAGCCACGGGGGTGCCAGTCTTGCGTGTGCCTGTGATGGCGCCTTCGCCATTGATCCGCAGACCCGCTGCATGGTCCTGGTCACCTGGATACCCAACCCCTGCAACCTCGCCGATCTACTCGATCGCCTTGAAAGCCTGGCCAATCAGCGTGCGGCCTTGCTCAGCCTGATGCATACCACCATTGGCGACATGACGCCCGCGATATCCGGGCGCACGACCCTCAATCACCGGCAACCGGGAGTTTGAAATGCGCAAGGCCTTGATGTGGTTGCCTTTATTGTTGATCGGGTTGACCCCTGTTACATGGGCGGTCACCCCCGAAGCCTGGAAACACACGGCTTACGCCTACGACGCCCGGCAGACTGAACTGACCACGGCGCTGGCTGATTTTGCCAAAGAGTTCGGCATGGCGCTGGACATGCCGCCCATTCCAGGAACGCTCGATGGCCGGATTCGTGCCCAGAGCCCGGAAGAGTTTCTCGATCGGCTTGGTCAGGAATACCACTTCCAGTGGTTTGTCTATAACGACACGCTCTACGTCAGCCCGTCCAGCGAACACACCTCGGCGCGCGTAGAAGTCTCATCCGATGCGGTAGATGACTTGCAGACGGCGTTGACCGATGTAGGCCTGCTGGATAAACGCTTTGGCTGGGGCGTTCTGCCTAACGAGGGTGTGGTGCTGGTTCGCGGCCCGGCAAAATACGTGGAACTGGTGCGTGACTACAGCAAAAAAGTCGAGACGCCGGAAAAGGGCGACAAGCAAGACATTGTTGTGTTTCCGCTCAAATACGCCAACGCGTCGGACCGGACCATTCGTTATCGTGATCAACAACTGACAGTAGCGGGTGTCGCCAGCATTCTTCAGGATTTGCTCGACACGCGTTCTCGCGGCGAAGCCATCAATGGCATCAACCTGTTGGGGCACGGTGGCGCAAATGCCGGACTCGCGGGTGGCGGCTCGGACACTCAAAGCCTGCCTCTGGATTCCAGCGGCATCGATACCGGCGCCTTGCAACAGGGCCTTGATCGGGTGTTGAGCTATGGCAGCGGCAGCAAGAAATCCGGGAAAAGCCGTTCCGGTGGCCGCGCGAACATTCGTGTAACAGCCGATGTGCGCAACAACGCGGTACTGATTTATGACTTGCCGTCGCGCAAGCCGATGTACGAGAAACTCATCAAGGAACTGGACGTCTCGCGCAACCTGATCGAAATCGATGCGGTGATCCTCGACATTGATCGCAACGAGCTGGCGGAGCTCTCCAGTCGCTGGAATTTTAACGCAGGCAGCGTCGGCGGTGGCGTCAACCTGTTCGACGCGGGCACCAGTTCGACGATGTTCATTCAGAACGCGGGCAAGTTTTCTGCAGAGTTGCACGCGCTGGAAGGCAACGGTTCAGCGTCCGTGATCGGCAACCCGTCCATTCTTACCCTGGAAAATCAGCCGGCTGTCATTGACTTCAGTCGTACTGAATACATCACGGCGACCTCAGAACGCGTCGCCAATATCGAGCCCATCACCGCCGGGACCAGTCTGCAAGTGATCCCGCGTTCACTGGACCACGATGGCAAGCCTCAGGTGCAACTGATCGTCGACATTGAAGACGGCCAGATCGATATCTCCGATATCAACGATACGCAACCCAGCGTGCGCAAAGGCAACGTCAGCACCCAGGCCGTCATCGCCGAACATGGTTCGCTGGTGATCGGTGGTTTCCACGGGCTGGAAGCCAACGACAAGGTCCACAAGATTCCCTTGCTGGGCGACATTCCCTACATCGGCAAGCTGTTGTTCCAGTCCCGCAGCCGTGAACTGAGCCAGCGCGAACGCCTGTTCATTCTGACGCCGCGGCTGATTGGTGATCAGGTCAACCCGGCTCGCTATGTGCAAAACGGTAACCCGCATGACGTCGATGATCAGATGAAAAGGATCAAGGAGCGACGCGACGGTGGAGAGTTGCCGACCCGTGGCGATGTCCAGAAGGTCTTCACCCAGATGGTCGATGGAACTGCCCCCGTGGGTATGCGCACCGGCGAAACACTGCCATTTGAAACCGATAGCCTTTGTGATCCGGGCGCGGGGCTGACGCTCGACGGTCAACGTTCGCAGTGGTACGCCAGAAAGGATTGGGGTGTTGCGGTTGTCGTGGCGCACAACAATACCGACAAACCGGTGCGTATCGACGAGAGCCGCTGCGGCGGTCGCTGGGTCATCGGCGTTGCCGCCTGGCCTCACGCCTGGCTGCAACCGGGTGAAGAGAGCGAGGTATATATCGCTGTGCGCCAGCCACAGATATCGAAAATGGCGAAAGAGAGTCGGCCATCACTGCTCAAGGGAGCGAAACCATGAAGATCAGTAGCATTGCAGTTGTGCTGGTGCTGTTCGCTACCCTGTCGGGGTGTGCCACCCATGGCTGTACGGGAGTTGCCTGCAAACGTCCGGACTCCACAAACCGCGAACTGGTCATCTGGTGGCCGCCGGACATGCGCGACGGTCTGGACGACCAGGACCACGAGCGGGATTACACTGTCGTGAAGTTAAAGGATTAGAAATGATTGAGGTAAAGGAAAAAGCGGCGTTCTACTACAACGTCGCTGCCCAGAGCCCTGCGGTCTGGCCGGTGGCAAACGGGGTGTCCTTCGTCAGTCGGCGTGAGCATCATGACTGGGGCATCGCGCTGCACATCGAGGGGCGTGCGCTGCGTCCCGAGCAACTGAGAGAGGCGCTGCAAATGAGGTTCTCAGAGGCCGAGCGGTTCCGTAACTACTTTCTGTTTCTGGATGTACAGCGTGATTTTGTAGTGTGGCATGCCGTAAGCGACGCGCCGGATGCCGTCACCAACCTGGATGACATCCGGCGACATGAGCTGATGCTGGCAGGTCTGGAACACCTGGCTTAGGCAATTCGGCCAGCATGAAAGAAGACCGCCCCTGCAGAGGAGGCGGTCTTTTTTTGGGGCAGCTGGAGCTGCAGGCACGAGCTACAGGTAAGGTAATGTTGAGGATTGTTTCGGGACGCGGTCTTCTAGAGGCTAGAGATTGAAACAGGGCGTGGGGGAGGGCTGGTGCATAAGCACCTGTTACGCCTGGCTTGCAGCTCCCAGCCTAAAGCTCCACCTCAACCTGAATCACTTCATCGGTGATTTCATCCAGCTGGCGAACCACTTTGTAGATGTGCCCGACAGCTTGCAGCGTGGGGCGAGGGATGTATTTGCCGACCTTGGCGCGGTACAGCGTCCTTGTCAGCCAGATGCTCTGCACCACCGGGATACCGGCCTTTTTGGCCCGCGCAATCAGCGCCAGCGCTTCCTCGTCCTCACCCTTGCAATGAATCAGCGGTAGAGGCGTCTCGCCTGGCCGGTAATACAGCGCCACCGCGTAGTGCGTAGGGTTGACCAACAGCATGTCCGCTTCCTCCACCGGATTGGGGGCGGCGCTGGGCTCCTGGTTGAGGATTTCATGGGACAGTTGTCGACGATGACCTTTGACATGAGGGTCGCCTTCGGACTGTTTATATTCTTTCTTGATGTCCTCGTGGCTCATGCGCAGCTTCTTGGCGTGAAAGTATTTCTGCATGGCAAAGTCGACCATGGCGACGACCAGCAGCAATCCCAGAATAACGCGCAAAATATGGCGAAAGAGTTCGACCAATGCGTGCCAATACGTCGTCAGGTCGCTGTTGGCCAGCAGGATAAGAGCGCCCAGCGCGGGCTTGACCTGCATGTACAAGGTCGCGCCAATGGCAACAGCCTTGAGGATACTGAGCAGCAGGTTGAGGATGTTCTGCCCGGAAAACATCTGCTTGGCATGCGAGAAGGGGTTGATCTTGTTGATGTCCAGCTTCAAGACCTTGGGCGCGAACAGAAAGCCGATCTGCATCCAGCTGCTGACCAGGCGCATCAGCATGGCCATGCCGACGCTGCATAACGTGAAGCTGAGCAACACGGAAAGGCCTTCGCTGGCGATCAGCTCGACGGATGCAGCAAAGCTCCGGTCAATACCTTTGAAAGACAGCGCCAGCAAGGATTGCAATCGGTCGACGCTGTCATCGGCCAGGCCCAGGGTGATTTCACTGACGACCATCAGTACCAGCAGTTTGCCAAGGTCCTGACTCTGCCCCACCTGACCTTTTTCGCGAGCGTCACGTATCTGTTTGGGGGTAGCCTTTTCGGTTTTTTCACTCACGGCACTTGCACCAGAAGCGCCAGCAGCGACTTCAGATCAACCAGCTTCAACAGTTGACCGGTGCCCAGCTCCAGCAGCGTTGGCAGGTAGATCAACAGAAATGCCAGGCCAGCCATGCTTTTGGCTGGCATGGCCAGAATCGATACGTTCAGTTGCTGTGCATACAGACCGATGATCGCAAACGCGGCTTCGATCAATAGCAGCAGGGCAATGAACGGCGCGGCATACAACAGCATGTGTTGCATGGTCTGGTCGAGCTGTTCCAGAAAGATATCCAGGCCACCTGCGGTCATGCCCGGCAGCCAGGCAGTCGGTGGCCAGACGCTGTAGCTATCCCAGATGACCTGAGTGATGAGTGAAAGGCCGCCAGTGAGAATCACCAGCATGATCAGGGTTTCCTGAAACAATTCGCCCAGCGGTGTGGCGTCCGGACCGAGTGCCGGGTTCAACTGGCCACCGCTGAGCGCCCCGCGCTGACTGTCGAGCAGGGCACCGACCGAGGCAAACATCCAGAACGGCGCATACAGCAACAGCCCCAATAGCGTCCCCAGTACCGCCTCTTTGATCATCAGGCCGCCGATGGCAAACCAGTTATCGTCAAGAGAACCCAGCGCGCGGCTGATTGCGGGAGCCGGGACCATCGCCAGCACGGCCACCACCGCATAGCGCAACGGGCCTTTCAGGTATTTGAAACAGAAGGCTGGCACCAGCAGCATGCACGGCAGCAGGCGCGCCATCGCCAGACCCATGCCCAGCATGAATTGGAACGCTTCGTGGGCGTCGAAGGGCATTTAGTGATTGACCCCGGACCGTGCAATCAGGTCGAAGGCCATATTGATGAACTGAATCAGCTCGACGCCGATCCAGCGGCCGGTCATGGCCAGGGTCAGCCCGACCGCCCCGAGCTTGATGCCGAACGGCAGCGTCTGATCCTGAATCTGCATGAGTGCCTGCAGCAGCGAGGTGAGCACCCCGACCAGCACGGCGACACCCAGCGGCGGAGCGGTCAGGATGACGACCAGAAACATGCCTTGCTTGAACAACGCCAACGCTTCCATGGCCGCCTCACATATAGGAATAGAAGAGACTGTCGAGCAGGCGTGACCAGCCTGAGACCAGCACGAACAGCAGCAGCTTGAGCGGCAACGACAGGGTCATCGGCGAGACCATCTGCATGCCCAGTGCGAGCAACAGGTTGGAAACAATCAGGTCGATGACGATGAACGGGATGTAGATCAGAAAGCCGATCTCGAAACCGGCCTGCAACTCCGATAACACAAAGGCCGGAATCGCCAGCAAAAGGTCGTTCTTGTTGGCCTGGTCGGCCATTTCCTTGGGCCACATACGCTGGGTGTTTTCCAGCAGATGGGCGACCACATCCGGGTCGGTATTGCGCGTCATGAAGCGTTGCAGTGGCTCGATCACTGTTTTCAGACTGGCTTGCAGCTTGTCGGCGCTGCCCAGTTCCAGCGGGTGTTCATGGACCCGTTGCTGGATCTCATGCGCCACCGGGGCCATGACGAACATCGTGGCGGCCAGGGCAATGCCGTACAGGGCCATGTTCGGCGGCACCTGCTGAACGCCAATTGCGTTGCGGGTGATCAGCAGGGTCATGGCGATTTTCAGAAAGGCGGTGCAGACAATCAACAGAAAGGGGATCAGTGACAGCGAGCCGAGAAACAGCGCCAGCATGATCGGGTTTACGCCCTCCATGATCATGAGCGGGTCACCAGGCGGGTAATCTGCAGACCCAGGCGACCCTCGACATCCACCAGCTCGCCCTCGGCCACCACCTGTTCGCCATGGCACAGTGTCGCGTGCCCCGGCGAAATGCCGGTGACTTCAAGGATGGTCCCGGCATCCAGCCGGCGCAGTTCGGCGAGGGTCAGCCTGAGCTCGCCGCAACGCAGGGTCAGGTCCAGTGCCAGCGAATCAAGCGCTTGGGGCTCGTCCTGTTCTTCCTGCGCTGCGTGATCGTCCGGTTCGGTCGTCACATACCCGGATGGCTCGCCGTCTTCTTCGGACCAGTGCTGTTCAGTCGACGGGTCTTCATAGTCGTCGAGCATCTCGACATCTTCCTGATACAGATCTTCAGTACTCATGGTGGCGGTGCTCCTCATGACTGAGCCGCAAAAAAAGACGCTGCGCGTGCTGGTCGGTCTGCGCCGCCCATTGCCGTCCTGCCAGGCTCAGGAACCCTTGCCCGGCGCTGTCGAACTGGCAGTGGGCGGGCAGCACCACGTCACCGGGGCGCAGCGAGGCGATTTGTTCCAGGGTCAGCGACGTTTCACCGATGATCAGGGGGCTGGCCACTGACCAGGACTCATCCACAGGGCGCGTGCGGGCTTGCCAGGGCGCCGATTGCAGCAGCCTGAGCAGTGTGTCGGGCGTGGCATGCAAGTGCGCGTGAAGCTGCTCACCACCGCGCCGTATCTGAACCCGGCAGCCCAGGGTGAGTGCGTGCGGTTTGTTGTGCAGGGGTTCGATCGGTGCCAGCAGTCGGGCAATGGTCGGACTCAGGCGTTGATTGAACAGCTGCCAGTACCAGGCTTGTTGCTCGCCCCCGAGCGTAAAGGGGATATCGCCCAGCAGGCTGAGCAGCGCTTCGGCGTCGCTGAGCAAAAGGGGGCCGACGGCTGTGCTCAGCCAGACAGCGCCTGCCGGTTCGCCTGTGTCGGCAAACAGTGGCAACAGGGTCAGTTCGGCGTCCTGACCTGCGGCGCTGAAGCCCAGGCTCTGACCGGCACCCAGCTCACGCGTGGCCTGGGCCAGCAGGGCATCGACCTTGCGCAGACGCAGCGCGCTCATGCTGCAAGATCTTCATGCAGGTCCAGCTCAACGTCATGGCCGAGTGCCCGCGACAGTGAATCACGGCATGCGCCGGTATGACCCTGCAAACGCTTCAGAACGTCACGACGGGCGAAGCCCAGCTGAATGCTCCAACGGTGTTCGGTTCTTTCGGCATTGACGCGTACTGTCCCCAGGCTGGGCATCAGCAGGGTAAACGCCAGCGGGCCGACGGGCTGTTCGGGCAAACGCTGCGCCAGCTCGTCGATCAATTGGGGCGGTACATTTTCGGCGTGCACGGGCAGGGCGATGCTGCTGCCGCCGAAACCTTGCTGATCAGGCTCTTCACCGACCTGAGGTATCAGCAGTTGGGAAAAGAACAGGCCGTCGGCGCTCTCCGGTGTCTCTGTCGCCGAACGGTTTTGTGCGAAGCGGATCTTTGGCATGTCGGTACGTGCTGTGCCGCCAAAAACCGGTAGCTTGTCATCAGCCTTGTCCGGTGCGCACTGCGCGGGCGCAGAAGGCGCTGTGGCATGCACTACGGCTGGTGCCGTTGGCGCTTTGGCCGGGTGTTTGATCGGTGCGGTCATCGTCACTTAACCTTCTTCGTTGAGCGTCTCCTCCATGCAGGCGAGTTTCTCGACCGCGCGCTGAGACGCTTTGGCTTGCAGGCGCTTCTGCTCAAGCAACGCCTGCTGTTCGGCTACCCGCAATTGCTGTTGCTGCACGTCCTGCCGAATACAGGCCAGGCGGTCGAGCATGTGTTTTTCTTTCTCATGCCATCGGTCGATATCGTTCAGGCTGATGGTCTTTTCCAGGTGTTCCTGAGACAGGCCCTCGCGACGCCGCTTGTGGTTGTCACGTTCCTGATCCAGCGATGCCCGTGTTTTTGATAAGTGGTCGAGCATCGATTTCAGTTCCACCTGCGCGTGGCGATGGGCCCGTTCAGCGCTCGCCTGACGATGCTGGCGCAGCGGGGTCAGCAAGCCGATCACCTGCTCAAGTGCTGCTCGCTGTGGGTCGTCTTCCAGTGTGTCGTCCATGGTCACTCCGGCAGTCGGGAGGTGAGCCGCAACAACCCGTCCAGGGTTTCCTGCAAGGGCACCGGCTCACGCAGGTCCTGGCGCAGAAATTCGTTGATGGCGTCATTCAGTTGCACGGCGCAATCGGTCACCGGGTCTGCCCCGGCCTGGTATTCGCCCAGACGCAGGAGCATTTCCACCTGCTTGTAGGCGGCCAGTAGCTGGCGCAGACGATTGTTCGCTCGCTGGTGTTCGCGGCCGGTGACATTGCTGAGGATCCGGCTGATGCTGGCGGACACGTCAATGGCAGGGTAATGCCCGCGCTCGGCCAGCTTGCGGGACAGCACGATGTGCCCGTCGAGCAATGAGCGCACTTCATCCGCCACCGGATCGTTCATCGAGTCCTGCTCGATCAGCACGGTGTAGAGGGCGGTGATCGAGCCGTTCTCGCTCATGCCGGCGCGCTCGACCAGGCGTGGCAGCAAGGTGTACACCGAGGGTGGCAGGCCGCCACGCCCCAACGGTTCGCCCGAGGCAATCCCGATCTCCCGCTGCGCACGGGCAAACCGGGTCAGGGAGTCGAGCAGCAACAGCACTTTCTGGCCTCGTGCGCGGAATGCCTCGGCGATAGCGGTCGCGGTGAACGCTGCGCGTGCGCGCTCCATGCTTGAGCGATCGGAGGTGGCACAGACCAGCACCGAGCGGGCGCGTAGGGTTTCGTCCAGTTCATGGTCGAGAAACTCGCGCAGCTCGCGGCCCCGTTCGCCGATCAGCCCGAAGACGATGACATCGCAGCCCATGTTGCGGGCCAGTTCGGCCATCAGTGTGGTCTTGCCGCAGCCAGCACCGGCGAACAGCCCCACACGTTGACCTTCGCCCAGGAGGATGGCGCTGTCGATGGCGCGTACCCCGGTGGGCAGGGCGTTGGTGATGCGCGGGCGCTGGGTGGGTGGCAAGGCGTCGGCGATCACCGGCAGTGTTTCGCGACGATCATCCGGTCCGGCAAAAGCACCGAGGCAATCACCGAGCAGCGGACGTCCGAAGCCATCCAGAACACAGCCCAGCAAACTGTCGTCAACGCCAATCCGGTGGGCGATGCCCAGCGGGCGGATCGGAGCCCCGACCTGAATTCCGTCGGGTGCGCCCAGGGCGCTGAGCAGCGTACATTCCTGAGTGAAACCGACTATTTCAGCCAACAGGAAACTGCCGTCGGCTTTGCTCACCTCGCAAAGATCGCCCACCTTGGCAGCAGGGATCTTGCATTCCAGCAGAATCCCGCGCACTGCACTGACCCGGCCACTGACGCGCACGGCGCTGTAGTCACGCAAGCGCGCTGCGTGGGTGTCTTTCCATTGGCTCAGTGCAGCATTCACCAGTTCACCTCAATGTGGCGATTGCCGTCGAATTGCAGGCGCTGATTGTCGATTCGCGTCAGGCGCAGGCCATCCACTTCGTCACCCACATAGATACGGCGGCCGTCTGCAGTCACCAGATGCGCATGCGGGCCGGTCATGATCTGAACCACCACGAAGGGCAGGGCGCTACGTGTGCTGGCGACGTTGTCGAACACCGTCACCGGCGACTCATAGCGGTCCTTGAAACGCTGCAGCATGCGTTGATAGACCAGCAGGGATTCCTCTTTGAGATCGCCGTTGAGCACCAGCCCCTCGGCTGTTTCTTCCACGCTGACATCGGTCAGCAGCCGGTCGCTGAGCATGGTGCCCAACTGATGGCGGACTGCCTCCGCGCTGGTCAGGCGTATGCGTTTGTCGGCCGCGGGTTTGATGGTCTTTGCCGGTGTTGGAGGTGTCTCTGCCGGTGCCTCTGCTGTGACCGAGGCCATGTGGCCGGGGCCTTGGTCCATTGCAATGGCGGGCGGGCGGGTCAGGCTCCAGGCGCTGCCGATGACACCCACCAGCAAGCCGGCGATGATCCCTGTGGTACGGTTGAGCAATTGCGAGCGCGACTTGACCTTTTTCAGCGGCACATCATTGCGTGCTGGCTCGGGGTCAGCCTGTGGCTGTTTCGGGATGACTGCTGGCACTGAAGGCCACTCATCGTCTGCGGGCGAAACGCACAACCACACTGAACCCAACATGAACGCAGTGTTGAGTGTCAGGTCAATGCTGGGCCGGGCGTTACCTTCTTCGTCGCACACCGCGCCTTCTTCAGCGTTCAGTGTCCAGCTGTCGTCCAGGCGTTGCAGGCGGCAGTGCAGGCTTTCCACACCCGCGTCGTCCAGTGCCAGATCGTGTTGCGCGGCAGAGCCAATCGACCATTGCTCGCCCACCAGTGGCAAGGCTGCGCCTTGGTGCTGACCGTTCAGTACGCGTAATTCAAACATCTGAAAGTCTCCCTTTGCTCAAGCCTGAAAGGCTCAAGCTGCGTGCTCGTTGTCCATTGGCTCAAGATCGTCTTCTAGGTCGAAGCGACCCATTACCTTGACCTTGGCCGCGTTGCTGATTTCTGCGAAAGACAGTACGGGAACGTGATAGAACTCCTCCCTCAACAAGGTCCGCAGCGGGCTGCGCAGGTCCTGCGCGACCAGCAGTACCGCCTGTTCGGGCGCGCGCACCGGGAATGCGATATTCATTTGTTGCACGAGCATCTGACTGATCTCGTTACTCAGTGCGAAGAACGTTTCGGTCTGTGTCTGGCGCAGACCGTCGCGCAACAAGCCCTCGCTTTCCGGCGTGAGCAGCCACACTTGCAGGCCTTCGGCACCGCAATACTGGTGGTAGATCTGCGATTTGAGCGCGATGCGCACGTAGTCGGTCAGCACGTTGGTATCGCGTTCATGCTGGCAATGCTCGATCAGGGTTTCGGCGATCAGCCGGATTGCCCTGAGCGGTACGCGCTCCGACGCGAGACGTTGCAGAACCGCCGAGAAGCGCGTCAGCGTGAGCACCCGCTGTATCTCTTGCGCGAGCTCCGGCTGCTCGGATTCCAGCCAGCTGAGGATGGCTTTGGTCTCCTGCAAGCCGATGAACTGCGGCGCGCAGGACTGCAATGCGCGTTCCATGCGTTCGACAATCAGAGTCATGGCGCTGACCGGGTTCAGCTCACCGCATTGCTCGGCAGGCAACCACACCCATTGATCTTCCTGGCGGTCGGTATTGCCCGGAATCGCCGCCGGGAGGTTTTCACCGCCCAGTTGGCGAGCGTCCACGGCGACATGGGACTGGGTAAATGTCGCCTTGAGCATGGGTACGTCGTAGACGGTGAAGCGAAACTCGTCCGGAGGAAGATGATCGGCATGTTCAATGATGAACGAAGGCAGGGTCAGACCGTATTGCACCACCAGTCTATTGCGTCGCCGACGTATTTCGCTGATCAGTGCCTCTATCTGTGCGCTGTCCTGGCCTGGGTGAAACTGCAGGACGAACTGCCGGCTGGGTGAGAAGGTACGCAGGTCTTCCTTGCCGTTCATTTCCGGGGCGACGGCAGTGGCGCGTTGTTCGTCGGGCTTGGGTTTTGCCCGTTGCAACTGCAGCATGCCCCCGGCACCGCAGATGATCGCGATGGTGATGAACACTCCCGTGGGCATGCCCGGCAGGGCCGCGAAGCCGAGCATAGCCACTGCGGCGATGATCCACGCCTTGGGCTGGCTGGTGATCTGTTCGGCGATTTCACGGCCAATGTTGGCCTCTGCGCCGGCCTCGGTATTGGGTACACGGGTGATGATCATGCCGCAGGTTACGGAGATCAGCAGCGCCGGGATCTGTGCAATCAGGCCGTCACCAATGGTCAACACGGTATACAGCTGCAACGCATCGCCTGCGCTCATGTTGTGCTGCAACACGCCGATGGAAATACCGCCGATCATGTTGATGGCAACGATGATCAGGCTGGCAATGGCATCACCGTTGACGAACTTCATCGCGCCATCCATGGCTCCGAACAACTGACTTTCCTTGTTCAGCTCGGCGCGACGCTTGCGCGCCTCCTGAACGGTTATCAGGTTGGCGCGCAGGTCACTGTCGATGGACATCTGCTTGCCGGGCATCGCGTCCAGCGTAAACCGTGCGCCGACCTCGGCAACCCGTTCCGAACCTTTGGTGATAACTAGAAAGTTGACCACTGTCAGGATCAGAAAGATCACCAGGCCTACCGCCAGGTTGCCACCCACCACGAACTGGCCGAAGGCTTCGACAATGTGCCCGGCGTCCTGATTGAGCAGGATCAATCGTGTGGTGGAAATCGACAGCGCCAGACGAAACATGGTGGTCAGCAACAGCACGGCCGGAAAGGTCGAGAATGCCAGCGGCCTGGGCAAATGCATCGCCAGCATGATCAGCAGGCACGAGATACAGATGTTCACCGCAATCAACACATCAACCAGCCCGGTGGGCAGGGGGGTGATCATCATGAAGACAATGGCGATGACGAAGAATGCGCCAACCAGCTCTGACCGGCGCATGGCCGACAGGGCAATCATGTTCAGAAAGTTGATGACTTGATTCATCCGGCAAGTCCCTCAAAAAGCTGCTTCTGTTCCTGTTGAGTCAGTTCTGCCATCAGGGTGAGCAGGTTATTCAGCGCAGCCTGGCGGCTTTTCATGTCCTTCCAGAGCAGGATGGGCAATTGCATCAGCATCGGCCGCAAGCCATTGAGAAACGCCAGCTGGTTCTTGAGCCTGGCACCGCCGATGTGTTGAGTCAGTTGCAGGGTCTGGTTCACGTTCATTCCATTGGCCGTCAGGGTCAGCAAGTGTTTGAGAAAGGCTGGCGGATCCACCTTCAGGTCAGGGTTCTTGTTGCGCATGCGCCCAAGCAGGTGTTCACAACCGCGCAACAACGTCGTCACGTGCCGTGCCGTGGTCAGCCCGTGCATCAATGTGCGCAGCTGTTCATGAGATGCCGAAGGGGTAATCGCCGACAGATCGTCGGCAATGGCTCTGCGCATGTCGCGCAGGTTGAGGTCGAAGTCTCCGGTCTCCTCCTGCTCGCTGATCAAGGCTTCGATCAGACCGGTCACGTTCGGCTGTCCGGAAACCGCTACGCCATACAGGTTGCGCAATGCGGCTCGGCGTTTGTTGTCGACGTTCTGTCGCCCGAACGCCCTGGCAGTATTAATGCCCGCCCGTGCGTGTGGTCCGAACTTGCGCCGCAGCTGTTTCAGCGTTTGGGTGAGCGCCACGTACTCGCCTTCAGCGCCATCGTCCTCAGCCTGTTTGCGCGCTGCTTGCAGCACCACGTGGGCCTTGGCCGCATCGCCATCGGCAAATTCCAGAACCTGTTCCAGTTCTGTGTCGTTCTCTTGCAGCAGTTTTTTGCGCAGCAGCCTCGCGGCATTATCCAGCCCGGTGTCGTTGGCGCTCATCAACAACTGATAGAGCTCACCCAGTTTGACGGCCCGCGACTGCAGTGCATTTCTGCTTGCGATCAGTTCGCGCTGGCGCAGTATCCGGCTGTTTTGCACCAGTGCTGCGGCGAAGCGCGAGACCTGTTGCGATGACGTGCCTTTTTCCGACGATAGGGTGCCGGGAATCGCTCGCGCAGCGGGCGTGACGGCGCGAATCGGCGTGACCGTGTGGGTTGGCAATATAGGCGGGGCGACGATTTTCATAGGACGGTTCTGAGCCTGGTCATGACCGTTGAGTGGGGCCTGGCCAGGATTCGGTTCCCTTGTAAAAGGGGCTGACGCGTTTGTGCCAAAAGCTGTAGGGATAAAAACGGCGTTGCGCAAAAAAATGTATTACAAGGAATTACACATTTTAAAATAGCTATATAAATCAGTAGCTTAAATAAGTATTTTGGCTGGCACGGTTATCGCTATAGGGCTTGCACACCATTAAATTAAGGTAAGCCCATGTTTCCCAACCTTGTGATCCTTGATGCAACCCAGCCACGTAATGACTCTTCGTCTGCCGGTATCCGTCAACTGACGGCTGATCAGATACAGATGCTCAGAGCGTTCATTCAGAAGCGCGTAATGAACCCGGATGATGTCGATGACATCCTGCAATGCGTATTTCTGGAGGCCCTGCGCAACGAGCACAAGTTTCAGCATGCCAGCAAGCCGCAGACCTGGCTGTGTGGCATTGCGTTGAACCTGATCCGCAATCACTTCCGCAAAATGTATCGTCAGCCCTATCAGGAAAGCTGGGAAGACGACGTTCATTCAGAGCTGGAATGGAATGGCGATATCACTCATCAGGTAGACGGACACAGGCAATTGGCACGCGTCATCGCAGCCATCGATTGCTTGCCGTCGAACATGCAAAAGGTCCTGGAAGTGTCGCTGGAGATGGATGGCAATTATCAGGATACGGCGAACACGCTCGGCGTACCGATTGGCACTGTGCGCTCGCGACTGTCCCGGGCGCGGGTGCAATTGAAGCAGCAGATTGACCCGTTCGCCTGAGTGGATATCTGTCTGGAACCAACTCGCGCGCAAAACCACACAGTTGCCATCCCTCACCACTTGGATGGCAACCATGCGTATATCCAGTTCTCCCAGTCCTGCCCTCGGCAGCATCGTGAATCAACCCACCTCTGGCGAACTGGCTGCTGAGACGCCATTAGCCAAGGCCTCGCTCACGCAGAGCAGCGCAGGTGGTGGTCAGGCCTTTGTGCAGTTCGGCCAGGCCAACGACAATACATCTTCCTTTTCCGATACCGAGCAAAGCGGCTCATCGCTGATGAGTCTGCTGACTCGCAGCAGCAGTAGCGAAAGTACCTCCAGCATCGATCAGGACAGTGATCAGGTATCGCCGATGACATCGGTCTCGTCAACCGCGAGCGCGTCACCTGCGGCGGCTGCCTCCGACCCGGCAAACGCCCCAAGCGCTACCGATGCCGCGTTTCTCGATAACTCCGAATACTCTTCGCCCGAGGCCCTCAAGCGCTGGGATCCGATGGTCGCCCATCTGCCGCCCGAAGAACGCGAGCAGGCGGCAAAAGAACTCAACCGGCCGATTGCGGCCGCCTGGATGGCCAGAGAGCACGGCCCCAATGCTGACAAGGCGATGGCGTTCATCAACGCCAACCCTGCGTTGAAGACGGCTGTGGACGTCGGTAAGGATGGCGGCAACGCGGATGGCAAAATCACCAACAAAGACCTCAAGGCGTTCGCCAAAAATATGGAAAAGGCCGCGGACGCTGCCGACAAGGACCTGGGTAAATACATGGAGGACAACCCCGATGCGGATCCTCAATCCCTGGAAATGGTGCGCAATGCCGCAGTGATGCGGGCCAATATGCCGCTGACGGTGGCCGCTGACCCGCATCATGCGGTCGGTGCGACTGACAAGACCGACGTGGACGGCAATATCAGTGCCGACGACTTGAAAGGGCTGGCTGAAAATAACCCCGGGTTGTCGGGTACGCTCAAGCAATCCTGCAGCACGTGGTCGCAGCCGGGCTTCCTCAGCCAGGTGGACGAGGCGGGGATGACCGGGCGCAAGAAAGCTGCGCACAGTCCCGACCAGTTGTTTGACGCGAAAAACATGAGCGAATGGATCAGGAAAAGTGCGCCCACCAATGGTGGCCAGTTCGCCAGCATGCTCAGCGATGCGGCGACCCTGAATTCTGTAGCGGGTATCGACATCAGCAAGCTGGACGCCGGTGTTTTCGATAAACCCAAGTCTTACACCGGCGCGCAGAAAGCCGCCGTGATGGTCAAGTTGCAGCAAACCCAGCAGAGCGTGATCGCCGGTCGCGGCTTGCGCAACACTGAAAAAACCGAGGCTGGCCTCAACGAAAGAATCGCTCAGCTACAGGCCGATCCCGACGTTCAGGCTTACCTCAACAAAAGCATTCCCGAGCAGGAACGCAAACTGGTGCGCAGCGATAGCGCGCTGCAAAAAGCGGTGGCCGAGCAAGCTGAAAACGTCAACAGCGGCAAGGCGCTGCAGACCGATATGTCGACAGCGGACAAAGCGGTCGACAAGCACAAGCCAGATCCCGATTACAGCGGCGCTATCAGCGGTCTGTCGGCGCAATTGCAACTGCAGAAAGATCTGTTTCCCGATGCCGAAGTGCCGACGGCCGAGCAAGTGGTCAGCAATCGACCTGATCTGCAATCGTCTATTGCCGATTCGTACGTTCGCAACTTCAGCGAAGGCGGCGCACTGAAACAATTGCTCGGCCAGAAAAAGGCCGATGCCAGCGAAGCCCTGCAAACCGCAGACAACCAGAAAGCGGCCTATGAAAGTGTGCTGCCCGCTGATTTCGTTGAAGGCGAGCATGAAAACTACACGACCAGCACATTGAATGAGCTGCAGAACTCCAAAAAAGGTCGCAAGTTGCTGGAAGGCAAAAGCGATGAAGAGGGCGGCCCTTCGCTGTTGGCTCAGCTTGCTGATGCCGGGGCGGGTGGCAAGGTGCTGAATTCAGTCATGGGCTTTGCATCGGTATCCACCATGCTCGCCAACGGCGACAAGCTTGGCGCGACGCAGGCCATTTACGACAGCACGAAGCTGGGCGCCGAGGCGATCAAGGGAGGGGTCGACGCCGGGGCGAAGATGATGGGCCGCGAGGCCTCCGCCGGTCTCGGGCGTCTGGGCGGGCAGATGATCGGCCGCGCCGTCGGCCTGGTCGCCGGCGAAGCCACCGGGCTTGCTGCGGGCGCGGCACTGGGTGCTGCAATCCCGGTTATCGGCTGGGCCATCGACGGCGCCATGGCATTGGGTTTTGGTATCTCCGCGATCATTGATGCGGTCAAGAAGCACAAGGCGCAGAAGGCGTTCGATCATAACGTTGACCCGGTGCTGGACCAGTTCGGGATTGCCAAGGCGCATTGATAACAGAGAAGAGGTTTGAACACTTTTTCAAGCCTCTTCTTATTATGCTGCGTATCAGGTACTGATGTTATTTCGCCTGTCTTCAATCCTCGGGTTTTCTAGCTTGCCAAGAAAATATCGGCGTTTTGATACCGAGGTAGAGGAGCACGTTGCCGATATGCGGCCAGTTGACAGGTTTATACAGTGTCGCGTTCGCACCCATCAGGCAACGACCCGTAAATAATGCAAAAGCCCGCAGTAAGCGGGCTTTTGCATGCTGACAACCAAGGTAGTGAGTGCGTGGGCTATTTAAGCCCCGATTTCAGTTCCGGGCCCTGAGCGCCGGATTTTCCGGGTCATAGCCTCTTGCTGCCAACGCCGTCTTTAGCCTGTCTTCCATTGGGCCCTGGCCGTTAAAGGCATCCATGATAACGTGTGTCCTCGCCTGTCCGTGGCTGCTGGACTGCCCTTCAACCGACTCGGCATAAGAAAGACCGCGACCGGTCGACTGCATGCTTAAAGGTGTATGTTCGACGAATCCTTCAGCAGGGATACCGCTCAGTTTTTTCAGCTTTTCGCCCAGTTTGACTGCTTTTGCAAGATCGCCATTTATGTAAAGAATGGCAGAGTCAGTTTGCTGACCATATTTTGCCGGGCCGACGACTTTACCTTGTGTCACGGCTTTGTCTTTGTCGATCATGGTTGCCATTGCGCGGGCCAGTTGTGCTCCATATCTAGGTTCTACACCGATGGTAAGTCGGCCCGAGTTTGCCTCTGTTGGGCGCCGGTCTTTAGGGACCATTCTAAAAAAGCCGGTTCTGGCATTTCCTTCTTCAGCGATGTATCGGCGCAGATCAAGCTCTTCTACCTGCCGATCGTCATGGACCTGCGGGCGTATGATAAGGTTTTTCTTGCTATCGAGAGCCTGTAGCGTTTGTAGGTAATCTTCTTGCTCTACCGCATTCATAGGTGTTGTGTCGGGCGTGTCCCTCTTGTAGATCATGTAAATACCGATTTCTGTATCGCGTCCGAGTGCTTCAGCTTTTTCAGCCCACTGTTGGAAGCCGGCAAATGTCTGTTTTGATGACGCGCGGCTGTCGGCAGCCTTGATTGCGCCGGTCACAGCGCTACTTCCGCCCTTCTCCAGATCGAAGCGTCTGCCCAACATTCTGTCCAGACGTGGAACCGCTGCCGCTTTCTCATTGAGAACTTGAGCTATTTGAGCACGCTGACTTTGTCCGCCAATAAGATTCGCTGCGCCTTTGAAGAACTTGTCTGCTTTAGACTGCTGATCGGGTCTGAGTACCGCGATCGAGCCGTCAGCGGCCGCACGAATCTGGTAACGCTTGCCGTTGACTTCTAGCTGACCCTCGGATTTGATTGCCTGAATATCAACGTTTGATTGTCTGAGCGCTTCTACGCTGGAGAAGCGTGCATGGATAGGATTCACTAGTAGCTCCTTACTCTAAGCATGAGTAGTTGAAACACGTCGGAAGATTGAAAAACGCGGTCACGTGCGAGCTTCTCGCCAACACCTCATCCATTCGACCAATCCTGCAATTTCGAGCTTCAGCATCTCCACGCTGACTTTTTCCCGCGGGATGCTCTGGTAGGCGTGATACAGGCCGCTTTGATCATCCCAGCCAATGCCGGGGCCGGCATTCACAAGTGGGTTGAGAGCGCCAGCCAACAGGCGCTGCAAGGGCAGATCCTCGTGCGGTTCAAGCAGGCCGATCAGCAACAAACGTTGATGCGTGTCATCGCGCAACAGCGTCAGAGCAAATGCCTTGTCAATGATCAAGTTGCACGCACCCTTATCGTCAAACACCAAGGCGTGCATCTCCATGGATCGTGAAAAGTCATCAAGCAAGGTTTTGTAGAAAAGGCTACTCATAATCGGTTCGCCACTGTGGAGTTGCCGGGTGGGTGGCAAATTTGCCCGATAGGGTTCCACGCGCGTATCGAAACGTCAGGCAAACGCCTCGTCAGTGCTGGCGGTTCGAGAGGTTCAAGTGAGGGGGGCGGCGGCGTTTTGAGGTCTTCTGCCACTATTCATCGAACGACGAATGTTCCGTGCAGGAACGCCGTTCTGAACGTTTAGCATCCTATCCAAGAAGGGTGGTGCCAGAGCTAGGATTGAATCAGACCACTTTTCAGCAGACGAAAAAAAAGACCTTGAATTTCAAGGTCTTTTTTCAATGGTGGTGCCCCGAGGGAGAATCGAACTCCCACTTCTTTCGAAAACGGATTTTGAATCCGCCGCGTCTACCAATTCCGCCATCAGGGCTCAATGGCGGCGAAGTATAAGGATGAGTTTTCCGTTGGTCAACAGGGATTTACGCAGGTTTTTTACTAATGCCGCCAAACCGGATAAACTTCCCGGCCCTGCTAAACGAACCCGATCATGCGCGTCGCTGACTTTACCTTCGAACTCCCCGATTCCCTGATTGCTCGCCATCCACTGGCCGAGCGTCGCAGTAGTCGTCTGTTGACCCTCGATGGGCCGACTGGCGCGCTGGCACATCGTCAATTCACTGATTTGCTTGAGCATTTGCGCCCGGGCGACTTGATGGTGTTCAACAATACCCGTGTGATTCCCGCGCGGCTGTTCGGGCAGAAGACGTCCGGCGGCAAGCTGGAGATTCTGGTCGAGCGCGTGCTGGACAGCCATCGTGTGCTGGCGCATGTGCGTTCCAGCAAGTCGCCCAAGCCTGGCTCGTCGATTCTGATCGATGGCGGTGGCGAGGCCGAGATGGTGGCGCGGCACGATGCGCTGTTTGAACTGCGCTTTGTCGAAGAGGTGCTGCCGTTGCTGGAGCGTGTCGGCCATATGCCGTTGCCTCCTTATATAGACCGCCCGGATGAAGGCGCGGACCGCGAGCGCTATCAGACCGTATACGCGCAGCGTGCGGGTGCTGTGGCTGCACCGACTGCCGGCCTGCATTTCGATCAGCCGCTGCTGGAGGCGATCGCCGCCAAGGGCGTCGAGACTGCGTTCGTCACGCTGCACGTCGGCGCGGGTACGTTCCAGCCGGTGCGCGTCGAGCAGATCGAAGATCACCACATGCACAGCGAGTGGCTGGAAGTTGGCCAGGACGTGGTCGACGCCGTGGCCGCATGCCGTGCGCGAGGCGGGCGGGTGATTGCCGTCGGGACCACCAGCGTCCGCTCGCTGGAGAGTGCCGCGCGTGATGGCGAACTGAAACCGTTCAGCGGCGACACCGACATCTTCATCTATCCGGGGCGGCCATTTCATGTGGTCGATGCCTTGGTGACCAATTTCCATTTGCCTGAATCCACGCTGTTGATGCTGGTTTCGGCGTTCGCCGGTTATCCCGAGACGATGGCGGCTTATGCTGCGGCCATCGAGCACGGCTACCGCTTCTTCAGTTACGGTGATGCGATGTTCATCACCCGCAATCCCGCGCCGACGGCCCCACAGGAATCGGCACCAGAGGATCACGCATGAGTCGCACCTGTCGTATGTCTTTCGAATTGCTGGCCACCGACGGCAAGGCCCGTCGCGGTCGCCTGACTTTCCCGCGTGGTGTGGTCGAGACCCCGGCGTTCATGCCGGTGGGCACCTATGGCACGGTCAAGGGCATGCTGCCGCGTGATATCGAGGCCACTGGTGCGCAGATGATTCTGGGCAACACGTTTCACCTGTGGCTGCGTCCCGGCACCGAAGTCATCAAGGGTCACGGTGACCTGCACGATTTCATGCAGTGGAAGGGGCCGATTCTGACCGACTCCGGCGGCTTTCAGGTGTTCAGCCTGGGCGCCATGCGCAAGATCAAGGAAGAGGGCGTGACGTTCGCTTCGCCGGTCGATGGTGCCAAGGTGTTCATGGGGCCGGAAGAGTCGATGCAGGTCCAGCGTGATCTGGGCTCGGACGTCGTGATGATCTTCGACGAATGTACGCCTTACCCGGCTGACGAAGATGTGGCGCGTGTCTCCATGGAGCTGTCGTTGCGTTGGGCCAAGCGCTCCAAGGTTGCGCATGGCGAAAACACTGCTGCGCTGTTCGGCATTGTTCAGGGTGGCATGCACGAGAACCTGCGCAAGCGTTCGCTGGAAGGTCTGGATGAGATCGGCTTTGACGGTCTGGCGATTGGCGGCCTGTCGGTAGGCGAGCCCAAGCACGAGATGATCAAGGTGCTGGACTATCTGCCGGGCCTTATGCCAGCAGACAAACCTCGTTACCTGATGGGTGTAGGCAAGCCGGAAGATCTGGTCGAAGGTGTGCGCCGTGGCGTCGACATGTTCGACTGCGTGATGCCGACCCGCAACGCCCGCAACGGCCATCTGTTCACCGATACCGGTGTATTGAAAATCCGTAACGCGTTCCATCGCCACGACAATTCGCCGCTGGATCCGACCTGCGATTGCTACACCTGCAAGAACTTCTCGCGCGCTTATCTGCATCACCTGGACAAGTGCGGAGAAATGCTGGGGAGCATGCTGAATACGATCCACAATTTGCGCCACTACCAGCTGCTTATGGCTGGTTTGCGCGAGGCTATTCAACAGGGTACATTGGCCGCCTTCGTCGATGCCTTCTATGCCAAACGCGGCCTTCCAACGCCGCCTCTGGGTTGAAACAGAACGAGTTTTTCCTGCTTTTTATACTAATTATGTAACTGGAGCGACAAATGAGCTTTTTCATCTCTCCCGCTTTTGCGGATGCTGCTGCACCGGCTGCCGGTCCTGCGGGCAGTGGTTTCGAGTGGATTTTTCTGGTCGGCTTCCTGGTCATCTTCTATCTGATGATCTGGCGTCCACAGGCCAAGCGCGCCAAAGAGCAGAAAAACCTGCTGGGCAACCTGCAGAAAGGCGATGAAGTTGTGACCAGCGGCGGCATCGCGGGCAAGATCAACAAAGTGACCGACGACTTCGTAGTGATCGAAGTGTCTGACACCGTTGAGCTGAAAATCCAGAAGGGCGCCATCGCGGCCACTCTGCCAAAAGGCACCCTGAAAGCGATCTGAGCAGTAACTTTTTACCCATCGACGGGGCGCGCAAGGCGCCCCGCGTTTTAAGCGGGCGGCGTGATGCTGAACAAATACCCTCTGTGGAAATACATACTGATCCTGGCGGTGCTGGTGGTCGGTTTTATTTATTCCGCACCCAATCTCTACCCTGATGATTCTGCCATCCAGATCAGCGGTGCAAGCACTGCACTGCAAGTCAATCAGGCAGACGTGGATCGTGCAGCCAAGGCGCTTGCCGATGCCGGCATCTCGGTCAAGGCTTCTTCTCTGGCCGAGAATGGCAAGGGCGGTTTGTTGCGTCTGAGCAAGCAGGAAGACCAGTTGCCAGCCAAGGATGTCGTGCGCAAGGCGTTGGGTGACGACTATGTCGTTGCGCTGAACCTGGCGCGTACCACGCCGACCTGGTTGCGTCACCTGGGTGCAAGCCCGATGAAGCTCGGTCTCGACCTGTCCGGTGGTGTGCACTTCCTGCTGGAAGTCGACATGGACAAGGCGATCGATGCTCGTCTGAAGGTTTATGAAGGCGAAGTCAAATCCCTGTTGCGCAAGGAAAAGGTGCGTTATCGCAGCCTGCCGCAACTGGGCAATGTGATTCAGCTGGGCTTTACCGATGACGCAGAGCGCGAGCAGGCTCGTGCACTGGTGCGCAAGACCTTCACCGATTTCGAAATCACGCCTGCCGAGCTGAACGGCATTCCCGTACTGCGCATGGCGTTGACGCCGGCCAAGCTGGCCGAGATTCGCGAATACTCGATCAAGCAGAACCTGACTACCGTGCGTAATCGTGTCAACGAGCTGGGCGTTGCCGAGCCGCTCGTTCAGCGCCAGGGTGCCAACCGCATCGTGGTCGAGCTGCCGGGTGTGCAGGACACTGCCGAAGCCAAGCGTATTCTGGGCAAGACCGCCAACCTCGAATTCCGTCTGGGCGCAGGCCCGGATGATTCGAAAGGCACCACCGAAATGTTCGAATTCCGCGAAGGCGGTCGTCCGGCAGCGGCGGTGGAGCGTGGTCTGATCATCACTGGCGATCAGGTGACTGACGCCAAGGCCAGCTTCGACGAGCATGGCCGTCCACAGGTGAACATCAATCTTGATGGCCACGGTGGCGAGCTGATGAGCCGCGCAACCCGCAGCAATGTGGGTCGCAGCATGGCGGTGATCTTCATCGAGCAGCGTCCGACCACCACCTACACCAAACAGATGGTCAACGGCGTCGAAAAAGACGTGCCGGTGCAGACCTTCAAGGAAGAAAAGAAAATCATCAGTCTGGCGACCATTCAGTCGCCGCTGGGCAGTCAGTTCCGGATTACCGGTCTGAACGGTCAGGGTGAATCTTCCGAACTGGCGCTGCTGTTGCGTGCTGGTGGTCTGGCGGCACCGATGTACTTCGCTGAAGAACGCACCATTGGCCCGAGCCTGGGTGCCGACAACATCACCAAGGGTATCGATGCTTCCCTGTGGGGCATGCTGTTCGTCTCGCTGTTCATCATGGCGATCTACCGCTTCTTCGGTCTGATCGCGACCGTCGCACTGGCCTTTAACATGGTCATGCTGCTGGCGCTGATGTCCTTGCTGGGTGCAACACTGACCCTGCCAGGTATCGCCGGTATCGTGTTGACCATGGGTATGGCGGTGGATGCCAACGTGCTGATCTTCTCGCGTATTCGTGAAGAGATCGCCAACGGCATGACGGTCCAGCGTGCTATCAACGAAGGTTTCGATCGTGCCTACACGGCGATCCTCGACGCCAACCTGACGACGCTGCTGGTCGGCGGCATTCTCTTTGCGATGGGCACCGGCCCGGTCAAAGGGTTTGCGGTGACCATGTCGCTCGGGATCTTTACCTCGATGTTCACGGCCATCATGGTGACCCGCGCTATGGTCAACCTGATCTACGGCGGTCGTGACTTCAAGAAGTTGTGGATTTAAGGGGCTGCCATGTTACGTACCATCAACTTCATGGGCGTTCGCAATGTTGCGTTCGCCATCACGATGCTCCTTACCGCACTGGCGCTGTTCAGCTGGTTCCATAAAGGGCTCAACTTTGGTCTGGACTTCACCGGCGGTACGCTCATCGAGCTGACCTACGAGCGTCCAGCCGATCTGGGCAAGGTTCGCCAGGAGCTGGTTTCAGCGGGCTATCACGAAGCCGTTGTACAGAGCTTCGGTGCCACCACTGACTTGCTGGTGCGCATGCCGGGTGAGGATCCGCAACTGGGCGCTCAGGTTGCCGAGGCGCTGCGCAAGGCCGGTGCCGATAACCCGGCAGTGGTCAAGCGTGTCGAGTTCGTCGGCCCGCAAGTGGGTGAAGAGCTGCGCGATCAGGGCGGCCTCGGCATGCTGATGGCGCTGGGCGGTGTTCTGATTTACCTGGCATTCCGCTTCCAGTGGAAATTCGCAGTCGGGGCGATCGTCTCGCTGATCCACGACGTGGTGGTGACGATGGGTATCCTGTCGTTCTTCCAGATCACCTTCGACCTGACGGTGCTGGCGGCGGTGCTGGCGATCATCGGTTACTCGCTGAACGACACCATCGTGGTCTTCGACCGGGTACGTGAAAACTTCCGCCTGCTGCGCAAGGCTTCTCTGATCGAGAACATCAACATCTCCACCACGCAGACACTGCTGCGCACCATTGCCACCTCGGTTTCGACCCTGTTGGCGATCGTGGCATTGTGGGTGTTTGGCGGTGACAGCCTGGAAGGCTTCTCCATCGCGTTGTTCATCGGCGTACTGGCGGGTACCTACTCGTCCATCTACATCGCCAACGTGGTGCTGATCTGGCTGAACCTGACCACCGAGGATCTGATTCCTCCAGTGGTCGTCGAGAAGGCCGACGATCTCCCGTAGATCCGGCCATCATAAAAAAGGCGCGAGTGCTGAACTCGCGCCTTTTTTTATGCTCCAAGGCTAGGCATTGCGCAGTCATGCTGCGTTTCGATTGGTCAGGAGGTTCAAGTGAACAAGTCTATGCTTGTTGGTGCTGTGTTAGGTGCTGCTGTCGTGACTGCTGGCGGCGCCGTTGCCACCTATAGCTTGGTCAAGGGTGGTCCTGAGTATGCGGATGTATTGGCAGTAGAGCCGATCAACCAGCAGATCAAAACCCCCCGTGAAGTTTGCAAGGACGTAACCGTTACCCGTCAGGCGCCGGTCAAGGACCAGCATCAGATCGTCGGTAGCGTTATTGGCGCGGTTGCCGGTGGCTTGCTGGGTAACCAGATCGGTGGCGGTAACGGCAAGAAGATCGCTACAGTTGCGGGTGCGGTAGGTGGTGGTTATGCGGGCAACAAGGTTCAGGAAGGCATGCAGGAGCGTGATACCTACACCACTACGCAGAACCGCTGCACGACGGTCAACGATGTGAGCGACAAGGTTGTGGGCTACAACGTCAAATACAAGTTGAACGAGAAAGTGGGTCAGGTTCGTATGGAGCGTGATCCGGGTAGCCAGATTCCGGTCGACAAGAACGGTCAGCTGATATTGGGTCAGGCGCAGTAACGCCAGCCGCTGAGCTTCAGAAGACATAAAAAAACCGGCTTTCGCCGGTTTTTTTATGTCTGCAGCTTAGCGTTTGAGCGAAGGCGGCAGGTGCGGTGCGATTGCGGTCAGCACGGCCTTGAAGCATTTGGTGTTGCCCGCAACGATGTGGCCTTTCTCGAGGAAGTCGTGACCACCGGTGAAATCGCTGACCAGACCGCCTGCTTCCTGAATCAACAGAGCGCCCGCTGCCATGTCCCATTCGGACAGGCCCGACTCCCAGAACGCATCGAAGCGACCGGCAGCGACATAAGCCAGGTCGAGGCTTGCAGCGCCTGCGCGGCGGATGCCGGCGGTCTGGCCTACCAGGCTGCGGAACATGCCCAGGTAGTTCTCGATGTTGTCCATCTGGTTGTCACGGAACGGGAAGCCGGTGCCGAGCAGTGCGCCTTCCAGGCTCTTGCGCTGGCTGACGCGCAGACGGCGACCGTTCAGGGCAGCGCCGCGACCACGGCTGGCGGTGAATTCTTCCTGGCGGACCGGGTCCAGAACAACAGCGTGCTCAAGGCGACCGCGATATTTGCAGGCGATGCTGACAGCAAAGTGCGGGATGCCGCGAACGAAGTTGGTAGTGCCGTCCAGCGGGTCGATGATCCACAGGTAGTCGGTGCCTTCGCCGCTGCCTTCGTGCAGGCCGCTTTCTTCGCCAAGGATGCCGTGAGTCGGGTAGGCCTTGCGCAGAGCGGTAATGATGCTCTGTTCGGCGGCGCGGTCGATCTCTGTGACGTAGTCTTTGGCTTCTTTTTCGTCAACCTTGATGGTATCCAAGCGCTCGATGGAGCGGAAAATCAATTCGCTGGCGCTGCGGGCGGCGCGCAGCGCGATATTCAGCATGGGCTGCATGGACAATTCACCTAAGGTTGTTAAAGAGAGCCGGGCATTCTATGGGCTGATTCGAATTATTTCCAGCCTTGCGTTGTCACGGTTGTCGGGTTCGGGTGGATTTTTTCATGTCACAAGCGGTCAGTTCCGATCTTCCGGCCCGCACAGCTTCATAGCGTTAGTCGAACCGTTTCTGTAAGATTTGCCCCCCTAATTCGCGTCAGTGAGCGTTCGCTTTGTTGCAGAACATTCGTGTTGTCCTGGTCGGCACTACCCATCCCGGAAATATCGGCGGGGCCGCTCGCGCCATGAAAAACATGGGGCTTTCGCGTCTGGTGCTGGTCGATCCGCGCATCTTTCCTTCGCCTGATGCCGATGCGCGTGCGTCAGGTGCCACCGATATTCTTGAAGGTGCGCAGGTTGTCGCTACCCTTGAAGACGCGTTGGTCGGCTGTCGTCTGGTGCTCGGCACCAGCGCGCGTGATCGCAGTCTGCCGTGGCCGCTACTCGATCCGCGCGCGTCCGGTGAGAAAGTCATCGAGCAGGCCGGAGAGGGCGCGGAAGTGGCGCTGGTCTTCGGCCGCGAGCACGCAGGGCTGACCAATGAAGAGCTGCAGCGTTGCCACTTCCATGTGCACATCCCGTCGGACCCCGGGTTCAGCTCGCTGAACCTTGCTGCGGCTGTACAGGTGCTCAGCTACGAAGTGCGCATGGCCTGGCTGGCCGCTTCGGCACAGTCAGAGCAGGGCGAAACGCCCAGAGCGGTCTCGGCGCATAATGCCGAGCTGGCGACGATGGATGAGATGGAAGGCTTTTACACGCACCTCGAAGCCACGCTTGTGGCCATCGGTTTCCTTGATCCGGAAAAGCCGCGTCATCTGATGGCACGACTGCGCAGGCTGTACGGGCGTAGCGAGGTCGAGCGATCCGAGCTGAGTATCCTGCGCGGTGTGCTCACCGAAACTCAGAAGGCCGCACGCGGTGAGCCCTACAAGCGGAAGGATCAGTAATGTTCAAGCGTCTGCGAGAAGACATTCAAAGCGTATTCCATCGCGACCCTGCTGCGCGCAATGCCTTTGAGGTGCTGACCTGCTATCCGGGCATGCATGCCATATGGTTGCACCGCTTTGCGCACATTCTGTGGCGCAACGGCTGGAAGTGGCTCGCGCGGCTGGTCTCCAACTTCGGTCGCTGGATGACCGGTATCGAGATCCACCCGGGGGCTCGCATCGGTCGCCGTTTTTTCATCGACCACGGCATGGGCATCGTGATCGGCGAAACCGCCGAGATCGGCAATGACGTGACGCTTTACCAGGGCGTGACCCTGGGCGGTACCAGCTGGAATGCCGGCAAGCGTCACCCGACGCTGGAAGACGGCGTCGTGGTGGGGGCGGGCGCCAAGGTGCTCGGGCCGTTCACGGTGGGTGCCGGCGCCAAGATTGGTTCCAACGCAGTGGTGACGAAGGCGGTGCCTGCGGGGGCAACGGCCGTGGGCATTCCAGGGCGCATCATCGTCAAGTCCGACGATGAAACCGAAGCCCGGCGCAAGGTCATGGCTGAAAAGCTCGGTTTCGACGCATATGGCGTCAGCGCCGACATGCCGGACCCTATCGCTCGCGCCATTGGCCAGTTGCTTGACCATTTGCAGGCGGTCGACGGTCGCCTTGAGGGTATGTGCGATGCACTCGGCAGGCTGGGCAGCGATTACTGCGCCAAAGACCTTCCCGAGCTGCGTGATGAAGTATTCGACTGCGTCAAGGATCGTCACGAAGACAAGGTTGGCTAGGTGGCACGGCGGTGTGACGCGTGCCATTACGTCGCACCTTTGCTATGATGCAGCCCGCACTTTTCGCTAATCCCGACTGTTTTACTTGGTCTAATAGTTGACTCTTTTACTCGGGAATAGCATACTCGCTCTCATTCCGAACCTCTGCGGTATACGCCATGCGACTGACTACTAAAGGCCGATACGCTGTAACAGCCATGCTTGACCTGGCGTTGCACGCGCAGAACGGGCCAGTGTCTCTGGCCGACATCTCCGAGCGGCAGGGCATTTCCCTGTCCTACCTCGAGCAGCTGTTCGCCAAGCTGCGTCGCGGCAATCTGGTTTCCAGTGTTCGTGGCCCGGGTGGTGGTTACCAGCTGTCGCGCGACATGAAAGGCATCCAGGTGGCTCAGGTTGTCGACGCGGTCAATGAATCGGTCGACGCCACACGCTGTCAGGGTCTGGGCGATTGCCACGCTGGCGATACCTGCCTGACCCACCACTTGTGGTGCGACCTGAGCCAGCAGATTCACGAATTTCTAAGCGGTATCAGCTTGGCGGATCTTGTCACTCGCCGTGAGGTACAAGAAGTCGCTCAGCGCCAGGATATGCGCCGTGGTCATAACCACATGTCGCAACTGGGTAAGATCGAAACGTCCGCCGTCGAATGAACGCAGATGAATGAGCGGTGCGCCTGCCTGATAGGAGAGCTTCAATGAAATTGCCAATTTACCTCGACTACTCCGCGACGACCCCGGTCGATCCGCGTGTCGCGCAGAAAATGATCGAATGCCTGACCGTCGAAGGAAACTTCGGCAATCCGGCCTCGCGCTCCCACGTTTTTGGCTGGAAAGCCGAAGAAGCGGTCGAGAACGCCCGTCGTCAGGTCGCTGATCTGGTCAGCGCCGACCCGCGCGAAATCGTCTGGACCTCGGGTGCCACCGAATCCAACAACCTGGCTATCAAGGGTGTTGCGCATTTCTACGCCAGCAAAGGCAAACACCTGATCACGTCAAAGGTCGAACACAAGGCTGTCCTCGACACTACTCGCCAGCTGGAACGCGAAGGTTTCGAAGTCACCTACATCGAGCCAGGTGAAGACGGTCTGATCACGCCTGCCATGATTGAAGCGGCACTGCGCGACGACACCATCCTGGTTTCGGTCATGCATGTGAACAATGAGATCGGCACTATCAACGACATCGCTGCGATCGGTGAACTGACCCGTTCGCGTGGCGTGCTGTTCCACGTTGACGGCGCGCAGTCGACCGGCAAGGTTGAAATCGATCTGGCCAGCCTCAAGGTTGACCTCATGTCGTTCTCGGCGCACAAGACCTATGGTCCTAAGGGCATCGGCGCGCTCTACGTCAGCCGCAAGCCGCGTGTTCGCCTTGAAGCGACCATGCACGGCGGCGGTCACGAGCGTGGCATGCGTTCCGGTACCCTGGCGACCCACCAGATCGTCGGTATGGGCGAAGCATTCCGCATTGCCAAGGAAGAAATGGCTGCTGAAAACGTGCGCATCAAGGCACTCAGTGATCGTTTCTTCAAGCAGGTCGAAAATCTGGAAGAGCTGTACGTCAACGGCAGCCTGACTGCCCGCGTACCGCACAACCTGAACCTGAGCTTCAACTATGTCGAAGGCGAGTCGCTGATCATGGCGCTCAAGGACCTGGCGGTATCGTCCGGTTCGGCCTGTACCTCGGCCTCGCTTGAGCCTTCGTACGTGCTGCGTGCCCTGGGTCGTAACGATGAGCTGGCGCATAGCTCGATTCGTTTCACCTTCGGCCGTTTCAGCACGGAAGAAGAAATCGATTACGCCGCGCAGAAGGTTTGCGAGGCTGTCACCCGGCTGCGCACACTTTCGCCGCTGTGGGACATGTTCAAAGACGGCGTCGACATCTCCAAGATCGAGTGGGCGGCGCACTAATTTAAAGTCGCCTCCAACACAGGTCATGTGCAATTGCGCGTGACCTGCAGAGCGGCTCCCTGATGTGAGAGGAATAGAATCATGGCTTACAGCGAAAAGGTCATCGACCACTACGAGAACCCACGTAACGTCGGCAAGATGAACGCGGAAGATCCTGATGTCGGCACCGGCATGGTCGGCGCTCCAGCGTGCGGCGACGTAATGCGTCTGCAGATCAAGGTTAACGAACAGGGCGTTATCGAAGACGCCAAGTTCAAGACTTACGGCTGCGGTTCGGCCATTGCCTCCAGCTCGCTGGCGACCGAGTGGATGAAGGGCAAGACTCTGGATGAAGCAGAGACCATCAAGAACACTCAGCTGGCTGAAGAGCTGGCGCTGCCGCCAGTGAAGATTCACTGCTCGGTACTCGCTGAAGACGCCATCAAGGCGGCCGTTCGCGATTACAAGCAGAAGAAAGGTCTGCTGTAAGCAAGCAGGCTTTTCAATAGACGCTTGCAACAGAGTCAACTGCAACAGGCTAATGCAACAGGCTAAGGAGTTCCGATGGCTATCAGCATGACAGAAGCTGCCGCTAACCACGTACGACGTTCCCTTGAGGGGCGCGGCAAGGGTGATGGCGTTCGTCTGGGTGTTCGCACCACAGGTTGTTCAGGTCTTGCCTATGTGCTCGAGTTCGTCGATGAGGCGGCCGGCGAAGACACTGTGTTTGAAATGCACGGCGTCAAGGTGATCATTGACCCGAAAAGCCTGGTCTATCTGGATGGCACCGAGCTCGACTTCGTGCGCGAAGGGTTGAACGAAGGCTTCAAGTTCAACAACCCTAACTCGCGCGGTGAGTGCGGCTGTGGCGAAAGCTTCAACGTCTGAGGCTTTTTATTGTGGGTACTCCCTGTCACTTCGCCCTGTTCGACCTCAAGCCCGAGTTTCAGCTTGATCTTGACCAGCTGGCCACGCGCTACCGTGAGCTTGCGCGTAACGTGCATCCGGATCGCTTTGCGGATGCCCCCGAGCGTGAGCAGCGTGTGGCGCTGGAGCGCTCGGCCAGTCTCAACGAGGCCTATCAGACCCTGAAAAGCCCGCCGAAAAGGGCGCGTTACCTGCTGGCAATGAATGGCAACGAGGTGCCGCTTGAGGTCACCGTGCACGATCCCGAGTTCCTTCTGCAGCAGATGCAATTGCGCGAAGACCTCGAGGACTTGCAGGAAGAAGCTGATCTCGCTGGCGTTGCGACCTTCAAGCGCCAGCTCAAGGTCGCTCAGGACGAGCTGAACCAGAGCTTCGCTGCCTGTTGGAACGATGCTGCACAACGCGATCACGCTGAAAAGCTGATGCGGCGCATGCAGTTTCTCGACAAGCTCTCTCACGAAGTGCGCCAGCTAGAAGAGCGCCTCGACGATTAACCCCGCGCGGCTTCGGTCGCGCGCCAGTGATTATTCTGAACAGCATGGCTTTACTGCAGATCGCCGAACCCGGCCTGAGTCCTCAACCGCACCAGCGTCGCCTGGCTGTGGGTATCGACCTGGGTACTACCAATTCTCTGGTTGCTGCAGTGCGCAGCGGCCTGTCCGAGCCGCTGGCCGATGCAGAAGGGCAGGTCATTCTGCCGTCCGCCGTGCGCTATCACGCTGATCGTGTCGAAGTGGGGCAGTCAGCGAAAGTCGCTGCTTCCCAGGACCCGTTCAACACCGTTCTGTCGGTCAAGCGCCTAATGGGTCGCGGGCTGACTGACGTCAAGCAATTGGGCGAGCAACTGCCTTATCGCTTTGTTGGCGGCGAGTCGCACATGCCGTTCATCGACACCGTGCAGGGGCCGAAAAGCCCGGTTGAAGTGTCTGCCGACATTCTCAAGGTCCTGCGCCAGCGCGCAGAAGCCTCGTTGGGTGGCGAGCTGGTAGGCGCGGTGATCACCGTTCCTGCTTACTTCGATGACGCTCAGCGTCAGGCGACCAAGGACGCTGCCAGACTGGCGGGCCTCAACGTACTGCGCCTGCTCAATGAGCCCACGGCGGCGGCGGTCGCCTATGGCCTGGATCAGAAAGCCGAAGGTGTGGTTGCCATCTATGATCTGGGTGGCGGGACTTTCGATATCTCGATCCTGCGCCTGACCGGCGGTGTGTTTGAAGTACTGGCCACTGGCGGCGATACTGCTCTGGGTGGCGATGACTTCGATCATGCGATAGCCAACTGGATTGTCACTGATGCCGGTCTGTCGGCCGATATCGACCCTTCCGCGCAACGCAGCCTGCTGCAGGCTGCCTGCTCGGCCAAGGAAGCGCTGACTGACGCCGAGTCTGTCGAGGTCGCCTACGGTGAGTGGCGTGGCACGCTGACCCGCGAGGCGCTCAATGCACTGATCGAGCCTATGGTCGCGCGCAGTCTCAAGGCCTGTCGTCGTGCGGTGCGTGACACCGGTATCGAGCTTGAAGAAGTCGAAGCGGTGGTCATGGTCGGCGGTTCAACCCGAGTTCCACGCGTACGCGAAGCGGTGGCCGAGCTGTTCGGTCGTCAGCCGTTGACCGAGATCGACCCGGATCAGGTGGTGGCCATCGGGGCTGCGATCCAGGCCGATACTCTGGCCGGCAACAAGCGTGACGGTGGCGAACTGCTGCTCCTCGATGTCATTCCGCTCTCGCTGGGGCTGGAAACCATGGGCGGTCTGATGGAGAAGGTCATTCCGCGCAACACCACCATCCCTGTGGCGCGTGGTCAGGAATTCACCACGTACAAGGATGGCCAGACGGCCATGAAGATTCATGTCCTGCAGGGCGAGCGCGAATTGATCAGCGACTGTCGTTCGCTGGCGCGCTTCGAACTGCGTGGCATCCCGCCGATGGTCGCGGGTGCGGCAAAGATTCGTGTCACCTTCCAGGTCGATGCTGACGGTCTGCTCAGCGTTTCGGCGCGTGAAATGGGCTCGGGTATCGAGTCGAGCATTCAGGTCAAGCCTTCCTACGGGCTGACCGATGACGAAGTGACTCGCATGCTCAAGGACTCCTTCGAGTATGCCGGCGACGACAAGGTCGCTCGTGTGCTGCGTGAGCACCAGGTCGACGCCGAGCGCTTGCTCGAAGCGGTTCAAGGTGCCCTTGAGGCTGATGGTGAGCGTCTTCTCGACGAAGAAGAGCGTCTGGTCATCAACCTGCAGATGGACGAATTACGTGAATTGATGCAAGGCACCGATGGTTATGCCATCGAGCAGCAGACCAAGCGTCTGTCGCAGGTGACCGACGCATTTGCTGCCCGACGCCTTGATTCGACGGTAAGAGCCGCACTGGCCGGGCGCAACTTGAATGATATTGAGGAATAACTGATGCCGCAGGTGATTTTTCTGCCCCACGCCGAGCATTGCCCGGACGGGCTGGTTGTAGAAGTGGAGCCGGGCACGTCTATTCTCGATATTGCCCACGAGCACCACATCGAGATTGAAAGCGCCTGTGGTGGTGTGTGTGCCTGCACCACCTGTCACTGCGTCATTCGCGAAGGCTTCAATTCGCTCAATGAAGCAGACGAGCTGGAAGAAGACATGCTCGACAAAGCCTGGGGCCTGGAAGCGCAATCGCGTCTATCCTGTCAGGCAATTGTCGGCACTGAAGACCTGACCGTAGAAATACCCAAGTATTCGCTCAACCACGCTGCTGAAGCGCCACACTGATTCAAGGATTGCTCATGAGTCTCAAATGGGTCGATGTGCGGGAAATTGCCATCCTGCTGGCCGAACGCCATACGGATATCAATCCGCTTGCGGTGAGTTTCCCCAGGCTGCGCGATCTTGTGATTGCCCTGCCTGAATTCGATGACGATCCTGCGCGCAGCGGGGAAAAGGTTCTCGAGGCGATCCAGGGGTTATGGATCGAAGAGCTGGATTGACGTTCAGTAACGTACGCAGTTAGGCAATACACCAGAACCCGCGTATAATTCGCGGGTTTAATTTTTCGCTTCAATCACTGCTTCTGGAGTTTCACCATGGCTGTTCAACGTACTTTCTCCATCATCAAGCCTGACGCCGTTGCCAAGAACGTAATCGGCGAGATCACCACTCGTTTCGAAAAAGCCGGTCTGCGCGTTGTCGCTTCCAAGCTGAAGCAACTGTCCAAGGCCGAAGCTGAAGGTTTCTACGCTGAGCACAGCGCTCGCGGTTTCTTCGGCGACCTGGTTGCTTTCATGATCTCCGGTCCGGTTGTCGTTCAGGTTCTGGAAGGCGAAAACGCTATCGCTCTGAACCGCGAGCTGATGGGCGCTACCAACCCTAAAGAAGCTGCTGCCGGCACCATCCGTGCTGATTTCGCTGATTCCATCGACGCCAACGCTGTTCACGGCTCCGATTCCGAAGCCGCCGCAGCTCGCGAAATCTCGTACTTCTTCGCAGCTACCGAAGTAACCGCTCGCTAAGTCATTTTTGACTGACGAGTGAAGGGTGAATTCATGATTGCATCGACTGGTAAAACCAACCTGCTGGGGCTTACTCAACAGGAAATGGAGAAATTCTTCGACTCTATCGGGGAGAAGCGCTTCCGTGCCGGTCAGGTCATGAAGTGGATTCACCACTTCGGCGTCGATGATTTCGACGCAATGACGAACGTCAGCAAGGCCCTGCGCGAAAAGCTCAAGGCGTGTGCCGAGGTTCGCGGTCCTGAAGTGGTCAGCGAGGACATCTCCAGCGACGGTACCCGTAAATGGGTCGTGCGCGTAGAGTCCGGCAGCTGCGTCGAGACCGTCTATATCCCGCAGGGCAAGCGGGGCACCTTGTGTGTTTCGTCCCAGGCGGGCTGTGCCCTGGATTGCAGTTTCTGCTCCACCGGCAAGCAAGGCTTCAACAGCAACCTCACCGCCGCCGAAGTCATCGGTCAGGTGTGGATTGCCAACAAATCCTTTGGCAGCGTACCGGCGACCGTCGACCGTGCCATCACCAACGTGGTGATGATGGGCATGGGTGAGCCGCTGCTGAACTTCGACAATGTCATTGCCGCCATGCATCTGATGATGGATGACCTGGGGTATGGCATTTCAAAGCGCCGGGTGACGTTGTCCACCTCCGGCGTGGTACCGATGATCGATGAGCTTTCCAAGCATATCGACGTTTCCCTGGCCTTGTCGCTGCACGCACCGAACGATGCGCTGCGTAACCAGTTGGTGCCGATCAACAAGAAATACCCGCTGCAAATGCTCCTTGATTCCTGCCGCCGTTACATGTCCAGTCTGGGCGAAAAGCGTGTGCTCACCATCGAGTACACCATGCTCAAGGACATCAACGACAAGGTTGAACACGCCGTCGAGATGATCGAGCTGCTCAAGGACACGCCTTGCAAGATCAACCTGATCCCGTTCAACCCGTTTCCGCACTCCGGTTACGAGCGTCCCAGCAATAATGCGATCCGTCGTTTTCAGGACCTGTTGCATCAGGCTGGTTATAACGTCACTGTGCGCACCACGCGCGGTGAAGACATTGATGCTGCATGCGGCCAGTTGGTCGGGCAGGTGATGGACCGTACGCGCCGTAGTGAACGCTACATTGCTGTGCGTGAGTTGAGCGCCGAGACCGAGACGGCCCCGGTTGCGGCGACTCGAACCTGACTGCCAACCTGATCGAGAGAGACTCCATGTCTGTGCGTGCCTCGCTGCTGCTATGTGTTTTCATGCTGCTGACGGCGTGCGTATCCACCGGCAACGTCAACCCGCTGACAACGGCGCAGGGGCGTGAGGAAGCGCGCAGAGCGTACGTGCAGCTCGGGCTGGGTTACTTTCAGCAGGGGCAGACCGAGCGCGCCAAGGTTCCACTGAAAAAGGCGCTCGAACTGGACAGTTCCGACGCGCAGGCCAATGCCGCGCTGGCGTTGGTGTTCCAGACCGAGATGGAGCCGGAGCTTGCAGAGCAGTACTTTCGCAAGGCGCTGGCCTCCAGTAACAACGAAACACGCATCGTCAATAATTACGGCAGTTTTCTGTTTGAACAAAAGCGTTACAAGGAAGCCTACGAGCGTTTTGAACAGGCCGCTGCCGACAACCTGTATCCTGAGCGGTCGCGGGTCTTTGAGAGCCTGGGCATGACTTCGCTGAAGCTGGGTAACCGCGATCAGGCCCGTGAGCATTTTACCAAGGCGTTGCGCCTGGACCGTCAGTTGCCAAGGTCGCTGCTGGAAATGGCGCAGATGTCCTACGAAGACAAGCAATATGTGCCGGCGCGTGATTATTACGACCGTTTTAGCCAACTCAGCGAGCAAAATGCACGTAGTCTATTGCTCGGTACACGCTTGGCGAAGATCTATGATGATCGTAACAAGGCGGCCAGTTTTGGTCTGCTGTTGAAAAGACTCTATCCCGGTACGCCGGAATATCAGCAATACCTGTCGGAGCAATGATGAAAGCGGCGCATCCCGAAGTTGTAGCAACCACCCGCGTGAACCCTGGAGAAACCCTGCGCCAGATCCGCGAGAGCAGGAGCTGGTCGCTGCCAGATGTGGCTTTGAGACTGAACCTCACCGTGACCTCCCTGAGCAATCTGGAGAACGGTCATTTTGAAAAACTGCCTGGGCATACGTTTGCCCGGGGGTATGTACGCGCCTACGCCAAACTGCTTGACCTTGATCAGGCGGCGCTGGTTGAACAGTTCGACCAGTTCACCGGCACCGATGGCAAGGGCAGTTCCGTCCACGCACTGGGCCGTATCGAAGAACCGGTCAGGCTGTCGCACAACATCCTGCGTATCGTCAGCCTGTTGTTGCTGGTGCTTCTGGTCGGTGGCGGTTTCTTCTGGTGGCAGGATCAGGCGTCCTTGCGCGGCAGGGATCAGTCCGGGCTGAACATGGAGCACGTCGAAGTCGAAAGCGCCGACGGCACCACTCAGATTCACCCGCTGGACGAGCCGGAAGAGCCAGCAGTGGCTGAAACGCCTGCTGCCGGACAGACTTCGCTGCCATTGAACACCGGCGCGCCTGCCAGTGAATCGCCGAGCGCGGCGCCTGCTGCTCCGGCCGCAGGTGTTGCGAGTCATGCGCCTGCGCAGACACAGACACCGGCCGCCACTACGCCGCCTGCAAATGCTCCACAAGCGCCTGTTGCTGCGCCGACCGTACCGTCGATGCCGACTGCACCAGCTGAGCAGCCAGCGCCAGTCATGGCCGGGGCCGGTCAGGTTACTGTGCAGTTCGTCGCCGATTGCTGGACCCAGGTTACTGACGGAAACGGCAAGGTGCTGGTCAGCGGCCTCAAGCGCAAGGGCGACAGCCTGGACGTCAGCGGCAAGCCGCCGTTGACCCTGCGTCTGGGCTACGCGCGCGGCGCGCAGGTCAGCTACAACGGTCAGCCTGTAGACGTGGCACCTTTTACCAGCGGCGAAACTGCTCGCCTGAAGCTAGGGCAATAAGTCATGCACGGCGAATCTCCAATCAAGCGTCGCGAATCCCGAAAAATATGGGTCGGTTCGGTACCGGTCGGCGGTGATGCGCCGATTGCCGTGCAGAGCATGACCAACAGCGATACCAACGATGTTGCTGCCACCGTCGCCCAGATCAACCGTCTGGAAGCGGCCGGTGTCGACATCGTGCGTGTTTCCGTACCGGACATGGACGCTGCCGAAGCCTTTGGTCGCATCAAGCAACTGGTCAAAGTGCCATTGGTCGCAGACATCCACTTCGACTATCGCATCGCATTGCGTGTGGCTGAACTGGGCGTCGACTGCCTGCGTATCAATCCGGGCAATATCGGTCGTGAAGATCGTGTGCGGGCCGTGGTCGATGCTGCGCGTGATCGCGGTATTCCGATCCGCATCGGCGTCAACGCCGGGTCGCTGGAAAAAGACCTGCAGAAGAAGTACGGCGAGCCGACGCCAGAGGCGTTGGTGGAGTCTGCGTTGCGCCATGTCGAGCACCTGGAGCGCCTGAACTTTCCGGACTTCAAGGTCAGCGTCAAGGCTTCCGATGTGTTCATGGCCGTCGCTGCCTATCGCCTGCTGGCCAAGGAGATTGTTCAGCCGCTGCACCTGGGTATTACCGAAGCCGGTGGCTTGCGTTCGGGTACGGTGAAATCGGCTGTCGGTCTCGGGATGCTGCTTGCCGAAGGAATTGGCGATACTATCCGCATCTCGCTGGCGGCTGACCCGGTCGAGGAAGTGAAAGTCGGGTACGACATCCTCAAATCGTTGCGCCTTCGTTCCCGTGGTATCAACTTCATCGCCTGCCCGAGCTGCTCGCGGCAGAACTTCGATGTGGTCAAGACCATGAACGAGCTTGAAGGTCGCCTTGAAGATTTGCTGGTGCCACTTGATGTCGCAGTGATCGGTTGTGTAGTCAACGGTCCGGGCGAGGCCAAGGAGGCGCATATCGGCCTGACTGGCGGTACGCCGAACCTGATTTACATCGACGGCAAGCCTGCGCAGAAACTGACCAACGACAATCTCGTGGACGAGCTTGAACGCTTGATTCGCGAGAAAGCGGCTGAAAAGGCCGAAGCCGACGCATCTGTCATCGTGCGCGGCTAACCAGGATTGCTAAGGATTTTCTGTGAGTAAGTCTCTACAAGCCATTCGTGGCATGAACGACATCCTGCCCGAGCAGACGCCGCTGTGGCGCCACTTTGAAGGCACTGTTTCACGTCTGCTGGATAACTACGGTTACCGGCAGATTCGTATGCCTATCGTCGAATTCACCGAGCTGTTCAAGCGCTCCATTGGTGAAGTGACCGATATCGTCGAGAAGGAAATGTACACCTTCGCCGATCGCAACGGCGACTCCCTGACCCTGCGTCCGGAAGGCACTGCGGCCTGTGTGCGTGCTGTCCTGGAGCACGGCATCACCGGCGGCGGTCAGGTTCAGAAACTGTGGTACATCGGGCCGATGTTTCGTCACGAGCGTCCACAGAAAGGCCGTTATCGCCAGTTTCACCAGATTGGTGTCGAGGTCTTCAATCTTGACGGTCCGGACATCGATGCCGAGCTGATCGTCATGACCTGGCGCCTGTGGGGCCTGCTGGGCATTCGTAATGCGGTCAAGCTTGAACTGAACAGCCTGGGTACCAGCGAAGCGCGTGCGCGTTATCGTGATGCGCTGGTCGAGTTTCTCTCGGCACGTCTTGATCAACTCGACGAAGACAGCCAGCGCCGTCTGAAAACCAATCCGCTGCGCGTGCTGGACACCAAACACCCTGAAACCCAGGCTGTGCTGGTCGATGCGCCAAAGCTGGCAGATTATCTGGATGACGAATCTCGCGTTCACTTCGAAGGCCTGAAGGCCCGTCTGGACGCAGCCGGCATTCCTTATGTCATCAACCCGAAGCTGGTTCGCGGGCTGGATTATTACAGCAAGACCGTTTTCGAGTGGGTTACCGACCAATTGGGTGCTCAGGGTACGGTCTGTGCAGGCGGTCGTTATGACGGTCTGGTCGAGCAGATGGGCGGCAAGCCGACGACCGGGGTTGGTTTCGCGATGGGTATCGAGCGTCTGGTTCTGTTGCTTGAAACCCTCGGGCAGGTCCCGGAAGAAATTGCCCGTCAGGTCGATGTTTACCTGTGCGCCTTTGGCGAAGCAGCTGAGCTGGCTGCGCTGGCTCTCACCGAACAGGTGCGCGATCAGTTGCCGAGCCTGCGTTTGCAGGTCAACGCCGGTGCCGGCAGCTTCAAAAGCCAGTTCAAGAAAGCCGACAAGAGCGGTGCGCTGTATGCGCTGATTCTCGGTGAAGAAGAACTGGCGGCAAAGGTCATTGGCGTCAAACCCCTGCGCGGTCAGGGTGAACAACAAAATATTGCCTGGGACGCTCTGTCAGAGCACCTGGCCTCCTGCGTTGTGCAGGGTTGAAGCTGATTTAACAGCCGTTTAGCGAATAGGAGTATTGGGGTGTCGGGTACCGAAGATGAAGAGCTGGCGGTAATGAAGGACTGGTGGCAGCGTAACGGCAAACCCCTGTTGACCGGTGGTCTGCTTGCGTTGGTCGTGGTCTTGGGTTGGCAGTTCTGGCACAGGTATCAGGCCAGCCAGTCGCAAGGCGCCTCGATGCTTTATCAGCAATTGCTGGAAACCGCGCTGACGCCCAGTGGCCAGGCAGACACCGCACGTGTCGCCGAGATATCCGGCAAACTGAAAAGCGAATTCGGTGGCACTACCTATGCACAGTTCGGTAGCCTGTTCGTCGCCAAGGTGGCGGTCGATGCCGGCAAGCTGGACGATGCTGCAGCCGAGCTGAAAACCGTGGCCGACAAGCCTGCCAATGACACGCTGGGCGAGATTGCCCGTCAGCGTCTGGCACGCGTGCTGGCTGCGCAGAACAAGACCGATGACGCGCTGAAGCTGCTCGACGGCGATGCCGACAAGGCTTTCCTCGCCAGTCGTGAAGAACTCAAGGGTGACCTGCTGGTACAGCTGGGTCGTACCGACGAGGCATATGCTGCATACCAAAAGGCCAAATCCGCTCTGTCCGAAGACGCAGCAGTGGGTGGCCTGCAAATGAAGCTCGACGATCTGGCGAAAGGGGATGCGTGACGTGATTCGTTGGAAACATGCAGCATTGCTGGCTCTGGCCATTCTGGCCGCGGGTTGCAGCAGCAACAGCAAAAAGGAATTGCCTCCGGCCGAGCTGACCGACTTCAAAGAAGAAGTGGTTCTGCACAAGCAATGGAGCCGTTCCGTCGGCGACGGTCAGGGCAAGACGTACAACATGCTCGTGCCAGCCATCGATGGCGACCGCATCTATGCGGCTGACGTCACTGGCGAAGTCGTATCGCTGGATCGTCTGACCGGTGATGTGATCTGGAAGAAAGATCTCGATCTGCCGGTTTCCGGTGCAGTCGGCGTGGGCTATGGCCTGGTGATGATCGGTACCCTCAAGGGTGAAGTCATTGCCATGGACGCCACCTCCGGTGAGGAAAAGTGGCGCGCTCGCGTGACCAGCGAAGTGCTGGCTCCGCCTGCCACCAACGGTTCTGTGGTAGTGGTTCAGACTCAGGATGACCGTATTGTCGGCTTCGATGCCTCCACAGGTTCCCAGCTCTGGATTTACGAAAGCACCCCAGCGGTGCTGACCCTGCGTGGTACCGGTGCTCCACTTGCAACCAATCGTCTCGCCGTGGCGGGTCTGTCGACCGGTAAGGTCGTCGCGCTGGACATTACCAATGGCGTGCCTGTCTGGGAGCAGCGTGTTGCCATCCCGCAAGGTCGCTCGGAACTGGATCGTGTCGTGGATATCGACGGCGGCCTGTTGCTGTCCGGCGGTACACTGTACGTCGCTACCTATCAGGGTCGCGTCGCCGGTCTGGACCTGGAAAGCGGTCGTGTGCTCTGGCAGCGTGATGCTTCGAGCTACTCGGGCGTTGCCCAGGGCTTTGGCAGCGTTTACGCAACCCTGGCCTCCGGCACTGTCGAAGGTATCGACGAGCGTTCGTCCTCTGCACTGTGGAGCAACGAATCACTGGCTCGCCGCCAGCTCGGCGCGCCGGAAGTGTATTCCAGCTATGTAGCGGTCGGTGACATGGAAGGCTACCTGCACCTGTTGAGCCAGGTGGACGGTCGTTTTGTCGGTCGCGAACGTATCGACAGCGACGGCCTGCGTGCTCGTCCGCTGGTGGTTGGGGACATGATTTACGTGTATGGCAACAGCGGCAAACTGGAAGCCCTGACCATCAAGCAATAAGTGTCCATGCCCGGGGCCAATGGCCTCGGGTGCCCTTGCTTCGGCAAGGCTGCGGTGCCTTTGTGGCATCGCCCCGAACTCCGGCCGCTGCCCTGCAGCGGCTTTTGTATTTTCTGAAATAACGAAGTGGAGAGCCGCATGGTTCCCGTAATCGCCCTGGTGGGTCGACCGAACGTCGGCAAGTCCACCATGTTCAACCGCCTGACCAGGACTCGCGACGCTATTGTCGGTGATCTGTCCGGTCTTACCCGTGATCGCCAATACGGAGAGGCGAAGTGGCAAGGGCGCTCCTATATTCTGATCGACACCGGCGGTATCTCCGGTGACGAGCATGGCATGGACGAAAAGATGGCCGAGCAGTCGCTGCTGGCCATTGAAGAAGCCGATGTGGTGCTGTTTCTGGTGGACGCCCGTGCAGGCTATACCGCTGCTGATCAGATGATTGGTGAGCACCTGCGCAAACGTAACAAGCGTTCCTACGTGGTTGCCAACAAGATCGACAACATCGACGAAAACCTGGCACGTGCCGAGTTCAGCCCGATGGGTCTGGGCGACGCCATTCCGGTGGCTGGTGCCCATGGTCGTGGCATCTCGCAGATGCTCGAAATCGCCCTGCGGGAGTTCCCCAAGGACGAAGACGAGCTGGAAGAGGGCGAGGAGGTCGAGGAAGTTGCCGAAGGTCAGGAAGCCAAGCGCATTCCTGGTCCGAGCGAAAAAGACGGCATCAAGATCGCCATCATCGGGCGTCCCAATGTCGGCAAGTCGACGCTGGTCAACCGTATGCTGGGTGAAGACCGGGTTATCGTCTATGACGAGCCAGGCACCACGCGCGACAGTATCTACATTCCCTTCGAGCGTAATGAAGAGAAGTACACGCTGATCGACACTGCCGGTGTGCGTAAGCGCGGCAAGATCCACGAGGAAGTTGAAAAGTTCTCGGTGGTCAAAACGCTGCAGGCCATCAAGGACGCCAACGTGGTGATCTTTGTCATGGACGCCCGCGAAGGTGTGGTCGACCACGACCTGAACCTGCTGGGCTTCGCACTTGAAGCGGGTCGTGCTCTGGTTATCGCGCTGAACAAGTGGGATGGCATGACGCCGGGTGAACGTGATTTCGTGAAGATCGAACTGGAACGCCGGTTGTTCTTCGTCGACTTCGCAGACATCCATTTCATCTCTGCGATGCACGGCACGGGCGTGGGCAACCTGTATCAGTCGGTACAGAACTCGTTCAAGTCTGCCGTAACGCGCTGGCCAACCAGCCGTCTGACCCAGATTCTGGAAGATGCGGTCAGTGAGCACGCGCCACCTATGGTCGGCAGCCGCCGTATCAAGTTGCGTTACGCTCACTTGGGCGGCGCCAACCCGCCGCTGATCGTGATCCACGGCAACCAGGTCGAAAAAGTACCGAAGTCCTATGTCCGGTACCTGGAAAACACCTATCGCCGCGTGCTCAAGCTGGTCGGTACGCCGATCCGCATCGAGTTCAAGGGTGGCGAGAACCCGTACGAAGGTAACAAGAACACGCTGACCGACCGTCAGGTCAACAAGAAGCGCCGGATGATGTCGCACCACAAGAAAGCCGATAAGAAGCGCCGCGACAAGCGCTGAGTCGGCATCTGGAAAAAGGCGCTTCGGCGCCTTTTTTTGTGCCTGTTTAATGGGCTATCCTGCCTGACCCGTGCCACCCGGTGCCGGGAGATTGCAGGGAAAGGGTTCCATGATCGACAGCAAGTTGCCCAACGTGGGCACCACTATCTTTACCGTCATGTCACAGCTGGCCGCCGAAACCGGCGCTATCAACCTGTCCCAGGGTTTTCCCGATTTTGATGGGCCGCAGGCGCTGCGCGATGCGGTCTGTCGGCATGTCACTCAAGGTCATAACCAATACTCACCGATGACCGGGCTGCCGGCACTTCGTCAGCAGATCGCGGCAAAGATCGCCCGCAGCTATGGCCGTACGGTCAATCCGGACAGCGAGATCACCATCACACCGGGTGCCACGCAGGCGATTTTCTGCGCGATCCATAGCGTTATTCGCGCTGGCGACGAAGTGATTATTTTCGACCCTTGCTATGACAGCTACGAGCCCGCTGTCGAGCTGGCCGGTGGGCGCTGCGTCCATGTGCAACTGGGGCTGGATGACTTCTCCATCGACTGGCAAAAGCTCAGCGATGCACTGAGCCCGCGTACACGCATGATTATCATCAACAGCCCGCACAACCCCAGCGGTGCCCTGATCAGTCGCGCCGAGCTTGATCGACTGGCTGCGCTGATCGCCGATCGTGATATCTACCTGCTCAGCGATGAAGTCTACGAACATCTTGTGTTCGATGGCGCGCGCCATGTCAGCGTGCTTGATCACGAAGCACTGTACCAGCGCGCGTTCGTGGTCAGCTCCTTCGGCAAGACTTATCACGTTACCGGCTGGAAAACCGGCTACGTGGTCGCGCCAGCCGCGCTGACATCCGAGTTGCGCAAGGTGCATCAGTACGTGAGTTTCTGTGGCGTGACGCCATTGCAGTACGCGCTGGCCGATTTCATGGCCGAGCACCCGGAGCATGTCGACGAGCTGCCAGGTTTCTACCAGGCCAAGCGGGATTTCTTCTGCGGCCATCTGGCTGAATCGCGTTTCAGCTTCCAGCCTGTTGGCGGTACTTATTTCCAGTTGGTCGATTACTCGCAGATACGGCCTGACCTGAATGACGTCGACATGGCGCTGTGGATGACCCGTGAACACGGTGTGGCGAGCATTCCGATTTCTGTGTTCTACCAGAGCCCTCCAGCAGGCCAGCGTCTGATTCGCCTGTGCTTCGCCAAGCAAGAGGACACGTTGCGTCAGGCGGCGGAGAAACTATGCGCGATATAAGCGAACTGCCAAACCTGAACCTTGCGCTGATTCAAACGACTCTGGCATGGCATGATCGCGAGGCCAACCTGGAGCATTTCGAACACTTGCTGGGCCAGGCGCATGGCGCTGATCTGGTGATCCTGCCTGAAATGTTCACTACCGGGTTCTCGATGGAGTCCGAGGCCCTGGCTGAGCCTGAAGCGGGGCCTACATCGACCTGGCTGTTGGCGCAGGCTAAGCGGATCAATGCGGTGGTGACCGGCAGCGTCATCATTCGCGCCGCCGATGGCAGTTATCGCAACCGCCTGCTGTGGGCGCGACCGGATGGTGAGTTGCTGCATTACGACAAGCGTCACTTGTTTCGTATGGCGGGTGAACACGAACACTACACGCCGGGCGAGCGTCAGGTGATGTTCGAGCTCAATGGGTGGCGTATTCGCCCACTGATTTGTTACGACCTGCGCTTCCCGGTCTGGAGCCGTGATGCCGAGAGTACCGACCTGTTGTTGTACACCGCCAACTGGCCAGGCGCGCGACGTCTGCACTGGAATCGCCTGCTGCCCGCCAGGGCCATTGAAAACCTGTGCTACGTTGCCGCGGTCAATCGGGTGGGGTCGGACGGGAAGGGCTTCGCGTACACCGGTGACAGTCAGGTTCTGGATTTTCAAGGCGAGAGCCTGTTGGGCGCAGGCGAAGCGGATGGAGTGTTCAGGGCGACGTTAAGCGCGGCAGACTTGCAAGCCTATCGCACACGCTTTCCGGCCGGGCTGGACGCTGACTCTTTTAATATTCAATAAAATTACTTCAGAATGTTACGAGTCGGCCGATAGCGTGTGCAGACACCTAGGAGACCGCCATGATTACCATCAATACGTCCACATTGAACAGCTATTCAAGCCCGTTGACCCTAGCGGTTAAATCTACCGACGCAGAGGCAATCAAGTCTGCAACTACCACGACTGAAACCGAGAAGACCTCTGACCAGGCCTCCACCGAAGGTGGCAAGGCTGGTGCAGCGGGTGATGGGGGCAGCGTTGGTGGCTCCAGCAAATCGGCTCTTAATCAGACGATCGAACAGATAAAGCAGCAGATCAAGGACGCCCAGAAGCAACTGGCTCAACAGCAGGCGCAGCTGGCTGCCGCCCAAAGCGGTAATGGCACAGCGGAAGAAAAGGCCCAGAAAGCCATGGCGATTCAGGGCCAGATTGCGTCCACCAGCGCTAACCTGCAGACCTTGCAGGCATCGTTGTTGCAGCTGGAGACTGAAGGTGGCGTGAATACCACTGCCTGATGTCCTGACGCGGATGATGATCTGGACTATCGTGCCGATGCTCGGCGCCGGCATGCAGTTCTGGACGCTCTGCGTCCGATCCTGAATGTGCGGTGCGGCGTGGATTTATGACGCAGAGCGTCATGAACGGCATTCCCACGCTGGAGCGTGCGGAACGATAACCTCAACTATCGTGCGACGCTCTGCATCGTATGCAGTTCTGGGCGCTCTGCGGCCTCTTGCGACGCAGAGCGTCGAGAACTTCGTTCCCACGCTGGAGCGTGTGGAACGATAACCTCAACTATCGTGCGACGCTCTGCGTCGCATGCAGTTCTGGGCGCTCTGCGGCCTCTTGCGACGCAGAGCGTCGAGAACTGCGTTCCCACGCTGGAGCGTGCGGAACGATGACCTCAACTATCGTGCGACGCTCTGCGTCGCATGCAGTTCTGGACGCTCTGCGTCCGATTTTGAGTGTGCGGTTTGGCGCAGATCTGTGACGCATAGCGTCACAGTATTCAGAGCCCTTACTCGTTCACATTCATGAACTTGCGTGCCCACTCTACGTAGTCTTCAGGCTGCGTATACGTGTGGGTCAATTCGGTAGCGCTCATGTTCGACTCGCTGCCCAGAATCTGGCGTTGTTCGCGCAAGCAGTCGTAGGTAGCTTTGATCGCGGCAAAGTACGCGGCGTGGCCATGTACGCAGACTCGCACGCCCATCTCGGCAAGACGCGCATTGTCGTGCAGCTCAGGGTTGCCGTAAGTCACCAGCATCAGCGGTACGGTCACGCCTTCGGATATCTGCGCCAGGTGATCAAAGTCACGAATGCCGACAATGGTAATGCCGTCAGCCCCGGCAGCCTGATACTGCTGAACCCGACTGATGGCTTCCTGAACCGGGATGATCGCCGCGTTGGTGCGAGCGAAAATTGACATCTCCGGGTCGACACGTGCCTCCAGTGCTGCGCGGATCTTGCCAACACCTTCGGCCGTGGAAATCAGGTCAGTGGATTTGCGTCCGAACTGCGCAGGCAGCAGGGTATCTTCAATCGTCAACGCCGAGATGCCGGCGCGTTCCAGTTCAACAACGGTACGCATTACGTTAAGGGCATTGCCATAACCATGGTCTGCGTCCGCGATAACCGGCAGTTGCGCAACGCGGCCGATGCGCGTGGCCTGTTCAACGAACTCGCTCAGGGTGATCAGTGCGAAGTCAGGTGCTGCCAGTACTTGCAGCGATGCGACAGAACCGCCGAGGATGCCTACTTCAAAGCCCAGATCCGCTGCGATTCGCGCTGACATGGGGTCGAATACCGAGGCGGTGTGAAAGCATGAATTCGACGAGGTGAGCGCACGGAAACTGCGGCGCAAATCTTGATGGGAAGCCTTGGGCATAATCGCTCCAAATGTGATTGGATCAGCTCAGCGTACCGAGGCCGATGGTAATTTCAATGCACGGTGGGTCTGCCCGAGCATTCTTTTCGTCCGGAAATCAATGCAATAGTCGTCTTGGTTTTATAGGAAAGGTGCAGCTGGCAGGTAAGTCCGAGCAGGCATCGTCAGCATATGAATTGCTGTTGGATTGGGCGCGCTCTGGAGTAAGGGCAGCATGCTACCACAGCATAAATGAAAAAGATTATGCCGAAACAGGCAGGGTCATGCGCGGAATGCAAGAGGCTGGTGCAGTGTGAGGCGGCGAGGGAAGAGGGCGATGCGGATGACGGACCTGCGTCCGTCATCCGGCTATCGAATCAGGCTGCCTTGGCCTGGGTCTGGCTCAGCGAGCGGTTCAGTGCGCTGAACAGTGCGCGGAAACTGGCGGTGGTAATGTTTTCATCAATACCCACGCCATGCACGGCACGCTCGCCATTCACGCGCAGTTCGATGTAGGCAGCGGCCTTGGCCGTGGTGCCCGAGCCAATGGCGTGCTCGTTGTAGTCCATGATCTCCACAGCAACTGGCAGACCGGCGACCAGCGCTTCCAGAGCGCCTTTGCCCTTGCCGCGCCAATGCTGGGTTTCACCGTCCACATGCACTTCGGCATCGACCGCACTGTTGCCGTTCTCTTCCTGCAACTTGTGGCTGATCAGCGCGTAAGGTGTGTTGGCTTGCAGGTATTCACGGCGCAGCAGCGAATGAATCTGCTGAGCGGACATCTCCAGGCCCAGACGATCGGTTTCACCCTGAACCACCTGGCTGAACTCGATCTGCATGCGGCGTGGCAGGGAAATGCCATATTCCTGTTCCAGCAGGTAAGTGATGCCGCCTTTGCCTGACTGGCTGTTGACGCGAATCACCGCCTCGTAGCTACGGCCAATGTCGGCCGGGTCAATCGGCAGGTAAGGCACTTCCCACAACTCGCCGTCCTTCTGCTGGGTGAAACCCTTGCGAATCGCATCCTGGTGCGAACCGGAGAACGCTGTATGGACAAGGTCACCAACGTACGGGTGACGTGGGTGCACCGGGATCTGGTTGCACTCTTCGACGACCTTGCGCACACCGTCGATATCCGAGAAGTCCAGCTCCGGGTCGATGCCCTGGGTGTAAAGGTTCAGGGCCACGGTGACCAGATCGACGTTGCCGGTCCGCTCGCCGTTACCGAACAGGCAACCTTCGACGCGATCCGCACCGGCCATCAGGCCCAGCTCGGTAGCAGCGACGCCTGTACCACGGTCGTTATGAGTGTGCAGGCTGATCAGCACGCTGTCGCGGCGGGTGATGTTGCGACCAAACCACTCGATCTGGTCGGCATAGATGTTGGGTGTCGCCACTTCCACGGTAGCCGGGAGGTTGAGGATCACCTTGTTCTCGGGCGTCGGGTTCCACACCTCGATCACGGCATCGCAGACTTCCTTGGCAAATTCCAGCTCGGTCGCGCTGAAGGTTTCCGGTGAGTACTCGAAGGTCCACTGTGTTTCAGGCTGTTGTGCAGCGTATTTGACGAACAGCTTGGCCGCATTGACCGCGATTTCTTTCACCCCGGCCTTGTCCTGATTGAAGACGATGCGGCGGAACGACGGGCTGGTCGCGTTATACAGGTGGACGATGGCCTTTTTCGCGCCACGCAGCGATTCGAAGGTGCGAGCGATCAGGTCTTCGCGAGCCTGGGTCAGTACCTGGATGGTGGTGTCATCCGGGATATGGCCGTCTTCGATCAGGGTACGCACGAAGTCGAAGTCAGTCTGCGAAGCCGATGGAAAGGATGCCTCGATTTCCTTGACGCCAACACTGACCAGGGTTTTCCAGAAGCGCAGTTTCTTGGCCGCGTCCATGGGTTCGATCAGCGACTGGTTGCCGTCGCGCAGGTCGGAACTGCACCAGATCGGCGCTGCATCGATGGTCTTCGAAGGCCAGGTGCGGTCAGGCAGATCGATGGTCGGGAATGCGCGGTACTTCTTCGATGGGTCTTTGAGCATGGTCATCAGGAAATCCTTTTGTATTCACGGGGCCGGGGGTGGGCGGCCTGCCGTTCTGGATAGATAGCACAGGGAATTGCGAACACAGGGACGAGGCACAGCATGCTAGCCAGGCAGTCGGGCGCTGACCAGGCTGAGGCACCGATGTTGGCGCAACAGAATAAGGGTTTGAGAGGTTTTCATGAGGCCAACCGTAACCATTGGCATGGATGATGGCAAGCACTTGAAAAAGATTAGGATAAATTCTCGAAAATACGCTTTTATCGATTTTTTATAGCGGTTTCTGAGCGTTTATTTGCTGGTTGTTGTTGGCCGAAAGCGATGTGCGCAAGTGAGGGCTTGTGTGAGCGAGCGCCGTAAAGCTCACTCACCAACAGGCTTACGGCTGAAAAGCGCCGATGAAGATCGCCGGGTCCACGCGCGCATCGTTGAGGCTGACGTTCCAGTGCATGTGCGGGCCGGTTGCGCGACCGGTAGCACCGACCTTGCCGACCACGCCGCCACGAGGGACCAGATCACCGACTTTCACGTCGATTTTTGACATGTGGCAAAACATGCTGATGAAGCCTTGGCCGTGGTCAACGAATACAGTGTTGCCATTGAAAAAGTAATTACCGGTCAGGATGACCTTGCCCGCAGCCGGAGATTTGATCGGCGTGCCGGCCGGTACAGCGAAATCCAGCCCTGAGTGCGGGTTGCGCTCTTCGCCGTTGAAGAACCGGCGCACGCCGAACCTGCTCGATAGCGGTCCGTTGACTGGCTTGTCCAGAATCAGGTTGCTCGGCGTTCCGGGGCTGAAGCTGCGGTAGGCGCGTAGCTGTTCAGCCAGTTCGCCCTCGATACGCTTGTTGTCTTCAGGGTTTGGGTTCACCTGACGTTTGTTCTTGAGCGTGATGTGCTGTTCCGGGTATTTCTTGCTTCCAACCGTGAAGTTCAGCGTGCGCCCGCCCGAGGTCACTTGTTGAGTGCCGGGTTTGACCGTCAACGGGATGCCGACGATGGCCAGCCAGCGCGTGCCCTGTTCCTTGACCACCAGCACTGGTTTGCCTTGATAGGTGGCGGTCGGAGCCTGAGCGCCGGTGCCCAGATCGATAACCGCCACACCGCCGGGTACCGGCTTGTCGAGTGCGCGAGTGATGAAACTGTCGGCGTGAGCGGGAAGGCAGAGCAGCAGGGCGAACAGCGGGGCAATAAAACGTAGCATCAGGCAGTCAGTCCAGAAGGGAAAGGGTCACAGGCGTGAGGTGATTGTCTTCGACGCGCACTTGCAGTTCGCCTTCGCCGAGCCTGGCGGTGAGCCGTTGGCCCGTTTGCGTCTGTGCAGCGTTACGGATCGCATGACCTCGCTCGTCGAGCAGAATGCTGTAGCCGCGCCCCAGCGTGGCAAGCGGGCTGACCACGTTGAGGGTCTGTACCTGACTTTGCAATTGCAGCTTGCGCGCTTTGATCTGTTCACGAATGGCTCTCGGCAGGCGCTCGGCCAGGGCATCCAGACGCTGACGCAAAAAGGCCAGAGTCCGGCCTGGATGCTGTGCAGCGAGACGGCTCTGCATGTGCGCCAGACGCACCTGACGTTGGTGCATGTTCTGTTCGAAAGCGCGGCGCAGGCGCATGTCCAGGTCATCCAGCCGTTGCGACTGCTGACGCAAGCGCTCGCCAGGATGACGCAGACGCCGTGAAATGCCCTCAAGACGCAAGCGCTCGCGCATCAGTCGATCCTGCATACGGCTCACCAGTCGGCGGTGCAGGCTGTCGACGCGTCGATGCAGGTCACTGGAGTCCGGAGCGAGCAGTTCGGCGGCAGCGGAGGGCGTCGGCGCTCGTACGTCGGCCACGAAATCGCTGATGGAAACATCGGTTTCATGTCCAACAGCACTGACAATCGGCGTCACGCACGCGTCGATGGCGCGGGCGACGGCTTCTTCGTTGAAGCACCACAGGTCTTCCAGCGAGCCGCCGCCACGGGCAAGAATCAGCGCATCGAAGCCCCTGCTGTCGGCCAGCTTAAGCGCGCGGACAATCTGATTGATCGCCTCGCGACCCTGAACGGCTGTGGGAATCAAGGTCAGCTCGACCCGCGGTGCGCGGCGGCGGAACACACTAATGATGTCGCGGATTACCGCACCGGTCGGCGAGCTGATGATGCCGATACGTTGCGGATGCAACGGCAAGGCAACCTTGCGCTCGGCGCTGAACAGGCCTTCGTCACTGAGCTTGGCTTTCAACGCATCGAATGCCAGGCGCAACGCACCATCACCGGCAGGTTCCACCGTGTCGAGAATCAACTGATAGTCGCCTCGGCCTTCAAACAGCGAGACCTTGCCGCGCACCTTGACCTGCAAGCCGTCCTTGAGCGCCTGACGCACACGCGCCGCGCTCTGCCGGAACAGCGCGCAACGCACCTGTGCGCCAGAGTCCTTGAGCGTGAAGTACACGTGCCCCGAAGCCGGACGCGAGAGATTGGATATCTCGCCTTCGACCCAGATACTGCTGAACACGTCCTCCAGCAACACCCGCGCACGGCCGTTGAGCTGGCTGACAGTAAGGACTTCCCGGTCGAGGCCGAGTCTTGCGAAAGGGTCTTTGATCATGTCGGGCATCATAATGGCAATGCCGGTCTGGCGCACGGGTCCGTATCGACACTTCGATCAGGATTTCACCTTGACCAGAATCATCAGCCTATTAAGCTGCGGCCTCGAACAGCTTTAAGCGACGCTCCGTTATGAACACCCAAAGCATTATCGTCCCGCAAATTTCCACCTTTCCCGGGCACGAGGCCAGGGCGCGGCTGATTCTGCGCTGGCTGGTCAAGCTCGATGTAGTCGAGTCGGAGCTGACGACATGCGGGCGCACCTATAACAAGATGGCCTACGCCGTGGCACCCGGAGCGAGAAGGGTAGTAAAGCACCCCGATGCATTGCCTTTCGGGCAAACAGTCAATGGTCTGGAAATCGTCACCAAGCGCTGCATCTATACTCCGCTGAACGACTTTGCCGAAGAGGCCGGTTGCCCGGAGTGTCGTCGCGAAGTGGGGGAGGCGCTGTTCGACAGCCTGGAAGACTGGATGCCCGGTCACACCGATAATTTCACCTGCCCCGAATGCCGCCATGAAGATGACATCAACGGCTTTTTGTTTCTGGACGCCTGCGGGTTTTCCAACCTGGGTTTCATCTTCAATAACTGGCTGGATGCGTCGTTCACCCAGACCTTTCTGGATGACTTCGCCGAACGTCTGGATCGCCCGGTCTCCTGCGTTAATGTGCGTCTATAAACAGCTTTGATAATAGGCTGAGGTTTACATTGAGCCGACCGGGGTCTATAGGTATAATGGCGCGCTTCCAATTTCCCGCCCGGGAGCCCCCGCGATGCTGCGTATCAGTCAAGAAGCCCTTACATTCGACGACATTCTCCTTGTGCCCGGTTATTCCGAGGTACTTCCCAACGAAGTCAGTCTGAAAACCCGTTTGACCCGTGGCATCGAGCTGAATATACCTTTGGTCTCTGCTGCAATGGATACAGTCACCGAGGCCCGTCTGGCAATTGCCATGGCCCAGGAAGGCGGTATCGGTATCATCCACAAGAACATGACCATCGAGCAGCAAGCTGCCGAAGTGCGCAAGGTCAAGAAGTTCGAGGCCGGTGTCGTCAAGGACCCGATCACGATCGAAGCCGATGCCACTGTTCGTGATCTGTTCGAACTCACCCGCATGCACAACATTTCCGGCGTACCGGTGCTGCACAATGGCGACCTGGTCGGCATCGTGACGTCCCGCGACGTACGCTTCGAAAACCGTCTTGATGTTCCTGTCCGCGAAGTGATGACGCCCAAAGAGCGTCTGGTCACCGTGCGTGAAGGCGCCGACAAGAACGAAGTGCGTGAGCTGCTGCACAAACACCGTCTGGAAAAAGTCCTGATCGTGGATGCCAATTTCGCGCTCAAGGGCATGATGACCGTCAAGGACATCGAAAAAGCCAAGGCTTACCCGCTGGCCAGTAAGGACGATCAGGCTCGCCTGCGCGTCGGCGCTGCTGTCGGCACCGGCAAGGACACTGGCGAGCGCGTCACTGCGCTGGTTGCTGCTGGCGTTGACGTTGTTGTGGTCGACACCGCTCACGGCCATTCCAAAGGCGTGATCGACCGCGTTCGCTGGGTGAAGGAAAACTTCCCTCAGGTGCAGGTCATCGGCGGCAACATCGCCACCGGCGAAGCAGCCAAGGCACTGGTTGCCGCAGGCGCCGATGCAGTCAAGGTCGGTATCGGCCCTGGCTCCATCTGCACCACGCGTATCGTTGCCGGTGTCGGCGTGCCGCAGATCAGCGCCATCGCCAACGTCTCCGCTGCCCTTGAAGGCACTGGCGTGCCGATGATCGCCGACGGCGGTATCCGCTTCTCCGGTGACCTGTCCAAGGCTATCGTGGCTGGCGCCTCCTGCGTGATGATGGGCTCGATGTTCGCCGGTACTGAAGAAGCGCCAGGCGAGATCGAACTGTTCCAGGGTCGTTCCTACAAGGCCTATCGCGGCATGGGTTCGCTGGGTGCAATGTCCCAGGCGCAAGGCTCGTCCGATCGCTACTTCCAGGATTCGTCCGCAGGTGCCGAGAAACTGGTGCCTGAAGGTATCGAAGGCCGTGTGGCCTATAAAGGTCCGTTGTCGGCCATCATCCATCAGTTGATGGGCGGCCTGCGCTCCTCCATGGGTTACACCGGCAGTGCCGACATCGAGCAGATGCGCACCAAGCCCGAGTTTGTGCGCATTACCGGCGCAGGCATGGCAGAATCCCACGTCCATGACGTGCAGATCACCAAGGAAGCGCCGAACTATCGCGTTGGTTGATCCGGACTGCATCGTGGTGTGCGCCGCGATGCAGGCCAACACTTTTTATAGCCGGGGCTGTTGACGCAGCCCCGTGTCGTTTCTGTTTTTTGACGAGAATGAGTCATGGCCCTCGACATTCACGCCCACCGTATCCTGATCCTCGACTTCGGTTCCCAGTACACCCAGCTGATCGCCCGCCGCGTGCGTGAAATCGGCGTGTATTGCGAGCTGCATCCGTTTGACATGGACGACGAAGCGATTCGCGAATTCGCTCCAAAAGGCGTGATCCTCGCCGGCGGCCCCGAGTCCGTACACGAAGCCAACAGCCCACGCTGCCCGCAAGCGGTATTTGACCTGGGTGTGCCGGTTTTTGGTATCTGCTACGGCATGCAGACCATGGCCGAGCAGTTGGGCGGCAAGGTTGCTGGTTCCGAGCTGCGCGAGTTCGGCTACGCTCGCGTTGACGTAGTCGGCAAAAGCCGTCTGCTCGATGGTATCGAAGACCATATCGACGCCGACGGCCTGTTTGGCCTCGACGTATGGATGAGCCACGGTGACAAGGTCACCAAACTGCCGGAAGACTTCCACATTCTGGCCAGCACCCCGAGCTGCCCGATTGCCGGTATGGCTGACGACGCTCGCGGTTACTACGGCGTGCAGTTCCACCCGGAAGTGACCCACACCAAGCAGGGTGGTCGCATCCTGTCGCGCTTCATCCTCGACATCTGCGGCTGTGAAGCGCTGTGGACCCCTTCGAAGATTGCTGAAGACGCTATCGCTCAGGTTCGCGCTCAGGTTGGTACTGACAATGTATTGCTGGGCCTGTCCGGCGGCGTTGACTCGTCTGTCGTTGCCGCGTTGCTGCACAAGGCCATCGGCGATCAGCTGACCTGCGTATTCGTCGACAACGGCCTGCTGCGTCTGCATGAAGGCGAGCAAGTGATGGCCATGTTCGCCGAGAACATGGGCGTCAAGGTGATCCGCGCCAACGCTGAAGAGCAGTTCCTGAACAACCTGGAAGGCGAGAGCGATCCAGAGAAGAAGCGCAAGATCATCGGCCGCACCTTCATCGACGTGTTCGATGCCGAGTCCTGCAAGCTGGACAACATCAAGTACCTGGCGCAAGGCACCATCTACCCCGACGTGATCGAGTCGGCTGGCGCGAAAAGCGGCAAGGCCCACGTCATCAAGTCGCACCACAACGTGGGCGGCCTGCCGGAAGAAATGAACCTCAAGCTGGTCGAGCCACTGCGCGAGCTGTTCAAGGACGAAGTCCGCCGCCTGGGCCTCGAACTCGGCCTGCCGTACGACATGGTCTACCGCCACCCATTCCCAGGCCCAGGCCTGGGTGTGCGCATCCTCGGCGAAGTGAAGAAGGAATACGCCGACCTACTGCGTCGTGCCGACCACATCTTCATCGAAGAACTGCGCAAGGCCGACTGGTACCACAAGGTCAGCCAAGCGTTCGTGGTATTCCAGCCGGTCAAATCGGTTGGCGTCGTCGGTGACGGCCGCCGCTACGCCTGGGTCGTCGCCCTGCGCGCTGTCGAAACCATCGACTTCATGACCGCTCGCTGGGCGCACCTGCCTTATGAGCTGCTGGAGACGGTGAGTGGCCGGATCATCAACGAGATCGAAGGGATTTCGCGGGTGACTTATGATGTGTCGAGCAAGCCGCCGGCTACTATTGAGTGGGAGTGACCCTGCGTCCGGCATTATCTAGCAAGAAATGCTCTGGAGCCCGCGTAATTGCGGGCTTTTTTTTGGAGGTGGTAAAATCTGGAAGCTTTGTTTGTCGCTATGGTAGAGAACCAACTAAGCACCATCGGTGCCAAGCATTAAAATTATCCTAGGCGCCAGTCAGGACGCGTTGTAGGAGCAATGCAATGGCTACGCTGATACAAGCTGACCCTGCTAGCATCCAATAAACATAAGGTATTAATTTTTCAATGTTAGCAAGCCTGGTCTGCAGTGTGTCGAATTTGCTTGGGTTCTTTAGTTGATCAGCTGCTTTAGTTAGGTTCGTGGCGGAGAGTTTTAATTCTTGTGCTGAAAGGCGTAGCTCTCTCGCAGAAGTTTTTAATTCGCTCGGAGCGCTATCCGGATCCTTATTGTCGACGGGCGGCTTCTTACTACTTTCGATAGGGTGAGTCTTTAGTCTGATTTCTCCGGTAACCTTAGCTAATCTCAGTGCAATTGCACAGGCTAGAAGAAAAGAAGCAATATACTCGGAGGTGCTAATAGTATTCTCGTAAGTTAAAACTTGACCGCCTGTCTGGCTAATTAAGTCGAGTTGCTGCAAGTAATTCGCCCAGCTGTGATAAAGGCTTTTCACACGCTCGGATAGAGTATGGTTTGAGTAATTAGGCGCCGTTGTATGCTTTGTTAAATAGATGATGAGCTTGACGTCTGGCTCAGTCCCGGTCCGAGAGAGTGGTCGAATCTTCGTAAATACCTCGCAAGCTGCGTCTAACTCCGCAATGTCTTCTTTGGCTAGGTTTTTACGAGCAGGTGCAGTGGAAGGCACGCAAATGTCAGGGTCACTCAGATTCGTTGCCGCGATGTTTAAAGATTGAATTGCTAATCTCCCAAAGGACTCCTCCATGTCGCGTTCGGCTATTTTAATATTGGCTTCTGTTTGCAAAATGTGTATAAGTAATGCAAGGGATCCTATTATTATCCAAATGTAGTCTACTCGTTTCCAACCAATCTCACCTATTCGCATAGGAGCGAGCTTTGACTTCCATACAAGAGCCCAGCAAAGCACTAAATAAATAAATGCTATCCCTGAAACAGCCAAAGCTACGGTCAAAGCCATTTGCGTAACGGTTTCCTGCTCCATAAACATCTCCTGATGTTAACGCATTTAGGTTAGCCAGCTTGTCGGCAGGTTTTTAAGTTTCTAAAGCCAATGATTCACATGTTCGGGCTGACGATTCAAACAAGGATAATGTTCATGCGTTAGCAGGGGGATTGGGTAAAAAAACTCTGGACTTTACCGTTCATTAGTCATGTGCTGATCGCAGCAGGAGAGTCGAAAGATGGATTGGCAGGTGCGGTGAGGGCCGGTACAGGCCGGTGCAGGTGCTGCGGTCGAGGCAGGCATTGTGGCTGCTGACGTCGTTACCGCTGCGATCAAGCGTGGACGCATCAATTCGGGCCTCGCTCGCTTTTCAAGCTGCTGCGGTGGCTATGTCCGAACCTCGGGCTGCGCCGGACTCAGTGAAGACCTTTGCTGGTCTGTTGTAGAGTAGAATTCGGTTTTAGATTGCCCGGCAAGCGTTGATAAAAGGGCATCCTGCAAGGGCAAACTATAAAGCTCGCCACGAGCAGCCCAAAAATCATACTCCGGGGTTGCTTTATCCGCATTTTGCGAGCAAAACAATAACATTGACGCACACGCGCGCTCGTAAAAATCAGGCAAACGCCACGCCAGGGTTCTGGCTTACAGGTTGGTAGCCCTCTCAACAGGACAACCTGCTGAGCGTATTTTAGTAAGGTCTGCTGACACCGAGGCCGGTTTACCTGATCAAGCCCGGCGATCTGCGATCGCCCCGCGCGGTGTGCGCCATGTACGTTTACGTGTGATACCTGCAAGGCTGAGATCCGTTAATTTTCAACTCCATCAAGGACGAGCAATGGCTTCCAACTATCCAACGCCAGGTGTGTACATCAATGAAGTTAACGGCTTTGCCAACTCGGTGGTGCCAATAGCCACTGCAGTGCCTGCTTTTATCGGCTACACACCGAGAGCGGATTACCAGGGCGAGTCGTATTACAACAAGCCTCAGAAGATCTCTTCGTTCATGGAGTTCCAGGCCTTTTTCATGCTGGACAACCTGCCGCCGCCTGCTGATTCTGCCAGGCAGTACAGTCCGGAGTATTACCTGGTTCAACAGAAGGAGCTGCCGACATCCGGCGAATACCTGACGCTGAACAATCAGTATTATTCCATCCTTCCAGACCCGAGTACGATCTACTACCTCTACAACAGCATACGCCTCTTCTATCTGAATGGCGGTGGTGATGCTTACATCGTGGCGGTCGGTCCCTATGGCCCGCCCAGCAAAAAACCTGCGACCGACCCGGCTGCTCCGGTAATCAATCCCAACGTCCAACTGGCTGATCTGCAGCGCGGGCTGGCCCTGCTCAAAAATGAGCTGGAGCCGACAATGTATATCTGCCCCGAGGCAACGCTGTTGTCTGTGGCCGACAATGGCACATTGATGCAGGGTATGTTGTTGCAGGCACAGGAAATGGGCACTGCGATGTGCATATTCGACGTCATTGGCGGTGCCAACCCCGACCCTATCCTTTATACCCAGGACATCCAGACCTTCCGCGACAGCACAGGCAACACCGGGCTCGCGTACGGCGCCAGCTACTAGCCGTTTATCGGCACCACGATCATGCAGCAGCCGGACATCGACTTCACCAATCTGTTTGGCGGTGATACGACCCAACTGGCTCCTTTGCTGAATCCGCCATCGGCACCCAATGCTGCGGTCGCCGCCCTGCTTGAGATGATCCAGAAGCCACCAGCCGACCCGATGACAAACAGTCAGTTGCAGGCCGCGCTGCTTGTCGCCAGTCCGCTCTACAGCCAGATTGTCACGCATGTGTTGTCGAGCGCTAACACGTTGCCTCCAAGCGGCGCTATCGCGGGAGTCTATACCGTCAACGACAATACCAACGGGGTGTGGGGTGCGCCTGCAAACGTCGGCATCGTCGGGGCTGCCAGCCTGCCGATTCGTCTGTCGGACTCACAGCAGGAAACGCTCAACATTGATGCCGTTTCCGGAAAATCGGTTAACGCCATTCGTTTTTTCAACGGCCAGGGCATTTTGATCTGGGGGGCTCGCACGTTGGATGGCAACAGCCAGGAATGGCGTTACGTATCCGTGCGCAGGACCATGACCTTCCTTGAACAGTCGGTCAAGCTGGCCGCACGCCAATACATCTTTAGCCCGAATACGTCCGACACCTGGTTGGCGGTTAAAAGCATGATCACCAGTTTCCTGATGGGGGTCTGGAGGTCAGGTGGTTTGCAGGGCTCGTCGCCTGCGGATGCCTTTCAGGTCAACGTCGGGCTGGGCAGTACCATGACGGCCGATGATGTGCTCAATGGCTACTTGCGCGTTTCCGTTCTTGTGGCGACCGTCAGACCTTCTGAGTTTCTGGTCATCATGTTCCAGCAAGAGCAGGCGAAGTCTGCCTGACAGGAGCACTCAGCAACGCTCGGCTTTATTTACTGACGATTGAGTGCCTGGAGCAAAAAGCACGGGTGCCAACAATCCTTGCTTGAAGTTTCCGCAATTCATCGTGCTCTACCCACTCACTCGAAACCGCGGCGACTCCACTCATGTTCAAACGCATTCTGTCCGCTCTCAGCGGCAAGAAATCTCAAGCTTCAACAGATAACGCGCCTGCTGATACGACGTCGCCAGAAGCCCACGACGGCGAGTTGATCACTGCCTACGACAGTTACGGACGCGAGATAAAGATCACTCGGGCCGAGTGGCGCGAGAAGGTGTTCCTGCCCAATCTGAAGCAGCAGTGGGGCGATGCTGACGAGCTCTACAATCTCATTGTTTCGGGCCTGAACGATGGATTTGCGACTGACCTAATGCCAGCAGCCGAACGACTGGTCGAGATCGACGCTAATCCCGAGCGCAGTCATGTGGTGAACGGTATCGTGCTGATGCACAACGCTCAGCTTGATGCTGCTGAAGCCACCCTGCGGGCCGGGATGGCGAAAGTCGGTGTGTCGGGAATCATTCTGACCAATCTGGCCAAAGTGTTTGCCGAGCGTGGTGAGCAATCAGTTGCAGAGGCAACGCTATGGCAGGCGGTTGAAGCCGACCCGAATCAAGAGAATGGTGTGATGTGGTGGCTGAGCATCCAGCAGGAGCGGGGCGGCGAGGCGGCCTATCTCGCTGCTCTTCACACAGTAGCGGCGTTGCCGGGCAGTTGGCGTGCGCAGTTGTGGATGGCGCGGCATTACCTGCAACAGCGCAACATCGCGCAGGCGCGCGTGCTGTATGAAGAAGTGTTGGCAGGTGGCCAGTTCGACCGAAGCGCGCTGCAGATGATATCGGGTGACTTGGGCAACAATGGCCACATCCCGCTGATCGTCGAGCTTGTCGGGCCTGCTTATGATGAGCACAAACATGATTCGACGGCAGGTCTCAACTTGCTGCGTGCCTATCAGGAACTGGGCAGGGTGGATGAAGGCGAGGCCTTGCTTACGCGTTTGTATGCCCTCGGCTTTGCGCCAATCAAAAGTCACCTTGACCAGTTTGCGCACGCTTTCGAGGATGTGCGCAGGCAGGAAGACAAAGGCATTCCGATTGATCCTGCCAGCGTGGCGATCAATACCATGGCGTTGACCAAGCCGGTTTGGCACTACGGTTTGCGCAATGCTGACTGGCTCTTCGCGCAAAAACCGGAAGGTGCGCCAGAAATTGGTTTCTTCGCCTTGTCCAAAATCATGGAGAAAGCAGAGCCCGCCGAATCGCAGCGCGAGGATGATGTCGGGCGCTATACGCGTGCCATCCCTCTTTACATGGCTGAGTCGGTTCACTACTGGAATGACTATGCAGCCAATTGTTATGTCCAGGTCGCGGAGGGTGCGGGGCCGGTTGTATCGGGGGTTGAGGTCGACGGCAACACACTGTTCGATATCGTCCCGCCAACGACGAAGTATTTCGTGACGGGCGAGGTGGGTTGTTCGGGTGAGGGCGATCATGCCCAGTGGCGGATTTCACTGAGCCTATGGAATTGCACGACCCGCACCCGGCAAACCGTTGAAAACGGCAGTGCAGGCAAGGCGGAACTTGGCGCGCTGGTACTTGATCTTCAACAGCGCTTGCTGGCCGGCATCGGACTCAAGCGTGAGCAGCCACTGGATGTGTTTTACCGGCAGCCTGACGCTGAGGTCTTGCCGGTGTATCTGACCCAGTTGGGCCAATCATTCATGCTGACGTTGCTTGCGAACGACCATTTACCCAAGTCGTCGATGTGGGGTGAGCGCGCCATGCTCGAATGGCCGCTTAACATGGCGCTCCAGTGGCCTGAGATAGAAACCGCAAAACTGATGTACATCTCCGGGTTGGGGAAGGCTTTCGATTACAAGTCGGATACAGTGGCCGAGCACAAGCAACGAAGCCTGCAAGTGCTGAGCGAGCTGGAGCGGGCGAACAGCCCGGCATCGCGCCTCGCACCGCTGATATGGAAAGGGTTTGGCATGCAGGCAGAGTTACAGGATTACCGCGCCAATGTACCGCTTGATGCAGAGCCTGCGTATATCGAATGGCTTGAGCGGGTTAGTCAGTCGTAGCGCGGTTGATTAATGCAAAAAGCCGGAGCGGGCGTCACTGTCTTGCCCGGCTTTTTTACGCCTCAACTTCAGTTCGTGGTATCCACCCTTATCTTTACGCAAATGCAGGTGTATCGTATTCGCCCCTCGCATTTGCTCGCAGATGCGCTCAGTCGTCGTTTTCGAGGTCCCGCCGTTCATGTCCTTTACCCGTCGTCAAATCCTTACAGGCATCGCCGGTCTTGCTGTAGTCGGCCTTGGCGCGGGCGGTGCTTCGCGTTACTGGATGGGGCGTCGTGAGTCGCAAGCGGGTTCGGACTTTGTGCTGATCGCCGCGCCACTGGATATAGAGTTGGTCTCTGGCCACAAGACACCTGCCTGGGCGTTTGGCGGTTCTGCACCGGGCACCGAGCTGCGGGTGCGGCAGGGCGAGTGGTTGCGCTTGCGCTTCATCAACCAGCTGCCGGTCGAGACGACCATTCACTGGCATGGTATCCGCTTGCCGCTGGAGATGGATGGCGTGCCGTACGTTTCACAGTTGCCAGTGAAGCCGGGTGAATATTTCGATTACAAATTCCGGGTGCCGGATGCCGGTAGCTATTGGTATCACCCGCACGTCAGCAGCAGTGAAGAGCTGGGCCGTGGGCTGGTCGGGCCGCTGATCGTTGAAGAGCGTGAGCCCACCGGTTTCGCCCATGAGCGCACGGTCAGCCTGAAAAGCTGGCATGTGGATGAAGTTGGCGCGTTTACCGAGTTCAGCGTGCTGCGTGAGGCGGCGCGTGAAGGTACGGCAGGGCGGCTCTCGACATTGAATGGTGTTCCGCAGGCGGTCATTGAATTGCCTGCTGGGCAGATTACTCGTGTGCGCTTGCTCAACCTCGACAATACCGTCACCTACCGCCTCAACCTGCCAGACGCCGAGGCGCAGATTTATGCGCTGGATGGCAACCCGGTCACGCCGCGACCGTTTGGTGACGAGTACTGGCTGGGGCCGGGCATGCGCATCTGTCTGGCGATCAAGGCACCGCCTGCGGGTGAGGAAATTTCATTGCGTAACGGCCCGGTGCGTCTGGGGACATTTCGCTCGGTCGCCAATAACGACGCGCCCGGCCAATGGCCACCCGAGCTGCCTGCCAACCCGGTGGCCGAGCCGGATATGGATAACGCCGAGAAGATCAATTTCAACTTCGAGTGGGTGGGCTCGATGTCGGTCAACACCGACAACGGCAAGCCGCCCAGCTTGTGGCAGATCAACGGCGAAGCGTGGGACATTACCGACAAGACTTGCGCCGACCGGCCTATCGCCAAATTGAAGTTGGGCAAGAGCTACATCTTTGAATTGAAGAACATGACTCAGTATCAACACCCGATTCACTTGCACGGCATGAGTTTCAAGGTGATCGCGTCCAATCGGCGCAAGATCATCCCGTACTTTACCGACACGTTCTTGCTGGGCCGCAACGAGCGGGCGCGGATTGCGCTGGTGGCGGATAACCCCGGTGTGTGGATGTTCCACTGCCATGTGATCGATCACATGGAAACTGGTCTCATGGCCGCCATCGAGGTGTCGTGATGCGTCAGCCGCAAATCATCGACCGCAGCAAGGATCAGGACTTCATGCGCGAGGCACTGGCGCTCGCCGCGCAAGGCGCATTGCTGGGCGAAGTGCCGGTCGGTGCAGTCGTGGTGCAGAACGGCGAGATCATCGGTCGTGGTTACAATTGCCCGATCAGCGCGAGCGACCCCAGTGCGCATGCCGAAATGGTCGCTATTCGTGATGCCGCCAGGGCGCTGGATAATTATCGTCTGCCGGGCAGTACGCTTTACGTGACGCTGGAACCATGCAGCATGTGCGCCGGGTTGATCGTGCATTCGCGGGTGGCTCGCGTGGTCTACGGCGCGCTTGAGCCCAAGGCGGGCATCGTTCAAAGCCAGGGGCAGTTTTTCAGTCAGGGCTTTCTCAATCACCGCGTGCTGTTTGAGGGCGGGGTATTGGGCGCTGAATGCGGGGCAATGCTGAGCGAGTTTTTCAGAATGCGCCGGGTGGCCAAGGATGCAGATAAAAGCCAGAGCGGCGTTTAGAGCGCAGGCTTGTCCTGGCTGCTGCCTGAAGGAGGTGCAGGCGGCGCAGGCGGTTGGGTCTTGTCGACGCCGGGAACATGCAGGTTGCCATCGGCGACTTGGCTGCCCTCGAGCTGAGGCTGCGTGACCCAAGTCAGAATGTCGTAATAGCGACGAATGTTGGCAACGAAATGTACCGGCTCGCCGCCTCGGGCATAGCCGTAACGCGTTTTGCTATACCACTTTTTCTGTGCCAGACGCGGCAGCATTTTCTTCACGTCGAGCCATTTATCAGGATTCAGCCCCTCGTTCTGGGCCAATTTGCGCGCATCTTCGAGGTGACCGCTGCCAATGTTGTAGGACGCGAGAGCTAGCCAAGTGCGATCTGGCTCTTTAATCGAGTCGTCCAACTGATCCTTTACGTAGGCAAAATACTTTGCCCCGCCCTGAATGCTTTGTCGCGCGTCGAGCCTGTTGGTCACGCCCATCGCCTGAGCGGTGTTCTGGGTCAGCATCATCAGGCCGCGTACACCGGTTTTCGAGGTAACGGCCGGTTGCCACATTGATTCCTGATAGCCGATGGCGGCCAGCAATCTCCAGTCGACCTGTTCTTTCTTGGCCGATGTCTGGAAGTGTTTCTCGTATTTGGGCAGGCGTTCCTGCAAATGCTGGGCAAAGGTATAGGCGCCAACGTAGCCGAGTACGTCAACGTGGCCGTAGTAACGGTCTTTCAGGCGTTGCAGTGTGCCGTTCTTCTCGACCCTGTCGAGGTACGCATTGATTTCATTAAGCAGGCTGTTGTCTTCGCCCGGTGCAACCACCCAGCGTTGTTCGCGGGCTTCGCCCAGGTCGAAGGCTACACGCACGTTGGGAAAGTACACCTGGTTCATCGCCAACTCGTTGGAGTCGACCAGCGTCAGGTCGATCTGGCCTTCATCGACCATGCGCAGGAGATCGACGACCTCGACCGCGTCCGACTCTTCGTATTCAAGGCCGGGATTCTGCGCCTTGAGTGCCGCAAGCTGCTCGGCATGCGCGCTACCTTTCAGGACCACGATACGTTTGCCCACCAGGTCGCCCGGGTCGGTGGGGCGCGACTGGCCGTTGCGGTAGACAACCTGAGGGGTCACTTCCAGATAAGAGTGCGAGAATCGCGCCTGTTGTTTGCGCTTTGGCGTCTCGATCAGGCCCGCGGCACCCAGGACCGGGCCGCCCGGCTTGTTCATCTGGTCGAACAGATCGTCCAGATTGTCGGCTGTTTCGATCTTCAGTTCGACGCCCAGATCGTCGGCGAAACGCTTGACCAGCTCGTATTCGAAGCCGGTTTCGCCGTTGCGATCCTGAAAGTAAGTCGCCGGGCTGTTACGGGTGATCACCCGCAGTACGCCGTCCTCCTTGACTCGCTCCAGTGTGGTGGGTTTCTCCACACAGGCGCCGAGCATCAGGAAGAGTCCGGTTGCGATGAGCCACTTGGCGCAGCGTGGGCGGAAATCTGGTCTGAAGAACATCGGTGCAGTATACGCAAAGCGCACCGGGCGCCATATCTCGACAGTGAAGCCTGCGTCTGATAGGCGAGGGGGTTTTACAGGCATTTTCAGACTTTTTTTGCGCGGAGCGACATTCGGGCGCACCCGATGCCGCCGTTTTGGGTGATCAAAGGCCCGCTTTAGGCTAGAATGTGCGGCCTCAAAGCACACCCCCTTCTCGAGGCTGTCCCGAAGATGTTGATCCTGCGCGGTGCTCCTGCCCTTTCTGCCTTCCGCCACAGCAAATTACTAGAACAACTGAAACAAAAAGTTTCAGCTGTCAGTGGCTTGTACGCCGAATTCGCCCACTTCGCGGACGTCAACGACGTTCTGACCAGCGAAGAACAGCAGGTTCTCGATCGTCTCCTGAAATACGGCCCCAGCGTGCCGGTTCAAGAGCCGAGCGGCCGTCTGTTTCTGGTGTTGCCGCGTTTTGGCACCATTTCACCCTGGTCGAGCAAGGCCAGCGACATCGCCCGCAATTGCGGCCTGACGAAAATCCAGCGTATCGAGCGCGGGATTGCCTTCTATGTAGAAGGCCAGTTCAGTGAGGCCCAGGCTCAGGCAATCGCCGACAGCCTGCACGACCGCATGACGCAACTGGTGTTGGGCGATCACGAGCAAGCCGCCAGCCTGTTCAGCCACGCCCAGCCCAAGCCGCTGACCGCGGTGGACATTCTGGGTGGCGGCCGTGCGGCGCTGGAAAAAGCCAACGTCGAACTGGGTCTGGCCCTCGCTGAAGATGAAATCGATTACCTGATCACCAGCTTCAACGGTCTCGGGCGCAACCCGCACGACATCGAGCTGATGATGTTTGCCCAGGCAAACTCCGAGCACTGCCGTCACAAGATCTTCAACGCCAGTTGGGATATCGACGGCCAGAGCCAGGAAAAAAGCCTGTTCGGCATGATCAAGAACACCTATCAGATGCACAGCGAAGGCGTGCTGTCCGCGTACAAGGACAACGCTTCGGTGATCGTCGGCAACGTTGCCGGCCGTTTCTTCCCGGACCCGGAAACCCGTCAGTACGGCGCGGTGCAGGAGCCGGTGCATATTCTGATGAAGGTCGAAACTCACAACCACCCGACCGCCATTGCGCCGTTTCCTGGTGCAGCGACCGGTTCCGGCGGCGAGATTCGCGACGAAGGTGCAACCGGTCGCGGTGCCAAGCCCAAGGCCGGGCTGACCGGTTTTACCGTGTCCAACCTGCAGATTCCCGGTTTCGTGCAGCCTTGGGAAGTGCCATACGGCAAGCCCGAGCGCATCGTCACCGCGCTGGACATCATGATCGAAGGCCCGCTGGGTGGCGCGGCGTTCAACAACGAGTTCGGCCGTCCGGCGCTGACCGGCTACTTCCGTACCTTTGAGCAGTCGATTGCCACGCCACATGGCGACGAAGTTCGTGGTTATCACAAGCCGATCATGCTGGCCGGCGGTATGGGCAACATCCGCGAAGATCACGTCCAGAAGGGCGAAATCACCGTGGGTTCCAAGCTGATCGTGCTGGGTGGCCCGGCAATGCTGATCGGCCTGGGCGGCGGCGCGGCGTCCTCGATGGCGACCGGTACAAGTTCTGCCGATCTGGATTTCGCTTCGGTTCAGCGTGAAAACCCAGAGATGGAGCGTCGCTGTCAGGAAGTGATCGACCGCTGCTGGCAGCTGGGCGACCGTAACCCGATCAGCTTCATCCATGACGTCGGTGCCGGTGGTCTGTCCAACGCCTTCCCCGAACTGGTCAACGATGGCGATCGCGGTGGACGTTTCGAACTGCGCAACGTGCCCAACGACGAGCCGGGCATGGCCCCGCTGGAAATCTGGAGCAACGAATCCCAGGAGCGTTACGTGCTGGCCGTCGGCGTCGAAGATTTCGAGCGCTTCAAGGCTATCTGCGAGCGCGAGCGCTGCCCGTTTGCGGTTGTCGGTGAAGCCACTGCCGAGCCGCAACTGACCGTGACCGACAGCCATTTCGGCAACAGCCCGGTGGACATGCCGCTGGAAGTGCTGCTGGGCAAGGCGCCGCGCATGCACCGTTCGGTCGAGCGTGAAGCCGAGATCGGCGATGATTTCGATCCGAGCACGCTGGATATCGAAGAAAGCGTGCAACGCGTATTGCGTCACCCGGCAGTCGCCAGCAAAAGCTTCCTGATCACCATTGGTGACCGCAGCATTACCGGTCTGGTCGCTCGCGATCAGATGGTCGGCCCGTGGCAGGTGCCTGTGGCTGACTGCGCCGTGACTGCGACCAGCTTCGACGTCAACACCGGTGAAGCCATGGCGATGGGCGAGCGCACGCCGCTGGCTCTTCTGGATGCTCCGGCTTCGGGCCGCATGGCGATTGGCGAGACGCTGACCAACATCGCGGCCTCGCGTATTGAAAAGCTTTCTGACATCAAGCTGTCGGCCAACTGGATGTCGGCGGCCGGCCACCCTGGAGAAGACGCGCGTCTTTATGACACCGTGAAAGCGGTGGGCATGGAGCTGTGTCCGGAGCTGGGTATTACCATTCCGGTGGGCAAGGACTCGATGTCCATGAAAACCCGCTGGAGCGACGAAGGCTCTGAGAAGAGCGTGACTTCGCCGCTGTCGCTGATCGTGACCGGCTTTGCGCCAGTAGTCGACATTCGTCAGACCCTGACGCCCGAGCTGCGCATGGACAAAGGCATCACTGACCTGATCCTGATCGATCTGGGCCGTGGCCAGAACCGCATGGGCGCGTCGATTCTCGCCCAGACCCACGGCAAACTGGGTCGTGTCGCACCAGACGTCGATGACGCTGAAGACCTCAAAGCCTTCTTCGCCGTGATTCAGGGCCTCAATTCAGACGGTCATATCCTGTCCTATCACGACCGTTCCGACGGTGGTCTGCTGGTCAGCACGCTGGAAATGGCCTTTGCCGGTCACTGCGGCCTGAACCTGCACCTCGACGGTCTGGCCGACAACGTTTCCGAGCTGAGCGCGATCCTGTTCAACGAAGAGCTGGGCGCGGTCATTCAGGTGCGTCAGGACGCGACTCCGCTGGTGCTGGCGCAATTCAGCGCGGCCGGTCTGGAAGATTGCGTTGCGGTGATCGGTCAGCCGATCAACAACGACGAAGTCTCGATCAGTTTCCACGGCGAGCCGGTCTTCAGTGGCCAGCGCCGCCTGCTGCAACGTCAGTGGGCCGAGACCAGCTATCAGATCCAGCGCCTGCGTGACAACGCCGAATGCGCGGATCAGGAATTCGATGCGCTGCTGGAAGAGGACAATCCGGGCCTGACCGTCAAGCTGGGCTTCGACGTCAACGAAGATATCGCCGCGCCGTACATCAAGACGGGTGTTCGTCCTCAGGTTGCCGTGCTGCGCGAGCAGGGTGTCAACGGTCAGGTCGAGATGGCGGCAGCCTTTGATCGCGCAGGCTTCAATGCGATTGACGTGCACATGAGCGACATCCTTGCCGGTCGTGTCGACTTGAACGACTTCAAGGGCATGGTTGCCTGTGGCGGCTTCTCCTATGGCGACGTGCTGGGCGCCGGTGAAGGCTGGGCCAAGTCGGCACTGTTCAATAGCCGCGCCCGCGATGCGTTCCAGGGCTTCTTCGAGCGTGCCGACAGCTTCACGCTGGGTGTGTGCAACGGTTGCCAGATGCTGTCCAACCTGCACGAGCTGATTCCGGGCAGCGAGTTCTGGCCCCATTTCGTGCGTAACCGCTCCGAGCAGTTCGAAGCGCGCGTGGCAATGGTTCAGGTTCAGGAGTCGGCGTCGATCTTCCTGCAAGGCATGGCCGGTTCGCGCATGCCAATCGCCATCGCTCACGGTGAAGGTCACGCAGAGTTCCGCAATGACGACGCGCTGCTTGAGGCGGACGTGTCCGGTACTGTGGCACTGCGCTTCGTCGATAACCACGGCAAGGTCACTGAAACCTACCCGGCCAACCCGAACGGCTCGCCGCGCGGTATCGGCGGCATGACCACCCTGGACGGTCGCGTGACGATCATGATGCCGCACCCGGAACGCGTGTTCCGCGCGGTGCAGAACTCGTGGCGTCCCGAGGACTGGAACGAGGACGCTGCCTGGATGCGCATGTTCCGCAACGCGCGGGCCTGGGTTAACTAAGGCGCGTGTACAAGCTCGCCTTCTTTGTTCCGCCGAGCCATGTGGACGAGGTCAAGAGCGCTGTATTCGCTGCTGGTGCAGGGCGAATCGGCGCTTACGATCACTGCTCATGGCAAGTGCTCGGCCAGGGCCAGTTCCGCCCGCTGGATGGCAGTCAGCCATTTGTCGGGCAGAGTGGAGTGGTCGAATCAGTGGAGGAATGGAAGGTCGAGCTGGTCGTGGCTGATGATCTGATTCGGCAAGTGGTGGTGGCTCTCAAGCAGAGCCATCCCTACGAAACGCCTGCTTACGAAGTATGGCGGCTGGCAGAGTTCTGAAGTTGGACGCGGGGCGTCCGGAAATGCTTCCCCATGCTGGCGCGTGGGACGATAACTATCGTTCAGAGCGTCTCGTGGGAGCTAGCTTGCTCGCGAATGCGCAAAGCCGCCTATTCAAGGCCGAATCTCGATCATCGTCCCGTCTTTCACCAGATCCCAGATTTCCCGCATATCGTTGTTCTTCAGCGCGATGCAGCCGTTGGTCCAGTCCAGCGTGTGGAAGTACCACTCCGGATACTCTTCATCCACCGGCGTACCGTGAATCATGATCATGCTGCCCGGTTTCACGCCTTCGCGACGTGCCCGTGCCGAGTCCGAAATGTTCGGGTAGGAAATGTGCATCGACAGGTTGTAGTTATTGCTGGGCTTGCGCCAGTCGAGCCAGTAGAAACCTTCCGGCGTGCGTTGGTCGCCTTCCTGCAGTTTGGTGCCCTTGGGGTTCTTGCCCAAAGAGATTCGATAGGTCTTCAGGGCCTCGCCACCGCTGATCAGTTGCAACTGGCGAACCGACTTGAGTACCAGCACCTTGTCGATCGGTTTGCTGGCAATACTCTCGGTATTGATGACTTTATTGTTGATGATTTTCTGTTCGCTGCCCTTGGGCACGATGGTCTGGGTAAACGCAGCCTGCGAAAGCGGTACGAATGACATACAAAAGAAGGCGAACAACCAGCGCATTACGATTTCCCTGAAGATGCTTCTTTCTATAAAAAGCGCCGATATTGTGTGCGACCCTGACTTTCAGGTGTCCAGCAACGGACGTGACGGGGGAAGGGCGCTGGTATGAACCGGGTAAACCTGCCTACGCCGATCCGCGAAGAAGTATTCTAGGGTACGCCCGACTGTCATGAAAGCCAGGTCCGACCACGGAATGTCGGCTTCGTCGAATAACTGCACTTCCAGACTCTCGATTCCTGCGGCGAATGAGTCAGTAGCCATTTCTGCCCGATAGAACACATGCACCTGATTGATATGCGGAACGTCGATCAAAGTGTATAGATGCAGGTCGGTCAGAGTGGCGCAGGCTTCCTCGATGGTTTCACGCCGCGCGGCCTGTTCGATGGTTTCGCCGTTCTCCATGAAACCGGCCGGTAACGTCCAGAAGCCCAGGCGCGGTTCGATGGCCCTGCGGCACAGCAGGACCTTGTCGCCCAGCGTCACCAGGCAGCCCGCCACGATGTTCGGATTCTGGTAATGAATGGTGTGGCAATGCTCGCAGACATACCGCAATCGGCTGTCGCCTTCGGGAATACGCTGGATAACGGGGTTGCCGCACTGGCTGCAAAATTTCATGGGGTCAGTCGATAGTGAACGCAGTCGCTATCTTGGCCTGTCGTGCTGCGGCTCGGCAACCCTCTGTGTGACAGGAGTTGCTTTGCAAGGGGTTGGGCGCAACCTCGCTTTGGTGCATGATGCCAGACAGGCAACAAATCGAGATTTCCCATGCTGGATGAGCTACTTCGCCGTGTAGTCAATCATACGCCCGAAACCCTCGACTCGGATCGACGATTCCCCGAGGCGGCTGTTCTGGTGCCTGTCACCCGCAGTGAACAACCCGAGCTGATTCTGACCCTGCGTGCCAGTGGCCTGTCTACGCATGGTGGCGAAGTGGCTTTTCCGGGGGGACGACGCGATCCAGGCGACCCGGACCTGATTTTTACTGCCCTGCGCGAGGCCGAGGAAGAAATCGGCCTGCCTCCCGGGCTGGTCGAAGTAGTCGGCCCGTTAAGCCCGCTTATCTCCAAACATGGCATTAAAGTCACGCCGTATGTCGGTGTCATACCTGACTTTGTCGAATACCAGCCCAATGACGGCGAGATCGCGGCGGTGTTCAGCGTACCGCTGGAGTTCTTCCGTCAGGACACCCGTGAGCACACGCACCGCATTGATTACGAAGGCCGCAGTTGGTACGTGCCCAGTTACCGTTACGGCGGGTACAAGATCTGGGGGCTTACCGCGATCATGATCGTCGAGCTGGTCAATGTGCTGTACGACACCAAAATCAGTCTGCATCATCCGCCCGAGCGCTCGACCACTTGAACCTGAGTGGCCTGCAGCAGAAGTGCTGTCCACAGAAAGTGCTGCTCACAAGAAGTGCTGTTCATAACAATCCGTACCCATGAGTACGACCCGCCTGAGGAAGCTGCATGAAATATCGCCTGGGGGAATCCCGTGTCCAGACCGACCCGCAGAGCTGGGTTGCTCCCAATGCAGTGTTGATCGGCAATGTCAGGCTGGAAGCCGGGGCAAGTGTGTGGTTCAACGCGGTGTTGCGTGGCGACAATGAGCTGATCCATATCGGTGAAAACAGTAACGTGCAGGATGGTACGGTAATGCACACCGACATGGGCTCGCCCCTGAGCATCGGCAAGAGCGTGACCATTGGGCATAACGCGATGTTGCATGGTTGTAGTGTTGACGATTACAGCCTGATCGGTATCAATGCGGTCATACTCAATGGGGCGAAGATTGGTAAATACTGCATCATCGGCGCCAATTCGCTGATCGGAGAAAACAAGGTCATTCCCGACGGGTCGCTGGTCATGGGGTCACCGGGCAAAGTAGTGCGCGAACTCACCGACGTGCAGAAGAAAATGCTGGAAGCCAGCGCCGCCCATTACGTACACAATGCCCAGCGTTACGCCCGTGACCTGGTTGTGCAGGAAGAGTGATGAGCACTGATACCCCGATTGAAAAGCCGGTCCGTTCTCCCTGCGTGAGCATTTGTGCGCTCGATGAGCAGGATATATGCACCGGTTGCCAGCGAACCGTGAACGAGATCACCCGGTGGAGCCGGATGAGCAACGACGAGCGCCGTGTTGTGCTCGGGCTGTGCGACGAGCGCGCCAGGGCCAGCGGGTTGATGTGGACGGTGGGCGGGGCAGGCTGATCAGTGCTTGACGCTCTGCGTCGCAAGAGGACGCAGAGCGTCCAGAAAGGCATGCGACGCAGAGCGCCGCACGATAGTCGGGTTGATCGTTCCGCACGCTCCAGCGTGGGAATGCAGTTCTCGACGCTCTGCGTCGTACGATAGTTGAGGCTCGTTGAGCTATCATTGCCATCCGTTTCCCCAAGCGTATAACCCTCCATGCTTTTCCTCATCGCTTACATCGGCAGTGTCGTGCTGATCAACTTCGCCTTCTCCAGTGCGCCGCATCTGGACATCATCTGGTCTGCCTGGGGCGGGCTGGTGTTTGTGCTGCGCGATATGGTGCAGATTCGCTTTGGTCATGGCGCGATCATCGCCATGCTGGTGGCGCTGGTGCTTTCCTACGTCACCAGCGATCCGACCATTGCCCTGGCCAGCGCCACTGCGTTCGCGGTCTCCGAGTGCATTGACTGGCTGGTGTTCAGTATCACCAGACGCCCGTTGCGTGACCGGTTATGGATCAGCTCGGCACTCAGTATTCCGCTGGATACCTTTATCTTCTTCGGCATGATCGACGCCCTGACTGCACCGGTTGTGCTCACTGCACTGGCATCGAAGTTCGCCGGCGTGACCCTGGTCTGGATGATCATGGCCTGGCGAGCGCGCAACAATGCTTGTCCGGGCTGAGCCCCAATTTGCCGGGGCTTCGTGGTAAATTGCGCGCCTTTCTCCACAGCGGTTGCTTGCATAACGCAGGCAGCCCTCGATATCTGCTTCACGAGGACCTGAGATGACTCAAATCGGAACTCCACTGTCGCCCACCGCGACTCGCGTACTGTTCTGCGGCAGCGGCGAACTGGGCAAGGAAGTCGTGATCGAGCTGCAGCGCCTGGGCGTTGAAGTGATCGCTGTTGACCGTTATGAGAACGCGCCCGCGATGCAGGTTGCTCATCGCAGCCATGTGATCAACATGCTCGACGGTGCCGCGTTGCGTGCAGTCATCGAGGCCGAGAAGCCGGATTTCATCGTTCCGGAAATCGAAGCCATCGCCACTGCAACTCTGGTTGAGCTTGAGGCTGAAGGCTTCACTGTGATCCCGACCGCGCGCGCGGCACAGTTGACCATGAACCGTGAAGGCATTCGTCGTCTGGCGGCCGAAGAGCTGAAACTGCCAACTTCGCCTTACCACTTTGCCGACACCTTCGAGGACTACAGCAAGGCGGTCGAAGACCTCGGTTTCCCGTGCGTGGTCAAGCCGGTCATGAGTTCGTCGGGCAAAGGGCAAAGCCTGCTCAAGAGCGCCGATGACGTGCAGAAAGCCTGGGATTACGCGCAGGAAGGCGGTCGCGCTGGCAAGGGCCGCGTCATTGTCGAAGGTTTCATCGACTTCGATTACGAAATCACCCTGCTGACCGTGCGTCACATCGGTGGCACCACGTTCTGCGCGCCGGTTGGCCATCGCCAGGAGAAGGGCGACTATCAGGAATCCTGGCAGCCGCAGGCCATGAGCCCGGTAGCGTTGGCAGAGTCTGAGCGTGTTGCAAGGGCGGTGACCGAGGCATTGGGTGGTCGTGGCATGTTCGGCGTCGAGCTGTTCATCAAGGGCGATCAAGTGTGGTTCAGCGAAGTCTCGCCGCGCCCGCACGACACCGGTCTGGTCACCCTGATTTCTCAGGACCTGTCGCAGTTTGCCCTGCACGCTCGCGCGATTCTCGGCCTGCCGATCCCGTTGATCCGCCAGTTCGGGCCATCTGCTTCCGCAGTGATTCTGGTCGAAGGCCAGTCCACTCAGACCGCTTTCGCTAACCTCGGCGCGGCGCTGGCCGAGCCTGACACCGCGTTGCGCCTGTTCGGCAAACCGGAAGTCAACGGTCAACGCCGCATGGGCGTTGCCCTGGCTCGCGATGAGTCCATCGAAGCCGCGCGGGCCAAAGCGACCCGAGCATCGCAAGCGGTAGACGTAAAGTTGTAAGGGTGCAGCTGCAAGCTACAAGCAGGAGTGTGGTGCTCTTGCTTGCAGCTTGAGGCTTATAGCTCCCTATCCCGAGTTTCCTTCAGGCTCAACACCGCCAGCACGCTGATCAGCGCAGCTGCAGATACATACCCGCCCACCCAGCTCAAGCCGCCCATCGCCACCAGTTTCTGGGCGAAGAAGGGTGCAACCGAAGCGCCGACGATTCCGCCCAGGTTGTACGCCGCCGATGCGCCTGTGTAGCGAACCTGTGTCGGGAACAGTTCTGGCAGCAGTGCGCCCATGGGGGCAAACGTAATGCCCATCAGAAACAGCTCGATGCACAGAAACAACGCCACAGCCCAGGTGCTGCCGTGGGTTAACAGTGGTTCCATGGTGAAACCTGACAGAATCGCCAGCACACCGCCAACAATCAGTACCGGCTTGCGCCCGAAGCGGTCGCTTGCCAGTGCCGCCAATGGGGTGGCAGCCGCCATGAACAGCACCGCAAAGCACAGCAGCCCCAGAAACGTTTCACGGGTATAGCCCAGCGTGGCCACACCGTAACTCAATGAAAACACCGTCGAGATATAAAACAGCGCATAACAGACGACCATCGACGCTGCCCCAAGCAGCATGGGCCGCCAGTGCTGGCTGAAGGTTTCCACGATCGGCAGGCTGACGCGTTGGTGATGGGCCATGGCCTTGGCGAAGACCGGGGTTTCCTCCAGCTTCAGGCGCACGTACAGCCCGACCATGACCAGCACGGCGCTGAGCAGAAACGGGATTCGCCAGCCCCACGAGCGGAATTGCTCATCGGTGAGCGTCATGGCCAGTGCCAGAAACAGGCCATTGGCGGCCAGAAACCCGATCGAGGGTCCCAGCTGTGGAAACATGCCGAACCAGGCTCGCTTGCCTTTCGGGGCGTTCTCGGTCGCCAGTAGCGCAGCGCCACCCCATTCCCCACCCAGGCCAAGCCCCTGACCAAAGCGCAGGACACACAGCAGGATCGGTGCCCACGCGCCAATAGTCGCGTAACCAGGCAATATGCCGATCAGCGTGGTGCAGATACCCATCAACAGCAACGACGCCACCAGGGTCGATTTACGCCCGATCCGGTCGCCAAAATGACCGAACAGCGCCGACCCGAGGGGGCGGGCGAGAAACGCGATACCGAAGGTCAGAAATGAAGACAGCATCTGTGCCGTGCCTGAGGTCTGCGGAAAAAACACAGGACCTATCACCAGGGCAGCGGCAGTGGCGTAAACGTAAAAGTCGTAGAACTCGATAGCTGTGCCGATGAAGCTGGCTGTGGCGATGCGGGTCGCCGAATTCACCGGTTTTACGGGCGCGGCATTATCTTCGCGAGAGAGCGGGGTGCTGATCATGCAGATTCCCTGACTGTCGACTCGCCGGGCGGCAAGGACCGTGCTCCGGCAAGCATTCATTATTGTGATTGTGGGTAAAGCGTCGAGCAGAGTAACCCGAATGGGGCGAGAGGCAAGGGTGTCGCCGGGATCTATTTGAAGGCAGAAATCTATTTGAAGGTGCGAACGAGGGTGTTCTGCCACATGGCCACGCGCTTGACGCGATTGTCTTCGGTCTCGAGAATTTCCAGCCGGTAAGGCCCTATTTTCAGGCAGACCGGAGCGTCTGGAATGGTTTCCAGTGCTTCGGTAACCAACCCGTTAACGGTTTTCGGACCATCGGAAGGCAGGTGCCAGCCAAGGCTTTTATTTAGTTCGCGAATGGACGCAGCACCTTCCACCTCAAGGCGTCCGTCTTCCTGTTGCTTGACGTGGGGATTGTCCAGCCGCTGCTCGCTTTCGAACTCGCCGACGATCTCTTCAAGAATGTCTTCAAGGGTGACGATACCCAGCACTTCCCCGTACTCATCAACCACCACGCCGAGGCGGCGCTGCTGTTTGTGGAAATTCAGCAGCTGCAACTGCAACGGAGTGCTTTCCGGAACGAAATAAGGCTCGTAGCAGACTGCGAGCAACTGCTCTTTGGTCAGTGTGCCTTTGGGTAGCAGGTGGCTGATGTCGCGTGTATTGATGACGCCCTGAACCTGATTTATGTCGTTGTGATAGACCGGCAGGCGTGTGTGACGTGAAATGATCAGGCGCTCGATGATCAGCTCCATCGGATCATCAAGGTTGACGCCATCCACCTCGTTGCGCGGTATCAGGATGTCATTGACCGTTATGCTGTCCAGTGCGCGGATGCCCGACAGCACGCTGGCGCGCGGATAATGCTCGTGAACAACGTCGTGGCGGTTGGCTTTCTGCACATCGTCTTCGAAGTTCTGCTCCTGTTGCTGCACGTGGCGTGACAGAAACGGGCGCAGCAGCGTTTTGGCGAGCACATTGAATACGTAGGCCAGCGGCCAGACGATCTTCATTGGAATGCGCAGTACGCCATTGCCCAGTAGCAGTGTCGAGACAGGGTGACGGTTCGCCAGGCGGCGCGGTATGTATTCGGCGAACACCAGCATGACGCTCACGGTGCCCAGCCATGCCACGGTCGGGCCGTTGTAGAGCCAGTAATTGGCAGCAATCAGTGTTGCGATTACGGTGATCAACACCCTGATCAGCGTATTGCCCAGGATCAGGCTGTTCAGGTTGAACGCCAGCTCGGGAAGCGGCGCAGCCTTGTCCGAGCGGCTGGCGGCGCGCATTGCCTTGAGTTGATGGTGCGCGGCTTCGACTGACGTCAGCAGACCAGCCCAGAGCATAAGGAGGGCGAGGACGCCAAGCAGTGGGCCAAGGGGCAGATTATCCATGATCAGGGCCCGTCAGATGTGCAGGATGAATTCGCGTACCAGCTTGCTGCCGAAGTAGGCGAGCATCAGCAGGCAGAAGCCGCCCAGGGTCCAGCGAATGGCTTTGTGGCCTCGCCATCCAAGGCGATTGCGCCCCCACAGCAGTACGCTGAACACGACCCAGGCCAGGCAAGCCAGCAGGGTCTTGTGCACCAGATGCTGGGCAAACAGGTTTTCAACGAACAGCCAGCCGGAAATCAGCGACAGTGAAAGCAGTGTCCAGCCAGCCCAGAGAAAGCCGAACAAAAGGCTTTCCATGGTTTGCAGCGGCGGGAAGTTCTTGATCAGTCCGGAAGGGTGCTTGTGCTTGAGCCGGTAGTCCTGCAACAGCAACAGCAACGCCTGGAATACGGCAATGGTGAACATCCCGTAAGCCAGCAGCGACAGCAGGATATGGCTCAGGATGCCGGGTTCTTCCATGATCGGCTGTACGGTGCCGCTGGGGGCGAACTGGGCGAGCATCACGGTGACCATTCCCAATGGGAACAGCAGCACCAGCAGGTTTTCCACCGGAATGCGTGACGTGGCGATCAGGGTCACAACGATCACTGACGCGGCGATAAGGCTGGCCGAGTTGAAAAAGTCCAGACCCAGGCCGACGGAATGCGTCAGTTGGGAAAACAGACCGGTGGCGTGTGCGATCACCGCCAGCGTACCGAGCAGGCAAAGCAGCCGCTTGTCGGGCTTGACGGCCTGGCTCAGGCGCAGGCTCTGATAGACGGTCGCAGCGGCGTACAGAACGGCGGCGGCGAGGCTGGGAAGCAGGCTGGGTGGCAAAGGGGACATAGATCCTGATGGACGGGCCTGAAAAGACGTTGAGTTTGGCATAGAACCGGCAAATCACGAAAGACCACAGAAGCAGACTGCGTGGTGTCCGTGCGGCGGAGTCTTCGCTATAATCCGCGACCTGCTCAAGCCGCAGGCTCGCCGAGCGCCATTTCTGCATTACGGGCCGGGCCGCATCAACCGGGGTTCGACGAGAGCCTGAAAGGATCGCGCATGTTTGAAAACCTGACTGACCGCCTCTCGCAGACGCTGCGCCATGTTACTGGCAAGGCCAAGCTGAACGAGGACAACATCAAAGATACCTTGCGCGAAGTGCGTATGGCGTTGCTTGAAGCCGACGTCGCCTTGCCGGTGGTCAAAGACTTCGTCAACAACGTCAAGGAGCGCGCCGTCGGCACCGAGGTGTCGCGCAGCCTGACACCAGGCCAGGCGTTCGTGAAGATCGTCCAGGCCGAACTCGAAAGCCTGATGGGCGCTGCCAACGAAGATCTGGTGCTCAATGTCACGCCGCCTGCCGTCATCCTCATGGCGGGCCTGCAGGGTGCGGGCAAGACCACTACCGCCGGCAAGCTGGCGCGCTTCCTTAAAGAGCGCAAGAAGAAAACCGTGATGGTGGTGTCGGTCGACGTCTACCGTCCTGCCGCCATCAAGCAGCTCGAAACCCTGGCCAACGACATCGGTGTGACGTTCTTCGCCTCCGATATCAGCCAGAAGCCGGTCGACATCGCCTTGGCGGCCATTAAAGAAGCCAAGCTCAAGTTTATTGACGTAGTTATCGTCGATACCGCCGGTCGTCTGCACGTCGATGTCGAGATGATGGGCGAGATCCAGGCGCTGCATGCTGCGACCAAGCCAGCTGAAACGCTGTTCGTGGTCGATGCCATGACCGGTCAGGATGCGGCCAACACCGCCAAGGCCTTCGGCGATGCACTGCCGCTGACCGGTGTGATCCTCACCAAGGTCGACGGTGATGCACGCGGTGGTGCGGCCCTGTCGGTGCGTGCAATTACCGGCAAGCCGATCAAGTTCATCGGTATGGGCGAGAAGAGCGAGGCGCTGGAGCCTTTCCACCCTGACCGTATCGCGTCGCGAATCCTTGGCATGGGCGATGTGCTCAGCCTTATCGAGCAGGCTGAACAGACTCTCGACAAGGATAAAGCCGACAAGCTGGCGAAAAAGCTCAAGAAAGGCAAAGGCTTCGATCTCGAAGACTTCCGCGATCAGTTGCAGCAGATGAAAAACATGGGCGGCCTTGGCGGCCTCATGGACAAGCTGCCAAGCATCGGCGGCGTCAATCTTGCGCAGATGGGCAATGCCCAGGGCGCGGCCGAGAAGCAGTTCAAGCAGATGGAAGCCATCATCAACTCGATGACGCCTGGCGAACGCCGTGACCCGGACCTGATCAGCGGCTCGCGCAAGCGCCGTATTGCAATGGGCTCGGGTACCCAGGTGCAGGACATCGGGCGTCTGATCAAGCAGCACAAACAGATGCAGAAGATGATGAAGAAGTTCTCCGCCAAGGGCGGAATGGCAAAAATGATGCGCGGCATGGGCGGAATGCTCCCTGGCGGCGGCATGCCAAAAATGTAATTGCGTCGCGTGCAAGCCTCTTTGCACGCGTCCCACACGGGGGGCGACCCCCGGTCAGCCCGCGTTATGCGGGCTTTTACCTGCTGTCATACCGACAGCTCCCTCGCAAATCTGGAAGGCATGCCGATAGGCGCCGGAAAAAGACATTTGCAAAAGTCGGGATATTCCTTAGAATATGCGGCCTTTCGGGCACCTATGCCCGCTGTGCATCTTAGATTTGCAGCACCGACTACAGGAACGATGTTCAATGCTAACCATCCGTCTTGCCCTTGGCGGCTCCAAAAAGCGCCCGTTTTACCACTTGACCGTAACCGACAGCCGCAACGCTCGTGACGGTTCCCACAAGGAACAGGTTGGTTTCTTCAACCCGGTTGCCCGTGGTCAGGAAATCCGTCTGTCCGTTAACGAAGAACGCGTCAACTACTGGTTGAGCGTTGGTGCACAAACTTCCGAGCGCGTTGCCCAGCTGCTCAAAGAGCACAACAAGACCAAGGCCGCGGCCTGAGTCTTATGAACGCGACGCCTGCATCTGCCGACGATCTGATCGTCATTGGCAAGATTTACTCGGTTCATGGCGTTCGCGGCGAAGTGAAGGTCTTTTCCTTTACTGATCCGATTGGAAACCTGTTGGACTACAAAACCTGGACGCTTCGGCGCGAAGGCAGCGTTGAGAAACAGGTGGAGCTGGTCAGCGGACGCTTGCAAAGCAAGTTTCTGGTCGCAAAGCTCAAAGGTCTCGATGATCGTGAAGAAGCTCGTCTTCTCTCCGGTTACGAAATCTGCGTGCCGCGTAACCTGTTCCCTGATCTGGACGATGGCGAGTACTACTGGTACCAGCTTGAAGGCCTCAAGGTCATCGACCAACTCGGGCAACTGCTCGGGAAAATCGATCACCTGCTCGAAACCGGTTCGAACGATGTAATGGTTGTAAAGCCCTGCGCGGGTAGCCTGGATGATCGTGAACGCCTGTTGCCCTATACGGAGCAATGCGTGTTGGCAATCGATATGGCTGCTGGCGAGATGAAGGTGGATTGGGACGCGGACTTCTGAATGCCATGGCAAGCCTGCGCATAGAAGTCATCAGTCTGTTTCCCGAGATGTTTTCCGCCATCAGCGAATACGGCATTACCAGCCGTGCGGTGAAACAAGGGCTGTTGCAGCTGACTTGTTGGAATCCGCGGGATTACACCACTGATCGCCATCACACTGTGGATGATCGCCCATTTGGCGGTGGTCCGGGCATGGTGATGAAGATCAAGCCCCTTGAAGATGCTCTGGTTCAGGCCAGGCAAGCGGCAGGGGATGCGGCGAAGGTTATTTACCTGTCGCCACAAGGCCGCCAGCTGAATCAGTCTGCGGTACGCGAACTGGCGCAGGAGGAAGCGATTATCCTCATCGCCGGTCGTTATGAAGGCATTGACGAGCGTTTTATTGATGCTCATGTCGATGAAGAGTGGTCGATTGGTGACTATGTTCTTTCCGGTGGCGAGCTGCCGGCTATGGTCCTGATTGACGCGGTTACGCGGCTGCTGCCTGGAGCTTTAGGGCATGTGGACTCCGCGGAGGAAGATTCCTTCACGGACGGTCTGCTGGATTGCCCGCACTACACCCGACCTGAGGTGTATGCGGATCAGCGTGTTCCCGACGTGTTGCTAAGTGGCAATCACGCGCACATCCGGCGTTGGCGTTTACAGCAGTCCCTTGGGCGGACCTATGAACGACGCGCTGATCTTCTGGAAAGCCGCTCGCTTTCTGGAGAAGAGAAGAAGCTGCTGGCGGAATACATCCGCGAGCGGGACGATAGTTAACGTATCGATGGTCGATCCATACGGATTACCTTAGGAGCACCAGCATGACTAACAAAATCATTCTTGCCCTCGAAGCAGAGCAGATGACCAAAGAGATCCCTACCTTTGCACCAGGCGACACCATCGTCGTTCAGGTTAAAGTGAAGGAAGGCGACCGCGCTCGTCTGCAAGCATTCGAAGGCGTTGTAATTGCCAAGCGTAACCGTGGCGTGAACAGTGCTTTCACTGTTCGTAAAATCTCCAACGGTGTTGGCGTTGAGCGTACTTTCCAGACTTACAGCCCGCAAATCGACAGCATGGCTGTGAAACGTCGCGGTGACGTTCGCAAGGCCAAACTGTACTACCTGCGTGACCTGTCCGGTAAAGCAGCGCGCATCAAGGAAAAACTGTCCTGATACAGTTTTTCGATGCATAAAAAAGGCAGCCTTCGGGCTGCCTTTTTGCTATCTGATGTTTGAAAATTCGTCTTCGGCGTATCACGCACATACTGAGTTGAAATGGCTGCCATCGACCACCCGCTGATTGACCGGTTTCTGGATGCGCTCTGGCTTGAAAAGGGGCTGTCCGATAACACCCGCGATTCCTACCGCAGCGACCTGGCGCTGTTCAACGGCTGGCTGCAGGAGCGCAACGTTGATCTGCCCAGTGCCGGACGCGAGGTCATCCTCGATCATCTTGCGTGGCGCGTTGAAAATGCCTACAAACCGCGCTCTACAGCGCGCTTTTTATCCGGTGCCCGAGGCTTCTATCGTTACCTGCTGCGTGAAAAGCTCATCACGCTCGATCCAACTCTGCAGATCGATATGCCTCAGTTGGGCAAGCCATTGCCCAAGTCACTCTCCGAAGCCGACGTCGAAGCGCTGCTGGCAGCACCCGACCTGAGTGAGGCCATCGGCGAGCGTGACCGTGCCATGCTGGAAGTGCTGTATGCCTGCGGTCTGCGGGTGACCGAACTGATCAGCCTGACACTGGAGCAGGTCAACCTGCGCCAGGGTGTGCTGCGGGTGATGGGCAAAGGCAGCAAGGAACGGCTGGTGCCCATGGGCGAGGAGGCCATTGTCTGGGTAGAGCGCTACCTGCGCGGTGCCCGCGACGAGTTGTTGGGCGGGAAGCCCAGTGACGTTCTGTTCCCCAGCACCCGCGGCGATCAGATGACCCGGCAGACCTTCTGGCACCGTATCAAGCATCAGGCGACGGTTGCGGGCATCGGCAAATCCCTGTCACCGCACACCCTGCGCCATGCCTTCGCCACCCATCTGCTCAATCACGGCGCTGACTTGCGGGTGGTGCAGATGTTGCTGGGGCACAGCGATCTTTCGACGACCCAGATCTACACCCATGTGGCACGGGCGCGGTTGCAGGAATTGCATGCCAAGCATCATCCACGCGGTTGACTCACGACGTATTTTGCGAAGCTTCTTACGTCGCTCCGAGTCGGCCCCGCGAGCCTTATGTGGTAGGCTTTGCCGGTTTCGCATATCAAGGCTGGCGCCCCTTTTTTCGACCGCCGCCAGTCTGCCCGTCGTCATAGGAGTTTCCATGCGTTTGCCCCAGATTTTCGCTGCCGCCGCTTTACTGCTGGCCGGCACATTCAGTATGTCTGCCCTGGCTGATGCTGCCCCTGATCAGGCCATCCGCAAGACCCTCGATTCGCTGGAATTGCAGTTGCCGGTCGAGAGCATCTCGCCGAGCCCGCTCAATGGCCTTTATGAAGTGAAGCTCAAGGGCGGTCGCGTGCTTTACGCCAGCGCCGACGGCCAGTTCGTGGTTCAGGGCTACCTGTTTCAGGTGCAGAACGGCAAGCCGGTCAACCTGACCGAGAAGACCGAGCGACTGGCCATTGCCAAGACCATCAATGCCATTCCGCTTTCCGAAATGGTGATCTACCCGGCGGTGGGCGAGACCAAATCGCACATCACGGTATTCACCGACACTACCTGCCCGTATTGCCACAAACTGCACGAAGAAGTCGGGCAGTTGAACAAAATGGGCGTTGAAGTCCGTTACATGGCGTTCCCGCGCCAGGGCCTGGGTTCTCCGGGTGACGAGCAGTTGCAGGCTGTGTGGTGTTCCAAGGACCGCAAAAGCGCAATGGACCGCATGGTAGACGGCAAGGACATCAAGGCCGCCAAGTGCGACAATCCGGTGAGCAAGCAATATGAGCTGGGTCAGTCGATCGGCGTCAACGGCACCCCGGCGATTGTCCTCGCCGACGGTCAGGTGATTCCGGGCTATCAGCCTGCTGCTCAGGTTGCCAAACTGGCAATGGGCGCCAAATAACGCTTTGTCACATCAGCATGCTTCATATAAGCATGCGCTACACGAGGCTGTGCTTTTGGCGCCTCTTCACATTTGTAGCCGCATGGCAACGTGCGGCGGATTTCACGGCTGATCAAGCATCGGCTGTTTTTCGGGGAGTTCATCAGTGAAACCGGTCAAAGTAGGCATATGTGGGCTGGGTACTGTCGGTGGCGGTACCTTCAACGTACTTCAGCGTAACGCCGAGGAGATCGCCCGCCGTGCCGGGCGAGGAATCGAAGTTGCGCAAATTGCGGTTCGTACACCAAACCCCAACTGCCAGATTGCCGGTACGCCTACTACCAGTGATGTGTTTGCCGTTGCGACCAACCCTGAAATCGACATCGTTGTTGAACTGATCGGTGGTTACACCATCGCCCGTGATCTGGTGCTCAAGGCCATCGAGCATGGCAAGCACGTAGTGACCGCCAACAAGGCGCTGATCGCAGTTCACGGCAACGAGATTTTCGCCAAGGCACGTGAAAAGGGTGTAATCGTAGCCTTTGAGGCGGCTGTCGCTGGCGGCATCCCGGTCATCAAGGCCATCCGTGAGGGGCTGTCTGCAAACCGTATCAATTGGGTTGCAGGCATTATCAACGGCACTGGCAACTTCATCCTCACCGAAATGCGCGAGAAGGGCCGTACCTTTCCGGACGTTCTGGCCGAAGCCCAGGCGCTGGGTTATGCCGAGGCCGATCCGACCTTCGACGTTGAGGGTATCGATGCAGCGCACAAGCTGACCATTCTGGCCTCCATTGCCTTCGGCATCCCGCTGCAGTTCGACAAGGCCTACACCGAAGGCATCACCAAACTGACCACCGCCGACGTGAATTACGCCGAGGCGCTGGGCTATCGCATCAAGCACCTGGGCGTTGCACGCAGCACGGCCCAGGGTATCGAACTTCGCGTACACCCGACGCTGATCCCGGCCGATCGTCTTATTGCCAACGTCAACGGCGTGATGAACGCGGTGATGGTCAATGGCGATGCGTCCGGCTCGACGCTGTTCTACGGTGCCGGTGCCGGTATGGAGCCTACGGCTTCCTCCGTGGTGGCCGATCTGGTGGACGTGGTGCGGGCAATGACCTCCGACCCGGAAAACCGCGTGCCGCATCTGGCCTTCCAGCCCGATTCGCTGTCCGCGCACCCGATTCTGCCGATCGAAGCCTGTGAAAGCGCCTACTACCTGCGCATCCAGGCCAAGGATCACCCGGGCGTGCTGGCCCAGGTGGCGAGCATCCTGTCCGAGCGCGGTATCAACATAGAGTCGATCATGCAAAAGGAAGTCGAAGAGCACGATGGCCTGGTGCCGATGATCCTGTTGACGCACCGTGTTGTGGAGCAGCGCATCAATGACGCCATTCAGGCCCTGGAAGCTCTTCAGGACGTGGTTGGCCCGGTGGTTCGTATTCGCGTAGAACATCTTAATTAACATCAGCTGCGAGCCGTCAGCTGCAAGCTCAAAGTCAGACGCCAGTCGTTTTGAGCTTGAGGCTTGAGGCTTTCAGCTCAAACCAAAGGTTTGATCCCATGCGCTATATCAGTACTCGCGGCCAGGCGCCGGCCCTGAACTTCGAAGACGTGCTGTTGACTGGTCTGGCCAGCGACGGCGGTCTGTATGTGCCGGAAAACCTGCCACGCTTCACTCAGGAAGAGATCGCTTCCTGGGCCGGTCTGCCGTATCACGAACTTGCCTTTCGGGTGATGCGCCCATTTGTGGCTGGCAGCATCCCGGATGCCGATTTCAAGAAGATTCTTGAAGAGACCTACGGTGTCTTCGCCCACAGTGCAGTGGCACCGTTGCGTCAGTTGAATGGCAACGAGTGGGTACTTGAGCTGTTCCACGGTCCTACCCTGGCGTTCAAGGACTTCGCGCTGCAATTGCTCGGTCGCTTGCTGGACTACGTGCTGGCCAAGCGTGGCGAGCGTGTGGTGATCATCGGCGCTACCTCGGGTGACACCGGCTCTGCAGCCATCGAAGGCTGCCGTCGCTGTGACAACGTCGACATCTTCATTCTGCACCCGAACAATCGGGTATCGGATGTCCAGCGCCGGCAGATGACCACCATCTTTGGCGACAACATCCACAACATTGCAGTAGAAGGCAACTTCGACGACTGCCAGGAAATGGTCAAGGCCAGCTTCGCCGATCAGGGCTTCCTGAAAGGCACGCGTCTGGTCGCCGTCAACTCGATCAACTGGGCGCGAATCATGGCCCAGATCGTCTACTACTTCCATGCATCGCTGCAGTTGGGCGGGCCAGCACGTTCGGTATCGTTCTCGGTTCCGACCGGCAACTTCGGCGACATCTTTGCCGGTTACCTGGCACGCAACATGGGGCTGCCGGTCAATCAACTGATCGTCGCCACCAACCGCAACGACATTCTGCACCGCTTCATGAGCGGCAATCAGTACGTCAAGGAAACCCTGCACGCGACGTTGTCGCCTTCCATGGACATCATGGTGTCGTCGAACTTCGAACGCCTGTTGTTCGATATGCACGGTCGCAACGGCTCTGCCATTGCCGAGTTGATGAGCACGTTCAGGCAGGGTGGCGGTTTCAGTGTCGAAGAAGAGCGCTGGACTGAAACCCGCAAGCTGTTCGATTCGCTGGCGGTCAGCGACGAGGACACCTGCACGACCATTGCTGAAGTGTTTGCCAGCACCGGCGAACTGCTTGATCCGCATACCGCTATCGGGGTGAAGGCTGCTCGCGAATGCCGTCGCAGCCTGGACACGCCAATGGTGATTCTGGGTACCGCGCATCCGGTCAAGTTTCCGGAGGCAGTGGAGAAGGCTGGTGTAGGAAAAGCGCTTGAGCTACCTGCACATTTGTCTGATTTGTTCGAGCGTGACGAGCGCTGCACTGTGCTGCCAAATGACCTGAAAGCCATACAGGCGTTTGTCAGCCAGCATGGCAATCGCGGCAAACCGCTCTGACAGAAGCGTCGTGTAACAACTTTAGGCCCGCCACTTGGCGGGCCTTTCTGTTTCTACGTGCCAAACTTCGCTGGTTTTCGAACCATAGAGTTGGGTCATTTGTAGTGAAGCAGGCAAGCATGCAAAGCGTAGTCAGGGAGGCAGACAGCACATTGAGAGGCCGCGCATGGCGCATGGCATGCATGTGGTTGGCACTGGTTTTTGTCGGGGCGGTCGATGCGGCGCAAAGCTTGCCGTTTACCCTGACAGCCCCTTTCGTGGCTTCAGCGGATCTGGCCCTGGCAGATCAGGATCGTGCCTGGCTCGACCAACGCAAGGTGCTTCGGGTCGGTATTGCGATTGCCGACTACGAGCCGATTGATATCACCAGTGACCGCAACCGTTATCAGGGCATCAGTGCCGACTATCTGGGGTTGGTCAGCGACCAGTTGAACATTCCGGTGCAGGTGACCGGGTTTGCCAGGCGTGACGAGGCCATCGAGGCATTGCGCGACGGCAAGATAGACCTGCTGACCAGCGCCAATGGCTTTGAGCGGGGCGTGAAAGGACTGTCGTTCTCAATCGAATACATGCCTGACCGATCTGTTGTCGTCGGTCGTGGCAACGATCTGAGCCCGCCGCCAAGCCTGGCCGGCAAGAAGGTTGTGCTGCTTGATGGCTATGCCGACTCGGACGTCGCTCACCGCGTTTATCCTGATAGCGAGCTGATTATCGCGCCTAACCTCTACAGTGCTCTGGAGGCCCTGAGCCAAGGCGAGGTCGACGCTTTTATCGGCAACGAAGTCATTGTCCGGGCCTACACCGCCCTGCGTCCTTATCTCGGATTGCAGATCAAGTTCGAAAGCCGGTTGCCTCCGGTAGGGTTTTCTTTTGCAGTGCGTGACGATGAGCAGCGCTTGCTGACCTTCATCAATCGTGCGCTGGACAGCATTGAACCGTCGATCGGTCGTGAAGTGCTCGGCCGCTGGACCATGGGGCTGGGTGCTGATGTGGAGGGGCAACGCATTCGACTTACCGGTGCCGAGCGGCGCTGGCTGCTCAAGCACCCGAGCGTGACCATCGCCACCACACAGCATCCGCCGTACATCTACAAAGACAAGAATGGCCAATGGGTGGGGCTGAACGCAGATGTGCTGTCCCGTATCTCACGCATGACCGGGTTGCAGTTTGTCCATCAGGAAGTGCCTTCCACGCAGCAGAGCATTGAAATGCTGCGTGTCGGTCTTGCCGAGATGAACACCTCGCTTGCAGAAAATGCCGAGCGTCGGCGGTTTCTGGACTTTACCTATTCGTTCGGAGGCAATAGCTGGATGTTCGTGGTGCGCTCCGAGCGCTCATCCCGAGTATCGCTCGACAGTCTGGCCGGTAAAGTGCTGGCACTGCCTGCCCGGCATGCGCTCGAGGACCTGATCAGGCGCGAGCACCCCTTGATCCAGCTGCGTCTGGTGGACACCTACGACCAGGCCCGAGCCCTGGTGGAAAGCGGTGTTGCCGACGCGACCATTCAGAATGAAGTAGGTGCCTACCTGTTCCCGGCCGGGCAACTGAAGGTCGCCCGCAGTGTCGATGGACAATGGTCACCCGACAGGTTTTCGGTGATCAAGACCCAGCCCGAACTGCTGGGTATTCTGAATAAGGCGCTGGAGGAGTTCCCGGTGGCCGAGTTGCGCTCGATCCGTTTGAAGTGGCTGGGCTCGGCACTGCCTCAGCCTTCGCTCTGGGGGCGTATACCACAGTGGGTATTCTGGATACTGGCCCTGGCGTTACTCACCGGTCTGGTCTCGCTGGTCTGGAGCAGTCGGCTCAAGGTGCAGATTCGCCAGCGTCTCAAGGCCGAAAGGCAGCTCAATGACCAACTGGCCTTCAAGCACGCCTTGTTCGATGGTATCCCCAATCCGATTTATGTACGCGATCTCAAGGGGCGACTGATTTCCTGCAACCGTAGCTACGAGCAGAGCCTGGGCATCAGTTTCGAGCAGATGAATGGTCGACGCCTTACCGATGTAAACCTGATACCGCATGCATTGGCCGAACAGATGCATACCGATTACCTGAATTTGCTGGAAAATCACCAGCCGGTCTTTTCCGATCGCACCATCGAACTGTCCGGAAGACGCATGGACGTCTGGCAATGGACGGTGCCTTTCTTCGCCGCCGACGGACAGTTGCAGGGGTTGCTGGGCGGCTGGGTCGATATCACCGAGCGCAAGCAGCTTGAGCAGCAGCTCCAGGAAGCAATGCGTCTGGCCGCTCAGGCCAACGAGGCGAAGAGTGTCTTTCTGGCCAGCATGAGTCATGAAATTCGTACCCCAATGGGTGCAATCATCGGTTTGCTGGAGCTGGAATGCGCACACGCTTTACGCAAGGGGCATACACCGTCGCAAGGCTTGCAGGTCGCCCATCGCTCGGCTACGGAGCTGGTGGCACTGATTGGCGAAAGTCTTGATCTGGCCAGAATCGAAGCGGGCGGCATGCAGTTGTCATTGACAGTCACATCCTTGCAGGCTCTTTTCGAGGGCGTAATCGAGCTTTTTTCAGCGCAGGCCCGGGAAAAGGACCTGGAACTGCGGCTGGAATTCTCCGAACAGGCTCAGGGCGATTACTGGCTTGACCCGCTGAGGTTGCGTCAGGTGTTGCATAACGTCTTGGGCAACGCCCTGAAATTCACTCGGCAAGGGGCGGTCGTCGTGAGTGTGACGGCGCTGGATGACTCATCGCGTGTACGCATCGGTATCCAGGACAGTGGCGAAGGTATCGATCCCGAGCGTCAACAGCAGATATTCCAGCCCTTCACTCAGGCCAGCGATGACACTGCCGCACATTACGGCGGGAGCGGGCTGGGACTGAGCATCACCCGGCAACTGGTGGAGTTGATGAAGGGCGACATCAGCCTCTACAGCGAGCCGGGCGAGGGTACGCTGGTCAACATCGATTTGCCGCTGGTCAGGGTAAGCGAGCCGGTTTCGCCCTCCAGCGATGTCCCGGATGCACCTGTGGATACGCGCAGCCTTCGCTTGTTGGTGGTCGATGACATGTCGGCCAACCGGCTGGTGTTGACCCGCCAGCTGGAGTTTCTTGGCCATCAGGTGGTGGCTGTCGAAGATGGCGAGGCTGCGCTGTCGAGGTGGTGCGAAGAGCCGTTCGATGCGGTCATCACCGACTGCAACATGCCGGGTATCAGCGGTTATGCATTGACCGAAGCCATTCGACAGATCGAAGAGAAAGAGCAGCGCCGGCGCTGCCCGGTCATTGGCTGTACCGCTAACGCAATGAGCGACGAGGCTGCACGGTGTGAGCAGGCGGGGATGGACGGTCTGCTGATCAAACCGCTTTCCCTGGCGCGTCTGGCCCAGGAGCTGGCGGATCGGGTACGTGAGCCGACGTTCGACATCAGCACGCTGCAAAACATGACCCGGGCCAACCCGCAACAGATGCAACGGTTGTTGGGCGAGTTGTGGAAGAATCTCAGGCATGAACACGCCTTGCTGGAGCCTGCGGTGCTGGCACATGACTGGAACACCTTGAGCGCTTGCCTGCATCGGCTCAAGGGCGCGGCGAGTCTGGTTGACGCAGTACCGTTGGCCAAGGCGTGCGCGGCGCTCGATGAAAGTGTGCGGCTTGAGTGTGTGGCCAGTGTGCCTGAGCGCTGGCTGGCGCTGGAAGCTGCGATGACCGGCCTGCGCGCTGATATCGAGTTGCAATTGGTGGCAGTGCCCGACATTGCGGCGGCTCGCGATTGAGACTTGCGTAAAAAATTCTGTTATCGCTACCGGGTTTAGGACATGTCCTATGGGGCATGCGTTCGGGAGGAGCTACAGTAAGTGTTCCCCTGAGCCGCTGGCTCTGACTCCCGTAGGCGTGACCGTGCACTCACTCAAGGTTCTGATTCTCGAAGACCATCCGTTCCAATTGATGGCTCTGCACCAGATGCTCAACGCCAATCAGGTCTTCGATGTGCTGGCTGCCGAGAGCGTTGAGGTTGCCAGGCTTTCCCTGCAAAGCCGTGGTCCTGTCGACATTGCTATCTGTGACCTGCAGATGGACGGCCCCGACGGCCTTGAGCTGATCCGCTTTATGGCCGAAAACGGGTTGGCGAGGGCGCTGATCATTGTCAGCAGTTCAGCTGCCTGCGTGCTGGAAGGTGTTGCGCAGCTGGCGCTCAGCCAGGGTTTGGACGTGTTGGGGTATGTGCAAAAACCTGCTTCGGCCGCTGTACTCCATGACCTGCTTGAGGCCTACGGGCCAGGCCGTGCCGGGAGTGCGCCACAGTCACCGGTAAAGCGTGCGTTCGGGGCACTGTCTGCCGTGGAGTTGTTTGATCCAAAAGACAATATGCCCATAGACGTTGCGTCTGTTGCCGAGCAGTGGATTGCCTATTTTCAACCCAAGGTCAGTCTGCAGGGCAAGTTGTTGGGTGTCGAGGCGCTGGTCCGCTGGCAGCACCCCACGCATGGCTTGCTGGCTCCCGGACGATTCATGGAAGCCATCGAAGCTGAGGCGCTGACGGTTGCGTTGACCTGGCGTGTGCTGGATCAGGCCCTGCTGTTCTCTGCACAGTTCATGCGCGAGCAGGGCGAAGTGCTCTCGGTTGCGGTCAATATCGACCCACAAGTGCTGCAACAGGCGGATTTCGCCGGGCAGATCATGCAGGCGCTGGCCCGTCATGGCGTGCCAGCAACCGCACTGACCCTGGAGATTCTCGAACAGGACGCTGCCCGCCCGGAAACCTGGCAGATGGAGGGCCTGCTGCGGTTGTGCATGCAGGGCTGCAAATTGTCTATTGATGACTTTGGCATGGGGGCTTCGAATATCGACAGGCTCCTGCAGTTGCCCTTCAGCGAGTTGAAGATACCGACCGAATTTGTGCGTGGCATGGCCGACGATGCGCGCAAGTCTGCAGTGGTGGCTGGAGCCATGCTCATGGCGCAGAGGTTGTCCATGTCGGTAGTGGTGGAGGGGGTCGAAACGATTGACGACTTTCATAGCCTGCTGGCATTGGGCAACCCGGCCATTCAGGGATATTTCATTGCGCGTCCGATGCCCGCATCAGAGTTCGTGCGCTGGGCCGTCGAGCGCGAGTCTCATCTGCAGGCCATGCTGACAGACGGCCAGCCTCAGGACATGCCGCTTTCCTGCAAGTAAATGAACAGCGCGGCGTCGTTGGCCAGACCGAGCTTGCGCATGGCCGCGACTTTCTGTGCGCTGACAGTCTGTTTGCTGCGATTGAGCTGCGCAGCGATCTGGCCGACGGTATGACCCGCCGAGAGCAGGCGTAACACCTCCAGCTCTCTTGGCGACAGCTTTTCTGCTGGCGACAGCGCGTCAGGGCCGTACTGACGGGCTTCCCTCAGCACCCTGCGCACGGAATCAGCGACAAAAAACTCACCGCGCTGAACGCCCCTGATGGCCGCAGGCAGTTCTCCGGCAAGGCTGGCCTTGCTCAACAGGCCGCGCACGTTAAGGTCCAGCATGGACTGGAAAAGTCCGGCATTGCTCAGTGTCGTTACAACGATCACTGGCAATGCCGGAAAATCCCGGTGGATACGCTGCAACAGGCGCAGGCCGTCGTTCTGCAACTCGACCGGCATCATGAAATCAGTCACCAGCACATCGCAGGTGTGGCGCGCGAGTACCTGTAACAGTTCGTCCGGATTACAGGCTTCGGCGACGACGCTAGCCAGATCGTCCTGTTCCAGTACGACACGCAGGCCGATGAGAAAAATAGGGTGGTCGTCAGCCACGATGACGCGCAACGGGCGATCAGTGGAATCGCTCAAGATGTGGCTCCATCAAAAAGGCTATTGGTATTACAGACGACGGGATTGTTTAACGCAGTGATCAATAGCATAGGCACCTTGTAGGACGTGTAGCGGAATTATGTTGAGTTTTCCTACAAGCCCACTTCCCGTCGCCATCGGCCTCCGGTTTTTTCCTTGTCACATTCAACAGGCATGCTCGAAATGACAGACCGGTGCTGTGATCAGGCGATAGAAAGAACTTTCTGCTGTCGCCGACGGTCATTGGTTAGCACCTTTGCATTCAAACTGTTGAGTGGTGATCCGGATGGAAAATATCAGCTTACTGCTAAGCGAAGCGCTGGCTCCTTATCAGGCCAGTATTGGCCCGGCGGGTACTCGGGGCGAACGTCTGGTGACGCTTAAGGATAAAGCGGGCGTCTGTGTGATCGAGCGTACATTCGGCGCTGATCAACTGAGCGACAAGCGTCAGCTCACCGACGTGGTAGACGGCCTGCGCCGGGATTTGATGGTCGCCGAAGGTCGAATCGAACCCTGCGTCATTGCCGCGATGCGCAATGCTGCAATCAGCCGAACGTTTGTCGGCACTCCGTCTTTTGCTTAACAGTTGCTTAACAGTTATCTGACTCGCGTCAACGATGTCGGAACCTGACGCGCTCGTCGCACTCCTATCCATTACGTCAGGTTTGATCATTGTGCTCCGGTGATCAAAGGTTGGCGTACTGACCATCATGGTCATGTTTACCCCGAGCAGGCTCCCCCTCTGCCCGGGGTTTCTTTTGTGTGGTCAGTTCTTCTCGAACAGCGCCTTGACGTCTTCCAGGTAGCTTGCCCGTTGCTCGGGGTCCAGCCACTGCGCGTAAAAGCCCATCAAGCTGCTTTCGCGCAACACACGCATCTCGCGGTTGATCTGTGCGAGGGCTTTTTTGCCTTCAGGTGAGTCGCTGCAACTGATATAGACGAATTGATAGGCCGGGTTGCCTTTGATCGGCAAGAAGGCCAGTTCATCCGGCCTTATGCCTTGTTGCATGGCCTGATAGCGCGCTTCCGGCCAGAAACTGATAAAGGCTTGCAGGCGCCCCAGGCGTTCCATTTGCAGAAGGCTGCCGGTGGCATCGTTACCGTAATGGAGCACCAGCGCCTCTTCGTCGACAGCTTGCAGCGTATGGTCGATCAGTTCTCCATAGCTGCGCTCGGCAACTATGCCCAATTTGATCGTCCGGCTGGCCATCAGCGCCGCGAAGTCGATTTTTCCGTCCTCGACATACGGCTCGAACGTCGACATGTCTTCCTTGCGTACAATGAGGCCGCTGCTGAATATGGCGCCGATCGGTATGGAGAAAAGCAGGGTTCTGGCTCGCTCCTCAGTCCACAGCATGGTGGGATCACAACTCAGAGACGTGCCGTCGTTAAGCATCTGTAGGCCCCTGGCACGGTTGACGCGCATCAGCACGTGATCGTATTCGGGCATTCGTGCCGTTAACAAAGGCATGAGCTGATCAATGGCACCTTGCCCGCGCATGACCCCGGAAAAGATCGTCGAAGGCGGTATGTCGCGCATCAGCCAGGTCAGTGTCTCTCTTGCCTGGCTGGCGCATGACAGGGCTGCCAGCGACAGGGCGAGCATCAATCGAGCCGTTGTGCAGTACGAGGCAGGAAGGGACATTCGCTGGTTTCATCCTCGAAAAAGATTCAGCAAACTGGAGTAGGGTGGCAGCTCTTTGAGTGGCGCTGCGCCTGTGGCGTCACATTCAAGTGCTTCGGCAGTCCCTTGCCGGGATCCAGGTACGCGGAGCAGATCGTCTATAAAGCCAATCTGTATCAGAATTTTGTTTCAGGCTATCGATTTTTGTATAGCCTGCAAGTCGGAGCAATTACATCCCCTGCGCGAGCAAGTTCGTTCACAGGCCCGGCATCGGTTAGACTTGCGGTCTTACCTCCAGACTCTAGAAGCCCGTTCATGGCCCAGCCGTCCACGACCTACAAATTCGAACTCAACCTCACCGACCTCGATCGCGGAGTGTATGAGAGCGTCAAACAGACCATTGCCCGCCATCCTTCGGAAACCGAAGAACGCATGACCGTGCGCCTGCTGGCCTATGCCTTCTGGTACAACGAACAATTGTCGTTCGGTCGCGGCCTGTCTGATGTGGACGAACCCGCACTGTGGGAAAAAAGCCTGGATGATCGGGTTTTGCACTGGATCGAAGTCGGGCAGCCGGATGCCGACCGCCTGACCTGGTGCTCGCGTCGCACCGAACGCACCAGCCTGCTGGCCTACGGCAGCTTGCGTGTTTGGGAAGGCAAGGTCATCCCGGCGATCAAGAACCTGAAAAACGTCAATATTGCCGCCGTCCCGCAGGACGTGCTGGAAGTGCTGGCCAAGGATATGCCGCGGGTCATCAAGTGGGATGTGATGATCAGTGAAGGAACGGTGTTCGTCACCGACGACCGCGGCCAGCATGAAGTCCAGTTGCAATGGCTTGCGGGCGAACGCGGCTGACAGCCGCCGGTTCCGATCGAAAAAACATTCATCGACACTGCAAAGAGAATCAGCTGACCCGCATGCGCATCGAACCTCGTCTATTGCCCGATACCTTGCCGTTTCTCGGCGACCTGCCGCCCTTGCTCACTCGTCTTTATGCCGCAAGGGGCGTGGCCTGCGAGGCCGAGCTGGACAAAAGCCTGGCGCGGTTGATCCCTTATCAGCAACTCAAGGGTATCGATGCTGCGGTAGACCTGCTGGTAACGGCGCTGCGCGAAGGCCAGCGCATGCTGATTGTCGGTGATTTCGATGCCGATGGCGCGACTGCCAGCACTGTGGGTGTTCTGGGGCTGCGCCTGCTGGGCGCGGCACACGTCGATTATCTGGTGCCTAACCGTTTTGAGTACGGTTATGGCCTGACGCCGGAAATCGTCGAAGTCGCGTTGCAGCGCGAACCTCAGTTATTGATCACTGTGGATAACGGCATTTCGAGCGTCGAAGGCGTGGCCGCTGCCAAGGCGGCAGGCTTGCAGGTACTGGTCACCGATCACCATTTGCCGGGTCACGAGCTTCCGGCGGCAGACGCCATCGTCAACCCCAACCAGCCAGGCTGTACCTTTCCCAGCAAATCGCTGGCCGGTGTCGGGGTTATTTTCTATGTGTTGATGGCCTTGCGTGCGCGTTTGCGTGACACCGGCTGGTTCGAGAGCAACCAGCGTGCCCAGCCCAATCTGGGTGAGCTTCTGGACCTGGTCGCGCTGGGCAGCGTGGCCGATGTCGTGCCGCTGGACGCCAACAACCGCATTCTGGTCCATCAGGGCCTGATGCGTATCCGTGCCGGGCGTGCCCGTCCGGGGCTGCGCGCCATTCTGGAAGTCGCACGACGTGAACCTTCGCGCATCACCTCCACTGACCTGGGGTTCATTCTCGGACCACGCTTGAACGCGGCGGGGCGCCTGGACGACATGAGCCTGGGCATTGAGTGCCTGCTCTGCGACGACCCGACACTGGCGCGAGAAATGGCCGTGCAACTGGACGAATTGAACCAGGATCGCAAATCCATCGAGCAAGGCATGCAGCGCGAAGCGCTCGCGCAGCTCAAGGACCTGCCGCTGGAGTCCATGCCGTTCGGCCTGTGCCTGTTCGATGCCGAATGGCATCAGGGTGTCATCGGTATCCTGGCCTCGCGCCTCAAGGAGCGCTACCACCGACCCACCATCGCATTCGCCAGTGCCGGGGAGGGCGTGCTCAAAGGCTCGGCTCGCTCGGTGCCGGGGTTTCACATTCGCGATGCGCTGGACGCTGTGGCGGCCAGTCATCCACATCTGATCAGCAAGTTCGGCGGGCACGCCATGGCGGCAGGTCTCTCGCTGCCCGAAGAGAATTTCCCGGCGTTTGCCGAAGCGTTCGACCTGGAAGTGCGTCGTCAGCTCGACGAGCAGGACCTGACCGGACGTCTGCTGTCTGACGGTTCGCTGGCCGTCGAGGAGTTTCATCTGGAACTGGCCCGCGCACTGCGCAATGCCGGTCCCTGGGGGCAGCACTTCCCCGAGCCGTTGTTCCATGGCGTGTTTCAACTGGTTGAACAACGGGTGGTGGGCGAGCGTCATTTGAAAATGGTGCTCAAGACCGAGTGCGGCAGCGTCAAGCTCGATGGCATTGCGTTCGGCGTCGACCGTGACATCTGGCCCAACCCCAACATTCGCTGGGTCGAACTGGCCTACAAACTTGACCTCAACGAGTTTCGTGGCAACGAAACCGTGCAGTTGATGGTGGTGCACATCGCGCCACGCTGACAATCAGCAGGAACCCCTCTCGCTATCGGGTTGTCGACAACAGACTGTCTGCAAAACCTGTTCATTGAATGAACGGTGCCTGGACACCTGAATTTTCATTACGAGAGGTTGCCATGAGCCTGCTGCTTGAACCCTACACCCTGCGTCAATTGACCCTTCGCAACCGTATTGCAGTCTCGCCGATGTGCCAGTATTCCAGTGTCGACGGCCTGGCCAACGACTGGCATCTGGTTCATCTGGGAAGCCGAGCGGTTGGCGGCGCCGGCCTGGTCATCACTGAAGCGATGGCGGTGACGCCGGACGGCCGCATAACCCCCGAAGACCTGGGGCTGTGGAGCGACGAACAGATCGAGCCGCTGCAACGCATTACCCGCTTTATCAATGCTCAGGGTGCGGTGGCTGGCATCCAGCTGGCGCACGCAGGTCGCAAGGCCAGCACCTGGCGCCCGTGGCTTGGCAAGCACGGCAGCATTTCCCTCAATGAAGGTGGCTGGACTCCGGTCGGGCCTTCGGCAATTGCTTTTGATCCGCAGCACACGGCGCCTGTGCAACTGAGCGAAACGCAGATTCAGGAGCTGATCAAGGCGTTTGTCGATTCCGCACGGCGCGCCCTGACCGCGGGCTTCAAGGTGGTAGAAGTTCACGCTGCCCACGGCTATCTGCTGCACCAGTTCCTGTCGCCATTGAGCAACCAGCGCACCGACCAATATGGTGGTTCATTCGAGAACCGCATTCGCCTGACGCTGCAAGTCACCGAAGCGGTGCGCGCAGTGTGGCCTGAAGAGCTGCCGTTGTTCGTTCGCGTGTCCGCCACCGACTGGGTGGAAGACGGCTGGAACGCCGATGAAACGGTAGAGTTGGCGCGCCGTCTGAAGGCGCTGGGTACCGACCTTATCGATGTGTCGTCGGGCGGCACGTCAGCCAACGCGGAAATTCCGGTTGGCCCAGGCTATCAGACGCGTTTTGCCGAACGGGTTCGCAAAGAGTCCGAAATCGCTACAGGGACGGTAGGAATGATCACTGATCCGGCCCAGGCAGAGCATATTCTGCGCACCGGGCAGGCCGATATCATCCTGCTTGCGCGTGAGCTGCTGCGTGATCCGTACTGGCCGCTGCGTGCCGATGAAGACCTGGGCGGGCGTCTGGCGACCTGGCCTGCACAGTACCAACGCGCCACACATCGGGATCAGCCGATTCATGAGTCTGATCTGCGGGATTGATGCCCGTTCGGTTTACGGAAGGAAGCAGCAAATAAGTGGGCGCCGCAGGGCGCTCATTTTTATTCGCCTTCCAGCAGTTCGGTGACGCGTCCGATCAGTTCGGCAATGGCAAAAGGCTTGGGCAGTACATGCATGCCAGGTTCCAGCGTATCGTGGGCCAGCGCCGCGTTTTCAGCGTAGCCGGTCACAAACAGTATTTTCAGGTCGGGCCGAACATCCCGGGCGGCGTCTGCGACCTGGCGACCGTTCATGCCGCCGGGCAGACCGACATCGGTAATCAACAGGTCGATGGCCGCTTTTGACTGCAGAATGGTCAGAGCATCGGCGCCTCGCTCGGCCTGCAAAATGGTATAGCCAAGGTCTTCAAGCAACTCGGCAATCAGCAGACGCACAGCGGGCTCGTCATCAACGACCAGAATGGTTTCATCGCTGATGCCAGGTGCGGGCACTTGTAGAGGGTTGTCTTCAAGTGCCACCGCTTCAGGCTCACCTTCATGCATCGGCAGCAGGATGCAGACTTTCGAGCCTTCTCCGACGTTTGAGGTGATGTTGACGCCGCCTCCGGACTGCCGTGCAAAGCCGTAAATCATCGACAGCCCGAGGCCCGTCCCCATGCCTAACGGTTTGGTGGTGAAGAACGGATCGAAGGCCCGTGCCATGACATCTTTGTCCATGCCCGTGCCTGTATCGCTGACGCATAACTCCACGTAACGACCTGCGGGCAACTGATACCTCGCCGCTGCTGCTGCATTAAGATGACGGTTGCCAGTCTGAATCAGCAGCTGTCCGCCGTCAGGCATGGCGTCCTTGGCGTTGATACATAAATTGAGCAGCGAGTTTTCCAACTGATGCGGGTCCACCAGAGTCGACCACAGCCCTCGTGACGCAATGACCTGCATATCGATGGCAGGGCCCACGGTACGCCGGATCAGTTCATCCATGCCCGCCACCAAAAGGTCGATATCCGTCGCCTTGGGGGCCAGTGTCTGACGGCGCGAGAATGCCAGCAGGCGGTGCGTCAGGGAGGCTGCGCGTCTTGAGCCTTCCAGTGCTGCATTGATATAGCGATCCAGCTCCGTGAAGCGCTCCTGTCTGATCCTCGACAGGAGCAACTCCATGTTGCCGGTCACGCCCATCAGCAGGTTGTTGAAGTCATGTGCCAAACCGCCGGTCAACTGCCCGACCGCTTCCATTTTCTGGGCCTGAATCAGTGCTTCTTCGGCAATACGCAATGCTTCGATGCGATCTTTCTCATGGGTCAGGTGCTTGCCCAGCGCAAAAATGATTCCATTGCCTGGCGCAGCGGTCCAGCCGAACCAGTGATAGGTCCCGTCCACATGCAGGTAGCGATTCTCGAACAGCGGCAAAACATGATTGATGGCGTGTTGCAGGGCATCCTCGGTATTACGGACATCATCTGGATGCAGCAGGCTCATGATCGAACTGCCCAGAAGCTCTTGTTCAGTGCGGCCCAACAGCACTGTCCAGGCCGGGTTCACCCGCAGGAAAATGCCGTTGAAATCGAGTATCGCCAGCGGGTCCGGGGAAATCTCCCAGAATGTATCCAGCTCCAGGGTCCGCTGCGCCAGCCTGGCGGTCTGCCGTCGTTCCAGATTTACCAGATCGTCGATCAGTTTCAGGCGTTTGCGCTCACTGTCCTGCAACGCTTGCTGACTGAGGACATGCTCGGTGGTTTCGTTGGTGATGCAAAACATGCCAACGATCATCCCTTGCTCGTCGATCACCGGCGAGAAGGAGAATGACCACCATGTCTGCTCCACCTCTCCATAGCGCGCCATGCTCAGCGGCATGTCCTTGTAATGGCAGGGCTTGCCGGCGTATGCATCAATGACCAGTGGCGCGACCTGATCCCACACATCAGCCCAGAGGTCCGGAATAAGCGCGCCAATGGCGTTATCCTTACGCGGGCCGAGGATGGGGGTATAAGCATCATTGTGGAAAAACACCAGCTCCGGTCCCCAGAGCAGATACATCGATTCCGGCGAGTTCAGAATCAGATTCAGGGTGTTTTTCAGCGATACCGGCCAACGCTCGATGGGTCCGAGTGGTGTCTGGCTCCAGTCCTTTGATCGGATAATCCCGGCAGCCGTGCCGTTAGCTGTCGGGAAACCAGTGGGCGATATCACTTCAGGCAAGCTCCTGACGGTATGCGTCTTGCGTTCATATGGGTGTACTTAAGGTTGATCAATCTGGACGAGCAGTCTTTTTAACTGCTTTTCGTACCGGCTGCTCCACTATTGACCCCTTATCAGAGCCGCGCGTTGCACGTGTTTCGCTGATATCGGGAATGACTGGATGAATGGGGCTGGTCGGGAATCGTAACATCCGGAAGCACACCGGTAATCTTGAGTCAGTGACTTCCTGTCAACTTGTTGGTCAATGACTCATCTGACAAACCTTGTAGGAGGCTTTCTGTGAATACGCGTGGCTTACTCGATCAGTTGCTCAAATCCGGGCAAAGCATGTTGCAGGACAAGGCTAACGGCAAATCCGGCAAGCAGTCTTCGGGCAGCGATTCATTGATCAATGGTCTGGGCAGCCTGCTCGGCGGCGGCAAAGGCCAAGGGACCTCCCAGAGCGGTCTTGGCGGTCTGCTGTCCGGCGCCGGTGGCGGTGCACTGGCTGCAGGTGCCATGAGCCTTCTGCGCGGCAAACGCTCGCGCGGTATGGGCGGTAAGGTGCTGACTTACGGAGGCTTGGCGGCATTGGGCGTACTGGCCTATAAGGCCTATAACAACTGGCAGTCCAGTCAGGGCCTCGTCGGTCAGCGTGAGCCGCAAACCATTGATCGCTTGCCCGAGGCTGAAGCCGAGCAGCACAGCCAGGCCATCCTGCGTGCACTGGTTGCCGCTGCAAAAGCCGATGGTCATGTGGATGAGCGTGAGCGTGAACTGATCGAGGGGGAGTTCAGCAAATTGAACAGCGATCAGGCGCTTCAGCAATGGCTTCAGGGCGAGTTGAACAAACCGCTGGACCCGGCAGAAGTGGCTCGCGCCGCGACCACGCCTGAAATGGCGGCGGAAATGTATATCGCCAGTGTCATGCTGGTGGATGAAGAGCATTTCATGGAGCGCGCCTATCTCGATGAGCTGGCGCGCCAGTTGAAACTGGAGCCCGGTCTCAAGGCCGAACTGGAAGCACAGGTGCGGGGCGCCGAGTAAGCTGCCACGTCCGCTGCCGGGCCGCCTGGCGCACTGTGTGTCAGGCGGCCCATGCCATCAATGATGCTCCAGCCCCTCGGCGTTGGTCAGCTCCCTTATCAGCATTGTTTGCTGTTCCTTGAAGCTGGCTTCAAATTCCCGAATGCGTTTTTCGTATTCCGGATTGTCCAGACTGATGTTGCGCTGTTCGAATTCGTCGGTGAGTCGGGTCAGGTCAGTCCTGTAAATACGTTCGAGTGCATCGAACCGTCCAGCATGGGTTTCGCGCAGATAGTTGATCCAGTAATCCTGCTGCTGGGCGAAGCGCAGGAATGGTTCGCCTTGTTCTCCGGACTGCACGCGAAGCAGGGCTGTATCGAACTCACCCGGCCTGATGGCGGCGTGGGCCTGATACAACATGCCTTCCGGTGGTACGGGCAGGTCCAGCGCGCTTGCCCAGTGTATGCGATACGCCAGGCGGACTTCAGCTTCATCGCGGCTCCCGGTCTGCTCTCGGGCAGCAGCATCCAGTTCGGACAGGCGATAAAGCCGGGTTGTCAGCCTGTACAGCAATGCACCTCGCTGCTCCGGCACAACATCGTGCAGTGACTGACGAATGAACACCATCACCTCCATCTGGTTGAACTCCAGCAGGATGCCGTCCGGGCAGGTGTTGTTGTCACGGAACAGCCTGAGTGGTTCTTCGGCGATAGCACTCAGGGTCATTCCCAGTTGAGGGTCCTGACTCACCGCGCCGAGTACTCGCCAGACGCGCTCCTGCAGTGCTGCCCGGTTGGCCGTATTGCGATAGTCGGCACTGTGGCGCAGCGAACCGATCAGGTCCATTAGCCTTCGGTTGTGGTCGCTGATCTCCAGTTGCTCCCAGAGCGCACGCCGCGCGGCGATGAGCGGGCTGCTGTCGTCCAGCCAGGGTTCGGCAGTCACTGGCTCTGGAGTCGATGCCCGACTGTCTTCTGACTCGTAGTCTGATATCGATGAGTCCGAATCATGCTGCTCCGTCCAGTCCATCGCTGCGAGTTCGGGTGGCAGGTCCATGTCAAAGGTGAAAGAGCGTCCATAGCTTTCTGAAAAGTGTGCTCGACGCATGCTGTCTTCGGAAAGCGGGTTGTTCAGCAAGCTTATTTCCGTGTGCGAAGATTCGCTGCCGGGATTGGCCAGAATATGCTCCGGCAAGTCAGTAATCAGATTGCCCTCCAGCAGGAGCGTCCCCAGATGTGCTGGAATCATGTCATTCACCCAGGTCGGCCATTCGGTTAATCCGACGTTATTGAGTGATAGCCAGTTGAGCGCGGTATTGCTAAGGGCAGACAGATCGCTGATCGCACCCATCCGGTTGCCATCCAGTTCCAGCCTTGCAAGCGTCGGAATACGGCTGAAGAAATCGATGTGCTTTTGCTCGATCACCATTCCCTGGTCAATCAGCAATAGCGAACGAAGTGATCGAAGTTCAAGCAGCGCCGGAGGCAGTTGCAGCAGCGGTGCGACATACCCGTTCATTTCCAGTGAGTTCAGATCAGTCATACGGCGCAGCAACTGGTCCAGATCAGATCCCGTAGCCGTGACTCTGCTCAGGCGCAGATAGCGTATCTGACGATAGAAGAACTCCGGCAGCTGGCGGGGAAAGTCGACCAGCGAAAGGTTTTCCAGGCGCAGTGGACGGTGGATTTGCCCCAGGCTGAACGCTCGCCAGTGATCAGTCAGTATCCTGCCGATCTCGCGGCGGGCTTCGATGGTCCGTTCACTCGTGATGGCCAGCGAACTTGAGGCGTGTGTCCACTGATCAAGGGTGGCAGATAACTCGGCACCTTCGCGCAATTGCATGTTTATAGCGGCTTGCACGGCGAGCGGCGTGTCCATGAGGAAGCGAAACGAACAGTCGGGTACAGCCTCATTGATGCGTGCGTGCATCACCGTATGCCTGGACAGGCTGTTGCCGCGCAAATCGATCAGGGTCTGATGCTCGGGGTTGAGGGGATTGTCGAGGATCCAGTCCGGCAGTTCGGTCAGGTTGTTATGAGCCACCGACAGCTCACGAATATTGTTCGGGATTATGTCCGTCAGCCAGGAAGGCCAGCGGTGCATGCCGACTCGTTCCAGTATCAACCGGTCAAGATGCAGCCAGCCAAGGTCCATGGGCAGCAAGCTGACCAGCCGGTTGCCGCTGAGGTTCAGCGACCTGAGATCAGGCATATCGCGCAAGTGCTCCATCTGCGCCTGATCCAGAAAAATGTTCTGGTTTATCAGTCCCAGTTCAGTAAGTTGCGGCAGCACACTGGACACCTGCTGGGGCAGGTTGAGGAAGGCCGATATCTCCGGATCCGCACCGGCGCCGGGTTCGCCGACCAGAATGAGTGAGCGCGTGTGGGGGAAGCGTTGCAGAAAGTGTCCAAGTTCGAAGCTGTTGGTCAACTGTCTGGGTAGATCCGTGGCTATCGGTGTTGAAAGCTCCGCGCCCGGGCGCACTCGGGGTTCGATCGAAATATTCTCCAGATAGAGTCCGCCCACCCGCGCGTAGACAAAATCTGGCAGGTGTCGTGGGAAGTCAGTCAGGGATACCTGCTGCAGATACAGTGGCTCAAGCGTTCGCCCGATTTCAGGCAGGTTATTGATGCGCCAATGGTTCCAGATCGCCTCACTGATACGCGTCCGGCTATCGATATGCGCCTGACTCATGGAGGGCATTGCCACGACCTCAGAGGTCCAGGCGTCAAGACTTGCCCGCAGCGTCATTTGTTCGCCCAGCAAACTGTTGAGTCGTTCATCGATAGCCCGATTATCCCGGCCGGTGTGGCGCAGGCGGCTGAGAATGTCTTCGGGGAACGCGTCTTCCAGCTCGAGCAAACGGATCTTGTCCAGCAGACTTTCATCGGTCATATGCCAGTCGGTTCTGCCGTTACCGCTCAAGGGATACCCAAGGCGCCCATCGGCCAGACGCATGGGGGATTTGGAGCCGGGTTTGAGCGCCTGCATTTTCAGCAGTGGCGCGAGAGCCTGGCGAGGCAGAGGGGTTTCCTGAATCAGAGCCTCCAGCGCCTGCCCCTGGCCGGTATGGGCAAAACCCAATTGGCTGCGCTCGGCATCGGGCAGGGCGTGAAGTACGGATGAATACATATCGTCCAGCCCGTGCAGGTGCTGATCGTCAGCGTCACGGGTCTCATAACGATTGCCATCTTTGATCAGCACCTTGCGAACAGGAGCCTCCTGGGCCCCGATGCTGTCGAGCAGTTGGCCGCCAAAGAAGCGATTGTGCACCTCCAGCCTGACGTTTGAAGGCCATTGCGCAAGGGCTTCAAGGCTGTGCAGGGCGAGGCAATCGGTATCTGCGCTGGCTACCGAGGTCAGGTAAAGGCCCTCATAGGCCCGTGCCAGCCGTACTTGCTGCAAATAGGCACTGGCTTCTTCGGCCATGCGTAACGGTACGCGGCGCTCTGTAGCGAGTTGTATCCGCTCGGCTGGCGAGGCGTGGCTGGCCAATTCCTCGACGACCAGCGGCGGCAGGCCGGCAAACGCCTGCTGGAGGGTTTGCGCGCCGTCCGTATCGGTGACTTTCAGGGCGCGGTAATGTGATTCGAACAACCAGGCTCTGGTTATCCGGGCACGCGCCACCAATTGCGCGCGTAAAGCGATCAGCCGCAGTGCGGTGCCCGGCTGACCCGCACCGAACTCTTCGTTGAGCAGAGTCCGGATTTCGATATTGTTCAGTTTTTCCAGGACCTGGCGCAGGGCATCTGGCTGATCGGCACGAATATGCATGTCGAGGGGGGCAGCAGCGCCAGACTGCTGCGCCGCAACGAACCGTTGGAGCGTGTTGCCTTGGGCATCCACCAGCACCAGAGCGCGATTGTTCGGCCAGCCAGGGTCATGGCTCAGCAGTTCAAGTTGGAGGGGCGCTGCTGCGTCTGCATCGTTGGCTTCCATCTGAGCTATGAAACGATCAATTTCCTGATCCAGCCTGAAACGGCGCGCTGTGTCTTCGAGCAAGGCCGGTGGGCGGCGCTGATCAGCCAGTGCCTGGCGCATCACGGATTCAGGCGTATTGCTGACCTTCAGGATGCGTCTGGCTGCGCTGTCGGAAAACGCTTCGCTGGAATACCCCAACCGTCGAAACAGTGTCAGACCTTCCATCTCCAGCGGGCGATCAAGTTCATGCAGCCATGCTCCCGCGCCGTTGTGGCGCAGGGCGGGTTGATAGCCGTGCGGGTTGGCTGGGTGCTCTATCAGATAACCATCGCCGGTCGGCTCAGGTCTGACCGAGTACGTTCGCCCTTCAAGTGGCAACCATTGCTTGTCTTGCCAGGTGTACAGGCCTGTAGCGTCGGGATGCAGACCCTTTGGCAGCACGACGTCATGGGCAAAGGGTGCCAGGTCAGGCTTCCAGAGGCGAGTCATTCCACCCGGTAATTCCACGGGTTTGAGTCCGTTTACGAACTCGGGCACTTGTATCGCCGGGATGCCTGCTGCTCCCGTCATCGCAGCGCCAAGGGCCGACATCAGGGCAATGTTCTCCACCACATCGAAAAGGTATGCGAACGCCTGCTGTCTCTCGTCTTTGGCCCAGCTCTCCATACCTTCATAAACCTCATGGGCCAGCTGAATGGCGGTGACGGCCATCATCACTTCGCCCAATACCGGAACGACAAAAACGGCAATGTTCAAGACGTCGAAGGCTTTGTCCTTGAAGTACTGCACACGCTCGTCGAAGGTTTTCTGGTCCTGCGCCGCTGTTGGCACGCCATGAAACAGCGCATTGTCCTTCAACGCTGCCCGTTTGCGATCGTACAGGGCCTCCGGCAAGAGACCTTGCAGCGGGATTTCTCTCAGGTCCAGCCGGGCGTTTCGGTCAGCTTCACGTTCCAGCCACTGGCGCTCGAAGAACCCCCCTTTCTTGACTTTGGGGTGCAGACGCTCGGACAGCTTTTCAAACAAGGCACTTCGATGGCGCGCCGGCATGAAGCGCATGAAAAAATTCAGATACCCATCGATGAACATCCGGTCGCGCAGCGAGTTTATAAACGCCTCGACCGAGTCGTATTCCTTCAATGGCGCAACCGGATCGTCCGGAATGTAGACGACAATTTTTTCTGCCTGAGTTGCCATGTCGCGGTCTTTGCCAATAACGAACGGGCCGTCAAGTTCGACATCCCCAAGGCACAGCACGCTGCAGGTGACCGGCCTGTTATCAAGCCGGACGTTTTGCTTGCCTTCGAGAATATCCAGTAACGCGCCCTGCAATGGCAGGCTGACCAGTTTCTGCAGGGAGGCAATCTGCAGTTGAAGCCGGATGGACGATGACTGAAGTTTCAGGAAGTCCTTGCGCAGCCTGGATGCCGCAGCGTCCGCTGTTTCTTCGGGTGTTGAAGGTGCATTGAAGACGGACTCCAGGTGGGTCTGGTATTTACCGCCCAGGTCCAGCTCGCGGCACATTGCTGCGAACCCGGTTGCAGATATCGGCAAGGACTGGCCGGCGATCTGTTGACCGATGATTTCAAAGGCGGAAAACACCTGAGCCTCTATGCCCGAGTCCGAATCCATCGCGCCAGGCGCGGTTTCCCACGTTTCGAAATTCTGCAGTGCAGCCTTTAGCAGGCTCTGACAGGCGGCCCTCAAGGCAATGTTGGCTTGAGTGATGGGGTCTCGGGATGCCGCCAGGAACGACTGGTCGACCCTGGCCCGGCTGGCGTGAAACAGCAAGGTTCGGGCGACGTCCACGTCCAGCCCGAAGCGGTCCTTGATCGCCGCCGTCAGAAGAGGGAGCGCAAAGTCTTCCAGTGTCGAGAGGCGATCAAGCGTCGGACGAACCTTTTGTTCATTCTGGCGATGTTCGGCATAGAGCTGCTGAAGTTTATCGACTTGCTCCGGACTGGATGCGCGCGCGCTCGTCAGCCATTGCAAGGGGCGTCCGGAGGTTTTGCGCAGAGCCGCATGGGTTGCCGATTCTGCGTCAAGCAGCCATCGGGGTGTTTTATCTTTTATAAGTTGCACATGCGGGGCGGTAGATGCCTTGCCCGGCGAAGTTTGATCCAGCATTGAAGTGCCTTGTCGTGAGTGAGCAGGCGACAAAGCTTACGTTTGAGGTCGGGACAGCAAGTGCTAACTATTTATAGCCTGCACAGGTTCCTGAGACCTTGTGCTCAAGTAGTGGTGACAAGTGCCGACAAGAAGGCAGGAAAGCGGGTTAATGAGCAGGTGCCATGATTTGGTTTTCATTCCCCGTGTACCCGTTGACGGCTGGGCTATACTCACGCCGCTTGGACCGCTCGTCGGTCCGCTTCTTGAACACGGCCCGATGCCGTCGTTGAACTCTTGAGGGCTGACTGTGAAGAACTGGACCTTGCGCCAACGGATTCTGGCGAGTTTCGCCGTCATCATCGCAATCATGCTGTTGATGGTCGTTGTATCTTATTCACGACTGTTGTCCATCGAGTCCAGCGAGGAAGATGTCCGTCTTGATGCGTTACCCGGTGTCTACTACAGCACGCTGGTGCGCAGCGCATGGGGCGAAAGTTACATCCGCACCCTGGAGCTGATTGCCGAAGGGCAGGGGCGTGCGCTGACCAAGCAGGAAAGGGACCAGTTTCAGGGGTTTGACGAAAACCTGCAGGCGCAGATGGACGGCTACAAGAAGTCCATCTTCGATGACGCGGACAGAGACAGTTTTGCGCTTTTCGAAAAACGCCGCGAAGCCTATTCGCGCATGCTTGCCGATGTTCACGCCAAGTATGACCGCGGCGATTACGCCGGTGCGCGCGCCGAGTTCTATGGCGAGGTCAACCCGGTCTGGCTCACGGGCCGCAAGCAGCTCAACGACCTGATTGTCGCCAACAAGCAGCTGGCTGATCAGGCCACTGCCAATATCGTCAATGCCGTGCTGGCTGCCAAGGTCAGCATGATCCTGTCGTTGCTGGTGGCAGTGCTGGCTGCAGCGGCCTGTGGGCTGCTGCTGATGCGTTCGATCATGGCTCCGATGCAACTGATCGTGCGGATTCTGGACATTATGCGTACAGGAGATCTGAGCACCCGCCTGAACCTGTCCCGCAAGGACGAGTTCAATGCGGTCGAAACCGGCTTCAACGACATGATGACCGAGCTGACCGCGCTGGTTGCGCAGGCCCAGCGTTCTTCGGTGCAGGTAACGACCTCTGTCACTGAAATCGCTGCGACTTCCCGCCAGCAGCAGGCCACCGCTACCGAGACCGCGGCAACCACCACCGAGATCGGCGCGACCTCGCGGGAAATTGCTGCCACCTCGCGCGACCTGGTGCGAACCATGACCGAAGTCACCTCGGCAGCAGATCAGGCGTCGATTCTCGCCGGTTCCGGCCAGCAGGGGCTGGCACGCATGGAAGACACCATGCATCAGGTGATGGGCGCTGCCAACCTGGTCAACGCCAAGCTGGCCATCCTCAACGAGAAAGCCGGTAACATCAATCAGGTCGTCGTTACCATCGTCAAGGTGGCCGACCAGACCAACCTGCTGTCGCTTAACGCAGCCATCGAGGCCGAGAAGGCGGGTGAGTACGGCCGTGGTTTCGCGGTGGTCGCCACCGAAGTGCGCCGCCTCGCCGACCAGACTGCTGTCGCCACCTATGACATTGAGCAAATGGTGCGGGAAATCCAGTCGGCGGTTTCCGCAGGCGTTATGGGCATGGACAAGTTTTCCGAAGAAGTGCGCCGTGGCATGTTCGAGGTCACTCAGGTCGGCGAGCAGTTGTCGCAGATCATTCAGCAAGTACAGGCGTTGGCGCCCCGTGTGTTGATGGTCAATGAAGGTATGCAGGCTCAGGCTACCGGTGCCGAACAGATCAATCAGGCACTGGTGCAACTGGCGGATGCCAGCAGCCAGACCGTCGAGTCTCTGCGTCAAGCCAGTTTCGCCATCGACGAGCTGAGTCAGGTCGCGGTCGGGCTGCGCGGTGGCGTTTCGCGATTCAAGGTCTGAACACTCCAATGACGGATCAATCGCCGAGGCGCAACGGCACGCCACTGACCACCAGCAAACTCTTTCTGCTGTTTTGCATCGGCGAAGACCGCTATGCGCTGGACGCGACAGAGATTGCTGAAATCCTGCCTCGGGTGAAACTCAAGGCAATTGCCCAGGCTCCGCACTGGGTGGCGGGGATCTTTGCCCATCGCGGCGAGATCGTGCCGGTGATTGACATCAGTGCGCTGAACTCGGGTCAGTCAGCGCGCTTGCGCACCAGCACACGCATGGTTCTGGTGCATTATCGGCACGACGACGCGCACCCGGCGCAGTTGCTCGGGCTGATTCTGGAGCAGGCCACCGAAACGCTGCGTTGCCCGGTGTCACAGTTCAAGGCGTATGGGCTGGACAATCGCCTGTCACCTTACCTGGGGCCGGTTCGCGAGGATGAGCAGGGGCTGCTGCAATGGATTCACGTTCAGGAGCTGTTGAGCGAGCCGGTTCGAGATTTGTTGTACCCGGTGCCGCCAATCGACCTCGAATTGCTTGAGGACGCGCCATGAAGGTCGACGATTCACGCTTCTTCAGCTTCCTCAAGGAGCGCATCGGGCTGGATGTGACCTCGGTCGGCGAGGCGATCATCGAGCGTGCCTTGCGTCAGCGTGCGACGGCCGCCCATTGCCCCGACAGTGATGCGTACTGGCACCTTCTGGTGTCGTCTCCTCAAGAACAGCAGGCGCTGATCGAGGCGGTGATCGTTCCTGAAACCTGGTTTTTTCGCTACCCGGAATCTTTCGTCACACTGGGCATGCTGGCCCGTGAACGTATAGCCAGCCTTGCCGGTGTGCGCCCGTTGCGCATTCTCAGCCTGCCATGCTCGACCGGCGAGGAACCCTATTCGATTGCCATGGCGTTATTCGATGCGGGGGTCGATGCCAGGCAGTTCAAGGTCGATGCCATTGATATCAGCCCTGTTTCGATTGCCAAGGCCGAGCACGGCATCTATGGCAAGAACTCGTTCCGGGGCAGCGACACCGGTTTTCGCGAGCGGTATTTCAACCCGGTCGCTGACGGGTTTGAAATCGCCGACAGTGTGCGCGCTTGTGTGAGTTTTCAGGCTGGCAACCTGCTCGATCCGAAACTGGCTTCGCAGGTCGCGTATGACATCGTTTTCTGCCGCAACCTGGTGATCTATTTTGATCGGCAGACCCAGCAACATGTGTTCAAGGTCCTCAAGCAGCTGACCCGGGAAGACGGCCTGCTGTTCATCGGGCCGGCGGAGGGCAACCTGCTGGCAGGTATTGGCATGCGTTCGATCGGTATTGCGCAATCATTTGCCTTCCGGCATGCGCCAGTCGAACCGACGGCTCCGGCTCCGGCTCCGGCTCCAGTCCAGGCTCGCACTCCGGCGCCGGTAGCCGCGCCGGTTGCACCGCGCCCGGTCCCTGATGCACCTGCCAGAGCGCCTGCGCCACGACCTGCCACACGAACGTCCGCAGCATTTGCGCCCATCGTCAAGCCGGTTGCTGTCACTGGCAATAGCGAGGTTTCGGCGCTGCTCGACAGGATTGCCGGCCTGGCCAACGAAGGCAAAAGTGTCGAGGCGCGGGCTGCCTGCGAACGCTATCTGCAACAGCATGAGCCGGTTGCACAGGTGTTTTACTGGCTGGGCCTGCTCAGCGAAGTAGAAGGTAGCGTGGCGCAGGCTCAGGGTTTCTATCGCAAGGCGTTGTACCTGCAACCGCAGCATTCCGAATCGCTGGCCCAACTGGCGGCGTTGCTGGCCGCCCAGGGTGACAGTACCGGGGCCCGGCGCTTGCAGGACCGCGCTGCACGTGGCGCGAATAAACAAGGAAACCATTGATGACGGGTGTGTCCGGTTTTTCCAGTCTTACCCATGACCAAGCCCTGGATATCGATGACTGCTGGAACCGTATCGGTATTCACGGTGATCGTTCCTGCCCGTTGCTTGAAGAGCACATCCACTGCCGCAACTGCGCGGTTTATTCCGCGGCGGCCACCCGTCTGCTGGACCGCTACGCGCTGGCCCAGGAGTCGCATGAACAGTTTCAGGGCTCTGTGTTGCTGCGCGACATCAAGACCCGCTCCATTCTGGTATTCCGTCTTGGTGAAGAATGGCTGGGGCTGGCCTCCCGCTGCCTCTCGGAGGTCGCCCCCAACCAGACCATCCATTCGCTGCCGCACCAGCGCTCGCGTGCGATGCTGGGTGTCGCCAATGTACGGGGTGCTCTGGTAGCGTGCATATCGCTGGTCGAGTTGCTAGGGCTCGACAGCAATGCAGCGAGTACCCAGTCGGCACGGGTGGTGCCACGCATGTTGATCGTTGCCGCTGAAGGCGGTCCGGTCGTGGTGCCGGTGGACGAGGTAGACGGCATTCACGCCATTGACGAGCGTGAGCTGGACGCCGCTTCTGCGTCCGGTACTCATGCCAACGCCCGTTTCACTCGCGGCGTTTTGCAATGGAAGGGCCGCAGCCTGCGTTGGCTGGACGAAGAAGAGTTGTTGTCGGCGGTGCACCGGAGCCTTACATGACGCCAGATCAAATGCGTGACGCCTCACTGTTTGAACTGTTCACGCTGGAAGCCGATGCGCAGACTCAGGTATTGAGTGCGGGCCTGCTGGCACTTGAGCGTAACCCGACCCAGGCGGATCAACTGGAAGCCTGCATGCGGGCGGCACATTCGCTCAAGGGCGCGGCGCGCATTGTCGGCGTCGATTTCGGGGTGAGCGTTGCGCATGTGATGGAAGACTGTCTGGTCAGCGCCCAGGAAGGCCGTCTATTGCTGCAGGCCGAGCACATCGATGCGCTGCTGTCCGGCACTGACCTGTTGATGCGTATCGCTACGCCAGGCGGTAACAGCGTCGGTCAGCCCGATATCGACAGTTATGTTGAAAGGCTCAACGCGCTGCTGGCGTCCGGTGCTGGCGCAGCGCGCACGGTCAATACGCCGCTGCCTGACCCTGCTTCGGACGCATTGCTGGCCAGCGCGATGCAGCAGCTTGAGTCTTCAGCCCAAGGGGCTGAGCCAATAATCAACCCTGCACCTGATCCGCTGCCAGCAGAGTCGCGTCCGCCATCCAGGCCCGCAGCCACGTCGGCGCCGGAACCGGAAGCACCTTTTACCCCCTTGCGTGAACGTCGAGTGGCCGAAGGCGGCGAGCGTGTATTGCGGGTCACTGCCGAGCGTTTGAACGGGCTGCTGGACATGTCCAGCAAATCGCTGGTCGAGACCCAGCGACTCAAGCCGCTGCTGGCCGGTATGCAGCGCCTCAAACGCTTGCAAAGCAGCAGCGACCGCGCGCTTGAAGTGTTGGGTGCGAGCTTTGGCGAAGAAGGCCCCCCGGCTGATGTGCAAAAAGCCCTGGAAGATGCACGCAACCTGTTGTCCCAGGCGCAACAGGTGCTGGTCCAGCAAACCGCAGAGCTGGATGAGTTTGGCTGGCAGTCGGCGCAGCGCGCGCAGCTGCTGTATGACACCGCACTGGCCTGCCGCATGCGGCCCTTCGCTGATGTGCTGAACGGTCAGGCGCGCATGGTCCGAGATCTGGGGCGTGAGCTGGGCAAACAGGTCCGCTTGCAGATCGAAGGGGAGAAGACCCAGGTCGACCGCGATGTACTGGAAAAGCTTGATGCGCCGTTGACCCATCTGTTGCGCAATGCTGTGGACCACGGTATCGAATCGCCAGAGAAACGCGCGGCGTCGGGCAAGGATCCTGAGGGCCTGATTCGTCTACAGGCTTCGCATCAGGCCGGTTTGCTGGTGGTCGAGTTGAGTGACGACGGTGGCGGTGTAGACCTGGAGCGTTTGCGCCAGAGCATTGTTGAGCGCAAGCTTTCGCCAGCAGAAACCGCCGCGCAGTTGAGCGAGGAGGAACTGCTGAGTTTTCTGTTTCTGCCGGGTTTCAGCATGCGCGACAAGGTCACGCAGATTTCCGGTCGTGGTGTCGGGCTTGATGCTGTGCAGCATATGGTTCGCCAGATGCACGGCAGTGTCGAGCTGCAGCAGTGGACGGGCGAGGGCAGTCGTTTCAGGATTGAAATGCCGCTGACGCTTTCAGTAGTGCGCAGCCTGGTGGTGGAAGTGGGCGGAGAAGCCTATGCCTTCCCTCTGGCCCATATCGAGCGCATGCGCGACTTGCAGCCGGATGATATTTTGCAACTGGAAGGGCGTCAGCACTTCTGGGATGAAGAGCGCCATGTCGGTCTGGTCTCGGCCAGTCAGTTATTGAATCGGCCGCCCGCCCAGAATGCCGGCGAAGCGCTCAAGGTTGTGGTTATTCGCGAGCGTGATGCAGTTTATGGCGTAGCCGTCGAACGCTTCATCGGTGAGCGTACGCTGGTGGTGATGCCGCTTGATGCGCGGCTGGGCAAGGTTCAGGATGTTTCGGCAGGGGCCTTGCTTGATGACGGTTCTGTAGTGTTGATCGTTGATGTAGAAGACATGCTGCGCTCGGTGGAGAAGCTCCTGAATACCGGACGCCTGGAGCGTATTGACCGGCGCAACCGTCAGGTCGACCATGTGTCGCGCAAGCGGGTTCTCGTGGTCGATGACTCTTTGACTGTTCGCGAGCTGGAACGCAAGCTGCTGGTCGGTCGCGGTTACGAAGTGTCGGTCGCCGTGGATGGGATGGACGGCTGGAATGCCCTGCGTGCCGGGGACTTCGACCTGCTCATCACCGACATCGATATGCCGCGCATGGACGGTATAGAACTGGTGACGTTGCTGCGCCGTGATACCCGTTTGCAGTCATTACCGGTCATGGTTGTTTCCTACAAGGATCGTGAAGAAGACCGACGCCGCGGCCTGGACGCCGGAGCGGATTACTATCTGGCCAAAGCCAGTTTCCACGATGATGCCTTGCTCGACGCTGTTGTCGAATTGATAGGAGACGCGCAAGGGTGAAGATTGCCATAGTCAACGACATGCCCATGGCTATCGAAGCCCTGCGCCGCGCGCTGGCCTTCGAGCCCGCGCACCAGATCATATGGGTGGCGTCCAATGGTGCCGATGCGGTGCAGCGCTGCGTTGAGCAGACCCCGGACCTCATCCTGATGGACCTGATCATGCCGGTGATGGATGGCGTAGAGGCCACCCGCCGGATCATGGCCGAAACACCCTGCGCTATCGTCATCGTGACCGTCGACCGCGAGCAGAACATGCGCCGCGTATTCGAAGCGATGGGGCACGGTGCGCTGGATGTGGTGGATACGCCTGCCATCGGCGGTCCCAACCCCAAAGAGGCGGCGGCGCCCCTGCTGCGCAAGATACTCAATATCGACTGGCTGATCGGTCAGCGTGTCGGCCGAGAGCGCGTGGTGGCTGCGCCGAGATCGGAGCCAGCTAGGCGCGACAGGCTCGTTGCAATCGGCTCCTCGGCGGGCGGGCCCGCGGCGCTGGAGATCCTCCTCAAGGGGCTTCCGGTGAGCTTTCCGGCAGCGATCGTCCTGGTGCAGCATGTTGATCAGGTATTTGCAGCCGGTATGGCAGAGTGGCTGACTTCCGCTTCCGGCTTGCCCGTGCGGTTGGCAAAGGAAGGCGAAACGCCGCAGCCCGGGGTGGTGCTGCTGGCCGGAACCAATCATCATATTCGTTTGCTCAAGGACGGTACGCTGGCGTATACCGCAGAGCCAGTGAATGAAGTCTACAGGCCCTCGATCGATGTGTTTTTCGAGAGCGTAACCCGTTATTGGAGTGGTGAGGCAGTCGGCGTTCTACTGACCGGCATGGGGCGCGATGGTGCGCAGGGACTCAAGGCAATGCGGGAGCGAGGGTTTCTGACCATCGCCCAGGATCAGGCCAGTTCTGCTGTGTATGGGATGCCCAAAGCGGCCGCAGCCATTGATGCTGCTGTTGAGATCCGTCCGCTGCCCGCCATTGCCCCTCGCTTGGTCGAGGTATTTACTCAATGACCGTTCAGGTGCATTCACCTGTGGTCGGCGATCAGGAGAAACACTATGCATGACCTGCAGACGGATGAGATCAAGACCCCGGATGAGAACACCGCCATGGTGCTTCTGGTTGATGATCAGGCCATGATTGGCGAGGCTGTCCGGCGTGGACTGTCTGGCCACGAATCGATCGACTTCCACTTTTGCGCCGACCCGCATCAGGCAATTGCCCAGGCTGTGCGGATCAAGCCGACCGTGATTCTTCAGGATCTGGTCATGCCGGGCCTGGACGGTCTGACGCTGGTTCGCGAGTACCGCAGCAACCCGTTGACCCGCGATATCCCGATCATCGTGTTGTCCACCAAGGAAGACCCGCTGATCAAGAGTGCCGCGTTCTCGGCCGGGGCCAACGATTATCTGGTCAAACTGCCGGACAACATCGAGCTGGTGGCGCGCATTCGCTACCACTCGCGCTCCTATATGACACTGCTGCAGCGTGACGAGGCCTATCGTGCCCTGCGAGTCAGCCAGCAGCAGTTGCTTGACACCAATCTGGTGCTGCAACGCCTGATGAACTCCGATGGCCTGACGGGACTGTCCAACCGCCGCCATTTCGATGAGTACCTGGAGCTGGAGTGGCGGCGTGCCACTCGCGATCAGGCGCAGTTGTCGCTGCTGATGATCGATGTCGACTACTTCAAGGCTTACAACGACAATTTCGGGCACCTGGAGGGCGACGAGGCCCTGCGTCAGGTGGCGAAAGCCATCCGCAACAGTTGCAGTCGCCCGTCGGACTTGCCCGCGCGCTACGGCGGCGAGGAGTTTGCCATGGTCCTGCCCAATACTTCTCCAGGCGGGGCGCGTCTGCTGGCTGAAAAACTGCGTCAGAGCGTGTCAGGCATGAATATCCCGCATATCGCTCCAACGCCTGGTTCCAGCCTTACCGTGAGTATTGGTGTCGCTACCCTGACGCCGCAGGTCGGGATGCACAGCCGCCAGCTGATTCTGGATGCCGACAAGGGGCTTTATCAGGCCAAGAACAACGGACGCAATCAGGTCGCGGCAGGCTGACGCCGCCAGTGGCCGGTAAAATAGGCCTCACAACGCCTGCTCGACGGGCTGCTTTCGTGGCCTTGCCTGGGGTATACTCGTCGGCTTTGAAAATTTCGCCTGCGAGTGCTGCCTACCATGGAAATCAACCCGATCCTAAACAGCATCAAGGATTTGTCCGAGCGCTCCGAAACCATTCGGGGGTATCTTTGACTACGATCACAAACATGATCGTCTGACCGAAGTCAACCGCGAGCTCGAAGATCCAAACGTCTGGAACAACCCGGCCTACGCTCAGGAACTGGGGCGCGAGCGCTCCCTGCTGGCGCAGATCGTAGAAACCCTGGACGAAATGTCCTCGGGTCTGGCCGATGCCAAAGACCTGTTGCTGATGTCTGCCGAAGAAGAAGACCAGGCCGCCGTCGATGACGTCGCTGCCGAAGTCGAGCGCCTGCGCGAATCGCTGGAAAAGCTCGAATTCCGTCGCATGTTCAGTGGCGAGATGGACCCCAACAACGCCTACCTGGACATCCAGGCCGGTTCCGGCGGCACCGAAGCGCAGGACTGGGCCAACATCCTGTTGCGCATGTACCTGCGCTGGGCTGACAAGCGCGGTTTCGACGCCACCATCATGGAGCTGTCTGCCGGTGAAGTCGCCGGTATCAAGGGCGCTACCGTGCACATCAAGGGCGAATACGCCTTTGGCTGGCTGCGTACCGAGATCGGCGTTCACCGTCTGGTGCGCAAGAGCCCGTTCGATTCCGGCAACCGTCGCCACACCTCGTTCTCGGCCGTGTTCGTTTCGCCGGAAATCGATGACAACATCGAAATCGACATCAACCCGTCGGACCTGCGCATCGATACCTACCGCTCCTCCGGTGCCGGTGGTCAGCACGTAAACACCACAGACTCTGCGGTACGTATCACCCACGTCCCGACCAACACCGTGGTCAGTTGCCAGAACGAACGTTCCCAGCATGCGAACAAGGACACCGCCATGAAAATGCTGCGGGCCCGTTTGTATGAGCAGGAAGTGCAGAAGCGCAACGCAGCGTCCCAGGCGCTCGAAGACACCAAGTCCGATATCGGCTGGGGTCATCAGATTCGCTCCTATGTACTGGACGCCTCGCGTATCAAGGACCTGCGGACCAACATCGAACGCAGCGACTGCGACAAGGTGCTTGATGGCGATATCGACGAATACCTGATCGCGAGCCTCAAGCAAGGGCTGTAAACCGTCAGCCGACACCTCAAGCCCCTCGTCGCAAGACGAGGGCGAACCTGTGATGGAATATTTAAAGACATGAGCGACCAACAACTCGACCCGCAAGCCCTGCAACAGGAAGAAAACACCCTGATCGCCCTGCGCAAGGAAAAGCTTGCTGCAGGCCGTGCCAAGGGTCAGGCCTTCCCCAACGACTTCCGCCGCGACAGCTACTGCAACGACCTGCAGAAACAGTACGTCGACAAGACCAAGGAAGAACTGGCAGAGGCAGCGATTCCGGTCAAGGTAGCCGGTCGCATCATGCTCAACCGTGGCTCGTTCATGGTGATCCAGGACATGACCGGGCGCATCCAGGTCTATGTCAACCGCAAGACCCTGCCTGAAGAAACCCTGGCTGAAGTGAAAACCTGGGACCTGGGCGATATTATTGCTGCCGAAGGCACCCTGGCACGCTCCGGCAAGGGCGACCTGTACGTCGAGATGACCACCGTTCGCCTGCTGACCAAGTCGCTGCGTCCGCTGCCCGACAAGCACCATGGCCTGACCGACACCGAGCAGCGCTATCGCCAGCGTTACGTCGACCTGATCGTCAACGAAGACGTGCGCGAGACCTTCCGTGTGCGCTCGCAGGTTATCGCTCACATTCGCAGCTTCCTGATGAAGCGCGACTTCCTTGAAGTCGAAACGCCGATGCTGCAGACCATTCCCGGCGGTGCGGCAGCCAAGCCGTTCGAAACCCACCACAACGCGCTGGACATGGAAATGTTCCTGCGCATTGCGCCGGAGCTGTACCTCAAGCGTCTGGTGGTCGGTGGTTTCGAGAAAGTCTTCGAGATCAACCGCAACTTCCGTAACGAGGGCGTTTCGACCCGGCACAACCCCGAGTTCACCATGCTCGAGTTCTACCAGGCCTACGCTGATTACGAAGACAACATGGACCTGACCGAGGAGCTGTTCCGTGAACTGGCTCAACTGGTTCTGGGCACCACCGACGTGCCTTACGGCGACAAGGTGTTCCACTTCGGCGAACCGTTTGTGCGCCTGTCGGTGTTCGACTCGATCCTCAAGTACAACCCGGATCTGACCGCTGCCGATCTGCAGGACGTCGACAAGGCACGTGCCATTGCCAAAAAGGCCGGTGCCAAGGTGCTCGGCTTCGAAGGCCTGGGCAAATTGCAGGTGATGATTTTCGAAGAGCTGGTCGAGCACAAGCTGGAACAGCCGCACTTCATCACTCAGTACCCGTTCGAAGTCTCTCCGCTGGCTCGTCGCAACGACGAAAATCCGAGCGTAACCGACCGTTTCGAGTTGTTCATCGGCGGCCGTGAAATCGCCAATGCCTACTCCGAGCTCAACGACGCCGAAGATCAGGCCGAACGCTTCCAGGCTCAGGTGGCCGACAAGGATGCCGGTGACGACGAAGCCATGCACTACGACGCCGACTTCGTCCGTGCGCTGGAGTACGGCATGCCGCCGACGGCAGGCGAGGGGATCGGTATTGACCGGTTGGTGATGCTGCTCACCGACTCGCCTTCGATCCGCGACGTCATTCTGTTTCCGCACATGCGCCCGCAAGCGTAATCAATGAAAAAACAGCCGCCTTCAATGGGCGGCTTTTTTTTAGGTGTTTTTCAGGACGATTTAAAAAGGAAGCTGTTGTGACGATTGCCAGAGAAGGGGCCGCCGGAGTAGCGAGCGCGGTGGCCAAAAGTGTCAAGTATCAAGGCCGCAAGGCGGCCCGCGAAGGCAGTGAACAACGCAGGCAGGTCATTCTCGATGCGGCCATGCGTATCGTGGTACGCGACGGCGTGCGCGCTGTACGTCATCGCGCAGTGGCCGCTGAGGCCAGCGTACCGTTGTCGGCAACCACCTATTACTTCAAGGACATCGATGACCTGCTGACCGATGCCTTCGCCCAGTATGTACAGCGCAGTGCCGATTACCTGGCGCGGCTTTGGCAGAACACTGAAGGTATTCTGCGTGAGATGATGAGCCGTAGTTCGGGCAGCCCGACCGATCGATTTCGGCTGGCTGACGATATTGCGCGTATGGTGATGGAGCATATCCGGCATCAATTGCTGACCCGGCGCGACTACCTGATTGCCGAACAGGCGTTCTACCACGAAGCGCTGATCAACCCGCGTCTGACCCCTCTGGTGATGGCCCATCAGGAAATTCTGTTGCAGGGCAGTTGTCAGTTCTTTCAGGTGATTGGTTCGTTGCAGCCCTATCAGGACGCTCAGGTGTTGACGGGGCTTATCCGGCGCATTGAGTATCAAGGCCTGCTGCACGGCCCACAGCGTCAGGCGGACGAAGAAATGCTCTGTATTCTGACCCGGCAGATGCGTCTGGTTCTGGGGACGCCGCAGCCGGTTCGAGGGTGACTATACTTCGTTCGACGTGCTCTGGGTCGGCGGTTCAGACGGCTTGACGACCCTGCCAATTTCGATATTTTCCAGCGGTGGCGTGTTCTCATGCCGCCGAGCAGTAGCGAAACAGCCAGCCAAGGAGTACCGGTGGACGAGTATCAACAGACTATTCGTGCGTTATCGGATCGGATCGTCGTTGCACAGACGCCGATCCGCATTCTGGATGCAGTTAAATGGGATGAGACAGTCCGCAAGGACTTTCTGGCCGCCAAGGGCAAGGCGCTTCCTGCCGTGGACCGTGCCTATTACGAAAACCGCCCGCTGGGCTTCGATTCGGTTGCCTTGAAACAAGAGTTTCAGAACATCGAGCGGGATGTCACGCGTCAACTGGGGCAGTTCAACCCGGTCGGGCAGATCATGCGCCGCATGTGCCGTGAGTACCGCATGGTGGTGCGTATGCTCGAAGCGCGTGGCACGCCTGACTTCGGGCTGATCTCGCAGGAGCTGTATGGCGCTGCGTCCGATGCCTTTCACGCCGGTGACCCGACGCTGGCCGATCTGGGCCTGATGCTCTCGGATTACCTGAACAACATCGCCGGGCGTGGTGATCTCAAGGACGAGCCGAAAACGCTCACGGCCAAGGACGCTGTTTCGCTGCTGCAATCGCGTTTGAATCGTGTGTTCGGTGAGGCCGAGGAGACCATTCGGGTTTTCGAGTCCGACGGTATCGTCGCCGACGCGGCCGCGGGTGCCGACTACATCAAGATCCGCACCGACGCGATGTTCAATGAGCGTGATGTACGGGCGCTGGAGGTTCACGAAGGGCTGGTACACGTCGGCACCACGTTGAACGGGCAAAACCAGCCGATCTGTACGTTCCTGTCCAAAGGTCCGCCCTCATCGACGGTCACTCAGGAAGGCCTGGCGATTCTCATGGAAGTCATCGCCTTCGCCTCCTACCCCAGCCGTTTGCGCAAGCTGACCAATCGTACCCGTGCCATTCACATGGCCGAGCAGGGTGCTGATTTTCTGCAGGTGTTCGAGTTTTACCGCGAGCAGGGCTTCGGCATGTCGGAGAGCTACGGCAACGCCAGTCGCGTATTCCGCGGCTCGGTGCCCAACGGCTTGCCGTTCACTAAAGACCTGTCCTATCTGAAAGGCTTCATCATGGTCTACAACTATATTCAGCTGGCCGTGCGCAAGGGCAAGCTCGAACAGGTGCCGCTGCTGTTCTGCGGCAAGACCACGCTGGAAGACATGCGCAGCCTGCGCCAACTGGTGGATGAAGGGCTGGTGGTGGCACCCAAATACCTGCCTGAGCAGTTCCGTGACATGAACGCGCTATCGGCCTGGATGTGCTTCTCCAACTTCCTCAACCACCTGAGCCTGGACCGTATCGAAGCGGACTACTCGAATATTTTGTAGGCCGAACTGACTATCGTGCCAATGCTCCGCGTTGGCACGCAGTGGGTGACGCTCCGCGTCACAAATCTGCGCCGCGCTGCACAGTCAGGATCGGACGCAGAGCGTCCAGAACGGCATTCCCACGCTGGAGCGTGAGGAACGATAATCTTGTAACTATCGTGCCATTGCTCTGCGCCAGCACGGCGGTGATGTGGCGATGAAAACAGCAAGGAAACCCCATTTGAAACTGCTCGGCATCTTCACCCTGTTCCTCGCACTCACCGGTTGCAGTTCGATGCTGTTCTACCCCGAGCAAGGTGTTCCGTTCACACCCGACAAGGCGCGCCTGCAGTATCAGGATGTGAACCTCACCGCCGCCGATGGTACGCGCCTGCATGGCTGGTGGCTGCCCGCGAAAGAGGGTGTACCGGTCAAGGGTACGGTGCTGCATCTGCATGGCAACGGCGGCAACCTGTCCTGGCATCTTGGTGGCGTCTGGTGGTTGCCCGAGCAGGGTTATCAGGTGCTGATGGTGGATTACCGTGGTTATGGCGAGTCGCAGGGCGAGCCGAGCCTGCCGGCGGTCTATCAGGATGTTCAGGCCGCTTTCGACTGGTTGAACACTGCACCGCAAGTGCAAGGCAAACCCCTTGTGGTTCTGGGGCAAAGCATTGGTGGAGCACTGGCGGTGCATTACCTGTCAGAACACCCGCAGGAGCGCTCGCGGCTCAAGGCGTTAGTGCTGGACAGCGTGCCGGCCAGCTACCGCAGCGTCGCGCGAAACTCGCTGAGCAAGTCGTGGCTGACCTGGCCGTTGAAGACGCCCTTGTCCTGGCTGATCCCGGAGGCCGACAGCGCCGTCAACGGCCTGCCACGATTGGCCGGCACACCGATGCTGATCTTTCACAGCATGGACGACACACTGGTGCCGCTCGCCAATGGCATCGAGCTGTACAAGGCCGCGCCTCCACCGCGGGTATTGCAATTGACCCGTGGCGAGCACGTACAGACGTTCGCCGACCCTCTCTGGCGTCAGGTGATGCTGCGCTATCTGGACGACCCGACGCATTTCAACGGCCTGCGTCGCCTTGCGCAAGTGCCCAACTATCCGACACCTGCTACACCGCCAGCGCCATGAGTCGCGAGCGTAACCTCAACGGCATGATCCTCAGCGCTGTCGGTGCAGTCATCGGCACCGTCGGCTGCCTGTGGTTTTACGGCTATCTGCATTTTGCGAAGCCTGAAGATGCGCTATTGCTCAGTGAGTTCACCCTGCTCAAGACCGTGCCTGGCGAGGACTACAAGATCGCCGCGACGCCAGCGGACGAGGTGGCGCAATGCGTTGATGGCGTGCTGGTGCTGTTCGACACGTCGCGAAAGGATTTGTCAGGCGTTTTGATTGATGACCACAGGCAAGCGGTGCGGTGCGTCGGCCAGCAGACGCCACAGCAATAAAGACGGCGATAATTTTCGGCATTAAAAAGCCCCGCCTGTATGCGCAGGCGGGGCTTGAGTGCAGCGGCTCAGTCGCTTATTTCATCGACGAGCGCGGTGCAACAGGCTGGTTGTCGTTGGAGATAGTAACTTCCACACGACGGTTCATGGCACGGCCCGAGTTGCTGGTGTTGTCAGCAACCGGATATTCCTTGCCGTAGCCCATGGTCACAACGCGCGCTGGATCTACGCCCATGCGTACCAGTGCCATGCGAACCGAATTGGCGCGGCGCTCGGACAGCGACTGGTTGTAGGAAGCAGAACCTGTGCTGTCGGTGTAGCCTTCAACGATCACTTTGCGATCAGGGTTTTCCTGAAGGAAAGCAGCCAGCTTGCCGATGTCGCCTTGAGCGGTCGGCTTCAGATCGGCCTTGTTGTAGTCGAACAGCACGTCACCGAACGTTACCAGCGTACCGCGTTCGGTCTGCTTGGCGTTCAGGCTGTTTTTCAGCGCAGCGATCTGAGCATCACGAGCTTCCAGGCGTGCCTTGGCGCGGTCAGCAGAAGCGTTCTGCAGAGCCGCTTCGGAGGTGCGCAGGGCAATGGTCTGCTTGGCCAGTTCTACGCGCTGGTTGGTCAGGTAAGACAGTTGGTCAACTTTCTTGACGTCATCATCGTTACGGAAAGCCTGTTCTGCCTTGGCCAGCCATTCACTGGCGTCCTTGGTTTCAAGCGCCGCGACTTTAGTGGCTTCCGGGTTGGTCTGCAGCGCGGTGAAGTTGCTGCGAGCCTGTTCCAGATTAGGGTTTGGCTTGGTTGCACAGGCTGCCAGGGCAACACTCATGGCCAGCAGAGCAGGGATCATCAATTGTTTACGCATAATATTGTCGTCCTTTAATCAGTTACGAATTCATGAAAACAGAAAGGGTTCAGGGCAATCACTGCACCTGACGCAGGCCTTCTTCACGGAGTTCGTTGACGCCCTGACGAGCATCCTGCACAGCCTTGGCAGCCTTGGCGGCCTGAGATTTGCGTTCTGCTACACGAGCGTCCCACTCGGCTTGTTCAGCCAGACGGCGAGCTTCGTCGTACTTGTGATCCTGCATGGCCAGATCAGCTTCTTTGAGCTTGTCCTGAGCCGACTTCATTTCCACCGCTGCGAATTCGGTACCGCCGGCGCTGACAGCGCTGTTGACGGCCGATTGCGAAACTGCATATTGCTCGGATGGCGGGTTACCTGCGCAACCGGCGAGGATAAAGGTGCTACCGAGCGCCAGCGCAGCCAGCTTGAGACCGCGCAGGCCTTTGAACTTGGTTTTGGCAGTTAAGGTGTTCATGGTGATCAACTCCATTGTCTGACTCCGAACGTGGTTATCCATGACAGTTGTTGCATCAAGTCCGGGCATGAGGTCGTACAACCGCCTGCTGCCTTTCGGGCTTTCCTGTAATGGTTAAAGGCTCCGACCTGCGCGGTTTTTGAATAGTTCAGATAAATATCTACTGCGTGGTCAGGAATTTTCAGGGGGCTTCAGAAAGCGGTCAGCATGTTGGTCGACATGTGAACGGACGTCGATGCAGAATTAATCAGGCACTGAGGTGCGGCTTTTTGTTGAACCATTTGTCCAATCGCAGGCTTTTGGTGCACTGTTGGCATGCGGATTTGAATTCACGTACGCCCGCGCTGTTTTGCGGGTACGCAACTGAGCCCAGACAAAAACCGGGAGAGGAACGATGGCCGATATCGATGCGCGTCTGCGCGAAGACGTTCACCTGCTGGGTGAGCTGTTGGGTAACACGATTCGTGAGCAACGAGGCGCTGAATTCCTCGACAAGATCGAACGTATTCGCAAGGGCGCCAAGGCGGGCAGGCGCGGTTCTGCAGAAGGTGCCGAGCAACTCAGCGCCAGTGTCGACGGGCTGGGTGATGACGAACTTCTGCCTGTGGCCCGCGCTTTCAATCAGTTTCTCAACCTGGCCAATATTGCCGAGCAGTATCAGCTCATGCATCGTCGTGACGATACCCAGCCTCTGCCGTTTGAGTCGCGGGTGCTGCCCGAGCTGCTTGACCGCCTGAAAACGGAAGGTCACACGCCTGAAGCTCTGGCGCGTCAGCTGAGCAAGCTGGAAATCGAGCTGGTGCTGACAGCTCACCCCACCGAAGTGGCACGCCGCACGCTCATTCAGAAATACGACGCGATTGCTGCGCAGTTGGCCGCGCTCGATCATCGTGACCTCAACAGCACCGAGCGCGCACAGATTACCTCGCGCTTGCAGCGTCTGATCGCCGAGGCGTGGCATACCGAAGAGATCCGGCGTATCCGGCCCACGCCGGTTGATGAGGCCAAATGGGGTTTTGCGGTTATCGAGCACTCCCTATGGCACGCCATTCCGAATTACCTGCGCAAGGCTGACCATGCATTGCACGCAGCCACCGGCCTGCATTTGCCTCTGGAGTCCGCGCCGATCCGCTTTGCCTCGTGGATGGGCGGAGACCGTGACGGCAACCCGAATGTCACGGCCGCGGTTACCCGTGAAGTGTTGTTGCTGGCGCGCTGGATGGCGGCTGACCTTTATTTGCGTGATGTGGATAACCTGGCCGCAGAGCTGTCGATGCAGCAGGCCAGCGACGCCTTGCGGGCCAGCGTCGGTGACAGTGCCGAGCCTTATCGGGCAGAACTCAAGCGTCTGCGTGAGCGCCTGCGCGCGACGCGCAATTGGGCCAATGCCTCATTGAGCGAGGCCTTGCCTGCGCCTGAAGCGGTGCTGCGAGACAACCGCGAGCTGCTGGACCCGCTGCTGCTGTGCTTCCAGTCGCTGCATGAGTGCGGCATGGGCGTGATTGCCGACGGGCCGCTTCTGGATTGCCTGCGCCGTGCCGTCACGTTCGGCCTGTTTCTGGTGCGTCTGGATGTCCGCCAGGACTCCAGTCGCCACTGTGCCGCGATGACTGAAATTACCGATTATCTGGGGTTGGGTCGCTACGAGGAGTGGGACGAGCAGACCCGCATCGACTTTCTGTTGCGCGAACTGAACAACCGCAGACCGTTGCTGCCAAGCTACTTCAAACCGGCAGCCGACACCGCAGAAGTGCTGGCAACCTGCAGGGTAGTGGCAGCAGCTCCGGCAGCTTCGCTGGGCTCTTACGTCATTTCGATGGCAGGTTCGGCATCCGACGTGCTGGCCGTGCAGTTGCTGCTCAAGGAATCCGGGCTGCAACGGCCGATGCGTGTGGTGCCGTTGTTCGAGACCCTGGCTGACCTCGATAACGCCGGGCCGGTGATCGAGACGCTGCTCGGCTTGCCGGGCTATCGCTCGCGTCTGCACGGCCCGCAGGAAGTCATGATCGGTTATTCCGACTCGGCCAAGGACGCGGGCACTACGGCGGCGGCCTGGGCCCAGTACCGCGCGCAGGAAAAGCTGGTGGAGATCTGTCGCGAGCAGCAGGTCGAACTGCTGCTGTTCCACGGTCGCGGCGGTACGGTTGGTCGTGGTGGCGGTCCCGCGCATGCGGCGATTCTGTCGCAGCCGCCAGGTTCGGTAGCCGGGCGCTTCCGGACCACCGAGCAAGGGGAAATGATTCGTTTCAAATTCGGCCTGCCGGACATCGCCGAACAGAACCTCAATCTCTATCTGGCAGCGGTGCTGGAGGCGACCCTGCTGCCGCCACCGCCTCCGCAACCGGCGTGGCGGACAATGATGGACCAGATGGCCGCTGACGGGGTCAGTGCCTATCGCGCGGTAGTGCGCGAGAACCCTGAGTTCGTCGAGTATTTCCGTCAGGCAACGCCCGAGCAGGAACTGGGGCGCCTGCCACTCGGCAGTCGCCCGGCCAAGCGCCGCGAAGGTGGCGTGGAAAGCCTGCGCGCCATTCCGTGGATCTTCGCCTGGACGCAGACGCGTCTTATGTTGCCCGCCTGGCTGGGTTGGGAAGCTGCGCTGAGCAAGGCTCTGGAGCGCGGCGAGGGTACGGTGCTGGCGCAGATGCGCGAACAATGGCCGTTCTTCAGAACCCGCATCGACATGCTGGAAATGGTCCTCGCCAAAGCCGATTCGGACATTGCCCGACTCTATGACGAGCGTCTGGTCAGTGCTGAGCTGCAACATTTAGGCGCACATTTACGCGACCTATTGTCGCAGGCGTGCAATGTGGTTCTGGGGCTGACCGGGCAGAAGCAACTGCTGGCGCATAGCCCTGAAACGCTGGAATTCATCAGTCTGCGCAACACCTATCTCGACCCGTTGCATTTGCTCCAGGCCGAGCTGTTGTCCCGCTCCCGCAGTCGCGAAGCCAGTCTGGACAGCCCTCTGGAACTGGCGCTGCTGGTGTCTGTAGCCGGGATCGCTGCCGGTCTGCGTAACACTGGTTGAACACGCGCATTACTTTAATTGCCGGGCCGTTTTGGCCCGGCATTGGCAATGCCGGGTTTGCGGGCTGGCCTGCCGGAAACGTTGATACAGATCACGCCGCTCGACAATCGGGGCGCGCAAGCCGGTGCGCACGCGGTTAATGCGACTTTTGGCGGCTTGTGCGGCCTCGGTCGGCTGTGTATCTTGATCAGCCTTTCGGCCTGTTGGCCTGATTATTTTTAGATTGGCCCCCGAGGCGAATCCGTTGATTTCACTATAAAAATTTTGAGGAGCATGACGATGCGCGTGATTCTGCTAGGAGCTCCCGGGGCCGGTAAAGGTACTCAGGCAAAATTCATCACTGAAAAGTTCGGCATCCCGCAGGTTTCGACAGGCGACATGCTGCGCGCTGCAGTCAAGGCTGAAACCGAGCTTGGCCTGAAGGCCAAGAGCGTCATGGACTCGGGTGGTCTGGTTTCCGATGACCTGATCATTGGTCTGATCAAGGATCGTCTGGCCCAGCCGGATTGTGCGAACGGCGTTCTGTTCGACGGCTTCCCGCGCACCATTCCTCAGGCCGAAGCCCTGTTGAAAGCAGGTCTGGAAATCGACCACGTGCTGGAAATCGCCGTTGATGACGAAGAAATCGTCAAGCGCATGTCGGGCCGCCGGGTTCACGAAGGCTCTGGTCGCATCTATCACACCATCTTCAACCCGCCGAAAGTCGAGGGTATCGATGATGTGACTGGCGAACCGCTGCTGCAGCGCAAGGACGACGTCGAAGAGACCGTGCGCCATCGCCTGTCGGTCTACCATGCCCAGACCAAGCCGCTGGTCGAGTTCTACAGCAAGCTGGAAGCGAAGGATGGCAAGCCCAAATGCAGCCATATTCCTGGCGTCGGCTCGGTTGAAGAGATCACTGCAAAAGTACTGGAAGCCCTGAAGTAAGACTTTCAGTCTGAACAATAAATGGCCCGCTTGCGGGCCATTTGTCATTTATACTGCTGCACTTTTCACCCTGACCATGACGGAAACACCGATGACCACCTTGCTGGCCCTGGACACCGCCACTGAAGCCTGCTCGGTCGCTTTGCTGCACGATGGCAAAGTGCTGAGCCACTACGAGGTGATCCCGCGCCTGCATGCCCAGCGGCTGCTGCCCATGATCAAAAGCCTGATGGCCGAGGCAGGCATTGCGATGTCGGCGCTGGATGCCATCGCGTTCGGGCGCGGCCCTGGCGCTTTCACCGGCGTGCGCATTGCCATTGGTGTCGTGCAAGGCCTGGCGTTCGCGCTGGAGCGCCCGGTATTGCCTGTTTCCAATCTTGCCGTGCTGGCCCAGCGTGCCTTTCGTGAGCATGGCGTGTCCCAGGTGGCATCGGCCATTGATGCGCGCATGGATGAGGTGTATTGGGGTTGCTATCACGAGACAGCCGGGGAGATGCGTCTGCTCGGCAACGAGGCGGTCATGGCGCCCGAGTTGGCGACACTGCCTGCGCACACCAGTGGACAATGGTTTGGAGCCGGTACTGGCTGGGGCTATGCCGAGCGCATCCCGGTCAGTCTGGCCGGTCATGACGCAGGCATGCTGCCCCATGCGCAGGACTTGCTGACGCTGGCGTCCTTCGCCTGGGCGCGTGGCGAAGCCCTGCCGGCAGACGACGCCCAGCCGGTCTATCTGCGCGATAAGGTTGCAACGCCCAAAGCGCGTTGATGTGATTGGCTTCAAGGCACGCCACAGTGTTCTGCTGTCGTGCCTGTCCAAGTCATACTATTCCGTCTATAGCTGGAAAAATATCAATTCGCCATCTACCGTTTATCGTCTGAATGGTCTTTAATCTCATTTGGCGAAAACAATTTGCAATATGTGTGGTCTAGTTATCGTTAAGCAATTTGCGAACTACAAGGCAGTAACGCTAAATTGCCACTATCGACGCCGAGTATATAATCGATGCGCATAGACGGAACCTCATCACGCTCTTACCCCATCAAGCGAAAGCCGCAGAAGACGCCTTCGACCGTTGAAGGTTCTTTCGAGGAAGTCGTAGTTGATGCCGAGTTGCCGCCGCCTCCGGCGCAGGCTCGTCGCGACGCGGGTGATTCACCGATTGGCAGCACTGCCAACGTGCCTGCGCGTCCACAAGACATCATTTTCCCGCGCTCCATGAGCTCTCGTGTCGCTCACGCGCTGGCCAGCTACCTGACCACCGCCAGCTTTGTCGATTGGGACCTTGAAGTATCGGGGCTCGATCTTCACGTTTGACCGTGTCTCGCCTGCCTTACTACCTAGGTTGTCCGTCATGGAGTGAAAACGCCTGGCGCGATTCGCTGTATCCCGAAGATGCCCGCCCGAATGATTTCCTGGATCTCTACACTCAGGTATTCAACGCTGTCGAAGGCAACACCACATTTTACGCCCGTCCCGCCGCCACTACAGTGCAGCGCTGGGCAGAAACGATGCCCGATGATTTTCGTTTCACCGCCAAATTCCATAAAGACATCAGTCATAACGGCGACCTTCGTGAGCAGGTGGGCGCAGCTGAGGAATTCATCCGTCTGCTTGCGCCTCTGGGTGGGCGGATCGCACCGTTCTGGCTGCAGTTGCCCGCCAGCTTTACACCGCAGCGTCTGGCCGAGCTGGCCGGTTTTCTTGATGAACTCAATGTGCCGCTCGCCGTAGAAGTACGCAACATCGCGTTTTTCATGAAGGGTGATGAAGAGCGCATGCTCAATCGCCTGCTGCTGGATCGAGGCGTCGAGCGCATCTGTCTCGACTCCCGGGCATTGTTCAGCTGTGTCTCGAGCGATCCCGCAGTCCTGCACGCGCAATCGAAAAAGCCCAAGGTGCCGCCTCGTCCTGCTGCGCTGACGCTGTTTCCCCAGGTCCGTTTCATCGGCGGTCCTGACCTGAAGGCCAATGATCAGTTTTTGGTGCAGTGGGTGGAAAAGGTCGCCGTGTGGATCGAAGAGGGGCGCACGCCTTATGTCTTCCTGCACACCCCTGACAACATCAAGGCTGCCGAGCAGGCCATGCGCTTTCACCAGCAACTAATGGCGCGATTGCCTGGCTTGCCGGCATTGTTCGAGCTGGATCGCGGGCCTCAGGTGGAACAGTTGGGCTTGCTCTGAGGTCTTCCAGGTGTGGGTTGACAGAGCCCGACCTTGTGGAGAGCCCGCTAATGGATTCGCAACTGCGCTGTTTGCTTGCCATTTACAAACCCTTCTTCAAATTCACCCCTGTTGTCTGGGGCATGGGCTGAGCATGCGTGTGCTTCTGGTATTCCTGCTGATCTGTGCAATGGGGGCGTTCGCAGTCTGGCGCGGCTGGGTCGATGTACCTGCGCGCTGGAACCCCTGGACGCCGCTGGATGTGCGGGCCGAGCCCAACTTCCTGACGTCTTACAAGCTGTCACGACTGCAGAACGACCCTGCGCTGTGCGACCAGGTGCTGAGTACGTCCGGGCTGCGTTTCAGTCGTCAGGCCGACAGTGAACCTTCTGCTCGCTGCCCTCTGGAAAATACCCTGCGCATTCAGGGCGGCGACGTGGCGCTGAGCAGCAGCTTCCTGGCCAGTTGCCCGTTGGCGGTCGCCTATGCGCTGTTTGATATTCACACCTTGCAACCCGCCGCCCAGGCTGTTTTCGGCCAGCGGGTAGCGCGGATCGATCATTTGGGCAGCTTTGCCTGCCGCAACATCTACAACCGCGCCAATGCTCGGCTCAGCCAGCACGCGACCGCCAATGCACTGGATATGGCAGGTTTTCGCCTCGCAGACGGTCAGCGCATCGGGGTTCTCAAGGATTGGGACGACGAAGGGGACAAGGGGCGTTTTCTGAGGCTGTTACGTGACGGCGCCTGCAAAAACTTCAGTACGGTGCTCGGGCCTGAGTACAACGCGGCGCATCGTGATCATTTTCACGTCGACATGGGGCGCTGGTCGGTGTGTAGGTAGCGAGCCTTTAAGCTGCCGGCAAGAGCGTTGGGGCTTATGCCGCCATCCGCAGGTTCTGCAGGATCAGCGGGCGAGCCCAGCCGTTCTCGTAGTCGAACTGGCGTTGTTGGGCAGCAATGGTCTGCTCATCCAGGGGCAGGGCAGGCTTGTCGGCCAGTTCCCATTCGAATTCGGCGATTGGCAGGTGCAATGGGCGTGGTTGAGGGCCGGGGCCCGGGTTGACGCTGTCGCTGTACGGGTTCAGAACTGTAGGGCGTACCCAGTGGCTCTCGAATTCCAGATGACGTTGTTGTTCGATCAGCTCAGCCATGCTGAAGGGCTCGGCAGGCGGCGGCAGCAAGTCAAGGTCGAACTCCGCAATTGGCAGGAACAGCGGCTCAGGTGGTTTGACCTCGGTGTCGGTGACCGGGCAGGCCCGTTGCTCGACAATCTTGCTCAGGGTTTTTGCGCCAGCGACCGGTTCGCCTGTTTCAACATCCACTTCAACGGCCGTCGGGTGCACCGGCACTGGAGTGCTTTCGCTGACCTGATCCGCCATCGCTCGGGCAAATGCATCCGACCACAGCTGCGTCACACCACCCAGTGTGCGGCTGTTGCGAACGCTATAGTCGCCTGAGTGCGACAAATAGCCGATGGATGATTGAACAATCTCTGACATAGCGATCAGTACTGGCCTTGGGTCTGGCAAAATGCCGGATACTTGGTTATCGGCAGACTTTGCCGATCATTAACAATTTTTGAGTGTGTGGGCGTAATGATTGAGCAGCAAACAGGCAGTCGTATCCGGGTCGAAGCGCTCGCGGTCGCAGGGCAGGAGCAGGCGGAGCATTGGGCGCAGCGTCTAGGCTTGCCGTTGCACGACGCTGAAGCTGATTTTGCGTTGCAATCAACCGACGATGGCCTGCAATTGCAGCAGTTGGGCGACGATGCGCCTGGCGCTGTGCGAGTTGATTTTGTCGAGGGTGCAGTGGCACATCGTCGTCTGTTTGGCGGTGGCACCGGGCAAATGATTGCCAAGGCCGTCGGTATTCAGCCAGGCGTTCGTCCCAGCGTGCTGGATGCTACGGCAGGTTTGGGCAAGGATGCGTTCGTGCTGGCGAGTCTTGGTTGCGAGCTGAGCCTGATCGAGCGTCAGCCGATTATTGCTGCACTGCTGGAAGACGGTCTGGCGCGCGGACGCGATGATCGTGACGTGGGTTCGATCGTTGCGCGGATGCAGCTGTTGACCGGCAACTCCATTGAAATCATTCGTGGCTGGACAGCGGAGCCGCCGCAGGTCATTTACCTCGACCCGATGTTCCCGCATCGGGAAAAAACCGCTCTGGTCAAAAAGGAAATGCGCCTGTTCCGGCCTCTGGTCGGCGATGACATGGATGCGCCTGCGTTGCTGGAAGCGGCTCTTGCGCTTGCCACTCACCGTGTTGTGGTCAAACGCCCGCGCAAGGCCCCATGCATTGACGGGCCCAAGCCAGGTTATGCGCTGGATGGAAAATCCAGCCGCTACGACATCTACCCGAAGAAGGCCTTGAAGCCTAAGGCAGTCACAGACGATAGCGGTGCATAGCGCTTGTAGCGTCGACGGCCTGAGCCCGAATCAAACGCAGATGCGCCCGTGAATACAGGCGCTAACCCTGCACTCAAAGCGCGCCAAATACCTTCTTCGCCAGGCCTGTAGCGGCTGCCGCGGGGTTGGCGCGAATACTTTCTTCCTGTTTTGCAATCATCTCGAACAGCCCGTTCAGCGCTTGTTCGGTCACGTAGCTTTCAAGGTTGGCATTTTTGCTGTCCAGCGCGCCAAGTGCCGCCGCCTTGCCAGCGAATGCGTTGTACTTCTGTGCCAGACCGACTTGATCGGTAGATTTCTTGACGATAGGCAGGAACTTGGCGCGGATCTGTTCGCGGCTGGTGCTGTTGAGGTACTGGGTTGCCGAGTCCTTCCCGCCGCTTAAAATGGCCTTGGCGTCGGTCACGCTCATCTTTTTCACGGCGTCTACCAACAACGCCTGAGCCTGAGGCACTGCAGCTTCGGCGGCCTGGTTCATGCTGGTTTCCAGCTGATCGACCTGAGCACCCATGCCAAGCATTTTCATTTTTTTCGCGACCTGACCGAGTTTGCCTGGCAGCTCGATACGCACCGCTTCATTCTTGCTGAAACCGCCGGGAACTCCGAGCTGTTTGACCGCGACCTGTGCGCCTTGGGTCAGCGCGTCTTTGAGACCACCGGTCGCATCCGATTGCGAGAGGTCGTTCAGCGACAGGGCGAAGACGTTGGCCGACAGCAGCAGACCGGCGCATAGACCAGCGAAGGTGAACGAAAAGCGAGGCATGAGAGCGTCCTTGTGAGAAGTGGGTACGGGATCAAGCGTATCAGGAACTTGCGGTATCCACCCGAAGCCCGAAAGGAAACAGTGCTGTTTAGTGCCGATGGAAATGATGCGGTGCGCAGCAACAAAAACATCAACGGCGCGCTGAAAACGCGCCGTTGATGAAAGCCTTTGCAGCGAAGAACAATCAACCGTTCACTTGAATGACCTTGATCTTCAGACCGCTCTGGTCCTGCGGCATAGCCCAGTTCAAACGGCAATGGCACTTGCTGGGTAATCTGTTTTTCGCGGGCTTCACTTACCAGGGGGTCGCTGGACATTTCAATTTCTTATTGAGTGTGATGAGTACCAGTCATGGGTACAAACCACACCTTAGCAGCGGCCGGGGAGCATAAAACACGTGTCTAAAGATCCCCGGCTAATTGCGGAAAAGCCCTACGCTACCCCTTCACCATTTCCCGCATCCTGCTCTTCTTCATTGCTGTGTAACGCCACTTGCCGTATCGACAGACGGATTTCGGCCGGCAACACCCGCTTGGCCGCACCTTCTGCCAGTTCGCCCAGCATCGGGTGATAGCTCAGCTTGCCGGCGCTGTCCTTGCGCAGCACGCCCAGGTCCAGCAAGGTCTGGATGAAGTGCCTGAATAGACTCTTGTCGAAGAACTCTGGTGCATTAAGGCCATGCAGAATAGACAGGCGCTGGGCCATGACCGTGCACAGGTCTTCCAGCTGTTCGGCGCTCAATGTGTTCTGTCCACTGTTGAGTAACAAGGCGATTGCCATGTAGAAGCGCTGCAGGGTCTGCGCGATGGCCCGTGACAACAGGGTCAGCAGCACGAACTCGCGGGAGCTGGGCTCCGGACGCACATAGACGTCCTTTTTGAAGCGCAGCAAGCCTTGCTCGACGAACGCAGCCAGCCATTGATCGACCACCTCATCCAGCTCGCTCAGCGGCCAGCGAATGAACAGTTCCGATTGCAGGAATGGATACAGCGCACGTGTGTAGCGCAGAATCTGGTCGCGGCTCATGCGCGACGAGCTCTGGAAAAAGCTGGCCAGCAGTGAGGGCAGGGCAAAGATGTGCAAGACGTTGTTGCGGTAGTACGTCATCAGGACTGCATTCTGTTCGTTGAGGTACAGAATTTTGCCCAGTGCATCTTTTTGTTCGGCGAGCAGGTCCATGCCTTTGACGTGCTCGATCAGTGAGCGCCCGTCGCCTTCCGGCAATGTGGTGTGTGGTGAGTAAGGTACGGCGCGCAGCAACGTCAGGTAGAGGTCGAGAACACGCTCCATGGCCTGATCGTCCAGCGCCAGCCTTTGCGTTGACAGCAAGGCCACAGCAACCAGGTTCATCGGGTTGACAGCGGCGGCTTCATTCAGGTGCTGGGCCACACGCTCACCCAGCCGATGAGTGGTTTCGCTCAGCCATTCCGGGCGAAATTGCGGTGCCAGCGACTGTTCGCGCCAGTCCGGTTGTTCGCCGTCAAGGAATTCGGCCAGCTTGATGGGGGCGCCGAAGTTCACCGATACCTGGCCGAAACGCTGCTTCAGCGCACCGATGACTTTGAAAATGTCGAAGATCGACTCTTTCTTCTTGGTCGCTCCGCGCAATTCGCCCAGATAAGTACGGCCTTCCAGCACGCGCTCGTAGCCGATGTACACCGGAACGAACACAATCGGCATCCGCGAGTTGCGCAGGAAGCTGCGCAGGGTGATGGCGAGCATGCCGGTTTTGGGCTGCAACATTCGCCCGGTCCGCGAGCGACCGCCTTCGACAAAGTATTCGACCGGGAAACCCTTGATGAACAGCGTGTGCAGGTACTCGGTGAAAACCGCTGTATACAGCGGGTTGCCCTTGAATGTGCGGCGCATGAAAAACGCCCCGCCACGGCGCAGCAGGCTGCCGACGACCGGCATGTTCAGGTTGATGCCAGCAGCGATGTGCGGCGGCGTGAGCCCGTTGCGAAACAACAGATAGGACAGCAGCAGGTAATCGATATGGCTGCGGTGGCAAGGGACGTAAATGACTTCATGCCCTGGTGCCACTTCCTGCACGCCTTCGATGTGGCTGACTTTGATGCCGTCGTAAATCTTGTTCCAGAACCAGCTGAGGACGACTTCCATGAAGCGGATGACGGAATAGGTATAGTCCGAGGCGATCTCGTTGCCGTAGCTCAGCGCCCGGTCCCGTGCCTTGTCCTGGGTGATGTTCTCCCGTTCGGCTTCTTCGATGATCGCCTGCTTGACCAGCGGCTCGTCCAGCAGTCCTTTGACCACCGTGCGCCGGTGCGAAACGTCCGGGCCGATGACCGCGCTTTTCAGGTTGCGAAAGTGCACGCGCAGCAGACGCTGGGTCATGCGCAGGGTCAGTTCGTAACCTTTGTTTTCACCCACCAGCTCGCGGATGTGAATGGGCGCGGAAAACTGTACACGGGTCTTGCGGCCCAGAATCAGGATGCTGACCAGACGGCGCAACCGGCCGGTTACCGCCCAGCTGTCGGCGAACAACAGTTTCCAGGCGCTGGACTCGCGGTCTGGCGACTGGCCCCAGAACACGCTGACCGGGATGATCTGCGCATCTTCGCCGGGGTTCTGGCTCACGGCTGCGACCAGACGTTCCAGTGTCGGCGGTGCGCCGCGTTTGTCCTGGCGGCCAAGCCAGTCAGGCGCCGGGGTCAGGTAAAAGAATGCAGCTGGCTCTATCAGGTTGCCGACCGCTACCGACAATACGGGGCGAGGCAGGCCAGCCTTGCGACATTCAGTGTCGATCACCGCCAGATCGCTTATAGACGGCGACTGCAAGGCATAGAACACCGGACGGCTACGGTCCAGGTTGAGCGTAAAAGACGACTGATTGATGGTTTCCGAGCGCACCCAGAGATACAACAATCGGCGCAGGGTGCCGAACACAAGACGACGGAACGGAGAACGGGTCATACGGCTTCTGCTGAGTAAGGGACGGGCGACTGCCCGAGATGGGTGTCAGTGTGACGTATCCCGAAGCGATCGGCAAAAAGCCTGGTGTCTGTAGAAGAGTAAAGACTGAGCGGCCACCTTTGAGAGCCGCGACGGCACATCCTGATACCGTCGCTGCGAAAGGCTTACGAAGTGCGCCAGGTGATTTCTTCCTCGCCGTCGGCACTCACGCGTATCCAGCGGTCGGCAGTCTCGTCGCTTTCTTCTTCAACCCAGGTGCCCGGGGCGCAACGGACTTCGACGTTCAAGGCCTTGAATGCGGCGCGGGCGCAGGCGATGTCGTCTTCCCACGGGGTCTGATCGCTGTCCAGATGCAGACTGTTCCATTTGCCGACTGCTCTGGGCAGCCAGGTTACGGTCACATTGCCGGCCTTGCACTTCCAGGTCTGGCCTTTCTGGTTCCAGTCGCTGCACGGGCCCAGGGCGACGCTCAGCCATTGGGCGATAGCCTTGTGGTCGACGTCTTCGTCTTTCAGGTAAATCTCGATATCGGGTTGGCGCATGGGTGCCTCTGTTGAATGCTTATTGCAGCACGAAATAATCGTAGCGCATGGAAACGGTGACCTTGAAAGGTCCTGATTGCTCAATGACGGCAGTCCGGCGCTCGGCGCTGGCGCGCCACCCGTGAGGCGTCATGGCCAGCAAATCGGCACGGGACTGGCCGTCGATCAGCTTCAGCGTATAGCGCAGGGTTTCGCTGTGTTGCAGCTGCATGCCGGGTGGCACCAGAGACAGGTGCTTGTCGTCGGCATAATCGCGGACCTCATCGTAAAGCTGCTGACGCAGCTCCATGAGATGTTCGCTGGTCGGACCAACCCTCATCAGTCCGCCGCCTGGCGTCAGCAAGCGTTTGGCTTCAAGCCAGTCCAGCGGGCTGAACACACTGGCCAGAAACTGGCAACTGGCATCCGGAAGTGGCACACGCGCCATGCTGGCGACCATCCAGGTCAGCGTCGGGTCACGACGGCAGGCGCGCTTGACCGCTTCACGGGAGATGTCCAGCGCATAGCCATCGGCATGAGGCAAGGCTTCGGCAATCTGCGCGGTGTAATAACCTTCGCCACAGCCGATGTCCAACCAATGCGCGGGGGATCGCTCGGCGGCCAGTTCAGCCAGACGCCGGGCTACCGGAGCGTAGTGCCCGGCGTTGAGAAAGTCGCGTCGCGCCTCGACCATGGCCTGATTGTCGCCAGGGTCGCGGCTGTTCTTGTGCTGCACCGGCAACAGGTTCAGATACCCCTGACGTGCACGGTCGAAGCGGTGGTTGGCCGGACATACCACGCCGTTGTCGGCGGTACTGAGCGGCGCAGAGCAGATCGGGCAGGTCAGCATCAGGCGAGCAACTTGACCAGGGTCTGGTAGTAGATCTCGGTCAGCACATCGAGGTCGCTGGCCAGAATCCGCTCGTTGACCTGGTGAATCGTCGCGTTGACCGGGCCCAGCTCAACCACTTGCGTACCCAGGGTTGCGATGAATCGGCCGTCGGAGGTTCCGCCGCTGGTCGAGGCTTTGGTGTCGCGGCCCGTGACGCTTTTGATGCTGGACGACACGGCATCCAGCAATGCGCCCGGCTCGGTCAGGAACGGCAGGCCGGACAGCGCCCAGTTCACATGCCAGTCCAGCTCATGCTTGTCGAGGATGGCGGCGACACGCTGCTGCAAGCCTTCGACGGTCGACTCGGTCGAAAAGCGGAAGTTGAAAACCGCTACAAGATCGCCCGGGATGACGTTGGTTGCACCCGTGCCGGCGTTCAGGTTGGAGATCTGGAAGCTGGTCGGCGGGAAGAAATCGTTACCGTGGTCCCAGTGCTCTGCGGCGAGTTCGGCAAGTGCCGGCATTGCTAGGTGAATAGGGTTCTTCGCCAGATGCGGGTAAGCCACATGGCCCTGTTTGCCGCGCACGGTGAGGGTGGCGCCCAGCGAGCCACGACGCCCGTTCTTGACCACATCGCCCACCAGCGTGGTGCTCGAAGGTTCGCCGACGATGCACCAGTCCAGACGCTCCTTGCGCGCTGCCAGACGTTCGACGACAGCCTTGGTGCCGTGGTGCGCCGGGCCTTCTTCGTCACTGGTGATCAGGAATGCCACCGAACCCTTGTGATTCGGGTGATCGGCTACAAAGCGCTCGGCGGCCACGAGCATGGCTGCCAGGCTGCCTTTCATGTCCGCTGCACCGCGTCCGCAGAGCATGCCGTGCTCGTCGATCAACGCATCGAACGGGTCGTTCTGCCAGTTCTCAACCGGGCCGGTAGGGACCACGTCCGTATGACCTGCGAAGCACAGTACCGGGCCGTCGGTAGTGCCGTGTGTGGCCCAGAAGTTATCGACGTCTTCGATACGCATGGGCTCCAGCTTGAAGCCGGCATTGCCCAGGCGTTGCATCATCACTGCCTGACAGTCGGCATCGACCGGCGTCACTGACGGGCGGCGGATCAGATCGCAGGCAAGTTGAAGGGTGGGCGACAGGTCGGTAGGGGCAGTCATGTACAGAACTCCGGTAGCAAGACTTTGGGCGCGAAAAGGCGGATATCTTAAAGCAAAACGACGACCTGGGGCCGTCGTTTATTGTGCGCTGTGGATAGGTCAAGCAGTCGACAGGGGAGGGCGGGTCGTGCGAGCAGACAGGACGGCAATAATGATGGCTGCCAGATAAGGGATTAATTGTGCGAACAGCATGGCTATCCAGAATCTCAGGCCCGGACCTGACGTCTCGTCTCTTATTTGCTCGCTGCTCGGACAAATATGTTTGTAGAGGCTTTGTGCGGAGCGAAAGGGTTATATGAGAGGCCCGAGATAGTTTTTGCCCCGTCAGCCCTGATTTCGACGGGGCGACAAGCCGGGTGCCTTAACCCCCGACAACCCCCTATAATGCGCGCCGGTTTTTGAGGTATTGATCATGAGCGCAGAAGATCCACGTTTCGCTGGCATCGCCCGTTTGTACGGCATTGAAGGGCTGGCGCGCCTGCGCGCGGCTCATGTGGCGGTGGTCGGTATCGGCGGCGTGGGCTCGTGGGCGGCCGAAGCCATGGCGCGCAGTGGCGTCGGCGAGATTTCGCTGTTTGACATGGACGACGTCTGTGTCAGCAACAGCAACCGCCAATTGCATGCACTGGACAGCACGGTCGGTCGCCAGAAGGTCGAAGTGATGGCCGAGCGGATTCGCGCGATCAATCCTGATTGCATCGTGCATGCGGTGTCTGATTTCGTGACCCGCGATACGATGGCTGAGTGCATCACCCCGGACATGGATTTCGTGATCGACTGTATCGACAGCGTCAACGCCAAGGCAGCACTGATTTCGTGGTGCAAACGGCGCAAGATCCAGATGATTACCACCGGTGGGGCCGGTGGGCAGATCGATCCGACCCTGATTCAGATCGCCGACCTGAACCGCACGTTCAACGACCCGCTGGCTTCCAAGGTCCGTTCCACCTTGCGTCGCGACTATGGCTTTTCACGCACACCGAACCGCCACTACAGCGTGCCTTGCGTGTTTTCCAGCGAGCAACTTCGCTACCCCAAGCCTGATGGCAGCATTTGCCTGGAAAAGAAGTTCGTCGGTGAGGGCGTAAAGCTCGACTGTGCAGGCGGCTTCGGCGCGGTGATGATGGTCACTGCCACGTTCGGCATGGTCGCCGCCACGCGTGCAGTGGACAAGCTGGTTGCAGGTGCGCGACGGCCTTCGGAGCGGGTCAAGCCAGCGGTTGCAACGCCCGATCAGGCTTGAGTCAGCTGGCGCATCTGCTGCAGTACGGCATTCAGGCCGTTGCTGCGTGACGGCGAGAGCTGGCGACCAAGGCCTAACTGACTGAACCAGTCAGGCAAGTCCACGGCTTCCAGCTCCGGGGCCGACAGACCGTTAACGCGGGCCAGCAGCAGCGCCACCAGACCGCGAATCAGCCGGGCGTCGCTGCTGGCCCGGAACAGCCAGGCACCTGCGCTGACTTCGCCGGTCAGCCAGACCTTGCTTTCGCAGCCGTGTACCAGATTGTCGCCCGTCTTTTCTTCGTCGCTCAACGAGGGGAGGCGATCCCCCCATTGCATGAGCAGGCGTGCGCGCTGTTCCCAGCTCTGTGGCTGGGAAAAACTGTCGAGCGCGGTCTGCGCCAATGCGGGAAGGCTCATCGAAGCAGCTCCAGTGCCTGATCCAGTGCGCTGAAAAACCGCAGCAAGTCATCTGAATCATTGTAGAGCGCCAGCGAAACACGAATTGCGCTGGGCAGGCCGAGCGTATCGAACAGTGGCATCGCGCAGTGACGACCAGCGCGCACGGCAATACCCTGTTCGGTCAGCAGATGAGCCAGATCGGCGTTGTGTATGCCGTCCACGACGAAACTGGCCAGTGCCAGGTCCGGAGAGCCTAATACCTGAATACCTTCACGCCTTTGCAGGCCTTCAAGCAGGCGCCGGTGCAGATTTGCTTCGTGTTCCGCGACCGCCTGATGATCAAGGCTTTCCAGGTAAGCCAGTGTAGCGCCCAAACCGATCACGCTGGCGATGGGCGGGGTGCCCGCTTCAAAGCCCAGCGGTGCCGGGCGAAATTTCGCGTGTTGATAATCGGCGGTCAGTACCATCTCGCCGCCGAACTGCCAGTGCGTCAGGCTCGGTAGCGCGTCGTTGCGTCCGTACAGCACACCAAGCCCTTCAGGGCCATAAAGCTTGTGGCTGGAAAATACATAAAAGTCGCAGCCCAGTGCTTGTACATCATGGCGTCCATGCACCACACCTTGTGATCCGTCCACCACCGTGAGCGCACCTTGCGCCTTCGCCAGTGCGATAAGGCGGGCGAGCGGCTGCCAGGTGCCGAGCACGTTGGACAACTGACTGACTGCGAGCAGACGCGTGCGAGGGCCGATCAGGCTGGCCGCAGCATGGCAGTCGATCACGCCATCGGGATCGAGTGGCAGTATCACCAGTTTCAGGCCGCGGCGCTGAGCCAGTTGCTGCCACGGCAGCAGGTTGGCGTGATGTTCCAGTGCGCTGATGGCGATCTCGTCGCCCGCAGTGAAACTATGTTCCAGCCCATAGGCCAGCAGGTTGAGCGCAGAAGTGGCCCCGTGGGTAAAGATGATTTGTCCGCTCTCGCCGGCATTCAACCAGTGCGCGGCCTTGCCACGGCTGGCTTCGAACGCCTGGGTGGCGTGTGCGCCCGGCAGATGCTGGGCACGATGCACGTTGGCGGCACCGTTGACGTAGTAATGAGTCAGGGCATCGATCAGCGCCTGGGGTTTTTGCGTGGTGGCGGCGTTGTCCAGATAGGTCTGGCCTTGCCGTTGCAGGGCGGCGATAGCGGGGAAGTCGCCACGCCAGGGAGAAATGAGGGGCATTGTTCGTCCAGCGTGTGGAGGCGGGGTCAAGGCCGCAGCCTTGAACCCGCACACAGCATCAGTTGTGAGCGTGCAGTGCTTCGTTCAGCTCGATGGCCGACTTGTGGGTTTTGCATTCCACTGCGCCGGTCTGCGAGTTGCGACGGAACAACAGGTCGTTCTGACCTGCCAGCTCGCGTGCCTTGACGATCTTGACCAGTTCGTTGTTTTCATCGAGCAGCGCGACCTTGGTACCGGCGGTCACATACAGACCCGATTCCACGGTATTGCGATCACCCAGCGGGATGCCGATGCCGGCGTTGGCACCGATCAGGCAGCCTTCGCCAACCTTGATGATGATGTTGCCGCCACCCGACAACGTGCCCATGGTCGAGCAGCCGCCACCCAGATCAGAGCCCTTGCCGACGAATACGCCTGCAGAAACGCGGCCTTCGATCATGCCCGGGCCTTCGGTGCCGCCATTGAAGTTGACGAAGCCTTCGTGCATGACGGTGGTGCCTTCGCCGATGTAAGCGCCCAGACGTACGCGAGCACTGTCAGCGATACGAACGCCGCTCGGTACGACGTAGTCGGTCATTTTCGGGAATTTGTCGACCGAGAACACTTCCAGCAGTTCGCCTTTAAGGCGTGCTTCAAGCTGACGTTCGGCCAGTTCGGCGAGGTCGACCGCGCCCTGGCTGGTCCAGGCTACGTTTGGCAGCAACGGGAAGATACCTGCCAGGTTCAGGCCGTGTGGCTTGACCAGGCGATGCGACAGCAGGTGCAGCTTGAGGTAAGCCTCTGGAGTCGACGTCAGGGTTGCGTCTTCAGCCAGCAGGGTGGCAACCAGCGGCTTCTGGCTTTCCGCCAGACGAGTCAGCAGCGCGGCCTGGGTCGCGTCCACGGATTTGACCGCCTCGGCCAGCTTGTATGCCAGGTCGACATTGAAGGTGATTGCCTGATTGCCGTTGGTGTAACCCAGAACAGGCGCGATGGCCGCGACCAGTTCTACGGAAGGATTGATCAGCGGCTGAGCGTAAAATACTTCGAGCCATGAGCCTTGACGATTTTGAGTGCCGACGCCGAAGGCCAGGCTGAACAGGGTAGTGGACATGTAAATACCTCTTGGCTTTATCAAGGGGCTTTCAGTAGCGCTCTGGCTTACTGTAAAGCCGCTGCATACAGGTCGGGCTTGAAGCCGATCAGGGTTTTATTGCCCAGATCAAGCACCGGACGCTTGATCATGGACGGCTGCGCGAGCATCAGTTCTATGGCTTTCGCTTGATCGAGATCGGCCTTTTGTCCGTCATCGAGCTTGCGAAAGGTAGTACCTGCGCGGTTCAGCACGACCTGCCAGCCGTGTTCATTGCACCACTGCGCGAGGTGTTCCCGGTCGATGCCCTGTGTCTTGTAGTCATGAAAATCGTAGCTCACGGAATTATCGTCGAGCCAGGTGCGGGCCTTCTTCATGGTGTCGCAGGCTTTGATGCCAAATAGAGTGTAAGTCATCGTTTTGGGGTGGGGTGGCTGATCTTGCTCGATACTCCCCACTTTCTCTCCTCGCAATTTAGCCGGGTATTATGCCACGTCAGACCGCATCGTGTTGTGACAGCGCTGGTACAAAGACTGAACAAAAACTAGATAATAACCCTAACTGTCATTAAGAAAACTTCACCCTTCCACGCTTGAGTGGCAAGCCCGGGCGGGCAATTATTGCTTTCCATTTAAAGGCTGGGTGCGTTATGTCTGAACAAGAGAGAAAGCGTCAAGAAGCGCTTGTCCGGCAACGTTATTACAGGGAACGTCAACGTGCCGAGGGGTTCAAGCAAAGTACGATCTGGATTCATGGTGAGGCTGAGACGCAAGGCAGGCTGGCCGCCCGTGAAGGAAAGCCGTTGCTGCCCATGCAGTCCCATGACCCGGTAAGCTGGGCGGTCGGGTGGGTTGCGGAAAAATTGCGAACACGACAGTGACCGGTATCGCTGTAAAGCCATCGCGCCACACGGGGTGAAGTACGTGGCGCGATGGCTCAAATCCGGTTACTGGCGAGTTCCGCAGGGCTGTCGGCCAGCGCCCTGCAGGCACTGCTTGCGCGTCACTGCCTGACGATCAGTATTTTCTTTGCGATGTCCTGTCACCGCGTTTCAAACTTTGAGTTCTTCCGGTCCCCGTATATGGAGCCCATCACTTCGATGTCGTCAGGGCTGAGCGTCTTGCCTGTGTTGATAATTTCAAAGTCGCCAAGGGTCAGGCCGTTGGGAATATCGTAATGCATGACAGAATCACGGTCGTAAGCCGAATGGTAGAAATCAGCAGCTTCGTACTTGTCGAAAAAATTGGTATTGATTTCTTCGTCAGTCAATCCGGATTGCAAAAGCAGGGGGCGTAGAAGCGATTCGTTCCAGGGGATGTTTGCCTGAGGATGCTGGTGCTCGTGAACTGCTCCCAAGGCGTGCCCGAATTCATGGAGCACGATACGCGTCAAGTCTGGCATGGGTTTCAGCTCTGCCGTGTACAGCTCCTTGACGTTGAATTCCATGGTGGTTTCATTCTGCTCGGCCAACAGGGCATCAGTGCCTATGGCGCTCCAGTTCAGATGTTCGTTGAAGCCGATTCGAATATCGCTGGCCCCGCCTGTCACAAACTCGAATTTCAGACTTATGTGAGGCAGCCACTTCTTCGCAGCGTCGACGATGGGTGTCGTCAGAATGGCAGGAGGGTCTTTCTGGAAAAGAATTTTCAGAGTCCGACCGCGTGCCCAGTATTTGCTGAACGACACCAGAAGACGTGCCATGCGCGTTGACTCCTCGGTGTCATAGCCTGTTTCTGATTCGTAAGTGGGAGTGATTGCCGCGTTGGCTGGGTTTTCGCGAATGGCGGTTTCGTACGAGGCTTGATGATTCGTTGCACTGCGCATGGCGCAGGATGCAGGCAGCTTTATGCCCTGTGTGGTGGGTGCGGACATGGGGTTGACCTTCATCGTAGTTCGCTTCCTTTCAGGAAGCCTGAAAAATGAAGGTTGAAGGTACGTTTGTGCAGGGTGTAGCAGGTGGTAACTAATTACCCCGCCGCACAACGCAGGCGGCGGGGCTGTATTCCTGAAGCTTGGCTTTTTATTTGCTCAGGAATGCGCGGATACGTTCGGCGGCTTCGACGCACTCGGCCAAAGGTGCCACGAGCGCCAGGCGAACCCGGCCGGCACCCGGGTTGACGCCATCCACTTCGCGGGAAAGGTATGAACCCGGTACTGCAGTCACATGCTGATCGATGAACAGGTCTCGGCAAAATGCAGCATCATCGGTGCCGACATTCGGCCATAGGTAAAAACCCCCGTCCGGGCGCTGGACGTCGAGCACTGGCGCGAGGATGTCGAGCACGGCATCGAATTTTTCACGGTACAAGTCCCGGTTCGCGCGTACGTGATCCTCGTCATTCCAGGCAGCGATGCTGGCCAGTTGAGTCTGTACCGGCATGGCGCAGCCGTGATACGTGCGATACAGCAGGAAGGCCTTGAGAACGTCGGCATCACCGGCCACAAAACCTGAACGCAGGCCTGGCAGGTTGGAACGCTTGGACAGGCTGTGGAACACCACGCAACGCTTGAAATCCTGGCGACCCAGCTCGACGCAGGCGCTGAGCAAGCCAGGCGGTGGGGTCTGCTCATCAAAGTACAGCTCGCTGTAGCATTCGTCCGCAGCAATGACAAAGTCATGTTCATCGGCCAGGGCGATGAGTTTTTTCAGGGTTTCAACCGGAATCAGTGCTCCGGTCGGGTTACCCGGCGAGCACAGGAACAGGATCTGGCAGCGCTTCCAGGTGTCCGCGCTGACTGCGTCGAAATCGGGGTTGAAACCGTTATCGCTCAGGCATGGCAGGTAGTGAGGCTGGGCTCCGGCCAGAAAGGCGGCGCCTTCATAGATCTGATAAAACGGGTTCGGGCTGATCACCAGGCCGTCATCGCTACGATTGACCACTGTCTGGGTGAAGGCGAACAGCGCTTCGCGTGTGCCATTGACCGGCAATACATTGCGTGCCGGATCGATCCAGCCCTGTGGTACGCCGAATCGACGGTTGCACCAGCCGGCAATGGCTTCGCGCAGCGCCGGGATACCCAGCGTGGTCGGGTAAACCGCCATCTGATCGAGGTTGTCTGCCAGTGTCTTGGCGACGAAATCGGGTGAGCGGTGCTTAGGCTCACCAATCGACAATGCAACAGGGCGCTTTTCCGGGTTGGGCGTTACGCCGGCCAGCAAGGCGCGCAGCTTCTCGAAAGGGTAAGGCTGAAGCAGTTGCATCGCGTTATTCATGTGGGGTGTTCCTCAATGGGCTGCGTTGAGTCGATTCGTTTGGCCGAGTGCTCATATGCTGATCCGCAAGTCATGGCCGGGCTCTGAGTTGACGCTCAGTTGCTTGACGATTGCGTCCTGCAACTGGCTGCACAACTGTGGGTCGGACAGCGGATGATTGTTCGCGTCGGTGATGAAGAACACGTCTTCCACGCGTTCGCCCAGGGTCGCAATCTTGGCATTCTGCAATGACAGATCGAACTCCAGGAAGATCTTGCCGATGCGCGCCAGCAGGCCGGGGCGGTCAGGTGCCAGTAGTTCAAGTACCGTCACCGGGCGCTGGGCGTCATTGTGAATGGTGACTTGCGGTGCGAAAGCAAAATGCTTGAGCTGGCGAGGCACGCGGCGCTTGATGATCGTCGGGTAATCATCCGGGTTGCGCAGCGCTTCGGTCAGGCCGTTGCGGATTTCCTGAACGCGTTCCGGATTGTCGCCGATCGAACCACCTTCGTTGTCGAGGACGATATAGGTGTCGAGGGTGAATTTGCTGCTGGACGTGATAATGCGCGCGTCATGAATGTTCAGGTTCAACTGGTCCATCGCCGCCACGGTCACAGCGAAGAAATCATGCTGGTCCGGGGCGTAAATGAATATTTGCGTGCCGCCCTCGAATTCCCGTTGTGTGGTTTCCTTGATCAGCACCAGCGGGCCGCCGTCGGCTGGCTGCTGCAGGATGGCATCGCTGTGCCAGGCGACGTCGCCAGCGGTGTGGCGCAGGAAATAATCGTCTCCCAGCGCTGACCAGAGTTGCTCGACATCGTCAGGGTCGGTGCCGTTACGTACCAGGATGTCCAGCGCTGCGGTCTGGGTGCGACGGATCTGCTCCTCGCGATCAACCGGGTTTTCCAGGCCACGGCGCAAGGCGCGCTTGGTCTCGGTGTACAACTGGCGCAGCAGGCTGGCGCGCCACGAATTCCAGAGGGTCGGGTTGGTCGCGTTGATGTCGGCAACGGTCAGCACATACAGATAGTCCAGATGCACTTCGTCGCCAACGAACTGGGCGAAATCGTGGATGACCTGTGGATCTGAAAGGTCCTTGCGCTGTGCGGTGGTCGACATGACCAGATGGTTGCTCACCAGCCAGACAATAAGGCGGGTGTCCCAGTCGGGCAGATGATGGCGCGTACCGAACGCCTGTGCATCTATTGCGCCCAGCTCAGAGTGATCGCCGCCGCGGCCCTTGCCAATGTCGTGGTACAGCCCGGCCAGGTAGATCAGCTCCGGCTTTGGCAGGCGAGCCATGATTTTGCTGGCCAGCGGAAATTTTTCGGAGACTTCGGTGTATTGCAGCTTGCGCAGGTGCTTGATCAGATTCAGCGTGTGCGCATCGACGGTATAGATGTGGAACAGGTCGTGCTGCATCTGCCCGACGATATGGCCGAATTCCGGCAGATACAGCCCGAGAATGCCGTAGCGGTTCATTCGGCGCAGGTTGCGATGAATGCCTATCTCGCACTTGAACAGCTCGATGAACAGGCTGGTGTTACGAATATCGTTACGGAAATCATCGTTGATCAGGTGCCGATGTTCACGCAGCAAACGAATGGTGTCGGCGCGCACGCCCTTTATCTCGGGATGCTGGGCCATGAGCACGAAGATCTCGATCATGGCAAATGGGGTGCGCTTGAAGACGTTCGGGTTGGTGGCTTCTATATAGCCGTCGTGCAGCTGGAAGCGCGAATTGATCGGCTGTGCTGTGCCGCTGTCGTCGGAAAGAATCACTTCTTCGAAATGCTGGATGATCAGATCGCTGAGTTCGGCGATGCTCATGACCACGCGGTAATACTTCTGCATGAAACGCTCTATGGCCAGCTTTGCATCGTTGTCTTCATAGCCCAGCAAGCCTGCGATGCGGACCTGATAATCGAACAGAAGCCGGTCCTCGGAGCGTCCCGCCAGCATGTGCAGCGCGTAACGCACCTTCCACAAAAACTCCTGAGAGGAGGCGAGCAGGGCGTTTTCGCTGCCCAGCAGGAAGCCTTCGCCTGCCAGTGCGTGCAGATTCAGCGTGCCATACTGGCGTCGCGCAACCCACAGAATGGTCTGAATGTCGCGCAGGCCGCCGGGCGATCCCTTGACGTTGGGTTCCAGGTTGTATTCGGTATCGTTGTACTTGTGATGACGCTTTTTCTGTTCGGCGTGCTTGGCAAGGAAGAACTCCTTGCTAGGCCACATGTGCTCGGTGCTGGTGACTTCCAGCATGCGCTGGCGCAGATGCTCGGGGCCGGCGATGGTGCGGCTTTCCATCAGGTTGGTGATGACAGTCAGGTCGGCACGGCCTTCCTGCGCACATTCATTGACGGAGCGCACGCTTTGCCCGACCTCCAGGCCGATGTCCCAGAGCAGCGTCAGAAACCGCTCGATAGGTTCGCGAAAAACTTCGTGGTCATCACTGTCCAGCAGGATCAGCAGATCAATGTCAGAGTACGGGTGCAGCTCGCCGCGCCCGTAGCCGCCCACTGCAAGCAGGGCGATATCGGCGTCTTCGCTCCATTCGAACTGATCCCAGGCCTTCTGCAGGATGTTATCCACAAACCATGCCCGGTCTTCGATCAGTCGCCGAATGTCGCGCCCCGACTTGAAGCGATCATCGAGGACGTCTTTCGCCCTGCGGATAGCCTTCTTGAACGCAGCGATGGGGCTGGCTTTCAAGGCCAGTTCGGCCTGGAACTGGCCACGATCGAACAAGTCTGGATCTACTTGCGGCATGGAGCAGTATTCCTCACGTCGGGTCGGGTGTTCAGTCGTGCAGCCTCCGGTCAGGGGGCTTTTTGTGCAATAGTGTCGTCGCTGCGTAAAGTGAAGATTTCGTAACCGTCGGCGGTTACCAGCAGCGTGTGCTCCCATTGCGCCGAGAGCTTGCGGTCCTTGGTGATCGCCGTCCAGCCATCGCCAAGAATCTTGGTTTCAGGGCGTCCCTGGTTGATCATCGGCTCGATGGTGAAGGTCATGCCTTCCTGCAGCTCGATACCGGTTCCGGCCTCGCCGAAGTGCATGACCTGCGGCTCCTCATGAAACACCTTGCCGATGCCGTGACCACAGAACTCCCGAACAACGGAGAAGCCGTTCTTTTCAGCGTGTTTCTGAATAACCGCGCCGATGTCACCCAGGCGAGTGCCGGGTTTGACGATTTCGATGGCCTTGTACAGGCATTCCTGAGTCACTTTCGACAGGCGCTCGGCCCATACCGGAACGGTGCCGACATGGAACATTCTGCTGGTGTCTCCGTGGTACCCGTCCTTTATGACGGTAACGTCAATGTTGAGCGAGTCGCCGTTCTTCAGCTTCTTGTCGCTCGGGATGCCGTGGCAGACCACCTGATTGATCGAGGTGCAGATCGACTTGGGGAAGCCTTTGTAGTTCAGCGGGGCAGGGATCGCCTGTTGCTCGTTGACGATGTAATCGTGGCAGAGGCGGTCCAGCTCTTCGGTGGTCACACCGGGCTTTACGTGAGGCGCTATCATTTCCAGTACATCGGCGGCCAGGCGACCGGCGATGCGCATCTTTTCGATGTCTTCCGGGGTTTTGAGGGTGATGGTCATACAGAATCTCTCGGCGTGGCTGGCACGCGGTTGGTGCGCAAAGGCGCAATTCTATCAGACCGCCAGTGCCGGGTAATCATCGCTTCCTTCTATAGGCAACGGATGCCGCTTTAAAAGCACCGCAAAACAAGAACTTGATGGGAGTTCCGTTCTCTTCCCTTTTGTGATATAAAATGCGCCGCTTTCCAAGGTCCGCCCTTGAAGCACAAACCCACACACGTGTCGACACGATGACCTGGGTGCCCTTGGCAGATGCCATTGGTTGGTCATTGGGATACGTGGAGGCCTAACCCGACTTATCAAGGAACTATCATGTCCCAAGTCAATATGCGCGATATGCTGAAGGCCGGTGTGCACTTCGGTCACCAAACCCGTTACTGGAACCCGAAAATGGGTAAGTACATTTTCGGCGCGCGTAACAAGATTCACATCATCAACCTTGAAAAAACCCTGCCTATGTTCAACGAAGCTCTGACTTTCGTTGAGCGCCTGGCTTCGGGCAAAAACAAGATTCTGTTCGTCGGCACCAAGCGTTCCGCTGGCAAGATCGTTGCTGAAGAAGCAGCACGTTGCGGTTCGCCGTACGTCGACCATCGCTGGTTGGGTGGCATGCTGACCAACTTCAAGACCATCCGTCAGTCGATCAAACGTCTGCGCGAGCTGGAAGTACAGTCCGAAGACGGTACTTTCGCCAAGCTGACCAAGAAAGAAGCCCTGATGCGCACCCGTGATCTGGAAAAACTGGATCGCAGCCTGGGTGGTATCAAGGACATGGGCGGTCTGCCAGACGCACTGTTCGTTATCGACGTTGATCACGAGCGCATCGCGATCACTGAAGCCAACAAGCTGGGCATCCCGGTTATCGGCGTTGTCGATACCAACAGCAGCCCGGAAGGCGTTGACTACATCATCCCGGGCAACGATGACGCCATTCGCGCCATCCAGCTGTACATGGGTTCGATGGCTGACGCTGTTATCCGTGGCCGTAACAATGTTGCTGGCGGCACCGACGTATTCGTCGAAGAAGCTCCAGCTGCAGCTGCTGTAGAAGGCTGAGTACAAACGCCTGGCGTTTACTCAGTACGCGAAAAGGGGGCTTAGCCCCCTTTTTGCCACCTAGGAAATGATTTGTCGGTCTGTAGCCATGACCTTGCTGTCATGTGTTGCTGCCACCCTGATTTTTCAAGAATTGCACGCCCGGCGAACCGGGTGGAATGGTTGAAGACCTATCCAAGAGGATTTTGAAATGGCAGAGATTACTGCAGCGTTGGTCAAAGAACTGCGCGAGCGTACCGGCGAAGGCATGATGGATTGCAAAAAGGCCTTGACCAAGGCTGGCGGCGACATCGAAAAAGCAATCGACGATATGCGTGCTTCCGGCGCCATCAAGGCCGCCAAGAAAGCAGGTAACGTGGCTGCTGAAGGCGCTATCGCCATCAAGGACGACGGTAAAGCCGCTGTCATCATCGAAGTCAACTCGCAGACCGACTTCCTGGCCCTGCAAGACGACTTCAAGGCTTTCGTTGCTGCAAGCGTCGAAAAAGCCTTCGCTGAGAAGATGACTGATGCCGCTCCGTTGATCGAAGCTCAGGAAGCTGCGCGTCTGGTACTGGTCGGCAAGGTTGGCGAAAACGTCAACATCCGTCGCCTGAAGCGTATCGAAGGTGATGTTGTAGGTACTTACCTGCACGGCAACAAGATCGGCGTAGTTGTTACCCTCAAGGGTGGCGACGTCGAGCTGGCCAAAGATATCGCCATGCACGTAGCGGCAAGCAACCCCGAGTTCCTGTTCCCTTCGGAAGTGTCTGCCGAAGCGATCGAGCGCGAGAAGAATGTCTTCCTGCAACTGAACGAAGACAAGATCAAAGGCAAGCCGGCTGACATCGTTGAGAAAATGGTTGGCGGTCGTATCACCAAGTTCCTGGCAGAAGCCAGCCTGGTCGAGCAAGCCTTCGTCAAGAACCCGGAAGTCAAGGTCGGTGATCTGGCCAAGAAAGCCGGTGCTGAAATCGTTTCCTTCACCTACTTCAAAGTAGGCGACGGCATCGAGAAGCCAGTTGATAACTTCGCTGACGAAGTGGCTGCACAGCTGGCTGCTGCCAAGCAGTAAGACGGTTTTTCAACTGTCGCCCCAAAGAGGCTGCCCGCTCACGCGTGCGGCCTCTTTGTCGAAAGAGAAAAGGAAATTTTCCTTGGAGATTGTGCTCACAAGGCTGCATTCTCCCGACGCTCGCAGAGCGTCAAGCTAAAGTAAGCGCAGGCTTGAAATAGCCGGCACAGATTTTTTTCAGAAAACGCCGCAGGAGAGATTCGCAATGGCTCAGCAGGGCAGTGGTTATCAGGCTCGCTATAAACGCATTCTACTCAAGCTCAGCGGTGAGGCCCTCATGGGCTCGGAAGAGTTCGGCATTGACCCCAAGGTGCTGGACCGTATGGCGCTGGAAGTCGGCCAGCTGGTCGGTATCGGCGTTCAGGTCGGTCTGGTGATCGGCGGCGGCAACCTGTTTCGTGGCGCGGCCTTGAGTGCTGCGGGCATGGATCGGGTGACAGGCGATCACATGGGCATGCTGGCCACTGTGATGAACGCCCTGGCAATGCGCGATGCGCTGGAGCGCGCTAATATCACCGCCATCGTGATGTCGGCCATTTCCATGGTAGGCGTGACCGATCATTACGACCGCCGCAAGGCCATGCGCCATCTCAGCTCGAAGGAAGTGGTGATTTTTGCTGCCGGCACTGGTAATCCGTTCTTTACGACCGACTCGGCTGCCTGCCTGCGAGCGATCGAGATCGACGCCGATGTAGTGCTCAAGGCCACCAAGGTGGATGGTGTCTACACTGCAGATCCGTTCAAGGACCCGAATGCCGAGAAGTTCGATCATCTGACCTACGATGAAGTGCTGGATCGCAAGCTGGGTGTGATGGATCTGACCGCAATCTGCCTGTGTCGCGATCACAAGATGCCATTGCGCGTCTTCAACATGAACAAGCCGGGTGCTCTTCTGAATATCGTCCATGGTGGCGCTGAAGGGACCCTGATCGAGGAAGCACAATAATGATCAACGAAATCAAGAAAGACGCTCAGACCCGCATGCAGAAGAGTCTGGAATCGCTGACCCATGCGTTCACCCGTATCCGTACCGGCAAAGCGCATCCGAGCATCCTCGGTGGTGTCATGGTTCCTTACTACGGTGCCGATACCCCGCTCAGCCAGGTGGCCAACGTCACCGTCAAGGACTCGCGTACCCTTCAGGTCGTAGCGTTTGAGCGCAATATGCTTGCCGCTGTCGACAAGGCTATCCAGAGCTCCGGTCTGGGCTTCAACCCGACTAACCTGGGTGAGCTGTTGCTGATCTCCATGCCGGCCCTGACCGAGGAAACCCGCAAGGGCTTCACCAAGCAGGCACGCGATGCCGCTGAAGACGCTCGTGTTGCTGTACGCAACATTCGTCGTGACGCCCTGAGCCAGTTGAAAGATCTGGTCAAGGAGAAGGAAATCAGCGAAGACGAAGAGCGTCGTGCGGCTGACGACGTGCAAAAGCTGACCGACAAGTTCGTTGCGGAAATCGAAGTTGCGGTCAAGCAGAAAGAAGCTGATCTGATGGCTGTTTAAGGTTTCGGACGCTTTCATGGAAAAGATAAAACCGGCCGTGCCGTCTTCGGTACCGCGCCATGTCGCGATTATCATGGATGGTAATAATCGCTGGGCCAAGAAGCGCCTGCTGCCAGGCGTCGCTGGCCATAAGGCGGGCGTCGACGCTGTGCGTGCCGTTATCGAGGTGTGTGCCGAAGCCAAGGTCGAGGTGCTGACACTGTTCGCGTTCTCCAGTGAAAACTGGCAGCGCCCGGCCGAAGAGGTTGGTGCGCTGATGGAGCTTTTCTTCACGGCGCTACGCCGCGAAACCAAGCGCCTGAACGAGAACGACATCAGCCTGCGGATCATTGGCGATCGCTCGCGCTTTCATCCCGAGCTGCAGGCTGCAATGCGCGAGGCGGAAGTGCGCACATCCGGCAACAGCCGTTTCGTGCTGCAGATCGCTGCCAACTACGGTGGGCAGTGGGACATCGCACAGGCTGCCCAGCGGCTGGCGCGCGAGGTTCAGGCCGGGCACCTGCAGCCGGAGGATATTACTCCCGAGCTGCTGCAGACCTGTCTGGCAACGGGCGATCTGCCGTTGCCGGACTTGTGCATCCGCACCGGTGGCGAACACCGCATCAGTAATTTCCTGCTTTGGCAGCTGGCCTATGCCGAGCTGTACTTCTCCGACCTGTTCTGGCCGGACTTCAAACACGATGCCATGCGCGCCGCGCTGGCAGATTTCGCTTCTCGCCAACGTCGCTTCGGTAAAACCAGCGAACAGGTAGAGGCTGGGGCCCGGGCTTAATGCTGAAACAACGGATCATCACGGCACTCATTTTGTTGCCGATCGCCTTGTGCGGTTTTTTCCTGCTGACCGGCATGTACTTCGCCCTGTTCATCGGGGTGGTTGTCGTGCTGGGTTCCTGGGAATGGGCGCGGCTCGCAGGTTTTGCTGCGCAGTCGATGCGCATCGGTTATGCGGCTGTGGTCGCAATTCTGCTATTCCTCATGTATCTGCTGCCAGGGCTGGAGCCCTGGGTGCTCGTCGCAGCCGTCATCTGGTGGGGCGTGGCGACCTTTCTGGTCCTTACCTATCCGGACTCCAGCAACCACTGGGCAAGCGCGGCCTGCAAGCTGGTGATCGGTCTTTTGATTTTGCTGCCTGCCTGGCAGGGGTTGGTGCTGATCAAGCAGTGGCCGCTGGGTAACTGGCTGATTCTGTCGGTGATGGTGCTGGTATGGGCTGCCGACATTGGTGCCTATTTCTCCGGCAAGGCGTTCGGCAAGCGCAAGCTGGCCCCCAAGGTAAGTCCGGGCAAGAGTTGGGAAGGCGTATACGGCGGTCTGGCAGTCAGTCTGGGCATTACGGCCGCTGTGGGTGTTTCTCGCGACTGGACCGTTGCTCAGTTCATCGCCGGGCTGCTTGGCGCTGCTGTGATTGTGTTCATCTCCGTAATTGGCGACCTGACTGAAAGCATGTTCAAGCGCCAGTCAGGGGTCAAGGACAGCAGCAACCTGCTGCCTGGGCACGGCGGCGTGCTGGATCGTATCGACAGCCTTACTGCGGCCATTCCGGTATTTGCGGTTCTGCTCTGGGCCGCTGACTGGGGTGTCATGTGAGTGGGCCGCAACACATCACCATTCTGGGTGCCACAGGCTCTATCGGTCTGAGCACTCTGGATGTCGTCGCACGTCATCCTTCTCTTTATCAGGTATTCGCGCTTACGGGCTTCAGTCGTCTCGATGAGTTGCTGGCCCTGTGCGTCCGGCATACCCCGCAATACGCTGTGGTTCCCGATCAGGTCGCCGCCCGTAAATTGCAGGACGACCTCGCTGCGGCCGGGCTCGACACCCGGGTACTGGTAGGCGAGGGTGGTCTGTGTGAAGTAGCCGCGCACCCGCGCGTCGACGCAGTCATGGCCGCCATTGTCGGCGCTGCCGGTCTGCGCCCGACCCTGGCTGCGGTCGAGGCGGGCAAGAAGGTCTTGCTGGCCAACAAGGAAGCGCTGGTCATGTCCGGTGACCTGTTTATGCAGGCTGTTCGGCAGAGCGGCGCAGTGCTGCTGCCCATCGACAGTGAGCACAATGCGATTTTCCAGTGCCTGCCCGGCGATTTTGCTCGCGGGCTTGGTGCTGTGGGTGTCCGGCGGATCATGTTGACGGCCTCGGGCGGACCGTTCCGCGAAACCCCGCTCGAACAGTTGCAGAATGTGACGCCCGAACAGGCCTGCGCGCATCCTGTCTGGTCGATGGGTCGCAAGATTTCCGTTGATTCGGCGACCATGATGAACAAGGGCCTTGAGCTGATCGAAGCCTGCTGGCTGTTCGACGCACGTCCGGATCAGGTCGAGGTGGTCATCCATCCGCAGAGCGTGATCCACTCGCTGGTCGATTATGTTGATGGCTCTGTACTCGCTCAATTGGGCAATCCCGACATGCGTACGCCCATCGCCAATGCACTGGCCTGGCCTGCACGTGTAGACTCTGGTGTTGCGCCTCTGGATCTGTTCCGTATCGGCCAGCTTGATTTTCAGAAGCCCGACGAGGAGCGTTTCCCCTGCCTGCGGCTGGCGCGTCACGCGGCAGAGGCTGGAGGCAGTGCGCCTGCCATGCTTAACGCAGCCAATGAAGTGGCCGTCGCTGCATTCCTTGATGGGCGTATCCGTTACCTGGAAATCGCCGGTATTATCGAGGAGGTTCTGAATCATGAGCCTGTGACTGCGGTCGAAGGGCTCGACGCGGTGTTTGCCGCGGATGCAAAAGCGCGTTTGCTCGCGGGCCAATGGCTTGAAAGAAACGGGCGATAGCGATCTGATGACCCGTCAGGATTTGAATGAAAGGGTCGATGTGGTGCGTCAACGGCAGCTTTTGAAGTCTGCGATGATTAACACACTGGCCGACCAGTCGGTACCCGGAGAAGGCTGATGAGCGCTTTATACATGATTCTCGGCACCCTGATTGCGTTGGGCGTGCTGGTGACCTTCCACGAATTCGGCCACTTCTGGGTGGCCAGGCGTTGTGGCGTCAAGGTGCTGCGTTTTTCAGTGGGCTTCGGCACGCCTCTTCTGCGTTGGAGTGATCGTCAGGGCACCGAGTATGTGGTCGCTGCAATTCCGCTGGGTGGCTATGTCAAAATGCTCGACGAGCGCGAAGGCAATGTCCCGCCCGAGCTTGCCGACCAGTCGTTCAATCGCAAGACCGTCGGGCAGCGTATCGCAATCGTGATCGCAGGCCCGACAGCCAATTTCCTGCTGGCCATCGCGTTTTTCTGGGTGCTGGCGATGATGGGCAGCGAACAGGTTCGTCCGGTTATCGGCGCCGTCGAGTCCGGAAGCATCGCTCAACAGGCGGGTCTGACTGCCGGGCAGGAAATCGTCGCAGTCGATGGCGAGCCGACGTCGGGCTGGGCCGGGGTGAATCTGCAACTGGTCCGCCGCCTGGGTGAAAGCGGCACCATCGCTTTGAAGCTCAGGGATCAGGGTTCGACGGTCGACACGTCTCGTGAACTGGTACTCAATGACTGGCTCAGGGGGGCTGAAGAGCCTGATCCGATCAAGTCGCTGGGTATTCGTCCGTGGCGCCCGGCCTTGTTGCCCGTGCTGGCAGAGATCGACCCGAAAGGTCCGGCGCAGAGTGCCGGGCTTAAAACCGGAGATCGCCTGATTTCGATGGACGGTCAGCCGCTCAATGAGTGGCAGCAGGTTGTTGACCGGGTGCGCGAGCGCCCTGAGGCAAAAGTATCGCTGCGCATCGAGCGTGACGGTGTACAAATGGACGTCCCTGTAACCCTCGCCGCGAAAGGCGAAGGCAAGGCGGCCGCGGGTTATCTGGGGGCTGGCGTCAAAGCTGTCGATTGGCCACCGGAAATGCTGCGCGAGGTCAGCTACGGTCCTTTCGCCGCGATGGGCGAGGGGATAAAGCGCACGTGGAACATGAGTGTGCTGACCCTGGACTCACTGAAGAAAATGTTGTTCGGCGAGCTCTCGGTAAAAAACTTGAGTGGACCGATAACCATTGCTAAAGTGGCGGGCGCTTCGGCCCAGTCGGGCATCGGAGATTTTCTGAACTTCCTCGCTTATCTGAGTATTAGCCTGGGTGTTCTGAATTTGCTGCCCATTCCCGTCCTGGACGGGGGGCATTTGCTGTTTTATCTGATCGAGTGGGCGCGTGGTCGTCCCCTTTCGGAAAAGGTTCAAGGTTGGGGGGCGCAGATCGGTATCAGTCTGGTGGTGGGCGTAATGTTGCTCGCGCTGGTCAACGATCTGGGCCGACTGTAACGCTTTGCCGAGTTGCGAATCTGCCGCATTTTGCGGCAGTTTGTTTATTGCCAGTTGGAATAAGAAAGGACTTCATGAAACGTCTGCTGCTAACTGCGGTTCTTTCCGCACTGATGATCGCTGAAGTTCACGCCGAGTCCTTCACCATCTCCGATATTCGTGTCAACGGCCTCCAGCGGGTATCCGCCGGCAGTGTCTTTGGTGCGTTGCCGCTGAACGTAGGCGAGCAGGCGGACGATGGTCGTTTGGTCGATGCTACCCGTTCGCTGTTCAAAACCGGTTTCTTTCAAGATATCCAGCTGGGTCGCGATGGCAACGTACTCGTCATCAACGTCGTCGAGCGTCCTTCGGTTGCAAGTATCGAAATCGAAGGCAACAAGGCCATCTCCACCGAAGACCTGATGAAGGGGCTGAAACAGTCCGGTCTGGCCGAGGGTGAAATTTTCCAGCGTGCAACCCTTGAAGGTGTACGTAACGAGCTGCAACGCCAATACGTTGCCCAGGGCCGTTACTCTGCCGAGGTTGACGCCGAGGTCGTTCCACAGCCGCGCAACCGCGTGGGCCTGAAAATCAACATCAATGAAGGCACCGTCGCCTCCATTCAGCATATCAACGTGGTGGGCAACACGGTCTTCTCCGACGAAGACCTGACCGACCTGTTCGAGCTCAAGACCAGCAACTGGCTGTCGTTCTTCAAGAATGATGACAAGTACGCCCGTGAAAAGCTGTCGGGTGACCTTGAGCGTCTGCGTTCGTACTACCTCGATCGCGGCTATATCAACATGGATATCGCCTCGACCCAGGTCTCGATCACGCCGGACAAGAAGAACGTGTACATCACGGTCAACATCAACGAAGGCGAAAAATACAGCGTCAAGTCGGTCAAGCTCAGCGGTGACCTGAAGGTTCCTGAAGACCAGGTCAAGTCCCTGCTGCTGGTACAGCCGGGTCAGGTGTTCTCGCGTAAGGTCATGACCACCACGTCCGAGCTGATCACCCGTCGTCTGGGTAACGAAGGCTACACCTTCGCCAACGTCAACGGCGTGCCGACCCCGAACAACGAAGACCACACGGTTGACATCACCTTCGTGGTCGATCCCGGCAAGCGTGCCTACGTCAACCGCATCAACTACCGCGGCAACACCAAGTCGGAAGACGAAGTGCTGCGTCGCGAAATGCGTCAGATGGAAGGCGGCTGGGCTTCGACCTACCTGATTGACCAGTCGAAAACCCGTCTGGACCGTCTGGGCTTCTTCAAGGAAGTCAACGTCGAGACGCCACCTGTTCCAGGCACCGACGATCAGGTCGATGTGAACTACGCCGTTGAAGAGCAGGCGTCCGGTTCGATCACCGCCAGCGTCGGCTTCGCGCAAAGCGCCGGTCTGATCCTCGGTGGTTCGATCAGCCAGAACAACTTCCTCGGTACCGGTAACAAGGTCAGCATCGGCCTGACCCGCAGCGAATATCAGAGCCGTTACAACTTCAGCTACGTCGATCCGTACTACACGCCGGACGGTGTCAGCCTGGGTTACAACGCGTTCTACCGCACCACCAACTACGATGACCTTGACGTTGATGTTGCAAGCTACGCAGTGGATAGCCTGGGTGCCGGTATCAACCTCGGCTACCCGATCAGCGAGACCTCGCGCCTGACCTACGGCCTGACCGTGCAGCAGGATGAGATCAAGACCGGCAAGTACACCGTTGACGAGATCTTCGACTTTGTCGAAAAAGAAGGCGATAAGTACCTGAACTTCAAGGGCTCGATTGGCTGGTCTGAATCGACTCTGAACAAAGGCGTACTGGCGACCCGTGGTCACTCGCAAAGCCTGGTGTTTGAATCCACCTTGCCGGGCAGCGACCTGTCGTTCTTCAAGCTGGATTACCGTGCTCAGTACTTCCACCCGATCACCGATAACTACACCCTGCGTCTACACACCGAGCTGGGTTACGGTGACGGCTACGGTTCGACCTCGGGTCTGCCGTTCTACGAGAACTACTATGCCGGTGGTTTCAACTCGGTTCGTGGCTTCAAGGACAGCACGCTCGGTCCGCGTAGTACGCCGAGTAACGGTTCAAAACCCGGCACGTTGGCTGATCCGGACCAGGATCCACTGCCGTTCGGTGGTAATGCCCTGGTGCAGGGTGGCGTAGAAGTCATGTTCCCGTTGCCATTCGTCAAGGACCAGCGTTCCCTGCGCACCTCCGTGTTCTGGGATGTCGGCAACGTATTTGATACAAACTGCGATTCCAGCAGGAAGACAGCCAGTGGTAAAAACGTCGAATGCAACAACATCGACCTTTCCGGCATGGCCAGCTCTGTGGGTATCGGTGTCACCTGGATCACTGCGCTCGGTCCTTTGAGCTTCGCCTTGGCGATGCCGATCAAGAAGCCGGACGACGAAGCAGAAACACAGGTCTTCCAATTCTCCCTGGGTCAGACTTTCTAAGCGTCTGATCTTTGATAACGCAACGAATTTTGTAGGAGTTGTATTGTGCGTAAGTTGACTCAATTGGTACTGCTGGCAACCGTTCTGGTTGCAAGCCCTGCATTTGCCGACATGAAAATTGCTGTACTGAACTATCAGATGGCCTTGCTGGAATCTGACGCTGCCAAGAAATACGCTGTTGATGCCGAGAAAAAATTCGGTCCGCAACTGACCAAGCTGAAAAGCCTGGAAAGCAGCGCCAAGGGTATTCAGGACCGTCTGGTCAGCGGCGGCGACAAGATGGCTCAGCCTGAGCGCGAGCGTCTGGAGCTTGAATTCAAGCAAAAGGCTCGGGACTTCCAGTTCCAGTCCAAGGAACTGAACGAAGCCAAGGCAGTTGCTGACCGTGAAATGCTCAAGCAGTTGAAGCCAAAGCTGGATCAGGCTGTTGAAGAAGTCATCAAGAAAGGTGGTTTCGATCTGGTCTTCGAGCGCGGTGCAGTGATTGACGTCAAGCCTCAATACGACGTTACTCGCCAGGTCATCGAGCGCATGAACCAGCTGAAGTAACCATGAGCATAACCATCAAGCTCGGCCAATTGGCCGAGTTCCTTGGCGCTACGCTACGTGGCGACAAGGACAAGGACATCACCGGGCTGGCCGCTTTACAAGAGGCCGGCCCTGGTCAAATCAGTTTCCTGGCAAAATCTCAATACCGTAAATTTCTGGTTGATGCCCAGGCTGCTGCCGTGCTGCTCAAGCCCGCAGATGCCGACAGCTACACCGGAGATGCGCTATTGGTCCCGGATCCTTACCTGGCCTATGCGCGCATTTCGCACTTTTTCGACCCCAAGCCCAAAAGCGTGGCGGGCGTTCATCCGACGGCAGTGATTGCCGACGATGCTCAGGTTGATCCTGCCGCCAGTATTGGCGCTTTCGTAGTTATCGAGAGCGGTGCCCGTATTGCAGCCGGTGTCACCATTGGTGCGCACAGCTTCATCGGTGCTCGTTGCGAAATTGGTGAAGGTGGCTGGCTGGCACCGCGTGTAACGCTTTATCACGATGTGCGCATCGGCAAGCGTGTGGTCATTCAGTCGGGCGCGGTGCTGGGCGGTGAAGGTTTCGGCTTTGCCAATGAGAAGGGTGTCTGGCAGAAAATTGCACAAATCGGTGGCGTCACCTTGGGTGATGACGTCGAGATCGGCGTCAACACGGCGATCGATCGCGGTGCTTTGGCCGATACGCGAATTGGCAACGGCGTGAAACTGGATAACCAGATTCAGATTGCCCACAACGTACAGGTTGGCGATCACACAGCGATGGCTGCGTGTGTCGGCATCTCCGGAAGCACCATAATCGGCAAGCACTGCATGCTGGCCGGCGGTGTAGGGCTGGTGGGGCATATCGAAATCTGTGATGGTGTTTTCATCACCGGCATGACGATGGTGACGCATTCCATTACCGAGCCGGGTTCCTACTCGTCGGGTACGGCAATGCAGCCCGCTGCCGAGTGGCGCAAGAGCGCAGCCCGTCTGCGCAAGATCGATGACATGGCGCGGCGTCTGCAAAAGCTCGAAAAGGCTGTAGAGACAGTGACCTGCTCCGATAATCGCTCATCTGATGGCTGATACCTTTTTAATATCAAGCGTGCACAGTCGATAAACTGCCTCCTTGATGTAGAGGGGTGCTGCGCAGTCGCGACGCACCCCTAATCTTTACTACAGGCTTCCCCTCGAAATGATGGACATCAAAGAAATTCGCGAATATCTGCCTCATCGTTACCCGTTCCTGCTGGTGGACCGCGTGACCGAGCTGGATATCGAGAACAAGAACATTCGCGCCTACAAGAATGTCAGCGTCAACGAGCCTTTTTTCAACGGCCACTTCCCTGAGCATCCCATCATGCCGGGTGTGTTGATCATCGAGGCAATGGCACAGGCTGCGGGTATTCTTGCGTTCAAGATGCTCGACTCCAAGCCGTCAGACGGTACGCTCTATTATTTCGTGGGCTCGGACAAACTGCGTTTCCGTCAACCGGTTCTGCCGGGCGACCAGCTGGTTCTTGAAGCGAAGTTCCTGAGCAGCAAGCGTCAGATCTGGAAATTCGAATGCAAGGCTACAGTTGACGGCAAGGCGGTATGCTCTGCCGAAATCATCTGTGCGGAACGTAAACTATGAGTTTGATTGACCCTCGCGCAATCATCGATCCGACGGCCATTCTGGCCGACAACGTGGAGGTTGGCCCTTGGTCGATCATCGGAGCCGGTGTGGAAATTGGCGAGGGTACAGTCGTCGGTCCTCATGTTGTCCTCAAGGGACCAACCAGGATCGGCAAGCACAATCGCATCTACCAGTTCTCATCGGTGGGCGAAGACACGCCTGATCTGAAGTACAAGGGCGAGGAAACCCGTCTTGTCATCGGCGATCACAACGTGATCCGTGAAGGCGTGACCATCCACCGCGGGACTGTTCAGGACCGTGCTGAAACCACGCTCGGCGATCACAACCTGATCATGGCTTATGCGCACATCGGCCATGACAGTGTGATCGGCAACCACGTGATTCTGGTCAATAACACCGCACTGGCAGGCCACGTTCATGTCGATGACTGGGCCATCCTGTCCGGTTTTACCCTTGTGCATCAGTTCTGCCACATCGGTGCGCACAGCTTTTCCGGCATGGGTACGGCCATTGGCAAGGACGTTCCGGCGTTCGTGACGGTGTTTGGCAACCCTGCCGAGGCGCGCAGTATGAATTTCGAAGGCATGCGCCGTCGTGGTTTTTCCGAAGAAGCCATTCATGCGCTGCGCAGAGCCTACAAGACGGTCTATCGTCAGGGGCTGACCATCGCGCAGGCGGCGGCCGACCTTGCTGAGCCGGCGGCGCAGTTCCCTGAAGTGGCCGTATTCCTTCAGTCTATCCAGACGTCGACCCGCGGTATCATTCGCTAATCATGACCAAGCCATTATGTATCGCTCTGGTCGCTGGTGAAGCATCCGGCGATATCCTCGGGTCCGGCCTGATGCGTGCCCTCAAGGTGCGCCATCCCGATATCCGTTTTATCGGCGTGGGTGGCCCGCTGATGGAGGCTGAGGGCATGCAGTCCTACTTCCCGATGGAGCGCCTGTCGGTGATGGGGCTGGTCGAGGTGCTAGGCAGGCTGCGTGAGCTGCTGGCCCGGCGCAAGCTTCTGGTAGAGACCCTCATCAAGGAAAAGCCGGACGTCTTCATCGGCATCGATGCCCCCGACTTCACACTCAATATCGAACTTCAGCTACGCCGCGCGGGGATCAAGACCGTGCACTATGTCAGCCCGTCAGTCTGGGCCTGGCGTCAGAAGCGTGTGCTGAAGATTCGTGAAGGCTGTGACCTGATGCTGACATTGTTGCCATTCGAAGCCCGTTTCTATGAAGAGAAGGGCGTACCGGTACGCTTTGTCGGTCATCCGCTGGCAGACACCATCCCTTTGGAGTCAGATCGCGCCGCGACCCGCGCTGGGCTTGGTTTTGCTCAGGAAGCGCCCGTTGTTGCGCTGATGCCGGGCAGCCGGGGCGGCGAAGTAGGGCGTCTGGGCGGGTTGTTTTTCGATGCTGCCGAGCTTCTTCTCGCGCAGCGTCCTGGCCTGCGTTTTGTACTGCCTTGCGCCAGCCCTCAGCGGCGGGTTCAGATAGAGCAATTGTTACAAGGCCGCAATCTGCCAGTCACGCTGCTCGACGGTCAGTCACATGTGGCGCTGGCCGCATGCGATGCGGTACTGATCGCCTCCGGCACCGCGACCCTGGAAGCCCTGCTTTACAAGCGACCGATGGTGGTGGCCTACCGTCTGGCGCCGCTGACCTTCTGGATACTCAAGCGGATGGTCAAAAGCCCTTACGTGTCGCTGCCTAACCTGCTTGCCCAGCGCCTGCTGGTGCCAGAACTGCTGCAGGATGACGCCACCCCCGAAGCGTTGGCCCGGACGCTGCTGCCGCTGATCGACGACGGTCAGGCGCAAACCGCAGGCTTTGATGCCATTCACCGTATTTTGCGCCGAGATGCGTCCAATCAGGCCGCTGATGCGGTGTTGAGCCTGCTCGGCCAGTCGTCTTCACTGTGAGGTCGCCCATCATGCAAACAGGTCTGGATTTCACACTCGTCGAGGATCTGGTAGCAGGTGTTGATGAGGTAGGCCGCGGCCCGCTGTGCGGAGCGGTTGTGACGGCGGCAGTCATTCTCGACCCTGCCCGGCCTATTCTCGGGCTCAACGACTCAAAGAAGCTGACTGAAGCCCGGCGCGAAAAGCTCTACGTCGAAATTCAGGAGAAGGCCCTGTGCTGGTTCATTGCCCGGGCTGAAGTTGAAGAAATCGACGAATTGAATATTTTGCACGCCACGATGCTGGCCATGAAACGTGCCGTCGAGGGGTTGAGTATCACGCCGAAGCTGGCGCTCATCGACGGCAACCGTTGCCCGCAGTTGTCAGTGCCTTCTGCGCCGGTTGTAAAAGGCGACTCCAAGGTGCCTGCCATCGCGGCCGCATCGATTCTCGCCAAGGTTAGCCGGGATCGGGAAATGGCAGCGTTCGAACTCATCTATCCGGGTTATGGCATCGGTGGGCACAAGGGTTATCCTACCCCGGTGCACCTGGAGGCATTGGCCCGGTTGGGGCCTACGCCTATTCATCGACGCTCCTTTGCACCTGTGCGTGCAGCCCATGAAGCGCGAGCATCCATAATGATCGGCGGGTCGATCCCGCTGCCAGTCGGTTTATTGCAGGACTGACGTTTCATCCCGGGCCCGTTACAATCCTGCCCTTCGTTTTTTGTATTTTCGCGTTTTATAGGATCACCATGCCGGCTTCTTTCGTTCATCTACGCCTGCACACCGAATACTCGCTGGTTGACGGTCTGGTCCGGGTCAAACCGTTGATCAAGGCGCTGACCGGCATGAACATGCCTGCCGTGGCGGTGACCGACCAGAACAACATGTGTTCGCTGGTCAAGTTCTACAAGGCCGCGCAAGGCTCTGGTATCAAGCCGATCTGTGGTGTCGACTTGTGGCTGGCGGGCAGGGATGAAGACGCTGCGCTCAGTCGCATCAGCCTGTTGGCCATGAATGCCCAGGGCTACCGGAACCTGACCGAACTGATTTCCCGTGGTTTTATCGAAGGCCAGCGCAACGGCCAGATCGTCATCCAGCGCCAATGGGTCGCGCAGGCCAGTGAAGGCGTGATTGCGCTTTCCGCTGCAAAGGAAGGCGAGATCGGCATGGCGTTGCTCGGCGGCAACCCCGGCGAGGCGGACGAACTGCTGCGCGAATGGATGGCGGTATTTCCCGATCGTTTCTATATCGAAGTGCAGCGCACCAATCGCAACAATGACGAAGAGCACTTGCATGCCGCTGTTGCCTTGGCCGAACGTCACGGTGCGCCGCTGGTTGCGACCAACGATGTGCGTTTCATCAAGCAGACTGATTTCGAAGCCCACGAGACTCGCGTGTGTATTGGCGAAGGCCGGGCGCTGGACGATCCGCGTCGTTCGCATAACTACAGCGATCAGCAATACCTGAAAAGCCCGGAAGAAATGGCCGAGCTGTTCAGCGACCTGCCCGAGGCGCTGGAAAACACCGTCGAGATCGCCAAGCGCTGCAACATCGACGTCAAGCTGGGCACTCACTTTTTGCCCAACTTCCCGATTCCCGATGGCATGACCATCGATGAGTATTTCCGCAAGGTTTCGTTCGATGGCCTCGAAGAGCGTCTTGCCGTCCTGTTGCCCAAGGACACCACCGAAGATTACGAAGCCAAGCGTCAGGTGTATGTCGACCGGCTGAATTTCGAGCTGGATATCATCATCCAGATGGGCTTCCCTGGTTACTTCCTGATCGTGATGGACTTCATCCAGTGGGCCAAGAGCAATGGCGTACCGGTGGGGCCGGGTCGTGGTTCGGGTGCCGGATCGCTGGTTGCCTATGTACAGAAGATCACCGACCTCGACCCGCTGGAATACGATCTGCTGTTCGAACGCTTTCTGAACCCGGAACGGGTTTCCATGCCTGACTTCGACGTCGACTTCTGCATGGACGGCCGTGATCGGGTGATCGAATACGTGGCCGAGAAATACGGTCGCAATGCGGTTAGCCAGATCATCACCTTCGGTTCCATGGCGGCCAAGGCGGTGGTGCGTGACGTGGCGCGGGTGCAGGGCAAGTCTTACGGACTGGCGGATCGTCTGTCGAAGATGATCCCGTTCGAAGTCGGCATGACCCTCGAAAAAGCCTACGAGCAGGAAGAGATTCTTCGCGATTTCCTCAAGGTGGATGAGGAAGCTGCGGAAATCTGGGAGATGGCGCTCAAGCTCGAAGGCATTGTGCGTAACGTCGGTAAGCACGCCGGTGGTGTGGTGATTGCCCCGACCAAGCTGACCGACTTTTCGCCGATCTATTGCGACGAGGCCGGTGACGGCCTGGTAACCCAGTTCGACAAGGACGATGTCGAGGCGGCGGGGCTGGTGAAGTTCGACTTCCTCGGTCTGCGCACCCTGACCATCATCGACTGGGCGCTCAAGACTATCAATCGCGACCGCGCCAAGGTCAACGAAGAACCGCTGGACATCGCGTTCATCCCGCTCGACGACATGCCGACCTATCAGCTGCTGCAGCGCGCCGAAACCACGGCTGTGTTCCAGCTAGAGTCGCGCGGCATGAAAGAGCTGATCAAAAAGCTCAAGCCCGACTGTCTGGAAGACTTGATCGCACTGGTGGCGCTGTTCCGCCCCGGCCCGCTGCAATCGGGCATGGTTGACGACTTCATCAACCGTAAACACGGTCGCGCCGAGCTGTCCTACCCGCACGTCGATTATCAGTACGAAGGACTGAAGCCGGTACTGGCACCGACCTACGGCATTATCCTGTATCAGGAACAGGTGATGCAGATCGCGCAGGTCATGGCCGGTTACACCCTCGGCGGTGCAGACATGCTGCGTCGCGCAATGGGTAAGAAAAAGCCCGAGGAAATGGCCAAGCAGCGCGGCGGTTTCATTGAGGGTTGCAAGACCAACAACATCGATCCGGACCTGGCCGGTAACATTTTCGATCTGGTGGAGAAATTCGCCGGTTACGGCTTCAACAAATCCCACTCGGCTGCCTACGGACTTGTGTCATATCAGACCGCCTGGCTGAAGACTCACTACCCGGCACCGTTCATGGCTGCGGTATTGTCGGCGGATATGCACAACACCGACAAGGTCGTGACCTTGATCGAAGAAGTGCGCACGATGAAGCTGCGCCTCGACGCGCCGGACGTGAACACATCGGAGTTCAAATTCACGGTAAGCGATGATGGCCGCATTCTTTACGGGCTTGGTGCCATCAAAGGGGTGGGCGAGGGGCCGGTCGAGGCGATTACCGATGCGCGTCAGAACGGGCCGTTCAAGGACCTGTTCGATTTCTGCGCCCGCGTCGATCTCAAGCGGGTCAACAAGCGAACCCTGGACGGTCTGATTCGCAGCGGTGCGCTGGATCGTCTCGGGCCGTACTTCGAACTGGAACCCAAGGCCTATCAGGCCAACATTGATCGTAACCGCTCGGTGCTGCTTGCCGCGCTGGAAGAAGCGATTCAGGCGGCAGAGCAGACCGCGCGCAGCCACGACAGTGGTCACGCAGACCTGTTTGGCGGCCTGTTCGTTGAAGCGGATGCCGATGTTTACGCCAATCATCGCAAGACCCGCGAGCTGAGCCTCAAGGACCGTCTGCGCGGTGAAAAGGAAACCCTGGGCCTGTACCTGACCGGTCACCCGATCGATGAATATGAAGGCGAGATTCGCCGCTTCGCTCGTCAGCGCATCATCGACCTCAAGCCCGCCAGAGACACCCAGACGGTGGCCGGCCTGATCATTGCCTTGCGCGTAATGAAGAACAAGAAGGGCGACAAGATGGGGTTCATTACCCTGGACGATCGCTCTGCACGCATTGAAGCATCACTGTTTGCCGAAGCGTTTCATTCGGCTCAATCACTGCTGCAGACCGATGCTATGGTGGTGGTCGAAGGCGAAGTCAGTAATGATGACTTCTCCGGAGGGCTGCGATTGCGTGCCAAGCGGGTCATGAGTATCGAAGATGCGCGCACCAATCTGGCCGAGAGCCTGCGAGTGACGGTACGCGCCGAAGCACTCAAGGGCGACCGGCTGCGCTGGTTGGGTGATCTGTGCAAGCGCCATCGCGGTGCCTGCCCGATCACAGTGGACTACACGGGGCAGGACGCCCGTGCATTGCTGCAATTGGGAGAAGCATGGCGGATTGATCCCGCTGACAGCTTGATTCAAGCTCTGCGTGACCAGTTCGGACGTGAGAACGTCTTTCTCCAGTATCGTTGAACGCCGCAGGCTCGACTTGCGCTCAACCCTGAATTTTAATTTCGACCTGAACGCGCCGGTTCCGAACAGGAACGGCGCAGACGGATCAACCGGCCGGCCTCTTGGCCGTCGACCCAAGACGGATGCCTATGAACCCGAATTTTCTTGATTTCGAACAGCCTATCGCTGACTTGCAGGCCAAAATCGAAGAACTGCGCTTGGTGGGTAACGACAACTCGCTGAACATCGGCGACGAGATCTCCCGGCTGCAAGACAAGAGCAAGACGCTTACCGAAAGCATCTTCGGCAATCTGACCAGCTGGCAGATCGCGCGCATGGCACGCCATCCGCGTCGTCCCTACACGCTGGACTACATCGAAAACATCTTTACCGAGTTCGATGAGCTGCACGGTGATCGTCATTTCTCCGATGACGCAGCAATCGTCGGCGGTATTGCCCGTCTCGACGGCCAGCCGGTCATGGTTATCGGCCACCAGAAAGGTCGTGAAGTGCGCGAGAAGGTTCGTCGCAACTTCGGCATGCCGCGTCCCGAGGGCTATCGCAAGGCTTGCCGTCTGATGGAGATGGCCGAACGCTTCAAGATGCCGATTCTGACCTTCATCGACACACCGGGTGCCTACCCTGGTATCGACGCTGAAGAGCGCAACCAGAGCGAAGCGATTGCCTGGAACCTGCGCGTGATGGCCCGTCTCAAGACGCCGATCATCGCTACCGTTATCGGCGAAGGCGGTTCCGGTGGTGCGCTGGCCATTGGCGTCTGTGATCAGTTGAACATGCTGCAGTACTCGACTTACGCGGTGATTTCCCCGGAAGGCTGCGCGTCGATTCTGTGGAAAACCGCCGAGAAGGCACCGGATGCTGCTGAAGCGATGGGTATCACCGCTGATCGCCTGAAAGGTCTGGGCATCGTCGACAAGGTTATCGCCGAGCCACTGGGCGGTGCACATCGCGACCCGGTTGCTGCCGCTGCGCTGATTCGTGAAGAACTGAGCAGCCAGTTGGCAATGCTCAAGGCGTTCGATAACGATGAGCTGCTGGCCCGCCGTTATGACCGCTTGATGAGCTACGGTCTGTAAGCTGCGTCGCCTCGATTGTTCCCACGTCTTGCGGGCTTCTGCCCAAAGGACGTGGGAGCGAACCGCGCGACGCTTCGTTTGTTCGCGAAAGGGCTGGCTTGAGCACTGGACCGATCAGTGCGTGAATAAGCGAAGTCCGGTGAGAAACACCAATGACCACCTCCACATATAGCGGTCATGACCTTCCTGCCAGGCTCCTTCAGGCTTTGGCTCCCTGGCGCAACGCGCCAACCTGGCATATCGGCTTTTCCGGTGGCCTGGACTCCACGGTGCTGTTGCATCTTCTGGCTGAACTGGCCAAATGCGAAACCTTGCCTGTCTTACACGCCATTCACGTTCATCACGGCCTGCAGGCCGCTGCCGATGCGTGGCCTGAACATTGTCGGCAGGTTTGTCAGGCGCTGGGTGTGGCATTTGAGCTGGTTCGGGTAAGCGTCGATCCTGGTGCGAGCATCGAGCAGGCTGCCCGGCAGGCGCGTTACACCGCTTTCACTGGCAGGCTGGCTGAGGGGGATGTATTGCTCACCGGCCAGCACCGTGACGATCAGGCCGAGACCCTGTTGTTCCGCCTGCTGCGCGGCGCTGGTGTACGCGGTCTGGCTGCCATGCCCGATCGGCGAATTCTGGGGCGTGGGCATCTGGTGCGACCGCTGCTGGCAGTGTCTCGTGCCGAACTTGAAGGCTACGCGCATCAGCACGGCCTGAATTGGGTCGAAGACCCGAGCAACGACGACTCCCGATTCTCGCGCAACTTCTTGCGCAGTGACGTGCTGCCATTGCTGACCTCCAGATGGCCTCACGCGGCGGCCAGTCTGGCGCGTACGGCGGGCCACCTTGGCGAAGCACAGCAATTGCTGGACGAGCTTGCCGTGCAGGATCTGGCCAGTGCCCAGGCCACGACGCCATTTGCCTGGCTTGGCTTGCCGGTGCTGAGGTTGGGCCCGCTTGCCGCGCTGTCCGCAGCAAGGCAGCGCAATGCACTGCGCCACTGGCTTGCGCCGCTGACGCGTCTGCCGGACACCGATCACTGGGCTGGCTGGGAGGCATTGCGCGACGCGGCGCAGGATGCCCGTCCGCTGTGGCGGCTTGCCGATGGCGAGCTGCACAGGGCGCAGGGCTGCCTTTGGTGGGTGCCGGTTGACTGGGGACGCGACTGTCACCGGGTAACAGACTGGCCCGACTGCCGTACACCGCTGCACTTGCCGGGCAATGGCTGGGTAAGCCTTGAAGGTGATGCGCCGTGTGGCGCTCTGCAAATCCGCTACCGGCAGGGAGGAGAGCTGATGCTCCTCGGCGGACGCGGCAGTCGTGATCTAAAACGGCTGCTAAATGAGCAGGCTGTACCGGTTTTTCTGCGCGGCAGATTGCCGCTGCTTTACTGCGATAATGACCTGCTGGCCGTCGCCAACCTGCCTGGACTGGACGGTTCGCCCAATGAAAGCTGGCGTTTGCACTGGGTTGTACCGACCAGCGACCAAAGTTTGAGCTGAAAGGCCCTTTCAGGTAGACTACGCTCCCTTCTTGATACAACTTCTGTTGGTTCTTTTGAAACAACGCAAGTTGCCGGTTACCAACCAGTGTTTACTGGGTAATTCTTAAAATGTAGCGCGCACCACACTGGCTTCGGCCGGTCGGTTTCAACGCAGCAGTTTCGGGAGTGCACCGTGAATTTTGTCGGTAATCGGGGGCTTCGGCCTTCCTTCGCTATCCCCGGCGGCTCTGACCGCTTTAACGCAGACTTCTAGGGTTTTTCATGACGCGCTACATCTTCGTCACGGGCGGTGTTGTTTCTTCATTGGGGAAAGGCATTGCCTCGGCTTCATTGGCGGCCATCCTGGAGGCGCGGGGACTCAAGGTCACCATGCTCAAACTGGATCCCTACATCAACGTGGACCCAGGCACCATGAGCCCGTTCCAGCACGGTGAGGTGTTCGTCACTCACGACGGCGCCGAGACCGACCTGGACCTTGGTCACTACGAGCGGTTCATCCGCACCACCATGACCCAGAACAACAACTTCACCACCGGCCGTGTGTACGAACACGTCCTGCGCAAAGAGCGCCGTGGTGATTATCTGGGGGCGACCATTCAGGTCATTCCGCATATCACCGACGAAATCAAGCGCCGCATCATCAAGGGTGCAGGCGATGCCGACGTGGCGCTGGTCGAAATCGGCGGTACGGTGGGTGACATCGAGTCGCAGCCGTTCCTCGAGGCCATCCGCCAGTTGCGTTTCGAAGTCGGCGCACGCCGCGCGATGCTGATGCACCTGACGCTGGTGCCTTACATAGCCACTGCCGGCGAGACCAAGACCAAGCCGACTCAGCATTCGGTGAAAGAATTGCGCTCAATCGGTCTGCAGCCTGATGTACTGGTCTGCCGCTCCGACCACCCGATCGACGTGTCCTCGCGTCGCAAGATCGCTCAGTTCACCAACGTTGAAGAGCGTGCGGTTATCGCCCTTGAAGACGCGGACACCATCTATAAGATCCCGGGCATCCTGCATTCGCAAGGCCTGGACGATTTTGTGGTCGAGCGCTTCGGCCTGCAATGTGAGGGTGCCGATCTGTCCGAGTGGGACAAGGTCGTCGACGCCAAGCTCAACCCCGAGCACGAAGTCACCATCGCGATGGTCGGCAAGTACATGGAGTTGCTCGACGCCTACAAGTCGTTGATCGAAGCCATGAGCCACGCCGGTATCACCAACCGTACCAAGGTGAACCTGCGTTATATCGATTCCGAAGACATCGAAAACCAGGGCACCGGCCTGCTGGAAGGCGTGGATGCGATTCTGGTTCCAGGCGGCTTTGGCCTGCGCGGCGTCGAGGGCAAGATCACTGCCGTCCAGTTTGCACGGGAAAACAAGGTGCCGTATCTGGGCATCTGCCTGGGCATGCAAGTGGCGGTCATCGAGTTCGCACGTAACGTGCTGGGCTGGAAAGACGCCAACTCCACCGAGTTCAACCGTACCAGCGCGCACGCCGTGGTGGGTCTCATCACCGAGTGGGAAGATGCCACCGGTGCAGTCGAAACCCGTACCGAAAGTTCCGATCTGGGCGGCACCATGCGTCTAGGGGCACAGGATTGCCAGCTTGAAGCCGGTTCGCTGGTACACGACTGCTACCGCAAGGACGTGATTGTCGAGCGTCATCGTCATCGCTATGAAGTGAACAACAACCTGCTGCCACAACTGATCGAGGCAGGCCTGAAGATTTCCGGTCGCTCCGGCGACGGTGCGCTGGTTGAAGTGGTCGAAGCACCGGATCATCCATGGTTCGTCGCTTGCCAGTTCCACCCGGAATTCACTTCCACGCCCCGTGACGGTCATCCGCTGTTCAGCGGTTTCGTCAAGGCGGCACTGGCTCAACATCAGAAAAACTCCTGACAGGGACTTCACACATGGCTCAGAAAACAATTCGCGTAGGTTCGATCGAGATCGCCAACGACAAGCCAATGGTGCTGTTCGGCGGCATGAACGTACTCGAGTCCCGGGATATGGCCATGCAGGTCTGTGAAGAGTACGTAAGGGTGACCGAAAAGCTCGGTATCCCTTACGTGTTCAAAGCCAGCTTCGACAAGGCCAACCGCTCTTCGGTGAATTCCTACCGCGGGCCGGGCCTTGAAGAGGGCATGCGCATTTTCGAAGAGATCAAGGGCACCTTCAACGTGCCGCTGATCACCGACGTGCACGAGCCTCATCAGGCGGCCGTGGTTGCTGAAGTGTGCGACATCATCCAGTTGCCGGCCTTCCTGTCGCGTCAGACCGATCTGGTCGTTGCGATGGCGAAGACCGGAGCAGTCATTAACATCAAGAAAGCCCAGTTTCTCGCACCTCAGGAAATGAAACACATCCTGACCAAGTGCGAAGAGGCGGGTAATGATCAGTTGATTCTGTGCGAGCGGGGTTCCAGCTTCGGTTACAACAATCTGGTGGTGGACATGCTCGGCTTCGGCGTCATGAAGCAGTTCGAATACCCGATCCTGTTCGATGTGACACACGCCCTGCAGATGCCGGGTGGTCGCTCCGATTCTGCCGGTGGCCGCCGCGCTCAGGTCCTGGATCTGGCCAAGGCCGGCATCAGCCAGAATCTGGCCGGCCTGTTCCTTGAAGCGCATCCGGACCCTGACAACGCCAAATGCGACGGTCCGTGTGCCTTGCGTCTGGACAAGCTGGAGCCGTTCCTGGCCCAGCTCAAGTCACTGGATGAACTTGTCAAAAGTTTTCCGATCGTAGAGACCGCTTGAACAGGGTTCTCCGGTAAAGTGCCGTTCCCCGTCATTCGTGACGGGGTTGTCGCATTCAGACCTGCCTTTTTCTGCGTCTGACTGCGAGCATTGTTTTCCCAGCTGCGTCGTTTTCGTCAATCTTGGAGTGTTTACAACAATGGCAAAAATCGTCGACATCAAAGGTCGTGAAGTTCTCGACTCCCGTGGCAATCCCACTGTGGAAGCAGATGTGGTCCTCGATAACGGCATCGTTGGCAGCGCTTGCGCGCCGTCTGGTGCTTCAACCGGCTCGCGCGAAGCGCTGGAGCTGCGTGATGGCGACAAGAGCCGTTACATGGGCAAGGGCGTTCTGAAGGCTGTAGCCAACATCAACGGCCCTATCCGTGACCTGCTTCTGGGCAAGGACCCGGTTGACCAGAAGGCTCTGGATCACGCGATGATCAAGCTGGACGGCACCGAGAACAAGGCAAGCCTGGGTGCAAACGCAATTCTTGCGGTCTCCCTGGCAGCTGCCAAGGCGGCGGCTCAGGATCAGGATCTGCCGCTGTACGCGCACATCGCCAACCTCAATGGCACACCGGGCGTGTACTCCATGCCGGTGCCGATGATGAACATCATCAACGGTGGCGAGCATGCCGATAACAACATCGACATCCAGGAATTCATGATCCAGCCTGTCGGCGCCAAAACCTTCGCTGAAGGCCTGCGCTGGGGTACCGAGATTTTCCATCACCTCAAGGCAGTGCTCAAGGCGCGTGGCCTGAACACCGCTGTCGGTGACGAAGGCGGTTTCGCCCCCAACCTTGCGTCCAACAAAGACGCGCTCGACGCTATTGCCGAAGCCGTCGCCAATGCGGGTTACACGCTGGGCACCGACGTGACCCTGGCGCTGGACTGCGCGGCGAGCGAGTTCTACAAGAACGGCAAGTACAAACTCAGCGAAGAGGGCGAGTACAGCTCCGCCGAGTTTGCCGAATACCTTGCCGAGCTGACGCGCAAGCATCCGATCATTTCCATTGAAGACGGTCTGGACGAGTCTGATTGGGATGGCTGGAAAGTTCTCACCGACAAGATCGGCGAGAAAGTCCAACTGGTCGGTGACGACCTGTTCGTGACCAACACCAAGATCCTGAAAGAAGGCATCGACAAGAAGATTGCCAACTCGATTCTGATCAAGTTCAACCAGATCGGCTCCCTGACTGAAACGCTGGAAGCCATTCAGATGGCCAAAGCTGCCGGTTACACTGCGATCATCTCTCACCGTTCCGGCGAAACCGAAGATTCGACCATTGCCGACCTGGCTGTGGGCACGTCTGCCGGTCAGATCAAAACCGGTTCGCTGTGCCGCTCCGACCGCGTTTCCAAGTACAACCAACTGCTGCGCATCGAGGAGCAATTGGGCTCCAAGGCCGCGTATCGTGGTCGTGCCGAGTTTCGCGGTTGAGCCATAGATGGTAAAAAGACGCAGAGTGCTGTACAGATTCGAGTCACCTGACTTGCCTGTGCAGCTCCGATGCTGACGCTCCGCAGTAATCTGGAGTGATTGAGCCTGGCTTATGTCAGGCTCAATGCCCTCAGTCGTTTGTTGTTCACGTTGGCTCTGCTGTCTTTTTTACTGGGTACCTGATATTTCAATGCGCAGTCCTAACTGGTTGTTCCTCGTCCTGCTCCTGTTGCTGGCTGGCTTGCAGTACCGCCTTTGGGTCGGTAACGGAAGCCTTGCGCAAGTGGCCAGCCTGACTCAGCAGATTGCCGACCAGCACGCTGAGAATGAGGTGCTGCTGGAGCGCAACCGCGTGCTTGATGCCGAGGTCATGGAGTTGAAAAAGGGTCTGGAAACCGTCGAAGAGCGTGCCCGACATGAATTGGGCATGGTCAAGGACGGCGAAACCCTTTACCAGCTCGCGCAATAATCAAGTTGGTGCAATGAAAGACTTTCTTCCTGCCTTCTGGGCAGTGATACCTGCAGCGGGCATTGGTGCTCGCATGGCAGCTGACCGTCCCAAGCAATATTTGCAACTGGGCGGCCTGACAATTCTTGAACACAGCCTGCTTTGCTTTCTCGATCACCCCCGGCTCAAGGGACTGGTGATCAGTCTGGCTGTGGACGACCCTTACTGGGCTGCATTGCCCTGCGCTAAAGACACTCGCATTCAGCGGGTGGATGGCGGCAGCGAGCGCTCAGGCTCGGTGCTCAATGCGCTTCTGTACCTGCATGCGCAGGGCGCGAGTGACAATGACTGGGTGCTGGTGCATGACGCTGCGCGTCCTAATCTGGCGCGCAGTGATCTGGATAATCTGCTCGGCGAGCTGGCTGACGACCCGGTTGGCGGCCTGCTGGCTGTACCGGCCCGCGATACCCTCAAGCGTGCCGACAGCAATGGTCGCGTGCTTGAAACCGTCGACCGGAGCCTGATCTGGCAAGCATTCACGCCGCAGATGTTTCGTCTTGGGGCCCTGCATCGCGCCCTGGCGGACAGCCTGGTGTCGAACGTGAACATCACCGATGAGGCATCGGCGATCGAGTGGGCAGGGCAGTCGCCGCGATTGGTCGAAGGTCGGTCCGATAACATCAAGGTCACTCGCCCCGAGGATCTTGAATGGTTGCGTCAACGCCGCACTGAGTTCGGCCGTTAGCTACTGGCGGTACTCATCACGCATCGCCAATCCTTCCTTAAGGTAGTCCACCAGCTTGCGTACCTTGGGCGACAGGTGCCTTTGCTGCGGATAGAGCGCCCAAACGGCAGTATTGGGCGGTTGATGGGCTTCCAGCAATGAAACCAGCGTTCCGTCATTGAGGTGTTTCTGCACGTAATAGTCTGGCAACTGACACAGGCCAACCCCATGTAGCGCGGCATCCAGAACCGCCTGACCGCTGTTGCAGCGCCAGTTGCCTTGCACTCTCTGAGAAAACTCGCGGCCATTCTGCTGAAGCTGCCAGGTATCGCTGCCCCCGACCAGACAGTTGTGGCGATTCAGTTCCGACAGGCTGTGAGGTCGCCCGTAGCGTTCAATGTAGGAAGGCGCAGCACACAGATACATTTGCCGTGGCGCGAGGCGGGTTGCAACCATGCGCGAATCCTGTAGCCGGCCAAGGCGAATCGCCAGATCCATCCCTTCATGCACCAGATCGAGCGTTTCATTGCTCAGCTCAATGTCGACCCGCAAGTGCGGATACAGGTCCATGAAGCGTGTCACCAGGGGCGTGATGAAGCGCTCGCCATAAGCCACAGCGCAGGTCATGCGCAGCAACCCTTTCGGCTCGCTGGCCAGATCGCCTACAGCGCGCAGTGCTTCTTCGCGGCCGTCCTGCAAACGTTGGCAGTGATGTAAAAACGTTTGACCAGCCTCTGTCAGCGCGACCTTGCGCGTGCTGCGATAAAGCAAACGGGTTTGCAGTCGTTCTTCAAGGCGCACGATCTGGCGGCTGATATGTGACGAGGAAACCCCAAGCCTTTGTGCAGCCGCTGTGAACTGGCCGCATTCAGCGACCGCAACGAATTCGTCCAGACCTTCCCAGCGATTGATGTGCATCGATTATCCCTGTACAGCATTAATGTTTTGCTTTTAGCCGTATTACTCGCCAATTGGCACTGTACTACACTGCAAACCTTGTTTTTACCCGTCGGAGAAGTTTGATGATCAAGTCGCGCGCTGCTGTCGCTTTTGAAGCCAAAAAGCCATTGGAGATCGTTGAAGTCGATGTCGCCATGCCCAAGGCGGGAGAAGTGCTGCTCAAAGTAGTGGCCTCCGGCGTCTGCCATACCGATGCCTACACACTTTCCGGTGCCGATCCCGAGGGGATTTTTCCGTCGATCCTCGGCCACGAAGGCGGTGCGATTGTCGAAGCCATTGGCGAAGGTGTCACCTCTGTCGCGGTCGGCGACCACGTCATTCCGCTGTATACCCCGGAATGCCGTCAGTGCAAATTCTGCCGCTCGGGCAAGACCAACCTGTGTCAGGCGATTCGTGCCACTCAGGGTAAAGGCCTGATGCCGGATGGCACCACGCGCTTTTCCTACAAGGGCGAGCCGATTTTCCACTACATGGGCACTTCGACCTTCTCCGAATACACCGTACTACCGGAAATCTCGGTGGCCAAAATCGACAAACAGGCACCGCTGGAAAAAGTCTGCCTGCTGGGTTGTGGTGTCACCACCGGTATCGGTGCGGTGCTCAACACTGCCAAGGTCAAGCCTGGCGATACCGTGGCGATCTTCGGTCTGGGCGGTATCGGCCTCTCAGCACTGATCGGCGCGGTCAAAGCCAAAGCGTCTCGAATCATCGCCATCGATATCAACCCGGCCAAGTTCGAGATCGCCAAACAGTTGGGCGCGACTGATTGCGTCAATCCGAAAGATTTCGACCGTCCTATTCAGGAAGTCATAGTTGACATGACTGATGGCGGGGTGGATTTCTCCTTTGAGTGCATCGGCAATGTACAGCTCATGCGTGCAGCGCTGGAATCCTGCCACAAGGGCTGGGGCGAGTCGGTCATCATCGGCGTGGCCGGTGCCGGTCAGGAAATCTCTACCCGTCCGTTCCAACTGGTGACAGGACGCGTCTGGCGCGGTTCGGCATTTGGTGGCGTGCGTGGCCGCACCGAACTGCCAAGCTATGTCGACATGGCGCAGACCGGCGAAATTCCGCTGGATACGTTCATTACCCATACCATGGGCCTGGAAGACATCAACAAGGCGTTCGACCTGATGCATGAAGGCAAAAGCATCCGCACCGTCATTCATTTTTGAGGAGCGGCGGCAAGCGGCAAGCACGAAGATTTGTTACATGCTTGTAGCTTGCCGCTTGCAACTGGAGGAAGCGACATGCCTTTGGAAAATATTTCCTGCCAGAAAAGCTTCGGCGGCTGGCACAAGCGTTACAAACACCACTCTCAAGTACTGGGTTGTGACATGGTGTTTGCAGTCTATCTGCCGCCGCAGGCAGAGCAGGGCGGCAAGCTGCCCGTGTTGTACTGGCTTTCCGGCCTGACCTGCACCGACGAGAACTTCATGCAGAAAGCCGCCGCTCACCGGCTTGCGGCCGAGCTGGGCATTATCATCGTGGCACCTGACACCAGTCCACGCGGTGCCGACGTAGCTGACGACCCTGACGGCGCCTGGGATTTCGGTCAAGGGGCGGGCTTCTATCTCAACGCCACCGAACAGCCTTATGCGCGGCATTACCAGATGCATGATTACGTCGTCAGGGAGCTGCCAGCCCTTATCGAAGAGCACTTCCCGGCGTCAGAGGCACGCAGTATCAGCGGGCACTCGATGGGCGGGCATGGGGCGCTGGTCTGCGCACTGCGCAATCCTGGCCGCTATCGCTCGGTATCGGCGTTTTCGCCGATCAGTAACCCGATCGATTCCCCCTGGGGGCAAAAGGCATTTTCCCGTTATCTGGGTGAAGACCGTTCCCGCTGGCGCGAGTGGGATGCCAGCGTTCTGATTGCGCAGGCTTCCGAAAAGCTGCCGACGCTGGTGGATCAGGGTGATCGTGATGATTTTCTGGTCAATCAGCTCAAGCCTGAAGTTCTGGTTCAGGCCGCCAAGGCTGCTAACTATCCGCTGACCTTGCGGATGCAGCCAGGTTATGACCACAGCTATTTCTTCATCGCCAGCTTCATCGAAGAGCATCTAAGGCATCACGCTGAAGCCTTGAACAGCTAACGAGCGCCAAAGCAGGTAGAATCACGCCCTGACTTTTTTCAGGGCGTTTTTTTATGCGTATTGGCCATGGCTATGATGTGCACCGTTTCGCTGAAGGCGACTTCATTACCTTGGGCGGCGTGCGGATTGCACACGGGTTCGGCCTGCTGGCCCATTCCGATGGCGATGTCCTGCTGCATGCCCTGAGCGATGCGCTTTTGGGGGCCGCGGCACTGGGCGATATCGGCAAGCACTTTCCTGACACCGATCCGCAATTCAAGGGTGCCGACAGCCGCGTGCTGCTGCGTCATGTCCTCAAGCAGATCCACGGCAAAGGCTGGAAAGTCGGTAATGTCGACGCCACCATCGTTGCCCAGGCACCAAAAATGGCGCCGCATATCGATGCCATGCGTGCCTTGATCGCTGAAGATCTGCAGGTTGAGCTGGATCAGGTGAACGTGAAAGCGACAACGACAGAAAAACTCGGCTTTACCGGGCGCGAAGAAGGCATCGCGGTGCATGCCGTTGCGTTGTTGCTGCGCGCATGAATGAACTTGAACTGCTTGGCCCCAGGGCCTACGGCGATGCACTGGGTCGTGCAGCCCTCAAGGCGACTGCCGAAGACTTTCAGGTCGACGAGGTGCTGGACATTCCGCTTTCAGGCGATGGCGAGCATTTATGGCTGTGGGTCGAAAAACGCGGCCTGAATACCGAAGAGGCGGCACGTCGGCTGGCCCGGGCCGCGGGGGTGCAGTTGCGTACGGTCAGCTATGCCGGTCTCAAGGACCGCCAGGCACTGACCCGCCAGTGGTTCAGCATTCAACTGCCGGGCAAAGCCGATCCTGATCTGTCGGCCGCGCAGGACGATACGCTGCAGATTCTCAAAAGCACTCGACATAAGCGCAAGCTGCAACGCGGTGCTCACGCTGCGAATGGCTTTACGTTGCGGCTTACGCAACTGGATGCCGACACGGACGCTTTGAATCAGCGTCTTGAAACCATTGCCCGGCAGGGCATCCCCAATTATTTCGGCGCGCAGCGTTTCGGTTATCAGGGCGGAAATCTTGGCGAAGCACGCGATTACGCTGCCCGCAAAGCGCTGCCTGAGCAACGTGCGGTGCGTTCGCGACTGTTATCCACGGCGCGCAGCTATCTGTTCAATCGAGTACTGGCAGCCCGCGTTGCCGATGGCAGCTGGGAAAAGGCTCAGGTAGGGGATTTGCTGGCTTTCACCGACAGCCGCAGCTTTTTTCCGGCGGGCGTTGATGAGTGCAGCGATCCTCGGCTGGCGATTCTCGATCTGCACCCTACCGGGCCGCAGTGGGGTGAAGGCCCTTCGCCAGCCGGTGGCGCGACGGCAGAACTGGAAAATGCCATCGCCAATGATGAGTCTGCGTTGCGTGACTGGCTGGTCAGAGCGGGCATGGAGCACGAACGACGCATCCTGCGACTGCCCATTGGGCGGCTGACGTGGCATTATCCCGAGTCTGACATTCTGCAACTGGAATTCGTCCTTCCGCCCGGATGCTTCGCCACCGTTTTAGTGCGCGAACTCATTGATCTGGTGCCGGTTGGGCAGACGGACAGCCCATGCGTATTCTGATATCAAATGATGACGGGGTGAACGCGCCCGGTCTTGTCGCGCTCCATGCGGCGCTGGCGGACTATGCCGAGTGCGTAGTGATCGCCCCTGATCAGGACAAAAGCGGTGCCAGCAGTTCCCTGACACTCGACCGGCCCTTGCACCCACATGCACTGGCCAATGGCTTCATCAGTCTCAATGGTACGCCGACCGACTGCGTGCATCTGGGGATTCATGGGTTGTTGGAGCATCAACCGGACATGGTGGTTTCAGGTATCAACCTGGGTGCCAATCTGGGCGACGATGTACTGTATTCCGGAACGGTCGCTGCAGCGCTTGAAGGGCGTTTTCTGCAGCGCCCGTCGTTTGCCTTTTCGTTTCTGTCACGTCAGCCGGATAATCTGGCGACGGCGGCGCATTACGCGCGCTTGCTGGTCGAGGCCCATGAGCAACTCGACCTGCCACCCCGCACGGTATTGAACGTGAATATTCCCAACCTGCCGCTCGAGCACATCCGCGGCATTCAACTGACCCGATTGGGGCATCGTGCCCGCGCTGCGGCGCCGATCAAGGTCGTCGACCCGCGTGGCCGCGCTGGTTACTGGATCGCTGCTGCCGGTGATGTCGAGGACGGCGGCGCCGGGACCGACTTTCATGCGGTCGTACAAGGCTATGTATCGATCACGCCGTTGCAGCTGGATAGAACCTATCAGGACGGATTCAGCAGCCTGAACACCTGGCTGGAGGGACTTCGTTGATGTCACGCGAGCAGGATGATTTATTGCGTCGAGGGATCGGAATGACATCGCAGCGTACCCGCGAGCGTCTGATTCAGCGACTCTGTGAAGAGGGCATTTCCAACCAGCGGGTATTGGACGTCATTCGCAAGACGCCACGGCATCTGTTTGTCGATGAAGCGCTGGCGCATCGTGCCTATGAAGACACAGCGCTGCCCATTGGCCACAACCAGACGATTTCCCAGCCTTACATGGTCGCGCGGATGAGCGAGCTGCTATTGGCAGCCGGTCCGCTGGACAAGGTTATGGAGATCGGTACGGGGTCGGGCTATCAGACCGCGGTGCTGGCACAGCTGGTGGAGCGTGTATTTTCGGTCGAGCGTATCAAAGTCCTTCAGGACCGCGCCAAGGAGCGTCTGGTCGAGCTCAATCTGCGCAACGTGGTTTTCCGCTGGGGTGACGGCTGGGAAGGCTGGCCTGCCCTGGCGCCGTATAACGGCATCATCGTCACGGCAGTGGCAACCGATGTACCGCAGGCGCTGCTTGATCAACTGGCACCTGGAGGCCGGCTGGTCATACCGGTGGGTTCGGGAGAGGTTCAGCAATTGATGCTGATCATCCGTGAAGAAAACGGTTTTTCCCGGCACGTACTGGGAGCTGTGCGCTTTGTGCCACTGCTCAACGGACCGATCGCGTGAAGATTGTCTGCGGTAAACAGTGAATTCTGGCGTCAGTCATCGGTCTACAGCGCGCGGCCCGGAATGTTGAATGGCCTGATGGCATCATTTCATGCAGCTGATTGATACATAACAACGTTTTTCAACGGTTAATCACTGGTTGCCCATCGCTATTACGGCACAATAGGCATCTTTTTTGAATTCAGTCACCAGTAAAGGGAGTGGCGGGTGAGTCTCACAGTCATTCAGCAGCTCAGGTCTTCAAGAAGTTATCAGCGTCTGGTGATTGGCATTGCTCTCAGTGTCCTTTTGGTCGGCTGCTCCAGCACGCCTTCAGGCGGGGTTCGTGTCGTTGATCGCAACGGCAATGCCGTTGCCCAGCGTCCGACGGTAACTACCGGCCAATACGTGGTAAGGCGCGGTGACACGCTTTTTTCCATTGCATTTCGTTACGGCTGGGACTGGAAAGCGCTGGCTGCCCGCAATCAGATCCCCGAGCCGTTTACCATCAAGCCAGGTCAGACAATTCGCTTTGACGGGCGCTCGTCTTCAACGCAGGACGTAGCTTCTACCTCCGGTGCAGGACGCCCGGTGACGTCTACATCAACCAGCACCAGCAGTTCCGGTTCGGTCAAAACTACGGTTATTTCCAAGCCTGTTGCGGTTGTACCTGTGGTGATACCTCCTTCTGCGACCACCGGGACAGGCCCGGCCGGCAAGTCTCCGACGGGTTGGACCTGGCCTTCAAGTGGCATTTTGATAGGAAAATTTTCCTCAAACGGCAGTTTGAATAAAGGAATTGATATCGCTGGTGATTTGGGACAGCCTGTTTTGGCAGCGTCTGATGGTTCAGTTGTTTACGCCGGAAGTGGATTACGGGGCTACGGCGAATTGATCATCATCAAACACAGCGATACCTACGTCAGTGCCTACGGTCATAATCGCAGGCTTTTGGTACGGGAAGGTCAACAGGTCAAGGCAGGGCAAACGATTGCCGAAATGGGGTCAACAGGAACTGACCGGGTGAAGCTGCATTTTGAGATTCGCCGCCAAGGGAAACCTGTAGATCCATTGGGATTTTTGCCACGTCGTTGATAGTTGCCAGCCTGTTCCAGGCGTATTAGGAACAGGCTCAAGTGTTGCCATGGAATCAGGCGATGCTGGAGCTTGAGGTCGAACTCACCAAAGGACTAAAACAATGGCTCTTGGCAACGAAGCGCCGGAGTTTGACATCGATGATGAAGTGCTCCTTATGGAAGCCGGCATTGTCCTGAAGGAAGCGTCAAACGAGAAGCAGCCACCCGCTGCCTCCGGACGCGCCAAGGTCAAGCATTCAACATCGCTCAAACAACACAAGTACATTGACTACACGCGGGCGCTTGATGCTACCCAGCTGTACCTCAATGAAATCGGTTTTTCTCCTCTACTATCCCCGGAAGAAGAAGTTCATTTTGCGCGTTTGTCGCAAAGTGGAGACCCGGCCGGGCGCAAACGCATGATTGAAAGCAATCTGCGTCTGGTAGTTAAAATTGCCAGACGTTATGTCAATCGTGGGCTGTCATTGCTTGACCTGATCGAGGAGGGCAACCTGGGGTTGATTCGGGCGGTTGAAAAATTCGACCCTGAACGCGGCTTTCGTTTTTCCACCTACGCCACCTGGTGGATTCGCCAGACCATCGAACGCGCGATCATGAATCAGACCCGGACCATCCGGCTGCCGATTCACGTCGTCAAGGAGCTTAATGTTTATCTGCGCGCGGCCCGAGAGCTGACCCAGAAGCTGGATCATGAACCTTCTCCCGAAGAAATCGCCAATCTGCTGGAAAAACCGGTAGGTGAGGTCAAGCGCATGCTCGGTCTCAACGAGCGTGTCTCGTCGGTGGACGTCTCGCTGGGGCCTGATTCGGACAAGACGCTGCTCGACACCTTGACCGACGATCGTCCGACCGACCCCTGTGAGCTGCTGCAGGACGATGATCTGTCCCAGAGCATCGATCAATGGTTGTCCGAGTTGACCGAGAAGCAACGGGAGGTTGTCATCCGTCGCTTTGGCTTGCGCGGGCATGAAAGCAGCACACTTGAAGATGTAGGGCTTGAGATCGGTCTGACGCGTGAGCGGGTCAGGCAGATTCAGGTTGAAGGGCTCAAGCGCCTGCGTGAGATCCTTGAAAAAAACGGCTTGTCCAGCGAGTCTCTCTTCCAGTAACCACCCCCTCGTAATGTCAATCCAGGGCCGATATAACACAGAGTGTGTATATCGGCCTTTTTATATGTCTTTCGTCATTTGAATGTCGTAGGTCAATGCGCCTGCTTGGCCTTTCAGCTTTCAAAGCCTGTAAGTCATTGCGTACGGTTGCTGTAAGTCATTCAGGTAACAACAGTGAGGCTTGTCGCCAAACAGCTGTGTTTACGGATTTAACACGTTGTTTTAAATAGAGATTATGTTTTTAAGGTGATTGACATGGAAATATCCTGGAGCGTTTGAGGTGTTGCTCTGCGGGTTTAAATCTCTAATATCGAAGCTGTACCAACGGACAGGCACAGGCCATCAAGGATGACGGTCAAGGACATCGCGGGATGCGATTCATCAGGATGATGACAACGGAATACAGGGATCAGGGATAAAATGTGGGCGGGTCATACCGCCCCTTTTTTTATCTGCAGAAAACCGCACAGATTCAACAAAAAAGGCCCTCTCGAGGGCCTTTTGTCTGTCTGGAATCTAGCGTTCCAGATCAGCGATCTTGCCGGTTTTGCCATCCCACTCTGCCGCATCCGGCATCGCGTCTTTCTTTTCGGTGATGTTGGGCCAGACCTCGGCAAGCTCAGCGTTGAGCTCGATGAAGTTTTCCATGCCAGCAGGAATCTCGTCTTCCGAGTAAATGGCCACGGCAGGGCACTCAGGCTCGCAGAGCGCGCAGTCGATGCACTCGTCCGGGTGGATCACCAGGAAATTCGGGCCTTCGTAAAAGCAGTCCACCGGACAGACTTCTACGCAGTCGGTGTACTTGCACTTGATGCAGTTGTCGGTGACGACGAAGGTCATTTCTAATTTTCTCCTCAGGCGGCTGCTGTGGCAGAGCCCTTCCAGACAGGGTTGCCAGGTTCGGGAGGTTTCCCGGCCCTATGAAAATACGTGCTTTTGGTGGGTGGCCTTGAGGCAGTGGGACTGCGTCGCCTGCTACCTACCAGTGGTTCGCTGCATTTTCACGCGGCTCGAAAAACGCCTCGGCCAGGCTAAAAGCCGAGAGCGTCCCAAACCGCGCGGGATTCTAACAGTATGTAACGCTTCGCGTCACAGGCGAGTTTGCAATGTGTATAGCAAATCCAGCGCCTGCCGCGGAGTCATATCGTCGACTTTGATCTTGGACAGTTCGTCGAGCACCGGATGAGGCAGGCTTGCAAACATATCGCTCTGCTGCGGGACCGCGGGTTTGCCGGGCTTGGCTTTAGGCTGTTCGTGCGGCAGGCTGGTGGTTTCCAGGCGCTGCAGATGCTCTTTGGCGCGTGTAATGACTTTGCCCGGAACGCCCGCAAGCTGGGCCACGGCCAGGCCGTAGCTCTGGCTGGCTGGTCCTGGCAGTACGCGGTGCAGAAAGACGATCCGCTCGTTATGCTCGGTAGCATTCAGGTGCACGTTGGTCACCAGCGGTTCGCTTTCCGGCAGCACTGTCAGCTCGAAATAGTGCGTCGCGAACAGTGTATAGGCACGCAGTTGCGCCAGACATTCCGCCGCTGCCCAAGCCAGAGAAAGGCCGTCGAAGGTGCTGGTACCGCGTCCGACTTCGTCCATCAGCACCAGGCTTTTGTCGGTTGCGTTGTGCAGGATGTTTGCCGTTTCGCTCATTTCCACCATGAACGTCGAGCGCCCGCCGGCCAGGTCGTCGCTGGAGCCGATACGGGTGAAGATCCGGTCGACCAACGACAGTTCGCAGCTGGCAGCGGGCACGAAACTGCCGATATGCGCCAGCAGTACGATCAGCGCCGTCTGACGCATATAGGTCGATTTACCGCCCATGTTCGGGCCTGTGATGACCAGCATGCGGGTGCTGTCGTCCAGCGCCAGGTCGTTGGCGACAAACGGAGTGCTTAGTACCTGTTCTACGACCGGGTGACGGCCCTGCTCGATGCGCATGCAGGGTTCGGCAACGAATCTTGGGCAGTTGAGGTCCAGATTCAGCGCGCGTTCTGCGAGGTTGCTGAGTACGTCCAGTTCGGCCAATGCAGCTGCCGTGTCCTGCAGCGGCGCTAGATGGCCGATCAGGTCTTCAAGCAGCGCTTCGTAGAGCATCTTTTCCCGAGCCAGTGCACGACTTTTCGCCGACAACGCCTTGTCTTCGAATTCCTTGAGCTCGGGCGTGATAAAGCGCTCGGCGCCCTTGAGGGTCTGGCGGCGTATGTAATCAGCCGGGGCCTGCTCGGCCTGTTTGCTCGGCAGCTCGATGAAGTAGCCGTGCACGCGGTTGTAACCGACTTTCAGGTTGGCAAGACCGGTACGGGCCTTTTCGCGGGCCTCCAGATCGATCAGGAACTGACCGGCGTTTTCACTCAGCGATTGCAGATCATCCAGCTCAGCGTCGTAGCCGGTTTTCAGAACACCGCCGTCGCGGATCACAGCAGGCGGATTGTCGATGATTGCGCGCTGCAGCAGATCGGCGAGTTCCGGATAGGTGCTGGCAGTCTGCGCAAGTTGCTGCAGATGCGGCGCCTCCAGGTCGTTCATCGCCTGCTGCAGTTCGGGCAGGGCGCTCAGGGCGTCGCGCAGACGCGCAAGGTCTCGTGGTCGCGCATTACGCAGGCCGATACGCGCCAGAATCCGCTCGATATCGCCGATTTCCTTGAGCTGCGGTTGCAGGTTCTCGAAGCGGTAGCGCTCCAGAAAACAGGTAATGGACGTCTGGCGTGCCTGAAGAATTGTCAGGTCGCGCAACGGCCGGTTCAGCCAGCGGGTCAGCAGCCGCGTTCCCATTGCCGTCTGGCAACGGTCCATGACCGATTGCAGCGTATTGTCGCGGCCACCGGACAGGTTGGTGTCCAGCTCCAGGTTGCGCCGACTGGCGGCATCGAGGATTACCGTGTCGTCGAGGCGTTCGTGGCGCAGGCTGCGCAAGTGGGGCAGGGCGGTGCGCTGGGTTTCCTTGGCGTAGCTGAGCAGGCAGCCAGCAGCGCCGATGGCGAGTGTCAGGTTTTCGCAGCCAAAACCCTTCAGGTCCTGGGTTGAAAACTGCTGACACAGACTTTTGTGGGCTGAGTCGCGCTCGAAATCCCACGGTGCACGACGTCGGGCACCACGGCGTTTTTCGGCAGGCAGACCTTGCGGCCAGTCGTCCGGAATCAACAGCTCGACCGGGTTGATGCGTTCAAGCTCGGCCAGCAGGTTCTCCCAGCCCTTGATCTCCAGCACACTGAAGTTGCCGCTGGTGATGTCCAGCACGGCAAGGCCGAACAGGCGTTCGTCACCCAGTACGGCGGCAATCAGGTTATCCCTGCGCTCATCGAGCAAGGCCTCGTCGCTGATGGTCCCAGGCGTAATGATGCGGACTACCTGACGATCCACCGGGCCCTTGCTGGTCGCGGGGTCGCCGATCTGCTCGCAGATCACCACCGATTCGCCCAGCTTCACCAGTTTGGCCAGATAGCCTTCGGCGGCGTGGTACGGAATCCCGCACATGGGGATGCTCTGGCCTGCCGACTGACCGCGCGCGGTCAGGGTGATGTCCAGCAACTTGGCGGCTTTCTTCGCATCTTCGTAGAAGATCTCGTAGAAATCGCCCATGCGATAAAACATCAGTTGATCCAGGTGCTGGTTTTTGAGTTTCCAGTACTGCTGCATCATGGGGGTATGTGAAGAGAGGTCGGAAATTGCTTTGTTCATCAGTGGCTTAGGCAAGTTCTTGAGAGGAGTGAGGCAACCTTGAGGCATGACGGGTGGTCCCTCCTTGAATCGAGGGGCGTCTGCCGGGTATGTGCGATGGTCGCAAGGTTATCACGCTCAATCAGGCGGTGCAGTTACAGCGTACCTTCCGCTTATTGGTGACCAGGCGTTTCCTGACAGCCATGAACCTCGATTTGACGTATAGACTTTCATCGCTGCCACTCGATAACCGGACGGCACGCTATAAAAAAGGACTTTTATATGAAAAATAAACGAGCAAGGGATTCCGTCAACGGTCGCTTCATCCCGTTGGAAGAAGCCAGAAAAAGGCCGAGAGAAACCACGGTTGAAACGGTCAAAAAGCCCGAACGCAGGAAAGATGCGCGATAAGCCGGCAATGGCAGACCCGCTTCAAGGCGGCTGCCTTGTCTCAGCAATCACTTTTACAGGCTTCCAGCATGAATGAGGACACCGTGGACGAGATAACCGGGCTGGCCAATACGCTTGGAAGGCTTCTCGGCGCAATGAACGCTCAAGTGACCACCGCCGAATCCTGCACAGGAGGCGGAATCGCCGAAGCGATCACGCGCATCGCCGGTAGCTCGGCATGGTTCGAGGCTGGCTATGTGACTTACTCGAATGCCCAGAAGACCCGACAATTGGGCGTACCGGAGGCGTTGTTCGCAGATGTCGGGGCGGTCAGTCAGCCTGTTGTCGAAGCCATGGTGCGAGGTGCGCAGCGTGAAAGCGGCGCGCGATTCGCTGTCGCGGTCAGTGGTGTTGCAGGGCCTGGCGGTGGTTCGCCGGATAAACCGGTCGGTACTGTATGGCTGTGTTGGGGCAAGGATGACGCGCTTGTCGCACAGCGTCGCCAGTTCGATGGCGACCGGGATCAGGTCCGTCGACAGACGGTCGAAGCCGCTCTACAGGGGCTGATACAGCTTGCGCGCGGAGAAATGCCAAAACAGGGGTAGGCGCGCGCTCATCGCTGTGGAATAATACTGTCTACTTATACAGGTGTTGTGGCCATCAAGGCCCTAATTGAATTTGATTACGTGAGGACTTCAATGGACGACAACAAGAAGAAAGCCTTGGCTGCGGCCTTGGGTCAGATCGAGCGTCAGTTCGGTAAAGGTGCCGTGATGCGCATGGGCGACCATGATCGCCAGGCTATTCCTGCCATCTCCACCGGCTCGCTGGGTCTGGATATCGCACTCGGCATCGGCGGTCTGCCGAAAGGCCGGATCGTGGAAATCTACGGTCCAGAGTCTTCCGGTAAAACCACGCTGACGTTGTCGGTCATCGCGCAGGCCCAGAAAATGGGTGCTACCTGTGCATTTGTCGACGCCGAGCACGCGCTTGATCCGGAATACGCCGGCAAACTAGGCGTCAATGTCGACGACCTGCTGGTTTCGCAGCCGGACACCGGTGAGCAGGCGCTTGAAATCACCGACATGCTGGTACGTTCCAACGCCATCGACGTCATCGTTGTCGACTCCGTTGCTGCGCTGGTACCAAAGGCAGAGATCGAAGGCGAAATGGGCGACATGCACGTGGGTCTGCAGGCGCGTCTGATGTCTCAGGCGCTGCGCAAGATCACCGGTAACATCAAGAACGCCAATTGCCTGGTGATCTTCATCAACCAGATCCGCATGAAGATCGGCGTGATGTTCGGCAGCCCGGAAACCACTACCGGTGGTAACGCCCTGAAGTTCTACGCTTCGGTACGTCTGGATATCCGTCGTACAGGCGCAGTGAAAGAAGGCGACGAGGTTGTCGGCAGCGAAACCCGCGTCAAGGTCGTTAAGAACAAGGTGGCTCCGCCATTCCGTCAGGCCGAGTTCCAGATTCTTTACGGCAAGGGTATCTACCTGAACGGCGAAATCGTTGATCTGGCCGTGCTGCATGGTTTTGTCGAGAAGTCCGGTGCCTGGTACAGCTACCAGGGCAGCAAGATCGGTCAGGGTAAAGCCAACTCGGCCAAATTCCTGGCAGACAATCCGGAAATCTGCAAAGCGCTCGAGAAGCAGATTCGCGACAAGTTGCTCACCCCTGGCGTCGACACCAAAGCTGTCGGTTCCCGCGAAGCTGCCGTTGCTGATGATATGGCCGAAGCAGACGCTGATATCTGATAGTCATGCCTGTCGTACTTGATACACCTGTCGCCGTAAGGCGTACTGCAATGGACCTGCTCGCACGTCGCGAGCACGGTCGGGTCGAGCTGACGCGTAAACTGCGTCAGCGCGGCGCTCCCCCCGAGCTCATCGACGCTGCCCTTGACCGTCTGGTCGAGGAAGGCCTGCTCTCCGAATCCCGTTACCTTGAAAGCTTCGTTTCTTACCGGGCACGCTCGGGCTATGGCCCTGTTCGTATTCGGGAAGAACTGAATCAGCGTGGTTTGCAGCGGGCCGACATTGAACAGGCGCTCAGGGAATGTGGTGTGGATTGGCAGGAGAAGCTTCACGAGCTCTGGCAACGCAAGTTTGCCGGTGCTTTGCCTGTTGATGCTCGTGAGCGGGCCAGGCAGGGACGGTTTCTGAGTTATCGCGGCTATCCGCTGGATATGATCGGCCGCTTGTTAAGCGGCCGTGGCGGCGATGACTGAGGTCTCAGAGCGTTTTCTGTGGCGCCTGATCGTGCGCGCCATCTCTTGTCGCTGAGGCATCCTCCCAGTTTTCCTGTTGATTGATGTAGTCCACCAATTCACGAAGCCTGCCCTGATTGCGTCCTGTGAAGGTAAACGCAAGTCGTGTCAGGTGGCTGAATTGAACTTCATCGTGCTCCTCGCCCTGATAGCTGTGCTGATGGAAGTTTTCATTGATACACAGATCGGCGAAAGCTTCCTGCATGTGCTCCAGAGCCTTCGCGCTGAGCGCGTGGCGCATACGGATCACGAACTTGTTCTTCAGCCAGCGGCTGGAGTGGAAGTTGGCATAAAACCGGTTGATCTCTTCCACCGCTTCATCGGCGCTGTAGACCAGCCTCATCAGTTTCATGTCGGCTGGCAGAATGTAGTGATTGTCCTGCAACTGGTTTTTGATGAAGTCCAGTGCACCTTGCCAGAAACTCCCGCCAGGTGTGTCCAGCAATACGACAGGTACTAACGGGCTTTTGCCGGTTTGTATCAACGTCAGCACTTCCAGGGCTTCATCCAGAGTTCCAAAGCCGCCCGGGCACAGCACCAGCGCGTCGGCTTCCTTGACGAAGAACAACTTGCGGGTGAAGAAGAAGTGGAAGGGCAGCAGGTTTTCCGTGCCCTCCACCGTGGGGTTGGCGTGCTGCTCAAAGGGCAGGGTAATGTTGAACCCCAGGCTGTGTTTCAGACCTGCACCTGCGTGGGCTGCGGCCATGATGCCACCACCTGCGCCGGTGATGACCATCATGTCCGAGCGGGCAAGCTTTTCGCCCAGCTCTCTGGCCTGTGCGTAAAGGGGGTGCTCCTGAGGGGTGCGAGCAGAACCGAATACGGTGACTTTGCGGCGGCCCTTGAAGCGTTCGAGCACCCGAAAGGCTTTGTCCAGTTCGCGCAGGGTTTGCAGCGTTATCTTGACGTCCCAGCGATTGCGGTCGTCCTGGGCCATGCGTAGCACCGTGAGCATCATGTCGCGGTACAGCGGCAGGTTTCTGGTGCCGGGAGCGACCTCGTTGATGTGCTCTTCAATTTTGCTGGTCAGGTCGAGCCCGTTGCTTTGAAAGTGTCGGGATAGAAGATCGTCAGGTACATACGGCATTCGGGATTTATCCTCCTGCAGAATCAATGGCCCGGTGGGGCGTGTTGAATCGATGATGTCCCGGTTTGCAGAGAAAGGCTACCCATTCCCTGATCATTGCCAGGGCGGATTCGTTGCACGATGTCTTGAGCGTTGCTGAACTGACGCGCCTGATTGGCAGGCGCGCGGGGAGGGTGCCAAGTGCCGAGGGTACTTACTTTTTCGGCTTTACAGTGCAATCCGACGCCTGAAAGGTCTGGGTCGCAACCGGGCGGTTGGTCTTGTACTCGGTGAACTGATATTTGAGGACGGCTCCCTTGGTCATCAACTGGCGGAAACCGTTGTTGTGGCAAACGCTGTTGCCCAACTGGTTGCGCATCACGTCCGGGTTGGCGCGCATTTGCTGGGCCTGGCCTTCGCGTACGCTCAAGTGGTTGATCAGTTCGTTGCCACTGACGGTATAGCCCTGATCGAGGATGTCTTCGTTGATCGCCCTTGGCGTGCCGACACTGCTTTCCTTAGCGACTTTTTCCAGCATCTTGCTGAGTTCGAACTCCTGTTTCGACGCCGCCTGGGCGCATAGCGGAGCAACGAGCAAAAGCGTAAGGGTGGGTACGATAAGGCGCAGCATTAAACTCTCCTGATTAAGTGGCTGGCCGTTGGACCAGCGACTTCAAAGTGCGTTCCGGGCAGCCCGCCGATAACGCGGGTTGCAATGGCGCAGCAGTATAGAGCAGGAGTCTTCATCGGGCCTAGGGGCTGTACCCGTTTCAACGCGGTCTCTATGACGCGGGAACAGCCTGAGGACCGAAAGCGGGTTGAAGTGCCGGTGCTCTGATAAACTGCGCGTACTTTAATCCTGCCGAGTTTTTGTGGTGTCGATGTATTTCCCCCGCAGGCGTGTCCTGTAATGAGTCATGCCGTTTCCCGTCTGCGCGACGAGCGTCTGGCCCGCAGTACCAAGCCCTTTATTGCTCGCGGCTCGCGCGCGCCGCGCTGTCCGGATTGCCGGGTTATCTCCAGTTATTGCCTGTGCGCGTGGCGACCTGCCGTGAATGCCGAGTCAGGCATGTGCCTGCTGATGTACGACACCGAGCCTTTGAAGCCGACCAACACCGGCTGGCTGATCGCCGATGTCATCAAGGACACCCATGCCTTCGGCTGGTCGCGAATAGATGTCGACGAGCAATTGCTCGCCTTGCTGGACGATCCGCAGTGGCAGCCCTACATCGTCTTTCCTGGTGAATTCGTTGCCGAGGAGCGTGTGGTAAATAAGGTGTCGCGCATGGATGGCAAGCGTCCGCTGTTCATTCTGCTGGATGCTACCTGGACCGAAGCGCGCAAGATGTTCCGCAAAAGCCCATATCTGGAAAGGTTTCCGGTGTTGACGCTGGAGCCCGAGCAGATCTCGCGTTACCGTTTGCGCCGCTCAAGGCGCGACGATCACTTCTGTACTGCCGAAGTCGCCGCGCTTTGTCTGGAACTGGCCGGGGACACCTGCGCCAGTGGCGTACTGGATGCTTATCTGGACGTGTTCAGCGCTCATTATCTGGGCGCCAAGTACCTCAAGCCGATTGACCCCGACGACGCGGCCCACACTCATTTGAAGGCTTTCATTTGAAGGCTTTCTATTACGCTGTGTTGCGGATCTGCCCTGTATAGGCTAATTGCCATCCATGTGCCCGGGCAAAGACGCTTCGCGCTTGACCGTCATGGTCTTGCTGGGCATGCTTGGCGCCGCCTGGAAGCCGATTCATCTTGTCTGGCGTGGCACCGACGCTCTTTTCGGGTTGTCGTTATGCGCGTTCGCCAGTCTTGCTGGGTGGCCGATTCTGTCGGCCCTCACTATAAAAACAGGATCACTACATGACCTACGACATCCTGATCGCTGATGATCATCCCCTGTTTCGCAGTGCGCTGCATCAGGCGCTGAGCATTGGCCTGGGGCCTGAAGCGCGGCTCGTCGAGGCAGAAAGCATTGCCCAGCTTGAATCCCGTCTGGGAGAGAAGGCTGATTGGGATCTGGTTCTGCTGGACCTGAACATGCCGGGGGCTTATGGCTTCTCCGGGCTGGTCCTGTTGCGCGGCCAATATCCGCAGATACCGGTGGTGATGGTTTCGGCTCAGGAAGAAGCGTCGATTGTGGTGCGTTCCAGAGAGTTTGGTGCCAGCGGGTTCATTCCCAAATCCAGCTCCCTTGAAGTCATTCAGCAGGCGGTGCGCACCGTGCTCGATGGCGACGTCTGGTGGCCGCCACAGGTCAATGAAGTGATCAGTGTTTCGGATGAAGCGAAGGCTGCAAGCGCCGGTCTCGCCAGTCTCACGCCGCAGCAGTTTCGAGTATTGACTATGGTCTGTGAGGGGCTGCTGAACAAGCAGATTGCCTCCGAACTCAGCGTCTCCGAAGCCACTATCAAAGCGCACGTCACGGCGATTTTTCGCAAGCTCGGCGTACGCACGCGAACCCAGGCAGCGTTGTTGTTACAACAGCTTGAGTCCATCTCGTCCAGTTAACGGCGTTCAGGTTGCGAGCATTCACGCTTTTTTGACCTTTAGTGCCTTAGCTTTCCTCATCTTTTTTACACAGCAGCCTCTCTATGTCGCCCTTCAAAGGCCAAACCGGTCTAAAACGTATCCTCAATGCCGCAGGCTATTCTCTGGACGGCCTGTCAGCCGCTTTCAAAGGCGAAGCCGCTTTCCGCCAGCTGGTACTGCTTAACGTGGTGTTGGTCCCGCTGTCGTTTTTCCTGCACGTCAGCAAGGCCGAGCATGCCTTGCTGATTGCCGTCTGCCTGCTGGCCCTGATTGTAGAGCTGCTCAACTCTGCTGTAGAGGCTGCCATCGACCGGATCTCTCTGGACCTGCACCCGTTGTCCAAGAACGCCAAGGACATGGGCAGCGCTGCCCAGTTCATCGCCCTGAGCATGATCGCTCTGGTGTGGGGCATCGTGCTGCTGGGTTAGGCTTGTTCAATACAGGCTTGGCAGCACGATCTCGTCGCTGCGCTTCACCCCGGCGGTGAACGCGCGGCACAGTTCGAGGAATTCGCGCATGGCTGACGTCTGATATTTCTGTTTGTGCCAGATGAAATAGAACTGACGCGCCAGATCCAGCTCCGGGGTGGCCAGTTCCACCAGATTGCCGCGACGAAACGAATCGCGTAGCGCCAGTCTGGAAATGCAGCCAATGCCCAATCCGGATTCAACTGCCCGCTTGATGGCTTCGGTGTGTTCCAGCTCCAGTCGGACATTCAGCCCGTTGCGGTGGTGACGCATGGCCTGATCGAACGTCAAACGCGTGCCTGAACCTTGTTCTCGCAGGATCCAGGCTTCATGGGTGAGTTCTTCCAGCGTTACATGGGCGCGTTTGGCCAGTGGATGCTGTGGAGCACAGAACACCACAAGTTCGTCTTCGACCCAGGACTGCACTTCGATGTCCGGATGGCTGCAATCGCCTTCGATCAAGCCCAGATCAATCTCGTAGTGGGCGACCTGTTGCACGATATGCGCGGTGTTCTGGACGTGCAGCTTGACCTGGCTTTCCGGGTGACGCTGCATGTAGCCGCCGATCAGCAGGGTCGCCAGATAATTGCCAATCGTCAGTGTGGCCCCGACTGCCAGCGAGCCAAAGCCTGATTTACCATTCAACAGGTCTTCGATTTCCTTTGCCTGATCCAGCAGAGCGACGGCCTGCGGCAGTAATTGCCTGCCCGTGGCGTTAAGGCTTAGCCGCTTGCCGGCGCGGTCGAACAGCTGGCAGCTCGATTGGCGCTCCAGCTCGGTGATGGAGGTGCTGGCAGCCGACTGCGAAAGCGAAAGCAGCACGGCTGCTTTGGAGACGCTTTCCTGCCGGGCGACGGCAACGAACACTTGGAGCTGACGAAGAGTAAATCGCATATCTATATAACCGATAACCTATATCTTGATAATTCATTTAACAGATATTGTGTCTGCCACTAGAATGTCGCGCAATAGCGCAGTGCTTCTGCGCGCACTATTTTTTCAGGAGTCTTCACGTACATGAGCAACATGAACCACGAGCGTGTCCTCAGCGTCCACCATTGGAACGACACCCTCTTCAGTTTCAAGTGCACCCGCGACCCTGGTTTGCGTTTCGAGAACGGTCAGTTCGTCATGATCGGTCTGCAGCAGCCAAACGGTCGTCCGCTCATGCGCGCCTACTCGATTGCCAGCCCGAACTGGGAAGAGCATCTGGAATTCTTCAGCATCAAGGTGCCGGACGGTCCGTTGACCTCGCAGTTGCAGCACCTCAAGGAAGGCGATGAAATCATCATCAGCAAGAAGCCTACGGGTACGCTGGTGCTGGACGACCTCAAGCCGGGCAAACATCTTTACCTGTTGAGCACGGGTACTGGCCTGGCGCCGTTCATGAGCGTGATTCAGGACCCCGAAACCTACGAGCGTTTCGAGAAAGTCATCTTGTGCCACGGCGTGCGTTACGTGAACGAAGTCGCCTATCGCGAATTCATCACCGAGCATCTGCCACAGAACGAGTTCTTCGGTGAAGCGCTGCGTGACAAGCTGATCTACTACCCGACTGTCACCCGCGAGCCGTTCGAGAACGAAGGTCGCCTGACCGATCTGATGCGCAGCGGCAAGCTGTTCAGCGACATCGGCCTGCCACCGATCAACCCGCAGGACGACCGCGCCATGTTGTGCGGTAGCCCGAGCATGCTCGACGAGACCAGCGAAGTGCTCAACAGCTTTGGTCTGACCGTTTCGCCACGCATGCGTGAGCCTGGTGACTATCTGATCGAGCGTGCATTCGTCGAGAAGTAAGTCGGCCTTACAAAACCCGCCTCGTCCCTGAAGGGATCAGGCGGGTTTTTATTGCCCGGGATTTGTCGTTGGCATCCCTTCAGGCCAGCAGGACTTCAAGCACGCAAATCACCCCGGCCTGCGGGTAGTGCCAGCGTACGTCCAGATCCCAGAACTGAGCGCCGTAGCGGCGTTCCGGCGTCGGTAGCTGGTAGGCCGGGCGCGGGTCCTGCGCCAGGCACTGCTCGATCAGTTCGACCAGTGGCTCACTCAGGCGTAGTGCGTGTTCACGAGCCTGCAGCAGGGCGGCGTCCTGCCACTGCACCGGTATCAGGGCAGGCGCAGCACTGGCGATCTGGTTGGTCGCCCCGGCGATGGCATCGGCGTAGGGCACGTATGGCTTGATGTCCAGCACTGGTGTGCCATCCAGCAGGTCGATGCCGGACAGCCACAGGCGACCGGCTTCGACTTTGTCCAGCCTGACCACCGACTGGCCGATGCCATTGGGGCGATGCGTTGCGCGGGTGGCAAATACCCCCATCGACTGGTTGCCGCCCAGACGCGGAGGGCGTACCTTCAGGCGCGGCTTGTCTTCCAGCGCCATATGGAACAGAAACAGCAACCAGACATGACTGACCTGTTCCAGCCCTTGAACAGCCTCACCCTGATCGAAAGGCGCTACCAGCTCCAGCACTCCACGTGCTGCCGGGGCCAGCTGTGGCTGGCGGGGGATGGCGAATTTCTCCTTGAAACAGGAGCGTACGAAGCCGACAGGGGAGACGTTGTAACTCATGGTGCCGACCGGTTCAGCCACGCACGCGCAGGGTCAGACCCTTGAGGAAATTGCGTAGCAGTTGATCGCCACAGGCGCGGTAGTTGGTGTGTCCGACCTTGCGGAACAGTGCGCTCAGCTCTGGCTTGGAAACCGGAAATTCCGCGGATTTCAGGATGGCATGCATATCGTCTTCTTTCAGTTCGAAGGCCACGCGCAGTTTCTTAAGAACAATGTTGTTGGTAATCGGCAGATCAATCGGCTGCGGCGGACGGCTTTCGTCCTTACCACGCTTGAAGTAGACCAGGCCATCGAGAAAATGCGCCATGATTTCATCGCTGCAATCCAGATAGCCCTCTTCTTCCTCTTTCTTCATGAAAGCGATGACATCGCTTTTGGACACTTCAAAACCGGTCAGACCGATGATTTCGACAACCTTGCTGTCGCTGATATCGAGCATGTAGCGCACGCTGCGCAGTACGTCGTTGTTCATCATGAGGCGTGTTTCCTGATAAGTCGCATGGCGGCGCGTGACGATGGTCATGCGCGCGGTAATAAGGTCGGGTGCCGAGGGAGTTAAAACTTTTCCTTGGTCGTCATGTAGCGCCACTGGCCTTCGGGCAGTTTGCCCATGGACACGCCGCCGATACGGATGCGACGAATGGCGACGATCTTCAGGCCAACGGCTTCACACAGCAGGGCAATGATGCCAGGCTGCGGGTTTTTCATTGCAAAGCGCAGGCGGTTCTCGTTCTGCCAGCTGGCCTTTACGGCGGGCAGTTCCTTGCCTTTGTAGGTCAGGCCGTGATTCAGCCGGTTCAGGCCATGAGCAACCATTTCGCCCGAGATTTCCACCACGTATTCCTGCTCGATCTTGCTGCGGTCATCGGTGAGCTTGCGCAGGATTTTCCAGTCCTGGCTGAACACCATCAAGCCGCTGGCATTGGCCTGCAGGCTTGAAATCGCCTCAAGGCGCATGAAGTGGCCCTTGAGCGGACGCTTGCTGTAGCTGTGCTCGACCGAGAGCGTGCCCGGCGTGATCATCTGCAAAGCCTCTTCGGCGCTTGCCGAGGCGGGTTTGTGCAGAATGATCGTGACCGGTTCAGGGGAGTCTGCCTTGGCATCCGGGCTGAGCTCGACTTTCTGGGTGCTGACCTTGAAGTGCGGCTCTTCGATGACCACGCCGTCCACAGTAACCCAGCCACCCTCGATAAACAGTTCGGCCTCCCGGCGGGAGCAACCGACCAGCTCGATAAGGCGTTTGGAAAGGCGAATGGGGTCTGTCATGAAGAAAAGCCGTTTACTGATGAGAAAGGCGCCATTGTAACCGCCTCACGCTGGTTAATCGCGGCAACATTGCATTTGCGCTGTAATCGATGTCAGTTACGACGGGGCAGGCGCATTCTGAGCATCGGATAGGGCTGACCCAAACCGTCGACTTCAGAACGGCTGAAAACTTCGAAACCATGCCTGAGGTAAAACCCCAGTGCCTGAGTGTTCTGCTCGTTGACGTCCAGTTCACGGATGTCGAAGTGCTCGATTGCGTGGGTCAGCAGCTGCGTGCCCAGCTTTTTACCGCGATGGTTCGGGTCGATGAACAGAATATCCAGTCGGTTTTTGTTCACGCCCGCGAAGCCCGTGATCTTGAGCTGCTCGTCCCGGGTGCAGAACAGCGTCACGCTGTCCAGATACTGTGTCAGCAACCCCTTGAGCCTGATGATGTAGGAGTCCGGTAGAAAGTCATGGGTGGCGCGAACCGAGCGCTCCCACACCTCGCTCATCTCCGGGTAATCGTTGGTGTCCGGGGTATATAACCGCATCTCGCGTTCTCCTTTCGGCCAGTCTTGCATAGACAACGGCCAGAGACGAAAAAGCCCTGCCGGTTCAAGGGCAGGGCTTTCGATTGCTGCAAGGGGCTGTGCTTACAGCATCTCGGCCCACAGGTCGTATTCGTCAGCATCGGTCACGCGGCACATGATCTTGTCGCCGGGCTGAACGGTGCTGCCCTCTTCCAGACCGATGAACACGTTGCCGTCGATTTCCGGAGCATCGAAGAAGCAGCGGCCTACGGCGCCACGATCATCGACTTCGTCGATCAGTACTTCGATTTCCTTGCCGATCTTCATTTGCAGGCGCGCAGCGCTGATTGCCTGTTGATGAGCCATGAAGCGATCCCAGCGGTCCTGCTTGACGTCATCTGGCACGATGGCCGCATCCAGCAGATTGGCAGGAGCACCTTCAACCGGCGAATACTGGAAGCAGCCGACGCGATCCAGTTGGGCTTCGGTCAGCCAGTCCAGCAAGTACTGGAAGTCTTCTTCGGTTTCACCGGGAAAGCCGACGATGAAGGTCGAGCGGATAATCAGATCAGGACACTGCTCGCGCCAGTTCTTGATGCGTGCCAGTGTCTTGTCTTCAAAGGCTGGCCGCTTCATCAGCTTGAGGATCTTCGGGCTGGCGTGTTGGAACGGGATGTCCAGGTACGGCAGGATCTTGCCGGCTGCCATCAGCGGAATCAGTTCGTCGACGTGCGGGTACGGGTAAACGTAATGCAAGCGAACCCAGACGCCCATCGAACCCAGCGCCTGACACAGCTCGGTCATGCGGGTCTTGACCGGCTGGCCGTCCCAGAACCCGGTGCGGTATTTGACGTCCACGCCATAGGCGCTGGTGTCCTGGGAGATGACCAGCAGCTCCTTCACACCGGATTTGACCAGACGCTTGGCCTCATCGAGTACATCGCCAACCGGACGGCTGACCAGCTTGCCGCGCATAGACGGGATGATGCAGAAACTGCAGCTATGGTTGCAGCCTTCGGAAATCTTCAGATACGCGTAGTGGCGCGGGGTCAGCTTGACGCCTTGTGGCGGCACCAGGTCGATCAGCGGATTGTGGTCCTTACGGGGCGGCACGACATCGTGCACTGCGTTGACCACTTGTTCGTACTGCTGCGGGCCGGTCACCGACAATACGCTTGGATGCACATCGCGAATGACGTTTGCGTCAACGCCCATGCAGCCGGTCACGATGACCTTGCCGTTTTCCTTGATCGCTTCGCCGATCACTTCCAGCGACTCGGCCTTGGCCGTATCGATGAAGCCACAGGTGTTGACCACCACCACGTCGGCGTCCTCGTAGGTCGCAACGACTTCGTAACCTTCCATGCGCAGCTGGGTCAGGATGCGTTCGGAATCAACGAGTGCCTTCGGGCAACCCAGTGAAACGAATCCGACCTTTGGGGCGGACGGCGTGGTGACGGTGGACATGGCAAACCTCGGCGTGAAGGGCACCCGAACGCGAAGCGCAGGTGCTGACTGGGCGCTTGCTGCGCCTCTGATCAAAAAGTGCGCAATTCTAGCGGTGAGCGGGCGCGATGACCAGCGTTTGGATGAGAATTGCGACGTATGTCAGGCGAGGGGAGGATTTATGCTCAAAGAGCGCTTGGCTGTTGAGCGAGCCTGCATGCTTTGTCTGCGCAATTGGCAGGTCCGGGAGGGAGGCGCATTGGTTGAGACCTTCAGGATGTGCAGGACGTATTAGGCTACGCTCTCGGCCGCGAGTTGGAGTCGTATTTGCCTGGAGGTTGTCCCGTTTCAGCAGATTCGCACTGATGAAACGGGAGCCATCGCTATAAGGGGTCTAGCCCCGGGCCGATTGACCTGTCAGCCGCGCGGCTCGTGCATCGGGCACCCATTGTGCTGACTGCGAAAGCCCGCCGAGTGTTCGTAGGCAGGTTTGCGCACTCGCATCACTCCGCCCAGCGGACGGTGCGCTGCAAGACCATGCCAAGGGCTGAATGACATGCCTTCGTCGATTTCCTGAATGCTTTGCTCGGACCACGAGGATTGGCGGGGAACATCGATTCGAGCGACTGCAACGTAGGGGCTGAGGTCTTCCGGCCAGATCGCCGACGCATCCTCTACCGGCATCTTCTCCAGGTCCGTGGCCAGCTGGATACGAACCTCCCAGCTGGCATCGTTTTCGAGGAAAAACGCTTTGACTGCCTCACGCAGGCCATCCGGCTTGTCTTTCAGGTCCACAGCCTTGTCGGTCAGCGCCATCAACTCTGCGGAAATGGGGACTACGCTCAGCTTGGCGTAGTAGGGCCCGTACAGAAAAGGTACGACGGTGTAGAACGTCTCGCCGAGAATATGAGTCATCGGGTGCCCGCCGAGACTTCTCAGCGTGCCGCTCTCGCCGCCGGCAGACTCGATAGTGGACTCGATACCGCGAAGGACGGCAGACAGCGCCTTTTTCATGCCCGGCGCTTTGTCAGTTGTTTTGGCCAATAACTTCAAGGTTTTCAAAAAAGCCTTGGGGTCCCTGGCAGTGAAGGCCTTGGCGTTCTGCATGACAAAATCCTGGGTCGATGCGTCTGCGCTACCGGGCAGGCGCGTGCCCTCGATGCCCACAAGTTTGATCGCCAGCCCCCTGGGCGTAGAGACCTTGTCGTCAAGAATATCCCCCGGGTTGGTTGAGAACCGCATGAAGAGCGGGAAATTTCCAGGTTTCGCAAACGCGCCTTGGGCCAGCGGCTCGGGCAGGTCGTCATATACCTGAATCTGCCCATGCAGTAACCCGTGTGCCTTGGCATGCACACTGCGAATGGCGTGCCCGGTGTCTTGCAACGTGGTTTCAAGAATGGAATGCATGGCTTCCACCAGCTCTTTGCTGGTTTGCGGCTCATCGTCGGGGACGACTTCAAATGAGGGCTGGAAGCGTAACGGCTGAACAGTCAGATTTTTTGTAGTCATCAGGGCATCTCGGTCAGAGGGATCAGGGTACCCGGACGTCGATGCGGTTCTTGATGACCTTTCAGGCGGCAGGCTTAAGTAATGACCGGCCGGTATTTGCGTCGTTCAATGAGAAATATCTCCCCCGGAAACTGCCTGAAAGGCGGGGCGCGTAGGCTTGATCATTCTCGCCGTTTGCGTTTCACCAAGAATTACATCGAGTGCTGCGTTATGCTTCGCGCCATCGCGCCGAGGCATGTCAATGTCTGGCTGAATCTGAATTGTTACGCGTTGTGATGTTCTCAGTGTTGAACCTCATGTCTGGTTTCCGGGAGTAGTGGATGAGTCAAACAAACAGTCATGGGGAGGCCGCAGGCACTGCCAGGCCTATCGGGTTGCTGATCGCGGCAGTGGGGGTGGTTTACGGCGATATCGGCACCAGCCCGCTGTACACCCTCAAGGAAGTGTTTCAGGGCGGTTACGGCGTGGAAGTCACGCATGACGCCATACTCGGGGTGTTGTCACTGATCTTCTGGTCGCTGATCTGGGTCGTTTCTTTCAAGTACATGGCGTTTGTTCTGCGTGCTGACAACCAGGGCGAGGGCGGCATCATGGCGTTGATGGCGCTGGCGCGTCGAGCATCGGCCAAACACCCCAAACTGCAAATGATGATGGTGGTGTTCGGGTTGTTCGGTGCTGCGCTGTTCTATGGCGACAGCATGATTACCCCGGCAGTCTCGGTATTGTCGGCGATGGAAGGGCTGGAACTGGCCTTCGATGGCCTCGATCACTGGATCGTGCCCATGGCGCTGATCGTGCTGGTGGGGCTGTTTCTGATTCAGCGGCACGGCACGGCACGCATCGGCGTGCTGTTCGGCCCGGTGATGGTGACCTGGTTTCTGGTGCTGGGTGCGCTGGGCGTTTACGGCATCATGCAGTCGCCGGAAGTGCTCAAAGCGGTCAATCCGGCCTGGGGTGTGAACTTCTTCATCATCCATCCGGGTATTGGCGTTGCCATTCTTGGTGCTGTGGTGCTGGCCCTGACCGGTGCCGAGGCACTTTATGCCGACATGGGCCACTTCGGTCGCAAGCCGATTTCACGTGCCTGGTTCATTCTCGTGCTGCCTGCGTTGCTGCTCAACTATTTCGGTCAGGGTGCGCTGGTGCTGGGCAATCCCGAAACGGTTCGTAACCCGTTCTACTTGCTGGCGCCGGGCTGGGCGTTGCTGCCACTGATCGGCCTGTCGACGATGGCGACCATCATTGCCTCGCAGGCGGTAATCTCCGGCGCGTTCTCGATGACGCTGCAGGCGATCCAGCTGGGCTACATTCCGCGCATGCACATCCAGCACACCTCCAGTGATGCGCAAGGTCAGATCTACATCGGTGCCGTCAACTGGGCGCTGATGGCGGGTGTCATTCTGCTGGTAATCGGCTTCGAATCGTCTGGCGCGCTCGCATCTGCGTACGGCGTGGCAGTGACCGGGACCATGCTCTGCACCACCATTCTGGTGTCGACGGTGATGCTGATGCTCTGGAAATGGCCGCCGTTGCTGGCTGTTCCGTTGCTGATCTGCCTGCTGCTGGTGGATGGCCTGTTCTTTGCGGCCAACGTACCGAAGATTTTCCAGGGCGGTGCCTTCCCGGTGCTGGCAGGTGCGGTGTTGTTCATCCTCATGACCACCTGGAAGCGCGGTAAACAGCTGCTGGCCGAGCGGATTGACGAGGGCGGGCTGCCGTTGCCGATCTTCATCGGCAGCATTCGCGTTCAGCCGCCGCATCGCGTGCAGGGCACGGCGGTGTTCCTGACCGCACGTTCGGATGCCGTGCCTCATGCGCTACTGCATAACATGCTGCACAACCAGGTGCTGCACGAGCAAGTGGTGCTGCTGACGGTGGTGTATGAGGACTCACCGCGTGTGCCTGCCGCGCAGCGCGTTGAAGTGGAGTCCTATGGCGAGGGTTTTTACCGGGTGATTCTGCACTTCGGTTTCATCGATGAGCCCGATGTGCCTGCTGCGCTGGCCTTGTGTGATCTGCCGGAGCTGGATTTCAGTCCGATGCGCACCACTTACTTCCTCAGCCGCGAAACGGTGATCCCGTCGAAGATGGATGGCATGGCGCGCTGGCGTGAGGCGCTGTTCGCGTTCATGCTCAAGAATGCCAACGGTAACCTGCGCTTCTTCAAGCTGCCGTTCAACCGGGTGATCGAGCTGGGTACGCAAGTAGAGATGTAAGCGTTCGCCGGCAAGGCCGGCAGCGTGGATAAAAAAATCCCGGCGACCTCACGGTGCCGGGATTTTTTATGCCGTTCAGACTTCTATCTGGCGGCGCTTACTGAGCGGTAGCCTTGCCCTGACGCTTGTTGATGGCGTCGATCAGGCGTTTGGCCAGTGCCGGATAGTCTTCATCGAAGTGGTGACCTCCAGGCAACTGAACGGCTTCGCCGACTGCGGTAGTGTCGGTGCAACCGCTGTCTTTCTTCTCTTCGACACCATAAACACAGAACACCTTGGCGGCTGGCAGCTTGGCCATTTCCTGTCCGGTAGTGGCTTCCTTACCTGCATTGCCGAGCCAGCCGTCGACGTGAATCTCGAAGCTGCCAGTACGGGCGAAGGCCAGCAGAATGATCGCGTCGACCCGATTCTGATCATCCGCAGCCAGGCGATTGTAGATCGCGGGCATCACGTCCGCGCCGAACGAGTATCCAGCCAGGATGAAGCGCTTGGTGCCCCATTTCTGACGGTAGTGGTTCATCAGGTCGGTGAGATCGACAGCGGTCTGCTCCGGTGTCTTGTGTTCCCAGTAGTAGCGCAACACGTCGATGCCCACCACCGGATAGCCCATCTTGGCCATGTCGCCTGCCACGACCTTGTCCAGGTCGCGCCAGCCGCCGTCACCGGACATGAACAGCGTCACGGTATCGGAAGGCTGGCTGGCCGGGACTTCGACGGTCGGGATACCGAGGCCGCCACTGTCGTTCTCGCCGAGCAGCAGGTGACGCAGTTCAGTGTTGAGCACCTGAGGCAGCGGAATGTCGTAGTCGCTGATGCTGGTGTCGGCGTTGCTCTGGTCACGCACGAACGCTGCGCTCGGATCATCCGGGGCGTCGTTCCAGGCGGCCAGCCAGTGCCCGTGCGGAGCTTTTTGCGGCAGCGGCACGTCGCAGATCTGCGGCGGTTTCTCGTCTTCCTCCAGAACAGGCGGCGGATTCGAAACATGCTCAAGCGCAAACCCGACGGAAATGGCCTGCGCCTTGTCGTCGGTCTGTTCGGCCAGCCAGCGCCACGCCAGGGTCGCACCAGGGCCTATGCCTCCAACAACCTTTGCAGGGCCGTCGAGCTTCGCCAGGGCTTCCTGAAAGGTTTTCTGTTGCAGGACGCAGTCGTCCTTGGGCAGTACCACCTGAATGATGCGTGCCGAAGCGTCCTTGCTGATCGCCAGCAACTGCTTGTCGGAGAGCATTTCTTCGGCGGTGACGGCCAGCGCAATGCGGGTCTTGATGCTGGTGGCCGGTGTCACGCTGGTCAGCGGCGCGCCACCGTCAAGGTTCAAGTGTTCCAGCGATGCGGGCGGGGCGGGGCGGTTCCAGATCCATATTCCCAGTGCTACGACTAAAAGAACAATTACCAGAGCTGCAAGCAAAAGGCGCCAGGAGCGTCGAATCATCAGCGTTTCACCAATCCAGTCAGGCCGCCCGCAATCAGGGCGGCGGTGTCAGCCAGTGCCACGAGCGGATCAAGTCCGGCAGGCACGGCCATATAACGAGGTTCCCAATCGGGCTGGAACTTGTCCTTGAAGCGGCGCAGCCCCTGGAAGTTGTACAGTTGTTCGCCACGACGAAAGATCATCGAACCCAGGCGCTGAGTGATCGGCGCGCCACGTCGTGGCTGCAGACCCGACAAGGGCACCATTCCCAGGCTGAATCGCGCATAGCCCTGGGCTTTATAATGCAGAATCAGTCCGACCATCATGAATTCCATGGTCAGCTTGGGGGCGTCCGGGTGAGAGCGCATCAGGTCCAGGCTGGCCAGTTCCGGGCTGGTGGTTTCCAGCAGGTTGGAGAACGCGACCGGCTTGCCCTGGAAGTGCACGATGGCAATGCGGAAGTACTTCAGGTACTCGGTGCTGAAGCGGCCTAGGGAGAAGCCTTTTTCACGGACATTCTTGCCCGTCAGCCAAGCGTCGGAAATCACTTTCAGCTCATCGATAGGCGCCTGGCCCGGTTCGTAGATTTCCAGCGAAAGACCATCGCGGCCACCTCGGTTCCAGGTGTAACGCAGGTCCTTCATTTCCTTGCCCTTGGCGTCGATATCGAAGCGCCGCAGGTCGACGCGCGCCTCTTCACCCAGCTTGATGGCGGTGAGGCCGATGTCCATGTAGAACGGCAGGTTTTCTGCACGTACCTGGTAGAACACCGGGCGCGCATGGTGCACGTCGCACAGGTCGCGGAACTGCCAGATCAGCTCGGCACGCTGCTGGGTCGGGCCAATCGGATCGTAAAGCGCAACCAGACTGCGGCCGCGATGCGAGTACATCAGGAATGCATTACCGGCCGGATGGAACAGGATCGCCTTATCGCCGGTCAGCACCAGGCCGCCATCCGGCTGTTTGGATGCTTTGAGGATCTCGGCTGCCTTGTCCAGATCTGCCGCGTCGGGCAGTTTGATGACTGGTCTGGCAGTACGCAGCAACCAGGTCAGCGAAACCACCACCAGCAGCACTGCGCTGCCTAGTGCCGAACGCAGGCCGCGCGGGGCATCTGCATCCAGTGTGAACTGCCACCACAACTGATGACTGTAGGGCACGTCCTGATAGGCGAACAGCAACAGCCAGATCGAGGCACCGACCACACAAATGCTGGCAATCAGGTAGACCGGCGAGAACGGCAGCTCCAGCAGGCGGCTTGGACGGTAGAACGAACGGCGGAAGGTCAGCAGCAGGCAGGCGGTCAACAGCAGCATGCTGGCTTCTTCCCAGTCGAAGCCCTTGAGTATCGACAGCACTGCGCCCACCAACAGCAGGATAGAGGTCAGCATCCAGGCCGCCGACAGTCGACGGCGCAGGCCCTGAGCGAGCAGCAGGCACAGCACGCCCACCAGACTGGCCCCGAAGTGCGACGCGTCGATCAGCCGATGCGGGATCATGAAGCCGACGTTTTCCAGTCGGGTATCGATTTCAGGGGTGGCACCAGAGAAGAGCAGCACCACCCCCGACAAGAAAACCAGTAGGGCCAGAATCGGTGCCGCCAGCCCCGAGGCAACGCGCATGGCTTGCTTGGTCGGCAGCAGGCGCTGGGCTTCGGTAAACAGCAGGGTAAGGCAGGCCAGCAGCAGCGGCAGGATCACGTAGATCAAGCGGTAAAGTAGCAGCGCAGCGGCGAGCGGGGCGGCACCCAGTTCGTTGGCAAAGGCTGCGAGCAGAATGGCCTCGAACACGCCGACGCCGCCAGGCACGTGGCTGAGTACGCCAGCAGCGAGCGCCAGCAGATAAATAAGGATGAACGCACCGAGAGGCGGCGCGTGCGGCAGCAGCAGGTACAACACCATCGCCGCAGCAGCGACGTCCAGCGCGGTAATCACCAGCTGGATCAGCGTCAGCTTCAAGTCTGGAAGGCGCAAGGTACGACGACCGAGACGAACCAGAATATTGTGCGGGATGTCCTGTTCCGGCAGGCGGCGACGGTAGACGAAGACCGCCAGCAGCAGGCTGCCCACCAGTACCGCCGTGGCAACGACGGCCAGTACGTCTACTGGAAGCTTGAGCGCCAGTGACGCGCCGGACAGGTTGCTGAGCGTGGCCAGTGCCGCCAGCGGCGGTAACGCACAGCCCAGTGACAGACTGGCAAACACGGTCATGCGGGCAATTTCGATTGCGCCTACGCCATGGCGTGAATAAAGCCTGTAGCGTACCGAGCCACCGGACAGCATCGACAGGCCGACCGCATTGCCGATTGCAAACGAGGTGAAGCCGCCGAGAAGCAGCGTCTTGATGGGCAGATCGACATTGGCATAGCGACTGGCGGACAGTTCATAGCCCATCAGGATGATATAGCCGACGATTGCCGCGAGCAGCGCACCGCCCAGAGCGGGCAGGGGCACTGCGAACAGTGAGTCGTGCAGCGCATACCAGTCCATCTCGACCAGCATGTGGCGGCAGGCAATAAGGGCCAGGCTGAACAACAGCAGCATCACCGCCAGCCCGATAGGCTGCCGGTATTTGCTTAGCAGCTCCCGCCAGTTCTGGCGTGGTGGGCTGCCGGGTTGCTCTGCATCAACGGTTTCATTGGAATCGGACATGTTGTCGCGCATCAATCACTCCTTGGATCGTGCGCGACAGGATGGAGGTATGCAGCCAAGTTACCAATCCCTACGCAGAAAATATTTCAGGATGTTAGCGCGTCAACGTCTAACGAGCGAATAGCGAATCCGGCCAGGCGATGCTGTTCAGCCGAGGTTCAGTCGTGATTCAGCTTAGTAACACCTATCGGCAGCGCATGCAAAAACTGTCGTCAATGAAAGCATTACGTTACAGATGTGATGATAGGGTTTCAAAGGGCTTGGAAAATAGTCTTTTTTCTCAGGCAGTTAGCGGTCGCCTGAAATGTTTTTTCACCGGAAACAAAAAAGGCCACTCTTTCGAGTAGCCTTTCTTGATGTTTGGTTGCGGGAGCCGGATTTGAACCGACGACCTTCGGGTTATGAGCCCGACGAGCTACCAGACTGCTCCATCCCGCGTCTGTGTGGCGGCATTCTACAGCCGAACGCTGAAGTGTCAACCCTTAATCTTGAAAGCGGGCAAATGAGTAGCAGATTGTGCACCTGTGCCAATGATGCTGCCTTTTTTGCGCCGCAATGTGAAAGCGCTGATCAGGCTGCAATGAAGGAGTGTCAGTGGCAGGGCATGAGAAGGTACTTTTAACGCAGGCACAAAAAAGGCCACTCTTTCGAGTAGCCTCTTTTGATGTTTGGTTGCGGGAGCCGGATTTGAACCGACGACCTTCGGGTTATGAGCCCGACGAGCTACCAGACTGCTCCATCCCGCGTCTGTGTGGCGGCATTCTACAGAGAGATGGCGGGGTGTCAATGGTTAGTTTTAAAAAAGTGCTTTTTCTTCAATTGGTTAGCGCCGCCGCTTATGAGTTTTTTCGGCTCTGACGCCTGTATGGCGGGGCTCCGCAGTTTTTTCGACCACGCGTCAGGGACTTTTCACTGCTTTTCACGGCGACCTTTCGCATCACTGGATGTTACTTGCCGGTACGAATGAGATACTGCTCAGCCATTGATTGCAAAATCCCATCAGGTCATGACGCAGCGCAAAATCATCCATATCGACTGTGACTGCTTTTATGCAGCCATTGAAATGCGTGACGAGCCCGAACTCGCTGGCAAGCCGCTGGCGGTGGGCGGCTCTGCAGAGCGGCGCGGGGTGATTGCGACCTGTAATTATGAGGCGCGCGCGTATGGGGTGCGTTCAGCCATGTCATCCCGGCATGCGCTCAAGCTCTGCCCGGACTTGACCATCGTCAAGCCGCGCATGGAGGCCTATAAGGAGGCGTCACGGGAAATCCATACGATATTCCGGGATTACACCGACCTTATAGAGCCCTTGTCGCTGGATGAGGCGTTCCTCGACGTATCGGATGCCGGGCACTTTTCGGGCAGCGCCACGCGCATCGCCCAGGACATCCGGCGCCGGGTCTCGAATCAGCTGCATATCACCGTTTCGGCTGGCGTCGCGCCGAACAAATTTCTGGCCAAGATCGCCAGCGACTGGAAAAAGCCCAACGGTTTGTTCGTCATTACTCCGGATCAGGTCGAGGATTTCGTCGCCTCTTTGCCCGTTACCAAACTCCACGGCGTCGGGAAAGTCACTGCAGACAAGCTGGGGCGGCTGGGCATTGTCGACTGTGCCGACCTGCGAAGCCGCAGCAAGCTTGCGCTGGTCCGTGAGTTCGGCAGCTTTGGTGAGCGTCTCTGGAGTCTGGCGCACGGAATAGATGACCGTCCGGTGCAGAACGACAGTCGGCGTCAGTCAGTCAGCGTAGAAAATACCTACGACACGGATCTGCCTGATCTGGCTGCCTGCCTGGAAAAGCTGCCCGCGCTGCTGGAAACCCTCGGTAACCGGATGGCGAGAATGGAAGGGCAGTACCGGCCCGGCAAGCCCTTCGTCAAAGTGAAGTTTCACGACTTCACCCAGACGACTCTGGAGCAGTCCGGAGCCGGAAGGGATCTGGGCAGTTACGAGCAGTTGCTGGCGCAGGCGTTTGCCCGGGGTGCCAAGCCGGTTCGGCTTCTGGGTATAGGTGTGCGTCTGCACGACCTGCGCGCAGCTCATGAACAATTGGAGTTGTTCTCGCAATAATGAAATGATCGGCTGCGGTTACAGCCGCAGCCTTTCACATTACTGGCTCTGGGCGGGAACGGCGACCAGACGGCCAGCATCTCTGGCGAGTGATTTGAGAAATTCACCCTGCAACTGCGGATCGTTGCGTGTCAGTTCAATCAGGCTCTGTTCGAGCTCGCTGGCTTCTTCTTCCAGCCCCAGGTCAGAAAGGCGTTTGACGCGATGCACCCATTGGCTGACCTCGTCATCTTCCAGATCGTCGTATATCAGTGCGTGGGCTTCCAGCAGCTTGCCGCGCAGAGAGTGGCTGATCGGCAAGCTGGCGTTCGCGTGAGCGGTGTCCTGGTCGTCTTCGACGTTGATATAAATGCGCGTGATACGGCTCAGGTCCTGTTCGGCAAAAGGACTGTCCAGCAGGTTCAGGCGCAGAATGCCGTTGCGGTCGGTGCTCATTTCATGAGTTTCGTTACCGGCCTTGACCATCACCGGGCGTTCATTCCACGGCAGCGTGGAGTTCTCGATCCGTTTGTCTTTCTGGACTTCGTCAATGCTCGCCAGATTCTGCTGGGCGCGCCCGTGAGAGGGGGCGTTCATGAACGGGTTCAGACCTGCCACACCGTAGTGAATCCAGTCCCGGGTCATGCTTTCCGGCAAATTGCCCAGTGCAAACACGTTGACCACATTCGCCCCGACGCCTGCTACAACAGCGACCGCGCCGAGCGGGATCTCGTAGATCTCCCGCCAGGGCTGGTAAGGCGTATAGCGGTCATAGTGGCGGGTGACTTCAAAATCGGTGACTTCGAACGATTTGTGCTCGTGAATCCGCACGCGGCGTTGCGGTAACTCCAGCGTTTTGGGCTCACCGATATCGACTTGCAGTGTGTGTTCGAGCAGTTTGCGTTCGACGCGCTCCTCGTGCTCACTGCGTTGTGATAGCTGATTGGCACAGCCGCCGACGAGAAACGAGCCGCAAAGGACGGCGCTGCCGAGGCTTAAGGTGCTTCGTTTGAGCATGGGATCTCTGATGCGGATTGGGCGAGTGACGAGCGGCGCACCTGTTGAGAAAACAGGTGCGCCTTTTGACTCAGCGGTTCACTTTGCCCTGGATGAACGACAGCACATCCGCGACTGCAATGGCTTGCGGTTGCGACTCGGTACGGCTCTTGTATTCCAGATTGCCTTCGGCCAGACCACGGTCGCTGACTACGATGCGATGCGGAATACCGATCAGTTCCATGTCAGCGAACTTGATGCCGGGGCTGGTTTTCTTGTCGCGGTCATCGAGCAATACCTCGAAGCCGGCGGCAGTCAGCTCGGCGTACAGTTTGTCTGTCGCTTCACGAACCGCGTCTGTTTCGTAGCGCAGAGGGATCAAGGCGATCTGGAAAGGCGCCAAAGTGTCGTTCCAGATAATGCCGTTTTCGTCGCTGTTCTGTTCGATGGCGGCGGCAACCACGCGGGAAACGCCGATGCCGTAGCAACCCATCGCCAGATTGACCGGCTTGCCGTTTTCCCCCAGCACCTGGCACTTCATCGCTTCGCTGTACTTGGTGCCGAGCTGGAAGATGTGGCCCACTTCGATGCCGCGCTTGATTTCCAGCGTGCCCTTGCCGTCCGGGCTTGGGTCGCCCGCAACAACATTACGCAGGTCTGCGACGGTCGGAACCGGCAGGTCGCGTTCCCAGTTGACGCCGAAATAGTGCTTGTCATCGATATTGGCGCCGACGCTGAAGTCGCTCATCAGCTCGACCGAGCGGTCGATGATGCACGGCAGCGGCAGATTCAACGGACCCAGCGAGCCTGCGCCTGCACCGATGGCATCACGCAGTTCGGCTTCGGATGCCATCACCAACGGGCTGGCAACCTGTTCAAGCTGGCTGGCCTTGATTTCGTTGAGCTCGTGATCGCCACGGATGATCAGGGCAATCAGCTTGCCTTCTTCGGCAGCATGCACCACCAGCGTCTTGACGGTTTTCTCGATCGGCAAATCAAAACCTTCGACCAGTTGGGCGATGGTCTTGGCGTTTGGAGTATCGATCAGACGCAATTCTTCAGTAGCGGCCGGACGAGCTTTCTCACGAGGTACTGCTTCGGCTTTTTCGATGTTGGCTGCGTAATCGGAGCCATCGCTGAACACGATATCGTCTTCGCCGGATTCGGCCAGCACATGGAACTCGTGCGAGCCTGCGCCGCCAATCGAGCCGTTGTCAGCTTCGACCGGGCGGAATTTGAGGCCCAGGCGGGTGAAGATGTTGCTGTATGCCAGGTGCATGCGGTCGTAGGTGACCTGCAGCGAGGCGTGGTCAGCGTGGAACGAGTAGGCGTCTTTCATGACGAATTCGCGTCCGCGCATCAGGCCGAAGCGTGGACGAATCTCATCACGGAATTTGGTCTGGATCTGGTACATGTTGATCGGCAGCTGTTTATAGCTGTTGAGCTCATTGCGTGCCAGATCGGTGATGACTTCTTCGTGGGTCGGGCCCAGGCAGAACTCACGGTTGTGGCGGTCGACCAGGCGCATCAGCTCCGGGCCGTATTGTTCCCAGCGACCGGATTCCTGCCAGAGTTCTGCAGGCTGAATGCCGGGCATCAGAATTTCGAGTGCGCCAGCGGCGTCCATTTCTTCACGAACAATCGCTTCGACCTTGCGCAGCACGCGCAGGCCCATGGGCAGCCAGGTGTAAAGACCGGATGCCAGCTTGCGGATCATGCCAGCGCGCAGCATCAGCTGATGGCTGACCACGACCGCATCGGAAGGGGTTTCTTTCTGTGTGGCGAGCAAAAATTGACTGGTGCGCATGGTTGGCCGTTGTCGGTTGCTGAGACTGGATATGACCTGGCATTGTACGGCGGTGTTCCGGTCGCGTACAGGGCGGGGCAGGCTTGCAGAGGGTAGGGGAGTTCTTTCAGAGCCAAATGAAAAAGCCCGGCATGAGCCGGGCTTCTTCTATTAACGAGTGCTGAGCTGCGATTACAGGATCGAGATCGGGTAGTCGACAATCAGGCGGAACTCGTTGACGTCGCCATCTGGCTGATCAACATTGCTGCGGTGCCAAGCTTGACGCATACGGAAGGACAGGTCTTTCGCCGGGCCATTCTGTACAACATATTTAGCTTCAAGGTTGGTTTCGTGGTGTTTGCCATCGGCGCCATAAAGACCAGCATACTTGCTGGAACTATCTACCTTGGTGCCGTCGATGTCGTCACCATTGATGTAGCGCGTCATGAAGCTTAGGCCAGGCACGCCGTAGGGAGTCATGTTCAGATCATAACGAACTTGCCAGGATTTCTCGCCCGGACCGTTGAAGTCAGAATACTGAACCGAGTTGGCGAGGAAAATCGAGTCGCCGCCACGGTTCTTGCTGCCGATACCGATGTAGTCGAACGGGGTGTCACCATCGACCTTCTGAAATGCGACAGTAACCGTGTGCGCTGCCAGAAAGGAATAGGCAGCTGAGGCGGAATAGGTAGTGTTATTGATCGAGCCTGCTTCAGCGCTACCTTCATCGAGTGTGCGGTAAAGGTTTACGTCAAAGGCCAGAGACTGATCATTGCTCAGAGGCAAAACGTAATTCACATTACCGTAGTACTGATCCCATATGTCCTCAAGTCTGGATGCGTAGAAGGCAACTCCGAGGCTGTCGGTCACTGCATATTTGCCGCCCAGGAAGTCGGCATTTGAAGCGCGCAGGCCATTGCCGTTCGCATAAGTAGCCCAGATCGTACCGTCATGGCTCGTAGTATCTTGGGCTGTGCCGGAGTAGAAGTGACCTGCTTCCAGATCAAGGCCTGCGATCTCGCTGCTCTGCAGGCTCAGACCGCTCGCAGTTTGAGGCAGAAGACGCGAACCACCTACAGCGAATACCGGGCTGGTAGGTTGCATGTCACCGACTTTCAGCTCGGTTTTGGAGATGCGGAATTTGACAGCGCCGCCTATCTTGCCAAATGTGTCTTTGTTGTCTCGATCAGCCCCGTCAGCGCGGGTCGCAAGGTTGCCTGAACCTGAGTACTTATCCGGACCCCACAGTTTCAGGCCAGCGTAGCCGAATGCCTCAACACCGACACCGATGGTGCCTTGAGTGTAGCCGGTGCTGAAGTTGGCCCAGATACCCTGGGTCCAGTCGCGATCATCCCGAGCGCGATCTTTCTTGTCGCGGTTGTAATAGTAATTGCGCAACTTCAGGTCAAGCGTGCTGCCTTCCACAAAGCCCTTGGCATCAGCCTGATCGCTGACGAAAGGTGCCGCTGTTGCCAGTTGGGTGCTGGCTGCCGTAACGGCCAGTGCGATTGCGCTCCACTTCATCACTCTCATCGTGATTGCTCCTTTGGTTTTTAGAAGATTTTTGCCGTCCACCTGTTTTTTTATCTGGGCGGCTCTTTCTATTTTTGGTCGGCGGAATCTATATCACGCTGACGCTGGTTGCTATAGGTACAGCTCTATCCTTTCAGATTCTTTACGACATGGCGCCAGGCTAGCCCGTAGTGGCATCTGTGCTTGATCGAATGGATCAATACGCGGTCTGCCAAACACGTCCCCAAGGCCGCGAGCCTTGTTTCCCTTGATGCTGTCACCCTCGTTTTCCGCCGGGGGGACGTGATCATATGGGTCATAAAGCAACAAGCGTGCACAAAATTTCCGAAAATGAAAAAATTTTGTGAAAAATCAGAATCAGCATCGCTTTTTTGATTTATCCATATGATTTTTATGAATATTTCAATTTTGTAAAAATATCGATGGATTTTACGTGTCATGGTTTGGGGCGGTTCTTTCTCGCAAAAGCGTTACCCGAATCAGCTCCCTTTGAGTAGAAAACGAATGCGCTGTGTTGTTGTCGCAACAGCAGTGTGTGATTTTGGTGCAGTGCGTACCCGGCTCGCCTGAACCTGGAGCAATGCTCTGGTTGGTCACCATGGTGAGGCCAGGGTTGTTTCATTTTCATGTACCTGAAGCAGGCAATTGTCAGGCGGCGTTTCAATGCATGAATTCATGGTTGGCGGTTGTGTGACATTAGCGAGCGTCAAATCGGTGCGGTCAACGTTATGCCGGACTCATTCTGGTGCGCATGGCGGCGGGCAGGTGAAGCGCCGTGCGAACCCTAGTATCCTGCGGACCTCGCAGCACCCTGTTACCGACAGGGCAGGTACATTCACCTGGCAGTCAGGAGTTTTTTATCGTGTTCGTTCTGGATTCTCGTCTTCAACAAGACACCTTGCCCATTGGCGACTTTCCGCTGTGCCGGTTACTGCTCTCCAATGACAGTCATTACCCGTGGTTCATTCTGGTACCGCGTCGGGCTGATATCACTGAGGTGTTTCAGTTGAGCGCTGCAGATCAGTTGCAGCTATGGCAGGAGACCAGTGTTCTGGCCAAGGTGCTGAAAGAGCTGTTCGATGCGGATAAAATCAACATTGCTGCCCTGGGTAATGTGGTCAGTCAGTTGCACATGCACGTAATTGTGCGCAATCGTGACGATGCGGCCTGGCCTGCGCCCGTCTGGGGCAAGCATGCTGCAGTCGCTTACACCGACGAGCAGTTCTCGGCAATCTGCCGGCAGCTCAGGCCGGTATTGACGAATGATTTTCGATTTGAGGAGGAGCAGTCATGAGCCTTGAAGAGCGAGTCATGGAGCTGGAAAGCCGCATGGCCTTTCAGGACGATACAATTCAGGCACTCAATGATGTGCTGGTAAAGCAGCGGCGCGAGTTTGATCATCTGCAGCAGCAGATGGCAGCAATGATCAAGCGTCAGGAGGAGATGGGCAGTCAGTTCGATACCTTCGAGGAAGAAGCGCCGCCACCTCACTATTGATCTGTTGCCATAAAAAAACCGCGACTTCCTTTGGAAGGTCGCGGTTTTTTGTTGCCCGAAAAAAATCAGCGGCGGGGCAGGGCTGCAATAACGTCTTCGGCCTGCAGGCCTTTGTCGCGGTTCATCACGGAAAACTCGACGCGTTGGCCTTCGACCAGTACGCGATGGCCTTCACCGCGAATGGCACGAAAATGCACAAAAATATCGTCGCCGGAATCCCGGGAGATAAAGCCGAAGCCCTTGGAGGTGTTGAACCACTTTACGGTGCCAGTATCACGATTTCCCATGTCGTGGCTTTGAGGTGCGGAGGATGGAGTGTAAGACCTGTAAAAGCTGACGCCCAGGTGCAAGGCGACGGCCACGATGGCAATGCTCAGGCTAACCAGAATTGCCGGTTGGCCTGCGATGCCGGGCAGAGGAACAAGCAAGGTCAGCGTTTGTACGATTACTGCAATGACAAGCAGGGCACTGACCAGATTTTGCAGATTATGACGTGGGCCTCGATTCCAGTAAGGGATTACCGGAGCGAGTATCAGGTTAAGCAGCCCGAGGAATGCCAGGCAGATGGCGTCAGGGTTTTGCAGGTAGAGAGAGACCGCTTCACTACGCAGGCTAGGTATGAAAGAGAGCAACAGGGCTGCTGCTCCCGTTACCAGATGGACGATTTTCAACATTTTAAAAAGCTCACATGCAAGAAGGATTACAAGAAATAGCTGGTAACGCCCGGTACGCTTCTGAACAAGATGAGGCGTGATGCACGGGCGCAGGGCCAGCCTATGCGCCAACGCTGAATGGCAACTCGTTGGCGACACGACGTGTATTTAACAGCAAAGCCTGATGCTACTCAAATCAGCAATCAATAACGGCTCTCCTGCTTGCCCTGCCTGGATAGCCTGTGCCGCTACAGGGGTTGAAGCAGAGCGTTCAGGCTGGTTTTGCTAATGAGCATTGAGGGTGCGCAGGGATTTTCTGTCCGTGGCGCCTGTTGTGATGCGTCACAAAGCACCCAGGTATGTCCATGAATCGTTGCCGGCTTGTGGCATCGACCCAACGGAAAGCTGCGCCATTCGGGTTCTCTTGATAGAGTAGTGGTCTTTACTGCTTTTCAATCCTCACTAAAAGGGCATGAAACATGGCAATCGATATTGGTATCAGTGAAGAGGATCGCAAATCGATCGTGGACGGTCTGTCGCATCTGCTGTCGGATACTTACGTGCTTTACCTCAAGACTCACAACTTTCACTGGAATGTCAGCGGGCCGATGTTTCGCACGCTGCATTTGATGTTTGAAGAGCAGTATAACGAACTGGCACTGGCGGTTGACTCTATTGCCGAGCGTATTCGTGCGTTGGGCTTCCCTGCTCCTGGCACTTATTCGACGTATGCTCGCCTGTCTTCCATCAAAGAAGAAGAGGGCGTGCCAAGTGCTGAAGATATGATCAAAAGTCTGGTCCAGGGTCAAGAGGCCGTTGTCCGTACTGCGCGTAGTATCTTTCCTCTTCTCGACAAGGTCAGCGATGAGCCGACAGCTGACCTGCTGACGCAGCGTATGCAGGTTCATGAGAAAACTGCCTGGATGTTGCGCTCGATGCTCGAGTCGAAATAAAGACCTGGGCGAGTGACGCTCAGCGCCACTCGCCTGTTCTTCATGTGTTGCCTTGCAGGCGGTGCCTGCCCCTTGCCTTTTTGGCCCCCGCTGCCGGAGTGTTCGGGCAGATGAAGGCTTGGTTGTCGCCTGTTATCACGCCTATCATCCAGCTATCTCCCTAGCACTTCTTCATTATCCCTTCAGGGTTATACGATATTCCGCTGATTCCTGTAGCCATCTCCTACAGTGATAAAGTATTAGAGCGGCTGGATATAAAATCTCGAATCATGTTTTATACATCGGGGCATTTATTTGTTTTTGAATATTTCTTTCAATGTTTAAAGTTTATGATTCGAAGGTGGTCGTTATGATGTTACGAAATGCTGAGCGAGAGCTTAAGTTGTTACAGCGGGAGGTGGAAATACGCCATGACCCCTTTGTCGAGGATTTCAACATGACGCTGGCGCAGCCTCATTCCAAATCCGTTCGGCTCAATGGTCTGGCTACTTGCCTGCGACTGGAGAACGTGTACTGGAACATTCTGTCAGGCATTGCAAGTTCCAATGAGTGTTCTGTTAACGCGGTATTGTCCTACATTGATCGAGAGGTTCACTTACGTCATGGTGGCGTAAAGAATTTCAGCGGTCTGATTCGCGTTGTCTGTGTTGCGCATCTGTTGAAGCACGATCGCGTGGAAAATGCCCACGTCTAGAGTGGTCTTTATCCTCATTCCTGCAGGCCCGCTTCGGCGTGCCTGCGTTTCCCCCGTAGCGCGACTGTGCTGGGGGCGGTCACGAACTTATCCGGCCGTGATAGGTTCGTTCGGCTGCACGGTGCCAATTAACTCTATATAATCCTCCGTCTTGCTAGCGGGCGTGACTCTGCGTGGGCCAGGGCTGGCTTTAGTCTTGTGCCGGTGCCGTGTACCACTGAGCGCAAGCCAGGAGCGAAAGCGCCACCGAATTCGAATTACGAGAAGTGAAAACACCATCATGATGCGCAGCCATTATTGCGGCCAACTGAACGAGAGTCTGGAAGGCCAGGAAATTACCCTTTGCGGATGGGTCCACCGTCGTCGTGACCACGGAGGCGTTATCTTCCTCGATATCCGCGACCGTGAAGGCATGGCTCAAGTCGTGTTCGACCCTGATCGTGCCGACAGCTTCGCCGCCGCTGACCGCGTGCGTAGCGAGTACGTGGTCAAGGTCGTGGGCAAGGTTCGTGCTCGTCCGGCAGGTGCCGTGAACGCGAACATGGCTTCGGGTGCCATCGAGGTTCTGGGTTACGAACTCGAAGTGCTGAATGAGTCCGAGACTCCGCCATTCCCACTGAATGAATACTCCGACGTCGGCGAAGAAACACGCCTGCGTTATCGCTTTATCGACCTGCGCCGTCCGGAAATGGCCGAGAAGCTGCGTCTGCGTTCGCGCATCACCACCAGCATCCGCCGCTATCTGGATGACAACGGCTTTCTCGACGTCGAGACGCCGATCCTGACCCGCGCCACACCGGAAGGTGCTCGCGACTATCTGGTTCCAAGTCGCACACACCCGGGCAGCTTTTTCGCCCTGCCGCAGTCGCCTCAGTTGTTCAAGCAATTGCTGATGGTGGCTGGCTTTGACCGCTACTATCAGATCGCCAAGTGCTTCCGCGACGAAGACCTGCGTGCCGACCGTCAGCCGGAATTCACTCAGATCGACATCGAGACCAGTTTCCTCAATGAAGAGGACATCATCGGTCTGACCGAGAAGATGGTTCGTCAGCTGTTCAAGGAAGTCCTGGACCTGGAGTTCGGTGATTTCCCGCACATGACCTTCGAAGAAGCCATGCGCCGCTACGGCTCCGACAAGCCAGACCTGCGTAACCCGCTGGAACTGGTGGATGTTGCCGATCAGCTCACCGGCGTCGAGTTCAAGGTGTTCAGCGGTCCGGCCAACGACCCCAAAGGGCGTGTTGCCGCACTGCGTGTGCCGGGCGCTGCCAGCATGGCGCGCAGCCAGATCGACGACTACACCAAATTCGTCAGCATCTATGGTGCCAAGGGCCTGGCCTACATCAAGGTCAACGAGCGCGCGAAGGGGCCGGAAGGCTTGCAGTCGCCGATCGTCAAGTTCATCCCGGAAGACAACCTGAACGTCATCCTTGATCGCGTGGGTGCGGTCGATGGCGATATCGTTTTCTTCGGCGCGGACAAGTTCAAGATCGTCAGCGAAGCTCTTGGCGCGCTGCGCATCAAGATCGGTAACGACCTCAAGCTGCACACGTGCGAGTGGGCACCGATGTGGGTCGTCGACTTCCCGATGTTCGAAGAAAACGACGACGGCAGCTTCACCGCATTGCACCATCCCTTCACGGCACCCAAGTGCACGCCCGAAGAGCTGGAAGCCAATCCGGCGACGGCGCTGTCGCGTGCCTACGACATGGTGCTTAACGGTACCGAGCTGGGCGGCGGTTCGATTCGTATCCACCGCAAGGAAATGCAACAGGCGGTCTTCCGTCTGCTGGGTATCGCCGAAGACGAGCAGCAGGAGAAGTTCGGCTTCCTGCTCGACGCCTTGAAATACGGCGCTCCGCCGCACGGTGGTCTGGCGTTTGGTCTGGACCGTCTGGTGATGCTGATGACCGGCGCGCAATCGATTCGTGAAGTGATTGCGTTCCCGAAAACCCAGAGCGCCGCCGACGTCATGACCCAGGCGCCTGGCGTTGTCGATGCCAAAGCGTTGCGCGAGCTGCATATCCGTCTGCGCGAGCAGCCAAAGGCCGAGTGATGCCGGGCAGGGCGTATCGTCGATACGCCCTGTATCTGCCCTTATTGAGTGAAGCTTTTTGCCTCGTTGTTCAGGGCGAAAGGTGAAGGTGTTTCAAAAAGAATCTGGAGCGAAAAATGGCAGGTCATTCTAAGTGGGCGAACATCAAGCACCGCAAAGAGCGTCAGGATGCCAAGAAAGGCAAGATTTTCACCAAGTGGATTCGTGAGCTGACCGTTGCTGCGCGTCAGGGCGGCGGCGATCCTGGTTCCAACCCGCGTCTGCGTCTGGCGCTGGACAAGGCGCTTGGTGCAAACATGACCCGTGACACCATTGATCGTGCGGTTGCGCGAGGCGTGGGCGCATCCGACGGTGATGATGTCGAGGAGCTGGGTTACGAGGGCTACGGCCCGGGCGGTGTGGCAATCATGGTCGAAACCATGACTGACAACCGCAATCGTACCGCCGCTGCCGTTCGTCATGCGTTCACCAAGTGTGGCGGCAACCTCGGTACTGACGGCTCTGTGGCTTACCTGTTCGATCGCAAGGGTCAGATTTCCTTTGCTGCCGGCGTCGATGAGGATGCCCTGATCGAGGCTGCCATGGAAGCTGACGCCGATGATGTCGTGACCAACGACGATGGCTCGATCGATGTGTTTACGTCGTTCTCCGGGTTCTATGCCGTGCGTAACGCTCTTGAGGCCGCAGGTTTCAAGGCTTCCGACGCAGAAATCGTCATGTTGCCGACAACCAGTGCAGTGCTTGATCTGGAGACCGCCGAGAAGGTCCTCAAGCTGATCGACATGCTTGAAGACCTGGATGACGTGCAGAACGTCTATTCAAACGCGGAAATTCCGGACGACGTCATGGAGCAACTGGGCTGATCGCCGACAGGTAACACCGAGTCAGAAGCCGGGGGAGCGAAGCTGTGAGCATCACGCAGCTATCGGCCTCCGGCTTCTGCCTTTATGCTGCACCTATTGTTTTGCGTCACCTTCTCAAGCTGCAGGCGTTATGACTCTTATTCTTGGTATCGACCCCGGTTCGCGAATTACCGGCTATGGCGTGGTACGTGACACCGGGCGTGGTTGTGTCTACGTCGCTTCCGGGTGCATTCGTACCGGGAGTGGTGAATTGCACGAGCGTTTGCAGATCGTCTATCGCGGGGTGCGGGAGGTCATCAAGACCTACGGGCCGGTGACGATGGGCATCGAAAAGGTTTTCATGGCGCGCAATGCCGATTCAGCCCTGAAGCTGGGGCAGGCCAGGGGCGCGGCCATTGTGGCGGGTGCCGAGGAGGCGCTGGAAATTGCCGAGTACACTGCCACTCAGGTCAAGCAGGCAGTGGCAGGGACTGGCGGTGCCAATAAAGAGCAGGTGATGATGATGGTCATGCATTTGCTCAAACTGACCCAGAAGCCTCAGATTGACGCCTCCGACGCCCTGGCTATCGCGCTGTGTCATGCGCACACGCGCTCCAGCCTGATTCCTCACGGGTTGAGTACCGCGCGCAGCCGCGGCGGCCGTTTGCGTCTGTGACTGAATCACGAGGACCTGTGTCTTTACGATGACTGTGTTCAATTTCTTCTTCGCGCAAGCGACAGGCAACACGAAAGGATCTGAAACGTGATTGGACGTTTACGCGGCTCTCTCGCCGAAAAACAGCCTCCGCATCTGGTGTTGGATGTCAATGGTGTCGGCTATGAGCTGGAAGTGCCGATGACGACGCTGTATCGGTTGCCGCATGTCGGCGAAACAGTGACATTGCACACCCATCTGGTGGTCCGCGAGGACGCGCATCTGCTGTATGGCTTCTATGAAAAACGCGAGCGCGAGCTGTTTCGTGAATTGATCCGGCTGAACGGGGTCGGCCCCAAGCTGGCGCTGGCGTTGATGTCCGGCCTGGAAGTTGATGAGCTGGTGCGTTGCGTTCAGGCGCAGGACACATCGGCGCTGACTCGTATTCCCGGTGTAGGCAAGAAAACCGCCGAGCGTCTGCTGGTCGAGCTCAAGGATCGGTTCAAGGCCTGGGAATCCTTGCCAGGCACCTTTACGCTGGTTTCCAATGGTCCGAATCAGGCCGAGCCTGTGGCATCGGCCGAATCCGATGCAGTCAGCGCGCTTATTTCACTGGGTTACAAACCGCAGGAGGCGAGCAAGGCTGTCTCCGCCATCAAGGAAAAAGATTTGAGCAGTGCGGATCTGATTCGCCGTGCGTTGAAGGGGATGGGTTAAGTGATAGACGCCGACCGTCTGATAACCGCCGCTGGCGGCCGTGATCGTGATGAACAGATGGACCGTGCGATTCGGCCACTGAGCCTTGCGGACTACATCGGCCAGCCGACCGTACGCGAGCAGATGGAACTGTTCATCCAGGCTGCCCGTGGCCGCAATGAGGCGCTGGATCACACATTGATCTTTGGGCCGCCCGGTCTGGGCAAGACCACGCTGGCCAATATTATCGCTCAGGAAATGGGTGTCTCGATCAAGAGTACCTCCGGGCCGGTGCTTGAGCGGCCCGGTGATCTGGCCGCAATCCTGACCAACCTTGAACCCAACGATGTGTTGTTCATCGATGAGATCCATCGTTTGTCGCCGATTGTCGAAGAAGTGCTGTATCCGGCAATGGAAGATTTCCAGCTCGACATCATGATCGGTGAAGGGCCCGCCGCGCGCTCTATCAAACTTGATCTGCCACCGTTCACGCTGGTCGGTGCGACTACGCGCGCGGGCATGCTGACCAATCCGTTACGTGATCGTTTCGGTATCGTTCAGCGACTCGAGTTTTATAATATTGCCGACCTGTCGACGATCGTATCGCGCTCGGCGGGTATTCTGGGGCTGGTCATCGAGCCGCAAGGCGCTTTCGAGATCGCCAGGCGCGCCCGTGGTACGCCACGGATCGCCAACCGTTTGTTGCGTCGGGTACGGGATTTCGCCGAGGTGCGCGGCAATGGGCAGATCACCCGGCAGACCGCCGACAAGGCCCTGAACCTGCTGGACGTCGACGAGCATGGCTTCGATCATCAGGACCGGCGTCTGCTGCTGACCATGATCGAGAAGTTCGATGGCGGGCCTGTCGGTGTCGATAGCCTGGCGGCGGCCATCAGCGAGGAGCGTCACACAATCGAGGACGTGCTCGAGCCCTATTTGATCCAGCAAGGCTATATCATGCGCACGCCGCGCGGACGTGTGGTCACCCGTCATGCGTATCTGCATTTCGGGCTGAATATCCCCTCCAGGATGGGGGAGATGCCGGTGGCGGACGATGTGGTCGATGATCCGGCGGATTTATAGCAATGCTTTGCAATTTATTTGCGGTCGGCGTGGTCACATTGCCAGTCCTGCCGCCGATACCGGTAATAAGTGGCAAAACGTTGAAAAACAGTTGCCTGACCCGATTGGCAACCTGAGGAGTAAGCTCTAGAGTATGCGCGCGCAAAACGGGGTTCAGTCGTTCGCACATCGCTGTCGCGTTTATTACGAGGACACCGATGCTGGCGGCATCGTCTACTACGTCAATTATCTGAAATTCATGGAGCGGGCTCGTACCGAGCGGCTGCGGGAATTGGGCTTTGCCCAATCCGAACTGGCGCAGGAAAACCTTTTATTTGTCGTGCACTCCAGTGACGCGCGTTATCACAAGCCCGCGCGGCTGGATGACGAGTTGCTTGTCAGTGCAGAAGTAACCGAATTGAACCGTGTCAGCCTGCGCTTTCAACAGCAGATCAGGCGGGCGTCGGATGCAACGCTGCTCTGTGAAGGGCAGTTCCTGGTGGCGTGTGTACGCGCCGATAGTTTTAAACCCCGGGCCATTCCCGAAGCTCTGCGAGCGGCCTTTGCCGACCAGGGCGGCGCGGGCATACATTCAGAGCAGGAGATAAAGCGTGGAAGCTAACGTCGTCGACCATTCCTCCATGTGGAGTTTGGTCAGCAATGCCAGCATTGTTGTTCAGTTGGTAATGCTGATTCTGGTGGCTGCTTCGGTCACTTCGTGGATCGTGATTTTTCAGCGCAGCAATATGCTGCGCGCAGGTCGTCGTGCACTGGACAGCTTTGAAGAGCGTTTCTGGTCGGGTATCGATCTGTCCAAACTGTACCGTCAGGCGGGCAGCAATCCCGATCCGGACTCTGGCGTAGAGCAGATCTTTCGTGCCGGTTTCAAGGAATTCTCCCGCCTGCGTCAGCAGTCCGGTGTCGATCCCGATGCGGTCATGGAAGGTGTGGCGCGCGCCATGCGTGTGGCTATTTCCCGCGAGGAAGAAAAGCTCGAAGCAGGTCTGCCATATCTGGCGACCGTGGGTTCCACCAGCCCTTACGTCGGTCTGTTCGGTACTGTCTGGGGGATCATGAACTCCTTCCGCGGTCTGGCAACTGCCCAGCAGGCAACGCTGGCCACCGTGGCACCGGGTATTGCCGAGGCACTGATTGCAACGGCCATCGGCCTGTTCGCAGCCATCCCGGCCGTTATTGCCTACAACCGTTTCGCCGCGCGCAGTGAGACCTTGATCAGCCGTTACTACACGTTCGCTGACGAGTTCCAGGCCATCCTGCACCGTAAAGTGCACACCAGCGAAGAGTGAGCAGGTAATTCCCCATGGCTTTAATCGCTCGAGATCGTCGCAGAAAACGCAAGCCGGTCGCCGAAATGAACGTAGTGCCCTACATCGACGTGATGCTGGTGTTGCTCGTGATTTTCATGGTGACGGCTCCCATGATCAACCAGGGCGTGAAAGTCGACTTGCCCAAGGTCTCCAGCGAGGCTTTGCCGCAAGACAACAACAATCAGGTCCTGACCATTTCGATCAAGGCTGACAAGACCTATTACTGGAACCTTGGCAGCGAAGTCGATACCGACAAACAGATGGACAAGGCAATGACCCTGCCGCAGCTGACTGCCGCAGTGACCAAGATCGTCGCTGCCGGGCGTGACGCAGGCAAGCAGACGCAGGTTTTCATTCGTGGTGACAAGACCGTCGATTACGGCTCGGTCATGGGCACGATGGGCGGGCTGCAGAAGGCTGGGGTCGGGAATGTTGGCTTGATTACCGAGGCACCCTGATGCAGCCGATTCGAGAGCCGTCCGCCTCGGAAAGCTACTTCTGGCCCAGTGTCTGGGCCGTGGCATTGCATATTCTGATTTTCGGCATGCTGTTCGTCAGTTTTGCCATGACTCCGGACTTGCCCGAAGCCAAGCCTATCGTTCAGGCAACGCTCTATCAGCTCAAGTCCAAGAGCCAGGCCACTACCCAGACCAACCAGAAGATTGCCGGTGAGGCGAAGAAAACCGCTGCGCGACAAACTGAAGTCGAACAGCTGGAGCAGAAAAAGATCGAGCAGCTCAAACAGGAAGCTGTAAAAGCTGCGGAACAAAAGAAAGAAGAGTCGGCTCAAAAAGCCGAAGAGCAGAAAGCCGCCGACGAAGCCAAAAAGGCCGAACAGAAAGCAGAGGAGGCCAAAAAGGCTGACGATGCCAAGAAAGCCGATGAAGCCAAGAAGGTTGCCGACGCCCAAAAGCTTGAAGAGAAGCAGCAGGCTGATATAGCCAAGAAAAAGGCCGAAGAAGAGGCGAAGAAAAAAGCCGAAGAAGACGCCAAGAAAGCTGCTGCCGAGGAAGCCAAGAAACAGGCTGCTGATGAGGCCAAGAAAAAGGCCGCAGAAGACGCCAAGAAAAAGGCTGCCGAGGACGCGAAGAAAAAAGCCGCTGCAGATTCCGCCAAGAAGGCGCAGGAAGCAGCTCGCAAATCCGCTGAAGACAAGAAGGCGCAGGCACTGGCCGATTTGCTGTCCGATAAACCGGAACGGCAACAGGCTTTGGCTGACGAGCGGGGCGATGAAACGGCTGGCAGTTTCGATGACCTGATTCGTGTCAGGGCGTCCGAAGGCTGGAGTCGTCCACCATCGGCACGTAACAACATGTCGGTAACGTTGCAGATCGGCATGTTGCCGGACGGTACGATTGCTTCAGTATCGATTGCCAAGTCCAGTGGTGACGGGCCGTTCGACAGCTCTGCGGTTGCTGCGGTGAAGAACATTGGACGTTTGACAGAAATGCAGGGTCTGAAGCCGGCTGACTTCGCTCCCTATCGTTCATTCAAGATGACATTCACACCTGGAGATCTAGCCTTGTGATCAACCTTTTTCGAGGACTGCTGGTCGTTCTCTGTTTCGCATCCGCAATGGTGTCGGCAGAAGAAAAGAACATTCTGGTCACCAGCGGCAGTGACCGTGCAGCACCGATTGCTGTTGTGCCATTCGGATGGCAGGGCGGTAACGTACTGCCGGAAGACATGGCGGAAATCGTCAGCAACGATCTGCGCAATTCCGGCTACTACGCGCCGATCCCGAAGCAGAACATGATCAGCTTGCCGACCCAGGCCAGCGAAGTCATTTTCCGTGACTGGAAAGCGCTGGGTGCCCAGTACGTCATGGTCGGCAACATCACGCCTGCTGGCGGACGTTTGCAGATCCAGTACGCGCTGTTCAACGTGGCCACCGAGCAACAGGTTTTGACCGGTAACGTGTCGGGTACCAACGATCAACTGCGGGACATGGCGCATTACATTGCCGACCAGTCGTTCGAGAAGCTCACCGGTATCAAGGGTGCGTTTTCTACCCGCATGCTCTACGTGACCGCTGAACGTTTCTCCGAGAACAACACGCGTTACACCCTGCAGCGTTCGGATTACGACGGTGCTCGCGCAGTAACCCTGCTGCAATCGCGTGAGCCAATCCTGTCGCCACGGTTTGCGCCGGACGGCAAGCGTATTGCCTATGTATCGTTCGAACAGAAGCGCCCGCGCATTTTTGTTCAGCACATCGATACCGGTCGCCGTGAGCAGATCACCAATTTTGAAGGCCTGAATGGCGCGCCTGCATGGTCGCCGGATGGCAGCAAGCTGGCATTCGTTCTGTCCAAGGATGGTAACCCGGAGATCTACGTGATCAATCTGGCTTCGCGCCAATTGAGCCGCGTTACCAATGATTCTTCGATTGATACTGAACCTTTCTTCGGAAAGGACGGGTCTACGCTATACTTCACGTCGGACCGTGGCGGCAAGCCACAGATCTACAAGACAAACATTAATGGCGGCGGTGCCGAACGTGTAACGTTCGTGGGTAATTACAACGCCAACCCGAAATTGTCAGCGGATGAAAAGACGCTGGTAATGATTCACCGGCAGGACGGCTTCACTAATTTCAAGGTGGCAGTGCAGGATTTGGCCCGCGGTAGCGTAAAAATCCTCACAGATAGCAACCTTGATGAGTCGCCTACTGTTGCGCCCAACGGCACCATGGTAATCTACGCCACCCGCCAGCAGGGCCGGGGAGTCTTGATGCTCGTGTCCATTAATGGACGCGTAAGGCTCCCGCTTCCTACCGCTCAAGGCGAAGTCAGAGAACCTTCCTGGTCCCCTTACCTGAACTGACGCGGCGCTACACGATTTGCTTAACACACTGGGGTTCATTAGGAGTTTCAAGATGGAAATGCTGAAGTTTGGTAAATTTGCTGCGCTGGCTCTGGCCATGGCTGTAGCTGTAGGTTGCTCTTCCAAAGGCGGCGACAATGCCGGTGCAGGCGGTGCTGTTGACCCTAACGCTGGTTACGGCGCCAACACTGGTGCAGTTGACGGCTCCCTGAGCGAAGAAGCTGCTCTGCGCGCAATCACTACCTTCTACTTCGAATACGACAGTTCGGACCTGAAGCCAGAAGCCATGCGCTCCCTGGACGTGCACGCAAAAGACCTGAAAGCTAACGGCGCTCGCGTTGTTCTGGAAGGCAACACCGACGAACGTGGTACTCGCGAGTACAACATGGCACTGGGCGAGCGTCGTGCGAAAGCCGTTCAACGCTACCTGGTTCTGCAAGGCGTTTCCCCAGCTCAGCTGGAACTGGTTTCCTACGGCGAAGAGCGTCCAGTTGCTACCGGCAACGACGAGCAGTCCTGGGCTCAAAACCGTCGCGTCGAACTGCGTAAGTAATTTGACATGCGAACGTGCCGACGTGCTCTAACCGTTTTGGCCCTCGCCCTTCCGCTTTCAGCGTTGGGTGCGGCACCTGTGGTCGATAACAATTCTGGCTCTGGCAGCAGCAGTTATCCGCCAGCGGGTTATGGCACGTCCGGCGCCTATGCCGGGGGAGGGGTTACGGCCCCTGCCTCGGCACAAGGTCAGCTGTTCATGCAATTGCAGCAAATGCAGGACGAAATCGCGCGTTTGCGCGGTGTTGTCGAGGTCCAGCAGAATGATATCCAGCGCATGAAGCAGGAAGCTCTGGAGCGTTATCAGGAACTCGATCAACGCATAGCCAGTGGCGCAAGTGGCGCAGCCGCTCCGGCTACCAATAATTCTCAACCTGCTGGTGGCGCTATCGACGCTAGTGGGACGCCTTCGGCTTCAGCGGCTCAGCAGGCACCGGCAGCAGGCACCGAGCCTCCTGACCCGGCGAAGGAAAAGCTTTATTACGAAGCGGCCTTCGATTTGATCAAGGCAAAGGACTTCGACAAGGCCAGTCAGGCCTTTACCGCTTTCCTGCGCAAATACCCGAACAGCTCGTACGCGGGCAATGCCCAATACTGGCTGGGTGAAGTGAATCTGGCCAAAGGCGACCTTCAGGGTGCAGGTCAGGCGTTCGCCAAGGTCAGTCAGCAGTATCCGAAGCATGCCAAGGTGCCTGACTCCCTGTACAAGCTGGCCGACGTCGAGCGTCGTCTCGGTCATACCGACAAGGTAAAAGGCATATTGCAGCAGGTGGTCGCCCAGTATCCTGGCACCTCAGCTGCACAATTGGCGCAACGAGATCTTCAGCGTCTTTGATGTTCTGACCCGCTGATCAAGAAAGCCGCGCTAGTCGCGGCTTTTTTCGTTAGAATCTCGCACCCGAAATTCCGGTACACCCTACGCTTTTCCGGATTCTGCGATTGCAGGGTCCTTTGAAGTGCCTGACGGAGGCGGACGGCCTGTTTAGCTGTTACGCCCGTGGCTGATATGCAAGAGACATTACGCATCACCGAAATCTTTCACTCCTTGCAGGGTGAAACCCGTACGGCTGGCCTGCCTACCGTATTTGTCCGCCTGACCGGTTGCCCATTGCGCTGCCAGTATTGTGACAGCGCCTACGCATTCAGCGGTGGGACTATCCAGACGCTGGATGACATCGTTGGGCAAGTGGCGGCCTATCGTCCTCGCTATGTCTGTGTGACCGGCGGTGAGCCGCTCGCTCAGCCTAATGCCATCCCGTTGCTCAAGCGTCTTTGCGATGCGGGCTATGAGGTGTCACTGGAGACCAGCGGCGCGCTGGATATCTCGGCAGTCGATCCTCGTGTAAGTCGCGTTGTAGACCTCAAGACTCCCGGGTCAAGGGAAGTCTCGCGTAACCGTTACGAGAACATCGAGCTGCTGACGGGCAACGACCAGGTCAAATTCGTGATTTGCTCGCGCGAGGATTACGACTGGGCTGTCTCCAAGCTGATTCAGTACGGTCTTGAACGTCGTGCGGGCGAGGTCCTGTTCTCGGCCAGTCACCACGAGCTTAAAGGCCGTGATCTGGCGGACTGGATCGTTGCCGACAATCTACCGGTACGCTTGCAGATGCAGTTGCATAAAATTCTTTGGGATGACGAGCCGGGGCGCTGACATGAGTGAATTGACCAATACCGAAAAAAGAGCCGTGATCCTCCTGTCCGGTGGCCTGGATTCCGCAACCGTGGTCGCCATGGCCCGCGCAGAAGGCTACGCCTGCTACACCATGAGCTTCGACTACGGCCAGCGTCATCGCGCCGAACTGGATGCGGCAGCGCGCGTTGCCCGCGATCTGGGTGCAGTCGAGCACAAGGTCATTGGCCTGAACCTCAACGGCATTGGCGGCTCGGCATTGACCGATAGCTCCATCGCCGTGCCCGAGTCGCCCTCTGAGGGCATTCCGGTGACCTACGTACCGGCACGCAACACGGTGTTCCTGTCGCTGGCGCTGGGCTGGGCAGAGGTGCTGGGTGCACGGGATATCTTCATCGGCGTCAATGCCGTGGACTATTCGGGCTATCCCGACTGCCGTCCCGAGTTTGTCGAGTCGTTCGAGCGCATGGCCAATCTCGCGACCAAGGCTGGTGTGGAAGGGCAGGGGTTCACAATCAGAGCGCCGCTGCAGAACCTGAGCAAGTCGGACATCGTCAAGGCAGGCGCTGCTTTGGGGGTCGATTACTCACTGACGGTTTCCTGCTATCAGGCTGATGACCAGGGCCGAGCCTGTGGCAAATGCGACAGCTGTCGCCTGCGCGCCGAGGGCTTCACAGCCGCAGGTATGGCAGACCCGACACGTTATTTTTAAAGTTTTTTGAAAAAGGTGTTGAATTACTGATAAAAATCAGTAATATACGCGCCACACAACAGAGGGTCGTTAGCTCAGTTGGTAGAGCAGTTGGCTTTTAACCAATTGGTCGTAGGTTCGAATCCCACACGACCCACCATTTCGAAAATCTGGAAGGCCCATGAAAATGCGGATTTCCAGATTTTTTTTTGCATTGCAGATTGTGGTGCCTGGATTGCTGCTTTGAGCGTCCTGTGCTCGATTGGTGCTGTGATCTGTAAGGAGGGTGGAAAGCCTTTCCAAGGCGTCCCCTCGACAATTTTGTTTCAATTCATCTGATCTCCAGTCACACCAGCATTTTGTCGGCTATGGCTCGCCGCAATCCTGGGCGAATAAAGGTGCGCTCAGCGAAGAGGCATCCATGCCAGTTGGTGCCAACACCCTTATCCCGTTAATTCCGCACTCACGGATCCGTGCCGACGGTGGCAGATGACTGCCATCCCTGCTGCGGCCTTAATATCAAGGCCGCGTAGAAGGCAGCTCCACTGAAAGCACCTCCGTAAAAGATGCTTGTGGAGAAGTCGGGACCGCCATCGGCTGTGAGGTATTGGTGTTTACGCCAGCTTCAACAGTGGCAAAGACGGCCTATAGCGTTAAGGCAAGTGCCGGTTCTCTCAGATAAATCCAGGTTTAAATAAAGTTCAATAAACCGGATACATGGTCGATACAAATATTTGACGCCATAATGGTGGCGTTCTAGTATTGCCTGCCTTTTTGATGTCGATCTGCCACTTCTGGGATGTGCTGTGTATTTCAGTAGCTCGGAACTGCAATGCTTTCGGTTGCCGTCATGGCCATTTCTCTGCTTGTGGCTACTGCGCTGGGTGATATGCCCTGCTTGAAAGATCTTGAAAATGACCTTCGCGTGCTCCCAGCAACGTCCTGATGTGACCGAGCGCGAAGCGCCGATCTATTTTCGTATGGATTTCTTTCTTTAGTCAGACCGCTTTCAACTTCCCGCTCTGAGGTCGTTTACATGGACGTTCACCAACTGGCTCTGCTTGCTCGCCAGCCTTCTGCCTTGCTGATCGAGCGCCAGTCCTTTTGGGGAATGCCCAAACGCGGCCTCGCGCTGATTCTGGCCAATGCCCTGTTCTGGCAGCCGCTGCTGGTTCAGGCCGAAGGCATCGTGGTCAGTGGGCCGAATACCAGCCTGAGCCAGGCGGGCAATGGCGTGCCTATCGTCAACATTGCCACGCCCAATGCCACCGGCCTGTCGCACAACCAGTTCCAGCAGTACAACGTCGACAGTCAGGGCGTCATCCTCAACAACTCCACGAGCCAGACCCAGAGCACCCAACTGGGCGGCATCATCGTTGGCAACTCCAACCTGCGCGGCACGGCCGCTACCACCATTCTTAACGAAGTAGTCGGGGCCAACGCCAGCCAGCTCAGGGGCTACACGGAAGTGGCCGGGCAGGCGGCGCGGGTCATTGTCGCCAACCCGTATGGCATCAGTTGCAACGGCTGCGGTTTCATCAATACCCCGCAGGTCACGCTGACCACCGGTAAACCGGTGCTGGATGCCAACGGGCAGTTGCAGCGTTTCAATGTGCAGGGCGGCAGCATATCCATCGATGGCGTGGGGCTGAACGCAGACAACGTCGACCAGTTCGACATCATCACGCGCAGCGCGAAGATCAATGCCGAGCTGCACGCCAAGCGCCTCAACATCATTGCCGGTCGTAACGATGTCGATGCGCAGACCCTCAATCCCACAGCCCTGCCTGACGACGGCAGTGCCAAACCGGAACTGGCCGTCGACAGCTCGGCGCTGGGCGGTATGTATGCCGGCGCGATCCGTCTGGTGGGCACCGAGGCGGGTGTGGGCGTCAGGCTGGCTGGCGATCTGGCGGCCAGTGGCGGCGATATCCAGATTGATGCCAACGGCCATTTGAGCATGACGCAGACCGCGGCAAGCGGCGCTGTCACGGCCAGGGCCAGCAGTGCCGAAGTCAACGGCCCGGTCTATGCGGGGTCGTCATTGACCATGAGTACCGCGGGCGATCTCACTACCCGGCAGAACGTTGCCGCACGCGATGCGCTGAGCCTTTCCGCAGGCGGACAGCTCAACAACTCGGCGGTGATCGAGGCGGGCGTCAATGCCGACAACAGCCGCAATGGTTCGGGTGATGTAACGCTGTCTGCCAACGGGTTGACCAACAGCGGCAGCATCACCGCCAGTCGCGCCTTGCAGGCCACCATTACCCAGACCCTGAACAACCAGGGTGCCACACTGAACGGGCAGTCCAGCACACGCATCGTGGCCACAGCTGTCGACAATCGTCAGTCAGGCCGAATTTTGAGCCAGGGCGGCACTGTCGATATCAACGCGTCTCAGGTGCTCAACAGCCAGAGCGGGCTGATCAGCAGCAATGGCACGATGATCATCACCGCCGCTTCGCTGGACAACAGCCAGCAAGGCAAGCTGTTCAGCAGCAGCGCTTTGTCCGCTCGTATTTCCGGGCCGTTGCTCAACCAGCTGGGGCTTATCAGCGCCAATGGCGATCTGCTACTCAACGCGGCAAGCGTGGACAACCGCAGCGCGGAAATCTCCAGTCTCGGCAGCCTGACCTCGACCGTCAGCCAGTTCGACAACCGCGAAAAAGGCCGTCTGCTGGCCAACGGCGCGCTGCAACTGACCTCTGACCACCTGAACAACCAGAACGGCTCGGTCGCCGGACAGCAAGGCGTACAGCTGAATCTGGGGCAACTGACCAATACCGGCACCGGCAGCGTTTACGGCAAAAACAGTCTGAACCTGGCCGTCAGCGGCGCGTTGAACAATGACCAGGGCACACTGCGCAGCGACGGCACCCTAGATGTACGTGCGGCGTCTCTGAGCAACAACACTGGCAGCATCACCAGTGCCAGCACGGCGTCAGTCAGCACAAGCGGTGCGGTGGTCAACCGCGGCGGGCAGATCCTAAGCGATTCAACCCTGACGCTGACCAGCGCCAGTCTCGATAACAGCCAGAGCGGGCGTATTGCCGGTAATGGTCTGGCACTCACCACCGGTACCTTCGATAACCATCAGGACGGTCGCCTGACCAGTACCGGCGCACTCCAGCTGAATGCCGGGCTTGTCAACAACAGCGACGCCGGTCGTATTGCCAGCGCCATGGCGCTGACCGCTGTGGTCACCGGCCTGGACCAGACCAACGATGGCCGATTGTACGGCAACGGTGATGTCAGCCTCGACCTGAGCAACGGCCTGCTGACTAACCAGGGCGGTCTGATCAATGCGCCGGGCCAGTTGCTGCTGAAAAACCTGAGCGTGGTCAACAACCAAGGCGGTGAGATATCCAGTGCCAACGGTTTTACACTGGCAGCCAACTCGCTGGATAACACGGACGGCTCGCTGCTCAGCGACAACGCTCTCGTTGTGCGCATCGATCAGTTGCTGACCAACCTGCGCGGCAAGATTTCCGCCAATGGCGTCAATCTGAGTGCAGCAACGCTGGACAATCGCAGTGCGGAAATTTCTAGTCTGAGCACCCTGACTGCCAACATCGGCCAGTTCGACAACAGCGCGAAAGGGCGTCTGCTGGCCAACGGCACAATGCTGCTGACAGCCGATAACCTGAATAACCAGAACGGCGTGGTTTCCGGACAGCAGGGCGTTCAGCTGAATCTGGGACAGCTGAACAACTCCGGCGCTGGCAGTGTTTATGCGAAAAACACACTGGGTCTGACGCTGACCGGTGCATTGAATAACGATCAGGGCGTACTGAGCAGTGACGGCACGCTGGACCTGAAAGCAACTTCTCTGGCCAACACCGGCGGTCGGGTCACCAGCGCCGGTGCTGCCACGTTGAAAGTCGATGCTGCCGTCGTCAATCAGGGCGGGCAGATCATCAGCGATGCAGGCCTGACGTTTTCCAGTGGCAGCCTGGATAACAGCCAGAGCGGGCGTATTACCGGTAACGGTCTGGCACTCACCACCGGTACCTTCGATAACCATCAGGACGGTCGCCTGACCAGTACCGGCGCACTCCAGCTGAATGCCGGGCTGGTCAACAACAGCGATGCCGGTCGCATTGCCAGCGCCATGGCGCTGACCGCTGTGGTCACCGGCCTGAATCAGACCAACGACGGTCGTCTGTATGGCAACAGCGATGTCAGCCTCGACCTGAGCAACGGCCTGCTGACTAACCAGGGCGGCCTGATCAACGCGCCGGGCCAGTTGCTGCTGAAAAACCTGAACGTGGTCAACAACCAGAGCGGTGAAATCTCCAGTGCCAATGGCTTCACGCTGGCCGCGACCACGCTGGATAACACCGAAGGTTCGGTGATCAGCGACAAAGCCTTGATCGTGCGTGTCGCCCAGTTGCTGACCAACCTGCGCGGCCTGATTTTCGCCACCGGTGTCGAGCTGAGTGCCGCGACGCTGGACAACCGCAACGCGGAGCTCTCCAGCCTTGGAGAGCTGACCGCAACCGTCGGCCAGTTCGATAACAGTGGCAAGGGCCGTTTACTGGCCAATGGTGCGTTGCTGCTCAATGCCGACAGCCTGAACAACCAGAGCGCTGGTGCCGTTTCCGGCCAGCAGAGCGTGCAGTTGAACGTCGGGCAACTGATCAACACGGGCGGTGGCAGCGTCTACGCCAAAAACAGGCTGGGTCTGAAAGTCACCGGCGTCCTCAACAACGATCAAGGGACATTGCGCAGCGATGGCACGCTGGTGTTGAGCGCCGCCTCTCTGGGCAATACTGCCGGTAGTATCACCAGCTCCGGGGCCTCGTCCCTGACGGTCGATGGTGCCGTGGTGAACCGCGGCGGGCAGATTCTCGGCGATTCAACGCTGGTGCTCACCAGTGGCAGTCTCGACAACAGCCAGAACGGGCGTATCGCCAGCAATGGTCTGACACTCACCACCGGTACGTTCGACAACCAGCAAGGCGGCCGCCTGACCAGTACCGGAACCCTTCAGCTCGATGCCGGGCTGGTCAATAACAGTGACGCCGGGCGCATTGCCAGCGCCATGGCCCTGACGGCCGTGGTCACCGGTCTGAATCAGACCAACGATGGCCGTCTGTACAGCAACAGTGACGTCAGTCTCGATTTAAGCAATGGCGTGCTGAACAACGACGGCGGTCTGATTACCGCGCCGGGCCAGTTGCTGCTGAAAAATCTCAATGCAGTCAGCAACCGCAGCGGTGAAATTTCCAGCGCCAACGGCTTTACCCTGGCTGCGACGTCGCTGGACAACACCGCAGGCTCGGTGCTCAGCGACAAAGCGCTGATCGTGCGTGTCGACCAGTTGCTGACCAACCTGCGCGGTCTGGTGTCTGGCAACGGCATCGATCTGACGGCCAATGAGCTGAATAACAACAGTGGCAGCCTGAGCAGCGATGCCGACCTGCTGGTAAACGTCACTGGCCAGCTGTCGAGCCGCAGCGGCGAGCTGACCAGCGCCGGTAACACGACCCTGAATGCGTTGAGCCTCGATAATGCCGCTGGCCAGGTCATGGCTGACCGGTTCCTGAAACTGGTGATCACTGAAACCATCGACAATCAGGCCGGAACGCTGGGCGCAGGGCAGGGTATCGACATCGGTGCTGCGAGTCTGGACAACCGCCAGTCCGGTGCACTGGTCACAGATGGCCAACTGACTCTGAAACTGACCGGCGCGCTGGACAATCGCGCGGGTGGCAGCCTGCAAGCCAAGGGCTTGATGGACCTGTCGAGCAAGACGCTGGATAACCGTGGTGGCCGTATTGCCGCGCAAAACCTGCTGATCGTGCATAGCGACAGCGTGGACAACCGTGGCGGGTCGATTCGTGCCGAGAAAGGCCTGCAGCTGTTCGTCGATGCCCTCGACAATAGCCAGACCGGCCTGAGCGCCGGTCAAAAGGGCCTGATCAACAGCAATGCCGGTCTTGAACTGGTCGGCACGCATCTGGATAACCAGAACGGTCTGCTCAACGCCGCTGGCCTGATGCAGTTGCAGGTCGACAGCGCTCTCAACGGCAGTGGTCGTATCGCCAGTCAGGCCGACATGGTCGCCAATATCGCCAATCTGACCCAGCAGGGTGGCGAACTTGTTGCGCAGGGCAATCTGACCCTGACCGGCAAAACCCTCGACAACCAGGCAGGCGGCCTGGTGGGCTCCACAAAAGCGCTGAAAATCGATGTTACCGATATCGACAACAAGGCCGGTGAACTGTCCAGCCAGATCGGTGTGGACATCATTGGTCAGACGCTCGACAACAGCAACGGCGGCAAGGTCCTGGCAGGCACTGCACTTGGGCTGACCGTGGCGCGCGTGATCAACCTGAATAAAGGCCTGTTGTTCGGCAACACCCTGCGTCTCGACGGTACCCGCCTGGATAACGCAGGCGGTACGCTGGCGAGCCAGAAGGACCTGAACATCAGCCTTTCTGGCGCGCTGGACAACACGGGCGGCCTGCTCAGCAGTGAGTCAGCCATGACGGTCAGCGCTGCTTCCCTGCAAAACGCTTCGGGCAGCCTCTCCAGTGCCGATGCCTTGAGCGTCACCACCACCGGGGCTTTGAACAATCAGGCGGGCTCCGTTACCACCGACGCAACGCTGACGCTGACCAGCGCCAGCCTGGACAACAGTCAGGCGGGCAAACTGGCTGGCAAGGGCGCCACGCAGGTCACCACCGGCACGTTCGACAACAGCCAGGGTGGTCGCCTGACCAGCAGCGATACCCTGCAGTTGACGGCCGGTAAAGTCATCAACCAGAGCGCCGGACGTATTGCCAGTGCGCTGGCATTGACGGCCAACGTCACCAGCCTCGACCAGCAGGGTGGTGAGCTGTTCAGCAACACCTCGCTGAGCCTCGACCTGAACAACGGCCAGTTGAACAACCAGGGCGGTTTGATCAACGCCCCCGGCGTGTTGCTGCTGAAGAATCTCAACGGCGTGGCCAACCAGAACGGCGAAATCTCCAGCGCAAAGGCCTTTACCCTGAACGTCGACAGTCTCGATAACAGTGGCGGCAAACTGCTCAGCAGTCAGGCTCTGACGCTGATCGTGAACAAGGCCCTGAGCAACATCAAAGGTACGATTTCCGCCGCTGCGTTGAACACTCGTAGCGACAGCCTGGACAACACCGAAGGCTTGATCAGCAGCCGCGCAGCTCTGGACCTGACGGTCAATACCGCCCTGACCAACGTCAAGGGCACGCTGATTGGCGACGGCGATGTGACGCTGAGTGCCGCGACAGCAGACAACGGCCTCGGCCAGATCGCCAGCAAACAGAACCTCAACGCACAGATCGGCAGCCTTCGGCAACTGGGCGGTCAGATGCTTGCCCAGGGCACATTGACCTTGCGCGGCGACGCGCTGGACAACCGTCAGAACGGTTTCATCGGCGCAACCCAAGCCCTCGATATCAATGTCACCGACATCGATAACCGTAGCGGTGAACTGTCCAGTCAGGATGAGATAACCCTGACCGGCCAGCAACTGAACAACAGCGACAGCGGTCAGGTGCTGGCGCAGAAAGCCTTGAATCTGAACGTTGCGCAGATCACCAACCGAACGAACGGTCTGCTCTCCAGCCAAGGCGGCTTGACGCTGGTCGGTAGCACCCTGGACAACACCGGTGGTGCGCTCAGTGCCCTCAAAGCCTTGGGTATCGACCTGTCTGCAGCACTCGATAACACTCAAGGCCTGATCAGCAACGAAGATGTCCTGACGGTAAAGACCAGCAGTCTGACCAATACCGCAGGCAGCGTCTCCAGCGCTGGAAAACTGACCCTCGACAGCACCGGAGCAATCAGCAACCAGGGCGGCAAACTGTTGACTGATGGTGCGCTGGACCTGAAAAGTGCCAGCCTCGACAACAGCCAGAAAGGTAATATCAGCGGCAAAGGCCTGCTGACCCTCAAGACCGGGAATTTCGACAACAGCCATAACGGTCGCGTCAGCAGCAGTGATCGTCTGGACCTGACGAGCGCACAACTGACCAACAGTGATGGTGGCAGCATCGGCAGCAGCCAGGCACTGACCGCGAGTGTCAGCCGCCTGAGCCAGCAGGGCGGTACCCTGTTCAGCAATACGTCCTTGAGCCTGGACCTGAACAACGGCCAGCTGGACAATCAGGGCGGTTTGATCAACGCGCCGGGCGCACTGCTGCTGAAAAACGTCAACGAGGTTCTGAACCAGAACGGCGAAATCTCCAGCGCTCAGGCGTTTACCGTCAACGCTCAACAACTGGATAACAGCGGCGGCAAACTGCTCAGCAACCAATTGCTGACCCTGCGCATCGCCCGTGCGCTGACCAACGTCAAAGGCATGATCGCCGCAGCCGGTGTCGATGCCACCGCCAATACCCTCGATAACACAGGCGGCACGCTGACCAGCCGCAACAACCTGGACCTGACGGTTACCGGTCTGCTCACCAACCGTGACAAAGGCCTGATCAACGCTGCTCAGGCGCTCAAGGTGGGCAAAGCCAGCCTCGATAACCAGAACGGCCAGGTGCTGGGCGGCACCAGCCTGATCCTCGACGCTACATCGATCAACAACACCGCCAAAGGCCTGATCAACAGCACCGGCACCCTGAACCTGACGGCGGGCAGTCTGGATGCCGGCAACGGCGGCGAAGTGTCGGCCACGCGTGACATGACCCTGGTACTCAATGCACTGTCGCTCAACGGCGGACGCGTGATGGGCGACGCCGGGTTGTCCATCGACATGCAAGGCAACGACCTCAACAACCTCGGCGGTTTGATCACGGCAGACGGTTCGCTGACCCTTAACCGCATTCGCGACCTGAATAACCAGTCTGGCGAGGTCTCCAGCGCACAGAGTTTCAGGTTCGATGGCCGCACCCTCAATAACAGTAGCGGCAAGCTGATCAGCAGCAACGTGCTGACAGTCAACGCGACCAACCTGCTCAACCAGAACGGTCTGATATCCGGCTGGCAGGGCCTGAACGTTTCCGGCAACCGCCTCGATAACCGTACCAACGGCACCTTGTCCAGCCGCAACGGCAACCTTGTGACAACCCTGACCGGTGAATTGCTCAACGGCGGCAACGGTGCGTTGGTCAGCCAGAACACACTGAGCGTAACCGCTGACAGCCTCGACAACAGCGGCGGCATCCTCTCCAGCGGAACCGGTCAGACCCTGACCGTCGCGGGCCTGCTGAACAACAGCCAGAACGGCCTGATCGACGGTGGTGCCGGGCTGACCATCAAAGCCAATGCCCTGAACAACGCGGCCGGTAACCTGACGGCCCAGCAGGGTTTCAGCTTCGAAGGCAGCAGCCTCGACAACAGCGCCGGTAACCTGAGCAGCAAGGCCGATATGACACTCGACCTGCTGGGCAGCCTGACCAACACCAGCGGCAAGCTGGCCAGCGGCGGTAACCTGCTGTTGCGGCGCAGCGCGGCGATCAACAACCAGGCCGGGCAACTGATCAGCCAGAGCCTGATGACCCTCAACACATCCGGGCAACTGGATAACCGCAACCGTGGCACCGTTGCTGCCAACAACACACTGAAAGTCGTCGCGGGTGGCAGTGTCCTCAACGATGCTGATGGCTTGATCTATAGCCAGAACGCCGATGCGCATTTGAATGCAGCGAGCCTCTCCAACGTTCGTGGCGCGGTCCAGAGCGTCGGCGCACTGGTTGTCGATGTCGCTGATACCGTCGACAACCAGAACGGCCGGATCATCGCCCAGGGCGGCGACCTGAACCTGACCGGTGCCAACCTCTACAGTCAGGGCGGAGTACTGTCCAGCCTGCAAGGTCTGTTCACCGCGAAACTGGCCGGCGTGCTGAAAAATGGCTATGACGCCAATCGCCAGGGCGGTGTCATCCAGGCGCAACGCCTCAACCTGACCGCGCTGGGCGGCTTCGACAACTACGGCGGGCGAGTCTCCGCACGCACCGGCGAAGCGCTGATTACTACCCCCGGCTTCGACAACCGCAACGGCGGCCTGTACGCCAAAGGCCTGGTGCGGGTCAACGGTGGCAACTTCGACAACAGTGGCGACAACGACGGCCAGATCGCCGGTGGCCAGGTCGAGCTGAACCTGAGCGGCGCACTGAACAACCGCCTCGGCATCATCGAAAGCGACAGCACCCTGGCCGTGACCGCTGCCAGTCTGGACAACCAGACCGGACAACTGCGTGCGCTGGGCGGTGGCGGCACCACAAACTTCCAGATCGGCAACCTGTTCGACAACCGCAACGGCACCCTGGAAAGCGCCAACAGCGACCTGACTCTCAACGCTGGCAACTTCCTCAATGGCGGCGGTTCGCTGCTGCATACGGGTAATGGCACGTTTAATATTTCTACGGCCAACGTCACCAATGCTGGCGGCAGCATTGTTACTCGCGGTGGTTTGACGCTGACGGCTGACAACTGGACTAACAGCAGCGTGATTCAGGCCGGGCGATTGACGGTGAATGTCGGAACCTTGAATCAGACGGCGGGCGGGCAATTGCTGGCGTCGAATTCGTTCAGTGGGAGTGGCGGTAACTGGACGAATGATGGGTTGATTGCGAGTGATGGAGATGTAAGCGTCAATCTGGGCAGCTATCGCGGTAGTGGTCGCATGAGCAGCGTAGGTACTCTTGGGCTCAGCGCTGCGCAGATTGATCTAAATGCTGCTACCGCAATCACCGCAGGCTCACGTGGAACAGTTACCAGCAGTTCAAGCCTAACCAACCTTGGACGTCTGACGTCAATGGGCGATCTTACAGTCAATGCATTTTCATTGATTAACCAAGGTACATTGGGCAGCACCGGTAATCTGCGAATCAATGCCGATTCATTGAGTAATCAGAATGGATTGTTGTTCAGTGGCGGTGATATGGCCTTGCGCGTTGGTAACTTTACCAATCGCTTTGCAGATGTTTACAGCTTGGGCAATCTCAGTATTGCTCGTGATGATAATAATGGCTGGAGCTCTTCGATAAATAATGTGTCTGCGACTATAGAGAGCGGTGGGGACTTATCACTTGCCGCTGATTATCTTGAAAACCGTAAGGATGTGTTTGAGGCTGTAGGAGGCTTGGTTTCAGGTGCTATTGGCGTTCAATGCTATTCGTGCTCTTCCTATCGCATGAAAGCTGAGTCTAGTCATATGGTTTGGGTCGAGAACTATTCGTCCAAAATTACAAAGAATTCTTCGTCATCAACTATAACCGCAGGGCGTAATCTGACGGGGGTGGGGCGTGAGTTTGTCAATAATGCGTCAACACTTAATGCTGTAAGAGATTTATCTATTGGTGTGCAGAAGTTTACCAATAAAGGCGCTACAGCTGGCAATTATACAATACGCCGCTCATTTGCTGCTGGTGATGGTTTACCTTTTTGGTACAGCGTGCTGGCGTATAATGCCGCTAATGACCCAAGCTATGAGAGCTCTGATAATTATGTAGGTGGGAAGTTTTCTAGGGCAAATTTACATTTATGGACTGCTGATGGGACAGAGTTTATTCAGGCAACAAGCGGAAATGGTCGGGAATCGAGCCACGTAACTACATTCGGCTGGATCTGGGTTCCCTCTGAAACCGGAGAGCATGCCTTTTCTCCTCCATTGCCGACGTATAGTAATGGGGTTAGAACTGAAGCACCTGATGTAGTGAAAAATGCTAGTTTTTTTGAAAATGTTGTAGTTGCAAATGATGCGTCAAGTTCTGAGAATGCGGTAGTGCAGGCAGGCGGTACTGTTCGCATAAATGCTACCCAGGATTTAAGTAATAGTGTGGTTCGTGAAGGTATTACGTTAGGTACAGGTGCCGCCCGCTTAGGCGTAACGCAACTCAGCGGAAGTGCTTCACCTACGGTAGTGTTAATTAACGCCCAGCTCCCCCCCGACCTGGCCCAGCAACAAGTTAACCCTTTAAGCCTGCCAGGTTTCAGTCTGCCCACCGGCCAGAACGGACTGTTCCGTCTGAGCGGCCAGACCGGCACCGCAGCCGCTGTCGCCCAACCCGTCGGCCTGCCACAAAGCTGGACCATGGGCGGCGCGGCCGTATCCGTCGCGCAACGCGAGCATACCGTTTCCGATGCGCAGGCAAGCACCATCCAGATCGGCTCGGTAGGCCAGATATCCAACGCCACCCGCCAGCTTGCTTCGGTGATACGACAAGGTGCTGGTGTGAGCGCCAACGCATCCTCCTTCGACGCCAGCGCGCCAAGTGCCTCGCCTATTGGCGGATTTGTACTACCAGGCCATACGTCTGATTCCACAGGTGTAACCAGCGTCGACAGCGTCACCGGTATAGCGACGGGCAATCAGGGAAGTGGTGCTTTGCTGCCTGTGCAAAATGCAGGTTCGACGGGTCTGCCGGTTATAACCGCCACAGGATCCAGTAGTTCGGCGGTCCAGAATGCCGGCATGGTGCAGGGCACGCGTATCAACAGTGCCGGTCAGGTTGTAAGCGATGCTCAGGGCCGCCCGGTAACTGCAACGGTTAGTAGCCCGGTCGCTGCTGCCGCAGCACAAACCGTTACCCGAGTGCAGGGCCTGCCCAGCAGTTCGTTCGTTTCCAAACCGCAAAAATACCTGATCGAAACCAACCCGGTCCTCACCGAACTCAAGCAGTTCATGAGCTCGGACTACCTGTTGGCCGGTCTGGGCTACGACCCGGAAGTCAGCGCCAAGCGCTTGGGCGACGGCTTGTATGAACAGCGCCTCGTTCAGCAGGCAGTCGTGGCCCGCACTGGTCAGGCCTTCATCGATGGACAGACCTCCAACGAGGCGCAGTTCAAGTACCTGATGAACAACGCCATCGCCAGCAAACAGCAACTGAACCTGGCTGTCGGCGTATCGCTGAGTTCACAACAGGTCGCAGCGCTGACCCACGACATCGTCTGGCTCGAAGAGCACGAAGTGAATGGCGAGAAAGTGCTGGTGCCGGTGCTGTACCTGGCCCAGGCCGACAATCGCCTTGGCCCGACCGGCGCATTGATTGCCGGTAACGATGTCTCACTGATCGCTGGGCAAAACCTCGACAACGTTGGCACCTTGCATGCGGCCAATAACCTGTCAGCGGTTGCCGGTAACAATCTGGTCAACGCTGGCCTGATAGAAGCCGGCAACCGGCTCGATCTGCTCGCGGGCAATGACCTGATCAACACCGCTGGCGGCATCATCAAAGGTCGCGATGTTTCACTGACCGCGATCAACGGCGACGTGATCAACGAACGCAGCGTCACCTCGATGGACAACAGTGCACGCGGTCAGCGCCACAACGAGTTCGCCGACAGCGCCGCGCGCATCGAAGCTGCCAACGACATGAGCATTTCGGCAGGCCGCGACGTCATCAACAAAGGTAGCGTGCTGGAAAGCGGTCGTGACATGAGCATCCAGGCCGGACGTGACGTCACCATCGCCCCGACCGAAGTCACCAACAGCCTGTTCTCGGACAGCAAACACAACAGCAGCGACATCACCCAACTGGGCTCCACCGCCAGTTCCGGACGCGACCTGACCGTTCAGGCCGGACGCGACATCTCCGTCATCGCCAGCCAGATCGACGCCAAACGCGACATCGCCATGGCGGCGACCGAAAACCTCACCATCGGCTCTGCGGCGGACGAAGAGCACTCCCTGTCCAAAAGCAAGAAACTGACCCGTCAGGAAGACCACGTCAGCCAGGTTTCCTCCGATCTTGATGCCGGGGGCAGCGTCGCCTTGCAGGCTGGACAGAACCTCGCCGTGATTTCTAGCCGTATTACGGCCGGTAAAGAGGCGTATCTGGTTGCCGGTGAGAATCTGGACATTCTGGCCGCGCAGGACAGTGATTATTCGCTGTATGACAAAAAGAAGAAGGGGAGTTTTGGGGCGAAAAACTTCAAGCGCGATGAAGTGACCGACACGCGCAATATCAGCAGTGAAATCACTACAGGCGGTAACCTGACGCTGGCAAGTGGCGGCGACCAGCGGTATCAGGTTGCCAAACTGAACAGTGGCAATGATTTGTTGATCAACAGTGGCGGCGCAATCGATTTCGAGGGCGTGAAAGACCTCCACGACGAAAGCCACACCAAGAACAAAAGCAGTGCAGCGTGGTTCTCGACAAAAGGCAAAGGGACAACTGACGAGACCTTTCGCCAGAGCGAACTGGTGGCCAAAGGCGAAGTTGCCATTCAGGCCGTCAACGGTCTGCGCATTGATGTGAAACAGGTCGATCAGCAAAGCGTGAGCCAGAGCATCGACGCAATGGTCAAGGCCGATCCGCAACTGGCCTGGATCAAGGATGCCGAGAAACGAGGTGACATCGACTGGCGTCAGGTCAAGGAAATCCATGAAAGCTTCAAGTACGACAACTCGGGCCTTGGGCCTGCTGCGCAGATTGTTGTCGCCATCCTGATGGCGGCGGTGATGGGCCCAGCAGGCTTTGGTTTAAGCGCTGGTATTGGCGGCGCTGTAGCAACCAGCGTTGCGACTACGGCGGTGACGAGCACGATCAACAACAAGGGTGATCTTGGCGCTGTTTTCAAAGACGTGACGTCTTCCAACGCCATCAAGGGATACGCCATGGCGGGAGTCATGGCAGGTTTCGTACCGACCATCAACCCGAAAAATCTGGGCTTGGACCTTGCGAGTTTTCAGACCGTTGCGACTAAGGTGATCACCGAATCGGTGATCAAGACCGCGATCATGGGCGGAAGCTTCAAGGATAATCTTGGCTCTTCGATCGTCAGTACGGGAATCGCTATGGGTGGCGCCATTGCCGCACGCAAGATCGGTGATTTCACTCTGTTCGATGAGGGCAAACTCACCAAAGTTGGCATGCATGCCGTGCTTGGCGGGTTGATGTCCGAGGCCATGGGCGGCGATTTCCGAACGGGTGCCTTGGCCGCTGGCGCGAATGAAATGGTTGTCGATTATCTGGCGGAGAGACTTCTGCCAAAAGGCGTTGACAGAGATTCTCAAGCCTATCAGGCAGGTGTCAGCAAACTGATGACTGCCTCGCAGTTGATCGGTGCTCTGACTGCTGCCGCAACGGGAGGAGACGCATCGGCAGCAGCGGCGGTGACGGCTAATAGTACGCAGTACAACAATCTTGACCACCCTTCGGCCCAGCGGTTGCTTGATGAGCTGCAAGGCTGTCGGGCTTCGCAAGGTTGCTCGGAGCAGAACATCCGCTCAATCATTGCTGACTACGAGAAGCTATCGAGCGAACGCTCAATGGCTATCAATGCTTGCACAAGCCGATCCTGCGTCGAGGACATTCAGAGAAGCGCGGTCTCGCTCACAGAGCCTGTCGCCAAAGACTTGCTTAACTTCTTGAAGCACAGCGTTTCTTACGATATGGCTGGTTTGCTTACAGGCAATCCCGGGGCGGTTGCTGTTCCGTCACAAGGCGTGGATGGTTGGGGCGCGCTATTCGTTTCTGATAAGCAGATGGCTTACGCCAAAAACGTGAAGGAAGGATGGCTGACACCTGAGGAAACGGCCGGGCTTGATCAGTGGGTCAAAGACACGAGCTGGCTCGATGCTCAGAAGGGGAGATCAATAACAGATGTAAAAGAGCGTGCTACTCTGCTTACCGACCTGATGGCTGCAGCAGGGATGGCGGTGCTGGGCGGGTCGCGTGCTGGCATGGCTGGCGTAAAGCCATTGCGAGCTACTGTTGAGCCTGTTTATAAAACGACGAAAGAAGCTAAACAAGCAGCTGAAGCAATGGGTTTTAGGAAGATCAACGAGACCGTCCATGACGGCCAGGCAGTTTTTAAACGGGGTAACGACTTTATCACGAGAGATCTCGACGGGCACAATGGTGGCGCTTGGAAAATGGCTAGCTCCGTCAAAGCTCTTGGTAGTAGAGATACCCGTGAGGGAACTTTTGATGTTAATTTAAAACGTATCGGAGATTGAGATGAAAAATAGTAAACTAGAGCCATCATGGGTCACTCGTGGGAAAACCATTAAGGAATTGATAGCAGAACTTCGGACTTTCGAAAATCAGGATATGTTTGTTGAGATCTCAATCAATGGTGGCGATTTACGTAAGCCAATCAGTTTGGTTAAAAAATCTGGGCAAGTATGCCTGTTGGTAAATAGCGAGCTTTGCGGGAAAAGCAATATTTTAATTGGCGAGGATAGATAATGATCTATTAAAGTTCTCCTATCTGTGAGAAAAAAGCGTTGTTGAAAAAATTTTTGCTTTTAATGTGATAAGACCGGCATGTTAAACTCTGCTGACAATTGCTTTTAATGATCCGGACCTAAAGTGTGTGCAGAGAAAATTTCTGGGTGGATTTGAAAGTAGCAGTTCTGATGTCGGGAGTGTTTAGGATATATGGCTAGAATTCACCAGCAACTATATAAGGTTAGGTGCGTTACAGAACTTTTTTGATATTTAGATGAATAGGTGTCTTTATGGATCGGAAAACGAGCATGTTGCTTAATGATATTCCGGAAGGTGCTGATTATGCTGCTGATGCAGGTGATTTGGATTTGGAGGATATTCCGCAGGGAAGAATGGAATCCGTGATCGGGTTGCTTCACACGTCAGATGAAAAAGTTGTGCGATTCTTAGCGGCAAAGCTACTAACCAGTTGGGGTGTTTTTGAAGGATTAAAAGTATTGGAAGGAATTGTCGAGAAAGAGATTGGTACAATAGAAAAAATTTATGTTCATAGACTCCACGGATATGATGATACTTTTCGTCATGTCGGTATGGCCATCATTATGTACTATGCTAATATGGCAGATAGGGGCGAAAGGGAAGTGGCGAGAGTACAGATTTATTCTGTTTTGTCGAAAATAATAAGTCTAGCGGCCAGCGCGCCGTTTGAAATAGTTGATATTTGTAGCTTTGTTAGGTGTGAAGGTTTTTTTGAATACTTGCCTCTCATTGAAAGTTGTGTTTCATTAATGATTGATTACCCTGAAATCCATCGTTGGAAAATAGTTGACGCACTTGAATTTCTTATGGAGTTTGATTCTGGGTTCGTAGCTTCACTTTTGAGGAAAAAAAATAAAACTTTGTGTGATTTTAAATGCACAGCTCCGAGTGAGTTCGGTTGGGCGAAAGATAATGAGGCGGTTAAAGGCGATAGGTTGGGTTGTTAGTTCTTAGGATTTTGTAACTAAGTGAGACGTGTTAAGCTGATTTTGGTGGAGCTATGATGCGAGAGCGACTCCTATAAATGTGGATTAAGCTTTGAGGAATTATTTTTTGGTTCGCCTGCTTTTCTATTTGTATGATCTTGATGGGATTTATTTGAGTTGTATTCTTTTTGTAAGATTGGTTTGCGTTAGATTGAGATGTGTTGTAATTTTTTCTTGTAATGCCTAGTTGATTCTGTTTGGTTTTATGCTCTAGTTATATTATATTTATTCTAAATAAATTTTGTATTTTTTCGGTCTAATTTTTTGCTAGTCCAGAACTTTTGGGTATGCTGAAATAAAGTTTTTAGTTCTAGGCTTCATGCTGGTGTGGCTAGCTCCATTACAAAATATTCTTTCCATAAATAAACCTTTATTATTTGGAGAGCCTTTAACTAAGCCTTGTAGCCGCTCTCGTCAGCAATCAGCAGTTGAATCGCCGAGTTTACAACAGGTCGCTGCACTGACCCACGACATCGTCTGGCTCGAAGAGCATGAAGTGAATGGCGAGAAAGTGCTGGTGCCGGTGTTGTATCTGGCTCAGGCCGACAATCGCCTTGGTCCGCCCGGGGCATTGATTGCGGGTAACGACGTCTCACTGATCGCAGGCCAGAACCTCGACAACGTCGGTACCTTGCACGCCGCCAACAATCTCTCGGCGGTCGCAGGTAACAACCTGATCAACACCGGTCTGATAGAAGCCGGCAACCGGCTCGATCTGCTCGCGGGCAATGACCTGATCAACACCGCTGGCGGCATCATCAAAGGCCGCGATGTCTCACTGACCGCGATCAATGGCGACGTGATCAACGAACGCAGCATCACCTCGATGGACAACAGCGCGCGCGGTCAGCGACATAACGAGTTCGCCGACAGTGCCGCGCGCATCGAAGCCGCCAACGACATGAGCATTTCGGCAGGCCGCGACGTCATCAACAAAGGCAGCGTGCTGGAAAGCGGCCGCGACATGACCATCCAGGCCAGCCGCGACGTCACCATCGTCCCGACCGAAGTCGCCAGCAGCCTGTTCAGTGGCTGATTTCAGCTTTCCAGCATTCATATGCTCATGGTGTTTTATTATTCCCGTGAGGATATCCACAACCAAACAGACATCTGCGGGGAACTCCAAACTCCCCGCAGCGCTGTCCGACAACAAGCGCCCGCTAAAACGGAGCCCAAGGCACCACTGATTTCATCGGTAAAAACGCTGCCGTGCAATCGACCGGCGCGCCGTCACCTGGACTGCCGGACACCGTGACGTCGTCTTTTATCGAAGGCACCAGTTTGTTGAAGAAGCTTACCGGCCCTGGGCCAATTGTGAAGTGGGTGGCGGTAAGCGCTGTGAAGGTTGGTTGAGTACCGTCAAAGACAACGTTATCCAGCGTGATCAGAATCGGCCGTTTATGGCCATTGTCACTGTAACCGGCGAAGGTCATCTTGCCGCCACCGAATCGCGGACTGTTCAGGTAGTGGAAGCCCTTCACTGTGATGTCGCTGAGATCGGGGTACGAGGTTCCGCTGGCACTGCCGTAGTTGGTGTCGAACACCAGCGGGAATTTGACGTTGCGCATGCATACATTTTCGTAACGGATACCGTCTACCTTTCCACCGTTCTTGGCGCTCGTCTTTATTCTTAGCCCGATGCCGTCCTGGCTGTCTCCGCCATCTGCCGCCAAATCCACAACGCTGACATTGTGTACGCCGCCGTTGGTTTCACTGCCGATGGACAGGCCGTGGCCATAATAAAAATGATTGTGCGCGAACATCAGGTCCCGGCTCCCGGAGATCCGGCTGGACTTTATCGCTACGTTGTCATCACCTGTGCTGATGTAGGAGTAGGCCAGCAATACTTTGTTCGATTGACCGGGGTCGAAGCCATCGGTGTTCTTCACGGTTTCCGGGGTAAAGCAGGTCCCTGGGGTCTTCTGGTCGGGCGTCGAGCCGCTCGGGCAGTGGTAGCCTTCTACACTGTAGACCCGGCTTGGATTCAGAATCTTGATCCCCCAGACAGTCACCCCGGTCACGCCGTCAGTCACAATGTTGAAGTCCGGAGCGTTTTGCAGCGTCAGCCCCTGGATAACGAAGTCCGTTCCGCCACTGACCTGTATAAGGCGCGGCTTTTGTTGATAAACGTTGGACAAGGTCTTCTGGTAAACAAGGTCCCACCAGCTGCGCAGATTGGCATTCGCCCCGGCGGTAAGCAGGCTGCCGCCGCGACCATCGATAACGCCTTTGCCTATGACGCCGCTGGAGTGGGTGTTTTTGGCCGAAATCAGTGAGCTGCAGGCATCCTGATTGGCAATTGTAGTGACGCCGCAAGTGCCTTTGCCGTTGTCGTAGTCCTTGGGGTTACGTGACGCAAACAGCGTTACGCCTTCGTCTATCCAGAGCGTGACGCCGGATTTCAATTGCAGAGGCCCGCTGAGGAATGCCGAGTTGTCGCCTTCACCTTTGACAAGCTGTACGGCTTGTCCGGCAGCACACCCATTGATTGCACTCTGGATATTCTCCTGGTCAGGCCTGGAGTCGAGCGCCGAAGTGTCAGCGCTGTCCAGCGAACCGTCTCTGGGAGTCAGGTGCGCTTGAAGTTGCTTGCAGACTGGTGGGCTGGGTGGCTCGCTTATGGTGCCCCATGGTGTCACCACGGCTGCCTCGCTGGCCGCCTGCGCGGGCAGGGTGAAAGTCAGTGACATGGCCACGGAAGCGGCCATCCAGGAGGTCTGCCGAAAAGTGTTGATGGCGAATTGTAGGGGACCTGGCATCTATGAGACCTGTGATAGTGAGTAACCATGTTGGGTCGGCCAAGATATTTTAGAGATGTGTCAAATAGAAAGGCGCTACAAATTATTTCTTTGTCATGTTCCGCGATTAGTGCATCCGTAGACGGTTTCAAGAACGGTTCTCATCGGCGGTAGCCAATCCAGAAACTTCTGGTAAATCGGTTTTTTGGCGTTAGAATCGGCGCGCCTTCAGAAGTCGGGCCGATATTCACTGAATATCAGCCATATGCTTGATTGCACATGGCGCAGCCTTTGTCAGGCGATGTATGCGTAAAGCTGGAGGGCCTTGGTTGATAAGGGTTTCCGGCTTTTTTATTGCCTGTATTTCGGGTGTAAACTTGCCTTTCGCGCTCTAGCGCCTTCAGGTCCCGCAAACATGACACAGATCTCCGAACGTTTCCTGGTGCAGGCTCATCTCGATGCGAAGCAGCCCAAGGCATTGAGCCCTGCAGAGCAGGCGCGTTACCGAGCCGACATCGCTGCCGAGCTCAAGAAGCAGGACGCCGTACTGGTCGCCCACTATTATTGCGACCCGGTCATTCAGGCCCTGGCCGAGGAGACCGGCGGTTGCGTGGCCGACTCTCTGGAAATGGCCCGCTTCAGCAATAACCACGCTGCCAGCACTGTATTGGTTGCGGGTGTGCGTTTCATGGGCGAAACCGCGAAGATTCTCAACCCGGAAAAACGCGTGTTCATGCCGACGCTCGAAGCCACCTGTTCGCTTGACGTAGGGTGCCCGGTCGATGAGTTTTCCGCATTCTGCGATCAGCACCCGGAGCGTACCGTGGTGGTTTATGCCAACACCTCGGCAGCGGTCAAAGCCCGTGCGGACTGGGTAGTGACCTCAGGCTGCGCGCTGGAGATCGTCGAAAGCCTGATGGACAACGGTGAGAAAATCATCTGGGCTCCAGACAAGCATCTGGGCCGCTACATCCAGCGTGAAACCGGTGCCGATATGTTGTTGTGGGACGGTGCCTGCATTGTCCACGAAGAATTCAAATCCAAGCAGCTTGAAGACATGAAAGCCTTGTATCCCGAGGCTGCGATTCTGGTTCACCCGGAATCGCCGGAAGCAGTGATCGAGCTGGCTGATGTGGTCGGCTCCACCAGTCAGATGATTGCCGCCGCGCAGCGCTTGCCCAACAAGACGTTCATCGTGGCCACCGACCGGGGCATCTTTTACAAGATGCAGCAGTTGTGCCCGGACAAGATCTTCATCGAGGCGCCTACGGCCGGTAACGGCGCTGCATGCCGAAGCTGTGCACATTGCCCGTGGATGGCGATGAATACGCTTGAGCGCACCTTGCAGTGCCTGCGCGAGGGTAGCAACGAGATATTCGTTGACCCGGCGCTGATCCCCAACGCCGTACGCCCGTTGCAGCGCATGCTGGACTTCACTCAGGCGGCGCGCTTGCGACAAGCGGGCAATGCCTGACAGGCGTAATGAAAAAGCCCGACGCTCTTGCGTCGGGCTTTTTCATTCGGACATCAGTTCATCATGTCCTTGACCATCCGCTCTTGTTCAATCAGATCCTTTTGCCGTGCATCGATGCGTGACGCTAGCTGAAAGTTGTTGGCCGCGCGGCGTTTGGCAAAGTCCAGCTGCTGGATTGCCTGACGGAAATCGCCGACCAGTGCGAAATATTCGGCACGCGCCTGATGCAGGCCGATGGTGTTGCCATTCAGGCCACGGGTTTCCGCTACGACGTACCAGATGTCCGGATCATCCGGCCGGGTCTTGAGCAGCGCTTCAAGGCTTTTTTCGGCTTCGGCGGTGCGGTTCTGCTTGAGCAGCACGTCAATACGCACATCATTGAGCGGGTAGCTGCCAGGGTACAGCGTCAGCATGCGATCGACCCGTTGCTGGGCATCGGCCAAGCGGTTATTGGTGATGTCCAGGTCGATCTGCGTCAGATTATAGGTGATGTCGTTTGGCGCTTTTTCGATTAATGGCTTGAGGGTTTCTCTGGCTTCGTTCAGTTGCCCACCCTTGATCTGTGCGATGGCCAGACCATAGCGAGCTGGATCGGATTTCGGGTTTTCAACCAGCTGCGCACGAAAGCGCTTGGCGGCGATACCTGGTGTTTCTTCGTATATCAACGCAACGCGGGCGCGCATCAGTTGATACAGCACGCTGTCTTCCTTACCGCCCGGTTTGGCCTGTTCGGCACGGTTGCGTGTGTCGGCGATCCGCGATTCGCTGACCGGGTGAGTCAGCAGAAACTCCGGAGGTCTGGCGTCGAATCGATATTGGCGCATGAGGCGCTCGAACATGGTCGGCATGTTGCGCGGGTCATAACCAGCCTTCTCCAGATTGAGAATGCCGATACGGTCGGCCTCCTGCTCGTTCTGGCGCGAAAAGCGACGTTGCTCCTGGATTGCAGCCGCCTGTGAGCCGGCGATGGTTGCGATACCGGCATCACCGGCACCTGCGGCAGCCATGACAATACCCGCCAGCATCGCGGCCATTACCGGCACCTGCATGCGTTGCTGGGCCTCCATGCCTCTGGCGAAGTGGCGTTGCGACAAGTGAGCCAGTTCGTGGGCCAGTACAGACGCGTATTCGCCCTCGGTCTGGGCATTGAGGAACAGGCCACCGTTGACACCGATGATTCCGCCGGGTGCGGCAAAGGCGTTGAGTTGCGGGCTGTTGATCAGGATGAATTCAAGGCGCCGGTCCTGAACCTGGCTGGTCTCGGCAAGGCGATACACCGAGGTCTCGACGTAGTCCTTGAGTTGCGGGTCTGACAGTTGCGCGACCTGGCCACGCAGCAACCCCAGCCATGCTCGACCCAAACGGTGTTCCTGTTCGGGGGAGACAATCGAGGAGCTGGCGTCGCCAAGTGAAGGCAGGTCATCCGCCATGCCGTGTGTAGCGAACAGGCAAGCGAGGGTGAGCAGTGTAGGACGCAAAAAATTCATGCACGAAGCTCTGGTCAGAAGAACCTGTACTGTAGCTGGCTCAATGGCGTGCTGACCAGAGTGAGGTATTCTTGCCGCCTTATCCGCCATGCCTTTTCGGACATGGTTTGTAATTCGATGTGTCCGCCTGGAGAGAAACGATGTCTGACGCTGTAGTGCGCCCCGAGGTGTGTGACGCCGAGCTGGATGCCAGTGGTCTCAACTGTCCATTGCCTCTGCTGAAAGCCAAGATGGAGCTCAATCGTCTGGCCAGCGGCGCGGTGCTGAAGGTGATCGCGACTGACGCCGGGTCACAGCGGGATTTTCGAACCTTTGCCAGACTTTCCGGGCATGAGTTGCTGCATGAAGAGGTCGACGCCGGCACTTATCTTTACTGGCTACGCAAGGCTTGAACCGCCACCGCCGTTTTTTTTGAAAAGGATGTTTGATGTTCAATGTGCTTCGCAATTGGGTGCAACGCTACTTCTCCGATGAGGAGGCGGTGGTACTGGCGGTCTTGCTGTTTCTGGCGTTTACCCTTGTCCTGACCCTGGGCGGAATGCTCGCGCCGGTCATTGCGGGGCTGGTGCTGGCCTTCCTGATGCACGGGCTGGTCAGCGTTCTGGAGCGCCTGCGCATGCCGGAAATGGCCGCAGTCGGCCTGGTATTCACGCTGTTCATTGGTGTACTGCTGCTGTTCCTGCTGGTGCTGGTACCGCTGCTCTGGCACCAGTTGATCACGCTGTTCAATGAGGCACCGGGCATGCTTGCCAAGTGGCAGTCGGTGCTGCTGTTGCTGCCCGAACGCTACCCGCATTTGGTTTCCGACGAGCAAGTGTTGCTGGCGATCGAAGTCGCCCGTGGTGAAGTGGGCAAGCTCGGTCAATTGGCGCTGACCTTCTCGATCTCCAGCCTGCCATTGCTGGTCAACCTGATGATCTACCTGGTGCTGGTGCCGATTCTGGTGTTCTTCTTCCTCAAGGACCGGCACATGATCGGCCGCTGGGCACGCGGCTATCTGCCTCGCGAGCGTGCATTGATCAACCGGGTGGCGGAGGAGATGAAGCGGCAGATTGCCAATTATATTCGCGGCAAGGTCATCGAGATTTTCATCTGTGGTGGCGTGACCTACATCGCTTTCGCCGCACTCGGGCTCAACTACGCAGCGTTGCTGGCGATGCTGGTGGGTATATCGGTGGTCGTGCCTTATGTCGGCGCGGTAGTGGTCACAGTGCCGGTGGCGTTGATCGGACTGTTCCAGTGGGGCTGGGGTGATCAGTTCATCTATCTGATGATTGCCCACGGCATCATCCAGGCGCTGGATGGCAACGTTCTGGTGCCGTTGCTGTTTTCCGAAGCTGTCAATCTGCACCCGGTTGCAATCATCTGCGCCGTACTGCTGTTTGGCGGGCTGTGGGGGTTCTGGGGGATCTTCTTTGCGATTCCGCTGGCCACGCTGTTCAAGGCCGTGCTCGATGCCTGGCCGCGTAATGAGCCCACTGTGGCACCGCTGCTTTAAGCAGCAAGGCTGGATCGCTGCGGCACCTTGCGTGCCGCAACGCTCAGCGGCAGATCAGCCTTTGTTCAGGGCCTCGGCCTGCGCCAGTACTTCAGCCACATGGCCCGGCACTTTAACGCCGCGCCATTCCTGACGCAGTACGCCTTCCTTGTCGATCAAAAAGGTGCTGCGGTCAACGCCCAGGTATTCCTTGCCGTACAGCTTTTTGAGCTTGATGACATCGAACAGCTGGCAGACGGCTTCGTCCTTGTCCGAAATCAGCTCGAACGGGAAAGACTGCTTGGCCTTGAAGTTTTCATGGGTCTTCAGGCTGTCTCGGGAAACACCGAGCACAACCGTATTGGCCGCCTGAAACTGCGCGATATGGTCACGAAAGTCCTGACCCTGCGTGGTGCAGCCGGGCGTGTTGTCTTTCGGGTAAAAATAAATCACGACCTGCTGACCCTTGAGCGCAGACAGCTCTACGGTCTGTCCGCTGGTCGCGGGTGCCTGAAAGTCGGGAACCGGTTGATCTACTGTGACGGTCATGGGAACTCCTTACATTGGGGCTTGTGGGCGCCAGGGTTCGATCAGTGCGTCGAGATTCAGCGCATCGGCGAAATCGAGGAATTGATCGCGCAGCCAGCTGATCTGTGTGCCTGCAGGCAGTGTCACCGTGAACGTGGCATTAAGCATGGTGCCACCGGTCTGCGGAGCCTGATACGTGTCACAGATCAGATTTTCCAGCTCGACGTTATGGTCAATGAAGAACTGGCACAGCTCATTGATGATGTCCGGGCGGTACGCCGAGCTGACGTAAGCCACGTAGGGCAGGGCTTCCGGGCGATTCTCCAGGGTAGCGCTGCGCACCACGCTGGTGGTGAACGCATGCTTCTTGGAGAGGCTCGACAGGCCGGTTTCAAGGCGCGCCAGAGCGTCCCAGCTGCCTGACACCTGAAGAATAAGCGCACTGCACTCACCGTGGCGAGTGAGGCGCGAGGTGACGACCGAGCAGCGGTTTTCATGGCTGGCGCGGCACAGGACGTTGGTCAGCTCCATGGGGTTGGCGCCAAGGGCACTGATGACAAGGAATTGTTCGCGAACTGTGGGGGTGGACGACATGCAGCATTCCTAGACGATGAGCGGTCGGTACTTTTTCGGACTTGCGGGGCTGTTTCGACAATCGATGGCGCGAGATACCTTCCCGGGTCCCGGAGCGCCTGCCTTGCATGGAAGTACCATGACGGGGCTGGAGTGCACTGGGGCAGGGCTTCTGGCGACAAATTCGACCGATTGAGCGAGGTGCGCAGGTGACCAGTACCGATCAAAGGACGAAGGGTAGCGAAAACCATCGCTCAGGGGAATGCTCAGAGCGCGGTACTTCGCTTGTACAAGGCTGATAGCGCCAGTACCATTACGGCTCTCTTTTTCCGGCAGGAGCGGTTGCATGATTGCGGGCAGTATGGTGGCACTGGTCACACCAATGGATGCACAAGGTCGTCTGGACTGGGACAGCCTGAGCAAACTGGTTGACTTCCACTTGCAAGAGGGCACCAACGCCATTGTTGCCGTCGGCACCACCGGTGAATCGGCGACGCTGGATGTGAGCGAACACATCGAGGTCATCCGCCGTGTGGTTGCCCAGGTTGCAGGACGTATTCCGGTCATCGCCGGTACAGGCGCCAACTCGACGCGCGAAGCCGTCGAGCTGACCACCAACGCCAAGACCGCTGGCGCCGATGCGTGCCTGCTGGTAACGCCTTATTACAACAAGCCGACGCAAGAAGGCCTGTTTCAGCATTTCAGCCACATCGCCAATGCCGTAGACATCCCGCAGATCCTCTACAACGTGCCGGGCCGTACGGCCTGCGACATGCTGCCAGAGACTGTTGCGCGTCTGTCTGCGGTAAAAAACATCATCGGCATCAAGGAAGCCACCGGCAACCTGCAGCGCGCCAAGGACATTCTGGCCAGCGTCAGCAGTGATTTTCTGGTGTACTCCGGTGACGACGCTACGGCAGTCGAATTGATGCTGCTGGGCGGCAAGGGCAATATTTCCGTCACTGCCAACGTTGCACCGCGCCTCATGAGCGATCTGTGCGAAGCGGCCATGCGTGGCGATGCCGAGACGGCGCGGGCGATTCACGAAAAGCTCATGCCGCTCAACAACACCCTGTTTATCGAATCCAACCCTATCCCCGTGAAGTGGGCCTTGCATGAAATGGGTAAGATGCCAGCCGGTATCCGTCTGCCGCTTACCTGGCTCAGCGAAGCCTGTCACGAACCGCTGCGTCAGGCCCTGCGCCAGTCCGGCGTCCTGGTTTAATTGAGGAAGTATCACGCAATGAAGCGATTGGCCGGACTTTCCGCACTTGCTCTTATTATCTCCAGCACCAGCGGTTGCGGTTGGCTCTGGGGCGAAGATGGTTACTTCCGTGATCGCGGTAGCGATTACCTCCAGGCCACCCAGACCCCACCCATGCAGGTGCCTGCCGATGTGTCCGGCGTCAAGCGCCTGGACCCGTTGCTGCCGATCCCGCGCAATGTGGCTGACAGCACTCAGAAAGACGGCGAGTACACCGTGCCGCGTCCTCAGCCGCTGGGCACGACTTCCGAGTCGAGCGACTTCAGCCTGCAGAAGAGTGGTGATGCTCACTGGATCCTGGCTCAGCGTCAGCCGGCCGAAGTCTGGCCGGTGGCCCACCAGTATTTCGAAGACAACGGTTTCCGTATCGCCGAAGAGCGTCCACAGACGGGCGAATTCAGCTCCTCGTGGCAGCGCCTCGATGAGCTGTCCGCTTCGGTGGCCAAGCGTCTGAGCGCTGCAGGCGTCTCGGCCGACTCGGAAACCCGTGTACGTGTTCGCATCGAGCCGGGCGTGCAGCGCAATACCAGTGAAGTCTACGTGGTCAGCGTCGAGCGTCCTGCCGGCAGCACGGCCGATGTGGCGTTCCCGACCCGTACCACCAATCTCGGCCTTGATGCCGCGCTGACCGACGACCTGCTGGCCAGCATGGGCCGCAACGCTGAAAAGGGCGGTTCGATTTCCCTGCTGGCAGCGCGTGACTATGACACCCCGAGCCGTGTTGCCTTGAGCGAAGACGGTAGCGGCAACCCGGTATTGAACCTCGGTGCCGATCTCGACCGTGCGTGGTCGAGTGTCGGCCGCGCGCTGGATCAGGGTGACTGGCGCGTCGAGGACATCAACCGCAGCCTGGGTCTGTACTACATCAACTTGGCCGAAAAGGCCAAAACGCCTGAAAACGAGCCTGGTTTCTTCGGTCGCCTGTTTGGCAGCAAGTCGAGCAAGGAAGAGATCGATGCCCGTGCCGAGCGTTATCAGGTTCGCCTGAGCAAGGTGGGTGACAACGTTCAAGTGACCGTCGAGAAGAACATCAACACCGTTGCGCCTGCGGATATCGCGCGTCGGGTGTTGAGCGTTATTCAAGACAACCTGGGTTAAGTGCGTTTCGCGGTTCTCGGCAGCGGCAGTCGTGGCAACGGCACGCTGGTCGCAAGCAACGATACGTACGTACTGGTCGATTGCGGTTTCTCCCTGCGGGAAACCGAGCGGCGCCTGGCTCGTCTGGGCGTCGCTGCAAGCCAGCTGAGCGCTATTCTGGTAACCCACGAACATGCCGATCATGTGCATGGCGTGGGTTTGCTGTCGCGGCGCTACAATGTGCCGGTCTACCTCAGCAGCGGCACCTTGCGCGGTATGCGCAAACCGGTTGAAGTTGCCGGTTTGCTGGCGGGCGGGGAGAGCTTGCAGGTGGGCGCACTGGGCATCGATGTGGTGTCTGTCGTCCATGATGCGCTTGAACCGACGCAGTTTGTCTTCAATGACGGCAAGCGCCGCTTCGGTCTGCTGACCGACCTGGGCTCTTACTGCTCCAACGTATTGCAGCGTTATCAAGGCCTGGATGCCTTGATGATCGAGGCCAATCACTGTCGCGACATGCTTGCCCGAGGCCAGTATCCGGTCTTTCTCAAGCAGCGCGTTGGCTGTGAAACAGGTCATTTGAACAATCATCAGGCCGCCAGCCTGGTGAGCGAGCTGGGATGGCAGGACCTTCAGCACCTGGTGCTGGCGCATCTGAGCAGCAAGAACAACCTGCCGCATCTGGCCCGGCAATGTTTTGTCGACACCCTTGGGTGCGACCCGGACTGGCTGCAACTGGCCGATCAAGATTCAGGGCTCGACTGGCGACATATCGCCTAGCCCAACTACTTAGCAAGCGGAGCCCATCATGGAAAAACGTGAAGAACTCTACCGCGGCAAAGCCAAATCGGTTTACAAGACCGACGACGCTGACCGCTTGATCCTGCTGTTCCGTAACGACACTTCGGCGTTCGACGGCAAGCGCATCGAACAACTGGACCGTAAAGGCATGGTGAACAACAAGTTCAACGCCTTCATCATGCAGAAGCTTGAAGAAGCGGGTATTCCGACCCAATTCGACAAGCTGCTGGGCGACAACGAGTGCCTGGTCAAGAAGCTGGACATGATCCCGGTCGAATGCGTCGTGCGTAACTACGCCGCTGGCAGCCTGGTCAAGCGCCTGGGCATCGAAGAGGGCACCAAGCTCAATCCGTACACCTTCGAACTGTTTCTCAAGGACGACGCCAAGGGCGACCCGTTCATCAACGAATCCCACGTTGTGGCATTCGGCTGGGGCACTGCGGAACAACTGGTTCGCATGAAAGAGCTGTCGATCAAGGTCAATGAAGTCCTGACCAAACTGTTCGACGACGCTGGCCTGCTGCTGGTCGACTTCAAGCTCGAATTCGGCGTATTCCACGGCGAAATCGTCCTCGGCGACGAATTCAGCCCGGACGGCTGCCGCCTCTGGGACAAGGATACCCGCAAGAAAATGGACAAGGACCGCTTCCGTCAGGGTCTGGGCGACGTTATCGAAGCTTACGAAGAAGTCGCAAACCGTCTGGGCGTGCCGCTGTAAGCGGAAAAAACACGCAAGCGCTTGATAGCACGAAAAAAAACAGCAGAAGGGCTTCGCCTTCTGCGTTGATGCTGTTATGATGCGCGCCGTTGGAGAGATGCCAGAGTGGCCGAATGGGACGGATTCGAAATCCGTTGTACCTTCACCGGTACCTAGGGTTCGAATCCCTATCTCTCCGCCATTATTTGAAAAGCCCTGTGAATCTTTGATTCACGGGGTTTTTTGTTTTTGGGCTGTACTACCTCTCCCTTTCCCCGATTTGCCCCTTCTCCGACTCCCTTTTTCCGCAGTCGACGATAACTGGCCGGTCAGAACTAGCTGAATTGGTCCAGGATTTTTGGAGTGTTCAGGCGCTCGTTCCGCTCGTGCAGCACGCGGACGATGAATACGACCTGGCTGCGAACCACATAACTCACTAAAAAGGGGTAGCGAGTAAGTACCAGCTCGCGCACGTCAGGGGCTTGGGAAGGGCGTCCCATCCCTGTAAACGTTGCGAGCTGCTCAATGGACTCAAGAATAGTGGCTACGACTTCGTCAGCTCTCTGATGGCCCATCAGCCCAGCATAATGCTCATGAATCGCTTCAAGATCGCTATCGGCTTTTTCACTTAACTCGATTTGCGGCACGTGCTACCCACTTGGCTTTAACCGTTTCCAGATTGATCGTCTTTCCTGCATCAATGTCGGCCAAGCCTTCGTCAATGGCTTTCAGGTGCCAGGCTTCTGCTTCGACATAGCGAGACAAAGCACGTTTCAGGTGGTACTGACGATCACGGTCCGTGGCAAGCGCTAGCTGGTCAAGCATTTCGACCAAGCCTTCTTCAACACGGAATGACAAAACAGGCGATGCCATATCGGCCTCCACGGATGGTGGTTGTAAACAATGTATACAGAGGCTTGGAACGTATACTTGATACCTTGATCATGCAACAGATTTGTCTGCTTTTCGCCGAGTTGCTATTCATTTTTGGAAAATCGACAGCCACCCCTAACGGCTGAACAAAGTCAGAACGATCAAGCCCCCATCACCAACCCCAAACTATTCACTCCTCCCGGTTTCCCCTTTAGCCCTTTCTGATCTATACCTTGGGTTCAACGTTTTGTGAGGCGAGGAGCTATCAGATGTCGGACGTAGATCAGGTACAAAAGTCGCAACCCTCTCCCAGTCAGAGCCATGATGACGTGATTGCCCAGTTCAAGTGGCAGGGCAAGCAGATCGACTGGTTGCTGCAATGGCTGGTCAAGTTTGTCGCAAACACCAAGGTGGAGCTGGGCGTGACGCTGTCGGTGGGCGGGAATCTGGTTTCCGGGCATCTGATTTCTCACGACACCTATTTTGAGCAGTTGGCAGACGATATTTCGGCGCCGTTCAGTTCGTTTGCCAATGGCACTGACGCGACGATGAAAGAAATGATTCTGTCCTTCAAGCCGGGAGAGTCTTCCGAAGACACGCCAGCATTCCATTTCATTCACTTGAAGGATTGCCGGACCTATTCCACTGACGGTAATCCGATTTGCGACGCAGGTGTGCTGTGGCGCGGCAGGATCTCGGCGGTGGACGGCTTCACCATCGGGCTCATCGCTGAAAAACCAGGCGTGTCCTGACCTTTTCAGGCCCCGGCTTTCGTCGGGGCGTTCTCATCCATTCTGATGATGGTCTCCAGCGTGCTATGTGCACCCGCTGGTCTGGAAAGCTGCGCCGGTAGTAGCGTCACTTAGCCATTCTTTGCGCGACAAAATGTCGCAATGGGCCTTTAGCCGGGTAATATGTTCGCCCTGACCTTACACGCCGAATGGTTTTCGGCATGGCCTGATAGAGAACTGGCTACAAGAAAAAATAACAAGAAACGAGCCAGGCTGCCCGCCCCGGTCGACGTAAAGAATTAATGAGTAGACGAAAAAGGCGATTAGAGAAAATGACCAAAACTTCGCGACCTTTGTACATTTCCTACGCAGGACCCGCACTGCTGGAAATGCCCCTGCTGAACAAAGGCAGTGCCTTCACCCCGCAAGAGCGGGTCGAATTCAATCTGATCGGGTTGCTGCCGCAGAACGTAGAGACCATCGAAGAGCAAGTCACCCGGGTCTACAGCCAGTACAAGCAGTGCGCGAGCGATCTGGACAAGCATATCTACCTGCGTTCGATCCAGGACAACAACGAAACCCTGTTTTTCCGCCTGTTGGACTCTCATCTGGACGAGATGCTGCCGATCATTTACACCCCGACGGTGGGTCAGGCGTGTCAGGAATTCTCCAAGATCTACCGCACGCACCGTGGCCTGTTCATTTCCTATCCCGAGCGCGACCGCATCGATGACATTCTGCGTAGCGCCACCAAGGACCGGATCAAAATCATTGTCGTGACCGACAGCGAGCGAATTCTCGGTCTGGGCGACCAGGGCATCGGCGGCATGGGCATTCCGATTGGCAAACTGTCGCTGTACACCGCCTGTGGCGGGATCAGTCCGGCGTACACGCTGCCGATCGTGCTGGATGTCGGCACCAACAACCGTGAGCTGCTGGATGACCCGATGTACATGGGCTGGCGTCACGAGCGGGTATCGGGCAAGGAATACGAGGACTTCATCGCGCTGTTCATCGACGCGGTGCAGCGTCGCTGGCCGGACGTGCTGTTGCAGTTTGAAGATTTTGCCCAGTCCAACGCCATGCCGCTGCTCGAAAAGTATCGGGACGAGCTGTGCTGCTTCAACGATGACATCCAGGGCACCGCGTCGGTTGCCGTGGGTACGTTGCTGGCGGCCTGCAAGGCCAAGAATGAAACCCTCGGCCAGCAGAAGGTGGTGTTTGTCGGTGCCGGTTCGGCGGGCTGCGGGATCGCCGAGCACATCATCGCAGCGATGCGAATTGAAGGCCTGAGTGAAAGCGAAGCGCGCAAACGAATCTTCATGGTTGATCGCTTCGGCCTGCTGACCGAGGGTATGGACAACCTGCTCGATTTCCAGAAGCGTCTGGCGCAGAAGACCGCCGATGTGTCTGGCTGGACTGCTGGCACAGAAGCCTTCCCGCAGTTGCTCGACGTGGTGACGAACGCCGGGGCCACGGTGTTGATCGGCGTGTCCGGGCAGCGTGGTCTGTTCACCGAGCAAGTGATTCGCGAACTGCACAAACATTGCGCCAAACCACTGGTAATGCCGCTATCCAATCCGACTTCCAAGGTAGAAGCCACGCCGGAAGAAATCCTGCGCTGGACGGATGGCAATGCGCTGGTTGCTACCGGCAGTCCGTTCGCGCCGGTGGAGATCAACGGTCGCACCGTGCACATCGCTCAGTGCAACAACTCCTATATCTTTCCGGGCATCGGCCTCGGCGTGGTGGCTTGCAAGGCGTCGCGCATCACCGACCGTATGCTGATGGCGGCATCCAATGCGCTGGCCGAGTGTTCGCCGATGGTCACGGGGCAGGGCGATGCGGTGTTGCCGCCGCTCAAGGAGATCCAGCAGGTGAGCCGTAAAATTGCCCTGGCTGTTGCCAAAGAGGCCCAGGCTGAAGGCTTGGCACTGGAAACCTCCGAAGAGGCACTGCTTGAAACCATCGAACGTAATTTCTGGTTGCCGGGCTATCGTGCCTATCGCCGTCGCTCGGTCTGATCGAGCGTTTCTAGAGTGACAGCGTCTGCGCGAGCTTGCTTGCGCAGACGCTTTGTTGGCGGGGTAAGTGCACGTTCATGGGCGGGTATTGCTTCACGGTGAAATAAGCTTCATTCACCCGATCCTCTCACCGTTTTCACATAAAATTGATGAAGCGCTGCCTAGAGTGCGCGCCATCGGGGAGTTACCTGGCTCCTGAATGCCCGATGCATATTAATTCGATAAGCAGACCACGATGCCGACACCCAGAACTGTTCGTCCAGAGGTTGTTACCTTACTTGCCAGTGCCTTTCTGTTACTGGGTTTCAATATAAATCTGTGGCAGCATCTTTTCGCGATTACCAGCTCCGATGCCAAAGGCCTGGCCATGCGCTTTGCGTTCGGGCTGATGATTTTCTGCGTATTCAATATCGTTCTGACGCTGTTGGCATTTCGTCGTGTGTTTAAACCCGTGGTGATCGCTCTGTTTATGATCAGCGCCGGGGTGGTGTATTTCATGACCGAGTACGGTGTCATGATTGACGCCGGGATGTTCCGAAACTTCGCCGAAACCAACGTGACGGAAGTGCAGGGGCTACTGTCTTTTAAACTGGCGTTGTATATCGTTCTGTTGGGTGTACTGCCTTCGCTGATTCTGTGGAAACTGCCGATCAGCTACCGTCGCTGGCACCTGGAACTGTTCAGCAAGCTGGTGGTAGGTGTGGTCTGTTGCGTGGCAATAGGCGGCGTTGCGCTGGCGAATTATCAAGGCTTGTCCTCGTTGTTCCGCAACCATCACGAATTGCGCCTGATGGTCGTGCCAAGCAATTACATCGGTGCCTCGATTGGCTACCTGAGCGAGCAGGTGATCTCCGCACAGCGCCCGTTCGTCAAGATTGGCGAGGACGCCAAACGGTCGGCTGACTGGGCCACGCATGCCCGCAAGTCGTTGACCGTACTGGTGGTGGGCGAAAGTGCCCGTGCCGAAAACTTCGGGATTCTTGGCTATGGCCGCGATACCACGCCCAACCTCAACAAGGAGAGCGGGTTGGTGGCGTTTACCGATGTTTACTCGTGTGGCACCGAAACCGCAGTGTCGGTGCCGTGCATGTTCTCCAACATGGGTCGCAAGAACTACAACGCAACCAAGGCCCGTAATCAGGAAGGTTTGCTGGATGTCCTGAAACGTGCCGGTATAGAAGTGGTATGGCGTGATAATCAGGCGGGCTGCAAAGGGACCTGTGATCGAGTGACCTTCCAGGATGTCAGTAATCTCAAGGACCCGCTGCTGTGCAACAGCCACGAATGCCGCGACGAGATACTGTTGCAAAACCTGCAGGGGTTTATCGATAGCCTCGACAAGGACACTGTTCTGGTCCTGCACCAGATGGGCAGCCATGGCCCTGAATACTTCAAGCGTTACCCTAAAGAGTTTGAAAAGTTTACGCCGGTGTGTGAAAGCAATGCCTTGAACAATTGCAGCCGGGACAGCATCGTCAATGCCTACGACAACACACTGTTGTATACCGATCACGTACTGGCCACGTTGATTGATCTGTTGCGCAGCAATCAAAACAAGGTCGACACTGCCATGGTGTACCTGTCGGACCATGGCGAGTCGCTTGGCGAGTACAACTTGTTCTTGCACGGCACACCGTATGTGCTGGCTCCTGATCAGCAAAAGCATGTACCGATGCTTATCTGGTTGTCCGATACCTACCAGAAGTCCTTTGCGGTCAGCCCGGAGTGCCTGGCCAAACAGCGTAATGCGCCGTTGAGCCAGGACAATCTCTTTCATTCAATGCTCGGCTTGTTGAAAGTCGACACCCAGGTCTACAACCCAAGCCTGGATATGTTTGCCGGGTGCCGCACTGAGCTGGCCGCCGCCGACAAGCAGTAAAATGTGTGCTTGCTCAGGATAGAGATCGTTTCCACGCCTGCGTGGAGGCGATCATCCTTGGCCCTTTTGCCAGGCAACAGCCCCTCCTGTCTGTCATTTGCGTGAAGATACGCCAGACCCGGACGACAGACGCGCGATAATCTCCCATCACGATATATACTGCGCGCCATTGTTGAAGGGAGAGCCGTGTGGCCATCGATATTCACTGGATTCGCGACGACGACAGCCTCGCCCGGCATTGCGCAGAATGGCAGTTGCTGCCTTTTGTCGCGCTCGACACCGAGTTTATGCGGGTCGATACTTTTTATCCGATAGCAGCGTTGCTGCAGATTGGCGACGGGCAAAGCGCCTGGCTTATTGATCCTTTGCTGATCAACGACTGGCAGCCGCTGTCTGCGCTGCTCGAAAACCCCGACGTCATCAAGGTAGTGCACGCGTGCAGCGAGGACCTCGAAGTTTTGCTGCGTCTGACTGGCAGCCTGCCGGTGCCGTTGTTTGATACCCAGTTGGCAGCCGCTTACCTGAACCTCGGTTTTTCCATGGGCTATTCGCGTCTGGTGCAGGAGGTCCTCAACATCGACCTGCCCAAGGGCGAAACCCGTTCTGACTGGCTGCAACGTCCGCTGTCGGAAACGCAGATCAGCTATGCCGCTGAAGATGCAGTGCACCTTGCCGAACTGTTCGCCATCCTGCGCCCGCGTTTGTCCGATGACAAATACGCCTGGCTGCTGGATGACGGTGCCGAACTGGTCGCCAACCTGCGCCGCGAAGTTGACCCGTACGAGGTGTACCGTGAGGCCAAACTGGCCTGGAAACTGTCCCGTGCCCAGTTGGCGGTGCTGCGTGAGTTGTGTGCCTGGCGTGAGCGCGAGGCGCGCGCCCGCAACCTGCCGCGCAACCGTATTGTGCGCGAGCACTCGCTGTGGCCATTGGCCAAGACGCAGCCGGACAACCTCGCTGCACTGGGGCGTATCGAAGACATGCACCCGCGCACCGTTCGCCATGACGGCGAGTTTCTGCTTGAGCTGATAAAGACCGCAGGCACGCTTCCACCAGAAGAGTGGCCGCCTGCATTGCCTGAGCCACTGCCCATTGATGCAGCCGGGTCGATCAAGCGTCTGCGTGCAATCGGTCAGCAATACGCCGAGCAGCTGGACATGGCTCCAGAGTTGATGCTGCGCAAGAAGACCCTCGAAGCGCTGCTCAAGAGCGGCTACCCCGACGGTCCTTACCAATTGCCCGACTCGCTGCGTGGCTGGCGTCGCGAGTTGATGGGGCAGGCGCTGCTGGACAGCCTGGCCACCCCCGGAGAACAGTCTTGAAGCGTATCTGCTCGATTTATCGCAGCCCGAAAAGAAACGAGATGTACCTTTACGTCTTGAAAAGCGATGTCCTCAAACGCGTGCCGCCTGAACTGCTGGTCGCGTTTGGCAAGCCTGTTCATGCATTCGACCTGGTCCTGAGCCCCGAGCGTGCGCTGTCGCGCGAGGACATCAATGTTGTGCTGGAGAATCTCGACAGCCAGGGTTATCACCTGCAGATGCCCCCTGCCGAAGATGACTACATCGAGCATTTGCCGGAAGAGCTGCTGCGCCGCAACGATCCGATGTAATAGTTGCTCACGTTGTAAAGCAGTCCACATCGCCGTGGGCTGCCTGTCCTGTTTTTAAGGTTTTTGAAACATGCGCGTTCTGATTGCCGAGCACGATTATCACGTTTACACCCAATTGTTGCGCAAGGCTGCGCCTGACCTGGAAGTCTTCAGCACGGGCGACTCTGCCGAGCTGTCGCGAATGGCCAGCGATTGCCCGGTCTGGCTGGGACAGCCGGACCTGATGGCCAACCTGCTGCGTCAAGGGCACAAGCCTCAGTGGCTGCAATCCACCTGGGCAGGCATCACGCCACTGCTGGCCGACAGCCTGTCGCGCGAATATCGCCTGACGCGTGCAGTCGGGATTTTCGGTCAGGTCATGGCTGAATTTGTTTTGACCTACATGCTCGGCCACGAGCGTGAGGTGCTGGCGCGTTTGATGAGTCAGGTCGAGCGCAAGTGGGACAATCGTACTGGCCAGAGCCTGTCTGGTCGCAAGGTACTGATCGTGGGCGCCGGTGATATCGGCCAGCGTGTCGCCGAGTTTCTTTTGCCGTTCGGTGTGCAGGTCTACGGCGTGGCCTCCAGTGCGCGCACTCAGGCGCCGTTCATCGAGGTGACAGCGCTGTCAGACATGACGCGGCTGCTTGGCGAGATGGATTACGTCATCAACCTGCTGCCCAATACACCTGAGACACACGACCTGTACGACGCGAAGCTGTTCGCCAGCTTCAAGCCAACGGCGTTGTTCATCAACGTCGGGCGCGGTGTAGCGGTTGTGGACGCAGATCTGGTCGAGGCGTTGAAGGAAGGCCATCTGGCCGGTGCGGTCATTGACGTGTGCCGTCAGGAGCCTTTGCCGCAGCGCCATCCATTCTGGACGGCCTATGGTCTGCTGTTGACCGGTCATAGTTCGGCCCCGACATCGCCGGTGGCCATGACCGAGCTTTTCGTTGAAAACCTCAAGGCGTTTCAGGCTGGAGAAGCACTGCGTGGAGAGGTCGATTTTTCGCGAGGTTATTGAAGCGGTTCCAAACGAGCCGACATTTCAGGCGTCGGCTCGTTGGCATTGATTGCAGAGAACAGTCAGTTACAGCGAAAAATCACCTTCAGCGGCCAGTTCTGCCAGCGGCTTGCGCGGGCTAGGTGCTTCGCGGCCTTGCAGGTATTCCGGCAGTGTCGACTTGTCACCGATCTTGCCAATGGCCACCGCGGCGTGCAGTGCGTAATCTTCGGGAATGTTCAGCTCCTTGCGGGTCAGGTCCTGATCGAAGCCCGCCATGCCGTGGGTGTGCCAGCCGCTCAGGCTCGCTTGCAGCGCAAGATAACCCCAGGCCGAGCCGGTATCGAAGGTGTGCCACAAGGCCGGGCTTTCTTCGGTTGCCCCTGGTGCGACGAAGGTGGTCTTGGAGACGATGATCACCAATGCTGCTGCATGTTGCGCCCAGTTGCGGTTGAACTCGTTGAGCAGGCCCAGATAACGCTCCCAGTTAGGCGTGTCGCGACGTGCATACAGAAAACGCCAAGGCTGCGTGTTGTAGGCTGAGGGTGCCCAGCGTGCGGCTTCGAAAAAGCTCAGCAGGGTTTCCTGATCGATGCTTTCGCCGCTGAACGCGCGTGGCGACCAGCGTTCGGTGAATTGCGGGTCGATAGGGTGATCGGCGATGCGAGGGTTCGTGCTCATGAAAGTCCTTGATAGCGAAGGTAGAAAACGAGCGTGGCTTGATGGGCCGTGGTCGGCAGGCATCGCTTGAGCGCACTGGAAAACCCGTTAACGCTACTGTTTTGCCCTGTCGCTGACAAGTCCCGGCTACCGGCAGTCGCAAGTGCTTGGCCCGCACCCTTTGTACCTCTAGACTGACGGCCTTTTCATTTTCGATACCGTTGTCCGAACCATGGCCGCTAAAGTTGAACCCTTCTGGATTCGCAAGACCCTTGACCAGCTCAGCACCGAAGAGTGGGAATCGTTGTGCGATGGCTGTGGCTTGTGCTGCCTGCAGAAGCTGGAAGACGAAGAAGACAACAGCGTTTATTACACGCGGATCGCCTGCAAGCTGCTGGACCTGAAGACCTGCCAGTGCTCCGACTACGCCAATCGTCGTGCGTCGGTGCCTGACTGTATTCAGCTGACGCCTGGCCAGGCAGATGAATTCAAATGGCTACCGCCGACCTGCGGCTACCGGCTGGTCAGCGAGGGCAAGGATTTGCCGCTCTGGCATCATTTGGTGTGTGGTGATCGCACGGCTGTGCATCACGAGCGTATCTCCCAGTCCGGCCGCATGCTCAGCGAGAACAGTGTGGCCGAAGACGACTGGGAGGATTACCTGATCTTTCGCGCAGGTTGAGCGTTTACACGACCGGCTTTGGCTCGGTCAGCGCTTCCACGCCTTTGACGGCAGCGTTTTTCACCGCGTTTTCGGCGTCGTCTTTCAGGTTGTTCAACTGGGCACCGGCACGTTCGATGGTCGAGCGGGCGCTGTGCAGGTCGCTGCGACCTTTTTCCACCAGGCTTTTGGCCGAGCAGTGACCGCTGATGCCACGAGCCAGCACTGCGCCGCCGATGGCCAGTTGGATCAGGCCCAGAAAGCCGCCACGACGGACACCTTTGCCCATCATCAGTACACCGCCAGCCAGTGAGCCAATGCGCTCCCAGCCGTGGACGTTCTGATCAGGGTTGCGCTGCAGCAGTTCAGGTGTGTCGATGCGTTCGATAATCGGGGTGTCGCGCATGATGGCTCTCCATGAGGCGGTAATTCGCAGGAAGTAGGTAGTAACCCGGTTCAGAGAAACTGACTGTTCGCCCGCGACACAGGTTCAATGCTTTTCCGTCAGCGGTCGCTGGCCGGATCGATTTTCTCGCGACCGAACTGTGGCCCCGAGCGGGTATTGATGCCTTTGGCCATGCGGTCGTAGAGCACGACGTTGACGGTTGCGGCCAGATTCATGCAGCCCTCGGTCGGTATATAGACCACGTCTTCACACCAGTCGCGAATGTCCTGATCGAGCGAGCCGTCTTCCGGACCGAAGATATACAACGCGCGGTCAGGGTGCGTGTATTCAGGCAGGGCACGGGCACCGTCCACCAGTTCGACGGCCACCGGAATACAACCCAGCGGCAGAATGCTCTTGAGGTCTTCGATGCCGATCAGCGGGATGTCCTGATGGATTTTCTTGGTGTCGGTGATGAAGTCCCGCGCACGCTCATAGCGTTTACCGGTATAGAACACCGACGCCACGCCGTAGCAGCCGGCCGCTCGCATGACGGAGCCGACATTTTCCGGGGACTTGGGGTTGTAAAGACCGATGCAGGCGTACCGTTTATTGGCCACGGGGAGGGTGCTCTGAAGAAAACCGCGGATTATACGGCAGCTTCAGAGCAATGCCATTTTCAATTCCGACGCTCAGAACCACATGCGTAAACCGACGACCAGCCGCGCGTCGGCAACGTCCTCACCGTCTTCGCGTGCGTAATCGGCAGTATTGCCGTAGGACCGATCCCAGGTTACACCCACGTAAGGAGCGAATTGCGGGGTGATTTCATAGCGCAGCCGAAGGCCGAACTCACTGGTCGACAGGCCCGAGCCATTGCCGCGTTGCGGGTCGTTCTTGCCGTAGAAATTCAGCTCGGCAGTGGGCTGAAGAATAAGATTGTTGGTCAGCAACAGGTCGTAGTCGGCTTCCAGGCGCGCAGCGGTCTGCCCGGCTTCACCGATAAATGCCGTGGCTTCGATATCAAGATCCGAAATCGCCTGCCCTTGCAGGCCGAAAGCCGCCCAGGTTTGTGGCGCGCCAGGTTTGAAGTCCTGGCGTGCCCCGGCGACTACGTCCCACGATGAGCTGACGGCATGACCCCATAACGCCTGGACTTCCGCCTCCTCGGTCTTGCCGTTGCTGCGCTCGCCCTCTGAACGAAACAGCAAGCGGTCGACATCACCGCCAATCCAGCCGGACAGGTCCCAGGCCAGCGCGCTGCCGTCGTTTGCGTCCTGCCATTCCAGCTTGTCGGCCAGAAAGTAACTGTTGATGGCGCTGTCGTGGACCTGATGCCCGCTATGGCTGGTGTACACCGCAGCCCGGTCGGCGTCGGTGACAGGCGGGATTGGTGTCCGGCTCTGCGTGGGGGCGGCACTGTGCTCGCTGGCGTCCATAGGCATCGAGTGGCTGCCATGATCCATGCCTTCCATGCCTTCCATTCCCGCAGCCAGCGTGGTTGCCCAAGGTGTTATGGCCAGGCCTGCCGTCAGCAGCAGGGTTGGCAGGCAGGACGAGTTGCGCAATCCATTCACCGGTAAAATCCTCATTCTTCCACCCGCACTTCGCGGAACATGCCCATTTCCATGTGGTACAGCATGTGACAGTGATAAGCCCAACGGCCCAGTGCGTCAGCTGTGACGCGATAGCTGCGGCGTGAACCCGGAGGCATGTCGATGGTGTGTTTGCGCACCATGAACTGACCGTTTTCGTCTTCCAGATCGCTCCACATGCCGTGCAGATGTATGGGGTGAGTCATCATCGTGTCGTTGACCAGCACGATACGCACTCGCTCGCCGTACTTGAGCATGAGCGGTTTGGCGTCCGAGAATTTCACACCGTCGAACGACCAGGCGAATTTTTCCATGTGCCCGGTCAGGTGCAGCTCGATCGTGCGGCTGGGCTCACGGCCATCGGGGTCTTCGAAGGTGCTGCGCAGGTCTGCGTAAGTCAGGACTCTGCGCCCGTTGTTCCTGAGGCCGATGCCCGGATCGTCGAGTTTGGGCGAGGTGCTCATGGCCTGCATGTCGACCAGCGGATTGTTTTGTTCGCTGTCCGGGTGTGACTGCATGGCAGGTGTTTCTTTCATCGGCATCTTGCTGTGGTCCATGCCGGGCATCGAGTCATGGCCCATCTTGCTATGGTCCATGCCTGACATGTCGTCCATCGCCGGGGCTGCGCCGTGGTTCATGCTGCCATGATCCATTCCCGCCATGCCCACATCATCCATGCTCAGCAATGGGCGTGGATCCAGAGGCGGGACCACGGCATGCAAGCCGGGCCTGCTGGCCAGGGTGCCGCGGGCGTAGCCGGTGCGGTCCATCGACTGGGCGAACAGCGTGTAGGCTCCTTCGGCAGGCTCGACGATCACGTCGAAGGTTTCTGCCACTGCGATGCGCAATTCATCGACCGTTACTGGCTTGACGTGCAAGCCATCGCTGGCGACTACGGTCATTTTCAGGCCCGGGATACGCACGTCGAAATACGTCATGGCCGAGCCGTTGATCAAGCGCAGTCGAATCCGCTCGCCAGGCTTGAACAGGCCGGTCCAGTTCATGTCCGGGGCCTGGCCGTTCATCAGGTAGGTGTAGGTCGCGCCGCTGACATCCGCCAGGTCAGTCGGCTCCATCCCCATTTTCGCCCACATCCAGCGATCACCAGCGGTCTCGCTCCAGCCTTTCTCACCGACGTCGTTGATGAAGTCGCCGACAGTACGCTTGTTATTGTTGTAATAATCGGACTGCTTCTTGAGCGTTTTCATCAGTTGAAGCGGCTCTTCGTCGGTCCAGTCGCTGAGCATGATTACGTGTTCGCGGTCGTATTTGAATGGCTCTGGCTTTTTGGCGTCGATCACCAGTGGCCCGTAGACCCCCGACTGTTCCTGGAAGCCGGAGTGGCTGTGATACCAGTAGGTGCCGTTCTGCCTGACCTTGAAGCGGTAGACATACAGGCCATCCGGCGCGATGCCGTCAAAGCTCAACCCTGGCACGCCGTCCATGTTGGCCGGCAGGATAATGCCGTGCCAGTGGATGGACGTGGTTTCGTCGAGCCGGTTCTTGACCCTCAGGGTCACGGTGTCGCCTTCGCGCCAGCGCAGCAGCGGGCCAGGAATGCCGCCGTTGATGGTCTGCGCGGTCCTGGCGCTGCCGGTGATGTTGACCTGGGTTTCGCCGATATACAGATCGAACTCAGTGCCGGACAACCCGTTGGGCTGACCCGGATTGGTCACCGCCCACGCCGGACTGCGCCATAGCCCGAGGCCGCCGAGCAGGCCACTGGCGGCCAGCCCTTTCACAAAGGTTCGTCTTGAGGTTCGGGTGGGCATGGCGAAATATCCGGTCGGTCGGGTGGCCGCAGGCCAGGAGAAGTGCGGGTAGGGCGGGGGAGCGCGGGGCGTTAAAGGTACCGAGGTCACTCGTCCTTTTTCATCAGTCCGGCCAGTGCAGCGAACGGGTTGTGGGTCGCCTTGGCGGTTTTCGGACTGCCCAGAGAGCCATCGGCGAAGTACTGCTGATCGGTGTAGCGCGAGTGCTCGTTGTCGTGGCAATACAGGCACAGCAGCTCCCAGTTGGAACCGTCCTGCGGGTTGTTGTCATGGTTGTGGTCGCGGTGGTGCACGGTCAGTTCGCTGAGGCGTTTGCCAGCGAACTCGCGGGCGCAACGGCCGCAGACGTGCGGGTACATGCGCAACGCCTTGTCGCGGTAGCCCATCTCGCGGTCGCGCTGGGCGTCGGCCAGAATGCGGTCCAGCTTGGCAGTATGGGAAGGAGGATTGGCCGTGCTCATGGTGTCACCTGTGCGTGTGCGCATTGAAAGCGGAATATCGGCAAGTTTAGCGCCAGATGGGCAAACTCACACCTGCTGAGACAGTAATTGGCCGTCGACCATGCGCAGGCGCCTGGACAATGAGATGGCCAGGGCGCGAATGATCTTGGCGGCGATTTTCGGCGCCTCGTCGAGCATCTTGTCCAGAGAGTCGCGTCCCAGGTTCAATAACTGGCATTGGGTGGCCGCGATACAGCTGGCCGAGCGACGTTCGCCATCCAGTACAGCCATTTCTCCGAATGCCCGCCCGCGACGCAGAACGGCAATCTCGACCTGTTGGCCGTCTGCAGCAAGTTTCTGCACGGACACGGTGCCTTGATGAATGATGCACATGAACGTCCCTGCATCGCCCTCGGCAAAGATGGTCTCGCCTTTTTCGATGTCGGTAATGCTGAAATACCCGGCTACGGTCACGAAGTCGCCGGGCAGCAGTGTGTCGAACAGGCCGCAGTCCAGCAGCATGTCGCGTATGGCGTTGTTCAGGTTGGACAATGGTTCTGACATGGTTCGGTCTTTCAATCCTGATACGAAGGGGGCAGCTCCGTGCCCCCCGATGCTAGTAAGACAGGTGTTTCACGCCAAGTTCATTCGGCGATCTGCAATACCTTGAAGATAAACGCGTACTCCAGCGCCACGTCACGCAACCCTTGATAGCGACCGCTCATGCCGCCGTGTCCGGCACCCAGTTCGGTCTTGAGCAGCAGCAGATTATCGTCGGTTTTGCGGGCGCGTAACTTCGCGACCCATTTGGCGGCTTCCCAATACTGCACACGGCTGTCGTTGTAACCGGCGATGACCAGCATGGCCGGGTACGCCTGAGCGCTGACGTTCTCATAAGGCGCGTAGGACTTGATGCGCTCATAGACCTCAGGCTCCTGCGGGTTGCCCCATTCGTCGTATTCGGTGACGGTCAACGGCAGGTCCGGATCGAGCATGGTGTTCAGCACATCGACGAACGGCACTTCGGCAATTGCTGCCTTGAACAGCTCGGGTCGCTGATTGAGCACGGCACCGATCAGCAGGCCACCGGCGCTGCCGCCGCTGATCACAAGCTGTTCGGCGCTGGTCAGGCCCTGAGCAACAAGATGTTCGGCGCAGGCAATGAAGTCGCCGAAGGTGTTCTGTTTATGTTCCTGCTTGCCATTGCGGTACCAGGCCTCGCCCAGCTCGCCACCGCCGCGTACATGGGCGATGGCAAACGCCACGCCACGGTCGAGCAGGCTAAGGCGCGCGTGGGAAAACCACGGGTCGAGGCTTTCGCCGTAAGCACCGTAGCCGTACAAATACAGCGGGGTCGCCTTGCCGGCCAGTTCGCGCTTGACCACCAGGCTGATCGGCACCTGAGTGCCATCACTGGCGGTGGCCCACAAACGCTGGCTGACGTAGGCGTCGGCGTTGAAAGTGCCCAGCACCGGCGTTTCCTTGAGCACTACCTGCTCGCCGCTGGCCAGGGTCAGCTGACGCACCTGTGCCGGACGGTTCAACGACTGATAGCGCAGGCGAATTCTGTCGCTGTCGAACTCCAGGGTGTCCTGCACATACAGGCTGTACGCGGCGTCGGGCAACTGCACGCGATAGGCAGGCAGATCCTGCGGGCGTACTTCGATGATCGGCAAGCCGCCTTCGCGCAGGCTCAGACTGATCGCCTTGGTGTTGAGGCTCACGCCTTCGAGCATGACCTTGTCATCGTGCGCAACCAGGGTCTGCCAGTCTTCGCGAACCGGGGCGCCACTGGCGTGTTCCGCTGCGTGATACAGCGCGAAGTTGATGCCGCTCTGATTGCTGCGGATGAACCAGCTCCACACACCATCGAGCAGGCCGTGATCCGGGTAATACTCGTGCCCTTCGCTGCGCGGCGCGAGGCAGGTGAAGGCCTGCTGCGGATGATCGGCGTCCAGCACCCAGGCTTCGCTGGTAGTTTTGCTGTTGAGCAGAATGATCAGTTGGCGTTCGGAACTGCTACGGAAGCAGTGCAGGAAGAATCGACCGTCCGGCTCATCGAACACCAGCTCTGCCGATGCATTGCCCAATGTGTGGCGATGCAGCCTGCCGGGGCGATGGGTCTCGTCCAGCTCACCGAAAAACAGGGTCTGGCTGTCGTTGGCCCAGGTCATGCTTCCGTCGCAGTCCTCAAACGGCAGGCTGCTGATCTGGCCGGTGCTCAGCTCCTTGACGTAAAGCTGGTAAACCTCGTCGCCACTGGTGTCCAGGCTGTAGGCCAGGCGCTGATGGTCGGGGCTGATGCTGAACGCGCCCAGCGAAAAGAAGCCGCCATCGGCCATGGCGTTCGGGTCCAGCAACAGTTCTTCACGGCTTTCGTCCACGGTATTGGAGTCGTCGGCCGGGCGCGGGCAGCGATAGTGACGGGCGTATTCATCGCCTTGTGTGGTGCGCGTGTAATAAAGGTACGGCCCCCAAGGGGAGGGCAGTGACAGATCGGTTTCAAGGATACGGCCCTTGATCTCCTGAAACAGGTTTTCGCGCAACCCGGTCTGCTCTGCCAGTTGCTGCTCCTGCCAGGCGTTTTCCGCTTTGAGGTAGTCGAGCACCTCGTCAGTGTCGCGGTTCTGTAGCCAGGCATAGGGATCGGAACCGTCGGCCTTGCGAGCAATCGGGGCGCTGGAGGTTGCATTCGAGAAGGACATGCTGGGCTCTCTGTTTAGGCATCAATCATGGAAATTCGGTACACGCTGAACCGATTACTGAAGCGAGGCAAGCCGCGTCAGGCAAAAGCCGTTATCATAAGCGCCTCTTTACCTGCCTTACCACGGACGTCATGACCGAAAACGACTATCTGATCGCCTGGAGCGTCTACGCCTTCGCCGCGTTGGGTTGCCTGCTGGTATGGTTCCTGATGACCCGCTGGATGTGGCGTTATCTCAAGGAACCGTTGCTGGTAGCAGTCGCGGTGCTGCTGTTTACGCCGACCATGGTCGACCCTGCCAAGGATGCGATGGCGCCAGCCGTGGCGATCACCGCGCTCGACCTGATGTTCAAGGTCGGCAGCAATGTCTGGACCGCTGTCTCGGATCTGGCCATGTATGGCATGTTCGCCTTCGCTACGTACGCGCTGTTCGTGCTTATCCGCTGGCCGATCGAGCGCAGCCGCAAGGCTCGCCAGCCCCGGCCCGCCGCTCAGCCTGCCGACACAGACCCCGCTGACGAACCGTTTGCCGAGGACGATCATTACCCTCGCAAATCCGCTGCGCCGCTTCCTCCGACCAGGGCTGCGCGAGTCGAACCGCGGTTGTAGATCCCGCTTCGTTGGCATGCGCCGTCATTGTCGGCGCATGACCTGCTGCAAAACGTCTTGAAGCGAGAACCTGAGCATGTGTGAACTACTGGGCATGAGCGCCAATGTCCCGACCGACATAGTCTTCAGCTTTACCGGGCTGATGCAGCGTGGCGGGCGTACTGGTCCGCATCGCGATGGCTGGGGCATTGCCTTCTACGAAGGTCGCGGCCTGCGCTTGTTCCAGGACCCCGCAGCCAGCAGTGAATCTGAAGTTGCGCAACTGGTGCAGCGCTATCCGATCAAAAGCGAAGTGGTAATTGGCCATATTCGTCAGGCCAACGTCGGCAAGGTCTGTCTGTCCAACACACATCCTTTCGTGCGTGAACTCTGGGGCCGCAACTGGTGCTTTGCGCACAATGGCCAGCTGGCCGATTTCACCCCCGGTGCCACCTTTTACAGGCCGGTGGGCGATACCGACAGCGAAGCTGCATTCTGCGACCTGCTCAATCGCGTTCGCGAAGCCTTTCCCGAGCCGGTTGAGGTCGAGCAATTACTGCCTTCGCTGATCCAGGCCTGCACTGAATACCGTAGTAAAGGCGTGTTTAACTGCCTGTTGAGCGATGGCGACTGGCTGTTTTGCTTTTGCAGTACCAAACTGGTCCAGATCACCCGGCGCGCGCCGTTCGGCCCGGCAAGGTTGAAAGATGTCGACGTGATTGTCGATTTTCAGGCTGAAACGACGCCGCACGACGTGGTCACGGTCATCGCGACCGAACCCTTGACCGAGAACGAAAACTGGAACCGCTATGAACCGGGCCAGTGGAGCCTGTGGCGCAAGGGTGAGTGCGTGGCGCAAGGCTCGGTCGAGACAGCAGTGCAGTAACAGCGCCTCCACCGGCATACTGGATAAAAAAGAAGAGGGATATTGATGCTGCGAAGTTATCTGCGATTGGTCCTGTTCACCACAGGCCTGCTGTTCGGGGTACAGATCCCCGGATTCATCAGTGATTACAGCAAGCGTGTCGAAGCGCATCTGATCGAGGCGCAACAGGCCGTCAAGGGCTACACCGCTACTGCGCAGCAGTTCTTCAAGGGCGATATACAAGCGCTGATCCAACACTATCGCAGCAGCGAAGACCCGGTTTTCCGAGCCGATGCGGACAACATCGATACGTTGATGAGCCGTACCCATATCCTTGAGCGTCAGTGGCTCGGACTCCAGGGGCCGTGGTATTCCAAAGCCCTGTTCGTCGTCACGTCTGCCGATGCGGATATTCGACGGGAAACGTTCAACGGTTATACGTGGCAAGTCCTGCTGGCCCCCGAAGTCATTGCCTGGGGCATCATCAGTGCATTGCTGCTGGCTCTTGTGGTGGAAAGCGTCGGGCTGTTACTCGGCTGGGTGATCCACGGTGGACGACGCAAGCCGCAACTTGAGCGGGACTGGCGCTGATTGCTGGATACGGTAATAACGACAACGGGCGTTGCGTAGAGTCAGCACGCGCCCGTCATGCTTATTTCGCCAGATGACGCATGCCTTCCTCCAGACCGCGCAGGGTTAGCGGGTACATTTGCCCTTCAATCAGGTCGCGCACGATATGCGTGGACGTGGTGTAGTCCCAGGCATCCTTGGGGTAGGGATTGATCCAGATGATCTTCTTGAATTTGGCCATGAAGCGCTGCATCCATACATAGCCTGCTTCTTCATTCCAGTGTTCGACGCTGCCACCGGGCTGGGTGATTTCATACGGTGCCATCGAAGCGTCGCCGATGAAAATCACTTTGTAGTCTGCGCCGTACTTGTGCAGCAGGTCTTGCGTGGCGGTTCGCTCCGAACCGCGGCGCAGGTTGTTCTTCCACACCGATTCGTAGATGAAATTATGGAAGTAGAAATATTCCATATGCTTGAACTCGGTCTTGCAGGCCGAGAACAGCTCTTCACAGACCTTGATGTGTGAATCCATCGAGCCACCGATGTCGAACAGCAGCAATAACTTGATGGTGTTGCGCCGTTCCGGACGCATTTGAATGTTCAGCAGGCCCGCATCGCGAGCTGTGTGATCAATGGTGCCGTCGATGTCCAGTTCATCCGCAGCGCCCTGGCGGGCAAACTTGCGCAGACGGCGCAGGGCCACCTTGATATTGCGCGTACCCAGTTCGACCTGATCGTCCAGGTTTTTATATTCGCGCTGATCCCAGACCTTGACTGCCTTGCCCTTGCGTTCCCCTGCGTCGCCGACACGAATGCCTTCAGGGTTATAGCCCCCCGAGCCGAAAGGGCTGGTGCCGCCTGTGCCGATCCATTTGTTGCCACCGGCATGACGCTCCTTCTGCTCTTCCAGACGCTTCTTGAATTCCTCGATCAGCTTGTCGAGGCCGCCGAGGGACTGAATTTGCGCGCGTTCCTCGTCACTCAGCGAGCGCTCGAACTCTTTGCGCAGCCAGTCTTCGGGGATCAATGCCTGCAAATGATCGTCAAGATTTTCCAAACCTTTGAAATACGCACCGAAGGCCCGGTCGAATTTGTCGAAATGGCGCTCGTCCTTGACCAGAATCGTGCGCGCAAGAAAGTAGAACTCATCGATATCGGCAAAGATAACCCGCTGTTTCAGCGCATTGATCAGGTCCAGCAGTTCACGCAGAGACACCGGCACTTTGGCCGCGCGCATTTCGTTGAACAGGTTGAGCAGCATGGCTGTCGCCCTTTTACGTAACGGGGTTGATGGAGGCGCTCAACGGTTGCCGCGGCGGCTCATGAACGCCAGACGCTCAAGCAAATGCACATCCTGTTCATTCTTGACCAGCGCCCCGGCCAGCGGCGGGATAGCCTTGGTCGGGTCGCGCTCACGCAGTACGGCTTCACCGATGTTGTCGGCCATCAGCAGCTTCAGCCAGTCCACCAGTTCGGACGTGGAGGGCTTCTTCTTCAGGCCCGGCACTTTGCGCACGTCGAAAAACACGTCCAGCGCTTCGCTCACCAGGTCTTTCTTGATGTCCGGGTAATGCACGTCGACGATGCGTTGCAGGGTGGCACGGTCCGGGAAGGCGATGTAGTGGAAGAAGCAGCGACGCAGGAAGGCGTCCGGCAATTCCTTTTCGTTGTTGGAGGTAATGATGATGATCGGGCGCTTTTTGGCCTTGATCGTTTCATCGATTTCGTAGACGTAGAACTCCATCTTGTCGAGTTCCTGCAACAGGTCGTTGGGGAACTCGATGTCGGCCTTGTCGATCTCGTCGATCAGCAAAATGACCCGCTCATCGGACTCGAAGGCTTCCCAGAGCTTGCCCTTTTTCAGGTAGTTACGTACGTCGTGGACTTTGTCCACGCCCAATTGAGAGTCACGCAGACGGCTGACGGCATCGTATTCGTAGAGGCCCTGATGCGCCTTGGTAGTGGACTTGATATGCCAGGTGATCAGCTTCGCGCCAAAGGACTCGGCCAGTTGCTCGGCCAGCATGGTCTTGCCGGTGCCGGGCTCGCCCTTGACCAACAGCGGACGCTCCAGCGTGATTGCCGCGTTGACCGCCAGCTTGAGATCGTCAGTGGCGACGTATGCCGGGGTGCCTTCGAACTTCATGATCAATCCTTTTCACGTGGGTAGGCGCAGCCTGTCAGCGCGCACACCGTAACAGGGGCAAGCAATGCCGGAACTATAACGTGGCTGCCGGACGGCTGTGAACGCAGACGCCTCATTCAGTTCTTGAATGGGGCGTCACGCAGTGACCGGGTCGAAATTGTAACGCTGCTTTTTGTATGGCTAATTTGGCTATACCATACACTTCATGTCGACTAAATACAGATTCAGGGATAAATACAGGATTCAGTTGAGGGAAAAAGACCACCTGCCGCCGCATGTGCATCTGACCGGTGGTGGTCTGGATGTACTGATTTGCCTTGAGCTCGTAGAGCCCATGCGCGGACATGCCCCGACTGTTGTGCTTAAGGAAGCTCTCGAATGGATACGAATTCACCGCGACGAACTGATGGAGGAGTGGAAACGATGGCATCCATGAAACGACCCCGGCTCAAGGATGTTCAGGCGCAGTCCGGATACCGGCTGGCCCTGACATTCATCGACGATCAACAATTCGTCCTCGACATGAGCGCTGATGTGCAGGCTTTTCCGGGGTTACGACCCTTGATTGCTGCTGAAGCTTTCGCCCACGCCCAAGTGGGCGATGATGGCTGGACGGTTGAATGGCCGGAACTGGATATCCAGATCGGTGCGGATACCCTGTATCTCGACGCTCAGGCTCAAGCTGCCACCGACGAAAACACGCGTATTTTCATCGGGTGGCGTGCCCGCACGGGTTTGCCCTTGGCTAAGGCCGCACAGGCGTTGGGTGTCAGCCCTCGCAGTATCACTCGCTACAGCAACTCTCGCGAAGCTACGCCACGTACCCTTGCGCTGGCTTGCCTGGGCTGGGATGCATTGCAGCAACAGGCACATGCCGCCGAGGAGCGGGGCGTTTATTCCGTGGATAAAAAAAACCACTAAGACCCCTTGCTGCTCTCATACCGCGCATTAAATGCCTGTACGAAGGCGTTGCGCAGGATCTGCAGAAACGCCTGGAAGCCGCTGATGTCCTGCTGATGGACGCTGCCGCTCAGGTCGACACGGGTGGCGAACTGGTTTTCCCGCTGGTTTTTCAACACGGTTTCGCTGGTGCCGACCAGCGCTTCCCAGATCGAGCGGAAAACGCCCTTGTCCTTGTTCTCGACGTCCTGATGCCAGTTGAACACGTCCACGTTGCGTAGCAGGGGCTTTATGTAGCCGCTGAGCTGCCCTTTATCCGCTTGCGCTTCAATCACAAGATCGCCGTCACCGGCGTTAAAGTCGAACTTGCCATACGCCGACGAAAAGTCGTTGAGCTTCTTAAGCTGAATGCCGGTGGCGCGCAGTTTGAAGTCGAAATCTTCAAAGTTGCTGAACGGATCGAATCTGGCGGTGCTTTCCAGATCGGCATGGTCCAGCAGGCGTGCCTTGCCCTTGAACTCGGCATCGCGGTTGCCTTCCACGTCGACCACGTTGGTCAGGTTATAGATGCTGGCATTGACCTGATCCGCCTCGATTTTTACTTTGGGCGTGGAGTTGAAGTTATTGAACGTGATGCGCCCGTTATCGATGCGCAATTCGTTGAGGGTGATGGGCAGCAGCTTGTCCATCTGGGTACGCCAGTCGGTGCCCTGACCGGTCTGCGAGTTCTGCTTGCTGCCGCCGTCCACGAAGTTGATCTGCGGTCCGGTGAAGAGGGCTTTCGCGACCACTGCATGGTCATACCAGAGTGAATGCCAGCTGACAGCCAGTTCGATCATCGGTGCGTCGAAAAAGGGCACCGGGACCTTGCCATCGGTCTTTACGATCTTCAGTCCCTTGATCCGGTAAGCCCCTCGCCACAGCGCGAGGTCTACGTCGGTGATCTCACCTCGGTAGTCGCCCATGTCGGCCAGTTTGTCGTTCAGATAGTCGCGCACCAGATAGGGCAAGGCGATATTGATCGCGATCAGCAGAACTACCAGAGCGGCCAGGGTCCATAGCGGCCAGCTGTAGCGACGTTTCATGACATGAGTCTCCTGTTTCAATGAGGGATTGACTACGCACGCGGTCATCCGTTCGGTCAGACTGGACGCCCCAGGGCTGGCGGCATAGGCTTTGGGTCTTTAACCGATGTGCACAAGGACACTTTCATGAGCCGTATCTACGCTGATAACGCCCATTCCATCGGTAATACGCCGCTGGTGCAGATCAATCGTATTGCGCCACGCGGTGTCACGATTCTGGCCAAGATCGAGGGGCGTAATCCGGGCTACTCCGTCAAGTGCCGTATCGGCGCCAACATGATCTGGGACGCTGAAAGCAGCGGCAAACTCAAGCCCGGCATGACCATCGTCGAACCGACCTCGGGCAATACCGGGATTGGCCTGGCATTCGTTGCCGCCGCCCGTGGTTACAAATTGATGCTCACCATGCCCGCTTCCATGAGCATAGAACGTCGCAAGGTACTCAAGGCGCTGGGTGCCGAACTGGTGTTGACTGAACCGGCAAAGGGGATGAAAGGCGCGATTGCCAAGGCAGAAGAGCTGCTGGCGGGCGATCCGGAAAAATACTTCATGCCCGCACAGTTCGAGAACCCGGCCAACCCGGCCATCCATGAAAAGACCACCGGCCCTGAAATCTGGGCGGACACCGACGGCGCTATCGACGTACTGGTGGCAGGCGTCGGGACTGGCGGGACTATCACCGGTATTTCCCGCTATATCAAGCACACCGCAGGCAAGCCGATCCTGTCGGTTGCGGTCGAGCCAGACGGTTCGCCGATTATCACCCAGGCGATGGCCGGTGAAGAGATCAAACCCAGCCCGCACAAGATTCAAGGCATCGGTGCCGGTTTCATTCCGAAAAACCTCGATCTGTCGATTGTGGACCGCGTAGAGCGTGTCACCGATGAAGAATCCAAGACCATGGCGCGGCGCTTGATGCAGGAAGAGGGCATCCTTTGCGGTATCTCGTGCGGAGCAGCCATGGCGGCAGCCGTCCGTCTGGCTGAAAAACCGGAGATGCAGGGCAAGACTATCGTGGTGATCCTGCCTGACTCTGGCGAACGTTACCTGTCCAGCATGCTGTTCAGCGATCTGTTTACCGATCAGGAGCTTTCCCAGTAACACATCTTCGCAAGTGTGCACTTCATGCGGGCAACGCAAGGGTTTATGATGGCCAGCTTACGCGTCACCGGACGATTATCTCTGTCCCTCCGGTGTTTGCGGTCTTTCATTCAGAATCATGCATCAGTACTGCCCGCGTGACGTTTGGCGTTATCTGCCCGCTTCAAGGAGAGCTTCATGACCCTTTCATTTGTTGCCAAGGCATCGATCCTGATGCTGTTTCTGGGCAGCACGCTGTACGTTCATTTGCGCGGTCGGGCCCGGCTGCCCCTGTTGCGGCAGTTCGTCAACCATTCGGCATTGTTCGCGCCTTACAACGCACTGATGTACCTGTTTTCCCGTGTGCCGTCCGAACCGTATCTGGACCGCAGCAAATTCCCTGAGCTGGATATCCTCAAGGACAACTGGGAAACCATTCGCGACGAAGCCATGCACCTGTTCGATGAAGGCTACATTCGTGCGGCCGAGAAGAATAACGACGCCGGTTTCGGCTCGTTCTTCAAGAAGGGCTGGAAGCGTTTTTATCTGAAATGGTATGACAAGGCACTGCCATCTGCCGAAGCGCTGTGCCCGAAGACCGTTGAGCTGGTCAACAGCATTCCCAACGTCAAAGGCGCGATGTTCGCGCTGTTGCCGGGCGGCAGCCACCTCAATCCGCACCGCGATCCGTTCGCCGGTTCCCTGCGTTATCATCTGGGGCTGTCCACGCCGAACTCCGATGACTGCCGGATCTTTGTCGATGGCAAGGAATATGCCTGGCGTGACGGCCAGGACGTGATGTTCGACGAGACCTACGTGCACTGGGTCAAGAATGAAACGCCGCAGACCCGGGTGATTCTGTTCTGTGACGTCGAGCGTCCGCTGACCAACCGCTTCATGACGCGTGTGAACCGCAGCGTCAGTGCGTTTCTGGGCCGCGCAACCGCGCCGCAGAATCTGGACGACGAGCGGGTCGGCGGGATCAATCAGGCGTATGCGTTCAGCAAGCGCTTCAGCGACGGCTTCAGTGGCAAGGTCAAGCAGTTCAAGCGCGCCAACCCCAAGGCTTACCGCGTTTTGCGGCCTGTGCTGGCGGTGGTGGTGCTGACATTGCTGGGCTACTGGTTGTTTGGTTAAGCAACAGCTTTGATCCGGTTGTCCGCGGTCACGGCGAACAACCGTCAGCCCTTTCTCAGTCCAGATTCACATGCCGGCTCAGCAGCGCTCGCAGCGCTGCAGGCTTGACCGGTTTTGGCAGGTAATCGAGTCCTGCTGCGTGCACCTGAGCGATCAACTCCGGACGACCATCGGCGCTGATCAGCACGCCCGGCACTGGTTGCCCCAGGCGTGTTCTTAGCCAGGCCATCAGCTCAGTGCCGGTCTCGCCCTCATCCAGATGGTAATCCACCAACGCAATCTGCGGCCTGACGCCATTGTTCAGCAGTGCTTCGCATTCCTGACGACTGCGAGCGGTCCACACCTGACAACCCCAGCGTGACAGCAGGCTGTTCATGCCGATCAGGATGCTGTCTTCATTGTCGACACACAGCACCTGCGTGCCGTTCAGCGCGGGTCGGCTGACATCCGGCAGCGTGTCGGGCATTGTCGCGGGGGCTGCTGCCAGTGGCACCCGCACGCTGAAAACGCTGCCTTTGCCAAGCCACGAACGCACCTGCAAAGGGTGCTCGAGAATGCGACACAAACCATCGGCAATAGCCAGCCCCAGGCCCAGCCCCTTCGCTGCGTGAGTCTTGTGGCTGTCGAGGCGTTTGAATTCTTCGAAGATCACCTGGCGCTTGTCTTCGGGGATGCCCGGCCCGCGGTCCCAGACCTCAAGGCTCAGGCTGTCGCCGTAACGCCTGACACCCAGCAGAATAGGGCCTTTGGCATAGCGGAAAGCATTGGTCAGGAAGTTTTGCAGGACCCGGCGCAATAGCTTGATGTCGCTGTCGACGCGCAGTGAAGTGCCTCTGACACGAAAATCCAGACCTTGCTCCTGGGCCAGCGCTTTGAATTCGGCGCCCAGGGTGTCAAACAGCGCGTTGAGCGGGAATGGTTGGCGGTCCGGGGTGATCTTGCCGTTTTCCAGGCGCGAGATGTCCAGCAGGTCGCTGATCAGGTCTTCGGCAGAACGCAACGAGCTGTCCAGATGCTGGACCAATTGCTGGGCGTCGCTGGAAATTCCGTCCTGCTGATGCGACAGCGCAGCAGAAAACAGCCTTGCAGCATTCAGCGGCTGCATCAGGTCATGGCTGACGGCGGCCAGAAAGCGGGTTTTCGATTCGTTGGCGGCTTCGGCGGTGCCCTTGGCCTCGGTCAGCGCCTGATTGAGCTGCGACAACTCATGGGTACGTGCGGCGACACGCTGCTCAAGGCTTTCATTGACGCCTTTGAGGGCCTGTTCGGCGGCACGAAACGCGGTGATGTCGGTGAAACTCATGACGAAACCGCCGCCGGGCATCGGATTGCCGATCAGCTCGATCACCTGCCCGTTGGGGAACAGCCGCTCCGAGGTGTGCGCACGGCCCTGACGCATCCAGTGCAGGCGTCGCGCTACATGCACTTCGGCCTCACCCGGCCCGCACAGCCCACGTTCGGCGTTGTAGCGAATGATGTCGGCAATCGGCCGGCCGACGCCAATCAGGCCTTCGGGGTAATTGAACAGTTCGAGGTAGCGGCGATTCCAGGCCACCAGCCTCAAGGACTGATCCACCACACTGATGCCCTGGGTAATGTTTTCGATGGCACCCTGCAACAGCGCGCGGTTGAACTGCAAGACTTCGGACGCTTCGTCGGCGATGCGTACGACGTCTTCCAGCTGCATATCGCGCCCTTCGATAGCGGCCTTGACCACGGCGCGGGTCGAGGAAGTGCCGAGCACGCCAGCCAGCAGCCGCTCGGTATGCGCGATCCACTCTCCATCGGCATTCAGACTGGGGTTGAAACCCTTGCCTTGTCTGTAGGCGAAGCGAATGAAGCTCTGACGTGCCCGGTCTTCACCGACAAAACGCGCCGAGAGGCTGAGCAGGTCTTCTATCTGGACGGCAAGCAGCGGTCGGCTGAAGTCGCGTCCCTGGGTTTCCTGACCAATGAAACGACCTGCCTGCCAGTGCTCCGCCACTCGGGTTCTCGACAACATCGACACCCAGGCGAACAGCGTGCAGTTGCCGGCCATCGACAGCACCACGCCCTGAGTCATCGGCGAGATCGGCAGGTCGAACGGGTTGCTGTGCAGCCAGGACAGTAGCGGGAAATTGCTCAGCGACCAGCCCATGCCATGCGCCGCGACCGGCAGCACCAGGGTGTAGAACCAGATGAAGATACCCGCCGCCAGGCCTGCAAAGACACCACGCCGGTTAGCCTGCTTCCAGTACAGCGCACCGAACATGGCCGGTGCCAACTGGGTGATCGCGGCGAAGGCAATCTGCCCGATAGTCGCCAGGCTGGCCGTTGAGCCCAGCATCCGGTAGCTGACATAGGCCAGCAGGAGAATCATCACAATGCTGATGCGCCTTACCGAGAGCATCCAGTGACGAAACGCTTCGAACGGCCGCTCGGTGTTTTTGCGCCTTAACAGCCAGGGCAGCAGCATGTCGTTGGATATCATCGTCGACAGCGCCACGCAGGCGACGATCACCATACCGGTTGCCGCCGATGCGCCGCCGATGAAGGCCAGCAGGGCGAGTGACGGGTGAGCGTGCGCCAGTGGCAGACTGATCACGAACGAGTCGGGCAGCATGGACGCGGGCAGCAGCATTTGTCCGGCCAGCGCAATCGGCACGACGAACAATGCAGCCAGTGCCAGATAGGCCGGGAACACCCATTTGGCGAGATTCAGGTCCTGAGGCTCGATGTTTTCGACCACCGTGACGTGAAACTGTCGCGGCAGGCAGACAATCGCCATCATCGCCACACCGGTCTGCACGAACATCGACGGCCAGTTGATCGTGTCTTGCCAGTATTCCTCGAGGCGTGGCGCAAGTTTGGCCTGATTGAACAGGTCGTCGAATCCGTCGTACAGGCCGAACGTGACAAACACGCCGACTGCCATGAACGCGAACAGCTTGACCAGCGCTTCGAAAGCAATAGCCAGCACCATACCGCGATGGTGTTCAGTCACATCCAGATTGCGTGCGCCGAAGACGATGGTGAACAACGCCAGAATCAGCGACACCACCAGCGCGGTGTCCTGAGCGCGGGTGCCGGTGGAATCAGCCACAGCACCAATCAGGATATTCACGCCCAGCACGATACCTTTCAGTTGCAGCGCGATATACGGCAGCATGCCGATCAGACAGATCAGCGCGACCATGACCGCCAGTGACTGGGACTTGCCGTAGCGTGCTGCGATGAAGTCGGCAATTGAGGTGATGTTTTCCTGCTTGCTGATCAGCACCATCTTCTGCAGCACCCAAGGCGCCAGCACCATCAGCACGATAGGCCCCAGATAAATCGGCAGGAAAGACCACAGCTGTTCGGCCGCCTGACCCACCGCGCCGAAAAACGTCCAACTGGTGCAATACACTGCCAGCGACAGGCTGTAGACCCAGGCGCGCATGGTCGGGCGCAGCGATGCGCTGTAGCGGTCGCCGTAAAAGGCGATAGCAAACATGATGGCCATATAGGACAAGGCAACGGCCGCAATCAGCCCGCTGGACAGCGACATATGAAATTCCACACCGTATCGATAGCGCGCAGTCTCGCACGATGGCCGCGCTTCGTCTTTGTCGACCAAGGTCGAGCGTGGCGGGGTGTCGCAGCTGTTACGCAAACGCTAGTAACGATGAAAAAAGGTGCGGGGTGTTTTGTAAAAAGAAATGTCCTATCGACATTCGGTAGCGTTACGTCTTCAATGTGCCTCGGATTGGCGGCTACGTCAGTTCACCCCAGCCTCTCAGGACCACGGACGATGAGCCAACAGTCACAATTCAGCTTGCTCGGGAAACGCCGTTTCCTGCCGTTTTTCATCACGCAGTCCCTCGGGGCGTTCAATGACAATATTTTCAAGCAGTCATTGATCCTCGCTATCCTCTATAAGCTGAGCATCGACGGGGATCGTTCGATCTACGTCAATCTGTGTGCCTTGCTGTTCATCCTGCCGTTCTTCCTGTTCTCGGCGCTGGCCGGGCAGTTCGGCGAGAAGTACCCCAAGGACACGCTGATCCGCATTATCAAGTTCGGCGAGATCGTCATCATGGCGGTCGGGGCTGCGGGCTTTCTGTTCGATCACCTTGAATTGATGCTGGCGGCGCTGTTCGCCATGGGCACGCATTCAGCGCTGTTCGGGCCGGTCAAATATTCGATCCTGCCCCAGCACCTGCGCGAGAGCGAACTGGTCGGTGGCAACGCGCTGGTCGAGATGGGCACCTTTCTGGCGATTCTGGCCGGCACCATCAGTGCTGGCGTGATGATGTCTTCTGCGCACTATGCCTGGGTTGTTGCGGCCGCTATCGTGCTGGTCGCCTGCCTGGGGTTCGTTGCCAGCTTCGGTATTCCGCGCGCGACTGCCGCCTCGCCCGAGATGAAACTCAACTGGAATATTTTCACCCAGTCATGGGCGACCCTGCGCATGGGGCTTGGACAGACGCCCGCAGTCTCGCGCTCGATTGTCGGCAACTCGTGGTTCTGGTTTGTCGGTGCTATCTACCTGACGCAGATCCCCGCTTACGCCAAAGAGTGGATGTACGGCGACGAAACGGTCGTCACGCTGATCCTGACCGTGTTCTCCATTGGCATCGCGCTGGGGTCGCTGCTTTGCGAGCGGTTATCCGGGCATAAGGTCGAGATCGGGCTGGTGCCGTTTGGCTCGATGGGGCTGACGATTTTCGGTCTGTTGCTGTGGTGGCATTCCGGTGGTTTCCCGCAGAACGTGCAGGCCAACGACTGGCTGGCGGTCCTTTCCTACGGGCAGGGCTGGCTGGTGTTGTTCGATATCCTGGGCATCGGCGTGTTCGGCGGCTTCTATATCGTGCCGTTGTACGCCCTGATCCAATCGCGAACACCGGTGAAAGAGCGCTCACGGGTCATTGCTGCCAACAACATCCTCAACGCGCTGTTCATGGTGGTTTCGGCGATTGTCTCGATCCTGCTGCTGAGCTTCGCCAAACTGTCGATTCCGCAGCTGTTTCTGGCGGTGTCGCTGATGAACATCGCCGTCAATATCTACATCTTCAAAATCGTCCCCGAGTTCACCATGCGCTTCATGATCTGGCTGCTGGGCCATTCCATGTACCGCGTCGAGCATCGCGATTTGAACCGGATACCAGATGAGGGCGCAGCGCTGCTGGTCTGCAACCATGTGTCCTTTGTCGATGCGTTGCTGATTGCCGGTGCCGTGCGGCGGCCGATCCGATTTGTTATGTACTACAAGATCTACCAGTTGCCGGTCCTCAACTTTATCTTCCGCACGGCCGGGACCATCCCGATTGCCGGGCGCAACGAGGACATGGATATCTACGAGCAATCGTTCAAGCGCATCGCTCAGTACCTCGCGGAAGGCGAGCTTGTGTGTATCTTCCCGGAAGGCAAGCTGACCACCGACGGCGAGATCAGCGGCTTCAAGAGCGGCATGAGCCGCATCATCCAGGAAACGCCAGTGCCGGTCATTCCGCTCGCACTACAAGGCTTGTGGGGCAGCTTTTTCAGCCGTGACCCGAGCAAGACTCTGTTCCGTCGCCTCTGGTCTCGCGTGGTGCTGGTCGCCGGTTCGCCCATTGCAGCAGATGTTGCAACGCCGGTGGATGTGCGCGAAGAGGTGAAGGCGCTGAGAGGGAAGGTGCAATAAGCGCTCCGCGCTGCATTGGTAAGATATGACTATCGTGCCAATGCTCGTAGGCATGCATTTAGTGATGCTCTGCGTCACCTTCAGGTGCCGCCGCGGATCAAAGGCCGGGCTTGGTTTCTTCCTCCGGCATCTTCCTGAAATACGTCGATAGCAACGCCCCGGAAATGTTGTGCCAGACGCTGAACAGCGCGCTTGGCACCGCCGCCAGTGGCGAAAAGTGAGCGCTGGCCAATGCGGCGCCAAGCCCTGAGTTCTGCATGCCGACTTCCAGCGCCAGTGACTTGCGTTGCGGCAAGGGCAGCTTGAAGGCCTTGCCGGTGAAATAACCCAGCAAAAAGCCGAAAGTGTTGTGCAGGATCACCACGGCCATGATCAACAAGCCCGATTCGGCGATTTTCGCCTGGCTGGCGGCGACTACGGCGCAGACAATCATCACGATGCTCACCACCGAGACCAGAGGCAGCACGTCCACGGCATAGCTGACCCGCGCACCCAGCAGACGCTGTGCAACCACACCGAGCACGATCGGCAGCATGACCAGTTGCAGGATCGACCAGAACATATCGAGGAAGGACACCGGCAGCCACGCCGACGCCAGTAACCAGATCAGCGTCGGGGTCAGCAGCGGTGCGAGCAGGGTGGTCACCGCTGCGATTGCCACCGCCAGCGCCAGATCACCTTTGGCCAGCCAGGCCATGACGTTGGAGGACGTACCGCTCGGGCAGCAGCCGACCAGAATCACACCCACGGCGATTTCCGGCGGCAGTTGAAACACCTGACACAGCAACCAGGCCACGCCGGGCATGATCACAAAGTGCGCGACCACACCCAGCGCAACGCGCCACGGGTTGCGCGCCACCTCAGAGAAGTCTTCCAGCTTCAAGGTAAGACCCATGCCGAACATGACCAGACCCAGCAGCGGTACGATCCAGCTTTTCAGACCGATAAAAGCCTGCGGGAACAGAAACGCCAGGATGGCGAACAGCAGCACCCAATAAGCAAAGGTATTACCGACAAACCGACTCAAGGCTGCCAACGCGCGCATGGCGTGTTCCCTCCTGTAAAAAAACCTGTGTGAAATGAACGCGCCGTCTCACAGGACGGCGCGGTGTTGCAGGCAGCGACGGGCGGTGATCAGATCCCCTGCGGGATTTCCTCGCCGCCCAGCGCGTCGAACAGCTCCGGCAGGAACTCGCCGAACGTCAGCATCATCAGTGTGAAGCTGGCGTCGAGCTGGCCCAGTGCTTCATCGCTACCGTCCTGTTCCGCCTGATCCTGCAGCAGGTCTTCGAACTTCAGGCGCTTGACTACCAGTTTGTCGTCCAGCACGAACGACAGCTTGTCCTGCCAGGCCAGCGACAGCTGGGTAACGACCTTGCCGGTGTTCAAGTGCAGCTGAATTTCGTCGCTGGTCAGGTCCTGACGCTTGCAACGTACGATGCCGCCATCTTCGTGGGTGTCGCGCAGTTCGCATTCGTCAAGCACGAAGAAGTTGTCGGCCGCTTTCTGGGTCTTGACCCAGTCGGTCATGGTCGCACTTGGCGAAACCTTGACGGTCAGCGGACGTACCGGCAACGAGCCGATCACTTCACGCAGGGTCGACAGCAGGTCTTCGGCGCGTTTCGGGCTGGAGGCGTTGACCAGAATCAGGCCCTGCTTTGGCGCGATGGCAGCGAAGGTCGCGGAGCGGCGGATAAACGCACGCGGCAAAAAGGCCTGGATGATTTCATCCTTGAGTTGATCGCGTTCCTTCTTGTAGACCTTGCGCATCTGCTCGGCTTCGATCTCGTCGACTTTTTCCTTGAGCGCGTCGCGTACAACGCTGCCTGGCAGAATGCGTTCTTCCTTGCGTGCAGCAATCAGCAGGAAGTCCTGGCTGACGTGTACCAATGGAGCGTCCTCGCCCTTGCCGAAAGGAGCGACGAAACCATAGGTGGCCACCTCCTGGCTGGCGCAGGCACGAGCCGGTTTGGTTGCCAGTGCTGTCTCCAGCGCTTCGGCATCGAAAGGCACGTCCTGGGTCAGGCGATAGACAAGCAGGTTTTTGAACCACATGAGGTGAGTCTCTCTTTCTATACAAAGGCGGGCATTATTCGCTCCTCGGCGGCTGCGGCCAACCCTGCACAGAGCGTTTGTAAGCCTTTGGAAGGATTATAAAAATTATTTAAAAAAGTGCTTGCCAGAGTGCAGGTCGCTCCGTAGAATGCGCGCCACACCGAGAGTGAAGGGTGATTAGCTCAGCTGGGAGAGCAGCTGCCTTACAAGCAGCGGGTCGGCGGTTCGATCCCGTCATCACCCACCAAACTCGCTTTTAGTGTTACGCGCAGCGGTAGTTCAGTCGGTTAGAATACCGGCCTGTCACGCCGGGGGTCGCGGGTTCGAGTCCCGTCCGCTGCGCCATATTCAGCTTCAAGGCCCTTGAACTCCTTGAAGCAAACAGAAAGCCCGCCTTGTGCGGGCTTTCTGCTTTCTGCTTTCCTGAAACGATGAAGTCCTCGTTCATTCATCGGGGTGTGACAGGCAGCTACCGAGCCATCCTGGTAACCATACGACCAAGCTATTTCCGCCCAGGCTTTCGACCATGTGCGGGCCATCTGCATCGGCCACGTTGGCCAGGGTCAGCAGTCCATTTTGATGCGCGTTGTGAAAACAATATTCAGTGCAGCCATCGCAGTTCAATACCCTTGACGCTTGGTTTCTAATGGCACGGTCTGGTTGATTTTTGCAGAGGAGCGCTGTTTTCATGTGATGCAATGTCGTGTGCTTCCACGCATCATCAGGTAAGACTTCCTCTTTGCCAATGTAAGTTATTTCCTTATTTATTGAAGTTTCTGGCTCGCTCTTTATTTAACGCGATCAGGTCCTTGATTTCTCATCTTCGCTGGTATTAGCTGGTTTTGTCGGTTAGAGCACTTCAGTGTGCTGACCGACTGTCTTATATCTGATTCTGTAAGGTCGCCCTGTCAAGGCGGTTGAATGCTCTATATTTAAATAAGGAAATTATATGAACACTGGTATTAAACTGCTCATGGCTGCCTCTGTCATGGCAGCCTCCGTCAGCGCGTTGGCCTTGCCTGCGCTGCACACCGCGACTATCGATCAGCACGGCACTGTCGTTACTCAGTCGTCTCCGTGGATTAAGTCCGTAAGTTACAGTAGTAAGAACGACTATTTCGCAACGTATAAAGTGATTTTCAATGAGGGCCACTTCAAACACTCGCCTGGTTTCTGCTCGGCATCTTCTATTGATACCAGTGACTATGAACGGCTGTTCTACGGTCACGTCAAGTTGGGTGGGGCTGCCACCACAAAAGAAGTCAATGTGTTAGGTCTCATGGTCGGCAAGGACGGTGCCTCGGGCGATGCTTCCATGAGCTTTCAGCTGGCGTGCAGCAACTGATTGAATGAGCCTCGCCGGGTGCGGGGCTTGCTTGAGGGCAGAACCTCGTTAAACACCTGCGGCTTTCCATCCATCGCATTTGCGCAGATCATCTATCCATTCCCAACAAGAACGGACGTGTCATGAATTTACCTCTTCAGGGCATCAAGGTGGTGGAGCTGGGCCAGCTTATTGCCGGACCTTTTGCGGCGAAGATCCTTGCCGAGTTCGGTGCCGAGGTCATCAAGGTCGAGCCGCCGCTGACCGGTGATCCTCTGCGCAAATGGCGTTTGCTGCACAACGGTACCTCCGTATGGTGGGCGGTGCAGTCGCGCAACAAGCAGTCAGTGACCCTCGATCTGCGCCAGCCTCAGGCGCAGGAAATGGCCCGCCAGCTGATTCGTGATGCCGATGTGCTGGTCGAGAATTTCCGCCCCGGTACGCTTGAGGGTTGGGGGCTCAGTTGGGAAGAGCTGCATGCCCTCAATCCGAAACTGATCATGCTGCGCGTCTCCGGCTATGGGCAGACCGGCCCGTACCGTGACAGGCCGGGTTTTGGCGTAATAGGCGAGGCGATGGGCGGTTTGCGTCATTTGTCGGGCGAGCCAGGGCGTACGCCGGTGCGTGTCGGTGTGTCGATCGGCGACTCGCTGTCGGCGCTGCACGGCGTTATCGGCATTCTGCTTGCGCTTCGGCACCGCGAACAGAATGGCGGTGACGGTCAGCAGATAGATGTCGCGTTGTACGAGTCAGTGTTCAACGTGATGGAAAGCCTGATTCCCGAGTATTCGGTATTCAATACTGTCCGTGAGCCAGCAGGCAGCAGCATGCCAGGCATCGCACCGACCAACGCCTACCGCTGCAATGATGGCAAGTACGCGCTAATCGCAGGCAATGGCGACAGTATCTACCGTCGGTTGATGGAAAAGATCGGTCGCCTGGATCTGGCCAATGACCCCGAGCTTGAGCACAACGACGGGCGAGTCAGGCATGTGGCACGCATTGATGCTGCCATTTCGACCTGGACCGCCGAGCGCTCGATGGACGAAGTTCTTGCTGCACTCAACGAGGCGCGTATCCCGGCAGGCAAGATCTACGACGCTGCCGATATCGCCAGCGACCCGCATTATCAGGCGCGTGACATGTTGTTGCAGAGCGCGCTGGATGACGGCACGCCCGTCACTCTCCCGGGGATCGTGCCTAAACTTCTAGACACGCCGGGCCAGGTAAGAGCGCCTGCGCCGACCCTGGGTCAGCACACCGATGCCGTTCTCGAAGCACACGGTATAGACGCAGCCACTCGCGCTGAATGGCGTCGGCTTGGCATCATCTGATCCGAAATGCGGCCTTTGCCGTAAACAAAACTCTATTCCAAACGGAGCTGATCCCGTGATTGATCATCTGGACCATCTTGTATTGACCACTGCTGATGTTGACGCCTGCAAGGACTTTTACGTACGTGTGATGGGTATGGCCCCAGAGCGCTTTCGCCAGGGCCGACTGGCGTTTCGCTTCGGCAATCAGAAAATCAATGTCCATGAGCGTGGCAAAGAGTTCGAGCCCAAGGCCCATCTGCCTGTGCCAGGTGCGCTGGACCTGTGTTTCATTGCCAGCATCCCGCTGGATCAGGTCATCGCGCACCTGCAAGAGCAGGACTGGCCTATCGTTGAAGGTCCGGTAGAGCGTACCGGTGCCACCGGGCCGATTCGTTCTGTGTATGTGCGCGATCCTGATCTGAACCTGATCGAAATTTCCGAATTGGCCTGATTCAGGTCGGCGACGGACTGACCCCTTCCGTGATAGCGGCAGGTCTGACCTGACCGGTTTTCGGCAGGGGTGAAGGCTCGGCTTGTGTCGGCTCGTCCTCGCCATTCAGCGCCCGATGCATCTTCTCGCTGTCCAGTGCGCCGACCCATTTGGCGATGGCCATGGTGCCGACGCCGTTGCCGATGGTATTGGTGATCGCCCGCGCTTCGGACATGAAACGGTCCACGCCCAGTAACAGCACCATGCCCGCGACCGGTATGGTGCCCAAGGACGCGAGGGTCGCGGCGAGAATGATGAAGCCTGAACCCGTGACACCCGCCGAACCCTTGGAGGTGAACATCAGCACCACCAGCACGATCAACTGGTCGGTCAGGGTCAGTGGCGTATTGGTCGCCTGGGCGATGAAGATCGCGGCAATCGTATAGTAGATCGCCTGTCCGTCCGGGTTGAAGGTCAGGCCGGATGGAATGATCATTCCTGCAACCGGTTTTGATACGCCGGCTTTCTCCATTTTCGAGATCATCTGTGGCAGCACTGATTCAGATGAACTGGTGCCCAGCACCGTGAACAGTTCTTCCTTGATGAAACGCAGGAATTTCCAGAGGCTGAAACCGCTGTAGCGGCATATCGGCCCGAGCACGAAGACCACGAACACTGCGCAGGTCAGGTAGACGCAGGCCATCAGTTTGCCCAGGGAAAACAGCGAACCGAAACCATATTTGCCGATGGTGAAGGCAATTGCGCCGAATGCGCCGAGCGGTGCGAGGCGCATGACCATGTTGACGATTCTGAACATGCCCTGCATCAGGCTGTCCAGCGCATCGACAAAAGGTTTGGCACGCGGGCCTACCTGCGCCAGAGCGATCCCGAGCAGGATCGAGAACAGCAGGATTTGCAGAATATTGCCCTTGGCGAACGCGTCGATGATGGTGTCGGGGATGATGCCCATCAGAAAGTCCATGAACGACGAATGCTTCGCCGCGCTGGTGTAGGTGCTCAGGCTGGAAGAATCCAGCGTTGCTACGTCGATGTTCATCCCTGCACCGGGTTTGAACACATCCACCACGACCAGACCAATGACCAGCGCCAGGGTCGACACCACTTCAAAATAGACCAGTGCCCGAAACCCGACGCGCCCCAGCTCCTTCATGTTTTCCATGCGCGCGATGCCTGACACCACTGTCAGGAAAATCACTGGTGCGAGCAGCATCTTGATCAGCTTGATGAATGCGTCGCCGATGGGTTTGAGCGCTGCGCCGGTTTCCGGTGCCACAACGCCAACGATGGCGCCAAGAATGACCGCGAGTAAAACCTGTACGTACAGTTTGCCTAGAATGCTTTTCATGACCGGGTCCTGAGTTTTTATTGTTGTCAGGAAATGCCCGGAGACTCGGCAGGCCGGTCTCCGTAGCGTTGTACCTCGATACGACGTTGATCTGGCGAACGCGCCTCAGCGGTTGATCAGTTGCAGTACCGCGTCGGTGACCTGCCGGGTGGTGGCTGTGCCGCCGAGGTCCGGGGTATGCAGACCGCTTTCGGTAACCGCCTCGATGGCCGACATCAGGGTCTTGGCCGCTGCCGATTCCCCCAGATGCTCAAGCATCATCGCAGCGGTCCAGAACGTTGCAATCGGGTTGGCGACGCCTTTGCCGGTTATATCGAAGGCCGAACCGTGAATCGGTTCGAACATCGACGGGAAGTTGCGGCCTGGGTTGAGGTTGGCGGTAGGGGCGATGCCCAGGCTGCCGGACAGGGCGGCAGCCAGATCGGAAAGGATGTCGGCGTGCAGGTTGGTGGCGACGATGACATCCAGCGATGATGGTTTGAGCACCATGCGCGTGGTCACGGCATCGACCAGCTCCTTGTCGATCCTGACGTCCGGGAAGTCCTTGGCCACTTCGTAGAAAATCTCGTCCCACAACACCATGCCATGGCGCTGCGCGTTGGACTTGGTGACCATGGTCAGGTGCTTGCGCGGGCGAGTGCGCGCCAGTTCGAAAGCGAAGCGATGAATGCGCTCTACACCGGCCCGTGTGAACACCGAAACCTCGGTTGCGACTTCTTCCGGCAAGCCACGGTGCACGCGCCCGCCATTGCCGGAGTACTCACCCTCGGAGTTTTCGCGAACGACGACCCAGTCGATCTCGTGGCCGTTGTGCAGCGGGCTCTTTACGCCGGGCAGAACGCGCGCTGGACGTACGTTGGCGTATTGGTCAAAGCCCTGGCAGATCGGCAGGCGCAAACCCCACAGGGAAATATGGTCGGGTACATTCAAGGCGCCCACTGCGCCGAAGAAAATGGCATCGAAGGTCTTGAGTTCGGCCAGACCGCCTTCAGGAATGTAGTGGCCGTTCTTCAGGTAGTTATCCGAATTCCAGTCAAAGTGCTTGAAGGTCAGGCCGAAGCCGGATTTTGTCGACAGCGCCTGCAGGACTTCAACACCTGCGGCGATCACTTCCACGCCAATGCCGTCGCCGGGTACTGCTGCAATGTTGTAACTGTTCATGGTCCACTCCACTGTCCGATGCTTTTTGTTATGCCTGCGAACGCTCTGTTCGACAGGGGGTGGACGGAGTATATGTAGTGAGCCGGAACGTATGAGTTACTCGAAATCACTACATAATTAACTTTGAGTTACTAATGAACCAGACACAGGACCTGTCGTTTTTCCATCTGTTGGCTCAGCAGGGCAGCCTTGCCGCGACAGCCCGCGAACTGGGCGTGACGCCGCCTGCCATCAGCAAGCGCTTGAGTCTTCTGGAAGCGCGGCTGGGCACACGCCTGGTGAATCGCACCACGCGGTCCATGAGTCTGACTGCCGAGGGCGAGTTGTATTTCAGCCATGCGGCGCGGATTCTGACCCAGATTGATGAAGTCGAGCAGTTGATCACCAGCAGTTCTGCCAGCCCCAAAGGGCTAATCAGGGTCAACGCTTCACTGGGTTTCGGTCGCCGTCATATAGGCCCGGCACTGGCGGCTTTTTTTGCCCGTTACCCCGAGGTGCAGATCCAGCTGGAAATCAGTGATCACCCACTGGATCTGGCCACCCATGGTTTTGATCTGGGCATTCGTTTCGGCAGTCTTCCGGATGCGGCCTTTCATGCGCGCAAGATCGCGTCCAATCGACGTCTGCTCTGCGCATCACCGCTGTACCTGGAAAAGCACGGTACGCCGACACGTCTGGCGGAACTGCAGCAGCACAATTGTATTTTTCTGCGTCAGAACGAAACACCCTACGGGGTGTGGAGCTTCAGCAACGGGGGGCGTACGCAGAACATCAAGGTACATGGCGCATTGGGCTGCAACGACGGTGAGGTCGCGCTGAACTGGGCGCTGGAAGGGTTCGGCATTTTGCTGCGCGCCGAATGGGACATTGCCCGGTACGTACGCAGTGGCCGTTTGCGTCTGGTACTTGAAGACCAGACACCCACTCGGGCGGACGTCTACGCGGTCTATCCGCAGCAGTTGCATCTGTCCGCCAGGGTGCGTTGTCTGATCGATTTTCTGGTGGAGCGTTTTGCCAGTCTGGATCGGGTTGTCCCGCTGCAAGACCCGCATTGAGCTGCGGGCGTCAGCAGCCCTTCGAAGCAGCCCCTTCCTTCGGTATGAATGCAGCCTTGTCTCCTGGTTTGGTAATGACGTAAGCGCGTCGCCACGGCTGGTCGTCGATCAGTTTCCAGCGATGGCCTGGGCCGGTAGTGTCCTGTGCCAACAATATTTCCCCTGGGCGCAGTATGAAATTCTCTCCGCCGGTGGTGGAAAACTCGAGCGTGCCTGAAAGGGTGATCACGTATTGCTCTTCTGGCGCGGCGTGCCAGTTGTATTGCGAGTGCGCCGGGGTTTCCTTGAAGTGCAGGGCGCTGACATCGGTCATTGCCTTTTGATCAATCGAGCCTTCGATGACGTGTGACAGATTGTCGGGGCCTGTGCACAGCCTGTATGCCTTGATGCCCTCGGTTACAACAATAGGTGGCTTCTTGGTGGCATAGGCGGTGCTGATCGGCAACATGACTGCTGCGGTGATGGCTGCAAGGCCTGCCAACTGGCAAGCCGTCGAGCGCATCAGGCGAAAACGATTGTTCGATTGCATAAAACGTTCCTGAGCACGACAAACTGCATAAGCCCTGATCGCCAGTCGCGGTGATCGAAACAGGGGCTGGGCAGATTCGCCCACGCAGCGGATCGAATCACATCCGGTAACGGTTAAAAATTATCTTTAGTTTCATGTTGCCGGGCGCCGCCCGGTCTAGCTTTTGTCATATTCATCTATGTCACCCGCGGCACTTGGTTTCCTTACGCTAATGACTCAATCAGTCAGGCTTTCAAGGAGCCCCGGATGCACCCCAGAAAAAGAATTGAAAAACGGTCCATTGACCACCATCCCGGCATGCCAGCGTTCAGCGTGCCTTTCGATCATCCAGATGATGCGGCGCGCTATGCCCATGAGCGAATCGGCAATCGGCGTGACCGTGAATACGGCGGCTTTATTCTGGTTCCCAAGGATGGCAAGTACGTCGCGACCGAACCCATGAACGGCAGCCGGTTCAGCTTTGACCCCAACGAAGTCTTTCCGCGCAACGATGAGGAGGGGTATGTGCTCTACCCGCAAGGGTATGACGACTATGCGATTTACCATTCTCACCCGTCACTTCAGGCCGGGCTTGAAGAATGGCCGGAGCGTGAAAAGGTTACTTATCCGAACAGCTTTTCGGCGGGCGACATCTATGCAGTGATCGATGATCAGGATATTTGCCCGGCGACCTATCTTTCCGGGCCTGACGGCTCGCTGATCAAATACACTTTGTCCCGTTCTGCCGCTGAAGACACACTGTTTGCGCGTGTTGCCGGACCACCAAAGATGCCGCACCTGAGTGAACTCAGTCAGATCCACAAGGCGCTGCAGAACCTCACCATGCTGCCCAGTGATGTGGTCCGGTTGCTGGCAGGTGCCGGGAACCTGGAAGTGATAGTGCCCAGTCGTCTGTGGGGGCGGGTCGGGAAAGTGTCGACTGACTGGCACCCTTATCCGGACGAAACCGCCACTCGCAGGCCTCCTGTAACACCGCCTGCAAGCTGTGCCGTGCAGTGGCCACCAAGGCCTCTGAGCCTCAGCGCGCCGTTTACCCGTGCGGATGAGGCTGCACGTTACGCGCACGGCCAGATTGGCACTCGCATTCATTCGCAGATCATCGGTTTTCTACTGTTCAACCCGGTAACGCGCGCCTACCGGATCGCCGAGCCGATCCTTGAGGATGGTGCCCCGGTCTACGCGCCCTGTTCGGCGTTTCACCCCGATGCGTACTACCGGCCCGCGTTACCTGATGGCTATCGTGTTGACGGCATGTATTTTTCGTCTGCCAACCTCGTAGCCGAGGGCGGACGTGAAGTAGTGAGCGATTTCTTCGACCCGGACGATCTGCATCGCATGTTCAGTTATCGGTACAAGCCTGCACAGCGACCCAAAGGCTCGCCAATTCGTTATGGCTTCGAGATGTCGGCAGTTTATTTCTCGGCAGCCGATGGTGCACTGCTCGCGTACACACCCAGCCGGTCCGACGAGGAGCTTCAGCTTTTGCGAAGTGTGTCGCGCGTGTACTCGGGGGCTGAGTCCATCCAGGCGCAACTCGCCGCAGGTACGATCAATATGCAGGACTTTGTTCGCAGAGTGGCACGAGCCGGGCAACTGCGCGTGCTGCAGACCAGTGAGCGCTGGCCTCATGCAGGGGTGGTCAGGCCCGTGCCTTGAGCCCTTCGCTGCAAACCCGCGCGTTTCCCATGCGAATCGCAAACTGAACTGCAACTGAACAATCCAGTGCCGCGCCGGGAAAACCTTTGGATACCTGAACTTATCGGCGTTTTCTCCCTCTCATGCCGGTAGCCATTGATCGCGGCGGCCTGATAAGCTCGCGGCTTTACTCGTTTGCCCTTTTGGCGCATGAACAAGGAATTAGCATGAAACAGCATCGGTTGGCAGCGGCGATTGCCCTGGTCGGTCTGGTACTCGCAGGTTGTGACAAGCAAGCCAGCACCGTAGAGCTGAAAACTCCGGCACAAAAAGCGTCTTATGGCATCGGTCTGAACATGGGCAAAAGCCTGGCTCAGGAAGGTATGGATGATCTGGATTCCAAGGCTGTAGCCCTGGGTATCGAAGACGCAGTCGGCAAGAAAGATCAGAAACTCAAAGACGAAGAGCTGGTTGAAGCCTTCTCAGCCCTGCAGAAGCGCTCCGAGGAGCGTCTGGCCAAGATGAGCGAAGAGGCTTCGGCCGCCGGCAAGAAATTCCTCGAAGAGAACGGCAAGAAGGACGGCGTGGTCACCACTGCTTCCGGCTTGCAGTATCAAATCATCAAGAAAGCGGATGGCGCTCAGCCCAAGCCTACCGATGTTGTGACTGTTCACTACGAAGGCAAACTGATTGACGGCAAGGTCTTCGACAGTTCCGTTGAACGCGGCAGCCCGATTGACCTGCCTGTAGGCGGCGTTATTCCGGGTTGGGTCGAAGGTCTGCAACTGATGCACGTAGGCGAGAAGATCAAACTCTTCATCCCTAGTGATCTGGCGTACGGCGCGCAGAGCCCGAGCCCGGCTATCCCGGCCAACTCGGTACTTGTGTTCGATCTTGAACTGTTGGGTATCAAGGACCCTGCAGCGGCACCGACTGCTGGTGCTGATGCCGACGAAGAAGAAGAGGCAGCTCCTGCCGCTTCGGCTCCGGCCAAGAAGTAACGCACTACCTGGCTACAGAAAACGCCCTGTCTCGACAGGGCGTTTTTGTGTCCGGCTTATTTCCCGAACGCTTGGCCATTCGGGCAGTCCCACTATCATGGACGCGCGCAGTAGCATTGTCCGACAGTCCGGCAAGGTAACGGCACTCGCTTGAGCAAGGTACCGGTTTCACACCTTTGTAGCTTTTTTGTGAGTAAAAAACGCCCGATTTGACTGTGGCCCCCCGATAACGGGGAGTTCAGGCATGAAAAAAGCCACTGTTCACAAGGTTATCCACAATTATTGTGGATAACCTTGTAGCTCCGGCCAGGCAGGTTCGCCGGATCTGCTTTTATCGAAAGACATTTTGCTGAACGGGAGTGGGTATGAAAGCACCGTGGAATTTTATCCGTTATCTGCCCGGAGCCCGGCGTCTGCTGGCAGCGGGGCGACTGCCAGGGTTGTTGTTTGCGGTCGCGCGCAAGGGCAACAGTGAAGGTAATCGTCTGGGCAAGCTCAAGGACGATCTGCGTTTGCTCCAGGCCCTGTGCCTGGCTTACTGGCGCGGTGAGTACCGAAGCATCAGCCCCAAAGCCATTTTGTCCATTGTCGCGGGCCTGATGTATTTCCTCAGCCCGCTGGACGCTATTCCTGACTGGATTCCAGGCCTGGGAATGTTCGATGACATCGCAGTGCTGGCCTGGGTCACCAAGCACTTGAGCGACGAACTGGATGCTTTTCGCGCATGGCGTGAGCAGCAACCGCCCGAGAAGCTCATCGTGGTCGAGCAGTTGCCCAAGACTCAGGCGCTGTTGGAGAAAGAGCGGGGTAAGGTGTAAGTCTCACGGATGGAACACAAGCCGTAGCGTTACGCTGTTAAGATGCCAGCCTATGAATCAAGCCTGATCAGTGTGCGGTCGTGTAGTACAAGGTGACTCTATGGATCTTCAAGTGATATCCCGTGACGGTGAGCCGGAATATGCAGTGCTGCCCTGGGCGCAGTATCAAGCGCTGCTGAAGGCTGCCGGACTGGCCGGCAAACCTTCCAGCGAGCCGGCTGTATCGACTTCCGGCACTACCGCCGGTGAGCTTCCCGGGTTCGATGAGTTGCGTGCACTGCGCGAGGCCAAGGGCCTTGAAGCGGCGAGCCTGGCGCGTACCGTCGGGATCAGCCCGTCCTATCTGGAATTGATCGAGAACGGTACTCGTGAGCCGGACGGCGCCATCAAGCGCAGCCTGGCGTGGGAGCTTGGGGTGCCGGGCTGGCGAGGTGAGTCGTGAGCGTGCGCATCAGTCGTCAGCATTGGGACGGGCTGCTCAATGAGCTCGATCTGGCCCGTCGCCAACGGCATCTGCTGACCTATCGCGCGCTGGTGGAACGCCTGCAACTGCCCAGTCCGGCCATGCAGACCCTGACGGCGGCTCTTGAGCACCTCGCCGCCATGGATGCCCGCGCTGAACAGCCCTTGCGCAGTTCGCTGGTCATCAGCCAGGGCGCAAGCCGCCTGCCGCGTCCTGGTTTTTTCGAGTGTGCTGAACGCCTGGGCCGTTTCTCCGGACCGTCGGACGGCGTCGCGGCAGCCTCATGGCATGCCTCGGAAGTGGTTCGGGTGTTTGAATACAGTTATCCGGAAGTTGAAGCGCAGTAGGGGAATGGCACCGGCCCTCACGCCTGCATCAACAAATCCAGCCGCGTTGAATCTATGACGTGAATGCTTGCGCCGGCGACATCCTTGGCGAAGTGCTTGGCCTGTGAAGCGAGGTCGGCCAGTTGGCTGGCATCGACCAACGTGCAGCTTTCTTCATGCAGGTGCACCACGCCGATCGACAGTGATAACAACGGGAATTCCTGGCGTTGTCCCTGTCGGTTGAGGGCGACGAAGCAACCGGCTTCCAGATGTTCCGCGCGGTAGAAACGTCGGCATTGATTCTGGAAATCATCCAGCAGGGTTTTCAGGCGCCGCTCCCAATCCTCGACGCCCAGCACCATCAGAAAATCATCCCCGCCGATGTGTCCGACAAAGTCCCTGCTCGGGTCGATACGGTCGTTCAGGCACTGCGCGAGACACAGCAGCACTTCATCACCACGGGCGTAGCCGTAGATGTCGTTGAAAGGCTTGAAGCTGTCAATGTCCACATAGCAGATCACCGATTCGCGGCCCTGTTGCAGCAGACGCGTCAGGCATTGCTGGATCGGAACATTGCCGGGCAGCAGGGTCAGCGGGTTGGCGTAACGTGCCTGCTGGATTTTCATCTCGGTAATCAATTTCAGAACATCGATCACCCGTCCGAGGCCCAGATAGGTACCGTTGGAGGTGATGATGAAATCCTCTTCGATGCGCTGCCGGGCGCGGCTGGTCAACAGTCGGCTGACCTGTTGCAGTGACTGGCTGACTTCCACGGCCAGAAAGTCATCGCTCATCAGACGGCTGATCGGCTTGCGGGCAAACAGTTCGGTGCCGAAGGGCTTGAGCAGTGCCTCGGACAATGAGTGCCGATGGACGATGCCGCAGGGCCTGGCCTCGTCGTCCAGCACGGCCAGCGAGTTGAGATTGGCCTGCCTGCGAAACGCTTCCAGTACTTCAGCGGTGGGCGTGGACTGGCTGACTGATGGTTGCGGGTTGAGCAGGGCAGAAAGGTCTGCCGCTTCTTCGTTCAGCGACACGCTGGTGGTCTCTGCCTTGGGCAGCATGGCGCGGGTGTCGCGCGGCGGGCGCTCTTGCGGGCGCGCAAGCAGATAGCCTTGAACCAGGTTTACGCCCATGTCCTTCAGCGTTGCCAGCTCTTCGGGTAATTCGATGCCTTCGGCAATCACGGTCGCTCTGGAAGCCTTGGCCATCTGCAGCATGGAGCCAACGAATTCGCGCTTCACCGCATCCTGATGAATTCCGTCGATGAAGTGCCGATCGATTTTCACGTAGTCCGGACGCAGCTCCGACCAGAGTCGCAGGCTTGAATAACCAGCACCCAGGTCATCCAGCGCGATGGAGAAGCCCATGTCGCGGTAGTGGTGCAGCGCGTTGTACAGCAGGTCGAAGTCGTCGGTAGGCATCTGCTCGGTCAGTTCGATGACCACGTCCTTCGGCGCGATGTGGTATCGGCGCAGCATTTCCAGCGTCCGCCCCGGAGGATGAGACGTTTCGAGCAGCGATTCGGGAGAGACGTTGAGAAACAGCTTGCCCGGCAACTTCTGCTGACTGAAACGCCGGCAGGCGCTGTCACGGCAACTCAGTTCCAGCTCACTCAGGCGGCCTGCCTGTCGAGCGATGGCAAACAGGTTCAGGGGCGAATGCAACGCGCTGTTGGACGGTCCGCGGGTCAAGGCTTCATAACCCAGAATTCGACGTTCCGATAGCGAAACGATGGGCTGGAACAAGCTGTGCAAATCACCACGAGCCAGAATTGAACTCAGTGTGCTCAACTGTTCGGTTAGGGTCATGGTCGTCTCGAAGAGAATAAAAAGGGCTGAGCGCTTGCGCGTTCAGCCCCGTATTTCACGACAGCTTCATGACTGTTTGATGACGTTGAAGCTAAATGGCCATCAATGAGTCTGCCTTATTTTTTTGCCACAGCGGCGCTTAGCCCCAGATAGTCGATCAGAATACGCCCGGTCTCTGCCAGGTAGGCATCGTCCTCGGGTTTGGTTTTCTCGTCTTCCACTGGCAGCGCGTCTTCGTCTTCTTTCTTCAACTCCTTCAGCGGCTCTTCACCCTTGGCCTTGCGGCGGGTGTTTTCCAGCGCGAGCTGCTTGCTTTCGATGGACGCATGCTCGGCACGACGGTCGGCTTCATTGAGGCTGACCGTTTTTTCGTTCATCAGCTTCTTGGCCAGCGCCAGGCGGTCTTCAATGAACACGAACTCGGCGTCTTTCGCCGAACGCGCTTCATGTCGCGCCTGCAGTTGGGCCAGGAAGGGCTTGAACGGATCGATGGCAGGTTTGATCGCCGGTTTGATGCTGTCCCATGGCATGGCCTCGGGCAGGGCGCTCTCGCCGATTTCCTTGGTATCGATCAGCGACGGGTAAGTGATGTCCGGCACTACACCCTGATGCTGGGTGCTCTGACCGGAAACCCGGTAGAACTTGGCCAGGGTCAGCTTCAGTTCGCCATGATTGAGCGGCTGAATGGTCTGCACGGTGCCTTTACCGAAGGTCTGGCCACCGATCACCAGTGCGCGGTGATAATCCTGCATCGCGCCAGCGAAAATCTCCGACGCCGAAGCGGACAGACGGTTGACCAGCAAGGCCATAGGGCCTTTGTAGAACGCGCCTTTGGCTTCGTCTTCCAGCACATCGACCTTGCCGTCGGCGTTGCGCACCAGCACGGTCGGGCCTTTGTCGATGAACAGACTGGTCAGCTCGGTCGCTTCCTGCAACGAACCGCCACCATTGTTACGCAGATCCAGTACCACGCCATCGACCTTCTCGGCCTGCAGCTCGGTAAGCAGTTTCTTCACGTCACGGGTGGTGCTCTTGTATTCCGGATCGCCAGCACGATAGGCCTTGAAGTCCAGATAGAACGCAGGGATGTCGATGACCCCGAGTTTGTAGTCCTTGCCATCCTGTTTGAGGTGCAGGATCGACTTCTTGGCCGCCTGTTCTTCGAGCTTCACCGCTTCACGGGTGATGGCGACAATTTTGCTGGTCTGGTCATTCGGCGCATTGCTGGCCGGGATGATCTCCAGACGGACCACGGAACCTTTCGGACCGCGGATCAGCTTGACGACTTCATCCAGACGCCAGCCGATCACGTCGACCATTTCCTTGTCGCCCTGGGCAACGGCCACGATCTTGTCGGCCGGCGCGACCTGCTTGGTCTTGGCCGCCGGGCCTGCCGGGACCAGACGCACGATTTTCACGTTGTCGTTATCGCTCTGCAACACAGCGCCGATGCCTTCCAGCGACAGGCTCATGTTGATGTCGAAGTTTTCCGCGCTGTCAGGTGACAGGTAGTTGGTGTGCGGGTCGTAAGACATGGCGAAGGTGTTGATGTAGGCCTGGAAGATATCTTCGGCGCGAGTCTGGTTCAGACGGGCCTGCTGATTCTTGTAACGCTTGGTCAGGGTTTCCTGGATCTTCGCCGGGTCCTTGCCTGCGATCTTCAGGCGCAGGACTTCATCCTTGATGCGCTTGCGCCACAGCTCGTCGAGTTCGGCAGTGTCCTTGGGCCATGCGGCGTCCTTGCGGTCCACCAGCAGGGTTTCCTTGGTGTTGAAGTCGAGCTTGTCGACGCCCTTGCTCAATTCAGCCAGCGCGAAGTCCAGACGCGCCTTGATGCGGTCCAGGTAGCGCTTGTAGATAGTGAACCCCGGATTCAGGTCGCCACTTTTGAGGAAGTCGTCGAACTGGAACTGCCATTTGTCGAATTCGGCAATGTCGCTGGCCATGAAATAGCTGCGCGAGGGGTCCAGTTGCTTGATGTAGCTCTGGTAAATAATCGCCGAACGCTTGTCGTCCAGGGGCGGCTTGCTGTAGTGATGTCGTTTGAGCAGCTCAACCACGTTGAGGCTGGCAATCACTTCGTCGCGGTCCGGCTGAAGATTATCCCAGCTGTTGGCGGCAAAGGTACTGGCTGACATCGGCAAAACGCTAAGGCCGACAAACAGTGCGAGGGCAGTGCTGGGGAATAATTGCTTCATGCTGATTCGACGCGAGGACAATTGATAACGCATATTAGGCCGTCTTTGAGGTCGCCGGTTCCTTTGGACCCGGCCGCATAATGCAAAAGCCCGGGCAAAACAGCCACGGGCTCAGTCTGGACTCACTATGGAGGCACCGTGAAGGCATTGCAAGGCGTTGAAGGACATGTGGAATGGGTCGAGGAGCCGAGTCCGGCCCTCGATGTGGGGCAGGTACGTATCAAAGTGGCTGCGGCAGGTTTGAATCGTGCCGATCTGTTACAGCGCGAAGGCAAGTATCCGCCGCCGCCCGGCGTCACTCAGACGCTGGGTCTGGAGTGCTCGGGCGTGATCGCCGAAGTCGGTCCGGGTACGTCCTGGGTCGTCGGAGACCGCGTCTGCGCGCTGTTGGCGGGCGGGGCGATGGCCGAAGAAGTGGTGGTCGACGGGCGACATGTATTACCGGTCCCGGAGGGGCTGTCGCTGCATGAGGCCGCCGCCATCCCTGAGGTGTATGCCACCGCGTGGCTCAACCTGTTTCAGCTGGCAGGCCTCAAGCCGGGTGAAAAGGTGTTGTTGCACGCAGGCGCAAGTGGGGTTGGTTCAGCCGGTATTCAGCTTTGCAAAGCGTTCGGCAACCCGGTCTGGGTCAGCGTCGGTTCGACCGAGCGTCTGGCCTATTGCGTCGAACTGGGAGCACAGGGGGGCGTAGTACGTAGCGAAAGTCTTGAAGGCCTGAACGATTTTGCACCGTTCAACGTCATCCTCGACCCGGTGGGCGCAAGCTACGCCGAACTCAACGTGAAACTGCTGGCTCTGGACGGTCGCTGGGTGCTGATCGGTATCATGAGCGGGCGCGAGGCGCAGGTGGATCTGGCGCACGTGCTGGGCAAACGTATCCAGCTGATGGGTTCGACCTTGCGCAGTCGCGATGACACATTCAAGGCCGACCTGCTCAGCGACCTGGGCCAGCACGTCTGGCCGCTGTTCACTGAAGGCCGCCTCAAGCCGCAACTGGCAAAATCCTTTGCGATCAAGGATGCCGACGCTGCGTTCGAAGAGCTGGCGACCAACACGGTGTCCGGCAAGATCGTGCTGGTCATCGACGAAAGCCTGGTCTGACCCGTCGGTGCCTCTGGGCTCAGCTCCAGTCGTGCACCGGCCAGCCTGCTTTCTGCGCGTGTTCCAGTAACACGGCATCGGGGTTGACCACGTTAGGGTGGTCAACCTTGAGCAGCAGCGGCAGGTCATTGCGCGAATCCGAGTAGAAGCTCGCCCCCTCAAGGTTTTCCCCTTCGGCGTCCAGCCACTCCATCAGGCGCGTGATCTTGCCTTCCCGATAGGTCAGCACGCCGACCGTGGCACCGCTGTACACGCCATGTTGCACGTCCAGTTCGATGCCCAGCACTTCGTCGATCCCCAATCGTTCTGCGATGGGTTTTACCAAGTGCACACCTGACGCCGAGATCACCAGAATCCGGTCGCCTTTGGCGCGATGCTGAGCAATACATTTGCAAGCGTCGCTGTAGATAATCGGCTCGATCACATCCTCGACCCACGGGCCGACCAGGTGATCGATTTCTTCAGGCGTACGACCCGCCATGGGTTCAAGGCTGAACGCCATGTAATCTTCCATCGCCAGCTCGCCTGCGCTGTAGGCGGCCATCAGTTCGTCGTTGCGCTGCATGAACGAGGTTGAGTCGACCCAGCCCAGGCGACCCATCTGCTCGCTCCAGAGCGTGGCACAGTCGCCACCGATCAGGGTCTCGTCCAGGTCAAAAATTGCCAAGGGCATGTGCGTTTCTCCTAAAAGTCTGTTGAATCAGCTGTCAGCTTCACGCCTGGCGTCTTGATCGGCAAGCGTGTGGCGTTATCCGTGCAGAACAAATTCAGTTCAGAGCACGGTCAGTTCAGAGCACAGAGCGCCGACGGTTCGATGTTCAGTGTTACACGCCTTCCATCCGGGTGCAGGTCGTCGGCGCTGCGGTTCAGTACGTCGACCACCAGTTCCACGCCGCGGGCCTGTATCCGGTAGCGGATGACGTTGCCGAGCAGACTGTGACTGCGTACTTCGCCTTCCAGTTCGCCGGTCAGGCTCAATTGGATCGATTCAGGGCGAATCGCAATGCGGCTGGTGATCGGGCGTTGCATCAGACGTGTGGCGTCTTCGGCTTCCAGCAGGTTGTAGTTGCCGATGAAGCCCGCAGCGAACACGTCAACCGGAGCGGTGTAAAGGGTTTCTGCGTCACCACTCTGCACGATCCGGCCTTCGTTCATCAGGAAGATGCGGTCGGACATGGTCAGCGCCTCCTCCTGATCGTGGGTCACGAAGATCGTGGTAAGGCCCAGCTCGCGCTGAATGGCGCGAATCTGCTCACGCAGGTTTTTGCGAATTCGCGCATCCAGTGCCGACAGCGGCTCATCAAGCAACAGCAGGCGTGGGCGAGTGACCAGCGAGCGCGCCAGAGCCACGCGCTGGCATTGCCCGCCGGATAACTGATGCGGATAACGCGTGGCAAAGTCGTGCAGCTCGACCATGCGCAGAATATCGGCAACGCGCTTTTCGCTGTCGGCCGCACTGACTTTCTGAATTCGCAGGCCAAACGCGACGTTTTGCTCGACGGTCATGTTGGGAAACAGCGCGTAGCTCTGGAACACCATGCCGATGTTGCGTTTTTGTGGTGTGAGCGGCACCAGGTCAGTGCCATCAAGCAGGATGCGCCCGCTATTGACCGGTGTCAGCCCGGCAATGCAGCGCAATAACGTGGACTTGCCGCAGCCGGATGGGCCGAGCAAGGTGACAAACTCGCCTTTCGTGATACTGCAGTTGATGTCGCTGAACACTGACGTGCTGGCATAGCTTTTCTGCAGGTTTTCAATGCTGACAAAACTCATTTCAGTCTTTGTCCTTGTTCAGTCGATTGGCGGCCCAGGTCAGCACCAGCACGAAGAGGAAATAGGAAATCACCAGCGCGCTGTTGAAGTGACCGCTGCTGTTGCGCATGTTGTTCAGGTAGACCTGCAGGGTTTCATAGCGGGTGCCGACCAGCAGGTTGGCGAACACAAATTCGCCGAAAAGGAACGAGAACGACAGCAGCAGGGCAATCATCAAGCCCTTGCGCAGGTTAGGCAGCACGACCATGAACGCTGCTTGCCAGGTGCTGGCGCCGAGCAATTGGGCGGCGTCCATCAGGTCCGTGAGGTTGATGGCCTGCAGGTTGTTGGTGATGGCGCGGTACATGAAGGGCAGGGCGACTGTGAAGTAACAGCCGATCAGAATCCACGGCGTGCCGACCATCGCCATGGGGCCTGAGCCATACAGCTGCAGCAGGCCGACCGACGAGACCACGGGAGGCACGGCGAACGGCAGCAGGATCAGGATGTTCATCAGCCCGTCGAGGCGCGGGAAGTAGTAATGGACGACAAACAGCAGCGGCAGAATCAGCACCACCGAGAGTATCAACGCGCCGACGCATACCAGTAGTGACTGGCCGAACGCCGCCAGAAAACGCGGATCGCTCCACAGCGCCACGTACCACTTGAAGGTCAGGCCACTGGGCAGAATGGTCGCCGACCAACTGGTGGAAATCGAGTACAGAAAGGTCCCGGCCAGCGGCAGCAACAGGATCAGGAACAGCAGGTAAACCACGGTTTTGTGGTAAATGCCCGCGGGCCTTCGTTCAGCGCGCGACATGGTAGCTCCTCTTCAACAGCCACTGATGGACGACTGTGACCAGAGTCATGAGGCCGACCAGAATCATCGCCAGAGCGCTGGCCATGTTCGGGTCCAGAGTGATATCGCCTGCCACCATCGCGGCAATGCGGATCGGCAGCACGTTGAAATTGCCGGTGGTCAGGGCGTACACCGTGGCATACGCGCCCAGCGCGTTGGCCAGCAGAATCACGAACGTACCGAGCAGCGCAGGGGTCAGGACCGGCAGGCCGATATAGCGCCAGAATTGATAACCGCTGGCACCCAATAGTGCCGCCGACTCGTTCCAGTCCTCGCGTACAGCATCAAATGCCGGGTAGAGCAGCAGCACGCCAAGCGGAATCTGGAAGTAGGTGTAGAGGATGATCAACCCGGTTTTGGAGTACAGGTTGAAGTCATCGATGATCCCGGTCTGCTTGAGGATCAGGGTCAATGCGCCGTTGAAACCCAACAGAATGATGAACGCGAACGCCAATGGAACGCCGGCAAAGTTGCTGGTCATGTTGGCGAACGAATTGACGAAATCCCGCAGCCGCGAGTCTACCTTGCGCAGTGAATAGGCACCCAGTACGGAGATGATGATGCCGAACAGGCTCGACCAGAAGCTGATCTCCAGGCTGTACTGGATCGCCTGCCGATAGAACTTCGAGCTGAACGCTTTGGTGAAATTTTCCCAGCCCCAACCGGCGTCGCTTTGCAGGCTGTGGATCGCCACCCAGAGCAGCGGCGCAATCTGAAACACAATGAAGAACACGGCAAAGGGCACCAGGCACAATAGCCCCAGCCACTTGCCTCGGGAAAATCGGGTCAATTGAGAATCTCCCGGCAGACCGGTTTGTCGTGATGTACGCCGAGCAGCTCGCAGATGGTGCCGCACAGATCGATCTGGCGCGGTGCAGCGTCGACATTCAGGCTGAACGCATCACCCAGCACGAACAGCGGCACTTCGCGTTCTTCCGGCAGCAGGCCGTTGTGCGAGCGGTCGTTGTTCATGCCGTGGTCGGCGGTCACCAGCACTTGATAGCCTGCGTCCAGCCAGCGTTGCAGGTAGTCAGCCAGAATGATGTCGGCATTGCGTGCGGTGTTGCGGTATTGCGCAGTGTCGAGGCCGTGCTTGTGCCCGGCGTCGTCGATGTTCATGGGGTGAATCAGCAGAAAGTTCGGTGCATGTTTAAGGCGCAGGCTTTCCGCGTCGGCGAACAGGTGCGAGTCCGGGTAGTGATCGGCCCAGTAGAACAGCCCGTGCTGAATGGGTAGTTCCGTTGCCTCGGTATGACGATCGCGTGCCGTGTCGAACGGCGTGCGGTTATACAGCTCGCTGAACCAGTGATAGGCCGCCGCAGCAGTGGTCAGCCCGGCATCGCGAGCGTAGTGAAAGACGCTGCGCTGGTTAGACAGGCGTGAAACGTTGTTGTGCACGATGCCGCTGTCGATAGGTGCGACCCCGGTCAATATGCATTCGTACAGGGGGCGGGAGAGGGCGGGTAGCGCGCATTCCAGCTTGTAGAGCGCGGCGCGGCCAGCATCATGCCAGGCTTGAAGATGGCCCATTGCGTGGCGGGCCACGTCGTAGTTGAGGCCATCGAGCACGATCAGGATGACGTTGTGTTTCATGGGCGACTCGCTTTGAAAGAACGGGCGAGTCTGGCTCGCCCGATGTACACGACTTCATCCCTGAGCCGCAGGAGAGAATCAGTTCATCTCGATGATGACCTGTTCGTTCCACTTCTGAGGCAGCGCTTTGGAGGTTTTCTCCCAGGCAGCTGCGTCTTTGATCGGCTTGGCATTGAGGTATTGTTCATGCGGCAGCAACTGGGCTTTCACGTCGTCTGGCAGCTTGATGTGTTCGATGCGAATCGGACGCGCATTGCCTTTGGCCAGGTTGATCTGACCGGCATCGCTGAAGGTGTATTCACGCGCCAGTTTGGCAGCGTTCGGGTGCTTGGCGTATTTGTTGATGATGGTGGTGTAGCCGGAAACTACCGAGCCGTCCGAAGGGATCAGCACCACGTAGTCATCCGGTTTGGCCATCTTGGCTTTGTAGTTGAGACCGTTAAAGTCCCAGACCACGCCGACTTCGATTTCGCCTTTTTCGATGGTTTGAATGGTCGGGTTGGCCAGCGACAGGCGCTTCTGCTTGGCCAGGTCGGTGAACAGTGCCAGGCCTGGCTCGATGTTGCTTTCGTCGCCTTTCATGGCAATGGCTGCGGCCAGTACGCCATTGGTTGCTTGCGCAGCAGTGCTCACATCACCAATGGAAACCTTGTATTTACCTGTTTTAAGGTCGGCCCAGCTTTTTGGTATTTCAGAGCCGTGCAACAGGTTCTTGTTGACGATAAAGGCGATGGTGCCGGTGTAGGCCAGCGCCCAATGGCCGTCCTTGTCCTTGGCCCATTCCGGAATCTGATCCCAAGTGGTTGGCTTGTAAGGCTGGGTCACGCCTTTGGCAACGGCGATAGGACCGAACGCGGCACCCACGTCGCCGATGTCACCGCTGGCGTTGTCCTTCTCCGCATCGAATTTGGCGATCTCCTGGGCCGAACTCATGTCGGTGTCCATGTGCTTGAGGCCGTATTTGGTTTCCAGGTCTTTCCAGATGCCACCCCAGTTAGCCCAGTCATCCGGCATGCCGAGACTATTGACCGCGCCTTCAGCCTTGGCCGCAGCCTCCAGCGTTTTAAGGTCCGTGTCCGCAGCCATGGCCAGCGAACTCATTGCCATGGCTGAACCGAGGAGTGATGCCAACAGAAGATGTTTCATTCGGAGCTCCTAGTGCACTTCTTGCAAGAAGTGTTCGTTGCGGATTGTTTGGTCTAGATCAGCAATACCTGAGCCAAGTTAGGCTTTTTGCATGACATTTTCGTGTCGTGTTCAGTGGCAGAATCTGTTTTTAACGTGGTTCGGCAGTGCCTGGCGCTAAGCGTAGACCATGGGAACATGCTTGCTTTTCAACGGTTAAAGACCTTTTTTCAGAGCAGTTGGCATGGATCGTGTTTTGTCATGTCACAGAATGGTCATGTGCCCGGCCTAGGCTTGAAGCAACGGAGTTAACGGCGTCGGTTGCACTGAGGTGTGCCCCGCAACAGAGCTGGTCTAGTCCAGACGGATACCGGAATGCGCGAAGATGTGCCACGGGCGGTAACAACGATTTGCAGTGCTCTGCAAGAGCAGATCGAACATGGCTTGTTGCCGCATGGCAGCAAGCTGCCTGCGGAGCGCAAGCTTAGCGAGGTGTTTGCTACCACCCGTATCACGTTGCGTGAGGCTCTCGTGCAACTGGAGGCGCAAGGGCTTATTTACCGTGAAGAGCGTCGCGGCTGGTTCATTTCCCCGCCACGACTGGCCTATGACCTGATCAGGCGCAGCCATTTCCACGCAATGGTCTGTGCCCAGGGAAGGGTGCCGCACACCCGGCTTCTGTCTGCACGCCTGCAACCTGCTTCAGCGATGATCTGCGAAATGCTGGAACTGCCGGCGCTGTCGAGCGTGATCCAGATCTGTCGCGCGCGACGGATCGATCAGCGTCTGGTGCTGTATGTCGAGCACTACCTGAGACCGGAGTTGTTCCCCGGCATTCTCGAACACGACCTGAACGAATCGCTCAGTGAACTCTACGCCCGCCGCTATGACATTCATTACGGTCGGGTGCGCTTCGACATGGTCCCCACGGCGCTGCACAGCGAAGCAGCCGCTGCACTGAAGGTTTCACTGGGTAGCCCGGGCCTGCGCATTGCACGTGTCAATTATGATTGGAAAGATCGGTTGATCGACTGTGACCTCGAATACTGGCGTCATGATGCTATTCATGTGCGCGCAGAGGTGCACGGCGACTGAATGCCGGTGTGGCAAACCCACTTCCCAAGCGCGGTCTGTACCACCGTTAGTTTGCTGTTTTCTATAAATAAATACTCATTTCTTTGATAAGAATGTGTGCAATTTACAGCCTGTTTAATAGGTTTTGTATAATGCATGCGTTTGATTAACAAAAAAAATTAATGAGCGTTATTCTATTGCTGGTGGCGGAGCGGCGTTAAATTAGTTGGTTTTTTTGATGAAATTTTCCAGAGTAATTATTCTGGTTTTCAGCGAATTTAAGAAAAATCTTAATATTAATTAATGTTTGTTAATGGGGTGTGGTAGGTTTTTTGTGTGGAAAGATATGCACTGGTTAGTTGGTATTATTTGCACGATCGTTCCACGTTTGGATTAAGGCTGACATGGCAGTTGTCCTATAAAGCAATGCTTGATAAGTACGGCTGCTTTTATTTAAAGGATCTATGAGGATGCTGTAATGAATCTCGACAAGGCGTTGGTACTGCGTACCTGTGCAAATAACATGGCCGATCACTGCGGCCTTATATGGCCCGCGTCCGGCGCGGTGGAATCCAGATACTGGCAGTCAACCAGGCGGCATGAGAATGGTCTGGTCGGTTTACTGTGGGGCGCTGGAACCAGCGCTTTTCTAAGCGTGCATGCCGATGCTCGATGGATTGTCTGTGAAGTCGCCGTTGCAGACATCATCAGTCTGGAAGAGCCGGGAATGGTCAAGTTTCCGCGGGCCGAGGTGGTTCATGTCGGCGACAGGATCAGCGCGTCACACTTCATTTCGGCACGTCAGGCCGACCCTGCGTCAACGTCAACGTTAACGCCTACGGCCATACCCACGCCCATGCCTGCGGCAGCAAGTGTCACGTTACCGGTGGCCGAACAGGCCCGTCATGAAGTGTTCGATGTCGCGTTGGTCAGCGCGGCTGCCCCCCCAGTAAACACCCTACCGGTGACGACGCCGCAGAATTTGCAGACCGCCACTTACGGCAGCACGTTGAGTGGCGACAATCACAGTCGTCTGATTGCCGGTTATGGCAGTAACGAGACCGCTGGCAACCACAGTGATCTAATTGCCGGTTATGGAAGTACAGGCACCGCCGGCTCCGACAGCTCGCTGGTCGCTGGCTATGGAAGCACCCAGACCGCCGGTGGGGACAGCGCGCTGACAGCGGGTTACGGCAGCACCCAGACCGCCCGCGAAGGCAGCAACCTGACGGCAGGGTACGGCAGCACCGGCACGGCAGGCTCGGATAGTTCGCTGATCGCCGGTTACGGCAGTACTCAGACTTCGGGCGGGGACAGCTCACTCACAGCGGGTTACGGCAGCACGCAAACGGCTCAGGAAGGCAGCAATCTCACCGCCGGGTATGGCAGCACCGGCACGGCAGGTTCGGACAGCTCGCTGATCGCCGGCTACGGCAGTACCCAGACTTCCGGAGAAGACAGCTCGCTCACGGCGGGTTACGGCAGCACGCAAACGGCGCAGGAAGGCAGCAATCTCACCGCTGGGTATGGCAGCACCGGCACCGCAGGCTCGGACAGCTCGTTGATCGCCGGTTATGGCAGTACACAAACCTCGGGAGGCGACAGTTCGCTGACCGCGGGCTACGGCAGTACGCAGACGGCCCAGGAGGGCAGCAATCTGACGGCGGGGTACGGCAGCACGGGTACAGCAGGTGTCGACAGCTCTCTGATCGCGGGATACGGCAGCACGCAAACCTCGGGAAGTGACAGCGCCCTGACCGCAGGCTACGGCAGCACGCAAACGGCTCAGGAAGGCAGCAATCTCACCGCAGGGTACGGCAGCACCGGCACGGCAGGGTCCAGCAGCTCGCTGATCGCCGGTTACGGCAGCACGCAAACCTCGGGCAGTGACAGCTCGCTCACGGCGGGTTACGGCAGTACGCAGACGGCCCAGGAGGGCAGCAACCTGACGGCGGGGTACGGCAGCACGGGTACAGCAGGTGTCGACAGCTCTCTGATCGCGGGATACGGCAGCACGCAGACCTCGGGAAGTGACAGTGCGCTGACAGCGGGTTACGGCAGTACGCAGACGGCCCAGGAAGGCAGCAACCTGACGGCGGGCTACGGTAGCACTGGCACGGCAGGTGCCGACAGTTCGTTGATCGCCGGATATGGCAGCACGCAGACGTCAGGCAGCGAAAGTTCGCTCACCGCAGGCTATGGCAGTACCCAGACTGCCCGTGAAGGCAGCACCCTGACCGCCGGATATGGCAGTACTGGAACAGCTGGCGCTGACAGCTCGCTGATCGCCGGATATGGCAGCACGCAAACCTCGGGCAGTGAAAGCTCGCTCACGGCAGGTTATGGCAGTACCCAGACCGCACAGCAGGGCAGCGTACTCACATCGGGCTATGGCAGTACGCAAACGGCCGGGGCTGCCAGTAACCTCACCGCAGGCTATGGAAGTACAGGTACCGCGGGTCACGAGAGTTTCATCATTGCGGGTTATGGAAGTACGCAGACTGCGGGCCACAAAAGTATCCTGACCGCTGGTTATGGCAGTACTCAAACGGCCAGGGACGGTAGTGACCTGATTGCGGGCTATGGCAGTACGGGAACCGCAGGTTCGGGCAGTTCGCTGATCGCAGGGTATGGCAGCACCCAGACCGCGAGTTACAGAAGCATGCTGACCGCCGGTTATGGGAGTACTCAGACGGCCAGAGAATACAGTGACCTGGTCGCAGGTTATGGCAGCACCTCAACGGCAGGATCAAACAGTTCGCTTATCGCCGGCTATGGAAGCACCCAAACGGCCAGCTTCAAAAGCATATTGACTGCCGGGTATGGCAGTACCCAGACGGCACAGGAACGCAGTGACCTGGTGACAGGCTACGGAAGCACGTCGACTGCGGGTTACTCAAGCTCCCTGATTGCTGGCTATGGCAGTACGCAGACGGCAGGCTACGAGAGCACGTTGACAGCCGGTTATGGAAGTACGCAAACCGCACAGGACAGCAGCTCGCTGACCACCGGCTACGGAAGTACTTCCACTGCGGGCTATGGAAGTTCGCTGATCGCGGGTTACGGCAGTACGCAGACGGCAGGTTACGAGAGCACGTTGACTGCGGGTTATGGCAGTACGCAAACGGCGCAGGAACGCAGTGACCTGGTTACAGGTTACGGAAGCACTTCCACCGCAGGTTATGCAAGCTCGCTGATCGCCGGTTACGGCAGCACGCAGACGGCAGGTTACGAGAGCACGTTGACAGCCGGTTATGGCAGTACGCAAACCGCGCAGGAAAAAAGCTCGCTGACCACCGGCTACGGAAGTACCTCTACCGCCGGCTATGAGAGTTCGCTGATCGCGGGCTATGGCAGTACGCAGACGGCAGGCTATAAAAGTACGCTCACGGCAGGTTATGGCAGTACCCAGACTGCCGAGCATGGAAGTTCACTGACGGCGGGGTATGGCAGTACGGCAACAGCCGGGCAGGACAGCTCATTGATCGCTGGTTATGGCAGTTCCCTGACCAGCGGAATCCGAAGTTTTCTGACGGCAGGTTACGGCAGTACGCTGATCGCCGGGCTTCGTAGTGTGTTGATTGCCGGTTATGGCAGCAGTCTCACATCAGGCATTCGCAGCACATTGACTGCGGGCTACGGCAGTAACCAGATCGCAAGTTATGGCAGTTCGTTGATTGCGGGCCATGAAAGTATTCAGGTGGCCGGAAATAAAAGCATGCTGATCGCCGGCAAGGGCAGCTCGCAGACAGCAGGCTTTCGCAGCACGCTGATTGCCGGTGCGGGCAGTGTACAACTGGCGGGTGATCGCAGCAGGTTGATTGCCGGTGCAGACAGTAATCAGACCGCGGGGGACCGCAGCAAACTACTGGCCGGTAACAACAGTTACCTCACCGCTGGCGACAGAAGCAAGTTGACCGGCGGGCACGACTGCACGTTGATGGCGGGAGACCAAAGCAGATTGACCGCCGGAAAGAACAGTGTGTTGACAGCAGGCGCTCGTAGCAAACTCATTGGCAGTGAAGGTTCCACGTTATCGGCAGGAGAAGACTCCACGCTTGTTTTCAGACTCTGGGACGGCAAGCGGTACAGACAACTGGTGGCCAGGACGGGAGAGAACGGTGTTGAAGCCGACATTCCGTATTACGTGAATGACGATGACGATATCGTCAATAAAACCGACGAGGACGACACCTGAGTCACGGAGCCGGGTTATTCGTACTAAATCATCGACAGGGTACGTCGGTGCGGTTCGGGACATGAAGTCCCTTTATAAACGAATCAACGGTGTACTGCCCAAAGGTGCCGAGGATAAAACCGATAAAGCCTGCGTTGTTTTTTATGGGTAAGCCGCAAAACTTTATTTTTTTCAATCAGGGTGTTTTACCGGGCGTCAGGACTGTTACGCGGGAGCAGCACGCCGCTCCCACGAGGATCAATCATTGCAGATGTTATGGCAGCTCGTGGCTGGCATAGAACGCGCTCAGTACTTTGACCAGATGCGCCAAGTCATGACTGCCGGCCAGTTCGCGAATCGAATGCATGGCGAACGTTGGCAGGCCGATGTCTACCGTGCGGATACCCAAATGGCTGGCGGTGATTGGCCCGATAGTCGAGCCGCAGGCCATGTCGCTGCGCACCACGAAACTCTGCACCGGTACTTCTTCAGCCATGCACAGGTGGCGGAAGAAACCGGCTGTTTCACTGTTGGTGGCGTAGCGCTGGTTGCTGTTGACCTTGATCACCGGCCCGGCGTTGAGCTTGGGACCATGATTGGCGTCATGTTTTTCGGCGTAGTTGGGGTGTATGCCGTGGGCGTTGTCAGCCGATATCAGCAGCGATTTCTGAATGGTTCGTACATAGTCTTCGCTGCTCGGTAGCAGGCGCTGGACGATCTGTTCAAGCATTGCGCCGTCTGCGCCACAGGTCGACGACGAACCGACTTCTTCATGATCGGTGCACACCAGCAGAGCGGTTTCGTCACTTTCGCTGTTCAGCAGCGCTTGCATCCCGGCATAACACGACAGCAGGTTGTCCAGGCGTGCGCCTGCCAGGAAGTCCCCATTGAGGCCGACAACGGCGGCACTCTGTGTGTCATAGAAACTCAGCTCGTAATCGAGCACCACGTCCGCATTCAGCCCGTGTTCGCGGGCCAGTTGATCAGTCAGAAGCGCACGGAAGTCCGCGCGTTCGTCGCCAGCCACTTGCGCGAGGATCGGCGGCAGTTCGTTTTGCGCATTGATCGCCCAGCCTTCATTGGCGGTGCGGTTCAAGTGGATGGCCAGGTTGGGGATCACGGCAATCGGCAGCTTGAAGTCGATCAACTGACTTTCAACCTTGCCATCGCGGCGGAAGGTGACGCGACCTGCCAGCGACAGATCACGGTCAAACCACGGTGCCAGCAGCGCGCCGCCGTAGACTTCGACGCCCAGTTGCCAGAAGCCCTGGCGTTGCAGTTCCGGTTGCGGTTTGACCCGCAGGCACGGGCTGTCCGTGTGTGCGCCAACCATGCGAATCCCGCCGGTGAGTGGCGACTGACGGCCCATGCGGAAGGCGACGATAGAGGAGTCATTACGGGTGACGAAGTAACGACCTCCAGTTTCTATTGCCCAGGTATCACGTTCATCCAGCCGCTGAAAACCCGCAGCTTCGAAGTGTTGCACGAGGGTGGCGGTGGCGTGGAACGGGGTGGGAGAAGCCTTCAGAAAATCGATGAGGCCGTTGTTCAACTCTGCGCGCATAAATAGCTCCAGACAGCAATGGCGCGAGTTTACCCCATTGGCTCAGTCGTTGCCGCTGCCACAGAAACGCTTTTCAACCGCGGTGGCACTGACGACGCAGAGTGCGACGTTAGTGACGGCTGAGTCCTGGCGCTGATCCGGCGACCCCCGGATCAGTGACAGGGCGAAGGAACCCGACGAAGTCGGGCCGGAAACAGGAGCGGGGGGCTTTGGTTACTTTGGCCCCATCAAAGTAACTCGCCGAGGGGCGAAAAGGTGACCTGAGTCGACCCTAAATTCACCTGAAGTCGCAGAACCGCTGTGTGACGCGGAGCGTCACGAAAGGCATTACCACGCGGAGCGAGGGAGCGATAGTCATAGTCAGAGCAGCTGTATGACGCGGAGCATCTGCACGATAGCCAGCGTGTCATTCAGATCAGAACGGCGCGGGGCACTCGAAGGTCAATCGCTCGCCGGTGCCCGGATGGGTAAAGCTCAGCATGCTGGCATGCAGGCACAGGCGCGGGTACGCCGCCAGCGCTTCGGGATGGGCATACAGACCATCGCCCAGCAGCGGATGACCGATCGACAGCATGTGCACCCGCAGTTGGTGCGAGCGGCCGGTAATAGGGGTAAGTTCGACCCGACAGTAGGTGTCGTGACGTTCGACGACTTTCCAGAATGTCAGCGCGTGTTTGCCACCCTCGTGATCCACCACATGCCGGGGCTTGGTAGGCGGGTCGTAGCGTAGCGGCAGGTCGATACTGCCGCTGTCCAGCGACGGCTGGCCCCAGCACAGTGCGGTGTAGGCTTTTTCGGTTTCGCGATCATGAAACTGACGCGACAGCTCGCGGTGCGTGTCGGCATCGCGGGCCAGCAGGATGATGCCCGACGTTTCCCAGTCCAGACGATGGACGATGCGGGCTTCGGGGAAGCCGTTTTCCTGCAGGCGGGTAATCAGGCAATCCTTGTTGTCATCGGCGCGGCCGGGGACGGAAAGCAGCAGGGTAGGCTTATCGATTACCAGAACGGCTGCGTCCTGATAAATGATGCGGATGTTCGACAACGGCATGCAACGGCCTCGAAACGCTAGAAACGCCAACGGCGGTAAGGGCGCAGCTTCCTGAGAAGTGCGCCGATACCGCCGCAAGCGACTGCCTGATCAGCGATCTGGCAGGGTGATATTGAGTTCCAGAATCGAGCAGCTGCCCTGGCTTTCCAGCGCAACCTGAACTTGATCGGACTCGATATTGACGTATTTACGGATCACTTCCACCAGCTCTTTCTGCAGTGCAGGAAGGTAGTCCGGGGTACTGCGCTGGCCGCGTTCGTGCGCAACGATGATCTGCAGACGCTCTTTCGCTACCGAGGCCGTGCTTTCTTTTTTGCGGTCACGAAAGAAGTCAAAAATATTCATTAATTACCCCCGAACAGACGTTCAAAGAATCCTTTCTTCTGCACATCCAGGAAGCGATGTTCCCGGTCTTTGCCCAGCAGGCGGTCAACGGCATCGCTGTAGGCCTGGCCAGCGTCGCTCTGGTCATCGAGAATGACCGGTACGCCCTGGTTGGAGGCTTTCAGGACAGCCTGGGATTCGGGGATCACGCCGAGCAGGGTAACAGCAAGGATTTCCTTGACGTCTTCCACACCGAGCATTTCGCCCTTGCTGACACGCTCAGGGTTGTAGCGAGTGAGCAGCAGGTGCTCCTTGATCGGATCTTCGCCGCGTTCGGCACGACGTGACTTGCTGGCCAGCAGGCCCAGCATACGGTCGGAGTCACGCACAGAGGATACTTCGGGGTTGGTCACGACGATCGCTTCATCGGCGAAATACATGGCCAGGTGAGCACCGGTCTCGATACCGGCGGGCGAATCGCAGACGATGTATTCGAACGATTCCTTCAGCTCCATGAGGACTTTTTCAACGCCCTCCTTGGTCAGTGCTTCCTTGTCACGGGTCTGGCTGGCAGCCAGCACGAACAGGCCTTCGATCTTCTTGTCCTTGATCAGCGCCTGTTGCAGGTTGGCTTCGCCATTGACCACGTTGACGAAGTCATACACGACACGGCGCTCGCAACCCATGATCAGGTCGAGGTTACGCAGGCCGACGTCGAAGTCGACGATGACTGTCTTGTGACCACGCAATGCGAGACCGGTACCGATAGCGGCGCTGGTGGTGGTCTTGCCCACACCACCCTTGCCGGATGTAACAACGAGAATCTTGGCCAAGGTGTATCACCCCTAGAGGAAAAGGACATTAAGTCCCTGAAGAGCATCTCCTGGCGCCGCGCCCGTCGAAGCATTGTGTCAATTCTGGGGTCTGATTCCGGAAAGGTAGCGTTAAGCTATTACTTTCAACTCATATACCCGCTGAAAAGCAGTGCTTGTCAGAACTTCCTGCCGCCTTCACGACGGTTTCGCGACGAATCAGAGATACTTTGAAAATTGCGGCAGTATCCGTTAAAGACGAATGATGTTCAACACATCACCTGACAGGCTGACCTGGACCGGCGAGCCCCACAGAGGGTCCCTGCGCAAGTCCTCGGAAACCTTGTATTGCCCGGCAATCGAAATCAGCTCTGCACTCAACTGCTGACAGAAGATTCGTGCTTTCGTGTCGCCTTTTATTCCCGCCAGTGCCCTGCCGCGCATTGGGCCGTACACATGGATGTTTCCATCGGCCAGAAGTTCCGCACCGGGACTGACCGGCGCAACCACAACCAGATCGCCGCCCTGGGCATAAATCTGCTGACCGCCGCGCACCGGAGCGGTTATCACGCGGGTCGGCTTGATGAGCGGTTCGGGTGGTTTTTCCGGGATCTTTTTCGGCGCTTCGACTTCAATCGGGTCGATTACGCGCTCACGTGCGCCGGACGGCGGCAGCACCGGAAGATCAACGGCAATGGCTGCAGCGATGTCTTCGATGCGGTTGGCACGGATCGCCAGGGTGCGCAGACCGTGCTGGCGACAGATACGCACCAGCCCGGGGAGATCCACCGGGCCTTCGTTCGGAGCGAGTTTGTCCAGAGCCAGGATCAACGGCGTATTGCTGAAGAAGTTGGGGGCTTGTGCCACTTTCGCCGCCAGTTGCCTGTCGAGCGCTTCAAGGTTGGTCCGGGCCAGCTCCATCACAGTGATGGCGAGCATGCTGCCCTTGAGCTGAAATACAGGTTCCGGGTTTTGCGATTCAATCTGGCTCATGGTTGATATACACAACAGCTTGTCGCTAAAAGTGCCGAGACTTATAGCGAGAACGCCCGCGAGCCGCAAGCAGGTAGAACCGTTGTAGAATGCGCGGCCTTTGTTCTGACGGAAGCCCAAATGGATCGCCCGCGCTTTAAAGCCAGTTTCCTTCACCCCCGTTTCTGGCCGTTGTGGCTGGGGCTGGGGCTTTTATGGCTGGTTGTCCAGTTGCCGTTTCGCGCCCTGCTGGCCATCGGTCGGGCATTGGGTGCGGTCATGTACCGAGTGGCCACTGATCGAAAAAATATCGCGTCACGCAATCTTGAGCTGTGTTTTCCTCATTTGTCCGCCGCCGAGCGCAAGCGTCTGCTCAAGGAAAACTTCGCCTCCACCGGGATCGCCTTCTTCGAGATGGCCATGAGCTGGTGGTGGTCGAAAAAACGTCTGGCCAGACTTGCCCATATCGAAGGGCTCGAGCACCTGCAGAATGCTCAGGAGAAAGGCGAGGGCGTGATTCTGATGGCGCTGCACTTCACCACGCTGGAGATCGGTGCGGCACTGCTGGGCCAGCAACACACCATCGACGGCATGTACCGCGAACACAAGAGCCCACTGTTCGATTTCGTCCAGCGTCGCGGACGCGAGCGGCACAACCTTGATTCGCTGGCTGTCGAGCGCGATGACGTGCGCGGCATGCTCAAGTTGCTGCGTGCCGGCCGGGCCATCTGGTATGCACCGGATCAGGACTATGGCGCTAAACAGAGCATCTTTGTGCCGCTGTTCGGCATTCAGGCCGCGACCGTGACCGCTACCAGCAAATTTGCGCGTCTGGGCCGTGCTCAAGTGGTGCCGTTCACTCAGCAGCGTCTGGCTGACGGCAGCGGTTACAGGCTGGTGATTCACCCACCGCTGCAGGATTTTCCGGGTGAAAGCGACGAAGCCGATTGCTTGCGTATCAATCAATGGGTAGAAAGTGCTATCACTGAATGCCCGGAACAGTATCTTTGGGCGCATCGGCGCTTCAAGAGTCGACCGGCTGGCGAACCGAAGCTATATAACAAACGTAGATAAAAAAGCGTCGTTGACCATCGAGGCCAGTTGTAGATGCCAGATACCGCAGTAGTGACCCAGGCTGTAACCGAAGTCGAGCCCGTGACCGGGCTTATTTTGTCAGGTGGCGGTGCGCGTGCTGCGTATCAGGTTGGCGTACTTGCAGGCATTGCCGACTTGCTGCCGCCTGGTTCTCCCAATCCCTTTCCGGTCATTGTCGGTACGTCGGCCGGGGCGATCAACGCGGTGAAACTGGCCAGCGGCGCGCTGCACTTTCGCATTGCCATTCACCAGTTGACCGAGTTTTGGCAGTCGTTCCGCAGCCATCAGGTGCTGCGCAGCGACTGGTCTGGTGTGATTCATCAGGCCAGCCGTTTTTTCGGCCGCAGCCTGATGGGCTTCGGGCGAAATATCCCGGTTGCCTTGCTCAACAGCTCGCCTCTGCGTGAACTGCTCAACGAGCGGCTGGACCTGTCCGGAATCGAAGCCGCCATTGATGCCCATCACTTGCGCGCCGTGGCGGTAACAGCTTTTGGCTATGAATCAGGGCAGGCAGTCACGTTCTATCAAGGCCGCGGCACCATCGAGCCCTGGCTGCGCCATCGGCGTATCGGCCGTCCGACTCAACTGACCGTGGATCACTTGCTGGCCAGTTCAGCCATTCCCTTGCTGTTCGCCCCAGTGATGCTGGATCAGGAATACTTTGGTGACGGTGCCGTGCGTCAGTCGGCGCCGATCAGTCCGGCGCTGCACCTGGGTGCCAATCGTGTTCTGGTCGTAGGCGTGAGCGGCAATCCGCGCGGGCTGAAAGCCGAAAGGCCGGCACCGCGTGCGCCAATCGGCATACAGCCAAGTCTGGCGCAGATCAGCGGCCATATGCTCAACAGCACGTTCATCGATAATCTGGAAAGCGATATCGAGTTGCTGGAGCGCTTGAACATGGCCAGCGCGTTGCTGCCTTGCGATCAGATCAGGCAGCCGGGTATGGAGCCGGTGGAAGTTCTGGTGATTTCCCCAAGCCGCCCGCTGGACGAAATCGCTGCCCGGCACCGCCGTGAACTTCCGCCCGCATTGCGCACGTTCCTGCGCGGGCCGGGCGCGACCAAAAGCAGTGGCGCCAGTGTCCTGAGCTATCTGTTGTTTGAATCGGGTTATTGCAGCGAACTGATCGAATTGGGCCGACACGATGCGATTGCCCAGGGTGCGGAACTGAAAAGGTTCCTGCGCCTCACATGACGCCTCCACGGCAGGAGCCAATCCTGCCGTGGGACGCGCTTCTACCTCAGTCGCCGAACCTGCAGGTTGCCACAAGGCGGGCCGCTCAATTGCTCTCCGGTTTCGAGGCTGAACACCGAGAAGTGCAGGGGGCAGGTAATGGACCGGCGTTTCTCGTTGACCACGCCATGCTCCAGCCAGCCCTCACGATGTGGGCAACTACTCGGTACCAGGTATTGCTCCTGGCCGATATGCACGGTGAACGTGTCGGGACGACGAAACTCAGCAGGCTCGTTCAAGGTTGGCCTCCTTGTTGAAGTGCTTGAGTCGACGAGCTTTCTCTACGGCCAGGTCGAATGCCAGGTTGGTGATCTCGCGCCCCATGCAGATGCCGCGCCACGCTTTCACCGGGTCCAGATCACCGCTGACGTCCATGGCCTTGAGCAGGCGCTGCCCCTCGATGGCATGGAAAACGTCGATATGAACGTGTTCTGAGTAGTAGGTATGAGCCTGGATCTGCAAGCGCTCGCAGAGTTGGGTGTAACACTCGAAAAAGAACGGTACCACGGTCTCGAAGTAGGTAATGACCCCGGCAAACCATGATGGGTCATCCGCGCGCATGGCCAGCCAGCAGAACATGTTGGGAAAGGTGAAACCGGCACTGGAGTTGGCCTCCACGTAGAATTGCAGGTCCAGCGGCATGTTCAGTTCGCGCAGCAGGTCCTGATACAGCGTGGTATGCGAGCGCTTGAGGTTTCCCGAGCCGAACTCGTCGATCATCATGCGCAGCATGGGCATTTGCGCGGGCAGGCTGAGCCTGGGCATCAGATGATAGAAAACCTGCGCTTCGGTCAGACCATCCAGCGCAAACTCCTGAACCAGAATCCGGAACTCGTCGAGCGTCATGTCGCTGCCGACATAGTGCGCGCTGGGCGGTACTTCGCTGCTCTCCAGTTCGACCAGTTCGGCCAGCATCCTGCGCAGACCGGCGAGATCACCTGGAACATCCGCAGTCATGCTGCGTTCGATGGCGTCGTCGATCCAGCGCTGCTCGAATGTCAGAAGCTCCTGTGGGATAGGCACGAGCTTTTCGATAAGCGCACGATTGGCCAGAAACAGTTGCTTTTGCATGTTTTCCATTAAGCAGCCTCCTCGGTCATAACCCGGTCGCTGTTGATCACGCCACGGGCTTTAAGCTCGCGCTTGACCTGGGCGTACCAGTCGGACGCACTCAGCAGATACCGTTCATTGAGCGTCGCGATTTCCTGACTGAGCGCTGGCTGTTGGCGGTCAGCCGCTTGCCGACAGAGCAGCGGTTCCAGGTTGGCGAGGGACACCACGTTGCCGTCGGACTCCAGTTCGCCAGCCAGCTGCATTTCCCAGCCGATAAAGTAGTCGACGCCCTGTTGCCGAATGGCATCCACCTGATCCTGCGAGCGGGACATGGACGGTGAGTCCTTGAGGCCAATCACTCTGGGTAACTGCGCGATGGCCTCGAGGGTGGCGAAGGTCTTTTCGTTGCCTGACAGGGCGGCCTCGTTGTACATGAAGATATCCAGACGGGTCGCGTCATGAATGGTCTGGTAATGGTCGATGATCACCTGCTGACTGATACCGGGTGTAAACGGCGAGGTGAACATCACCGCTTGCGCGCCGGCATCCTGAGCCATCAGGGCAAAGTCCAGTACCTCCTGCGTCGAACTGCGCTCAATCCCGGCGATGACCAGCTTGTCGCCTGCGTGGCGTAGGGTCAGCTCCAGCATCTGTAGCCACTGCTGGCGCGACAGCCGCCAGCCTTCTCCGGAGGTCAGGCATGGAATGTAGCCGTCGACGTGGGCTGCGAGGCTGCTCAAAAGACGTTCAAGACTGGTTTCGCAGACCTGCGCCTGTTCGTTCAGAGGCGTTACCAGCGGCACCAGAATGGTTTTACCAGACATGTTCAAAGTCCTCGTTGCGGATCACCATGGCACTCGACTGGTCATAGAGACGTTGCAACATCTCCGGGAACGCAGGCTGTCTGACGGGGCTTTCGAACGGCTGCAGGAAAGGCTGCAGGACGTGCAGGCGCAGCAGCTCCGGATCGTGGGTATAAAACGGGATTTCCTGCTCCAGTACCTGCGCCGCCAGCAGTTTCTTTTCGACGGGCAGGCTTTTTAGCAGCGTGTCCGTCGCGGCGCGCTGGAGTATGTAGTCGCTGCAGCCCTGGCGCTGGATGGCCATGTCGGTGTGAAGTACATCCATGAACGGGTAGTACACGTCCTGCAAGGCACGGCTTTTCTTCCAGATAATGGCGTCGCAAATGCCTATCTGGGCGAAATTCATCTGCACACTGCTTTCGTAGAACCGGGAAAAGAAGCCCAGGGATTTGTCACGCACACCGGGATCGGCGTGGTGCATGCCCATGAACACTGTTGCGTCGATCATTGGCAGGTCGAAGTCAGACATGGAAGTTCTCCAGTGCCTTGGCGATGACCTGAACCGCCGCCGCGAATTCGTCCGGTTTGCGTGCCAGTGCCAGACGTATGTAACGCTGGCCTTTTTCGGGCTGGCTCCAGTAGAAATATTTGCCCGGCAGCACGTACACGTCCCATTGCAGCAGATAAGCCTGCAACTCATCGGCGTTAATGCCTGCGGGCAGAATCTCGAACCATGCCACGCTGGTGTCGATCATCGGTTCCACATACTGCAAAACCCTGCCCTCAAGACCCGCCCGGGCCATGCGGCGGTTGACGTCCAGCACCGAACGCACGGAGTTGAAGTCATCGTCGTTGCTGTCCTCAATGTAGCGGGTCACTACATTGAGGATGAACGGCGAGACGTTCAAAAGGACGCTGGTGACGATGCTGTAGATATCGGCGTTGATGTCCTGGCTGGCCATGAGGGTGGCGCATTTGGTGTCTTGTAGCGGCCAGGTCTTGCCAGTGTCTTCCATGACCAGGTATTGCGTGCCGATGTCGTCGAGAATCGCGTAGGCGTCCACGCGTTCCCGACCGGTCGCCTTGAAGAACGAGGCGAAACAGAAATCGAGTATCAGCAGTTTGTTGTAATCGCGGCAGTATCTGGCCACTTCGACGAACGTATCCGGTCCGTCGGCAAACAGGCTGGAACCGGTCGGGTTATTGGGGTCGACCAGAAAGATCGCATCCAGCCCGATGGCCGCTTTCTGCAAGTTTGCGTACACCTCGGTCGATGAGGTGAACAGGCTTTCATCAAGTGCCGACATGGGCACTTCCATGTGTTTCAAGAGATCGTGCAGGTTGTCGAAGCAAGGCTCGATCAGCCCGACACTCATGTTCTGTTTGCGCAGGTAGGTCGCGGTAATGTGCATGGCGATGGACGCTGCGTAGACGAGATAGATTTCGTCGTGGCGTTTCAGCGCATGGTGCTGGCCATGGAAAGTGAAAAAGGCATGAATGAAGGCCTGCTCACTCTGGTATTGGGTCTGGTTCTGCGCCTGATACCATAGCTCGGGCAGGCTGGCGACGATCATGCGCTGAGTGTCGCTCTGATCCTGATGAGTGTGCGCATCGGCCAGGTTGAAACGGGTTTTGAGGGCAGAGATTTCGTGTTGGGTAATATCGTCCAGAACAGGAACCGCGTTCAAGGTGTCGATACCGGCATATAGACTGTTCATACCATTATCCCTATGGAGTCATTATTGTTTGGGGTGCGGCCGTCCTGGATATCCAGAACGCCGAAGCAGATTTCCTTATTTTTGGCTGAAATAACACTGTACCTAAGTGCAAATAACAGAATGTTATATTTCAAGGTATTGACCTGTTCTTAGGTACAGTAGATTTACAGTTTGAAATACGCGATGCTTCACGCTGGTTGTGCAAGGTGGAGTTTATATGTCGAGCGGGTTTGAGTTTCAGCTAGCCAGTTACACGACGATGCCCGTTACGTTGCTGGAAACGCTATATTCCATGCGCAAGAAGATTTTTTCAGATCGGCTTGAGTGGAAAGTTCGTGTGAGTCATGCATTTGAATTTGATGAATACGACAATGCCAATACCACTTACCTTGTCGGAAGCTGGAACGGGGTTCCGCTGGCCGGACTAAGGCTGATCAACACCTGTGATCCCTACATGCTGGAAGGCCCATTCCGCAGTTTTTTTGACTGCCCTGCGCCCAAAAATGCTGCCATGGCTGAGTCGAGCCGGTTCTTTGTCGACACGGCTCGGGCACGCTCGTTGGGTATTCTGCACGCACCACTGACCGAAATGCTGCTGTTCTCCATGCACAACCATGCTGCGTTGTCCGGTTTGCAATCGATCATCACGGTGGTCAGCAAGGCAATGGCGCGGATCGTGCGCAAGTCCGGATGGGAGCACCATGTGCTGTCGACCGGTGAAGCATCGCCAGGCGAGACAGTGCTGCTGCTGGAGATGCCGGTGACGGCCGACAACCATCAGCGGCTGCTCGGGAATATTGCCCTCAGACAGCCTGTAACGGATGACCTGCTGCGTTGGCCGATAGCGCTTGGCGTGTCAGACCCCGCACCGCCAGCCTGCATGCACAGCGCTGCCTGAGTCAGACCATGCCCATGTTGATGGCTTTGTAGACTGCCTGCTTGGCAGTGCGCACTTCGAGCTTGCTGGAGACGTTGGACATGTGAAACTTCACGGTGCGTTCCGAGATGGAAAATATTTCAGCGATTTCGCTGTACGACTTGCCCATGGCCACCCATTTCAACACACCTGTTTCGCGGGTGGACAACTTGCACTGGGTGGGCTGCGGAAAGAGTTCATGGGGCGCTCGGGTCTTGATCAAACGGTCATGGAAGCGGATGAGACTCATCTGGATATCGGCGGCCTTTTCGCGGATTCGCTGATCGAAATCATTCTGCTGCCGGGCATTGCAAAGACTCAGTGCGGCAAAAAGCCCGCTGGCATCGTGCAGGGTGAAAGTGGCCCCCGAGGACAGTTGATATTTGGCCGATCGTTTCAGGAAATCGTCGGTCTCGACGCCTTGAGCGGCATTGCGGGCCTCTCTCCAGAAGAATGGCGTAATGCTATGCCAGGCATGTTTGATGATAGGGTCAATGAGGTGATAGTTTGAGGCTACATAAGATTTCAGCCAGGAGTCAGGGTAATTGGACAAAATGACGGGTTTGACATTACGCGTCTTGGGCGTGGAAAAGTAGGCATAAGTGAAATCGCCAATGTGGTGCAGATCGTTTTCAAAGTCTTCGATCAGTTGACGGAGCGGGGCGGGGGCCCCGTTTATCTTCAACGGTGGGCAGTCAAGTTGGGCTTTCACGGTACGAACCTCCATGTAATACCTTGTTTATTGTTTTGTTCTCGGCCTGGCTGTACTCATTATCCTCATTTGTAATTTAAGTAGTACATGAAAACATGGACTACCTGTGTCTTTTGATTTTGAACACAGGTTTAGGCTGTAAAAAAGTGCTCTCGTCGAAGCATTCGCATGCGAGTGCACGCGTGTTCGGGCGTTGGGCCCTGCACTGTGATCACGCACACCAATTATGATTTTGTTGCGATTGCAATCATATTCTTCGTTCCATTATGGTGCAAGGACGCTTGTCCGACAGCAAGGAGTAGAGATGAACAGCGCAAATGGCCACCAGTTGGCGCCGCAAACCCGGGTCGCAGCGCTAGCTTGCATGGAAAAGATTCAAGCGGCTGCGGGGCTTGCACTGCGCGGGTGCTGTTCACCCCTGTTTGCAATGGCCGACATCGTTGAGCGCCTGACGCGAGACCCGTCTACCTCGCGGCGCATATCGGTAGTGCGAGCCAGCAAGCACATGGTCTGCGAGCAGGAGGGCGTGCTCGCCAGCGCCTGGCCTTTGCGATTTGCTGCTCAGGCCGGCAAGGTCGAATTGCCTCTGATCTACATGATCAGCAGCGAAACCTCGGCCGAACTGAGCGCGCTGGCATCGGAGTCATCCCAACGTGGAATTTTCTGCAACGACATCGAGACGCTGCCATCTCGCTGGCCCAAGGGCGCTCATCCGTGGCTGCCTTTGTGGCTCCTTTCAAACCGCAAGTGTCAGCCTTATGACCCTGCGGATGCCGCGGAGGCTCGGGCTATCACGCTGCACGCCTTGCACAGCCTGTATGTTGAGGGCCGGGCCGGTTTCTATTACATGGCGTTGCATGACGAATCCAATGATCAGGTCAGTGCATTGAGCGAGACGCAGGCTGCGGCGGCTGTGCAAGGTATGTATCGGGTTGGCGATGCCGTTTCCGGCAATGACGGCCGTCGTGTGCGCCTGCTGGGCGCGGGCCTGGCCCTGCGTTCGGTCCGTCAGGCGGCCAGCTTGCTCAAGGAGCACTGGAATGTCGATTGCGAAATCTGGAGCTGCCCCAGCTATACCCGACTGGCGCGCGATGCCGGCTCTGGCCGACGCTGGAATCGTTTCCATCCCTTGAAGACCCCTCGGTCCTGGCACCTGCGTGATTGCCTCGGCGAAGGGCACGACGCCGTGGTGGCGGTTACCGGTTATCCGCAGGCCGTGGCCGAGCAACTGCGTGAACATGTCCCCGGACGGTTTGTTGCCTTGGGAGCCGATTCCGCTGCGCCGCAAGGTAAGCCTGCAATCAGCCCCGAGTGGATTGTCGTTCAGGCCCTGACCGCGCTTGCGGAGGGCGGGCAACTGAGTTACGAGCCGCTGAAACTCGCCCTGCAACGCTATCGGCTGGTCTGATGTCAGCTTTTACTGCCACTTTGTCGGGCTGCCAGTGCGGCACGCTCCAGCGCATCAGCAAACACGCGGCGCTGCGGGGCGTCGAATTGCGCCAGAAACAGCTCGTCAACCGCCGTTTCGTAGATCTGCCACATCTGTTTGCGCAGTGCCCGGCCCTTGTCGGTGATCGCTGCCACAGCGCCTCGGCCGTCGCTGTCGGACCTGTGGCGCTCCACCAGCCCTTCGCTTTCAAGGCGGTCGATGAGGCGGGTCAGGTTGTAGCGTTCGATGGCCATGACATCGGCCAGTTCATGCATGCGGCGCATGCCCTGAGGCCCGCTTTCCACACCCCAGAGCGCGTCATACCAAGCGTATGGGGGCAGCTCGGCCGCCGCCAGACGTCGTTCGATCTCGCGAATAAGACAGCGGTGCGCCCTGACGAATCTGAACCACGTATCCGGTTCGGCTGACGACATGAATCACCTTTGTCTGAAATTCTTGAGGGTTGCAATAGTAACCGAGCACGGGATAAATTCCGGCATGTGATTGCAATTGCAATCAGATTTTTCAAGGCAGACGCCTGTCCGGCGTCCACTGCCGCATCACAGTAGGAGACGACGATGGCACAGCAACCCCGGTTTCTTGACGAGGATCCGCAAGAAACCCGCGAATGGCTCGAATCGATTGAGTCGGTACTCAACAGTGAAGGGCGCCCGCGCGCGCACTACCTGATCGATCAGTTGCTGGACTTCGATGTCGCTCAACACGGCGATTTCTATGGTCGGGTCACGACGCCCTACGTCAACACTATTCCCAGCGACCGTCAGCAGCCTTATCCGGGTGACCTTCAGGTTGAAAAGCGTATCAACGCGTTCATCCGCTGGAACGCCCTGGCGATGGTACTGCGTGCCGGCAAGCATTCCGGTGTGGGCGGCCATATCGCCTCCTACGCGTCTGCCGCCGTGCTCTATGACGTGGGGTTTGATCACTTCTTCCGTGGCCGTACCGAGCAGTTCGCTGGCGATCTGGTTTACATTCAGGGCCATTCTTCTCCGGGCATTTACGGCAGGGCGTACCTGGAAGGTCGCCTGAGCGAAGAGCAACTGGACAACTTCCGTCGCGAAACGGATCGCGATGGCATTTCGTCCTATCCACATCCGCGTCTGATGCCGGACTTCTGGCAGTTCCCTACGGTCTCCATGGGGCTTGGGCCAATTACGGCGGCGTATCAGGCGCGCTTCATGCGTTACCTGGAAAATCGCGGGCTCAAGGAGCATCAGGGCCGCAAGGTCTGGGCATTTCTCGGCGATGGCGAAATGGACCAGCCCGAGTCTCAGGCGGCCATTGCGCTGGCCGGGCGCGAGAAGCTCGACAACATTATCTTCGTGGTCAACTGCAACCTGCAGCGTCTCGACGGCCCGGTGCGTGGCAACAGCAAGGTCATTCAGGAATTCGAAAGCCTGTATCGCGCCGCTGGCTGGAACGTAATCAAGGTCATCTGGGGCAGTGGCTGGGATGCGCTGCTGGAGAAGGACAAGAGCGGGCTGCTGCGTCAGCGCATGATGGAATGCGTGGACGGCGAGTACCAGAACTACAAATCCCAGAACGGCGCCTACGTGCGTGAGCATTTCTTCGGCAAGTACCCGGAGTTGCTGGAGCTGGTCAGCGACATGAGCGACGACGATATCTGGAAGCTCTCGCGGGGCGGGCACGATCCGGAAAAAGTCTACAACGCCTACGCTGCCGCAATGCGTCACAAGGGCGGGCCGACCGTGATTCTGGCCAAGACGGTCAAAGGTTTCGGCATGGGCGAGGCGGGCGAGGGGCAGAACATCAATCACCAGTTGAAGAAACTCGGGGCAGAGGCAATCAAGGCCTTCCGCGACCGTTTCTCTCTGGACATCACCGATGATCAACTGGGCGACATGCCTTATCTGAAACCCGCCGAGGGCAGTACCGAAGCGCTGTACCTCAAGGCCCGCCGGGCTCAGTTGGGCGGTTACATTCCGGCGCGTTTCAGTGACGCGGCCACCTTGCAGGTTCCGCCGCTTTCGGTGCTGGATACCCAGCTGAAAAGCACCGGTGATCGCGGTATATCGACGACCATGGCCTTTGTGCGCATCCTTTCGACGCTGCTCAAGGACCCGAACATCGGCAAGTTGATTGTGCCGATTGTGCCGGACGAGTCGCGAACCTTTGGTATGGAGAACCTGTTCCGCCAGATCGGCATCCATTCCCATGTCGGTCAGTTGTACACGCCACAGGATGCAGGGCAACTGAGCTACTACAAGGAAAGCACCGACGGGCAGATCATGCAGGAAGGGCTGAACGAGTCCGGCGCCATTTCCTCATGGATTGCAGCCAGTACGTCCTACGCCAACCATGGCGTGATGACCGTGCCGTTCTATATCTTCTATTCGATGTTCGGTTTCCAGCGTGTGGGCGATCTGGCCTGGGCGGCGGGTGATGCCAGGGCCAGGGGCTTTCTGCTGGGGGCCACCTCAGGCCGGACCACGCTGATGGGCGAAGGCCTGCAGCATGATGACGGGCACAGCCACGTGATGTCGTCGACGATACCGTGCTGTGTATCTTACGACCCGACGTTTGCCTTCGAACTGGCGGTGATCATTCAGGACGGCATGCGCCGCATGTTTGCCGAAAATGAGGACATTTATTACTACATCACCTTGCTCAACGAGAACTACCCGCACCCTGATCTGCCCGAGGGCGCCGAAGCCGGCATTATCAAAGGGATGTACCCATTGCAGGCCAGTGCGTCGGTCAACTCCGGCAAACACGTGCAATTGATGGGCTGCGGGTCGATCCTTCTCGAAGTCATCGCGGCCGCCAGATTGCTGGAGGACGACTTTGGTGTGAGCAGTGAAGTCTGGAGTGTTACCAGCCTCACCGAGCTGCGCCGTGAAGGCCAGGACGTCGAGCGCTGGAACCTGCTGCACCCTGAGCAGGAGCCGCGCCTGAGCTACGTTGAAAGCTGTCTCGCCGACAGGGAAGGGCCGGTCGTAGTAGCAACGGATTACATGAAGATCTTCGCTGACCAGATCCGTCCATTCGTACCTTTGCGTCGTTTCGTGGCGCTGGGTACGGATGGTTTTGGTCAGTCCGATACCCGTGAATCGCTGCGTCATTTCTTTGAGGTAGACCGTTACTTCGTGGCAGTTGCTGCGCTCAAGGCGCTGGCCGATGACGGCAAGGTCGAGCGTAAGGTCGTTGCTCAGGCCATCGAACGCTACAAGATCGACCCAGACAAGCAGGACCCTGTGCTGGTCTGAGTCGCGCCTGTCTCTCTGTTACCAAGCCGTGGTCAGGAAACCGTGCACTTCAAGCGAAGTGCACGGTTTTTTGATTACCTGCGTGAGAATATCTGCCGGCGGCTTTAGCCTGTCACGCCGTCAGACGATCTTCCCGGAAATCACGCAGCGCCTGGTCAATCTCTTCGCGGGTGTTCATCACGAACGGCCCGTACTGCACGATCGGCTCGCGCAAGGGCTTGCCGGCAATCAACAAGACGCGTGCACCCTTGGTGCTGCTGATCTGCAAATCACCGGTGTCAGACAGGCGCGCAAGATGGCGCTTGCTCACTGACTGTGCGCTGCCTTCTATTTCGATACTGCCTTCGTAAACGTACAGCAATGCAAGATGCCCTTCGGGCATGCGCGGGCTGATACGACTGCCGGCAGGCATGTCGAAGTCAAAGTACAAGGGCTCGGTATCCGGGCGCTGTACCGCACCGGCCTGTTGAACCTGGCCATCGTCGAAATGCCCGGCCAATACCACTACCTGCACACCGGCTGCAGTGGTCAGGCGAGGAACGTTTTCCGGCTGGATGTCCTGATAACTGGCGTCGTTCAGCTTGTTCTTGCCCGGCAGGTTCAGCCATAGCTGAAAACCTCGCATGGTGCCTTCTTCCTGTTCAGGCATTTCGCTGTGAATGATCCCGCGTGCGGCGGTCATCCACTGTACGCCGCCGCCCTGCAGCAGGCCCACATTGCCCATATGGTCTTCGTGACGCATGCGGCCTTCAAGCATGTAGGTCACGGTTTCGAAGCCACGGTGCGGATGAGGTGGAAAGCCCGCGATATAGTCATCAGGCACGTCCGACCCGAACTCGTCCAGCATCAGGAATGGATCGAATTGTTCCACGCCCCGTCCGCCGAAAACGCGTGTCAGTTTGACTCCCGCGCCGTCAGAGGCAGGTTGGCCTGCCTGAATCGACAGGACTTTACGAAATTGAGTCATGGAAAGAGAGCACTCCTTATCAGGTGGCCTTTTCAGGCGCCAGGGAGTGTCATGGTATGCCTGTCTATTCGATAAACTGATTCGAATCCCGGAACGGAATGATCGTATTTGTCGATGTGTTGCCTGCTGATACGTATTGGCGTGAGTAACAGGCAACCTGCCCGGAATAGCCTCCGGGCCAGGCTTGAGAGCACTGGGTGATCAGTGTTTGCTGCCCTGTGTCGACATGGCCAGCAGTTGCTTTTCCTGGTTCCAGTCAAATGGTTCATCGTTCTGCTCGGCTTCGTAACGGCGCTCTTCCAGCGCCTGATACAGCTCGATTTCATCATCCGGCATGAAATGCAGGCAGTCACCGGCAAAAAACCACAGCAGGTCGCGAGGCACCAGGTGGGCGATTTGCGGGTAGCGCTGGATGACCTGACACAGGATGTCCTGGCCCAGGTACTGGCTTTCTATCGGGTCCTGCGGCAGTTGCTCGACCAGTTCGTCGAAGCGCTCCATGAACAGCGCGTGGCTTTCTTCCGGAACCTGCTCGGCCTCGCCCAGCGCGACCAGAATGCTGCGCAGGTGTGCCAGCAGGCCAAGTTGGTGATCGAGAGTGGCGTCGGCCATCGGGTAATCCTCAAATGCAAAAACAGGCGCGAGAGTATAAAGCTCTACGCGCCTGCTGTGTGGTGTGACCTTGAACGTCAGCGAATCTTGCCCGCTGCCTGGGTCAGTTCTTCCTTGTCGAAATCATCCACGTCGATCACCTTGCGACGGGCGGCTTCGGCTGTACGCAGTGTCTGTGCCTCTTCTGCCTGCAATACACCGATGCGCAACGCAGCGTCGATGGCATGCTCGCCTGCGGCCGGTTTGATCTGACCACTCTTGAGCGCCACTTGCAGCTTCTTGTGCAGCGGATATGCAGTAGTCAGCAAGTCGATGGCATGTTGCAGCGCGCCGACCGGATCTTCTGCCGATTGCGGGCGATAGCAGCCTGCGAGCAACTCTTCCAGTGTCGGATCGCCCTTGGCGCGGCCCAGTACCTGTGCAACTTCGGCGTCCAGCTTGTCCGAAGGGCCCTTGTGGCGACGACCGAACGGGAACACCACTGCACGCAACAGCCCACCCAGCACACGGTTAGGGAAGTTGCCGAGGATTTCGTCCATGGCACGTTCCGAATGGCCCAGACTTTCTTCCATGGCCCAGCGAAACAGCGGGCTCATGTGATCTGGCGAGCCAAGATCGTGGTAGCGCTTGAGTGCCGCCGAAGCCAGATACATATGACTGAGCACATCCCCCAGACGCGCCGACAGGCGTTCGCGGCGTTTCAACTCGCCGCCCAGCAGCATCATGCTCAAGTCCGCCAACATCGCGAAAGCTGCTGCCTGACGGTTCAACGCGCGGAAGTAGCCTTGGCTCAGGCTGTTGCCCGGTGCTCTTTCAAAATGGCCAAAGCCCAGATTAAGAATCAGGGTGCTGGCGGCGTTGCTCACCGCAAAACCGATGTGCTTGAGCAGGAGCGCGTCAAACTCGAGCAGCGCCTGCTGCTTGTCTTCGCGACCGGCCAAGGCCATTTCCTTGAGCACGAATGGATGGCAGCGAATGGCACCCTGGCCGAAGATCATCAGGTTACGTGAAAGGATATTCGCCCCTTCAACGGTGATGAAAATCGGCGCGCCTTGCCAGTTGCGGCCCAGGTAGTTGTTCGGGCCCATGATGATGCCCTTGCCGCCATGCACATCCATGGCGTGACCGATACATTCGCGGCCACGCTCGGTCAGGTGGTATTTGAGGATCGCGGAGAGCACCGAGGGTTTTTCTCCCAGATCGACCGCATTGGCGGTCAGCATGCGCGCGCTGTCCATCAACCAGGCGTTGCCGCCGATGCGCGCCAGCGCTTCCTGAATACCTTCGAACGCCGACAGCGGCACATTGAATTGCTCGCGCACCTTGGCGTACTGGCCGGTGACCAGGCTGGTGTACTTGGCAGCGCCGGTGCCGACCGCGGGCAGCGAAATCGAACGTCCCACCGACAGGCAGTTCATCAGCATCATCCAGCCTTTGCCAAGCATTGGCTGGCCACCGATCAGGTAGCTCAAAGGGACAAAGACGTCCTTGCCCGAATTCGGGCCGTTCATGAACGCCGCGCCCAGCGGCAAGTGGCGCCGTCCGATTTCAACGCCTGGTGTGTCGGTCGGAATCAATGCCAGGCTGATGCCTAGGTCTTCCTCTTCGCCTAGCAGGTGCTCAGGGTCGTAAGCCTTGAAGGCCAGGCCGAGCAGGGTGGCGACCGGGCCAAGGGTGATGTAGCGCTTTTCCCAGGTCAGGCGCAGGCCGATGACTTCTTCGCCTTGCCACTGACCTTTGCAGATAATCCCGGTGTCGGGCATCGCGCCCGCATCGGAACCTGCCAATGGACCCGTCAGCGCGAAGCAGGGGATATCTTCGCCACGTGCCAGACGTGGCAGGTAATGGTTGCGCTGTTCGTCGGTGCCGTAATGCAGCAGCAATTCAGCAGGGCCGAGGGAGTTGGGCACCATCACGGTGGAGGCCAGGTCGCCGCTGCGGGTGGCCAGTTTCATGGCCACCTGAGAGTGGGCGTAGGCCGAGAAGCCCTTGCCACCGAATTCTTTCGGAATGATCAGGGCAAAGAACCCGTGCTCTTTCATGTGCGCCCAGGCTTCAGGCGGCAGGTCCATGGCCTGACCGATTTCCCAGTCGCTGACCATCGCGCAGAGTTCTTCGGTCGGCCCGTCGATAAAGGCCTGTTCTTCTTCGGTGAGCTGGACTTTTGGATAGGCCAGCAGCTTGTCCCAGTCCGGGCGACCGCTGAACAGCTCGCCATCCCACCAGACGGTACCGGCGTCAATCGCATCGCGCTCGGTTTCCGACATGGGCGGCAGCACTTTCTGAAACCAGCTGAACATGGGCGCAGTGAAGTGCTTGCGGCGCAGGTCGGGCAGCACAACAGGTACGAACACTGCCAGCCACAGCACCCAGAAAACAGTCAGCAGCCATCCTGGCGCGTGGCTGAAAATGCCCATGGCCAGCAGGTAGACGGCTACCACGCCAAGCGCCGGGAGCGGGGCGGTACGCCGATGGGCCAGCCAGGCAATGCCGACGACCAGCACTACAATCCACAACAACAGCATAGGTATTCCTCCGTGATGACCGCCGCCGTGGCAGCGATCAAGAACTGGTCGCCGGGCAGTGGTGAGGCGACATCGATAGTGACCCCTGGTTGACGAGGAAGTTGCCGCCGCTTCGGGGTAGACTGTGAGCCTTTATTTATCAGCGACTGCGAGGGGAACGCAATGCTCAAGATATGGGGACGGAAGAATTCCAGCAATGTGCGCAAGGCACTCTGGATTGCCGAAGAAGTGGGCGTGCCCTACGAGACGCAGGACGCCGGTGGGGCATTCGGGCTGGTCAATGAAGCAGCTTACCGCGCGAAAAACCCCAATGGCCGGATTCCCATGATTGAAGACGGCGATTTCGTGCTTTGGGAGTCGAACGCGATCGTACGCTATCTGGCCGCCCGCCATGCCCCGGACTCGGACTTATACCCCGCTGACCTTCAGGCTCGCGCCAACGCAGACAAGTGGATGGACTGGACCTCCTCGACCATCGCGGCCCCGTTCAGCCCGGTACTCTGGGGCGTGGTACGCACCCCGCCCGAGAAACAGGACTGGCCGGCCATCGAGCAAGGCATCAAGACCCTGCACAGTCTGCTGCTGGTCGCCGATGAGGCCCTGTCTCGCCAGCCTTACCTGTCCGGCGAAGCTTTTGGCATGGGCGACATTCCCCTGGGGTGCTTCGCTTACGGCTGGTTCGAAATGCCGATTGAACGTCCGCCGCTGCCCCACCTCCAAGCCTGGTATGAACGCCTCAAGACGCGTCCGGCGTATCGCAAGGCCGTCATGAGTCCGCTGACCTGAGCATGCAGTCTGAGCATTTAAAACAGTTGATCGGGCTCATGTCCGGCTCTTGATATTTACTATTAACAGATGTGTCTGTACTTGAATGACCCAGCCGAGCACCATTGCACGCCTGGGTCGTCATGACAGGCGTGTGTTCCCGGTCAGCTTCATTCCTTTTTCCTGATGAGTACTCTTTCCGATATGTCTTCCGCTCTGTCCATTCGGCAGCTAACCAAAACCTACGGCAACGGTTTCCAGGCCTTGAGTGGCATTGATCTGGACGTGGCCGAGGGTGATTTCTTCGCTTTGCTTGGCCCTAATGGCGCAGGCAAGTCCACCACCATCGGTATCATCTCGACGCTGGTCAACAAGACCAGCGGAACGGTGAACATCTTCGGTCACGATCTGGATCGCGAGCCCGCTGCGCTCAAGCGTTCCATTGGCGTGGTGCCGCAGGAGTTCAACTTCAACCAGTTCGAGAAGACCTTCGACATCGTCGTCACCCAGGCGGGTTACTACGGCATCCCGGCAAAGATCGCCAAGGAGCGCGCCGAGCAGTACCTGACTCAACTGGGCCTGTGGGACAAGCGCGACGTGCCTTCACGGTCGCTGTCAGGCGGCATGAAGCGGCGCTTGATGATCGCCCGTGCGCTGATTCATGAGCCGCGTCTGCTGATCCTCGATGAGCCCACTGCTGGTGTGGACATCGAGTTGCGCCGTTCGATGTGGACGTTCCTGACCGAACTGAATCAAAAAGGCATCACCATCATCCTCACCACGCACTACCTGGAAGAGGCCGAGCAGCTGTGCCGCAACATCGGCATTATCGACCACGGGGTGATCGTGCAGAACACCGGCATGAAGCAATTGCTCAGCACCCTGACTGTCGAAACCTTCGTGCTGGATCTGAAGGCGTCCTGGCAGACCGCGCCGCAGCTGCCCGGTTTCCCTTGCCGTTTGCTCGACAGCCACACCCTGGAAGTTCAGGTCGACAAGAATGTCGGCATCACCGCGCTGTTTAGCCAGCTCGCTTTCCAGAACATCGAAGTCTTGAGCCTGCGCAATAAATCCAATCGCCTTGAGGAGTTGTTTGTGTCCCTGGTGGAAAAAAACCTTGCGAAGGTGGCGCTATGACTGTGCAGAGCGGCGAGTTGCGCCCCAACCTGATTGCCCTGAAGACCATCGTTTACCGCGAGGTCCATCGCTTCATGCGGATCTGGCCGCAGACCCTGCTGCCGCCTGCGATCACCATGGTTCTGTACTTCGTGATCTTCGGTAACCTGATCGGCCGCCAGATTGGCGACATGGGCGGCTTTACCTACATGCAGTACATCGTGCCGGGGCTGATCATGATGTCGGTGATCACCAACTCCTACGGCAACGTGGTATCCAGCTTCTTTGGTGCCAAGTTTCAGCACTCCATCGAAGAACTGATGGTCTCGCCGGTTTCCCCGCACACCATTCTGGTCGGTTACACCCTGGGCGGTGTGTTGCGTGGTCTGATGGTCGGTTTCATCGTCACCATGCTGTCGATGTTTTTCACCGACCTGCAAGTGCACCACTTGGGCGTGACCATTCTGGTGGTGGTGTTGACCGCCACCATCTTCTCGCTGCTGGGCTTCATCAACGCAGTGTTCGCGCGCAACTTCGACGATATCTCGATCATCCCGACCTTCGTCCTGACCCCGCTGACTTACCTGGGCGGCGTGTTCTATTCGATCAACCTGTTGCCGCCGTTCTGGCAGACCGTGTCGCTGGCCAACCCGGTCCTGCACATGGTCAACGCCTTCCGCTACGGCATTCTGGGCGTCTCCGACATCAAGATCAGCATCGCCCTGGCGTTCATGATCGTGGCAACGTTTGTGCTGTACTTCGGCTGCGCACGGTTGCTGGTGAGCGGGCGCGGTATGCGTCAGTAACACATGCTTTGCGACCCGCCAGCCTGGCGGGTCGCCTGTCTGCCGAGAACGGCTGTTCAGGTTTTGCAACACACCATCACTTCCGACATTTCGATATTGCGCTGATCCTTGAAGCTTTCCGCTTCAAGGAATCACCATGCGCACAGGGATGATCGCGCTCGCGTCGGGGCTTGTGGCCTTACGCTTTCTGCCTGCTTTGCCGCCGACCTGGCTGTTGCTGCTGATGCCGATACTGGCGTTGATGCTGCTACCGCTTCGTACCTATCCACTGGCGCTGTTCCTGCTCGGTTTTACTTGGGCGTGTGTTTCTGCGCAGTGGGCGTTGAATGACCGTCTGGTTCATCGTCTGGACGGTCAGACGCTTTGGCTGCAAGGCAAGGTAGTCGGTTTGCCCAGTGTCGCCGAGGGCGTGGTGCGTTTCGAACTGGAAGGGGCAAGGTCGCGCAGGGCCATATTGCCTGCACGCATCCGGGTGGCGTGGTACGGCGGTCCGCAGGTCAACAGCGGTGAGCGCTGGCGCATGGCGGTCAAACTCAAGCGGCCGGCCGGGCTGGTCAATCCTGATGCTTTTGATTACGAAGCCTGGCTGTTGGCGCAGCGCATCGGTGCCACCGGTACGGTGGTGGATGGTCAACTGCTGACACCTGCGCGCGGGGCGTGGCGCGACCTTATTCGTCAGCGCTTGCTGGCGGTCGATGCGCAGGGCAGAGAGGGCGGCTTGGCGGCGCTGGTGCTGGGCGATGGCTCCGGGTTGTCGAGCACCGATTGGCAGGTGCTGCAGGACACCGGCACGGTGCATCTGCTGGTGATTTCCGGCCAGCATATCGGTTTGCTGGCCGGGGTGATTTACGCGCTGGTCGCAGGCCTTGCACGCTGGGGGCTGTGGCCACGGGCTTTACCCTGGCTGCCTTGTGCCTGTGCGCTGGCGTTCATCGCTGCGCTGGGTTACGGGCTGCTGGCCGGTTTCGAGGTGCCGGTACGGCGTGCCTGTGTGATGGTCGCGATGGTGCTGCTGTGGCGTTTGCGCTTTCGGCACCTGGGCGTTGTCTGGCCGTTGTTACTGTCATTCAACGCGGTGCTGATTTTCGAGCCGCTGGTGACACTGCAGCCGGGGTTCTGGCTGTCTTTCGCGGCGGTTGGCATTCTGGTGCTGATTTTCAGTGGACGTCTCGGTGCCTGGAATTGGTGGCAAAGCTGGACGCGTGCGCAGTGGCTGATCGCAATTGGCTTGCTGCCTGTTCTGCTGGCGCTGAACCTGCCGATCAGCCTCAGCGGGCCGTTTGCCAATTTGCTGGCTGTGCCTTGGGTCAGCTTGATCGTCCTGCCGCCTGCGTTGCTTGGAACACTGCTGCTGCCGGTCCCTGTTGTGGGCGAAGGCTTGCTCTGGCTGGCCGGAGGAGCGCTGGAGTGGCTGTTTATGTTTCTCGGCTGGGTTGCCGCGGTCTTGCCCGCCTGGTTGCCCAGTGCAATGCCGGGCTGGGCGTGGCTGCTTAGTCTGCTCGGGGCCTTCATTTTATTACTGCCCAAAGGCGTGCCGATGCGTCCGCTGGGTTGGCCATTGCTGTTGTTGTGCGTTTTTCCGCCGCTCGACTCAGTGCCTGCAGGCCAGGTAGAAGTATTGCAGTTGGACGTGGGGCAGGGCCTGGCCATTCTCCTGCGCACTCGAAATCACACGCTCTTGTACGACGCAGGTCCACGTTTCGGCGAGTTCGATATCGGTCAGCGCGTGGTCGTGCCCGCCATGCGCAAGGCCGGTGTGCGTCATCTGGACCTGATGTTGATCAGTCACGCCGACTCCGATCATGCCGGGGGCGCAGCGGCGGTTCATCAGGCATTTCCGGTTGACCGTGTACTGGGCGGTGAGCTGGCCAGGCTCGCGCCGCAACTCGACGCGCGCTTGTGTGAGAGCGATGCGCGCTGGGAGTGGGATGGGGTGGTGTTCTCCACCTGGCGCTGGGAGCAGGGGCCTGATGGCAATCCCGCATCCTGCATGTTGAGTGTCGACGCCGGGGGCGAGCGTCTGCTGCTGACGGGTGATATCGACGTCGACGCGGAACGTGCGGCAATCGCCAGCGGTTTCGACCTTCGTGCCCATTGGTTGCAGTCCCCGCATCACGGCAGCCGGACCTCGTCATCCAAAGTATTTCTTCAGGCCGTCGGAGCGGTTGGCGTGCTGATCTCCCGTGGCCGTAACAACGCCTTCGGCCACCCGCATCCGTTGGTCATGGCGCGTTATCGATGGCTGGGTATGGCCAGTTATGACAGCGCTGAGCTGGGCGCTGTCAGTCTGCGTCTGGGTACGTTCGGCACGCCGCAGGCAGAGCGCGCGCAACGGCGTTTCTGGCGTGACTGAGTGAAGGGATATCGATCTCGGCGTTCGGCACTTGGCGACCCTATGATAGAGTGGCGCCAATTTTTCGAGGGAGTGATCACTGTGTGGGAACTGGTCAAATCTGGCGGCTGGATGATGCTGCCGATTATTTTGAGCTCCATCGCCGCTGCCGGCATTATCATCGAGCGTCTGTGGACGCTGCGTGCCAGCCGTATCACGCCGCCGCATCTGCTCGGACAGGTCTGGCAGTGGATTCAGGAAAAGAAGCTCGACGGCGAAAAGCTCAAGCAACTGCGCGCCGACTCGCCTCTGGGTGAAATTCTCGCCGCAGGTCTGGCCAATTCCAGGCACGGTCGCGAGATCATGAAGGAATGCATCGAAGAAGCCGCCGCCCGGGTTATCCATGAACTGGAGCGCTACCTGAGCGCGCTGGGTTCGATTGCCGCCATGGCACCGCTGCTTGGCTTGCTGGGTACGGTGCTGGGCATGATCGATATTTTCGGCTCGTTCAACAGTTCGGGGGCCACGGCCAATGCCGGTGTGCTCGCCGGTGGTATCTCCAAGGCGCTGATCTGTACCGCGTCGGGCCTTATCGTGGCTATTCCGGCAATCTTCTTTCATCGCTTTCTGCAAAGTCGCGTCGATGAGCTGGTGGTCGGCATGGAGCAGCAGGCCATTCGTCTGGTTGAAGTGGTGCAGGGCGACCGCGATGTCGATCTGATCGACGCCAAAATCGATCTCAAGTCGCTGGCCAGAGCGGGCGGGGGCAAGAAGAAGTGAAATTTCGCCGTCGCAGACCCCGGGAAAACATCGACATCAATCTGGTCTCTCTGATTGATGTGGTGTTCATCCTGCTGCTGTTTTTCATCGTGACGACCACGTTCACCCGTGAAACCCAGCTGCGGGTGGATCTGCCACAGGCGGTCACCGGTACGCCGGAGGTGGACGCCAGCGCTAAGCATCTGGACATCGCCATCAACGCCGACGGGATCTTCTCGCTGAACAACCAACTGTTGCCCAAGAACGATCTGGCAACCCTGATCGAAGCGCTGCAACGCGAGTCGGCGGGCGATACCAGCCTGCCGTTGTCGATCAGTGCCGACGGCAAGACCCCGCACCAATCGGTGATTACGGCCATGGATGCGGCGGGTAAACTGGGTTTCAGCCATTTGCGCATGACCACTGTCGAGGCCACGCCGGCTAACTGATGGCATTTACCGACCGTTTGCTTGATGCCTGGTACAAGGGCCACCCTGCGCTGGCGCTTTTGCGTCCGCTCGAATGCCTTTATCGGCGTGTCGTCGATGGCAAACGCGCGCGCTTTCTGGCGGGTGAGGGCAGCATCTACCGCGCTCCGGTGCCGGTTATTGTGGTGGGTAATATCACCATCGGCGGCACTGGCAAGACGCCACTGATCCTATGGATGATCGAGCACTGCCGTCGTCGTGGCCTGCGCGTTGGTGTGGTCAGTCGCGGTTACGGTGCCAAACCTCCCAGCCTGCCGTGGCGCGTCAAGGCCGACCAGAGTGCCAGCGAGGCGGGCGACGAGCCTTTGCTCATCGTCAAACGCAGTGGCGTGCCGCTGATGATCGATCCGGATCGCAGTCGCGCCGTGCAGGCCTTGCTCGCTGCCGAGCCTCTGGATCTGATTCTTTCTGACGATGGCTTGCAACATTATCGTCTGGCCCGCGATCTGGAGCTGGTGCTGATCGATGCCGCCCGCGGGCTGGGCAATCGTCGTTGTCTGCCTGCCGGGCCACTGCGCGAGCCGGTTGAGCGGCTAGGCAGTGTCGACGCCTTGCTTTACAACGGCGCGACGGCTGATCGAGACGATGGCTACGCCTTTATGCTCAAACCGTCAGCCCTGATCAATCTGCGCAGTGACGAACGCCAGCCGGTGGATTATTTCCCGGCCGGGCAGGCGCTGCATGCGGTCGCCGGAATCGGCAATCCTCAACGTTTCTTCAATACCCTCGAAGGATTACACTGGCGGCCGGTGGCTCACGCGTTCGCCGACCATGCGGTCTACAGTGCCCAGGCGCTGACATTCACGCCTTCATTACCCTTGGTCATGACCGAGAAGGATGCGGTGAAATGTCGTGCCTTTGCAGCCGATGACTGGTGGTATCTGGCAGTGGATGCAGTACCGTCCAATGCTTTTGTCGACTGGTTCGATGAGCAACTGCTACGTCTCTCTCCATGATTGCTTCAGGATCTCCTATGGACACCAAACTACTCGATATCCTCGCTTGCCCTGTCTGCAAGGGACCATTGAAGCTCAGCGCCGACAAGACCGAGCTGATCAGCAAAGGGGCAGGCCTTGCCTACCCGGTTCGCGACGGCATCCCGGTGATGCTCGAAAGCGAAGCGCGCACCTTGAGCACCGATGAGCGGCTGGAAAAATGACAGCAGCGTTCACCGTGGTCATTCCTGCGCGTTATGGCTCCAGCCGCTTCCCCGGCAAGCCACTGAAAACCATTGCTGGCAAGCCCATGGTCCAGCTTGTCTGGGAGCAGGCGTGCAAAAGCAGCGCCGAGCGTGTGGTGATTGCCACCGACGATGCGCGCATCGTCGAGGCTTGTCAGGCTTTTGGTGCAGAAGTGCTGCTGACCCGCGAGGATCACAATTCCGGCACCGATCGTCTGGCCGAGGTGGCGGCGAAATTGGGGCTGGCTGCTGATGCGATTGTGGTCAATGTGCAAGGCGACGAGCCGATGATCCCGCCTGCGGTGATCGATCAGGTGGCGTCCAATCTGGCGGCTCACCCCGAAGCCGGCATGTCTACGCTGGCCGAGCCTATCGACGACGTAGCGGCGTTGTTCAACCCCAACATCGTCAAGGTCGCAACAGACATCAACGGCCTGGCGCTGACGTTCAGCCGGGCGCCCTTGCCGTGGGCACGTGACGCATTGGCCGCAAGCAGAGACGAGTTGCCTGCTGGCGTGCCTTATCGTCGTCATATCGGTATCTACGCCTATCGTGCGGGCTTCCTTCATGACTTCGTCAGTTGGGGGCCGTGCTGGCTGGAAAACACCGAAAGCCTGGAGCAGCTGCGTGCGTTGTGGAATGGCGTGCGAATTCACGTTGCCGACGCGCTTGAAGCACCACCCGGTGGTGTCGATACACCTGAAGACCTTGAGCGCGTAAGGCGCTTGCTGGAGGGTTGATGCGGTTTATCCAGTGGCTCGGGAAGGCAGGGGCATGACCTTGCAGGTGCAATCCGCGATTTCCCTCAAACCTTTCAACACCTTTGGCGTGGATGTTCAGGCCCGGTTGTTTGCCGAAGCGCACAGCGATGACGATGTTCGCGAAGCCCTGGCGTATTCGGCCGAGCACGATGTACCGCTGCTGGTCATCGGTGGTGGCAGTAACCTGCTGCTTAGCGGTGATGTGCAGTCATTGGTGCTGCGCATGGCCAGCCGCGGCATTCGCATCGTACATGAGGACTGTCTCGAGTCGATTGTCGAGGCAGAGGCTGGCGAGTCCTGGCATCCGTTCGTGCAGTCCTGTCTGGAGCTGGGGTTGGCGGGGCTGGAAAACCTCAGTCTGATTCCAGGCACCGTTGGGGCGGCACCCATGCAGAACATCGGTGCTTATGGCGTCGAGATCAAGGATGTGTTCCATAGCCTGACTGCGCTGGATCGTGAAACGGGTGAATTGCGCGAGTTTTCGCTGGAGGACTGTGCGTTCGGCTACCGCGACAGCGTATTCAAGCACCAGGTGGCACGCTGGTTGATCCTGCGGGTACGCTTCAAGCTCAGCCGCGTAGCCAATCTGCACCTTGAATATGGTCCGGTTCGTCAGCGTCTCGACGAGTTGGGTATCGATAAACCGACGCCTTTTGATGTCAGTCGGGCAATCTGCGCCATTCGCAGTGAAAAGCTGCCTGATCCGGCGGTACTTGGCAATGCGGGCAGCTTTTTCAAGAACCCGGTGGTTTCTGCTGAACTGTACGCAACGCTTAAAAGCGGGCATCCGGGCGTCGTGGGCTATCCGCAGGCCGATGGCCGGGTGAAGCTGGCAGCGGGGTGGTTGATCGAACAGGCTGGCTGGAAGGGCTATCGTGACGGCGACGCTGGCGTGCATAAGCTCCAGTCACTGGTACTGGTCAATTACGGGCAGGCCAGTGGCTTGCAGCTATTGAGCCTGGCGCGCCGCATCCAGAGTGACATCGTCGAGCGTTTTGGCGTTGAGCTGGAGATGGAGCCGAACCTCTACTGACAGCCTGGGGATGGTCTCTTGTGGGAGCGAGCCGGGCGACGCTTCGCTTGCTCGCGAAGGGATTAGATCAAGCGCTGTGTATTGAAGATGAACACAGTGCAGTCCTCAATCAGCGGACATGAAAAAGCCCCGCCTGTCTGCACAGGCGGGGCTTTTTCATGGGCCGGAGTTAAACGAGTGGTTTAGGCTCGTTTTCTTTATCGGCTTCATGTTGCGGTTTGACTGCTGGTTGCTCAGTCGCCGCTTCTTCAGTCTTTTCCTCGATAGCCTGAGAAGGCTGGACCGATTCTGCTTCAGCGGCAACAGGTGCTGCTTCGGCGATGACTGGAGTGCTGGCCGCAGCGGCTTCCTGCTGACGGCGTGCTTCTTCTTCACGCTTGCGACGACGAACTTCACGAGGATCGTTCGGTGCACGGCCGGTGCTGCTGACCGGTGCGACCGGTGTTTCCACGATCACAGGTTGTTGCTCTGCAGGTGCAGGCGCTGCTTCTTCGACGGCCTTGGGCGCGACGTAAGGAGCAGGCTCCTCCTTCACGACGACAGGCTCGGCAGCAGTAGCAGCAGGCGTTGGCAGTTCGGACGATTCAGTGGCTGGCACTTCTTCATGAGCCGCTGCTTCGACAGGCGCTTGTGGCGCTGGCTCTGGCGTTGGTGTGAACGGCACGACGCGCTCGGCATGCGGCGCTTCGAACAGCTCAGTCTGCGCAGCAATGGCAGGTGCTTCGACCGCAGCAGGCTGAACCTCCACTTCTGGAGCCGGTTTGGCGACTGGCGCATCGTCTGCAACCGGCGCTTCAACAGCAGGCACTTCAACGACCGGTTCTGCTGCTGCCGGAGTTTCTGGAGTGGATGCTTCAATTGCCGGTGCGTCAGCTTCCGGTGCCTTGGCAGTATTGGCTTCGGCAACAGGCGCTTGCTGTGCAGGCTCTACGGCTGGAGCGTCTACAGTGCTGTTGGCTCGCTCGGCCTGCTGGTGTGCATCGGCTTCTGCTGTGGCGCTGATCACGCCGCCAGCCGCAGCTGCTGCGGTGAATCCCAGACCAGCCGACAGATCGGTGGCGCTGCTGCCTTGTTCAGTATTTTCTGCCGAGCCGTTTTCTTCGGAACCGTTTTCTTCAGAGCCTTCGATCACGTTGCCATTGGCATCACGTTGACGCTCACGACGGTTGCTGCGACGACGCTGACCGCGGGAGCGGCGGCGAGGGCGGTCGCCTTCGCTACCGTCGTTGCCTTCCTGGTTCTCGTCATTGATCTGCTCTTCGTTGAGCAGCACTTCCTCTTCGCTCACGGCAGCCGCGGCCTGTTCGGCGCGTGGTTGACGTTCTTCGCGAGGCGCGCGCGGCTGGCGTTCTTCGCGTGGTGCGCGTTCAGGACGCTCTTCACGAGCAAGGTTTACGGCAGGGGCTGCATCCAGAGGCTCGCGCAGTTCGCGGACCGGACGATCTTCGCGTGCTTCACGAGGCTTGCGCTCGCGGGAAGTACGGGCTGGACGCTCTTCACGTGGTGCTGAATCCTCGCGGGCTTCACGCGGTTCGCGAACGGTACGCTCTTCACGAGGTGCGCGTTCTTCACGAGGTGCACGCTCCTCACGTGGGGCGCGCTCTTCGCGCGGCGCGCGTTCGGCACGTTCTTCACGGGGGGCGCGTTCTTCACGAGGCTTACGCTCTTCGTCACGACGGTTGTTGCGGCCACGGCTCTGTTGGCGACCGTTGCGGCGTTCCTCGTTACGGGCCGGACGCTGTTCGGCAGCAGGTTTTTCAACCACTACCGGAGCGGCAGGCTCTTCCTTGGTCGCAAACAGGCTGACCAGGGATTTCACCAGGCCCTTGAACAGGCTTGGCTCGTGAGCGACCGGTGCAGGCGTTGGGGCAGGCGCAACGGCTTCTACCGGAACCGGCGCATTGGCACGAGCAGGTGCAGTCTTGACGGCTGCTTCCTGGCGAACAAGAGTGCGGGTTGCGGCAGCCAGCGGGGCGATTTCTTCCACTTCGGCTGCAGCCGCGGCGATTTCGTAGCTGGTCTGGCTGTTGTGTGCTTCCGGGCTGTCATCACGCAGACGCTGAACTTCGAAGTGCGGGGTTTCCAGCTGGTCGTTCGGCAGGATGATGATGCGCGCACGGGTGCGCAGCTCGATCTTGGTGATCGAATTGCGTTTTTCGTTGAGCAGGAAAGCCGCGACCGGAATCGGCACCTGAGCGCGCACTTCGGCAGTGCGGTCTTTCAGGGCTTCTTCTTCGATCAGGCGCAGGATGGCCAGCGACAGCGATTCAACATCACGGATGATGCCGGTGCCGTTGCAGCGAGGGCAGACGATGCCGCTGCTTTCGCCCAGCGATGGACGCAGGCGCTGACGGGACATTTCCAGTAGGCCGAAGCGTGAAATGCGACCGATCTGCACGCGGGCGCGGTCGGCTTCCAGGCTTTCGCGGACTTTTTCTTCCACGGCGCGCTGGTTCTTGGCCGGTGTCATGTCGATGAAGTCGATGACGATCAGGCCGCCGATGTCGCGCAGACGCAATTGACGGGCGATTTCCTCAGCCGCTTCAAGGTTGGTCTGCAGGGCGGTTTCTTCGATGTCGCTGCCTTTGGTGGCGCGCGCCGAGTTGATGTCGATGGACACCAGGGCTTCGGTCGGATCGATGACGATGGAGCCGCCGGAAGGCAGTTCGACCACGCGCTGGAAGGCGGTTTCGATCTGGCTTTCGATCTGGAAGCGGTTGAACAGTGGAACGCTGTCTTCGTACAGTTTGATCTTGCTGGCGTACTGCGGCATCACCTGGCGGATGAAGGTCAGGGCTTCTTCCTGGGCTTCGACGCTGTCGATCAGGACTTCGCCGATATCCTGACGCAGGTAGTCACGGATGGCGCGGATGATGACGTTGCTTTCCTGATAGATCAGGAAAGGGGCCGAACGGTCCAGGGACGCTTCCTTGATGGCGGTCCACAGTTGCAGCAGGTAATCGAGGTCCCACTGCATTTCTTCGCTGCTGCGGCCCAGGCCGGCAGTACGAACGATCAGACCCATGTCGGCTGGAGCGATCAGGCCGTTGAGGGCTTCACGCAGTTCGTTGCGCTCTTCGCCTTCGATACGGCGCGAGATGCCACCGGCGCGAGGGTTGTTCGGCATCAGGACCAGATAACGGCCTGCAAGGCTGATGAAGGTGGTCAGGGCTGCGCCCTTGTTGCCACGCTCTTCTTTCTCGACCTGAACGATGACTTCCTGGCCTTCGCTCAGGACGTCCTTGATGTTGACGCGGCCTTCAGGGGCTTTCTTGAAGTACTCGCGGGAGATTTCCTTGAGGGGCAGAAAGCCGTGGCGCTCAGAGCCGAAATCGACAAAGGCAGCCTCAAGGCTGGGTTCGATGCGAGTGATTCGGCCTTTATAGATGTTGGCCTTCTTCTGCTCGCGTGCACCTGACTCGATGTCCAGGTCGTAGAGGCGCTGGCCGTCTACCAGTGCAACACGCAACTCTTCGGGTTGAGTTGCGTTAATCAGCATTCTTTTCATGTAGTACCGTCGGTTTCCGGGCTGCCGGAAACGGCGTTCGGCACACACGACTTCTCACGGTCGGTGTCAGGGCACGTCAGGAGTGGTTGGACACTCCAGTGTCTAGCGAGGTCCTCGCCCAGAGGGGGCGGAGGGTCGCGACGACGTTTCCTGCTTGCTGTGGTGGCATAAGACACCCTTTTCAGCAAAAGCTTTGTCAGGAGGAGGAATCGACCATCGGTAGCGGACGAGATGAAGCGTCTAGAACAAGCCTTGTGCTACACAGTCCGATGGTTGTGCGTCTCCACCCTACACGTATCCCTGATAATTCGGGTGCTGCCGCGCGCAGAATCCGCAGCGGGTTGGCATTTACCGCGATCTTCGATAGGGAAGGTCGCGCATCATGGCTTGAGGCGTTGTTCCCGAAGCATTCGCTCGTAGCGTCTGAAAGCGACTGCACTTTGTGAACTGGCCATGAACTGTCCGCACTGGCCGCGAGCTGTCTGCTCTGCTGTCAGGCGTGTTTCCGGCCTCATGTCACCTGCGCTCGTTACGTTTTCAGCGTGCTCCGTTGTCACCGAACACTGCGTAGGACGGCCTCCCGTCCTTGTGAATTGCGTTGGTCAGGGCCGGTTGTCAACCGTTGGTCCGCTGTCCGGCCGCTTTTGGCGGCGTTCGCGACTATAGCAGCAATCATTAAGTGCTTCAAATCCATAAAAAATTGTTATCATTTGCGACATGACGAATATTGCCCCTCCAACCCCCGGCGTCCAGCTGGTTGAGGTTGCCCCGGAACTTGCCGGTCAACGCATCGATAATTTTCTGATCACTTATCTCAAGGGTGTGCCCAAAACCTTGATTTACCGCATTTTGCGCAAAGGCGAAGTGCGTGTGAACAAGGGGCGGATCAAGCCGGAGTATAAGTTGCAGGCAGGCGATATCGTGCGCATTCCTCCTGTACGCGTGCCTGAGCGCGACGAGCCGGTGCCGGTTGCGCAGGCTCTGCTGCAGCGCCTCGAGGCTGCGATTGTCTACGAAGACAAGGCGCTGATCGTGCTCAACAAGCCTGCGGGTATCGCTGTGCATGGCGGCAGCGGCCTGAGCTTCGGGGTAATCGAAGCATTCCGTCAGTTGCGTCCGGATGCCAAGGAGCTTGAACTTGTGCACCGCCTGGACCGCGATACATCGGGCCTGCTGATGATTGCCAAGAAACGCAGCATGCTGCGCCACCTGCACGAAGCCTTGCGCGGTGACGGTGTCGACAAGCGCTACATGGCGCTGGTCCGCGGTAACTGGGCAACGGCTCAAAAGCAGGTGCGTGCGCCACTGATGAAAAGCAATCTGCGTTCCGGCGAGCGCATGGTCGAGGTCAATGAAGAGGGTAAGGAGGCCCTGACGATTTTCAAGGTGCTGCGTCGTTTCGGTGACTTTGCCACCATGGTCGAAGCCAAGCCGGTGACCGGGCGCACGCACCAGATCCGCGTGCACACGCTGCATGCGGGGCACGCCATTGCAGGTGATACCAAATACGGTGACGAGAATTTCAGTCGCGAAATTCGCGATCTGGGCGGCAAGCGTCTGTTTCTGCACGCCTACATGCTGACGGTGCCGATGCCCGATGGCAGCAAACTGAATGTGCAGGCGCCTGTGGATGAAATGTGGGCCAAGACAGTGGAGCGTTTGAGTGCGCCGTGATTACGATCTGTTGATTTTTGACTGGGACGGCACGCTGGCCGACTCTGTGGGGCGAATTGTTCTGGCCATGCGTACCGCGGCTATCGAGACTGATCTTGAGGTTCGTGACGATCCGGCGATCAAGGGCATTATCGGTCTGGGTCTGCCCGAGGCGATTCGAACCCTTTATCCGCAGATCAGTGACAATCAGGTGATCGACTTTCGGCAGCGCTATGCTGACAGCTATATGGCAATGGATAACGTGCCTTCGCCGCTGTTCGAGGGCGTTTTGGAGTCGATGCAGGCGTTTCGCGAGGACGGCTATCGTCTGGCGGTCGCTACCGGCAAGGCGCGCCGTGGGCTGGATCGGGTGCTACAAGCCAATGGCTGGGGCGATTACTTCGATGCCACCCGGGCTGCCGACGAAACCGCCAGCAAGCCGGACCCGCTGATGTTGAACGAGATCATGGCGCATTGTGATGTTGCGCCGCAGCGTTCGTTGATGATTGGCGATGCGTCATTCGATCTGCTGATGGCCCGCAACGCAGGTATGGATTCGGTTGCGGTGGGTTATGGCGCTCAGTCGCTGGAGTCGTTGCGCCAGTTTCAGCCACGATTGGCTATTGAGCATTTTTCCGAGCTGCGCACCTGGTTGAATGGGCGCGGCGTCTAGTTTTAGGGTTGGAGTGATTGGAACATGTCTGACGAATGGAAGGCACCCGTCTCGCAAAGTGCGGACGAGGGCGTCAATGGCAAGGAAGAAGCAAAAAGCTGGAAACTTCTTGAAAAGACGCTGCTGGCCAGCGTTCAGGAGCAGCGTCGTGCGCGTCGCTGGGGGATCTTCTTCAAGCTGCTGACGTTCGCGTTTCTGTTCGTTGCAGTGGTTGTTCCGATGCTGGATTTCGAAGGTGGTACATCGCGCCGCTCCAGCCACACTGCGCTGATTGATGTGCAGGGGGTGATTGCCGACAAGGAGTCGGCCAGTGCCGAGAATATCGTCACGGCGCTGCAGAAGGCGTTCGAGGATGAGAAAACCAAGGGCGTGATTCTGCGTATCAACAGCCCGGGCGGCAGTCCTGTGCAGTCGGGCTATGTCTATGACGAAATCCGTCGTCTGCGTGCTGCAAAGCCGGACATCAAGGTTTATGCGGTCATTACCGACCTGGGTGCTTCGGGTGCTTATTACATCGCCAGCGCTGCCGACCAGATCTACGCCGACAAGGCCAGTCTGGTGGGTTCGATCGGTGTGACGGCGGCCGGGTTCGGGTTTGTCGGTGCCATGGACAAGCTCGGCGTTGATCGTCGTACCTACACGTCGGGCGAGCACAAGGCATTTCTTGACCCGTTCCAGCCGCAGAAGGCCGATGAGACGCAGTTCTGGCAAGGTGTGCTGGACACAACGCATCGTCAGTTCATTGCCAGCGTCAAGCAGGGTCGTGGCGATCGTCTGAAGGACAAGGATCATCCCGAGCTGTTTTCGGGGCTGATCTGGACCGGTGAGCAGGCCGTTGCGCTCGGTCTGGTGGACGGTCTGGGCAGCGCTAGTTATGTCGCGCGGGATGTGATCAAGGAAAAGGATATCGTTGAATACACCGTCGAAGAGTCGCCTTTTGATCGCTTTTCGAAAAAGCTGGGCACCAGTATCGCTGAGCGCATTGCCATGCTGGTCGGCTTCAACGGTCCAAGCCTGCGCTGACGGCTTGATGTAGAAACAAAGAACCCGGCCAATGGCCGGGTTCTTTGTCTGAGCGTCAGGGTACGCTGATCCCTTCCTTTATTAGCATGTCCACAAGGCGTATCAGTGGCAGGCCGATCAGGCTGGTCGCGTCGCTGCCTTCGGTGCTGCGAAACAGGCTGACCCCCAACCCTTCAGCCTTGAAGCTGCCGGCGCAGTCATAAGGTTGCTCTGCATGCAGATAGCGTTCGATGCTGGCTTGATCGAGTTCGCGCATGTGCACGGTAAAGGGTACGCAATCGACCTGGTACTTGCCTGTCGAGCTATTAAGCAGGGCCAGTCCGGTCAGAAAGGTCACGCTGGTGCCACTGGCAGCCGTCAGTTGCTCAAGTGCACGCTCGAAGGTGTGGGGCTTGCCGAGTATCTGTCCGTTCAGGACGGCGACCTGGTCGGAGCCAATGATCAGGTGGGCCGGATATTCGCCCGCCAGCGCCTCGGCTTTCTCTAAGGCAAGGCGCCGAACGAGGTCGTGTGCGGTCTCGTCCGGTCGGTGACTTTCATCAATGTCCGGGGACTTGCAGGTGAATGGCAGGCGCAGACGAGTGAGCAGTTCGCGCCGGTATGAAGAGCTGGAGGCAAGGAGCAGGGATGGCATGCGGATCTCCGTAGGCTGAGCGTCGATTCTAAAGAGTGGCCGGAGTGACGAACAGGCCTGAATTTCCTTTGACATGCCAAGGGGGCATCCCTAGAATGCTGCGCCTATGTTGAATGACCCGATTCCATCTCACGTTGACCCGCGCAAATTGTCTGATCGCGGCACTACCCTTCAGGGTGAAGTGCTGCTGGGCGATTTGAAGAGACTCTGCGACCCGCTTGCCGATACTGTCGGTACGGTGCAGGCGAAATTCGTTTTTGAGCGTGACGAACGCCGTTCTGTGGTTATACACAGTTCGATAGACGTCCCGGTCAAGATGGTTTGCCAGCGTTGTCTTGAGCTGGTGACCCTGCCGATCCACAGCGAATGCAGTTACGCCGTGGTGAAGGAGGGTGCGAATACCCAGTCGTTACCGAAAGGTTATGACGTGCTGGAACTGGGCGAAGATCCTTTGGATCTGCTGGCATTGATCGAGGAGGAGCTATTGCTCGCCTTGCCCATTGTGCCTGCTCATCATCCTGAAGAATGCCAGCAACCGGCGGGTCTCGATGAGCCCGAACCGAGCGTGGACGAGGTAACGCGGTCCAACCCGTTCAGTGTATTGGCGCAGTTAAAGCGTGACCCAAACGTTTAGGAGTTAATCAATTATGGCTGTTCAGCAGAACAAAAAATCCCGCTCTGCCCGTGACATGCGTCGTTCGCACGACGCTCTTGAGGCAAGCACTCTGTCGGTAGAAAAGACCACTGGTGAAATTCACCTGCGTCACCACGTATCGCCAGAAGGCGTATACCGTGGTCGTAAAGTGATCGACAAGGGCGCTGACGAGTAATTTCTTGTCCGCTCCGATCATCGCGATCGACGCAATGGGCGGGGACTTCGGTCCCCGCAACATTGTTCAGGCAAGCCTCGCGTGCCTGACAGCTACGCCCTCGCTTCATCTGGTCCTCGTCGGCCAAGCCTCCCTGATTGAAGAACTCATTGCCCGTCATGGTGCTGTGGATCGCTCGCGCCTGCGTGTCGTAAACGCCAATGAAGCCATTGCAATGGACGAGCGCCCGTCCCAGGCCCTGCGTGGCAAGCCTGACTCGTCCATGCGCGTTGCGCTTGAGCTTGTTGCGAGCGGGCAGGCCCAGGCATGTGTCAGCGCTGGTAATACCGGTGCGTTGATGGCGCTTTCGCGGTTTGTGCTCAAGACCTTGCCCGGTATCGACCGTCCCGCGATGATCGCAGCCATTCCCACCCGGTCTGGCCATTGCCAGTTGCTCGACCTGGGTGCGAACGTCGATTGCAGCGCCGAGGCGCTTTATCAGTTTGCGGTAATGGGCTCTGTTCTTGCCGAGACCCTGGGCGTCACAAAACCCAGGGTTGCCTTGCTTAACGTGGGCACGGAAGACATCAAGGGCAATCAGCAGGTCAAGCTTGCCGCCGGTCTTTTGCAGGCAGCTCAGGGGCTCAACTACATTGGCTACATCGAAGGCGATGGCTTGTACCGGGGTGAGGCTGACGTCGTGGTGTGTGATGGCTTTGTCGGCAATGTATTGCTCAAGTCGAGCGAGGGGCTGGCGACCATGATTGCCGCCAGAATCGATACGCTGTTCAACCGCAACCTGCTGAGCAGGGCGGTCGGAGCGCTGGCGTTGCCGTTGCTCAGGCGACTGCAGACTGATCTGGCACCTGCCCGTCATAATGGCGCGAGCCTGCTCGGGTTGCAGGGGGTTGTGGTTAAAAGCCACGGTTCGGCCAGTGTTTCAGGGTTCCAGAGTGCGATTCAGCGAGCGATCGTTGAATCCCGTGAAAACCTGCCGCAGCGCCTGAAGGGGCGGCTTGAATTGCTGCTTGAGAACGGCCGAGCCTGAAAATGTGACGCATCAGACTGGTCAGTCATCCAACCGATCAGTCATGTAAATTTGAATACCCGCGTTCGGCCTGTCCGGACGCCCATTTTGGCGACAACAATTCAGAGGCTTGTCAAATGTCTGCATCCCTCGCATTCGTCTTTCCGGGTCAAGGATCGCAATCTCTCGGCATGCTCGCCGAGCAAGGCGCGCAACATCCGTTGATTCTCGACACTTTCGAGCAGGCTTCCGAAGCCCTTGGCTATGACCTGTGGGCGTTGACCCAGAACGGTCCTGCCGAGCTGCTCAATCAGACCGACAAGACCCAGCCTGCCATTCTGACCGCTTCCGTAGCCTTGTGGCATGTGTGGCTGGCCGAGGGCGGCGCCGTTCCCGCGTTCGTCGCAGGTCACAGTCTGGGTGAATACAGTGCGCTGGTAGCTGCGCAAAGCCTGAGTCTGGCTGATGCGGTGAAGCTCGTTGAGCGTCGCGGTCAGTTGATGCAGGAAGCGGTGCCGGCCGGTCAAGGCGGCATGGCCGCCATTCTGGGTCTTGATGATGCCGACGTTATCGCTGCCTGTGCCGAAGCAGCACAGGGCGAAGTTGTCAGTGCGGTTAATTTCAACTCGCCGGGCCAGGTGGTGATCGCCGGTTCCGCCGAGGCCGTCAAGCGCGCCATGGAGCTGTGCAAGGCGCGGGGTGCCAAGCGCGCATTGCCGTTGCCGGTCAGCGTGCCGTCGCACTGCGAACTGATGCGTCCGGCCGCCGAGCGTTTCGCCGAGGCTGTTGAAGCCATTGAATGGCAGGCGCCTGAAATCGCATTGGTACAGAACGTCAGTGCCAGCGCAGTCAGTGACCTGGTGACGCTCAAGCGTGACTTGCTGGAACAGCTGTACAAGCCGGTTCGCTGGGTTGAATCCATTCAATGCCTGGCGAGCCGTGGTGCGACCCAGCTTGTGGAGTGTGGGCCGGGTAAAGTCCTGGCCGGTCTGAACAAGCGTTGCGCCGAAGGCGTGATTACTTACAACCTTGATACCCCGGACGCCTTTGCCGCCGCGCGCGCGGCACTGGCCTGATTAGGAGAAGCCTGTATGAGCCTTCAAGGTAAAGTTGCACTGGTAACCGGTGCGAGTCGCGGTATTGGTCAAGCCATCGCCCTGGAATTGGGTCGCAATGGTGCTGTCGTTGTGGGCACCGCGACCTCTGAGTCCGGCGCCGAGCGCATCAGTGCGACGTTCAAGGAAAACGGCATCGAAGGCTTTGGCCTGATGCTCGATGTCTGCGATGCCGAGTCTGTGAATTCGGTCCTGTCGACCATTCAGGAGCGCGTCGGTGCACCGTTGATTCTGGTCAATAATGCCGGCATCACCCGTGATAATCTGATGATGCGCATGAAAGATGACGAATGGTATGACGTCGTCAACACCAATCTGAATAGCCTTTTCCGCCTTTCCAAGGGTGTTTTGCGCGGCATGACCAAAGCGCGTTGGGGCCGTATTATCAGCATTGGTTCGGTTGTGGGTGCCATGGGCAACGCCGGTCAAGTAAACTATGCTTCCGCGAAGGCCGGGCTGGAAGGTTTCAGCAGGGCTCTGGCCCGTGAAGTGGGCTCGCGGGCAGTAACCGTGAACTCGGTTGCGCCTGGTTTCATCGACACCGATATGACGCGTGAGCTGCCTGAGGCTCAGCGTGAGTCACTGATTACCCAGATACCCCTGGGCCGCCTGGGGCAGGCCGAAGAGATTGCGCATGTAGTCGCTTTTCTTGCCTCCGAAGGCGCAGGGTACGTTACCGGGGCCACAATCCCTGTTAACGGCGGCATGTACATGAGCTAATGTGACCACCTGTTTCAAAAAAATGTCATACGAGCTGTCTAAAATCCGTTATAAAGCTGCAATCTATGCGTGGGCAAAGGTACGGTTGGGCATAAGGGGAGAGCGTTAAGCTTGAAATTCGCAAAACCTCTTCTATACACTTACCCACTGGCCAGATGCCTGAACATTTCCACTAGGAGTTAAAACTAGGTATGAGCACCATCGAAGAGCGCGTCAAGAAAATCGTTGCAGAGCAACTTGGCGTCAAATCAGAAGAGGTTGTCAACACTGCTTCTTTCGTTGAAGACCTGGGCGCTGACTCCCTGGACACTGTCGAGCTGGTAATGGCTCTGGAAGAGGAATTCGAGACCGAAATCCCTGACGAAGAAGCGGAAAAGATCACTACCGTTCAAGCAGCAATCGACTACGTCACTAGCCACCAGGCTTAAGATTTGTAATCGCTGACTGCTGTCACGGGAAAACCGCACTGCTTTAACCGGCGTGCGGTTTTTTCTTTAGAAAACGCTGTGATTGTTCGTAAATGATTGTTCCGTAAACAAGAGAGAAGGAGAGTCCTGTGTCGCGTAGACGCGTCGTGGTCACCGGGATGGGCATGCTTTCGCCACTGGGCAATGACGTGCCCAGCAGTTGGCAGGGCATTCTGGCGGGCCGCAGTGGCATTGGCCTTATCGAGCACACGGACTTGTCAGCCTTCACCACCCGTTTCGGCGGTTCGGTCAAGGGTTTCAACGTCGAAGAATACCTCGCGCCCAAAGAAGCGCGCCGGCTCGATCTCTTCATTCAGTATGGCCTCGCGGCCAGCTTTCAGGCGGTGCGTAATGCAGGCCTCGAAGTCACTGATGCAAACCGTGAGCGCATCGGCGTCGCTATGGGTTCGGGTATCGGTGGTCTGACCAACATCGAAAACAGCAGTCGTCTGCTGCACGAGCAAGGCCCAGGACGGATTTCACCGTTTTTCGTGCCGGGCTCGATCATCAACATGATTTCCGGTTTCCTGTCTATCCATCTGGGTGCACAGGGGCCTAACTATTCCATTGCGACGGCTTGCACCACGGCAACCCACTGCATCGGCATGGCGGCGCGTAACATCGCCTATGACGAAGCGGACGTGATGATTGCCGGTGGTGCTGAAATGGCTGCCTGTGGCCTGGGGCTGGGTGGTTTCGGTGCCGCACGTGCGCTGTCGACTCGCAACGACGACCCGACGCGTGCCAGCCGTCCCTGGGACAAAGGCCGTGATGGTTTCGTCCTGTCTGACGGTGCCGGTGCGATGGTGCTTGAAGAGCTTGAACACGCCAAAGCACGCGGCGCGACCATCTACGCTGAACTGGTCGGGTTTGGCATGAGCGGCGATGCTTATCACATGACCTCGCCACCTGATGACGGTGCCGGTGCTGCACGCTGCATCGTCAATGCGTTGCGTGATGCGAAGGTCAATGCCGATCAGGTGCAGTACATCAACGCACACGGTACGTCGACGCCTGCGGGCGATCTGGCCGAGGCCTCTGCGATCAAGTCGGTGTTTGGTGATCACGCCTACAAGCTGGCTGTCAGTTCGACCAAGTCGATGACCGGCCACCTGCTGGGCGCCGCCGGTGCTGTCGAGGCGATCTTCAGCGTGCTGGCAATGGTTGATCAGGTGGCTCCGCCGACCATCAACCTGGATGAGCCAAGCGAAGGCTGCGATCTGGACTTCGTGCCTCACGAAGCGCGCCGCATGCCGATCGATGTTGTTCTGTCGAACTCCTTCGGTTTCGGTGGCACCAATGGCTCGCTGGTATTCCGTCGGTTCGCCGAGTAATGCCAAGCTGGGTCGATGGCTGCCCCGCAGACGCCTTGCCCCTCAAGGATCGCGGGCTGGCCTACGGCGATGGGTTGTTTGAAACCATCGCGGTGAGGGCCGGGCAGCCATTGCTCCTGGAGCGCCACCTGCAGCGTGTTGAAAGCGGGTGTCAGCGCCTGTCGATTGCAGTCGATCATGCACTGGTTCGCGCAGAAATGACCCGCTTCGCCGCTGAGCTCGGCGACGGGGTCATGAAGCTGATACTCACCCGTGGCGATAGCCAGCGCGGCTATGCGCCGGCCCCCGATACCCAACCTCGCCGAATCCTGCAAGGCAGTCCTGCACCGGCCTACCCCGGTGCACATGCCGAGCAGGGCGTGCGCCTGTTTGCCTGCCAGACGCGTCTGGCGGAACAGCCGCTTCTGGCTGGACTCAAGCACCTCAATCGTCTGGAGCAGGTACTGGCTCGCTCGGAATGGAGCGATAGCGAGCATGCCGAAGGCTTGATGCGCGATACCTCTGGGCGATTGATCGAGGGTGTTTACAGCAATCTGTTTCTGGTCAGTCAGGGACGCCTGCTGACTGCCGATCTGAGCCGCTGCGGGGTTGCTGGAGTGATGCGTGCCGAGTTGCTGGATCAGGCACGAAACCTGGGTCTGGTTGTCGATATCCGTGATTTGCACCTGTCCGACCTTGAATCGGCGGACGAAGTGTTTCTATGCAATAGCGTCTACGGCGTCTGGCCGGTTCGCGGCTTTACTGTCTTGAGCTGGCCGGTCGGGCCGCTCACCCGTAAACTGCAAGGTATTGCTCGCACCCTTCTGGATATCTGATTTGTGATCCGAAAAATATTGGTGTTGCTGGAAACAGCTGTCGTTCTGGCAGGCCTTCTGCTCGGCTTTGCGTTCTGGCAGCAATATCAGGCGCTGAACCAGCCGCTCGAAGTGGCTCAGGAGCAACTGCTGGATGTTCCGGCCGGTTCAACGCCGACTGGCGTACTTAATCGACTGCAGGCCGATGGAGTGATCAAGGACGCTTTCTGGTTGCGCCTTTACTGGCGTTTCAATCTCTCCGGACAGGCTCTGCACAGCGGCGAATACCGCATGGTGCCGGGCATGAACGTCAAGGGGCTGTTCGACGTCTGGAAGCGCAAGGAGGTCGTGCAATACAGCCTGACCCTGGTCGAGGGCTGGAATTTCCGTCAGGTGCGGGCTGCGCTGGCCAAACAGGCCAAGCTCGATCAGACGCTGGCTGGCTTGTCCGACGGCGAGCTGATGGCAAAAATCGGCCATCCCGATGTATTCCCTGAAGGGCGTTTCTTTCCTGACACCTATCGCTATGTGCGCGGCATGACCGATGCTGAATTGCTCAGGCAGGCTTACAGTCGTCTGGAAGAAGTGCTGGATGAAGAATGGAACGCCAGGTCGTCTGAGGCTCCGTATTCCAATCCTTATCAGGCCCTGATCATGGCGTCGCTGGTCGAGAAGGAAACCGGCGTACCTCAGGAGCGCGGCCAGATTGCGGGTGTGTTCGTGCGTCGCTTGAAGCTGGGCATGCAGTTGCAGACTGATCCGACCGTGATCTATGGCATGGGCGAGCGCTACAACGGCAAGTTGACCCGGGCCAATCTCAAGGAGCCCACGCCTTACAATACCTACGTGATAGCCGGTATGCCGCCGACACCAATTTCGCTGGTGGGGCGCGAGGCGATTCATGCCGCGCTCAACCCGGTAGCGGGCAGCAGCCTGTATTTCGTAGCCAAGGGGGACGGCAGCCATGTGTTCTCGGACGATCTGGATGCCCATAACGCAGCGGTGCGTGACTATCAGCTCAAGCGCCGCGCAGATTATCGCTCCAGCCCGGCACCTGCTGCACCGGCACCATCAACTGATTCTCCCTCTTCAGAGCCCGAGCCCGCGACTGCACCGGATGCCCCGCAGCCCGAGCCGAATGCGCAATGATGGAAACAATAAGGATTACCTGTGACTGGCTTGTTTATCACCCTTGAAGGCCCGGAAGGTGCTGGCAAAAGTACCAATCGCGAATACTTGGCGGCGCAGCTTCGCGCGCAGGGCGTTCAGGTATTGCTGACCCGCGAGCCGGGCGGCACTCCGCTGGCCGAGCGCATTCGCGAGCTGCTGCTGGCGCCCAGCGACGAGGCCATGAGCGCCGACACCGAACTGCTGCTGGCGCCCAGCGACGAGGCCATGAGCGCCGACACCGAACTGCTGCTGGTGTTTGCTGCGCGTGCACAGCATTTGGCCGAGGTCATTCGCCCGGCTCTGGCGCGTGGCGAGGTGGTGCTCTGTGATCGCTTTACCGACGCAACCTACGCGTATCAAGGTGGGGGCCGCGGCCTGTCTCAGCAGCGTATTGCCGTGCTGGAAGAATTTGTTCAAGGCGATCTGCGGCCTGATCTGACGCTGGTGTTTGACCTGCCGGTGGAAATCGGTCTGTCACGCGCCGCAGCACGTGGCCGACTGGATCGCTTCGAGCAGGAAGGTCGGGCTTTCTTCGACGCGGTGCGCTCGACTTATCTGCAGCGGGCGAAGGCTGATCCTGCTCGGTATCTTCTGGTGGACGCGGCCCAGCCGCTGGCCGACGTTCAGGCTTCCCTTGATGCATTGCTGCCCCAGTTGCTGGAGCTGCGACGTGGCTGAAGCCTACCCCTGGCAGGCATCACTCTGGCAGCAGATGGCCGGTCGTGCTCAGCACGCTCATGCCTATCTGCTGCACGGTCCGGCCGGTATCGGCAAGCGGGCACTGGCCGAGCGCCTGATGGCCAGCCTGCTGTGCAAGGCTCCCGAAGCGCTTGAGGCCTGCGGGCATTGCAAATCCTGCCTGCTGCTGGCGGCAGGCAGTCATCCGGACAACTATGTGCTGGAGCCGGAAGAAGCAGATAAGCCGATCAAGGTTGATCAGGTCCGTGACCTGGTGAGCTTTGTGGTGCAGACCGCCCAGATGGGCGGTCGCAAGGTGGTGCTTGTCGAGCCGGTGGAAGCGATGAACATCAACGCTGCCAATGCCTTGTTGAAGAGTCTGGAGGAGCCTTCGGGCAATACCGTTCTGTTGCTGGTCAGCCATCAACCCAGCCGCTTGCTGCCAACGGTCAAGAGTCGCTGTGTGCAGCAAGCCTGCCCATTGCCCAGCGAACAGATGAGCCTGGACTGGCTGGGCGATGCCCTGCCTGATTGCACGCAGGAAGAACGGTTCGAATTACTGACGCTGGCAGCGGGGTCGCCGCTGGCTGCTGTGGCACTCCAAACGCAAGGCGTTCGCGAACAACGCGCGCTGGTGGTGGATGGTGTCAAGAAGCTACTCAAGCAACAGCAATCGGCTACCCAACTGGCCGAAGGCTGGAAGGATATCCCGTTGTTATTGTTGTTCGACTGGTTCTGTGACTGGTCGCACCTGATCCTGCGCTATCAGATGACGCAGGACGAGGAAGGCCTTGGTCTGGGCGACATGCGCAAGGTCGTTCAATACCTGGCGCAGAAGTCTTCTCGCGCAAAAGTGCTGGAGATCCAGGACTGGATTCTGGCACAGAGGCAAAAAGTCATGTCCAAGGCCAATCTAAACCGGGTCTTGCTGCTTGAAGCATTGCTGGTGCAGTGGGCAGGCCTGCCGGGACAGGCGTAGACTCTGCGTTATCCGGAACCGTTGAGGTGTTGTCATGAGTCTGCCGCTGAACACAGGTCCACGTAATGGCATTCTGTCCCTGACCATCAAGGACAAATCCGTGCTTTACGCTGCCTACATGCCATTCATCAGAAACGGCGGGCTGTTCATCCCCACCAGCAAAAGCTACAAGCTGGGTGATGAAGTGTTCATGCTGCTCAATCTGATGGACGAACCGGAGAAGGTTCCGGTGGCTGGCCGCGTCGCCTGGATTACGCCAAAAGGTGCGCAGGGCAACCGGACTGCCGGTGTCGGCGTGCAATTCAATGATGGCGACAATACCGCGCGCAATCTGATCGAAACTCATCTGGTCGGTGCTCTGAAGTCCGATCGTCCAACCCATACGATGTAGTTGTGTTTTAACCCATGCTTGTAGATTCCCATTGTCACCTTGATCGCCTTGACCTTGCCCAGCACGACGGCTCGCTGGATGCAGCCCTTGAAGCCGCCCGTGGCAGGGGAGTCGGGCATTTTCTCTGCATCGGTGTCAGCGCCGACAACGCGGGCGCGGTTAAGGCGCTGGCCGAGCGCTACGCCGATGTCGACTGCTCGGTAGGCATTCATCCGCTGGACGTGAAGCCCGGTGAGATGCCGCCTCTGGACTGGTTGCTCAAGGAGCTGGATCACCCGCGAGTGGTGGCGATAGGTGAAACCGGTCTGGACTATTACTACGAACCCGAAGCTGCCGAGCTGCAGCAGGCTTCTTTTCGGTTGCACCTGGAGGCAGCCAGTGTCACTGGCAAGCCGGTGATCATCCATACCCGTGGCGCGCGCGCCGATACATTGAGCCTTCTGCGTGATGCGGCGCTGCCTCAGGCGGGCGTTCTGCATTGCTTCACCGAAGACTGGGAGATGGCCAGGGCGGCGCTGGATATGGGGTACTACATCTCGCTGTCCGGCATCGTGACCTTTCGCAACGCCGACGCCCTGCGGGATGTCGCAAGGCAAGTCCCCGCTGACCGGCTGCTGGTCGAGACCGATTCCCCGTACCTTGCGCCTATCCCTTATCGGGGCAAACCGAATCTGCCGCAGTACGTACGCGAAGTTGCCGAGTTTCTGGCGATGCTACGGGGCGAGTCCTACGAGCATTTCGCCGAGCAGACCACCGCTAACTTCGCTCGCCTGTTCCCGCTGGCGCATGTTCAACGCTGAGTGGCGTGCAGGTCGACCGGCGGCAAATCGCGGGCAAAAAAAACCCGGATTCTGGGGGGGTGAAGCCGGGTTAAGACCATTAGGAGTAAAACAAAGGCACGCTAGTCCTTAGGCACCTTTACTGGCGAGTCATTTGGGGAATGATGACCCGTCAGTGGCTTAAGTATTGCCCAGCATGGCGTACCGTCCAGTGCCTTGCGATCGTTTTTTAAACAGTTTTGGAATACTAAAGCGATTCTTGAGTCCTTGATGAGCACTTTTTGCCGGACGGGATACAAGGCCATCGCATCAAATTTGCCCGTGTACGCCAGCAGGTCAGGCATGCCGAGGTTTTTCAGTGCCTGGTCGGAGTGTTCGAGTGGAGTTTTCCAACGGTTTTCTACTGAGTCTGTCGTTATGCCTGGATATTGGCCTGGCAAACATAGCCATGATTACGCTGTCCATGCAGCGCGGCTTTTCCAAGGGGCTGTGGCTTGGGTTGGGAACCTGTGTCGGCGATCTGGCCTATGCGGTCCTGGCCATGCTCGGCATGGCGGTGTTGCTGCAATATGAAGCCGTACGCTACGTGCTCTGGCTCGGCGGTACGGCGGTGTTAGCCTGGTTCTGCTTCAGGATGGTCATGAGCGCCACCGCGGTCAGCACCGGTCTCGATAATCAGGATGTTCAATCGGAAAAATCCAGCGTGGCGTTGTTCCTGCACGGAATTTTTCTGGCGATGTCATCACCCAGCGCCATTCTCTGGTTTGCTGCAGTCGGCGGTGCGCTGATTGCTCGACAGGGCTCTGATCTTGCCAGTGCCTCGACCTTTCTTGTCGGGTTCGTCGCGGCGGGCGTGGTCTGGTCTATCTCGCTGTGCGCGCTGGCACATCAGGGAGGGCGCTTCATGGGGGAGCGGATGTTGCGCTGGTCCTACATTGCCTCGGCGCTGATTTTTGCCTATTTCACGTTGTATGTAGTGATCACGGGTTACCTGGAGTTTGTCGCTGCATCTCCGGTACTGCCTGCGTCGTAGCATGCCGTCGTGTATCCGGTTTGCGAAGCGGACGCCAGACTTCGAATTTTTCGCCGGTTTCGTTCATAGAGGTCGACAAGTAAGGATGATCCGTGCAATTTAGCGCCGATTGGGCATAATACCCGGCTTCGATTTCGATCCTGACAGACCTCTCTATGCAGAAAGAACCTCGTAAGGTCCGTGAATTTCGCCGCCGTGAGCAGGAAATTCTCGACACCGCGCTAAAGCTGTTCCTGGAGCAGGGCGAAGACAGCGTCACCGTCGAGATGATCGCGGACGCCGTCGGCATTGGCAAAGGCACCATCTACAAGCACTTCAAGTCCAAGGCAGAAATCTACCTGCGCTTGATGCTCGACTATGAGCGGGACCTGAACGAGCTGCTGCACTCCGCTGATGTCGACAAGGACAAGGAGGCGCTCTCACGTGCCTACTTCGAATTCCGTATGCGTGATCCTCAGCGCTATCGTCTGTTCGACCGCCTGGAGGAAAAAGTGGTCAAGGGCAATCAGGTGCCCGAGCTGGTCGAAGAGCTGCACAAGATCCGCGCCTCCAACTTCGAACACCTGACGCTGCTGATCAAAGGCCGCATCACCGAAGGCAAGCTTGAAGATGTCCCGCCTTACTACCACTACTGTGCCGCCTGGGCGCTGGTGCATGGCGCCGTTGCGCTGTACCACTCGCCGTTCTGGAGCAATGTGCTGGAAGATCAGGAAGGCTTCTTTCACTTCCTCATGGACATCGGCGTGCGTATGGGCAACAAGCGCAAGCGCGATGCCGACGTCATCGCCGAGCCCAAGCCTGACCCTGCTACGGAATAACGCTCCGGCCAGGTCTTGAGCATCTGCTTCAAGGCTTTGGTGCCTGCTGTGCCAGAGATGGCGCGGAAGCTGCATCCGACGACCATTCGCCGGTTTTCCGTCACCGGCATTTGGGAGGGGATAATGCGTAGCCTGGTTATGCTGCTCGCGCTTCTGGCGTTGAGTGGCTGCATGAAAGTCAGTGACATGGGCGAGGGGGTTCGCGAGCAATTCAGCGATGCGGGTCTGCTCGATCACAGTGACACTCGCCGTACTGCCAACTGGCGTGTGCAGCCCGACTCGTTCATTTACATCGCGCAAGGTGCCTTCGTGCCGCCAGGCAATGCCTACCCACGGCCCAATGTGGTGGCTGAAGAGGCCTTCAAGGGGTTCATCGAGTACTTCCCGATGGTCCGCCGTGCCCGTGGGCCAATGGGCCTGGATGAGGCCATGATCGAGGCGCGCAGTGCAGGTGCACACTATTTGCTCTACACCCGTTTCGCCAAGGCCGATGATCGCATCGGTACCGGCGATCAGTGGGCCGATCAGGAAGCCGTGGACCGTCTGGGTGTCGACAGCGGTGTCATTCAACTGATGCTGATCGAAACCAGCACCCGTTATCTTATCGACAGCGCGCGTATTCGCAGCCGTGGCGGATTGCTGACGCTTTACGACAAAAGCCCCGAAGATTTGCTGGGTCCGCCTCTTGAGGACTACGCTCGTACCTTATTGGGCGTCGAACGTTAGGCCAGCGTCAGGAGAGTGGAGTGACCGATTCAAACAAGGCGGGTGATCTGTTTGCGCAGATCCCCAAAACCAAGGGGTTGCCGCCTGTTCATTTGTGGAATCCGGATTTCTGTGGCGATATCGACATGCGTATCGCCCGAGACGGGACATGGTATTACCTGGGCACGCCGATCGGCCGCAAACCGATGGTCAGGTTGTTCTCGACCATCATGCGTCGCGACGGCGATGACTATTTTCTGATCACCCCTGTCGAGAAAGTCGGCATCAAGGTCGATGACGCGCCTTTTGTCGCCGTCACCCTTGAGGTGCTGGGAGAGGGCGAGGGGCAGGTGCTGCGCTTCCTGACCAATGTCGAGGATCAGACTGAAGCGGGGCCGGAGCACCCTTTGCGGGTTGTGACAGACCCTGATACTCAGGAGCCAGCGCCTTATATCCATGTGCGGAGCAATCTTGAGGCGCTGATTCACCGCAATGTTTTCTATCAACTGGTCGAGCTGGCGGTTTCCCGCGAGATCGACGGACAGCGCTGGCTGGGTGTCTGGAGTCACGGCGTGTTTTTTCAGGTGGGTCTCGAACCTTGAAAAACACGGCTATTTGCCGGCTTGAATTGCCTGCCGCCAGTGCGACAGTTAAAGTGCCGCTCCCTGATTTCCCTGAGGTTTTTGCATGAGCCAGTCCTTTGATATCGCCGTAGTCGGCGCAACCGGTACTGTCGGCGAAACCGTTGTCCAGGTGCTGGAGGAGCGCAACTTCCCGGTCGGCAATCTGCACCTGCTGGCAAGTATCGAGTCTGCGGGTCACTCGGTGCCGTTTCGGGGCAAGAATGTGCGCGTACGGGAAGTCGATGAGTTCGACTTCAGCAAGGTGCGCCTGGCGTTCTTCGCCGCCGGCTCGGCGGTAAGCCGCAGTTACGCCGAAAAGGCCGTGGCGGCGGGGTGCTCGGTCGTTGACTTGTCCGGTGCATTTCCTTCCTCGCAGGCACCTAATATCGTGCCGGAAATAAATGCTACGCTTTTGCACAGCGGCGCGGTCGCCTCGCTGGTGGCCAGCCCGAGCGCCTCTGCCACTGCAGTCGCACTGGCTCTGGCGCCGTTGCGCGGGTTGATCGATATCCAGTCCGTGACAGTCACGGCCTGTCTCGCGGTCTCAGCACTCGGGCGCGAAGGTGTCAGCGAGCTGGCGCGTCAGACTACCGAGCTGTTGAATGTCCGTCCGCTGGAAACCCGCTTTTTTGATCGTCAGATGGCGTTCAACGTACTGGCCCAGGTGGGTACGCCTGACGAGTCGGGGCATTTGCCGCTGGAACGGCGTCTGGTTGATGAATTACGCGAACTGCTGACGCTGCCATCGCTCAAAGTCTCTGCCACCTGCATTCAAGTGCCGGTGTTCTTTGGCGACAGCTTTACCGTAACGCTGCGCACCGCAGGTTCGGTCGATGTTGCGGCGATCAATGCGGCACTCGATTCTGCCGCCGGAATCGAACTGGTCGATGCGGGTGATTACCCTACGCCGGTGGGTGATGCTGTGGGGCAGGACGTGGTTTATGTGGGACGCGTTCGGGCGGGAACCGACGATCCCGAGCAGCTCAATCTGTGGCTGACATCAGATAATGTGCGAAAAGGTGCTGCGCTGAATGCTGTGCAGGTTGGCGAATTGTTGATAAAAGACTATGTGTAAAAGATACTTGGCAACAATTTGAATAATTGTTTTAGCGGCGATACGCCTTACACCCAAATGCAGGACTACCTCCCCGGATCTCGGGGAATCTTTAAACAAGGGATGGGCTATGGTTCAGGTTCGTAAACTGGTATTAGCAATCGCTGCGGCTTCAGCGCTGTCATCGGGTATGGCGCAGGCGCTGGGGCTCGGGGAATTGTCGGTCAAGTCGACCCTGAATCAGCCCTTGGTAGCGGAAATCGAGTTGACCGAGGCGCAGGGGCTTAACGCAACGCAAGTTGTGCCGAGCCTGGCGACCACTGCCGACTTCGCTCAGGCGGGTGTTACCCGTCAGGCATTTCTCAACGATCTCACTTTTACCCCGGTTATCAACGCCAGCGGTAAAAGTGTCCTGCGCATTACTTCCAGCAAGCCGGTGCGCGAGCCTTATGTGAAGTTCCTGGTTCAGGTGCTCTGGCCAAATGGCCGGTTGCTGCGTGAATACAGCCTTCTGCTCGATCCTCCGAAGTTTTCTCCAGAGGCCGCCGCTGCGGCCGCTGCCCCGGCACCAGCTGCTGCTCCTGCCGCACCCGCGCAACTGGCGACGGTAGCGCCGTCGGCAGAGTCTGCGGCACCCGAGGCTCCAGCACCTGCCGCCAGTGCGCCAGCATTGCCGCCGCCCGCCGCGGACAAACAGGCACAATATGTCACCGCCAATAACGATACCTTGTGGGAAATTGCCGCGAAGGTACGTACTGGCGGCACTGTCCAGCAAACCATGCTGGCCATTCAGGCGTTGAATCCGGAAGCGTTCATCGGTGGCAACATCAACCGCTTGAAGAAAGGGCAGGTGCTGCGCCTTCCGACTCCGCAGCAAACCACCGCGTTGCCACAACCGCAGGCAGTTGCAGAAGTTTCCCGGCAGTACAGCGCCTGGCGTGAAGGCCGTCGCCTGCCTGCCGGCACGCGCCAGGTCGATGCCACCCGCCGTGATCGCGCTGGCGCTGCTCCTTCAAAGGTCGATACCTCCGACAACCTGAGCCTGGTTTCGGCAAGCGGCAAGCCTGCGGCAAAAGGTGCAGCGGGCGACAGTGATCTTGGCAACAAGCTGGCGGTGGCTCAGGAAGCGCTGGACACCACGCGTCGTGATAATGCCGAGCTGAAAAGCCGCATGAACGACCTGCAAAGCCAGCTCGACAAGCTACAGCGACTGATTGAGCTGAAAAACGGTCAGTTGGCCAAAATGCAGGCCGCCGGTGCAACTGTGCCTCCGGCTGCTGCCACCCCGCAAGCAACCACACCTGCCAATGCGGCAGTGCCTGCTTCGCTGGTCGATGCCAATGGTGCTCCGGTCAAACCGGCTGGCGAGATTGCTCCTGAAGATGCATTGCCGGCAGGTGCCGCCGAGGTTGCGACTCCGGCAACCGATCAGCCGCTGGCTGTGGAGCCGGTGGCTGCAGCCGAAGATGAAGACGCGCTGCAGAAGATCCTCAACAATCCGGTACTGCTTGGCCTGATCGGCGGTGCTGCATTGTTGATTCTGGCCTTGTTGCTGTTGTTCCTGGCGCGTCGTCGCGCTGCGAAGGCCGAAGCGGAGAAGCACAAGCGCATGGCGCGTGCTCTGGCTGAGGAGTCGGATTTTGTTTCAGACATGGACATGAATGCACCGCCAGCCAGCTTCGACGGCCTGGACGTGCCACCACCGAATGTTCGCATGGGGGCTGCTGGCGCCGCCGCTGCCACCGCGGCTCGCGAGCGTCCTGCCGATCCGTTGCTTCAGGCCGAGATTCATATTGCTTACGGGCGCATGAATCAGGCTGTCGAACTGCTTGAGGAAGCGGTGAAGGAAGATCCGAAGCGCGATGATATTCGCCTCAAGCTGATGGAAATCTACGCCGAGCAGGGTAACAACAAAGCCTACGCAGCCCACGAACGCAAACTGGTGGCAGCGGGAAAGCGTGAAGCTGAGGTCGAGCAGCAGGAAGAACTTAACTCGACCCTGAAACCGGTAGCGCCTGTTGCTGCGCCAGCGGTTTCTGAATCTGCCACTGCGTCGGCTGCTCCGGCAGTGGCCGCGGCGGCAGCAGCTGCCAGTGCTGCTGCGCTGGTTGCAGAGCTTGACGCCAAGTATGTTGAAGAGCTGTTGGCCGATGATTCGGCAGAGCAAGAGGTTGAGCCTGAGCCTGAAATCGCTGTAACAGCAGATCCCGAGCCCGAACCTGAAGTGGTTACGCCGCTGGCCGCTGAACCTGCCGAAGAGGCGGACCCGTTCGATCACGATTTTGACTTGAGCCTGGACGAGTTCGAAGAAGCGCCCACGCCTGAAGTCACCACTGTGAACGAGCTTGACGACCTGATGCTGGATGAGCCGAAGGTGTCGGCAGCAGCGGATGACGAGGAGCTGAGCTTCGAGTCGATCATGCAGCAACAGGAAGAGGCCCGTGCAGCGACAACGCCGGAAGACCTTGCCGACTTCGATCTGGACCTGTCGGAGGAAGATCCTGCGCTCAAGAACGAAGATGACTTCCTGCTCGGCCTTGGCAGTGACCCGCTTGATCTGGGTGAAACGCCGTCTGTGCCGCCTGTCAGTGATGATCTCGAGCTTCCGGAAGACTTTGATCTTTCGCTGGCGGACGAGATTGAAACCGATCAGGCCAGTCAGGCATTCGCGACCGAAATCGACGACGTCAATGCCGAGCTGGACCGGCTTTCGCAGAATCTCGAGCATCCGCCGCTCGATGAACCAAGGTTCACGGCCGAAGATGCCGCGGCACTGGATGACGAACCGGACTTCGACTTCATGGCCGGCACTGACGAAGCCGCGACCAAGCTTGATCTGGCGCGGGCCTATATCGACATGGGCGATGCAGACGGTGCCCGGGATATTCTTGACGAAGTGGTCACCGAGGGCGATGACGGACAGAAAAGCGAAGCGCGGGAGATGCTTTCGCGGCTGGCCTGATCCCACTAAGGCAACCTGCAAACGGCCGCTTATGCGGCCGTTTGCATTTCAATTGTGCGGCTTGGTAGCGTGTTTTTCTTGCGACCGTATAATGACCGACTTTTCGCGAACCGACAGGCTGTACCACTTTGGCGAACATAGACAACCCGGCAGCCGAAATGGCTGCCGAGGGCTTTTCCCGAATCGCGCTGGGCGTTGAATACAAGGGCTCGCGCTATTGCGGCTGGCAACGTCAGGCATCCGGTGTGCTGACCGTGCAGGAAACTCTTGAAGACGCTTTGTCAAAAGTGGCTGCATCACCGGTATCACTGATGTGTGCCGGCCGCACAGATGCCGGCGTGCATGCCTGCGGGCAAGTGGTGCATTTCGATACGCAGGCCGAGCGCACCATGAAGGCCTGGGTCATGGGCGCAAATATCAATCTGCCCCATGACGTCAGCGTAACCTGGGCCCGGGTCATGCCCGCGACGTTTCATGCCCGCTTCAAGGCCATTGCCCGTCGTTATCGCTACGTGATCTATAACGATCAGATTCGCCCGGCGCACCTGAATCAGGAAATCACCTGGAATCACCGCCCGCTGGATGTAGAGCGGATGGCACTGGCAGCCGAGTATCTGGTCGGTACTCACGACTTCAGCGCTTTTCGCGCCGGCCAGTGTCAGGCCAAGTCGCCAGTCAAACAGTTGCACCACCTGCGCGTGACGCGTCACGGCAAGATGATCGTGATCGACGTGCGCGCCAATGCCTTCCTGCATCATATGGTGCGCAACATCGCCGGTGTTCTGATGACCATCGGCACTGGCGAACGTCCGGTCGAGTGGGCGCGGGATGTGCTGGAAAGCCGGGTTCGGCGTACCGGTGGTGTGACGGCTCATCCTTATGGTCTGTACCTCGTGCAGGTCGAGTACCGTGATGAATTTCCGCTGCCCGAGCGTTTTGTAGGTCCGCATTTTCTTACGGGCTTTGCAGAACTGGACGGCTGACGACCCGAGCAGCATTTGCTAACATCCGGGACTTTCCGAAAGGTCTGAGGTTACTCACTACATGTCAGCCGTTCGCAGCAAGATCTGCGGGATTACCCGCATAGAGGATGCTCTGGCTGCAGCCGAGGCAGGAGCCGATGCAATTGGCCTGGTGTTCTACCCGAAAAGCCCGCGTGCGGTAACGGTGTTGCAGGCTCGCGCCATCATCGCCGCGTTGCCGCCGTTCATCACCACTGTCGGCCTGTTCGTCAACGCCAGCCGCTGCGAACTCAACGAGACGCTGGATGCGGTTGCGCTGGACATGCTGCAGTTTCATGGCGATGAAACGCCGGAGGAGTGCGACGGTTATCATCGTCCCTACATCAAGGCTTTGCGGGTCAAGGCGGGGGATGACATCGCTCAGGTTTGCCGTACCTATCGCAATGCGCGAGGCGTGCTGCTCGATACCTATGTAGAGGGTGTTCCTGGCGGTACCGGGGAAACCTTTGATTGGGCGCTGATTCCGGACGATCTGGATAAACCGGTCATTCTGGCGGGCGGGCTGACGTCGGCGAATGTGGCACAGGCCATTGCCCAGGTCCGGCCCTACGCCGTGGATGTCAGCGGCGGTGTCGAAAAGAGCAAGGGCATCAAGGATCGGGAAAAGATCCTTGCGTTCATGAGTGCAGTGCATGGCACCTGATGTGACGGTTGCCGGTCGGCCGCCGTCCATAAGCCTGTCCCTGCCACAAGGCATGCGGGTCGAATCAAGTAAGCGGTGGTGCCAGGGTGCAACGCCGTCGTTGTGAAAAATCGGGGTGAGGGGTGTGCAGGTCCGGCCTTGGGTCGATCGCTATCCTTTCATCGTCGTCCATATACGAATTTATCTGAGGGCATGCGACTGGCGTTTGATTTGTCAGTCGTTCGAGCCACACCGGTACTGGAGATATAAAGCATGAGCAACTGGTTGGTAGACAAACTGATCCCATCGATCATGCGTTCCGAGGTCAAGAAGAGCTCGGTTCCCGAAGGCCTCTGGCACAAATGCCCGTCCTGTGAGGCGGTGCTGTATCGCCCTGAGCTGGAAAAGACCCTGGACGTCTGCCCCAAGTGCAACCACCACATGCGTATCGGCGCGCGTGCCCGCCTGAACATTTTTCTGGATGTCGAAGGCCGCGAAGAGCTGGGTGCCGATCTTGAGCCGGTCGACCGTCTGAAATTCCGTGACGGCAAGAAATACAAGGACCGCCTGACCGCTGCGCAGAAACAGACCGGTGAAATGGATGCGCTGATTTCCATGAGCGGCACGTTGCTGGGCATGCCGGTGGTGGCTTCAGCGTTCGAGTTCTCGTTCATGGGCGGTTCTATGGGTGCCATTGTCGGCGAGCGTTTCGTGCGCGCCGCCAACTACGCCCTGGAAAATCGTTGCCCGATGATCTGCTTCGCCGCTTCCGGCGGTGCACGCATGCAGGAAGCACTGATCTCGCTGATGCAGATGGCCAAGACCTCGGCCGTTCTGGCACGTCTTCGTGAAGAAGGCCTGCCCTTTATCTCGGTGTTGACCGACCCGGTCTACGGCGGCGTTTCCGCCAGTCTGGCCATGCTGGGGGATGTCATCGTTGCCGAGCCCAAGGCGCTGATCGGTTTCGCCGGTCCTCGTGTTATCGAGCAAACCGTTCGCGAGAAGCTGCCTGAGGGCTTCCAGCGTAGCGAATTCCTGCTTGATCACGGTGCTATCGACATGATCATCTCGCGTAGCGAGCTTCGTCCGCGTCTGGGCAACCTGCTGGCGCAGATGATGAACCTGCCGACGCCTCGTTTTGTAGCGCCGGTCATCGAGCCTATCGTCGTTCCACCGGCACCGACCACGATATGACCTCTACATCCCTGAGCGACTGGCTCGCTTACCTGGAACAACTGCATCCATCTGCCATCGACATGGGGCTGGATCGTTCCCGGCAGGTAGCGCTGCAGTTGGGGCTGACGCGTCCGGCCCCCAGGGTGATCACGGTGACGGGCACCAACGGCAAGGGGTCAACCTGTGCCTTTGTCGCTGCCTTGTTGCAGGCTCAGGGCTTGAAAGTCGGTGTCTACAGCTCCCCACATTTGATTCGCTATAACGAGCGGGTGAAAGTGCAGGGTGTCGAGGCAACCGACCTGGAGTTATGCGATGCGTTCGCGGCGGTTGAAGCGGCGCGTGGTGATGTAACCCTGACTTATTTCGAAATGGGCACGCTGGCGGCATTCTGGCTGTTCGAACAGGCCCGGCTGGATGCGGTCGTTCTGGAGGTCGGTCTGGGTGGTCGCCTGGATGCGGTAAATCTTGTTGATGCGGATTTCGCGCTGGTCACCAGTATCGGTGTTGATCACGCCGAGTACCTGGGTAACACCCGTGAGTCGGTCGCCTTCGAAAAGGCCGGAATCTTTCGTGCCGGTTGCCCAGCGTTGTGCGGCGATCCGGAACCACCCGAGCCGCTGCTGGCCAAGGCTCGTGAGTTGGGTTGCCCGCTGCTGATGCGTGGTCGTGATTTCGACCTCTCGATAGGCAAGGACAGTTGGGACTGGCGTGGTGTTGCTCACGGCGAACAGGTCGAACTGCGCGGTCTGCCACTGCTGGACCTGCCTATGCAGAACGCAGCGTTGGCACTTCAGGCGTTTGCCTTGCTGGGGTACCCGCTGCAAACGGATGCAGCAGGGCAGGTTCTGGCGCAGACCCGGCTCGCCGGTCGTCTTGATCGCAGAACTGTCAGCTGGCAAGGCAAGCGGCTCAATCTGCTTCTGGATGTGGGTCACAACCCCCATGCGGCGCAATTTCTGGAGCAATGCCTCGCGCGCCAACCGGTTGCCGGCAAGCGTCGCGCCGTATTCGGCCTGTTGAGTGACAAGGACCTTGAAGGTGTAGTCGCGCATCTGGTCCCGGTCATCGATGAGTGGGCCGTTGCACCGCTTCCTACCTCGCGCAGCCGACCCGCAGAAGAGTTGCATTCGGCCTTGCAGAACCTTGGCGCCTGCGTGACGTCCTATCAGAGTGTTGCGTTGGCGCTGGAAGCTCAGTGCGCGCACGCCACGCCCGATGACGAGATTCTGCTGTTCGGATCATTTTACTGTGTTGCCGAGGCCCTGGAATGGTTGGCCCGGTACACCGATGAGGACGCTGCAAATGGCTTTGCTGGATAACGTATTCAAGCAGCGAATGGTTGGCGCACTGGTACTGATTGCTGTGGCGGTGATCTTCTTGCCCATGCTCTTCACACGTGAAGATGAAACGCGTCAGGTGCGGGTCGATGCACCGTCCGCACCCCAGGCACCTGCTGCTTCGCAGATCCGTGTCGACCCGGTGCCTGTTCCGGAGCCTCAGGCCCTGCCTCAGGAGCCTGTGCCCAACGACGATGACATGAGCAGCAGCCAGCCGCCGTCCATGCCGATCGCGCCTGCCCCAAGCACTCCGGCTGCACCCCCGGTTGCCAGCGCCCCGGCGCCGAAGCCTGCTGCCAAGCCGGCACCTGCACCTGCGCCTGCGGCAGCCCCGGCGGCACCCGCCAAGCCAGCAGCACCTGCTGGCGTCGATGCCAACGGGCTGTCGATCAGTTGGTCGGTTCAACTGGCAAGCATGTCCAACCGTGCCAACGCCGACAACCTGCAAAAGACCCTGCGAACTCAGGGTTACAATGCCTACATTCGCACTGCCGATGGCGTTAATCGGGTATTTGTCGGCCCGCTTATCGAGCGTGCCGAAGCTGATCGTCTGCGTGATCAGCTCGACAAACAGCAAAAGCTCAAAGGCATTGTGGTGCGCTTTCAGCCTGAGCGGGGCTGACCGTTCGGCACCTTGTGCCCTTGCATCAAAGGAAAATGCCTCGCGCCGGTAATCGCTGCTTACCGGCAGGCGGGCGCTCTGCTAAAATGCGCCGCCTTATCCGTCTGCAGGCTGCAACGTGCCATTTACTCCGGTTGACTGGGCAATTCTGGGAATTGTCGCCATCTCCGCCCTGATCAGTCTGAAGCGCGGCTTCGTAAAAGAAGCACTGTCGTTGACGACGTGGATCATTGCAGGCGTTGTTGCCTGGATGTTCGGCGCAGGGCTGTCGCAGTATCTGGTCAATTACATAGAAACACCCTCGGCCCGCGTGATTGCGAGCTGCACCATTCTTTTTGTCGCCACCTTGCTGGTAGGCGCCATGGTCAACTTTCTGATAGGCGAGCTGATTCGCGTCACCGGGCTTTCCGGGACCGATCGTTTTCTCGGCATGGTCTTCGGCGCAGCGCGCGGAGGCCTGCTTGTCGTTGTGGCGGTAGGGCTGTTGAGCCTGGGGCCGGTGCAACAGGATCAATGGTGGCAGCAGTCCAGGCTGGTGCCGCAATTTCTCATGGTCGCTGACTGGTCGAAAAACCTGATTCTAGGGATGTCCAGCAAGTGGCTCGCCAGCGGCATCAGCGTACCCGCTGATCTGCCGTTCAAGGAACAGATCCTGCCGTCTACAATGCCGCAGGATGTGCTCGGTAAATCCAGTTCCACTAAGTAGGGGTTGTGTCGCATGTGTGGCATCGTCGGTATCGTCGGCAAGTCGAACGTCAATCAGGCGCTGTATGACGCGCTTACCGTCCTCCAGCACCGCGGCCAGGACGCTGCCGGTATCGTAACCAGCCACGATGGCCGGTTATTCCTGCGCAAGGACAACGGATTGGTGCGTGATGTGTTTCATCAACGCCATATGCAGCGCCTGGTCGGGCATATGGGCATTGGTCATGTGCGCTATCCAACGGCGGGCAGCTCGACGTCTGCAGAGGCCCAGCCGTTCTACGTCAACTCGCCTTATGGCATCACGTTGGCGCACAACGGCAACCTCACCAACGTCGAACAACTGGCCAAGGAGATTTACGAATCCGACCTGCGCCATGTGAACACCAATTCCGATTCGGAAGTGCTGCTCAACGTTTTCGCCCATGAGCTGGCCGTGCGTGGCAAGTTGCAGCCGACCGAAGAGGATATCTTCGCCGCAGTGACCGACGTGCACAATCGCTGCCGTGGCGGCTATGCGGTCGTGGCAATGATCACCGGCTACGGCATTGTCGGCTTCCGTGACCCGGACGCCATTCGTCCTATCGTGTTTGGCCAGCGTCATACCGACGAAGGCGTCGAATACATGATCGCGTCGGAAAGCGTGTCGCTGGACGTGCTCGGCTTTACCCTGATTCGCGACCTGGCTCCGGGCGAAGCGGTCTACATCACTGAAGACGGCAAGCTGCATACCCGTCAGTGTGCGGCCAACCCCAAATATGCACCGTGCATCTTCGAACACGTTTATCTGGCACGTCCTGACTCGATCATCGACGGCATTTCGGTCTACAAGGCGCGTTTGCGCATGGGCGAGAAGCTGGCCGACAAGATCCTGCGCGAGCGTCCGGATCACGATATCGATGTGGTCATCCCGATTCCGGACACCAGCCGTACCGCTGCGCTGGAGCTGGCCAACCATCTGGGCGTCAAGTTCCGCGAAGGTTTCGTCAAGAACCGCTACATCGGCCGGACCTTCATCATGCCGGGCCAGGCAGCACGCAAGAAATCCGTGCGTCAGAAGCTCAACGCAATCGAGCTGGAGTTCCGCGGCAAGAACGTGATGCTGGTGGATGACTCCATCGTGCGTGGCACGACCTGCAAACAGATCATCCAGATGGCCCGTGAAGCCGGTGCCAAGAATGTCTACTTCTGTTCGGCGGCCCCGGCCGTGCGCTACCCCAACGTCTACGGCATCGACATGCCGAGTGCTCACGAGCTGATCGCCCACAACCGTTCCACTCAGGACGTTGCCGACCTTATCGGTGCCGACTGGCTGGTTTATCAGGATCTGAATGACCTGATCGAAGCGGTCAGTGGCAGCAAGAAGATCAAGATCGACAACTTCGACTGCTCGGTTTTCGATGGCAAGTACGTGACCGGTGACATCGACGAGCATTATCTGAACAGGATCGAGAGCGCGCGTAACGACGCCTCCAAGATCAAGACTCAGGCCGTGAGCGCGATCATCGATCTGTACAACAACTAAATTGGACAAGGAGTGGGCGGCATGACTCAGGAATGGGATGCAGGTCGGTTGGACAGCGACCTTGAAGGTGTGGGTTTCGATACCCTTGCCGTACGTGCCGGGCAACACCGCACCCCGGAAGGTGAGCATGGCGATCCCATGTTCTTTACCTCCAGCTACGTCTTTCGCACGGCTGCCGATGCGGCCGCGCGTTTCGCTGGCGAGGTGCCCGGCAACGTCTACTCGCGCTATACCAACCCGACCGTGCGCTCTTTTGAAGAGCGCATTGCCGCGCTGGAAGGCGCCGAACAGGCCGTCGCTACGGCCACCGGCATGGCGGCGACCCTGGCGGTCGTGATGAGCCTGTGCAGTGCCGGTGACCATGTGCTGGTGTCGCGCAGCGTCTTCGGCTCGACCATCAGCCTGTTCGACAAGTACTTCAAACGCTTTGGCATCGAGGTGGATTACGTTCCGCTTGCAGAGCTGAGCGGCTGGGACGCGGCGATCAAGCCCAACACCAAAATGCTGTTTGTCGAGTCGCCGTCCAATCCATTGGCCGAGCTGGTGGACATCGCTGCATTGGCTGAAATCGCTCACGCCAAAGGTACGATGCTGATCGTCGACAACTGTTTCTGTACGCCGGCCTTGCAGCAGCCGCTGTTGCTGGGTGCTGATATCGTCGTGCATTCGGCTACCAAGTTTATCGACGGCCAGGGTCGCTGCATGGGCGGCGTGGTTGCCGGCCGCAGCGAGCAGATGAAGGAAGTGGTCGGTTTCCTGCGTACCGCCGGGCCGACGCTCAGCCCGTTCAACGCGTGGATCTTCCTCAAGGGGCTGGAAACCCTGAACCTGCGGATGCGCGCCCATTGTGCCAATGCCCTGGCGCTGGCCGAGTGGCTCGAGCAGCAGGACGGTATTGAAAAGGTCCATTACGCCGGGCTCAAGAGCCATCCGCAGCATGAACTGGCGCAGCGTCAGCAAAAGGGTTTTGGCGCGGTGGTGAGTTTCGAAGTCAAGGGTGGCAAGGATGGCGCATGGCGCTTCATCGATGCCACGCGGCTGATCTCGATTACAGCCAACCTGGGCGACAGCAAAACCACGATTACCCACCCGAGCACCACGTCTCATGGTCGTTTGGCGCCTCAAGAGCGTGAGGCAGCGGGTATTCGCGACAGTCTGATACGGGTTGCTGTGGGCCTGGAAGATGTGGCTGACCTGCAAGCCGACCTGGCTCGTGGTCTGGCGGCGTTGTGAGCGACAAGGCCGGTAACAAAAACAGTGGCGAGACGGGCGAAGAGTGGGCGTTGAAATTTGCCAGCACCCACAACGGCCGTGTCGCACTGGTGACGGGTGCCGCGCGCGGCATCGGGCTTGGCATCGCGGCTTGGCTGATTGCCGAAGGCTGGCAAGTCGTGTTGACCGATCTGGATCGTGCGCGTGGTTCGAAAGTGGCCGGTGCGCTGGGTGAAAATGCCCTGTTCATTGCCATGGATGTTGCCAGTGAAGAGCAGGTTGCGGCAGGTGTGGCCGAGGTGCTCAGGCAGTTTGGCCGTCTCGATGCGCTGGTGTGCAACGCAGCGATCGCCGACCCTCACAACACTACGCTGGAAAGCCTTGAGCTGTCGCACTGGAATCGGGTACTGGCTGTCAATCTTGGTGGCCCGATGCTGCTCGCCAAGCATTGCGCGCCTTACCTGCGTGCGCACTGTGGCAGCATCGTCAACCTTACCTCTACTCGCTCCCGCCAGTCCGAGGCCGATACCGAAGCTTATGCGGCCAGCAAGGGCGGCCTGATGGCGCTGACGCACGCGCTGGCAATCAGTCTGGGGCCGGAGATACGTGTCAACGCCGTCAGTCCCGGCTGGATTGATGCGCGCGACCCCTCGTTGCGCAAGGCCGAGCCGTTGTCCGAGACCGATCACGCCCAGCATCCTGCCGGCAGGGTAGGGACGGTAGAAGATGTGGCCGCGATGGTTGCGTGGTTGTTGTCCAGAAACGCCGGTTTTGTGACCGGGCAGGAATTTGTGGTCGACGGCGGCATGACGCGCAAGATGGTCTACGCCGAATAGTTTCGTGCAGTCTGCCAACATTGACTCTTTGTTGTGCTTTTGATGTGTGGTAGCGGTTTTGCGATTGAGCCTGTTTTTTAAAAAACTTCAATCAGGCTATTGACTTAGGTTCGTTAGGTGCGTAAATTTCGCGGCCTCAACGAAGCAAAGGGTGATTAGCTCAGCTGGGAGAGCAGCTGCCTTACAAGCAGCGGGTCGGCGGTTCGATCCCGTCATCACCCACCATCGTTGAGTTTGAAAGCTGAAGTACGAGGGCTTTCAAAGTATCAAAAGGACGCAAGTCCACAATGCGCAGCGGTAGTTCAGTCGGTTAGAATACCGGCCTGTCACGCCGGGGGTCGCGGGTTCGAGTCCCGTCCGCTGCGCCATATTTGTACAGATCGGGTTCGCCGGGTCTGCGATTGAAAAACCCAAGGGTCTTTCAGTCACGAGTACAGGAAGCAAACTACCTAAGGTTTGTTTCAAACAGGTTTACAGCGATACGCAGCGGTAGTTCAGTCGGTTAGAATACCGGCCTGTCACGCCGGGGGTCGCGGGTTCGAGTCCCGTCCGCTGCGCCATACACCGCTTCAAGGCCCTTGAACTCCTTGAAGCAAACACGAAAGCGACCCTAGGGTCGCTTTTTTGTTGTCTGCGTTTTGTCCGTAGGCGAGTAGGGTGGTTGGCCTGAACACGTGTTGTATCCAAATCCTTTTGATCTGTACGTTGATCCAGCGTCGGCCTTGTTGCAGACTTACCGCCATTTCCCAGTTCGCAGTCTTGCTGGCAGTCTTTTCCTTCCTCAGGATTTTCGATGTTTAAGCTACTGAACGTTCGTACCGCATTCTGGATCTCTGCCGTGTTGATGGCAGCTGGTTGTTCATCGCCGAAGCAGGCGGTTTATGACCACGAACATTTCGATGACGCCGGGACCTTCTCCCGTAGTTATCCCGCCACCGACCTGGCTTATTGCGAAGCGGGGCGGCGTGCCTTGTTGAGCCAGGGCTATATCATCACCAGCAGCGATCCGAAGATGATTGCCGGTCGCAAGAGCTTTCAACAGACCGGCGATGCGCATATTGAAATCAGCTTCAATCTGGTGTGCGCCGCTGATGCGAAGGACGGCAGTTCCACCATGTTCGCCAACGCTCTGCAGGACCGCTATGCGCTGAAGAAGACCAACAACTCGGCCAGCCTCGGGGTCGGAGTGCTGGGTTCCGTCTCGATGCCGATAGGCTCCACTGATGACTCGATGGTCAAGGTGGCCAGTGAAACCGTGTCATCGGCGAAGTTCTACGAGCGCTTTTTCGGTCTGGTGGAAAACTTCCTGCCACCGGAAGTGAAAAAGGCTGCGCATATTGTCGAGAAGCCCAAGGCAGATCTGGGTGTTCCTGATGTAGCCCCTGCCGCACCCGAGCCTGCCAAGGCGGCCGAACCCGCCAAACTGGCTCCAGCAGCAACGGAGTCGCCCGCCAAGGCCGAACCCGCTGCCGAATCAGCCACGCCGCCTGCGGCAAGCGAACCATTGCCAGCGCCAGCCGAGCCTGCATCGTTCAAGGCGGAAACGGTCGACACACCGGCAGCCGAGCCAGCAGACAGCGCCAAGCCAGCCGAGGCTGAGCCCGCTCAATAACGGCTGTCGTGATCATGCACGGCGGACGCAGAGCGTCCAGAACTGCATCCCCACGCAGAGCGTGGGGACGATAATCAAGGTGTCCAGAGAACCTCTATCGCGCCCATGCTCCGCGTAGCTATGCCGGTCCGCATGAGGAACGAGGGGTATCTACGTCCTCAGCCCAGAAACAAGCGGTACGCCGGGTTCTCGCTCTCGTCCCAATACGGGTAACCAATCTCGTCCAGCGCTGCGCCCACCAGATGCCGCTCTTCCTCCGGCACCACCAGACCAGCGACCACACGGCCGTCTGCTGCGCCGTGGTTGCGGTAGTGGAACATCGAGATGGTCCAGCGTCCGCCCAGGCGGTTGAGGAAGTTGAACAGCGCGCCCGGTCGTTCCGGGAATTCGAAACGCAGCACCACCTCGTCGTCGACGCGTTCGGCATGCCCGCCGACCATGTGGCGGATGTGCAGTTTGGCCAGTTCGTTGTCGGTCAGGTCCAGCACCGGAAAACCCTGCCCGGTCAGGCTGGCGATCAGCGCGCTGCGCGGGTCGTTCTCGGGATGGGTCTGCACGCCGACGAAGATGTGCGCCTCGCGATCGGTGTGGTAGCGGTAGTTGAATTCAGTGATCTGGCGCTTGCCGATGGCTTCGCAGAATGCCTTGAAGCTGCCCGGCTGCTCGGGAATGGTCACGGCGATGATTGCTTCACGGCCTTCGCCCAGCTCGGCGCGCTCTGCCACGTGACGCAAACGGTCGAAGTTGACGTTGGCCCCTGAATCAATCGCCACCAGCGTCTGGCCGCTGACGCCGCGCTGCTCGACGTATTTCTTGATCCCGGCCACGCCCAGCGCGCCGGAGGGCTCGGTGATCGAACGGGTGTCGTCGTAGATGTCCTTGATCGCCGCACATATTTCATCGGTGCTGACGGTGATCACTTCATCGACATAATGGCGGCACACTTCAAAGGTGTGATGGCCGATCTGCGCGACCGCCACGCCATCGGCAAACAGCCCGACCTGGCTCAGCACCACGCGCTCCCCGGCGGCCATCGCCGCTTGCAGGCAGTTGGAGTCGTCCGGCTCTACACCGATGACCTTGATCTCCGGGCGCAGGTATTTCACGTACGCAGCGATACCCGCGATCAGACCGCCGCCACCGACCGGTACGAAGATAGCGTCCAGTTGCCCCGGCTGCTGGCGAAGAATCTCCATCGCCACGGTGCCTTGCCCGGCGATGGTGTCGGGGTCGTCATACGGGTGGATGTAGACGAAGCCCTGTTCGTCGACCAGCTTCAGCGAGTAGGCCAGCGCTTCCGGGAATGAATCGCCGTGCAACACCACCGTGGCGCCCCGCGAGCGCACGCCTTCGACCTTGATTTCCGGGGTGGTGCGCGGCATGACGATGGTCGCCAGAATGCCCAGTTCACGCGCGGCCAGCGCCAGGCCCTGCGCGTGATTACCCGCCGAGGCCGTGACCACGCCGCGTGCGGCCTCTTCTGCGGTCAATTGCGCCAGCTTGTTGTACGCACCGCGAATCTTGAAGGAGAACACCGGCTGCAGGTCTTCGCGTTTTAGCAGCACCTGATTGCCCAGCCGCTCTGACAGCTGGCGGGCGCCGTGCAGCGGGGTTTCGATAGCCACGTCATAAACGCGGGAGGTGAGGATCTTGCGGGCGTAATGGTTGAGCAGATCGTGCTGGCCTTGGCTCATCGCGTTGATCCCTCATACATGCGCAGCGCCGCAACAGATGGCAGAGCGATAATCAGGTTCAGTGAAGCACGAAGGGCGATAGAGCGAGGGATAACGATCATGTCTGACTCCTGGTTCAATAATGTTGCCCAGGAGACAGAAGAAACCCGCCTCCAGGGCGGGTTTTTGCAAACGTCGGCTAACCCGCCATGACTGGAATGACGGTAATAATAATCTGGCCGAGGTTTTGCTTGATGAGGTTCATGGCCCTGAGGTTAGGTCGACACGGGCCTGCAAGTCAATAGTGCCTGGCTGGCAGCGTATAGCGACACGTGCTGAATCGGCGACGATCTTTTTCGTCTGTTTGATAGGGATCAACATTTTTATTTCACATTGGCACTTTAATGTTGATCTTGCGGTCAGTTATTTCAGCTTTAATTATCACCCATACTCAATCAGCCAAGAGGGCGAAGAAATGGACGAATACCAGGAAGAACTGCTTGAATACCGTGCATCGGAGCTGGACCCGGTAGAGCCTGCCGACGACGCGACCGAGCTATGAACGGCTTCATGCGCTTTGGCGCTGGCTGCGGCGGAACTCTCCCGGAGTCTGTCCGTTCCAGCGTTTGAAGGCGCGTTGAAAGGCTTCGGCAGAAGCGAACCCCAGCAGGTAGGCGATCTCCCCGAACGCCAGTTCAGTGTCGCGAATATAAGTCATCGCCAGATCACGCCGCGTGTCATTGAGCACGGCGCGAAAGCATGTGCCTTCCTCGGCCAGCTTGCGTCGTAGTGTCCAGGTCGGCAGCTTGAGCCTTGCCGCCACTTCTTCCAGATCCGGTTCCCTGCCGCCGTTCAATAGCGGCCCAAGCAGTTGAATGATGCGTTCACGCAAGCTGCGGGTACGGGTCTGTTGCTCCAGCTCGGCTTCGCATAATTGCAGCAGATGCCGCCAGGTACTCGGGCAGTGGTCCGGGTTGCGTAATGCAAGGCAGTTCTGATCCAGGCGCAATTGATTGGTGGCGGCGGCAAATATCACCGGGCTGTCGCTCAGGCTGGCGTATTGCGCGGCGTAGTCAGGCGCTTCGAATTCGATCTCGACGCGTTGTGCACGCAGCCCAGTGCCCGCCAGTGTCGAGAGCTGAGCAAGCCAGCCCGCCAAGATCGAGTCCACAACAAAGCGGTTGTACGCGTTATAGGGGCTGATTGAATAGAAGCGCATCCAGGCGCCTTGCGCATCCTCGTGAAAGCTCGACTGACCTCGATAGTTGGACGCATACAATGGCTCGAAACGGATCAGTGTGCGGGCGGCCTCGCGCACTGTGGGGGCCTGCGCGGCGGTCACGCCCGCCAGACCTGCATGCGCGAAACGACTGAGCTGGCCCATGTACAAGCCGAACCCGGGCTGGCCGGTAAGCTGTATGGCAGCATGTCCCAGGCGCATATAGCGCGGGATCGACAGTCGCGCACCCGCCTGACTCAGGCGGGCGGGGTCCAGACCGTACTGCTCGAGCAGCAGATCAGGATTCTTGCCCAAGCGAGTGACCGCACCGGCCAGACTCTGGATGTAGCCCACCGACAGATCACCAAGGCGCAGGGTCAAGGTCGACATCGTCAAAGCCAGAGGTTGATCAGACGGGCACCGCCAGCGGGGCCATTGTCAGACGACGGTTCGGCTATTGTCTGACCTGCGTGGCTGGCAAAACTTTGCCCGGAAACGCCCTGATTCCAGAACTGCCCGCGCATGAACACGCTGACCCCTGCCTGTGCACTGCTTTGTGCAGGACGGCTGATCAGGGTCAGGCGATGCCAGGCTTCGCCCTCGCTTGGATTGTCGGCTGCCATATCGATGTCTGAGTGCCGGGGCTTGCGCCACGGTTCGGACCAGGTGGCCTTGCCGATCACAAAAGCAGGCACCGCAATCAGCTGCGCGCCGCTCTGATTCAAGCGTGCGTAATTGTCCGCGTACCAACTGTCGCCGCCGATCAGCACCGCCAGACGCCCTGCGGGCGTGTCGAGCACATTCAATGGGGCGTCGCTCGTCGTGTGCACGTAGCGTTTCTGAAAACGGTCCGGGTACAGCTGACGCTGAGGCTGGCCGAGCGGCTGGCCATCGCTGCCGAATGTCAGGCTGCTGTTGTACAGGGCACCTTTACCGACTTTCAACTGACCGTTTTCGACACTCGGTTCCGGCAGCACAATCGAGCCTGCCACCAGTGTTACACCGAACTCTTTGGCCAGGCCGCCGAACAGTGCCTGGTAGTCACGTGCCATCGATCTTGCCTTGAGGCGCAGATGGGCGTCATCTACACGGTCTCGGCCTTCGGCACTGAGCATCGCCATGATGAATTGCAGCGGATTGCTCCAGGACAGCCAGTCCATCGCTTCATCGACCGTTGCGGCTTGATAAAGCTCATCCTTCTCGCCACTGGCGAACAGCCAGGTGCCGATATGCTCGGGGAGTACTACCACCGTTCTGTGGTTGATCAGCCCGTAATCGCGGGCCTGTTGCAGATAGGCGGCCAGCTTGCGGTGCAGTCGGTCAGTGTTCTGATAGTCCGTGGGGAACAGCTCCGGCTCGATGCCCAGCAGGTTTCCGCGTTCACTGGGCTCGCCTTCATTGATTGCCAGGCGAATGCGCAGATCGGACAGGTAGTGGCCCGCCGGACGTTGTCCGGTCCAGACTGCGTAACTGACAAGGCTGGCTATGCTCAGCAGGATCAGGCAGATGGCGAAGAGTTTGCGCATAAAAAGGCCGGCTGGCTGCCATCAGGGAATTGTCGACTAGGGTAGGACGACGTCAGGCGCTTGCCAAGTGCCGCTGCGCGTTTGGATCAATAACTTGTCACTTTCGGTCATTGAGTGTGGCGCTGGATGCGTCTTTACTGTTGCCCATGAGAGGACCCGCAGAGGTCCTTGTTTTCCCGTGATTGACTCGATGGAGCTTCGCCATGACTGCTGCTCATTACCCGCACCTGCTGGCCCCGCTGGACCTGGGCTTCACAACCTTGCGCAACCGGACCTTGATGGGCTCGATGCACACTGGTCTTGAAGAGCGGCCGGGTGGTTTCGAGCGCATGGCGGCTTATTTTGCCGAGCGGGCACGCGGCGGGGTCGGGTTGATGGTGACCGGCGGGATCGCGCCCAACGAAGAGGGTGGCGTCTACGACGGTGCGGCAAAACTCACCAATGCCGAAGAGGCGGAGCAGCATCGCATCGTTACCTGTGCGGTCCACGAGGCTGGCGGCAAGATCTGCCTGCAGATCCTGCATGCCGGTCGCTACGCTTATAGCCGCAAGCAGGTTGCGCCGAGTGCTATCCAGGCACCGATCAATCCGTTCACGCCGCGTGAGCTGGACGAAGAGGGCATCGAAAAGCAGATCGCTGATTTCGTGACCTGTTCCACGCTGGCCCGCAGTGCCGGGTATGACGGTGTCGAAATCATGGGTTCGGAAGGCTATTTCATCAATCAATTCCTCGCCGCCCATACCAACCACCGCACCGATCGCTGGGGCGGCAGCTATGAAAACCGTATGCGCCTGGCGGTCGAGATCGTTACGCGGGTGCGTGAGGCGGTCGGGGCGGATTTCATCATTATCTTTCGCCTGTCGATGCTGGACCTTGTGGAGGGCGGTAGCACCTGGGAAGAGATCGTCCAGTTGGCCAAGGCGGTCGAACAGGCGGGTGCGACGCTGATCAACACCGGGATCGGCTGGCATGAGGCACGTATTCCAACCATCGCCACCAAGGTGCCGCGCGCAGCGTTCAGCAAGGTTACTGCCAAACTGCGTGGTTCGGTGAAGGTGCCGCTGATCACCACCAACCGGATCAATACCCCGGAAGTTGCCGAGCGCATCCTCAGCGAAGGCGACGCCGACATGGTCTCGATGGCGCGTCCTTTTCTGGCCGACCCGGAATTCGTCAACAAGGCTGCGGCGGGGCACGCCGAACGGATCAACACCTGCATCGGCTGTAATCAGGCCTGCCTTGACCACACCTTCGGCGGCAAGCTCACCAGTTGCCTTGTCAATCCGCGCGCCTGTCACGAGACTGAACTCAACTACCTGCCCACCCGGCAGGTGAAGAAAATTGCCGTGGTGGGTGCCGGTCCTGCCGGTCTGGCTGCTGCAACCGTTGCTGCCCAGCGCGGACATGAGGTGACGTTGTTCGATTCGGCCAGCGAAATCGGCGGCCAGTTCAATATCGCCAAGCGCGTGCCGGGCAAGGAAGAGTTCTCCGAGACGCTGCGTTACTTCCGCAACAAGGTGGAAGAAACCGGCGTGCAGTTGCGCCTCGGCACTCGCATAAAAGCCGAAGACTTGCTAGGGGCCGGCTTTGACGAGGTGATTCTGGCAACCGGCATCGCACCGCGCACTCCTGCCATCCCAGGTATCGATAACCAAAAAGTGCTCAGCTATCTGGATGTCATTTTGCAGCGCAAGCCGGTCGGGCGCAGCGTGGCAGTGATCGGCGCAGGCGGTATCGGTTTCGATGTGTCGGAATTTCTCGTACACCAGGGCGTGGCCACCAGCCTGGATCGTGAGGCGTTCTGGAAAGAGTGGGGCATCGATACCATGCTTGAAGCGCGCGGCGGCGTGGCCGGGATCAAACCTGATGTGCACGCCCCGGCACGCCAGGTGTACCTGCTGCAACGCAAGAGCTCCAAGGTGGGCGACGGCCTGGGCAAGACCACCGGCTGGATTCACCGCACCGGGCTGAAAAACAAGCAGGTGCAGATGCTAAACAGTGTCCAGTACCTGAAAATCGACGATGCCGGTTTGCATATTCGTATTGGTGAAGACGGCGAGGAAAAGCTGCTGGCGGTAGATAACATTGTGATTTGCGCCGGGCAGGACCCGCTACGCGAGCTGTATGACGATCTGGTCTCCGCCGGGCAAAGCGTGCATCTGATCGGCGGTGCAGACGTTGCCGCCGAGCTGGATGCCAAACGCGCTATCGATCAAGGTTCGCGTCTGGCCGCTGCGCTCTGATTCAGCTTGTCTGTAAACTGCGCGGATGATTGTTGACGCCCTTGACTGGCAGCCCACTGCTGCGCTGCAACGCTTGAACCTGCCCTGGCTGCAAGATGCCGGGGTGGAGGCGGCAATCCTGCGCCTGGACCTTATTGACTCGCTGATCAGCGGCAACAAATGGTTCAAGCTCAGCGAACACCTGACCCAGGCTGTCGATGCGGGTGCAGAGGGATTGATCAGCCTGGGCGGCGCACACTCCAATCATCTCCATGCGCTGGCGGCAGCGGGCAAGCGCTTCGGTTTCCCGACGGTGGGCCTGTTGCGTGGTCACGCCCAGCAGACGCCGACGGTACTGGACCTGCAAGCTTTTGGCATGCAATTGCACTGGCTGGGCTATGCGGGTTATCGAGCACGACATGCTGCAGATTTCTGGCTGCCCTGGCAGGCGCAATATCCTGAGCTGTATCCGATTGCCGAAGGCGGTGGCGGGCTTGCCGGTGCGCTGGGCTGCGCAAGGTTGCGGGAGATGGTCGATAGCCAGCTCGGGCACCTTGGCTGGGACGATTATCACGGCTGGTGGCTGGCAGTCGGCACCGGCACAACGCTTGCCGGTTTGCTGTTGGCCGAGGCCGGCGCCCATCCGGTATATGGCGCGATGGCGGTGCCGGATGATCATGGCGTTGCTCAAAACATCATGGCTGTGTTGAAAGAAGCCGCAGGGTCGCAGGTGAACGCCTCGCCGAACCTGCCCGATGCCTGTGTTCTGCTGGAGGCCAGCCGGGGCGGTTTCGCCAGAACCGATGCCGCGCTGCTCGACTTCATCGCCAGCAGCGAGGCGCATAGCGGCGTACCTCTGGAGCCCTTGTACACCGGCAAGGCTTTGCTGGCCCTGCACGATGAGGTGCTGGCCGGTCGGTTCAAGTCAGGCAGCCGTCTGGTCCTCGTCCATACCGGTGGCCTGCAGGGGCGGCGCGCGATGGGCCTGTAAGCCTTGTCGCAGAGCGCTTGGCATGAATTCTGCGCAGATCGGTGGCGAGACGTCGGCCATGACTACGTGGATGACACTTCTGGAGTGAGGCATCCGGGTCGCTGTCTCGATAATTGGTCCATTCCAGATCAATACGCCGAGGTCAGCCATGACAACTACCGCCGTAGAGCAAGTCGATCCTGCCACGCTGAAAAAGGTCATCGTCGCAGCGGCCATCGGCAACTTCGTCGAATGGTTCGATTTCGCCGTGTACGGCTTTCTGGCAACCACCATCGCGCTGCAATTTTTCCCCAGCGGTGACAGCAGCGCCGCGTTGTTGAAAACCTTCGCCGTGTTTGCCGTGGCCTTCGCATTCCGGCCATTGGGCGGGATTTTCTTTGGCATGCTGGGTGACCGCATCGGGCGCAAGAAGACCCTGGCGATGACCATCCTGTTGATGGCAGGCGCGACCACGCTGATCGGTTTGTTACCGACGTATGCGGCGATTGGCGTGATGGCACCGATTCTGCTGACTGTGATTCGCTGTGCGCAGGGTTTCTCGGCCGGTGGCGAGTATGCCGGGGCCTGCGCCTACCTCATGGAGCACGCGCCGCGCACGCAGCGGGCCTGGTACGGCAGCTTCGTGCCGGTGTCGACGTTTTCCGCCTTTGCTGCCGCAGCAGTGGTGGCTTACGCGCTGGAGTCGTCACTGTCGACCGAGGCCATGAGTAGTTGGGGCTGGCGCCTGCCGTTTCTGATTGCAGCGCCATTGGGGCTTGTCGGTTTGTACCTGCGCTGGAAGCTCGACGAAACCCCGGCATTTCAGGCTGTCACGCAAGAGCACGCCGTGGCTCACTCGCCACTCAAGGACACCTTGCGCCATCATGCAGTAGCCATGTGTTGTCTTGGAGCGTTCGTGTCGTTAACGGCGCTGTCGTTCTATATGTTCACCACTTACTTTGCGACCTACCTGCAAGTGGCGGGCGGGTTGAGGAGGGCGACGGCGTTGCTGGTGTCGTTGATCGCACTGGCCTTTGCGGCTGCTCTCTGTCCGCTGGCCGGTGCCTATTCGGATCGGGTTGGCCGTCGGGTCACTATGGCAACCGCCTGTACTCTGCTGATGGTCGTGGTGTTTCCGTCATTCCTGATGGCCAGCTCCGGCTCGTTCATTGCCTCGATCGTCGGGGTCATGCTGCTTGCTGTGGGCGCAGTGCTGTGCGGTGTAGTGACGGCAGCGCTGTTATCGGAAACCTTCCCGACCCGCACCCGCTATACCGCCTCGGCAATCACCTACAACATGGCCTACACCCTGTTCGGCGGCACCGCGCCGCTGGTGGCGACCTGGCTCATCGGTGTCACGGGCAGCAACCTGTCGCCAGCGTTCTACCTCATCGCCGTAGCCGTATTGGCGATGGCTGGCGGCCTGTCCTTGCCGGAAACCTCGAAAATATCGTTGCATGATGTGCCTGTTACAGGCGATGAGCCGGTGATGCGGTCGATTGCCTGAGCTTCAAGATCGGTATGCCATATAAGTAGCAGCTGCTAACGCAGTGCTTTTCATCCGCGATGGCACTGGCGACGCAGAGTGCGACCTTAGTGACAGGGCGAAGGAATCCGACGAAGTCGGGCCGGAAACAGGGGCGAGGGGCTTTGGTTACTATGGCCCCTCAAAGTAACTCTCCGAGGGGCGAAAAAGGTGACCTGAGTCGAACCCCAATCCACCTGACATCGCAGAACCGCTGTGCTCTCAGCCGCGTTCCCGCGCCATCAATTCAACAGCGCAGTCGTCTCGGGCACAAAGTCGAATGAGCTCAGACTGAAACCCTGCTCATCCACCTGCAACACCCAGCCCTGACGATCCCAGTCGCCCAGCACAATGCGTCTGGCTGCCTGATCGCCAATCTGCAACTTATGAATCGCGGGGCGATGAGTGTGGCCGTGGACCAGAGTACGCACGTCGAACTGCTGCATGATCCGCGGCACCTCGTCTGGCGTCACATCGACAATATCATTGGCCTTCATACGGGTTTGCGCACGGCTTTCATTGCGTAACTTGCGCGCCAGCTTGTGCCGGGTGCCCAGCGGCAAATGGCGCAGAATGAAAAGCGTCAGCGGATGGCGCAGATAACGGCGCATCCGGATATAACCTTCATCGCGGGTGCACAGGCTATCGCCATGCATCAACAGCACGCGCTCACCGTTCAACTGCACGACGCTCGGATCGCTCAACAGGGTGCAACCCGCTGCCTTGCAGAAACCCTTGCCGATCATGAAGTCGCGGTTGCCGTGCATCAGAAAAATTCGTGTGCCGCTGTCACTCAATGCGCGCAGGGCCTTGCAGATTGAAAGCTGAAACGGTGACATGGCGTCGTCACCGATCCAGACTTCAAAGAAATCCCCGAGGATATACAGCGCCTCGGCTTCGCGGGCGCGGCCCGCGAGCAGATCCAGAAACGCCCGGGTAATGTCCGGGCGCTCCTGTTCAAGGTGTAGATCGGAGATCAGCAGTATCACTCAACGATCTCTGCTTTCTCGATGATCACGTCTTCTGCAGGCACGTCCTGATGACCGGCTTTGCTGGTAGTCGCAACGCCCTTGATCTTGTCGACGACATCAGTGCCTTCGATCACTTCACCGAATACAGCGTAACCCCAGCCCTGAACGGTCTTGGCGCTGTGGTTCAGGAAGGCGTTGTCAGCCACGTTGATGAAGAACTGCGCAGAGGCCGAATGCGGCTCCATGGTGCGGGCCATGGCGACGCTGTACTTCTTGTTCGGCAGACCGTTGTCGGCTTCGTTCTGGATGCTTGGGCGCTTGTCTTTCTTTTCTTTCATGCCAGGCTCGAAACCGCCACCCTGAACCATGAAGTTACCGATTACACGGTGGAAAACCGTGTTTTCGTAGTGGCCAGCGTTAACGTATTCGATGAAGTTGGCTACAGTCAGTGGCGCCTTTTCTGCGTTCAGTTGCAGAACGATGTCGCCGTGGTTGGTGGTCAGCTTTACTTTGGACATGTGGAAAGTCGCTCTATAGTCATGCATGAATGGGCACATTATGACCCTGACGCGCAGTTTACGGACGAGGTTACATTTTTCAGCGCTTTTGCAGCTTTTATGCCCTCAAATGTGCACTCTGTTGTCAGGGACTTGACAGCTTCGGCTATGATAAGCGCTTTGATTTAGTCGGCCTACCCTGGCCGCGCACGTATGTCCAAGGATCCTATGAGCAAGCCCACTCCAGAACCCGCTGCCCATTCCAAGGCAGGCCCAGCCGTACCGACCAATTTCCTGCGTCCAATCGTGCAGGCAGACCTGGACTCGGGCAAGCACAGTAAAATCATCACGCGCTTTCCGCCAGAGCCCAACGGTTACCTGCACATCGGTCACGCCAAGTCGATCTGCGTGAACTTCGGTCTGGCCAAGGAGTTCGGTGGCGATACGCACCTGCGTTTCGATGACACCAACCCGGCCAAGGAAGACCAGGAATACATCGACGCCATCATGAGCGACGTCAAGTGGCTGGGCTTCGAGTGGGCGGGCGAAGTGCGCTACGCCTCGCAGTATTTCGACCAGTTGCACGACTGGGCGGTCGAGCTGATCAAGGAAGGCAAGGCTTACGTTGACGATCTGACCCCCGAGCAGGCGCGCGAATACCGCGGCACCCTGACCGAGCCGGGCAAGAACAGTCCGTTCCGTGAGCGCAGCGTCGAGGACAACCTCGACCTGTTCGCGCGTATGAAGGCTGGTGAATTCGAAGATGGCGCTCGTGTACTGCGTGCCAAAATCGACATGGCCTCGCCGAACATGAACCTGCGTGACCCGATCATCTACCGCATTCGTCATGCGCATCACCATCAGACCGGCGACAAGTGGTGCATCTACCCGATCTATGACTTCACCCACGGTCAGTCGGATGCCCTTGAAGGCATCACCCACTCGATCTGCACCCTGGAGTTCGAAAGCCATCGTCCGCTGTACGACTGGTTCCTCGACAACCTGCCGGTGCCGTGCAAACCGCGTCAGTATGAGTTCTCGCGCCTGAACCTGAACTACACCATCACCAGCAAGCGCAAGCTCAAGCAACTGGTTGACGAGAAACACGTCAGTGGCTGGGATGACCCGCGCATGTCGACGCTGTCCGGTTTTCGTCGTCGTGGCTACACGCCGAAATCGATTCGCAATTTCTGCGAAATGGTCGGCACCAACCGCTCTGACGGGGTGGTCGATTTCGGTATGCTCGAATTCAGCATTCGCGACGACCTGGACCACAGCGCGCCGCGCGCCATGTGTGTGCTGCGCCCCCTGAAAGTGGTCATCACCAACTACCCGGAAGGTCAGGTCGAGAAGCTGGAACTGCCGCGCCATCCGAAAGAAGACCTGGGCATGCGCGAGCTGCCGTTTTCGCGGGAGATTTACATCGATCGCGACGATTACATGGAAGAGCCGCCAAAAGGCTACAAACGTCTTGAACCCAATGGTGAAGTACGTTTGCGTGGCAGCTATGTGATTCGCGCCGACGAAGCGATCAAGGACGCAGAGGGCAACATCGTCGAACTGCGTTGCTCCTACGATCCGGACACCCTGGGCAAGAACCCTGAAGGCCGCAAGGTCAAGGGCGTTGTGCACTGGGTGCCAGCGGCCGAGAGCGTTGAATGCGAAGTGCGTCTGTATGACCGCCTGTTCCGCTCCGCCAACCCGGAAAAAGCCGAAGACGGCGCGAGCTTTCTGGACAATATCAACCCCGATTCCCTGCAAGTGCTGACCGGTTGTCGTGCTGAACCATCATTGGGACACGCGCAACCGGAAGACCGTTTCCAGTTCGAACGCGAAGGTTATTTCTGCGCGGACATCAAGGACTCGAAACCCGGTCAACCAGTCTTCAACCGCACGGTCACGTTGCGGGATTCCTGGACCTGAGATGTCCGAGGGGCAGATAGTGCTTTCTATTTACAACACGCTCACCAAGAGCAAAGAAGTTTTCAAGCCGCTGGATGGCAACAAGGTGCGCATGTACGTCTGCGGGATGACCGTGTACGACTACTGCCACCTGGGCCATGGCCGCAGCATGGTGGCGTTCGATCTGGTGACGCGCTGGTTGCGCTTCAGCGGTTACGAGCTGACTTATGTGCGCAACATCACCGACATTGACGACAAGATCATCAATCGTGCACGTGACAACGGTGAGGCTTTCGACGCGCTGACTGCGCGCATGATCGACGCCATGCACGAGGACGAGGCGCGCCTCAACATCCTCAAGCCGGACATGGAGCCGCGTGCCACCGATCACATCGCTGGCATGCACGCCATGATCCAGACCCTGATCGACAAGGGCTATGCCTACGCGCCGGGTAACGGCGACGTGTATTACCGTGTCGGCAAGTTTCAGGGCTACGGCAAGCTGTCGCGCAAGAAGATCGAAGACCTGCGCATTGGTGCGCGGATCGAAGTGGACGAGTCCAAGGAAGACCCGCTGGACTTCGTGCTCTGGAAAGGCGTCAAGCCCGGCGAGCCGAGCTGGGAGTCGCCGTGGGGCGCAGGGCGTCCGGGCTGGCACATCGAATGCTCGGTCATGTCGACCTGCTGCCTGGGTGACACCTTCGATATTCATGGTGGCGGCAGCGATCTGGAGTTTCCGCACCATGAAAACGAAATCGCCCAGAGCGAGGCGGCCACTGGCAAGACCTACGCCAACGCCTGGTTGCACTGCGGCATGATCCGCATCAATGGCGAGAAGATGTCCAAGTCCTTGAACAACTTCTTCACCATTCGTGACGTGCTGGAGAAATACCATCCGGAAGTGGTGCGTTACCTGCTGGTGTCGAGCCACTACCGCAGCGCGATCAACTATTCCGAAGACAGCCTGCGTGAGTCGAAGGCGGCACTGGAGCGTTTCTATCACGCGCTCAAGGGCCTGCCGCTCGCCGAGCCTGCGGGTGGGGAAGCGTTCGTCGAGCGTTTCAGCACCGCCATGAACGACGACTTCGGTACGCCGGAAGCGTGTGCTGTACTGTTCGAGATGGTCCGTGAGATCAATCGTCTGCGTGAATCTGATGTCGCCGCAGCGGCGGGTCTGGCGGCGCGCTTGAAGCAACTGGCCAGCGTGCTGGGTGTCCTGCAACTGGAAGCCGACGACTTTTTGCGCGCTGGCGCGGAAGGGCGGGTCGATGCAGCGCAAGTGGAAGCGCTGATTCAGGCACGTCTGGCTGCACGCGCGGCGAAGGACTGGGCCGAATCCGATCGGATTCGCGACCAGATCACCGCCATGGGCGTACTGCTGGAAGACGGCAAGGGCGGCACGACCTGGCGCCTTGCGGACTGATCAAGCAAGGCGGCTAGTGACGCGGAGCATGTGAACGATAATGACCCGGAAGACTATCGTGCCCATGCTCCGCGTGGGCATGCTGTTCTGGACGCTCCGCGTCCGATCCTCGATGTACGGTCTGCCGAAAGCCAAAAACTAGACAATCCGCTGTTCCCGCAACCGCTTGTACAGCGTGTTGCGGCTTACGCCCAGGCGTTTTGCCAGCTGTGAAATATTTCCGCCAGCCGCTTGAAACAGTTGGCTCAGGTCTTCTGTCGTGTGAAGCCGCACGGTGGATTCCTGAGCCTTCACCAGCTCTCGGCAGTCCTCATCCATGCCCATATCCAGCAGAAAATCCTCCGGCAAGTGCTCGGTACTGATCGGCTGTTCATCTGCCAAAGCCAGCGCCACCTGAATCACGCTGTTGAGCTGACGAATGTTGCCCGGCCACGGGTGATGTTCGAATAGTTCGAGCACTTCTCTGGAAAAACCCGCCCGTTGATGAGCGTCGCGATGTCGCTCCCAGATACGCTGGATGAGTGCATGTTTGTCGGTGCGCTCGCGCAGTGCCGGGAGTTCGATGCTCAAGCCGCTGATCCGGTAATAAAGGTCCTGGCGAAATCGCCCCGTCTGAACCTGATCGCGCAGGCTGCGATTGGTGGCTGAAATCAGGCGTATGTCTACCGGATATAATTCACTGCTGCCCAACGGCTGAACGCAGCGTTCTTGCAGCACACGCAGCAACCGCGCCTGTACCGGCAGGGGCATGTCACCGACTTCATCCAGAAACAGCGTGCCTTTGTCGGCTTTGCGAATCAGGCCAATGCTGCCTTTTTGACTGGCACCGGTGAACGCCCCCCTTTCATAGCCAAATAGCTCGGCCTCGACCAGTTCGGCCGGGATCGCCGCGCAGTTGACAGCGATCAGCGGCTGAGTGGCGCGGCTACTGGCTTGATGCAGCGCTTTGACAAACACTTCCTTACCGACCCCGGTTTCCCCGTGGATCAGCAGCGGAATGTCTTTTTCCAGCAGCCGCTGCGCCTGACTCACGGCTTTCTCGATTTTTGCGTCACCCAGGCTGATCGCATCCAGGTCCAGGCTCCGCGGCGCGACAGGTGCCTGAACCGGCTGGACGCTGTGCAGCTTCAGCGGCTTGCGGGTCGGACGCTTGAGCAGACATTGAAAGCGATTGTTGCCAAACGCGTGCAGTGCAAACGGCCGCGCTTCTGTCTCGCTGAGCAGTTGCAGGATAGGGCACTTGAACAGCGTTTCGATACTGGCACCGGACGGCGGCGTCCCCAATAAATTGTCAGCGCGTCGATTGGCGCAAAGGATCTGGCCGCTTTCATCAAAAATCAGCAGGCCTGCCCATTGGCTGTCGAGATTGTTCAGGCCCGTATTGAAAATCAACTGATAGTGCGAGTCGCGGAACTGATCGAGGATCAGTCGGTTTTCCACCGACTGGCTCATCATTTTGACCATACCCAGCGTATGCGAGGGGGGCAGGAAACTGTCACTGGACACATCCAGCACGGCAATGATGCGTCGATCAGCATCGAAGATCGGTGAAGCCGAACCGGTCATGAAGCGATTGGCCTTGAGGAAATGCTCGTCCGGTTCAATGTGAATGGCCTGCTCACAGGCCAGTGCTGTGCCGATGGCATTGGTGCCGGTGCCCCGTTCGCTCCAGCTGGCACCAGCCATGAAGCCTTGTGCCTGGGAAGACTCGACGAAGCGTTGCGCGCCCCAGGATTTGAGCAACTGGCCTTGAGGGTCGGCCAGCAGAATCAGGCAATTGGAGTTGCTCAGAATGTTTTCGTAAACCGGCAGGACTTCCTGATGGGTGGTCTGCACCAGCCCGTGATGGCGCTCCAGCAGCCTGGAAACCTCAGCGCCCGGCAGTTGGCCGAATGAAGGACGCGTCTGATGGCTGAGACCGAAATCCCGGCAGCGCCTCCATGAATCCTGAATGATGATGTCGTGAACGAGCGAAGCGCTGGATTGAGACATGAGGATGCCTGCGAATATGACGTGTTGTTTTTGTTTTTAGGTCCCGTCGGCGTGACCATCCTTGCCCGCAACGTCCGTCCAGTGTCGTTCAGTTTTGTTCAAAGTCAATGTTCATTTTGTTCAAGTGTTCAGTGTTTACTGTTCATTATTGTTCAGCTGTGAAAGGGCTTTCGCCCCCTGAATACGGGGGAAGGCTCTGTTTCGCGGCTCGCAAGCAATCTGGCCGAACTGGCACGAATGTCGCTATCTGCAAACAGTCACGCATTCACCCTTAAGAAAAAAACAACAAAGGGCACGCCATGTCTCTCACGCTGGAGCACGTCAGTCGCGCGGTCGATGGTCAGGTCTGGATCGACGACGCTTCCCTGAGCTTTGAGCCAGGATCTTTCAACGTTCTGCTGGGGCGAACCCTGTCCGGCAAAACCAGCCTGATGCGCCTGATGGCCGGGCTGGACAAGCCGGACAGCGGGCGGGTGCTGATGAACGGGGTCGATGTTACAAATCGACCGGTTCGTCTGCGCAACGTCTCGATGGTTTATCAGCAGTTCATCAATTACCCAAGCATGACGGTGTTTGAAAACATTGCCTCGCCGCTGCGTCAGGCCGGTCTGTCCAAAGATGTGATCCACAGCCGGGTGCAGGAAACCGCGAAGATGTTGCGCATCGAAAAATTCCTGCAACGCCATCCCCTCGAACTGTCCGGTGGGCAGCAGCAGCGCACCGCTATGGCCAGAGCGCTGGTCAAGGACGCCGAACTGATCCTCTTCGATGAACCGCTGGTCAACCTCGATTACAAGCTGCGTGAAGAGCTGCGTCAGGAAATGCGCGAGCTGTTTGCAGCCCGCCATACCATCGCAATCTATGCCACTACCGAGCCCAATGAAGCGCTGGCGCTGGGTGGCACCACCACCATTCTGCATGAAGGGCGGGTGGTGCAGAGCGGCAAGACTCCCGAGGTCTATCACCGGCCGAGCACGGTATTGGCGGCCGAGTTGTTCTCTGAACCGCCGATCAACCTGATGCCGGGTCGAATAGACGGTAATGAGGTCAGCTTCGCCAACTTTGTGCATTTCCCGCTCAACGTCGACCTGCGGGCCGTCGGGGATGGTGAGTACCGCTTTGGTGTGCGCCCCAGCCATTTGAGCCTTGTGCCTTCCAACGATGATGATCTGGAGCTGGCGGTCACCGTCGAGCTGGCAGAAATCAGCGGCTCGGAAACCTTTCTGCATGTGCGCAACGAGCTGTTTTCACTGGTTTTGCACCTGCCGGGCGTGCATGCCTACGACGTTGACGCATCGATTCGGGTGTACATCCCGACTCACAAATTATTTGTATTCGATCAGCAGGGCGGCCTGATTCAGGCGCCGGGCCTGCGCATGGCGAGGGTTGCCTGATGGCCGAGATCCGCTTGCAGAACCTGGCGCACAGTTACAGCGCAAAGCCTGGTCCTGACGATTATGCAATTCGCGAGATGAGCCACATCTGGGAGCAGGGCGGGGCTTACGCGCTGCTCGGGCCGTCCGGCTGCGGCAAGTCAACGTTGCTCAATATTATTTCAGGGCTGCTCAGTCCCTCTCAAGGGCAAGTGCTGTTCGACTCGAAAGTGGTCAACGAACTGCCCCCGGAGCGTCGCAACATCGCTCAGGTTTTCCAGTTTCCAGTGATCTACGACACCATGACCGTGTTCGATAACCTGGCCTTTCCGTTGCGCAATCAGGGCCTGGACGAGGCGCGGATTCTCATCAAGGTCAATGAAATTGCCGATGTCCTGGACCTGCAGCCGCTGCTGAAAAAGAAAGCGCGCAACCTCAGCGCGGACGAAAAGCAGAAAGTCTCCATGGGTCGCGGGCTGGTGCGCGATGACGTGTCGGCGATCCTCTTCGACGAACCGCTGACCGTGATTGACCCGCACCTGAAGTGGAAGCTGCGGCGCAAGCTCAAGCAGATCCACGAGCAGTTCAATATCACCATGGTTTACGTCACCCACGATCAACTGGAGGCGTCGACTTTCGCCGACAAGATCGCCGTGATGTATGGCGGACAGATTGTGCAGTTCGGCACGCCGCGGGAGCTGTTTGAAAAGCCTTCGCACACCTTTGTCGGCTATTTCATCGGCAGCCCTGGCATGAACCTGATTGACGTTACGCCTCAACCGGGCGGTGTCGGTTTTGCCGACATTCATCTGCCGCTGCCTGAGTCGTTGCAGCAAAAGCTTGCCAGTACACCGTGGAAAAGCCTGAAAGTGGGCATTCGTCCAGAGTTCGTGCATGTCTGGGACGGGCCTTACGACGATGCGATGTGCGCTGACGTGACCTATGTGGAAGACCTTGGCACCTACAAGATCATTACCCTGAAACTGGCCGGGCAACTGCTCAAGGTTCGTTTGCAGGAAGACAAACCGGTGCCGCACGGTCAGGCCTGGATCAGCTTTCCAGGGCAATGGCTGATGCTCTATGCCGACGATTACCTGCTTGAAGCCGGCCCGGCCAGTGAGGTGTCCCATGCGTAAAGTGCAAAACAACAAAGCCTGGTGGCTGGTGATGCCGGTGTTTTTGCTGGTGGCATTCAGCGCGATTATCCCGATGATGACTGTGGTCAACTACTCGGTGCAGGACATCTTCGACCAGTCCAGCCGCTATTTTGTTGGTACTGACTGGTTCCGGCAGGTCTTGCAGGACCCGCGCCTGCACGATTCGCTGCTGCGCCAGTTCATTTACTCGGGTTGCGTGCTGCTGATCGAGATCCCGCTGGGTATCGCGATTGCCCTGACCATGCCCACCAAAGGCCGCTGGTCTTCGCTGTGCCTGATTGTGATGACCATTCCGTTGCTGATTCCGTGGAACGTGGTCGGTACCATTTGGCAGATCTTCGGCCGTGGCGATATCGGCTTGCTGGGTTACACGTTGAACAACGTGCTTGGCATCAACTACAACTACGCCGCCAATGCTTCGGATGCCTGGGTGACAGTGCTGGTCATCGACGTCTGGCACTGGACTTCGCTGGTGGCTTTGCTGTGCTATTCAGGGCTGCGAGCCATCCCGGATGTCTACTATCAGGCGGCGCGGATTGATCGTGCCTCCGGCTGGGCCATCTTCCGGCATATCCAGCTGCCGAAGATGAAAAGCGTGCTATTGATCGCGGTGATGCTGCGCTTCATGGACAGCTTCATGATCTACACCGAGCCGTTCGTGCTCACCGGTGGCGGTCCTGGCAACTCCACTACTTTCCTCAGTCAGACCCTGACCACCATGGCGCTCGGGCAGTTCGACCTGGGGCCTGCGGCGGCGTTCTCGCTGGTGTATTTCCTGATCATTCTGTTGGTGTCATGGGTGTTCTACACCGCCATGACTCACAGCGAAAAGAATTGAGGGGCTGGTCATGAGTCTGCGCAAAATCATACCGCTGTGGATTTACCTGTTGTTTCTGCTGGTGCCGATCTACTGGCTGATCAACATGTCGTTCAAGACCAATACCGAGATCCTCGGTGGCCTGACCCTGTGGCCGCAGGACTTTACCCTGGCCAACTACAAGGTGATTTTCACCGACGAAAGCTGGTACAGCGGTTATCTGAACTCGCTGTACTACGTGTGCCTCAATACCGTGATATCGCTGAGCGTTGCGCTTCCGGCAGCCTACGCGTTCTCTCGCTATCGTTTTCTCGGCGACAAGCACCTGTTCTTCTGGCTGCTGACCAATCGCATGGCACCACCGGCCGTGTTCCTGCTGCCGTTTTTCCAGCTCTACTCGTCCATTGGCCTGTTTGACACGCACATCGCCGTTGCACTGGCGCATTGCTTGTTCAACGTTCCGCTGGCGGTATGGATTCTGGAGGGCTTCATGTCCGGCGTTCCCAAGGAAATCGATGAAACGGCCTACATCGACGGTTATAGCTTTCCGAAGTTTTTCGTGAAGATTTTCATTCCGCTGATTGGCTCGGGTATCGGTGTTACCGCGTTTTTCTGCTTCATGTTCTCCTGGGTCGAGCTCCTGCTGGCGCGCACCCTGACATCGGTCAATGCCAAACCGATTGCTGCGGTAATGACTCGCACGGTCTCGGCGTCGGGTATCGATTGGGGAGTGCTGGCGGCGGCGGGGGTGTTGACTATCCTGCCGGGTATGCTGGTGATCTGGTTCGTTCGCAACCATGTGGTCAAGGGCTTTGCTCTTGGTCGTGTCTGAGGAGTCGAAAAAATGGAGTGGATGTCCTGGACACTGCCCACTGCGGCCTTTTTCATCAGCATCGCATTGCTTCTGGCGGGGATGACCGTATGGGAGTTGCGCTCGGCAAGTATCGAGCGCCGTGGTTTTCTGCCGATTGCCACCACGCGTGGCGACCGTTTGTTCATTGGGCTTCTGGGTAGCGCTTACCTGCATTTGCTGGTGATAGGCGCGACCGACTGGAGTGTCTGGATCGCTTCAGGGGCCTCCCTGGTGTGGCTGTTGGTGGTGATGCGTTGGGGTTAGAGGGCGGCCGGGCGCGATTGCCGGGGTGATCCGGTCGGCGATATTCGAAAAGCGGGACTACATAAAAGCAACATTGGAGATGACTATGTTCAATAAGAAAAACAAGCTGCAACATAGCGTGACGCTGGCGACCATGATGATGCTCAGCGGGTTGAGTGTTTCGGCGTGGGCAGATCAGTACGAAGATGCGGCGAAGAAGTGGGCGGCCAGTGAATTCAAGCCGAGTACGCTTTCCGATGCAGAACAGTTGAAAGAGCTGGAGTGGTTCATCAAGGCCGCCGAGCCGTTCCGTGGCATGGACATCAAGGTGGTGTCGGAAACCCTGACCACCCACGAGTACGAATCGAAAACCCTGGCCAAGGCCTTCACTGAAATCACTGGTATCAAAGTCACCCATGACCTGCTGCAAGAGGGTGATGTGATCGAAAAACTGCAAACCGCCATGCAGTCGGACAAAAGTATTTACGACGGCTGGGTCAACGACTCGGACCTGATCGGGACACACTTCCGCTACGGCAAGGCACTGTCGCTGACCGACCTGATGGCCAGTCCGGAAGGCAGCAAGGTCACCTCGCCGACTCTGGACCTGAAAGACTTCATCGGCACCTCGTTCACCACCGCGCCGGACGGCAAGCTTTACCAGCTGCCTGATCAGCAATTCGCCAACCTGTACTGGTTCCGTGCCGACTGGTTCGAACGTCCCGACCTGAAAAAGAAGTTCAAGGACAAGTACGGCTATGAGCTGGGCGTCCCGGTCAACTGGTCTGCCTACGAAGACATTGCCAAATTCTTCAGCGAAGACGTCAAGGAGATCGACGGCAAGAAAGTCTTCGGGCACATGGATTACGGCAAGAAGGACCCGTCGCTGGGCTGGCGCTTCACCGATGCCTGGTTCTCCATGGCTGGCAGCGGCGACAAGGGCTTGCCTAACGGTCTGCCTGTGGACGAGTGGGGCATCCGCGTCGAGGATTGCCACCCGGTCGGCTCCAGCATTACCCGCGGTGGCGACACCAACGGGCCGGCAGCGGTGTTCGCGACTCAGAAATACATCGACTGGCTGAAAGCCTACGCACCGCCTGAAGCTGCGGGTATGACCTTTTCGGAGTCCGGTCCGGTTCCGTCGCAGGGTAACGTCGCGCAACAGATCTTCTGGTACACCGCCTTTACTGCCGACATGACCAAGCCGGGCCTGTCGGTCATGAACGCCGATGGCACGCCGAAATGGCGCATGGCCCCGTCACCCAAAGGGCCGTACTGGAAAGAAGGCATGAAGCTCGGTTACCAGGACGTGGGCTCATGGACCTTCTTGAAGTCTTCCGACGAGAAGAAGCGCCTGGCGGCCTGGCTGTATGCGCAGTTCGTGACCTCGAAAAGTGTTTCGCTGAAGAAAACCATTGTCGGTCTGACGCCGATTCGCGAGTCGGACATCAATTCCAAGGAGATGACCGCTCTGGCACCCAAGCTGGGAGGTCTGGTGGAGTTCTATCGCAGCCCGGCCCGCGTTCAATGGTCGCCTACCGGCACCAACGTGCCTGACTATCCGAAGCTGGCACAACTGTGGTGGAGCCATGTGGCCGAGGCGGTCACTGGCGAGAAGACTGCGCAGGATGCCCTCAACGGTCTGGCCAAGGACCAGGATGCCATCATGACGCGCATCGAACGTTCCAAGGTTCAGGAAGCCAGCAAGTGTGCGCCGAAGATGAATCCGGAAACCACTGCGGAAGCCTGGTACAAGAAGGCCGAAGAGAGCAACGGCAAGTTCCTCGCGCCACAGCGCAAACTGGCCAACGAGAAACCCAAGGGTGAAACCATCGCCTACGCTGACCTGCTGAAAAGCTGGGAGGCTGGCAAGAAGTAAGGTTTTGTCGAGGTAAAAAAAACGGCACCTTGAAGGTGCCGTTTTTTATTGCTGCAGGCTGATCAGCCGTGCAGGGTTTCTGCGGCGTACAGCGTGTTTTCCAGCAGGCAGGCGCGGGTCATGGGGCCAACGCCGCCCGGAACCGGAGTGATCCAGCCGGCGCGGGGCAGGGCGGTCTCGTAAACCACGTCGCCTACCAGCTTGCCGTCTTCCTGGCGATTGATGCCGACATCGATGACGATGGCACCTGGCTTGATCCATTCGCCTTTGACAAGGCCTGGCTTGCCGGCGGCAACCACCACCAGATCGGCACGACCTACATGGCCTGCCAGATCCTTGGTGAAACGGTGGGTCACGGTGACCGTGCAGCCCGCCAGCAGCAATTCCATGGCCATGGGGCGGCCGACAATGTTCGACGCGCCAACCACCACAGCATCCAGACCGTACAGATCGACTCCGGTGCTTTCCAGCAGGGTAATGATCCCTTTGGGTGTGCACGGTCGCAGCAGGGGAATGCGCTGGGCCAGACGCCCAACGTTATAAGGATGGAAACCGTCCACGTCCTTGTCCGGGCGAATGCGCTCCAGCAGCAGCGAAGCATCGAGGTGCGCAGGCAAGGGCAGTTGCAGCAGGATGCCGTCGACAGCGGCATCCTCGTTGAGGCGGTCGATCAGATCGGTCAGTGCGGTCTGAGTGGTCTCAGCGGGCAAGTCGTAGGCCTGGGAGATAAAGCCGACTTCCTCGCAGTCCTTGCGCTTGTGAGAGACATAGACCTGAGAGGCAGGGTCGCTGCCGACCAGAATCACCGCAAGGCCCGGCGTGCGCAGACCTTGCTGGCTACGTTCGGCGACACGTTTGGCGATCTGCTGGCGCAGGCTGGCGGCGATCGCCTTGCCGTCGATTAGTTTTGCAGTCATGACGCGTGATTAACCATCGAGAGGAAATAAAATGAGCGCGCATTCTCGCATGACATGGCGCGAGGGCAAAGGCGCATGCTGTGGATATTCCGCTAACTCCTTTATCTAGCTGAATTTTTTTCAAAAAAAGGTTGACGACCCCAGGGGCCGTCTATAAGATTCGTCGCACTTGCCGGGCAGAGCCCAGCACTGGTTAAGCTAGCACTGGTTGATTAGGTCAGGCAGAGTTGCAAATCAGCTCGGTGTGATTGAAAGCCTTTTAGTTTGTTCTCGCAAGAATACAAATTATATAAGTGCCCGTAGCTCAGCTGGATAGAGCATCCGCCTTCTAAGCGGATGGTCGCAGGTTCGAGTCCTGCCGGGTGCGCCATTCAAGGCAGCTTTGGCACAGCAAGTAAGTTGTATCGTCACGCGCAATATGGTGGGCGTAGCTCAGTTGGTAGAGCACAGGATTGTGACTCCTGCGGTCGTGGGTTCGAACCCCATCGTCCACCCCATATTAAGAAGGGCGCCAGATTCATAGTCTGGCGCCTTTGCTTTAAAAGTCTGAAATGCGGATGTGGTGGAATTGGTAGACACACTGGATTTAGGTTCCAGCGCCGCAAGGTGTGAGAGTTCGAGTCTCTCCGTCCGCACCAGGATAACTGTAGTCGAGTGCTAACGCTTCGGTTGCAAAAGCTACAAAAAGAAAGCCGCCTAGTGCGGCTTTTTTTGTTTTGGCGTATTCGTTCCATCGCCTCGCGGGTCCGGCGGCCATACTGCCGCCGGTCGAGTGGGGCGTGCTATGTAGATGGATTCGGTCATCGTCCGGCGCAGAGGTTTCCTTATATAGGGGCCGTGCCAGACACGTCGCGAGTGATGCGAGGTGTTTTCCTTTCTCCTCCGGCTGTAGTCCGATTCCTTCTTGTTAACCCGCCCTTTTTCAGTAGGGTGACTTCTTGAGTTTGACCCACTAGAATGCATGCCCTTGATTCTGGGGTCGGAAACGGCCGGCTAACGTCTGTGCAACGAGGAATATCCATGCAAGTTTCTGTTGAAAATACTTCCGCTCTTGAGCGCCGCATGACCATTGGCGTGCCTGCCGAACGCATCGAGACTGAAGTCAACAAGCGTCTGCAGCAGACCGCACGTAAAGCCAAGATCCCGGGCTTCCGCCCAGGCAAGGTGCCTATGAGCGTGATCCGTCAGCGTTATGAAGACGGCGCACGTCAGGAAGCACTGGGCGATCTGATTCAGGCTACTTTCTACGAGGCTGTGGTTGAGCAGAAGCTGAACCCGGCCGGTGCTCCTGCTGTAGAGCCGAAATCTTTCGAAAAAGGCAAAGACCTGGAATACGTGGCTACTTTCGAAGTATTCCCGGAATTCACCGTTGCCGGTTTCGACACCATCGCCGTAGAGCGCCTGTCTGCCGACGTGGCGGACAGCGATCTGGACAACATGCTGGAAGTGCTGCGCAAGCAGAACGTTCGTTTTGAAGTGGCCGACCGTGCTGCCCAGAACGAAGACCAGCTGAACATCGATTTCGTGGGCAAGGTCGACGGCGAAGTGTTCGCTGGCGGTTCTGCCACGGCTACCCAGCTGGTGCTGGGTTCGGGTCGCATGATTCCTGGTTTCGAAGACGGTCTGGTTGGCGCCAAGGCTGGCGAAGAGCGCGTTCTGAACGTGACCTTCCCCGAGGACTATCAGAACCTTGAGCTGGCCGGCAAGGCTGCCGAGTTCACCGTGACCGTCAATACCGTTTCCGAGCCAAAGCTGCCTGAGCTGAACGAAGAGTTCTTCAAGCAGTTCGGTATCAAGGAAACCGGTATCGAAGGCTTCCGCACCGAGGTTCGCAAGAACATGGAGCGCGAGCTGCGTCAGGCGATCAAGTCCAAGGTCAAGAATCAGGTCATGGACGGTCTGCTGGCTGCCAACCCGATCGAAGTGCCTAAAGCGCTGCTGGAAAACGAAGTCAACCGTCTGCGCGTCCAGGCTGTTCAACAGTTCGGCGGCAACATCAAGCCAGACCAGTTGCCGGCTGAGCTGTTCGAAGAGCAGGCCAAGCGTCGCGTCGAGCTGGGTCTGATCGTTGCCGAGGTCGTCAAGCAGTTCGACCTCAAGCCTGATGATGCTCGCGTACGTGAAATGATTCAGGAAATGGCATCCGCCTATCAGGAGCCTGAGCAGGTTGTTGCCTGGTACTACAAGAACGAGCAGCAAATGAACGAGGTACGTTCTGTTGTGCTTGAAGAGCAAGTTGTAGATACTGTTTTGCAGAAAGCTAGCGTGACCGACAAATCGGTCTCCTACGAAGAAGCTGTCAAGCCGGTGGAAGCTCCAAAAGCCGACTGATTTCTCTTTTCGTGCGAAAACACCCACAAGCCAGCCTTCGCGCTGGCTTGTGCGTATTCAAGACTCGACTATTTGGGAGTGAATGCAGGACATGTCCCGCAATTCTTATATTCAGCAGAACTCTGACATCCAGGCCGCTGGCGGCCTGGTCCCGATGGTTATCGAGCAGTCCGCCCGTGGCGAACGCGCCTATGACATCTATTCGCGCCTTCTCAAGGAGCGAGTCATCTTTATGGTTGGTCCGGTAGAGGACTACATGGCCAACCTTATCGCGGCACAACTGCTCTTCCTTGAAGCGGAAAACCCGGACAAGGATATCCATCTCTACATCAACTCGCCGGGCGGTTCGGTGACAGCAGGCATGTCGATCTACGACACCATGCAGTTCATCAAGCCGGACGTTTCGACTATCTGTATCGGTCAGGCTTGCAGCATGGGTGCATTCCTGCTGGCCGGTGGTGCAGAAGGCAAGCGTCATTGCCTGCCCAACTCGCGGATGATGATTCACCAGCCGCTGGGCGGTTTCCAGGGTCAGGCGTCGGATATCGACATCCATGCCAAGGAAATCCTGCACATTCGTCATCGTCTCAACTCGCTGCTGGCGCATCACACCGGCCAGAGCCTCGAAACCATCGAGCGCGACACCGAGCGTGACAACTTCATGAGCGCAGAGCGTGCGGCTGAATACGGCCTGATCGACTCCGTGATCAACAAGCGTCAAATGCCTGCCTAAGCGGCTCAAAATGTAGGGGGTCGGCACAACCGACCGCCTGCGGACTTGAAAAAGCCCGCAATAGCCTTCATCTTGTGTTGCAAGCCTACCGGATTGGATCGATCGAATGACTGACACCCGCAACGGCGAGGACAACGGCAAATTGCTCTATTGCTCCTTCTGTGGCAAAAGCCAGCATGAAGTGCGCAAATTGATTGCCGGCCCCTCGGTCTTTATCTGCGACGAGTGCGTCGACCTGTGCAACGACATCATCCGCGAGGAGGTGCAGGAAGCACAGGCCGAAAGCAGCGCGCATAAATTGCCTTCGCCTAAAGAAATCAGTGGCATCCTTGACCAGTATGTAATCGGTCAGGAACGTGCCAAAAAGGTCCTCGCAGTAGCGGTGTACAACCACTACAAGCGTCTGAACCAGCGCGACAAAAAGAACGACGACGTTGAACTGGGCAAGAGCAACATCCTGCTGATCGGCCCTACGGGCTCCGGCAAGACGCTGCTGGCCGAAACACTGGCCCGTCTGCTCAATGTGCCGTTCACCATCGCTGACGCCACCACCCTGACCGAAGCCGGTTATGTGGGTGAGGACGTTGAAAACATTATCCAGAAGCTGTTGCAGAAATGTGATTACGATGTCGAGAAGGCCCAGATGGGCATTGTCTACATCGATGAAATCGACAAGATTTCGCGCAAATCCGACAACCCTTCGATCACTCGTGACGTTTCCGGCGAAGGCGTGCAGCAAGCCTTGCTGAAGCTGATCGAGGGCACCGTGGCTTCCGTTCCTCCGCAAGGTGGTCGCAAGCATCCGCAGCAGGAATTCCTGCAAGTGGACACACGCAACATCCTCTTTATCTGCGGTGGTGCCTTCTCGGGCCTGGAAAAGGTCATTCAGAACCGTTCCACCCGTGGCGGCATCGGCTTCAACGCCGAGGTTCGCAGCAAGGAGGAGGGCAAGAAGGTTGGCGAGTCCCTGCGTGAAGTCGAGCCTGACGATCTGGTCAAGTTCGGTCTGATCCCCGAGTTCGTGGGCCGTCTGCCAGTGCTTGCAACGCTGGACGAGCTGGATGAGGCTGCTTTGATACAGATCCTCACCGAGCCGAAGAATGCGCTGACCAAGCAGTATGCCAAGCTGTTCGAGATGGAAGGCGTGGACCTCGAGTTCCGCACCGACGCGTTGAAGTCGGTTGCCCGTCGCGCGCTGGAGCGCAAGACCGGTGCCCGTGGCTTGCGTTCCATCCTCGAAGGCGTGCTGCTCGACACCATGTACGAAATTCCGTCGCAAAGTGACGTGAGCAAGGTGGTGATCGATGAGAGCGTTATCGATGGTACGTCCAAGCCGCTGCTGATCTACGAAAACAGTGAGCCGCCTGCCAAGGTTGCCCCTGACGCGTAACACACGCAGGTGTATGGGCGTGTGAAGTAATACGGAAGGGGGCCTTTTTGGCCCCCTTTTGCATTTTTCAGCCGTTCATTCGTTTTGTATGAAGAAATTGATCTTGGCGGGTCGTGGCTCTAGAGCTTGTTTTTTTTGGACGCTACCCCCATCTTGGCTTCAAGCTAATTCCATCTGTCCCGGCCAATTGGCCGCCGTAGAGGCGAAATCATGAAGACCACTATTGAATTGCCTCTCTTGCCATTGCGTGATGTCGTGGTTTATCCGCACATGGTTATCCCGCTGTTCGTGGGGCGCGAGAAGTCTATCGAAGCCCTTGAAGCGGCAATGACGGGCGACAAGCAGATTCTGCTGCTCGCGCAAAGAAACCCGGCTGACGACGATCCTGATGAAAAGGCGTTGTACAACGTCGGCACTATTGCCACCGTATTGCAGTTGCTCAAGCTGCCTGATGGCACCGTCAAGGTGCTGGTCGAAGGTGAGCAGCGTGGTTCGGTAGAGCGTTTCATCGAAGTCGATGGCCATTACCGCGCCGACGTCGCGTTGATCGACGAAGTCGATGCCCCGGATCGCGAATCCGAAGTATTTGTGCGCAGCCTGCTGGCTCAGTTCGAGCAGTATGTGCAGCTTGGCAAGAAAGTCCCCGCAGAAGTCCTCTCGTCGCTCAACAGCATCGATGAGCCCGGTCGCCTGGTTGACACCATGGCAGCGCACATGGCGCTCAAGATCGAGCAGAAGCAGGAAATTCTCGAGATTATCGACCTGTCGGCCCGTGTCGAGCACGTGCTGGCCTTGCTGGATGCTGAAATCGACCTGCTGCAGGTTGAAAAGCGCATTCGCGGTCGTGTGAAAAAACAAATGGAGCGCAGCCAGCGCGAGTACTACCTGAATGAGCAGATGAAGGCCATTCAGAAAGAACTGGGCGATGGCGACGAAGGCCATAACGAAATTGAAGAGCTGAAAAAGCGCATCGACGCTGCCGGGCTGCCCAAGGACGCTCTGACCAAGGCGACTGCCGAGCTGAACAAGCTCAAGCAGATGTCGCCGATGTCGGCCGAGGCGACTGTGGTGCGCTCCTACATCGACTGGCTGGTTCAGGTGCCGTGGAAGGCCCAGAGCAAGGTGCGCCTGGACCTTGCGCGCGCTGAAGCGATCCTCGATGCCGACCATTATGGTCTGGATGAGGTCAAGGAACGCATTCTCGAATACCTCGCCGTGCAAAAGCGCGTGAAGAAGATTCGTGGCCCTGTGCTGTGTCTGGTAGGTCCACCGGGTGTGGGTAAAACTTCCCTGGCCGAGTCCATCGCCAACGCAACCAATCGTAAATTCGTGCGTATGGCACTCGGTGGCGTGCGTGACGAGGCTGAAATTCGTGGTCATCGCCGGACTTACATCGGTTCGATGCCAGGAAGATTGATACAAAAGATGACAAAGGTGGGCGTCCGCAACCCGCTGTTCCTGCTTGATGAAATCGACAAGATGGGCAGTGACATGCGCGGCGATCCGGCGTCGGCATTGCTTGAGGTCCTGGACCCCGAGCAGAACCATAACTTCAATGATCACTACCTCGAAGTCGACTACGATCTTTCCGACGTAATGTTCCTGTGCACGTCGAACTCGATGAATATTCCGCCAGCCTTGCTGGACCGGATGGAAGTCATTCGCCTGCCGGGTTACACCGAAGACGAAAAGATCAACATCGCCGTCAAATACCTCTCGCCCAAGCAGATTCAGGCCAATGGCTTGAAGAAAGGCGAGATCCAGTTCGACGAGGAAGCAATCCGCGACATCATTCGCTACTACACCCGTGAAGCGGGCGTACGCGGTCTAGAGCGCCAGATTGCCAAGGTTTGCCGCAAGGCGGTCAAAGAACACGCCATGGAAAAACGCTTCTCCGTGCAGGTTACTGCCGAGATGCTCGAACACTTCCTGGGTGTGCGCAAATTCCGCTACGGACTGGCCGAGCAACAGGATCAGATCGGTCAGGTCACAGGCCTGGCGTGGACTCAGGTGGGCGGTGAATTGCTGACCATCGAGGCTGCGGTTGTATCGGGCAAGGGCCAGTTGATCAAGACCGGTTCGCTGGGTGATGTCATGGTCGAATCCATTACAGCCGCGCAGACCGTGGTGCGCAGTCGTGCCCGTAGTCTGGGCATTCCAGCCGATTTCCACGAGAAACACGACACGCATATCCACATGCCGGAAGGCGCGACGCCCAAGGATGGACCAAGCGCTGGCGTAGGCATGTGTACTGCTCTGGTATCAGCGCTTACACAGATCCCGGTACGTGCCGATGTGGCAATGACGGGCGAGATTACCTTGCGCGGGCAGGTGCTGGCGATTGGTGGTCTGAAGGAAAAACTTCTGGCTGCGCATCGCGGCGGAATCAAGACGGTGATCATTCCGGAAGAAAACGTGCGTGATTTGAAGGAGATTCCTGACAATATCAAGCAGGATCTGCAAATCAAGCCCGTTAAATGGATTGACGAAGTCCTGCAAATTGCGCTGCAATACGCGCCGGAGCCGTTGCCGGACGTGGCTACAGATCTGGTCGCAAAGGAAGAAAAACGCGAGTCTGACTCTAAGGACAGAATTAGCACGCATTAAGACTGGGTAGGCTTCCTTGACAGCTTTTTAGAGCCCTTGTTATAAAGCGGCTCTTCAAAGCAAGCACCAGCAAGCCTTCCAGCGCTCGTTTTGCTTAACACCTAAAACTTAGAAACATACTCAATATAGAGATAAGGGGACTTAGAGTGAACAAGTCGGAACTGATTGATGCTATCGCTGCATCTGCTGATATCCCGAAAGCTGCTGCTGGCCGTGCGCTGGACGCAGTGATCGAATCCGTCACTGGCGCTCTGAAGGCTGGCGACTCGGTTGTTTTGGTTGGCTTTGGTACGTTCTCCGTGACTGATCGTCCTGCTCGCATCGGTCGCAACCCTCAGACTGGTAAGACGCTGGAAATCGCTGCTGCTAAAAAACCAGGTTTCAAAGCTGGTAAAGCCCTCAAAGAAGCTGTCAACTAAGCCTCTCGATGCCTTTGCCCGCTGGGTCGGGTCTGTCCTGATCCAGTAGCGGAGCGGTGGTGCATTCGGTTGCAACACCGAGGGGTTCGAGCCCTACCGCTCCGTCAGTTACGAGAAGGCGCATCCTCGGATGCGCCTTTCTTCTATCCGCTTTCTACCCACGCTCCGCGGTTGGTTAGTCAGTTCAACCGTTTTGGGGGACGCAATGCTGCAGAACATCAGGGACAATTCACAAGGCTGGATTGCCAAGACAATTATCGGAATCATCATCGCTTTGATGGCCTTCACCGGCATCGAGGCGTTGTTTACCGCTACCAGCAATAAGCAGAACGCGGCTGAAGTGAACGGCGAGGACATCTCTCAGAATGAGTTGAGCCAGGCCGTCGACATGCAGCGGCGTCAGTTGGCTCAGCAGCTCGCGCAGCAGTTGGGCAAGGATTTCGATCCTGCGATGCTGGATGAAAAGCTGTTGCGTGAATCAGCCCTCAAAGGCCTGATCGACCGCAAGCTGCTGCTGCAAGGTGCAACGGATGCGAAATTCTCGTTTTCCGACGCGGCACTGGATCAGCAGCTTTTGCAGACGCCTGAGTTTCAGGTCGATGGCAAGTTCAGTGCTGACCGTTTCGATCAGGTCATTCGCCAGCTGGGTTACAGCCGTCTGCAGTTCCGCCAGATGCTTGGCCAGGAAATGCTCATCGGTCAGGTGCGTGCGGGGGTTGCCGGCAGTGCTTTCGTAACCGATGCACAGGTTGACGCTTTTGCCCGTCTGGAAAAGCAGACCCGTGATTTCGCGTCGCTGATCCTGCCCGCCGATACCACGGCGGTCAAAGTGACGGACGACGAAGTCAAGGCTCACTACGACCAGCATGCCAAGGAGTTCATGAGCCCTGAGCAGGTTGTGCTTGATTACATCGAATTGAAGAAGTCGTCTTTCTTCGACAAGGTGCAGGTCAAGGATGAGGACTTGCAGGCGGCTTATCAGAAGGAAATCGCCAATCTGTCCGAACAGCGTCGTGCTGCGCACATCCTGATCGAGGTCAACGACAAACTGAACGACGAGCAGGCCAAGGCGAAGATTGAAGAAATTCAACAGCGTCTGGCCAAGGGTGAAGATTTTGCGGCGCTGGCCAAGGAATATTCGCAGGACCCTGGTTCGTCCAGCAAGGGAGGTGATCTTGGTTACGCAGGCAAGGGTGTCTATGACCCTGCGTTCGAAGACACATTGTATGCCTTGAACAAGGACCAGGTATCGCAGCCTGTGCGTACCGACTTCGGCTGGCACCTGATCAAGTTGCTGGGCGTCGAGGCTCCATCGGTGCCGACCTTCGCCAGTCTGAAAGACAAACTGACCACGGATTTGAAATCGCAGCTGGTCGAGCAGAAATTTGTCGAAGTGACCAAGCAGCTGGAAGATTCTGCGTTTGAATCGTCCGATCTGTCTCAACCGGCACAGGACCTGGGCCTGAAGGTTCAGACCACTGCGCCATTCGGTCGTGAAGGCGGTGAGGGTATTACAGCCAACCGTGCGGTTATCCAGGCTGCGTTCAGCCCGGAAGTGCTGGAAGAAGGCTCCAACAGCAACACGCTGGAGCTGGATCCGGAGACCGTCGTGGTGGTGCGCTCCAAAGAGCATCTGCAACCTCAGCAGTTGCCGCTTGAGAGCGTTGCCAGCTCGATTCGCACTCAACTGGTCAAGGAGCACGCCACGGCCGCTGCCAAGGCCAAGGGCGAGGCTCTGCTGGCCGGGCTGCGTGATGGCAAGATCCCGCTGGCTGCGAAGCAGGATGGACGTGACTGGAAATCGATGGAAGCAGTCACTCGCAGTCAGGAAGGCGTTGATCCTCAAGTACTGCAGACGCTGTTCCGCATGCCCAAGCCTGATGGCAAGGGCAAGCCGGAATTCGCCAGCATTACTGCAGCCGATGGCAGCTTCGTGATTGTGCGCCTCAATGGCGTGAATCAGGCTGCTGCGCCGACTGACGCGGAAAAGGCGCAATACCGTCGCTTCCTCGCGTCGCGTGCGGGTCAGCAGGATTTCGCTGCGTACCGTGCACAGCTGGAAAGCAAGGCGAAGATCGAGAAGTTCTAAGCTCGAAACCCGCACAAAAAAGAAGGCCGCTCACTGAGCGGCCTTCTTTTTGAGTGCAAGAAAGTTGCCTGCCGGAAAAATGCCGCTCGCGAGGAGCGGCGCTTGCCGTCTTACTCTTCCATGCTGCCCATCGCGGTGGTGTTGAAACCGCCGTCGACGTACATGATCTCACCACTGATGCCCGACGCCAGGTCAGAGCACAGGAACGCACCGGCATTGCCGACTTCGTCGATGGTCACGTTGCGGCGCAAAGGAGTCTGCGCCTCGTTGGCAGCCAGCATTTTGCGGAAGTTCTTGATACCCGAAGCCGCCAGTGTGCGGATCGGGCCGGCCGATACAGCATTGACGCGAGTACCTTCCGGGCCGAGGCTGCCGGCCAGGTAACGAACGCCGGCTTCCAGGCTGGCCTTGGCCATGCCCATGACGTTGTAGTTGGGCATGGTGCGCTCTGCGCCCAGGTACGACAGGGTCAGCAGGCTGCCATTGCGGCCCTTCATCATTTCGCGACCAGCCTTGGCCAGGGCCACGAAGCTGTAGGCGCTGATGTCGTGAGCGATGCGGAAACCTTCGCGAGTAGTAGCGTCGGTGAAGTCGCCGTCGAGCTGGTCACCCGGAGCAAAGCCGACCGAGTGAACGATCACGTCCAGGCCGTCCCACTTCTTACTCAGCTCTTCAAAGACCTTGGTGATCTCTTCGTCGCTGGCCACATCGCAAGGGAAGCACAGCTCAGGACCTGAGCCCCAGCCTGCGGCGAACTCTTCGACACGGCCCTTGAGCTTGTCGTTCTGGTAGGTGAAAGCAAGCTCTGCACCTTCACGATGCATGGCGGCAGCAATGCCGGATGCGATGGACAGTTTACTGGCGACACCGACGATCAGGACGCGCTTACCGGCGAGAAAACCCATGTGTTGTTCCTCTTCAGGTTAATCGACAGCTACCGGTGCCAAAAAGGCGGCTTCCAGCAGCTGCTGTGTATAAGGATGTTGCGGTGCGGCGAAGATGTCCTGCGCTGCACCCTGTTCGACCACTTGGCCTTGCTTGACCACCATCAACTGGTGGCTCAGCGCTTTGACGACAGCCAGGTCATGGCTGATGAACAAATACGTCAGATTGTACTTGGCTTGCAGCGAGCGAAGCAGCTCGACGACCTGACGCTGTACGGTCCGGTCGAGGGCTGATGTCGGCTCGTCCAGCAAGATAAGCGCCGGTTTCAATACCAGCGCACGTGCAATGGCGATCCTCTGCCGTTGGCCACCGGAGAACTCGTGAGGGTAGCGGTGCCGGGTATCCGGATCCAGGCCAACCTCCCTGAGTGCTTCGATGATCGCCGTCTGTTGCTCGGCGGCCGTGCCCATGCCATGGATTCGCAAGCCTTCGCCAACGATTTCACCCACTGACATACGCGGGCTCAAACTGCCAAACGGGTCCTGGAACACCACCTGCATCTGCCTGCGCAGCGGACGGATCTGCTGTTGCGACAGAGATTCTAGCGCGTTGCCCTTGAAACGTATGGTGCCCTGGCTGCCGATCAGCCGAAGAATCGCCAGCCCCAGCGTCGATTTGCCCGACCCGCTTTCACCCACGATGCCCAGTGTTTGCCCTTGCGGCAGGCTGAAGCGTATGCCGTCCACCGCCTTGACGTGGTCGACCGTGCGCTTGAGCAGGCCCTTTTTGATCGGGAACCAGACTTTCAGGTCCTCGACTTCAAGCAGCGGGGCGCCGGCCGGGTTGGTCGAAGGACCGCCGCTGGGCTCTGCGCTGAGCAACACTTTGGTGTAAGGATGTTGCGGCGAACGGAACAATTCTTCGCACGATGCCTGTTCGACGATGCAACCGCGCTGCATGACACATACTCGGTTGGCTATTTGCCTGACCACGTTCAAATCGTGGCTGATAAGCAGCAACGCCATGCCCAGGCGAGCCTGCAATTGCTTGAGCAATTCAAGAATTTTCAGCTGTACCGTGACATCCAGTGCAGTGGTCGGTTCGTCGGCAATCAGCAGCTCCGGCTCGTTGGCCAGTGCCATCGCTATCATCACACGCTGGCGCTGGCCGCCTGACAGCTCATGTGGCAAGGCTTTGAGACGTTTGTGTGGCTCTGGGATGCCTACCAGCTCAAGAAGCCCCAGCGTGCGTTTGGTGGCGTCCTTGCCGCTCAGACCCTTATGCAGGCCAAGTACCTCGTTGATTTGTTTTTCGACCGAGTGCAGCGGGTTCAGCGAGGTCATCGGTTCCTGGAAGATCATGGCGATACGGTTGCCACGGATCGAGCGCAGTTTTTTCTCTTCCACCTTCAGCAGGTCTTCACCGGCGTAGCGGACAGTGCCGCTCGGATGACTGGCAATGGGGTAGGGCAGCAGGCGCAGGATCGAGTGTGCTGTAACTGATTTGCCCGAGCCGCTTTCGCCGACCAGTGCGAGGGTTTCACCCCGACGGATGTCAAAGCTGATGTTCTCGACCACCCGTTGCCGTGAGTCGCCCGTCACGAACTCGACCGCCAGATCGCGGATTTCGATCAGATTGTCATTGCTCATCTTATTTCCTTGGGTCGAAAGCATCGCGGGCGGATTCGCCGATGAACACCAGCAGGCTCAGCATGATGGCCAGCACAGCGAACGCGCTGATGCCCAGCCAGGGTGCCTGCAGGTTGGATTTGCCCTGCGCCACCAGTTCGCCCAGCGAAGGCGACCCGGCGGGCAGGCCGAAGCCCAGGAAGTCCAGTGCAGTCAAGGTGCCGATGGCCCCGGTGAGGATGAACGGCATGAAGGTCATGGTCGATACCATGGCGTTGGGCAGGATATGGCGGAACATGATCGCGCCGTTCTCCATGCCCAGCGCTCGCGCGGCTCTTACATATTCCAGATTCCGGCCACGCAGGAACTCGGCACGCACTACGTCCACCAGATTCATCCAGGAGAACAGCAGCATGATGCCCAGCAGCCACCAGAAGTTGGGTTGCACGAAGCTGGCGAGAATGATCAATAGATACAGCACGGGCAGGCCCGACCACACCTCCAGAAAACGCTGGCCCAGCAGGTCGACCCAGCCGCCATAGAAACCCTGCAGGGCACCTGCGATGACGCCGATGATCGAGCTGAGGATGGTCAGGGTCAGGGCGAACAGCACGGAAATCCTGAAGCCGTAGATCACTCGTGCCAACACATCACGGCCCTGATCGTCGGTGCCCAGCAGGTTTTCCCGGGACGGTGGCGCAGGGGCGGGGACTTTCAGGTCGTAGTTGATGCTCTGGTAACTGAACGGGATGGGCGCCCACAGGGTCCAGCCATCCTTCGCCGCGAGCAATTCCTTGATGTACGGGCTCTTGTAATTGGCTTCCAGCGGGAATTCGCCGCCGAAGGTGGTCTCCGGGTAACGCTCCAGCACCGGGAAGTACCAGTGACCGTCGTAGCGCACGGCGAGCGGTTTATCGTTGGCGATCAGTTCGGCGCCCAGGCTCAGGCCGAACAGGATGAGGAACAGCCACAGTGACCACCAGCCGCGCCGGTTGGCTTTGAAGCGTTCGAAGCGACGGCGATTGAGAGGAGACAGCTTCATATCAATGCTTCCTGCTTTCGAAGTCGATGCGCGGGTCTACCAGGGTGTAGGTGATGTCGCCGATCAGCTTCACCACCAACCCCAGCAGGGTGAAGATGAACAGGGTGCCGAACACCACCGGGTAGTCGCGGTTGATAGCGGCTTCAAAACTCATCAGGCCCAGGCCGTCCAGCGAAAAGATCACTTCCACCAGCAGCGAGCCGGTGAAGAAGATACCGATGAACGCCGACGGGAAGCCGGCGATCACTAGCAGCATCGCGTTGCGAAACACATGGCCGTAGAGCACCTTGTGGTTGCTCAGGCCCTTGGCTTTGGCGGTGGTGACATATTGCTTGCTGATTTCGTCGAGAAAGCTGTTCTTGGTCAGCAGGGTCATGGTGGCGAAGTTGCCGATCACCAGCGCGGTGACCGGCAGCACCAGATGCCAGAAGTAGTCGAAGACCTTGCCCAGGGTGCTCAGTTCGTCATAGTTGTTCGAAGTCAGCCCGCGCAGCGGGAACCAGTTGAAGTAGCTGCCACCGGCAAACACCACGATCAGCAGAATCGCGAACAGAAACGCCGGGATGGCGTAGCCGACGATGATCGCCGAGCTGGTCCACACGTCGAACTGGCTGCCGTGGCGAGTGGCTTTGGCGATCCCAAGCGGGATCGACACCAGGTACATGATCAGCGTGCTCCATAACCCCAGAGAGATGGAGACCGGCATCTTCTCGACGATCAGGTCGATCACCTTGGCATCGCGAAAGAAGCTGTCGCCGAAATCCAGCGTGGCGTAGTTCTTGATCATGATCCACAGGCGTTCCGGTGCCGATTTATCGAATCCGTACATGCGTTCGATTTCTTTGATCAGTGCCGGGTCCAGGCCCTGCGCGCCACGGTAGTTGGAGCCCGCCACCGAGACCTCGGCACCGCCACCCGCAATTCGGCTGGTAGCGCCATCGAAGCCTTCGATCTTGGCGATCATCTGCTCGACCGGTCCACCGGGTGCGGCCTGAATGATGACGAAGTTGATGATCAGAATGCCGAGCAGGGTAGGGATGATCAGCAGTAGCCGTCGCAGAATATAAGCCAGCATGTTATTGCTCCGCGTTCGCAGGCTTGGCCTGATCAGTGGCTGACGGGGTCGCGGTGGCGGGTTTGACATTCGGCTTCGCCCACCAGGTCATCAGGCCGATATCGGAAAGCGCCTTGGCCTTGGGATGGTCGATGTGATTCCAGTAAGCCACCCGCCAGGTTTTGATGTGCCAGTTGGGTACAACGTAAAAACCCCACAGTAATACGCGGTCCAGCGCTTTGGTATAAGTGATCAGGCTTTCCCGGGAGTCGGCGTTGATCAGCCCGTTGACCAGCGTGTCTACCGCCGGGTCCTTGAGGCCCATGAAGTTGCGGCTGCCCGGGTTGTCGGCGCTGGATGAGTCGAAATACACGCGCTGCTCGTTACCGGGTGAGCTGGACTGCGGATAGCCAGTGACGATCATGTCGTAGTCCCGCGAGCGCAGGCGGTTGATGTATTGCGACACGTCGGCGCGGCGAATCACCAGCTCGATGCCCAGGTCACTCAGGTTACGTTTGTAAGGCAACAGAATGCGCTCGAACTCGGTCTGGGCGATCAGAAACTCCAGCTTCACCGGGTTGCCCTGTGCATCGACCATCTTGTCGTCGACGATCTTCCAGCCCGCTTCCTGCAACAGCTGGAAGGCCCGGCGTTGCTGTGGACGAATCATGCCACTGCCATCGGTTACCGGCAGCGTGAAGGGTTCGGTGAACACTCTATCCGGGATCTTGCCGCGCAACGGTTCAAGGATTTTCAGTTCTTCGGCAGACGGCAGACCGCTGGCGGCCATTTCCGAGTTGTCGAAATAGCTTTTGGTGCGGCTGTACGAGCCGTTGAACAGCTGTTTGTTGGTCCACTCGAAGTCCAGCAGCAGAGTCAGCGCCTCACGGACCCTGACGTCTTGAAACACCGGCTTGCGCAGGTTGAAGACAAAACCCTGCATGCCCGTCGGATTGCCATTGGGCAGCTCTTCCTTGATCAGCCTGCCATCCCGGACTGCTGGCGTGTCATATGCAGTTGCCCAGTTCTTGGCGCTGGTTTCCACCCAATAATCGAACTGCCCGGCTTTGCCCGCTTCCAGCGCGACGGTGTTGTCGCGATAGTAGTCGGTGGTCAGCACATCGAAGTTGTAGAAGCCCTTATTGATCGGCAGGTCCTTGGCCCAGTAATCCTTGACCCGTTCATAGCGCACCGAGCGCCCGGCTTTTACATCGGCGACCTTGTACGGCCCGCTGCCCAGCGGGAAGTCCAGGTTGCCCTTGCTGAAGTCGCGATCTGCCCAGAAATGTTTGGGCAGCACGGGTAACTGGCCAAGAATCAGCGGCATCTCCCGATTGCCCTTGTGCTTGAATTTGAACAGCACACGCAGCGGGTCTTCGACGACCACCTGATCGACGTCGGCGTAGTAACCCTTGTACATGGGCGACCCGTGCTCCATCAGTGTCTTGAAGCTGAACTCCACGTCTTCTGCACGCATCGGGTGGCCGTCATGAAAGCGCGCTTCCGGGCGCAGGTAGAAGCGTACCCAGCTGTTGTCCGGGGCTTTCTCGATTTTACCGGCAACCAGCCCGTACTCACTGAACGGTTCATCCAGGCTTGCACGGGCCAGGGTGTCGTAGATCAGGCCGATGTCATCTGCCGGCACGCCCTTGTTGATGAACGGGTTGAGGCTGTCGAAACCGCCGAAGCCTGCCTGGCGGAACGTGCCACCCTTGGGCGCATCCGGGTTCACGTAGTCGAAGTGCTTGAAGTCGGCCGGGTACTTGGGCGGCTCGTCGTACAGCGTCACGCCATGCTGAGGCGCAGCCTGTACCGTGCAGGCGAGGCTGGCCAACAGCAGGCCGGCCGCTTGCGCGCGCAGGGAATGCAATGGGTTCATCGGGGCTTCTCCAGAGTCTTGAGCCACCACGCACGCAGCCCCAGGGTGTAGGGCGGGGTGGTGACCATGGCGAATCGGTTGCGATAGGCAAGCCGATGATTGTTCAGATACCAGTTGGGAATGCTGTAGTGCTGAGCCAGCAGCACGCGGTCCAGCGCTCGCGCAGCCGCGACCTGTTCATCGCGGGTTTGCGCGCCGAGCAGTTTGTTCAGCAGGGCGTCGACCACCGGGTTGGCAATGCCGGCGTAGTTCTTGCTGCCGTTGATCGCGGCCTGGCTTGAATGAAAATATTGCCACTGCTCAAGACCAGGGCTCAGCGTCTGTTGCAGGGTCATGAGAATCATGTCGAAGTCGAAACGGTCCAGGCGTTGTTTGTACTGGGCGCGATCGACGGTGCGCAGCCCTGCATCGATACCCAGGCGTCGCAGGTCTTCAATGTAGGGCTGCAGGATGCGTTCGAGGTTGGGGTTGACCAGCAGGATCTCGAAGCGCAGCGGTTGCTTGTCGGCGTTGAGCAAGCCCTTGTCCGACAGCGTCCAGCCAGCATCGGCAAGCAGTTTCAAGGCCTTGCGCAGAGTGTCGCGCGGGATGCCGCCGCCATCGGTTTTCGATGGGGCAAATGGCTGGGTAAACAGACTGGCGGGCAACTGATCGCGATAAGGCGCCAGCAATAACCATTCAGCCCCGCTCGGCAGGCCCGTCGCTGAAAACTCGCTGTTGGGGTAATAGCTGGTCGAACGCTCATAAGCGTCGCTGAACAGTGTGCGGTTGGTCCATTCGAAATTGAACAGCAGCCCCAGTGCTTCGCGTACGCGGATATCGGCGAAGGCCGCGCGCCTCGTGTTCATGAACAGGCCCTGGGTCTGGGTCGGTATGCGGTGCGGAATCTGCGCCTTGATTACCTGACCGTTTGCCACTGCCGGGAAGTTATAGCCATTGGCCCAGTTCTTGGCCTGATGCTCGATGTAGATATCGAATTCGCCCGCCTTGAATGCTTCGAACGCCACATCGCTGTCGCGGTAGAACTCGACTTCCACCCGGTCGAAATTGTATTTGCCGCGGTTGACCGGCAGGTCCTTGCCCCAGTAATCCTTGACCCGCTCGAACACCAGCTGACGTCCGGGCTGCACGCGGGTGATGCGGTAGGGGCCACTGCCCAGCGGCGGTTCGAAGGTAGTCGCCTTGAAGTCTCTGTTCTTCCAGTAATGCTGGGGCAGCACTGGCAGTTCCCCAAGACGCAGAATCAGCAACGGATTGCCAGAGCGCTTGAAGACAAACCGGATGCGATGACGATTGAGAATGTCGACGCGCTGCACTTCCTGCAAGGCGGTGCGGTATTGAGGATGACCGTCCTTGAGCAGCGTTCGGTAGGAAAACGCCACGTCGTAGGCGGTGATGGGCTTGCCATCGTGAAAGCGCGCCTGTGGGCGCAGGTTGAACACCACCCAGCTGCGGTCCTCGCTGTATTCCACGGACTGGGCGATCAGCCCGTAGCTGGAGGTCGGTTCATCGCCGGACGGGTCGTACTGCCCTGTGCCCACCATCAACGGCTCGTTCAGTTCATTGACGCCGTATTGCAGGAAGTTTCCGGTCGAGACCGGGCTGCTGCCCTTGAATGTGTAAGGGTTCAGCGTGTCGAACGTACCAAACGCCATCATTCTCAAGGTGCCACCTTTCGGCGCCTCGGGATTGACCCAGTCGAAATGAGTAAAGCTGGCCGGGTACTTGAGAACACCAAACTGCGCATAGCCATGACTTTCTGTGATGGCTGCGTTGGCGCAGAAGCTCAAGGCCAGGCTGATGGTTAGCAGGAAGGGACGTATCACGATCCGGGCGACTTGGGCTTTCGGGTCGCTAACAGTAACAGCTTGTTCCAGCTGGAAAAAGACTGCAGGTGACTGCGCCGCCGGGGCTGCATCGGCCACCCGCCCCAAGGTTATCGAAGGGCAAGTGGCCGCGATCATCAGTGCGGCAGGTAAACGGTCAGGGTCTGACCGGGTTTGAGGGCCTGCCCGCTACGTGGATTCCAGCGCTTGAGATGTTGCATCTCGACGTTAAAGCGCTTGGCGACCAGGTACATCGAGTCGCCTTTCTGGATCTTGTACTGCATGGATTTCTTTTCGCCGTCTTTGGCGCTGGCGACCGTTTTACTGCTGGATTTGCTGGTGTCCTGCATGACCAGCGTCTGGCCGACCTTGAGCTTCTTGCCGGTCAGCTTGTTCCAGCGTTGCAGGTCTTCGACATCCACCTTGTTGGCTTGCGCGATGGTGGTCAGGTTGTCACCGCTGCGCACCTTGTAACTTCGGGTACGTGACGGCTTGTCGTTGCTGGCCAACGCTTCGAACACGGGCTGTGAATTCTGCATGCCCGGCTTGACCGGTATGCTCAGTGATTGACCGACCTTCAGGCGGTTGCCGGACAGCTTGTTATTGCCCTTGAGCGAGCTGACCGTGACCTGATAGCGACTCGCCAGGCTTTCCAGAGTATCGCCCTTGCGTACGCGGTAAGGCTGCCAGGCGACCAGCTCTTCCTGTTTCATGGTCAGCAGGCTGGCAGTCAGCAGTTGCGCCTTGGACGTTGGCACCAGCAGATGCTGAGGCCCATCGACCGTCAGGCGCTTCTTGTAGGCAGGGTTGAGCTGGATAAGCTCATCTTCGTCAATATCGGCAGCGCTGGCCACTTTGGACAGATCGACGCGCTTGTTGAGTTCGACGACTTCGAAATAGGGCTGGTTGGCGATCGGATTGAGGTTGACGCCATAGGCTTCCGGCGACAGTACTACCTGGGACAAGGCCAGCAGCTTGGGCACATAGTCCCGTGTTTCCTGCGGAAGTGGCAGGTTCCAGTAGTCGGTCGGCAGGTTGAGCTTGTCATTGCGCTCGATGGCACGGCTCACTGTGCCTTCGCCTGCGTTGTAGGCCGCCAGGGCCAGCAACCAGTCGCCGTTGAACATGTCATGCAGGCGGGTCAGGTAATCCAGTGCGGCAACAGTCGAGGCCTGGATATCACGACGTCCGTCGTAAAAGCTGGTCTGACGCAGATTGAAATAACGCCCGGTCGAGGGGATGAACTGCCATAGACCTACAGCCTGGCTGCGTGAAACGGCCATCGGGTTGTAGGCGCTTTCGATGACAGGGAGCAGAGCCAGCTCCAGCGGCATGTTGCGTTCTTCAAGACGCTCGACGATGTAATGCATGTACAGGCTGCCACGCTCGCCAGCGTTTTCCAGAAAGGAAGGGTTGTTGGCGAACCACAGGCGCTGCTGGTCGATACGGGGGTTTTGATCGTTGCCTTGTTGCAGTTGAAAGCCCTGACGCATGCGCTCCCACACATCTTGTGGCGGGGAGAGGGGAGTGACGGGCTTGTGAGACAGGAAAATCGGTTTTTGCTTGATGCCGGCGGCCAGATTAGGCGTGCGATGGCTGCTGACCGGGTCGACGCTGGCAGTGCTCTGGCAACCGGCCAGAAGCGCACTCGCGGTGACAGCCATGGCCTGAGCCAACCGAGTCAATGCGTCCGAATGTGAAGGCTTGCTGATAGATGACGACATTGTTCGGGGGGTACATCCAGACGAAAATGTCGGGCGATTCTAGGAAGCAGCCTGCCGTCGGTCAACCTTTCAGAATTTTATTGCGGTTTTATGGTCGGGTCAGAACTTATCTTTCCATGCCCTCAAGCTGGCAAAGACCGCACTCTGCGAGGTGTTTTGCCCGCCGCTCCGTTCGTCCGCTTTTTCTTTAACAGATGTTTCCCGGGTTCGCAGGAACGGGTTGGTGCGTTTTTCCAGAGCCAGGTTTGAAGGAAGGCTGATGCGATTTTCATTACGCCAGCGGGTGACTTCGGCGAGGCGTTGGGCAATATCCTGATTATCGGGCTCGACGGCCTGGGCGAAGCGCAGATTACTCAGCGTGTATTCGTGGGCGCAATAAATCAGCGTGCTGTCCGGCAGTTTGGCCAGACGCTCGAGGGAGTCATGCATCTGCTCTGGCGTACCCTCGAACAGACGTCCACAGCCTGCTGCGAACAGCGTGTCGCCGCTGAACAGCAAGGGCGTTGTAGCGTCTTCATGGTAGAAGGCGATATGACCGAGCGTGTGGCCGGGAACTGCATGCACCACAAACTCGAGGCCGAGCACTGTCAGTCGGTCATGGTCGACCAGTGCGATATCGCGTGCCGGAATAGTCTCTGCCGCAGGGCCGAGTACGCGTGCCCGGGTCGCCTGCTTGAGTTCCGCCACGCCGCCGACATGATCATTGTGGTGGTGGGTGATGAGAATATCGGTCAACCGGTAGTCCGGATGCTCCGCCAGCCAGCCCAGCACCGGTTTCGCGTCGCCAGGATCGACCACAGCGCATTGCTGGCTCGAAAGGTCTTGTAACAACCATATGTAGTTGTCATTGAAAGCAGGAAGGGCGTGGATCTGTATCATGGCGCAGTTCGCATAGCGGCGGACAATGGTGCATCTTAGAGTCTGTTGCCGCTGTACGCGAGCACCTCTGGAGGAGAACTCATGACCGATGAAGCGTTCGCTCAGGCTGATCCTGAGTGGCTTGCATTGATCCGCGCTGCCCGTGAATGGCTTTCCGGGCCGCTGGGGCAGCTTCTGCTCGAAGAGGAACGGCGCATTCTCGACGAAGAGCTGGGGCGGTATTTCGGCGGCTACCTGGTGCATTACGGCCCGTCGGCGCAAGCGCCGCCGGTTGCCCCGCAGGTGCAACGCAATGTGCGGCTCGGAGCACCATTGCCGGGCGTCGAGATTGTCTGCGAAGAGCAGGCCTGGCCATTGAGCGAGCACGCGGCGGATGTCGTGGTACTGCAGCACGGTCTGGATTTCTGTCTGTCGCCCCACGGGCTGCTGCGTGAAGCGGCCAGCAGTGTTCGGCCGGGCGGGCACTTGCTGATTATCGGCATCAACCCCTGGAGCGCCTGGGGCATGCGTCACGTGTTCGCTCGGGATGCGCTGCGCAAGGCGCGCTGCATCTCATCCTCGCGGGTCGCCGACTGGCTGAACCTGCTGGGCTTCGCGCTGGAGAAACGGCGCTTCGGATGCTATCGTCCGCCCCTTGCTTCAGCGGCATGGCAGTCACGCCTTGCTGGGCTCGAAAGCCTCGGCGAAGGACGTCAGAGCCCCGGTGGCGGCTTCTACCTTCTGGTGGCGCGTAAACTGGTGGTAGGCCTGAGGCCTGTACGTCAGGTACGCCGCGACCCTATCGGCAAGCTGATTCCCATGCCGATGGCCAAGGTCAGTCGCAACACTCAGGATCATTCCTGAGCAATGCCCTGCTGCACATGAAGCCCATCATTCTGGAAAGGTCGTAATGAGCGATAGCGTTGAACTCTTCACCGACGGTGCCTGCAAGGGCAATCCTGGCCCGGGCGGGTGGGGTGCCCTGCTGGTGTGCAAGGGTGTCGAAAAAGAGCTGTGGGGTGGCGAGGCCAACACCACCAACAACCGCATGGAGCTGACGGGTGCCATTCGCGGGCTCGAAGAGCTCAAGCGACCCTGCGAAGTGACGCTGGTGACCGACTCTCAGTACGTGATGAAAGGCATTACCGAGTGGATGGTCAACTGGAAGAAACGCGGCTGGAAAACCGCGGCCAAGGAACCGGTCAAAAATGCCGATCTGTGGCAGCTGCTCGATGAACAGGTCAGCCGGCATAACGTGAAATGGCAGTGGGTACGAGGCCATATCGGCCATCCCGGCAACGAGCGTGCCGACCAGCTCGCCAACCGTGGTGTTGACGAAGTGCGTGGCATAAAAAGCTGATATTCGTCAGTCGACGTTCAGTCAAACACTCTGTACGAAATCGAGGATGACATTGCCTGCCGCGTGCGGCGCCACGAGGACGCGGTCCGGTATTTCATGACCCCGTATTTCATGATGAGCCACGTCATTACGCGCCAGTATTGCGCGCAGATCGATGAGGCTCGTAGTGCGCAGCCGGATGGAAATCGCATGGGGGCGCTCCCTGGTAATTGCAGGTAGTTCGACGCCCGGAAATTCCAGGGCAGCTGTAGCGGCGTCAATCGCTCGCAATAAGCCGCATCGGGTATCAGCCTCCAGGCTCCAGGGCGGCACCGTTGTATGTCACCGCATTGCCGTAGATAGCTCGCCAGCGGGGTTCAAGCCGTTTGGGGTCTGCCAGATAAGTGATTGCCAGAATCCCGTCTGCGCCATTGGGGTGGTTCTGCCAGCCGCGCACCCAGATCAGTTCAGGACGATGCTGATGGCAGATAAAATTGGAGGCGTCCGGGAGTTCCGGGTCGATGAAGAGCGCCAACGAAACAACAGCTTCATCGTCGCGACCATCGGGAAGCGTCATTTTTCGGCGAAAATCAATACGGCCCTGGCTTTCAAGCCCTGCAGCCGCCATACGCGCGTGGTCATCGTCGGCATCTTTACTGTGCAGCGCCACCAGCGAAACGCCTTCTTCGCCGCGGTCGAGGAATTGACCCAGCTGACGTCCGAAGCAGAAACCGTTTACCGAGTGGGTGCCGAATTTCGAAGCATCTTCGACGCCGATTAATTCGATGAAGTTACTGGGAAACATCATCAACGAGGTGACGGTTCCCCAAGGGTGGTAGCTGACCGGCGAAGGTGCGAAGCCGATTCTGCGATACAGCTCCAGAGCCTCGGCATGATTGCGCACGGTGACAAGAGGATGATCGATACCCTGCGCAAATTGAGCAACGGCTGTCATGGTAATAGCTCCTGATTAGCCTTTGGATTTTGTCGTAAAGGTCGCCAGAAAAGCAGGGGCATTACCCACCACCTTTGCCGGTGTGCCGGCGACGACCGTTTCAGCCGCCACGGCTTTGAGTACGACCGAGTTGGCCGCCACAATGGCATTGGCCCCTACTTCGATGTTCCCCAGAACGGTTGCTCCGGCGCAAATCAGTGCGCCTCTGCGGATTTTCGGGTGTCGGTCGCCTGCTTCGTTGAGAGTGCTGCCCAGCGTGACACCGTGCCAAAGGCTCACTTCATCTTCGACTACTGCGGTTTCCCCGATGACAAGGCCGATGCCGTGGTCGACAAACAAGGATTTGCCGAGGCGTGCCGCCGGGTGAATATCGATGTTCCAGGTGTTGGCCGCCCAGTGCTGTACTAGCACCGCGCTTTGCTCATCGCCCTCAGCCCACAGTGCATGGGCGATGCGGTATGCCTGAACGGCCTGTATGCCACGGAAGGTCAGAAAGGCCGTGAGGTGATCCGGGCAGGCAGGATTGACTGTTTCCAGATGGTTGATATCGGCAGCTGCTGCCTGAGCGATGGACGGCCTGGCCTTTATGATCGCCTTGAACCAGTCTTCCAGCGCCACGTTACTCGCTTGGGCCTGCATCTGTCGGGCAAGGTTCGCAGCGAGCGCATCCTCGAAAGTCGAATAGGCCAGCAGGTGGCTTGTCGCGTAATCGCCGAGTACCGGGTTGCGCTCGGTCAGTTGCCGGGCTTGATCGCGAAGGCGCTGCCAAAGAGGGCTCATATCGATCTCCTGTTGCCGATGGGTCGAGTATGGACACGCGACAGACGCGTCAGCAATCATCGCAAACTCGGAACTCTGTTGCCTTTATCGCAACTCATGGTGCAACTCGTGAGGTGTGCGAGTTCCGGGTAAAATCGCCGAATCCGTTGTATCCCGGCAGCGCCCGCTGACGTTTATCCCTTTCAATTGCGGATGGATCCGACAGGCTCGCAGCTTCCATGGCGTGTTAGAATCGCGGCCTGTAGATGAGGCGACAGTCAATGGCATTGCAAAACCTGGATAACAGATCGATCGTTCTCGATACCGAAACCACCGGTATGCCGGTGACAGATGGTCACCGGATCATCGAGATCGGTTGTGTCGAGTTGATTGGCCGGCGCCTGACCGGTCGGCATTTTCACGTGTACCTGCAACCTGATCGCGAAAGTGACGAAGGCGCGATTGGTGTTCACGGTATCACCAACGAATTTCTGGTCGGCAAGCCCCGGTTTGCCGAAGTCGCCGATGAATTTTTCGAATTCATCAAAGGCGCGCAACTGATCATTCACAACGCAGCGTTCGATGTTGGCTTCATCAACAACGAATTTGCCTTGATGGGTTCGCAGGACAGGGCTGATATCACCCAGCACTGTTCGATCCTCGACACCCTGATGATGGCCCGCGAGCGCCATCCGGGGCAGCGCAACAGTCTGGATGCCCTGTGCAAGCGCTACGGCGTCGACAACTCGGGCCGCGAGCTGCACGGCGCACTGCTCGACTCTGAAATTCTGGCCGACGTCTACCTGGCGATGACCGGCGGGCAGACCAGCCTGTCGCTGGCTGGTAATGCCTCTGACGGCAACGGCTCCGGTGAAGGCTCTGGCAACCGAGGCAGCGAAATCCGCCGTTTGCCTGCCGATCGCAAACCTTGCCGCATCATTCGTGCTTCGGAAAGTGAACTGGCCGAGCATGAGGTCCGTATGAGCACCATTGCCAAGGCATCCGGTGCACCTGCTTTGTGGGTACAAATGCTGGAAGCCGCAGCGCAGACGTCCTCCTGACAGCAACCAGCGAGTGGTGACATGAACGTGGCAAACCCTGCCTTGAGCATTCGGATCGCAGACGAATGCTTCGAGGACTACATTCTCAATAGCGAATTCACGTTTACAGTGCTTGGCTATGCCCAACCGCGTATCGGCGAAAGCGTTGATTCATGGCAGGTTGAGCTGGTCGAGCCGTACAGCAAGAATTATGGTATCGATTCTCAGGAGTTTGCCGATCATCGCGATGCCGCCACGAGTTCGGTGATGGTAGCCTGGCTGGATGACCGCCCGGTTGGCCATATCGTGATGAGCACTCACTGGAGCGGGTTCGCCTACATCGATGAATTGGCGGTAGACGAGTCGGCGCGTCGTCATGGGGTCGCGCGCTCATTGCTCGATGTCGCTCAATTCTGGAGCCGCAAGCGCAATCTGCCCGGCATCGTTCTGGAAACCCAGAACAATAACCTGGGTGCCTGCAGGTTGTATGAGCGTTGTGGATACGTGGTAGGCGGGGTGGATCATATGCGCTATCGAGGCATAGATCCCAACACACGTGAAACGGCAATTTTCTGGTATCTGATCTTTTCTGACTAGCAACTTCCCGCTGGCAGCGGTAGCTCGAGCGGGAGTTCTGTTTGTATTACGGCGTTGTACGGGTGATTTTCACGCCCGATTGCACCAGTTGAAAGTCTTCACCACCCAGATGCTTGACCCGGTCACCAATTGCCAGTCTGTAAGTGATTACCGGCTGCCCGCCCTGCACCTCACCCGGCTGCGATTCCTGGAATTCATGGACCGGGTAGACGCGACCTTCGGCATCTCTGGCATGAAATTGTCCGACGAGAACTGAAGCCATTTGCTCTGTAACCTCTGAAACTGAATATAACTGCTGGTTTACGAATCCATCGAGGCTAGTAGACCACTGATCTATAGGTGAGTTTGCCGGCAGGAAAAAAATAATCCGGGCGGTTGTGGCGCGTCGGGGAATTGACCAGGGCAATGGTCGTCTAAAGGCGGCTGTTGTTGTATACCTGATCTTCCCTATTAATCAGATGACGGATATTTTCATGAGCCAGGTTCATACCATTGCCGTATTGGTCGGCAGTCTGCGAAAAGACTCCATCAACCGAAAAATTGCGCTTGCCCTCGCGGAGCTGGCACCTGCCAGCCTTAAACTGAATATCGTCGAAATTGGCGATTTGCCTCTGTATAACGAAGACATTGATGGCGCTTCTCCGCCGCCAGCCTACAGTGCATTTCGCGACCAGTTGGGCGCTGCCGACGGCGTGCTTTTTGTAACACCGGAATACAACCGTTCGGTGCCTGGTGCCCTGAAAAATGCCATTGATGTGGGCTCGCGTCCTTACGGCAAAAGCGCTTTCAGCGGCAAACCCGGCGCGGTCATAAGCGCTTCTCCGGGTGCTGTCGGTGGCTTTGGTGCCAACCACCACCTGCGCCAGTCTCTGGTATTTCTGGACGTGCTGTGCCTTCAGCAGCCTGAGGCATACCTGGGTGGCGCTGGAAGCTTTTTCGATGAAGCGGGCGCACTGTCCGACAAGACACGGCCATTTCTGGAGAAGTTCATCAACGCCTTCGCTGCATGGGTTGAAAAGAACGTCCAGCCTTCCGTTAATTGATGTGAGCGACGTGCGCCTGCGGACCCATTGCTTTATGTAACGCAGGCGCGTCGTGCTACCTCAATAAGCTGTTTCCTTTTCCTCTGCCACGTGCCCCGGCGCAGTGAGCGATGAGGGCTATTCAAAGGAAACAGCACATGCCAACAGTACTTCCCTATTTTTTCAGCGACTCTCTGCGCAGCCGATTCACACAGGACATTCATGACGCAGTCGGCAGCTCACGCATCAGCAGTGAAGATGGCAAGTGGCTGCAATTATTGGTCGGAGTAAGTGTCGAGCCCAACAGCGATGCACCCCGTCCAAGAGCTGATCGGCTGATCATAGGCGACAATTCGCCCGATAACGCCGAACTTGCGGGTGCCTTGTTAATCAGCGACCCCACGCCAGGTGTCGCGCCAGTCTTTTTGAGTACCCTGACCTTCGGGGTTGAGCGATTCGAGAGCCGCACTTCGCTGCTAATTGCCTTGCAGCAGCGGTTTGGCGACGTCAGCGATATATCGACTATCGAGGCAGAGCGTGTCGAGGGCTCGCTCTTCGAAGCGCGTACGCTGGCGATCATGCGCCAGCAGGCCGGGCATCTGGAACGCCTGTTGGTCCAGTTGCAGGAGCTGCCGGACCTGCGAGCTGCGGCAGGCAAGGCCTTGCAGACGGCGTTAGTGCAGAGAGGCGTCGCAGACAGCGTCGACGTTTTCAGTCAGGTGGTGCAGATTCTGGGCACTGACCCCGGAGCCAATCCGGTGGTGTCATCGGTAGTGGGCACTCAGTATCTGGCTGATGCTGCTGTGCAGGCATTTTCCCTGAACGTTCTTCCGACGGGTCTGATACGGCAATTTCTGGATGCGCGGGGCCTTGTCTTGCCGCAAGCGCAGAGCGAGCTTTTCGAGCTGGCGCTGGCTGACGTGGTTTCGGGAGTCCGCGATGCATACGAGCAATTGCTGTCTGACTATTGGATGTCAAAACGACAGGACGGCCGTACAGTAAGAGACTTTATTGGTCATGCGCTCGCTGAGTGCTTTCTTCAGCATCTTTTATCGAGCCGGGCACATGGCACGATGACTGAGGCAGAGTATCGCTGTTTGCTCAGCCTGTTACCCTCGCAACCTGGGAATGCACAGTCGATACGCGTTCAACGGCTGTCAGTCACCGTTGGGGGACAGGAGCCTGTCAAGCTGGTGGGCGTGTTCCTGATTGATTTTCCCGCAGAACAGCCGTCGAGTGCGTTTCTCTACTTCTCGCTGTCGGGCTTCTTGCGCTTTGATGATCCGGCTCGTGCAATAGCGCACGTACTGAGCGACCCCTCACGTGCCGAGCTGCTGTTTTATTCATCCTTGAACGATCACCTTGCCATTAAAGAGAAGGGTAAGGTCGAGTCGTATCAGGATGCGTTCGCCAACGTGTTTTTCAGTGAATTCGCTGACTCTGTGATCGCTCTGCAAAAGCGCAATCTGCGTTATGTCCTGGGCCTGCCACCGATCCAATACGAAAAAAATCCGGTTCGGGTTGATGATGCACTGGACATTCGCGGACTTCTGGATGGCCGGCTATCAAACCTCCACGACTCAGGGCGCTGGCGTCCGGAAGTGCTGCCCTTTGGCCAAACCTGGGGAGCCTCGATCCAGGCTTGCGTGGGGGAGCATCCGGAGACTGTTTCCGAGCCTTCTTACAACTGGATTGGCAAACTGAAGAAGCTTGATGTGTTGCTTGAGCGCGTTGATGTTCTGCATGCCGGTGTAGAGGGCTGCATGCGCCACGCGCTGAACCGTTATCTGGCTGTAATTGGAGGACCACCTCTGGATGCCCGGGCCCTTTGGATCTTGCCGGCTGCCGTGGATGCGGTGCCTGTGCGGCTGCTTTCTTTGGCGCTTGACCGCGTTTGCGGCTACACGCAGGACCCCCTGTCAGACAGCGTGGTGGTGGCAGGGCTGATAACTCCGGTTCTGAATCGGCCGTTGCAACGTCTGCCGTTGGCATTGCTCGAACAAATACTGGTCTGTGTACAGGAGGAGTTTGCTCGCCGTTTCGAAGAGCAAATCAGCCAATTCTATTCACGTACGGTTCGTCAGCTGGATAGCAGCGAGCGCCCCGGTTTGATATCCGGCCTGGTCCGCGAGTATGCACTGCGCCTGGAATTGCTTGTTGAAAAGCGTACAGGTTTGCTTCCCGAGTCGGTCATCGAGAGCGTTCAGCAATTACTGGACCGGCCACTGCCTGCTCTCAGGGAGGCTCTGGGTGAGTCACGGGTCGATGCGTTCACCGTTTCTGTTCAGTTCGATCCTGAATCACCTGCAATCCAGGTGCCCAACGCATTCGTGATCAATAACAGGCTTGCTCACAGCTCGCCCGCTCTGTGGGTACTGAGCAAGGGACTTGTAAGTTTCGAAACCCTGCAGGCACTGAAAGACTATGTTGCTGCGCGGTTGACAGGTTTCGAACTGGTTTCGCACTTGTCGGGGGTTCTTGCCGAGCCGGACAGGCAGAGGCTGCTTGATCATCGTACCCAGACTGGCACGCTGGATCTCAAGGTAAAACTGCAACGCATTGAAGAGCATTTCATCGAAACGTTACAACGTGGCGAGGTGGAACGTCAGCGAAGCACTGTGGCGTATCTTTATCAGCAGGCCGTGACCTGGCGGGTACCGTCAGAACTTTTCGTCAACCTGCTGGGTGCAGGAGAGCGCGATGACCGAAATCGCCAGGCTCTTGGCTATCTGGGCGTTGCCATCCAGTTCATCATCTACAAAGCCATCGTCCCTTCATGGGTCAGCGAAGCGTCGGGGACTGATCAGATTACGCTGGTGAATGCCCTGCAGCGGTTCTATGTGACCTGTGTCGGCCAGAAAGATTTTTTGTTTGATATACCCAGTCTCTATGACTACTCCTGCGAGCGCCTGAAAAGCAGGTTCAACACCGATTTCACCGAGCCTCGCCCTGACCCTGAAAGCGTCCGGGTGACAATGGCGCATTACATTCCCGTCCCGGCCGCACCGGGGCAGACACCCCAGTCGATACCGGCGGCCACACAATCAGTCAGCGAAACCCTTGTGCAATACGCCATCGACCGTTTCCTGTCCAGGCAGGACGGGGTCATCCTTCTCTCATCAGCGGACGATAAGCCACTGCACGCGTCGCTCACTCCGGCTTACGTTCGTGATCTGGTGAGGTCGCTGGACATCGCTGCGGGTTACCGGAGCATGCTCGACCCGATCCTTGCCGCGACTGCTCCTGATTACCTCAAGCGACGCAAACTGTTCGTCGATCAGATCCCTTCGCTGGATATACTGCGAGCGTTTGCCCTCAGGCTCAAGAATGAGTTGTCCGAGCAAGCTTATACGGTTATCGAAAACGTTCTTAATATGCCCGATGCCATTGCACGCCTTCCTGTCAACGGCGGCAAGATGGTGTTCAGCCCCCTGCAGTTGCTCCCTGCCAAGGAAGGCTGGGAGCCGACCCTCGTACTCAATACGTATCTGATGGGGCCGCATGAAAGCCAATCGGGACCGTGGGTGCTTTACGCGCCACTGCACGACGAATTTGTTTTCAAGGAGTACCCGGACCAGGCTGCGCTGTTGAGGGACATCCATACCTCTACCTATCTTCAAGCGTACATTCTGGATCGTGTTGATCCCCATTTGCGCAAAGTCTATGACAAAGGTGGCTTCGTGGAGCCGCATCTACCTTTCAGTGCAGAATCCTCTTTTGACGTGCCCTTTGATACTCCTGCACCGGTGACCGTGCAAATCGATCCCTATAACGGTAACTGTCTGCTGCTGATGTTCGAGGGCGCTCTGGATACGCTGAAGTTACAAGTGCAACAGCACAGCGTCACTAATGCCGAACAGCGCCGCGCTGCTTCCCGGTACCTGTTCGCTCTGGGGGCCGAGCAAGTCATGGCACTGATGCCGGGGCGTCTGGGTGCATTGGTTGGTATCATCCAGGGGCAGGCGCTATTGAATCTGTCGGTCATCTCGGCCGGGGGGCAGCACTGGGGCAAGGCCCTGTCGGAGTTCATGGCTGCCTTGAGCGTAATGATCTCTTCCGGTCAGAACTCTTCGGCATTCACATCACGTGCGGTTGACGAGACCAGCACGTTACCAGACGACGCTGCTCTGTCCGACACGCTTTTGCAACTGGAAGATGAGCCCGATGAGTCCGGGTTTTCCTGGAGCAATAGCTCACTGACGCAGCAGATACGAGACCGTCTGCGCGAATTCGAAGCTCATGACATCGCCTTGTACACGCTGCAAAGGGATGAGCTGTTAAGTGTCTACCGCGATCCGGCCACCGGTAGAAAGTATGCAGCCATTGGTGGTAAGACCTATGAATTGCAGGCCGATGAGGACGGTTGGTTCATTATTGCGGGCAAGAAGATTGGCCCCTCGGTCAGTCTTGATGCCGATCAGCAATGGAAACTCGATATTCAGGGCGGGCTAAGAGGTGGCGGTGGTGCGCTTACCCGTATTGAAGGCAGCGTCATTGATGATCTGGTTGACGACCTCATAGTCATCAATGCTCGAGGTATGTCCGAGATTCGACATTCCTATCGAGAAATGGCCCAGGCCATCGAAGATGCATATGCTCAGGCTCAGCACTATCTGGAAAACTGTCTGGCCAACCTGACCAGGCGATTGCCGGACGGAAAGGCAGATCCACGGACGGAAAAGATACTGGCTGATTTTTTTGCTCAGAAGGTCCCGGATGAGCATGTGTATAAAGTCACCAAAAAGGCCGTTACCAAGATTTACGAGGAGTTGATGAGCCCTTCGATGTCGCCTATCGACTCCAAGCGTTACGTGGTCGGCATTAACCGGGTGGGCAACGAGTCCGCCAGTGCGTTTATCTTCGAAGCTGACCCATTAAGGCGGGTTTTTCTGACTGAGCAGTTCTTTCGTTTGCCTACCTACCGTTTCAAGCTCAACGTCATTCGCTCGGGTGAATTCAAGCATGGTCCGCATTATCGCGCCACGATCCTGATTCATGAGTTATCTCACCTGGTGCTCAAGACTGACGACATTGCCTATCTCGAATCTCAGGCGCCGTTTGTTGATTTACTGGATGATGCATCGGAGTATCGACTGCGCATCAGAAACGAGCTGACCTATCAACAGCAGAAGACCCTGTCCTACCACACTGACCGCGACAAACTGTTCAGGCAGCTGGATGAAGACGCGTGGCGCGACTTGAGGCGAACGGACGGTAATGGTAAGCAGACGATTCTGCGGATAGCGGGTAAGAAGACCCTAGATGAGGCTCGAGACGTGTTTTACGACGATGTTCGCAAGCGTATCGACATCACGCTTAAAAACGCCGACTCGGTCGCGTTGCTGGTGACACTGCTTGGGCGGGAGCGATTCATGCCGCGCTGACAGCATGCCCCGGCGACAGGCATCGCCGGGGCAATCGCGTTTATCAGACCAGATAATGACGCAGTTCGCGGGCAATCAGCAGGCGCTGGATCTCACTGGAGCCTTCGTAAATCTGGGTGATTCGCGCGTCCCGGTAGAAACGCTCGACAGGGTAATCCTCCAGGTAGCCATAGCCACCATGAATCTGGATGGCTTTGGAGCACACCCATTCGGCCATTTCCGAAGCGAACAGCTTGGCTTGCGAGGCTTCGGACAGGCACGGCTGCCCGGCGCTGCGCAGGCGCGCGGCATGCAGAATCAACAGCCGCGAGGCATTGATGCGGGTGTGCATATCGGCCAACAGGTTGGCGATGCTCTGGTGCTCGATGATCGGCTTGTCGAACTGCACGCGTTCACGCGCATAGGCCAGCGCGGCCTCAAACGCGGCGCGGGCGATGCCCAGCGCCTGCGCCGCGATGCCGATACGGCCACCTTCCAGATTGGAGAGGGCAATGGACAGCCCCTTGCCGCGCTCACCCAGCAGATTGGCCGCCGGGATACGGCAATTGTTAAGCGTGACGGCGCAGGTGTCGGACGCCCTGATGCCCATCTTGTGTTCGCTACGGTCAACCACGAAACCGGAGTTTTCGGTGGGTACCAGAAACGCTGACAGGCCCTTTTTACCAAGCTGCGGGTCGGTCACGGCAAACACAATGGCCAGTTGTGCGCGTTTGCCGTTGCTGACGAACTGTTTGGCACCATTGATGACCCACTCATCACCTTGCAACTCGGCACGAGTGCGCAGGTTATGGGCTTCGGAGCCCGCATGCGGTTCGGTCAGGCAAAAGCAGCCTATCGCCCGACCGGTGGCGAGCTTTTCCAGCCAGGTGTGTTTCTGCTCATCAGTCCCGTAATTGAGCACCGGCCCGCAGCCGACTGAGCTGTGTACGCTCATCAGCGTGCCGGTAGCTGCGTCGGCGGCGGAGATTTCTTCAACCGCCAATGCATAGGCGACATAGTCGATGTAGGTGCCGCCCCATTGCTCCGGCACTACCATGCCTAAAAGGCCCAGCTCGCCAAGTTTGGCGACCAGCGCATCATCGATCCAGCCAGCCTTTTCCCAGGCCTGGGCGTGCGGGGCGATTTCGTTGCGGGCAAAGTCGCGCGCCATGTCGCGAATCATTACCTGTTCTTCGGTCAATTCAAGGTCGTGCACGACTTAATTCTCCACACCGCTGAAGAAACTCTGTACATGCGCGCTGCTGACGTCCTGCGCGCTGGCGTGTTTCCATTGCGGCTTCTTGTCTTTATCGATTATCAGGGCGCGTATGCCCTCAATCAGGTCGCCGCGCTCGAACCATTGGCGGTCCAGGTGCAGTTCCATGGCAAAGCAGTCCTGTAGTGGCAAGTGACGGCCACGCCGGAGCATTTCCAGGGTCACGGCCATCGCCAGCGGCGAGTGACGCTTCATGCGGTCGACGGTATCCAGCGCCCACTCACGAGTGTCGCCGATGACCACCTCTTGCAACTGCTCGAGCATGCTGGGGATATCCGGCAAACCAAAAAAATGATCAATGGCCGGGCGCAGGGTTTCCAGAGGCGGGTAGGGCAGGCGTTGGGTCGCCAGCTTGGCGAGGGCACCCTGCAGGTCCTTGAGTGGCGTCGATTTCCATTTCAGGTGGTCGAGCATATGGTCGAGGCGCGGCAGCAGTTCGCTGTTCATCGACCAGTTGGCAAGACCGCAGTACAAGGCATCGGCAGCGCCGATCTGTGACCCGGTCACGCCCAGCCAGGTGCCCAGCTCGCCAGGAAGACGCGACAGGAAATAACTGCCGCCGACATCCGGAAAGTAGCCAATGGCGACTTCCGGCATGCCCAGCCGGCTGCGTTCGGTCACCACGCGCAGGTCTGCGCCCTGGACCAGGCCCATGCCGCCGCCCAGCACCAGACCGTCCATCAGGGCCAGTATCGGTTTGCGGTAACGGTGAATGGTCAGGTCCAGCTCATACTCTTCGGCAAAGAACGTGTAGTGCAGGTCCTGGCCGTTCTGATGGCTTTCGTACAGTGAACGGATATCGCCGCCTGCGCAGAATGCCTTGCTACCTGCGCCGCGCAGAACCACGGCATGAACAGACGGGTCGTCAGCCCAGAGATCAAGCTGCTGGCGAAGTGTGCGGACCATGTCCAGATCGATTGCGTTCAGGCCTTCCGGGCGATTGAGGGTCAGGTGACCCATGTGGTTACGCACCTCGACAACGATCGAATCCCGGCTGGTGGGTTGTCGAACCGGGCGGGCCGATGAAACCTGTGAACTCATTCTGAACTCCTTGTTCGGTTGCGCTTTCTTCTTGTTCGAGTCTTGTTGGAGCGTCGCAGAAGATCCTAGCAGCGCAAATGTGCAAAGCAAAACTGCGTTTAAGCATAGCCTGAAGTTTTACAAAGCCACTATTTAGAGCGTTTGCGGGGGACTGAGCTTTACTGCGCCGGGCTGGCTGAGGTGAATCATTGCCTGGCTGATGAGTATTATGACTGTCATTAGTGTCACAAAAGGGAATTCCTCGGGTGCACCCATGAAAGCCTCCATGACCGTTCTTTATGACCGATAAATATGCCCCGCGCGAGTGGGCCGCCCATGAGCGTCCGACCATGCCCGGCTCGCCTTCGACGCCGCTGCATTCCGATGCGCGGCGCTGGGCATTTGCGCTGGTGGGGGTGATCGTCGCGCTGACTGGCGGGCTCGGTAACGCGCTGGTGGTTGCCAACCTGCCGTATTTGCAGGGTGCGCTGGGTGCGACGTCGCAAGACATCGCCTGGTTGCCCGCTGCGTACATCATGACCAATGTGTCAATGAATCTGCTGCTGGTGAAGTTTCGTCAGCAGTTCGGTTTGCGCGCGTTCACCGAACTGTTTCTGGTGCTTTATGCGCTGGTGACGCTGGCGCACCTGTTCGTCAACGATATTGACTCGGCCATCGCCGTGCGTGCGGCGCACGGCATGGTCGGTGCTGCGCTCAGTACCCTTGGGCTGTACTACATGATTCAGGCGTTTCCGCAGAAGTGGCGGCTCAAGGCGCTGGTGCTCGGGCTTGGCACTGCCCAGCTGGCGACGCCGCTGGCCCGGCTGGTGTCAGAAGACTTGTTGCAGATCGCCCAGTGGCGCGGTTTGTACCTGTTTGAACTGGGTATGGCGCTACTCTCGCTGGGTTGCGTACTGCTGCTCAAGCTGCCACCGGGTGATCGTTTCAAGGCGTTCGAAAAACTGGATTTTCTGACCTTCGGCCTGCTGGCCGGCGGTTTTGCGCTGCTCTGTGCGGTTCTCTCACTGGGGCGTATCGAATGGTGGCTGGAAGCGCAGTGGATAGGGCTGGCGTCGGCAGCCTCCATTATGCTGATCTGCGCCGGACTGGCCATTGAGCATAATCGCAGCAATCCGTTGCTGATCACGCGTTGGCTCGGCAGCGGGGCTATTCTGCGTCTCGGGCTGGCCGTTATCCTGTTTCGCGTGGTGCTGTCCGAGCAGTCGGTGGGCGCGGTAGGTTTTCTTCAGGCGCTGAACATGGGCAGTCAGCAACTGCACACGCTGTATATGGTGATGTTGCTGGGCAGTGTCGCCGGGTTGGCGGTCAGTGCGCTGACCATCAACCCCGCGCACCTGATCAAGCCGTTGCTGATTTCTCTGGCGATGATGGCCGTCGGTGCCTGGATGGACAGCCATTCGACCAATCTGACCCGTCAGTCGAACATGTACCTCAGTCAATTCCTGCTGGCGTTCGGCGGTACGTTTTTTCTCGGTCCGACGCTGGTGCTGGGGATCAGCGGGGTACTGGCCAACCCGCGCAACATGGTGAGTTTTTCGGTGTTGTTCGGGATCACACAAAACATTGGCGGCCTGATCGGGTCTGCTGCACTGGGCACTTTCCAGATCGTGCGCGAGAAGTTTCACTCCAGTCATATCGTTGAACACCTGACCCTGATTGACCCGCTGGTTCAGGCGCGATTGCAGAGCTACAGCGCCAGTTACAGTTCGGTTATTGCCGACCCGTCGCTGCGCAACACTCAAGGCATGCGCGCAATGGCTACGGCTGCGACCCGAGAAGCCAACGTGCTGGCCTATAACGATGTGTTCATGCTGATCGCCCTGATTGCCGTGCTGACCATGATCTGGATTTCAGCCCGGGTCCTGTGGCTAAAAATGACCACTCAACCTTTGGCGCTGGCGCCTGTAGCACCTGCCGCTTCGCCCTCCGTATCCAATTCCGGCGTTAAATCTTCATGAACGAATCCACGACCTCAGATACAGAAACAACCCGCAGCGCGCCGCCACCGGCACCGTTGACGTCCCCGGTGACCAGCAAGCCGCGCTCGGCCCGCAAGCGAGTCGTGTCTTCGGTGATCTTCGCTGCCGTCGCGCTGATCGGGGTAATGGTTGTGCTGTATGCCTGGCAACTGCCGCCGTTTGCCAGCCCGATAGAGAGCACCGAGAACGCCCAGGTAAAGGGCCAGACCACGCTGATCGGGCCGCAGTTGAGCGGGTATGTGTACGAAGTGCCGGTTCAGGACTTCCAGTTCGTCAAGGCCGGCGACTTGCTGGTGCGCCTGGATGACCGTATTTATCGCCAGCGCCTGGATCAGGCTATTGCGCAACTGGCGGTACAGAAAGCCTCGCTGGCCAATAACCTGCAACAGCGACGCAGTGCCGAAGCGACCATTGGCCAGCGCCAGGCTGAACTGCAGAACAGCATCGCCCAGAGCCGCAAGAGCGCTGCCGATCTGCGTCGCAATCAGGCACTGGTGACCGATGGCTCGGTATCGAAAAGCGAGCTTGATGTGACCCGTGCTGCCGATGCGCAGGCAAACGCTGCGGTTGCTGAAGCCAAGGCGGTATTGCAGATCGCCCGCGAGGACCTGCAAACGGTGATCGTAAACCGCGGCTCGCTGGAAGCTTCAGTGGCCAATGCGCAGGCAGCCATCGAGCTGGCGCGCATCGACCTGGACAACACTCGCATTGTCGCCCCGCGTGACGGGCAGTTGGGGCAGATCGGCGTGCGCCTTGGTGCCTACGTCAACTCGGGCGCACAATTGATGGCGCTGGTACCCGAGCAGCGCTGGATCGTGGCCAACATGAAAGAGACCCAGATGGCCCATGTGCGCCTTGGCCAGCCGGTGAGCTTTACCGTTGATGCGCTGGACGGCCACCAGATGCACGGCCACGTACAACGCATTTCGCCTGCCGCAGGTTCTGAATTCAGTCTGCTGCCCGCCGATAACGCGACCGGCAACTTCGTGAAGATTTCCCAGCGCATCCCGGTGCGCATCGTGGTCGATGCCGATCAGCCAATGCTGGAGCATTTACGGCCGGGAATGTCGGTGGTGGTGAGTATCGACACCAGCGCGGACGGAGACGTGCCGCCTGATCCGGCGGTGCGCTGAACCTCTGGATGATCGATGATGCTGGACGCGGGCAGGATTCGATCCGATGCACGTTGACTATCATGCCGACGCTCCGCGTCGGCATGCAGTTCATGACGCTCTGCGTCATCCACCTCTGATGCGAAACAACATCATGCCTTACTCGCAGCAGCTGCCAACGCAGTGCTTTTCAACCGCGATGGCACAGACGACGCAGAGTGCGACGTAAGTGACGGCTGAGTCCTGGCGCTGATCCGGTGGTAGCCTGGCAGGACGCCAGGCTAGCCGCACCGGACCATGGATGGTCCGTTGCGGCGACCCCCGGATCAGTGACAGGGCGAAGGAGCCCGACGAAGTCGGGCCGGAAACAGGAGCGAGGGGATTTGCCTGCTTTGGCCCCATCAAAGTAGGTCGCCGAGGGGCGAAAAGGTCACCTGAGTCGAACCCTAATCTACCTGAAACCACAGAACCGCTTTGTGACGCGGAGCGTCACGAACTGCATTCCCACGCGGAGCGTGAGGAACGAGCGGCGTCTGGGATAGCAAAGGTGACGTGAGCCGAACTCTAATCCACCTGATGTCACAGAACCGCTGTTTGACGCGGAGCGTCACGAAAGGCGTGCCGACGCGGAGCGTCGGCATAGTCAAAGGGGGGCCAAACGCAACAGGCATCAGAACAGCTTACTGAACACCCAGTACAGCGAACCCGAAAGCAGGATGGCAGCCGGCAGGGTCAACACCCAGGCGGTGGCCAGATTGCGCAAGGTGCGCATTTGCAGACCTGAACCGTTGGCGACCATCGACCCCGCGACCCCGGATGACAGCACGTGGGTGGTCGAAACTGGCAGCCCGTACATGTCCGCCGCGCCGATGGTGAACATCGCCACGACTTCTGCCGACGCGCCTTGTGCGTAGGTCATGTGCGTCTTGCCTATGCGCTCACCTACGGTCACGACGATGCGCTTCCAGCCGACCATCGTGCCCAGCCCCAGAGCAATAGCGACCACAATCTTGACCCAGGTCGGAATAAAACGCGTCGCGCTGTCGATCTGCCCTTTGAACGCATCGAGCTTGGTCTGCGTATCGGCGTCGAAATTGCCTACCTTGTTCTTATCCATCACCCGGATGGTTTCCGAGGTCAGGTACATGTCGTTTCGAACGTTGGTCACCGCTTCCGCAGGCACCTTCGAGAGCGAGCCGTAGCTGGCGACCTGATTGCCGATCTTGCCGGTCATGACCGCCAGCGCAGGGATCAGGTCGGGACCTGCCTGTTTGCTGACCAGATAATCCGACAGGGTCTGGCGCGAGTCAGCCGGGGCAGGCAGGGGAACACTGCGCATCAGTGCCTGTTGGGTGACCTCTGCCACCGCGCCGAACTGAGTGGCCTGATCGGCCGGCATAGTGCGGTTGAGCGCATAGGCCATCGGCAGCGTACCGACCAGAATCAGCATGATCAGCCCCATGCCTTTCTGCCCGTCGTTGGAGCCATGAGCAAATGATACGCCGGTGCAGGTCACGATCAGCATGGCGCGAATCCACAGCGGTGGCGGCGCATTGCCTTCTGGTGCCTTGTACAGCGCGCGGTTCTTGATGAACATGCGCATGGCCAGCAACAGCAAGGCGGCACAGCCGAAACCCACCAGCGGCGACAGCAACAGCGAGTAGCCTATTTTGGTCGCCTGAGACCAGTCCACGCCACTGGTGCCGTCTCGTCCGTGCATCAGGGCGTTGGCGATACCGACCCCGATGATCGAGCCGATCAGCGTGTGTGACGAGGACGCCGGCAGACCCAGCCACCAGGTGCCGAGGTTCCAGATGATCGCCGCGATCAACAGCGCGAAGATCATCGCAAAGCCTGCCGATGAGCCGGTTTGCAGAATCAGTTCCACTGGCAGCAGCGCGATGATGCCGAACGCCACCGCACCACTGGAGAGCATCACGCCGAGAAAGTTGAAGAACCCTGACCAGACCACCGCAAAGCCGGGTGGCAGGGAATGGGTATAGATCACGGTGGCGACCGCGTTGGCGGTGTCATGGAAACCGTTGACGAATTCGAACCCCAGTGCAATCAGCAACGCCACGCCCAGCAGCACGAACGGGGTCCAGGTGGTGACCACCGTGCCCATGTCGTCGACATCCTGCTTGAGGCTGTAGCCAGTGAAAAGCAGGCCGGCGATGAGTATCGCGAAGAAGATGACCATGGTCAGTCGACCCGGTTTGCGCCCGAAGTGAGTTGCCGACAGGCCCGCCCGGCCCGTCGCATCGGGAGAAAGTGCGTTTATAGCCATGTTCGCAATCCTGATTGAAAGAATATTGACATGGTCATTGCAAAATGTGACAGAGATGCGACATGCGAGTAATCAGTGGCCTTTTGCGCCAGATTTCTGACAACCGGCAGGCCGGGTCAATAATCGCCACGCTTGCGAAACGCCCAGCGTCCCGCGACCAGCGTAAACGTCGCGACCAGTGCCACCAGAATCCAGAAGCCTTCAGGGTCGGACGCCAGTGGCACACCCCCCACGTTCATGCCGAAAAAGCCCGCGACAATGTTGATCGGCAATGCCAGAACCGTTACCACGGTCAGGGTAAACAGGGTTCTGCTGCTCTGTTCGTTGAGGTTGGCGGCAATCTCTTCCTGCAACAGTTTGATGCGCTCGCCCAGTGCCGTGAGGTCGTTGATCACCAGCGAGGACTCTTCGATGGACTGACGTAGCGCCTGGACATCCTGCTCGCGCAGCCATTGCGGAGGCTTGTGCAACAACCGCATCAACGAACCCGGTTCCAGCGCCAGCAGACGTTGTAGCCGCACCAGCACCCGGCGCATGGCGCCGAGTTCGGAGCGATTGTTGCTCAGTCGCTGCGAAAGCAACTGGTCCTCAATGCGGTCGACGTTGACGCTGGTCTTGCGCAGAAACTGGGTCAGCACTTCGCCCTGATCGCTCAGCAGGTGCGCGAGCAGTTCCAGCGGTGAATCAAACTGTTCGCCGCGTTTGACCGCCGAGCGCAACTTGTCTACCGAACGCAGTGGCTGCAGCCGGGCGGTGATCAGCAAGCGCTGGCGGGCGCAGACCCACAAGGTCGAGATGTCGGTCGAGAGCCTGTTGAAATCGAACACCACATCGTTGACTACTGCCAGCAACGTGGCGTCGACGTGCTCGATTCGGGTAGAACGCGAACCCTCGTGCAGGGCCTCGAAAAACTCTTCCGGAAGGTCCAGATGGGTTTTCATCCAGCGCTCGCAGGCTGCGTGCGACAGGTTCAGGTGCAGCCAGATGAAGTCGTTCTCTTCGGGAGGGTTTTGCAGGTAATCCAGCGCGGCGGCCGAACCGATCTCCTGGCCACTTTCAGCGTGGCGAAAACGGAAGCCGTAGAGCAGACCGAAAAGGTCGGAGTCCTGATGGTGGTGAGCAATACTGTGGTTCATGGCTGTCCACGTGCGGCCTGGCCCGGGCAGGGAGGCGAAGGCCGCATGATGACAAGGCGTTATTTCATATTTGTGACAGCTTGTTGCCGGGTGTGTCATCTGTCACATGAAGAGACGGCCGCATTGGCGGCCGTTCAGTCAATCGACAGCTGCTACTGCATCGACACCGGTCAGACCATTGCCAGCGGTACTTTGCGAGTCGGCGCTGGCCAGGCCAGATCAATGTCGGCCAGGTCGCGCTCGGTGAGGCGAATCTGCTCGGCAGCGATATTCAGACGGATATGCTCCGGGTTGGTCGCCTTGGGAATGGCGATCATGTTGTCCTGACGCAGCACCCACGCCAGGGAAATCTGCGCCGGTGTTGCTTCATGGCGTTTGGCGATTTCGTGCAGGGCAGGGTGGTAAAGCAGATCGCCGGCCTGGCCAATCGGGCAGTACGCCATCATCGGTAAGTGGCGGTCTGCGCTCCACAGCATCAGGTCGAACTCGATGCCGCGTTGTTCCGGGTTGTACAACACCTGGTTGGTCGCGCAACGCGGGTTGTTCAGCTCGATCATGTCCGGGACATCAAAGTTGGAAACGCCCCAGGCGCCGATTTTTCCGGATTCCTGCAGGCGTTCGAAGGCTTCGACGGTTTCGGTCAGTGGGTACTGACCCGGCCAGTGCAGCAGATAAAGGTCGATGTAGTCGGTGTTCATCCGGCGCAGGCTTGCTTCGCATGCAGCCGGGATGCCGCTACGGCTGGCATTGTGCGGATAGACCTTGCTGACCACGAATACCTTGTCGCGTTGCCCGGCGATGGCTTGCCCGACGATCTCTTCGGCAGCGCCGTCGGCGTACATCTCGGCGGTGTCAATCAGGGTCAGGCCCTGTTCGATACCCAGGCAAAGGCCAGCAATTTCTGCCGAGCGCAGGTGCCCTTTTTCACCCATGTGCCAGGTGCCCTGACCCAGCACTGGTACAGTTCTGCCTGCCAATTCCAGTGTGCGCATGTGACCCCCTGCAATAAATAAGCAGCTAAATGAGCGATTGATTAAGCAGGTGTCAGGCAACAAGAGGCGCACTAGGTTCCGTGCACCCCATCGCAATGCAGATTTAAACCCGGAACTGCTTCAGCAGCCCGTTCAGTTCTTCGCTCAAGTCGCGCAGGTGCAGGCTGGCCGAAGTCGATTGTTCAGCGGCCAGTGCGGTGCTTTGGGACAGTTGCGCGGCCTGGGTCACGTTCTGGTTGATGTCGTCCACCACATGCGTCTGCTGCAGAGTCGCGCTGGCAATGGAGGTGTTCAGGCTGTTGAGGTTGCGTAGTGCCTGACTGATGGACGTCAGGCTCTGGCCTGCCTGATTGGCCTGCTCGATGGTCAGTTGCGAGGAACGGCTGCTGTCGCCGATTACCTTGACTGCCGCGTCGGAATGCTTTTGCAGGCGTTCGATCATGGCCTGGATTTCTGCGGTCGACTTCTGGGTGCGCTGGGCCAGCAGACGTACCTCGTCAGCCACCACGGCAAAGCCACGACCCTGTTCACCTGCGCGTGCCGCTTCGATGGCGGCGTTCAGTGCCAGCAGGTTGGTCTGCTCGGCAATCGAACTGATGACTTCCAGTACGCTGCCGATCTGCGTGCTCTCGCCGGCCAGACTCTGCATTACTTCAACGGCCTGACCGATGGTGGCGGACAGGTGCCCGATCTGGCGCAGGCTGTTATCGATGTTGACCTGACCCTGCTGTGCCTGTGACTCGGCATCACGCATTTCGTTGGCGGCATGCTCGGCGTTCTTGGCCACGTCCTGTACGCCATAGGTCACTTCGTTGACCGCGGTGGCAACCAGGTCCATTTGTTGGGACTGCTGCTCGCTGCGTTTCTGCGCCTGCTCGGCATTGCTGCCCAGATCCGTCGAGGCCTGGCCCAGCGCCACGGCCGAATTCTGCAACTGGCCGACGACATTGCGCAGCTTGGCGACAAAGGCGTTGAAGTGCACGCCCAGCTCGGTGATTTCATCCTTGCCGTGGGTTTCCAGCGTGCGGGTCAGGTCACTTTCGCCACTGGCGATGTTGGCCATTGCACCGACCGCCGCTCTCAGCGGCCGCACGATACTGCGCACAATCATGACCAGTAGCAGGACCATGACCAGCACGATGCCGGCGATGAACATCCCGGCGTTCCACAGCTGTGTCTTGAACTCTGCCGCTACGTCATCGACGTATACGCCCGACCCCAGAATCCAGCCCCAGGGCTGAAAAAGCTGCACGTAAGAAGTTTTTTTCACCGGCTCGCTGGCACCGGGCTTGGGCCAGCGGTAATTCACCATCCCGGCACCCTGGGCTTTGACCAGCGTGACCATTTCGTTGAACACCGCAAAGCCGTCCGGGTCCTTGATGGTCGATATGTCCTGGCCTTCAAGTTTGGGGTTGGTGGGGTGCATGATCATCACCGGGCGCAGGTCATTGATCCAGAAGTAGTCGCTCTGGCTGTAACGCAGGCTCTTTATCTCTTTCAAGGCCTGCTGTTGCGCAGCCTCGCGTGTCATGCCGCCTGCAGCTTCAAGCCCCTGATAAAACGAGAGGATGCCGCTGGCAGTCTGCACCACATGCATGGTTTTCTCGGCCTTGGCCTGATACAGGTCGTTATGCAGCTGCCTGAGCAGCGTCGCCGACAGGACGAAGAGCATCAGCACTGAAACGACAAGAATCAGCCACAGACGGCGACTGATGGACAAACTGCGCATACTCATGATTGGCATCCCATGCATTATTTTTTTTCTTCTGATGACTCCGATCCGCGCAACGCGCGATTCAGAGCTTTTTAAGCATCTCGGCGCATCCTGACCAAACATGAGCGGCCGGTCACACTTTTTAACGGCGTACATCGCTATGGCGAAAGGCTTACAGCAACAGACGCGATTGGCTCTATCGACGGACCCTCAGTGAATGTAGGATCCAATTCAACAGCTGCAGCGAAGGAACGCCGCAGCGATCAGGGAAGATCGACCATTGCCAGGAGGCTACTGACAGGATGTCGGAATGGTCATGTTGCAAAACCACCCGCTTCGGCGGGTTTTTTGCGTCTGCAGGAAAGCAGGGTGGGGTTCAGCAATCCGGCTCGCAACCCTTGAGCACCAGCCTGAGAATGGTCCGGGTCGCGGCCTCGTAATCGGCGTCTTCCAGTTTCGCCTTGCCGGTGACGGTTGCGATCTGCCAGTCGAAATCTGCGTAGGTCTGGGTCGCGGCCCAGATGGTGAACATCAGGTGATGGGGGTCGAGCGGGGCGATCTGCCCGCTGTCGATCCAGGCCTGAATGCATTCGATATTGTGCCGCGCCTGCCCATTGAGCTGTTCGATCTGCTCTGACGTAAGGTGCGGGGCACCGTGCATGATCTCGCTGGCGAACACTTTCGAGGCAAAGGGCAGGTCACGGGAAATCTGGATCTTCGAGCGGATATAGCTGCTCAGTACATCGGCCGGTACACCTTGAGGATTGAACGGCGTCGACGCTTGCAGGATGGGCTCGATGATGCTTTCCAGCACCTCGCGATAGAGGTTTTCCTTGGATTTGAAGTAGTAATAGACGTTGGGTTTGGGAACACCGGCCTTGGCCGCGATATCGCTGGTCTTGCTGGCGGCGAAGCCCTTGTCGGCGAATTCCTCGCTGGCAGCGCGCAGGATGAGTTCTTTGTTGCGCTCGCGGATACTGCTCATGACCCGGTTATTCCCTTGCCTGCATGGCGGTCGCGCATGTTAGCACCGGGTTTGCGCAGCGCTCAATGTCGAAGGCCCGAAGCACGATTGCAACGAGCCGGTTGCATCAGGCACTCATCAATTCCTGGACTCGGGCAGCCAGAGCATCAATCGCAAACGGCTTGGTCAATACCCGCATGCCGGGTCCGAGTTGCTCGTCACCAATGGCTGCGTTTTCTGCATAACCGGTGATGAACAGGGTTTTCAGATGCGGACGTACTTCGCGTCCGGCGTCGGCCATTTGTCGCCCGTTCATGCCACCGGGCAATCCTACGTCGGTGATGAGCAGATCGATATGCACGTCCGAGCGCAGCAGTTTGAGGCCGGCCAGGCTGTCGGCCGCCTCGATCAGGGTATAACCCAGATCGCCGAGCGCATCGGTAAGCAACATGCGTACCGTCGGTTCGTCGTCCACGATCAGAATGGTCTCTCCAGACTGGGTGACTTCGAACGGCGCCTGGTGCACATCGCTCTCGTCTCTGGTCGCCTTACCGTCGTAACGCGGCAGATAAAGGGATATCGATGTTCCCTTGCCCACCTGCGACTGAATGCGCACCCGGCCGCCGGACTGGTTGGCGAACCCGTAAATCATCGACAGACCAAGACCGGTGCCCTGACCAATGGGCTTGGTGGTGAAGAAGGGGTCGAATGCCTTGGCGATGACATCGGGCGTCATGCCTGTGCCGGTGTCGGTCACGCACAGCGACAGATAGTGACCCTCAGGCATATCGTGACCCTGCGCCACCTCACCCTCTATCCACTGGTTGCTGGCCTCGATCGTGATGCGGCCGCCGTCCGGCATCGCGTCGCGGGCGTTGATACACAGATTCAGCAGCGCGTTCTCCAGCTGGCTTGCATCGACCAGCGTTGCCCATAGCCCCATGGCCCCGATGGTTTCGACCACGATGCTGGGGCCGACCGTACGCTGGATCAGGTCCGTCATGCCTTTCATCAGCCTGTTAACGTCGGTCGGCTGCGGGTCCAGCGTCTGACGTCGAGAGAAGGCCAGCAGCCTGTGGGTCAAGGCCGCTGCGCGCTTGGCGGCGCCCTGTGCGGTGACGATGTATTTGTCTACATCGTTCCAGCGCCCTTGCGCAATACGGGTACTCATCAGTTCCAGAGCACCGGAAATGCCTGCCAGCAGGTTGTTGAAATCATGGGCGAGACCGCCAGTCAGTTGCCCGACAGCTTCCATTTTCTGCGACTGACGCAGCTTTTCTTCAGCCTGCATCAGTTCCGCAGTGCGTGCTGCCACGCGCTGTTCAAGCGTGTCGTTGAGCGAGCGCAGGGCTGCAGTGGCCCGGTCGCGCTCGGCCGCCACAGCACGTCGTTCATCGACGTTGATGAGCACGCCCGGGAAGCTCAGTGGAGTGCCGTCATCGGCACGGTCGACGCGGCCGTTCGCCTCGATCCAGTAGTAGAGGCCGTCGGCACGGCGGACCCGATACTGGTGGGCATAAACACGCCCACTGGTGATGACCGCGTTGATCGCATCGATCAAGCCTTGCTTGTCTTCGGGATGAACAGTGGCAATGACCTGTTCCAGACTCAAACCATCGAAGCCCAGAGCGGGGTCAAGACCAAACGCCTTGGCGAAGGCTTCGTCGACGGTAAAGCGGTCGGCCGTCAAGTCCCAATGCCAGGTACCGATAATCGCACCCGCGGCGAGGGCGAGCTGAACGCGGTCGACGTTCGCGCGTGCGACGGCTTCGCTGGTGCGCAATCGCTCCTCGGCGTTGCGTCTTTCCGTCACGTCACTGAAGATGACTGCAATCTGTCGATCAGCCGGTTCACCGACACGCACCGCTCTGACTTCAAACCAGCGCTCGAACGCCTTGGCGTAATTCTCGAAATTGGCAGGTTCGCCGGTTTTGGCGACATGGCCATAAGCCTCAAACCAGAAACGCTCCAGGTCTGGAGCAAACTCGGTCACCCACTTGCCACGCAAATCGACACCGGCCTGACGTTCAAAGGCAGGATTGACCTCGATGAACCGGTAGTCTACCGGGCTGTCGTCTGCATCGAACTTGACCTGAATGATGGCGAACGCTGCTTCGATGGTCTCCAGCATGGCTCTGGAGCGCTCTTCGCTCTGGCGCAGCGCGTTTTCTGCCTGTTGCATCTGTGACATGTCGAGCATCGCGCCGATCATGCGTACGGCTTTGCCCTCGTTGTTGCGTATCACATGACCACGGTCCAGAACATTGGCATAAGTACCATCGAATCGGCGAAAACGGTATTCATCGGTCCAGGCAGTGCCGCTGCCGTCAATCAATGCATGGATAGAGTGGTAAATGCGTGTCTGGTCATCGGGATGGATCTGGGCTATCCACCAGTTACCGGAGGTGTCCAGTGTCGCCAGGGGGTGGCCGTATGCCTGTTCCAGTGCGTCATTCCAGAGCACGTGGTTGGCGGTAAAATCCCAATCCCATATTGCGTCATTGGTAGCCTTGGCGGCCAACCGGTAACGTTCCTGGGCTTCTTCGGTTGCGCGTGCCACCAGATGCTCCCGGGTGCGGTCGCGCAGGATCTTGACGAAGCCAAGGTGAGTATTTTCCTCGTCATACAGCGGCATCATTTCGCCAGACGCCCAGAACAGCTGACCATCCTTGCGCAGGTGCCAGCGTTCGTCCGACGCTCGGCCGACGCTCAGAGCGAGTTGCATTTCATGTTCGATCCGGCCGCAGGCGCGGTCCTCCGGCGTGAAGAAACACTCCGCATCCTGCCCGACCATTTGTGCAGCGGACCAGCCTAACACCTGTTCTGCACCCGGATTCCAGTCGGTAATGATGCCGTCTGGATCCGTGAGGATCATGGCAAAGTCCAGCGCGCTGTCAAAAGCCGCACGCTTGCGCGCCTCCCGGCTGGGCAGTGCTGCTGCGCCGTTTTCCGGCCCGGCGTCGATACCGGCTTCTTCAAGTGCTGCGCGCAGGTGCACGACCTGTGCTTCCAGCTCTTCTCTTGTCAGGTATTTCAGAGCGCCTCCGGCTCACACGTTAATTGTCTGCATGGTCGGGCAGCTGCCCGTGGCTGCTTTTCGCACTGCAATCTCACTGTCGAGGTCGACGCTTGCGAGTGCCCCTAGCGTCCGGGTGTCAGGTGCCGTACTTTGGGTATGTCTCTCTATGGCTATCGACATACAGTCGGGCTTCGGTATGCATCGGCATGCGTGCGGGTTTCTTTAAAGGGCGTCAATATCGGTGCCCAGGCCTTTTTTCCGGGTTTCTTCCGGTCGCATGCTACGATTTATCCTTTCGTTGTGCGAACAGTGCCCTTCGTATGTCCGTGAATTCAAACAGTTCTGATACACCCGCCACAGTCAAGCAACCTGCGGTGAAGCGACGTCTTCCCAAAGGGGAGGTGCGCAAGGCAGAGATCATTCAGGCAGCCATGACCATCTTCGCCCGGGATGGCTATGCGGGGGCCTCGTTGTCTAACATTGCCAAGGTTGCAGGTCTCTCTCAGGTCGGATTGCTGCATCATTTCCCGACCAAGCTGGTGTTGTTGCAAGCTGTTCTTGAACATCGGGATCAGTACGTTGCTGCCAGGTTGCATGACGCCGGGCAAGTCGCTTCGCTGGAGGGGTTCATGGCCTTTCTGAAGCAGGTCATGAGTTTCAGCATCGAAGACGCCTCCGTCAGCCAGGCGCTGATGATCATCAACACTGAAAGTCTATCGGTCACGCACCCTGCACACCGCTGGTTCAGTGAGCGTTTCCAGATTGTGCACAGTCATCTTCAGACGCATCTGAATGTGCTGGCTCAGGCAGGTGAAATTCGCCAGGACGTTGATGTCAGGCAAATCAGCCTCGAGATAGCTGCGATGATGGATGGCATGCAGATTCAGTGGCTTCGATCGCCAGCAGACGTGCAGATAGACAGCGCATTTGCCAGGTTTCTCGAACGACTGGCGCAGGAACTGGCAGGGCGATGATCAACGATCAATCGCATGAGAGTAATCGGTGGTCGCATCGACCACCGATTACCGCTACTCAGGGATACTGTCGCTCAGAATGGCTGTTGCTTAGTAGGCCTGCTCTGCCTTGACTTGTACTGCCTTGCGCAGGGGGACTGGAAGGGGGTTTGAATCTCGTGTGGTCAGTTGCTCCGGATAAAGCGCTACTACCGTGCGGTCGAGTGCCAGGTTTTCCGAGTCCTTGCCCACCAGGACCTTGAACTTGCCAGGGTCGACGTTCCAGCTCACCGAATCGGGTGAGTAATAAGCGAAAGAACGCGAGTCCAGTGCAATCGTGACGGTTTTGCTTTCGCCTGGCTTCAGGTAAACCTTGGTAAAGCCCTTCAACTCTTTCTCCGGGCGATCAACCTGAGGCCTGGATGGCTGCACATAAAGCTGAGCAACTTCAAAACCTGCCTTGTCGCCAGTATTGGTGACCTTGAAAGAGGCCTGAATGGTCGCGCCCGGAGCCAATACGTTGCTCGACAGTTTCAGATCACTGTACTCGTACGTGGTATAGGAAAGCCCGAAACCGAATGGATAGAGCGGTTTGGTGTGCTTCTTGTCGTAACCGCGATAGCCCAGGTACAGGCCTTCGCTGTAGGTCATTTCAACTGGAGGGTTGGCGCTGCTGAAATAGTACGGCACCGGGTTCGAGTAAGAAGCATAGCTGGGGTTGTCCTGCGCCTTCTTGTCCAGGGTGATCGGAAGCTTGCCCGACGGGTTGACCTTGCCATACAGAATTTCGGCCAGTGCCTGACCACCCTGTTGCCCCGGATACCATGCGTGCAGAGATGCAGCTACCTTGTCAGCCCAGGGCTGCATATCCATACCACCGCCACCATGCAGTACGACGATGGTTTTGGGGTTGGCTTTCTGAATGAAGCTGATCAACTCGGACTGGAATTGCGGCAGTTCGAACGGCCGATCAAGCGACTCACCCTCGTATTCGAAGTTATTGCCGGCGGCTACCACGACAGCGTCGTAATCTCCCAGGTTCTTCGGTGGACGCAACGATGCCCAGCTCATCTGCACACCGTTCATGCCGCCCAGCACCGGAGTGAAGTTGCCTTTAAGCCGGCGATATTCCAGGCGCACGTTGTACTCGGTACCGGCCTTGAGACTGGCCGTTTTGACAGTGCGCGGCACCACTGGAATCAGGTCGAACGAGACTTGCGAGCCCTCATCCTCAAGCACCAGCTCGTCATTGATCCAGAGTTTATAGGCACCGTCCGCCCGTACCTTGAACACCTGAGGGCCGCTGATCGTCGGTTTGATCTTGCCGGTGAAACGCGCCGAGAACGAGCCTGCTGACGGGGTATAGCCGTTGACTGTGCTGGTGCCGTTATCGGTCTGGTTGGTGTTGGTAATCCAGTCCAGATTGATGCCGGGTTCGACGCGGGTTGCAACCGGGTCGCCGGACAGCGAGGTATTGGCGTAATACTCGGCTTTTACACCGGTATTGCTGATGGCCTGTTGGTCTTTAGCGGGCTGATACCAGACCGACGACTTCGGGTTCAGGCTCATCTGTGAAAGGTATTCCACGTTGGATGTGTTCGACGCCAGTTGCTTGAGCCCGCTCAGTTCAGTGACATAGCTTGCGGGTGCCGAATAAGCCGTACCAAACGGCGCGGTCGGCGGCTGCATGGCCAGATCACCGATGACGGCTATCTTTGCGTTTCTGGGCAGTGGCAGTAGAGGTTTGTTTCCGTCTACCGGCTGGTTGCGCAGCAGAACTATCGACTCTCTGGCCACGTTCAGTGCGGCCAGTTGCCCGTACTCACGATGCTCCAGTGGCTGCGCCTTGTTGATTCCCTTATCAAAACCATAGCTGACCAGTGCTCTCAGGTTTCTGCGCACCTTGTCATCAATCACGTTCTGATGCAGTTGACCATTCCAGACATAAGGCAGCAGTTTGGCTTCAGTAAACTGGAGTCCGCTGGGCATGTCGATATCGGTACCCGCCCACGCACCCTTGAAGGCGTCCTGAACCGAGTTGAAATCGCTCATGACGTTACCTTGAAAACCCCATTGGCCTTTCAGGATGTCGGTGATGAGGTGGTGGTTTTCACACGCATATTCGCCGTTGATCTTGTTGTAGCCGCACATGATCGAGGCGATATTGGCGTTCTTGACCAGTGACTCGAAGCCAGGCAGATACAGCTCTTGCATCGCTCGCTCGTCAATCTTCACATCCAGATAATGACGGTTCGCTTCCTGCTCGTTCATCAGGTAGTGCTTGGCGGCCGCCTGGACGCCCTGAACCTGAATGCCGTTGGTCACCGCAGGCGCCAGTACGGCACCGAGAAACGGGTCTTCGCCGCTCATGTACTCAGCCGCTCGCCCGTTGAAAGGCGTACGGTACAGGTTGATGGCTGGCGAGAGCATTTGCTGTCCACCTGCTATGCGGGTTTCGTAGCCGATCGCCAGACCGAATTCCTTGGCCCGGTTGATGCTCCAAGTGGCTGCGAGTGCTGACGGGGAAGGGTACTGCGCACCGAACGTCTTGCCGCCGACCAGCACGCCCATCGCCGAATCATAGGCGACCGTACCCTGCAGGTTGAACTTGTCCAGCTTCGGAATCATCCGGCCGTCGTCAACGCGCGAGAAATTGATTTTTTCCGATTGCGTCATGTTGTCGAGCATTGCGCCTACGCGCGCTTCGACTTCGTTGCCTGTCATCGGCGTCACAGCGAACACGCTGCCTGCCTGGGCGATACCGAGCGCCAACAGGCTCAGGCCCAGGCCTTGTTTGATCATGGACACGGAGTTATTCCTTACGTCATTCATTGATTGATCGTTTGTGTGTCAGCGGGGAAATCAGTGGTCTGCATCGCTGCCAGGGGCGTCTGCGGTATCAATCGGGGCATCCACAACCGTTTGTGCTCCACCAGGTGTTTTCTGCACGGCAAGGTCGGCACCTGTGATGTGTTCGCGCTGGTCGTCGACTTCTGCACGCCGCTCGCTCGAGGTTGATGGCAGCGGGTTCTGCCGGTCAGCGGCAGACACGGCCAAGGTGGAAAGGGATATCAGCAACGTGGTAACAACAGGCAGCAGGGGGCTGGCCATCGGGAGAGTCTCCAAATAGAAATATGAAACAGGCAGACAGGCAAGTCGGCAGCCGGGGCGGCCGACAGGTTCTTCAAGACGTGCGTGACAAGCAGAAAATTGCTGAACGGTAAAATACACGAATGCAATTTTATATAGTTGATTGTTTGTAAATTCAGGTATCAACTATGCGGATTTAGCTTTGCTTTAATTCCGCAAAATTCATTTTTATGGCAATAAATTAGTGGTTTTTATTATTTTACAGAAATTATTATTCTTTTTTAAAAGCAGAGTGGTCACTCTGTTTTAGGCATTGGCTACGGTTTTCCATGTGGCCGAGTGCTGATGAGGACAAGTATCGCTGCCGCCTGAATACTGGCAGCAAGTGCCAGCGCTATCAGGTCGCTGTAAGGCCCGTTGAATAAAGTCCGGACACCACCGAAGAGTGCTGGCGCAAAGGCGTAGCAGCCTTGAGCGATGGCGACGATCAACGTCACCACGCGCGCAACCTGATGCCTGGGAAATTCCGCTTGGGCAATTAGCGGAGGCAGTGATGTCGCATTGCCGATACCCACACCGAAAAGAATCATGCCGGCACATAACAGGGCAGGGCTTGTGCCTATAAACATCAGCACCACACAGCCCAGGCACTGGCAGGCGTAACTCAGGCAGGCGACGTGGCGTCGACAGGTGCCTGGCGCTAATAGCCTGCTGGACAGAAATCTGCCGAAGATAGCGCTGCAGGTAGCGACACCCATGGCCATACCTGCGGTCTGCTGTGTGACGTGATCAATCAGCAGCAGGAATAATTGGCTGATCAGGCCGATCTGCGCAAACAGCCCGAGCGACATGGCCGCCGCCAGCGTAAGAAATGGTCGGTTACTCCGTAACGTTAAGGGCGCAGTTTCGTGGAATGGAGGCAGGTCAGTGGCTGTCTGGCGAATGTCATCGGGGTGCTGACCCAGATGTTCAGGCCTGAACCGGAACACACCGAAAGCGAGGAGCGCAATCACGCCTGTTGAAAGTACACCCACCACGACCGCAGCGAGGCTGAACCCGAACCGGTCGATCAGGTACACCCAGCCCGATGAAAAGACTACACCGCCGATGCTCGCGCCGTTATAGGCCATCGCCAATGCGCCAGGGCGCTTGCTGACAAACCATGGCGAGATGGTAGCGTTGACCGCCGCCGCGCCCATGGTTACCCAACCGAACCCGCTCAGCGCCGCGGCGATGAACAATTGCCAGGGCTGATTGGCGATCGACCAGCTGAACACGCCGACAGCAAGGGTTACCGCCCCTGAAACCGTAATCCATGGGAGGCCATACCTCTTGTATAACGCAGGCAGGTTGACCACGACTAACGTACCTGCAAGAAAATGCACCGTGACCGCAGCCGAGCACAGCGCGGTCGACCAGCCGGTTCTCTGAATGACGGCATACATGAATATCGGTGGACCGTAAAAGCCGATGCCCCAGCCAAACACAGCCATCAGAAATGTAGCTGCGACGACTTTTCTGCCAAAAAAACTCGATTGATACATGGGTGAATCCCTTCAAGTGGTTTGGCAGCAGTATGATGGCCGCCTACCAGAACACTTCAGGGATGGCTGAACTATGGATGTTGAAGCGGCAGACCTCTCGCTGGCGGCAGTGGCGGGTGCCATTGCTGACCCTGCACGATCCAAAATGCTTTGTGCGCTACTGGACGGGCACGCACGAACCGCGACCGAGCTGGCGGCGCTGGCCGATATAGGCGCATCGAGTGCCAGCGGGCATTTCGCGCGTTTGCGTGAGCAGGGGCTGGTGGAAATGCTCGTGCAGGGCCGGCATCGTTACTATCGACTGGCCAATGCGCAGGTGGCGCAAGCGCTGGAGTCCTTGCTGTTACTGACTCAGCACAGCGCTGCGCCCTTCAAACCCAACACGCCTTCTGCCTTGAGACAGGCTCGAACCTGTTACGACCACTGCGCCGGTGAAGTCGCCGTCAAGTTGCACGACGCCTTACTGAAGGCCGGCTGGTTAAATGAGCAGGGCAAGGACTATGTGATCAGTGAACGGGGTGTCGAATCACTGAACGCGCTGGGCATCGACGTGGACGCAGTACGTCAGCAACGCAGACGTCTGGCCTACGCCTGTCTGGACTGGAGCGAACGCGCCCCGCACATCGGTGGCGCTCTGGGGGCGGCGCTGCTGGAGCTGATGCTCACGCGCGGCTGGGTAAGCCGCCATCTGGACTCCAGAGCACTGAAGCTGACTGCCAAAGGGGTGGGCGGTATGGCGAAGGCGTTTGGGGTGTAGGTGTTGCCTAATCCGCCGGTAATCACTCCGCTACCAAGCATGCCCGGTAGCGGAGTGGCCCAGGTTCAGAAGCTGTACTTGGCCGTCAACGCATAGCTGCGTGGGTTGCCGTAGACGTCGGTGGAGCCCCATACCGAGCTTGCGCCAATCGCCGTGTAGTAGGTGCGGTCAAAGATGTTGTTGGCGTTCAGTTGCAAGTCGAGGTTCTTGCTCACCTGATACCCCGCCATCAAGTCTGCGACGGCGTAGCTGCCTTGTTCCAGGCGATAGCTTCCATCGGTGAGCGCGATGTCGTTGTACATGCGGCTCTGCCAGTAGACGTTGCCGCCGACGCGCATCTTTTCCAGTGCGCCTTGCAGGCGGTAGACGGTCGATACCTTGAACAGGTGCTCCGGTGTGTCGGTGTTGAATTGCTGGTTCTTGTTCGTCGGATCGGTGTCCTTGAGATAGTGGGTGCGGGCATAGGTGTAGCCTGCGCCGACTTGCCAGTTCTCGGTCAGCGCGCCTTGCAGTTCCATCTCGATGCCCTGACTGCGTACCAGACCGGCTGCGTCGTAACAGGTCAGGACCGCGCAGCCCGCCTGGGTCGGTGACTCGGTCTTGAGGTTTTTCTGGTCGATCCGGAACACTGCCAGGCTGGCATTGAGGGCGCCGTTGAAATATTCGCCCTTGATGCCGACTTCATAGTTTTCGCCCACGACGGGGTCTAGCACCTTGCCAGACAAGCTTTGCGCGCTCTGTGGCTGGAAGACATCGGTGTAGCTGGTGTACAGGGAATGGTGTTCATCGAGCTTGTAGATCAGCCCCGCGTAGCGCGTCAGGTTGCGGGTGACCTTGTAGTCTTCATCACCAGAGCGATCATCGTAGTTGTACCAGTCCAGACGCCCGCCGAGGATCAGGGTCAGCGGGTCGGCCAGGCTCAGACGTGTAGTGAGGTAGACCGCATCCTGGGTGGCGATGCTATGCGTCTTGCCATCGCGGACGAAGTCCGGCTTCGGCGCGCCAATCGGCAGTCCTGTGTCATAAGGGCTGTACTCCTTGCTGGTCTTGTCGTACACGCGCCTGCTGGTCCCGACCACCACTTCATGGGTGCGCCCAAACGCTTCGACCGGTCCGCTGGCGTAGACATCGAACGCAGTCTGCTGCTCCTCAGGCTTGGACTGATAGGCCGTCGTTTCCAGCGGGCCGTTGTAGCGCGACAGGTAAGTGCCTGAAAACAGACCGTCCAGCGCCGAGCTCGAGCCTGCTACGCGCAGTTTCCAGTCGTTGTCGAAACGGTGCTCCAGCTCACCGAACACGGTGTCTATGCGGATTTTCTTGTTTTCCCAATCCGAGCCGGAATAGGTCGAACGCGGCAGGTTCAGGTGATGGCCGTCAGTGCCGAGTGGCAGGCCGCCCCAGAAGTAATTGGTCTGATCTTCCTGACGAGACAAGCCCAGAGTGGCGGTCGTGGCATCGTTCAGATCGGCCTCGACCACCCCGTAGAAAACGCTGTGATCACTTTTTTCCTTGTCGCGGAAACTGTTGGCATCCTGGTAGGAACCGACTATCCGGCCGCGTACCGTGCGGCTGTCATTCAGTGGTCCGGAGGCATCGAATACGCCGCGGTAGTCGTCCCAGCTTCCGACCGTGCCGGTGAGGGTGACTTGTGGAATGGCGGTAGGGCGTTTGCGCACCATATTGATCGCTGCTGAAGGGTTGCCAGACCCTGTAGCCAGGCCTGTAGCGCCTCTGATCACCTCGACATGATCGAACATGGCCAGGTTGGGCTGAACGCCTGCCGTGTAGCCCGAGTACGAGGCGGGCAGGCCGTCGTACATGATGTTGTCGATGTCGAAACCGCGAGAGGTATAGGTTTGCCGGCCCGGTCCGCTGGACTGGTCCAAAAACAGACCTGGGGTGTATTTCACCACGTCGTTGATGCTGGTCATGGCCTGGTCGTCCATGCGCTGACGAGTGACGACGGTCACCGCCTGCGGGGTTTCACGAATGGTAAGCGGCAATTTGGTCGCCGTCTGCATCGGGCCCGTGGTGTAGGACTGACTGTCTTCGGTGGTAGAGCCAAGTTGATCGCTGCTGATTTGCGTCGCGCCCAGCTCCATTGTCGTCGTCGATGACGTTTCGGTGGCCTGCGTTTCAGTGCCGTAGGCAGCCTGAGAAGTTGCGATCCAGATGCCCATTGTCAGCAGGGCAGGGGTAAAAAGAAAACGGCTTTGTGATTGCTGGCCCGGCATGAACCCGACACTCCCTGAAGCCGTCCGTGGCTGGATGATAATAATGTTGATAACTGTTCTCATTATTGTGGCAGGTTGTTTCTGTCAGAAAAAGACACTGCGAACAAATAGTTAACAAAATTTTCACATTTGCACGGCGAGCTCAGGTGCGCGTCTGCGCGAGCATCAGTTGAGTTTTTGGCAGTGCTATCGATCTTGAAGAGAGGGATCAGGCAGACATTTTTCCAGCTGTGGCATCGCCCATTCGACGAATGCCTTGACCCGGGGTGAGAGCTGCAAGGCGTGCGGATAAACCAGTTGAATCGGCAGATCTGCCGTTTCGAAGTCATTGAGTACCCTGATCAGGCGACCGTCAGCCAGTTCATCTGCAACCTGATAATGCATCAGCCGGGTCACGCCCAGACCCTGTACGCAGGCCAGGCTGGCGGCGCGGACCTGATTACAGACCAGTCTGGGGGTAATGTCCTGTATCAACTCTTTACCCTGATGCCGGAAGTACCACTGCCGGCCGTGCGAAGCCAGCGTGATACACGCGTGCTCAGGCAGTGATTTCGGCGTGTCCAGAAGCGCGGCGGTGCGCAGGTAGCCCGGGCTTGCACAGGTCACCAGCCGGGTCGCCCCGATCCTGCGCGCGACCATCGCCGAGTCCGGGAGATGGCCGATGCGCAACGCCAGATCAAGGCGCTCGTCGAGCAAAGGCACGATCTGGTCATTGAGGTTCAGCTCGACGTTGATGTCCTGATACTCGCTGAGAAAGGCGTTTACCAGCGGAGCGATATAACGCTGCCCGAACTCGACAGGTGCCGTCACCCGAAGCAGGCCCCGCACGATGCCGTCGCGGCCATCAAGGCGCTGTTCCATGTCATCGAAGTCCGCGAGCATGCGCCGGGTCCAGCGCAGATACTCCTCGCCCTCATCGGTCAGGGCCATGCGCCGCGTGCTGCGGTTCAACAAGCGTACGCCCAGATGACTTTCCAGAGCGGCCAGCGAGCGGACTAGCGACGCGACCGATTGCCCGGTGACATCCGCCGCCGAACTCAGACTGCCGCTGTCGACGATCCGCACGAAATTGGCCATTGCCTTGAGCCTGTCCATTGCCACCTTCTGATTTGTGCGATTAGTGCATAGGTCTTGTCAGGTCCGCAGCATAGGTGAAACCACTGCCGTGGCCGACACTGGCGAAACTGCTTCCAATCGGAGTTTCAACCTCATGAGCCTGCAACCCAACCCCGCCCGGATTCTCGCATACGACCACATCGGTATTCGCGTCAGCGACCAAAACCGCGCACTGGCTTTCTACCAGGCGCTTGGTTTTGTCGAGAGTGCGCGTTTTCCACGTTACGAAGCCAACGAGATGCTCAGCCCGGACGGCGTGCGCATCAACCTGATCTTCAATGGCGTTCGCGTGCCCCGTGCTCACAACGTGTTGCTGGATGACCCACTGAAACTGCCGGGCATGACGCACCCGGCGTTTATCGTCGATGACCTGCAGGCACTCGAGCGCTGGCTGGGCGCGCAGGGAATTGTCGTCACTGAAGGGCCGCACCCCATCGGCCCGCGACGAATCGCACTGTTCATCCGCGACCCTGATGGCAACGTTCTGGAATTCAATCAACTCGTCGATGGAGACACACAATGAAACTGTACGATCTGCAAGCCTCCGGCAACTGCTACAAAGTACGCCTGTTCGCTGCCCTGGCCCATATCGAGCTTGACGTGGTCGCCGTGGATTTTCTGAACGGCGAGCATAAAAAGCCACCACTGTCCGACCTGAATCCACTGGGCGAATTGCCGGTTCTACAGGATGGTCCGGTCGTCCTGCGTGACTCGCAGGCCATTCTGATTTACCTCGCTGGCGAATATGGCGGTCTGGCGTGGTGGCCCGCTCACCCTCAGGGACAGGCCGAAATCGCCCAATGGCTTTCGTTCGCTGGCAACGAAATCCAGCACAGCCTTTGCGCGGCGCGGCTGGTGCAGAAATTCGGCGCTGCGCTGAACAAGGCCGAGGCCCTGCAGAAATCTTCTGTTGTGTTGGGGCTGCTCGACAAACATCTTGCACAGCATGACTGGCTGGCAATGGGGCGACCTACGATTGCCGAGTGTGCGGTTTATCCGTATGTGGTGCTGGCACCGGAAGGCGGTGTGGAGTTGGGGGCGTACCCGAGTGTTTTGCGGTGGCTTGAACGGGTGGAGGGGCTGGCGGGGTATTTGATGAGGCCATAACAGGCGGGGCGCGGCACGAATTCCAGGCTATTGGGCAGCTTCGACTATCTTGATCGCTGGGCTTAACATCCTCCTGAAGGTTGTATGCAGTATGAGTTTTCGGCGGTACTGAGCGATCTGAACGATTACTTTTTCTCGGTGATTTACTGCTGCTTAAGGCTTCAAGGAGGATCATCAACTGCCCGACGATCTAGTCGGGGAGTTCATAGCCCTGTGTTCACGCTAGCTGGCTCGACTCCCGATTTTCTCAAACCCCATAGACGAATAGGGCACAGGCGCGATGGTCAGATTTTGCGTTTAGAGCATGGTTGTACCCACCTCTTTAAAATCACGAAATTCAATATCGTTTTACTGTGCCCTCGTTGCATGGCCTGATTGCAAATAAAATCCCTAGACCACTCGCACATTCATGGCATGGCTGGCCACGCCCTGGCAACCGCACGCCAGTCGATGGCCGTGCAGGACCACCGGGATACCGTTCAGTTTTCGGGTGGGGTGGCCTTCGATAAAGGCGAACTCACCCGCATGAAGCGGGCAGGTGGCTTTGTCGCCCAGCACGGCCGGTGGCTTGCCGTTGAGTGTGTGGGTGCCTGCCAATTGGCAGGACACCACTCGGCCACCACTGCTGGTGGCGTCGCCCAGGCAGACGGGATAACTCACTCTGCGGGTGCCCCGCCGGTTGGCGAGCCGAAGGTAAACGGGTCTGCGCCGCGGTTCTGAGTGTTCTTCACTTTGCGGGCTTCATCGGGCGGGCGGACCATTTGTACGGTCAGGCTGCCATCGGTGCCTGCGTAGACCACCGCACTGACGCCACCATCCTTGTAGCTGGCGATGGTTGCCAGATTGATCTCGACCAGCGCACCACTAACCCCGGTATTGCCCAGACGACGACCGATGTCGTAACCCTCTTCGACATTACCCAACTCAAGACCGTGGCCGTCCTTGTTCAGGTCGTGCAGGGCGTTGTTCAGGGCGATTTCCGCTTCCGGGTTGTTGGTGCTGTCGTAGAACACCCGTACAGGTTTCTGACCGTCGGGCAGCGTGTCCAGCGCCTGCACCCATGCGGCTTGCAAGGCTTTGGCTTGTAAAGCAGGTTTCAAGCGCTTGCCGTTTTCATCCTGCATGGGCGCCTTGATCGGGCGGTGCAAATAGCCGAGTACCGGCGCAGCGTCGAACTCCTTGACCTGATGCTGACCCCAGCGGATGGGCAGCCACGGGGAGGGCTCGAAGTTGCCAGGGCCGCGATTGCTGATGGTTTTCCAGAGGGTAGGGAGCTGGGCTTGCCAGTAGGCGGTGGACATGGTGCCTGGAGCGTAGGGGCTTTCAATCCCCTTGGCGCTCTCCGCGCTTTCGTACCAGTCTGAAAATGCTTTATCACGGCTCCAATAAAAAGCCCAAAGTTTGCCCAGATCGGTATTTTTGTTTTGATTGTCTTCTTTTTCGCTTATCGCATAAGGACGAATATACCGGTCTACACGATCCGAACGGGTGACAAGTAGGCCTGTCATGCTTTCGAACACGGTCGGTACGACCTGAGCATTTTTGGGCAGGCCGGGGGTACCACGTTTACGATAAATGTTTCGTGTGACGTCGCCGTCCTGACTTGCGATCAATGCTTGTGGGACCTGCGGATTATCGTTGAAGAACTTGAAAAGTCGCTCAATCATGGCTTGAGCATTGCTCGTGCTCTCATCGTCCTGCCATAGGAATAGCGTGACGCCGAGAGTAGCAGCATTGCGACCGGCGTTGATCAGGTTTGCGGCTCTGTAGGGTTTTTCATATGGATTAGGTGGGCCAAGCGCGAAGACTGGAATCGGCCAATAGGCTACGGATTCAGACGCTGAATGTTTGAAAGCGACTTGTAATTTTATATCTGCGCTGATCTCTTTAGCGTCGAGTGAGGGGTCATAATCCTTGGGGTCCCGTGAAAAGATAGAGACAAAATTATTGTTTTTCTTTTTTATGAAATCCCAGATTTCAGACTGATGATCTTCATAGATGCCAATTCCGGCACCTCTTATCTCCAGTGAATAGGTTCGCTGTCGAGCAGCCTCCTGTTCTGCATTCTGAGTGATCACTTCGGATTTATAAGCGGCCAGTTCAGCTTTTTCATGAGCGACCGCGTTGCCCCACCAATGCCCGCTGTACGCCAATAGTGCAGCAGCCAAAATCCCTGTAATACTCCAGCGTAACACTGAATGTATATCACGAAGTTCCACGTCGGTTTCCTGTGCTTTCAAATAAACAATGATGACAAAGCCGAGCCACAGCACCAGCGTTAGTCCGATCGTCCAGAGGTAGGGTCTTAGTGATGGGCGAAGTGAAGATTTTTGTTTGGTGTCCGTCACTGCTTTGCCCCTTTATTCAAGACATTCTTGACCAAGGCCGGTGGGGACAGAGGGACCACTCCATAGGGTGGAAATATACCTTTTTGATAGTACTGATGACTGGCCTTTACCAATGCCTGGGCACGTGGACTGAGACGCCCCCACGCTGGGGACTCGGTTGAATTGAGAAATTTTTTTGCATCCATTCGCCAGTCCCCAATAGCCACCAGCAATTCACACATTGCGGGGTCGTCCAGGCTTTTGCATTGGCCAATCGCGATGTCCATTGCAGTAACCCAACGGTGATTCTCCGGACTCCGTAGCAAACCGGAGTGATAGGAGTTGTCTCCCCATGTACTGTTGTCATGTTCCATACGTTTACGGACTTCGAACGGTGTTTCTTCTCGCTGAAAGCTTCGACGATTGTTGGAGATGCGTACCGATCTGGTATGTTCTTCGGGGTCATTGGACAGGCTGTTATAACGTGCCAGAGCTTGCTCCTTATCAATCTTGTACGGGTCATACTCACCAGGCATCTGTATCCAGAGAAACGTGGCCGCGTCTTTGCCGAGTGCAACGCTTTTCCCGACATCGTCAGGCCTATCTCTGCCAGCGGTCGTGGGTGTCCCTTTGATTGCTTCGCCGCCAAACATCTGCGGTTCGTGAGGGGGATTCAATGCCTCTGCATTGATCAGGCGTTCTTGCCCTTCTGATACGGGTGCCTGAGAGACAAGCCCGACAAAGAAAGAACCGCCTGGGTAACGGCTCTCGCCTTCCGCACGCAGAAACTCGGGCTGAGGTGTCTTGCCTACCAAAACCGGCTCTCCGTCGCGATGGCGTTTTGTCCACATCCGCTGATAAAAGCGTCTTGCCTGCAGGATCATCATAGCCATTCGCCCATCCGGCAAAGCGTCAGGTACGCCATACGTGCCGATGCCCTGCACATCGTCCAGCGCCACGGTGGTGTCATCAGGACAGAAGTAGAGATACACTTTGCCGCGATTATCTCGTTCGGGGAAGACGGTCAAGTTACCAAGCTTATTCTTTCGGGTACCTTGAGCGGGCGACCATTTAGGCCCACTTCTGCCTGCATAGGTAGCGGGGTTTCTCAGGTCTGACAATGGCGGCTGTGTGTGAGGGTTTTTTGTAACCGCGCTGACGATATTGATCAGCGTTGAGAGGGTGTCATGGTCTTTGGGTGTTACGTCTGGCAGCACACTGTAGGGTGAGTCAACCATGATCACAGTGTCCGCGCAACGCTGGCCTTCATCGACCAACAAGGCTTGCGCCAATAACGTTATAAGCGTGCCTTGGCTATGGCCCATGATGGTGATGGTTTCATCGGGCGATAGGCGGCGAATCTCGCGGACCAGCATCGCCAAACGATGCGCTGCCAGCACAAAGTAGTGCCTTGAAGGCGCTTTTCCAAAGTATAAAGAGTTATCCGCACTCAAGAATTCTACTGAATGAGTTTTGAAGTTTGGCTCGAAGCCTTCTCCATACATTTCTTGTAAATTGTTTGTCGCGTTGGCGAAAAAACCACCGCCCTTGGCAAAATGACGATCCAGACGGTTGCCGTTGATGTCTTGAAACTGATTGCGCATTCTGAGCGGGTCGCCCGCATCATCGCGTTTTATATCCTCAGGTGCTGCTCGATAGCCCCAGTAAAAAGGGATGAGAAGGCTGTGGGTTTTAGGGTCAGTGGTGTCGCGCCGATAAAGATAAGTGTCAGAATCATCGATTATTACCTTCTGGTCACTGCTCCGTTTTTCAGGCGCTGTTTTTTCAGCTGCCTTGTACTTGGCCCCATACCGCCCAGCCACCAGATCCGGCCGATCCAGCCGCTCATTCACCCCCTGACACAACCCGGTCTCCACCGACTCATAAGAAGCCCCCGGGTCATTCACACCATGCAGAAAGATCACTACGCCGGGCAAGTCGGCGGGAACTTCCATTTTGCTGGTGGTATTTAGGTTGGGGATCAGGCGTGTGTTGCCTTGGGCAACGGCGTATTCATCGGCGCCGTTCATTGGGCACCTCCTTTCGGTGTGCCGCTGCGTAGTGCCGATACTTGCGCCTGATGCATCATTTCGCGTTGCACGCGCTCTGTCAGTCCGTCTGCGTTCGTCATTCCTTTCACCAGGCTGCCATCTTCCAGTTTGATTTCATACGAGTGGTCCGCTGCTGCCCGCGGGCTTTGTTCGCTGTGGCCGGGGTAGTGGAAGGTGACCTGCTGGGCGGCGGGGTCGCGGCCGAATGAGGGGATCGATGCGCTGTCGGTCTTGGGGCCGATCCAGTCGTGTTCGCTGGCGTGCACGGTGACTTTGCCTTGCGAGCCGATCTCGACGCCGCCGCCAATCTTGATGTAACTGCCGTCATCGGCGACCAGGCGAATGGTCGGCGCGGTGATGACCACTTCGCCTTCGACGGCCGAGACATGCAGGTTTTTCTGGGCATTGAGGGCGATGTCGTCTTCCTGGGCCTGCACCAGCACTTTGCCGCGGTTGGCGATGGCGCTGATGCCAGCGTCCTGGGCGAAGGCTGACAGCCCTTTGCCCGCTTGCAGGTGCATGGCCGCGCCGCTGGTCAATTGCAGGTTGTTCTGCGCGGTGGTGTCGTGATGTTCACCGGCATAGTGAACCTGCGAGCGCGGCGTGGCGCTGGCAATACCTGCTGCTGCGGTCATGGCCAGTACCGGGTCGCCCAGGCCGTTGCTGTCCGGCGCGGGCCATTGATTCAGCGACTGACGCAAGGCGTCGATGCCTTGAACATCCACGGCCTGACCGCCGCGCGCGGCAGCGGTTTCGCCGAGGGATTTGAACAACTCGCCGCACTCGGCCAGCAGTTTGAGCAGCTCTTCGCGATCCAGTTGCGAGCCTTTTGCGTCGGTACGCGCATAGGTGGTGAGTAACATGCCCTGCGCGGCACGCAGGGCGATGGCGGCATCGGTGCGCAGTTCTGCACCGTTGCCGCGCGGCTGGGCGGTGCCGTCAGTACGCGGGTCGGTCAGTTTGCCCAGGTTGAGGGCTGTGGCCTGATGGGTTGTGCCCATGCGCGCGCGCAGTGAGCCTGGCGTGTCATCGAACAGCAATTCGTTGAAGCCGCTGCCTTTATGTTCCTGGGTGCGGATCCCCGACAGCGTGCGGTTGCCCGGCAGCCCCGAGGCCTTGCTGAAGCGTGGCGGCAGATTAATGTTGTTGTAGAGCACCGACGTCACCAGAGGCCGGTCGATATCGCCTGCCAGAAATGTCACCAGCACTTCCTGGCCGATGCGTGGCATGAACTGATGGCCGAAGCCGCTGCCAGCACTGGGCATCGCCACCCTTAACCAGGTGGTGCCTTGCGGCAGGCTGTCGCCACGCTGCCAATGGAACCTGACCTGTATCCGCGCCAGCTCGTCAGTGAACACTTCCTCACCTTCCGGCCCGACCACGATGGCGCTCAGCGGGCCGTTAATGCTCGGGCGCGCAACGGTGATCGGATGACGATAGGGGATCTTGTGGCGAATGCACACAAACTCGTTTTTGTAGCCCGCGCTTTCGTCCGACAGGTAATTATTGCTGCCCTCATGCTTGACCGTTATCAGCAGAAAACTGCGATCTTCAGCAGAGCCGCGGTCATGATCAAAATGCTGGGTCAGCTCAAAGGTGTGGCCAGGGTACATGGCGCGGCAGGTACTGTTGCCGGTGAATGTCTTGCCCTGTACTTCAATGGCTTCCAGGCGCTGACGCACCAGGCGTTCACCGTCTTTGAAGGTGCCATGGCTGTAGTGATCGAGCACGTCATACACTTCATACGCGTCGACATTGCCCTGCTCATTGAGGCTCGGCATGCCGACAGGCAGCTGATTACGAGGCTGCTTGTAGTCGAATGTCTGAATGGACATGCGCCCCGATTGCAGACGTCGATGGCTGCGCCATTCGGTAATCGAGTCCGCTGTCTCGGTAACGGATGCGCTGTGATAACGAATGCTTGGCTGTTGCGGCAGGGGCGAGAGGTCACGCGAGTGATCAAGAATGATCAGCGTGTGCTTTTCCTGATTGTGATCGAAATAGAAGAACAGGCCTTCGTGTTCCAGCAACCTCAATACAAAGGTCAGATCGCTTTCACGGTACTGGGTGATGTAACTGTGCGTCTTGAGTGGCTGGCTGAGTTGAAACTCGAAGTCGGGCAATGCGCCGTAGGCCGCAAATACCGTTCGGATAACGGCTTCGATGGTCTGTTCCTGAAATATGCGCGAGTCGACGCGTCGCGAGAGCATCCACAGCCATGGGCTTAGCGTGGCGCTGTAGCGGGCCAGGCCGCCGTCGCTGCCTTCCAGGCTGAAGGTGCTGATATAGCCATTGATGAAGCGCGATTCGCCGGTGGCGAGTTCTATTGCCAGTTGTGCAGGCTGGCCGATCTGCGATTTGAGCTCCAGGCTGGCATCGCGGCTGATCATCGACAACTCGAAACTGAACAGCTCGGACAGGCTTTCAGTGCCGGAAAAACTTTCCAGCAGGAGTTCCTGTTCGTCACGGGCAACGGTCGTCAGCTTGATCAAACGACGGTTTTGTGGCGCAAACAGCGCCGTTAGATCCTTTAACATTGTTGCTCCGTTATAGAGTCAGCGCCTCTTGCCGGTTGAGAGTGCTGTATAGATAGAGATTGAGGAGTTTATACATTTCTTGCCGGGCTTACACTTTGAAATTGCAGGGATATGTCATCAACGATGCCACTCCTGATGCGGCAGTTAATAATGTGGGATGGCTAACAAGGGCGCTGGTCAATTCACAAGAAGATTTATGCACTTTTAAAAGCGATGGCGCTGACACGTGTTCTCATCTCTGACAATTGGCTTTGCGCGGACCAGTCAAGACCTGCAACAACCATGACAGGTAACTCATCGAAAAACGCTATGAAAATCTTGTACATGAAATTACATTGGTACAAGTTTTGCGGCTTCGGAGTATTGGATAGCTGGCCCTGAGGTACAGGTCAATCGTCTGACGCCACAGCTTTTCAGATTCTTGCAGACGCCATGCGGAGCCTTTTCCATTGACCGAATCCCCCCATCTCCACCTCGTCCTCGGTGATCAACTGTCTTTCGACCTGGCGTCCCTGAAAGACCTGAACCCAGAGCGCGATACGGTCCTGTTGGTCGAGGTGATGGAGGAGGCAAGCCATGTGCCGCATCATCCGCAGAAAATCGTGCTGATCTTCAGCGCCATGCGTCATTTTGCCGAGGCGCTGCGCGAGCGCGGCATTCGGGTGCAGTACGTCATGCTTGATGACCCGCAGAACACCGGGTCGGTGCCGGGTGAGTTGCGGCGCTGGCAGGCCCTGCTGCAAGCCAAAGAGCTGCACGTCACCGAGTGCGGTGACTGGCGGCTGGAGCAGTCGATCAAGGACAGCGGGTTGCCGATTCAATGGCATGCCGATACGCGCTTTCTCTGTTCCCGCGAAGAATTTTCGTCGTGGACGCAGGGTAAAAAGCAGTTGCGCATGGAGTTCTTCTATCGGGAGATGCGGCGCAAGAGCAGGCTGCTGTTGAACGGCGATGGCACACCGGTTGGCGGTGCCTGGAATTTTGATGCGGAAAACCGCAAGGCGCTGCCCAAGGGCGTCGCTGCGCCTTACCCGATGCGCTTCTCGGCAGACGGGATCACTCGCGACGTGCTGACACTGGTAGCTGAACGTTTTGCCAGTCATTACGGTTCGCTGGATGATTTCGATTACCCGGTGACGCATGTCGATGCTCAGGCGCTGTGGGACTACTTTCTCGATTTCGGGCTGGCGGGTTTCGGCGATTATCAGGACGCAATGGCCACTGATGAGCCGTTTCTGTTTCACGCGCGGATCAGCGCTGCGCTGAACATCGGCCTGCTGGATCTGCGCCAGATCTGCAGTGACGTTGAGTCCGCGTACTGGTCGGGCAGGGTGGCGCTGAATGCCGCCGAAGGTTTCATTCGCCAATTGATCGGCTGGCGGGAATATGTGCGTGGCGTTTACTGGCTGAAAATGCCCGAGTATGCCGATGGCAACCTGTTCGGTAACAGCAGGCCGCTGCCGGAGTTTTACTGGACCGGCGAAACGAAGATGAACTGCATGAGTCAGGCGATCGGCCAGAGCCTCAAGCATGCCTATGCCCATCATATTCAGCGCCTGATGGTGACCGGCAACTTTGCGCTGCTTGCCGGTATCGTGCCGAGCCAGATCTGCGAGTGGTATCTGGCGATTTACATGGACGCTTTCGACTGGGTCGAGCTGCCCAATACGCTGGGCATGGTCATGCACGCCGATGGTGGCTATCTGGGTTCCAAGCCCTATTGCGCAAGCGGCCAGTACATCAAGCGCATGTCTGACTATTGCCGTGGCTGCGCTTACAAGGTCACTGAAAGCACGACTGACGATGCCTGCCCGTTCAACGCGCTCTACTGGCACTTTCTGATGCGCCATGGCGATCTTTTGCGGCGCAATCAGCGTATGGGCATTATTTACAAGAACCTTGATCGCATGGCTGAACCCAAACAGCAGGCGTTGCGGGAGCGGGGCGAGGCGTTGCTGGCCAGGCTCGATGCTGGAGAGGCGCTTTGAAAAAGACTGAGCTGCCGGTCAAAACCTGTGTGGTCTGCGGGTTGCCGTTTACCTGGCGCAAGAAGTGGGCACGCTGCTGGGATGAGGTGCGCTACTGCTCTGAACGCTGTCGTCGAAACAAGCCATCGGCGAGCCAGTAACGCTTTCAAAATATTTCGAAATGAAAAGTGCTGAACTATCGCTTCGCCAGAATGATCCTTTTCTATGCGCATTCAGCGCGACCCCGACAGGCGAGTGCATTCGCACTGAGCATTGATCCAGGGTCGCCGAACGAAAAGGAGCCGTCATGACCGTAACCACCCATCCCGACTACCGATATACGCCGGGCCCGCTACACGCGACCCTGCTCGCCGGAACCGTGCCTCTGTTTCTTGGCGGATTGCTGAGCGACATCGCCTACTACCAGACCTTTCAGATTCAGTGGAGCAACTTTGCCGCCTGGTTGATTGCCGGAGGCTTGCTGTTCTGCGGGCTGGCGTTGCTGTTCGCACTGGTCAATCTAGTGCGTGCGGATCACAAGGCCGGTCGTCCCGTGGTGTACTTCCTGTTGTTGCTGGTTACCTGGGTGCTGGGTCTGGTCAATGCCTTCGAGCATGCGAAAGACGCCTGGGCGGTCATGCCGTCTGGCTTGATCCTGTCGGTCATTGTTACTGTTCTGGCCTGCGTTGCGACGTGGACCGGGCTCACCAGCCTGCGTTCCGGAGGTGCAGAATGAGAAATATCCACGCATTGACTGCATTGAGCATGGCGCTGCTGCTGAGCGCCTGCGGTGGTGAAGCCGACAGCACTCAGGCGCGCGGACCGGACCCGAAGTTGCCGGACCCGCAACGCGGCCTGTTGCCGAGCATGAAGATTGCCGAACCGACGGCTTGGGGCGATCAGAAGCCTGCCGTGCCTGAAGGTTTCAGTATCACGGCGATTGCCAGTGATCTGAATATTCCACGTCAGTCCATCGTTTTGCCCAATGGCGACATCATCGTTGCCGAAGGGCGCGGCGGCAGCGCTGCCAAGCTCAAACCCAAAGACGTGATTGCCAGCGTCATCAAGGCCCAGGGCAACACCAAGGTCAAGAGTGGTAATCGTCTGACACTGTTGCGGGACGCGGACGGCGACGGCAAGTATGAGCTGAAAACGGTCTTTGCCGAGAACCTGAATGCGCCCTATGGGCTGGCCTTCGCGAACGGCAAGCTGTACGTGGCCAACCAGGATGCGCTGGTCAGCTTCGATTATCAGGAAGGACAGACCAAGGCCAGCGGTGAGCCGACCAAGGTCACCGATTTGCCTGCGGCGATCAACCACCACTGGACCAAGTCGCTGACGGCAAGCCCTGATGGCCGCTACCTGTATGTCGGTATCGGCTCGAACAGCAACGTGACCGAGCGCGGCATGGAGGTCGAGATCGATCGGGCAATGGTCTGGCAGATCGACGCCGCCACTGGTGCGCACAAGCCTTATGCGACCGGTCTGCGCAACCCGACGGCATTGGCGATTCAACCGGGCACCGGGCAGTTGTGGACGGTGGTCAACGAGCGTGACGAGCTGGGCCCTGATCTGGTTCCGGATTACCTGACCTCGGTGAAGGAGGGCGCGTTCTATGGCTGGCCTTATAGCTATTGGGGCCAGAACGTAGACACGCGGGCCCAGCCACAGAACCCGGCCAAGGTCGCTGCGGCGATCAAGCCGGATTACAGCCTGGGTTCGCACGTCGCCGCACTGGGCGTGTCGTTCTCGATCCCGGCCATGGGCGACAAGTTCGCTGACGGCGTCTTCGTTGGCGAGCATGGCAGCTGGAACCGCGATAACCCGGTGGGTTACAAGGTGATCTTCGTGCCGTTCAGCAATGGACGTCCTGCCGGCGAGCCTGTGGACTTCGCAACCGGTTTCCGCGGAGCTGACGGCAAGACTCGCGGCCGGCCAGTGGGCGTGACAGTTGATCCGAAAGGCGCACTCATCATCGCCGACGACCTGGCCAACACCGTCTGGAGAGTGACCCGCAACAAGTAGGTCACGACTGCCTGTGTGATCATTCCCATGCATCGCATGGGAATGCCTTTGACACTCCGCGCCAGGCAAGAAGCCTCGACGCGGAGCGTCAAGAACTGCGTGCCGACGCAGAGCGTCGGCACGATATTCAGTCAGTGATCGTTCCCATGCTCCGCGTGGGAATGCCGTTCGTGACGCTCTGCGTCACCCATGCAACCTCGACGCAGAGCATCGGCCTGACAGCCAGTCTTCGCAGAAATTATCGCGTGTCGTTGATACGGAATTTCGCTCGCAAGGTGGCTTCGTCAAGGCTTTACCCGTTAGGGTTACCCGCATCCATGCGCTGGCCCGACGGGTCAGTTGCTGACATTCCCGAATTCTGGAACCGCTGTGAGTCGTTTTGAAACCGCTGGACACGTAGAAACAAAACCCGCTTCATGGTGGGCCGTTGGTAGCGTATCGCTTGGGTCATTCGCTACCGTCACCACTGAATTTCTCCCTGTCGGGCTGTTGCCCGATATTGCTCGTGACCTGGGAACCAGCATCAGCCAAGCGGGCTTGATGATGGCTGTGCCCGGCATCCTCGCGGCCATTTCAGCACCTTCCTGTATTGCCCTGTTCAGTCATGTAGATCGCAAGCGCCTGTTGCTGGGGCTGCTGTCGATATTGCTGGCGTCCAACCTGATCGTGGCGCTGTCGACGCACTTCTGGCTGACCCTGGCCGGCAGGGTCCTGCTTGGCTTCGCACTGGGAGGTTTCTGGACGATTGCCGGTTCGCTCGGTCCTCGCTTGAGGCCCGGCAAGGAGGGCGTAAAGGCCACCGCGTATGTGCTGGCGGGCGTCTCGATCGGAACTGTTGCCGGGATTCCGGCTGGCACGTTGATCGGTGAAGCGTTCGGCTGGCGAGCCGCATTTGAAACGGCGGCAGTGGTCACGGTTGCGGTAGGGCTGTTGATTGCAATGTTTTTACCGGCGCTGCCGGGCGAGCGCTCTGCCGGCATTAGTCAGATGCTGTCGCTGGCTGGCGAGCAACGCATTCGCCGCATGTTTGCCGCTGCACTGTTGATCTATGTCGGGCACTTCGCGGCTTACACCTACCTCGCGCCCTTCGTGCAGGAGTTCGCGCATATCCAGGGGCAGGCCCTGGGTGCATTGCTGTTCGCCTTCGGTCTGGCGGCGGTGGCAGGCAATCTGGCCGGTGGAGCCCTGGCAGCCAGAAGCGCACCGTCCTCGGTGCTGATCATGACCCTGCTGATGCTGGGTTCGCTGACTGCGCTGCTGATGTTTGTCGGCAACCCGTGGCTGCTCTGGCCGGTGATTCTGGTTTGGGGGTTCGCTTTCGGGATGATCCCCATCACCACGCAGATCTGGTGTTTCGAGGCCTCCAATGATCGCGTGGAAGGTGTTCAGGCGCTGCTGGTCTGTGTGGTGAATCTGTCGATTGGCGGCGGGGCGTTCATCGGCGGCGTGGTGTCCGGTCGGGCCGGCTTCACCGCCGCCATCGTCATCGGTGCGGTATGTGCCGCGCTGTCCATGATCACCGTTGCGCTGGCGCTGCGCCGCTCCAGGCCGGTCATTTGCACAGACTGATTTGCCGCTAATGAGGTATTCGGCGATGCAGCATCCATCGCCGAATACCTGCTCACACCGTCAGCCTGCTTTGAAAAACGCGACCTTGCGGGTAAGGCGATCTGCAAGCTGTGCCAGTTCTTCGCTGGCACTTGCCACCTGCTGCGATCCATTGGCGGACTTGAGTGTCGAGTCGTGAATGCTGTTGATGTTCATGGCAACGTCTTCTGCCACCGAGCTTTGCTGAACCGCAGCGCTGGCGATCTGCGCATTCATGTGATTGATCGCGCCCACTTCCTGATTGATTCTGGACAGAGCACTTTGTGCGTTGCGTGTCTGGTCAACGGCGCGATTGACCAGTTCGCAGCTGTCGCGCATGTTCTGCGCCGCGGTTTCAGTACCGCCTTGCAGCGTGCTGATCATGTTTTGAATTTCCTGGGTCGACTGCTGGGTACGATTCGCCAGGGAACGAACTTCATCGGCGACGACCGCAAAGCCTCTGCCGTGCTCACCCGCACGGGCTGCTTCAATGGCCGCATTGAGTGCCAGCAGATTGGTTTGCGAGGCAATCGAGTTGATCACCTCGATCACCGTTTCGATCTGCTCGCTGTGCCTGGACACCTGCTCCACAGTATTTGTTGTTTCAGTCAGCGTGGCCGCCAGTTGCTCGATGGCAGTGGTAGTGCCTTCGACGAGTCGGTTACCGGTCGCCACTTCGCTGTCTGCCAAACGTGCAGCGTCTGCTGCCTGTGCTGCATAGCCCGAGACTTCATTGACCGTGGCGGCCATCTGGCTGATGGCGGTCGCCACCTGTTCGGCTTCACGGGTCTGCACCATGATCTGGGTGTTGTTGGCAGAGGAGGCCGCCGACAGCACGGTGGATGACTGGCTGACCTCCTGGGCAGCCGTCCTCACCTCGGTGATGGTTTCCGAGAGACGAGTCAACGCGGTTTTCAGTACGCCCATGACACTGTCGGGATGCGCGGTGGTGATGGTTTGCTGCAGATCACCGGCCGCCAATCGTCGAATGGCCTGCGCAACCTCTACAGGCTCCGCGCCAAGCGTCTTTTTCACAAAGCGAATGATGAAAACCGACAGCACGATGCTCAGCAGCACGGCGAAAGCCGTTGCCAGCAGCATCAGGCCACGGAACTGGCTGGCGGTCGCCTGCACATTATCCAGCTGAACCCTGATCGAGGCTTCCTCATGGTCGATGAGCGCGTTGATGCGCTTCAGCCATTCGCTGTAGTCGCCCGATGTCTGGCTCAGCAACAGGGCCTGGGCACCGGCGATGTCACCGGTACGGCGCAAGGCAATGACGCTTTTGGTAGAGCCCAGCGTCTGCTGTTCGATTTCCTTGATGCCACGCAACAGTTGCCGCTCTTCGGCACTTACGGTCGGCCTGGAGAACAGTTGATCCATCGGTGCAGCCGAATCGATATAGTCCTTTTCCAGCCGGGTCATCTCTGCCAGATGGCGCGCGAGGTCCTGATCATTGTTGACCAGCACCGCATCGCGCAGGGCGATCGCCCGGTTATGCACGCTGCCACGAAAGTTGATCGCATAGCGTTGCACCTTTGCGGCATTGTCTCCAACGTCTTCCAGGGTGCTGTCGATGAAGCCAACCCGCTGAATGCCGACAGCGGTGATCAATATGAGCAGTGAAACGACCGCGGCAAACCCCAAGCCGATGCGGGTAGCCAGAGAAACCGGATTTTTCATGGAAGGAACTCGAACGGGGGAAGTGGATAAAGTCGAATCAAGCGCTGGCAAACGGCCATTCATTGCGAATAGTCAGACAATACCGTGCAGCCGGTCGGTCGCCAAATAGATATTTACGTGCGGCGAGATAGAAAGGTGTTATTTCAGAAGTGTGTGACAGTTACGAGGGTTGTGATGATGTGTTCATAAGATAAGCGTTGCTGGCCACCGTTCTATCGGGCAACGGCGGTCCATCAGGTTACCGGCGACGCTGTAACGTTCGCCGGCGTTGGGTTTCTGCTGCGCCGGTCAGACGAAGCCGGTCACCAGATGCGGTACATACGGTGCCTCAAGGCGCTGGATCTCTTCGTCGCTGAGCACCAGCTCCAGCGCGGCGATGGCATCGTCCAGCTGGGTCGCTTTGGAAGCGCCGACAATCGGTGCCGAAACCCCTCGTTTGGCCAATACCCAAGCGAGTGCAACCTGCGCCATCGGCACACCTCGTTCCTCGGCGACCTGTTCCACAACGTCGATCACCCGACCGTCTTCCTTTTCCGTCGCCTGGTAGAACGACTGACCGGAAACGTCGGTCCTGGTCCGCTCGGTCTGCTGCCCATGGGGCCGGGTCAGCCTGCCACGCGCCATCGGGCTCCAGGGCATCAGGCCGACACCCTGATCGATGCACAGCGGGATCATCTCGCGTTCTTCTTCGCGATACACCAGGTTCAGGTAGTTCTGCATGGACACAAACTTGCTCCACCCGTGCGCGACCGCAACCTGCTGGGCCTTGGCGAACTGCCATGCATACATGGATGACGCGCCGATGTATCGGGCTTTGCCTGCCTTGACCACATCGTGCAGGGCTTCCATGGTTTCCTCGATGGGCGTGTCATAGTCCCAGCGGTGGATCTGATACAGGTCGACGTAGTCAGTGCCGAGCCGCATCAGGCTTGCATCGATACTGGACATGATGGCCTTGCGCGAGAGTCCTTTCTCATTGGGCCTTGTCGAGCCTTCCCACATGTTTGCCGGGAAGAACACCTTGGTGGCGATCACGGTCTCGTCGCGGCGTGTGAACTCTTTCAGCAACTTTCCGACGATGGTTTCCGAGGTGCCTGCCGAGTAGCTGTTGGCAGTGTCGAAAAAGTTGATGCCTTGCTCGACGGCGTGCTTGATGATCGGCCTGCTTGCTTCTTCGCCCAGTGTCCAGGGATGCGTTCCGGCATCAGGTTCGCCGAAGGTCATGCACCCAAGGCACAGTCTGGAGATATCCAGCCCTGTGTTTCCAAGCTTCACGTAGTTCATGAATTCTCCATCTACCGTTGATTGATCAGTCGCCGAGCAGTATTGCGTTTACAGATGGGGCAATGCCTGCCCGAAACAACTCTCTTTGGCGCGATTGGTTCTATAGTTCTAATTCTGTAGAACTATAAGCGACTGTGCACGATTCGGGAGAGCAATATGGCCAGGCTGGAACAGATAGGGTTTCTCGGGTTCGACGTATTCGGCACCGTTGTGGACTGGCGAGGTGGTGTGGCACGCGCCGCCGCGCCCTTTCTGCTGCGTCATGGCGTGAACGTCGACCCCCTCGATTTTGCCGATCAATGGCGTGGGCTCTACCAGCCTTCCATGCAGCGCGTTCGCTCGGGTGAGCGTCCTTTCGTGACACTCGACGTACTCAATCGCGAGAGCCTCGAAACCGTGCTGGCGCGGCACGAGGTGGATTTCGGCAGCATTCCGGATACCGAACTCACGGAGCTTAACAAGGCCTGGGAACGGCTGGACCCATGGCCCGATTCCGTCGCCGGCCTCACGCGGCTCAAACGCAGGTTCTCGATTGGCACGCTTTCCAACGGGCATATTGCCGGCATGCTCAACCTGGCAAAGTTCGCTGGCTTGCCGTGGGACGTGATTGTCGGCGCGCAAATCGCGGGCTCTTACAAACCAACGCCGCAGACCTACCTGAAATCGGCAGACGCCGTGGGTCTGGCCCCGCAAGCAGTCGCGATGGTGGCTGCGCATAATTCCGACCTCGCGGCAGCCCGTGCGAATGGCTTCAAGACCGTGTTCGTCCGACGCCCGTCCGAGCACGGGCCAGGCCAGACGTCTGACCTTACTGCCGAACAGGACTGGGACATTATTGTCGATTCCCTTACCGACGCTGCCGAGGCGCTCGGTTGTTGAGCGCAGATAATGGCTAGGGGATAACTTACTCCCGTAAATCCTTCCACATATGCACCTTGGAGACGAACCTGCTGCCTACGGCAACTGCAAGTGGTTCAACGCCAAAGGTCACAAAGCCCATGCGCTCATAAAGCCCTTGTGCTGCGGCATTACCCTGCGTGACGGTGAGCTGTACGACCAGAAGCTCAGGACGGGATCTGGCATGCTCGAGCACGCTGCACATCAACTGGTAGCCAATGCCTCTTTTTCTGTGAGCCTGAGGCACGTACATCCCGAACAGGGTTGACTTGTGCCGGGCCTTATTTCGGGTTTCAACTGACAGTCCGACTACGCCCAGCAGTTGACTGTCTTCAACGGCGGCAAACACCGCTTCGGTCGAAGCATTGCTGTCATCCAGTCTGTTTTCCCACCATTCGCCAGGCAGCGTTTCACGTTCTTTTACATCAGAGGTAAAGGCGTCCGGGTGGCGATCATATGCCTCAAGCATCAAGGCGCGATAAGCCACTGCATCGGTCGGTGTCAGTCGTCGGTAAGTAATGGTCATGAAAGCAGGATTCGTCTGATTCGGGCGTCGAGTATTGCACCCGGAGGCGGGAAAAGTCTTAACCGCACGCTGGGTTTTAAACAGATGTCGGATTCGCGCAGCAGTGCCGTTTGACGGACACTTTGGGGGTTTGTAACTTTTTGTTTGCCTCGCTGCCAAAAATCATGGTTATTATCCGGGGCGCTCAGGGCCAAAAACCCAGCGTCAATGATTGCCACGGGTCTACAACCCCGCAGTCGCAGCCGATCGGGTCCACCCTGGCGCTGACACCCGGCGCAGGCCGTTCCCCGTCGTTGACCCTCAAACGGAAGATGAGGTTTCAATTGGTCACGCGGTATGCAAACGTCAGTTTCAAGGGCAGAGCGATCAGTCTCGTCAACGAGCCAGCCACCCCCCTCTCTGTATGCGAGTCGCGCCTTGCCGCGTTCGCCCGTCATTTCTCTGCAATCCCCCCAAGCGCTTCCATGTCTGGTCATGACGTGAGCGCAAGAGCACGCGCCGCACCTTCTCCCTGAGTCTCGAGGTACATCCGGCATTTCCTATGCCGTGCCTGACGGGCGGGACGCTCTGTGCCTCTGTCCGTTCATAAAAATAATCTGCTCACGGACGGTGGTTCCTGATGGTCGACAAATCTTCCTCGCGCGGGACGGGCTTCGCTCATCCCGATACAGAGCAACCCTTTGCCGAAAACCGGTGTGTACACGGCCTGTTCGAGGCTCAGGTGCGGCGCAATCCCGACGCCATAGCCGCGCGCTTCGAACAGGGCGCGCTTGACTACGCGACGCTCAATATCCAGGCCAACCGTCTGGCCCATTACCTGCGCAGCCTCGGCGTCGGACCGGATGTGCGCGTCGGTGTGTGCCTGGAGCGCTCGCTGGACATGCTGGTCGGCGTGCTTGCGATACTCAAGGCGGGCGGCGCTTATGTACCGCTCGACCCCGCTTACCCAAAAGCGCGTCTGGCACACATGCTGGCGGACAGTGCACCGCGCGTGCTACTAAGCCATGCAGCTGCGCGTCCGGCGTTGTTGGCAGCGCTTGAGGGTGGTGCGGCATCAGCGCCGCTGCTTGATCTGGCCGATACCCGGCTGTGGGCAGCGCAACCGGTAGACAATCCGGACCCGCATGCGGTCGGGCTCACGTCGCGTCATCTGGCTTATGTGATCTACACCTCGGGCTCGACCGGCACACCCAAGGGCGTGATGGTCGAGCATCGCGGGCTGATGGCGGTGAGCGCTGCATGGGAGCGGCTATACGCACTGCACAAACCCCTCAATCACCTGCAAATGGCCGGGTTTTCCTTCGATGTGTTCAGCGCCGATCTGATTCGCGCACTGGGCTTTGGCGGCACGCTTGTTCTGTGCCCGCGCGACACGCTGATGGACCCGCCCGCGCTGTATCGCTTGTTGAGCGAGGCGCGCATCGATTTTGCGGACTTCGTGCCTGCGGTGCTCAACCCGTTGCTGGTCTGGGCGCAGGAGACGGGGCACGACCTGTCGTTCATGAGCACGGTGGTCTGCGGGTCGGACATCTGGACTGCCCATAGCGCGCGGCAACTGCGCAGGCTGTGTGGCGAGCGCGTGCAGATTGTTCAGGCCTACGGGGTCACTGAAGCAAGCATCGACAGCACCTGTTTTGAGTTCGATAGCAACAGCCACGTTGATGCGGTGCTGCCCATCGGGCGGGCGTTGGCCGATACGCGGATTTACCTGCTCGATGCGTTTGGCGAACAGGTTGCTCCAGGTGTTACGGGGGAGCTGTATATCGGCGGCGCAGGTGTCGCACGCGGCTATCTGAACTTGCCGCAATTGACCCTTGAACGCTTTGTCGACAGCCCGTTCGTGGCCGGTGAGCGCTTGTACCGCACCGGCGACCTGGCGCGTTATCGCGCAGACGGCAACCTGGAATTTCTCGGGCGTAATGACTCGCAGGCCAAGCTGCGTGGTCTGCGTCTGGAGCTGGGTGAAATCGAGGCGCGTCTGGCCGAAGTTACCGGCGTGCGTGACAACCTGGTGGTGCTGCGTGAGGACAGCGTCGGTGTGTCCAGGCTGGTCGCCTACTTTCGCGAACAGGCTGGCGCAGGGCTGACGCCGAAAAGCCTTCGCCAGCACCTGCAACTCAGCCTGCCGGACTACATGATCCCCGCAGCGTTCGTGCGCATGGAAGCGCTGCCGCTGACCGCCAACGGCAAGCTGGACCGTAGCGCATTGCCGGAACCGGGTGCCGATGCGTTCGATCAACACGCGTTCGAGGCGGCTCAGGGCCCGCTGGAAACGATCCTCGCGGCGATCTGGGCCGAGGTGCTGGGCGTGGAGCGGGTCGGTCGTCAGGATCACTTTTTTGCGCTTGGCGGCCACTCGCTGCTGGTGATGCGCGTGCTGGCCAAGGTTCGGCAGACATTGCGTCTGGACGTGTCGCCGGCTGCGCTGTTTGCCGCCCCTGTGCTGCAGCAGTTTGCTGAGCAACTGAGCAGCGCTTCGGGCAGCGCTCGTCCGCCCATCACAGCCATAGAGCGTTGCGGCGCACACGCGTTGTCGTCTGCCCAACAGCGTCTGTGGTTTCTGGCGCAGATGGAAGGTGGCAACGCGGCCTATCACATGCCGTTGAATCTGCGCCTGCGCGGGCCGTTGCAGGTGGCTGCGCTGCAAAGCAGTTTCAACCGGCTGGTGGCCCGCCATGAGGCGTTGCGTACCACGTTCATCGTCGTCGAGGGTGAGGGGCGGCAGCGGGTTGCTGCGACCGGAACGATTGCTGCCTTGCCGATTATCGATCTGCATGGCGAGCACGATGCACAGGCGCGCCTGCTTGGGCTGATGGACGAGGAGGGCAGCAGGCCGTTCGACCTGGCGGTCGGGCCGCTGATGCGCGTCAGCCTGGTGAAGCTGGCCGAAGACGATCACGTGCTCCTGCTGACCCAGCACCACATCATTTCGGATGGTTGGTCGATGGGCGTGCTGACACGTGAGCTGGGGTTGTTGTACGAAGCGGCACTTCATAAACATGCCGACCCATTGCCGCCCCTGCCGATCCAGTATGTGGATTACGCAGTCTGGCAACGCCAGTGGCTGTCTGGCGAAGCGCTGGAAGCGCAGCGACGTTACTGGCGTGAAACGTTGAGCGGTGCGCCGGTACTGTTGGAGTTGCCTACCGATCACAAACGTCCAGCGATCCAGAATTACCGTGGCGGCTTCGTGCCGCTGATGATTGACCGTGCGCTGACCGCACGGCTGCGCGCGTTGGCAACGCAACAAGGCACCACGCTGTTTATGAACCTGCTGGCGGCCTGGTCGCTGCTGCTGATGCGCCTGTCGGGGCAGGACGATGTGGTTATCGGTGTGCCTTCGGCGAACCGCAGCCAGCAAGAGCTGGAGGGCTTGATCGGTTTCTTCGTCAACACCCTGGCCTTGCGCATGACCCGCTCCGCCAGCCCGACAGTGGCAAGCTGGCTGCAACAGGCGCGCCACGTCGCGCTTGCAGCTCAGGAACATCAGGACCTGCCGTTCGATCAGGTGGTGGAAGTGCTCAACCCGCCGCGCAGTCTGGCTTACAGCCCGGTCTTTCAGGTGCTGTTTGCCTGGGAGCAGCATCAGGATTCGGACCTGACGTTGTCCGGGCTTGACGTCAGCGTGCTGCAAAGCAGTCAGCCAGTGGCCAAATTCGACCTGCAACTGGCGCTCAGCGAGCGTGACGGGCAGATAGTCGGCGGTCTGGAATATGCTTCGGGCCTGTATGAGCCCGAGACCGTGGTGCAGATGGGCGAGTACCTGCGCCGCATCCTGACGCAGATGGTCGAGGACAGCGAACAGCCCCTTGCGACGGTCGCCCTGCTGAACGCCGAGCAGCATCGCCAGATTGTGCATGACTGGAACCGCACTGAACGCGACACCTCGCGGCAGCCCGATTGTGTAACGCGCTTCGAGGCTATCGTGCAGCGCGTGCCCAATGCCGTGGCGTTGCTTGCCGACGAGCAAGCGTTGACCTATGCCGAGCTGAATCAGTCTGCCAACCGGCTGGCACATTACCTGATCCAGCAAGGTGTAAAGCCCGAGCAACGTGTGGGTTTGTGTCTGGAGCGCTCGCCGCAGATGGTTATCGGTTTGCTGGCCATTCTCAAGGCCGGTGCCGCTTACGTGCCGTTCGATCCCGCGTACCCGGCCGAGCGGCTGGCGTTCATGTTCGGTGACGCCGCACCGACCCTGCTGCTGACTCAGGCCTCCCTGCGCGCAGACCTGCCGTCGCTGCGCGACACGCTGTCGATCTGCTGCCTGGACGTGGATGCGCAGCAGTGGGCGCAGTGCTCCGCTTCCAATCCGCACGTGCCCGTCAGCCCCGGCAATCTGGCTTACGTGCTCTACACCTCCGGCTCGACCGGGCGGCCCAAGGGCGTGGCGCACAGTCGTGCGGCGCTGGACAATCTGATCGCCTGGCAACTGGAACAGGCGCCCGTGTCGCAACGGGTGTTGCAATTCGCCTCGTTGAACTTCGACGTGTCCTTTCAGGAAATCTGCAGCACCTTGTGTCAGGGCGGCAGTCTGGTGCTGATGAGCGAAACTGCTCGCAAGGACCTCGCTTCACTGCGCCCGATGCTGGTGGCCGAAGGCGTACAACGGGCGTTTCTACCCTTTGCCGTGCTCCAGCAACTGGCCGGTCTCAGCGAGGCCGATGCCGCGCGTCCGGCGGATGGCTGTGAAATCGTCACGGCCGGCGAGGCGTTGCTGATCAATGACGAACTGCGTGCCTTTGTTTGCGGCCTTGGTGGCGCGCAGTTGCACAATCAGTACGGCCCGACCGAAACCCATGTGGTCAGCCAGTTCAGCCTGAACTGTGCCGAAGCCGGACAGTGGCCGGACGCGCCACCGATTGGCCGGCCCATCGCCAATGCGCGTCTGTACGTGCTGGACGGCGACTTGAACCCGGTGCCGGTTGGCGTGGCCGGGGAGTTGTACATCGCGGGCACCTGTCTGGCCCGTGGCTACCTGAATCGTTCGGCGCTGAGCGCCGAACGCTTCCTGCCGGACCCGTTCGATCCGCAGCCCGGCGCGCGCATGTACCGCAGCGGTGACCTGGCGCGGTTTCACGCCGACGGCAACGTGCAGTATCTGGGGCGGATCGACCAGCAGGTCAAGCTGCGCGGCTTTCGCGTCGAACTTGGCGAGATCGACAGCCTTCTGCAACAGCAGCCGGGCGTGCAGGAAGCGGTCGTGCTGCTGCGCGAAGACGTGCCGGGCGACAAGCGTCTGGTGGCTTACGTGGTGGGCTCGGCAAGCGCTGAAACCCTGCGCGCCGGGCTGCAGCGCCACCTGCCGGAACACATGATCCCGACCGCCTGGGTTTCCCTGGCGCAACTGCCACTGACCCGTAACGGCAAGCTTGACCGTCCAGCCCTGCCTGCGCCAGAGCGCCACAGCGCGAGCACTTACGTGGCCCCGCGTGATGAGACCGAGCGGCAGATGGCGCAAATATGGGCCGAGGTGCTCAAATGCGCGCAGGTCGGCCTCCACGACAACTTTTTCGATCTGGGCGGGCATTCGCTGCTGGCCACGCGGATGGTCTACATGATCAACCAGCGCATGGCCGCGCAGTTGTCCCTGAGCAGCCTGTTCAAGACGCCGGTGTTGGTTGATCTGGCAGAGCAGGTACGGCTCGGGCGTGGCGAAGGCCATTCGGTTGAAACGCCGTTTACCCCGATTGAAGCTGATCGCGGCGCACGTTACGCGCCATTTCCACTGACCGATATCCAGCAAGCGTACTGGTTTGGCCGCGAGTCTTCGGTCAGCCTCGGCGGTGTCAGTGCCCACGGCTACGAAGAACTGCGCATTCCCGGCCTCGACGTGCCACGTTTCGAGCAGGCGCTGAACCGCATGATCCAGCGTCATGACATGCTGCGCGTGGTTTTTCGCAGCGACGGTACGCAGCAGGTTCTGGAGAGCGTGCCAACGTATCGGATGCCACGCAGTGATCTGCGCGGCTTGCCCGTCGCCGCTGCGCAGCAGGCCCTGCAAGAGACCCGCGAACGTCAGTCCCATCAGGTGCTGGACGCCAGTCGCTGGCCATTGTTCGAGTTCAGTCTGTCGTTGCTCGATGACGGCATCAGCCATCTGCACATCAGCCTTGATGCCCTGATCGTCGACGCAGCGAGCACGCAGATTCTGGCTCGCGAACTGATGGCATTTTATGCCGACCCGCAGTTGCAACTGCCTGAGCCGGGTTTGACCTTTCGCGACTACGTGCTGGCCGAACAGCGCTTGCGCAGTGACCGCCGCTACGAACAGGCGCTGGGCTATTGGCGCGAGAAGGTCGCTACGCTGGCGCCCGCACCGGACCTGCCGCTGGTGTGTCAGCCGGAAAGCATCAGCCAGCCGCACTTTACCCGCCGCGACCGCGAACTGTCGGTGCAGCAGTGGTCGCGGCTCAAGGAGCTGGCCCGACAATTTGCCGTGACGCCGTCGGTGATGCTGCTGACCGCGTTCAGTGAAGTGCTGGCGCTATGGAGTCGGCAGCCGCGCTTCACCTTGAGCCTGCCGCTGTTCAACCGCATGCCCTTGCACGCGGATGTCGATGACATTATCGGCGACTTCACCTCGCTGATCTTGCTCGAAGTCAGCCTTGAAGCGGCAGCGAGCTTTACTGACAAGGCGCGTGCCGTGCAGGCCAGGCTGTGGCAAGACATCGACCATTCAGTGGTCAGCGGGGTCCGGGTACTGCGCGAGCTGTCCCAGGCCCGTGGTGTGCAGCAGACCGCCATGCCGGTTGTCTTCAACAGCACGCTGTCGGAGGCCGCACCGGAACTGGCCGAATTCAATCTGGCCGACGCCCTGAACGCCGAGCACATGCACAGCATCACCCAGACCCCGCAGGTGTGGCTGGACCACACGTTGCTGGAGCTGGAAGGGTGCCTGCTGTTCAACTGGGACAGCATCGACGAATTATTTCCGGCGGGCATGATCGAGCAGATGTTCGTCGCCTACAACGCGCTGCTGGACCGTCTGCTGGCGCCGGATGCCTGGAGCGCCAACACCGCGCAGCTGATACCGCTGGCACGCTTGCCTGTGCCGGATGCCGCTCCTGTCGACTCGGCGCTGATGCACGAATTGTTCGACCGTCAGGCGCTTGCTGCCCCGGACGCACTGGCAGTGATCGGCACGCAGCGCCAGTTGAGTTATCGACAGCTGCGAGCCGAAGCGCGGCAGCTGGCGGCGCGGCTTCAGCGTATGGGCGTGGTGCCCAACAGGCTGGTTGCGGTGGTCATGGAGCGTGGCTGGGAGCAGGTCGTCGCGACGCTGGCGATCCAGTACGCAGGCGGTGCCTACCTGCCGCTCGACCCGGCGTTGCCGACAGAGCGTCTGGAGCACATTTTGCAGCGTGCCGAAGCGAGTCTGGCCCTGACTCAGCCCGCACTGCTGCAACGCATCGAATGGCCCGAGCAGATCAAGGTCATCAGCGTGACCGACCCGGTCATTTCCGGCGATGCCATTCCCGATCAGCCTGAATTGCACGCTATAGACCTCACGCCAGACGACCTGGCCTATGTGATCTACACCTCGGGCTCGACCGGCATGCCCAAAGGCGTGGTCATCGATCATCGCGGTGCGGTCAACACGTTGCTCGACATCAACCGGCGCTTTGCCGTCGGTGCCACGGACCGGGTGCTGGCGATTTCTTCGCTGAGTTTTGACCTGTCGGTCTATGACTTCTTCGGCACACTGGCCGCGGGCGCTGCGGTGGTGTTGCTCGAGCCGCAACAGGCGCTCGACCCGGCGCACTGGCTGGCGCTGATCGAGCGGCATCGGGTCAGCCTGTGGAACTCGGTGCCAGCCTTGTTCGGCATGTTGCTGGAGTATGCCGAAGGCGAGCGCAGTGCATTGCCGTCGAGCCTGCGGGTGGCGATGCTGTCGGGCGACTGGATTCCCCTGACGCTGCCCGAACGCGCCTGGGCGTTGCAGCCGACCTTGCAACTGATCAGCCTGGGCGGGGCAACCGAGGCGTCCATCTGGTCGATCCTGTATCCGTTGCAACAGGTCGATCCCCACTGGCGCAGCATTCCCTACGGCAAGGCAATGGATCACCAGCGCTTCTATGTGCTGGATGATGCGTTGCAGGTTCGCCCGACGTGGGTGGCCGGTCAGTTGTATATCGGCGGTATCGGTCTGGCCAAGGGCTATTGGCGCGATGAAACCCTGAGTGCCGGGAGCTTCTTCGCTCACCCGCTGACCGGCGAGCGTCTGTATCGCACTGGCGATCTGGGCCGTTGGTTGCCCGATGGCAATATCGAGTTTCTCGGTCGCGAAGACACCCAGGTCAAAGTCCAGGGGCACCGCATCGAGCTGGGCGAGATCGAAGCTGCGCTCAATCGCCATCCCGGCGTGCAAAGCGCCGTGGTTCGGGTGTTGGGAGAGGCGCTGGGCGAGAAGCGGCTTGCGGGCTACGTACTCAAGGCCGATGCCTCGTTGCAGGCCAATGATTTTGCCCAGTACCTGGCAGACAAGTTGCCCGCCTACATGGTGCCGAGCTCGTTTACCTTCGTGCAGGAATGGCCGCTGTCGGCCAACGGCAAGGTCGATAAGAAACGCCTGCCGGAGCCGACTCAGGCTCAGGCGTCAGGTCCCGCGCTTGAAGTCGAAGGGCCGCAGGAGCAACAACTGGTGACGATTGTGCAGGGCGTGCTCAAGCGTCCTTCGATTGCTGCCGACGCCAATCTGCTGAACCTGGGCGCAACCTCGATCGACATTGTCAGGATCAGCAATGCGCTGTCTGGCGAGCTGCAGTTCCGCCCCAACGTTGCGCAACTGCTGGCGCAGCCGACCCTGCTCAATCTGCTCGGCATGTACCGCCAGACTCTGGCCGATGGCAGCGTGGTCGACAGCGTCCGGCAACGTGCAGCTGCGCCCGAGCAGGTGATTGAAGATCCGCAGCAGCGCACGCGTTTCAAGGCCGAACAGCGCGGGCGTCGATCCTTCAACGCGCAGGTTGCGACGCTGGACTTTGCGCGCCTGGATGACCCTGCGTTGGCGCGGCGCTTCAGCGATTACCGCTCGGTACGCCAGTTCGCTACCCAGCCGATCCCGACCGAGGCGTTCGCCGGCTTGCTGGCCAGCCTGGCGCAGGGGCAACTGGATGGAGAGGTCAAATACCAGTTTCCGTCCGCAGGCGGTCTGTACCCGATCCAGAGCTACCTGTACGTCAAGCCGCAGCGGGTAACCGGTGTCGCAGCGGGTGCCTATTACTACGACCCGGTTCAGCACCGCCTGCTGAGGCTCGACAGTGATGTGCTGGACCCGGACACCTACGACTACTTCGTCAATCGTCCGGTGTTCGAAAACGCTGCGTTCTCGCTGTTCTTTATCGCCGACATGGCCGCAATCCGGCCTCTGTATGGCGAGCGCAGTCGCGACTTCTGCCATATCGAAGCCGGAGGCATGGCGCAATTGCTGACCATGACTGCGGTGGAGCAGGGCCTTGGCCTGTGCGGCATGGGCTCGCTCGAAGAGCAGCAATTGTCGGCGTTGTTCGACCTGGGACCGAATCATCAGTTGATCTACTCGATGGTGGGCGGCCTGCGTACTGCTGATGAACATCGCCGCACGCAGATCGAGGCGTTCGCTTCTGCTGCGGATCAAACGGACGACGCCAGCGACATGGAGGAGATAGAGATATGAATGCCTATCAATTGCTGGAGTTGTTCGGTCGTCATGCCGTGGTGCTTGAAGTGGACGGCGAAAAACTGCGTTGCAAGGCTCCGCGCGGGTTTCTCAATGACGAGATGTTGCAGGCACTCAAGCAACACAAGGCAGAGCTGATCGCTTTGCTGAGCGGCACCGACCCGGCGGCGATCCCCCGTCGTGCTGTCGGGCTAACGGCGCTGCCGCTGTCCTTTTCGCAACGCCAGCTGTGGTTTCTCGACCAGATGGAACCGGGCAATGCGTTCTATAACGTTCCCACTGCGATCTTGCTGAAGGGCACGCTGGATGTGCCGGTGCTGGAAAAGGCGCTGAACGAACTGATCATGCGTCACGAAATGCTGCGCACCACGTTTGCCAGTGTGGACGGCGAGCCACGGCAGATCGTGCACCCGGTGATGGCGCTGGCGATGCCGAAGGTCGACCTGCGTGACCTGTTGCCAGAGGCGCGTGAAGTGCAGGTCGGACTGGCTGTCGATCGGGAGGCCAAAGCGCCATTCGACCTGGTCAGCGGCCCGCTGTTGCGGGCTTCGCTGCTGCGGCTGGCCGATGACGAGTATCTGTGGCTGTACAGCGTGCACCACATCATCGCCGATGGCTGGTCGATGGGTGTGATCCTTCATGAAGTGACCACCTTGTATGGAGATTTTTTGCGCGGTCAGGCGTCCAGTCTGGCACCGCTGGCGGTGCAGTACGCCGACTACGCCTGCTGGCAGCAACAGCGTCTGAGCGGCGAGGCGCTGGCGGGGCAACTGGCTTTCTGGCAGCGCACGCTGGCCGACGCGCCGCCGCTGCTCGACATGCCTGCCGACCGACCACGCCCGACCGTGCAGCGTTACGCTGGGGCGACCTTCAGCTCGACAGTCGATGGCAGCACCTTGCGCGGTCTTAATGCACTGGCCAGACAAACCCAGGGCACGCTGTTCAACGTGTTGATCGGCGCGCTTTCCGTGCTGCTGTGGCGCCACAGCGGTCAGCGGGACCTGTGCATCGGTACGCCGTTTGCCAACCGCAGCCGTCCTGAAATCGAGCCTCTGATCGGCCATTTCGTCAACACCCAGGTGATTCGCCAGCGTCTCGATGCGCAGCAGACCTTTGCTGAACTGTTGCGCGAGGTACGTGCCACGCTGCTGGATGTCCACGCCCATCAGGATGTGCCTTTCGACCGGGTGGTCGAGGCCGTCAACCCACAGCGTGATACCGGTTATTCGCCGTTGTTTCAGGTGATGATGGTGCTACAGAACACCCCGGGTACCGCTGTGCAGATGCCGGGGCTGAGCATGACGCCATATGGCACCGGCAGTGCCACGGCCAAGTTTGATCTGGCCTTCGAATGGGTCGAGCGCGACGGTGCGCTGAACCTGTTGGTGGAATACAACACTGATCTGTTTGACCAGGCCAGCATCGAGCGCCTGAGTGGGCATTATCGACACCTGCTGGAGCAGGTTGCGCTGGACCCGAAACAGCCGGTTGGCGCACTGACGCTGATCACTGACGCCGAACGTGAACAGATTCTGCACGGCTGGAACAGCCCGGCAGCGCTGACGCAGCCCGTCGATTGCGTGCATCGCCTGATCGAAGCTCAGGTAGCGCGTCGCGAAGATGAGTGCGCGGTCATTTTCGAAGGTCAGTCACTGAGTTACAGCCAGCTCAACAGTCAGGCCAACCGCCTGGCGCATCACTTGCTCACCCTCGGCGTCGGCCCGGACGTGCGCGTGGCGGTGTGTATCGAACGTTCGCTGGAACTGCCGGTGGCCTTGCTGGCGGTGCTCAAGGCCGGGGGCGCCTATGTGCCGCTGGACCCGGATTATCCGTCAGGGCGCCTGCGTCATATTCTCGACGACACTTGCCCGGTGGTGTTGCTTGCTCTCGGGCCGACGCGCAAGATTCTCCGCGAGGCCCTGCAAGGTGCAGACTGCGAGGTGCCGATCCTCGATGTGCAGGCTGATGCCGTGCTCTGGGCTCAATGCTCGCCAGACAATCCAGACCCGCAGCGTGTCAGGGTCAACGCCGACCATCTGGCGTACGTGCTGTACACCTCCGGCACCACGGGGCTGCCCAAGGGGGCGATGGTCACGCATCGCGGGCTGAGCAACCTGCTGCTCTGGTGTCAGCAGTTCTGCGGCGAACGCGGGAGCATGCTGCACAAGATTCCATTCGGTTTCGACGCTTCGGCCTGGGAGATCTTCTGGCCATTGCTTACCGGGGGCAGGCTGGTCATCGCCCGTCCCGGCGGGCATTTCGAGCCCGGTTACCTAGCGCAGGTGGTACGCGAACAAAGCGTCACCGCGATGGTGTTCGTGCCGGCCATGTTGCAACTGTTTCTGGAGGTCGAAGAGGTCAGCGCCTGTCACTCCCTGAAGGATGTGTTCAGTGGCGGCGGGGAGCTGTCGCCCGCAGTGGCCAGACTGTTTCAGAAGCGTCTGCCGCATGCCCGCTTGCACAATGTCTATGGCCCGACCGAAACCACAGTGATCAGCAGTGTCTGGACGCTGCAGCCTGGCGCAGAGGTTCCGCCGCGCCAACTGCCCATCGGCCGACCTATCGCCAACACCCGTTTTTATGTGCTCGACGAGCGCAATGCGCCAGTTCCAGCCGGTGTTAGCGGTCAGTTGCACATTGGCGGCGTCGGTGTTGCGCGGGGCTATATGGGATTGGCCGAACTCACTGCCGAGCGGTTTATCGACAACCCGTTTGTTGCTGGCGACCGGCTTTACCGCAGTGGTGATCTGGCGCGCTATCGCCCGGACGGTCAGCTGGAGTTTCTCGGCCGCAACGACTTTCAGATCAAGCTGCGCGGTATCCGCCTGGAGTTGAGTGAAATCGAAGCGCGGCTCGACCTGTTTCCCGGCATCCGCAGCAGTGTGGCGCTGATCGTTGGCGATACCGCGCAGAATCAGCGTCTGGTGGCGTGCTGTGTCGCCGACGGCGCAGTGGACGAGTCCGCGCTGCGGGCTCACTTGGCGACGACCCTGTCCAGCGCCGTCATGCCCAGCGCTTATCTGTGGCTGGACGCCTTGCCGTTGACGGTCAATGGCAAGGTCGACCGTGTGGCTCTCGCGACACTGGCCGATCAGGACCTGGCCGAACGGCAGGTCAACCTCGGCAGCCCCAGGGACCATATCGAGCTGGCGCTGTATCAGATCTGGAAAGACCTGCTGCTGGTGCCGCAGATTGGCATTCGCGACAACTTCTTCAACGTCGGCGGCACCTCGATTGCGGCGATCAAGATGGCCTACGAAATTGGCCGAGCGTTCGCCGTCGAAGTGCCTGTGCGTGTGATCATCGGCCATCCGACCATTGAGGCGTTGGGCGGTTGGCTGCGGACCGGGGCCAGTCTGACTTCGGCGCAGGGCAACCTCATCGAATTCCGCCGCGGTGCCGGGCAACGCAACGTGGTGTGCATTCACCCGGCGGGCGGCACGGCGTTCTGCTACCTGTCGCTGGCCAAGGAACTGCCGGACGCTATCGGTGTGTACGGCGTGCAATCGCCGGGGCTGAACCCTGGAGAGAGCACCGAGCCGAGCGTCGAAGCGATGGCCGACGCCTATCTGCGGCGCATCGCGCCATTGACGTCACAACCGCTGATACTCACCGGGCTGTCGTTTGGCGGTCTGGTGGCTTACGAAATGGCCCGGCGCCTGACGGCTGCTGGCAATCGTCAGGTCACGGTGGTGCTGCTCGATACCCAGGGCTCGGATGACCCAGGCTTTCGGCAACAGATCGGTACCGTCGACATGGCTGAATTTCGCGACAAGCTGGTGCGCTTCAACGGCATGTACCCCGGCATCGAAGACGCGCAGGTCGAGCGTTATTTCCACCTCTACAACCACAACCGTCTGGCCATGGCCGCTTACGAATGCGAGCCGCACGCCGGGCGCGTCGTGTTGATTCAGGCCCGTGAAGGCTTCAGCCGCGCGCAGTTGCACGAGTTGCGCAGCTTCTGGCGTCGCCGCGCGGGCAACGGCTATATGGCCAGGCTGGTGCACGGCGGGCACTGGGACATGCTGGAAAGTGCCGAGGTGCATCGGGTCTCGCAGACGCTCAGGCAGGAATTGCAACGTTTCGACACGCAGGAGGCGCAATGATGAGCAGCCACAAGGAGGGTATGGCCCGGCATCCCGGGACTCTGCTGTCGCGCTTTGCCGAGCAGGTGCGACGCGATCCCGAGGCACTGGCGGTGATCGATCAGCACGTACGTCTGACTTACGCGCAACTGGCCAGCGCCAGCGAGCGCATCGCCAAGGGGTTGCTGGCACAAGGCGCAGGCCGCGGTGATCCGCTTGCCCTGTGTATGCCGCGTGGCTGGCAGTGGGTGGCGACAATCATGGCGGCCCTGAAGGTGGGGGCCGTCGTGGTGCCACTGGATCGTGCCAGCCCGCTACGGCGTCGGGAATTGATGCTGGAAGATGGCGGGTGTGTCGGGCTGGTTACCCTGGGTCAAGATTCTGATGCCGTTTCGACGCTGCGTGGCTGGCACATCAGCGTCGAGGCGCTGCTGGATTACCCTGATCAGCCGCCGCAGCCTGTGCCTGATGACTTCGCCGAGCTGAGCTTTCTGTTCTACACCTCGGGCACCACCGGCACACCCAAGGCAGTGGAAGTGGGCGAGCGCGGCCTGTTGCGTCTGGCCCGGGCCGACAGCTACATCGAGATTCGTGCAGGCGACCGTTTCGCCTGCCTGTCCAACCCGGCGTTTGACGCCTGTAACTTCGAACTGTGGGCACCGCTGCTCAATGGCGGTTGCTGCGTCATCATTGCCGACGCAGACCTGCAGGACGCACGGCGGCTGGCCACAGTGCTGGAAACACAACAGGTCGATAACCTGTTCATGACCGTTTCGCTGTTCAACACGCTGAGTGCGGATGACCCCGGCTGTTTTGCCAGCCTGCGCCAGCTACTGATCGGCGGCGAGCAAGTCAGCGCCGCTGCGGTGCGCGCCTGGTATCAAGCCAATCCCGACAGCCGCTGCCGGATTTTCAACGCCTACGGACCCACTGAATGCACCACCTTTGCGCTGTGCCATCCCATTGCTCGTGACTTTGCCGGTGATACGGTACCAATTGGCCGGCCTTTATCGGATACAGGCGTGCGTGTGCTGAACCCGGAACAGCGGCCGGTTGCTATCGGCGAGGCGGGCGAGCTTTACCTGAGTGGCAGCGGGGTGGCACGGGGTTACCGCCACCGTCCCGCAGAGACCGCGCAGCATTTCCTGCGCCTGCCGACAATCGAGGCCGGGGACGTGCTGCATTACCGAACCGGCGATCAGGTGCGGGTCAATGCAGATGGGCTGATCGAGTACCTGGGCCGCATTGACCGCCAGGTGAAGGTGCGCGGTTTTCGTATCGAGCCGGGCGAGGTCGAACAACGCATTCTGGACCACCCGCGGGTAGCGCAGGTGCATGTCTGTGCCCGCAGGCAAGCGGCCGAAGACCATCAGTTGCTGGCGTTCATCGTGCCACGCGAAGGGCTGGACTATCGCGAGTTGGACCAGCACCTGCGCGAACACCTGGCGGCATGGATGCGCCCGCATCAGCTGTTTCTGCTTGAGCGTCTGCCGCTGACTGCCAATGGCAAGATCGATCAGCGTGCGCTGCTGGCCCGGCCTTTGAAACCCTGGCGACCGCAAGCCTGCCCACTGCCTGACGATCAGCACTCGCCCGCACTGGACTGGCTGTTGACCCAGGCCCGCAGGCTGTTGGCACAGCCCGACCTCAACGGCCAGGATGACTGGCTGGGCAGTGGTGGCGACTCTCTCAAGGCCATGCGCCTGCGCTCTGCAATCCGTACGCACTGGCGACGCGAAATTATGCTGGGCGCGGTGCTGGGCGAATCGTTCGCAGCACTGGCCGAACGCCTGAGCGATGAACAGGGCGCTGCGTCTGCCTATCCACCCGCGCCACCCGTCAACAGGGTCGGGTGTGCGCCAGCCACTGCCGAGCAAAGCCGCTTGTGGCTGATGCAGCAACGCACGCCGCAAGCCACGGCCTACAACGTGCCGCTCATTCTGCACCTTGCGGCAGGCATTCAATTGCCCGCGCTGGCTGAAGCCGTGCAGCGCCTGCTGGCCCGACACAGCGGGTTACGCACGGCCTTCGTGTCCGGGGCTGACGGGCTTTATCAGGAGGTTTGCGAGCGCGACGTGCTGTGCCGCACCTTTGCTGTGGGGGCGCTCAGCGAACAGACCTGGCGTAGCTTCGCGACGCTGGTGTTCGATACCCCCTTCGATCTGGAGACATCAGCCCTGTGCCAGGCCTGGGTGTTGCCGTTTGCCGATGGCAGTTGTCGCTTGTTGATGAACCTGCACCACATTGTGATCGATGGCTGGTCGATGAACCTGTTGTTCGATGATCTGGTGCAACTGTACGACGATGCGCTGCACGGGCGGGCAAATGCGGAGCCTTTGCCTGGGCTGGGCACGCTGGAATTTGCGCTCTGGCAACGGCAATGGCGTGTCGACCCGCACTATCGCGACCAGCGCCGTGCCTTGGCCCGGTTGCATCGCCAGCAGCCAGCATGTTCTCCACCGCTGGTGACGGTTCGCGAACCAGGTCCGCAGGCACGGCTGTACCGCCAGCCGCTGGGTGCCATGCGCAGTGCCGCACTGGATCGGTTTTGCAGCCAGCAACGCGTCACCCGCTATGAAGTGTTGTTCAGCGTTTATGCCTGGAGCGTGTACGCGCTGACCGGCTGCGAACGACCGCGAATCGCCAGCCCGGTCTCCAACCGTCCATTGACCGAGTTCGAAGACGCAATCGGCATGTTTGCCAACACCGTGCTGATCCCGACGGTGCTCGACAACAGCATGACGCTCGACCAGCAGATGCACCGCCAGACTGGCACAGTGCGCGAGGTGCTGGCCTTGCAGGACGTCGCCCTGGCTGATCTGGTCGAAGACCTGCGGCTGTCGTCGAGCAGTGCGTTGTTCGATTTCATGTTCGTGCTGGAAAACACCGACTACGCCAGACTCGCTCGTACCAGCTTGCGAGCGACGTTCGACCTCACCGAGACCGTGCAGGCCAAATGCCCGCTGACCTTGTCAGTGGTCGATGCCGGTTCGCAACTGGAATGCTGGTGGGAATACCAGTGCAGCTATTTCGACGCCGCGCAAATGAACGCCGTCAACCAGGTGTTTCAACAGGGCCTTGATCTGCTCCTGGAAAAACCCGCGGCCATCCTTGACGATCTGCTCACGCCGTACCGCTTCAGCCTGCCGCCCGCCAGTCAGGGTGGCAGCGATGCGGCGCCGTTCGGCACCCTGGCCGACTGGTTCGAACATCAAGTCAATTGCACACCGGATGCCCCGGCACTGGTCGCGGATCAGCTGCGTATCAGCTATGCCGAACTGGATGCGCTGGCCGACACCCTGGCGGCGACTCTGGTTGAGCGATGCCCATTACCGGAAGGGTATGACGCACCGCTGCAAGTGGTGCTGTACCTCGAAGCGTCGGTCGAGCACATCGTGGCCTTGCTGGCGCTGGCCAGACTCAACCTGACGGCCGTGCCGCTGGACCCTGGTTATCCGCTGGCGGTGCAGCGTCAAGTCATGCAGCAAGCACAGCCGTGTTGCCTGCTGTACAGCACTGTCACCGAGGCGGCACTGGATGAATTGAATGCTGGTCGGGTGGCCCGTCATCGGGTCGACCTGAGCGCCGCGCCACGGTCATTCGAACGTCGCCATCATGCGGGCGAGCGACCTTTGTACACGCTGTTCACGTCCGGCTCGACGGGTACGCCGAAAGGCGTTCAGGTGCCGGACCGAACCCTTTGCAACCTGTTGCACTGGCAGCGTAACCAAGGTCATTTGCCAGCCAGATCGGTAACCCTGCAATTTTCCATGCTGTCGTTCGATGTGTCGTTTCAGGAGATTTTCAGCACGCTTTGCGGCGGTGGCTGCTACCACCTGATCAACCCACGCTGGCGGCAGGATGCCCAGGCATTGTTGAGCTATCTGCAGCAGGCGCGCATCGAGCGGCTGTTCCTGCCGTGCGTGGCCTTGCAGCACTTGGCGCAGACGGCGGTCAGCCAAGGCGTTTACCCGCAGGCACTGCGTGAGGTGATCACGGCCGGCGAGCAACTGCTCTGCACCGATGCACTGCGCAGCTGGTTTGGTGGCATGCCGCAGGCGCGTCTGTTCAATCATTACGGGCCGACCGAAACCCACGTAGTCAGCGCCTGGCGTTTGCCAGCGGCGGTGCAGGACTGGCCACTGCGAGCGCCCATCGGGCTGGCGGTGAACAACGCGCGGCTGCTGCTGGTGGACGAACACGACCAGCCAGTACCAAGTGGCAGCCGGGGTTATCTGCTGGTGGCGGGGCCGATGATTTCGCGCTGCTACCTGGCCGACCCGGTGCTGAATGCCGCGCGGTTTGTCGAGTTACCGCAGCCCGAGGGCAACATGCTGTTCTATCGCACCGGCGACCTCGCCCGGGCTGATGCCGATGCCTGCCTGCACTACCTTGGCCGTGACGACCAACAGGTCAAGGTCAGTGGCCAGCGTCTTGAACTGGGGCAGATCGAAGCCGCACTGATGCAGGACGCTCAGGTAAGCAATGCGGTGGTGGCCGTGCACGGCGAGCCGCCGCGTCTGGTGGCCTGGTTGCAGGTCGAAGGCACGCCGCCTGACGTACAGCAGCTGGATCGCCAGGTCACGCTGCACTTGCCTGCGCATGTGCGTATCGACGAATACCGCTGTGTCGATGCCTGGCCGCGTACGCCCAGCGGCAAGATCGACCGAAAGGCGTTGAGTTCACTGGGCGAGGCACTGCCACGGCGTCGCAGTGCACTTGCGCAAGTGCCGCTGAGCGCGCTTGAACAGCAACTGAGCGAATTGTTCGTGGCGGTCATCGGCCGTGATATCGAGCTTGATCAGACCTTCTTCGAGGCCGGTGCCACCAGCCTCGGCCTGATGCGCCTGCATGCCCGTTTCAATGAGCAACTGGCACAACCGGTGGCGATGGCAGCGCTGTTCGAACATGTCACCGTGCGCCGTCTGGCGCAGCATCTTTCGGCCTCGCCATTGGTTTCAGTGGCGCGTGCGCAAGGCTCCGATGCTGGCGAGCAGCCGATGGCAATCATCGGCATGTCGGTGAATGTGGCGGGGGCGGGCAACCTTGCCGAGTTCTGGGCAATGGTCCAGGGAAACCAGTTGGGCATCGAGCTGTTCGACGCCGCCGATGGATTGGTCGGCGCGCGTAGTCAATTGGCGGGGATGCTGGATTTCGACCCGGAATACTTCGGCATCAGCCTTCAGGAAGCACGGCTGATGGACCCGCAACAGCGGCACCTGTTGATGGGCTGTGTGCAGGCGCTGCAACATGCTGCAATCACGCCCACAGCCGACGGCCCACGCATTGGCCTGATCGCCAGTTGCGGCGAAACCACTTATTTCCAGCAGATGCTGCGCGAAACCGCCGAGGGTGATCTGCCGGACGGCTTTCAGATGGCGTTGCACCACGACAAGGACTTTCTGGCCACCAAGGCGGCGTACCACCTGGACCTCGGCGGCCCGGCGCTGAGTGTTCAGGCTGCGTGCGGCAGTTCGCTGATCGCCGTGCACCTTGCGGCGGCGATGCTGCGCCAGGGCGACAGTGATGTAATGCTGGCCGCCGGGGTGCTTGTCGACCCGACCCTGACCGATGGCTACCGCTATCGCCCGCAACACATTTTCTCTCGTGACGGGCTGTGCCGTCCGTTCAGTGATGACGCCAGCGGGACCATCGGGGCCAGCGGCTACGGGGTGGTGGTGCTCAAACCGCTGGCCCGCGCCGAGGCCGATGGCGACCGGATCTATGCGCTGGTCGAGTCCTCTGCGCTGAACAACGATGGCCAGGCCAAGATGAGCTACACCGCGCCGTCGGTAGCGGGGCAGAGCGCGGTGATCAGCGAGGCCCTGCGCAAGGCGGGTGTCACAGGGGCTGACATGGGCTACATCGAGGCCCACGGCACAGGCACGTTGCTGGGCGACCCGGTTGAAGTGGCCGCACTGAGCAAGGCGTTCGGCGCAACGCCCGCTGCCAGTTGCGCTTTGGCGTCAGTGAAAAGCCAGGTCGGCCATCTGGGCGCGGCGGCGGGTGTGGTCGGGCTGATTCGTGCGACGCTTGCGGTGTTTCATGGGGTGATCCCGCCCAATCTGGGCTTCGCCCGGATCAACCCGCAAATCGACCTGCAGCACTCTCCGTTCTACATACCCACCGCCTCACGGCCATGGCCCGAGGGCCGTCGACGGCTGGCCGGGGTAAGCAGTTTTGGTATCGGCGGCACCAACGCGCATGTGATTATCGGCGCGCCGCCATCGCAGGCAGACAGCGTCGAGGAATGCCCGCCGTGCCTGCTGCTGTCGGCGCACAGCCGTACAGCGCTGGAGCGGGACGTCGCGGCAATCGACGCTTGGCTAAATACCTTTCCCGAACAACAGACCGCGCTGCTGCGTTACCTGCAAAACGGGCGGCGCGCGTTACCCTGGCGCTTTGCGGTGATCTGCCAGCCGGGTCAAACGCTGCGCTTGCAACCTTCTTCGATCAAACGGGTGACGGTCTCGGACGTGCGTTTGAAGGCCAGTGAACACTCGCCGCAGGCGTTGCTGGAAACCTGGTATGCGGGAGCCAGTATCGAGGTGGCGACGCGTTCGGCACCGCCACCGTGGAACTTGCCGCCCTCGGCGTTCGACCTGCAGACCTTCCGCTTCAAGCCATCCGCCGCTGTCGAGCCGCAGCCGCCGCAAACAGCTGAGCGCCAGCCGATGGCGGACTGGTTTTATCAGCGTCAGTGGCAGCGGGTGCGTCGTCTGGGCACACAGCCGATTGGCGAGCGTCGCGACAGGCTGGTGGTGTGCAGTCACGAGCGCATAGATGCCGCACTGCTTGGCAGCCTGCAGGGCGTTTATCGGCACGTCATCGAGGTGCAGGCCGGTAATGGCTATCAGCAGCTTGGCCCGAACCGTTATGAGCTCGATCCACTGGACCCGCTGGCGTTTAGCCGACTGATCGCCGAACTTGATCAGAGTGGGCAGGCGGCGACTGAACTCGACTGGCTGCATGCCTTGCCACTGTCGGTTGGCGGGGTGGTCAACGAGCAAAGCCTGGCCGCCGCGCAATGGGCGTGTCTGGACACGCTCAGCGCGTTGTTGCAGGCTTGGGGTCAGAACGCACAGAAGACCGCCCTGCGGCTCTGGCTGCTGTCCTGGCAAGCGTGCCCGGTGAACGGCCAGGTCATGCGTCCGGAACTGGCGGCGCTGGCCGGCATCACCGAAGTGGCCCCGCAGGAGTACCCGATACGTTGTCACTGGCTGGATCTGCCCACTGCGCAATGGGGCACCCAGGCCCGGCAACTGGCGACGCTGCTCGCCGAGCCGACGTCGCTGCCACGACGCATGGCCATTCGTGACGGTTATCTGTGGCAGCCACAGTTGCAGCCCGGCTCGCTCGCGTTGCCAACGGTCGTTTCGAATCTGCTGCCGGTAAATGGCACGTTTCTGATACTCGGCGGCGCAGGTGGCATCGGCCGTACGTTGTGTGAGCACTTGCTGCAATCAAGCCAGCGGCGGGTGGTACTGCTGTCACGCCGTGGGGAGTGTTCGCAGGAGCTGCGCGATTATGCCGCGCGTATCGATAGCGTTCAGGCGGATATCGCCGATTTGGCACGCTGGCCCAAGGTGCTTGAGCAACTGCGCGAGCGTTATGGACGCTTTGATGGAGTGATCCATGCTGCCGGGACCGGAGCGGGCAGCCTGATCCGTCAGCGCGATGCTCACCTGCTGTCTGAAGCGATGGCGAGCAAGACCCGCGGCATGCTGGCGGTCGAAGCGTTGATCGAACAGATGACGCCAGGGTTTGTGCTGTACTGCTCATCAATGTCGGCGCTGTTTGGCGGCGCTGGACATCTGGATTATGCCGCCGCCAGCGCGGTGCTCGACGGCTTCGCCCATTACCGCCCGAATGCCGAAAATGGCTGCGTGCGCCTGGGTATCAATTGGGACATCTGGAGTGAAGCCGGGATGGCCGCTGCCAGCGGCGTCGGCGATGAAGCGCATCAGCGGCACCTGGCGGTCGGCATGTCGGCGCAAGAGGGCTGCCGGGTATTCGACGCCGCCATGACTGCACAACTGCCGCAATTGTTGATTTCGACGACCGATCTGAACACCGCACGCCAGTTTTACCCGGCTCGTCATAGCGGTACTGGCTTGACGCTGATCGACGCTGCGCCAGCCGTTGCGGCAGAAACCGGTCTGCCAGAGCGCCTGCATGGCTGTCTGTGCAAATGGCTTGGCGTAAGCGCTCTGGATCCGGATGACTCGCTGTACGAGCTGGGCGCTGATTCCCTGACCTTGCTGGACCTGATCGACGAATTGCAGGCCGCGACGGGTGTGGTATTCCAGTTGTCACAGTTCAGCCACAAGGTCAGCCTGCGCGAGGTGCTGGCGCTAGTGCAGTCGACGCAGGGCGGTGCGGTTACGGTCGAAGACCAGTGGGCCGACGCGGTGAGGATTGACCAATGGCATGCGGGGGCTGGCCGTGAGCGCCTGTACCTGATCCATCCGGTGGGTGGCGATGTTCAGGCGTATCGCGAGCTGGCCTCGGCGCTGCACCCTGATCTGGGTGTGTGGGTAATCGCCGACCCGGCCTTGCGCCTGGCCGAGCTGCCGAACATCAGTCTGGCCGAGCGGGCGCAGCTGTATCTCGACGCGTTGCAGGCCCATCAACCCGACGGCACAGCATGGCGGCTGGCCGGCTGGTCGTTCGGCGCGTGGGTAACGCAGGCGATGTGCAGCCTGCTGGCGGACGATTGCGAGCAGCCGTTGCTGTACCTGATCGATCCGCCTGCGCCGGATGCCGGCACCGAGCTGGCGCGGATCGATGAAGAGCATATTCAGCAGGTCTTCCAGCGCGAGTTTTCCGCACGGCGACCCCCCAACACTGCAGCCAGCACGACCAGCGAAGACGCGTCACGTTACCTGCAAAGCCTGATTGTCTGCTGCCAGAACAATATGGCGAGCATGGCTGATCATCGGCCCGCGCAACTGCTTGATACCAGAGCGCGATTGTTCATTGCCACGCGTCCCAATCCATATGGCATGGGCAGCGCCTGGCAGATGACAGACCTGCAGCGTGCCTGGCAAGACCTGTTGCCGCACCTGCTGAGCTGGCAGCCTCTGGACACTGATCATTACGGCATTGTCGCAGCGCCGTGGGCGCAAGTGATTGCCGAGATGATCAACGCAGACCTGCCAGTGGGGGAGGGCTGAGCGCGTTAGCGGCACGTTTTTCAGGCGGGGCTGACGTTCCCGTAGACGAACCACGGACATGGTGATCGGCCATGCCAACCATTCAAGGGTGAGGGATCATGGATCAAATGGCACTCAAGGCCATCGAAGGCATCGCGGGGGCGCCTCGCGCGCCGTATCACAGCATCACGGTCAACCGCCTGACACCCATAATCGGTGCAGAGGTCAGCGGGATCGATCTGTCGCAGCCTCCGGGTGAGGAGCAACTGAAGGAAATTCGCCGCGCTTTTCTGGAAAACCACGTGCTGGTGTTTCGTGATCAGCACCTGACGGTCGAGCAGCACAAAGCCTTTGGCCGACTGTTTGGACCGTTGCGTGCCTTGCCGGTAGAGAGCATTGATGGCGATGACCCGGAGCTGGTCGTGGTGCGCGCCAACGCCCAGTCACGCTTCGCTGCTGGCGAGCTGTGGCACACCGATGGTACCGCTGACCTGGAGCCGTCGATGGGCTCGATGCTGTATGTCAAAGAGACGCCCGCCATTGGAACCGGTGGCGACACGCTGTTTGCCAACATGCACCTGGCTATAGAAATGCTCTCGCCTGCGATGCAGGCGTTTCTTGGCGAACTGACGGCCATTCACGATGGCGAGATTCCGTGGAAGGGCTATCAGCCGCCTGCCAACCTTCCCAAAAGCGAGCACCCGGTGGTGGTTCGCCACCCTGAAACCGGACGCCGCAGCCTGTTCGTCAATTCCGGTTTCACCTCGCATATCGTGCAACTCTCGCCCGGCGAGAGCCACGCGGTGCTGAACATGCTGTTCGATCTGATCGCCCGCGAACCTTCGCTTAGTTGTCGTGTGCGCTGGGAGCCGAACACGCTGGTGTTCTGGGATAACCGCTGCACTCAGCACCACGCGGTCTGGGATTACTTTCCACACTCGCGCTATGGCGAGCGGGTGACGATTCTGGGTGGGCGGCCCAAGGCTTGAGCCGCTTGCCGCAGCCTGGCGAACGCCCGGCTGCGGACTTATCACCTCAGCCGCAGGTGGTATTTCAGGTCATCGAACCATTGATCGCCGATCTGATAGGCATGCGGGACGCGGCGTTCGAAAGAAAAACCGCATTTCTCCAGCACCTTGCAGGAGGCAATGTTGCCATCGGTCACGGTCGACTCCAGTGAATCAAGGCCGATGGCGGCAGCGTAGTCGATGATTGCGCGGCGGGATTCGGTGCCGAAGCCTTTGCCTTGATGTTCCGGCAGCAACAGACAGCCCACTTCGGCATGCCCTGGCGACATGATGCGAAAGCCGCTGACCCCCAGCTCCACGCCGCTCTGCTTGTCGACGACCACCAGGCACAACCAGTGATCGGACTCTGGCGTCCATACCGGAAGGCGATGATCAAAGCCTTTGCGAACTTGTGCTTCTTCGATTTCCCCGAAGACGTACTGCATCGTCTGAGGCTCGGAGTGCAGCCTCAGAAACAACGGCCAGTCACTGGCGAACAGGGTCCGCAGATAAAGCCGTTCGGTGTGTAGTTTCAGCATCCGTTGCTCCTTGCACGATGAAAAAGGCACAGGGTTTTGTACTCGGCATTCGGCCAATGATCAATAATGCACGCGCATTTCATCGCCATCGCTCGCGGCAATCGCTGAGCAGCAAGGCATGGTCACACCCTTCAGCATTTCAGGGACGAGAAAATGGCACTTCGCGTTTTGGTCATTGGTGGCTACGGTAACTTCGGCAGCCTTATCTGCAATCATCTGGTGATGATGCCGGACATTGAACTGGTCATTTCCGGCCGTGACAGCCGCAAGCTGGCGGAAAAAGTCGCTGAGCTGCAAACACCGGGTGGCAAATCCTGCGAGAGCTGGTGCGTGGATATCATGCAGGACGGCGCCGGCAGCCAACTTCGCGCGCTGGGCATTGATCTGCTTATCCACACGGCGGGGCCTTTTCAGGGGCAGTCGTATGCCGTGGCCCGGCATTGCATCGCGGCGGGTGTGAATTATTGCGACCTGTCGGATTGCCGGACCTTCGTCTCCGGTATCGCCACTCTGGATGCCTTAGCGCGTGAGGCGGGCGTCTGTGTGCTGAGCGGATGCAGCTCTGTGCCGACGCTTTCGGCGGCCATCATCGATCAGCATCGCCAGCGTTTTCTGCGCATCGATTCGATAGAGCATGGCATCTCCTCGGCAGCGAAAATGCCCGGTCTGTCGACCGTGCGTGGCGTACTGGCCAATGCCGGGCGGCCGATCAGGCAACTGCGCAACGGCAAGGTCCACGAAGTCCATGGCTGGATGGACCTGACCCTGCGCCGGATGCCCGGTATGGGCACACGGCTGGTGGCCAATGTCGACGTCCCGGACCTGGATGTATTCGCGACACGTTATGCCGCGCAGCATCTGAGCTTCAAGGCCGGCTCCGCGCTCAAGGCCGGCGGCATCGCGACCTGGCTGCTGGCGCTGGCGATTCGCTGTGGGCTGCTGCGCGATCCTGCGTCGTGGGCCGAGCGCCTGTACCGTTGGGGCGCGCGCTTTGAACACTGGGGTGATCGAAAGAGCGCGATGTACATCGATGTCGATGGCGTCGACCTCACCGGCCAGCCGTTGCACATGCGTGCGCAATTGACTGCACTGAACGACAAGGGCCCGGAGATTCCCGGCTGCGCCGCCGTCGCCCTGAGCGCCAAAATGGCCGGTGGCTACCGGCCGCAGCCAGGCGCACGGGCGTGCGTTGGAGAGATCACCGTGGACGAGTATCTGGCGGCGATCAACGAGCCGGAAAACATCCGGCTGGATGTTCATTTCACCGACCGCAACGTCTGACGCTGTTGCCAATCTCCGATGGCTCCGTACAGGCGAAGATCAAGGCAGTTTCATTGCGTGATCTTCCGGTTTCGCGCGGTGCCAATCATCGGAAAAATTCTGCTCAGGCGATTTAAATAAATATTCATCATCGCGCGCCGGCCAAGTAATTCTTGGGCTTCAGGGTGCCTTCGATTGGCGCGTGCGTGATTCCGATAACGTTAACTATCAAGTTAAATCTTTCAGCGCCGACTCACGGGTATTCCGAAAAATCAAAGGCACACACGCAATGAGCGCAAAATGGTTGGACAACTTGAAAGTCAGCAAGAAATTAGGGCTGGGCTTTGCCGCTATTTTGCTGGGCGTGCTGACCGTTACCGCCATCGGTTACTCCAGCACCAACCTGCTGATCGAGCGCATGGGCAAAAGCAGCAAGGTCGCCGAGATCAAGGCTGACGTTCTGAATGCCCGGATTGCTGCGCAAGCCTATGCGACCGGCCCTACCGCCGCGGGTGTGCAGAACTACGCCAGCGCGCTGGATACCTTGGACCGCAGTGTCGATCAGGGCCTGCAGGTGTTCGTGATATCGAGCAACCTGGCCAAGCTGCGCGAGATCAAGGAACAGGTGGGCGGTCTGAAGCAGACGTTCAACCAATTGGTCGGCATCAATCAGAAAGTCGACGAGGCGTTGAAACCGATCATCAAGGTTTCCGATGACGTCAGCGCGACCTTTGAGAATCTGCTGAACAAGACCATTGACGACACCTTGCGCTCGCCGAATGAAACCGGCATCAGGCAGGTCAAGATCGCTGGCGACCTGCGTAACGGCATGACCAATTTCCGTCTGGTGTTTCGCCGCTACCTGAGTGTTCCGAATGCCGACAACCGTCAGGCCACCTATAAGGCCGCCGACGCCCTGATCGCGCAAGTGGACGCCGCTCGCAGCCAGTTGCCTGTCGAGGCAAATACTGCAGTGGATGCCGCGCTGGTCGCGTTGAAACAGTACAAGGTGCTGATGACGTCGATTTCGGACATGCTGCAGCAGACCGAGCAAGTCCGTACCGATCTGCAACAGCAATCCATAGCGACCGCTGCCCGTGCCGATGATCTGGCGGCGTTGCAGGTCATCAGTGCCAAGAAGGAACAACAAACCGCTGTAGTGCAGTTGCTGAGTGTGGCGCTGGTAGTGCTGCTGGTCGGCATCTTTGCTGCGTTCCTGATCACACGTCAGATTACCGTGCCGTTGAACAGCACCGTAATTGCGGCGCGCCGGATTGCCGACGGCGATCTGACCCATGACAGCAGCACCACCCGCCAGGACGAACTGGGCCTGTTGCAGAACACCATGCAGCACATGACGGTTTCTCTGCGTGGCCTGATCGGCGGCATCGGCAACGGTGTGACGCAGATCGCCACGGCAGCCGAACAGTTGTCTGCTGTCAGCGAACAGACCAGTGCCGGCGTCACGTTGCAAAAAAACGAAGTCGACCAGGTTGCCACCGCCATGAACGAAATGGCGTCGACCGTGCAGGAAGTAGCACGCAACACCGAAGACGCTTCGCTGGCGGCCAAACAGGCCAGCGAGCGTGCCGCTCACGGTAGCAGTGTGGTGCAGCACGCCACTCGCGAAATCGGCCAATTGGCCGGTGAAGTGAAACAGCTGGGCGAAGCCATGCAGCGCCTCACCGAAGACAGTGGCAAGATCGGTAGCGTGATTGACGTGATCAAGGCCGTTGCCGAACAAACCAACCTGCTGGCGCTCAACGCGGCCATCGAGGCTGCACGTGCGGGTGAGCAGGGCCGTGGTTTTGCGGTGGTGGCTGACGAAGTACGTTCGCTGGCTCAGCGTACCCAGAACTCCACCACGGAAATCGAAGCGCTGATTCAGGCGTTGCAAAAAGGTACAGGTGCCGCATCGGGTCTTATGGATGCCAGCCTGCAACGCACCGAAGGCACAGTCGTGCTGGCTCGTCAGGCCGAACAGGCACTGGTTGAGATCAATCAGTCCATCGGTACGATCGAGCAGATGAGCCAGCAGATTTCTGCCGCGGCCGAGCAGCAGAGCGCCGTGACCGACGAAATCAACCGCAGCGTGCTTAGCGTGCGCGACATTGCCGATCAATCGGCTTCGGCAACCGAGCAAAGCGCCGCATCGACTGTAGAACTGGCCCGCCTGGGCAGCGACTTGCAGAGCATGGTGGCGCGTTTCAAGATTTAACTTCCCTGCATCAGGCGCCTTGTGACTCGGTCACGAGGCGACCTGCCGCGCTTCCGCCCGTACGACCATCCACACACCGACACCCGACACCGCCATGCCTGACGCCATCTGCCAGGACAGCGGCTCGTTGAACATCACCCAGGCCCAGAGCATTGTCACCGGTGGGCTGAGGTACAGCACGCTGGCAACGCGGGTGGCTGATGCGCGGCGCAGACACACCCAGTAAAGTCCGTAGCCGCCAAGCGTCGCCAGCCCCACCGTCCAGATCACGCTCAACGCAAACCCGGTACTGGGAATGGGGGCCAGGCTGCCCTGTGTTCCCTGGATGATGGCGAACGCGAAGCTCGATATAAAACATTGCAGCCACAGGTTGGGAAGCAGGTCCATGGGCTGCATGTGGGTCGAATGCTTCTGCCACAGCGTCGCAATGGCCAGCGATAACATACCCAGCAGTGGCAGGCCGTAGGCCCACAATGGCGCATCTCCCACCGCCAGCGCGCTGTACGTGACCAGCACCACGCCGACCAGACCGACCACCAGCCCCGCCCAGATTTGCCAGACAAGCCGCTGCCCGAGCACTGCGGCAGCCAGCAGTGCCATGCCCATCGGCAACAAGTCGGCAAACAGCGCCGCGAGTCCTGCGGGTACGCCCAGCGCGATGCCCTGCGTAACGCCTGCCACATAGCCCGCCATGGCCAGCAGACCGATGCCCGCATTTTTCAACAGCGTGGCAGGCGGTATCGATCTCAGTTGCCTGGCGACGAAAGGCAAGAGGATCAACGTCACCACCACACAACGCCAGAACACCACCAGCAGTGGCGGTGCGTAATCAAGCGAAAACCGTGCGCCGATGAAACCTGAGCTCCAGGTCAGGACAAGTGCTGCTTCCAGCAAGATAAGAGGAATGGCCTGATGCCAGGCAGGCTGCGTTACGCTCGGACAAATCGATAAGTGCTGGTTCATGGACACAGGTTACGAAGTCAGAGTAATCTAATAAATCAAAATTAACTGCATCAGTTGTTCAGGTTTTATGAATCATGAGCGCAATTCTCGATATCGAACTGATACGTACTTTTCATGCAGTGGCGCGAATAGGGAAGTTTTCGGCGGCTGCCGAGCAACTTCACAAAAGCCCGGCGGCAGTCAGTGTGCATATCCAGCGACTTGAGACGGTGGCGGGCGGGCGCTTGCTCAATCGGGACAACCAGGCGGTGTCTCTGACTGCGCTGGGCAAGCGTTTGCTGGTCTCGACGACGGAGTTGTTGTCCACCCATGACCGGGTGCTGGCTGACCTGCAAGGGACTCATCTGGCTGGGCGCATCACGCTGGGTGTTCCGGATGAGTACGCCGTTCATGTCATCCGCGACATCCTGCCGGTGTTCGCTGCGGCCTGGCCCAATGTGGTGCTGGAATTGAAAACCGCACCCAGCTACACCCTGCGCGAGCAGGTTGCGCGCGGCAAGTTGCAGACAGCAGTGATCGCGCAACCCAAAGGGCAGCCAAGTGCTGATACGCAGTTTCTGGTATCTACCAAGCCGGTCTGGGTCGGGCCGGCCAGCGTCGCACTGGGACCTGCGGACCCGTTGCCGCTGGCCATTCACGCAGCGCAATGTCCTTATCGTGAAGCCATGATGGCGTCGCTCAAAGACAACGGCCGCAAAATCCGTGTAGTTCTCGAAAGCCCGTCCAATCAGGCGATCAAAGCCTGTGTGGAAGCGGGCCTGGCGATCAGCCTTATTGATCGGAGCGGAGTCACGGAAGCCATGCAGATTCTCGATGACCTGCCTGAAATTCCCGAGCACGAAATCGTCTTCCTGCGCTCGCCGTCGTCACAGAACGACGAGGCGGTGAGCCTGCTGGCGCAGGCGCTGCAGAAGTATTTTCGGGTCTAGCCGGGAACACTGCAGCCGAAGTGTGTTATCGACTGCAGGAACGCTTTCGGCTCAACCGTCCTTGAACAGAAAGCTGTAGGCATTCAACGCCGGCACGCCGCCCAGGTGGGCGTAGAGCACTTTTGATCCCTCGGGGAATTCGCCATTGCGCACCATGTCGATCATGCCGTGCATGGATTTGCCTTCGTACACCGGGTCGGTCAATACGCCTTCAAGGCGCGCGCAAAGGCGGATGGCTTCTAGGGTGCCCTCGTTCGGCAGGCCGTATTCCGGGTAGGCGTAGCGGGTGTCGAGCACCACGTCTTCGGCGCTGATTTCGCGGCCCAGTTCCACCAGTTTTGCGGTGTTCTGAGCGATGCGCAGGACTTGTGCGCGGGTCTTTTCCGGTTTGGCCGACGCATCGATACCGATCACACGCTGCGCCCGGCCATCGGCCGCGAAGCCGACGAGCATGCCTGCGTGAGTGCTGCCGGTTACCGAGCAGACCACGATGTAGTCGAATTTGAAGCCGAGTTCTTCTTCCTGCTGGCGTACCTCATCGGCAAAACGCACGAATCCCAGGCCGCCATAAGGGTGTTCCGAGCAGCCCGCAGGAATCGGGAACGGTTTGCCGCCGCTTTCCTCGACGTCGGCCATGGCCTTTTCCCAGCTCGGGCGAATGCCGATATCGAAGCCTGCCGAGTCCAGGCGCACATCGGCCCCCATGATGCGTGACATTTCGATATTGCCGACCCGGTCGTACAGGGCGTCTGAATAGTTGACCCAGTTTTCCTGAACCAGTACGCATTTCATACCCAGATGCGCCGCGACTGCCGCCACCTGGCGGGTCTGGTTGGACTGGATGCCGCCGATCGACACCAGTGTGTCGTAGCCGCCGTCGATGGCTTCCGGCACCAGGTATTCCAGTTTGCGGGTCTTGTTACCGCCAAAGGCCAGACCGCTGTTGCAATCCTCGCGCTTGGCATACAACTCGACCTTGCCACCCAGATGCTCGCTCAAGCGTTTCAGAGGGGTGATGGGCGAGGGGCCGAAGGTCAGAGGGTAGCGCTTGAACTTGCTCAGGTTCATATCGGGGCTCCGTTGATAAGTTGATTCAGGCCTGCAAGGAATGAGTTCGACGTTTGAACGGTGTGCCTGAAGTGGTTCCTATCATAGGAAATAGCTGAATAATCGTGGTTGCAAAGAATTGTCTATTTGCAAAATCAGCGTTAGTATCATAGCACTAACGCAAACTTTTATTTTGTGAAAGCCATCATGAAAGCAATAAATGAACGCACTAAAAAGTCCGCTGGCGATGTAGCGCCGCTGCTGGACAGGATTGACCGCGCCATTCTCAAGACCCTGCAACGTGATGCCTCGATTTCCAATGTGGCGCTCGCCGAGAAGGTCAAGCTGAGCCCGCCTGCGTGCTTGCGGCGCGTCGAGCGGTTGAAGGAGGCGGGCGTTATCAAGGGCGTGGTGGCGTTGCTCAATGGCGACGTTCTGGACGCGGGCATGGTGGTGCTGATCGGTGTGGTGCTCGACCGCTCGACCCCGGATTCATTTGCCCAATTTGAAGAAGCCGCGCAGAAGGTGTCCGGCTGCATGGAGTTTCATGTGGTCACCGGCGAGTTCGATTACTTCATGCTGCTGCGCACCAAAGACAGTCAGAGTTTCAACCGCCTGCATGCCGAACAGCTGCTGTACTTGCCCGGTGTCAGACAGATCCGCTCGTTCATGGGACTGCGTCAGGTGGTGTCGACCACGCAATTACCCATTTAACCGGTTGCTCGACGTGGCCTGCTTGTACTACGCAGCGTCAAACGTTCACGTCTGATGAAGGTCAGAGTTGTTGACTGCCACACGATTGACCCTGGCGCATGATTCAATCAGTGCTATTTCCTTTTTTTACTTGCTCAAGGATTTTTATTTTGGCTGCTGGAAGCTTGCTTACCCTGCTCGACGATATTGCGACCCTGCTGGATGACGTGGCACTGGCCACCAAGAAAACCGCGGGTGTGCTGGGGGATGATCTGGCGCTCAATGCCCAGCAGGTCACCGGAGTTTCAGCCGATCGCGAACTGCCCGTTGTCTGGGCCGTGGCCAAGGGCTCGTTGCTCAACAAGGCAATCCTGGTTCCGGCGGCACTGTTGATCAGCGCCTTCGCGCCCTGGGCGATTCTTCCCTTGTTGATGATCGGCGGCGCGTTCCTATGCTTTGAAGGTTTCGAGAAAATCGCCCATAAATGGCTGCATCCCGAAACCGGCGAAGAGCATGATCAGCGCAAGCAGGCGGCGACGGATGCTTCAGTGGACATGGTGGCGTTCGAAAAGGACCGTATCAAAGGCGCGATTCGCACCGACTTCATTCTTTCGGCAGAAATCATCGTGCTGGCGCTGGGCGTAGTGTCGGCCCGACCGTTCATGGATCAGGTCGGTGTACTGGTTATTGTCGCTGTGCTGATTACCGTGGGTGTCTATGGACTGGTGGCAGGTATCGTCAAACTTGACGACTTGGGCCTGTACCTGAAAAGGACTGCAAGCTCTGCGGCGCAGAAAATCGGTGGTGCTTTGCTATGGCTTGCGCCGGTATTGATGAAGGTACTGTCGATTGTCGGTACTGCGGCCATGTTCATGGTCGGCGGCGGGATTCTGGTTCACGGTCTGCCATTTGCTCACCATTGGGTCGAAGGCGTGACCGAAGCTGCAGCCGGTGCGGTGGGCGGGCTGTCGATGGTCGTCCCGACGCTGATCGATGCGGTCGCCGGGGTTATCGCTGGCGCGGTGCTGGTGTTGGTCGTGACGCTGATTGGCAAGGTCTGGAAAGCGGCTAGGGAGTGAGTGGAGGCGGGCGCCGCGCAGGAGTTGAATATCGTGCCAATGCTCCGCGTTGGCATGCATCCCGTGACGCTCCGCGTCACAGATCTGCGCAGCAACACCCTCTCAAGGTTGGGCGCAGAGGCTTCAGAAATGCGTTCCCGCGCTGAGCGCGGGAACGAGCTTCACAACCGGATCGTGCTTAGAAGAACACCTTCACCAGCAAACTCGCGGTGTTCTGGTCGGTGTCGAACGAGCGGCTGTCCTTGATGCCGTATTTGTTGGTCCAGTAATCGTATTCGATACCGACGTACAGCTGACGCTCAGGGTAATTCAGTGCCTTGCCCAGGTCATATTTGATCTGCGGGTTGAAGTGCAGGTTGGAGTGGTAAGTACCACGCGACGTCTTGTCGTTGTCCACTACCCAGTCCATGAAACCGTCGATCAGCACATCCGATTTGCCCATGGGGATGGTGTAGGACCACACCGGGGTAATCTGCCATACGCCATCGCCCGGACGGTTGCCTTCAGTCTGGCGCTGGTAGAAGTTCAGCTGGAAGTAGTCGAAACCCGGGATCTTCAAATCGAACGCCGGGCCGATCAGGTAAGACTCGTTATCGCCTTCACCAAATTCGTAAGTTGCCGCAATCAGCACATCGCTGATCGGGCCGAACTCGAACTTCTGGCCAAATATCTTGCCCAGCGACAAGCGTGGCGAGAACTCACCGTAATAGGTGTTATCGCCAGCCGTTGCGTCTCCCTTGCCGTTGTAGAAGATCTTGTCGACGAAGAAGAAGTTGTCGCCGTACTTCCAGCTGTCAGCATGTTCAAAGGTGAACGTCTGCTGGTTTGCCGGGTTGACGGCAAAGTCTCGTCCATTGAGATAGGTCAGGCTATTGCTCTGCCACTGGAAGATATCCCCGGCCATGGCTGGCGCAGCGGCCAGCAGACTGCTGGCCAGTAACACGCTGGAAAACGTACGGTTCATGCGGTGAGTCCCTTGAAATAGATCGTGATTTTTTCAGACTGGCGTTCTCTAAGTGACGCCTTGTCTGTGGTTGCAGTAATTTGTCTGTCTGGTCAGCTTTGTGTTGTTAGCAAGAGCTGCGCCAAACAGTGAAAAAAAGTTGAAGTAATCCCCAAACCGGCATCAACGTGTCGGTTTCAAGTCATTTTCCGGGTCGACAGAGTCCTGACCGTACAGTCAGCTAGTTGGCTGTACGGTCAACGTCAGCGTACAGGGAGCGGTTGTCCGGTTTTGCAGCGGCGGCGGAGAATACTGACTTGCGTCATCTGACTCAAGTGCTCCAGCGCAGGGCGTCTGGAGCGAAAGTGGGGCGAGTGCGCCCCTTTTCAGGGGCGCTTGGTTAGCGAGGGACTCAGTTAGTGTGTGCGCCTTGATCGACCCAGGCACCGACCAGTTCGCGTTCCTGCTGAGTCATCTGGGTGATGTTGCCCAGCGGCATGATCGGCGAGGTGACGGCCTGCGCCTTGATGCGCGGGGCCTGCTGCTGAATCTGCTCTGGCGTATCGAACATCACTCCCGCAGGCGCAACGCTGAACAACTGACTGGTAGGCGTGGCCGAATGGCACACCGTGCAACGATGCTGAATCACTTCATGCACTTTGGCGAAGTCCGCGCCGGTGCTGGCAGGCTTGGCCTCGACCGGCGCGGTGACCGGCTCCGTAGGTTTCTCGTCGGCCCGATGACCGCCGACTGCGGTGCCGGGCAGCGGTTGGTAAACGATTTTCGCGGGAGGTTGCGCAGGGCCGGTGACGTACGCCAGGCAGAGCATGCCCAGCGCAGCGACCGGCAGAGTCCAGGCGAATCGATGGCTGTCATGTCTTGTATTGAAATAGTGGCGCACCAGGACCGCCAGCAGTGCGATGCCCGCCAGGATCAGCCAGTTGTACTCACTGCCGTATGTGCTCGGAAAGTGGTTGCTGATCATGATGAACAGCACAGGCAGGGTGAAGTAGTTATTGTGCCGCGAGCGCAGCAGGCCCTTGGCGGGCAGGCTTGGGTCAGGCGTGCGGTTCTCGGCGATGGCGGCCACCAGGGCGCGCTGGGCCGGCATGATGATGCGGAACACGTTGCCGACCATGATGGTGCCCATGATCGCGCCCACGTGCAGGTAGGCACCACGACCACTGAACACTTTGCTGAACCCGTATGCCGCCGCGACCAGCAGCACGAACAGGACCACGCCCAACAGGGCAGGGCGCTTGCCCAGTGGCGAGTCGCACAGAAAGCTGTAGATGAACCAGCCGACGAACAACGAACCCAGGCCGATGTGCACGCCCTCTGCACCACTCAGGCTGCTGGCCGGTGCCAGCAGGTACAGCGTCGGGTTGGCGTAGAACACCACGCACAACAGCGCGACCCCTGACAGCCAGGTCGAATAGGCTTCCCATTTGAACCAGTGCAGATTCTCCGGCATGGTCGGCGGTGCGAGCTTGTACTTCTCCAGGTGGTAGATGCCGCCGCCGTGGATCGCCCACAGATCACCCGACAGGCCTTCACGCGGGTTACTGCGGTTGAGGTTGTTCTCCAGCCAGACGAAGTAGAACGATGCGCCGATCCAGGCGACGCCGACAATCATGTGAATCCAGCGCACGCCCAGATTCAGCCATTCCATCATATGTGCCAGCACGGTTTTACCCTTCCAGTGGGTTGGGATCGAGAACCAGCAACTGGCTCTCGGCAAAGTAATGCTCGTCGCAGTTGTTGCCTTCGCCACTGCGATCAACCACCAGGAAGTCATCCTGCTTTTCGATCGTCAGCACAGGGTGGTGCCAGACGCCGCGATGGTAATTGATACCCTGCCTGCCGTTGGACACGAAGGCGCGGGTCAGCTCTGACTCAGGCGCATCGCCAACCGGCGCGACCACGATCAGAAAGGGGTTGCCGAGCAGCGGGATGAAGGCCTGGCTGCCCTGCGGGTGACGCTCCAGCATGCCAATGGTCAATGGCATCGGCAGCGCTTCGGCGCGGAATATGCTGATGATCGCCTTGTCATCCGGTTGCGCGGTCTGCACTTCAGCCAGACGATGAAAGCGCATGGTCGAGCCGTTATTGATCATGAAATGATCGCTGCCATCGGTTTCGATCACATCACCGAATGGCGCAAAAGCTTCCTTGGTCAGTGGCTCGATTATCAGTTTGCGCATGCGGATTCTTCTTCAATGGTTTTGAGGGTGGGTCGTTTGCACATTCGTATTGATGACTATCGTGCCAATGCTCTGCGTTGGCATGCATTTCGTGACGCTCTGCGTCACAACTCTACGCCGCGCCACACATACTCAAGACTGGACGCAGAGCGTCCGGAACTGCATTCCCACGCAGAGCGTGGGAACGATAACCTGTTGCCTTCTGCTGACTTCCGACGCGTTGTTACCTGGCCACCTTGCCCAGTACTCGCAGGCGGCTCACGCCCCCGTCCGGGAATACGTTCAGGCGGATGTGGGTGATCGGCCCGATGGCGTTGATCTGCTCTGCGAACTCGTGTTCGGCGTGCATGGTCAGCTTCTGGCTTGGCAGCAGCTCGCGCCAGAACAAACTCTGGGTTTCGATCTGGCTGTCGGTGCCACCCTTGACGAAAGCACCCTGGATCGAGCAGCTGTCCGGGTAATTGCCCTTGAAGTGCAGGGTGTCGACGATGACTTTCTCGACTTCGCCCTTGTGTCCCAGCGCCACGATGACCCAGTCGTTGCCCGGTGTGCGACGGCGAGCGGTTTCCCAGCCGTCGCCCATGTTCACGCCACGGCCGGGGTTGAGGATATTGCTCATGCTGCCGTAATGCTCGTCCGAGCAGGCAATCGACCGGCCACCGTTGAGTGCCGCCACCAGATCGATCTGCTCGTCTTCGCTGACTTTCGACCAGTCGCGATGCGGCACGCCGTACACGCGCAGGCGCGCTACGCCGCCGTCCGGGTAGATATTGAAGCGCAGGTGGCTGAACGCCTGGTCGTTGCTGATCTCGTGGTAATGATGGCTGTTGCCTTGCAGTTCCACAGACGGCAGCACTTCGGTCCAGGCGGTGTTTTCATCGGGTTCGCCCGAGGCCAGGAAGCACGCTTCCAGCGAAGCAGAAGGCGGAAAGTTGCCGGTGAAAAACGAGGTGTCGATGTCGACACCCTTGATAGTGCCTGCTACGCCGAGGCGGATCACCGCGCTGTCATACCCTTCGAAACGCTTGCGGCGCGACTCCCAGCCGTCCATCCACTTGCCGTTGTCGTCGAACACGCCTTCCTTCCAGACCGCCGGGGTCGGCTGGAACAGCCGGTTGGCGTCTGCGAACCAGTCATCGGTGACCGAAAGAATTTTTGTGCCCAGGCGCGCGTCGGCCAGGTTCACGAACTTCTCGAACGGTGCGGCGTAAACTTTCATGCTTGTTGTCTGCCTTCTGAACAGGTTGATAACGGCGACGCTCAAAGCGCCTGTAGACGAAACAGTGCGATTTTGTTGATCTCGGCCAGGGCGCAAGCGAACTCGGCCTCGGGCGAGTGGTGGATGCGTTGCTCGAACGCCGCCAGGATTTTATGTCTGTCGCTGCCCTTGACCGCCATGATGAACGGAAAGCCGAAGCGGGCCTTGTAAGCCTCGTTCAACTCGGTGAAACGCTGAAACTCTTCAGGCGTGCAGTGGTGGATACCGGCGCCTGCCTGCTCATCGGTACTGGCCTGAGTCAGCTCGCCCTGAACGGCAGCTTTTCCGGCCAGGTCCGGGTGGGCATTGATCAGCGCCAGTTGTTGCGCGTGGGTGGCACCGAGCAATATTTTGCTCATGCGGGCATGCAGGGCCTCGACCTGATCCAGTTCGGGGCCTGCGCCCTGATCGAAGGCCTGCTGCGCGACCCACGGTGAGTGTTCGTAGATGTCGGCAAAGGCTGCGATGAATGCGTCCCGGCCCAGGCTTGAAGGTGTCAGTGTTTTAAACGTGCTCATTGCTCGGCCTTGCCGGTAAACGGATGTTCAGTGTGCCAGTGGCGGGCGATATCGACACGCCGGGTAAACCAGACCTGCTCATGGCCTTTGACGTACTCAATGAAACGCTTGAGCGCGGCCAGCCGGGCAGGGCGACCGATCAGGCGGCAATGCAGACCGATGGAAAGCATCTTCGGTGCGTCTTCGCCTTCGGCATACAGCACGTCGAACGCGTCCTTCAGGTACTGAAAGAATTGCTCGCCGTTGTTGAAGCCCTGCACCTGGGTGAAGCGCATGTCGTTGGTGTCCAGCGTGTAAGGGATGACCAGATGCGGCTTGCCGGTAGGGTTGTTCGGCTCCCAGTACGGCAGGTCGTCGTCGTAGGTGTCGCAATCATAGAGAAAACCGCCTTCCTCCATCACCAGTCGCCGCGTATTGGGCCCGGTGCGCCCGGTGTACCAGCCCAGCGGCCGTTCGCCACTGATCTCGGTGAGGATCTGAATCGCCTGGCGCATGTGTTCACGCTCGTCGGCTTCATCCATGTTCTGATAGTCGATCCAGCGATAACCGTGACTGCAGATTTCGTGACCGTCGGCGACCATGGCGCGGATCACCTCGGGGTGACGCTGCGCGGCCATGGCCACGGCGAAGATGGTCAGGGGGATATCGAACTGCTTGAACAGCTTGAGAATGCGCCAGACGCCTGCGCGGCTGCCGTATTCATAAAGCGATTCCATGCTCATGTTGCGCTGGCCCTGCAATGGCTGCGCAGCAACCATCTCGGACAGAAAGGCTTCTGATTCCTTGTCTCCGTGCAGAATATTGCGCTCGCCACCTTCCTCGTAATTCAGCACGAATGACAAGGCAATGCGCGCGTTGCCCGGCCAGCGTGGATGAGGCGGGTTGTTACCGTAACCGATGAGGTCGCGTGGGTAGTCAGCGCTCACTGCAAGCTTCCTTCTGTGCGTTATGTGCGTTTGGCCAAGTGCGGTGCGAATGGCAGGCAAGGCACTGCAATGCGCAGATTGTATACAATTTTATTTTCGGCTTGTAACCCTGTAGGTTTCGTCACCGAGTCGTGCTTGTTCAGATAACGCAAGCAAGAAACCTGCCTGAGTGGTCAGCTAATCGGAAAAAATCTGATATTTTTCCTTTGCTTCCTTTCTTTTCAGGTAATTCGACGCTTGGCGAGCAGCACAGGCGTCAGCTGCAATCCGCTGAAGATTTTATTGTGTACAGGTTTTCGCGAAAGTGTCTTAATCGGTTGCAATCGCACCATGCAGAGCACTTCATTGGTGCACTGTTTCACCGTCGCCGGATGTGAGGAGTGAAGTTTTGGGGAAATTGACCACACACGTGCTGGACGCTGCCCACGGTTGCCCAGGCAGTGCCATCCGCATTGAATTGTATCGGGTCGAAGGCCAGCAGCTGCTGCACGTTGTCAGCGCTGTCACCAACAGCGATGGACGTTGCGATGCGCCCCTGTTGCAGGGAGACACTTATCAGTCCGGGGTTTATCAACTGCATTTTCAGGCTGGCGATTATTACCGTGCACGAGGCGTTGCGTTGAACGCACCGGCCTTTCTCGATGAAGTGGTGCTGCGCTTTGGCATTGATGCAGGTCAGGAACACTTTCATGTGCCGCTGTTAATCTCGCCGTATAGCTACTCGACGTATCGGGGCAGCTGAGTGCCTCTTGCCCGCCCCACACTGCGGGCCTTTTTTTGCGCGCGTTTCCGGTTTTGCCCTGTGTACAATGCGCCAGTCCCAAAGCCGTAATCCATCTGCGCACGAGTGCCCATGAACGACCAGTCCCTGCCTCTCAAGAAACAGCCGCGCGGCACGACCAGCGCCAGCCGCAGCGTTACTCAGGACGATATCGTTTACGAGCATATTTTCGATGCCATTCTGGAGCAGCGGCTGGCGCCGGGCACCAAATTGAGTGAAGAGGCGCTGGGCGAGATCTTTGGTGTCAGCCGCACCATCATTCGTCGCGCTCTATCGCGGTTGGGGCACGAAGGTGTGGTGCTGTTGCGGCCTAATCGTGGCGCTGTGGTCGCCAGCCCCAGCGTCGAAGAGGCGCGACAGGTATTTTTTGCCCGGCGCATGGTCGAGAAGGCAATCACTGAACTGGCAGTCGCGCACGCCACTGCCGAGCAACTGGTCGAGCTGCGCCAGATGGTCAGCGACGAGCGCGACAGCTTTGCCCGCGGTGATCGAGGTGCAGGCATCCGTCTCTCCGGTGAATTCCATCTGCAACTGGCCGTAGCCGCCAGAAACGCGCCGCTGATCAGCTTCCAGCGCAGTCTGGTATCGCAGACTTCATTGATTATTGCCCAGTACGAAACCGGCAACCGCACACATTGTTCCTACGACGAGCACACCCAGTTGATCGACGCCATCGAAGCGCGCGATGCGCCGCTCGCCGTCGAGTTGATGATGCATCACATGGACCACATCGACGGCAAGCTCAACCTCGACCAGGACAGTGCCTCGGACGATTTGCATGCGGTGTTCTCGCACGTCATGGGTCGGAAAAAGACCGGGCGTTGAGGCCTTCGGATAATCGTGCGACGCTCCGCGTCGTCATGCCGTTCCGGACGCTCTGCGTCCTCTTGCGACGCAGAGCGTCGAGACCTGCATTCCCACGCGGAGCGTAGGGAACGATAACGAAGCTTTGACCATCGTGCGACGCTCTGCGTCGCATGCCGATCTGGACGCTCTGCGTCCTCTTGCGACGCAGAGCGTCGAGACCTGCATTCCCACGCGGAGCGTAGGGAACGATAACGAACCTTTGACCATCGTGCGACGCTCCGCGTCGCATGCCGTTCCGGACGCTCTGCGTCCTCTTGACGACGCAGAGCCTGCGTGAGCGTGAGGGACGATTTAGCCCCGCTCATGCACCAAACGCCCACCCGACCAGGTTTGCTTCACTGTCCGGTCATCACCGATGGTCATCAGCACAAACAGAATCTCTTCGATGTCTTTAGCCTGTTTCAAACGGTATGACAGCAGCGGGGTGGCGTTGTAATCCAGCACCAGAAAGTCGGCTTCGTTACCGGGCTTCAAGCTGCCGACCTTGTCCTCCAGTCGCAATGCGCGTGCGCCGCCCAATGTCGCCAGATAGAGCGACTTGAACGGATTGAGCCGTGCGCCCTGCATCTGCATGACCTTGTAGGCTTCGTTCAAGGTCTGCAGAATCGAAAAGCTGGTGCCGCCGCCCACATCGGTGCCAACCCCGACATTCACCTTGTGCTTTTCGGCCATCGGCAGGTTGAACAGGCCGCTGCCCAGAAACAGGTTGGAGGTCGGGCAGAAGGCAATCGCCGAACCGGTTTGCGCCAGTCGTGCGCACTGTTCGTCGCACAAGTGCACGCCATGGGCGAACACCGAGCGCTCGCCGAGCAGGTTGAAGTGATCGTAGACGTCCAGGTAATGCTTGCGCTCGGGGAACAGCGCCTTGACCCACTCGATCTCCTGAAGGTTTTCGCTGATGTGGGTCTGCATGTACAGGCCGGGATACTCAGTAAGCAACTGCCCAGCCAGGCTCAATTGCTCCGGGCTGCTGGTCGGCGCGAATCGCGGGGTCACTGCGTAGCTCAAACGCCCTTTACCGTGCCAGCGTTCGATCAGCGACTTGCTGTCGGCGTACCCGGATTCCGGCGTATCAACCAGATAATCCGGCGCATTGCGGTCCATCATCACCTTGCCGGCGATCATGCGCAGATCGAGTGCCTGAGCCGCACTGAAAAACGCCTCGACCGACTCTTTATGCACGCTGCCGAACACCAGCGCTGTGGTCGTGCCGTTGCGCAGCAGTTCCTTGATGAAGATGTCGGCCACCTGCGCCGAATGCTCGGGGTCGGCGAACTGGCTTTCGCAGGGGAAGGTGTAGGTGTTGAGCCAGTCGAGCAGTTGTTCGCCGTAGGCACCGATCATGCCGGTTTGTGGCAAGTGGATATGGGTGTCGATGAAGCCCGGTGTGATCAGTGCGTCCGGGTATTCGATCAGCTCGACATCGCCGTCGAGGCTATCGAGCAAATCGTCAGCATTGCCCACTGAAATGATTTTGCCGTTTTCGACCAGCAACAGGCCATCGGCAAAATACTCATAAGACGCCCCCACTGCCACCTCCGCGGGGTCGGCAATGCTGTGAAGGATGGCGGCGCGGTAGGCTTTACGGCGGGAAACTGAACTCATGGCACTCTCGTTGTGACTCATTGCGACTGACTGCGGCGTGATTCGGGCAGCAGTCTGGCGATTGGTTCGGCATTGGCACTGTGCTGGCCAAAGCTTGCGTTGTAGGTGGCGATTATTTCTGCGGCGATGGACACCGCGATCTCGATGGGCAACTTGCCTTTGACTTCCTCCAGGCCCATCGGGCAACGCATGCGTTGCAGCAGGCTGGCGTCAAAACCGCGTTCCCGCAAGCGATGTTCGAATTTGACGCGCTTGGTTTTCGAGCCGATCAGCCCGAAGTAAGTAAAGTCGCCGCGTTTTAGGATCGCAGCAGTCAGCTCAAGGTCCAGTTGATGGTTGTGGGTCATGACAATGCAGTAAGTGCCGACAGGCAACTGCGCGACCTCGTCGGCCGGCTCTTCACTGATGATCTTCAACACGCCCTCGGGCATCGGCTCGGGGAATTCGTTCTCACGTGCGTCGATCCAGCGCACCCGGCAGGGCAGGCTGGCGAGCAGTGGCACCAGTGCACGGCCGACATGACCGGCACCAAACACGGCGATCTGCGCGACGGGCTCGCCCATCGGTTCGAACAACAGCACGTTCACGCCGCCGCAGCACTGGCCCAGGCTTGCGCCGAGGTTGAAACGTTCCAGACGCGTCTGCCGGGTGCCGCTGGCGAGCATCTCGCGGGCGATTTGCATGGCCTTGTATTCCAGGTGCCCGCCGCCGATGGTGTCGTGAATATGCTCGGCACAGACCACCATCTTCGAGCCGGCATTGCGTGGCGTCGAGCCCAGCTCCTCGATGATGGTCACCAGGATGCCGGCTTCTCCACGGGCCTGTAGCTCGGCCAGGGCGCTGATCCAGTTGTTCATTTCTGCTCCAGGACCGAGTGATCCAGGCCCGGCGCCTTCGCGAGCAGGCTCGCTCCCACGGGGGCATCCTGACTAGGTGAAGGCGAGCCTGGCGAAGCTTCACTTACCCGCGAAGGGGCGGAAACAATCGGCTCGGCACCTTCGCCGGATGCGCGACGCGCAGCGCTTTTCTGGCGCATCTGCTCACAGCCCCACAACACTTTTTCCGGAGTTGCAGGCGCGTCAATGTCCGGTTGATGGCGATAATCACCCAGGCTCGCCACAGCGTCCTTGATTGCGCACCAGGCAGCGATGCCGAGCATGAACGGTGGCTCGCCCACTGCCTTGGAGTGGAATACGGTGTCTTCCGGGTTCTTGCGGTTCTCCACCAGCTTGATGCGCAGATCAAGCGGCATGTCCGCCACCGCAGGGATCTTGTAGGACGCCGGGCCGCTGGTCATCAGCTTGCCCTTGTCGTTCCACACCAGTTCCTCGGTGGTCAGCCAGCCTGCGCCTTGAATGTAGCCGCCTTCGACCTGGCCGATATCGATGGCCGGGTTCAGCGAGGCACCGACGTCGTGCAGAATGTCGGTGCGCAACATTTTGTACTCGCCTGTCAGCGTGTCGACGATGACCTCGACGCAGGCCGCACCAAACGCGTAGTAATAGAACGGTCGGCCCCGCGCCTGGCTGCGGTCATAGAAAATCTTCGGCGTCTTGTAATAGCCGGTGCTGGACAACGAAACCTGGCCCATCCAGGCCAATTGCGCCAGCTCGGCGAAGGGCAGGAAAATATCGCCGATCCGCACATGGCCGTTGCGAAACTCGACTTCTGTTTCTGCCACCTGATAGTGCCGGGCTGCGAACTCCACCAGCCGCCGCTTGAGGGTTTCAGCGGCATTCTGCGCGGCCTTGCCGTTCAGGTCGGTGCCGCTTGAGGCGGCGGTAGGCGAGGTGTTCGGCACCTTGTCGGTGTTGGTGGCGGTGATCTGAATACGGTCAATGTCCACCTGAAACACTTCAGCCACGACCTGCGCGACTTTGGTGTTCAAACCCTGGCCCATTTCGGTGCCGCCATGGTTCAGGTGGATGCTGCCGTCGGTGTAGATGTGAATCAGCGCGCCTGCCTGATTGAGGAAGCTGGCGGTAAAGGAAATGCCGAATTTGACCGGCGTCAGCGCCAGCCCTTTTTTCAGGATCGGGCTTCCGGCATTGAACGTGCGAATGGCTTCGCGGCGCTCGGCATACTGGCTGCTCTGTTCGAGGTCGGCGGTCATCTCTTCCAGCAGGTTGTGCTCGACCGTCTGGTAATAGTGCGTGACGTTACGCTCGGTCTTGCCGTAATAGTTGGCCTTGCGCACCGCCAGCGGGTCCTTGCCGAGGAAGCGCGCGATGCAGTCCATGACCTCTTCGATGGCGACCATGCCTTGCGGGCCGCCAAAGCCACGGTAGGCCGTGTTGGACGCAGTGTGAGTCTTGCAGCGATGGCCGTTGACCGTGGCTTCGCCCAGATAGTAGGCGTTGTCGGCGTGAAACATGGCGCGGTCGACAATCGACGCAGACAGGTCCGGCGAGTAGCCGCAGTTGCCTGCCAGATCCAGCTCTATACCCTGCAAACGACCCGCGTCGTCGAAGCCCACGTCGTACTCGATGTAGAACGGGTGGCGCTTGCCGGTCATCTGCATGTCTTCAAAGCGTTGCAGGCGCATCTTGGTGGGCTGGCCGGTCAGCCGGGCAATCACGGCGCACAGGCAGGCCGGGCTCGCCGCCTGAGTTTCCTTGCCGCCAAAGCCACCGCCCATGCGCCTCATGTCGACCACGATGCGGTTCATCGGCACGCCCAGCACCTCGGCCACCAGCTTCTGGATTTCTGTGGGGTTCTGGGTCGAGCAATAGACAATCATGCCGCCGTCTTCAGTCGGCATCACCGAGGATATCTGGGTTTCCAGGTAAAAATGTTCCTGACCGCCGATGTGCAGGTTGCCCTGCAAACGGTGGGTTGCGCCTGCCAGCGCTGCGGCCGAGTCGCCACGTTTGTGCGTGTGGCTGTCGAGCACAAAGTGTTTCTGACGCAGCGCCTGAACCACATCCAGCACCGGCTCCAGGTCCTCATATTCGATAATCGCCGCCATTGCCGCCTGCCGGGCAATGTCCAGATCGCGAGCAGCAACGGCAAGCACCGGTTGACCGACAAACTCCACCGTGTCGATGGCCAGCAGCGGATCGCCGGGCAGCAACGGTCCGATATCCTTCAGCCCCGGAATATCCTGATGGGTAATCGCGATGCGTACGCCGTCGAAGGCGTAGCAGGGCGAGGTGTCGATGCTGATGATTCGCGCGTGGGCACGGTCGGAAAGACGTGCGTACACATGCAACTGATTGGGAAACTCCAGGCGATCATCGATATACACCGCTTCGCCGGACACATGCTTGTCGGCGCTGTCATGCTTGACGCTGCGACCGACGCCAGTGCTCAAGCCCTGCTGGAACACGGCGAGCATTTCGGCCTGGGTAATGGATGGGGAATGCTCAGACATAGTCAGTCACCCGCGTTGCGACGGCAGGCGTCTGCACTTCGATGAAATACTTGCGCAGCAGGTTCTGCGCGCTCAACAGGCGATATTCCTTGCTGGCACGGAAGTCCGACAGCGGCGTGAAATCTTCGCTGAGTGCGGCGCAGGCCTGCTCAACGGTTTCATTACTCCACGGCTGGCCGACCAGGGCCCGCTCGCAGGCCGCTGCGCGCTTGGGAATCGCCGCCATGCCGCCATAGGCGACACGTGCCTCGCGGATCACGCCGTCTTCTATCGTCAGGCGGAACGCCGCACAGACTGCCGAGATGTCGTCATCCAGGCGTTTGGAGACTTTATAGGCACGAAAGGTCTGCAGTGGATTGGCGGTCGGCACGATGATCTTTTCGATGAACTCACTCTCCTGGCGAGCCGTGACCTTGTAGTCGATGAAGTAATCCTCCAGCGCCAGAGTGCGCTGGCCGTTGCCTTTGCGCAGCACGATCTGCGCACCAAGGGCGATCAGCAGGGGCGGTGAGTCGCCGATGGGCGAGGCATTGCCGATATTGCCGCCCAGCGTGCCCTGATTACGGATCTGCAACGAGGCGAAGCGTTGTAGTAACTCGCCAAAGTCCGGGTATTCGGCCTTGAGTGCTGCATAAAAATCGGTCAGCGGAGTGGCTGCGCCGATCTCCAGGCGGTCTTCGAAACGCTTCACGCCCTTCATCTCGTCGATGTGTCCGACGTAAATCATCACCGGCAATTGTTTGTGAAACTGCGTGACTTCCAGGGCCAGATCGGTGCCGCCGGCCAGCAGGCGCGCCTGCGGATGGCTTCCATAAAGGTCAGCCAGGTCCGCCACGGTCAGCGGAATGAAGCAGCTTTTTTCGCCGTCGCTCAGTGCTTCGGTCTGGCCTGGCGTGATTGCTCGCAGGCGCTCGACAGTCTGAGCCTGGCGCTGATCGAACTGGTCCGGCTGGCGCTGGCTGCAAGACTGCTCGGCGGCGGCCAGAATAGGGCGATAACCGGTGCAGCGGCACAAATTGCCTGCCAGCGCTTCGTGGGCCTGGTGCGCGTTGGCGTCGCTGCTGTTCTTTTGCAGGGCAAACAGCGACATCACAAAGCCCGGGGTACAAAAGCCGCATTGCGAGCCGTGACACTCGACCATCGCTTGTTGCACGCTGTGCAACTGACCCTGGTGCTTGAGGTCCTCGACGCTGATCAATTGTTTGCCGTGCAGCGACGCCATGAACGTCAGGCACGAATTGAGGCTGCGATAACGCAGCGTTTGCTTGCCGTCGGCGTCACTGTGCAACTCGCCAACCACGACGGTGCAGGCACCGCAGTCGCCACTGGCACAACCTTCCTTGGTACCGGGCTTGTGTGCCTGCTCACGCAGGTAGGTCAGCACGGTCATGTTCGGATTCAGGCTGCGCTCGGTTTTTAGCTCTTGGTTCAAAAGGAACTGAATCACGGCGCAAAGCCCTCACATTTATTGTCATCAGACATGTCGATGAATCTATCAGCTCTGCTTATTGGGTCAATTTGTTTCTGACTTAAGAGTCAGGAAATTGAGTTTTTCAGCATTCTGCCGATCAAAGACTCTCTGGTTCTTGAATCGCCCATTGGGTTGTATTCAAGGTTTTGCGTATTTCGTGCCAGTTTCCGCTTCTATGGCCCTGCGCCATCCGTACCGGTTGCGCTACACTTCGCGGCTTGCATGCAGAACTGGTTTTTTTGAAGGATAGTCATGACGTTCAAGGCACCGGACAGCCTCGCTGAGCAAATTGCTCATCATCTTGCCGAGCGGATCATTCGCGGTGAGCTCAAGCCTGGAGAGCGTATTCAGGAACAGAAAGTCACGCAGGCGTTGAACGTCAGCCGTGGTTCTGTGCGCGAAGCATTATTGATTCTGGAGCGCCGCCATCTGGTGGTGATCCTGCCGCGTCGTGGGGCACAGGTTACGGTGCTCAACGCGCACAACGTGACCAGCCTGTGTGGCCTGATGAGCGAGTTGTACATTCTGCTGGCCAATGCAGTGGTCGAGCGCTGGCGCACCGAGGATGATCTTGCGCCGTTCGTGCAGATACAACAGCGCCTGCAGGTCAGTTTCGAGCAGCAGGACGTCAAGGCATTTGTCGAAGAGAGCTTCAATGTCATGCGCGCGGCCTATCCGTTCGCCAGCAACCCGTACCTCGAAGAAACGGTCGAGAACCTGCAGCCGTCCATGAGCCGCAGCTATTTCCTCGCGCTCGAGCAACGCAAGGCCGATATGGGCGACTATCTGGCGTTGTTCGACGAGTTGCTTGGCGCGGTGATCGCGCGGGATCTGCCGAAAATTCGTGTAGTGCTGATCGCCTACTGTCAGCGCAGCTGCCAGCTGGTGCTGGCCGCCCTGGCAGCGGACTGACGCCATGCGCCTGAAGTGCATCAAGCTGGCAGGGTTCAAGTCGTTCGTCGATCCCACCACGGTGAACTTCCCCAGTAACATGGCGGCCGTTGTCGGTCCCAATGGCTGTGGCAAATCCAACATCATCGACGCCGTGCGCTGGGTCATGGGCGAAAGCTCGGCCAAGAACCTGCGCGGCGAGTCGATGACCGACGTCATCTTCAATGGCTCCACCAGCCGCAAACCGGTCAGCCAGGCGAGTATCGAGCTGGTGTTCGATAACTCCGACGGCACGCTGGTCGGCGAGTACGCGGCGTATGCGGAAATCTCCATTCGCCGCAAAGTGACCCGCGACAGCCAGAACAGCTACTACCTCAACGGCACCAAATGCCGCCGTCGCGACATTACCGACATCTTCCTTGGCACCGGCCTGGGGCCACGCAGCTATTCGATCATCGAGCAGGGCATGATCTCCAAGCTGATCGAAGCCAAGCCTGAAGACCTGCGCAACTTTATTGAAGAAGCCGCCGGGATCTCCAAATACAAGGAGCGACGTCGGGAAACCGAAAACCGTATTCGCCGCACCCACGAGAACCTGGCGCGCCTGACTGACCTTCGGGAAGAACTCGAGCGTCAGCTGGAGCGTCTGCACCGACAGGCTCAGGCCGCCGAGAAGTATCAGGAATACAAGGCCGAAGAACGCCAGTTGAAGGCGCAACTGTCGGCTCTGCGCTGGCAGGCGTTGAATGATCTGGTGGGGCAGCGCGAGGCAGTGATCGGCAATCAGGAGATCGGTTTTGAAGCGCTGGTGGCTGATCAGCGCAGCGCCGATGCCAGCATCGAAAGGCTGCGCGACGGCCATCATGATCTGTCCGAACGCTTCAACCTGGTGCAGGGCCGTTTTTATTCGGTCGGTGGCGACATTGCTCGCGTCGAGCAGAGCATCCAGCACGGTCAGCAGCGGCTGCGCCAATTGCAGGACGACCTGCGCGAAGCCGAACGCGCCCGCCAGGAAACCGAATCCCATCTTGGCCACGACACCACCTTGCTTGCCACCCTGGGCGAAGAGCTGCAGATGCTTGAGCCCGAGCAGGAAATGACCAGCGCGGCCGCCGAAGAATCGGCCATTGCCCTGGAGGACGCCGAAGCGGCCATGCAGGGCTGGCAGGAGAAGTGGGACGTCTTCAATCAGCAATCCGCCGAGCCACAGCGCCAGGCGCAGGTCCAGCAGTCGCGCATTCAGCAACTTGAACAAAGCATCGAACGCCTGGCCGAACGCCAGCGGCGTCTGGCCGAAGAGCGTCAGTTGCTGGCCGCCGACCCTGAAGATGCGGCCATTCTGGAGTTGAGCGAAGACCTCGCCACCCGTGACATGACCCTTGAGGAGCTGCACGCGGGCGAAGAGCAGGCGGTAGAGCGTCTGGAGCAACTGCGTGAAGCTTTGCAGCAGGCCAGTCAGGCGCAACAGCAGGCGCAGGGCGAGCTGCAACGTCTCAACGGGCGTTTGGCTTCCCTGGAAGCGCTGCAGCAGGCCGCACTTGACCCGGACACCGGCACCGCCGAATGGCTGCGCGATCAGCAACTGGCCGAGCGCCCGCGTCTGGCCGAAGGGCTGAGCGTCGAAGCGGGCTGGGAGCTGGCGGTGGAGACCGTGCTCGGCGCGGATTTGCAGGCTGTGCTGGTGGATGACTTCGACGCGCTTGATCTGGCGAACTTCCAGCAGGGTGATCTGCGCTTGCTCAGCGCCGGTGCCGATACGGTGCGGGTGCCTGGCAGCCTGCTGGAGAAAGTGGACAGTACGGTTGATCTGTCCGCCTGGCTGGGCCAGGTGATTCCGGTCGAGGATCTGGATGAAGCGCTGGCGCGACGTGCGCAACTCAGCGCCGGGCAAAGCCTGATCAGCCGTGACGGCTATTGGGTCGGGCGGCACTTTTTACGTGTGCGACGTGCCAGCGAGGCGCAGAGTGGCGTGCTGGCGCGGGGGCAGGAATTACAAAGGCTGGGCCTGGAGCGTGATGAGCGCGAAGCGACGCTGGCTACGCTTGAAGAGCAATTGCTGGTGCTACGCGAGCAACAGTCGCAGGAGGAAGAAGCCCGCGAGCAACTGCGCCGCCGCGTGCAGGACGAAACCCGTCAGCAAAGCGAACTTAAAGCGCAACTGTCGGCGGTCAGGGTAAAGGTCGAGCAGTTGACCCTGCGTCGTACTCGTCTGGACGAAGAACTGGCCGAGCTGGGCGAGCAACGCGCTGTCGAGCACGAGCACCTCGGCGAATCGCGCCTGCAATTGCAGGATGCACTGGACAGCATGGCGCAGGATACCGAGCAGCGCGAAGTGCTTCAGGCGCAGCGTGATGCGCTGCGCGAGCGTCTGGATAGGATTCGTCAGGATGCGCGGCAGCACAAGGATCACAGTCATCAACTGGCGGTGCGTCTGGGCTCGCTCAAGGCGCAGTACGATTCGACGCGTCAGGCGCTGGAGCGCCTGCGTATGCAGTCCGAGAGACTGACCGAAAAGCGCGAGCAACTGAGTCTGAATCTGGAGGAGGGCGAGGCACCGCTTGAAGAACTGCGCCTCAAGCTTGAAGAGCTGCTGGAGCGGCGCATGGTGGTCGATGATGAAATGCGCATCGCCAAGAACGCCCTCGAAGACGCTGACCGCGAACTGCGTGAAGCCGAAAAGCGCCGGACCCAGGCTGAGCAGCAATCGCAGCTGTTGCGCGGCCAGCTTGAGCAGCAACGCCTGGAATGGCAGTCGCTGACGGTGCGCCGCACGGCGTTGCAGGACCAATTGCATGAGGACGGCTACGACCTGCACGGCGTGCTCGCCACGTTGACCCCCGAGGCCAGCGAGCAGGCCGCCGAGCAGCAACTGGAGAGCATCGCCGGGCGTATTCAGCGTCTGGGAGCGATCAACCTTGCCGCCATTGACGAGTACCAGCAGCAATCCGAACGCAAGCGTTATCTGGATGCGCAGGATGCTGATCTGGTGGAAGCACTCGACACGCTGGAAAACGTCATCCGCAAGATCGATAAAGAAACCCGAAACCGCTTCAAAGATACCTTCGATCAGATAAATAGCGGAATTCAGGCACTTTTCCCAAAAGTTTTCGGTGGTGGCTCCGCTTATTTGGAACTGACGGGCGAAGATTTACTCGATACAGGGGTGACAATCATGGCGCGCCCTCCCGGCAAGAAGAACAGCACCATTCATCTGCTGTCGGGTGGGGAAAAAGCCTTGACTGCACTGGCGCTGGTTTTTGCCATTTTCAAACTCAATCCTGCGCCGTTTTGCATGCTTGATGAGGTGGATGCGCCGCTGGATGACGCCAACGTGGGTCGCTATGCGCGGTTGGTGAAAGAAATGTCACAAACTGTTCAGTTCATCTACATCACCCACAACAAGATCGCCATGGAAATGGCTGACCAATTGATGGGGGTGACGATGCATGAACCAGGCTGTTCGCGGCTGGTAGCGGTGGATGTAGAGCAGGCGATGGCGCTTGTGGATGCCTGAGTTCTGGCTTGATTCAGTCGGGAAATCGTTGCGCAAGGGCCCGAAAATTTGACGTTTGTGTGATAGATGGCACTTTGGGCGGCGAAGAGACGTAACAGACGGTGTAAAGTTACCTTTGGTCGTGCTAGTTTAGTGACCACTTTTTATTTTCGCGTGGGCAAATTGCCAGTCAGAACATAGACTTGGCACCACGTATTAAAGGGGTTTAGGCCCTTATTTTCAGATTTCTTCATTAGAGGCACTGGATTACATGGAAATCGGTCTGCGCGAGTGGCTGATCGTCATCGGCATAATAGTCATTGCCGGTATTCTTTTTGATGGCTGGCGCCGTATGCGCGGCAGCAAAGGTAAATTGAAATTCAGGCTGGATCGAAGCTTCTCCAATCTTCCGGATGAGGAGGAAACCACGTCGGCCGAAGTGCTCGGGCCGCCCCGTGTGCTGGACACCCACAAGGAACCGCAGCTCGACGAGCATGATTTGCCGTCGATGAGCGCCAGCCCGCGTGAGGGCAAGCGCAGCAACAGTGACAAGCGTGGCAACAGCGACAAGAAGCGCAAGGATGAACCGCAGCAGGGTGACCTGAATCTGGATCTGGACGGCCCGAGCCTGTTCACGGGGCGTGACGATGACTTCCCGGACGACAAGCCTGCCCAGCGCATCACTGAGGACAAGGACCTGCCTCCGGTTGAGGAAGTGCTGGTCATCAGCGTGATTTCGCGCAGTGAAGGCGGCTTCAAGGGCCCTGCGTTGTTGCAGAACATCCTGGAAAGCGGCCTGCGTTTTGGCGAGATGGATATTTTCCACCGTCACGAAAGCATGGCAGGTAACGGCGAAGTGCTGTTCTCGATGGCCAATGCGGTCAAGCCCGGCGTGTTCGATCTGGACGATATCGACCATTTCAGCACCCGTGCCGTGAGCTTCTTCCTTGGTTTGCCAGGCCCGCGTCATCCCAAGCAGGCCTTCGACGTCATGGTTGCCGCAGCCCGCAAGCTGGCCCATGAACTGGATGGCGAGCTGAAAGATGACCAGCGCAGTGTCATGACCGCGCAAACCATCGAGCATTACCGTCAGCGCATCGTTGAATTCGAGCGCCGTGCGTTGACCCAGCGTCGCGGTTAAGCGAATCCTTGTCCACTTCCCGATCAAGAGCATGCTCCGGCGCGCTTTTTCGGGGATTGGGCTTGAACAGAACAGAGCCAACAGATTGAGCAGCCTCGGCTGCTCTTTTGCTTTTTGAGAGAACACCGTATGAAGGCCGTCGAAACCCGAATCCTGGAACTGCGTGCAGAGCTGGATGAGCACAACTACCGCTATCACGTTCTGGATGAGCCCAGCATCCCGGATGTCGAGTACGACCGCCTGTTTCACGAACTCAAGGCCCTTGAGGCAGAAAACCCGCATCTGGTCACGCCGGATTCGCCGACGCAACGGGTTGGCAGCGCCGCTTTGTCGGCGTTCACCCAGGTGCGGCACGAAATGCCGATGCTCAGCCTGGGCAACGCTTTCGAAGAAAACGACATGCTCGAGTTTGACCGGCGCGTAACCGAAGGGCTGGATTTGCCTGCCGGGGACCTGTTTGGTGCGGGCAGCAAGGTGCAGTACAGCTGCGAGCCTAAGCTGGACGGTCTGGCAGTCAGCCTGCTGTATCGCGACGGTGCGCTGGTACGCGGTGCGACGCGTGGGGACGGGACCACCGGCGAGGACATCAGCGTCAATGTGCGCACCGTGCGCAACATCCCGCTCAAGCTGAAAGGCAAGGGCTGGCCTGATGTGCTGGAAGTGCGCGGCGAAGTGTTCATGTCCAAGGCAGGTTTTGAGCGGCTCAACGCCAGCCAGCTGGAAATCGGCGGCAAGACCTTCGCCAACCCGCGCAATGCGGCGGCGGGCAGCCTGCGCCAGCTGGACTCGAAAATCACCGCCAATCGTCCGCTGGAATTCTGCTGCTATGGCCTGGGGCAGACTTCGGCGGAAATCGCCGACACTCACATCGGCGTGCTTGAAACGTTGAAAAAATGGGGCATGCCGGTCAGTCGCGAGCTGAAGCTGGCGAATGGCGTCGAGGAGTGTCTGGCCTATTACCACGATATTGGTGAGCGGCGTCTGGCACTGACTTACGAGATCGACGGCGTGGTGTTCAAGGTCAACAACCTGGCTGCGCAGCGCGAACTGGGTTTTCGCGCCCGCGAGCCGCGCTGGGCAATTGCCCACAAATTCCCGGCCATGGAAGAGCTGACCGAGCTGCTGGATGTCGAATTCCAGGTGGGGCGTACCGGCGCAGTGACGCCGGTCGCGCGCCTCAAGCCGGTCAAGGTGGCTGGCGTCATGGTCGCCAACGCCACGCTGCACAACATGGATGAAGTGGCGCGGCTCGGCCTGATGATTGGCGACACGGTGATCATCCGCCGCGCCGGTGACGTGATTCCTCAGGTGGTGCAGGTGGTTGCCGAGCGCCGCCCCGAGAATGCCAGGGCGGTGCAGGTTCCACAGACCTGCCCGGTGTGCGGCTCGCATGTCGAGCGCACGCAGTTGATCAAGCGTAGCAAGGGCAAGGAAACCGTCACCGAAGGCGCGGTGTATCGCTGCGTCGGGCGTCTGGCCTGCGGTGCGCAACTCAAGCAGGCGATCATCCACTATGTGTCACGTCGTGCGATGGACATCGAAGGGCTTGGCGACAAGACCATCGAGCAACTGGTCGATGAAAAACTCATCGGCTCGCCTGCCGATCTGTACAAGCTGAAATACGAACAGATCATCGACCTCGAAGGCTTTGCCGAAATTTCCAGCAACAAGCTGCTCAAGGCGATTGCCGACAGCCGGCAGCCGACCCTGGCGCGCTTCATCTATGCCCTGGGCATTCCCGATGTGGGCGAGGAGACGGCCAAGGTGCTGGCGCGCTCGCTGGCGTCTCTGGAGCGCGTCAAACAGGCCTTGCCGGAGGTGTTGACTTACCTGCCGGATGTCGGTCTGGAAGTTGCCTACGAAATTCACAGTTTCTTCGAAGACGAGCACAACCGTAACGTCATTGATGCGCTGTTGGGCGAATGCGGACTGCAATTGCAGGATCAGGGCGAGCTGGGTGCCGAATTTGCGGCCAGCACTACGCTCGAAGGGCTGATCGACAAACTGCACATTCCGTCGGTAGGGCCGGGCGCTGCACAGAAACTGGCTGACAGGTTCGGCACGCTGGAGGCCATCATCAGCGCCGATTGGCTGGACATGCGTCAGACGCTGCCGGAGAAACAGGCCAAGTCGGTCCGCGATTTCTTCGACGACAGCGCACATGCCGAGCGCGCCCGCGCCATAGAAGCCCAGCTCAAAGACTTCGGCATGCACTGGCGCAGCGAGAAAAAAACCGTCGAAGGCCTGCCGCTGGCTGGGCAGACCTGGGTGCTGACGGGTTCGCTGGAGCGCATGAGTCGTGACGTCGCCAAGGAAAAACTCGAAAGCCTTGGTGCCAAAGTCTCCGGCTCGGTATCTGCCAAGACCCACACCGTGGTTGCAGGCCCCGGTGCAGGCTCGAAACTGACCAAGGCCAACGAGCTGGGGCTGACCGTACTGGACGAAGATGCGCTGCTAAAACGCCTGACCGAACTGGGCGTGGCGGTTGACTGAGGCAGGCCGACGCTCCGCATTCCCTGATTATCGTGCGACGCTCCGCTTAGGCATGTGTTGATCATCGTGCGGCGCTCCGCGTCGCATGCCGTTCTGGACGCTCTGCGTCCTATCCTGAATGTGATGGTGCGGCGCAGATCTGTGACGCGGAGCGTCACGCACGGCATTCCCACGCTGGAGCGTGCGGAACGATAATCCCAACTACCGTGCAACGCTCCGCTTAGGCATGTATTGATCATCGTGCGGCGCTCCGCGTCGCATGCCGTTCTGGACGCTCTGCGTCCGGTCTTGAGTGTGATGGCGCGGCGTAGATCTGTGACGCAGAGCGTCACGCACGGCGTTCCCACGCTGGAGCGTGCGAAACGATAATCACAACTACCGTGCGACGCTCCGCTTAGGCATGTCTTGATCATCGTGCGACGCTCCGCGTCGCATGCCGTTCTGGACGCTCTGCGTCCTATCCTGAATGTGATGGTGCGGCGCAGATCTGTGACGCGGAGCGTCACGCACGGCATTCCCACGCTGGAGCGTGCGGAACGATAATCCCAACTACCGTGCGACGCTCTGCTTAGGCATGTCTTGATCATCGTGCGACGCTCCGCGTCGCATGCCGTTCTGGACGCTCTGCGTCCTATCCTGAATGTGATGGTGCGGCGCAGATCTGTGACGCAGAGCGTCACGCACGGCATTCCCACGCTGGAGCGTGCGGAACGATAATCCCAACTACCGTGCGATGCTCCGCTTAGGCATGTCTTGATCATCGTGCGACGCTCCGCGTCGCATGCCGTTCTGGACGCTCTGCGTCCGTTCTTGAATGTGCGGCGCAGCGTAGATCTGTGACGCAGAGCGTCACGCACGGCATTCCCACGCTGGAGCGTGCGGAACGATAATCCCAACTACCGTGCGATGCTCTGCTTAGGCATTTGATCATCGTGCGACGCTCCGCGTCGCATGCCGTTCTGGACGCTCTGCGTCCTATCCTGAATGTGATGGTGCGGCGCAGATCTGTGACGCGGAGCGTCACGCACGGCGTTCCCACGCTGGAGCGTGCGGAACGATAATCCCAACTACCGTGCGACGCTCTGCTTAGGCATGTCTTGATCATCGTGCGACGCTCCGCGTCGCATGCCGTTCTGGACGCTCTGCGTCCTATCCTGAATGTGATGGTGCGGCGCAGATCTGTGACGCAGAGCGTCACGCACGGCATTCCCACGCTGGAGCGTGCGGAACGATAATTCCAACTACCGTGTGATGCTCTGCTTAGGCATATCTTGATCATCGTGTGACGCTCCGCGTCGCATGCCGTTCTGGACGCTCTGCGTCCGGTCTTGAATGTGATGGTGCGGCGCAGATCTGTGACGCGGAGCGTCACGCACGGCATTCCCACGCTGGAGCGTGCGAAACGATAATCACAACTACCGTGCGACGCTCCGCTTAGGCATGTCTTGATCATCGTGCGACGCTCCGCGTCGCATGCCGTTCTGGACGCTCTGCGTCCGGTCTTGAATGTGATGGCGCGGCGTAGATCTGTGACCACGCTGGAGCATGCGGAACGATAATCTCAACTATCGTGCGACGCACCGTTTTCGCCCATGCAAACGCCGTCGACGCTATCCGTCCCCGCCGTTCGATAATATTTTGAACCCCTGAAGCGTAGGCATGATCTAGTCCATGCAAGGCCAACGGGAGATCGCCATGTATCGCTTTTTCGAGCAATTGAGTTCACGCATTACCGCCCCATTTGTCGGCGAATCCAAACGTAACAGCAAGGTCTGGCAGTGCACATGCGGCCAGTCGGTGTTTTTCCCCAATTCCCAATGCCTGGCCTGTTCGGCTGCGCTGGGTTACCTGCCCGAGCAGGGCCGCGTGGCTACGCTTGAAGCAGGGCCTGAGCCTACCTGGCGCCTGAGCGACGAACCGGGTGCGGGTCTGTATCGGCGTTGCGCCAACCTCGATACCCCGGCAGCCTGTAACTGGCTGTTTCCGGAGCACAACGCCGGTGAGTTCTGCGTTGCGTGCAGCCTCAATCGCACCATTCCCGACCTGTCCATCGCCGAAAACGGCGAGCGCTGGCGCAAGGTCGAGACCGCCAAGCGTCGTCTGGTTGCGCAGCTGATTTCCCTGGGGTTGCAGGTCATCCCCAAGAGCGTCGATGAAGAAGCCGGCCTGGCCTTTGACTTTGTCGGTGTCGATCTGGAAGGCAAGCTGCCGACCACTGGCCACGCCAATGGCCTGATTACCCTGAACATCGAGGAAGCCGACGACGCACACCGCGAAGCGATGCGCGTGCAGATGCACGAACCCTACCGCACCTTGCTCGGCCATTTCCGCCATGAAGTCGGCCACTATTACTGGGATCGGCTAATCGCCAATACCCACTGGGAGGACGGCTGCCGCAATCTGTTCGGCGACGAGCGCGCCAGCTATGCCGATGCGCTTGATCACCACTATAAAAACGGCGCGCCCGACACCTGGCAGGAAAGCTTCGTCAGTGCCTACGCCACCATGCACCCGTGGGAAGACTGGGCTGAAACCTGGGCTCACTACCTGCACATGATGGACGCGGTCGACACCGCCTTGGGTTTTGGCATGAGCGCCCGCGACATGGAGCTGGACTACCAGCCATTCCCGCTGGAAGTGCTCTACGATCCACAGCACCCAGGCGGCCCGGCGTTCCTGTCGTTCGTCAACGCCTGGATCGAACTGGCCAGCATGCTCAACGAGCTGTCACGCAGCATGGGCCAGCCGGACTTCTATCCGTTCGTGCTGCCTCCGGCGGTAATCGCCAAACTGCACTTCATCCACCTGGTGATTCAGGATGCGGGTGGCAAGGCCGACGAGGTTTTGCAGGCTCAGTAACCCAGGCAGCGTCTGACATCGCTGGATGTCAGGCGCGTGCTCAAACTTCGTATCAAAGTGTCAGCACCAGCCTGCGCTCAAAACCGATCCTTCCGCGGTAAGCCTCTCCGGTGTCCACCCAGCCCTGACCTGCATAAAGCCCGATAGCAGCGCTATTGTCTGCATCGACCGAGAGCATCAAGTGCGTGATGTCCGGCCACTTCAGGCGCAGCGCCGCAGGCAATGCCTGCAAGCACGCCTTGCCTAACCCCTTGCCCTGTTCGCGGTGATCGATCTGCAATGCATGCAGCGTCGCAGCCAGCGTCTCCTGAGCCCAGTTCGGCAGACAATCCCCGCGCTTGAGCAGGAAAAACCCCACCGGTTTATCGTCGCCCAGAAGCACAAAGCCGTAAACATTCGGGCTGGGGTTGACCAGCAGAGTATTGAGCACGGTGTAAATATCGCCGGAGAACTGCATCTGCTCCTGCGTCACTTCAAGGTGTTCGAGCTGTTTACGTTGAGAGGCGTTGAGATCGTGGTAGCCGACCAATCGAGTCTGCATGGGCAACCTGCTGGCTGATTATTATTGAGGCGGGCAGGGTACAGGATCGAATGAGGGTGTTTCGAGGATTTGTCACACCGACGGCCGATACCGCTTTGCGTTTCAGCCCCGGCACACAAGTGCTTGAGCCTCCTCGAAATTTTTATCCGAACCAACGGTTGTAAACTCACGCCAGACCGGTACAATGGCGCGGCTCGCCAACTGGTGAGTGTCGTTATGGTGACCCCATCGGTCCCCCCGCAACGATTACCCGTGAACCTGGTCAGATCCGGAAGGAAGCAGCCACAGCGGGAACATTGTGTGCCGGGGTGTGGCTGGTGGGGGCACCACCTTAACGAATCCTTAGTCGGCCCTCGACGCAGTTGCACTGAAATCTCCACATCCCCGATTACCACCCAACCATCTCCGTGTGCCGAGTGCGTTAGCTGTTCCTGCGCCTGTATGCCATGCCCGATGTGAAAGCTGCTGGTAATGCGATCCGAATTCGTCTGAACCCTCGGCGTCATGTGCCACCTAACCCCTTACGCGTCGCTTGAAACCGTTTTACGGCAAGGGGCAATTCAAGTCGCTGCGGGTGTCACGGGCTTTTCGGTCAGGCGTCTCGTAGCAGTGGAGCCGGGGGCCGGATGGAACAGGACATCATCAGATTTTTCACAGACTCGCAATTTCTGGGCATTTCGCTCGCCAACTGGATACTCGCTGTGTTCGCCTCGACCATGAGTTTTATTCTGGTCAGGGGGGTTATCGGTTTTGTCCTCCGAAAGATGCGCTCGCGGCCTGATTCGCCCAGCACGCATATGCGCTACATCGTGGTGCAGGTGCTGTCGGGCACCAGCAATACACTGTTACTGCTGGCTTCGATTCTGATCGGGGTGGGCATGCTCGATCTGCCGGAGCGCTGGCTTGGGCGGGTCAGCAGTCTGTGGTTCGTGGTTGCTGCATTGCAGGTCGGGTTGTGGGCGAACCGGGCAATTGCGCTCGCGCTGCAGCGCTACTTTGTACGTCACAACGCTGGCGGCACTTATCAGGGCAGTGCGCTGGCAACGTTGAGTCTGTGGGGCGCGAAGGTGTTGCTGTGGGCCACAGTGGTCATGGCGATGCTGTCGAACGTCGGGGTCAATATCACTGCGTTTGTGGCCAGCCTCGGGGTGGGCGGTATTGCGGTTGCGCTGGCGGTGCAGAACATTCTGGGTGATGTGTTTGCCTCACTCTCCATCGCAGTGGACAAGCCTTTTGAAGTGGGCGATTTCATTGTTGTCGGCGCGCTGTCCGGTACGGTCGAACATGTCGGTCTGAAGACCACGCGCATCCGCAGCCTGGGCGGCGAGCAGATCGTGATGGCCAACGCCGACATGATCAACAACACCATCCAGAACTATAAACGTTTGCAGGAACGACGCATTGTCTTCGAATTCAGGCTTACGTATGACTGCTCTGTCGATCAGATACGGGAAGTGCCAAAGAAAGTAGAAGCGATCATCAACGCGCAGAAACTCGCCCGTTTCGACCGCTCGCATTTCCGTGGTTTTGGCGAAACGTCACTGGAGTTCGAGACCGTCTTTATCGTTCTCGACCCCAGCTACAACGTTTATATGGATGTGCAGCAGGCGATCAATCTGGACATCATGGAAGCATTCGCCGAACTGGATGTGCGTTTCGCGTTCCCGTCCCGCACGGTGTATGTGGCGTCCTTGCCACCGGTCAAGACGTCGCGTCCGACTGCACTGGAGGCAGCCGACGCGAGTACCTGAGCGCTACAGCGACGGAATCAGGCAGGAAAGTGCAATGCGTTGGTCAGGTCGCCCATGGGAGCCTGGCCGCGCGCGATCATGGCGTCGTCGCGGCGCTTCAGCCCGTCGAGCTTTTCCAGGCCGTGAACACGGGTAATCAGGCGCAGAATCGAGGCCGTGTCGTATACCGTGTGGTCCACCTTGCCTTTGCGGGCGAAGGGTGAAATGACCAGCGCCGGAATACGCGTGCCGGGGCCGAAGCGGTCGCCTTTGGGCGGTGCGACGTGGTCCCACCAGCCGCCGTTCTCGTCCACAGTCACGACGATCACCATGTTGTCCCATTGCGGGCTCTTGCGCAGCACCTTGATCACCCGGTCTATGTGCCGGTCACCCGCAGCCACGTCGGCATAACCGGCGTGCATGTTCAGGTTGCCCTGGGGCTTGTAGAAGGTTACCGCGGGCAACTTGCCGGCTTCGGCATCGGCGAGGAAGCGGTTGGTGCTGGACTCGTCACCCAGGCCGCCGTCACGCAAACGTTTTTTGCGTTCTTCAGGGTTTTGCGGACCCTGTTGCTTGAAGTAGTTGAACGGCTGGTGATGGTATTGAAAGTTAGGAATTTTCGGGATTCCCGTGGAGTCCTTGAACTCGTCCAGCGTCACTTGCCAGGCCCCAGCGTACCAGGCCCAGTCGACATTTCTTTTCGACAGTTTGTCGCCAATGTGTTCGTGGCTTTGCGGAACCAGCACGTTGGGCAGATCCGGTTTCGAGTAATCAGGGTTCTGCGGGTCGCGCAGCCAGGTTGGCCAGTAGGGCGGGGCCATGGTGTTGACGGCGTAGTTGTCCGGGGTAATGGCGCTGGGGCCGAACTGCGGTGGCCCCTCCATTGCGCTGGCAGGCGACTTGTCCAGTGGCTTGAGGCGCGGGTCTTGCGGGTTGAAGCTCTGCAGGGTTGCGATCTGGGATTTGGCCGGAGACTCGGCAGCGTTGGGGTAAATCGGCGCGGTGGCTGAAATCAGGTATTGGTGGTTGAGGAACGAGCCGCCGAATGCACCCTGAAAGAAGTTGTCGCACAGCACGAATTCCGAGGCAACGTCCCACAGGCGCAGCGAGTACTGAGTCTGTGAGTAGTTGCCCATGGTCAGCCCGCCAGCGTCGGCCCAGGCGACGAATCGATCATTGCGGCCGTCGTTGATCTGCATCTGATTCTGATAGAAAACGTGCCACAGGTCGCGAGTGACCAGACTCAGCGGCAGGTCTTCGCCGTTCGGCCCCTTGAGCGGGAAGGGGGCGTTGGGCAGGTCTTTCTGAAACTGCTCGCCTGCCGGGTAGGTCACGCCGTCAACGGTTTGCGGCCCGACCTGTAACACACCACCCCAGGCTGGCGGCAGTTTGGACAATAGCGTGCCGTCGCGGTCGCGCTGTTCATAGTCGGAAGGTCTGAGCGAGGAGAGTGGCTTCTGGACCCCGGGAAAATCGCCGAACAGGTTATTGAAGCTGCGGTTCTCGGCGTAGATCACCACAATAGTCTTCACGTTCTCGCGCAAGGCCCTGTCCAGCGCAGGCCCGGCAAGGTGATGATGCTTGTCGTTGTCGGCGGGCGGTTTCTCGTGGGCCGACACGTAGCTGCTCAGCGTGACGCCTGCGCCAAGGGCAGCCATCCCGCCCAGAAAACGACGGCGGCTGGGGTTGTTGTTGGTGTCTTCGTCGTCTGATCTGTCGCTCATCGCCAAATACTCGCGCTGGTTAATGTATTACCAAAGATTTCAGGCGAGCGTAACGACGGAATATGACGCTATTGCTACACCGCAGAGGAAGGGTCACGGGGGCGTGGGCGCGGTGTAGTGATCGATGATTTGCTGAATCTCGCCTGACAGACGCATTTGCACCAGTGTGCGCAGGATTTTACCTGTCGGCAGCTCGGGGGTGTTGCGTATCAGGCAGGCCGCAGGCTGCTCTGCGACCAGCGATATGGGCTTCAGCCTTCTGCCGACAGGCAGGTTTCGATTGGTCCATTCGAGGATCAGCTGGTTGGTCACGGCGTAGTTGTAGCGTCCAGCCATCAGCTTGCCGAGCGTCTGGTTCTGCGTGCGTGCGTCTTCACGTATCAGTTGATGATTATCAAAAAGGTGCTGCAGGGCAGGGTAGTTATAGCCTAGTACCGTGCCGACGGTTTCATTGTCGAACTGCTCTGGGTATGGGCCCGCAGCCGTTTCGGCTGAAGCGACCAGCCAGTCGCGTTGATAGAGAATCGGCAGGCTCCAGAGGTAATCCCCGGACAGATCGGGATACCACGCCTGTGAGCTGTAGCAATGCATGTCTACTTCGCCACGCTCAAGCGCCGACTGGATGCGCAGGCGCGGCATCACGTGGTACCTGGCTTCGAGGCCGACATGGTGCGCAACGCTTTGCATGATGTCGAACAGGATGCCGGATTCGGGCCGAAAGTCGGTGATATGCATCATCGGCATGGTCCAGCCTTCGTTGACCGCGAAGTCCAGAGTGCCTTTGGCCGCGCTCACCGTCTGCATCGACAGCAACAGCATGCACGCCACGGCTGCACGAGGCAGCCGTGGCTCTGCAAAAGTCCGTTTAAAGCGCGTCATTGGATTCATTTGCTCAGCTTAGCCACAATAGAGGCGGACACCAGATGCAATTTTGCCCCTGCTCGGCTAGCATTGGCGGTCTTCCGCTTACCAGTTGCGACGGTTTTAAATGAGTTATCAGGTTCTTGCACGTAAATGGCGTCCGCGCTCGTTCCGCGAAATGGTCGGCCAGGCTCATGTGTTGAAGGCCCTGATCAACGCGCTGGACAGCCAGCGCCTGCACCATGCCTATTTGTTCACCGGCACGCGAGGCGTCGGCAAGACCACTATCGCGCGGATCATCGCCAAGTGCCTGAACTGCGAAACCGGCATTACCTCTACGCCCTGCGGCACTTGCTCGGTGTGCAAAGAGATCGATGAAGGTCGTTTCGTCGACCTGATCGAGATCGACGCCGCCAGCCGCACCAAGGTCGAAGACACGCGCGAACTGCTGGATAACGTGCAATACGCGCCAAGTCGCGGTCGCTTCAAGGTCTACCTGATCGACGAAGTGCACATGCTCTCCAGTCACTCGTTCAACGCCTTGCTCAAGACGCTTGAAGAGCCGCCGCCCTACGTCAAGTTCATCCTCGCTACCACCGATCCGCAGAAACTGCCCGCGACCATTCTGTCGCGTTGCCTGCAGTTCTCGCTGAAAAACATGACGCCCGAACGTGTGGTCGAACACCTGACCCACGTACTGGGCGTCGAGAATGTGCCGTTCGAAGACGATGCGCTGTGGCTGCTCGGGCGCGCTGCCGACGGTTCGATGCGTGACGCGATGAGCCTGACCGATCAGGCCATTGCCTTTGGTGAAGGCAAGGTCATGGCTGCCGATGTGCGCGCCATGCTCGGCACGCTGGATCACGGTCAGGTGTTCGATGTGCTGACTGCGTTGTTGGAAGGCGACGCTCGCGGTGTGCTGGAAGCGGTGCGTCACCTGGCCGAGCAGGGGCCTGACTGGAACGGCGTGCTCTCGGAGATTCTCAATGTTCTGCACCGCGTGGCGATTGCCCAGGCGTTGCCGGAAGGCGTCGACAACGGGCATGGCGACCGCGACCGGGTGTTGGCGCTGGCCCAGGCATTGCCTGCCGAAGACGTGCAGTTCTATTACCAGATGGGCCTGATTGGTCGTCGTGACCTGCCGCTGGCCCCGGACCCGCGTGGCGGTTTCGAGATGGTTCTGCTGCGCATGCTGGCGTTCCGCCCGGCCGATAACGACGATGCGCCGAGGCAACCGCTAAAGCCGGTGGGGATCAGCCAGGCCACGGTTGATTCCCGAAAAGCAGTGGCCGATGCGACACCTGTTGCGTCGGTAGCTCCCGCAGTTGCAAAAGCGCCGGTCATGGCTGCGCCCGATCCGGCCTTCGAAGCGCTGCCGCCCGCAGCCGCCCCGATGCCGGCGGCTGCACGAACTGAGCCCGCGGTACAGCCAGAATCACAACCGCAAGCCCAGCCCGAGCCGGTCGAAGAAATCGATCTGCCGTGGAATGAGCCAAAGGCACCGCTTGCCGAAAAAAACGCTGAACCCGCACCGGACACTGGCACTGGTGCAGAACCGGTAACCGAGCCGGTTCTGGAGACTGTCTCCGAACAGCCAGACCTTACGCCAATGCCGACGCCTGCGCCCGCCAGCCCAGTGCCAGACGCGCCAGAGGCGGAACCTGCGCAGTCGGTTGCCGAGCAGCAGGTTACACCGGCGATGCTTGAAGCCATTCCTGATTCCGCCTATCTGTCCATGAATCCGGATTCGATGTCTTCCGGCCCAATGGGGCGCGATGACGAGCCGCCAGCGGATGACGATTACGTCGAGCCGGATATCGACATCGACCCGGCGTCCTATAGCTATCTGGATGAACTGGCCCACGAGAGCGTCGTCGAGCTTGAAGCGGTCGAGCCCGAGCCCGCTCCGGCTGCCAAGCCAGCCACCGGCCTTGCTGCCGACTGGCTGGAGGTATTCCCCAAACTGCCGATCTCCGGCATGACCGGCAGCATTGCGGCCAACTGCACCTTGATGGCGGTCGATGGCGATAACTGGCTGCTGCACCTGGACCCGGCGCACAGTGCCCTGTTCAACTCGACCCAGCAGCGCCGCCTGAACGATGCGTTGAACCAGTATCATGGTCGCACGATCAATCTGAGTATCGAGCTGATCAAGCCCGAGCAGGAAACTCCTGCCCAGGCTGCTTCGCGACTGCGTGCCGAGCGTCAGCGTCAGGCCGAAGCCTCGATCCAGGCCGACCCGTATATCCAGCAGATGTTGCAGCAGTTTGGCGCTGTTATCCGGGAAGATACTATCCAGCCCGTAGACGCGCCTGCGGTGCAGCCTCAATAACTGAACACAGGGCGCCATTGGCGCCGCGCAAACAAACCATCCATTTTCGAGGAGATATCCCATGATGAAAGGTGGCATGGCTGGCCTGATGAAGCAGGCGCAGCAAATGCAGGAAAAAATGGCCAAGATGCAGGAAGAACTGGCCAACGCGGAAGTCACCGGTCAATCGGGCGCAGGCCTGGTGAGCGTCGTGATGACCGGTCGTCACGACGTCAAGCGCATCAATCTGGATGACAGCCTGATGCAGGAAGACAAGGAAGTGCTGGAAGACCTGATCGCCGCCGCCGTCAACGACGCCGTGCGCAAGATCGAGCAGGCCAGCCAGGACAAGACCGCTTCCATGACCGCAGGCATGCAGTTGCCACCGGGCATGAAACTGCCGTTCTGACGGTCGCTTGGGTCACGATCAATGCCAGGCCATGTGCCTGGCATTTTTCTGTCCGCTGTCTGGCCGCGCGCCGCCGTTCGGCTTCAGGACAACCATCAGTATTTGGCCTGACCGACTGAATTGAGCGACAATCGTCACCCGCCTCTGGAGTGCCCCATGTCTGAGCCCATTGAAAACCTCACCGTCGACGCCGTGCTGGACGCTGTCGGGCTGTTCTGCCCGGAACCGGTGATGATGCTGCATCAAAAGGTGCGTGACCTGCCTGCGGGCGGCCTGCTCAAGGTGATTGCGACCGATCCTTCCACGCGCCGTGATATTCCGAAATTCTGTGTTTTTCTTGGGCATGAGCTGGTTGCGGAGCAGGCCGAAGAGGGCACATTCCTGTACTGGATACGCAAAAAGTCCGATTGATTGATTGTTACATCGCTGCAACCCGCGCCGGTTCACGACGCACCTGTTCCCGCTGGGGACCGGTCCCTGTTCGCCAGACCCAGAGAGTCTTCCATGCGCATTGTTGCTGACGAAAATATTCCCCTGCTCGACGCTTTTTTTGCCCATTTCGGTGAGATTCATCGCTTGCCGGGGCGCGCCATAGATCGCGCTGCCGTGGCGAACGCCGACATCCTGCTGGTGCGCTCCGTGACCCCCGTGACCCGTGAGCTGCTCGAAGGCAGCCCGGTGCGGTTTGTCGGTACCTGCACCATCGGCACCGATCATCTGGATCTGGACGGGTTTCAGCAAGCTGGTATCCAGTGGGCCAGCGCACCGGGCTGCAATGCACGCGGTGTGGTGGATTACGTGCTCGGCAGCCTGCTGACCCTGGCGGAAATCGAAGGCGTCGACCTCGCGCAACGTACTTACGGTGTGGTCGGTGCAGGGCAGGTGGGTGGTCGTCTGGTCGCTGTCTTGAAGGCGCTGGGCTGGAACGTACTGGTCTGCGATCCGCCACGCGAGTCTGCTGAAGGCGGTGACTTCGTCAGCCTTGACGAGATTCTGCAGCGCTGTGACGTCATCAGCCTGCACACGCCGTTGAGCAAGACCGGGGCGTTAGCCACCTGGCACCTGCTCGACGAAGCCCGTTTGCGCCAACTCAGGCAGGGTGCCTGGCTGATCAATGCCAGTCGTGGTGCCGTGGTGGACAACACAGCGCTGCACGACGTGCTGCTTGAGCGCGAAGACCTGCAAGCCGTGCTGGATGTGTGGGAAGGTGAGCCGCAGGTCAACGTGGCGCTGGCCGACTTGTGCGTTCTGGGTACGCCGCATATCGCCGGTTACAGCCTTGATGGCAGGCAGCGGGGCACTGCGCAGATCTATCAGGCGCTGTGTGCCTTTCTGGGGCAGCCTGCGGTGATAAAACTGGACGATCTGCTGCCCAAACCCTGGCTGGCGCAGGTCAGCCTCGATGCTGACAGCGATCCGGTCTGGGCACTGAACATGCTGTGCCGTGGCGTGTACGACCCGCGGCGTGATGACGCAGATTTTCGTCGCAGCCTGACTGGCGACACTGCCAGCCAGCGCCTGGCCTTCGATGCGTTGCGCAAGCATTACCCGCCACGTCGGGAAATTGAAGGGCTGAAGGTCCGCGTCGAAGGTGAGTCCGGGGAGCTTACGCAACTCGTGCGGGCACTGGGGGCGGTACTGGTCTGATCGTCCGGTAAACGCGGGGCATAAAAAACCCGACTCAGGGTCGGGTTTCAAGGCATTTGGCACGGTTCGGTTTTATTTTTCCGGGGTTACCCAGTTCTTGTCGCATTCCTGGCAGGCAGCCTGAACCATTGCTTCAGTGATCAGGACTTCTTGCCCATGCTCGTCGAGAATTGCACCGCCAACCGGCAGATTGGGCGTGGCTCGAACGACTGGAACTTCGTTGCTGCGCTCTTGCAGGCTCATGGTGTTTCTCCTTTCATCAGGTAACGGCGTTAAATTAACCGCGCTTGATGACCGGTCCGTGACAGGTGCTGTCAGCCGCTCAAACGCGTTCCCAGTGCAACAGAAATGATGCGAATCTGCCAGTAGACGCTTAGATCGATGTCTTATAGCGGCCCCTGTAAAGCAGTCATAACCTGACCTTTGAAGCCGGGCGCAAGTTCATTCGAAATGATGCTCAGCGCGCCATGCATGACAGGTGTAGGCTTCGCCATTCAGAAAGATCGGGCAAACAGGCAGGCTTCATGATTTCACTGATTACGCGACGTCACCGCCAGGCCCTTCGCCTGGCTGCGAGTTTCATTGCGCCGTATCGCTGGCAAGCGTTCGGAGCATTGTTGGCACTTGTCATTACCGCGGGCATCACCTTGTCGATCGGCCAGGGCATCAAGCTGATGGTCGATCAGGGCTTCATGACCCGCTCGCCGCAGTTGCTCGAGCGCTCGATCGGCTTTTTCATGCTGCTGACGGTCGGCCTGGCCATCGGAACGTTCGCCCGCTTTTATCTGGTGTCATGGATCGGCGAGCGCGTGGTCGCCGACCTGCGCAAGAAAGTATTCGATCACCTGATAGAGCTGCATCCGGGCTTTTACGAGAACAATCGCAGTTCGGAAATCCAGTCGCGGCTGACCGCCGATACCACGTTGTTGCAGTCGGTGATCGGCTCGTCACTGTCGATGTTCCTGCGCAACGCACTGATGGTCATTGGCGGCATCGTGCTGTTGTTCATCACCAACCCCAAGCTCACCAGCATCGTGGTGGTGGCGTTGCCGCTGATCATCGCGCCCATCCTCATGTTCGGACGGCGGGTGCGAAACCTGTCGCGCGAGAGCCAGGACAGGGTCGCCAATGTGGGCAGCTACGTGGCCGAGGCGTTGGGGCAGATCAAGACGGTGCAAGCCTACAACCATCAGCAGCAGGACAAGCAGCGTTTTTCGCATACGGTGGAGCAGGCGTTCGAGACCGCTCGCAAACGGATTTTGCAGCGCTCCTGGCTGATCACGCTGGTGATCGTTCTGGTGCTGGGTGCGGTGGCGGTGATGCTGTGGGTCGGCGGTATGGACGTGATCAGCGGCCGCATATCAAGCGGTGAGCTGGCAGCGTTCGTGTTCTACGCGCTGATGGTCGGTATGGCGTTCGGCACGTTGAGCGAGGTGATTGGCGATTTGCAGCGCGCCGCCGGTGCCGCAGAGAGGATCGGCGAACTGCTTCAGGCACGTAGCGAGATTAGCGTGCCGACCACCGACCTGCAGAGCCTGCCACAGCGCATCAGCGGGCGTCTGGCGCTGGAGAATGTCACCTTCGCCTACCCGTCGCGTCCCGAGCGCAATGCGCTGGATAACCTGACCCTGAACATCGAGCCCGGTGAAACCCTGGCGCTGGTCGGGCCTTCCGGAGCAGGCAAGTCGACCATCCTCGACCTGCTGCTGCGTTTCTACGACCCGATTCAAGGACGCATCCTGATCGAGGGCGTGCCGATCGCACAGCTTGATCCGCACGATCTGCGCCGCTGCTTCGCGCTGGTTTCACAATCGCCCGCACTGTTTTTCGGCAGTGTCGAGGACAACATTCGTTACGGTAACGCCACTGCCAGCCTTGAGCAGGTACAGGCAGCAGCGCGTATCGCCCATGCGCACGAGTTCATTCTCGACATGGCCGACGGCTACGGTACGCACCTGGGTGAGGGCGGAGTGGGATTGTCCGGCGGACAGCGGCAGCGTCTGGCGATTGCCCGCGCGTTACTGGTCGATGCGCCGATCCTGCTGCTGGACGAGGCGACCAGTGCACTGGATGCGCAAAGTGAGCACTTGATTCAGCAAGCCTTGCCGAGCCTGATGCAGGGGCGTACCACGCTGGTTATCGCCCACCGGCTGGCCACGGTGCAGAATGCCGACCGGATTGCCGTCATGGATCAGGGCCGGCTTGTGGCGGTCGGTACCCATCAGCAACTGATCGCCAGCAACCCGCTCTACGCACGTCTGGCGGCGTTGCAGTTCAATGCTGGCGTCGAATAGAAAGGCGCAGTGTAAGCAGGTGTGCGGGCAATGTGGGAGGTCAGGCCCCCCCACGTGTTCAGTCTCAGCGGTATTCGCACAGGTAAGCTGTATCAACGCTGACCTTGAGCTGGAACTTGCTGTTGGCCGGGACATTGAACTGGCTGCCGGTGGAGAAAGTTTCCCAGTCGGTACTGTCCGGGAGCTTCACGTTCAGCTCGCCGGAGATCACGTGCATGATTTCCCGTTGCGCTGTACCGAACTCATATTCGCCCGCCGCCATGACACCGATGGTTGCCTGACCGTCGACCTGGCTGAAGGCGATGGATTTGACGGTGCCGTCGAAGTACTCGTTGACCTTGAACATGGGCGATTCCTTTTGAAAGGGCTGGAAATGGCCCGCCAGTATGCCCAACACGGTAAAACTCGTCACGCCCCTTGCAAGTCGATGCTGAACAACTGACGACGTGCAGCGAGATTCAATTAGGCAGTATCAACGGCAAGAGCCGGGCGGTATTGCGCGCATCAACCAGTGCCCGGTGTTGCTGACCTGTGAATTGCATGCCAGCCAGTTGCAGGGCGCTGTTCAGGCCCATCGGCTTTTGCAACTGACGCGCTTGAGCGAATCGCTGTTTGAGGTTGACGTGCGGCATGCTCGACAGTGCGCTGTCGAGGCGATGGTAGCGCCATTCCTCTTCCAGTTGCTGGCGGTCGTAATCCCCCCAGCTGGCCCATCCCAGCACGCGGGCACGGTGATGGCTCAACCAGCGCTCGAACTGAGGCCACACGGTCGTCAGGGGCGCAGCGCTGTCGATACTGCTTTGATTGATATGGGTCAGCTCCCGGCAAAAATGAGTCAGCACAGGCCTGCGTGCGGGTCGTACGAAGCGCTCGAAATGGTCCAGCTCGCGCCCGTCCTGATTGACCAGCGTCGCGCCTATTTCGATGACTTCCATTTCTGCGACCGGCCAGCCACCTTCTTCGGTGGTAGCCTCCAGATCAATCACCAGCCAATGCGGCATCATCAAGCTCCCTTACGATAGTCAATGGCTTCAGCGTAGCCAGATTAGCCTGTTGCGCCCACGCCTGACGCTGCGCCGACAATATCGTTTTTATAACTGCCCTTACAGTGACCGCTGCTAATTGCATTGGTGCCTCACGCGAGTTCATCGCAGCGGTGCACAATAGTAACCACTGTGAGCAATGCTGACGCCGTTGATTTGACAGTTGTTTAAATCATGGAAACCGCATAGCGTGGAGGGCTTTGATTGATGTCGTGTTTTATGAAAAAATTTGCAGTATTAATTGATGGCGTCGCGCGGACGTTCGCCACAGGCCTTCTGCTCTTTGTGCCGTTCATGGCAACGTCCCACGTCTATGCCGCGCAGGTCGTGCGGGTGGCCGCCGTGCATTTCCCTCCGTATATGGTCCGCCCTGAAAAAGGCGAAGACGCGGGTCTGTTGCCCAAGCTGATCGATGCCCTGAATGCCGAGCAGGACGATTACGAGTTTGTGATGATCCCCACCTCCGTGCCCCGGCGTTTTCGTGACTTCGCGGAAGGGCGTTTCGATGTTGCGATCTTTGAGAACCCTGACTGGGGCTGGAAGGATATTGCGCACGAAACCGTCGATCTGGGCCTTGAAGATGCCGAGGTCTATGTAGCAAGGCGGGTCGAAGGGCGTGATCAGAATTACTTCGATGATCTGTCTGACAAACGTCTGGCGTTGTTCAGTGGTTACCATTATGGATTTGCCAACTTCAATACCGATCAGAAGTACTTGAGTGAGCACTTCAATGTGACCTCCACCTATTCTCACGACAGTAATCTATTGATGGTGGTGCGCAATCGGGCGGATATCGCGCCTGTTACCCGTTCTTATCTGATTGATTTTATGGCACGTAACAAAGATGAAGCGGCGCAGTTAATGGTCTCCGAACGCGTTGATCAGATCTACCGTCAATACGCGTTGTTGCGCCCCAATGGCAACATTGATGTTCCACACTTCAAAGCGCTGCTGGAGAAGTTGCGCGCGGACGGCGAGTTGGAGACGATCTTTCAGCCGCTTCATATCAAGGTGCTTTCGGTCAGCGCAGAGATCGGGAAATAGGCAGGGGCAGGTTTTCAGCCTGCCACCCGGACTTATTTAACGGTCCTTGGCTTCCTTGGCGTCCATTTCGGCGTTGCGCTCATGGACGCGCTTGAGTTGTTCTTCGGTGAGGGGCAGTTTCTTGGCTGTATCGCGCAGCATCATAAGACCGCCGACGATCGAGCCGATGGCTACGAGCAGAATTAACCAGGCATACCAGGGCATAGCGCTCTCCTTGTTGTGATACCGGTTTGAGCAGCGAGGCTGCTCAATGGTTCAAGTGTATGCGCCTTGACCGGGTTGCGTGCAAAACGCTTTGCACGCAACCCCGGAAAGTCTCTGAATTATTGCCCGGTCAGCATCGCGTCGGTCGGTGCATCGGCGCGCGATTTGGCAGTCAGGCTGAAGTAGATAAAACCGATGGCCATCAGCCCGAGGAAAATCAGGCCGATCAGCATGTTGAACCAGGCCATTGCCACCAGGCACACGACTGCCAGAGCCAGCGCAATACCGGGCACCACCGGGTAACCTGGCGCGCGGAAGCTGCGCTCAAGATCAGGCTCGGTCTTGCGCAGCTTGAACAGGCTGAGCATGCTCATGATGTACATGACGATAGCGCCGAATACAGCCATGGTGATCATTGCGGCGGTGAGTGTCATGCCGCTCAGGTTGATCAGGCCATCGCTGTAGATGGCGGCGATGCCGATCAGGCCACCTGCGATGATCGCCCGGTGCGGTGTCTGAAAGCGTGACAACTTGGCCAGCGAGGCAGGCAGGTAACCGGCGCGGGCGAGGGCGAAGAACTGGCGCGAGTAACCCATGATGATGCCGTGGAAGCTGGCGACCAGACCGAACAGGCCGATCCAGACCAGCATGTGCAGCCAGCCGGAGCTGTTACCGACCACGGCTTTCATGGCTTGTGGCAGTGGGTCGTTGATGTTGGCCAGCGTGCGCCAGTCACCCACGCCACCGGCAAACAGCATGACGCCGATCGCCAGTATCACCAAGGTCAGAATGCCGCTGATATAGGCCTTCGGGATGGTGCGTTTCGGGTCCTTGGCTTCTTCGGCGGCCATTGCAGCGCCTTCAATGGCCAGGAAGAACCAGATCGCAAAGGGGATGGCGGCGAACATGCCGGCAATCGCTTCCGGCCCGAAGGTCTGGGAACCGGCCCAGCCGTTGAGGGCGAAGTTGCTGAAGCTGAATGCAGGTGCGACCACCCCCATGAACACCAGCAGCTCGGCCACGGCGAGAATGCACACGACCAGCTCAAAGGTTGCTGCCAGCTTTACGCCCACGATGTTGAGTGCCATGAACACGATGTAAGCGCCGACAGCCGCATGTTTAGGGTCCAGCCCCGGGTATTGCACGTTAAGGTACGCACCGATTGCCATGGCAATGGCCGGTGGCGCGAATACGAATTCGATCAGAGTGGCCATACCGGCGATCAGTCCGCCTTTTTCGCCAAAGGCGCGGCGGCTATAGGCAAATGGGCCGCCCGCGTGCGGGATGGCCGTAGTGAGCTCGGTAAAGCTGAAGATGAAGCAGGTGTACATGGTCGCAACCATCAAGGCTGTTACCAAAAAGCCCAGTGTACCCGCCACGCCCCAGCCGTAACTCCAGCCAAAGTACTCGCCGGAAATCACCAGCCCGACAGCGATCCCCCATAGATGAATCGTGCCCAGCGTTGGCTTGAGTTGCGTGCTCATGGTCATCTCCCTGAGATTCGGTAATCGTTGAAACATCCTGTTGCAGAGGCCGTGCCAGTGCACTGATCATTGTCGTGTTGCTTCAAAACGGGTCGTTTACAGAACGCTGCAGTGAACCGATTCATCGGGTTGTGCAGGTTTGGTGCAGGCCATCGAAGCGGTGGTCGCTGCGGGTGCAGGGAATCATGACTTTTTATGGCCGCGACTGGCTAAATGCCGATCTACGGGTCCCGTCTGCTCGCCGGTTCGGCTACAATGCGCGCCGATTTCGACTTACCTGAGACCACGCTCATGTCCGCCTGCCAGACTCCCGTCATCGTCGCCCTGGATTTTCCGACCCGTGAAGCCGCCTTGCGTTTGGCTGATCAGCTCGATCCCAAGCTGTGCAGGGTCAAGGTCGGCAAGGAGCTGTTCACCAGTTGTGCGGCCGATATCGTCGAGACCCTGCGCAACAAGGGTTTCGAGGTGTTTCTTGATCTCAAATTCCACGATATCCCCAATACCACGGCGATGGCGGTCAAGGCCGCTGCCGAGATGGGCGTATGGATGGTCAACGTGCACTGCTCAGGCGGACTGCGCATGATGACGGCGTGCCGCGAAGTGCTGGAGCGGCGCAGCGGTCCTCAGCCACTGCTGATTGGCGTGACCGTTCTGACCAGTATGGAGCGGGAAGACCTTGCCGGTATCGGCCTGGACATTGATCCGCAGGTGCAGGTGCTGCGCCTTGCAGCGCTGGCCGAGAAGGCGGGTATGGACGGTCTGGTCTGTTCGGCGCTGGAAGCGCAGGCCCTGAAAGCGGCTCACCCGTCGTTGCAACTGGTGACGCCCGGCATTCGTCCTGCGGGCAGTGCGCAGGACGATCAGCGCCGCATCCTGACTCCGCGCCAGGCCCTGGACGCCGGCTCCGATTATCTCGTCATCGGTCGCCCGATCAGCCAGGCAGCTGACCCGGCGAAGGCCTTGGCTGCAGTGGTTGCCGAGCTGGCTTGAGCGCAAGGGCGCACATCATCAGGCAAGGCACCCCATGCTGAAGCATGAGGTGCCCGGCCCGCGGGCTTTATTCCACTTTCAAGATCAGCTTGCCCTGGTTCTCACCGCTGAACAGCATCTGGAAGGTCTCCGGGAAAGTCTCGAGACCGTCGACGATATGCTCCTTGCTCTTGAGCTTGCCTTCCTTGATCCAGCCCGCCATCACCTGACCGGCTTCAGCGAAGCGCTCGGGGTGGTCGAGTACGATGAAGCCTTCCATGCGTGCACGGTTGACCAGCAGTGACATGTAGTTGGCCGGGCCTTTGATCGCCGTGGTGTTGTTGTACTGACTGATGGCACCGCAGATCACCACGCGCGCGCCGACCGCCAACTGGCTGAGCGCCGCGTCCAGAATGTCGCCGCCAACGTTGTCGAAGTACACGTTCACGCCATCCGGACAGTGGCGCTTCAAACCATCCATAACGTCTTCGGACTTATAGTCGATGGCTGCATCGAAGCCCAGTTCTTCGGTCAGTAAACGGCATTTTTCTGCGCCTCCTGCGATGCCGACAACCCGGCAGCCCTTGAGCTTGGCAATTTGCCCGGCGACGCTGCCCACAGCACCCGCTGCGCCGGAGATCACTACGGTGTCACCGCTTTTTGGCTGGCCGACATCCAGCAGCGCCAGGTAGGCAGTCATGCCGGTCATGCCCAGAGCAGATAGATAAAGCGGTAGCGGGGCAAGGCTGGTATCAACCTTGTAAAAGCCTTTTGGCTCGCCCACAAAGTAATCCTGAACGCCAAGTGCGCCTTGCAGATGGTCGCCTACGGCAAATTTCGGGTTTTTCGATTCAAGCACTTCGCCCACGCCCAGGGCGCGCATCACTTCGCCCAGCTTTACGGCCGGAATGTAGGATTTTCCGTCATTCATCCAGCCACGCATCGCCGGGTCCAGCGACAGGTATTTGTTCCTGACCAGTATCTGGCCTTCGGCAAGTGCGGTGACCGGAGCCTCTTGATAGGTGAAGTCTTCACGGCGCACATCGCCCGACGGACGCTTGGCGAGCAGGAACTGGCGGTTGGAAAGATCAGTCATGGCAGGGTCTCCAGAAAATGGTTCAAAGATGGATTCAAACGCTCGCCGCGTTGCTCAGGCAAGAAGCGATCATCAAGCGAATGCTGTTTGATCCATGTGATTGATAGGAGTCCGTTGCGGCTTTGGCGTTCAGACGGATCTGCAGACGACGCATGCTGAAGGCCGATAGGGCTTGAGTCAGTTGCGGCGGTGCTCTAGATTCGTCGCTCGACAAACGCTAGGGTGACCGTAATGCCAGCTATATCCAAACCGACGTTTTACCCTCAGGTTCTGCGCGCTGGCGACGCCGTGGCGTTGGTGTCGCCTGCCGGGCCGGTTGACCCTGGCAACATCGACGCTGCGGTCGAAGTACTCAAGGGGTGGGGGCTGCGGCCGCGCGTCTATCCGCATGCGCTGGGTAAATACTCATTCTATTCGGGGACCGACGAGGAGCGGCTTGCTGACCTCAACGCCGCACTGGCTGATCCGGAGATTCGTGCGGTCATCTGCAACCGCGGTGGCTATGGCGTGCAGCGAATTGTCCAGCAGGTAAATATGGACGCTGTGCGTCGTGACCCCAAGCTGGTAACCGGCTTTTCCGATATTACCGCGCTACATGGTGCGCTGTGGAACCATGCGCGTCTGGCCACTATTCATGGCCCGGTCGCCTCGCAGCTGGAACGCGGTGGCCTGTTCGTCAGCGGCATGCACCATGTGCTGATGAGTACCGAGCCGGTATTGCTCAAGGCCGATCATGCCTCACCAACGGCGAAGGTCAGAACCGGCGGCAGCGCGCAGGGCCTGTTGCTGGGCGGCAATCTGTGCATCCTCGATACCTCGGTGGGTACGCCGTTCATGCCCGACATGACCGGTGCGATTTTGCTCATCGAAGAGGTCAACGAACCGGCCTATCGGGTTGACCGCATGCTGACCCATCTGGGTAACTGCGGCATCCTTGCGCGTCTGGCGGGTGTCGCGGTGGGCGAGTTCACCCCTGCCGCGAACACCGGCGGCACCATCAGCCCCGCCGATGTGCTGCTGGAACGGCTGGGCAGTCTGGGCATTCCGGTGCTGGGCGGCTTGCCGGTAGGGCATGGAGATCTCAATCAGGCCGTGCCCTTGGGAACGCAGGCAATACTCGATGCAGATGCCGGAACCTTGCTGGTGTCAGCCACTGCCCGTAGTTGATCGTTCTTATGACGTGGGCTTGAGGCAGGCTTATCCGGCCTTGCGTGCATTCAGGATCAGCATGGTCAGCAGGCCCGCAACAATGCCCCAGAATGCCGAACCTATGGAAAACAGCGTCAGCCCCGAGGCCGTCACCATGAAGGTGATCAGGGCAGGTTCGCGTTCCCGGGGCTCGGCCATGGCCACGGTCAGGCCATTGGTGATCGAGCCGAGCAGCGCCAGTGCGGCAATCGAGAGCATCAGTTCCTTGGGGAACGCACTGAACAGACCTGCCAGCGTGGCGCCGAAAATCCCGGCGATTGCGTAGAAAATCCCGGCCCAGATCGCCGCTGTGTAGCGTTTGGACTTGTCTTCGTGCGCATGAGGGCTGGTACAGATGGCGGCGCTGATGGCGGCCAGGTTGATCCCGTGGCAGCCGAACGGTGCGGTAAGCAAAGAAGCAAAGCCTGTTACCGATATCAGCGGTGAGGTGGGCGGGTAGTAACCGTCGGCTCGCAACACCGCCACACCGGGCATGTTCTGCGAGGTCATAGCCACCACAAAGAGCGGAATGCCGATGCTGACCGTCGCGGCCCAGGAAAACTCGGGAGTGGTCCAGACCGGCATGGCGACTTGCAGCGCCAGATCGCTGAAGTTCAGCAAGCCCAGCGCGCCCGATATCCCGATGCCGACCAGCAGTGCGAGCAGCACCGAATAGCGTGGCGAAAGACGCTTCACCACCAGATACGTAAAAAACATGCCTAATACCAGGCTGGTGCGATGCTGGGCGGCGATGAAGATTTCACTGCCGATCCTGAACAGGATTCCCGCCAGCAAGGCCGCAGCCAGCGAGGCTGGCAAACGCCGCACGATACGTTCGAAGCTGCCCGTTACGCCGCACAGAATAACCAGCAGCGCGCTGGTCATGAACGCGCCAATCGCCTGCGGGTATGCCACACCACCCAGACTGGTGATCAGCAGTGCGGCACCGGGTGTGGACCACGCGACAGTAATCGGCATGCGGTAGCGCAACGAAAGGCCGATGCTGCACACCGCCATGCCCATGAACAACGCCCACAGCCAGGACGAAATCTGCACGCTGCTCAGACCGGCCGCCTGTCCGGCCTGAAACATCAGCACCAGTGAGCTGGTGCAGCCAGTCATCATGGCAATGAAGCCGGCAACCACCGCAGACGGCGATGAGTCGGTCAGCGGGCGCAATGGTGCCTTGAGGGTTTCGTTCATGCAGGGCGTTCCTTGAAGCGGGCAGGTAGCAAAGGACGCCAAGCCTAAACGCATGACCGCTCGGCTTTACGATACAGCGATATGAGTAAATGCCAGCACAGTTGCGCCAGTGGTATTTATTCGACGTCAGTCCCGATTGGACACGCACCGGATTGCAGTGTCTGGCCCAGCGCGAGGTTGACTGTCATCCAGCCATCCACCGCTTCCTGACCCGCTTCGGCGAACACGCGTTGCAGCAGCTTGACCTGTTCACGCCGCAACGCCTGCTCGAAACGGGCGCCTTCATCGGTGAGCCCGAGCAGTCGTTTACGCTTGTCGGTTTCCGGGGCGGTGCTGTGCACCAGGTCCATGCCGATCAATTGGCGCAGCGGGGCATTGAGCGCCTGCTTGCTCACGCCCAATACCGTGAGCAGTTCCTTGACGCTCAGTTCGGGATAGCGAGCGATAAAAAATACAATGCGCTGATGCACGCGACTGAAGCCGCGCTTGGCCAGCATTTCATCAGCCTTGGCGGTGAACGCCTGATAGCCGAAGAAGAAGGCCTCCATGGCCATTTGTTGATTGGCAGGTTTTTTTAAGTCAAGCATGTTGACGTATCCGGGCTGGGCGTCGTAATTTGAGTCAACAAGTTTGACTTATTTTCCTTCGTCTCGGCTACAGGTAAGTGCCATGGCTTTTTCCGAACGCGTTTCCCGTCTGAAAAGTTCTCTGATTCGCGAGATCCTCGCCGCCGCTCAGCGTCCGCAAGTGATGTCGTTCGCTGGTGGCCTGCCTGCCGAGTCGATGCTGCCCAAAGTCGAGTGGGCTGACATGCCTGTTTCTCTGGGCCAGTACGGCATGAGCGAGGGCGAACCTGCGCTGCGCGAAGCGCTGGCTGCCGACGCCCGCGCCCTGGGTATTGCTTGCGATGCCAGTCAGGTCATGGTGGTCACTGGTTCTCAACAGACCCTGGACCTGGCAGCCAAGCTCTACATCGACAAAGGCACCGAGATTCTGCTTGAAGCACCCACCTACCTGGCGGCGCTGCAGATATTTCAGCTGTTTGGTGCCGACTGCATCACCGTGCCTCTGCAGGCCGAAGGCCCGGACCTGGTCGCCATGCGTCAGCGCCTGGAGCAGCACAGGCCCGCTTTCGCCTACCTGATCCCGACCTTCCAGAACCCCTCGGCAGTGCGCTATAGCCAGGCCAGCCGCGATGCAGTTGCGGCGTTGCTTGACGAGTTCGGCGTCACGTTGATCGAGGATGAGCCGTACCGCGAGTTGAGCTTTGACGGTGGCAGTGCCAGGCCGATTGTCAGCGGCCTGAAGACAGCCAGCTGGATCTACACCGGCACGGTCTCCAAAACGCTGTTGCCCGGCCTGCGTGTGGGTTATCTGATCGCCAGTCCCGATCTGTTTCCGCACTTGTTGCGCCTGAAGCAGTCCGCCGATCTGCATACCAATCGCCTCGGCCAATGGCAGGCCTTGCAGTGGATTGGCACTGAGCACTATCGTGAACATCTGCTGACGCTGTGCGAGTTCTACCGCGGTCGCCGGGATGCATTCGAGGATGCCTTGCAGACGCATTTTTCAGACCTGGCCGAGTGGAATAGCCCGCAAGGCGGATTGTTCTTCTGGCTGACCCTGAAACAGCCGCTGGACACCCGTACCTTGCTGGATGCCGCGTTGGCGCAGGACGTCGCGTTCATGCCGGGCGAACCTTTTTTTGCTGACCCGGACGCCAATCACGGCCATCTGCGCCTCAATTTCAGTCATATCGACCCGGCGCGTCTGAATGAAGGCATAAAACGACTGGCGTCTGTGGTCCGTGCGGCACAGAATCTGAAAGCCGCCTGATCATAGCCGGCAATACAGGCATATCGAGGGAGCAGGGCGATGTACAAGGTTTATGGCGATTACAACTCGGGCAACTGCTACAAGGTCAAGCTGATGCTTAACCTGTTGGGCTGCGAGTACGAGTGGGTACCGGTCGATATTCTCAATGGCGAAACCCAGACCCCGGCTTTTCTGGAAAAGAACCCCAACGGCAAGATCCCGGTGCTGGAGCTGGAAGACGGCACCTGTCTATGGGAGTCCAATGCGATTCTCAATTTTCTGGCTGATGGTTCCAGGTATCTTCCGAGCGAACCGCGGCTGCGTACCCAGGTACTGCAATGGCAGTTTTTCGAGCAGTACAGCCATGAGCCGTCGGTGGCGGTTGCCCGTTTCATCCAGTTCTATCTGGGCTTGCCGGCTGAACGCATGACCGAGTATCGCGCCATGCAGAAGTCCGGTTATCGAGCGCTGGCGGTCATGGAGCAGCAGCTTGATCGCACACCGTTTCTGGTCGGTGAGAATTTCTCCATCGCCGATATCGCCTTGTACGCCTACACCCACGTCGCTCATCAGGGCGGTTTCGATCTGGCACCTTACACCGGAATTCGGCGCTGGCTGGATCGGGTCAAGGCGCAGCCCGGTTATGTCGGTATGCTGGATTGATGCCCCCATTGGCTGAATAAAAGGAAATTTATGCGCGTTTCAATAGCACTTCTGGCCGCTTTTATCGCGCTGGGTATCGGCTGCTCGGCACAGGCTCAGGATTGTGACGCCAATCAGGCCAGCATGAATCAATGTGCAGCCAATGAGCTGGCGGCGCTCGATGCCGATCTCAACAAGCAGTACAAGGCGCAGATGACGTGGTTGAAGACGCCGGCCAAAAAGCAGGCGTTCAAGGATGCACAACTGAAGTGGATAGCCCTGCGTGACGCCGATTGCCTGTATCAGGCTGGCAAGCCCGAGGACTCAGGCTCTATCTGGCCGTTGCTGCAGTCGCAATGCCTGGCTGACCAGACCCGCGTGCGCCTCAAGCAGTTGCAAGCCTATGTCGCCTGCCGCGAGGAAGGTTGCCCGCGTTGAGGCACGTCGGGCACGTAGTGTTCAGATCGCGCCGAACCGTTGGTTCAGGTAGTCGATAATGACTTTGGATTCGTACATCCACACGGTTTTGTCGCCTTCTTCGATTCGCAGGCAAGGCACCTTGATTTTACCGCCCTCGTTTAGCAGCGTCTGACGGTCAAGCTCGTTGTTCTTCGCATCGCGCAAAGCAACAGGAACATTGAGACGGTGCAGGGTGCGACGGGTTTTCACGCAGAACGGGCAGGCGTGGAACTGGTACAGCGTCAGGTCTTGAGCCGCCTCAGCGACAGCCGCCTGGGCCTGCGGATCGCGCTTTTTCTTGCTCGGGCGGGTCAGGAAGTCGATACCGATGACGAGCTGGCCAAGGCCGACTCTTAACGCTTTCATGAACACGGTCATACCTCTTGCGGACAGTGGCGGAAATCGGCCGGGCGTTCAGCGTGCGCCAGGGCACGTGAACGCGGGCTGAACGGGTCACTTGATCAGGCTGAGAAACTCACTGCGAGTGGCAGCGTTTTCACGGAATTCGCCGAGCATCACTGACGTGATCATGGCCGAGTTCTGCTTCTCGACACCGCGCATCATCATGCACATGTGCTTGGCTTCGATCACCACCGCCACACCCAGTGCACCGGTAACCTGCTGGATGGCCTCGGCGATCTGACGGCTGAGGTTTTCCTGGATCTGCAGGCGGCGGGCGTACATATCAACGATCCGCGCCACCTTCGACAGGCCCAGCACCTTGCCGTTGGGAATGTAGGCGACATGTGCCTTGCCAATGAACGGCAGCAGATGATGCTCGCACAGCGAGTACAGCTCGATGTCCTTGACCATGACCATTTCACTGGCATCGGAGCTGAACAGCGCGCCGTTGGTGACTTCTTCCAGCGTTTGCGCGTAACCGCGACACAGGTACTGCATGGCCTTGGCGGCGCGCTTGGGGGTGTCCAGCAGACCTTCGCGCGAGACGTCCTCGCCCAGTTGCCCGAGTATGGCGGTGTAATTCTGTTCCAGTGTCACAGGGGTGTGTTTCCGTGTGGGGTTCGATGAGTGCGAGGGCAGGCCCGTCGCCGACGGCGCACATAGTAACTTACGCAAGAGTGCGGGTGCACGGCAGCGCTGCAAATCAACCGGGCGTTATGCGTTTTGTATCGTAGCGCTTACACGTTGGCGACCAGATCGCTACCCACTTCCCCGGCACCGCGCTGTCTGAACGTGCAGGTTATTAATCAATTGCCTGTCGAGAGAGTGAATCCGGATGTTGAGTCGAGTAGCAAAAATAGCGTTGTTCGCCGTCGTACTGTCGTCGGTTTCCGGCTGCTGGCCGTTTTGGCCAGGTCCGGGCGGACACGGCGGCGGCGGTGGGCATCATGAAGGGGGCGGACCTGGTGGGCCTGGTGGTCCCGGCGGTCCTGGTCCGCGCTGAGTAACACGCCGGGCAGCATATTGCTGTCCGGCAAGAGGGGCGCGAGGAGGATTACTCGTCGCGTCCTTCCATCATGGTGCGTCTGAGTATCACGTACACCGCACCCGCACCGCCATGCTTGGCCAGGCATGAACAAAAGCCCAGTACCTGCGAATGCTGACGCAGCCAGGTGTTGACGTGGCTTTTGATCATGGGGCGCTTACCGTCCAGGCGTACCGCCTTGCCGTGGGTAACACGTACGCAGCGTATTTCCAGTCGGGTCGCTTCCGCCAGAAACTCCCACAGCGTCTCACGCGCCACTTCGACGCTCATGCCGTGTAAGTCCAGGCTGCCTTCGAAGCTGATCTGCCCGAGTTTGAGCTTGCGCATCTGGCCTTCCTGCACGCCGTCGCGCGACCAGCTCAGGATATCTTCCGGACCGACATCGATTACGAATTGATCCGACAAACCGTCGACGGTCACCGAATCGGTGCGCACGGTCGCCGACTGACGCAGGCGGGCCAGCATTTTTCGATCGGTCTTGGGTTTGCCGACATCGGCGTGTTCATGCTTGAGCGGCTTTACGCCGCGCGTTTCGCTTCTGAACAGGGAAAAATCGTCGTCTTGCATGGGGCCTCCGCGAAGGAAGCCATTCTAACCGTTCATACGCGAGGGTCAGTTGTGTTTTTTCATCAGGTGCGCAGAGATACTCAAGCCGCTGGCACTGCGCTGACGACGGCAGCGGCGCCATAGCCAGACGCCCACGTACAGCACCAGCAACCCTCCGACAGCGACAAATGCGGCGCCTCCCGGGCTGGCATTCAGCTCGCCGAGCATCTGCGGGTGAATGGTCAGGCTGGATACACCGGCAACGGTCAGCAACACGCCTGACGCCACAAGAAGCAGCGCAATCAGCGTGCCGATGCGTTTGCCCCAGTTGCCCTGACCCCTTGGGCGCAGGCGACGTGCATCGAAACCATCTGACGTTTTCATGCCTTTTCCTCAATAGGTATCGGCTCAATGGAGTATCGGCGCTCTGACCCGGAGAAGAAGGGGTGGTTCCCGCCTCAGGGATGATACGAGCCGGCAAGGGATGGGCGGTTATGTGAATACGCCCACACAACCACTCGTTCCGGCGCAGATCAGATCAGGTCTTTGGTCAGCGCCAGTGTGGCGAAGTTGTCGGCCATGATCGCCATCTCGGTTCTGTGCACCACCTGTGCGCTGACGACGCCGTGCGGGCTCGGCAAGTCGCGGGTTGCGCAGGCATCGTCGACCAGTGTGCAGCGATAACCGTAGTCCTTGGTAGCGCGAACCGTGGTGCTGATGCTCGAGTGGCTCATGAAGCCGCAGACGATCAGGTCCAGATGACCCAGCTTTTGCAGAAGATCATGCAGGCCGGTGCCATTGAAAGCGTTGGGAAGGCGTTTTTCGACCAGATGTTCGTCGTCTTTTGGTAACAGCTCCGGCACCAGTTGACCGCGCTCGCCCTGTGGGTCGAACAGGCCGCCCACAGTGCCCAGATGGCGAATATGAACAATCGGGCACTTGACCGCACGGGCCTTCTCGACCAATTGGCAGATATTGGCCAGGGCTTCGTCGACGCCGGTCAGGGCCAGCGGGCCGCTGAGGTATTCTTTCTGGGCATCGATGATGATCAGCGTCGCATTGCTCAAATTGGCGGGCGCATGCACCCGGCCGCTGAGTTGGAACATGGTCTTTAAATCGGACATTCACGGGCTCCTTGGTGTGGGGCTTTTGTGACATTGTCCTCTGGCTGAGGCGTTCTGGGAATGGCAACCATCGCAGGCCACGGTTTTTATGGCCTGCAGGGCAGTTGGGGGTGAGGGTGGCTGGCGGTTTGCCTTGATGGCAGTACGCGAATCATGGAAACTTCCACGCCTATCGGGTACGAAGAATGTGCATTGTTCGGAACCAGACTTTTCACCGTGGCTCGTCTTACAGCAGCTCGTCGCCTTTTCAAGGAGTTTGTCCATGATCACTTCCCGTTTGCGTACCGTGCGCGACCATATACGGTGGGCCGTCAGCCGCTTTCACGAGGAAGACGTATTTTTCGGTCATGGCACCGACAATGCCTGGGATGAAGCGCGGCAGTTGGTGTTGGGCGCACTGCACCTGCCTTGGGAAATCGCCGACAGCTACCTCGATTGCCGCTTGGAAGTCGACGAAATATCCGAACTGCAACGCTTGATCAAGCGGCGCATCGATGACCGTGTGCCAACTCCATATCTGCTGGGCGAAGCGTGGTTCTGTGGCATGTCGTTCATTGTCGATGACCGCGTATTGATCCCGCGCTCGCCTATCGCCGAGCTGATCGAAGAGCGCTTCGCCCCCTGGCTGGCCGACGAGCCGGCACGGATTCTCGACCTGTGCACCGGCTCCGGTTGCATCGGTATCGCCTGTGCCGATGAGTTTCCGCAAGCTGAAGTGGCGCTGGCTGACCTGTCTTATGACGCGCTTGAGGTGGCTAACCAGAACATCGAGCGTCACGGCATGGAGGACCGCGTCTATACAGTGCAGGGCGACGGGTTCGACGGTTTGCCGGGTCAGCGCTTCGACCTGATCGTGTCCAACCCGCCCTATGTGGACGCCGAAGACTTTGCCGACATGCCCGACGAGTATCAGCACGAGCCGGAGTTGGCGCTGGCCTGTGGCAGCGATGGTCTGAACCTGGTACGTCGTATGCTTGCCCAGGCAGCCGATCACCTGAACGAGAAAGGCTTGCTGATCGTCGAAGTAGGCAACAGCCAGGTGCACGTGCAGGCGCTGTACCCGGAAGTCGATTTTGCCTGGCTGGATTTCCAGCGGGGTGGTCACGGCGTGTTCATGCTGACTGCAGAACAGTGCCGCAACCATCAGGCGTTGTTCCAGTCGAAGGTTTGATAGGGAAGACTAAGAGAAGGGGGAGCTGAGATCAGCTCCTTTTTTCATCGGTGGGTCGCGATCCAGATCAGCAGTCCCGCCTGAAACACCGCGAAGGTCACCAGGCAGGCAATCGTGAAGCGCAGACCGGCGTCCTCGCGCTTGTACTTGCCGACCCGGTCCTCGTGCTGGCGAATGGTCACTTCCTGTTCGATCAGGTTCTTCTCGGCCTTCTCCAGCATTTGCGAGGCTTCGAGAATTTCGATGATCTGCACCTTGTCGTTGTTCCAGGTGCTGTGCAGGTTGCCGACGTGTACGTCCTTGATGGTGCCTTTCATGTGCTGGGCATCGGCGTACGCCACTTCAAAACCCAGGGTGCGCAGAAAGTGGTCACGGCGCAGGCGTGTGTCTTCGTTCAGGCCGTCCTTGCTCGCCAGCGCTACGCCTTCGATCTTGTAGGATGACCATCTTTTCTGCGCCCAATGCACGGCATGGGCAATCATGAAACGACCGATGCCGCGGTTCCACGGCTCGATCTGCAAGCCTGATTCGGGACCGAAGCGCACAGTGCGCTTTTCGTGGTCGGCCCAGACGTCCAGATTGTTCTGTTCCTTGCGAACCCGCTGGCCTGGCAGCTGCACATTGATGCGCAACAGGCTCAATTCCTTGCTGTGCCGCTCGGCACGGCCAAACTGCACAAAACGCAAGGGTCGCCCACCCGTGGCGCGGTCGGTGGGCTGTGGTGCCAGACGCAACATCTGAAAGTTCTCGGGCAGAACGTCTTCCCACGGCTGCGGCGGTGCCTGAACCTCGGCTTCGGCGCTTTCGGGTGCTGCAGTGGTTTCAGTCATGATATTCGCGTCAGTCATAATGGTGTCCTTTCCTGGGCCTTGCACCGGAATACTTGCAACGGAACAAGAAGCCAGCAAACCGCTATCGGCCAGATATCCCAAGACTGAAGGGCCTGCAATTATCTGGCGTCAGATTTTTTTTCCGGGTGGGGCAGGGCCTTGATGAAGGCCAGGATCCGCTTGGTCACTTCACTGGCCAGCGGCTGGGTCGGGTTGCGGTAGGACAACAACTGCTGCTGTAGATCGTCGGGCACGATACGCAGCACATGATTCATCCCGTCGATCAGGGCCAGCTCGGCATCCGGTCTGGCTTTTTGCAGCAGCAGGGCATCGCCCACGCCTACCTGAATGTCGTTGCGCCCCTGAACGATCAGCGCCGGAATGTGCACTGCAGCGAAGGCTGCGGCGGGGTCCTGGCGAAACAGCGAGATCAGATACGGCTGGACACTGGGGCGAAATACCACTTCCAGCTCGGCGGGCACGTTGTCATCGGTCTTGCCCGCCTTGAGTTCATCGAGCAACTGATTGCTGCGTTGCAGCAGGTCCGGTGGCAAGCGCTCCTGAAACTGTTCGCGCAGCACCTGATCGACAGGCCGTCCGGTGCCGGCCACGGAAATCAGCGCCGCTGCACCCACTTTTTCAGCCGCCAGCGTCGCCACCAGCGCACCCTCGCTGTGGCCCAGAAGGATCAGCTGGCCAAGGCGCGGGTTGGCTTTGAGCGCTCTGGCCCAGAGTTGAACGTCGGCCACGTAGCGCTCGACGCTCAGATTGCGTTCATCCGGCGTGACGGCCTTGCTGGCTGCGACGCCGCGTTTGTCGTAGCGCACGCTGGCGATATTGTTTTTGGCCAGAATCACCGCCAGGCGTTTCATGCTGTCGTTGCGTCCACCCTCTGGGTTGTTGCCGTCGCGGTCGGTGGGGCCGGAACCGGCGATGATCAGCACCACCGGGACCGGTTTGTCCGAACGGGGCATCAGCAGGGTGCCGTACAGTTTGCCGTTTTCGGTATCCACCGTGATCGGCCGCTGCACCACGCTGGGCGCCGCAGCACTGGCTGTTCCGGCGATAAGGCTCAGGGTCAATGTTATCGGCAGGGCCAGCAGACGCAGCGCGTTTGATACTCGAAGCAGGGAATTACCGGATAACATCGCAAGGCCATCATAGGGAGAGTCTCGCTTGGACGCACGGCGTGACAGAAGGTTCGAGGATGAACTGAACCGCGAGCCTGCGTATACTGGCGCGCTTGGTTTAACGATCTGGTTTTTTGGCTGATTTTTCGGAGCGCCCGCATGTCCGGCAACACTTTCGGCAAGCTGTTCACTGTCACCACCGCCGGCGAAAGCCACGGCCCGGCGCTGGTCGCTATCGTCGACGGCTGCCCGCCGGGGCTGGAGCTGGACCTGCAAGACCTGCAGCGCGATCTGGACCGGCGCAAGCCAGGCACCAGCCGCCACACCACGCAGCGTCAGGAGGCCGATGAGGTCGAGATCCTCTCCGGCGTCTTCGAGGGCAAAACCACCGGTGCCTCCATAGGCCTGCTGATCCGCAACACTGACCAGAAGTCCAAGGACTACTCGGCCATCAAGGACCTGTTCCGTCCAGCCCATGCCGATTACACCTACCACCACAAGTACGGTATCCGCGATTACCGCGGCGGCGGTCGCAGTTCGGCACGGGAAACCGCCATGCGCGTGGCAGCGGGGGCGATTGCCAAGAAATACCTGGCAACCCAGGGCATCGTCATTCGCGGCTACATGAGCCAGTTGGGCCCGATCCAGATCCCGTTCAAGACCTGGGATTCGTTAGAAGACAACGCGTTTTTCTGCCCCGACCCTGACAAGGTGCCGGAACTGGAGGCCTACATGGATCAGTTGCGTCGTGATCAGGACTCGGTCGGTGCGAAAATAACGGTGGTGGCCGAAGGCGTAATGCCCGGCCTTGGCGAGCCGATCTTTGATCGTCTGGACGCCGAACTGGCCCACGCGCTGATGAGCATCAACGCGGTCAAGGGCGTGGAGATCGGTGCCGGTTTCGACTGCGTTGCACAACGCGGCACCGAGCACCGCGACGAGATGACCCCACAGGGTTTCCTGTCCAATCAGGCGGGCGGCATTCTTGGCGGCATTTCCTCGGGCCAGCCGATCATTGCGCATCTGGCGCTCAAGCCAACCTCCAGCATCACCACGCCGGGGCGTTCGATCGATACCGATGGCAACGCGGCCGACGTCATCACCAAAGGTCGGCACGACCCGTGTGTCGGCATTCGCGCCACACCGATTGCCGAGGCCATGATGGCCATCGTGCTGCTCGATCATCTGCTGCGTCATCGCGGTCAGAACGCCGATGTCAGCGTCAATACGCCTGTGCTGGGGCAGTTGTAATGCACACTGTCACGGTCGCGGACTGCTAGCGTGACGCAAACATCCGGCGGACAGCTTCCTTACTGGCGGCTGTCCGGCTTTTACGTGTGCTATTTCGCCTTGCTCGGCCTGTCTGCGCCGTTCATGGCCCTCTATCTTCATCACCTGGGTTTTTCCAGCTCACGCATAGGCGAACTGATCGCCATCCCCATGCTGATGCGCTGCGTTGCGCCCAATCTCTGGGGGTGGCTGGGTGATCACACCGGTTGGCGTCTGACCATTGTGCGTTCTGGCGCCATCTGCACGTTGTTGGCGTTTTCGCTGATTCTGGTCGAAAAAAGCTATGCCTGGCTGGCGATGGTCATGGCGCTCTATGCATTCTTCTGGCACGCCGTCCTTCCGCAGTTCGAAGTCATCACCCTCGCGCACCTGCAAGGCCAGACCTCGCGCTACAGCCAGATCCGCCTGTGGGGCTCGATCGGTTTCATTCTGGCGGTCGTGGTGCTGGGACGGGTGTTCGAATGGTTCAGTCTGGATCTGTTTCCTTACATCGCACTGGCGATCATGGCCGGTATCGTTGTCAGCAGCTGGTGGGTGCCGAATGCGCATCCCTCGCCGTCGAGCCGTGAAACAGTGTCGGGCGGCTTTCTCAGGCAGCTGGCGCGTCCCGGTGTCTTGGCGTTCTACCTCAGTGTCGCGCTGATGGTGCTCAGCCATGGGCCGTATTACACCTTTTTGACCCTGCACCTCGAAGCGCTCGGTTACAGCCGTGGCCTGATCGGCCTGCTATGGGCGGTCGGCGTGGTGGCTGAAGTGCTGATGTTCATGGTCATGAGCCGGATTCTGCAGCGTTTCTCCGTGCGCCAGGTACTGTTCGTCAGCTTTCTGCTGGCCGCATTGCGCTGGCTGCTGCTGGGGCTGTTTGCCGATTACCTGACCGCGCTGCTGATTGCCCAGGTGATGCACGCCGCCACGTTCGGCAGCTTTCACGCCGCTGCCATTCATTTCGTGCAAAGTAGCTTTGGCCCGCGTCAGCAAGGACAGGGGCAGGCGCTGTATGCCGCACTGTCAGGCGTGGGTGGCGCGTTGGGTGCTCTGTATTCCGGTTACAGCTGGAACGCTCTGGGGCCAGCCTGGACGTTTGCCATTGCCAGCCTTGTCGCCTTTGCCGCAGCCATCATGATTATCACACCCAAGAAAGAGGAAGGTGTATGAGCCGCGAACAACTTAGCGTGGAAATAATCGAGGCCGGACGCTTCCTGTATGGCCGCGGCTGGTCGCCTGCCACCAGCAGCAATTACTCCGCGCGTCTTTCAGCCACCGAGGCGCTGCTGACCGTATCCGGCAAGCACAAGGGCCAGTTGGGTCCTGACGATGTGCTGGCTACCGATATGGCAGGCAACAGCCTGGAGCCCGGCAAAAAACCGTCTGCCGAAACCTTGCTGCATACCCAGTTGTACAGCAGCAGGCCGCAGGTCGGCGCCGTGCTGCACACCCACTCGGTGAATGCGACGGTGCTGTCCAGGCTGACTGCCGCAGATCATCTGGTGTTCGAGGATTACGAGCTGCAGAAGGCCTTTAATGGCGTGGTCACTCATCAGTCGCAGGTCGTGGTGCCGATTTTCGACAACGATCAGGATATTGCCCGTCTTGCCGCAAAAGTGCAGCCTTGGCTGGACGCCCATCCCGAGTGCGCTGGCTACCTGATCCGCGGTCACGGTCTCTACACCTGGGGGGCGAAAATGAGCGACGCCTTGCGCCAGATCGAAGCGTTCGAGTTTCTGTTCGAATGCGAGCTTAAAATGCGCGCGGTATTGAACCGTTGAAAACGTCGTATTAAAACCAGCCTGTAAGCCTGACCTGCCTGTAAAAGCCGGAAGGTGGTGCCCCAAACCGAGGATTCATGCCATGAGCAGCCTGTCCGTTTATCACGTTTCAAGCCCTGACACGCCCAACAAGGTGCTGACCCATCTGGAAGATATTGCTTCGACGCTGGCCGAACACGGCGTGGCGTTCGACCGCTGGGAAGCGGCAGCGCCGATTACCCCCGGTGCCAGCCAGGAAGAAGTGATCAGCGCCTATCGTACCCAGATCGACAAGCTGATGACCGAGCATGGTTATGTCACCGTAGACGTCATCAGCCTCAACAGTGACCACCCGCAGAAAGCCGAACTGCGCGCCAAATTTCTTGAAGAGCATCGGCATGGTGAGGACGAAGTGCGTTTTTTCGTCGCCGGACGCGGCTTGTTCACATTGCACATCGACGACTATGTGTACGCCGTGCTGTGCGAAAAGAACGACCTGATTTCCGTACCGGCCGGCACCCGGCACTGGTTCGATATGGGCGAGAACCCGCATTTCGTTGCCATCCGCCTGTTCAACAATCCGGAAGGCTGGGTGGCGAATTTTACCGGTGAAGACATTGCTGGCCGTTTTCCACGGCTGGAAGATTGACAGGAGCCCGATTCTGATGCCCATCAAAGCTATCCTCACGGATATTGAAGGCACCACCAGCGCAGTGAGTTTCGTTTTCGACGTGCTGTTTCCGTTTGCCAAAAAGCACCTGCCCGGGTTCGTTCGGCAAAACGCCGGACAACCGGCAGTGGCGTCGCAGCTGCAAGCAGTACGCACCGAGGCCGGCGAGCCTGATGCCGATGTCGAGCGGGTTATTGCAATACTGCTGGAATGGATTGCCGAAGACCGCAAGGCCACGCCGCTCAAGGCGTTGCAGGGCATGGTCTGGGAGCAGGGCTATAACGCCGGACAGCTCAAGGGCCATGTTTATCCGGATGCTGTCGATGCCTTGAAACACTGGCATCAACAGGGCTACAGGCTTTACGTTTATTCCTCGGGCTCAATTCAGGCTCAGCAATTGATTTTCGGCTGTTCCGAGGCGGGCGATCTGTCCGGTTTGTTCAGTGGTTACTTCGATACGACGTCCGGCCCCAAGCGCGAAACGCAGTCCTACCGGACGATTGCGCAGGCAATCGAGTGTCCTGCCGAGGACATTCTGTTCCTCTCGGATATCGTCGAAGAGCTCGACGCAGCGAAGGCCGCCGGCATGATCACCTGCGGTCTGGCGCGTGACGGCGGGGTGCTTGCGGGTCACAAACATGTGGGCAGTTTCGCGCTCATCGACCCTGCTTCTTTCTAAACGACGTCAGCCTGTCGTGCGCGGCATTGTCCTGATGCCGCGGTATGAAAATCTGCCCGCCGCAAGGCTTGCACGCTATTTTCTGTAAGGAGCGTCCTGCTTTTGAGTGGGACGTTGCCTACCTGAAAGTGCGTTGAATCTGTTTGTTCTGCTCGTCATTCTTCAACGCGATTATTCGTGTAAGTTCTGCGCCCATCGTCCCCTGAGTCACGGACAACACCTGTACCGATTCACGGGCGCATAAGGAGCGGCAGCGATGTGCAGTGCCATTACAGAAAGCGCAAGCAGGGACTTATTGATACAGCAGATGGTGAGCACGATCAGCGAACTCGATGGCCAGACCGCTATCGAGAATGCCCTCGAATGGCTAAGGCGCGAATGCAACAGTGAGCGGGCGATGTTCTATCAGTTCAAGGGCCCGGTGCTGCTGACGTTCATTACCTGCAATATCGATGATGCCTGGGGTCAGGCTTACCGCCAGCGCGGGTTGATCACCCAGGACCCGGTCATCCGTTGTTATCGCAACCAGCTGGGGTTTGTGAACTGGCAGGATGCATTCAGACAATATCCGGTGTCAGCGTGCTACGAAGAAATCGTCGATACGTGCGAACTGCTTCCGGCCATTTCCTACGGCTACACGAACCATTGTCGTGGTGCCGACAGCGTGACGTCGGTTTGTACGCTGGGTGAAGTAGGGCGAGCGATCTCCGCTGAACAAAAATACCTCATGAGCAGTCTCATGCCGGTGCTGCACAGTGTTGCGCGGGGTTTGAAGTTCTGTTCTCGCGGTTTGACCCATCGGGAGCTGGAGGTACTGCAGTGGGCCAGGGATGGAAAAACTGCCTGGGAGATCTCAATGATCCGCGACGTGTCGGAGTCGACGGTGAAGTATCACCTCAAGACCATCTATTCCAAGCTGGGTGTCGCCAATAGGGCGCAGGCGGTAGGCGAAGCGCTGTGCCGGGGGCTTATCAGGTAATAGACACCTGAAAACGCGGGCAAAAAACGCGGGCAAAAAAAAGCCGCGAGAACAAAGTGTAATCGCGGCAAACAAGGGATGAGAGAGCGTACAGCGGGTGCCACCTGTCAAGGCGGCGGGAAAATCAACGAGTGTGGTAAGTCGGCAGGTCAAAGCGATGCTGACTTTGCAGCATCGAAATAGCTGGCAACTCGCTGGCTTGTGCAGCCAGGTCGCGGCGGATAGCGCTGATTACCCATTCCAGTTGAACCGGAGTGTGCAACTGAGCATAAGACACGGAGCGACGGATCTGCTTGCCATCGTGAGTACGCAGTGACAACAGGACACCACCATCAGGACGTGGCTGGGTGGTAACGGTGTAGTCGGAGAATACGGAAGCGAATTTTTCTTGAATAAAGGTCATGTCAGGCGGCTCCATTGCTCATGGGATAATAAGCTTGGAAGTACTATTGCAGTGTCTGTGCCAGTCTTTGCACTTGAATTAAATCCTTTAAAATCAACGACTTGAAATATTCTCTATTTTAAGGCTTCGTGCATTTTGCATGAACACCCTTCGTGCGCCCTGCATTTTGCCGTTTCCTGCACGATGGGTATCGGGCAGAAGAGGGATTGCATGGATTGCGGTGATCAGGAGCAAGCATTGCGCATCTGCATCGATGCTGATCGAACAGCTGGCGAGACTTGAGGTCAGTGTGTGTATCGACGCCGGGTCAACGCATGCCCGGAGTACCGTGCGCAAAGGAGTAGTTAATGACCGATACAGATATCAGCGCTTCGAAAACCATGACTGAAGACGAAGCCGCCGAGTTCGCCGAGCAGGTATTCGATGTGGCTCGCCAGGGAAATGCAGTCATGCTGGAGCGTCTGCTTGAAAAAGGCCTGCCCGCAGACCTGCGCAACCACAAGGGCGATACGCTGCTGATGCTGGCCAGCTACCACTGCCATGCGGATGCGGTCCGTGTGCTGCTGAACCACAAGGCTGACCCTGAAATTCGTAACGATAATGGCCAGAGCCCCATCGCTGGCGCAGCGTTCAAGGGTGATCTGGCGGTGGTCAGGTTGCTGGTCGAGGCGGGTGCCGATATAGACGGTGCTTCTGCCGATGGCCGTACCGCATTGATGATGGCGGCGATGTTCAATCGCAACGAGATAGTCGATTACCTGATCAGTCAGGGCGCGGACCCGCATGCCACTGATGCCAAGGGCATCACTGCACTGGGCGCCGCTCAGGCAATGGGCGCGACCGTCACCATTGATCAACTGATCAAACTGGGCGTACAGCCGGCCCGGTCCTGATGCCGAGTGCTTTCAGGGCATGAACACATAGAGGCGCGATGGATTTACCGTTATCCTTCGCGCCTCTTTTTTTGCCCGCTATCAGGATCGCTCCCATGAAAGACTCACTGGTCGAATTAATCAGCAAAGTCAGCTCCGGCTGCATGGGCGATGATGAAATCGTGCGTATTGCCGATGAAGCCGCGCAGGCGTATGCCGACCCGCAGGCGTTTCTGGCCGCCAACCCTGATATCAACTACGACGACACCTTTCCGATTCCGCTGGGCGAATGGGTGGTGGTGGGCAGTCTGCCGGAAACCGTGCTGTTCCAGGCCGACAGCTATGTGGGCCTGTTCGAGCAGATCGTGCAGTCATTCGGCAAGGACGTCACGTTCAATATCAAGCCGAAACAACTGGCCAAGGTCGAACCACTGGTAGCGCTCAACCGGATTCAGATTCAATTGAGCAGCATGAACAAGGACATGGGCGGCTATGTGCTGATGAACTTCAGCCAGCCGCTGGATGACGAACTGCAAGCGGTGCTGGTGTATGGCCGTGACGAGGAGCGGGTGCTTGAACTGGCAGCGTTGGCCGGCATCCATGCCGCACCCGCGCTAAAGGCATTGCGCGGTTAACCCAGCGCCGTATCGAGAAACATCATTACCGCGAAGCCGCCCATCAGACCGAGCGTTGCCGAGGTCTGATGGCCGTTGCGGTGGGTTTCCGGGATGACTTCATGGGACACCACGAAGATCATCGCACCTGCCGCCAGCCCCATGCTCAGCGGGTAGGCGATGGCAAACCCGCTGGAAATACCCAGGCCCACCAGCGCGCCCAGCGGCTCCATGAGTCCGGAACCGATGGCCACCAGCATTGCCTTGAAGGCCGACAGGCCGGTTGCGCGCAGGGCCAGCGCAATGGCCAGGCCTTCAGGAATGTCCTGAATGGCGATGGCGGTGGTCAATGGCAGACCGACATTCATGTCGCCGCTGGCGAAACTGACGCCAATCGCCATGCCCTCAGGCAGGTTATGCAGGGTGATCGCCAGCACGAACAGCCAGACCCGACTGATTCGCTCTGAATGAGGGCCCTGACGGCCCACGCTTTCATGCTCGTGCGGGGTGAACTTGTCCAGCCCAAGCATCAACAGCACACCCAGACCCAGGCCGGTCACTACCGTCGCAGCTGCCCAGGGGCCGCTGTCGGTTATGCCCCTGGCGGCCTCCAGCCCTGGCAGTATCAGCGAGAACGAGCTGGCAGCCAGCATCATGCCAGCGGCAAAACCGAGCATGATGTCCTGAGCGCGTTGCGAAACGTTGCGCAGGGCGACCGCCATGACTGCACCCAGCGCCGTCGCCAGGAAACCGGCCGTGCCGCCCAGCAATGCATGATTGAAGTTGACCTGGCTGGTGCCATAGAAGGCATTGTAAAGACTGATGCCGCCGAGGCCGACGACGATCAGCAGAGCAAGGGCGAAACCCAGGCTCACCAGCGGGCTGCCCTGAAGATGGTTGAACCATGTCGCCCAGGGCGTTCGGGGTTGTGCGGGCGTTGGCATGAAGAAGGCTACCTGTATAAGGGTTGAACGCGATAATGAATGAAAAGCAAAGTCGACCCCGGTTGGGAGCCCGAGAATATAAGGTTGGTTCAACGGAACCCCCGAACGGCGCAACTATCCTAGGAAGGTAAGCATTCAATTAGGGGCAACACCATGGGTTCTAGCTTCAACGGCCTGGTCGGCTTGATCATTCTGGCGCTCGATATCTGGGCCATCATCAATGTCTTGAAAAGCGGCGCCGAGACCGGCAAGAAAATTCTCTGGGTATTGTTGATCGTGCTGTTGCCTGTTGTGGGCCTGATCATCTGGGCAATCCTCGGACCGCGCGGCAACGTGCGAATCTGACACGCCGGCAGGTTGGTAGCGAACGCTTGATTACCTTGGGTAATCAGGCGTTTTTCGTTCATGGGCCAAGGCATTTGCAAGCAAGACGCTGCACAGAGGTTCGACCTGTCATGTTCCTCGACGTAGAATGCGCGCCTTTGTTGTGGGCGGTCGGCCGTCCTGTCATCAGTACCCAGCGGGAGCTTACCCATGAGCGATTATCAGGAAACGTTATACGAAGGCTACGGCCAGCGCTTTCGTATGGAAAAAATGCTTCACGAAGTGCGTACCGAGCACCAGCATCTAGTGATCTTCCAGAATCCGCGCATGGGCCGCGTCATGGCTCTGGACGGCGTCATCCAGACCACCGAGGCGGATGAGTTCATCTATCACGAAATGCTCACTCACGTGCCGATTCTGGCTCACGGCGCAGCCAAGCGTGTACTGATCATCGGCGGCGGCGATGGCGGCATGCTGCGTGAAGTGGCCAAGCACCTGACGGTGGAACATATCACCATGGTCGAGATCGACGCCACGGTGGTCGAGATGTGCAAGGAGTTCCTGCCCAATCACTCCAGTGGCGCTTTTGACGATTCGCGCTTGAACCTGGTCATCGACGACGGCATGCGCTTTGTCGCGACCACCGAAGAGAAGTTCGACGTGATCATCTCTGACTCCACTGATCCTATCGGTCCGGGTGAAGTGCTGTTTTCGGAGAACTTTTATCAGGCCTGCCATCGCTGCCTGAACGAAGGCGGCATTCTGGTTACCCAGAACGGTACGCCTTTCATGCAGTTGAGCGGTGTGCAGACTACGGCCGGGCGTATGAACGGTCTGTTTGCCGACTGGCATTTCTATCACGCAGCCATCCCGACCTACATCGGCGGTGCAATGACCTTTGCCTGGGGCTCGACCGACAAGAGCTATCGCAAACTGCCGCTGGAAACCCTGCGTCAGCGTTTCTCGGGCAGCGGTATTGTTACGCGTTATTACAACCCAGAAGTCCACATTGGTGCGTTCGCCTTGCCGCAGTACGTTCTGCAGGCCGTGGGCAAGGCCAGCAACGACTGATCAATCGATCTGACGTTCACCGGCCGGGTTGCCCTGAACGCCGCCTGAGAGGCGTTCAAGCGCGCAACTGGCGACAGAAATTTCACACTTTTTGTCCCAGAATTGCGCGCGAAGCTGAACAGGCACGCGTATTCATGGGCCGCCCCGGCCCCTGGCGACCTGCAATCAAGTAATATCTGCGCCCTGTCGTACGCCGCCCGCCCTCGGGGAGGGCGGTGCTGCACCCTGAACCTACCCCTGAATCCACCGGATCCTGACAACCATGGCTAAAACGGACGCCCAGATTCATCGGCAAGCCCGCCTGCTAAACCCGACTGTCAAATCGCATCTGGCTTACATCCTGCTCAGCGGTTTCGCTTTGATGGTGATGTACACGCTGCTGCGTATCGGTCTGCTGGTCTACAACCGCGAGATGATTGGCGACACGCCAGCCTCGACATTCCTTGAAGCACTCTTCAACGGCACGCGTTTCGACCTGCGCCTGACCATGTATCTGCTCATTCCGTTGGTGCTGTCGCTGTTCAGCGCCCGGGCCATGGCGGCACGCGGGTTCTTCCGGTTCTGGCTGACCCTGGTCGGCAGCATCACGCTGTTCTTCGGCTTGATGGAAATGGACTTCTACCGCGAGTTTCACCAGCGCCTGAACGGCCTGGTGTTTCAATACGTCAAGGAAGACCCAAAGACTGTCCTGAGCATGCTCTGGTACGGTTTTCCGGTGGTTCGCTACCTGCTCGCCTGGGCAATCGTGACCTGGCTGTTGAGCCTGGTGTTCAAGGGCATCGACCGCCTGACGCGGCCACGCCTCGTAACGACTAAGGGCACCCAGACGGTCAGCACAGTTGCGCCGTGGTACATGCGCATTGGCGTTTTCGTGCTGGTATTACTGGTTATGGTGGTGTGCATCCGTGGCACCCTGCGCCAGGGCCCGCCGCTGCGTTGGGGTGACGCTTACACCACCGATTCCAACTTCGCCAATCAGCTGGGCCTGAACGGCACACTGACCCTGATTACGGCGGCCAAGAGCCGTATGTCCGAAGATCGCGACAACATCTGGAAAGCCACGCTGCCACAGGCCGAGGCGCAACAGACTGTGCGCGACATGCTGCTGACCTCGCATGACAAGCTGGTCGAACCGGATATTGCGGCTGTGCGTCGTGACTTCACGCCACCGGCAGAGAACACCTTGCCGATCCGCAACGTGGTCGTGATCCTGATGGAAAGCTTCGCCGGTCACTCGGTAGGGGCGCTGGGCAACGATGCCAACATCACGCCGTACTTTGACAAGCTGTCCAAGGAAGGCCTGCTGTTCGATCACTTTTTCTCCAACGGTACCCACACCCATCAGGGCATGTTCGCCACCATGGCGTGCTTCCCGAACCTGCCGGGCTTTGAGTACCTGATGCAGACGCCAGAGGGCAGCCATAAGCTGTCGGGCCTTCCGCAATTGCTGAGCGCGGGTCGCAACTACGATGACGTCTATGTCTATAACGGCAACTTCGCCTGGGACAACCAGTCGGGTTTCTTCAGCAACCAGGGCATGACCAATTTTGTCGGTCGCGAGGACTTCGTCAATCCGGTGTTCTCCGATCCGACCTGGGGCGTTTCCGACCAGGACATGTTCGACCGTGGCGCCCAGGAGCTCAAAGCCCGTCAGGACGGCAAGCCGTTCTATGCGCTGCTACAGACCCTGTCCAACCACACGCCGTACGCGTTGCCGGACCCGCTGCCGGTCGAGCGTGTGACCGGACACGGCTCGCTGGATGAGCATTTGACTGCCATGCGTTATGCCGACTGGGCGCTGGGACAGTTCTTTGAGAAGGCCAAAAAAGAGCCTTACTACAAGAACACCCTGTTCGTGGTGCTGGGCGACCACGGTTTCGGCAATGACAAGCAGTTGACTGAAATGGACCTGGGGCGTTTCAACGTGCCATTGCTACTGATCGGGCCTGGTGTACAAGAGAAATTCGGCCAGCGCAGCAGCATTGTCGGCACGCAGGTTGACGTCGTGCCAACCATCATGGGCCGTCTGGGTGGTCTGAACCGCAACCAGTGCTGGGGCCGCGATCTGCTGAACCTGCCGGAAGGCGACAAGGGTTTTGGCGTGATCAAGCCGTCGGGCAGTGAGCAGGTGGTCGCGATCATCAGCGGCAACCGCATTCTGATCGAGCCGACAGAAATGCCGGCCAAGCTGTTGACCTACACGCTCGGTGCCAAGCCGTCTGCCGAAGAAGTGCCTGATGCACCTGACACTCAGGAGCTCAAGCGCAAGCTGGAAAGCTTCCTGCAGACCGCCACCAAGAGCCTTCTGGACAACACGGCCGGTGTCGAGGCCAGCAAGAACCGTAACTGACCATGACTGACTTGTCCGGGTAACCGGCAAGTCGGATCAGCAGCACACAAAAGGCCCTCGGCATCCATTGCGAGGGCCTTTTGTCTTGCCCGTCATCGCGGGCTTTCCGGCTTAATTCGTTGGAACGAATGCGTGGGCCAAAAGGTCCTTATCACATAAGCCAGAGTGCCTGGCTTCGTTCTGGAGGCATTGATGAAAAAGTGGGTCATTTCGTATCTGGACAAGGACGGCATGCAGCAGCACCTCGAGGCCGATTTTGAACAGCATCCCAGTGACGAGCAAGTTGCACGTCTCCTGCGCAAGGACCTGTATCCAGTCACCGATGAGCTGGATCTCAATGATCTTGACGGGCGCACCGACGAGCCTACGGTGAAAACGCTCAAAGACCATAACAGTGTGCGGATCATTTCCATTACAGAAGTTGCCTGACCTGCGGTGATTCAAAAAGCTTTTCGTGGCAACCACTTGGCATTCGACCCACGATGGGTCTACTCTGCAGACGAGGCTGTTCAAACGGCCTCTGACATCTCGATACCGACCTGTGCCAAGCCTGGTCTGGTCAGCTACATGCTTGATTCCCCACGCCGGATTATCTGTCGTGCGGCGGCCCCCGATGATTCGGCGGTCGCTCTGGAAGAGTTGAAACTCTATCTATCGTTGCATAGGAGGACGTTTCATGAGCACAGCCTATCAAGAGGACATCAGCAGTAACGTACTGCGCCGCATGAAAGAAGGCGGTTTTGATTTCGCGCGAATCTATCCCATCGAGTTTTACGCCATCTTCCCGGACGAGGAGCGGGCACGGCAGGCCGCAGAGCAATTTCGCGGTGAATCCCTCAATACTCAGGTAAACGTACGTGATGACGGTAACTGGCACTTGCAATTGAGCAAAGTGATGTATGCCACTTATGACGGTATCGGTGATTTCGAGCAGGACTTTCAGATGGTGATTTCACCCATGGGCGGTGAGGTCGAAGGTTGGGGCGTCACTCAGGAGATCAGAAGACTGCATGCTTGATGGCTTTTGATTGTCAGGCAACACATTACCGGCTGATTCGGGATACGTTCTGGATCGGCCGGTTCTGTTTTCGGTTCGCGTTCATAAACAGTGGTCAAAAAAAAGCCACTCAAACGAGTGGCTCAAAGGGAAGTCTGTTTAAAATCCGCATGCGTTCTTCGCCTGCTGGACAAAATAACGGTTAGCGCAAAAACGGCGTTTGGTGCCCTGTTTGCTCGGTTGCTGTGGAGTGTGGCGAACTAATGTTGTTGGCGGAAATCAACTCTGACTATGCTGATCATAGATTTCACGGTTGAATGACGCTTCCGAATGAGGCGCGAAATAATCGGCTTGGGCGTTTAGTGCACAGGAATGGTGCGTAGAACGTCGAGTGTTTACCTAACCTTTTGAAATTAAAGCGTTTATGCCGGTGGCACGGGCTTTGCGATGGTCTTGGTGTCCATGGTGACAAGGAGTACGGCATGATCCGCACCTTTTATGACGAGATGTACGATGCGGGCGGCGTAGTCCGTCCGCACTATCGGGAGTTTGCCCGCTGGCTGGGTGATACGCCTCCCGAGCTTTTGGCTCAACGCAGGCGCGAAGCCGATCTGCTGTTTCATCGCGCCGGTATCACGTTCACGCTCTATGGCGATGAGCAGGGCACCGAGCGGCTTATTCCTTTCGACACCATCCCGCGCAGCATTCCCGCCAGCGAATGGCGTGTTGTCGAGCGTGGCTGTATTCAGCGCGTCAAGGCGCTGAACATGTTTCTGGCGGATCTTTATCACGACCAGCGGATTATCAAGGCCGGAATCATTCCTGCCGAACAGGTGCTGGCCAACGAGCAATATCAGTTGGCGATGCAGGGCCTGAACCTGCACCGCGATTTGTATTCGCACATTTCCGGCGTCGATCTGGTGCGCGACGGTGATGGCACGTATTACGTGCTGGAGGACAACCTGCGAACCCCGAGCGGCGTGAGCTACATGCTCGAAGACCGCAAGATGATGATGCGTTTGTTCCCGGAGCTGTTCTCGGCCCAGCGCATTGCACCGATCGATCACTATCCGAACCTGTTGCTCGACACGCTCAAGAGTTCCAGCCATCTGGACAACCCGAGTGTTGTGGTGCTGACGCCCGGGCGTTTCAACAGCGCCTTTTTCGAGCATGCGTTTCTGGCTCGCGAGATGGGGGTCGAGCTGGTTGAAGGTGCCGATCTGTTTGTTCGCGACGACCGCGTGTTCATGCGTACCACCGACGGTCCCAAGGCTGTCGATGTTATCTACCGTCGGCTTGACGATGCATTCCTTGATCCGCTGGCGTTCAACCCTGATTCCATGCTGGGCGTTCCCGGGCTTCTGGCAGCGTATCGCTCCGGCAATGTGGTTCTGGCCAATGCCATTGGTACCGGCGTTGCCGATGACAAGTCGGTTTATCCGTATGTCACCGACATGATTCGCTTCTATCTGGACGAAGAGCCGATTCTCAAGAACGTGCCGACCTGGCAGTGCCGTAAGCCGGAAGAGCTGTCACATGTGCTGGCCAACCTGGGCGACCTGGTTGTCAAGGAAACCCAAGGCTCCGGGGGCTACGGCATGCTGGTCGGCCCTGCAGCGACCGCCGCCGAGATCGAAGCCTTCCGGGCGCGTCTCAAGGCCAAGCCACACGCGTACATCGCCCAACCCACCTTGTGCCTGTCGACCTGTCCGACCTTTGTCGAAAATGGCATAGCCCCGCGACATATCGATCTGCGCCCCTTTGTTCTGTCCGGTCGCGAAACCCGCGTCGTACCTGGCGGGCTTACCCGAGTGGCCTTGCGTGAAGGCTCACTGGTGGTCAATTCGTCACAGGGTGGCGGAACCAAAGACACCTGGGTGGTCGAGGATTAAGGATGCCTGCCAATGTTAAGTAGAACTGCCTCTGATCTTTTCTGGATGTCGCGTTACCTGGAGCGAGCGGAGAACCTCGCCCGAATGCTGGACGTGAGCTATTCACTGTCGTTGATGCCGCAGGACGGGCGGGGCGACGGGCTGGATGAAATAGCCATGCCGTTGCTGATTACCGGAACGCTGGAAACCTACATCGAGCGTCATGGTGAACTGCATGCCGAGCGCATGCTGCATTTCTTTGCGCTGGACGCGACCAACCCGGCCAGCATCTATAGCTGCCTGGGTGCCGCAAGGGCCAGCGCGCATGCCGTGCGCGGGCGTATCACTGCCGACATGTGGGAGAACATCAACTCCACCTGGCTGGAAATTCGCGGCATTGCTCAACAGGGCCTGACCCGTTACGGCATGAGTCGCTTTTGCGAGTGGGTCAAGGAGCGTTCGCACCTGTTCCGTGGTGCGACCTACGGCACCATCATGCGTAACGATGCGTTCCGTTTCATTCGTCTTGGCACGTTCATCGAGCGCGCTGACAACACCATGCGCATGCTCGATGCCCGCTATGAGATGCTCGAACTGCGCGGGCCACAGGCCAATGCCGCGGCGGACAACTCGGCTGCCGGGTACTACCAGTGGAGCGCCTTGTTGCGCGCACTGTCCTCGTTCGAGGCTTACACTGAAGTCTATCGGGATGCGCCAGGTGCGCGTCAGGTTGCCGAACTGTTGCTGCTGCGTGCCGACATTCCTCGCTCGTTGCGCGCCTGTCTGGAAGAGATGGACGTCATTCTGGCCAGTCTGCCCGGCGTCAATGGCCGACCTGCGCAGCGCATGGCCGCCGAGATGGACGCAAGATTGCGCTACACCAGTATCGACGAGATTCTGGACGAGGGCCTGCATGAGTGGTTGAACGAATTCATTCCAATGCTGGCCCAACTGGGTGATGCCATCCACACTTCGTACCTGGAGGCTGCATGAGACTTTCCATAAGCCATGAGACCACCTATCACTACGATGATCAGGTGCGTTCAAGTATCCAGTATCTGCGCCTGACGCCTCACGACAGTGAGCGCCAGCAGGTGCTCAGCTGGCAATTGACGTTGCCGCGCCCGGTGCGCGCGCAGATTGATCCTTTCGGCAATATCCTGCATGTCCTGAGCCTGGAAGAGCCGCACGAGGCGATCATCATCGGCGCTCGCGGGCAGGTGGAAATCGACGAAACCCGCGAAGCCGAGCACGAAAGCCAGTCGGCGTTGCCGTTTTTGCGCGTTACCCGGCTGACCGAGCCTGACGAAGCGATTCGCAGTTTCGCGGCCAGGGAGTGTCGCAAGCGCGCTGACCGCAGCGCATTGATCGACTTGATGCAGGCGCTCAACCAGCACATGACCTACACGCAGGGGGCGACCGAAGTCGACACCAGTGCCGCTCAAGCCTTCGCCGGACGCTCGGGAGTCTGTCAGGACCATACCCACGCCTTTCTGGCCTGCGCCCGCAGTCTTGGGGTTCCGGCGCGTTATGTGTCCGGTTATCTGTGCAGCGAAGACAGCGAACATTTGTCCAGTCACGCCTGGGCCGAAGCGTGGATAGACGACGCCTGGTACAGCTTCGATGTCACTAACCAGCTGGCCATTCCCGAACGTCATTTGAAGCTGGCGGTAGGGCTGGACTATCTGGATGCTTGTCCGGTGCGCGGCATGCGCCGGGGTGGCGGGTCTGAACAGATGCACGCCAAGGTCGTGGTTTCACCCATGACCGGTACGCCAAAAGTGAAAACCCGAGTGCAGGTCCAGGCGCAGCATCAGTAGCGCGTAAGCACTGATCTGCGCGTCGCTGAAATGGCCGGAATTGAATCTCCGGCCATTGCTTATTCAGCGGGGTCGTCGGTGGTGCTGTAGAGCGCGTTGTGCAGCTCTTCGTAATTACCGCCATTGATGACGCTGAAATAGCCCGCCGCCCTGAGCTTTTCCTGAGCCTTGTCGGCTTTGCTGTCGGTGCTGCTGAAAATGACGAACACCGCATTGCGGTCGTTGAGCACCTGCTTCATCTGATTGACCAGCCGCCGGTCATCGACCCGTACTGCATTCAATACTGTGCCAGCGTCATAGTCGGTCTGGCTGCGTACATCCATCGCCAGTTTGCCTTCCTTGAGCGCAGCCACCGCTGCAGCCTGATCTACCATGCCCGCGTGGGCTGCGAAGCTGCTGAAAAGTGCAAAAACAGCAATCCATTGGCGCATAGGCGCGTCTCCTTCAGTCGAGTGGAAAGAGTGGCACAGTTACACACTGACCGAAAGCGTGTCAGATCAGCCGAACAACCTGTTCAGGTTAGGCACGATCAATAACAGCGCAGTGGTAAAGAGGATTAATCCCGCCTGACGTACTTTGGAGTGCTTGAACTTGAACATGGCTGACCGCCTTTTGTTGTTATTCCTGTGCGACAGAAGCAGGTCGATTCTGCAACGTAGAGAGTCGACTGCTGGCAAGGTTGCGCGTTGAACAGGTGGGCCCGGTCATTTGACCGCTGGCCCGTGCGCTGAAAGGATTTTGCGCGCTTCCTGTTACAGATTTAACAATAGAGCCGAGGTGCCCCACGCCTTAGAACGGTTGGGAATTTAAACGTGTACTTATCCAACTTAACGTTATCAATCAACTGCTCGCCAGAGGCACAGGCCTTTGCTAGACGCTTCATTCACATCGGTCAGCTTTGCACCGTTCGTCTGGGCCAGACTTTTCCTACGCCCATTAAACCTCCGACAAGGCGCGGGGTGCTGCTTGATTTGCCGAAGCCTTCAAGGCAGGCTCTGCCCGTGCGCTATTGCCTCATCATTGCTTCAGGGCCTCTTTTATGTCTTTACGCATCTGTATTCTGGAAACCGACAACCTGCGACCGGAACTGGTCGAGCAATATCAGGGGTACGGGCGGATGTTCGAATTGCTCTTCGCTCGCCAGCCGATTGCTGCAGAATTGACCGTTTACAACGTGGTGCAAGGGGACTATCCACCTGCAGACGAGCAGTTCGATGCTTATCTGGTGACCGGCAGCAAGGCAGACTCATTTGGCACCGACCCGTGGATTCAGACCTTGAAGGTCTATCTGCTGGAGCTGTATCAGCGCGGCGAAAAACTGCTTGGTATCTGCTTCGGTCACCAGTTGCTGGCCTTGCTGCTGGGCGGCAGGACCGAGCGTGCCGTACAGGGTTGGGGCGTCGGTATTCATCACTATCAATTGGCACCCGCCAGACCGTGGATGACGCCAGCAATGGACAAGCTCACGTTGCTGATCAGCCATCAGGATCAGGTGACCGCGCTGCCCGAGAACGCAACGGTGATTGCGTCCAGCGAGTTCTGTCCATTTGCGGCCTACCATATCAATGATCAGGTGCTGTGTTTCCAAGGCCATCCCGAGTTCATTCACGAGTTTTCCCGGACCTTGCTTGATCTTCGTCAGGAAGCGCTGGGCGAGCAGGTTTACCGGCAAGGTGTTGCCAGCCTGGATCACGAGCATCACGGGGCGACGGTGGCAGAATGGATGATGCGCTTTGTGGCGCACAAGCCGGAAAAACAGTCCGTCTGACCCGGCGCATGGCCGTCTGAACGGGAATGCGGTGGCGGTGCTATAGCCAGCCAGAGCGCTTGAAGCTGGCGAACAGCGCCGTACACCCGCCCAGAATGACGCCCAGCACGATGAAGTAGCCGTATTCCCACTTGAGCTCCGGCATGTTCTCGAAGTTCATGCCATAGATGCCGGCAATTGCGGTTGGAAAGGCCAGAATCGCTGCCCAGCCAGCGAACTTGCGCTGCACGATGCTTTGCCGCGAGGACTCCAGCAACAGGCCGATTTCGATTGTCTGGCTGGCGATGTCACACAGGTTGCCCAGGTCTTCCATCTGCCGCTTGACGTGAATTTCCACGTCGCGAAAGTAGGGGCGCATGTTCTTGTCGATGAAAGGGAAACTGAGTCTTTGCAGTTCTTCACCCACTTCCACCATCGGCGCTACGTAACGGCGCATGCGTAAAAGATCACGGCGCAGTGCATGAATGTGCTGGATGTCGGACTCGCGCAATGAGCCGCCGATGACACTTTGCTCCAACAGCTCAAGTTCGGTATGGATGGCTTCGGTCACCGGTTGATAGTTCTCGGTCACGAAGTCCAGAAGGGCGTACAGCACGAAGTCTTCGCCGTGTTCCAGCAGCAGTGGTCGTGCTTCGCAGCGCTGACGCACCAGCCCGTAGGACTTGGAGTGGCCGTTGCGTGAGGTGATGATGTAGCCCTTGCCCGCGAAGATATGGGTTTCGATGAACAGCAGCTTGCCGTTTTCGCGTACCGGCGCGTAGGTCACGATAAACAGCGCATCGCCAAAGGTTTCCAGCTTTGGACGGCTGTGAACCTCCATGGCATCTTCAAGGGCCAGTTCATGCAGGTTGAACTGTTCTTTCAGGCTGGTCAGTTCCTCATTACTGGGCTGCTCCAGGCCGATCCAGACGAAATGATCGGGTTTGGCGGCCCAGGCGGCACCCTCATCAAGGGTTATATCGCGGACTTTTTTGCCTTTGCTGTACACCGCTGCTGCAACAACTCGACCCATGGCGCTATCGCTTCTTCAATATGTCAGTGGCGCAAAAAAACATGCGCGGTAGCTGATCAGATTGATCAAATGCGTATGAGTTCGCCGGTAAACAAAAGCCCGCGCGGGCGGGCTTCGATTGGGTATCACAGCATGTGTTGCCGATCCTGCTCGATAGCTGCATCCAGTGTATCGAGCAAGGCTTTTCTGACCTTGAGTTTGGTCTTCTTGTGCGCGCTCATGTTGATCTTCTTCAACTGTGCGGCGACCGCAAGTGCGGTGCCTTGCAGTTCATCGACGCTGACCACCTTGTCCAGGAAGCCGGCGGCCATCGCTCCTTCAGGGTCGAACATTTCGGCGTTGATCACCGAGCGATTGAAGGCTGATTTACGCAACCGGTCACGCGCCAGTTCGATGCCGGCGTGGTGCATGGGCATGCCGATCTGTACTTCGTTCAATCCGATACTGAATGGCCCTGCGACACCGATTCGATAATCGGCGGACAGCAGCAAAAAGGCACCCTTGGCAACGGCGTGGCCGGGGCAGGCGACAATGATCGGGAAGGGGTGCGACAGCATTCTGCGCGCCAGGGTGGAGCCCTGAGCAACCAGATTGATCGCCGCTTCGGCGCTCGAGGTCATCACCTTGAGATCGTAGCCACCCGAGAGAATCCCGGGCTGTCCGGTGACGATCACTATTGCCCGGTCCTGTTCGGCCTGATCCAGCGCAGCATTGAACGCGATGATTACGTCCGGGGAAATGGCATTGACCTTGCCGTTGTTCAGGGTCAGCGTGGCGACACCGTCGTCCAGATGGTACGAGACCAGATCACTCATGACGTGATTCCTTTATTGAAGTGAGCAGACGTTACTCACCCATAAGGAACAGGTAAAGCGCTGACTGATGAGTCACTCGGTAGATCGCCAATCAATGGCCGATTTACCCTCAACGGCGGCTCGGGTCACGGCTGGATATCGTTGAAGCCGCAATATTCTTCCCAGTCCATGCCCAGCGCTTCGGCTACCTGGCGGTGTGCTTCAAGGCGCATGCTCTGCAACTGTTCGGGCGACTCGGCAATCAGTTCCAGCGCCAGTTCCCAGGTCTCGATGCCCTGGCTCTCGGCCTCGTCTTCAAAAGCCCACTGTAATTGCTGCTTTTGCTCTTTCGGGCTCAACGCGCTGATTTCGTCCTTCAGGGTCGGATGGGTCGCGAGGTATTTCGCCAGCGCGGCCTCGTTCCACTCAAGCGTATTCATGCGGGGTTCCTCAAAATGGTTCGATAGCCAGGCTGCTTTTCAGGGCAGGGGGCAAGACGGCGTGATTGTGAGGGAGCACGTCATTGATGTCAGCACCCGGCCGCAATAATCGCTAGAGTGTTCAGACGAATGTATTGATCCTTCACTCAGGAGCCTATCAAGATGATTAAAGTCAGTGTGCTGTATGCGTATGAAGAGGGTGCCCGTTTCGACCACGATTACTATCGCGACAAACACTTGCCGCTGGTGCAAGAGCTGATGGGCAGTTACTGCAAGGGCTACAGCGTCGACAGAGGCATAGGCGGAGCAACGCCGGGCTCGGAGCCTCGGTATATCGGCATGTGCCACATCTATTGCGATTCCATAGAAGACTTTGAAGCCGGCATGGGGCCGCATTCAAAGCAGATCAATGCCGACATCACCAACTACACCGACCTGATCCCGGAGATACAGATCAGCGAAGTGCGTGCCGATGTGAAAACCGCGCCATAGGTTATCGAGCGGCGTCCTGGCGAGCCGCTTGTTTTTTTGAAGACATGCCACCCGACGGATCAAAGCACTGGCTGTCGTAACGCGGGCTCTGGCACTGCGAAGGGATGTTCGGCGGTGGCGGGCGGTTTCGTTGATACGCCTTGTAGCGTTCCGTCTCGTAAACCGTCACGTGGGTGCGGCCGCTGATCTTCAGGTATTCAGTGGCCTTGAGATTGGTCTGGTGAACATAATCGAGAGGCTCACCCTCGCGCCGCATGTTCGGCGGGCCCTGGCGCTGCAGCGCGCTCTGTGCAGCGTTGTCACAGGGGATAGATGCATAGCTCACCTGTCCCTGCGCTGATGTGCATTTGAAGATCTCACCGTATACCGTGCCTGCGCCCAGCAGCGCTGCCACTGCCAGCGTGATTGAAAGCCTTTTCATGGTTCTCTCCTTGCATGGCGCAAGGCTACCATTTGCCTCTGAACGCCGCCATATCCTCTTGCTGCAAGGCCCCGTTCGTCAGACATATCGCACGGCTATGTTGATCCGCTTTCTGACTATCAGGTTCTGAATTTAACCAGTGGAGGCGCATATGACCGGCACCAAGCCAGGCAGCAGCAACGAAGACAAGAATGATCCGGGTTTTGACGAAGAGTCACCGAAAACCCAGGACCCGCAAATCGATCCGATCGGGCCCGCCAAGACTCCAGCCACTGACAAGGGCAGCAAGGATGATTACCCGCCGTACACCCCGGACAAGTAACTGAGCTACTGCCCTCGGTAAACACCGAGGGCGGTTTATCTACCTGTCCGTATTATTTGTTTGCGTCCAGGTATTCGAGCAGGTCTTCCATTCGCTCATCGTTGCCCATCCACCACAGTTTCATTCGCGTGCCAGGCACGACTTCGCCTGGGTCCTTGATATACGTGCGCAACTCTTCACGCGTCCAGACCAGCCCCGAGTTTTTCATTGCGTCGGTATAGACGTAGCCTTCCTGTTGCCCTGCCTGACGGCCAATAATGCCGTTGAGGGGCGGGCCAAATGCGTTGCGTGCAGAAGGGCCGATCTTGTGACAGCCGGAGCAGAGGCGGGTAAAGACTGCTTTTCCGGCCTCTGCATCACCTGCGCCGTAAGCCAGCGGTTGCAGTGCCAGCGCCACTATGAATAAGGCAGTTTTTCTCATCGATATCCCACAGCGCGTGCGGCCGTCTGGTCAAAAGCGACGAATGTTAGCGCAATTATCGGAGGTTCACTTGCTGGCCGGGATCTGGCTCGACAGTTCGTCGAAGTCACGCTTGTAACTCGCCATCTCTGCGGCACTGACGAAGCTCTGTTCAAGGACCACTTTCTTCGCGCCGGACTCGATGGTGTCCAGTTGATGAAGGAAGCGCTTCTTCTTTCTGGCCTCCATCCGTGTGCCAGCCTCATCGATAGCCGTGCGTAGCTCAGTTGCTCGCTGGTTTACGAAATCCTGGCCTCGACGATCAACGGTGAGCCCGTCGTTTTCGACATAGCCCTCCAGCCCGGTTTTCTTCAACACCAGCCAAAGCGCCTGATCCGGCGTGAACGTACCCTTGAATTTCTTGACCTTTCTGCTGCTGTCAGCGCCCAGGTCGACGGTAACCGGGCAGCCGGATCTATGCGCCAGTTGTTGCAGCGCCTCATCCAGACGTTGTGAAGGCATGTCATAGGAGACGGGTGCCATCTGGCATGCAGCGAAGGCCGGAGCCGCCGTCAGACACGCAACGGTGAGGACCAGTTTTTTCAGGGTGTATTTCATGGTTGGAGGTTTTCTTCCGGGAAGTAGGGCTTGGAAACCATTTTCTGCATGATGTTCCCTATCTGCCCGACGCCTGTAAAAGCAGTCGTGTTCCTGATGTCTCTGGGCGCATGCGGGGTGCCATGTGCTCAAATCGCAGACAAAGAAAAGCCCGCGATGGGGGGTAGCGGGCTTAAGGTCTTGCTGGGAATTGAGTTAACAATAAACCCGCGAACGTGAAAAAAGCGTGAACTGCCGGATACAATTTATGAACAATTGAAATCAGGGCTCGCCTTCCCAGTAATCGAGGTTTTCAGTGGTCCGCTGGTTGGCGGTAAACACCCGGGTTCCCTGCACTGAAACCATCGCCTGATACTTCCCCGAGTCCGGGTATTCACAGACCTCCGGCGTTTCCCGGGTGCTGATCGACAGGTACTTCAGCGGCGCCTGCGAGGTGTTGATTATCTGATGAGGGTATTCGGAGCCCGCCGGGATAAACACGATGTCACCCGTCCGGATCGGCAGCATCTCGCCTGCGACACGCAAACTGCCTTCGCCCTCGATGATCACGAACATCTCTTCCTGCGCATGATGAAAGTGATAAGGGCACGAGCGCTTGCCCGGCGCGACGACATCAATCGAGGCCCCGAGCTTTTGTGCTGCCGTGCCTGTGCCCAGGCGGGCTGCCGAGCTTTCATAGAGAGGTTCACGAACTTCATGTGCGAGGGGAGCCTCATTGAAATTGCGAATCAGACGAGACGCCAGTTCACGTGCGCGTTCATTCATGTCGGTCGAGGCTCGGGGAGTTCAGAAGAGGGTACTTTAGACCAGACAGCGTGATGCGTTGCAGGCAGTTACCTTGATCAGGAAAAACAGTCCCGAGCAGTCGCACAAAAAGCCCCCGCGCCGTGCGCATCCGTTGCGCAGGTCGGAAACCTATTCACCTAAAACTCGTCTACTCTTTACATCACGATTTAGCCCTTTGCAGAGGACGCACCATGTTTTCAAAACCCGATATTCAACGCGTTCTTGAAACGGCCTTTCTGCCGTCAAAGTGCGAGTGCGTCGTCGCGCTGGATGAAACCTTTTCAGTGAAGCTTCTCCACCCCGAGTCAGGTGATATCCAGCTGTATGTAAAGGGGCTGTCCTTGTCCGAGGTAGAGAGCAGCCGATCCATCGCGCGGCTGGTGCTTTCGCTGAGAGAACAGAGAGACCTGATGGGGCTGATGGATTTGTCCATGAGGCGGTTGGCGTAGGGGCTGGGCTCGGATTTTGATTGGGATTATTTGATTGCATTCACAACGTCCTCAGCAGAGTCACTTGCGCCCGGGCCTCGCCTTCAATGAATCGCTTCATGACCGCCCCTGCTACGATCTCGACGATGAAAAGGTTAGACGATTACTGGCCCTTTCTCACAGCCTAGCCCCAAAGAGGGCGTAAGCTTGCCCCTCATCGCGTGGCATAGCAGCATAGTGAGAATTTACTCATTCGCTATCATCTATCACGCGCCTCCAAGGCAACCATGTCCATAAATCTTGATGAGCTACTGAAAACCGTAGACGACGAACAATCATTCATCGGCTTCATTGAAGCTCTAGGTATGGATTTTGCCGAGGAGCGTTTGCTGCGGGAGATCTCTCCGCCGTCTCCCTATGGACCGGGGGCGCTGGGGTGGGAAAACGGCTCTATTGATACCTTTCTTGATGCTGCCGCAGCGTGGGGGACTGCCAGCTCACGCAGTTCTCCTCTGAGTCCCAGTAGATCAAATGTATGGCAACGCTGTGCGGCAATTTTGCTGGCTGGTAAATTTTATGAATGAGCCCAGCTATTGCTGTTCGAAGGACCACGACCGAACGAAGGCTGGCGGTAGTGAAAAGTCCATTATCGACTCATACTGTTTTAAACCGCAGGTCTTGAACTGCTCGGCGGTGTTTTCACACAGCCTGGGACGATTGCTGCCTCTCGCGAAGGGCTGCAATCGGCCAAAAGCGGACGTTTGCAATAGGTGAAAAGATATTTCTTTTCGTTGTGAACGCTCGCTTCTAAGCTGTGAGATGTTGCCGCACCGTGGCTCAACGCGCCGACGATGCGTTGGGTTCAATGCTGATTTGCATACCCCCCTGCAACACCATGGAATGACCAAATGCACCCATCGTTAAAACAAGCACTCGACATCATTAATATCGAGCGCAACGCCGCCGAATACACCCAGGCGTTTGACGCGGTGAACGAAGTGGTAAGCGTATTTGGCGAGCTTGACCTAGCCAATCGCCTGTTCGCGGAGATACCTCGAACGGTGCCCGAAGAGCTGGTTGTCGAACTGTTCAATTTATTGGCTTGGCAAACAAACGATAACGGCGCGGCAATGACGCGTGAGGTCGAGACGTGGCTCAGAGAACAGCACGATCCGCGCAAGCTTAGGATTGCCATTAGCCTGGATGTATATCCATTTCCAGATGCCCAGGAGATGTATCAGGTGTTGTCCACGCTGGCTGCGGCTATCCCAGAAGTGGCCGCTATGTGCCAGACGCTCATCACGTCACGAAAGGCGAGCAAACACAGTCAAACATGACGAAAGAAGAAAGAATCACCGCTGGGTCCGCTATGGGTCGATAGCGGTCGGCCGCGACCGGCTGCTAATGACCCAAAGCGGACACCAGTTGCTGGAAGCAGTCGGCCCAAAGCGGCTTCAGATCAACAATGGGATTTCAGCTTCTGCGATTCACACCTACAAGCCGCATAGAATTTCGCGTCTCATCTGGAGAGCAATTGCTGCGAAGCCCTTTCCAGTGCCACGCTTGCGGGGCGCGTAGTCTTGATTAGCAGAAACATCCTCCCACTGAATCACCGATTCCACGTACCTATGAGAGCTATCGGTTTCAATTTCAAACTCTATGAACCGCTCTGTGTGAGTGAGCAAAAGACCATAAAGGCTTGGCATTCCGGGAAAGTCGACTTCAAGGTCGAGTACGACGGTCTCTGACCATATAATGCCTTTTGACTCGCCATAGTTTTTTAAGGCGAGGGGAATACCTCTGGCCAACCAAACTTTGGCGGTTAGCATGAGCCTGTGGGCCACAAGAGCATTTTGCTCTTGCACGTTCAGTTGGCGCTTTTTTAACAGACGGTCAATGTCCACTTCAATCTACCCTAAAATGGTCGCTTCCAGAATGGCGATGACCTGCCAAACGCGCAACGACTCAGGCGAATCCCATCCCCACGCTGCTACCCAGTCCGCGCGCGGCGTAGCGAGGTCCCAATGTCGTTACCGAAAGACGCCTTTCGACCCAAAGCTTTCATCAAATTGAGGTAACGAAGCGCGTTTCGAGGCCCACGTTTACTGGCGGTAGGGCATTAATCAACACGACGGCATCGTCGCCTTGGTTAAGGTAAATCAAGAAGTCACCAGTCTCGAACGTGACTCTGAATCCGGCCAACCAAGGCTCGTGTCCGCTGAAAGAGTCAAGAATTCCCTCGACTGCGCAAATTTTTGTGTTCCCAAGGTGCGTTGCTGATAAACCTGCGAGCAGGTTCTCCCTTTTCCAAGAGCAGGTCGCGTTCGGCTCTATCTCGAAAGCCGTTGGCGTATCGGACGGCAACCAGTCCGCGCCTACTCTCTCGCCGTCATTCAAGAGATACATTGATAAAACTTCTCGCTCGCCAAAATGCCACTCTAGAGAACCTATGTCTCCCAGTTCTTTCTCGTCGTTGAAATAATACTGGTCGTGCAGCAGCTCGCTCAGGCGCTTTCCCAAAAGCGAGCGTGCGTTTTGAAGGTCTTGTACAGCCCTTGATGGGGACGGAGAGTAGCGGCTAGACATCGTGTATCTTATACAGGTGGGAAGAGTGGCAGATACTATACAAACGCCATCACGTCTGCTTTTGGCCGATAGCCGCCTGTCGCGAAAAGCAGCAATCGGCCAGGAGCTGAGTTTCTGCGACCCCGCTAAGCTAACCGCCGCAGCCCCTGCCGTACGGCAACGGTTTCGGGATAAAGGCTTGACTGGACAGCATGGGCCGAAAACCGCGGTTGATATACTGACGGTTATCCGGGATGTGGATTGAGTTCTATGAGGCGTCGCAGAAGCGCCGGTTCAAAGGATTGCCCGCATGATCGACATCCTGTTGCCGTCATTGGGATGCCACAGCCAGGGCAAAAAAGATCAGCAGGTTGCCGCACCGCATGGCCCCCGGCAATGGTCTGGCAGTGGCTGTAACGAAGGCGAAAAACTTTGCTCACAGATTCGCTGAGCAAGGCTCCTGACGAAGAGCACAGCATCTCACCATCGTCGGCATCGACAAGATTCGAATTGCAGTAAGGGCAATGCATTGGCACGCGATCTCCAGTCTGACCTGAGTGCATCCTATGCCGTATGGCGGCAGAGGCATCCCAAGCGATGATTCCCAACAGAGAGCCAGCTCTCAGCCAAGAGCGGACGTAATGGCGATTGTGTAGTATCTGCCTCTATTCCCAAGTATACGAGGTACTCGATGTCTGGTCGCCACTCCTCGTCCCCAGCAAGATCTGGCCAAGACCTGCAAAACGCCCGTTCGCTTTTGGGAAAGCGATTGAGCGTGCTGCTGCACGACCAATACTATTTCAACGACGAGAAATATCTGGGAGACATAGGTTCTCTAGAATGGCGGTTTGGCGAGCGAGAAACTCTATCGATGTATCTCTTGAGTGATGGCGAAAGAGTAGGCGCAGACTTGTTGCCCTCTGATACGCCGGTGTCCTTCAAGATAGAGCCGAACGTAACCTGCTCCTGGAAGAGGGAAAACCTACTTGTAGGTTTATCAGCAGCCCACCTCGAGAACACAAAAATTTGTGCAGTTGAGGGAGTTCTTGACTCTTTCAACGGGCAAGAATCTTGGCTGGCTGGATTCAGGGTTACGTTCGAGACCGGTGACTCATTAATCTACCTTAACCTGGGCGACGATGCCGTCGTATTGATTAATGCGCTACCGCCAGTCAGCGTTGGCCTCGAAACCCGCTTCGTTACCTCAATTTGATGAACGCCTTGGCGTCGATAGCAGCCTAGGGGGAGAAGATGAACGAAGAATTCAGCTATGTCTGGCTATTGCCGCTGCTTGAGAAAACTTTCGAAACAGCTGCACTCGATTTGCCTGATGCGGTAAGAGCCCTTAGCAAAAAATATACTCTACCTGCCGACATAGCGTTGCGGCGGCTTGTGATCACAGCTTTGATGTCGCATTCCGAATATTGGTCAGGACTGGCGCTTAAATGGCTGGAGGATGGCTTTCCTGTAGACATTCCGCTGACCGCGCTCTTGGCTCATTGCGCCGAGGACAAAACGTTGTCTCAGTCTTGCCGTCATAGAGCACGCAGGCTTGTCGGTCGAAAAAAATTATGGGGCTGAATTCTATGTCTGGCTGTTATCGACCGAGTCTGTTGAAAAAGTCGGCTTCAGTTTTCACGGCAAGTTCGTGCCTGAGATTGAAGTCTGTGCTTTGGGCAAACGGACTTTTTCAACAGAATCGACCCATTGCTGCCTGTCGTAACAGTTGCTGGCCTAGCGTGGATATCTTTGCCAGCCTATTGTGCGCAACATGTACCCAAAAAAAATGGAGCCCAATGATGAGGGCAGAACGCTATCGAGTTCGCTTAATGTTCGAATGGGGCGGCGGTTGCCTTTGGTGTGGAAACAATATCGCCCGGGATAAATTTTCTGTAGGGCCTATTGAAGAGAGGCTACCACTCAGTAACGAAGTCCAGGCAATGCTTAACGAGCTTTCACAGTGGCATGACACCTCGCTGAACTGGGATTATCCACCTGATCCCGCCCTTGGAGTGCAGACGATTACGCAAGATTTGACGAGGCCGCCGTTAAGTTACTGAAATTCATCCAACAGGAATTGGGTGAAGAATTCGAGGTGGTGTACGAAAAGCTTTAGCTTGTCGGTGTGAGCCTTCGACCTGATTCTGATAACGAAAGTATGCAGCTATAGATCGGTAGCCCACCTTTGCAACAGGCCGCAAATGGCCGAGTGTTCCCCACCACATCAGACCGCCACAACCCAAAGCGGACAGCCGTAACTGGAAGCCGCCGGCCAAAAGCGGTTTCGTATCCACCTGTCTGCTTCTATGACATCCGCACCTACAAGTCGCGAAGAAGTTCGCGTCTCGCCTGAAGAGCAATCGCTGCGAAGCCCTTGCCACTGCCAAGCTTGCGGAGTGTGTAGTCCTGAGGAGTAAAAACATCCGCCCATTGACTCACCGATTCCACGTAGCTATGAGTGCTATCAGTATCAATTTCGAACGCAATGAACTGTTCTTCCTGATTGAGCAGTAGACCATACAGGCGTGGCATTCCGGGAAAGTCGACTTCAAGGTCGAGCACGACGGTTTCTGGCCATCTAATGCCTTTTGACTCGCCATAGTTTTTTAAAGCGGGGGGGGGGAACCCTGTGGCCAGCCAAGCTTGGGCGGTTATCATGAGTCTGTGGGCCACAAGAGCATTTTGCTCTTGCACGTTCAGTTGCCGCTTTGTTGTCAGGCGGTCAATGTCCACTTCAATCTCCTCTGAAATCGTCGATCCCAGGACGGCGATGACCTATCAAACGCGCAACAACTCAGACGTTTCCCACCTGCACGCTACTGCTCAAACTGAGCAGGGCGTAGCGAGGTCTCCATGGAGTGAGCGTAAGACGACTGTCGATCCACAGGTGTCAGCAACCAGAGTCAGAGCGGAGGCCGGGGCTCACGTCTTGTAGCCATCGCGTTCTTGGCTACCACACCAAGATGGGAAATATATCGCGCCGCGTACTCACGACATAAGACTCCAATCCATTTTTCTCAGGATGGATTTTCAAGATCATTTGCGTGCTGAAGGTGATGGTGAAAACCCCAAAACTATCGATTGAAAAAGCTTCTACATCGAGGTTTAGAAAGTCGAAAAGTAAAGGGCTTGTGGCAGCATCTTCACCATGCCCCCACTTGCATACCCTATTGATATCACAAGCGAATGGGCACTGAATTAACACGCTAGCCATATCGCCAAAAAGCAGAATCTGCGAACCGATCCCGACAGTTACACCTGTTAGCACGGAAGGAATCATTTCGGCCAAATCTGAATCATTTATCATCGTGCCGTACTCTTTGCATACAGGTGGTTGCTGAAGAAGCATAGGCGTGAACCGGCTTCCATTTAGTAGGCAGATAATATATCCATTTTTTAGCGCGGCCACCCGGGCTGACCATCCGAGTTGGGGGAAGCTGCTTGGGTGACGTCAGCTTCTGGCCGATTGTGTTGAAAAAGTCGGTTTTCCAAACTGCTCGGATAGTGATGGGGGAAAACACCTTCTTTGCGGGTTGCTACGTAAATCCGAGTCCGGAAGCCTCTGCTAAAGTTAAGGATTCCAATCTCAGACGCGTACTTTTTGCCATGGGACCAAAGCCGGACTGTTTTCAACAGAATCGGCCGATAGCGCCCCCCCACAGTCTCGATCTCTTGTAGGATCAAAAACTCGCCTAGGGCAATATGGCTGTTTACTCAGCGAAAACATTGGGGAAACACGAGTGCTTGAGGATTTTGAGGTGGTCACGGACGTCGCTGAAATCTTGCGATTGAACAAGCAACTTGCAAAGCAACTGCGCTCGACGCTCCCACACAAAGAAAGCCGCGAGATTACCTACCCCGCCGGGCATCATACCGGGACGGTCTACTTCGAAGCTCGGTCAGGGGTCGGCGTTCGAGCCTGGTCACCGCACATTGCGCCAGATAGGCTTCTAAACTATGTGCTATCAGCGGATCCCAGAAGTACGAAGTGGATCGAGATAGTCGTCCAATTGAATTTTCCCGCGGGAACCTACAATCGACGTATGGCCGGCGCTTTTGTCAAAGACGGCAGCGGGGACGTCTTTGTGGCCCATCGAGGCAAGCTGACGAAGGGCAATGCGGGGCTTCCGAAAGATAAGGTATTCCGTGAGTTCGCAGCCCGCACTGTCGAAGCTAGTGATAACGAAAAGACTTCAAGAGTGATCCTGATTGGCGGATTAACGGATCCTGAAATTGCCAACCGTTTGTGGGCATTCGCTGAGGAAGCTCGGGAGGTCGCGACTCGGCTGGGTGAAGAACTACATGGAGATGGAAAAAGCGAGCGCACCAGGACGTCCCTTTCAGATAGGGCGGGCAGTCGTGATTCCGAGGAATTTGGCGGGGAAATAGAGGTTGATGAAGGTGCCCATCGGGCTTTTGTACCGGCTGAGGCATTGTTGAAACTTCGTGATTATTTTGACGAGTATTCTGGAGAGGGGCGAGTAAAAGGGCATGGGGGTGGCAAACGCACAGTTGAGCACGGTGCAGTCGTTCGGGCATTGGAGCTTGCGCTGCAAAAGCAAGGAAGCAGCCAGAAGGCGCAGGCAATCGACCTTGCTGTTGTCACGGCTTCTAACGTAGACCTTTTTGAAGTTAAAACAACTGCCCGAACGACGGACGTGTACACGGGGGTTGGCCAGTTGGTTATTCACGGTGAGTGTCTCTACGACGTACTGGGGCTCCCGGTGAAACGCTACCTCGTACTGCCAGAGAAGCCAAAGGCTAGCCATAGCAGGGCAGTATCTAGATCGGTGGGCGTCAAAATCGTCACTTATCAGAAGAAGGATGCGACGTATCAGTTCATAGGACTGCCCTGATGACAGGCCGTCGACAAATGTCCGCTTCTGGCCGATTTCTACCTTTCTTGACGGGCAGCTATCGGTCAATCGCTGCCACTTGAGTTCGTATAAGAAATCAGTGGCAGGCAACTGTAGGAAGGGGGCTTGCATAAACCCCCTTAGCTTGATCTATTAGATAAATCAACTGCACTTTTAGGAGGTAAAATGCCAGCGACTATAGTGGGCGATTTGTCGGATGAAGAGACCATCTGGCGCTACATGACTTTGGATAGGCTTATTAATATATTGGATGATAACGCGCTATTTATGACTGGCTTGGGTGCTTACAGTAAAAGTGATCCATATGAGGGGTATCCCCCGCCCGTCGTACTCAAGCAAGTCAAGGATCATTGCCCACCCTCCATGTATTTTTCCCATGATACCAGCAAATCGCAAGATCTAAATAACTTCAAATTGTTTGCTGAAAGACTTTTTCACTCGCGAGTAGTGTCGTGCTGGTTTCAAGGTGATGAAGAATCAGAAGCAATGTGGAAGATATATGGTGATGCCGGAAAAGCGATAGCAATCCGCACAACTGTCGGCAAACTCGCAAACGCACTTGGTAACGAGTTCGATGGAAAAATAGCAAAAGTGCTATACGTAAATTATACTAAATTTACACATGAGGACTACAAAGCCGTAATGGGCGCCCATGCTCAAAATGGTTTACTTGACCCCATTTACAAGAGGCATTCCTACGCACATGAAAAAGAAGTCAGAGCTTATTTGCAAATCAAAGATGCTAAAATAAACAAGCCCGAGACCTATAAATCGTATTTAGCCCCAATAGATTGCTCTTCTTTGATCGATGAAATTGTTGTCTCACCATTCTGTGGTGGGTCGTATGTCAAGGCGACTAAAGCGATTGCTACACAATTTGGCGTTGGAGATAGGGTTAGGCAGTCAACATTACTTTCTGATCTAATGCCACTTTATTCAGGAATAGAAGGCACCACTTAAATTTGGCTGGCTCGTCTTTCCCAACGATTTTTAAAAATCAATATATTAACTCAAAAAACATATAAAAACTTCATTTTAGGATACAGGAAAATCATAGGTATGTTAACGAACATTGATGAACGCGACTGCTTCTGGCCGATTGCTGCCTTTCGCGATGGGCAGCTTCGGGTCGATTTCTGCCAGTGACGGCAGGCCGGAGTCGACCCGGGCCGTGTGAAAGCGCGCCGAATACCTCGGCTGTCTCAGGCCATGCCTCCATGGCGTTTGTAGCCGAGCTATAAGGCTGGTCGTCATTGCGTACATGTATGCGCGCTTGGTTTTCACGGACCAATTCAATGGGGGTAATCGGCATATATTGACCCCTATGAGATTGTCGATAGCAGGATCCAGGAGCGCTTCATCAAACCATATGAAGTCAATGTCAGCTGGAAGTGGCGAATAAGGTCGACTGTGCTGCAGAACCCATATGCGCTACGGATAAAACCTGCACCAACCCAGCAATCTGGCAGGCACAGATCCCTGATCAGCCGGAGCATGCGGACACGGGCCGGGTCTGTACCCAAGGTGGTCCGCAGTTGATGAAGCTTATCCATTTGCCCGCGAGTCCGTGCTGTTGATTGAACTGTGAAGCCCTCACGGGGACTGAACTTAACACCCCTTTAAGGAGCCAGCCCCATGAACAGCGATCAACTCAATCAACACGACGCCGAGCGCCTTCACCAGCGAGTGGCGTCCGAACTGGGCATTACTGCCGAAGAGCTGACCACTTGGATGATCAACGATATCGAGCGAGTGACCGAGGGCGGTGAGGACGTCGGGCACATGGTGGTATTCCGTGAGTCGACCCCTGCGCAGGTTCTCGACAAGGTTAAGCACAAGCAAAGCCATTTCACGGCTATGACCGGCGTGATCGATCTGAGCTAAGTGCAGCGGGCTTTGATGTTCAAAGCCCGCAGACTCAATAGCCTGCCCCCGTACCTGCGCCTGTCACGATCGCAATCCCGGAACTGGTGCCCAGGCGTGTTGCGCCGGCTTCGATCATCGCTCTGGCCGTGGCCACGTCGCGCACGCCGCCAGACGCCTTGACGCCGATGTCGGGGCCTACTACGCGGCGCATCAGTGCCACATCCTCAAGCGTTGCGCCACTGCGGCTGAAGCCTGTGGAGGTTTTAACGAATGCCACGCCCAGCTCGCGGCAGATCTCGCAGGCGCGGATCTTCTGCGCCTCATCGAGCAGGCAGGTTTCCAGGATCACTTTGAGCGGCACCTTGCCACAGGCCTGCAACACCGCGGCGATATCGTCGCGGACCTCATCGAACAGGCCGTCCTTGAGCCAGCCGATGTTCAGTACCATGTCGATTTCCTGCGCTCCGGCGGCGATCGTCAGGGCTGCTTCCGACGCCTTGCTGGCACTCAACCCGGCGCCCAGCGGAAAGCCCACCACCGCGCAGACCTTCACGGCAGACCCGGCCAGTTGTCGAGCGGCAAAAGGCACCTGGCTGGAGTTCACGCACACCGAGTAGAAGCCGTGTTCCCGGGCTTCGGCGCAAAGTGTGGCAATCTGCTCTCGGCTGGCATCCGCGGCCAGCAAGGTGTGATCGATGGCCTGGGCCAGTGCAGCGGGTTCGAGTGAATTCATCAAAGGATTCCTGTCATCATTAAAAACACTTGGGTGGATACCCGTAAGTTATAAAATTAACACTTGGTGTTACTCTAGCGACACCAACAACGGATTGCCGGGATGCCCGTGGACGTCAAGAAAACCGACCGCATCAAACAGATCCAACAGGCCCTCCAGGATCAGAAAGCCATCCATCTGCGGGAGATGGCGGCGCTGCTCGAGGTGTCCGAAATGACCTTGCGTCGCGACCTCAGCCGGCATCCTAGGCAGTTAAGGCTGCTGGGCGGCTACATCACCCGCGCCCACGATGATCCTGAGCCGGGGGATTACCGGGTCAGCGAGCAGGACACCCGCCATGTCGAGGAGAAGCGCCGCATCGGCAAGCTGGCCGCTGCTTTCATCAGTCCTGGCGACACGGTTTTTTTCGACTGTGGCACGACGATCCCTTTCGTGGTCGACTTCATCCCAGACGAGCTGGAGTTCACCGCGGTGTGCAACTCGCTCAACGTGCTGCTCAAGCTGCAGCAGAAACCCAACTGCAGCATCGTCCTGTGCGGCGGTGTATTCCACCGCAAGAATCAGGTGTTCGAGAGCCATGCCGAAACCAGCATCCTTGATGGCGTGCGCCTGACCTGGGCCTTTGTCTCGGCGGCCGGGGTCAGCCTGGACTGCGGCGTCACCTGCTTCAATTTTCACGAGGTGGAGGTCAAGCAGAAGGTCATGCGCCAGGCCCGGCAAAGTCTGCTGCTGGCTGATCATTCCAAATTCGACGCCGTACGCACCGCGCACTTCGGTGCCTTGAGCGACTTCCATTGCGTGGTCAGCGACAAGAAAATCCCGCGTAGCTACCGCGAGGCCATCGAGGCTGGCGGGGCGCAGCTTGTAATCTAGAGGCATCACGGTTGCAGCGCCCGGCGTTCGGCTGTGTTCAGGTAACCGGTGGTCACGCTGAACTCGGCGCTGGCACCGGGCGCGAGGCTGCGCACGTTGCCTTTGGCGAGTTCAGCGCGGTAGCCCTCCGGTTCGCAAGTGGCGGGCAAGACGAAGGCCGCCACCTGCTGATCGGTGTTATGCAGGATCCAGCGCGCGGCATGTTCAAATTGCCGGGGGCTGTAGCGGGTGTAGAACGCCGCGCCGTCGGGATGATCAAGGAAGAAGTGCGCCTGTCCCTGGGCGTCGCTGCGCACATCGTCGAAGAAGCAGACGATCTCCGGGTCATACAGCGCAGGCGAGTCGAGCACCTTAAGGCGAGTCGGGTCCTGGCTGAGTTCGGCGATGTAGGCGCTCCAGGCCGGCGTCGGCCGCACATGGGCCGGCACGCTGGCGCGCACCCTTGTGCGCTCGCAGCCCAGCGGCTGGGTGAGGAGGGCGTCGTCGACGTAGGCGTAGTTCATGTGCGCCATGTACATCAGGTCCATGGCCTTGCCGGCCAGATTGACCACCTGCATGCCGATCTCGAACAGCCCGCTGGCCGGGCGCAGGGTCACGCTCGGGCTGGCCCGGTAATGGTCGCCGAAGCCCTGGACGTATTCACAGGTGCCGCCGAGGCGCAGATAAGCGCCGTGCTCGTCTTCGCCTGTTTGCAGCCAGGCATCGTCCATCGGTGCGCAGGGCATTTCGCCGTGCAGCGCGTGATCATCCTCGGGCCCCGGGCAACCGTTGCGCAACAGGCCGCTGTGAAACATGAAGCAGCCGTAGGTGCCGATCACGCTGGCACTGGGCCGCGGCTGGGTGAACATATTGAGCATGGTCAAATCAACGCCGTCGAATTCGGCCGACCAGATCATTTGCCCTTGCCAGGGCAGGATCACCAGTTTGCCGCGGCTGTTTTCCAGTGACAGCGCCTTGACGCCGCTGGGGTAGGTCCAGGCACGCACGCTGAAATTCGCTGATTCGAGCAGCAGCCTGCTGGTCTGGTCCCAGAGCTGTGGGTAGAGCGGCAGGCGCAACGTTTCGCTACTCATTGCACCACCGCCGTGGCCGAGCCACCCAGCACCGGTTGCGGCTGACGCATGCAGTGCACCGCGTACATCACGATGACCACGAAGCACAGCAGCGGCACGCTATAGGCAATCTGCATGTTGCCGCCATTGGCATCGCTGAGCAGACCCTGGAAGATCGGCATCACGCCACCGCCGACGATGCTCATCACCAGCAACGAGCCGCCGACACCGGTGTCCTCGCCAAGCCCATCAATGGTCAGACCATAGATGGTCGGCCAGCAAGGCCCGAGAAACACGCTGACCCCCACGGCGGCATACACCGCGGTGATGTTCGGCACCAGAATGGTGTAGGCCAGCAGCACGATGCACAGCACGCCATACACCGCGAGGACTTTGGCCGGGTGCATTTTGCGCATCAGCAGGTTGGCAATCATCTTGCCGATAAAATAGGCGGCAAAGGTGGTCAGCAGGAACCACGAGGCACTGCGCTCGTTCATGCCGCCCATTTGCATGGCCAGGCGAATAGTGAAGCTCCACACCCCGACCTGCGCGCCGACGTAGAGGAACTGCGCCAGTACACCGAAGCAGAAGCGCGGATTGCGCCGCAGGCGGCCGAGGCTCTGACCGATGCTCGTACGCGGTTCGCTGACGGTGCCGTTGCCCTTGCACGCGGGGAAGCGGGTGATGGCGATCAGAATGAACATCAATATGAGTACCGCGATCATCCATTTGTACGGCAGCAGGGTCGACTGGATCATTTGCAATTGCTGCGCCGCAGCCTCACTGGCGCTCATCTGGGCCAGCTGTTCGCTGGTGGCGTCGGTGTCCTTGAACATCACGAAGCTGCCGACGTACACCCCGGTCATGGCACCGAACGGGTGGAAGGTCTGCGAGATGTTCAGGCGCCGTGTGCCGGTTTCCCGCGGCCCCATTAGCGTCGAATAGGTGTTGCACGCGGTCTCGAGAAACGACAGACCGGCGGCGATGACGAACAGCGCCATCAGGAACATGCCGTACTTGGCGCTCGACGCCGCCGGAAAGAACAGGGCGCAGCCGAACAGGTACAGCATCAGGCCGATGAGGATGGTGGTCTTGTAGCTGAAGCGGCGCACCACCAGTGCCGCCGGAATGGCGACGAAAAAGTAGCCCAGGTAGAACGCCGACTGGACGAAAGCGGTCTGGAAATCGCTGAGCATGAAGGCTTTCTTGAAGTGCGCGATCAGCACGTCGTTCATGCTCGCGGCCGCCGCCCAAAGGGCGAAGATGCTGCAGAGCAGGAGGAAGGCGAACCACGGCGTGCGGTTCAGGTAGAACCCGTCCGGGGTTTGTTGCAGCGCAGGCTTATTCATTATTGTTCTCCGCGAGATGCTGGTGAGTGTCAGTTGGCCGATGCATCGAGGAATCGCGCAAACGTGGACGCATCGGGATACGAAGATTGCGTGCCGAGGCCGGTGACCGAGCAGGCGGAGTAGGCCACCGCCTGCTGCATGGCCTGGCGAATATCACCGCTCTGGCTCCAGTGTCGGGCGAAGCAGCCAATGAAGGCGTCACCGGCACCGGTGGTGTCACGCGCCTGAACCTTGACCCCTGGCACCTGCCATTCGCCTTCGGCACCGACGTACAGCGCCCCTTGTTCGCCCAGGGTGACGATGACGTGGCGTACGCCCTGCGCGACCAATTGGCGTGCAGCCTGAGCCGCTTCCTCGGCGCACGTGACCGGCTGGCCGCTGATCAGTGCCAGTTCGCTCTCGTTGGGGATCAGGAAATCCAGCTGCGCCAAGTGCTCGCGGCTCAGGCCGGCCAAGGCCGGGGCGGGGTTGAGCAGCACCGGGATGGCATGCCGGTGAGCGAAGGCGATGGCGTGGTAAACGGTCGCCAGCTCGACTTCCAGTTGCAGCACAATCAAAGCGCAATCGCGCAGTTGCGCCTCGGCGCGGTCGATATCGGCCGGGCTCAGGTGGGCATTGGCACCTTTGACGATGAGGATGCTGTTGTGGGAGTTCTCCTGGACGAAGATCGGCGCGACGCCGCTCGAGACGCCCGGCACCCGTTCGACGAAGCGTGTATCAATGCCCAGCCGTTGAAAATTGGCCAGGGTGGTATCGGCAAAAGCATCGTCGCCGACCTTGCTGAGCATCAGCACGTCGGCGCCCAGCAGCGCCGCAGCAGCGGCCTGATTGGCACCCTTGCCGCCGCAGCCCATGGCAAAACGCGGTGCTTCGAGCGTTTCGCCCTGGGCGGGCATGCGTTCGATGTAAGTAATCAGGTCGACCATGTTGCTGCCGATGACTGCAATCTTGCTCATTGTTATTTTGACCTCACCAGCGCCGACGGAAGCTTCGGCGGCTTCTATTTATGTTATTTAAATAACATTTTCTGTGAGTATTCAATCTTTATTTTTTGATGTGAGCGTGCGCTATCAAAACGCCTGCAGGGCGTTTCGGTGGTCGTTCCGGATCGGAGAAAGGGGGGGGTGTGTTTCAAGTATGGCGGTGAAGCAGGGGTTCGAACCTGTCCGATATAGGACTCGGAAGGAAAAGGTTGTCTAAATTAGTGCAATCTTGGACGTTTTAGTCGGATGCACCTGAGCGCTTTTTAAGTCGTCAACAATTTCTTGGATACATCTGACCGACAGCTTTTGGTCGACTCTTCTGAACATGTCGTTTTTCTTCGAAATCGTCAGTAGGCTGGCCAGGAAACTTTGGCGGTGCACGTCACGTTTTCATATCACTGCTTTTCGCGCAAATACAGCGCGGAGAAACATCCTGCCGGCGAACCGATTATTGATCCCACCAGCCAGCGACCACGCACGTTCTGTCCGATCCGTTATCGGCTGCCCAAGCAGCTGTCAGCATTGATCCTTGGTCTGATTCACCGAAGTGCAAAGTGAGCCAGAACAAGGGGCTACGAAATTGGGCATACTCCCTGCAAATAAACGATCCATCGGGGCCGTAGTACGTCATCTTCCAGATCCGCAAGCGGTGCAGCCAGGACGGCAGGAACAGGATCTGACAATTAGAAAAGCTTGTGGACGCGTGTGCTGCCTGACCTTGTGGCATGAGGCTATTAGCCCATTTGTGCTATTGATCGTATTAGGTTTCAGTACTCAAATGTGCCATAGAGAAGCGCATCTCTAAATCAAAAATCATGCAGCTGACTTAGGGTCGCTGTTTGCCTGGTCACGGTTTAGGGCCGCGGCAGTGTACCTTGAGTGCCGACAATAAAGCGCTAAAGTCGGTGGGGTATTGTGACGTTCATGCGGCCTTTACAGGCTCGCATTACCTGCTAAAACTATGGAGCATTTATGAAAGACAACATGAAGAAAGTGCGTTCGCGAAATATTGGAATCGCCTTGGCGCTCGCATTGGGCGTTGCATTCAGCGGCACTGCAAGTGCGTTTACATTTGAACACGGGTGGAGTTGCCAGAATAAATGGTATCAAATGGGACTTATTGAACTGATTTCGTGCGGCGGTGGCGGCGAAGGTTGAGTTTTTTACGATACACGCTATATGCGGTAAAAATAACATGTGCTTCAAGCCTTACATGCCGGTGAAGATGCGGTCACACGACCGCATCTTCACGCCGCATCATCGTGTCGATGATGCTGGAAGACGGCGAGCAAATTGGACGGTTCAAGGTGCGAGGCCTGATGCGGGAACTGGAGTTGGTCAGCGAACAGCCTGAATCACACGCCTACAAACCAGCGACGGTTGAGCGGTCTTATATTCCGAACATCTTGAGTCGAGAGTTTGATGTGCCGGTGCCGAATCGGGTCTGGTGACATCACCTACATCTGGGCTCAAGGGAAATGGCTGTCGTTGTGGATCTCTTAATATTAGAAATAATTGCCGAGTAGTCATTTTCTGGAGATATCAAGTCATAACCGATTAAAAAACGCCCATCGAACTCTCCTTGGGAGGCTAAATGCCACCGGCTGGAGAGCCGTAGCCTACGTCCTTGGCATTGCCACCCTTAATTTCTGCTCTGTCCCAACAGATTTCCGGGGTCGTCCTTACGTAACGCTGCAAGGTGGAGTCAATCAATTCATGGAACCCCAGTTTTCATTTGAAGATGCAACAGACCCTACTATAGCTCAGTTGCAAAAGGGTAGTCGCATTACTCTGGCCTGCACCGGCAGGGGCGACATTGCCAAGACGCCTATTTCTGAAGACTGCCAGTTCGTACGCTGAACAATCTGAATCTGAATCGGGATCGGAAGCACCGCACTATCATTAAGCTGTGCTCGACTGCCCCCCCCGTGCGCTCTGTTTAGCAGCGCTGAAGCTGACCCGACCCCAACGATATTTCCAGTCAGCACAGTCAATCGCCGTCGAATGTAGCGCGAGCATGCAGCATGGGAATTGGAAAACAGGGAAAACGACCTCCCTGTTCCGTCAGCGCGGGAATCTTAGTATCATGCTAGCCCTTGCGAAAACCTTAAAAGGAATTAAGTATGTCATTTGAAGCCTACCTACAAATCGAAGGTATTCCCGGAGAAACGCTCTCCGAAGGTTACGAAAACTGGATTGAGCTACAGGATTTCGACCTCTCGGCCAGTCAGACAGCGTCCGCTACAGCTACGTCCGCTGGCGGTGCAACTTCTGGTCGCGCTTACTTAAGTGATTTGCTTGTCCGCAAACCTGTAGATAACGCTACCCCCAAACTTCATGAGGCTTGCTGTAGTGGAAAACATTTTAAGCAGGTGTCGGTTCATATATTTAGGGCTGGCGATCCGAAAGTTAAATACCTTGAGATAGTGCTTGAGGAAGTTATAATTAGCTCTTTCGCTTTAACGGGCAATGGCGATCAGTCTAATGCGTTTCCGAGTGAGCTGATTGCGTTAAATTATGGCCGCATCAAATTAATCTACTCCAAACAAAGTCGGAGGACTGGGCAAAGCGCAGGGCAAATTGCGGGTGGCTGGGATGCCATCAGCAATAAAATTTACGCCTGATCCTGTGCGCGTTTGGAAGAGAGCAAGCCATGAACTATGAAATGCCAGAAGCGATACCTCCCGGCGTTAGTGTCGATGTGCACATGAAGCTTGCGAACGATCAGTGGAAGAAGGACCCCGCTGTCGGTGCATTCATGAGTTGGTTTTATTACAAAGTACGTAATCATGGTCCATGGGACTATAAGCAGCAGAATCATGCGTGGGAAGATTTCGGCAATTTTCACTACGGCGCCGTGGGCAGAGCTGGTCAGTTGCCTGATCAGATTCTGCTGAGGGCTGCGGGGTTTGCTCAGAAGCGTTCAGGCACACAGAGCACCAAGGTGGATTGGGGGAAGTGGTACTGGCGTGCGCCGTATGGCGATGATCCAACTGACCAATATTGGATAGAACAAGGTATTGAATATGCAAAGTCAAAAGGATACTAAGTCGCGTAATGTGTACAAGATTCTGTTCTGGTGCCTGTTAGGTCTTTTAGTTATTGATTACATTCTTGATTCGGTGGTCGGTGGCATTGCAGATGCTGATGAGCTTGTTATTAAGCAGGAGGTTAAGGGCGGGGCGTGGGTATACGTAACTCGCTACGGTGCACCTGCTACTGATTTGGATACTCTGAGATTCTATATCGACAATCAGATCCAAGGAACAGATCAGGAGATTTTAAAGCAGCTAAACAAGCAGTCTTCTTTTATGATTACGGACAGTAGTGTGCAAGATGTCGTAATTCGCGATACTCAGAATGGAGTGGGTATTGATGTAAAAGGCGCTGTTTACAATTATTACAGCAAGCAGTACACCGACGGCGAAAAGTTTAAAAGTTACCGCGTCAGCTTGAATCAGCAAGATGAGCGACGCTGAGTGCAAACCCTCTAATGCTTTTGTCTTTCTACATCTGCCTTATTGAATATCGGTCTTACTACCGGTCGAATTCCGTCTACGCCGGATAGACGATTTCCGACCATGGCGAGATCGAATTTAGGCTACGTCTCTCATCCATTCCGGCTAATCTTCGAAGTGTTCGTCGTACGCGATAACGCTGGGCGCCGGTGCAATCTGCGCCGCTTTTGGCAAGGGAGCAGGGGTGTACTCAGGCACACGTTCGCCTCTTGGGTTTGGCGTGACCGCTACAGGCTTAGGGATGGCCTCCAGCGGCGACATGGACGCCAGAATAAGGTCGCGAGTGATTGTCATCGAGTTGGAATATGCGCAGCCATGAATACGGCACTTCTCGATGGTCAGGTATCCATGCTCACGCAATTTCTTGATGAACGCCTTTGCAACAGTAAGGCTGCAAGCACACGCGCTGGCGATGTGGTTCTGATTGTCGAACCACAGCTTGCCTTCGCCGGTGAAGTAGTCGTGCCGATCTTTCATGAGCACCCACAGAATCTTGTCCTGTGCAGAAAGTGCGACGGGCTGGCGAGTAGTCAGGCTGAGAAGCTGGCGGGCTTGGAGAAGGGTGTGCGGGCGTCGAGAATGTATGCACATCCCCAGCCATCGGGGGAGGGGAAGCGCTGATCGGCGAGAACTTGCAGCACTGTGAGTAGTACAAACAAAAAACCCCGTGAACTCTAAGTAACTGAATTCACAGGGTTTTCTTAATATGGCGGTGAAGGAGGGATTCGAACCCTCGATACAATTTCTTGTATACACACTTTCCAGGCGTGCTCCTTAAGCCACTCGGACACCTCACCGTATCTCGACGACAACGTTGTGTCTGTCGAGGCGCGCTAATGTAGTCGAAACCTTTTCCTAACGCAAAACTTTTTTTCAGATTTTTCATGCGGTTAAGCAAATAAACGCTTATGCGCCACTGAAAAGCCCGAGAAGGCGGTGCGGCGCTGAGGCGCAGCGCCGCTCGTCTCGTGAAGTTCAGGCGCTGAAGCCGCCGTCGATGGTCAGGCTGGCGCCGGTTATGTAGCCTGCTTCCGGGCCTGCCAGGTAGGCAACGAAGCTGGCAATTTCTTCGCTTGTGCCGTAGCGGGGCAAGGCCATGAGTGCTTTCAGGGTTTCGGCGAATTCACCGTGTGCCGGGTTCATGTCGGTATCCACCGGGCCGGGCTGGACGTTGTTGACGGTGATGCCCTGCGGGCCGAGGTCGCGGGCCATGCCTTTGGTGAGGCCGATCAGCGCCGATTTGCTCATGGCGTAGGTTGCTCCGCCAGCAAATGGCATGCGGTCGGCGTTGGTGCTGCCAATGTTGATGATGCGACTGCCTTCTTCCATATACCGGGCGGCTTCCTGGCTGGCGATGAACACGCTACGCACGTTAATCGCCAGAGTTTTGTCGAAGTCCTGCATTTTTAAGTCGTTAAGTGGTGCAATCGCCAGAATGCCGGCGTTGTTGACCAGAATGTCCAGCCTGCCAAGGGTTTCGGCGGTGGTCTGCACGGCCTGGCGAATGGCTTTCTCATCGGCGCTGTCTGCGCGAATGGCCAGTGCCCGACCGCCATTGGCGACGATGCTGTCTTGAATCTCCAGAGCGTTGACCTCGGAGCTGACATAGGTAAACGCCACGGCGGCGCCTTCTTTGGCCAGTCGCTGGACAATGGCTGCGCCGATACCACGTGAGCCGCCCTGCACGAGCGCTACTTTGCCGGCGAGTTTAAGGTGTTCGATCATGATGTTCTCCTTGGGGGCAGGTCTCGGACAGGCCTGAGCCTGTTGACGATTGCGACCAGAATAGACCTTGATTGCGATAGTCTTGCTGAACCAAAAGTTCGGACTGATTCATCATGGATATTCAAGGCAACAGCGCGCTGATCCTGATCGACATGCAGCAGGGCATCAATCACCCCAAGCTGGGGCGGCGTAACAATCCGCAAGCCGAGGCGAATATCGGCGCGCTGCTGGGTGTCTGGCGACAATCCGGGCGTCCGGTGATCCACGTCCGGCATTTCTCGACGTCGCCGCAATCAGTGTTCTGGCCGGAGCAGTCGGGGGTCGAGTACCAGCCAGCGTTCTTGCCGCACGCCGATGAGCGGGAGTTGAGCAAGCAGGTGCCTGACGCGTTTTGCGGGTCGTTTCTGGAGATGTGGTTACGCTCGGACGGGATCGGGCAGGTGGTGATTGTCGGCGTGATCACCAACAATTCCGTCGAGTCCACCGCGCGCAGTGGCGGCAATCTTGGCTTTGACGTGCTGGTGGCGCATGACGCCTGCTTTACCTTTGATCAAGCAGACTTCTTCGGCACGCCGCGCAGTGCCGAAGACGTGCACGCGATGTCGCTGGCCAACCTGCACGGTGAATACGCGACGGTCCTGTCCACGGCGCAGATCCTTCAGCATGTTGCTGTCGAATAGCGCCGGACGGGTTTACTTGCGGGTTTTCTTCGGGGCTGCGGGAAGCGGGGCGAACAGGGCCTGCAGGTCTTCGTCGCGCAGTTTCCAGTCGCCGGTTGTACGGCCATCAAGCACACCGGCTGCCAGCGCTGACTTTTCCCGTTGCAGGCGCTGGATTTTCTCTTCCACAGTGCCGCGCGCGATCATCTTGTAGACGAATACCGGCTTGTCCTGACCGATACGATAAGCACGGTCGGTCGCCTGGTTTTCGGCTGCCGGGTTCCACCACGGGTCATAGTGGATCACGGTATCGGCGGCAGTCAGGTTGAGGCCGGTGCCGCCAGCTTTCAGGCTGATCAGGAAGATCGGTAGCTTGCCGCTCTGGAAGTCATGAATCGGCGTGCGTCGATCGCGGGTCGATCCGGTCAGCAGCGCGTAAGCGATGCCGCGTTGCTTGAGCTCTTCTTCGATCAGGCTCAGCATCGACGTGAACTGCGAGAACAACAGAATCTTGCGGCCTTCAGCCAGCAGTTCTTCGAACATCTCCATCAGGCTGTTGAGCTTGCCTGAAGTGCCTTGTTTGCTGTTGACCGGCATGTCCTGATTGACCAGCCGCAGGTCGCAGCACACCTGACGCAGCTTGAGCAGCGCTTCAAGAATGATGATCTGGCTACGCGCCACGCCCTTGCGGGTGATTTCGTCCCTGACCTTCTTGTCCATCGCCAGGCGTACGGTTTCGTACACGTCGCGCTGGGCATCGTTAAGGTCGACCCAGTGGATGATCTCGGTCTTGGGTGGCAGCTCGGTGGCCACTTGCTCCTTGGTGCGGCGCAGCAGAAACGGCTTGATACGCGCATTGAGGTGGTGCAGGCGATCCTGGTTGCCATGCTTTTCGATGGCGGTGCGGTAATTGCTGTTGAATTCCTTGCTGTTGCCCAGCCAGCCGGGCATCAGGAAGTGGAACAGTGACCACAGCTCGCCCAGGTGGTTTTCCAGTGGCGTACCGCTTAAGCACAGGCGCTGACGTGCGTTGAGGTTGCGTGCGGCCTGGGCGGCCTTGCTGTTGGGGTTCTTGATGTACTGCGCTTCATCGAGAATCAGCACGTGGAAGGGCTGTTTTTCGAGCAGTTCCAGGTCCCGTGGCAGCAATGCGTAAGTGGTCAGGATCAGGTCGTAATCCTGCAGGTTGCCAGCGTCCTGATGACGATTGGCGCCATACAGTGCCAGTACCTTTAGGTCCGGAGTGAAGTGCTCGGACTCGTCCAGCCAGTTGGGAATCAGGCTGGTGGGCATGACGGCCAGTGCGGGGCGGTCGAGGCGTCCGGCCTGTTTTTCCATCAACAGGTGAGCCAGGGTCTGCAGCGTTTTGCCCAGTCCCATGTCGTCGGCCAGCACGCCGCCGACTTCCAGCTCGCGCAACGACTGCATCCAGCTCAGGCCTTCCAGCTGATAAGGGCGCAGTGTGGCATTAAGGCCATCGGGCAGGCTGACCGGCGCGTCCTTGATGTTGATCAGGCGTTCGGCGAAGTGGCGCAGACGGTCGCCACCCTGCCAGGTCAGCGGCAGGTCTTCAAGCTGGGTCAGGCGTGCTGCATCGGCCTTGCTCATGCGCAGCGCGTTGTTGCCCTCCTGCCGCCAGTAGAAATCGCCCAGCGTCGCCAGTACCGGCTTGAGCCTGCCGTAGGGCAGGGCGATCTGCACCGGGCTGCCGCCGCTCTGGGTGAAGTGGTTGAGCTGCACCAGCAGTTGTTCTTCGTCGCCCCGCTTGGCCACGGCCGAGGGGCTCATCAGTTCGGGATGGCTGCGGATCAGGTTGATCAGGATCGGCAGCAGGCTCAGGCGTTCGCCGTTGACGATGATGCCCAGTTCCAGGTCGAACCAGTCGCGCTCGTTCTCTTCATCAATGACGGCATACCAGTCTTCCACGGGGGTAACGTCGAAGCCGAACTCGTCCTGAATGTCGATTTCCCAGCCTTGCTCGCGCAGCCGTGGCAGGTCGTCGAGGACGAAATGCAGCCAGGCCTTGTCGTTGGGCAGTTCGTACATGTCGCCAGCACTGTCGGGCAGGGCCTTGCTCTGCCGGGTGGCGACCTTGAAGCCCAGGTCGGCCAGTTCCTGACGCAACTGCCGCTCCCGTTCGCCCTGACGACGGATGCGCAGGGTTTCGGTGTCGGTGTGCTCGATGATGTCGCTTTTCTGATTCACCAGGTCGCTGCCCAGCGAACTGACCAGAATACTGACGTTGGTGGTGCCGACCGCGTAATGCTTACCGTAGGCAAAGGCCAATGCAGCACGGTGCTGAATATGCCGCTGCATGCGTCCGTTGCGTGGCTCGTAGGCGCTGAACTCGATGCTTGCCAGAATCAGTCTTGGCCGCGGTTGCAGGTTATCGATCAGGCGTTCCGGCAGCTTCGGCTTTTGCTCGACATGCTTTTCCATTTCCTGCTGGTGCGAAGCCAGCGCGGCTTGCAGCAGCGGCCGGTTCTGCGGGTCCTGGAGAAAATGCAGCGCGGCCACACAGTGCTTGCAATCGTTGCGGACCGGGCAGGTACATTTGCAGGTCAGGTAGTTCTTGTAGCGATCCGGGTCCTTGAACAGCAGGGTCTGGGTGTAGATTTCCAGACCCGAGCCGCGGCATGCGGTACGGATGATCTGCGGGCTGGAGTCTTCCAGCACGATGCGTTTTTGCCGGGCGTAGTCAAGCCCTCGCTCAAGCGTTCGATCGTTGAATAAGTCTGTCCAGGCCGAAGCCAGGACTTTTTCGAGAATGGACGACAAGTTTTAAAAGGCCCTACGCCGCAGCGATGCTCAAAAGAAAGGGGGCGCCTTGGCGTCCCTTGCGTACGTAAAGATCAAAGAGGAGAAACTTTGATCAGCAACGCGAGGTTGCCATTGTCCAGATAGGTCAGCTCACCGTTTTTTACCCTGGCGGTCTGCTTCAATCGTTCACTGCTGATGACCACGCCATGCGGGTCCAGCTGGTTGACCCAGAATTGTGCATCAATATCGGTAAAGCGTGCCATCGCCAGACTCACGGTGCCCTCGATCGGGAAGTGCCCAAGCCGCTCGTCACCACTGGTGACGGCAACCTTGCCCGGCTCGGTGCCGATGCTCTGCTGCCAGGCGCGCTGCATCAGCACCTGGTAGTTGCCGCTGCCCTGCAGTTTGCTGGCCAGATCATTGAGGGCTGGGCTTCGTTCATCGTTCGCGGCGATCTTCTGCGCGTCCTTGTCCCAGTTTTCCGGGACAAGCTGACGGGTCGAGGCGGGTTCGCCGTTCTGCCGGAACAGTAAAATCTCGACCTGATACAAGCCGTCGGCGAACGCGGTCGGCGCGATCAGCGTCAGCAGCAGGATCAATGAACGAAACAGACGCATGCGTGAATCCTTCAAGCAGTTTTCGGGGTCAGGCGCTCAAGCAGCGCTTCGATGGTGTTGAAACGCTCTTCCGGGCGCTCCATGGGGACCAGGAATTTGAACAGCGTGGCACCTTCGAACTTGTAACGGTTGGGCTGGCTCTGGATCAGCTTGATCAGGGTCAGCGGCTCAACCGGAGTCTCGGTCGCGAATTCGATGCGGCCACCTTGCGGGCCGCCGTCGATTTTCTTGATACCCAGCTGTTCGGCGTGCAGTTTGAGCAGCGTGATGCGCACCAGGTTCTTGGTCGGCTCCGGCAACAGGCCGAAGCGGTCGATCATTTCTACCTGCAAGTCTTTCAACGCCTCTTCGTCTGCTGCGTTGGCGATGCGCTTGTAGAGAATCAGGCGGGTGTGCACATCCGGCAGGTAGGCTTCCGGAATGAGTGCCGGTACGCGCAGGTTGATTTCCGGTCCGCCGCCCAGCGGCTGATCGAGATTGGGCTGTTCGCCCTTGCGAATCGACTTGACCGCGCGCTCGAGCATTTCCATGTACAGGGTAAAACCCACGGCCTGGATCTGACCGCTCTGGCCGTCGCCGAGCAGTTCGCCTGCGCCTCGGATCTCCAGGTCATTGGTCGCGAGCACGAAGCCCGCGCCAAGGTCCTGGGTATTGGCAATCGCTTCCAGACGCTTTTCGGCGTCGGGGGTGATTTGCTTGCGCGGCGGGGTCAGCAGGTAGGCATAGGCCTGGTGGTGACTGCGTCCGACGCGGCCGCGCAGCTGGTGCAACTGGGCCAGGCCGAACTTGTCGGCACGCTCGATGATGATGGTGTTGGCGCTTGGTACGTCGATGCCGGTCTCGATGATGGTCGAGGCGATCAGCACATTGAAGCGCTTGTGGTAGAAATCGCTCATCACCTGTTCGAGTTCGCGCTCGCGCATCTGGCCGTGGCCGATGCCGATACGGGCTTCCGGCACCAGTTCGGCCAGGTCCGCCGCGCATTTCTCGATGGTCTTGACGTCGTTGTGCAGGTAGTAGACCTGGCCGCCGCGCAGCAACTCGCGCAGCAGGGCTTCCTTGATGGTCGGCTTGTTCTGCTCCATGACGAAGGTGCGTACCGACAGCCTGCGCGCCGGTGGCGTGGCGATGATCGACAGATCACGCATGCCCGACACGGCCATGTTCAGGGTGCGCGGAATCGGCGTTGCGGTGAGGGTCAGAATGTCTACCTCGCTGCGCAGTGCCTTTAGCTGTTCTTTCTGGCGGACACCGAAGCGGTGTTCTTCGTCGATGATCACCAGACCGAGATTCTTGATCTTGACGTCATCCTGCAACAGCTTGTGCGTACCGATGACGATGTCAATCTTGCCCTCGGCCAGATCGGCAACGGCGGCGCTGACTTCCTTGGCCGACTTGAAGCGGCTCATCACTTCGACCGTCACCGGCCAGTCTGCGAAACGGTCGCGGAAACTGTTGTAGTGCTGCTGGGCGAGCAGGGTGGTCGGCACCAGAATGGCCACCTGACGCCCGCCGTGCACGGCAATGAAGGCGGCGCGCATGGCCACTTCGGTCTTGCCGAAGCCCACGTCGCCACACACCAGGCGATCCATGGGTTTGGGGGCCAGCATGTCGGCGCGCACGGCCTCGATGGTGGTCTGCTGATCCGGCGTTTCTTCGAACGGGAAGCCCGCACTGAAGGTGGCGTAGTCGGCTTTCGGGTCGGCGAAGGCATAACCCTCGCGAGCAGCCCGGCGTGCGTAGATATCCAGCAGCTCGGCAGCCACGTCGCGAACCTGCTCGGCCGCCTTGCGCTTGGCTTTCTGCCAGGTTTCCGAGCCCAGTCGGTGCAGTGGCGCGCTCTCGTCGTCGCTGCCGGTGTAGCGGGCAATCAGGTGCAGGTTGGCGACCGGGACGTACAGCTTGGCGTCCTCGGCGTAGGCCAGCATCAGGAATTCGGCGACCTGGTTTTCGACTTCCAGCGTCGCCAGCCCCAGATAGCGGCCAACGCCATGGTCGATGTGCACCACCGGCGCGCCTTCGCGCAGTTCGGTCAGGTTCTTGATGACGGCGTCGTTATTGCCGCCATCGGCGCGCTTTTCGCGGCGGCGGCGCTGCATGACCCGCTGGCCGAACAGCGGGCTTTCAGCGACCAGCGCCAGTGCCGGTTGCTCCAGCAGCAGGCCGTCGTCCAGCGGGGCGATGGTGATTGCCAGCCTGTCCTTGCCCTCGACGAAGTCCTGCCAGCTGTCGACCGTTTTTGGCCGCAGCTTCAGGCGTTCAAGCAGTTCCAGCAGCACTTCACGGCGACCGGCGGACTCGGCGGTAAACAGCACGCGACCGGGGAAGTCATCAAGAAATGTCGACAATGCCGCCAATGGCTGGCTGGCCTTGGCTTCAATGGACAGGTCCGGCAGGGTCTGGGCCGGGAAGCGTTCGCGCCCGGCTCCGGCATCGACATCCTGCTGGCTGGCCACCACGCGCGGCCAGTTTTTCAAGCGTGCAAAGCAATCTTCCACCGGCAGGAACAGCTCGGCCGGTGGCAGCAGTGGCCGTGCAGGGTCGACGCGACGTTCTTCATAGCGGTTGCGCACGTCGTTCCAGAAGTTCTCTGCGGCCTGCTCGATACCCGGCAGGGAAAACACCTGAGTGTCCTGCGGCAGATAATCGAACAGCGTCGAGGTTTCCTCGAAGAACAACGGAATGTAGTACTCGATACCGGCGGGCGTGATGCCGCTGCTCAAGTCCTGGAAAATCGGGCTGCGCCGGAAGTCCACGTCGAAGCGCTCGCGAAAACGCGCCTTGAAGCGCGTGACTTCTTCTTTCTGTAGCGGGAATTCGCGGGCAGGCAACAAGCGCACCGACTCGACCTTGTCGATGGAGCGTTGCGTGTCCGGATCGAAGGTGCGCAGGGTTTCGATTTCATCGTCGAACAGGTCGATACGGAACGGCAGCTTGCTGCCCATCGGGAACAGGTCGATCAGTGCGCCGCGCACGGTGAACTCGCCGTGCTCGTAAACCGTGTCCACGTAGCGATAGCCGCTGGCTTCCAGGCGCGTGCGCATGGCTTCCACATCAAGCTTCTGGCCGACATCCAGCACCAGGCTGCTGCCGAGCAGGAATTTGGTCGGCGCGAGTCTGTGTAGGGCGGTCGTGATCGGTACTACCAAAACGCCATGCTCCAGCTCCGGCAGGCGATAAAGGCTGGCGATGCGCTGGGAAATGATGTCCTGGTGCGGCGAAAACAGGTCGTAGGGCAGGGTTTCCCAGTCCGGGAAGTGCAGAACCGGCAGCGTGGGCGCGAAAAACTTCAGCTCTTGCTCCAGCCGCTCGGCGCTCTGGCTGTCGGCGGTCAGTAGCAGGGTAAAGCGCTTGGCTGCGCTGGCGGCCTCGGCAATGGCCAGGCTCAGTGCGGCACCGGGAAGATTGCCCCAGTGTTGTTTGCCTGCAGCGGCAGAAAGATGCGGTAGACGCAGAACTGGCACGGGAAGGTCGGGCTCCAGGCGTTGCAACAGGGGCGGCGATTGTAACGGGGGAAGGTGGTGGCTGTCAGTTTTCCGGAGTGTTACCGCGTATTTACGGGCGAAAATTATGTAGTGCCCACTGATATGACAGTCGCGCATTGCTCATAAACAAAGGCGCGGTCATAATGTAGCCCCTTTTTTCAGCCCCTACATGTGGAAGGTTCCCGTGACTCAGAAGCCCGACCAGTGTCTTGGTGAATGGATCGATCGTGAAGCTCTCGCCGAAGCGATGATCCCGCTCATCGGTCAGCTCTACCGCAATAATAATGTGGTGAGTTCGATCTATGGCCGCAGCCTGATCAACCGTTCAGTCATCGCGATTCTCAAAGCTCACCGCTTTGCGCGTCATCGTCAGTCCGATGCGGTTGAGTTGTCCGTACACGAGACGTTCCCGCTTGTAAAAGCGATGAGCGAGCTCAAACTGGGTGCCGCTTCGGTGGACCTGGGCAAGCTGGCCGTGAAGTTCAAGACTGAAGGCAACGGCCGCACGCCCGAGCAGTTCGTACGTGAAGAACTGGCCGGTGTAGTGGGTCAGCAGGGCACCAGCCCGCGCAAGGGCACTGATGTCGTGCTTTACGGTTTCGGTCGTATCGGTCGCCTGCTGGCGCGGATCCTGATCGAGAAGACCGGTGGTGGCGACGGTCTGCGTCTGCGTGCCATCGTGGTCCGCAAAGGCGCGGAAAACGATCTGGTCAAGCGTGCCAGCCTGCTGCGTCGTGACTCGGTACATGGTCCGTTCGATGGCACCATCACCATTGATGAAGCCAACAGCACCATCACCGCCAACGGCAACCTGATTCAGGTGATCTACGCCAAGAACCCGTCCGAGGTGGATTACACCCAATACGGTATCAAGGACGCTCTGCTGGTGGACAACACTGGTGTATGGCGTGATGCCGACGGTCTGGGTCAGCACCTGGCCTGCCCTGGCATCGACCGCGTGGTATTGACCGCGCCGGGCAAAGGCAAGCTGAAGAACATCGTGCACGGTATCAACCACGGTGAAATCACCGCGGATGACAAAATCGTCTCGGCGGCATCCTGCACCACCAACGCCATCGTGCCGGTGCTCAAGGCTGTCAACGACAAGTTCGGCATCACCAATGGTCACGTTGAAACCGTTCACTCGTACACCAACGACCAGAACCTGATCGACAACTTCCACAAGGGCGATCGCCGTGGCCGCAGCGCCGCGTTGAACATGGTCATCACCGAAACCGGCGCAGCCACCGCTGCGGCGAAGGCGCTGCCTGAGCTGGCCGGAAAGCTGACCGGTAACGCGATCCGCGTTCCAACGCCGAACGTGTCCATGGCCATTCTCAACCTCAACCTCGAGAAGCCGACCACTCGCGAAGAAATGAACGAGTACCTGCGCTACATGGCGCTGCACTCGGACCTGCACAAGCAGATCGACTTTGTGAACTCACAGGAAGTGGTGTCCACCGACTTCGTCGGCTCGCGTCACGCCGGTGTTGTGGATGCCGAAGCCACCATCGTCAACGATAACCGCGTTGTGCTGTACGTCTGGTACGACAACGAGTTTGGCTACAGCCACCAGGTTGTTCGCGTGATGGAAGACATGGCAGACGTCAATCCGCCTGCCTTTCCGCAGTAAATGTTGAACGCTTGAACTGCCCGGTCTGACCGGGCAGCAAATAAACGGGCCGAACCCTGCGCATGCAGGCTTCGGCCCGTTTTGTTTTGTTGCGTGTCATGAGAACCTGTCAGGCACAGCCCTTGTGGATGAAGGAGTAGCCAAGGATGAGCAGTTCGGCCATGGACGGATCGCAGCAACACCTCAAAAGCAGCTTCTTTTTTCTGTTTCTGACGATTTTCGTCCCCTTTGGTCTTGGGCATTTCGTTTCGTACCTGTTTCGTACCGTCAATGCGGTGATCTATGTCGATCTGCAGGCCGACCTGAGTTTGCCCGCGAGCAGCCTGGGGTTGTTGACCGGCGTGTATTTTCTGACCTTCGCTGCCGCACAGATTCCCCTCGGCGTCATGCTTGATCGTTACGGCCCGCGCAGCGTGCAGGCGCCGATGCTGTTGTTTGCGGTCGCCGGTTCGGTCATCTTCAGTATTTCCAGCAGCGAAACAGGGTTGTTGATCGGGCGAGGGCTGATCGGTCTGGGGGTAGCGGGTTCGCTGATGAGTGCCATCAAGGCGTGTGCCATCTGGTTGCCGGTCGAACGTTTGCCGCTGAGTACCGCCTGCTTGCTGTCAATTGGCGGGCTGGGCGCGATGGCGTCGACCACGCCTTTGCATGCGTTGCTGAGCTGGCTGACCTGGCGAGAAGCGTTTCTGGTGCTGGCGCTGCTGACCTTTTGTGTGGCCGTGGTCATACACCTCAGTGTTCCCAAAGCCTACGAGACCAGAAACACCCGCTACAGCGATATGTTTGCCGCAGTCGGCAAACTTTACTCTTCCTGGACGTTCTGGCGTCTGGCGTTGTATTCAGTGTTTTCGCACGCCATCTACATGTCGGTACTGTCGCTATGGATGGGGCCGTGGTTGCGTGACATGGCCGGGCTGAGCGATTCAGGCATGGCCAATGTACTGTTGTTCGGCGCCATCGCGATGGTTGCAGGGTCCCTGACGTTCGGCACGATCACCGATTATCTGCGCAGGTTCGGCGTACAGCCGATCATGGTCTGTGGCGCTGGCATGGTGATCTTCATCGGCTTCCAGATGCTGATGGCCAGTGGTCTACCGGTGTCACCTTATATTGTTGCGATGGGCTTCAGCTTCTTCGGCACGTCGATCACCATGAATTACGCCATTGTGGCGCAATCGGTTGCACCGGAGCTGGCGGGCAGGGTCAGCTCTTCCTTCAATCTGGTGGTGTTTGTGCTCGCGTTTTTCCTCCAGTGGCTGATGGGTGTGGTACTCAACCTGTGGCCGGTTGTGCAGGGTGCCGGTCATCCGCTTGAGGCCTATCAGTGGTCGCTGGGTTTAATGATTGCGTTGCAATTGCCTGGGGTGCTGCTCTGGCTCGGCTTTCGGCCCTGGAGGCGCGCTGTCTGAAAAAGCAAAACCCCGGCCGAGATCAACTCGTACCGGGGTTTTGCTTTTAGCCGTTACAGCCATCTGATTGATCAAGCGATGAATCAAGCGGTTGCAGGTGCTCCAGGCGCTTCAAGCTTCTGTCCGCCTTTGCGGAACAGCACCAGCGTGGCTATCAAGCCCAGCACTGCTGCGCCGGTCAGCCAGATGCCTGGCGCTGCCTTGTTGCCCAATTCGTGAATCAGGTAAGTACAGGCCGCCGGGGTGAAGCCGCCGAAGGTCGCGGTCGCCAGGCTGTAGGCCAGCGAGAAACCCGTGGTGCGGACTTCGACCGGCATGATCTCGGTCAGCGCAACGACCATCGCGCCGTTGTAGGAGCCGTACAGGAACGAGAACCACAACTCGACCATCAGCAGATTGCCGAAGCTTGGGTGTGCGACCAGCCACGACAGGGCAGGGTAGGCGGTGGCGATGGCCAGCACGGTCGCTGCAATCAACAGCGGCTTGCGGCCGATGCGATCCGAGAAAGAACCCATGATCGGCAGCCAGATGAAGTTGGACACGCCGACGCAGACGGTCACCAGCAAGCTTTCCAGGTCGGTCAGGTTCAGTTCGTTCTTGCCGAAGGTCGGGGTATAGGCGGTAATCAGGTAGAACGACACCGTGGTCATCACTACCAGAGCCATGCCGCCCAGCACCAGGCCAAAGTTCTGGCTGATGGAGCGCACCACTTCACGCAGCGTCGGGCGGTGCGTGCGGGCTTCGAACTCCGGTGACTCTTCCAGCGAACGGCGGATGATGAAGATCGCCGGCACAATCAGGCAGCCGATCAGGAACGGCACGCGCCAGCCCCATTCGCCCATTTGCTCTGGGCTCAGCCAGTGGTTCAGACCCACGCCCAGCAAGCCGGCGAATACCACGGCAGCCTGTTGACTGGCGGACTGCCAGCTGACGAAGAAACCTTTGCGACCCGGTGTCGAGATTTCAGCGAGGTACACCGAAACACCACCCAGCTCGACGCCAGCCGAGAAGCCTTGCAGCAGGCGACCGAGCAGCACCAGCAGCGGCGCAACAACGCCCAGAGTGGCGTAGCCCGGCACACAGGCAATCAGCAAAGTGCCCATTGCCATCATCGCGAGGGTGATAATCAGGCCCTTGCGACGTCCGTGACGGTCGATATAGGCACCGAGAAAGATCGCGCCCAAGGGTCGCATCAGGAAGCCCGCGCCGAAGGTCGCCAGCGACAGCATCAACGAAGCGAATGCGCTGTCGGAGGGGAAAAATGTCTTGGCAATGGCCGTGGCGTAAAAGCCGTAGACCATGAAATCGAACATCTCGAGGAAGTTACCGCTGACAACGCGAAAGATCGCTTTGCCCTTACTTGTTGTGGAGGCCATTTAGTTACTCGCTCAGGCTCGTCGGCTTGGAGTCCGTTGTCGTTGTTATCCCGTTTACATCGCCATTACGTGTGTGCGACTGGCGATGCACATTTGTAACAGTATGTGTAACAGGGCTCAAAAACAACCGTTTCGGCGATTTGCTATCACTTAACAGACGCTTGACAGGTATGACCGGTCGATGCGTGCACGGCGTATCAACCAGATGAAACCGGATGAACAGACATGCTGTATGGGAACCATAAGCCCGACACTGACCACTCAATACTTTGGTCGACCTCGTATGGGTGAAGCCCGGTCCCGGTCCGAGTGGGCCGCTATGGACGGTTTTCTGTCTTGTTTGCCAATGAAGGCAAGTCACTCTGAATGGTTTTTTTAGTGCGGGGCATGAGTTTGCGTGGGTTTTGCAGGGTTGCAGGGTGCCTGGTGCTGCTGGCGTGCGCTGGTTGCGGTCAGGAACGCAAGCTGGAGAGCTTTGGCGGGCCGGCCATGGGCAGTCACTATTCAGTGGTATACGTGCGCGGTTCCGGGCAGCCTGAACCTGAGGTCGTGCGCCCGCAGATCGAATCGATTCTGGCCGAAGTCGATCAACAGATGTCACTTTGGCGCAGTGACTCGGATATCGAGCTTTTCAATGCATTGCCTGCCAATAGCTGCCAGACCATGCCCGAACCGGTTTTGAAACTGATCGGTGTTGGCGAGCAGCTGTCACGGGACAGTGATGGTGCGTTCGACCTGACGGTGAAGCCGCTGATGGACCTGTGGGGGCTGGGCGCTCATGCACTGTTTGAGCAAATGCCGCTGGTGCGCCAGTTGGCCCGCACTCGGGCGACGGTGGGCTATCGCGGTCTGCGTGTCGTCGGGCAGCAGTTGTGCAAAAGCGCCGCTGTGCAAGTGGACCTCAACAGTATTGCCGCCGGTTATGCGGTAGATCGCATCAGCGAGCGCATGGAAAAGCTGGGGTTGCACGATTATCTGGTGCAAGCCACGGGTGAACTGAAAGTCAGCGGGCTCAAGCCCGACGGTTCGCCCTGGAGGGTGACGCTGGACGCGCCGCTCGACGATGGCAATGTCACGCAAAAAGTATTTCCGCTGAAGGGCTACGCCGTATCTACGTCGGGCGACTATAGTCGTTACGCCGACCATGGCGGGTGGCGCATTTCCGATACGCTCGATGCCTTGACCGGTAAGCCGATCAGCCACAGCCTGGCGTCGGTGACGGTCATTCATCCCTCGGCGCTGATGGCTGACGGACTCTCCTCACTGCTGTTGATTCTCGGCCCGCGGCGCGGCTGGAATTATGCGCAAGAACATAAAATCCCTGCTTTTTTTGTGATTCGTGCCGATAAGCGCTTTATCATCCGCAGCAACGCGTCGTTTGATCGTCTGGCGGTGGAGCAGCCGCGGTAAGTCAAGAGGCTGGAACTTCCGGTCAATTGCCACCCTGCACAGACAAAAATTGGCCTTCGACGCGACCAAGGGTTAATGTTCGCCGCCCCGGTGCAGCGCTAGACTGCGCCGCGTGATTTAGCCAGAGATGCCAGAGTGGCGCCTCGGTCTGTTTAAAGGAGTACGCATGGCTGTCTACAACTACGACGTAGTGGTACTGGGTTCCGGCCCTGCCGGAGAAGGCGCGGCAATGAACGCCGCCAAGGCGGGGCGCAAGGTCGCCATGGTCGACAGCCGTCGGCAAGTGGGCGGTAACTGCACCCATTTGGGCACCATTCCGTCCAAGGCTCTGCGTCACTCGGTCAAGCAGATCATTCAGTTCAACACCAATCCGATGTTCCGGGCCATTGGCGAGCCGCGCTGGTTTTCGTTTCCGGATGTGTTGAAAAACGCCGAAATGGTCATTTCCAAACAGGTGGCCTCGCGCACCAGTTACTACGCCCGCAACCGTGTCGATGTGTTCTTCGGCACCGGCAGTTTTGCCGACGAGACCAGCATCAACGTGGTCTGCACCAACGGTGTGGTGGAAAAGCTGGTGGCCAACCAGATCATCATCGCCACCGGTTCGCGCCCCTATCGTCCGGCCGACATCGATTTCAGTCACAAGCGCATCTACGACAGCGACACCATCCTCAGCCTGGGGCACACCCCGCGTAAGCTGATCATTTATGGCGCGGGCGTGATCGGCTGTGAGTACGCCTCGATCTTCAGTGGTCTGGGTGTTCTGGTCGAGCTGGTGGATAACCGTGACCAGTTGCTGAGCTTCCTGGATTCGGAAATCTCTCAGGCATTGAGTTATCACTTCAGCAACAACAACGTGATGGTTCGCCATAACGAAGAATACGAGAAGGTCGAAGGTCTGGATAACGGCGTTGTCCTGCACCTTAAGTCCGGCAAGAAAATCAAGGCAGATGCCTTGCTGTGGTGCAATGGCCGTACCGGCAACACCGACAAGCTGGGGCTGGAAAACATTGGTCTCAAGGCCAATGGTCGTGGCCAGATCGAGGTGGACGAGAACTATCGCACCAGCGTTTCCAATGTCTATGGCGCAGGCGACGTTATCGGCTGGCCAAGTCTGGCAAGCGCTGCCTACGATCAGGGCCGCTCGGCGGCTGGCAGCATGGTCGACAACGGCAGCTGGCGCTATGTCAACGACGTACCGACCGGGATCTATACCATTCCGGAGATCAGTTCGATCGGCAAGAACGAGCACGAGCTGACCCAGGCCAAGGTGCCGTACGAAGTGGGCAAGGCGTTCTTCAAGGGTATGGCCCGTGCGCAGATTTCCGGTGAGCGGGTCGGGATGCTGAAGATCCTGTTCCACCGCGAAACGCTGGAAGTGCTGGGCGTGCATTGCTTCGGTGACCAGGCGTCCGAGATCGTGCACATCGGTCAGGCGATCATGAGCCAGCCGGGCGAAGCGAACACCATGAAGTACTTCGTCAACACCACGTTCAACTACCCGACCATGGCCGAAGCCTATCGGGTAGCGGCATACGACGGTCTCAACCGGCTTTTTTAAGCGACTCCGGCCGGTGGCCTGAGCCGGCCGGGGAGACCGATTTCAGCGACTCCCGAGCGTGGCGGTGGCCAAACCGGGAAAGTCTGTAATCAGGCTGTCGACGCCGAAATCAGCGAGCCTGCGCATCAGTGCAGGCTCGTTGACTGTCCACACAGACACATGCAGGCCCTGACGCTGTGCTTTCTGCAGGCGCTCCGGGGTACACAGTGTCCAGTTCAATGCCAGAATCTCACAGCCGTAGCTTTGTGCGACCTTCAACGGGTCGAGCCAGGCGTACTCGGCCACCAGCCCGCGCGAAATGTCCGGCGTCAGGTCGAGGGCGGCGCGCAGCACTTCACGAGAGCTGGAGGTGATGGTGACCTTGTCGAGCAAGCCATGACGCTGAGCCATTTCACGAATGGCCAACACGGTGTTGGCGGCGCGGGTGCGTGAGGCGCTTTTGACTTCCAGTTGCCAGTGCTCGAAATCGCATTGCTCGAACAGCTCTTCTAGGCGCGGAATCGGGCAGGGCGAGACCCAGCCGGGGCCACCTTTGCGTGCGTCATAGGTCACCAGGTCGGCGGCCAGATGCTCATTGACCTTGCCGCGTCGGTCGGTGGTGCGCTTGAGGGTCGGGTCGTGAATGACCATCAACTCTCCGTCCAGTGACAGATGCAGGTCCAGTTCACAGCGGCGCACGCCGTGCTTGATGCATTCCTGGAAGCTGACCAGGGTGTTTTCCGGTGCTTCGCCCTTGGCGCCGCGGTGGCCGTAGATAAGGGTCACGTTTACTCCTGGCCGTTAAGGCACCCACTGCTGATATGAAATGATGAGGTGAAACCAAGCATCCCGGAAACTCAATTGCCGGATGGCTGACCCTGTTCAAGGGCCTGACGTCGATGCTGAGCCTGGCGCTGCAACACGTGCCGTGCAAGCAATTGGCGTTGAGCGTCCGGCAGGTTGACGAAGTCGGTGCTGATGTCAAAACCGCCATCTGCCCGTGCATCGCACTGGCTGACCCTGGCGCGCAGCATCAGACCTGCAGCCTGGGGCATCAGCACCATCTTGATCGACAACTGTTCGCCCACGGCAAAGCCTTGTTGCGAATTGAATTGAATGCCGCCCTCGGACAGCTTTACCGGTTGCGGAGCGCCCAGTTTGCCCAGTGCCGTATGTGCAACCACTTCGCCCAGCAGGTCGATGCGCTTGCTCAACGACTTGAGAAAACTGTTCAGCACCCGGTCGCGCTCGTCGAGTTGGCGCATCAAATGCTGTGATTCGAACTCGCTGACGTGTAGCTCGCTGAGCAGGTCGAACAGTGTCGAGGTGTCCTGCATGGCGTCCTGACTTGCCTGGTCGGCACCAGACAGGGGGTTAATTTCCAGTGCGACGCTGTCGTCGATACGGTAGTATTCGCGGCGTCCTGCTTCATCTAATGTCGACATGGCGAACCCAAGCTAGCGGCGGTGGTCTGAGAGTTTCGAGTGTAAAGCTGCACGTCAAGGCCCGCCACATGGACGTCCTCATTCCTGCGAACAAATTCCTACATGTTCAGACCTCTTTTTGTATTTATCGGCACGCGCTACACACGTGCCAAGCGACGCAACCATTTTGTTTCGTTCATCTCCCTGACGTCCATGATCGGCCTCGCCCTCGGCGTGGTAGTGATGATAGTCGTGTTATCGGTGATGAATGGCTTCGATCACGAAATGCGTACCCGCGTGCTCGGCATGGTGCCACACGCGACCATCGAGTCGGCTGACCCGATCACCGACTGGCGTGGCCTGGCCGCGAAGGTTCAGGAAAACCCGCAGGTGCTGGCCGTTGCGCCATTCACTCAGATGCAGGGTTTGCTGACCCACGACGGCAAGGTTCAGAAGGTGCTGCTCAATGGCATCGACCCGGCCGAGGAGCGCAAGGTCTCGATCATTGACCACTTCATCCAGCAGGGCCAGCTCGACAGCCTGTCTCCCGGCAGTTTCGGCATCATGATCGGCGACAAGGCGGCTGCCAAACTGGGCGTCGTGGTCGGCGACAAGCTGACCTTTGTCGCGCCTGAGGTAACTGTCACGCCTGCCGGCATGTTCCCGCGCATGAAGCGTTTCGAAGTGACCGGTATCTTTCATGTCGGCGCTGGCGAAATCGACGGCTTTCTGGGGTTGACCAACCTCGATGACCTGGCCCGTCTGCACCGCTGGAAGCCCAATCAGGTGCAGGGCCTGCGGCTCAAGTTCGATGATCTGTTTGCAGCGCCGCGCACCTCGTGGGAAATCGCCCAGAAGCTGGGCGAAAACAATTTCTATTCCCGTGACTGGACACGCACTCACGGCAACCTCTATCAGGCCATCCGCATGGAAAAAGCCATGATTGGCCTGTTGCTGCTGCTGATTGTGGCCGTTGCGGCATTCAACATCATTTCCACGCTGGTGATGGTGGTCAATGACAAGAAGGGCGATATCGCCATTTTGCGCACACTGGGCGCGACACCACGGCAGATCATGGCGATCTTCATGGTGCAGGGCACGGTGATCGGGGTGGTCGGCACGCTGATCGGCGCGGCGCTGGGCATCCTTGCAGCGCTTAACGTCAGTGCTGCCATCGCTGCGCTGGAAGGGCTGATCGGCCACAAGTTTCTCAACGCCGACGTCTATTTCATCGATTACCTGCCTTCGCAACTGATGGCCCAGGACGTGTTCCAGGTCTGCGGTGCGGCGTTGGTCCTGAGTTTCCTCGCCACCCTGTATCCCGCCTGGCGTGCTGCGCGCACCCAGCCGGCGGAGGCGTTACGTTATGAGTGAGTCGGGCATGTCTGATAAAGCAGTATTGAGTTGCCGCAACCTGGGTAAATCCTACGAGGAAGGCCCGGAGTCGGTCGTGGTGTTGTCCGGTCTGCAACTGGAGCTGCATCCCGGTGAGCGGGTCGCGATTGTCGGCAGTTCGGGGTCGGGCAAAAGTACTTTGCTCAATCTTCTTGGCGGTCTGGACACACCGTCCGAAGGCAGTGTCTGGCTGGCGGGCGAAGAATTGTCGGCACTGGGCGAAAAGGCGCGTGGCCTGCTGCGTAACCGCGCGTTGGGTTTTGTCTACCAGTTCCACCATTTGCTGCCCGAATTCACGGCGCTGGAAAACGTCTGCATGCCCTTGCTGATCGGCCGTACGGCGATACCCGAGGCCCGTAAACGCTCCACCGCGTTGCTCGAACGTGTCGGCCTCGGCCATCGTCTGGCGCACAAGCCTTCGGAGCTTTCCGGTGGCGAGCGGCAGCGTGTGGCCATTGCTCGTGCCTTGATCAATCAGCCAGGTCTGGTGATGCTTGACGAGCCGACCGGCAACCTCGATCACCACACCGCGCAGGGCATTCAGGACCTGATGCGTGAGTTGAGCACGTCATCGCGCACGGCGTTTCTGATCGTGACCCACGACATGAGCCTCGCCAGACAAATGGACCGCGTTCTGCGTCTGGAAGACGGCCGCCTCGTCGAGGCCTGATTGACCCGGCCCGGCGCAACTCATCGCGCCGGGCTCTACGTTTTTACACGGTGTTTTTTCCCACGGTGCTTCGCGAATGTTCAGACCGTTACCCATCTTCATCGGCATGCGCTATACCCGCGCCAAACGCCGCAAAAGCTTCATCTCGTTCATTTCGATGACTTCGATGATCGGGCTGGCACTCGGTGTGCTAGCGATGATCGTGGTGCTGTCGGTCATGAACGGTTTCCAGCGGGAAATGAGTTCGCGGATCCTGGGCATGGTGCCGCATGCGGTTATCGCAGGTGCCACACCGGTGGATGACTGGAAACCGCTGGCCGACGCTGCGTTGAAAAATCCTGAAGTCACCGCTGCTGTACCGTTTACCGACATGGAAGGCATGCTGTCCTACAAGGGCTCGATGCAGCCTATCCAGATCAGCGGCGTTGACCCGGCGCTGGAGCATGAAGTGTCGATTGTCACTCAGCACATTACGCGTGGAAGTCTTGAAGACCTCAAGCCGGGCGAATTTGGTGTGGTACTTGGCGATATAACCGCGCGCCGCTTTCGCTTGAGCATCGGCGACAAACTGACCCTGATCGTACCGGAAGTCAGCAGTGCGCCGGGCGGCATCACGCCGCGCCTGCAACGTCTGACCGTCGTGGGTATTTTCAAGGTCGGTGCCGAGCTGGACGGCTCGATGGGCTTGATCAACATTGCCGACGCCGCGCAGATGCAACGCTGGCAACCCAATCAGGTTCAAGGCGTGCGACTGGCGCTCAAGGACCTGTACAAGGCGCCTCAGGTGTCCACAGCCATTGCTGCCGGTCTGGGTGCCGGGTATCACGCCGATGACTGGACCCACACTCAGGGCAGCCTGTTCAGCGCCATGAAAATGGAAAAGACCATGATCGGCCTTTTGCTGCTGATGATCGTTGCGGTTGCGGCGTTCAACATCATTGCCACGCTGATCATGGTGGTCAATGACAAGGGCGCGGACATCGCCATTCTGCGTACCATCGGCGCCACGCCGCGGCAAATCATGGCGATCTTCATGGTCCAGGGCACGGTGATCGGTATTGTCGGCACCCTGATCGGCGGCGTGCTGGGCATTATTGCCGCGCTGAACGTCAGCAGTCTGGTGGGTTGGGTCGAGCGGGTCAGTGGCCAGCACATCTTCAGTTCCGACGTGTACTTCATCAGCAACCTGCCTTCCCAATTGCAGGGCGGCGATGTGCTGCTGATCTGCAGTGCCGGTTTTATCCTGAGCTTTCTGGCCACGATCTATCCTGCCTGGCGCGCCGCGCAGATCCAGCCTGCGCATGCATTGCGTTATGAGTGATCAGAGCCGGGTTGCCCTCGTCGAGGCCGCATTGCGGCCCGCGACGGCTGCGGGCTGAAGCGGATTTTCGCTGAAAGCCCTGCGCAAACGCTATAAACTCGCCGCGTTAATTCATGATCCAGGTATCGCCATGCATCCCGCAGCCGAACACTCGCCGCTGGGCAAGTCCAGTGAGTACATCGCCACCTATACGCCATCTTTGCTGTTCCCGATCCCCCGTGCTGCAAAGTGGGCGGAGCTTGGGCTGACGGCTCAGACGCTGCCTTATCAGGGTGTCGATTTCTGGAATTGTTACGAGTTGTCCTGGCTGCTGCCGTCCGGCAAACCAGTGGTGGCCATTGCCGAGTTCAGCATTCCGGCCGATTCGCCGAACATCATCGAATCGAAGTCCTTCAAGCTGTACCTCAACTCGTTGAATCAGACCGCCTTCGCTGCCGTTGAGCAGGTGCAGGCAACCCTTGAGCAGGATCTGTCAGCTGCGGCCGGCAAGCCGGTTGGCGTGCGCATTCGCAGCCTGAGCGACATTGAGGGGGAGGGTGTGGCGACTTTGCCGGGCGTCTGCATCGACGATCTGGATATCACGGTCAGTAGCTACGATCGCCCTCAGCCTGAGCTGCTGCGCTGCGATGAGTCGCGAATTATCGAAGAGAGCGTGCACAGTCATTTGCTCAAATCCAACTGCCCGGTCACCAGTCAGCCCGACTGGGGCAGTGTAGTGGTCGAGTATCGCGGTGCGGCGCTGGATCACAGCAGCCTGTTGGCGTATATCGTCAGCTTCCGCCAGCATTCGGACTTTCACGAGCAGTGTGTGGAAAGAATCTTCCTCGACCTGCAGCGTTTGCTCAAACCGGAAAAACTGACGGTTTATGCACGCTACGTACGCCGCGGTGGTCTGGATATCAACCCGTATCGCAGCACAGAAACGCTGGACGTGAATAATCGCAGGCTGGCGCGGCAGTAGTATCGTCTGGGGCTCAGGGCGTGGACGCAGAGCGTCCGCAACGGCATTCCCACGCGGAGCGTGTGGAACGAAAATTGTCTGTGTCCATCAGTGACGATGCAGCGCGTCGTTACCCACTGGCTGATATTTCCAGGTTCAGGATTATCGTGCCGACGCTCCGCGTCGGCATGCGTTGGGTGACGCTCTGCGTCACAACTCTACGCCTCACCATGCATCAGCGGCCTTACGCAGAGCCAGCAGAGCGGCATTCCCCATCAGACTCCGATATTGCCCAGCGTCTGCACGATGTTGCGCAAGGTGCCAGCGATGGTCGGATGCTCCAGCTCGAAACGCTCGACGGCCAGGTTCACGCCGTCAGCCAAACTGCTGTCTTCATGGGTGGCGTTTTCCAGCTGAATTTCAGTTTCGATTTGTTGCATGAGTTCGTGAAGGTTTTCCCGCTCAGACTCCGAAAGCGGGGGGTTATGCTCCAGTTGCTCGCGCAGGGTGTTGAGTTGTTCTTGCAGTTCGCGGGCGGGCATGACGTGCTCCTTGATTGATAAGTCTGTCTCATGGACTTCGCCGAAGAGCTAAAGGTCCATGATCACTCAAGACTAATCCAGTCAGTGCCTGGCTGCATGTGTATCAGGGTTTTTCGCCTTTGCTGCGGCGCAGTGCGATATCGGCCAGGCAGGACTCCAGGTCGCCAAGGTGATCAATAACCGAGTGCACCCCCAGCGAATAGAGTTTGAGCGTGGCTTGCGCGCGTCGCTGCTCGCGTTCGGCGTCACTCAGTGTTTGCCACTGCGAAGGCGAAAGTCCGCACAGTGGCCCGCAAGACGCCAGGCCAATGGTCCACAGCCCGGCATTGAGCCCGGACTGTAGCAAGCGTGGGTCGCCGCTGATCAGCACGCAGCCATCCAGCTGGCTGACCTTCAGGGCCATCAGCGCCATCCAGCAAGCATCCGGGGCGGGCCATTTGGCGGTTGGGCGAGGGGCGGGAATCATCCAGTCACTCACTGGCTCAGCCAGCGTAGCGCTGACGGTTTCAGGCAGCTCGTCAAGCCAGGCGCAAGGCATTCCCTGATCACGCAGAGTGCGCAGAATATCCTTTGCGCCAGGTGTGAGCTGCGTGTGCTCATGGCCTGGTGCAGGCGAGGTCGCGGCCTGTGCACCGAAGTCCACCAGGCAGCCGCTAAGGCCGAACAGCAAGGCGGGGAAGGTTGGCAGGGGCGTGAGGACCGGCGCAAGCATGAGGAACTCTCTGAAATATCCAAGAACGCTACCGGTATTTTGTGACACTTCGATGAATGTGCGATGACGGGGTTTATCCGGAACCCTTTGCTGACAGACCTGCCTTATTCATGACAGAAGGCTTTATACTCCCTGTCCTAGCGTGTGGGGCGTAGCACCCGCGTCATTATTTCGATATCTCGATCAGGAGTGTCAGCTATGCCCGTGACCGGTGCAGGCTTTATCAAGCGTTTGCTGCAATTGTCCCTCTGTGCCGGCATTGCGCTGGTTCCGGTAGCTGTTCAGGCCGCCGAAGATGACCCATGGGAAGGCATCAACCGCTCCATTTTCAGCTTCAACGATACCCTCGACGCTTACACGCTCAAGCCGCTGGCCAAGGGGTATCAGTACATCGCGCCGCAATTTGTCGAAGACGGTATCCATAACTTCTTCAACAACATCGGCGATGTCGGCAACCTGGCGAACAACGTGCTGCAAGCCAAGCCTGAAGCGGCCGGTGTCGACACTGCGCGTCTGATCGTCAACACCACGTTCGGGCTGCTGGGTTTCATTGACGTGGGTACCCGCATGGGCCTGCAACGCAACGATGAAGATTTTGGCCAGACACTGGGCTACTGGGGTGTGCCGAGCGGCCCGTTCGTGGTGATTCCGCTGCTGGGTCCAAGCACCGTGCGTGATGCCTTCGCCAAATACCCGGACACCTACACGTCTCCGTACCGCTACATCGATCATGTGCCGACCCGTAACACGGCGCTGGGCGTCAACCTGATCGATACGCGTGCCAGCCTGCTGTCTGCCGAGCGTATGGTCAGCGGTGATCGCTACACGTTCATCCGTAACGCTTACCTGCAGAACCGCGAGTTCAAGGTCAAGGACGGAAAGGTCGAAGACGATTTTTAATCGACACTTTGCATCTGCATGAATCAATAAAGGCGACCCTGGGTCGCCTTTATTATTTTTTGAAAGTGTGAAGTAATTCCGCCTGCAGTCAGCGCATCGAGACGATGGAAAGCCCCAGTTTCTGTCCGCCGCCTTCTTCGTCATTCACCCACACCACCTCGGTTTCGGCCTCAAGTCCCTTGAGCGCAGGATGATCAGAGTCGATGCTCACGCTAAGCTTGTCCCCGACCTGGAATGAGCGTGGTGCCTGGACCTGCATGCCTGAGCTGGAAAGGTCAATGCATACGGCGGGAATCACCTGGCCCGCGTGGATCAGGTTGACGTCTGCTTCGACGCGCATGCGGATGTAATCCCGCTTTTCCTCGTAGTTGCGATCATTTCCACTCATGTACAGTCCTTCGTTTTAGTTGCTGATTTGTGAGTTCTTATAACTCCGGGTGATTTGCGATGTAAAGAGCGCAAAGTGAGGATAGGAGCATGCTTGAAACACCCGTCGGATGGGAGTACCGTCTGCGCCTTGAAGGGCACCTCTGAAACACGCCATGCACATCCAGTTGTCGCGTGTTATTACGGAGAGGCTAGAAGCGAATCCAGTAAGCTGGTTCCGGAAACACCGGGCCGCCTACGCCAACCTGATCTGGCGCCGTTTGCCCCCATGCCAAAAACCAGTGCCAAGCTGCTGATTATCGATGACGACGACGTAGTGCGCGCGAGCCTTGCCGCCTACCTTGAAGACAGTGGCTTCAGCGTTCTGCAAGCGAGTAATGGCTTGCAGGGAATTCAGATGTTCGAGCAAGAGAACCCCGATCTGGTGGTCTGCGATCTGCGCATGCCTCAGATGGGCGGGCTTGAGCTGATCCGTCAGGTCACCGCCATTGCTCCGCAGACGCCTGTCATCGTTGTATCCGGTGCGGGCGTGATGAGCGATGCGGTAGAGGCCTTGCGCCTCGGCGCTGCCGATTATCTGATCAAGCCCCTTGAAGATCTTGCCGTGCTGGAGCATTCAGTGCGTCGGGCGCTGGACAGGGCTCGTCTGCTCACTGAAAACCAGGTCTACCGCGAAAAGCTGGAAAAGGCCAATCGCGAACTCGAAGCCAGTCTTCACCTGTTGCAGGAAGACCAGGATGCCGGCCGGCAGGTGCAGATGAACATGTTGCCGATCACCCCGTGGTCGATTGACGAATTCAAGTTTGCCCATCAGATCATTCCGTCGTTGTATCTGTCCGGCGATTTTGTCGATTACTTCAGGGTCGACGAACGGCGTGTTGCCTTCTACCTGGCAGATGTTTCAGGCCACGGTGCTTCATCGGCATTCATCACGGTGCTGCTGAAGTTCATGACCACGCGGCTGCTGTTTGAGTCCAGGCGCGGCGGAACGCTGCCGGAATTCAAGCCGTCGGATGTGCTGGGGCATATCAACCGCGGGCTTATCAGTTGCAAACTGGGCAAGCACGTTACGATGGTCGGCGGTGTCATTGATGAAGAGTCAGGTAAACTGACATACGCCGTGGGTGGTCATCTGCCGCTGCCGGTGTTGTATTCCGAAGGGCAGGCGCGTTATCTGGAAGGCCGTGGGCTTCCGGTCGGTTTGTTCAACGAAGCGACCTATCAGGATCACGAAATCGACCTGCCAGCATCCTTCAGTCTGACCATGCTGTCTGATGGCATACTGGATCTGTTGCCCGGTGATACACTCAAAGAGAAAGAAGCCGTCCTTCCCGAGTTGGTCAAGACGGCGGGCGGCAGCCTGGATGGCTTGCAGCGGGTTTTTGAATTGGCAACGCTAGGGGAGATGCCGGATGATATCGCCTTGTTAGTGTTAAGCAGGAATCTTGAATGAGTACCGGTAGAATCCAGTTCGCCGAGCAGGAAGGCACCTTCGTTCTCAAGTTCGTGGGTGAAGTGCGGTTGACGCTGTGTTCGGCCCTGGATGCGACTATCGAGCGTATCTTCACTGCGTTGAATTTTTCGGCGGTGGTCATCGACCTTACCGAGACGCGCAGCATTGACAGCACCACGCTTGGCTTGCTGGCCAAACTTTCGATCCTGTCGCGTCAGAAGGTCGGGCTGTTGCCGACTCTCGTGACCACTCACGAGGACATCACGCGGCTGTTGCAGTCGATGGGCTTCGATCAGGTGTTCAACATTGTTGACCGGCCTCTGCCGCGGCCTGAGTGCCTGACTGACCTGCCGTCGCAGGATCAGTGTGAGGAAGTGGTCAAGGCCAAGGTACTTGAGGCGCACAAGATCCTCATGGGCCTTAACGACTCGAATCGTGAAGCCTTCCACGATCTGGTCAATGCACTGGAAGGTCAGCGCTAGGCACCATTGGCGTCTGTCCTTCTGATCACCGAACGACAGGCAGCAAAAAGGGCGACACCCGTGAAGGTGTCGCCCTTTTTCGTTATCAGGCTTTTGCGGAGAGCAACGCTTCCAGCTTTTCCTGATCGCGAGCGAACTGACGAATGCCTTCAGCCAGTTTTTCAGTGGCCATGGCATCTTCATTGGAGGCCCAGCGGAACTGGCTCTCGGTCAGGCTCTGGCGAGCCTCACCGGCATTGCCCGGTGCAAGCTTGCGTTCCAGCGTACCGGTATCTTCAGCCAGTTTCTTGAGCAGGTCGGTGCTGATGGTCAGGCGATCACAGCCCGCCAGCTGTTCGATCTGGTTCAGATTGCGGAAGCTTGCCCCCATGACCACGGTTTTGAAGTCGTTGGCCTTGTAGTAGTTGTAGATGCGCGTCACGGACTGCACACCCGGATCCTCTGCGCCTACATAGTCGGTGCCTGAAGATTTCTTGTACCAGTCGTAGATACGGCCCACGAACGGCGAAATCAGGAACACGCCTGCCTCGGCACAGGCGATTGCCTGGGCGAATGAGAACAGCAACGTCAGGTTGGTCTGAATACCGTCCTTCTCTAGCTTCTCAGCGGCACGGATACCTTCCCACGTGGCTGCCAGCTTGATCAGCACCCGATCACGTTTGATGCCGGCGGCATCGTAAAGGCCGATCAAGCGCTCGCTGCGCTCGATCAGGGCATTGGTGTCGAACGATAGGCGTGCGTCCACTTCAGTGGATACGCGGCCCGGAACCACCTTGAGAATTTCCTGACCGATGGCGACTGCAAAGCGGTCGCAGGCCAGGCCGATGTCACCCTTGGCACCGCTGAATGCGTCGGCGAGCATCTGAGCGTTGTTGACGTCGGATGCGGCCTTGAGCAACAGCGAAGGGTTGGTGGTGGCGTCCTCTGGTTCGAGGCTTTTGATTGCGCCGAAGTCGCCTGTGTCAGCAACAACGGTAGTGAATTTCTTGAGTTGATCCAGCTTGGAAGTCATGAGCGTGCTCTGTCCTGTGCGGTTGGATGACATTACCCGAGCGCTGCCGACCACTCAAGGCCGCAGCGTTTCCTGCTGCCGATGATAGGCCCTGAGGGACGGCATTGTCGTGAATACCTTTGTCGAGACTGTTTTTGAGCCTCGCACGCACTGCTTGTTCCCTTGATGTGAATTTAACGGCTATCAAGCAGCCAGCAGTCTGAGAGATTCAGAGTGACCATTTCAACGAGACCATCAGGTTGCGCGGGTCGCCGTAAACGCCGCTGCCGGTCGCCAGGGGAATGCCCTGCCAGTATTTTTCGTCGAATACGTTGTTGAGGTTGACCCGCGCGTCCCAATGCTCGTCGAAGCGGTAGCCTGCCATCAGTCCAACAATCGCATAGGCCTCCTGCTCGGAGTGACCGGTGCCGACCCGGTTGTACGTCTCGCTTTGCGCCAGAACGTCGGCACCCACGCGCCATTTGTTCAGGTTGCCGGGCAGGTGATAGGACGTTGCTGCCTTGAACAGGTGCTTCGGCTGATTGGGCGCAAACAGGTCGCCCTTGTCATTGGTGCGGTCCTTGACGTACTGGCTCAACACCAGTGTGTAGGACGCGGAGGCTTGCCAGTCAGGTGTCAGCTGGCCGCTGATTTCTGCGTCGATCCCTCGGCTGCGCACTTCACCGGCTGCTTCGTAGCAGACGCGATTCTGCTGCTGGCAAGTGACTGGCGGATTGACGATGGCGTACGCGCGGTTTTCCTGGGTCATGTCGAAGACTGCCAGCGATGCGTTCAGACCACCGTCGAAGTATTCGCCTTTCAGGCCGATTTCGTAACTTTCGCCCGTCATCGGGTCCAATACGCCGCCTCCCACATCCAGCTGGTTCTGCGGCTTGAAGATCTCGGTATAGCTTGCGTAGGCCGAGTAGGTATCGTTCAGGTCATAGACGATGCCGGCATAAGGCGTGACCTCTCGGATGACTTTGTAGTCACCATTGCTGGCCGACCGATTCTGATAGTCGTACCAGCTCACCCGGCTGCCGACGATAACGTGCAACGGATCAATCGGGTTGAAACGTGCGGCGGCGTAGACGCCTTCCTCGGTGGCGGTGTTCTGATTGACATAGGCGGTACGCGTGGCAGGGTCCGGTTTTGCAATGAGATTGGGGTTGAAGGTGTAGATATCGACCGGTGTTGAGCCGTAAAAGCCGCCTTTCTGGTCAAACTTTTCTTCGCGCCGACTGACGCCGAGCATCAGCTCGTGCTGTCGGCCAAACAGCTGGAATGGCCCGGACAGCGAACCATCCAGACTGGTCTGCACGTCTGTGGTGTCGTATTCGCCGGCCGCCTGGCCGTAACCCGTGCCACTGGCGGTCAGGTAGTTGGAGTACATGTCGGATTCGGCCCAGATTCTGGTCGCCGCCAGTTTGCTGCTCCAGCCGTTGTCGAAGCGATGGGTCAGGTCAGTGAAAACGCTGATGTTCTCCCTGTCCCAATACGCCCAGTCGTTACTGAGGAAGGTAGAGCGCGGCAGGTGAAGGTTTTCACCATTAGGGCCTGATGGCAGGCTGCCCCAGTCCGAAGTTGCGTCATCGCGCTGTTTCGAGGCTCCGATGGTCCAGGTGGTCGATTCGTTGAGGTCGGCTTCCAGAACGCCATAGAACGTCTGGCGCTCCTTATCGCGTTCATCGACAAAACTGTTGCCCGTTTCATAGGCTGCCACCACCCGGCCACGTAACGTACCGGAATCGTTGAGCCTGTTCGACGCGTCCACCTCGGTACGGTAGCGGTCCCAGCTCCCGGCGCTGGTGGTCACGCTGACTTGCGGGGTAGCAGTAGGGCGCTTGCGGATCAGATTCAGTGTCGCCGACGGACTGCCTGCACCGGTCATCAGCCCCGTAGCGCCGCGTACCACTTCAACGCGGTCGTACAAGGCCAGGTCAGCGCCGGAGATGGTGTCCAGTGTAAAGGTGCTGACGATGGTCGGCAGACCGTCATACATCAGGTTATCGATGGTAAAGCCGCGCGCCAGAAACTGCTGACGGTCCGAGCCGAATTTGCGCAGCGTCACGCCGGGTGCATATTTGACGACATCATTGAGATCGTTCATGCCCTGATCTTCAATTCGCTGGCGGGTGATCACGCTTACCGACTGCGGCGTCTCGCGAATCGAAAGGGGCAGCCCGGTCGCGCTGCTCATCGAGCCCGTGGTGTAAGAACCGCTGCCTTCTGTGGTGGCCATTCCTGCAATGCCCGCCTGAGCGCTGATGTCCACATTGCCCAGCGTCAGCGAGCCACCGCTCGATGGCTGGAATACCCTCGCAGCATTGCCCTGCACCTGCGCATCAAGGCCGCTGCCCAGCAGTAGCTGATTCAATGCCTGAGCCGGTTCCAGGCTGCCTCTGATGGCTGGAGCCTGCTTGCTTGCAAGCAATTGGTCATCCACCGATATCTGCATGCCGCTCGCCTGACTCAGTTGTGCGAGCGACCTGGAAAGCGCCTGTGCAGGCAGATCGAGTTGAACGGGACTGGCCAGAGCGGCGGCCGACAGACCGAGAGCCACGAGGCTGGCCAACGAAGGTAGAAACGGACGAAGCATTGGGGTAATTCCTGCAGGGACTGGGACGTGGCGGGAAACCTGGGTGACGGCGTGCTGGCTGGCAGGTCGTGACAGACGGCAGCGGAGGGCGAGACTAACAAATTTTTCACATGTTATTAAATGCTAATCACTATCAGTTACATTCTCATACATATTTGTCTGATGAGACTCGCTTGTAGCGTCCAGCAGTGCATTGGGGTAAAGATGCTGTTCAACTCGCGATGATCTGAAGGAACCAGCATGCATTCACGACGTTTCCCCATCACGGCCGCAATCGGCTTTTCATTGTTTTCCATGGGCGTCATCGCCGCTGAGCAGCCATCTGATCTGTTACTGAAAAAAGCTCAGGCTGAACAACAGTCCTACCTCGAAACCGTCCGGCAACTCGTGGATATCGATACGGGTACCGGCCAGGCACCCGGACTGAAAACCGTCAGCGCGATGCTGGTGGAGCGTCTCAAGGCATTGGGTGCCGAAGTTTCCACCACGCCGGCAGACCCTTCTGCGGGTGACAACATCGTCGGCAGGTTCAAAGGTAATGGCAGCCGGTCCTTTCTGTTGATGGTCCACTACGACACAGTCTTCGGGCCGGGCACTGCCGCGAAACGCCCGTTCAGGCTCGACGGCGAACGCGCCTATGGCCCCGGTGTGGCAGATGCGAAGGGCGGTGTTGCGATGATTCTGCATTCGCTGCAACTGCTGCAGGACCAGAATTTCAAGGATTTCGGCACGCTCACCGTGCTTTTCAACCCGGACGAGGAGACCGGCTCCAGCGGGTCGAAAAAAGTCATAGCCGAGCTCGCTCGTCAGCATGACTACGTGTTTTCGTATGAGCCGCCTGACAAAGACGCCGTGACTGTCGCTACCAATGGCATCAATGGCTTGCTCCTCGACGTCAAAGGCAAGTCGTCACACGCAGGTTCGGCCCCTGAAGCCGGGCGCAATGCGGCGATCGAGCTGGCGCACCAACTGCTGCAACTCAAGGACCTTGGCGATCCTGGCAAGGGTACGACCGTCAACTGGACGCTTGTCAAAGGCGGTGAGAAGCGCAACATCATCCCGTCCAGCGCTTCGGCCGAGGCGGACATGCGCTACTCCGATCCAAGCGAGAGCGACAGGGTGCTCGCTGACGGTCAGCGGATTGTGAAGAAAACCCTCGTTGAAGGCACCGAAGTGACCTTGCGCATGGAAAAAGGCCGTCCGCCACTGGCCTGGAATCCGGGTTCCGAGCAACTGGCGAAAACCGCGCAGACGCTCTATGAAAAAATCGGTCGCAGTGTCGAGCCGATCGCCATGCGCTTCGGTACCGATGCTGGCTACGCCTACGTACCGGGCAGCGCAAAGCCTGCCGTGCTGGAAACCATGGGTGTTGTCGGGGCCGGCTTGCATGCGGACGATGAGTACATCGAACTGTCGAGCATCGCGCCCAGGCTTTACCTGACGGTGGCGCTGATTACCCGTTTGTCGCAAGGTGAGGCGCCCTGACAGTCCGTGAACGTTAACCTCGCGTCGGGTTGAGGCCACGCCATTTGTCGATGGGTCAGCTAGTGGAGATTGACCTGACGCCTGATAAACGATTAACTGTATATGTATACAGTTAATCATAAAAGGCTCGTCCCATGAGTGTCACATTCCTTGGCCCCCTGTCGGCAGGGGGCATCAAGCTACCTTTGCTATCCTTGTCATCCGTCGGCCCCAGGTCGCCAGTGGTCGAGAAGCATGTCTCTATCGCAGAGCTTTGTGAGGTCCGTGAGCCGCACGTTTATCTGGCCAGGGTCGAGGATGAAGGCATGCAGGGAGGCGGCATGCGCACCGGTGACATGCTGGTTGTCGACCGCAGTCAGTACGCCGAGCATGGTGACATCGTCGTCGCCTCACTCAACGCAAGGCAGATGTGTCGGCGTTTGCACATGCGTGGCGACGTCGTGATCCTCAAGTCCGAACACCCGGACTATCCACCACTGCATGTCACTGACCACGACGACCTGATCATTCTGGGTGTGGTGACCTACAGCCTGAAAAACCTTCTTGAAGGGCGCACCGCCTCTTCAGCTCATCGATGATCGGGCTCATGGCCTTGCATTGCACGCTTCACCGTGATCTGCTGCCGACCCTATGGTTTTAACCCGGAAATTGAGCGAATGCAGGAACAACTTGACCAGTTACGGCTCCCCAAGGCTGTCCAGGGGGCTATCAGTGATCTGGTAAGAGCGCTCGAGGCAACCAGCACCCGCGCTGACGTGGAGGCCGAAGGGGCGTTGCAGATCGAATACATTCACGGTCTTGAGACAAGCAGAAAGCTGCGTCCCGCCGATGCCGAGGCGCTTTACATCATTTTTGACGACGCTGTTCAGGCTCGTCTGCAAGCGCTTTCCGATTAGATCCGGGCCTCGATATTTTCGCGGCCTGCGTGAAATTCATTTAACAAATGTATCCGTCTCGTTGATCGGGATTGGTGTTTAACTCGCCCCACGAATCTGCAATTCGCGGGGTTCACTTTCAGGTTTTTATTGCTATGCGGTTATCGGGCTTCATCCTTGAGAACATCGAGCCTATTGTGCGGGACTGGACCGACTTTGCGCGTACCATTTCCACGCTCGGTGAGCCTCTGGATACCAAGGAGCTCAGGGATCACGCCGAGCAGATGCTTCGAGCCATTGCCACTGATCTGAGGACGGATCAGTCGTCGCAGCAACAGGTCGAAAAATCTCAGGGTCAGGTCGTATCGCAAGAAGACACCGCTGCGAAAAGCCATGCGATCACTCGTTTGATGTCAGGCTTCACCATCGATCAGGTGGTCTCGGAGTTTCGAGCGTTACGCGCGAGCGTGATAAAACAGTGGATGATGCGCCCGACCTCGGACACCCAGCAGCAGATGGATGACATGATCCGCTTCAACGAAGCAATAGATCAGGCTCTCGCGGAATCCATCTCCAGCTATACCGGTGCGGTTCAGGCCTCGCGCAATATCTTTCTGGGTATCCTCGGGCACGACTTGCGCACACCGTTAAGTGCCATATTGCTGGGTGCAGACGTGCTGTTGCGTACCAATGACCTGGGCGCGCGGCCGACCAAGGTGGCATCAAGGATCTACTCAAGCGTGAAACGAGCCAATCAGATCGTTGGCGATCTGCTCGACTTCACACGGTCACAGATCGGTCCCGGCATTCCGTTGAAAAAGACCCATACAGACATTCAGCCCATCTGTGCTCGCATCGTTGACGAATCGCGTACGGTCAATCCAGAGGCGGATATTCACCTGACTTCCAACGATCCGGTCATTGGCAATTTTGATGGTGATCGCCTGGAACAGGTCTTCTCGAACCTCATTGGCAATGCGATACAGCACGGCAACAGCCGCGATCCTGTCGAGGTAACGCTGGCAGCTTCTGACGGCACGCTTCAGTTCACCGTGCATAACACAGGCAGTCCAATTCCCGAAGACGTGCTTCCTTTCATCTTCAACCCGATGGATCGCTACTCGCCCGAGAAAATGACTGACAACGGTCCCTACTCAAGCCTTGGGCTTGGCTTGTTCATCGTCGCCAAGATCGTCGATGCCCACGGCGGGCGTATTGAAGTGACGTCAAAAGCGGACCTTGGGACTACGTTTGCGGTGTTTATTCCGTTGCATGCGGAGTGAGCCCCCGACAGATGGAGTGCGTTTACCGTGTTAGTTACCAACTGTGCAGTTTTGCCAATCCAAGTGTTCTCCAAGCCAAATAAGTGTAACAACCTCACTCAACGAATACTCATGCGCTTCAAGCAGATAGTCTGTCCTGGCTGTGACGATAAAATAGGCATTAGGCGCATGGACTGCCTAACTGGCAGCACGCTTCCCTCACACCACGCATTGGGCATGACGAATAACTCATCGCGTTCATATGGTTTTCTGAATGCTTGAGTAGTGTTCATGGCGACTCCCTGAGAGCGCAATGTGAGTACCATTTCACAATGGGCAGGATTAAAAAGTTTAAGGGAATTACAAAGGTTGAGCAGGCAAAAGGTAGCGCATATGAAATGCTTTTATTCACTTTGTCGTACGTGCGTCGGCTGATGAGAAGAATGATTTCTGCCGACTTTTTTTTGCTTCCTGTGCCACTGCCTTAATGGTAGCTGCCTTCCAATTGCTTACTACTCCAGCGGCGCGTCTGTGCGTGAAGGCCCTCGTATGGACCCACGCTACGGTGATGCAAACGCGCCATTTTTTATTCGTCGTCTTTCAATGAGCGTCTTTCAGATGCCTATTCGTCTCGCCACTGAAGCTTTCGTGGCAAGCATGACTCAGTATTTCAAACGACTGCCCAATGTGATCGGGTTTTTATTGTCGATATTTTTTCCCGCAGCTGCCAAAAAATCATGAACTATGGAAAGCGCACCGCTAAACATTAACGTCATGATGATATAACCAATAACCTCGACGTGCTGGTTAGGCAAAAGTTGAACGGTGTTTTTAAACAAAACGACTGCGTAAAAGCCCATGAGTGCGCCCAGTCCTGTCCTTAGCATTGTCAAAAAGCTTGCGCCAACCTCTGCAAAAACCTTGTAGATGAATCGGAATCTTTCCACCGCGGCGTCTGACCTAAAACGCAGCACGAATTTTAAAGCGCACACCAAAAAGTAGGGGATTAAAAGTATGAAATAATGCTTTATCAATACTTCGGGCGCCAAGAGCATAGAGAAGGCATCTTCAATTTCTTTTTCCGTGCTTGAATACTCCAGAAAGGGAATGGTTCCAAGCAGAAAACCCACGATGAGCTCTGTTGGGAGCTTTTTTGCGTAGGCAATACTTTCGGTTTTTAAATTGTTGGTTTTTTTTTTCATGACTCTCCTGAATGGGCTTGTCAGCCTCAAATGTTTGTAATGGCTGAAAAGGTGCTGAGACGGCTGCCGCAGCGTTTGACCAATCCACTGTCCTCTCAGCTTACTCTTGCAAGTCCAACCATCGCCTCTGCTCTGTGCTCTAAGTGGAGCTCAGCGCCTCGTTCGTATCCTGTGAGGGCTTGCTTTGGCCCTTTGGCTAAAAAATACGTAACGCCGCTCATACACCTCCGGCGTCAGATCCAATCAGGTCAATACGTTGGTTTCGTGCATTTCCTGCCACTGATCTGACGCGGCACCATTTGAACTACCGATAGGCTTACAGCTGTCATAGGCTACACCTGTAGCGCGTGTCGGCCTGTCAAAATGTAGCCCGGTCGCCGATCTGCATCAGCACGAAGGCCAGCGGTTACCGTTTGAGATATCGAGCAGAGTTTGACTTCTATCCCCACTGGGCCTTGACCTGAGCCACCTACTGCACTCCACAGCCTGCCTTCCTGTTAAACTGCCGCGCATTCCTGACAATCCGTATCTGCGCCGTGAGACCAGTGGTTTTACCTTCGCGTTTACGTGCTGTGATCGTACCCATCTCACATTGCTACATTTCCAGCGTCGGTTGCTACATTGTGGCAACCGCTTGCTGAAAATGTAGCAACCCGGGTAGGAGCGGCTGCATAAAAGATCAATTCACATGACAACTGAAAACCACGAAACCCCTGCAATCATTGGCCAATCAGCCACCACGCTGTCCCGTCGCTTCTCCGTCGCCCCCATGATGGATTGGACCGACCACCATTGCCGATACTTCATGCGCAAGCTTTCAAAGCATGCCTTGCTCTACACCGAAATGGTCACCACCGGTGCCTTGCTGCACGGCGACCGTGAGCGGTTCTTGCGTCATGACGAGACCGAGCACCCGTTGGCGTTGCAGCTGGGCGGCAGCACGGCGGCGGACTTGGCTGCCTGTTCCCGGTTGGCTGAGGAGGCGGGCTACGACGAGGTCAATCTGAACGTCGGTTGCCCAAGCGACCGGGTGCAGAACAACATGATCGGCGCATGCTTGATGGCGCATCCGCAGTTGGTGGCTGATTGTGTGAAGGCCATGCGCGATGCGGTCGGCATCCCGGTCACGGTCAAGCACCGGATCGGCATCAACGGCCGTGACAGCTACGCCGAGTTGTCTGATTTCGTCGGCAAGGTTCATGAGGCCGGTTGCGAGAGTTTTACGGTTCACGCGCGCATCGCGATTCTCGAAGGACTGTCTCCCAAGGAAAACCGCGATATTCCGCCGCTGCGTTATGACGTGGTCGCGCAGTTGAAGTCTGATTTCCCCGATCTGGAAATTGTACTCAACGGCGGCATCAAGACGCTGGAGCAGTGCAGCGAACATTTGCAGACCTTCGACGGCGTCATGCTGGGCCGTGAGGCTTATCACAATCCGTATCTGTTGGCGCATGTTGATCAGCAGTTGTTCGACAGCTCTGCGCCGGTTATCAGTCGTTACGATGCGTTGGAGTCGATGCGGCCGTACATTGCGGCGCATATTGCCAGCGGTGGCAACATGCACCATGTCACTCGGCACATGCTCGGGCTTGGTTTGGGTTTCCCCGGCGCACGGCGTTTCCGTCAGTTGCTGTCGGTTGATATACACAAGGCCGAAAATCCCATGCTGTTGCTGGATCAGGCAGCGGCGTTCCTTGAGGGGCATTGAGTTAATCGGACGAGCTGAACGGGTGGATTTGGCGGACTGATCTATGCTCAGGTCTACCGCCCACCAGATCTACCCCCACCAGGTCACTTCCCACCATGTTGAATCGACGAAACTTTCTCGAGTTTTCTTCGATATCTGCTCTGTTGTTCGTATCAGGTATCCCTTCTTCCTCACAGGCTGACGAGCCGCTGAAAATGGGCGATAGCGAGCCCTTTTCGTTTGATCTTTTAGTGCAGCGCGCAAAAGAGGCCGCCTCACAGCCGTATATTGTGCCGTCAACTCTTTCGGCGGAGGTACTGGCGAAACTGGACTACGACGCTCACGGCAAGATTCGTTTCAAGCCGGAGTACGCATTGTTCGCGGAGGGACCGGGCCAGTTTCCGATCACTTTTTTCCACCCGGGGAAGTTTTTCCCCAAGCCGGTGCGGCTCTATGTTGTCGATAAGGGTGCTGCCAGGGAAATTCTCTACGATCAGGCGTATTTCGACATGCCCGAAGACAGCCCTGCGCGTCAGTTGACTCAGGGTGTTGGCTTTGCCGGGTTTCGCTTTCAGGAAAGTCGAACAGGCGATCAGAAAAAACTGGATTGGCGTAATAACGATTGGACGGCTTTTCTCGGCGCTGCGTACTTTCGTGCCATTGGCGAGCTGTATCAATATGGACTTTCCGCACGGGGTATTGCGCTGGATGTCGCCCAGCCCGAGCGTGCGGAAGAATTTCCCGACTTCACTCACTTCTGGTTTGAATCGCCGGACAGCAATACATCCGACTCGGTCGTTGTCTATGCACTGCTTTACGGGCCGAGTATCTGTGGGGCGTATCGCTTTGCCATACAGCGGGGCAAAGGGGTGGTGATGGAGGTCGAGGCCGCACTGTTCATGCGCGGCGAAGTGCAAAGGTTTGGCATCGCGCCGATCAGTTCGATGTACTGGTTCAGCGAACAGGCCAAGAAAACAGCTGCTGACTGGCGGCCCGAGGTGCATGACTCCGACGGACTGGCGATCTGGACCGGTGCAGGCGAGCGAATATGGCGACCGTTGAACAACCCGCCGAGAACCATGGCATCTGCGTTCAGTGACAATAACCCGCGAGGTTTCGGTCTGCTGCAGCGGGATCGCGAATTCAGCCATTACCTGGATGGCGTGCATTATGAACGGCGGCCGAGCCTGTGGATCGAGCCCTTGGGCGATTGGGGGAAAGGCGCCGTACAGTTGGTTGAAATTCCCACTGACGATGAGATCCACGACAATATCGTCGCCATGTGGGTGCCTGAAAAACCGGCAGGCCCCGGAACAGATTACCGGCTGCGTTATCGTCTGCACTGGCTGGCGGATGAGCCGTACCCCGGTGAGTTGGCTCATTGCGTGGCGACGCGCTTCGGTAATGGTGGCCGGCCCGGACAGACGCGACCGCAAGGCGTGCGAAAATTTGTCGTCGAATTTCAGGGCCGCACTCTGGAAAACGTGCCGTTCAATACGTTTCCGGAAGCGGTGTTGTCCAGCTCAAGAGGGACTTTCTCCAATATTTTCACTGAAGCGGTGCCTGACGGTATGGCGGGGCATTGGCGGGCGCAATTCGACCTGACGGTAGAAGGTGCAGAACCGGTAGACATGCGTCTGTATCTGCGACTGGGTGAGCTGACGTTAACCGAGAGCTGGCTGTACCAATACCATCCATTCTGACGGATGAGGCCCGATGCGGTCAGTGCTCTGGATGATAGTCCTGCGGCTCGGTGATTTTTTTGAGCACCAGATAACCCGTATTTTCAGACAGGTGAACGCGATAAAGCGGCCTGATCAGCACCGGGGGCTGAAGATGTTCACCGACTGGCGGTTCGGTATATTTATGGACATTGATGATGCCGGTTCTCGGCAGTGCTTCCGGCAGCGTCAGGTAATGAGTATTCAGTAGGTAACCCAGTACCGGTAAGACGTTTGAGGCCGACTGCGCCGCGGGCAACCAGTTTTGCAAATAGAACCCTCGCAAATGTATACGCTCCAGCGTTCTCGACTGTGATAGCGCGTCGATGTCGTAGGCAATGCTTCGTGCAACATGCTGGCCCAGCTCTTTTTGCGCGCTCAGAACATTCCCGTAGACAAACGAAAGCGAGAGCATGCCCGCCAGTGGCAGGACGATAAACAGTCTGGGTAACAGCGTTTCCGGCGGGCAGGAACGTTCGTAAAGATAGAGCGCTGCGACAATCAGTATCGAAAAACCGGTCAGGGTTCGGGCCTCCGGGATGAAGTCTTTGAGCATCAGGGTTGTACCCGATACAAGAAATATCAGCAGTGGGGCGGTGACCAGAAATATGAAAAACACGCCCACTCTGCGCCAGAGGGGCTCGGAATATTGCAGCAGGGCTGTCGCGATGGAAATGAGTTTCACAGTGGCAACAAGGGTGATAATCGTGGCGGTCATTTCAAGTAACTCACTGTGAACGAGCAGTGCTATTTGCTGAGCCAGAAACTGTATACGGTCATCTAACTCCTGTAACGCGCCCTGATTTATATTCAGCAGATGCGTGCGGCTGCCTTTGATGAACGGTATCGCCAGGCACGCATAAATCAGAAGCCCCATTGCCAGGATGATCAGTTGGCTCAGTAGTGAAGAGAACAAGGCGTTGAACGTCTTTCTCACCTCGACGCTGCGAATAAACTCAATACAGTACAGGCCCACTAAAACATTGAGTGCTGGCTGATAGAGTGCAAGCGCTGCAGCCACCCATAAGGCCGCTTTCCAGCTGCTTTTCAACGGCTTGCAGGTCGAATGCAGCAGTGCCTCCACCGCCAGGCACAGGCTCAGTACCATCCCTGGACCGTCGTATTGGTAAGACAGGTTCTGCAGGAAGAAGGGGTTGTACAGAACAGGCAACACAATCAGGCAGTTCAGCGCGGTAGGGCGGCTAAAGTAATGATGCGCCAAGCGGGTCAGGGATACCGCCAGCAGGCCAGTGGTCAGCAATAACGGCAGCGGGAACAGATTGATCGCGCCTGACGAAAAACCGAGCACCATATAAAGCAGGTCTACGCCGGGGCGGCCTTGTTCTGTCCAGCGACCCTGTGCAAGTTGCGACCTCCAGTAGTCATCGGCGTAAGTCTGGTCTGCCATGAGAAACGGAACTATGTACAGCAGGCTTGCCCCGAGCAGTAGCCAATATGAGTGTTGCCAGGAAAGTGCTTGACTCAGCCATCTGATAGGGGGCATGGGAAGTGTCGCTGCGGAAAGTGGGTTACGGTTCCCAGATATAAGTATCGGGGGTTGTAATTTTTTTCATGACGATGCAGCCGGTCTGCTGATGAACCTTAATGCTGTAGAACGTGCGATCAACTATCGGTGCACTGGACGTCAGGTCCTGCGCGGTGCATGGCGATGTCAGCCATTCACCGCGAGTGATACCAACGCGTTGCAGTCTTGCAGGTGTCGCGCGCTCGTCGACATTCATGATGTATTTGATCGCAGGAAGTTTTTCGAAGGTTCCGCTGGCCGCTGGCAGCCAGTTTTGAAGTGGCTGACTGTCGAAGTGAAAAGTGTCTATATTTTGCAGATCAGGCAGGGTGTCGATGTCGTAGGCAAGGCTGAAAAGTACATAAGTGCCGAGCTCTTTCTGCAGGATCAGCACTCTGGCGTAGGCATAGGAAAAGGACAGCATGCAAACGACCGGCAGGATCAGCACCAGACGCACTGCATCATGCTGTTTCCAGGCATGCGTGTTGATCAGGAAAAAAAGCGCGATCAGCAGTGTCGAGAATCCCGTCAATGTTCCGGCCCGGCCGGCGAAATCATTCGCTAACAAGGCTGTTCCGGGAATCAGCAGCAAGAGTGCAACAGGCAGGCTCAGGTAAAAGAGGACAGCGACTGCCTTGCGGGCAACGCCGTTCGGTCGCCTGAGTGCGCTGAGTACTTGGCTGACGTAACCAGGTAGCGCAACCAGTAAAAGCGCGATAGCCAGCCAGGTGGTGCCTGTGTTGAACAAAAATCCCACGTTCTGGTGGAGCAGGGCCAGCCGCCTGATTATTTCCGCAAGCCAGTGACTGTCCATTGTCAGCAAGTCGTATGCGCCGACCGTCACGTAAAGGCACAATCCGCACAACAACTGCGTCAGCCTGATCATCAGCAGCCTGCCAATGAAACCCGGAATGCGCTGCTGTATCAGCGCTCTCATGCATTCAACGCAACAGAGGCCGAGGAAAACATTGAGGCTTGTTGTACTGGACGCCAGTGCGCAGGCGATCATCAGGCCTGGAATGGCCAGTTTTCTGATCATTGCGGGGGAGTCATAAACAATTGCGAAAACGATCAAAGCGATGCCCAGCGCAATGATCGGGCCATCGTAGTGGCTAGAAAGGCTCTGCAGGAGGAACGGGTTGTACCAAAGCGGCAGTACCACCAGACAGTCAATCACTGTGGGCGTCGCAAAGCAGTCACGCACCCACTTGAACATGGCCCACGAAATCAGCGCTGTAGCGATTAACAGTGGCAGTGGGAAGAGTTCGGGTGCGCCGGTTGTAAAGGTCAGCGCGCGATAGGCGAGGGTGGCAAGTGGATATCCTTGCTCTGCCCATTGCCCCTGAGCATTGCTTGAGATCCGGTCATCTTCGGCAGAGGGCGCATTGGCGAGCAGTAACGGCACAATATAGAAAACGTTGGCAGCCAGGATGAATAGCAGCGTGGCCTGTTTCGAGAGGCGTTTGTTCCAATGGGCAGTCATTGACTGATCGTTCCATGAGACCGATACCGCCACTGCCGGTCGTTGCTGGCACTACTGCACTCACTCTAGAAGAATAAATGCCTTCGTCAAATCAAATCATCTTCCAGCCCATCGTGTGTTGCGGTCGCAGAGGTGTAGGCCAGCACACATTGTCCTGAATCAACAAGCTGCCGTTCAGCAGTGGTTGCCCACCAGCCAACGGATTATATTGATCGCATACCCCCTCAAGGAAAGCGCACATGCACAAAGTTTTGGTTCCCTTCGACGGCTCCGAGCACGCCATGCGTGCCTTGGGCTATGTCATCGAATTGTCTGGCGACCTCACCAAATCGCTTGAGGTGCATATCCTCAATGTGCAGGCCAGCCCCATTGATTACAGCCTTTATCTGGCCCCCGACATGATTGAGGGCGTAAAGGCCGGGCTGACCAATGAAGGCAAGCGCGTGCTTGATGACGCGATTGCACTGCTGACCGCCGCGGGCGTGCCGTTCCAGGCCCATGTCGAGCTGGGCAACGTCGCCGAACAGGTAGAAGCCGAGGTTCAGCGATTGGGTTGTGATGCTGTGGTCATGGGCACCCGCGGGCTTGGCAACTTTGGCGGCCTGCTGCTGGGCTCGGTAGCCACGCGGGTGATCCATGAAGTGTCGGTGCCGGTGACGCTCATCAAATAAAGACGCCTCACTGCTGCGCCAGTGTCCGTGGCTGGCGCAACAGCTCGATGTTTTCCGGCGGCACCAGCTTGCGCAGCGATTTATACAGGGCGCGAGTTTCCAGCAGGTTCCAGATACGCAGCATGGTCTCCAGCGCATCCAGCGGTTTGCTGATGAAATCCCGTCGCCCAGCGCCAGAGCGCGTAGGCGGGTATCGCGTGTCGCGTCGGCGGTCAGGACCATGATTGGTAGATAGTCATTGGCCGGGATGCGCCGGTTGAGCTGTTCCAGAACCGCAAAACCATCGAATTCGGGCATGTGCAGATCAAGCACCACCAGGTCCGGCTCAAAGCTGTTGAACAGGTCCAGCGTGCGCAGCGGCTCAGTGCTGCTCAGCACATTGGTCAGGCCCTCGCGGGCAAGCAGTTGCTCCATCAGATCAAGGTTGGGCCGCTGGTCGTCAATGATCAGAATGCGGAAATCTCCGGTCATGTTGGCTCCGGTAAATACTGGTCCAGGAGGGCGAGAAACACCGGCACCTGAATAGGTTTGGTCAGAATGGCCGTTGCACCGGCCTGTTTCAGTTCGCAACTGGCTTTATCACTGGTGTCGGCTGTAATCATCAGGACGGGGGTATTGGCCGTAGCCGGCATGCGCCGCAGGCGTTGCAGCACCTCAAGGCCTTTGATGTCCGGCAGGTTCAGGTCCAGCAGAATCAGTTGCGGCGCATGCTGGCGGGCCAGATCCAGCCCCAGCTGACCCTGCATGCTCGACAGCAACTGGATACCGGGCCTGCGCTGCATCAGTGTCTCGATCAAGGCCATGCTCGACAGGTTGTCTTCGATGCACAGCAGCTTGCCATGATAAGCGGGGCGAGCAGGCAGGCGGGCGGCAAGGGCGGCGTCAGCGGGCATGCCAGTCTGTGGCTGCGGAGCCGTGGGGGCGTGCACCAGAACAAGCGGCAGCTCCAGTATGAAGCGGCAGCCTTCAGCCGGTGTGTTCTGCACTGACAGGGTGCCGTGCATCATTTCCAGCATACTTTTGCTCAGCGCCAGCCCCAGCCCGGTGCCCTCGACGCTCGGGTTGGCATCCAGTCGTTCGAACGGTTTGAACAACTGCCCGATACGCTCTGGCGCAATTCCGTAGCCGGTATCGATTACGCTCACGGTAACTCGCTCGTCTGACTGCTCGACTTCAATCCGCACCTGACCCTCGGGACGGTTGTATTTGATGGCGTTGGACAGCAGGTTGAGCAACACCTGAATCAAGCGCTGGCGATCCGCGACCACGCCAAGCTTGTCAGACAATTGAGGCAACGCCTTCAATTCGATGTTGGCATCAGCCGCCATCGGCGAGACCAGCACCAGCGCTTCTTCAAGCACGCTCGACAGTGATACCGGTTCCAGGCTCAGGGACACATGCCCGGCTTCGATTCTGGCGATGTCGAGCACTTCATTGATCAGTTTCAGCAGGTGCTGACCGGCTCGCAGAATATGGCCGATTTGCGGTCGCTGGCTTGCAGGCGAGTCCATGTCCAGCAACTGGGCAAAGCCCAGAATCGAGTTCAGGGGCGTGCGCAACTCGTGGCTCATGCGTGAGAGAAACTCACTTTTCGCCCGGCTGGCCCGCTCGGCTTCCTCGCGGGCAGTGCCCAAGGCAATTTCGGCGACACGACGATCACTGATGTCACGGGTGATCTTGGAAAAGCCACGCAGTTCGTCATTGCCATCGTATTGGGCGGTAATCACCACGCTGGCCCAGAAACGGCTGCCGTCCTTGCGTCTGCGCCAGCTTTCTTCGGTATAGCGGCCGTTGACCGTGGCTTCACGCAGGGCCATATCAGGGTGTTGCGGACACTCCTCCGGCAGGTAAAAAACAGAGAAGTGCTTACCGATGATCTCTTGTTCTGTGTAGCCCTTGATGCGCTCGGCACCTGCGTTCCAGGTGGTGACATAGCCGTTGCGGTCCAGCGCAAAGATGCCGTAGTCCTTCACGCCTTCGATGATCAGCCGCAAACGTTCTTCATTGTCGCGCAGCGCGCGTTCGCGTTCAGCCAGCAATTGACCGGCTTCGACCAGTCGGGTGCCGAGCTGGCCGATTTCGTCCTTTTCCGGGGGTTGGGGCAGCAACGGGTGCCCGAGCGCCAGCCGCTGAGCATTGCGTTGCACCTGATGCACCCTGGCCACGATGCCTTTGGACAGCATCAGCACGGCAAGAATGGCTCCGAATATTCCGCAGGCGGCTGCCAGCAGGGTCGAGAGCAGCAGGCGTTCGCGGGTAGCGGCCGCCGCTTCGGTACGTTCGGCGAGCAAGGCGTCTTCGCGCTCGCGCATGATGCCGATCCGCTCGCGCAACTGGTCGAGCACGTATTTGTTTTCGACCAGAATGCGGGCAACGGTTTGTTGATCTTCCATGCTCATCGAGCGCAGCTTTTCCAGGCCGTCGACCTTGGTGTTGATCAGCGGCTCAATGGCTTTGAGGTGTTCGCGCATCTGCCCATCGCGCACATTGTCGTTGAGTCGCGCCAACGCCGCCCCGATCAGCGGCTGTGCATTGATGTAGCCGGGCAGGAAGTCTTCCTGATGAGTCAGCAGGTAGCCACGCACACTGGCCGCACCTTCTGCGATCTGGGTATGCAGTGTCTGGATGTCGCCTTGCACCAGCAGCACCCGACGTACATCTTCCTCTGCCTGAGCGGTCTGGCGTTCAGCGATATAGATGAGCACCAGCGAGAACATGAGAATCGCCAGCGGCAAAGAAATGGCCACCAGCGCCTTGCCGCGTAACGGAAGGTCTTCCCAGCGACTGCTTCCGGCTGTCGTCATCGCCACTCGCTCGTCGACTGGCTCACCAGGCCCAGCGCCACGCCACGCACGGCGGCCTGAGTACGGTCCGAGGCACCCAGTTTGCCGATGACCTTTTCCACGTGTGCCTTGGCGGTGCCGGTAGTAATGCCGAGTTTTTCGCCGATTTCACGATTGCTGAAGCCGCCCGCCACCAGTCCCAGTACCTGACGTTCGCGAGGTGTGAGGGATTCCGGCAGGGCTGCGCCACTGGTGTTGCGCTCGGTCATGCGCCGTAGCAGGCGCGCACTGACGGTGCTGTTCAAGGCTTCTTCGCCACGGGCCACACGTTGCAAGCCGGCTATTACTTCGTCGCGGCTGGCGTCCTTGAGCAGATAGCCCACCGCCCCCGCGCTGATCGCGGCTTCCAGATGATCAGTGCTGTCGTCCATGGTGAAAATCACCACTTTAAGGTCCGGCATGCGCTGCTGGAGAATTCGCGCAGCGCCCAGCCCATTGAGCACTGGCATGCGAATGTCGAGAATCGCGATGTCCGGCTGCAGTTCCTGGCACAGGTCGATGGCTTGCTGGCCGTCTGCGGCCTGGCCGACCACTTCGAATTCCGGATGTCCCGCCAGCAGCGAGACGAACCCGGTGCGGGTCACTTCATGATCGTCCGCCAAAACCAGTCGCACAGTGTCAGTCATGTTATTGCCTTGTCTGCGGTAAAAGGGACGATGGCGCGCAGCCGGGTGCCGCGCTCAAGGCGGCTGACGCAGGTCAGGCGGCCGCCCAGAAGGCTGGCGCGTTCCTGCATGGCCACCAGGCCCAGTTTCTGAACGCTACTGCCGTTACGCGGCTTTTCGGTGATGAAACCACGGCCGTTGTCTTCCAGGCCTAGTGAAACATTGTCGTTACTCAGTTCCAGCGCCAATTCTACGCGGCTGGCACCTGCGTGTTTGAAGACATTGTTGATGCCTTCCTGAGCGATGCGGAATAACGCAATTTCCAGGTGGCTGGGCAAGCGTGCCTGGGAACGCGACGTCCACTGCACGGCGATGCCCGCTTCACGCAGGCGGTCGGCTTCCTTGTCGACTGCCTGCAACAGCCCGAAATCATCCAGCACGCTGGGTCGCAGACCGCTGATCAACTGCCGTCCTTCACCGACGCAGTGCTGCGCCAGCTTGAGAATGGCTTGCAGGTCGGCGTCCAGCGGTTCAGGCAGTTGCGGACAGCGACCGGCAAAACCCTGCAGCCGCTGGTGCAGACCGGCGAGTGTCTGGGCCAGCCCGTCGTGCAGGTCGTAGGCCATGCGTTTGCGTTCGTCTTCTTGAGCGGTGAACAACTGGCGGACCAGTTCGGACATGGTGCGTTCTCTGACGACCAGTGCTTCAAGCAGCCGATTGTTTTCCAGATGTGCGGCCAGCAACGTTGCCAGCAGTTGCAGGGACTCGATGTCCTCATTGTCCGGGGCATTGATGCCTACGCTGTTGGCCAGCAGCAAGGTACCGAAACAGCCTTCGTCGGCACCACGCAACGGCAATAACAGCACACAAGGCAAGTCGGGACCGCTGCGCTCCAGCCATTGCGGGCCGATGGCCAGCGGGTCGGCGACTGTTTCAAGGGTACTCAGGCGGTCGGCATTGCCATGACTGGCGGTGGTGTGCACGTTGTTGTCGGTGCCCCATTCCAGCAGCAGGCCATGGTCCATGGCGACGAATGCGCAGGCGCGCTGCAGCACTCGCTGGCGCATGGCCTCGGGAGGTAATTGGGTCAGCTCCTGACCGGTATCCACTAACAGGCGCAGGCGAGCTGCGCGGCTTTGCGACTGGCGATACTGGTTGCGGATGGCCAGCGCGCTTGCCGGGTCATGGGGGGGGCTTTGCATGGGGAGCTCCAGCGAGGGTGGATGCCCGCGCGGGCATAACGAAAGTGACGCTATTAGAACTTTATCAGGAGGTAAAGCCTATCTGCCGATTGGCATACACAGTTAACCCCGGTTGGCCGATGGCGCGCGGTGGCGGGGAGGGCAAAGTGGCACTCACTGAATCCCTGAACAGATCCCCCGTAGGAGAGTAGCGATGAAAACTAAATTGACCGCCCTGGCCCTGTTGCTGGCTGTGAGTGCACCGATGGTTCAGGCTGCTGCCGAGCCGTCCGGCTACACTTACCGCATGGTGGCCGAGACGCCAAGCAATGTGAATGACAAGGAAATCGCCGGTCTGTTTGACCGCTGGAACAAGGCTCTGCAGACCGGTAATTCGAAGACAGTCGCCTCGTTGTATGCGCCGGACGCAGTCTTGCAGCCTACGGTCTCCAACAAGGTACGTGCTACTCCGGCAGAGATCACAGACTACTTCGATCACTTCCTGGCGCTTAAGCCGGTTGGCGAGATCAACTACCGTGAGATTCGTCGTCTGGGGCCTGATGCCGCCGCGGACAACGGTGTCTACACCTTCACTCTGACGGCTGCAGACGGCAAGAAAACCAAGGTACAGGCGCGTTATTCGTTCCTTTACCACCGCATCGGCAACGAGTGGAAGATTCTCAACCACCACTCTTCGGCCATGCCGGAAGTACAGCCTGAGTACCAGGTCAGCCGCTGATCGACCGTCTACTCAAGGCTGAAACAAAAAATCCGGAGCCAGTGCTCCGGATTTTTTTGCCTTTCTGAATTATCACGCTTCAGCGTTGGCACCGTTGACCTTGCGGCAATGAACAAGCGCATCGCGGATCATGAAGTTGACCAGCGTCGGTGATACGCCCAGTTCCTTGGCGATGTCCTTTTGTGGCACGCCGTGCAGACGATACATCTCGAACGCGTAGCGGGTGCGGGGTGGCAGCTCGGTCAGGGCGTCGGCAATTTTCTCCAGGCTGGAGAAGTTGATATGCGAGGTTTCCGGCGATGCCCCCTGAATGACCACATTCAGACCCTCGGCCTCGGGGCCGGTGTATTTCTGTTCCAGCGCCTGTTTGCGGTAATGATCGATGGCCAGATTGCGCACGATCTGAAACAGGTAACTGAGCTGGGCCTTGAAAGTCAGCGTGGCTTGAGGTGCCGAGCGCAGTCTGAAGAAGGCGTCCTGCACTACGTCCTCGGCCCGGGACCGGCAACCCACGATGCGCGCCGCGATTTTGACCAGCAGCAAGTAGTTGTCGACGAATGCCTGGAGTAATGGTGAGTCGCACTTACTTGTGATTACGTGTTCCGTCATGGAATTCACCTTGCTGCCTGAACAATGGAGGGGGAGGGCCACAGGAGGAGCGGCGCCGTCACATGGGGCGATAAATTAGCCTTAATGATAATTATTGTCAAATGCGAAAGCCAATCAGCGCACTTTAAAAGTGCGGCCTTGTCAGGCGCGCTCTCGCGACGCGCATCTCCACTAATTATTTGCAGACGCCATCCGTTCTCATTGGTGACAGGCCCGACCACGGTTGCGGCCAGGGAATACCTCAGGAGAACCCCATGCGCTTCGATCACGCGCAACGCCGCTTTTACATCCGCGCCAACAGAGGGACGGTTCAGATATGAGCACACCCGTGAGCCTGACGCTGTTCTGCCTGCCTTTTTCCGGTGCCAGCGCGATGTTCTACAGCCCCTGGCGGCGCAAATTGCCGGAGTGGCTGAACGTACGGCCTTTGGAGCTTCCCGGTCGCGGCATGCGCATGGATGAGGCGTTGCAGACCGATATCGTGCAGTTGGCCAACCGTCTGGCCGACGAAATCAGTGCTGACCTGAATACGCCCTATGCGCTGTTCGGCCACAGCCTTGGTGGTCTGCTGGCCTTCGAACTGGCGCATGCGTTGCGTGAACGGGGTCTGCCTGAGCCGCTGGCGCTTTTTGCATCGGCTACCGCCGGTCCAGTGCGCCGCGATGTCAGCGAATACGCTCTGGCCAAGACCGATGAGCAACTGATCGACCGACTGCGCACGCTCAAGGGCACCAGCGAAAACGTCATCGCCAATGACGAGCTGATGCAATTGATGCTGCCGATCCTGCGCGCCGATTTCCTGCTCTGCGGCAGTTTCGTGTATGGCAAGCGCGAGCCGCTGAACCTGCCGATCCATGTTTTTGGTGGCAAGCAGGACAGTGTCAGCGTCGAGCAGCTGCTCGACTGGCAGGAGGAGACCTGTACCGGTTTCTCGCTGGACATGTTCGAGGGGCATCACTTCTATCTGGTCGATGAGCAAGTGCAACTGCTCCGGCACCTGCGGCGCTATTGCGAACTGCATCTGGCGCGTTGGCGCAACAGTGCGTCACGGCAATTGAACCGGGCAGCCGGCTGACCGCTTTTGCCTCTTTTGGCTTTTTTGTCTCACGCACGGCCCAACTCAGGGCGCGCGCCTTTTTGAAATTCAGATCTTATCTGGCACGCCGAATCTAGCAGGAACTCCATCATGGATGCGTTTGAACTCCCCGACACTCTGGCCCAGGCTCTTCAGCGTCGCGCCTTGCACACGCCGGATCGGCTGGCGCTGCGGTTCCTCACCGACGAGAAAGACCAGGGACTGGTGTTGACCTACCGTGACCTGGACCTGCGCGCGCGGACCATCGCCGCTGCGCTGCAACGTCAGGCCGTGCCGGGGGATCGGGCGATTCTGCTGTTTCACAGTGGGCCAGACTATGTCGCTGCGTTTTTCGGCTGCCTGTACGCCGGGGTCATTGCGGTGCCGGCTTACCCGCCGGAATCCAACCGTCGTCATCATCAGGAGCGGCTGCTGTCGATCATCGCCGATGCCGAGCCACGGCTGGTACTGACCGGTTCCGACCTGCAGCCCGCCTTGCTGCAGATGGATGAGCTGGCTGCTGCCGATGCCCCACAACTGCTCTGCGTCGATACGCTGGACAGTGCGTCTGCCGACAATTGGCAGGGGCCACAATTGCAGGCCGACGACATCGCGTTCCTGCAATACACCTCGGGCTCAACCGCCTTGCCCAAGGGCGTGCAGGTCAGCCATGGCAACCTGGTTGCCAACGAACTGTTGATTCGTCATGGCTTCGGCATCGACGTCAATCCGGACGACGTGATCGTCAGCTGGCTGCCGCTGTATCACGACATGGGCCTGATCGGCGGCTTGTTGCAGCCGATTTTCAGTGGCGTTCCGTGCATCCTGATGGCCCCCGCTTACTTCCTCACGCGGCCATTGCGCTGGCTGGAAGCTATCAGCGAATACGGCGGCACCATCAGCGGCGGGCCCGACTTTGCCTACCAGTTGTGCAGCGCGCGGGTCAGTGATTCTGCGCTGGAGCGGCTCGACCTGAGTCGCTGGCGCGTGGCGTATTCCGGCTCCGAGCCTATCCGCGAAGACAGCCTGAATGCGTTTGCCGAGAAGTTCGCCAGTTGCGGCTTCACGCCGGACAGCTTCATGGCCTCCTACGGGCTGGCCGAAGCCACGCTTTACGTGGCAGGTGGCAAGCGCGGCAAAGGCATTCCTTCACTGCGTTTGAATACTCAGGCGCTGGCGCGCAATGTGGCAGAGTTGGGCGACGGTCAGCCAGTCATGAGCTGCGGCACCGGCCAGCCGGGGCATGGCGTATTGATCGCCGACCCCGCCACCCTGCAAGTGCTGGACGAAAACCGTATCGGCGAAGTGTGGGCCAGCGGGCCGAGCATCGCCCACGGTTACTGGCGCAACCCTGAAGCCACCGCCAAGGCGTTCGTCCAGCATGACGGCCAGACCTGGCTGCGCACCGGCGATCTGGGCTTTCAGCGGCACGGCGAGTTGTACATCACCGGCCGTTTGAAAGACATGCTGATCGTCCGTGGCCACAACCTGTACCCACAGGACATCGAGAAAGTCGTCGAGCGCGAGGTCGATGTGGTGCGCAAAGGCCGTATTGCGGCATTTGCGGTCAATCAGGACGGTAGCGAAGGCATTGGGATCGCTGCCGAAGTGAGCCGCAGCGTGCAGAAAATGCTGTCCGCCGAGGCGCTGATCAAGATCATTCGCCAGGCCGTTGCCGAGGCGTTTCAAGAAGCGCCGAGCGTTGTGGTGCTGCTCAATCCGGGTGCTCTGCCCAAAACTTCCAGCGGCAAGTTGCAACGTTCGGCCTGCCGCACGCGTCTGGCCGACGGCAGCCTGGACAGCTACGCGGTGTTTCCCGCGAACGATGCAACGCATCAAAACCGGACCCTGAGCACAGGATCGGACCTGCAAGCGCAGATCGCCAGTGTCTGGTGCGAGCATTTGCAGTGTGAGCAGGTCAGCGCCGACGATCATTTCTTCCTGCTGGGCGGCAACTCCATCGTCGCCACCCAGGTAGTGGCCCGGTTACGTGAAACACTGGGCATCGACCTGAACCTGCGCCTGCTGTTCGAAGCGCCGACGTTGGCCGCCTTTGCGGCGCAGATCGAAGCGCTTCAAATCGCCGCATCGCAAGGCGACAGCCAGACGCAGAACGCTATCGCCCGGCTGCCCGGCAACGAACAGCTGCCGCAATCGCTGGCACAGAATCGCCTGTGGTTCCTTTGGCAACTCGACCCGCAAAGCAGCGCCTACAACATTCCCGGTGGCCTGTACCTGCGTGGCGAACTGGACACTACGGCGTTGCGTACCAGCTTCCAGCGCCTGATCGAGCGCCATGAATCGCTGCGTACGCGCTTCTATGAGCATGACGGTGTCGCCCTACAGCGCATCGACGCGCCCGGTGAGTTCCATTTCGATACCGTGGATATCAGCGATCTGCCGAGCGAAGAACGCCAGACCCGTGCGCTGGCGATCCGTGAAGAGCAGGCGCGTCTGCCGTTCGATCTGCAAAACGGTCCGCTGCTGCGCGTTACGCTGCTGCAACTCGACGAAGAAGAGCATCAGTTGCTGGTCACGCTGCACCACATCATTGCCGATGGCTGGTCGCTGAATGTGCTGATCGACGAATTCTCGCGCCTCTACGCGTCGGCAGTTCAGGGGCAGCCACTGGAACTGGCACCTCTGCCACTGCGTTACGCCGACTATGGCCAATGGCAGCGCGAATGGCTGGCAAACGGCGAGGCCGAGCGCCAGCTCGACTACTGGAAGCAGCAACTGGGCGATGAGCAGCCGACCCTGGAATTGAGCACTGATCGTCCGCGCTCGGCACGTCAGCAGCACAGCGCTTCGCGTTATAGCGTGCGCCTGAGTGCCGAGCTGAGCGCCGCCGTACGCAACACCGCGCAAGCCTGGCAATCAACGTCGTTCATGCTCTTGCTGGCGGGCTTCCAGGCCTTGTTGCATCGCTACAGCGGGCAGACCGACATTCGCATCGGCGTGCCCGGTGCCAACCGTCCGCGCCATGAAACCCAGGGCCTGATCGGCTTCTTCATCAACACCCTGGTGCTGCGTGCGCAACTTGACCCGCGCCTGCCGTTTTCCACACTGCTGGCCCAGACCCGCCAGGCCGCGCTGGAAGCTCAGGCGCATCAGGACGTGCCGTTCGAACAACTGGTCGAAGCGTTTCCGCAGGCCCGCGAACACGGGCTGTTTCAAGTCATGTTCAACCACCAGCAACGCGACCTCGGCGCACTGCGTCGCCTGCCGGGGTTGCTCGCCGAAGAACTGCCGTGGCACAGCCGCGAGGCCAAGTTCGACCTGCAATTGCACAGCGAGGAAGACCGTAACGGTCGTCTCAACCTGTCCTTCGATTACGCCGACGAGCTGTTCGAACGCGACACCATTGTGCGTCTGGCGCGGCACTACGTTCAGTTGCTGACCCAGGTCAGCCAGCAGGCGCAGGTTGCGTTGGGCGACGTGCAATTGCTCGGCGCTGACGAGCTGGCCGAGCAGACGCAGTGGAGCGCTGCCGCCTGCACGCCTGCACACGTCTGGCTGCCTGAAATGCTGGAGCGTCAGGCACTACAGACTCCCGAGCGCATTGCGCTGGTCTGGGAGGGCGGCAGCCTCGATTTCGCCAGCCTGCATGCCCAGGCCAACCGTCTGGCACATTACCTGCGCGACAAGGGCGTCGGCCCGGATATCAAAGTGGCAATTGCCGCCGAGCGTTCGCCGCAACTGTTGATCGGTCTGCTGGCAATCCTCAAGGCCGGGGGCGCCTACGTGCCGCTGGACCCGGATTACCCGATTGAACGACTGGCCTACATGCTGCAAGACAGCGGCGTCGAGCTGCTGTTGACCCAGAGCCATCTGCTCGGCGACCTGCCGGGCGCAGACGGGGTCTGCACGGTTGCGATGGACATGCTGCACCTGGACAGCTGGCCGGTCAGCGCGCCGGGCCTGCATTTGAGCGGCGACAATCTCGCGTACGTGATTTACACCTCCGGCTCCACTGGTCAGCCCAAAGGCGTCGGCAACACCCACGGTGCACTGGCCGAGCGCCTGCAATGGATGCAGGACACTTATGGGTTGAGTGAAAGCGACGTGCTGATGCAGAAGGCGCCGATCAGCTTTGACGTGTCGGTCTGGGAATGTTTCTGGCCGCTGATTACCGGTTGCCGCCTGCTGCTGGCAGGCCCCGGCGAACACCGCGACCCGCACCGCATCGCGCAACTGGTCAACGAGCACGGTGTGACCACGCTGCACTTTGTGCCGCCCCTGTTGCAGCTGTTTGTCGACGAGCCGCTGGCGCAGCAATGCACCAGCCTGCGTCGCCTGTTCTCTGGCGGCGAAGCGTTGCCGAGCGAACTGCGCAACCGGGTGCTGGAGCAACTTCCGGGCGTACAACTGCACAACCGTTATGGCCCGACCGAAACCGCGATCAACGTCACCCATTGGCAATGCCAGGTTAGCGACGGCTTGCGTTCGCCGATTGGCCGTCCGCTGGGTAACGTGCTGTGCCGGGTGCTGGACAGCGAGCTCAACCCGCTGCCGCGCGGGGTTGCCGGGGAACTGTGCATCGGTGGCATTGGCCTGGCACGCGGTTATCTGAACCGTCCAGGGCTCACCGCCGAACGCTTTATCGCCGATCCGCTGGGCCAGCCAGGTGAGCGCTTGTACCGCACCGGCGACCTGGTGCGCTGGGCCGCTGACGGTGCGCTGGAATACCTTGGGCGTCTGGATCAGCAGGTCAAACTGCGTGGCTTCCGCGTCGAACCGCAGGAGATCGAAGCCCGGCTGCTGGCCCAGCCGGGCGTCGGTCATGCTGCCGTGCTGGTGCGCGAAACCGCCGCTGGCCGGCAACTGATCGGTTATTACACGGCCGAAATCGGGCAGGACGTTCAGGCCGAGCGCATCAAGTCGGCGCTGGCGCTGGAACTGCCGGATTACATGGTCCCGGCGCAACTGGTGCGCCTCGACAGTATGCCGCTGAGCCCGAGTGGCAAGCTGGACCGACGCGCCTTGCCCGAGCCGCAATGGCAGACTCGCGAGCATGTCGAGCCGCAAACCGACCTGCAAAAGCAGGTCGCCGCCGTCTGGCGCCAAGTGCTGGGCGTGCCGCGCGTCGGCCTGCGCGACGACTTTTTCGAGCTGGGCGGGCACTCGTTGCTGGCCACGCAGATTATTTCCCGCGTGCGTCAGGCCTGCGATATCGATTTGCCGTTGCGTGCGCTGTTCGAAGCCAGCGAGCTGGGCGCGTTTGTCGAACAGGTTCAAACCATTCAACTGTCCGGCGAACGCAGCAGCCTGCAGCCGATTGCCCGCGTTGACCGCAGTCAAGCGGTGCCGCTGTCCTATTCGCAACAGCGCATGTGGTTCCTCTGGCAGATGGAACCGGACAGCCCGGCGTACAACGTCGGCGGCATGGCTCGACTGAACGGCGTGCTCGATATCGAACGTTTCGAAGCCGCGCTGCAAGCCTTGATCCTGCGCCACGAAACCCTGCGCACCACCTTCCCGAGCGTCAACGGCGTAGCCTGCCAGAAGGTCAGCGAACAGACCGGCCTGCGCGTGCAGTGGCAGGATTACTCGGCGCTGCCTGCCGAGCTTCGTCAGCAGCGCCTTCAGGCACTGGCCGACAGCGAGGCGCATCAGCCTTTTGATCTGGAGACCGGTCCGCTGCTGCGTGCCTGTCTGGTCAAGGCGGCTGATCTTGAGCATTACTTCGTTCTGACCCTGCACCACATCGTCACCGAAGGCTGGGCGATGGATATTTTCGCTCGCGAACTGGGCCTGCTCTACGAGGCGTTTCTTGACGGCAAGCCGTCGCCGCTGGAGCCGCTGGCGGTGCAATACCTTGATTACAGTGTCTGGCAGCGTCAGTGGATGGAGGCGGGTGAGCGCCAGCGCCAGCTGGATTACTGGACCGCGCAACTGGGCAACGAACATCCGTTGCTGGAATTGCCCAGCGACCGGCCGCGCCCGCCGGTACAAAGTCATCAGGGCGAACTGTACCGTTTCGACCTGAATCCCGAACTGGCCGCTAAAGTCCGCGCGTTCAACGCGCGCAATGGCTTGACCCTGTTCATGACCATGACCGCCACACTGGCAGTGCTGCTCTACCGTTACAGCGGCCAGAATGACCTGCGCATCGGTGCGCCGGTGGCCAACCGCATCCGTCCGGAAAGCGAAGGGCTGATCGGCGCGTTTCTCAACACCCAGGTGCTGCGCGTGCAGCTTGACGGGCAAATGAGCGTTGCGCAGCTGTTTGAACAGGTTCGTCACACCGTCATTGAAGGCCAGTCGCATCAGGACCTGCCGTTCGATCATCTGGTCGAAGCCCTGCAACCGCCACGCAGCGCGGCCTACAACCCGCTGTTTCAGGTGATGTGCAACGTGCAGCGCTGGGAATTCCAGCAAAGTCGCGAGCTGGCGGGCATGACCGTCGACTATCTGGTCAACGATGCGCGTGCCACCAAATTCGACCTCAACCTGGAGGTCACCGAACTGGATCACCGCCTGGGTTGCTGCCTGACCTACAGCACCGATCTGTTTGACGAGCCGCGCATCGCGCAGATGGCCGAGCACTGGCTGAACCTGCTGCAAGCACTGCTCGCCGACCCGCAACAGCGCCTGAGTGAACTGCCGCTGTTGCTGGACGCCGAGCGTCAGCAGTTGCTCGACAGCCTCGGCGTCGAAGCCGGCGAACAACGGCTTGATCAGTGCATTCACAGCCTGTTCGCCGAACAGGCGCTGCTGCGCGCAGAGGCGCCGGCGCTGACCTTTGCCGGTGAAACCCTGAGCTACACCGAGCTGGACGCCCGCGCCAACCAACTGGCGTGGATGCTGCGCGAGCGCGGCGTCGGCCCGCAGGTTCGCGTCGGTCTGGCGCTGCCGCGCTCGCTGGACATGGTCGTCGGCCTGCTGGCGATCCTCAAGGCCGGTGGTGCGTATGTGCCACTGGATCCGGAATATCCGCTGGAACGCCTGCACTACATGATCGAAGACAGCGGCGTCGGCCTGCTGTTGAGCGACCGTGCATTGCTTGCCGCGCTGGGCGAGTTGCCTGCCGGTGTTGCCCGCTGGTGCCTGGAAGACGATCAGCTGCTGCTGGAGTCTTTTTCGTCCGATGAACTGCCGTTTATCAGCCTGCCGCAGCATCAGGCGTACCTGATTTACACCTCCGGCTCGACCGGCAAGCCCAAGGGTGTGGTGGTGTCCCACGGTGAAATCGCCATGCATTGTCAGGCGGTGATTCGTCGCTTCGACATGCAGCCCGATGACTGCGAACTGCATTTCTATTCGATCAACTTCGATGCCGCCACCGAGCGTCTGTTGGTGCCGTTGCTCAGCGGCGCGCGCGTGGTATTGCGCGCTCAAGGTCAGTGGGACGCCGAAGAAATCTGCACGCTGATTCGCCAGCAGCAGGTCAATATTCTCGGCTTCACCCCCAGCTATGGCAGCCAGTTGGCGCAGTGGCTGGCCACTCAAGGCCAGACCTTGCCGGTGCGTATGTGCATCACTGGCGGTGAAGCGCTGACCGGTGAACACTTGCAGCGCATTCGCGCAGTGTTCCAGCCGGAACTGTTGTTCAACGCCTATGGCCCGACCGAAACCGTGGTCATGCCGTTGGCCAGCCTGGCCCCGCAGCAACTGGAAGAGGGCGAAGCCAGCGTACCGATCGGTCGTGTGGTCGGCGCGCGGGTTGCCTATATTCTCGACGCCGATCTGGCCCTGGTGCCGCAGGGCGCGAGCGGCGAACTTTACATCGGCGGTGCCGGTCTGGCGCAGGGCTACCATCAGCGCCCCGGCATGAGCGCCGAGCGCTTCGTGGCCGACCCGTTTGCCAGCAACGGCGGGCGTCTGTATCGCACCGGTGACCTGGTGCGCCAGCGCGCCGACGGGCTGGTGGAGTACGTGGGGCGTATCGACCATCAGGTGAAGATCCGCGGCTTCCGTATCGAACTGGGGGAAATCGAAACCCGTTTGCTGGAACACGAGGCCATCCGCGAAGCCGTAGTGCTGGCGCTGGACACGCCGTCGGGCAAGCAACTGGCGGGTTATCTGGTCAGTGATGTGGCCGGGCAGGGCGACGAGCAGCAGGCGCAATTGCGTGAATCGCTCAAGTCGCACCTCAAGGCGCAGTTGCCGGATTACATGGTGCCAACCCACCTGATTCTGCTCGACAGCATGCCGCTGACCGCCAACGGCAAACTTGATCGACGGGCATTGCCTGCACCGGACCCGGAACTCAATCGTCAGCACTACGTAGCCCCGGCCAGTGAACTGGAGCAACAGCTGGCGGCGATCTGGTGTGCGGTGCTGAATGTGGAGAAAGTCGGCCTCAACGACAACTTCTTCGAACTGGGCGGCGATTCGATCCTGTCGATTCAGGTGGTCAGCCGGGCGCGTCAGGTGGGTATTCATTTCAGCCCGCGTGATCTGTTCCAGCACCAGACCGTGCAGACCCTGGCTGCCGTGGCGACCGCCAGCGAACTGATTCAGGCTGAACAGGGCCTGCTGCAAGGCGCGTCGGCCCTGACGCCGATTCAGCACTGGTTCTTCGACACGCCGATCCCCGAGCGTCAGCACTGGAACCAGTCGCTGGTGCTGGAGCCGCTCAATGCACTCGACCCGCGTCTGCTGGAGCAGGCGTTGCGTGCACTGCTCGAACAGCATGACGCATTGCGCCTGAGCTTCACCGGGCAAAACGGCAAATGGCAGGCTGAACACCGTGCAGTGACGGCAGAAACCTTGCTGATTCAGGCACGGGTTGCGGACATGGCCGAGTGTGCGGCGCTGTACGCCGACACCCAGCGCAGTCTCGATCTGCAAAACGGCCCGCTGTTGCGCGCCTTGCTGGTCGATGGTCCGCAGGGTCAGCAACGTCTGCTGCTGGTCATTCACCACTTGGTGGTCGATGGCGTTTCGTGGCGGGTGCTGCTCGACGATTTGCAAACGGCCTATCGACAGTTGAGCGAAGCAACGCCAGTGCGCTTTGCCGCCAAGACCAGTGCGTTCCGTGACTGGGCCGCACGTTTGCAGGCCTACGCGGGTAACGAATCGTTACGTGAAGAGCTGCACGTGTGGCAGCGTCAGCTTGGCGGTCCAGCGGCGCAGTTGCCGTGCCACAACCCGCAGGGCGGCCAGCAGAATCGTCATGCGCAAACCGTCAGCGTGCGGCTGGATGCCGAACGTACCCGACAACTGCTGCAACAGGCACCCAGCGCTTACCGCACTCAGGTCAACGACCTGCTGCTGACGGCGCTGGCGCAAGTGGTCTGCCGCTGGAGCGGGCAACCATCGACGCTGGTCCAACTGGAAGGACACGGCCGCGAAACCCTGTTTGACGACATCGACCTGACCCGCACGGTCGGCTGGTTCACCAGCGCTTATCCGCTGCGCCTCACGCCAGCGGTGGCTGGCGATGCAGCGCCGGGCGAGTCGATCAAGGCGATCAAGGAGCAACTGCGTCAGGTGCCGCACAAAGGCCTGGGCTATGGCGTGCTGCGTTATCTGGCCGACAGTGCCAGCAAAGCCGCCATGCAGGCGCTGCCGGTGGCACCGATCACCTTCAACTACCTCGGTCAGTTCGACCAGAGCTTCGCCAGCGATGCGTTGTTCCGTCCGCTGGAAGAGTCAGCGGGCGCGGCCCACGATCCGCATGCGCCGCTGCCCAACGAGCTGAGCATCGACAGCCAGGTGTATGGCGGCGAACTGCTGCTGCGCTGGACCTTCAGTGCCGAGCGTTATCAACCTGCGGCTATCGAAGCGCTGGCGCAGGACTACCTGACCCGTTTGCAGGCGCTGATCGCCCATTGCCTGAGCGATGGAAGCGGCGGCCTGACGCCTTCGGACTTCCCGCTGGCCGATCTGGATCAGGCGCAACTCGACGCACTGCCGGTCGCTGCGACGCACATCGAGGACGTCTACCCGCTGACACCAATGCAGGAGGGCATGTTGCTGCACACCCTGCTGGAACCGGGCACCGGCCTGTATTACATGCAGGACCGCTACCGCATCAACAGCGCGCTCGACCCGGAGCGTTTTGCCCAGGCCTGGCAGGCGGTGATCGCCCGTCATGAAGCGCTGCGCGCCTCGTTCTGCTGGGACATCGGCGAAACCATGCTGCAGGTCATCCACAAGCCGGGCAGCACGCCGATTGATTATCTGGACTGGCGTGATGTACCGGAGGACCAGCAGGAGCCGCGTTTGCAGACCTTGCTCAAGTCCGAGCGCGAGGCAGGTTTCAATCTGCTCGATCAGCCGCCGTTCCACCTGCGCCTGATTCGCGTCGACGAGGCACGCTACTGGTTCATGATGAGCAACCACCACATCCTCATCGATGCCTGGTGCCGTTCGCTGCTGATGAACGACTTCTTCGATATCTACACTGCGCTGGGCGAAGGCCGCGATGCGCAACTGACCCCTGCACCGCGTTATCGCGACTACATCGGCTGGCTGCAACGTCGTGGCCTGGCGCAGGCGCGGGATTGGTGGCAAGACAACCTGCGCGGCTTCGAACGACCGACGCCGATCCCCAGCGACCGGCCGTTCCTGCGTGAACATGCGGGCGACAGCGGCGGCATGGTCGTGGGCGATTGCTATACCCGCCTTGATGAACGCGACGGCGCACAACTGCGCGAGCTGGCGCAGCAGCATCAACTGACCGTCAACACCTTCGCCCAGGCAGCGTGGGCCTTGACCCTGCGGCGCATGAGCGGTGATCGCGACGTGGTGTTCGGCGTCACGGTGGCCGGTCGTCCGGTGGAGCTGCCACAAATGCAGCGCACCGTCGGGCTGTTCATCAACACCATCGCGCTGCGCGTCGGCATGCCCGGCGACGATCAGCGTTGCAGCGTGCGCCAGTGGCTGAGTCAGTTGCTGGACAGCAACATGCAACTGCGCGAGTACGAATACCTGCCGCTGGTGACCATCCAGGAAAACAGCGAACTGCCCAAAGGCCAGCCGCTGTTCGACAGCCTGTTCGTGTTCGAGAACGCACCGGTGGAAGTTTCGGTGCTCGACCGTGCGCAAAGCCTCAACGCCACGTCGGATTCCGGCCGCACCCACACCAACTATCCGCTGACGGCCGTCTGCTATCCGGGTGATGACCTGGGCCTGCACCTGTCTTACGACCAGCGTTATTTCGACGAATCCACCGTGCAGAACATGCTCGGCGAGTTCAAGCGCCTGCTGCTGGCGCTGATCGAAGGCTTCCACGGCGACATGAGCGAACTGGCACTGCTCAGCGAGCAGGAACGCTCGTTCCTGATTGAGGGCTGCAACCAGAGCGAGCACGCGTACCCGCTGGATAAAAGCTACGTCGAACTGTTCGAAGCACAGGTCGCGGCGCATCCGCAGCGTATTGCGGTCAGTTGCCTGGAGCGCCAGCTTAGCTATGCCGAGTTGAATATTGCCAGCAACCGTCTGGGCCATGCCCTGATCGAGGCCGGTGTCAGTTTCGATCAGCCGGTTGCCTTGCTCGCCGAGCGTGGCGTTGAACTGCTGGGCATGATAATCGGCAGCTTCAAGGCCGGTGGCGGTTACCTGCCGCTGGACCCGGCGCTGCCCGATTCGCGACTGAGCGGCATCATTGGCCAGAGCGGCACGCCGCTGCTGGTGTGCAGCGCGCAATATCTGGAACAGGGCAGGGCGCTACTTGAAGCGCTGCCCGAGTCCGCTCGTCCGCAGTTGCTGGTCTGGGAAACTGTGCAGCAGAGCGAATCAGCGCAGCACAACCCCGGCCGCTACAGCGCACCGGAAAACCTCGCTTACGTGATTTTCACCTCCGGCTCCACCGGGCTGCCGAAGGGCGTGATGGTCGAGCAGCGCGGCATGCTCAACAACCAGTTGAGCAAGGTGCCATACCTGAACCTGAGCGACAGCGATGTGATCGCCCAGACCGCTTCGCAAAGTTTCGACATCTCGGTCTGGCAGTTCCTCGCTGCGCCGCTGTTTGGCGCGCGGGTGGACATTGTGCCGAACGACATCGCCCGCGATCCGCAAGCCCTGTTGGCGCATGTGCAGGCCCAGCGCATCAGCGTGCTGGAAAGCGTGCCGTCGCTGATAACCGGCCTTCTCGCCGAGCAGCAGGCAACGCTCGACAGCCTGCGCTGGATGCTGCCTACCGGCGAAGCCATGCCGCCCGAGCTGGCCAGCCAGTGGCTGCAACGCTACCCGCAGATTGGGCTGGTAAATGCCTATGGCCCGGCTGAGTGTTCCGACGACGTGGCGTTCTTCCGCGTTGATGCAGCGTCCACACGCAGCGCTTATCTGCCGATCGGTTCGCCGACCGACAACAACCGCCTGTACCTGCTCGACGAAGCGCTGGACCTCGTGCCGCTGGGCGCAGTGGGTGAGCTGTGCGTGGCCGGGGCCGGAGTCGGCCGTGGTTACGTCGCTGATCCCTCGCGCAGCGTGCCGGTGTTCGTGCCGCATCCGTTCGGTGCACCGGGCGAGCGTCTATACCGCACCGGTGACTTGGCGCGGCGGCGCAAGGACGGCGTGCTGGAATACGTCGGCCGGGTCGACCATCAGGTGAAGATTCGCGGTTATCGCATCGAGCTGGGCGAAATCGAAACCCGCTTGCTGGAGCATTCGGCGATCCGCGAGACGGTGGTGCTGGACGTCGACGGTCCGTTGGGCAAAGTGCTGGCGGCCTATCTGGTGCCAAGCGCTGCCACGCCGGATCACGATGCGCTGCGAGACGAGGTGAAAAACCACCTCAAGGCCAGCCTGCCGGACTACATGGTGCCTGCGCATCTGGTGCTGCTGGAAGCCATGCCACTGACGCCGAACGGCAAGCTCGACCGCAAGGCCCTGCCTGCGCCGGACGTCAGTCAGGCACAGCAGGAATACCTCGCGCCGCAGACCGAGATGGAGCAGCAACTGGCGACCATCTGGGCCGATGTGCTCAAGGTCGAGCGGGTAGGCATTACCGACAACTTCTTCGAGTTGGGAGGGCATTCGCTGCTCGCTACCCAGGTCGTCACCCGTGCGCAGAAGCTGCTGCAGCGCAACGTGCCATTACGAGCGATGTTCGAATTCAACACCGTTCAGGCGTTGGCCGAGCATCTGCAAAGCCTTGGCGGAGCGCAGGTTGACGAGCAGAAATTCGACCGTCTGGCGGACTTGATGGCGGAGCTGGAAGGGCTCTGATCGGCCTCTCGTCGGCGCGCTGGCGTTGCGGATAAAAAACTCGTTACCGGGTGTAAATCCGCAGCTCGCTGGCGCGTTTTCAAGGGAAGGAATAAACGCCTGAACCCGCATGACCAAGCGTCATGCATCAGGTCATTCAACCAGCGTATTGAGGGTTGCACAGATGTCAGTCGCTACCAGGCTTATCGATGATCAGTTGACACGGGTTGCCCCGGCAGCGGCTGAAACGCTCTACCAATTCGAAGAGTCGCCATTGCTGGCCCGGCAAAATCGCCAGGAATCCAATGCGCGCAGTTACCCGCGGCGCATCCCGCTGGCGCTCAAGCGGGCCAAGGGCATTCACGTCGAGGACGTCGAAGGGCGGCGCTTCATCGATTGCCTGGCAGGCGCGGGCACACTGGCGTTGGGGCATAACCATCCGGTGATCATCGAAGCGATTCAGCAGGTGATCAGCGATGAATTGCCGCTGCACACCCTGGACCTGACCACGCCGGTCAAAGACCAGTTCGTTCAGGACCTGTTCGGCCTGCTGCCGCAACAACTGGCCAACGACGCGAAGATCCAGTTCTGTGGCCCGACCGGCACCGATGCGGTGGAAGCCGCGCTGAAACTGGTACGCACTGCCACTGGACGCAGCACGGTGCTGTCGTTTCAGGGCGGTTATCACGGCATGAGCCAGGGCGCGTTGAGCCTGATGGGCAGCCTGGGGCCGAAAAAGCCGCTCGGCGCGTTGCTCGGCACAGGCGTGCAGTTTCTGCCGTACCCCTATGATTACCGCTGCCCGTTCGGGCTCGGCGGCGAACAGGGCGTGCGCGCCAACCTGCATTATCTGGAGAACCTGCTCAACGACCCGGAAGCCGGTGTGCAGTTGCCTGCAGCGGTCATTCTTGAAGTGGTGCAGGGCGAGGGCGGGGTCATTCCTGCTGACCTGGACTGGTTGCGCGGCGTGCGGCGTATTACTGAAAAGGCTGGTGTGGCGCTGATCGTCGATGAAATCCAGAGCGGTTTTGCCCGCACCGGCAAGATGTTCGCCTTCGAACACGCCGGGATCATCCCGGACGTCGTGGTCATGTCCAAAGCCATTGGTGGCAGCCTGCCGCTGGCGGTGGTGGTCTACCGTTCATGGCTCGACACCTGGCTGCCGGGCGCCCACGCAGGAACTTTCCGTGGCAACCAGATGGCCATGGCTACCGGTTCGGCGGTAATGCGCTATCTTCAGGAACACAACATTTGCGAGCACGCGACGGCGATGGGCGCGCGTCTGTCCGGGCACTTGCGTGCCTTGCAGCGTGACTTCCCGCAACTGGGCGATATTCGCGGGCGCGGGCTGATGCTGGGTGTTGAGCTGGTTGATCCGGCCGGTGTGCGCGATGCGCAGGGTCATCCGCCGGTATTTGCCCGTCTGGCCCCGCTGGTCCAGCGCGAATGCCTCAAGCGCGGGCTGATTCTGGAACTGGGTGGTCGACACGGCAGCGTGGTGCGCTTCCTGCCACCGCTGGTGATCACCGCCGAGCAGGTCGACGAAGTGGCCGAAATCTTTGGTCGCGCACTCAACGCCGCTGTCGCACAGCTTTAATTTTTCGACGTAGCGATACGTTCAATCCCTATAGCTGCTATGAATTGGCACAGCAGCACTGAACCAACACGGAGAGCAGCAATGACTTCAGTATTCGATCGGGAAGACATCGTCTTTCAAGTTGTGGTCAACCACGAAGAACAGTATTCGATCTGGCCCGACTACAAAGCCATCCCCAACGGCTGGCGCACCGTTGGCAAAAGCGGCTTCAAGAAAGAGTGCCTGGCCTACATCGAAGAGGTCTGGACCGACATGCGCCCCCTGAGCCTGCGCCAGAAAATGGAAGCCCAGACGGCCTGATTGAGCGTTATACACAAGTCCTGTGGGAGCGAGCTTGCTCGCGAAGAGGCCGGTACAGCCTTGATCACCGTGCGACGCTGCGCAACTGACTATCGTGCGACGCAGAGCGTCGCGACCTGCATTCCCACGCTGGAGCGTGCGCAACGATAACTGACTATCGTGCGACGCTCCGCGTCGTCATGCCGTTCTGGACGCTCCGCGTCCTCTTGCGACGCAGAGCGTCGAGACCTGCATTCTCACGCTGGAGCGTGCGGAACGATAACCAGACTATCGTGCGACGCTCCGCGTCGTCATGCCGTTCTGGACGCTCCGCGTCCTCTCGCGACCCAGAGCGTCGAGACCTGCATTCTCACGCTGGAGCGTGCGGAACGATAACCAGACTATCGTGCGACGCTCCGCGTCGTCATGCCGTTCTGGACGCTCCGCGTCCTCTCGCGACGCAGAGCGTCGAGACCTGCATTCCCACGCTGGAGCGTGCGGAACGATAATCTCAACTATCGTGCCGATGCTCCGCGCGGCTATCGTGCGACCCAGAGCGTCGCGACTTGCACTCCCCACGCCGGAACGTGCGCAACGATAACCTCACCCCTTGCCAGCCAACACACCAACAATCCCCTGAATATCCCCCTGCAACTCCGCCAGCGGATCAGCACCATCAATCCCCAATACCAGCAACGTGCTGCCTGCCGCTTCAATTGCAGCCTTCACCGGCTCGGGCGGCTGACGATGATCAAGCACCAGTGCCACATCGTTGTCTTTCAGAGTCGCGCTCAGTTTGCTCAATGCCTCGGGCGTCCACTGTTCGTCGGTCAGCACCTGACTGTCGATCAGCTCCAGATTCAGCCCGCTGATCAGGTAGCCGAAGCGGTCTGACAAACTCACCACACTTAAATTGTCGGCACCGGCCAGTGCCGCTTCGCTGCTGGCACTCAGCTTGAGCAGTTGCTGCTTGAACGCCGCCAGATTGGCCTCGATCTTCGGCTTCGCACTCGGTGCCAGGCGCACCAGGTCCGCCGCCAGCACATCGGCCATGCGCCCCATGTTGTTGCTCGCCAGCCACGGCTGACTGTTCAGCCCGTCAGTGCCCTGGCCCGGCTGCACGGCAATCCCCGGTAAACCACCGTCCACCGGGCGGGCTGCATCAATTTCGACGATGCGAATATTACTGCGGCGTGCGTTCGGGTAAAGCGGGTCATCGGCCCAGATCGACCGCAAGCCGATTACCGCGTCGGCGTTGTTCGCCAAGCCGCGCAATGCATCGGCACCGCGCCCTGTGAAGTAAGCAGTCTGGCGCGAGCCGGGCAGGTTGGCCGCGGCAGCGCGTTCCAGCATGACACCGCTGTCCTTGAGCAGAATTTCCCCCAGCCCGTAGGTAATCGGCAGGCTGGCCAGCACCCGTACCGGTTGAGCGCTGTCGGCTTTGGCGTCGGCGGCATACAGGCTGTTGCTGAACAGGCCGGTCATGGCCAGCGCCAGGGTCAATGTGCGTAAAGTAGGCATTTATCCAATATTCCCTTTCAGGGCGGGCAGCGTGCCGCGGGCGATGGCGGCCAGGGCAAAGGCAATGCCAGCCACTAGAATGATCGCCGCGCCGGACGGCACAGGCAGGTCGAAGACGATAGGCAGCAGAATGCCGCACAGGGTGCTGACGGTTGCGATGGCCACTGAAATCCAGAAAAAGCCTTTCAGCGACTGGCTCAACAGGCGTGCCGCCGCCGCTGGAATCACCAGCAACGCACCGACCAGAATCGCGCCGATGACTTTCACGGCGGCAACGGTGATCAGTGTGACCAGAATCACGAACAGGTAATCCAGCGCCTTCACTGCCACGCCGCGCACCGCAGCCAGTTGCGGATTGAAGCTGGCCAGCATGATGCGGTTGTACAACGGCAGGCTCAGGCCCATGACCAGCGAACCAACGATCAGCAACACCAGCAGGTCATTGCCGTTGACAGTCAGTACCGAGCCGAACAGCACGTTTTCCAGAATGTGCACGTTGATTTTGCCGGCCAGCACCAGCAGCAGGCTTGCGCCGAGCGCCAGGGACACCGAGAGGAACACGCCAATCAGCGTGTCCGGTGCCAGTCCGGTGCGGTTGCGCAGGTAGTTGAGGACGATACCGAACAGCAGGCAATAGCCGAACAGCGCGCCATAAGGCCCGGTGTACGGCTCACCGAGCAGAATACCGATGGCCACGCCGGTCAGTGCCGCATGGCCCACCGCTTCGGAGAAGAACGCAAAGCGCTTGACCACCACCAGCGTGCCCAGACCGCCCAGCACTGGGCCGATCAACAGGCCCGCAAGCAGGGCGTTGACCACAAAGCCATAGGCCAGCGCTTCGGGCAGATAGCCGGATGAGGCGAGGCCCTGAATGAACAGACGAAACGTTTCGTAATCCATCACGCGGCGCTCCCGTTAACGGCATCGGCAGTGCGCGGATGAGCAGAAAACAACGTCAGCAGGCGTTCCGGCGTCAGTGCCGTGGCGGCAGGCTCGTCGAACAATACGCGGCGATTGAGCCCGGTCACCTGATCCGCCAGCCGCCGCACCGCATCCAGATCGTGCTCGATCCACAGCACGGTGATACCGCTTCGGCGCCAGTCACCAAGCAGGCGCTCGAAGACTTGAATGCCAGCTTCATCCAGAGCTGACATCGGCTCATCCAGCACCAGCAATTGCGGCGCAGGAATCAGCCCCTGCGCCAGCAGCACGCGCTGCCGTTCGCCACCGGACAGCGCGCCCATGCGCCGCTTGCGCTTGTCCTGCATGCCGACCCGCTCCAGCGCATCGCCAATCGCGGCCGCGTAGTGTTTCGACAAGCCCAGAAACGCCGGGCGTCGCTGGCACATGGCAGCCATAAAATCGTCGACGGTCATCGGCAGGCCACGGTCGAACTCCAGCGCCTGCGGCACATAGCCAATCAGACCCGGCGTGGCAGGCCATTGCAGGCTCAATTGGCCTTGATGCGGTGTCTGCCCGAGCAGGGTCTTGATCAGCGAGCTTTTGCCGCCGCCGTTCGGCCCGACCAGCGCGTGTACGCTGCCAGCGCGCACGTTGAAATGCACGCGGTCGAGAATCATTGTGCGGCCCAACGTCAGGCTCACCTGGTTGAACTCGATGCCTGGCCCCTGGCTGACGATGTCGAGGTTCTGCGCGACAGTCATGTGCCGGACTCCTGAATGGCCCGCACCACGGTGTCGAGGTTGCCGGCCATTTCCTTCTCGTACTTGTCTGCGGTGTATTCGCCATAGGAAATGTGCGACAGCGGGTACAGCTTGACCCCGGATTCACGCTGGATGGTGTCGACGTAGGTGGACGGGAAGTCCATCTCCGAGAAGATCACCTTCACGTCCAGTTCGCGCAGTTGGTCGATGGTCTTTTTCAACTGGCTCGGGCTGGGCTCGATGCCATGTGCCGGTTCCACCACTGCTGTCACTTCCAGGCCGAATTCACGCAGCAGGTAGTCGTAGGCGGCATGTACCGTGGCCACGCGCAGGTCGGCGTTGGGGGCCTTGGTCAGTTTGGCGAGGGCGTCGGCGCGCATCTGCCGCAGGCGCTTGCCATAGGCGCGGGCGTTGGCGGTGTAGGTTTTGGCGTTGTCCGGGTCCAGCTTGCCCAGCTCGCGGGCGATGTTGTTGACCTGGGCGATGGACGCGCTGATCGATAGAAAGGTGTGCGGGTTGACCACCTTGCCTGCGCCACGCGCGGCAACCCCGGTGGCGGCCAGCAACGGCACGTCAGCGTTGGCTTCGATGGTCTTGATGTTTGGCGTTTCACTGGCGGCAATCATGCGGTCGGCGAAATCGTCGTGGCCGACGCCATTGAGCACAATCACGTCCAGCGAACCGATGCGCTTGATGTCCTCGGCGCGTGGCTCGTAGGCATGCGGGTTGAAGCCGGCCGGGATCAGCGGCACGACGTCGGCCTTGTCGCCGACAATATTGCTCACGTAGCTGTAATACGGGTGCAGGGTGATGCCGATGCGCAGGCGCTTGGCCGGGTCGGCGGCGAAGCTGGACGGTGCCAGCAGGGCGGCAAACAACCCTACCAGCAGGACGCGTAGCAAGGGACGGCGTTTGAATGAAATAGGCATGGGCAAGCGGTCTTCTTTCAAAGGAATGCGAAGTTTCAGTGCGGGTGCTGACGGGTTACGCCAGCATCGAATTGCGCGACGACCTGTTTCCAGCCCGCGTCGACCAGGGCTTTGTCGCCGAGGTCGCTGACAGGTGCGATCGAGGCGCTGCGGTTGATCCAGATGTCAGGCTGGTTGTCCGAATCGATGCGCATCAGAAACGAGCCGGCCACGTTCGGCGTCTGGCTCAGGCCCAGATAGGACTGCTCGACCATCTGCCAGACATGACCGCCACGGCTCACCGAACTGGCGTCCTGGGCGAACGGCGCAAAGCCCTCGTCACCCAGTTGCTGCGGGGTAACGGGCGTTTGCTGTTCAGTTGCCAGCAGGTGAATTTCGTCGAGGGTCACGCGCAGGTCGGCGTAGATGCCTTGTTCGGCAGCGGTCAGATCACGTCGCGCATCAAGTTGATGGCTGGCAAGGCTGTGTGTTTCCTGAGTATCACGGTGCAGGCTGACGACCCCGGCCGCGACGCCGAGGATCAGCAGGCACAGCAGCAGGACGTACAGGGTTTCATGCCCGGCACCGGCCGGGCGGACGATTTGTCGGGTTGGCGCACTCATGGGCTGGGGATGTCCGCCTGGTCGATTTCCACCACATGGCCGGGGCCGGCATCGAACAGCACGTAGAACTCGGACGCCGGGCGCTTGAAGGTCACGGTCGAATCCTCACCCAGCTTGCCGGGCACCAGAATGGTTTCGTCGTAGCCGATTACATCCAGGGTCACGCCCGGCGCACCACTGCCGTCGGAAAAACCGCCGGTGCAGCGAATCTGCTCGTTGTCGATCTGTTTGCATTCGCACATCGGGTTGTGCGCCAGTGCGTTGCCACTCAAGCCAAGCAGGCACAGTGCGCTGGCCGTCAGCCAGCGCAGGGAAGGGCGGGCACTCATGGTTTGGCTCCTTGTTTTTTCAGCCACGCCACGGTGGTGGGCGAAGCCTGTTGCAGCGGGATGGAAGTCTGATGCACTGCGCCGTCCCAGCCTTCCATGGTGATCCACAGGTCTGAGTCGGGGCTGGTGTTTTCGGGAATCTGCATGAACGCACTCATGCGGTAGCCACCGCCGAAGAAAATAACCCCGGCGGTGCGCAGGCTGCGTGGTTTGCCGATGCGCAGGTAAGTGGCCTTGACCCGGTCGATGCAGGCGTTGCACAACGCGGCGTTGAAGCTTTTCATGTAGCCCGACGGACCGGACAGGCGCGGGGCTTCGTTACGGTCTTCGGCCAGACGCAGGCTCCACGGGCCGACCTGAATCTCGCCGACGTCGCGTTGACCAAGGCCCTGATCGCCGCGATCCAGCGCGTTGTCGGAGAAGTACTTGGGCATGAAACCCAGCGGAATCAGCACCAGCAGCACGTTGATGTGGAAGCGCCACTTATGCCAGAAGCGGCTCAGCGACGATGCAGGTTGTGCGACAGCGGCCTTGCTCACAGGCTGTTCTCCGGGGTGCGGGTCGCCAGTGGCGAGCGGGTGGTGTCCGGAGTCGAGGCCGGGGTGAAGGTGGCCGGGTTGGTTCTGGACTCACGCTTGAGGGCATTGAGCGTCGCCAGCGCGGTGCGCTTGCTCCAGATCAGCAGCCCGCTGAGCACCATCATGCTCAACAGCAGGCCGAAGAACGCCCAGATCAGCTTGATCCAGATACCGCCGAAGTCGCCGGTGTGCAGCGGGCGCATGGATTCGGTGACGAACTCCAGCTTGTTGCGGTCCGACAACAGGTGTGACGCTGCGATTTCGCCACTGTACGGGTTGATTTCGGCGGTCTGGAACATCAGCGGATACCAGCTGCGCCCGCCAACCTGCATGTTGCTGTAGGCATTGAAGGGCGGAGTGATGAAGCTGGCTTCAAGACCTGGAATCCGCTCCTTGGCGATTTCCACGGCCTTTTCCAGGCTGATGGTCGGTGCCGGGCGGCCGTCGGCGGTCAGCGGCACGGCGCTGTGTGGAATGATCGAGGCGACCTGGGATTTGCTCGAGATACTGATCTGGTTATCGCCAAGAATTGCCTGAATCAGAAACCATGTGCCGGTGATGGAAATCACCGCAATGAACCAGATCGACCACACGCCGCTGAGTCGATGCAGGTCGCCCCAGAAAATCCGCGAGCCCTGGCTGAAGCGTACCGGCTTGAAAAAACCACGCCAGAATTTCTTGTAGACCACCAGCCCGGTCACCAGCGATGCGAGCAGGGGCAGGCCGAGAATCGACACCAGGTACCAGCCCCACGAATAGCCATTGGTGAACGGCACCAGCCACCAGCCGTGCAGTGCGCGGGTGAAGCGGCGGAAGTCGAACGACGGCGTGAGGCCCTGAATCACACCGGTGTAAGGGTTGACGTAAGCCGGCACCGAGCGGCCGTCCGGGTAGGTGACGAACACGCTCAGGGCGAAGTAATCGCCGTCAGGCTGCATGATCGTCCCGACGATCAGGTCCGGCTCGTTGCGCTCGATGGTTGCGCGAATCTGCTCGAAGCTCATGCGTTGGGCGTCGTCGGAGGGGCGGTTGTCACGCATCTCCGGGTTGGCCAGCCACATGATTTCCTTGCTGATGACCGCCAGCGTGCCGGTCACACAGACGATCAGCACAAAGAACCAGATGGGCAGGGCAAGCCAGCTGTGGACGAGAAACCAGATTTTTGAACGGGACTTCTTCGACATGGATAAACAATCTCGATTCACGATGTAAAGCAGCCGCAAGGCGGCCCCTTCTGTCTGTACGCGCGGGCGATATAAAGCCTCGCATTCAGTTAAAGACGAATGAGAACGAGATTCCTGTAGGAATATTTTGCGTTTAAATGAAAAAAATTGTTTCAGAGCTACCGGAAACCCCCGCGTGGCGCAGGAAAAGAGCCTGGGCGGCTAATTTTCTCGTGGCGAAGTACGTTCAATCTGGACATTGGTGTTGCGCCAGGCCGCAGGGGCTCGGGCGCTTTTGCCATCAAGGGAGAGACATCATGAGTCACGCGTTGAGTTTGGATATCCGGCCGCTGCTTGCAGGGGCGGGCAGCTTGCCCATGCTGGTACAGGCGCCCGAGCCCGGTCTGGACTTGATGGAAGCGCTGGGTGAACTCAAGCCATTGGTGGCCGGGCACTTGTACAGTGCTGGCGGGATTCTGTTTCGCGGCTTCGAGGTCGGCGGTGCGGAAGCGTTTCGTGAGTTCGCCGCCGGTTTCGGCGATCCGCTACTCAACTACGAGTTCGGCTCCACGCCGCGCAGCAATGTAACCAAGGGTGTGTACACCTCTACCGAATACCCGGCGCATCAGAGCATCCCGTTGCACAACGAGCAGGCCTACACGCTGGACTGGCCGATGAAGATCTGGTTCTACAGCATGATCGCGGCGCAGACCGGCGGCGAAACGCCGATTGCTGACAGCCGCGAGATCTACCGGCGCATTCCGGCGCGCATCCGTGACCGCTTCATCGAAAAGAAGCTGATGTACGTGCGTAACTACGGCAACGGGCTCGATGTGGAATGGAGCCAGGTGTTCAACACCGAAAATGAAAGCGTGGTCGAGGCCTACTGCCGCGCGCACAACATCGAGTGCGAATGGAAAGACGACGGCGAACTGCGCACCCGGCAGATCTGCCAGGCCGTGTCCCGCCATCCAGTGACCGGCGATACCGTCTGGTTCAATCAGGCGCACCTGTTTCACATCTCCAACCTGCAACCGGAAGTACGCGAAACCCTGCTGGATGTCGTCGATGAAGAAGACCTGCCGCGCAATGTCTACTACGGCGATGGTTCACCCCTCGAAGAAAGCCTGCTGGACGAGATTCGTGGCGTGCTCGACGACTGCACCGTCAGCTTCCCATGGCTGGAAAACGACGTACTGATGCTCGACAACATGCTCGCCGCCCACTCCCGCGCACCGTTCACCGGCAAACGCAAAGTCGTGGTGGCGATGGCGCAGGGGCATTCGGATAAGTAACCGCCTGTAGGTTATCGTGCCTGCGCTCCGCGTAGGCATGCAGTTCCGGGCGCACTGGCCTCTTCGCGAGCAAGCTCGCTCCCGCCAGGCAGTCGAATTTGAGCGTGCGGAACGATAGCTGTCCGGCTGTTGATTATCGTGCCTGCGCTCCGCGTAGGCATGCAGTTCTGGACGCTCTGCGTCCTCGCTTGAGCGTGCGGTGCAATGCAGAGCGCCAGCCTCGAGAAACCTTTCTAAATATTTCCCCGCCAATTCGTTCTTGTTGATACGACCCCGCCCGACGGTCAGCCCCATTCAGCAAGGATCGACCCATGAACCCCGAACACGCCCAGAAACTCGCTCGTCGTTTTGTCGAGTTGCCCCTTGAAAAACGTCGTCTGTTTCTCGATGGCATGCGCAAGGAGAACATGGATTTCTCGCTGTTCCCGATCCCTTCCTGCGCAGGGCTGGCCGAGCGTGACGGGCTGTCTTATGCCCAGCAACGCATGTGGTTTCTCTGGCAACTGGACCCGCACAGCGCAGCCTACAACCTGCCGATGTCGGTGTGCCTGAATGGCCCGCTGGAGCTGCCGTTGCTGGAGCGAGCCTTCAGTGCGCTGGTCGAGCGGCATGAAAGTCTGCGCACCACCTTCGGTCAGGACGGCGACCGGGCGTTTCAGCGTGTTGCGCCGCCGACACCCGTCAGCATCCGCCTGATCGACCTGAGCCAGCAGCCTCACGAACAGCGCTGGGCGAGTGCGCGGCAGGCGATGGCCGAACAGTCGGCGCAGACCTTCGACCTGCAGCGCGGGCCGCTGTTTACCGTGCAGGTATTGCGCCTCGCCGAACAGGAACACCTACTGCTGCTCAACCTGCACCACATGATCACCGACGGCTGGTCGATGAACGTGCTGATCGACGAATGGCTGCGCGGCTATGACGCGCTGCTGGGCGGCAAACCGCTGCCTTTTCAGCCGCTGCTCGTGCAGTACCGCGACTATGCGCTGTGGCAACGCAGCTGGCTGGAGGCGGGCGAACAAGAGCGTCAGCTGGATTACTGGCGCAGTCATCTGGGCGAAGAACACCCGGTACTGGAACTGCCCACAGACCGCCCGTACCCGGCGCTGCCCAGCCACGAGGGCGCGCGTCTGGAACTGGCGCTGGAGCCCGAACTGCTGCGCAACCTTAAAACCCTCGCGCAACGTCAGGGCGTGACCCTTTTCGTGGTGCTGCTGGCAACCTTCAAAAGCCTGCTGCATCGCTACAGCGGGCAGACCGACATTCGTGTCGGCGGCCTGATCGCCAACCGCACCCGCAGCGAAACCGAAGGGCTGATCGGCTGCTTCATCAACACCCAAGTGCTGCGCAGTGAAGTAACGGCGCGAACACGCTTTGTCGATTTATTGCAGACCGTGCGCAATGCTTCGACCGGTGCTCAGGCGCATCAGGAGTTGCCGTTCGACGCGATCATCGACGCCTTGCAACCCGAGCGCAGCCAGAGCCACAACCCGCTGTTTCAAGTGATGTTCAATCACCAACCTGTGGTTGCCGACCTGCTGGACAAACAATTGAGCGGTGGCCTGCGTGTGGCCAATCTGCCTGCCGAGCAACAGGCACTTGCGCAGCGTTCGCACGCCGCAGCCAGTGATCTGATGCTTGCCACCAGCGGCGAGGGCGAGCAACTGAACGCCGCTTTCACCTACGCCACCGATATTTTCGATCAGGCGACCATCACTCGTCTGGCTGATCACTGGCGTAACCTCTTGGCCTCGGTCTGCGTCGATCCGCTGCAAACCATCGGCGAACTGTCGATGCTCTCGACCGATGAGCGTGCGCACCTGCTGGATGTCGACAGCGCCATCAAGGCCGACACCACAACCCCCGCGCATCGCCAATTCGAAGCGCAAGTGCAGCGCACACCGGACGCCCCGGCATTGATCCTCGCCGGTGAAGGCCAGGCACCCAGCCTGAGATACACCGAACTGAATGAGCGCAGCAACCGTCTGGCCTGGCAACTGCGTGAGCAAGGCGTCGGCCCGGACGTTCTGGTCGGCGTGGCACTGGGCCGTTCGCTGGACATGCCCGTCGCGCTGCTGGCCGTGCTCAAGGCAGGCGGTGCCTATGTGCCGCTGGACCTGAGCGCGCCGAGCGAGCGTCTACGTCATGTGCTGCAGGACAGCGGCCTGAAACTGCTGCTGACCCACAGCCCGCAAAGGACGATGCTGCCTGATCTGGCAGGTATTCAGTGCCTGTGCATCGATCAGATGAGCAGTGCTGCAGCCAGCCCGCAAAACCCGGACGTTGCCGTTGATCCGGCCAATCTGGCCTACGTGATCTACACCTCGGGCTCGACCGGCCGGCCAAAAGGCGTGGCGATCAGTCATGGCGCGCTGGCCGAATTTTTAACGCTGGGTGCGGACTACAGCGATCTGCGCGAGGGTGATCGGGTCCTGCAATTTGCGACTCACAGCTTCGACGGTTTCGTCGAGCAGTTCTACCCACCGCTGTGTCGCGGCGCGGCCGTGGTCTTGCGTGACGAGCGTTTGTGGGACAGCGCCACCTTCCATCAGGCTGTCGTCGAACATGGCGTAACCCTGGCTGACCTGCCTGCGGCCTACTGGCTGACGCTGGTTCAGGATTTCGCCGCAAGCCCGCCTGCGCATTACGGCGCGCTGCGGCAGATTCACGTCGGCGGCGAAGCGATGGCCGTCGAAGGCCTGCGCTTGTGGCAGCAGGCCGGGCTCGGGCAGGTGCGCCTGCTCAACACCTACGGACCGACTGAAGCCACAGTGGTCTCGAGCATTCACGATTGCAGCGCGCTGACCCCGGAGCAGGTGTCGTGGCGCGGCGTGCCGATCGGCAAAGGCCTGGCGGGGCGTCGTTTGTACGTGCTCGACGACCAACTGAACCTGCTGCCACAAGGCGCGGTGGGTGAGCTGTACATCGGTGGCCCCGGTCTGGCGCGGGGTTATCACGCCCAGCCCGGCCTGAGCGCCGAGCGTTTCGTGGCTGATCCGTTCGTGCCCGGTGAGCGCCTGTACCGCACCGGCGACCGCGCCAGGCTGCGCGCTGACGGCGCTGTCGAGTACATCGGACGGGTCGACCATCAAGTGAAAATCCGCGGTTTCCGTATTGAACTGGGCGAAATCGAATCGCGCCTGCAGCAATGCACAGGCGTGCGCGAAGCGGTGGTACTGGCTGTCGAGCTGGCGGGCAGCACGCAACTGGTCGCTTACGTGGTGCCGCAGGTCATGGCGAACGGCGATGCCGAGCAACTGGCGCTGCGCCAGGGCATCAAGAGCCAGTTGCAATCCAGCCTGCCGGATTACATGGTGCCGACGCATTTATTGCTGCTCCCGGAGTTGCCACTCACGCCCAGCGGCAAACTGGACCGCAAGGCACTGCCAGCGCCCGATTCAAGCCAGTTGCAGGCGCGTTATCGCGCGCCGCACAACGATGTGGAAATCTGCCTCGCTGCTATTTGGCAAGAAGTCCTGCACGCACAGCAGGTCGGTCTGGATGATCACTTTTTCGAGCTGGGCGGCCATTCGTTGCTTGCCGCGCAAGTCATCGCCCGGATCAAGACGCGACTGGGCATCAGCCTGCCGTTGCGCACCCTGTTTGAAAAACCGCTGCTCAGCGATCTCGCCTTCGAAGTGGCCGCGCTGACCGACAACACAATGGATAACGACTGGAGCGACATGGACCAGTTCATGGACTCACTGGAGGAATTTGGCGCATGACCGGGACCACCGCTGCACGCATCGCGAAACGTTTTGTCGGCCTGCCACTGGAACAACGCCAGCAGTTCCTCGCCCGCTTGCGCCAGGAAGGCAAGGATTTCAGTCTGTTGCCGGTACCGGTCAGCCGTCATGATTTCAGCGCGATTCCGCTGTCGTTTGCCCAGCAACGCCTGCTGTTCCTCTGGCAGCTCGACCCGCAGAGCGACGCCTACAAGATGACCACCGGCCTGCGTCTGCAAGGCCCGCTGAACGAGTCGACATTGCGCCGCGCCTTTGATCATCTGATCGAGCGCCACGAAGTGCTGCGTACTGTGTTCCATACCGACGGTGATCAGGCGCAGCAAGTGCTGCTGCATGATCAGACCGTGGCGCTGGACAGCATTGATTTGTCCGGTCTGGCTGATGTCGAACTGCGCGATGCCGAACTGGCGTTGCGAGTTGCCACCGTCACCAGCCAGCCGTTTGATTTGCGCACAGGCCCGTTGCTGCGTGCGCACCTGTTCCGTCTTGCCAGTGACGAGCATGTGCTGGTGGTGAGCATGCACCACATCGTCTCCGACGGTTGGTCGATGGACGTCATGATTCAGGAGTTCGTGCACTGCTATCAGGCGTATTGCGAAGGTCGCGAACCTGCGCTGCCGGAGCTGCCGCTGCAATACGCCGACTACGCTATCTGGCAACGCAGCTGGCTGGAGGCGGGCGAGGGCGCGCGGCAACTGGATTACTGGCGCAGCCAGTTGGGTGACGAACAACCTTTGCTGGACGCCGCGCAGGATTTCCCACGCCCGGTGACACAAAGCTATCAGGGCGAGCACCTGCGCTTTGATTTCGGTGCTGATCTGTCGCGCCAGCTCAACGCCTTTGCGCGCACGCAGGGCATGACCCTGTTCATGCTGGTGCTGGCCGGTTTTTCGCTGTTTCTGTCGCGCAAGGCCGGGCAACGCGATATCCGCATCGGTGTGCCTAACGCCAACCGCGGTCGCGCTGAAACCGAAGGGCTGATCGGTTTCTTCATCAATACTCAGGTTTTGCGCTGCCAGGTGGACGAGCGCCTCAGCTACCTTGACCTGCTGGCGCAGATCCGTGACACCTCGTTCGGCGCGCAGGCCCATCAGGACGTACCGTTCGAGCAACTTGTCGATCAACTGGCGCCAGAGCGCAGCCTGGGCCACAACCCTTTGTTTCAGGCCAAGTTCAACCAGAACGTAATCCTCAAACAGAAAACCGCGCTCAAGCTGGCCGGGCTGGAAGTCAGCGAATACGCCTTCGACAAGCAGGGCGCGCATTTCGATCTGGCGCTGGATATCACCGACGACGGCACGCTGATTCATGGCGAGATGGCCTACGCCAGCGACCTTTATCGACGCGCCACCGTCGAAGGGTTCATTCCCGAAATGCTTGCGCTGTTCAAAACCCTGCTCGATGCGCCGCAGGCGCCGTTGTTCAGCCTCGGTGCACTGGCAATCGAGCCACCACGCGAAGTGCGCGAACCCGCGCCGCACATGCTTCAGCTCTGGGGCCAACAGGTTGAACACCAGCCGCATGCACTGGCCGCCCGGTGTCTGGATCGCAGCCTGACGACGCTGGAACTGGATCAGGCCGCCAATCAACTGGCCCATCATCTGATCCGGATGGGTATTGGCGAAGGCCAGCCGGTTGCGGTGTTGATGGAGCGTTCGCTGGACTGGCTAACGGCGGTGCTGGCGATCTTCAAGGCCGGTGGTGTGTACATGCCGCTGGACGTCAAAGCCCCGGATGCGCGCCTGCAACAGATGCTGAGCAACGCCCAGGCCAAAGTGCTGCTGTGTGCCGAAGGCGATGTGCGCCAGACGTCACTGGATGTTGCCGGCTGTGAGGGCCTGGCCTGGACGCCTGCGCTGTGGCAGGACTTGCCGGTCAGTCGTCCTGATATCACGCTGTCAGCCGATTCAGCGGCTTACGTTATTCATACCTCCGGTTCCACCGGTCAGCCCAAGGGCGTATTGGTCAGCCAGGGCGCGCTGGCCTCTTACGTGCGTGGTCTGCTGGAGCAGTTGCAACTGGCTCCCGAGGCGAGCATGGCGCTGGTCTCGACCATCGCCGCCGACCTTGGTCATACCGTGCTGTTCGGCGCGCTGTGTTCGGGACGCACGCTGCATGTGCTGACCGAGGCGCTGGGTTTCGACCCGGATGCCTTCGCGGCTTACATGGCCGAGCATCAGGTTGGCGTGCTGAAGATCGTGCCCGGTCATCTGGCCGCGCTGTTACAGGCCAGCCATCCTGCCGATGTGTTTCCGCAGCATGCACTGATCGTCGGCGGCGAAGCCTGTTCGCCTGCGCTGGTCGAGCAGGTGCGTCAGCTCAAACCGGATTGCCGGGTGATCAACCACTACGGCCCGAGCGAAACCACGGTCGGCGTACTGACCCATGAGGTGCCTGCTTCACTATCACAATGTGGGAGCGAGCTTGCTCGCGAAAGCAATAGTCCAGCTTCCCCATTTTGCAAGACTGTAAAGGCCTCTTCGCGAGCAAGCGAAGCGTCGCCCGGCTCGCTCCCACAAGGTTTATATCTATCCACTAAGGTGCCGGTCGGTGCGCCGTTGCCGGGGGCCAGCGCTTACGTGCTGGATGATGTTCTGAACCCCGTTGGCACTCAGGTCGCGGGCGAGCTGTACATCGGTGGCGACAGTGTCGCGCTGGGCTACATCGGTCAGCCTGCGCTGACCGCCGAGCGTTTCGTGCCGGACCCGTTTGCAGAGAATGGCGCACGCGCCTATCGCAGCGGCGACCGCATGCGGCGCAATCATCAGGGCCTGCTGGAATTCATCGGCCGTGCCGACGATCAAGTCAAAGTGCGTGGTTATCGCGTCGAGCCTGCCGAAGTGGCGCGGGTGCTGCTGAACCTGCCTTCGGTTGCGCAAACCAGCGTGCTGGCATTGCCTGTCGATGAAGATGAATCCCGTCTGCAACTGGTGGCCTATTGCGTCGCGGCAGCCGGTGCGGATCTGACCGTCGACAGCCTGCGCGAGCAGTTGGCTGCACGCTTGCCCGACTACATGGTGCCCGCTCAGATCATGCTGCTGGACAGCCTGCCGCTGACCGCCAACGGCAAGCTCGACAAACGCGCCTTGCCCAAGCCGGGCGTGGTCAAACAGCGCTATACCGCGCCGGTCGGCGAGATCGAGGAGAAGCTCGCCGCCGTATGGGCGGACGTGCTGAAACTGGAACAAGTCGGCAGCACCGACAACTTCTTCGAACTGGGCGGCGACTCGATCCTCAGCCTGCAGATCATCGCCCGCGCCAAGCGCCAGGGCATCAAGCTCAGCCCCAAGCAGTTGTTTGAAAAGCAGACCATCAGCCAGTTGGCCTCGGTGGCAAAACTGATCCAGAAAAAGCCTGCTGCGCTGGTCGAACAGGTCAGTGGCTCGCTGCCGTTGCTGCCGATTCAGGCGCGCTTCTTCGAACTGGACATCCCCGAGCGTCAGCACTGGAATCAGGCGCTGATGCTCAAGCCCCTGCAAACGCTGGATGCCAGTCATCTCCAGGCTGCGCTCACTGCACTGATCGAACAGCACGACGCGTTGCGTCTGGGTTTTGCTCTGCAAGACGGCCAGTGGCAAGCCACGTTCGGCGCACTGAACACTCGCGACCTGCTGTGGGTTCATGAGCTGGACAGCATTGAGCGCTTGCCTGAACTGGCCGACGAGGCGCAGCGCAGTCTTGACCTGAAAAACGGTCCGCTGCTGCGGGCGCTGTTGGTCAACCTGCCGCAGGGCGAGCAGCGTTTGTTGCTGGTGATTCATCATTTGGCCGTCGACGGCGTGTCGTGGCGGGTGCTGCTGGAAGACTTGCAACAGGCTTACGTCGCCCTGACTAAGGGCCAGCCTGTGGCGTTGGCAGCGAAAACCACGTCTCTCAAGCATTGGGCCGAGCAATTGCAACAGTATGCGACCGGCGAAACGCTGACCGCCGAGCGCGATTACTGGCTGCACGCTTTACAGGGCACAGATCAACCGTTGCCACGCGACAAGCCCGAAGGTTCGATGCGCAATCGCGATGCGGCCCATGCCTCATCCTGGTTGAGCAAGGACCTGACCCACAAGCTGCTGAAAGTTGCACCTGCCGCGTACCGCACGCAAGTCAACGACCTGCTGTTGACCGCGCTGGCGCAAGTGTTGTGCGAGTGGAGTCAGCAGCCGTCGGTGCTGATCCAGCTGGAAGGGCATGGCCGCGAAGACTTGTTTGACGACACCGATCTCAGCCGTACCGTCGGCTGGTTCAGCAGCCTGTTTCCGGTTCGCCTCACGCCGCAAATCGCGCCGGGTGCGAGCCTGTGCGGGATCAAGGAACAACTGCGTGCCGTGCCGAACAAAGGTATTGGTTACGGCGTATTACGTCATCTCGGCGAGCCGTCGTTTAAGCAACAATTGGCCGCCTTGCCGCAGGCACGAGTCACGTTCAATTACCTGGGCCAGTTCGACGGCAGCTTCAACGAACAACAAGGCGCGTTGTTCATGCCGAGTGCCGACAAAACTGGCACTGCGCTGTGCGAAGACGGCCCGCTGGGCAACTGGCTGAGCCTCAATGGTCAGGTGTTCGACGGCCAGCTGCAACTGGACTGGAGCTTCAGCCGCGAGGTGTATCAAGCTTCGACCATCGACACCCTGGCGCGTCGCTACGAGCAGGCGCTGACCACGCTGATCGACCACTGCACCGCCGGGCATCAGGGCGTCACGCCGTCGGACTTTACGCTGGCGCGCCTCACTCAAACGCAACTCGACGGCTTGCCGATTGCTGCGGGCGAGATCGAAGACATCTACCCGCTGTCGCCGATGCAGCAGGGCATGCTGTTCCACTCGTTGTTCGATGAGGGCGCGGGCAACTACATCAACCAGATGCGCGTGAGCATCAGCGGCCTGGATGTGCCGCGTTTCCATAACGCATGGCAATCAGCGGTGAACAACCACGAAGTGCTGCGCAGTTGTTTTATCAGCCAGAGCGAACAGTCGCTGCAAGTCGTGCAACGTCAGGTCACACTGCCCTTTGTCGAGCTGGATGCGCGTGGCAAGCCGCAAAACTGGCTCGACGACTGGGCGCAGGCCGACCGTCAGCAGGGTTTTGATCTGGCGCACGGTCCGCTGTTGCGCCTGGCGGTAGTGCGCACTGCCGACGACGCGTGGCAACTGGTCTACACCAGCCACCACATTTTGATGGACGGCTGGAGCAGCTCGCGGCTGCTGGGCGAAGTGCTGCAACGCTACAGCGGTCAGACGCCGCCGAAACAGGCGGGACGTTATCGCGATTACATCCAGTGGCTACAGGATCAGGACGCTGATGTCAGCGAGCGCTTCTGGACCGCAGAACTGGCCGAACTGGACGAGCCGACCCGCTTGCTGCAAGCCTTCAAAACATCAACCGATGAGCAGGGCTATGGCGATTACATTCAGCTGATCGATGCCGACGGCACCCGCCGCTTGAGCGAGTTTGCCCGCGAACAGCACGTCACCCTCAACACGCTGGTGCAATCGGCCTGGCTGTTGCTGCTGCAACGCTATACCGGCCAGTCCAGCGTGACCTTTGGTGCGACGGTGGCCGGGCGTCCGGCTGAATTGCCGGGCGTCGAGGAGCAACTGGGCCTGTTCATCAACACCTTGCCGGTGATCGCCAGCCCGCGTTCGGAACAGACCGTCGGCGACTGGGTGCAGCAGGTGCAGGCGAAGAACATTGCCCTGCGCGAGCATGAGCACACGCCGCTGTATGACATCCAGCGCTGGGCACGTAAAAGTGGCGAGCCGCTGTTCGACAACATACTGGTATTCGAAAACTACCCGGTGTCCGAAGCCTTGCAGCGAGCGCCGGACGGTCTGACGTTCAGCGACCTGCGCAATCAGGAACAAGCGCATTACCCGCTGACCCTGGTGGTCGAGGCCAACGACGTGCTGTCGGTACGTTTCAGTTACGACCGGCAACACTTCAGTGCAGAAGGCATTCTGCAACTGGCAGCGCATTTCGATCACTTGCTGCAAAGCCTCAGTGCGTCCGCAACGGCGCGTCTCGGCGAGCTGACCCTGCCGACTGCCTGGACGCAAAGCGTGCAGTATTACCCGACCGGGCAGTGCGCCCATCAACGCATTGAAACCCAGGCCGAGCGCACGCCGCAGGCCATTGCCCTGACTTTTGCTGGCGAGCAACTGAGCTATCAACAGCTCAACTGCCGCGCCAACCAGTTGGCCCATAAACTGCGCAAGCAGGGCGTCGGCCCGGATGTTCGCGTGGGGCTGGCCGCTGAACGCAGTCTGGAAATGATCGTCGGAATGCTGGCGATCCTCAAGGCCGGTGGCGCGTACGTGCCGCTGGATCCGGACTACCCGCAGGATCGCCTGAGCTTTCTGATGCACGACAGCGGTATCGAACTGTTGCTGACCCAGGCGCATTTGCTTGGGCAACTGCCTATTCCTGCATATGTTCAGACACTGGATCTGGCTGATTCGCTGGACGGTTACAGCACGGAAAACCCGGTCAACCAGACCTCGCCAGACAATCTGGCCTACGTCATCTACACCTCCGGCTCGACCGGAAAACCTAAAGGCACCTTGCTCGCCCATCACAACCTGATGCGCCTGTTTGCCGCTACAGATGACTGGTTTAAATTCAGCGAAAAGGACGTGTGGACGCTGTTCCATTCCTTCGCCTTCGACTTCTCGGTGTGGGAGATTTTTGGCGCGCTGCTGCATGGCGGCCGACTGGTGATCGTGCCGCGCGAAGTGACCCGTTCGCCGGAAGAGTTCCATGCGCTGCTGGTTGAACAGCGCGTCACAGTGCTCAACCAGACGCCGTCGGCGTTCAAGCAGTTGATGCGTGTGGCGTGTGATTCGCCTGTGTCGATGTCGCTGGAGAAAGTCATCTTTGGTGGCGAAGCGCTGGACGTCGCCAGCCTGAAGCTCTGGTTCGACCGTTTTGGCGATCATGCACCGCAACTGATCAACATGTACGGCATCACTGAAACCACCGTGCATGTCACTTACCGACCGATAACCGAGGCCGACACGCAAAACCCGGCCAGCCCGATTGGCGAGGCGATCCCGGATTTGTCGTGGTACGTGCTGGACGCTGATTTCAACCCGGTCGCCCAAGGCTGCTGCGGCGAACTGCACATCGGCCATGCGGGTCTGGCGCGGGGTTATCACAACCGCGCGGCGCTGACTGCTGAACGCTTTGTGCCGGACCCGTTCTCCAGCGACGGCGGTCGCCTGTACCGCACCGGCGACCTGGCCCGTTATCGCGCTGCTGGAGTGATCGAGTACGCCGGGCGTATCGACCATCAGGTGAAGATTCGCGGCTTCCGCATCGAACTGGGCGAAATCGAAGCGCGGCTGCAAGCGCACCCGGCCGTGCGCGAAGTGATCGTGCTGGCCGTGGATGGGCAATTGGCCGCGTATCTGGTGTCAGCCGAGCCTGATCAGGACCAGCAAAGCCTGCGCGAAGCCCTGAAAACCGAACTCCGTGCACATCTGCCGGATTACATGGTGCCGACGCATTTCATCGTCCTCGACAAGATGCCGCTGACCGCCAACGGCAAGCTGGACCGCAAGGCGCTGCCTGCGCCGGATGCCGGTCAGTTGCAGGTGGCCTATGTCGCGCCGCAAGGCGAGCTGGAAGAACAATTGGCGGCGGTCTGGAGTGACGTGCTCAAGGTCGGGCAGGTCGGGCGCAGCGACAACTTCTTCGAACTCGGCGGCCACTCGCTGCTGGCGGTACAGATGCTGGTGCGAGTACGTGAGCAGTTGCAGCGCGAGGTCGGCCTCAAGGACCTGTTCGAACAGCCGGTGCTGGCGGACTTCTGCGCCACGCTGCACGAAAAAAATGGTGAAAGTGACCATGCGCTGGACGAATTGACTAAATCACTGGAGGCACTCAAACGTTTATCAGCGGAGGAAATTGATAATTTGATTGCTTAGCAGGAGAGACCCCAGTGCAACAGTTGCTTGACTCCGTTAAATCGCTGTCCGCCCGTGAACGCAAGGCGCTGGCGGTCCTGCTCAAGCGCCAGGGGGTGAATCTCTACGGGGTCACGCCGATCGCTGTAAGGGAGACGCAGGCCCCGTCTGCGCTCTCCTATGCGCAGCAGCGGCAATGGATCATCTGGCAACTGGAACCGCACAGCGCGGCCTACAACATTCCGCTGGCGCTGCGCCTGCATGGCGCGCTGGATGTCGAGGCATTACGGCGTAGCGTCGAACACCTGATCGAGCGTCACGAAACCCTGCGCACCACGTTTGAACAGCAGGGCGACGACGCGTTGCAGGTGGTGCATCCGGCGTCGCCGTTTGCATTGCATGTCGACCAACTGGCGGCTGGCGAAACGGTCGAGCGTTACGTCGATCAGGAAGTGCAGCAGCCCTTCGATCTGCAACATGGGCCGCTGTTGCGGGTCAGGCTGCTCAAACTGAGCGAGCAGGAGCACGTGCTGGTGTTGACCCAGCACCACATCGTCTCCGATGGCTGGTCGATGCCGATCATGGTTGACGAGCTGATGCAGTGCTATCAGGCCGCCACGCTGGGCCGCGAAGCCGAATTGCCACCCTTGCCGATCCAGTACGCCGACTACGCCCTCTGGCAGCGCAACTGGCTGGAAATGGGCGAGCAGGAACGCCAGCTTGCGTACTGGAAGCAACAGCTGGGAGAGCAACAGCCGATTCTGGAGCTGCCCACCGATCGACCGCGCCCGGCGCTGCGCAGCTACGACGGAGCGCGACTGAATGTCGAGCTGGATGCCGCGCTGCTGAACGACCTCAAGACTCTGGCGCGGCAGCAGGGCATCACCCTGTTCATGCTGTTGCTGGCGTCGTTGCAGACCTTGTTGCACCGCTACAGCGGTCAGGCCGATATACGCGTCGGTGTGCCCGTCGCTAACCGCACCCGCAGCGAAACCCAAGGGCTGATCGGCTTCTTCGTCAACACTCAGGTGCTCAAGGCCGACTTCGATACGCAAACCACCGTGGCCGGGTTGCTGCAGCAGATCAAACACACGGCTGTGCAGGCCCAGGCTCATCAAGACCTACCGTTCGAACAACTGGTCGAAGCCCTGCAACCGCAGCGCGATCTGAGCCGCAGCCCACTGTTTCAGGTGGCCTACAACCACCAGAGCGAAGGCCACAACGAGGCCCGCGAACTGGCCGGTCTGCGCCTGGAATATCAGCTGTCCGACAAACACACCGCGCAGTTCGACCTGACCCTGGACACCTGCGAACGCCCGAACGGCCTGGCCGCTTCGTTGACCTACGCCACCGACCTGTTTGACGCCGCAACCATCGAACGCATGGCCGAGCACTGGTGCAACCTGCTGAGCGGCATGTGCCGCGACGTCAACCAGCGCATCGCCGAGCTGCCGCTGTTGAGCGTCGATGAGTGGCAAGACACCCTGCGCGACTGGAACCGCGACCTTGCGGTTTATCCAAGTGAATATTGCGCCCATCAACGCATTGAAACTCAGGCCGAGCGCTCGCCGCTGGCCATCGCTCTGAGCTTCGGTGCCGAGCAATTGAGCTATCAACAGCTCAACAGCCGCGCCAACCAGCTGGCTCATAAACTGCGCAAGCAGGGCGTCGGCCCGGATGTTCGCGTGGGGCTGGCCGCTGAACGCAGTCTGCAGATGATCGTGGGAATGCTGGCGATCCTCAAGGCCGGTGGTGCATACGTGCCGCTGGACCCGGATTACCCGCAGGATCGCCTGAGCTTTCTGATGTACGACAGCGGTATCGAACTGTTGCTGACCCAGGCGCATTTGCTTGGGCAACTGCCTATTCCTGCACATGTTCAGACACTGGATCTGACTGATTCGCTGGACGGTTACAGCACGGAAAACCCGGTCAACCAGACCTCGCCAGACAACCTGGCCTACGTGATCTACACCTCCGGCTCGACCGGAAAACCGAAAGGCACCTTGCTCGCCCATCACAACCTGATGCGCCTGTTTGCTGCCACGGATGACTGGTTCAAATTCAGCGAAAAAGACGTGTGGACGCTGTTCCATTCCTTCGCCTTCGACTTCTCGGTGTGGGAGATTTTCGGCGCGCTGCTGCATGGCGGCCGACTGGTGATCGTGCCGCGCGAAGTGACCCGTTCGCCGGAAGACTTCCATGCGCTGCTGGTTGAACAGCGCGTCACAGTGCTCAACCAGACGCCGTCGGCGTTCAAGCAGTTGATGCGTGTGGCGTGTGATTCGCCTGTGCCGATGTCGCTGGAAAAGGTCATCTTCGGCGGCGAAGCGCTGGACGTCGCCAGCCTGAAGCCGTGGTTCGACCGTTTTGGCGATCATGCACCGCAACTGATCAACATGTACGGCATCACTGAAACCACCGTGCATGTCACTTACCGACCGATAACCGAGGCCGACACGCAAAACCCGGCCAGCCCGATTGGCGAGGCGATCCCGGATTTGTCGTGGTACGTGCTGGACGCTGATTTCAACCCGGTCGCCCAAGGCTGCTGCGGCGAACTGCACATCGGCCATGCGGGTCTGGCGCGGGGTTATCACAACCGCGCGGCGCTGACCGCCGAACGCTTCGTGCCGGACCCGTTTTCCAGCGACGGCGGTCGCCTGTACCGCACCGGCGACCTGGCCCGTTATCGCGCTGCTGGAGTGATCGAATACGCCGGGCGTATCGACCATCAGGTGAAGATTCGCGGCTTCCGCATCGAACTGGGCGAAATCGAAGCGCGCCTGCAAGCGCACCCGACCGTGCGCGAAGTGATGGTGCTGGCCGTGGACGGGCAATTGGCCGCGTATCTAGTCCCAGCCCAACCTGATCACGATCAGCAAAGCCTGCGCGAAACCCTGAAGACCGAACTCCGCGCGCACCTGCCGGATTACATGGTGCCGACGCATTTCATCGTCCTCGACAAGATGCCGCTGACCGCCAACGGCAAGCTGGACCGCAAGGCGCTGCCTGCGCCGGATGCCAGCCAGTTGCAGGCGGCCTATATTGCTCCGCAAGGCGAGCTTGAGCAGCAACTGGCGGCGATCTGGGCCGATGTGCTGAAAGTCGAGCAGGTCGGGCGTAGCGACAACTTTTTTGAGCTGGGCGGGCATTCGTTGCTGGCCACTCAGGTGATCTCGCGCATCCGTCAGCAACTGGACGTCGAACTGTCGTTGCGCGACCTGTTTGAAACGCGTGATCTGGCAGCCTTTGCGCTGGCGGCGGGCAACGGGCAGGGCAATGCTGCGCCACGCTTTATCAAGGCCGACCGCAGCCAGCCGCTGGGCTTGTCTTACGCACAGCAGCGCCAGTGGTTTCTCTGGCAGCTTGATCCAGAAAGCACTGCTTACACTATTCCTGCGGCCCTGCGTCTGAGCGGCTCGCTGGACATTGCCGCGCTGGAGCACAGTTTCAGCGCATTGATTGCCCGCCACGAAACCCTGCGCACCACCTTCCGCCAGCAGGGCGAACAGGCTGTGCAGATCATCCATGCGCCGCGTGCCTTGACCCTGATGGTCGAGTCCGTGCCTGCCGGCCAAACCCTTGAAGCCTGCGTGGAGCAGGAAATGCAGCGCCCGTTCGATCTGGAACAGGGCCCGCTGTTGCGCGTCCGCTTGCTGAATCTTGCTGCTGACGAACACGTGCTTATCCTGACCCAGCACCACATCGTTTCCGATGGCTGGTCGATGCCGATCATGGTCGATGAACTGGTGCGCCTGTACGAAGGCTACAGCCAGGGCCGCGAGGTGATGTTGACCGCGCTGGACATGCAATACGCCGACTATGCGCTGTGGCAACGCAACTGGATGGACGCCGGAGAACAGGCGCGACAGCTGGATTACTGGAAGCAGCAACTGGGCGACCAGCCGCCGATTCTGGAACTGCCCGCCGATCATCCGCGCCCGGTCGTGCAAAGCCACGCCGGTGCGCGGCTGGCGGTCGAGCTGGCGCCAGCGTTGATCGACGACTTGAAACAGGTCGCGCGGCAACAGGGCGTGACACTGTTCATGCTGCTGCTGGCGTCGTTCCAGACCTTGTTGCATCGCCACAGCGGCCAGCCGGACATTCGCGTCGGCGTGCCGATTGCCAATCGCACCCGCGCGGAAACCGAAGGCCTGATCGGTTTCTTCGTCAACACCCAGGTGCTGCGCGCCGAATTCGACCTGCACACCACGTTCAGCGAGCTGCTGCAACAGGTCAAACATGCGGCCCTGCAAGCCCAGGCGCATCAGGAACTGCCGTTCGAACAGCTGGTCGAGGCACTGCAACCTCAACGCAGCCTCAGTCACAGCCCGCTGTTCCAGGTGATGTTCAACCACCAAAGCCAGGCCAGTGCCGAGGTGCGCGCACTGCCCGGTTTGCAGGTCGAAGCGCTGACGTCCGAGAGCTATCCGGCACAGTTCGACCTGACCCTCAATACCGCCGAACACGATGGCGCTTTGAGCGCAGGCCTGACCTATGCCACCGCGCTGTTCGAACGCAGCACCATCGAGCGCATGGCCGGGCACTGGCTCGCGCTGTTGCAAGCCATTTGCGCCAATGCGGGTCAGCGTATCGCTGAGGTGCCAATACTTGACGCTGCCGAACAGCAGCAGATTATTCGCGACTGGAACGCCACGGCTGCCGATTTCCCTGGCGAGCACAGTCTGCACAGCCTGATCGAGGCGCAGGTGCTGGCCACGCCGGACGCCCCGGCGCTGGTCTTCGCCGCTGAACAACTCAGCTACGCGCAGCTCAATGCCCGCGCCAACCAGCTTGCTCATCGCTTGCGCGAGTCGGGCGTCGGCCCCGATGTGCTGGTGGGTATCTGTGTCGAGCGCAGCGTCGAGCTGGTCATCGGCCTGTTGGCGATCATCAAGGCCGGTGGCGCTTACGTGCCGCTGGACCCGGATTACCCCGAAGACCGTCTGGCCTACATGATGCAGGACAGCGGTATTGGTTTACTGTTGACCCAGAGTGCACTGCTACAGCGCCTGCCGGTTCAAGTACAGAGCCTTTGTCTGGATCAGGACGGCGATTGGCTTGACGGTTACAGCACTGCCAACCCGGTCAACCTCAGCCATCCGCTGAATCTGGCGTATGTGATTTACACCTCGGGTTCGACCGGCAAGCCCAAGGGCGCAGGTAACAGCCATCGCGCTCTGGTCAACCGTTTGCACTGGATGCAGAAGGCCTACACGCTGAGTGGCAGCGATACGGTATTGCAGAAAACCCCGTTCAGCTTCGACGTGTCGGTCTGGGAATTCTTCTGGCCGCTGCTGACCGGCGCACGTTTAGCCGTGGCGTTGCCGGGCGATCATCGCGACCCGGAGCGGCTGGTGCAGACCATCCGCGAACATCAGGTCACGACGCTGCACTTTGTGCCATCGATGCTTCAGGCGTTTCTCACCCATTCGCAGGTAGAAAGCTGTAACAGCCTGCGGCGTGTTGTGTGTAGCGGCGAAGCACTGCCTGCCGAACTCGCCGGTCAGGTGCTCAAGCGTCTGCCGCAGGCGGGCTTGTACAACCTGTACGGTCCGACCGAAGCGGCTATCGACGTGACGCATTGGACCTGCACTACGGACGACGTGCTCAGCGTGCCGATTGGTCGACCCATTGATAATCTGAAAACCCACATTCTGGATGACGGTTTGCTGCCTGCCGCGCAAGGCGTTGCGGCAGAACTGTATCTGGGCGGTGTGGGGCTGGCGCGGGGTTATCACAATCGCGCGGCGCTGACGGCTGAGCGCTTTGTGCCGGACCCGTTCGACGAGCAGGGCGGGCGTCTTTACCGAACCGGGGATCTGGCGCGTTATCGCGATGAAGGCGTTATCGAATACGCCGGGCGTATCGACCATCAAGTGAAGATTCGCGGCCTGCGTATTGAACTGGGCGAGATCGAAGCCAGCCTGCTGGAACACGAAAACGTTCAGGAAGCTGTAGTTGTCGACGTTGACGGCCCGTCCGGCAAGCAGCTGGCAGCCTATCTGGTGGCTGAGCACAGTGGCGATCACCTGCGGGACGCACTCAAGGCGTATCTCAAGGAAACACTGCCCGATTACATGGTGCCGACCCACTTCGTCTGGCTGGCAAGCATGCCGCTGAGCGCCAACGGCAAGCTGGATCGCAAAGCCCTGCCAGCACCAGACGCCAGCCAGTTGCAGCGCCAGTACGTTGCGCCGTCGACTGAGCAGGAGCAGCAAATGGCTGCGATCTGGGCTGACGTGCTGAAAGTCGAGCGCGTCGGGCTGAGCGACGATTTCTTCGAACTGGGCGGCCATTCGCTGCTGGCCACGCAACTGATTTCCAGAATTCACACGGGCCTGGGGATCGACATCCCGCTGCGCCTGATTTTCGAGAAACCGCAATTGAACGAATTTATTCAGGCTTTCGCCAGCAGCGGCTTGTCGCTGACCGACGACGGCTTGTCCGATATTGAAAAAATGATGAATGAAATGGCGGGTATCTGACATGGACAAGTCTGCAGCAGAGCGTATCGCCCAGCGTTTCGTTGGTTTGCCCGTCGAACAGCGCCGCCAGATTCTGAACAAGATGCACGAGACCGGGCAGAGCTTCAAACTGCTGCCCATTGCTGTAACCCGGCATGATGTAGCGCGTATCCCGCTGTCCTACGCTCAGCAGCGCATGCTGTTTCTCTGGCAGATGGAACCGGGCAACGCCGCGTACAACGTGCCTATGGCAGTGCGTCTGAATGGCCCGCTGGACCGGCAGGCATTGAGCGCAGCGCTGGACAATCTGGTGCAGCGTCACGAAACCCTGCGCACCCGGTTTGTTTCCGAGGACGGCGCGTTCTATCAGGAGATTCTTCAGCAGGCGACCGTTGCCCTTGAGTTTGCCTCGGTTGCGCCAGCCGACATCGAAAACCAGGTGCGCGCCGAGCTGCAAAAGCCCTTCGATTTGCTCAGCGGTACATTACTGCGGGTCAGGCTGTTTCAATTGGGCGAAGCCGAGCACGTTCTGACCGTGTGCATGCATCACATCGTCTCCGATGGCTGGTCCGGCGAAGTGCTGATTCGTGAGTTTGTGCAGTTGTATCAGGCTCAGGTCTCCGGGCAGCCAGCGCAATTGCCTGCGCTGGCCATTCAATATGCCGACTACGCGATCTGGCAGCGCGCATGGCTGGAAGCCGGGGAGGGCGAGCGGCAGTTGAACTACTGGAAGCAGCAGTTGGGCTCTGAGCATCCGCTGTTGAGCCTGCCGCTGGATCATCAGCGTCCGCTGCAACCGAGCCAGCGTGGCGCGACGGTGCGCGTCGATGTGCCGGAACAATTGTCCGCGCAACTGAAAAGCCTGGCGCGTAACAGTGGCCAGACCTTGTTCATGCTGACTCTGGCGGCACTGTCGGTGGTGCTGTCGCGTTTCAGTGGTCAGGCCGACATTCGCATTGGTGCGCCCAACGCCGGGCGCACCCGCAGCGAGCTGGAAGGCCTGATCGGCTTCTTCATCAACACTCAGGTTCTACGTGTGCAGGTGGATGAGCAGCAGAGCTTTGCGCAGTTGCTGGATCAGGTGAAACAGGTCGTGACCGGTGCCCAGTCGCATCAGGAACTGCCCTTTGAACATCTGGTGGATGCGCTGGCACCCGAGCGTAATCTGGGCCACAACCCGTTGTTCCAGTTCAAGATCAATCAGCACGTGCTGGCGGCCGAAGACAGCGGGCAACGTGTGTCGGGCCTGACCATCGATGAGTTTCCGATTGGCAGCAGCGATGCACGCTTTGATCTGGCCTTCGACTTCACCGACACGCCGCGCGGCATACGCGGTTATTTCACTTACGCCACCGACCTGTTTGAGCCATCGACCATCGAGCGCATGGCCGACGCGCTGCGTGCTGTGATGCAAGCACTGGTCGTGGACACTGACCAGCGTCTGGCTGATCAGCCGCAAGCAGTATCGTTGCCGGTCGCTGAGCAGAGCGCCGATTTTGCCTGCGATGACTTCCTCAGCCTGTGGCAACAGGGCCTGCGCAGCGGACGTGGCAAGACCGCGTTGCGCGTTGGCCAGCAGGTGTTGAGCTTTGATGAACTTGAACAACGCAGTAACCAGTTCGCCCGCTACCTGCATGCGCAGGACATCAAGCCGGGCATGACCGTTGCGCTGTGCCTGGACCGCTCTGTGGAATGGGTGGTCAGCTTGCTGGCAGTGCTCAAACTCGGTGCCGTTTACCTGCCGCTGGACAGCGCACAACCTGCCGAGCGTTTGCAGCAACTGGTTCGTGACAGCGGCGCGGCGTTGTTGATTCACGCGTCCGGCGATGACAAGGCCGCGCAACTGGGTGTGTGCCCGGTACTGGCCTTCGATGCTGCGCTGTGGTCCGAAGTGGATGGCAGTGCGCTGAATGTGCGTGTCATCGCCGGGCAACCGGCGTACATCATCTACACCTCCGGCTCCACCGGGCAGCCGAAGGGCGTGGTGATCAGCCACGGCGCGCTGGCCAACTACGTGCAGGGCGTGCTTGAGCGCCTGTCGCTGGATGACGGGGCGAGCATGGCGATGGTGTCGACTGTCGCGGCAGATCTGGGCCATACACTGCTGTTCGGTGCGCTGGCGTCCGGTCGGCCGCTGCATCTGCTGTCTCATGAGCAGGCGTTCGACCCTGATGGCTTCGCGCGTTACATGGCTGAGCATCAGGTTGAAGTGCTGAAAATCGTACCCAGCCATTTGCAGGGGCTGCTGCAAGCCGCCAACCCGGCCGACGTGCTGCCGGGCCAATTGCTGATTCTGGGCGGTGAGGCCAGTTCCTGGGCGTTGATCGAGCAAATCCGCGCGCTCAAACCGGGCTGCCGGATCGTCAACCACTACGGCCCGACGGAAACCACGGTCGGCATCCTCACCCATGAGTTGGCCGAGCGCGTTGACGCTTGCCGCAGTGTGCCGGTCGGTCAACCACTGGCCAATGGCAAAGCGCGGGTGCTGGACGCCTATCTCAACCCGGTTGCCGAACGTGTGGCAGGCGAGCTGTATCTGGGCGGTCGCGGTCTGGCGCAGGGCTATCTGGGCCGTGCGGCGATGACCGCCGAACGCTTCGTGCCGGACCCGCATGCCGATGGTCAGCGCCTGTACCGTGCGGGTGACCGCGCGCGCTGGGTGGACGGCGTGCTGGAGTACTTGGGGCGCGCGGATGATCAGGTGAAAATCCGCGGTTACCGGGTCGAGCCGGGGGAAGTCGGCCAGTTGCTGCAAACCCTGGAAAACGTCGCCGAAGCCGTGGTGCTGGCGCAGCCGCTGGAAAGCGACGAAACACGCCTGCAACTGGTGGCGTACTGCGTTGCGGCGGCCGGTGCGAGCCTCAGTGTCGACAGCCTGCGCGAGCAACTGGCTGCGCGCTTGCCCGAATACCTGGTGCCCGCGCAGATCATGCTGCTGGACAGGCTGCCCGTGACCGCCAACGGCAAGCTCGACAAGCGCGCCTTGCCTAAACCCGGCGTGGTCAAACAGCGCTACACCGCGCCAGTCGGCGAGATCGAGGAAAAGCTCGCCGCCGTGTGGGCTGACGTACTGAAACTGGAACAGGTCGGCAGCACTGACAACTTCTTCGAACTGGGCGGCGACTCGATTCTCAGCCTGCAGATCATCGCTCGCGCCAAGCGCCAGGGCATCAAGCTCAGCCCCAAGCAGTTGTTCGAAAAACAGACCATCAGCCAGTTGGCCTCGGTGGCAAAACTGATCCAGAAAAAACCAACTGCCGCGGTCGAACAGGTTAGTGGCTCGTTGCCGTTGCTGCCGATTCAGGCACGTTTTTTTGAACAGGATATCCCAGAGCGTCAGCACTGGAATCAGGCGCTGATGCTCAAGCCCCTGCAAACGCTGGATGCAATCCACCTTCAAGCTGCAATGACCGCGCTGATCGAACAGCACGACGCGCTGCGCCTGGGTTTTGCTCAGCAAGACGGCCAATGGCGAGCCACGTTCGGTGCGCTGAACACTCGCGACCTGCTCTGGACCCACGAACTGGACAGTGCCGAGCGCTTGCCTGAACTGGCCGATGAAGCACAACGCAGTCTGGACCTGAAAAACGGCCCGTTGCTGCGTGCGGTGCTGATCGACTTGCCGCAGGGCGAGCAGCGTTTGTTGCTGGTGATCCATCACCTGGTGGTGGATGGCGTGTCGTGGCGGGTGCTGCTGGAAGACCTGCAACAGGCGTATGTCGCCATCGCAGCAGGCCGGCCATTGGCGCTGGCGACGAAAACCAGCTCGCTGCAAAGCTGGGCCGAGCACTTGCAGGCCTACGCGCAAAGCCCTGCGTTGACGCAGGAACTGGATTATTGGCAGACGCAGTTGCAGGACGTCAGCGACGCCTTGCCCTGCGATCACCCGCACGGCGGTCAGCAACAGAAGCACGCGCTGTCGGTGGTCACGCAACTGAATGGCGAGCAGACCCGGCAACTGCTGCAAGACGCTCCGGCGGCTTATCGCACGCAGATCAACGACCTGCTGCTGACCGCGCTGGCGCGGGTGGTCAGTCGCTGGACCGCGCAGCCGCATTCCCTGATTCGTCTGGAAGGGCATGGCCGCGAAGACCTCTTCGACACGCTGGACATCACCCGTACGGTCGGCTGGTTCAGCAATCTGTACCCGGTCCGGCTCACGCCGCAGGCCACGTTGGCCGATTCGCTCATGACCATCAAGGAACAGCTGCGCGCAGTGCCCGACAAGGGCATTGGTTACGGCGCCCTGCGTTATCTGGGCAGTGAATCGGCGCGGCAGACCCTGCAAGCGTTGCCGCTGGGCAGTATCGTGTTCAATTACCTCGGGCAGTTCGACGGCAGCTTCGACGCACAAGGCGCGTTGTTCACGCCCTCGGCCGAGAGCAGCGGCGCGTCGCAGAGCGCCGATGCACCGTTGGCTGCGCCGCTCAGCATCAATGGCCAAGTGTATGGCGGCGAATTGCGCCTGAGCTGGACCTTCAGCGGTGCGGTATTTGAACGTGACACCGTGCAGCGGCTGGCCGACGAATATGCCGTTGAACTGCAACAATTGATTGCGCATTGCACCACTGATGGCGTGGCTGGGGTAACTCCGTCGGACTTCCCGCTGGCACGCCTGAGCCAGTCGCAGTTGAGCAGTTTGCCAATCCCTGCGGCGCAGATCGAAGATATCTACCCGCTGGCACCGATGCAGCAGGGCATGTTGTTCCACACCCTGTTCGAGCAGGAAGCGGGCAATTACATCAACCAGATGCGCGTCGAGGTCAGTGGCCTGGACGTGCCGCGTTTCCGTGCCGCCTGGCAGGCCACGCTGGATGCCCATGAAGTACTGCGCAGCGGCTTTGTCAGCCATCTTGAGCAGTCGCTGCAAGTGGTGTTGCGCGATGTCAGCATGCCGTTCGTCGAACTGGATGCCCGTGCGCAATCAGGCGAATGGATCGACGCTTGGGCGAATGCCGATCGCCAGCAGGGCTTCGACCTGGCTCGGGGGCCGCTTCTGCGCCTGGCCGTATTGCGTACTGGCGAGCAGATGCATCAACTGATCTACACCAGCCATCACATTCTCATGGACGGCTGGAGCAGCTCGCGCCTGCTGGGCGAGGTGCTGCAACGCTACAGCGGCCAGACGCTGCCACGGCAAGTCAGCCGTTATCGTGACTACATCGAATGGCTGCAACGCCAGGATGCTGCGCTCAGTAAACGTTTCTGGACCGGCCAGCTTGCCGAACTGGACGAGCCGACCCGGCTGGTTCAGGCCTTCAAAGCGTCCGGGAGCGAGCAGGGGCATGGTGATTACCTGCAACTGATCGATGCCGATGGCACCCGCCAGTTGAGCGAGTTTGCCCGCGAGCAGCGCGTCACCCTCAACACGCTGGTGCAATCGGCGTGGCTACTGGTGCTGCAACGCTACACCGGGCAGTCGAGCGTGACCTTTGGCGCAACCGTGGCCGGGCGTCCGGCTGACCTGCCGGGTGTTGAGGAGCAACTGGGGCTGTTCATCAACACCTTGCCGGTGATCGCCAGTCCGCGCCCGGAACAGCGGGTGGCGGACTGGGTACAGCAGGTGCAGGCGAAGAACATCGCCTTGCGTGAGCATGAACACACACCGTTGTACGAGATTCAACGCTGGGCACGCAGCGCTGGCGAGGCGCTGTTCGACAACATTCTGGTGTTCGAAAACTATCCGGTGTCCGAAGCGCTGCAACAGTCCGCACCGCCGGGGCTGGTGTTCGGCGGCCTGCACACCCAGGAGCAGACTCATTACCCGCTGACTCTGGTGGTCAATCTGGGCGAAACCCTGTCGATGCGTTTCAGCTATGCCCGCCAGCATTTCAGCGAGCAGCACATGGCGCAGTTGTCGGCGCATCTGCGCCAGGTTTTGCAGGCATTGGTGCGCGATCCGCAGGCGGCGATTGGTGAGCTGTCTTTGTTGAGTGGTCCCGAGCAGCAGGTGTTGGGGGACTGGAACGCTACCGCCGCCGATTTCCCGAGCGAGCATTGCCTGCACAGCCTGATCGAAGCCCAGGTACAGGCCACGCCGGACGCTCCGGCACTGATTTTCGCCGCCGAACAACTCAGCTATGGGCAACTCAACGCTCGCGCCAATCAGCTTGCGCATCGCTTGCGTGAAGCAGGTGTTGGCCCGGATGTGCTGGTGGGGATTTGTGTCGAGCGCAGTCTGGAACTGGTCATCGGCCTGCTGGCAATCATCAAGGCCGGTGGCGCTTATGTGCCGCTGGACCCGGATTACCCCGAGGATCGGCTGGCGTACATGATGCAGGACAGCGGCATTGGTTTGTTGTTGACCCAGACTTTGTTGCTGGAACGCCTGCCGGTTCCTGCGCAGTTACAACTTCTGTGCCTGGATCAGGATGGCGACTGGCTGGCCGGTTACAGCACCGCCAACCCGGAAAACCTCAGCCATCCGCTGAATCTGGCGTATGTGATTTACACCTCGGGTTCGACCGGCAAGCCCAAGGGCGCAGGTAACAGCCATCGCGCCTTGGCCAACCGTTTGCACTGGATGCAGAAGGCCTACACGCTGGATGGCAGCGATACGGTATTGCAGAAAACCCCGTTCAGCTTCGACGTGTCGGTGTGGGAATTCTTCTGGCCGCTGCTGACCGGCGCACGTCTGGCAGTAGCGCTGCCGGGCGATCATCGCGACCCGGAGCGGCTGGTGCAGACCATCCGCGAACATCAGGTCACGACGCTGCACTTTGTCCCGTCGATGCTCCAGGCGTTTCTCACCCATCCGCAGGTGGAAAGCTGTAACAGCTTGCGTCGTGTGGTGTGCAGTGGCGAAGCACTGCCTGCCGAACTGGCCGGTCAGGTGCTCACGCGTCTGCCGCAGGCGGGTTTGTTCAACCTGTACGGCCCGACCGAAGCGGCTATCGACGTGACGCACTGGACCTGCACCCCGGACGACGTGCTCAGCGTGCCGATTGGTCGACCTATCGATAATCTGAAAACCCATATCCTCGACGACGGATTGCTGCCTGCCGCGCAGGGCATTGCGGCAGAGCTGTACCTCGGCGGTATCGGTCTGGCGCGGGGTTATCACAACCGCGCGGCGCTGACGGCTGAGCGCTTTGTGCCGGACCCGTTCGACGAGCAGGGCGGGCGTCTTTACCGAACCGGCGATCTGGCGCGTTATCGCGATGAAGGGATTATCGAATACGCCGGGCGTATCGACCATCAGGTGAAGATTCGCGGCTTGCGTATCGAACTGGGCGAAATCGAAGCGCGTCTGCATGAGCATGCCGGTGTGCGAGAAGCCAATGTGATCGACATTGACGGGCCTTCCGGCAAGCAGCTTGTGGCGTATCTGGTGCGCACTGATGCCGCTCAGGACTCGGACGCTCTGCGCGAAACCCTGAAAACGCACCTCAAGGCTCACGTGCCGGATTACATGGTGCCGACATACTTTGTCTTCATTGATGTGATGCCGCTGACCGCCAACGGCAAGCTGGATCGTCGGGCACTGCCCAAACCGGACGTGGCTCGTTCACAGCAAGGCCACGTCGCGCCACGCACGGAATTCGAGCAACGTCTTGCCACGTTGTGGGAGCAGGTGCTGCAGGTCGAACGGGTAGGGCTCAACGATAACTTCTTCGCCCTGGGCGGCCACTCACTGCTGGCGGTTTCGCTGGCAGGCAGGATTCGCGAGACGTTTGATGTCTCCATCAAACTGCATGATTTTCTGTTGATGCAGACCTTGGGTGAGCTGGCCGATTTCATGCGTAGCGACGAGGCTAAGGTCAAATCGGCAGTCATCGCCATGAACGCCAGTCGATCTGACAACGCGCCATTATTCTGCCTGCCACCGGGCGGTGGCGGCACGTACTCGTATTACCCGCTGGCGGGTCAATTGAGCGACAGCCGACCGGTTTACGGGCTGGTCAACAAGGCTTACGTGGTGCCGGGCTGGTTTGATACGTCGTGGCAGGAAATGGTCGATTACTACGTCGAGCAAATCCGTATGACTCAACCGCACGGGCCTTACAACCTGCTTGGCTGGTCGATGGGTGGTGCGCTGGCCATCGAGGTGGCGCATGTGCTTGAGCGTGAGGGCGACGCGGTGAGTTTCCTCGGGCTGGTGGACACCCAACTGCCTGCCTCGGTCGGGATGCAGTGGGTCGAAGAAGCTCCGGAGGTCACCACGCAGAAACAGGGCGAAAACTACTACCGCAGCCTGATCAAAAGCTTGCAGGCGTTTGTGCCGGGCTTGCAGGAAGCGTCGATTGTGGGGCTTATCGAAACCGCCCGGCAGTCGCTGTCCAGCGAGGGCGAGGTGATTGACTGGGTAGTCGACCATGTCGCGCTGGAGGCCGGCATGAACGCCGACAACCTGCGCAGCATATTCCAGGACATCGCCGTGCAGGACGAGATCGAAACCGGTTACAAACTACTGGAAGCCAACGCACAGCTGAGCCAGGCATTTACCCTGAAAACGCTCAACGTACAGGCCGATTGCTGGTGGGCCGGGCAGAGCCGTGCGTCAGGGCAGATTGCCCGGGCTGAAGCGGTGTTGCTTGAACAGTGCTCGGTCAACGGGCTGCGCAGCTCGACAACGGTTGATCAGCGGCATGACAACGTGGTGCTTGCCGAGGCGTTTCTGCACGGGCTTGCCGAGCGGCTTGTGTGACGCAGAGCGTCACGAACGGCATTCCCACGCTGGAGCGTGCGGAACGATAATCCCAGCTATCGTGCGGCGCTCCGCGTCGCATGCAGTTCTGGACGCTTTGCGTCCGGTCTTGATTGTGCGGGGCGGCACATATCTGTGACGCAGAGCGTCACGAACGGCATTCCCACGCGGAGCGTGCGGAACGATAATCCCGACTATCGTGCGGCGCTCCGCGTCGCATGCAGTTCTGGACGCTCTGTGTCCGATCTTGATTGTGCGGGGCGGCGCAGATTTGTGATGCGGAGCGTCACGAACGGCATTCCCACGCGGTGCGTGCGGAACGATAATCTCGACTATCGTGCGGCGCTCCGCGTCGCATGCAGTTCTAGACGCTCTGCGTCCGATCTTGATTGTGCGGGGCGGCGCAGATCTGTGATGCGGAGCGTCACGAACGGCATTCCCACGTGGAGCGTGCGGAACGATAATCCCGACTATCGTGCGGCGCTCCGCGTCGCATGCAGTTCTGGACGCTCTGCGTCCGGTCTTGAGGTTGCGGCGCGGCACAGATCTGTGACGCAGAGCGTGACGCACGGCATTCCCACGCTGGAGCGTGCGGAACGATAATCTCGACTATCGTGCGGCGCTCTGCGTCGCATGCAGTTCTGGACGCTCTGCGTCCGATCTTGATTGTGCGGGGCGGCGCAGATCTGTGACGCGGAGCGTCACGAACGGCATTCCCACGCGGAGCGTGCGGAACGATAATCCCAGCTATCGTGCGACGCTCTGCGTCCGGTCTTGATTGTGAGGTGCGAGCGCGGGCTTCTAAAAATCACCGCGCAACGTCAGGACGTAGTTGCGCGGGTCGCCGTAGTAGTTGCCGCGGTCGATGTCGCCGGTTGCCTTGTAGTATTTGCGATCCAGCAGGTTGTTGCCGTTGAGGGCCACCGACCAGTGTTCGTCGATCTTCCATGAGGCGCGTGCGTCCCAGATGGCGCGGCCAGGGTTGTCGATGGGCTGGGTCGACTCGTGCTCCGAGTAGCCGCTTTGCGCCGATACACCGCCGCCGACGGTCAGTCGACGCCAGGTGCCGGGCAGGTTGTAGCTGCTGGACAAGCGCAGCATGTGCCGGGGTGTTTCTGCTGAAATCGATTTCCCGTCGCTGCCGCGCGTGAGGTTGAAGGTGTAGCCAGCCAGGGTCTGCAAGCCCGGTAACGGCTCACCACTGATCTCCATGTCGATACCCTTGCTGCGCCGGATGTCGCCATTCAAATAGCAGGTGCCGTAAGCGTCGTTGCTCAGGCACTGGCCCGCATTGGCATCGTCCTCGACCGCTACGTCTTTCTGTTTCACATAGAACAGCGCAAAAGACACGTTCAGACGCTTGTCGAACAACTCACCCTTGATACCGGTTTCATGGCTGGCACCGATGGCCGGGTCGAGGAATGCGCCGGATGCCGTTCTATAACCGCTCTGCGGCAGAAAGATATCGGTGTAGCTGGCGTACCACGACCAGTCGCGGTTCAGATCGTAGATCACACCCACGAATGGCGTGACCTGGTTCTTCTCCTGTGCGCGAGTGGTCACGCCTGCGGATTGGCTCTGATAGTCATACCAACTGACCCGGCCGCCCATGACCAGGCTCAACGACTCGCTCAGGCTCAGGCGCAGGTTGCTGTAAACGCCATAACGCTTGTCGCTGTAGTCGGTACTGCGCCAGGCCGGACGCGCAGGTTCTGCAATCGCGTCGTGATCGGGATTGACGATGTCCAGCGGCCGATTACTGTTGACGGTGGCATAGCGCGAATCACGTTTTTGCTCAGACCAGTTGCCGCCGATGGTCAACTGGTGGGTCAGGCCAAAGGCGTCGAAACGACCGTCCAGATGGCTGTCGAAGCCGTCGCTTTGCAGCGTGTCCGAGCGAAACAGGGTTCTGACCAGTCGCGAACCGCTCTGGGTCGCAGGGTCTATGGCGCCTTGTGCGTAGGCGACTTTCTGATCGAAAGCGCCATCAGAGTGAGTGGCAGACAGTGTGCCGCTCCAGTTCTCGTCAAAGCGGGTTTCCAGTTCGCTGAACACCTCGTCCGTCCGGGTCTGATGACGGTTCCAGTCCTGGGCCAAGGAGGTAGAGCGCGGCAGATCGATGGCTTTGCCGTTGCTGTAGCGGGGCAGGCCGAAAATCGAGTAGCCGTGGGTATCCGCGCTCTGATGGCGCAGGCCCAGCGTGAGCGTAGTGTCTTCGCTCAGATCGGTTTCCAGAATGCCGTACAACAACGGCGCAGTCTTTTTCAGACCGTCGATGAAGTATCCGCGATCTTCGTAAGACGTGACAAAACGCCCGCGCACGCTGCCCGAGTCGTTGAGCTTGCTGCTGCCATCCAGATCGACCCGGTACTGGTCCCAACTGCCAGCGCGGGTGGTGATCGAGAACTGCGCTAAGGCGGTCGGTCGCTTGCGCACCAGATTGACCGCGCCACCGGGGTTGCCCGCGCCGATAAGCAGCCCGGCAGCACCGCGCAACACTTCGACACGGTCGTAGATCTCCATGTCCGGGGTCATCCAGCCGGTCACGCTGTAACCCTGGCCGGCCACGCCATCGATGGTGTAGCTCTCGTCTTCTAGCGCAAAGCCCCGCGAGCTGAACACATGAGAGCCAAAGTTGCGTTGCGAAAAGGTGATGCCAGGCGTCTGCGCCATCACTTCGTCGAGGCCGTTGAGGTTTTTGTCGTTCATCAACTGACGGGTCATGACCGTGACCGATTGCGGGGTTTCGCGCAGCGATTGTGATGCCTTGTTGATGCTCACGCCGGTCGCTGCGTACGAGCCGCTGCCCTCGGTGGTGATACCGAACGGGTCGCCTTTGATCGCCACCGGCCCAAGGCTCATGGGTTGCGCGGACGCCGCGCTGCCGAGGGTCAGGGTGTCGGCCTCGAGGTTGTGCGTTACGCCAGCCTGTTTCAGCAGATCAGCGACCGCTTGCTCAGGCGTCAACCTGCCATGCACCGGGCTGCTGAACTTGCCGTTCACATCATCGGGGTTGTAAAGAATTTGCAGGTCGCCCTGGCACCCCAGCTCTTTAAGGGCGCTGTTCAGGGGTTGCGCGGGGATATCGAACTCGAACTCTTCAGCCAGTGCCTCGCCCTGAAAAGCCAATGCCAGCACCAGCCCGCCCAGACGCAAGCCAAGCGTTTTCACGCGGCCTGTGCGCAGACGGCTGAAGGGTGTTGGCATGGGAAGGATGGCTCATTGAAATCGAGGGTGCAGGATAATGTATTTGCGCGGTTTGGTCGTGGGCACAGCTGTGCATTACCAGCCGACAACGCGTCGCACATCAAAACCGGACGCAGAGCGTCCAGAAAGGCGTTCCAACGCGGAGCATTGGCACGATAGGTGTTCTCACGGACACCTATCGCTCCGCACACTCCAGCGTGGGAATGCCCCGCGTGAAGCTCTGCATCACAAGCCGACAACGCGTCGCACATCAAAACCGGACGCAGAGCGTCCAGAAAGGCATGCCAACGCGGAGCATTGGCACGATAGGTGTTATTACGGACACCTATCGTTCCGCACGCTCCAGTGAACTGCCCCCAAGAAGTTGGACACCAATCCGACCTCATGGGGGTGTTCAAATGGGTAAGTATTCAGAGCAGTTCAAGCTCACTGTCGTCAAAGCGTATCTTGAAGGCAACATGGGCTTTCGTATGGTAGCCCGCCAGTTCTCAATCGATTTCAGTCTGCTTCGACGCTGGGTCGCTAACTACAAGAGTCATGGTCACACCGGCCATCGCAAGCCTGGTCTTCGATACAGCGAAGCTTTCAAGCGCTCAGTGCTTGAACACAGGCGTGAACACAAGCTGTCGCTCCGTCAGGCCGCTGCGCATTTTGGTATCGGGGATCCCGGCCAAATAGTCATTTGGGAAAAGCGGCATTACAGTAGCGGTACAGCCCCGTATGTTCCTGCCAGAAGAAAGCCTGTCGCCATGCCAAAGAAGCCTTATCCCGCCAAACCAGTAACCGCCGACGATACGCAGAAGACGCGCGACCAGTTGATGAGCGAGCTTGAATATCTGCGCATGGAGAACGCTTACCTAAAAAAGTTGGAAGAGCTGAAGGAGCAGAAACGACGGCAACCGAAAAAGCCCTGATCATCAAGCAACTGAGGGGCCGGTTCCCGCTTTGCGCTCTGCTGAGGCTGGCGGGCTTGGCACGCAGCACGTTTTACTACCAGGTTCAGGTGCAATCCAGACCCGATCCCGATGCTGCTTTGAAACAGTTAATCGAAAGCATTTACCACGAGGAGAAAGGCCTTTATGGCGCTCGGCGTATCACGGCGGTCATTCGCAATGCAGGTATTTTGGTCAACAAGAAGGTTGTAGAACGACTGATGGCAGAACTGGGCCTGCGATCAGTGGTGCGCCCCAAAAAATACCGCTCCTATAAGGGCGTAATCGGAACCATTGCGCCGAATTTGCTGGAGCGCAATTTCAGCGCGCAACGCCCGAACCAGAAGTGGGTGACCGATGTGACTGAGTTCAAGGTAGGCAATCGAAAGCTGTATCTCTCACCCGTGATGGACTTGTACAACGGTGAAATCGTGGCGTATGAAGTGTCGACAAGGCCGAGCTTTGAGCTGGTCACCAGCATGCTGGACAAGGCGTTGCAGCAGTTGCAGGACGAGCCGAAGCTTGTGATGCACTCGGACCAGGGCTGGCAGTATCAACATGCGCAGTATCGCCATAAGCTATCGGTACGAGGCGTCAAACAAAGCATGTCCCGTAAGGGCAACTGCCTGGACAATGCGGCAATGGAAAGCTTTTTCGGTACACTGAAATCCGAGTTTTTCTACCTGAAACAGTTTGAAAGCATCGATGAGTTGAAAGCAGGTCTGGATGAGTACATCCACTACTACAACCATGACCGCATCAAGCTGAAGCTCAACGGTCAAAGCCCCGTAAAGTATAGGGCTCAGGCGGCAAGCTAAACCGTCCAACTTTTGGGGGGCAGTTCACCAGCGTGGGAATGCCTTGGGTGACGCTCCGCGTCACAAATCTGCGCCGCGCCGCGTATTCAAGAACGGACGCAGAACGTCCACAAAGGCATGCCAACGCGGAGCATTTGCACAAGAGTCAAAGCCTGGACTCAGATCAGAAATCCCCCCGCAAGGTCAGGACATAGCTGCGCGGTTCGCCGTAGACGTTGGAGCGGTCGGTGGCGATCGAGGTGCCGTAGTACTTGCGGTCGAAAAGGTTTTCGGCGTTGAGCGACACCTTCCAGTTCTCGTCCAGTTTCCACGAGGCTCGCGCATCCCAGATGGCCTTGCCAGAAACACCCAGCTGTTTGTTGGAAGGCACTTCATAGCCCGAATCTGCCGACACGCCGGTACCCAGGGTCAGGCGGTTCCATGCACCCGGCAGGTTGTAGCTGGTGTTGAGGCGCAGCATGTGTTTTGGCGTTTCGTAAGCGACATCCGCATCGCCATTATTGCGCAGCATGTTGAAGGTATAGCCGCCGAACACTTGCAGGCCTGGCAACACTTCACCGCTGGCTTCGACGTCGACACCCTTGCTGCGACTGATGCCGTCCTGCAGGTAGCAGGAGCCGTCGGAGCTGGTCGGGCAGGTCTGAGTAGTGTTCACGTCCAGCGCGGCGACATCTTTCTGTTTGATGTAGAACAGTGCCATCGACAGGTTCATGCGCTTGTCGAACAGTTCACCCTTGAAGCCCGTTTCGTAGTTGGAACCGATGGCCGGGTCCAGCGGCGAGCCGCCTGAGGTTACGTAGTTGGCCTGCGGTGTGAAGATGTCGGCATAGCTGGCGTACCACGACCAGTTGTCGTTGATGTCGTAGATCAGGCCCGCGAACGGGGTGAATTCCTGAGTCTGCTTGGATTCATAATCCGTGGCCGCACCGGTTTTGACGTCGTACTTGTAGTCATACCAGCTCAGGCGGCTGCCCAGAACCACGCTCAACGGCTCGCTCAGGTGAATACGCGTGTTGGCGTACAGGCCTGCGCGTTCTTCGGTCGTGTCGATGTCGGTTTGCCAAGCCGGACGAGCTGGTTTGGCGAACGCACTCTGGTTGACGTCGAAAATGTTGATCGCGGATCGGGTTGGTGCAGTAGCCTGATGCGTATTGGCGTTCTGTTTCGACCAGTCGGCGCCCAACGTCACCTGATGCTCAAGGCCGAAAGCGTTGAAGTTACCTTCCAGTTGAGTGTTCAGGCCGGTGCTGTCCACTTCGTCTCTGCGAAAAAGTGTGTTCTGGAAGGTCGAGCCTGCCAGCGTCACAGGGTTGACTGCTCCCCGCGCGTAAGCGATAGCCTGATCAAACCCACCCTGCGAATACGTCAAAGACGTGCGGCTGGTCCAGTCTTCATTGAAACGATGCGCGACTTCGGTAAACACCTCGGTCATGTCGCTTTCGAGACGGTTCCACTTCTGCGCCAGGTTGGTCGAGCGCGACAGGCCCAATGACTGACCGTTGCTGTAGCGCGGCAGGCCGTAGATCGAGTAGCCATTGATGACCTGTTCCTGGCGACGCAGGCTCATGGTCAGCGTGGTGTCATCGCTCAGGTCGGCTTCGACGATGCCGTACAGCAGCGGGGTGCGGCTGTCGCGCCCGTCCAGGTACGAACCGCTGTCATCGTAGGCTGCGACCATGCGCCCGCGCAGCGTACCCGAATCGTTGAGCTTGCCGCTGCCGTCCAGATCGACGCGGTACTGATCCCACGAACCTGCGCGAGTGGTGATCGAAAATTTGTTGTCGGCGGTCGGGCGCTTGCGCACCAGATTGACCGCGCCGCCGGGCTGACCGGCACCGACCAGCAGGCCGGACGCGCCGCGCAATACTTCCACACGGTCGTAGATGGCCATGTCCGGCTGCATCCAGCCGGTGATCTGATAGCCCTGACCGCCAATGCCGTCGACCAGAAAGCTCTCCGCCAGCAGCGAGAAGCCGCGCGAGGTGTACACGTGACCGCCGAAATTACGGTACTGGAAGGTGATCCCCGGGGTGTCCTCCAACACCTTGCTCAGGCTGTTGAGGTTGTTGTCATCCATGACTTGCCGAGTCACCACGCTTACAGACTGCGGTGTTTCACGCAGCGACTGTGGCGCGCCCTTGCCGATACTTACCGCGCCGGTGGTGTAAGAGCCAGTGCCGTCAGTGGCGGTGCCCAGGTACTGCGAGTCGATTGCAGTTGGCGCCAGGTTGACCGTGGCTGTCTGGGTCGAACCGTCTGCGGCGGTTTCCTGTGCCTGGCTGGCCACCGGCATGCAGAGCGCAAGGCCCATGACCGCCATGGATGGCCGGGAGCGGAACATCTGACTGAGCATCAACGCTTTGCTGAGCGGGGTAAGTCGTGACGGGTTGTGCATGAATTGGCTCTTTCCAGTGGGTATCGGCAAGGAGATTGAGAGCGTTGGTCAGGTCTGCGCAGTCGGGTTCAGCCGTCGACGGGGCAGGCGTGAGCAACTTTTTTATAGGGCGTTGCGCGGGAGATGGCTGTGCACGCAATTCGCTGTTAATGAGAACGAAAGCGAATAACGTTTATTTAATGAATTTTTCACAATTCCGGAAAAAAGATGGCGCTTAGCTATCTGGTTGGGGCGGGCATGGCTTCGCCGGGCAACAAAAAGCCCCGCTCGCGGACTGGCCGGGCGGGGCTTTCGAGGCATGGATGAATCAGGCCGGAATGGTTTTGCCGTAAGTGTCGTTCTGCACCTGCTCGACCTGAATCTGCCCGGTCTGCATGCGCACCAGTTGATCGGCGATGTAAAAATAGCGGTCGTCATGGGAGATGACGATGATGGTCTTGCCTTGCTGCTTCAGCTCCGGCAGCAGTTCGGTGTAGAACACGCGCCGGAACGCCGGGTCCTGATCAGCGGCCCACTCGTCGAAGACCAGCACCTGACGCTCGTCCAGCCACGCGTTGATCAGTGCCAGACGCTTGCGCTGACCGGTCGACAGGTCGGTGGTGGTGAAGGCACCGTCCTTGATGTTGACCTTGTGCGCGATGTCCAACCGCTCCAGGTATTTGCCAGCGTCTTGCGGCAGCGCGGCCTGTCCCTGCAACGGCTCATCAAACAGGTAGTAATCGGCAAAGATCGTAGTGAATAACTGGCGGTAGTCATCCAGGTTTTCCGGGGTGACGGTCTGCCCATTCAGGCGGATTTCGCCCTGTTGCGGCGTGTACAGACCCAGCAGCAGCTTGATCAGCGTGGTCTTGCCACAGCCGTTTTCGCCGACGATGAATACGATATCGCCCTGTTTGATGCTCAAATCGACCGGGCCGAGATGAAAGGCGTCGCTGCCCTCGACCGGCGGGTAGTCATAACGCAGGTTGTGCAATTCCAGGGTTTGCATATTGGCCAACGAATTGGGGCGGTCGCTGACCAGCAAGTGGGGTTCGGGGCTGGAAAACTTCCACGACAGTTCGGCGATGCGGCGCATGGCGATCTGTGCGCGGCTGATGCCGGGCAGGGCGGTGATCAGGCGTTCCAGCGGGCCTTTCATGTACAGCATCACCAGCACGAAGCCGCCCAGCACGGTCTTTTCGGTGGTCGGCCACATGGCTTGGAAGGCGATGGCGATGCCGATCACGGCAAAGAACAGCATCGAACCGAAGGTTTCCGCGCTGACGAAAATGTTGGCGGCGCGAATGTTCGAGCGGCAGATGTGCTCGGTGGCACCGTGAATCTTCTCGTCGAGCATGTGCTGGCGACGCTTGCGCTGAATGCGTAGTTCCTTGGCACCCGCAGACAGCGCCTGATAGTGCTTCTGCAATTCGTCTTCGCTGTTGCGCGCCGCCAGAATGCTGCGCATGCCGTACGCATGGGCCAGGTACTGCGCGCCGGTGCCGAGCACCACGGTGAGCACGGTCAGCGCCAGAATCTGCCAGGACAGCAGCGCCAGATAGGTCAGACAGCCCAGGGTGACAGTGAACGAGATGACCATCGGTGCGACCGACAGGGCGAAGGTGCTGATGGTGTTGACGTCGTTGAGCAGCACCGGAATCAGGCGGTGCGAGCGATAACGCTCCAGTTGCTCGATGGGTGCCACCAGCACCTTGGCAGCCAGCTCGCGGCGCAGGTTGGCGACCACGCGCTGGCCAACGTAGTTGGTCGACAGGTTGGACAGTGTCGAGCAGGCCAGGGTCAGCACACACAACCCGGCAAACAGCAGCGCGGTCTGCGTGTCCGGGCCGCCGGGCATGTTCATCGCGTTGTTGATGGTGGCCAGCAGGCCGGTGACGCTCAGACCGCTGACAATCCCCAGCACGGTCGACAGCGCCACCAGCCACCAGAAGGGCTTGAGGATTCTCAGGGTTTCCCGGGCGAGGCTTTCAGTTTTGCGGGTCATGGTGTGTCTCGTCAGTGTCCGTGAGTGCGGCCCGCGTCTGTCGCAGGCCGCAGGCGCGCATGAAGTCCGTTACAGGTCGCGGGCGACCCGGAAACCCAGCCAGTCGCCACGCACATCCGGCTGACGGCTGTTGCGGTTGCCGGAGCGGGAGAAGATCGGCGCTTCGGTCCAGTCATTGCCGCGAATCATTTTCCAGGTGCAATCGCCAGCCAGCCACGCGCTGCCGTCCGTGGGCGCGCCGTTGTAGTTGCTGGTCTCGCAATCGGCGGTCCATTCGTAGACATTGCCGTGGGCGTCGTAAATGCCGAAATCGTTGGGGCTGTAGCTGCCAGCGGGTGCGGTGTAGCTGAAGCCGTCTTCCGGGCCGTAGGTGTTGGCGTGTTTGGCGATGCTGTAAGGCTTGCCTTCGTCCATCGGGAACGGGAAAGAGCCCTTGCTGCCGCCCCGTGCCGCGTATTCGCGTTGCGCTTCGCTGACCATGTGATAGGACTTGCCGGTCTTTTTCGACAGCCATTCGACATAGGCCTTGGCTTCGTTCCAGTCCATGCACACGGCGGGCTGACGCGGGCTCAGCGGGTAGCGCGGCTTGCCGGCCTTGCACTCGCGGCCTGGCCGGGTATCGCCATCCGGCATCTTGTAGCCGGAGCTCTTGATATAGGCATTCCACTCGCCGCTCAGCACCTGAAAACGGCTGATGGCGAACGGTTTGGCGAAGGTCACGTCGTGCAGCGGGCCTTCGTCCGGCTGGCGACCCAATTCTTCCTCGGGTGCGCCCATGGTGAAAGTGCCCGCAGGCAGCACGACCATTTCCGGGCAATCCTTGCAGTCCTTGAACACTTTTCCGGGCGCGGGCACCGCCGCAGGCGTGGCGGCGAGGGTGGAGCCGCAGAGCAACAGACCGAGCAGGGCGGAAAGGGACAGCAGTGTTTTTTTCATGACGGGTCTCGATAGAAAACGGAAAACAGTGGATTCAGTGCACGCACGTCAGCTGCGCTGGCTGAGCAGGGCCATGAATCGATCGATTTCGGCCTCGTTGTTCAGCAATCCCGGCGCGGTACGCACCACCGGGCCGACATCGCGGCTCACGGCGTCCACGACCATGCGTTGCTTCATCAGCCAGGCGGCCACCTCGTCGCTTTCCTGGCCCTTTAGCCGGAAGAAGCTGAAGCCCGCTGACAGTGCTGGGTCCATCGGTGTCACCAGTTCGACGTTGGGCTGCGCCTTGAGGCGCTGCTTGAGGTAGCTGTTGAGCTCGTGAATGCGCGCCTGCACGTCGGCTTTGCCCAGCTGCAGGTGCAGCTTGAATGCCTCGTTCAGTGCCCAGCGGTGTTCAAACGAGTGATACCCGCCGGGCGTCATGATCGTGCTGAAACCGGTGGCTTCCGAGAACGTCGGGATCAGTGGGGTGAGGTCTTTGACCTGTTCCGAGCGGGCGCAGACAATGCCCGTACCGCGCGGGCCGAACATCCACTTGTGCGTGCCGGCGACATAGAAGTCACACTTCATGTCCGGGAAATCCAGGTTCTCGACGCCAAACCCGTGTACGCCGTCGACCACATACAGAATGCGGTCTTTGTCGTCACGGTTGCGGTTGTGTTCCTCGACCAGATCACCGATGGCCCCGATAGGCAGTTTCACACCACTGCCGGACTGCACCCAGGTCATGCCCAACACTCGGGTCTTCGGCTGAATACTGCGCGCAATGGAGCCGATGATTTCGTCCGCCGACACGGTCGCCGGGTCTTTGAACAGGCGAATCTTGCGCACCTGTGTGCCTTCGCGCTGCTGGCGGAATTTGAGGATGTCGCGGGTGCAGGAATGCTCGTGCTCGGTGGTCAGGATCTCCTGATCCGGGCGCACATGCAGACCGCCGTAGATGATCGCCAGCCCTTCGGTGGTGCTGCCGGTCAGGGCGATCTGGCCTGGCTGGGCATTCAGGTACTTGCCCGCCCAGACGCGAACTTCATGTTCGCGGCGCTCGGTTTCCCCCAGGTCCCAGTCCATCGCCAGGCCAGGGTTGCGGTCGATGTGCGCGCGATGCTGCTCGATGGCTTCGCGAACCGGAGTGGGGTGCGAGGTGACCAGAAAGTTGGAAAGGTGGACGTAATCCGGGTCCTGATTGAACAGCTGTTTCAGGCGCACCCATTTGTCTGTGGATGTTGGTGCAGGTGCAGGTGCGGACGCCATTGCCGTTGACGCAAGACCGGAGCCCAGTGGCAAGGCTGCGGCCAGCACTCCGGCCTGTTTGAGGAAGGTTCTGCGGTCAGTCATGAGCGGTTGCGCCTGATGTTCGGTTAGCGGCGTTCGAGAGGTTGGTTTGTTTCGCATCCGGACGCGCCGAAGCCTGCACCTGCTCCCAGACGCGCAGGAAATTGCCGCCCCAGAGCTTGGTGATATCCGCTTCGGCGTAACCGCGCTCGATCAGCTCGGCGGTCACGTTGCGAATCTCGCTGACATCGTTGAAGCCTTTTACGCCGCCGCCATCATTGAAGTCGGAGCTGATGCCGACATGGTCGATACCGATCTTTCTCACCGTGTAATCGATGGCGTCGACGAAATCCTTGACCGTGGCCTTGGGCTCTTCTTCAAGGATCGCGTACAGCTTGCTGGCGTAGGCGCCGAAGCGCTGTTCCGGCCAGACCGTGATAATCGCGTCGCCGGGCATCAGCGCCATGGCCAGGTTGGGCAGCGGCGGCAGGTCGAAGTCCTTGCGCAGGGCGTTGAGCTTGTCCTGGGTCTTCTGGGTCAGCGGCTTCAAATAGGCCGGGAACGCCACGATCTGCACCACGCCGCCACTGCGCTTGATGAGCTGCATTTCCTCGTCGCTGAGGTTGCGCGGGATGTCCACCAGCGCACGCGGGGCCGAGTGCGAGGCGACCATTGGCGTACGGCTCAACTGGCTGACTTGCTCCAGTGCCTTGCTCGACATTTGCGAGACATCAATGATCACGCCCAGGTCGTTGAGGCGCTGCACTGCCTGCTTGCCGATTTCCGACAGGCCGCCCAGCGCGTCGGGCGTGTCGTTTAGAAAGGGCAGGGGGCGTGAAGAGTCGGCCCAGCTGTTATTACCGACGTAACTGAAGCCGAACATGCGCATGCCGCGCGCTGTCCAGTGGTCCAGCAGGCTCAGGTCATTGCCCAGCGGGTAGGCGTTGAGCATGCTGATGAAGATCGCAAACTTGCCCTCGCCGTGCAGGCGGCGCATGTCGTCGGGGGTATAGGCGATGCCGACCTGATTGGGGAAATCCCGAACCATGCCGGTGATGATCTTGTAGCGCACTTCCTGCTGGTGGCGCGCCTCGTCGACAAAGCCGGGTGTCGGACGATGCGGGGCATTGTCGCCGTTCCAGATTTCCGGCCAGCCGAATACCGTGAGTGCTGCGCCGGACAAGCGCCCGCGTGCGGTTTTCACCAGGTCGAACTGGCCCGAACCGTCCTTGTCGGCTTCATTGCCCTCGCTGCCGAATTTCATCGGCACGGTGATGTGACTGTCGAAGGAAATGATCCGCTCTTGCAGGTCGTCAGCCTGCTTCATGACCTTGACCGGGTAACCGGCAGGCGACCAGTAATTCCAGGCCAGAAAACCCGCGCCTGCACTGATGGCCAGGGCCAGCGGCAGGCCGATGAAGAGAGCCTTTTTCCAACGCGGTCTTGTCATTTCCGTCTCGTTCAGATTAACCGTTGCGCAGCCTGCAAGGGCTGTTGCTATCTGGTGGAGAACGAGCGGATGGGCGAAAAATTTAGCGCTCTACGGTGGATCAGGTCAGCCAGCTAAATTTAATCATCGGGTTTACGTTCTAGCTTGGATAACGGCTGTCTCGGTGCTGGAACAGGTAGGGTAATGACGATTTCTCGACGAGGGTTCATAGCAGGGCTGGCGCTGACCGGCGCGGCAGTTCCGGCTGCCTATTACGCACATCGGGAACTCACCCGTGTCGAGGAACCCGTGACACCGGGCGAGGCCACGGCCGGGCCCGCAGATACGTCTACCCAGCGCCTGGCCGACAAGCTGCGCGGGGTATGGACGCTGCGTTTCGAGGGGCGCGATGCCGGGCTGGCCGATGCGCCGCTTGAAGGTCTGGAAATGTTTCTCGACATTGCCCCGCGCGGTCGCGGCCTGCGCGGTTATATCGATACGCCGCAGCAGTTGCGCAGCGACGCACAGCCACGCTTCCGGGTGATCGGCGACCTGCAACCGGCCAACGCGGCAAAGCTGTATCTGCGGGTCATGGACGGCCATGCTGGCAATGACCCGCACAGCGACACTCCGGATTACGAATTCAGCCTGACCCTTGATGAAGTCTGGGGCGCGTTCGGCAATGCGGGCAGCGGCACGTTGAGCGGACGTATCGAACGTCTGGACCGGCCGTTGGCCCTGCCAGAGCTGGAAAGCCGCCTGATTGCCATCAAGCAGGTGTTCCCTGAGGCGCGCGAGCGGGTCGGCCTGAGTCCGCCGTTTCTGGCCTGGCTGGTTTCCAAGGAACATCGTCTGTTTCACCAGCTGTGGCATGCCTCTCGGGACAAATGGCACAAGCTGCCCGACGACAAGCGCAACGCCCTGCGTGGTATCGGCTGGCAGCCGGGGCCACGCGAGAAAGAGCGTGATGCGCGCGGCCCGCACAAGGACCGCAACGGTTCGGGTGAAGACTTCTTTTACATGCACCGGCACATGCTGATTCAGGCCCGCAAGATTCAGGACCTGCCGTCGTGGCCGCGGTTTCCGTTGCCACAGCCTGAGCTGGAGCGTGACCGGTTGGGTTTCGCACGTTATTTCGATAATCACGACGGTTGTTCGCTGCCGCCGAACTGGCTGGCGCAGGGCGATGAGGAATACACGCAACTGGTCAGCGATATCAAAAGTCACGAGACGTTTCACACGCACTTTCAGGTCTGGGAGTCGCAGTACCGCGACCCGCGCTTTCTGTCGAAGCTGACCTTGGGTCAGTTTGGTTCGCAGGTCGAGCTGGAACTGCACGACTGGCTGCACATGCGCTGGGCCTCCGTCGCCCGCGACCCTGCCAACGGCCAGCCGGTGCCGATGGCGCGTCGTTCGGACGACTTCGCCGAGCGCTGGTTCGAGCCGGAAAACGACTTCCTCGCCGATCCGTTTTCATCGCATGTGAACCCGGTGTTCTGGATGTTTCACGGCTGGATCGACGATCGCATCGACGACTGGTTTCGCGCTCACGAGCGCTTTCATCCGGGCGAAGTGAAGCGCCTGGAAGTCAATGGCGTGCCGTGGTTCGCAGCGGGCCGCTGGGTCGAAGTCAGCGACCCGTGGCTGGGCCCGGAGACTCATGGTTGCAGCACCGTGCCAGGGCAGGCGGCAGGCACGACCATGGAAATGGACCCGGAAGTCATGAAGCTCGCGCTGCGCATCACCTTTGCGGCAGATGACAAATTGAGCAACCTGCTACGCCGCGTGCCACGCAGGCCTTGGTATGCAAGGAATCTGTTGCCGGACAGGTGGTTCTAACGGACGGCAGTGGAGGTTATCGTTCCCAACGCCCCTGCTTGGGAGTGCAGTTCGCGACGCCCTGCTGCGCAAAGAGGACGCGGAGCGTCCCGAACGGCATGCGACGCAGAGCGTCGCACGATAATTGAGTTATCTGCGCAGACCAACGCAGAGCTTCAGTACGATAGTTGGGATTATCGTTCCGCATGCTCCAGCGTGGGAATGCAGGTCAGGATGCTCTGCGTCTCAAAGAGGACGCGGAGCGTCCCGAACGGCATGCGACGCAGAGCGTCGCACGATAATTGAGTTATCTGCGCAGACCGACGCAGAGCTTCAGTACGATAGTTGGGATTATCGTTCCGCATGCTCCAGCGTGGGAATGCAGGTCAGGACGCTCTGCGTCTCAAAGAGGACGCGGAGCGTCCCGAACGGCATGCGACGCAGAGCGTCGCACGATAATTGAGTTATCTGCGCAGACCGATGCAGAGCTTCAGTACGATAGTTGGGATTATCGTTCCCTACGCTCCAGCGTGGGAATGCAGTTCTCGACGCTCTGCGTCGCACGATAGGGGGGCGTGCGCTCAGCGCACCTGCCAGCCGCCGCCCAGCGCTTTGTACAGCGCGATGCTCGCCTGCACCCGTGCCAGCCGCAACTGCACGCTTACGTCCTGTGCCTGGTACAGCGTGCGTTGGGTTTCCAGTACCGTCAGTAAGTCCTCGGCACCTTCTTCATAGCGGCTCTGGGCGATGTTGAAGGCGGTTTGTGCCTGTTTGAGTTCTTCTTCGTGCCAGTAGCGTTGCTGGTCCAGGCCTTGAATGCTATTCAGGGCTTTTTCCACGTCGGCGAAACTGTTGATGATCGCGCCGCGATAAGTTTCCAGCAGCTCTGTCTGACGTGCTGTGGCCCTGTCGCGCTCGGCAGCCAGACGGCCATTATTGAAGATCGGCCCGACCAGACCGGCAGCCAGGCTGCTGAACGGTGCGCGCAGCCAGTCTTCGGCGCGGGTGGCTTCGGTGCCGAGCCTGGCGCTCAGGGTCAGCTTTGGCAGCATGGCAGCGCGCGCCACCGTGACATCGGCTTGCGCCGCGGCCAGTTCAGCTTCGGCTTTGGCCAGGTCCGGGCGGCGGGTCAGCAGTTCGCTAGGCAGACCGGGGCCGATGTCCGGCCAGTTCAGGGTAGCGAATGCCTGATCACCGAGGTGCAGATTCTGCACCGGTTGGCCGAGCAACGCGGCCAGGCTGATCAACTGCTCGTTGGCCAGTTGCTGAACGCGTGGCAGTTCGCGCTGCTGGGTGGCGACCAGGTTCTTCTGCTGCGCCAGTTCCAGTGCAGTGGCCGAACCCGAGTCGTAACGGGTCTGTACCAGCCTCAAAACGCTTTGCGCGTTGGCCAGGTTCAGCTCGGCAATCCGGCCTTGCTCGCGTGCCGCCAGGGTTTGCGCATAGCGGTCGGCGACGTTGCCGAGCAGGGTCAGTTCCACTGTCGCCTGATCGAATTCGCTGGCCCGCAGGCTTTGTAGCGCACTGTCGCGTCCGGCGGCGATACCGCCCCAGAAATCCACTTCATAGCTGGCGGTCAGGTCGCTGGTGAAGTTGTTGGTGTTGTTGTCGTCGGAAGGGTTGGCCTTGCGGTCGCTGTTGCGCACGAACTTGTTGCGTTCGCCGCGCAGGTCAAAGGCCAGCTCCGGAAGCAAAGGTGCGCCGCCAATGATGGTGCTGGCCTGCGCCTGACGCACACGAGCCATTGCTGCAGCGACTTCGTGGCTGTCGCGACTGGCCTGTTCGATCAGGCGATTCAATTGCGGGCTGCCGAACTGCTGCCACCAGCGGGCGTCGCTGCGCTGGGCGGCAGCGCTCTGGGCAAACGCCCAGCGTGCAGGTGGCTGAATGCCGCTGTCCAGGCGCGGAGCCGGGGTATTGCAGGCGGTCAGTAACAGGCAGACGGTCAAAAGAGAAAGGCTCGGCTTCATTGATTGTTCATTCACTGGTAAGGGCCGCAACCGGGTCGAGCCGGGCAGCTTTGCGGGCAGGCATGAAGCCGAAGATCACGCCGGTGACCAGTGCGCAGGCAAACGCTCCGGCCACTGCTGGCACGGTGAACGCAACCGCCACCTTGCTCAGCAACAAGGCTGCGCCCATGCCCAGCGCCAGCACGACACCGGCCAGCCCGCCGACCACGGACAGCATCACCGCTTCGGTGAGGAACTGCCGCAGGATGTCGCTCTGCCGCGCGCCGGTGGCCATACGGATGCCGATTTCACGGGTGCGCTCACGCACGGTCATGAGCATGATGTTCATCACGCCGATGCCGCCGACCAGCAACGAGATGGCCGCAATCGAGCCGAGCATCAGCGACAGGGTGTTCTGGGTGCGTGCTTCAGCCTGGATCATCGCGGCGTTGTTGGTCAGCTCGTAATCCTGCTTGCCGTTATGCAGGCGTTGCAGCAGGTTGCGTATTGCTTCTTCGGCGTGTTTGACGTTGTTGGCATCGCGTGTAGCGATGGTGATGTACTCGGGGTCCTGCGAGCCAAACAGACGGATGCTGGCCGCCGAGTAGGGAATGGCGATGCGGTTGTCGCTGTCCAGGTCACCGGAAGTGGCGCCTTTTTCTTCAAGCACGCCGACCACCTGAAACGGTACGTTTTCGATCAGGATGTACTGGCCAATAGGGTCGGTGTGTTCGCCGAACAGTTTCTGGCGAACTTTGTAACCAATCACTGCCACGGCGGCAGCACTTTGCTCATCCGCTTCGCTGAAATAACTGCCTTCCACTACCGGCCAGTTGAAGATCGCCGGAAAGTGCGTGTCGTTGCCGCCGACATAGCTGGAATGATCGACGTTGCCGTAGCGCACGCCGGCCTGTTCGCCGTTGACCGGCATGATCATTTTTACCTCGGGCAACTCGCCCAGCGCCGCGACCTCTTCAAGCGTGATGATGCCCTTGGGCGCACGCGGGTTGGGGGCCTTGCCGTTCAGGTAAATGATGTTGGAGCCGAACGAGGACATCTGCGCCATGACCTGCCGTTTGCTGCCTTCACCGACCGCCAGCATGACCACCACCGATGCGACGCCGATAACGATACCCAGCAACGTCAGCGCGGTACGAAAGCGGTTGATCCACATCACCCGCCACGCGGCCTGAACCGCGTCGAGCAGTTCGCCTTTCCATGCCCCGCGACTGCCGCTGCCGTCGCTCAGACGCTTGCGCAGGTCGACGGCCTGTAGCGCAGCGGGGTTGGCTGAACGTGGCACGGACAGATCGCAGGCGGTATCGCTGACCACCAGGCCGTCGCTGATCTCGATGACCCGTTTGGCACGGGCTGCCACCTCCCGGTCATGGGTGATCAGGATCACCACATGGCCCTGGCTGGCCAGTTCGTCCAGCAGCGCCATGACCTCGGCGCCGCTGTGGCTGTCCAGCGCACCTGTGGGTTCGTCGGCGAGGATGATATGCCCGCCATTCATCAAGGCGCGGGCAATGGATACCCGTTGCTGCTGGCCGCCAGACAGCTGGTGTGGCCGGTTGCCGGTGCGCGACCCCAGGCCCAGCCGGTCGAGCAGTGCGGCAGCCCGGGCGTGGCGCTCTGCGGCGGGTGTGCCAGCGTAGATGGCTGGCATTTCAACGTTTTCCTGTGCCGAGCCGGAAGGGATCAGGTGGTAGCCCTGAAACACAAAACCGAATGCCTCGCGGCGCAGCCAGGCGAGTTCGTCGCTGCCCAGCTCGGCGACGTTTTCCCCGGCGAACAGGTATTCACCCGAGGTCGGGCGATCCAGGCAGCCGAGGATGTTCATCAGTGTCGACTTGCCGGAACCGGAGGCACCGACAATCGCTACGAATTCCCCGGCATGGATCGATAAATCGATACCACGCAGAACGTTGACCAGCGGGCTGTCGCCACCGCCGTAGGATTTGCGGATGGCGCGCAGGTCGATCAGCGGCGTTTGCATTCAGCCCCCGCTGCCGACAGAAGCCGGCACCAGCAGGCGATCACCTTCATTCAGGCCGTCGAGCACCTGCACGCGCAGGCGGTCGCTGATACCAGTGCGTACCTGACGGTTTTGCACCTCGCCATTGGCGGACAGCACCTGCGCGATCTGCACATCGGCCTGAGGGCCGTTCTGCAAGGCTGCGAGCGGGGCGGTCAGGGTGTTCTGCGCGCTGCCAGCGACAAAGAATATCTGTGCGGTCATTTCTGCCATCAGTGCCTGGTCGCTGTTATCCACGTCCAGCAGCACGGTGTACAGCACAACCCGACCGCCCCCGCTCTTGCGCGCGCTGCTCGGGCTGCCGCCACCCTGATTGGCTTGATCCAGCGGTCTGGGCGGCACCGGCAGGATTTGCCGTACAGTGCTGCTCCAGCGCCGGTTGCCGCCGCTGAGGGTGGTGAAATAGGCCGTCATGCCGGGTTTGACGTGGCCAATATCGGCTTCCGAGACTTCGGCCCATACCGTCATGGGCGACAAGCGGGCGATGCGCAGAATCAGCGGTGTCTGCTGTTGTGCGTTCAGGGTCTGACCTTCGCGCGCATCCAGTGCGACCACCGTACCGCTCATGGGCGCGTAGATGCGCGTGTAGCCCAGCGCCGCCTCGTCACTGCGCAGCGCCGCCTGAGCTTCGAGGATCTGCGCCTTGAACATGTCGACCCGTGCCTGTGTGGCACGAAATTCCGATTCCGCAGCCTGCACGTCTTCGGCACGCGTGGCACCGCCCGCCGCGAGGCGTTTCTGACGTTGTTGCTTCTGTTCGGCCAGCTCGTGCAGCGCCCGCTGTTCCTGAAGCTGGGCCTTGAGGTTTTCGATGGCGTAACGCGCGGCGTCCAGCCTGGCTTTTTGTGTCGACGGATCGATTTCGACCAGCAAGTCGCCTTCCTTGACCTGATCGCCGACCTGCGCGTGGATTTTCATGATCTGCCCGGTGGCCTGTGAGCCGACGTCCACATAGCTGCGTGGCTGCAAGGTACCCAGTGCGGTCACGCTGTTTTCGATGTTGCTGCGGGTCACCGTCACGGTCGCGGCATGACCTGTGCTGTCGGGCATGATCTGCCAGGCACACACGGCGATGACCGGGAACAGGCACAGCGCCACGAGAAGGGCGCGTCGAGGAGGGCGAGAGCGTTTCATGCAGGTTCCTGGGGTGGGAAAAATCAACCGATCGACGGACGCCGGCTGCAGAGCGGGCCTTTATATAGAGCTGCCCTTTAAACGAGGGATGAGGACGGGAATTTAGCGTCGGCTGCGGGTTGCATTGCGCGAGTAAATTTTTCGTCTGCGCTTCGTTTAAGGGGAGCGGCTAATTCGGGTCGTCTTGTCGAGTTGGAGTCAGCGTGATTATTTCCAGACCCCTGTGCGGTTTTGTGTTTGCAGGTCTTTCTTTCGCGGTGATATTGCCTGCCCAGGCCCTGGTTGCCGCTGATCATCAGGCTGCCCGTGCCGAAATTCGGCGTACTGGTTTTGGCGTGCCGCATATCGTCGCCGCCAATGAGCGCGGCCTGGGTTACGGCATCGGTTATGCGTATGCGCAGGACAACCTGTGCCTGCTGGCCAACGAAATCGTCACCGTAAACGGCGAGCGCTCACGCTATTTCGGGCCGGACAAGGCGACCCTTGAGCAACGCAGCAACATGGCCAGCGACCTGCTGTTCAAGTGGCTCAACACGCCTGAGGCACTGGCTGATTTCTGGAAAGCCCAGCCGCCCGAGATTCGCCAGTTGATGCAGGGCTATGTCGCCGGCTACAACCGCTCGCTGGGTGAGCAGAAGGCCAAGGGTCTGCCGCAGCCTTGCGCAGCCGATTGGGTTCGACCGATCAGTACCGATGATTTGCTGCGCCTGACTCGCCGCTTGCTGGTCGAGGGCGGCGTAGGGCAGTTCACTGAGGCACTGGCGGGTGCCAAACCGCCTTCTGCGCAAAAGCCATTGCAGGTTGATAGTCAGCAGGTTCAGGCGCTGCAATTGGCCGCTGTGCGCAGCCAGCGCTTTGCCCTGGAGCGTGGCAGCAATGCCGTTGCAGTAGGGCACGAGCTGTCCGCCAATGGGCGCGGCATGCTGTTGGCCAACCCGCACTTTCCATGGGGCGGCGGCATGCGCTTCTATCAAATGCACCTGACCATTCCTGGCAAGCTCGACGTGATGGGCGCCGCATTGCCGGGCCTGCCGCTGATCAATATCGGTTTCAACCGGCATCTGGCCTGGAGCCATACCGTCGACACGTCGAAACACTTCACCTTGCATCGCTTGCAGCTCGACCCGAAAGACTCGACCCGTTACCTGCTGGATGGAAAATCCATCGCTATGGGCCAGCAGCAAGTCAGCGTCGAGATGAAGCAGCCGGACGGTAGCCTCAAGGCTGTGCCGCGCATTATTTATTCGTCGACGTTCGGCCCGATCGTGCAGTGGCCGGGCAAGCTGGACTGGGATGACAAGTTCGCCTTCAGCCTGCGTGACGCCAACCTGGAAAATGACCGGGTGCTGCAACAGTGGTATTCGATGGACAAGGCTGACAGCCTTGAGGCGTTTCAGGATTCGGTGCACAAGATTCAGGGCATCCCTTGGGTCAATACCCTGGCGGTTGATGCCAAGGGGCAGGCGCTGTACATGAACCTCTCGGTAGTACCGAACGTTGACGCCGCCAAGCTCGCCAAGTGCAGTGACCCGCGCATCGGCACCGAGCTGATCGTGCTCGACGGCTCGCGCAGTGAATGTAACTGGGATATATCCGTGGAGGCGGCTCAGGCCGGTATTTATCCGTCCTCACGCCAGCCGCAACTGTTGCGTAGCGACTTTGTGCAGCATTCCAATGACTCGGCATGGATGGTCAATCCGGCGGCGCCGCTGACGGGCTTTTCGCCGCTGATCAGCCAGGACGGCCAGCCACTCGGTCAGCGTGCGCGCTTTGCGCTGGATCGACTGGGCGGCCTGCAACAGGCTGGCAAGGTCAGCGCCGAGAACCTGCAAGCGATGGTCATGGACAACGAGGTGTATCAGGCCGGGCAAGTGCTGCCGGATCTGTTGAAGTTCTGTGCTTCGGAGCTGGGCGATGATGCTGCGCGTCTGGCGCCGTTGTGCGCCGCCTTGAAAGCCTGGGACGGACGCGCTGATCTGAACAGTGGCATCGGTTTCGTGTACTTCCAGCGGATCGTGACGTCCATGCAGGGCGTTGCCTCGCGCTGGCGCGTGGTGTTCGACCCGCAGAACCCGACCCACACGCCAAGCGGGCTGGCCATTGAAAACCCTCAGGTTGCCAGCGCACTGCGCGCCGCCATGCTTGCGGCGGTTGATGAGGTGGCCAAGGCCGGTCTTTCGCCCGAGAGTAAATGGGGCGACATTCAGGTCTCCAGCCTCAGCGGCAAACCCATTCCGATTCATGGTGGCCCGGCCGGGCTCGGCATCTACAACGCCATGCAGACCATCGCTGGCAAGGGCGGCAAGCGTGAGGTGGTCAGCGGCACCAGCTATCTGCAGGTGGTGACGTTTGATGAACAGGGGCCCAAAGCGCAAGGTCTGCTGGCGTTCTCTGAATCGAGCAACCCGCAGTCGGCTCATTCAAGGGACCAGACCGAGGCGTTTTCGAAAAAGCAGTGGAGTGTGTTGCCGTTCACCGAACAGCAGATCAAGGCTGATCCGGCGTATCAGGTGCAGGTGATCAGCGAGAAGGGCAGCCGCTGAACATGGCAGGAGAAGCGTTTGGGCCGTGCGGCCCAAATGCGCTTGCCCGTCGGGATTAGCCGCCGGGCGTATCGATATCGGCGTCAACACCCTGGGTAGGCTGATGGTTGCGCAGATCCTCGGTTTTTTCCTCTGGCTCATGGTCAGGCACGTAAGCGCTGTCGCTGGATGACTGGCTTTGGCTTTGGCCTTGAGACTGAGACTGGCTGGGAGCAGGGATCTGGCCCTGATTCTGGCCACCGCCTTTTTCCGTCTCCGGTTTTACGTCCGCAACCTGCGGCTCGATGGCCGGGTCGTTGCGGTCTGCGCCTTGGTCAGCGGGCGTATGCTGGCCCGGTGGCTGCTCTTTCTGACGTTGCGGTTCGATGGACATGAGTACCTCGATATCTGTTTCAGAAAATGGTCTGACAGGGTTTCGAAAGGTAGCCATATGGATCGTTCGATTCAGTTGCCGAACGGTGCTGAAAGATGGTGAGGCAGGATGGAGTGTTGTGTGTGGCTACGGGAGGCGCAATGTTCGCGAAGGGGGCCGTACAGTTGCATGAGATGCATTGAACGGAATATAGCCTTCGCGAACAGGTTCGCTACAGAAGATATAGGCAGCGCGTTAGAGCACTTTTTTGATCGCGTCGCACACGGCATCAATATTCTTCTGGTTCAGCGCCGCCACGCAGATACGCCCGGTATCCAGCGCGTAAATGCCGAATTCGCTGCGCAGGCGTTGTGCCTGTGCGGCGGTCAGGCCGGAGTAGGAGAACATGCCGCACTGACGGCCGACAAAGCTGAAGTCCTGACCAGCCGGGTTATCCGCCAGGCGCTCGACCATGGCTTTGCGCATGCCTTGGATACGCACGCGCATCTCGCCGAGTTCTTCTTCCCACAGGGCGCGCAGTGCCGGGTCATTGAGGACCGCAGCGGAAATGATTGCGCCGTGGGTCGGCGGGTTGGAGTAGTTGGTGCGGATCACGCGCTTGACCTGCGACAGAACGCGGGCGGTTTCTTCTTTCGATTCGGTAATGATCGACAGCGCGCCGACACGTTCGCCATACAGCGACAGCGATTTGGAAAACGAGCTGGAGGCGAAGAAGGTCAGGCCCGACTCGGCGAACAGGCGCACAGCCAGTGCATCTTCCTGAATGCCTTGACCGAAGCCCTGATACGCCATGTCCAGAAACGGTACGTGGCCCTTGGCCTTGACCACTTCCAGCACTTTTTTCCAGTCGTCCAGGCTCAGGTCGACGCCGGTCGGGTTGTGGCAGCAGGCGTGCAGCACGACGACCGAGTTGTTCGGCAGGTTCTGCAGGTCTTCAAGCATGCCGGCGCGGTTCACGTCGTGGGTGGCAGCGTCGTAGTAGCGATAGTTCTGCACCGGGAAACCTGCGGTTTCGAACAGCGCGCGGTGGTTTTCCCAGCTTGGGTCGCTGATCGCTACCACTGCGTTGGGCAGCAGTTGCTTGAGGAAGTCGGCACCAATCTTCAAGGCACCTGTGCCGCCGACCGATTGAGTGGTCAGTACACGGCCTGAGGCGATCAGCGGTGAATCGGCCCCCAACAGCAGTTTTTGCACGGCCTGGTCATAAGCGGCAATGCCGTCGATCGGCAGGTAACCGCGCGGCGCGTGCTGGGCGACACGGATCTTTTCAGCTTCAGCCACGGCACGCAGCAGAGGAATGCGCCCGTCTTCATCACAGTAGACGCCTACGCCAAGGTTGACCTTGGTGGTGCGGGTGTCAGCGTTGAAGGCTTCGTTGATACCCAGGATCGGATCGCGGGGTGCCATTTCGACAGCGGAAAACAGGCTCATTGTGCGGCGGCTCTTGATGAAGAGTGGGTAGGGATGCACGCTGCGGCTGAATGCGCCAAAGCGGTGCACAAACAGCGCTTAGTATAGAGAGCATCCCCTTGTCGGGCGACAGGCCGGACGGCTTTTTTCGAGGTTTATATGCATATTTTCAGAACGTTCGTCCCGTTCGAACCTCAATGCTTTAAGTGTGTGACTTGAAAGGCCAGCATATGGCTCCATCTAGTAAGCATCATTTCAAGACATCGCACGCCTTTTCCCGGCGGGACCGGGCGTTGGCGATGATTTCGTCATGGCCTGTCAGTCCATTCAGGTGAGGCGAGCCCTTTGCGCGATCCCGTCGCGTATGAACCAAGAGGTAGGTTATGTCCGAGTTCCAGCTCGTTACCCGTTTTGAGCCAGCCGGCGATCAGCCCGAGGCCATTCGCCAACTGGTCGAAGGGATCGACGCAGGGCTCGCGCACCAGACCTTGCTGGGGGTGACCGGCTCGGGCAAGACGTTCAGCATCGCCAACGTGATCTCTCAGGTGAAGCGCCCGACGCTGGTCCTGGCACCGAACAAGACCCTGGCCGCGCAGTTGTATGGCGAGTTCAAGGCGTTCTTCCCGAACAACGCCGTGGAATACTTCGTTTCCTATTACGACTACTACCAGCCCGAGGCCTATGTGCCGTCGTCGGACACCTTCATCGAGAAGGATGCGTCGATCAATGACCACATCGAGCAGATGCGCCTGTCTGCAACCAAGGCGCTGCTGGAGCGCAAGGACGCGATCATCGTCACCACGGTGTCGTGCATCTACGGTCTGGGCAGCCCGGAAACCTATCTGCGCATGGTTCTGCACATCGACCGTGGCGACAAACTGGACCAGCGCGCCCTGTTGCGACGACTGGCCGACCTGCAATACACCCGCAACGACATGGACTTCGCCCGTGCGACGTTCAGGGTGCGTGGCGATGTCATCGACATCTACCCGGCCGAATCCGATCTGGAAGCGATCCGCGTCGAGCTGTTCGATGATGAGGTCGAAAGCCTGTCGGCGTTCGATCCGCTGACCGGTGAGGTGATCCGCAAGCTGCCGCGCTTCACGTTCTACCCCAAGAGCCATTACGTTACCCCGCGCGAGACGCTGATCGAGGCAATGGAAGGGATCAAGGTCGAGTTGCAGGAGCGTCTTGAATACCTGCGCACTCAGAACAAGCTCGTGGAAGCCCAGCGTCTGGAGCAACGGACCCGCTTCGATTTGGAGATGATGCTGGAGCTGGGCTACTGCAACGGTATCGAAAACTACTCGCGCTACCTGTCGGGCCGTCCGTCCGGTGCGCCGCCTCCGACCCTGTTCGACTACCTGCCTGCCGATGCCTTGCTGGTGATCGACGAGTCCCACGTCAGCGTTCCGCAGGTCGGCGCGATGTACAAAGGTGACCGCTCACGCAAGGAAACTCTGGTCGAGTACGGGTTTCGTTTGCCATCGGCGCTGGATAACCGGCCCATGCGCTTTGACGAGTGGGAGGCGATCAGCCCGCAAACCATTTTTGTCTCGGCGACGCCGGGCAACTATGAAGCGGAACACGCCGGGCGCGTCGTGGAGCAGGTCGTGCGTCCGACCGGCCTGGTGGACCCGCAGATCGAAATCCGCCCGGCGCTGACCCAGGTCGACGACCTGTTGTCGGAAATCCACAAACGTGCGGCGCTGGAAGAGCGGGTGCTGGTCACCACGCTGACCAAGCGCATGTCCGAGGATTTGACCGATTACCTCAGCGACCACGGAGTACGAGTGCGTTACCTGCACTCGGACATCGATACGGTTGAACGTGTCGAGATCATTCGCGACCTGCGTCTGGGCACCTTCGATGTACTGGTGGGGATCAACCTGCTGCGTGAGGGCCTGGACATGCCGGAAGTGTCGCTGGTGGCGATTCTCGACGCCGACAAGGAAGGTTTCCTGCGTTCCGACCGTTCGCTGATTCAGACCATTGGTCGGGCTGCGCGTAACCTCAATGGCCGGGCGATCCTGTACGCCGACCGCATCACCGGTTCCATGGAGCGCGCCATTGGCGAAACCGAACGGCGCCGCGATAAACAGCTCGCCTTCAACCTTGAGCACGGCATTACCCCAAAAGGCGTGTTCAAGGACGTTGCCGACATCATGGAAGGTGCCACGGTGCCCGGCTCGCGCAGCAAGAAGCGCAAAGGCATGGCCAAGGCCGCCGAAGAAAACGCTCGCTACGAAAACGAACTGCGCTCGCCGAGCGAGATCAACAAGCGCATTCGTCAACTGGAAGAGAAAATGTACCAGTTGGCCCGCGACCTGGAATTCGAAGCTGCTGCGCAGATGCGCGACGAGATCGGCAAGTTGCGGGAGCGGTTGCTGGCGGTTTGATTTGTGTGCTGGATACGCAACTGATCACAGTGCCAATGCTCTGGCACTTTGTTAGTGACGCTTTGTGTCACATCTGTGCTGCAGCACGACGTCCAAGCCATGCGCGCAGCCGCTGCCAACGCAGTGTTTTTCAACCGCGATGGCACAGACGACGCAAATTGCGACCTTAGTGACGGCTGAGTCCTGGCGCTGATCCGGGGGTAGCCTGGCAGGACGCCAGGCTAGCCGCACCGGACCATGGATGGTCCGTTGCGGCGACCCCCGGATCAGTGCCAGGGCGAAGGAACCCGACGAAGTCGGGCCGGAAACAGGAGCGGGGACTTTGCCTACTTTGGTCCCTCAAAGTAGGGCGCCGTAAGGGCGCAAAGGTGACCTGAGCCGAACCCCGACCCGACCGACATCGCAGAACCGGCGTGTGACGCGGAGCGTCACGAACTGCATTCCCACGCGGAGCGTGCGGAACGATAGGTGTTCCGGCGATTACCTTTCACGCTGGAGCCGCATGCCCCCAGCCTGTTAACATTCCGCGCTTGATCGACCTATTTCGGAATTTTCCATGACCACCGTTCGTACCCGCATCGCGCCATCGCCCACGGGCGACCCTCACGTCGGCACGGCCTACATTGCGCTGTTCAACTACTGCTTTGCCAAACAGCATGGCGGCGAGTTCATTCTGCGCATTGAAGACACCGATCAACTGCGCTCTACCCGCGAGTCCGAACAGCAGATCTTCGACGCACTGCGCTGGCTGGGTATCGAGTGGAGCGAAGGGCCGGATGTCGGTGGTCCACACGGCCCGTATCGTCAAAGCGAGCGGGGCGATATCTACCAGAAATACGCGCAGCAACTGGTCGAGCTGGGTCACGCTTTCCCGTGCTTCTGCACCGCCGAAGAACTGGACGAAATGCGCGCCGAGCAACAGGCCAAGGGCGAAACCCCGCGCTATGACGGTCGCGCCTTGCTGCTCTCCAAGGAAGAAGTGCAGCGCCGTCTGGACGCTGGCGAGCCACACGTGATTCGCATGAAAGTGCCGACCGAAGGCGTCTGCGTAGTGCCGGACATGCTGCGCGGCGAAGTCGAAATCCCGTGGGACCGCATGGACATGCAGGTCCTGATGAAGACTGACGGCCTGCCGACCTATTTCCTCGCCAACGTCGTCGATGACCACCTGATGGGCATCACCCACGTACTGCGCGGCGAAGAATGGCTGCCATCGGCACCCAAACTGATCCTGCTTTACGAGTACTTCGGCTGGGACAAGCCACAGCTGTGCTACATGCCGCTGCTGCGTAACCCTGACAAGAGCAAGCTGTCCAAGCGCAAGAACCCGACCTCGGTGACCTTCTACGAGCGCATGGGCTTCATGCCTGAAGCCATGCTCAACTACCTGGGCCGCATGGGCTGGTCGATGCCTGACGAGCGCGAGAAGTTCTCGTTGCAGGAAATGGTCGACAACTTCGACCTGTCGCGTGTCTCGCTGGGCGGGCCGATCTTCGATATCGAAAAACTGTCCTGGCTCAATGGTCAGTGGCTGCGTGATCTGCCGGTCGAGGAGTTTGCCAGCCGGTTGAAAACGTGGGCACTGAACCCAGACTACATGATGAAGATCGCACCGCACGTGCAGGGCAGGGTAGAGACCTTCAGTCAGGTGGCTCCGCTGGCCGGTTTCTTCTTCGCCGGTGGCGTTACGCCCGATGTGAAGCTGTTCGAGCACAAGAAGCTGTCCCCGGAGCAGGTCCGTCAGGTGATGCAGTTGATTCTGTGGAAGCTGGAGTCGCTGCGCCAGTGGGAGAAAGACCGGATCATGGGCTGCATCCAGGCCGTCGTCGAGCACCTCGAGCTCAAGCTGCGTGATGCCATGCCCTTGATGTTTGCGGCGATTACCGGCCAGGCCAATTCGGTCTCGGTGACCGATGCGATGGAGATCCTCGGTCCGGACCTGACCCGCTTCCGCCTGCGTCAGGCTCTGGATTTGCTGGGTGGCGTTTCGAAAAAAGAAAACAAGGAATGGGAAAAGCTGCTGGGCTCCATCGCCTGAGGCGTTCCCTGTTCCTGTCAGACGCCCCCGGTTTTCCGGGGGTTTAAAGGTAAGTGATTGTATTACCGACAAAAAAGTTTGGAAAATGTAAAAAATAAATTTGACAGCCCTGTCACTCACGCTTAATATGCGCCCCGTCCACTGATGTGGGGCTTTAGCTCAGCTGGGAGAGCGCCTGCATGGCATGCAGGAGGTCAGCGGTTCGATCCCGCTAAGCTCCACCAAATTTAGCGTTTCAGAGCGCTGCTACACTGCTCTGGGGCGATGTGAAACAAACGGATCCAGCGACCGTTTGTTTTGTAAGAAGGTTTTGTCCCCTTCGTCTAGTGGCCTAGGACACCGCCCTTTCACGGCGGTAACAGGGGTTCGAGTCCCCTAGGGGACGCCAGTTTCATCGAGTGATACTTCAACGTTGATCTCCGCCGCGAGGCGATAAATCCGGGGCTTTAGCTCAGCTGGGAGAGCGCCTGCATGGCATGCAGGAGGTCAGCGGTTCGATCCCGCTAAGCTCCACCAAATTTGCCAGGGTTCATCGTTCGATGAACCTGACTGAAGGTTTTGCGTCCCCTTCGTCTAGTGGCCTAGGACACCGCCCTTTCACGGCGGTAACAGGGGTTCGAGTCCCCTAGGGGACGCCACGATTTCCCGCTCTGCGGGACCAAGGGTCATTCGATTATTGAATGGCCCTTTTGTTTTTTCAGGGTTTGAAAAATCCTTCCTTTCAGATTCTTGCTGTTTCCATACACAAATCCAACTGACCCTCGCGCCAATGCTTCGGTGGCCTGCATCAGATGACGCAAGGCGTCACGTCTGTACTGCATCATGCCTCGCCGAAGTTACTGCACATAAAAACGCTTTTTTCGCCACGATGGCACTCGCAGAACCCCAAGTGTGACGCGTAGCGCCACAAAGAGGACGCAGAGCGTCCAGAACTGCATGCCGACGCGGAGCATCGGCACGATAGTCAACATTACGGGCATTGCAGACCGTCGTGTGAACGAGGTTAATGACCCGCTACACTCTCCGCACACCAAATTCACTCAAGCAGGAGCACGCATGGTCTGGGATCGGGCAACGCCTTTCGTCATTGATCTGAACGTCTGCGCTGAAGACATCGACGGGCTGGGGCATGCCAATAATGCCGTGTACGTCTCCTGGCTGGAGCGCTGCGCCTGGCGGCATTCGCAGTATCTGGGCCTGGACCTGACCGAGTACCGGCGTCTGGACCGGGCCATGGCGGTGGTCAGGCACGAGATCGACTACCTGGCCAGTGCCTATGAGAACGACGAACTGCAACTGGCGACCTGGATCGTCGATTGGGATCGCCGCCTGAAAATGACCCGTTGCTTTCAGCTCAAGCGGCCCGCCGACAACCTGACGTTGCTGCGCGCGCAAACCACCTTTGTCTGTATCGAGCTGTCCAGTGGGCGACCCAAGCGCATGCCTGCCGAGTTCATTGACGGCTACGGCGCAGCCATCCCTGACGGCACCGTTCCCAATCCGCACGCCGGGCAGTAAACTGCCGGACTTTTTTCGAGTGTGACTCATGCAAATTGCTCTGGCGCCCATGGAGGGGTTGGTCGACGACATCCTGCGCGATGCCCTGACGAAAGTAGGTGGTATCGACTGGTGCGTGACTGAATTCATTCGGGTGTCCGAGCGTTTGATGCCTGCACACTACTTTTACAAATACGCTTCGGAATTCCACAAAGGCGCGAAGACCGACGCAGGCACGCCGTTGCGGCTCCAGCTGTTGGGCTCCGACCCAGCATGTCTGGCCGAGAATGCCGCGTTCGCCTGTGAGTTGGGTGCACCGGTACTGGACCTCAACTTCGGCTGCCCGGCCAAGACCGTCAACCGCTCGCGTGGCGGCGCAATTCTGCTCAAAGAGCCGGAACTGCTGCATTCCATTGTCAGCCAGGTACGCCGTGCGGTACCCAGGCATATTCCAGTGACCGCCAAGATGCGCCTGGGTTACGAAAACACCGATGGCGCGCTGGACTGTGCCCGGGCACTGGCTGACGGCGGGGCAGAGCAAATCGTCGTTCATGCGCGCACCAAGGTCGACGGTTACAAGCCGCCCGCGCACTGGGAGTGGATTGCGCGCATTCAGGAGGTGGTCAAGGTCCCCGTGGTGGCCAACGGTGAAATCTGGACCGTTGATGATTGGCGTCGTTGCCGGGAAATATGCGGCGCACGCGACATCATGATTGGTCGCGGGCTGGTGGCGCGCCCTGATCTGGCCCGGCAGATTGCTGCGGCACAGAAGGGGGAAGAGGTCGTGCCGATGACCTGGGACGAGTTGCAGCCGATGCTGCGCGCTTTCTGGCAGGCCTGTTTGATTAAAATGACGCTCATTCAGGCGCCGGGTCGTCTCAAGCAGTGGTTGGTGCTGCTGACCAAGAGCTACCCTGAGGCGACCCTGATGTTCAATGCGCTACGCCGCGAAACCGACTGTGATCGAATCGGTGTGATGTTGGGCTGCCTGCCCAGCGGCTTACCCCAAAGCTAACCCCGACGAACGGTCAAAAAAAACCTGAAAAAAGTCTCTTGAAAAGTGAATGGGTATCCCTATTTTGGTGATCAAGCGATGCCGGATACGGGTCGCGTAAACCACTCGCTGACAAACAGGAGAACTTATCATGGCGACTGCATTTTCACTGGCCCCACTCTTTCGTCATTCCGTGGGTTTCGACCGCTTCAACGACCTTTTCGAGTCGGCAGCACGAAATGAGACAGCCAGCGGTTACCCTCCCTACAACGTGGAGCGGCATACCGATGATCATTACCGGATCGTGATTGCTGCAGCAGGCATGCAAGAGCAGGACCTTGAACTACAAGTCGAGAAGGGCGTATTGACCGTGATCGGCAACAAGCGCGAGCAGGAAGCCGACAACGTGACCTATCTGCATCAGGGTATTGCCCGGCGTGAATTCAAGCTGTCGTTCAGGCTGGCCGACAATATCGAGGTCAAGGGTGCCGACCTGTCTCATGGCCTGTTGAGCATCGACCTGGTGCGCAACGTGCCGGAAGAAGCAAAACCAAAGCGCATTCCGCTCAATACCCAGAAAGTACTGGGCAGCTAATCAGTTGTTCTATAGAAGAGGCGCCTTCGGGCGCCTTTTCTGTCTTCACTCCAGAGACGCACTTTCCTGTAACTGCCGCTTGAGCTGCAGCAGGTTCTCGAACTGCGGCCCCGGCAGCGGTTCGCTGAACAGGTAGCCTTGATAGTTGTAACAGCCCACTCTTTCCAGGAACGCCAGCTGCTCCGGCGTTTCGACGCCTTCAGCGATGACGTTAAGGTTGAGGCTCTGAGCCATGGCCACGATGGCGCGAATGATTTCTGCATCGTTGGGGTCGCTGGTGGCGTCCTGAACGAAGGACTGGTCAATCTTCAGCGTATCCACCGGCAAGCGCTTGAGGTAAGTCAGTGAGGAGTAGCCGGTGCCGAAGTCGTCCATCGCAAAGCTCACGCCCAATTCTTTCAGGCTGCGCATTTTGAGGATCGTGTCATCAAGGTTCTGGATGACAATGCCTTCGGTGATTTCCAGCTTGAGCATGGAGGCAGGCAACTGGTGCAACTTGAGGCTGTGTTGCACACGCTCGATAAAATCGTTCTGGCGGAACTGACGCGGGCTGATATTGACGCCCATCAGGAATTTGTTTTTCGAGATCAGCCCCTGCTTTAAAAGCAGGCCGCCGGTTTTGCAGGCTTCGTCCAGAATGTGGCTGCCGACCTCCAGAATCATCCCGCTTTCTTCAAGTATCTGGACAAACTGATCAGGCGACAGCAACCCGTATTCGGGGTGGTCCCAGCGCAGCAGCGCCTCTGCGCCGGTAATGTACTGGTCCCGGCAATCGATCTGGGCCTGGAAGTGCAGCTGGAATTCGTTGCGGGTCAGCGCCAGTCGCAAGTCGTTTTCAAGACGCAGGCGCTGGCTGACGGCCTGCTGCATGGACACATGGAAAAACTGTGACGCATTGCGTCCGGAATCCTTGGCGCGATACAGCGCAATATCGGCCCGTTTGAGCAAATCGGCAGGGGCCAGGCCATCGTCCGGAATCAGAACGATGCCGATGCTCGGCGTGACCTGCAGGCGATGACCGTCGAGGAACATCGGCTCGGCCAGCAGCTCGCGAAGGTTATCGGCCAGCACGCGGACCTGCTGAGTGACTTCATCGCGGGTGCCGTCAAGCCCGCAGATCAGCACCACGAACTCGTCACCGCCCAGGCGGGCCACGGTGTCCTCCTGGCGTACGCTGGCCTCCAGGCGCGCGGCGATGATGCTCAGCACGCTGTCGCCCACCGGGTGGCCGAGTGAGTCATTGATGTGCTTGAAATGGTCCAGGTCGAGAAACAGCAGGGCACCGCGCAGGTTCTGGTGCTGGAGCAGCGAGACTTGCTGGCTGAGGCGGTCCATCAGCAGTGCGCGGTTGGGCAGCCCGGTGAGCGGGTCGTGATAAGCCAGATGCTGAACCTGTGCCTGGGCGGTTTTCAGCTGGCCGATGTCTCGGGCGTTCATCAGCAGGCAGGCGGTATTGTTCAGGGTGATGAACTCGACCGAGATGTCCAGCACCAGAGGCGCGCCGTGCTTGTCCTGGCCATTCATTTCGCGATGATGCACGCGGCCTTTCTGGCGTAGCTCGTCAATCATGTATTCGCGCTGCACGGTGTCGGACCAGATACCGATTTCGTGGGCGGTGCGCCCCACGACTTCCTGGGCGCTGAAGCCGGTCAGGCGACAGAAGCCGTCATTGACCTCTACATAGCGGCCTGACTCGATTTCAGTGATGGTGATCGAGTCCGGGCTTGAGTGAAATGCCTTGGCAAACTTCTCCTCGCTGGCCTCCAGCGCCGACTGGACGCACTGTTGAGTGATGTCCAGCACGGTTCCGGACAGCTTCACGGCCTGGCCATGTTCATTGCGATAGATTCGTGCACGGCTTTCAAGCAGTCGCGATGTGCCGTTTTGCAATTGAAACCGGTAGGTCACCTGGAGGCAGTCCTGCTGGTTTTCCAGTGCTGCAGCATAAACTGCGCGCATGCGCCGGCGCTCTTCAGCGGGCAGGCTGCCGAAGAACTGCCGGCCATCCTCGTCGAAGGGCAGTGCCGCCATGCCGTGCAGCGCAGACGCACGGGCCGAGGCTTGCAGCCGGTTGCCGGTGATGTCCAGATCCCAGGTGCCCATCTGCGCCAGTTCCAGCGCCAGTTCCAGACGGTCCCGGGTTTGCTGGAGGACGCGCTCCGCGCCTGTCGGCGGCAGACTGGGGGCGGCTGCCTGTGCAGGGACTTTCAGCACGGAGTTATCCGGTGGGTTGGACATGTGATCACGAGCCTTTAATCGAAAGAACCGATAGAGCGATCAGTCTGCGGTTTGCAGCATGATCTACCCACTATGTCTGCGCATCGAGCAGTTTCATGAATGCTCTTGCTGCATTCGATAGCGTGCGTTCGGTATGCAGGATGTAGCCTAGCTGGCGATTGAGTTGCACGCCCGGTAATGGAATGCGCGCCACTTGTTCGTCAAGCATGGTGCGTGGCAGAACGCTCCAGGCAAGGCCGATGGACACCATCATCTTGATGGTCTCCATATAATTGGTACTCATCGCGATGTTGGGCTTGAGGCCCTGGGCTTCGCACAAGCCGCTGACAATGTGATGGGTAAACGTGTTACCGCCCGGAAATACTGCCGGATAGCGCACGACATCCTCCAGTTTCATGGGGCCGCTGTTGGCCAGCGGATGTTCCGGTGCCGCGACGAAGTCCAGCGGGTCGTCCCACACGGGCACGGCGCGGATCAGCGTATGCGGTTCGGGTGCGAGTGTAATGACTGCCAGTTCGGCGCGCCCGTGAAGAATTTCCTCATAGGCAATTTCCGAGTCCAGGAACTGAATGTCCAGTGCGACCTTTGGATAGGTACGGGTAAATGCCCGTAATACCGGGGGCAGGCGATGCAGACCGATGTGATGACTGGTCGCCAGAGTCAGCCGTCCGGTGACTTCGCCGGTCAGGTTGGTCAGCGCGCGGCGAGTGTCATCCAGCACGTTGAGAATCTGATAGGCACGCGGCAGCAGGGCGCGCCCGGCCTCGGTGAGGCTGACTTCCCGACCCAGGCGGTCGAACAGGCGCACATTCAATTGTTGCTCCAGACCGGCAATGCGCTTGCTGATGGCCGGTTGAGTCAGGTAGAGGCGTTCGCCTGCCCCGGAAAAGCTACCGGTCTCGGCGATGGCAATAAAAGCATTAAGGTTGGCGAGATCCATGGTCGGATTCCATTTGGTTATCCAAAGTATGAAAATTATGAATTTGAGTTATTTAAGCATATTCCATAGGATGACCGCACAAGCCAAAGGGTCATCGTCACGATTGCCCAAGGCATAGAAACAAGCTGATGAGGAAGTACGTCCGATGGCCGGGAAAACGCTCTACGACAAGCTCTGGGATTCGCATTTGGTCAAGCAGCGCGACGACGGTTCGGCGCTGATCTACATTGACCGCCATATCATCCACGAAGTGACCTCGCCGCAAGCGTTCGAAGGCCTGCGGCTGGCAAAGCGCAAGCCATGGCGGATCGACTCGATCATCGCCACGCCTGACCATAACGTGCCGACCACATCGGAACGCAAGGGGGGTATCGACGCCATTGAAGATCAGGTGTCGCGGCTGCAGGTGCAGACCCTCGATGACAACTGCGACGAGTACGGCATTACCGAATTCAAGATGAACGACCCGCGTCAGGGCATCGTTCACGTGATCGGCCCGGAGCAGGGCGCAACCCTGCCAGGCATGAGCGTGGTCTGCGGTGACTCGCACACCTCGACCCACGGCGCATTTGGTGCGCTGGCGCACGGTATCGGCACTTCCGAGGTCGAGCACGTGCTCGCGACTCAGTGCCTGGTTGCCAAGAAAATGAAAAACATGCTGGTCTCGGTCGAGGGGCAACTGCCGTTTGGCGTGACAGCAAAAGACATCGTGCTGGCCGTTATTGGCAAGATCGGTACGGCAGGTGGTAACGGTTACGCCATCGAGTTCGCCGGCAGCGCGATTCGCGACCTGTCGATCGAAGGCCGCATGACTATCTGCAACATGTCCATCGAAGCCGGTGCCCGAGTCGGCATGGTTGCCACCGACGAGAAGACCGTCGAGTACGTCAAGGGTCGTCCGTTTGCCCCTAAAGGTGCGGAATGGGACCTGGCAGTCGAGGCCTGGAAGGATCTGGTTTCCGACGCTGATGCTGTATTCGACACCGTGGTCAGGCTGGACGCTGCGCAGATCAAGCCACAGGTCAGCTGGGGCACTTCGCCGGAAATGGTGCTTGCCGTCGATCAGAGCGTGCCGGACCCTGCGCAAGAGCCCGATCTGGTCAAGCGTGGCTCCATCGAGCGCGCCTTGAAGTACATGGGCCTGAAAGCCAATCAGCCGATCACCGATATCCAGCTGGACCGGGTGTTCATCGGTTCCTGCACCAACTCGCGGATCGAAGACCTGCGCGCGGCTGCCGACGTCGCCAAGGGCCGCAAGGTGGCTGCGACCATCAAGCAGGCCATCGTGGTGCCGGGTTCGGGCCTGATCAAGGAACAGGCCGAGAAGGAAGGGCTGGACAAGGTGTTCATCGAAGCCGGTTTTGAATGGCGTGAGCCGGGCTGCTCGATGTGCCTGGCGATGAACCCGGACCGCCTGGGTTCCGGCGAGCACTGTGCATCCACGTCCAACCGCAACTTCGAAGGCCGTCAGGGCGCTGGCGGCCGCACGCATCTGGTAAGCCCTGCGATGGCTGCCGCGGCGGCGGTCAATGGCCGTTTCATTGACGTTCGCGACTTGATCCAGCTCTGAGGAATCCAGCATGAAAGCCTTTACCCAGCACAATGGCCTGGTCGCTCCTCTGGATCGTGCCAATGTCGACACCGACCAGATCATCCCCAAGCAGTTTCTCAAGTCGATCAAGCGCACGGGTTTTGGCCCGAACCTGTTCGATGAGTGGCGTTATCTGGATGTGGGGCAGCCGTATCAGGACAACTCCAAGCGTCCGCTGAACCATGACTTCGTGCTCAACCACGAGCGTTATCAGGGTGCAAGCGTGCTGCTGGCCCGGGAAAACTTCGGTTGTGGCTCCAGCCGCGAGCACGCGCCGTGGGCCCTGGAAGAGTATGGTTTCTGCGCGATTATTGCGCCGAGTTATGCCGACATCTTCTTCAACAACAGCTTCAAGAACGGCCTGCTGCCGATCATTCTGTCTGAAGCCGAGGTCGACGAGCTGTTCAAGCAGGTCGAGGCCAGCCCCGGCTACCAGTTGAGCATCGATCTGCAGGCACAGACCGTGACCCGCCCCGACGGCAAGGTGCTGAGCTTTGAAATCGATGCGTTCCGCAAACACTGTCTGCTCAATGGCCTGGACGACATCGGCCTGACGCTGATGGACGCTGACGCCATTGCCAGTTTCGAAAGCCGGCACCGCGCCAGCCAGCCGTGGCTGTTCCGCGACTGATTGATTCATCGCAACCTGTCTGTTTGCCAGCAAGGGGCTCTGCGCCTTGCTGGCAAAAGTGTTTAAGACAGGTGATAAATTTTTCGCCGCTGCGAGCGTTATAAACAGGCGTTGTTCACGACGCCGATGCACAAAATCGAGGATGTTATGAGCAAGCAGATTCTGATTCTCCCAGGTGATGGTATTGGTCCGGAAATCATGACCGAAGCGGTCAAGGTGCTGGAACTGGCCAACGAAAAGTATCAGCTGGGTTTTGAATTGACCCACGACGTGATCGGCGGCGCAGCCATCGACAAACACGGCGTGCCGCTGGCAGACGAGACCCTGGATCGTGCCCGTGCGGCCGATGCCGTACTGCTGGGCGCAGTCGGCGGCCCGAAATGGGACACCATCGAGCGCGACATTCGTCCTGAACGCGGTCTGCTGAAAATTCGTTCGCAACTGGGCCTGTTCGGCAACCTGCGTCCGGCGATCCTCTACCCGCAACTGGCGGATGCGTCGAGCCTCAAGCCGGAAATCGTTGCCGGTCTGGATATCCTTATCGTCCGCGAACTGACCGGTGGCATCTACTTCGGCGCGCCACGCGGCACTCGCGTGCTGGATAATGGCGAGCGTCAGGCCTACGACACGCTGCCTTACAGCGAAAGCGAGATCCGCCGCATCGCCAAGGTCGGTTTCGACATGGCCATGGTGCGTGGCAAAAAGCTCTGCTCGGTGGACAAGGCCAACGTGCTGGCGTCCAGCCAGCTGTGGCGCGAAATCGTCGAACAGGTGGCCAAGGATTACCCTGAAGTCGAACTCAGCCACATGTACGTCGATAACGCCGCCATGCAGCTGGTTCGTGCGCCCAAGCAGTTCGATGTAATCGTGACCGACAACCTGTTCGGCGACATTCTGTCCGATCAGGCGTCGATGCTCACCGGTTCCATCGGCATGCTGCCTTCGGCTTCGCTGGACACCGCCAACAAGGGCATGTACGAGCCTTGTCATGGTTCGGCGCCGGACATCGCCGGCAAAGGCATTGCCAACCCGCTGGCGACCATTCTGTCGGTGTCGATGATGCTGCGTTACAGCTTCAACCTGACCGATGCGGCTGATGCCATCGAGAAGGCGGTCAGCGTGGTACTGGATCAGGGCATTCGCACCGGCGACATCTGGTCGGAAGGCAAAGTCAAAGTCGGTACGCAGGAAATGGGCGATGCAGTAGTCGCCGCGCTGCGGAATCTGTAATCTCTCTGGCCCGCCGCCTGCTGTGCATGCGCAGAGCGGTGGTCCCACTTTTATTCAAGGTGTAGTTGCGATGAAACGTGTAGGTCTGATCGGTTGGCGTGGCATGGTCGGTTCCGTGCTCATGCAGCGGATGCGGGAAGAGCAGGACTTCGATCTCATTGAGCCGGTGTTCTTCACTACTTCCAATGTCGGTGGCCAGGCGCCTTCGGTGGGCAAGGATGTTGCGCCGCTGAAAGACGCCTACAGCATCGACGAGCTGAAAACCCTGGACGTAGTGCTGACCTGTCAGGGTGGCGACTACACCAATGAGGTGTTCCCCAAGCTGCGCGAAGCCGGCTGGCAGGGTTACTGGATCGATGCCGCCTCCAGTCTGCGCATGCAGGATGACGCCGTTATCGTGCTTGACCCTGTGAACCGCAAGGTCATCGATCAGCAGCTGGACGCGGGCACCAAAAACTATATCGGCGGTAACTGCACGGTCAGTCTGATGCTGATGGGCCTGGGCGGTCTGTTCGACGCCGGGCTGGTCGAGTGGATGAATGTCATGACCTATCAGGCGGCCTCCGGCGCCGGCGCGCAGAACATGCGTGAGCTGATCAGGCAGATGGGTGCCGTGCATGCCTCGGTGGCCGATGATCTGGCCAACCCGGCCAGCGCCATTCTGGACATCGACCGCAAGGTGGCTGAAGCCATGCGCAGCGAGTCGTTCCCTACCGAGAACTTCGGCGTGCCACTGGCGGGTAGCCTGATCCCGTGGATCGACAAGGCGTTGCCGAACGGCCAGAGCCGCGAAGAGTGGAAAGGTCAGGCCGAGACCAACAAGATTCTCGGTCGCTTCAAGAGCCCGATCCCGGTCGACGGCATTTGCGTGCGCATCGGCGCCATGCGTTGCCACAGTCAGGCGCTGACCATCAAGCTGAACAAGGATGTGCCGATTGCGGACATCGAAGGCTTGATCAGCCAGCACAACCCGTGGGTCAAGCTGGTGCCGAACAACCGCGAAGCCAGCATGCACGAGCTGAGCCCGACTGCCGTGACCGGCACCATGAGTATTCCGGTGGGCCGTTTGCGCAAACTTAACATGGGTTCGCAGTACCTGGGCGCTTTCACCGTGGGTGACCAGTTGTTGTGGGGCGCGGCAGAACCGCTGCGCCGCATGCTGAGGATACTGCTGGAGCGTTGATGCTTCGGTTTCACACGAAACCCGCTTCCTGAAAGGGCAGCGGGTTTTTTATGGGCGGTGGTTTTTATATCTGACGCTTCCCAATATATGGGATTGAAATTTACATATTGAGATAACTGTTACAACAGGTTTATAGTCGGTCTGCACTCACTTCCAATAAAACAACAGGTGAAGCAATGCAGGCGCAATTGATCGCACTCGATTGGGGGACCACCTCACTTCGTGCTTATCGACTTGGCGAGCACGGCCAGGTATTGGAACAGCGCGCCTTGAGCGCGGGCATCATGCAGCTGCCGACCACGCCGCGCCTGATTGCCGGGCAGTTGTGCAGTGACGGCTTCGAGCTGGCTTTCGATCAGGCCTGCGGCGACTGGCTCGATGCCCAGCCCGGCCTGCCGGTCATCGCCTGTGGCATGGTCGGCAGCGCACAGGGCTGGCGCGAGGCGGCTTACCGGGAAACGCCGGCCAGCGTCAATGAGCTGAGCGCAGCGCTGCAGACGGTGCGCAGCGTGCGCGGCGTGACGGTGCACATCATCCCCGGCGTCCTGCAACGCTCGACCCTGCCCAACGTCATGCGTGGCGAAGAAACCCAGGTGCTGGGTGTGCTGGCCGGCCTCGACGCCGGGCAGAGCAGCCAGCAGCTGCTGATCGGTCTGCCCGGCAGCCACTCCAAATGGGTGCAGGTAGAACGGGGTCGCATTGTTCACTTCGACACCTTCATGACCGGCGAGGTCTACGCCGCGCTCTGCGCGCACACTATTCTGGGACGCACCATGCAGCCTTCGGAGGCGTTCGACGAGCAGGCGTTTGACCGCGGCTTGTCGATTGCCCTGTCCGACGCGGGCTCTGCCGGGCCGCTATCGACGATTTTCAGCACACGAACGCTCGGCCTTACCGGGCATTTGGCTGCCAGTGCGCAACCTGACTATCTTTCCGGCCTGTTGATTGGCCATGAACTGGGCGCCATCGCCAGGCTGCATCTGCACAACCACGAACAATTGCCTGCGGTGATCCTCATCGGCAGCGATTCGCTGTGCACGCGCTATGCACGCGGGCTGGCCGTTTGTGGCTTTCCCGGCGTGACATTGGCCGAGCAGGCGACCGAGCGCGGCCTCTGGCAGGTCGCCGTTCAAGCCGGTCTGATCGCGCGCCGCTCGTCCCAACACATTCGAGAGGTTTGACATGCTCAAGCAAGCATTGAAGGAAAACGGTCTGGTCGCAATCCTGCGCGGCCTGCGTCCCGAGGAAGCGCCTGCGATTGGCGATGTGTTGTACGAGGCCGGGTTTCGAGTCATCGAGGTGCCGCTCAACTCTCCACAGCCGTTCGACAGCATCCGTTTGTTGCGCCAGCAACTGCCAGCCGATTGCCTGATCGGTGCGGGAACGGTGCTGACCCCGGAGCAAGTGACTCAGGTCAAGGATGCCGGAGGCCAGGTGATTGTCATGCCGCACAGCGACGCCAAGGTGTTACGTGCCGCCAAGGCTGCCGGGCTGTTCCTCTCACCGGGCGTGGCGACGCCGACCGAAGCCTTTGCCGCGCTGGCCGAAGGAGCTGATGTACTGAAGCTGTTTCCTGCCGAGCAGATGTCGCCCGCGGTGGTCAAGGCGTGGCTGGCAGTATTGCCCAAGGGCACGATTCTGTTGCCGGTCGGGGGGATCTCGCCGGACAACATGAAGGTGTTCCTTGACGCAGGTGTGAAAGGCTTCGGCCTGGGCTCCGGGCTGTTCAAGCCAGGCATGAGCGTCGCCGACGTTACTGAGCGCGCCCAAGCCTATGTGGCTGCCTGGAAGCAGCACAGCGCAGCGCTTGCAGACTGACCGGCTCCGGTAGTCGTTATCCAATAAGAGAATCAACAAGAGAAACCGCACCCATGAAAATCACCAAACTCACCACGTTCATCGTTCCGCCGCGCTGGTGCTTCCTCAAGGTCGAGACCGACGAGGGCGTTGTCGGCTGGGGCGAGCCAGTGGTCGAAGGCCGCGCGCACACAGTGGCCGCTGCTGTGGAAGAACTCTCCGATTACCTGATCGGCAAGGACCCGCGCAACATCGAAGACATCTGGACGGTGCTGTACCGCGGCGGCTTCTACCGGGGTGGGGCGATCCACATGAGCGCTCTGGCAGGCATCGATCAGGCGTTGTGGGACATCAAGGGCAAGGCTCTGGGCGTTTCCGTCAGTGACCTGCTCGGTGGTCAGGTGCGTGACAAGATTCGTGTCTATTCGTGGATCGGTGGTGATCGTCCTGCCGACACGGCGCGGGCTGCGAAAGAAGCGGTCGGACGTGGTTTTACTGCGGTGAAAATGAACGGCACCGAAGAGCTGCAATTTCTCGACACCTTCGACAAGGTCGACCTGGCGCTGGCCAACGTGGCTGCCGTGCGCGATGCCGTCGGGCCGAATGTCGGCATCGGTGTGGACTTCCATGGCCGGGTTCACAAGCCCATGGCCAAGGTGCTGATGAAGGAGCTGGACGCCTACAAGCTGATGTTCATCGAAGAGCCGGTGCTCAGCGAGAACTATGAAGCACTGAAGGAGCTGGCACCGCTGACCAGCACGCCGATTGCCCTGGGTGAGCGGCTGTTCTCACGCTGGGACTTCAAGCGCGTGTTGAGCGAAGGTTATGTCGACATTATCCAGCCTGATGCGTCCCACGCCGGTGGCATCACTGAAACCCGCAAGATCGCCAATATGGCCGAAGCGTATGACGTCGCGCTGGCGCTTCATTGTCCGCTCGGGCCTATCGCGCTGGCGGCATGCCTGCAACTGGACGCGGTTTGTTACAACGCCTTCATTCAGGAACAGAGCCTGGGCATTCACTACAACGAAAGCAACGATCTGCTCGATTACGTGAAGCACCCGGAAGTCTTCGACTACGACAAGGGCATGGTCAAGATTCCCAACGGGCCGGGCCTGGGCATCGAGATCAACGAAGAATATGTCATCGAACGCGCGGCCATCGGCCACCGCTGGCGCAACCCGATCTGGCGCCATGCCGATGGCAGTTTTGCCGAGTGGTAGAGCACAGTAAATCCCCGTAACCATCGTTCCCGCGCTCTGCACTCAGCGTTATACATAAGTCCTGAGAAGCCCGTAGATCGGGCTTCTGCCCGGAGGGCGTGGGAGCGAACCTGTTCGCGAAGAAGGTAGTTCAGCCGATGCGTTTTTGGGGAATGCACTGGCCCTTTCGCGAACAAGTTCGCTCCCACGGCCTTCAGCCAGAATCAAAAGCGGATTTGTATAGCACTGAGCGCGGGAGCGTGGGAACGAGAGCTCGCCAATCGAAACACAGACCTCAATAAATCCAACAAGAGGCTACATTCCATGCGCACTCGAACTCTTGAGGGTGCGGCATCCCTGGTGACGCCGTCCCGCAAACGTTTCTTCATCATGGTGCTGCTGTTCATTACGGTGGTGATCAACTACCTGGACCGCAGCAACCTGTCGATTGCCGCTCCGGCGCTGACCGCCGAGCTGGGCCTTGATACGGTTCACATCGGGCTGATCTTCTCCGCGTTCGGCTGGACCTATGCCGCCATGCAATTACCTGGTGGCTGGCTGGTGGACCGTGTGCCGCCGCGTATCCTTTACACTGCGGCGCTGCTGCTGTGGTCCATCGCGACCATCATGCTTGGTTTTGCCGCCAGCTTTATTGCGCTGTTCGTACTGCGTATGGCGGTCGGTGCGCTGGAAGCACCTGCCTATCCGATCAACAGCCGTGTCGTGACCACCTGGTTTCCCGAGCGCGAGCGGGCTACCGCCATTGGCGTCTATACCTCGGGGCAGTTCGTCGGCCTGGCATTTCTGACCCCGGTGCTGGCCTGGTTGCAGGCGCACTACGGCTGGCACATGGTGTTTGTCGCCACCGGTGGCGTCGGCGTGTTGTGGGCGCTGATCTGGTACACGGTGTATCGCGAGCCGCGTGACTTCAAAGGCGTCAATCAGCAGGAAATCGACCTGATCAAAGAGGGCGGCGGTCTGGTAGACATCCAGAAGGATGTCGAAAAGCAGAAGCAGGGTTTCAGCTGGCTGGACCTGGGTATTGTGTTGAGCAAGCGCAAGCTGTGGGGGATCTATCTGGGGCAGTTCTGCCTGAACTCCACGCTATGGTTCTTCCTGACCTGGTTCCCGACCTATCTGGTGAAATACCGCGGCATGGATTTCATCAAGTCCGGGCTGCTGGCGTCGTTGCCGTTTCTTGCGGCATTTGTCGGCGTACTGTGTTCTGGGTTCTTTTCCGACTGGCTGATCCGTCGCGGGCATAGCGTGGGCTTTGCGCGCAAGTTGCCAATCATTGCCGGGCTGCTGATCTCGACCTCGATCATCGGTGCCAACTTCGTTGACTCCACCCCGTTGGTCATCACCTTTCTGGCGCTGGCATTCTTCGGCAACGGTCTGGCGTCGATCACCTGGTCGCTGGTATCGACCCTGGCCCCGGCGCGCTTGCTGGGCCTGACTGGCGGCACGTTCAACTTCATCGGCAACCTCGCCGCCATCGCCACGCCGATCGTGATCGGCTTTCTGGCAACCGGTGACTCGTTTGCGCCGGCCATCACTTACATTTCGGTACTGGCATTGCTGGGCGCGCTGTCGTACATCCTGCTGGTAGGCAAAGTAGAGCGTATCGAGCTCTGATGTCGACGTATCTGGATGCTGGCGGCGATAATGCCGTCAGCTTTTCGATCCGCCCCTTTTATGAAAATGGCCTGTCATGCACAACGATTCGATCATCCCTGAAAAAATTACCGGCAAAGAACCGGCGCCGACAGGGACCCAGACTCTGCTGCGCGGGCTTGGCGTGGTGCAGGCGGTGGCCGGTGGTGCGCGGGACCTGAAGGAAATCGCCCGGCTGATCGGCACCACACGCAGCACCACTCACCGTCTGGCCAGTTGCCTGGTCGAAGAGCGCTACCTTCGGGTGGTGCCTCAAGTGGGTTATCTGCTCGGACCGAAACTGATCGAGCTGGGGTTTCAGGCGCGCGAAGAAGTGCCACTGGCAATGCTCGCCCGGCCATATCTGGATCGGCTGTCGGAGCTGACGGGCGATACGGTGCATCTGGCGGTGCGGGAAGGTGACGACGTGCTTTATCTGCACAAGAACCCTGGTCGCAATGGCCCGGAAATGCGCTCGCGGGTCGGGCATCGCATGCCGCTGGTGCGAACCGGTATCGGCAAGGCGTTGCTGCTGGATAGCGGGTTGCCGGAGTGGCAGCGCTTGTATGACGCCAGCATGCCGAGCAGTGGCAGGAATCCGCTATGGCCTGCTCATGAGCAGCAAACCTGGGAGCAGTTGCAGGCGCGAAGGGAAGAATATGTGCAGGGAGGGTATGCGTTCGATCTGGAGGACAACGAACCGTCGATCCGTTGCGTTGCAGCGCCGGTACGTGATGCCAGCAAACAGATCGTTGCCGGCATCAGTGTCGCCAGTACCGTGCCCTACATGCCGCTGGAGAAGATGGCCGAGCTGGTCCCGCTGATCAAGCAGATAGCAGCGGAACTCTCGGCCGATCTCGGCGGCTGATTCGCAGTGAATCAGGCCTGCAGCGTGGCCATGTCGATCACGAAGCGGTATTTCACGTCACCGGCCAGCATGCGCTCGTAGGCTTCGTTGATGTTGCGGATATCGAGCATTTCGATGTCGCAGGTGATGTCGTTCTCGGCGCAGAAATCCAGCACTTCCTGAGTTTCAGCGATACCACCGATCAGCGAACCGGCCAATACGCGACGGCTCATCACCAGGTGGGCTGCATGGACTGGCGGCTCGACCGGTTCGATCAGACCGACCAGAATGTGCACGCCGTCAAAGCGCAGCGTCTCCAGGTAGGGGTTCAGGTCATGCTGAACCGGAATGGTGTCGAGCAGAAAGTCGAAATGACCGGCAGCGGCTTTCATCTGTTCAGCGTCGGTGGACACGATCACATGATCTGCACCCTGACGACGTGCTTCCTGAGCCTTGGCTGCGGAGCGAGTGAACAGGGTCACTTCAGCGCCCATTGCCTTGGCGAACTTGATGCCCATGTGGCCCAGACCACCCATGCCCAGAATACCGACCTTGTCGCCAGACTTCACACCGTAGTGCTTGAGCGGTGAATAAGTGGTGATGCCTGCGCAAAGGATTGGCGCAGCAGCGGCCGGGTCGAGTTTCTCTGGAATGCGCACAACGAAATGCTCGGCGACCACGATGCTGTTGGAGTAGCCACCCATGGTGTTGCTGCCGTCCACGCGGTCAGGCGTGGCGTAGGTCATGGTCGGACCTTCCAGGCAATACTGCTCGAGATCCGATTTACAGGCCGAGCATTCGCGGCACGAATCGACCATGCAGCCAACACCGACCAGATCGCCGACCTTGTATTTGCTGGCGTTGGCGCCAGTGGCGGTCACGCGACCGACAATTTCATGGCCAGGCATCAGCGGGTAAACAGCGATGCCCCATTCGTTGCGCGCCTGGTGAATGTCGGAGTGGCAGACGCCGCAGTAGAGGATTTCGATGGCAACGTCGTCGGCACGCGGAGCGCGACGTTCGAAGGTCATCGGGGCGAGGGGGGCGGTAGCTGACTGTGCGGCATAACCTATTGCTGTGTACATGTTTGACCTCGCAAGGTGTTACGGAATAGAGGCGATCAATTGTCCTGATACGTGTCCTTCGTGGCTATGGTGAATCCTACGTGTTTCATGCCTATTCCTCCGGCCTGACGTTTCAGGGTCGGCTATGAAGCGCAAATCTGCGATGATACAGTTGTCTGTTTCTCTGTCAGGCTGCTCCCATGACGTTACCTGTTGTTATTGATGGCAATGCCACGCTTGTCTCCTTGATCCAGCCGCTGGCAGTGCGTCCCGGCTTTGTGGCGACGCATTTGCCCGAGGTTCGCGTGCTTTCGGCGTTTGGCTATGTCGCCAGCAGCCCGCAGATTTACGAGCCGAGCCTGATGATCGTCGTGCAAGGCAGCAAGGTCGCCTGCCTGGGGCCACGTACGTTTGAGTATGGCACCGGGCATTACCTGATTCAGGCGCTGTCTGTGCCGTTCAAGTGCGAGACCTTCGCCACCCCGGACAAGCCGTTGTATGGCGTATCGGTAGCCATCGACCGCGTGCTGCTTGGCGAGTTGGTGCAAGCGATGGGCCCGGCCAGCGGCCAGGAAAGCCAGATGCAGACCCCGGAGTCGATGACCTCGGTGCGCATCGACTCTGCGATGCGTGACAGCGTCGAACGCCTGCTGCGTTGTCTGCACGATCCGCTGGAGTGTCAGGCGATGGGGCAATCAAGGATTCGTGAGGTGCTGTACAGCGCGCTGCGTGGACCGCAATCAGGGGTTTTGCGTGCGCTGGTCGAACAGCAGGGGCAATTCGCACGTATTGCTTCGGCGGTAACCTATCTGCATGAGCACTATGATCACGCGCTGAACGTCGACACGCTGGCCAGTTGCGCAAACATGAGTACCTCGACCTTTCACGAGCACTTCAAACGCAGCACCTTGTTGTCACCGGTGCAGTACCTGAAACGTCTGCGCCTGCTCAAGGCCCAGCAACTGCTGGTGGCCGACGGGCTGAATGTGTCGCAGGTCGCGCTCAGGGTCGGCTATCAGAGTGCGTCGCAATTCAGCCGTGAATACAAACGTTACTTTGAGCGCAGTCCGGGAGAAGAGGGCTGCAGGGTTTAACGGCAAGCTACAAGCGGCAAGATCAGCGCCTGTAACTTGCCGCTGCCTTACATATTCGGGTAAGTCGGCCCGCCAGCGCCTTCCGGTGCAACCCATGTGATGTTCTGCGAAGGGTCCTTGATGTCGCAGGTCTTGCAGTGCACGCAGTTCTGCGCGTTGATCTGAAAGCGCTTCTCGCCATCTTCTTTAGTGATGACTTCATACACGCCAGCTGGGCAATAGCGCTGGGCAGGCTCGTCGTACAGCGGCAGGTTCTTGCTGATCGGGATGCTCGGGTCGGTCAGCTTCAGGTGGCAAGGTTGTTCCTCTTCATGGTTGGTGCTGGAGAGGAATACCGAGCTGAGCTTGTCGAAGCTGAGCTTGCCGTCGGGTTTCGGGTAATCGATTTTCTTTGAGTCCGCTGCCAGCTTGAGGCAGGCGTAGTCCGGCGTGGTGTCGTGCAGCGTGAACGGCAGCTTGCCGCCAAAGATGTTCTGATCGATGAAGTTGAAGGCGCCACCCTTGATCGCGCCGTATTTGTGGATCGCCACGCCAAAGTTGCGGCTGGCGAACAGCTCTGCATGCAGCCAGCTGGCCTTGAAGGCATCGACGTAGGAGGTCAGCACGTCTCCGCCTTCCTTGCCGGCGAACAGCGCATCTGCAACCGACTCGGCTGCGAGCATGCCGGACTTCATTGCCGTGTGGCTGCCCTTGATCTTGGCGAAGTTCAGGGTGCCAAGGTCGCAACCGATCAACGCGCCGCCAGGGAATACCATCTTCGGCAGTGAGTTCAGGCCGCCCTTGGCAATGGCGCGTGCGCCGTAGCTGATGCGTTTGCCGCCTTCAAGGTACTGTTTGATGACCGGGTGGTGCTTGTAGCGCTGGAATTCGTCGAACGGCGACAGGTACGGGTTGCTGTAGGACAGGTCGACGATCAGGCCGACTACCACCTGATTGTTCTCCAGGTGGTACAGGAACGAGCCGCCCGGATTGGCGTCGTCCAGTGGCCAGCCTGCGGTGTGCACCACCAGGCCCTGTTCATGCTTCGCCGGGTCGACTTCCCAGATTTCCTTCAGGCCGATGGCGTAATGCTGCACATCGGCTTCGTCGTCGAGGTTGAAGCGCTTGAGCAATTGCTTGCCGATGTGACCGCGGCAGCCTTCGGCGAACAGCGTGTACTTGGCGCGCAGTTCCATGCCGGGGGTGTACAGGCCTTCCTTGGGGTTGCCTTCGCGGTCGACACCCAGATCGCCGGTGACGATGCCGCGCACTACACCGTTTTCGTCGAACAGCGCTTCCTGAGCGGCAAAGCCCGGGTAGATTTCCACACCGAGGTTTTCAGCCTGCTGGGCGAGCCAGCGGCACAGGTTGCCCAGGGATATGATGTAGTTGCCATGGTTGTGCATGGTCTTGGGGACGAAAAAGTCCGGAATTTTCTGCGCCTTTTCGGCGTCACGCAGGACGTAGATGTCATCACGCTTGACCGGTGTATTGAGCGGAGCGCCCAATTCCTGCCAGTCTGGAAACAGCTCGTTCAGCGCGCGCGGTTCGAACACGGCACCGGACAGGATGTGTGCGCCGACTTCGGAGCCTTTTTCCACCACGCAGACGCTGATTTCCTGCCCGGCTTCAGCGGCCTTCTGTTTAAGGCGGCAAGCGGCAGAAAGCCCGGAAGGGCCGGCTCCGACGATGACGACGTCGAATTCCATGTATTCGCGTTCCACAGGCTATCTCCTACGTTCAAGGCTCACGGTGTTTTTATGGGCGCTGCTTTATGAGTCGCTGCAGGCCGACGCAGGAGGTGTTGAGCACCACCCGTCTTTTAATGGCACGCATTATATCTACACCACTGCATGGGTCCAATACAAACGTTTGTTTGAATTGCCCGCAGCCCAGATAAATCAAAGACACCAGACTCGGAACTGGCCGATTTGGCGTATTGACCGGAAAAGGCGTTGCGGTCAATATACGGGCGGTTTTGCGTTTGCCGTAGGCTGAAACGAGGCACCTGCGTTGCAGGAAGTCTCTCAAAAGGCATCAGGCGGACGCGGTGCAGGCAACAGGTCAACGTCGCACGGCGCATTTTACACACCCTGCCGCTGCTTGACGGGTGACTCCCGGCTTTTATATGGCTTTTTAAAGTCGCCCGGGCGGCCTGCACGCATTGCGATTGCTTGTTGAGGACACATATCGATCGTCTGGCATCGCCAGGCGACTTCTTTTCACCGGAGAGTGAGGAATCCATGAAGGTTCTTGTAGCTGTCAAACGAGTGGTCGACTACAACGTCAAGGTTCGCGTCAAGGCGGACAACTCCGGCGTCGATCTTGCCAACGTCAAAATGTCCATGAACCCGTTCTGCGAAATCGCTGTTGAAGAAGCGGTGCGCTTGAAAGAGAAGGGCGTGGCAACGGAAATCGTGGTCGTCACCATTGGTCCGACCACTGCTCAGGAGCAACTGCGTACTGCGCTGGCGCTGGGTGCAGACCGTGCCGTGCTGGTCGAGTCTGCCGAAGAACTGACCTCTCTGGCCGTGGCCAAGCTGCTCAAGGCAGTAGTCGACAAGGAGCAGCCACAACTGGTGATCCTTGGCAAACAGGCTATCGACAGCGACAACAACCAGACCGGCCAGATGCTGGCTGCGCTGAGTGGCTACCCGCAAGGTACGTTCGCCTCCAAGGTTGAAGTCTCCTGTGACAAGGTTGCCGTGACCCGTGAAATCGACGGCGGCCTGCAAACTGTTTCCCTGACCCTGCCAGCCATCGTGACCACGGACCTGCGTCTGAACGAGCCGCGCTACGCTTCGCTGCCCAACATCATGAAAGCCAAGAAAAAGCCGCTTGAAGTGCTGACCCCGGATGCACTGGGCGTTTCCACGGCATCGACCAACAAGACCCTCAAGGTTGAAGCACCGGCTGCACGCAGCGCGGGCATCAAGGTCAAATCGGTGGCTGAACTGGTCGAGAAACTGAAAAACGAAGCGAAGGTAATCTAAATGACGATCCTGGTTATCGCTGAACACGACAATGCGACCGTAGCCCCGGCTACGCTCAATACCCTGGCTGCCGCGCAGAAGATCGGCGGTGACATCCACTTGCTGGTTGCCGGTTCAGGCGTAAGCGCCGTTGCCGACGCCGCCGCCAAAATTGCCGGCGTGGCGAAAGTGCTGGTGGCCGACAACGCTGCCTACGCACATCAATTGCCTGAAAACGTTGCGCCACTGGTCGTAGAACTGGCTGCGGGTCATAGTCACGTTCTGGCTGCTGCAACCTCCAACGGCAAGAACATCCTGCCGCGCGTTGCCGCGCAGCTGGATGTCGATCAGATCTCCGAGATCGTTTCGGTGGTCTCGGCCGACACCTTCACCCGCCCGATCTACGCCGGTAACGCCATTGCCACCGTGCAGTCCACTGCCGCGATCAAGGTCATCACCGTGCGTGCCACCGGTTTCGATCCGGTCGCTGCCGAGGGTGGTTCGGCTTCTGTTGAAGCGGTTTCGGCTGCTCACGATGCGGGCAAGTCCAGCTTCGTCGGCGAAGAACTGGCCAAATCCGATCGTCCAGAACTGACGGCAGCCAAGATCGTCGTATCCGGCGGTCGTGGCATGCAGAACGGCGACAACTTCAAGCACCTGTACACGCTGGCCGACAAGCTCGGTGCTGCAGTGGGGGCTTCCCGTGCTGCGGTCGATGCCGGTTTTGTGCCCAACGACATGCAGGTCGGCCAGACCGGCAAGATCGTTGCGCCTCAGCTGTATATTGCTGTCGGTATTTCCGGTGCCATTCAGCATCTGGCCGGCATGAAAGACTCCAAGGTGATCGTTGCGATCAACAAGGATGAGGAAGCTCCGATCTTCCAGGTGGCCGATTACGGGCTGGTGGCTGATTTGTTCGAAGCCATTCCCGAGCTGGAGAAGCTGGTTTAAGCCACGCGCTTCCACTATAAAGAGAACCCGTTCCGTTCGGGGGTTGTGTGCCGGCAGGTTGCTTGCGGTACATAGGCCCGGATCGAGCGGGTTTTTTTATCGGGTATCAAAAGGACTTTTCATGGTGCACCCCCGGCTGCTGTCTTCGCTTTTTCTCGGGCTGATCATGCTGCCTACGCTGTCATTCGCTGCCAGCAAGTGCGAGCGTCTGATTGTGACCGGCAGTCCGGACGCGCCGCCTTATCTGTGGCGTGATCCTCAGGACCCACGTCATCTGATGGGCGCCAATGCCGATCTGCTGACACAGGCGGCAGGTGAGCTGGGTATCAAGGTCGAGTTCCTGTACGGCGGCAAGCGCAGTCAGGCACTTGAGGAGGTGCGCACCGGGCGCATGGACTTGCTGGCGGACGCGCCGTTCAATGCAGCGCAGCTTGAGTCGCTTGATTACATTCATCCGCCGATTGTGCAGAACGACATCATGGTCTGGACGCGTCACGATCACAGCGTACCGTTCAATACCCTGGCCGAGCTGCACGATCATCCTGGCGCCATGTCGGAAAAGACCCGATTGACGCCTTCATTCGAGGCTGCGGCCAAGCAGCATCTGACCCTGACACGCCTGCCAGGCCTGACCCCGGCTTTTCAGAAGCTGGCGCTGGGTGAGGTGGATTACGTGCTTGCCGGTCGTTACGCCGGGATGGTCATGGTGCAGACGCTGGGTCTTTCTGCAGACCTGGCTGCGCAACCCTTGCCGGTCGATACGCCCGGGTTTTATCTGGCGTTGTCGTTCAATTCGGCCTGCAACGAACCATGGTTGCGCGGACAACTGGCGAAAAAGATGACAGAATCGGCCGCCTCCGGCCTTGCGGGTGATGTCATCAGGCACAACCTGGAGTTGTGGAAAGCCCAACTGTTGCAACCTGCCAGCGCCAGCGCACCAGACAAGTAGGGATGTTTTTGTGAGTATTCGTTTTTCAATCGCCGTCATGGCCATCGCCACGCTGGCTGGCTGCGCCAGCGACCCGCTACCGACCGAGCAGTTCAAGCTGACCGAGCAGGCGCTGGAGCAGGCCAAAGCCGTTGGCGCGGGTGATGATCAGCCCGAGATGGAAGTCGCTCTGGCCCGCTTTGCCGAAGCTCGCGCCTCCATGGCGACCCACGCCTACAAGGACGCGCGCATGAAAGCCGAGCAGGCCGAGCTTGATGCCCGGCTGGCAGAGGCCCGAGTGCTCACCCTCAAGAGTCAGGAGCAGGTCAATCAGTTGAATACCCGCCTCAATCGGTTACGCAAGCAACTGGGAGAGGCACAATGAACCGTCTTCCGCGTGTACTGAGTGTGTGCCTGTTGCTGGGTTCGGCTGGCCTTTACGGGTGTGCCGGTCATCAGGACAGCGGGCAGGCCTTGCAACAGGCCAGTGCCGATTTCCAGAAGGTCAAGGAAGATACCGATGTGTTGCGCAGCGCGCCCAAGGATGTCATTCGCGCTGGCGAATCTCTGGCTCGCGCCGAGCGTCTGTCCAGTTACTTGGGGAGCGGTGCCGATGTCGCTCACTACGCCTACCTCAGCAGCCGCTATAGCGAGATCGCGCGTGAGCACAGCAATCTGATGCTGAGCCAGGAGCGCCTGGCGAAAATGGACATGGAGCGCCAGCGTCTGCAATTGGCGCTGCGTGAAGCCAAGCTGGCCAGCGCCCAGCAGCAGGGGCGTTGGCTGGAAGATCAGATCCTCAGTCTGGCAACCACCGAGACCGATCGCGGGCTGGTCATGACGTTGGGAGATGTGCTGTTCGACGCCGGGCACGCCGAGCTGAAAAGCTCGGCCAGTCGCACCATTCTCAAGGTTGTGCAGTTCTTGCAGATCAATCCGCGTCGAGTGGTCCGGATCGAGGGGTATACCGACAGCACAGGTGACCGTCAGGAGAATCTGAAGCTGTCGAAGGATCGTGCACAAGCGGTCGCAGACGTTCTGATGGACCTGGGTGTCGACGAAAAACGTATCCATGTCGAGGGCTATGGTCAGCAGTTCCCGGTGAACGCTAACGCCTCCGAGCGAGGGCGCGCGCAAAATCGCCGTGTGGAAATTGTTTTTTCCGATGAAAAAGGTCAGTTAGGCGCAGCGCGCTGATAAAGACCTCTCAAAAAGCCCGACGCCGGAAACGGCCTCGGGCTTTTTTGGCTTTAAAGGCTTTGCATATGGCGTTTTCAGCCGCGTTTATTTTCATGCAGAGGTCGCGATCGCTGGCTTGAATGTAAACTGTTCCCGTACACTTCTGGACTGTGCCGGTTATTCCGTATCTGTATTTTTAAAAACAATAAATCACCGGTCTTTTCGAGGCTGTGTCATGACCAATCTCTTGCTCTACCAGCGTATCGCTCAGCAGTTGGCCGAAGACATCCGCCGTGGTGTGTATCAGCCCGGCGAGCGTGTGCCGTCCGTTCGCAAAATGAGTTCGCAGCTCAACGTCAGCCATGCGACGGTGTTGCAGGCTTACGCGAACCTTGAAGACCAGGGGCTGATCCGGGCGCGTCCTCAATCCGGCTACTACGTCCATCAAACGCCCGCGCTGACAGCTTCGACCCCGGATATCGCGCGGGTCGAGCGGCCTGGTCTGGTCACGCGCAGCAGCATCATCCAGCAAGTGCTCGAAGAATCCCGCCGCGAGGGCGTGTTCGCCCTGGGTGCCGCTGTGCCTCATGTGGACTACCTGCCGGTGCGCGCGCTGCATCAGCAACTGGCGAAAGTGACGCGTTTTCACAGCCCGCGGGCCTTCAGCTATATGTTCAGTCCGGGTTTCGAGCCGCTGCGCAGGCAGGTCGCCATCCGTATGCGCGACGCTGGTGTGGTGGTCGACCCGTCCGAGGTGGTGATCACTCATGGTTGCGTGGACGCACTGCAAATGACCCTGCGTGTGCTGACCCGGCCGGGTGACCTGATTGCTGCCGAGTCGCCTGCTTATTACGGATTGTTGCAACTTGCCGATCTGCTGGGCTTGAAAGTGATTGAAATCCCCAGCGATCCGGCCACCGGCATCAGCCTGGAGGCCCTGCAACTGGCGGCCAATCAATGGTCAATCAAGGCACTGGTACTGACTTCACGCTTGAGCAACCCACTGGGCGGCACCATGCCGGAGGAGCGGCAGAAGAACCTCCTGCGTCTGGCCTCGGACTTCGATATTCAGGTGGTTGAAGACGACGTCTATGGCGAGTTGATGTTCGAAGTCGGGAGGACCAAGGCGCTCAAGGCGTTCGATCGGCTGGGGAGGGTGATTTACTGTTCCAGCTTTTCCAAGACCCTGTCGCCGGGTGTACGCATCGGCTGGATCATTGCTGGCAAATATCAGGCAGAAATTCAACGTTTGCAGACTTTCAGCACGCACTCTGCATGCAGTGTCACGCAAATGGCAGTCGCCGCGTACCTCGAAAACGGTGGCTACGATCGGCACTTGCGTTTCATTCGCCTGGAATACCGCAAGAATCTCAGCGCCTTCCAGCTGGCGGTGCAGCAGTTCTTCCCTGAGGGCACGCAGATGAGTCGCCCTGCGGGTGGGTTCATTCTGTGGGTGAGTCTGCCGGGCCGGGTCAATACTCAGGAACTGCATGTTCGCGCGCTGGAGCAGGGTATCAGTATCGCGCCAGGGTTGATCTTCAGTAATACCGAGCAGTTCAATCATTGCATTCGCCTCAACTGCGGGATGCCTTGGAACAAAGAGGCTGAGCGGGCACTGATGACGCTGGGTATTCTGGCCAAGCAGTTGTGTCAGGAAGCGGTACATGTGTACTGAGTTGTAAAGATTTTTTGTCAATTGTTTTGAACTCTTGGCTTGTCAGGTTGGCCTCAAAAGCACAGCATGTGTTTCTTTTCCGGCTATTTGCCACTGTCTTGTCTGACTTTTTGCCTATGAATGTTTTTCGCTGTCTGGGATTGCTTGTCGTCGTGCTTCTGAGTGGTTGTGATGCTCAGGATCCTCCTGTGCCCAAGTCCAAAACCGAGGCGGTTATTACTGCCCCGGTCTCGCCTGAAGTGCACTTGAAGACCGAGGCACCTGTGGAGGCGGTGGCGACGGATGCAAAACAGATAAAGGCACCCGATACCATGCATCAGTTGATGCCGGGTGTCCCGGTGGTGCCGGTAGTGGTGGGCAAGGAAAAATCACAACCATCAGCGCCTCCGGTGGCCAAGGCGGCAGTCTCTGAAAAGTCGCCGTCGAAAGTAGTGGCGGCCAAGGCGCCTGTCAGCAAGCGCAAGAACGCCAAAGACGCCAAAACGGCCAGTGCCAAGGATGTGCGCATCAAGTCGCCAAAGCTCGACCTGAGTTTGCCGCCCGAGCTTGTCAAGGAGCTGGACCCGCCCGCCAATGTGATTACCAGCAAGCGCAAGCCGATATTGCCGCAGATGTTCAGCGACAAGGGGTCTTCGGCCAATCCGGGCCCCTTTGAGCTTGAAGGTCGATTGCTGACCAACGAAATGCAATTGCAGATGCGCAACGAAAACCGTCGTGATGTCGAAGGTGCTGCACTGGATTTCAAATTCAAGCAGTAAGCCCTGCCTATCGTCCGATACAGCGTTTTCAAACAGATGTTTTGACGGTTAATATCCTTCCTCTTTTTCTATTTTTCAGTAAGGGTGTCTGGTCATGGACTGCCGTTCCGATTGTGGTGCGTGCTGCATAGCGCCTTCCATCACGTCTCCCATACCCGGCATGCCTGAGGGAAAACCTGCAGGTGAGCGATGCCTGCACTTGTCGGTCGAGTTTCTGTGCGCCTTGTTCGGCAGGCCCGAGCGACCTGCGGTATGCAGTCAGTTCAAGGCGGCGGAAGATGTTTGCGGAGTCGATCGGGCGGATGCCATTCGCCTTATTGGTTGGTGGGAAAAAGCTACTGCAGTGGCATGAAAGGGCTGTTTTTGAGCGCAAGTGCTTTGTCGGAACTTCAAAACAAGGAATAAAACAATGAGTCCGCTGTATCGCATGGCTGTTGCTTGTGGTTTTACTGTAATGCTTGCTGGAACGGCACAGGCTGACGACTGGAAAGTGGTCAAGAACGAGGATGGCATCAAGGTTTCGTTGAGTGACGTGCCTGGGTCCGACTACAAGGCCTACCAGGGCATTGCGCTGATCAATGCCAGCGTGAGCAAGCTGCGTGCGCTTCAAGAGGATGTTGCCGGGGCCTGCGCCTGGATTCATGAGTGCAAGTTGCAGAAGATACTCAAGCACGAAGGTAACAAGACCTGGACTTACAGCCAGTTCAATACGCCCTGGCCGGTGACGCCCCGTGACTCGGTGTTGTTGATCACCACTCAGGAGGGGGCTGACGGCAGTATTACCCGGAATCTTGAGGAGCAGCCCAAGTACGTTCCCGAGGAAAAGGGTTTCGTGCGTGTGACCGAGGTCAAGGGGTTCTGGAAGATGGTGCCCAAGGGGCCAAACCAGACCGAGGTGACTTATCAGGTTCACACCGAGCCCGGTGGTAGCGTGCCATCGATGCTGGCCAACAAGTTTGTTGTCGACGCGCCGTTCAACACGCTGAAAGCGCTCAGAGAGCGGGCCGCGCAAACGCAATAATCCTGCAGTATGCAGTACGCACAAAAAAGGGCTGCCAGTGGCAGCCCTTTGTTTTTGCGTGTAACGCTTACTTGCGGTCTTGCAGGGCGACGATGTCGCGTTGCACATTGCCGGTGTAGAGCTGGCGAGGACGACCGATCTTGTAAGGGCTGGAGAGCATTTCTTTCCAGTGCGAAATCCAGCCGACGGTCCGCGCCAGAGCGAAGATTACGGTGAACATGCTGGTCGGAATGCCGATAGCCTTGAGGATAATGCCCGAGTAGAAGTCGACGTTCGGGTACAGCGAGCGCTCGATGAAGTATGGGTCGGTCAGGGCGATCTCTTCGAGGCGCATGGCCAGTTCGAGTTGAGGATCGTTGGTGATGCCCAGCTCTTTCAGTACTTCGTCACAGGTCTGCTTCATTACGGTGGCGCGCGGGTCACGGTTCTTGTAGACGCGGTGACCGAAGCCCATGAGCTTGAACGGATCGTTCTTGTCCTTGGCCTTGGCGATGAACTTGTCAATGTTCGACACGTCACCGATTTCATCCAGCATGGTCAGTACCGCTTCGTTGGCGCCGCCGTGTGCCGGGCCCCACAGCGCGGCGATGCCGGCAGCGATACAGGCAAACGGGTTGGCACCCGAAGAGCCTGCCATACGTACAGTGGACGTCGAGGCGTTCTGCTCGTGGTCGGCGTGAAGGATGAAGATCTTGTCCATCGCCTTGGCCAGCACCGGGCTGATCGGTTTGATCTCGCACGGGGTGTTGAACATCATGTGCAGGAAGTTTTCGGCGTAGCTGAGGTCGTTGCGCGGGTACATCATGGGCTGACCCATGGAGTACTTGTAGACCATCGCTGCCAGGGTCGGCATCTTGGCGACCAGGCGTACAGCAGAAATCTCGCGGTGCTGCGGATTATTGATGTCCAGCGAGTCGTGGTAGAACGCTGACAGGGCGCCGACTACGCCGCACATGACGGCCATCGGGTGGGCATCGCGACGAAAGCCGTTGAAGAAGGTCTTGAGTTGCTCGTGAACCATCGTGTGGTTCTTGACTACGGCCACGAACTGGGCTTTCTGTTCGGCGGTCGGCAGTTCGCCGTTGAGCAGCAGGTAGCAGGTTTCGAGGTAATCGGACTGCTCGGCCAGTTGTTCGATCGGGTAGCCGCGGTGCAGCAGAATGCCATTGTCACCATCAATGTAGGTGATCTTCGAATCGCAAGAGGCCGTGGACATGAAGCCAGGGTCAAATGTGAAGCGGCCGGTGGCGGTCAGGCCGCGTACGTCGATCACGTCCGGACCCACTGTACCGGTCAGAATTGGCAGCTCGACGGGGGCAGCGCCCTCGATGATCAACTGCGCTTTTTTGTCAGCCATGTGGCCTCCTATTTATGCTTCAAATCATCAGACAGGCCCCCCACGCAGGGCCCGCATCACTATAGTGAGATAAATTCTAAAGTCAATTTGCCTAAAGTCGTGTTCCGCAAGGGCTCGCTGTGGATTTTTTCAAGCTGTTTCCTGCCATTTACGCCTTTTGTCCCGGCAACGCAATGCGCCATTGGCGGTAAGTCTGCGCGTTGTCATTAGTAACCTAACTGTCTATACTCGGCGTCCGACCGCCAAAGGCTTTTTGGCCTGTTTCAAGGGGGTCGTCACTTCCTGGGTGGTGGGTACCTGACCAGTGCACTTCCCAACAACTTGCCCTGATTGTTAGGGGCTCTTCAGTGTGAAAAAAAGCCGTGAATAGCCAACGACCTGTAAATCTAGACCTAAGGACCATCAAGCTCCCAGTCACCGCTTACACGTCCATCCTTCACCGCATCTCCGGTGTCATCCTCTTTGTCGGTATTGCAATCATGCTGTATGCAATGGACAAGTCGCTGGCGTCCGAAGAAGGCTTCGGTGAAGTCAAGGCGTGTCTGACCAGCCCGCTGGCCAAGCTGATCATCTGGGGGCTTCTGTCTGCCCTGCTGTATCACATGGTGGCCGGTATCCGTCACCTCATCATGGACTCCGGGGTAGGCGAGACGCTCGAAGGCGGCAAGCTGGGCTCCAAAATCGTTATCGCGGTTTCCGTGGTACTGATTCTTCTGGCGGGAGTATGGATATGGTAACCAACGTCACCAACCTTTCGCGTTCGGGCCTCTATGACTGGATGGCTCAGCGTGTTTCTGCGGTCGTGCTCGCGGCTTATTTCATATTCCTGATCGGATACATGGTCTTTCATCCGGGTCTGAGTTACGCCCAATGGCATGATCTGTTCGCACACAACGGAATGCGTATCTTCAGTCTGCTGGCTCTCGTTGCCCTTGGCGCTCACGCCTGGGTCGGCATGTGGACCATCGCGACCGACTACCTGACGCCGATGGCGCTGGGCAAGTCCGCCACTGCAGTACGTTTTCTGTTTCAGGCGGTATGCGGCGTTCTGATGTTCGCCTACTTCGTCTGGGGCGTGCAGATTCTTTGGGGTATCTGATTCATGGCTAACATAAATTCGCTTTCCTTCGACGCCATCATCATTGGTGGTGGCGGTGCCGGTATGCGCGCTGCTCTGCAGCTCGCTCAGGGTGGTCACAAGACTGCCGTGGTCACCAAGGTGTTCCCGACACGCTCGCACACCGTTTCTGCCCAGGGTGGCATCACCTGCGCAATTGCCTCTGCCGATCCGAACGATGACTGGCGCTGGCACATGTACGATACCGTCAAGGGTTCCGACTATATCGGTGACCAGGACGCTATCGAATACATGTGTTCCGTAGGCCCTGAAGCTGTTTTCGAACTCGAGCACATGGGTCTGCCGTTCTCCCGTACCGAACAGGGTCGCATCTACCAGCGTCCGTTTGGCGGTCAGTCCAAGGACTTCGGCAAGGGCGGTCAGGCTGCACGTACCTGTGCTGCTGCCGACCGTACCGGTCACGCACTGCTGCACACCCTGTATCAGGCCAACCTCAAGGCTGGCACCGTATTCCTCAACGAATACTACGGCGTGGATCTGGTCAAGAATCAGGACGGTGCCTTTGTCGGCATCATCGCCATCTGCATTGAAACCGGCGAAACTTCCTACATCCGTGCCAACGCTACCGTGCTGGCAACCGGCGGTGCAGGTCGTATCTACTCTTCGACCACCAACGCCCTGATCAATACCGGTGACGGTATCGGTATGGCACTGCGCGCCGGTGTCCCGGTTCAGGACATCGAAATGTGGCAGTTCCACCCGACCGGCATTGCCGGTGCAGGTGTACTGGTCACCGAAGGCTGCCGTGGTGAGGGCGGTTACCTGATCAATAAGCACGGCGAGCGTTTCATGGAGCGTTATGCTCCTAACGCCAAGGACCTTGCAGGTCGTGACGTGGTTGCGCGCTCCATGGTCAAGGAAATCATTGCCGGTAACGGCTGCGGTCCGGATGGCGACCATGTAATGCTCAAGCTCGATCACCTGGGCGAAGAAGTGTTGCACAGCCGTTTGCCAGGCATTATGGAGTTGTCCAAGACCTTCGCTCACGTCGACCCTGCAACAGCGCCGATTCCGGTAGTTCCTACCTGCCATTACATGATGGGCGGCGTTGCCACCAACATTCATGGTCAGGCGATCACTCAGGACGCCGCCGGTGTCGATCAGATCATTCCGGGTCTGTTCGCGGTAGGTGAAGTGGCTTGCGTATCGGTTCACGGTGCCAACCGTCTGGGCGGCAACTCGTTGCTCGATCTGGTGGTGTTCGGTCGCGCTGCGGGTATCCACCTGGAGAAAGCGCTGAGCGAAGGTATCGACTACGCCCGTGCCTCCGAGTCCGACATCGATGCTGCGCTGGCACGCGTTGCCGGCCTGAACGAGCGCACTACCGGCGAAGACGTCGCCACGCTGCGTAAAGAGCTGCAAAGCTGCATGCAGAACTACTTCGGTGTGTTCCGCACCGGCGAATACATGCAGAAGGGTATTGCTCAGCTGGCTGACCTGCGCGTGCGTATCGCCAACGTCAAGATCAATGACAAGAGCCAGGCATTCAATACCGCCCGTATCGAAGCGCTTGAACTGCAAAACCTGCTGGAAGTTGCCGAAGCCACGGCGATCGCCGCAGAGCATCGTAAAGAGTCCCGCGGCGCTCACGCCCGTGAAGACTTTGAAGATCGCGATGACGAGAACTGGTTGTGCCACACCCTGTATTTCCCGGGTGACAAGCGCGTGACCAAACGTGCCGTGAACTTCTCGCCGAAGACTGTTCCGACTTTTGAACCCAAGATTCGGACTTATTAAGGGGTGGCCGATATGTTGCAAGTCAGTGTTTATCGTTACAACCCTGAGCAGGACGCCGCGCCGTTCATGCAGGAGTTTCAGGTCGATACCGGTGGCAAGGACCTGATGGTGCTGGACGTGCTCGCCCTGGTCAAAGAACAGGATCAAGGGTTCTCTTATCGTCGCTCATGCCGCGAAGGCGTGTGCGGTTCCGATGGCATGAACATCAATGGCAAGAACGGTCTGGCCTGTATCACGCCGCTGTCTGCCGTTGTTGCCAAGAACAAGCTGATCGTACGTCCGCTGCCTGGTTTGCCGGTCATTCGTGACCTGGTCGTCGATATGAGCATCTTCTACAAGCAGTACGAGAAGGTGAAGCCGTTCCTGCAGAATGACACGCCGGCTCCGGCCATCGAACGTCTGCAAACTCCGGAAGAGCGCGAAAAGCTCGATGGTCTGTACGAGTGCATTCTGTGCGCTTGCTGCTCGACTTCCTGCCCGTCCTTCTGGTGGAACCCCGACAAGTTCCTGGGTCCTGCTGCGCTGCTGCAAGCCTACCGTTTCCTGGCTGACAGCCGTGACACCCGCACCAATGAACGTCTGGCTTCGCTTGATGACCCGTTCAGCGTGTTCCGCTGCCGCGGCATCATGAACTGCGTCAACGTGTGCCCGAAAGGCCTTAACCCAACCAAGGCTATCGGTCACGTGCGCAACATGTTGTTGCAAAGCGGCGTCTGATTCATCGTTTTATCTGTTACACCGTTGCACTGAAGTGGCTGCGGCGCAGGCTTCAACCGGCGCCGTAGTTTTAACCTGAGCAGCAGCTCGCAAAGCTGCCGCTCTTATTTTGAAGAAATGAGACCAGCAGGGGCATCCGGGCTGGTACCCGGACTATCTGCGTGATCCCTGGTGACTTGATACAGTCGCTGCACACGACTATTTCAGGATTGCTCTGGTGTCTTCGCCGGTGGTGTCCCCTTACCGAGGGTGACCAAGCATGCAAGAAAGCGTGATGCAGCGCATGTGGAACAGTGCCCACCTATCCGGTGGTAACGCTGCCTATGTGGAAGAGCTCTATGAGCTTTACCTGCACGACCCTAACGCTGTGCCAGAAGAATGGCGCACCTACTTTCAGAAGTTGCCAGCAGACGGCAGCTCTGCCACTGATGTATCGCACTCGACTATTCGCGATCATTTCGTGTTGCTGGCCAAAAACCAGCGCCGCGCTCAACCGGTGTCCGCCGGCAGTGTGAGCAGCGAGCACGAGAAGAAGCAGGTTGAAGTGCTGCGACTGATCCAGGCGTATCGGATGCGTGGCCACCAGGCTGCTCAGCTCGATCCGTTGGGCCTTTGGCAGCGCCCTGCGCCTGCGGATCTGTCGATCAATCATTACGGCTTGACCAATGCCGATCTTGATACGACCTTCCGTGCCGGCGACCTGTTCATCGGCAAAGAGGAAGCGAGCCTACGCGAAATTCATGAAGCGTTGCAGCAGACATATTGTCGCACCATCGGCTCCGAGTTCACTCACATCGTGGATTCCGAGCAGCGCAACTGGTTCATGCAGCGTCTTGAGAGTGTTCGCGGCCGTCCAGCGTTCTCGGCTGATATCCAGAGCCACCTGCTCGAGCGTGTCACCGCAGCCGAAGGTCTCGAGAAGTATCTGGGTACCAAATATCCGGGTACCAAGCGCTTCGGTCTGGAAGGTGGCGAAAGCCTGATCCCGATGCTCGACGAGCTGATTCAGCGTTCCGGGTCCTATGGCACCAAGGAAGTCGTGATCGGTATGGCCCACCGCGGCCGCCTCAACGTACTGGTCAACACCTTTGGCAAGAACCCGCGCGACCTGTTCGACGAGTTCGAAGGCAAGAAAAAAGTGGAACTGGGTTCCGGTGACGTCAAATATCACCAGGGTTTCTCTTCCAACGTCATGACCGCAGGCGGTGAGGTTCACCTTGCCATGGCATTCAACCCGTCTCACCTGGAGATCGTTTCTCCGGTGGTCGAGGGGTCGGTGCGTGCGCGTCAGGATCGTCGCAACGATCCTAACGGTGACAAGGTTCTGCCGATTTCCCTCCACGGCGACGCGGCCTTTGCCGGTCAGGGCGTGGTCATGGAAACCTTCCAGATGTCGCAGACCCGCGGCTTCAAGACGGGCGGCACGATCCACATCGTCATCAACAACCAGGTGGGCTTCACCATCAGCAACCCGCTGGACTCGCGTTCGACCGAGTACGCCACCGACGTTGCCAAGATGATCCAGGCGCCGATCCTCCATGTAAATGGTGATGATCCGGAAGCCGTGATGTTCGTGACCCAGCTGGCGATCGATTACCGCATGCAGTTCAAGCGCGATATCGTGATCGATCTGGTCTGCTACCGTCGTCGTGGTCACAACGAAGCTGACGAGCCGAGTGGCACTCAGCCTCTGATGTATCAGCAGATCACCAAGCAGCGCACCACCCGTGAGCTGTATGCCGAGCATCTGATCAAGACCGGCATTCTCGATGAAGCCCGTGTTCAGGCCAAGGTCGATGATTACCGCAGCGCGCTGGACAATGGTCTGCACGTAGTGAAAAGCCTGGTCAAGGAGCCGAACAAGGAGTTGTTCGTCGACTGGCGTCCTTATCTGGGCCACGCCTGGACTGCGCGTCACGACACTCGCTTCGACCTCAAGACCCTGCAGGAGCTGTCCGCCAAGCTGATGGAACTGCCTGAAGGCTTCGTCGTGCAGCGTCAGGTTCAGAAGATCTACGAAGACCGTCAGAAGATGCAGGCCGGTGGCTTGCCGATCAACTGGGGTTACGCCGAAACCATGGCATACGCCACGCTGGCGTTCGAAGGTCACCCGATCCGTATGACAGGGCAGGACATCGGTCGCGGTACGTTCTCGCACCGCCACGCCGTACTGCACAACCAGAAAGACGCCGGGACCTATATCCCGCTGCAGAATCTGTACTCCGGTCAGCCGCGTTTCGACCTGTACGACTCGTTCCTGTCGGAAGAGGCCGTGCTGGCATTCGAATACGGTTACTCGACCACCCAGCCGGATGCACTGGTTATCTGGGAAGCGCAGTTCGGCGACTTCGCCAACGGTGCCCAGGTGGTTGTCGACCAGTTCATCACCAGCGGTGAACACAAGTGGGGCCGTCTGTGCGGTCTGACCATGCTGTTGCCTCACGGCTACGAAGGGCAGGGGCCAGAGCACTCGTCGGCACGTCTTGAGCGTTACCTGCAATTGTGTGCCGAGCACAACATTCAGGTGTGCGTACCAACGACTCCGGCGCAGATCTACCATTTGCTGCGTCGTCAGGTCATCCGCCCGCTGCGCAAGCCGCTGATCGTGCTGACTCCCAAGTCGTTGCTGCGTCACAAACTGGCTGTTTCGACCCTGGAAGATCTGGCCGAAGGCTCGTTCCAGACCGTCATTCCGGAAATCGATACCCTCGATCCGGCCAAGGTCACGCGTCTGGTGCTGTGCAGCGGCAAGGTTTACTACGACCTGCTGGAAAAACGCCGTGCCGAAGGGCGTGAAGACATCGCCATCGTTCGTCTCGAGCAGCTGTACCCGTTCCCTGAAGACGACCTGATGGAAACCATCGCGCCGTACACCAACCTGCAGCATGTGGTCTGGTGTCAGGAAGAACCGATGAACCAGGGTGCCTGGTACAGCAGTCAGCACCATCTGCGCCGCAGCATGGGCAACCACAAACGTGAACTCGTTCTCGAGTACGCCGGTCGTGACGCCTCTGCCGCTCCAGCCTGTGGTTACGCTTCGATGCACGCCGAGCAGCAGGAAAAACTGTTGCAAGATGCCTTCACTGTTTAACGCCTTCGAGCATTAGAAACCGAATTAAGGAATTACAGATAATGGCTATCGAGATCAAAGCCCCCTCTTTCCCGGAATCCGTTGCCGATGGCACCATTTCCAAGTGGTACAAAAAAGAGGGTGATGCGGTAAAACGGGACGAGATGCTGGTCGACATCGAGACTGACAAGGTTGTCCTGGAAGTATTGGCCGAAGCTGACGGCGTGATGGGCTCGATCACCAAGGAAGAGGGCGCTATCGTCCTCTCCAACGAAGTGCTTGGCACTTTGAATGATGGTGCCACGGCATCTGCTGCTCCAGCACCTGCTGCTGCGCCTGCCTCGGCACCTGCCGCTGCACCGGCTGCCGCTGGCGAAGAAGACCCGATTGCCGCGCCTGCTGCGCGTCAACTCGCTGAGGAAAACGGCATCAACCTGGCGAGCGTCAAGGGCACCGGTAAAGACGGCCGTATCACCAAGGAAGACGTGGTCGCTGCCGTTGAAGCGAAGAAATCCGCTCCAGCCGCTGCTCCTGCCGCCAAACCTGCTGCCGCTGCCGCACCGGTTGTCGCTGCTGGCGACCGTACCGAGAAGCGCGTGCCGATGACCCGTGTACGTGCAACCGTTGCCAAGCGTCTGGTCGAAGCCCAGTCGAACATGGCCATGCTGACCACGTTCAACGAAGTCGACATGACCGAAGTCATGGCACTGCGTTCGAAGTACAAGGACCTCTTCGAGAAGTCGCACAACGGCGTACGTCTGGGCTTCATGTCGTTCTTCGTCAAGGCTGCTACCGAGGCGCTGAAGCGCTTCCCGGCTGTCAACGCGTCGATCGACGGCTCCGACATCGTCTACCACGGCTACGCCGACGTCGGTGTTGCAGTGTCCAGCGACCGTGGTCTGGTTGTACCGGTTCTGCGTAACGCCGAGCACATGAGCCTGGCTGAAATCGAAGGCGGCATCGCCACCTTCGGCAAGAAAGCCCGTGATGGCAAACTGTCCATCGACGAGATGACCGGCGGCACCTTCACGATCACTAATGGTGGTACTTTCGGTTCGATGATGTCGACGCCGATCGTCAACCCGCCACAGGCTGCAATTCTGGGCATGCACAACATTCTTCAGCGCCCGATGGCAGTCAACGGTCAGGTAGTGATTCGTCCGATGATGTATCTGGCACTGTCGTACGATCACCGTTTGATTGACGGCAAGGAAGCGGTAACCTTCCTCGTGACCATCAAGAACCTGCTGGAAGATCCGGCTCGTCTGTTGCTGGATATCTGATGAGGCAGTCCTGGGTTGCACGCTTCGAGCTTCAAGTCAGAAGTGAAAAAGCGTGCAGCCGGGGCTGGTGTGTTTCACCTGATTAATAGGTCGCAAGTCGTTTTTGCCTGATCGCGGATCGACTTGCAGCTTGCAGCTAAAAGCTCGCAGCTAAAGAGGAACTCTTTGTTATGTCCCAGAAATTCGACGTGGTAGTGATTGGCGCAGGCCCTGGCGGTTATGTTGCCGCCATCAAGGCTGCGCAACTTGGTCTCAAGACTGCCTGCATCGAGAAGTACCAGGACAAGGAGGGCAAACTGGCCCTCGGTGGTACCTGCCTCAACGTTGGTTGCATTCCTTCCAAGGCGCTGCTCGACAGCTCCTGGAAGTTCTATGAAGCCAAGAACGGCTTCAGCGTGCACGGCATCTCGACATCTGAAGTGAATATCGATGTGCCGGCCATGATCGGTCGCAAGTCGACTATCGTCAAAGGCCTGACCGGCGGCGTTGCCAGCCTGTTCAAAGCCAATGGCGTGACCACTCTGCAAGGCCACGGCAAACTGCTGGCTGGCAAGAAGGTCGAGCTGACGGCTGCCGACGGCACCGTTGAAATCATCGAAGCGGACCATGTGATTCTGGCTTCGGGCTCGCGTCCTATCGACATTCCGCCAGCTCCGGTTGATCAGAAAGTCATCGTCGACTCGACCGGTGCTCTGGAATTCCAACAGGTTCCACAGCGTCTGGGCGTCATCGGCGCTGGCGTGATCGGTCTGGAGCTGGGTTCTGTATGGGCTCGCCTTGGCGCCAAGGTCACTGTTCTGGAAGCACTGGACAAGTTCATTCCGGCGGCCGACGAAGCAGTTTCCAAGGAAGCGCTGAAAACCTTTACCAAGCAAGGTCTGGACATCAAGCTGGGTGCTCGCGTGACCGGTTCCAAGGTCGAAGGCGAAGAAGTGGTGGTCAGCTACACCGACGCCGCTGGCGAGCAGTCGATTACCTTTGATCGTCTGATTGTTGCCGTTGGCCGTCGTCCCGTGACCACTGACCTGCTGGCATCGGACAGCGGCGTTGATCTGGACGAGCGCGGTTTCATCTACGTTGATGACTACTGCACCACCAGCGTTCCTGGCGTATACGCCATCGGTGACGTGGTGCGTGGCTTGATGCTGGCACACAAGGCGTCGGAAGAAGGCATCATGGTTGTCGAGCGCATCAAGGGCCACAAGGCTCAGATGAACTACAACCTGATCCCGTCGGTTATCTATACCCACCCGGAAATCGCCTGGGTCGGCAAGACCGAGCAGACGCTCAAGGCCGAAGGCGTTGAAGTCAATGTCGGTACGTTCCCGTTCGCGGCCAGCGGCCGTGCCATGGCAGCCAACGACACCGGCGGCTTCGTCAAGATCATTGCCGATGCCAAGACTGACCGCGTACTGGGTGTTCACGTTATTGGTCCAAGCGCTGCCGAGCTGGTACAGCAGGGCGCAATCGCGATGGAATTCGGTAGCAGCGCAGAAGACATCGGCATGATGGTCTTCTCGCACCCGACCCTGTCCGAAGCGCTGCATGAAGCTGCACTGGCTGTGAATGGCGGCGCCATCCATATCCAGAATCGCAAGAAACGCTAAGACAACAAGAGAAACCACGGCGCAGTGCCCGTCGTTGGCCTTGCAAGCAGGGCTTACCGCGGAATCTGCGCCGGACTCGACCTCTCAGGCGGCTTCACGAGTGTCCCACGGCACTTGCGGAGTCCACCCGGAGTAGCGGTCACAGGTGGTGCGGCACGCTGACGTGCAGCACCGAATGCGCAGTACCTAAACGAAGACGGTAATAAGCATGAATCTTCACGAGTATCAGGGTAAGCAGCTGTTCGCTGAGTACGGCCTGCCAGTATCCAAGGGTTACGCGGTAGACACCCCGGAAGCAGCAGCAGAAGCCTGCGACAAGATCGGCGGAACCGAGTGGGTCGTCAAAGCCCAGGTTCACGCAGGTGGTCGCGGTAAAGCGGGCGGCGTAAAGCTGGTTCGCAGCAAGGAAGACGCTGCAGCGTTCGCCCAACAGTGGTTGGGCAAGCGCCTGGTGACTTACCAGACTGACGCCAATGGTCAGCCAGTGACCAAGATCCTGGTCGAATCGTGCACCGACATCGCCAAAGAGCTGTATCTGGGCGCTGTGGTCGATCGTTCCAGCCGTCGTATCGTGTTCATGGCTTCCACCGAAGGTGGCGTGGACATCGAGAAGATCGCTCACGACACTCCTGAAAAGATTCTCAAGGCCACGATTGACCCACTGGTCGGCGCTCAGCCGTTCCAGGGTCGCGATCTGGCATTCCAGCTGGGTCTGGAAGGCAAGCAGGTCACTCAGTTCGCCAAGATCTTCACCGGTCTGGCCAAGCTGTTCCAGGACCACGACCTGGCCCTGCTGGAAGTGAACCCGCTGGTGATCAAGGCTGACGGCGATCTGCACTGCCTGGACGCCAAGATCAACATCGACGCCAACGCCATGTACCGTCAGCCAAAGCTGAAGGGCTTCCACGATCCTTCGCAGGACGATCCTCGCGAAGCTCACGCCGCCAAGTTCGAACTGAACTACGTTGCGCTGGAAGGCAACATCGGTTGCATGGTCAACGGTGCTGGCCTGGCCATGGGTACCATGGACATCGTCAACCTGCATGGCGGCAAGCCTGCAAACTTCCTTGACGTTGGCGGCGGTGCCACCAAGGAGCGCGTTACCGAAGCGTTCAAGATCATCCTGTCCGACGCTAACGTCGCTGCAGTACTGGTCAACATCTTCGGCGGCATCGTTCGTTGCGACATGATTGCCGAAGGCATCATCGGTGCAGTGAAAGAAGTCGGCGTGAAAATCCCGGTTGTTGTTCGCCTTGAAGGTAACAACGCTGAACTGGGCGCTAAAGTACTGGCAGAAAGCGGTTTGAACATCATCGCTGCGACCAGCCTGACCGACGCTGCTCAACAAGTTGTCAAAGCCGCGGAGGGCAAGTAATGAGCGTCCTGATCAATAAAGACACCAAGGTTATCTGCCAGGGTTTCACTGGTTCGCAAGGTACCTTCCACTCCGAGCAAGCCATTGCCTACGGCACCAAAATGGTTGGCGGCGTGACTCCGGGCAAGGGCGGCACCACGCACCTGAACCTGCCAGTGTTCAACACTGTGAAAGAAGCCGTAGACACCACTGGCGCTACTGCCAGCGTCATCTACGTTCCGGCTCCTTTCTGCAAGGATTCCATCCTTGAAGCAGCGTTCGGCGGCATCAAGCTGATCGTCTGCATCACCGAAGGCATCCCGACCATCGACATGCTGGAAGCCAAGGTCAAGTGCGACGAGCTGGGTGTGGTCCTGATCGGCCCTAACTGCCCAGGCGTCATCACTCCGGGCGAGTGCAAGATCGGCATCATGCCAGGTCACATTCACTTGCCAGGCAAAGTAGGCATCGTGTCGCGTTCCGGCACCCTGACCTACGAAGCTGTGAAGCAGACCACTGACGCCGGTTTCGGTCAGTCCACCTGTGTAGGTATCGGTGGTGACCCGATCCCTGGTTCGAACTTCATCGATATCCTGAAGCTGTTCCAGGAAGACCCGAAGACCGAGGCGATCGTCATGATCGGCGAGATCGGCGGTTCGGCTGAAGAAGAAGCCGCTGCCTACATCAAGGCGCACGTGACCAAGCCGGTTGTTTCCTACATCGCTGGTGTGACTGCTCCTCCGGGCAAGCGCATGGGCCATGCCGGTGCAATCATCTCGGGTGGTAAAGGTACTGCAGACGAGAAATTCGCTGCACTGCAGGACGCTGGTGTAAAAACCGTGCGCTCCCTGGCAGACATCGGCAAGGCCCTAGCCGAGCTGACTGGCTGGCCAACCAAGTAAGCTTCACTGTTTGCTGATCAGGTAAGCTCGCTTGCCTGATTCGAGCAATCGACAAAAGCCACCTTCGGGTGGCTTTTGTTTGGGCGCCTGAAAAGGTTCGCCTTACCCGGTCTGGTTCACCTGGACCTCTCATTGCCGGCATTTCCAACTGTCTGGGGCTTTCCATCCGCCAACAAACGGTGCGTCGTCGGCTGTCGCGCCCTGAGACAGTGCATTTTCGGTCGAAGTTGGCTACCCTGTCCGCCGTTTTTGCGTTGCCCTCACGAGGGGCGTTTCGCAAGGTACTGCCACGTCTTACGCCGACGGGCTGCGTCTGCCCCATTCATGGGTGACGTCCCATCCCTTATTTCGATTCCGTGTGGTCCCTCGTAATGAAAGTGTTGAAAGGCCAGGACATCCTGGCACTCGGTTTTATGACATTTGCCCTGTTTGTCGGGGCTGGCAATATCATCTTCCCACCTATTGTCGGCCTGCAGGCCGGGCCACATGTCTGGATGGCGGCGCTGGGCTTTCTGGTCACGGCGGTCGGGCTGCCGGTCGTTACGGTGATTGCTCTGGCCAGGGTAGGGGGAGCAATGGATGCCCTGAGCAGCCCGATCGGCAAGATTGCCGGCGGGGCGCTCGCCGCAGTCTGCTATCTGGCGGTCGGCCCGTTGTTTGCGACCCCGCGTACCGCGACGGTCTCGTTTGAAGTCGGCCTGGCACCTCTGACCGGTGACACTCCAGTCGCGTTGTTCCTCTACAGCCTGGTGTATTTTCTGGTGGTGTTCTGGGTTTCGCTGTACCCGGGGCGCTTGCTCGACACGGTCGGGCGCTTTCTGGCACCGCTCAAGATTATCGCCCTGGCAGTGTTGGGGATCGCGGCATTCGCATTACCCGCAGGCGGAATAGGCGAGGCTGAGCCCGCCTATGCCGCTGCGCCGTTTTCCCAGGGTTTCATCAATGGTTATCTGACCATGGACACCCTTGGGGCGCTGGTCTTCGGGATTGTCATCGTCAATGCCATCCGCTCTCGTGGTGTCGAGTCACCGCGTCTGATCACGCGCTACGCGATCATTGCCGGGCTCATTGCCGGTGTCGGGCTGGCGCTGGTGTATGTCAGCCTGTTTCGCCTGGGTTCCGGCAGCCATGCGGTCGCGGCAGGCGCAAGCAACGGCGCGGCGGTTCTGCATGCCTACGTGCAGCACACCTTCGGTTCATTGGGCAGCGGTTTTCTCGCCGTGCTGATTTCATTGGCGTGTCTGGTGACAGCGGTAGGCCTGACCTGTGCCTGTGCTGAGTACTTTGCCAAGGTGCTGCCGCTGTCCTACCGGACGTTGGTGATCATCCTGGCGGTGTTCTCGCTGCTGGTATCCAACCTGGGGCTGACCAAGCTGATCCAGTTTTCGATTCCGGTGCTCACCGCCATCTATCCACCGTGCATCGTGCTGGTGGCGCTGAGCTTCTGCAAAGGCCTCTGGCAGAGCCAGGGACGGGTTGTTGCACCGGTGATGCTGGTATCACTCATCTTTGGCCTGATCGATGCGCTGAAGGGTGCCGGTTTTACTGACTATCTGCCGGGTGTTCTGACCAGTCTGCCGCTGAGTGATCAAGGCCTGGCGTGGCTGGTGCCCTCGGTAGTCACGCTGGCGGGCGCTGTGGCCGTTGACAGGCTCATGGGCAAGCGCAGCGAGGCGCTGGCTTGAAGTCGGTACACGATGCAATGTCGAACTGACGTCAGGTGTCAGGTAAGACAAGTTAAATGAAAAAGCCCGCTTTGAGCGGGCTTTTTTAGTTCTGTAAGCGTTTCAGCCTTACTTGGTGGCTGGCGCTGCTTCTGGCGCTTTGTTGGCGTTCTCATTGGTACGCTGCTGAGCGGCTTCAGCGTTCTTCTGAGCGGCTTCCTGGCTTTCCTTGGCCGCGTCATTCACTTTTTCCTGAGCCTTTTCCATCGACTCCTGGGACTGCTGAGCTGCCTTGTTGGCATCTTGCTGAGTGTTTTCGGACTTTTTGTCACAGGCGGCAAGGCCCAGGGTGGCAGAAAGCATCAAGGCATAGGCTAAAGATTTACGCATGGGGTGTTTCTCCTTATTGAGTGTTCACGAGGCTAAGAGCCTGCGCTCGTGAGTTAAGTTCCACCCGTGATGACAATATTGAAAGCCGTTGTTTCGCGGTCGTTACAGGCCGATGGCGCTGTACCGATTGCGGACAGTTCTGGCCAGCCCCCACCAACGCAATGCGTGTGTTATCCGGCGCATGAAACGCGTTCCGCGCATCATTGGCTCTTGAAATCCCCGACCCAGCCCCCACCTTGATGACTACCCGCTGTCACACAGGCTGCTGCCTGACCGTGACGGCTTATACCATCCAGATCGGAGTTTGATGATTATGAGTGTGGAAACTCAAAAGGAAACCCTGGGCTTCCAGACCGAGGTAAAGCAACTGCTGCACCTCATGATCCATTCGCTGTATTCCAACAAGGAAATTTTCCTTCGCGAATTGATCTCGAACGCGTCTGACGCGGTCGACAAATTGCGTTTTGAAGCGTTGTCCAAGCCGGAGCTGCTGGAAGGCGGCGCCGAGCTGAAGATTCGCGTGAGCTTCGACAAGGACGCGAAGACCGTTACCCTTGAAGACAACGGCATCGGTATGAGCCGTGAAGATGTGATCACCCATCTGGGGACCATCGCCAAGTCCGGCACCGCTGACTTCATGAAAAACCTGTCGGGCGACCAGAAGAAGGACTCGCACCTGATCGGTCAGTTCGGCGTGGGTTTCTACTCGGCATTCATCGTTGCCGATCAGGTCGAGGTGTTCAGCCGTCGTGCCGGTTCGCCGTCCAGTGAAGGTGTGCACTGGTCCTCCAAAGGTGAGGGCGAGTTTGAAGTTGCAAACGTCGACAAGGCCGAGCGCGGTACGCGTATCGTTCTGCACCTGAAAAGCGGTGAAGAGGAATTCGCTGACGGCTACCGCCTGCGTAACATCATCAAGAAGTACTCCGACCACATTGCTTTGCCGATCGAGCTGCCCAAAGAGCAGGCTCCGGCAGCCGAGGGCGAGGAGGCACCGGCACCGGAGTGGGAAACCGTCAACCGCGCCAGCGCCCTCTGGACCCGTTCTCGCACCGAGGTGAAGGATGAGGAATATCAGGAGTTCTACAAGCACGTCGCGCACGACTACGAGAACCCGCTGAGCTGGAGCCATAACAAGGTCGAAGGCAAGCTGGAGTACACGTCGCTGCTGTACGTGCCTGCGCGTGCTCCGTTTGATTTGTATCAGCGTGAAGCACCGCGCGGCCTGAAGCTCTATGTGCAGCGCGTCTTCGTCATGGATCAGGCCGAGTCGTTCCTGCCGCTGTACATGCGCTTCATCAAGGGTGTGGTCGACTCCAATGACCTGTCGCTGAACGTCTCCCGCGAAATCCTGCAGAAAGACCCGATCATCGACTCGATGAAGTCGGCGCTGACCAAGCGCGTGCTGGACATGCTCGAGAAACTGGCGAAGAACGAGCCCGAGCAGTACAAGGGCTTCTGGAAAAACTTCGGTCAGGTGCTCAAGGAAGGTCCGGCGGAAGACTTCGCCAACAAGGAAAAGATCGCCGGCTTGCTGCGCTTTGCATCGACCTCCGACGACAGCGGCGAGCAAAGTGTTTCTCTGGCCGATTACCTGGCGCGTGCCAAGGAAGGTCAGGACAAGATTTACTACCTCACTGGCGAATCCTACGCGCAGGTCAAGAACAGCCCGCACCTTGAAGTCTTCCGCAAGAAAGGCATCGAAGTGCTGCTGCTGACCGACCGTATCGACGAGTGGCTGATGAGCTACCTGAGCGATTTCGACGGCAAGGGCTTTGTGGATGTGGCGCGTGGCGACCTTGATCTGGGCAGTCTTGACTCCGAAGAGGACAAGAAGGCTCAGGAAGAGATCGCCAAGGACAAAGAGGGCCTGATCGAGCGCCTGAAAGCGGCGCTCGGTGAGTCTGTAAGCGAAGTGCGGGTTTCCCATCGTCTGACCGATTCACCTGCGATTCTGGCCATTGGCGAGCAGGACATGGGGCTGCAGATGCGTCAGATTCTGGAAGCCAGCGGTCAGAAGGTTCCGGACTCCAAGCCAATCTTCGAATTCAACCCGGCCCACCCGCTGATCGGCAAGCTTGATGCAGAGCAGAGCGAAGAACGCTTCGGCGATCTGTCGCACATCCTGTTCGATCAGGCGGCGCTGGCCGCCGGTGACAGCCTCAAGGATCCAGCCGCGTATGTGCGTCGTCTGAACAAGCTGTTGGTAGAACTGTCGGTTTGATAGCCGGTTGACAAGAAACCCGCCTCGGCGGGTTTTTTGTTTCAGTTCCCGCGACACGTTTTTCATCTCCCTAACGATCAGGAGTCAGTAATGAGCAGCAACATTGAAATTCGTTCTGTGGTCTATCAGATCGATGGCCAGACTTATGAAAGCCGTCTTGCGTACGACCCGAAAGCTAGCGCTGCACAGCCAGGGCTGCTGATGGCGCCTAACTGGATGGGTGTCAGCCAGGGCGCTGAAGATATCGCCAAAGCGGTCGCTGCGAAGGGCTATGTGGTGCTGCTGGCTGACCTTTACGGTCAGCAGATTCGCCCGAGTAACAATGACGAGGCGGGCGCTGCCATGACGCCGCTCAAGAATGATCGCGGTCTTTTGCGTAAGCGTATGCAGGCAGGCCTCGACCAGTTGTTGAGCCAGGCGGATGTGTCTCTGGACTCAAGCAAGATCGCAACATTCGGTTTCTGCTTTGGTGGCTGCTGCTCGCTGGAGCTTGCGCGTACCGGGGCAGAGCTGAAGGCCGCCATTTCGTTCCACGGCACCCTGGACACGCCCAACCCGGCTGATGCGAAGAACATCAAGGGCTCGGTGCTGGTTCTCCACGGCGCGTCGGACCCGCTGGTGCCGAAAGAGCAGTTGCCTGCTTTTGAAGAGGAAATGAACGCCGCTGGTGTGGATTGGCAGCTGCACAGTTACGGTGGGGCATTCCATTCCTTCACCGACCCGCACGCCAATGTTCCCGGCATGATGATGTACGACGCCAAAGTGTCGAGCCGTGCGTTCAAGTCGATGCATGATTTGCTGAAAGAAGTGTTCGGCTGAATGGATACCTATCGCGCCTAGGGCGTGCCGGAGAACACTATCGTGCCCACGCAGAGCGTGAGGAACGAGCGGTGTTCTGAAGATCCATCGTTCCTGCAGGCACACCGGAGAACACTATCGTGCCCATGCTCCGCGTGGGCATGCCGGTCTGGACGCTCTGCGTCCTCTTGCGACGCAGAGCGTCGTGAACTGCATTCACACGCTGGAGCGTGAGGAACGAGCGGTGTTCTGAAGATCCATTGTTCCTGCAGGCACACCGCAGAGCATCATCGTGCCCATGCTCCGCGTGGGCATGCCGGTCTGGACGCTCTGCGTCCTCTTGCGACGCAGAGCGTCGTAAACTGCATTCCCACGCAGTGCGTGAGGAACGAGCGGTGTTCTGAAGATTTATCGTTCCTGCAGGCACACCGCAGAGCATCATCGTGCCCATGCTCCGCATGGGCATGCCGGTCTGAACGCTCTGCGTCCTATTGCGACGCAGAGCGTCGTGAACTGTATTCCCACGCAGAGCGTGAGGAACGAGCGGTGTTCTGAAGATTTATCGTTCCTGCAGATGTACCGAAGAATACTATCGTGCCCATGCTCCGCGTGGGCATGCCGGTCTGGACGCTCTGCGTCCTCTTGCGACGCAGAGCGTCGTGAACTGCATTCCCACGCAGAGCGTGAGGAACGAGCGGTGTTCTGAAGATTTATCGTTCCTGCAGATGTACCGAAGAACACTATCGTGCCCATGCTCCGCGTGGGCATGCCGGTCTGGAGGCTCTGCGTCCTCTTGCGACGCAGAGCGTCGTGAACTGCATTCCCGCACTGGAGCGTGAGAAACGATAGGTGTTCTGAAGATCCATCGTTCCTGCAGGCACACCGCAGAGCATCATCGTGCCCATGCTCCGCGTGGGCATGCCGGTCTGGACGCTCTGCGTCCTCTTGCGACGCAGAGCGTCGTGAACTGCATTCCCACGCTGGAGCGTGAGGAACGAGCGGTGTTCTGAAGATCCATCGTTCCTGCAGGCACACCGCAGAGCATCCTCGTGCCCATGCTCCGCGTGGGCATGCCGGTCTGGACGCTCTGCGTCCTCTTGCGACGCAGAGCGTCGTGAACTGCATTCCCGCACTGGAGCGTGAGAAACGATAGGTGTTCTGAAGATCCATCGTTCCTGCAGGTACACCGGAGAACAACAGCCACTTTGGCCTGTTCACAAAAAAGGCGCCTCGAAAGGCGCCTTTTTGTTTGTCGCAAAAGCAGTATTACTTGCCCGCCCAGCGCTTCAACACCAGCGTAGCGTTGGTGCCACCGAAGCCGAAGCTGTTGCTCATGACCAGGTCGATCTTCGCATCTTCCTGGGTCTTGAGCAGGATAGGCATGTCGGCAACCACCGGGTCCAGCTCGTCGATGTTAGCCGAACCTGCTATGAAGTTGTTTTCCATCATCAGCAGGCAATAGATCGCTTCGTGAACACCGGCGGCACCCAGCGAGTGGCCCGACAGGCTCTTGGTGGAGCTGATCGCCGGAGCGTTGGCGCCGAATACTTCGCGCACGCCTTCCATTTCCTTGGCGTCGCCGACCGGGGTCGAGGTGCCGTGGGTGTTGATGTAGTCAATGTCGCCGGAGTTGATATCACCCAGGGCCATCTGCATGCAGCGAATTGCACCTTCACCGCTTGGCGCAACCATGTCGTAGCCGTCGGATGTAGCACCGTAGCCGACGATTTCAGCATAGATTTTCGCGCCGCGTGCCAGAGCGTGTTCCAGCTCTTCGACGACAACCATGCCGCCGCCACCGGCAATGACGAAACCGTCACGCTTGGCGTCGTAGGCACGGGAGGCTTTTTCCGGCGTCTCGTTGTACTGAGTGGACAGTGCGCCCATTGCGTCGAACAGGAACGACTGGCTCCAGTGCTCTTCTTCGCCGCCACCGGCAAAGACGATGTCCTGTTTGCCCAGCTGGATCTGCTCGACAGCGTTGCCGATGCAGTGAGCGCTGGTGGCACAGGCGGACGAAATTGAGTAGTTCACGCCCTTGATCTTGAACGGCGTGGCGAGGCAGGCCGAAACGGTGCTGCCCATGGTCCGCGTGACACGGTAAGGACCGACGCGCTTGACGCCTTTTTCGCGCAGGGTATCCAGCGCTTCCATCTGGTTCAGGGTCGATGCGCCGCCGCTGCCAGCGATCAGGCCGGTACGCACGTTGGAAACCTGTTCCTCGGTAAGACCCGAATCGGTGATTGCGTCTTTCATCGCCAGGTAGGCATAAGCTGCCGCATGACCGACGAAGCGAAAGATCTTGCGATCGATCAGCTCTTCCAGATTCAGGTCGATGGAGCCGGAAACCTGGCTGCGCAGACCCATTTCGGCATATTCCGGGTTGAAGCGGATGCCAGGGCGGTTAGCACGCAGGTTAGCGGTGACGGTGTCTTTGTCATTGCCCAAGCAGGAAACAATACCCAGACCAGTGATAACGACGCGGCGCATGCGAGTACCCTTAGAAATTTTCAGTGGAAGTAAACACGCCGACCCGAAGGCCTTCGGCGGTATAGATTTCACGACCGTCGACACTCACTGAGCCGTCGGCAATGGCCAGGTTCAGTTTGCCTTTCAGGACGCGCTTGATATGAATGTTGTAGGTGACTTTTTTGGCGGTAGGCAGCACCTGGCCGAAAAACTTCACCTCGCCCGAACCCAGGGCGCGGCCACGGCCGGGGTTACCCTGCCAGCCAAGATAGAAACCAACCAGTTGCCACATGGCGTCAAGGCCCAGGCATCCTGGCATCACCGGATCACCTTCAAAGTGGCAGGCAAAAAACCACAGGTCCGGGTTGATATCCAGTTCGGCGACCAATTCACCCTTGCTGAACTTGCCACCTTCGTCGCTGATGTGTGTGATGCGATCAACCATCAGCATGTTGGGGGCGGGCAGTTGCGCATTACCTGGGCCGAACAGCTCGCCACGACTGCAGCGCAGCAGGTCTTCCCGGGTAAAGGCGTGTTGTTTGGTCATGCGAGCTCCTCAATAATCTCGTGCGGCAGGTTGTGGCGTCACTGGCTAGAACGCTGGTCCTGTCGTACCAATTCGCCAGGACCCTGTCCGGCAGCCTACTCATAGACTGTTGCGTTGTAATGAAAGTCACAGCTCAGGTGAAATCAAGGTACACCTGTTCACTGAATTTTGTCATTCAGCCGATTTTGCTGGCTGATTTGCGTGCCAAGACTGCCGCAATTTAACATTTATCGCCAGTCACAGGTGCGTCAAAGGGCAGCCAACGGTGTAAAACCTGCTGTAAATCAGCGTGTTTGAAAGGTTTCGCCAGGTAATCATCCATACCTGCCTGTAAACACGCGTCCCGATCACCCTGCAGTGCATTGGCAGTCAGGGCAATGATTGGGATTCGTTCCAGGCCGGAAAGTTGCCTGATTCTACGTGTGGCTTCATAGCCGTCCATAACCGGCAGTCGGCAATCCATGAGGATCAGTGCGTGGTTTCCCGCGCTTGCCTTCATCACCGCTTCGGCGCCATCCACCGCCACGTCGACTTCGCAACCCAGATTACGCAACATGGCCTGCACCACGGTGCGGTTCACCGGGTTGTCCTCGACCAGCAATATGCTGCGCTCCTTGCCATGTGCATCGAGTACCGACAGCGGCTTGGCGATATCCACCGAAACATCGCGTGAAACGGGCAGGGGAATCTGCAGCGTGAACACAGAACCCGAACCCTCCTGGCTCTCGGCACGCAACGTGCCGCCCATGCGTTCGGCAAGGGTACGGGCAATCGGCAGTCCCAACCCTGTGCCGCCATAGCGCCTGGAAATCGAGCTGTCGGCCTGCTTGAACGCATCGAACATCGACTCCAGTCGCTCAGCGTCGATACCAATGCCGCTGTCATGCACGGCACAGGTAAAGTGCAGCTGGTCGTTGTCGAGCATCGCCCATTGGGCGACAACGCTGACCTTGCCTTGCTCGGTAAATTTAAGTGCGTTGCCGATCAGATTCACCAGGATCTGCCTGATCCGGGTCGGGTCGCCTGTGACGGTCACTGTTTCCAGCCCAGGCTGAATGTGCAGTTCCAGTAGCAGCTTGCGTTGCAGTGCGCTGTGGTTGAACGCATGGGTCGAGGCACTGACCAGTTCGGCCAGATTGAACGCTATGCCTTCCATTTGCAGGGCATCGCGTTCAATGCGGGAAAAATCGAGAATGTCGTTGATGACCCGTAGCAGATGCTCGGTTGACTCGGTCGCCAGCGTCGCATACTCGCTTTGCTCAGCGGTCATGCGCGTGGTTTCCATCAGTTGCAGCATGCCCAGCACGCCGTTCATGGGGGTGCGCAACTCGTGACTCATCATTGCCAGGAAATCTGACTTGGCACGGTTGGCCTGCTCGGCTTCCTCACGTGTCTGGATCAACTGCGCCACCGAGCGCTGCTGTTCAAGGCTGGTGCGGTGCAGGTTCTCTGCCAGATTGTTGATGTGCCGCGCCAGTGCGCCTAACTCGGCATCGTCGCTGACCGGCAGGGGCACATGGTAGTCGCCCTGCTGAATGGCCTTGAGGGCTTCGCCCATTTCCTTGACAGGTCTGGACAGGCTCAAGGCCAGGCCGCGGGCCAGCAAAAAAGCGAACAGCAACGCGCCCAGCGCCAGAACACCGGCCTTGAGCAATATTTCCTGTTGCCGTCGACTGAAGGCTTCATTGGACATCCCGACCAATACTCGTCCCAGATAGCTCTGCGACGTATTTTCAGGTGCCTGGCGATTGCCTTTGGGCGACGTGGCGGGGTGACTGTTAGCCTTTGCGCGCTGTGGGTAGACAGAAGCCTGGAATATTTCCATCTGCCGTGCCAACTGCTCGTTTTCGCGGGGCTGATCTATATAGATCATGGCCGTATTGGAGCTGTCCTGAATCTCTACATAGCGAACGCTGGGCATGGACAGGGTGGCGCGCATCAACGCCTTCAACCCGTCGATATCGCCTGTCGCCACACCCGGTTCGACGGCCATAGCCAATTGATTGGCGATGAGCTGCCCGGTGTGATTGAGCTCCTGACGCAAGTCCTGAATACGCACGAAGGTGAAAAAACTGATCAGCAGAGCCGTCAGCAACAGGGCAGGGCCCAGGCTGATGATCTGAGTGCGGGTATTGATATCCCAGTGCCGAAATTTCATCGGCTGCGTGCCTTGCGCGCAATGCTTTGCGCTAGTGACTCGATTGATGCGTCCATGCCTGTTCGCCCGGTGGTCGCGACCCGGTCCGGCTGTGCAGCGCAGTGCCGGGTGTCGCGATAATTCATGCTGTGCACGCATGTTAACCGAGATAGCGCACGTTTCCAGCGAACTTGTTGTCGCAGGCAGTCCCTGCATGTGCGACAGATCAGCTTTGTTGCTGGCCGATACCGCAGCGCTCCGTATAATGCGGGCATCGCCACTTGAATGGCTCTGGATGGATAGTTTTATGACCACACAGCAACCAGTCGCGGTTCTTGGTGGTGGCAGCTTCGGTACTGCCATTGCAAATCTGCTGGCCGAGAACGGCCATCAGGTTCTCCAGTGGATGCGTGATCCGGAGCAGGCGCAGGCGATTCGCGTCAACCGGGAGAACCCCCGTTATCTCAAGGGCATCAAGGTCCGGCCTGAAGTCGAGCCGGTTACCGACATCACCGCCGCGCTTGAAGCCTGCGAGCTGATTTTCGTCGCTCTGCCCTCAAGCGCCCTGCGCTCGGTACTCTCGCCCCATGTCGAGCGCCTGAACGGCAAGATGCTGGTCAGTCTGACCAAGGGTATTGAAGCGCAGAGCTTCAAATTGATGAGCCAGATCCTCGAAGAGATCGTTCCCCAGGCGCGTATCGGCGTATTGTCCGGACCCAACCTGGCCCGGGAGATCGCCGAGCATGCGTTGACCGCCACCGTGGTTGCCAGCGAAGACGAGGCGCTGTGTCAGCAGGTCCAGGCCGCGCTGCACGGTCGTACGTTTCGGGTCTACGCCAGCAACGACCGGTTTGGTGTAGAACTGGGCGGGGCATTGAAGAACGTCTACGCAATTATCGCCGGCATGGCCGTAGCGCTGGAGATGGGCGAAAACACCAAGAGCATGCTGATCACCCGGGCGCTGGCGGAAATGACCCGTTTTGCGGTCAGTCAGGGTGCCAACCCGATGACCTTTCTCGGTCTGGCCGGGGTGGGCGATCTGATCGTCACTTGCTCCTCTCCCAAAAGTCGCAATTATCAGGTCGGTTTTGCGCTGGGCCAGGGGCTGACGCTGGAGGAGGCGGTTACTCGTCTGGGCGAAGTAGCCGAGGGCGTGAACACGCTCAAGGTGCTCAAGGTCAAAGCGCAGGAGGTGCAGGTCTATATGCCGTTGGTCGCCGGGCTGCACGCGATTCTTTTTGAAGGCCGTACGCTCAGTCAGGTCATTGAGGCGTTGATGCGTGCCGAGCCCAAGACGGATGTCGATTTCATTTCAATTACCGGCTTTAATTGACCTCATTCTGATCAGGGAGAATGTCTTGAACGAGTCGAAAATCCAGCATAACGAATCGATCCTGCTGCGCATTCTGTGGATGCTGCTGTTTCTGGGTGTATGGCACGTTGCGCAGATCATTCTGGCGGGCGTAGTGCTGGTGCAATTGGTTTATCGCCTTATTTATGGCGCGCCGAATGGCGGCCTGATGAGTTTCGGCGACAGTATCAGCCAGTACCTGGCCCAGATTGGTCGTTTCGGGACGTTTCACAGCGACCACAAGCCCTGGCCCTTCGCCGACTGGCCAGCGCCGCGCGCTGCTGAAGGCGAGGCGGCTCATCATGTTCCGCCAGCGCCGCATCCGGTGCGTAACGAAGAGCCAAAACTGTGAAGGTCTGGGTATTGCGTCATGGCGAAGCGCAGTCGCGGGCGCGCAGTGATGCCGAACGCGAGCTGACCGCACACGGGCGTGAGGAGGTGCTCAAAAGTGCAGTACACCTGACTGACAAGGCGGTGCGACGGATCATCGCCAGCCCCTATGTTCGTGCACAGCAGACTGCCGAGTTGGTACGCCAGTCGCTGGGGTTCAATGATCCGGTGGTGACGGTGCCCTGGCTGACGCCGGACAGCAGCCCGCGTGAGGTGTTGCTCCAGTTGGACAAGCTGGGCGTCGGTGAAGTGCTGCTGGTCAGTCATCAACCCCTGGTGGGCGAATTGATCGGCGTACTGGCGCACGGCAGTCCGCAACAGGCCGAGCCCATGAGTACCGCCAGTCTGGCCGAGCTGGAAGGCGAGTTCGTGTTGGCTGGCGCAATGCAGCTCAACAGCGTTCGACACGTTTGAAACGGTCTGTTCGAGCAATGAATCACCGCGAACGCGGCTCTCTTTGAAAAAGGATTTAACATGAGTGTATGGCGTCAGGCTCCTGATATCGAAGCCCTTATGGCGGCTCAGAAAAACACCATTGGCGAGGTGCTGGATATTCGCTTCGAATCGTTCACGGATGATTCCCTGACGGCCAGCATGGTGGTCGATCAGCGTACCCATCAGCCTTTCGGGCTGCTGCATGGCGGTGCATCCGTGGTGCTTGCCGAGTCTCTGGGATCGATGGCCAGTTACCTGATTGTCGACCCGAGCAAGTATTTCTGCGTCGGGCTAGAGGTCAACGCCAACCATCTGCGCGGTGTGCGTACCGGACGGGTAACCGGTGTTGTGCGTCCCGTGCACATCGGCCGTACCACTCATGTATGGGACATCCGCATCAGTACTGAAGAGGGCAAGCTGAGCTGCATATCGCGTCTGACCGTGGCGGTTGTGCCGCATGGCCAGGAGCCGCCTGCCCGCTGAGTTCATGCGCCTGATTTGTGGATGGCCGGAGTGCCATCTGCGATGGCAGTTCCAGTCATTGCTGTTGCTTGAAGCGGCTGCGCACAATTGCGACTCGTACGGCCTCTGGAAGTATCGGTATGTCGCAACCCGTGTTCTTCGCTCACGCCAACGGTTTTCCATCGGCTACCTATGGAAAGCTGTTCTGCGCGTTGGCACCGGAATATGCCGTCACGCACCTTGATCAGCATGCTCACGACCCGCGCTTTCCGGTGGATGACAACTGGCTGAACCTGGTCGATGAGCTGATCCATCATCTGCGTGAGCAGCCCGGCCCGGTATGGGGTGTGGGGCACTCGCTGGGTGGGGTTCTGCACCTGCATGCCGCGCTGCGCTGTCCGCAACTTTATCGTGGTGTGGTGATGCTGGATTCGCCGGTGCTGGGCCTGGCTGATCAGTTGTTCATCCGCGCAGCCAAACGGCTGGGTTTCATTGACCGCATCACGCCAGCGGGCCGCACACTGGGGCGTCGCGAGGCATTTGCCGATCTGGATGCAGCCCGCGCCTACTTTGCCAGCAAGACCCTGTTTCGCCGTTTCGATCCCGACTGCCTGACCGCTTACCTTGAACACGGCCTGCAGCAGGATGGCGAGCAACTGCGTCTGCGCTTTGACCCGGCGACGGAGATCAGTATTTACCGCAGCATTCCTCACACCAGCCCGATACCATCGCGGCAGCTCAAGGTGCCGCTGGCCATGGTGCGTGGCCAACACAGCCGGGTGATCATGCCTCATCATGGTTACCTTGCCCGACGCATGCGCGAAGGCGAATACCTGTCCATGCCCGGAGGGCACATGTTTCCACTTGAACGACCGGATGAAACAGCGTTGCTGCTCAAGACGCTGTTTGCACGCTGGAATGCCCGCAGTGCCTCCAGGGCCAGTGCATGACGCTTGCGGTGGAGGAAGTGCGCCTGAGCCTGGGGCATATCGAGCTGGCGGCTCATCTGTACGGCCCCGAGGACGGTCAGCCGGTTATCGCGCTGCACGGCTGGCTCGACAACGCCAACAGTTTCGCCCGGCTCGCACCACGTCTTGAGGGGTTACGGGTGGTGGCGCTGGACCTGGCGGGGCACGGTCATTCTGATCACCGACCAGCAGGCTCGTCCTATGCACTGGCTGATTATGCATTCGACGTGCTGCGCGTCGCCGAGCAACTTGGCTGGCAGCGCTTTGCCCTGCTGGGGCACTCGCTGGGCGCGATCATTTCTGTGGTGCTGGCAAGCTCGCTACCCGAGCGGGTCACGCGCCTGGCGCTGATCGACGGTCTGCTGCCATTGACGGGCAAGGCCGAATCCGCCGCCGAGCGAATGGGTGCCGCCATGCAGGCGCAACTCAAACTGGCGAACAAGAAAAAACCGGTTTATCAGGATCAGGATCGAGCCATTCAGGCGCGGATGAAAGGCGTGGTGGCGGTCAGTCGCGAGGCGGCCGAGCTGCTGGCTCAGCGAGGTTTGATGCCGGTGCCGGGTGGTTACACCTGGCGCAGCGACAGCCGCCTGACCTTGCCCTCCGCAATACGCTTCACGGATCAACAGGCCATGGCGTTCGTTCATGGCATTCGTTGCCCGACGCAATTGGTGATTGCCTCCGATGGCATGCTGGCGCAAAGGCAGGAGCTGTTGTCAGCGCTGCCCTTTGACGTCGAACGGCTGGTCGGCGGGCATCATTTGCACCTGAACGATGAGCAGGGAGCACATTCTGTTGCACACTGTATCAATCGCTTCTTCGCTGCTTCTTGACTTGAGACCGGCAACTGCCGACGCTGAGCGGGTTGAAACAGGAGTCAACCGTGATGGATCAATCCGCAGCCTCTCGCGACCGCCTTGTCGGCGATCTTTTTTATTCTCGCCCCCTGCTTGCCTGCCAATGAGAGCACTCATGCGTTTATCAAGTGTTCCCGTTGCGGCGTTGTGCATGTCGCTGTTCAGCGCTGTCCTTTTCGCTGCCGATGCGCCGGGCAGCCGTGATCTGGAGATTTTGCCCCGTCTGACCGATACCGAAATCGTAGACTATCGTCCTGCCGCCGAGCTTGAGCGTGTCTACCCGATGGGCTCGATCCGCAAGATCAGCGGTCAGTTGCGTTTCGATGGCCAGGTCAGTGCGCGTGGCACTCTGACGTCGGTTACTTATCAATTACCTGCCGAGCACGCATCCGACGACGCCTTTACCGCCGCTCGTGAAGCCTTGCAGCAGCAGGGTGCAGAATTGCTGTTCTGGTGCCAGGCGCGTGACTGCGGAGAAAGCAGTCTGTGGGCCAACGAGGTGTTCGGCAATGCCAAGCTGTATGGCGCGGACGACCGGCAGGCCTACCTGCTGTTGCGTCTGGCCGAGCCCCGGAGCGAAACCCTGGTCGCGCTATACAGCATCACCCGCGGCAACCGTAGGGCTTACTTGCATGTCGAGCAGTTTGAATCCGCCGCGCCGCTCGGCGAACTGCTGCCAACCTCGGCCACGTTGCTGCGCCAACTGAAAAGCACGGGCAAGCTGGTACTGCCCAAGCTGGGTGGCGAACCACAGGAAGCCTGGGTCACGCTGATTTCCCGTGGTCTGAATCTGGACAGCACGCTGCGCGCAACCGTCTCCGGCCCGAGTGCAAGTGCATGGCGCGACGCTCTGGTGGCCAAGGGCGTGCGCGCTGCGCGTCTGGAAGCGGGCGCTGCCGATAGCCAGGGGCTGGTGATCGAGGTCATCCGCTAACCCTGATGCGTAAGGTTATGGCGAACAATGGCTGACGTCAGCCTTGTTCAGCCTTATGCTCGTGACCTCCGAGCCTATTCGTGGATGCCGCATGTTCAACAATGATCGTTTACTGGTGCAGATTCTGCTGCTGGCGCTATTCGGTGCCTGCCTCTGGGTGATGGCACCTTTCTGGTCGGCACTGATCTGGGGCGCGGTGCTGGCGTTTGCCAGCTGGCCGCTGATGCGTTTGCTGACCCGCTGGTTCAAGGGCCGTGAGTCGTTGGCCGCGCTGGTGATGTGCCTGTGCTGGATGCTGCTGGTCGCGGCGCCGCTGGTATGGCTGGGCTTCAATCTCGCTGACCATGTGCGTGACGCTACAGGCCTGATCAAGGATATTCAGGTCGACGGCTTGCCCGATCCACCGCAGTGGCTGGCGGGTATTCCGCTGGTGGGCGAACGACTGGTAGCGCTGTGGACCACCATCGATCAGCAAGGCGCGGCGTTCATGGCGACGCTCAAACCGCATCTGGGTCAGGTCGGTAACTGGGTGCTGGCACGCAGTGCGCAGATTGGCAGCGGGATTCTGGAACTGACCCTGAGCATCGTCTTCGCCTTCTTCTTTTACAGGGACGGTCCGCGCCTGGCCGCATTCGTGCTCAGCCTGCTGGAGCGTCTGATCGGTGATCGCGCCCAGTATTATCTGGATCTGGTCGCGGGTACGGTACAGCGTGTCGTCAACGGGGTGATCGGCACGGCAGCGGCCCAGGCGGTACTGGCGCTGATCGGCTTCCTGATCGCGGGCATTCCCGGCGCGTTGGTGCTGGGTATTCTGACTTTTCTGTTCAGTCTGATCCCGATGGGCCCGCCCCTGGTCTGGCTGCCTGCCACTGCCTGGCTGGCCTGGCAGGGCGAGTACGGCATGGCGATATTTCTGGGCATCTGGGGGATGTTCGTCATCAGTGGCGTGGACAACGTGCTCAAGCCATACCTGATCAGCAGGGGCGGCAATCTGCCGCTGGTGATTGTCTTGTTGGGTGTGTTCGGCGGATTGCTGGCGTTCGGCTTCATCGGCCTGTTCATCGGCCCGACCCTGCTGGCGGTAGCCTATAGCCTGCTGACTGACTGGGTCGGCAGCGAACGAGCTCGCAGCAGCCGCTGACAGCGAGAGTTTCCGCCGCGCCAGGACGGGCGGCGGAGCCTCGCTTTACGCAGCGGTGTTCAGGTACTTACCGACTGGCTTACTGCTCTGGGTGTCATATTTTTCGCTGAGTGCGGCGATCATCTTGTTCAACGCCTGAGTGGCAATCTGGTTGGTGTTGCCCTGATCAATGGTGTTGTCACTCTGTTTCAACGCGGCAGACAACTCGGAGGCGCTGATACTGTCGTTGCTATCGCTGTCCAGCGTACTGAACAGGCTGGCGCTGTCAGTGCTGCCGGAGGTGCTCATTTGCGCAGGCGGCATACCGGCAGGGGGCTGTTGCGGTTGCATACCGGCGACCAGTTCTTCAAGGCTGACTGTGCCGTCTTCGTCAGTGTCCAGTGCATCGAACACCTGGTTGCTGTTCGCCGTGCTGCCCGCATTGCTAAGGCCGGTGGTCAGTTCGTCGCTGCTGATCGCGCCATCGCCATCGCTGTCCAGCGAGCCGAGCAGGTCTTCTGCCTGCTCATCGACCGACTGCATGGGCGGCGGCGGTGGCGGCGTCATGGCGGCCAGTTCATCGGCATCCAGGCTGTCGTCGTCATTGCTGTCCAGATCGCTGAACGCCTTGCTCAGGCTGACAGTAATGCCATCCTTGCTGTCCGACGACAGGGCCGAACCCAGCTCATCCTTGCCGATGCTGCCGTCGCCATCGGTGTCCAGTTTTGCCAGCAACTCTTCCTGAAACTTCTTGCTGTTGGTGCTGGCGGTGGCACTGGTCGAGCTGGTGTAGCTGGAAAAGCTGCTGCTGATCCCGTTGATCATGAGTCTCACTCCCCTGAGATAAATGTGTCCGGTAGCGGTGTACCGGCTTTTGCAGCCTCGGGGCGTCAGTTGTCCTGGAGATTTAAGCTTTGTACGCGGTGTGATACAGAATGTGTCAGAGGCGCGGCAGATTCAGTATCGCGGTCAGGCCGCCACCCGGTGTTTGCGCAAGCGTCAGCTCGCCGCCGATTCTTCGCGCAGCTTCACGGGCGATGCTCATGCCCATGCCGATACCGCCGGAGTTGCGGTTGCGCGAACCTTCCAGGCGATAGAACGGCTCAAACACCGCTTCGTGAAATTCAGGGGCAATGCCCGGTCCGTGATCAACGACCGATACGCGTACACGTTCGGCGCTGTCCTCGATCACGATATGGACGCTACCGGCATAGCGAAGCGCGTTGTCGACCAGGTTCTGCAGGCACGAGCGCAGTGCCATCGGTTGTGTTCTGAGCGGCTTGCACTGGCCTTGGTACTGCACATCATCGCCATTGTCCTGCGCATTCTCGGCCTGGGATTCGATCAGCGCCTGCAGGTCGAACTGCTGCAACGCTTCGCTGCGCCGATGTTCATTGAGGTAGGCAAGCGTGGCGTCGAGCATGCTGATCATGTCGTTGAGGTCCTGTGTCATCTGGCCATGCAGCCTTGGCTCTTCGATCTGTTCAACACGCAGCTTGAGCCGCGAAAGGGGCGTGCGCAGGTCATGGGATACCGCAGCCAGCATGCGCCCGCGCTGCTGCATCTGTTCGCGGATCTTGCGCTGCATGAGGTTGAAGGTCTGCGCGGCCTGGCGTGCTTCCTGCGGGCCGCTTATTTCAAGGGGCGGGCTGTCCAGGTCTTCACTGAGGCGCTCGGCGGCCTCGCTCAGGCGCTGTACCGGGCGGCTCAGTGCCTTGGCGCCATACCATGCGGCAACAATGAGGGTGACGAACTGAAAGAACAGCAGCACCAGCGGGCCACCCGGTGGCGGTCGATGACGTCGCCCTTGATCATCCTGCGAATGCTGCGCGTCGGGGCGGTCATCAGGTGGAGGGCGCATGCCGTATTGGGTGAACCAGATGAAAGCCAGTAAATGCGCCAGCAGAATAGCCAGCAGTGCGCCCCCGAAAAGGCGCGCAAACAGCGTGTCGAACCGGCGGATCAACCCAGCTCCCTGGCATCGAACAAATAGCCTTCACCGCGCACAGTCTTGATCAACTGCGGGTTCTTTGGATCGTCGCCGAGCTTCTGACGCAAACGCGAGACCAGCAAATCGATGCTGCGGTCGAACGCTTCGATCGATCGGCCTCGGGCGGCGTCCAGCAACTGTTCACGGCTCAGCACCCGGTGCGGCCGTTCGAGAAATACGCGCAGCAGACGGAACTCGGCGTTGGACAGCGGCACCACCAGACCGTCGGCGGCTGTCAATTGACGCAGCACGCTGTTCAGCCGCCAGGCGTCAAAGCGAATGGTGGTGCGCTGATCGCTGCGTTCGTCGCGTACCCGGCGCAGTATGGTCTGAATACGCGCGACCAGCTCGCGCGGCTCGAACGGCTTGGCCATGTAATCGTCGGCACCCAGTTCCAGACCAATGATCCGGTCAGTCGGTTCGCAGCGTGCGGTCAGCATCAGAATCGGGATGTCCGAGGTGCTGCGCAGCCAGCGGCACAGCGACAGGCCGTCTTCACCGGGCAGCATCAGGTCGAGCACCACCACGTCGAAGGTTTCATCGGTCAATGCCTGACGCATCTGCGTGCCGTCGGTGACGCCACGAGCGTTGATATTGAAGCGCGTCAGGTAATCGCAGAGCAGTTCGCGAATGGCCACATCGTCATCGACAATCAGCGCGCGAACGCTCCAGCGTTGTTCGGTCGATGTGGCATCCAGGGGGTTATCGTGAAGTGCTTGCATAGTGCGTCTGTCGCCTGCGTGTGCCGCCGTTGTCTGGCCGCTGTTGAAGATCAACGCTGCTCCTCATGCTACTTCGCCGGGAGTTGCGGCGGAAGGGTGACGTGATCGAATGTCGGGGGCATTTCAGAAATGTATCCAGCCTGATACAAAAGCTGTCGAACGTGCTTTCCGGCTCAGCCCTGCTACTGCTAGTTCTGACAGTATCCCGTCTCCGGTAACTGCCGTTTAATCAGCTGGAGCATAGGCCCGGATGGCCTGTGGTCTGAAGAAAAGCGCTCACTGAGAGAGCTTTTCACCCATAAATCCGCCGCAGGGCTCCTGTGAAGGGAGGGGGCGGCAATCGGTAGCAAAGGAGTGCTCATTATGGTCGGTTCGAAAACAATACTGACACCTGAACAAAGCAAGACGGCGCGCATCGCGTACCGGCTGGCGCGCAGTCAGCGCGGTATGGACCTCAAGGCAGAGCTCGCAGTGGCGCAAGTGGCCAACATCGTGGACCCGACGGACGGGACGTTGAACAAGGACGTTTTGCTCGGTGCATCGCTTGACGTTACTCTCGCCCAGTGGGCGCAGTTGGTCACTGGCGATAACGAATCCGATACCTTTTTCATCGATTGGGCAGTGGGTGAAGTACCGGCTGACGACGGATTCGTGGAAGTGTTCACAGATAAGGTCACTGCGCCAGTGGCCGTTGGCACCTTTCCAAAGACGATCAACATTCCGCTGACCGCCCTTTCGCCTGGATTCCCCAAACCGGCAGACGGTGTTTATAGTCTTCGCTATCGGATCAGGCAGCCGAACGACCAGGAGACTATCAGCCCGCTGCTCAAGCTGATCGTCGATACCACGCCGCCCGGCGGGCATGTTGAGCCCGGGCAGATGAGTCTGAACACAGATCAGTTGACCCAGGCGTTTCTGGATAACAATCCGGACGGTATTGTCGGCACGCTGCCTGACTATGACGACTGGACACCCGGCGACAAGGTAGCGTTCTATTGGGTTGGCACTCCGTTGCCCGACAAGCCCGCAGATCTGCCGGCTCCTGTCGGTGTCGTTGACGTGGCCAGCGCGACGGATAATAAGGTGACATTCCCGGTTGATATAATTGGCGACTCCAAGGATGAGGCCTACTACGTCGCTTACTTTCTGGTGGACAAAGCGACCAACCGCAGTCCGCTTTCCAACTACAAGCGCATAGACGTAGCGTTGGGGCTGCTGCCCGACAATCTGAAGGACCCGCTGGTGCCACTGGCGCTGCCTCCGGAAAATCTGATCAACCTGCCTGACGCACGAATGGGCGTCGAGGTGCTGATCGAGTCGTTCGATAACTGGAAGCCTACCGATCGTATCGAGGTCACTTGGGGTACAGCAGTACTGTGGCCTGAGTACATGGGAGAGGTCCCGCAGTTTCCGTTTTCGGTCAGGGTTCCTGACACGGTGTTGCGTGATCAGTACGATCAAGCGACTGGCGGTGATCAGCCGACTACAGTGAGTTATCGAGTCCTGCGTGGCGTTGTTCCGTCCGCAGTGAAAAGCATCAGTGTCAATGTCAATTTCTTCACTATCGGGCCTTATCCCGTTCCTGATCCTGACTGGCCTGATCCGGTCAACGATCAGTTGTTACCGGTCGAGGTCTACGGCGAAGTTTCCAACGCGCTGAATGTCCTGACGCCGCAGGACGATAAGAAGGATGCCAGTGTCAGATTCAAACTTTATGACCCGCTTCTAGCGGGCGAAGTTGTAGATTTCTACTGGGGCGCGAGCCATGTGCCTGAGGTGCAATACACCGTGGTAGGCACTGATAAGGCCGGAGACGAGCGCGAGGTCGAAATACCCTGGCGTTATATCGAATTTGAAGGTAATCGCCCTGATTTGCCGGTTCATTACAGCATTCGTGCCGCCGACTCAGAGAATACGCAACAATCGCCGGATACGCGGGTCGACGTGAGTGCTGTGGTCATCACTCCCGATGCCCCGGTCTTTGAAGGTACCAGTTCAGGCGGCTGGCTGAATTGCACCTCGCTCTATAAGGATCCTGCCAATCCATCCTCAGGAGAGCCCGGTGTGCGAGTGGCCGTTCCTGATCTTTCGAACTATCTGGTGACAGGCGATACCGTCACTCTGTACTGGAACGCTTTTCCGCCGGATCCAAATGACGATACGCCTATTTCAGGTGCCGAAAAGACCGAAGATATTGTGTTGGGGGACGATTATCCAGTCACGGGCTTTACTTGGCTGGTCACGCCATACGCGACACACCTTCTGCCCACTTATGACCCTGCTGGTCATGGCATAGATGCGCGCGGGAAGATCAAGTATTCGTTCACTCTGAAGGGCTCCACCATTACCTCACTGGAAACCACTGCCAAGGTGGGTATGTACTGGGCAAATGGAGCGTGTCCTATCGTGTAGAGAGCTTTAAAGACGGATCGCAGGCAGAAGGTGCCTGCGATCCTCTGCGCGCCGTGTTTTCAGTTATTGCGCCGGTCCAGGTTGCTCCCAAACAGTTTAATGAAGCTGTGCGTATGGGGGCATTTTGCCTACGCTTACCGGTACCTCCCCGTAAATTAACGACTGGCAGAGCCTCAATACCAGAACCTCCCTACATTTACATAGGAAACGTCCTACAGAGCATTCAGTTTGATCCCCGTAACCTTCCGGCCTCTTTCTCGTGGCCGAGTTCGGGCAAGGACCACGGGGTTCAACGCCGTTTCATTCAGGTAATACACCATAATGAATGCTCCATTCGCGCTGCTTCCGCTCTCACGAACACTAAAGATCATGGCGTTTCTCTCCCCCTTCCTGTCCAGCAGTTCTGTCTTTGCGCAAACCTCTGTCAATGGCCCCGCGACCATTGATGCCACGACCCCGCTGGACAGCTATCGGGTGGGCAGCAATGGGGTGCTGACCGCCAATGGCGCGACCACCCTGCAAATATCTACAGTCACCGGTGCGCAGCTGACACTCAATGGCAGTCAGGTCAGCGCGGCTACCGGCACAGCAGTCTCGTTGACCGGGGCAAATGCCTTGATTACCGGAAGCCAGCTGACGGGTGGCGCGGATGGTATGGGGATGGGCAATAACACTGCGCAACTGGTTGGCTCCACGGCAACGGTTATCGGCAGCACGATCACGGCAACCAATCGTGGCGTGAATGCCGGCTCGCTCGCCAATCTGACACTGGAGCACAGCGCAGTAACGGCCACGGGCACCAACGGCAGAGGCGTGGAGATGTTTGACTCCACTGTGAAGGCGTCCGACAGTACCATCACCGGGCAGCAATATGGCATCCGTATGCGTGCCGACCCCGGCGTGCCCTCAAGCAATCTATTGACCCTGGAAGGGACCCGGGTTGAAGGTGTCACGGATTCGGCACTGATTGTCGGAACGCCCACCGGGGCGCCTGCCACTGCCACTATTTTCGTAAAAAATGGCTCCACGCTGACCGGCGGCAACGGCAAGATACTGGAGCTGATCAACGGTTCTACAGCCAATATGACCGTCGACAACAGTCAATTGCTGGGCGACATATCCGCTGACGCAGGCAGTACTGCCGGTCTGGTATTACAAAACAATGCCACCCTGACCGGACGTCTGCAGAACGTCGCCAGTTTTTCGCTCGCCAGCGGGGGGCAGTGGACGATGGTCGAAAACAGCCAGGTGGGTAACGTGTCCATGAATGGCGGGTCGGTCAGGTTTGGTGACGCGGCCTCGTTTTACACCTTGTCACTTGCAAGCCTGTCAGGGAGCGGCACGTTCATGATGGACGTGGATTTCGGCGGCGCGGCCACAGACTTTCTGGATATCACCGGCAATGCAACCGGCAGCCATTCCTTGCTTATCGGCAGCACCGGTACCGATCCTCTCAGTGACACCTCTCTGCACGTAGTACATGCCGCAGCCGGCGATGCCAGTTTTTCCCTGGCAGGCGGCGCCGTGGATCTGGGGGCATGGTCCTATGACCTGATCAAGCATGGCGCAAACGACTGGTATCTGGACACCGCCACCCGAACCATCAGCCCGGGCGCACAGACTGTCATGGCGTTGTTCAATACCGCACCGACTGTCTGGTATGGAGAGTTGAGCACGTTACGTTCGCGCATGGGTGAGTTGCGCATGGACCAGGCCCGTTCCGGTGGCTGGATGCGTACCTACGGCAACAAATTCAATGTCGCCGACGCCTCGGGCTTCGGATATCAGCAGGTTCAGAGCGGTGTTGCTCTTGGCGCAGATGGCAAGCTGCCTGTGGGGTCGGGGCAATGGCTGGCGGGTGTCATGATCGGGCAGAGCACGTCCGACCTTAGTCTGGATCACGGTGCCAGTGGCAAGGTCGACAGCTACTCGCTGGGCGCTTACAGCACCTGGCTGGACAGCGAGAGCGGCTACTACGTCGATGGCGTTATCAAACTCAATCAGTTCAAAAACAAGGCCAGAGTCAATCTCAGCGATGGTTCCCGCACGCGCGGCAGGTACGACAATCTGGGTATTGGTGCGTCGCTGGAGCTGGGGCGGCACATCAAACTGGACAACGGTTATTTTCTCGAACCCTACACCCAACTGACGGGCCTGGTCGTTCAGGGCAAGGACTACGCACTGGACAATCGTATGCGCGCTGAGGGTGACCGCAGCCGGTCGCTGCTCGGCAAGGTCGGTACGACGGCGGGGCGCAGTTTCGATCTGGGCCAGGGACGTACGCTGCAACCTTATGTGCGGGTTGCCGTGGCTCACGAATTCGTCAACAGGAACGAGGTCAAGGTCAACGACAACGTCTTCAATAACGACCTCTCCGGTTCCCGTGGCGAGTTGGGGGCGGGCGTTTCGGTGTCGCTGTCTGACAACCTGCAGTTACATGCTGATTTCGATTACAGCAATGGCGATGCCATCGAGCAGCCGTGGGGCGCCAGTGCAGGCTTGCGTTACAGCTGGTAGCGACAGCGAAGCGGGAGGCTGATGCTTGATCGATGGCGCTGATGCGCCAACGGTCCTATCACTTGTGCCAGTATCCGCAGAAAAAAACTAGGTGTTAACTGACGGGCATGGCGGTCGGCAAACGGGTCGGCCACCTCTTTCTCGTGCTGGAGGCCCGGCTAATGTCTGTCATTTCAACGTGGATCGAACGGATCAGAATCCTTTTTCGGCCGGCTTCATGGCGCAAGAGCGTGCTGCTTGCGCCGCCCTTGATCGCCGAACTCCTCCCTGACGTACCCGGCGGTGAGCCCAATCTGCTTCCCTGCAGTGCCTGGCTCGTGCCGTTGCGGGTCGATTTTCCCATGTGGCAAAACTCCGAGCCCACCCCAAGCAACCCTGAGCATCTGCGCGTGTACTGGAATGACGTGCTGCTGGACGAGAAGGTCTGGACCGAACCTGTACAGCCTGTCGATCTGTTCATCATGATCGAGCAGCAACGCCTTGGCGAAGGCCGGCATCAACTCCGTTATAGCGTCGAGACCGCGAACCAGGTGCAGACTGAATCCGAAACACTGGCCTTTGTCATTGATAAAACGGCACCGGTATTCGCAGACGAAGGGGCGCTGATTTTTCCGGAAGAAATCATCAGGGATGGTCTTACCTCGGCCTGGCTGGACTCTCATGGCGACACCGTGCTGGCCGAAGTGCCCGCGTATTTTTTGCCGAACCCCGGGGATCTCGTTATCTGGTACTGGAGCAGTACGCCGACGGGATCGGAGCGCACCGGAACCCTGACGCTTGAAGAGTCCGATATCGGAAGCGCGATTAATATTGCCTTCGACAGGCAACTGGTTCTCGAGAGCGGCGATGGCATTCGTTACGTGTCCTACAGGCTGAAGGATCGCTCGGGGAATAGCGGGCCCCGGGCGCTGGCTGTTTCGCTGCTGGTGTGCGCTCAGCCAGTACAGCGTGTGCTGCCACCCCCGCTGGTTCAGAAGGCCTCAGGCTCGGCATACGCCAGTACCCTCGATCCGGTAGATGCTTATGGGGGCGCAGTGGTATCGATACCCGAGAATGCCGTGATTGCTCCCGGTGACACCGTCCGCGTCCAATGGGCCGAGCCCGGCAGTGTGGGTTCCTTTCTTACGGAGGTAGCAGACTCGAGACTGTTCAACATTCCTTCCACACAGATTGCCCAGCATTTCGGCAAGGCGATCCCGGTGTACTACGAGGTGTTCGAAAATAGCGCCGAACCACCTTATCGTTCGGACCAGCATACTCTGACTCTGCGTATTCCGGGGATGACAGGCTTTCCAGTCGTGCAGTGTGACAAGGTCTCCGGGACGATTCTGAGCCTGCAAGACATTGCCGAGGGAGGCTACGCAAGGTTCACGCTCGACAGTTGGTCATTCATGGGCACTGACCAGTTCGTCACCATTGATGTGCGTGGTGTCAGCGGTGCTGATAATGAGTTGTTGATCGTGAACGTTCTGGATGAATACCCGGTGCCGCGGGTGGACGATAGAATCGACGCCGGTGTTATCAGCAAAACGGATTTGAAGGCATTTAATCTCGGCACTCAGCTGGATGTCCGGGTGCGTGTGAGTTTCGACCAGACGCTCTCCTGGCAGTCTTTCCCTTCGCTCAGACCAACGTTGTACCCCTGAGGAGGTCATGGACCGCCAGGTTGGCAGTCCACGGCGCATTGCTACTTGTAGGTCATCGTGAAGCTGAGGGCCCCTTTGGCCTTGCCCGGCCGGATCGCGCTGCTGGCCTGTGTCTGATAGAAACGGGCGTAAAAGTTCAGCACAACGTTACCGGGTGTGATTACCATCATTGGCACTTCGGTCTGCAGCTCCATGGGCGTGACTCCATCACCTTTGAGAATCTGAATCCCCATGCCCTTGGCGTCCGAGTCGCTGGTCAGGGTGAAAACCCCGCTGCCGACAGGGCCCTCGGGAACCGAGCCTTCGACACCATCGAGCTGGATATGCGCCGTTGCCACGAAGCCTGCGTCCATGTAGGTCTCGCAGTTACTCAACGCAATACTGAAGGGCACTGCCGGTGTGGTGAAGCCGGGACCGGTGAAGTCCGCGCTGTCCCACTCACCCAGCTGCACCGGGTCGGCACTGACCGGATCTGCACCAACGCTGCACTGTGCCTGAAGTATCGTGCCGGTTAGCCCGTACTTCATGATCCTGCCAAGCGTTGTCACGCTTCCGGAGAACAGTTCACTGCCATTGAGCACATTGGGTCCGGAGGGGATCGGTCCGGTCTTGACCAGCGTTACATAGTTGTTCAAATGAACGAAAGGCAGGCTCGTGAGCATTTTCTGGTGGTCGTTGAGGCCGATGAACGGAACGGAGGCGCTTCCTCCTACAGGCGTGAAGCAATTGCTGCAGTTCCTGTCATACGGATACCCCAGTCTTATCCGCACTCCGACGCCCGGAATATTGGTTTGCAGTATCTTGCCTGTGAGGTCTTCCCCGTTTATCGGCTCCAGCGTGCCAGGAAATATCGGAACCGTAGCCGTTGCATTGAATTCCAGAAGAGCCGTGCCGTCATTTCTGCAGGCCGCCTCCAGACCTGCCTTGTCTGGCGTGGTGTGAAGCATATCGATGCTGCCGATAAAGGTGCCCACTGCGGCGTCTTTCGGGACGTAGAGCGTGCCGATGTCGCGCCGGTAATCTTTTATTCCCGGTGGGGAAATCCAATAGCAATCGTTGCTCGGTATGTCATCCGGTACGTCGGAATAAGCCGCAGCACTATAGCTGGTCCCCAACAGGATCAGACTGGGGAGCAGGGCGTTCAATGCAGAGTTCATGGGGGGATTCCTGAAATAACAATGTCGCGGATGGCTCAGACCTGATGTCACTGGGCACACGTCATGTCTTGCATTCGGTAGCCCTTGGCCAGAGGCATGCCGGCGGGGTCTATGTGCAGATGACACTGAGGGTCGCTTTTCTCACCCCAGCGGACATCGAGGGTTTGTGCCTGCATGCCGGTGGACAGCAAAATCTGCCCGCCCTGACCTGCGATGCCCAGAATGTTGCCCTGCGCATCGCTCACCTGGGCACCGAATGGCAACGGTTTGCCACCGTCAGTGGTTGCATTGATGATCAGGCGTGTCACCGTGCGCGCAGCGAAAGTAGTCTTGATCACGGCACCCCTGGCAGGTACTACTTGAGTACTGGCGTTATCGATTTCCACCTCGGGCCCCAGTCGGTCGGTTTGCAAGGTGATCGGGTTATGGCGGTAGGGACGCAGATAGGGCATCAATGCGTAGCCGCGACTATTGGTCCTGACACCGGTAGCGTTCTGTATGCCAACGCCGGGTGTATCGGGTACTTCGATCAGGGCGATGGTGTCGCCCAGATTCGGGCCGAACTCGATGCCGTCCGCATGCAGCAACAAGGCACCACTGGCGTTGACTGATGCACTTCGATAATCATTGCCTTGGGTCACACCGGCGCCGAGGCTGGCGAAGGGCGCCTGATAGCCGGCCGCGAGGCCTGCACTTTGCTGCTTGCCGTCATCGTTGCTCAGACTGGCGTGATAGTTGACGCGGTTTTCATAGAGGCTGCCGCTCAGGCTGCCCCGTTGACTGTGGCGATTGGCGCTGCTTTGCAGGTCGAATGTGGCATTGCTCGAATGGCCGGTGTCGAGGGGCATCGAGATGCTCAGGCCGAACTGCCGGTCGTTGCCGCGGCTACTACTGGCTGCGCTCAGTGACTGTGAGGCGTAGAAGTTATAGGTGATCCCGGCACGATGGGTGTTGAAATTGAATTGAAATTGTCGCTGTTCGATATCGCTGCCCCAGTAATCCTGTTGCGACAGCGTCAGGCCAACGCTGCTGCGTAAGCCGATTCTCTGATGAACCGAAGCTTCCAGGCGGCTTCGGCGGCTGCCTGTGAACGTAGCGTCGTTGCTGCGCTGACTGACGGCTTCGTCGAAATCCCGATAGCCTTCGGTGGAGTAGCGATAACCTGCGAAGCGCAGATTGGTCTGGGTAGTGAACGCCTTGCCATACTTGATGGCGTAACTCATGCCTTGCACGCTGGACTGACCGGGTTGGTCGATGCTGGCGCGTGACCGGGTCACATCGAACGCCATCGCCCCCAGCGTGCCCATGTCCCGTGACACGCCCAGTGCAGCGGCGTGGTAGAAGTCGCTGGTTATAAGTCCGCCATAAAGTGTCGAGTTCCAGCCTGTTCCAACGGCCAGCGTGCCTTGCCACAGCCACGGATGCTCGGTGGCGTAGGCACCGTTGAAGCGGCCCAGGGCGGCGCTGTATTTCCAGACGCCTTCGCGCAACAGGTTACTCATGGTCGAGTAAGGTTGGGTAAAGCGCCGGACCTGACCATCGGCCTCGGTCAGCACGATCTCCAGTTCGCCGCTGCCCGCCGTGTTCAGGTCATCTATTTCATAGGGGCCGGCACTGACATATGTGGAGTAGATCGGGTATCCGTTGCGCAGCACTTCCAGTTTGGCCCTGCTTTGCGCAACGCCACGAATCACCGGTGCGTAACCCTGCAGGGAATCGGGGAGCATCTCCTGATCGGTTTTGATCAACCCGCCTTTGATCGGCACGCTCCGGAAGACATCGCCGCCGGTGTAGGTTTCACCCAGGGTCAGGTTAGCGTGCGTGCCGGGCAGGTCGCGCTGTGCATAAGCATAGGCTCTGGTCCACTCGCGATGTCCCTGCGCATCCTGACGCACGCTTTGATTGCTGCGCAATCGCCATGATCCCAGGTTGATACCGGTGTTGAGGTACAGGTCTGCGCTGCTGCTGGTGCCTGTCTCCCTGTGGGTCGTCTGTTGCGCCGAGGTCTGGTAATTGATGAAGGCGGCGTTGATGCCGTAATCCCAAAGCGCCGGGTCCACTCGCCCGTTGGCATCGCGGCGCATGGCGATCTGCGGTATAGAGATCGACAGTTGCAGTCTGCCGCCGTCCAGTACGACCCTGGCGTCCGGAATCAGTTGCCCCAGCGCGACACAGGCGACTTGCAACAAGGCCGGGTCGGCCAGACTGCCGAGACGTACGCCGATCTGCTCCAGCAACTCCGGTGACAGGCAGGGCAGCAGGCCGTTGCCTTGTGGGTCGGCATCGAAACGGATCTGACGTTGGCCGAAATAGCGCATATTGACGTGGATTTCTACCCAATGCTCGCCTGGCCCGAGGCTCTCGACAGCTGACAACTGGTTCAGCACGCTGGCCGCGGCCGCACTGTCATAGTCCTGGCCCTGACGCAGGAAGCCAGGCTGGAAATTGACGGCGGTTGCCGCTCTGGTCGGCTCCAGCACAACGGTAACGCTGCCGCACACAATCAGCACCTGCATAAAGCGCAGGCGCACTGGTATGAGCCCGGAATCGGGTAATAAGGTCATGTTCAATGTCCTGGGATGAAGCGGGCTTGCGCTGTTTCAGTCAGTCAGCGTGGCCGTAGCTGTCAGCGGCTGGCTGTAGCCGCCGTAATCGTTGATCGCGGCAAACACCACCTGAAGGCCCGGTATCGCTTTCGTTTCGTTGAGCTTGTAATGGCGAGAGCTGAACGGGCCAAGCATGGCGACTTCACTGACCTTTTCAGTCCTGCCATCGCCGGAGACGTCGAGGCGAATGAACGACACATGAAAGGGCGTCGGATTCATGGCGGTCAGCTCTGCCTTGCCGGCAATCTGCCGGACCGACCATTGCAGGTCCTTGAGGCGGGCAGTGGGGTTGTCAGTCAGCAGAACCGGGCGATAAAACAGTTTGATACGGGTACGCAGGGCAATATTCAGTACATTGCCTTGCGAAGAGTTGGCCTGAGGTATTTCCTGCACGTTGAAGTAGAACAATGATTCACGATCGGAGGGCAGGTCTTGGGGCAGGCCATTGATCTGTACGTGTTGTTCCTTGCCCGGATTAAGGCGAAAAAGTGGCGGCGAAGGTGCGAATGGAACGACGGTGACAGTGTCGTCTGCCTCCGTATTTACCCAGGTCTGTACCGCGAACGGCCGATCACTTGGATTGGATATGACCACCGACGTACTGCGCTTGTCGCCATCGAATACTATGCGCGTTGCGTTGACGGTCAGTGCTGCCTGGCTGGCAGGTATATAGGCTGCGCACATGAATAATATCGTGCACCCCGCGAGGGCAGGTCTTTTAAAAGACTGTTGGCAAATCATGAAAAGTTACCTTGTACGTTCAGATCCGAAACGGACCTGAACGTATTGAAGATGCTTCACGTGAAAAGACTATCGATCCTTACACAGTGAGCGAGTGGGTCGATGTATCAGTTAATCGCGACAATAAACTGGACATCCGCCGAGGCAGCACCGGCTTGAACGGTAGCTGCTGTCGAACGGTAGTAGGCGTTGAACACCATGTCGGTGACACCGCCGTCGAGCAGTGTGTAAGGCGCCGACGTGTCGCCTGGTTTGATCGAGACCCCGGTCTGGTCCTTGATGACAATCGCAACGCCCTTTGCCCCGTCGGCAGTAGGGGTGACGCCGAAGTAGTCGCCGCTGCTGTCCGCGTCACCGATGAAGGTGACTTTGGCCGCATTCAAGTTACCACTCGCCAGGCCACAGTTGCCGTTGTCATTGACGCGCAGGGCAAAGCTCTTGCCAGACAGTTCGTCACCGATGCCGGTGAAGCGGCTGGCCTCGATAGAGCCCATGTTAACCAGGTTGCCGGTAGAGCCATCGCCCGGATTGACCACTTCGATAGGGCAGGTGGTGGAGGTTATCTTGCCTTCGAAACGGATGGTGCCGGAGTTGGCGGATGCGGCAGTGCCGGTCAGTGTGGTCGCCAGAGCAAGGCCTAGTACGGATAGCATTTTATTCACGATAAAAACCTTATAAGTATTAAAGTCACAAGAGTGGAAATGTAACTATTTATGGTGTCTTGATAGACAGTTTGTGTTGTGCGTCATGACAGGACGGGAGTTTACAGCAGGTGCGTTAGTTGCGAAGTCTTTGGCGGACTTTGGTTAGTGGCGGGAGGTGTAGGATATTTCCTAAATTAGTGTCATACATTTAAAATCTTGAGTTTTTACGTTGTTCCGGATTTTTCATGGGTCTGTGCTTGTCTGTTCGGGCAGAGAATCCGAAGGGCAAATGTAACGGTATGGAAATAGAGGCGTTGACTGAAATGCCGCCGACAGCCACGAGCTTTTTGTCGGCGGCGGGAAGTCCAGCTTTATCACATGCGAGTATTGTATTGTCTAAGCTTGAATACGTTTCGCCCTAACTCGCGCATCGGTTCAAGAAAAGCCGTCCTTTTTTGAAGCCATGAAGGGTCGCTGGATGATGCTGTGTTAGTTGCCGATTGCTGGTTGACCCTGGCGTTAGGACCTTTCGTCGGCCGCGGGTTCGGTGGAGGTGGCACACGCCCCGACATGGACGCTCCTGGAGTCCCCCCATCCCCAACCAATCCGGGTACGGCCGAATCCGCTGAAGCAGACCCACGTCGCGCAGCTGTTCCAGGCGCGGCATCGTCAAGTGCCCCGAGTGACGAGCGCCTTATTATCCCCTCAGTTCCTTCTTCTAAAACCTTCTTCGCAGCCTTGAGCGCGCTTTTAACCATACTTTTCAATAGCCCCCCAGCGATGTCCACAGGTATCGAGGCGTAGCCAATGTATTCCCCTACCCGAAGGGCTGTGTCGTCTCCTTTCGCTACACCATAACCAGTGGCGGTCGTTGATGCAGCACTGAGCGCGGTCCCTGATGCCAAAGCCCCCGCTGCGATGTAGGCCGCCGTAGTTGAGGTCATCGTGATACCCAGGGCCGTTACAGGAATCGGGACGGCCTTGGTCATTCCATACGCTACTTTTGTCGCGTAGGCACCCCATATAGTGAGCGCTACGCCAAACGCAAGCATGACCCAGGTCATCGTTCCAATACCCTCCGACGTCTCTGCAGGGATCGCATCCTCATCGGGCCGTCGCAGCCTGCCACTCTGGGAGCTGGCGTCATGCCCGGTAGGGTCGCGCCAGGCAATGGGATTGCCCAGGCAATAGGTATAGGGGTTGACCCCGCCTGCACCAAAGGGGCTCAAGTAATCAGGGCTGTGAAAACGCATCATGCCCGGGTTGTAGGCTCTGTAGCCGTTGCCCAGCAGGTACCAGCCCGTGTCTTTTTCGCACACCTCGCCGTTGAACCCCGCAACGCTGAGCAGCGCGTCATCGCTGTGGCGTTCACCGTAGGCGCTGTAAACAGCTGTTCGCAACGTGTTCTGCTGGAACTCACCAACAACGCTCTGGTTCGCATCCGTCAGCAACAGCAGGGTTTCGGCAGGTTCTCCGATGGTCTGCTGGCCTATGGGTTGCTCGTCAATGTGCAGAAACTGAGTACGTCGGTCGTCCTGCACCGTGCTGCTCAATTGCTGGCCCTGATAAAAACGCAGTATTTCGCTGTCACTGCCATTGCGGGTGGTGGCCAGATGATCATGGCCGTCGTACGTGTAGGTGTTGATGGGCTCACCCGCCGGTTTTGCCACCCGAAGAAGGCGGCTCTGGCTGTCGTAGTGCAACTGGTTGCCATGCTCGTCAGTGCACTGATTGCCGTTGGCGTCATAGCTGAACGTCGGGTCCGGTGTGTCCCGTGGAGGCCGGTAGGTGATGCCCAGTAACTGGCATCGGTCCCTGGAATCGGGGTCCCCTTCTTTGCCATAGCGGAAAATGGCCGTCTCAGTGCTGAAGCCGGCCTCATTGCTGACGTCGTCAAATCTGGTAACGGTCAGGGTCATGTTGTCCAGCTCGTCGAAGATAAACGTCTGGTTGATGATTGCATTGCCGGATGCGTGCACTGGCCGGTTACTGCCTGAATAGGTGACGCCGCTCAGACGACCTCGAGCGTCATACTTGAACTCTTCCAGCAGCAGCGGGTTGCCCGCTTCATGCAAATGACGGCTTTGCATGAGCCCGTCGGGTTGCCATTGCTGTTTCAGCGTACGTACAGGGTGATTGCCGGCATTCTGCGTTCTGAGAACTTCCTGTCCCTGGTCGTCATATTCAATACGGTTTACCAGGCTGGTTCCGGCTACTGTGTCATGGGTCGTCATCTCGCAGGACTGACCCAGTGTGTCATAACGGGTGGTCACCTTCACGTTGCCCTGAACGGCACTTTCGAGTCGGCCGAAGGTGTCATACCGGTAAATCGTTTCAACGCCTTTGACACTGTTTTTGACGCCGCCTTTGCTCCGGCCTTTGACTACACCTTTAACCGGGTTTTTGACGTCTTTTTGTTCGACATCGGTGCGATACATCGCACGGCCCTGCAAGGATGTCCGATGCAGGGTTTGCCAGGTCCGGCCTTGCAGATCTTCCCAGGTCTCTTTGGTCAGCTGGTTATGCGCGTCATAAGCGTAAGTGCGCTTGCCCTGCTTATTGGTGGCAGAGATCAGGCGGGCACTGACGTTGTCATACTCGAAACGGGCAGCGTCATCCGGTGCAGTACTGGAGACACTGGAGACGATCTGATCGGTGAGTGCCAGGTTGTAGGTGTAGCTAATGTCATCACCCTTGGCCGTTTTGCGGGTTTTGATCTGCCGGTGACCGTCCTCATACTCGTAATGCTCGATACGTTGCCCTGCCTGGGCCAGTGTCAGACGCCCGAGCCCGTCGAACGTCTGTTGGCCTGTCAGGGTTTTGGTAATACCGTCCGGATGAATCACGTTCAGGCTGGTCGGCAGCTCGGTGGTGCTGAACGGTTCATATTCACGATGTGCCTCGCTGCTATCGGGCAAGCGTGTGCTGACCATGCGCGACCAAGCGTCATAACTGAACTGCGTTTTGTGGTCTGACGCATCGGTCTGTTCCGTGCAGCGTCCCATTCCGTCGTAGAGAAAGGTTTGTGAGCCCAGATCTTTTCCTGCTGCGTTCTGGCTCTTGATCCTGGCTGGCTTGCCGAACATATTCAGCCAGGTCTCGCTACGACCACTGATCAGGGTTTCTGCGTCACCGCTTTGCACCCACGTCTTCTGAACAGGACCGTTATGTTCTGCACTGCCGATGGGGTCGTAGTACTGATGCGTCTGCACGCCTTGATCAGTGGTAACGACGGACTGGACGTTCCAGTCGTCGTAGGCGTAGGTGCTGCTCGTGGCGCACAGTTGCCGGTTGTCGAACCAGTCGTAATCCGTTTCGTATTGCACATTGTTCCAGGCGTTGTATTGCGCTGTATGGATCATGCACATTGCTTGCGGATCATTGCTGTCGATGTGGTCCCGTTCCTCGAGTATTGCCCGGCCCAGGCCGTCCATGACAGAGCGGGTCCTGACTTTGCGGGCGTCGGTCAGCACTTGTTCTGCCCTCTGTCCCCTGGCGGAACACAGGGTGTACTCGTACTCGCGACTGGCTTCATAGCCAGCACTTGAATTCGGTGCGATCGTTTCTTTGGTCAGCCGGTTGAGCGCGTCATAGACATAGCGGATCTCTACGCCTTCTTCCAGGGTCAGCAGCACCTGGCCGGTCAACAACGAATGCTGTTGCTGCTTGCTTATGCGAGCGTTGTCGAAGCCGATAGTGGTGATCTCTATCAGCTGTACCGGGACCTGCAAGTGTTTGCTGTTGCCCTTGCCCTTGTTGTTGCCTTTGCCCTTGATCTTGATCTTGATCTTGATCTTGATCCGGTTTTTGCCCTTGCCTTTGATCTTGATCCTGATCTTGCCCTTACCCTTGTTCTTGCTGCTGCTGCTGCTGCTGCTGCTATTGCTGCTGTTGCTGTTGCTGTTGCTGTGACTGATGCTGGAGTGGCTGTACTCGTAGACGGTAACGGTGTCCTTTCCATTCAGGGACTCGATATTTCTCCCGGTTCGACCATGCTGGAAAGGCGCGTCCGGCTGGTTGATATGCTCCAGCAGGATCTTTTGCAACTCCACAGAGGTTCCATCGCTTTCAAGCTGCAGCAGTGTTTCGGTTTCCGGCACGATCCAGTCGGGTAACTCGCTGCCGGTCAGTGCAGGCAGCGTGCTGTAGCGATAACGTGTGGACAGGGTAGGGGCCCCGGACTGCGACGATGGCGCGGGTTTGACCACTTTTTCTTTCAGTCGGGAGACAAACCCTTCCGCATCGGCCGGGCAACCGTCGCCACCGCCGGCCGGGTACCAGCTGCTGACTTCTTTGATCCCGTCGGCGCGTGTATGCACCAGCGGATTGCCGTAAAGGTCATAGGTATAGGTGACGGTTTCTGTGCGCGTCCGCTCAGGCTCGTCCAGCCGTTGCCAACGGGTGGTGACTTCGCTGGGTAGCTGACAATTGTTGGGCTGCATGCAGTAACGCTCGCCCGGCCGAATGTTATAGGCGGTCGTGACCGTTTGCTGGTTGTTGTTTTGGGTGGTGACTTCAAGGGTCTGCAAGTGAAAGCGGTTGAAGGTTCGCTCTATGCTGCGCACAGCCTTGTTGTCGACCCACAGGCTTTCGGTACAGACATAGTTGTAGTCCTGCAGGTATTTATAGAGGTTGTCCAGGCCGTTGTCTTCCCAGGCGATGGTCAGCCCTGCACCGAGAAAATTTCGTGAGCGTTGCTGGCCGTCCTTATAGGTATATCGCACATCGACCTTTGCCTGACCGAGGCCGGGATCGATGACGTGCCTGGTCACTCTGGGTAGGGGCTGGCGACCGGCGCTGTATGGAAACGCATGGCCTTCGTCCGCGTAGTAAACATCTTCGCTGCTTCCAGACGGTGTCTCTACATGCTTCACGCACAATTGCTGGTCGTTCTCCAGGCCATATTCAAAGCGCCATGAAGCATTATTCTCGGTGGGCAGGGTGATGCGCGATACGCGTTTGTCGCTGCCGGCGAGGGTCATCAAAAAGCGCGCCAGTGGAGCACCGCCAATGCCCGCATACGGATGCAGTTTCAGCTCGACAGATGTGCTGCTGCGTGCAATTTCCAACAGCGTCTGACCCAGGTCGTCAGTGATCGAAGCAAGCCTGTAGGTGCTGCTGTTGAACGGCTTGTGCTTGAGCGTGATGCTGTGCCCGGACGGCGCGATGATTTTCACCGCCCAGGCCATTCTTTTATTGCCGCTGATGTGCAGCTCGAGGATTTCCACCAGACCTGATTTGTGCACCACCCGGTAGGACGTATCGTCCAGCTTGTAGAAGTGGAAGGTGTCAATTTTCTTTTCGGTCATCGTCCGTAGGCCGTTGCTGCCGGTGCCGTCGACCAGGAAGGTCTCGCCTGTGCTGAGGGACAGGATCTGAGTGGCAGGGTTGTATTGCGAAACCTGTAGGTTCCAGCCCATGCCATAGCCGCTGTCCAGCGTATTGAGCTGACTGTAGGACAGGTCGAGTCGGAACCCTGGTCCGCGCAGGTCATTGCTTTGCAGTTCGGGCATGCTGATCGATATGTTGTATAGCCCGGTGCGCGGGTCAACGCCGCTTTTCAGACAACTCATGAAATTGAGCGCGTTGGAGTGCACGGAAGTAGAAGCAGCCATGGAGCGGACCTCGCTGATTGATGCGGGACAAGCGCAGCGGTGTCTGACAATTGTGCAGTCCTTGCGCTCTGGTCATTGACGCCCCCCAAGCCTGAACTCCCTGAGGCGTCCGTGTGGCTGGAGGTCTTGCCTAACCCTAACAGTCCGAACCCGGGCAGCAACCTAGCAGTAGTACTAGTGGGCAGCTGGTGGGCACCGGCGTAAAAAAGTCCTATCCGCATTGCAAGGTCAACCCTTGCGATACACCCATTCAGGCGGAAACGAGAAAGGAGTCTCACTCATGGCGCTGGATTTTCCCGCCCCCAAGGTGCCCGACCTGCAGCAGCCCGGGAATTACCTCGACCTGGATCAGTTGGGCAGCGACGACCTGCTCACCTGGATCTACTACCCAGGGATCAAGAACGGCGATCTGTTCATGCCCAACTGGCGAGGTTGCGGCGCCCTGGGCGAAGTGGACGACTACGTCAACGATTTGATCGAGGTCGCGCGGCTGCAGCCTGAAGGCATGCCGCTGATGATCAAAAACCCGTCGCTGATGAGGCTTGACAAGGGCTGGGTGTTTTACTCGTACACAGTCGACGGTAGCGTCGAGGAGTCCCGGCGACTGTTTTTCTATGTCGGCAAACGTCCGCCAACGGCTGCCGGACTGGGGGTGCCGCAATGCAAGGAGTCTCACGATCTGAAGCTTGATCCCGGCCTGTTGTGGGACCTCAATGAGGTGTCGATCGTGACGCCGCCGTATCTGGCCATGCGCGAGGGCGACAGAGTGACCCTCACACTGGATCGTTATTTCGAGGACGGCAGCTCCTTTTACCCTCTGGTCGAGTCCCGGTTATTGACTGGGAACGAGGTGGGCCAGCCTTTGCGGTGGCCGATAACCGCTGGCGAATTTTTGTCAATTCCAGATGGCGTCGCGCTGATGAGCTACCGCATCGAGTATGCCGATTCCACATTGATAACGGATTCAGTCACCCAGTCACTGGCCATCGTCGCACCGTTAGCGGCGTTATTGCCGCCATTGAGGATCAAGGATTTCAACGGTGGCTCACTGGACCCGGAAGCCTTCCCTGGCGGCATCACCCTGTTGATCGATCCTTTCGGCATGCAGATTGATGACGATGTCGTAGTTTACATCTCCAGCGGCAATCTGCTGGTGCAGACCCTGAGGGCCGATATATCCAATCTCGACAGTGGCGTACTGCAGTTCTCGCTGGCGAAGACCTGGCTTTGCGCCAATAACGGCAAGGAAATCGAGCTGGTGTATCAGTACGCGCGACCAGGCCATGCCGCCAGCTCGTTGCCGCGCAAGGTCATGCTGAGTCTACCGCTCGATCTTCCTGTGCCCATAGTCGACGACGCCGAGATCGAGAGCTCTGAAGAATGGGGAGTAGAGGGCTATATCTATGCCTCGCGGCTGCAGAACGGGGTGAAAATTCGCATACCGGACGATGCTTTCATCGGTGACGATTCCACGGTACAGATGCACTGGGAGGGCAATACAAGCACGGGCAGCTTTATCGCTGATCCTTCACCAGACGATCCGCGCCTGTTCATCATCCCTTCCACGGCGGTTCCGGCCAATATGGGCAAGTGGGTAGAGGTGTATTACAAGGTCGTTTCGCTGTCGCAGTCAGGCACTTCGCCGGTATTCAAACTGGAAGTCAGAGGCCTTGTCGGCGTTTGGCCGGTTATCCAGATCATGCGACCACGCATTATCGATACCCTGCTTTACCTCGACCGTGTGCCGTCAGAAGGTGCGGGTCTGGACCTCGCATCCTGGGCCTACATGGCACCCGGGCAACGGGTACGAATCAAGGTTACTGGCTTGTCCCAGTCGGGTTCGCCACAAGCGCTCGGGCTACGTACCGGCGCAGCCGAACCGCTCAGTGAGGCGGAATACCAAGCCAGGCAGGTGTCGGTGATCATCCCGAGGGACTTTCTGGAGAGTCTGCAGAGAAACTATCTGACCAACACCGTGGCGGTTGAAGTCAGCTTTGATGACGGGGCGACTTACACACTGTTTCCGTCTATCGCTTTCATCGTACTGGACGGTCATTCTTTACAGGCCGGCGGGGTGGCGCAGGACGCAACAGCCACTGGCATGATCCCACACATGCAAGGACGCAACCCTATGGCCAATAACACGCTGAACCACCTGACCGAGTGGATGAAAGACCCCGCTAACAATGTTATGTGGGGTTGGGACTCCATCGCTGCAATGGCCCGAGGCGAGGTGAATAACCTGTTGCTTCAGGAGTATGTCGCGCGTTTTTCGTCGGACACGTGTCTAAAGCCTGTCAGCGGAGAGGTGATACTAAGCGACGGGTTTAAAGAATGTATTCACAATTTTATTCTGGATGCGCCCAGGCTGGCCTTCTCGAACGATAACCTCGGTCAGTCTCATGCGACATTGACCTGTTCGATTCTGGGCGGAACCCAATTGACGATGAAGAATAACGTCGATAATTGGGAAGCCTACAGGGTTATCCATATCGATGCGCTGCAAGGTCCGAAGCTGACACTGGATCTCGCGCTGGAAAGGGTCCCGGGCAATATCGAGAGCGATGGCCGGGTGCGGCTCGACCTCAAGGACAGTGACAATTTCATTCTTACCTTCGCGGCTGACAGGGCTGACCGGGCACTCGGCGGAGATTTTTTCAAAGCCCTGTTCAATGATTTGCCGGACGATGAGCGCATATGGACGCTTGGCGTGATCAAGCGTGGCAGCAATGATCTGATGCACCCTCAGTCTTTCAAACTGCGCACCCAGACCAATCCTGCTGCACCTCTCGACCCGCATGCCGCCAACTATGGCGACGGGGCCGTGCTGGTGTTCATTCGTCTGGAGGGCAGTCAGGAAGACGGCGACATCCCGGTAGAGTACCAATACCTGATACCGGATGATGTCGGGAAAGATTACTCAGCAACAGTTTTGTTCAGTGCTGAGCGTACGTTCAAGGCGGCACTGTTCATCGGCGAGGTGACCAAGACCATTGCTTCGGTTATTGCAGGCGTGGATTTCGAACCTGTTCATGATGGCTCCGGCCGACTGGTCAAGGCGACGGCCAAGTCGGGCAGATTGAAGACGTCCGAGTCGAGCAGCCGGGATGTCGAGGTTCAAATCGATGGCGTGTCAGTCATGGCAAATGTTTACAAAGCCGAGACCTGGCTTGAGGCGTTGGAGAGCACGCCTTTGTCTGTGGAACTCATTTGCGATGGCACGGTGGCATTGACCTGGAAGCCCAAAGCTACACCCAGCGTTTTGCTTACGCTGCCAGGCCAGACGGTACTGGTCATGACCAAGGTCATCACGGTCGATGTACGGTGCATTTATACCTTCGCCGAAGAAAACAACGACCTCGTTCTGACCCCCAGCCTCACGATAAATACCACCAGCGGTGAACCGGCTGTCGGAGATTTGGATCCACCACCATTGAGCGTGTCATTAGCGTTGTTGATAGGGGCAGTAAAGACGAATTTCGAGACCCTTGACACTCATCCGTTCGAGTCCGGGATCAGGGCCGTACTAAAGGGCAAACTCGCTACCCGTGTGCCGATCAGTTCGTTCATCCGGGACAGTATCAATCTCAATTTCAACGAAGCCATTGTGCCTGATGTACTGCGTGCGCCCAGAGACATAGCCGCCTTCGGGCGCATCAATAGTTCCGGGGCAGACTTTGTCGTCAGCCCGGCGGAGCATCTGATGGTAGTCGACAGTTCCACCACCTTCACCACTCAACCGCTGGGGTTGAGTGTGACGTGGGGTGTCGAACGTCTGGATGGTCATACGCAGAACTACGGTGCCATCAATGGTGCCGGCCGGTATTACGCGCCAGAAAGCTCGGCAACCGAGTTTCCGTTCACACGTGTTCGGGTGACGGCCACTGACATGAACTCCAACTATCAGAGTTCGGCGCTGGTCACGATCGTGACCAACCCGATCACCCTCAATCCGTTGATTCAGGTGTGTGACGCCGGGCAGATTGTGGAGCTCGAGGCAGGCTCGCTCGGCACAGAAGAAATGCACTGGTCGCTCAAGGATCCGGTTCCCGGCGAAAGCGGTGTCCTGGAGCCCAGCCCACTGGCTGACGGTGATCACCGTTACGTCGCGGCGCAGCAGGTGTCCGGTAAAACCTACCTATTGGATCAGATAGTCGTGACCAGTGGGCAGGCGAGTGTTTCGTCGTGGGTACTGGTAAAGCATCAAACCCCACTGTTAACCGTGAAAGTCGTAAGAACCGTGGAGGTTTCGGAAGTTCTGGAGGTTGCGAAGGTCGGCAAGCCCGTGGACGTTGTGACCATTCGTGCCGATCAGGTTCAACTGCAAGCGTTTACCGATGGCGTTACGCCGGTCTGCGTCGAATGGAGAATAGGCGCCGGGAGCGGGAGCATCAGTGACGGCTTGTACACCCCCGACATATCGTCGACTGACCGGTTTGTGCTTATTTTTGCCGAAGCCGATCATCCACTCTTCTTCGTTGAGGGGCATATCATATTGCCGCTACCGGTGGACGGGTTTGCCACGGAGCTGGAATTGATGAAGGGCAAAGAAGTACCGGCGTCCTGACCCAAGGCACATCGGTCTTATCTATATCAACATCACAGGAGGTGATGTCATGGCTGGTTATTCAGCGGAAAGTCTGTTGGCATGGATGAAAGATAACACGCGTCTCAGAGGCTGGGACGCGATCATTGCTCTGGATGGCGACAAGGTCAACGAGCTCCTCGACCATGTTTACCAACAGAGTCTGGCTCAGGGAATGTCGCGTCCGGTGCCGGACGGAAGTATCACGATTCCCGATACGTTTGATTCCCATTTTTTCTCGGGCTGCGTTCTCGGGGCACCAACCTTGTCGTTCAAGCACAGCGTTCTGGAGAATTCACTGCTGGCCTGGCGCATTCCGGTTATCGCCGGTTTGCATACCGTGCTAGAGAACGCTCAAGGGCAGCACAATGTTCACAGAATCGCAGCCTACGACCCACTGAATACGCCGGGCCTGGATTTCGATCTGGAAATGAGCAGTCAAAGCGCGGATCTGGTGGTGGACCTTGGTCTGGCTAAAAACCTTTCACTGGATTTTCCGGGCCGTTCTACCGAACGAGAGAAGATCGGCGACTTTTTTCAGGATTGGTTCAGCAACCCGGAAAATCAGGAGCAGCAGTTCAGGCTGGGTATTTTCAACGAGCAGAGCAACGAATTGCTCAATGTACGTAGAATTGATGTGCGATCACAGCTTGAAAGCCCCAATGCTGTATCGGTCCATAAAAAAGGCGCGTTGCTGCTGTTCACGACCATGCAATACGGCGTGACGGGCGGGATTCCGGGTGGCGACTCCGACTTTCGTTACCTGATTCCCAACGATGCTCAGCATTCGTATTCGGCGACCGCCGTGTTTTCCTCTCACGCACTGCACCGTGCTGCCTTTGGCCATGCGGCGATACGGATGCTGCAAGCGCCTGAATTCAGCTTCAACGTTCCGGACGATAAACCACTGCAGCAGATGGTCGCTCAGGCCGGCGCGTTTGCAGTTCCGGCTGGAGAATATCGCAGCGCGGAATTCGTCTTTGAATCAGAACCCTTCAGCGTTCAGGCCTTCAACGCCCAGCATCCCCTGACCATTGACTTCGAGTACGGCCAGACCACGCAGACCTGGGAATTTCCCTGCACGCTGGGTTTTCGCTACAGAGCGCTGGAAAGCGATGAATGGCAATCGCACAACGCTACCTTCAACATCAGCCTCAAGCATGAGTTTCATCTGGTGGAAGGTGAGTCAGATGATCAAGCAGTGGAAGGGCATCTTTATACACCTTACCTGTTCGACCATGAGGTCAGCGCCGTTCCAGGAACGCTGGACAACCTGAGTGCCAGGGAGCTGGAGCAGGTCAACGGCTTCGTGGCCTACACCGTCAAACACGCTGTGCTTCAAGGGTTGAGCAAAACTCTGGATGCTACCGGCGCCGAGCGTTTTCTGGGCGGCTGGTTATTGCCTGACGAGCAAGTTTTGCAACCCGTACTCAAGCGACTGCCTTATGACCTGGCCGTGTTCGGTCGTATCGATCCCGGTGCGTCCACGTTCAGTATCGCCGGGCACCAGGCACTGATCGGTACAGGCGAAGAGCTGCAATTGACCACCCAGCCTGCGCGGGCGGGCATCGTCTGGTCTCTGGAAGATCCTTTGGGTGGCGATGCTGAAGGACTGGGAAAAATCGATATGCAGGGCCGGTATACGGCTCCCGCAACGCTGCCCGCAAGGCAGGGTTTTCAGCGTGTACTGATCAAGGCGATGGACCCGGTGTCGGGGCATGACAGTACCGCGGTGTTGACGGTGCTCACCAGCAGCGTCAGCGTCAGCCCGTTGATTCAGGTGTGTAATTACGGTGAACGGGTAGCGCTTTCAGCACGCAGTTCGCGCGCAACCAGCCTGAAATGGACGGTGGTCGATCCGGTAGCCGGAGAAAGCGGGACGCTTGAGGACGGCGTCGATGCACCGCATGAGAAGTTTTACGTCGCCGGTGCAGGGGGGGCAGGGAATACCTATGTCCTCGACACAATAACGGTCAGCGACGATCAGCACACCCAGTCAATTCAGGTTCTGGTTCTTCGCCACTCGCCGATGCTGTTCATCACGCTTGTCAGCGTCAATGATCAGCGTGCCGAGCTGAAAGTCGTCGTCAATGGTCATGACCTTCAAGTCACCTGGAGTCTTGATGGGCCGGGTTCTATAGACGCGACGGGTGTGTACAGCTGTGATGCCGAAGCACCCGAACGCTACGTTGTCGTGTTTGCAGAATTTGAAGACGAAGCTTTGGGCAAAATGGCCGGGCACTTGATTCTGCCGCTGCCATTGAGTGGTTCCTCCGGTGTGGTGCAGGCACTGACCGGGACAGCAGGGGGCACGGCGGCTAATGCAATGCCCCGTTCATTGAGCGGTATTGTGCAGCGAGCGGGTGCAGGTACCTTGACCCAAGGCTGGGGAGCCGTCGCGGCGGTCAGTCGCAGCGAGCTCAACCTGCATATAGAGCAACAATACATCGAGCGCTATCAGGATCTGGCCTTCTTGCCATTGTTCACCGGCGACATCGTGGTGGATGAGCGACAAGGCGACACTGTTCGTCTGAAACAGGTCGAGCTGGGCGTGCCGGTCCTGTCGTTTCTGCCTGACTCGCCGGGCTCCAGCAGTGTCCTCGTCACGATGAACATCGTGTCTGGCCGTTACAGCGGCTTGCATCAGCCGGAGGGGAGTGTAACTACCGTGTCCGGCAGCTTCATCATCAGCGAGCCCATGGGCTTCTGGCTGGCGATGACTGTCGACCTCTTCGTGGATGAGGAGGGGCATGTGCTGCTCGATCTGGCCGGCGGGGCTGGTGTTGCCTGTAGTCTGGGGGGCGTCGATGATGCGATCAACCAGCGACTGGCGGATTTCTTTGCTGAGGAGTTCAAGGAAATTGCGCTTCATCGCCGGGTTTTCTCAGTGCTGCAGGCACAGCTCAATCGCTATCATGTTCAGACTCCAGGCAGCTTGCGGCTTGTTACCCGCGCTGCGCCGCGTTCAAGCGATGCGCGTATGGACACTACTACCGGTGATGGCGCGCTTGTGCTGTTCATGGGCGCGCAGGATGGCGACGCTGAAGGCGTGTTTGCGCCGACAGATGATTTCGTTTATCCGATACCTGATGATCGTGGGGCAGATGGTCAGCCAATCTACGGCACGGTGCTGATGCTCTCGCAAGAGACTCAGTCGATGATCGAACGTGAACGTCTGCACGTGGCGGACTGCCTGAAGTTCACCGGTGGACGCGTATTCGAACCAATTGAGCAATACCGTCCACATGACCTGCTGTTGTTTGGCAGCCTTCGTTCGACACAGGCCAGCATTACGCCCCTGTTTTCGACCCTGAAGGCAGGTCAGACTCAGCTATTTGTCCTGCACAACCCGCAAGGCGAAGAAATACCGGCCACCAGCTGGAGTGCGTTAAGCATTAAAAGCCACCTGGCTGCGGGAAGCGGCAGCATCTCTTCCAGCGGTGTTTACACGGCGCCGGTGCTTGAGGCGATTGGCCATGATGCGCTGCGCGTGGTCATCACAGCCACGTATGAAGAGTCAGGCGCTGTCGTCAAGGTCTCGGCTCTGGTGGGAGTGGTATCACGCAGCATGGAGTTGGCGCCATGTGTAACGGTAGTGCCAGGGGGTGCTGTGCTGCAACCGGTCTCGCTGGCGGCTTCGACGCTTGACGGCAGCCCGCTGAGCTGGGCGTTGCTGGGCCCCGAGCTTGGCAGCTTGAGTGAGGTCGGCAAGGGCGCGCTCTTCAGTCCGGATGCCAGGTCCGGAAAAAGAGCACTGGCGGTGCAACAGATAGGGGCGTTGGGTAATGACCGTGGTATCGCTACGGTGCTTATTGCCAACGGGCAGCAAACGCTGCGTATCGAGCCAGCTTTCGTACCCAGAGCACGGCCAAATGTAGCGGTGCAGTTACACGATGACAGCGCACTGCTGCCTGGGCTTGAGCGACGCTGGGAAGTGGCGGGTGGGCTAGGCACTGTTGATCAGCAGGGGCTTTTCATGCCGCCCGATGAGGCGCTTGTCGCCAGTAGCGTGGTGAGCTGTGAAGTGCTGAGCAATGGGGTGGTTATGGCGTGCGGCTATAGCGTCATCGAGTTGTCCGAAGTCATCGATGAAGAAAGTTGGCAAGAGATTACGGTGTTTATCGTCACGGTTCCTGGCTCGTCATCGCCTTACGGTAATACAGGCAATCTGTACCGCAACGGTTATCAACAACTCAGGCTGCAGATCAAGACCCAGATAAGCCCGCACAACGACATCGAGTACGAGCTGAGTCCCACTGAAAGGGCCTCAATGCGTCTGGTAGACGATGAAACCGGCCAAAATATCGAGTCAGTACTCTCCCATCTCGAAGGCATGCCCGAGGGGGATGTCCAAACGTGGCGCGTGCGCAGTCAATATAACCGTTTCGAGCTGTCCGGGGCCGGCGTCTTCGCTGCTGAATCGGGCCTGGATGCGCCACGGACAATCACGCAGAACTTCTTCCTGCACAGCCGGGCGAGATCGGGTTTCGTCGGCGTCTTCCACGCGAAATTTCAGGATGACAACGGCGATTGGTGGACCTCTTTGGTTGTTGAAGAGATGAACAGCAAGGTTGAAATCACCCCGCGAAACTTGCCCAGGTTCGATGCCCGCAATTACACCTTCATTCCGCGGCGTGCACATGGGGATGGCGGAGATCCTCCGGTTGATCCGCCGTTGAGTGGGGCTCCAGACTTTGGGGAGGATGTGCATTTCGATTACCAGTTCGAGACCACTGATTACTGGACGCTGGCTGTCATTAACCCCGATACCCAGCAATGGGTGAATTTCGAGACGCTCAAGTTTCTGCCCTCCAAGCCTGACGGTGACGTGATCAATACGTCGATCATTCTCTGGGAGAGCGAGCAGGACGAAGAAAAAATGTTCAGCTGGACGGGGTTTGTTTTCGACGACCCTGCGGTTATCGGTGATGTAAGCAAGGTGAACTTTGACGAAGCGCTCCAGGACGTGATGGGGGATGTTCACACGTTGGACATTGACGTCAAGATGTCCTTATTCGAGACCGGCAAACTGGTCATCAGCCTGCACCGCCTCCGGGGCCTTAAATATATCCCGGCAGGTGACCCCGCACGCGACAAATTGATGGGGGAAATAGTCGTCCTGTTGCTCGATAAGCAGGGCAATGCCCATAAACGACGAATCGGTTTTCTGGCCACCGGCGTCGGCAGGCGCAACCGTCTCATGCATACCCTCTATTCGATATAGAAGCCCGAATGAGGCATTGATGCCACACACCGACAGGGAGTCATTATTATTATGAATGCGCTAAGTAAAACCTTTGCCTGTGTAGTGCTTGCGGGTTTGACAGGCTGTACGCTCGTTCCGTCCCACAGCCCGGTGCCAAAGCCCCCGGCACAGGCGGTTCGACTGATCATGCTCGCAGCAAACGCTGATGGCGGAGGTAAGAACTGCAACTTTCCCGCCAAGGACGAAACGGTTTATCTCAACAACAAAGATCATGATTGCACGAACGATGAGATGAGTTTTATCAAGCTGGATAATGTGCGCTCAGCCATGAAGATATACCTGGAATCCAGAGATTGTAATGATTCGGGAGGCTGGGTATTTGGGCTCGAGACTTATATCGACCCCCTTACAACACCCTGGATATCCATCGACCAGCTCAGAAGCAAGCCGGTCGGCACCATGATCAGTCGCGGCGTTGTTGTGATCAGGGAGTATGACGGCGGTGAAAACATAAAAGGCAAGTTGTCCTGCGTCCGTGTCGATGTATCGAGTTAGTCGTTAGTACAACTGAACTTGTCAGGCCTGCTTAACCGTCGCCCCCGTGGGCGGCGGTTATCTTAATACATAACGTTCGAGGTTCATGTAACATGACAGCATCGACTTCCGTACACTCCAACGCGTTCAACTTCCTCAGTTATGTACAGAGCGGCGTTGACCCCCGCACCGGGCAATACACGGTGGCGATCACCCTGCCCGATGTCAAAACCAACGGGTTGCGTGGCCCAGGCATGCCACTGGCACTCAACTATAATCCTCTCAACCGTCAGGACAGCGGCTTTGGTCTTGGCTGGAACCTGCAATTGTCGCAGTACGATCCGGGTAAGCAGATCGTATCGCTGAGCAGCGGCGAGACATTCAAGGTCGATGGCACCGGCGACGGCCAGATGCTGATGTCGGAAAAGAAAATCGACAGCTTCCACTTGTACAAGGAGGGCGATAACAACTACCGGGTGATGCACAAGTCCGGTCTGGTGGAGCACCTCGAAATGCGCGGCAGCGGGATCAACAGAGTTGCGCTGCCGGTGCGCGTATTTGCCCCTGAAGGTCACAGTATCACGCTGGATTACGCTTCTTTCGGCGGGCATCAAATGCTCAGCGAAATCAAGGATGACTCGGATCAGATCCTGCTCGGCATCAGCCGCGACGCAACGTCGGTGAAGCTGCGCATGACCACTGGCGATGGCCCGGATGCGACATTCGTGATGGTGCTGGGTGGGTCGGATCACCGTGTCAACCGTATCGAATTGCCGACCGACAATGCTGCCTCCTGGCGTTTTGTATACAACACGATCCGTGAACATTTATGCATGACGGCGGTGGAAACACCTGCTGGCGGCCGGGAAGAGATCTTTTATACCGACAGCGGCCATCAGTTTCCTGCGAGGGCGGCACGCGCTCCTCTGCCCAGAGTCACGCGCCATCGCACGACGCCCGGCCTGGGGCAGGCGCAAATGGATGTTTATTACACTTACAAGGACAGCTTCGGGCGCGAGCGCAATTTTCTGGGCGCAGGGCTGGATATCGCCTGGGAAGACAATGGTCTGGACAATCTGTATCTGTACCGCGGGGCGGAGCTGTACGAGTATTCGTCGACCGAAACATTGCGTGTCGAGGTCGCGGGCAAGGCTGATGCCGAGCGCAGCATCGAACGAACCTTCAACCAGTTTCACCTGCTCACTCGAGAAACCACGCGCAAGAACCTTACCGTCATGCAGGTGGACACTCGTTACTACATCGAGCCGGGAGAACCCTTTGAGGCTCAGCTTGCCTACTGTCAGCTGCCCAAAGAGGTCCAGACCACCTGGCGGCTGTCGTCAGACGGCAGTGTGCCGCGCAGTGAGACTGTCAGCAGCACGTATGACAAGCACGGTAATCTGCTGACTCAGACTCAGGCCAACGGTTTGGTCGAGGCCAGTGAATGGTATCTGGCCGACGGCGAGGACGGATGCCCGAAGGACCCTGAAGGCTTCGTCCGCTGGATGAAAAGCAGCAAGGTCACCCCGTCGGTATCCGGCTACGGCAAGGCGCCGATCCTGATCACCCGCTATCGCTACCTTGCGTTGCCAGCAGTGGGTGGCGGCCAGCTACAGAAATGGCTTGCACCGCAAAGCGAGACGTTACTGATGCAGGCCCCTGACGGTGAGCAGGAACAGCAACGCACGACCTACGAATACTTCGATGAGCCGAACAATGCAGTCCTGCACGGTCGGCTCAAATTGCAGCAAGTGATAATGGGCGGGAAGGTGACCAGCACAGCGTACGCCTACAGCATTCCTGTGCGCCTCCCCAGGAACACCACTGAAAGTGCTCCCGAGAACACTCCCGAAAGCTTCCCTGAGAGCAGCCGTTATGCCGCGACAGTGATGCAAACCGTACAGACCGTCACCGGCTTCGATGGCGCGAAGAAGGTCATTACGCTGGAGGATTCTCTGCTCGATGGCGAACCCTTGCTCAGTCGCGACGACAACAACGTGGAAATTCGTTATGTCTACGACAGCCTGCGACGTGTGCTGAGTGAAACCGTGGCGCCAAATGATGAAACCTACAACGCGACCAGAAATTACGAGTATCAGCTATGTGCCAGGGCGACTGATCAGGCCATGCAGACGCTCATCGACGTCAAAGGGGTAAAAACCTGCAGCTACTTCGATGGCCTCAACCGAGTCGTCTGTGAGGAACGGGATGACGCAGATAATCCTGCGCGCGCCGACAAGCCTCGCCAGACCTACGCGGCTGTTTACGATGCGTGGGGGCTTATGGTCAGTGAGACCGAGTTTGACTGGCTGGGCCAGCAGGATCTGGCGCTCAAGAGCGTCTTCGAATACGACGATTGGGGCAAGCAGCGCTGCGTCACCGGGCCGGATGGCGTCAAGACGTTCGAAGAGACCGACCCTATTGGTACGGCGCAATCGCAGGGCCCGATTCAACGTAGCTGGATCGAAGGCAACGCTGGCGGTAAAAGCGAGTTCACCGAGACCTGGATGAACCTGTTCGAACAGCCGACCCGCAGCGAGCGAAAGGATCAGGCTGAAAACTCGGTCAGTCTGAGCCAGTACCATTACGACGGCCTTGGCCGCCGTGTCGAGGAAATTATCGGGGAAGCGGGCGGCGAGCGGCGCACCACCTCTGTTTACGACGTCTTTGATCGGGTGATCGAGTCCACATTGCCAAGCAGGGCCATCGTGCGTCGCAGCTATGCTGGCTACAGCAGCGAAGACTTGCCCGTCAGTATCGGCATTGAGCACAACGGCAAAAGCATTGTGTTGGGAGAGCAGGAGTTCGATGGGCTGGATCGTCTGGTCAGCTCTGTCACCGGGGGGCGTAAACGTACGCTTGTTTACGACCCCGGTCTGCTGCAACCCAAATCGATAACCCTGCCCAGCAAGCGGAAAATCGACTACGAATACAAGCCCCAGGTGGGTGATGAGCCGTGGCGCAGGGTGCAGTCCGAAGCTGTGCCTGAACCTGAAACCACCTGCGAAGTTGATCCGCTGAAAGAGTCCGGGCCTGTCCGGACTGCGGAGCCGGGTGTGGCTGCCGATTACAGTTACGATAAGCAGAATGCTCGTCTGCTTCATTCCTCGGAGCAGGGCGAGATACTGGATCGCGAGTATTACAGCACCGGCTCGCTGAAAAGCGAGAAGCGCACCTCGGCAGGCAAGACCTACGACATGTTCTACAGCTACAGCCGATTGGGCCTGCTGCTGTCTTACACCGACGTACTGGGACAGGAGCAGGTCAATCGCTATGACAGCTGCGGTCGTCTTTACGAAACCTCGCTGGGTGAGGTCTATTCAACGTTCGACTACGACACTGTCTTTGGTCGCCTCGCAAAAATCACCACCACCGACAAGACCGACGGCAGCCGCGAGAGAACCGTCGCGATCAGCCTTGAATATGATGATTTGGGTCGGGAAGTAAAGCGTACGTTTGACCTCGACGGAGTCGAGCAACAGATGGTTCAGGTCTACGATGATGTGGATGACATGGTCCAGCGTACCCTGCGCCAGGGCACGGAAACACTCCGTGACGAAACCTACCGTTACGATACGTCCGGTCGCCTGGCTCAATACCAATGCACGGGAACTCAGCGGCCAGTGGACCCCTATGGCAGGACCCTCCGCGCGCAGATTTTCATTTTCGATGGCGCGAACAACCTGACGCTCGTCACGACTCGCTTCAATGACGGCAGCGACGACAGCAACAATGACGATACCAACAATGCCAGGTATTTTTACGAAGCTGACGACCCGGTGCAGTTGAGCCGGGTGACGAACACTAACGATAAATACTACCCGTCTGAAATCAAACTTGAGTACGACCTGGACGGCAACCTCAAAACCGACGAAGCCGGACGCACGCTCAAATACGACCCCCTCGGCCGCCTGATCGAAGTAGGCACGCCCTCGGCCGGCATTCATTACCAGTATGACCCCCAGGACCAACTGACCGGGGAGACCCGTGGCGACGACAGGGACCTGCGCTTCTATAGCGACGCAGGGCTGGCCAATCAACTCGGCAGCCATGCCCAGAGCACCTTCATGCGTGGCGACGACTACCTGCTGGCCGAACAGCAGAGTGATCACACGCTGCTGCTTGCCACCGACGGCAGCGATAGCGTGCTGGGCGAGGTAGGTGCCGACGGCGCCAACCGGAGGAGGTATACGGCCTACGGCCACGCCAGCAGTGAAGTCCCCCCACTCGGCAAACTGGGGTTCAACGGCGAACTGGCCGAGGCGGATAGCGGCTGGCAAATGCTGGGGAATGGTTATCGGGCCTACAGCCCGGTGTTGATGCGCTTCAACAGTCCCGATAGCTGGAGTCCGTTTGGCAAGGGAGGGGTGAATGGGTATGCGTATGTCGAGGGAGACCCGGTGAACAGGGTGGATCCGTCGGGGCACTTTGGGATATTTACTCCATTCAAACTGTTGTACCGAGCCTTAAAGCAGACTCCTACTCTGACCACAAAATCTCCAGGCGTCGAAAAAATTCCTGCGCTACTTACCACTCGTGGGAGTAAAAAGCTAACAAAGTTATCGAAAATCAAGCTAACAGACTGGGATAGCTTGAATGAAGTGGTTGATAGTTATCCCAAGCGCATTGCAGATGCCCGTAACAACTTCATGCCGAAGTTGGCGGATTCTCTTGCGCTCAAACAGGTTAACGGTCGGGAGTCATTAAACTACATGGTTGAAAATTTCGAAGGGCCCGGAATTACTGCTCATGCGCGCCGTACGATTGCAAAAGAATTATCACTTGCCAAAAAAGAGCTTAAAAAAATTCCCACCGTAGAGAACATAAGGCGTCCAAATCCGGCTCCTGGAAAAGTAGGATTGGACCGGTACCTGCCTGGAAAACCTAAGGATAGATATAGCTTCGACTAAGACTAATAAATATAAGTGCTGATCCGCAATCCAAGTGCACAACGCAGGGGGTTACCTCCTGTGGGGTGCACCGGTTTTAAATACTTCACTCCACCAAAATAACCCCCTGCCTGATCGCCATCACCAGCGCCGCCTTCAATGACGTCACCCCGAACTTGCGGCGGATATTGCTGGTATGAAAGTGCACGGTCGCTTCCGTGCACCCTTGAATACGGGATATCTCCCACGCGGATTTGCCGATCGCCACCCATTCCAGGACTTGTCGTTCCTTGACAGTCAACTGGACAGTGGCGGTTGTGGTGTTGGAGGGCGGCGTAGTGCCGGGTGGTTTTCCGTTGTCGCGAAGCATGGTGAAGTCCTTTTCCTGAAGATCGCCGCACCACGATACCCCCGCCACCCCCAACGCGAACCTGACATAAATGACAGCGCTGGAGGTCCGCGAAGGCCTTGCGCCGTCTAGGCTGTAGCGCTTTTTTACAGCTTCTTTACGCCCCGACCGGCCTGTCGATCTCGCGCCTTTACACCCTGCCTGCGGACAATCTCCCCACGCGGCCTGTGCCGTATCGGTGTTGCCTGATGGGGGAAATTTCAATGAGCGTTATGGATGGTATCTCGCTGCTGATGGGAGTCGGGCTGTTCATCTATCTGCTGGTGGCGCTGTTGCGCGCCGACCAGAGTCAGGAGTGATCATGCACAGTTACGATTATCTGTTGATCCTGGCCTTTCTGGTCCTGCTGCTGGCACCCGCGCCTTGGTTGGGGCGTTTCTATTATCGGGTCATGGAAGGCGAGCGCACCTGGCTGAGCCCGGTGCTGGGGCCGGTCGAGCGGGCCTGCTACCGGATTTCCGGCATCGACCCGAAAACCGAGCAATCCTGGCAGCAATACATGTGGGCCTTGCTGGCTTTCAACCTGGCAGGCTTTGTCGTGCTGTTCGCGATGCTGATGCTGCAAGGCGTGCTGCCGCTCAACCCGCAGCAACTGCCGGGCATGGAATGGTCGCTGGCTTTCAACACGGCGATGAGTTTTGTCACCAACACCAACTGGCAGGCCTACAGCGGCGAAGCGTCGCTCAGCTACCTGAGCCAGATGGTCGGCCTGACCGTGCAGAACTTCGTCAGCGCCGCCACCGGTCTCGCCGTGCTGGTCGCGCTATGTCGCGGTATCAGTCGTCGCTCGTCGCAGAGCCTGGGTAACTTCTGGGCCGACATGACCCGCGCCACGCTCTATGGGCTGTTGCCGATCAGTATCGTGCTGGCCGTGTTTCTGGTCTGGCAGGGCGTGCCGCAGAACTTCGGCCATTACATTGATGCGCTGACCCTGCAAGGCGCGGATCAAAGCCTGCCGATGGGCCCTGCGGCCAGTCAGATATCGATCAAGCAACTGGGCACCAATGGCGGCGGTTTCTTCGGCGTCAACTCGGCGCACCCGTTCGAGAACCCGACGGCGTGGAGCAACCTGTTCGAACTGGTGTCGATCCTGCTGATCCCGGCAGCGCTGGTGTTCACCTTTGGCCACTATGTCAAGGACATGCGCCAGAGCCGCGCGATTCTTGGCTGCATGCTGGCACTGCTGTTGATCGGCGGCGCGGTGTCGCTGTGGGCCGAGTACCAGCCCAACCCGGCACTGAACATCGCCGGTGTCGAGCAGACCGCACCGCTGGAAGGCAAGGAAACCCGCTTCGGCACCACCGGCACGGTGCTGTGGTCAGTCGCTACCACTGCGGCCTCCAACGGTTCGGTCAACGGTATGCACGACAGCCTCAACCCGCTGACCGGCATGGTTGCGCTGGTCAACATGATGGTCGGTGAAGTGATTTTCGGCGGCGTGGGTGTGGGCCTCAACGGCATGCTGCTGAACGTACTGATTGCGGTATTTCTCTCCGGCCTGATGATTGGCCGCACGCCGGAATACCTCGGCAAGAAGCTGCAAGCGCAGGAAGTCCGGCTGCTGGTCGCCACCTTGCTGGTGATGCCGGTCGGCGTGCTGGTGCTGGGCGCGATTGCTGCCAGCCTGCCTGGCCCGGCCGGTGCGGTCAGCAACCCCGGCCCGCATGGTTTCAGCCAGTTGCTGTACGCCTACACCTCGGCCACGGCCAACAACGGCTCGGCGTTCGGCGGTTTCAGTGCCAACACCGTGTTCCACAACCTGATGCTCAGCCTGGCGATCTTCATTGGCCGCTTTGGTTACATCCTGCCGGTGCTGGCACTGGCTGGCAGCCTGGCCATGAAGAAAACCGCACCACAGGGTCAGAACAGCTTCCCGACCCACGGCCTGCTGTTTGTCACTCTGCTGACCGTCACCATTTTGCTGGTGGGTGGTTTGACCTTCCTGCCGACCCTGGCACTGGGGCCGATTGCCGAACACCTGAGCCTGGGTTTCTGAGGAACCGATCATGAGCACTACTGATTTTTCAAGACGTGATGCTGTAAAAGCTGCCGAGCCTCAGGCCGCCAGCGAGACAGCCAAGACCGGCATCGCTGCCCTGTGGCGTCCGGCGCTGGTGCAGGCGTTCGTCAAGCTCGACCCGCGCCAGCTCAAGCGTTCGCCGGTGATGCTGGTGGTGGAACTGACTGCCATTCTGACCACCGTGCTGTGCGTGATCCCCAACCCGCAGGTGCCCACTTCGGTCTGCGTGCAGATCGCCCTGTGGCTGTGGTTCACCGTGTTGTTCGCCAACTTCGCCGAAGCGCTGGCCGAAGGTCGTGGCAAGGCCCGCGCCGACAGCCTCAAGGCCGGCAGCGAAGGGCTCAAGGCGCGCATTCGCGATGAGAACGGCAGCCTGCGCATCATCAATGCCAGCGAGTTGCGCAAGGGCGATGTGGTGCGCGTCGAGATCGGCGAAATGATTCCCGGCGACGGCGAAGTCATCGAGGGCATCGCGGCGGTCAACGAGGCGGCGATTACCGGCGAATCCGCGCCAGTGATTCGCGAATCCGGTGGTGACCGCTCGGCCGTGACCGGCAACACCCGGCTGGTGTCCGACTGGCTGCTGATACGCATCAGCGCCAACCCCGGCGAATCGACGCTGGACCGCATGATTGCACTGGTGGAAGGTGCCAAGCGGCAGAAGACCCCTAACGAAGTCGCGCTGGATATTCTGCTGATCGGCCTGACCCTGATCTTTCTGCTGGTGGTCATCACCTTGCAGCCGTTCGCCCACTTTGCCGGGGGCAGCCTGCCGCTGGTGTTTCTGGTGGCACTCCTGGTCACCCTGATCCCGACCACCATTGGCGGCCTGCTGTCGGCCATCGGCATTGCCGGCATGGACCGGCTGGTGCGCCTCAACGTGATCGCCAAGTCCGGTCGCGCCGTGGAAGCTGCGGGCGATGTGCATGTGCTGTTGCTGGACAAGACCGGCACCATCACCTTCGGCAATCGCCGCTGCGCTGCCGTTTACGCAGCACCCGGCGTGACCCCGAAGGAACTGGGCGAGGGCGCCTTGCTGGCGTCGCTGGCCGACGATACGGCGGAAGGCAAATCCATCGTCGAGTTCCTGCGCAACCTGCACCCGATGAACGAGCCCACCCTGAGTTCGGTAACCGCTGTACCGTTCAGCGCCGATACACGTCTGTCCGGTGTGGATTATCAGGGCCATGTGTACCGCAAGGGCGCGGTGGATTCGCTGCTGGCTTTCATCAACATGCAGCGTAGCGACCTGCCGCCTGCACTGGCGCGGGAAGTCGACAAGATTGCCAAGACCGGCGGCACGCCGCTGCTGGTCTGCGCCAACGGTCGTTTGTTGGGTGCGATTCATCTCAAGGACGTGGTCAAGCCGGGTATTCGCGAGCGCTTCGAAGAGTTGCGCAAGCTGGGGATTCGCACGGTAATGGTGACTGGCGACAACCCATTGACTGCCGCAGCCATCGCCGCTGAAGCGGGTGTCGATGATGTGCTGGCCGAAGCCACACCAGAGAAAAAGCTGGAACGGATTCGTCAGGAGCAGGGCGAAGGCCGACTGGTGGCGATGTGTGGCGACGGTGCCAACGATGCGCCTGCACTGGCGCAGGCGGACGTCGGTATGGCGATGAACGATGGCACCCAGGCCGCGCGTGAAGCGGCCAACATGGTTGACCTCGACAGCGACCCTACCAAGCTGCTGGACGTGGTGCAGATCGGCAAGGAATTGCTGGTCACACGCGGTGCGCTGACGACGTTTTCGATTGCCAATGATGTGGCCAAGTACTTCGCCGTGCTGCCTGCGCTGTTTGCCTCGATTTATCCGCAACTGGGCGTGCTCAACGTCATGCAACTGGCCAGCCCGCAAAGTGCGATTGTCTCGGCCATCGTCTTCAACGCGCTGATCATCGTTGTGCTCATCCCGCTGGCCCTGCGGGGCGTGCGGGTTCAGGCCGCCAGCGCGGCGCATCTGTTGCGTCGCAACCTGCTGATCTATGGCCTGGGCGGCATCGTTGTACCGTTTCTCGGCATCAAGTTGATCGACATGCTGCTGGTCGCACTCGGCCTTGTTTGAAGCCTGTGCTGCACGCCGGTCGGCGTGCAGCCTCACCTGATTGAGGATGTGCAGATGTCCAATGTATTGCGTCCGGCCTTGAGCCTGATCGTGTTGATTAGCCTGATCACCGGCGTGGCCTATCCACTGGTGGTCACCGGGGTTGCGCAAGTGGCGTTTCCGGCGCAGGCCAATGGCAGCCTGGTATACGACGCGGCGGGCAAGGTGCGCGGCTCGGCACTCATCGCCCAGTCGTTTACCGGTGATGGGTGGTTTCAGTCGCGTCCTTCGGCAGGCGCGTTTGCGACGGTAGCCAGTGGCGCGAGCAACTTTGCGCCGAGCAACCCGGCACTGGTGGCACGCGTGAAAGAGGACGTTGCGAAACTGGCCAATGCCTCGCAGGAACCGGTGCCACTTGCCTTGCTGACCACGTCCGGCAGCGGTCTGGACCCGCATCTCTCGCCTGAAGCGGTTGCCTGGCAGGCCGGTCGCGTTGCTGCGGCGCGCCAGTTGCCGTTGGACAAAGTACAGGCGCTGATCGACGCCAATACTCAGCGTCCGCTGATCGGCCCGCCCGTGGTCAACGTATTGGCCTTGAATATGAGCCTGAATCAGTTACCGTCTGCACCGCGCAACGCGCAGTTGTAACAAAGTGCGCCGTGTTCGCAGCAGATTCACTAAGCTGTAGATGATTAGAGAGGGTGGTAACCAAGGTGAGTGATTCCGGTCGAGCTGATGCACTGCTGGCCCAGCTGCCCCGCGAAGGGCGCGGGCGGCTGAAGGTTTTTCTTGGTGCCGCGCCGGGCGTGGGCAAAACCTACGCCATGCTTCAGGCGGCCCATGCGCAGTTGCGTCAGGGCGTCAGGGTCTTGGCGGGCGTGGTGGAGACCCACGGCCGTGCGGAAACCGAAGCGCTGCTCAACGGCGTACCGCAACAGCCCTTGTTGCGCACCGAATACCGAGGCATGACCCTCGAAGAAATGGACCTTGATGCCTTGCTCAAGGCGGCACCGGCATTGGTGCTGGTCGACGAACTGGCGCACACCAATGCGCCCGGCAGTCGGCATACCAAGCGTTGGCAGGACATTCAGGAACTGCTCGCTGCCGGCATCGATGTCTACACCACCGTCAACGTCCAGCATCTGGAAAGCCTTAATGATCAGGTGCGCGGTATCACCGGGGTGCAGGTGCGCGAAACGCTGCCGGACTGGGTGTTGCAGGAAGCTTTCGACCTGGTGCTGATCGACCTGCCGCCGCGCGAACTGCTGGAGCGCCTGCGCGACGGCAAGGTGTACGTGCCGGAGCAGGCGCGCGCGGCCATCGACGCCTTCTTCACGCAAACCAATCTCACTGCGCTGCGCGAAATGGCCATGCAGACCGCTGCGGCGCAGGTCGATAACGATCTGGCGCAGGGCTACCGGCAATTGGGCCAGTCGGCTCCGGCAGTTCGTGGGCGGATGCTGGTGGGCATCGACGGTGATGCCCATGCCGAGCGCCTGGTGCGTCACGCCAGTCGGGTTGCTCAGCGTCGCCACCTGCCGTGGAGCGCCGTGCATGTGGACGACGGGCAAACCCTCGACGAGCAGTCCCGCGCGCGCCTGCAAAGCGCTCAGCAACTGGCCGAGCGGCTGGGTGGCGAGGCGGTGTCATTGCGTGCCGGGGAGGTTGCCAGAACACTGGTGCAGCATGCCATCGAACGGCGAGCCAGCGTGGTACTGGTCGGTCAGTCGCGTCGGCACTGGCGTCGCCGGGTGTTTGGCGGCGGTGTTGCCGCACGTTTGTTGCGTGAAGGGCACGGGTTGGAAATTTCAGTGCTCGACGACAGTGAAGAGCTACCCGATCAACCGCCGCGCGCACGCCCGGCGCGCGAAGTGGTGTGGTTCGATTACGGCCTGGCCTTTGTGGCCACGCTGCTTGCCAGTCTGGTCGCCTGGGGTGTGTCGGGCGTGCTGGCGCTGCCCAACATTTCCCTGATCTTTCTCGCGGCGGTGTTACTGGTTGCGGTGCGCAGCAGCATGGGACCGGCGCTGGCGTGTGCCGGGCTGTCATTTCTGGCCTATGACTTTCTGTTCATTCCACCGAGTTTTTCCCTGAACATCCAGCGCGAAGAAGACGTGCTGACGCTGCTGTTCTTCCTGCTGATGTCGGCCCTGACCGGCAAGCTTGCGGCGCGCCAGCGCAGGCAGTTGCAGGCGTTGCGTGATACTCAGGAACAGACCAGCGAACTGCTCGACCTGTCGCGCAAGATGACCGCTGCCACGGATCGAAAAGCAGTACTCAATGCCGCCGAACAGCATTTTTCCGGCTGGAAGGAATTGTATCTGTGCCTGGTTGATCGTGACGGGCAGGGCGGTTTGGTTGTTGAGACTGGTGGGCCGCTGACCTTCTCGGAAGCCGAACGTGCCGCCGCCGACTGGGCCTGGCAGCACGATCAACCGGCTGGCAGCGGCACCGGCACGCTACCGTCCGGGCGCTGGTGGTGGTGGCCGATTACCGCGGAAGAAGGGCCATTGGCCCTGCTGGGTGTCAGTGCGCGTGAAGGCCAGTCGTTCACCGCGCAACACCGGCGTCTGCTGGCGGCGCTGACCCAGCCGCTGGCGCAGGCGCTGGCTCGCGCACAACTGGCGCAAGAGCTTGAAGCCGCGCGCCTGCATGGGGAAACCGAGCAATTGCGCAGCGCCTTGCTGGCCTCTGTGTCCCACGACCTGCGTACGCCACTGACCTCCATGCGCGGCAGCATCGACAGCCTGCTGGCGCTGGGCGAAGCCATCCCGCTGGAGGATCGCCGCGAGCTGCTGGAAGGTACACGCGACGAAGCCGAACGTCTGGATCGCTATATCCAGAACCTGCTGGACATGACGCGCCTGGGACATGGCGCGCTGAAACTTGCACGAGACTGGGTGTCGCCTGCCGATATCGTCGGCAGTGCGCTCAACCGGCTGCGCGCCGTGCTGGCACCCTTGCAGGTCAGCACCCAGGTGACCGGCGAGCTGCCATTGCTGTACGTGCATGCGGCGCTGATCGAGCAGGCGCTGGTCAATGTGCTGGAAAACGCTGCGCGCTTTTCACCCGTTGACGGGCGCTTGCAGGTGGCGGCGGGTGTGGTCGACAGCGAGCTGTTCTTCTCGGTCAGTGACGAAGGGCCGGGCATTCCGGAGGATGAGCGGGCGAAGATTTTCGACATGTTCTACACCGCGGCACGCGGTGATCGGGGCGGGCAGGGCACGGGCCTGGGGCTGGCGATCTGTCAGGGCATGATTGGCGCGCATGGTGGACGTCTCAGCGTCGAGGAAGGCATTGACGGGCAGGGTACGCGCATCACCTTGTTCCTGCCGTTGCAGGCGCAGCCCGATGTGGAAATGGAGGAGTCAGCTTGAGCCAGGCGGCAACCATTCTGGTCATCGATGACGAGCCGCAGATTCGCAAATTTTTGCGCATTAGTCTGGTGTCTCAGGGCTACAGGGTGCTGGAAGCGGCCACTGGCGGGGATGGCCTGACCCAGGCGGCATTGAACAAGCCGGATTTGCTGGTGCTTGATCTTGGCCTGCCGGACATGGACGGTCAGCAAGTGCTCAGCGAGTTTCGCGAGTGGTCAGCGGTGCCGGTACTGGTGCTTTCGGTACGCGCCAGCGAAGCACAGAAAGTCCAGGCGCTGGACGCCGGAGCCAACGACTACGTGACCAAACCGTTCGGCATTCAGGAGTTTCTGGCCAGAATCAGGGCGCTGCTCAGGCAGGTTTCCGGTAGCGACAAGCCGGAGTCGGCCCTTCAATTCGGTCCGCTGACCGTCGACCTGGCCTATCGCCGGGTGCTGCTCGATGGTCACGAAGTGGCGCTGACGCGCAAGGAATACGCGGTGCTGGCGCAGTTGGCACGCCACCCTGGGCGGGTCATTACCCAGCAGCAGTTGCTCAAGGATATCTGGGGGCCTACCCACACCGATGACAGCCACTACCTGCGCATTGTGGTCGGGCATTTGCGTCAGAAACTGGCGGACGATCCGACCGCCCCGAGGTTCATCCTCACCGAGCCTGGAATAGGGTATCGTCTGCTGGCCGACCACTAGATGAAAAAAGCGACCATACCCCCGTGGTACGGCACTTTTACTGCATCGAATCGTCAAAGCCGCACACTCCATATTCACTCCTGAGGTAACACCCCCATGAAAGCCTTTATCTGTCTGCCATTGCTTGTCTTGGTTCTTGCAGGTTGCGCTGGCAAGACCGGGTATCGAGACAGCTGCGCCACCCAGATAGACGCTGCCTGGCACGAGCTTGATCTGGCCAAGGCCGAAGGCTTCGCCGGCACCGTCAGTTACTCCAAGGCCCTGTCGCTGCTGACCGGTGCCAAGACCCAGCAACAGTTCGAAGCATTTGAAGGCTGCACCGAAAAAGCCGAAAAAGCCCGCTTCTACATCCGCGAGTCGCGCGCTGGCCGTTGATAGCTGACGATACACCGGTCCTGTGGGAGAGCGCTTGCTCGCGAGGCAATGCTTCAGGCGCAGAGCTCTCGGGGCTGTACCGGCCTCTTCGCGAGCAAGCTCGCTCCCACAGGGTTTGCGGTTTGCATAGCAACGAGCGCGAAGCGTCGCACGATAGTTGAGATTATCGTTCCGCACGCTCCAGCGTCGGAATGCCTTGCGTGACGCTCCACGTCACATCTCTGTGCTGCGCCGCAGTGTCATAAGCGGGCGCAGATCTTCCAGCATCACATCACATCAAATCCCTACCGACTCTAGCGAAACGGCCTACGCTCATCTTAAAGTGTTCGGACACTAGCATCGCTTGCAGTCCCACAGTCATTAAGCAGTTGCCGGAAGGGGCTTTCGATGGGTAGAAAACTCGATGCATGCCTGAGCGCCATCAATGAAGTGGTACTGGGCAAGGAAGTGCAGGTGCGGCTGGCAATGACCTGCCTGATCGGCGGCGGGCATTTGCTGATCGAAGATTTACCGGGGATGGGCAAGACCACGCTCAGCCATGCGCTGGCGAAAATTCTGGGCCTCAGTTATCAGCGCATTCAGTTCACTTCCGACCTGCTGCCGGGTGACATCCTGGGGACTTCGGTATTTGATCGGGACAGCGGGCAATTCACCTTTCATCCGGGGCCTATCTTCGCCGAACTGGTGCTGGCCGACGAAATCAACCGCGCCACCCCCAAGAGCCAGAGCGCGTTGCTGGAAGCCATGGAAGAAGGGCAGGTCTCCATTGAGGGCGCGACACGTCTGTTGCCCGATCCATTCTTCGTGATTGCGACTCAGAACCCGTTCAGTTCCGGTGGCACCTTTGCCTTGCCCGAGTCTCAGCTGGACAGGTTCCTGATGCGCATCTCCATGGGCTATCCGGCGAGAGCCGCAGAGAAAGCGTTGCTGCTTGGCGAGTCACGCCGCGAACTTTTACCGCGCCTGCAGCCGATTCTGGACCACGCCATGCTTGGCCAGTTGCAAGCGCATGCACGGCAGTTGCGGGCCAGCGATGCGCTGGTCGACTATGTACTGCGACTGGTCGAGGCAACCCGCAGCCAGCCGCAATTCGCCTATGGACTGTCGCCCAGGGCGAGCCTGGCGATTCTGTCCGCAGCGCGGGCCTGGGCGATGTTGCTGGGGCGTGATTACGTCATTCCCGAGGACGTGCAGGCGGTATTGCCGTCGGTGGTCGGCCATCGGCTGCGCGAGCGCAGCGACCCGACCGGGCATGGCGGTGGGGCGCTGGTGCAGTGGTTATTGCGCGAGGTGCCGGTGCTTTGATCGAGCCGCTCAAACCGCTATGGCAACGCTGGCTGGCAAAACGAATTCCTCCGGCGTCACGCATCACGCTCGACCACCGGCGCATCTTCATCATGCCGACGCGCACCGGCATGACCTTTGCGGTCGTGATCGTGCTCATGCTGCTGGTGGCGATCAATTATCAAAACAGTCTGGCCTACGGGCTGACCTTTCTGCTGTTGTCGGTCGGCGTGTTGGCCATCCTGCACACGTATCGCAACCTCAGCGGCTTGATTCTCAGTGCCGGTGTGGCGCGTTCAGTGTTTGTCGGCGAACCGGTGCAATTGCGCCTGCGCCTGGAAAGTGCCAGCCAGGCCCACCACGCCTTGGGCGTGGGTTGGACTGCGACAGCTCTGCAATCCGGCGATGTACTGCCTCGCGGGCTGACCGATGTGGAACTGACCCTGCCTGCCGAAAAGCGCGGCTGGCTGCATGCGCCAAGGCTGCGGATCGAGAGCGCGTTCCCGCTGGGCATTTTCCGCGCCTGGAGCTGGCTGGATCTGCAGCAGAGTGCCTTGATCTATCCGCGGCCACTGTCGGGTGCCATGCCGCTGCTAAAAGGTGTGCAGCCCCACGCCGAGGACGACGGTCAGGCCACTCAGGGTGCCGGTGTCGATGATTATCAGGGGCTGCGCAGCTACCAGCCGGGCGATAACCTCAGTCGCCTGCACTGGAAAGCCTATTCCCGAGGTCAGGGGTTGCTGGTCAAGGACTTCACTGACTTGAGCGGCCACGACCTGTGCCTGGACTTCATGGCGCTGGGCGGCGATATCGAGGAGCGCTTGTCGCGTCTGTGTTATTGGGTGCTGGAGCTGTCCCAGCGTCGTCAGCCGTTTGCCTTGCGCCTGCCAGATTTTCTGTCCACGGTCGACAGCGGTGATGCGCACCGCGAAGCCTGCCTGCGCGCCTTGGCGCTTTATGGTCATCGATCATGAGTGACAAGAATAAAGCGCTCGCAGCCTCACCCATTCCGCGTGTCAGCCTCACCTGGCTGCTATTGGCGCAGGCACTGGTGGTGTTGCCGTTCGCGCTGCACGTGCCGGTATCGATCACGCTTCTGTGGCTGGGCTGCACATGCTGGCGGGTTCAGGTGTTCCGGATGCGCGCGCGGCTGCCCGGCACCTGGATCAAATCAGGGTTGCTGGTGGGCACCGCCGGTGGCGTGTATCTGGCGCGTGGCAGTCTGGTCGGGCTGGATGCCGGAGCGGCGTTACTGGTGGCGGCATTCGTTCTGAAAATGCTGGAAATGAACAACCATCGCGACGCACGGGTTCTGATCTTCCTCGGTTTCTTTTGCGTGGCGGTCGGCTATCTGTTTGAAGACAACCTGCTGTGGGCGCTTTTCAGCCTTTTGCCGGTCGGCGCACTGCTGGCCGCGTTGATTGGTCTGCAGCAGGCGGATCTGGCTGGCAGGTCAATCGACACGCTCAAGCTGGCGTTCAAGCTGATGGCGCAGGCTGTGCCGTTGATGCTTGTGCTGTTTCTGTTTTTTCCACGTCTGGACCCGCTCTGGTCGTTGCCGCAACCGAGCAACAAGGGCGTCACTGGGCTGTCCGACAACATGGCACCGGGCGACATGGCCGAGTTGAGCAAGTCCCCGGCACTGGTATTTCGGGCCAGTTTTGAAGGACCGATACCGGCGCGCAATCAGTTGTACTGGCGCGGTCTGACCCTTGAGCAGTTCGATGGGCGGCGCTGGTCACAGTCGGCACGTGCCCAGACCGTGCAGATCCCGCAGTGGGAAAAGCGCGGCGATCCACTGGCCTACAGCATTGTCATGGAAGCCAGCGGTCGGCCCTGGTTGCCGAGCCTCGACGTGGCCGAGACCACGTTGCCGGACGTTCGGCAGATGAGCGACTTCCGCCTGCAACGCCGACGTCCCGTCGAGCAATCGCTGTTATATGCCGTCAACTCCTGGCCGCTGAGCATTCGCGACCCGCAACCCAGCGAACAGGTCCAGCGCCAGAACCTGCAATTGCCCGCCAGGGGTAATGATCAGGCCCGGCAGTGGGCCGCTGAGCTGCGCCGTCGCTACACTACGGAGGATGCAATGGTTGCCGCGATGCTCGGTTATTTCAGCGACCAGCCGTTTCACTACACCCTCAAGCCGACACTGTTGGGCAACGACAGCATTGATGAATTTCTGTTTGCCAGTCGTCAGGGTTTTTGCGCCCACTACGCCGGTGCAATGACTTTTGTACTGCGCGCTGCGGGTATTCCGGCGCGGGTCGTGGCCGGGTATCAAGGCGGCGAACTGAACCCCGACGGACACTACCTGACGGTGCGCCAGTTCGACGCGCATGCGTGGGTCGAATACTGGCAGCCGGGTATCGGCTGGCGCAGTGTCGACCCCACCGCAGCAGTTGCACCGCAGCGTATCGAACAGGGCTTGGAGCAGGCGTTGGCAGCAGACGAGGCCTTTCTGCAGGACTCGCCCTATTCAGCGTTACGCTATCGCAATGTGCCTTGGGTCAACGCCATACGCCTGAGCTGGGATAACCTCAACTATGGCTGGCAGCGCTGGGTGCTGGGCTATCAGGGACAACAGCAGTTACAAATTCTCGGCCGTTGGTTTTCAGGGTTTCAGGCACCGGTTTTCGTCCTGGGGACCTTGCTTTCACTGGGCTTGATTGCATTATGGCTGTTCAAACCGTGGCAGCGCGAAAGCGACTCGCAACTGCGGGTGTTCAACGCATTTGAACGCTTGCTCGCCCGTCATGGTCTGCGTCGTATGCCGGGTGAAGGCGCTGACGCATTCTGCCGCAGAGCGGTGCTGTATTTTCCACAGCATGCCGAGGCCATCGAAGCTTTCATCCGCGAATTTCAGGCGCAGCGCTATGCCGGGCGGCTTGCTTCGGCCAGCCGCTTGAGGCATGCATTGAGCACGTTGCGTCGTCGTCTGCCATGGAGGTTGTCAGCCGTCAGGGACAGGCATTCATGAATGAGTGTTTCGAAGGGGAATTGCATGTCTTCAATGGTGGATCATCTGGTGGCCGAGGTGTTGGCGCTGGATGTCAAATTGCTTGCGTGCCAGGCACGCCTTGCAGTTTCGACGGACAACGAAGCGCTGCATGATTTGCGTACCACCGTGCGTCGTCTGCGTAGCGTACTGCGGCCCCTGCGGGAAAACCCGGCTGCCGCAGAGCTGGAAGAGGCCGCAAAAGCGGTAGGGCAACTGACCACGCCTTTGCGTGACATGCAGGTGCTCGCCGCGTTTCTCGAAGAGCAGGGCCTGAACGAGGCCGCTTTCAAGCGCAACCAGTACTTGGGAAATGCCTGCCCCAGGGTTGCGACGTCGCCTGAACTGAGCCGTTTGCTCAAGCTGATAGATCTATTCCCGGAGCTGCTGCGTTTGCAACAGCGTCAGGGAATGTTGCGTGGCCTGCGCAAGACCATCGAAAAGCGTATGGACAAACAGTGGAGCAAGCTACGTGTGGCCATCGCCGAGCCTGGGCATGATCGGCATGATCTGCGCCTGCTGATCAAACGCGTGCGTTACGCCGCCGAAGCGTACCCGGAACTCAGCCACCAGCCGAAAAACATGCAGGCCCGGCTCAAGGCCGCACAAGGCGAGTTGGGCGACTGGCATGATCATTTGCAATGGCTGGCGCAGGCTGCCGAGCAGCCGGATCTGGCGCCGTGCATTGCGGGTTGGCAAATCGGCATCGTGCGTGCCGAGCGCAAGGCCGAGGCGTCGCTCAAGCGGCTGGCCAAGGCCTGTTTCTAAGGCAGTGGCGTTTTCATGGAATAGGTCATTCAGGCCGCAATAATGGCCAATATGCGGCATGTCGTTGACTAGGAGGATGGTTATTATCCATCCACTTGTGTTTCGACTTGCTGGAGTAAGCATGACCTTTTCCGAACTGATCGATGCAGTGCGTCGCGACCCGCGTGCTGTCGCGATCCCTGCCGAATGGTCCCAGGGGCGCGCCTGCTTTGGCGGGTTGATGGCGGCGTTGACCTATGAAGCGATGCGTGCCGAGGTGCCGGAAGGGCGCCCGGTTCGCTCGCTGGCGATTACCTTTGTCGGGCCTGCCGAGCCTGGCGTGCCAATTGCCTTTGACGTCGAAATTCTGCGTCACGGTAAGGCTGTCAGTCAGGTGTCGGGGCGCGCCATGCAGAACGGTCAGGTGATGACCCTGATACAAGGCAGCTTCGGCGCGCCCCGTGAGTCGATGATTGCGGTTGCCGCAGAGGCCGCGCCAGTGCTCAAGCCGGTAGAGCAATGCCCGGAACTGCCTTTTGCCAAGGGCGTGATGCCCGACTACCTGCGCTTCATGGACATTCGCTGGGCACTGGGCGGCATGCCGTTCAGCAATACACCGTCACCGGCAATTGGTGGTCATGTGCGTTTTCGTGATGAGGCGCATGCCAGCCCCATGAGCGAGGCCCATATTCTGGCGCTGGTCGACACCTGGCCGCCTGCGGTATTGCCGCACCTCAACAAGCCTGCACCGGGCAGTTCGCTGACCTGGACCATCGAATTCGTCCAGCCACAGCCGGTGCTCGATACGCTGCAATGGTGCAGTTATCGCGCAGTCATCGAACATGCCCGGGATGGCTACGGTCACACCGCAGCAGCGTTGTGGAGCCCCGACGGCGAACTGATCGCAATCAGCCGCCAGACGGTGACGGTGTTTGGCTGACTGACAAGGCAGGTCAATATTTCCGGGCGGAGCGGGCAGCGTCCTTGCGCTGAAAACCCAGCGCAGCCAGCAGGCCGATCACACCGATGGCGATCGATGGCAGGCTCTCGGAGAACAGACCGTTGAGTATCAGCAGGGTCGCCAGAATGAAGAGGGGTACGGCAATCAGGTACATGGCCAGGCTGGCCGAGTGCTCCTGATTGTCGTTGCTGTCACGCCATTGATTGAGCTGCAGATCGGAAAGTGGCTTGTTCATGCTGCGGTCCTCTTAAAGATAGCGCTTGTTCAGGACGGTGCGTAAAGCGCCGTTCAATGCCTGAAGCATAGGCCCGCTTGCTGATCGCTGACGACTCAAGCCTGTCTATCGCCGCGATAGCCTGTTACAACTTGAGCTGACCGATTGCAGCATTCAACTCGCCCGCCAGCGTGGCGAGTTCGTCACTGGTGCTGGCCGAGTCCACGGTCTGCACCACCGTGCGTTCGGTGACATCGCGGATACTCACCACCGCACGGTTCATTTCCTCGGCCACCTGACTTTGCTGCTGCGCGGCGACGGCAATCTGCGTATTGCTTTCGCGCATCTGTGCCACGGCACCGGCAATGGCCGCCAGCGCTTCGCCCGCTTCCTTGGCCTGCTGCACGCATTCATCGGCCTTGAATGAGCTCTCCTGCATGAAATCCACCGCATCGCGGGTGCCGCTTTGCAGGGTCGAAACCATTGTGGTGATTTCATCGGTCGAGGTCTGCACCCGTTTGGCCAGATTGCGCACTTCGTCGGCTACCACGGCAAAGCCGCGACCCATTTCCCCGGCGCGTGCGGCTTCGATGGCGGCATTCAGGGCCAGCAGGTTGGTCTGTTCGGCAATGCTGTGGATCACGTTGACCACGCCGTTGATCTTCTGGCTGTCCTGGGCCATGCGCTGGATCATTTCGGCGGTCTGTTGCACGCCGCTGGAGAGCCCGGCGATGGATACCTGCACGCGGTCGACCACTTCCTTGCCACTGCCCGCCAACGTGTCGGCGGTCTGCGACTGGTCGCGTGTGGCCGTGGCGTGCTGGGCAATGTGATGGACCGTGGCGGTCATCTCGTTGATTGCCGTGGCCACCTGATCGGTTTCGCTTTGCTGGCCGAGCATGCCCTGGCGCACATCCTTCATGCCCGCAGCCAGATGCGCGGCACCCTGATCGAGGCGGCCGGCAGTTTGCGAAACTGTATTGACCACCCGCTGATACCCAGCCTGCATGGCATTGAACGCCTTGGCCATCTGCCCGACCTCATCGTCACTGCGGTTAGGCACGCGGGCCGCCAGATCGCCGCTTTTTTCGACGTGCAGCATCACATCCTTGAGCGCGTTGAGCTGGCTGAGGAGAAAACGGATCAGCAGTTGCGAGGCGCAGAGCATCAACAGCATCAGCACGAAAACGGCGGCTGCGTAATGGCTGAAGCGATCCTGAAATACTTGCAGAAAGGTTGGAGCAAAGGCCAGCACCGCGATCTGCTGGCCAGTGCTGCGGGTGACGATCTGCGCGCCGCTCAACAGTCTGTCGCTGGCTGGTTTGTTCAGCGCAACCCAGTCGCGGGCGTCGACCAGCTCTGGCAGCGCGAGGGTATTGAAGGCGGGTGTCTGACCTTTGCTGTAAGCCAGCAACGTATCACTGGCGGGCAGCGCTGCGTCGGCAGGCCACGCGGCCAGCAAGCGAGCCTGAGCTTGCGCTGCCTGACGTGACGTATCTGCTCGTGCCTGCTGCTCTGCTTGCATGGCGTAAAGCACCAGCAGCAGGGTTGTGACGAAAGCGACCGCATTAACGGCCCAGAATTTATATTTCAGTGACAGGTTGCCAAGCCATGAGCCCATGAGCGGCCTTCTTTGATGGTCGTGTGAGGTAGCAGCAAGATGCCATCACGATGCCTCAGCCATCAAAGAGACCCTTGATGCGGGTCAAGGAAGCTGCAGATTTTCGCCGGTTATCTGTTCCAGGGTGGGTAAATCGAAAAACTCACGCGCGCAGGCCGTGCTGTGACGGGCGAGATCTTCCTGGCTTTCGCCCCGGTGCAAAGCCACTTCGCGCAAGACTTCCGGCAGGTAAGCAGGTTCGTTACGGCCATTTTTCGGCTTGGGGCGCAGGCTGCGTGGCAGAAGATAAGGCGCGTCGCTTTCCAGCATCAGCCGGCCGCGAGGGATATTGCCCACCAGCGGGTGCAGGTGCGTGCCGCGTCGCTCATCGCAGATCCAGCCTGTTATGCCAATGTGCAGGTCAAGATCCAGATAACTGAACAGCGCGGCGCGTTCGCCAGTAAAGCAGTGCACCACCGCAGCCGGCAGACGGTCGCGGTAGTCGCGCAGAATCTCCAGCAGGCGCTGGTTGGCGTCACGTTCGTGCAGAAACACCGGCAATTGCAGTTCCACCGCCATGGCCAGGTGCGCTTCAAGAACCTTTTCCTGCTGCGGGCGAGGCGAGAAGTCGCGATTGAAATCCAGGCCGCATTCACCCACGGCGCGAACGCGATTTTCCTTGAGCAGGGCATGCAACTGTTTCTCGGTGTCACCGGTCCAATCGCTCGCCGAGTGCGGGTGGATGCCTGCCGTGCAGAACAGGCGTTGCGCGCTTTCATCCAGCTCGTGACACAGCTGCAAGGCGTGTTCGCTGCCCTCGACGCTGGTGCCGGTCACCACCAGTTGCTCGACGCCTGCGGCATAGGCGCGATCGAGTACCGCCTGTCGTTGCGAGGCGAAGCTTGCGTTGGTCAGATTGACGCCGATGTCGATGAGTTGCATGGTGCTACCTCCAGCTGAAGGCTGTCGAGCATACCAGAGCTCCGGCCACAATAAGAAAACGCTGGGTATTCAAGCGATTGAGCCGGATGGTTCAACGATTTCCTTCGCTGTTCGATGCTGCTGCGTGACCTCAAGATTTCCTTTTTCCTGTTTTTTTCCGGCGTTGCCCTGGGGAAGTGAATGATCCGATCCGCGCTTGTGTCTTTTATGTGTCTGTTGGCGCTGCTGCCGCTGCAGGTTTCTGCTCGTCAGACCGGCCCACAGGCCGTGCAGCACAAAGCGCAGGTGCGCGATCTGCCTGCCATTCGCAGCAGCAAGGTGCTGCGCGTGCTGGTCAATCAAAGCCGCAACAGCTCCGGTGACGTCAAGGGCCAGGAAATCGGCATCGAATATCATCGCCTGCAAGCCTTCGAACAGTACCTCAACAGCCATTCGCGCGGCGCTCAGAAGGTCACGCTCAAAGTCATACCCAAGGCCAAGAACCAGCTACTGACCGCGTTGCAGCGCGGCGAAGGCGATATGATCGCGCCTGGCGAACTGCTTGATGTCAGCGAAGCCAAAGGTGTTCAGGCCAGTGCGCCGATCATTCATGACGTGCCTCTGGTGCTGGTCGGCGCGCGTGGCCAGCGCAACGTACGGCGTGTGGAGCAACTGTCGGGACATACACTGAGCCTGCCCACCGGCAGCGCGGCCGACGAGGCCCTCCATCAGGTCAATCGGCAACTGGAGCTGCGCAAGCTGCCGCTGGCCAAGATCGAATGGGTCGACCCAAGTCTTGCAGTCGAAGATGTGCTGGAGATGGTCCAGGCCGGTATTTACCCGATGACACTGGTCGAGCAGCCTATCGCCGAGCGTTGGGCGAAGATCATGCCCAAACTGCGTATCGAGCGTGGCCTGACCTTGCAGACCCACGGCGACATCAGCTGGTTTGTACGCGACAACGCAACCCAGCTGCGGGCCAGTGTCGATGATTTCCTCAAAGGCTATAAACCTTCGGCTCAGCAGGATCAGGTGCTCGCCAAGGCTTACAAAAACACCTACAAGGTCAACAACCCGCTGGTACGCAACAACCTGCAACGTCTTGAGCAACTGCGTCCGATGCTGCAACGCCATGCCGATGCGCAGGGTATGGACTGGCTGGACCTGGCGGCCCTGGCGTTCAAGGAGTCGAAGCTCGACCCGGCGGCCAAGGGCAGTGGCGGCGCGACAGGGCTGTTGCAGATCACTCCGTCGGCGGCAAAAAGCGTCGGAGTGCCGAGCATTCAGAGCGCTGACGACAATATCCGTGCAGGTTCGCGTTACATGGCGCTGATCCAGCGCAAGTATTTCTCCAGCAGCCGAGTCAACGAGCGCGAGCGCATGGCGTTCGTAATGGCGGCCTACAACCTGGGGCCGGAGCGTGTGCAAGGTATGCGCGAGGAAGCGCGGCGGCGCGGGCTCAATCCAGATCAGTGGTTTTTCCAGACCGAGCGCGTGGCAATGGAGCAGGGCGGTGCCAACGTCGTCGCGTTCGTCAACAGCGTGAACAAGTATTACCTGGCATTTGATCGCGAGCGAGACTCGCTGGAAAAGAGTGGGCCGAAAACTGCCGTAAAGCGCTAATCATCGATTTGTTGGATTGTTATGTGCCGTTATTTGCGGTTTTCACATAAGTAAATTTGATTATTATGGCGCCACGTTCACTTAATCAATCCCGGAAATCACCCACATGAACACAATGATCAAATCGGTTCTCAGCACTCGCGCCGGTTACGGCCTTACCCTGTTGCGCGTTATTGTCGGTATTGCGTTTATCGCTCACGGCAGTCAGAAACTGTTCGGGGCCTTCGGCGGTTATGGCCTGGAAGGCACTGCGCAGTACATGGAAAGCCTGGGCCTGACACCGGGTTACCTGATGGCGCTGATGTCTGGCAGCGCCGAGTTCTTTGGCGGTCTGGGCCTGCTGTTGGGGCTGCTGGCTCGTCCGGCTGCGGTAGTGGTGATCCTGCTGTTGCTGGTAGCGATCTTTACCGTGCATATCCATAACGGCTTCTTCATGGCCAATAACGGTTATGAGTATGCGCTGGCGTTGCTCGGCGGCGCTCTGGCAGTGCTTATCGAAGGTGCAGGCAAGTTGTCGCTGGACCGCGTCATCTCCCGATAACCGGCTATGCTTGTCCTGCAAGGCCCGCTTCCGGCGGGCCTTGTGCGTTTGCGGGCTCGCGCCACGGATGACAATTGACAATGAATGGGGCGTTTCTCTAGGATGCGTGCTCAAGCGCCGATTTAACAACTACTTGCGGGGCGCCTGGCAAGGCTCAAGTCTTGTCGAAATACCGCTAAAACGTTGGTTCGGTGTTGCCTCTCACCGCTGCCCAGCGGATCTTGCGAGGCAGAGATATAACCATGAACAACCTGCGCCCCCTCATTCGTCTTTCCCCGATCAGCACGGTCTTGTCACGCAAGAACCCGAAAATCCTTTTGAGCGGCTCTCACCAGCCTACGCTGTTGCGCTACCTCGATGGCTGGCCTCGACGGGGCGGTGGTAACTGTGCGTTTCTAATTCAGTTTGTCGATACGAACTCCTCATTGAGCCACTTTGGCAACGACGAGTTCGACCTGGCGGTGGTGCAATCGCCTCAGGCTGACGACGTCGAGCAGCTGATTCGTGATCTGACGCGTATTGCCCGCCAGGGCCTGATTACGCTGGGTTGAAACGGCGGACGTATTCAATTGGCATAGAAGGCATATTGCTGGCCCCCAGCCTGTGAGCTGACAGGCAAAATCGCCGCCTTATCAAAGGATTAGGTGGTTTTCGCATGCGTTTGGTCTATTGTGCTCTGGCGTGCCTGACGCTTTCCGGGCTGGCTTTTTCCGTTCAGGCCAGAAACGCGACGGAGAACGAGCGTTATCTTTGTCGCTGGGGCTCGACCATTGCCGGTGGTGCGCAGGCTTCCAAGCTGTCAGGCGTTACCCGTTACGGGGCGCGGCAAAAGCTGCAGGCGCGCAAGTTCGCCAAACAGTGGATGCGGCCCATGGCATTGCGCATCACCGAGCAGACCTACGACAGCGAGTCGCGTTTGAAGCCTGATGCTGTCAGCAAGGTGTATTACGACGGCTGCATCCAGCATGAGGTGGCGCGTCGCTGACTTTTTATCGCCTGCCGAACTGATTTTTGCAGGGCTGGAGAAACGTCTTGAGTACAAAGATCATCACCAGGGGCGGGCATGAAGCCCTGAAGAAAGAACTCGATTACCTGTGGCGAGAGCACCGGCCCGACATTACTCAAAAGGTCGCCTGGGCAGCGTCGTTGGGTGATCGCAGCGAGAACGCGGATTACCAGTACAACAAGAAACTGCTGCGCGAGATCGACCGGCGCGTGCGCTACCTGCGCAAGCGCCTCGAAGACATGCGCGTCGTCCAGTATTCGCCGGAGCAGGAAGGGCGAGTGTTCTTCGGTGCCTGGGTCGAGATCGAGAACGAAGCGGGCGACCTCAAGAAATTTCGCATCGTCGGCTACGACGAGATCTACGGGCGCAACGATTACATTTCCATCGACTCGCCCATGGCACGCGCCTTGTTAAAAAAGGAAGAGGGCGATGAGGTGCTGGTCAACACGCCGGAAGGCGAAAAGCTGTGGTTCGTGAATTCGATTGTTTATGAGCAGTAAGGCCGGACGCACAGCGTCGTAGTCCGGCCAGTCGCGCTCAACCTTCGCGCAGTACGGTCAACGGGCTGACGTTCAGTGCGCGGCGTGTGCCGAATACGCCAGCGCCACCCACCAGCAGGGCACCGATTACCGGCAGCAGCAGTAGCCACGGATGCGGCTGCCATTCCAGTGAGAAGGCGTAGCGGTACAGCACGAAGCTCACCAGCTCACAGCCCAGCGCCGCCAGCACGCCGCTGGCAGCCCCCAGCAAACCGAATTCGATGCGCCGTGACTTGATCAGCAGTGCTCGCTCTGCACCGAGTGCACGCAGCAGCGCGCCCTGACGGATGCGTTCGTCCAGGGTCGCCTGCAACCCTGAGAACAGCACGGCAATACCGGCCGCCAGCACAAACAGCAGCACGAATTGCACGGCCAGCGTGACCTGATCAAGAATACTGCGCACCTGCGCCAGCAAGGCCTCCACTCCCAGAATACTGATCGACGGGTAGGCCCGCGACAGCTCGACGATCTGTTTATCCTGGCCAGGCGGCAAGTAGAAGCTGGTCAGGTAAGTGGTGGGCAAATCAGCCAGGGTGCCAGGCTGGAAGATCATGAAGAAGTTGGGCTGGAAGGTATCCCAGTTCACGTCCCTCAGGCTGGTGACCACAGCTTCGCGCGTCAGGCCACCGACAATGAAGCTCAGGCGGTCGCCCAGCTTGATCTTCAGGCTCTCGGCCAGCTTGGTCTCGATCGATACCCCGGGCGTCGCGTCGCTCTGGCCTGAGGCAGGCAGCGCCTTCCACCAGCTACCGGCAGTCAGGGTATTGCCTTCGGGCAAATCTGCGGCCCAGGTCAGGCTAAGGTCGCGGCGAGTGGCGTTTTCACCACGCGAGTCCTTGGTCACGAAGTTGCCCACCGGTTCACCGTTGATGCTGGTCAGACGTCCCGGCACTACCGGGTAGAGCGGAGCCGAGTGGGTGGACAGCTTGCTCAGGGTCTGGGCGAAGTTTTCTTTCTCTGATGGCAACACATTGAGCACGAAATAGTTCGGTGCGTCCTTGGGCAGCTGGTTTTGCCAGGTGTCGAGCAGTTCACCGCGCAGCAGCGCGATCAAACCCATCGACAGCAGGATCAGGCCGAAGGCCAGAGATTGACCGGCAGCGGCCAGCGGGTAACGCAGCAGTTGCCCCAGGCCCAGCCGCCAGGGCAGCGACGCACCGGCCAGCAGGCGGCGCAGGCTGTTAAGCGCCAGCAGCAACAGGCTGCCCAGTATCAGCGCGGCAACGACGCCACCGCCCAGCAGGGCAAAGGTCAGCACCAGGTCGAGGCTCAGACGCCACATGATCAGGCCCAGCGCGAACAGCGCCGCGCCATACACCAGCCATGAGCTGGCGGGAATCGGCAGCATGTCACGGCGCAGCACGCGCAGCGGCGGCACGCGACCCAGTGCTGCCAGCGGCGGCAGGGCGAAACCGGCCAACGCCACCAGCCCGGTGCCCATGCCTGCCAGCGCAGGCAAAAGGCCGCCCGGAGGTACCGCGGCCGGCAATAGATTTTGCAGCAGTGCAAATAACCCCAATTGCGCCAGCCAGCCCAGCAGCGCGCCGCTCAGGCTGGCCAGCAGGCCGATGATCGCCAGTTGCAGGCTGAACAGGGTCATGGTCTCGCCGCGTGACAGGCCCAGACAGCGCAGCAGGGCGCTGGCATCGAAGCGCCGTGCGGCAAACCTGGATGCCGAAAGCGCCACGGCAACCCCCGCCAGCAGAACGGCCACCAGGCTCGCCATATTCAGATAACGTTCAGCCTTGCCCAGCGCGCCACCAATCTGCTGACTGCCATCGCGGGCGTCCTTGATTTCCTGATGCGGTTCCAGAGTCGGCTCGATGGCTTTACGGTAGGCGGCCAGCGCTTCGGGCGGGCCGCTCCACATTTCCCGGTAGCTGACTCGGCTGCCCGGTTGCACTACGCCGGTAGCGGCGAGATCCTGGAGATTGATCATCACCCTCGGGGTCAGGCTGTAGAAGTTGCCCGCACGGTCTGGCTCGTACGTCAGTACCCGAGTCAGTTTCAGGGTTTTCGAGCCGACGTCGATATCATCACCGACCTTCAGATCAACGGCTGGAAACAGTCGTGCCTCGGCCCAGGCTTCACCGGGTCTGGGGCCGCTGCCAGCCTGCTCGGTCTGATACAGGTCCGCAGCGCTTTTAAGCTCGCCGCGCAGTGGGTAAGCGTCATCCACCGCCTTGATGCTGGACAATTGGATACCGGCATCGGTGGCGATCACGCTGGAAAAAATCACGATCTGCGCATGCTTGAGTTGCAGGCGCTTGCCTTCCTCGACCTGCTCGGCGCGCGCCGGGCTGGAACCCTCAAGAATCAGATCAGCGCCAAGAAACTCGGTCGCCCGCAACAGCATTGCGCCGTTCAGGCGCGCGCCGAAATAACCGATGGCGGTGCTGGCAGCCACGGCTACCAGAAGGGCAAAGAACAACACCCGCAGCTCTCCGGCGCGTGCATCGCGCAACAGTTGGCGGGCGGCGAGGCTTAGCAGACGGGCAAAAGGCAAACGTGCCATCAAGGCTCCAGCGGGGCGACCAGTCGGCCCCCTTCAAGACGGATCAGGCGGCGGCAGCGATGCGCCAGACGCTCATCGTGAGTCACCAGCACCAGCGTGGTGTTGCGCTCCTTGTTCAGTTCGAACAGCAGGTCGCTGATACGCTCGCCAGTGTGGCTGTCCAGGTTGCCGGTGGGTTCGTCGGCAAACAGCACGTCCGGGTCGGCGGCAAACGCGCGGGCGATGGCCACCCGTTGCTGTTCGCCTCCGGACAACTGACGCGGTGTGTGGGTCAGGCGCTGGCCAAGGCCTACGCGCTCCAGCAGGTGGCGAGCCTTTTCGCGGGCGTCCTTGCGGCCTTCAAGCTCCATCGGCAGCATGACGTTTTCCAGCGCATTGAGGCTGTCGAGCAACTGGAATGACTGAAATACAAAACCGACGTGCTCGGCGCGTACCCTGGCGCGCTGGTCTTCATCCAGTTCACTCAGGTTGCGGCCCGAGAGGATAACCGAACCGGAGCTGGGCAGGTCCAGCCCGGCAAGCAAGCCGAGCAGGGTGGATTTGCCCGAACCGGAGGCACCGACGATGGCCAGTGTGTCGCCCTTGTTTAGTTCCAGGGAGAGTTCGTGCAGGATGGTCAGGTCACCTTCGGTGCTGGGGACTACTTTGCTGAGGCTTTGGGCACTGAGAATACTTTCACTCATGGAGAATCCGATGCGTGCGTTGTTTTTAAGTGCTGGCCTGGGGTTACTGCTGCTGTCACAGGGCGCGTTGGCGGGCACGGTATTGATCGTCGGGGATAGTATCAGTGCGGCTTTCGGACTGGATACCCGCGTGGGGTGGGTCAGCCTGCTGGAGCAGCGTCTGAGCAAGGAGGGATTCGACGACAAGGTGGTCAATGCGTCGATCAGTGGCGACACCAGTGCAGGAGGCCAGGCGCGTCTGCCTGCGCTGCTTGCAGAGCATAAGCCGGAACTGGTTATTCTCGAATTGGGTGGCAATGACGGACTGCGTGGCCAGCAGCCCGCTCAATTGCAACAAAACCTTTCATCAATGATCGACAGCTCTCGGGCAGCCGGTGCGAAAGTGTTGCTGCTCGGTATGCAGATACCGCCCAACTACGGGCCGCGTTACACCAATGCGTTCAAAGAGGTTTACAGCAACCTGGCCGAGCAGAAGAAAGTCCCGTTTGTGCCCTTCTTTCTGGAAGGCGTGGGCGGAGTGCCCGAGCTGATGCAGGCTGATGGTCTGCATCCGGCGGCGGCTGCTCAGGGCAAGTTGCTGGAAAATGTCTGGCCGAGCCTGAAACCGCTGCTTTGAGGCTTTCCCGGACGGGGGCTTTCGGCTAATGTGGCGCCCCCGATCTGGAGCCCCCCATGCCGCGTCCCGCCTGGTCCCTGTATGCCTATCAAATGCTTGAGCCCCATGAGCAGCTGGATCTGTTCGCCTGTCAGGAAGTGCGCGTCCATCTGATTGCTCGCCAATTGGAGCTGGGCGGCTCGATCGACCGGACGTTGTGCGGCACGTTGTTGCCTGCCCAGCCGCAGATGCGCGCCGTCGAACTGCAAGCCATGCGCGATGAGCGCCTTTGCCCGCTGTGCAAGGCCATCATGGATGCGCAGCGCAGGGGCATGAATCCGATCTGGCCTGAACTCTAGCTGTCGCCGAAACGCGCCGGTCAGGCGCAGATATCCCCGATCCGGCAAGTGCCGGTGTACACTTCAGTTGTTGTTTCCATCTCTATAGTAGTTACCCGAAGGATCTTCCCGGATGTTGTCGCGCATTCCAGCCGTTACCCGCTGTCTGTCGCTTGCTGCTCTGTGCGCGGCGAGCTCTGTCCATGCTCTGGAGTTTCCGTTGCCGCCGCCCGGTGAGGACATCGTGGGCCAGGTGCAGGTCATCAAGGCCAAATACGAGGACACCTTTGCCGATCTGGGCACAAAATACGATCTGGGTTATCTGGAAATGATCGCGGCCAACCCTGGTGTTGACCCCTGGTTGCCGGGTGCAGGCAAGGACATCGTGCTGCCGACCCGCTTCATTCTGCCGCCGGGCCCGCGCGAAGGGATAGTCATCAACCTTGCCGAGTACCGCATGTACTACTACCCCAAAGGGCAGAATGTCGTGCACACCTATCCGCTGGGTGTCGGTCGTGAAGGCTGGGGTTCGCCCATCGGGGTGACCAAGGTAACGGCCAAGACGCCAAACCCGACCTGGACGCCACCTGCCTCGATCAAGGCCGAACATGCCGCTGACGGTGATCCGCTGCCTGACGTCGTGCCGGCCGGTCCGGATAACCCGCTGGGGCCGTTCAAATTCGGTCTGGGGCTTTCCGGCTACCTGATCCACGGTTCGAATAAAAAGTTCGGTATTGGCATGCGCACCAGTCATGGCTGTTTCCGCATGTACAACAACAACGTGCTGGAACTGGCCGACATGGCTCCGGTCGGTACGACCGTGCGAATCATCAGCGAGCCCTACAAATTCGGCATCAGCGGCGGCAAGGTTTACCTTGAAGCACACACACCGGTCGATGACCTGGGCAACCCCTCGGTGGTCGACAAGCACACTGCGGTCATCAATGCGCTGCTCAAACGTGACGACCTGGCCAACAACCTGCGCATGAACTGGGACGTAGTACGTGATGTGGTCGCGGCCGAAGACGGCATGCCGGTGGAAATCGCAGAACCGGGCAAAGCGCCTGCGAGTGCTGAAGAGCCTGTGATTTTTCAGTAGTCCTGGTTATGTATAACGACGCTAGAGCCAGCGCTACGATAACCTCAGCTATGGTGCGCCGCTTCACGTCACATCTGTGCTGCAGCGCAACGTAGTGTCATGCCCGCAATCACTGTACATAGATAAAGCGTTTTGTTATCGCGGTGGCACTGACGACGCAGAGTGCGACGTTAGTGACGGCTGAGCCCTGACGCTGATCCGGGGGATGCGAGGCAGGACGCCGAGCAAGCCGCACCGGGCCAAGGATGGCCCGTTGCGGCGGCCCCCGGATCAGTGACAGGGCGAAGGAACCCGACGAAGTCGGGCCGGAAACAGGAGCGAGGACTTTGCCTACTTTGGTCCCTCAAAGTAGGGCGCCGTAAGGGCGCAAAGGTGACCTGAGCTAGAAACATATATCACTGATGTCTCGGAACCGCCGTGTGACGCAGAGCGTCACGAACTGCATTCTCACGCGGAGCGTGAGGAACGAGCGGCGTTTGGGATAACAAAGGTGACCTGAGTCGAACCCCGATCCACCTGGCATCGCAGAACCGCCGTGTGACGCGGAGCGTGAGGAACGAGCGGCGTCTGGGATAACAAAGGTGACCTGAGTCGAACCCCGATCCACCTGACATCGCAGAACCGCCGTGTGACGCAGAGCGTCACGAACTGCATTCCCACGCGGAGCGTGAGGAACGAGCGGCGTTTGGGATAACAAAGGTGACCTGAGTCGAACCCCGATCCACCTGACATCGCAGAACCGCCGTGTGACGCGGAGCGTGAGGAACGAGAGGCGTCTGGGATAACAAAGGTGACCTGAGTCGAACCCCGATCCACCTGACATCGCAGAACCGCTGTGTGACGCGGAGCGTCACGAACTGCATTCCCACGCGGAGCGTGAGGAACGAGAGGTGTCTGGGATAACAAAGTCACCCAGCCAGATAACAGGCATAAAAAAGCCGACCCGTTGCCGGATCGGCTTTCAATAATCCCGGGGGATTATTACTTGCGGCTAGCTTTGTCCAGCATGCGCAGAGCGCGCTCGTTGGCTTCGTCAGCAGTTTGCTGAGCTTTTTGAGCAGCAGCCAGAGCTTCGTCAGCCTTGCGGTAGGCTTCGTCGGCACGTGCTTGCGAACGAGCTGCTGCGTCTTCGGTAGCTGTCAGACGAGCTTCGGTTTCTTTGGATACGCTGCTGCAACCGGTAGCCAGAACTGCGGCCAGAGCCAGAGCAGAGAATTTCAGAACGTTGTTCATCGTGTTCACCTTCAAGGAATTTTGTTCAAATTAGTCATCTCTCGAAAATGAGAAAACGACCGGCGTACATAGTACCCATTGTTTGTAGTAAGTAAACGGACCCAGCGCAAGAAGCTGCTAAAATTCCCTGCTTTGAAAGTGTTCCGCGTTACTTCTCAAGCGTTCTGTACAAAAACTATCCACTTTCACTGGACCCCCTGTCCGTATCGGCGGTTCCGCACAACGCGTTTGAACATCTGCAAAAACCTTGGATGTTTGACTGTCGGTCGGTGCGGGAGCATTTCCAGGCATTTTTAATCCGACCGCGCTTGAGCATATCCGGCAATGGTGCCTACTATCTCAGTGTGATGTGCGTCGAGATCGGCAATGCTCTTACCGGTGTCGAAAACAGACACTGGGCGGCGTAGATGTTCCTTCGCCGGAAAAAGACCGGTAAGGTAGGGGTCAAATTCCAAGACCCGCGAGGAGTAGCGATGAGCGAGGCGTTGTCCATCCACCATGACGAAGTCGGCCACCATTTCGAAATCATTATCGACGGCCACCGTGCCTACCTGACGTACATGGATCTCGGCAAGCAGACGCTGGATTTCTACCGGACCTTTGTGCCCGATGCCTTGCGCGGACGCGGTATAGCCGCCGCCCTTACCAAGGAAGCCCTGGACTATGCAGGCAGCATGGGCTATTCCGTCATACCGTCCTGTTCTTATGTCGAGCGTTATATGGAACTGCATGACCTGCAGTCGCAGGCGGCCAAGCTCTGATACATCGAGCTTACTGACCGTCAGCATGAAAAACGCCGAGCATATGCTCGGCGTTTTTCGTTGTTGCAGGTTAGTCGGTCAGGCAGTTACTTGCGCTTGCGAGCGGGCAGTACGCCCTTGAGTTTCGCGTGCATGCTACGCAGGGTCTTTTCAGTGCTTTCCCAGTCGATGCAGGCATCGGTAATGGATACGCCGTACTGCAATTCCGACAGGTCCTTCGGAATCGCCTGACAGCCCCAGTTCAAGTGACTCTCGACCATCAGGCCGATAATAGATTCGTTGCCTTCCAGAATCTGGTTGGCGACGTTTTCCATTACCAGCGGCTGCAGGGCCGGGTCCTTGTTGGAGTTGGCATGGCTGCAGTCGACCATGATGTTCGGGCGAATACCGGACTTGTTCAGGGCCTGTTCGCACAGCGCGACGCTGACCGAATCATAGTTGGGCTTGCCATTGCCGCCGCGCAGCACGACATGGCCGTAGGCATTGCCTTTGGTGGTCACGATCGACACGCCACCTTCCTGGTTGATGCCGAGGAAGCGGTGCGGGCTCGAGACCGATTGCAAGGCGTTGATGGCAACGGTCAGGCCGCCGTCGGTGCCGTTCTTGAAGCCGACTGCCGACGACAGGCCGGAAGCCATCTCGCGGTGAGTCTGGGATTCGGTGGTGCGCGCGCCAATGGCCGACCAGCTGATCAGGTCCTGCAGATACTGCGGGGAGATCGGGTCCAGTGCCTCGGTGGCGGTTGGCAAACCCATTTCAGCCAGGTCCAGCAGCAACTGGCGACCGATATGCAGGCCATCCTGGATCTTGAACGAGTCATCCAGGTACGGGTCGTTGATCAGGCCTTTCCAGCCCACGGTAGTGCGTGGCTTCTCGAAATAGACGCGCATGACCAGATACAGCGTGTCGGACACTTCTGCTGCCAACGCCTTGAGGCGCTCTGCATACTCCTTGGCTGCCTTCAGGTCGTGGATCGAGCAGGGGCCGATCACGATGAACAGGCGGTGATCATTGCCATCGAGGATGTTGCGAATCACCTCGCGACCCTGGCTGACGGTGTGCAGGGCAGCGTCGGTCAGAGGGATTTCGCGCTTGAGCTGATCCGGGGTGATCAGAGTCTCGTTAGAGGCAACGTTAAGGTCGTCAATCGGTAAATCAGCCATCGTGTTACTCATCAGGTCGCGGGTACTGGCCGCCAACGGTCCCCCGTGCGGCGGTGCCCAGCAGGTTTGAGCGCAGCGGGGAGCCGAACCTTAGCGCGTTATCGCGCTGTTCGACAATAAGTAAACGAGGTATCGGGCAGGTTACGGGTAACTGCCCGCCGGGCCGCGCTGCTGTATTGCAAGACAATCCGCTGCGACGGATAGTGTGAGGCCCGAAATAATCTGACAGCCAAGGGAGAGGTCATGAGTGTTGATTTCCGTCGTCCGCGTGTCGGCATTATTGGTACCGGTGCCATCGGCGGCTTTTACGGGCTGATGCTGGCGCGTGCCGGATACGACGTGCATTTTTTGCTGCGCAGCGAGTTTGAGGCGGTGGCGCGCGAGGGGTTGCAGGTCAGTAGTGCCGTGCATGGCGATCTGCATCTCAAACCCGTTCAAGCCTATCGCTCGGCGGCTGACATGCCGCCTTGCGACTGGTTGCTGGTTGGCACCAAGAGCAGCGGCAATGCCGCGCTGGGGCCGATCATTAGCCAGGCCGCTGCGCCGGACGCCAAAGTGTTGCTGCTGCAGAACGGTCTGGCCGTCGAAGATCAGTTGCGCAGCGTGCTGCCCGACAGCCTGCATATATTGGGCGGGCTATGTTTCGTCTGCGTCAACCGGATTGCGCCCGGCGTCGTCGCTCATGAAGCCTTCGGCGCGGTCAGTATCGGCTATCACAGCGGCCCGGCAGGCGACCAGGCGAGCCGCATGGCGGTCGTCGAAGCCTGCGCGGCCCTGTTCAAGACGGCCGGCATCGACGCCCCTGTCATGGCCAATCTGCAGCAGGCTCGCTGGCAGAAGCTGGTCTGGAATGTGCCCTACAACGGGCTGTCGGCCTTGTTGCAGACCAGTACCAGCCAATTGATGGCCGACCCTGACAGTCAGGCATTGATCCAGGCGCTGATGGATGAAGTAGTACAGGGTGCCGAGGCCTGTGGTCATGCCTTGCCGCCCGGTTTCGCGCAGCATCTGTTTACCGTGACCCAAAGCATGCCGGACTACAGGCCCAGCATGTATCACGACCTGGTCGAGAAGCGGCCACTGGAGCTTGAAGCCATTTATGCCCGGCCCCTCGCTGCCGCGCTTGCTGCAGGGTTTGACATGCCGCGCATGCGGGCGCTTTATCAGGCACTGGCATTTATTGACCGTGGCAACCGCTCGGCAAACGAGGAGTGACTCATGACAGAGGCTGATGGCCATAAGCTGGTGCTGGCGATTTCATCGCGGGCGCTGTTCGATCTTCGCGACAGCCACGACGTGTATATGGCCGACGGCGTGGAGGCCTACCGCAAGTATCAGATCGAGCACGAGGATGAGATTCTCGAGCAGGGCGACGCTTTCCCGCTGGTTGAAAAACTCCTGAGCCTCAATGCCAGCCTGGACAAGGCGCGCGTGGAAGTGGTGCTGGTGTCGCGCAACAGCGCCGATACCGGCCTGCGGGTGTTCAACTCGATCCAGCATTACGGCCTGGACATCAGCCGTGCCGCCTTCGCGGGTGGGCGCAGTCCTTATCCTTATCTGGCTGCGTTTGGCTGCCATCTGTTTCTGTCGACCCATGCCGAGGATGTGCGCAGCGCGCTGGATGCCGGTTTTGCTGCGGCGACCATCCTTTCTGGCGGTGCGCGGCGTGCAGCCAGCGCCGAGCTGCGGATTGCGTTCGATGGTGACGCCGTGTTGTTTTCCGACGAATCGGAGCGGGTTTACCAGAGCGGCGGCCTGGCTGCCTTTCAGGCCAGCGAGCGTGAGTCGGCGCGCGAGCCTCTGCGTGGTGGCCCCTTCAAACCGTTTCTCGCCGCGCTCTATCAATTGCAGCGTGAGTTTCCCGATGCGAGCTGCCCGATTCGTACCGCGCTGGTCACGGCCCGCTCGGCACCTGCACATGAACGGGTGATCCGCACCTTGCGCGAATGGGACATTCGTCTCGACGAGTCGCTGTTTCTCGGCGGCTTGCAGAAGTCGGCCTTTCTTGAAGCATTTGCTGCCGATGTGTTCTTCGACGATCAGCCCGGTCACTGCGAAAAGGCGCGTGAAGTAGTGGCAACCGGACATGTTCCGCATGGCATCAGCAATGAAATAACGCCGCTTGCCAACGGTGGCTGAGAAGTCCGTCGTCGCAGCCGATGATGCGCTGCTACGCTGAGTCAATCTCCGCCATTCCGGTTGTTCGGGAGGTTGTATGGTTCGTTCGATGCTGTATGCCACAGACCTTGGTCTGTACGCGCCTTATGTAACGCAGCACGCGCTGGCGCTGGCTCGAACGTTCAACGCAGGGCTGTATGTAATCCATGTCGTTGAGCCCTTGGGGCTGTTCGCCGAGTCGGTATTGCAGAGCCATCTGGGCGAGGAGGCCTTGAAAGAGCTTCGTGGCAAGGGTGTTAATACGTTTCTGGACGCCATAGAGCAACGAATGCTCGACGGCTTTCGTGAAGAACTGGGAGACGGCCACGCGGACCTCTCCCTGATTCGTACGGTGCGTGTCGTTCAGGGAGAGCCTGCCAGTGTGATTATCGAGCAGGCGCACAAGCTGGAGGTGGATTTGCTGGTGGTGGGCAGTCACAGTCGCAGGATAGAAGAGGGCACCTCGATAGGCCGGACGGCTGCCAGGGTCCTGCAATTTTCCGACGTGCCGGTCTACATGGTTCCGATGATGTTGAAAAAGGAGTGAGGGTAGGGAGAGGAAGGTTCAATTGGTGGTTTTAGTGAAATCGAGCGTGCGATCACCTTACAAAGGTGATAAAAAGTTCTAGAATTATTCGTCTCACCATTAATCCAGTTATATACCGTCGCTGATACCCATAGGGTTTATCTGCTTTGAGGGATACATATGAAGCTCCAACAACTGCGCTACATTTGGGAAGTGGCGCACCACGACCTCAACGTTTCTGCGACGGCCCAGAGCCTTTACACCTCCCAGCCCGGCATCAGCAAGCAGATTCGTCTGCTTGAAGACGAGCTGGGCGTCGAGGTTTTCGCCCGTAGCGGCAAGCACCTGACGCGCGTGACACCCGCAGGCGAGCGGATTATCACCACCGCAGGCGAGATTCTGCGCAAGGTCGAAAGCATCAAGCAGATTGCCCAGGAGTTCTCCAACGAGAAGAAAGGCACACTGTCGATCGCAACCACTCACACCCAGGCGCGCTATGCGTTGCCGCCGGTCATCAGTAATTTCATCAAGCAGTACCCTGACGTGGCCTTGCACATGCATCAGGGCTCGCCAATGCAGATCGCCGAAATGGCTGCTGACGGGACGGTCGATTTCGCGATTGCCACCGAAGCGCTTGAGCAGTTCAGCGATCTGGTGATGATGCCGTGCTATCGCTGGAACCGTTGCGTTGTTGTGCCACAGGGCCACCCGTTGACCAAGGTGCCCAAGCTCACGCTGGAGCTGCTGGCCGAGTACCCGATTGTGACTTACGTATTCGGTTTTACCGGCCGCTCCAAGCTCGATGAAGCGTTCAGTCATCGGGGGCTGGTGCCCAAGGTCGTGTTTACGGCTGCGGATGCTGACGTGATCAAGACCTACGTCAGACTGAATCTGGGCGTGGGCATTGTTGCAAGGATGGCGGTAGACGAAGAGGTCGACAGCGATCTGGTGGTACTGGACGCCAGCGACCTGTTCGAGTCCAGCGTGACCAAGATCGCTTTCCGTCGCGGCACCTTCCTGCGTGGCTTTATGTGCGATTTCATCGAAAAGTTTGCCCCGCACCTGACCCGTGAAGTCATGGCCAAGGCGATTCAGTGCCATAACAAACAGGAAATGGAAGAGCTGTTTGCCAACGTCGAGTTGCCGGTGCACTAGTAGCAGCGGCAAGTTACAAGTCAGAGCCGTACGCGCTTTGACCTGTAACTTGCAGGTTGAGGCGTGCCTCTGGCGGCGTCAGTCGCGCACTATCAGGTTGCCCGCATGCAGCCCGCATTCCTTCTGTGTGGCTTCTTCCCACCACCAGCGACCTTCGCGCTCGTGCTGGTTCGGCAATACCGGGCGGGTGCAGGGTTCGCAGCCGATGCTGATGAACCCGCGCTCGTGCAGGCTGTTGTAAGGCAGTTCCAGCATGCGGATGTAGCCCCAGATTTCTTCGCTGCTCATCTGCGCCAACGGGTTGAATTTGTACAGCGTGCGTTCGGCGGTCGAGAACGCGCTGTCGATTTCCAGTGCGGCAACGGCGCTGCGTGTGCCAGGGCTCTGGTCGCGGCGCTGGCCGGTGGCCCAGGCTGTGACGCCAGACAGTTTGCGGCGCAGCGGTTCGATCTTGCGTACGCCGCAGCATTCGCCATGACCATCCCGGTAAAAGCTGAACAGGCCTTTTTCCTTGACGAAAGGTTCGAGCTTGCTCTGATCCGGCGAGATGATTTCGATCTCGATCTTGTAGTGGTCACGGACCTGTTCAATGAAACGATAGGTTTCCGGGTGCAGGCGTCCGGTGTCGAGACTGAAGACCTTGACGTTTTTGTTCAGTTTCCAGGCCATGTCTACCAGCACGACGTCTTCGGCGCCGCTGAAGGAGATCCATAGTTCGTCACCGAAGTGTTCGAAGGCCAGTTTCAGAATGTCTTGTGCAGACTTGTTCGCATAGGTCGTCGCCAGTTCAGCGACGTCGAAAGGTTGGCTCATCAGGCGGCTTCCTAAAATGCAAGAGTGGCGCTTAAGCGCTCGTGATGGCGGCAATGGTAACAAAATCCACTGTTCAGTGGCCGTTACCAGCGGCTAGAGTGCTGCCTGCGTTGATAGTCAAAGCCTTGAGGAGTGTGCTGTGGAAATTGCCTGTCTGGATCTGGAAGGTGTGCTTGTCCCGGAAATATGGATCGCCTTTGCCGAAAAAACCGGTATTGAATCACTGCGCGCAACTACTCGGGACATTCCCGACTACGACGTCCTGATGAAGCAGCGCCTGCGTATTCTCGATGAGCACGGTCTGAAGCTGTCGGATATTCAGGAAGTGATCGCCACCCTCCAGCCGCTGGAAGGTGCAGTGGAGTTCGTCAACTGGTTGCGCGAGCGTTTTCAAGTAGTGATTCTGTCCGACACCTTCTACGAGTTCTCGCAGCCGCTAATGCGCCAATTGGGTTTTCCGACCCTGCTATGTCATCGCCTGATTACTGATGAAACCGGCCGGGTGGTCAGTTACCAGTTGCGTCAGAAAGACCCCAAGCGTCAGTCGGTACTGGCGTTCAAAAGCCTGTACTACCGGATCATTGCGGCGGGCGACTCCTACAACGACACCACCATGCTGGGCGAGGCCGACGCCGGTATCCTGTTTCATGCCCCCGACAACGTGATCCGCGAGTTCCCGCAGTTTCCGGCGGTGCATACCTTTGATGAGCTGAAAAAAGAGTTCATCAAGGCGTCGAATCGGGATCTGCCGCTCTAGACGCAGGGCTTACACTTCTGGTTCCTGCGCAAGATCGGACGCGGAGCGTCCAGAAAGGCATGCCAACGCGGAGCATTGGCACGATAGTCGGAGCGAGGTAGGCGTATCGCGCAGGATCTCAGAGCGCCTCAAGCGTTTCCAGCAGCACACGGACCTTGGTGAAGGTTTCCTGATATTCGGCCTCGCAGTTCGAGTCCGCCACAATGCCGCCGCCGCCCCAACAGGAAATGCGCCCATCCTTGACCAGCAGGCTGCGGATGGCGATCGAGCTGTCCATTTCGCCGCGTACGTCCAGGTACATCAACGAGCCGCAATACAGGCTGCGTCGGGTCGGCTCCAGCTCGTCGATGATCTGCATGGCGCGGATCTTCGGCGCGCCCGTGATGGAGCCACCGGGGAAGCTGCCACCGATCAGGTCCAGAGCATCGTTGCCAGCGGCCAGCTCCCCGGTCACGCTGCTCACCAGATGGTGCACGTTGGGGTAGCTTTCGAGGCTGAACAGCTCGGGGACTTTCACCGAGCCGATGCGGCAACTGCGGCCGAGGTCGTTGCGCAGCAGGTCAACGATCATCAGGTTTTCAGCGCGGTCCTTTTCGCTGGCCAGCAGCTCGTTGGCGAACGCGGCATCCTCTGCGGCGTCCGGGCTGCGCGGCCGCGTACCTTTGATGGGGCGGGTTTCGACCTGTCTGGCGCTGACCCGCACGAAGCGTTCCGGAGAAAGGCTCAGGATTGCATCGTGCCCCGGCAGGCTCAGGTAGCCGGCGAACGGCGTCGGGCAAGCCGCTCGCAGTGCACAATAAGCGGCCCACGGGTCGCCAGTACATTGCGCCTGAAAGCGTTGCGCGAAGTTGACCTGATAACAGTCTCCCGCCTGGATGTAGGCCTGAATGCGTTCGAAAGCCTGTCGATAGTCGTCCGCACTGATGCTGGCCTGAAACGCCTGGCTGAGCCGGAAAACGGTGGGTGGTTGAGTGACGCTGACAGAGAACAGCTCAATCAGACGTTTGCGCTCAGTCTCGGCCAGCGTCGGGTGAAAGACAAGCTGGCTGGTCTGATGCTGATGATCGCTGATCAGCGCCCAGGCGTAGAGCGCCAGGCGCGCTTCGGGCAGTTGCAGGTCGTCAATGGCCTGATCCGGTAGCGGTTCCAGGCGTCGACCAAACTCATAGCTCAGATAACCGATCAGGCCGCCAGCGAAGGGCAGTTCGCATCCGTCAGGCAGCTGTGCTGTGCCGAGCGCCTCGAGACTGTCGCGCAAGCGCTGGAGATAGGTGGCTCCGTCCTCGTCATCGGTAACGCTCAGTTCCTGCAGCGGCCATGCGCTGAGCAGGTCATGTCGGCCCCGAACGGCTGTCGGCCTGCCGCTGTCGAGCAGCACCGCACCCGGCGCTTCGCGGATTCGCGCAAAGAACGCGATCGGGTCGGCGCTGTAGGGCAGGGGGTGTATCGAGCAGATCGGCATCGTCGAATATCGGTCTTGGAAACGCGGCTGGCGATTGTAGCCTTGCCGATGCGGCAGTCCTAGCGGTATGTCCGTTCAGACGCCGGGCACGTGACCGAACAGGTCCTGGACAAAGCTGACCCGCTCCTGCGCCGATTCCTGGCGTCCTTCAAGAGCCAGCTGCTCCAGACGCGCCTCGACGGCCTGAGTGCGATGGGTCAGGCCACTGTCATTGGCGATCTGAATGTTCAGGCCGGGACGGGCATTGAGTTCCAGAATCAGCGGGCCCTTGTCCTGGTCCAGCACCATATCGACACCGATGTAGCCCAGACCACACAGCTCGTAACACTCGGCGGCAAGCTTCATGAAACCGTCCCAGTTGGGCAGTTGCACGCCGTCCACCGAATGGGTGGTGTCCGGGTGCTTGCTGATGATGTTGTTCAGCCAGGTGCCTTGCAGGGTGACGCCGGTGGCCAGGTCCACACCGACGCCAATCGCGCCCTGATGCAGGTTGGCCTTGCCACCTGACTGGCGGGTCGGGAGGCGCAGCATGGCCATCACCGGATAGCCCATCAGCACGATGACGCGGATGTCCGGCACGCCTTCATAACTGATGCTTTTGAAGATCGGGTCCGGAACAACCCGGTATTCGATCAGCGCCCGGTCACGGTGTCCGCCCAGCGAATAAAGGCCCGTGAGGATGCTGGACACCTGATGCTCGATTTCCGCGTGGCTGATGATGCGTCCCGAGACGGTACGAAAACGCTCCTCGAAACGGTCGGCGATGACCAGAATGCCGTCGCCGCCTGCGCCCTGAGCGGGCTTGATCACGAAGTCGCTGTGCGCGCCGATGATATCGTCAAGCCGGTCGATTTCCTTTTCCGTGGAAATCACTCCGTACATTTCCGGCACGTGAATACCTGCCGCGATGGCCCGCTCCTTGGTGATGATCTTGTCATCGACGACCGGATAAAGGCTGCGCTTGTTGTACTTGAGCACATAGTCGGCGTTACGCCGATTGATGCCCATAATGCCGCGGGCCTCAAGCGCCTTCCAGGTCTTCCACCAGCCGATCATTTAGTCTTTTCCTCTTTCAGAAAAGCCTTGAAGCGCATCAGTTCGGTCAGGCGATAGCCACGGTATCTACCCATCGCCAGCATGAAGCCGACCAGTATCAACAGCACTGCCGGGAAGGTGAAAACGAAATAGGTCAGTTCCGGCACGCTCATGATCAGGTGTGCCAACGATGCCGCGAACAGTGTGCCGATCGCGACTTTCATGGCGTGGCTGCCGCCACGCTCTTCCCAGGTAATCGACAGGCGTTCGATGGTCATGGTCAGGATCACCATCGGGAACAGCGCCACCGAAAGCCCGCGTTCGAGCCCCAGCTTGTGGCTGAACAGGCTGATGGCCGCAATCAGCACCACAACGAAGGTCAGTACAACCGACAGGCGCGGCAGCATTTGCAACTTCAGGTGCTCCAGGTACGAGCGCAATGACAAGCCCAGAGCGGTGATCACCGTAAACAGAATAATGCCGAAACCCAGTTGGGTTTCGCGGAACGCCAAGGCAATCAGCACGGGCGTGAAAGTGCCCAGTGTCTGCAGGCCGATCAGGTTGCGCAGGATCAGGATGACCAGTACGCCAATCGGGATCATGACCATGACCATGAAGGTCTGCTGGGTTTGCAGTGGCAGCCCGTAGAGAGAATAGGCGAGGAAGTCGGAGTCGGTGCTGGCGTCGGTCAGTTTGGCGAGACGCATGGCGTTCATTTCACTGTTATTGAGGCTGAACGTGACTTGCACTTTCTTGCCCCCTTCTACACTGACCAGGGCGTCTTCACCGGTCCACCACAACAGGCGATCATCCGGCAGACCGGCTTCACCGGTATCCGGGTTGAAGTACAGCCATTCCTTGCCATTGAAGCTGCGCAGCCAGAGTTCCGGCGTCTGCTGCTCGGCATCCAGGCGAATGGTGTGGGCCTTTTCCAGTGGTACGTGGGCGATCGACAGCAGCAGCTCGGTGACCCGGGCCTTGTTGGAGGCCGAGTTATCACCGGCCAGCAGCAGCTTGACGTTATCGTCATTCAGGTTGTTGACGCGTTTGATGGCTTCGGTGATGAAGGTTTCCACGTCCGCAGAGTGCTGGCGAATGGGGGCCAGCAAAGCCTCGGCTGCAATTTTTTCGGGGCCTTCGACGGTCATGCTGTCGCGAAAGATCGGCCCTTTGACCTTGGGTTTCTCACCGCTGTAGCGCTTGGTCAGTACCAGGCGGTAGTAAAGCGTCTGGTTGCCGGTGGCGCGACGGGCCGACCAGGTGACCTTGCGATTGCCGTCAGCACGGTTGACGCTGACGCCGTAATTGTTCGAGATGAAGCTTTCATTGAGGCTGATGTAGTCGTGGGCCAGTGGCGGCACGAACATCTGGACCTTCACCGAATCCTTTGGATTGGCGATGAATTCGACTTTGGCGTCGATATTCCACAGGTCATCGGTTTCGTCTTCGGTGACGGGTATGCCGAGCGCCAGTATCTGATAGGCCGTGATCGCGATGCCCAGGGTCACAAGGGCAGTGATCAGGATCTTCAGATGGAGTGTAAGAGAGCGCATGGGTTTACTCTGCGTTTTGAGCGACGGAAGCGCAGCCGGGCTTCCCTGCCGCATATTTAAGACTTGGATCGACCAGCGCATCGAAGCGTTTCAACGCTTCGGAGCCGATCAAAAGCGGATATTGGAAAGCACTTCGGTCAGTCAAGTTCACTTCGATGGTGCGTAAAGCTTCACCCATACAGATATCGAGGTTGATCACCGGACGTGACGAGTATTTATTTTCTTCATTCGGGTCAACGTCGTCGGCGCGGCGCTTGATCTTGCTGACCCGGGCCAGAGGTCGTTCTATGGGGTGTATATGCTTGCTGTCGCTGGCTATATAGAAGCGCACCCAGCTTTCGCCATTGCGTTTGAAATGCTTGATGTCGCGGGCGCTCAGTGAAGCGGTCTTGGCCCCCGTATCCAGTTTGGCGGCAATCTCGACGTCGATTTCAATGAGGCTGGCGTATTCGTTGAGGCCATAGACTGTCTTGTTGGCGGCCAGGCTGACGCTGGGCAGCAGCAGGCCGGAAAAGAACAGCAGGCAGAGCAATGTGGGCAGGCTAGTCAGTCTCATAAATCCTGGCGCGATGAGCGAACAACTTCAGGGTCAGGGCGCAAATGGAGTTGACCTGAGGGTGATAGGGCAGGCAGTTCGCAGTCGCCGCTCCGGTGCGGAGCGTGCTGTGCGGACGCGGCGCATTCTAGCATGAAGCCTCGGCGCTGCCAGTGATCAACCTGTATGTCTGTTCAGGTTCTCTCGCAGGAACCTTTGACGTCCTTTCGATATATTGTCGACAATCCTTTGTTTTGCTTTGACTGATTTGCAGTTTATGGCTAGATTTGCGTCTTAAAAGGCTAAAGGTGTCGACAATGCTGGGTGCGGTCGAGAAGGCAGTAGCAGTCGTTGATGAGTCGGAAACCCTCTCCGAGAACGTTTTCCGACGCATTCAATCCGCTATTGTGAAAGGCGAGATCGCCCCCGGTAGCAAGATCTCCGAACCGGAGCTGGCGCGCACCTACGGCATCAGTCGCGGGCCGTTACGTGAAGCCATTCACCGGCTCGAAGGGCAGCGACTGGTGGTGCGCGTGCCGCACGTCGGTGCACGTGTTGTCGCGCTCAGCCATGCCGAGCTGATCGAGCTTTATGAGATCCGTGAGTCTCTGGAAGGGATGGCCTGCCGCCTGGCCGCCGAGCGTATGACCCAGGCCGAGATCGATGAATTGCGCGGCGTCCTTGACACCCATGAGCGCGATGCTGCGTTTCAGGCGGGCATCGGCTATTACCAGCAGGAGGGTGATTTCGATTTTCATTACCGGATCATCCAGGGCAGCCGCAATCGTACCCTCAGCCAGATGCTGTGTGGCGAGCTGTACCAACTGGTGCGCATGTACCGCATCCAGTATTCCACAACGCCCAACCGGCCTCGTCAGGCCTTTGCCGAACATCACCGCATTCTTGATGCCATCGCTGATCGCGACGGTGAGCTGGCTGAATTGTTGATGCGCCGCCATATCGGTGCATCCAGACGCAACATCGAGCGCCACTTCCAGGCGGCTCCCGACCGAGGTGAACAATGAGTCACAACAACAATACTCCCGGCCAGCGTTTCCGCGATGCGGTCGCCAGTGAACAGCCGTTGCAAGTGGTCGGCGCAATCAATGCCAATCATGCGCTGCTCGCAAAACGCGCCGGGTTCAAGGCTATTTACCTGTCTGGCGGCGGCGTTGCGGCAGGGTCACTGGGCATTCCGGACCTGGGGATTACCGGTCTTGAGGACGTGTTGATTGATGTGCGCCGCATCACCGATGTCTGCGACCTGCCGCTGCTGGTGGATGTCGACACCGGTTTCGGTTCTTCGGCGTTCAATGTGGCGCGAACCGTGCGCTCGATGATCAAGGCCGGCGCTGCTGCGATTCACATTGAGGATCAGGTGGGTGCCAAGCGCTGCGGGCATCGCCCGAACAAGGAAATTGTCTCGCAGCAGGAAATGGTCGACCGGATCAAAGCCGCCGTGGATGCGCGCACTGACGACAGTTTCGTGATCATGGCGCGCACCGATGCACTGGCGGTCGAGGGGCTGGAATCGGCACTTGAGCGTGCTGCGGCCTGTATCGAAGCGGGCGCAGACATGGTGTTTCCAGAGGCAATCACCGAACTGGCGATGTACAAGCAATTTGCCAACCGTGCAGGCGTGTCGATCCTGGCCAATATCACCGAATTCGGCGCTACGCCCTTGTTTACCGTCGATGAGCTGCGCGCGGCCGACGTGTCGCTGGTCCTTTATCCGCTTTCTGCCTTCCGCGCCATGAACAAGGCTGCGGAAAATGTCTACGGCGCAATCCGTCGCGATGGCAGCCAGAAGAACGTGGTCGACAGCATGCAGACGCGCATGGAGCTGTACGACGCCATCGACTACCACACCTTCGAGCAGAAACTCGACGCGCTGTTTGCGCAGAAAAAGGGCTGATGGGCACAGAACGAGAACTCTCGTTCCCACGCTGCAAGCTCAGCGTTATACACAGGTCTTGAGATGACCATCGTGCCAATGCTCCGCGTTGGCATGCAGTTCGTGACGCTCTGCGTCACAAGTCTCCAGCCTGGCGAGAAAGCAAACGTAATCGAAACTCAGGCCCGCATTCGTACGGACTGAATCACGCGTCAAGGCTCCAATGTGTGACGCGGAGCGTCACGAAATGCATTACCACGCGGAGCGTGGGAACGATCATCATCGTAGTTTGAGCCCCGTTTTCCGGGCTCATTGGGCTGATGTACAACGATGAGCGCTGCCGGTGTGAATTTATCTCGTGACGCTCTGCGTCCCATCACACAAAAACAATAGTGGAGAACATCATGGCTGAAGCAAAAGTATTGAGTGGTGCCGGGCTGCGCGGGCAGGTTGCCGGGCAGACGGCGTTGTCCACGGTGGGCATGGCGGGCGCCGGGCTGACGTATCGCGGCTATGACGTGCGCGAACTGGCCGCTGAGGCCCGGTTCGAGGAAGTTGCCTACCTGCTGCTGTACGGCGAGCTGCCGACCCAGGCCCAGCTGGCTGCTTATCTGGATAAACTCAAGAGCCTGCGCGATCTGCCTCAGGCCCTGAAGGAAGTGCTGGAGCGCATTCCCGCCGACACTCACCCGATGGACGTCATGCGCACCGGCGCGTCAATGCTCGGCACACTGGAACCGGAGCGCAGTTTCGATCAGCAGCGCGATGCCACCGACCGTTTGCTCGCGGCGTTCCCGGCGATCATGTGCTACTGGTATCGCTTCAGTCATGACGGCAAACGCATTGACTGCACAACCGCTGAAGACTCCATCGGCGGGCATTTCCTGCACCTGCTGCTGGATAAGTCCCCCAGCGAACTGCACCGCAAGGTCATGGACGTGTCGTTGATTCTGTACGCCGAACATGAATTCAATGCCTCCACGTTCACTGCCCGCGTCTGCGCGTCGACTCTGTCGGACCTGTTTTCCTGCGTCACCGCAGCCATCGGCACGTTGCGCGGCCCGCTGCATGGCGGTGCCAACGAGGCCGCGATGGAAATGATCCAGCGTTTCGCTTCGGCTGAGGAAGCCACCAAAGGCACCTTGGGGATGCTTGAGCGCAAGGAAAAGATCATGGGTTTCGGTCATGCCATCTACAAAGAGTCCGACCCGCGCAACGAGGTCATCAAGGGCTGGTCGAAGAAGCTTGCCGACGAGGTGGGCGACAGCGTGTTGTTCCCTGTCTCCGAAGCCATCGACAAGGTCATGTGGGAGCAGAAGAAACTGTTCCCCAACGCCGACTTCTACCATGCCTCGGCGTACCACTTCATGGGCATCCCGACCAAGCTGTTCACCCCGATCTTTGTCTGCTCGCGCCTGACCGGCTGGGCCGCTCACGTTTTCGAACAGCGCGCCAACAATCGCATCATCCGTCCGAGCGCCGAATACACCGGCGTCGAACAGCGCAGCTTCCTGCCCATCGAACAGCGCTGAAAAGGGGGCAGGGGAGCCGCTGACGAGTTCCCCGCCCGCATTCCGAACACTCCGTGATCGAGTCCCGCAATGAACAGTGAATTTCGCAAAACGCTCCCTGGCACCCGACTGGACTATTTCGATGCGCGCGCAGCGGTCGAGGCGCTCAAGCCCGGCGCTTATGCCACGCTGCCCTACACCTCGCGAGTGCTGGCCGAGAACCTCGTGCGCCGTTGTGATCCTGCGACCTTGAGTGCTTCTTTGACCCAGCTCATCGAGCGCAAGCGTGATCTGGACTTTCCGTGGTTCCCTGCGCGGGTGGTCTGCCACGACATTCTGGGGCAGACCGCACTGGTCGATCTTGCCGGCCTGCGCGATGCGATTGCCTCGCAGGGCGGTGATCCTGCGCAGGTGAACCCGGTGGTGCCGGTGCAGCTTATTGTCGACCATTCGCTGGCGGTGGAATCCGACGGTAATGACCCGCAGGCGTTCGCAAAGAACCGCGCCATCGAAGACCGTCGCAACGAAGACCGCTTTCATTTCATTGACTGGACCAAGCAGGCGTTCAAGAACGTCGAAGTGATTCCGCCTGGCAACGGCATCATGCACCAGATCAACCTGGAGAAAATGTCGCCAGTGGTGCAGGTACTCGACGGCGTAGCCTTTCCCGACACGCTGGTGGGGACAGACAGCCACACGCCACATGTCGACGCGCTGGGCGTGATTGCCATCGGCGTCGGCGGCCTCGAGGCCGAGAACGTCATGCTGGGACGCGCCTCGTGGATGCGCCTGCCGGACATCATCGGCGTCGAACTGACTGGACGCCGTCAGCCGGGTATCACCGCCACCGATGTGGTGCTGGCTCTGACCGAATACCTGCGTCAGCAGAAGGTAGTTGGCGCGTATCTGGAGTTCTATGGTGCAGGTGCTTCGAGCCTGACCCTCGGTGACCGGGCGACGATTTCCAACATGGCACCGGAATACGGCGCGACGGCGGCAATGTTTTCCATTGATTCGCAAACCATCGATTATCTACGCCTGACCGGCCGTGAAGACGAGCAGGTAAAACTCGTCGAGCTGTATGCGCGGCACACCGGTTTGTGGTCGGACAGCCTGCACGAAGTGGAGTACGAGCGCGTGCTGAGCTTCGACCTGTCCAGCGTGGTGCGCAACATGGCCGGGCCGTCCAACCCCCATGCGCGGGTCGCCACTGCGGATCTGGCCGCCAGAGGCATTGCCGGACAGTGGGACGAGGTGCCGGGGCAGATGCCGGATGGCGCAGTGATCATCGCGGCGATTACCAGTTGCACCAACACCAGCAACCCGCGCAATGTGATTTCGGCAGGCCTGCTGGCGCGTAATGCCAATCGTCTGGGGCTGATGCGCAAGCCGTGGGTGAAGTCGTCGCTGGCACCGGGCTCGAAAACCGTGGCGTTGTATCTGGATGCCGCAGGGCTGACGTCCGAGCTGGAGCAATTGGGTTTTGGCGTCGTGGCGTTTGCCTGTACCACCTGTAACGGCATGTCCGGCGCGCTGGACCCACTGATCCAGCAGGAAATCATCGACCGCGATCTGTACGCCACTGCGGTGTTGTCGGGTAATCGCAATTTCGACGGGCGTATTCACCCTTACGCCAAACAGGCCTTCCTTGCCTCGCCACCTCTGGTGGTGGCCTACGCCATTGCCGGTACCATCAGGTTCGATATCGAAAACGATGTGCTCGGAATGGCCGATGGCAAAGAGATTCGCCTCAAGGACATTTGGCCGAGCGACGAAGAGATTGATGCCGTGGTGCAGGCGTCGGTGAAGCCGGAGCAGTTTCGTCAGGTCTACATTCCGATGTTCGCCATCGAAGAACACACAGGGCCGAAAGTCGAGCCGCTTTACGACTGGCGCCCGATGAGCACTTACATCCGTCGCCCGCCCTATTGGGAAGGCGCGCTGGCCGGAGAGCGCACGCTCAAGGGCATGCGCGCACTGGCCGTGCTGCCGGACAACATCACCACCGATCACCTGTCACCGTCCAACGCGATCATGCTCGACAGTGCTGCGGGCGAGTATCTGGCGAAAATGGGCGTGCCGGAGGAGGACTTCAACTCCTACGCAACCCACCGGGGCGACCACTTGACGGCCCAGCGGGCAACCTTTGCCAACCCGCAACTGGTCAACGAGATGGCGGTGGTCGACGGCAAGGTCAGGGAAAGGCTCGCTGACCCGGATCGAACCCGAGGGCGTGGTTACGCGCATGTGGGAAGCCATTGAAACCTACATGGCCCGCAAGCAACCGTTGATCATCATTGCCGGTGCCGACTACGGGCAGGGTTCGTCCCGTGACTGGGCTGCCAAAGGTGTCAGGCTGGCGGGCGTTGAAGCCATTGCCGCAGAAGGCTTCGAACGTATCCATCGCACCAACCTGGTCGGCATGGGCGTGCTGCCGCTGGAGTTCAAACCGGGCACCAACCGCCTGACGCTGGGCATCGACGGCAGCGAAACCTTCGACGTGATCGGTCAGCGCACACCGCGCGCGACCTTGACGCTGGTGATCCAGCGCCGTAACGGTGAACGTGTGGAAGTGCCGGTGACGTGCCGTCTGGACACTGCCGAAGAGCTTTCTATTTATGAGGCTGGCGGCGTACTGCAGCGTTTTGCTCAGGATTTTCTGGAAGCTACTGCATCGTAGCTACGCTGGAGCGTGAGGAACGATAAGCGTGCGCAAGAGCACTATCGTGCCCATGCTCCGCGTGGGCATGCAGTTCTGGACGCTCTGCGTCCGATTTTGAGCGCGTAGCGCTCTTTGAACAGGACAACGAATTCATGGCTCATTCACCCCAGATCCGCATCCCCGCCACCTATATGCGTGGTGGCACCAGCAAGGGTGTGTTTTTCAGGCTGACGGACCTGCCTGAAGTCGCACAGATTCCGGGATCGGCGCGGGATGCGTTGCTGCTGCGAGTCATCGGCAGCCCGGACCCCTATGAAAAGCAGATCGACGGCATGGGCGGGGCGACGTCCAGTACCAGCAAAACGGTCATTGTGTCGCGTAGTACCAAGGCCGACCACGATGTCGATTACCTGTTCGGCCAGGTGTCCATCGATAAGCCTTTCATCGACTGGAGCGGCAATTGCGGCAACCTGTCGGCGGCCGTCGGCTCGTTTGCTATCGCCAGTGGTCTGCTCGATGCTGGTCGTGTGCCGCAAGACGGCGTCGTCATCGTGCGTATCTGGCAGGCCAATATCGGCAAGACCATCATCGCCCATGTGCCCGTCAGCAACGGCGAGGTACAGGAAACCGGCGATTTCGAACTGGACGGCGTGACTTTTCCGGCCGCAGAGGTGGCGCTGGAGTTTCTTGATCCGGCAGCGGACGAAGAGGGCGCAGGTGGCTCGATGTTTCCCACCGGCAACCTGGTAGACGACCTTGAAGTGCCCGGTATAGGCACCCTGAAAGCGACCATGATCAACGCGGGTATCCCGACAATTTTCGTCAACGCCGCCGATATCGGCTACAGCGGTACCGAGTTGCAGGGCGATATCAATGGTGATCCGCAGGCGCTCGCCCGTCTGGAAACCATTCGCGCCCACGGTGCCGTGCGCATGGGCCTGATTCGTAGCATTGATGAAGCCGCGACGCGCCAGCACACACCCAAGGTGGCTTTTGTAGCAGCGCCTGCCGATTACCTGTCATCGAGTGGCAAACCTGTTGTGGCAAAGGATATCGATCTGCTGGTGCGTGCCGTATCGATGGGCAAGTTGCATCACGCGATGATGGGCACCGCTGCCGTTGCCATCGGCACTGCCGCCGCCATTCCGGGCACGCTGGTCAGTCTGGCAGCTGGCGGACAGGCGCGCAGTGCGGTGCGCTTCGGTCATCCCTCCGGCACACTGCGGGTCGGTGCGCAGGCTGTTCAGGAAGGCGCTGACTGGAAAGTCACCAAAGCCCTCATGAGCCGCAGCGCCAGAGTGCTGATGGAAGGCTGGGTGCGAGTGCCACAGTAAAACGACTGAAACAGTCAGCTGCAAAAATCAGTTGATGCGGCTACTTTCAATGGTTATTTGAAGCGGCGCTCCACACCTTTTTCGACCAGCACCTTGGCAGAGATCTCTTCCACTGAAAAGTGCGTGGAGTTGATGTTGGGAATGTTCTCGCGGCGGAACAGGCTCTCTACCTCGCGCACTTCGAATTCACACTGCGCGTAACTGGAATAGCGGCTGTTTGGCTTGCGCTCGTGACGGATTGCGGTGAGACGGTCCGGGTCGATGGTCAGGCCGAACAGTTTGCTGCGGTGTTCCTTGAGTGCCGCAGGCAGTTGCAGACGCTCCATGTCATCTTCGGTCAGCGGGTAGTTGGCGGCCCGGATACCGAATTGCATGGCCATGTACAGGCAGGTCGGGGTCTTGCCGCAGCGCGACACGCCAACCAGGATGATGTCGGCCTTGTCGTAATAATGCGTCCGCGCGCCGTCGTCGTTGTCCAGCGCAAAGTTGACTGCCTCGATGCGCTCCATGTAGTTGGAGTTATGCCCGATGGAGTGCGATTTGCCCACCGAATAGGAAGAGTGTGAACTAAGCTCCTGCTCCAGCGGGGCGAGGAAGGTCGAAAAGATGTCGATCATGAAGCCATTGGACGTCGCCAGAATCTCGCGGATGTCCTGATTGACGATCGTGTCGAAGATGATCGGGCGCACATCGTCCTTGTCGGCGGCATTATTGATTTGTTGTACCATCGCCCGCGCTTTCTCGACGCTGTCGATATAGGGCCTGGTGAACTTGTTGAATGTAATGTTTTCAAATTGTGCCAACAGGCTCTGGCCCAGGGTTTCGGCGGTGATACCGGTGCCGTCCGAGATGAAGAAAGCAGATCGTTTCATTTTTGACCCAGGCCTTAAGCAGTTGACGAATTCTGGCTATCATAGGCGTGCCTGCCTGCAGGTGCGTCTTTTTTGAAGGTACGGTTTCAAGGCATGGGCCTGCGCCCGGCCAGACACGCCCGAGGTCACATCACATGTGATTCGGGTGAATGAGCTTTTCCCAACAACAAACACAGTTAGTGGAGAGATCACCTTGGTAGAGTACGTAGTTTCCCTCGATAAGCTCGGCGTCCATGATGTAGAGCACGTGGGGGGCAAAAACTCGTCCCTCGGCGAGATGATCAGCAACCTCGCAGGTGCTGGCGTCTCAGTGCCCGGCGGCTTCGCGACTACGGCCCAGGCTTACCGTGATTTTCTTGAGCTGAGCGGTCTGAACGATCAGATCCATGCTGCGCTGGACGCGCTCGATGTCGATGACGTCAACGCCCTGGCCCGCACCGGTGCGCAGATTCGCCAGTGGATCATGGAAGCCGAGTTTCCCGAGACGCTCAACGCCCAGATTCGTACTGCATTTGCCGAGCTGTCAGCCGGCAATCCGAACCTGGCGGTGGCGGTGCGCTCTTCCGCGACCGCTGAAGACCTGCCGGATGCCTCGTTCGCAGGCCAGCAGGAGACTTTCCTGAACATTCGCGGTGTCGAGAACGTTATCCGCGCTGCCAAGGAAGTCTTCGCTTCGCTGTTCAATGACCGTGCCATTTCCTATCGCGTGCACCAGGGCTTCGACCACAAGCTGGTCGCGCTGTCGGCGGGTGTGCAGCGTATGGTGCGTTCCGAAACCGGAACGGCGGGCGTCATGTTCACCCTCGACACCGAATCCGGTTTCCGCGATGTGGTGTTCATTACCGGTGCCTACGGCCTGGGCGAGACGGTTGTGCAGGGCGCGGTCAACCCGGACGAGTTCTACGTGCATAAAGACACGCTGGCTGCTGGCCGTCCGGCGATTCTGCGGCGCAATCTGGGTAGCAAGGCTATCAAGATGATTTACGGCGAAGAAGCCAAGGCTGGTCGTTCGGTCAAGGTGATCGACGTAGAGCCTGCTGATCGTGCGCGCTTCTGCCTGACCGATGCCGAAGTTTCGGAACTGGCTAAACAGGCAATGATCATCGAGAAACATTACAAGTGCCCGATGGATATCGAATGGGCCAAGGACGGTGACGACGGCAAGCTGTACATCGTGCAGGCGCGTCCGGAAACCGTGAAAAGCCGCGCCTCGGCCAACGTCATGGAACGCTACCTGCTCAAGGAGACCGGCAAGGTGCTGGTCGAAGGTCGTGCCATCGGCCAGCGCATCGGCGCAGGCAAGGTGCGGATCATCAAGGACGTGTCCGAGATGGACAAGGTCCAGCCTGGTGACGTGCTGGTGTCCGACATGACCGACCCGGACTGGGAACCGGTCATGAAGCGCGCCAGCGCAATTGTCACCAACCGTGGCGGTCGTACCTGCCACGCCGCGATCATCGCGCGCGAGCTGGGCATTCCGGCAGTGGTCGGTTGTGGCAACGCCACCCAGACGCTGCAGGATGGTCAGGGCGTAACGGTTTCCTGTGCAGAAGGCGACACCGGTTACATCTTTGAAGGCGAGCTGGGTTTCGACATCAAGACCAACTCGGTCGATGCGATGCCCGAGCTGCCGTTCAAGATCATGATGAACGTCGGCAACCCGGATCGTGCGTTTGATTTCGCCCAGTTGCCCAACGCCGGTGTCGGTCTTGCGCGTCTGGAGTTCATCATCAACCGCATGATCGGCGTGCACCCCAAGGCGCTGCTCAACTATTCGCTGCTGCCGCCGGAAATCAAGGAAAGCGTCGACAAGCGCATCGCCGGTTACCATGATCCGGTCGGTTTCTACGTCGACAAACTGGTCGAGGGCATCAGCACCCTGGCCGCCGCGTTCACGCCGAAAAAGGTCATCGTGCGTCTGTCGGACTTCAAGTCCAACGAGTACGCGAACCTGATCGGCGGCAAGCTATACGAGCCTGAAGAAGAAAACCCGATGCTGGGCTTTCGCGGTGCTTCGCGCTATATCAGCGAGAACTTCCGCGACTGTTTCGAGCTGGAGTGCCGTGCGCTCAAGCGCGTGCGTGAAGAGATGGGCCTGACCAACGTCGAGATCATGGTGCCATTCGTCCGGACGCTGGGTGAGGCGAGTCAGGTCATCGACCTGCTGGCCGCCAATGGCCTGAAACGTGGCGAAAACGGCCTGCGCATCATCATGATGTGCGAGTTGCCGTCCAATGCGATTCTGGCCGAAGAGTTCCTCGAGTATTTCGACGGTTTCTCCATCGGCTCCAACGACCTGACCCAGCTGACACTTGGCCTTGATCGCGACTCCGGCGTCATTGCTCACCTGTTCGACGAGCGTAACCCGGCGGTCAAGAAGCTGCTGTCCAATGCCATTCAGGCGTGCAACAAGGCGGGCAAATACATAGGCATCTGCGGCCAAGGCCCTTCCGACCATCCGGATCTGGCGCGCTGGCTTATGGATCAAGGGATCGAGAGCGTATCGCTCAACCCTGATTCGGTGCTGGAAACCTGGTTCTTCCTCGCCGAGGCGCAGGCGCCTGTCTGAGGCGACACGGCCTTCGTGTGACGCGAGGGTGTCCTGAGCCGTCATGTGCTTCAGGTGTTTGAAAGAGGCGGTTTCTTCGGAAGCCGCCTTTTTTATGGCGTGCCGCGATAGCCCCGGAGCCCGATGTTTCATCCCGTCTGTCAAGCCAGATAAAGAGTGATATGCAAAGCAGTAGCCAGCTTTTTCCCGTTGCCTTGATCAGCGCCGAGCGTCGCGGCGATCTTGTCGAGGACGTCTACCGTCTCAAGCCAGCCAACAGCCCGGACCCCAGCGTCGAACTGGTGGTGACCCGACTGGGGCTGGTCGATCAGCCCGATGTGCGCGGCATCCCGGTGATTCTGCTGCATGGCAGTTTTTCCAACCGGCGTTTCTGGTATTCGCCCAAAGGTATCGGTCTTGGGCCGTATCTGACGCGTGCCGGTTATGACGTCTGGATCCCGGAAATGCGCGGGCACGGTTTGTCGGCACGCAACCAGAACTATCGCGCCAACTGTGTGGCTGACTATGCCCGTTTCGACGTACCCGCCATTGCCGCTTTCGTCTGCGAGCAAAGTGGTCAGATACCGCACTGGATAGGTCACTCTCTGGGCGGCACAACCCTGGCGGCCGCCTTGGGCGGCCAATACCTGGGGCCGGAAACTGCAGCGTCGGTGGCGTTGTTCGGCAGTCAGGTCAGCCGCACGTACTGGCCACTGAAAATTCCGCCGCTGCAATGGTCCGCGCGGCTGTTGCTCAGGTCCTTCGAACATGTTTCAGGGCCGCGTTTCAAGCGCGGGCCGGAAGATGAGCCGATAGGGCTGGTGCTGGAAAGTTTGCGCTGGCACGGGCTGTTCGGGCGTTTTGGCGAGCGCGACAACAACTGGTGGGCGGGGCTTAAGGAGGTTCAGGTGCCGTTGCTGGCCGTTGCTGCGGCTGGCGATCATCAGGACCCGGTGTGGGCCTGTCGCACGCTGTTCGATCAGATCGGATCAGAGCAGCACAAACAGTTTCTTTGTCTGGGGCGCGAGCACGGCTTTGACGAAGACTTCGACCACGTGCGGATGCTGGTCAGCAAGGCCGCGCAGCAACAGGTCTGGCCGCGGGTCATCGAGTGGCTGAACGAGCAGAATGTTCCTGAACAGGTTGTAGAGTTTCAGGCAGCGGTGGGCAGTTAGCGGTTAAAGTCGCTATGGTTAGCGTCAGCCGGTCGCGCCTGATTGATCAGGCCGGTCCGTATCAATCCCGAGACAGGAGTTGACCTCATGCACTACATCACCCCCGATCTGTGTGACGCCTATCCGGACCTGATTCAGGTCGTGGAGCCGATGTTCAGCAATTTTGGCGGTCGCGATTCGTTTGGTGGCCAGATCGTCACCGTTAAATGTTTCGAAGACAACTCGCTGGTCAAAGAGCAGGTCGAGCTCGACGGCAAGGGCAAGGTGTTGGTGGTCGACGGTGGTGGTTCGCTGCGTTGTGCCTTGCTCGGTGACATGCTGGCAGAGAAAGCGGCCAAAAGCGGCTGGGAAGGTATGTTGATTTACGGTTGCATCCGCGACGTTGACGTCATCGCGCAGACCGATCTGGGTGTTCAGGCATTGGCCAGCCATCCGAAAAAAACCGAGAAACGCGGAATCGGTGACCTGAATGTGTTGGTCACCTTCGGTGGTGTGACCTTCCGTCCGGGAGAGTATCTGTATGCCGACAACAATGGCGTCATCATTTCCCCTTCACCCCTGACCATGCCGGAATAAGCGAAGTATCCATGTTCGATGAAGCAAACGCGCAGTGGGGGCTGGTTCATGCCCTCGTATTGGACGGTAAAGGCGGGGCGCGTTTCATCGCTCGAACCGAGTTGCAGGACCTTGAGCTGCAGCCGCAGGAAAGTCTGTGGCTGCACTGGGATCGCAGTCATCCGCAGACCCATACATGGCTGCGCACCGGTAGCGGTCTGAGCGAATTTGCCTGCGACCTGTTGCTTGAAGAGAACACCCGGCCGCGCCTGCTGCCGTTGCCGGAGCAAGAGTTGCTGCTGTTTCTGCGCGGGGTGAACCTCAACCCCGGTGCCGAACCGGAAGACATGGTCTCGGTGCGCATTTTTGCTGCTGCGCAGCGGGTGATCTCGCTGCGCCTGCGTCCTCTGCGGGCCACTGAGGAACTGATCGAGAGGCTGGGGCAGGGCAAAGGCCCCACCAGTGCATCGGAGCTGATCCTGTACCTGGCGCAATACCTGACTGACAAGGTGCAGGACCTGGTCGGCGAACTCACCGAATCGGTCGATGAAGAGGAAGAAAAGACCGACGCCGACGAACGGTACAGCCCCGAGCATGGCAAGCTGCTGCATATTCGTCGACGCGCAGCCGGTCTGCGCCGGTTTCTCGGGCCGCAGCGCGATATTTATGGCCAGCTTTCGCGGATCAAATTGTCGTGGTTCGCGCATGACGACGCCGATTACTGGAATGAGCTGAACAACAGCCTGACGCGCTATCTGGAAGAGCTCGAGCTGACCCGCGAGCGGGTAGGGCTGCTGCTGGAGTCCGAAGACCGGCGCTTGCGCGAGCACATGAACCGCACCATGTACCGTTTCGGGATCATTACCGGTATCTTCCTGCCCATGAGTTTTCTCACCGGTTTGCTGGGTATCAATGTCGGCGGTATACCCGGTTCTGACAGTTCATACGGCTTTCTGGTGGCGTGCTCGCTGATTGTCGCGCTCGCGGTCGGGCAGTGGTGGCTATTCAAGCGATTGCGCTGGGTATAGGCGTGGGCTTGTCCGGGTTTTTGACGGGCGTGTGTGACTTGTTGTTTTCGCGTCGCGTCTTTGACTGACATTACGTGAGGTGCCTGATGCACGATCCGTTTGAAGAATCTTTACGCGACATGCTCAATTCTTCATCCTCCAGCCGGGATGATGACGCATGTCTGGGACGCGTCCTGAAAACCGCCAATCGCCAGGTCGGTGCCGGTGTGTTGTTCGGGTTGCTGGGCCGTTGGTCAGAAGCACTGATGATTGCCGTGAACAACGGCTCTGCCCACGTCTCTCCTGTTTCTCGCCGCACCATTCCGGGTGCCCGTTCTATCGATAAGGCTGATTGAGCATGGAATTGAATCTCTGGACCCAGAGCCTTCTTGCTGCAATGACTGCATTGTGGACCAAAGTCGCAAATTTCATCCCTAACCTGTTCGGCGCCCTTGTTGTGGTGCTGCTGGGTTTTGTCGTCGCCAAACTGCTCGACGCGCTGCTTTCCAAACTGCTGGCCAAACTGGGCCTGGATCGTCTGGTCGGCGGTACCGGTCTGACCAAGATTATCGGCCGCGCCGGCGTCAAGGTGCCGATCTCAACCCTGATCGGCAAGATCGTCTACTGGTTTGTCCTACTGATTTTCCTCGTCTCGGCTGCCGAATCGCTGGGGCTGCAGCGGGTTTCAGCTACGCTGGACATGTTGGCGCTGTATCTGCCCAAGGTATTTGGTGCCGCGCTGGTGCTGCTGGTTGGCGTGCTGCTGGCGCAACTGGTCAATGGGCTGGTACGCGGCGCAGCCGAAGGCGTAGGTATCGACTACTCTGCCGGCCTGGGGCGAATTGCTCAGGGTCTGGTCATCATCATCAGTATTTCGGTTGCGATCAGCCAGCTTGAGGTCAAGACCGACCTGCTGAACCACGTTATTGTGATTGCCTTGATTACCGTTGGTCTGACAGTGGCGCTTGCCCTGGGCCTCGGCAGTCGGGAGATTGCCGGGCAGATCATCGCCGGAATTTATGTTCGTGAGCTGTTTCAGGTGGGCCAGCAGGTGCGGGTGGGCGATACGGAAGGTCAGATCGAGGAAATCGGTACGGTCAAAACAACGTTGCTGACAGACGAGGGGGAGCTGGTGTCGTTTTCCAATCGCATCCTGCTCGAGCAGAGAGTAAGCAGCCGTTAAGCGGTTAACCTGCTAATGTATGCCGCCAGGTTGCCGATACAGGCCGTGGCGGACACTGACCTGACTGTCGGCAAGATTTGTTTTGAATAAACCTCAACCGTTTTCGACGCGCTACGATCCCCGCGAGCTCTCTGATGAGGAGCTGGTCGCGCGCGCCCATGTTGAGCTGTTCAATGTGACGCGGGCTTATGAAGAATTGATGCGTCGTTACCAGAGAACACTTTTTAACGTCTGCGCACGTTATTTAGGGAACGATCGCGATGCTGACGATGTCTGTCAGGAGGTGATGCTTAAGGTGTTGTATGGGTTGAAAAATTTTGAAGGTAAATCTAAATTTAAGACTTGGCTTTACAGCATCACCTACAATGAATGCATCACGCAGTACAGGAAGGAACGGCGTAAGCGTCGCTTGATGGACGCTTTGAGTCTGGATCCACTTGAGGAAGCGTCGGAAGAAAAGACGCCCAAACCTGAAGAGCGGGGCGGACTTGATCGCTGGCTTGTGTATGTGAACCCGATCGATCGGGAGATTCTGGTCCTGCGTTTTGTTGCAGAACTTGAATTCCAGGAGATTGCTGACATCATGCACATGGGCTTGAGCGCAACGAAAATGCGTTACAAGCGGGCTTTAGATAAATTACGAGAGAAATTTGCGGGAATCGCCGAAACTTAATACGGTGCAAATATCTCTAAAGAACTGGCGAGGTCTGGTAGACTCGCCGCTGAGTTGTCCCCCTGTGTGGGACCGCTTAATAATCATCAGATGGGGATTTAACGGATGAAACTGAAAAACACCTTGGGCTTGGCCATTGGTACTATTGTTGCCGCAACTTCGTTCGGCGCTCTGGCTCAAGGCCAAGGCGCAGTCGAAATCGAAGGCTTCGCCAAGAAAGAAATGTACGACAGCGCCCGTGATTTCAAAAACAACGGCAACCTGTTCGGCGGTTCGATTGGCTACTTCCTGACCGACGACGTTGAATTGCGTCTGGGCTACGACGAAGTTCACAACGTTCGTAGCGATGATGGCAAGAACATCAAGGGCGCCGACACCGCTCTGGACGCTCTGTACCACTTCAACAACCCAGGCGACATGCTGCGTCCATACGTTTCTGCCGGTTTCTCCGATCAGAGCATTGGCCAGAACGGTCGCAACGGTCGTAACGGTTCCACCTTCGCCAACATCGGCGGCGGTGCCAAGCTGTACTTCACCGACAATTTCTATGCTCGTGCTGGCGTTGAAGCTCAGTACAACATCGACCAGGGCGACACCGAGTGGGCGCCTAGCGTCGGTATCGGCGTAAACTTCGGTGGCGGCAGCAAGAAAGTTGAAGCAGCACCAGCTCCAGTAGCTGAAGTGTGCTCCGACAGCGACAACGACGGCGTGTGCGACAACGTTGACAAGTGCCCTGACACCCCAGCCAACGTAACCGTTGACGCTGATGGCTGCCCAGCAGTTGCTGAAGTCGTTCGTGTTGAGCTGGACGTGAAGTTCGATTTCGACAAATCCGTAGTCAAGCCTAACAGCTACGGCGACATCAAGAACCTCGCTGACTTCATGCAGCAGTACCCACAGACCACCACCACTGTTGAAGGTCACACTGACTCCGTCGGTCCTGACGCTTACAACCAAAAACTGTCCGAGCGTCGTGCAAACGCCGTTAAACAGGTTCTGGTTAACCAGTACGGTGTTGGCGCTAGCCGCGTAAACTCGGTTGGTTACGGCGAATCCCGTCCAGTTGCTGACAACGCAACTGAAGCTGGCCGCGCAGTTAACCGTCGCGTAGAAGCAGAAGTAGAAGCTCAAGCTAAGTAATTAGCCGCTTATACTGAAAAGCCCGGCTTAGGCCGGGCTTTTCTTTGCCTGCGATTTGCTCAGGCAGACGATCCTCAAGGGGCAGGGTCAGCCGGCATTCAGCTGTGCGTGATCCATCAGCGTTTGATTCAGCAGCTCATTGCTGCACGCGGCAACCGCGCCGATCACCAGAATGGCAGGGCTCTTCAGCTCGAAAGCGCTGGCGTCGCGCTGCATTGCATTCAACGTGCTGCGGCACTCGCGCTGCCAGGGCAGTGAAGCATTCTCGATCATCGCCACCGGCATCTCGCCACTCATTCCGCCAGCCAGCAGGCTCTCGCGAATTTCCGCCAGCTTTGCCACGCCCATGTAGACCACCAGAGTAGTTCCGCCTTGCGCGAGGGCCTGCCAGTTGAGGCTGCTGTCGTCCTGGGTATGGGCAGTGACCAGTGTTACGCCACGGCTTATGCCGCGCAGGGTCAGCGAAATGCCGCACTGTGTTGCGCCTGCAAGCCCCGCCGTGATGCCGTTGACCAGTTCCACCGCGACGCCGCGTTCCTGCAACCACTGCGCCTCTTCACCGCCACGGCCAAAGATGCACGGATCGCCGCCCTTGAGGCGCACAACGCATTTGCCCTGACGTACATAGCGCAGCATCAGGCGATGGATGAACGCTTGTGGCGTTGAACGGCAACCGCCGCGTTTGCCGACCGCAATAACTCGCGCATTCGGGCAGTGCTCAAGCACTGCGGTATTGACCAGATCATCGATCAGCACCACATCGGCTTCGTGCAAGGCTCGCACTGCCTTGAGGGTGAGTAATTCCGGGTCACCGGGACCAGCGCCCACCAGCCATACTTTTGCGCTCATGCTGCACTCCTCATTGGGTAACGGCCACGGTGTTGATCAGTCTTTTTATTTCAGGCACGCAGGAGCCGCATTGGGTCCCGCAGCCCAATTGTGTCTTGAGTTGATTCAGGTCCAGGCCGCGCCCGATTCCGTCCATTACTGCGCTCTGGCTGACGTTCATGCAGTTGCACAAGGTCTTGTCACGGGGCTGCGTCGAGTCTTTGCCAGGTTCGCTACTGAGCGGGGCAAGCAGCCAGCGCCGTAGCGAAGCATCAATGCGCTCTTCCAGCCATAGCGCCTGCAGCCAGTGTCGGGCAAGTGTTTCACCGGCCAGGCGGATGGCGGTAATGCGGCCGTTGTCGATACGCACCCGCTTGCCAATTGAGCGCTTGGGGTCGTCATAAGCCATAACCGGCCCTTCATTGAGGCCCAGTATCTGGTCAATGTGCTGCAGCAGCATCGGATCAGGCGCTTCGGCGCTGGCGGCGCGTATGACCAATGCAGGCCGCTCGCGTCCGGCAAGGCCCATGCTCAGGTAAGTAAACACGTCGCACAGAGGGCGCAGCCTTTCCATCTGCTGCTGCACATTGCCCTCGATCAGGGCGAAAAACTGCCAGGGCAGATAAGCTTTTTCGATTCTGACCCCGGAATGCTTGAGTTCCGGTTGTTTCGAGACCGGGTCGAAGGCTGGCTGAGTCAGCGTGTTTACGCCGCCCTTGAGAAACCGGTCGCCCCAGTGCATCGGCAAGAAGGCCTGACCGCAGGCAATACTGTCATCGCCGCCGACGGGCAACAGCAGCTCGCCGCGTCGGCTGATCAGCTTGACCAGATCGCCAGGTTGCAGGTCATGACGCCGCATGTCTTGAGGGTTGAGACTCAACAGCGCTTCGCTGACATGCCCGAACAGCCGCGCAGCCGTGCCGGTGCGGCTCATGCCATGCCATTGATCGCGCAGCCTGCCGGTGTTGAGTGTCAGTGGGTAGTCAGCATCGCGCAGCTCTTTGGCGGCGATATAAGGCTCGGATAAAAACTGCGCACGGCCCGAGTCGGTGGGGAAAATACCATCGGTATACAGCCGCGGCGTGCCCACGCTGGCACCGCGAGGGAAGGGCCATTGCTGTGGGCCATGGAGGTCGATGAGCTCGCGGTCGATCCCGGACATGTCCAGATCCCGCCCGACCGTCAGGCCTTTGAATTCATCGAACAAGGCCTTGGGTGTGTGGAAATCGAACAGCGCAGGTGCATCGGGTTGCAGGCGCTTTTGCAGGCGCTGGGCGAAGTCCACAGTAATTGCCCAGTCGGAGCGCGCTTCGCCGGGGGGCGCAACGGCTTTGCGGACATTGGAAATGCGCCGCTCCGAGTTGGTCACCGTGCCTTCTTTCTCGCCCCAGCTGGCGGCAGGCAGCAACAGGTCGGCATAGCGCGCCGTTTCGGTGGTCTTGAAGGCCTCCTGAAGCACCACGAACGGGCAGGTTTCCAGCGCCTGTCGGATTCTGTTCTGATCGGGCAGTGATTGTGCCGGGTTGGTACAGGCAATCCACAATGCCTTGATCGTACCGTTCTGCAGTTGCTCGAACAGTTCGATGGCGGACAAACCGGGCTTGGCGGGCAGGCTGTCGACGCCCCAGTAGTGCGCAACCTGCGCACGGTGTTCGGGATTGGCTGCGTCGCGATGGCCGGGCAGCAGGTTGGACAGGCTGCCGGTTTCACGTCCGCCCATGGCGTTGGGTTGACCGGTGAGCGAAAAGGGGCCTGCACCGGGTCGGCCGATCTGCCCGGTGGCCAGGTGCAGGTTGATCAGTGCGCTGTTTTTTGCGCTGCCTGCAGTGGATTGATTCAGGCCCATACACCACAGCGACAGAAAGCCCGGGGCTTCACCCACCCAGCGGGCGCAGGTGTGTAGCTGTTCCTGGGTAATGCCGCAGAGGGTTGCTACGTGTTCAGGCGGGTAATCTCGTACCAGCGCTGACAGCGCCTCATAGCCCTGTGTGTGTGCGGCAATGAACTCGGGGTCAACCAGGCTTTCGCTGATCAGCACATTGAGGATGCCGTGAAACAGCGCAACGTCGGTGCCAGGCTGAATCGCCAGGTGCAGGTCCGCCAGTTCGCAGGTATCAGTGCGTCGTGGGTCGATGACGATGAGTTTCATCTGCGGGCGACGGCTTTTCGCTTCTTCCAGGCGACGAAACAGAATCGGGTGCGCGTAGGCCATGTTGCTGCCGACGATCATCACGCAATCGCTCAGTTCGATATCTTCATAGCTGCAAGGCGGTGCGTCGGCGCCCAGGCTGCGCTTGTAGCCTGCCACGGCCGAAGACATGCATAGCCGTGAATTGCTGTCGATATTGTTGGTGCCGACCAGTGCGCGGGCCAGCTTGTTGAACGCGTAGTAGTCCTCGGTCAGCAACTGGCCGGAAATATAGAATGCGACGCTGTCGGGGCCGTGCTCGCGGATGCTCTCGGCGAAGACGTTGGCCGCGTGCTCCAGCGCAGTGTCCCAATCGGTGACGCTGCGTGCCAGGTCTTTGCTCAGGCGTAGTTCCGGGTACAGTGCGCGCGCGTCGATGTCCCCGGTCAGGTGCAGACTTGAACCTTTGCTGCACAACTTGCCGAAGTTGGCCGGGTGCTTCGGGTCACCGCTGACGCCGAGGATATTCTGGCCGTCATGCTCGATCAGCACGCCGCAGCCAACGCCGCAATAGCAGCAGGTGGAGGCGGTTACCCGAGTGGTCTGAATGGCGAGGCTGGTCATGCGCGGGCGGCCTCTGGCGCGGCGGGCTTGCCGAATATCAAGTGATTGCGTATGGCATCGATGCCCTGGCCATCACGGATCTGCTGCAAGTACCAGCTACCGTCCGCGGTGTCGCCATAAAGACAGGCGCCGACCAGTACGTCGTTCTTGATCACCAGTTTCTTGTAGACGCCGCCGATGGGGTCCGAGAGGGTGATGCTTTCAGTGCCTTCAGCACCCAGAAAGTCCCCGGCGGAAAACAGGTCGATGCCGGTGACTTTCAGCTTGGTCGAGGTCACTGACCCCGGATAACGGGCAAAGCCAAGCTGCGCAAGGTGATTGGCACACACCCGGGCCTGTTCGAACAGCGGCGCCACCAGCCCGTAAGCGATGCCGCGATGGCTGACGCATTCGCCAATCGCATAGATGCGCGGGTCGTAGGTCTGCAACGTATCGTTGACCAGAATGCCCCGGTTGCAGGGCAGGCCAGCCTGTTCGGCCAATTCGGTGTTGGGACGTATGCCTGCGGCCATGACTACCAGATCGGTGTCGATCACCTCGCCGTTTTTGAATTGCACCGCGCGTACGCGGCCCAGATCATCGCCGAGCAGGGCTTCGGTCTGTTCGTTGAGGCGAAAACCCAGGCCACGCTTTTCCAGTGCTGCTTGCAGCATCAGCCCGCTGGTTTTGTCCAGTTGGCGTTCCAGCAGCGTCTGGCCGTTGTGAATCACAGTGACCTGCATGCCGCGCAGGCTCAAGCCGTTGGCAGCTTCGAGCCCGAGCAGGCCGCCGCCGATGACCACTGCACGTTTGTGCGTGACGGCGGTATCGATCATCTGGCGGGTGTGGCCGATGTCGCGGTAGCCGATGACGCCTTCCAGCGTGTTGCCGGGAACCGGCAGAATAAAAGGTCGCGAGCCGGTGGCGATCAGCAGGCGATCGTAAGAGGCCTGGGTGCCGTCATCGGCGATTACCACGCGTTTGATTCGGTCAATCTTCACCACGCGACGGTTCAGCAACAACTGGATACCGTTGCTTTCGTACCAGGCCAGATCGTTGAGCACGATGTCTTCGAAATTCTGTTCGCCTGCCAGCACCGGGGACAGCATGATGCGGTTGTAGTTGGGGTGTGGCTCGGCACCGAAGACCGTGATGTCATACAGGTCTTCGCTCAGTTTCAGCAACTCTTCGAGTGTGCGCACGCCGGCCATGCCGTTGCCTATCATCACCAGTTTGAGTTTTTTCATCTTGCCTCCGAGTCACTGCAGCGCGTGCTCGACACGTTTCGCGCAAACAAAAAAAGGCGTCCCGCCAGTTGCCTGACGGGGACGCCTTTGTCCGGTCCCGCTCTATCGGGAGGCGCAGCCCTCATCGTTGAGGGCTACGCGTTATGAATGATCTGCACAAGACCATGCAGCGCCTGTGCCAACTCGCATTTACCTGCGTAAAGGGGGTTACGGTCGATGCCTCAGGTTATTTCTGCACTGCGTTGAGGCGTGTTGCACAGAAGCAGGGCGGTCCGCTTCAGTGATGGCTCATGAGCCAGATCACCAGCAGAAGATTGAGCAGCATCGAGAACAGTGCCAGCGTTCGCCAGACTTTGAGCGGTTCGCGTTCCAGCAATGGGCGCGGTTTTGCTACCACCGGGCGATGCTCGGCTTGCTCCATTTCCAGTAACCACTGCTCGGCGGTTTCGTAACGCTGGTACGGGTCGGCTTGCAGTGCCTTGTCCAGACTCTGGCTCAGCCATTGCGGCAGATCCGGTCGATAACGGCTGGCGGCGATCGGCGTGCCGAAGCGGCGATGCTGAAAGGCTTCGATCTCGCCATATGGGTAGTGGCCTGTTAGCAGGTAGTAAAGCGTGACGCCTGCCGCATAGAGGTCTTGCTGCGGATGCGGCTCAGCGCCGTTGAAGGCTTCCGGAGCGATGTAGCTCGGGGTGCCGGGCAAGTCGTCAGGGTTGCCGGTTGACAGTCCCGGGCAGTAAGCCAGACCGAAATCCAGCAGGCGCAGTTCGCCATCATCTGCCAGCAGCAGGTTTTCCGGTTTGAGATCGCGATGAATGATGTTGCGTCGATGCAGCAGGCCCGCAGCGCGTAACAGTCGGGTCGCGAGGTCCTGCCATTGAGCCAGCGGCAGCGGCCCGTTGCGCGTGAAAACCTCGGCCAGTGTATTTCCGCAATACTCGCGCATCACGTAATACAGGTGCTGACGGTCTGCCAACGGATGGACCTCGGGAAAGAAGCGCCCGGCAACCCGGCGCAAAAACCACTCTTCAAGCAATAACCCCTGGCCAGCACCCGATTCGTCATGTCGGCTGGCGGGCAGGGTCTTGAGCAGCCACGGTTGGCCGTGGGTATCGGTCACCCGATAAAGGATGGACTGGCGCGACTGCGCCGCGATATTGCCAACCGTCCAGCCTTCGAAAATCTGGCCCGCCTTGAGCGCGGGTGGCAGTGGCCATTGCTGCAATTGCAGCAGCGTGTCCCCCAGATCGTCCTCGCCCAGGCTATCGACCTGAATCAGCAGGGCGCTGGCATTGTCCTGGCTGCCTGCCAGATGCGCCGCGCTGACCAGGGTTTTCACCGCCGAGTCGAGGTTGTCCTGCTCGGTCAGAATCGAGCGGATGCTGGCATCACCAAGGGTCGCCCAGATACCGTCGCTGACCAGCAACAGTCGTTCACCTTCACACAGCTCGCCGTCCAGATAGTCCATAACCACGTATTGGTCCAGGCCCAGCGCGCGCTTGAGCACATGCTGCATGTCGGCCTGTTCCCAGACGTGGTCTTCACTGATGCGCTTTAGCGTACCGGCCTGCCAGCGATAAGCCCGGCAGTCACCGACGTGGGCCAGGGTGAAGCGTCGTCCGCGCAGCACCAGAGCACTGAGGGTGGTCAGTAAACCGTTGGCCAGCAGCCAGCGATTCTGCGCCAGCAGCAGGCGGTCGAGAGACTGGGCCACGCCCCAGGTTTCCGGCGTGGCGTAATAGTCGAGTGCCAGCGCCTGTAGCGTGGACTGCGCAGCCAGTGCGCCATCGGCACACTGGCTGACGCCGTCGGCCAGGGCGAACAGATAGCCCTTGCTGGCGGCCAGTGCCGGGGCCGGAGTGACCAGGCGCAGAGCATCCTGGTTTTCCGCGCGCGGACCGCTGGCGCTGAATTGAGCGAACTGCAATTGCAGCGTCATCGGCGGTTCAGACTCGCGCCGCAGTCACGGCCGCCGAACCCCAGGTGGTTCTCCAGCGACGTTTAACGTTCAGCAAACCGAACCAGGCCAGCACCGCCAGACCTGCGAACAGCCACAGGCCCAACTGGTAATCGCCAGTGTTCTGTTTGATAGTGCCCAGACCGGCTGCCAGCAGGAAGCCACCGATGCCGCCTGCCATGCCGATCAGGCCGGTCATGACCCCGATTTCCTTGCGGAAACGCTGCGGAACCAGCTGAAAGACCGCGCCGTTACCGGCACCCAGGCCCAGCATCGCGGCAACGAACAGGGCCAGTGCTGCCCACGAACTTGGCAGGTTGAAACCCACCGCCGCGATACCGATGGCCGCAACGGCGTACATCACGGTCAACGTGCGAATCCCGCCAAAGCGGTCAGCCAGCGCGCCACCGAGCGGGCGCATCAGGCTGCCGCCGAAGACACAGGCAGCGGTGTAGTAACCGGCAGTAATCGGGCTCAAGCCATATTGGTCGTTGAAATAGCCGGGCAGGGCGCTGGCCAGGCCGATGAAGCCGCCGAACGTCACGCTGTAGAAAAACATGAACCACCAGCTGTCACGATCACCCAGCGCCTTGAGATAGTCCGCCATGGATTTGGGCTTGCTGCGCTCCGGGGCGTTGCGCGCCATAAGGGTGAAAGCGATCAGGGTCAGAACCAGCGGGATCAGCGCCAGACCGAACACGTTGCCCCAACCGAAACTGGCGGCCAGTACCGGCGCGATCAATGCTGCCAGCACGGTACCCGAGTTGCCCGCACCGGCAATGCCCATCGCCTTGCCTTGGTGCTGCGGTGGATACCATTGCGACGCCAGAGGCAGCGCGACGGCGAATGAAGCGCCCGCCATACCCAGAAACAGCCCCAGCAGCAGTACCTGACCGTAGGTGTGAATGCCCAGTTGCCAGGCTGCCAGCAGTGCGCCGATGACAATCGCCTGACCGATGATGCCGGCTGTCTTGGGCGACAGCTGGTCCGCCAGCAGACCCATGAAAAAGCGCAGCACGGCACCCGCCAGAATCGGTGTGGCGACCATCAGGCCGCGTTGCTGAGTGGTCAGGTGCAGGTCAGTGGCAATCTGCACGGCCAGCGGGCCGAGCAGGTACCAGACCATGAAGCTCAGGTCGAAATAGAGAAACGCCGCAAACAGGGTCGGTTTATGGCCTGCCTTCCAGAAGCTTGTATCCATGTGCACACCTCATCATCTGCTAGTTAGTCAGTCGGGCCATGACCTCGACACGGGGTATTCCAGACGCTGTGGTGGAGTGTTCCGAATGACGGCGACTCCACCGGCCCCGTCACCGGGACCAAAACGCAAAAAACGTCGCCTCTCTGTCCACGTGAGCGGAAAGAGATGAGCGACGTCTTTGTCGTAAAAAGTGATAGCCGCCGTTGGCTACCGTGCGATTGCTAAAGCAAGAGATGGGCCAATGGCGTTGCGAGCGGTTAGCTGCAAGCTGCGAGCGGGTTTGGGTGATTTCCAGGAAGTAGGCGAGGGCCGGTCAGTGACCTTGAAGCGGGCGCTCGTCAGCAAAGCGCCGTAAAACAGGGCGCGCCGCGAGCGACAGCCTGCAGCCTGACAGGACGAGATCAAGCGTGGTTACTGAAGAGTTTATTAAAGTTCAATGGCGTTATTATTATTTCATGTGCCACTAGTTTTGATATTAGGTACTGTCACTGTGATGCTGTTTTGATGTGCTTGTATGACGGTGTTAATAGCGATGATCAATAAGTGTTAATATTTATTAATTTTCTGTTTATTGAAGTTGTACGATAACGCCGGTCTCAATATTTAATTTACATTGCCCGGTATCTCTGACAGCATTCATTGCACCGTGATTAACACGGCTCATTCATCAGGACATGAATTTACTCTTCACTATGGCAATCTGTAATTGCAAATTGCCTGTCAATTTCGATAAATGTTTACTTTTGAAAAAAGTAATCGGCTACTCGCTCTTTTTCCGGTTTTCAGTTGCCCCAGGGCTTGAAACACCGATCCCGGGTACCTCCCGGCACTACAGCCCGCAGACCGGGCTGTCTTCCTCTTCGCGCTTCATTGCAGGCGCCAATAAAGGACATCATCATGAGTAACATCAATTACGCACCTACCATCTGGTCCCGTGCCGATGCGTTGAAGGTCAATGAAAATGATCCGACCACCACGCAGCCGTTGGTAAAAGCGGACTTTCCGGTCATGAGTGATAAGGTCTTCATCTGGGACACCATGCCGTTGCGAGAGCTTGACGGCACGGTGGTCTCAGTCAACGGCTGGTCGGTTATCGTCACACTGACGGCTGATCGCCACCCCGACGACCCGCAGTATCTCGGCGCCAACGGCCGCTACGACATCAAGCGCGACTGGGAAGATCGTCACGGGCGGGCGCGCATGTGCTACTGGTATTCGCGCACCGGCAAGAACTGGATCTTCGGTGGCCGGGTCATGGCCGAAGGCGTGTCGCCCACCACCCGTGAGTGGGCGGGCACACCGGTATTATTGAATGACAAGGGTGATATCGATCTTTACTACACCTGCGTGACACCGGGGGCGACCATTGCCAAAGTGCGCGGCCGTATTGTGACGTCCGATCAGGGCGTGGAGTTGAAAGACTTTACCCAGGTCAAAAAACTGTTCGAGGCCGACGGCACTTATTATCAAACCGAAGCGCAGAACTCGACGTGGAACTTCCGCGACCCGAGTCCGTTTATTGATCCCAATGATGGCAAGTTGTATATGGTCTTTGAAGGTAATGTGGCCGGCGAACGCGGTACGCATACCGTTGGCGCTGCAGAACTTGGCCCGGTGCCACCCGGCCATGAAGAAGTGGGGGGTGCGCGTTTTCAAGTGGGCTGTATCGGCCTGGCAGTTGCGAAAGATCTCAGCGGAGAAGAGTGGGAAATACTACCGCCACTGGTGACTGCGGTGGGCGTCAATGACCAGACTGAACGTCCGCATTATGTCTTTCAGGACGGCAAGTATTATTTATTCACCATTAGTCACAAGTTTACGTATGCCGACGGTGTGACCGGGCCGGACGGCGTTTACGGTTTTGTGGGCGAGCATTTGTTCGGGCCTTACCGGCCGATGAACGCTTCCGGACTGGTGCTGGGCAATCCGCCTGCACAGCCATTCCAGACGTACTCCCACTGTGTGATGCCCAACGGCTTGGTGACTTCGTTCATCGACAGCGTGCCCACCAGCGGCGATGACTACCGTATCGGCGGCACCGAGGCGCCGACGGTCAGAATCCTGTTGAAGGGCGACCGCTCGTTCGTGCAGGAAGAGTATGACTACGGCTACGTCCCGGCGATGAAGGATGTGCAGTTGAGCTGACAGGCTGCGCCCCTGTAAACGCTGAAGAACGCCTGTGCGAGCAGGCGTTCTTCGCTCGTTTACCCCAGTAGCTCGCTCATCGCGATAATTTGCTCGGCCACCTGAATCAGCTTTTGCTGGCGACTCATCGCTTGGCGCCGCATCAGGGTGTACGCCTCTTCCTCGTTGCAATCCTTCATTTTCATCAGCAGCCCCTTGGCCAGTTCGATGCGCTTGCGCTCGGCCAGTTGCTGATCGCGGGCATGCAATTGCGCACGCAGCGCCTGATCGCTTTCAAAGCGGGCCATTGCCACATCCAGAATCGGTTGCAGCCGTTGGGCCTGAATACCCTCGACGATATAAGCGCTGACCCCGGACTTGATGGCCTGGCGCATCACGCCCGGATCGTGCTCGTCGGTGAACATCACGATGGGTCGCGGCTGGTCACGGCTGACCAGCACCACTTGTTCCATTACATCGCGTCCTGGCGATTCGGTGTCGATCAGGATGACGTCCGGGCGCACCGCTTCAACGCGAGCGGGCAAGTCGATGATCAGGCCGGATTCGTCGATCACGTCGAAACCGGCCTCTATCAAGGCTGACTTGAGGCGACCGACCTTTTTGGCGGTGTCATTGATAAGCAGGATACGCAGCATGGTCACGTTCTCCGTCAACGACTGGCCACAGCGGGCGCGTTGTCGGCCAGCGAGTGGAGCTTGAAGCTACGTGCGTAGCCTGCGGGATCGCTGCCGTCCCAGACCTTGCCATCGATCAACTGACTGCTGCGCAGGGTTGCTGCGGGTGAGTCGATGCCCAGCGCATCGGCTGCCTGGCGATACAGGTCCAGTTGCTGGACGCGGCTGGCGACGGCCAGGTAGTCCGGGTCTTCACGCAACAGGCCCCAGCGCCGGAACTGAGTCATGAACCACATGCCGTCGGACAGCCACGGATAATTGACCTGCCCCTGATCATGGAAACTGACTGCATGCGGGTCCTGCCAGTGATTGCCGAGGCCGTCGCTGTAGTGGCCAAGCAGGCGTGGCTCGATGCAGTCCGGCGAGGTATCCAGATAATCCGCACCGCTGAGCAGCTGTGCGGTGCTGCGCCGGTTATGATCGCTTTGCTCGATGAAACGGCTGGCTTCCAGGACGGCCATGATCAGTGCTCTGGCCGTGTTGGGGTTCTGTTCGACAAACTCGCGGGTACAGCCCAGCACCTTGCCCGGGTGATCCGGCCAGATCGACTGGCTGGTCGCCATCGTGAAGCCCAGTTGCTGCTGAACGGCGCTGGCACCCCAGGGTTCGCCGACGCAGAAACCGTCGATGCGCCCAGCCTGCAGGTGTTGCGCCATTTGCGTGGGGGGCACCACGACACTGTTCACATCATCGAGCGGGTGAATGCCCTGGCTGGCGAGCCAGTAGTAGAGCCACATGGCATGGTTGCCGGTGGGGAAGGTCTGCGCGAAGGTCAGCCTTGAGCCGCTTTGGTGCGCACGTTTGTCCAGTGCCTCAGGAGTGATCACGCCAGCCTCCTGCAATTCGCGGGACAGGTTGATGCACTGGCCGTTCTGATTGAGCCCCATGAGGATCGCCATGTCGGTCGCCGGACCACCGCTGATGCCCATTTCCACCGCATAGATCAGGCCGTACAGGCTGTGTGCCGCCTGCAACTGCCCGCTGACCAGCCTGTCGCGCAGCCCGGCCCAGGAGGTCTGACGCTCGAGGTTCAGGCTCAGGCCGTAAGGCTGGGCGAAACCCTGAGTGGCCGCGACCACCAGCGGGGCGCAGTCGGTCAATGCCATGAAGCCCACGTCCAGGCTGTTCATTTCCGGGGCGTCGCTACCGGCCACCCAGTCCAGCGCATTACCGGTTCGTTCGTTCATCGCGCGTGCTTCATCAAAGGTCCGTCCAGAAAAAAGGCGTCGTCCGACCCATTGCAATGCAAGTGTCGAAGCGACGCCGTTGTCCATGCACCGCTCCGCCGTTGGAGCGAGTGCCGATAGCGGTTTCAAGCAAGGCATATGCCATCGCCGGGGAGAGGCGAGCAACAAGTTTGTCGCGCGCCTCGCCTGACAGGCCTGCACACGTCTATAATCGCCACCCTGAATTCAGCTGCTCACGAGCCCATCCCGCCATGTATAACCTGGCCCGCCAGTTACTGTTCAAACTTTCCCCGGAAACCTCTCATGACCTTTCGCTGGACCTGATCGGTGCAGGCGGGCGGCTGGGCCTCAATGGCCTGCTGAGCAAGTCCCCGGCGAAGTTGCCGGTCAGTGTGATGGGCCTTGAATTTCCCAACCCTGTGGGGCTGGCAGCAGGTCTGGACAAAAACGGTGCAGCCATCGATGGCTTTGCGCAACTGGGCTTCGGCTTTGTCGAGATCGGTACTGTGACGCCACGTCCACAGCCGGGCAACCCCAAGCCGCGCATTTTCCGCCTGCCGCACGCCGAGGCGATCATCAATCGCATGGGCTTCAACAATCTGGGTGTCGACAACCTGGTGTCCCGGGTCCAGGCGGCAAAGTATCGCGGCATTCTGGGCATCAATATCGGCAAGAACTTCGACACGCCGGTCGAGCGTGCGGTCGACGATTACCTGATCTGCCTGGACAAGGTCTATGCCCATGCCAGCTACGTCACCGTCAACGTCAGTTCGCCCAATACGCCGGGGCTGCGCAGCCTGCAGTTCGGTGACTCGCTCAAGCAACTGCTCCAGGCCCTGAGCCTGCGCCAGGAGGAACTGACGCAACGGCACGGCAGGCGCGTGCCACTGGCGATCAAGATTGCCCCGGACATGAGCGATGAAGAAACCGTGCTGGTGGCCTCTGCACTGATAGAGTCGGGTATGGATGCAGTGATTGCCACCAACACCACGCTCAGCCGCCAGGGTGTGGAAGGGCTGCCGCATGGCGATGAAGCGGGTGGTCTGTCGGGTGCGCCGGTGCGGGAAAAAAGCACGCACATCGTCAAGGTGCTGGCCGGTGAGCTGGCGGGTCGCCTGCCGATCATTGCCGCTGGTGGAATCACTGAAGGCCGGCATGCTGCCGAGAAGATAGCCGCAGGTGCCAGTCTGGTGCAGATCTATTCCGGTTTCATCTACAAGGGCCCTGCGCTGATTCGCGAATCGGTGGACGCCATTGCGGCAATGCCACCGGCCGTACGCTGAATCGAAGGCAAAAAAAGGGGCTCCTCGAGAGAGCCCCTGGGCGTTGGCCCGCCGCCCGGGTCGGGCGTGCATTGTACAGGTGTGAATCAGTCAATCATGTGGGTGGCCCGACAGAGGCCTGAAAGTCTTTTAATCGCCTCATCCGACCGCGTGAAGTTCGTTGAGTCTGTGGATGCCCGCAGTGCCGGTCATACCGTCCCAGTTGTCGCCGCGTCCTTCGCGCCAGCCATTGATCCATGCCTGGCGTACTGACGGTAGAGTAAAAGGGCAAAGCTCACGGGATTTACCATGAACGCCGTATTGATATCCGCGTAAAAATGCTCTTTCCAACGGATCACGCTTAAGTCTTCTCATAGGGTAATGCCCTCGTCTGTTGACTGTAATATCCCTGAGACCCCGTGATGAGGTCGGGCAGAATCTTCTGCCGTTGGGGCCCGCTGCCGGCGTCGCGGGCCTTGATGCCATAACCGTTGCGGAGATGACCTGAGACGATTTCTAACCAAAGCGCAGGGCGGTGTGAATGATCGTTTTGTCATAAGCACGTCACATTCAGGTCTGTCGAGCAATAAGCGATGATCTGTTTCCACCATGATTTTTTCTGCGGCCCCTTGAACATGGGCGTTTGCAGGCTAATTGAAATCGCTTATCAGGCTCATATACTGGCTCAATGCCTTGGCTGTTTAAGCGACGAAGGGTCATGATCGGCGCTGCACAAATGTGACTTTTCAAAACACGACTCTTGATTGCGCGCCTTATTGCCGACATCGGCTTACCTGATATCTGTTCTAATACGCGCCATAACTGCCGCAATGACATGACAGGATCATGCGGTGGACCGGTACACATCACGTGCCACGCAGGCGTTCTCCACGAAAGACGCCTGTTCAAATCTGGCAGGGCAATGCGTTGCCCGCCGCTGACGGCTCAGGCCCTGGAATACACATGTCGGATCGCTACGAACTTTTCCTTACTTGCCCCAAAGGCCTTGAAGGACTGCTTGCCGAGGAAGCTACGGCACTGGGTCTGCAAGAGACCCGCGAGCACACGTCGGCCATTCGCGGCTCGGCCGACATGGAGACCGCCTACCGGCTGTGCCTCTGGTCGCGGCTGGCCAACCGCGTGCTGCTGGTGCTCAAGCGCTTCCCGATGAAGGATGCCGAAGACCTCTATCACGGCGTACTGGATGTCGAGTGGCATGATCATCTCGAGTCCGATGGCACCATCGCAGTGGAGTTCAGTGGCCACGGGTCAGGCATCGATAACACCCACTTCGGTGCATTGAAGGTCAAGGATGCGATCGTCGACAAACTGCGTACACCGGATGGCGAGCGTCCGTCGGTGGACAAGATCAACCCCGATCTGCGCGTGCACCTGCGACTGGACCGAGGCGAAGCCATTCTGTCCCTCGATCTGTCCGGGCACAGCCTGCACCAGCGCGGCTATCGCCTGCAGCAGGGCGCTGCACCGCTGAAGGAAAACCTCGCCGCCGCTATCCTGATCCGTGCTGGCTGGCCGCGTATTGCTGCCGAGGGCGGCGCGCTGGCTGACCCGATGTGCGGTGTCGGTACGTTTCTGGTCGAGGCCGGCATGATCGCCGCCGACATCGCCCCGAACATCAAGCGTGAACGCTGGGGCTTTTCTGCCTGGCTCGGCCACGTTCCGGCGCTGTGGCGCAAGCTGCACGACGAAGCGCTGGCCCGCGCAGAAGCAGGGCTGGCCAAAACGCCTTCATGGATTCGCGGTTACGAGGCCGATCCGCGACTGATCCAGCCTGGGCGCAACAACATCGAACGTGCAGGTCTGAGTGACTGGATCAAGGTCTATCAGGGCGAAGTCGCGACCTTCGAGCCGCGTCCCGACCAGAACCAGAAAGGTCTGGTGATCTGCAACCCTCCGTACGGCGAGCGTCTGGGTGATGAAGCCAGCCTGCTGTATCTCTACCAGAATCTGGGCGAGCGCCTGCGTCAGTCCTGCCTTAACTGGGAAGCTGCGGTGTTCACCGGCGCGCCTGACCTGGGCAAGCGCATGGGCATTCGCAGCCACAAACAGTATTCGTTCTGGAACGGTGCCTTGCCGTGCAAACTGCTGCTGATCAAGGTCACGCCTGATCAGTTCGTGACCGGCGAGCGTCGCACACCCGAGCAGCGTCAGATCGAGCGCGAGAACCCTGTCGAAGTTGAAGTCGTTGAAAGAAAGCTCAACAAGAACGGCAACCCGATCAAGCCGGAACCGGTGGTGGTCGAACAGGCGCGCCTGAGCGAAGGCGGGCAGATGTTTGCCAATCGCCTGCAAAAGAACCTCAAGCAGATGGGCAAATGGGTGCGCCGCGAAGGTATCGATTGCTACCGCGTGTATGACGCCGACATGCCTGAATATTCGCTGGCGATCGACCTGTATCACGACTGGGTTCACGTTCAGGAATACGCAGCGCCCAAGTCCATCGATCCGGAAAAGGCTTCGGCCCGGCTGTTCGATGCGCTGGCGGCGATTCCGCAGGCGTTGAACATCGACAAGAACCGTGTGGTGATCAAACGTCGCGAGCGTCAGAGCGGCACCAAACAATACGAGCGTCAAAGCGCGCAGGGCCAGTTTCTGGAAGTCAGCGAAGGCGGCGTCAAGTTGCTAGTGAATCTGACCGACTACCTCGATACCGGGCTGTTTCTCGACCATCGTCCGATGCGCATGCGTATTCAGCGCGAGGCGGCCGGCAAGCGCTTCCTGAACCTGTTTGCCTACACCGCGACTGCCAGCGTACATGCTGCCAAGGGCGGTGCGCGCAGCACCACTAGCGTTGACCTGTCGCGGACCTATCTGGACTGGGCGCGGCGCAATCTGTCGTTGAACGGTTTCTCCGACAAGAATCGTCTGGAGCAGGGCGACGTGATGGCCTGGCTGCAGGCCAATCGCGACGAATACGACCTGATCTTCATCGATCCGCCGACGTTCTCCAACTCCAAGCGCATGGAAGGCATTTTTGATGTGCAGCGTGATCAGGTCGAGCTGATCGATCTGGCCATGGCGCGTCTGGCTCCGGGTGGCGTGCTGTACTTCTCCAACAACTTCCGCAAGTTCGTGCTCGATGAAAATCTGAGCCAGCGCTATGCGGTGGAGGATATTACCGCGCAAACCATCGACCAGGATTTTGCCCGCAACGGCAAGATTCACCGCGCCTGGAAAATCATGGCGCGTGCCTGACACGGTGTGTGATGAGCTTGCCTGTAACAGTTTTGTACAGGTTTGCTCATCGCTCGCTATGAAAATTACTGGCGAATAGCTATAACAGAAGTCATAGCCAGCTTGGCGTTTCAGCATGTTGGCGTCATGAGTTTCTGTGTATGACAGCGAAACGGTTCAGGCTCAGAGTTCTGAGTTTCATCAACGGCCAGCTCTCAGCGTGGCCAATAGCCGTTTTAGCATTGATGGTCGGAGCGGCACTTACCATCATGTTGGCGCTGGCCGACAATGAGCTCTACCAGCGTCAATTGCGCCAGCGGTTCGATATGCTTGCCGCAGAGCGCTTCAGTCGTCTTCAGGAGCGTCTGGACCGGCAGGTCACTCGGCTGGACACCCTGTGTCGCTTCTTTATCTTTTCCCATCAGGTCGAGCAATCGGAATTCGACGGCTTTGTCGCGCCATTGCTGATTGGAACCCAGGCGTACGCCTGGAACCCCAGAGTGACGTTTGCGGAGCGGGCCGCTTTTGAACAGCAGGCGCGCGAGGAGGGCTCAGCCGAATACGCCATACGAGAAATGGATGAAAACGGTACCTTGAAAACCGCCGCTGTGCGCAATGAGTATTTTCCGGTTCGATTCATCCAGACCCTCAGCAAAATTCCCACGCCGTCGGGGTTCGATATAGCCTCGGAGCCGGTACGTCATGTCGCCCTTGAGCGTGCGCGTTTGCTCAAGCGCATTGTTGCAACGCCTCGTATCAGCCTGCTGGCCCTTGACCCGTCAGACACGTACGGAATTTTGCTGGTGGCGCCGGTATTCTCCATTGGCGAGCCGCCTTCGGAATTGAGGGGGTATGTCACGGCAGTGATCAGCCTGGCGCAATTGATGAGCATTGGCACCGCGGAACAGGACAATCTTGCGGTCACCATGCTTGACCTCAGCTCGCCGACAAAGCCTGAGCAGGTTTACCAGTCGCCGGTCGCAGCCATACGCAATCATTTGTACGCCAGCAGCCTGCTGAGCCTGGGCGACAGGGATTATCTGGTCGAGGTTCGCCCTACGGAAATCTTCAGCCAGAGCAATCAGAGCATTATGCCGGGCCGGGTGCTGTGGCTCGGCGGGCTTTTGAGCCTGATGCTCAGCGCGTTGCTCTACAGCCTGATCAGCCAGCGTCAGCGAGCCTTGCAGCGTGTGGCGCAGCGTACCCGTGAGTTGCGCCAGCGCGGGCAGCAGTTGCGGGCGGCGCACGGGCAATTGCGCAGTGTGCTGGACGCCGCGACGGAAGTGGCGATTATTGCAACCGACCTGGACGGGCTGATCACAACGTTCAACGTCGGTGCGCAGAAGATGCTGGGTTATTCGCAGGAAGAGGTGCTGGGCAGGCTGCGCCTCATGGACCTTTATCAGTCGGCTGAGCTGGAGGCTCGTGCGAGTGTATTGAGCAAGGACCGCGGGCACCCGGTCAGCGCTTCCCGGCTGATGTTTCTCGACGCCGTGCAAGACGCTCATCATCCCTCGCAGGAGTGGACCCTGCAGCGTAGTGACGGCAGCACCCTGGTGGTGAACATGCTGGTGACCGCCGTGCGCGACGATCAGGGGCTGTGGACCGGGTACCTGGCGGTGTGCATCGATGTCACCGAGCACAAGCGCGTCAACGAGGCTCTTGCCGAACAAGGGCAATTGTTGAAAAAGCTCGGCTCGCAGGTGCCTGGCGGCATTTATCAGTATCACCTGGCTATCGACGGCAGTGCGCGCTTCAGGTACGCCAGTGCCGGTATGTGCGAGCTGTTTGAAGTCGATGAAGCGCAGTTGCTGGGCGATTCCGAGGCCGTTTTGCGACGTATCCAACCACCGGACCTGACGCGCGTCAAAAGCTCGATTCTGGTCAGCGCGAAGCATCTGACACCCTGGAGCGAAGAGTACCGTGTCGACCTGCCACGCAAGGGCCAGCGCTGGTTGCGCGCTGCATCGACACCGGAACGGTTGGCAGACGGCAGCGTGCTATGGCACGGCTTTGTGTCCGATATCACCGACCTCAAGCGTGTCGAACAGGAATTGCGCGCGCTTTCGGTCACCGACGTACTGACCGGCGCCTACAACCGGCGCTATTTCCAGGACCGCATGCAGGCCGAGCTGAAAAGGATCGACCGGCACGGCGGTAACCTGTCGATCATCATGCTCGATATCGATCATTTCAAGCGCATCAATGACCGTTTCGGGCATGCCGCAGGCGATCAGGTGCTCAAGGCGATTTCGGAAAAGATCAGCCAGCGCCTGCGCAGCGATGATGTGTTCTGCCGCCTGGGCGGAGAAGAGTTCATGGTGATCTGCCCGGGCGCACGGGGCTCGCAGGCGTATCAGCTGGCCTTGAGCCTGCGCGAGGGCCTGCGCAATCAGGTTATCGAAGGCGTCGACCAGGTTGTGACGGCCAGCTTCGGCATCGCCAGCTGGCGAGCCGGTGAGGGGATCGACACGATGTTGTTGCGCGCTGACTCGGGCGTCTATGCCGCCAAACAGGCCGGTCGCGATCGGGTCGAGCCCGAGCAGATCTGACGCACACAGACCCGCTTCGAAAGCGGGTCTGCTGGTTGCATGCTGCGGGTGGTTATTGCTGGATCGAGACCGTGGTGTTGCTCAGTTTCGGCTGTCGATACAGATCGACCAGTACCTCGTCAAGTATCGAGGATGCGCCAAACGGACGCGGATCGTTGAGGATCGCCACGACCGCCCAGGTGTTGCCGTTGCTGTCGCGGCTGAAGCCGGCAATGGCGCGAACCGTGTTCAGTGTGCCTGTCTTGATGTGCGCTTCACCCAGCAGCGGGGTGCGCTTCAGACGTTTACGCATGGTGCCGTCCATGCCTGCCAGCGGCATCGAACTCATGAATTCGGCAGCATACGGGCTGCGCCAGGCAGCCTGCAGGATAATGGCCATCTCACGGGCACTGACACGTTCCGCACGTGACAGACCGGAGCCGTTCTCCATGACCAGATGCGGCGCGGTGATGCCTTTTTTCGCCAGCCATTGGCGGATGACGCGCTGTGCGGCTTTGCCGTCGTCACCGTCAGCTTCATTACGGAACTCTTCACCCAGGCTCAGAAACAGTTGCTGGGCCATGGTGTTGTTGCTGAATTTATTGATGTCACGAATGACTTCCACCAGATCCGGTGAAAAAGCCTTGGCCAGCAGCTTGGCATTGCCGGGCAGAACGCCAACGCGGTCCTTGCCCTGGATGGTGCCGCCCAGTTCCTGCCAGATGGCCCTTACTGCGCCGGCCGCGTAGGTCGGATGGTCCAGCAGCGAAAGATAGGTCTGCGAATTGCAACCGTTGCCCAACTGGCCAGTCACCGTCACATTGACGCTGCCGTCAGGCTGGGTGACCGGGTTGTAACGCACATCTCCGGTGCACTGCTTCGATGCGCTTGCCTTGACCTGGTTGTCGATGTGGATGGTCGCAATCGGCGGCTCGACCGAAACCAGAATCCTGCCGTCATCGTTGCGGGTCACGAAGCGCAATGCCTTGAGGTTGACCATCAGCGCATCGGGCTTGACCAGAAACGGCTTGTTCTCGTCGTTGCCGTCATCATTGAACTCGGGCAATTGCGGCTGCACAAAATGACTGCGGTCCAATACCAGATCCCCGGTCACCTGTTGCACACCGTTGGCGCGCAGGTCACGCATCAGCAACCAGAGCTTTTCCATATTCAGCTTTGGATCGCCGCCGCCCTTGAGGTACAGGTTGCCGCGCAGCACGCCGTTGCTCAGGGTGCCGTCGGTGAAGAATTCGGTTTTCCACTGGTGGGTAGGGCCGAGCATTTCCAGCGCGGCGTAAGTGGTGATCAGCTTCATGGTGGAAGCCGGGTTGACCGATACGTCGGCATTGAACACGGTCGGCGTGCCCGGCCCGTTGAGTGGCAACATCACCAGCGAGAGCGCGTCATCGCCGAGTTTGCTGGCTTTAAGGGCCTGTTGAACCTTGGGGGGCAGCGTGGTGTTGATGACGGCGGCGTAGGAGGGAAGAGCCAGTGGCAAAAGAATTGACGCGAGCAACAATGGACGTAGCGACTTGATCATTGAATAAAACCCTACTGCAAGGGGGACATAAAAAAGAGGGCATGGATGGATTCCCTCGGTAACTATTTCGATGCGATGTTGATAACTATAGTAGTGAATGCGTGGCGGGCTTTTTTTGTAACACACAGTGCCAAGCATGAAACGAGCCGCATTATGCCCCAAGCAGGGCAGGCTTGTGATGGGGGGCAGGCCGGTAAACGTTATTTTTTATCGATCGGGCCTGCATCGCTGTCGCAACCCCGGATATACATGACAGACCGCAATTGTCGGGCTTTTAAATCGCCAAGCTGGTAAAGTGCCGCCCGATATTTATTGATGAGGATTGTCCCATGGCCAATAACCGCTCCCGCCGTCTGCGCAAAAAACTGTGTGTGGACGAGTTCCAGGAATTGGGTTTTGAACTGAACCTGGGCTTCAAGCAAGAGCTGGATGACAAGGCAATCGATGCTTTCCTTGACGCTTTCCTGAAAGAAGCAATGGAAGCCAACGGTCTTGGTTATGTGGGCGGCGACGACTTCGGTCTGGTTTGCCTGAGCAAGCGTGGCTCGGTCAGCGAAGAACAGCGTGTTGCTGTCGAAGCCTGGCTCAAAGGCCGCAGTGAACTGACAGAAGTCACTGTCAGCCAGCTGATCGACGTCTGGTACCCGGAAAAAGAAATCAACCCGGCCGCCTGATGTAACGGGAGGCAGGCCAGCGCCTGCCTCCCTTGCTGCTCCCCCTTCGCCATACCTTCTTTGAAGCACCTTCAGTCAGGTTTCGCCTGCTGCAGAATCAGCGCGTCCTCAAGCTCGATCATCGCCAGCTCCACAACCTGCTGACAGGTATGGAACTGTTCATCCGGTGTGTCCGCTTCGCAGGCCTGTTCAAGCGCATCGCAGGCATCGACCACCCTTGAAGCGCTGATGATTCGTGCGGCACCTTTGATCCTGTGGGCCAGGTCGCGGGTTTTCCTGCGATTGTTTTCCGGTATCAGTCTGGCCAGCAACAGCCGGTCCTCGTGATTGCTGTGCAGGAGCTGCGCAAGCAGGCGTTCAACCATTTCCGGGCGGTCACCGGTCAGGTTGCTGACGCTGTCGAGGCTGAACGGCAGAGGTGTGCGCGCCTGTGGCGAAATGGCTGTCAGCCGTTCGCTGAGCATCGAAAGGCTGATGGGTTTGAACAGGCAGTCGTCCATGCCTGCTGCGCGGCAGCGCTCGATCTCATCAGGTTGCGCATTGGCCGTGAAACCCCAGACCGGACAGCGTGGCTGGCCGTCTGCATCTTCAATCGCGCGGATTGCCGTGGTCATGTCATAGCCGTTCATGACCGGCATGTTGCAGTCGACAACCACCAGATCAAAGCTATCGGTCTTCCAGTGCTCAAGCCCCTGCGCGCCGTTTTCGGCCATTTCGCAATGGTGACCGAGAAAACCAAGCTGCTGGCAGAGCAGCAGCCGGTTGGCAGGATGGTCGTCGACGATCAGGATCCGTAGCGTCTGGTGAGCCACAGCTATCGGTGGTTTAGCGACGGGCTGGCCGCTCAGCGGTTCAAGTGTGGTCAGCACCAGATTCATACTGACCCGGGTGCCTTGACCCGGTGTGCTGTCGAGCGAAAGGTTGCCGCCCATCATCATGCACAGGTTGCGGCAAATCACCAGGCCCAGCCCTGCACCGGTACGCGCCATTTGCCCGGTGTTATCGGCCTGGGCAAAGGGCTTGAACAAACGCTGCTGGTCTTCAGTGCTGATGCCTATGCCGCTGTCCTGAACGGTGATGTGCAGGTGCAGCAACTGCGGGTCGGGGCTTTCTGCTGCCTGCAGCACGATCCTGATCCGTCCCATCGGGGTGAACTTGATGGCGTTGCTCACCAGGTTGGACAGTATCTGCTTGAAGCGCAGCGGGTCGATCAGCACATCGGCGGTGATTCGGCTGTCCAGTTCCAGCACCAGGTCAAGGTCCTTCTGGCGAGCCAGACCGTCGAATACCCGCAGCACCGACTCTACCAGTCGACGCAGGTTCGCCCGCTCCGGGTTCAGTGAAAGCCGCCCGGATTCGATGCGTGCGATATCGAGAATGTCGCCGATCAGGTCCAGAAGGTCGTTGGCCGAGCTGTAGGCGACTTCTATGGCGGAACGGTCAAGCTCGCCATGATCGGCACGTTTGAGCGCCAGCTCCAGCATTCCGATCACTGCATTCATGGGCGTACGGATTTCATGGCTCATGGTGGCAAGAAAGGTGCTCTTGGCACGGCTGGCAGCGTCAGCCTGTTCCTTGGCGGCCTGCAGGTCTTCGATAAGCTGGCGACGCTCGCTGATATCGATCCAGCCGCCAATGATGCCTTGTACCTCGCCCAGAGAGTCACGAAAGGGCAGGATCCAGTGGTAGATGGTCATCTGCCGGTCGCCAATGCGCAGGGGGCGGTCAAGGATCAGTGCAGTGTTGCTGGCCATGACCCGTTGATAGTCGGCAGCGTATTCCCGTGCTTCAAAGGCATTGCCCAGCACACCTTCGGTAGCGCTCTTGCCGATGATGTCTTCACGTTGCGCGGAGAAAACCCTCAGGTAGCTGTCATTGCACATGCGCAGCATGCCTTCGCGATCGCGCACGTAGATCGGATGGGGTGTGCCTTCGACCAGTGCACGCATGAATTCGAACTGGTCGCCCAGCGCCCGTTCCGCCGCTTCACGCTGCCGTATCTGCCGCCGCATCCAGGCATTCCAGGCCAGCAGGCCCAGCAGCAACAGGCCTGCACCGACCAGAATCTGATAGATCAGGCGTTCGTAGTCATGCCAGTTGGCGCTTGAAGGGGTGTAGGCGCGCCATCGATTGTTGATCGCCGCCAGATCCTGCGGCGCGATGCTTGCCAGCGCCTTGTCGAGAATCGAACTCAGCTCGATGGCATTGCGTGAGGTCGCCATCGAAATCAGCGCCGGGTCTTCGCCGATGGTGGCGGTCATTTGCAGGCGCTCCTCGAAGATGCCTGAAGACAGAAAGTAGTCTGCACTGAGCAGCGAGATGACCGCGCCTTCTGTTCTGCCCAGTGACAACATGTCCAGCGCCTGGAAGGGGTTGTCTATTTCCAGCGGTACGACTCTGGGATATTTGCGGCGCAGCCAGTCCAGCATCGGGCTGCCCTGGGTGATTGCCAGGCGTTTGCCGTCCATCTGCTCCAGATAGCTGGGCGAGCCCTGATCCTTGCGGGTGACCAGCACGAACGAATTGTCGATATAGGGCCGGCTGAAGCTCAGGCGGTCTTCCCGCTCATCGCTGGACACCAGCGCGCCGATCAGGTCCGCCTGGCCCTCGCTAACCTGGTTCAGCATGTCGGTCAGGCTGGGCGAGCGTTTGACGTCGAACCTGAGCCCGGTACGCAGACGGACCAGTTCAAGCAGGTCGGCGGTGATGCCGCGAAAGTTGCCCTTGGCGTCGAAGAAGGTCAGTGGTGCGTACGCTTCATTGACTACCACGCGTACGGTCGGGTGCTGAGCGATCCAGCGTTCCTCGCGTTGCGTCAGTTGCAGCTTCTGGTCGGTGAGCATCAGGTCGCTGCCGGTGCTCCAGCGCCTGGAAATGTTGATGCGCTCATCGACCGGAATTGCTTTCAGTGTCTGGTTGATGACACCCAGCAATTGTGTGTTTTCATTGCTGACGGCAAAGCTGAAGCCATTGGGCTCGTGCTTGCCGAAATTCGACATCTGCACGTTGTTCAGATAGCCCTTGTTGATGATGTATTGGGTGGAAATCGTATCGCCCAGAAAGACATCGGCCTGGTTGAAGGCTACGGCGTTGATGGCGTTCTGAAACGAGGGGTAGGTTTTCAGTGTTGCACCGGGGTACATCGCCTCGACCTCTGCGGGTGGCAGATAGTGATAGACCATGCTCAGCCGCATGCCTTTGAGGCCCTCATTGAGGGGCCGCGTGTCTCCGACCCGAGTGACCAGCACGGGCTGATCAACCGAGTAGGGCTGTGACAGTCTGATGTTGCGATCAACCGCTTCAAAGCCGTTGGCAGTGCCCAGCAGGTCGACCTGGCCTGTGATCAGGGCCTTGATAGCTGCATCGCGGGTTTCGAAACGCTGCACCCTGACCGGCAGGTCCAGCGCATCCGAAATGATGCCTGCGTAATCGGCAGTGATGCCTTCGTAGTCGTTGCCTGACATCGTGATATCGAAGGGCGGGTAATCGGGGTTCGAGATGCCGAGAGTCAGTTCACGTTGACCGCGTACCCATTGCCATTGGCTGCTGTCCAGCTTCACGTCCATGTGCGCCGGGCTTGAGCGACCGAGCAGTGTGTAATGTTCGGCCGCATAAAGGCTGGCCTGAGCACTCCAGCCCATGCACAGGCCTGTGGCCAGTATTAATAATTGTCTGAAGCGCTTGGGCATCCGTTTTCTCACACTAGCGCGTTGCGTTTTGCCATCTCGATAAGTTCTACCAAGGTTCTTGTTTTTAGTTTTTGCATCAGTCGCGTTTTGTAAGTACTGACGGTTTTGTTACTGAGAAACATACCCTTGGCTATTTCCTTGTTGGAACGGCCCTGGGCAAATAACTGCAATACCATCAGTTCGCGGTCATTGACCAACTTGAACAGCTCCAGCTCGTTGGTCTGTCCATCTTCACGAACTGCGCACGTCAACGCCTGGCTGGGAAAGTAATTGTAGCCGGATAATACCGCTTTCACCGAACTGAGCAGCTCGCTAAGGTCTTCCTGCTTGCACACATAACCCGAGGCACCCGATTGCATGCAGCGAATGGCAAACAGGTTGGGGGTTTGCGACGTCAGCACCAGAATCTTGGAGGACAGCCCCATCGTATTGAAGCGCGCCAGTACCTCAAGGCCGTCGAGCTTGGGAATGCTGATGTCGAGAATGATCAGGTCAGGCATGCATTCGCGAACCATTTGCATCGCGTCGACGCCATTATCGGTTTCGCCCACCACTTCGTAATTTTCGTTTTCCAGAAGCATTCTGACCGCCATCCGGATAACCGGATGGTCGTCGATGATAAAAACTGAGTTCATATTCCATTCCATAACAAGCAGTGAAGAAAGCGCGCACCTTAGCTCAGATGTTCGGGCAGGCACATAAAGAGACTTGCTCGGCAGGCATATATAGGAAAAGTCCTACAATAATTAGCGTATCGGAGTACGTAAAAGCCTACGTTGAACACAAGTGTGTTTAAACGTTAACGCTTATTTCAGTGTGTATTTGGTTATTGAGGCACGGGGTGTTTATTACTTTATGGAATCATCATTCATGTGCGTTGATGATTTCCTACGAGACTGAACGTGAATTCACAAACGACGCGGTTTTGTATCAATTGACGTTTACATAGTTGCCAGACATTTCTGAAGTCGCTTGAAGCAGGATTTGTCGATGTCACTCAGGACCGTGTCCCAGCAAGCGACTGAGGTCAGGGCCATGCAGGGGTTTGCTCAGGCAGCCGAGCAGAGGCAGGTCGCGCTGCGCGGCAAGTTGCTGAATGTTTTCAAGCTGTACATCGGGCAGGCCGCTGAGAAGAATGGCCCGGCGTAACAAGCCTTGACGGGTCGCCTCGTCGATCAGGTCAAGGCCTGACATATCCGGCAGGCACTGATCGCACAGTAAAAGCCCGTAGGGCTCCGGGCTGCGTTGCATGGCGGCCATGGCCTCTGCGGCGGTGAGGACGGGAGTCAGCAGAAAATAGCCCTGATTGTTGAGCAGCACCTGAGTGGCGATCAGTTGAAACGGGTGATCTTCCACCAGGAGGATGCGCAGGCTGTGTGTGGACATGAGTTTTCCGGAAAGGCCCTGGCGAGAGGTTCAGGCCTCGCAGACGGCGTGCGGACCGTTAGTATCGCAGGCGGATGGATGACGAGCCGGAGTGGCATTTGAAGTGGCTGTAATTATTGAGGGATGCAAGAAAAGCTGCGATAGGACTCGTCTGACATGCATGTAGGGCCTGTCTGAGTTTTGCAGGGCAATCAGGTATGACCAGCGTTGTATCTGCCTGCGCTCAGGTACTCGGCTGGTCTATCAAGGCTAAATCTGTCCGGAGCGGCCGGTCATTTCCCGGGCCATTTCACTGGCATAGCTGTCGGTCATGCCGGCGATGAAGTCGATCATGCGCAGGAACGAGGCATGCAACGGTGCCTTGGGATCCGGCGCGCTGTTGCCCAGCAGGTCGAGGATACGTCGATGCTTGAAGGACGGCGTCCTGCCGCCAAACTGTTCGACCGCTGCACCGCAAAAAGCGTTGAGGAGAATTTCCAGGGTGGTGTAGGCGCCTATTTCATGCAGCGTTTTGCGCTTGTCCTGAAAGATTTTCTTGCGCGCCATGTCCTTGGCGTTCAGGACGCAGCGCTTGGCCGGACCGTGCATGTGTTCCACCAGATCCCCGGGCAGCGTGCCCGCAAGCAGGGCGTCCTGTTGTTCGACGAATGCTCTGGCCGCTGCGTTGGTCAGGTGCTCGATGGCCTTGCCGCGCAGGATGGCCAGCTTGCGCCGCCGTGAGTCGCCAGGGCCCAGTTGCCGATAGGTTTCCGGAAGATCATCGCCGACCAGTCCAAGCAGAAGTGACTCAACTTCCGCGTACTCCAGCAGGTCCATCTCCAGGCCGTCTTCCAGATCGATCAGGGCATAACAGATGTCATCGGCGGCTTCCATCAGATAGACCAGTGGATGGCGCGCCCAGCGTTGTTCCTCAAGTTGCGGCAAACCCAGCTTGCCAGCGATCTGCTCAAGGATCGGCAGTTCGCTCTGATAGCAGCCGAACTTGTGCTTCTTGTAGCCCAGCGAGTCTGCGTGGCGCGCGGTCCACGGGTATTTGAGGTAAGTGCCCAGTGTGGCGTAGGTCAGGCGAGTGCCGCCGTCGAACTGATGGTATTCCAGCTGCGTAAGGACTCGGAATCCCTGGGCATTGCCCTCGAAATTGAGAAAGTCATTGCGCTCGGTCTCGCTCATCGCGTCGAGCCAGCCACGTCCGGCAGCCTGATTGAACCAGTTGCGAATAGCGTCTTCGCCCGAATGGCCGAACGGAGGGTTGCCTATGTCATGTGCCAGGCAGGCAGATTGTACAACCATGCCCAGGTCGCTCGGTTCGCACCAGTCGGGCAGGGCAGTGCGCAGGGTTTCGCCAACGCGCATGCCCAGTGAGCGGCCGACGCAGCTGACTTCCAGCGAGTGAGTCAGACGGGTATGAATATGGTCGTTGCTGGACACCGGATGGACCTGGGTCTTGCGTCCCAGGCGGCGAAATGCACCGGAAAAGATGATCCGGTCATGGTCCTTGTGAAACGGACTGCGTCCCAGCTCTTCGGGGCTGTGCAGGGTCTTGCCAAGTCGTTCGCGGTTAAGCAGGGTTTGCCAATCCAAGGCGTGCACTCCGTCAGTAATGTTGGCTGTAGCTTCCCGGTTCGGCACGCCTGCCGCAAGGCCTGACGCGCGGACAGAGAGAAACAGGGGCTGTTAAAAAGCAAATGCCCGCCCCGGAGCACCGGAGCAGGCATTTGTCGCGAGGTTCGATTCACGCAAAAAGTCTGGCGTAATCAGAGCCTGCGGTTGCGGTTCTGAATGGCGCGACTCTGCATGGCGACCTTGATCAGTGGCGTCAGCGTGATGCCGAGCTTCAACAGGCGACCCAGCAGGCTGGTGCGTCCGGTCTTGGCACGTTTGCCGCTCAGAAACCCCAGCAGGGCGACCGAGCCCACGCCCCAGAGTGGCGCGTGGCGAAAGCCGAGCGCGCTTTTCCAGTCATGGCGGATCCCGCGAAAGCGTTGCAACGGCTGTAACAGTTGCGTCGATTCGTGACGAATTTCCTGACGGTGCATCTCCATGCGCAGGCGGATCAACGCCTTGCGCAGTTCCCGACGGGTATTGCTCTGGTGCGACTTGGGTTCACTCATGGCATCAATCGCTCGCGGTCGTTGGCCAGCTCTTCGAGGGTTGCGTGAAATGGCGACGACTCATCGAAAATCGCGGCCTTGAGGCGCAACCCGCAGAAGATGGCGGCCAGCAGGTAGAACGTGCACAGGCCGACGATACCCGCCAGGCGATAGCTGTCCCACAGAACGATCAGCAACAAGGCCGAGAGCCCGGTGAGCAGCAGCAGACCGAAAACCAGCGCCAGTCCCGCGAACAGCAGCAGGCTCACGGTGCGTGCCTTCTGCTCCTGCAATTCGATGCCGAACAGTTCGACGTGCGTGTGCAGCAGGCCAAGGAATGCAGCGCCAAGACGCCGCGGTGAAGAGCCCGGAGTTCCCTCGGGCGGTGCTGATTCCGTTCCCAGAGTCATGATGTTAGCGCCTTGTAGCCAGCAGACCGATCAGAAAGCCGACACCTGCGGCGATACCGACTGATTGCCAGGGGTTGTTCTGAACGTAATCTTCGGTCGCGATCACAGCAGCCTCACCGCGCTCGCGAAGCGAGTCTTCAGTGGTCTTCAGGGTTTCCTTGGCACGTAGCAGGCTCTCACGAATCTGGGCACGCAGTTCATCGGCCTGATCACCTGCCAGCGATGCGGTATGCGCCAGCAATTTCTCAGTGTCGGCAACCAGTACCTGGAAGTCGGCTCTCAGGATTTCCTGAGCATTCTGTGCGGTTTGGCGGGCCATGATTTTCTCCGTTTGGGTGGCATATGGATGTTTCGAGTACAGGTGATTCCTGAAGGTTCACTTCGATTGCCGTCTGGTGTCCAATCAGGCTGTGCGCTGCCGCTGCACCTTACTCCAAAAGTATCTGTCAGGAAAAACCGCAACGTGTTGAAGATTGGGGTTCCGTATTTCTGGCCATTGGCTATGCTCCACACGCGTGATCACGTGCATGGCGCGCGATATAAGAGCTGAATGGAGAGAGGCATGGAGCGGCTGTATTCCCTGCAGGGGCTCAGGGGCATAGCTGTCCTTGGTGTGGTGTTGTTTCACATGATGTCGGTAGAGAGCAAGTTTTCCGGTGGCGACATCCTTCTGCCGCCGCTGCTCGATTTTTTTCAGTTGGGTGTCGATCTGTTTTTCGTCATCAGCGGTTTCGTGATGGTGATTGTCAGCCGTGGCCGTTTCCAGAGCGGGGTCGAGGCGCGACGCTTTCTATTCAACAGGGTGTCGCGGATCTACCCCACGTACTGGCTGTACTTTTTCATTACGCTGGCGGTGTACCTGGTGCAGCCGGGCATGGTCAACAGCGGGCATGGGTCTTCCAACTTGCTCATGTCGTTCCTGCTGCTGCCCAACGATAAAGTGCTGCTGGTGATGGTGGCCTGGTCGCTGCTGTTCGAACTGTGGTTCTACGTCGTGTACTCAGGCTTTCTGTTGTTTCGTGAACGCAGCGTGCCGCTTTTGCTCGGCGGCTGGGCGCTGATCATTGTTGTGTTCAACGTGCTGGCCGACTGGCAGGACTATTCGCCCGCACTGAAGATCATCCTGCATCCCTATGCCCTTGAATTCATTCTTGGTGCAGCGCTGGCATTGTTCTTTTATGGTCGGCACAGCGCGCGCGTGCCGACAGCTGCCGTCCTTGCGTCGTTGGGTGGTGCATTGCTGCTGGGTGTGCCCCTGATCGGTTACTTCCGGTTATACGACAGTCAGGGCTTGCTGCGCATGCTCATGGTCGGAGGGACGTTCGGCCTGCTGGTGCTGACCCTGGCCCTGCTTGAACGGCGTCGACAACTGGTTGTGCCTGGGTTTCTGGTCGCTGTGGGCGACATGTCCTACACGATCTACCTGTCTCATCTGCTGGTGCTGGGGGTGATCGGGCGGGTGTGGAGCCTGGTCGGTGCCTGGCCCGAAAGCTATCTGGACAACCTGTTTTTCGCGCTGCTGATGATGGCGGCAGCGGTGTGTTACGGCTGGGTCGGTTACCGTTGTTTCGAGAAACCGGTATTGGACCGCGCCAACGCGTTCAGCAAGACGCATTTCCGGATGTCGACGTGATCCCCGGGTGCGCCTAGAATAATTTTCGGTCGTAGAGGATTTGCCGAGGATCAATTCATGCCGCCCGAATGCCAGCTGTTCAGCACCCTGGGATGCCCGCTGTGCGAGGTTGCCGAAGCGGTTTTACTGCCGTTCGCCATCGAGCACGGCCTGCTGGTTGAGCTGGTCGACATCTGCGAGGATGAGCAACTGCTTGAGCGCTACGAGTTGCGCGTTCCGGTGTTGCGTCGAGTCGACACGGGTGATGAGCTGGACTGGCCATTTGACGCGCCTCAGGTGGCGTCGTTTCTGAGCCGCTGAGCTGCCTTGTCGTTGAGCTGCATTCCCTTTCACTTACCGGACACGACGCGCAGTGAATATCGATACACGCATCAAATTTCGCCACCTGGTCTGCTTTCTCGAAGTGGCCCGGCAGGGCAGCCTGGCGCGTGCCTCCGACGTTCTGGCGATCAGTCAGCCTGCGCTGTCAAAAAGTCTCAAGGAACTGGAAACCCTGCTGGCCACCACCTTGTTTGTGCGCAGCAAGAGCGGTGCGGCGCTGACCGAAGCGGGCGTGGCATTCATGCGTTTCGCCGGGCCGAGCGTCCAGGCCCTGCGTGAAGGTGTCAGCAGCCTGCGCTCGGGGGAGCACGAAACTGTCACCGCCCGGCTGGGCGTGCTGTCCACGGCTGAAAGCCTGTTGGTTCCGGAGGTGGTCCATCGTCTGCACGAGCGCCACCCCGCGCTGATCGTCAGCGTGATGACCGGGCCCAGCGCGTATCTGCTGTCGCAATTGAGGGTAGGGGAACTGGATCTGGTGGTCGGGCGCATGACAGACAGCCCGCAGATTCAGGGCCTGACGTTCGAGCATCTGTACAACGAGTCGATGACGCTGGTGGTGCGCAACGATCACCCGTTACTGGCCGCGCCGCTCAAGCCTGAAAGTCTGGAGCAATTCCCGCTGGTGCTGCCGCTGGCGGGCACCACCATCCGCAAGTTTGCCGACAGTCTGTTCGTACAGTGCGGTATCCGCATGCCACGTCAGCGCCTTGAAACACTCTCGCTCACCCTGAGCCGCCGCTATGTGCAGTGCAGCGATGCGGTGTGGATCGCGCCACTGGATGCTGTGTCGCTGGAGTTGAAAGGCGGCACGCTGGTGGAGCTGGACATGGGTATTCGTGAGCCGGGTGGTTCGGTCGGTTTGTGCAGCAACCCGGCCTTGCCACTCACGCGCGCAGCGCAGTGGTGCGTGGACGAACTGCGGAGCCTTGGAGAAGCCTATCGCAACGTCTAGCATCCATAACCAATTGGTTATGGATCATGGGGTTTATTTCAGTTCTCTGTAAGCATGGATCGCGCGACACTTCGCCGCAGCCTGTAGCGCATGTGACCCACGCCTGCGCGCCCCATAAGAAAAACGAGGAGAACGCCATGTCTGCCGCGGACAACAGCCGCTTCGTCATTCGTGACCGAAACTGGCATCCAAAAGCTCTCACCCCTGATTACAAGACCTCGATCCTGCGCTCGCCGCGTCAGGCGCTGGTCAGTATCCCGCAGTCCATTTCCGAGACCACCGGCCCGGATTTCTCGCATTTGAAGTTTGGCCAGCACGACAACGATCTGCTGCTCAATTTCAACAACGGCGGGCTGCCCATCGGTGAGCGCATCCTGCTGGCCGGGCGGGTCTGTGATCAGTACGGCAAGCCTATTCCGCATACCCTGGTGGAGATCTGGCAGGCCAATGCCGGCGGGCGTTATCGCCACAAACGCGATGCTTATCTGGCACCCATCGACCCCAACTTTGGCGGCGTAGGGCGAGCACTGACCGACAGCGAAGGCAATTACAGCTTCCGCACCGTCAAGCCAGGCCCTTACCCGTGGCGCAACGGTCCCAATGATTGGCGCCCGGCGCACATTCATGTGTCGATCAGCGGCCCGTCGATTGCCACACGCCTGATCACCCAGCTGTATTTCGAAGGCGATCCGCTGATTCCGATCTGCCCGATCGTCAAGGCCATCGCCAATCCGGACGCCGTGCAGAGCCTGATTGCCAGGCTTGACCTGGGCATGGGCAACCCTATGGATTGCCTGGCGTACCGCTTTGATATCGTGTTGCGCGGCCAGCGCAAGACTCACTTCGAAAATTGCTGAGGAGGCCCGACATGCCCGTTCAATTGCTGCAGGAAACCCCTTCGCAAACCGCTGGCCCTTACGTCCACATCGGTCTTGCACCACAGGTGGCCGGCAATCCGACCCGCGAGCTGGAAATCTGGAACGAGATGGCCAGGCCCGAGGCGCCGGGCGAGCATATCGTGCTGCTGGGCAACGTCTTCGACGGCAACGGTCATCTGATCCGCGATGCGTATCTGGAATTCTGGCAGGCCGACCATCAAGGCGCGTATCACAGCGAATTCGACCCGGACAGGCCGTTCAACGGCTTTGGTCGCACAGCTACCGCGGACGATGGCCAATGGATCCTCAAGACCATCAAGCCAGGCTCGGCACGTAATGCGGCCGGGGTGCCGATGGCGGCGCACATCAATGTTTCGCTGTTTGCCCGCGGTATCAATATTCATCTGCAGACGCGGCTGTATTTCGATGACGAAGCCCAGGCGAATGCGCAGGACCCGGTGCTCAATCTGATCGAGCAGCCCCCGCGTCGCGAAACCCTGGTGGCGCGCCGTTGCACGCACGAGGGGCAGACGGCCTATCGTTTTGATATCCGTGTGCAGGGTGAAGGCGAGACAGTGTTTTTCGATTTCTGAATCGCTTGTCGATTCAGAAATCAATGTGCGTGCGTTTCAAGGCGCCTGCATCGGCAGGCGACCCTATAAAAATAAAAGGACACCTTCATGACGCTTTCCGCCAGCAGCCCTGCGTCGAGTACGCTCGACGTTCAGGCCTTCATCAATGCGCAACCGCTGTCCGGCTATCAATGGCGAGTGGTTGCGCTGTGTTTTCTGATCGTGTTCCTCGACGGTCTTGATACCGCCGCAATGGGCTTCATTGCACCCGCGCTCAGCCAGGATTGGGGAATCGATCGGGCCAGTCTGGGGCCGGTGATGAGTGCCGCGCTGATCGGCATGGTGTTCGGTGCGCTGGGTTCCGGCCCGCTGGCCGACCGGTTCGGCCGCAAGGTGGTGCTGGTGGTCGCGGTATTCCTGTTCGGTCTGTTCAGCCTGGCGTCTGCCTACAGCAGCAACATTGATCAACTGCTGGTATTACGCCTTCTCACCGGGCTGGGGCTCGGTGCCGCGATGCCCAATGCCACCACGTTGCTGTCGGAATACACCCCGGAACGGCTCAAGTCGTTGTTGGTGACGAGCATGTTTTGCGGTTTCAATCTGGGCATGGCCTGCGGCGGTTTTGTCTCAGCCAAGCTGATCCCCAGCATGGGCTGGCACAGCCTGTTGATGCTGGGCGGTATCCTGCCCATCCTGCTGGCGGCGGTGCTGATGGTCTGGCTGCCGGAGTCGGCGCGGTTTCTGGTGGTACGCAATCGCGGTGCAGAGCGGATTCGCAAAGTGCTGGCACCGATTGCGCCGAAGGCGCTGGCTGGCATCACCGATTTCAGCGTTCCTGAACAGAAAACGGTCAGTAGCCGCAACGTGCTGAAAGTGATTTTCTCCGGTACATACAGCGCTGGCACGCTGTTGCTGTGGCTGACGTATTTCATGGGCCTGGTGATCGTCTACCTGTTGACCAGCTGGCTGCCGACGTTGATGCGCGACAGTGGCGCGAGCATGGAGCAATCGGCGTTCATCGGTGCGCTGTTCCAATTCGGCGGGGTACTGAGTGCAGTGGGAGTCGGCTGGGCAATGGATCGTTACAACCCGCATAAGGTCATTGGTCTGGCCTATGCGCTGGCGGGGGTGTTCGCCTGGCTGGTCGGGCAGAGTCTGGGCAATGTCGCCCTGTTGGCCACGCTGGTGCTGCTGGCCGGGATGTGCATCAACGGTGCGCAGTCGGCAATGCCGTCGCTGGCGGCGCGTTTCTACCCCACTCAGGGGCGTGCAACGGGGGTGTCGTGGATGCTCGGGATAGGTCGCTTCGGTGCCATTCTCGGTGCCTGGGCCGGTGCCACCCTGCTGGGCCTTGGCTGGAGCTTCGAGCAAGTGCTGACGGCGCTGGTGGTCCCGGCCGCCCTGGCCGCGATAGCGGTACTGATCAAGGGCTGGGTCAGTCATTCGGACGCTACCTGAAACCTTTCAATCTGGAGTGGTGATGTGAACAGAGCGAGCAATCAACTTTTCGATGCCTACTTCATGCAACCCGAAATGCGCGAGATCTTTTCGGATGAAGGCCGGGTACAGGGCATGCTCGATTTCGAGGCTGCGCTGGCGCGGGCACAGGCACGCGTCGGCCTGATCCCGCCCGAGGTGGTCGCCGACATCGAGCTGAGCTGCGACGCACGGCTGTTCGATTTCGACGCGCTGGCAATGGCCATCGGCAGCGCCGGCAATTCGGCGATTCCGCTGGTCAAGGCGCTGGGCAAACAGATTGCCGCACGCAGCGCTGAAGCCGAGCGCTACGTGCACATGGGCGCGACCAGTCAGGATGTGATGGACAGCGGTCTGATCCTGCAACTGCGTCGAGCCATCGTACTGCTTGAGCATGATCTTGCTCGACTGGCCGATGCGATGGCTGAGCAGGCACAGCGTCATGCTGGCACGCCGCTGGCTGGACGCACCTGGCTGCAACAGGCCACGCCGGTCACCCTGGGGATGAAAATCGCCGGCTGGCTGGGCGCGGTCACTCGTCATCGACAGCGCTTGAACGAGATCAAACCACGCCTGCTGTGCCTGCAGTTCGGCGGTGCTTCCGGCAGCCTCGCGGCGCTGGGCGATCAGGCCTTTTCGGTGGCCGAAGCGCTGGCCGGTGAATTGCAACTGGCGTTGCCCGAGCAGCCCTGGCACACCCAGCGTGACCGACTGGTAGAGTTTGCCGGTCTGCTGGGCCTGATCGCCGGTAGCCTCGGCAAACTGGGGCGCGACGTGAGCCTGCTGATGCAGACCGAAGTGGGCGAGGTCTTCGAGCCTTCGGCGCCGGGCAAGGGCGGATCTTCGACCATGCCACACAAGCGCAACCCGGTTGGCGCTGCCGTCATGATCAGTACAGCCACCCGCGCCCCGGGGCTGGTCGCCACCATGTTCGCGGCCATGCCGCAGGAGCATGAACGCAGTCTGGGCCTGTGGCATGCCGAGTGGGAGACTTTGCCGGAGCTGTGTTGCCTGGTTTCCGGTTCGCTGCAACAGGCGTTGCAGGTGCTACCCGGCCTGCAGGTCGATGCCGAGCGCATGGCGATCAATCTGCAGTCCACCAAAGGACTGGTGCTCGCCGAGGCAGTGAGCATTGCGCTGGCTCAGCGTATCGGGCGCGACGCTGCCCACCATCTGGTAGAGCAGTGCTGCCGTCGTGCGGTAGAGCAGGGCGCGCTTTTGCGTCAGGTGCTTGGCGAAACCCCGCAAGTCAGCGAGCAGTTTTCTTCCGACGAGCTGGATCGTCTGCTTGATCCGTCCCATTACCTTGGCCAGGCCCGACAATGGGTCGAGCGTGCCGTGGCTGAACACACAAGGATTTTCCGATGACCGAAGACGAACGTTACCAAGCCGGCATGCAGGTGCGCCGTGCGGTGCTGGGCGATACGCATGTCGATAACAGCCTGAGCAAACTGACGCCGTTCAATGAAGAATTCCAGGAGATGATTACCCGTCACGCCTGGGGTGATATCTGGACCCGTCCGGGGCTGCCACGCCATACCCGCAGTCTGATTACCATTGCGATGTTGATCGGCATGAATCGCGAGGGCGAATTGCGCCTGCACCTGAAGGCCGCAAAAAACAACGGCGTGACCCGTGAAGAGATCAAGGAAGTGCTGATGCAGAGCGCTATCTACTGCGGCATTCCGGCCGCCAATGCGACGTTCCACCTGGCTGAAGCGGTATGGGATGAAATGGGGGTGGAGTCGTTGAAGGAGGATTGAAAAGTCGCATGACAAGGAGCGCTGCAGCGAAATGTCATGCCTTACCCGCGTTCACTGCCCATATGAAAGCGCTGTTTTATCACGAAGTCGGGCCTGAATCTCACTGACTCGCAGAACCAGCGCGTAGCGCCACAAAGAGGACGCAGAGCGTCCAGAACTGCATGCCGACGCGGAGCGTTGGCACGATAGTCAGTTGGATTTCTGTATAACGATGAGTGATCAACCGTGGCGGCGTTCTTTGTTTTTAGAGCAGCGACAGCGGGTAGCTGACGATCAGGCGGTTTTCGTCGAACTGGTTGGTGTTGTAGTCACGACGCATGGTCGAGTTGCGCCATTTGAGCGACAGGCTTTTGAACGCGCCACTCTGGAACACGTACGCCAGCTCGGTTTCCCGTGCCCACTCTTCGCCGTCGGTGATGGCGCCGGTATGCACGTTGTCGCCGCTGATGTAGCGGTTCATGAGGGTCAGGCCGGGCACGCCCAAGGCTGCGAAGTCATAGTCGTGGCGCAACTGCCAGGATTTCTCCCTGGCGTTGTCGAAGCTGGAGTTGTAACTGTCGTTGGCCAACGTCCCGCCACTGGTACCGTTGACGCGCATCCAGGCGCTGTCGCCGCTGACCTTCTGCAAACCCAGGTAAAAGGTGTTACCGCCGTGCCGTGCCGAGAGCATCGCTGACCAGGTCTTGTTGTCCAGATCCCCGGCCAGCGACTGGCCATCGTCCTTGCCCTGGAAGTAGCCAAGGTTGGCACCCAGCGTCCAGCTGCCCAGCGGCTGGCTGTGCAGCAGGTTGAAATATTGCTGGTGGTAGATGTCTTCAAGCTCGGCGTACCAGACCCCGACCTGAGTGCGTTTGTCGTTGAAAACGTACTCGCCGCCGCCGAAGTTGAAACGGTCTGAGGTGAACGCTGAGCGGCCGTTCAAGGACATGTCTTCCATGCTGGCGTCGTTGCGCGGGCTGTTGCCACGGAACTGACCGCCGTACAGGGTCAGGCCGTCGATCTCCTTGGAGGTGATCTGCCCGCCCTGAAAGGTTTGCGGCAGCGAGCGGCCGTCATCCGAGCGCAGGATCGGCAACACGGGCATCCACTCGCCGACCTTCAATTCGGTCTTCGAGAAGCGCGCCTTGCCCGCCACGGCCAGTCGACCGAAGTCGTCTGCCGGGCGTCCATCGCTGTGGATCGGCAGCAATTGCGTGCCGCCCGTTCCCTTGCCGCCGTCGAGCTTGAGCGAGTAGAGGCCCAGTGCATCCACGCCAAAGCCAACGGTGCCTTGGGTGAAGCCGGAGCGGGCATCGAGGATGAAGTTCTGCGTCCACTCCTCGGCGTAGTTCTGCGCATTGGCCGGGTCGACGAAGTTGCGGTTGATGTAGAAGTTGCGTAGGTTCAGATTGACCTTGGCGTCTTCGACGAACCCGGCAGCGTTGCTGCTGATGGGTGTCAGGTTTGCAGCAATGGCCGCAGACAGACCGCAAAGGAGTTTGCAGGAGGAATTGGCGCGCATGGAACAGACCTTTTTTGTAGTTATTGAGTCGTGTAGCTGGCTACGATAGTGAAAGGCCGGAAGGTGCCGTGCAATTGTGAAACAACTGTTTCGGGCGATAATCGAACGTTAATGAACCGGTTCGAACATTTTGTAGGGGACGTTGCAAACGCTTGTGCGATGCTCACTGGTCTGTTGATACGGCTCTGTAAATATAGGCAACGTGCTCTGGCGTTTTCGGCCATGGCGTCCGGCTGCTGAAACTTGAACAAGGAAGCGCGATGAGCACTGCCAGTACGCCTTTGTCCGGCGTCAACCAGCCCCTGAAAGGGATTGGTTTCATTCTTCTGGCGACTTTTCTGTTCGCCAGTCACGACACACTCTCCAAGTACCTGTCCGGCTTCTATCCGATCATTCTGGTGGTCTGGGCGCGCTATCTGGTGCACACGCTGCTGATGGCCTGCATCTTCATGCCATCGGCGGGGTTGCGCGTGCTGCGTACCAAGCGTCCCGGCTTGCAGGCATTGCGTGCGCTGGCGCTGTTGGGCACCAGTCTGCTGTTTACCAGCAGCCTGATGTTCATCCCGCAGGCAGAGGCGACGGCGGTCAACTTTCTTGCGCCGTTGCTGGTCACGGCACTGTCGGTGCCGTTGTTGCATGAGCGTGTGACGCGCGGGCAGTGGGTTGCGGTGGTTGTCGGGTTTATCGGGGTGATGATCATCATTCATCCGGGGGGCGAGCTGTTTACCCCGGCGATTCTGCTGCCGCTGTCGTCAGCCTTGTGCTTTGCGCTGTATCAACTCCTGACGCGGCTGGTCAGCCCGTTCGACAGCCCGACCACCAGCAACTTTTTTGCCGGGCTGTTCAATACCCTGTTGATGAGCGCGCTGGTGCCGTTCTTCTGGGAAGTGCCTGCGCTTAAACATCTGCCGTTTCTGCTGGCGCTGGGGGCATGTGGTATGTCGGCCCACTTGCTGCTGACCCAGGCCTTCCGCTTCGCCGCCCCGGCAATGCTCGCACCGTTCAGCTATTGCCAGATCGTGTTTGCCGGGCTGCTGGGTTTCGTGGTGTTCGACCACATGCCATCACCGACCGCACAGGCAGGCATCGCCATCATCTGCCTCAGCGGCCTGGCGGCGGCTTGGCAACAGCGGCGCAAGGGTGGGTGATGAGCTGTTCCCTCGCACGAATACACAAATCTAACTGACTATCGTGCCAATGCTCCGCGTTGGCATGCAGTTCGTGACGCTCTGCGTCATATCTGTACCGCAGCACAACGTAGTGTCTTGCGCGCAATCACTGTGCATAGATAAAGCGCTTTTTTATCGCGGTGGCACTGACGACGCAGAGTGCGACCTTAGTGACGGCTGAGTCCTGGCGCTGATCCGGGGGTAGCCTGGCAGGACGCCAGGCTAGCCGCACCGGACCATGGATGGTCCGTTGCGGCGACCCCCGGATCAGTGACAGGGCGAAGGAACCCGACGAAGTCGGGCCGGAAACAGGAGCGAGGGGATTTGCCTACTTTGGCCCCATCAAAGTAGGTCGCCGAGGGGCGAAAAGGTGACCTGATTCGACCCCCAATCCACCTGAAACCACAGAACCGCTTTGTGACGCGGAGCGTCACGAACTGCATTCCCACGCGGAGCGTGAGGAACGAGCGGCGTCTGGGATAACAAAGGTGACCTGAGTCGAACCCTAATCCACCTGAAACCACAGAATCGCCGTGTGACGCGGAGCGTCACGAACTGCATTCCCATGCGGAGCGTGAGGAACGAGCGGCGTCTGGGATAACAAAGGTGACCTGAGTCGAACCTCAATCCACCTGAGGTCGCAGACCCACGAGAGGCGTCCGGGAGAGCACTTTTCGTCACTCTGCGCAAAGCGTGGGGACAATAGCAAAAAGGCCCGGTCACTGAGTGAGCCGGGCCTTTATGACGGTGTCAGACGATTACTCGCTGAGCGTCGGCACCTTGCGCGGGGCCATGAAGTACAGCCAGATCAACGCGATGAAGTACATCGCCGGGATCATGGTGAACAGCACGTTGTAATTGTTGTTGGTGGCGGTCAACACGGCACCGACAATCTGGGTCATGAACATACCACCAATGGCCGCACACATGCCGCCGAAGCCGAACACGGTACTCATCATGTGCTTGGGCGTGTAGTCCATCACCAGGCTCCAGATATTCGCGGTCCAGGCCTGATGCGCACCCACCGCAAGCGAGATGGCCAGTACCGCCACCCACAGGCCGCTGGCGTTGGCGGCGAATACCACGCTGCAGATAGTGACGGCAAAGATCAGCATCGACAGCAGACGCGCAGTGGTCGCACGCATGCCGCGCCCGATCAGCCAGGAGGACAGGATGCCGCCACCCACGCTGCCGAAGTCAGCGGTCAGCCAGATCAGGATCAGCGGGATGCCCATCTGCGTCACGCTGATACCCAGGTTGTATTGCTGATTGAGAAACGGCGGCAACCAGTACAGGTAGAACCAGAACACCGGCGCAGTAATGGCGTAAGCCAGCGCGAACGCCCACGTGCCGCGCATCTTCAGAATGCCGGTGAAGGGCACCTTGACCGGCGCAGGTTCGACTTCCTGATTAATATAATCCAGCTCGGCCTTGCTGACGGTCGGATGCTCTTCGGGGTTGTAGTACTTCAGGCGCCACATGATGACCCAGATCAGCCCCAGCGAACCCATCGCTATAAAGGCGGCCTGCCAGCCCCAGACGGTAAGGATCAGCGGCAGCAGCGCCGGCGTCAGCATTGCGCCGACGTTGGTGCCAGCGTTGAAAATGCCAGTCGCCACGGCACGTTCACCCGCCGGGAACCACAGACGTGTGGTCTTTACACAGGCCGGGTAGTTGGCAGCCTCGGTCAGGCCCAGAATGAACCGGCAGACCATGAAGCCCACAGCGGAAGTCGCAAGGCCATGAGCGCCGGTCGCCAGGCTCCACAGCAGCACCGCGAGGAAGAACGCGCGCTTGACGCCGACCTTGTCGATAAAGCGGCCTTGCAGCACGAAGCCCACCGCGTAACCGACCTGAAACCAGAAGTTGATGTTGGCGTAGTCCATCGCCGTCCAGCTCATTTCCTTGGCGAGGATGGGCTGCATGACGCCAAGCGCCGCTCGGTCGATGTAGTTCAGCGTGGTGGCGAAGAACACTAGGGCGAGCATGCCCCAGCGCGTCTTGCCCACGGCGAGTGCGCCGCGAATCTTTTCGCCCATCCCGGCACGGGCGGCCTGGGCGACAGGGTTGGTCTGGGTGTTAAGCATGATGTTCTAACCATCCGTTCCAGGACTGTGCTGCTGGCAACAGTCGGACTGAGAAGTCCACTCGATGCAGGCGTTGTGCAGGTAAAGTGAAGTCGTAGAACCGTGATTCGACTGGCCTGTTGACTCAGGCTTTCATCGAGACGATCCGTCGGGCCGACAATTTACAGGTTGGGCCGCGCAAGTGTGTTGGAATGTTTCAGGCGACGCAGATCCGCGCGGGGCTTTTGGCCGGACGAGTTCGTTGAACCTGACGTCTGGTGAGACGGACGGGCGAGCGGGCGAGCAAAGCGAGAAGGGTGCACATGAGCAATGTTCCTGTTTTTTGAATTGTTATGGGTTGCTGCTGATGAAGCAAAAGATCAAAACGTTTGACTGCGGGTCTACCCTGCAATGTGATGCTGATGTTGAGCATTGCGTGGTACAGCGTCAATTGAGTAAAACGGCTTTTGTTCGATAATCGAACGTAAAACTAACCGGTTCGTACACTTTATGTTGCTGTAGTATTTTGACAGGCAAATACTTTACTCGCACCTCTGAATAAGGCCGGGAAAGGCCAGGAATGCGGTGCTGTCCAGTCGCGACCGAAACAGGTCGCGTTCATCCAGGAGCTGAAAAGCATGCAGCGTTCAATTGCTACCGTATCCTTGAGCGGTACTCTGCCCGAAAAGCTCGAAGCCATCGCCGCAGCCGGCTTTGACGGCGTCGAGATTTTCGAAAACGACTTGTTGTATTACGACGGTAGCCCACGCAACGTCAGGCAGATATGTGCTGATCTGGGCATTGCCATTACCCTGTTCCAGCCGTTCCGGGATTTTGAAGGCTGCCGCCGTGATCGCCTGCAGCGCAATGTCGACCGTGCCGAACGCAAATTCGATCTGATGCAGGAACTGGGCACCGATCTGGTGCTGGTCTGCAGCAATGCGTCTGCCGATTCGGTGGGCGACGAGAACATTCTGCTGGATGACCTGAGCCTGCTGGCCGAGCGTGCCGGAGCCCGTAACCTGCGTGTCGGTTATGAGGCGCTGGCCTGGGGCAAGCATGTGAACACCTGGCAACAGGTCTGGAACCTGGTGCGTCAGGTTGATCATCCGGCACTCGGTGTGCTGCTCGACAGCTTCCATACCTTGTCACTCAAGGGCGACCCGAGCGCGATTGCGCAAATCCCGGGTGACAAGATCTTCTTTGTGCAAATGGCCGACGCGCCGATTCTGGCCATGGATGTGCTGGAGTGGAGCCGCCATTTCCGCTGCTTCCCCGGTCAAGGCGAGTTTGATCTTGCGGGTTTCCTCGCGCCGATTCTGCGCAGTGGCTACACCGGTCCGTTGTCGCTGGAAGTGTTCAACGACGGTTTCCGTGCCGCCCCGACTCGCGCCAATGCGGCGGACGGTTTGCGTTCGCTGCTTTATCTGGAGGAAAAAACCCGCCAGTTGATGGCGCGTGACGAGCCAGCCGCTGTTCCTGAAATACTTTTCAACCCGCCCGCTGCCAGCACTTACAACGGCGTCGAGTTTCTGGAGTTCGCGGTCGACGAGAGCCACGGCGCGCGCCTGTCGGGCTGGCTGCAACGGCTGGGCTTTGCCAAGCTGGGTCAGCATCGCTCCAAGGCGGTCAGTCTGCTGGGGCAGGGTGATATCAAGATCGTGCTCAATGCCGAACCCTATTCTTTTGCCCACAGCTTTTTCGAGGCCCACGGGCCGTCGTTGTGCGCCACTGCCTTGCGCGTCGATGACGGCCATCAGTCGCTGGAGCGTGCGCGGGCCTTCAAAGGCCAGCCGTATCGCGGGCTGGTCGGCCCCAATGAGCGGGAGATTCCTTCGGTCCGCGCGCCCGACGGTAGCCTGATCTATCTGGTTGATAACGCTGCGCCCGGAGAATCGATTTACGACAGCGATTTTGTCGTCGACCCGCAAGCGGTTGCCAAGGGTGGTTTGCAGCGTATCGACCACATGGCCATGGCGCTGCCCGCTGACAGCCTGGACAGCTGGGTACTGTTCTACAAAAGCATTCTGGATTTCGAGGCCGATGACGAAGTGGTGCTGCCCGACCCCTACGGTCTGGTCAAGAGCCGCGCACTGCGCAGCCGTTGCAGTACCGTGCGCTTGCCGCTGAACATTTCCGAGAATCGCAACACGGCCATTTCCCACGCGCTGTCGAGTTATCGCGGCTCTGGGGTGCATCACATTGCGTTCTCCTGTGAAGACATCTTTGCCGAGGTCAGCCGCGCCAAGGAAGCGGGGGTGCCGTTGCTGGACATCCCGCTCAATTACTACGACGACCTGGCAGCCCGCTTCGATTTCGATGAAGAGTTTCTCAGCGAACTGGCGTATTACAACGTGCTTTATGACCGCGATGCGCAGGGCGGCGAGCTGTTCCATGTCTACACAGATGCCTTCGACGGGCGCTTCTTCTTCGAGATCCTGCAACGCAAGAATGGCTACGTGGGCTATGGCGCGGCCAACGTGCCGGTGCGTCTGGCGGCGATGGCCAAGGCGCGCAATGTGGCAGCGCGTCAGGCGCGGCTGTAACGCGAGATCGACTGCAGAGCTGCTGCGAGGGTGCGAATGCCTCGCAGCTTCCCTCTGCCTGCGGTCAGCTTCATACTTCGCGCATTACCCGTGGTCATGAGCCAACAATGAAAAAAATCGACTCCGCCGTTGCCGTTGAACCTGCCGCTACTGCGCCCAAGGGCCGCAAGAACAACCCGGAAAAAACCCGCGAAGATATTCTTCAGGCTGCTGTCGCCGAATTCGTTGCCCACGGTCTTACAGGCGCGCGCGTCGATGCCATCGCCGAGCGAACTAAAACCTCGAAACGGATGATCTATTACTACTTCGGCAGCAAGGAGCAGCTGTATGTCGAAGTGCTGGAAAAACTCTACGGTGCGATTCGCAACACCGAGAGCGAGTTGAACCTGAGTGAGCTGGAGCCTGTCGAGGCGATTCATCGCGTGGTTGAATTCACCTTCGATCACCATGACAGCAACGTCGATTTCGTGCGTATCGTGTGCATCGAAAACATTCATTACGGCGAGAACGTCAAACAGTCCGATTCGATCCAGGCCAAAAGCCAGAATATCATCAGGGCGCTCGATGGCATCCTGCGACGCGGCGAGGCCAGTGGCTTGTTCCGCGATGGGGTTCATCCGGTGGACCTGCACCTGATGATCAGTTCGTTCTGCTTCTACCGGATCTCCAACCGGCATACCTTCAGCGAAATTTTCCAGATCGAGCTGTGGAGCGAGGAGGTCAAACAGCGTCACAAGGCGATGATTTGCGACGCTGTGCTGCGTTATCTCAAGCGCTGAGGTTTACAGCGTATGGAAGTGCGCCATCATCCGTTCTGCATCGGCTGACTGGCCACTGAATAACTCAAATGCCTTGACTGCCTGAAACACCGCCATGGTGCTGCCATCCAGCGTGCGGCAGCCCAGCGCACGGGCATGCTTGAGCAGTTCGGTTTCCAGCGGGAAGTAGATGATTTCCGCAACCCACAGCTCAGGGCGCAGCAACTCGACCGGCAGCGGCGTACCTGGCAGTTTGGTCATGCCGACCGGCGTGGTATTGACCAGGCCATCGGCTTTGGCCATCGCGGCAGGCAAATCGACACCCACCTGCGCCCGTCCGGCACCGAAATGCGCGTTGAGGTTGTCCACCAGGCCTTGCGCGCGTTGCGGCTCGACTTCGAATACCGTCAGGCATTCGACGCCAGCGCTCAATAACGCATGAGCCACGGCAGCGCCTGCGCCACCTGCGCCCATTTGCACCACCTGCTGACGTGGAGCCTTGTCCAGGCCGCGCTGGAAGCCTTCGGCAAAGCCCAGGCAGTCAGTGTTGTGACCGATGCGCTTGCCGTCCTTGAACACCACGGTATTCACTGCGCCGATACCGCGGGCTTCGGCGGACAGGTCGTCGAGTAAGGGGATAACTGCCTGCTTGCACGGAAAGGTGATGTTCAGGCCGGTGAAGCCGCAGTTTTGTGCGCTTTCGATAAGCCGGGGCAGGGCGCTGATGTCCAGTTGCAGGGCGTCGATATCAATCAGCCGATACAAGTAGCGCAGGTTCTGTGCATCGCCTTCGTGCTCGTGCATGGCGGGCGTTCGCGAGGCCTGGATACCCGAGCCGATCAGGCCGGCGAGAACGGATGTTTTTTCAGCATGGGTCATAGAATACGTCTCTTGTTTTTGTGCCACTGCCCGGTCCAGAGCAGGTGTTGAGCAGAATGTACCAGATGGTTAATAGTGCCGCAGGTGGCAGGCGATTACTACGCAGCGATGTTGTGCGGTGATCGCACTAATCAGTGATAATCCACGGCCAGCCGCTTCAGATCAGCCAGAGTTCACGCCGCACATGCCCGATTCCGTTTTCAGCGCCGCACAGCAACAAGCCAGCACGTTGTACCTGCCACCGGGCGCGTGGGCCACAGTGCTTGATTGCCTGTGCGCGAAATTCACCGCCATCAGCCGCGAACAATGGCTGGACCGTATTGCCCGTGGGCGGGTGCTGGACGAAAACGGCAGGGCCATCGCGCCTGACCTTGCTTACCGCGAGGGCCTGCGCATTCACTATTTCCGTGAGGTGCCCAATGAAACGCCGATCCCGGTGCTCGAAACGATTCTGTACGCCGACGAGCATCTGGTGGTGGCGGACAAACCGCACTTTTTGCCCGTGACACCCGCAGGCGAGTACGTCGAGCAGACGTTGCTGCGCCGTTTGATCCATCGCCTGGGCAACCCCGATCTGGTACCGCTGCACCGTATCGACCGGCACACCGCGGGGCTGGTGCTGTTTTCCGCCAACCGACAGACGCGCTCGGCTTATCAGGCACTGTTTCCCACCCGGCAGATCGACAAGTTCTACCAAGCCATTGCGCCAGCGCTGCCGGGCCTGGAGTTTCCACGTTTGCACGAAAGCCGTCTGGTTGAAGGCGAACCGTTCTTTCGCATGCAGGAAGGAGCAGGGGCGAGCAATACCCGGACGCAGATCGAGGTGCTCGAGCGGCAGGATCAATTGTGGCGGTACGGGCTTTATCCGGTGACCGGCAAGAAACATCAACTACGCGTGCACATGGCAGCGCTGGGCGCGGGGATCTGCAACGATCCGTTCTACCCGGACGTGGTAAAAGACCCTGTCGACGATTATCAAAACCCTCTGAAGCTGCTGGCCAAGGGCTTGCGCTTCATCGACCCGCTCAGCGGTGAACAGCGTCAGTTCGAGAGCCTGCTTGAACTCGACTGGTAAGCGCTAAAGCCGGGCTGACGGCCAAAAAAAACCCGCACTCGGCGGGTTTTTCCAAATCAGTCACGCGACGCCCGGATCACAGATCCTTGACGGTACGTACCTGATCCTTGTTGATGCGGGTCTGCTTGCCGTCGAGTTGCTTGAACTCGTAGAAGCCCGATTCTTCATCGTACTTTGGCGTGTCGACAGCCTGGATTTCACGACCATCGTTCAAGGTGATCACAGTGGGCGATGCGCAGCCGGCGAGGGAGGCAATGCTCAATGCAAGCAGGAAGGCAGCGGGAAGGGTCCGTTGTTTCATTACTGTGTCTCCAGATGGATTCTTGATTTACTGAACTCTCAGACGGATACACCGTCGGCAAAGTTCCGTATACACCGTCAGCAAGTTCAATAGCCAGCCACTTGCTACGGTTTCTCGCTGATCCCGGTCAATAGACAGGGGGTGTTCAGGTTGGCCAGGCGTGAATCACCGGCTTCCAGTTGCAGGGCGACTGGTTGCAGCGGTTCCAGGGCCCGTCTCGGGCTGCGTTCGCCGGCCTGCCATGCGGCTTCCAGCGTTGCGGCGTGAGCGATGGGGATCATACATAAAAGCGGCTGCCAGTGCTGGCCTTCACGCACCATTATTGGTCGCTCCGGGCATTCAACAGCCTTCTCGCGCAACGCTTGCAGCAACGGTTCATCGACCAAAGGTACATCGCAGGGCAAAACCAGCAACCACGGATGCCGGGCGAGTGGCAGGGCGGCGCGAATTCCGGCCAGAGGGCCGTTGAAATCGGCATCATCGTCCTGCACCAGTTGATCGGCGTACTGCGCATAGCGCTCGATGTTGCGGTTGCAGGAAATAATCAGGTCGTCGGTCAGCGGCCGGGTCAGCCGGTGCAGATGCTCGATCAGCGCCTTGCCCTGCCACTCGATCAGGCCCTTGTCGCGCCCGCCCATGCGCTGCCCGCGACCTCCGGCCAGCAGCAGGATAGAGCAGGGCGGCAGTGCGGCAAGGACATTCATCAAACACTCGGCGGGCAGTCAAAAGGAGTGCTGTGATATAACACCGGCCTGTTTCCTTAACAACTGGATTAGGCCATGAAAGCCAAGGCTGACACACCTTTCGTACCCCTGAATATCGCCGTGCTGACCGTCAGCGATACTCGCACCCGTGAAACCGATACCTCGGGCCAGATGTTCGTCGACCGCCTGACCGACGCCGGTCATGGCCTGATCGAGCGTGTGCTGCTCAAGGATGACCTGTACAAAATCCGCGCTCAGGTAGCGACCTGGATCGCTGACGATCAGGTGCAGGTCGTGCTGATCACCGGTGGCACCGGCTTTACCGGCCGCGACAGTACGCCGGAAGCCGTGGCTTGCTTGCTGGACAAGCAGGTTGATGGTTTTGGTGAGCTGTTCCGGCAGATTTCGGTGCCGGATATTGGCACCTCGACCATTCAGTCCCGTGCGTTGGCGGGCCTGTCCAATGGCACCCTGGTGTGCTGCCTGCCGGGCTCCACCAATGCGGTGCGTACGGCGTGGTACGGTATTCTCGCCCAGCAACTGGATTCGCGCTTCCGGCCCTGCAACTTCGTGCCGCACCTAAAGCAGGCCGAGCCCTGTGCGACTCGTGGTTGAGTGCTGATGAACAACGAGCCGAAAACCTTGCTGCCTGTCGAAGAGGCTATCGCGCGGCTGCTGGCGATGGCCGAGGCCACGCCGATCACTGATCGCCAGCGTGTTCCGCTGGCCGATGCCGAAGGCCGCGTGCTGGCGGTAGATCTGGTCTCCACGCTGGATCTGCCGCCCTGGCCGAACAGCGCCATGGACGGTTATGCCTTGCGCACGGCGGACTGGAGCGGCGAGCCGTTGACGGTCAGCCAGCGCATCTTCGCCGGTCAGGCACCCGAGCCGCTGGCCCCTGGCACCTGTGCACGAATCTTCACCGGCGCGCCGATGCCTGAAGGTGCCGATTGCGTCGAGATGCAGGAAAACGCCGAGGTGCTGGCGGATCAGCGCGTGTGCTTCAGCGAGCCGCTGAGCGTCGGGCAGAACATTCGTCCACAGGGGCAGGAAACCCGCGTCGGTGATACCGTGCTGGCGGCCGGAACGCGGCTTGGTCCTATTGAATTGGGTCTGGCTGCTTCGCTGGGCCTCGCCGAGCTTGAGGTGATCCGGCGGGTGCGTGTCGCGGTGCTGTCCACCGGCGACGAGTTGATTGAACCAGGTCAGCCATTGGGGCCGGGGCAGATCTACAACAGCAACCGGGTGTTGCTGTGCAGTTGGCTGAAGCGGCTCGAATGCGAGGTGGTGGATGCAGGCATCCTGCCGGACGATCTGGCGAAGACTCGTGCTGCGCTGGCGAATCTGCACGATGTCGACCTCATCCTCTCCACGGGCGGCGTCTCGGTAGGCGAAGCGGATTTCCTGGGTCACGCATTGCGCGAAGAAGGCGAGCTGACGCTCTGGAAGCTGGCCATCAAGCCCGGCAAACCGCTGACCTTCGGGCATTTTCGTGGCGTACCGGTGATTGGCCTGCCCGGCAATCCCGCCTCCACGCTGGTCACCTTCGCTTTGCTGGCGCGCGCTTACCTGCTGCGCCGCCAAGGTGTGATTGACGTAGCACCGTTGCAGTTTCCGGTGCCCGCAGGCTTTGTCTGGACGCGTCCGGGCAATCGTCGCGAGTACCTGCGCGGGCGTCTGGAGCAGGGCAGGGCCGTGGCCTATCGCAACCAGAGCTCGGGGGTATTGCGCAGCGCCGCCTGGGCTGACGGCCTGATTGAAGTGCGTGAAGGCTCAACGGTGGCCGAAGGGGACTGGGTCAACTTCATCCCGTTGAGTGAAGTGCTGGGCTGAGTGCATTAATGGTTGGGCGGGCACGCATGAGCTACTCTCAACATCGCTGACAAGTTGGGCAACCGGACTTCGCCCTGGAGTATTGTTATGGCGCCATTGAGAGTGGCTTGTGTGATCCCGACCTACAACGGACGCAAGGATCTGGAACGTCTGCTGGACTCACTGGCTACGCAGACTGCGAACTTCGATACGCTGATCGTCGACTCCAGTTCTTCGGATGGCACGCTGGAGCTGGCGCAAGCCCGCTGTGCCAATGTGCTGCGCATCGACAGCAAGGACTTCAACCACGGCGGCACCCGGCAGATGATGGTCGATCTGCATCCCGACTATGACGTCTATGTCTACCTGACCCAGGACGCCTACGTTGAAGATATCAATGCCATTGCCAACATTCTGCTGCCTTTCGCCGACCCCAAGGTCGGCGCGGTCTGCGGGCGTCAACTGCCGCACAAGAACGCCAATCTGCTGGCTCAGCATGCACGGTTGTTCAATTACCCTCCGACGTCGCAGATCAAAACCCTGGCCGATGCCCGCACGCTGGGCATCAAGACGCCATTCATGTCCAACTCGTTCGCGGCCTATCGCGGTGAAGCGTTGCGGGAGATCGGCGGCTTTCCCCGGCATGTGATTCTTTCCGAAGACATGTACGTCACTGCCAAAATGCTGATCGCTGGCTGGAAAGCAGCTTATGAAGGTTCGGCCGTATGCCGTCATTCGCACAACTACAGCCTGCGCGAGGAGTTTTGCCGTTACTTCGATATCGGTGTGTTCCAGTCCCGTGAAGCGTGGATCTACGAAACCTTTGGTGGCATCGGCGGCGAGGGCATGCGTTACGTCAAGTCCGAGCTTAAATTCCTCGGCCCCCGGCGAATTCTCTGGTGGCCCATGTCGTTCGTGCGTAATGCGCTGAAGCTGCTGGCCTACAAGCTCAGCAAGCAGGAAAAGCGCCTGCCCCGCGGCGTTAAGAAAAAGCTCGGGATGTACAAGCGCTATTGGGACAGCCCTTACGCCTGAGCGAACTCTGCGCCGGACGCTGAGCGCCCGGCGTCGAGCGCATCAGAGTTTCGCAGCCTCTTCGTCCAGACGGTCGGCCTCGAACAGTTGTGCGAGGTCGGCCCTGGCTTCACGGGCGGTCTGCAGAACCTTGGCGTCGTCGTCATACACTTCATGCTGTGCGGCCAGCACTTGTTCGTCGTGGCGCTTGAAGCGACTGATGCGCGCGTCGGCCTGTGCTTCGGTCAGGCCCAGCCCCATCAAGGTCTGACGGCTCATCTCCAGGCTTGAATAGAACGTCTCACGTACGGCATGAGCGCCAATGTCCATCAACCGGTGAACGTGCTGGCGGTTACGTGCGCGGGCAATGATCTTCATGTGTGGATACAGCTTGCGGATCAACTCGGCGGTCTTGATGTTGGTGTCCGGATCATCCGTTGCAATGACAAAGTATTCCGCTTCATCAACCTTGGCTGCACGCAGTATTTCCGGACGCAGCGGGTCGCCATAAAACACCGGCACATTACCGAAGCTGCGCGAAAACTCGATCGATTCCACGGCGGTATCCAGAGCGATGAAAGGGATTTTCTGCGCCCGCAGGATCCGCGCTACGATCTGCCCCATACGGCCCATGCCTGCGATGACCACGCGTGGTTTGTCAGTCTGGATATCGCGGTATTCGTCCGGCACGTTGACGGCCTTGGCCTTGGGTTTGATCCAGCGCGCCAGAGCAATGAACAACAGCGGCGTGATCGCCATCGACAAGGTGATGGTCAGCACCAGCATGTCGTACAGCCCGGCCTCGAACAGCCCTTGAGCGCTGCCGATCTTGAACACCACGAAGGCAAATTCGCCACCGGCTGCCAACACCAGGCCCAATTGCAGCGCGCTGCGGTTATTGAGACCGCCAGCGGTACGACCGATCAGGAACAGCATCGGCAGCTTGATTCCGATCAACAGCAGCGTCAGGCCCAGCACCGCGAGGGGCGAGCTGAGCAGCAAGCCGACGTTGGCACCCATGCCGACACTGATGAAGAACAGCCCCAGCAACAACCCTTTGAACGGTTCGATCTGTGCTTCCAGTTCGTGACGGTATTCGGAGTCTGCCAATAGCAGACCGGCGAGAAATGCGCCCAGCGCCATGGACACGCCCACCAGTTCCATCAGCCACGCCGTACCAATCACTACCAGCAAGGCAGTGGCGGTCGAGACTTCCTGGATTTTGGTCTTGGCAACGATGCGAAATACCGGACGCAGCAAATAGCGCCCGCCGATCACCACGATGGCAATGCTGCCCAGCACGCGCAGGCCGTGGTTGATGCTTTCGCCGGTGTCCATTGCGTGATCGGCCCCGGCGAGGAATGGCACGATGGCAATCAAAGGAATTGCTGCAATGTCCTGAAACAGCAGGATAGCGAACGCCATCCGGCCATGCGGGCTGTTCAACTGCTTGCGCTCGGCCAGACTCTGCAAGCCGAAGGCCGTGGATGACAGCGCCAGGCCAAGACCCAGAATGACCGCAGTGTTCAGCGACTGGCCGAAGGCAAACAACGCGATCCCGCCAATGACCAGGCCCGTCAGCAACACCTGCGCCATGCCGACGCCGAACACCGATTTGCGCATGACCCATAAACGCTTTGGCGACAGCTCCAGACCAATGATGAACAGCAGCAAGACCACGCCCAGCTCGGATATGTGACTGACACTCTCCGTATCGCCTATCAAGCCCAGCACCGAAGGGCCGATGATCACTCCCGCGAACAAATAGCCGATCACCGCGCCCAGCTTCAGGCGCTTGGCCAGTGGTACCGTCAGCACGGCGGCGAGTAGAAACACTACTGCGGCCTGCAACAGGCTGCCTTCATGGGGCATGTAAAACTCCTTGGTAATAATTGAACACACTATTTGAGCAGGGCGGTATTAAAGCATGGGAGTTTTACACGGCAACGTTCATCGCGGCATGACAATAATCAACGCGGTTGATAGAGCGTGCGTGAAGGGTGCGAAGGAGGGGAACAGGGCAGGCTGACGATGCCATTCGTCGCGCATCGGCGTAAGCTATGCGCGCAAACAGGCAGTGCCAACTGCCCGCTCATGAGCATTCAGGAAACCGTTATGACCAACAAGCAGCGTTTGATTTACTCGATTCTGATCGCCCTCGGCGTTCTGGCGATCATGCTGGGCTTGTCGCACCTGCAAAACAGCGGTGTCATCACCGAAAAAACCTTTCAGTACATCGCAATCAGCGTGGCCGTACTGGTCGTGATTCTTAACGGGATCATGCGCCGCAAGGTCAAGCGGTAAGCGCGGCAAATGGCAAGGATGACGAGGCCCGTTTTACTGGGCACCATCCTTGCTCGCATCACCCAGCCATTGTCGGGCACGAGGGTGCAGGCTGTAGGTCTTGTCGTCATTGAGATGAATCACGCCTTCATCGCACAGGCGCTTGAGCACTTCGCGCACACTTAGAAACGACAGCGGTACATCAAGCCTGAGCAGCTGGCTGTGCACGCCCCGTACTCCCAATGGCTGGCCTTCCTCGCTCGATACCAGAAGCGCATCAAGCACCTTGAGCCTGACCAGGCTGGTACGCAGACCAAAGCTTTTCAGGAGCAGTCGGATGTGCTCGTTTCCGGGCCGCTCTGTCTCCAGAGCGGGCGACTGTGCCTGCGCAGCCAGTGCTGTTTGGCGCAGCAGGGTGCGAGTCGTGATTCCTTGGCGATTGAACATCCGCAAACTCCTTTTCAGGCTTTTTTAAACAATCTCAGTTACTAAGACGAACGAGCGCAGCAAAACCTCAGTTATCAATGGAAAAAATAAAAACGCCAACGCGCACGGGGTCGCCGCAGCGTTGTGCGTTTCAGGGTAGATGAAGATCGGGCAGTCGCGGGGGGGCGGTTGATCCGGCTATCGGCGGATGCAAAATCGCTCAGCGTCAGTCAGGTACGCGAGAGCGCTCAGCCTTTGGGCGCGTCGGGTATCCGGCGGTTGAGCACCGGGTTGCCGTTCTGGTTCTGCGTGACATAAACCGGCAGCACCTTGGGCAGAGAGGCCAGCAGGCTGGACAGGTCGCGCGTGTTGAAACTGCCGCCCAGGCGCATGGCACCGGTTGCGGTATCGGCCAGCAGAATAGGTGTTTGCAGGTAGCGATTGATCAGTGGCAAGGCTTGGCTGAGAGGCAGATCATTGAAGATCAGCTTGCCATTACGCCACGCCAGGCTCGAATCCTTTGTGTCGGTCTGGCTGATCAGGGGCGCGTCGTCGCCTGCCTTGTAGCTGGCCTGCATGCCAGGGTCAAGATGATGGCTTGACGACGGATGTGCGCGATCACTGCTGACCTGAACCGAGCCCTCGACCAGCGTTACACGTACCTGGTCCTGATACATCCACACATTGAAGCGTGTGCCCGTGACCTTGATGCTGCCCTTGCCGGCATCGACTACAAAAGGGTGTGTGTTGTCGTGGCTGACCTCAAAGAACGCCTCACCCTTTTTCAGCGTGACGCTGCGTCGATCCTTGTAGTTGGCGTAGGTCAGCTCGGTGCCGAGGTTCAGTTCGGCACGGCTGCCATCTGCCAATACCACAAGACGCGTCGCGGTATCGGCGTTGTAGGACTCGTAGGCGTCAGGCAGCCAGCCCTGATTCCAGCCCACATAGCCGGTGACCGGGACAGCCAGGGCAATGACCGCAGCGGCAGCCGCGAGTGGTGCCAGGCGGCGCTTGCGACGAAGTACGGGCTGGTTGTTCTGGGTAGCCTGAATCGGCAGTGCAGGGGCCGGATTGAGCGGTTCGATTTGTCCGGTAATGTCCCAGACTTCCCGCATCGCCTCATACTCCACCGCATGCAGAGGATGAGCCTTCAGCCATTGCTCGAACGCTTTTCGTTCTGCGGCCGTGCAGTCTTCGGCATGCAGGCGCATGCACCAATGCGCAGCGGCATCGGTGATCGCGTCGTGTTCTGCCTTGCTGAAAAGAGGGTCGCTCATGGGCGCTCCGGCCTATACCGTTGGCGCATTCTACCCTTGGATATCAGGGAGAGAGAACATTTGCAGGAATTACCCGTCAACGCACAGCGTAATTCCTTGTGAATGCAAGCAGCTCTCATTGAAACCTGTTCGCGACAATCGAGCACACCGTAGTGCGCAGGGAGTGTTTTTGCAGAGCCTGCAGCGCTACTCTCGTTGCTGGTATTTCGTGCGGTTGTTCCCGGTACCTTGCCATGACATGAACAGGAGCCTCAGATGCGCGCCACCCCTAACGATCAGCCGGTCCGGACCGTTTCATATCAGCAACTGACAGATCTGTTGCGGCGGATCTTCCTTGCGCACGGCACCTCCCCGGAAGTTGCCGATGTGCTTGCCGAGAACTGCGCCAGCGCCCAGCGCGACGGCTCGCACAGTCATGGCATCTTTCGCATGCCTGGCTACATCTCATCGCTGAGCAGTGGCTGGGTGGACGGCAAGGCAGTGCCGTTGATCGAGGATGTCGGTGCCGCGTTTGTCAGGGTCGACGCCGATAACGGCTTTGCCCAGCCTGCGCTGGCGGCAGCCAGATCATTGCTGATCGACAAGGCGCGCAGTGCCGGGATTGCGATTCTGGCGATACGCAACTCTCATCACTTTGCCGCGCTGTGGCCGGATGTCGAACCTTTCGCCGAAGAAGGGCTGGTCGCCCTGAGCATGGTCAACAGCATGACCTGCGTAGTGCCACATGGTGCGCGTCAGCCCTTGTTCGGCACCAACCCCATTGCCTTCGCTGCACCGCGTGCCGGGAGCGGGCCTATTGTTTTCGACCTGGCGACCAGCGCCATTGCCCATGGTGACGTTCAGATCGCAGCGCGTGAAGGGCGACTGCTGCCGGCGGGTATGGGCGTGGATCGCGACGGCCGGCCCACTGAAGACCCCCGCGCCATTCTCGATGGCGGGGCACTATTGCCCTTTGGCGGTCACAAGGGTTCCGCACTGTCGATGATGGTCGAGCTGCTGGCGGCAGGGCTGACAGGTGGCAATTTCTCGTTCGGCTTTGACTGGTCGAAGCATCCCGGTGCGCAGACACCCTGGACCGGCCAGTTGCTGATCGTCATCGATCCGGACAAAGGCAGCGGTCAGCATTTTGCACAGCGTAGTGAGGAACTGGTAAGGCAGCTCCACGGGGCAGGGCAGGAACGCCTGCCGGGGGACCGACGCTACAGCGAGCGTGCGCGGTCGATGGTGCACGGTATCGACATCGCTGAGGCTGATCTGGAGCGCTTGCAGGGGCTGACGGGCGATTGAGCCGTTTACACATTTGCTGACCATTCGTCGCAGTCAGTCTTGTGTCGGCGCTCGGTTCTAAATACTGTATGCATGAACAGTAAAGAACGAATGAGGTCTGTTATGTCCCTTAAGTCAGTGCAAACGTCAGTACAAAGCCCGGTCGCTCAGGAGCATCGTACTCTCTCTACCGTCAATGAAATGCAGCGTGAGGATTTCCTCCGGCTGGCGGCGGGTCTGCGTCAGTTCAATGGCTACGAGCAGGATGTATCGATAGCCATTGCGGCAGCCCGCGCAAGTGGTGAATACCGTCAGGCCAGTGCGATGGAATAGTGTGGCCGATAGCGTCTCGGGTTGATTGTGAGTATATGTAACGTATATGCTTCATATATTCAATTTGAGGTGAACCATGGGTCTGGTAAAGATTTCCGAAAACATGCACGCCAACCTGCGCTCTGCCAGTGTTGCGCTCAGTCGCTCCATCAATGCGCAGGCTGAGCACTGGATGCGCATCGGCATGCTTGCCGAATTGCACCCGGCACTGGATTACAGCGAGATCTGCCAGATGTTGATCCGTATCGAGAACGCAGGCGGCACGGTGCTGACTGCTTCGAACTTCAACGTTGCAGAGCTTTCTGCGTCCAGCCTTTCCAAGGCGGCCTCATGAGCAGCGCCATCGGTATCAAGACCGAACAGGACCTTGTGCAGTTGCGCATAGCCGGCAGGCTGGCTGCCGATGTACTTGCAATGATCACGCCTTACGTCAAGGCTGGCGTCAGCACCGAAGCGCTCGACGATATCTGCAACGAATACATCGTCAAAGAGCTGAAAGTGATTCCCGCGAATGTGGGCTATCACGGTTTTACCAAGACCACCTGTATCTCTCCCAATGCAGTGGTCTGTCATGGCATACCTTCTGCCACCGATATTCTGAAAGATGGCGATATCGTCAATATCGATGTCGCGGTCATCAAGGATGGCTGGTATGGCGATACCAGCCGTATGTATCTGGTCGGTGAGGTCAGCCCCCTGGCAAAACGTCTTGTCGAGACGACCTACGAGGCAACCCGCGCCGGTATTCATGCAGTGCGCCCCGGGGCAACGCTGGGTGATATCGGTTATGCCATTCAGAGCATCGCTCATCGTGAAGGCTTTAGTGTAGTGCGTGAATATTGCGGGCACGGCATTGGCCGCAAGTACCATGAAGAGCCTCAGGTTCTGCACTACGGCGCTCAGGGCAAAGGCCTCAGGCTGAAGCCGGGCATGGTGTTCACCATCGAGCCGATGATCAATGCCGGCAGGGCCGGTACTCGTACTCTGCCGGATGGCTGGACGGTTCTGACCAGCGATCTTTCATTGTCTGCGCAATGGGAGCATATGGTTGTAGTCACCTCTACCGGTTTTGAACTGCTGACGCCCTGGCCTGAAGGTACGGGTCATTATCCTGCCATTTAGACGTGAGTGGTTCGGTGATTTGAGTGCATAAAAAATGGCCTTCCCGAGAGGCCATTTTTTTTGATCAAGGGTGATGTTTCAGTATTGCGGCGAAGATCTTTTCCAGCGTACTTCTGTTACGCCAAAACGCTCTGCCTGCAAGGTCGCCATTCCTATCGGCCCTGCAGACATATTGCCACTCACTGTGCCAACGCCGGCGTGCAGCGTTGCGCAGTGCAATGCGTCGCACTGGCACATTTGCCTGGTCTGGTGCAGGAAACAACGAGGTTCGCCATTGAACTGATAGTGAATTTCAAATTCCGTTTGATGATTCATCTTTCCTGCCCGTGAGCCTGACGGCATGCCATCAAAATAGTGTGATTATTCCAGTGGGGCATGCGCGAGAAACCTTCTCCGGTCACGCTGCTGTCTTCAGATCGTAGAGCGAAAATCGCGTCGTTTCGAGATGTAGTTAACAGTTGTCCGATGAGTGGTTTTGGGTTCACTCAAACGCATGAATGGATGACCGAATGGTCATCCAAACGAAGATCTTCTTTTTTGAGACAAGCCTCATTTACATGACTTGAGGTCTACCGGGCCGACAAAATCATTACCCCGCCCCATAACGCAGGCGACCTGCTGATTGCGCTGGCGCTCCCAGGCCTGGGGAGGATAAGTCTTGTCCCAGGCTTGATAAAGCTGCTGGTCCTGGCGCGACAGGCGCAAGTTGTATTGTTTACTCATGTAGAAGTAGGTGCGGGCGATCATGCCGCGAATGGAAGGGCGAGGCATGACCTTTTTCGCCTTGAAATCCACTTGCGTCAGGCATGAACCGTACTGGCCTTTTTGCTCGGGTATCCAGCCAAAGCTGAAGTTGCTGCGGTCGCCATTCACTTCGCCGATGCTGGGCACCAGGTTATGCAGGTCTGCCTCGGCGCGTTTATAAACGGCATCGGTCTTTGTGCAGTTTTTGCGCCCGCCGTTCTGCCAGCATTGGCGCAGATGGCCGATCTGCCAGGCCGGAACGATGTGTTCCCATTCAATACGACTGGCGCGCTTGGCGCTCTTGCGCGGGACATAGCCGCAGCCCGCAAGATCGACCCGGTTGCCGGTGTATTTGCAGCCGCAGTAAAATTCGGTCGATTGTGGTGCGTATAACCCCCAGGCGACTTTCTTGGCTTCGCTGAAAGTACGCGGAGCTTCGGCCTGAGCACTGAATGAAGCGGTGATGAGCAGGGTGGTGCAAAGCAGTGTCGAGAATCGAAACATCATGCCGTCAGTCTTCCTTCGGCAACGTCCAGAATATTTGCACGCCACCATCGTCGCGCCAGGCGAGGGTGACGTTGTCGTTCTCGGCTATTTCTTCAAGAAGCTGCGCCCAGTCGTCCTCTGACTCATCCGGTTGACGAAAAAGCAGGGCAGCCCTGGATTTCTGCGCGGTAGGCGAGTTGATGATCTTCTGTACCCGCATGCCCATGCGCTCGTAAGGGCCGGGAGTGGAGGCGGTCGCTGCGGTTTGTTTGGCCACGGATAAGGTTCCTGATTTTAGCTGTACGGGCATACAGTATTTCAGTGTCGGATCTTTCGCAACATCTATGTAAGATAAAGCGCTTGAAATGGCACACTATTGTCTTGAAAAACCAACGCTCCCGGAGTCGCGCATGAATATCAAGTCACTGGCATTTCCGTTACTGGCCGCAACTGCTGTACTGCTGGCAGGCTGCTCCACGCCTTCGGTCGTCACGCTTCAGAACGGCACACAGTACATCACCAAGGACATGCCCAAGACCAAGAGTCGTGATGGTTTCTACGAGTTTGAAGACATCTCCGGCAAGAGAGTCCGCATCAAGGCCGACGAAGTGGCTACGGTCAGACCGGAGGAGTGAAATCCGACTGAGCACTAATGCTCGTTCCCTGCGCGTTGGGGGCGAGCAGTACGAACAGATTTCATTTTCGACGGATTGACAAACCCTGCGGGTTTTTTCATAGTTCATCCCTCGCAAACGTTTGCGTGTTGATGCATTGCATCGACCCTGCGTCGTTCGCCCGAACAATAATCACAAGATCGGAGATGAACTCATGAAGCTGCCATTCGCTGGACGCCTGCTCGCTGTCGCCATGTTCGCTGCTGTTACCGCAGTCATGCCCCTCTCTGCTGCATACGCTCAGACGCCTGAAAAACCCAAGGTCGCCCTGGTGATGAAGTCGCTCGCCAATGAATTTTTCCTGACCATGGAAGACGGCGCCAAGGCTTATCAGAAAGAGCACGCCACCGATTTCGACCTGATTTCCAACGGGATCAAGGACGAGTCAGACACCTCTGCGCAGATTCGTATCGTCGAGCAGATGATTGTCTCCAAAGTCGACGCCCTGGTGATCGCGCCTGCCGACTCCAAGGCGTTGGTGCCGGTGCTCAAGAAAGCGACAGACGCCGGTATCAAGGTCGTCAATATCGACAACCAGCTTGATCCCGACGTGCTCAAAAGCAAAAGCCTGATGATCCCGTTCGTGGGGCCGGACAACCGCAAAGGTGCCGAGCTGGTAGGCGACTACCTGGCCAAGCAGCTCAAGAGCGGTGACGAAGTCGGCATTATCGAAGGCGTGCCGACCACCACCAACGCTCAGCAACGTACCGCCGGTTTCAAGGATGCCATGGACAAGGCGCAGATGAAGGTCGTGTCTGTGCAGTCCGGCAACTGGGAAATCGACAAGGGTAACGCCGTTGCTTCGGCGATGCTCAATGAATACCCGAACCTGAAGGCCCTGCTGGCCGGTAACGACAGCATGGCGCTGGGGGCGGTTTCTGCGGTGCGTGCAGCAGGCAAGGCTGGCAAGGTCATGGTCGTGGGTTACGACAACATCAACGCGATCAAACCGATGCTCAAGGACGGCCGAGTGTTGGCCACTGCTGACCAGTTTGCAGCCAAACAAGCGGTCTTTGGTATTGAAGCTGCGTTGAAGCTGGTCAAAGGCGAGAAGGTCGACACCAACGAAAAAGGCGTCATCGAAACGCCAGTAGAACTTGTTACCAAACCTTGATCCACGCCGCGTAAAGGTGCCCGTCCTTGCAGGACGGGCACTGGGAGAAATGTATGTCAGCGTCTGTTCAGACAGCTGTTCTTTCGGTCAGTGGCATCGGTAAAACCTACGCTCAACCCGTGCTCGGTGACGTCGATCTGACGTTGATGCGTGGCGAAGTGCTGGCCCTGACCGGGGAAAACGGTGCCGGTAAAAGTACCTTGTCGAAAATCATTGGCGGCCTGGTGACGCCCACTACCGGGCGCATGGAGTTTCAAGGGCAGCCTTATGAACCTGTGAGTCGTACCCAGGCCGAAAAGCTCGGGGTTCGCATGGTCATGCAGGAACTCAACCTGCTGCCGACCCTGACCGTTGCCGAAAACCTTTTCCTTGACGACCTGCCGCGTCGTGCTGGCTGGATCGACCGCAAGCGCCTGCGTGAAAATGCGATCAAGGCTATGGCTCAGGTGGGTCTGGACGCTATTGATCCCGATACGCTGGTCGGCGATTTGGGGATCGGTCATCAGCAGATGGTCGAGATCGCTCGCAACCTGGTTGGCGACTGCCATGTGCTGATCCTCGACGAGCCTACTGCCATGCTCACCTCACGCGAGGTGGAAATGCTGTTCGAGCAGATCACGCGGCTGCAGGCTCGTGGTGTCTCGATCATCTATATCTCCCACCGGCTTGAGGAGCTTGCCAGAGTGTCTCAGCGCATAGCCGTACTGCGCGATGGCAAGCTGGTGTGCGTCGAGCCGATTGCCCGCTACAACAGCGAGCAACTGGTCACGTTGATGGTCGGCCGTGAACTTGGCGAACACATGGACATGGGCGCCCGGCAGATTGGCGAAGTAGCGCTGTCAGTCAAGGGGCTCAGTCGTGCCGGCAAGGTTCAGGATGTTTCGTTCGATGTGCGACGAGGTGAAATCTTCGGTATTTCCGGGCTGATCGGTGCCGGGCGCACCGAGTTACTGCGCCTGATCTACGGTGCAGATGTTGCCGACAGTGGTGCGATTGAAGTTGGGCAGCCACTGCAAGCCATCACCATCCGTTCACCCTCGGACGCCGTGGAGCACGGTATTGCCTTGATCACGGAAGACCGCAAGAGCGAAGGGCTGCTGATGTCGCAGTCAATCAGCGCCAACATTGCGCTGGGTAATATGCATTCGATCTCCAGAGCAGGCCTGGTTAACGCCGACGACGAACTGAAGCTGGCGCAGCGCCAGGTGGCTGCCATGCGTATTCGCAGTTCCAGTCCGGACCAACTGGTCTCCGAGCTGTCAGGCGGTAACCAGCAGAAAGTCGTGATCGGTCGCTGGCTGGAACGTGATTGCCCAGTGATGCTGTTCGACGAACCGACCCGAGGTATCGACGTCGGTGCCAAATTCGATATCTACGCGCTGCTTGCCGAACTGACCCGTCAGGGCAGGGCGCTGGTGGTGGTTTCCAGTGATCTGCGCGAGCTGATGTTGATCTGCGATCGTATCGGTGTGCTGTCTGCCGGTCGCCTGATCGACACGTTCGAGCGCGACAGCTGGACCCAGGACCAATTGCTTGCCGCTGCCTTTGCCGGTTATCAGAAACGTGACGCGCTGCTCAATGACGCCGCGCCCAGGAACGACTCATGAAAAATACTCCTTCTCCGACGCTGACCGTGCCGGCCCGTCGCGGCGGCAATTACTTTGGTCTTGGCACCTACATCGGGCTGGCGGGTGCGCTGCTGGTGATGATCGTGCTGTTTTCCCTGCTCAGCGATCACTTTCTGTCCTATCAGACATTCAGCATGCTGGCCAACCAGATCCCTGACCTGATGGTGCTGTCGGTCGGGATGACGCTGATCCTTATCATCGGCGGTATCGACCTGTCCGTGGGGTCGGTGCTGGCGCTGGCTGCTTCGGCTGTGAGTGTGGCTATCCTGGGTTGGGGCTGGAGTGTGTTCCCGGCCGCCTTGCTAGGCATCGCCTGCGCGACCCTGGCAGGCACGATTACCGGCTCCATTACCGTTGCCTGGCGCATCCCTTCGTTCATCGTCTCCCTCGGTGTGCTGGAGATGGCTCGTGGCGCGGCCTACCAGATGACCAATTCGCGCACCGCTTATATCGGTGATTCGTTCGCCTGGCTATCTGACCCGATCGCGTTCGGTATCGCGCCGTCGTTCATCATCGCATTGCTGGTTATTTTCATTGCTCAGGCCGTGCTGACCCGCACTGTTTTTGGTCGCTATCTGATCGGCATCGGCACCAATGAAGAAGCGGTGCGTCTGGCCGGCATCAATCCCAAACCCTACAAGATCCTGGTGTTCTCGCTGATGGGCCTGTTGGCCGGTGTGGCGGCGCTGTTTCAGATATCGCGACTGGAAGCGGCTGATCCGAATGCCGGTGCAGGTCTTGAGCTGCAAGTGATTGCCGCCGTCGTGATCGGTGGCACCAGCCTGATGGGCGGGCGCGGTTCGATCATCAGTACTTTTTTCGGCGTGCTGATCATTTCGGTACTGGCCGCAGGCCTGGCGCAGATCGGTGCGACCGAGCCGACCAAGCGCATCATTACTGGTGCGGTGATCGTGATCGCAGTAGTGCTGGACACCTATCGCAGTCACCGGGCACGGCGCCAGGGCTGATATGGCGACTATCAAGGATGTCGCGGCGCTGGCGGGGATCTCGTACACCACGGTCTCCCATGTGCTGAACAAGACCCGGCCGGTGAGCGAGCCGGTCAGGCTCAAGGTCGAAGCGGCCATCGCGCAGCTCGATTATGTGCCCAGCGCCGTGGCGCGTTCGCTGAAGGCCAGGAGCACATCGACCATCGGCCTGTTGATTCCCAACGGTATGAATCCGTATTTCGCCGAGTTGGCGAGGGGCATCGAGGACTACTGTGAGCGCAACGGTTTTTGCGTGATCCTTTGTAATTCCGACGACAACCCGGAAAAGCAGCGCAGTTACCTGCGTGTTTTGCTGGAAAAGCGCGTTGACGGGTTGATTGTCTCGTCTGTGGCGGGTGATGCCAGCGTCACCTGTGGCCTCACCGAGGTGCGCACGCCGCTGGTAATCGTCGACCGCGAGCTGCAAGGCATCGAAGCTGACATGGTGCGCATCGATCACGAGCAGGGCGCCTGGCTGGCAACACGACATCTGCTGGATCTCGGGCATCGTCACATTGCCTGCATTGGCGGACCGCGCGACAGCATGGTTGCCGAAATGCGCCTGGCGGGTTATCGGCGGGCCATGCAGCAGGCATCTGTCGAGGTCGGCCCGGATTGGGCGGTGCACAGCGAATTTACCAGTTCGGCTGGCCACGCAGCTGCGGGCCTGCTACTGGCCAGGCATGCGCCGACAGCGATTTTTGCCGGCAACGATGTCATCGCCATCGGTGTGCTGCGCGCAGCTGCCGAGCGTTCGATTCGCGTGCCTCAGGATCTGTCGGTCATCGGCTTTGATGACATTCAGATGAGCCGCTACGTCTATCCGGCCCTCACCACTGTGGGGCAATCGATCATGCAACTGGGCGAAACCGCCGCCGAAATGTTGTTAAACCGAATCGCCGCACCGCATACAGTTCCTGTCGAAAAAAGACTCGTGACGCCTTGCGTCTTGGTGCGCGAGTCCACGGCAGCGCCGAACACTTTGTCCAATGAATGACGCGCACGCACAGCAACGGATTAATGAGCCATGCAAGCAAAAATAGTGATAGTGGGCAGCCTGAACATGGATCTGGTCATCCGCGCCCAGCGTCTGCCGCGCCCCGGCGAGACGCTGAGCGGGGAGACGTTCGACACCGTGCCTGGTGGTAAAGGCGCCAACCAGGCAGTTGCCGCAGCGCGCCTGGGTGGCAGTGTGGCGATGATCGGCTGTGTGGGTGCCGATGCCTACGGGGAGCAACTGCGTGCAGCACTGCTGGCCGAGCATATCGACTGTCAGGCCGTGACGGTCGTTGAAGGCGTGTCCACCGGGATCGCTTCGATTGTGGTCGACGCCAGCAGTCAGAATGCAATTGTCATCGTTGCCGGAGGCAATGGTCGGCTCACTCCGGCATTGATCGAGCGTTTCGACGCATTGCTGGCGGGTTCCGGGATCGTCATCTGCCAGCTTGAAGTGCCGACTGAAACAGTTTTCCACACCCTGACCCGCGCCCGCGCGCTGGGCAAGACCGTCATTCTCAATCCTGCCCCGGCCAGCGAGCCTTTGCCGGCAAACTGGTATGGCCTTATCGACTATCTGATCCCCAATGAAAGTGAGGCGCAGACCCTGACCGGTGTGACTGTCGACTCCTCGGCGGCGGCTGAAGAGGCGGCAGCGGCCATGCTGGCTGCCGGGGCGCGCAACGTAATCATTACCCTGGGTGAGCGCGGAACCCTGTTCGCCAGTGCTGCGGGCGTGGAACATATCCCTGCGCGTCGTGTACAGGCCGTGGACACCACCGCTGCAGGTGATACCTTTGTCGGTGGTTTTGCCGCAGCACTGGCGGCGGGTCAGAGTGAATCGCAGGCCATTCGATTCGGTCAGGCCGCGGCAGCCATATCCGTGACCCGCGCGGGTGCCCAGCCGTCCATCCCGACGTTCGAGGAAGTAAAGGAATTCGATTCACTATGAAAAAGACCCCGCTACTCAACATTGCCCTGTCTCGCGTCATTGCGTCGCTGGGGCATGGCGACATCCTGATGATCGTCGACGCTGGAATGCCAGTACCGGCAGGCGTCGAGCTGATCGACCTGGCGCTGACTCGCGGCGTACCTGATTTCGTCAGTGTGCTGGACGTGGTGCTGAGTGAGATGCAGGTCGAAAGCCATGTGCTGGCCAACGAAATGGCCGAGGTCAAACCTCCCGCATTGCAGGTCATCGAAAGCCTGAACCTCGATGATCAATTGGGTCAGCAGCGCTGGATAAGCCATGAGGACCTGAAAGTATTGAGCCGCAAGGCCAAGGCAATCATCCGTACCGGAGAATGCCAGCCGTACAGTAATGTGGCGCTGGTTTCCGGAGTTGTGTTCTAGCTATCAAGAAAGGGAGTTTCATATGACGTTGATGCAGTTTTCCAGACAGTTCATTCGTGGAGCATTGCTCTTGTCCATACTGAGTAGCGCTGCCGTTCAGGCGGCAGAAAAGCGTGATCTGATCATCGATACCGATCCCGGCGCGGACGACGTCGTTGCGTTGCTGCTGGCGCTGGCGTCACCCGAAGAATTGAACGTGATGGCGATCACCACCGTCGCCGGCAATGTCCGTCTGGACAAGACCTCGCGCAATGCCAGGCTGGCGCGTGAATGGGCCGGGCGTGAAGAAGTGCCGGTGTATGCCGGTGCGCCCAAACCGTTGGTGCGCACACCTATCTACGCAGAAAACGTTCACGGTCAGGAAGGGTTGCCCGGCGTGCCCGTGCATGAGCCAGCCAAGGGGTTGGCCGACGGTAATGCAGTCGATTACCTGATCCGCACCTTGAGCAAGGCCAAGCCGCACAGCATCACTATCGCCATGCTCGGTCCGCAGACCAACCTGGCGCTGGCGCTCGTGCAGGCACCGGAAATCACCCAGGGCATCAAGGAAGTGGTGGTCATGGGGGGCGCGCATTTCAACGGCGGTAACATTACGCCGGTTGCCGAATTCAACCTGTTTGCTGACCCGCATGCTGCGCAGATCGTTCTGGCCAGTGGTGTGAAGCTTACTTACGTACCGTTGGACGTGACCCATAAGATCCTGACCAGCGAACAACGCCTCAAGCAGATTGCCGCATTGGGCAATAACGCCGGCAAGCTGGTCGACGGCATTCTCAATGAATACGTCAAACTGGACATGGAGCATTACGGCTTGCCCGGTGGTCCGGTTCACGACGCCAGTGTCATTGCCTGGTTGCTCAAGCCCGAGTTGTTTTCCGGGCGGCAGATCAACGTTGCGGTCGACACCCGCGAGGGCATTGGTTTCGGTCAGACAGTGGCTGACTGGTACGGCACGCTCAAGCAGCCGCAGAATGTATTCTGGGTCGAGAATGGCGACGCTCAGGGTTTCTTCGATCTGCTGACCGAGCGTCTGGCGCGACTGAAGTAACCCATCACGCGGGCTGCAACAGGTGCATCAGACCGGCAGCCCTGCCGTGGCATAACGGCTCAGTACCTGGCTGATGAAGGCGCGGGCACCCTCGGTGCCCAGTTCCTTGATCAGCAGGTCGACGGCAATGATCATCAGCTCTTCCGGGTTTCCGGGGCTGTGCGAGCAGTGGCCCTGAGGCCATCTGGCCTTGATGTCTGCATCCAGAGTTATGGCTGTCATGTCTGTTGATCTCCAGTGAAGGGTCACGCACTACGCTGTTCGCTTCCCGGCGCTTGCGTCTCTCGCAGTAAACCATTCCGCGCACATTTTGACACTTCTACTTACATCTCATCCCGATAGTCAGAGTCTATGGCCATAGGTTGTAAACGTTTTGTGACGATTTCACCGCGCGCCCTGTGTGATCCCAAGGCAGACTCTCGGCCCAGGCAGATCAACAGGTTGCCGATGGCTTCTCAACTAGAGTTGTGCAACCAACGCGTCTGAGCGCGGTCGGACAGGTCTGGAATGTTTTATTGGCAGAGGAGGGTGTATGCCCCGGAAGTTCGCAACATTGGGTTTTGTGGTCGTGGCGTCGTTGCTGGCAGGATGCAGCAGCACGTCCTCTGATAAGGACGCTGAAGCGTCCGTCAAGGCAGACGCTCCCGCATCCGCCAGTAACGCCAACGCCATACCTGGCCGTTGTGATGCAGGGCTTGGCCAGTTCGCAATCGGCAAGCCAGCGTCCATCGACCTTCTGTCACAAGTGCGCGCCCGTACCGGTTCTCAGGATGCCCGCATTCTCGGGCCTGACGACATGGTTACGCTGGAATACCGATCCGAGCGGGTAAACGTCAATACCGACGTTTCGGGAAAGGTGACGCGCATCAACTGCGGTTGAGTCGGCACTTTTCTGTGGCGCATAAAAAACCCCGTCAGTGACGGGGTTTTTTTATGTCAGGTGAATCAGGCTACCTGAACTTCTTCTGCTTGCATGCCTTTCTGGCCTTTAGCCGCAACAAAAGTAACGGTCTGGCCTTCTTTCAGGCTTTTGAAACCGTCGCTCTGGATTGCTTTGAAGTGTACGAACAGGTCGTCACCGCCACCCTGTGGAGTGATAAAGCCGAAGCCTTTTTCATCGTTGAACCATTTTACGGTGCCGGTTTGGCGATTAGACATGGTGTATCTCCAGAAACATAATTTTCAATAACGTGCTGCTCAGGCCAACTGGGCACACGGGCCTATCATAGTCGAAATGCGCAAAAAGACAGCTACTAAGGTTATCTCTTTAGCCTGGGCCCCTGCATATGCAAAGCGTCATACACGTAAAGTGGCTAAATGATGTCTCTGATTGCCTTGCATCAAGACTGTGCAGCATATGCTGAAAGCCCCGCTCTGCAAGGCTTTCAGGTTAGCGGCGGGGCGTAGCTCTCGGCATTTCAGGCGGCTGCTTTACCGAGTTAAAAAAAATGATTTATTTTGATTTGGTGCAGTTTTCGGCAACCAGTTTCTGCAGTTTTTGCGTCAATGCAGGGGCAGGAGCGCTATCGGTACTGCTCAATGCTTCGATTTCCTGCTGAGAAAACTCCTTGTTCACTACCCGGGCGCTGCAATCGCAATGAGCTTGTGCGGCCTTGGCATCCTGCTTGTGCTGATTCGCCGCGGCGATGCATTCCTGCGTGAACGTGTCTTGCACGGTTTTTTCCATGGCGGCCTGAGCGCCCCAAGGGGCCAGGACGGCGGCGCAGGCGAGGAGTGCGGACAGACGGGAAAGCTTCATGGTGTTCTCCTTTTGCTGACTTTAGTGAACAAGGAAACGTACAGGATCCTGACTGGTTAAGACGCCCATCACGCCTGCCAGTTCAGGTGACGTGTTATTTGGTGTGATTTACGCATATGGGCGTCCGGTGTAGGCCGAGCTGTGCTAGGATGCGCGTCCTGTTATTTTCAAGTGTCCCCATTGCTGATGGCTTTGGACGCGACGCAGGCAGGTTTTTCGTACATTCCAGTCATCTGGTCCGGTTCAAGGTTGGCCCCAAGGCTCCTGCCACTGTGAGGCAGGCATACCACCGGATCACGTACTGGCTCATCCCAACCCACGTGACCTTTGGTAGGGGTCACCACTAGGAGAGGAGGCGCCATGCCAACTATTACTCTTCCCGACGGCAGTCAACGTTCATTCGATCATGCGGTTTCCGTAGCCGATGTCGCGCTTTCAATCGGCGCCGGGCTGGCCAAGGCCACCGTGGCCGGCAAGGTTGACGGCAAGCTCGTTGACGCCTGCGACCTGATCGAAAACGATGCCAGCCTGCAGATCATCACCCCCAAGGATCAGGAAGGGCTGGAAATAATCCGTCACTCTTGCGCTCACCTGGTCGGGCATGCGGTCAAGCAGTTGTATCCGACTGCAAAAATGGTCATCGGCCCGGTGATCGACGACGGCTTCTATTACGATATCGCCTACGAGCGCCCGTTCACGCCTGACGACATGGCGGCGATCGAGCAGCGCATGCAGCAGCTGATCGAAAAAGATTACGACGTCATCAAGAAAGTCACCCCGCGCGCTGAAGTGATCGAGGTGTTCACCGCCCGTCACGAAGACTACAAGCTGCGCCTGGTCGAAGACATGCCGAACGAGCAGGCCATGGGCCTGTATTACCACGAAGAATACGTCGACATGTGCCGTGGTCCGCACGTGCCGAATACGCGTTTCCTGAAATCGTTCAAGTTGACCAAGCTGTCCGGTGCCTACTGGCGCGGTGACGCCAAGAACGAGCAATTGCAGCGTGTCTACGGCACTGCCTGGGCTGACAAGAAGCAGTTGGCTGCCTACATTCAGCGCATCGAAGAAGCCGAAAAGCGCGATCATCGAAAGATCGGCAAGCGCCTCGGCCTGTTCCATACCCAGGAAGAAGCGCCGGGTATGGTGTTCTGGCATCCGCAGGGCTGGACCCTGTATCAGGTGCTTGAGCAGTACATGCGCAAAGTGCAGCGTGAGAATGGCTACCTCGAGATCAAGACCCCGCAAGTGGTCGATCGCTCGCTCTGGGAGAAATCCGGGCACTGGGCCAACTACGCTGACAACATGTTCACTACCGAGTCCGAGAGTCGCGACTACGCGATCAAGCCGATGAACTGCCCTTGCCACGTGCAGGTGTTCAATCAGGGCCTGAAGAGCTACCGCGAGCTGCCGATGCGTCTGGCCGAGTTCGGTGCCTGCCACCGTAACGAACCGTCGGGGGCCTTGCACGGCATCATGCGTGTGCGTGGCTTCACTCAGGACGACGCTCATATCTTCTGTACCGAAGATCAGATGCAGGCCGAATCTGCCGCATTCATCAAGCTGACGCTGGATGTCTACGCCGATTTCGGTTTCAAGGACATCGAACTCAAATTGTCCACTCGCCCTGAAAAGCGTGTAGGCTCCGACGAGCTTTGGGACCGTGCCGAGACGGCGCTTGCCTCTGCGCTCGACAGTGCTGGTCTGCCCTATGATCTGCAGCCGGGCGAAGGCGCGTTCTACGGTCCGAAAATCGAGTTTTCCCTCAAGGACTGCCTCGGCCGGGTCTGGCAGTGCGGCACCTTGCAGCTGGACTTCAACTTGCCGATCCGTTTGAGCGCCGAGTACGTTTCGGAAGACAACAGTCGCAAGAATCCGGTCATGTTGCACCGTGCGATTCTTGGGTCTTTCGAGCGTTTCATCGGAATTCTGATCGAGCATTACGAAGGCGCGTTTCCAGCCTGGCTGGCGCCTACCCAGGCAGTGATCATGAATATCACTGACAAACAGGCCGATTTTGCCCTTGAAGTGGAAAAAACTCTGGCTGAAAGCGGGTTTCGTGCCAAGTCCGACTTGAGAAATGAAAAGATCGGCTTTAAAATCCGCGAGCATACTTTGCTCAAGGTTCCTTATCTCCTCGTGATTGGAGATCGGGAGGTTGAAATGCAAACTGTCGCTGTGCGTACACGTGAAGGCGCTGACCTTGGCTCGATGCTGGTTGCCCAATTCGCTGAATTCCTCGCACAAGCGGTTTCCCGGCGTGGTCGCCAAGATACGGAGTAATTATTATTAAGCGTGAAATGAGACAAGATAAACGAGCTGCACCCAAGGCCCCGATCAATGAAAATATCTCGGCCCGCGAGGTTCGTTTAATTGGCGCTGACGGCGAGCAGATTGGCATCGTCTCGATTGATGAAGCGCTTCGTATTGCCGAAGAGGCTAAGCTGGATCTGGTAGAGATTTCTGCCGACGCACTTCCTCCGGTCTGCCGTGTGATGGATTACGGCAAATCGATCTTCGAGAAGAAGAAGCAGGTTGCTGCAGCGAAGAAAAACCAGAAGCAGATCCAGGTTAAAGAAATCAAGTTTCGTCCAGGGACGGAGGAAGGGGATTACCAGGTAAAACTACGCAACCTGGTACGTTTCCTGAGTGACGGGGACAGGGCCAAGGTATCGTTGAGATTCCGCGGTCGTGAGATGGCCCACCAGGAGCTGGGTATGGAGCTGTTGAAGCGGGTTGAAGGTGACCTGCTCGAATACGGTTCCGTCGAACAGCATCCTAAGATGGAAGGACGCCAGCTGATCATGGTCATCGCCCCGAAAAAGAAGAAATAACCACCAGGGCACGGCAGGCCTTGCGGTTATATTTATCAACTGAATGCGGAGTATCCGAACATGCCAAAGATGAAGACTAAAAGTGGTGCAGCTAAGCGGTTTTTGAAAACCGCCAACGGCATCAAGCACAAGCACGCTTTCAAGAGCCACATCCTGACCAAAATGTCGACAAAGCGTAAGCGTCAACTGCGCGGTAGCAGCTTGCTGCATCCGTCTGACGTGGCAAAAGTCGAGCGCATGCTGCGCCTTCGTTAATTTTGATCAAGATATAGAGGAAGTAACTCATGGCTCGTGTAAAGCGTGGCGTCATTGCCCGTAAGCGTCACAAAAAAATTCTGAAACTTGCAAAAGGCTACTACGGCGCGCGTTCACGCGTATTCCGTGTTGCCAAGCAAGCGGTAATCAAGGCAGGCCAATACGCCTACCGTGACCGTCGTCAGAAAAAACGTCAGTTCCGCGCTCTGTGGATCGCTCGTATCAACGCTGGTGCTCGTGTTAACGGTCTGTCCTACAGCCGTTTCATTGCTGGCCTGAAAAAAGCGTCCATCGAGATCGACCGTAAGGTTCTGGCTGATCTGGCAGTGAACGAAAAAGCGGCGTTTGCTGCGATTGTCGAGAAAGCTAAAGCCACCTTGGCCTAAGTCCCCGACAATCACTGGCCCCGGTTCTCCGGGGTCGGTGTTAAACGTCATAAATAGGGGAAGAGCCTTCAGCTCTTCCCCTATTTTGTATCTGGAGTCTGTACATGGAAAACCTGGACGCGCTGGTCTCTCAAGCTCTTGAGGCTGTGCAAAGCGCCGAAGATATCAATGCCCTGGAGCAAATCCGGGTTCACTACCTCGGCAAGAAAGGCGAGTTGACTCAGGTGATGAAGACCCTGGGGAACCTGCCAGCTGAAGAGCGTCCGCAAGTCGGTGCGCTGATCAACGTTGCCAAGGAGCGTGTCACAGAGGTTCTCAATGCACGCAAGGCGTCGTTCGAGCAGGCGGAACTGACTGCCAAACTCGCTGCCGAATGCATCGACGTGACCCTGCCGGGCCGCGGCCAGACCTCCGGTGGTCTGCACCCGATTACCCGTACTCTGGAACGTATCGAACAATTCTTCACGCACATTGGCTACGGCATCGCCGAAGGCCCTGAAGTGGAAGACGATTACCACAACTTCGAGGCGCTCAACATCCCAGGCCATCACCCGGCCCGGTCGATGCATGACACCTTCTATTTCAATGCGAACATGCTGCTGCGCACCCATACCTCACCGGTACAGGTCCGCACCATGGAATCGCAACAGCCGCCGATCCGCATTGTCTGCCCAGGCCGTGTGTACCGTAGCGACTCCGATATTACCCACTCGCCGATGTTCCACCAGATCGAAGGTCTGCTGGTTGATCGCGACATCAATTTTGCCGACCTGAAAGGCACCATCGAAGAATTCCTGCGGGTGTTCTTCGAGAAAGAACTGGCCGTGCGCTTCCGTCCTTCGTATTTCCCGTTCACCGAGCCGTCGGCAGAAGTGGATATGGAATGCGTGATGTGCAGTGGCAAGGGCTGCCGTGTCTGCAAGCAGACTGGCTGGCTTGAAGTCATGGGCTGCGGCATGGTCCACCCGAACGTGCTGCGCATGTCGGGTATCGACCCTGAAGAGTTTCAGGGCTTCGCGTTTGGCATGGGCGTAGAGCGTCTGGCCATGCTGCGTTACGGCGTCAATGATTTGCGCCTGTTCTTCGACAACGATTTGCGGTTCCTCGCGCAATTTCGCTAAGTCGTAACGAACCTTTCAGGAGAGCAGGATGAAATTCAGTGAACAATGGCTGCGTGGCTGGGTAAGCCCGCAGGTTTCCCGCGACGAGCTGGTTGCTCGTCTGTCGATGGCCGGTCTTGAGGTTGACAGCGTCACGCTGGCCGCCGGCGTTTTCAGTGGAGTGGTCGTGGGCGAGGTGCTGAGCACCGAACGACACCCCGATGCCGACAAGCTGCGCGTGTGCCAGGTCAGCAATGGCAGCGAAACCTTTCAGGTTGTGTGTGGCGCGCCGAACGTGCGCCCCGGTCTGAAAATTCCGTTCGCCATGATCGGTGCCGAGCTGCCGGGCGATTTCAAGATCAAGAAAGCCAAGCTGCGTGGCGTCGAGTCCAACGGCATGCTGTGTTCGGCTGCCGAGTTGCAGGCCGGCGAGGGCAATGATGGCCTGATGGAGCTGGCCGCCGATGCGCCGGTCGGTGAGGACATTCGCGTCTACCTGAACCTGGACGACGCCAGCATCGAGGTCGACCTGACCCCGAACCGCGGCGACTGCCTGTCGGTGGCCGGTCTGGCGCGTGAAGTCGGTGCGCTGTACGCCGCTGACGTGACGCGTCCGCAGATCGCTGCTGTCGCTGCCGTGCACGATGAAGTGCGCCCGGTTGAAGTTCTGGCTCCAGCAGCTTGCCCACGTTACCTGGGCCGCGTTATTCGCAACGTTGACTTGTCGCGTCCTACTCCGTTATGGATGGTCGAGCGTCTGCGTCGTTCCGACGTGCGCAGCATCGATGCCGCTGTCGATATTACCAACTACGTGATGCTCGAGCTGGGGCAGCCTCTGCATGCTTTCGATCTGGCCGAAATCAACGGTGGCATTCGTGTGCGCATGGCGGAGGAGGGCGAGAAGCTCGTTCTGCTCGATGGTCAGGAAGTCAGCCTGCGTGCCGACACCCTGGTCATTGCCGACCACCAGCGTGCTCTGGCAATTGCCGGTGTCATGGGTGGCGAGCACAGCGGCGTAACTGCCGGTACTCGCGACATCTTCCTGGAAAGTGCTTTCTTCGACACCATCTCGGTGGCTGGCAAGGCGCGTTCCTACGGTCTGCACACCGATGCCTCGCACCGTTACGAGCGTGGTGTTGACTGGCAACTGGCCCGTGAAGCCATGGAGCGGGCGACCGGCCTGCTGCTGGAAATCACCGGTGGTGAGGCTGGTCCGATAACAGAAGTGGTCAGCGAACAGCATTTGCCATCGATTGCTCCGGTTACGTTGCGCGCCAGTCGCGTCGAGCAGATGCTCGGTCTGGTCATTGAAAACGCCGAAATCGAGCGTCTGCTGACAGGTCTGGGCCTTGCTGTGGCTGCCGAAGCCGACGGCCAGTGGCGTGTAGAAGTGCCAAGTCATCGCTTCGACATCAGCCTTGAAGTCGATCTGATCGAAGAGCTGGCACGTCTGTACGGCTACAACCGTCTGCCGGTCCGCTACCCGCAAGCCCGTCTTGCTCCTCAGGCCAAGGCCGAAGCCAAGGGCGATCTGCCCGAGCTGCGTCGCCTGCTGGTTGCCCGCGGTTATCAGGAAGCGATTACCTACAGCTTCATCGACCCGAAATGGTTCGAACTGTTCTCGCCGGGCGCCAAGCCACTGTTGCTGGCCAACCCGATTTCCAATGACATGGCCGCCATGCGCGCCTCGTTGTGGCCGGGTCTGGTCAAAGCGCTGCAGCACAACCTTAACCGCCAGCAGGACCGCGTACGCATGTTCGAAAGCGGTCTGCGTTTCGTCGGTCAGCTTGACGGCTTGAAGCAAGAGCCGATGCTGGCGGGTGTGGTATGCGGCAGCCGTCTGCCGGAAGGTTGGGCGCAAGGCCGTGATGCGGTCGACTTCTTCGACGTCAAGGCTGACGTCGAAGCGGTTCTGGGGTTTGCCGGTGCGCTGGGTGAGTTCACCTTCAAACCGGGCCAGCATCCCGCCTTGCACCCAGGCCAGACAGCTCGCATCGAGCGTGATGGTCGCGAAGTCGGCTTCCTGGGTGCCATTCACCCGGAACTGTCGAAAACCCTGGGCCTGGATCGTCCGGTCTTTGTTTTCGAGCTGGTTCTGGCTGAAGTATCGACAGGCCGTCTGCCGAAATTCCACGAGCTTTCGCGCTTCCCGGAAGTGCGTCGCGACCTGGCCTTGCTGGCTGATCGCGACGTTTCGGCCAGTGCGGTTCTGGACGTTATTCGTGAAAATGCAGGCGAGTGGCTCACAGACCTCAGGTTATTTGATGTTTACCAGGGTAAAGGCATTGATCCACATAGAAAAAGCCTTGCAGTCGGCTTGACCTGGCAGCATCCATCGCGCACTCTTAATGACGATGAGGTAAACGCAACGACACTTGCTATCCTCACCTCGCTTGAGGAGAGGTTAAACGCCACGTTAAGGAAGTAGCGTATGGGGGCTCTGACGAAAGCTGAGATGGCCGAACGTCTGTACGAAGAGCTGGGCCTGAATAAACGGGAAGCCAAGGAACTGGTCGAACTGTTTTTTGAAGAAATCAGGCACGCTCTGGAAGATAACGAGCAGGTGAAGTTGTCAGGTTTTGGCAACTTCGACCTTCGAGACAAGCGCCAACGGCCTGGGAGAAATCCCAAGACCGGTGAAGAAATTCCGATTACGGCGCGCCGTGTGGTCACCTTTCGTCCAGGGCAGAAGCTGAAGGCCCGAGTTGAGGCATATGCTGGAACCAAGTCATAACGATGAGCTACCGCCGATCCCCGGCAAACGCTACTTCACCATCGGTGAGGTCAGCGAGCTCTGCGCGGTAAAACCGCACGTTTTGCGTTATTGGGAGCAGGAGTTTCCTCAACTCAACCCCGTCAAGCGACGCGGAAACCGCCGGTATTATCAGCGCCAGGACGTGCTGATGATCCGCCAGATCCGCGGCTTGCTCTACGATCAGGGCTTCACCATTGGTGGTGCCCGACTTCGTCTTACCACCGGGGAACCGAAGGACGATACCCAGCAGTACAAGCAGATGATCCGGCAGATGATTGCCGAGCTGGAAGACGTACTGGTTATGCTCAAAGCGTAATTGAGCATCCAGGATACTTCCAAAATTCAAACGCTTAGGGTATATTTCTCAACGTTTTCGCAGGTTGAAAAACAGATACACGCCTAGTCGGGGCGTAGCGCAGTCCGGTAGCGCACTAGCATGGGGTGCTAGGGGTCGAGTGTTCGAATCACTCCGTCCCGACCATATTTTTCAATGACTTAGGCCAATGTTCGCAGCATTGGCCTTTTTCATGCGCGTGACTTTTGCGTGACTCTTTTTTCATGCCTGCCTCCTCTTCAAAATCGTCAGAACCGGTCCGCGTGAGTCGGTGGCTGACACCATGTTCGCGGCTTCAATCAGATGCCCTGGTTCAGCGCCCGATTAAGGGCTGGTGATGCTGCCGTTCTTATGCCCAAGCAAGTGCCTTGCGATCTTCCTGCGTGACGCCCGCGACGACCGAAGGTGCCCCAAGTCGTGAATCCTGATGGACAGATAGCCTGGGAGAGCGGGGCGAAAGTTTTCCTCCGGCCAAAGTTTCGCCGCGCACCGTTGCCTTTTTCCAAGCAAAGTCGTTCATCCGGTGCATGCACGCTTTCATTTGGCAGCGTGAGCATTATGTCGATGCAGTCGCCTATCCGTATTTGGTGGCGCTGGCTCATATCGAATTCATAAAGGTGGCGTGAGTTGATTAAGTGGTCTATTAACTTTATGAGGGTCTTAACGAGGAGCGCAATCTTGGTCGGTAGAATTTCTGATTCAGAACTCCATGAAATGCGGATTCGCAAGCTACAGAACGACATCTCTGATTCAGCGCGTCTCGGCATACCTGTGAAATTCATGCACCTGTCGGCTCTGACACCCACCAGCAGAGAACATCATGTTGAAAGGCATGGTGAGCTCTTCTCTGGGCAGGAGATGCTTGATTGGTGGGCAGAGGGGGATAACCGTGTGCGCTGTCGCTGTGCATGCACCCCAGTGCTTTTAGATAATCAGGGGAGGCCTATGACTCCAGACCTCATGGTTAAAGCCAAGATGGATCTGAAGGCTTTCAAAGCGTCCTGATCTCACGCTTCGTAGCCTTCAGCGTAATAGGCGAGGGTGGGGAGTCAGAAACCTTCGTCGTACTTTTTTCTGCATTTAGTTAATTTTAATGGCGTCTTTTGGCTTGCTTTGGCATGGCACCGCTCAGCGCTGTTAAAGCGGTTTATGTCGTGGCACCTGTAGCGAGTCATACGTTATTTGTGCTTGCCGCGTTCGCTGCTCTTGCTACCACCACATCCAGATTATTTGCATCATCAAACCCCGGACTGCTCGGGAAGTGATTTTGGCTGATTTCCCGGCGGATTGGCTGTCGGGCTTCAGACCCAAGGTATGCCCGATCAGGCGGAGTTAAGCGTCGGTGGCCTGAACGTTCGCCATAGTGTTTCTCCTGAGTGCGTCTACCTCCGTGCCCGGTACTGGAAAATTTGCTTGGGATGAGGTATCACGGCGGACGTTATTTTCGAAAGGATGCAGTTATGCGTTATCTAATGGGATGCTTGATGCTCTCCGTGTCATCAGTTTCCATGGCTACCGAAGCCCAAATGAAACAGTGGGAAAAAATGGATCGCTGCTCAAATGCCGCTTACATCACAGTAAACATTCTGGAGAGTAGCGCGGATGGCATGCAGCAGGAGATCGCCCTACAGGGAAGCATCAAGGGGCTGAAAACGAATACAAAGCTGGGCGCGGCGACTCCGACAGAAAACGAGCTGCGGGGCTCCTATAATTTCTTGCTTAGAGTCTCAGCCGGAATGCCTCGACCTTATGCCAAGCGTGAGCATGATTGGTTGGTCGCACAGGCTGCTTCAGCGTGTTCGTTATGGGTTCCTGATTAAAAAGCGTAAAGAGTGTCGTTTTTTTGGCGAATTGGTTGGGTTTGAGCGATAGAGATCACCGGTATAGGGTCGCAAGGAGCTAAAAATGCTTGAAGTCATTGAGGATGTGATTGGCATCAACGAGGCTGGCTTGGTCTGCCACCCCTATAAATTTCAGAGAGGCCCGAAGAAAGGTCTGTTTAGCTTCACACTCAAATCCGACAACAAGTCATTTGAAGGTATTGATGAAAAAACGCTTAGATCGCTTATCGAAGATGGTCACTTTAATGAGACGGGACGGATATTTATGGTACCAGCGGGCTGTATAAGCGTTCGTCATCATGCAGCACTGAACGTGCGTCGTTACAAAGGCGATTTGATCCCATTAGTGGTGAAATGATTTCATCCTATGGGGCCTCATCAGGATTGTTAGGAGGCGTCTAACGCCGCAGTCGTATATGTGCTCTTTCCCTTGTCCGCTGAATGGCCAGCTTGATGCCCGGTCTTACTCGGCGCGGCAATTCCTCTTACCACCTCGAAATTTCAAGTGACTGAGGTTCGTCGGTTACCGCAGCATTCCAGGCTGACCATTGTTCAGGTCGCAGTGGCCTGCGGATTCGTCTCTCCGAGCCATTTCAGCAAGTGCTATACCGCTTATTTTGGACATGGTCCTTCCAGAGAGACACGACTGGAATTTTGAAGGGCGGGGTCGCGGCAATGTCTGTGCGATGACTGAACTGCTGCGCAATGGCCCTATGAAAGTAACCCGGAGTCACCTGAGGCCGAGGCGTGGGCTCATCCCGTCGTCCCCCCCTGAAAAAATTTGACATATGTTATTTGTGATCACATATTAGCCCCATAAGAACGCCAATATGAGTCACTCCCCATGACAGACCGTCCGATCCTCCTGCCCGCCATGCGGCAGGTTTCCCGCGATACCCTCCAGGATCAGGTTTACCGACAGATCCGTGAAGCGCTGATGAGCGGGCGCTTTCAGCCGGGTCAGAAGCTGACCATCCGTGGTCTTGCCGAGGCGCTGGGCTCCAGCCCGATGCCGGTGCGCGAAGCATTGAATCGTCTCAGTGCAGAGAACGCCTTCGAAGTCACCGAAACCGCTCGTCTTCGCGTGCCCATGATGACCCCGGAGCGGCTGCGTGAAATTCGTGATGCCAGGGTCGCGCTGGAAGGTCTGCTGGCCGAGAAAGCGGTCATTCTGATCAACGACGCCGATCTCGCAGACATCAGCCAGCTCTGCGAGCAGATGCAGAAGGCTGCAGACAGCGTTGATGTGGCCCTATACCTGTGGACCAACTTTGCCTTTCACCGACGCATTTATGCGGTCGCCAAGGCTGAGTTGATCGTTGCGGCAGTGGAGAATTTCTGGCTGCACATAGGTCCGTGTTTCGCACTTGTCGCGCCTGACAGGGCGCACCTTCAGCGTTCGATGGAGGCACACAACCGTATCGTCGAGGCGCTGGCGGCGCGTGATGGGGCGGCCGCTCGTGCAGCGGTCACTGACGACATCATGCAGGCGGCTGATTCTCTGACGCGCCTGATCGCAAAGAGCGACCGCTCCAGGTCGCGGGTCTCGGGAGTGAAAAAAGCATGAGTGTTCTCAATCGGCTGGTTCCCTACACAGGGCTGCGCGTGCTGATTTCCGGTGGTGCCGCCGGGATCGGTGAGGTGTTGGCGGCGGCTTATATGGAAGCCGGGGCAAAGGTACATGTGTGTGATGTCAGCGAGGCGGCCATTGCGGCATTCCTTGATCGCCATCCAGGCAGCGTTGCCACGCGCGCAGACGTTGCTGATCCGGTGCAGATCGAAGCGGTGTTCAGGGTGCAGCGCGAACAGTTCGGCGGTCTTGATGTGCTGATCAACAACGCCGGGATCGCCGGCCCTACGGCAGGCATTGATGCCATTAGCGAAGAGGAGTGGCAGCGCACCATCGACATCAATCTCACCGGGCAATACCGCTTTGCTCATCACGCTGTGCCGCTGCTCAAGGCGTCGCCCAACGCTCATCTGATCCATATCGCGTCTGTCGCCGGTCGTCTGGGCTACGCCTGGCGTACACCGTACGCGGCGACCAAATGGGCGATTGTCGGCCTGATGAAGTCGCTGGCGTCCGAATTGGGTGAGAGCGATATCCGCGTCAATGCCTTGCTGCCCGGCATCGTCGAAGGCCCGCGTATGGACGGTGTGATTCGTGCGCGTGCGCAACAGATGAATGTGCCTGAGGAGGAGATGCGCGAGGAGTACCTGAAAAAGATTTCGCTCAAGCGCATGGTCACCGCTGAGGACGTTGCCGCGATGGCGCTTTTCTTGTGCTCGCCCGCCGCACGCAATGTCACGGGCCAGGCCATCAGTGTGGATGGCAACGTCGAATACCTCTGAGTATCAGGCTCGATAGGACCGGACAGCGTCCGAGTCGTGTTCCACACCAGACTTCCTCGCCAAGAACAAGAACGGAGAATGCTCATGCCCAAGAAACGTCCGATCATTATTACCTGTGCCGTCACGGGGGCCATTCATACGCCCTCGATGTCGCCTCATTTGCCGATCACACCGCAGGAAATCGCCGATGCAGCCGTCGGTGCCGCCGAGGCGGGGGCCTCTATCGTCCACTTGCATGCCCGCGACCCGGTTGACGGGCGGCCCAGTCAGGATGTCGATCTGTTTCGGCAATTCCTGCCGCACATCAAGGCCAGGAGCGATGTGGTGATCAATATCACCACCGGCGGTGCGCCGACCATGGGCGTTGAAGAGCGCTTGCAACCTGTGGCGCAACTCAAGCCGGAACTCGCCTCGTTGAACATGGGATCAATGAACTTCGGGCTGTACGAAATGCTCGATCGCTACAGCGAATTCAAGCACGACTGGGAACGGCCGTACCTGGCCGAGAGTGATGACCGGATCTTCCGTAACACCTTCCGCGACATCGCGCACATCCTCAATACCTGTGCCGAGAACCGCACGCGCTTTGAAATCGAATGCTATGACATCGGCCACCTGTATACCGCCGCGCATTTTCTGCAGCGCGGGCTGCTCAAGGCGCCGATTTTCATTCAGTCGGTGTTTGGTTTGCGTGGTGGTATCGGCGGGCACCCCGAGGACCTGGCGCATATGCGTCGCACGGCCGACCGTCTGTTTGGTGACGCCTATCAATGGTCGATTCTGGGTGCCGGTCGCAATCAGATTCCGCTGGGCACCATGGGCCTGTCGATGGGCAGTCATGTGCGGGTCGGTCTTGAAGATTCGCTGTGGGACGGACCGGGCAAGCTGGCGGCGTCCAATGCCGATCAGGTCAAGCGTATTCGCACAGTGATCGAAGCGCTGGGCGGGCAGGTGGCGACGCCTGATGAAGCCCGCGAAATGCTCGACCTGAAGGGGCAGGACAAGGTTAATTTCTAGTCTCGCAAAACGTGTCATCTCAATAACAACAAGACAGAGGTGAAAAATGCGTATCGAAATCGTTGTCGACGTGAAGACCACGCTGGGCGAAGGCCCGGTCTGGGATGTCGAGCAACAGCGTCTGTACTGGATCGACAGTTTCGACGGTCGTGTTCTGCGCTGTACGGATGACGGGCGCGAGTTGCGAGCCTGGGATGTCGGCCAGAAAATCGGTTCCATGGCCTTGCGCAGGAATGGCGACGCGGCGCTCGTTGCGTTGCAGACGGGTATTTACAACCTTGATCTGCCTACCGGTGATCTCGAGCTGATAGTCGACCCGGAACCGGGGCTGCCCGACAATCGGCTCAACGATGGCAAAGTGGATCGGCACGGCCGGTTCATCGTGGGTTCGATGGACACTCGGGAGGATCAGGCCAGCGCGAAGCTGTATCGCCTCGACCCGGACCTGAGCCTGCACACGCTGGATGAGGGCATTATCGTGTCCAACGGCCCTTGCTGGAGCCCGGGCGGTGAAACCTTTTATTTCGCCGATACCTGGTCCGGGGATATCTGGGCCTATGACTACGACAACGCCAGCGGCGCAGTTGCCAACAGACGAACCTTCGCCAAGGTCGACACCTCAGCAGGAGGCGCGGCGGATGGCTGCACCGTCGATGCCGAAGGTTGCCTGTGGCAAGCGCTGGTCTACGCCGGAAAACTGGTGCGCTACACCCCGGACGGGCAGGTGGATCGCATCATTGACATGCCCGTGAAGAAAGTGACGAGCCTGACCTTCGGCGGACCGAACCTGGACACGCTGTATGTCACCTCCATGGCCAGGCCGCCGTTGCCACGCTTTCCGGAAGATGGCCAGCAACGCGGTGCCTTGTTTGCGATCACCGGGCTGGGCGTGCAAGGCATCGCTGAACGGCGCTTTGCCAGTTAACCCGTCAACAGACTCAACCTGAACGTTAAGGACGACTGACCCTTTCTCGCTTGGGCGTGCCTGGCACGCCTGGAGAGTTCCCATGCCAAATAACAAGAATGCATCGCTGGGCAAGATTCACCGGTTTTCGTGGGTGTCGTTGTTGGTCTGCTGGATGATCTGGATTCTGAATGCCTATGACCGCGAGATTGTATTGCGCCTGGGGCCGACGATTTCCAAACATTTCGAATTGTCTGCGGACCAGTGGGGTACGGTGGCCACCGTCGTCATGCTGGCTTTGGCCGTTCTCGATATTCCAGGCTCCATCTGGAGTGATCGTTACGGCGGTGGCTGGAAGCGGGCACGCTTTCAGGTGCCATTGGTACTGGGCTACACCGCATTGTCCTTTCTCTCAGGCTTCAAGGCGTTGAGTGGCAGCCTTGCGAGTTTTATTGCCTTGCGGGTGGGTGTGAACCTGGGGGCTGGCTGGGGCGAACCGGTCGGGGTCAGTAACACGGCTGAATGGTGGCCGGTGGAGCGCCGCGGTTTTGCTCTGGGCGCACACCACACCGGTTACCCCATCGGCGCGATGCTCAGTGGCATTGTCGCCAGCTTCGTGATCAGCACCTTCGGTGAGGAAAACTGGCGTTATGTATTCTTCTTCGCCTTCGTGGTGGCTCTGCCGCTGATGATCTTCTGGGCGCGCTACTCGACGGCCGAGCGCATCACCAAACTGTATGTGGACATTGCCGCCAAAGGCATGACCCCGCCGGACAGCACGCCGTCGACCAACGTCAAAGGCCAGGTCTGGAAGTCAGTGAAGGCCACGCTGAGTAACCGCAATATCGCCCTGACAGCCGGTAACACCATGCTCACGCAAGTGGTTTACATGGGCGTCAACATTGTCCTGCCAGCCTATCTGTACAACATCCTCAACCTGTCGTTGGCCGAATCGGCAGGAATGAGCGTCGTGTTTACGCTGACGGGTATCCTCGGGCAACTGATCTGGCCTTCGTTGTCGGACATCATTGGTCGGCGCATAACCCTGATCATTTGCGGTCTATGGATGGCGGTCAGTGTTGGTGCCTTTTACTTCGCCAACACCATCCTGATCGTCATCGCCGTGCAACTGCTTTTCGGCCTGGTCGCCAATGCCGTCTGGCCCATCTACTACGCGGTTGCGTCCGACTCTGCACAACCCTCTGCAACGTCGACCGCCAACGGCATCATCACCACGGCGATGTTCATCGGCGGCGGTATTGCACCGGTACTCATGGGCACACTGATTTCCATGGGCGGCGGCTGGACCAGCCTCAGTGGCTATACAGTGTGCTTCTTCGTGATGGCGGGCTGCGCGCTGGGCGGGGCGTTTCTACAACTGTTTTCTCATCGGCCGGAAGTGTTGGCGGTGCAGCGCGGAGTGTGAGGCTGGCGCCGACTTTTCATACAGAACCCAAGACGCAGGCCAGGGAAAAAGATGTTTAAAGGTCTGCCTATTACTGCTCCGCAGGATGTGTGTAGGGCTAACACGTGTAGCCCTACAATAACATGCAGGATAGGAGGGTTTTGGCTCAACCCGCCAACCCCCGCGCAGTCACCAAATCGGTAATCAACACATCCAGATACCCCCCCAACAACGCACCCTTGATCGCCTGTACCTTCCTCACCCCCCCAGCCAACCCCAGCACGCGATTGATCGAGCGCAACTTAGGCAAGCCCATCGACACCACAAACTCTTCATCCTCTTCCAGCACCGGTTTGCCCTGGGCATCAAAATACCGCAGGCAGATATCACCCACCGCACCCCGTTCAGCGAGCACGCGCAGCATGTCTTCGGTGTAGTAGTTGCCGCTGTTGCGCAGCAGTTGTGACGGTTCGAGTTCGCCAATACCCACGATGGCGAGGGTGATGCTGTCGAAGCGCTGGAGGACTTCTTTGACTTCTTCCATTTCGACGATGCGCTGTTTGCTTTCTACCGATTGCTCGATGCTCTGCGACGGCAGCAGGAACGCGGGGCAGTTGAGGAGGGTGGCCAGGCGCTGGGTGAGCAGGGTGGCTTCAAAGGCACCTTTGTTGCCGACGCCACCGAGCAGTTGCACGACTTCCTGGGCACTTTGTTTGCCCGGTTGGGGGTGCATGTGGCTGACCATCGCGCGGATCGTGCTGCTCCAGGAGGAGATACCGATGTGGTCCTGAGCGCTGAGGCTGGTTTCCAGGTAATGCGCGGCGGCCGAGCCGATGGCTTGCTTGATGCTTTCTTCGTTGTCCGGCTCGGTGGCTTCAACGACGATCACCTGGCGTATGCCGTACAGGGACTGCAAGCGGCTTTCCAGCTCCAGGTGCAGGCCTTGCGGGCGCATGACGGTGATTTTTACCACGCCTTCCTGCAACGCGCGGCGCAGGGCGCGGCTGATGAAGGATTGGGACAGGTCGAGTCGGGTGGAAATCTCGGACTGTTTGAGTCCTTCTTCATAATAGAGGCTGGCGATCTTGCTCATCAGCCGTTGTTCTTCGATCTGGCTCATGCAGGCCCCAAAAAATGATAGCGATATCCAAAGTGGCGGCGAGGATACCAAACTGGCAGCGGGTCGTGCCTGCCACAGCGGTCAGGACATGATCAGCCCGCCGTCGATATTGATTGCCTGACCGGTCAGGTAGGCGGCGTCATCCGAGGCCAGGAATGCGACCAGCCCGGCGACGTCCGAGGGTTTGCCAGCGCGACGCATGGGGATGTTGCGGACCCACTCGGCCATCAGTTCGCCCTTGGCATAGCGTTTTTCTTCGGTGCCGAGGATTTCACCCCAGACGCGGTCGTTGTAGTCCCACATTTCGCTTTCGATGATGCCTGGGCAGAAGGCGTTCACCGTGATGTTGTGCCGTGCCAGTTCCAGCGCCAGGCTTTGCGTGATGCCTATCACGCCCATTTTGCTCGCAGCGTAATGTGGAGTGTAGATGAAGCCCTGACGACCCTGGCCTGAGGATGTGTTGATCAGCCTCCCGCTGCCTTGTCTGACCATGTAGCGGGCGGCTTCCCGACAGCCGAGCCAGACGCCGGTTGTGTTGACCTGCAAGACCTTGTCGAAGTCTGCGCGGGGCATGCTTTCACAATGGTCGATGGTGATGATGCCAGCGTTTTGCACCGACACATCGATGCTGCCGAAGCGCTCGTGGGCGGTCTGGTAGAGGCGCTGTATGTCGGCCTCATCGGTAACGTCGATGCCCAGCGCCAGGCTGTTGACCGAGTATTCACTGGCCAGTTGTTCAGAGGTGAACGTCATTCGCTCAAGGTCGTTGGAGGCCAGCACCAGATTGGCACCTTCCTGAGCGAAGCGTTCGGCGATGCCTGCACCGATGCCCCGGCAAGCGCCGGTGATGACCACGGTTTTACCGCTGAATCGTTGATACATATGCGTGCTCCGGTAGTTGACAGGACTGGCTCACCAGCAGACAAATCCACCGTCCACCAGCAGATCGACGCCGGTACAGAACGATGAGGCCTGACTGACCAGAAAGACCGCCGGGCCGACCATCTCGTCCACGCTGGCCATACGCCCCATGGGCGTGGTCTGTTCGAATATCTTCACTTGCTCGGCCACTTCCGGCCGTGAATTCATGGGCGTGGCGGTGTATCCGGGGCTGATGCAGTTGACCCGTAAACCCTTGTCCGCCCATTCCATCGCCAGGCTTTTGCTGAGGTGAATGACGCCCGCTTTCGAGGCGTTGTAGTGGGCTTGCAGCAACCCACGATTGACGATACTGCCGGACATCGAGGCGATATTGACGATGGCGCCTTTTCCGCGTGGCAGCATGACCGCCGCCTGGGCCTGGCAACTGAGAAAGATGCCGGTGAGGTTGATGTCCAGCATGGTTTGCCAGCGTTGCAGTTCCAGGTCTTCGGCGGCCTGTGCGTTGGCGATCCCGGCACAGTTGACGGCCACGTTGAGCGCACCTAGTTCAGTCTCAGTTCGCGCGATGGCTGCATCCAGCGTCGCGCGGTCGGTGACAGTACCTTGCAGGGCAAGCGCGCGTCGGCCCAGTGCGTTGATGCGTTCTACGGTGTCGCCGATGCCCGCGCTGCCTGGCAAGTCAAAGCACGCCACGTCAGCGCCGGCCTCGGCAAGGCCGACTGCAATGGCCTGGCCAATGCCGCTGCCGGCTCCAGTCACAAAGGCCACCTGGCCGTCCAGACGAAAAAGTTGCATGTCATTCTCCACGTAATCAGTGTGTTGGCTCTCAGGCGGTGGCCATTTCCATGACTGACACCGGTGTCGCTTCGCCACGTTCAAGAATGCCCATCTGCCGGCCACGGCTCATGACCATGACCCGGTGTGACAAACCCAGCACTTCGTCGAGGTCGGAACTGACCACGATCACGGCCATGCCGGTTGCCGCCAGCTCGGCGATCACCTCGTAGATCGCCGCCCGCGCACCGACGTCGATGCCTCGGGTCGGCTCGTCGAGAATGAACACCTTGGGGTTACGGGCCAGCCATTTGGCGATGATGACTTTCTGCTGATTGCCGCCGGACAGGCTGTCGATTCGCTGCTCGGGCGCGCCTTTTACGCCGAGGCGCGAAATGGCGTTTCGGGCAAACGCGTGCAGGCTCTTTGGCGATACCCAGTTGCCGCTTCGCAGCAGGTCGGTGTTGCCATAGACCAGGTTGTCTTCGATACGGTGCTCGACCACCACGCCTTGTTGCTTGCGGTCTTCAGGCACCAGCACCACGCCCGCCTGAATTGCTTGCGAGGGGGAGTGCAGTTGAACGGTTTCGCCATCCAGTTGCATGTGGCCCTGAATATCCCTGGCTGCGCCTGCAATCACCCGAATCAGTTCGGTTCTGCCTGCACCAACCACTCCAGCGATGCCGAACACTTCACCGGCGCGTACGCTGAAGTCGATGCCATGCAAGGCGAACTCGCGGCAGGCGAGGTCCTTGACCTGCAGCATCACCTTGTCCTGCGGCGCTTGCAGGACGGGGAAGATACGTTCCAGGCTGCGCCCGACCATTTGCTCGACCAGTTCGCGCACCGGCACCTGTGCGGTGGCGTGGAGCGCAATCTGGCGGCCATCGCGCAGTACCAGAATACGGTCGGCGATTCGCGCGATTTCTTCCAGGCGATGGCTGATATAGATGAACGACACGCCTTCAGCCTTGAGGCGCTCGACCTGTTGAAACAGCAGCTCGGTTTCTTCACCGCCAAGAGCGGCGGTGGGCTCGTCGAGAATCAGCAGGCGTGCGTTCAGGGTCAGGGCTTTGGCGATCTCGACCAGTTGCTGTGCAGCGACGCTTAAACCCTCGACCTTGCGCGAAGCTGACACGTCGAGGCCGAGGCGTTCCAACTGCTTCTGTGCCTGCGCTTGCATGTAGTCCCGGTCGACCTTGCCGTGGCGCATGGGCAGCCGCCCGACAAAGATGTTTTCGGCAATCGACAACTGCGCCAGCAGGCGAATCTCCTGATGAATCAGGCCGATGCCAGCGCCCAGCGCCGCGCCCGGAGAGGCTGGCGCGTAATCCTCGCCGAGCCAGCTCATGGAGCCTCCCGCTTCAGGCTGCACAAGGCCCGCGATAATCGACGACAAGGTCGATTTGCCTGCGCCGTTTTCACCGAGCAGGGCGAGCACTTCACCTGGCCGCACGTCGACATTGATCTGTGAAAGCACCTGCACCGGGCCGTAAGTCTTGCCAATGTTACGCAGGCACAGCACTGCTGCAGGTGTGACCTCAGGGTTATGGAGTGTCGGGTTATCCAGAGCAGCTTGCATGGCGGACTCCGTGGCTCAAGGGTGCTGTTGCAGGAAAGGCGCGACGTTGTCTTTGGTAGTCAGCACGGTTTCCAGCAGTTGTTCCTTGGGCACGGCTTTGCCAGCCTTGAGGTCAAGTGCGGAGGCAACGGCCATGCGCCCCATCTTTTGCGTCTGCTGGGTCATGGTCGCTTGCAGCACGCCGCTTGCCACCGCCTTGAGGCCTGCCACGTCGCCGTCAAAACCGACTATGACCACCGGTTGCCCGAGGTTGGCGACTTTTACCGCCTGTGCAGCACCGAGGGCCATCGCGTCAGCGCGACCGAAAAAGACGCTGATGTTCGGGTCACGCTGCAACAGGTCCTGAGCGACTGCAAAGCCCTTGTCCTGCGCCCATTCGGCAGGCTGCTCGGCAACGACCTTGAGTCCGGGAAAGCCTTTCAAGCCTTCCTGGAAACCTTTCGCCCGATCGTTTTCCGGGGTTGTGCCCAACTGCCCTTGAAGGATGGCGATGCGGCCTTTGCCGCCAGTCACCTTGCCTACGTATTCGGCAAGCGTGCGCGCACCGGCCACGCTGTCGCTGGCAATAAACATGTCGCCGGGCGCGTCAGGCGCATTGCGGTCCACAGCGATTACCGGAATCCCGGCAGCCTTGGCGGCCTTGACTGGCACGCCCGCGGCAGTGGCACCTGCGGGAATGTAGATCAACGCATCAATCTGGCGGGTGATCAGGTCCTCGATCTGGCTGACCTGAGTCGATGAATTGCCCTGCGCATCGACGGTAATGATCTTCACCCCGCGGGCTTTGCCTTCGGCTTCGACCGACTGTTTGATCTGGTTGAAGAAGTCAGCCTGCAGATTGGCTACGGCCAGGCCGATGGTCAGCTCTTTGGCCCAGGTCGAGCCTGCTGTGGTGAGGGTGGCGGCGGCCAGAGCCGTGGCGAGCAGCAGTTTTTTGGTCATGAACATGGCGGTGACTCCTGATTTTATTGTTGGGGATGTCAACATCGGTCAAGCACAAAACGACAACGCTTAGTGAGCACTGTTGGAGCGGCGACGCAAGGTATCGATGGTCACGGCAAGGGCGATGACCACGCCGATGACGACCTGTTGAATGAAGGGCGAAACGCCAAGCAGGTTGAGGCCGTTGCGCAGCACGCCGATGATCAGTACACCGACCAGCGTGCCACCGACGCTGCCGACACCGCCGCTGAGGCTGGCACCGCCGATGACCACTGCGGCGATGGCGTCCAGTTCCAGCGTCAGCCCGGCGCTGGGTTGCGAGGAGTCGAGGCGGGCGGCCATCGTCACCGCGGCGATACCGGCAAGCGCGCCGCTGATGGCGTACACCCATAAAGTGATGGCTCGCACCTTGATCCCTGAAAGCCTTGCCACTTCAGGGCTGCCGCCAATGGCGTACAGGTTGCGCCCACCGGCCCGAAAGCGCAGGAACACCCAGGCCACGCCCAGCATGACCAGAAACAACCCGACTGTGGCCGACAGAAAGCCGAAATGGCGCACGGTGGCCAGGCTGGTGAACCACTCCGGATAACCGACTATCTGCCGACCTTCGGTAAGAATGTTTGCCAGACCTCGGGCGACCGACATCATGGTCAGTGTGGCGATAAAGGCGGGCAGTCTGGCGTAGGTAATCAGCAATCCGGAAACCAGCCCGGCGAGCATGCCGGTCGCTATGGCTACCGGGATCGCCAGGCCCAGCGCCAGGCCTTGGTCCTGATACAGCCAGCCCAGCATCATCATCGAAAACGCCAGCACCGAACCGACAGACAGGTCGATGCCGCCGATGACGATCACCGCCGTCATGCCGATGGCGAGAATGCCCAGCACTGTCACTTGGTCAAGGATGTTCAGACCGTTGCGCAGGGTGAAGAAGAATTCGGAGCTGAAGGAAAAGACCACCAGCAGCAGGGCCAGGCCAATCAATGGCCCACCGATGTTGTCAGGCAGCAGCTTGAGCAACCACGCACGACCTGACGGTTTTGCAGCGGCCTGATGAGCAGGGGCTTTGGCGTCCATGGGGGTCTCCGAATTTATTGTTGTTGGAGTTCGTTCTGGCTGCCTGAATATATATGCATGCCTGACTGTTAATTCAGATTCCGTCTCTGGCTGAGCAAAGTCAAGCGGTTTAATTTTCTTCAATTCTTATGAACACACCTCAAATGTCCCTGTGAGCCTCAAGGTAGAGCCTCGCGCAGCTGCTTCAAGTGTCGTCGGCAAAAAATGTGTCCGACGTTTTTTGATTTTTCAGGTGCGCGCCTGCTTGACCTGTTGAGCGATCGGCGTCTAAATATAAATATATTTTCAGTGCTGAATAAATATTCAAGCGTTTTTCAGAACAACAAATGAATCGCCGCGTGGCCAGCCCTACAGGAGCCGCTCCATGAATGCCTTCCGCTACGATGCCCAGCAGATCAAAGAACAGGCACGCCTGATCAGGCGTAATGTCATCACCCTGAATGCCGGATCGCCTGCGGGAGGGCATACGGGGGCCGACCTTTCGGAAACCGACATTCTTGCGACCCTGTATTTCCGTATTCTCGACATCAGCCCCGAGCGCATAGAAGACCCGGCGCGCGATATCTACATCCAGAGCAAAGGCCATGGCGTCGGTGGTCTGTATTGCTGTCTGGCCCAGGCCGGTTATATCCCCGAAGCGTGGCTGCCCGAGTATCAGCATTTCAATTCGCGTCTGCCGGGCCACCCGGTGCGGCAGAAAACGCCGGGCATCGAGCTCAATACCGGTGCGTTGGGCCACGGTCTGCCGGTTGCGGTAGGCCTGGCGCTGGCGGCGAAGATGTCCGGGAGCACCAAGCGAATCTACGTGCTGACCGGCGACGGCGAACTGGCGGAAGGCTCGAACTGGGAGGCGGCAATGGCAGCCGCCAAGTACGGCCTGGACAACCTGTTTGTGATCGTCGACAAGAACAAGCTGCAACTGGCGGGCCTCACGGCAGAGATCATGCCGCTGGACCCGCTGGATGAGAAATGGGCGGCGTTTGGCTTCACGGTCAGCGAATGCGATGGCAACGATGTCGGGCAACTGGTGACGGCGCTGGAGCAGATGCAACTGCGCAAAGGCGCGCCTCAGGTGCTGATCGCCCACACCATCAAAGGCAAGGGCGTGTCGTTCATCGAAGGGCGATCCGAATGGCACCACCGGGTGCCGAAAGGTGATGAAGTCAGCGCAGCACTGGAGGAGTTGAATCATGTCGAGTGAGCATTTTGCCAGCGTGATGGTGGACGCGTTTATCGCGGCCGTCGACGAAGGTCTGGACCTGGTGCCAGTGGTCAGCGACTCGACGTCCACCGCCAAGATCGCCCCCTTCATGCAGCGTTTTCCGGAGCGGGTAATCAATGTCGGCATCGCTGAGCAGTCGCTGGTCAGTGTGGCGGCGGGCCTCGCGCTGGGGGGCAAGATCGCTGCCACCTGCAACGCTGCGCCGTTCCTGATTTCCAGGGCCTGCGAGCAGGTCAAGGTTGATGTCTGCTACAACCAGGCCAATGTGAAAATGTTCGGGCTCAATGCGGGCACCAGCTATGGGCCGCTGGCGAGTACCCACCATTGCCTGGACGACATCTCGGTCATGCGCGGCTTTGGCAACGTACAGATTTTCGCGCCGTCCGACCCGCTGGAGTGCCGGCAGATCATTTATTACGCCCTGCGTTATCACGGCCCGGTGTACGTCCGCCTCGATGGCAAGCCGCTGCGTGAACTGCATGACCCCAGCTACCGCTTCGTACCCGGAAAAGTCGATATTCTGCGCCGTGGTTCAGACCTGACCATCGTCGCACTGGGTTCGGTGGTGCATGAGGCGGTAGACGCTGCGGCGCGGTTGGCGGAGCAGGGGCTCGACGCGCAGGTCATCAACCTTTCTTCGATTCGTCCACTGCAACGTGATGCGCTGCTCAACGCCTTGAGCGGCAGTCGCGGGGTGATTACTGTCGAAGAACATAACATCAATGGTGGGCTCGGTAGCCTGGTGGCTGAATTGCTCGCCGAGAACGCGCTGGGCATCACCCTGATTCGCCTGGGCATCGGTGACGGTGAGTACGCAGCAGCCGGTGCCCGTGAGCCGACGCGTGCCTTGCATGGCATTGATGCGGACGGCATTGTCGCGGCCGCTGCACGTTTGCGTTAGGGGCATTTCTGCATGTCGAGCAACCAGACCATGAATGAACACTCCCCGCTGATTCTGGCCATCGATGAAGGCACCAGCAATGCCAAGGCCGTGCTGGTCAACGAACAGGGGCAAGTCGTCGCCCGTGGTTCACGGCCCTTGAGTATCAGCCACCCGCAAGCCGGTTATTCGGAGCAGGACCCATTGCTGATCTGGCAAGCCACGCTTGAGGCGATTGCAGACTGCATGACTGGTCTGCAGCGTCCGATCAGCGCACTGGCCATCAGCAATCAGCGCGAGTCGGTGGTGGCGTGGGACCGGACGAGCGGGGCACCCTTGTCGCCTTGCATCAGTTGGCAATGCCGTCGTTCCTTGCCGCTGTGCACCGAGCTGCATGCCCAGGGTCACGAAGCCATGATTCTGAGCAAAACCGGGTTGGCCCTCGACCCGATGTTCTCCGCTGGCAAAATGCGCTGGATTCTCGATCACCTGGACGACGGTCACGCTCGCGCGGCAGCAGGGGAAATCTGCCTGGGGACCATCGACAGCTGGTTGCTCTGGAAACTCAGCGCAGGCCAAGCTTTCGCGACTGACTATTCCAACGCGGCACGCACCCAGTTGTTCAACCTGCAGACCTGTGACTGGGACCCGCAATTGCTTGAGCTGTTTTCGATCCCTGCTGCTGCACTGGCCAGCATTCAGCCCAGTGCCGGTCTGTTTGCTCATACCGTGGCGGTCGGCGGGCTGGACGCCGGTATTCCGATTCTGTCGATGATCGGCGATTCGCATGCTGCGCTTTACGGGCAGGGCGGTTTTGCCCCCGGACTGGTCAAGGCGACCCTGGGCACCGGCTCTTCGCTGATGACGCCAATGGCCGGGCCTATCGCCTCCAGCCACGGTCTGTCGACGACACTGGCCTGGCATGATGGCGCAGCATCGACTTACGCAATGGAAGGCAACATCGTACACACCGGCGCAGCGGTGCAATGGGCCGCGCGACTGGTGGCCGGAGAGTCCATGGATGCCCTGAGCGAACAGGCCACGCAACTGGCCGACAATGGCGGCGTGTACTTTGTACCGGCGCTGTCCGGTCTGGGCGCGCCGCACTGGCAGGCTGAAGCCCGCGGGCTGATCTGCGGCCTGACGGAGGGGGCTTCCGGCGCCCACATCATGCGTGCTGCGCTGGAGTCCATCGGTTATCAGATTCGCGATGTATTCGATGCGATGCAGGCTGACATCGGCACGCCGCTCAAAGAGCTTTGGGTGGATGGTGGGGCAACCCGCAATCGCTGGCTCATGCAGTTTCTGGCAGATCTTTTGCAATGCCCGGTGATCCGCAGCCTGTCGCCAGAAGTCTCGGCGCTGGGTGCCGCACACTTGGCGGGCAAAGCCCTCGGCCTCTGGAATAACGCCGCCGACCTGCAAGCGCTGGAAAGACAGCGCGAACGCTTTGACCCCGTTCCCGGCAGGAATCTGCAGGGCTTGTATCTGGAATGGAAGGAAGCGCTAAGGCGGCTCGTATGTTGAGCGATTAGTATGACTTTTCCGAACTAACGGTGTACTTACCTTACCGATATTCTCCGCTCAAAAGACGCACAAGAGTCATTGCACCACGCATGTCCAAACTTATATAGAAGATTAATGACGTTTTTCTAACGTCAATATGTTAGCGATTTATGGCTGGGTAATTTGAATGTTGGTCGTCATTTAAATTATTTTCTACAGTCTTATCATAGGGTTGACTAAAGCAGCATGCCATTCATGCAGTGTGTCTAAGGCCGGGCCCTAAAGTTACGGAAAGCACGGGCGACAATACGGATGTCGAAACGACATCACTCGCGCAGAATAGTTCCACTACCTCTGTCGACTAGATCGCTCATCACCCTGCCACGGACAGGCACGGCTAAGGATTAACATCATGTTCAGCAAGCTCAGCATCTCGCAAAAGCTGTACTTCAGTTTCGTTGCTATAGTCGTTCTAATCGCCGTGCTGGTGTTCAGTGCCTACAGAGGCTTCGAGCAGGTTGAGGACGCTACTAATAGCAACGTCCATACCTATCAGGTACTCAGTGATGCACAACTGGCTCTTGAGCAACTGATTAACATCGAAACGGGTATGCGAGGCTTCGTCATCGCCTCGAAAGATGCGTTCCTCGAGCCGCTGGTAGCAGGTGAAAAGCGCTTTACCGAAGAGCTCGATTCGCTCAAGCGCCTGACCGCCGATAACCCGGAGCAACAGCGTCGCCTGGCCTCGCTGGGTGAAACTCAGAAGCGCTGGCTCGATGAAGATATCCATCCGATCATCGCCCTGCGCCGTGACCTGACCGCCCGCAACATGTCCGATGACGAGCTGGACAATCGCATTACCTCCGGTGCCGATAAGGCCAAGATGGACAGCATGCGTGCTTTATTGGCTGAAATCAGCGCCACCGAGAACAAGCTTCTGGTGGAAAGAACCCAGAATATGTTGGACGCAAAGCATTTCGCCATCATGATTCTGATGTGTGGCGGCCTTGCGGCAGCGCTGCTCTCGGCTATCCTGGCCACCGCATTGGGGCGCAGCACTACAGCACGCCTGCAACTGGCCATCGATGCTGCAACGGCAATTGCCAATGGCAAGCTGGACACTGTGATCGACACCAGCAGCCACGACGAACTGCCGAAAGCGTTCGATCGCATGCAAAACCGCCTGCGTGAGATGATTCAACAGATCAGCCAGGCAGCCAATCAACTGGTACTTGCCGTACAACAGATTTCCGGTGCATCCGAGCAACTTTCCGGTGCGATTCAGGAACAGTCGACGTCTGCGTCGATGATGGCGGCCACCATTGAAGAGCTTACCGTCAGCATCCACCACGTTTCCGAAAATGCCGATGAGGCGCATCAACTCGCCAGTCGTTCGGGTCAGCAGTCAAAGGATGGTGCGCAGGTCATCGAAAATACGCTGTCCAGCATGAACGGCATTGCCAAGACCGTGCAGCTGTCGTCAACACAGGTCGCAGGCCTGGGTCAGCACTCCGAGCACATTTCATCGATCATCAGCGTGATTCAAGGCATTGCCGACCAGACCAACCTGCTGGCGCTTAACGCGGCGATCGAAGCGGCTCGTGCCGGTGAGCAAGGTCGCGGCTTCGCAGTGGTTGCCGATGAAGTGCGCCTGCTGGCGCAGAACACTGGCAAGTCCACCAAGGAAATTGCCGGAATGATCGAGAAAATTCAGGCAGGCGTACGCGAAACGGTCGAGAGCATGCGCAGCGGTGTTCAGGAAGTGAATCAGGGTGTGGAGATGGCTGGCACGGCCGGTCAGGCCATCATCGAGATTCGCGACAGCTCGGGCAAGGTTCTGCAAGTGGTCGACCAGATATCCTTTGCACTGCGTGAGCAAACCGCAGCCAGCCAGGATGTGGCACGTAATGTCGAGCGTTCTGCGCAAATGGCCGAACAGAACAACATGTCGGTTCAGGAACTGCTCAAGACCAGCGGCGGGCTGAAAAACCTGGCTACCAGTCTGCAACAGGAAGTGGGGAAATTTAAGCTTTAAGACGGCCTGACAAGCGAGTCGGTAAATAGATTCGCAGCAGCAAAGAAACGCCCGGTATCAGGCAATTGGCTGATACCGGGCGTTTTCGCATTCATGTAAAGGAAATGGCAGCACAGGACTGGCGCTTTGCTGCTTTACCGCTGCGCCAGAATACTCCCCAACAACCCCGGAAAGCGGCTCTCCAGCACCTGCGTGCGCAACGAATTCATATGCGTGGTGCCGATGTTTCGCGTCTGCACAAGCCCGGCATCCCGTAAAACACGAAAGTGGTGGGACATGCTGGATTTCGGCCGGCCACCGTCCAGCTCACCGCAGGTGGCTTCGGCGACACCCGCAAGGTAGCGCACAATTTCCATGCGCACCGGGTCGCTCAAGGCGTAGAGCACGCGTTCGAGGGTGAGGTCTTCTGGATCAGGGTGTTGGAAGGTTCGCATGGTGCGAATGATATCAAGGCTTCCGTTGATTGCCATAGTTCGATTACCATCGAACAACTGAAATCAAAAGTCATCTGGCCTACGGGAGCTTTTCAATGTCTGCATTGTTCGAACCCTTCAAACTGAAAGACGTGACGCTGCGTAACCGAATCGCCATTCCTCCGATGTGCCAATACTCGGCAATCGACGGGGTAGTCAATGACTGGCACCACGTTCACCTCGCAAGCATGGCGCGTGGCGGTGCAGGTTTGCTGGTGGTTGAAGCCACCGCGGTTGCACCGGAAGGGCGCATCACCCCCGGTTGCACCGGTATCTGGAACGATGAGCAGGCGCAGGCGTTCGTGCCGATCGTCAAAGCCATCAAGGACGCAGGTTGCGTGCCGGGCATCCAGATCGCCCACGCAGGACGCAAGGCCAGTGCCAATCGTCCATGGGAAGGCGACGACCACATTGTCGCTTCCGATTCGCGCGGTTGGGACACTATTGCGCCTTCCGCTATTGCGTTCGGTGCCAACCTGCCGAAAGTCCCGCGCGCCATGACCCTGGAAGATATCGCCCGCGTTCGTCAGAACTTCGTCGATGCCGCCCGTCGTGCTCGTGATGCGGGCTTTGAGTGGATCGAACTGCACTTTGCCCACGGTTATCTGGGGCAGAGCTTCTTCTCCGAGCATTCCAACCAGCGTACCGATGAATACGGCGGCAGCTTCGATAACCGCAGCCGTTTCCTGCTCGAAACGCTGGCGGCGGTACGTGAGGTCTGGCCGGAAAACCTGCCATTGACAGCACGCTTTGGCGTACTTGAGTACGACGGTCGTGACGAACAGACCCTCACCGAATCGATCGAACTGGCGCGTCGCTTCAAGGCCGGTGGCCTGGATCTGTTGAGTGTCAGCGTCGGTTTCAGCACGCCAGACGCCAACATTCCGTGGGGGCCTGCGTTCATGGGGCCGATTGCCGAGCGTGTGCGCCGTGAAGCGGATATTCCGGTGACCAGCGCCTGGGGTTTTGGCGAGCCGAAACTGGCTGAAGAAGCGGTTAAATCCGGTCAGCTCGACCTGGTTTCGATAGGTCGCGCGCATCTGGCCGACCCGCATTGGGCGTACTTCGCAGCGAAAGAACTGGGTGTCGAAAAGTCGGCCTGGACCTTGCCTGCGCCTTACGCTCACTGGCTTGAACGTTATCGCTGAGCCAGTGTGACGACCGGGGCTGCATCACTCTGCATCAGCCTCGGTGCCACGATCAAACCCGCGCTGTTTCACTTGCGCCGCACCCGCGGCGCAATGCCGGTCAGTTGCTGGCGAGCGCACGCCCAGGCCAAGTGCTGGGCGTTTCGCAACGCCACCGCATCGGCGGTCATGATGCGCACAGACACGCCGCAATCGTTCGGCAGGGCGCTGACGCCCAGATAGCTCTCGGGGACGACGCGTAATGCGTCGCGCAAGGCCCGTTTCACATCCTCCACAGGTAAACCCTGTCCTACCAGCATGAAGGTCGCCAAAGCCTGTAGCTCAGCGCTGACGCCTGGCAAACGCCGTTGCAGGTCTTCGCCGGTCAACGCCAGCCGATCCCCCGCCAGCAACTTTCCGTCGGGGCACTGTATGTGCAGATCGGCGCGATAAGAACCGGGTAATCCTGCGCTGCCTTGCGGGACGTGCAAGCAGAATGCATCGCAAAGCATCACCCTTGCGTTCGGGTGCAGCGTGACGTTCACCACACTGTGCAGGCGTGCCTGCGGGAACAGAATGGTCGCCATCGGCAGGTATTCCAGCAGTGCGCCGGTTTCGGCGGTCAGGATGACGTTCTGCCGCGCGGGCTGTTCAAGCATGCTGTGGGCGACCGTCGCCGCGCCCGTGCTGACGTGCACCTGTGTGCCTGGCCCCGCGTGCAGATGCAAGTGCAGGGCTTCGCCTGCGAACAGGCCCCCCGAGCACGATTGCAGGTAGACCGCCGCCATACCTGGCGGGTCTTGTGGCAGTGTCAGGGTGCGCCCCAGGTGGAAGGGGTAGCCGACTTCCTGACGTGACACATAACTGGCCCCCGAAGGCGCTTTGCTGAAGGCAATATGCGCCGTGGTTTTGGCCTGGACGGGCAGTAACGTTTGATGGGCGTTCATGGGCGGTCGAACAATACGGCGCGGCTTATCGCGTCAACCACCGCGTCGACACCTTCACCGGTGCCGCAGTTGGTAAACAGAACGGGCCGGCCATTTCGCGCGTCCGCCGATTCGCGCCGCATGCGTGGCAGATCAACGCCCACATAAGGCGCCAGGTCATATTTGTTGACCACCAGCAGGTCACAGCTCAATACGCCGGGGCCACGTTTGCGCGGTATGTCGTCACCGCCCGCGACGTCGATGACGAAGATCCAGTAGTCCACCAGGTCCAGTGAAAAGGTCGAGGCCAGGTTGTCGCCGCCGGACTCGATCAGCACCAGGTCGAGATTGCCGAAACGTGCTTCCAGCTCGTCAGCCATTTGCAGGTTGAGGGTTGGGTCTTCGCGAATGGCGGTGTGCGGACAGGCACCGGTTTCCACTGCGCGCACCCGTTGCGGGTCGATAAGGCCACTGCGCTGCACGCGCTCGGCATCCTCGCGAGTGGCCAGGTCATTGGTGATGATCGCAAGCTCGATGCCACGCGCGATAAAACGTGGAATCAGTTGTTCCAGCAAACGGGTTTTTCCGGAGCCTACCGGGCCGCCGATTCCGACTCGGGCAGCGCCGGGGTGAGGCTGGACATCGGTGTGCGTGGCGGGTGCATTCAAGGGCAGGCTCATCGTCGGGTTTCCTGTGTGGTCGAGGTTCAGCGCAGCATGTAGCGCTGCGCGAGGGGCACTTCGCTGACCGGTTCGCAGTAAAGGCGCTCGCCGTCGGCATACACGTCGAAGGTCTGCGGGTCGACGCGGATGTCCGGGCAGGCATCGTTGTGCAACATGTCCGACTTGCGCAGGGTGCGCGTGCCGAACGCGGGCAGCAGTTGCTTCTTGAGCCCCAGGCGCGTTGCAGTGTCGGCCTCGACGGCGAGGCGGTTGACGAAATTGACCGACAGCGCCTGCTTCGCCTCGCCAAACGCCCCCCATTGCGGGCGCATCACCAATGGCTCGCAGGTGTACAGCGAGGCGGCGGAATCGCCCATCACGCCATGCACAATAAAGCCGCCCTTGACCACCAGTTCCGGCTTGATGCCAAAGAACGCCGGTCGCCACAGCACCAGATCGGCCAGTTTGCCGGGCTCCAGCGAGCCGATGTAGCTGTCGATGCCGAACACCCGCGCAGCGTTGATGGTGTATTTGGCGATGTAGCGCTTGATCCGCTCGTTGTCGCCCAGTGCCGTGGTTTCTTCCGGCAGGCGGCCGCGTTGGTCTTTCATTTTCGACGCCAGTTGCCAGGTGCGGCAGATCACCTCGTTGATGCGCCCCATGCCCTGGCTGTCAGAGCCGAGAATCGAAATGGCGCCAGTGTCGTGAAGAATGTCTTCAGCGGCGATGGTTTGTGGCCGTACCCGCGATTCGGCGAACGCCACGTCTTCCGGTACGTCTGGATTGAGGTGGTGGCAGACCATGATCATGTCCAGGTGCTCGTCGAACGTGTTCACCGTGTAAGGGTTGGTCGGGTTGGTGGAGGAGGGGATGCAGTTGCTTTTACCCGCCACACTGATGATGTCCGGGGCGTGTCCGCCGCCTGCGCCTTCTGTGTGGTACATGTGGATGGTGCGGTCGCCGATGGCCGCCAGTGTGTCTTCAAGAAACCCGGATTCATTCAGCGTGTCAGTGTGCAACTGGACCTGAAAGTCGTATTCGTCGGCGACCTTCAGGCAGGTGTCGATCACCGCAGGCATGGCACCCCAGTCTTCATGGATCTTCAGCCCCAGGCAACCGCCACGCAGTTGCCCGAGCAGCGATTCAGGCTTGCTGGAATTGCCGCGCCCCAGAAAACCGAAGTTGATCGGCCAAGCTTCGGCTGCCTGTAACATCTTGCCGACATTCCATTCCCCGCCACAGTCGATGCCGACCGTGATCGGTCCCAGCGAACCGCCGATCAGGGTAGTCAGGCCCGCCGCCAGCGCGTGGTCGCAGAGTTGCGCCGAGTCGAAATGCACATGCACGTCGATACCGCCGGGGGTAACGATCAGGCCCTCGGCATCGCGCACGGTAGTAGCGACGCCGCAGATCAGTTGTGGGTGTACGCCGTCCATGATCTGCGGATTGCCTGCCTTGCCAATCGCAACGATCTTGCCGTCCTTGATGCCGATGTCGCCTTTGACGATACCGATCACCGGGTCGATGATCAGCGCGTTGCAGATCAACATGTCCAGGGCACCGTCGGCGCTGTCATGACCGGGCATCAGGCCCATGCCGTCGCGCAGGGTCTTGCCGCCGCCGTGCAGGCACTCGTCGCCGGGCACCGAGTAGTCGAATTCGACTTCAGCCAGCAACGAGGTGTCGCCCAGGCGCACTGCATCGCCTGTAGTGGGGCCGTACATGGCCGCGTATTCCTTGCGGGTCATCGTCGCCATGCTTCAGGCTCCCTTGAAATGTTGGGCGCGGGCACGCTCCAGCGCTGTCTGTTTGCAGGCCGGGTCGTGCAGGTTGCCATTGGTCAGGCCGCTGAAGCCGTGAATGTCACCAGTACCGCTGAACTGCACCAGTTGCACTTCGCGCAGCTCGCCCGGTTCGAAACGCACCGCCGTGCCTGCGGGAATGTCCAGGTGCATGCCGAAGGCCGTTTCGCGCGGAAAATCCAGCGCCTTGTTGACCTCGAAGAAATGGTAGTGACTGCCGATCTGCACCGGCCTGTCACCCGTATTGATCGCGCGCAGGGTCGCGGTCGGTCGGCCGCTATTGAGCTGGATGTCGCTGTCCGGCGAGAGTATCTCGCCAGGTGTCGGCATGAGCGTAAGCGGCAGTTTGCCCGGCCTGATGGGCTGGTGCACGGTGACCAGCTTGGTGCCGTCCGGGAAGGTGCCTTCCACTTGCAGCACGGGCAGCAGGTCGGCGACGCCTGGCATCACATCATCGGTATTGAGAATGGTCGAGCCGAACCCGATCAGCTCGGCAACACTTCGGCCTTCGCGTGCGCCTTCAAGAATCTCGTCGGCAATCAGGGCCGAGGCTTCCGGAAAATTCAGGCGCAGGCCCTTGCTGCGGCGTTTGCGTGACAGTTCGGCGGCGGTGTATAGCGTCAGTCGTTCAAGCTCGGTGGGGGTCAGCAGCATGACAGGGCTCCCGGTAGGGTGGCTGGCTCAATTGGCAAACAGGCGCAGGTCCTGGGTTTCGTGGCGCATCACGGCGATTTCGGCCATGGGCGTGAAACCACAGGCGTCGTCCGGGGCAGGCGGCTCCATTGCGAGCAGGTCGGTGATCAGCGGCTGGATATCGGTCAGTACCCGTTGCCCATCGATATGGCCAATGACCCCCAGGCGCACGGCGGCGCTGACCAGCCCGGTACACAAGCCGTGCGCCGCCGCCAGCTGGCAGTGATCGCGCTGCATGCCCAGACGGTTCCAGAGCAAGCCCTGCACAACCGGCAAATGTCCCTGCGCGTGACCCGCCAGAACCTGCTGCTGATAAGCCGCCGCATCCTGCGTGCCCAACGCGACGTGCACGGCCAGCAATGCCTGGCCTACACGCCGTGAGCCCTGACGCAGTTCCTCGGCGAGGGTCAAGGCTTCGATCTGCGCGTCCATGGCTATCAACGCAGGCTGGTCATCGGCAGTGCGCCATGCAGCAAGTAGAAATACCCGGTCAAAACTGTTCCAGCGATGGCGCAACTGACCTTCGACAAAACCGTGCACCTCGGCACTGCGGTTAAAGCGAACGGTTCGCTGTCGTCGGCGCGGCGCGACAACTTCGCCATTGCCGAGATACCCGTCAGCCAGCAGGGTTTCCAGGCCCCACGACCATGCCACCGCGCCACCGGGAAAGAAGCTGTCGGCCTGTTGCAGGGCCAGCAGCAGGCTGCTCATGGCGTTCATGCGCATCGCACCCGGCCGTCCGCAAGCATGGGTGCCAGACGTTCAAGGTAATCGGCTTGCGGGCCATTGAGCGGTATTTGCAGGATGTCACCGGCAAAGCGCACCGCCCAATGCATGTTGCCGGCGAAATAACCCAGCTCCAGCGCCGCCGCTGCGTCCCTTGGCAAAAGGTCGAGGTATTCCTGATCCTGCATCTGCACGACGATGGCGCGTTGACTGTCGAGCATCAGTACCGAGCCGTTGCGCAGCTGCTGGTGACGCTCAAGGCGAATGGCGCAGTCGGTGCCCCGATCACTGGCCAGGCGCAGGCGATGGCGCTGAATGTCACTGCCGGACAGGCTCAGGGTTTCGACCTGGCCGGCGTGGCTCAGGTCATGCAGGCGGTCGGCGAGGGCAGGGTCGCTGGCCTGGCCCAGAATGCGGTCGAGTATCAGCATGGCGATGGCTCCTGTGCTCTGTTCAGATGGTCAGGTAGCGCAGGATGCGCTCGCGGTCGACGGTTTCGCGGACTTCGCTATGCACGAATTCGCCTTTCTCGATGATCAGATAGCGGTCAGCCACGGCCATGGCGAACGACAGCACCTGCTCGGAAACAATCAGCGAAAATCCGCGCTCCTTTTTCAGGAGATTGAGGGCCTTGGCGATGTCCTTGATGATCGAGGGCTGGATGCCTTCGGTGGGCTCATCGAGGATCAACACCTTGGGGTTGGAAACCAGCGCCCGGGCGATGGCCAGCTGTTGCTGCTGACCGCCGGAGAGGTTGCCGCCCTTGCGCCGACGCATTTCGAACAACACCGGAAAGTATTCGTAGACGTAGTCAGGGATCGGCGCAGCGGGTGCGCCCTGCATGCCGGTGAGGATATTTTCCTCGACGCTCAGGTAGGGGAAGATCATCCGCCCCTGCGGTACGAAACCGACCCCGGCTGCGACCCGCTCGTAGCTCTTGCTGCCAGTCAGTTCCTGCCCGGCCAGTGTGATGCTGCCGCTGCGGGTCGGCAGCATGCCCACCAGGCTTCTCAGCAGCGTGGTCTTGCCCATGCCGTTACGGCCCATGATCGCCAGCGACTCGCTCGGTGCAAGCTCCAGGCTAAGGTCGCGCAGCACATGGCTGTCGCCGTAATACACATTGAGGTGAGAGACATTCAGCATGTTCAGTGCCCCAGGTAGACGTCGATGACGCGAGGATCGTTCTGCACCTGATCCATCGAGCCGTAGGCCAGGGTTTTGCCCTGATGCAGGACGGTGACTTTGTCGGCCACCGATTTCACGAACTCCATGTCGTGCTCGATGATGACCATTGCCCGGCCCTTGGCGATGAGCTTGAGCAGGCCAGCGGTTTTCTCCCGCTCGCCAGCGCTCATGCCGGCCACGGGCTCATCGAGCAGGAGCAGTTCAGGACGCTGCATCAACAACATGCCGATCTCCAGCCACTGCTTCTGCCCGTGAGATAACAGCCCGGCCTTGCGCCCCAGTTGGTCCTTGAGAAAGATCATCTCGGCGGTCTGTTCGATTTCGGCGCTCAGTGCTGCGTTCTTCCCGGCGAACAGGCAGTTGAAGATGCCGCGCTTGTCCGGTGAGGAAATGTCGAGGTTTTCACGCACGGTGAGGTCTTCGTACACCGACGGGTTCTGAAACTTGCGACCCACGCCTGCGCGGGTGATCTGGTACTCGATCATGTTCGCCAGTTGCAGGTCCTTGAAGCGGATGCTGCCTGCGCTCGGGCGGGTCTTGCCGCAGATCATGTCGAGCAGGGTGGTCTTGCCCGCGCCGTTGGGGCCGATCACCACATGCACCTGATTTTCCTCGACATAGAAGTTGAGGTTATCGACCGCCTTGAAGCCATCGAATGACACGGTCAGGTCTTCGACACTCAGTAACATTGCGCTCATGACTGCGCCTCCTTGTTGCTCAGGCGTTGCAACAGCCCGGCGAGGCCGGTCGGCAGGAACAGCACCACCGCCATGAACAGAAAGCCGATGAAGTATTGCCAGAAGCTGACGAAGTTCTCCGACAGGTAAGTCTTGGCTGCACCGATCAGCAGCGTGCCGTATACCGCGCCGACCAGTGAAAGGCGACCGCCCAGCGCGGCATAGATCACTATTTCCGTGGACGGAATGATGCCCACCAGCGATGGCGACGCCAGACCAACCTGCAGGGTGAACATCACGCCGCCCAGCGCTGAAATAAGGGCCGCCACGGCAAAGATGAAGGCCTTGAACAACGCAGTGTTGTAGCCGGAAAAACGCACCCGGTCTTCGCGGTCACGGATCGCCACGACGACCTTGCCCAGGCGGCTGCGCAGAATGAAACCGCACATTGCCACACTGGCCAGCAGCAACAGCGTGGTGATCAGGTAGAGAATCCAGGGCGTCTGAGGGGCTTGCAGGCTCATGCCGAAGGCGGTCTTGAAGTCGGTCAGACCGTTGACACCGCCGGTGTAGCCCTGCTGGCCGATGATCATGATCGACATGATCGAGGCCAGTGACAGGGTAATGATCGAGAAGTACACGCCACCGACGCGCTTCTTGAAATAGGCATAGCTGAACAGAAACGCCAGCAGCGCAGGCAGGATAAGGATCGCTGCGAGGGTGAAGGTGGCCGATTCGAACGGTTTCCACCACCAAGGCAGGGCTTCGACGCTGTTCCAGATCATGAAGTCCGGCAGCGCCGAGCCGTAGAAAGCGGCGAGGGCGCTGGCGGCTTCGTCCGTGGCAGTGGCTTCCAGTTTCAGGTACATCGCCATCATGTAACTGCCCAGGCCGAAGAAGATCCCCTGGCCGAGGCTGAGAATGCCGCCGTAGCCCCAGATCATCACCATGCCCACGGCGCAGAACGCCAGGCTCAGGTATTTGCCCGCCAGCCCCAGACGGAAATCGCCCAGCAGTAGCGGCAGTACCACCAACAACAGCAGCGATAGCCAGATCAGGCTGTAACGCTCGATCAGCGACAACCAGCCACCACTCAGCCAGTCTGGTCGGGCTGCTTTGACCGGCGTCCCGGCCAGTGGCTTTTCAGTCATGTTGTTCATCTCAACGTCTCACTTTCGTGGCGAACAGGCCGTTGGGGCGGAAAAACAGCAGCACGATGACCACCAGCAGGGTGATCGCCTTGGCCATGGAGCCGGTGGTGAGGTATTCCAGCGAGATCTGCGTCTGGCCGATGGCGAACGCCGAGAGAAAGGTGCCGAGCAGGCTTTCGACGCCGCCGAACACCACCACGATGAAGGTATCCACCAGATACTGCTGGCCACTCACCGGGCCGGTGGAGGCGAGCATGGTGAATGAACTCCCGGCAATACCCGCCAGGCCGCAGCCCAGCGCAAACGTCACCGAATCGACCCGCGCAGTGTTGATTCCGGCCGCTCCGGCCATCGCGCGGTTCTGGGTCACTGCACGAATGCGCAGGCCCCAGCGGCTGCGGTAGAGGAACAGAAACACCGCTGCGGCAATCACGAACGTCAGGCCGATGATGAAAATGCGGTTGAGCGGCAACTCCAGCCCTTCGCTGATTTTCCACGCACCCTGCAGCCATTGCACGGTAGGTACGCTGACTTCCTTGGGGCCGAACACCTGACGGAACAGTTGCTGCAGCACCAGCGACAGTCCCCAGGTTGCCAGCAATGTGTCCAGTGGCCGGTTGTACATGAAGCGGATAAAGCAGCGTTCCAGCAGTAGACCGAAGGCGAAGGTCACCACAAAGGCCATTCCGATGCCGATGATGAAATACCAGCCCATGAACTCGGGGAAGTAGCGCTGAAACACCACGGAGGTGACGTAGGTCATGTATGAGCCCATCGCCATCAGTTCGCCGTGCGCCATGTTGATCACGCCCATCAGGCCGAACACGATGGTCAGCCCGAGTGCCATCAGCACCAGCACGGAAAACAGCGAGAACCCGCTGAAGACTTGCATTACCAGCGTATCGAGAGTCATGCCGTCGCTACCTGTTGCTGCACATTGACGAAAGCGGGCGCGAACCAGATCGCGCCCGGCCCGGTATCAGAGTTTCGGAAACGGGTTGGGCTCGATCGGTGCGGACTCGTAGATCACGTCCACCTGGCCCTGCGCGTTGAGCGTGCCGATGCGTGCACGTTTCCACAGGTGGTGGTTGTCCTTGTGCACCTTGATCTCGCCTTCGGGCGCATCGAGGGTCAGTTCCGAGGAGGCGGCGATTACTTTCGGCACGTCGAAACTGCCTGCTTTCTCGACGGCCTTTTTCCACAAGTACACTGCGGTATACGCCGCAGCCATCGGGTCACCGACGACGCGCTGCTGCCCGTAGCGTGTTTTGAAGGCCTGGACGAACTTCTCGTTGACCGGGTTTTTCAGGCTCTGGAAGTAGCTCATGCAGGTCAGGAAACCGACGAGGTTTTCCGCGCCGATGCCGGTGACTTCCTCTTCAGTGATCGCAAGGCCCATCAGCGTCTGGTTGCTGCTGTCGATACCGGCAGCCTTGAGCTGTTTGTAGAACGCCACGTTCGAGCCGCCGACGATGGTCGAAAGCACGATGTCCGGCTTGGCCACCTTGATCTTGTTGATCACCGAGGAAAATTCGATAGCGCCCAGCGGAAGGTAATCTTCGCCGACGATGGAGCCGCCCTGTTTGGTGACCGATGCCCGTGCCAGCTTGTTGGTAGTGCGTGGCCAGATGTAGTCGGAGCCGACCAGATAGACGCTTTTGCCCTTGTTGGCCATCAGCCAGGTGACGGCTGCCAGGGTCTGCTGCGAGGCCTCGGCACCGGTGTAGATAATGGCCGGGGATTTTTCCAGCCCTTCATAGAAGGTCGGGTAGTAGAGCAGGCCCTTGTTGCGCTCGAAGACCGGCAGCACCGCTTTGCGCGACGCCGAGGTGAACGCGCCAAAGGTGACCGCGACGTGGTCGTTTTCCAGCAGCTTGCGGGCTTTCTCGGCAAAGGTTGGCCAGTCGCTGGCACCATCTTCAACGATCGGTTCGATGGTTTTGCCCATCACGCCACCACTGGCGTTGATCTCTTCGATAGCGAGCTTTTCGGCGTCGACCACCGAGGCCTCACTGATGGCCATGGTGCCGGTCAGCGAGTGGATGATGCCGACTTTCACAGTCTCGTCCGCCTGCGCCTCACCGATCAGGGAAAACGGCAGCAGGCTGATCGCACCCAGCAACAGAGCATGCTTGATCAAACGGCGTTTGTCGTTGTGCATTCACTTTTCTCCCAGGAATAAAAAAAGCCCGACATCCCGGCCAAATCAATGGGCGGGATGTCAGGCTTCTGTGCCGAATCTGGCGGGACAAACTGTGTCCGATCCAGTCGTACGCGAGGTGTCTCCCTACTTGCCAAGGGGGCGTAGGGCAGACAGCTGGCGCGATGTCTCAGGGGGAACATAGCAAGGGCAATGCCAAGTTCCGAAACGGCTGTTTGCACGGGTTTTGAAACCGTGTGGCAGAGCATCCCTGCATTAATTACACGAACAAACCGGCATGCGCCGCTTTGGCGCGAGCGGGTCTCGTGCGCACCAAAAACGTGAGGCTACCGACGTTTTTCTGGGAAATTCGCACAGCTTTTGTGGGGGCGAACTTGTTCGCGAAAGCTATGTTTTGAGCGACAGACCCCCTGCGAATGTACGCCCGTTTCTGCCAGCAAATGCCTGTTACCAAGGGAACGCCCCGGCCAGCAGACACACGAGTCATCAACACCCACGCAGCACCTATGGCCCGCTCCCTGCATAAGCCTGATCAACACCCTCGCAGGGTCCCTTGCCACACGCCCGCTCTCGGCAGGTGTGGAAGGTCCCTCGCACGACTGGTCCTGACACTGCCGTCACGCCAGCCCCAGGCACAACCGCCTGAGAGCCACCGTTGAATCCACGGTTATTCGCTCAGTCTTCTTTCAGGCTCCCGGCCAGGTTCGGGCGTCTCACCTCACGTTGAACAAGGTTCATAGACATGGTTGACCCGTCGATCCGCATAGGAGGTCTGTTTTCCAATACCGGCGTTACCGCTGCCGGTGAGTGTTCAACAATGCGCGGCGCACAGTTTGCAATCCATCAGATCAACGCGGCAGGAGGCGTGAATGGCCGCCCTCTGGAACTGATTACCCGTAACCCGGATTCAACGCCTGCGTTGTTTGCCATGCACGTTGAATCGCTGATTCGCGAAGAGAACCTGCGGTTTTTCTTCGGTTGCTACACCTCGGCGGCGCGCAAGGCAGTATTGCCCGTCGTCGAACGCTACAACGCGTTGCTGCTCTATCCGGTTTACTACGAGGGCTTCGAGTATTCGCGCAACATCATTTACACCGGTGCCACGCCGAACCATAACGCCGTGCCATTGGGCAGTTACATGTTCGACCACTTTGGCAGTCGCGTGCTGATGATCGGCTCCGAGTACGTCTACCCGTATGAAACCAATCGGCTGATGAGCGACCTGCTTTACGAGCGCGGTGGCAGCAAGCTGGGCGAGTACTACTTGCCATTGAAAAACGCCAGGCCAGAGGACTTCGCCAGGCTCATGGTCAAAGCCCGGGAGCTGAAACCGTCGTTCATCTTTTCCACAGTGGTCGGTGACACCATGGCGCACCTGTACCAGGCCTACGCCGACGCCGGTTTCGACCCGGCGGTCATGCCGATTGCCAGTGTCACCACCAGCGAAACCGACATTCAGCAGATGGGTGTTCATCTGGGCACCGGGCACATTTCGGCAGCCACTTACTTCCAGTCGATCGACACGCCGCTCAATCGTCAGTGCATCGCGCAATACCGGGAGATGTTTGGCCAGCATCAAGTGACCGACCGCTGCTGGGAAGCCGCTTATTTTCAGGTCCATCTGCTGGCCAAGGCGATAGCCCGCGCAGGCAGCACGGAGGTAGAGGACGTCCTGCAAACCATGCGCGGTCTGGAATACGACGCGCCTCAGGGACGGGTGCGCATCGATGAGCACAATCACCATACCTACCTGTACTCGCGGATCGGCCGTGCCAATGGCAACGGGCAGTTCGACATCCTTTACGAAAGTCAGAAAGCGCTGAAGCCCGATCCTTATGCCGTTGCGCCTGACTTCAACGGCTGGTCCAGCCTGACCGGGAGGCGTCCATGACCCTGCGTGCCGCCAAGAAACGTTTGCGCAACGACAGCGCAGGCGGCATCAAGGACCTGCGCGACATCAGCGTGCTGGTGATGCACCCCGATGATGAAGACGGTCGCAACCTGATCGCCCAGTTGCAGCGTATTGGTTGCCAGGTACGCGTGCAGTGGCCGATCCCCGAACGGTTGCAGAGTGAGGCTGACGTGATCGTGCTGGCGGTGTCGCCGGAAAGCCTGTCGACCAACACGCCCTGGCTGCTGCACAGCTCGACGCCGCCGATCATTCCGGTGATCGCCTATGAAAACCCGATCATTGTCGAGGCGCTGGTGCAGCTCAATGCCTGTTCGGTGATTCCCTCGCCGGTCAGGTCTTTCGGCCTGCTGACGGCGCTGGCCATCACCCTTAGCCAGGCACGCAAAACACGGGAACGGGAAAAACACGTCAAGCGCCTGGAAGGGCGCATGGCGGTGATGCGTACCGTGCAGCAGGCAAAAATCATCCTGATGGAAACCAAGGGTATGTCTGAAATAGACGCTTACAACGCGCTGCGGGATCAGGCAATGGCCAAGCGTGAGCCCGTGGAGAAAATCGCCGAGGCGCTGGTCAAGGCCCACGAACTGTTTCAACAAGCCTGTTCCTGACAGGCTGCAGACTCGCTTCGAGTGTCGGGCCTCATCGGTCTGATCCTCTTCTGCGCGGACGCTTGCCATACGCCCTGAACCGGCAGGTATGGAACACCGCGTGGCGACCGGCATGGACAACGGCGTCCTCCGGATCGAGCCCATACCTGCGCATCCTGCGCAGGCGGCTCCAGTCAGTGCCTGCCCGATCCCGGGCGGCCCTTACCGTTATCTGGAGAACACCATGTCCGTAAAACGCCCCGACAAAGCCGACTTTCTGATTGCCGCCCAGGATCATGGGTACGACCTGTCAGACAGCCAGATGGCATCGTTCCTGAGTCTTGCTGACGAAACCCTGGGCTCCTACGAAGCCATTGATACGTTGTACGCCGCTCACGTTGCGCAGCCCACGCCGCTGCGCGAGCACAGCAAACCGACAGAGACCGAAAACCTGCATGGCGCCTGGTACGTGAAGACGCACATAGCCGGTGCGGCGAGCGGCCCGTTGGCGGGTAGAACGGTGGTCATCAAGGACAACGTATCAGTGGCCGGCGTACCGATGGCCAACGGCTCGCTGAGCCTTGATGGTTACGTGCCGTCCGAAGATGCCACGGTGGTCAAACGCTTGTTGGCCGCAGGCGCGACGGTGGTCGGCAAATCAGTCTGTGAAGACTTGTGTTTCTCCGGAGCCAGTTTTACCTCGGCCACCGGTGCGGTAAAAAACCCGTGGGACCTGACCCGCAACGCAGGCGGCTCCTCCAGCGGCAGCGCCGTGCTGGTCGCCTTGCAGGAAGTGGACATGGCCATCGGCGGCGACCAAGGCGGTTCGATCCGCATGCCGTCGGCCTGGAGCGGCATCGTCGGGCACAAGCCGACCTACAGCCTTGTGCCTTATACCGGGGCTTTTCCGATCGAGCGGACCATCGACCATGTCGGTCCGATGGCCAATAACGTGCGCGACTGCGCGGTCATGCTCGACGTAATCGCCGGGGCCGACGGGCTTGATTCAAGGCAGAAAAACCCGCCAGCGGTCAGTTGTGTCGCGACCCTCGATCAGGGCGTTGCCGGCTTGAAAGTCGGCCTGCTGCGCGAAGGTTTTGCGATTCCCGGCATGTCCGAACCGCAGGTCGACGCGCTGGTTCGCGCCGCAGTGGCACAGCTGGAAAGCCTTGGTGCGACGGTCGGAGAGGCAAGCGCTCCGTGGCACCGCGGTGTGGCGCTGGACATGTGGAATGTCATCGCCACCGATGGTGCGGCGTACCAGATGCTGCAAGGCAACGGCTATGGCATGAATGTCGACGGCTATTACGACCCCGAGATCATGAGCTACTTCGGTGCCAGGCGTCGTGAGCATGCCAACGCATTGTCCAGCAGCGTGCGTGCCGTGGCACTTACCGGGCATTACAGCCTGAAAAACCTGCACGGTGCCTACTACGCCAAGGCGCGGATGCTGGTGCCGGAACTCACCCGTCAATACGACGAAGCATTCAAGGATTTTGACGTACTGGTGATGCCGACCATGCCGTTTGTAGCCACCACGCTGACCGCCGCCGATGCGCCGATTGAAGAGTACGTGCACAGCGCACTGAACATGCTCGCCAATACCGCGCCGTTCGACCTGACCGGCCACCCGGCCACGTCAATCCCGGCAGGCCTGGCCGAGGGCCTGCCGGTTGCCATGATGATTGTCGCGCCGCGCTTCAAGGATGCCCTGGCGTTGCGTGTCGCGCAGGCTTATGAAACCGCCCGCGGAGTGTTTCCCAGGCCGCCGCGTGCTTGAATTCGCACGCTGACCGAGGGGCGTGCGTGCTTGATGTAAGAGCACATACGCCCCCTCTCTCAAGGCTTCCATACCTCCACAGCCTGCGCATCCACCGCCTTGGGCAGCAGGCCCGCTGCGAAGAAGGCATCGGCGATATGCTGCTGCTCGTCCAGTTGCTCATGCGTGACCGGCTGTATCTGATAGGTGCGGTGGCTGTTGGCGATTTCGACCGTTTCGATATCCAGATTGCCCCATAAAGGGCTCAGTACCTGCGCGGCTTCTCGCGGGTTGGCCTTTAGCCAGATACCGGCGCTGTGCAACTGCTCGTAAACCACGCTGAGTACTTGCGGATGGTCCTTGGCGTAGTTGGTGCCGGTCAGGTAATAGCGCTTGTAGCTGGACAGCTCCTTGCCGTCAGCCAGGGTGCGAGTCGGCAATTGCCGTTGGGCGCTGGTCAGGAAGGGTTCCCAGGTGACCCAGGCGTCCACCTTGTTGTTTTCGAAGGCCGCGCGGCCGTCGGCGGGCGACAGGTAGGCGGGCTGAATATCCGAAAATGCCAGACCGGCCTTTTTCAACGCAGCAATCAGCAGGTAGTGAGAGCCCGCTGCCTTGGTGACAGCGACTTTTTTGCCTTTCAGATCCGATAACTGCTGCACGGGCGAGTTTTTGTGGACGATGATTGCCTGCGCGGAAGGCGAGGCCGCTTCCTGGGCAAAGTAGGTCAGCTTGGCCTGTGCTGCCTGAGCGAAGATCGGTACGGTGTCCGCCACATCCGCGCTGATATCGACGTTGCCGACGTTCAACGCCTCCAGCAGCGGCAGGCCACTCGGAAACTCATGCCAGGTGACGGTGACGTCCTGTGGCGCAAGGGCTTTTTCCAGCGTGCCGCGTGTTTTCAGCAGGGTGATCAGCGTGGAAGACTTCTGGTAACCGATCCGCAACGTTTGCTGTGCTTCGACGGGGAGGGCGATGCATAACACCAACGCCGCGAGCAGACCTGCCAGCAGCGGACGGCGGTAGCCAGGTTGTGTGTGTTTTATCGGTTTGGGCATGGCACGCTCGGTATTTGAGGGTGACGCTGAGTGTCAGGAGTTGTATTTCCACGCAGCGTAATGGGTGTGATCTGTGTCAGTAGCCGCGCTGGCGATCAGCCTGATTCTGCAAGGCCTGCCCATTGAGAAAACGCTCAAGGTTGGCCAGAAAGCTGTCGGCTATTTCGTTACGGCTGTTGCTGGAGATCGCCGAGGTGTGCGGTGACAGGCGCACGCGAGGGTGTGAGTACAGTGGATGCCCGTCCGGCAGGGGCTCGGGTTCGGTGACGTCCAGCGAGGCCAGGCCGATGTTTCCATTATCCAGCGCATTGAGCAGCGCTTCATGGTCAAGCAGGCCGCCACGGGCGATGTTGATCAAGTGCAGGCCGGGTTTGGCACTGTTCAGCACCTCGGCGTTGACGATGTGCCGCGTGGCCGGTGTCAACGGCGCGGCCAGTACCAGATTGTCTGCGCGCGCGAACAGGTCGTGAATGTCGCGTGCAGCCTCGACACCGTCAACCTCGAACGGAGCCGGACTTTGCCGCAATGCGATCACGTTGATACCCAGCGCCTGGGCCTTGCTTGCCAGGCTGCGACCGATGGCACCAAAGCCGAGAATCCCCAGCGTAGTGCCCTTGAGCGGTGTCAGTGCGGTGAAATTCCATTGCGAGTCATGCACCCAGATATCCGGCAGATGTTTGGCTGCGGCAAAAATGGCGGCCAGCGAGAACTCGGCGATGTTTTCTGCCGCGCTGCCCCGCGAGGTGCTCACCGGCGGCCCGTTGAACAGCCAGCCTGGGTAGAAGTCGATACCCGAAGACACCACCTGAATCCATTTCAGGCCATAGGGCCAGCCCGGAGGCGGCAAGGCCGGGGCTTCATAACCACGCACGTTGATAGGGCACGCCAGCAGAATGCTGACCTCGCCGGGCAAATCGCTCGGCACTCCGGCAGGTACGCCGATGACCCTGGCTTCAGGGTGGGTCACTGCAAGCCGCTCGCGAATCACCTGATTGAAATCATCATCCAGCTGGCTGGCAATCACGAGTCGAGTCATGCCACCACCTCGTCAGATTGATGGGCGACAGCCTTCGCATGACGATTGACCGGCACCTCAAGGCCGAGGTTTTCACGTAGCGTATTGCCGCTGTATTCGGTGCGAAATAGTCCGCGTCGTTGCAGCACCGGCACCACCCATTCGGAGAAGTACTGCAGGCCGTCCGGCAGGACGCTATTGATGATGAAACCGTCGGCTGCGCCTGCTTCGAACCACGTTTGTATCGCGTCGGCGACCTGTTCCGGTGTGCCGACAAAGTCACGGCGGGGCAGGGAGAAGCGCAGGGCGACTTCACGCAGGCTCAGGCCTTCGTCTTTGGCCAGTTGCTTGATCCGGTCCGAACCGCCTTTCTGGCTGTTGGAGCCCAGATCGCCCAGTTCCGGGAAGGGTTCGTCCAGTGGGTACTGGCTGAAATCGTGATCATTGAACGGTCGGCCAAGGGCGACAATGGCGTCTTCGATCGTCACCAACTCCACGGCCTGGCGATAGCGGCTCTCCACCTCAGCCTCATCGCGCCCGACAATCGGGCGAATGCCCGGAAGAATCGACAGCGCGTGAGGGTCGCGACCAAAGCCGCCAGCCCTTTGTTTCAGGTCCTGATAATAGGCGCGCGCTTCATCGAAACTCTCGGCGTGGACAAAAATTGCATCGGAGTTCTGAGCGGCAAAGTTACGCCCGGCCTCGGAGGTGCCTGCCTGAAAAATCACCGGCTGACCCTGCTTCGACCGGGCGATGTTGAGCGGGCCTTTCACCGAGAAGAATTCGCCCTTGTGGTTCAGCGTGTGCAGTTTGCCGGGCGTGAAAAACTCGCCTTTCTGCTTGTCGTAGGCGAAGGCGTCGTCTTCCCAGGAATCCCACAGGCCCTTGACCACCTCGATATGCTCTTTGGCGATACGGTAGCGTACGGCGTGCGGTGGGTGTTCGCCCTTGCTGAAGTTGTCGGCGGTGCCACTGAGCCAGGAAGTCACCACATTCCAGCCAGCCCGACCGCCACTGATGTGGTCCAGCGAAGCAAACTGGCGAGCTACCTGAAAGGGTTCGGTGTAGCTGACCGTCACCGTTGCCACCAGACCGATATGCCGGGTGGTGGCTGCGAGTGCGGAGAGAATGGTCAACGGTTCGAAACGATTCAGGTAATGCGGGCTGGATTTTTCGTGAATGTGCAGGCTGTCGGCAATGAACACAAAATCGAAGCGGGCCGCTTCGGCCAACTGGGTCTGCTGCTGATAAAAGCCGAAATTCACACTGGCGTTGGCCAGCGCCTGCGGGTGGCGCCATTCGCCCCAGCCATGGCCGACTCCGTGGACCATTGCGCCAAGTTTAAGGTGTCGTTGTCTGCTCATGTTTTTGCTCCGGACGGTTCAGAAAGGTGGATGCACCTCCGCCTGGAGAAAGGGGTCGGTATAGGATGACGATATGCCTATAAAAACCCACAGTGAAATTCTATTTTGTTATATGTTAATTATTAAATTAACTAATTATCTGGTATTTAAATATGCATAAATTGAATTTTACTCGCTGGTTCAGGAGTCAGTCCCGTGGCTTGGCAGCCGGTCGCCAAGCAGCGGCAGTTTCGTCAGCATGTTCTGCAGCGCCAGAGCATCCCACGGCAGGTGCTCGGCAATGCCAAGGCCGACCACGTCCACGGCGCTGGCAACGTCTGTCAGCAAGCGGACGACCTGCTCGATAGTCATCTTGCCCTGAGCAACGCCTTCAAATTTACTGGTAGGGACACCGGGTTGGGCAAACAGCACAGAGCGAAACAGTGCCGGGTCCAGCACGTCCAGGTCCAGATGGATCGCCAGGTGCCTTGCACCGGTTTCCTCAAGCCACTGCAGCACCGGCTCGCTGGAGTGTGCCAGCGCCTGTGCATCGGCGCTGCGCAGCCCGAGACGCTTGATGAATGCGCTTTCGACCTCAAGGGTTTCCTGCAGGCCCGCGTACATCACATTGGCAGGCTTGATCGGGCGTTTCACGGCATTGACGAAATCCTTGTCACCTTCGCCCAGCAGATTGCCCATGACCATCGCGTGTGCATGCTGGAAGTCTCTGGGTGTCATGACGTCCGGGTGAGCGTCGACCCACAGCACCGCAAGGTCACCGTCATAACGTTCGTTCAGGTAGGCGAATGGCGCGAGGTCGACCAGGCAGTCGCCACCCAGAACCACCAGAACCACCAGACGATCCGGCTGATGCTGGTCGATCAGTTGCCGTGCAAGGCCAAGCTGGGCCAGCAGCGCATGGCGGGCGATGATGCCGTTTTCAAGTTCAAGTGGTTGATCATCCGGTTCGGTTACGGCCACGTGCTCGACGGGCCCTGACGCGTCCGGTGCCAGCCACGCCAGCAGCTGTGCGCCAAAATGATAAGGCGCGTTGTTGCCACCTTGCCACTGGGGAAAGATCAGGCGCAGGGTTTTATCGGGTTGGGTAGTCATCGAGGTTTTCCTTCGTCACCGTTCATTGGCATGGCGGTGATACTGCTCGACCCGGATGTGGCGTGCTTTGCCTGAACGGTCAATCGCTGTGCCGAAGGTGCCAATCGTCTTATCGTGGCCCCAGCAACTGCTGAGGAGAGATGCCATAAGCGTTTTTGAAGGCTCGACTGAAATGCGAGAGGTTGCTGAAGCCGAAATTCAGCGCAGCGTCACTGACGCGGCGAACGTGGCCTTTGCGCAATGCGTCATGGCACGCCGAGAGCCTTTGCTGCCAGAGCCAGCGAATGGCCGTGGTGCCTTCCTGTGCGAACAGGCGATTGAGCGTGCGTGGCGAAACATGAGTCGCCAAAGCAATGCTTTCGGCCGTCAGCCCTGTGTCGGGTAGATTATTCAACAGGAACTGCTTGATGCGCTGCAGTTGTTGCATTTGACGAGACTGCTGCCGGATATCGGTGTCGCCGAACACCGAGTCGAAGGCTGTAGACAGTACGTCCAGCAGTGATGCATTGAGTCGCTCGCTCAGCGGGTCCGATAAGCCTTCTGTGTTCCAGGCTTCATTCAACAAGGTTGCGGCAACACGGCCCAGCGTCGAACGGCCATCGAGCGTGCGGCACACCAGTCGTTCGGCAGCGGGCATGTGTTGCAGCAACAATTTGCGGGGCACCGCCAGCACAATCTGATCGTCACCTTCGGGGTAACTGCATGCGTAAGGCTGTGCGCTATCGTAAAGGACGATATCGCCAGCGCCTTGCCGGGACTCTCTGTCGTTCTGCACGACGATAGCGACGGAACACAAAGAGAGCGTGAGGAGGAAGTGATCGCTCTCCCTGTCTTGCTGCAACCGCCGGTAATGGAGGGGGGAAGACTGGATACGGGTGAAGGTAACGCTACTCTGATCCCTGACATTCAGCCTGCCGTCAAACGGCGCTTCGGTCAGCGGCTGGCTGGTGACCAAGCCATACGTCGAGCTCACAACCTCCTGCCAGGCGTCGAAACGATCCTCGGGCCGTAGTGGTTCGGCTGGGAAAATCATGGCCATGGCTGCCTCTGCGACGAGCGTCTTTTTACGAAGTGATCGGCGGCAAGGTTATCAGACGTTGATCCAGAGCAAGACCCCTGTGCCGGCAGTGTTTCAAGGTGGTGAAAATAGTTTATAGACCTGTGATCCAGCCGATATATCCCTACGTATGCAGCGCTCTGCTTACCCAAGCCTTCTAGAACAGGAGTTCCATGGACCCGCGCCTTGCAGGGCTTTCTTTCTTGCTCACCCTGGGATGGACGGGGGCCGTGATTCTCGTCATCTGGTTTTACGCCTGATGACGCAACGGTTTTCAGCAGGGGACGGAAGTGGTTTACGAAGCGATCCTTACCGGTGAACGGTAGGGCCAGGAAGTGTGTGCGTTGATAGTGGCTAAATAGTGGTCTGGCAGCGCTAAAGCTAATCTGACTGAAGCCGATGTTTATGTAACGGCTCCTTGCCGAGTGACTTCGATAGTTCCACCTGGCTCTGACGGCCTTGAAGTTTGCGCTATGGAAGGCATTGAGAAAGACGATTAACCGGCTTGATCAGCAGGCACCATAGTCAGTCCGCGCCTCATGTTTGAAGCGTTTGACCGGGCCCGCACAGACCGGGGCTTTATAACAATACTTCCACAGATGCCTACTCGCAGAGTACTTCCACATGTCGACCACAATTGAAAGCACCCACAGGGACCGGGCCGGGCTGGAACTTGATGTTCACTCGCTGTTGACGGCCATTGACCGTTCCCAGGCGATGATCGAGTTCGATCTTGAAGGCAATATCCTGCGGGCCAATACCAATTTTCTGGATTGCGTCGGTTATCGGCTGGATGAGGTCCAGGGTCGGCATCACCGTATGTTCTGCACGCCGGAATATGCGTCCAGCGTCGAATACGCGACGTTTTGGGAAAAACTGGGCAAGGGCGCTTTCGACGAAGGGCAGTACAAGCGCCTGGGCAAGAACGGGCGCGAGATCTGGTTGCAGGCCACTTATAACCCGGTGTTTGACGAGCAAGGCAATCCGTTCAAGGTGGTGAAGTTCGCTACGGACGTGACTGCGCAGCGCAAATCCAATGCCGAGTACGAAGGCAAGGTTGCGGCTATCGATCGCTCGCAGGGTGTCATCGAATTCGACCTTAACGGTCGCGTGCTCACCGCCAACGAAAACTTTCTCAAGGTCCTGGGTTATCGTCTGGACGAGATTCAGGGTCAGCACCATCGCATGTTCTGCGAAGACGACTACCTGAACAGTCCGGCCTATCGTGCCTTCTGGGCCAAGCTCGAACGTGGCGAGTATGACTCCGGCGAATACAAGCGCATCGGCAAGAACGGTCGCGAGTTGTGGATCAGCGCCACCTACAACCCGATATTCGACCCGGATGGTCGTCCTTACAAGATCGTGAAGTTCGCCAACGATGTGACCGAGAGCCGCATTCGTCAGGCTGAGTCCGCGGGCAAGGTGACGGCGATCGAGCGTTCTCAGGCGGTTATCGAATTCGATCTGACCGGCAAGGTGCTGCATGCCAACCGCAACTTCCTTGCGGTATTCGGCTACGACCTGGAGGAAATTGTCGGCGAACACCACCGGATGTTCTGCTCTGAGGAGTTTGTCAGCAGTCTGGAGTATCGCGAGCTCTGGGAAAAACTGGGGCGTGGCGAATATGACGCCAATGAGTATAAGCGCAAGCGCAAGGACGGTAAGGAAATCTGGATTCAGGCGACCTACAACCCGATCTTTGACGCGCAGGGCAAACCTTACAAGATCGTCAAGTTCGCGCTCGACGTGACAGTTGCCAAGGAAACCAGCGTCGAGCACCACGGCAAGGTGAATGCAATCGACCGCGCCCAGGCCGTCATCGAATTCGACATGAGCGGCAACATCATTACGGCCAACGCCAACTTCCTGAAAGCGCTGGGTTATGGCCTGCAGGAAATCAAGGGCCAGCATCACCGTATTTTCTGTGATGAGGAATATGTGCGTGCCACTGAATACCGGGAGTTCTGGCACGGGCTGGGGCAGGGCGAGTTCTATTCCGGACGCTTCATGCGCGTCAGCAAGTACGGGCAGAAAATCTGGATTCAGGCGACGTACAGCCCGATTTTAGACCATGACGGGCTGCCGTTCAAAGTGGTGAAATTCGCCACTGAAATTACCCGTCAGGTCGAGATGGAGCAGGCGATAGAAGCCAAGACCCGCGCCATGGGCGAGTCGGTTAAAGCATTGATGAACGCCATTTCCTACGTGGCACAAAGCACCCAGACGGCCACCGATCTGGCCAGAATGACGCGTGAGCAGGCCAGTACCGGTTCGCAGACTCTGGTCAAGGCGTCCGATGCGATGGGCATGATCGCCAAGTCGGCCGAGGGCATTCAGGACATCATCCAGGTGATCAGCGAGATAGCCAGTCAGACCAACATGCTGGCCTTCAACGCCGCTATCGAGGCGGCCAGGGCTGGCGAGCACGGCCTGGGCTTCTCGGTGGTGGCCGATGAAGTGCGCAAGCTGGCCGAGAAGTCCTCGCGTGCGACCAAGGAAATCAACAAGCTGATCCTCGAAACAGTCAGCCGGATCGAGTCGGGCAACGAGATTTCGCGCAGTGCCGGCGAAGCCTTCGAACACATCGTGGAAGGCGTGATGCAGACCACTCAGGCAATCGACGGGATCAACACCGCGACCGAGAAACAACGCTTGTCGGCGCAGGAAGTGGAAACACTGATCGTGGAGCTGCATAAAGCCAACCTGACCGGCTACACCCAGACTCTGGACAAGGTATCCATCGGACAACCTGCATGAGCAGCCTGAATGCCTATGGCGTCGTGCAGATCAATGGCGTTTATCTGGCGGTGGTTGCCGAAGCGCTGATGGAGGCCGTGCACTGGCCTGCCGACCTGTACCCCCATCCGCTGACGCGCGGTGCGTTGCGCGGTGTGTTTACCTTGCGCGGCAAACCGGTGCCTTTGGTGGACCTGCGGGGCCAGTTGGCGGAGGGCGGCGATACATCGTTGCCCACGCCGCTGGTCGCGATTCTCAAGTACGGCGGTGGCTACCTGGGGCTGGCGATTGATGCGGTCTGCGACATTCTCAAGGCCCGCGACTCTCAATTCAGCCCCTTGGGCCCTGGCGGCACCAGTGTCGGGTTGCTGCCATCACTGCTGCTGGGCGCAGAAGAATCGCGGATGATCTACAAGCTCGACCTGGGTTTTCTGAGTAGCTTGCCAGGCGTACTGTTTGCTGCTGATCCGAGCGCGCAGGTGCTCAAGGAAGAGGCACTCGCGGCCAAGAATCGTTTGCTGCATTACCTGGTGTTCGAGTGTGACGGTCGCAACTTCTGTATCGATGCGAGCGTCGTGACCGAACTGGTGGATAACCCTGAAATTTCCGCGTCGGACTTTGCCAGTGACTGCTGCTTTGGCGTGACGTCGGTACGTGGCACCAAGGTTCCGGCGCTCAATCTGTCTGAAGTCCTTGGTCTGGACCATAAACGCCAGACTTCCAAGCCGCAGTTGTTGCTGTTGACGGCACCGGATGGCCGGGTGTGCGGGTTTGGTTACGACCGCATGGTCGCCATCCAGCGCCAGGACCCGGGCAGTCTTCTGGCGGCACCGGGTTACGGCCTGCCGCATCCTGAACTGCTGGCCGGGGTTATGAACCTGGAGGAGGGGCAACAGGCATTGTTGCTGGATCATCCAATGCTGTTGCAGCGCCCGGAAGTCAAAAGCTACACCCAGGTTTACCAGCACGACGTCAAACCTGCACAAGCCTCGCACGATGTGACCAAGACCATGCTGCGGCATGCCTGTCTGCTGTTTGACGCACCGACCCGCTTCGTCGCGCCGTTGAGTCAGATCGTCGAGATCATGAGCGTGCCGCAACAGCTGATCGGTTTGTCGCAACCGACGACACACTTGTTGGGGCAGTTCAATCTGCGTGGCGAGCAAGTGCCGCTGATCTGCCTGAGCAGTCTGCTGGGCGAAGGGGCGCAAACGCCGGGTGACGCGTCCCGTGTCCTGATCGTGCGTGGCGAGCGCCTGTGCTTTGGTTTTGCCGTGAGCCGGGTCGATGCGATCGACGCGTTCAATCAGTTCGACCCGGCCATGCTCGAGCAGGGTTGGCAGGCCAATACAGGCAAGGGGATCTCGGTCAACGACCGGGTGCGCTCGCTGGTCAGCGTCGGCAGTCAGGAACGCAGTTGGCGCGCAACCCTGCTCGATTTGCAGGGGCTGGCCAGGCAACTGGAGTGCAATGTCGCCGAACGAGTGGCAGCGCGCTAATCAATCGGAACCGAATGCTTCGCGTGTGGCCTTATTTTGAGTGTCCACGAGCGGAGAGAATGACCATGACTGACCAGAAAGACGAGAAAAAGCCGGAACCGGCAAACGATGTGCCTGCGCACTCGACGCCAGAAGAAAAGGAACGCCTGAAGGACTTCAACAAGGGTGGTATTCCGCCGGGGGCCTGTTGATCAGTCAACAGGACAATGCACATGACGCCCGCTCCGTTTTAGATCGGGCGTTATGGTTTCAAAGGCCTGTTCGGGCTCTGTATTGACTCACGCGTCGCGCAGCAGGTCGTTGGCGTTGAGTAGTTCATAGGCGATCTGCGGGCGTGCCTCAAGTGCACTGCGGATTGCGCTTGCAACCGACTTGCGCGTCTTGCGGCACAGGCCGGTCTTTTTCTGCACGACAATGCTGATGCCGCGCATGGTGCGTACTTCGTTGAAGCCCGGTGCGATTTCGACGCGCACACCCAGTTGCTCGAAAATCTTGCGCTGCATGTGCTCCAGATCCTTCAGGCTTTCTACACGGCTCAGGCGCTCAAGCAGCGTGTTTTCCGCATCACGGGTCAGCTTGAGGATGCGCAGGTCGGCGTCTTCCGCATCCAGCCGTTCGCGCTCGCAGTCGCAAGCGCCGGGCGGGCAGGGGTTACGGATTTTGACGGGAGCATTCATGGGTGCAGCATAGCGATTGACGGGGGCGTCTGACCATCCCCCGGAACTGCTGCGCGCAACTGTGGCGATGCGGCAACAGCTCCCTGGTTTCAGATCAGTTCGGCCACTTCATCTCGCCCTTGATGACCTTGGCACTCAGTTCCAGCGAACTCGGTTCGGCCAGTTGTGGCCAGGCATTCTGCATGGCATCGATCAGGCCCTTGGAATCCTTGGTTTTGGCCGCTTGTTGTTCAAAGGACTTCAGGTAGTCGGCGGTGAACGTCACAGCCTTGGTACCCGCTGGAACCTCGCCCAGATAATGGCCCGGAATAACTGTGACCGGCTTCAGCGCCTCAATGCCCTTGAGAGTGGCGAGCCAGTCCTGACGCGATTTCGGGCTTTGGGTATCAGCAATCCAGACATGAATGCCGCTGGACACCACAACGCCGCCGACCACCGCCTTGAGCGATGGAATCCATACGTAGCTGCGCTCGGGTGCCGGACCGTTAAGGCCTTTGATCTGCAACGGTTGGCCTTCAAGGGTCAGATGGTCGCCCTTGAGCACCTCTGGCAGGACCAGGCTGGCTGGCGCATTGTCCTTGAGAATCGGGCCCCAGTAGGCAAGTTTGCCCTGCATCGACGCCTTGATCGCTTTCACGGTAGGGGCGCTGGCAACGATCTTCGCATCGGGGAAAGCGGCTTTGATGACGTCCAGCCCGAAGTAGTAATCCGGGTCGCTGTGGCTGATGTACACGGTGGTGAGTTTTTTGCCGCTGGCCTTGATCTTCTCTACCAGCGCCTGAGCATCGTTACGCTGAAACTGCGCATCGATCAGCACCGCATCATGCTTGCCGGTGATCAGTTCGGATGACACCGGGAAGATGGCTTTTTCGGCCGGGTTGTAGACTTCGATCGCCAGTGGATCAGCGGCCTGGGCTGCAAGCGGGAATAGCGCAGCGAACGATAGAGCAAGCAGAGAATTGCGCAGCATGGGGCACGACCTTTATCGGACAGGACTAAGGTGGTTATCTTATGTTGCTTCAAATGAAACAAAAGCCTCAGTATTGGCAACTATTGATTGCTTATATCGGATGAATCATGGATCGGATCATGGCGGCGCGGGTGTTCATGGCCATCAACGAACGCGGCAGCCTCATTGCTGCCGCCGAAGCGCTGGACATGTCACGGGCGATGGTTACCCGTTATCTGGCGCAAATGGAAACCTGGGCGGGAGCGCGCTTGTTGCACCGCACCACGCGCAAGCTCGGGCTCACTGCGCCCGGACAAGTGACGTTGCTGCGTTGCCAGCAGCTTGTCGAGCTGGCTGACGCAGTGCCGCTGGCTGCCGATACGCAGGTCGATGAGCCCCGCGGCATGTTGCGCATTGCCTGTTCGCAGTCACTGGCACTGGCGGTTCTGGCCCCTGCGGTGACGGCTTACCTGCAACGCTACCCCGGCACCTCGGTGGATCTGCTTATTGGCAACGAGGCTGTGGACCTGGTCAGCGAGCGTATTGATCTGGCGATCCGCATCACCAATCAGCTGGACCCCAATGTGATTGCCCGTCCACTGGGGCATTGCGATTCGGTTGTCTGTGCCTCTCCAGCCTACCTCGCCATGCATGGCACTCCCTCCAGTCCGCAGGAACTGGCTGCACACCACTGCCTGACCTATTCGTACTTCGGCAAAAGCCTGTGGGAGTTCACCCGTCAGCAGTTGCCGCTCAGCGTTCCGGTGGGCGGCAACCTCAGCGCCAATGATTCAGTGGTGTTGCTGGAGGCCGCAGTGGCTGGCGCGGGGATCACCTTGCAACCGGTGCATTCGGCAGCGCCGCTGATTGCAGGTGGCAAGCTGATCGCGGTGCTGCCCGACTACCAGCCAAGGGCGCTGGGCATCCACGCGATCTACACCTCGCGGCATCACCAGTCGGCCACCTTGCGCACCATGCTGGATTTTCTGACTGAATGGTTTGAGAGGAGCGGCGCAGAGCCTTGAGGTTGGATCACCTGCTGCGCAAAGGACGCAGAGCGTCCAGAACGGCATGCCCACGCGGAGCATGGGCACGATAGGGGACACACAGACACCTATCGTTTCTCACGCTCCGAGTGTGCAGGATCAGGTCTTGAACTTGCGCACCAGGCCGTCGAGTTCGCTGGACAGTAGTTCCAGACTTCTGGAATCCGCACGGGCGGAGTCCGAGAGGTCGGCGATCAACTGGGCGTCGCCATGGATCTGGCTAATGTGACGGTTGATGTCCTCGGCCACCTGATGCTGCTCTTCGGCGGCGGTTGCGATCTGGGTGTTCATGTCGCGAATCACATCCACCGACTCACGGATCTGCCCGAAGCTGCTGCGTGCCTGCCCGATCTTGGTCACCGATTGCTGCGACACGTCGAGGCTGGCGTGCATCTGTTGCGCCACCGAGGCGGTGCGTTTGGCCAGATTGCCCAGCAGGTTGTCGATTTCGGCGGTCGAGTCCGAGGTACGTTTGGCCAGTGCGCGGACTTCGTCGGCTACCACGGCAAAGCCGCGACCCTGTTCGCCTGCGCGGGCTGCTTCGATGGCCGCGTTGAGGGCCAGCAGGTTGGTCTGCTCGGCAATCGAACGGATGGTGTTGAGGATCGACTGAATGCCTGCGCTGTCCTTTTCCAGTTGCGTCATGTCCTTGGCCGAGCGGGTGAGTTCCTCGCTGAGCTGGTCCACGCTGCGCACCGCATCATCGATCTGCCGCTGACCTTCACGCGCCTGTTGCTGACCGCTGTCGGCCGAATCGGCGGCCTGGCTGCAGGAGCGGGCGACTTCGTTGGAGGTGGCGACCATTTCATGGAAGGCCGTGGAGACCATGTCCACCGCCTCGCGCTGACGTCCAGCGGCTTCGGCCATGTCGTTGGAGACACGGGTGGAGCTGTGTGAGGCTTCAAGAATCTTCCCGGCAGCCTGGCCGATGTGCTGGATCAGGTTGCGAATCGCGGTAAGGAACTTGTTGAACCAGCCTGCCAGTTGCGCAGTTTCATCCTTGCCGCGCACGGCGAGGTTCTGGGTCAGGTCGCCTTCGCCGCCCGCAATACCTTCCAGGCCGCTGGACACGCTGTGGATCGGACGCACGATGACGCTGGCAAAGCTGGCACCGACAATCGCAAAGACCACCGCCAATACCGCAGCGATAACGCCGATCAGCCAGGTCAGGCGGGTGGCCGAGGCCATCACTTCGTCCTGTTTGATCAGACCGATGAAGTTCCAGCCCAGTTGCTCGGACGGGTACACGTTGGCCATGTAGCGTTCGCCGTTGAGTGTTACCTCGACCAGACCGCTGGCGGTTTTGGCCAGCTCGGTGAAACCGTCGCCCAGTTCACCCAGTTTCTTGAAGTTGTGTTCCGGCTGCTTGGGATCGACCAGCACGGTGCCGCTCTTTTCCATCAGCATCAGGTAGCCGCTGTCACCCAGCTTGATCTGCTTGACGATGTTGGTCAGCTGCTTGAGTGATACGTCGATGTTGACCACGCCGCCAGGGTTGCCCAGTTTATTGGGGATCGCCCGAATGGTGCTGACCAGCACCGCGTCATCGTTGGCCCAGTAATAGGCGTCGCTGCGCACGGTTTTGCCAGCATTGGCCATTGCGGTCTTGTACCACGGGCGAACACGTGGGTCGTAGTTGCTCATTTTCGGGTCTTCCGGCGTCATGATGTAGCTGCCGTTGATCAACCCGTAAGAGACGTAGGAGTAGGCCGGATGGGCCTTGGCGATACTGGCGAACAGCTCGGTCGCCTGCCTGTCATTCTCGGACTGCGGGGGAGGCGTTGCGCCCATGTAGTTGCGGAAATCATCGCTCGCCCCGGCGATCAGCGGGTGCGCCGCGATGTAATTGACGTTCTGCGTAATGCCGTCGAAAAACAGTTGCATGGCATTGTCGACCTGGCGAATCTCGCGTGCGCTGCTGTCCACGAAATCACTGGTCGCCTTGTCACGCAGATTCACGATCACGATGGCGGCGACGACTAATATGGGCAAACACGCAATGACTGCGAACGCCCACGTCAATTTCTGTTTGATATTCATTTGAGCTCCGGGGGGCGCGTTACTGCCGCAAGTGTCGGGTGCTGCATGGGTGCAGTCTGCGACCCCAGGCGTTGAGCCGAGGGTCGCTCTTATGGTCTACCAAATGTCCAACGGCTTTATGCCAGTATTCTTTAGGCGGCTTGGCGGTAACAGACACTTGTTGTCGTTCATGAGCACGAAACGGCCTTTATTCACTGAAGCAGTAACCCGTTGTTCATGAGAGGCGCCCTCCAAACTCGGTCATGGCATCCAGCATCGCTTCCTTGAAGTAAGCCAGTGAAGCCCGATCAAAGAGAATCTGAAAACAGGGTTCGCTCTGCGCGCCAACATTGATCACGATCACATTGATTCGCGCTGCCGAGGTCTGCGCCACCGAGCCGACTGCGAATGCTGACGGACGCAGGTCCACGCCGCACAATTTAGCCATCACCTCGGGGATGCACGGGCCGCTCATTTGCAGCCACGCATGGCTGTCTTCGCGAGGCAGCAGGTAGTTGGCGTTATGGTCCAGTTCCCAACGGGCTTCCTCATCGGCTATGCGCTGGCCTTTATCAAGCGGGCTGCCGAGCAGCAGGTATTCGGTCTGCGAAAGACGTGCAACATGGCTGCCGTCGGCCTGAGTAACCGCGCGGTTCGGCGTGTCGGGCAGACTGAAACCACGTGCTGTCAGGTATTCGGCGCTTTGCGTACCGCGAAACCCCACGCGCGGCAGATCGGTCAGGTCTTGCAGTGTGCACAGTGAGGGCGCGCCGGCTCTGACCGGGCGGTCCTGGATAAGGCTATTCATGGTTCAGAGCTCCTGGCGCTGGTTTTCAGGATCAAAGAAGGGCAGTTTCACGACGGTCGCCTGAACCACCACGCCGTCTTCGACGCGAATCGGAATCTGCTGGCCGGGTGTGCTTTGGTCGAACGCGGCATAAGCCATGCCGATAATCATGCCCAGGGTTGACGAGTATTCGCAGGAGGTCACGTTGCCACTGATGTCCGGGCCTTTGAGCACCAGATGACCTTCAAGCGGCAACGGACTGGCCTTGGGCAGGGTGAAACCCACCAGCTTGCGTTTCTGCGGCTGGGCTTCGAGGATATCCACCGAGCGGCGGCCGACGAAGAACGGCTTGCTCCGGCTGACCGCCCAGCCCATGTCGATTTCGGCCGGATGGGTCATGCCATCGGTGTCCTGGCTGATGATGACGTGGCCTTTTTCCAGACGTAACAGACGTTGCGTCTCGACGCCGAACGGACGCATGTCGAAGGCCTTGCCAGCCTCGACAAGTGCATCCCAGAGCCTGAGCGCGTGACGAGCGGGCACATGGATCTCGTAGCCCAGTTCGCCGACGAAACCGACCCGCAACAGCCGCGCCTTGATACCGGCAACAGTGCCCAGGCGCACGCCCAGATAGGGGAAACCTGCGGCGGACAGATCAAGGTCGGTACACACTTGCTCCAGTACCTTGCGTGAATCCGGGCCCGCCACGTTGACCGCAGCAATGGCCGCTGTGACGTTGGTGATGTCCACGTTCAGACGCCACTGGGCATTCCACTTGAGCATCTGTTGGTAGATGCGATCCACACCGCTGGTGGTGGCGGTGACGTAGAAGTGCTGGTCGGCAAAGCGTGCACAAACGCCGTCGTCAATGACCACGCCTTGCTCGTTGGTCATCAGCGCATAGCGTGAACGCCCGACCGGCTGCTTGAGGAACGCAAAGGTGTACATGCGGTTGAGCAGCTCGGCGGCATCGGGTCCGCGCACGTCCAGGCCACCGAGTGTCGACACATCGATAATCCCGACCTTGTTGCGCACATGCAGTGCTTCTTGCTGCATGCAGGTATCGCGTTGCGATGGCTTGCCATAGAACGCTGGACGCTGCCAGATCCCGGCCGGCATCATCTTCGCGCCTGCCTGCACATGCCGTTGGTGCATGGGCGTCTGGCGGTAGGGGTCGAAGGCCCGTCCCGCGACGTGCGCCAGTTTCTCTGCCTCGAAGGGCGGCCGGGCAGTGGTCACACCGGTTTCGCTGATGCTGCGCTGGGTAGACGCGGCCACCAGTCGTGCGGTTGGCAACGCTGAGTGACGACCTTGCGACGGCCCCATCCCGACAGTGGAATAACGCTTTACCAACTGAATGTCGCGATAGCCAATGCGGGTGGCATTGACGATATCGCGCACCTGCAAGTCTTCGTCGAAATCGACAAAATCCTTGCCTTCGGGATGCGGAAACATCGGCCAGGCGAAGTTGACCTGCGCTTCGCTGCGCAGTGCGGCCGGTTTGTCGGTCGATTCCAGGCCTAGCGCCGAGAGCACCCCGGCGGTGGCATTCGCCGCATCGGTCAGCACGTTATCCAGCGCGTGATAACCGTTGACCGAACCGGCGATGCGCAGGTTCTGCGGCAGGCTGCTGATCGCGAACTCGGCCTGCCGATCGTCATAGGCAAGCTTGCCGCCCGCCTGACACAGCAACTGGTAGGCCGGCATGTAGCCGCCGGACATGCACAGCAGGTCGCACTCGACACTCAAACCCTTGTTGGCCACCTGACCCTGGCCGGTGATCTTGCGCAGCTCGGCCCCGCTTACGTGACGCATGCCTTTCTCGTGCAGCGCTTCATACACGGTGGTGCTCATGTGGCAGACGATGCCGCGTTGCTCCAGCGCAACCTGCAATCCCAGATCCGACGGATTGGCGCGCATGTCGGCGACCGCGACCACTTCGACACCCTGATCGTGCAAATCCAGTGCAGCGAGGTAACCGTCATCATTGCCGGTCAGCACCACCGCGCGCTTGCCGGGCTTGACTGCGTACAGCCTGATCAGACGCTGCGCGGCGCTGGTCAGCATCACACCGGGCAAATCATTGTTGCGAAAAATAACCGGCTGGTCGAACGAGCCACTGCACACCAGGCATTGCGTAGCGCGCACCTTGTACAGACGCTTGCCCTGAATCACTGGCAGATAGTTGTCGGTAAACCAGGCATTGCAAGTGGCCTGTGTGAGGACCTGAATATTGGCGTGCGCCTGCACGGCGTCGACCAGTTCGCGCCGCAGTTGCCCGGCACGCTGACCGTCGATATCGAAGCGCGCGTACGTCAGCGAACCTCCGAGTATCGGCTGCTGTTCGATCAACAGCACCCTGGCTCCGGCGTTGGCTGCGGTCAGAGCCGCCTGTAACCCGGCAGGTCCTGCACCGATTACCGCCAGATCTGTGAACAGGTAGGCCTTGTCGTAGTATTCAGGCTGAAAGTCCAGATCCAGCACGCCGAGGCCCGCTTTCTTGCGAATGATCGGCTCCCAGACTTTCCACATGCCTTTGGGCTTGTAGAACGAGCGGTAGTAGAAACCCACCGGCATGAACTTCGAGAACTTGCCCAGCCAGGCATCCCTATCGTGGTCCAGCGAGCCGCTGAAATTCTGTCCGGTTGCCTGCAAGCCATCCTGCAAGACAAAAGTGTCGGCCAGCACGTTAGGCTCGTGTGGCAACTGGATCAGGCTGTTGGCGTCCTGTCCGGCCATGCTCAGCGGTCCGCGCGGGCGATGGTATTTGAACGAGCGCGAGAGCAGAAAGCGACCATTGGCCAGCAGTGCGCTGGCAATGCTGTCGCCTTGCAGGCCCTGATACGTTTTGCCATCGAAGCTGAAGGTGAGCGGCTGGTTGCGATCGATCAGCAGGCCCATGGGCTCGGGCAAGCGGGCTGGGGTGGTCATCCTGCGATCTCCTTGGATGGGAGGGAAGCGAAGTCGATACGTGCGGTAAATATTTCCCGCGGGTCGAAGGTGCGAATGATCTCGTCGCTGCCGGTATGACGTTCGGCCAGAAACCAGTAGCTGGACGGGTTATGCATCCACCACTCGCGCACCACGCCCAGGGTGTCCTCACTGTTGAACACGTAATCGGCCCATTGCGCATCGCTGCAGGTTTGCGGGTCAGGCATGTGCTTGAATTCGCCGCCGTAGGTGAATTCGCTGATGTTGCGCGGCCCGTTGAGCGGGCAGGTCATGATTTTCATGTGTCGCTCTCCGTCAGTGGCTGGCCGCTGTCGCGCCCATTTCGTTGACTTGCTGGAAGGTCGAGAAGCGTTCCAGCGCGAATGGCCTGATCAACTCAGGCACCTTGCCGCCACTGGCCACCAGTTCGGCCATGGTCTTGCCGCAGATCGGCGTCGCCTTGAAGCCCCAGGTGCCCCAGCCTGCATCGAGGTAGTAGTTCCTGACGGGGGAAAGGCCCATGATCGGGCTGTAGTCCGGGGTCATGTCGGTGATTCCGGCCCACTGGCGCATCAATTTGGCGTTGGCCAGAAACGGAAACATCTCGATGGCGTGCGCCAGCAGACTTTCCTTGAGGTCCAGCGTCGAGCGAGTGTTGAACAGCGGATACGGGTCCGAGCCGCCGCCAAACACCACCTCGCCACGACTGGTCTGCTGGACATAGCAGTGCAGGGCAGACGAGCTCACCAACGGGTCGAGGAACGGCTTGAAGGGTTGAGTGACCATCGCTTGCAGCGGGAAGGTCTGGATCGGTGAGCGAATGCCGGCCTTTTTCATCATCTGCGAACTCATGCCCGCGACCGCCTGTACGGCGCAACCGCACTGGATGGTGCCGCGATTGGTTTTCACAGCAGTGATGGCGCCATTCTCGATTACCAGTTCCTGCACTTCGGTCAGTTGATGAATCTCGACGCCGCGCTTGGCCGCCTGTTTGGCATAGCCCCAGGCCACCGCGTCATGACGTGCGGTGCCGCCGTCGATATGCCACAGGCCGGCGAGCACCGGCAGATGGCCAGGGTCCAGATTGAGGCTCGGCACCAGTTCGCGGATCTGCTGGCGGTCGATCATTTCGGTGCGGCCGCCGAAATGCTTGTTGACCTCGGCGCGCTGACGGAACGAGCGTACGGTGGCGTCGGTATGCGCGAGGGTTAGCTGGCCGCGCTCCGAATACATGATGTTGAAGTCGAACTCGTTGGACAGGCCCTGAAACATCTTCACCGACTCGGCATAGAACTTCACACCTTCGCTGGTCAGGTAATTGGAGCGGATAACCGCCGTGTTGCGCGCCGTGTTGCCGCCGCCCAGATAGCCTTTTTCCAGCACGGCGATATTGGTGATGCCGTGGTATTTCGACAGGTAGTACGCGGTCGCCAGGCCATGACCACCGCCGCCGATGATCACCACGTCGTAGGAAGGCTTGAGTTCCTTGGGCGCAGGCAGATCCACCTCGACCGGATACTCCGGGCTGAGCCCGTATTTCAACAGGTTGAAAGGCATACGGCCTCCGATTGGCTGCGCTGTGCGAGGGCTTGCTGCCTGGCAGCAGTCACTGTGTTTTTCATCAGAAAGGCGATGGTCATCGGCCCGACGCCACCGGGTACCGGTGTGATGGCAGAAACCACGCTCAGGGCGTTGTCGAAATCGACATCGCCCACCAGGCGGCTGCGGCCTTGATCCTCGATGCGGTTGATGCCGACATCGATCACCACTGCGCCGGGCTTGAGCCAACTGGCGTCGATCATGCGCGGGCGACCCACTGCTGCGACGACGATGTCTGCCAGCTGACACAAGGCCTTGGCGTCGGTACTGCGCGAATGCACCACTGTCACCGAGCAATGCGCTTGCAACAGCAGGGCGGCCATCGGTTTGCCGACGATATTGGAGCGACCGATAACCACCGCATGTTTGCCGCTCAGATCGCCGCAGGTCTCTTCAAGCAAGTGCATGCAGCCGCTGGGCGTGCAGGGCGTCAGTACGCTGCGTCCCTGGCTGAGGCCGCCCACGTTTTCACTGTGAAAGCCATCGACGTCCTTGCCCGGATCAATGGCCTGCAAGGCGCGGGCTTCTTCAATGTGCGGCGGCAGTGGCAGTTGCAGCAGGATGCCGTTTACCGAGTCGTCGGCGTTCAGTTCGGCAATCAGCGACAGCACCTGTTGCTGGCTACTCTTGGCAGGCAGGCGGTGCTCCAGCGAACGAATGCCTGCTTCCTCGGCGCGCAGGATCTTGTTGCGCACATACACCTCACTGGCCGGGTCGTTACCGACCAGAATGACCGCCAGTGCCGGTTCGATGCCGTCGGCTTTCAAGGTTTTCACGTCGTTTCTGACCTGTTCCAGAACACAAGCGGCGGCGGCCTTGCCATCGATGATGCGCGCGCTCATCGGAAGATCACCGTTCGGTCAGTGTTTAGAAACACCCGATGCTCAAGGTGGTACTTGACTGCCCGCGACAGCGCGATGGTTTCGTTGTTACGGCCTGCTGCGACCAGGTCTTCAGGCAGGTAGACGTGATCGACACGCTGCACTTCCTGCTCGATGATCGGGCCTTCGTCCAGGTCGCTGGTGACGTAATGCGCAGTGGCGCCGATCAGTTTCACGCCGCGCTCATAAGCCTGGTGATACGGCTTGGCACCCTTGAAACCCGGTAGAAACGAGTGATGAATGTTGATTGCCCGCCCCGCCAGTTGCTTGCACAGGTCGTCGGAGAGAATCTGCATGTAGCGCGCCAGCACCACCAGTTCGGTGCCGGTTTCGTCGACCACCTTCATCAGCGCAGCTTCCTGCGCTGCCTTGGTTTCTTTACTCACAGGCAGGTAAATGAAACGAATGCCTTCCCGCTCGGCCATCGGCCGCAAGTCCAAGTGGTTGGACACAATGGCGGTGATGGTCATGTCCATTTCCCCCTTGTGGTAGCGGTACAGCAGGTCCGTCAGGCAGTGATCGAACTTGCTGACCATCAACAACACGCGCATCGGGCGACGTGTGTCATGCAGTTCCCACTGCATGGTGAAGTCTTTGGCCACCACATCGAAACCGGTTTTCAGCTGCTGGATGTCGCCGTCGTGACCATCGTTGAAACGAAACACTGCACGCATGAAAAATGTGCCGCTGTACTCGTCGTCGAACTGGGCCATTTCACCGATATAGCAGCCGTTGCCAGCCAGGCATGAAGCCACTGCCGCGACAATGCCGGAGGTCGCCGGGCAGCTGATCTTCAGGATGAAATGGTTCTTCTCGTGTTGCATGGCTTGTCCTCTGGAATAGGGCGGCAGCTCGGCAAAGGGGGTAAAAAGTCAGATACAGAGGTTTTCTGAGTGGCGAATAAAATTCTCTACAGGAATTTAATATTCTTGAAGGCTGTTTTATAGGCGAAAGGAAAAGCAGCGTCCAGAGGTTTCTGGAAACTTTGTTTACTCGAGGGAATGTGGATGGGTGGGGCAGTGAGGGCTGGGGTCCTGGTTTCGCTTGCCATCAGACAGAAAACGCTTGAGGCAGGCGTGTACCAGCAGGAATAGGGAGGTCATTTGTGATGCGCAACGCCTACAAAGGTCAGCGAGGTAAACAAGCCACGCTCTGCGAGATCGGCGCTGGCCATTCGCTGAGGAAGCGGCAGCGCTCGGTGACGCTGAGTTAAAAGCAGGCTCGTGCGCGAGTCCGATCGTAATGCTCATCCACAACCCATAGCGTCGAACGCTACGCCGACCGTTCCTCGCCTGCTTGCCTTGCCTTCGCCCACCGAGTTCCTGTACAGAACCTAGGAGCGGTACCCCGTAACTGCTTTTTTTATGCCATGTAAAAACGACCCGGTGTAGGTCCTTTTGAAGTTGTAAGAATCTATATAATCATCTGGGCTCGAATAGTGGGGGTGCATGTTTTTTACCATGGGTGTAAATCTTCTTCTGTTACGGTCTTTGATATCGGTATAGCTTATAGCCTTGTGCTGATGTATTGCACTTGTCATCATGCCATTGAGTCTGGATTTTTTGTCTTCCAGGATGCCGGCTGTTTCGCCCGAGTCGATGTTGGTGAAGTGGAATTTTTCGGTGTAGCTTAAGCCCTTGTCAATCTCGTTATGCAAGATTTTTATCAGTCGCATAACCCCTCTGTTTTTATAGTCAAGACGTGCTTTTCCACGGGGTGTGTCATATAAGAGGTTGTCGGGATGATGAAAGCTCGCCGCTTCACTAGCGCTAAGATCATCGTCGTTTAAAAACCTGGATATAGTCGCCATTTTGATCGTTGTGCGTTCGCTGCCAAAATGTTGCGTGAGCATCTTGTGCGTTTCCATAATGCTGCTTCCCGTCACCGAGTAGTCCAGCAGTACCGCATTTTTATGCTGCGAAAACGCTTCTCCGAGACTCCCATCCAGGTAGTTATTCCTGTTAGTCCTTTCCACCTCGCCGAGTTCGCTGATTTCCGGCATTTTTTTCATGTTACCTAACCCTGACACCTGCAACAGTGCGGTGTCGAAGCCCGAGGCGCTGATATATTCTCCCAAGGCTTGCGGTGAACGGCCAACCATGACAAATACTGTTTCTTCCGCCGACAGGCCCGATGCAGAAAGCCCTTCTTTTATACTCTGAAAAACTGAACTGAATCCTTCAATATCTTTTTCATCAAAATGCGTTCTTGTCGCTGTGAGACCGTCAGTGTCATGGTAGGTAACGGGATTATTGCGCACCATCCTGTACCGGTTCAGTCCGTCAGCATCTCCTGCAGGATCAGGGCTGATCCACCTCTGCAGCCACGGCGCATAATACCTGAACCCGTAGTAATACAAGCCCGTCGCGTCCCGCTCTTTACCCGAGTAACGGACCGTTTTGTAGGTCGCTTCGATTGCATTTTTCGCAGCCCACCATGCCGTACCGCCGTAAGGATAATAGCTTTCCTGACTGATTAATTCGGCCTGTTGATTCAGTTCCAGTGTATGGCTGCCCACAGAATCGCTGAGGCTGTAACGCACTTGGTCGTTATCAATGCCTTTACGTAACCCGTTTTCCCAATGCAACCAGTGCACACTATTACGTCCTGCCTGGGCAATGACGGCATGTAACGTTTCACCTGATGTACGTGTGCGAATCTCAAGCCCTGGGAGGTAACGCACTTCGCTCACCTGCTCTGTGCCAAGGGTTTTGGCGCGGCGCACTTTGCGCACTCGCTGGCCGCCGCCGTCATAGACATAGGTTTCGACATCATCGTCCTGGCCATCCGGCGCATCGCGCTGTACCTGGGTGACGTTGCGCAAGTGGTTGCGGGTATCCCACTGCATGACCTGACCCGGTGACAAGTTCTGTTGGTTACCGTTGGCATCAAATGCTTTGGCGAAATCTATAGGTGAACCGTCCTTGTACACACTGCGGTTGCTGCGTGGGTCGACTACCATTTCGCGCGTATAGGTGTTGCGCACTCCGGCGTTGTGCCTGAGCCGGGTCAGGTTGCCACCGCTGTCATAGCTATAGGTTTGGCGGTAATTGCGCCAACGGCTGTCATCCGCTGCGCCAAAGACTTTCAGCCCTGGCAGGTCCGGGCCGATGGTGTAAGTGGCACTTTCCCGCCCCGTCGCGCTGATCAATTGATAGAGCGTGTCGTAGGTATACGTACTCACCGCCTGGATACGCTGCTGAGTATCCCACTGTACCTGCTGCGCGAGGTCTTCAACTTGCTCGATATTACCCACCGGGTCGTACTGGTAATGCAAGTCCTGCAGCATTTTGCCACTTGGACTTTCGGCCTTGAGGCTGCACAGCACGCCGCTCACTGGCGAGTAATAAGCCGTCGTGATCACATCATTGCCTGCCTGTTCGATCTCTACGTCGCCGAAAGCATTGTAAGTGGCGCGTTTGAGTAACACCGTGCCGTCAAGCCAGGAAGCACGGGCCCCGCCTGTGACATTGACCTCGAAACGCTGTACGTGATCGAGGGCATCCTTTTGCTCGATGACAGCGCCTAAGGCATCGTGACGCCAGCAGGTGGCGTAGGTGTCGATTTCTAAATCATCTGCTGACTCAGGCCAGATCGGGGCCGCCAGCGATTTGCAGAAGCGGCGGACTTCGGTGAGCGGCTGGGCCAATACGCCAAAATGCTCACGCGATAAACTGCCCGCCTGATCATCATGGCGAATCAGTTGGCCACAACGGTTGTTATGGGCGTCTTCCTCGCCGGATCCCGCATAGGTAAAACGCTCTACACAAAGCAGCGGGGCATCCCAAGAGACTTGCTCAAACACGCTGACAGGGCGCATAAGTTCATCGTAGGCATAACGCAGGCAGGTACCGCGCCCGTCCCAGCTTTCATACAACACCCCCGCAGCGTCATGGCAGGCAACCCGCCAACCCGCATCGACGCTCTCCGTTTGCAACGCTTGCCCACTAAGGCTATAACGCGCGGTTTGGGTGGGTTGAATTTCAATCTCACCCGAATCAAGCAAACGCGGGTCCCACTGTTGGCTTAAATGACCATAGGTATTGAACACATGGCGCTGGACTCGCGCAACGATAACCTCCTTGGCATCCCGTCGATAGTAAGCAATGTTACGCACAGCCAGGCTGCGCGGATCAATGACTGCTAGAGAAGGCGTGTATTGGTGCAGGGAAGCCGTCATAAGTCATTCTCACTGTCAATCAGGGATGCATTAATTAATTGAAGCGTCTTGAAGCAGGGAACAGCAAAAGGATCAGGTTATGAGCCGCATCGTGGGGCAAGGCCAATTTTAGCGTGTGTCATAAATAGAGGCTTTATAAGCGTTTGCCGATAGGGATTTACGCACGTATAGACAGCATCGTTAGTTTCAGCTTCTGCCTGAGCGCATAAGCTCGAACTTAATGAAAAGTTGCGCACGCTTTACGTCCGGCTTGAGCCGTCTTAGTGACGGTACGCAAGCGAGTCAATGAGATGGCCGGATGTCGCATACCTTGGTTAGCGTATCAGCTAATATGGCGTTGGCGAGGTCACTCGTCTCTTTTGACGGGATTAAAAAGGCTCGTTTGTTAAGCAAGGGCACTATCGTTATTGCGCGTCGCTATATGGCCGCGGCGCTGTGAGGCTTCATCTCGCACGGTATCCCCAACCGCACCACCACGCGTTGACTATGAACTGACCAAACTCGGCCACTCATTGAAGCCGCAACTGGAGGTGCTTTTCTGCAAGGGCGAGCACGAGCAGGTACGCGCAAAGTTTGACCAGCAAGGTTCTTCGGCAACGTCGGCCGAAGATACCTTGCGTACCTGAATAGAAGCAATTTGCTACTGCGCGTCATCAGTCGTGATGCGCCTCACCGACAAACGTCAGCGAGGTAAACAAGCCGCGTTCGGCGATGTCGGCGTTGTCCTTGACGGGTAGCGTGACCTCGGCAGCGATGATATTCAGCCCTTCGTTGCGCACGATGACGCTGGCCAGGCCCTGGGCGTCGGTTTCGGCGCTGACGACATCCGGTGCGCTGCGGTAATCGCCGATCAGCTTGATACCGGCGGCGGGTTTGCCGTCGATCAGTACGCGTACCGGTAAGGGTTTGCCAACCCCGACTTTCAATGGATCAGCCTGTGGCACGATCACAAAATTCAGTTTGCTGAACGAGGGTAGGTGCGCGTCTTCTGCGTAGATTGCCACGCTATATTTGAAGGTATGAATCGAGTCGGTGCCATTGGGCACTTTGCTACGGCCTTCGTTGATCCACTTTTTCTCGGCGTTGCGTGTCCACATGCCGTTATCCAGCGCCACCGTCATCACGGCGGGCGGCTTGAGCGGCACCAGTCGCGCGTGATCCTCAAGGCGTTGTACCGTCACCGGGATCATTTTGCCCTGCTGGTCATACGCCCATGCGCCGCTGACTTTTTGCGCTTTGAACGCGTTGTCTTCCGCGCCATGACCGTAGACCACCTCGATATTGCCGCGCCGCTGTTCGGTCCACAGGCCGTGTGCGTTCACTTGACTGGCGAACAATGCGCCGAGCAGGCCCAGGGCCACGAAAGGTTTTGTTGACAGCATGGTGCATCCTTATTGTTGTGAAGCGAGGGTTACAGGAGTCAGAGGCCGAGTGTCAGGCTGACCGTAAAGTTACGCGGTTCGCCGGGCGCGACCCAGTAATTGCTGTAGGAGCGCTCGTAGTATTTTTCATCGAAAATGTTGTTGAGGTTCAAGCCCACTGTCACGTTCTCGCTGGCTTTATAGTGAGCCAGCAGGTCTACAGTCTGGTAAGCCGGCAGCTCGAAGTCGGTGCCGGACTGGCCGGAACGATCGCCGACGTAGGTATATGCCGCGCCCACGTCCGAACCGCGCAATACGCCTTCCTGAAATTCATAGACGCTCAACAGGCTGCCACTGTGTTTGGCGACCCCGAGGATGCGACTGCCTGCCGGGATGGTCCGGTCGCCCTTGGTGACTTCGGCATCAATGTAGGCGAATGCTCCGATGATCCGCACCGCGTCAGTGATTTGTCCGGTGAATTGCATGTCGAAACCCTGGCTGCGAGCCTTGCCCACGGCGCGATTGGTGTCGGTGCCCGGGTCCAGGGCCAGAACGTTTTCCTTTTCTATGTGGAAGGCGGCGAGGGTGGTGCTCAGGCGGTTGTCGAACAGTTCGCTCTTGATCCCGGCCTCATAACCGATGCCTTCTTCCGGGTCGAAGGTTTTGCCGGCGGCGTCCAGACCATTGTTCGGCTTGAACGAGGTGGATGCGTTGGCGAACAGGCCAACCTGCGGTGTGAGCTGATAAAGCAGCCCGGCGCGCTGGGTGAAAGCGTCGTGACGCTGACCGGAGGTAGCATTCGTGGTGAAGTCATCGACCTGCTGATCGAAGTGCTCGTAGCGCGCGCCGATCATTCCGCGCAGCTTGTCGGTAAAGACAATCTGGTCCTGCAGGTTCAGCGCACGGCTTTCAATGTGCTCGTAGAAATCAGTGCCGGAACGCGCTCCATTGGGTTTCGGCTGGCCATACACCGGGTTGTAGATGTCGATGGCGTATGGGCTGCCTGCAATGGTAGTCACCCGCTCGTTCTTGCGGTAATTCTCGTATTCGGTGCCGATCAGCACTTCGTGCTCCAGACCGATCGCGTCGAAATGACCGCGCAATTCCAGCTGGGTGATGCTGTCGTGCCAGTTGTTGTCGCGTTCGCGGTAACGACGGTTGACGGTGCGGCCGTCGGCATTCAATGGGCGCGCCTCGCTGGCAAACCCTGACATTTCGCCTTGCTTGTAGTGGCTGGCCAGGCGCAGCGACCACACATCACTGAGTTGATGGTCGAGGGCAAACTGAACCATGTTGTTGTCATTGTCGATGTCGTCATCCGGTTCACCGAGGAAGGTCGAACGGGACACGCCACTCCATTTATTGTTGGGTGCGACCACGCCCCGGTCAAAAGTCGATTTGTGCCGCACGAACTCGGTTTCCACCAACAGACTGGTGTCGGGGTTCAACTGCCAACTGAATGAGGGGGCGACGAAGACCCGCTTGCTTTCGACATGGTCACGAAAGCTGTTGTTGTCTTCGACGGCCAGATTGACACGCGACAGCAGCCTGCCTTCCTCATCCAGCGGTGTGTTGACGTCCAGTGCGGTGCGATAGCGATCCCAGCTACCTGCGCTGGTCTGCAGGGTGGTGAAGGCTTCACGCTGGGGTTTTTTAGTGACAATGTTGACCGTCCCGCCAGGGTCGCCACGGCCATACAGACTGGCGGCGGGACCTTTAAGCACTTCGATACGCTCGATGTTGGCGGCATCCGGTGTGGCAGGATAGCCGCGGTTGGCGCTGAAGCCGTCCTTGTAGAATTCGGAGGTAGTGAAGCCGCGGATGCTGTATTCGTAGAGCGTCAGGCCACCGAAGTTGTTTTGCTTCGACACGCCCCCGGCAAACTCAAGCGCGCGCTCGACACTGTTACTGCCCAGATCCTTGAGCACCGAAGCGGGCACTACGCTGATCGACTGCGGGATGTCCTGAATGGCGGTATCGGTTTTGGTGGCGGTGGCCGAACGGGTAGCGCGATAGCCCTGAACCGGGCTGGTGGCCGTCTCGTACTGATAGTCGGAGGTTACGTTAACGCTCTCCAGTTCAATGGTTTGCGGATGTTCCTCCGCATAGCCGGTATTGCCAAAAACCCCGATTGCCAAGCCTGCCAGAGACGCGATTCTACGAGACGACATGTGAGACTTCCTGATGATAATAGATACAATATAACATCTCCGTTGAGAATTATTTCTGTTTGTTTTTGGCAGGATGCGACAGTTGTATCCATCAGCAGGAGCCTGACGCGTGAGGGTAGGGTTTGAGGCAGGGGGAAGATTCAATCACTGAAACCGAGTCCATTTCCATGGACGGAAATGGACTCGCGGACGGTTTATTCAGCGCACATGCAGCGTTCTATCTGCTCAGGCAAGCAACTCTGTCCCCAGCTGAAACGCCACCCACAAGGCCAGTCCGGTCGCAAAGGTCAGCGCAATGTTCTCGAACCAGTTGTTGCGGTATTCCTTGCTCAACAGCGACTTCTGATTGGACATGATCAGCAGCCCCAGCGAGATGACCGGCAGGCCCACGATATTCAGTGCGTTGACGCCCAGCGTCAGGGTCACGAAGTCCGGCATGCCGGGCAGCGACCAGATCAGCGGGGTGACCAGGATGAACAGCATGAACCATTTGTGCATCGGGTCGTTGTGGAACACTTTGCCGTAGCGTTCGCGGCGCTTCGGGCGAATGTGCTGGAAGGCATCGGTGATCAGCATCGGGAAGGCGGTGGTCTTGCCGGAAATACTGGCAAACAGCGTGGCGAACACGCCGATGAAGAAGATGTACCAGCCCAGCGGGCCGAAGAATATCTCCAGCGCCTTGCCCAGATCAGCCAGCGTATTCACCTGAATACCGTTGGGCCGGAGAATTTCGACGCCTACAACCCAGATGGCCAGGTTGATGATAATGCCGACGATCACGGCGAACAGCAGGTCGTTGCGCTGAATGCGTTTGTGCTCGGGGCCGGTCCAGCCTTTTTCACGCATCACGTAAGGGTGGACGAAGTTGGCGATAGAGCCTGCTACGGCACCGATCACCGAGACAGCCACCAGCAGCGCCCCGTGCACGCCTTCATCGGGTGGAATGCTGAAACCGATAGTGCCCTTGATGATGCCGCTGACATCCGGACCGGACATGATCGCCAGGGTAAGAAACGCCAGGGTCATGATTGCCAGCAACACCTTCATGACGCCTTCGATCATCGTGTAGATATTGCGTCCCACCAGCAGCCATACAGCGATCACTACCGCAACCGAGCAGAGCAACGGCTGATTGATGTGCAGCAACATGGCAAGCGCTTCACCGGCACCCTTGATCATGTAAGCGTTGATCAGATGGCCCATCAACAACGCATAGCCCAGCATGAACCAGGCAAACAGCGGATGCAGTTGCGCATAGCCCTGCAGGATGGTCATGCCCTGGTTATTGCAGAGCTGGAAGCGGGCAATGATGTTGACGATCAGGAACCTGAGCAACAGCGAAATCGCCAGCACCCACATCATGGCGTAGCCATAACTGGCACCTGCCACCGACGATGTGATCAGATCACCCGCGCCCAGCCAGGACAGCACCGCGATAATGCCGGGGCCCAGCAGTTTGGCGAGTTTTTTGAGGCGAGGTTCGCTGGCGGGTATAGCTGTTTCTTTGAGAGACGGGGTATGAGGCATGCGTTGAATCTCCGTTTTTATTGTAATGAGATGTCATTCACTGCCAGACAAGATAAGACGTCGTACAACGCTGGTGGTGGTTGAAAATGTAACCAGGTGTGAACCGGGCAGCGCATGTTAGATAATGTTCCCCTCGTCACCACTGCGTTCTCAGGAGAGTCCATGAAGTTTCCGATACTCGCTGTTGCTCAGTTCTGCTCTGCAAGGGGAGATATCGAACAGAACCTCGCCGGACACCTCGCTTTCATGCAACGCGCGGCTGACCTTGGGGCCAGTTACCTGCTGTTTCCCGAGCTCTCATTGACAGGCTATGAACCCGATCTGGCCCGAGAGCTGGCGGTGCATGCGGACGACCCCCGTCTTGAGCCGATTAAGGCGTTGGCCATGAAGCTGCGCCTGGTGACCACCATTGGCGTACCGCTCAGAGGAGCAAATGACAGCATCCTGATCGGCGCGCTGACCTTCACCGCCGACGGCGACGTCATTACCTATGCCAAACAATACCTGCATCCCGGTGAGGACAAAGCGTTCAGTGCTGGAGACAAGGACTGCTATCTGTCCATTGATCGGCAACGGATTGGCCTGTGCGTGTGTGCTGATTTCACTCAGCTTGCGCATGTGCAGCGTATGGCGGAAGGTGGCGCCTGGGTGTATGCAGCGAGCGTGCTTATTTCGCCAGGTGGCTATGCACAGGATGCAGAGCTGCTCGCGGGGCATGCCCGACGTCATAACCTACCAGTGCTGGTGGCTAATCACGGTGCACCGACTGGCGGCTGGGAGTCGGCAGGCCGCAGCGGTCTATGGGACGGGGCAGGGCGCTGGATAGGCGGGATGCAGGGCGCAGGAAGCGGGCTGGTTATTGTGACCTGCCAGCGCGAAGGCTGGCAGGTTCGGGTGGCGTAAACAGATTTATGTGCTCACCGCGTGGTCAGGTTTGAGTTCAGGTTCATTATTCGAACGTGAAAGTGTCTCCGGTACGGCCACCAGCAACAGACAAAACGCCGCCGCCGCCACACCCGCGAGGGTCAGGAACGCAGCGCTGTAGCCCGCTGCATGTACCACGAAACCGGCCAGGCCGTTGCTCAGCGCCGCGCCCAGTCCAAACAGAGTGGACAGCGCCCCGAGGCTTACATTGAAACGTCCGCTGCCTTGAGTGAGGTCCTTGACCATCAATGGAAACAGCGCACCGAACAGGCCGGCACCGATGCCGTCGAGCATCTGCACCGCCACCAGCCAGTACGGGTCGTCTGACAGGGTGTAAAGCACACCACGAATCGGCAGAATCAGAAAGCCTGCCAGCAGCAGCGGCTTGCGACCCCAGTCATCCGCTTTCATACCCACCAGCAGCGCAGCTGGCACCATGACCAGTTGGGCTGCAACGATGCACGCCGAGGTCAGCGGCGTTGCCATCTGCATATTGATTTGCGAAAGCTTCTGACTGACCAGTGGCAACATGGCTGCGTTGGCCAGATGGAACAGTGCGCAACAGATACCGAAAAGCAGCAGCGGCTTGTTGCTCAGTAACGTAGCAAGTCCGGAAGGCTGAGCACCGTGAGAGTCGTGGTTCGCATCGAAACCCCGGGCGACGTCGTGGTCAATGGCATCCGCAGAAACGAAGCTGATCGCGATAACACTCGCCAGAGCCATCGCTGCCATCAGATAGAACACTGCAATAGGCCCGAAGAGGTAGGCAAAGCCGCCCGCTAACAGAGCTGCGCAGGCGTTACCTGCATGGTTGAATGTTTCATTGCGCCCGGTGCGGCGGGTAAAGGCCTTCGGCCCGGTTATGCCCAGAGAGATTGCGGCGATGGCCGGTGCGAACACCGAGGACGCGATGCTGCTCAGCGCCTGGGTCAGGGCGACGACCGAGAAGGACGAAGTGAAAGGCAGAATCAGGCAACTCAGGGTCACCAGCAGTGCCGCTACGCCAATCATGGCGCGCTTGTAAGGCGTACGGTCGATAAGCGCGCCAGCAGGGGTTTGGGTCAGCAGCCCGGCAATACCTGCGATGGTCATCACCACGCCTATGCTGGCCGGGTCCCATTTATGCACGGCCAGTAGATAGATCGCCAGGTAAGGCCCCAAGCCGTCACGCACATCGGCGAGGAAGAAATTCAGGCTATCCAGTGAAAGGGTGTTGCGGCGATCTGCATGACTGGCCAAGAGCGGAATTCCCGTAATTCGTCAGACTCCAGGTAGCCGAGTCACGGGTAATACTGACCGGGGCCGTTTTAAAGAAGTTTCCGCACCGAAGATGAAATTTTCGGTTTCACACGTTCTTTTTCTGCAGGCTTTTCATGCGCTGTGTGGCACGTTGCACGGCGGCCATCTTTTCCGGACGTTTCATGCGTTTCCACTTGCGGATATCGTCCTTGGTACGCCCGCAGCTCACGCACAGATCGCCGCTGAGCTGGCACACGGAAATGCACGGGTTTTCAATGTCTTTTGCCATATCAACTCCGCCTGGCGTATTTGCGCTTGATACGCTGCTGCCAGTCGCCACCGTTCTCGCGCAGGCACTGCTCTTCGCAGTCGACATGCACATGAGCAGCTGCATTCGACAGGCTAACCTGTGCATCGTCAAGTGCCTCTACCGTGAGACCGATCATCCGCTCCACCAGCCCGCGCGCCAGCGCAGCGTTCTTGTCGGCCAGCGTGTCGAACACCCATACCACCTGCAAGCTGGCAGGGAAGGCTGCGTAATCAACTTCGTGAGTCAGCCAGCAGAAGCCGGGCATTTCGGTTTTGGCTGTTTCGCAGGCGTGTGTCAGCGCTGTAACAAGCTGGCGCTCAGTGCGGGCCTGCTCGCGTTTGCTTGAGGGCATCTGGTGTGCTCGGGCAGTAAAAGGGATAGCTGCGTACGATACCTGAATTGTCGGCAGCTTCGCAGTACCGAGCAATCATGATTTTTTTGGATACCGTGCTGACAGGTAACTTAACCAGTTCGAATGCGGCACGCAAAAAAATCGATGTTTGTATTTAAACTTTTTTTGACGACCATTCCTTCATCATCTTCAGATAAAGGTGATGGTTTTGGCGAGTATGCTCATGTAATCTTTTACTTGATGCATAAATACTTGCGACTCTGACGCGGTTAATAAGTAGCTTTCAAAATCACAAGACTCAGTTGGTAAAGGGTTTTCTTCGTTTTAAATAGGGGTTTTTACTATGGCGTTTGACGCTTATATGCAGATTGAGGGTATTTCGGGCGAATCTCTTGATGCGGTATTTAAAGATTGGATCGAGCTTTCTGATTTCGATGTTGGTGCCAGCCAGTCAGCGTCAGCGACTGCAACAAGTGCCGGCGGTGCAAGCAGTGGTCGAGCCAGTATGAGCGATTTTTTCTTTCGTAAGGCTGTGGACAAGTCTACACCTAAGCTTCATGAGGCCTGCTGTAGTGGAAAGCATTTTAAAGAGGTTACTATTGCTGTAAATCGTGCGGGGTCGGAAAAAATAAAATACCTAGAGATTAAACTTGAAGAGGTTATACTTTCGTCGGTATCTCTCAATGGTAATGGTTCGGTAGATAATGGTTTTCCAACCGAAACTATACGCCTTAATTATGGGCGAATAAAAATGCTTTATACTCAGCAAAAGCGCTCCGACGGTCAAGGTGGCGGGCAAGTTGTTGGCGGATGGGATGGTATAAAAAATAAGGTTTACGCTTAATTTTGGCAAAGGACGGGCGTCGCATGTCTGGAAATACCAATAATCCTAATATTGCATACTGCAGTTTTTCTTTAAATGGTGAGCCTGTAAGCAATTTGCGTTGCGGGCAAGCTACCTATGAAGCTTTCTCGGGTATGGGCGTCCCTTTTGTCAACAGTCCGAAGTATCAATCTGTGGAGGGAAAGGGTGCAATTCCAGTTGGTCGATATTTTATTGTTGATAGGCAAAGTGGGGGTAGTCTTGGTTGGATTAAAGAGCCTATACAGGACTTTTTAGCTGGTACAGATAGGGGGGAGTGGTTTGGTCTTTACAGAGATGATGGAGAGGTTGATGATCAGACAACCATTGATAACATAAGACGAGGCGCGTTTAGGCTTCACCCCGTTGGGCCGCGTGGTATAAGCCAAGGCTGTATCACTCTTAACTCTCAGATTGGATTCGATGAGCTTAAAAATTTTCTTCGCAGTCAGCACGGCGAAATTCTTCCGGGGACGAATCTGAAGTACTATGGCGTAATAGATGTGTCTGCTTTTAGCGAATAGTGAAGATATCTCAATGAAAAAAATAATGAAGCTCATCACAAAGTGCACGCTAATTTTAGTGTTGGCTGCGCTGCTCACTAAATGGCTTGTCGCGCTAGGCCTGATGGGCTGGCTGCTTCAAACTGAAACAGGCCTCGATATGTATGTTTCGGCTGCAAGTGCTTTGGGTATAATCGGCGGAGAAGATGGAGAGTTCATGCTTCTTGTCATAATGGTATTGGTGATGTTGGTGCCGTCAACATTTATTGTACGGGGTGCGGCTAAAACTCTTCGTCGATTCAGGTCAGTAAGGTGATAAACGCAGGGCATGGGAATTGGAGGTTTACCAGAGCCCCGTCGTGACTGAAGATATCTTGTAGGATGCCTTGCGGCTGCAAGGCCGGCGCCGTTCCAAAAATAACAACAAGGAGACGCACCATGGATTTCTCACCCCTAACCACCACCGCAGACCAAAGCCGCAGAGGCTTCCTGAAACAATCACTGGCTGTTTCGGCAACGGTTGCCGCCATTGGCGCATTGCCGCGTCTTTCCAGCGCTCAGCCGTTGACCCAGCGCTACCCCGACCCATTGGTCAGTGTTCTGGATGACAGCTTTACCCAAATACGAATATTCAATGCCAGCGTCGAGAAGCTGGCCAGCGGCATGCGCTGGGCCGAAGGGCCGGTGTGGATTGGAGACGGTCGCTACTTGCTGGTCAGCGATATCGCCAACAATCGGATCATGCGCTGGGACGAGGTAACGGGTCAGCTGTCGGTGTACCGCGAGCATTCAAACTTTTCCAATGGCATGTGCCGCGATCGCCAGGGCAGGCTGCTGGTCTGTGAGGGGTCGAGCACCACCACCGAAGGACGGCGGGTGACGCGTACCGAGTACAACGGGCGTATCACCGTGCTGGCCGACAGCTTCGAGGGCAAGCCTTTCAATTCGCCCAACGACATCGCCTGCAAACGCGATGGGTCTATCTGGTTCACCGATCCTACCTTCCAGGCCGAAAGCAACTACGAAGGTCAAAAGGTCAAGCAGGAGCAACCCTTCGGCGTCTATCGCATAGACCCGTCAAACGGCAAGGTTTCCAGGGTCATCGATGATCTGGCAGGCCCGAATGGTTTGTGCTTCTCGCCGGACGAGAAAACCTTGTATGTGGTCGAAGGGCGCGCCAAACCCCACGGCCTCATCTGGGCGATAGCGGTCAACGAAGACGGCACGCTGGGCGAGCGGCGCAAACACATCGAAGGTCTCGACTACGCCGCCATCGACGGCATCAAATGCGACGAAAGCGGCAACTTGTGGTGCGGCTGGGGAGGTAACGGTGATCCAAAGGCGGATATGGAGAAACTCGACGGCGTGCGAGTGTTCAACCCTCAAGGCAAGGCCATCGGCCATATCAGCTTGCCGGAGCGCTGCGCCAATGTCTGCTTCGGCGGGCGAGAGGGCAATCGGCTGTTCATGGCCAGCAGCCATTCACTTTACTCGGTGTTCGTGAATACGCGAGGCGCCACGTTTGCCTGAAGGGTCATGAGCCCACTGACGGCGTGCAATGTGCGCACGCCGTCAATCGGGTCGAACCCCTGTGAACATGTCGGGTCTGTTCCTGTAATTACTCTCAGGGATAGTTATTTATGTCGGCGCAACGCGGCCTTGTTCTACTTGCACGAGGCGGTTATGCCGCCCGTGGTGTTGTTTATCTGATTATTGGTCTGTTCGCGGTATTGGCGGCGCAGGGATCTTCGCAGCCTGCCGATAGCCACAGCAGTCTTGAAGCCTTGTTGAGCCAGCCGTTCGGCAGTGTGCTGGTCGGGCTGGTGATTGTTGGCCTGCTGGCGTTCGCTGCATGGCGTGTGCTGCAGGCTACGCGTGACGTGGATCATCATGGCCGCGAACTCAAGGGGCTGGTGATTCGTGGCGGTCTTCTGGTGGGCGGCTTTACTTACGGGGCATTGGCGTTTTTCGCGCTGGGCCTGCTGGTCAGCGGGCTCAAGAGCTCCGGTGGCTCATCGGGTGGTGGTCAGGCGAAGGACCTGTTGGCAACGCTTCTGTCCTGGGATCACTCCAACCTGCTGGTCTACGTCGTGGCACTGGTGCCCCTGGCGCTGGGCATTGTGCATATCATCAAGGGCTACAAGGCTTCCTTCGTGAAGTATTTCGAGGCTGATGAAGACGTCATGAAATATGTGCGTCCGGTGTCGCGCTTCGGGCTGATCGCGCGCGGCGTGGCGTTTATCGAAATTGCGGTGTTACTGGCCGTAAGCGGTTCTAGCTATCAGGCCATGCACCCGCCGGGCATGAAGGATGCGCTCAACGGTTTGCAGGATCTGCCTGCCGGTGGTCTGGTGCTGCTGATCGTGGCGCTGGGTCTGATCGCGTTTTCGGTGTACAGCTTCGCCCAGGCCGCATGGCGCAGGATCAACATGGATGTGCCTGATGCACCGGAGGCGGTAGCGCGTCATTTCCGCTGATCTCCATGCGGGTAGTCAAAGGGCTGCGTGATCTTTCAGGTCAGGCGGCCCTTTTTTCGATAAAGATAATGTGAACCATGCCTCAAGTCGCCTTCTGCCCGGCCGACATTCTCTCTTGAGCTCCGATCATTTTCCGGACTGACGTTCTCTACGCAGGCCCGGATCAGATTCGGCGCAATAAAAATAAAAGAGGATAGCCATGACCATTCTTCAGCGAGTGATCGGTGGGTTTGCCGTGCTGGTTGTGCTGCTGCTCGCCATGGCAGGTATCAGCTACCAAAGCACCCATTCCATAAGCGACCGGATCAGCATCATTACCGGGCAGTCGGCACCCTTGAGCAGGGCGGCGAGCGAGCTTTACGTACATGTGCTGCGCGCCAATCAGGCACTGCTCGGGATTCTGGTCAGCACTGACCCCAAGCAGATTGACGATGGCAAGCAGCCCTTCAACGACAGCATGGCCCGGTTCAATCAGTTGCTGGACAGCACGCCTGCCTATATCGGCGACCGCGCTGAACTGCGCGACAACCTGAATCAGCAGCGTCAGTTGAGCGCTGCTTATGCCGAACAGGCGCAGACCCTGATTGCCAGTCATCGACAGCACGTTTTGCAGTCACTCCAGAGCCGGGTATTGCAGGGCTACAGCAGCAGCCAGGGCGCACAGCTGACCGGTTATCTTCGTGATTACATTGCCCGCGAGCGCAGTGCAGGGGCTGCGGATAATGTGGCAGCAGGTGAAAAGCTGCTGCTGGAAGTCGGCAAATCCTACGAAGGGCTGGCGGCTCATGCGGCGACGCCGGATATCCAGACCTTGCAGCGTGTGCTCAACCTGCAGGATGAGGTAATCAGCACTCGGGCGCGCGAACTGACTGCAGTAGATCCACGCGGCGGTCGTATTGCTGGTGTGATGGTCAACCGCCTGCTTAACGACCTCACCGGCAGTGATGGCGTTTATCAGGCCTACAGGCAGGAAGCGGCGCTCGCCGAGCAGGTCGGCAAACAGCGCCAGGCTGCGGAAACCCGTCTTCAGGCAACACTGGACAAGATCGGCGAGTTCGGCAATCAGTCACTGGCGGTGGCTAATGAGGCCAAGGCGGGTGCAGATTCGACCATCGCCACCGGCCTCAGCCTGCTGCTGATCGCTTGCCTGCTGGCGGTAATCGCAGCGGCAGTCATCGGTACCTGGGTCGCCTTCAGCCTTCGGCGTCCATTGGCAGCGTTTCGCGAGGTGCTCAAGACCCTCACCAGCGGCGACATGCGGGTGCGTTTCGATGTCAGCCGTCGCGACGAGTTCGGCGAGCTGGGCGGTTACCTCAATGAATTCACCCAGTCGTTGCAACAGACGTTTCGTCAGTTGATCGGCTCTGCCGACACCCTGGCGTTGACTGCCAGTCAGAACGCGCAGATCAGTGAACAGACCACCCGCGTAGTCGACGAGCAGAAAGACCGTCTCAATTCTGCCGCGTCTGCCATGAATGAAATGGAAAGCACCGTGGAAGAAGTGGCCCGTCGTGCTCAGGACACGCGTGGCGCGGTGGACAGCACCAGCGAACTGACCAGCAAGGTGCAGAAGCGCGTGGCTGAAACCATCGTCAACATTCGTCAGCAGGCTGAACAGGTCAACAAGGCGTCTGCGGTCACCGACGAGCTGCAGAAATACGGGCAAAACATTGACGGTATTGTCGATGCCATTCGTACCATTGCCGAGCAGACCAACTTGCTGGCGCTCAACGCGGCCATCGAAGCGGCACGCGCGGGCGAACAGGGCAGGGGCTTTGCGGTGGTGGCCGATGAAGTACGTTCGCTGGCCAGCCGCACCCAGACCTCGACCAGCGAGATTCAGGAAATGATCGGCCAGATGCAGAGCAAGATCCACTCGGCTGTGCAGGTGATGAACGAAAGCCAGATCCAGTCCAATCACTGCGTGACGCTGGCTTCCGGTGCCGACCAGTTACTGGTGGAAATGGGCGAGGCGGTGGACACGATTCGCGACATGAACATCCAGATCGCAGCTGCCACCGAGCAGCAAAGCGCTACGGTGCAGGAAACCAGTCGCATGGTCACGCACATCAACGATTCTGCCCAGCAGGCCGCCGACGGTGCCGAACAGTCTGCGAGCAGCAGTCAGGACCTGTCGAAAATGGCCAGGGATCAGCGCGAGCTGCTCCATCATTTCAGCGTTTGATGCCCGGGAGTCAGAACATGAAACAGTGGTTATCGATTTCCCTGAGTGCGAGCCTGCTGGTCGCCGGCCTGACACAGGCTGCCACGCCATTGATCGGTGTGGGCATGGCCAAGTACAACGACAATTTCCAGACCATTCTGCGCCACGGGGTGGAAAAGCAGGTGGCGCTGCTGGATGCCGACATCTTCATGGAGAACGGCCAGGACGACGTGGAGTTGCAGATGCGTCAATTCCGCAATCTGGTCAATTCGAAAGTCGACGCCATCGTTGTCGCGATGGTGAACGGCAAAAGCGCAGCGGAAATGATGCGTCTGGCCAATGAGGCCAAGGTTCCGCTGGTGTTCGTCAACCGCAATCCCGAACCTGCCAAATGGCCGGCGCTGACGGCATTTGTCGGCTCTGACGAGCTGGAGTCCGGCACCTTGCAAATGGAAGAGCTGGCCCGTCGTGCCGGTTACAAGGGCAATGTGGTGATTCTGGTGGGCGACCCGAGTAACAAGTCGTCGGTCATGCGCACCGAGGACGTGGAAAAGGTGGTCGCCAAGTACCCGAACATGAAGGTCGTGCAGAAGAAAATCGGCAACTGGGAGCGCAGCCAGGCCGCGACAATCGTGATTGACTGGGTCAAGCAGGGTGTGGACTTCTCTATCGTCGCGGCCAACAACGACGAAATGGCGATCGGTGCGATCATGGGGCTGGAAAAGGCCGGTAAGAATGCCAGGGATTATCTGGTGGGCGGCATCGACGGCACCCCGGACGGCTTGAAGCTGATGGCCGAGGGCAAGATGGCCGTCAGCGTGTTTCAGGACGCGGTCGGGCAGGCCAACGGCGCAGTGGATGCCGCGATGCGCATGGCGCGCGGCGAAACACTGGCATCTCCGGTCATTTGGGTACCCTTCAAACTCATCACTCCGGAGAATCGCCAGCAGTTCGAGTGAGGCCGCGGCTTGGACTGACTGTCGCTCCAGTGATCCGCACGCGGAGCGCTCAGCGTTGGACACATTTTCCAATCAGCCCGGAAGCTGTCACGCCTTCCGGGCACTGGCCCACTCCAGGGTATCTCAGGGCTTGTCTATAAAGCGCTAGACCCGAATATCCTGCGGCCCGCGAATCTGTGCTTCGATGCGTGTGCCGGTCAGGCGCTCTTCGTTGGAGAAACCGTCGTAGCTGGCCAGGTCGCCGAAGCTGATGCCAGTGAGTTTTTCGATCTGCAGGACGCTGCGCTGCCAGGTTCTGAGTGGACCGAATACGATCTCCAGCTTACCCAGCTCGCTGCTCTGGTCGATCATGTAGGCACTGGCCGAAGGTTTGCCGTCGTCGCCAAGAAACGCCACGACCTTCCAGAATGCCGAAGGGATCTTGACGTTGCGGTAGCTGCGGTCGTCTTCGCGCAGTACCGGCCCGCTGAAAACGGTTACCCGGGATTTCCAGCGTCGTGTGTTCTCAAGGATGTAGTCCTCAAGTTCCAGCCAGGTCTTCTGATTGAAGGCGGCCATCTGCGGTGAGCAGTTGGTGAAGTGAAAGGTATCGCTGTTGGCCGTTTCGGCTTCCTTGCCCCAATTAGGGTCCTGACGCCTGACCAGATGACCGCGATCCAGCAGATTGTCGGCGTACAGGCTTTCGCCGATCTGCGCCTCGGCAGGCAGCCTGCCATCAAAGGACCACGAATCCTTGCCACGCTTGACCTCGACGCTGCTGGCACCGTCGATATTGACACCGACATACAGGGCCAGACGCCGACTGCGCGACATGGTGATTGAAAAGTGGGTGTAATCGAGGCGATTGCCGGCGTTGTCCAGCGGATAGACATCCGGTGCCAGCTCCGCGTCGGTCGAAGGCCATGGCACGACGAATTCACCGAGAAAATTCTCGACATACCCCTTGCGCTTCTGCAATTCGCTCGCCGGTGTGGTGCGTGGCGATGCAACAGGCTGCGGTGCAAGCAGTTCGGCCGATGGGAGCAGTGGCTTGAGGTCGGCGAGACGTGGTCGGTAGGCGAGATCGATAGCGGGCTTTTTGTCAGGCACTTGGTTGGCTCCTGCGGTGGGCGTGAGTTCATTACAGTTCACCATAGCCGCGTTACAGGTCGACGTCAGGCCGGGTAATCGATCGTTCGCGGGCACTCATACGGTAAAAAACTGTAAACGGGTTCAAGTTACGGGTAACAGGCGTCGATAAGCTCTGAATAAGAGCACTCCGCAGTTCATGTTATTTCACTGATCGCAGGGGACATCAGGATGTCGATAAAGCTACGTCTATTGTTGTTGATTGGCACTAGCGTGCTGACGGTTCTGATCATCAGCCTGGTCAACTATGTGGGCAATACCCGCACGGAGACGGCGATGATCGACAGCGAGGTCAGCATGACCGCGCTCAGCAATCATCTGGAAGCCGACATGATGCACGATGCGCTGCGTGCCGATGTGCTGTCGGCGATGCTGGTCGGCCTGGGCAAAAGCAACAGCACGCGTGAAGAGGTGCAGAAGTCCCTTGATGAACATGCTGCACATTTTCGCGCTGTGCTGAACGATAACCTCAAACTTCCCATCACCGAAGCGATCAAGGCGGAGCTGAACAGGATCAAGCCGAGCCTCGATACCTATATTGCCAGTGGCGAGCGTATTGTCGGTCTGGCTCTGGATAATCCGGAGCGAGCGCAACAGGAACTGGGCACGTTCACCAGCGCCTTCACGCAACTGGAAGAGCAGATGTCCAGTCTCAGCGACCTGATCGAGGGGAATTTCAAGGCAAGCGGCGAAGGTGCCCGTCAGGCAATCCGCAGCGCCAACATCGCTCTGGTTGTGGTGCTGGTGGCCAGTATCCTGCTGCTTCTGGTTCAGGGCCGCTGGGTAACCCGCAGCATCATGATTCCTCTTGCCTCTGCCAGCCGCATTGCCGACAGCATTGCTCACGGCAATCTCAGTGAACCAATCGCCGAGCCCCGTGGCCGTGATGAGGCCAGCATGCTGATTCGCAGTCTGGCGGTCATGCAGCGCGACCTGCGCGGGATGATCGAAGTGGTGCGCAGCAACGCGCATGGCGTCAGCGGTATGAGCCGCCAGCTCAGCAGTGGCTGCCATGAAGTGGCCGACAGCAGTCGGCAGCAGAGCTCGGCAGCGGGCACCATGTCGGCAGCGACCAGCGAGATGACGGCGAGCATCGAAGAAATCACCCGGCATGCCGGGCACGCACTGGAGATGGCAAATCAGGCTGAAACACTGGCGAAAAATGGTGGCCGGGTTATTCATCAGGTGGTCAGTGACATGGACAGCATTGCCCGCTCGGCGCAGCTGTCGGCGCAGGTTATCCGTACGCTGGACAAGGACTCGGAAGGAATTTTCAATATTATTCAGGTGATCAAGGGCATTGCCGATCAGACCAACCTGCTGGCGCTTAACGCAGCCATTGAAGCTGCACGCGCTGGCGAGCAGGGTCGAGGTTTTGCCGTAGTTGCCGACGAAGTTCGCAATCTGGCGGGGCGCACCAGCACCTCGACCCAGGAAATCACCGCGATGGTCGCTCGTATTCAGCAAAGTACCCGCGAGGCGGTGACCAGCATGGAAGCAGGCGTTGCCCAGGTCGACAAGGGCATGGCCGTCACCGCCGAAGTGCAACGCTCGATCAGCGAGATACTGGAGGCCACGTTGAGCACCACACAGCTGGTCAACGACATCACTCGCACCATCGGTGAACAGAGCCTGGCCAGTAACGAAATCGCTCACCAGGTGGAGATGATTGCCAGCATGTCCGAGGGCAACAGCCGGGTCATCGGGCAGACCGCCAGCACCACCGATGAACTCTCGGCAATGGCCGGGCAGCTTTCACAATCGGTGGATCGTTTCCGTCTTTGATATCAAATAGCCCCAACCTGCAGTACTCTCCGGCGCATTCGACCCTCGGTCGAGTCGCGCAGGGCTCATCACAGGCCTGTATTGGCCGGTTCAGCCCTTGAATCTTCGGTACCGACAAGCGTTAATTTTCGTGGATGAATCACTTTCCACCCCAGGAGCAGCGACATGCAGACGTTAAAGGCCTTATACGAGTCAGTTGAAAAGCAGTTTTTCAACACGCTGACCAAGAAGCTATCAAGCCTTTTCCTGCTGGTCCTGGTCAGCGCCTTGCTGTATTGGGTGGCGCTGAACATTCGTTCCGACATCATGCTGCAATTGCGCGGCACGCAAACGGACCCTGCCGCGCTGGGCGTGATCCAGAGTCAGCTCGATCTGCTGAGCAACGCAATTCTGCTGAGCACCCTGTTCACGCTGGTCATGGTCAGCTTCATGGTGTGGTATTTCCGCCACCTGATCGTGCGTCCGGTGATGTCCATGACTCGCGCGCTCGAAGAGGTCGCCAGTGGCGAAGGTGATCTATCAAGGGATCTGCCGCTGCTCACACATGATGAAATTCGCGGGCTGGCCAGTACCTGCAATCTCTTTCTGGCCAAACAGCGCGAGATCATCAGTAGCATTCAGGGGCTGACTGTGCAGATCGCCGTCGAATCGGCACGCTCGCTGAAGAACATCAGTGACTCCAGCGACAGCGCGACCGATCAGGCACGCTTCGCCAGAGAAGTGATGGACCAGAGCAATATGGCAGTGGGCAGCATCGAGGATGTTTCGCAGCAGACCCAGGGTATTTCCAGCACCACTGCGCAGAATCTGAGCATGGCACGCGACTCTTACGCCGAACTGCTTGAGGTGACCGGCAATATCAGCCAGATATCCACCAGTCTCAACGAGTTCGGTGGGCTGGTCTCCGGCCTGAATGAGCGTTCATCAAGCATCAAGTCGATTGTCGGGCTGATTCAGCAGATTTCTTCGCAAACCAACCTGCTGGCGCTCAATGCGGCCATCGAAGCGGCTAGGGCGGGGGAGAGTGGTCGAGGTTTTGCGGTGGTGGCCGACGAGGTGCGCACGCTGGCGCAAAACGTCAGCAAAGCCACTGACGACATCTCGCGCAACATCGACGCGATGCTTCAGGAGGTCAGCTCCACCCACGAACAGACCATTCAGATCAGCCACAGCGCCCGCGAAACCCAACTGGTCGTAGAGCGCGCATCCGGCCATTTCGAGAGCATGATCGGTGATTTCGAGTCGACCAACGACAAGCTCGCCGACATCGCTGCACACATTCAGCAGTTCGCCTCTACCAACACGGGGATCAATGAACGGGTAACGCGGATCTATTCCGATAGCCAGGCCATCGATCAGCGCATGCAGCACTCCGCAACGGCTACTCGGGATCTGTCCAGTGTGGCTGAGCAAGTGCAGGCGCTGCTGGGGCGTTTCGTGCTGGGGCATGGCGAGTTGGACGCTGCCATTACTCGCGCGAGTCAGTGCCGGGACATCCTGCAGGTGCGGCTGGCCGAGCTGCACAAACAGGGCGTCAATCTGTTCGATCAGAGCTACAATCTGATTCCCGGCACCGACCCCAAGCAGTACATGACCGGTTACACAGAACGTTTCGCACAAGTCTGCCAGGAAGAGTGCGACAAGCTGACCAAGGGCACCCGGGGTGGCAAGGTCACCTTTATCGTGGATAACAAAGGTTACTGCCCGGTCAACAACAGCTGGGTGTCACTGAAACCGACCGGCGACCGTGCCGTCGACTTGCCGGTGTGCCGCAACAAACGCATGTTCTCCGACCCGATAGGCTTGCGTGCAGCGGGCAACCAGCAACGTTTTCTGTTGCAGACCTACCTGCGTGATACCGGCGAGATCATGACCGAAATCGATGTGCCGTTCTTTTTCGAGGGGCGCCACTGGGGCAACTTGCGGATGGGCTTCGACGCAGCGCTGTTGCTGGGCAAGTGAAGGCAGCGTTATTGTTGCACCGATAAGGCCTGCAACACGACTGAACGTTCGCGCCGGTAAAAGCTCCACTTCTACAAGGCGCTGATTTTCAGAACGCCACTGGAGGTGTGACTTTGAACATTCAAGACCTGACCAAACATGTAAAGGATCAAACGGTTCGTGAACTCGATCTGATCTCCATGGAAGGCGGTTCCTACGTGCTGCACGCAAAGCTCGAGGGCAAGTCTGTGCCAGTAGAAGATTCGAGCGGAAAAACCCTGCACGTTGCTTCGGTGGAAGAGGCGCGCAAGGTGCTGTCTTCGGTCTCTGACGTAAAACTGTTCATGACCCAGGCCGTGGCGCATGACGAAATGGTCGGTCTGGACGATGTTCAGGCACAAACTTCGCGGCACGAGATACCCCTGCGCTCGAGTCTGTGATGTCGATCAGGCGTTGTTGCGCCTGATCGCAACGCACTTGATTTCGAGCAGCAACCCGGGGTGCGCCAGTTCGGCAACGCCGATGCAGGTCCAGGCGCACTGGCCACGCGGGAATATGCGGTTTTTTACTTCACGAAAGACCGCCATGTGTTCGCTCATGGCGACATGGTAAGTCGTCATGTCGACTATATCCTCGAAGGTGCAACCGCCCTCGGCGAGCACCGTACGCAGATTCTCCCAGCAGGCGATGAACTGCGCCTCCGGGTTGAGGATGACTTCCATATCCCGCGTACGCCCCACCTGGCCCGCGCAGTACAGGGTATCCCCAACCCTGACCGCAGGTGCATAGCCTGCACGGTCCATGATCGACTGCATGGTGGACGGAATGATGAGCTCTCGGTCTGACATGTTGTAACACCTGTTCGTAACGCTTGAATGTGCAATGGCTGATCTGGTTATCGCTGTTCCGGCCTACGCCTTGGCGGCCGGTCTGGCAGCGCGCCGCGGCTTTTTCGCCGCAGTATCCGCCGTGGCGGTGGAGGTCTTGGCGGCGCGTTTAGTGGTCTTGCGTTTTTTCTTCCAGGGCGGCGCAACGCCTGCCGGGCTGGCCGGGCCGCTGATGCTCATGCGCATGCCGACGCAACGGCTGACCTGTTTGCTCATCCACGCTGCCTGTTTGGCGACGAACTCTTCAAGGCTCATTTCGCCGCTTTGTACCATGTCCAGTGCCTGCTCCCAGATCGCTGTAGTGCCGGGGTCGGCGATGGCGCGGGGAACGGCGTCTATCAGGCTGAACGCTGCGGGCGCTGCGCAGAGTGCCTTGCCCAGTTTGGTCAGATAGCCACGATCCAGCAGGCCTTGAATGATCCCGGCGCGGGTGGCTTCGGTACCGATGCCGGTCGTGTCCTTGAGCTTTTGCTTGAGCAGTGGGTCTTCCACCAGTTTGGCGACGTTTTTCATCGCCTTGATCAGATCGCCTTCGGTGAACGGTTTGGGCGGTTGGGTCCAGAGGTCCTTGAGGATGACCTCAGCGACGGCGCACTCGCAGCCTTGAAACAATGCCGGCAACGGCTGCGGCGCAGGCGCTTCGCGACCCTTGGCCGGTGCCAGTGCCTCGGGCATGGCACGTTTCCAGCCTGGCTCGACAATTTGTTTGCCGACCGCCCGCAGCGCATGGCCTGCGCAGTCGAAGTCGGCCTGGGTACGGTCGTATTCGTGGTTGGGCAGGAACTGCGCCAGATAGCGCGCCCTGATCAGGGTGTACACCGCTCGCGGCTTGCCGGTCAGACGCTCGACGCCGCGCACGGCAGCAGTGGGAATGATGCCGTGGTGGGCTGTCACTTTGCCGTCATTCCAGGCCCGCGACCGGCGTTGCGGGTCAAGGTGCGGCGACAGGCTGGCCAGCGTCGCGTCTGCCTTGCACAGCGCTGCGATGATACCCGCGGCTTCGCCATGCTGACTGTTCGGCAGGTAACCGCAATCGCTGCGCGGGTACGTGATGACCTTGTGGGTTTCATACAGCGACTGAGCTATATCAAGGGTTTCCTGCGCCCCGAGCCCGAGCTTTTTCGAGCAGATTTCCTGCAGGGTGCCCAGATCGAAAGGCAGTGGGGCAACTTCGCGAATCCGCTCGGTGCGCAGCTTGACCAGCCGTGCGCTGGCCGCACTGCGCATCGCTTGGGCAGCCTGTTGCGCCAGCGGTTGATTCAGGCAGCGGTCCTGATCGTCGCAGGCGTCGGACGGTGCGCGCCATTGGGCGATAAAAGCCTGGTTGTCGTGCAACAGCCTGACGTCGATGGCCCAGTAGGGTGCCGGTACGAAGTTGGCGATGCTGCGATCACGGTCCACCACCAGCCGCAGGGTCGGGGTTTGTACTCGTCCGACTGGCAATACGCCCTGATAACCCGACTGGCGACCCAGCAGGGTGAACAGGCGGCTCATGTTCATGCCGATCAGCCAGTCGGCACGGGATCGACCCAGCGCCGAGTGATACAGGCTGAACGTATCGGCACCGGGTTTGAGCGCTGCCAGCGCCTTGCGGATGGAGGCGTCATCGAGTGCCGACAGCCACAAACGCTGAATCGGCCCGCGATAGCGACAGTGTTCGACCAGCTCGCGGGCGATCATCTCGCCTTCGCGGTCGGCGTCAGTGGCAATCACCAGCTCTTGAGCTTCGCCCAGCAATCGCTTGACTGCCTTGAACTGGCTGGCAGTTCTCGGCTTGACGAGCATCTTCCACTTTTCCGGAATGATGGGCAGGTCTTCCAGCACCCAGCGTTTGTAACGCGCATCGTAGGCGTCGGGCGGAGCGGTTTCCAGCAGGTGGCCGATGCACCAGGTCACGGTGGCATTGGCACCCACCCAGCAGCCGTCGCCACGCCGGGTCGCGCCGAGCGCAGCCGCAATGTCTTTGGCCTGGGAGGGTTTTTCGCAAAGAAACAGCCGCATGACTACCGTCGTCGATTACCGGTACAAGGGCTGCAAGGATGAACGTTGAATACGCTGCGGGCAAGTTTTATCTGTATGGATATACAGATAAATGGAGCAGGTCATGGAGTGAAGTGTTCACCCCATGACCGCTTTTTCAGCCTGCGAAGAGTGTGTCGGCTCAGCTCAGCAGGTCGGAGAACGCCTTGTCGGCTTCAAGCACCGCTGGCAGCCCGGCAAACAGTGCGTCCAGATCGACTCCCTCCATCAATGGCCCGCCGCAAGCCTGCTGCGCTTGCGGGGTTGCGCCGCCATGGGCTTCCAGTGCATCGGAGATGGTGATGGCCTGAGCGACAATCTTTGGCAGCGGTGCGTCGGCCGGAGCCTTCAGCGGTGTGGCCTGATAGGCGATAGCCTGTTTGATCAGCTCTGGCAGATGCCAGCGACTGGCCAGTTCTGCGCCTACTTCCGGGTAGCTGAAACCCAGTTGCAGGGTTTCGTTGGCTGCACGCCCCGGCGTACCGGCCTTGGCTGCGTTGTTCAGGCGCTCTGCAACGTCGGGCGCGCCGGTCTGGATCAGCAGTTCGCCGATGTTATGCATGACCCCGCAGGTAAAGGCGATTTCAGGGTCGACGCCCGTTTGTTTCGCCAGCATTCGGCAGATCCCTGCAACCTGAAAGCTTTTGAGCCAGAACCCTTTGAGGTCAAAACTCGGCCCGGCTTTGAACGCGCCGGTCACTGCCGAGGCCATTACCAGGGTGCGCAGGGTGTTGAAACCCAGGCGCATCGCCGCGTCTTCGATACTGGAGGATTCTCGCGAGCCGCGAAACCGCGCCGAGTTGGCAAGGCGCAGCACCTTGGCAGCAATCACCGGGTCTTTCTCGATGTTTCGCGCAATGCTTTCCAGGTTCGAGGAAGGGTTGTCAAATTGCAGCATCAGATCCTGAGCCACCTTGGGAATGCTCGGGAGACTGTGCAAATCGTCAAAAAGTTTTTCGATACTCAGCATGGCAAGACCATCCTCTGCACGGCGGGGATGATTCAACCATAGCCAGTTTTTCCGGCTCTGCACGTTTCACCGCCGATTGTGGGAGACAGGTCTCAGCACGCTTCGAAAAAAATAATCAAGGACTCGTCCATCTCGGCCGATATGGCGATACAAGCGTCTCTGTAAGGTTTCGGTGCTCGAACCTGCCTGATGATCGACACCGCAGGCGTTTGTGTATCGACTCCGGTTGCTGAAGGGCCTGTAGGTTGTAACGTGAAATAGACGGCACTGTTGTGAAGTTTGATTGGCGATTCAGAGATCGTCCTTATTGGTTTTTTGCCGTGGAAGTAACCGTATGAAAAGTCTGGGTTTCAGCAAAAAAATTCTTCTCGCCGCCGCATTGATTGTGGTCGTGGCGTTCAGTGTGTTCATTGTCATCAATGACTATCGACAACGTCAGTCGCTCAAATCCAGCGTCAGGTCCGAGCTGCAACAACTGGGTACGCTCACCACGCAGAACATCCAGACCTGGCTGGAAAGCCGCATGCAATTGCTGCAATCGATGTCGCAGCAAATCGCCGCGGATGGCAAGGAGCTGCCACAGTTGCAGCGCGCCATCGGCCTGCCTGCCTACAGCGAAAGTTTTCAGTTGAGCTACTTTGGCAGCACCGATGGCGTGATGTTCTCGGTGCCGTCGGCCAATCGCCCTGCTGACTACGATCCGCGTGCGCGTGGCTGGTACAAGGCGGCACAGAATGCGCCCGGCACCATTGTGACCGAACCCTACATAGCGGCATCTTCCGGCAAGCTGGTCATGACCATGGCCACACCGGTCAAGTTTCAGAATCAGTTCGTGGGTGTGGCCGGTGCTGATATCGCTCTGGACAACGTCACCAAGATCATCAACTCGCTGAACTTTGATGGCCATGGTTACGCGTTTCTGGTCAGTGCCGACGGCAAGATTCTGGTGCATCCGGACAGCAAGCTGGTGCTCAAGAACATCAATGAAGCGTACCCGGTCAATACGCCGAAAATTGCCACTGGTGTAACGGAAATCGACTCCGGTAAAAAGCCGGAGATCATTTCCTTCACGCCCGTTCAAGGTGTCTCGACGGCCAACTGGTACGTGGCGCTGGTACTGGAGCAGGATTCCGCCTACGCCATGTTGACCGAGTTCCGTACCTCGGCCATCACCGCGATGGTGGTTGTGGTGATGGTGATCATCCTGCTGCTGGGCTTGTTGATCCGGGTGCTGATGCAACCCTTGCATCAGATGGGCCGAGCGATGCGTGATATTGCCGATGGCGAGGGCGATCTGACCAAGCGTCTGGCCATCACATCGCAAGACGAATTCGGCGCACTGGCTGAGTCCTTCAACCATTTTGTCGAACGTATCCATACCTCGATCCGCGAAGTGGCCTCGACTGCCGCGCGATTGGGCGAGGTTGCCACACAAGTGGTCAAGGTCTCCAACGCGTCGATGGACAACTCCGACCAGCAGGCCAACCGCACTGAAAGCGTGGCAGCGGCGATCAACGAATTGGGTGCCGCCGCCCAGGAAATCGCCCAGAATGCGGCACGCACCTCGCAACAGTCCAGCGATGCCAGCGGCCTGGCCAGCGACGGCCAAGGTGTGGTGCAGCAGACCATCAAGGCCATGAACGAGTTGTCCGGCAAGATCAGCGAGTCGTGCGTGAACATCGAAAGCCTGAATGGCAAGACCGCCAACATCGGGCAGATTCTCGAAGTGATCACCAGCATTTCCCAGCAGACCAACCTGCTGGCGCTCAACGCGGCCATCGAAGCGGCGCGTGCCGGTGAAGCAGGCCGCGGGTTTGCCGTGGTGGCTGACGAGGTGCGTAACCTTGCGCACCGCACCCAGGATTCGGCGCAACAAGTGCAGAAGATGATTGAAGAGCTGCAGGTCGGCGCTCGTGAGGCAGTGGTCAACATGACTGAAAGCCAGCGTCAGAGCGAGGACAGCGTAGGCATCGCCAACCTCGCCGGCGAACGCCTGAGCAGCGTGACCCGACGCATCGAAGAGATCAACGGCATGAACCAGTCGGTGGCCGCTGCAACGGAAGAGCAGACCTCGGTGGTGGAGTCGATCAATGTCGACATCACCCATATCAACACCCTCAACCAGCTGGGCGTCGACAACCTGCGTCAGACCCTGGACGCCTGCAACTCGCTGGAAGAGCAGGCGGCCCGCTTGCAGCAACTGGTCGGCAGCTTCCGGATCTGATCCGGCAGCTGTCCACTATGATGATGATCGTTACCACGCGGAGCATTGTTACGATAGTCATCTCATAGGTGCGTGTATAACTCGAGCGCGTAGGCAAGCCGTACGTCTGCGCGCTCTGCTTCAAAGATCTGAGCTGCAACACCTTCTGCGACAAACTGTTATCAGCTCTTCACTCACGGTTCATGAGGCTGCAACAACACAGGTCCAGTTTGGTTGACAACCGAATACGACCTGTCCCGGGTCGTGCGCAGACCGAGAAGCCTCATGAACGATGCCATTCATGTACAAGGCCTGAACAAGACCTTCTCGCACAAAAGTGCGTTGGTTGACCTTGCGTTGTCTATACAACCCGGTGAAATGGTTGCGCTGATTGGCGCTTCCGGCTCTGGCAAGTCAACCTTGCTGCGCCATCTAGCCGGTCTGGCGTGCTGTGATCGCAGCAATGGTGGTCAGGTCCAGGTGCTGGGTCGCGAGGTTCAGTCGTCCGGTCGTCTCAACAGCCAGGTGCGACGCCTGCGCGCCGATATCGGCTACATCTTCCAGCAATTCAATCTGGTCAATCGCCTCAGTGTGCTGGACAACGTTCTGCTTGGTTGCCTGGGCCGCATGCCGCGCTGGCGCGGCAGTCTGGCGCTGTTCAATCGCGAGGAAAAACAGCGTGCGATGGCTGCGCTGGACAGGGTAGGGCTGGCAGATCTTGCCGCCCAGCGGGCTTCGACCCTGTCCGGCGGCCAGCAGCAACGAGTGGCGATTGCTCGCGCCTTGACCCAGCGCGCCGAAGTGATCCTGGCCGACGAACCGATTGCCTCGCTGGACCCCGAATCGGCCCGCAGGGTCATGGAAATTCTTGCCGACATCAATCGCAGCGACGGCAAGACCGTCGTCGTCACCCTGCATCAGGTGGATTACGCGGTGCGCTATTGCCCGCGTGCCGTGGCCCTCAAGGGCGGGCGGATACATTTTGATGGCCTGGCGCAGGATCTCAGCAAACAGTTCCTCAATGACCTCTACGGTGCAGACGCGGACGCGAGCCTGATGATCACCGAACGAAGCCGTCGCGTTCGGCAGAAACCACGTCTGGAACTGGCCAAAGTCTGAAGCTTTTCAACATCACCCCATTTATCAGGAGAGCCTGCATGTTCAAGCGTATCGGTCGTCTTCTCGCCTCTGCCGCCTTGCTGACCGCCTGCGCGTTGGGCACGGTCCAGGCTGCAGAAGAAAAAGCCATCAATTTCGGCATCATGTCCACCGAGTCATCGCAGAACCTGAAAAGTATCTGGCAGCCGTTTCTCGATGACATGAGCCGCAAAACCGGTCTGAAGGTCAATGCCACCTTTGCCTCGGACTACGCCGGTCTGATTCAGGGCATGCGCTTCAACAAGGTCGATGTGGCCTGGCTGGGCAACAAGGCCGCGATGGAAGCGGTAGACCGCTCCAATGGCGAGATCTTTGCCCAGACGTCTGCCGCCAACGGCGATGCGGGCTACTGGAGCCTGTTGATCGTGCGCAAGGACAGCCCGATCAACTCCGTCGAAGACATGCTCAAGAACGCCAAGAGTCTGACCTTCGGCAATGGTGACCCGAACTCCACATCGGGTTATCTGGTGCCTGGCTATTACGTATTTGCCAAAAACCACGTGGATGCCTCCACCGCCTTCAAGCGCACCTTGAACTCCAGCCATGAGGTCAATGCCCTGAGTGTTGCCAAAGGTCAGCTGGATGTCGCGACCTTCAATACCGAAAGCTGGGACCGCTTGGCCGTGACTCAACCAGACAAGGTCGAGCAGTTGAAAGTGATCTGGAAGTCGCCGCTGATTCCAGCCGACCCGATTGTCTGGAGCAAGGCGCTGTCGGACGAAAACAAGGCGAAGATCCGTGATTTCTTCGCCGATTATGGCAATACCGCTGAAGAGAAAACCGTCCTGAAGAACATGCAGATGGGCAAGTTCCTCAAGTCCAGCGACGACCAGTTGTTGCCTATTCGCCAGCTTGAGCTGTTCAAACAGCGTACTGAGGTGGCCGCCAGCACCACGCTGGATGCTCAGGAGAAAGCGACCCGCCTCAAGGACATCGACGCCAGCCTGAACAAGTTGCAGGAGCGGATCACCGAGCTGAACCAGAAAACCGTAGACAGCTCTGCAGGTTGAGCCAATCGATCACTATCAGGAGTTCGCCATGACCACTCAAGTTGCCTATGCCCAGGCTGCGGGCAAGCCCAACTGGTCGCGTTATCTGGGCTGGGGGCTGTTGCTTGCGGCACTGGCCTGGGCCTGGCAGGGCGCGGAAATGAACCCGATGACGCTGGTTCGGGACTCGTCGAACATGGCGACCTTCGCCGCCGATTTCTTCCCGCCGGACTTCCGTGAGTGGCGCAGCTACCTCAAGGAAATGCTGGTGACCATCCAGATTGCCCTATGGGGTACGGCGCTGGCGATTGTCTGTTCGATACCGCTGGGCGTTCTTTGCGCCGAGAACATCACGCCGTGGTGGATTCACCTGCCATTACGGCGCTGCATGGACGCCTTTCGCTCCATCAATGAGATGGTTTTTGCAATGCTGTTTGTGGTCGCAGTCGGGCTGGGGCCGTTTGCCGGGGTGCTGGCCCTCTGGATCAGTACCACCGGTGTGCTCGCCAAGCTGTTCGCCGAAGCCGTCGAGGCCATAGAGCCCGGTCCTGTCGAAGGGGTACGTGCGACCGGCGCCAGTGCTTTACAGGAGGTCATCTACGGTGTAATTCCTCAGGTCATGCCGCTGTGGATCTCCTATGCTTTATACCGGTTCGAATCCAATGTGCGCTCGGCGACCGTGGTGGGCATGGTTGGCGCAGGCGGCATCGGGGTCATTCTCTGGGAGAACATCCGTGCCTTTGCGTTCGTCCAGACCAGCGCCGTGCTGCTGGTAATCATCGTTGTGGTAAGCGTCATCGACATCATGTCGCAGCGCCTGCGCAAGCAATTCATCTGACAGAAGAGGGGTGTTCAATGAACACTTTTTTTAATTATGCAGTTGTCTAGACAAGCTGAGCCGATGTACCTTGAACTGGCTGAAACCCTGCGTGATGAGCTGGTCTCGTATCGGCCCGGCGATTATCTGCCTGCCGAGTTTCAGTTGGCCGAACGCTTCTGTGTCAACCGCCATACGATCCGCCGAGCGGTCGATGAACTGGTCCGTGAGGGCAGTGTGTTGCGGCGTCAGGGCAAGGGCACGCAAGTGCTGGAACGTCCGTTGATCTATCCGATGCAGGCCGACAGCGCCTACAGCCAGTCGCTGTCGGCACAAGGCATCGGCGTGGAAGCGATTCTGCTGTTGCGCCGCGAATGCCTCGCCAGTCACGAAGATGCGCTGCATCTGGGGCTGGCCGAGCATGCGCCGCTGATCGAAATGCAGACGTTGCGCAAGCTGGATGGCCAGCCTGTAAGCCTGATCTGCCACCGCTACAGCGCCCGCTACAGCGATGTGCTGGCTGAGTATCAGGGTGGTTCGGTTCGCCAGTATCTGGCTGAGCGCGAGTTGCCGCTGAGCCGTGCGCAGAGCCTGATCGGAGCCCGCCTGCCGTCCCGTGAAGAGGCCGGGCTGCTGCTGATGCCCCGGCACATGCCGGCGCTGACGGTGTTGACGGTTTCGTGTGACCGATCGGGGCAGCCGGTGGAGCTTTCTCGCTCGGTCAGCCGCTGCGACCGCTTCCAGTATCAGGTGGCGTTCAATCAGATCGCCGTTACCCCAACGACTGACTGACATCGAGGTGTTCCATGCAAGCAACCCCTGAAACGGCCGCACGGCAGCACTGGATGGGCGTACTGGCGCGCGCCCTTGTCGATGAGCCGAGCCGCGAACAATTACAGCGTCACGAAGCGGCGTTGCGTGACACCGATTACCAGATGATCCGCGCCCCGGAAATCGGCATGACCCTGGTGCGTGGCCGCATGGGCGGCACCGGTTCGGCGTTCAACCTTGGCGAGATGAGCGTTACCCGCTGCGTGGTCCGTCTGGCCGATGGCCGCACGGGTTACAGCTATCTGGCCGGACGCGACAAGCGCCATGCCGAACTGGCGGCACTGGCCGATGCCCATTTGCAAGGCGCGCAACAGGCCTGGTGGCTGTCCGAGCTGATCGAGCCACTGGCACGTACGCAAGCCGAGCGTCGGGCACGCAAGGACGCCGAAGCCGCTGCAACCAAAGTGGAATTCTTTACCCTGGTCCGAGGAGAAGACTGATGAATGCCGTCCTTCTGCAACCTGCCTTCACCGATCCGGTGCTGGATGCCCAGCGCAGTTTTCGCGTAGCGCTCAAGGCCTTGTCCGGTCCGGGTGTGATTCAGACCCTGCCCACCAGGCATCAGCCGCCTGCCTTGCAGGGCCTGGACAGCGCAACTCATGCCTTGTGCCTGGCGCTGCTGGACCTGGACACTCCGCTCTGGCTCGCCCCTGCATTTGATACCCCGGCGATTCGCGCGAACATTGCCTTTCATTGCGGCAGCCCGATTGTCACTGACCGGAGTGCTGCCCGCTTCGCGTTGCTTGATGCGTCGACTGTCGGTGAGCTGCACGGTTTCGATACCGGCAACGACCGTTACCCTGATCAGTCCTGCACCTTGCTGATTCAGCTGCCAGGCCTGCAAGGCGGACCGGCCCTTGCCTGGAGCGGTCCCGGCATCGAGCAGCAAAATTCTGTGGCCTTGCCGCTGGACGAAGCGTTCTGGACCGAGCGTGAGGCACGTAATGTCTTCCCCTGCGGGATGGACGTGTTCTTTGTGTCGGGCAACCAGATGCTCGGCTTGCCACGCAGCACCCGCGTGCAGGAGTGTGCCTGATGTACGTCGCCGTGAAAGGTGGCGAACAGGCCATCGATAACGCCCACCGCCTGCTGGCCAACAAGCGCCGTGGCGATACAAGCATTGCCGAGCTCGATGTCGAGCAGATCCGCCAGCAGTTGCCATTGGCGGTTGCGCGAGTCATGAGCGAGGGTTCGCTGTACGACCCGCAGCTGGCCGCACTGGCGATCAAGCAATCGGCGGGGGATTTGATCGAAGCGATCTTTCTGCTGCGCGCGTACCGCACGACGCTCACGCGTTTTTGCGCCAGCGTGCCCATCGACACCTCGAACATGCAGCTCAACCGGCGTTTGTCCGCCACGTTCAAGGACGTGCCCGGCGGGCAATTGCTGGGCCCGACATTTGACTACACCCACCGCTTGCTGGATTTCACCTTGCTGGCCGAAGGCGAGCACCCTGGCCCGGACGTGGCACCGGACGCAACGCTGCAACCCTGTCCGCGAGTGCTGGGGTTGCTGGCCAAAGAAGGGTTGATCAAACCTGAAGTGGACGATGGCGAGAGCGTTGCGGACATCACTCGCGAGCCGTTGGAGTATCCGTCCAGTCGTGCCCAGCGTTTGCAGGCGCTGGCCCGTGGCGACGAGGGTTTCCTGCTGGCGCTGGGTTATTCGACCCAGCGCGGTTACGGTCGCAACCATCCGTTCGCCGGAGAAATCCGCATCGGCGAAGTAGAGGTCTGGATAGAGCCTGAAGAACTGGGTTTTCCGATTGTGATCGGCGACATCGAAGTGACTGAATGCGAGATGGTCAACCAGTTCGTCGGCTCGGCCAGCGAACCTGCGCAGTTCACCCGTGGCTACGGTCTGGCATTCGGCAACGCAGAGCGAAAGGCAATGGGCATGGCACTGGTGGACCGCTCGTTGCGCGCCGGGGAATTCAACGAAGAAGTCCGCTCGCCGGCCCAGCAGGAGGAATTCGTGCTGGCGCATTGCGACAACGTCGAGGCGGCCGGTTTTGTCTCGCACCTCAAGCTGCCGCATTACGTGGACTTCCAGTCCGAGCTGGAGTTGATCCGCAAGCTGCGCAAGTCCGCACCGCAACCGGAGAGCGACCAATGACTAATGCACCCATGAACACCGCAGAGCAAAGGCCCGCACGGGATGACGCCTACAACTTCGCGTATCTGGACGAGCAGACCAAACGCATGATTCGCCGTGCCTTGCTCAAGGCGGTGGCGATTCCCGGTTATCAGGTGCCGTTCGGCGGGCGCGAGATGCCGCTGCCTTATGGCTGGGGCACCGGCGGGATGCAACTGACCGCTGCAATCCTGGGGGCCGATGACGTGCTTAAGGTCATCGATCAGGGCGCTGACGACACCACCAATGCCGTCTCGATTCGGCGCTTTTTTGCCCGTACGGCAGGCATCGCCACCACTGAGCGCACCCCCGAGGCGACTGTCATCCAGACCCGTCACCGCATTCCGGAAACACCGTTGCACGCCGATCAGATCATGGTCTATCAGGTGCCGATTCCCGAGCCGCTGCGTTTCATCGAGCCTTCGGAAACCGAGACCCGCACCATGCACGCGCTGGATGATTACGGCGTCATGCACGTCAAGCTCTACGAAGACATCGCTACCTTCGGCCACATCGCGACCAGTTACGCCTACCCGGTGATGGTCGATGAGCGCTACGTGATGGACCCGTCGCCGATTCCCAAATTCGACAACCCCAAGCTGCACATGAGCCCTGCGCTGATGCTGTTTGGTGCTGGACGGGAAAAGCGTCTGTACGCCGTGCCGCCGTTTACCCAGGTGGTAAGTCTGGATTTTGAAGATCACCCGTTTGAAGTACAGCGCTGGGAGCAGTGCTGCGCAATCTGCGGCAGCCATGAGTCCTTTCTCGACGAGCTGATTCTTGACGACGCCGGGACGCAGAGCTTTGTCTGCTCCGACACTGATTACTGCGCCCAACGCGTCAAACAGCAGGAGAACGCCCGATGATCAGTGCTCTCTCATTGAACCCGGCGGGCGACCGCCAGCCCGAACCTGCGCAACCGCTGCTCAAGGTGCGCGGCCTGACCCGTTTGTACGGGGTACAGAAGGGCTGTCAGGACGTCAGTTTTGACCTTTATCCCGGCGAAGTGCTGGGCATCGTCGGCGAGTCCGGCTCGGGTAAATCTACGCTGCTGTCGCTGTTGAGCGGACGTTGCCCGCCGGATCGCGGCAACATCGATTATCGAAGCAAGGATGGCAACTGGTTTGATTTGTACAGTTCCAGTGAGGCGCAACGTCGCACCTTGTTACGTACAGAGTGGGGCTTTGTCGAGCAGAACCCGCGTGATGGCCTGCGCATGGGCGTCTCTGCCGGAGCCAATATCGGCGAGCGTCTGATGGCCCAGGGCGTGCGCAATTATCAGCAATTGCGCAGTGCGGCGGTGGACTGGCTGAGCCAGGTCGAGATCGACCCGCTGCGCATTGATGATCTGCCGCGCACGTTTTCCGGCGGCATGCAGCAACGCCTGCAGATCGCCCGCAACCTGGTGTCCAGTCCCAGATTGGTGTTCATGGACGAACCCACCGGTGGGCTGGATGTGTCGGTGCAGGCGCGGTTGCTCGATCTGTTGCGTGGCCTGGTTCGGGAGCTGGACCTGGCGGTGGTCATCGTCACTCACGACCTGGCGGTCGCGCGGTTGCTGGCTGACCGGCTGATGGTCATGCGTCGCTCGGAAGTGGTCGAGAGCGGCCTGACCGATCAGATTCTCGATGACCCGCAGCATCCGTATTCACAACTGCTGGTGTCCTCGGTATTGCAGCCATGAACCAGACAACCCGATCAGACACCGTTCACAGACAAGAGGTGAATCCGATGACGACGTTGATCGAGGTCCGCGATCTGTCGAAAACCTTCACCCTGCATCAGCACAATGGCGTGGTCCTCAACGTGCTGCGCGGGCTCAATTTTTCGGTGCGCGCTGGCGAATGCCTGGTTCTCAGCGGGCAGTCCGGCGCGGGCAAAAGCACATTGTTGCGCACTTTGTACGGCAACTACCTGCCTGCCGCTGGCAGCATCCGCGTACAGCACGAAGGCGAGTGGACCGAACTGGTCGGGGCAACCCCGCGCCAGGTGCTTGAGGTGCGGCGCAAAACGCTCGGCTATGTCAGCCAGTTCTTGCGCGTCATTCCGCGTGTATCGAGCCTGGATGTAGTGATGGAGCCGGCACTCGCACGCGGATGGTCGCGCGAACAGGCTCAGGAGCGCGCGCAACTGCTGCTGAACCGGCTGAATATTCCCCAGCGCCTTTGGCCACTGGCTCCCAGCACCTTTTCCGGTGGTGAACAGCAGCGTATCAACATCGCCCGGGCATTCATGGTGCCGTGGCCGGTTTTATTGCTCGACGAACCGACGGCTTCGCTGGACGACGCCAACCGTCAGGTGGTGCTGGAGCTGGTCGACGAGGCCAAACAGGCCGGTGCCGCACTGATCGGTATTTTTCATGACCGCGACGCCCGCGAGGCGGTCGCCAATCGTCAACTCGACATGAGCCCGGTGGACCTCACCGCCAAGGAGTTGCTGCAATGCTGAACGAACAGATCTTCAGTAACGCCCATGTGGTGACTGCCGAGCAGGTGTTCGTCGGCACAGTTGTGGTCCGTGACGGCCTGATTGCCGAGGTTCAGAGCGGGCGTAGCCAACTGAGCCAGGCTCAGGACATGCAGGGCGATTACCTGCTGCCCGGGCTGGTGGAATTGCACACCGACAACCTGGAGAAGCACCTGTCACCGCGGCCGGGTGTCGACTGGCCGTCGATGTCGGCGGTGATCAGCCATGATGCGCAAATTGTCGCGGCCGGTATTACCACGGTGTTCGATGCGCTGTCGATTGGCGACATCAACCCCAAGGGCAAGCGCATGCAGCAACTGCCCGCGATGCTTCAGGCGATTGCCGACGCCAACGCAGCGGGCCTGACCCGCGCCGAGCACCTGTTGCACCTGCGTTGCGAGGTCAGTCATCCGGATACCCTGAGCGTGTTTCGTGACCTGATGGACCAGCCGCTGGTGCAACTGGTTTCGGTGATGGACCACGCGCCTGGCCAGCGTCAGTTTGCCCTGGAGTCCAAGTACCGCGAGTACTACATGGGCAAGTACCACATGAATCATGAGGAAATGGATCGCTTCATCGTCGAACAGGTCGCCAACTCCACCGAGTACGCCGACCGCTACCGGCGCGCGATTGTCGAGCTGTGCCTGGCGCGTGGCCTGTCGATTGCGAGCCACGACGACGCAACCATGGCGCATGTCGAGGAATCAGCAGGTTTCGGCATGAACATTGCCGAATTCCCGACCACTCTCGAAGCGGCCCGCGGCTGTCGGCAACTGGGCATGAGCGTGCTGATGGGCGCACCGAACATCGTGCGCGGTGGCTCGCACTCCGGTAACGTGGCGGCAGCATCGCTGGCCCGAAATGGGCTGCTGGACATTCTGTCTAGCGATTACTACCCGGCCAGCCTGTTGCAGGCCGCGTTCATGCTGGCCGAACAGGACAACGACTGCGAGCTGCCGCACGCGATCAATATGGTCAGCCGCACGCCCGCTGTTGCGGCAGGGCTGGCGGATCGTGGCGAGATTCGCATCGGTCTGCGCGCTGATCTGATCCAGGCGCGCAATCATGCAGGCCTGCCGGTGATCGACAAGGTCTGGCGACAAGGCAAGAGGGTGTTTTGATGGTTGGCAGGTTGATCTATCTCATCGGGCCGTCCGGTTCAGGCAAGGACAGCCTGCTGGATGCAGCCCGTGAAACGCTGGCACAACGCAACTGCCGGGTTGTACGGCGGGTGATCACCCGTTCTGCCGAAGCGGTGGGGGAGGCGGCACAGGCGGTGACGGTCGAACAGTTCGAGCAGATGCGCGAGCGTGGCGCGTTTGCCTTGAGCTGGCAGGCGAATGGCTTGCACTACGGCATCCCCATCGAGATCGATCAGTGGCTGCTGGAGGGCCACGACGTGTTGATCAACGGCTCCCGGGCGCATCTGCAGAAGGCGCAAATACGTTACCCGACGCTGCTGGCGGTGCTGCTGACCGTCAACCAGGACGTGCTGCGCCAACGGCTGTTGGCGCGCAACAGGGAAACCCTTGCGGAAATCGAGGAGCGACTAGCGCGCAACTCGCGCTTTGCCGGGGATTTACTGGCGAACAATCCGCAGGTCTTCCCGCTGGATAATTCGGGCGATCTGCAACAGACCGTCGCCACGCTTATCGGCTTGATGGAGCGACGTGACGCATGCGCCTGACCCTGCTGGGCACCGCTGATGCACGACAGGTGCCGGTCTACGGTTGCCAGTGCCCGGCCTGCTCGGCGGCGCGGGCGAATCAGGACCTGCGGCGCTTGCCGTGCAGTGCGCTGATTGAATGCGCCGATCAGCGCTGGTTGATCGACAGCGGCCTGACCGACCTTACCGACCGTTTCCCACCGCGCAGCCTGAGTGGCATCCTGCAGACGCATTACCATGCCGACCATGCCCAGGGGCTGTTGCATCTGCGCTGGGGGCAGGGGCTGGTAATTCCGGTCCACGGCCCGGCGGATCCGGAAGGCCTGGCCGACCTCTACAAGCACCCCGGTATTCTCGATTTCAGCCAGCCGTTTGCAGCCTTCGAAACCAGAGCCTTGGGCGCACTGCACGTCACGGCGCTGCCGCTGACGCACTCCAAGCCCACGTTCGGCTACATGTTTGAAGGCGACGGGCTACGTTTTGCCTACCTGACCGACACCGTCGGCTTGCCTGACGACACCCGCGAGTATCTGCAACGTGCACCGCTGAATCTGCTGGTGCTCGACTGCTCGATGCCTCCACAGCTTCAGCCGCCACGTAATCACAATGACCTGACCCTGGCGCTGCAAACCATCGACCAGTTGCGACCGGGCAAGGCGGTATTGACGCACATCGGTCACACGCTGGATGCGTGGTTGATGGGGCAGCCGCAAGGACTGCCAGGGGATGTACTGATCGGTCGGGACGGTATGTCGCTACAGGCGTGCGCATAAACGCAAAAACTGTGCGCTGATCGCCCGCAAACGCCTGTTTCAGACGCTTGGCAGGCTGCGACAATTTGTCATTATGAACCGTTTGGTACATTCTGTTCGGCTGTAAAAATCCGACAGGTTTGAAAAATGACAAACAAGCAAGACACAGGAACTGGCGGCAGGTTGCTGCTGCTCGGGCTGGGAGTACTGATCGCCCTGATCGGGCTCGGTCTGGCAGGTGGCGGCGGCTACCTGGTGACATTGGGCGGCAGCTGGTTCTTCCTGCTGATGGGGCTGGCGATGCTGGTCAGTGGTGCGCTGATCGCCGTGCGCAAACCCAAAGGTGCCGTGTTGTATGGCATCGCCCTGATACTGACCGCCGTCTGGGCTGTCTGGGATGCAGGCCTGCATTATTGGCCGCTGGTGTCCCGCCTATTGACCTTTGCCGTGATCGGCCTGGTGATTGCGCTGATCTACCCGACACTGGTTCGCGCTTCGGGTGCTCAGGCAGGCCGCGGTGCCTATGGTCTGGCCGGTCTGTTGGCCATCGGTGTTGTGGCGACCATCGGCTACATGTTCGTTCCGAGCCATGTGGTCAGCGCCAGCAGCGTGCCGGCTATTGTCCCGGTGGCACCGGGTGCCGAGCAGAAGGACTGGGCACACTGGGGCAATACCCCGGCAGGTAACCGCTTCGCGGCTCTGGATCAGATCAACAAGAGCAACGTCGACCAGCTTCAGGTTGCCTGGACCTTCCACACCGGCGACATTCCGCAGAGCACAGGTGCCGGTGCAGAAGACCAGAACACCCCGCTGCAGGTCGGCGACACGGTGTACACCTGCACCGCCTACGGCAAAGTGTTCGCACTGGATGCTGACACCGGCACCCAGCGCTGGAAGTTCGACCCGCAGGGCAGTGCGCCCAACTGGCAGCGCTGCCGCGGCCTGGGTTACTTTGCCGCGCCCGCAGCCGACGCACCAGCCCAGCCAGCCGCCGCATGCGCCACACGCGTGTTTCTGCCGACTGGCGACGCTCGCCTGATCGCACTCGACGCCAGGACCGGCGAGACCTGCAAGGACTTTGGTAATCAAGGCGTAGTCGATCTGAAAACCGACATGGGCGAAGTCAAGGAAGGCTACTACCAGCAGACCTCGACGCCGCTGGTGGCCGGTAATGTAGTGGTGGTGGGCGGTCGTGTTGCCGACAACTTCTCCACCGGCGAACCTCCAGGCGTGGTGCGTGCTTTCGACGTACACAGCGGCGAGCTGGTCTGGGCCTGGGATCCGGGTAACCCGAATACCAACAAGCGTCCGCCAGCGGGCGAAACCTACACGCGTGGTACGCCGAACGTCTGGTCGGCAATGTCCTACGATGACAAGCTCGGCCTGATCTACCTGCCGACCGGTAACGCCACACCCGATTTCTTCGGCGGGACGCGTACCGAGCAGGACGACAAATGGTCTTCGTCAGTCGTTGCGGTGGACGTAAAGACCGGTCAGGTGCGCTGGAACTTCCAGATGACCCACCACGATCTGTGGGACTTCGACATTCCGGCGCAACCGTTGCTGTATGACATCCCGGACGGCAAGGGCGGTACGCAGCCAGCATTGGCGCAAGTCACCAAGCAGGGCGAGATTTTCCTGCTCAACCGCGAAACCGGTGTGCCGATCTCGCGTGTCGAAGAACGCCCTGTGCCGCAGGGCAATGTGCCGGGCGAGCGCTATTCGCCAACCCAGCCGTTCTCGGTGGACATGCCGTCGATTGGCAACCAGACCCTCAAAGAGTCCGACATGTGGGGTGCCACGGCGTTCGACCAGCTGATGTGCCGCATCGCTTTCAAAGGCATGCGCCACGAGGGTGTTTACACGCCGCCAGGCCTGGACCCCGCGTTGCAGTTCCCCGGCTCGCTGGGCGGCATGAACTGGGGCAGCGTCTCGGTCGACCCGACCAACAACTATATGTTCGTCAATGACATGCGCTTGGGCCTGGCCAACTACATGATCCCGCGCGACAAGATCGCCGCCGGTGCCAGCGGTATCGAAATGGGCGTCGTGCCGCAGACCGGTACACCGTTCGGTGCCATGCGCCAGCGCTTCCTGTCTGCCGTCGGCATTCCGTGCCAGGCACCGCCGTTCGGCACCATGTCGGCGATTGACCTGAAAACCAAAAAACTGATGTGGCAGGTTCCGGTAGGTACCGTGAAAGACACAGGCCCGATGGGCATCCGCATGGGCCTGCCGATTCCGATCGGCATGCCGACGCTGGGCGCTTCGTTGTCCACCCAGTCGGGCCTGCTGTTCTTCGCCGGTACTCAGGACTTCTACCTGCGCGCCTTCGACAGCGGCAACGGCAACGAAATCTGGAAGGCCCGTCTGCCCGTAGGCAGCCAGTCCGGCCCGATGACCTACGTGTCGCCCAAGACCGGCAAGCAGTACATCCTGCTCACCGCCGGCGGCGCCCGCCAATCGCCGGATCGTGGCGATTACGTGATTGCCTACGCGTTGCCCAAGTAACGTGCTTCAACGTTGAGGGGCAGATTTTGCCCCTCGATTTGTTATGTCACACGCTCAATGTCTCGCGGACAGATGGATGCTATTGTTGGCTTTTGAAGTAAATGGCCATTTTGGATAGCCAATCCGAATAATGAGTGTGTTCACTGCTGGGCTCGAAATAGCACCCCAATGTGGTTGTCATTATTTCGCTGTAGTCTGTTTCCGTCATGGGCTGGCTTAACAGATGCTCAATTTCTTTTACGCTATCTCGCAAACAGCTCAAGGGTTCACATTTTACGATCTCTTCAAACACATGATTGCTGTCCAAGAACTCTTCCGTCCAGTCCTGATGAAAATAGCAGCCTAGTAATCGGCTCAAGTTGGCGTATTGTTCTTTTTTCATCATGATGTCCGGCTTTTTATTATTGGGAGCTGGCTTCAATCTTTGATTATTGTTGATGTCTGGTGCGAATCTATCTAATAGGGGGCGGAGCGGCCTTGTTGGTAGAGTGTTGTTAGGCCGCAGTTTGGCTATATGTCTAGGCGTTGGCTATTATTCTTTTGGCAAGATACTCATAAAAATTTTCTGCATAGTGGATCGCTGTTCCTGAAGGTATTCGCAAGAAGATTTGACATTCATTATCTTTGTAGGTGTCATAGTTGAAGAAGAAAACTTCGCCCAGGTCCGTTTTGCTGATGACTACTTTTTCTGGAGTTGTCGACTTGTTTTTGAGTCCGTTAATATGTTGGAAGACAATATCTCCACCATTTATGTCATCGAAGTCCATGCCGTAGATGCTGTAAATTTCCTCGGTGCCTACTTCTCCTCCCGCATAATTTCGTAAAAACCATTTGTAGGAGTCAGGCAATGGGTGACCTAAACGCTGTTCTGCCTTAATAATCCACTCGTCGGCCACCGCGTCGGCAGGTGTTCCGAATGCTGCTACATCCTCATTTGTCTTCATAAGGTTTCCAAGATCAAATGCTGTCAAATTAGTCATTTCATTACTCGTGAGTATTCGCGCAGTTAAATCTAGTTCCACCTCCTTTATCTGCTCCTGAAAATTCAAATAGTTCAGTATTTGCTAGAGGCTTTCCACGCTCATCTGTTGACTTTGGTTACGTTTGAGTAATCGCCGAACTCGGGGATTTTTTCGTAATTGTCTTTAGGCTCGAAATGCGATTTGGCTTCCTCAAGCTTATGTGGGTTTAGCTGCTCCCGACGAATCAAAAGCTCGCCGCTTTCTTTGAAGATGTAGCTGGTTCCAACTGAGATTTTCCCAGCGTCATCAAATTCACGATGGGTTGCCATCGTGAGGAAAAGCGTTTCTGAATCCAGGCATTGAAACTGATAGGTAAGGTATTCGCGCTGATGGTCATCCAGAAATCCAACGCCCACCATGTTCTTGTCTAAAATCATTTCTACGAAACAAGCTGGTTTAGAGTCTGAGCCTATCAACGCTGTATAAGGCTTTTTAGCCAAATGCAAAGCGTTGGAGGTAGCCTCGTCAATAGGGTCGATTGCACGATGCTTGAGGCGGAACCAGGACTTGCAATAAAAAATAGAAGGACTCATCAATACACCTTTCCGTTGATATCTCTTATTAAAACTCCTGCTTTGTCTGCAGAGTCTAAAATAGTTTGGGGTATTATACCTGTTTGAGGTAGAACTTCCAGTATCAAAGCGCCCTGTAATTTTTGTCCTGCCAAAGAGCCACTGGATGGAACATTCGCTATAGTAGAGCCGCTCGGGTACTTTGATATTGCTTCATTTATATAGCTTTTGGCGGTGGATTCAGATATTTTTGAAAATTGAGTTAATTTACGTGATATGATTTCTCCAGTTGTTGGGTTGTATGAATCTAGTCGGTAATAGCCATTGCCGTCAGGCCTCTGTATGTAGACCTCATTGTAGGGGTAATTTTTTGATTGAACTCTATTAAACTCGTTACCTGCATCGAGTCGCTGCAGCCACTCTGGTTTTGATGAGGTATTTGCCACGTCGTTGGATTCTTTTTTTGCATCTGGCCGATTAGATGGCGAGGGTGTAGTTGGCGGCTCTTGGGTGTCCATTACTCCCCGGAACGGTGAAGGCTCACTCCTCTGCAACTCAGGATGAGCCAGCAATCTCTGCTCATTTCGAGCCAACCAACCCGCAATTTGCTTATTGGTCATGTCTGCTTGAAGCTTCGCGCTTCTTGCGGCGATGCCGTCCAGACTGCCTACGATCCCAGCCTTGACCTGACCTCGTGTGATGTAGGTAACGATGGCAGTCAGTAGGAGCATGACTAATTGCTCCTGACCTCTGGCAAGTTGCCGCGCGGCGGCATCTATACGCTCATCAATCAGCCACGCGGAGGCTCCTGTGGGATCAAGCCCTGGCGGTTTGACACCTTCCTCTGCATTCCAGGCAGTCACAATACCTTCATAGAGAGTTGCAAGACAGGCAGGGAGCCCTTGATAAAAGTACTCGGCAATGGCTGAAAGCCCCATGCCCAGCAGAATTAGGTTGCCGACCTGTAAGCCTATGCCGCTGCCTGCTATGGCCCCTGGTACAGCGCCCGCCCCGAATGCTAGCGATCCAGCCGCACCACCAACAAGAGTTCCTACGGCTACGCTGCCGCCCATGATCATGGCGACCTCTTTTACCAGTTGCAGCAAGACGGGAAGGATTTCCGTAATGTCTATGGAAGCCCACTTGCGCATCAGATTCAGCTGGATGATTGGGTAAGACTTGGACATCGCCAGCTTCACCGACTCAATGCGGTTTCCGCCGATACTGCCAAAGGCCAGTGTGGCCTCGTTACTGACTCGTCGAGTGAAACCGTTCCAACCATCCAAAGCGCTTTCCCAGCCTTGATCGAAAGACTGATTCAGATGGTTGAATTTGTTATCGAGGGTTCGCTCGATGTCTTCCCATTTGGGGACGTTGGCTAAAAGATCCATTTATTCATCTCTGTCCTTGAAAAGAGTAAATTCCGATTCTCGATCCTTGAGTCATCGGACTACAGCCTGCGCTAGAGGTAACCTTTGCCTGATCGTCTGGCATGCCAATTCGATCTCAGATACTGCCATTTTTCTCATTTGTGCGACGATCGCAATGATGTCAATGAGATAGCAGTTGGGTGTTCACGACTGTGATAGCTAGGTGACGCATTGAATTCCCGGCGCTTTTCCTCACCGCTGTGGTTTGAAAGTTTTTTTGGTTGATCGCTAAAAAGTGAAGTGCGGCACGTTTTTTGAACGCCTGGTATTGGTCTTGCTCCTTCACACATCCCCAACTACATCGCACCAATCTCCGGCTTGCCCGTTCTCGACCCGCCGTAAACCGGTGGATGCGTGACGATATGCGTCAGGTCGACCGCCGAGGCCAGCAGTTTCTGCAGGTCGGGACGCGGACGTGACAGGCGTGGATCATTCAGTGTTGCCTGCTCGAGCGCCGCTGCGCAGGCGAGCAGTTTTGCGTCGCCGCGGAACCCGCCGATCATCTGTAGCCCGAACGGCATGCCGTTGTGGTCGGTGCCGCAGGGCAGGGACAGGGCCGGGTTGGTGGTCAGGGTGATGGTGTAGCACAGCGCCAGCCAGCGATAGTAATTGTCCAGTGGCACGCCGTTGACTTCGCGCAGGTACAGTTCGCTCCAGGGGAAGGGCGAGACTGGTGTGGTTGGCGCGAGGATCAGGTCGTAGTGTTCGAATTGCTTCTGGAAACCGCGGAAGAGCCGGCTCTGCTCGCCATGTGCCTTTACGCAGTCCTGCAGCGACATGGCGGCACCCATCTCAAAGTTGGCGCGGGTGTTGGGTCCCAGAGCATCGGGGTCGCGGTCATGGGCGTCCTGCAACCCGGCAACGAAGGCTTCGGCACGCAGCACATCGAAGGTGCGATGGGCGCTGCCCAGGTTCAGGTCGATGGCTTCGCAGGATTTGAAGAGCGGCTTCAGTGCGTTGATTTTTTCCCGGAAGACGGCACGGATTGTGTCATCGACTGCGCACGCGCCGAAGTCTTCGCTATAGCCGACCCGCAGTTGGCTGAGGTCGACGGTGCGTGTTGCAAACGCGTCATCGGCAATGGCATAACTCAACGGATCGGACTGCCCCAGCCCGGCGCTGGCGCGCAGTTGCAACAGCGTGTCGGCGACATTGCGACCCATCGGGCCAACAACGGAAATCGGCGTCCAGCCGAGTTTTTTGCGTTCGCTCGGTACCAAGCCGGGTGAAGGTCGCAGGCCGACGATGCCGCACAGTGCTGCGGGAATGCGCAACGAACCACCGGTATCTGAACCGCTGCACAGCGGCACCATGTCTACAGCCAATGCGGCGGCTGAACCGCCCGAGGAACCGCCTGCGTTGAGTTCCGGATTGAACGGGTTGCCGGTCGCGCCCCAGACGACGTTGCGGGTGTTGGCTCCGGCACCGAGCTCCGGGACATTGGTCTTGCCAACGACGATTGCCCCGGCAGCACGCAGGCGCGCGACGAACAGGTTGTCCTGCGCTGGAATGTTGTCGCGGAACAGTTGTGAGCCGTAAGTGGTGAGTACTCCGGCGGTTTCTTCCAGGTCCTTGATGCCGATTGGCAGACCATGCAGCAGCCCCAGCGGTTTGCCTTGCAGGACTGCATGCTCGGCCAGCAGCGCCTCGTCGCGGGCGCGCTTGAAACAGGTCGCGGCGAACGCATTGATTTTCGGGTTCAGGCTTTCAATCCGCTCGATACAGGCGTCGAGCAATTCCACTGGCGAGATCTGTTTGCTGCCGATCAACGCACGTAGTTCGGTGGCGGATTTGCCGAGCAGCTCGGATGGGTTTTGCATGGAGTGTTCTCCCGAATTTCATCGTTCCGCACGCTCGCGTGGGAATGCATTTCGTGACGCTCTGCGTCACACATCTGCGTCGCGCCTCTTTTTCCAGGTCGTGCGCAGCACGTGGGCAGTCTCTTCAAGCATCCCCCAGCGCCAATATCGTCGCCACCAGCGCCTGGCCTCTGGGCACCAGGGTATCAAGCTCCAGATATTCATGGTCGGTGTGTACCTTGCCGCCGACCGGGCCGAGGCCGCATAGCGTGGGGATGCCCAGGCTAGCGGTGAAGCCAGAGTCGGCGCAGCCGCCGGTGAACTCACCTTCCACGCTGAAACCCAGTTCCTGCGCAAGCCCCTGATAGATACTCAACAGTTCAGTGCTGTGCCGGGCTTCCATGGGCAGGAAGGTCGTGGTTTCCAGCAGTCTGGCCGATGTGCCGGGCAGTTCCTCTTCGGCGACGATGGCCTGGACGGCGGCGAGAATTTCATCCCATTGGCGCAGTTCGACAAAGCGCACGTCGAGTTTCGCCGTCGCGCTGGGCGCAACGGTGTTGCTGGAGGTGCCGCCCGAGATCAAGCCGACGTTGGTGGTAACGCCCGCTGCGTAGTCGGTCAACGCATGCAGCTTGATCACCTTGTGCGCCAGCGCCTGAATCGCGCTGGCACCGTCGGCGTGATTGACCCCGGAATGCGCCGCGCGGCCGCTGACTTCGATGATCAGCGTGGCACCGCCTTTGCGGGCACTGACCACGTTGCCGCTGGCGCGTCCCGGTTCCGGGTTGAGCACCGCGCGAGCCTGGCGTGCGTACTTTTCGATGTGAACACGAGCGCTGGCGGAGCCGATTTCTTCGTCTCCGGTATAGAGGATCTGTACCGGAAATGGCAGCGGGCCGATGCGCTTCAACGCTTTCAGCGCAAAGCAGTTCAGCACCAGTCCGCCTTTCATATCCGCCACGCCAGGGCCATAAGCCAGTTCAGCATCTTTGGTATAACCGCGAGCAGACGTGGTGCCTTTGGGAAATACCGTGTCGCGATGGCCAAGCAGCAGCACCGGCTTGCCGGGGCCGCCGGGCAATTCAGCCAACAGCACATCGCCAAAACCCTCAACCGGGATACGTTCGACGCTGATCCCGTCGGCCTGCAATTGCGCGGCGAGCAGTTCGCCGACCGCATCGACTCCGGCCTTGTCGTAACTGTTGGAGTCGGTATCGACCAGGCTCTGCAACAGCGCCTCCATCGCCTCGTACTGCCCGCTCAGCCAGTCTCTGGCCTGCCGCTGTGCTTCATTCATTCACTCAGCTCCTGTGCCCGATGCTCGCGGGTCAGCCGTGCGCCGTCCGTTCCCAGGTCCCAGAACAGTCCGGCCATGATTTGCAGACTTTCTTTGACCACCGGTGCCAGCAAATGCTCGTCGGGGGCATGTTGCGAGCACGCTGGATACGAGTGTGGCACCCAGACGGTCGGCAGGCCCAGCACTTCAGCGAACACGTCATTGGGCAGCGAGCCGCCCAGATTGGGCAGCAGTGCCGGCTTCTTGCCGGTGGTGGCGGCCAGCGATTCCAGTGCCCAACCGACCCACGGGCTGTCGGGTGACAGGCGCGTGGCATGCATCACGTCCATGCGCGTCTGACGGACTTCGACCTGGGTGAAACCGTGCGCATCCAGGTGCGCACGCACGGCGGGAATGAACGCGTTGTAATCGCTGTCGACCACAAAGCGAATGTGGCATAGCGCGTGCGCTTTACCGGGAATGGCGTGTACCGGGGCGTCCGGGTTGCCGGTCTTGAAGGCGAGAACGTCGAGGGTGTTCCAGCCGAAGACTTTTTCGCTGAGCGACAGTGCCGGGTCGCCCCAGCCAGCGTCGATGTCCGGGTCGCCGGGGCCGCCGCCGACCTCGATATCCGCCAACGCAGTACGCACGGCATCGGGGATGGCTGTCGGCATCAGGCCCGCGACTTTCACGCGGCCATGCTGATCGACCATGCTGGCAATTGCGTTGGCCAGAATGATGCCTGGGTTGGCCAGCAGCCCGCCCCAGTTGCCGGAATGGTGCGCGCCTTCACGCAGGTTCACCGTCAGCTCGAAGTTGAACACCCCGCGCGAGCCAAGAAACAGGGTAGGGCGCGCCGCTGCCAGGCGTGGGCCGTCGGAGGCGATGAAAATGTCTGCGGCGAGTTCTTCTGCGTGGGCCTGGCAGAACGCGCTGAGGCCGGGGGAACCGTCTTCTTCGCCCATTTCCAGCAGCAGTTTGACGTTGAAACCCAGCTTGCCGTCGCGTGCCTTGAGGGTCTGCTCCAGAGCGGTCAGGTTGATCAGGTGCTGGCCCTTGTTGTCCGCAGTGCCACGTCCGTACCAGCGTTCGCCACGTTCGATGACCTGCCACGGCGACAAGCCCGGTTGCCACTGCGCGTCATAACCGCGAACCACATCGCCATGACCATAACTGAGCAGGGTCGGCAGCGCCGCGTCTTCGATGCGGGTCGCGATCATCAGAGGGCCACGCCCGGCGACCGGGTTGTCATGCACCGCGACGCTGAAACCCAGACGCTCGACATGCGGTGTAATGAACTCGTGCAGATAGCGATAAAGCTCCGGCAGGCTCTCGGCCTCCTGGCTCTGGGTCGGATAGGCGACGCTTTCGCCAAGCAGGGCGAAAAATGCGCCGTTGTCGAACTGTTCAGTGACGTTTTCGATGGCGTGCGAACGGCTACTCATGAGGGCATCAGCTCCAGGGTTTTCGAGGTGTCGCGCAGGTGGCAGCGCACGGTTCCGCCTTCCATGCGGCCAATCACCGGAGACTTCTCCTTGCACACCGCCATGCAGGCCGGGCAGCGCGGGTGAAAGGCACAGCCGGATGGCGGCGACATAGGGTTGGGGAAGGTCCCGTGCAAACCCAGATCGGGAATGCCCAGATGCGGGTCAGGGGTCAGTACCGAGTCCAGCAACGCTTGCGTGTAGGGATGACCGGGTCTGGCGAACAGCGATTCGCGGCTGCGCTCTTCGACAATCCGCCCCAGGTACATCACCGCGACGCGGTCGGCGAGGTGTTCGATGACGGCCAGGTTGTGGCTGATCAGCAGGTACGTCAGGCCGAATTCCTGTTTCAGGTCCTGTAGCAGATTAAGAATTTGCGCCTGCACCGAAACGTCGAGTGCCGAGGTCGGCTCGTCGCAAATCAACACATCCGGGCGCATCACCAGGGCCCGGGCAATCGCTACCCGCTGGCGCTGGCCACCGGAAAGCTGGCTCGGGTAACTGTCGATCACGCGCTTGGGCAGACCGACCACGTCCATCATCGCCTCGGCACGCTGGCGACGTTCGGTATGGGTGCCGATGTCATGCACGATCAGTGGCAGAGTGACGATTTCGCGCAGGGTCTTGCGCGGGTTGAGCGACGAGTAAGGATCCTGAAAGATCGGCTGGATGCGCCGTGCCATCTCCTTGCGGTCGGTTCCGGCGAGGTGTTTGCCGTTGACCAGTACATCGCCGCTGCTGGGCGCGAGCAGGCCCAGCAGCATCTTGGCCAGGGTGCTCTTGCCGCATCCCGATTCGCCGACCAGCCCGAGGGTTTCGCCGCGCATCAGGCGCAGTGACACTCCGTCGACGGCTTTCAAAGTGGCATTGGGTTTGAAAAATCCACGGCTGATGCTGAATTCGCGACGGATGTCGCACAGCTCCAGAGCAATGTCTTTTTTGACACTCGTGTTAAGGGCCTGATTGTTCATGACGTCATGCCCTCACGGTGCAATACAGTTTCTACGCCCGTTGAAGCAAACAGGCAGCGGGTCATGTGGTCGTGGCTGTGAACCTGAGGGACACTATCAGCACACGCTGTGATTGCTTGCGGGCAGCGATTGCGAAATGCGCAGCCGTGTTGCTCGCCGACCAGGCTGGGCACCAGCCCCGGAATCGAACCCAGCGGCTGACCCGGTTGAGTGTGCCCGGGGATCGGTATGCTCGCCAGCAAGCCGCGGGTATAGGGGTGTTGCGGGTTCTCGAACAACTCGACGGCCGGGGCGGTTTCGACGATCTGCCCGGCGTACATCACCGCAACCCGGTCGGCAATGCGCGCCACCAGGCCAAGGTCGTGGGTAATGAAGATCACGGCCAGACCCAGCTCCTTCTGGATGTCGCGAATCAGGCGCAGGATCTGTGCCTGAATGGTCACGTCCAGCGCAGTGGTCGGCTCGTCGGCGATGATCACGTCCGGTTCGCACATCAGGGCCATGGCGATGATTACCCGCTGGCGCAGGCCGCCCGACAATTGATGCGGGTACTGACGCAGGCGCTCGCCAGCGTTGCTGATCCCGACTTTTTCAAGCATTTGCGCCGCACGTTGCAGCGCTTCCTTGCGCGATACCTTGCGGTGTCGGGTGAGCACTTCGCTGAGCTGATCGCCAATGCTGTAGGCCGGGTTCAGCGAGGTCATCGGCTCCTGAAAAATCATCGCCAGACGGTTGCCACGCAGGTCGCACATCTGCCGCTCGCTCTGGGTCAGCATATCGATGCCGTCCAGGCTCAGCGTCGTTGCGGTACGCCGGGCCTTGCGTGGCAGCAGGTCCATGAGTGCCAGCGAAGTCAGGGATTTGCCGCAGCCGGACTCGCCGACGATACACAGCATTTCGCCGCGCTCGACCTGAAAATCCAGGCCGCGCACTGCGTGCAGCGTGTCTTGGCCGAGAGGAATCTCGACACGCAGGTTTTCAACATGCAACAGCGCCATGTGCGTATCTCCTCTGTCAGTTGCGCCCGTCGGGCAGGATCAGGTCGCGCAGGCCGTCACCGACCAGATTAATGCCCAGCACCAGCACCATCAGGGCGATGCCGGGAATCGCGATAACCCAGGGGGAAAAGAACATGTACGGTTTGCCTTCGGCGATCATCAGTCCCCAGGACGGAATCGGTGGCTGTACGCCGACCCCGAGGAACGACAGCGCCGATTCCAGAAGGATCGCGTGGGCCATCTCCAGCGTGGCAACCACGATCAGTGCGCCGACCAGATTAGGCAGAATTTCGCTGGCCAGAATGCGCAGCGTCGAGCAGCCCAGCGCCTGGGCCGAGGCAACGTATTCAGCGTCGCGGATCTGCTGCACAGCAGCGCGGACCACCACGGCAAAGCGGTCCCAGAGCAGGCAGCCAAGCAGCACGATCACCACTTTCAGCGAGCCACCGATCAGCGATGCGGAGGCCAGTGCGATCATCACCACTGGCATTGCCAGGCGCGTGGTGATCAGGTAGCTGATCACAGCGTCGGTCTTGCCGCCGAAGTAGCCAGCCAGCAGGCCCATGATGGTGCCGATGACGCCAGAGATGAGCGCCGCCGAGAAACCGATGAATAGCGAGATGCGTGCGCCGTACAGCAGGCGTGACAAGTAATCGCGGCCCAGTTTGTCGGTGCCCAGCACATAGTCCCAGGTGCCGTTGGCCATCCATACCGGTGGTTTCATGCGCAGCATTACATCCTGCGTGTAAGGGTCGTAGGGGGCCAGCCAGGGGGCGAACAGTGCGCCGAACAGGATGATCAGCAACAACACCGCGCCGATGGCAAAACCGCGGTGCGCGAAGCTGTTGCGCAGGGTGCGCCAGACACTGCGCGCCGGTGGCTGGTAATCGTTGATCAGCAGCGGCGATGAGGTGGTTGTGCTCATGTGGCCTCCTATTTCACGCGAATGCGCGGGTCGAGCAATGCGTTGAGCACGTCGGCCAGCAGGGTGAGGACGATGTAGATCACCGCGATCAACAGCACGACCGCCTGCACCACCGGGAAGTCGTCACGGGCAATCGCATCCCAGGCCAGTTGGCCGATGCCTTGCAGCGAGAACACTGTTTCAATGACCACCGAGCCGCCAAGCATGAAGCCGAACTCCACGGCGGCCAGTGCCACCACCGGGATCAACGCGTTGCGCAACGCATGCTTGAACAGCACGGTGGCGGGGCGCAGGCCCTTGGCACGCGCGGTGCGGATGTAATCGGAATTGAGCACGTCGAGCATGCCGGCGCGAGTCAGGCGCATGATCGCCGGTGTGGCGTAATAACCCAGCGCGATGGCAGGCATGACGAAGTGCGCCCAGGTCGAGTTGCCCGATACCGGCAGCCATTTCAGGGTGACCGAGAACACCACGATCAGCATCAGCGCAAACCAGAAACTCGGCATCGCCTGACCCAGTACCGCGATGCTCAGCGCCAGGCGATCAATCCACGTGTCGCGCTTCACGGCGGCCAGTACGCCTAACGGAATGGCAATCAGCAGCGCAATGCTCAGGGCCATTGCGCCCAGCCCGAGGGTAATCGACAGGCGCGAGGCGATCAGGTTGTAGACCGATTCCTGAAAGAAGAACGAGTCGCCCAGATCAAGGCGTACCACGTCGGCCAACCATTCGAAATACTGGGTCACCAATGGTTTGTTGAGGCCGTATTGCACACGGATCTGTTCGATCTGCTCGCTGCTGGCTTCCGGCCCGCCGATGGCGGTGGCCAGGTCGCCGGACAGGTGCAGCAGGGAAAAGCTGATCACCGACACGGTGATCGCTACGCACAGGGCAATGCCCAGGCGGCGCAAGAGAAATCCGAACATGGCAAGTGACCTTGTGTTCAGGGAATGACGGGTTGGCTGCCGATGCTGCAAGGCACGTCACGTACCTCACAGCCGGTCTCGCCAAATAACTTCACTAACGATCTATTTCCAGCTCGACAGCACGAAGCGCGGCAGCTCGTCCGGATACGGCTTGAAGTTCAGGTCCGAGACGTAGGCGTAGTTCATCGAGTAGTTGAACAGCGGCGCCCAGTAGGCCTGCTCGCTGATGCGCTGCAACGCCTTGCGGTAATTGTCCTTACGCACCTGCGGGTCCAGTGCATTGTCGGCGGTCTGCAGCCAGCCCTGGACTTGCGGGTCCTTGATGTTGTCGTCCGGGTTGCCCTTGAACCAGGTGCCGGCCGAGGCCGAGGTATCGAGGATCGAGAACGAACCCCAGGCCTGAAACGACATCGGCACTTTGCCGCCACGTTGCTGATCACGCAGGGCCGCGTACTTGAGGTAGCGCAGTTTGGCGTTGATGCCGACTGCACGCAGGTTGCCGATGATGGCTTCGACGTAGTCGCGGTCGCGGTAGGCGAAAATTTCGGTTTCAAAGCCGTTCGGGTAACCCGCTTCGGCGAGCAGCGCCTTGGCCTTGGCCGGGTCATAGTTGTAGACCGTGGCTGCCGTGGTGTCGCAACCGAACTGACCGGGGTAGCAGGCGACCTGCAATGGCTTGCTCTCGCCGCCGACCAGTTGCGAGGCCAGACCGTCACGGTTGATCGCGTAGTTGATGGCCTGGCGTACTTTCAGGTGCTTCATCGGCGAGTCGGCGCTGGAGGTGCCGCGCGCATCCAGAATCAGAAAGCCGATACGCATGGTCGCGCCGCTGGTGACCACCAGGTTGGGCATGGCTTTTAGGTTTTCTGCCTGATCCGGCGCTACGCGCCAGGTCCAGTCGATGCCACCGGTCATCAGTTCGGCCAGACGTGTTTCAGCATCGGCAATCACGCGAAAATTGATGTGAGCGATCTTCGGCTGGCCTTGTGGGCTGCCCTGAAAGTAATCCGGGTTCTTGTCCATCTTCACGCCTTCACCGGTAGCAATGGCCGTCACCTTGTAAGGCCCCGTGCCAATCGGTTTACGGCTGAAGCCTGCCATCCCGACCTCTTCGAAATACTTTTTCGGGAACATCGGCACAGCGTTGGAGAGGTATTCCAGCGCAGGCGGGAAAGGCTTTTTCAGGTGCAGGCGCACGCTGTAGTCACCCAGTTTTTCGGCACTCTTGATCCAGTCGACGTTTTGTACGGTGACCACCTTGGATTCGGGCGATACCACGTAATTGAGGGTGAACACCACGTCATCTGCGGTAAACGGGTCGCCGTTGTGAAACTTCACGCCTTGGCGCAGCTGGAAATCGATGGTGGTGTCGTCGACCTGTTTCCAGCTGGTGGCGAGCATCGGTTGGTACTCGCCGTTGTCGGGGTTGCGATAGACCAGGTTGTCCCAGATCAGGCGACCGAGAATCACGCCCTCGCGCAGGTCGTTGTGATACGGACTGATGTTTTCCGGTTCGCTGTCGGAGGCGTAGACCAGTGTGTCGTCGGCCTTGCCAGCCAGTGCGGAAAAACTGCTGAACAGGCTCAATAGCGCGATGCTGCGAGCGAAACCCTTGATTCCCATGCCGTCGTCTCCAATAGGCAAAGTGGATGTATCAAAGGGCAGTGGGGTCGCAAATGCGAGAAGAGGGGAGAAGCGAGGCTGTAGTGTTCTTTTGATTGGGTTGTGTTGATGTTGCGCCTCGACATGACTCTAGGCAAAGCGTATCAATGCCACAAGCACAATATTTCGAACCTTTAATTGCCGAAAAGGCAACGCAGGAGCCGCGATGCAACTCTACGGCGTACAGTCCACCGCGTTGCGCTACTTCCTCGAAGTGGCGCGTTGCGGGTCGATCAGCGAGGCGTCGATACGGCTCAATGTCGCGTCCTCGGCAGTCAGTCGACAGATCAGCAAGCTGGAGCGCGAGCTGGATGCCGTGCTGTTCGAGCGCCAGGCACGCGGCATGATGCTCAGCGAGGCGGGTATCCGTCTGGCAGCCTATGCGCGCAAATCACAGCTGGAAGCCGAGCAGGTCGTGCTGGAAATCACCGAGCTGCAAGGCTTGCAGCGTGGTCATGTGCGAATTGCCTGCTCGGAGGGCTTTGCCCTGGATTTCCTGCCACAGTGCATTGCGCGGTTCCGGCGGCTGTATCAGGGCATCCATTTCTCGATGGAGGTCTGCGCGCCGGCCCAGGCCACCGAGCGGGTGCGCTCCGGGGATGCGGACCTGTGTCTGACCTTCAGCCTGACACCGCAGAACGAAATCAAGGTCGAGCACATTCACAGCGGCGCGATCTGCGCGGTGGTCAGTCATAACCATCCGCTGGCCTCACGCACAGAAGTCTCGCTGGCCGAGCTGCAACCCTATGCCATCGCCCTGACCAATACCGATACGACCTTGCGCCAGTTGTTCGACATCTGCTGCGGGGTGCAGGGCCTGCTGTTCGATCCGGTGCTGACCAGCAATTACATTGGCGCGCTGTTGCGGTTCGTGCGTGAGGAGGGCGGTATCAGCCTGTCCAGCGAGATGACCCTGGATAAACGCGCCCATGAGAAACAGCTCAAGTCGCTGCCGATAAGCGACGAAGGCATGAAGGCGCGTCGTATCGAGCTGCAAAGCATGGCCGGGCGCAACTTGCCCGCAGCGGTTGCGGCCTTCAGGGATTTTCTGATCGAGGAACTGGCAAAGACCTGACACGCAGGTGGCGTCGGTGGTGCGCGGTAACGGGCTGGGAGCGTTTGGTTGATGAAGTTCGCAAGCATGATGTTATAGTGTAACGAATTTACGGCTGCACGCTGTATAGCCGTGAACCGCCAACATCAGGCCTCGCCCTTGGGCGAGGTTTGCCAAAGAGACGACTGACGCACATGAACAACCCCCTCCCAGACGTTGCCCTGACGGAAGTTTCCTCGGCCCTGGTTTCACTTGACTGGGTCGGCATGCAGGGCGTCGAAGTGCCTGTCAGGCTGGCCGAAGCGGGCGTCCGGCACCCGGTCCATGCGCATGTCGATCTGCAAGTCGATCTGGCCGATCCGAGTGTCAAGGGTATCCATATGTCGCGGCTCTACCGGCTCCTCGACAGGTTTGCCGAGCACCAGATACTGAGCCCCGATACGTTGTCTGCGCTGATGGAAGCCATGGTCGAAAGTCACCTGGACTGCCATTCCAGCCGCGCCCGGATCACCCTGAGCTTCAATCTGCTGTGCCGTCGCCCGGCGTTGATTACCGAAGGGCTCAGCGGCTGGAAATCCTACCCTGTGAAGCTTGACGCCACTTGGCACGCTGGCCGTTTGTGCCTCGACGTTTCAGCCGACATCACTTATTCGTCTACTTGCCCGTGCTCGGCTGCACTGTCTCGACAATTGCTGGAAGGCGCTTTTACGGCACGCTTTGGCAGGCAGTCGTTTGTCGACCCGATGCAGGTTGCGACCTGGCTGCGCGAGAACGCCTCGTTCGCCACGCCGCACAGCCAGCGCAGCGTGGCTACCGTTCAGGTGCGGGTGGCAGAGCAGGCGACCGAACTGGGCCTGATGACGCTGATCGACGCGGTCGAGCAGGCGTTGGGCACCCCGGTGCAAACTGCCGTCAAGCGTGCCGACGAGCAGGCATTCGCCCGGCTCAACGGTCAGAACCTGATGTACGTCGAAGACGCCGCACGCAAGGTCCAGCAAGCCCTGGAAGGCCGCTATGCAGCCTCCAGCGTCAGTGTGCGTCACTTCGAAAGCCTGCATCCGCACGATGCGGCCGCCCAGACCTCCAACTACCTGTCCTGAGGCTTCATACCGTGATCCGTAAAAATCCTTCCGGCCATCTGCCGGTCATCGCCGAATCCGCCTACATCGACAAGACCGCGATCATCTGCGGCAAGGTGATCATCAAGGACAACGTGTTTGTCGGTCCCTATGCCGTGATCCGCGCCGACGAAGTCGACGCTACAGGGGACATGGAGCCGATCGTCATCGGCGCCAATTCCAATATTCAGGATGGCGTGGTGATTCACTCCAAATCGGGTGCTGCGGTGACCATCGGCGAGTTCACCTCGATTGCCCACCGCTCCATCGTGCACGGACCTTGCATGGTCGGAGACCGCGTCTTCATCGGCTTCAACAGCGTGCTGTTCAACTGCCAGGTCGGCAACGGCAGTGTGGTCAGACACAACTCGGTGGTAGACGGTCGCGATTTGCCGGAGAATTTTTACGTGCCGTCCACCACCCGGATCGGGCCTAATACTGATCTTTCGCAATTCCCGCCGGTGAGCATTTCGGCCTCGGAATTTTCCGAAGACGTGGCGCACACCAACATTGACCTGGTGCGCGGCTACAAGGCACTTCAGAACGAGCTCTGACACAGAACACAATCGACTCATTGCACTTCCGGCTACGGATCTGGATTTTTCATGACAGCAGTTGTTCAACCAACCCGCGCGCCAGCATCACGGCTGAGCTCTATCGATGCTCTGCGCGGGCTGATCATTCTCTTCATGCTGCTGGACCACGTACGGGAAACCTTCTTCCTGCACCGCCAGGTCCTCGACCCGATGGAGGTCGCAAGCACCGAGCCCGCCCTGTTTTTCAGCCGCACACTGGCGCATCTATGTGCGCCGCTGTTCGTTCTGCTGACCGGGCTTTCGGCGTACCTGTATGGCGAGAAATACCAGGGCAGGACCGACGTGTCGGCGTTTCTGCTCAAGCGTGGGCTGTTCCTGATTGCCCTGGAGTTCACCCTGGTGAGCTTCGCCTGGACCTTCCAGTTCCCGCCGACCATCATCTACCTGCAAGTGATCTGGGCCATCGGCCTTAGCATGGTTGCGCTGTCGCTGATGGTGTATCTGCCGCGCTGGGCGCTGGTGGTCATTGGCGTGGTGATCATTGCCGGGCATAACCTGCTGGACTCACTGCACTTCGGCGTCGAGTCGGCCATGCACATCCCGTGGGCGATTCTGCATGATCGGGGCTGGATCGAAGTGTCCGATAACCTGCGATTCCGTACCTCTTACCCGTTATTGCCGTGGATCGGCATTATCGCGCTGGGCTATGCAGCAGGCCCCTGGTTTGCCGGTCGTTACGACGCTGCGAAACGACGTGCAAACCTGTGGATGTGGGGTGGGGGAGCACTGTCGGGCTTTGTGGTCCTGCGCATGATCAACGGCTACGGTGAAAAACCGTGGAGCGTTGGCGAGACCGGTATGCAAACGTTCATGAGCTTCTTCAACATCACCAAATACCCACCGTCGTTGCTGTTCATCAGCCTGACGCTGGGGATCGGTCTGCTGATTCTCATCGCCTTCGAACGCAGTCAGGAAAAAAGCTGGTTGCGGCCCTTGGTGGTGCTCGGCTCGGCACCGATGTTTTTCTACCTGTTGCATCTTTATGTCCTGAAGATTCTGTACCTGATTGCCGTAGCGATCTGGGGAACCAATCAGGGCAAGTACTTCGGTTTCGACCACATGTGGGGTGTCTGGCTGACCTCGGTGGTACTGGCGGTGCTGCTGTTTCCAGCGGTGCGCTGGTTCGCTGCGCTGAAGGCGCGTCGTCGCGATATCAGCTGGTTGAAATACCTGTAACCACCGTAGGCACGGCGCGCCAGCAGGCGCGCCGCTGCCGGTCTGGCCTCAATCGCCCTGCGCACCATAGTTCATGATCGACAGCAGCTTGATCGGCACCTGCACCAGTTGCTCGGGTCCGTGGGGAATGTCGCCGTCGAAGGTCAGGCTGTCACCGGCCTGCATCGGATACAGCTGGTTGCCGTGGCGGTAGATCAGTTCGCCTTCGAGCAGGTGGAGAAACTCGGTGCCGGGGTGTGAGAAGGTCGGAAACTCCTCGCTGGCATCGTCCATCGTCACCATGTACGCCTCGAAACTCTTCTTCGGCCCACGGGTATGGTTGAGCAAGTGATAGGTGTGGCCTTTCTCGGTGCCGCGCCTCACCACCTCAAGCCCTTCATCGGCTTTCACAAGCAGTGCACTGCTGCCTTGCTGATCGTACTGGCTGAACAGCTTGGACATGGGCATGCCCAGCACGTCGCAAAGACGGCTGAGGTTGTCGAGGCTGGTCGACACCTGCGCATTCTCGATCTTGCTCAGCATGCCCTGGCTGATACCGGCAATGCGCGCCACGTCGGCTAGCTTCAGTTCTTGAGCCTGGCGCTGGCGTTTGATCTGAATTCCCAGGTATTGCTCAAGCTTCAATTTCGGATGCGGTTCGGTCGGCATATTCATCGGCTGCGCACAGTTTCCGTTCAATGATTTTTATTTCGCACTGGGAATGTGCATTTCGCCGCTGTCATCGCGTGCTTCAGTTGCAGATTATTCCCGGAGAGAAAACGAGTTTCCCATATAAACAGCTGAATTGCCCCTTTCACGTCTCGTCGATTTGCTGGCATACCAAGCTGGCAAGCGCTTTGCATTCCTAAAGGGAAAGTAACTTTCCTGTTCAGAATATATTCTCGGCAGGTAGTGAAACAACGCTCCTTCCCTGAAACGTTTTGCCATGCCAGGAGACACGTCCCATGTTGCCACCCGAAACACAGCGCCTGATCGAACAGCACGGCATCAAGTACGTGCTGGCTCAGTTCGTGGATATTCATGGTTCGGCCAAGACCAAGTCGGTTCCTGTGACGGGCCTGGAAATGGTTGCAGAGGACGGTGCCGGGTTCGCCGGTTTCGCTATCTGCGGCATGGGCATGGAACCCCACGGCCCGGACTTCATGGCCAGGGGCGACCTGTCGTCGCTGACCCCTGTGCCCTGGCAGCCGGGGTATGGGCGGGTGGTGTGCATCGGTCATGTGGATGGCAAGCCGTGGCCCTATGACAGCCGTTATGTGTTGCAACAGCAGGTCGAACGCCTCAGCCAGCGTGGCTGGACCCTCAATACCGGGCTGGAGCCCGAGTTCAGCCTGTTCAAGCGCGATGCTGCGGGCAGCCTGCAAATGGTCGATGCCAGCGATAACCTCGACAAGCCTTGCTATGACTACAAGGGGCTGTCGCGTTCACGTGAGTTTCTCGAGCGCTTGACCGAGGCGCTACAGCCGGTGGGCTTCGACATTTATCAGATCGATCACGAAGACGCCAACGGCCAGTTCGAGATCAATTACACCTACAGCGAGGCCATGGAGTCGGCGGACCGCTTCACTTTCTTCCGCATGGCGGCCGGGGAGATCGCCAACGACATGGGCATGATCTGCTCGTTCATGCCCAAACCCGATCCGAAGCGTGCCGGCAATGGCATGCACTTCCACCTGTCGATCGCCAGTGCCAGCAGCAAGAACCTGTTCCACGACGCCAGCGATCCCAACGGCATGGGCCTGTCGAAAATGGCCTATCACTTTGCGGCTGGCCTGCTTGCTCACGGCCCCGCGCTGTGTGCCTTCGCGGCACCCACGGTCAACTCCTACAAACGCCTGGTGGTCGGCAACTCGCTGTCGGGGGCGACCTGGGCTCCAGCGTTCATTGCCTTCGGCGCCAACAACCGTTCGGCGATGGTGCGGGTGCCCTATGGCCGTCTGGAGTTTCGCCTGCCGGACGCCGGTTGCAACCCTTATCTGGTCAGCGCCGCGATCATCGCCGCAGGGCTGGACGGTATCGACCGGCAGCTGGAGATCGATCACGTCTGCAACGAGAACCTTTACACATTGAGCCTCGAAGAAATCGCCGCACGGGGCATCAAGACCCTGCCGCAGTCGCTCAAGGAAGCCTGCGATGCACTCGAAGCCGACCCCTTGTTCGCCGAGGTGCTGGGCAACGAGATCGTTGGTGAGTTCATCCGCCTTAAACGTATGGAATGGGTGGAGTACAGCCGCCACGTGAGCGACTGGGAAGTGAAGCGTTATATCGAGTTTTTCTAGCTGCACGTTTCAAGCTTCAGGCTGCAATAAGAAGCTGGATTGCGGCGTATTGAATTTTTCTGTCTATGCGGTTGGCTTGCAGCTTGTAGCTAAAAGCTTGCCGCTCCCGAACAAGGTGAGGCTTATGTGCGGAATCGTTGGTTTGTATCTGAAGAACCCGGCGTTGGAATCACAACTCGGCAGGTTGTTTGAGCCGATGCTCGAGGCTATGACGGACCGCGGGCCGGACAGCGCCGGGTTTGCCATTTATGGCGATGAAGTGGCGCAGGGCTGGGTCAAGCTGACCTTGCAGGCCACCACCGAACAGTATGATTTCAAGGCGCTGATCGCGGCGCTGCAAAGCACACTGGATGCACCACTGGACTGGTTTCAGAACGCCAGCGCCGTGGTATTGAAGATTCAGGCCGAAGAAGCCCCGGTGCGTGCCGCGCTGGCGGAGCTGGCGCCTACCGTACGCATCATGAGTGCCGGGCAGAGCATCGAGATCCTCAAGGGCATGGGCCTGCCGCGGGAGATTTCCGAACGCTTCGGTCTGGCGTCCATGAAAGGCAGTCACATCATCGGCCACACGCGCATGGCCACCGAAAGCGCCGTGACCATGGAGGGCAGTCATCCATTTTCCACGGGCTCCGACCTGTGCCTGGTGCACAACGGCTCGTTATCCAATCACTATCGTCTGCGCCAGAACCTGCGCCGCGAAGGCATTCACTTCGAGACCGACAACGACACCGAGGTGGCCGCCGGTTATCTGGCCTGGCGCCTGCAACAGGGCGACAGCCTCAAGCAGGCGCTCGACAAATCGCTGGAGGACCTTGATGGCTTTTTCACCTTCGCCATCGGCACGCGCAACGGTTTTGCGGTGATTCGCGATCCGATTGCCTGCAAACCGGCCATTCTCGCCGAAACCGACGATTACGTCGCCATGGCCTCGGAATACCAGGCGCTGTCCAGCCTGCCGGGGATCGAAAACGCCAGGGTCTGGGAACCGGTCCCGGCCACCATGTATATCTGGGAACGCGAGCCAGCCGAGGGAGCACGTCCATGAAAACCGTCGATCTTTCCAGCGCCACCGTGCGTGATCTCAATCAGGCCCTGCACGACCAGGTCAAGGCATTGCAGGACCGCGAATGGCTGGTGACGCATCCCGATGGCGCGCATAACCTGGCGGTCGGCGTCAACGAGGCCATCTCCATCGATATTCAGGGCCATGCCGGCTATTACTGCGCGGGCATGAACCAGAAAGCCTCAATTACCGTGCACGGTAACGTCGGTGTTGGCTGCGCGGAGAACATGATGTCCGGCGCAGTCCGCGTCAAGGGCAGCGCTTCGCAGGCCGCAGGTGCCACAGCGCACGGCGGTTTGCTGGTGATTGAAGGCGATGCCGGGGCACGCTGCGGCATTTCCATGAAAGGCATCGACATTGTGGTCGGCGGCAGCATCGGCCACATGAGCTGCTTCATGGGCCAGGCCGGTCGGCTGGTGGTCTGCGGCGACGCAGGCGATGCGCTGGGCGACTCGTTGTACGAAACGCGGATCTACGTCAAAGGCAAGGTCGAGTCGCTGGGCTCTGACTGCATCGCCAAGGAGATGCGCGAAGAGCATCTGCAGGAGTTGCAGGAGTTGCTCAATCGCGCGGGCTTTAACGAAAAGGCCGCGGATTTCAAACGCTACGGCTCGGCCCGTCAGCTTTACAACTTCAAAGTCGATAACGCCTCCGCGTACTGATCCAGGAGCATTACCATGAGCGACCCTATCAGCCACAAACCTGCTCCAGTCCTGCGCGAGTCGGCCACCTTCGATCGCCTGACCATTCAGGAAATCCAGCGTGCTGCGGAAACCGGCATCTACGATATTCGCGGCGGCGGCACCAAACGCAAACTGCCGCACTTCGACGACCTGCTGCTGCTTGGCGCCAGCGTCTCGCGCTACCCGCTGGAAGGCTATCGCGAGAAGTGCGGCACCGACGTGGTGCTGGGTAATCGTTTTGCCAAAAAGCCGCTGTACCTGAAAATTCCGGTGACTATCGCAGGCATGAGCTTCGGCGCATTGTCGGCCAACGCCAAGGAAGCGCTGGGCCGCGGCGCAACCATTGCCGGCACCAGTACCACCACCGGCGACGGCGGCATGACCCCGGAAGAGCGTGGCCAGTCGCAGCATCTGGTCTATCAGTACCTGCCATCGCGTTACGGCATGAATCCCGACGATCTGCGCAAGGCCGATGCCATCGAAATCGTCCTGGGGCAGGGCGCCAAACCCGGTGGCGGCGGCATGTTGCTGGGCATGAAAGTGACCAAGCGCGTGGCTGGCATGCGCACCTTGCCGGTCGGCGTCGATCAGCGTTCTGCGTGCCGACACCCGGACTGGACCGGCCCCGACGATCTGGCGATCAAGATTGCCGAGATTCGCGAGATCACCGACTGGGAAAAACCGATCTACGTGAAGATCGGTGCCAGCCGCCCGTACTACGACGTCAAGCTGGCGGTGAAGGCTGGTGCTGACGTGATTGTGCTCGACGGCATGCAGGGCGGTACTGCGGCCACTCAGGAAGTGTTCATCGAACACGTCGGCATTCCGATTCTGCCTGCCATCCCGCAGGCGGTTCAGGCATTGCAGGAAATGGGCATGCACCGCAAGGTGCAACTGATCGTCTCCGGCGGTATCCGCAACGGCGCCGACGTGGCCAAGGCCATGGCGCTGGGCGCTGATGCTGTGGCAATTGGTACAGCCGCTTTGATAGCCCTGGGCGACAACCATCCGCGTCTCGACGAAGAACTGAAAAAGATCGGCTCGGCAGCGGGTTACTACGATGACTGGCAGAACGGCCGCGACCCTGCGGGCATCACCACGCAGGACCCGGAACTGTCCAAACGTCTCGACCCGGTCGAAGGCGGGCGGCGTCTTGCCAACTACCTGCGCGTACTCGTCCTCGAAGCCCAGACCATGGCCCGCGCGTGCGGTAAATCACACCTGCACAACCTCGACCCGGAAGATCTGGTGGCACTGACCGTCGAATCAGCGGCCATGGCCCGAGTGCCCCTGGCCGGGACATCGTGGATTCCGGGTTCTGGTTACTAGTGCCATAACGTGCTTTTCGACCGCGATGGCACCGACTGACGCCATAACGTGCTTTTCGACCGCGATGGCACCGACTGATGCCATAACGTGCTTTTCGATCACGATGGCACAGACGACGCAGAGTGCGACGTTAGTGACGGCTGAGTCCTGGCGCTGATCCGGGGGTAGCCTGGCAGGACGCCAGGCTAGCCGCACCGGACCATGGATGGTCCGTTGCGGCGACCCCCGGATCAGTGACAGGGCGAAGGAACCCGACGAAGTCGGGCCGGAAACAGGAGCGAGGGGGTTTGGTTACTTTGGCCCGTCAAAGTCACTCGCCGAGGGGCGAAAAGGTGACCTGAGTCGAACCTCAATGCATCTGAAGTCGCAGAACCGCTGTGTGACGCAGAGCGTCACGAACTGCATTACCACGCGGAGCGTGGGAACGAGAACTTGACCCCCAAGAGGCCGAAGAGCCTCGCCTGTCTCGATGACCTTCCTTGCTGCCAGACACTTTCCATTCATTTGCGGGAGCTTTGAACATGGTCAATCGTCTACACGGCAAATCCCTTACAGCTTTACTCGCGCTAGGTGCCTTTGCTCCGATTGCGCAGGCAACTGACGCCCCCGTACTGAACACCGGCAGCACGGCATGGATGATCACCGCAGCCGTGCTGGTGCTGTTCATGTGCCTTCCGGGGCTGGCACTGTTTTACGGCGGGCTGGTGCGGGCCAAGAACATGTTGTCGCTGTTCACCCAGTGCTTCGGCATTGCCGGAGTGGTCGGCGTACTGTGGGTCATCTACGGCTACAGCATGGTGGTGGATACCAGCAACATGGTCGAAGGGCAGGTGAGCTTCAACAGCTTTGTCGGCGGACTGAGCCGCGCGTTTCTGGCCGGCATGACCCCCGACAGTCTGGTCGGTGACATTCCGGAAGGCGTGTTTGTGACCTTCCAGATGACCTTCGCCATTATCACGCCTGCGCTGATTGCCGGAGCCTTTGCCGAACGCATGAAATTCTCGGCCGCGCTGCTGTTCATGGCGCTGTGGTTCACCCTGGTGTATGCGCCGGTGGCGCATATGGTCTGGGGCGGGGCAGGTGCACTGATGCACAACTGGGGCGTGCTGGACTTTGCCGGTGGCACCGCCGTGCACATCAATGCCGGTGTCGCGGCACTGGCGGCGTGTCTGGTGCTGGGCAAACGCAAGGGCTATCAGAATACCCCGATGCCTGCACACAACCTGAGCCTGACCATGGCTGGCGCGGCGATGCTCTGGGTCGGCTGGTTTGGTTTCAATATCGGCTCCGGTGGCGGCCTGAACGGCACCTCAGGCATCGTCATGCTCAACACGCAGGTGGGTGCCTGCGCCGGAATACTCGGCTGGATGTTCACCGAGTGGTTCAAGGTCGGCAAACCCAGCGCGCTGGGCCTGGCAAGCGGTGCGTTGGCGGGTCTGGTCGGCATCACCCCGGCGTGTGCTTACGTCGGAGTCGGTGGAGCACTGGCGATTGGCGTGCTGTGCGGGGTGTTCTGCTACCTGAGCGTGACCGTCCTGAAGAAACGCCTGGGTTACGACGACAGCCTCGACGTCTTCGGCCTGCACGGCATCGGCGGCATGATCGGTGCAGTGCTCACCGGCGTGTTCTGCGTGCCGGCAATGGGCGGGCTGGTGCCGGACGTGACCATGGGAGCCCAAGTGATTGCCCAGATCAAAGGCGTGTTGTTCACCACGGTATATTGCTTCGCAGTCAGCTGGATCATCCTCAAGGCCGTGCAGGCACTGATCGGTTTGCGTGCGCATGAATCAGTGGAAGAAATGGGCCTGGACCTGGCTGAGCATAATGAACGGGCTTATAACCATTGAGATGACTGTCGTGCCAATGTCATGTCTTGCCCGTAATCACTGCGCATAAAAACCGCCGTGTGACGCAGAGCGTCACGAACTGCATTCCCACGCGGAGCATGGGAACGATCAATATTGTGGTCTGAGCAGCATTTTCAGTGCTCCTCAGACCATCTCAACACTCAACGAAACACCGGCACCACGTGCTTGATAAACAGCTCAAGTGATTTTTTCTTCTCGGCGTGCGGCAGACTGTTGTCGCACCAGAAACTGAACTCGTCGACCCCCAGCTCCTGGTAATGACGGATGCGCGGGATGATCTCTTCCGGCGTGCCGATCATGGTGTTCTTGCGGATATTCTCCAGCTCGAACTCCGGACGCTCCTTGAATTTCTCTTCCGGGCTGGGTGCCAGAAAACCATTCACCGGCGTCTGCTTGTTGCCGAACCAGGCGTCGAAGGTGCGGTAGAACTTCGCGATGGCGGCAGCACCGGTTTTCCAGCCTTCAGGGTTGTCCGCAGCATGCACATGCGTGTGGCGCAACACCATCAGTTGTGGCCGAGGTACGTCAGGGTTATTGGCCAGCGCTGCTTCGAACTTGTTCTTCAGGTCGACGACTTCTTCGTCGCCTTTCATCAATGGCGTGACCATCACGTTGCAGCCGTTCTGCACGGCGAAGTTATGCGAATCAGGGTCGCGAGCAGCGATCCACATGGGTGGCGTGTTGATTGGCTTGGGTACGGAGGTCGAAGTCGGGAATTTCCAGATATCGCCGTCGTGGGCATAGTCACCCTGCCACAGCGCACGGACTACCGGCACCATTTCGCGCAACGCCTTGCCGCCTTCGGAGGCCGGCATGCCGCCCGCCATGCGGTCGAACTCCACTTGATAGGCGCCGCGCGCCAGGCCGACTTCCATGCGCCCGTTGCTGATCACATCCAGCAGCGCGCATTCTCCTGCCACCCGCAACGGATGCCAGAACGGCGCAATGATGGTGCCCGCGCCCAGATGAATGCGCGTTGTTCTGGCGGCCAGATACGCCAGCAGCGGCATGGGGCTCGGCGAGATGGTGTATTCCATCGCGTGGTGTTCGCCGATCCATACGGTGCTGAAACCGCCTTGCTCGGCCATCAGCGTCAGCTCGGTCAGGTCTTCGAAAAGCTGGCGATGACTGACACTTTCATCCCAGCGTTCCATGTGCACGAACAACGAAAACTTCATGACACTTACCTCGCTTGAATCCTGCTGCCTGCACGGGCATGGTGAGTTATTTCTGTCTGATGGTATACCGTAATACTTTACGTGCAAGCGTTTTTTGCGTCCGACGTGTTGGCTGAATGGCGAGGCAGCCGAAACGAAAAAAGCGCCTCATGAGAGGCGCTTTCGGGCGTAGTGAATTCAGCCGGGGAGGTGCTTGATCAGTGCGACATCAACTGCAGGCTTCGGACTCGATGTAGTCGGCTGTGGAATCGCGTATCACCGGACCCATGCCGCTGACGGCGCGAGCCTGTTCCATGATTTCCAGAGTAGAGCCGGTACCCACCAGGTTCACTGTGTGATTGGCGCAGTTGTAGACGCGCTTGGAGTAGATCACGCCCAGCAGACCTTCACGTCGAGTAACGACGACGCGCGCTTGGGGACTGCCGCTTTTCTCCACCAGCGCGTGCTGCCCGGTCGGGTCATGGGGGACGTTTATGGTTTTGGCTTCGGCATGCGCCGACAGTGCGGGGATCATCAAGACCAGTAAAAAGGCATGCAGTTTCATCGGTGCTCCTGCGGATGAACGCGGTTTCATTGGATCCAAAAATACCCTAGCCATTTGATTCTGGATAGCTGCGCGGTCAGCCTTCCGTCGGTTTGTTTCCGCTAAATTAAACACTGCATGAATGCGCAACCCGGCCAGACACTGTTGCCCTGGCAACAGTGTTTCGACAGCTTGCCGAAGTGCAAACAGTTGACGCTGTCCTCCAGGCATTGCAACTCTTTGATCTGTATTCATTTAACTGTCTGGCACGGTTGCTGCTCTGTGGTTCTGCAAGCCCGTTCGACTAATGCGCTCGGGAAGCCTGCAGTCAGAGGAGTGCCGATATGAGCCAATCTTCCATAAAATTTGCGTACTGGGTGCCGAACGTCAGCGGTGGTCTGGTCGTCAGCAAGATCGAACAGCGTACCAGTTGGACCATCGACTACAACCGCAAGCTGGCGCAGATCGCCGAACAATCCGGTTTCGAATATGCGCTGACGCAAATTCGCTTCACTGCCGGTTACGGGGCGGAATTCCAGCATGAGTCCGTAGCGTTCAGCCATGCTCTGTTGGCGGCCACCGAAAAGCTCAAAGTCATTGCAGCAATATTGCCAGGTCCATGGACGCCCTCTGTTGCGGCCAAGCAACTGGCAACCATTGATCAGCTCACCGCCGGGCGCGTGGCGGTCAATATTGTCAGCGGCTGGTTCAAGGGCGAGTTTCAGGCCATTGGCGAACCCTGGCTGGAGCACGACGAGCGCTATCGCCGTTCCGAAGAGTTCATTCGGGCCCTCAAGGGTATCTGGACCACCGACAATTTTACCTTCAAGGGCGACTTCTATCGCTTCCACGATTACACCCTCAAACCCAAGCCGATCCAGCGTCCTCATCCCGAGATCTTTCAGGGCGGCAGTTCACGTGCTGCGCGGGATATGGCGGCCCGGGTGTCGGACTGGTATTTCACCAATGGCAATACCGTCGAAGGCATCAAGGCCCAGGTCGATGACATTCGAGCCAAGGCTGCCGCGAACGGCCATTCGGTGAAAATCGGCGTCAATGCTTTCATCATTGCCCGGGACACCGAAGAAGAAGCGCGAGCGGTGCTGGCCGAAATTGTCGACAAGGCAGACCCGGAAGCCGTCAATGCGTTTGGTGATGCCGCGAAACAGGCCGGCAAGGCCAGCCCGGAAGGCGAGGGCAACTGGGCCAAATCCACCTTTCAGGATCTGGTGCAGTACAACGATGGCTTCAAGACCAATTTGATCGGCACGCCGCGCCAGATTGCCGAGCGCATCGTCGAGCTCAAGTCCGTTGGTGTCGACCTGGTACTTTCCGCATTTCTGCATTTCCAGGAAGAAGTCGCCTATTTCGGCGAGCATGTTTTGCCTTTAGTGCGCGAACTGGAAGCCGCAGCACTGCGCAAACCTGTCGCCGAAACGGCCTGAAGCCTCGCCAATACCAGCGTCCTGCCTTGCCCCTGTAAGCGAGCTTCGCTTCCAGCCCCTTCAGTAAGCAGCCCTCCAGAAAATCAGGCACCACTGTGATCCAGTGCGTGCCTGCCTGCGTATGTTGAACCCCGATCAACCAATAGACCGCTGTACGTGGCATTATGATGCCACTCTCTGGCATGCTTCATTGATGCCAGGCCTTCAGGTACGGCCGAGCGCTTGCCGACAATGGCAGTTGATAGCGAAAGGATTGTCGATGGCCCCTGAGCAATCAGGTCCGGTTTTCAGAAAAACCAGATGCACTGGTTCTCACCTGTTGTGGAGGCAAGTTTTGAAACGCGACCTTCGGCTTGCGTCATGGCTGATCTTCGTAGTGTGCGCCTGCGTGGTGATGTTGATGGCCTGGCAAGCATGGACCGCGCGCCGTAACACGCTGGAGAACATCCAGACCAGCACGATTAATCTGGCTGGGGCGCTGAGCACTTACACGGACGGGATTTTCAAACAAAGCGAGCTGATGCTGATCGGCCTGACGGAGCGTGTCGAAAGAGACGGTGCCGGGCCCGAGCAGATCGAGCGTCTCAGATGGGTCATTGCCCGTGAGATGGGCGCGTTGCCGCAAATCGGTACGGTTTCGCTGTACAACGCTGATGGTATTTGCACCTTTTCAACCAATCCCAAGGCGATTGGCGTCAACAGCACCCAGCGCGAGTTCTTTCAGCACCACCTGCAGACGCCTGACAAAGCACCTTACATCGGCCCGACGATTCGCAGTCGCGCCTCCGGCGAATGGGTCATATCGGTCAGCAGGCGCATCAACCACCCTGATTCGAGTTTTGCCGGGCTGATGGTCGTGACCATTGGTGTCGATCATCTGTTGAAGTTCTATTCGGATATTCAGGTCGGCAAAACCGGCATCATCAGCCTGACGTCGACGGCCGGGCAGTTGCGTGTGCGCTATCCGCACCTGGAAGCGGAAATAGGTCGTGACCTCTCATCGACGCCGATCTTTACTTCTGAGCGCAATCGACCCTCTGGCACCACTCAGTTTGTCTCCAGAATCGACGGCGTTGCGCGCTTTTATGCGTTCAAGCGCAGCGCCGTGTACCCGATTGTCACTGTCGTCGCGCTGGGCCAGAAAGAGGCCATGCTCGACTGGCTGGGTCAGACCAAACAGTCGATTCTGGTCATGCTGGTGCTGCTCGGGCTGGTGGTCGGCCTCGGCATCCGCCTGATAGGGCACATTCACAGCCGTATACGCGCTGAAGATCAGTTACTCGATTCTCAGGCAGCCCTCATCCAGTTGAATCAGCACCTGGAGTTCATAGCTTCGGAAGACAAGCTCACCGGGCTGGCCAATCGTAGAAGGTTCGATCAGTTTCTGGAGGTTGAATTCAAGCGTGCCAGACGCGAGCGCAGCCTGCTCTCACTGATTCTGATCGATGCCGATCATTTCAAGCGCTACAACGATCATTACGGCCATCTGGCTGGTGACGAGTGCCTGGTGGCAATGGCCCGTGTGGTCGAACAATGCATCCGCCGCCCCGGTGATGTTGCTGCTCGTTATGGCGGTGAAGAGATCGCGGTGGTGCTGCCCGGCACTGACGAGTCGAGTGCTCGTCAGGTGGCCGAGAACATCCTGCAGGCTATCCGCGACGAGCAGATCGAGCATCCCGCCAGCCCGTTTGGCATCGTGACGGTCAGCCTCGGCGTTGCCACCTTCGTCGGCACGGATCGACAACTCGACCAGCGCAGCCTGATCGAACTTGCCGACCGTGCGCTGTATGCCGCCAAGTCACAAGGTCGCAACCGGGTGAATGTGGCGTCGGAAATCGCTACCAGCACACTGCCGGCCTGGACCCGCGTCAAGGCATCGGCGGACTCGCAAACCGGCAGCGGGCCAACGGCGGAGTGACGGGTTTGAAGCCCGCCAGCCCGCTGCCCACCCGTCGTTTATGGCTTCTCGGGCAGCTGTGCATCGTCACCAACCTGCTGTACGTGCGGCTTGCGACGCAACACTGACAGGACCCAGACAAAAAATATCGGCACCAGAATCACGCCCAGTAGCGTAGCGCTGAGCATGCCGCCGATAACGCCGGTACCGATCGCGCGCTGGCTCGCTGCGCCTGCGCCGGTCGCCAGCGTGAGCGGCACGACGCCAAGGATGAAGGCCAGCGATGTCATGACAATCGGCCGAAAGCGCAGTCGCGCAGCCTGAAGTGCCGCGTCACGTAGCGAATGGCCTTGATCCCACAGCTCCTTGGCGAATTCGACGATGAGAATCGCGTTTTTCGCTGCCAGCCCGATGATGGTGATCAACCCGACCTTGAAGTACACATCGTTGGGCATGCCGACCGCAGTCACTGCCAGCACGGAGCCCAGCGCACCGACGGGTACGATCAGCATCACCACCAGCGGAATCGCCCAGCTTTCATACAGTGCAACCAGCAGCAGGAACACCACCAGCAGCGCCAGGCCGAACAGGCCGGCTGCCTGGCCGCTGGCGACTCGTTCCTGATAGGAGAGGCCGGTCCATTCATAGCCGATGCCTTGCGGCAGTTCGGAAACGATCCGCTCGATTTCCGCCATCGCCTCACCGGTACTGACCCCCGGTGCTGCATCGCCGGAAATCCTGAAGGCGGGGTAGCCGTTGTAGCGGGCGATCTGCACCGGGCCTTGTTCCCAGTGCGTCGAAACGAACGCGCCCAGCGGCACCAGCGTGCCGCTGCTGTTAGGCACGTAGAGCTTGAGCACGCTTTCCGGGGTCATTCGCGAACTTTGTTCTGCCTGCACGACCACACGTTGCTGACGCCCGGCATTGGCGAAATCGCTGATCACCGAAGAGCCGAATGCAGTGGACAGCGCGTTGCTGATCGACTCGAAACTGACGCCAAGCGCACGGGCTTTTTCGCGGTCGATATTCAGGCGCAATTGCGGCGCTTCGGCCAGACCTTCCATCATCGCGTAGAGAATTTTCGGGTTGCCGTTGGCTTTGCCCAACAGCTCGTTGCGCGCCGCCAGCAACGCTTCACGGCCCAGCCCTGCGCGGTCTTGCAGGCGCAGCGAGAAGCCGCCCGAGGTGCCCAGGCCGTCAATGGGCGGTGGCGTCACCGCCATTACCGTACCGTCGCCCAGCCCGGCAAAATGCTGGTTGAACGCTGCCGCTTCTTCAGCCGCCGACTGGCCCTTGCCGCGCTCCGACCAGTCCTTCAGGGTCGGGAACGCCAGACCGGCGTTTTCACCCATACCGGAGAAGCTGAAGCCCAGCAGCATGGTCACCGCGCCGGTTGCCTCGCGTGACAGCATGTAGTTTTCCAGCAGTTGCGCGGTGGCGTCGGTACGCGCCCGGGTCGCGCCGGGCGGCAGTTGCACGTCGATGATCAGGTAGCCCTGATCTTCCACGGGCACAAAGGACTCCGGCAGACGCAGGTAGAAAAAGCCCAGCAGACCGACGATACCGACGTACAACAGCATGTAGCGGCCAGCGCGTTTGATCATGCTGGAACTGGCCCGCTCGTAACGGTCGGTGAATTTACCGAACAGCCGATTGAAGCCGCCGAAGAACCCACGCTTCTCACTGTGCCCGGCAGGAATCGGCTTGAGCAACGTGGCACACAGTGCCGGGGTAAAGGTCAGGGCCAGGAAACCCGAGAACAGAATCGACACGGCCAGCGACAGCGAGAACTGCTGGTAGATGACCCCGACCGAGCCACCCATGAACGCCAATGGCAGAAACACGGCGGCCAGTACCAGCGTGATACCGAAAATCGCGCCGGAGACCTGCTGCATTGCCTTGACCGTTGCGGCTGCCGGAGAAAGGCCTTCTTCGGCCATGATCCGCTCGACGTTTTCCACCACCACAATGGCGTCGTCGACCAGAATACCGATGGCCAGCACCATGCCGAACATGGTCATCATGTTCACCGAGAAGCCCATCAGGTACATGATCGCCAGGGTCCCGGCCAGACACACCGGCACCACAATGGTCGGGATCAGCGTGTAGCGAATGTTCTGCAGAAACAGGAACATCACCAGGAACACCAGCACCATGGCCTCGATCAGGGTGTAGATCACCTTGTCGATGGCCACGTCGACGAAGCGTGAGGTGTCGTACGGTATCGAAAACTCGACGCCTTCCGGGAAATTGACCGACAGCTCGGTGAGGCGCTGCTTGACTGCCCGGGCGGTCTGGATCGCATTGGCACCTGGTGACAGTTGCACGGCACCGGCCACTGCACGCTGCCCGTTCAGGCGCGATTCAAAACTGTAATCCTGACTGCCGATGGCCACACGTGCCACATCGGACAAATGCACAGCAGAGCCGTCTTCGTTGGCGCGCAGAACGATGCGGCCGAACTCCTCCGGGTTGTCCAGCGTGCCCTTGACCGCCAGGGTCGCGGTCAATTCCTGCAGTGATGAGCCCGGACTGCTGCCGAAGCTGCCTGCCGGAACCTGCACGTTCTGCGCCCGAATGGCCGCGTTCACGTCATCGATGGAGAGCCCGAAACCAACCAGCTTCTGCGGATCGATCCAGACCCGCATTGCGGCTTCGGCGGCGAAAAACTGTAACCGGCCGACGCCGTTCACCCGGCTGATTTCATTATTGACGTTGCGGGCCGCGTAGTCGGCCAGCGCGACCGTATCCTTGGTAGCCGAGCCGTCCTTGTAGTTCAGGGTAAAGATCAACAGGAACCCGGAGCTGGCCTGTTCGACTTGCAGGCCCTGACTGAGCACCGTCTGCGGCAGGCGCGCTTCGGCTTTCTTGATACGGTTCTGGACTTCAACCTGTGCCAGGTCCGGGTTGGTGCCCGGTACGAATGTCACGTTGATTTCAGCGCTGCCGGTCGAGTTGCTGGTCGACTCGTAATACAGCATGCCCTTGGCACCGTTCAGCTCTTCCTCGATGACGCTGGTCACCGAATCGACCAGCACTTTCGCGGATGCGCCGGGGTAAGTAGCGGTAATGGTGATCTGCGGCGGTGCCACATCAGGGTACTGCGCCACTGGCAAGGCGGGCAGGGCCATCAGGCCTGCCAGCAGAATGAACAGGGCCAGCACCCAGGCAAAGTTGGGTCGCTTGATAAAGAACAGAGACATGAACGGTGATCCTCGATCGCGCTGAAGGCGGCTTTATTGCGACTTGGATTGCGGCTGGGCGGAGGGCGATTTGGCGACGACCTTGTCACCGGAACTGAGCCCGGTCATGTTGCCGACGACAACCTGTTCACCTGCCTTCAGCCCCTCGGTGATCTGCCAGCGCGAATCCTGCATTGCGCCGGTTTTGACCGGGCGGACTTCGACCGTACCGTCCTGGGCAATCACCATTACGCGGGCTGCGCCATCACTGGAGCGCTGAACGGCACGTTGCGGGACGAGGATGGCGTTGGCATCGACCCGCTGCGGTGTGCGCACCCGCACATACATGCCCGGCAGCAACACGCCTTTGGGGTTGGCGAAGCGGGCGCGTAACGAAACCTGGCCGGTGGTCCGGTCTACTGCAACGTCGGTAAACAACAGGGTGCCAGTGCTTTGATAGTCAGTACCGTCGACGCTCAGCGACAGCGCGTCTTCGCCACCCTTGGGCAGGCGACCTTCCTGAATGGCCGCGCGCATTTGCAAGGCGTCGGCAACCGGCTGGGTGAAGTCGGCGTAGACCGGGTCGAGTTGCTGGATGGTTGCCAGCAGGGTGGTTTCGCCCTGACCGACCAGCGCGCCTTCAGTGACCATCGCGCGGCCGATGCGTCCTGAAATAGGCGCCTTGACCGTGGCATAGCCCAGGTTCAGCCTGGCGGTTTCGACATCTGCCTGAGCCGACTTTTTAGCGGCGATGGCGTTTTGCAGCGCAGAGCGGGCGGTGTCGAAGGTCTGACGGCTGACCGCTTCGATTTCGACCAGCGACTCGTAACGTTTGACCGTAGCTTGAGTTTCGAACAGTGTGGCTTCTGTGCGGGCCAGGTCGCCCTGAGCTTTGGACAGCGCGGCCTTGAACGGTGCCGGGTCGATCTGGAACAGCACCGCGCCCGCTTTCACATCGGCGCCTTCCTCGAAATTGCGCGTGAGCACGATACCGGCCACCCGGGCGCGTACCTGCGCCACACGAACCGGTTCGATACGGCCGGGCAGTTCATCAACGACCGTGAACGATTCGGCTTTGACGGCAATGGCCTCCACCTCTTTGGGTGCTGTCGATGCAGCGTGATCCTGCTGCTGTTTCTGCTCGCACCCGGCCAGACCCAACACTGCCAGTAGCGCTACCGCAGGCATGACACGCCAATCGCTCAAACCACTCATCGCTCACCCGGGCGCAGCCCATCAGACACTAAAGCCGCGAATGATCTACTGTGTAAGAGAGTGAGTCAACATTGACTCATGTGAGACTTTAGTGACTAATTGTGTATAGGCTTTGAGAACGCGGTAAGGTTTCTGCACAATGCGCCGCCTGCCACTTAACACGAGTTGAAGACGTACCCGATGGAATTACCTGCCGCTGACGACAAATTTCTGAAAGCCCTGGCCGTTGCGCTGGTTGACCATTCCAACGGTACGCTCAAGGATATTGCTCAAGCGGCTGGCGTCAGCAAGGCGACGCTCAACCGCTTCTGCGGCACCCGCGCCAACCTCGTGGAACTGTTGCTCAATCACGCCTCGGACCTGATGAACCAGGTGGTCGCCGACGCGGATCTGCAGCATGCTCCGCCGCTGGAAGCGCTTCAACGACTGGTCGACAACCACCTCATGCACCGCGAAATGCTGGTCTTTCTGGTATTTCAGTGGCGCCCGGATTCGCTCGATGAAAGCAGCGGAGGGCGCCGCTGGTTGCCTTACTCCGACGCCCTCGATGCGTTTTTCCTGCGTGGTCAGCATGAAGGTCTGTTCCGGATCGACGTCAGTGCCGCCGTCCTTACCGAAATGTTCGCAGCGCTGCTCTCCGGGATGGTCGACGCCGAACGCCGCGGCCGTGTGGCTCGCGCCGGTATGGGCGCATTGGTGACGCAGTTTTTTCTGCACGGCGCGGCGGCACGCTAAGCAAGTCTGTGCAGACGTCAGAAATCATAGGCAATCTTGCTGTACCAGAATCCACCGCCCGGATAGAACGGTGAATTGCCGTACAGGTTGAGTCCGACGGCGGAGGGGATTGCATTCTTGTCCGGGCGCACATCGAAGATATTGGTGCCGCCAACACTGAGGGTGATGTTGTCGTAGAGGGTGTAGGACACATCCAGGTCGGTGATCCACTTGGCCCCGAAGCTGCGATCACCGCTTTCCAGCTGCTGGAGGGTCTTGACCTTGCCGTAACGGGTGGTTTGCAGATTCACGCCCAGGTCGCCCAGCGTCCATTTGCCGCCCAATACCCATTTGGTTTTCGGTTGAGCATCGGTCAGGTCGCCTTCGCGGGCCCGGCCGACCCAGGTCAGGCTGCCGCCAGGGTTGCTGCCCAAGCCCTGCAAGGCTGCCGGTGCGTCCTTGACGTCGGTGATAATGGTCTTGTTGTAGTTGAACCCGGCGCTCCAGCGCACGTTGCCCCATGCACCGTACTGGCTGGAATGGTCGAGGACGATGTCCAGGCCGCGGGTGCGGGTGTCAAACGCGTTGGTGTAATACGAAGTCCAGGTGCTGGTGTCCACACCTTGAGCCGCCAGGATGGGCGCCAGCGCTGGGCCGTACAGGCTTTCGGTACGGGCGATGCGGTCGTCGATCTCGATCCAGTAGGCGTCTGCGGTCAGGCTGGTGCGCGGTGCCGGTTGCCAGGTCACGCCGAACCCCAGATTGCGCGATTTCTCCGGGTCCAGGGTGGTCGCGCCGAGCGCCTGGGCCAGCGCCGAGTTGACCGGCGCGATGCGCGTCACGGCGGGCACTATGGTGCCATCCGGCGCAGCACCGACCCGGTTGTCCGAGATGCTGTAGCCGACCTGGGTCAGCGAGGGCGCACGAAAGCCCGTGCCGACGGTACCGCGTACGGCGAAGGTGTCGGTAAATTCGTAGCGCGAGTTGAGCTTGGCACTGACTGTGTTGCCCGAGTCATCGTCGAAATGCTCTGCACGCAGCGCCAGGTCGACAAACAAAGGTTCTATCGGGGTGATACCGAAATCGACGTAAGCTGCGTAGTTGTTGCGTTGCAGGCTGGTGGCATCCTGCGGCGAGATGACCGCTGCGGCCTGGGCGGCAATCGACGCCAGCTGTCCGGCCAGCGGGTTGGCCTGACCATTGGGCAGAGTAGCCGGAAAGCGATAGCCGCCCACCTGATAGGCCTGCGCGTCGCCGGAAAACGTCCGGAACCGTTCCCAGCGATGCTCAAGCCCTGCGGACACTTGCAGCGGCACGCCAAACAGCCCGTCGAACGCACGAGTGATGTCGACGTTGTTGACCCATTGTTCGAATCGGTAGGTCGCCAGGTCGTCGAACGACGTCGGCGAGGCCGGTCCCAGCGACGGGTTGATGGTCAGATCGCTGTACTGATGGTTGTTGTTGCGCCCGTATGTAGTGCTCAGGTCCCAGTTCCAGCCCAGCGCTTCACCCTTGGCGCCAATCAGGTACTGATAGTCGGTGTCGTCCAGATTGTTCAGCGGGTAGTAGCCGTCGGCAAACAGTTCGGGAACGTTGGCGTTGCTGTTGGGATAGCGGAAGTAGTTGTTGATGATGGCGTCGCGTTGTCCGTAAGTGCCGTAGGAATACAGCTTCATCTGATCATTCAGCGGCAGTTCGGCGTTGTAGGCCAGGTTGAACGCCTTGATCTGCGGGTCGCCATTCTTCACGCCGACCCGGTCCCACGTCGCCTCTCGAGGGTCGCCGGGAAAGTAGGCGTTATTGGTGGCTTTTTCGTTCCAGCTGGCATCGCCACGCTTGCGTGCGTCGGCCGAAAGATGCAGAAAGCCGCCGTCACCCAGTTCGAAGCCGGTGTCCCCTTCGAATTTGGTCACTTCGCCTTCACCGCTGTACAGCTTGCCGTACGTCACCCCCAGATGGCCGCCCTCGGCGCTGGATTTGAGAATAACGTTGATCACCCCGGCAATCGCATCCGAGCCGTATTGCGCAGCGGCACTGTCCTTGAGCACCTCGATGCGCTCCACCGCGCTGATCGGGATCATGTCGATGTCCACCGAGTTCGCGCCGCTGCTGTCGGTCGAGCCATTGGCGGGCAGGGCGCTGTTATGGCGGCGTTTGCCATTGACCAGCACCAGTGTGTAGGCCGGTGCAAGGCTGCGGTTGGACAACGGGCGGATGGTCGAGTTATAGCCTGCGACGTTGGTGCCATAGTTGAACGAAGGCAGCAGTTTGGCGATGGCTTCGGTCAGGTCGGCGCGACCGGTTTTCAGTAACTGATCGCTGGTTACGATATCAATCGGGGCCGGGCTTTCAGTCACGGTGCGCTGTGTACCGCGAACCCCGGTGGAAATCACCGTGACCTTCTCCAGCCGGGCCTCACGGTCGAGGGTTTCATCGGCGGCCTGAGCGGGGTTCATCAGGCCAAGGCCGACAAGCGCTATGCTTTTGATCAGCGGGTTGCGCGGGGCGTGGCGGGAAGCGTGAGCGGGTAAGGCCATGACGGAGTGATCCTTGGGCAATGCTGAGAAAGTTTTGGGCACCTCCACAAGGCAAGGGTCGGTTTGCTGGCGAATATAGGGTTATGAAACGAGCCTGTGAAAGGCCTTTTGGTTATATGTTAATTATAAAAATATTGAATTATTTTTATTTGTTATATGTTTTATATGCATTTAAAGCGTTGCGCACGGGTGGTCGGTAACAGTACTTGAGGGAGGTAAAGCTGCCTGTGCTGTTTTGTCGCACGACGTATTGCAGCCCATGAGGCCGACGTTTGCGCGCCTGCTCATGGTTTGAAACAGGATTGGCGGTATTCCCTGTTGCCTTGGGGTGGTAAATTCGCGGCCTTTGAATGTGTCAGAACCCACGCGCCTAACCCTCCAGGGGACGCAAGACATGACGTACCAACCGACCCGCCGCGAGGTGGTCACAGGCCTCTCGTTGCTGAGCCTTGGCCTGCTGACTGGCTGCGGCAATTCCAATGCCTTGCCGTTCAAGCACGGCAAAGACATGAGCAACGAGATAGTTGGCCGCAACTTCCGACTCAAGGATGCACAAGGCAACGTCAAGACCCTGTCGAGTTTTCGTGGCCTGATGCCGATGATCTTCTTCGGCTTCACCCAATGCCCGGCCATTTGCCCGACGGCACTGGCGCGAGCTGCACAGATCAGAAAGCTGATGGGCGAAGAGGGCAAGACCCTCCAGGTAGTGTTCATTACCCTCGACCCGGAGCGTGATACGCCCGAGGTGATCGACGCCTACGTGAAGGCTTTCGATCCGACCTTCGTCGCCCTGTCCGGTACGCTTGAAGAAACGGCCGCAACGGCAAAGGAGTTCGGCGTATTCTTCGAAAAGGTCCCGCTGGGCGACACCTACACGATCTCGCATACCGCCACCAGTTATGTCTACGACACCCGCGGCGTGCTGCGCCTGGGCTTGTCGCACAGGCTGTCCGCCCAACAATGCACTGAAGATCTGCTCACTTTGATGGAAGTATGCTGATGACCGTTCTGATTCGTAACGTCGCAAAGCCGCTGTTGTTGACCCTTTCGCTGCTGGGCCTGAGCGCTCAGGCGCTGGCCGAAACCAAAGTCGATGACGCCTGGGTGCGTGCCACCGTGCCGGGCCAGTCCGCCACTGGTGCGTTCATGCGCATCACTTCGGACACGGACAGCAAGCTGGTCGACGTTGCTTCACCTGTTGCGAAAACCGTGCAGATCCATGAGATGAGCATGAAAGGCGACGTGATGAGCATGCAGCGCGTCAACTCGGTTGACTTGCCAGCCGGCAAACCGGTGATGCTCGATTCCGACGGCTACCACGTGATGTTCATGGGCCTTGCAGCGCAGGTCAAAGAGGGTGATCAGGTGCCTCTGACCCTGACCGTGGAAGACGCCAAGGGCGTGAAAGAGTCGATTCAAGTCACCGCAATTGCGAAGTCACTGACCAGCGACGAGCACAGCGGGCATGGTGATCACAGCGGTCATTGAGCCTGATCTACCTGACGGCTATCGTTCCTCACGCTCCAGTGAGGGAATGCCTCTCGTGACGCTCCGCGTCACAACTCTGCGCCGCACTGCAATTCAAGAGAGGACGCAGAGCGTCCAGAACGGCATGCGACGCGGAGCGTCGCACGATAGTTGATCTACCTGACGACCATCGTTCCTCACGCTCCAGCGTGGGAATGCCTCTTGTGAAGCTCCGCGTCACAACTCTGCGCCGCACTGCAATTCAAGAGAGGACGCAGAGCGTCCAGAACGGCATGCGACGCGGAGCGTCGCACGATAGTTGATCTACCTGACGACCATCGTTCCTCACGCTCCAGCGTGGGAATGCCTCTCGTGACGCTCCGCATCACAACTCTGCGTCGCACGATAGTTGAGGTTATCGTTCCTCACGCTCTCGCATCACGGTATACGCTGGTTCATATATTCATTTAAAGTCTAACCGGCGAACCAAATATTCTTTTCAGGAACAAGCCTCTTTCAGCGATGATTGCCTTGCCACATCAACTTTGGAAAGGTGACTGATACCAACAGAACCTGGATTTTTATCATGAAAATGCAGGAGTGTATCAATGGGCAATGTCCAGACCGCAGCCAGCGCACATGAAGTGCCCTGGCGCCAGACGCCGAGTGGCGACCTGGTCGATCTGGGGCGTCCTTTCCGTGCGCCTCTGGCGTTATCGCGGTTGCAAAGCACCCCCAAACCCATACTCGGACGACGCGAAGCCATTCTGCTGGGTGCACTGGCGCTGGTATTTCATGGCGCGGTCATCTACTGGTTGAGCCAGAACCCGACACCCGCATTGCCGGTCGTGCCGCCGGAAATTCCGCCGATGACCATCGAGTTCTCTCAGCCCGCGCCGCCGGTTGTGGAGACGCCGCCACCACCGCCCGAGCCTGTCGTGCAGCCTGTGGTCGAGCCGCCGCCCCCGGTCGAAGATGAACTGGCCGTCAAGCCGCCACCGCCCAAACCGATTCCAAAACCCAAGCCGCAGCCGCCCAAGCCGGTGGTCAAACCGGTTGTCAAGCCAGTGGCAAAACCGGTCGAGCAACCAGCCCCACCGGTGCCCGTGCCACCTGTCGCTGCACCTGCCGCTCCCGCACCGCCCGCGCCAAAACCGGTAACTCCGGCTTCTGCCAGCGCTGGCTATCTGCGCAACCCGGCACCGGAATACCCGTCGCTGGCAATGCGCCGCGGCTGGGAAGGCACCGTGCTGTTGCGCGTCCATGTATTGGCCAGCGGCAAGCCCGGCGAGATTCAGATACAGAAAAGCAGCGGCCGCGATCAATTGGATGACGCAGCGCTGGCAGCGGTGAAGCGCTGGAGCTTTGTGCCCGCCAAGCAGGGCGATGTCGCTCAGGACGGCTGGGTCAGCGTGCCCATTGATTTCAAGATCAAATAACGTTTCAAGTTCCAATAACCAGGACATTCGATTGACCCGGCGAGCTACCTGAACCAAAGGCGCATCGCGATACACCCAATGCCTTGTTCAGACTTCGTTCATAAAGAGAGCTGCGCCATGAACCTACTTGCTTCGCCTTTTGAATCCATCGAACACGCGGTCATCTGGCTGCTGGTGATCTTCTCCGTTGCCACTTGGGGTCTTGCTTTGCTCAAGGGCGTGCAGTTCTCGCGCCTGAAGTCCCAGGACCGCAAGTTCCACAAGCAATTCTGGGCTGCATCGAGCCTGGATTCGGCCGCGCAACTGGCCCAGGAACAGCCCGGCGCTGCTGCTCGTGTTGCGCTGGCCGGTTACGCCGCCATTCAGGTGCCGGACGGCGCGCAGGCTAACGACCTCAGTCATTCCATCAACCATCAGGACCGCCTTGAACGTGCCCTGCGTCAGCAGATCGTTCGGGAGCGCCGCTCGCTGGAGACCGGTCTGGCGATTCTCGCCAGTATTGGCAGCACCTCGCCGTTTATCGGCCTGTTCGGTACGGTCTGGGGCATTATGTCGGCGCTCAAGGGCATCAGTGCTGCCGGTTCGGCAAGCCTGGAAACCGTTGCTGGTCCGATCGGCGCAGCGCTGGTGGCAACCGGTGTCGGCATCGCCGTCGCCGTGCCTGCGGTGCTGGTCTACAACTACTTCCTGCGGCGCCTGAAGCTGACCGCTGCTGACCTGGATGACTTTGCCCACGACTTCTACAGCCTGGCGCAGAAGAGTGCATTCCGCGTGTTGCTGCATCCGGTCCTGAAGTCTGGCGCTACAGGCGGGCAGGCCGGGCAGAAAGTGAAGGAGGCGTCCTGAGATGGCTTTTTCCACACAAGATACCGATGAAGTGCTGAGCGAGATCAACGTCACGCCGCTGGTGGACGTGATGCTGGTACTGCTGGTGGTGTTCATCGTGACCGCGCCGCTGCTGACCAACTCGATCCCGATCAACCTGCCCAAGACCGAATCGGTTGCGCCAGTGGAGCAGAAAGACCCGCTGGTGGTGAGTATCGACGGGCAGGGCAAGCTGTTCATCAACAAGGATGAAATTCAACCAGATCTGTTGGAAACCAGCCTCAAGGCGGCCAAGGACAAGGCCCCTGACGTGCGCGTGCAGTTGCAGGCGGACAATGGCGTGAATTACGGCGAAGTGGCACGAGCCATGGCTTCCATCGAACGCGCAGGTATCACCAAGCTGTCGGTAATCACTGCCAAATAAGCGCTTTTTCGTCCATCAGCTTCATCAGTTTTGGGCCGCATCCTCAGGCAGGTGCGGCCTTTTTTTGTCCGCGTTTCAGGCATTTTTCAGTCTGGACACAAATGTAGATGCTTATTCTTTATTGATATTTAAAAATTTAAATCAATGTCATTAAGCTATAAAGCATCGGACCTCCGGAACACCAATCAGACACTGTAATGATCGCTACCGTCCGCCGCACGGATCGCTCGTTGTAACCAGAACAGAGTTTCTGGATCAAGGATTTTCAAGGGGTAGTGGTATGGGGAATTTCAAGCGGAGTGTATTGGCCACGGCGATTTTTTCAGCCAATTTGCTGAGCGTCGCAGGCATCAGTGCAAGCGCTCACGCTGCACAGGCAACAGATGAACAAAACAACCAAAGCGCATCCACCCTGGGCACGGTAATCGTTACCGGCACCAGGGCGCAGGAGCGCACGGCCAGTGCCTCGCTGTCGCCCATTGATGTGATTTCCGGTGACAGCCTGCGCAGTTCCGGCTCCAGCGAATTGGGCACGGTGCTGGCGCGCTTGATCCCTTCGATCAACTTTCCGCGGCCCAGCCTGGTGGACGGTGCCGAGCTGACCCGGCCGGCGCAATTGCGCGGGCTGTCGCCGGATCAGGTGCTGGTGCTGGTCAATGGCAAGCGCCGCCACACATCGGCCTTCGTCAACCTGGGTGGGGCGGTGGGACGCGGTTCGGCACCTGCCGACCTGAACGCCATTCCGCTGTCTGCCATTGACCACATCGAAGTGCTGCGCGACGGTGCTTCAGCGCGTTACGGTTCCGATGCGATTGCCGGGGTGATCAACATCATCCTCAAGAGCGCCGATCATGGCGGGTCGATTTCCAGCAAGTACGGACAGTACAAGAAGGGCGACGGGATTCAGCGTCAGGTGTCCGGTAACACGGGTTTCGCGCTGGGCGACAACGGCACGTTGAACCTGTCGGGTGAAGGCTCCAACAACGACTACACCAACCGTGCCGGTGATGATCTTCGTACTTCCAGCATAGGCTCCACGACTTACGGTCAGCAGGTGTTCCGTCAGGGTGAGCCGCAAACCCACGAGGGCAAGTTGCAATACAACGCCGAGTACAGCTTCAACGATGCAGCGGAGTTCTACAGCTTCGGGGGCTACAGCAAGCGCCGTGGTGAAACTGCCGCGTTTTATCGGCCGAGCAACGCCTCCAACAATATCGCTGCAATTTACCCCAACGGTTATCTGCCACTGATTAACGGCACTCTGGAAGACACCTCGCTGGTAGCGGGGTTACGCGGCGAACTGGCGGATGACTGGCACTACGACGTGTCTGCCAACTACGGGAAAAATACCTATGAACTGCGCACCAAAACCATCAATACGTCACTGGGCTTGAATACGCCGCGCTCCTTCGATAACGGCACGCTGACCAACGACCAGAAGCAACTGAGTTTCGACCTGTCGCGGGAATTCAGCGCGGCATGGCTGCCTTATCCGGTGTCGGTCGCGTTTGGCGCCGAATACCTGCGCCAGGGTTATCAGATCGAGGCAGGGCAGGCCGAGTCGTATTTTCAGACCGGCAGTTCCGGGCTGGGCGGTTTCCGTTCCGCCGATGCAGGCAGCTACTCGCGACACAACTTCGCCCAGTATCTGGATGTGGAAACCAACCTGACCGAGAAGCTCGGTGTGTCGGCTGCCGTTCGCCACGAGGACTACAGCGATTTTGGCTCCAACGTCAGCGGCTCGCTCTCTGCTCGTTATGACTTCACCCCGCAGGTGGCCTTGCGAGGCAGCGTGTCGACAGGCTTCCGCGCACCTTCACTGGCGCAGCAGAATTTCACCTTCACCTCGTCGCAACTGATTGGCAACACTGTTCAGGAAGCGGGCACGTTCCCGGCCGGCAGTAACGTTGCGCAACTGTTAGGCGCCGAAGACCTCAAGCCCGAAAAGTCGCGCAACTACAGCCTGGGCCTGGTGCTCCAGCCACTGGACAGCCTGACTGTGACCGCCGACGTCTATCGCATCGATATTCAGGATCGTATCTCGCTGTCCTCTAACCTGGTGCTCAACAACACGGCCACCAACTACCTGCGCAGCAATGGCGTGGGTGATATCAACTACACCAGCGCGCGCTATTTCACCAACGCCACAGACACCAGCACCGATGGTGTCGATCTGGTCGCCAATTACCGCTACCAGTTCGATAACGGCGTCCGTTGGAACAGCACAGTGGGCTACAACTACAACCACACTAAAGTCACCGACGTGAAAGCCAACCCGGCGATTCTCGATCAGTTAGGGGTGAATCTGGTTCGGGTGGATCGCAGGGAGCGTATCGGTCTGCTGGGTGACACCACCCCGCAGCACAAACTGACGCTGGGCAATGATCTGACGTTCGGTAACTGGGCACTGCATTCCAACCTGGTTCGCTACGGCGAGTTCACCAGCTACCAGGCCGACAAGGTCAACGATCAGACCTTCAGCGCTGCGTGGCTGCTGGACCTCGCAGTAGACTACACACTCAAGAACTGGGTCTTCACCCTGGGCGGCGATAACGTCACCGACAAGTACCCCGAAAAGCTCAACGACTTCTCGTCCAGCGGCGGCAACCTGGCTTACAGCACGTTCTCGCCTTACGGGTATAGCGGGGCGTTTTACTACGGCAAGGTGACGTACAACTGGTAATTTGCCGCTGATTCTCATGTCGATGCTGCGCGTTGGCATACAGCTCGTGACGCTTCGCGTCATATCTGTGCTGCAACACAACGGCATGTCTTGCCCGTAGTCACTGCACATAAATGAAAGCGCTTTTTTGTCGCGACGGCACTGACGACGCAGAGTGCGACGTTAGTGACGGCTGAGTCCTGACGCTGATCCGGGGGATGCGAGGCAGGACGCCGAGCAAGCCGCACCGGGCCCAGAGTGTGTAAAAACCCGTCAGAATGTGGTCGGCGCGAATCGCCTATTGTCGGTTGTCGGGCATTTAGCGCCAAAGAGCTTCTGGTTGAGCTACGGAAACCCTGATTAGCTTTGAGAAGGCGTACCTGGCTTGATAAATAGCCGCAAAAACGACCTTTTCAGGGCGCTAAGGCTCTCATCAAGTCAGGCATGCCGATGATTTTCATCACCCGCTTCAGGTTATAAGCCAGCACGTTCAAACTCATTTCGGTGCTCACTCCGCCAAGCCGGCGCGTCAGAAAGTGCGTTGCACCCATCCACTGCTTGAGAGTCCCGAAGGGGTGCTCCACGGTCTGCTTGCGCAGGGTCATTACCTGCGGCGCGCTGGCCAGGCGGACGTGCATTTCTTCTAGCACTGTCTCATGTTCCCAGCGCCGAACCTTTCTCTCTCGGGCCGGTGTGCATTGCGCCTTTATCGAGCAGACTTGGCAGTTGGAGCGCCAGTAAACGTCCAGCTTCTTGCCCTTGTCGACATAAGAGTTGCGCCAGATCAGCACTTGATTGGCGGGACAGACGTACTCATCGTTGTTCGCATCGTAAACAAACTCTTCATTGCCGAAGCGGCCATCAAATTTGGCCCGCGAGCTCAGCGTTTTCGGCACATAAGCTGTGATCCCTGCCTCATGACAGGCCAGGATTTCTCCGCTTTTGTAATACCCACGGTCTGCCGCCACCGACAACGATTCGACTTGCATCGCCTCACGGGCCTGCAGGGCCATCGAGCTAAGTTGATCACGGTCGTGACCGACATTGGTCACCTCGTGCGCGACGATCAAATGATGCTTGGTATCCACTGCGGTCTGTACGTTGTAACCCACGATACCTTTTCCGCCACTGCTCATCATTGAGCGCGCGTCCGGATCGGTCAGCGAAATTTGTTTGTCCGGAGATTCTTCAAGCTGTACCTCGATGGCCTGCAACGCCTTCATTTGCTCCTTCAATTTGGCGATTTTCTCCTCCAGGCCGCCCTTGGGGTCTGAAGCTTTGGGCTCTTCCCGATCAGCCGCATCCAGCCCCTTTAGATAACGGGCAATGCTTGATTCAATCTCTTCCATCCGACGCTTCAGTTTGGCGCTGGTGAAATTGCGGTCGCGGTGGTTCACCGCCTTGAATTTACTGCCATCGATGGCGACGAAATGTTCCGAGAAAAGCCCCAATTGTTGACACAGCACGACAAACTGCCGACAGACGCCTCGAATGCCCTTACCGTTGTCCTTTCGGAAGTTGGCGATGGTCTTGAAATCCGGCATCAGGCGACCGGTCAGCCACATCAGCTCGACGTTGCGCTGCGCCTCGCGCTCAAGGCGTCGGCTTGACTGGACCCGGTTGAGATAGCCGTAGATGTAGATCTTCAGCATGACTGCAGGATGGTAAGCCGGTCGGCCCGTTTCAGCGGGGACAGCGCTTTCAAAACCCAAGGCGATAAGGTCGAGTTCATCCACAAAGACATCGACCACGCGCACCGGATTGGTGTCGCTGACGTAATCGTCGAGACTCTCGGGAAGCAAGGTACTTTGACCTCGGTGTTCGCCTTGGATGAAGCGTTTCATGGGCAACCCTTGCAATGAAATCCTGAGAAATCATAGCAAAGGTTTACCTTGAGTTTTTACACACTCTGGGCCAAGGATGGCCCGTTGCGGCGGCCCCCGGATCAGTGACAGGGCGAAGGAACCCGACGAAGTCGGGCCGGAAACAGGAGCGAGGACTTTGCTCACTTTGGTCCCTCAAAGTGAGGCGCCGAGGGGCGAAAAGGGGACTTGAGTCTTATCTGAATCTATCTGACCTCGCAGAACCTGTGTGACGCAGAGCGTCACAAAAATGCTCTGCGTTTCACTCTCAACTGCCCTGCAACGGGGTGGCATCCTGAAAGAAGTAATCCTTCCACGACGCTGGCTTGTTCTTGATCGCGCCGACGCGGTACAGAAACTCGGCCAGCGGGTAGGTGTTCTTCGGCGTGATGGTGAATTGAAACTCCGGCTGATCAATGATCTTCAACAGTTCGGCACGGTCGATCTTCGCCTTGGTGACGCGCAGGTAGATGTCGGCGGCAGCACCAATGTCTTTACTGACGAACGCTTCTGCCTCGGCCAGCGCTTCAATGAAGGCCTTGTAGGTTTTCGGGTTTTCGTTGCGAAATTTCTCGGTGGCGAACAGTACGGTGGGAGAGTTAGGCCCCAGCAGGTCATAGGTGTTGAGCACTACATGCACGTTGGGGTTTTTCAGTTCCTGATCCTGATAAGGCGGGTTGGAAAAGTGCCCGGTCAACTCGGTGCCGCCAGCGATCAGGCTGGCGGCGGCGTCCGGGTGCGGCAGGCTCAAGGTGTACTTGTCCAGGCGTGCGTATTCCTTGTCGCCCCAGAGTTTCGCGGCGGCGAACTGCAGGTAGCGTGACTGCACTGAAACACTGACTGCCGGCACCGCGATGCGGTCCTTTTCGGTGAAGTCGGCGATGGTTTTGACGTTGGGGTTATTGCTCACCAGGTAATAGGGGAAGTTGCCCAGCGACGCGACCGCCTTGACGTTCTGCCTGTCCTTGGTGCGGTCCCAGATGGTCAGCAACGGGCCAACCCCGGCACCGGCAACATCAATGGAGCCTGACAGCAGGGCATCGTTGACCGCCGAACCTCCGGACAGTTGGGTCCAGTCCACCTTGATCTCCAGGCCGTCTTGCTTGCCGTGTTTCTCGATCAATTGTTGATCGCGCACCACGTTTAGCAGCAGGTAGACGATGCCGAACTGCTCGGCAATGCGAATTTCGCCTTCAGCCTGTGCGCTGGCGGGCGCAACCAGCGTTCCGGTCAACAGCGCAGCACCAAGCCCGATGGCCGCTGCCAGGCGGCTGAAACGGGGTAGAAACAGGACAGGTTTTGACATGCATGGCTCCAAAACGGAAACGGAATTTTCTGGAGCATATCGCTATATAAAAATTTATTTAAATAACCTTACCGAATATCAATAGACCGCCTGATGCGCTTGGGAAACCTGTATGGCAGTCATTTTTAATATTCTTATTTTTTATAATTAGCTTAGAAGTAAATGTAATTTTTAATTGATTTGTAATGCGCCTAGTCTGGCTGGCCAGTCAGCAGTCACCAAGGAGCAACATTATGAGCAACGTCAGCGCTTTGCCACTCCAGCCAGGTACTACGCCGTCGGGTGGCGGCAGTGTGCGTGACAGGGTTTCGCCGCAGGAATGGGAAGTCCGGGTCAAGTTGGCGGCGGCCTATCGGCTGGCCGCGCTCAAGCGCTGGACCGACCATATCTATACACACTTCTCGGCGCGGGTACCGGGGCCGGACGAGCACTTTCTGATCAACGCGTTTGGCCTGTTGTTCGATGAAATCACCGCATCCAATCTGGTCAAGGTCGACATCGACGGCACGATTGTCGATGACCCGACAGGGCTGGGTATCAACTACGCCGGTTACGTGATTCACAGTGCCATTCACGCTGCGCGCCATGACCTGCAAGCGGTGCTGCACACCCACACCCGTGACGGTATCGCAGTGTCGGCGCAAAAGGACGGATTGCTGCCGATCTCCCAGCACTCCATTGCCTTCTCCGGGCGCGTGGCCTATCACGGTTACGAAGGCATTGCGCTGGACCTGAGCGAGCGTGAACGACTGGTCGCGGACCTGGGTGACAAGAGCGTGATGATCCTGCGCAATCACGGCTTGCTCACCGGCGGGGTGAGTGTAGAGCACGCATTCCAGCAGCTGCATGCCCTCGAGTACGCCTGCAATATCCAGATTGCAGCGCAGTCTGCCGGCAACGCAGAGCTGGTGTTTCCGCCCCGGGAGGTCATCGCCAAAGTGGAAGAGCAGGCCAAGGCCATCAAGGACGGTAATGGTCCGGGTGTCGCCCGACACTGGAATGCGCTGATCCGCGAGCTGGAGCGTAGCGGCACCGATTACCGGGACTGAGCCTGCAACACAGTGATGCGAGGCGCCTGGGGTTGGTGTAGTGTGCGCAGCCAAAACATGGGGCGCACACATGCAAGACCTGCTGAACGAAATCCTCGATGAAGTAAGACCCTTGCTTGGTCAGGGCAAGGTGGCCGATTACATTCCGGCGCTGGGCGGGGTGCGGCCTGATCAACTGGGCATTGCGGTGTACGGCAACGACGGCCAGGTGTTCAGCGCCGGTGATGCCGAAACGCAGTTTTCGATACAGAGTATTTCCAAGGTGTTCAGCCTGGTGCAGGCCATCGGGCACTCCGGTGAGGACATCTGGCAGCGCCTGGGGCACGAGCCCTCCGGCCAGCCGTTCAACTCGCTGGTGCAGCTGGAATTCGAACGGGGCAGGCCGCGCAACCCGTTCATCAACGCCGGCGCGCTGGTGATCTGCGACATCAATCAGGCACGGTTTGCGGCACCGTCGCTGTCAATGCGTGACTTCGTTCGACGCCTGTGCGGCAACCGGGCGATCACCTCCGATTCCAAAGTTGCGGAATCCGAATACCAGCACCGTTCGCGCAACGCCGCAGCGGCCTATCTGATGAAGTCATTCGACAATTTTCATGGCGATGTGGAAGACGTGCTGCGCAGCTATTTCCACCATTGCGCGCTGAGCATGAATTGCATTGATCTGGCCAAGGCGTTCGGTTTTCTGGCCAATCAGGGCTTCTGCACTCACAGTGGCGAGCAGATACTCACCGCGCGCCAGGCCACTCAGGTCAATTCGATCATGGCCACCAGCGGTCTTTACGATGAAGCCGGTAACTTTGCCTATCGCGTCGGCCTGCCAGGTAAGAGCGGAGTAGGGGGTGGTATCGTTGCGATTGTGCCGGAGCGCGCTTCGGTCTGTGTGTGGTCTCCGGAGTTGAACGCGGCGGGCAATTCCCTTGTCGGTATGGCTGCGCTGGAAAAACTCAGCGCGAGGATCGACTGGTCGGTGTTTTAAAGCCTTCTGAAGTGAACGGTGCGGTAAATCGCGAACCTGGCAGGAGTCATGGATTGAATCGAAGGCTAAGCAAATCGCTCATGCTGAGCGTCGGGCTGCTGGTGCTGGCAGGTTGTGGCACTCAGCGTGTGCAGGAACCTGAACTGAGCCCGGAACAGGCGCGTGCGCAGATCGTGCGCCTGATGCCTGCCACTGTTACGGATCGGCAGGCTTGGGCAACAGATATCCATGCCGCATTTGCCGCGCAGAAAATTCCGATGACCACCGAAAACCTGTGCTCGGTATTGGCTGTGACCGAACAGGAGTCAACCTTTCAGGTCGACCCTGCGGTGCCGGACATGGGCCGCATTGCCCGTGCCGAAATAAACCGCCGCGCGGCGCGCTTGCATATCCCCAATGCGTTGATAGCCACTGCATTGCGCGTACGTTCACCAGACGGCAAGACCTATGGCAAACGCCTCGATTCAGCCCGCACAGAGAAAGACCTCAGCGCGATCTTTGATGATTTCATCGGCATGGTACCGCTGGGCCAGGCACTGTTCGGCAATTTCAACCCGGTCAAGACCGGCGGCCCGATGCAGGTAAGCATCGCCTTTGCCGAGAAGCATGCGGAAGATTATCCCTACACGGTGGATGGCTCGATCCGACGCGAAGTCTTTACTCGCCGTGGCGGCATGTATTTCGGCATCGCTCATCTACTGGGTTACCCGGTGAACTACACCCAGTCCCTGTACCGCTTTGCCGATTTCAATGCCGGTTGGTACGCCAGTCGCAATGCCGCGTTTCAGAACGCGGTGAGTCGTGCGACCGGCATCGAGCTGGCGCTGGATGGCGATCTGATTCGTTTCGACTCCACCTCGCCAGGCTCCACCGAGCTGGCAGTGCGAACCCTGGCTGACCGGCTGGGCATGAACAAGTCACAGATATGGAACCAGCTCAAGCAGGGCGATACCCTGGAGTTCGAAGAGACCGATCTGTACAGCAAGGTGTTTGCACTGGCGGACAAGGCAGCAGGCAAGCCCTTGCCAAGAGCCATCCTGCCCGGCATCACCCTGAAAAGCCCGAAAATCACCCGCAACCTGACCACCGCCTGGTTCGCCGAGCGCGTCGACGACCGCCGCGAACGCTGCGTACAGCGCGCACCGAAGTGAGGGTGAGTCCGGAATAAGCGATCACACATCGATTATCGTTACCACGCTCCGCGTGGTAATGCAGTTCGTGACGCTCCGCGTCACACATTAGAGCCTTGACACCTGATTCAGGCCGTACGAGATGCAGGCCTGAGCTCCGGTTACGCCTGCTGTTTCACCAGACTGAAGATGTGCGACGCAGAGCGTCACGAACTGCATGCCAACGCGGAGCATTGGCACGATAGTCATCTCAAGGCTTTGTGTATAACGATGAGCGCTTCAGTGAACTGCCCCCTATATGTAAGGCTCTTCAGGATTTTTTAACGTATGCCGGTTTTCAAACGCTTCACGTCGTTCATGCAGCAGGCCTTACGGGCCATGCATCTGGTCTGGACCACGTCCCGAGCGCTCTCCGTTGGCTTGATCGTTGCCACGCTGGTGGCAGGCTTGCTGCCCGCGCTGGCCGCCTGGCTGGGGCAGCGGATTGTCGATGCGGTGGTCAGTGCCATGCAACTGCATGCCAGCACTGGCGAGGCTCCTTTATGGCCGGTGTTGCGTTATGTGTTGCTTGAGGCCGGTGTACTGGCCCTGCTGGCCGGTGCGCAACGCGGGCTGTCGGTGCAGCAGGCGCTGTTGCGGGTGTTGCTGGGGCAGAAGGTCAATACGTTGATTCTGGAGAAGGCCCAGACCCTGTCACTGTCGCAGTTCGAAGACTCGGAGTTTTACGACAAGCTCGTGCGCGTCCGGCGTGAAGCCTCGACACGGCCGCTGGCACTGGTGACCAAATCCCTGGGATTGCTGCAAAACCTCATTTCGCTGATCAGCTTTGCCGTACTGCTGGTGCATTTCTCGCCCTGGGCGTTGCTGATTCTGGTGCTCGGCGCATTGCCGGTGTTCTTTGCCGAGGCGCATTTTTCCGGCGACGCGTTCCGCCTGTTTACCCGGCGTGCTCCGGAAACCCGTCGGCAGAACTACATCGAAACACTGCTCTCCCACGAGGGCTACATCAAAGAGGTCAAGCTGTTCGGCTTCGCGCCGCTGCTGCTCAAACGATATCGCGACACCTTTGAACGGTTGTATGCCGAAGACCGCCGCTTGACCGTGCGCCGTGATGGCTGGGGCTTTCTGCTCGGCTTGCTGGGCACTGCTTCGTTCTATCTGGCGTACGCCTGGGTGGTGGTCGATGCGGTGCATGGGCGTATTACCCTGGGGCAGATGACCATGTACCTGGTGCTGTTCAAGCAAGGGCAGGCCGCTGTGAGCAGCAGCCTGAGTGCGATCAGTGGTTTGTACGAGGACGGGCTGTACCTCGCCGACCTGTACATTTACCTCGGTCAGCCGGTCACGCCGTCTGCTGGCAGCCTGACCCAGGGTGCACTGCCCGGCGATGGCATGCGTTTCGAGAACGTCAGCTTCACTTACCCTGGCACCAGCCGCGCAGCACTGGAAAACATCGATCTGCATCTTGCACCGGGTCGTAGCGTGGCGCTGGTGGGCGAGAACGGCTCGGGGAAGACCACCCTGATCAAGTTGCTGACGCGCCTTTATCAGCCCGACCAAGGACGCATTCTGCTGGATGGCAGCGATTTGCAGGAATGGGACGAAGACGCCCTGCGTTCACGCATCGGCGTGATTTTTCAGGACTTCATTCGCTATCAGTTTCTGGTCGGTGAAAACCTCGGGGTCGGCGATACCCAGGCCTTTCACGACGAAACCCGCTGGCGCGAAGCCGCTGCGCAAGGCATGGCAGCGCAGTTTATCGAACAGCTCGACAAGGGTTACGCCACACAATTGGGTCGCTGGTTCGCAGGCGGTCAGGAGCTGTCCGGCGGGCAGTGGCAGAAAATCGCGCTGTCACGCGCCTACATGCGTCGCGATGCCGATATTCTGATTCTCGATGAGCCCACTGCCGCGCTGGATGCCGGGGCAGAAGCTGCGGTATTCGAGCATTTTCGCGAGTACGCCAAGGGACGCATGACGCTGCTGATTTCCCACCGTTTTTCCAGTGTGCGCAACGCCGAACATATCGTCGTGCTGGAGCATGGGCGGGTGCTGGAGCGCGGTGATCACGACAGCCTGATTGCCGCGGCAGGGCGCTACGCCGCGCTGTTCGATCTGCAAGCGCAAGGCTATCGCTAGATAAAAAGTGTTGCAGTCAATGACCAGTCGGCGTTTTATGGGAGCCCTGTTTCAAGCTGTATCTTTTTGAATCAAACGGAGACATCGATGCAATTTCGTAAATTGGGCAAAACCGATCTGTCGGTCAGCGCGATCTGTCTGGGCACCATGACCTGGGGCGAGCAGAACACCCAGGATGAAGCATTCGAACAGATTCGTATGGCCAAGGATGCCAAGGTCAACTTCCTCGACACGGCAGAAATGTACCCGGTGCCGCCGCGTGGCGAGACGTATACCAAGACCGAAAGCATCATCGGCGAGTACTTCAAGAAGTACGCTGACCGCAACGACTGGGTACTGGCCAGCAAGGTCGCCGGTCCAGGTCGCATGGATCATATCCGCGATGGCAATCCGCGGCTTGACCGCAAGAACATCACTGCGGCGCTGGAAGCCAGCCTCAAGCGTCTTAATACCGATTATCTGGACCTGTACCAGCTGCACTGGCCGGATCGCAAGACCAACTTCTTCGGCGTGCTCGGTTACACCCACGACCCGGATGATCAGGCCGTCGAAATCGAAGAAACCCTGTCGGTACTGGGCGATCTGGTCAAGGCGGGCAAGATTCGCCACTTTGGCCTGTCCAACGAAACGCCGTGGGGCACCCAGCGTTTTCTGCACCTGGCCGAAACCCTTGACTTGCCGCGTGCTGTCTCGATCCAGAACCCCTACAACCTGCTTAATCGCACCTTTGAGGTCGGTCTGGCAGAGATCGCCATTCGCGAACAGATCGGCTTGCTGGCCTATTCGCCACTGGCGTTCGGTGTGTTGGCTGGCAAGTACCTGGACGGTGCACGTCCGGCCGATGGCCGCCTGACCCTGTTCGAGCGCTTCCAGCGCTACAACAACCCGCAGGCGGTCAGCGCCACCGCCAAATACGTCGCGCTGGCCCGCGAACACGGCCTGGACCCTTCGCAGATGGCGCTGGCCTACGTCACCAGCCGTCCGTTCGTAACCAGCAACATCATTGGTGCCACGAAACTGGATCAGCTGAAGATCAATCTGGAGAGCATCGACGTCACGCTGTCCGATGAGGTTATCGCCGGTATCGAAGCCATTCATACCGCTCAGCCCAACCCGGCCCCATAAGCCGAACTGAACTTACTTTCAGCCTCGTCAGTCAGCACTAGTACGCTTACTCCGAGGCTGAAATTCGATGCATATCTCACTCAAGCAACAAGTCGCAATCGTTACCGGCGCCAGCTCCGGTCTGGGCGCAGGTGCTGCGCGAGCGCTGGCGGACGCCGGTGCAGCGGTGGTGATCAATTACAACTCCAAGGCTGAACCTGCCGAGAAGCTGGCTGAAGAGATTCGTGCAGCGGGCGGTCGTGCCCTTGCTGTCGGCGCCGACGTGTCGAAAGAAGCAGACGTCGAGCGCCTGTTTGCGCAGACCATCGAGCACTTTGGCGCATTGGACATCCTGGTCGCCAACTCGGGCCTGCAAAAAGACGCAGCCATCGTCGACATGAGCCTGGAAGACTGGAACACAGTCATCAACGTCAACCTGACCGGGCAATTTCTCTGTGCCCGCGCTGCGTTGCGCCAGTTCATCAAGCAAGGCATGCGCCCTGATGTGTCACGGGCGATGGGCAAGATCATTCACATGAGTTCAGTGCACCAGCTGATTCCATGGGCCGGGCACGTCAATTACGCAGCGTCCAAGGGCGGCGTCGATCTGTTGATGCGCAGCATCGCTCAGGAAGTCGGCGAGCTGAAAATTCGCGTCAACAGCGTTGCGCCGGGTGCCATTCGCACGCCTATCAATGCCGACGCACGCAAGGGCGACGCCGAGAAGGAAATGCTCAAGCTGATCCCTTATGGCCGTATCGGTGAGCCCGAAGACGTCGCCAATGCCGTGCTCTGGCTGGCCTCCGATGCCTCGGATTATGTGCACGGCACCACCCTGTACATCGACGGCGGGATGACCCTCTATCCGGAGTTCCGTGGCAATGGCTGATTTTCCCCAAGAAGCGCAAAACCGTATCGAAGACCACGGCATCATTGGCGATATGCGCAGCGCCGCGCTGATCGCCGACACGGGCAGTATCGACTTCTGCTGCTGGCCGGATTTCGACAGTCCGTCGATTTTCACCGCGCTGCTGGATACGCCCGATGCCGGGATTTTTCAACTGGCACCTGACTTGCCGGACGCCAGAAGGCTGCAGATTTACCTGCCCGACACCAATGTCCTGCAAACCCGCTGGATTTCCGAGGACGCAGTGGTGGAAGTCACCGACCTTATGCCGATTGGTGAAGATCAGGACGATCTGCCGCGCATCGTGCGCAGGGTTCAAGTGCGTTTTGGCGAGGCCACGATTCGCATGCGCTGCCGGGTACGCATGGACTACAGCCGAGCTGAAACCACCGCGCGTATCGATGGCCAGGACATCTGTTTCGAGGCCGAAGGGCAGCCAGGCATGCGCTTGTCGGCCGCTACGCCGCTACAGCTGGAGCAGCAGGATGCTGTGGCCGAGTTTCACATGCACAAAGGCCAGACCATCGAGTTCATTCTTGGTGGTATCGATGACCCGAACGTGGCCGCAGGCAAATGCTCGCGCTATTTCGACGACACGCTGAAATTCTGGCGGCGCTGGGCCGGGCAATCGCAATACAAGGGCCGCTGGCGTGAAATGGTCACCCGCTCGGCGCTTGCGCTCAAGCTGCTGACCTCGCGCAAGCATGGTGGCATTGTCGCAGCCGCGACGTTCGGTCTGCCGGAAACCGAGGGCGGCGAGCGCAACTGGGACTACCGTTACACCTGGATACGTGACGCATCATTCACCGTGTATGCGTTCATGCGCCTGGGGTACACCGATGAAGCCAATGCCTTCATGAGCTGGGTGCGCGGGCGACTAGATGACTGCTGTGAACAGACCGAGAAACTCGGCATTCTGTATGCCCTCGATGGCCACGCAGAACTGCCGGAAGACAATCTCGATCATTTGTCCGGCTACGGCGGTGCTCAGCCGGTACGCATCGGCAATGAGGCCTACAAGCAGGTTCAGCTGGATATCTATGGCGAACTGATGGACGCCGTGTACCTGGCCAACAAGTACGGCGACGCCATCTCGCACGACGGTTGGCAGCATGTGGTGCGTCAGGTCGACTATGTGTGCGAGCACTGGAACGACAGGGACGTGGGCATCTGGGAAATGCGCGGTGGCGATCAGCATTTTCTGCATTCGCGGCTGATGTGCTGGGTGGCACTGGACCGGGCACTGCGCCTGGCGTTCAAGCGCTCGCTGTCAGGACCCTTCGAGCGCTGGACCAAAGTACGCGAAGAGATCCACAACGACATCTGGGAAAACTTCTGGAACGAAGACCTGGGCCACTTCGTGCAGCACAAGGGCAGCCGCAATCTGGACGCCTCGATGTTGCTGATGCCGCTGGTGCGCTTTGTCGGCGCCAATGACCCGAAGTGGCTGGCGACGCTGGACGCCATCGAAGCAGCACTGGTGCGTGACGGGATGGTGTTCCGCTACCGCAACGATGATGATCACGATGACGGTCTGGCAGGCGAAGAGGGCGCATTCGTCGCCTGTTCGTTCTGGTACGTCGAATGTCTGGCCCGCGCCGGTCGGGTCGAGCAGGCGCATCTGGAGTTCGAACAATTGCTGCGTTACGCCAACCCGCTGGGCTTGTACGCCGAAGAATTCGACGCGCATGCTCATCATCTCGGTAACACACCGCAGGCCCTGAGCCATCTGGCGTTGATCAGTGCGGCCAGTTTTCTGGACCGCAAACTGGGCGGCGGGCAGGCGCTCTGGCAGCCTTGAGAGTGTGCGCGAACTGATCATGAATGAGAGTCAGAGGTTCATTCATGATCAGTTCGCCTGCAATGAATACCCTACCGGCTGTTCTTCCACCCGGTAGTGCTGCGTAAGTGTCCCGCAATAGCTCAACCGTGGCAGATAGACGCCATCGCTGTTCAAGGCTGCTCGAATGGCAATGTTGTCGTCGCACATGGCCAGCCTGCGACCGCCAAGCAGCCCGATAGCTTGCCCGGAGCGCATTGCGCCCATCGGTGTCCAGTCGGCGATGATTAACGCACCTTTGGGTACGACCTGCTCATACGCGCGTACGAACTGCTCGGCAGAGCGGTCGCGCAGGTAAGGCACCATGAAATAACGGATATCGTCGCGATAGGGCAGCTTCTCCTTATGCTCAGGAAAATGTATGACTCCGTTTGCGTACAGTGAATACGCCAACAGAATCACTGTCGGCGAGGACAATACCGAGAGATTGAGCAAGATGCCGCGTGTCGAATTGCGTGGCAAAACCCGCCGCAGGTGGATCATGCCGATGATGCTCAGCATCGCCACGCCGGGTAGAAAAAAGGTGAAACGGTCGGTCACGTTATAGGAAATGGCAAAAACCAGATTCAACAGCGCCGCACTCCACAACAACCGCAGCCGACTCTCCTTGGGAAACAGCAGCAGCCCCGCCAACTGCGGCCCTATCAGTGACAGCAGCACCAGTATGGCTGCGTTCCTTTCCTCCAAGAATTCGTCGAAACGCAACAGGCTGCCTTCCCACTCCGGCCCCGCAACGGTTGCGGAGGCTCCGGTCAGGTAACGCCGCGCAATATCCAGCAGACCCATTCCGCTGTTCAGGTCATTGAACAGCGCAACAGCGGCTGCCGCGAAGCCGAGCATGAAGCCGGGCAGGGTGATCAAAACGCGCGCCTTATGCAGGTACAGCACATGCAGGTACAGCGGCAGCAGGACCACGAAGGTCAGTTGATGAGTCGAGGCCGCCATTCCAGTCAGCACGCCAATCATGAACAGCTTTTTCAGCGGCGTCAGACGCTTGCTGTCATTGAACTGCAGTGTATAAGCCAGCAGTACGAACAGCGTGTGCAGCAGGTAAACCTCTGCTTTGGTCGACACCCAGAATATCCCGTGCGCCAATACCGTTGCTGCGCCAGCGAGTACGGCCTGACGTGGCCCGGCGCCGAGGCTTTGCGCCAGTCGATAGACGATCCATGCCAACGGCAGGAGCAGTAACGAATTCAGCAGGCTGAGCGCAGGTGAGCCGAACAGTGTGAAGAATACCGAGTTGAGCAGTTGATAAAGCGGATGTTCCAGCGGTCCGAGCGACTGGCTGAAATAATCGCCCTCGCGGGCGTTGGCCAGAAACATGCCATTGTCCATCCATTGCACCGGCCCGCTGGAGGCCAGAAAACTTGCGGCGATGGCGGCACCTAGCAGAAACAGGGGTATGGCAATCGAGGTGCGCGAATCGGGTGGCATTGAACAGCTCCTCCGTGAGGTGAACATAAGATGGCGGGTGCCTGTTTTACTGCCTCAAGGCTGACGCCCCGGTGGTGTTGCAGCGTTGAACCGGGAAAGCATCACGGCACCGATCGCCACCGCGAACCACAGGGTCGCCAGACGTATCAGCAGCGTGGCGGCAATCGCGTCAGCACCGGGCATGCCTTTGAACATCAGCAGTCCGACCATCACTGCTTCGGCACTGCCCAGTCCACCCGGCATGAAGCTCAACGCTCCGGCGAGCATTGCCAGTGCATAGGTGAACACGGCAAACGTCAGTGGGATCTGCGCGCCCATCCAGCCAAGCATCCAGTAAAACGCTAGTGCCTCGGCGCTCCAGGCAAGCAGACTGAGCAGGCTGGCGGTCAGCAACACTCTTCCGTGCAGGCATTGACGGGCGGCGAGCAGGATGTCGAACAGCTGCCGCCGCAGCCTGTGCAGTCGTGTGCTCTTCTCCGTCGGCAGCGCACCTCGCATGCGCTTCAGCAAATGACCCTGAGACAGCACCAGCAGCCCCGCCAGAACCAGCGCCAGGCCGATAAAAATCATGGGTTGCGCCTGCGGGTACCACGACAGACCGAACAGCGTCAGCAGCACGATGGCCAGCAGATCGGACAGGCGTTCGCTGAAAAATGCAGCAAAACTTTGTGGGTACGGTACGCCCAGCGGCCTGAGCAATACGCCACGCAGTGCTTCGCCGGCCTTGCCGGGCGTGGTTGTCAGGGCGAAGCCGGCCAGGTAGATCCGCAGGCTTTGCCGCCAGGCAAGCGGATGCCCCAGCACCTCAAGGTAAAGCTGCCAGCGTCCGAAGCGCAGCGCGTAGTTGATTGCCGACATCAGCAAGACCAAGCCAATGCCCTGCACCCCGACCTTGCCGGTTGCTGCGCTGACTGCCTGCCAACCGCCCCACAGGGAAAATCCCAGATAGCCCAGTGCCGAGACGACGACCGACAGCAGCACTGCCCGATAGCGCCAGCCTGACAGCAGCGGCATGTCGCTCAAAGGTCGAGCCTTTTGAATAATGGCTGTGGAATCGTGCGAATCACCCACATGATCCATGCCCAGAAGCCCGGCGCATAAAGGCTTGTAGACCGGCGCGCGATGCCCTTGACGATGCGCTCGGCAACAGCTGCCGGTTGCGCAACCAGCAAGGCAGGCAACGGCAGGCCGTGGGTCATGGGCGTGTCGACAAAACCCGGCTTGATGGTCACTACGTGTACGCCGAGTTTGAACATCCGCGCCTGCAACCCGTCGCAGAACGTCGAGACGGCAGCCTTGGCCGAGCCGTACAGGTAATTGGAAGGGCGTCCTCGATCACCAGCGACGGAGGAAAGCACTGCCAGTGTGCCGCAGCGCTGCACTTCGAAATGCCTGGCCAGCAGGGTCAGCAAGGCAATAACCGATGCACCGTTGGTGATGAATTCCTGTATGGCCAGGCCTGCGTATTGTTCGCAGGCCTTCTGGTCGGGCAGGGTGCCGTGAGCCACCAGGACGATATCGATCTGCCCCAATGCAGCCAGACAGCCGGCCAGCATCGCCGGGTGCTCCGAAAAGTGAGTAACGTCCAGACGGTGTGTGTCGATACGTCCGGCACCGCGCGCCTTGAGATCGACTGCATTGCTGTCGAGCTTCTCCATGTCGCGCGCCACCAGAAAAAAATCACAGCCCTGCGCAGCCCAGAGTCGGGCACAGGCGTGGGCGATGGCTGATGTCGCGCCGATGATCAGAATTTTTTTCATGGCATCACTCGTTTCCAGAAGCGGGACATCAAGGAAGGGTCACGCAGGGCTTCCAGTTGCTCCCAGGCTGGATAGGCCTGGCGGAAATCGCTCCCGGTCATGTGTGCATCTTTTGCCGGATATAGACGTCCACCCGCCTCACGGACAATGGCATCCAGGCGTGGGAACAGTGTTTCGGCCAGCTCGCGCGTCTGCGAAAAATCCAGTGCCAGCGAAGTACCCGGCATCGGGAAGGACAGCAGCCCCGGCGAAGCGATATCGCCGCAGCGCTTGAGTACCGCAAGGAATGAACCCCGGCCCGATGCAGCAATCGCATCGAGCAGCAGTTGCATGGCCTTGGGCGCGCAATGCTCGGGGATCACGCACTGATATTGCTGAAACCCTTTGCGACCATAAAGACGATTCCAGTGCTGGATGCGATCCAGCGGGTAGAAGAACGCTTCGCACGCGCTGCGGTGGGCCTTGGCCTGTTGTGGATGGGCGTGCCAGTAGATCGAATTGAATGCACGCAAGGACAGATGGTTGACCAGTGAAAGCGGGGCAATGAACGGTATGCTCAGACGCTTGGGCGCATCGACCGTTAGCGACCCGTAACGAGCGTGGTCGCCGACGATGTACACGCCACGGCCGCTATTGCTGCCTTGCGCCAGGCAATCAATCCAGGCCACGCTGTATTCGTGCTGCGCGTCCAGCTCGTGCGACAGGGTAAAAAATTCTGCCAGATTGGCGAAGCGCACCACCGTGCTGTTGATCTGACTGGTACGGATCGACATCAATTGCAGCTCGACCCGACTGATAACGCCGGTCAAGCCCAGGCCGCCGATGCTGGCAGCGAAAAACAAAGGGTTTTCCACGGCCGAACAAACCATCGGCGGCTCGCCATGACGGATCAATTCGAAACGCATGACATGACAGCCGAAGGTGCCGCGTAGATGATGATTCTTGCCGTGCACGTCGTTGGCAAGTGCGCCGCCTATCGTCACAAACTGCGTGCCCGGTGTGACCGGTAGAAACCAGCCGCGCGGGATTGCTGCCGCCAGCAGTTGTGACAGGGTCATGCCTGCTTCCAGTTGCACCACGCCGTTCTGCCAGTCTGCGGCGATGAAGCGATCCAGCTTGCGCATGTCCAGTACGTGACCACTGCTGGCCAGACAACTGTCGCCGTAGCTACGGCCGTTGCCGAACGGCAGGCTGGTGTGATGGTGCGCAAGTGTTTCCGAGATGTGCGCCGGCAAGCGATTTACCGCCTCACAGTCATGACCTTGCTGGGCAACCTGCGGGTAGCGCCCCCAGGAGTAGAGAGGCGCGCTCATGCGGCGATCCAGAACACCAGCAGGAACAGAAAACCGATCCCCTGGCTGATCCGGTCGCGGATTGCGAAAACTACCGGGTCCTCGTTCATCTGGCCGCGATGGGTGAGCATCCAGATCCGCGTGATCCAGAACAACAGCAACGGGCAGGCCAGCCAGATCACATGCGGATGCTGATACAGGGCAACCGTCGCGCCCTCATGGATGTAAAGCGCCAGGACCATTACCGCCAGATTGCCCGACGATGCACCCAGGGAGGCGATCATGTCCAGATCGCCCGGGTAGTAGCCGCGGCCGCGTGTCTTGACGGTCACATCGCACAGCCTCGCGTCGCGCAGTTCGGCATAGCGCTTGACCAGCGCGAGGCTGAGAAACAGAAACATTGAAAATGCCAGAATCCAGAACGTCAGCGGTAACTGAAACGCCGCTGCACCGGCCAGGATGCGCGTGGTGTAGAGCATCGCCAGAACAATGACATCGACTGCCATGTGGCGCTTGAGGTAAAGCGAGTAGACCAGCGTCAGCAGGTAATAGGCAGCCAGCACCGCCGCAAATTGCCATGGCAACATGATTGCCGCCAGGGCGAAGGCTGCTGCGAGCAACAGCGGGATCACCAGCAGGCCGGACTCGATCGGCAACTGACCGCTGGCGAACGGGCGCTCGCGTTTGCTGCGATGGTGGCGGTCATCTGCCAGATCAAGCAGGTCATTGAGCAGGTAGACGCTTGATGCGCACAGCCCGAAACACAAAAATGCGAGCAATCCGTCGAGCAGCAATTGCGTGCTCTGGACTTGGTGAGCGGCGAGCAGAGGCACAAAAAGCAGTGTGTTTTTCAGCCATTGGTGGAGGCGTAACGCCTTGTACCACGCACTGCGTCGGGACGATGTGGATTTGATCACCTGTTCGACGTTTCCTTGTGCCCGCGCCGCGCGCTCCACACCTGCGAGTGGGCTGGCGACGATGGCCTTGCGTGAGACTTTCCAGATGCACAGGTCGTCCCGGGAATTACCGATGTAATCAAAGCCGCCCTCACCATAATGGCTGACCAGCAAATCGCGTTTGCGATGGGCAGAAAGATTGGTTTTACCGTCCGAGGCCCAGACCTGATCAAACATTTGCAGGTGAGCTGCGATCTGGTTGGCAAGGGTTTCGTGAGAGGCCGTTGCCAGAATCACCCTGCGCCCGTGCTGCCGCTTGGCCTGGATATAAGCAATGACCGCAGCGTCGTAGGGCAGTAACGCAACGTCGATGTTGGTGCCCAGAGCCAGCCCTTGCTTTAGGAGCGCCTTGCCTTGTAACAGCCAGGTAAAAAGCCTGAATACCTGCAGTGGTCGGCCGCGGATAAAGGCCACCGCAGTTTCAAACAGCAAATCTGAACGCAGCAGCGTTCCATCGAGGTCGACAACCAGAGGTGTATCAACCTCAAGAGCTCTTCCTTGAGTGCCGGGCATGGACAGTTGCTCCTGTAAAAGTGAGCGCACTATGGAACAAAGCCGGACAATCGCCACATCAATAAAATTAAACGATATCCATCATTCAGCCGTGCCTGTGGCGTCAGAAAAATTAAGGGGCGGGCAACTATGACTGCATGAACGCTATTGATTCATTGATTGATCAACTCACGGAGTCTGGTGCGGAAACTGTAAAGTTAATGAGTCATTTCAAATAGCTGATTAACCCGGAGGACTCTATTCGCGCGTTGATACAAGGCGTTCGGCATAAGGTGGCAGAACGGGCGAGCCTGGATAAACATCGCGGTGACCACTTGTTCGGCATGGCGAGTCATAATGACGCCTTTGTTGACCGTCTGCCGGAGTCGTAATGACCCATCCCCTGTTGCGTGAGCTGATACCGTTGGTGTCCGACCTGTCCAGAGAACTGCCGGACGAAGAGCGTTATCGGCGTCTGCTGTGCTCGCTGCGCCACTGGTTGCCTTGCGACGCTACTGCACTGCTCAGGCTAGAGGGTGATGTGCTGATTCCGCTGGCGGTCGACGGCCTCAGTCCGGACACGCTCGGCCGTCGCTTCCGGGTCAGCGAGCATCCGCGCTTCGAGGCGTTGCTTGCGAGTGACGGGCCGCTGCGCTTTGCTGCCGATTGCGATTTACCGGACCCTTATGACGGGCTGGTCGACGGTCATGGTGCGCTGGAAGTGCATGATTGCCTGGGCTGCGTGCTGTCTGTTCAAGGGCGGCCCTGGGGGCTTATTACCCTGGATTCGCTGGACCCTTCCAGCTTTGGCAGCGTCGATCTGGATAACCTGCAGGCCTTTGCCAGTCTCGCAGCGGCAACGGTCATGGCGGGCGAGCGTATCAACCAGTTGGCGCGGGGCTTTGAAGATCAGCGTCAGTTGGCCGAGGTCTACAAGCGCGCTGCCGGTGGGCGAGCACCTCGCGAGCTGATTGGTCAGAGCGCGGTTCACCAGCGTATGCAGCAGGAGATTGAACTGGTCGGCAACAGCCCGCTGACGGTACTGGTCACGGGAGAAACCGGTGTCGGCAAGGAGTTGGTGGCCGAGTCCATCCATCTACACTCGCCGCGGGCACACAAGCCGCTGATCAGCCTCAACTGCGCCGCGCTGCCTGAAATGCTGGTCGAGAGCGAATTGTTCGGGCATGTCAAAGGCGCTTTTTCCGGAGCGGTCAACGGGCGTAGCGGCAGGTTCGAGCTGGCGGATGGCGGCACGCTGTTCCTTGATGAGGTGGGTGAGCTGCCATTGTCGGTGCAGTCCAAGCTGTTGCGTGTGCTGCAAAGCGGTCAGTTGCAACGGGTCGGTGCTGATCAGGAACACCATGTGGATGTGCGCATCATCGCTGCCACCAATCGTGATCTGGCCGAGGAAGTGCGCTCCGGCCGGTTTCGGGCGGATCTCTATCATCGACTGAGCGTCTACCCGCTGCTCGTGCCAGCACTGCGCGAGCGCGGACGGGATGTGTTGCTGCTGGCCGGCTATTTTCTCGAGGAAAACCGTGTGCGCATGGGGCTGCGTGGGTTGCGCCTGAGCGCCGAGGCACAGCGGCTGCTACTCGCGCACCACTGGCCGGGTAACGTTCGTGAGCTGGAGCACCTGATCAGCCGGGCGGTGCTCAAGGCATTGTCTGCCCATCCGCAAAAGCCGCGCATCCTGACGGTCGAAGGGGCAGCGCTGGGTCTCGACGGCTCGGCGTCTGCCACGCCACTACCCACGGCTGAAAAAGCCCTTTCAGCGGCTGTGCAGGGGGCAGGGCTCAAGGCGTCGGTGGATGCTTTTCAGCGTTCTTTGATTGTTGATTGTCTTGAACGACATCAAGGCCGTTGGGCAGAAGTGGCGCGCGATTTAGCGGTGGACAGAGCCAATCTCAATCGACTTGCCAAGCGCCTGGGTATTCGCTGATATATCCGAATGCGGATGTTCGTTGGTCGCCGATATTGAAAAAAGAATGAATTTCTTTGCAGTGAATGCAGTCACCTATACTTCAAGCCACTGCTGAAAAAAGGATCAGGCTTTCAATGGCACTTCCAAAGCATTACCGCATTGATTATCTGCTGAACGGTTCGTTCAAGAGTTTTTATATACGCACCGAGAATATGGACAACGCTGAAGCATGGCACTGTGCAAGTGTCGACGCGGGTCTTGCGCGCATACCGAAATACCGTTTGGAGAAAGTCGCCAAAGTGTCCAAACCTTATGCGGAACACTTTGGTGTCACCAATGTGGAGTGGGCTCAGGCCTGAACCCGCTCCACGCTCAGGTCACTCAACGATGGGCTATCTGCTCCAGCGCCAGATCGCGTGTACGTGGTCCGAACCGGCCAATGGTGATGATCACGATCAGCATGCTGCCAACAATGAACGCCAGTACGCCCGGTGTGCCGAAATGGTCGAGGAAAATCCCGATCAGCAGGCTGCTGAACACCGTTGACAGGCGGCTGAACGAGTAGCAAAAACCCACGGCACGTGCGCGGATGTTGGTCGGAAACAACTCACCCTGGTATGAGTGATAACTGAAGCTCAGCCATGCGTTGCAGAATGTGATCATGATTCCGCAGAAAATAAGGCCTGCTGCGCTGGTCTGGAAGGCAAACAGGCTGCCGAAGATCATTGCTCCCAACGCTGAGCCGACGATTTGCCATTTATTCTCGAAGCGGTTGGCAAATTTCACGAACAGTAAAGGGCCGAGCGGGTAGGCCAGCGTGATCACGAACGCATACCCCAGGCTGTGTGTAACACTCAGGCCCTGGCCAGAAAGCAGGGCGGGCAGCCAGTTGCCGAAGCCGAAGAAGCCAATCGCCTGGAAGATGTGAAATACGATCAGCATCAGTGCACGACGACGGTAAGGCGGTTGCCACATATCGGCGAAGCGGCCGTTGCCTGACAGCGCGACTTTCTCCGGTTCAGGTTCATCCAGCGGCTTGCCCTGGTCTTTGATACAACGTGCTTCAATTCCGTCCATGATCAGCTCGGCTTCGTCGAAACGCCCTTGCTGCGCCAGCCAGCGTGGTGATTCCGGCAGGGCTGAACGCAGCCACCAGACAAACAGCGCAAATACCGCGCTGCCAATCACCACCCAGCGCCATCCGGAAAAGCCGAAGGGTGCCTGAGGCACCAGCCACCACGACATCAGCGCCACGCTGGGAACTGACAGGAACTGGATGAAAAATGCGAAGGCGAACGCTGAGCTGCGTATACGTTTGGGCACCAGTTCCGATAGGTAGGTGTCGATGGTCACCAGCTCGACGCCCAGGCCGATGCCGACCACAAAGCGCATGCCTATCACGCCCAGGGCGGAGGTCTGCAGACCCATGATCACCGTGGCAATGGTGTACCAGATCAGCGCGAAGGTAAAAATTGCGCGGCGACCGTAACGGTCGGCAATCGGGCTGACCAGACTTGCACCGAAAAACAGGCCCAGAAAGGTCGCCGAGGCAAAGGCTGCCTGATCGGAAAAGCCGAACAGGCCCTGGCTTCCCGTGGCAAAGATCCCGTCGCGAATCAGACCGGGGCTGATGTAGGCCGTCTGAAACAGGTCGTAAAGCTCGAAAAAACCGGCGATAGACAGCAGGGCAACCAGTTTCCAGATAGTAGCAACCGCAGGCAGTCGATCAATGCGCGCCGAGATATACGCTGCCCGCAGCTGTTCGCTCTTGGGTGCACCTGTGCGAGGTGATGAGTTCATCGATGGCGATCCTGAGTTCTTGTAGAGGCCTGAATAGTACTCTTTACAATTTGTAATGAATGGTCTTTTAATGCGGTTAATGGACTCTAAAAGATTAATAATTGTTTAGTTGGTATGGTTTTTGAGTGTTTATACCGGTTTAGACAGGCTGTACGCCGTTGAGATAGCGTGTGATTAACCATGCAGCGCCAGCCTTGAAGACCAGCAAGCGTCAAAACAACAGGCATGAAGCCACCAAGCATGTATCAACATGTGTCGCAAAACCTTAGGATGAAGGTCTTGATTTTCTGCCTGTCGGGTTCCCGTGACGTACAAACTGCCCACCACTGCAACAGCCCCTTTCTGCCCCTCGGCGACCACTGACAGCGTGACCATCCCGCCGAATGCGTCCTTGCTGCGCAAGATGATGCTGTTCGTGGGACCCGGCCTGCTGGTTTCCATCGGTTACATGGACCCCGGCAACTGGGCGACGGCTATCGAGGCTGGGTCGCGCTTTGGCTATTCATTGTTGTTTGTGGTGGTGCTGGCCAGTCTGTCGGGAATGGTCTTGCAAAACCTCTGTTCCCGCCTTGGCATCGCCACCGGGCGTGATCTGGCGCAGCTGTCTGCTGCCCGCTACAGCCGTAATGTCGCCAAAGGCCAGTGGCTGCTGGCAGAGCTGTCGATTATCGCCACCGATCTGGCAGAGGTGCTGGGGGCGGCGTTGGCGTTTCATCTGTTGTTGGGCGTGTCGATCACCACCGGTGTAGCGCTGACCGCTTTCGATACCCTGATCGTGCTGGCCTTGCAGGGCGCCAATTTCCGGCGTCTGGAAGCTATCGTGCTGGGGTTGATTGCAACCATTGCCAGTTGTTTTGCCGTCGAGCTGTTTCTGATCAAGCCATTCTGGCCGGATGTGGTGGCGGGCCTGAAACCGAGCTGGGATGTACTGAGCAGCCAGGAGCCGCTGTATATCGCCATCGGTATTCTGGGTGCCACAGTCATGCCGCATAACCTTTATCTGCATTCGTCGGTGGTGCAGACCCGCGTCAATGGTGCTGATCTGGCCAGCAAAGCCACTGCCATTCGCTACGCCCGACTGGACACTATCGGTTCGCTGAGCCTTGCGCTGCTGATCAATGCGGCGATTCTGATCCTCGCGGCTGCGGCGTTTCACAAGACCGGGCATACCGAAGTTGTCGAGATTCAGGACGCTTATCACCTGCTTGATCCATTGGTCGGCGGTGCCATTGCCAGCGTGCTGTTCGGCGTCGCCTTGCTGGCGGCAGGGCAAAGTTCGACGTTCACGGGAACCATCGCCGGGCAGGTGGTGCTCGAAGGCTTTCTGCAGGCCAAAATTCCTTGCTGGCAGCGGCGCTTGATTACTCGCGCACTGGCACTGATTCCGGCGCTGATCGGCGTGATCTGGCTGGGTGACAGTTCGGTCGGCAAGATGCTGGTGCTCAGCCAGGTGGTGCTGAGCCTGCAACTGCCGTTTGCGCTCTGGCCGCTGATTCGCTTTACCAGTGATCCGCAGTTGATGGGGCCGTTCGTCAACAGTCGGTTGGTCAAGATTGCCGCCTGGGGTCTGTTCGGTCTGATCTCGGCGGCCAATCTGACGCTGCTGTGGTTCTGGGTGAGCTGAACTTGATCGCCGTAAGTCACTCTCAAACCTGACACCAATGTTCGCTGTCAGGGAGCCGGAAATGACCACAACCGATGAAAAGGGTGCAGTGTTCGAAACCGATTTGCCGGCCCGTCTGGACCGCTTGCCCTGGGGGCGGTTTCACACCTTACTGGTTGTGGCGCTGGGTATCACCTGGTTGCTCGATGGCCTGGAAGTGACCCTTGCAGGCTCGGTGGCTGGCGCTCTGAAAGCCAGTCCGGCGCTCAACCTGACCAACAGTGACGTGGGCCTGGCGGGTGCCGCGTATATCGCCGGTGCCGTACTCGGCGCGTTATTTTTTGGCTGGCTGGCGGACCGTCTCGGGCGTCGCAAACTGTTCTTCATCACCTTGCTGCTGTACGTCGGTGCCACGGCCGCCACGGCGTTTTCATTCAGTGTCTGGAGCTTCATGCTGTTCCGTTTTCTGACCGGCATGGGTATCGGTGGCGAGTACACCGCAATTAATTCGACCATTCAGGAATTTACCCCGGCGCGTTACCGGGGCTGGGTCGACCTGACCATCAATGGCACGTTCTGGCTGGGTGCTGCGCTGGGCGCGATTGGCTCGATTGTGTTGCTCGATCCGCAATGGGTAGGTGCCGAACTGGGCTGGCGCCTGTGTTTCGGGATCGGTGCGGTATTGGGCCTGCTGGTGCTGCTGATGCGTCTGTGGCTGCCGGAGAGCCCACGCTGGCTGTTGATTCACGGCCAGGCCGCGCAGGCGAAAAAGATCGTTGAGCAGATAGAGGCCGATCTTCAGCGCCAGGGCCATGTGCTGCCCGCGGTGCAGGGCAAACCCTTGCGCCTGCACGTGCGCGACCACACGCCGCTGGGGGAGGTTGCCAGAACCTTGCTGGTGACGTTTCGCCAGCGTTCGCTGGTTGGCCTGACGCTGCTGACGGCCCAGGCTTTTTTCTACAATGCGATTTTCTTCACTTACGCGTTGGTATTGACCGACTTCTATGGCGTGCCGTCCGAGCGCGTCGGTTGGTATGTGTTGCCGCTGGCGTTGGGTAATTTCTGCGGTCCGCTGCTGCTGGGCAGGTTGTTTGACGTGGTGGGGCGGCGGGTCATGATCAGCCTGACCTACGGTGTGTCAGGCGTGCTGTTGGCGATCAGTGGCTATATGTTCGAGCAAGGTCTGCTGGACGTAACCCAGCAGGCCATTGCCTGGATGGTGATTTTTTTCTTTGCTTCGGCAGCGGCCAGCTCGGCCTACCTGACAGTGGCCGAAACCTTTCCGCTGGAAATCCGCGCATTGGCGATTGCAGTGTTCTACGCCTTCGGTACGGGGCTGGGCGGGATGATAGGCCCGACGTTGTTTGGTGAGTTGATAGAAACCGGCGAACGCAGCAATGTGCTGATCGGCTATCTGATCGGGGCAGGGTTGATGATGTTCGCGGCGCTGGTGCAGTCGATATGGGGCGCGGCTGCCGAGCGCAAGTCTCTGGAGGAAGTAGCGAGGCCGCTGTCGCAGGCCGGGGAAAGGTAAATGGTCAGTTACCGGAACACGCCACGAAGGCCATCGACTGACGCACGCAAGCCGACGATCCGCTCGCTGACTTCCTGCGCTTCATGCGGGCGAGAAGTACGCTCCAGGTACAAAAGATGTCCGGCAAGATTGGCCGAGACGCGTTCAAGGTCGTCGGCGGTGCGCCTGACGTAGGCCTGGATGTCTTTCAGTTGTTCGACTTGCACGGATGGTTCCCCTATAGGTCGCATCCGAGCGCACTAAATGACTAAATGAATGGGGGCTGTGATGAACCCCCTCAATCGAATTATCGACCGCTACAGTAGCTTTCTTTAGCGTCGCAGGTAAATAAACAGGTAATAAATTTTTGCCCGCTGCCGCCCAGCCTAATCGTCTTCCTGATCGTCATGTTCCGAGTAGGAATCCAGCAACTCGGCCAATGCCAGGGTACGGTCCAGCCCGCTGCGGCTGGACATGATTTCGGCCACTGCCTGCGTGGCGGCAATTCTGGCAGCTTCGCGTTCGGCATCGGTGTTATTGGGCGTGGCGGCCTGCGCAGCCTCAATAATCGATTGCTCAAAGGTATTCATGGTGCTCGCTCGTGAAATTCAAGTGCCTGTGATACCGAGAATGACGGATTGTTTCAAGGCCGATCAATCACCTTCGTAAGGAAATTCTTCCAGGGTCTGCATCAGTGCGACACCCTGCGGCCCTTGAAGATTGTCCAGCACCCAGCAACTGCTGGCATTTTTAGTCAACAACAGACGAGTGGTCTGGCTGGTGACCGGCTGCTGCGGGGCGTCTTTGTAGCCCAGGTTGTAGGTCATCTCGACCACTGCCTGCTTGTCGGAATTGGACACCAGCTTCCAGTCGATGGGCTTCTGCACATCGCCATCCTGCGCGTCGGTCCAGGGGTTGGCGCTGACTGCGCACTGATCACCGTTCTGACAGGCCCAGTCTTTTTTCAGCAAGCCCAGCAAAGGCTTGGACAGGTAATCAGCCGAGCCTTTGCCACTGAGGTAGAAGTCCTGATGCTTTTCGTAGACCCAGCGCGCTGTATCGACCGGGGTCGCGGCGGGGCAGGCGGCCTGGGCCGTTGATGAAAGCAGGCAGGCGAAGGCAATGGCGACGGTTCTGGACATGGAGCAGGCTCGCAGAGAAGGTGGCAGTGATGTTACAGGCTGGCAACACTGCATTTGTAAGGCATGCGGACAAAAAAGCAATGGTTTTGGTTGGTGGAGGGGCTGTTTGCGACAAGCTACGCCCGCAGTGCAGCGTGCCAATGCGTGGCATTGGCACCAGGCTCGGTTGCGATGAGCCTATATATGAATCACTAGCGCCAGGCTTGTGCTCTATAGCGCTGTGCTTACTTGTTGATACTTACTTCTTCACCGGCACGATATCCATGATGTTGCCGTTGACCTTCTGAAAGCGTACGTATTTATCATTGATCTTGACCCACTCGCTTTCCTTGGCCGGTGCTTCCAGGCCTTTGCTTTTCCAGTCTTTTACTTCCAGATCGCTGCGGCGATATTTTTCCGGCACGCGGGAACCGATTTCCAGTTCATGCATGTTGTCTTTGGATTCGGCTACTTTCGGGTCCGCCGTCTCTGCTGCGTGAGCGGGCAGGGCGACGGCGGAGAAGCAGCCGAGCAAGGTCATGCAGGCGATCAACGATTTGCTATTCATGTAAAGACTCCCAGTCTTTGGTATCAGGCGATGGCTTAATGCCTCGTAACAACTGGGACCCTCACGTTTGCAAATCATTCGATCGGGTTTGCCGCGCTTAGCCTTGCAGGGTCTGGGCGATGGTTGCAGAGAGCCTGGTGGTCGGACGGCCGATCAGTGCGCTCAACTGGTGACTGTCATCGAACAGCGCGCCTTTGGCTGCGGCCGCGTCGGAATCAGCCAGCAACTGCGCAACGAAGTCTGGCAAGCCTGCCTGGATCAGCGCGGCTTTGAATTCGGCTTGCGGCAGGTTGACGTAAGGCAGAGTCTTGCCGGCCTGCTTTGAAAGCTCGGCAGCGAACTCAGCAAGTGTGTAGGAATCGTCACCAGCCAGCTCGTACACGCGACCGCTCTGATCCTCGCTGGAGGTCAGCAGCACCGCCGCAGCCTCAGCGTAATCGAGGCGCGACGCCGAACTGATGCGGCCCTCGTCGGCACAGCCCATGACCGCGCCATGGCCCAGCGCGCCGGGAATGCCTGCTGTGTAGTTTTCGGTGTACCAGCCATTGCGCAGCAGGACATAAGGCAGCCCGCTGGCGCGCAGGTAGTCTTCGGTTTCGCGGTGCTCTCTGGCCAGGCCCAGTGCCGAGGCGTCTGCATGCAGAACACTGGTGTAAGCCAGCAGTTTGACCCCGACGCGTTTTGCCGCATCAATCACGGCCTTGTGCTGTGGCAAGCGCTGGCCCACTTCGCTGGAAGAAATCAGCAGCACTTTGTCGGCACCGGCAAACGCGCTGTCCAGCGTCGACGGCTGCGAATAGTCGGCGTGACGCACTTGAATGCCCTTTGCCGAGAGGTCACTGGCCTTTTCCGGGCTGCGGACTGCGGCAATGATCTGCCCGGCAGGTACACGAGTGAGCAGCTGTTCAATGACGATACGGCCAAGCTGGCCAGTGGCACCGGTGACAACGATCATGGAAGGATTCCTTGAATCAGGTTGAAAGGAAGCGCCAGCATAGTCATGATGCTTACCTTTCGTAAGTACGTACAAAAAGGTAAGTGTCATGAGTGAATCTGCCTCGCATCCACAGTCTGAAACGGTCGAGTCCATGCTGGCCTTCGTTCGTCAGGGGCAGGTACTGGCCACCGACTGCCCTTCACGGGTGGTGCTCAACCATGTTTGCAGCCGTTGGGGCGTGCTGGTGCTGGTGGTTTTGCGCGGTGGCATGCATCGTTTCAGCGAGGTGCGGCGCAAAATTGGCGGGGTCAGCGAGAAAATGCTCGCGCAAACCTTGCAGCATCTGGAGCAGGACGGCTTCGTCAGCCGCAAGTCACTGCCGGTGGTGCCGCCGCATGTTCAATACCGGCTGACCCCAATGGGTGAAGAAGTCGCCTTGCAGGTTGAAACACTCGCCACCTGGATCGAGACCAATCTGCCACGCATCATGCAGGCCCGCGAGGCCGCGAACACGGTGCAGACCACGCTTGAATGAGCCGTTTCTGACAGATTTTTCATCCTGCGATTGTCGGCTCAATCGCCTGCAATCAGCCGCTTCTTGGTATGGTGCGCGCCGAAATCTTTATATACACGTTCAGTTGCGCCGTTTGCCCTTCACCGAGAAGCTGTAGAAATGCCCAATCCAATCCCCCTGAAAGACCACGAAAAAGAGACGCGGCTGGTCAATCAGCGCCTGATTGCCTGCGCGGTGCTGGTCGGCCTGCTGGCTGCCTGTCTGGTCGCGCGCATGTATTTCCTGCAAGTCACCGAGTTCGATTACCACTCGACCATTTCCGAAAACAACCGCGTGCATGTGTTGCCGATCCCGCCCGAGCGCGGTTTGATCTTTGACCGCAATGGCGAAGTGCTCGCTGACAATCGCCCCAGTTTCAACCTGACCCTGACCCGTGAGCGCGCCGGTGACTGGCACAAGGTGATCGATGAACTGATGACCCTGCTGGAGTTGCCCGACGAAGACCGGATTCTGTTCGACAAGGAACTGAAACAGGTTCGTCACCCGTTTGAGCCTGCGACCCTGCTGTATGAGCTGACCGAAGAGCAGATCGCCACACTCGCGGTCAATCAGTACCTGCTGCCGGGCGTGGATGTGGCAGCGCAGTTCGTTCGTCACTACCCGCTGGGCGCGCACTTTGCCCATTCGATTGGCTATGTCGGGCGTATCAACGAAAAAGAAGCGTCGCATCTCGACAATGAATATCGCGGCACTCAATCCATCGGCAAGACCGGTATCGAGCGCTTCTACGAATCCGAGCTGCACGGCCACGTAGGCTACGAAGAGGTCGAAACCAACGCCCAGGGCCGCGTGCTGCGGGTGCTCAAACACACTGACCCGGTGCCGGGCAAGAACATCACCCTCACGCTGGACGCGCATTTGCAGGCCGCAGCGGAAAACGCTCTGGGTGATCGACGTGGTTCGGTGGTTGCGCTGGACCCGGAAACCGGCGAAGTGCTGGCGATGGTCAGCAAACCAAGCTTCGACCCCAACCTGTTCGTCACCGGCATCAGCTTCAAGCAGTACGCTGCGCTGCGCGATTCCATTGACCGGCCGCTGTTCAACCGGGTGCTGCGTGGCCTTTACGCACCGGGCTCGACGGTCAAGCCGGAAGTGGCGATTGCCGGTCTCGACAGCGGTGTGGTCACGGCCTCGACCAAGGTCTTCGACCCCGGTTACTTCCAGCTGCCGGACTTTGACCACAAATACCGCAACTGGAACCACAGCGGCGATGGCTGGGTGGACATGGACACGGCGATCATGCGGTCTAATGACACCTACTTCTACACCGTCGCGCACAAGCTCGGCATCGACCGCCTGCACGACTACATGACCATGTTCGGCATCGGCCAAAAGGTCTCGCTGGACATGTTCGAGGAATCGGCCGGGCTGATGCCGTCCCGCGAATGGAAGCGCGCTACACGCCGCCAGGCGTGGTTCCCGGGCGAAACGGTGATTCTCGGTATCGGCCAGGGCTATATGCAGGTCACGCCATTGCAACTGGCTCAGGCAACGTCACTGATTGCCAGCAAAGGCGTCTGGCATCGGCCGCACCTGGCGATGGAAGTAGGCCACGACGTGCCGCTTGATGAGCACCCGATGCCAAACATCGTGCTGCGCGATCCCAACGAATGGAATCAGGTCAACACCGGCATGCAGATGGTCATGCACGACCCGCGCGGCATTGCGCGCGATGCCGCAAAGGGCGCGCAGTACCGTATCGCCGGCAAAAGCGGTACGGCGCAGGTGGTGGCGATCAAGCAGGGTGAGCGTTACAACCGTCTGAAGACGCTGGAGCGTAACCGTGACAACGCCTTGTTCGTCGGCTTCGCGCCGGCCGATCATCCGAAGATCGTGGTGTCGGTGACCATCGAGAACGGCGAAGCGGGCGGTCGAGTCGCGGGCCCTGTGGTCCGGGAAATTCTCGATGCCTGGCTGCTCGACAGCGAGGGCAAGCTCAAACCGCAATACGCAGTCCCTGCCAAGGCGCCGGGCAACCCGCACGCCTGAATTGTTTGCCAAGGCAAACTGTCTGACCGAGCCCTGAACAGGGCTCAGGTTTTCTGAACTGTCGAGAATTCATCGGGTCGACCACAATAGGCGTGGCAGAGCGCTGCGCGCGTTTTACCGAATTCATTATTGCCTCGACAAGGAACCCCTAATGTCCAAGACCATCGCCGACCATCTTGCGCAAACCCTCGCAGCGGCAGGTGTTTCCCACATCTGGGGGGTGTCCGGTGACAGCCTCAACGGCCTGACCGACAGCCTGGAACGTACCGATTCGATTCGCTGGATGCACACCCGTCATGAAGAAGTCGCAGCCTTCGCCGCCGGTGCCCAGGCGGCATCCAGCGGCAAGCTGGCGGTCTGCGCAGGCAGCTGCGGACCGGGCAACCTGCACCTGATCAACGGCCTGTACGACTGCCATCGCAACCGCGTGCCGGTGCTGGCGATTGCTGCGCACATTCCTTCCTCGGAAATCGGCCTGGATTACTTTCAGGAAACTCACCCGCAGGAGCTGTTCAAGGAATGCAGCCACTTCGTCGAACTGGTCAGCAACCCCGAGCAATTCCCGCGTGTGCTGGAGCGTGCCATGCGCGCGGCGATCAGCCAGAAAGGTGTGGCCGTTATCGTCTTGCCCGGCGATGTGGCGCTCAGCGAATCCCCTGATGTAGCTGCGAAATGGATCGAGGCCACGCCGCCCACTGTCGTCCCAGCGGACAACGACTTGCAGTCGATGGCCGACATGCTCAACGACTCGAAAGCCGTGACCTTGCTGTGCGGTGCAGGCTGTGCGGGTGCTCACGAGCAGATCCTCGCACTGGCCGACACGCTGGGCGCTCCCATTGTCCATGCCTTGCGCGGCAAGCAGCACGTTGAGTACGACAACCCGTTCGACGTCGGCATGACCGGTCTGATTGGTTTCAGCTCCGGCTACCACGCCATGCTGTCCTGCGACACGCTGGTGATTCTCGGCAGCAGCTTCCCATATCGGAATTTCTACCCGGAAAAGGCCAACATCATCCAGATCGACCTCGACCCTACGCAGTTGGGTCGCCGTACGCCTGTGGCGCTCGGTCTGGTCGGCGGGGTGCGGGAAACCCTCGACGCATTGCAGCCGAAACTCAAGCCGCACGCCGACCGCCGCTTCCTCGACAAGGCCCTCAAGCACTACGCCAAGGCCCGCGAAGAGCTGGACGAACTGGCCACGCCTACGCCAGACGGTACGCCTATTCACCCGCAGTACCTCACTCGATTGGTCGACGAGCAAGCGGACGCTGATGCGATCTTTACCGTCGATGTCGGCACGCCAACGCTGTGGGCTGCGCGCTACCTGCACATGAACGGCAAACGCAGTCTGCTGGGCTCGTTCAACCACGGTTCGATGGCCAACGCCTTGCCTCAGGCTCTGGGCGCGAAGGCCGAGCACCCTGATCGTCAGGTGGTGGCGTTGTGTGGCGATGGCGGTCTGTCGATGCTGCTGGGCGACCTGCTGAGCATCCGCCAACTGAACCTGCCGATCAAAATGGTGGTGTTCAACAACAGCTCGCTGGGCTTTGTCGACATGGAAATGAAAGCCAGCGGCTATGTGCCGCACGGCACCGACCTGCATGAAACCAACTTCGCCGGTATCGCCTTGGGCGCAGGCATTCTCGGCCTGCGCGTGGAGAACGCCGAAGAGCTGCCTGCAGCGTTGCGCAAGGCGTTCGATCATCCAGGCCCGGTGCTGATCGACGTGGTCACTGCCAAGCAGGAGCTGGGCATCCCGCCGAAAATCAAACTGGCACAGGCCAAAGGCTTCAGCCTGTACATGATGCGCGCGATCATGAGCGGGCGCGGCAGTGAAGTGCTGGAACTGGCCAAGACCAACTTGCGCTAATAATCCGGGCAACGTGACAGGCGGAATCAGAAAAACCGCCTTCCTCTCGCCAGACACTGTGGTCATCTCATTTATAGGTGACCACGTTGTCTGGCGTTATGTTTTGCATCTTGGTTTATTGCCGTTAATGTTAATTGCACTTCTTGTGGATCCAAACTTCCCGCGCATTTTCGAATACTCGTCTTCATTAATCTTGTGGTGTGAATTGTCAAGATAAATAGTTTGGTAAAGCTCGGCTGCCCTCAGCCGAAACAATGGGACGGAAGCAAGACCGGCTAAGGCAGGCTAATTACCGAATCATCTCTGGCTATTAAAAAACGTCGAAAAATACAGAACGTTAGGCCTCGGATCGTCTTTATAGAACGTCTGCACGTCATGAGGTCTGCAATGCTTAGAAATGCTCCTTTGAGTATGAAACTGCTGCTTATTTTAATGTTTCCCCTGCTGGGCTTTCTTGCCTTCGCAGGTATTTTCGTCGCTGATAAAAGCGAGAACCTCAGCGATATGAGGCGCGCAGTGACGGCCACCAGTGCCGCACAGAAGCTCAGCAACGTCGTCACCACCATCCAGCGCGAGCGCGGTGCCAGTGGCGTGTTCCTGGGCAGTGGCGGCAAGTCCATGCAAGACAAATTGAAATCATTTCGTCAGGAAACCGACCAGGCGATGGGCGAGATGCGTGCGCAATCGACGGAGGGAATTCCCGGGCCGGAAAAAGTAAACCGCGCGCTGGATGACCTGATCGCGTTACGCCTCAAAGTCGATGCGCTGGCAATCAACAATACTGAATCCGGCACGCGTTTCACTGACATCATCAAAACGCTCATCGGGTTTACTTATTCGATGGAAGCGAGCATTGAAGACCCGCAAATACTGCGCGCCTTGAGTTCGCTCAATCAGTTCGTGGATATGAAAGAGCGCGCGGGTCGCGAACGGGTGTTGTTGGGCCTGGCTTTCAACCAGAATCGCTTCGACGCAGCGCTGTTATCACGCTTCAGTCGTAACCTTGGAGAGTTCTCCGGTTACTTCGAAGCCTTCCAGCGCTGGTCCCCGGAAGCATTCAAAACCAGGCTGAATGATGTTCTGCAACAACCAGGATCACTTGAAGTTGCCCGCCTGCAACGTCTGGGTTTCGATACACCCCTGGGCGACCCGCTCAACATCAAGCCCGAAGACTGGTTCAACCTTTCCACCAACCGCATAGACCTGATGGCCAGGGTTGAAGCGGAATTGGGTCAGACTGTCGTAGGCCTGGCCACCGATGCACGCAGCGCCGCTCAAAGCAGCCTTTACATAGCGGTTGCCACTGTCATCGTGATGCTGATCGTAGTGTTGTGGCTGGCGTCGGTGATCATCCGCAATATCAAGGTTGCAGTGGTCGACGTGAACCGCACGCTGGTTGCGCTATCCACCCGCGACCTGACCGCCAGAACCCGTTACACCGGTAAAGACGAGTTCGGCGAGATATCACGCAATCTGGACAACATGGCGCAACAGATCAGCGAGGTCATCCGCGAAATCGGCAGCGCTACCTCACAGGTCGCCACCGCCGCCGAGCAGTCTTCTGCGGTGGCGTTGCAGACCAGCCAGAACGTCGCGCAGCAGCGCCTGGGCACCGATCAGGTCGCCACAGCCATCAGCGAGATGAGCGCCACCGTCAAGGACGTTGCGCGCAGCACCACCGACGCGGCCGAGATGTCGCAGCGCGTCAATAACAGTACCGTGCAGGGCAAGACCGAGATCGACAACACCATCGGCCTGATTCAAGGGCTCTCGGTCCAGGCTGAAGAGACTTCACGAATCATTGACGAGCTCAAGGGCGAGAGCAACGCCATTTCCTCGGTGCTCGATGTCATCCGAGGCGTCGCCGACCAGACCAACCTGCTGGCCCTCAACGCAGCCATCGAAGCAGCGCGTGCGGGCGAACAAGGTCGCGGCTTTGCCGTGGTGGCCGACGAAGTGCGCAACCTGGCCAAAAAGACTCAGGACTCCACGGTCAGCATCCAGAACATGATCGCCAACCTGCAGTCCGGCTCCGAACGTGCTGCCGCGTCCATGCAGGAAACCCTGGGCAAGGCGCAAGAGGGCGCCAGCAACGTCGTACGCGCTGGCGAACTGCTGGAAGAAATCGCCGAAGGCATCGCGACCATCAGTGACCGCAACATCCAGGTTGCATCTGCTGCCGAAGAGCAAAGCCTGGTGGCCGAAGAAATCCACCGCAACGTGAATGACATCAACGCGCTGGTCATTCAGGTGAGTGCAGGTGCCGAGCAGACAGCAGTCACGAGTCGTGAACTGGCCAGGCTTGCTGAGCAGCAGCAGGGGCTGGTGGGACGCTTTAAAGTGAGCTGACGATAAGGGGTTTGTTGGGTGTTCAGAGGCCTGGGAGCGTTAGCTCTCGGGCTTTTTTGTAGTGGTCGTCGGGCGGCAGGAATTCGCGTGGCAGTTCTTGTGCGACGGCTTGGCTCGGCATGCTTTCGGGACTCAAAGAATATAAAGTGGACGGTCATCTTTTCGACATAAGTGGGTAATCGACACGCACGCCTACAATTTTAAAAAAAAGTTTATGTTCGACGCTGTTCACTACATGCTGCGCGTCATATTGTTAGTTGCCTGATCATATTAACCATGCCGGTGTTTCGTGCGTTAATGTCCTCAATCTGTCACATCGCTTCCCTACAGTAATATCAAATGTAAGGGAGTATTTTCGACGCGTTAGTTCACTGGCACATTGCCGTGTTCGCGCTGGTGAGTACGTCGGCGTGAGAATGCCCTGACCCTGTTTAGGTCAGAAGCTTTATTGATGCGTTACTTTCCGAGTCCACCCGTTTCGTCTTGATAGTGTGCGGATCCAATGCCCACTGCGAGACTTGGTTTATCCGTCCCACCTGAATAGTGGCTTGCCTATGAACGCGCAGTTTTTGATGGTTGTTCAGTTGATTGCAGGTGTAGGCATGCCGCAACGGATGTCTGACGCATGACGACGTATGGAACAACAATGGCACTGGCGGCGAGCGCCATGCTGAGCGCGAGTCTCGCGTTAGCTGCTTCTGCACCGGCCAGCGACGAGTCAGTCATTGCCGTCATCAAATTCGTGAAGCGTGAAGAAGGTCCTGGCTTGCGCTTTGACCCGGCAAGTTGTGCCACGTGCAGGCTGGTGGCAGACCCTTACTGGAACGCCGACAACCCGCGCGAGACGGTCATAGCGCTGAAAGTACCGCGTTCAAGGACGCTTGAACTGGGTTTCGACGGAGCGGTGGCGAATACCTCGCGCGTGATTCTGGAAAGTGGTGATATACCGTTCAGGCTCGATGGCGGACGTTTGTATGTGGTATTGCCGCCTCTGGCAGTGGATGCGATAACAGCATCCGAGGTCTCTACGCACATCGTTGAGCCGGGCATGGTCCTGCGCTTTGAACATGCCGACCCGGCACGCCGCGCGGGCCTTTACGTGCAGGACTCGTTTCCGTCCGTTCAGCGTGCTGCAGCCAACGTGCTGGAGTTCGCGCAGCGCGAGGCGGTACGTGATCTTGGGCTTGGCCAATACGTGCAAAGCCAGGGGCTGGGCAAAATCCAGATCATGGGCTTCGACACCAATGCCCCACACGGCCATGAAGATGCACCGCCCCATATGCACATGCACCTGCGCTGGCCCGCGAACACCGGCACGCAAATCGCTCACTACTACATCGGCACGGACGGTTTGCTGCTGCATAACATCGTGGGCGTGAAAGGTATCGATACCCCGGAAAGGCGCTTTGAGCGCGGCGAGTCATTTACCACGGTCGGCCCTGATGGTCGTCCGGTCTACACCCATCGCATCACGCCACAAGGCGCGCTGCAGATCGCTCGTCCGGATGGTGCAATGTGCCTGATCGAACCCGCCGGGGCAGAGGGGCAAGGCTTTGCGGGTGGCGCCAGCGTGACCTGTTCCACTGGGACCAAACGCATCGTCAACGTCGATGACGACCTGCACAGAGGTCGATTGAAAGTCAGCATCGACAGCATCGAGGAGATCTTCTACTACGACCCTGATACCGGCGCTCTGCTGTCCCCCACGCAAGCACCTCCCGCACCACCTTCGGTGTATGTGCAAGGGGTGTCAGTAAAGGACTGGTCATCGGAGCCATCTGACTAGGCTCCGGTAAACAAAGTGGCTGCACGCGTGAAGTTGTATTAACGAAATGTCACGCGGTAGCTCGAGCAAAATGACCATTTAAAGTCTGTTAAAGCCAGAAGAGTCGAGCACGACTCCGCCCGTTCCTTGCCTTTTTTTTGTCTTGCCTTCGCCCGTACAGCAGTTAATTCCATTCTGACCTTATGGGAGTCAACATTATGTTTTGCTTACCGAAAATAGTTCTACTGTGCACGGCGGTATTGATAGTAGCGCCCTCTATTGCATTGGCAGAGTACAACACTGACAAGATCGGCGGGATACTCAAAGATGCCCATAATGACCTTACGATTGTCTGCGCGCACCGGGGGCTGCACGGCACCGCCATCGGTACCAACTCTCACCCCGACTGGTTGCGTGATGTGCCTGAGAACTCGATTGCCTCCATTGAGCAGGCTGCCTCCAATGGAATCGAGTGTTCGGAAATCGATCTTCAGCTGGACCGGGCCGGGAATGTAATCGTCCTGCATGATACCAACCTCGGTCGGACCACCAATGCTTACACGACCGCGAATTCGACTGAATATGACCCTTACGGTCATGGCGGCTATAACCCGAACCTGTCGAATTACTTTGGAAACACCCTGAATCTTTCGCTTCGGCATCCCTCCTTGAATGGCTACAGCAACCAGAAACTGCCGTCTTTCGATGCCATTCTGGACGCGATCAAGCGCGACAAGATCGCGATGATCCTGTTGCTTGACGTCAAGAACATCGACGCGGCGAAAAAAGCCTGGCAGAGCGTGAAGACTCACAGTAACTGGTGGGGAACACCGGCCGAGCGTTGGGTGTACTTCAAAATGCCTGTCAACTCGATTGGCATGAACGCTGCCAGCTTCGAATCCAAAGGGATCATGAATGCCCAGAGCGAAGCTGGCCGTTTTCGCCTGATTCCGGTGTTCGGTGCAGACTTTATCGACACCAGCGGCGGGGCGGCCAATTCGCTGTTGAACTGGCAAAGCTATTACAACAAGGATTATGTCTATGCGACCGAGGTGCGCCTCAAGGAATATGACAGCACGCTCAGATTCCCGCTCAACAACATCATGAACAGCTACTATGCGATGAGAACCCAGCACGATGTAAAAACCATGGGTGCCTATCAGCCTGTGGCGGAAACCAAATACTATAGCTTCTTTGCCGCGGATGGCCATTGCTGTACGGAACCCAAGTACTGGCTCTGGAAGTCCCAGAAGGGCTATGGGCAGGAGACAGGCGACAACCGGACAAGCCTCAACTGGATCATGAACACCGCAGGCAAGAGTTTCAGCTACATCATTACCGACGATCCTGTTACCGCCGTGTCGGCGCTCAGAAATGATGGCCGTCGAAATACCAGCCTGATTTCAAACTGATTATTTAATGACGGTCTTGTTAACGAACATTTTTATCGCGCCGGCCGGACGCGCATGCCGTGTCCGGCCGACAGCGAGGGCGACACTCGTTTCGAAACATGCTCACACTAGATAGTGTGCTATCTAACGATTTTCCTGAAACGCAACATGAAATAATCTTACTGTTGTTTCGTCAACTAACTTCCCTCTCGTCACAATAAGTACATATAGAAAAGCGTAGCATCGGCACGCTTTTTAAAACCTTTTGAAAGCGGCGCGCCGTTATTTATTTCGTCCCGGATTGGTGATGTCATGCCCGCGTTACTTCTATCTCGTCGTCCGCCACAACCCTGTCGCGACGATCTGCTGCCCATGTTGCCAGCAGGCAGGTTCGATGCCCCGGCGGTGCCGTTACCGGCAATCGCTGTGCCGCGCATTGGCGTGGGTCATGTTGCCTTGGCATGCGTTATTGCACTGGCTGTCCATGCTGCGGGTTTTCTCTGGTTTCGCAACAGTGCGCCCGCGCAACCGTTACCGCCGATAACCCGGCCCATGCCAATCGCGATGCAAATGGTCGCCAGGCCCACGCCGCCTGCTCCAGCAACGCCCGCCGCAGCGGCTCCTGCGGTTGAGCAACCCACGGCACCGCCACCCGTTATACCGGCAGAGCCAGCCAAACCCCTGGCCGCCGCACCCAAGCCTGAGACACCACGTCCGCAGCCTGCCAAGCCACAGGCCAAGCCACAACAAAAAGCACAGCAACAGGTAGCCGAGAGGCAAGTGCCTGCTGCTGCGCCCCAATCGATACCGGCACAGCAGCCCATGCCTGCACCGCCAGCCAGCAGCGAACCGCCTGCCACGGCACCCATCGGCCGCGCCGGTTATCTGAACAATCCGCCACCCGTGTATCCGCCTGCGGCCGCCAAACGCCATCAGCAAGGCACCACACTGCTGCGCGTGCATGTGCTGGCCAGCGGTCGTCCGGACCAGATTGAGGTGGCTCAGTCCAGTGGTTTTTCGGCGCTGGACGATGCGGCCAAGGCGGCCGTTCGACAGTGGTCATTCACTCCTGCCAAGCGCGGCAACAGCCCGGTCGATGGCTGGGTCAACGTTCCGCTTGCCTTCACGCTCGCTCCTTGAGGCGCCTTACCATGACAATCGATTATTCAACACTGATTCAGCAAAGCTCCATGGGCATCCTGCTGTTGTTCTCATTGGCAACCTGGGCTGTGCTGCTGCTCAAAGCCTGGCAGCAGGGGAGGCTGAAAAACCAGAACAAGCGCTACACGCAGGCCTTCTGGGCAGCTCAGGATTTCGACGCAGCGCTGCACAGCGGTCCGCAGAAAAGCCAGTTGGCACGTCTTGCGCAAGTGACCACGCAAGCGCTTTCCGGCGGTCAGGACGGTCACGAACCGGCTGACAGCTGGAGCCGCCAGGAGCTGCTGGAGCGTAGCCTGCATCAACAGATTCACTCTGAGCGACGCAACCTTGAAAGCGGCATGATCGTGCTCGCCTCAATCGGCAGCACGGCTCCTTTTATCGGCCTGTTCGGTACGGTGTTCGGCATCATCCATGCCCTTCAGGCCATCAGTACCGCCAAGTCAGCGAGCATTGCCGTGGTCGCCGGGCCAATCGGCGAGGCCTTGATCGCCACAGGTATCGGCATTGCCGTGGCAGTACCGGCGGTACTTGCCTACAACTTTTTCAACCGCCGTCTGAAGCTCATGGTGGCCGATCTGGACGCCTTTGCAATCGATCTGCTGAACCGCGCCCAGCGCCATGCCTTCAGATTGAAAGGCGAGCGCGACGGTACTCGCAGCCTCAGCGGGGTTGCTTGAAATGGCCTTCTCCTCAAGCCAGGGCGACGACGCGATCAGCGATATCAACATTACGCCTCTGGTCGACGTGATGCTGGTGCTGCTGGTGGTGTTTATCGTGACCGCACCGTTATTGACCAATGCCATACCGCTTGATTTGCCGCAGACAGCGGCCACCGCGCCGCTGGACGACGCCAAACCAGTGGCCATCAGCATTGACGCCAAAGGCGGTTTGTTTGTCGACGACCAGCCTGTAGCCGAAGAGCAATTACCGGACGCCCTGCAGAATCTGCATACCAATGACCCCGACGTGGCGCTGACCCTGCGTGCCGACACGGCAACTGACTACGGACGCGTTGCCAGGGTTCTCGCCGATGTGCAGCGATCCGGCATAACGCGCCTGGCGGTAATCACCGAAAGCCCTTGATTCCGGCAATTCCGATTAATAGGCGCAGGGCCAGAGCCTGCCGACTTCTTACGCCTTCAGGAAACGTTTTCATGATCATGCTATCGACTACGCGTGCGTCACGTTTTCCCCTTCAACGACTGGTGTTACTGATCGGACTGCATGCACTTAGCCTGACGAGCTATGCGCAGGACAGCGCGACGCCGACAGACCCGGCGCAGGAGCCTGCCACCGGCGCAGCCGATACCACGCTCGGTACCGTTTCAGTGATTGGCCAAGGGGAAACGCGCCAGGTACAGCGTGTCGATGAAAAGGACATCAAGGCCTATTCAGCGGGCACCAACCCGATGAAGGTGCTCCAGCGTCTTGCCGGGGTAAGCTTTCAAGCCGGCGACCCGCTCGGGCGTGAAGAAAGCAGTCAGCGCATCAGTCTGCGTGGCTTCGACATGCATCATCTGGGCTACACACTGGATGGTGTGACGCTGGGCAACATGAGTTTCGCCAATTTCAACGGCCTGAGTATCACCCGCGCAATCATCGCGGAAAATATCGCCAAGAGTGAAGTCGCGGCCGGTATCGGTGCGCTGGGCACTGCCTCCAACAGCAACCTGGGCGGCACAATCGCGTTCACCAGTTCAAACCCCGAAAAGGAGTTTGGCGCGCGCCTTTCGCAAACCCTCGGCAGCTATGACACCACGCGCACGTATGTGCGCGTTGATACCGGCGAATACAACGGGCTGGCGGCTTATGTGTCAGGCGAAAAATACGATGCCGATGCCTGGAAAGGTCATGACAATCCGCAGGAATCCGACGCGCTCAACGCCAAGGTCACCTACGATTTCGACGCTAATCACCTGAGCTTCTATCACAGTACCTCAACGCACAACGAGGCCAACCTGCCTGCCATGTCGAGCAGCATGATCAGGCGTCTGGGGTACAACTGGAGTTACTACACGCCGGACTGGACCCGGGCTGTGAACGCCGCCAACGGTATTTTCACCGGCGGTGTCACCCGTGCAGCAGACGCGACCTATAACGGCAGCAGTTTGCGTGATGATGAACTGGACATCCTCAGTGGCAACTTTTCCCTCAGCGATGATCTGCTGCTGGATGCCACGGTTTATCACCACCACGACTCGGGGCGGGGCAACTCTTACTATCCATTCGTGTACACCAGTGGCAGCACGACCGTACCTACCAACTCCATTCGCAGCACGGTCTACGGTATCAACCGCTCGGGCTTCCAGACCTCGCTGACTTACTTTCTGGGTCAGCACGAAATTCAGGGTGGGTTCTGGATTCAGTCGAACAAGAATGACGTCTCCCGCTACCTGTTCGACCCGACCGGCACGGCACCGCAGAATCACATCGTGAGAACCAAGGGTTTGCCGCAGGTCGCGACCATTCTTTCTCAGGATTACAACGACCTGACTCGGCAATTCTATCTGCGCGACAGCTACACCTTGCTCGACGACCGCCTGAAACTCGAGTTCGGTGCCAAGAACACAGTCACTACCTCGACGGTGGAAGGCAAGGGTGGCGGTTACGCCAGTGGTTCGCTGGAGGCGCGAGACCGTTTCCTGCCGCAACTGGGGGCGACCTACAAGCTTGATGATCAGGATGAGGTGTTTACCTCCTACTCGGAAAACGTCGCCGCCTTCCCCAGTGGCGGCTACGGCCCGTTTTTCACCACTCAGACGGCAGTCGACGCGGCAGGCGGGTTCAAGAACCTCAAACCGGAAACCTCAAAGACGGTTGAAGTGGGTGTGCGTCGCAGCAACGCGCTTTATTCAACCTCGGCCGCGGTCTACAACACCCGGTTCGACAACCGCCTGGTGGCTATTACCAATTGCACCGGGATCGTGATCTGCCAGAACAGCGTAGCCAACGTCGGCTCGGTGACCAGCCGAGGCCTGGAACTGACCTTCGCACTGACCCCGGACGAGAACTGGAGCTGGTCCAACACGGCGTCCTATAACCACAGCACCTACGACGATGATTATCAGAGCGGTACCAGCGAGGTGCATGTCAAAGGCAAGACGGTCGTCGACACGCCCAGGCTGATGTATTCAAGCAGTCTGGACTGGCATTGGCAGCAATGGAACGCGGGCCTGCAGGGCAGCTACATGAGCAAGCGTTATTACACCTACACCAACGACTCGAGCGTTGCAGGCTATTGGCTGGCCAACACCACGCTGGGCTACGACTTCGGCAAGTTGGGCGCGGTCAAGGACACCACCTTGTCGCTGAACGTAGTGAACCTGTTCGACAAGCGCTACATCTCGACTATCAACACGGACGCCAGTGCTGCGAGTGATCCCACTGGCGACTTGCAGATACTTCAGATAGGCAACCCGCGCAGTGCGTTCGTGACCATGGCGGTTCGCCTTTAACGCATCGTCCTGGAGGGCCCGCCCCCGAGGCTGAACCGCATGTGTGAGAGCCGAGCCGACCCCGCACGCTACCAGCGTGGGTTCACCTTGCTGGAGATGCTTGCCGCATTGACCCTTATGGCCATTTGCAGCACGGTCCTGCTGGTCGCCTTCGGCCAAAGCGTGCATTCCCTGTCGCAGGCCGAGCAGAGCGACCGCCTGACCGAGGCGGCCATGAGCGTGATGGATCAGGAAGCAGCAGGGCCGTTGGCTGACGGTATCCGCCAGGGCAGTCTGGGTGGCGGTATCGACTGGCAACTGAGCGTCGCCCGGCAACCGACACGTCAAGGCCAACTGCGCCTGTTTCGCCTGGACCTGACGGTAAGCGACGCCCGGCATCAGGCGCGTTTCAGTACCTTGAGACTGCGTCCGGCGACTGATCAGGTGCACCTGTGAATCCCCAACTATGGCGTGTGTGCATGATGCAGCAGCGTGGCATTGCATTGCTGGTGGTGCTTTGGGTCATGGCCTTGCTCAGCCTGCTGCTGGGGTCACTGGCCGGCTGGGTGCAACTGGAGAATCGCCAGGCGCTGCATCTTCGCCAGCACAGCCAGGCACTGCTGGCCGCAGAGGCTGGCGTCGAGCTGGCGGTGCAGGCCCTGGCTGACCCTGTGCAGCGCAAAAAGTGGGTCGCCGACGGACGTGAAATAGCCCTGACATTCGACGACACGCAGCTCTACATCAGCCTGCACAGCGAGAACGGCAAGCTCTACCTGAACAACGCTCAAGCGGAAGACTTTTCCCGTCTGGCAATGGCGTGCGGCGCGAGTCAGGCACAAGCCAGTCAAATAGCCAGTGAACTCGAAGTTCGGCGAAATAACGGCCAGCCGCCATTTCGCTTGCTTGAAGAAGTTCGGCAACTGCCGAGCATGACGCAAGCGCTGTACAGCAGGCTGTTGCCTGAAATCACGCTGTGGAGCGGCTTCGACCGACCTGATCCGGCCTTCGCAAGCCCGCTGATGCGCATGGCACTCAATCTGCCAACAGGAAACGCGGTGGGCGTCGATCCTGGGGAGGTGCTGGTGATCGAGAGCCGGGCGCAGAGGGCAGAGGGGTCTATGGCGCGTCTGCAAGTGACGGTGTTGTTGAATTCGATGGAGGGGCGAGGCAAGGCCTATACGGTGTTGCGGTGGGAGGAGTGAGGCGGGATTGCAGGCTGAGCAAGAGCCTTGAACATCCGTAATATCTGCCTGGAGCAGTGACTATTCAGTCAGGTTTTAACGTAACTACAAGCCCCTTATACAATTGTGTAGTGCTATAAAATATTCACTACATAATCGTTGACGTACCCGTTTTCCTTTTGCATTATGCAGCTGTCTCCCCGATCGGGAGCGCTGCAAAAGTGTACTGAACAGGCTCGGCAAGCCGTCGAGATGTTCCCGGATGTAGGCTGCCCACAAGGCAGATTGATGGAGCTGAACTGGCATTTGTCGTCGATATGGGCGAGAAGCTGGCGAAACGTCCTCATGATGCTTGTAATGGATCGATTGCCGATCCTGGGTCAGGTCTTTGGGTTTCGTGACTTCTTCTCTCTACGCTGATGCCGCTGTGTAGCGGCTCTTCATCAAGGCTACCTGCATGTCCTTGAGGGGCTGGAGCGGTATTCGACCAACACTTACGTGTGTTGCATTGATGACGCTCTGGCGCATGAACTTGATGTATCAATTATTGAACAGTCTACGAGCGAAGGAGCATCAACATGAATATCAACAAGCAACCGACTATTGATGAACTGGCTCGTCTGTTTGCAGCATGCAAAGACACGCTGGACAACCACATTGTATGGATTGCCGATTCAGGTGAAGTCCATGTCGACGCCATGTCGCCATTCACCCAGGAAGACGAATTCCGTGACGCTCATCCACAGATGCGCACTGCGCTGAAGATGTTTCGTCGCGGTCAGGGTTATGTCGGCAAAAAAGCGGCGGCCGACTGCACGTATGTGGAAAATACGTTGCAGACGCTGAAAGGCGAATGGCAGAAGAGCCGTCGGCAGGCGCACTCTCAGGTCGCCTGAATTCAAGGTGCGATGAGTATTGAGCCCTGAAGCCTGTTCCCGAACCTGATCGGGAACAGGCTTTTTTATTTTCAGCGCCCGAAAGGGTAATTGCCTTATTGGTTGTACAAAGTGTTTTTGCTGGTATAGATTCCGGCCATGAGTCAGTTATCTGGCTTCTCTCATTCCCGGCCTGCCGATGCTTTCATGGCAGCGCCTGCACCTGACATACACAGAGGTTGCCGATGCGTGCGCCACGATGGCTATGGTTGGTGATGTTGCTCAGCGCTGGCGCTTCGGCGGATTGGCGAGAGGCATTGCCCAATGCCCAGGTTGTCGGTGGCGGTGATCTCAGCTTGTTCGGCTTTCGTGTCTACACGGCCAGGTTGCTTAGCCCCGCCAAGCCCTTTGTAGCGGATGCGCCGCTGGCCCTTGAGCTGACTTACCATCGCGATATTGACCGCGAAGATCTGGTCGATGCCAGTATCGATGAGATCAAGCGTATTTCCGGGTCGAAGGTGAACGAACAGCAACTGGTGCAATGGCGTCAGCAAATGAACCAGTCATTTGTCGATGTTAAGCCGGGCATGAAGATTACCGGGGTTTACCTGCCCGGCCGCGAAGCGCGTTTCTATGTCGGCGACAAACTCCAGCATGTTGTGCCTGACGAGCAGTTCGCCAAGGCTTTCTTTTCTATCTGGCTTGACCCGAAAACCCGTAACCCCGAACTTCGCGAGCAGTTGCTCGGCAGTACCGGCTCATGACCCATCAAGGAGGGCGCATGCTGAGAAAGTGGATGTTGATGTTGTTTGCGGGGCTTGTACTGAGCGGCTGCGGCGGTGTGCCGGTAACCCGTTACAGTCAGGAAGAGCCCAAGCTCGATCTGCGCCAGTACTTCACCGGGCGTGTCGAGGCCTGGGGAATGTTTCAAAAGCGCTCCGGTGAAGTCACCAAGCGCTTTACCGTGGTGATCGACGGGCACAGCGAAGGCGAAGTGCTGGTTATGCACGAGGCCTTCAGCTACAGCGATGGCACCAAACAGGTCCGGGAGTGGCGCTTGCGTCCCGATGGTCCGGGGCGCTGGAAGGGCACGGCAGGTGACGTGGTTGGCGAGGCCTATGGCGAAGTGTCAGGCAACAGCTTCCACTGGAACTATGTGCTCAGGTTGCCGGTGGATGGCACCGAGTATGACGTGAGCCTGGATGACTGGATGTACCTGATCGACAAGCAGACCATGGCCAATCGTTCTTCCATGACCAAACTGGGCGTGGAAGTCGGGCAGATCACTTTGTTCTTTCGCAAGTCGGGCAAATAAACCGCGCCTCATGAGCTGAGGCGTTATCCACCAGGGCGGCTGTCAGCCGCCCGTCATGTTCATGAAGCGCACCACCTGCACGCCATCGTCGTGGGTGAAGTTGTGGCTCCACGGCTTGAGCTGCATGGCGTCGATGATGGCTTTTTCGAGTTTTTCCGGCTGGCCTGGATTGGCGCGCAATACCGCCTTCAAATCCACGGAATGCTCGTTGCCCAGGCACAGCAGCAAGCGACCTTCGACCGTCAGACGCACGCGATTGCAGGTGCCGCAGAAGTTATGGCTGTGCGGTGAGATGAAGCCAATGCGAATGCCCGGCGCTTCGGCCAGACGCCAGTAGCGCGACGGCCCCTGGGTCGAGTCGGTGGAAGGCACCAGCGTGTAACGTTCGGCAATGCGCTCGCGAACCTGATCGCTGGAGTAAAAGGACTCGGCACGGCTGTGCTCGCTGATGATGCCCAGCGGCATTTCTTCGATGAACGAGACATCCAGATTGCGATCGATGGCGAACGCCAGCAGGTCGTTTATCTCGTGATCGTTGCGACCATGCATTACCACGCAGTTGAGCTTGGTATGCACAAAACCTGCGGCATTGGCGGCGTCGATACCGGCAATGACCTTGTGCAGATCACCCGTGCGGGTCAGCTCGCGAAAACGTTGCGGGTCGAGGCTGTCCAGGCTGATGTTCAAACGGGTGACGCCCGCCTTGAACAGCGGGGCGGCCAGTTTGTCCAGTTGTGAACCGTTTGTGGTCATGCACAGTTCGCGCAGGCCGGGCAGGGCGGCGATCTTTTCGCACAAACCCACGACGCCCGAGCGTACCAGTGGCTCACCGCCGGTAAGACGAATTTTACGCGTACCCAGCGCCACGAAGCGCTCGGCTACCTGAAGGATTTCCTCCAGCGACAGAATCTGTTGCCGAGGCAAAAACGTCATCTCTTCGGCCATGCAGTACACGCAGCGGAAATCGCACCGGTCGGTAACCGACATGCGCAAATAATCGACTTTACGTGCAAAGCGGTCCATCAGGACGGGTTCTGACATTTCACCTTCTAAATGATCGAGAGAGCTGTATTCCAGGTTTGGAGGCCAGCGTGCTACAGGGGTTCAGCTCTTTTTGCAGGGTGCAGTATCCGGGCCTCGGCGCAGGCTGGCAAAGTGCCCAAGCCTGCTCACATATTAGCTGCACGCCTCAAGCTTTGCACTGGCGGCCATGCACCTGCTACGTGGCCGCCACGCTACCGAGTCGAAATGCCGCAGTCCAATTGCTTCTTCCAATGCCCTCATCGATCCCCTCTATGGCCCTTTGCCGTAATGAGCCTGTCAATCAGGATTGGCAGCGGCACTGCGCTCGTAGCGTTCCAGTAAAGGCTGGATACTGATGCCGTGTACCAGAATGCTCAGCGCTACGACCGAAAGGGTCATACCAATCACGACATGGCCGACATCGTGTGCCAGACCGTGTGACAAGGCGAAGCACAGGTAATAAAGGCTGCCGATGCCGCGGATGCCGAACCAGCCGACCAGCGCTTTTTGCCTGCCGTTGAGCAGGCGACGGCTGACCAGCAGCCAGACGCTCGCAGGACGAATCACGCAAAACAATGCCAGCCCCAGACCAATCGCGCGCCAATCCCAGTACATCGCCAGCGCCGCGCCCAGCAGGGTGATCAGCAACACTTCCATTGCGCGTTCCACCAGGCTGCCGAACGCGAGCATATCGCCCATCATTACCCCGGCAGCCAGTTGCGAGTCGCTCATGTCTTCGCCCTGCGCTACTGTGCCCTGTTCAAGGGATGCAGTCATATGCCCCAGTACCGGTTGCGCGACATGCTCCGATGGCAGCTCTGAGCGCGTGACACGTACTTCAGCCTGACGCAGCCCGAATCCGGCGGCAAAGACCGAAAGAAAACCGAAGGCTCCCACACCTTGCGCGACCACGTAGGCCAGGGCGATCAATGCCAGCGCCAGAAAGTCATTGGGTGATGTGGTGCTGTCGGCGTTCTTGATGCGCAGAAAGATCATCAGATGGCCAACGCCGCGGCCCATGCCGTAACCAATCAACAAACCGGCCGGCACCGCCCAGATCAAATCCTTGATCAGCCATCCCTGGACCCAGTCGCTCATTGCGCCCCCGGAACTCAGGTACAGCAAGGCAAAGATCACGAATGGAAACGCGGTTCCGTCGTTGAGGCCCGCTTCGCCGGACAGACCAAACCGCAGGCGATCCTGATCCTGGGCGTTATTCACCTGGACCATCCCGGCCAGTACGGGGTCGGTCGGCGACAGCATGGCACCGAGCAGCAACGACACGCCCCAATCCAGGCCGATGATGTAGTGCCCTGCGACCGTCACGCCAGCAATGGTCGCCAGCATCACCGGTCCGGCCAGCCAGTAGGCAGAGTGCCAGGCCTTGCCGCGCAGGGGCAGGCGCAACTTGATGCCCGTCCCGAACAGGGAAAACAGCACCGCCACCTCGGTCAGGCGCTCCAGCCATTCGTAGGATTTTTCGAAATCCAGATTGACGATATCCAGGCCCATCGGCCCGATGCCAAAGCCAAATCCCAGGCACACCGCTGACGTGGTGACTGGCATCCAGCGCAGGTACGAGGACGTGAGCGCCAATAGCATCAAGAGCACGCCAAGCACGCCCATGCAGACAATAAAACTCATAAAGAAAGAACCACCGTTAAATGCGCCCGAAGAAGAGGGCGTAACGGTGGGACTCTCTTGTGCGGTAATAAGTTGAAATAATTTGCCGGGCGGTGATCAGTCGGTGCTTGCCTGTAAATGGCACGGCCTTTCGACCTTGCCGCTTGCGGCTAGCGCTCGATACTGCGGCTCCAGCGTGCGTTCCACTCGGGGCGGATCTGGTTGACTTGATCCCAGTCGATGGTCACCGCTGTTTCCAGGTACTTCTCCATGGCCTCGACCTGCGCGCGCGTCTTCTCGGAGGTCGGGGTTTTCGGGTTTGACGGTATCTGATCGCCGAACTCCAGCGCAGGTGCCTGTGCTTCCGGTGTCAGCAGGTAGGCCGCCAGCTTCTGGGCCAGCTTTGGCTGGTTGTTATTGGCGATTGCACATTCAGCCACGTTCAACACCACGCCGCCTTCCTTGGGCGAGGCGTATTCCACAGGCACGCCCTTGATCTTCAAGGCGGTCACTTGCGTCGGCGTCAGCGGGAACAGCGCGGCTTCGTCGGTCTGTACCATTTCCGAGATCTTCGCCGAACTGGCGATGTATTCCAGCACGTTCGGTCCAATGGTCTTCGGCCAGGCCTTGAAGCCTGGCTCGACGTCTTTCTCGCTGCCGCCCTGGATACGGTTGAACATCAGAAAGCCATGCAGGCCGAAGGTCGAGGAGGCCAGTGACTGGAACACCACTTTGTCCTTGAAGCGTTTGTCGGCCAGGTCCATCCATGAGGTGGGCGCGCCCCAGCCCTTTTCCTTGAACATCCGCGTGTTGTAAGCCAGGCCGGTCACACCCAGGCTGACAGCCGCTGCCTGTTCCTTGATTTTCGCCTTGGCAGGCAGGTCAGCGAGGCTGGCGCTGGGCTGCAGGGTGTCGCACAGGCCCATGGAAATGGCACGGTACATGATGCCGTCATCGAGAAAGATGACGTGCATCTGCGGGTTGTCTTTACTCGCCTGCACCTTGGCAAGGATATCGGCCGAGGTGCCGGGCACGATCACCACCTTGACGTTGTTGGCCTTCTCGAAAGCAGGCAGCACCTGATCGGCGTACAGGCGCTCCATGGTTCCGCCGTTCATGCCCAGGTACAGCGTGGTTTCGGCCTGGGCAGGCAACGACACGAGTGCGGCCGCCAAGGGCAGGCATGACAGGCCGGTGAGGGCGAGACGTTTGGTGCTTTTCATAGGGACGACCTTCCTCTGTGCAATGGGATGACTTTAGTAGCGGGTTCTATCGCAGTGGGTTGGCTAGCTGCCTGGCGGAAGCGGCCGATGGAAAAGGCCTCGAGCGAGATCGTTGAGGCACCGCCGCAGACCCATTCGGCCAGCGCTTCGCCCGCGGCCGGGCCGATCTGAAAGCCTGCCCCGGCAAAGCCGAAGCCGTGCAGCAGGCCTGGTCTTGTCAGGCTCGGGCCCAGCACCGGTTCGCGATCAGGCAGGTAGCCTTCAGTGCCGCTCCAGGTGCGAATGGCCTGGGCACCGGCCAGTGGCGGGTAGAGTTCGACGGCGTTGCGCAGGATGTCGAGCACTGCCGCCTGTCCTGGTCTGGCGTGTGCCGGGCCGAGGGCAAAGCCTTGTCCGCCGCCCAGCACGCAATTGCCGCGTGCTACCTGCCGGGCATAGATGCCGCCGCCTTCGACACCGGTGCTGACGTCCATGAACATCGGCAGTGGTTCTGTCACCAGCATCGCCGGATGCCCTGAATACATCGGCACCGGTTCGTTGAATTGTGCCGCCAGCGCTCCGGCCCAGGCGCCCGCGCAATTAAGCAGCCAGGGGGCTCGCAGTGTCAGGCCGCTGTCGGTCGTGACGATGAAGGCGTTGCCGTCGTGACTGACTTCGCTGACCGGCGCCTGCTCGAATACCTGAGCGCCCGCCCGGCGAGCTGCGCTGGCAAAGGCGGGCGATACCAGACGCGGATTGGCGTGCCCGTCGTCGGCGCACAGCGATGCGCCGACGGCGACATCGCCCGCCCAAGGGTAACGGGCGCGCAGTTGCTCTCGATCCAGCAGTTGCAAATCCAGCCCGAACCCCTGGCTGGCTTCGGCGTAGCTGCGCAGCGCATCCATGTCCAGCTCGCTGCGCGCCAGTTTGAGGTGGCCGGAGCGTTGGTATTCGCCGTCGATACCGATCAGCTCACGCAGGCCGCTCCAGATCTGATGCGCCCGTTGCGACAAGGGCAGTTGCGACAAGGGCCGGCCTTGACGGCGCACACCGCCATAATTGACGCCGCTGGAGTGTGAGCCGCAAAAGTCGCGCTCCAGCAGAGCCACACGCTTGCCCTTCAGTGCGAGCGCCAAGGCTGCCGACGAGCCGACAATGCCGCCGCCGATGACAATCGCATCGCTTTCAATCAGCGTGCTCATGGTTGTGTCTCCGCTGATTGTTTGTCCACGGGCAGCATCCCCAGGCCGAACGGCAGTGGCTTGATCGGAGCCTGGCCGCGTAGACGGCCGACCTGCTCAACTGGCCGGCCGCTCTCGCGGGCGATGATCTCGGCGGCTGCCAGGCCGCACATCCGGCCCTGACAGCGGCCCATACCGACCCGGCACATGGCCTTGACCCGGTTGATCTCCCAATGGCCGTCCTGCACGGTGGTACGAATATCGCCCGCAGAGACTTCTTCACAGCGGCACACCAGCGTGTCATCCGCTACATTGGCAGCCCAGTCTTCGGGGAACGGGAAAGCGGTTTCCAGCCCGTGGCGGAAGCGTTCGATGCGTTGCAGTGCGGTTTGCAGGTCACTGATACGCACGGCGTCGACGGTGACACCGCTGTCTTGCAGCAGCCCGAGCGCGGCCAGTTCTCCGGCCATTTCCGCCGCGTCTGCGCCCATGATTCCAGCACCGTCGCCTGCCAGATACACGTCTGGCACGCTGCTGCGCCCACAGTCATCGCGAATGGGCAGCCACGTTCGGTTAAGCGGGCTCCAACCGAATTCACAGCCGAGCAGGTCGGCCAGTTGTGTCTCGCTGCGCAGCGCATGGGCAAAGGCTACTGCGTCGCAGGCCAAGTGGCCTGACTGGCCGTCGCGTTGCCAGTGAATGCCGTCTACGCGTTTGTCACCGTTGATGCGTGTGAGGTGTGCGCCCTGGTGCACGGGAATGCCATGCGCACTCAGCCACCCGCGGTAATACAGGCCCTTGGCAAGGGTTGCCGGTTGGCCGAGCAGCGCAGGCAGCGCCTTGCATTGGGCTGAAAACGGCGCGCTGTCGAGCACCGCCAGCACGTTCGCGCCAGCCTTGGCATATTGATAGGCGACCAGATACAGCAAGGGGCCGCTGCCGCAAAACACCACGCGTTCGCCAATCGCACAACCTTGATATTTAAGTGCGATCTGCGCTGCACCCAGGCTATACACGCCGGGCAGTGTCCAGCCGGGCACTGGCAGAATGCGGTCGGTGGCACCTGTTGCGACAATCAGTCGGGTGAAATCCAGGGTTGCGACTGTTCCGTTGTGCAGGGTATCGAGTTGATTGCCTTCGACGTTCCACACCAGCGTCTGCGGTCGGTAGTCGATCTGTGTTGTCAGTGCATCGAGTGCCTGATGCAGTGCAACGGCCTTGCCGCTTTCAAAGCCGTAAAGCGCCTTGGCCGGACGCTGGAAGTTCTCTGGCTGGCGACGATAGATCTGCCCGCCGCCGCGCAGACCTTCGTCGATCAGGCAGGCTTTGACACCGTGCTCCAGCAGCGTCTGGGCAGCGCGAATCCCGGCTGGGCCGGCGCCGATAATGGCAACGCGGTCATTGCTCATGGCCGCCGCCCCGGTTCACGAATAATCGCCTGGCCAGCTTCCAGCAGCGTCGAACAGGCACGCACTCGCTGGCCGTCGCCGAGTCTTACCCAGCAGTCCTGGCAGGCGCCCATCATGCAGAACCCGGCGCGCGGCTCGGCACTGAAGTCACTGCCGCGCAGGTGCTCACTGGCGGTCAATACCGCAGTCAGCACGGTGTCGCCCAACAGACCATTGGCCGGTTGCCCATCGAGGGTGAAGGGCAGAACGGGGCGATCATGTTCAGCCAGTCGTTTCAGCAATGCCATGACGTGAAAGCTCCGGATCAGTGTTTGCCGACCAGCACCCGGTCCAGCCCATAGACCCGGTCGAGCAGGATCATGGTGGCGGCGGTGAGGGCGATGACCAGTGCCGATACGGCGGCCATCATCGGGTCGATGGATTCGGTGGCGTAAACGTACATGCGCACCGGCAGGGTCTGGGTAGCAGGCGAGGTGACGAAGATCGACAGCGTGACTTCATCGAAGCTGTTGATGAACGCCAGCAACCAGCCGCCTGCCACGCCGGGCAGGATCATCGGCAGGGTGATCTGCCCAAACAGGGTGAAACGGTTGGCCCCCAATGACTCGGCGGCGTGTTCGGCGCTGCGGTCGATACCGATCGCCGCCGCCAGCACCAGACGCAGTACGTAAGGCGTGATGACCAGCACGTGGGCGAAGATCAGCCAGGTGAAGCTGCCGTTTACGCCCATCAGCGCAAACAGGCGCAGCATCGCCACCCCCAGCACCAGGTGCGGAATGATGATCGGCGAAAGAAACAGCGCATTGAAAAAGTTGCGGCCCGGAAATGTATGGCGGGTGATCGCCAGCGCAGCAGGCACCGCGATCAACGTCGCCAGCGTTGCGGATACAAACGCCAGAATCAGACTGTTGTAGAACGAGTCGATAAAGTCGGCGCGTTCGAACACCGCCCTGAACCAGCGCAGCGAGAAGTCGGTAGTGGGCAGGCTCAGGGTGTTTTCCGGGGTGAAAGCCACCAGGCACACCACCACCAGCGGGGCCATCATGAAGATCACTACCAGCGCATGAAACGATAGGGCCAAAGGACCGTTCTTGGACATGGATCATTCCCCCAGAGTTTTTTTGTAGCGGCCTTCGATCATGCGGTTCCAGGACAGCATGACCAGCAGGTTGACCAGCAGCAGCGCCACCGCCAGGGTCGCGCCCATCGGCCAGTTGAGTTCCGAGAGGTACTGGTCGTAGATCACCGTAGCGACCATCTTCAAACGTCGACCACCGAGCAGGCCGGGAATGGCAAACGAACTGGCGGCCAGGCCAAAAACAATCAGCGAGCCGGACAGCACGCCGGGCATGACTTGCGGCAGGACGATCAGGCGCATGACTTTCGCCTGACTGGCACCCAGCGACAGCGCGGCCTGTTCTGCGGTGGGGTCGAGCTTTTGCAACGATGTCCAGACCGGAATGATCATGAACGGCAACATCACGTGGACCAGCGCGATGATCACGGCGAACGGGGTGTACAGCAGTTTCACCGGTCGACCGCCAATGAACTGGATGGCCTGATTGATCAGGCCGTCTGCCCCCAGCAGCAGGCTCCAGCCGAAGGCCCGGACCACTACCGAGATCAGCAGCGGCGTGAGGATCAGAATCAGGAAGATCGAGCGCCACGGTGTGCCCATGCGGCTCAGAATGTAGGCCTCCGGCACGCCGATCAGCACGCAGAGCAACGTCACCAGCGCGCTGATCCAGAAGGTGCGCAGGAAGATTTCATAGAAATACGAGTCGGTGACAACGGCCATATAGTTGGCCAGCGTGTAGCTGTCGCTTTTCACCCCGACCTGATAGTCGAACACGTTGAACGACAGCAGCAGCGTCAGGCCCAGCGGCAGCACCAGCAAGCCGATATACAACGCCAGTGCCGGGGCTGACAGCCAATAACCGCGGCTACACTGACGCATTTCGCTCATCAGACTCATGCGCGCACCTCGTCGGCGTCCAGCACGCGCAGCAATTCGGCTGGCCAATCCATGCCGACCGCAGCACCTTGTTCCAGCGGTGCCTGGCCGTCGTTGCGACGCACTACGGTTATTTCGCCGATGCCGGTTTGAATGCGATACAGCCACTGGCTGCCGAGAAAGTAACGCGTGACGATACGTCCCGACAGCTGTCCGCAGCCGGGTTCGACCAGATCAATTTTTTCTGGACGCAGGCTGAGGGTCAGCGTGCCATCGCCGGGTAGCAGGCGGATCTGCGGGTTGCCGCTGCTGTCCGGGTCACCCTGCAGCATATTGGCTTTGCCGACAAACCCCGAGATAAAGCGCGTGCGCGGGTGTTCGTAGAGTGTGTAGGGCTCGTCGATCTGCGTGATACGCCCGGCCTGCATGACCACTACCCGATCACTGATCGACAGGGCTTCGGCCTGATCGTGGGTAACCATCAGCGTGGTGATGCCCACTTCATTCTGAATACGGCGAATTTCGAACTGCATCTCTTCGCGCAGGTTGGCGTCCAGGTTGGACAGCGGTTCATCCAGAAGCAGCACCGGCGGCTCGATCACCAAGGCTCTGGCCAGCGCGACCCGCTGCCGTTGCCCACCAGACAGCTCGCGCGGGTAGCGCTCGGCATGCTGAGCGAGACGAACCAGCTCCAGCACCCGGGTGACACGCTGTTGCAGCTCGGCAGCAGGCACCTTGCGCATGCGCAGGCCAAACGCAACGTTGTTGGCCACGGTCATGTGCGGAAACAATGCATAGCTCTGAAATACAACGCCCAGACCCCGGCTGCTGGGCTTGGCATGGGTAATGTCGCGGCCGTCGAGCACTATGCGCCCGTCACTGACTTCAACGAAGCCGGCGATCATTTGCAGAGTGGTGGTCTTGCCACAGCCGGAAGGGCCGAGCAGTGAAACGAATTCGCCCTTGTCGACGGCCAGGTTGGTGGCAACGACCGCGTCTATGGAGCCGTAACGTTTGGAGAGACCTTCGAGCTGCAGAAATGCCATGCCTGCTTCCACCTGTGTGCATGCGCGCCGAGGCACGCGTTTGTCATGGGCAGATGCGAAATGAAGTCATGCAGTTCTGTGGACGTTGGTGCTCGCTCTGAGTCGGCTACCGATGATTGTTCAAATCGCCCCTGTGGACTGAGAGTAGGGCGAAGGCTAGGATGGGCTCAACAAGGAATTTCACTGAATAACATCTTTCTTTGAATTAGTTCTTTTAGTGGAAAAATAGCGAGATATATTCATGAATAATTCCACTGATCGGAATACTGCTTCTGCAGAAGTGGGCGTCGGCGCTGTGTCGCGTCTGTTCGCCGTATTGCGTTGCCTGGGCGATTGCGACGAAGGCGGCGAGCGGGTCACGCAACTCGCCCAGCGTGTCGGGCTCTCGCAACCCACCACGCACCGCTTGCTGCGCAGCCTGATGGATGAAGGCATGGTCGAGCAGGACCTGCTCAGCAAGCGCTATCGGTTGAGCATCGAATTCTTTGCACTGGCCGCCAAGGCGGGTAACACCGGCAATCTGCGCGACGTCGTGCGCCCCAGTCTGTTACGCCTGTCTGCATCGCTGGGCGATTCACTGTTTCTGCTGGCACGCAGTGGTTTTGATGCGATCTGTCTGGACCGCAGCGAAGGCCCGTACCCGATCCGTACGTTCACCGGCGACATTGGCGGCCGCGTTGCGTTGGGTGTGGGGCAGGGCAGCCTGGCGATTCTCGCGTTTCTTCCCGAGGACGAGCGGGAAACGGTGATTGCCTACAACCTGCCACGGCTCAAGGATTTTCACCTGTACGACGAAGTGTTTCTGCGTTCAGAGGTCGAAAACGTGCGCCGCCTCGGCTACGCCGGCCGCAACACCGGCGCGTTACCGGGCATGGCCGGGCTGGCCGTGCCGATCCTGGACCGCAGCGGCCGTGCAGTGGCGGCGCTCAGCGTGGCAACTATCTCCGACCGCTTGGGGCCTGACCGCCTGATGACCGTGGTGGAGCTGCTCAAGCGTGAAGCCACGGCCATCAGTGCCAGAATCAATCCCTTCGATCCTTCGCTGCGACGGCCCAGTCAGGTATTCGGGCAGGCGGATTAGATCTTTTACTCTCTTTTTGGCGTTTTTTTGACGTATTTCTGACATTTATACCGACTGTCGCTGTTTTTAAAGAAAAATTGGCGCAAGCCGATGATGATCTCATAGAGCACACGTGCCGGGCTGTCTGGCTCGGCCGTAAGGGATGAAGCTCGTCATATTCTGCGTGCTGACGCAGACCCGCTTTTCTCCAGAGATCATCATGATGTCGAAATCCCTGAGGCTCCAAATCCTTGGCTTGCTTGGCGGCAGTCTTGTACTGGTGCTGATCATTGCGCTGGCCTGTTTCAACTTCCTGTCCGGTAACGTGCAGTCCTATCGCAGTCTTCTTGAAGGTCCGGTCCGTGCCTCGCAGTTGGTTGATGAGGCCAACCTGCAATTCAAGGTTCAGGTCCAGGAGTGGAAAAACGTTCTGTTGCGCGGCAAGGCATCGGCAGACCGCGACAAATTCTGGGGGCAATTCGAAGAGCAGGAACGCAAGGTGCAAAGTACGTTGGGCCTGCTGGCAGAAATGGAAGGCACCGATCAATCGTTGAAAAGCCAGGTGCAGGCACTGCAGCAGGCGCACCGCACATTGGGCACTGCCTATCGCACTGGCCGTGATGCATTCATCGCGGCGGGCAACGATGCTTCTGCTGGCGACGCCGCAGTCAAAGGCGTAGACCGTCCGACGAGCGAGCAGATGGCCAGCCTGGTTGATCAACTGCACAAGTCCAGCGATGCCCAGTCGGTTGCAATCAGTCAGCAAGCTGACCGCACGATCCTGACTGGTGCCGTTGTAATGCTGGTTTCTGCGCTGCTGGTAGGCCTGCTTGCCCTGTGGATTGTCAATCGCAATCTGGTTGCGCCGATTCGCATGCTTATCGAATACGTCGCCCAGTTGAGTGAAGGCAAGTTTGCTGCACGCGTTGACGTGACGCGCCAGGACGAACTCGGCCGTCTGGCCGTCGCAGCGAACACGCTGCGTGATTTTCTGGCAGATACTTTCAGTCGCCTCAAGCGCAGTACCACCGACCTCGATACTGCTGGCGGCGAGCTGAATGCCATTGCTGAGTTAATGGCTCAGGGCACTCACGAGCAATTTGAGCGTACCGATCAGGTCGCTACCGCGATGACCGAAATGTCCGCTACTGCCCAGGAAGTTGCCCGCCATGCGGCACATGCTGCACGGGCTGCGGATGAGGCTGACCAAAGCGCGCAGGACGGTGAGAAAGTCATGCAGTCGACCATCGCCACCATCACCCGGATGCGCAGTGAGATTTCCTCGACGGCCAACGTCATTCAGCGCCTTGAAACAGACAGTGGTCGTATCGGCAAGGTGCTTGAGGTGATTCGCGGGATCGCTGATCAGACCAATCTACTGGCGCTCAATGCCGCCATCGAGGCTGCGCGGGCAGGTGAAGCCGGGCGCGGTTTTGCCGTGGTGGCTGACGAAGTCCGGACATTGGCACAACGTACCGCCGTGTCCACGGCCGAGATCAATCAGATCATTAATTCGGTGCAGACCGGCGCAAGCGACGCGGTGCAGGCTATTCAGGGCGGTCAGGCGCGCAGCGAAGAGAGTGTCGAGCAGGTTACGCATGCCGGCGCGACACTGCAGCGCATTACCGTGGCAGTCGAGAATATTCGCGACATGAATCGCCAGATAGCGACTGCTGCCGAAGAGCAGACTTCTGTAGCAGAGGACATCTCGCGCAACCTGACTGAAATCACCGCAATCGCGGTGACCAATCAGGACAACGTCAAACGTACCCAGAACGCCAGCCATGAACTGAAAGGCCTTTCAGCTGGCCTTAACGATGTGATCTCGCGCTTGAGCGCGTGATCCGCTTAACAGTGTTACCGCTCTCCGGTCATGGAGAGAGGTAACACTGCAGGTGTTATTTGTCAGTATAAACAGAGCATCAAGCGTTACGGGATTTACCCTGATGAGGTAGTAATACTAAAAGTATAGTCTCAACTGAAAAGTCTGACTATTGGTGGGTTTAAAGCACTATTAAAGGCGTTATGTGGCGTCAGGAGTTTTTGCACTAAACAGTAGTTTTTTTATTTTTAAATCATTAAAGTGATGTCGGGTCGCCATCATTTTTGCATGGTTCCCGCCCTACCGTTGTGACAGCAAGGGGATCTATAAAATGCCAATAAGAAATATAGGTTTGAACTTGAGGGCGCTTCTCAGCTTCGGCATTATTTGCCTGCTGCTTGCCGGGGTTGGCACGAACGCAGTCTTTAAAATGAACGGGTTACACCAGTCCGCCGACCAGTTGCAGACAGACTGGCTGCCCAGCGTCAGACAGGCTGGACGCATAGAGACGGCGGGCCTGTTGTATCGCCTCGACGCGCGACGTTTTGTGATGGATGACCAGCGGCAGTCGCCGGAGTCTGTCAATAAGCTGAACGGATTGAAGAACGCCTTACTGCAAACAGCCGACACTTACGGCTCGCTGGTGTCGAGCCCACAGGAAGAACAGGTCTGGAAACAAGTCAAAGCCGATGCACTGGCCTACAGCGACAAGATCGACCAGCTGGTTGAACTTAGCAAAAGCAAATCCGACAGCGAACTATTCGTATTTATCCGTGATGTTACCAGCCCGCAGGCGAAGGCCTTGCAATCATCTATAGAACAATTGATCGAAGTCAACGTCAAGGGTGCAGAGCAATCAGGGGCCATAGCAGACAAAAACTATGAAAGTGGACTAACCGTCACCCTTACACTTGTTGTTCTGGCCGTGATTATTACCTTGATTGTTGCCACTTTATTCACCCGCAGCATCGCCAGACCCGTTCAGGCATTGCTCGAGTCGACACGCAAAATCGCCGAGGGCGACTTGCGTACCACGGTGGAAGTCAACGGGGCCGATGAGCTGACCGAACTGCAAAAATCCACCGCAACCATGCTCTCTAGCCTCAAGGGCACCATTCAGCACATTTCCGATGCTTCGGGCCTGCTGGCGTCGGCTGCTGAAGAAATGAGCTCCATCACTCAGGACTCCACACAAGGTATCCAACGCCAGACAATGGAAACCGAGCAGGCCGCCACGGCGGTCAACCAGATGACCGCAGCCATTGAAGAAGTTGCACGCAATGCGGTCGCTGCTTCGACCTCCACGCAAGCCTGTGAAAAGTCTGCGCAGACCGGCCAGGATTGCGTCGGCCAGACCATCGCTGCGCTGGAAAAACTCAGTACCACAGTGGACAAGACCGGCGTTGAAGTAGAGGGACTGGCCCATCAGGCGCAGGATATCGCCAAGGTGGTCGATGTCATCCGCGCGATTGCCGAGCAGACCAATCTGCTGGCGCTCAACGCCGCTATCGAAGCCGCCCGCGCGGGTGAACAGGGTCGTGGATTTGCCGTGGTCGCCGATGAGGTCAGGGCGCTGGCCCATCGTACTCAGACGTCTACCCAGGAAATAGAACAGATGATCCAGGGTATACAGAAAAACTCCAGCGGTGCCGTCCAGTCGATGAAGCAGAGCAATGCGGAGACCGACGCGACGTTGCTGATCGCTCAGCAGGCTGGTGTTGCAATCAAGGAGATCACCACATCGATCAGCCACATCAATGAGCGCAACCTGATGATTGCAACGGCTTCGGAGCAGCAAGCGCATGTTGCCCGCTCTGTCGATGAGAACCTGGTGAGCATTCGCGATTTGTCAGTCCAGAGCTCTTCTGCCTCCAGCCAGACCTCCACAGCCAGTCAGGAGCTGTCCCGCCTGGCTGTGGATCTGAGTCGCCTGGTATCGAGGTTTTCAGTCTGATCCAAACCCGGTCCGAGCACGGGCCCCTGTTTTGAAGGCTTGATTGAAAGTCGTTACGGGGTTCACGCCCACCCTGTGCGACTCAAGCCTTCAGCCTTGAACACCAAAGCCTTCAGGCCGCCATCGACCCGCGCATCCGGGAATTCCGGCGGGTTCTCCAGGCGTTGCTCGAAGCGCAGGCACGGTGCCTCGATTGCCGTGTGCTGAATCAGAAAGTCCGGCCCCAGTGCCGGATCGTTCATGCATGCCAGCACCGAACCGTCTTCATCCAGCAACTCTGGTAGACGGCGCAGGACTCGCTGGTAGTCCTTGTCGAGCATGAAGCTGCCTTTCTGGAAAGACGGCGGGTCAATGATGATCAGGTCATAAGGGCCGGAGCGGGTGACCTTGGCCCATGACTTGAACAGGTCATGCCCGAGAAAAGTCACCCGGCTCAGATCCTGATCATTGAGCCGGTGATTCTCACGACCGCGATTCAATGCCGCGCGGGCCATGTCCAGGTTCACCACATGGTCTGCACCACCGGCAAGGGCTGCGACCGAAAAGCCGCAGGTGTAGGCGAACAGATTCAGGATGCGCTTGCCTTTTGCCTGGGCCTGCACCCATTCGCGGCCATAGCGCATGTCCAGAAACAGACCGCTGTTCTGCTTCTTGCCGAAATCGACTTTATAACGCAGGCCATTCTCGGTGATTACCCATTCATCGACGACCTCGCCGGTCAGCCATTGCGTAGTGCTTTGCGGCAAATAGCGGTGTTGCAACAACAGGGTATGGGCCTGACTTTGTCGCCACTGCGGCGTGTCGATCAACTCGTTCAACAGCTGCGTCAATGCTGCCAGTTCGGGCTCAAGAGGCTCTTTGAACACGGAGACCAGCACCACGCCCTGCATCCAGTCGACGGTAATGTGCTCCAGCCCCGGCCATACGCGACCACGACCATGAAACAGGCGGCGGGTTTCAGTCGGAACGTTGTTCAGGGCGGCGAGTAGATGCTGTTGCAGGATGGCGAGTGCTTCAGGGGTCATGACGAAGGTCGGTTATGAAAGGCGGCGTATGGTAAACGTATTTCAGCAGATGGGAATCGCAGGGTTCAGCGTGGCATGTATTGGCGTTGCCAGCGATGCGGGATTTTCAATGAAACCAGCCCCAGCAATGCCGACAGGCTGCCGCTGACCAACAGGGCATTGAGCCCCAGGCGTTGTTCAAGCATTGCGCCGATGACCGCCCCGATGAACATGCCAACCCACGGCACCAGTTGCACGCGCCAGCCCTCCCGGCGCTCGCCCAGTATCCAGCGGCCAAGGCCACGCCCGAAACGCGACAGCGCGCCGGTTACGTAGGTCAGGCCGACCGGCAGCCCGTTGACCTGTTCCACGGCGGCGTTAAGCATGCCCATCGCCAGAATGGCCCAGATCAGTGCGAGCATATTGCTTTCCAGCGGCCATGCGGCTGCGGCACACAGCAGCGTGGCGATCCCCAGCAGCAGGGGCAGGGCGCGCCGACCGCCAAGCCGCGCAACGACGACACCCAGCGCATTGCCGGCAATAAAGGCGAAGATGGCCAGCGCCAGGCGAAGGGTCACGCTCAGGTCGCCGGCACTGATCGCGACGGCAAGCCGGGTGGTGTTGCCACTCATGAACGAAACGAAGTCGCCGGTCGCCATGAAACCGATGGCATCGGTCATGCCGGCCAGTACCGACAGGCTTGCGACCAGACACATTCCAACCCGGCCCCGCCATTTCTGCATGTGCAGGTGCCTGGGGCTGGCGCTGATTCTGGCGGGCTGTGGCAGCATCGAAGGCCCTCTGGACCGATGGAAGTGCGTCTGATCGTTGGTTCAGCAGTTCATAGTGGCTTGGCGCGTACGATTCGCTTGGCCCTGACCTCATCGGCATAGGCCTTGAGCTGATCGGCATCGCTGTAAAGGCGGTTGACCATCTGCAGCACTGCCGTAACGTCGACATCTTTCATTTGTGAGGCGAGTTTGAGAATTTCTTCCGCCGTGTTTTCCAGATTGGTTGCTGTCCCTTTCAAGTGCCGCTTCAGCTCCTGAGTCGACTTATTGAGCGCCATACGTGTTCCTGTGCCAAGACCTTGAATTCCATACCCGGAGCATGGCTTTTTCCGCGATAACAAGCAATCAGGCTTATGCCTGTCAGCCAGGGTTATCGGCCGATTCAAGGCGATCTGCAAGGCGGCTCGCTCAATCGTCGCGGGTCAGCACTTCCAGCAGCTCTATTTCAAACGTCAGGTCGGCACCCGGCTTGATGTGCGCGCCCATCGTTCTGTCGCCATAGGCCAGATGGGCAGGCACGAACAGTTTGCGTTTACCGCCCACCTTCATGCCCATAAGGCCCTGATCCCAGCCCTTGATAACGCGTCCGGTGCCGATCACGCACTGAAACGGCTTGCCACGCTGGTGAGAGGAATCAAAGACAGTGCCGTCTTCGAGGGTTCCGGTGTAATGCGTGGTGATCAGCGCACCTTTGACCGCTTCCTTGCCTTCGCCGGGATGCAGGTCGGTAATCTGTAATTCTTTGCTCATTACAAGGCTTCCGTTTAAAGCGCGCTCAATGAATGGCGCGAGCGGGCATTTTCGCAGCGCTTTCTCGCAGAAAAGCATGCCTGTGACAAGCGGGCGAAACGAAAACGGGGAAGCTTTCGCTTCCCCGTCGTATTCCGATTGTGTCGTTCGTCAGAGATTCTGCGAACTGACCACCATCGCCTGGGCGATATTCTCTTTCTGCTCCTGGGTGAAACCGTCCCAGATATTGGTCTTGGCGTAGTAACCCAGGCCAGCCAGGCAGTAAAGGCTGAGGGTCAGAACGATGACGATTGAAACAAAGGTCCAGCGGCCTTCGTCATCGTTTTCCCGAGTGAAGCTGCGGGAATAGTTGTCCTCGGCGCTGCGGAAGAACAGCGCGGACGACAGGCGCTTGAGCCATTGGAACAAATGAACGACGACGATACGCAGCATGGGAATCACCTCAAAGGTTAAAAGAAACGGGTCGTCCGCGATACCGTTCACCGGCATCGGGGTACAAAAGCTGAAAACGAAAAAAGCCCGTCTATGACGGGCTTTCTTTTTATGATTCTGGTCAGGGGGCAGGGGATCGTGCATTCACACAAGTCGCGTTGGACACTGCGCAGGCCTGACGTTATTGCAACATTTTAAAACAAATGATTTGGGTGATCTACCCGGACACTGCCGTTGTCAGACAACTGGTCGTACCTAGAGGTGCGGCAAAACGTCGCTCCGGGTTGAGCGAGGCTTAGGAATACGCCGTGCTTTTGGTCAAGTCTTGTAATACTTATACAAAATACGAAACAGTTGTGTGTATTGTACGATCAACGCCCGTATTGATTTTCAGGACCGTATGAATACCCTCCAGGAGCCTCCGAGTTGCCTTCCCTTCACCGCTGATGGCTGGCCAGTGATATCCCATTCACCAGGCAGGCCGTTTGATTCGAACGCCGGTTTACCCTCTCTCTCGTATTGTAATGGCCCCGACATGCCTGTGCATGGTCGCAAGGTACCTTTGCGCATGGCAATTCATTGCAGTGCGTGGCCAGCTGTGGCCAACGATGAGTTTTCCCGCCATTTTTCTCGTGAGGCTGCATAACTACCATGGAATGGATCGCTGACCCCACGGCATGGCTTGGCCTGCTGACCCTCATCGTGCTGGAACTGGTGCTGGGTATCGATAACCTGGTGTTTATTGCCATTCTGGCGGACAAACTGCCCCCTGAACAACGCGACAAGGCGCGCGTCATCGGCCTGTCGCTGGCACTGATCATGCGCCTGGGCCTGCTGGCGAGCATCTCCTGGATGGTGACGCTGACGGAGCCGTTGTTCGAGATCTTCGACAAGACGTTCTCCGGTCGTGACCTGATCATGCTGTTTGGTGGTGTGTTCCTGTTGTTCAAGGCCACCATGGAACTGCACGAACGGCTGGAAGGCCATGTTGCCCAGCGCGCCGGTAACGCAGGCTATGCGTTGTTCTGGCCCATCGTTGCGCAGATTGTGGTACTCGACGCGGTGTTCTCGCTGGACGCCGTAATCACGGCCGTCGGCATGGTTGAGCACCTGTCGGTGATGATGATTGCTGTGATCTTCTCCATCGGCCTGATGATGATTGCCAGCAAGCCGCTGACCAAGTTCGTCAACAGCCGCCCGACAGTGATCATGCTGTGTCTGGGCTTCCTGATGATGATTGGTTTCAGCCTGACCGCCGAGGGCCTGGGTTTCCATATTCCCAAGGGCTATCTGTATGCGGCCATCGGTTTCTCGATCCTCATCGAGGTGTTCAACCAGATCGCTCGCAAGCGCAGCAAGAAGTCTGCTCATGGCCACCTGCCGCGTCGCGAGCGGGCTGCCCATGCGGTGATGCGCCTACTGGGCGGTCGCAAGCTGGAGTCTGGCGATGTCGATGAGGAAATCACCGACATGCTGGAAGGCGAAAGCAGCGAGCCGGTGTTTGACCGTCGTGAGCGGGTGATGATCAGCGGCGTACTGCAACTGGCAGAGCGTCCGATTCGCACGGTGATGACGCCGAGGGCCGAAATCGACTACATCGACCTGAAAGACGATGCCGAGAAAATCCGCCTGAAACTGATGCACTCGTCCTACTCGCGTCTGCCGTTGATTGGCGAGCGAGGCATCGATGAGCCGTTGGGCTTCGTGCACAAGAAAGAGCTGTTCAAGGAATTGTTGTCCGGCAACGAGCCCGACCTGAAGCTGATGTCGCGCAAGGCAATCAACCTGCTGGAAAGCTTCAGCATCCTCAATGCCCTGGAACAGATGCGCAAGGAGTCGACGCACATCGCCTTTGTGGTCAACGAATTCGGTGATTTCATCGGCGTTCTGAGCATGACCGACATTCTGGAGTCCATCGCTGGCCAACTGCCGGACGCCAGCGAAGTGGAAGGTCCGGACATCGTCAAGCAGGGCGAGGACTTCGTGGTATCGGGTGCCTTGAACCTGAGCCTGATTCGCGAGCGCACCGGCTTCCAGGCCAAGGCCACCGAGGATTATCAGACGCTCGCCGGACTGGTCATGAGCCTGCTGGATCGCCTGCCGTCCACCGGCGATAGCCTGGACTGGCAGGGCTGGAACCTTCAGGTTGTCGGCGTGGAAGAGCGCCGGGTAACTCGGGTGTTGTTGCAGAAACAGCCTGAGGTCGGGGCTGGCAAATAAGCACGGAGCTGTAATAAAAAACGGGGCCTGCTCATGGTGAGCAGGCCCCGTTTTCATGTGTGCGTCGCGCTTACTTTCGACGCGGACGCGACACCACAGATTCGATATTCTTGCGGCCGATCAGCTTGGGCTGCGCAGGTTCTTTGGCCATCGGCGCATCAGCCAGCCACTTGAACATCACCAGACAATCCACCAGCCCCAATCGGGCGTGACGATAAGCCTTGGGCAAACGCCCGACTGTCTCGAAACCCAGCTTGGCCCACAGCGCGACAGCTACTTCATTGCTGGCCACCACCGAATTGAACTGCATCGCCAAAAAACCGCTGTCGCGCGCCAGTTGCTGCGAGTGCTCGCACATCAACCGCGCTACACCACGACCCCGCGCCGCATCCGTCACCATATAGCCGCAATTGCAGAAATGACTCCCCGGACCCGCTGCATTGGCCTTCAAGTAGTAACTGCCCAACAGCTGGCCGTCTTCCTCGGCAATCAGCGTGTGCAGCGGCAGCTCCATCCACAGACTGCGGGCCTGCTCCTGAGTGACGTCAGGTTCGTAGGCGTAGGTTTCCTGAGCGATGACGACAGCCTGAAAGGTGGGCCAGAAGCGCTCAAAGTCTTCCGGGGTCATGGGGCGGATCTGGATCATGGTGGGGCCTTGGTGGGTATGGCTTGAATTCCGGCGTGTACGTTAGCTTGGGTGTGCTACCACTTCCAGGCTTTTTCGGTGAACTCGGCGGTGGAGGGGAGCACTGTGTGGAGAAAATTCAGGTATTTGTTGAATAGTACCTCGTGCTGGAAACGGGCCTCAAAGCCTAGCGTGACGTCAGTGCGGTGCGTGATGATCATGAGGCGTTTACGGTCGACGGTTACAAAGTTGTACTCATCCCAGGGCAGGCTTTGTTCATGATGAATGGGGTTTTCCCAGTTTAGTAGCTTGAGGGCTGCGATACAGGCCATGGCTGCCGGGCCGATCAGGAAGAGCAGTGAGCCGGTGAGGGCGGCTATGAAGACGAATATCAGGATGACGGCTATGGCAATGCCCTTGAAGAAGGACGAGGCGAAGTCGGGGTAATGGAGGTAGTACTCCAGGTGGACGCAGTTGGTTTTTATGGTGTAGTTGTAGATGGTTTTTTGGCGAACACCCAGAGCTATAATGTAAATTGCAGCGCCCGTTAGTGTAACTATTTGGTATAACGAATGCATTGGTTCTTTTGAGTAATAGCACCAGCCTGCCCATAAAATAAAAATCAGCATTGTGGCGCATAAGAAAATTACCCCAAGCTCAGCCAGCAAGGTTTCTTTTGGCGATCTTGCGATGGTTTTTATTGACCAGCTCAAGCTCTCTTTGTCCATGAAATACGGCGTATTATCTTGAGCTTTCTGAAGCTTGCTTGTTGTATTTTCATTTTTCTTTATGTGGGTTTCTGGTTCTTCATACTTGCTCATGTCGTATTATTCCGCAACTAAAATAGTTAAGGTGTCGATCCGGCTTGTCAATTTTACTTCCAGCTCGATGGTATTAAGTGCGTCGGCGGCCGTCCGGCCCTTGCTGTTCAGTTCAAGCTGAAATAAGTAGCCGGCCTTCTGCTGATCCGGCTCCTTAAGGTGATCATCGATCAGCACTGGCGCCGCATCCCTTATCAAGCTCCATGGCGCTTCAACAAATACCGCCATCAACAGATTGAAGCTATACCCCAGTTCATACCTAACCTTGCCAATGTCCTTGGCACTGAAGTCTCCATCCTGCGTAAGGTCCCGGTAAGTGAGCGCGGTATTGATGAAATTGAGCATGACCACGCCCCAGGTGATTGACCCGGCAATCCCTCCCAGTCCATCGATCCAGCGCTTGGCGATGGCTTTGCCGGACTTGAAGCGCAGATGAATCTCGTCCTGCAACCGCTGGTTTATGCAAGCGAGTAGCCATATAGGATGAATATCAGTGATCTCATTGTGCGGCCTTAATGGAGTGCTTATTGAGGTCGGCAACGGGACTACCATTTCCAGGCTTTTTCCGTGAACTCGGTTGTTGGGGGGAGCACGGTGTGGAGAAAGCTCAGGTATTTGTTGAACAGTACTTCGTGCTGGAAACGGGCCTCAAAGCCTAGCGTGACGTCAGTGCGGTGCGTGATGATCATGAGGCGTTTACGGTCGACGGTTACAAAGTTGTACTCATCCCAGGGCAGGCTTTGTTCATGGTGAATGGGGTTTTCCCAGTTTAGTAGCTTGAGGGCTGCGATACAGGCCATGGCTGCCGGGCCGATCAGGAAGAGCAGTGAGCCGGTGAGGGCGGCTATGAAGATGAATATCAGGATGACGGCTATGGCAATGCCCTTGAAGAAGGACGAGGCGAAGTCGGGGTAATGGAGGTAGTACTCCAGGTGGGCGCAGTTGGTTTTTATGGTGTAGTTGTAGATGGTTTTTTGGCGTATGAGCAGGCCTATGAAATACGCAAGATGGCCTCCAAGTGCGAGTATTACGCACACTAGGGAGGACGGGCTGTCTGAAAACATTACCCAGCCTACCCAAATAAAAAGTGAGCTTGCCATTAAATAGAAGGCCGTAAATCCAAGCTGCGTGATCATGATCTCTTTAGGTGACCTTGCGAGGGTTTTAATTTTCCAGGTTAGAACATCTTTGCCCTTCGGCAGATCCAGATTTTTTTTTCTCTGAGTCATACAGGCGTGCCCTCTGCGACTTCCAGGGTCAGAGCGCCAACCCTGCTTGATGTCTTTACTTCAAGTTCAAAAGTAGCCAGGCCGTCAATAGCGGTATCGCCTTTTGTGCCAAGCTCCATCTGAAACAGATAGCTTCTATCGTCTTCGCCAGAATTTAAAAGATTAGCCGGGTACCAGAGTTGCAGCTCAAGGTACGTTGCGTCCTTGTCGAGCGGCACCCAGGTTTCCCAGATGAGGTCTTCGTTTTCGGGCGGCATCAACGGGTAGGTGAAGTCTTCACTCGCCTTGCCAGCAGGCTTGTTGGTTAGCGTTCCGAACTGTTCGGCCTTCCTGAATTGCCCGTGGGCCAGAAAAGCTTCATGCAGAGGGTCGTCTATTTTTTCTACCGGTAGCACTCCCCATGGTCGCTTGCTGCTAATGACATTGAAATGCACGGGCTGCCCGCGCACCAGATTGGGCAAGCACACTTGTACTCCAGCGCCATTTTGTACCGCTACGCTGTAGTGGTCGCCTTTGCCAAGATAACGATTTTCATAATGCACGGTGCTTTTTACATGAACCTGCGGAGATAATTGAATTTCCATCAATGCGCGCACTTCTTCCTGCTCACCTTCCGCAGTCTCAGCGTAGCGATAGTTTAGGGTTCTGGACCAACAGCACTTGCGTAGCCACCAGCCGACACTGTCTTGCTTGAAATAATTCAGGGCCATCGTAGCGATGAGATAAATTAAGCCAGTTGCCAGCAGGGCTACGCTGAACCATGGATTCATCGCGATAATCGTAAAAGCGCTAGCAGGAAAAGTTCCTGCAAATAACTGCGCTGCAGAACCTAATCCCATCAGTAATGCAGAAGACCACTTTATACGAAGTCCATATTCCTCCTCTGATGTTTTAGCTGCGTAAAAATCATCTGTGATATCAAATAGTTCAAGCGTAGCTGCCGCTACCCCAAACCCACCCATCGCCACCATCGAAACCCTGAACCCACGTATCGCATCACCCCAGGTTACATTTCCCTTGGCTTTCCAATACGCACTGGACCTGTCCAGAATTGCCACATTCTTGCCGTCAATCAGCACCGGTTTCGCATCCCTGATCACGCTCCACGGCGCTTCAACAAACACCGCCATCAACAGATTGAAGCTGTACCCCAGTCCATAGGTAACCTTGCCAATATCCTTGGCACTGAAGTCTCCATCCCGAGTAAGGTCCCGGTAAGTGAGCGCGGTATTGATGAAGTTGAGCATGATCACGCCCCAAGTGATTGCCCCGGCAATTCCTCCCAGCCCATCGATCCAGCGCTTGGCGGTGGTCAGCCAGTCTTTCGCCATGGTTTTGCCGGACTGGAAGTGCAGGCGAATCTCGTCCTGCAACTGCTTTGCGTATTGGTTGTTCTGATAGTCGAGCAGGGCGGGGATGCTCAGTTCGTGGACGCGCAGTTTCTGTTTATGGGCGTGCAGGTTGCGAGCGGTGCTTTGGCGTGTGTTGTAGGCATTCGGATATAGCCACCGGCGACGGGTATCGCTGATCTGCTTGTTGAGGACCTGCCACTCGCGTATCCACTGTTTGAGCTTGGTGAATACCTGTTGGTCGACTGCAATACGCGCCTTCGAATCAAGCAAAATCTGGCCGATCAACAGGGTGCGAAGCAATGCGACGATGTTCTGCTGTTTGCCCAGAGCCATGCGGCTGTCGATGGGTACCCAGGCCAGCAGGATACTCTCGAGCGTTGCCTTGCCTGCGCCGCTGGCCAGTTCGCCGAGAGCCTTGAAGGTACCTTGAACAGGTTGCTTCAGCGCCTTCATCCACGGCTTGTCGGCAAAGCCTTTGTGATTGAGGGCGCCATTGAGTTCGCCAATGCGTGTGGCGAGGTTGGTGACGTCGCCGAGGCCGTTCAACAGCGCGTCGGCCTCTTGGTGCAACGCCTGTTTGAGCGCGGGTGAGAAGCCGTAGCGCAAGGTACCAAACAGCGTGCTTGCGTTTGCTTCCTGCTCGGCCAGCCAGGTGGTGGCTGCGCTGTCCTGGGCGTAAATGATCTGCAGGTTGAGCATGATCGTTTGCAGGTACAGCAGCTGTGTCGGGCGGGTGGTATCGATAAACAGTTTGAACGGGGCTGTGCCGATATGTGTTGCCCAGAGCTGAAAATCGCGTTGAGTGTCACGTACCTGTTGCAGCAGTGCGTCTCCGCTTGGCAGATGCTGTTGAAGATACTGGCGCGCGCTGGCCAGATCGACTTCGCGCCGCCATTTGTGGCGATCTTTCCAGGTCTGTGCGGCCTCTTCGGTAGGGACGCTGCCGTAACGTGCTTCGATCGATTTGCGCATGTCCAGGCTCTTGAACATGTCCGGCAGCAGCAGAAAATCTCCGGGAACGTTGCTGCTGCTGATCTGTGCTTCTTCAAGGATGCATTGCTCGAAGTACGCTTCGACCTCGCTCAGGTACTGGTGCGTGCGAGCCGCATTGCCGCGCACCGACGCTGGTAGTTTTTGCGGGTCGCTCTCGGCACCACACAGTCCGGAGACAGTCTGGGCGATCTGGATTTTGTGTTCGTGCCTGGCTTGCCAGTCGCGAAAAGCCGCCTGATCAGCGGCCAGTTGCATGCCCAGATCATTGAAAACGGCCAGTGGGTCATCAAGGGCGATGAGCAGGGAACTGTCCTGATCGTCGACGCTGCCTTGCCAAAAAACATCAGCACCCAGCGGTGCCCATAACGGGCGTGTTTCGGTGTCTTCCGACAGCGGGCGAGCAGTGGGTATTGCCGAGTCAGCGAAACGGCCGTCGTCAATGGCATGGCCCTTGTCGATGTCCGCCACCGCCTCGGCGATACGGTTCAACGGCAGAGTGTCCGGCTCGGCCATGGTGATGCAGTAGCTGGCCAGATCCAGCGCTTTCATCCACAGCGCGCGGCTTGGGGCGCTGGAACGCATGTGCTCGCAAATTCGCCACGTCCATTGCTGCGGGGAAAAGGCGATGTGCAGTGTGTTACGTCTCGGGTAGAGCAGAAAGGGCTCGCCATCACTGGTGCCGCTTCGCTGGTCACTGCCGATCTGCGCGTCCGTCCAGACGATGCGGCTCAGATGGCCGTTGTTTGCTGAAACGACATATTCATGCAGCGTCCCGGCGGTTTCGTCGAACACATAGACGTAGCCGTCGTACAGCTGGCGAAGGGTGTAGCTGCGTGTTGTCAGTGTCGGCATCAGCGCCCATTTGCCCTGTTTCGGCAACGGCTTCAGTTGCTCCGGCGTGACGTCGTAGCGGGATCTATCCAGCGCGTAGCGCACTGGCACGATGGCGACGTTCGGTCCTCTGAACGGGCAAAGGCTGATGGCCGTCGCCGGAGTCTTGGGGAACAGTGCGGCGCGTCGTTGCTGGTGTGTGCCGTGTTTATCGGTCATGCGGGGCATCCCTGTCGTTACGGACTTTTTGACGGTGTTCATCAAGCGCGGCTATGCGCAGTTCCGGGGCCAGGTGCTGATGCTCGGGGTATAAAGTCTGCCAGGAGGTGTAGTGACCTTGTGGCGAGTTGATGAAATCCAGACCCCAGTTGTGGCAGATGTCGGCCCATGTCGCTAATGCGTATTCACTGATAAGTCCCCACGCGAGCCCGCTGTCCAAAGCTTGATTCAGCCAGCTTTCGATCTGATCATCACTTTGCTTCACGAAGGCTTGCGGATCGTGAGCCTTGACCCAGTCATGAATGCGTTCTTCGAACAGCCATCGATAACAGCTTTCAAAGGCTTTCAACTGCGGATCGCACAGCAGAGTGAAGCCCTGCTGAGAGGTTTGTTGCGGACGTTGATTAACAAATGTGGTGATGGTTGAGCCGAGACTACGCTGCCAACTGCGTAAAGGGGATTGGACCCACAGTTGATCTATAGGCCCGAGCGTCGGGCTTAACTGTTCAGCTCCGTAGCTGGATAGCCAGTAATGCATCACCAGCGGATCTGCAAAACGCAGCAGACTTGAGTTACCCAGGTAATCGACCGGGTTCAGAAACTGCTGCAAATGCGCCGAGACGATTTTCAAAGGCGCATCGCTGAAAAAAATGCAGCCGTCGGCCCGCTGTTCAGGATGTTGGTGCCACTCTTCTATCAGTCTGGATGGATAAGGTGCGTGTACAAGTATCGGCCCTAGATCCATGACTCCAGCCCAACGTGTGCCCAGATACAGCGGAACGATCTCAAGATGCTCGTCACGCCGATAAAGCTGCTTTACGGCCCCAGACCGCAACATGCCATCAACCAACAGATAATTGGCATGATTCATTTGTTTGCCTTCTCGGCTGCTTGTGCGCATTCCTCACAAAATGGCGTGCGTTTTATCGCCTGTGTCTGTGCGGGAACCAGCATTTCACCTGAATCGCCCCCATCTGGCTTTACTGCCAAATCTGGCAAGATCGGGGCCGCCTCCGAGCCTTTCCCAGGACTGCCTCCTGAGTTGAGCTTCACCTGCGAGCCGTTGACCGTCACGCCGCCGGCATCGATTTTGATAAAGGAGCCACCGGCTTTGAAGGTGATCTCCAGCCCTGCTTCGATGATCAGCTTGTTACCGGCCTTGAGATGAATTTCCTGCCCGGCGTGTGCCAGTAACCCATCAACTACCCTGATGTGCTGTGTTCCACCCACCGTCAGGTGATCGTCCGCTTTGACTTCGGTCAGCCGGTTGCCATCGACAGTGCAATGCTCCTCAGCCTTGAACTCGCTGTAGCTGTTGCCCTCGACCCGGTCGTGTCGCTCATGACCAACTCTTATTTTCTGCTCGTGCTCGATGTTTTGGTCCCAGTCGCGCTGTGCATGGATGTAGATATGCTCCTGACCAGCCCGGTCTTCGATGCGTAGTTCGTTGGAGCCATTGCCGCCGGGGCTGCTCAGAGTTCTGAACACGCTGCGCGTCTGATGCGCAGGCAAGTCGTAGGGCGGGATGTGTTCGGCGTGGTACAGGCAACCGCTGATCAATGGCTGGTCAGGGTCGCCCTCCAGAAACGTCACCAGCACTTCCATGCCGACCCGCGGAATGGTCATGCCACCGTAGCGATTACCAGCCCAACTGGACGACACGCGCACCCAGCAACTGCTCTTGTCATCGCCGCTGCCTTCACGATCCCAATGAAACTGCACCTTGACCCGGCCATGCCGGTCGCAGTGAATTTCCTGATCTTTCGGGCCAGTAACCACTGCAGTCTGACTGCCGAATATTCTCGGTTTGGGATGGTGCAGAGGCGGGCGATACAAGGCCTGCCAGGTAGTAGCGAAAAAGGTATTGCGATAGCCCTGTTGAAAGTTGTCAGGGCTCTGAATTTTATGTGCGGACTCTTCAAGAACCTGAGGCTGGCGACCCTCGTGACGCACCTCAGTGAGCAACCACCGATCATTCCAGTCCTCGTTGGGGTGTCCATCCAATGGCAGAAAATGACCGCTGACCAAGCGAGGCTGATCGCTTTGACCTTCGCCCAGCCGGTAATCATGGCGGTGGCGTTCAAGGGCTCGATTCGCCCGTTGCAGACCCTGATCACGGTGGGTGAAACCGCCGGGGTAGTCATAGTCCTCAAGATCAGGCTGCGTAGTGATATCCGCCGAACCTTCCATCTTCAGAAGGGGTTTTTCAAAGTGGTAATCGCGTCGAGTGGTGCGGTTGACGCGGGTTTCCAGGCGCAGCTTGAAACGCTTTATGACCGGCTTATCGGCCACCAGGCCATTGTCCCGGCGATAGATCACCGAATCGAGTTTAGGAAACACCATCTGGTTATCGCCAAACACCAGTTGGTGCGCTGTGGGGCTGTGTTCGAAGTGATAGTGCAGACCTTCCTCTTCGCACAGTCTCTGGACGAAATGCAGATCCGACTCGTTGTACTGCACGCAGTATTCCCGTTTGGCGTATGTGGTGCCGAGTTTGAAGCGGTAGTCATTGGTCAGCAGGTGATGTTCTTTCAGTACCTGCGCAATGATCTGCCGCACGGTGCGATTCTGGAAAATACGCTGATTGGTGCGATGCCTGAGCCGGGCCAGATGCGGGCGCAGGGTGATCGAGTAGTGCGTGAGGCGTGTGCCGGAGTCGCCTTGGGATACCTGATCAATCAAGCCATGAATGCCGCCAGCATCTGGCGCGAACTGCAGAAATGCAGGACGATTCAGCAGATCTTCAAGGTCGAGCGACATGCGCTCGCTGACCAGCTCAAGCGTAAAGCAGAAGGGCTTGTTGATGGCCTCATGGCCGGTAAATGAAAGGATTTGAAAGTCATGCTCAAAGCCGTCGACGCTCAGGCTGAAGTAAGGTCGATCAGCGGGGTTCAGCGTCATATGGACCACCGTGCCTAGCCGGTTTATGAAAACCCCGCCGATCCTGTCGGACCGACGGGGCAGTGGAGTTAAGCCGACTTTGGACTTCTCCAGTCATCAGATCCGGTAGTAGTGGCCTTTACGTGATCCCAGGTTATTTTGCGATAGCTGAATTGAACGTCCTCGAGGTGTCCAAAGTGCGAGTTCTTTGGATCCTGGCAGTTGTGCATGTAAGACTTGATGTTGACGATGACCGCATCCTCAAGGGTGGTGGTGTAATAGTGTTCCTGCTTGCCATCGATAGACGTCCGGTACCACTTGATTTCGACTTTGCTCAGTGTTGAGCCCGAACAAAGGGCCTCCAGAAGCAATGGCGAGGTTTTGTCAAAAATTTTTGTGACACAAGCAGGCCCATGAATGCGTTGGCCAGCAGGCTGACCTGACTGCGTATCACAGGGTGTAATAATGTTATGGCTGAATGCCTGGATTATCGCTTCATCTTCATGGCCTTCCTGATAGACGTTGCCGACAGAGTCTGCTGTGAAAGCTCCAGCTGTCAGCGTTTTTTGATTGGCGTCTATGACAGTCATATAGGCGGGTGTAGGCATTAACGTCCTTCCTTGCAGTCGATGGCGCCTCACAAGCGAATCGGCTTGGAGATCGAAGCATTGCTATAACAAGTTACGTGCCAGGTATCTCTTAAGTCAGTAATGTCAGCTGGTTTGGCCATTTACAGGATATGCAGAAGACGCTTGTAGTGAGTTTTCTTCAAGTAAATTGTGCAAGCTTTTGCGCACCGTTATCATTTTTTTGCGCAGTTTTCCAAGCGGCCATCTAAAAATATTAATATTTTCATATCTGGTCTTTCTGTGTGGAGGGTCACATTTTTCGCACGTTCTCCTGACAAGGTTGTTGGCCGTTCAGTAGTCCCTTTCGGTGAATTTTAGATCGAATACATCTGTGAGTTCTGATAGGCATGTGGCAGCGTATCCGGTCAATGGATGATTAAAGCTATAAATATTTTGGTACATAAATTAATTGCTTCCTACATATTTGCTCTGCTCGGGTGTAAGAATTTTCCGAAAGTTTAATATCTTTCGGGTGTCTCCTTGCTTGCTGGTTTTTATGGCGATAAAGTCTGCCTGGTTTTATGAGTGGCTGGAAAAGTTTTTCACAATGAAGTGCACGCTATGTGGGGGTGTGAGCAGTGGCCAGTAAAGACAAGCTCTCCATTCTATATCTGGATCTGGCTCGGCACCCTGTCGCGACGGGCGATTACGCAGGCGAAGACATTCGTTTTTCTACGGCATTTGAAGTCCTGGAGCGTGAGTTGGGCGGTGCGCAGGCTATTTTCGGGGAGGTGAACGTAGACTGGCTGCGGATCAGAGAGGGCTGTGAACATATTCTTTCAAACCACTCCAAAGACTTACGCGTCGCCAGCTGGCTGGCTTGGGCTCTATATGAATGCGAGTCTGTTATTGGGTTATCTGCGGGCCTGGGATTGATTCATTATTTGTGCAAGGAGCATTGGCTGCTTTTTCATCCCAGAAAGTTACGAACACGTTCGGCGAGCATGCAATGGCTCTTGCTAAAACTTGAAAAGGCACTGGGAGAAGATATTTCCATTACTCACCAGCTTCCTGAATTCCAGCAACTGCTCAGACAGCTTGATGGATTGGATGAAATATTCAATCTGTATCTGGGAAGTGATGCCCCGTTGTTGCTGCCGTTGAGAAGACGGCTCGCCCGTATGATTCTGCGCGCTGAGCAGGTTGAGAAAGAGCCTGTCAAGGTGGTGGAGCGCGTCAAGCAGGCTGCGGTTCAGTTATTTTCAAGTGACTCCGACATTGACAACGAGAGAGATGCTCAGCGAACTTTAAGTCTGCAAGAGAGTACCGTACGCAGCCTTTGCAGATGGTGGCTCAAGCAAAAAACTACAGACCCACGGGCTTTTCGCCTTGGTCGCTCGCAGGTCTGGTACGCGGTGGACAGTCTTCCTGAGAGAAACAGTGAGAAAATAACGCAGTTAAGGAGATTGCCGGCTGACAAGCTGAGTAATTACCAAGAGCGATTCGAACAGGGTCTTTACGCAGACCTTATTGTAGATATTGAAGCAAGTCTTGCAGGCTCGCCTTTTTGGTTTGATGGTCAGCGAATGGTCTGGAGCTGTCTGAAAGCTTTAGGTGGCGAAGCGGCAATGCGCGAGGTGGAGGTTCAATTTGCTTTGCTTTTAAATCGCGTTCCAGACCTTGTTGAACTTCGCTTTCACGATGGTGTGCCGTTTGCAGACGTGGAGACGTTACAGTGGATCGCCGCTTATATTCTGCTTCCCGAGGTCCATGTCAGTAACGCACATAGCAGCGAACGTCAGAATGACGTGTCAGAACAAAGTTCGTTGTACCAAGACGTCCTGCCTGTTTTGCAGAAAAAAGGGCTTAAGGCCGCTGTGCGATTGGTGAATGATCATTTGAACGGCGTAGAGGGTGGGCGAGAGCGATTTTTCTGCAAACTATGCATCGCACGTCTCTGTATAGATGCAAAAAAATACGAGTTGGCGAAGGTTCAACTTGAGTACCTTGATCAAGAACTTAAAATAGCACGCTTGCCGGTATGGGAACCCACGGTCTTCCTGGATGTATCGCGCTTGTTATATAGCTGTTATGAGCGAATTGCTCTGAACGATAAGGCAGCAGCGCGCAAAGAAGTAATTTACCAGAGGCTGTGTCATTACGACCTTGAACGATTTATTGATAGCTAATGTACAGTTGAATGAATTGAGGGGAAATAAAATGGCCAGAGAAGGCTCTGTAGCGCCCAAAGAAAGGATTAACGTGACGTTCAAGCCTGCTGTTGGTGACGCGCAGGAAGAAATAGAGCTGCCGCTGAAGTTGCTGGTTCTTGGCGATTTCATACAACGCGCGGACGAGCGAAAGCTTGAAGAGCGTAAATCAATCAGTATCGACAAGAATAATTTCGATGATGTATTGGCGAAACAGGAGCTTGAACTGGTACTGAATGTGCCTGACCGCTTGCAGTGTGATAGCGGGGCTGACGAGCTGACTGTCAGCATCAAGGTCTCTTCGATGAAAGACTTCAACCCTGCCAGTCTCGTCGAACAGATTCCGGAGCTTAAAAAGCTGATGGAGCTCCGCAACGCCCTAATGGCGCTCAAGGGGCCGCTGGGGAACATGCCTTCTTTTCGCAAGGCCATCGAGCATGTCATTACGGATGAAACATCGCGTAAGAACGTGCTGGATGAGCTTGGCCTGGATGTCGCGTCGCAACGGTAATGTCGGATTTATTGTCAGGAATTAATATATGAACACAAAAGCCATACCGCAGCGCGACGCAAATGAGCTTCACCATGGAATTCTCGATCAGATTATTGCGCATACCCGATTAGAGCCTTGTGACGACGCCTATGGCATTGCCAAACGAGGGGTGGCAGCATTTATCGAAGAGTTGCTGAAGCCGCGTAATAACAACGAGCCTGTCAAAAAAGCGCTGGTTGATCGGATGATTACCGAGATTGACGTCAAGCTGAGTCGCCAGATGGACGAGATCATCCATCATGTAGAATTTCAGGCGTTGGAAGCTTCATGGCGTGGGTTGCAGTTACTGATTGATCGAACCGATTTTCGTGAAAATATAAAAATCGAGTTATTAAGCGTTTCCAAACAGGATCTTCTAGAGGATTTCGAAGATTCACCTGAAGTGGTTCAGTCAGGCCTCTATAAACACGTCTACACCGCTGAGTACGGCCAGTTTGGCGGTAATCCCGTTGGCGCAATCATCGCCAATTATTTCTTCTCGCCAAGCGCCCCTGATGTCAAAACCATGCAATACGTTTCAAGCGTTGCCTGTATGGCGCATGCACCTTTCATCGCTGCTGCGGGTGCCAATTTTTTCGGGCTTGAGCAGTTCACCGGTCTGCCTGACCTCAAGGATCTGAGCGATCATTTCGAAGGGCCGCAGTTCGCCAAATGGCAGAGCTTCCGGCAGCAAGAAGACGCTCGGTATCTTGCCTTGACCGTGCCGCGTTTCCTGCTGCGCAGTCCTTACGAGCCAGAGGAAAACCCGGTAAAAACGTTTGCCTACAAGGAAAACGTTGCGAATAGCCACGAGCACTATCTATGGGGAAATACGGCCTATGCATTTGCGACGAAGCTGACAGACAGTTTTGCCAAATTTCGTTGGTGTCCCAACATCATCGGGCCACTGAGTGGTGGTGCGGTGGAAGACCTTCCCTTGCACCGATTCCACAGCATGGGTGAAATCGAGACAAAGATTCCGACGGAGGTCCTGGTCTCTGATCGCCGAGAGTATGAACTCGCAGAAGAGGGGTTTATCGCGCTGACCATGCGCAAAGGAAGCGATAACGCCGCGTTCTTTTCCGCAAGTTCGGTGCAAAAGCCCAAGTTCTTTGGCAACCATTCGGAAGGCAAAATAGCCGAGCTTAATTACAGGCTGGGGACCCAGCTGCCCTATATGATGATTGTCAACCGCCTCGCGCACTACCTCAAGGTGTTGCAGCGAGAGCAGATCGGGTCCTGGAAAGAGCGAGCGGATCTGGAGAGTCAACTTAATAAATGGATTCGCCAGTACATTGCAGATCAGGAAAACCCGAGCGCGGAAGTGCGAGGAAGACGCCCGTTACGCTCAGCGCAAATTATTGTTAGCGACGTTGAAGGTGATCCTGGCTGGTACCGTGTCAGTTTGAATATCCGTCCTCATTTCAAATATATGGGTGCTGATTTTACTCTGTCGCTGGTCGGGAAAATGGAAAAGGAATAGGTAATGCCATGAGAGGCCTCGGTAGTCTTTTTGAACGCCTTGCCGAAGTGAGGTTACAGCCGCCAGGCTTTTCTGAGGAAGAACAGTTAACGGCATCGATAGCGACACATTTGTCGAACATGCTTGGCGCTCGTGCAGGAAGCGTGAAAATGCTACCTGATTATGGCTTGCCTGACTTGAATGACATGAGCATGAGCGCTCACGATATATTGAGGCAGTCCCGAGTGGCAATCGAGAAAGCTGTCAGGCTCTATGAGCCACGCTTGTCAGAGGTTTACGTTATGTCTGAAGGGCACTCGGAAAATAGGCTGACACTGCAATTTTTTATTGACGCAACTTTAAAAGCTGACGGCATTAAAAAGGCTGTTCGGTTTTCCGCAACTGTCAGCGAATTCGGGAAGGTGAGGGTGAGTTGAGTATGCCAAGTGATTCTCGCGAATCAGTTGCTTTCTGTTTCTTTACCTAAACTTCGTTATTCATTCATAAAACAAGATCCGGCGGGTGAGCATTGTCATTTAACCATTACTATCAAGAGGAACTGATGGCCCTGCGCCAGTCGGGCCGGCAGTTTTCTGATCGCAATCCGGCATTGGCTTCTTTTTTGGGTCAGGCAGGTCAGGATCCCGACGTTGAACGGTTGCTTGAAGGGTTTGCTTTCCTGACGGGTCGTTTGCGTCAAAAACTCGATGATGATCTGCCTGAGTTGACTCATTCGCTTATGCAATTGTTATGGCCCAATTATATGCGACCGATGCCGGCAGTGAGCATGTTGCAGTTCGATCCGTTGATGGCTGTAGGACCTGGTATAAGGGTCGAGCGCGATACCCCGGTAGAAAGTGAGCCCGTGAAGGGGCAGGTCTGTCAATTTCGTACCTGTTTTCCAACCGATATTCTTCCACTGAAGTTGGCAAATGTTTCCTACTCGGCCAGCGCGGAGGCGGCGACATTGACGTTGTCTCTGGAGATGACAGGTGACGGGCACCTGGGGGCGCTGGAGCTGAATAGGCTACGCCTGCACTTTGCAGGCGATCGCGCTATTAGCCAAGCGCTGTATCTTGGCCTCATGCGCAAACTGAAAAGCGTTAAGTTATTACTGTTGGATGAACAGGGCAAGCCGCTTCTGAATGGGGATGGCAAATCACATGAACTGAGCATTTCTGCAGATCAAGTACGGCCAGTGGGTTTTGCGGAAGATGAGTCATTGATCCCTTATCCGCTGAACACTTTTCGCGGTTATCGCTACCTGCAAGAGTACTTTTGCTTTCCGGAAAAATTCCTTTTTTCTGATATTGGCGGTCTTCAGATCATCACATCAGTGGGTGAAGATCTATTGAAAGTTGCTCGTGGCTTTCAGCTAATCTTTGAAATGCATGGCGAGGATATGCTGCACCTTCGGCCGAAGGTTGAACATATAAAATTATATTGCACACCCGTGGTCAACTTGTTCAAACAGGATGCACTCCCCATTTTGGCCGACGCACGACAGGATGAGTATCTGCTGATTCCTGCGCACTACGGTCATGGCAAGTGCGGGGTTTACTCGGTTGATAGCGTCACCGGATGTCAGCCAGGAGGCAGGGGATATCAGAACTATGTGCCCTTTGAGTCCTTCGAACATGATCCGGCCGTCGATGTGCAGAGCAACGCCCCTTATTACAGCGTGCGTCATCGTGACTCCGTAGCGCATGGAGGGCTGGATACTTACCTGAGTTTCGATACGCGTGGCGACCGAGACAACGAAACGATCTCGATTGGATTGACCTGCACCAACCATAATCTTCCACAGCAGATCAGGGCCGGCGGGATATGCAAGCCGTGCGAAGGCACTCCAGACTTCCTGCGGTTCAGAAATATTACACCAGCAACTAAAAGCTATGCGCCGCCGATTGGACGTGACTTTCTATGGCGCGTCATTAGTAACATGTCGCTGAATTATCTGTCTCTGGCAAGTATCGAAGCTTTAAAGGTCATTATCGAGACCTACGACTTGCCGCGTTATTACGACAAGCAAGCGGAGAAGGTCAGTCAGCATTTGTTAAGTGGGCTGAAATCGATACGTCACCAGCACGTTGATCGCTTGCATGATGGCCGGCCGGTGCGAGGCATTAAAACCGAGCTGCTCATTGCCCCTGGCGCGCTTGCAGACGAAGCCAGTCTGTTTCTGTTTGCGTCAGTCCTAAACGAATTCTTTGCGCTTTATGCCAGTTTGAATTCTTTCCATGAACTGCATGTAAAAACCGCTCAGGGAGGTGGTTACGAATGGACGCCACGCATGGGGCAGCAGCCGCTGCTCTGACTACGCTCAGCCAGCATATACGGGAATATTCCGTGTATCAGGCGATACCTTTGATCCTCGGGGTTTTACGTGAAGTTCACCCGGATGCCGATGATGAGCAACTGCATGCTTTTCTTGAATTAAGGGCAAATCCCAGTCTTGGATTTCCCTGTAGCGACATAGAACGTCTGGATTTTTTTCATGAGCACACTGACCTGTATGTCCGGTTGTACCTCAACGTGATGAGCCTGGTCGGGTCCGGTTCACCGCTGCCGGCTTTCTATGCCGAGCAGGCGTTGGGGGAACGGGACAAGCCTAATGCCACTCGGGATTTCCTGGATATTTTTAATCATCGCCTGCAAAAACTGATGTTGCCTGTCTGGCGCAAGTACCGCTATCACGCGGTGTTTGCCAGTGGCGCAACCGATCCTTTTTCCGAACATCTCTTTGCATTGATCGGTTTACATGGCGCGCGCATTCGAGAAACAACCGAGTTGAACTGGAAGCGGCTGTTGCCCTATCTGGGGCTCTTGAGTCTGCGTGCTCATTCTGCCGCGTTGATCGAGTCGGTGCTTCGTTACTACTTCAAGCATGCCCGGATGTTCATCGAACAATGTGTCGAGCGAACGGTTGAGATCAGTCGTGCTGAGCTCAATTGCCTTGGCAAAGCCAACAACGAGCCAGGGCGGAATATGGTGCTGGGTGTTCGTGTTCCAGATCGGAGTGGCAAGTTTCGCATTCATATAAAACAGCTTGATTGGGAGCGCTTCCACGAATTTCTACCCGCCGGCCGGAGCTACCAACCGTTGGGCGCACTTGTGCGGTTCACGTTGCGCGATCCACTGGATTACGACGTTTGTCTCGAGCTTCTTAATTCGGATATCAGGGATCTGCGCATTGGCCAATCGAACACCTGCCACCTGGGTTGGACCAGTTGGCTCGGGCGCGAGCATGCCCAAGGGCTTGTGACGTTCAACAGACCGACTAATAAGGACTATTCATGATCGATGTAGACCTGCAGCAGCTCGTCAGAGCCCTTGATGCCCCTACACGCAGCGAGCTTGAGGGGGCCGCCGAACGTTGTGTTTCCAGAGGCAGTAGTAAAATTTCGGTTGAGGATCTGCTGGTTGCCCTGCTGGAACGGCCTGATGGAATGCTTGCGCGTGCGCTGCTGGAGGCCGATGTTGCAGCTGACGAATTTGCAGGCTTCCTTCGCCAGCCGATCGAGCAAAGTGCAATCCGTAACCCGGTATTCTCTGCCGAGCTTGTTCAGTGGCTTCAAGACGCACTGTTGATTTCCAATCTGGATTTGGGCGAAAGCCTCATTGACCAGGCTGCGTTGATTCTTGCCTTGCTGCGCAATCCTTCGCGCTATGCGGACCGTCCATACCAGCCGTTATTGGGCAGGATCAACATTGAACGCTTTCGCGATTACGCCCTTGCCCAGCAATCACCGGACGTAGCAAAGCCAGCCCTGAATCAAAGTGAATCGCTACTTGCACGTTTCACTCATAACCTGACGCAGCAGGCCCGAGAGGGTTTGCTGGATCCCGTACTATGTCGTGATGACTGCTTGCGCCAGATGGTCGACATACTGGCTCGTCGACGCAAGAACAATCCGATTGTGGTGGGCGAGGCGGGTGTCGGCAAAACCGCAGTTGTCGAGGGACTGGCGCTGCGGATCGTTCATGGTGAAGTGCCTGATCTGTTGAAGAATGTCGAGCTACTGTCGCTGGATATGGGGTTGCTCCAGGCGGGCGCCAGTATCAAGGGTGAGTTCGAGCGTCGTTTGAAGGGGGTCATTGAGGAAGTCCAGTCTTCACTCAGGCCTGTCATTCTGTTCATTGACGAAGCCCACACGCTCATCGGGGCCGGTGTTCAGGCCGGAGGGTCGGATGCGGCCAACCTGTTGAAGCCTGCGCTGGCACGCGGGGAGCTGCGTACCATTGCAGCGACAACGTGGGCCGAATACAGACAATATTTCGAAAAGGATCCGGCGCTTGCACGTCGCTTTCAACCGGTCCGCGTAATGGAACCCACGGTGGAGCAGGCCATCACCATTCTGCGTGGGCTCGCGCCGTTATATGAACGCAGTCATGGCGTCTATCTGCGCGATGACGCTGTGGTTGCCGCTGCCCGGCTTTCGGCCCGCTACCTTTCCGGGCGTCAGTTGCCGGATAAGGCAGTTGACCTGCTCGATACAGCGTGTGCTCGTGTGCGAATCGGTCTGGTTGCCGTGCCTGAACGTCTTGAGCATCTGCGAGGTGAACTTGCTCGGCAACGAAGGCATTTCGAGGCAATACAGCGTGATGCCAATGCCGGGTTGTCGGTTGATGAAAGCTTGCTGAATACGCTGGTTTCTGACCTGTCACTAATGCAGAGCGACGCGGATGCGCTTGAGCGCAGGTGGGTTGATCAACTCGCAGCCGTCAAGCGGCTCATTGATCTGCGCAGTCAACTGGCCGACCGAAAAGTACAGCAGGCAGGCGAGGGTAGCGACTCTCAATACACGCAGGCGCTGGAGTCCGAGTTGACTGAGGTCCGACAGGCCCTGATCGATACGCAAGTGAATGAGCGTCTGGTGAGCTTTGAAGTGTGCCCCAGACTGATCGCAGAAGTGGTGAGTGCCTGGACTGGAATTCCGGTGTCGCGATTGGCTCAGGAACACAGTGAACGGATTGACCGTTTCTCTTCAGAACTACGTTTGCGCATCAGGGGCCAGGAGCAGGCGATGCAGACCATCGAGAAATCGGTGAGGGCATCGGCTGCCGGTTTGAATACACCCGGTGCCCCAACCGGAGTATTTCTTCTGGTAGGGCCCAGCGGCGTCGGCAAGACCGAAACAGCTATTGTTCTGGCTGACCTGCTGTATGGCGGCGAGCGTTTTCTCACGACGATCAACATGTCCGAGTTTCAGGAAAAACATACCGTTTCCCGTTTGATCGGCGCACCGCCGGGCTACGTCGGTTATGGCGAGGGAGGCATGTTGACTGACGCTGTTCGACAGAAGCCTTACTCGGTGATTCTGCTTGATGAGGTGGAGAAGGCGGACCCGGATGTACTGAATCTGTTCTATCAGATCTTCGATAAAGGCGTAGCCAACGACGGAGAGGGCCGGGAAATCAATTTTCGCAACACACTCATTCTGATGACCTCCAACCTCGGCGCCGAGGTGATCCATGCCAACTGCCACGAGAGCACACTCCCTGATGCCAAACAGCTGGCGATTCACCTAGAGCCATTACTCAGCGCACATTTCAAATCGGCATTGCTGGCCAGAATGCGCGTTGTGCCTTACTACCCCATCACGGGTGTAGCGCTTCGTGAACTGGTCGAACTAAAGCTGAGTCGCCTTGGAGAGAGACTTGAATCCCGTGGCCTCACCTTCAGCTACTCGCAGAGTCTGGTTTGTCATCTACTGGAGCATTGCACACAAAGCCACAGCGGCGCCCGACTGATCGATCAGTTACTCGAGTCCTCCCTGACCCCTTTGATAGCGGACCGTTTGCTCAGCGCCATGAGCAGCGGTAAAGCCTTGTGCAGGGTTCATGCGACGCTGGACAGCTCAGGCGGAGTTGTCTGTGAATTCGAATAACTATGGGCTTACAGGACGTAGCGCTGCCCTGGGCCGAACAACCCATCTTCTGGGCAAGATTCTCGACAGCACCTGCACTGTATTGCTTACTGGCGAGACCGGAACGGGCAAGGAGGTCGTGTCTCGTGCTATCCACGAGTACGGACCTCGCCGTTCCAACGCATTTGTTGTACAGAATTGCGCTGCGTTTCCCGAAGCTCTTCTGGAAAGCGAGCTGTTTGGCTATTGCAAAGGGGCGTTTACCGGCGCTGATCGTGATCGACCTGGCCTGTTCGATGTTGCTCATGGAGGCACGCTTCTACTCGACGAAATTGGCGATATGCCGATGCTGCTGCAAGCAAAGCTACTGCGAGTGTTACAGGAAGGAGAGATTCGGCCGCTGGGCGCCAACAAGGTTCGCAAGGTCGATGTGCGAATCATTGCCGCTACTCATCGCGATTTGCCAACGCTCATTGCAGAAGGGCGTTTTCGTGAAGACCTTTACTACCGTCTGGCACAGTTTCCCATTGAGCTTCCTCCGTTACGTCAACGCGTGGGTGATATAGAAATATTGGCCCGGCATTTTTCCGATAAGGCATGCCAGCACTCACAACGAGATCCGTTGCAATGGTCGCGGGCTGCCGTGACTGCTTTATCGGGATACGCCTTTCCGGGCAACGTTCGACAGTTGAAGGGGTTCGTCGAGCGGGCAGTGTTGTTATGCGAAGACGGTGAGTTGAAACCGGAACACTTTCCCATCCCCGCCAACCCGATAAGCAATCCGACTTGCCTTTCGCTACGTGAGCGCATCGAACAGTTCGAACGCGACGTACTGCTTGAGTGTTTGCGCGATTGTAACGGCAACCGGAGTCGTGCAGCACGCACTCTCGGGGTGTCACGACGCACGCTGCTTTATCGCCTGGCGCATTTGAAGATCGGTGCTGCTCACGGACGGCCTGATTAACTGCTGAATCACCACGATTGCCTAACTCATTATCTGGGACCTTTTTCCAATGAACGTTCATTGTCGGCGCTCTGCGCCTTTTATGCTCGCTGCGATGATTTGCCTTGGAGGGTGCACTGGCCATTTCAAGTTCAGCGATGATCAATACCGGGCTTTGGGCAGCCCAGAACCCACCAGCCGAAACGAAGTAGCAGCCGAATCGAGTGTGGGGCTCCTGGACATTGCCCACCCCCGTGTCAGCGCATTCTATGGGCGTGAGCTGTTATGAGCCGCCGTTCGGTTGTATCGCTGCCTCCATCAGGATTTACAGGGCTGAATTCAATGATTCTTCACGTTAGCCGAGTCAAACGGTCACTGTTGTTACTGCTGTTACTCATGCTCAACGGTTGTTCAGCTCTCTCACCGTACTCAACGCAAACCCGTATGGATATTCGACTGGATGCAGACAATCAGCTTAACCCTGATGTCAATGGCAGGCCCTCGCCGATTGTTCTCAAGGTCCTGGAACTCAGGCGTCCGGTGACCTTCGAGAATATGGATTTCTTTTCGCTTTACCAACGGACTGCTCAGGCACTCGGGCAAGACCTGATTGCAAGCGAAGAGTTTGAACTTCGTCCAGGCGAGAGTATTGAACTGAAGCTGAAACTGGATCAAGGCAGTCGTTACATCGGTGTACTGGCTGCCTATCGAAATTTGCCGGAAACCCAATGGCGTCACGTGATCAAGGTTCACCCCAAACAGCAGAATCGAGCCGTTTTCGTACTGGGTGAATCCGGCCTTCAACGGGCAGATAGCCAGACAGGCACAGGAAATCCGACATGAACGCGCACAAGGTTATCTGGCAGGAAGGCATGTTGCTGCGGCCGCAGCACTTTCAACATAACGATCGTTACTACGACCATCAATTGCGGGTTCGCACTCAGTTGGCGGGCGCCTACAACTGGGGGTTCACAGCCCTTGAAATTGATCCGCACTTTTTGGGCTCGGGACAGATCGTACTTGCTCAGGCCTCGGGCATCCTGCCGGACGGTAGCGTGTTCGACATACGCGACCGTAACAGTCCATTGGCGCTGGATATTCCTGCAAACACTTCAAACATGCCGGTGTACATAGCGCTGCCGACAATGGCGGGCAATTGCATTGAGGCACGCAGCCATGAACAGGCGGAAGTGATCGCACGCTTTACAGCCTACGCAACGGATGTCCTGGATTCGAACGCCGGAGCAGACTGTTCCACTTCGGTGTTTTGCGCGCGCCCGGAATTTCGTCTGTTAGTGGGAGAGCCTCGGGGAGAGCACGCCTACACCCTGCTCAAGTTGGGTCATATTCTTATCTGCAGCCCTGACAAGGCAATAACGCTGGACACCGGTTTTTCACCGGCTTTCATCAGCGCCAGTGGTTCACGCTACTTGATGTCGTGCCTCAAGGAGGTTGTAGGTCTGCTGCAGCATCGAGGCGACATCATCGCCGAGCGCATCGGTACATACGGCCAGGCGCGTGGTGCAGAGACGGGCGATTTCATGATGTTGCAACTGATCAACCGCAATGCGTTGGTACTTCAACACTATCTCGATACCCGGCAGGTGCACCCCGAAGAACTGTATCGGGCGCTGTTGTCTCTTTTTGGCGAGTTGTCGACGTTCGGCGATGAAAGCAGACGTCCTCGACTGGAGGGCAGCTATCAGCACAGTGATCAGGGCGCAACGTTCAAACGTTTAATGTTTGCCATTCGACAAATGCTGTCGATGGTTATCGAGCAGCACGCGCAGGAGCTTGAGTTGCAGCCCAGACAGTACGGCGTTCTGGTGTCGCCTCGGGTGGATCGTGAGTTGCTGGGGGATGCCTCATTTGTCATTGCCGCTCGTGCTGATTGCGATACCGAAGAGCTGCGTGGGCGACTGCCTTCGCACCTCAAAGTAGGCTCTGTGGAAAGTATTCGCGAACTGGTGAGTCTGCACTTGCCGGGTATGCGGCTCAGGCCGCTGCCTGTGGCTCCGCGGCAAATACCGTTTCACGCTGCAAAAGCCTATTTCATTCTCGATATCGATGACCGGGACCAAAGCGGAATTAATAAGTCAGGGGGATTTGCTTTCCATGTATCAGGTGAATTTCCGGGGCTTGAGTTGCAGTTCTGGGCGATCAGAAATTGAGCAGGGTGATGGATATGCAAAGCAGTCGCGAAGACCATGCCGTTACCTATGGCCGGGACAATGTCTGGCCGGGTGATGACATGTTCACGAGTCCCCACGATGCGAATCTTTTCGAAGGTCTGCAGGAACGGTTGATCAACAACCCCCGGCAGGTATCCGAAAAGCGGGTCAGTATCCATGTCAATCCACTGGTTGCTGCCGCGAGCGAACTGCTGGCTCAGGTGTCCAGGCTGTCTGCAGCCGAAGGCTTTGGCGATATTGCACTGCTGAACGTACAGCTGTCGGACCAGATCAAGCTGTTCGAGGCCGTGGGCCGGCGAAACGCTATAGAAAATGATCAGCTGTTGGCTGCGCGCTATGTGCTGTGTACGGTCGTGGATGAAGCTGTGTTGAACACGCCCTGGGGCAGCAAGAGTGACTGGTCGAAGATCAGTCTGCTGAGCCGTTTTCACAAGGAGACATTTGGCGGCGAAAAATTCTTTCAACTCCTCGAAAAGCTTTCTGCCAATCCGTTCAAGCATCTGCCCATGCTCGAGCTGATGTACCTGTGTCTGGCGCTCGGGTTCGAGGGGAAATACCGCTCGCACCGCCTTAATGGCCATGAACTGGAAGACATCCGCGACAGCCTTTATCGGCAGATAAGGCATGTGAGAGGCGACGTGTCCCGAACGCTTTCACCTCGCTGGCAGGGCGCACCATCCAGGGCTTCTGAACGGCTGCGTGTCGTACCGGTATGGCTGGTCGTGCTGTTCACCGTTATCAGCCTGGCTGTGCTGTATTGCGGATTTACCTGGGTACTCGGCGAGCAGCGTGAGGTCGTACTCAAATCCTATCAGTCAGCATATCTGGCAGCGCTTGAGCTCCGATCTTGAAATGAGAAATGCAATGAAAACCCTGCTCAAAAAATTCATCGCGCTGCTGTGCAGTACCTGGGCCTGGTCGCTGCTGTTGGTGCTTGTGCTGGCTGTCTGTATCTGGATATTCGGGCCACTGCTGGCGGTGGCGGATAACAGGTTTTGGGAGAGCCCCATTGCGCGTCTCGTATCGATCAGTGTGTTGTTTCTGGTTTGGGGGCTCGGGATTGTCTTCAACAACTGGCGCGTTGGTTTGCAGAAAAAACAAGCGCAAGGCAGTCATGCAGGTCAAGAACTTCTGCGTAAGTCTGTCGCCGTTGAAAAAGAGCACCTGGAGCTTGTCAGTCGTTTCAAGGATGCCCTGCGCGTGCTCAAGGATTCTGCGCTGTATGGCGAATTGGGTGCCCGGGGTCGAGTCGAGCTGCCCTGGTATGCACTGATCGGCCCGCAGGGCAGCGGCAAGACCAGCCTGCTGGATTTTTCCGGACTCGACTTTCCCCTCGACAGGGTCGGGCGAAAACTGACGCACGACACGAGCAGCACCAGCAGTTGTGGCTGGTATTTTACCGAGCAGGCTATTTTGCTGGATACATCGGGCCGCTATCTTGACCAGCCTGTACCCGAGGTCGACGGCAGCGCCTGGATGACCCTTCTGGGGTTGTTACGGGGCCGTCACCGCGTACAGCCGCTCAGCGGTGTGCTGGTGACATTGCCAGTGGACATTTTGGTTGACGAGCGTGACAAGCGTCTGGAGAAAATGGCTGAAGATGTGCGCGCGCGCCTGGACGAAGTTTTTCAGCAGCTGCATGTTGATGTACCGGTTTATCTGATACTGACCAAGGCCGATTCGATAGCAGGTTTCGATGATTTTTTTGATCAACTGTCCCGCGAGGAAAGTGAGCAGGTCCTTGGGGGCACATTTCAAAACGGTCAGAGTGGCACTGATAGCGGTGTTCTCATTCAGGAGTTTGAAACGTTGCTGCAACGGCTTGGCAGCCAGGTCATTACCCGCATTCATCAGGAACGAGACAGCCAGCGCCGCGGCAAAATGCTTGAATTCCCCAACTTGCTTGGAGGTATCGCACACAGACTGGGTGTTTTTGTCGAACTCGCGTTCTCCGGAAATCGCTATCAGCGCGCCAGTCACCTTCGTGGGTTCTATCTGACCCGTGCGCCGCAACTTGCTCAGAGCTCCCAAAGAGCTGATGGGGAGGGTGGTACCGGATTACAGGTTCCACAACCTGGAAAAGCACGGTTCATTCACGATCTGTTGCGACATGTGATTTTCCCTGAGTCCGATCTCGCTGTGCTCAACAAGGAAGCACGCGGAAAGATTCTTTGGCGTCAGAGGGCAGTGTATTGCGCTGCGCTATTGTTTTTGTCTGGGTTTGGTGTGCTATGGGCGACCGGTTTCAGTGCTAACCACGACCGGCTGGAACGGCTTCGTATTCTGGGTGAGCAGTGGGCGCAACAACGTTCATCGCTCACCGCCGAGGATGATCTACTGACAGTCCTTGATAGCCTGAACACCCTTTATCAGGCCGCTCAAGTCTTTCCGGACCGCAGTGATGTCACTCTGTATGAGCGCAACGGTCTTTATCAGGGCGAGCCTGCAAATGATGTGCTTTTACGCGCTTATCATGCCCAGTTGCAGGGTCAGTTGCTGCCTCGAGTGGCGCGGATGTTTGAAGCCCGCATAATGGCCAGCCTGCAGGATCGCGAGCAGTTACTGGACAACTTGCGCGCCTATCTGATGCTGGTTCAGCGTGAACACCGGATACCTTCTGCGCTGAAGGAGCGGGTGGCGACCGATTGGTCAATTCGTTATGTCGGGCATGCACAGGCTCAGCACGAGTTGAATCAGCATTTTGGGCGTTTGCTCGAACAGTCTTTTGCCTATCCGCTAAACGACGCATTAGTGGCGCAGGCTCGGCAGGTGCTGCGTAACGAATCCTTCGCCAACGTGGTTTATCGGGTATTGCGTGAAAAAGCGCGTGTACTTCCGGACTACAGCCTTGGCCACCACACCGGCCCTCAGGCAAAGCATTTGGCTGGTACTGACTATCGGATTCCCGGGCTCTATACACGCCAGGGCTACGAGCAGTATTTCGTTACCCGTGGTACAGCCGTGGTAACTGAAATCATGCGTGACAACTGGGTCCTGGGTGAAAGTGAACAGTACAACGCACATCAGTTGCGAGCATTGATGGTCGAACTGGAAAAATTGTACTTTCGTGATTATGCCGATCATTGGGCCGAAGCGATCGGTCGGGTTTCGCTGCAGCCCTTTGAAGGAGCCAGCCAGGCTGCCGTGCAACTGGCCGGGCTGACGGCAGCGCATTCGCCTTTGCTGCAGTTGCTTGTCGAGGTGCGTGACAACACACTTTTCCCGGTCCTTGCAGACAGTCTCGGTGCTATGAAAACCGAGGCTGAAAAGATTGCACCGGGGCCTGTGGCGCTCACCCAGGTTGCCGCGATTGGCGATACGTTGCAGCAGACGGTGACCGATAGCCTGCCCACAACGGCGAAGCAATCATTGCAGCGTCGCTTCGATCCTTTGCACCGCTTGCTGGATGCCGAAAATGGTCCTGCCGCCGATCTGATTACAGCATTGAACGCCATCAATGAATTGCAGATGCAAATGGCCGCATTGGGTCGCTCCGGTCAGCCTGAACTGGCGGCCTACGAGATGGCAAAGGGACGAATGTCCGGGCAGCGAGACGCCTTGAGCAATCTGCGCAATGCCGCGACTGTGTTACCCCAGCCTCTGGGCGGCTGGTTGAACGCGTTGGCTGAGGATACCTGGAGCTTTGTGCTGTATCAGTCTCACCATTACCTCAACCAACGCTACAAGGCAGAGCTTTACAGTTTCTATGAGCAGTCTCTCGCCAAACGCTATCCGTTCCATGCGCACAGCAGCAGTGATGTGGCGCTTAATGATTTTCGCGAGTTCTTCGGCGCGCAGGGCATAGCCGAGCGCTTCTTCGATAGCTACCTGAAGCCCTTCGTCAGTGGCGATCCTGGCCGTTATCGACTGCGCACGATTGACGGCCACAGTCTGCCGATGAGTCGTGCCTATCTGGATCAGATGGCGGGTGTTTATAAAATCCGCAGTAGCTTCTTTGCTCACCGAACGCAGGAACCGCAGGTGCAATTCACTCTTGAACCTCACACCCTCGACCCTGCTGTACGCCGCGCCGAGTTCCGCCTGGGTGATCAGTCACTTGAGTATCGTCACGGCCCCATCGTACCGATGCTATTCAGGTGGCCCGCTGATACTGAGGATGGACGTACAAGTCTGGTGATGGAAGGCATGGTCGGCCGGCCGCTGGGCATCGAAAAGAATAGCGGCCCATGGTCATTGTTCCGCCTCTTTGACCTGATGCAGACCGAGCCCCTGAAGGGCCGTGATGTTCTTGTGCTCAAGGCCGATGTCGGTGGCATGCGTGCGAACTATCTGTTGTCGAGCCAGCGTGCGCCCAATCCGTTCGATATGAGTGTATTACGTGATTTTCGTATGCCTGCTCAGCTTTGATGACATCCGAAAGCGAACTCGCACTCGACGCCGATCTGACCTGTCAGTCAACCAATTGCACCAGCTCAGGCTCCATCGAATTCGCGCCCATATCAAGCAGCGCCAGCGTCACCGGCAACTTGAAACGCCGCCGCCCGGCGCTGCCCGGATTCAGGTACAACGTGTCGCCGCGCCAATCGATAAGGGGTTTATGTGAATGGCCGGTAACGACCAGTTTCACGCTGTCATCCAGTAGCGCCGGAACATCGGCGATGTCGTGGACCAGCAGTGTTTGCCAGCCTTCGATGTCGAAGCGCAGGTGATCGGCTATGTTTTTTGCCCACTCGGCGTCCACATCGTTGTTGCCGCGCACGATGTGCAGCGGGGCGATGGCGCTGAGTTGGTCGACGATGTCCTGGCTGCCGATGTCACCGGCATGGATGATGGCTTCGCAGCCCTCAAGTACCGCAACGGCTTCAGGACGAAGCAGTCCGTGGGTGTCGGAAATCACGCCAACTTTCATCAGGGGCCTCGGGTCAGGAGCGGGGTAGGGAGGCAGTGTAACCCTTTGAGTTCGAATGGTTGATGGGGGACTGTAGCGTGCGACGCTCAGGAAGTACCCGCGCGTCGCAACCTCAAGACCGTGTCAGGCCTGACCAACCTTGATCACCACCTTGCCAAACGCGCCTCTGGCCAAGTGCTCATATGCCTCGCGAGCTTGTTCGAATGAATAGACATGATCGATTACCGGACGAATCTTGTGCTCGTTGAGAAAGGCGTTCATCCGATCAAACGACGAGCGAGGTGCTACGGCGATACCGCGAAAGGTGGTCTGGCGGAAGATCATTGGCATCAGGTTCAGCGCCGAAGTCTGGCCGGTCAGAAAACCGATCTGCGCGATGCTCCCGCCCGCTTTGGTGGCCGCAATCGAATGATTGATGCCGTCGCCACCGGCTACGTCCAGTAATAGGTCCACACCCTTGCCGTCGGTGAGTTTCACTACTTCGTCTGCCCACTCGGGATGGGTTCGATCAGCAGGAATGTCGTACGGTTAATTGATTTTGGTTGCCAGTATATGCCCGTAAGGTCGTTGCCATTGCGGTCTACAGTTTCCCCAAGCAGGGACTCTGCGAAGCTAGCTAAAACCTGCGGTCTAGAACTTTGTTCGCGGAAGTCAACCTGGTTTGCTTTTAGGTAGTCGACGAATAGGCCAACTGCCCTACAGGCATCTCGTTGCCAAGCAGCAGAACGGGTACGCCCCAGGTCAAGAAAATATTCGAGCAATGGCCACATGGCAGTTGGTTGGCCCTGATAGTCATCAAAGAGATAGAGTACATAGTGGCTCTGCCCCTCGACTCCATGCCCTAGTATGAGGGTATGCACGACAGTGTGGTAGCTGGATATATTCGACATAATGCTAGGCGTCTATCTTAGGGATGGTTTAACACTTGATATCACAATATAACCCCCAAAGTATTTTTTGAGACAATATGAGGCAGAGTGTTACGTATCATTGCCGCGCACCAACATAATATTCAATTTTAAAGCTGACGTGTTCACCGTTATCGGTAAAGCTGATATTCATCGGAAGTTCGTTTTTTCGATGAGCGTAGCTAACTGTAATCAGACTTTCGCCAGATAAGACCAAGTAATATCCATAGCCATCACAATTTATTTCAAAGAAATTCATACTGCCTTTCCCGTCAGGCCATGTAATATTTCGACCCGAAGTTGTAAACCCAGCTGCTCGAAATTTCTTCAGCGCGTGAGAGGAGCAAATCATCCATTCAGCTTTGCGGGTGGGAAGTGTGATTTCTGAGTTTTCAGTTCGGTGATTGTGGAGTAGTATTTGAGCGCTCAGCCAGCTGTGAACTTCTTGAGCCAGATTTGGGCCGTATGTGTCGAATACGTAATAAGTATCGGTTCCCGAAAGAAAAGCTTCTCGTGGGAGGCTAATATTTGAAACTATTGGCGATACTTGACCTATTATGAGCCTTTTAAACAAATCAAATCTCTTTACTGACGAGCTAAACTTTTCAGTAACTTCGCACTTAAATCTTTCTAGAGATGCAGTATCCAGCTTTTGATTTGCAATCTGAGATATCGTCTTTTCTTTGAGTGCAACACTCAGCAAGTCGCAAAACTCACAAGCATACTCCCGCAAAGTTAATGCTTGCTCTGGTAGAATTCCAAGTCGATCTATAAATCTAGCATTGATCAGTGTTTTTAGAAGTGATGTTTTAAGCAGGGGGACCCTTTGTGCTGCAGCTTTTAGTTCGCCCAGCTGGCAACCTGGTATCACTGGTGTAGACATCTCAGGCTTGATAGTTGCGCCAGTTGCACGCAATATGAAAATGTTCCAAAGCTCATATACTACAAGTGCCCCTATGGCATCTACTATTTTATATTCTTGGAGGTCATTGCGAACCGTATAAAAATCAGAAAAATTCTTCGCGGATAAAAATGCTTCGATGCACTCGCCCAACGAAGTTGGGACTGGTGAATGACCCACGTTGAATGAACGCGATCCTGCTGGATTGCGTAATTCCCTACACTCTACGAATATCTCCGGATGTGTGGATAGCAAAGTGGCTAGAGCTCTAAGGGTTTCTGTTTCTATTTCGCTAGAAAATCTATTTAGTGCTATACCTTGCCAACACTCCTCTAAGGCCGTATCTATAGCATCAAACTTTTCTTTGACTATTATCTTGTCTAATATTTTTTCTTCGATATATGCTCGCATCTCGGGCTTGTATTTTGTCTCTATTTTTTCATCAAGCTCGTTTGTTGTTATTCTTCCAGCATAAGTATTGCCAACGTCTTGATCAAGCTCTGGCATGGATGAGTACCCCCACAACTCTGTAACCTTTTCAGGAAGATCCCAGGCGCCTTTGTTGTAGTTGCTCTTGAATTGTATTACTTGACGGATATTTCTCAATAGTTCCGGAATGTTTTCTGGCTGGTCGCGAGCGGAAGTCTCGATCAGTAAGTTAAAGTGTGCTTGGAGATATGTATATGCTTCATTGCCAGATTTAGCTTTGTTAGCGAAGCTAAGGAATAAACGGCCATTTCGGCAAAAACGACCGTATGAAGGAAGTTTGTCCTCTCTGAATCTCGCTATTCTTTCAATCACCCCAATCTGTGATCTGTATTCTTCTTTGGCGAGAATTGCCATCATGGCAAGACTCAAATAAAAGCCCGCGATGGATTGATAAACGTCTACCTCTCTAGAAACCTCAACTGTCGCTAAGACAGAAGGAAGGGAGGCTAGCAAATGACGTGCGAACTCATTTGCATCATGGTTTTCTAGATTGTTGAACGCTTTATACGAAATAGTTCTGATTCTGCTATCCAAGTCGGTTTTGGTCGGGTCTACGCAGAGCAGATATGACTCCAATTCAATCAAGGCAGTGATATTATCCCGTATGTTTACCCGACTAGAGAATAGGCCGTTTATTTTTAGCAGCTTCCTAGCAAACAGGCCATGTTTACCATCGCTCAGTAAAAAACTAGACTTCGCGTAATTATTTATATCCCGATAAATACGTTCGTGAATCACTTCTATATTGGACATGAAAGTGTAAGTGAACCTGAGGTGGCAGTATATTTGGCGCACCACAAAGCCGAACACAACCGTTAGCCCACATAAATATGGGACTAAGGAAATCAAATCGAATGCTCGAATTGAAATAAGAAGCTTCGCTACGAGGGAAATAGCTAAAACCATAAATAGATGTCGATTTAGCCTTTTGGCATCTATTCCTGAAAGCGAGGAGGTTATTTTTAATAGTGAGGGGCTTCTGTAACGCGTTCTAGTTGTCTCGATGACATTTAAAGATATTGGAAGTGCAAGCGCACCGAGGGCTGCGGCAATGGTAATTATATCGGTTACTAATGTTGCCCAGATCGCGCTCTTTTCGTCTAGGATTGCTGCTTGCGCGGCAGTCATTATCGAGTCTATGAAGTTTTCGAGAGCTTGATTAGCCCTGATGCTGAACTGAAATATAAAACTTGTAAATCCTGAGAAGTCCATTTCGCATGCCTCATTTGGCAGTTAAAGTTACTGGTTTTTGTTGGCTAAGAGTCTTGCCGTTGAGATACCTTACCCTGCTGCATAACCTTTGATTTTGATGCAGCACTGATCAAATAAAGATCAGTCATAGCGCAAAGTGCCTCATGGCTAAAAAGCGCTCTGAAATATTATATTATGCACTATTGTAAAATTGGTCAATTCACATGAGTTTTTCTACCGTAGCGCTGATCACATGCGTTCGGCTAGGTACTTATGACATCGCTTGCAATACCATAAAGCTTCGTATGACCGAGCAGCAATTGAACCGCCCGCAGGCTCTTCGTCCTACGATAAATCAGTGATGCCTTCGTACGTCTCATTGTGTGTGACATACATGGCCGGATCAAGACCCACGGCTTTCACCCAGCCTTTGACGATACGAGCGTATTGACGAGTAGATAGATAGTCTGAAGTATGCAACCGGTTAGGAAAAAGGTAGTCCTAGCTGCGTAGCTGGGCGCGATGTATCCAGGCCCCGAGAGCAGATCGTGTTTACTCAGTGATCTCAAACTGCACAGGCCGCTGCGTTTTCCACAAACAGTTTTATTCGACTCCGTAGAAAAAACGTCCCGATATCATTTTTTGCTGGAATCCTGAGCTCCCCCGACCCTGTGCTTTACTCAATTTAGCAAAGCGACGCTCACGGTCAAGCATCACTAGCTCATCTCAATGAGCGACGGCGATTCATCATCCAGAACTCATCACGTTCACTCATTATTATTCACTTGGTCGTGGAGTATCAGCAGGCCTCCATGAAGGCCTGCGCTGTTCAATCAGTCGGGCTTCAGCGTCGACACCACCTTGTTGCTGGCGAGATCGACTGTGGAGATACTCAAGTCCTCATTGAGGACATACGCTTTCGACTTGTCTTTGGTGAAGACAATGGCCTGGCGGGGTGCCTTCAAACCGGTCACAGTGGTGGTCACTTTCAGTGTTTTGGTGTCGATCACTGAAAGGCTGTTGTCACCGAGGTTACCCGAGTAGACGTGCAGCCCATCTGGAGTCAGGGCTGCGCCGTAGGGGTCTTTGCCAACCATGACGGTGGTTGTGATGGCGCGTTTTTGAGTGTCGACAACTGCGATGCTGTTACTGCCGCTGTTAGCCGCGTACAGCGTATTGCCGTCCGCCGATATGGAGATGGCGCGCAACTTGTTGAAGCCAGTGATCTCACCTTCGATCGTATTGGTCTTGCTGTCGACCAGGGTAATTTTGTCGCCAAGAAAGTTGGTGACATAGACGGTTTTGCCGTCAGGGCTTACTCGGATGCCTTGGCGCGGTTGGGAGAAGCCAGGTACCACAGCTACTGGTCGCTGGTGATCAAGGTCAATGACCGACAGCGTGCTGGCCGCCTCATTGTTGACGTACAGCAGGCTTCCGTCCTTGCTGAGTGTAGTACCAAAAGCACCTGCGCCCAACGGAATATCTGCGATCACTTTCAAAGTCTTGGTGTCAATCTTGCGCACGACCCCCAAACTGCTGTCGGAGAGGTAGAACACATCGCCAGTTGGCGAAAACACAATATTTCGCGGCGTGACGTAGCCGGTGAGAACCTGGCGAGCCTTACCGGTTTTCAAATCATAAACCACTACATCTGGACGCTGACTGTAAGAGACTACCGCCGTCGTTTCATCAGGGCTGACAGCCAGCGAGTTGTTGTGAATATCGCCGTCGAACGTCCAGCGATCTTCCGCGGCCAACGCGCTCATCGTTGTGGCCAACGCAACACCCAACGTCAGGGCTGTGACGGTTTTCTTTATCATATTCATCAGGGTTTCCTCATAAGGGTAAGCCAGGCGTCCACTCGCGCCTTGGCAGATACAACTCGTTCATCGCTGCAGGACGATGAGTTGACCTTATGCGTATTTGATAAATGCCGGAAACAACTTGTTTTGGTAGCTCTTACCTGTTTTATAAATAGGTCTGGCTATTTCTGGCTCACGAATTGACTGCAGTTTTCCCAGAATCGCTCAAGCCCAGGCGAGATGTATTTGTCCCGGTGGCGGATCAGAAAAAAACGTCGGGTCAGTGCAGGCAAGGCGTGCGGCAGCTCAACCAGGACTTCAGAGGCCAGTAGATCCCGGACGACCCAGCGGGACAGGCAACTGATGCCGATGCCTTGTGCGAGGGTATGCTTGATAGACTCTGAACTGCCGATCTGGCGCGTTTCGGAGAGATCGTGCAGATGACGCAGCAGCAATTGCTCGACTTCTTCGCGGGTACCAGAACCTGGCTCGCGCAGTAGCCATTCAGCAGTACGAAGGTCATCAAGTGTGACCTGCTGCTTTAGTGCCAATGGGTGCCGTTGGCCTGCGACAATAAGCAGCTCATCAACAAGCCAAGGCTCGGCACTGAGTTCGGGGAGGTGGCAAGGCCCCTCGATCAGGCCCATATCAATCTCGAAATCAGCGACTCTTCTTGCGATAGCCATGCTGTTGGCCATGTCGACATCGACCCTCAAATGTGATGCTGATCGACGCAGTTCACCGAGAATCAATGGCAGAACATAATTGCCTATCGTGGTACTGCATCCTACCCGCAAGCGTGTTTTCAGCCCGGCATGGCCTGGTAAGAAACTGGCCTCTATCTGTTGTGCATTCTCAAGCATCCTTCTGGCTTGAGGCAGTAAGGCATGGCCGTTATCGTTCAGCACTAAACGCTTGCCCACACGGTCGAACAGCCTGGTATCCAAGGCGTTTTCCAACTCGTTGAGTGCGGCGCTGGTTGCAGATTGGGACAGTGACACCGAAATGGCTGCGCTGGTGGTGCTACCGTGCTGCGCGACGGCGCAGAAAATTTGTAGCTGACGTAGGCTAAGCTTCAAGGGATCTACCTTCTTAATAGGTAATATAAACCTATACTATCCGTTTTTAGCGCTATGCCCATCAAGCTACACTCCAACCATGTCATATTGAACGCACACTGACGCGGGAGCGCGAAAATGAGTGATACACGACTCGCATCTATAATGGGCGGCAGCCATCCACTGGCCGCTTTGTCCAATCCACGAGAAGCGATCCGGCAGTTCACACCCAACTGGTTCGCCGCCACGATGGGCACCGGGATTCTTGCTCTGGCTCTGGGCCAACTGCCCTTCATTGCGCAGTGGCCCAAAGCGTTAGGGGAAGCCTTGTGGTTTTTTAATATCGTGCTGTTTTGCCTGTTTACGCTGATGTACGCGAGCCGTTGGGTGTTGTTCTTCGATGAGGCCAAGCAGATCTTCGGCCACTCCACTGTATCGATGTTTTTTGGAACCATCCCCATGGGATTGGCGACCATCATCAACGGTTTTCTCCTTTATGGTTTGCCACGTTGGGGGGATGGGTTAGTCGCTTTAGCCGAAGTGTTGTGGTGGATCGATGTCGCCATGGCATTGGCCTGCGGGGTGCTGATCCCGTACATGATGTTTACTCGCCAGCAGCACAGCATCGATCAGATGACAGCGGTATGGTTGCTACCAGTAGTTGCGGCTGAGGTGGCTGCCGCCAGTGGCGGTCTATTGGCTCCGCACCTCGCTGACGCGAGCGCACAATTCACCATGCTCATCACCAGCTACGTGCTGTGGGCCTACTCGGTCCCTGTAGCCTTGAGTATCCTGGTGATCCTGTTACTGCGCATGGCGCTGCACAAACTACCTCATGAAAGCATGGCAGCATCGAGCTGGCTGTCTTTAGGGCCGATCGGTACCGGGGCTTTGGGGATGTTGGTGCTGGGCAACGATGCTCCAGCGATCTTTGCTGCTCATGGAATGGCAAGCATCGGCGGTGTAGCCGAGGGCATTGGCTTGATCGGTGGTGTGCTGTTCTGGGGGCTGGGATTGTGGTGGATGGTATTGGCGCTGCTAATTACCGGGCGCTACTTCAGGGAGGGTATCCCCTTCAACCTCGGCTGGTGGGGCTTCACCTTTCCGCTGGGGGTGTACGCCGTAACAACCCTCAAATTGGGCTCTATGCTGCACCTCACGTTCTTTAGCTTCTTTGGCGTGGTGCTGGTGTTGATGCTGACAGTCATGTGGATGATCGTCGCGGCCAAAACGCTGGCGGGTGCCTATCGCGGCAACTTGTTCGTCTCGCCGTGTATCGCCTCGCTGAACAAGGCGAGCAAGACCTGAGCAAATACACCTACGCACCCTGTCCACGGTTTACGTAAGCATCATGTGCACTGGTCAAGTCCATGCAATTGACCCCATAACGCGGGCACTATCGCTTCCTCAGCGCCCGCTTCGATGAAGATAGCTCCGGAAGCGGCTTTCTGTTTCACGCAGGGTTGCGGCTTCTGTTCCGGTCCCGATGCGGGTTCCGCGTAGCATGGTCATGGTGGTGATCTCCGTTGTTTTCCAGGTATTTGGGTTGTGGGCAGGTAATAGACAGGCAACAAAAAAGGCGCCGTGGGCGCCTTGGTCTGTTTCACTGATGGGTCAGAACGTGGGTCTATGTCTGGCCAATCGATGAGCACAAGCAACCGCGGCACCTGAGGTGGAGCCGTGAGGGTGATGTCGGTTGCTTTGAGAAAATTGATTCATGGCTGATCCTTGCATGCTTTCAGCTATCGCTCAATCAGTAGCTTCAGGGGCACCGCTCACCTCAGCCGCGCCATGCTCAAGGCATCGACGAATACGCCATCGCGCACGGCGTAGTTGCGCAGGCGTCCTTCCTGTTCAAAACCGTACTTGCGATAAAGGCCTTGTGCTGCCTCATTGTCGGCAAACACGGTCAGTTCTACCCGGTGCAGGTTCATCCAGTTGTCTGCGATGTCCAGCGCCGCCGCCAGCAGTTTCGAGCCGATGCCCTTGCCTTGCCAGGCAGACGCTACGCCCATGCCTATAGCGCCGACATGGCTTTGTCGGCTGCGCGAGTATTGTTCCAGGCCAAGGCTGCCGATCACTTCGCCGCCACTGAGCGCGACCAGCTTCACATGTCGCTCTGTGCTGGCTGCCAGGCGTTTGCGCCACACTTCGATGGATTGATAAGGCATTTGCAGCACCTGACGACAGACTGCAGGCTCGCTGTAGAGCGCAGTGACGCCTTCAAGGTGGGTTTCGGCCATGCGCTGAATGAGGATTTGCGGAGCAGGGGCGTGCACGTTGATTCATTCCTTGAACGGTCAGTGGCTGGCCAGTGTAAGGCGCAGGCAAGGTGTGCGGCCAGTCTGCTCAATAAGATGTTGCGCAGATTTTTCCATAAGTGTACCGTTGTGTTCACTTATGAAGAGGGTCGCATCATGTTAGCCACTTCGGTCGTTCAGCTGTCCCAGGAGCCCATCAAGCCAGGTATTGGCACGCGTATTTTCAACAGCAAGCAGGAGCTGCTGTCGGGTCGATTCGCCGGGGAAATCCGGGAACTGCTGGAGCAGCGAGGTGTGTTGGTGTTTCCGCAGATTGATTTTTCCGATGCAGAGCAGATCGCTTTCACCCGCACGCTGGGCACTTTCTGTCCGGAAGCCAGTGATGGCCAGAACATCACCAAGATCAGCCTTGATGTCAAAGAGAACCCGGCAGGCGCTGAGTTTCTCAAGGGCTCGCTCTACTGGCATATCGACGGTACGAGCAGCAATGTGCCCATCCTGGCATCGTTGCTGTCTTGCAAGGTGCCCGCCAGTTGGGGAGGCAACACCGGTTTCTGTAATACCTATGCGGCTTACGAAGCGTTATCGAGCGCTGATAAACAACGTTACGAAAGCTTACGAGTAATTCACGCGCCATGGGCATCGTTACTCTATTACAATCCCGAGCCTGGCCTTGCGATGCTCAAGGCCATGCAGGCTATCGGCGAGAAGGAGTTGCCGCTGGTCTGGAGGCACCGGTCCGGTCGCAAGTCGCTGATTCTGGGATGCACTGCGCAGCAGGTCGTTGGCGTCAGCCTGGCGCAAAGCGCGCAGATTCTGGTTGGCCTTCGCGAGTGGGCCACAGCCGAGGCGTTCAGTTATAGCCATGCGTGGCAGACGGGTGATCTGGTGATATGGGACAACACCGGCACCATGCACCGTGCGGAAGCTTACGACCCCGCGTGCGGGCGAATGATGCACCGCACCAAGTTGCAGGGCGAAGAGCCTTTCGAGTGATCTGCCGGGCGCGACACACGGGTGACGCCGTGGCTGTTATATCGAGTTGCTCATTGTGAGCTGAATCGTTTTGCCGGATTGGAGAAACGAGAATGTGCAGACCTAAAGAGCCCATTGCGGGCGTATTTCTACTGTTGGTTCTGGCTGCCGGAGGCTGGGTGGCTCAGGAGCCATTTCCTCATTTCGGGATTGATCTGCCTGCCGAGGCGTTATTGGAAGGGGAGCGCCCGGTCAAACCTGTGTCGCCCCGACACCGAACGCAATTTGATGAAAGCCAGTTCAGTAGCGCCATGCTTGAACTCGTGCCCATGTATGCGACCGTAGAGTAATCCTAAGGCTGTGTACGAAAAGTCGGCCAGCGAGGCCACTTTTTGTACAGAGCCTGCTTGAAGCGCTCAGGCCGCCCGTTTGCCCAGCAACTTCAGGCGTTTCAGCCAGCCATCTTTCTTGCCGGTCGTCTGGACCTGAACGATTTCCGGCATGTCGCGCAACTTCACCCAGATATCCCCACGCCATTGCAGCGTACCCAAGGTTGTGCCCTGCCACTGCATTTGGCAGTGAGTGGGGCCGTCGTTATTGATATCAAAAGCGCGGGCGCTCAGTGCGGGCAGCACGTCTTGTGTCAGCCAGCGTCGCAGGGCGCGGTTTTCCGGGATGTAATGGTGAATCAACAGGGCGAATACCGCAGACTCGCTGATCAGCAGGCATTTTTGCCATTCGCCGTGGGTCAACAACCATGCGGTGCGGCGTTGATCGGCGTCGAGCTTGCGGGTGTTGCGCTCGTCCAGACGCTTGCCCATCAGGCGGGCGATATCTTCCAGCGGGAACCAGGCTTCTGCATGCATGACAACAGCGCGCAACATGCGACGGTGGCGCAGGAAGAGGGTGGGTTCGTGGTTTTCGGTGCAGGGAAGAAGGGGGAATGGGAGATCCATTGATTAAACGCTCCATAGCGAACATAGAGCCCCAATCACGTCGCTAAACGAGAAGGTGGCAGCTGTGCGAAGGTTAGCGAACCGGTCTCTAATCTTTCGCACACCGGCAGACCCGAAGGTCTCCGACGCACAGCCGCCATAACGCGATGTTCATGTTGAGCATGAAACGCGATGTCGAGAATAGAGATTCGGATCGCTAAATCCGGCCGCTGATTTTGCAGCGACGGCGCACCTTAAATCCTCGATACAGCCCGCGCAAGCAACTGAAGTCTTCTCGGAAACTTCACACAGGGCGAAGAGATTTTTCAGTCGAGCGGCTTCATCCTTTCCTGCAAAATCAACGCTTCGTCCGCATGAAACGTGTTTTTCACCCGCATCAAGCGGCAGCTACATCAGTCTGTTTCGCTGATGTTGGCGAAGAAAATACAGCCGATCAATCTGGCAAACAGAGTCAGTGTTTCCGCCAGATCGGGGTCGTCAAACAACGTCACGTCGGAGTCGAGCGCACATAGCGCGCCGTACAACTGTCCGTTCGGAAGATGGATAGGCACGCCTGCATAACTCTCGATGGCGTAGCGCTTTACCACCGGCCGGTTCGCGTAGCGGCCGTTTTTGCTGATCTGCGGTACGAACAACGCTTCGGGGTTGACGCAAAACTCACTGCACAGCGTGGTCTCCAGTTTGAACACGTCCCCATCGTCGATGCCCAGGTCAGTCGGGTCGTATACAGAACAGGCGATCCAGTCCGCGTCGGTGAACTTTGCGATACTTGCAAAGCGCATGCCTGTCAGTCGGGTGACCAGCCTTAAAATGTTGGTCGTTGCCTCTATTTCGGCAATCGCAGAACGTTCCTCTGTGGTCAGGCCGTCTCGAGAAGCTGTCAACTCCAGACTCATGCAATTCTCCGAAATACTCGATGTGTAGGTACAGCGGCCCATGCTAACCGACTCGCATGAAAGGCCACAGGAGTTATTCGAAGCGTCGCGGTTTATTTTCGAACATGAATATTGACGTCAACTTTAAAGTTTGAGGCTGCCCTGCCGACAACTGTGGGTTGTATCAACGGCAAGGACGAGCCTCTTATAACCCTCACGATGACCAGACAAGAGCAATTTAGGGTGAACGCTATGCTGAATAATATTTCTGTCAGGTCCAAGCTTGTGCTCGGGTTTGCTTTGGTCATTGTGCTGACCGTGCTGATTGCACTCACAGGCTGGTCGGGGATCAGTTCGCTGAGCGAACGAAGCGAGAGGATTGCCGATATCGGCAAGCTGAGCACGCTGACCCGTGATGTCCGTATAGCCCGCCTGGCTTATACGCTCAACTACGATGCCGAGCGCGCCAGCAACTGGCTGAAAGCTATCGATAGTCTCGAAAACCATGTGAAATATGCGCAGAAGGTTTTCGACTCGCCGCTCAACACCCCTCTGGTAAATGCTTCTGCTGAAGGGATGAAGGATTATCGTGTCCACTACGACAATCTGATGCAGGCCACTGCCGCCCGCGAGGCGACCCGTTCAGTGTTTGGCCAGTACGCTGATGCAGCCGCTGATGATTTGCAAAAGCTGAACGCCATTGCCCGATCCGATGACGGCAGCGCCTCACAGCGCGACGACATCATTCAGGCGATGACGTTGTTTCAGAAAATGCGCTTCGACTTGCGTGGTTACACCTATTCCCTGAAAACCGAGAACCGGGCACCGGCGGAAGCGTCGATGAACGCGGTGATTAATTTTGTTAAAAATCTGAAAGGCTTCGACGGCCAGGCAGCGACGATCAAGCACCTTGTGGACGCGCTGCTCGGCTATCAGAACACGTTGACTCAGTTCACTGCGGCGCAGGAGAAGATCGATCAGGCACAGGCGGGGATCACTAAAACTATCGCCATTCTGTTTGATTCCGCCGACAAGCTTTCGGCCAATCAGGTCAACCTGAGAATAGAAGACGTGGGCGAGGCCAAGACCCTTCTGTCCGTCTGGCTGATTGCAGCATTGATCATGAGCGCCTTGGCGGCCTGGGTGATCACTCGCCTGATCGTCGGCCCGTTGCTGGACACACTGAAGCTGGCCGAGCGTGTAGCGGATGGCGATTTGACGTACAACCAGCCGGTCACGCGCAAGGATGAACTGGGCTTGTTGCAAGGCAGCATGCTGCGCATGACCAGCAACCTGCGTGAGCTGATTGGCGGCCTGCGCGATGGCGTGACACAAATCGCCAGCGCTGCCGAACAGCTTTCGGCCGTCACAGAGCAAACCAGTGCCGGGGTGAATAGCCAGAAGAGCGAAACGGATCAGGTTGCCACTGCAATGCACGAAATGTCTGCGACTGTTCAGGAGGTCGCGCGCAACGCAGAGCAGGCTTCCCATGCGGCGGTTAATGCTTCGAAGGAAGCCCGTGATGGCGAAGGTGTGGTTTCCAAGGCGGTTGCCCAGATCGAGAAACTCGCGACTGAAGTCAAACACTCCAAATCTGCAATGGACGAGCTCAAGAGCGAAAGCAACAAGATTGGCGGCGTGCTGGACGTGATCAAGGCGGTTGCCGAGCAGACCAATCTGTTGGCGCTCAATGCGGCCATTGAAGCGGCGCGTGCAGGTGAAGCCGGACGAGGCTTTGCGGTGGTGGCTGACGAAGTCAGAAGCCTGGCCCAGCGCACGCAGACATCGACGGAGGAAATCGCCGCGTTGATCAGTGGCCTGCACAGCCGTACATCGCAGGTGGCTACGATCCTCGACAACAGCCAGGCCCTGACTGAAAACAGTGTCGAGCTGACACGCAATGCTGGCGTTTCCATCAACAACATGACCCAGGCGATCTCGACCATCGAGACGATGAATCACCAGATTGCCGCTGCCGCCGAAGAGCAGAGTGCGGTTGCCGAAGAGATCAACCGCAGCGTTCTGAACGTGCGCGACATTTCCGAGCAAACGGCGTCCGCCAGTGAAGAGACCGCGGCATCCAGCGTCGAGCTGGCTCGCCTGGGTGTGCATCTGCAGAGCATGGTCAGCCGCTTCAAGGTCTGACTGTCAGCCCCGACAAACTCCGGTGCGGTCGGCAATGCCACGCACCGGAATCGGTTCGATGATAGTTGGGCGGTAAGCGCTTACCGCCCCCAGAGCCCGATCGCGTACTCCACAAAACTTCTCACTTTAGGCAGCCGATAACGATCCTGCACATACAGCAGGTTCATCGGTCGTCTGGGCAAGTGATAGCCTGGCAGCAGTGCAACCAGCCGGCCTTCCTGCAAGTCTCGCTGAACCAGCGCATCCGGTAGCATCACTACACCCATTCCAGCACATGCAGCCTGATAAAGACCGGCAGAAGTGTTGGCAACCATCGAGCCGCCCACATCCACCAGCACTTCGCCTTCGGGGCCGGTCATACGCCATTGGGTGCCAGCCGTGCGCCACTCGTCTCCTGCCGGGTAGGAGAACGCCAGGCAATTGTGCGCACCAAGGTCCTCGGGGTGCGCAGGCGCTCCATTGCGAGCCAGATAACTCGGCGCAGCGCAGATGGTCAGGGTGTAGTCCTGCATGGGGCGCGCAATCAGTGGCGAGGATTGCGGGATGTTTCCCAAGCGTATGGCGATATCGAAACCATGGTCGATCATGTCCAGACGCTGGTTGGTCAGCACCAGATCAAGTTTGACCTCGGGAAAGCGCAGCGAGAACCCGGCAAGGGCCGGGGCCAGCACTTCCGAACCGAACGTCAGCGGCGCGGTGATGCGCAACGTGCCGCTGGGATCGCCCTGGGCCTGCTCGGCCAATTGCTCGGACTCGGCCACCAGCCCCAGTACTTCCAGGCAACGCTCGTAATATGCGGTGCCGAATTCCGTCAAGCGCTGACGGCGGGTGGTGCGCTGCAACAGGCTGACGCCAAGGCGCTGTTCCAGTGCGCGCAGGTGGTTGCCAACCATCGTGGTAGAAATCGAACACGCCTGCGCTGCCGCCGTCAGGCTGCCTGCTTCGACCACCTTTACGTACACACGCATCGCCTGAAACAAATCCATTATCAAGCCCTGCTTTAAAATGATTGAAGTATTTGGCTATTTATCCATAAGGAGTGGTTAACGATACTGCAAAAACCGATACATACCCAAGGAGCTTCACGTCATGACCACTGCCTGCCTGATGAGCACTTACCAACCTCTGGCCCTGAGTTTCACCCGTGGCCTGGGTACGCGCCTGTGGGACCAGAGCGGGCGCCAATACCTGGATGCTGTGGCGGGCGTGGCAGTGACCAATGTCGGCCACTCGCATCCGCTGCTGGTTGAGGCCATTCGGGATCAGGCGGGCTTGCTGTTGCACACTTCCAATCTTTACAGCATTGACTGGCAGCAGCGTCTGGCGCAGAAACTGACCGGTTTGTCGGGGCTGGATCGGGTGTTTTTCAACAATTCCGGTGCCGAGGCCAACGAGACTGCGCTGAAGCTGGCGCGCCTGCACGGCTGGCACAAGTACATCGAGCGGCCTTTGGTGGTGGTTATGGAGAACGCCTTTCACGGCCGCACGCTGGGCACACTGTCGGCCAGTGACGGACCGGCTGTGCGCCTGGGCTTCAGCACCTTGCCGGGGGATTACGTCAAAGTACCCTTTGGCGATCTGGCAGCGTTTGACAAGGTCTGCGTGACTCACGGGCACCGCATCGCCGCCGTACTGGTGGAGCCGATTCAAGGCGAAGGCGGCGCACAGGTCGCGCCAGCCGGGTATCTCAAGGCGCTGAGGGAGCGCTGCACGCGGCGTGACTGGCTGTTGATGCTCGACGAAATCCAGACCGGCATGGGGCGGACCGGAAAGTGGTTTGCCTTTCAGCACGAAGGCATCGTGCCGGACGTCATGACCCTGGCCAAGGGTTTGGGCAACGGTGTGCCGATAGGAGCCTGTCTGGCAAGGGGCAGGGCGGCGCAATTGTTCACCCCCGGCAGCCACGGCAGCACCTTCGGTGGTAATCCGCTGGCCTGTCGGGTCGGCTGCACGGTAATCGACATCATCGAACAGCAGGCCTTGGTGGAGAACGCTGCCCTGCAAGGCAGCCGCTTGCTGGAGCGGCTGCGCAACGTGCTTGGCGCTCACCCGCAGGTGCTGGAGATTCGTGGCCTCGGGCTGATGATCGGTATCGAATTGCGGCAGGCCATACCTGAGTTGACCCGGATCGCGGCGGAGGAATACGGCCTGTTGATCAACGTCACGCGCGGTAAGGTCATCCGTCTTCTGCCGCCATTGGTGCTGAACGCTGCCGAGGTGAAACAGATCGTTCAAGGCCTGCTGGCAAGCCTCGACAGCGCCCTTTTCAAATCGCTTGAGCGCTCTGCCTGAAGCAACGGATTAAGGAAAAGGACTACATCGGGCTGTACCGGGATGACCCATATGCGGTAGAACAGTCCAGCATCGCGTATGTCTGCACGCGATGGCTACCCAATGGATTTGAAAGGAGCCCACCATGTTAATCCGGTCCCTGACCCTCGCCACCCTGCTTGTCGCTGCCGGTACAGCGCTTGCCGCTGACAGCGATGGCCCTTTGGCCCAGGAGCGCGGCAAGTCGCGCCCGCTGATCATCATCGCACCGAGCCCGGCTGATCCGGCGCTGAGCCACCTCAAGGACGCGCTGAAGGAGTCTGCCAATCATAAAGACTTCACAGAGCGCAATATGGTGCTGTTCACGGTGGTGAACACCATCGGCGAGCGTGACGGCAAGAGCATGGACCCCCAGTCGACCATGGCCTTGATTCGTGAATTGAAGCTGGGCGCGGGTGTCGGCACCAAGGTCATTCTGGTGGGCAAGGACGGCGAGAAAAAGATCGATAAGACTATCGGCAAGTCAGAGTCGATAGACCTGAAAGAGATTTTCGCCACCGTTGACCAGATGCCAATGCGCGAGAAAGAGGCCTCCGCGCCGCCACCAGAACCGGAAGCCAAGCCTGCACCGGCGGAAAAACCGGCCAAGCCAGTCAAGGGCGGGGCACCTGGCAAGACGCTGGATGACTGAGTGACCGGCGCAGCGCGCGGTGATCGCGCGCTGCGCCTGGTGTGCCGTTCAGCTCACTCGCCGCGAATGTACTGCTCAAGCTGCTGAATGAGACTGGCCTGTTCGGCAATGGCTTCCTTCACCAGGTCGCCGATCGACAGCAGGCCCAGCAGCTGGCCGTCTTCCACGACCGGCAGATGGCGCAGATGGCTGTCGGTCATGATCCCCATGCACGCTTCGACGCTCTGTTGCGAGTCGACGGTAATGACTTTGTTGCTCATGATTTCTCTGACCGGCGTGCCGACCGAGGAACGCCCCTTGAGGATCACCTTGCGTGCATAGTCGCGTTCACTGACGACGCCGACCACCACGTTGCCCTCGACCACCGGCAGCGCACCGATGTTCTTTTCCGCCATCAGCTTGAGCGCATCCAGCACCATCTGGTCCGGGCCGATGGTATGCACTTGCTGGTTTTGCAGGTCTTTCAATTTCAGTAGTTGGGCGACGGTTTTCATGCTGCTCTCCGTGATCGGGACCTGTAAGACTGTAGTGCATTTTCAGGCGCACTACAGAATCGTGCAGCGCGCAGAGTCGAGCAACAAATAAATAGGGATAAGGGGCATAGACGCAATTAATTGACGGCACCTGAAAATGGCCTGAATTCGACTGCCGACCGCGCGCTTGACCTCACAGCCAAGTAGAATCAACGGTTTCGCCATGCGGTCGAGGTAGCAGCGTTGGATTTACAGCAGGGCTTCATCCTGAGTCGGCACTGGCAAGATACGCCCGCCGGGACCGAGGTCGACTTCTGGTTGGCCACCGATCAGGGGCCTCGCCATATTCGCCTGCCTTGCCAGCCCTCTGTCGCCTTTATTCCTGCCGAGCAGGGCGAGCGTGCGCGTTCGCTGTTGCGTACCGAGCGCGGGGTGCAATTGCGTCCGCTGGAGCTTTGCGATTTTCGCCATCGACCTGTGCTTGGTGTGTATTGCCAGCAGCACCGCCAGTTGATGAACATCGAAAAACTGCTGCGCAGAGGCAATGTCGACGTTTACGAGGCGGACATTCGCCCGCCCGAGCGCTACCTGATGGAGCGCTTCATCACCGCGCCGGTGCAATTCAGCGGTACGCCGAATGCTGAGGGCGTGCTTTGCGACGCGCAGATCAAGCCGGCCCCCGATTACCGTCCCAACCTGAAGCTGGCGTCGCTCGATATCGAAACCACGGCGCGTGGCGAGCTGTATTCGATTGCGCTGGAGGGCTGTGGTCAGCGCCAGGTTTACATGTTGGGGCCACCCAATGGTGGCGACGAGGTGCTGGATTTTCAGCTCGATTATTGCGATACCCGCGCGCAGCTGCTGGAGTGCCTGAATGGCTGGCTGGCGCTGCACGACCCTGACGCAATCATCGGCTGGAACGTTGTGCAGTTCGACCTGCGGGTTCTGCATGAACATGCCCAGCGTCTGCAAGTGCCGTTGCGACTCGGGCGTGGCGGTGAAGCAATGGGCTGGCGCGAGCATGGCAGCCGTAACAATCATTTTTTTGCCGAGGTCAGCGGGCGGCTGATCATCGACGGGATCGAGGCCTTGCGTTCCGCGACCTGGAGCTTTCCGTCGTTCAGTCTCGAGAATGTCGCGCAGACCCTGCTGGGCGAGGGCAAGGCCATTGATACGCCTTACCAGCGCATGGACGAAATCAACCGCATGTTCGCCGAGGACAAGCCTGCGCTGGCGCGTTACAACATCAAGGATTGCGAGCTGGTGACGCGCATCTTCGCCAAGACCCAGTTGCTGACCTTTCTGCTCGAACGCGCCACCGTAACGGGCCTGCCCGCTGACCGCAGCGGTGGTTCGGTGGCCGCGTTCTGCCATCTGTACATTCCGCTGATGCACCGCCAGGGCTTCGTCGCGCCCAATCTGGGCGAACGCATGCCGGAGGCAAGCCCTGGTGGTTTTGTGATGGATTCCCAGCCTGGGCTTTATGAATCGGTGCTGGTGCTGGACTACAAGAGCCTTTATCCGTCGATCATTCGCACCTTTCTCATCGACCCGGTGGGGTTGATCGAAGGCATGCGTCATCCCGAGGACAGCGCGTCGGTGCCAGGCTTTCGCGGCGCGCGCTTTTCCCGCACTCGCCATAGCCTGCCAGCGATAGTGGAACGTGTGTGGCAAGGTCGTGAGGCCGCCAAGCGCGAGCAGAATGCGCCGTTGTCCCAGGCTCTGAAAATCATCATGAATGCCTTCTACGGCGTGCTGGGTTCGAGCGGCTGCCGGTTCTTCGATCCGCGGCTGGCCTCATCAATCACCTTGCGCGGGCATGAAATCATGCTCAAGACCCGCGACCTGATCCAGGCACAGGGCTATACCGTGATTTATGGCGACACCGACTCGACGTTTGTCTGGCTGGGCCGTCCTCATGGGCAGGAAGAAGCGGCAAGTATCGGCAAGACGCTGGTGCAAGAGGTCAACCAGTGGTGGCGCGAGCATCTGCACAATGAATATGGCTTGCACAGTGCGCTGGAGCTGCAATACGAAACACATTTCCGCCGCTTCCTGATGCCAACCGTGCGCGGCGCGGAGGAGGGCAGCAAGAAACGCTACGCCGGACTGGTCACTCGCGCTGACGGTTCCGAGGAGATGGTCTACAAGGGCCTGGAAACCGTGCGCACCGACTGGTCGCCGCTGGCTCAGCAGTTTCAACAGGAGCTGTACCTGCGCATCTTCAAGCGCCAGCCGTATCAGGATTATGTTCGTGACTACGTGCAGCGCACCCTGTCAGGCGAGCTGGATGACCTGTTGATCTACCGCAAGCGCCTGCGTCGCAAGCTCGATGATTATCAGCGCAACGTGCCGCCCCACGTGCGCGCCGCGAGGCTCGCCGATGAATACAACGATCAGCAGGGTCGTCCGCGTCAATACCAGAGCGGCGGCTGGATCAGCTACGTGATGACCACCGCCGGACCGGAACCTCTTGAGATTCGTCACGCGCCGATTGACTACGATCATTACGTTACGCGCCAGTTACAACCACTGGCGGATGCGATCCTGCCGTTTGTCGACGACGATTTCAGCACGTTGATCGGCGGGCAATTAGGCTTGTTCTAACGCGCACCGAGCTGCTCGGCGATCCACGGCAGTACCTGCTCGCATGAGGCGTCGATCTTCATTTCAAGCAATTCGTCTGCGCGGGTCTTGCCGTGGTTGATGGCGAAGACCGGTTTGCCCTGTTCGACCATTGCCTTGCACAGACGGAACGCCGACCAGGCCATCAATGACGTGCCGACCACCAGCAAGCCTTCCGCCTGCTCGACACTCGACGTTGCCTTGGCAGCGGTCTGCGGCGCGACGTTCTCACCAAAGAACACAACGTCCGGCTTGAGTCTGTCGCCGTCGCAATGCGGGCAGCGGGGTACCTTGAAACCGGCCTCGAAAGCCGGGTCCAGCAGGGTGTCGCCATCGGGTGCCTGTTTGGCATCAACGCCGAGTAGATAGGGGTTTTGCTCGAGCATTTGCTCTTGAATATCCGCCCGCTCGCTGCGCTGCTGACAATCCAGGCACAGCACGCGGTGCAGGCTGCCGTGCAGTTCGATGACGTCCTGGCTTCCGGCCTGACTGTGCAGTGCATCGACGTTCTGGGTGATCAGCCCGCTGATGGAATTTTCAACTTGCAACGCAGCCAGTGCCCGATGCGCGGCATTGGCCTGCGCCGCGCGAATACGCGGCCAGCCCAGCATCGCCCGCGCCCAGTAACGTTGGCGCGCAGCGGGGTTGCCGACAAACTCCTGATACATCATCGGCTGTTTGCCACGTCGCACGCCGTCCTTGTCGCGATAGTCCGGAATGCCGGACGCAGTGCTGATGCCTGCGCCGGTGACGACCAGAAAGGACTTGTCGGTCATTGTCTCGCATAGCGTTTCGAGCTGACTGTGGGTTGTAGTGTCCAGCATCTTCAAACCTCGAATGACCCGTATTGTCCGGACCTGTGCCTGCGAGATTAGCAGGCAGGTGCGAGCTGTGAGCGGCCAAGGCGGGCGTTGGTTCAATAGACCGTTGTCCACCCGGGGGCACACGTGGCAACCTTGGTTCTTTAACGCCTTGCCAAGGAAGCTCAAATGCGCTCGTTTCATTTCAAACAACTGGATGTGTTCAGCGATCAGCCTTTGCTCGGTAATCCGCTGGCGGTGGTGCTGGGCGCGGACGGGCTGAGTGATGAACAGATGGCCGCCTTTGCACGCTGGACCAACCTGAGTGAAACCACGTTTCTGCTCAAACCGACAGACCCGCGCGCCGACTATCGTGTTCGTATTTTCACGACCTTTAGAGAGCTTTCGTTTGCAGGTCACCCCACTCTGGGCAGTTGCCATGCCTGGCTCGAAAGCGGTGGTGCAGCGCAGGGTGAGGAAATTATCCAGGAGTGCGGGATCGGTCTGGTGCGCATTCGTCGCGAGGGCCGCGGGCTGGCATTCACTGCGCCGCCTTTGTTGCGTTCGGGCACCGTAGACCCTGAATTGATCGAGCAGATCCGCCTCGGTATGAAGCTGGGGGCGGGCGAGATTCTGGATGCGCGCTGGGTAGATAACGGCCCGGGTTGGGTCGCCTTCCGGCTGGCAGATCGCGCCAGTGTTCTGAGGTTGCAGCCGGATTACACACTATTGAGCGGCCTGAAACTCGGCGTCGTTGCGCCATGGGACCCGGCAGTCGATGGTGATGAGGCGCAGTTTGAAGTGCGCGCTTTTGTACCGGGCGACGGCATGGTGGAAGACCCGGTGACCGGCAGCCTCAATGCCGGAATCGCTCGCTGGTTTCTGGAAGAGGGGCTGGCACCGGACCATTACATCGTCAGCCAGGGTGCCGCGCTCAGCCGCAAGGGACGAGTCTCCATTCAGCGTGTAGGTGAAGATATCTGGGTGGGCGGCTCGACGGTTACCTGTATTGAAGGGCGCGTTTCGCTTTAGGCGCTCATCGTCATAAACAACACTTGAAGAGCTCGGAATACCGGGTAACAAGAGCCCGAGAGCGAAAGACTCAATCCCTGTGCGCAATCTTTTTGCCACGTCGGACGGCGATATCGCTGGCCTGGCCGTCGCGTTGTTTGCCAGTCCGGGCCTGGGTGATCAGCGCTGGAATCAAAGGGCCTTCGGGCAGGTTCTTCCAGAAGCGCGAAGGGAAGTGGCCTTCCATGACTTTGGGGTTCAGACGTGCAGGGTTGAAGATGTGACTGTAATAGGTGAGCCACAACTCGCCATGCGGGTCTTCGACCTGCCGGGCCATGGTCTGCCACGCTTCAGGGCAGCGGCGCTCGTGGATCAGCTGTTTGCCGTCGTAATACACGCCGTCCTGGGGAGTCGCGATCATCCAGCGGTGCTGGCCCATGCGGCCGATGAAATGCTCACTGGCACTGAGCAGAATATCGTGCGCTGGCTCATGCCAGGCCACGTAATGCGGGCGCATGATGGCCGCGTCATCAGTGACAGGCGGCAAGGCGACAAAGCGTAGAAATGCGTGCAGATGATGCGCCTCACGTCTGACCGACTTGAGACGACGGTGCAGCTCGCTGCCAAGCTTGTCGCCAGCCATCATGGCCGTGCGATCACCGTGGGTGACGCGCCACAGTACTTCGTACAACAGGCTCCAGCGCTGATCGCCCCGGTAGCGCGAGGCGCTTTCCAGCAGTTGCACCAATTCCAGTGGAACCCTCGCCTGAAAGGGGCCATGTTCCCGCGGGTACTCTTCTTCGCTGCCAAACAGGTCGGCGGCATCCGGTGACTTCCAGCTGACCTGGCTGGGGTCGATTTCATGGCTCAGCAGCCAGCGTGCCTGTTGCCGCCAGGTGCCGAACAGGTCGTCGCAGTCCAGGCAGATCATCCCCACAACCCCATTTGCTGAGGCTGCGGCCTGTCACGCAACTGGTGATGCAGAAATTCGCTGGTGGTTTCCGCATGCGGCGGATGGTAATCGCTGGTAATAATAAACGGCTTGGCCTTGGCCAGTATGCAGCGCATGCGGGTGAGGTCTTCATAGCGGATACGCCGTTGCCTGCGCAGCTCGACCAGCCGCTGTGTGGTACGAATGCCGATGCCTGGCACCCGGGCAATCAGCGCCGCGTCGGCCTTGTTCAGGTCCAGCGGAAACACCTGTCGGTTGCCCAGCGCCCAGGCCAGCTTGGGGTCGATGTCCAGCGCCAGGTCGCCGGGGCCGTTGAGCAATTCGCCTGCAGTAAAACCGTAGCCACGCAAAAGGAAGTCGGCCTGATACAGCCGGTGTTCGCGCATCAGCGGCGGTGCAGCCAATGGCACACTGTTGGGGCTGTTGGGGATCGGGCTGAACGCTGAGTAGTAGACCCGGCGCAGTTTGAAATTGCTGTACAGCGACTGCGCGCTGTGCAGGATGGTGCTGTCGTCGGTAGCATCGGCACCGACGATCATTTGCGTACTTTGCCCGGCCGGGGCAAAGCGCGGCGACCGCGGTTCGTTGCGCACGGTCTGCTCGCCGGTGTAAATGGTCTGCATGGCCTGCTTGATCGACGCGACGTCTTTTTCCGGTGCGAGGGTCTGCAGGCTCAGGTCGGTCGGCAGCTCGATATTGACGCTAAGGCGGTCGGCATAGCGACCCGCTTTTTCGATCAGCGCCGGATCGGCGTCGGGGATGGTCTTGAGGTGGATATAACCGCGAAACTCGTGCACTTCGCGCAACAGCCGGGCGACCTCGACCAGTTGCTCCATGGTGTAATCCGCAGAGCGGATGATCCCGGAACTCAAAAACAGCCCACTGACGCAATTGCGACGGTAGAAGTCCAGCGTCAGGGTGACCACTTCTTCGGGTGTGAAGCGCGCACGAGGCACGTCGCTGGAGCGGCGGTTGACGCAGTATTGGCAGTCGTAAAAGCAGAAATTGGTCAACAGGATTTTCAGCAGCGACACGCAACGCCCATCCGGCGTATAGCTATGGCAGATGCCCATGCCGTTGGTGGAACCCAGCCCGGATTTGTCCTGCGAGCTGCGCTTGGGTGCTCCACTGCTGGCGCACGACGCATCGTACTTGGCGGCGTCCGCCAGAATGCTGAGCTTGTCGATAAGCTGCATGAAGTGCCCCTTTACTGTTTGCATGTACAGTATAGGGTCGGGTGCAGCTCGACAAGTACCGTACAGCGGGCCTGCACGTATCGCTATGGGTTAACGATTTTCAGCGAGGGTGAAGGTTTGTCCGGACGGGCGCACTCAAGGATGAATGTTATTTAATAACATTTACGTGATCGGTATGTAATACTGTAACAAATAGTTGCAGGTTACTTTCGCGTGAAAACTCCTTTTGCCTCGATAGCAGGCTCCGTGCTGGCCCAATCGGCCTGGAAGCGGGTCCTGTTTTCTCTTGCGGTGCTGATATTGCTCTGGCTGGCCATCGGCTGGTCGGTGGCCATTCCATGAGTGCAGCCATTGCTCTGGAAAACCTTACTGTGGCCTATGAGCGCCGCCCGGCGGTGCACCACATCAGCGGGCGTTTCGAGGCGGGCAGCCTGACGGCCATCGTCGGCCCGAACGGGGCGGGTAAATCGACCTTGATCAAGGCCATCGCCGGCACCATGAAGCCCGCTCAGGGGCGCGTCGACCGTGGCCGCCTGGCGACCCGCACGATAGGCTACTTACCCCAGGCCGCAGAAATCGATCGCAGTTTTCCGCTGAGCGTTGCCGATACCGTTTCGATGGGGGCCTGGCACAGCATCGGGCCGTTTCGCAGCCTGACACGCAATCATGCACGACTGACCGGGGAAGCGCTGAGCACGGTCGGCCTGGAGGGCTTTGAAGGGCGCAGCGTCGGTTCGTTGTCATCCGGCCAGTTCCAGCGGGTGCTGTTTGCCCGACTGCTGCTACAGGATGCTTCGGTGATTCTGCTGGACGAGCCATTTACCGCCATCGACGCACGCACCACCCGTGATCTTCTGGAACTGGTGCGCGCCTGGCACGGGCAGGGACGCACAGTGATCGCGGTCCTGCACGATATCGAACAGGTGCGTCAGCACTTTCCGCAAACCCTGCTGATGGCCCGTGAAGCCATTGCCTGGGGTGAAACCTCGCAAGTGCTCAGTGCCGCCAACCTGCGCAAGGCGCGCAACATGGCCGAGTACTGGAGCCCGGACGCCTTGCTGTGTGATAGTGAGGACGAGCGCTCATGATGCTCTATAGCCTGGTCGTCGAGCCTTTTATCGAATTCGGTTTCATGCGCCGCGCGCTGGTGGCGTGCCTGGCGCTGGGGATCGGTTCCGGGCCGGTGGGCGTGCTGCTGATGCTGCGCCGTATGAGTCTGGTGGGCGATGCCATGAGCCATGCGGTGCTGCCCGGCGCGGCGGTGGGTTTCATGGTCGCCGGGCTGTCGTTGCCCGCGATGGGCTTCGGCGGGCTGATCGCCGGGCTGGCAGTGGCCTTGCTGTCAGGGCTGGTGAGTCGGTTGACCTCGCTGCGTGAAGACGCCAGCTTTGCCAGCTTTTACCTGACCTCTCTGGCGGCCGGGGTGCTGATCGTTTCGCTGCATGGCTCCAGTGTCGACCTGCTGCATGTACTGTTCGGCACCATTCTGGCCATCGATGACACGGCTATCTACATGGTCGGCAGCATCGCTTCCTTCACGCTGATTCTGTTGGCAGTGATCTATCGCCCATTGGTGCTGGAATGCTTCGATCCGGGCTTCCTGCGTGCGGTCGGCGGACGCGGCTCGCTGTACCACGTGTTGTTCCTGCTGCTGGTGGTGCTGAACCTGGTCGCAGGTTTTCAGGCGCTGGGCACCTTGATGGCCGTGGGCATGATGATGCTGCCGGCAACCGCGGCTCGTTTCTGGACCAACTCGCTGAGTGGCCTGATGGTGATTTCGACACTCCTGGCGACCTTGTCAGGCCTGATCGGCCTGATCGTTTCCTACCACCTTGGCGTCGCCTCGGGCCCGGCCATCGTGCTTACCGCCAGTGCGTTCTACGGCCTTTCCCTGTTGTTCGGGCGCACGGGCATCGTGCGCCGGCTGTTTCCCAAACCTCACCTGGCTAACTGAAAAGGTACGTCATGAAACGATTGATGGTGTTGAGTTCCATAGCTGCACTGGCGCTGTCTGCATTCGCCAGCCTGGCCCAGGCCAAACCGCTGGAAGCCGTCGCGTCGTTCACGGTCATCGCGGACATGGTCAGTACGGTCGGCGGCGACCGTGTTCACGTAAAGTCCCTGATCGGCCCGAACGGCGATCCGCATGTCTACGAGCCAACCCCAGGTGATGCCCAGGCGTTGAAAAATGCCGACCTGGCGTTTGTCAGTGGCCTGCATCTGGAAGGCTGGATGGATCGTCTCATCAAAGCGTCGGGCTACAAGGGCAAGCCGGTAGTGCTCTCTGAAGGGATCAAGACCCGCAGCATGGACGAAGACGGCAAGCGCATTGTCGACCCGCACGCCTGGAACAGCGCCGCCAACGGGGTGATCTATGTGCGTAACATTATCGCCGCGCTGAAGAAAGCCGACCCGGACGGGGCCAGCGAGTATCAGGCCAATGGCGATCGCTACATCGTCGAGCTGCAGCAACTGGACATTTACGCCCGCGATCAGATTCAGTCGATTCCGGCCGCCAAGCGCAAGATCCTCACCTCTCATGACGCGTTCGGCTACTTTGGCGATGCCTATGGCGTAACCTTCCTGTCACCGTTGGGCTTGTCTACCGAATCGGAAGCGTCGGCAGCTGATGTCTCGAAACTGATTCGTCAGATCAAGGCCGAGCATGTCAGTGCCTACTTCTTCGAAAACTCCAGCGACCCGCGTCTGGTCAAGCAGATTGCCGAAGCCAGTGGTGCCCAGCCAGGCGGCGAGTTGTACGTTGAAGCCTTGTCGCCAGCCGATGGCCCTGCGTCGACCTACGCCAAGATGTTCCGTTACAACGTCGACACCCTGACTGCGGCAATGAAGCGCAATCAGTAACCTTGAGAGTCGCCAGCCCCTGGGTTTCAGGGGCTGGGCGACTTTCAACCAACGTCACTAGTTATTGAGAAACTTGAACACGGTGGTCTGGGTATAGGTTTTGCCTGGGTCCAGTCGTGTGCTGGGGAATTTCGGCTGATTGGGCGCATCAGGATAGTGCTGGGTCTCCAGGGTAAAGGCACCCCAGTGCGGGTAGACCTTGCCCGCCTTGCCGTGAATGCTGCCGTCCAGGAAGTTGCCGGTATACAGTTGTACGCCTGGCTCGGTAGTGAACAGCTGCAACCTGCGGCCTGATTGCGGGTCGCTGACCTCGGCGGCCAGTTTCTTCACATCACCCTTAGTGTCGAGTACCCAGTTGAAATCAAAGCCGCCTTGTTTGGGTTCGGCATATTTCAACTGCTGGTGATCCTCCTTGATGTGCTTGCCGAACGCAGTGGGCTTGAGGAAGTCCATCGGCGTGCCCGCGACGGCAGGCAGTTCGCCGGTCGGGATCAGCTTGTCGTTGACCGGTGTGTAGTGCGAAGCGTGCAGGGTGGCGACCTGTTTGAGTACATCACCACTGCCTGCACCCGCCAGGTTGAAATAGCTGTGGTTGGTCAGGTTCAGCACAGTCGGCTTGTCAGTGGTGGCGCGGTAGTCAATCTTCAGCTCGTTTTGCTCATTCAGGCTGTAAGTGACTTCGGTTTTCAATATGCCCGGAAAGCCCATCTCGCCATCCGGCGACATGTAGGTGAGCTTCACGCCGACCGAATCACCGGTCTTGGTTTCTTCTGCCTTCCAGAGTCGTTTATCAAAACCCTGAGTGCCGCCGTGCAGGGCATTGGTCTTGTCGTTGAGCGGGACCTGGTAGGTCTTGCCATCCAGGCTGAACTTGCCGCCTGCCAGACGGTTGCCGAATCGGCCGATGGTCGCGCCGAAGTAAACCGTGCCGTTGTTCTGGTAGCCCTGAACATCGTCGAAGCCCAGGACGATGTCCTCGACCTTTCCGGCCTTGTCAGGTACCAGCAGCGACTGCAGCGTCGCGCCGTAGGTGATGATGCTGGCCTGCACGCCGTGACTGTTGCGCAGGGTGAATTTCTCGACGGCAGTGCCGTCGGGCAGTTGGCCGAAAGTGCTGTGTTCGCTGGAGAGTGCCGCGGCCTGTGCAGTCAAGGTGCTGATCATCAAGGACAGTCCAAGGGTGCTGAGGAGAGCATGTGTTTTCATCTGATCTGCCTGCTTTTATTGTTATTGGTAAGACTATTTGATCGGATTAAAGCCGATGCATGGATTTATAGCCTATAAAATGCCACTTGAAAAATAAATTGTAATACTATTTAGTAGTGCCAGCTTCACTGAGGCGCGGTGCCCGTGGCGGTCGATCCGCTGGGTGCCTGCGAAACAGGTCGACTGGGCACGCAGGTTGGACAAGACTGCGACGCAAACATCCAAAAAGTGCCTTTACAACAATAACAAAGGACATTTTTCATGAACTGGTTGCCCGTTTCCGAGCACCGTTTCAAGCTGGCCGAGGGCTCCTTCTGGGACGCCGCAGAGCAGGCCTTGTACTGGGTCGACATTGCCGGTTTTCTGGCTTGTCGGCTGGTTGCCGGGGAGTATCGCCAATGGCGCATGCCCGAGCCGGTCTCTGCGTTTATACCGACCGAGCAGGGCGACGCACTGGTGACTCTGGCCAGCGGTGTGTATCGCCTTGACCTCAAATCCGAAAAAACCTCACTGGCGTTGTTCTGCGTGGCAGACCCGACCCCTGGCAATCGCGCCAACGAGGCCCGTTGCGACGCGCGCGGCCGCCTGTGGCTGGGCAGCATGCAAAACAATATCGATGCCGAAGGCAAAGACGTACCTTTGGTCCGTCGTTCAGGCGGGCTGTTCCGGGTTGAACCCGACGCCCGCGTGACGCGTTTGCTGGACGGGCAGGGCATCGTCAATACCCTGCTGTGGAATACCGACGGCAGCGTGCTGTACAGCGCCGATACCCTCGACGAAGTGATCTACCAATACCCTGTGCTGGAAGATGGTTTGCTGGGACCACGTCAGGTATGGGCGGCCGAGCAGAGCCAGGGTTCGCCCGACGGCTCGGCAATGGATGCCGAAGGTTATGTCTGGAATGCGCGCTGGGCAGGCAGTTGCCTGATCCGCTTTGCCCCCGACGGCAGTGTCGACCGGGTTATCGAGCTGCCCGTCAGCCATCCCACCAGTTGCGTGTTCGGTGGTCCTGACCTGGAGACGCTGTATGTCACCAGTGCAGCGCCTGCCGATGCTCATGGGCGGTTCGATGGCGCGGTGCTGATGGCGCAGGTCGGCGTCAAAGGAACGCTGTGTCAGCGCTTCAGCGGTTGAAAAAAGTGCAGCGCTGTCGCCTTTTCTGCAGCGGCGTCGCGATGGGAAATGCAGGAGTGACATTCGGTTACATAGCGGTCATTCATTATATGGTATGACTATTTAATCGGTTCTCGAACGCCTATGCGTTTGCAACCGCCACCTCGCTGAACGCTGTAGCTATTCAATAAAAATAAGGAGTTAGCTATGTTGAGTCGTCACGGGATTCGTTCCCTGTGCTGTGCCGCCGTCACCACCGCCATTCTGGGCATGAGTGGCATCACCTCCGCTGCTGATGAAGTCAAAATCGGCTTTCTGGTCAAGCAGGCTGAAGAGCCTTGGTTCCAGACCGAATGGGCATTTGCTGAAAAGGCAGGCAAGGAGCATGGTTTTACCGTGCTCAAGATTGCCGTGCCAGACGGTGAAAAGACTCTTTCCGCTATCGACAGCCTGGCCGCCAACGGTGCCAAGGGCTTTGTGATCTGCCCGCCTGATGTCTCTCTGGGCCCTGCAATCGTGGCCAAGGCCAAGGCGCTCGGTTTGAAAGTCATGGCCGTGGACGATCGTTTTGTCGACGCCAAAGGCAACTTCATGGAGGACGTGCCATATCTGGGCATGGCAGCCTTTGAAGTGGGCCAGAAGCAAGGTGCCGCCATGGCCACCGAAGCGAAGAACCGCAAGTGGGATGAGGGCGGGTGGAAAGGCACCTACGCGATCATCAACACTTACAACGAGCTGGACACCGGCAAGAAACGCACTGACGGTTCGGTGAAGGCGCTTGAAGAGGCCGGTTTGCCAAAAGATCACATCCTGTTCACCGCGCAGAAAACCCTTGATGTACCAGGCAGCATGGATGCCACCAACTCGGCGCTGCCAAAACTGCCGGGCGATGCGAAAAACCTGATCATCGGCGGCATGAACGACAACACTGTGCTGGGTGGCGTACGCGCGACGGCGAGTAATGGTTTCAGCGCGAAAAACGTTATCGGGATCGGCATCAACGGCACCGATGCCATTGATGAACTGAAGAAAAAAGAGAGTGGCTTCTTTGGCTCCATGCTGCCAAGCCCGGACAAGGAAGGCTACAACACCGCGCTGTATATGTATAAGTGGGTCACCGAGGGCGTCGAACCGCCTAAATATACCGCTATGGACGATGTGACACTGATCACCCGCGCCAACTTCCAGGAAGTATTGACCAAGATCGGTCTGTGGAAGTGAGTTGACTGAGGGGCCTGATTTTCAGGCCCCTCACACGTGCGAGGAGGTTGGTTTCATGCAACAGGCTATCGAGCAAACATCCATAAACGGTGCCTTGCGCTTCAACGGTATCGGCAAGGTTTTCCCCGGCGTAAAGGCGCTTTCGGATATCAGTTTCGAAGCGCGCCCCGGCAGTGTTCACGCCTTGATGGGCGAGAACGGTGCCGGTAAATCCACGCTGCTGAAAATCCTCGGCGGCTCTTATCAGCCCAATAGCGGCACCTTGCAGATCGGTGAGCAGAGCTACCAGTTCAAATCCACCGCCGAGAGCATTGCGGCGGGTGTGGCGGTGATTCACCAGGAATTGCATCTGGTCCCGGAAATGACTGTCGCCGAGAACCTGCTGCTTGGGCACATGCCCAATCGTTTCGGTTTGATCAATCGTGGCGCGATGTACCGTCGGGCAGGCGAGCTGCTCAAAGGCCTGGCTGACGAAATCGACCCGCGCACTCGCCTGGGTGATCTTTCACTGGGCCAGCGGCAGTTGGTGGAAATCGCCAAGGCCATGTCACGCAATGCGCACGTCATCGCTTTTGACGAACCCACCAGCAGCCTGTCGGCACGTGAAATTGACCGGTTGATGGCGATCATCGTGCGGCTGCGCGACGAGGGGCGGGTGATTCTTTACGTGTCTCATCGCATGGAAGAAATCTTCCGTGTCTGTGATGCCGTAACGGTATTCAAGGACGGTCGGTTTGTAAAAACCTTCGAGCAGATGGCCGATCTGGATCATGACCGGCTGGTGACCTGCATGGTCGGCCGGGATATTCAGGACATCTACAACTACCGTCCGCGTCAGCATCAAGGGCCTAGCCTGCGAGTGACCGGGTTACTGGGGCCGGGGCTGCACGAACCGGTGAGTTTTGCCGTAGAGAAGGGCGAAGTGCTGGGTTTCTTCGGGCTGGTGGGCGCCGGGCGTACCGAGCTGTTCCGTCTGCTGTCGGGTCTGACACGCAGCACGGCAGGCACGTTGCAGCTGGACGGCAAGCCATTGACGCTCAAGTCCCCGCGTGACTCGATCGAAGCGGGCATTCTGCTCTGCCCGGAGGACCGCAAAAAGGAAGGTATCGTGCCGCTGTCCAGCGTCGCGGAGAACATCAACATCGGTGCACGGCCCCGGCATGTAAATCTTGGCTGCCTGATCCAGGGCCGCTGGGAGCGCGACAACGCGCGCAGCCAGATCAAGTCGATGAACGTCAAGACACCATCGCCCGAGCAACAGATCATGTTCCTCTCTGGCGGCAATCAGCAGAAGGCGATTCTCGGTCGCTGGCTGTCGATGCCGATGAAGGTCCTGTTGCTGGACGAGCCCACCCGCGGGATAGACGTCGGTGCCAAGTCCGAGATCTACGAGATCATTCACAACCTGGCCGCCGACGGGATTGCGGTCATCGTGGTGTCCAGTGACCTGATGGAAGTCATGGGTATTTCCGACCGCATTCTGGTGATGAGCGAAGGCGCGATCACCGGTGAACTCAACCGCGATGAGGCTGATGAATCGCGACTCCTGCAATTGGCTCTGCCTCGTACGCGCAGCTGATAACCGGTCCCCTGACCATGAACAATAAGAAAGAGGTGCATATGTCTACCGAATCCAGCCTGCAGGCTCCCCGTCAGGGCATGAACCTGCGTCGTTTTGCCGATGACTGGGTGATGCTCCTGGCTGCCGTGGGAATCTTCCTGCTGTGCGCCGTGTTCATCGACAACTTCATGTCACCGCTGAACATGCGGGGGCTAGGCCTTGCGATTTCCACTGTAGGCATTGCTGCCTGCACCATGCTCTTTTGCCTGGCGTCCGGGCACTTCGACCTGTCGGTCGGTTCGGTGCTGGCCTGTTCCGGGGTGATCGCCGGGATTGTTATCCGCGACACCGACAGCGTGTTTCTCGGTGTTTCTGCCGCGCTAGCGCTGGGGCTGGTGGTTGGCCTGATCAATGGCATCGTGATTGCCAAGCTGCGCATCAATGCCCTGATCACGACTCTGGCGACCATGCAGATCGTGCGCGGCCTTGCGTATATCTTCTCCAACGGCAAGGCCGTCGGCGTCTCCAACGAGGATTTCTTCATCTTCGGCAACGGCCAGATATATGGCGTGCCAGTGCCGATCCTGATCACCATCGCCTGCTTCATATTCTTCGGCTGGTTGCTTAACTACACCACCTACGGGCGCAACACCATGGCCATCGGCGGCAACCAGGAAGCTGCGTTGCTGGCGGGTGTGCATGTCGATCGCACCAAGATCATCATCTTCGCGGTTCACGGGCTTGTCGGGGCACTGGCTGGCGTGGTTCTGGCTTCGCGTATGACCTCGGGGCAGCCAATGATCGGTCAGGGTTTCGAGCTGACCATCATCTCGGCTTGCGTACTGGGCGGTGTTTCGCTGAGCGGCGGCATCGGCATGATCCGCCATGTAATCGCTGGTGTGTTGATTCTGGCGATCATCGAGAATGCAATGAACCTGAAGAATATCGATACGTTCTACCAATACGTGATTCGCGGCACGATTCTGTTGCTGGCGGTGATCATCGACCGACTGAAACGTCGCTGAACCTGTTGGCCGCTGTTATGGCATTGCTGTTTAGTCGCGAGGGCATGAGCGACATGGATGGAGATGCAAGTAGCGGCTGAGTTCAGGGGGCTGATCACTTGCAGAGTGGACAGGTAACAACGGTATTGTTCTATAACAGTGCAGCCGCAAAGTGACTACTTTGCGGCTGTTTTTAACCGGTGCTTTTAGCCGCGAGGCGGGCAAGGGAGGCCGGTATCGTCACAGGCGTTGTTGATACGGAAGCCGTTTTTCAGCCTCGTCGCTACTTGCAGTGGTGCAGATGTGGTGCGAGTGGCTTCAGTCTTGCCGGCCTCTTGCACGAGCGCGTGTTTGCCATCGACAGCTGGTGCGGTTTGTATACCGGTGGCGGCAAATGCCGTGCCCTGCAGGCCGATGATTGCAATGGTTGTCACAACGAGAGCTTTCAATGCGGACTTTGCTGTTACTCGGTTCATGATGTTTTCTCTGCGTGGCTTAATGATGGGGTGGCTACAAATAACTGCATTAAAGTTGCTGAATAGCAGGTTGTTGGCCACGTGAATAATGTCTATTTTTTTTATGACGGTAAGGCTGTTTTTTTGCCTGTGAAAAAAATTTAACTTAGCGTGCTTATTAATAGTGTCGCACCGTTAATCTCATGATGTTTCTCATGCCATTCATGACGCTGAAGTTATAGAGGCTTGCTGTCGAATTTACCGGTACTGCACTAGCCGAGTCCGGAAATCCAGCTCCGCTCTGGTGCCTAGCGTCGGCATCGACTCCAGGGTCAGCGTCCACCGAAATCGTTCGCAGATGCGCCGCACCAGAAAAAGCCCCAGGCCTTTCCCGGTGCCCGCTCTGGTCGAGTTTCTCAGCAGAGACAGGTAGTGGAGGGACGCCTGCGCAGTGTCGAAGCCCCCTCCAGCGGGAACATGCAGCCTTATCAACTGCACTGGGTTCGCGATCCTGGGCTCAGAGCGAATTTGGCGGTTGCTTGTAACGGCCAGAAAGCTGCGGCATCAGCGGCCGAGCTCATCGTGATCGTGGCGAGTCCTGCGCTGGGGTTGCGTACAGCCAACGCACGACTTGACCACGTTGAAAGTTCGTCTGTGTTGGGAACAGATTCGAAGGCCTACTACCGCAAACAGATAGGTATGTTTCAGAAGGTTCTCGGAGTGGGATCTTCTTTCTTGTGGTCGCCGATTGTTGCGCTTGCAGCGCTGATCCGACCGACCCTCTCGCTACTCCCCATCGGCCATATCGGCGGTCGGCAATGGGCGGCACGCAATGCCATCTTTGCAGCTCAAACCATCATGCTTGGCGCAGCTGCGAAGGGCATCGATACGTGCCCGATGGAAGGGTTTTCAGGCGCGAAAGTTGCCAAACTTCTCAAGCTGCCACGTGGTGCCGTCATACCGCTGGTTATCGCTCTTGGCTATCGAGCAGACGACGCGAGAATCGAAGAGCGGTGGCGCAATTCGATTTCAGACATTGTCGTTACACACTGAAGTAGAGCCTGAATCACGCGCGTGGCATGCATCACAAATGCCGTTCAGCGCGGGTGTGAAACCAGCACTGAGCTGCCTAGCCGGGTGAGCCCATAAAGCGCGGCTCCGACAGCGAGCATCATGCCGGCACGCAGCCAGGTTTCAGGGCCTTGCTGGGTCAGCAAAAGCAGGCAGGAAAGGATCGCCAATACCGGAATCACCCAGTGAACCTGAAAATGGCCGGCGTCGACCTTGTCGCGCTTGAGCACCAGAACCGCAATATTGACGCTGAGAAACACGAACAGCAGCAACAGCACCACGGTTTCAGCGAGCGTAGTCAGGGTGCTGGTAAACGACAGTGCGATGGCAACCACTGTGGTTGCGAAAATGGCCACGCCGGGTGTGCGCCGTTGAGGCAGAACCGAGCCCATCACAGCGGGCAACAGCCCTTCACGAGCCATCCCGAAGGTCAGTCTGCTGGCCATGATCATGGTCAGCAGTGCGCCATTGGCAACCGCAATCAGCGCGATCACCGCGAACCATGGGGCAGGTATCCCCAGCCCCGACGCACTGACCACGTCCATCAACGGGGCCTGCGAAGCCTTCAACTGTTCGACGGGCAGCACCATGGCCGCGCCCACGCCGACCAGCATGTAAACCACGCCTGCAATAAGCAAGGCACCAAACAGCGCCCGTGGATAAACCCTGCGCACATCCTTGATCTCTTCGGCCAGGTTGGCAGACGTCTCGAAGCCCACAAATGAATAAAATGCCAGCAACGATGCGGCAAGAATCGCGGTGGCCGGTGAGTTCGTGTCCAGTTCGAATACACGTTGCGGCACACCATTGCCCTGACTGACGAACCAGACTGCGGCCGCAATCACCATCGCCAGCCCGCTCAACTCAATCAGGGTCATGACCAGATTGGCCGACAACGACTCCTTGATGCCACGCGCATTCAACAGCGCGACAATCACCAGAAAACCCACACATACCCACTGCGCGGGCCAGCTTACCAACGCCTGGAAGTAGTCGCCGGCAAACGCGACTGCCAGCCCGGCAGCACTGGTGACGCCTGCCGCCACCATGGAAAAGCCGACCAGAAACGACAGCAGCGGTTTGCCGAAGGCTTTTTCGGCATACACCGCTGCACCGCCCGCACGAGGGTATTTGGTCACCAGTTCCGCATAGGACGCAGCGGTCAGCAAGGCGAAGCACAGGGCAATCAGCAGGGGTGCCCAGATGGCTCCGCCGACACGTCCGGCGATAGTGCCTGCCAACGCATAGACGCCAGCCCCCAGCACGTCACCGAGGATGAACAGTGTCAGCATCGGCGCCGTGATTGCCCGGCGCAGCGATGGAGTTTCGGGAGGAGTGGCCATGGTGAAAGAATCCTTTCTCGGCAGGTACAAGAGGTGTGTAAGGGAAGATCGTCAGGGCGAGGGTAAATTCAACGTGATCGCAAAAGGCCCGGATCAGCGGTGTTTTTTGCCCGAACAGGTATTTGAATAACCCCTGCATTTGAAAATGCAGCATGAACCAAGAGGTTTTTTCAGGGTCTTATTCGGGCCTTGAAATTCATGGCATGCCTTTTACTTTTCGAGTCTGTCTTCATGCCTGAATCGCACCGTTATTTCTGGCGCATGTGCCTGTACTTCGTGCCTCTGCTGCCCATGTACGCCAGCCATGCCAGTGCCAGTGACGAGCGACAGCTGGTCCAGGCCATCAACGATTTTCGTGGGCAACCTCAGCGCTGCGAAGCACGGATGACAAAAATCTCCAGAGCGCTGACGCTCAACGCCAGCGTAGCGTTGCCGATCAATTTCGCTGGAAGTTCACGCGATGCGCTCAAGGCATCCGGTTATCAGGCGGTCACCGTCCGGACCATACGACTTGCTGGCGCGCAGAGCGCCGGTGAAGCGTTCGGCATGCTCGAAAAACGCTATTGCGGCGCTTTGCTTGACCCGCAATACGCCGACATCGGTATCACTCGCGAGCGGGGCGATTGGCGTGTGGTATTGGCAAAACCGTTGATCGACGAAAGCCTGGAAGATGCACGTTCGGCGGGCCGCATACTTCTGGCGCAGGTCAATGCCGCGCGTGCCAAGCCGCGCATGTGTGGCAAGCAGCCGTTTCCTTCGGCCAGACCGCTGAGCTGGAACACGACCCTGGAAATGGCTGCACAGGGGCACAGCCAGTCGATGGCCAGTGAGAATTACTTCACGCATCGCGGCTTTGATAACGACTCACCGGCAGATCGCGCCCGTGCAGCGGGTTACGGCGGACGGCAGATCGGTGAAAACATCGCAGCAGGGCAGAGCACCGTCAGCAAGGCAATGGCCAGCTGGCTGGCCAGCCCGGGACATTGCGCCAACCTGATGAACCCGATGTTTACCGAGGTCGGCGCGGCCTACGCGACGGCTACCAACGCGGATTACGGTGTGTACTGGACAATGCTGTTCGGCGCTCCCTGATCAACCGAAAAGCCGCCTGAACGGCGGCTTGTCGAACATGCATGAATGGCTCAGACCTTCGAGCCGCTCCAGCGCGGTGCTTCTCTCAATTCGTCACGCTTCTGTTGATCCGGCGATTTGTGTGGCTCGCCGTATTCCACGTGTAACGTGTCATCAAGGCGGTTGGTGGAAGAGCCGCCTTCCTGCGGCGTTTCGTCGAAATGCTTCCACTCGGCACTCTGGAAGCGGAACAGGCTGTCGTCTTCAGGCGCTTCGCGTTCGCGATAGTGGTGGATCGAGTAGTGTGCATATTCGACCTTGTCGCCCCAGTCGGACTGCAGCAAACCGTCTGCCGCCAGATCGCGATACCAGTCGTTTTCCTTTTCGGATGCTTTCTGCTTTTTGTTATGGTCGACGAAATAGCCAATGATCCCGCCGACGACAGCAATCACAACGCCGACGAGGAAGAATGGCCCGGCCAGCGCGGTGGCCGCCGCGCCGCCTGCACCCACCAGCGCCGCGGTTCCCAGTACGCCGGCTGACGCGCCGAAGGCACCGCCGGCAATTTGCAGGCCGCCTGCGGCCTGAGCCAGCTTGTCACCTGACTTCACGCCGTCCTTGATGGTGAATGCACCCAGTACGATATCGGCAAAACCACCAGCCAGATCCGTTGCAGGCCCCAGCACTTTGACGACCGAGCCTGCGATTTTATTGGCAGTTCCAGAGGGCAGCTTGGCCCCTGAAGCCTGCACGGCATCATCCAGCCGCTGGGTGATGCCGCCCATGGCCTGGCGTTCCGCTTCTGCACCGCCAGCCATGTCGCCCAGCGTCGAATTGAGCCGATATTCATCAGTCGCATCCAGTGCGGTGCGGATCTCGCTCAGTTTGCTTGCGGAAATGCCGCTGACCCTGACTTCCTTGGCCTTGCCAAAGCTTTCCTTGCCCCAGATCTCCGGTAACGTCTTGTCCAGCCCCAGCATGTCCACCAGGCCGCCTTTGCCCATCAGGTCGCCAACCTGATCAGCCAGGCGTACGAAATGGCTGGCACCGCCGGCAAAGCTCAGGAAGTCCTTGGCAATACCCAGGCGCTGAATCGGTGTCTCGCCCAGTTTGCCGCCGTTGCCGACCAGTTGATAAATCGCCGAGAACAGCGACACGCCTGCTGCAACGGAGCCCATGACGCCTTTGCTATTGAGCGTATTGAAAATTTCGCCCAGTTTGCCGCGATCAGCGACCGGTATGTAGGGTTTGGAAAGGGCTGTCTTGATGTCTGCTTCGCTGACCTTGCCGTTTTTCTGATAGGCATCACCGACCTCCTTGAGCGCCTTGGCGATGTCTGCCGGCTTGGCGTTGCCCACGACACCTTCCTGAAGGAATTTCTCGAAGGTGGGCTGCAGGAAGCGCGGCATATCGACCAGAAAGCCCTTGAGCTCTGCCTTGAGCAGGCCGAACAGGTCCTTGGTGGCGAGGGCGTTATTCTCGTCGCTTATCTTCGACGGGTCGGCGACCAGATCGTTGAGATCGCTGGTCAAACCATCGGCCTGAATAGACTGTGCCGCCTTGCTGGCACCTTCTGGATCGACCAGCGCAAGTGAGGACAGGGTGTCGCTCAGGTCTTTCTGCGCCTCCTGGCCAAGGCCCTGCTTTTTCAGGTCCTTGAGGTAAAGTACGTAATCGGGATTGGCGGTGAGGTCGAGCAGCTTCTGCTTGATTTCGTCCTTGTTGGGCACTTTGCCCAGTGCATCGGTCATCTTGCTCTGGTAGTCCTGCTGCACGGTCGGATCAGAGAACAGTGTGGTCAGTTGTTCTTGCAGCTTGCCGCCATCAATGATGTCGTGCATGTCGGCCGAACTGAGTTGGGTCTGTTTGCTGTCGAATTCGCGCCAGGTGCCGCCGAAGGCGCCTTTGGCCTCTTCATAACCGGTCAGGCCGCGACCGTTGTCATAAGCAGCCTGCGCCTCGATTGCCCTGACCAGTTTTGCGCGTGGGTCATCCTTGGCAATATCCCCTTTGTTCACACCGTCGCGGTATTGGTCGAGCAGTTCCTTGGTCGCCAGTTCGCCGACATTCAGCTCTTCGGAATTCTCATCATCCTTATCGGCTTTCACGCCGGTTTTCTGCCCCATCAGATCCAGCTCTGCCACGGGCGGCAGGTTATGCCGACTGCGGGTTTCACCAATATTGCCGGTGCCCAGCTCATTCCATTTCTCCACCACATCATCGTACAACTGCGGGCTGGCATCCCTGGAGACGATGAACTTGCCATCGCTGTTCTCGAAACGAATCAGACCCGCGCCCAATTCGTCCGGTGAACCGATGGTTATGTCCTGATTCTTCAAAAAGTCATGAGGCCCAGCCAACGTGTAACCTTCTTCCCGGCTGCTGTTGATCTTGTTCCAGGCGTCATGGAGGGTGGTTACTTTGTCGAATAGTTCAGGGGTCAAGGCTTCAGTGACGACAATCCGTTCACCGCTCTGATTCTGATAGCTGATCTGGCTTCCTTCCTGGCCAGACACCCAAGTGAACTGTGTAATGTCGTTCAAGCTGGGAATGGGGGTGTTGCGGTCAGCAAGAATCTGCCCTTCGTTGACTGCGGTTTCCATCGCAGTTCTTTTTTGCGGGTCCGACACTATGGTTTGCAGCGCTGCCAGATAATCGAACAACTTCGGATTGTCGTCACGGGTGACCACGACCTTCTCTCCGTTGTGCTCGTAACGGATAGTGTCCGGGCCGACCTCATTCAACGGGCCGACGGTGGTGCCGAATACGGGTGGCCATACTTCGTTGTCACCCGCCCTGCGATAACCTTGCGCTTCGCTCGTGTTCAGCCCGGTCAGGGTATTGAAAGCGTCTTTGGCCGCACTGTACAGCTCAGGATTGTCGCTCTTGGCCACGACGATTTTATTGCCGTCACGGTCGACATAACGCATCACGCCTGGCCCGACTTCATCCACCGGGCCGACCACTGCAAAGCCTGCAATGTTTTCCGGCGGCTTTTCGTCCGCACCTGCCACCCTGTAGCCTTCCCGCTGACTGCTGCCTACGCCGGATAGCGATTTGAAATCCGACGCCACCTGTTTGAAGAGTTCCGGGTTCTGTTGCTGCGAAACGATGACCTTGCTGCCATCGGCGGCTTCATAGCGAATCAGCCCCGGCCCCATTTCGTCCGGTGCTCCGATACGGGCATAGCCGCTCAGCGTCGCTGGCGCGGCAGTATCAGCCTTGGCCGGGGAGTAGCCAGCAGCCACACTGGCCCTGAAGCCTGCCACTCGGGGTTGGTCTTCGACGACCTGACGGTAGAGCTCCGGGCTGGTGGATTTGCTTACCAGTACCTGATCGCCTTCCTGGGTGACGTAGCGCACGGTGTCAGCCGCCACAGTGCCGGGCTTTTCTATCGATGCGTAACTGCCCAGCGCAGGTGCCTTTTCGTCTGCGCCCGCCGGCCGGTATTGGCCGCCATTGCGGTTGCTGGTCTGCAGCACCTGGTTGAATCGCGTTCGGGCATTCGCGCCCGGTGCGGGGGGCGGAAGAGGGCCAGGCGCCGGGCTGATCGTGGACGTCGACATAGCATATAACTCCTGTTGTTAACCGCTGGACGTGGAACAGGCGACTCAATAACTGAGTGCCGCGAGGCAAACGAAACCCTGTGTTCAACGACGAACTCTTTATTCGCGTGAATAGTTTGAACGGCGTCTCGTTTTCAAATCAAAAGAACAGGGCTTATGGGCCGACACTATCATTCCGACAAGTGAAGTGGCGGATCGGTAATCTCTTTTCACAACAATTCACACGCGTCGATAAATAATAAAGGCCCTGGCGAACACCCCGTAAACGTTGGAGCCCCGTCTCGTGGTACATAAAAAATTAATATCACCAGAAATAAACCAGAAATAAATATCACTTTGATATCACTGTTGGTTTGCGGTATTAATTTGTTGTGAAATCTGATTTCACAACGTTTCACAGCATCGAACAAGTTTCGCTGATTACTATTAATTGGCAACGCGGCAAATAGCGTAGTGTCTCTGCATCGCTGTTGTGTAATGGCACATTGACCTGTTCTTGAGCCGGTTGTTAATCCGCAGATAGATCCCTACTCGAAGCAAGGAGAAACAACATGAGTTCGACTCCACCCGTAAGCTCCGGCAATTCAGACGCAGCAATCGAAAAAATGTCGGCGACCTTTGATATGGCTATCGAGAAATCGGCCAAGATCACTGAAATCTCCACTGCCAAGAAAGCAGAGCTGGATGCTACCAAGCAACGTCCACAGAACTGACGTTGTCATGCAGGCAGCGCTACAGCTGCCTGCATTCACTGCGCATCGAAATTCTTCCGATCGACAGTTTTGCCCGGCTTTGACATGCCGTTTCCGGTAGATCACACGGTGGTGACTCGATCATGACAGCCTTGATCTCATTGAGCGGAACGCCCGACGCTTCTGTGCAAGAAAGCGGCGTAGCCCGGCTCGAAATTCTTCATGGTTTGCATCAGGGCGTTTCGCTGCTCCTGGACAATCCTGTCTATGTGATTGGCAGTGCCGCCCCGGCCGACCTTGTGCTGGGCGATGCTGATGTGGCCGAGCAACATGTTCGTCTGCGATTCTCCGTTGAATACGTCGCAATAGAAGCCTTGGGCGGCGATGTGACGGTTTTCGATAGCCTTGGCCAACGTCGGGTTGTCAACGTCGGCCACGGTCAACGAATCTCCTTGCCTGTCGAGTTGCTGGTCGGACAGAGCAGGTTGTGCTTGCGCAGCACACGAAGTGCCCGAGCCATCCCCTCTGTGTCCCGCCGCCTGGTGCTGCTTAAATGGCCAGCACTGGCTGCACTTTTGTTGCTGGTGACATGTGCCACTGCATTTGCCTTTCGTGCACCTGCCGAGTCGGCCCGGCACTCCATTGCAGATCCCGTCCCTGGTTCGTCAGTGCCCGGCAAGAACGCCCCTACACTTAGCCAGGCTAGAAGCTGGCTCGAGGGCGCGTTGCAGGACGCCAGGCTCACGCAATTGCGGGTTGAGGAACAGGGCGGGCAGCTCAGTGTCGAGGGCGCTTTTCCCGCTGCCCAAAAAAGCAGCTGGCTGCAGATTCAACAGGCCTTTGACACTCGGTTTGGCCAGCATATTGTCTTGACGCCCAACGTGCAGGCAAGCGCGGCGATTGCGGCACCTCGCGTGCGTTTTCAGGCGGTGTGGTTTGGTCGCAATCCCTACGTGATCGATGAGCATGGCAAGCGTGTTTATCCCGGCGCACTGTTACCTGACAACTGGAGGCTGGAGAGCATTGAGGGCAATCAGGTCCGTCTTGTGCGCGGTGATGAAAGGTTTGCCTTCACTTTATGAAAGTCGATCTGCGGCCCGTAGCGCCGCCTTCAGCCGATTCTTTGCCCGCAGTCGAGCGCGTTGCTCCGGCGCAGCCGCGTCAGGGAACCCGTTTCGAAGCGCTGCTTGATCAGCGCGAGCGCAAGGTTCGTCGTTCGTTGCGTGGCGAGCTGGAGCAGACCGGGCAGGCTTCTGGTGTCAATGCGCAGCTTTTTGGTACGGCGCGTTCGCTACAAGTACTGCGCTATGTGCTGGACGAAGTATTACCGGCACTGGACGCCGAGCCGGAGATCCGCGAGCTCGCCGAAGACGTGATTCGTGAAGAGATCGACATGCGGCTGCTATTGGAACAGCAACGCGCCGAGGTGCAGTCGTGAGCATCAGTCAGGATCGCGAATGCATAGAGTTGCTCCACGGTATGGGTGATCTGTACCGGCGCAGCGGCCAGCCACAACGTGCGCTGGTGATGTTGCTGATTGCAGTACAGCTGGCACCCACGAACAGCGCGCTGCTGCACAGCCTGGTGCTGGCGTTCACCGACAGCGGAGACACCGACCGGGCCATTGCGGCACTGGACAGGCTGGTCGAGCAGCAAGGCGAGAGCGCCGCGCTGCTTCTGTTGCGTAGCCGCGCGTTGTGGAAGGCCGGCCGCAAGGACGACGCGCGGCAATGCTTCAGACGCTACCTGGAAGCACGGAGGGCTGCGCAATGACCCTCATGAATGCCCTGAATCGCCTGGCGGTAACTGCGTCTAAACGCACAGATGTGATCATCGTTGCTTTCATGCTGATGGCTATCGCGATGATGATCATCCCGATGCCGACCTATCTGGTGGACGCGCTGATCGGAGTCAACATCGCCCTGAGCCTGCTGATTCTCATCGTCGCGTTCTACATCAACCACTCGGTGGAGTTTTCCGCGCTGCCGCCGCTGATCCTGCTCAGCACGCTGTTTCGTTTGTCGCTCTCGATCACCACCACTCGCCTGATTCTGCTGGACGGCAATGCCGGTCATATCGTCAAGGCGTTCGGTGATTTCGTGATTGCCGGTCAGGTCGTTGTGGGGCTGGTCGTATTTCTGATCATTACGGTTGCCCAGTTCGTGGTCATTACCAAAGGCGCTGAGCGGGTCGCCGAAGTCGCTGCGCGTTTCACCCTGGATGCGATGCCCGGCAAGCAGATGAGCATTGATAACGACTTGCGCAACGGTGACATCGACCAGTTCGAGGCCAGACGTCGTCGTTCACGCCTGGAGCGTGAAAGCCAGATGTTCGGAGCCATGGACGGCGCCATGAAGTTCGTCAAGGGTGATGCCATTGCCGGGTTGGTGATTCTGTTCGTCAACCTGCTGGGCGGCATGATGATCGGCATGGTCCAGCGCGGTATGCCGTTCGCCGAAGCCGCGCATGTCTATTCGTTACTGACCGTCGGTGACGGCCTCATCGCGCAGATCCCGGCACTGTTGATTTCTGTAGCCGCAGGGACCGTGGTGACCCGCGTCAACAGCGACGGCGAAGAGCGTGACCTGGGCACCGAGATTGTCAGGCAACTGAGCGCCAGCCATCGTGCGCTGGGTCTGACTGCGCTGATCCTGCTGGGCGTAGGCATGCTGCCGGGGTTTCCATTGCTGGTGTTTGTCGGTCTGGCCGCCGTACTGGGCGGCAGTGCGTTTGTGCTCTGGCGCCGGGATCGTCGTGCTGCCCGGTCACTGGTCAAGGACGAGCTGCCAGAGTATGAAACGATGGCCGAGCCCGGTGCTTCCTCTGGCGCTTCCGGGGCTTCGAACGATGCTGCGGAAGATGCCTTGGAAAGCGCCGAGCGGCCACGCGATAGCCAGGTGCTGTTGAGTATCGGAACCGGACTGGCTGAGGCCGCCCCGTTGCAGCCCCTGCGTCAGCGTATCGAAGCGTTGTGTCACGACATTCGCATCGATCTGGGTGTCGAGGTGCCGCTGCCCGAGGTTTATCTGGACCGCAGCCTGCCAGTCGATGGCTTTCAGGTCGAGCTTGAAGGTGTACCCGTCAGTGAGGGCGAATTCAGCGGCAAGGCGCTTCTGCTGCAGGACGATCCGGTGCATGCACAACTGGTTTCTGTCGAAATCTTTGAAGCGCCTTCGCCGATCGGTTCCCGTCCCGGCCGCTGGGCAGGGCGTGAGCATGCGGAACGTTTGCAGGATGCCGGTATTGGTTTTCTGTTCGCCGATGAAGTGTTGCGCGAAGTACTGGACCGTATGTTGCGCCGTTATGCCGCCGACTTTCTGGGTATTCAGGAAACCCGCCTGATGCTGGAACAGCTTGAGGGTAAGTACGGTGAGCTGATCAAGGAAGTGCTGCGCATTCTACCGCTGCAGCGTATCGCAGAGGCCTTGCGTTTGCTGGTCTCTGAAGGGGTATCGATACGCAATCGTCGCGGCCTGCTGGAGTCGATGGTGGAGTGGGGCAGTATTGAATCTGACGCGGGCAGACTGACCGAGCATCTGCGCGCAGGACTTGCGCGGCAGATCAGTCATCAGTATGCCGATCGCAACCGGGTGATCAGCGCCTTTGTACTGGCACCTGCGCTCGAAGAACAACTGCGCGCCACGCTGGCTCGCCAGGAAAAGAGTCGTGATTCGCTGCCCGATGACATCGGCCGGACCGTACTGGTACAGCTGCGTCGCCTGTGCGACATGCTGCCGGAACATGATTCGACGGTGTTGCTTGTGCATTCGGAGCTGCGTCGGTGCATGCGCCGTCTCATCGTGCGCGGCGAGCTGCAACTGGCGGTTCTGTCTTTTCGCGAGCTAGCCAGTGAATACAACCTTCAAGCGGTCGGCACTGTCAGCCTGACCGATGTCCTTGCACGCCCGGCATCCAGGGCCGGTGCTGCCACTCCTCTGGCGACTGCCTCATGACCTCAGTAAGCGTAATCCGGATGTTTCTCGTGGGTGTGGGCGCGTTGCTCATGGCCACAGGTTCGTTTGCCGAAAACATTGCCAAAGGAGCCAAAGGCACAGTCGATCTGGCCATCGGTGAAGGCCGCGTTCTGCATTTTTCAGCCCCCGTGGACTCGGTGATGGTGGCCGAGCCGGGTATTGCCGACTTGCAGGTGGTGTCACCCGGCGTCATCTACGTGTTCGGCAAGGCCGCAGGGCAGACCAGTCTGATTGCCCTGGACAGTGGGGGCCGGGAGACCGCTGCGTTGAGTCTGGCGGTAAGCAGCGGCACTGCTGCTGTGACACGCCCGCTCAAGGCGTTGCACCCGCAGAGTCAGGCGCGGATCAATGCCTCCGGCAGCCGGGTGATTGCCAGTGGCTCCGTGCAGGATGTCGGTGAAGCAACCGATCTTAATGCCTTGCTGAGCACCGAGGGGCAGAACTTTCAGTCGACGGTAAACAGTGCCACTTACGCAGGGTCGGCCCAGGTGAATATCCGCGTGCGTTTCGCCGAAGTCTCGCGCTCCGAGCTGTTGCGCTATGGCGTGAACTGGAATGCCTTGTTCAATAACGGCACTTTTTCATTCGGTCTGCTGACGGGGGGCGCTTTGGCCGCCGATGCAGCGGGCGGCGCGTCGAACGTGATCAGCGCCGGGCTTGCGTCGGGCAATGTCAACATCGACGCGATGCTGGAGGCGCTGCAAAGCAACGGTGTGCTCGAAGTTCTGGCCGAGCCGAACATTACCGCCATGACCGGGCAGACTGCGAGCTTTCTGGCTGGCGGTGAAGTGGCGGTGCCGGTGCCGGTCAACCGTGAAGTGGTCGGTATCGAATACAAGCCTTACGGCGTGTCGTTGCTGTTCAGCCCGACGCTGCTGCCCAACGGGCGCATTGCGTTGCAGGTGCGTCCCGAGGTCAGCAGCCTGATGAGTACCACCACACTGGACGTTAACGGCTATCAGGTGCCGTCGTTCAGGGTACGACGTGCCGACACTCGTGTGGAAGTCGGCAGTGGTCAGACGTTTGCCATCGCCGGGCTGTTCCAGCGTGAAAGCAGCCAGGACATGGACAAGGTGCCGATGCTGGGCGACATGCCGATTCTGGGCAATCTGTTCCGCTCCAAGCGCTTTCAGCGCAACGAAACCGAACTGGTGATTCTGATCACTCCATATCTGGTCGAGCCGGTCAAGGATCGCGTGGTGGCGACGCCGCTGGACAAACAGCGCGCCGCCAGTACCGCGTCGGCAGGTCCGCGCAGTGGTGGCGCATTCGGCTTTTACATGAACTGAAAGGGAATGGCCATGAACCTTATCTGCGCTATGTCACGCCCGCCGGTTCTGATGCTTTTATGTCTGCTGGCAGGCTGCAAGACCCACCTCGACCCAGTGAGCTATTCACCGGATTATGCGGCGATCACCCGTGCCGATGGCCGTGTGGAGCTGGTGCCCCAGGCCTGTGTGCAACCAGCTGCACAGGACGAGATCGGAGTAGGTGAGGATTTTCAGCCGTTGTTGCCGCCGGGCTGTGCCAGCAACCTGATTCTGCTGCAAATGGTCGAGCAGCGCGCAGATGTCATGCACGGCCGTAACACCGGGCCTGTCATGGCTGCACCGGTCGGGCGCGCCGCGCAGGTTTACATCGACGGGTATGACCGCGAAGAGCTGCGTCGGCGTCAGGCGGAGCAACAGGCCAGCACCGACACACAGGAGGCCCGATGACCTCAGTTAGCGTCAATCAGCCCCAGTTCACGAGCCTGCTCGGTGCGGTCCGGTATGGCCTTGACGCGCCGGGCTTCGGCGATCAGCTTGCCGCGTTCGGCCTTGGGGATGTCGTCGAAGGTCATGTTTTTGAGATCTTTCTCTTTTCCGGCCAGGACCATGACCAGCAGCTGGTTGCGTTGATGCCGGGGTTGCGCAAGGGGCGACTGGCTGACGCTGCGGATGGTCTCCAGGGCCTTTTGGTCGTCATCGCCCAGAGCGTATGCCAGAGCCAGATTACATCGGGTGTCGAGGTCGTTCGGGGCCAGGCGCAGGCTGGTGCCGAAGGCGCTTTGAGCGGCGTCGGCCTGACCACTCAGAATGTGCGCGATGCCCAGACGGTTCCAGGCCTGTGGCTGCTGCAACGCATTGGCGGCCTGGGTCAGCGCAGCGATTGCGCGTTCCAGCTTGCCCTGACGCAACTGCGCAGTACCCAGGCCCAGCAGCGCATCCGGGTCGTCGGCTTTCAGCTCAAGCGCCCGTTGATAAGCACGCTCTGCGCCACGCGTGTCGTTGCTGACGAGCAGGGCTGCACCGAGTTTGCGCCACGCCTCGACACCCGCTTCGGGCTGCTGCGTGGCGCGCTGGTAGAACGACGCTGCCGTCGTCGAGTCGCCGCGTTTCTCCAGGTCGGCGGCCAGTTGCATGAAGCGCTCGTAGCTGGCGTCGGATTTGGGCTGAGTCGAACACGCCGCCAGACTCAGGCAGCCGAGCAACAACAACGTGGGGACGGAACGAGGTGGCATGGGCAGGGCTCTTGTGAAAGGGGGCGGGGCGAGGCGTTTCAGCCATCGACAGCCTTTGAGGACGAGCGCCATTTTATAGCCCCTGCGCTGAATAGCGACCGTTTTCTGAAGCCTGTCTGCCAGCGGCCGTCGCATTGTCACGGAGGGCGTCATGAAGCACTTCAGGGCTGACCCGCCAGTTTCAAAATTGCTGATGCTGATCCTGCTGTGCCTGTTATCCGGTGTGCTTAAGGCCGCCTCGGAACGTCAGCCAGACTGGTTCTCAGAGCCTTACGCCTACGTGCTGGTCGACCAGGATATTCGCGGTGCGCTGACTGAGTTCGGTCAGCACCTTGGCCTGATCGTGGTGTTTTCCGAGAAGGTCCGGGGCAACGCAAGAGGCACGGTACGTGGCGAGGATGCCGGTGAGTTTCTCACCCGCTTGTGCGATGCGAATCAACTGAGCTGGTACTTCGACGGCAACGTACTGCACATCGCCGGTGCCGATGAGGTCGCCACCCGTGTGTTCGACCTGCAAGGGCCGCGGCTTGAAGAGTTGCAGCGTTATATGGCGCGGCTGGAAGTGTCCGGCCAGCCGATGTCCAGCCGCGTCAGCCCCGATAGCGACAGCCTTTTTGTTTCAGGGCCGCCAGCCTGGCTGGCGCAGATTCAGCACCATGTGGATCGTCAACCTGCCGCCGAAATCGCGCCTGTAGTGCGTGAACGCGGCGTGCGGGTGTTTCGTGGCGGTGTCGTCACTCAAGTCGCTACCGACCGTCAGTAAACCGAAGAAGGAGCACTACCCATGTCCATCAACGCCGTAGACAGCAATGTAGACATCAATGTTTCCAGTCAGGAATCGCGCTTCAACGCCGCCGTCGAAAACGCCGAGCAGGCTGCCAGCGACAGTGAGTTCAACGATGCCCTGATTACCCAGGCGGTCACCATTGGCGGGCAGTTCATTATCATGCCGCGCGCTCAGGAAATGCTCAACGAAGCCCAATCTGACGACGACTCTGAATAGGTTCCGACCATGACCGTCAATCCAGCTGCATCACCGGCGGCGGCTGCCTTGCCTTCGCCGGGAGGAGGCGGGGTTCCGCAGGCTTCCCAGAACCTCTTCGAACACATGGCCGAGACTTCCAAAGGCATGCCGCAGGGCGCCAGCCCGCATCAGATCGGTAGCAACCTGATGGAGCGACTGGATGGTTTTATTGACCGCTCGCGGCAGTTCTCAGAGCGGGCCGATGCGCTGACCCAGGGTAATGCGCTGCAGTCCGCCAATCATGCTCCGAGCCCAGCCAGCAGCGCTGCTCAGGCGCCGGGCAAGGTAGGTGAGCCGCAGGTCGATCGCATCGTCCAGTCGCTTGGACGGATGTTCGATTACTCCATCGAAACCCAGATGGTGGTACGCGGGGCAACCCAGATATCCGGTTCTGCCAACACCCTTCTAAAAGGTCAATGAACCATGTCCAAACGCCGCCGTGTTTTGCGCCTGTTGATAGTGGCAACGCTTGCCAGCCTGTTGCAGGCCTGCGATATCGATCTTTACACCAACCTCGGCGAGCGTGAGGCCAACGCCATGCTGGCGGTGCTGTTGCGTGATGGCATCCCGGCGTCACGCAAGGTTCAGGACAACGGTCAGCTCAAGGTGATGGTCGACGAAAAGCGCTTTGCCCAGGCGATGGCGGCGTTGGACGACGCAGGCCTGCCAGGGCAGAGCTTTTCCAATATGGGAGAGATTTTCAAAGGCAATGGCCTGGTGTCCTCGCCGGTGCAGGAGCGCGCGCAGATGGTGTATGCGCTGAGCGAGGAGCTGTCCCATACCGTTTCGCAGATCGATGGCATTCTGTCCGCGCGGGTGCATGTCGTGCTGCCTGACAATGATTTACTCAAACGGGTGATTTCGCCGTCCTCGGCATCGGTGCTGGTCCGTTTTGACCCGCGAACCGACATCAATGTGCTGATCCCGCAGATCAAGACGCTGGTTGCCAACGGTATCTCCGGTCTGGGCTACGACGGTGTTTCAGTCACGGCGATCAAAGCAGTCATTCCCGACAAGGCCAGTGCCCAGCCGCAGTTGGGCAGTTTTCTGGGCCTGTGGATGCTTGAAGATGACCTGCCAGCGGCACGCTGGCTGTTTGGCACTCTGCTGCTGGTTGCGTTGGTGCTTGCCGGACTGCTGGGCCGACAGTTCTGGCAGCGACGCCGGGGCGAGGGCTCATACGTGTTGAGTGAAGCGTCATGAACACGGCGCTGACCAGCCAGTGGCACGCACTGGCCGAACGTCCCTTGGTCTTTGTCCGCGAGCGCTGTCTGGCCGAATGCCTTGAACGTGACGTTGATGCGGCCCGACTTGCAGCGTTACGCGCTTCACCGCGCTTTACCGCACGCCTTGAACAATTGCTGACCGGACATTTCAAGCTACAGCCGCTGGCGCAGCTGGACCTGCCTGCGGAACAGGATCTGGCTGTACTGCTGCTGAGCGAAAGCGATTTTTCGCATTTGCCACGCCTGTGTGGTGCGGTCTGGCACGCGGCAACGCTGAGTCAGGAAATTCGTGGCGAAGTGGTCAGCGAGTACCGTCGTCTGCTGGGTAACGACACATTCTCGCTGGCCCTCACTCATCGGCATCTGGCCGGTGCGGCCAATCTATTGCGTGCACCTGCCGAGTTGCTCCAGGCCATCGATCGCGATGGCGCTGCCTGTGTGGCCGCCTGGCTGCAGTCCTGTCCTGCACAACTGCAGGCCTGGTTGCGGCTGCGGCTGGCTGAACCTGTGCACGCTGCACAAGATGATGCAAAACAGGTGACGGTGGTGCAAACCGTTGCTCGACACCTGACGGAGATCAGCAGCCATGAGTGATCTGCCAACACGACCAGGCTCCCGGGTGTTGCGTGCTGCGGACGCCGCTCGCTGGATCGACGGATTTGCCTTCATCGAAGCCGCACATGAAGAGGCACGTTGCGTGCGGGAAAACAGCGCGCAATGGCTCGAACAGGCTCGCGCCGAAGGCTTCGAGCATGCCAGACAGGAGGGCGCCGAACGGGCCGCTGCATTGCTGGCACAGACCAGCGTCGATGTCGACCGCTACCTTGCCGGGCTGGAAACCTCGCTGGCTGAACTGGCACTGGGTATCGCCCGACAGGTACTGGGAGAGATTGACGAGCGCGAGCGGCTGTTGCGCTGTACTGCGCACGCGTTGGCAGCGTTTCGTCAGGATCAGGCGTTGACTCTGCATGTGCCCGGCGCTGAAGTCGAAGGTCTGCGCCAGCACCTGGCCCACGCGCCGCTGCCCCTGCATTCGCTGAGTATCGAAGGCGATGATCAGCTTGATGCAGGGCAGGCGCGGCTGGATGGCCCGGCGGGGTCCGTGGAGCTCGGGCTGGAGGCCCAGCTGGATAATCTGCGCCGTGCGCTGTTGCCGCTGGCAGAAGGTGATTCGCGATGACTGAGGCCCTGACGACGCTGCTGCCCAACCTCGGTTTGCGCTTGCAATTCGCCCAGCCCAGGCCCATGCGTGGGACGCTGCGCAGTATTCGTGGCGTGTTGCTGCGCGCCAGCGTCGCCGGCGTAGGCATTGGAGAGTTATGTGTGCTGCGCGATCCGGGTAACGGCCGAGAGCTGTCGGCGGAAGTTATCGGCTTCGATGAAGATGACGCGATCCTGTCGCCTATCGGCTCGATGGAGGGCCTTTCGACGCGCACCCAGATCATCGCCACAGGCCAGGCGCTCGGCGTGCAGGTTGGCGATGCCTTGCTGGGTCGTGTGATCAGCCCTATGGGCGAGTTTCTCGACGGACCTGCGCCGACTGCCACGCTCGGGATGCAGCATTATCCATTGCATGCAGAACCTCCGGCGCCCTTCAGCCGCCAGCGAATCGTCAAGCCACTGTCATTGGGCATACGAGCTATCGACAGCCTGCTGACCCTTGGCCAGGGGCAACGCATGGGTATTTTTGGCGAGCCGGGGGTGGGCAAGTCTTCCTTGTTGGCGAGTATCGTTCGCAATAGCGATGCCGACGTGATCGTCATCGGGCTGATTGGCGAGCGTGGCCGTGAAGTACGCGAACTGCTTGAAGGGCAACTCGATGCCACGGCCCGGGCACGTACCGTGGCGGTGGTTGCCACCTCTGACCGGCCTGCCGCCGAGCGGGTCAGGGCGGCTTACGTAGCGACCACTCTGGCTGAGTATCACCGTGATCAGGGGCGCAATGTGCTCTTGTTGATGGACAGCCTGACCCGTTTTGCCCGTGCCCAGCGCGAAATTGGTCTGGCAGTGGGGGAGCCGCCGACCCGGCGCGGTTATCCGCCTTCTTTTTTCTCGGCATTGCCGCGCCTGCTGGAGCGCGCCGGCCCTGGCCCGCAGGGCAGCATCACGGCTCTTTATACCGTGTTGACCGAAGGTGATGCGGCCATGGACCCGGTGGCCGAGGAGACTCGCTCAATCCTTGATGGCCATATCGTGCTGAGCGCCGAACTGGCGCAGCGGGATCACTTTCCGGCAATCGATGTTTTACGCAGTCGCAGCCGCTTGATGGACCACATTGCGACTGCCGAACACAGGCAACTGGCATCACGGCTGCGTGAGTTGATTGCCCGTCGTCAGGAAATCGAACTGTTGATTCAGGTGGGTGAGTACGCGGCTGGCAGTGACCCGATAGCCGACGAGGCAATTGCCCGCCATTCGCTGATTGAGGCATTTCTGCGTCAGCCGCCCTCCGAACATGACAGCCTTGCGCAAACTCTGGCCCGCCTGCGCAAGGTGCTGGCATGAGCCCGTTTTTCGATTCGGCTCCTGCTTCACTCTACGACTCGACGCCGATTGGTCTTTGCTATGGAAAAAAACGATGAAGAAGGCCGACCTGTATAGCCTGCAAGCCTTGCGTCTGTTGCGTGAGCAGCGCGCTGCCGCTCATCTTGGCGCTCAACGGGAGCGCTGCCGTGATAGCCACACCGAGCTGGATCAGGCTCGGGAAAAGTTACGCCTGCACCGGGAACAACTGGCTCAGGAGGCCGAGCAGGCGGTCGGCCAGCTCAGCGAGGGCCTGTCGGTCAGCGAGTGGAAGGTCGTTCAGGAGCGCTTGAAGCAACTGCATGACGAACGCAAGGCATTGCAGGCCGATGCCGATAATGCGGTGTTGAACCTTGAGACTGAAGAGCAGGCACGCAAGCGGCTCAGGCAGGCGCACCTTGAACAGCTGAAAAAGTCCCGAGCCTGGCAGAACCTCGTCGAACAGCGCATGCGCAACGATGCGCGGGCCAGTGAGCAGCGCGATGAGGCCGATCAGGCAGACCTGCCCGTCAAAGGATCCCCACCTGGAGACGAGCGATGACGGTGTGCGTACAGCCAATGCCTTCGCCTCCAGGTATTGGTTCAGTCCGAAGCCGGCTTGCCCGGTTCGATGCTGATCTGCTGAGTTTGCATAACCTGTTGCATCGCCAGACAGCACCGTGGCGGATCGTTCTTGGGCAGCGCCCCATGCACGTGAGCTTGGCCAGCGCAGGTGGCGAGTGTCGCCGACCGGTGAGGGTGGCCATCAGGTTCGGACAGGTCTACCTCGAACTTGTCGTTCCGTCGCGTCTTTTCGAGCTGTCAGGGCTGGGCTGGCTGCCAGGTGCGTCAGTCGATACCCAGACCGACACCTTGTTACTGGAGCAGGCCTGGCTGAGCTGGATCGAGCCTCTGGAAGCATTATCGGGCGAGCCTGTTCAGGTGCTCCCGTGGCCTGCACATCCGCTCGAAAATCCACTCAGGCTCGCGTTGGAAGTGCGGCCTGATGAGGGGCAGGCACAGACGCTGGAAATACATTTGAATGCTGACAGCGCCCGGCACGTCATCGCGCTGCTCGACCGTAACGCCGTTACAAGACCGCAGCCGCTTGATGCATTGGTGCTCACGTTGAGTGTCGAGGCCGGACAGGCGCCATTAACCACCACAGAGCTGCACAGTCTGGTGCCGGGCGATGTGGTCATGCTCGACACCCTGGCCGACACGCAGGTGCTGCTGCGGCTGGGCAAGCGCTACCAGACGGTTGCCAGGCACCAGGGTGAAACCCTCGAATGGCTGGGTCCTCTGCGCACCGTCAGTCCCCATTATGTTTCCCACACTTTCAACAGGAACGATTCGATGAGTGAAATGACCGACGGTTCCGATCTGGATACTTCGCTGGATGAGCTGCCGCTTACGCTGGTCTGCCAACTGGGCAGCGTTGAACTGACGCTGGCGCAACTTCGCGAGATGGCGCCGGGCAGCCTGTTGCCGCTGGCCGGTTCGAGGCACGATGAGGTGGACCTGATGGTCAATGGCCGCCGTATAGGCCGTGGCGAGTTGGTGAGTATCGGCGACGGTCTGGGTGTGCGACTGCTGGGTTTCACTGCCTCATGAACGGTTACCAGCCGAACCTGATCGAAATCATTCTGGTCGTCGCTACTATCGGTTTGATTCCTCTGGCCGTCGTGACGCTGACGGGATTCATGAAGATATCCGTGGTGCTGTTTCTGATCCGCAATGCGCTGGGCGTGCAGCAGACGCCGCCCAATCTGGTGCTTTACGGCATTGCGCTGATTCTGTCGGTGTACGTGACCACGCCGCTGATCGGCGACATGTACCGGGAGGTGCAAGGCCGCGATCTGAGCCTGCAGAATGTCCAGCAACTGGAGGAACTCGGCAGCGCCTTGCGCCCGCCATTACAGGCGCACCTTTCGAAGTTCGCCAATGAAAGCGAACGCGGTTTTTTCGTCCAGGCCACCGAAACCATATGGTCGCCCGAGGCGCGAGCCGATCTGCGCGATGACGATCTTGTCGTGCTGATTCCGGCGTTCGTCAGTTCTGAACTGACCCGTGCCTTCGAGATCGGTTTTCTGCTCTATATCCCGTTTCTGGTCGTCGACCTGTTGGTCTCCAATGTGCTCATGGCGATGGGCATGTCGATGGTCTCGCCCACCTTGATTTCAATCCCGTTGAAGATTTTTCTGTTTGTGGCGCTCAGTGGCTGGTCAAGACTGATGCACGGTCTGATCCTGAGCTACGGAGGCTGACGCCGTGGGCCAGGATGTTTTTCTCTCGCTGATGAACAAGGCGCTGATGACTGTCTTGCTGCTCTCCGCTCCGGCGTTGATCGTGGCCATTGTCGTCGGCCTCAGTGTGGGCCTGTTACAGGCACTGACCCAGATCCAGGACCAGACACTGCCGCAAGTGGTCAAGCTGGTAGCGGTATTGCTGGTGATCGTGTTTGTCGGGCCGTTGCTGGCCGGGCAGGTGGCAGAGCTGGGCAATCAGGTGCTGGACAACTTTCCCTTGTGGACCCGATGAGTCGTCATGGGCGCTGATCTGACCAATGCGTTCATCGAAATCGCTTATCCGGTGATCAGTTCCGCATCGCTGGCAGCTTCGCGGGCGATGGGTGTGGTGATCATTACCCCGGCATTCAATCGTCTGGGCCTGACCGGCATGATTCGTGGCTGCGTGGCAGTGGCGATCTCGGTGCCGATGATCTTGCCGGTGTTCTCGGCGTTCACTTCTATGCCCGAGCACAGCGGTTTTTTCCTCGCGGGGCTGATGATCAAGGAGTTGCTGATCGGGCTGCTGATCGGCCTGTTGTTCGGCATACCGTTCTGGGCTGCCGAGGTGGCTGGCGAACTGATCGACCTGCAACGGGGTTCGACCATGGAGCAGCTGGTCGACCCTTTGGGGCAGGGGGAAGCGAGCGTGATGGCCACGCTGCTGACCGTCATGCTCATTACACTGTTTTTCATGTCGGGCGGCTTTATTCTGATGGTCGATGGTTACTACCACAGCTATCAGCTCTGGCCAGTCACCGAGTTCACGCCGTTGTTCAGCAGCGCTGCCCTGACCTCCATTCTGGCCATTCTCGACCAGGTGATGCGCATTGGTGTGCTGATGGTCGCGCCCTTGCTGATTGCGATGCTGATCACTGATCTAATGCTCGCGTACCTGTCGCGCATGGCACCCAGCCTGCATATTTTTGACCTTTCATTGCCGGTCAAGAACCTGTTTTTTGCGGTGTTGATGGTGGTTTATATCGGGTTTCTGATTCCGGTCATGATTGACCAGCTGGCGCAATTTCGAGGAACGGTCGAGGTTCTGAAAACGCTGGCCAGCGAGGGCCCGGGATGAGTGAGTCGAGCGAGGAAAAAAGCCAGCCGGCCTCGGACAAGAAGCTGCGCGACGCTCGCAAGAAGGGGCAGGTTGCCAAGAGCCAGGACCTGGTGTCGGGCATGGTCATCCTGCTGTGTACCTTGTGCATCTCGGTGCTGCTGCCCAAGGCACGTGCGCAGGTCGAGGCACTGATAGATCTGAGCGCACTGATCTATATCGAGCCGTTTGCAGAGGTCTGGCCACGGCTGCTCGATCACGCCGAGCAGATTGTCATCGGCATTACAGTGCCAGTGGTAGCCGTGACTGTCGGCGCGGTGATCCTGACCAACATCGTGACCATGCGCGGCGTGGTGTTTTCGATCGAGCCGATTCAGCCGGATATCAAACGTATCAACCCGACCGAGGGTTTCAAGCGCATTTTCGCCGTGCGCAACCTGATCGAGTTTTTGAAGGGACTGGTCAAGGTTGTGTTACTGGCACTGGCATTCTACGTCGTCGGCCGCCAGGCGCTTCAGGCCCTGATGGAGTCATCGCGATGCGGCGAAGGCTGTATCGAGTCGACGTTCTATCTGGTCCTCAAACCACTGGTATTCACCGTGCTTGCAGCGTTTCTGCTGGTCGGCGCGGTAGACGTGCTGATGCAACGCTGGCTGTTCGGCCGTGAAATGAAAATGAGCCATAGCGAGCAGAAACGCGAGCGCAAAGATATTGATGGCGACCCCATGATCAAGCGCGAACGCCAGCGTCAGCGTCGCGAAATGCAGGCACTGGCCACAAAGCTTGGGTTGGGGCGCGCCTCCTTGATGATTGGCGACAGCGGAGGTTGGGTGGTGGGCGTACGCTATGTGCGCGGTGAGACACCGGTGCCGATAGTGGTCTGTCGTGCCTCGTCACAGGATTCGAGCACCTTGCTGGCAGAGGCCTTGTCGCTGGGCATTGCCCGCTGGCCCGACGCAAGTCTCGCCGAAATGATCGCCCGGCGCAGCGTAGCTGGTGATCCGGTGCCGGAAAATACGTTTCAGGCAGTGGCCGATGCGCTGGTGGCGCAGCGGCTGATCTGACGCCTGACGCCGTATTTCAATGTACCGCCGGGCAATGGCGAGGGGCTGGTGTACCGGGCGCGATTTTCAGGCGGTTGAGGTCTGCGTTGATGCGCCAGGCCCAGAAATGTGTACCGTCCTGCCGAGCGATGTCCAGCGCCTGGGTCAGCATCTTGCGTACCTCTTCCAGCGCATGAGTGTGTGGCTGACTGAGCATCAGCTGTGCCTTGACTCTCATGATCTCCGGCAAATACCAACGATCATGGTGTTCAACAGCGTTGATGTGAATTTCATCCAGCGTTTCCAGCGCAAGGGGTTCAAGCCGCAGTGCGGCCAGACCTGATACGTACTCGGTGTGCAGCATCGAACACAGCGGCGTTTCCACATGGTTGCGCAGCTGTTGAAGGGCTTCTCCCAGCAATGGCACGCCTGCTGCCGGGTTGCCTTCACGGATCAGCAGGATACTCTCGTAGCAACTGGTCAACTGACGCCAGATATGCAGCGGTTGCCGTTCGCTGCTTTTTTTAAGCACATCCAGAAAGTGACGTGTCTTGTGCAGCGTGCCTGCAATCAGCGTTGCGGGTATCGCACTGATGGCCAGGGTATACCAGAGCGTTGCGGGGTGACTCAGGGCAATGGCCTGCTTCACGTTGGTGTCCAGGGCAACCATCGCCTGGCCGGTATTGCCAACCAGCAACTGTACCTGGGCACGCAATGATTGTGCGGCAATTCGCTGGTCGAAATGCATGTCGATGATATGTGACGAAGCAGACCTTGAAGCGCCCAGAGCTTCTTCGATCGCCTGCCCGGCGGTTTTCATATCGCCCATGTAAAACGCGCTGGTGGCGCGCATTCGCCTGCCCAGCAACTGGCAGTCGGCGATTCTGTAATCCTTGCCCAGCGCGAGGAATCGCAAGGCTACCTCTTGAGCCTCGCGGTGCCTGTTGCTACAGGTGTGGTCGTTCCATTGGCCCCACAAAGCGCGCAGGCGATACTCGGAGTCGTTGAGCACTTCGGCATCCTCACTGACCTGTTGCCAGACCTCGCGCATTTTCTGCCCGGCGCCGTAGGTAAGCATCAAAATACTGCCGGACATGGTCAACAAGCGCATACGCTGACGACGATCCATCTGCGCCTTTTCTTCGACGTGACGCGGTGTACCGAGGCTGACCCAGTCCTGGTACTCGCGCACCAGCGACAGCCTGAGCCACAGGGGTGAGCTGCTCAGGGTCAGTTCTACACCAAGTTGTCGATCACCCGCGGCCGAAAAGGCCCAGGTCAGTGCTGCGCGAATGGTGTCGATCTCTGCGGCGTAGCGTTGGGTCCAGACGTCTTGTGTCAGCTGATCGAGATCGATTCTGGCCTGGTTGAGCAGGCGCAGTGCCCACTGGGCGTGGGCGCGGCACAAACGCGGCACATCATCGAGCTGAACGAGCTTGTCATGAGCATACAGACGCGTGGTTTCCAACAGTCGAAAGCGCTTGCCCTGGCTGTGGTCAAAGGTTCCGAGCAGGGATTTTTCGAGCAGGCTTTCCAGCATCGGTAGCGTCATGCGTACATCCGGCAAGCCGATATTGACGATTGCCATGACGCCATCAAGCGTGAACGAGCCATTGAAAATGGACAGTTGACGCAGGAGTGCCTGCTCGTGCCCGGTGAGCATGCCGTAGGTCCAGTCCAGCGTGGCGCTTAGCGAACGCTGACGCGGTAACGCGGTGCGCAGTCCGGTCATCTGCAAGCGAAAACTCCCGTCCAGCAGCCCGACCAGATCGGCAATGCCGAATGTCCTGACGCGTGCAGCGGCCAGCTCGATTGCCAACGGATTGCCGTCCAGTTTGCGGCAGATGGCTGCGACCGCTCCGGTATCGCTGTCAGTCAACACAAATGCGGGGTCCTGCTCTCGGGCACGTGTGACAAACAGTTCCACACCCGAGTAGGCAATGGCAGTCTCGGCGCTGATAGTCTGGTTTTCGTCCGGTACTTGCAGGGGGCTGAGTTCATGCACCCATTCGCCTTGTACGCGTAAGGGCTCACGGCTGGTGACCACTACGCAGCACAGTGGGGCATTGGCCAATAATGTTTCTACGGCAGAGGCGGTTTCATCAAGTACATGCTCGCAGTTGTCCAGTACCAGCAATTGCGGCCGCTTTGCCAGTGAGGGCGGGATGTCACGCAGCGGCTGTTCGTTTTCAGTGCTTAAACCCAGGGCGAAGGCAATCCTGCCCACGACAGGCTGAGCGCAGCTGACCGGTGTAAGGTCGACGAACGCGGTGCTCAACGAGGCATGTGCAGCCAGGCTATCAGCCAGCGCCAGCGCCACGGTGGTCTTGCCCACGCCGCCAGGACCTGTCAAGGTCAGCAAGCGACGCTCCAGCGTCAGTTCATGCAGCTGCCGGATCAGCGCGTCACGGCCAAGCACCTGGCGCTTTATCGCCGGTGCCGCAGCAAATGTGTCCTTTGCAGGTGCAGGTAGTGCAGGAGCGGTTGCTGGTTGCACGCTCACCGGTGCGCTGAATCGATAACCCCTGCCTGGCACGGTGACGATATAAGTGAAATCGTCCTGCTCTTCCAGCGCTCTGCGCAACGTCACGATCTGCGCGCGCAGGTTGCATTCTTCCACCACTGCCTTTGGCCAGGCCAGTGCCAGCAATTCGGCCTTTTCCAGCAGTTCGCCGGGGCGTGTTGCGAATGCCACCAGCAGAGACATGGCGCGACTGCCCAGCGGTACCGGCTGCGAGTGCCTGAACAACAGCTGCTGCTGCGGGTGCAGCACAAAAGAGCCGAAGCGGATAGCTTCCTGCCCCTGGAGAGCGTCACGTGTTCTGATATCGACCGTTGTACCCGGGCCGCCTGTTTCAAAATCCATGCTTAGACCTGTATCAGAAGTAACAGCCGTGCTACCGCACCTTGCAGGAGCATGAGGTATTGATCTGTAAACGGTTTTTTTGATCTGCTTACATCCCGTAACGTCAGCTCGGTGAGCTTGACGCGCCTGTTCGGGTGGGACGCTGAATCTTAATTAGCTGATGTGACCGTTTAGTTAGCCATGCATAAACCACGCCCGTAGTAATGGACATCATTTGCCGGTCAACCCGAGTACCGTCTGTCGACTGAGCGATAATTTTCTACAACCCTCATAAAGCGTCTCGGTGAGTTCGACGACTTCGGGCCCTGGACGGTTGAGATATTCATGCGAAAAACCGGCAATGTGCTGTATTGACCCTGCCTTCAAGCTGTATGGCTTGTCAGCGTGTCATCAGAAGTAAACCGTCTTGTTACCCGTAACGCGTTGCGTAATGAGGTCGCTGAGATAACTGTTCGAGGTAACTTTCCGGTCTGTGTCATCCCTTCTTAACGCAAGTTCGATTTAATCGCGTGTGATAGCGGATGCCTGGTCTTTGATCAGGTCCCGTGCCTCTGCCTTTTAGTCAGGCCCAGCTCGCACCAGTCTGACTCATGGCGCAGCTCGCTCTTTTGCGCGGGCAGCAGTTGTCGCTGTGATTTTTCTGGTGACCAATGGAAGGATAAAGACAATGACCTCCGTCAGCAAAATCACCACTGAAAAGCCAAAAGACCCGGTAGACGCCAAGGCCTGGGAGCAGGCCGTGCAGCAGTCCAGGGATGCCGGTATCCAGTGGGAGTTACCTTCAGATGACAAGCGCTCTGCACAGGAAATCATTGACGACAACCCGTTGCTCAAAAGTCTGGGCGGACGAGGCGACCGTGGCGAAGCCAAAGAGAACCTGATCGCTCAGGTGGGCGATTACACCAAGGATGCGAGCGCCGCATTCCGGGCTGTGCAACTGCTTGAACACATTGAGACCTTTGACGCCAATGGTAACCGTCTGGCCAGCAACGACATCGGCAATAATCGCATCGACGGGTATACCAGCAGCAGCGACGCGAAGCATGGCAGCGAAGCTGGTCGTTTGAAGGATTTCGGCAAGTTCGGTTTTTCCAGTCTGAAAGGCAAACTGCATGAGGTGCGATCCCCGGCTGACGACCCTGCCATCCGTGAGCAGGCCGAGAAACTGGGCATTCAGTGGGAGCGACCGAAAGGTGACGAGCGCGACGCGCAGGCCATAATCGACAGTGACCCGTTGTTGAAAAATCTGGGTAACCAGAGTGACGTCAAGGACATGCTCAAGGAGCAGGTCGGCGATTTCGAGCGCGATGCCGACGCAGCCTATCGCGCGACCCAGGTGCTGGCTCACATCGAACAGTTCGATGGCAACGGCGTGCGGATTGTCGGTAGCGATGTAGCGAACGGTAGCATTAACGGTTTCACCAAGAGTGGCGAGGCGAAGAACGGTACTGAAGCCGGTCGCCTGCAGGACTTTGGCAAGGACGGGTTTGCAAGCCTCAAGGGCGAGATGACCAATGTGTCATCAGCGGGTGACAACAAGGAAGCACGTGAACAGGCCGAGAAACTCGGTTTTTTGTGGGAGTTGCCCAAGGATGACAAGCGTTCGGCCGAAGAGATCATCGACGCTAATCCGTTGTTGAAGAATCTGGGCAACCAGAGCGGCGTCAAGGACATGCTCAAGGAGCGGGTCGGCGATTTCGAAAAAGATGCCAATGCCGCGTTTCGTGCGGCCCAGGTGCTTGACCGGGTGACCCTGTACAACGAGAAGGGCGAGGCTCAGTCAGGTGGCCAGGTGTTCAACAGCAGCATTGATGGCTTCACCAAGGGCGCCGAGGCAAAGCATGGCACCGAGGCCGGACGGTTGCAGGATTTTGGCAAGCTGGGCTTCGCCGCGCTGCCCGAGCTGAAAAAGACCGAGGAGATCGGTAGTTACAAGGACTTTCTCAAGGCCAACCCTGACGCCGATGAGGCTTCAAAGCAGATCGCCAGATATGCGGCGATCATCGACGAAAATTATGACGCGATCAAAGGCAAGACCGGCTCTTCGGATTTCAACGCTGAAGCACTGACAGCCTACAAAGAGAAAAACCCTCAGTTGAGTGATGAGGTCAAGGAGGCGTTGGACTTCTGGTCGCAACCCGGTGCCTTTGCGTTGCTCGACAATGCGAAGAGTCCCCTGGAGCAGGGCACAGATGGCAAGGCCAGCCGCGGTGACATTCAGGCCTTCATCAAGACGGCTTCGCCGAAGGACGTCGGGGCGGTAGGTACATTGCTGGAAGCCGTTGCCGAAGGCAATCTGCTGGACAAGGTCAACACCGACCCGCTCAACAAGGATGTGTTCGATAACCCGCAAAATTACAGCGCAGAGCAGAAGGCTGCCGTACTTCAGGAACTCAAGGCTGCACAGAGTCTGATCGTGCAGGGCAGCGGTGCCGGGATGTGGAAGGACGACAAATCCAAGGTCCAGATCGCCAACAATGTACGCAGTCATCCCGATGCGCAGAAGCTCCTCGATGATGTCAACAAACATGTAGCGATGCTTGAAAAGGATGCCGCAGTAGTCAAGTTCTATAACGAGAATGCCACCAGCGAGGCAAACAAGGTGCTGGAGGGCAGCGACGGGCTCAAGCGCGCGCTGCAAAGTACTTACGACAACGATATCAAGACCGGTGCTGCGCTGGACAAGCTGTGGGACGCCAATACCAAGGATGGCAAGACCGACCAGCAGACAGCGCTTGCTCAGTTCTACAGCTCGGCGCAAAGCGTTCAGGGCGCGCTGGGTTTCAGCAAACCGGGCGAAATTCAGGAAGCAGTGCAGAAATCCTCGCATAACAAGGATTTCGAGGCCTTCTATGAAAAATCGCTGGTGTCCGGTGAGCGCCTCAAAGAGCTGTTGAAAACTGAAAGCTTTGAAGTGGCGACCAGCCAGTTCAGCATGGAAGTGGCGATGTACAACGCCGCGCTGAACCCAGAGTTCACGGGTAAATACGACGACAAGCTGACAGAGAACTACACCGCGATTGCTCAGGAGAACGTCTTCAACGATGCCAGCTTCGAGGACCTGAAAAAAGCGTTCGGCAAGGAAGGCAGTGAAGCGCTGGATGAGGAGAAGGTCAAGGCACTGATCGACGAGATCAGCAAGAGCAACCCCGAACTGCTGATGAATGCCGATGGCAAACCCGCTACGTCTGACCAGATTCTTGGCGTTTTCAGGGGCAATTGGGATTTGCTGCGTCAGGGCACCAAGTCCATTTCCGAGCTGGGCCTGTTCAGCGATAACTCGTCGATAAAGGCCGCTTCCGGTGCCGGAGTCCTGCATGGTGTCAGCGGCCTGTTCATGGCCGGTATCACCATCGCCAAAGGCGCAAATGGCGCGGGGGCCCTGACTGATCGGCAAATCGTCGACATCACTACCGGTTCGGTACAAAGCGCAACGTTGCTGGTCGAGGGCGGCATCAAGAACGTCACGACCATGTTCAAGGACATCAAGGACGTACTGGAGCCGGACGTTTACAAGGACATCACGACTAACCTGTCGAAACTGGAAAACGCTGCGAAGGGGCTCGGTGGACTTGCCGGTGTGGCTGCGGGTGCTTACGGCATCTTTGATGGAGTGAAGTCGATCAGAAGAGGCGAGCTGGTTGCCGGTGGCATGAGCATCACTGCCGGATCTCTCGGCGCTATGGCAGGTCTGGCGTCTGCAGCTGAAGGCGCTGCGGGCGTTCTGCAACTGACGGGCAGCGTGGTCCGTGCCTTGCCACTGCTCGCTGGCAGCCTTGGTATTGCCGCAGCCGGCGTGGGCGCTCTGGCGTTGCTGATTCCCGGTCTGATCGAGGAGGGCAAGCAGGAAACGCGCGTTGACCGCTTCTCCGATCACCTCAGGGACTACCTGACCCAGTACGAGATCGACGGCGTCGAGAACGGCGACATCTATGATGTGCCGGACAGCGAGTGGCCGGGCCCAGAGGAAACCACGATCGCTTCGTGATGTGAACAGGCTGGGGCAACCCGGCCTGTTTTTTATGCGAATCCCTGCCTGCTTCAATCAGTTTTTCATTTCGGCCTCACACATTTCAAACATCTGGAGCCTGATCATGGCGACATTCGCGCTCTGCGAAACACGCCTCCATTGATCATCCAGGTAGACACAATGAACAAACTGCCCCAGATAACCCTGGCGTTCTGGATCATGAAGATCTGCGCGACCACACTTGGCGAAACGGCGGGCGACTTATTGTCGATGACGCTTGATGTCGGGTATGCGATCAGCTCTCTGATACTGATAAGCCTGTTTGTAGCCACGCTCGTGACACAGCTCGCCGCAAAACGTTATCACCCGATGCTTTACTGGTTGGTCATTCTTTCCACCAGTACCGCAGGCACCACGATGTCGGACTTCATGGACCGGACACTCGGGCTTGGCTACGCAACGGGTTCTGCAATTCTGATTACCCTGCTGATGGCCATTTTTTGCGCGTGGTATGTCAGCGAGAAATCGTTGTCGGTAGACAGAGTCTCGACGCTGAAAGGTGAGCTTTTTTACTGGTTCGCGATTCTCATCTCCAACACGCTGGGCACAGCGCTCGGCGATTACCTGGCCGACGACTCGGGGCTCGGCTTTGCCGGAGGTGCGGTGCTGATCGGTTCTGCGATAGCGTTGGTCGTTGTCCTGCATTTCACCACCAGACTGTCCTCGATCATGCTTTTCTGGATCGCCTTTGTGTTGACGAGGCCATTCGGGGCGACGTTGGGCGATGTGCTGACCAAGCCCTACGAGAAGGGCGGGCTTGATTTCGGCACGGTAGGGTCGTCCGCCGTGTTGCTCGCGGTGTTGCTGGTGCTGGTGGTGGTGGCGACTTACCGCGAGCGTAAACCTTCGCCAGCCGATAACAGGCTGATTGAGAGCGGACCTGGTCAGGCCTGAAGCAGTTCGCTCAAGGCCTCATTCAACTGCTCTGCACTGAACGGTTTGGCGACGCAGCGCCGGTCAACCCATACCTCGGGAATGCCCAGTCGCCCATACCCGGAGCAAAACATGAAAGGTATGCCGCGATGGGCAATGGCCGCTGCGATCGCGAATGAGTTACCGCCGATGATATTGATATCCAGAATGGCCAGGTCGTAGTCGCCGTTGCGCGCGTATTCAATGCCTTCGCCAAGCGAACTGGCGTGGTAAGCGGTAGCGAACCCCAGGTCCTCAAGCATCATTTCCATGAGCATTGCGAGCATTGTTTCGTCCTCGACCAGCAGCACTTTGGGGAGCGAGGTCTGGTCGTCTGATTCTGAACTCATAAGCTGCTTTCCGGTTTGTCTGGCCACGGGATCAGCATCGACCAGATGATGCCTGTGCCGGCGAACCGAATGTCGGCCTTGCCTTTGAGTTCCCGCTCGATACTGCGGCGTATCAAGCGAAAGCCAAAGCCCTTCACTGTGCTTGCGGCAACGGGCGCGCCGCCCGTTTCCTTCCATTCGATCTTCAGCGTGGGAGGATTGTGCCCGGCGTCCAGGGTGGAGATCACCGTCACCTGGCCTGCTGCTGATGAAAGTGCACCATGCTGCACCGCGTTAGTCATCAGTTCGTGCAGAACCATTGAGAGCGTCAATGAAAAACGCGGCTCCAGAGTGACCGGATCGCCTGTGAAGCTGATCTTGTGCGCCCCCGCGTTTACCGCTTGAAGCTGCTCGATCAGGTCGACCAGTTCAGTGGATATCCACTCTGCCCGGGCCAGGGCATCATGCGCCTGGCTCAGTGCAAACAGACGTGCATCGAAGCTTTTGCGAAAGGACTCCAGTGAGGCAGAGCTGTTGACCGTGAGAGAGGCGATGGCCTGAACGGTTGCCAGGGTGTTTTTGACCCGATGGTTCAGTTCGTTCAGCAGCCCCGCGCGGGTCAGGCGATCTTCCAGTTGCTGGCGCTCCAGTTTGCTGGAGATCGATTGCGCCAGTCGATGAGTCGTGCCGCTCTGTTTTAAAAACGTCGCCTCGCCAACGATATCCTGCCCCTGATGCATAGGCAGCGTGAAGGAAAATACACTTCCCGAATCGAGTGAGCTTTCGGCCCACAAGCGCCCACCGTGGGCGGTAATAATACCCTGGCATATATAAAGACCCAGGCCGTTGCCTCGCGGGTTGCCTTCCTTGACAGACCAGTAACGCTGGAAAATATAGGGCAAGTGCTCCGCCGGAATACCTATCCCGTCATCACTGACCTTGAACAGGACTTCGTTTTCACTGGCGACCGCATCGATGTTGATTCGGCCACCTTTGGGGGTGAACTTGATGGCGTTACTGACCAGATTGGAAAGCACCTGAAAGATTCGCTCCGGATCCGCATTGATGACCAGGCCCTGCGCGGCGGTGCAATTGAGCTCGATATTCTTTTCAGTAGTCAGCATGACCAGAAGGCTGCACGCCTCTTCAAGCAGGCTGGTGACACCCAGCGGCAAGCGCGAAAGCTGATAACGGCCCGCTTCTATCTGTGCGGTATCGAGCAAGTCTTCAAGAAGACTGTTCATGCGGGTTGTCGCTTTCTCGATGGTGCCCAGTGCGCGTCGGATGTTGCGGTTTTCAGCGTGCGTATCGCCGACTGCCCATCGCTGCATCATGCCGCACTGCATGATGATGATCGACATCGGGTTGCGCAGGTCATGGGACACCACCGCGACCAGTTCATCGCGCAAACGCACCGCCTCCTTTTCGCGCTGGACCTGGCGCTCAAGGTCGTTCTCCAGCGCTGAGCGGCGTATGTCTTCGGCACCATAAAGATCGCCCCGCGACCAGGGGCTGGCGATGCCTGTTACCTGCTGTTCCCATACGTCGAAAGACTGTCTTGGGTGCAGGCGATGGGGTGCGGAGCCCTCCGGGCTGGTACTCACATGATGGGCCGGGTTACCGCTCCAGTTCATTGTCGAGGTGAGTTGGGCACGAAACCACATGACCGCGTTATCAATCGGCTTGGGCAATGTAAAGGCTATGACGCCGCTCGCGACGTCTCTATAGGCGGCGCTTTCGGGATACTCCTTGTGCATGGCGTTGGTATGAAAAACGCCCAGCCCCTGCAAGCCTGTCGCGCGCTGCGCCGACTGCTGGCGTGCCAGGCCTGTGTCCCGAATCCAGAGGTACAGCGCTTGCACCTGCTCGGTGGCAGGGCACACGCCGAACAGGTGAACCCGGTCGTCAATCAGAACCGCGGCGCCGTCTGCCAGCGTCAAGGACTGAAGCAGCTCGGGTCGGCTCACCAGCCCGTCGAGGATGTCATGGTCGGCACGACTCATTGCATCTGCCAGTTGCCCGAGCAGGGCAACTTTCTCTTCCCGTTCGCGCCGGATATCCGCTGCGACAATTGCGGAAATTTTCACCGACAACAGTTGCCCGATCATTGCACAGGCATCGCGCAGCTCTCTGGGCACCAGCAGCGGTTCAGGATGCCCGCAGGCAATGAGGCCCCAGAGTTCGCCGCCGTCCAGCAGCGAGATGCTCATCGATGAGCGCACGCCCATGTTCTTGAGGTATTCGCAGTGAACAGGGGACACGCTACGCAGCGTCGAGAAGCCCAGATCGAGTGGCTGACCTGTTGCCGGTCGCAGTGTCGGTATCAGGGGGGCCGGAACGTAGGTTGCATCCGGAATCACCCGAATCCAGTTCAAACGATACAGCTCTCGCGCCTGGGCAGGAATATCCGAGCCTGGGAAGTTCAAACCACTGTAACTGGGTAGTAGCCCGGTCAACGCCTGGGCAACGACTTTGCCATGCCCCTCGGGCTCGAACCGGTAAATCATCACCCGGTCATAACCGGTAAGTGCCTGAATCTCGTGAACACTGATATCGAACAGCGTTTCCAGCGTGGTCGCTGCCTGCAGGTTGCGCAACACACGGGTAATGATTCTGGACTGTTCGTGGTCGGCTTCGACGAAGGGTTCCAGTTCGATAATCAGCACGTCATCGGTACGGTGCAGCGAAGCACTGTAGTGAGCGCTTCCCAGCGTCAGTCGTATCGGATCAATGTGTGGGATAGCAGGGTGGTGGTACGCGTTTTCGATAATCGTCGCCTGCTCGGGCGATAACAGCACTGACAGAGGCCTGCCCAGCAACGCTTCGCTGTCCAGCCCAAGCTCGTTTGCGCAGTTGGCGCTGACTTGCTCGATACACAGCGGGTTGCCTGCAACGCTGAGTAATACGCCATGGGGCTGAATTGCGCCGGGGACCCGAATTGGTTCACTGGCACACTCGGCGAGCGCAGCTTCAAGCGCTGCATCAGGACTTGCATCCAGAATGGGCTCGATCATTTGCGTGAACTCCATAGGGTATTTCAACCGGAAACAGCCTGCCGCCGCCTTGGTACGACATGCAGTCGTCAGGCACAAAGAGCGATTCGGACAGGTTTTTGTCAGCCGCAACAAGACTTTGAACGGCCAGCGGCCCGGGTGGACAGCGCAAGAAATGCGAGGTTGCCGCGAAGGTGCGGCGTGGAGACCTGAATAAGGCAGCCCTGCTGATGCAAGCCAGAGAGTGTAGGAAGCTTGCCACCATAACAGGTGCCAAGAGGATGCGTGGTTTTAACTGTTTTTTCGGCCAGCAGGTGCCAATTACAAAAAAGCCCCGCCAGACAATGTCTGGCGGGGCTTTGCTTCAAGCTGTGAAAGCCTTAGAGCGCCATGTCACTGGCTGGATTGCTTTTCGCTGGCTGGGCAGCAGGTGCAGGTGTTGGAGCATTACCTGTCTTGTTCACCGGCGGCGGTGGAGTCAGCTGCAGGACTTCGGCTGTGTAAGCCCATTCCTCGGCAACGCGATCCGGGTTGTTGTTCAGCTTGGTGCCGTAGCTAGGCACGATCTGGTGCAGTTTTGCCTGCCATTCCGGAGTCGCTACCTTGTCCTTGAAGACTTTCTCAAGCACGCCCAGCATGATCGGCGCTGCAGTCGAAGCACCTGGCGATGCGCCCAGCAGACCGGCGATGGAGCCGTCCTTGGAAGCAACGATTTCGGTACCCAGCTTCAGAACGCCGCCTTTTTCTTCGTCACGCTTGATGATCTGTACGCGCTGACCGGCTTGCATCAGGCGCCAGTCTTCTTTCTTGGCGTTCGGGAAGTACTGCTGCAGGGCAGCGAAGCGATCGTCGTCAGACATCATCACCTGACCGGCGAGGTATTCGATCAGCGGGTACTGTTCGATACCAACGCGAGTCATCGGCCACACGTTATGCGTGGTGGTGCTGGTCAGCAGGTCGAAGTAGGAGCCGTTTTTCAGGAACTTGGTCGAGAACGTTGCGAACGGGCCAAACAGGATTACGCGCTTGCCATCCAGAACACGGGTGTCCAGGTGCGGAACCGACATGGGTGGCGCGCCAGTCGACGCGATACCGTAGGCCTTGCCCATGTGCTGCATGGCCAGAGTCTGGTTGTCGGTGACAAGCCACGAACCGCCGACCGGGAAGCCGCCGTATTCCTTGGCTTCAGGAATACCGGATTCCTGCAGCAGGTGCAGGGCAGCACCGCCAGCGCCGATGAACAGGAACTTGGTGTCGGTCTCGGTAACAGTACCGTCTTTCAGGTTCTTGTACTTGACGCGCCAGGTGCCGTCGTCGTTGTGATTGATGTCTTCGACTTCGCTCGACAACTGCAGATTGAAATTCTGCTTGGCTTTCAGATTGGCGACGAACTGGCGGGTGATCTCGCCGAAGTTGACGTCGGTGCCGATCGGGCTCCAGGTCACAGCCAGCTTCTGCGCCGGGTCACGACCTTCCATCATCAACGGGACCCACTTCTTGATCTGCTCGTGGTCTTCGGAGTACTGCATGCCGCTGAACAACGGGCTGGCCTGCAATGCTGCGTAACGCTTGCGCAGGAACTGGATGTTGTTGTCGCCCCACACAAAGCTCATGTGCGGCGTGGAGTTGATGAACGAACGCGGGTTCTTCAAAACGCCGGTCTTGACCTGCCACGACCAGAACTGACGGGAAATCTGGAACGCTTCGTTGATCTCGATGGCCTTGGAGATGTCAACGTTGCCGTTCTTGTCTTCCGGGGTGTAGTTCAGCTCGGCCAGGGCCGAGTGGCCGGTACCAGCGTTGTTCCAGCCGTTGGAGCTTTCTTCGGCCACGCCATCGAGGCGCTCGACCATTTCCATCGACCAGCTCGGCTCCAGCTCGTTGAGCCAGACCGCAAGCGTTGCACTCATGATGCCGCCGCCGACGAGCAATACGTCGACTTTCTTGGTTTCAGCCGCCTGCACGGGCATCAGGCCCATGGAAATGGCCAGACCCAGCAGGGCCGTGTTCACTTTTTTAAACATTCTGTCATCCATCTGATAAACGCCATCCGCCGACTACTCCTGAAGAAACGGCCTGTCACATGCATCGAAGCCTGCGACAAACGCTCGCACCCACAGGGACTAGAGGTGGACATACAAGGCCAATATAATACCGCTCGAGACCTCAATTTATGTCCTGCTGCGCTGACTTCTTATCATCATTGGATTCAGCGTCATGAGTGACATTTGCTCTGTTGGTGTGCGGCGACGCCCGGGAATATCACCCCTCGGCATCCTCCAGAAAACACACCTGGTCAGCCTGTTCACGGAGTCTGAGACGCCGCATCGGGGCATGGAGGCACGCCTGATGTGCAATTTAATGCACGCGTGCTGCGACATTCCCACGGTGGCATACCGGCAAAGACGCGGCATTTTCGCATAATGTGCACCTCGGTTGCGAGATGCCATCATCAAATCGGGCGCGAATGCCTTGATTTAGACGCTTCACAGCCTGCCCCCCTCTATATCGTCGTTTATGCGCGGGTCTTTAGCCGCTTGCCAGAATGTGGCAATCCGCCGGACCCCGTCGCCCGCGCACATTTTTAACTGCCGCACGGCATTCATGAGCCAGTTTCACAAGGGTGTGTGGATTTGCCTGGCTAATCAGCATCCCGACCACCTGCTAGTGTCAATACACGACTGTGGTGTGTGGTGGCTGCAATCTCCGGATACAGACGCCCGTCAAACAGTTGGAACTTTACCAGCGCTGGCCAGTTAAACACTTAACCGGTGATAGCGTTTTGGCTCTGATCACCCATGAAAGCCCGATGAAAGATCAAGGCAGCACGCCGTTGAGCAGGAGTACGCCCAGGCGGCTGACCAGACAATAACGCCCGGCGCTTTACAGCAGCGTCGGCTATTACCGAGTGACCCTGATGAGTGAACCCAAAAAGCACAAGGATTCTGCTGTGGACAGCAGTGCCGTGCAGCCTTCGCGCCGAAACTTTTTGAAGTTCGGTGCTTCCGGCATTGCTGCGGCCACGCTGTCTACCTGGATACCCTCCGACGGCATGCTGCAGGCAGCCCCGGTGGCTCCTGTAATCGAAGACAGTGACGCGCCTGCAGCGGGCGAGCAGCGCATCCAGTTGAAGGTCAATGGCCAGGTTCATACCCTGAACGTTCCGGCCAACGCCGTTCTGCTCGACGTGCTGCGTGACCGCCTGCAACTGACTGGCACCAAAAAAGGCTGCGACCATGGCCAGTGCGGTGCTTGCACGCTGTTGGTCAATGGCGTGGCGATCAATTCCTGCCTGTCCATTGCCGTCCAGCATCAGGGCGACAGCATCACCACCATCGAAGGCCTGGCCGAGAACGGCAAGCTGCACCCGGTACAGGAAGCCTTCTGGGAACACGATGCCTATCAATGCGGTTATTGCACGTCTGGACAGATAATGAGCGCGGTCGCGATTCTCCAGGACCCGAACATCCCTTCCGATGACGCCAGCGTCAGAGAAGCCATGAGCGGCAATATCTGCCGCTGCGGTGCCTACAAGAACATTCTCTCGGCCGTGCAGTCTGCGCGTTCGAAGATGGGAGGCGCTGCCTGATGCGAACGTTCGATTACGCTCGGGCTGCATCGCCCGCGCAGGCATTCAGCACTGCGTCGGGTGAGGGGCAGCGCTTCTATCTGGCAGGTGGCACCACGTTGCTTGATCTGGTCAAGCTGGATGTGATGCAACCGCAGCAACTGGTGGACATCAATCATCTGGCGTTGAAACAGGTCGAGTCGCTGCCCGATGGGCGTCTGCGCATCGGCGCGCTGGTGAGCAACACTGATCTGGCCAGGCATCCACTGGTGCAGCAGCGCTATCCGGTGTTGTCTGAAGCGATTCTGGCAGGTGCTTCGACCCAGTTGCGCAATAAGGCCACCACCGCTGGCAATGTCATGCAGCGGGTGCGCTGCCCGTATTTTCGCGATGGTATTTCAGCCTGTAACAAGCGCCAGCCGGGCTCCGGTTGTGCGGCTATCGGCGGCATGAACCGCAGTGTGCATGCCGTGCTGGGCACCAGCGAGCACTGCATTGCTACGCATCCTTCGGACATGTGCGTCGGCATGGCGGCCATCGGCGGGCAGGTTACCGTTCAGGGCGCCAATGGCTCGCGGGACATTCCTTTTGCCGACTTTCATCTGCTGCCCGGTGATACGCCGCAGCGCGAACATGCCCTGGCGCCCCATGAGCTCATCACCCATGTGACCCTCGACGCACCGCTGGCAGGCGGTCGTTCTTCTTATCTCAAGCTGCGCGACCGTACCTCTTACCAGTTTGCCCTGGCGTCCAGTGCGGTGATTCTGGTGATGGACGGCAAACGTATTACCGATGCGCGCATAGCGCTGGGTGGCGTGGGCACCAAGCCATGGCGGGCCGTGGAGGCTGAACGCGCATTGATCGGTCAGCGTGCCGACATGGACACCTTTGCGCGGGTCGCAGCGCTGGCCATGAAGGGCTCACGGGCCTATGAACATAACGCCTTCAAGATCCCGCTGGGTCAGCAGGTCATTGTCCGCAATCTTCGTGATCTCACGGCGTAGGAATCTCTCATGAGCGAAAACATCATTGGTGTGCCGCAGCGTCGTATCGACGGCGGCAAGAAAGTCAGCGGTCAGGCGCGCTATGCCGCTGACCACCCGATGGTCAAGATGCTGTATGCCTATGGCGTCTACAGCACGATTGCCAACGGGCGCGTGGTTGCCGTGCAGGATCAGCAGGCCAAGGCGATGCCTGGCGTGATCGACATCTTCCATCATGGCAATTTTCCTGCTTTGCACCGTACCCCGAACACCAAGCTGAGCTTTGCCAAAATGCTTTCGGCGAGCAAGGCGGACGAGCACCGCCTGCCGTTCGAAGATGACCGTATCTATTACCCCGGGCAGTTTGTGGCGCTGGTGGTTGCCGAGAGCTTCGAGCAGGCGAGGGCGGCTGCCTACCGAGTGACGGTCGAGTATGACGAGCGCCCGGCGGTCAAGGACCTTGACCAAGGCATGCGTGTCAACGGTGCCCGTGATGGCGGTGCCGGGCACAACCGGGGTAAGCCGGACAGTGCGTTTGACAGTGCAAAAGTCAAAGTCGATCAGACTTACACCACGCCGGTTGAAGTGCATAACCCGATGGAGATGCACGCCAGCACCGCGTGGTGGCAGGACGGCAAGCTGTTTGTCTACGAGAGCACTCAGGGCGTGGTCAACCACCGCAACCTGCTGGCCAACGTTTTCGACCTTTCGCCTGATCGCGTTGAAGTGCGCGCACCGTTCATAGGCTCGGGCTTTGGCGGCAAGCTGTGGCCGTGGCCGCACTCCGTGGCAGCCTGCGCCGCGGCCAGGGTTACTGGTCGCCCGGTGCAACTGGTGTTGCCACGCGCGCAGATGTTTACCACCGTGGGCCATCGTCCGGAGACCCGCCAGCGCTTGCGTCTGGCCACCGATGCCAGCGGCAAGCTGGTGTCGATCCGTCACGAGTCGTTCAACAACACGTCGATGCTGGATGATTACACCGAAAACTGCGGTGGCGTGACCAAAAGCCTGTATGCCTGCGACAACGTGCTGGTCAGCCACAAGATCAGCTCTATCAACCGGGGTACGCCGACCTCCATGCGCGCGCCGGGTGCGGCACCGGGCCTGTTTGCGCTGGAGTCGGCCATTGATGAGATGGCGTTGGCCAGTGGCATGGACCCGCTGGCATTTCGCAAGCTGAACCTGGCCGACAAGGATCAGAGCGTCGGCTTGCCGTGGTCCAGCAATCACTTGCCGGAAGCCATCGACAAAGCCGCCGAGCGATTCGGCTGGCACGCGCGCAAGGCCGATATCGGCTCAATGCGCGAAGGCGATGAAATCATTGGTTACGGCATGGGCGCCTGCAACTGGGAAGCCTATCAGGTGCCCACCGATGCGCGGGTCATTCTGCGTTCTGACGGTACGGCGCTGGCCCAGTGTGGCTTGCAGGACATCGGCACCGGCACGTACACCATCGTGGCGCAGACCGTCAGCCAGCTGACCGGCATTCCCGTTGAGCGTGTTGAAGTAGAGCTGGGCAGTTCGTCATTCCCGGCCGGCCCTGTTTCCGGTGGTTCATGGGTGACGGCCAGCGTAATGCCGGCGATTGCCGGGGCCACGCGTGAAGCGTTGCAGAAGCTGCGTCAGTACGCTGTCAGCAAGGATGCGGTGTTCGCCGGGCAGGACGCCGAGTCGATCAAGGTCGAAAACGGGCAACTGGTGATCGGCGAACAGCGCGCCAGCTTTGTCGATGTGCTGAAGGGGCAGCGCCTGTCGCGCGCTGAGGGTAATTTTCAAAGTGGCATGCCTGAGGCGGGCAAGTATTCCTTCCGCTCGTTCGGTGTGCATTTCGTCGAGGTGCGCTGGGATCCTGGAGTTTCCAGCCTGCGCGTGTCTCGAGTAGTCAGCGCCATCGATGTGGGCAAGGTCATCAACCCGCTGGCAGCACGCAATCAGGTGGAAGGCGCAATCGTGATGGGAATTGGTATGGCGTTGTTCGAGGCCGGTGAATATGACCCGCGCAGTGGCATGCCGGTCAATAACAACTATGCCGAGTACGTAGTGCCGGTGCATGCGGATCAGCCGGATATCGACGTCTTGCTGCTCGATTATCCGGACTACAACCTGGGTGAGTTCGGTGCGCGTGGCATCGGCGAAATCGGTGTGACCGGGCTTGCAGCTGCCGTGGCCAATGCGGTGTATCACGCGACCGGCAAACGGGTGCGCAGCCTGCCGATCAGCAAGGAAAAACTGATGGCGGGGTTGTAGCAATGAAACAGCTCGATTTGCAGGTAGTGCAACAGGCTCGTGACTGGCTGGCTGGCGGCAAAGCCGTCTGGCTGTGCACGGTTCTCTCCACATTCGGCTCGGCCCCGCGCGGGCCCGGGGCGATGCTGGTGGCGTTGAGCAGCGGTGAGCACCGCGGTTCCCTGTCTGGCGGCTGTGTGGAGGAGGACTTTCTCGAGCGGGTCGCTGCAGGGCAGTTTCAGCCGGTTAATCAGGTGGTCCGCTACGGCGACGGCGGTTTTGTGCCAACGCGGGCCTTGCCGTGCGGTGGTGTGCTGGATGTGTTGATCGAGTTCATTGCACCTAGCCCGCAAGCGGATGCACATCTGGGGGCTATCGAGCAGGCGCTCGCTGGACGTGAGCTGATCAGCAGGCACGTGCAGTTGGGCGGTGGGCAGAGAGAAATCGGGCCTGCAACGATGGGCGAGGCGCGGGTGCAGGTGGACGGCGAACGCATCAGCATTCGTATGGGGGCGGTGTATCGCGTGCTGCTTGCCGGGCTATCGCCGGTGGCGGAGTTCTGCGCCAGTTTTGCCGTCGCGATGGGCTATGAAGTCATCGTCTGTGACCCGCGTGTCGAGGTCACCTCAGGGTTTTCGATGCCGGGTGTCGAGGTCCGCGGTGTATTACCTGCGGTGTTCATTGCCGAAGGTGGCTGTCACAGTTCGACGGCGGTACTGGCGTTGACCCATGATCCGAAACTGGACGATCTGAGCATGCTCGAAGCCGTACGCACCGATGCGTTCTACATAGGCGCGATGGGCTCGATGCGCACCAGCAGCAAACGTCTGGAGCGTCTGGGCCGGATCGGCGGGCTGGATGCCAGGGTGCTGGAGAGAATCCATGCCCCCATCGGCCTGAACCTGGGCAGCAAGACGCCGTCCGAAATCGCCATTGCGGTGATGGCTGACATCCTGCGCGTGGCCAACGGTGTCAGTCGTGCCGAGGTTTGAGGTGTTGCGCACAGGCTTGCGCCAGCGCTGACGGTGTGTCGGCGTCGCGCAGAATGCCAGGGTCATCGCAATTCAGTACGTCACACACCTCCGGGTTGTTCATGATCAAGGCTTTAGCGCCCTGATCGCCTTTCAGCGTCAGCAGTGCCGGCCAGAACTGCCGACCAATGATCACCGGATGGCCGCGCTGGCCGCCATGCATTGGCACCGCAATGCGCTGAGGACTGGCCAGTGCGGCCAGTTCGCGCAGGGTCTGCGGCGTTATCCAGGGCATGTCTGCAAGCAGAATGGCGACGGCTTCGGCAGCGGAGTCCATTACGGCGGCAATGCCGCTGGCGAGACTGTGGCCCATGCCCAGGTCGGCATGTTCGCTACGGATGATTGTTACGTGTGCGGGAATAGCCAGTGCTTCAGCGTCATCGTCGGTACGCAGTACCAGCCCTACATTGCTGAATTCTCTTCCAGCGTTTTCAAGACTTGCGGTCAGCAAGGTATGTCCACAGGGCAATGCAGCCTGTCGTTTATCGCCACCAAAACGCCTGCTTCGGCCTGCCGCCAGTACCAGGGCGAACACTTTGGGGTTCTGGCTGTCTATGCTGCTCAATCCGATGCCTTATGAGTCGTGAGAGGGTTCGCGTGCAGCCACACCATGCAGTACGGCTGGCGTAAGCAGAATGCCTTATTTCGCTGCTCTGCCGGTAGCGGTACGAATCATGTTTTCGAGGGTTTCAAGTGGACAATCACATTCGTCCTGTCGAGCTGGAAAAAGCCTACCGTCTGCTCAATCACGGCCCGACTGTGCTGGTGTCCTCCAGTCATGAAGGCACTCACAACGTCATGTCTGCCGCATGGGCCTGCGCGCTGGATTTCTCGCCGCCCAAGGTGACACTGGTGATCGACAAGATGACCAAAACCCGCGAGCTGGTGGAGAAGAGTGGTTATTTTGCGTTGCAGGTGCCCAATCTGGATCAATTGCAGATGACCTTCGACGTCGGCACCCAGAGCAAGGTCTTCACCCCGGACAAGCTTGATAAAGCCAATGTCGACCTGTTTCTGATTGAAGATCATGTCACGCCGCTGGTTGTCGGTTGCTCTGCCTGGCTGATCTGCAAGGTCATCCCGGAGCCGCACAATCAACAGACCTACGACCTGTTCATTGGCGAGGTCATCGGCGCCTGGGCTGACACCCGTGTGTTCAACGACGGGCACTGGGAATTCGAAAAGGCCGACCCGAAATGGCGCAGCCTTCATTACGTGGCGGGCGGGCATTTCTATACGATTGGTGAGCCTGCGATTGTGGAAACGGGCGACGAATGATCGCGATGTCTGGCCCTGACGATCTCCACTGGCCGTAAAGGCCTCTTCGTGAGCAAGCTCACTCCCACACAAGCACACTCATCGTTCCCGTGGGAGCAAGCTTGCTCGCGAAAGCGGACTGACTGCTCCGCAAATAGTCAGCGGCGGCACCAGCCTTTTCATGAGCAAGCACACACCGCCTCCGTGGGAGCGAGCTTGCTCGCGAAAGCGGACTGACTGCTCCGCAAATAGTCAGCGGCGGCACCAGCCTTTTCATGAGCAAGCACACACCGCCTCCGTGGGAGCGAGCTTGCTCGCGAAGTCGGACTGACTGCTCCGCAAATAGTCAGCGGCTGCACCAGCCTTGTCATGAGCAAGCACACACCGCCTCCGTGGGAGCGAGCTTGCTCGCGAAGGCGGACTGACTGATCAGCAGACATTCAGCGGCCTTCGCGAGCAACGCGGATGGTCGCCCCGGTCACTCCCGTAACGGCTGTGTACCTGCTGAACCCTCAGTGACGATCCCGCCACACGGTCTGTGCATTGCAGAACTCGCGTACACCGAAGTGCGAGAGCTCACGGCCAAAGCCGCTTTTCTTCACGCCGCCAAACGTCACGCGTGGGTCTGAAGCGCTGTAGCCGTTGATGAACACACCGCCGGTTTCCAGTTCTTCGGTCATGCGTTCTGCCAACTGCAGATCACGTGTGTAGATCGTCGCGGTCAGGCCGAATTCGCTGTCATTGGCCAGCTCCAGAGCGTGCTGCGCGTCGCGGGCGGTAATGATCGATGCTACCGGGCCGAACAGCTCCTGCCTGAAGGAAGTCATCTGGTCGGTCACGTCGCTCAGTACGGTCGGCTCGTAGTAGTTGCCCTGGCCATCAGCCTTCTTGCCGCCCAGCAACAGCGTCGCGCCTTCGGCAAGAGTGTCCTGAACCTGAGCATCCAGTTCATCGCGCAGATCAAAGCGTGCCATTGGACCAATGTAGGTCTCGCTGGACAACGGATCGCCGATCACCAACTGGCGAGTCTGCTCAACGAACCTGCGCGTGAATTCCTCGACCACACCTTGCTCGATGATCAAACGCTTGGCCGCCGCACAGACCTGCCCGGTGTTCTGGAAACGACCGATGACAGCTGCTTTCACAGCCTGATCCAGGTCCGCGTCATTGAGCACGATGAACGGATCGGAACCGCCCAGCTCCAACACGCACTTCTTCAGTGCCGCACCGGCCTGAGCACCAATGGCCTGGCCCGCGCGAACACTGCCGGTCAGCGTGACGGCTGCAATGCGCGGATCGGCAATGGCCTTCGAGACGCCCTCGGCGGTAACGTTGATGACTTCAAACACGCCCTCCGGAAAACCGGCACGCTTGAAAGCTTCCAGCATCAGGTAAGCGCAACCCATAACGTTGGGTGCATGCTTGAGCACGTAGGTATTACCCGCCAGTAATGTTGGAATTGCGCCGCGCAAGACTTGCCAGATCGGGAAATTCCATGGCATCACTGCGAGAATCGGGCCCAGCGGACGGTACTCGATCCGCGCCTTGTCATTCTCGACCTGAGTTGCTTCGGCCACCAGCATTGCCGGGCCTTGTGCCGCGTACCAGTCGCACAGCTGCGCGCATTTTTCGACCTCGCCTCGGGCCTGAGCGACGGGCTTGCCCATTTCCTGACTGATCATGCGTGCAATGTTGTCGACGTCATCACGCAGGGCCTGACCCATGGCGATGATCAGTTGCGCACGTTGCTGAACCGGCGTGCGCTTCCAGCCGGCAAAACCGGCCGCCGCGCGCGACAGGCTTTGATCCAGCGCAGCGGCGGATTCGAAGGCATAGTGGCCGATCTGCTCGCCGGTGGCAGGGTTGATCGAGATTGCGTGGGTGTTGCTGGTGACAGTAGTCATTGCGCCATCCTGTTGAGGTGGGAAGTGGGACCAGAATATAGGTGTGCAATGCTTTCTAAAACTGAATAATAATGAGCGTATCGTTCATGATTGGAGAATGAAATGGATCTGGTTCAGCTGGAGATGTTCAAGGCGGTGGCTGAACACGGCAGCATCAGCGCCGCTGCGCAGCATATTCATCGCGTGCCCTCGAACCTGACGACGCGTATCAAACAGCTGGAGCAGGATCTGGGCGTAGACCTGTTCATTCGCGAAAAACACCGTTTGCGACTGTCGCCTGCCGGCTGGAATTTTCTCGATTACACGCGGCGCATACTGGACCTGGTACAGGAAGCGCGGCTGGCGGTTTCTGGCGAAGAACCACAAGGGCCTTTTTCACTGGGCTCGCTGGAAAGCACGGCGGCCGTGAGGATTCCTGCGTTGCTGGCGGTCTACAACCAGCAAAACGCCAAGGTCGAACTGGACCTGTCCACCGGGCCGTCCGGCACCATGATCGACGGTGTGCTTGCCGGGCGCCTGGTTGCCGCGTTTGTCGACGGGCCGGTGCTGCATCCATCACTCGAGGGTGTGCCGGTATTCGAAGAGGAAATGGTCATCATCGCGCCACTCAACCATGCGCCGGTCAAGCGCGGGCGGGATGTGAGCGGTGAAAGCATCTACGCGTTTCGTGCCAACTGCTCGTACCGGCACCACTTCGAACGCTGGTTTACCGAGGACGCCGCAGTACCGGGCAAGATCCACGAAATGGAGTCTTACCACGGCATGCTCGCCTGCGTCAGCGCCGGTGCCGGGTTGGCGCTGATGCCACGCAGCATGCTGGAAAGCATGCCCGGTTGTGCCACAGTCAGTGTCTGGCCGTTGTCCGAAAAGTTTCGTTACCTGCGCACCTGGCTGATCTGGCGTCGAGGCACCGTATCGCGCAGCCTGACCCGCTTCGTGGAGTTGCTGGAAGAACAGGCCAGACCGCCGCAAGCCGGATGAGGTAACGTCGGCAGTTACTGCGCGGCAGATACCCGTCCGGCAATCGCTGCACCCACTTCCTGGGTCGAATGCTTACCGCCCAGGTCCGGTGTGACGTCGCCACTGGCAATCACTTGCTCGATAGCGGTGATGATCTCGTCATGAGCTGCTGTGAAGCGTTCATCGCCCTGGCCGAGGAATTCCAGCATCAGCGCGCCGGACCAGATCATCGCAATCGGGTTGGCGATGTTCTTGCCGAAGATGTCGGGTGCCGAGCCGTGCACCGGTTCGAACAGCGAGGGGAAATTACGCTCCGGGTTGAGGTTGGCCGACGGCGCAATGCCGATGGTGCCAGCACACGCCGGGCCGAGGTCGCTGAGGATGTCGCCGAACAGGTTGGATGCCACCACCACGTCGAAGCGCTCGGGTTGCAGCACGAAGCGCGCGCACAGAATATCGATGTGTTGCTTGTCCCAGCTGATGTCCGGGTACTGACTGGCCATCGCCTCGGTGCGCTTGTCCCAATAGGGCATGCTGATCGCCATGCCGTTGGATTTGGTCGCGGAAGTCACGTGCTTGCGCTCGCGTTTGCTGGCCATCTCGAAAGCGAACCTGAGAATACGGTCCACACCGCGACGGGTGAACACAGATTCCTGCAACACGAACTCGTTTTCGGTGTTTTCAAACATGATCCCGCCCAGCGACGAGTATTCACCTTCGGTGTTTTCCCGCACCACGATGAAATCAATGTCGCCCGGTTCGCGATTGGCCAGGGGGCAGGGCACGCCGGGAAACAGGCGCACCGGACGGATGTTGGCGTACTGATCGAACTCGCGGCGAAACTTGAGCAATGAGCCCCAGAGGGAGATGTGGTCTGGCACTTTTTCCGGCCAGCCCACGGCACCGAAAAAGATCGAGTCGAAGCCTTTGAGCTGTTCAAACCAGTCGTCCGGCATCATCTTGCCGTGCTTCAGGTAGTAATCGCAGCTGGCCCATTCGAAGTATTCGAACTCCAGCTCCAGACCGTGCTTCGCGGCGGCAGCCTGAACCACACGTACGCCTTCGGGCAGTACTTCAAGGCCGATGCCGTCACCGGCGATGGCAGCAATACGCAGTTTCTTGTTGTTCATGTCGGGCACTCTTGTCGGGCGGTTTGTCAGGGATGAGTCACACAGGCCATCCATGCTATAAGCACACGATATAAAGATAATCAGTTGATTAATGGATTGAGAAAACACGAATCGTGAATTATCCAAATCTTGATGACCTGAACGTGTTCATCCACGTTGCTCGACGCTCGAGCTTCGTGGGTGCCGCCAATGAGCTGGGCATGTCCGCTGCTTATGTCAGCAAGCGGGTCAAACTGCTGGAGCAGAATATGGGCGTGGTGCTGTTGCACCGCTCAACGCGGCAAGTATCGATCACTGAAGACGGCGAGCGAGTCTATGAGTGGGCCAAGGGCATTCTGGAGTCGGTGCAGCAGATGGGCGATGAAGTTGCTGCGCTGCACGGCGAGCCCAGCGGCTTGCTGCGAGTGGTCAGCAGCCAGGGCTTCGGTCGCCGTTTCGTAGCGCCTGCCTTGTCAGAGCTGGCGGCGCTTTATCCGAAGCTGGATATACGTCTGGATATTCAGGACCGGCTGGTCGACCTGATCGAGGAGGGCGTCGACCTGGACATCCGCGTCGGCAACGAAATTGCCCCGCATCTGCGTGCAAAGCACCTGGCCAGTAACTGGCGCGTGTTGTGCGCAAGCCCCGCTTACCTGAAACATCACGGGGCGCCACTGAGCATCGGTGAGCTGGCCAACCATGATTGCCTGGTGATCAAGGAGCGCGACCGGCCGTTCGGCATCTGGCATCTCAACGGGCCGCAAGGCGCTGAAACCGTCAAGGTGACCGGCAGCCTTTCCAGCAACCACGGCGAAATCGCCCGCCAGTGGTGCCTGGACGGGCGCGGCGTGTTGCTGCGTTCGCTTTGGGATGTACGTACTGATCTGGCCGAAGGCCGGTTGATTCAGGTGCTGCCGGAATACCGCCAGGACGCGGACATCTGGGCGGTTCATACCTCACCGCTGATGAGTTCGGCCAAGGTCCGCGTCACGGTGGAGTTTCTGCGTGACTACCTCGCTTTGCATCCGTCACCGGCGAACCACTGACGCGTGCCTACCTGCGTCAGTGCGCCCCCGCTGCCTTGTTCAGGTCGCTGTCCATCCATTCGGTGTAGATACACGCGTCGGCAGCGGCCCAGCGCACCCGCACCGGGTCGCCAGCCCGGAGCAGCATGCCGGTCGCTGAAAGCGCTTTGACAGTCATGGCAGTGCCGCCTGTGGTGACCACCGAACAGGTCTGGCTCTCGCCGAGAAAAAGCACCTCAGTGACCTTGGCACTCACTTCGTTCCAGCCTGCTTCAAGTGGTATGTCAGCAGCTTGTTCAACGCTCAGCGCCTGTGCTTTCTCCGGGCGAACCATGAGCAGAACGTCCTGATCGGTCTTCAGGCCCGGGGTCAGGCGAATCGCCAGCGCAAGGCCTTCAAACGTTGCTACTGCGTTGCCCTGTGCCTTGAGCCTGAGGAAGTTCGAGTTGCCGAGAAACGACGCAACGAAGGCATTTGGCGGGTCCTGATACAGGTCATAACCCGAACCCAGACCGACGATTTTGCCGTGGCTGAAAATCGCGATGCGCTGGGACAGGCGCATGGCTTCTTCCTGATCGTGGGTCACATAGACGATGGTGATGCCCAGCCGACGATGCAACTGACGCAGTTCGTCCTGCAGGTCTTCACGCAGCTTCTTGTCCAGTGCGCCCAGCGGCTCGTCCATCAGCAGGATGCGTGGCTCGTAGACCAGCGCTCTGGCAATGGCGACTCGTTGCTGCTGGCCACCGGACAGTTGTGAAGGGCGGCGGTGAGCAAATTCTTCCAGCTGGACGAGCTTGAGCATCGCATCGACTTTCTTCTCGCGCTCGGCCGCAGGCAATTTGCGGATCGCCAGCGGAAAAGCAATGTTGTCGCGTACCGACAGGTGCGGAAACAGCGAGTAGCGTTGAAACACCATGCCGATGTCGCGCTTGTGCGGAGGCACATTGACCAGCGATTTGCCGCTGACCAGGATCTCGCCCGAGCTGGGCGTCTCGAAACCGGCGAGCATTGACAACGTGGTGCTTTTGCCCGAGCCACTGGAGCCGAGAAAGGTCAGGAATTCGCCGTCCTGAATATCCAGGGAAATGTTGTCGACAGCGGCGAAGTCACCGTAGTGCTTGTTCAGGTTGCACAGGCTGACCAGCGTTTTCTGATCCTGATGGGTGGGGTCTTTGATCACGGCACTCATGAAGTACTCCTGGCTTCGTTGCGGCGACGCAGGGTCGCGGCGATGAACATGATCAGCACCGACAGGGCGATCAGCAGCGTTGAGGCAACAGCGATGACCGGCGTCAGGTCCTGACGCAGGGTGGTCCACATTTTTACGGGAAGGGTTTGCAGGGTCGGGCTGGCCATCATCACGCTCAGCACCACTTCATCCCACGAGACCAGAAACGCGAACAGCGCGCCGGCCATCATGCCCGGACGGATGCCGGGAAAGGTCACTTTGTAGATCGCCTGCAAGCGTGACGCGCCACAGATCACCGCGGCATCTTCAATGGACTGGTCGAACAGTTTCAGCGAGTTGATGATCGAGATGATGGTGAACGGCAAGGCGACGATCACATGGCTGACGACGAAGGAAAACAATGTGCCGGTGTAACCGAGTTTGAGAAACAGGGCGTACACGGCAACAGCGATAATCACCAGCGGCACGATCATCGGCAAGGTGAAGACGCCGTACAGAAAATCGCGCCCGGGGAACCGGCCGCGCACCAGCGCGAAAGCGGTGGGCAGGCCCAGCGCCACCGAGGCAATGGTGGTCAGAATCGCGACCTTGAAGCTCGACATGGCGGCCGCCATCCAGTCCGGGTTGGAGAAAAACTGCTGATACCACTTCAGTGTCCAGCCGGGAGGCGGAAATACCAGCCACTGCGATGAACCGAATGACAGCAGGACGATGAACAGGATCGGCAGCAACAGAAACAGCGCGATCAGGCCAGTGGTCAGGTACAGACCCGTACGCAGGCCGGGGCTCATGGCATTGGGTGTCAGGAGCATGGCGGTTTACCTCGCGTTACTGGCACCGACCGGGGATTCCGGCTGGAGCTTCAGGTAGAAGTAGAACAGCACCAGCGTAATCAGCACCAGCAACGCAGCGGCGGCACTGGCCAGCCCCCAGTTGAGGAACGACTGCACCTGCTGGACGATGAATTCGGGCAGCATCATGTTCTGCGCGCCACCCAGCAGCGCCGGGGTAACGTAGTAACCGAGCGACATGACAAACACCATCAGGCCCCCGGAAAACAGTCCCGGACGGCACAGCGGCAGGAATACCCTGAAGAAGTTGGTCCATGGGCTGGCACCGCAGATCGAGCCGGCCTGCAACACCATCGGATCGATGGCCTGCATGGTCGCCTGCAACGGCAGGACAATGAACGGAATCATGATGTAGCTCATGCCGATCACCACACCGGTCAGGTTGTGCACCATTTCCAGTGGCTGATCGATAATGCCCATCGCCATCAGCGCCTTGTTGACCACTCCGGACGCCTGCAACAGCACCAGCCACGAGTAGGTGCGTGCCAGCAGACTGGTCCACATCGACAACAGCACAATGTTCAGAATCCAGCGTCCCCAGCCACGCGGCACCAGCGTGATGACCCAGGCCAGCGGGAAGCCCAGCAGCAGGCTGAACAAGGTCACCAGACCGGCGACGGAAAAGGTATTGAGCAGCACCCGCGAGTAGGCCGAGTTGGCGAACAGTTGTTCGTAGTTGCCAAGGCCCGGCACCGGCTCAAGCACGCCGCGCAGCAGCAGGCCGATCAGCGGAGCGAAGAAAAACAGTCCGAGAAAGATCAGCGCCGGAAGCAGATTGCGGCTGCCACGCCAGCGCTGAGCGAGGGAAGGAGATCGCTGCATGCTCGTCGCCTTGTCGTGTGCCGCGCCGGCGGTGCGCGGAGCACCACCGGCCGGGATGGGTTGACGAGGCGCGACCGCTGTCATTTTTACTTGACCAGCCATTCGTTCCACCGTGTCGCAATGTCCGCGCCATTCTTGGCCCAGTATGCGAAGTCGAGAGTGATTTGATCGGCAACATGGGCGGTCGGCAGGTTAGGTGCCAGTGTTGAGTCCAGGCGTGCAACGCTCTGAGTGTTTACCGGGGCATAGGCACTGAGGTTGGAGAAGTCTGCCTGGCCTTTGGCACTGGTTGCATTGGCGATGAACTTCATCGCGGCATCCTTGTTTTTTGCGCCTTTTGGCACGACCAGAAAATCAGCCATGACCAGGTTTTGTTTCCAGCTCACACCCACCGGTGCGCCGTCCTGTTGCAGGGCATAGACCCGGCCGTTCCACATCTGGCCCATCGACACTTCGCCAGAGGCCAGCAGTTGTTGAGACTGCGCGCCGCCGCCCCACCAGACGATGTCCTTCTTGATGGTGTCGAGTTTCTTGAAGGCGCGGTCGAGGTCCAGCGGGTAGAGCTTGTCGGGGGCCACGCCGTCGGCCAGCAGGGCCAGCTCAAGCACGCCAGGGCTTGGCCACTTATACAGCGAGCGTTTGCCGGGGTAGGTTTTGGTGTCGAACATGGCGGCCCAGTCGACGGGTGGTTTGGCGCCCACTTTGCTTTCGTTGTAGCCGAGCACGAAGGAGAAGAAGAACGAACCGGCACCGTGGTCGGTGACAAAGCGCTTGTCGATCTCGTCGCGTTTGATGGTGTTGAAGTCAAGAGGCTCCAGCAGGCCTTCGCTGGCGGCACGCAGGGCAAAGTCGGCTTCGACATCGACAACGTCCCACTGAACGTTACCGCTTTCGACCATGGCCTTGAGTTTGCCGTAGTCGGTGGGACCGTCCTGCACGACGGTGATGCCGCTGGCCTTGCTGAACGGAGCTGCCCAGGCTTGTTTCTGGAAGTCCTGGGTGGAACCGCCCCAGCTCACGAAATTGACGCTCTCGGCGGCGCTCGCGGCGACACTCGAGAGAGCCAGCACGCCGGCCGCCAGAACTGCTGCTGCACGTTTGTTCAACACCATTTTCACGCCCTCATTTGTTGTGTTTTGAGCGGGCTTTTCTTGCCCGCGTAATCGGGAGCAGTAGGTCCAATGGGCCTTGAAACCTGGTACAGGTCAGGTGCTGTTATTAGTGCTGTCCCTTGCCGGGCGCGCCTGACCAATTCGTGTGTTTATGGAATGTCATATTATGGTATTCCAAACTTTCTGCAAGCGTTTTGCCCTGTCAAAATGCCTTCATCGGGTGTTTTTACGGTAAACCCATGCGGCTGCCGAGCGCAGGCCGTGGGGCGTGCCCGCGGTACTTTTGTCGGTCAGCCGGGAAACGGAATATTTTCAATCACTTCCAGATCGTAGCCGGTCAAACCTGCGTATTTCAGTGGCGGGCCGAGGTGGCGCAGCTTGCCGACACCCAGATCCTGCAATATCTGAGCGCCAGTACCGACCTCGGAATAGATGCGCGATTGCGAGCGGGTGTATTGGCGCGGCTGCTGGGTAAGTTGCGGAATTCGCTCCAGCAACGCTTGTGAGGATTCGTGATTGGCCAGCACCACCACCACGCCGCGACCTTCCTGCGCCACCCGTTGCAGCGCAGCCCAGAGCGTCCAGTTCGACGGGCCGGTGTATTCGGCACCGACCAGGTCGCGCAACGGGTCGACCACATGCACGCGCACCAGGGTAGGGTCGTCGCGGCGGATATCACCCATCACCATGGCCATGTGTACGCCACCTTCGATACGGTCTTCGTAGCTGAACAGGCGGAAGGTGCCATGCACCGTGGGCAGCTCGCGTTCGCCGATCCTGACGATGGTGTGCTCGGTGCTCAGTCGGTAATGGATCAGATCGGCGATGGTGCCAATACGAATGCCGTGTTTCTCGGCGAACAGTTCCAGATCGGGTCGCCTTGCCATGCTGCCGTCGTCATTCATGACTTCGACAATGACCGAGGCAGGCGTAAAGCCAGCCATCCTGGCCAGGTCGCAACCCGCCTCAGTGTGGCCGGCGCGGGTCAGAACACCGCCGTCACGCGCGCGCAACGGGAAAATATGACCCGGCTGCACCAGGTCTTCCGGTACTGCGTGCGGGTTGACGGCGGCCTGAACGGTACGCGCACGATCTGCCGCGCTGATGCCAGTGGTCACGCCCGTTGTCGCTTCGATGGACACCGTGAACGCGGTGGCGAAGACACTGCCGTTGCTCGGCACCATTTGCTCCAGGCCCAGACGCTGACAGTGCTCATCGGTCAGCGTCAGGCAAATCAGCCCGCGTGCTTCCCGGGCCATAAAGCTGATTGCCTGTGCTGAACAGCAATCGGCGGCAAGCAGCAGATCGCCTTCGTTTTCCCGGTCTTCGTCATCAACCAGCAAAACCATCTTGCCCAGGCGGTAGTCTTCAATGATGTCTTCGATGCGGTCGAATGCCATGTTCAGTATCCCGGTTTTATGGGTAGATGAATCGTGGTATACCATAAGACAGAATATTTCACAGATTCCCCATCATTGAAACAGTGAGATCACGATGAAGGCCTATTGGATTGCACACGTCGATGTAACCGACCCTCAGCAGTACACTGAATACACCCAGCGTGCCCCGGCAGCGTTCGTGCTGTTTGGTGGCAAATTTCTGGCGAGGGGCGGGCGTTCCGAAGCGCTGGAAGGGCGTGAGACGCCACAACGCACAGTGATTATCGAATTCGAGTCGTACGAACAGGCAGTCGCCTGCTACCACTCACCGCAATACCAGAACGCCATGAGCCATCGGCAGGGCGCAGCCGAGGCCGAAATCGTGATAGTCGAGGGGCAGCCTTAAGGTGTCAGCTGCAAGCTGCAAGCTTCAAGCTTCAAGCAAATTCAGGTACGCCTCGGACCGCTTAGCTTGCAGCTTGCAGCTAACCGCTTGAAGCTGCTCTTAGCGAATAAAGTGGACCTTGCCGGTGTCGTCGTTGCCGATGTAGATGCCATACACCCCCGCCTGACGCTCTTCGATATAGCGTTCCAGTATCTGGCGGATGGCGGGGTAATAGATGCTGTCCCACGGTATGTCTTCAGGGGCGAAGAATTGGTAGTCCAGGGTTTCCGCGCCGAACTGGCCGGTGACTTCCAGGGCGATGGCACGGAACACGATGTAGACTTCGCTGATCCGCGGCACGCTGAAGATGGAATAGGGCGAGACGATTTCGGCGCGCACCCCGGTTTCTTCCCAGACCTCACGCAGCGCCGCCTGCTCGGTGGTTTCGCCGCTTTCCATGAACCCGGCAGGCAGTGTCCAGGTACCGGGGCGCGGCGGGATGGCGCGTTGGCACAGCAGATATTTGCCTTCCTGCTCGATGATGCAGCCGGCAATGATCTTCGGGTTGACGTAATGAATGTACTGACAACCGCCGCATATCAACCGCGCGTGGGTATCGCCCTCGGGGACGCGCTGAGCCAGGTCAGCGCATCCGCATTGAGGGCAGAAGCGCGGTGTGACCATGTCAGCGCCCTATGCGGGGTTCTTTGAGCGCCACCGGCGCGATGATTTCGCGGACTTTGGTGTCTTCGTCCTGCTTGGATTTCAAATATTCCAGTGCCACGCGTGCGGCGTTGCGCACGTGATCGACCGAGGCCTGATGCGCGGCTATCGGGTCGCCGCTCTTGATGGCCTCGACCATGAGTTCCATTTCCTTGTTGCTCGCACCGCGGCGGTTTTCCTGGGAGACCGAGGTGGCGCGCAGGTAGCTGATGCGCGCCTGCAACTGACGCAGCTGTGTTGCGGCGACGTGATTACCGGAGCCTTCCAGTAGCACATCATAGAAACCCTGAACCGAATCGATCACTTGCTGCAGCTCGCCTTCCTTGAGCGCATGGCGATTTTCCTCCAGGGCTTTTTCCAGCGCGCGAATGTCCTTGGGCTTGGCGCGCAGGGTGAACAGCTGAACAATCAGGCCCTCCAGTACGCACCGCAGCTCGTAGATATCGCACGCGTCTGCCAGGGTGATAATGGCAACGCGCGGGCCTTTGGCATCGGCGAACTCGACCAGGCCTTCGGATTCCAGATGGCGCAGCGCCTCGCGCACCGAGGTGCGGCTGACGCCCAGACGGTCACACAGATCACGCTCGACCAGACGATCGCCCGGCAGCAGCTGAAAATTCATGATCGCGCTGCGCAGCTTGTCCAGCACAATCTCCCGCAGGGTGACGGGGTTGCGGTTGACCTTGAAGGTGTCATCGAGTGGCAGGCGTTTCATCGGGTGTGCTCGGAATGGGGCTGTCAAAGTAAAAACGTGACTGGAAACCGTGGCTGGAAACAAAGTCTCGCTCATGTCGGCAGCCCACGAACCACGCGGGCTGCTGCATGGCCCGGACGCATGACCCGGGTCGCGGCCGAGTTTATCACGCCGATGCCTGCAACCACCAAAACCGCCCGGCGCAGCCTCAGACGATGGCTGGCAGCGCGCCCATCTTGCCCCGGTGATAAACCATTGGTGTGACTGGTACAGCGGGCAAGATCAGGTTTTTCACTGCGCCGACAATGATTGCATGATCGCCACCGTCGTATTCGCGCCAAAGCTCGCATTCAATGATAGCCGTTGCCTTGCCCAGCAGCGGGTTACCCAGCTCGCTCAAGTGCCACTCGATGCCTTTGGTCTTGTCCTTGCCCTTGCTGGCGAACGCGTAGGCTTCGACCTGCTGGTCGGCAGACAGCAAGTGGATGGCGAATTTTTTGCTGTCGCGCAGCACCGGGTAAGTGTCGGATGCGTAGTTGGGGCAGAACAGCACCAGCGCCGGGTCGATGGACAGCGCGCTGAACGCACTGGCGGTGATACCGACCAGATTGCCCTCGGGGTCCAGCGTGGTAACAATTGTGACGCCTGAAGGGAATGACGCCATGACTTCTTTGTAGATACTCGGTTCGATCATCGCAGCGGCCTCGTTAACGCATGACAAATGGATCAGGCATGGGCGCCTGCGAAAGGTTGATCCACACCGTTTTCAATTCGGTGTAGGCCAGTACGGAGTCTATCCCGCTCTCGCGGCCGTAGCCGCTGTTTTTGAAACCGCCGATAGGCGCCATGGCTGACACGGCACGATAGGTATTGACCCAGATGATACCTGAGCGAATATCCCGCGCCAGCCGATGCGCGCGGCCCAGGTCACGAGTCCAGATTCCGGCGGCGAGGCCGAACTGTGAGTCGTTGGCAATGGCCAGCGCTTCGGCTTCGTCCTTGAAGCGAATTACCGAGGCCACCGGGCCGAACACTTCTTCCTGCATGATTTTCATCGAGTTGCGGTCGCATTCGAACAGCGTAGGTTCATAGAACCAGCCTTTGCTGTCCAGCTTCGGGCGCTTGCCGCCCAGACGCAGGCGTGCACCTTCGGCCAGGGCGTCCGCCACCAGACCTTCTACCACGGCCAGTTGCTGGGCCGTGGCCATCGGACCCATTTCGGTGGTTTCATCCTGCGGATTGCCGATCCTGATACGACTGGCGCGCTCGGCCAGGCGTTCGACGAATTCATCGTAGATTTCGGCCTGCACCAGCAGTCGCGAGCCGGACACACAGCTTTGCCCGGACGCCGCATAGATGCCTGCGACTGCACCATTGATGGCGCTGTCCAGATCGGCGTCGGCGAAAATGATATTCGGTGATTTTCCGCCGAGCTCCAGTGACAGTTTGGCGAAATTCTCGGCGCTGCTGCGCACCACGTGGCGAGCCGTGGCCGCGCCACCGGTAAAGGCAATCTTGCGCACCAGCGGGTGGCGGGTCAGGGCCGCGCCTGTGGTCGGGCCGTAACCGGTGATGACGTTGACCACGCCGGGCGGGATACCCGCTTCAAGCGCCAGACGCGCCAGCTCAAGCACGGTGGCCGAGGCGTGTTCCGATGGCTTGAGGACGATGGTATTGCCCGCCGCCAGCGCCGGGGCCAGCTTGATGGCGGTCAGGTACAACGGGCTGTTCCACGGAATGATTCCGGCGACCACGCCCATCGGTTCATGCACGGTGTAGGCGAACAGGTCCGGTTTGTCGAGGGGCAGGGTGCCGCCCTCGAGCTTGTCAGCCAGCCCGGCGGTGTAATGAAAGAACTCCGGCAGGTAGCTGACCTGACCGCGGGTTTCGCGAATCAGCTTGCCATTGTCGCGGCTTTCCAGCTGCGCCAATTGCTCTTTGTTTTCGGCAATCAGGTCGCCCAGTTTGCGCAGCAGCTTGCCGCGTGCCGTGGCGGTAAGGCCACGCCACGCCGGGCCCTCGAAGGCTTTCTGAGCGGACTGCACGGCCCGTTCGACATCGGCTTCGTCGGCGTCGGGCAGTTGCGCCCACGGTTCAGCCAGCGCCGGGTTGAGGCTGTCGAAAGTCTTGCCGGACAACGCATCGACCCACTGACCGTCGATGCACATCTGAAAGCGGGTAAGGCTCATGCAACTATCCCCTTGATCGAGTTGTGGGCAGTCGCCAATTTGTCGAGACCGGTTTTTTCAAAGAAGTCGAGCAACACCTGGTTGACCAGGCGCGGCGACTCAACCGGCATCATATGGCGTTGATCGGGCAGTATCGCGACTTCGGCACCGCTGATGCGCATGGCCAGTTCGCGGGCCATTTCCGGTGTTGATCCAGGGTCAAGTTCGCCAGTGGCAATAAGGGTCGGTGCGCGAATATCGCCCAGATCTTCGGCGCGGTACATATCCTGAGTAGCAAACAGCTTGTAGGTAGTCAGGTAGCCTTGCGGATCGTTACTGGCCAGATTCTGCCGAATGGCCGCAATCTGTGCCGGGTTGGCCGCCTGATACTCACGGCTGAACCAGCGTGACAAAGCTTCGCCTGCGTTGGCGTCCGGCCCGTGCTCGGCGGCCTGGCTGGTGCGCGCAATGACGCCTGCACGCTGTTCAGGGCTGCGGTTGAACACGCTGTTGAGAATCACCAACCCGGCGAGAAACTGCGGAAACTCCAGCGCGAATGCCCTAGCCACCAGCCCGCCCATCGAGAAGCCGACGACCGTCGCCTGAGGCAGTTGTAAATGCTCCAGCAACTCACGCAATTGCTCGGCATAGCCCGGAAGGCCAGTGTCCGGGTCCGGACGCGGGCTGGCGCCATGGCCGAGCATGTCATAGGCGATTACCTGATAATGCGTGGCCAGGCCAACGATCTGGCCGCCCCACATTTCCTTGTTCAGGCCCACCCCGTGAATCAACACCACGGGGTGACCTTGGCCGGTAGCCAGATAGCTGGTACCCGCCGGGGTGTGTTCAGCGGTGAGCTGAATCATGGACCGCTCCTGCGCAGATGACAAAGGTGATCGGGCGACGAGCCCTTCATGAGTTACTGGGCCTTTTCGGCCGCCAGTTCTTCCAGGTCGATATAACGATTGCCGATCCGCGGGTGCAGGCGTCCGCCGTTGGCAGCACCAAGGACTACGATGATTTCGTCGGCTCGGGGCGAATCTTCGATGTGCATCTCCAGCGTGATGTAGTGCGAGCGCAGGCCCTCATCATCCTTGTGCATCATCGGAATCTGGATCGACGTACCTGGGCCACCGCGTTTGTTGGTGAAGCTCAGGTAGCTCTTGGCCTTGACGGCCTCACGGTAATGATTGCCAAAGCGCAGGGTATGGATCACGGCTGAAGCGTGTTCGATTTCGCCGTCCGCGCCGACCACCGCAGCCTTGCCATAGGCCTCGATTTTATCTGCACCGCCAATCGCATCAGTGAGGCGCTTGACCATCAGTTCACCCAGATCCGAGCAGTTGGCACGAATCTCTGGTTTCAGGTCTTCGACGAATCCGCGGCCCAGCCACGGGTTCTTGATCACCACCGCCAGGCCAATCATGGTGACCGGTTTGTCAGTGGCCTTGCCGCCTTCAATGAAGGTTTCTTCGGTGTAATTGACGATTTTGCGAATTTCAAAGCTCATGAACGACTCCCGGATCGAGTGCTGTTGTATTTCGTATGATGGTATACCATAAGATTGGGCGTGCAAATGCTTTCTTTGCGGTGAATACAGGGGCCGGGACTCATCTCATATTCCCGGATCAATACGCACGAACCGCTCTGGCTCGCGCTCATCAATGACCACTCGTCAGGTATGAAGGCAATCACTTTGAACAGGCGTCTTCTGGTCGTGACAGATATTCGGTGAGCCTTAAAAAGCCCTACCGAATTTTTCACCCAAGGAGACTCAGAACATGAAAGCTATCGTCTATGGCGGTCCGCGTGACGTCAGTGTCAAAAACGTACCGGATGCGAAGATCCAGAAGCCAACAGATGCTCTTGTCCGAGTGACCTCCACCAACATCTGTGGCTCGGACCTGCACATGTACGAAGGCCGCACGTCTTTCGAGACCGGGCGCATTTTCGGCCATGAGAACCTCGGCCAGGTGATCGAAGTCGGCGCCGGCGTCGACCGCATCAAAGTGGGCGACTGGGTGTGCCTGCCGTTCAATATTGGCTGCGGCTTTTGCGAAAACTGTGAGAAGGGCCTGACCGGTTATTGCCTGACCGCCAACCCGGGCAGCGCGGGTGCGGCTTACGGCTTTGCCGACATGGGCGATCATGAAGGTGGCCAGGCCGAGCTGTTGCGTGTGCCGTATGCCGACTTCAACTGCCTGCTGTTGCCCGAAGATGCCGCCGAGCGTGAAGAGGATTACGTCATGCTCTCGGACATCTTTCCTACCGGTTGGCATGCCACCGAACTGGCCGGGCTGCTGCCTGGCGAAAGCGTTGCCATCTATGGTGCCGGTCCGGTCGGCCTGATGGCTGCCCACTCGGCGATGATCAAGGGCGCGTCGCAGGTGTTCGTGGTCGACAACCATCCAGATCGTCTGGCACTCGCGGCGAAGATGGGCGCGACGCCGATCAACTCGCTGGAGCAGGGCGCAGTGGATCAGATCCTCAATCTGACCGATGGCAAAGGCACCGACCGTGGCTGTGAGTGCGTCGGTTATCAGTGCTGCGACCGTCATGGTCACGAGGCCAACCACGTCACCATGAACAATCTCGTTGCCTCGACCAAGGCGACAGGTGGAATCGGCGTCGTGGGTGTTTTCGTGCCGCAGGACCCGGGCGCCAAAAGCGACCTCGCGAAGGAAGGCAAGATGGCCTTCGATTTCGGTTCGTTCTGGTTCAAAGGCCAGCAGATTCGCACCGGCCAGGCCAACGTCAAGGCTTACAACCGTCGCCTTGCCGAGCTGATCCACCACGGTCGCGCCAAGCCGTCGCAGATCATTTCCCATCGCCTGAAGCTTGAAGAAGGCCCTGACGCCTACAAGCACTTCGATGCGCGTGATGAAGGCTGGACCAAGGTCGTGCTCAAGCCAGGTGCGTGATAAGCGCAGTTGACCAGGCCTTGCCTGAGAGCCCTTGTCTTATCTGCCACAGGCGATCGACAAGGGCATCAGCACTTCAGTTACAACGTTTTATTTAAAGAGATTTATTCAAATGAACGAAGAATACCCCAAGCCGCCATTTGCCAGTCAGCCACAGGACGTTCCAGGCATGCAGGGCAAGATGGACCCCTATCCCGATTGCGGTGAAAAGAGCTACAAGGGCTCCGGACGCCTGCAGGGCAAGATCGCGCTGATCACCGGCGCCGACAGCGGCATTGGCCGCGCAGTCGCGATCGCCTTTGCACGTGAAGGCGCGCAGGTCGCGATCTCCTACTTGAACGAGCATGAAGACGCGCAAGAAACCAAGCGCTGGGTCGAAGAGGCGGGCCGTAAATGCCTGCTGTTGCCGGGCGACCTGGCACAGAAGCAGCAATGCGAAGACATCGTGAGCAAGACCGTTGCAGAGTTTGGTCGCATCGATGTGCTGGTCAACAACGCTGCGTTCCAGATGACGCATGAAACGCTGGACGAAATCTCCGACGAAGAATGGGTCAAAACCTTCGATATCAACATCACGGCGATGTTTCGCATCTGCAAGGCTGCGGTTCCGCATATGCCGCGGGGTGGCTCGATCATCAATACCAGTTCGGTCAATTCGGACATGCCCAAGCCGACGTTGCTGGCCTACGCAACCACCAAGGGCGCAATCGCCAACTTCACCGGTGGTCTGGCGCAGTTGCTGGGCGAGAAGGGCATCCGCGTGAACAGCGTTGCTCCAGGTCCGATCTGGACCCCGTTGATCCCGGCGACCATGACCGACGAAGATGTGAAAAGCTTCGGTAGCGAGACTCCGCTGGGACGCCCGGGGCAGCCGGTAGAAGTTTCGCCGATCTATGTGCTGCTGGCCTCTGACGAAGCCAGTTACATTTCCGGCTCGCGCTATGCAGTGACGGGCGGCAAGCCGATTCTGTAATTACCCCGACAACGCCTTTTTTGTTGAAACGGTGCTCAAACAGGCACCGTTTTTTCAGGCGTCAATGACACTCTGTATTTGCTCAAGCGGGTACTGCCATTGATTGTCTAATTTCCAGACTGATTCATCCGTGTCTGCGCATATCGGGCAGGCTGTCCGGTCGCCATGACAAGCGACGAAAGCGTGTCGGCATTCATCAGCAATAATGAAGTTCGGGTCGTTGTGTTGCTCAAGAACTCTTGTTTTCGCTCTGCTCGGGTGCGCGCATTCTCGGTCAACGCCTGCATGGCGAATATATAGTTGGCTGGATCGAATCGGTTTTCCCTGGGGCCATGCGTCGAGATTTTTCTTAACGACTTTCGGAACTCGCCTGACCACGTCTTAACCTGTTTGGCATCCGCTCCATTAACGAGGAGCTTACTGGCATCCGTCAGATAATAAAACGCATCCACTGTATTCAGGCGGACATGGGAGGTCTCGTGAATAAGGGATCGTGCAACTTCCAGCACATCGTAGTTGGCAAGAAGAGAGGTTGACACCCCAATCCGTTCGACCGATTCCTGAAACTCGCCTTGAAAATCAGTCGATGCGAGGATGTCCTCGGGTCCGTTAAAAAGAAACAGCGTCAGATCAGAGTCTGGACTGCCGATGGACTCAATGAGCTCCTGCATCTGCCGTAACGAATCTTCCACGTCGATACTCGTAGCAGAGCGCGCGCTCGGATCCAGCGCACCGAAGGTTGCGTCGAATGCCTTTTTTACGCCTCGCCTCGGTGATGCTTTTAGCAGCTCGGAACGCGTGAACTCCAATAACGAAACGGCAACATCCCTAACGTCATACATTTTGGATAGCTGCTCAGGCGCGAACTCGGAAAGGTCCTTTGCAACGACAACTGTAATAGGTACGTCGTAGGGAGCAGCCCCCTGTTGATCAGCAAACCGCAAAGGCGAATTCCTGACAAAACGATACAGATTCATCCCGTCCACTGTGCCCGCCGGGTCCGGATTGATCCATCGCTGCAACCACGGCGCGTAATAGCGCAGGCCGTAGTAGTACAGCCCCGTCGCATCGCGTTCCTTGCCGGAATATCGAATGGTTTTATAGCTGGCTTCAATCGTACTGCGCCCTGCCCACCACGAGGTACCACCAAACGGGTAGTAACTTTCCTGGCTGATGATGTGCGCGTTGTTATCCAGCTCCAGGGTGCCGGACCCCAGATGATCGGCGAAGCTGTAGCGAACCTGATCGTTTTCAAGTCCTTCGGGTTGACCCGCCTGCCAGTGCAATACCCGAGCCTCGTTGCGCCCGGCCTGGGTGACGATAACGTGCAAAGTCTCGGCTGTGGCGCTGTTGCTGTGCACCTCCAGGCCTGGTAAGTAGCGCACTTCGGCACTGTGGACAACGGCTTTCGCCTTGGTCGTATGGATTTTGCGCAGGCGTTGCCCACTGGCGTCGTAGATGTAGCGCTCTTTGTCGTCGTCACCCGCTGCCCGAATCACCGGCCGCACTTGCTGCAACTGATTACGCCAGTCCCAGCTCATCGCTTGCCCGGCTTGCAACTCATTCAGATTGCCATTGGCGTCGAACGCGGCAGTGATGGCCGCTTCATCCGGCGGTCGATCGTTGATAACCGGCAGGCTGCGATTGCTGGTTTGCGAAGTGATCAGGGTGCGCGAGTGGGACTGGGTGCCCGTGTGGGTCAGTTGCAACAGATTGCCGCTCGCATCATAGCGGTAGGTTTGCGTGTAATTGGCCAGCTGCGTCAGGTCGAGCGGACACTGGAAGGATGGAAAAACAGGGCCTTGATTGAGTTTCGCAGACTCCGTGCCCGTAGCCTGGATCAACTGATACAGCGTGTCGTATTGATAAGTCGACACCGGCTCAATGCGCTGACCGGCATAACACCGTGTCGGCTGGGTGCGATCCTCGATACGCAGGACATTGCCCATCGGGTCGTAGTCATAGAGCAGATGTTGCAGCAGTTGACCATCTGCCCGTGTGCCTTTGAGTTCAATCAGACGGCCATCTGCGGCGTCGTGCACCGCCTTGGTCACAACGCCGTTGCCAGCCGTTTCCGAGGTTACGTGGCCTTGAGCGTCGTAATCGATACTGTGAACCAGAACTCGCTTTGTCTGTCCGGGGAGGCTAAGTGAAATGGCCTCAATATGACCTGCCACAGTATGGGCAAAGGTCTGGACGTTACGCTGCGCGTCCGTCTGCGAGATGACATCGCCAAGCGGACTGTGTGCCCAGCGCGTAGTTGCGCCTGGACCAGATTCGAGCAAGACGTCACGTTCTGCCAGCAGTTCTGGCCAGTCGACATTTTCGGGATTGAAGTGGAAATGCCGCGTCTGTTCAAGCACGCCACCCGCCAAGGCGAACTCGTTATCCATTCGCGAACCAGCCGGGTCATCATGGCGTATACATTGGCCGCACTGATTATGGCCCTTGGTATCCGGCCCGCCGTATTGCCGCCGCTCGACGCAGCGTCCGTTTTCAATGATGGCAACGGGTCTGAGTAGGGCGTCATACTGCATACTCTGCTCAGTCCCACGCCCATCCCAGCCAGCCACGATCTCGCCGCCTTCACCGGCCAACATCAGCCGCCAACCGGCATCAACGCTGTCGCTGAAAAGCGCCTGACCACTCATGGAAAACACAGTAGCAAGATTGACGGCAGCCTGGCTTTCCCAGAGCCTTGCATCCCAGCAGTTGACCGGATGCCCGGCAGCATCATGAGCCACGCGGTTTATAAGTACTGCCGGCGTGTCCGTGGCCTGGTTGCGCCAAAAATCAATCGCGCGAATCTCCAGGCCGCGTGGCTCAATGACACTCAGGCGGGGCGTATGATGATGCAATGCGGCAGACTGTACGTTCATGATCACGTCATCCCTGACTGGTGACTTGAGTCCAGGCTATGTAAGTAAAGTATCGTCGTAAGTGCAGCATAGCGCAGGCCGATGAGACCACCGGCTTCAAACGTGTTGTGAGCCTGTCGACGCGCGTCATGACGCGTCGCAAAATCGACGAGCCGTAGTGCTTGTCATTTTTGCCGATGGCCGGTGCTGATCAGCGAGCCTGATCCGTCGGTCACACCGTTCCTTTCAGCGACTTATGGAGAAATTGTTCATGTATCCAGACGTACAGCTTTATATCGATGGTCAATGGCGCGCAAGCCGCGACAATCGCACGTTGTCAGTCATCAATCCGGCGACGGGCGAGGCGCTGGGCACTGTGGCGCATGCCGCTATCGCCGATCTTGACGAAGCCCTGGCGGCGGCCGAGCGTGGCTTTGCCACCTGGCGCGCGACCTCGGCTTATGATCGCTACAAGCTGATGCAGAAAGCTGCGAACCTGATTCGTGAGCGCGCGGACGGCATCGCCCGAATCATGACGCAGGAGCAGGGCAAGCCCTTGGCCGAAGCGCGCATGGAAACCCTGTCGGCGGCTGACATCATCGACTGGCTGGCCGAAGAAGGGCGTCGCAGTTATGGTCGTCTCGTGCCGTCGCGGGGCGTGTCCATCGAACAGAAAGTCATCAAGGAGCCGGTCGGCCCGGTCGCTGCGTTCACTCCCTGGAATTTCCCGATCAACCAGGTGGTGCGCAAGTTGTCCTCGGCACTGGCTGCGGGCTGCTCGATCATCGTCAAGGCCCCGGAAGAAACGCCAGCGTCGCCTGCCGAGCTGATTCGCGCTTTCGCCGATGCCGGTGTGCCGGCTGGCGTCATCGGTCTGGTCTACGGTGATCCGGCAGAAATTTCCGGCTACCTGATCCCGCATCCGGTCATTCGCAAGGTCACGTTCACTGGCTCTACGCCGGTCGGCAAGCAACTGGCCGCATTGGCTGGCAAGCACATGAAGCGGGCAACCATGGAACTGGGTGGTCATGCACCGGCGCTGGTGTTCGATGATGCGGATATCGACCTCGCCGCTCGCGTGCTGGCCACCGCCAAGTTCCGTAACGCCGGGCAGGTCTGCGTGTCGCCGACCAGGATTCTGGTGCAGCGCAAGGTACTCGACGCGTTCACCGAGAAATTCGTTGGCCTGACTCGCGAAATCAAGGTGGGTAACGGTCTGGAGGCGGGCACCACCATGGGCCCTGTGGCCAATGATCGACGTATTCCTGCGCTGGTCGATCTGATCGATGACGCGGTGCGTGGTGGTGCGACGCTGTCTGCCGGTGGCAAGGCTGTCGAGGGGGCGGGCTATTTCTTCGAGCCGACCGTGTTGAGTGGCCTGAAGCCGCAGATGCGCATCATGAATGAGGAGCCTTTCGGCCCTGTCGCGTTGCTGGTGCCTTTCGACACGCTAGAGGAGGCGATTGCCGAGTCAAACCGCGTGCCGTTCGGGCTGGCATCCTATGCCTTCACCACGTCGATGAAGACTGCGCAAGCGCTGAGTACCTTTATCGAAGCGGGGATGCTGTCGATCAATCATCAGGGCATCGGCTTGCCGGAAGTACCGTTCGGCGGGATCAAGGATTCCGGTTACGGTTCTGAAGGCGGCACCGAGGCCATTGAGGCCTACCTGAATACCAAGCTGGTCACTCAATACAACTGAGTACCACTCGGGGAAATAAAAAACGGTCGCGATGTGCAAGCATCGCGACCGTTTTTCGTTGCCAGCGTGACTCAGTCTCTGGCTTGAATACCGGTCTGTCTCATGACCAGATTCTTTTCCTTCTTGTACTGCAGGGCCACTTCGGGCGCTGGGCCGCTCTGACCGGTTTCCATCCACTTGCGTATACGGCTGGCGTCGGCGAAGTGGGTGTACTTGCCGAAAGCATCGAGAATAACCACGGACACAGGACGATTAGCCATGCTGGTCAGCAGCACAAGGCAGTGGCCGGCCTGATTGGTAAAACCGGTCTTGGTCAGCTTGATATCCCAGTTGTCCTTGCGCACCAGGTGGTCGGTGTTGCTGAAACCCAGGGTGTAGGTCGGTTTGCGGAACGTCACCGTCTTTTGCTCGGTGGTGCTCAGTTCACTGAGCATCGGGTATTTGCGTGCCGCCATCACCAGCTTGGTGAGGTCGCGTGCGGTCGATACGTTGTAAACCGACAGGCCGGTAGGTTCGACATAGGCGGTATGTTTCATGCCCAGCGCCTTGGCCTTGGCATTCATCGCCAGAATGAACGCGGGATAACCACCGGGATAGCTGTGCGCCAGGCTCGCCGCCGCGCGGTTTTCCGATGACATCAGGGTGATCAGCAACATGTCGCGGCGGTTCATTTCGCTGCCGAGTTTAACCCGGGAGAACACACCTTTCATTTCCGGGGTCTGGGAGATATTGACCGGTATGACTTCGTCCATCGATTGTTTGGCATCAAGGACTACCATCGCGGTCATCAGTTTGGTGACCGAGGCAATTGGCACAATCACGTCCGGGTTGCTGGAGTACAGGACCTTGTCGGTTTGCAGGTCGATGACCATTGCGCTGCCTGAGGCGAGGTGCAGATTGGAAGGATCACGATTCAGAACAGCGGATTCGTTTGCCAGCGTGGTAGTGGAAAGCGCCGGGCCGGTAAGTACAAATAATAGGCCCAGAAGAGACAGACGAATTTTCAAGAGCAAGGCTCACTCGATAAAGGTGGTAATGGAAGGGATCGCGTCAAAACGCTGCATTTTATGAGCAGACTTTGCGGTATGTCGATGGGTGTCGTAGGGCGTTTCATTAATAAATGCAGGAAATGGGATTTCGTTAAGTTGCGGTTAAGTGGCTTTTTGCTTTCAAAGCTGTTTAAAACCGAACCACAATTGAATAGTCGTGGTGTGAAAGGCCTGCACCGATTAGCATTCCATGCCATTCAGGTCACCGATTCAAGGAGTCATGCAATGCTCAAGGGGTTTGTCAGCAAGGATTACGCGGTACTGGTGATCATCGCTTCGCTGGTTGTCATCCTGCTGCTGGGTGTCGGCTTTACATCGCGCCCCAGTGACTGGGCAGGCTGGATGCAGGCCATCGGCCTGATCGTGGGCTTGATGGTTGCCGTGGCTGTACCCGCCATTCAGCGCAAGCAGGAAGCGGAGCAGGCGCGCAAGCAGATACGCGACCGCGAAGTAGGCTATGCCCGGCGCATGCAGTATCTGTGTGGCGAATTGAGCGAATTGCAGGGCCGTATCAGTCTCAATCTGACGCATCTACGCGCCACTGACCGGCACAGCTTGAAATACACGTTGCAGGATTACCTGCATCGTTTGTTCGAGTCTCACAAACAGGACCTGAACGATGATCGCGTGGTGCTGGCTCACGAGTTGCGTCAGGTTGCCAATGACCTGATCGATGAACTCGACAGTGGTCGTACCGATCGTGTGGTGTTCATGGCACTGGAAAAGCGCCTGCAGAAGCTGGCGCATCGTTGTCAGGTCAATGCCGCTATGGCCGAGCGCGGCTGAGGCGGATCGTCTGCTTTCCCTGGCTCAAAAAAAGCCCGCCTTCAAAGAGGCGGGCAAGGGGATGTGCGGAGCAACGCACGAGGTTCGCAGAAAAAATCAGCTGTTGAGGGGCTGGCACTGCATTTGCCGGGACAACTCTTCGGCGACAGGCAAAGACGCCAGAGGGCCGCTGACCGGCTCGCCATCCTGAATCAGGTACCAGCAGGCCAGCAGACCTCGCTCTCTGAGCGGCGCTGGAACTGCACTGCCGACGACGGACATGATGTGTACCTTGGTCATAACTGCCTCCTCAATCCATGCCGCTACTGTAGAGGCCGATCGGGAAAGGTAGAAATCGACACTCTCAATAGTGGTCATTGATAACAACGAGGGTCGGGCACATTGCATTGGCAGGCGATAGTGTGAGCACAGCAATGAAAAACCCGCCTGAAGAGGCGGGTTTTTTGTTCGGTTACCAGCGGCCGCGTGGCGGGCCGTAGTAATAGCCCGGGCCTGGTGGTGGCCCGTAGCGATGGTAGTAGCCTGGCGGTGGAGGCGGTGGGTAGCGCTCGACAACCTGGTAGACCGGGGCCGGCTGATAATAGACCGGTGGTGGTGCGTAGTAGACCGGCTGTTGTTGCACATAAACCGGCTCGCGCTCTACGTACACGGTTCTATCGCGACTTGAAGATACCGCCGCCCCGACAACGGCAGCGCCTACGATAGCACCTACCACGGCAGGGCCACCCCAGCCACGGTCAGCATTCGCCTGGCCAGCAAGGGCCAGGGCACCTACAAACAAGGCGATCTTGGGGATTTGACGAATCATGATTGTTCCTCGCTCTCAACCCGTTGTCGCGCGCCTGCATCACTCTCAAGCACTGCCACGGGATAACACTATGACATCGAAATTGTAAGAATCTGCGAAAGTGCTGAGTAAATTTTATGTAAGGTGTGCGGCGCGTGTCCTCGCGTTCACTGGTGCGTAGCATACGCTTTTATCGAATATTCAAGCCATTACCGTCTGGAGGAAACCCGTATGCCCATTACTGCAAACAGAGACACATTGTTGTGCATGTCCATGGCCGCCCGTCCCGGCAACTTTGGTGTGCGTTTCCACAATCATCTTTATCAGCAGTTGGGCCTTAACTTCTATTACAAGACCTTCTCACCCAATGACCTTGCCGCTGCCGTGGCGGGTATCCGGTCGCTGGGGATACGTGGCAGTGCGGTTTCGATGCCATTCAAGGAAGCCTGCATTGAACTGGTCGACGAACTTGATGCTTCCGCCGCCGCCATCCAGTCGATCAATACCATCGTCAACACCGACGGGCATTTGAAGGCGTTCAACACGGATTACATCGCGGTTGCGCAACTCATGGAGAGCCACGCCGTCCCTCGTAGCGCATTTGCCCTGCGCGGCAGCGGGGGCATGGCCAAGGCGGTTGCGTTCGCGTTGCGCGATGCGGGTTTCACCGATGGGCTGATCGTGGCCCGCAATGAGCAGGCCGGTCGACGCCTGGCCGAGGCGTGTGGCTTTCGCTGGCAGGCGGAGCTGGGAAGCGTGCGACCACCTTTGCTGGTCAACGTCACGCCGCTAGGCATGCAAGGTGCCCAGGCTGACGAGTTGTCGTTTGACTTGCAGGCCATCGATGCGGCCGAGACGATTTTCGATGTGGTGGCCACCCCGGCCGAAACGCCGCTGATCCAGGCTGCCCGCCGCCTGGGCAAGCGCGTCGTGAGCGGCGATGAAGTCGCGGCGATCCAGGCACTGGAGCAGTTTGTGCTGTATACCGGCGTCCGCCCGACCGATGAGCAGTATCAACAGGCTGCGGCGTTCGCCAGAGCCGGCTAGTGGTGGCCTGCACACAGAGTCGGACGGGGCCGGGCATCACTCCAGTCTGGCAAGACGCTCTTCAAGGGCTGCGACGCGTGCTTCCAGCTCATCAAGACGCTGGCTTGCAGCAGGGTTTGCTGCGTTACGCTCAGGCGCTTGCTGACGGGCTGCAAGCAGCTCCTGCAGATCCTCCGGATCGCCCAGCAGGTGCATGTAACGATCTTCCCGTTGGCCGGACTGACGGGGTACGAGCATCGCCAGGCCTCTGGCGATGAGCCGTTCCAGTTGATGGACGAGTTGCTCGCTGTCCTCAAAATCGTGCATGCGGTGACTGCGCGTGAGCAGTTCGCTGACGGTCTGCGGGCCGCGCAGCAGCAACAGGCCGGTCAGTATCACCTGCGCAGGGACCAGCTCAACGGCCTTGTCGACCCGGTGCTCCCAGCGATCAGCGCGACTGCCCATCACCAGACGCGTCAGGCCTCGGCTCTCAAGAGCGCGCAGGCTCTGACCGACCTGGCCTTGAGTCAGGTTCATGACCGGATCGCGACTGGTCTTCTGGTTGCAGGCAAGCACCAGTGCATTAAGGGTCAGCGGGTAGGTTTCCGGGTTGGTCGCCTGTTTCTCGATCAGGCAGCCCAGAACACGCACTTCAGTGCTGTTGAGTTGCAGGGCCTCGGCATTCGGGGAGGATTCGGAGGAGGGCGATTCAATGGACATGACGCTTCCCTGAGTGATGGCGGTGGATCAGCGTAGGGCGTGGCGCACATTATTGCCAGTGTCTGTTGCGCTGATCTGCAGGGTCGCTGAAAAGTGTCACGGTGTTTGCCGTCAGGTGGGTCTATAATTGCGCCTTTCTCAATCAGGATATGTCATGTCTATCTCCCTGTACGCCGCTTCCATTCCTGTCTTTCAGCAAATGCTCAATGCGCTGAGCGATGTTCTGACCAAGGCTGAAGCCTACGCGACCGAGAAGAAAATCCAGCCGCCAGCGCTGCTGCAGGCGCGTCTGTTCCCGGACATGTTGCCTTTTACCCGTCAGGTGCAGATTGCCGTCGATTTTGCCAAGGGTGCTTCGGCCCGCCTGGCAGGCGTCGAGATCCCGCAATACGATGACACCGAAACCACCTTCGCCGAACTGCAGGCACTGCTTGCCAAGACGCTCGCGTTCATCGGCAGCATCACGCCCGAACAGGTCGACGGCAAGGAGGGTATCGAAATCGTCCTGCGCCCCGGCACCGAAAAGGAAAAGCGTCTGAACGGTCAGGCTTATCTGCTCAGCTATGCCTTGCCGCAGTTCTTCTTCCACGTCACCACCGCTTACGACCTGCTGCGCCATAACGGCGTTGAAATCGGCAAGCGTGACTTCATGGGCAAGTTCTGATTCTGAAACGTGCGGGGCTGAAGCCTCGCTGATGTTCTCGTCCCTCGCCGTTATGCGCAAATCCAACTGACTATCGTGCCAATGCTCCGCATTGGCATGCATTGGCTGACGCAGAGCGTCACGAAATGTATTACCACGCGGAGCGTGGCAACGAGAGTTGTTGGGGTGTCAGCCCTGTTTTTCGGGCTGTAGTGTTGTTCTGGAGTATTCATGTTGTTGCCCATACTTCTGTTGTCGGCCGCCGGTTTTACCGTGCTGACCACAGAATTCGTCATTGTCGGTCTTTTGCCTGCGGTTGCCCGCGATCTGGATGTCACGGTTTCGCAAGCGGGGCTGCTGGTCACCCTGTTCGCATTCACGGTTGCAGCTTTCGGTCCCTTTCTGACTGCCTACTTCTCGCGTTTCGAGCGCAAGCGTCTGTTTATCAGCATCCTTGTGCTGTTCGGCTTTTCAAATGTACTGGCAGCGCTGGCACCCAATATTGCCGTGATGGGGCTGGCGCGGCTGATTCCTGCGTTGGGGCTGCCGGTGTTCTGGGCACTGGCCAGTGAGACCGCCGTGGACATCGTCGGGCCGCAGTTCGCTGGTCGGGCGATTGCCAGAATCGGTTTCGGCATCGTTTGCGCCACTGTGTTCGGCATTCCCATCGGCACCCTGATTTCCGATGCTTTCGGCTGGCGCAGTGCGTTTCTGGTGCTCGCCGGCCTGGCATTTGCCAAGGCACTGTTGCTGGCGGTCTATCTGCCACGGACGGCGGCGAAGAAAAACCCGGTGTCGATCCTCAACCAGTTCGGCATTTTGCGCAGCCGGATGATGCAGGGGCATGTGCTGCTGTCGGTACTGGTATTCAGCGGCATGTTCACCGCCTACACCTATCTGGCGGACATGCTGGAGCGTCTCGCCGGGTTCGACGGCAGCCTGGTGGGCTGGTGCCTGATGGGGTTTGGCGCGGTCGGCTTGCTCGGAAACTCGCTGGGCGGGCGCATGGTTGACCGGCATCCGCTGATTGCCAGCCTGGTATTCTGCGCCTTCATGGTAGTCGGCATGGTCGCTGTGGTGCCCAGCATTCATTCGGTGTTCGCCTTACCAGTCGCGTTGGCAATATGGGGTATCACCCAGGCCGCCTTGTTTCTGGTCAGCCATGTCCGGTTGATCAAGGCCGCACCGCAAGCACCTGCGTTCGCTGCGTCACTGAACATCGCCGGAGCAAACCTTGGCATCGGCATCGGTGCGATGATCGGCGGCAGGGTCATTGATCATCTCGGTCTGGGTAACGTCGGTTTCGCCGCCGCTGGCATTATCGTTCTTGCGATTGTGCTGGCAGTGCTGCTGATCAGACGTGATCCCGGCCCGCTTACCGCCTAACCTGCGTCGGTAAACAGCTGGTTTCGTGCGCTTTCGGCGATGGCGACAACGCCGGGGTGTTTGACCTTGCGCTCCACGGTGATGGCGTAGAATGATTCGGTCACCGCATCGGTGTGGCCTATCACTTGTACGCCATACTGGCTCTGCACCTCATCGGCGATGACGCTGGGCGCAACAAAGACACCGCTGCCGGATTTGCCAAACGCCTTCATCAACGCGCTGTCATCAAACTCGCCGATGATACGCGGCTGGATGCTCTGTTCGGCAAACCAGCGCATCAGCCTGCCGCGAACGACGGTTTCCTGGCCTGGAATCAACAGCGGCGCACCGTGCATGCACTGCGGAAAGCCACTTCCGATACGTTCTGCCACTTCACGGGTCGCAAAGAAGCTGACCCCGCATTCTCCCAGTTTCTGGCTGTAGCCCTTGATATCCAGGTGCTGCGGCATGGGGCTGTCGGAGATCACCAGGTCCAGACGCTGGATTGCCAGGTCTGCCAGCAGCCTTTCCAGTTTGTCTTCCCGGCAGGTGATGCGAATGGACTCACTGAGGTTCATGGTCGGGGCAATCAGCCGGTACACGATGGACTTGGGTACCACGTCAGCCACGCCGATGCGCAGCAGCAATTGCTGTTCATCGGGCTGCGAGCGCAGCAGGTTTTCCAGATCATTGCCCAACTGAAACATCTGTTCGGCGTAAGGCAGGGCCAGGCGACCCGCTTCAGTCATTTCCAGTTGCCGGCCTACGCGCTGGAACAGATCGACACCCAGGGACGCCTCCAGCAGGCTTATCTGCCCGCTGACGGTCTGCGCGGTGAGATTCAACTGCTCGCAGGCGCGCACGATGCTCCCGGTTTTGGCTACCACCCAGAAGTAATGAAGCTGACGGTAATTGAGCATGATTTCTGCCGATTCGGTAAAACCGAAGTATAAGCCTTATAAAATCGAATTTTCCGTATGTTTCAAAATGTCTAGAATCCGTTTCCAACGCCGGGCTGAACACGCCGCCCAGCCTTGCTTACCGAGGAAGCCATGAATAAACCCCTTTACGCCGCACTGCTGGGCTGCTCGTTGCTGGTAATGGCAGGATGCGATCAGATAGAGTCATCCACCAAGCATGTGGTGAATGCTGCAGCCGACACTGCAAAACAGGCGATTGACGAAACCCATCAAGCCGCAACCAAGGCGATTGATGAGGCAAAACAGGAACTTTCGGTGCAGCAGCCACCACAAAGCTCGGCTGAAACCGAAAGCAAGACCGATAAATAAATCTGACTTACAACTAATATTGGCTCAGGCAGGGCAGTGATCTATGGAATACCTATTGGAACTCGCAACAAGTCCGGCAGCCTGGATCGCGCTGGCAACACTGGTGGTCATGGAAGTCGTATTGGGTATCGATAACCTGATCTTCATCTCGATCATCACCAACAAGCTCCCTGAGCACCAACGAGAAAAGGCGCGCAAACTGGGTATCGGTATGGCGCTGGTGATGCGCCTGGGCTTGCTCAGCACCGTGGCGTACATCGTGCAACTGACAGAGCCGGTATTCGAGGTGTTCGGTCAGGCGTTCTCGTGGAAGGACATGATCCTGATCGCCGGTGGCCTGTTCCTGGTCTGGAAAGCGACGACGGAAATTCACCACAGCATGGACGTCAAGACCGAGGAAGAGAAAGCCCTGGGTTCGGTCGTGGCATTGAGCATGAGCGCGGCCATCGTGCAGATCCTTATGCTGGATCTGGTGTTCTCCATCGACAGTATCATCACTGCCGTGGGCATGACCGAACACTTGCCGATCATGGTCATTGCTGTAATCACTGCCGTCGTCGTGATGCTTGTTGCTGCAAACCCGCTGGCGAAGTTCATCAACGAAAACCCGACGGTGGTCATGCTGGCCCTGGGCTTCCTGATCATGATCGGTATGACGCTGATCGCCGAAGGCTTTGGCGCTCATGTGCCCAAGGGCTACATCTACGCTGCCATGACCTTCTCGGCAGCCATTGAAGGCCTGAACATGCTGGTACGCAGAGCAAGACGCAAAAAGGCTGCTGCTCAGGTTTCCGCGCACTGATAGCAGGCCAGGCTGAAAAAAAGGTCGACCCGGGTAAACCGGGTCGACCTTTTTGCATTTTCACTGCCGACAACTGTATCCGAGCGGCACAACGAACTATCAGCTGGCCACAGCAGCGGGTACTTTGACAGCCTTTACCAGGCTCGGCCGTTTTGCCGCAGGTGGCGCTGCACTGCGCGGCTGGTGATGGCGACGGGATATGCGCATCACGCCCCACAGCATGGCGCTGGCTACGGCAAGCCACGAAGCGAGCAGCATCACGATTGTCAGTTCCAGGCTCATAAGTGCCTCCACATTCCTGCTTTTGTTGCGGTCTTGATAACTGACAGTCTAGTACGAGGCATGTTTCGGTTAATTGACCAGTGGCGCAGGGCTATGAACTATTTTCTCCATTCGGCCCGATGAGCCGCAGTGCCTGACTATACCCTGAACTCCCAGAGCTCTATGATCGGTGTCCAGGCCGGGTCGTGGGTTGCCCGGCGTCAGTTGAAGCGAGTGAACATCTTGTCGGTCTCTTTCTATTCCGGTACTGCCGGTGCATTACGTTCATGGCTGGTTTTAGCCTTGCTCATGGGTCTTGTCGGCTGTTCTTCAATGGTCACGCCCGAGATGAAACGCCTTCCGGACCGGGTCGAACTGACGTCGGTGCCGTTCTTCCGGGGTAACGCCTACCAGAGCGGGCCAATGGTGCTGGCAAGCATGCTGGCCAACCAACAGGTACAGACCACGCCCGGCTTGCTCGACAAGCCGCTGCAACTGCCAGGTGCCGAAGACCGCCTCGAACAGAATATTCAGAAGGTTGCGCGGGAATACGGCTTCATGGTCTATCCGCTTGATGGCCAATTACAGGACCTGCTGACTCAGGTGTCGGCGGGCTATCCGGTCATGCTGCGCTTTGCCCAGGGTTCTGCACTGTGGAAAGGCCCGCGTTATGCCGTGTTGATCGGTTACAACCGGGTAAAGGAGACCGTGTTGTTGAATGCGGGCATGGATCGTCGCTATTCAATGAGTTTCAGCAGCTTCACATCGGCGTGGAAAGAGGCCGGCAGTTGGGCGGTGCTGGTTCAGTCGCCCCGGCAGCTGCCCGCCAATGTCGATCAGCAGCGCTGGTTGCAGGCTGCTGAAGCTTTATCGAAGTCCGGACAGGAGCAGGCGGCGGGCGAGGCGAAACGAACGCTGGCACGCGGCGTTAAATGAAATAAACGCGGCACAAACAAAAACGGCACCGATAAGGTGCCGTTTTACTGTCAGCGAAGTTAAAAACCCAGCCGGTCACGCAGGCTGTAATACCAGGCGCCCAACGCGGTAAGCGGGGTGCGCAGCATCTGTCCGCCGGGGAAAGGATAGTGGGGCAGGTCGGCGAACGCATCAAAGCGCTCTGCCTGACCGCGCAACGCCTCGGCCAGAACCTTGCCCGCCAGATGCGTATAAGTCACGCCATGTCCACTGCAGCCCTGCGAGTAATAGATGTTGTCGCCAAGTCTGCCAACCTGGGGCAGGCGAGACAGGGTCAGCAGGAAGTTGCCGGTCCATGCGTAGTCGATCTTCACATCCTTGAGTTGTGGAAATGCCTTGAGCATCTTCGGCCGGATGATGGCTTCGATGTTGGCCGGATCTCTGGCACCGTAGACCACGCCGCCGCCGAAGATCAGGCGTTTGTCGGCGCTGAGGCGGTAGTAATCCAGCAGGTAATTGCAATCCTCGACGCAGTAATCCTGCGGCAGAAGTGTTTTAGCCAGTTCATCACTCAGCGGCTCTGTGGTGATCACCTGAGTGCCACAAGGCATCGACTTGGCAGCCAGTTCCGGAACCAGGTTGCCCAGATAGGCGTTGCCAGCCACGATGATGAATTTCGCGCGGACCTTGCCTTGCGCGGTATGGACCACAGGGTTGGCACCGCGCTCGATGCGAATGGCCGCCGACTGCTCGTAAATCGTGCCGCCCAGGGTTTCGACTGCGGCCGCTTCACCCAGCGCCAGATTGAGCGGGTGAATATGGCCGCCAGTCATGTCCAGCAACCCGCCGATGTATTGATCACAGGCAACGACTTCGTTGATCCGGCGCTTGTCCATCAGCTCAAGGCCAGTGTGGCCATAACGTTCCCACAGCCGCTGCTGGGCTTCCAGATGCGCCAGTTGCTTGCCGGTCAGCGCTGCAAATACACCGCCATCCTTCAGGTCGCACTGAATACCGTAACGCGAAACCCGGTCGCGAATGATGGATGCGCCCTCAAAGGCCATCTGCCCCAGCAACTGCGCCTGGTTTGGCCCGACGGTTCGCTCGATCACATCAATGTCACGGCTGTAGCTATTGACGATCTGCCCACCATTACGCCCCGACGCGCCAAAGCCGACCTTTGCCGCTTCCAGCACCGTGACCCGGAATCCATTCTCCAGCAGGAACAGCGCACTCGACAGGCCTGTGTAGCCAGCGCCGATGACGCATACGTCGGTTTCGACTTCACCCTGCAACGCTGGACGTTCCGGAGCGGCATTGGCTGAAGCGGCGTAGTAGGACTGCGGATAGGGCGTATTTGCCATCCTGAGACTCCGTTTAATATTCTTGACGATGTGGCGATCGTACCCGAGAACCAGAAGCTCTGCCAGCAACAGGCGAAAAGGACCATTCCCTGTCAACGGGCAAAAAACGCTGTAATTCATAGGCTTAGAGAAAAAACAGATTGACAGGTATCTGAATATCCGTAGAATGCCGACCCACAGCAGGCACGTAGCTCAGTTGGTTAGAGCACCACCTTGACATGGTGGGGGTCGTTGGTTCGAGTCCAATCGCGCCTACCAGATAAAATCCGCTCTGCTGGGCGGTAAGAAAAGGGTCAGCCGAAAGGCTGGCCCTTTTTTGCTTCCGGGTGCAGAACTTCAGGGTAAAAAATTTCGCGTATTCAGAGAGTTACTGCAAAAAAGAATTTGACAGGCATTCGAATATCCGTAGAATGCCGACCCACAGCAGGCACGTAGCTCAGTTGGTTAGAGCACCACCTTGACATGGTGGGGGTCGTTGGTTCGAGTCCAATCGCGCCTACCAGATAAAATCCGCTCTGCTGGGCGGTCGAGAGGGGGAATCCGAAAGGGTTCCCCTTTTTTGTTCCTTGAGAAAACGTTCACAATCTATAGGCATCGTTCACACACTGCAATGGGAACGTCCGTTCTCGTTCAAATCGTCGTTCACACGAACGTTCACACCTCATTCACAGTGGCATTCACACGAGTAAATGTGAACGACCATACCTAACCTACTGATCTGTATGGCCTGATCACCTTCTTGTCTAGGTGGTGCTCATTGTTCGTGGCCTCACAATGGCAGGCTCTAACCAACTGAGCTACGTGCCTGCTGTGGGCTGGACGCTATCCAACCCCTCTGTAGAGTTTTCTTAACGCTCAAGGGGCAGGGCTATTTCTGTGTGCGTGGGGTCATCAAGGCGAGGGGTGGGCAGGGGGGTTAGGGGTTGTCCCTTCTTATGCATTACTGGTCAGGAATTTCTGGTAGAAATGCTGGCGTTTGGCTAGCGTCATAGCTAAAGTCATCTGGCAGTATTCAATCGCTGACTAGAGCGTGCACATGATCAGAAATGTCGTAACAGTTATGTACTGGACGTGGCAGGGAAGGAGAGTGGGGAACAAGGTGGCGAGGCTCATGGGGATTCGCCCGAGCTTGTACCATAGCGCTATGGAAGAAGGGGGATGTCAGTTGCATCTGATGAAGCTTTATCACTTTAATAAAATGGGCGTTCCTTTAGAGCTGATTGCACATGATTCATGCAAGTTTTTGTTCGCAGGGCTGGTGTGCTTAGAGCAGGCATTCGGCCCTCAGGCGCTTATTGAAAGTGCTAAATTCAAAGTGGTGCAATGCGACATCAAAAATTACAGTGGCGCTGGGTCTTGCTTTTTGTGAAGGCCAAGAGTCACTGCTCAGTACATCGCATTTGGTGAGTTATCTAGGGGGGTGGATGAATAAAGTCTTAGCACTACCTTTGGTTAGATATCTGTCAATATTGCTGCTGTTGCTTGTTGCAATGTATTGTGCAGACAGAGTATATAATCGAAAGTTTTACGCTTGCATTGCCTATCTGGACTCAATGAACTCACGGATGCATAGTGTTGCCAATGATGTAAGTAGTCCAGGGGTGTGTGCTACTCAGGTGAAATGAATTTGGTTCTAGAGGTGTAGCGGCAATGCACCTCACCTCTTTTAATAAATAATTCTCTCAGTTTCTTGACGCTAAGCTCAGTCTTCGGAAGTCTGCTTCCCATTCTTCAGTCACTTTGGCTTCCTTGGCTAGATGTCCTTCAATGTCTTGTTTCTTTGGACGACCTACTGGTCTGGTTACGCCAGCAATCTTAAGTAGTTCCTTGACAGCAGGTATGCTTCCTTCGTTAAGCGCATACTTCAATGACTCAAGTGACTTGTCGAACCAGTAAAGTCGGTGCTCCTCTTTCCATCCTTGGTTTTCTGCATGGCTATCTAGCAGGGCTAGACTAACTCCAAGAGTCTTGGCTAGCTCAATGTGTGAGTAGGCTTCTACGTATTGTTGTTTGTGTTCGTCTTGAATATTCATATTGTTCTCTTTGGTTTAAGTAAGTATGGTGGTGGGCTTTCAGCAGGAGTCACTGCGTGACAGCAGAAGCAAGAGCACGCCACGTAGTGGCATACGCAATAAAGAAAGATCAAGAGCGATACATACTGGTAAGTAGTCCGCTTTTGATTCTCTCTTTTATGCGTGCTCTTGTCAGCTATGCTGACGTTGCTTTTGCTTTTAAGAAAGATCCATCGATAGATGGTAGTCTAAGGATGGTATCTAACTTAATGTCCTGAGAAGGGAGTAGCACCTGTCAGCTTGCTGACGTTAAGGTGTTCTTAGAAATTTGCCAATTTCTCTTAAGGGGTCTTTAAGAGTTTTTGGGAAAAAGTAATTCTGACGTTGATCAATTCAAGCGGCATCTATAAGTTCCTTATATATCCGAGCGTATTAATTCCTAGACCATACCTTGGTTGATCTTCAACGAGTAACCACTAAGCGTCCCTGCGGGACAAGTATAGCGATGTCTCTCTATATCCGAGCGTATTTAGAAATGCTAGGGAGGGGTGGTAGCTCCCCTTGTCTCTGGATGATACGTTCAAAGACTGGTAGGTCTTTCGTGAGGAGGGGATGGAAAGTTCCTCTCTACTATCCGACCGTAATTAATACGAAGGTGGTTACCTCTTAGTACGTTAGTAGTGAGTCATAGAGGCGGTAGCTCCTCTACTATCCGAGCGTATTAATAGTTCTGTTGACGACTGATAGGATTGGACTCAGCTGTAGCTAAATATGGTGTTCCCCATATATCCGAGCGTATTATAATCTAGGTAGGGAGGGGTACGATTCAGCAAAGCTAACTTCAAACTCTAGTAGTCCTTTGATGCTAGGGTTACGCTCAAGGAAAAAGCTCATGCCGCTGATTGCATGCCTAGCGCATTGACATACTCTACGTGCTTGCTGGGGACTCATGGGTGTAAGCCCTTCTAGGTGGATAGTGGCTATGACTATTTCAGTGCTGACGATGTCTAACATACAAGCTTTCAGAACATGAGAAGGGCTAGTATTCATTGTGCCATTGCTAACTCCTCCTGCTGTCATACAGGAGCCGTAGACGTAATCATCAAGCCAAGTATTGTGCTCACTGTTTGCCACCTTGAAGTGCTTAGCATATGGGTTGAACATTGTCTTAGGCTTAGGGCCTCTCTTAACTTTGATTTCTGTTGTCCCTATAGTCTGCTTATAAGGAGATTGCTCACAAGGGGTAAGGAGACAGATAGCAGGCTTAGATGGAAGGTTGCAGTTTCGAGCAGTTGGATAATCATAAGGAACCTCGGGTATGGGATGAGTGGTGTACTCTCCTAAGACTTCACCGCTGAGTTTGTCTAAGACATAATTGCCTACACGAATGGTTCTCTGTAGTTGAGTAACAACGTCTCTAATGTCGCTGGTTTGGTGGCTTGGCATAAAGAGTATTCTTCTTGTTGTCTGTAAGCTCCTGAGAGCGCTTGTAGGAGGCGTAAGGTTTAAGGCTATGCCCTTGAGGAGCTGCCAGCGAGCTGTTAGGGCCTTCTCGGCGTGTGCTATCACATGGTTTACAGTGTCTGAGGGAATGACTACAGAAGCGAAGCCAGTCCGAGTCCTGATCGGTAGCGCAAGATCGCTAATCAACGCATTGGTAAAATTGCATAAACGATCTTGCTGTTACGGATTAGCTCTGGAAGGTACACAATAACCTTGGTAGGCTTGCCGCTAGTGATGAGCAGTTACCGTCGTTTTCTATATTGCTCAATGTCTTTTAGCTGTAGATTAGAGATGTAGCCTGCTGCTTGTGACGAGAGTCTATACTGTAAAGAGAGAGCGTAGATGGCTTTGGTATTACCCTTAGCCGCTATCAGTTGCTTTGCTAGTCCTCGCTTGATAGTTATGGGGATGAGTCGTTTTGTTCGATACTCTAAGTCAGGGATGTTGATATAGTCGTCATCTGAGTTCATATATGTGTTTCATACTGTACATGCCATAACGGCTAGCGCTAGTCTGGCAATAGTAAGGAGAGTTAGGCAGATGGCATACACGATGAAAGCTGTAACCAACCAGCTAATGATTGTCTTCATTTGCTTGACTTGCGTGCTTCCATGTCATCAATGATCTTATGCAAAGCAAAGGCTGATGTGAATGTACCTTCCAATGGTGAATTCTTAGGAAGGCCTACACAGACATAGCTTCCACGCTGATGCATCTGATAGCTTACGCCCTTGTAAGTCTTCACTTCACCTACAAGGCTATTATTACTTACCTCTGCCTGTTCAATCATGGCCTTGAGCTGGGCCTTACGATGTTCCTGATACTGACGCTCACCCTCTGATAGATAGTAGTTCATTCTTGGACCCCTAGTCGCTTATAAACACTTGCCTTAATTGCTTTCATAGCATCAGTTTGGTTCTTGCCAGTAGCTGCTGGTCCGCTAATGATGCTTCTCGTTACGCCAGTGAAGTTCCCTTCGCTATCATACTGGTTATTACTAGGCTTATAGGTGGTTCGATCAAGGCGTGCTTGCTGCACTGCCACCTGCATATCCAGACTCTCTCGAATCAGCGGATCAGTCTTATAGAGACGCTCAAGAGTAGCTTGCTTGACTTGCTTCATCGCTGCTACTGCATCCTTGGAGCTATCAAGGGCTCGGAGAGGACGTGCCTCCTGTTCTAGTACCCAGCCTGAGTTATGAGCAACCTGTTTCACATCCTCAAGGGAGCGTCCTGTTTCTTGTGCCAAAGCTACAAGGTCTTCATGTTTGTATGTACGCATGTGTGTGTTCCTTATTGGGAGTTAGAGGGTGATGATACGATATTGATAACGGGCTGAGTGGGCCTTGTCAGTCTTTCTACGCTCAACCATTGCTGTAGCTACCAGATGTTTGAGAACGCCTTCTACAGAGCGTCTGGGGAGTCCTGTAGCAATACAGAAGTCAGCGCTTGAGATAGTAGACCAGCCAAAGACATCTGCCTGATTACGAATCATCAGCCAAATTATCTTCCTTGGCAGTGTGTTAAGCTGGTTGTGTTGCAGAGCAACAATTTGTTCCAAAGTAATAGACATTAGTCTTACCTATAAGTTGATAGTTAAAGGCAGCCCCCTATATCCCCCATAAGATCGGGCGTAATATTTTCTAGGAGGAAGTCTTGTGTCCCTACATCGCGTAATGGCGAGTAAGGAGGGGTGATGCTAGAGGGGTGTGGCTAGGAAAAAGCGGGGTGTATGTATACTAGAGTCGTTTTTTAGACTTTTCCGTGCAAACTGCGTGAGGTATTTTTCGTAATCCACATATACCTATACCTCAATTTTAGGAAAAAGAGGACAATTCAAGGTGAAAATATTTTATCCTGTACCATCAACGCTCCCTGTTCGCAGGCCCGTTATCTGGTGGGAGGGAAGGGCTTAACCTTAAGAGTATTTATGTCCCATAGTATACTAGAGTCGTTTTTTAGGAAAAAGGGGACAACTCAAGGTTAAAATACTTTTGTCCCCTGCATATCTATACTCAGAATTTTGACTTTTCCCTACAAATTATTTTTCAATCATCGAAAATAGATACTTAAAATATCAGGAGGCTGTACATCTGAAGGTGCTCTTAAGCCTCTGTGAGCCTTTCTGAGTGGCTTTATTAATGAAGCTTGCAGCTGATGAGGGTTATGCTTTAACGCCTCACCAGCGAGCTTGTAGGGCCTCAGTCAATCAGGTGTAAGACATCCTTAGCATTCAGGTGAGAGTATCTGGCGACAGACCTAGTGTCCCTATGTCCCGAGACAATCATTATCTGAGCGTTGTTAAATCCTCTCTTAGCTACATTGGTTATTCTTGTATGCCTAAGCTGGTGGAGTCTGACATTACTATCAAGGTTAGCTGCTGTTCGGGCTCTCCTGATGGCCTGTGAGACGCTATGAGGCACTACAGAGAATAGTCTTCCTCTTGGTATGCGTTCTGCTATAGCGAGTCTCTGAGCCTCTTGCAGAAGCTCTATTGCACGTAAGGTGAGGGGCACTGAGCGTGTACCATTCTTGCCATCTACTACGTCCACAATCCTCTGTTCCAGATGCAGGCAGTTAACTGTCAGCTTCAGTATCTCAGAACGACGCATAGCCGTTTCATATGCAAGCTCTGCTATCAGGGCCATTGTGGGTGATAGCTCATTGAGGATTAGACGTAGCTCACCAGCAGTCACAACCTTGTCACTGGACTTGTCAGGCTTAGGCAGTGTGATGTCACAGACGGGGTTAGGTATGTCTATCAGCAAGCCACGTTTAGCGTACTTGAAGAACCGAGAGAGGAACGCTAGTTGATGTCTGCATGTGGCTGCCTTGACGGTCTGTAAGCGCATCAGTTTGAAATCGTTTACGAGCTTAGGGGTTATGTCATGAATGGACTGAGGGAAGGCGTGAGCTAGTTGCTCAACGATCTGGACAGCATGGGTGTAGGAACCCTTGCCCTTGAGATGGGAGTCACAGTAGGTCATGCCCAATGTGAATATGGTGTGATGCTTGTGGTCTTTGATGACAGCTTCAAGCTTGTCAGCCCATGCCTGAGCTTCAGCCTGTGTAGAAAATGTCTTCGACTGAGGGGGTTTCCCTTTCAATCTGACCTGAGCGTTCCAGTTGCCTGACGGTAGGGAGCGGATGTTAGCCATGTTGACGCCTCATGATGTGAATGGGCGTTCTCTCAAGGCCATAGCCTGTATGGGCTAGGGTGTATTGCTCCTCTCCTTGACATGGTGGGGGTCGTTGGTTCGAGTCCAATCGCGCCTACCAGATAAAATCCGCTCTGCTGGGCGGTAAAAAAAGGGTTAACCGAGAGGTTGACCCTTTTTTGTTGCGTCTGTCTCACCCTAAGCAAGTGCCCGCTCTTGTGCCAACGCAAAGCGTTGACACAAGAGCACAAGCAGCTTCAGGGAATCAGTCGGTCACGGCGCAGCTTTTCAAATACTTCGAAAAACGCGTCGTCACTCGCCTGAAAAGCCGTGAAGCCCAGTTTGCGACTTTTCGACATATCCGTAACCACTTCGATCGGGCGACCCAGGTCGGCGTCGGTGTGCCACGGCGAAATCAGGCGGCTGATATCACCTTCCTTGAGTTGATGCTCGCGGACAATATCGGTCCAGGCAGCCTGATCATCGGCCATCTGCGTTTCCAGCGGGGCTGGCTCGCTCGGAAAATCGGCGGGCTGCAGGCCGAAGTACTCGGCGATCTGCCCCCACATCCAGCTCCAGCGGAATACGTCGCCATTGGTGATATTGAACGCCTGATTGGCCGCAGCAGGCGTCGTGGCGGCCCACAATTGCTGATGGGCCAACTGACGTGCATCGGTCATGTCGGTCAGGCTGTCCCACTGCACACGTGAGCCCGGGAACACGAAAGGTCGGCCGGTTGCCTTGCAGATCGAGGCATAGACGGCGAGGGTGGTCGCCATGTTCATCGCGTTGCCGACGGCGACACCTGTCACGGTGTGCGGGCGATGGACGCTCCAGGTAAAACCGTCTTTCTCGGCGGCAGCGAAGACTTCATCTTCTTGCGCGTAATAGAAGTTCTCGATATCCAGGCGCGCTTGCGTTTCCCTGAACGGAGTCTGTGGCAGCGTACCTTTGCCATAGGCTTCGAACGGGCCAAGGTAATGTTTGAGCCCGGTGACCAGCGCGACATGTTTCACGCTGCCAGCGGGGCGCACAGCGTCCAGCACATTGCGCACCATTGCAGCATTGACGCGAATGTTCTCTGCTTCAGTGGCCTGACGCGACCATGTGGTGATGAAAACGTGGGTGGGCTTCAAATCAGCCAGGGCCGCACTGACGGACTCCGGGTTCTGCAGGTCTGCAGCCACCGGAATTACGCCGGGCCGCGCTGAAGGGCTACGGGAGAGGGCGGCAACTTGCCAATCGTTTTCCAGTAACAACTGTGTGATTGCACTGCCGACAATGCCACTTGCGCCAACAACCAGGGCGGTCTGAGTCATAGGGGATCTCCTGAGACGGGGATGAAGGTAATGAACCGTCTGCTCTCTCAGAACAGCTTCAGGCCTGACCGTTCAACCCGATCTGGCTGATCACCCTTTGGCGTTGCGCCAGATGCTCTCAGGCCCGCTGGGCATACGACTTGACGATGGTCTTGGTCGCACTGCTGGCCTTCAAGTCTGCGAGTTTCTTCGGAGCCAGCCATTTGCAGGCGGCAATCTCATTCTGCGGCGAAGGCTCGCTTGAGGCCGGGACCTGCGTAGTGAATACGTAGTGAGTAACCTGATCTTTCTCATAGACCTCGAGGTAGAGCAGATCAAGATTTTTCAGGCCTGTTTCCTCGCACAATTCACGCATGGCGGCCTGAGCAGGCGTTTCACCGGCCTCGATCTTGCCACCAGGCAATGCCCAGCGCGACTTTGGTTTGCGTACGTAGAGGACCTGACCGTCGCGTTTGCAGATGACTGTCGCTCGTTGTTTCATGATTCGTTCACCTGTTAAAACGTCCGTTGACATGAGTATCTGCAAGGACTTCGTGAACTTGAGACCCAAAGGCAGTCAGTAATAGTCACTAAAATGTAATAAATAGTTCATTTTTCTGGCCGGGACAAGTTCATGCCAGCGTGAGCCAGGCGCAAGTGACGGCTTCAAGCCGCTGCCGACACTTACAGTGAGTATGAGTATCAGTGGGTTATTGTCTGTAGTCAGTTCATGCCTTGCGACGTACGGCATGTCTGTGCGCGCAGCCGTCCTTGGCAGCGCTAGGCATCTTCAGATGCATTCAACCCGCATCATGCGGCGTTTGAGTCAGCAGGAATTTCCTGCTTGAGGCTGGCCATGTCGATGACAAAACGATATTTCACGTCGCCTTTGAGCATCCGCTCGTAAGCCTCGTTGATGTCCTGCATGGCGATCATTTCAATGTCTGAAACGATGCCGTGTTCAGCACAGAAATCCAGCATTTCCTGGGTCTCCTGAATGCCGCCGATCAACGAGCCTGCCAGACTGCGGCGTTTGAAGATCAAATTGAAGACTGCCGGTGACGGGTGCGGTTCTGCCGGTGCGCCGACCAGCGTCATGGTGCCGTCACGCTTGAGAAGGGACAGAAATGCATCCAGATCATGCGGTGCTGCGACTGTATTGAGGATGAAGTCCAGGCTATTGGTCTGGGCTGCCATCTGTGCCGCATCTTTGGATACAACAACCTCGTCGGCACCCAGCCGCAAGCCATCTTCACGCTTGTCGGGCGATGTGGTGAACAGCACCACATGAGCGCCCATGGCGTGGGCGATCTTGACGCCCATGTGGCCGAGCCCTCCGAGCCCGACAATGCCCACTTTTTTGCCGGGGCCGACTTTCCAGTGGCGCAATGGCGAGTACGTGGTGATACCTGCGCACAACAGCGGCGCAACAGCGGCCAGATTGGTGCCGTGAGAGATGCGCAGGACGAACTTCTCCTTGACCACGATCTTGTCGGAGTAGCCGCCGAAGGTGTTTTCGCCGCCAAACACCGGACCGTTGTAGGTGCCGGTGAAGCCGCTCTCGCAATATTGCTCGTCACCCTCTGCGCAGGGTGTACATTGCTGGCAGCTGTCGACCATGCAGCCGACGCCCGCGAGGTCGCCGACCTTGAAATGTTTGACGTCTGCACCGACTGCCGTTACCCGACCAACGATTTCGTGACCCGGAACCGACGGGTAGAGAGTGTTATGCCACTCGTTGCGTGCGGTATGCAGGTCCGAGTGGCAAACGCCGCAGTAGAGAATGTCGATCTGAACATCATCTGCACCGGGTGAGCGGCGTTCGAACTGATACGGTTTGAGCACTTCCTGAGCAGACTGCGCTGCGTAACTGTAAGTCTTGACCATGACTGTCACCTGTTCAGTGGGGGGATGTGTAACGCCGCGAGCAAGCATAGCCGAGCTCTGCTCATTTGCCTTGCCGGTCGCGAAACACCTGAATCTGACCCGTATGGCAGCCGGGTAGTGCCCTACGTCACATGGATGTCATCTGACAGGCAAAGGGTCTGCCAAAAAGGTATGAACTTTGCAACAATGCGGCAGCACACTTGTTACCTTTGGTCATGGTTTTTAAGGATGACCGCCGTCGGCTCATGCATCTGGTGTTTCCATGACAGTCTCACATCTGGCCACGGGTATATGCCCGAGCGTAGCGTTCAGTCCAGACACCACGTTGGCTGCCAACCATGACAGATTCGCCAGTCACGCGCCCATCGACGCACTTTTGAGCGCTGCACGGGAACAGATACCGGATATCGCCTGGGCGGCCTACGCTGCAGGCGAGCTGAAATGTCTGCTCGGGCAGGGCGACCCTGCAGTCGTCTGGCCTGCGCACATCGCTGCTGAAGACTTCGACGCATACTGTGCTCAATTGCAGCTCCATCGCAGAATCGCCGGGCAGGGCGAGGGCGTGCTGGGCTGGGTGCTGGCGCCAATGGCCGAAAAAGACCATCCCGTGCTGGTGGAACTCGCTGCCAGGCTGGGCTCACTGTTGCAGACCGCTGCGTTGATCCGGGCGCAGAACACCCAGCGGGTGCTCTATGAAATCAGCCTGCTGGCCAGTTCCACGCTGGATCGCGGGGCTTTTCTGCAGGGTATTCATGAGCAGTTGAGTGCGCTGATCGATGCCGAGAACTTCTACGTCGCGCTGTATGACCGACAAAGCCGCAAAATCACTTACCCGTATTACATCGATCGTTTCGATGACGAAGCGATGGCGCACGAGACATTCGAATTCATCGACGCCGATCGAATGTCGCTCACCGGGTATGTCTTGAGCACCGGGCAACCTTTGTTTCTGGAAGCTGCCTGTATCGAGCGCGCAAAAGCCGAAGGTCGTTTTTTCTGTGTGGGGCGTCTGCCGGAGTTCTGGATGGGCGCGCCCTTGAAAAACGCCTCGGACGAAGTATTCGGCATGGTCGCGATGCAGGTCTATGACGTGTCCCGCGTCTACAGTGCTCAGGATCGCGCGTTGTTTTCCGTGGTGTCGCGGCATGTGGCGATGGCCTTGGACCGGCTGTTGCGGCGTACCGACCTGGAGCAGATCGTGGCACTGCGCACGCAACAGCTTTCGGCAGCCAACGACGCCCTGCGCCAGGAAGTGCGCGACCGTGAACGCGCCGAGCATTTGCAGAGTGCCCTGTTCCAGATTGCCGAGCTGTCCAGCCAGCCCGGCGACATGAATGAGCTGTTTCGCAGCCTGCACATGATTGTCGGCGAGCTGCTGGTAGCGCTCAATTTCTACATCGCCCTTTACGACAGCGCCACGGGCGAAGTGACCTTTCCTTATTACATCGACGAATACCAGCACACGCCGCCACGTTCACGGCGTGGGCAGCGTGGCTTTACCGAGTATGTGATAGGCCAGCGGCGACCCTGTCTGATCGATTACGACGATGCCCGCAGGCTGGAAAGCCTCGGCGAAATCGAGGTGCAAAAAAATACCGGTCGTTCTTCTTCCTGGCTGGGCATTCCGTTGTTCGATGGCGAGCAAGTGCGCGGCGTTCTGGTGGTGCAAAGCTATTCGAAGGATGTCAGCTATACCTTGCGTGATCAGGAACTGCTGACCTTTGTCTCTCGCCACATCGACACGGCACTGTCCCGCCGCAGCGCGGCAGAAGCGATCCATACCGCCAATGTGCTCCTGGAAGCCCGGGTTCGCGACCGGACCCGGGAGCTGGACCAGGCCAACGCCAGGTTGCAGCATGAAAACTCCCACGACTCGTTGACCGGGTTGCCCAACCGCAGTCACTTGCAACATCGCCTGAAACAGGCGTGGCAGGACTTTTGCGTGCACGGCCAGCAGCTGATTGTCATGTTCATCGATCTGGATCGCTTCAAGATGATCAATGACAGCCTTGGCCACCACTGCGGCGATATCCTCCTGGTGCAGGCCGCCGAGCGGCTGCGCAGTTGCATGCGTGAAGGGGATCTGCTGGCCAGGCTTGGAGGTGACGAATTTGCGGTGCTGAGCATCGATACGCCGTTGCAGACCGGTACGGACATCGCTCAGCGGATCCTGGCCGCGTTCGAGCAGCCGTTCGTGATCGACGATCACAGCGTCTTTTCTTCCTGCAGTATTGGCGTGGTGGGTGCCGACAGCCGCTTTCATCAGGAGCCGGCTGATCTCTTGCGCGATGCCGACACCGCCATGTACCGGGTCAAAAATGGCGGGCGCGACAGTTTCGCGGTGTTCAATCAGGCTCTGCGTCGGGAGGTTTCGGATCAGGTCGAACAAGAGGGTGCGTTGCGCACGGCCCTGAAGCGTAGCGATCAACTGATCCCCTATTTTCAGCCGGTCATCTGTGTCAGGACCGGAGAGTTGCTGGCGTTTGAAGCCCTGATCCGCTGGCGCATGCCGGATGGACGGATCGTCGGGCCGGAAAGCTTTTTGCCCGCGCTGGAGGGGTTGCGCCTGATTGGTCGTCTGGATATCTACATGCTCAAATGTGTAGTGAACATCCTGGCGCAACCCGAGAACGGCCGCTGGCCGCCAGTGCATGTGAACTGCTCCAGCTACAGCATCACCCGTCCGGCATTCGCTGCAGAAGTGCTGGCGATGCTTGCTGAACAGAATGTTGCGCCCTGGCGTCTGTGTCTGGAGCTTACAGAGGGGGCTCTGGTGGCCGACCCCGAGCAGGCACGCCTGTCAATGAAGCAACTGGCCGAGCAGGGCATGTCGGTCATGCTGGACGACTTTGGCGCGGGGTTTTCTTCGCTCAGCTATGTGCATCAGTACCATTTCAGCGGCTTGAAAATCGACAAATCGTTTATCTTCGGACTGGCTTCCAGCGTACGCAGCCGGGCCATCGTGCGGGCCATCGTGCGCATGGCCGAATCCCTTGATCTGAACGTCGTCGCCGAAGGTGTCGAAGATCTGGAAACACTCGAGCTGCTGCGCGAGATCGGCGCGACCCAGGCGCAGGGTTACTACTTCTCTGAACCGTTGCCGATTGAGCTGCTGAACGTCAATACCGGTCGTGCGGCAGGCTGAAAGCAGCCTGTGTCGGTGAATGTTTGCCGCAAACGGCAGAATGTATGGGTTTTTTTGACAGTGCTGATCCTGAGTGTCTAAATTTAAGTTATAAAAATCAGTAGGTTATGAATTTATTGCACACTTGGCACTGGACTTGCTGTTGAACCTGCGCAACAGGTTCCTCAGGAGGTGAAAGATGATTATTGGCACGAGTGCGCTTGAGCAGCTTGTTTCCCGGGCTGTGGTTGGGCGCAAAACCGTAGATGAGGTGTCTCAGGACGCATTCAGCTCGGTTGCCGCCGCTGGCCTGACATCAGGTTCGGCACCGGTTACCACGCCGGTCAGCAATTCAACATCGCAAGACAGCAAGCAGGACAACAGCGGTTACAACGAATCCTTCGCGCGGATGATGATCAACCTCAAGTCTGCCGGTGATTCGTCACTGTCGGAAAAGACGGCTGATCGCGACAACGGTGTCATCGGTTCAGTGGCCAGCGCCACCAGCACCACTGACACTGCATCGACGGGTTCGGTAGAACAGAAGTTCATGGACTCTCTGAAGCAGACAGCCGAAGAGAAAGTGCGCGAGAAGCTGACGGGCGTCACCCAGAAAGACTACGACGCCATGGCACCTCAGGACCAACTGGCCATTGACCAGAAAGTCCAGGACGCGCTCAAGGACAAGCAGAACAACGTTGCGGATGACATCAACACCCGCATCAGAGGTATCAAGGCCGGGATGGTGGCTTGACCAGGCAGTGGGTTCAGTTGCTTGTTCGGCGACTGTAATGGCTCTTTCGTGAGCAAGCTCACTCCCACAAATGGAATGCTTTCCAAATGGGAGTGAATCCTGAAACTTCTCCCGCTTGGAACAGGTTCGGAATGTGGGAGTGAGCTTGCTCACGAAGACTTTATTTCATGCGTTACATGTTGCGGATGTACCGCTGTTTTTGTTTCTCGTCGAAAACTGAATCACCCCAACTGATGCCGATACGGCAGATCCGGCCCGACCTTTGTGCAGGTCAGCGCGGCTGCGCCGACGGCAAAATTCAGCATCTCGTCCAGTGTTTCCCGTGACAGCGTCGACAAGCCTTCTGGCGTATCGAGCTGACGCTCGCTGAGGAAGGTCAGCAGCGCCGCCTGAAAAGTATCCCCGGCCCCGACGGTATCGGCGGTGACCACCGTTTTTGCCGGCACTGACCAAGTACCATGCTGCCGGGTAAAGACGCTGGCACCTTGCGTGCCGCGGGTGACGATGACCAGTTGCGTACGCTTGCCGAGCCAGCCTTCGGCGATTTTTTGTGGATCGCTGTCCGGGTACAACAGGTGCAGGTCTTCGTCACTGACCTTGATCAGGTGCGCATGTTCGGCGAACGCTGCGACCTGGCTGCGCCAGCGCTGAATGTCCGGTGCCGGGTTGAGGCGCACGTTGGGGTCCAGTGAAATCAGGCGCGTCGCACTTTCGCGGGCGACCAGCGCCAGCAGTGTGTCGGCAATCGGCTGCACCACCAGCGAAAACGAGCCGACGTGAATGCCGCGTACCTGCGCATCGAGTTCCGGCAGATGTTCAAGGCGCAACTGCCGGTCCGCGCAGCCGTCGCCGCGAAAGCTGTAAGTCGGCGAGCCATCGCTGCCCACGGCGACCATGGCCAGTGTCGTGGGCGCGTCGAAGTCGATCAGGTGATCGGTATTGACCGTTTCCTTTTCCAGCACGGCACGCAGCCGACGGCCCAGGTAATCGGTGGACAGCCCGGCAAGAAAGCTGGCTTCCACACCCAGACGGCGCAGTCCGATCGCAACGTTGAACGGCGAGCCGCCGGCAATCGCATCGAACCCCAATCTGTTCAGGGAACCGCTGTCATCAGTGCGGGTGAAAATATCGAACAGTGCTTCGCCACAAACCAGAAACATAAGTGCTCCATGAAAAAACGGTTCAAACCTTGCGCAGTTGCGCCTGATAACGCTGATAGACCTGCTGATAGGCGGCCACATTATGCACCACGGGGTGCGTCTCACTGCTTTGATCGAGACTTACGCAGCGTTCGCACAGTTGCTGCAGGTCCTCAGCCTTGCCGTGGGCATGCGACCAGCACCAGGCGGCCTGAATGGCCGCGCCCAGCGCGGCGGCTTCTGCGTGGTCGGTGCAGATCACCGGGGTGTCCATGATGTCCGCCACGATCTGCCGCCATACTGCACTTTTGGAACCGCCGCCAATCAGGCGGATTTTCTCGCTTTTGATGCCGCTGTCACGCAGCAGGTCCAATCCGTAGCGAAGGCCGAAGGTGGTGCCTTCGACCACGGCGCGGGACAGGTTGGCCTGGGTCAGATTGGTGCTGTGCAGGCCGACGATGCTGCCGGTGGCATCGGGCAGGGCGGGCACGCGTTCGCCGTTCAGAAAAGGCAATATCAGCACGCCTTCGGCCCCTATCGGTGCCTGGGCGACGGCCTGGTTGAACCCGGCGATATCCAGAGCGAACAATTCACGAATAGCCGTGGTCGCATTGGTCAGGTTCATGGTGCAGATCAATGGCAACCAGCCACCGGAGGACGAGCAGAAGGTAGCGACCGATTCATGCTCGCTGACCCGCGCCTCATCGGCATAGGCATAGACAGTGCCTGACGAGCCGAGGCTCATGGTGATCAGACCGGGCTGGATATTGCCCGTGCCAATGGCGCCCATCATGTTGTCGCCGCCACCACTGGACACCAGTGCGGCGGGGTTCAGGTCCAGCAGTCGGGCGATTTCAGGACGCAGCACGCCAACCGCTTCGTGTGCTTGCACCAATTGCGGCAGCGCCTTGCCCAGACGGCCGCTCGGGTCGATGTGCGCGAGCAGCGGCAGGTCCCATTCACGGGTGCGCACATTGAAATAACCGGTGCCCGATGCATCTCCGAATTCAGTGCAGCAGCGGCCGGTCAGCCAATAGTTGAGGTAGTCGTGGGGCAGCAGCACCTTGTCTATGCGCTCAAACAGCTGCGGGTACTGCTCCTTGGTCCACAGCAGTTTGGACACGGTATAGCCCGGCGCAATGACCAGACCAAGGCGTTGCAGGGAACCCTGCGCGCCGCCCAGGTAATCCAGCAAGCGCTGGTTTTCCGGGGCCGATTCAGTGTCGCACCACAGTTTGGCCGGGCGCAGCACCTCACCTTGAGCATCGAGTAGCACCAGACCATGTTGCTGGCCCGATACGCCGATGCCGAGAATCTGCTGTCCCGGCACACCCGATTGCGCCAAAGCATTGCGGGTGGCCTGTTGCAGCGCGTTCAGCCATTGCCCGACGTCCTGCTCGCGGCGGCCGTTATGGTCGCTGATCAGGCTATGCGAGGCCGAACCCTCGCCCAGTACAGTACCGCGTTCGGTATCGAGCACCAGCACCTTGGTGCCTTGGGTGCCGCAGTCAATTCCAAGAAACATGGGCGCACCTCAAAGGCGGTTGGCCAGAAGTTTTTCCAGCGTGCCACTGACGCCCAGCGTGCGCAGGTCATTGAGGTTCTGCTCGAACGCTGCGACGAACTCGGCTGATTTCGGAATGGCAACGCCAAATATTTCCTCAACCTGCAACAGCCGCTGGGTAATCAGCGCGTCGTCGGCCACCAATGCCTGACAGAACTCGGCGCGTGGGTCGGGAATTTTGTAGGTCGTGCCGTTCTCGTCGACACCCTTCAGATACAGCGCCCACGCGGCGACCACCAGCGAGGCGCGTTCGAAATTACCCTGATCGACGATCAGACGATTGATCGTCGGAATAGTGAACTTGGGAAATTTGGACGAACCGTCCGAACAGACCCGTTCCAGCTGATCAGCGATCGCCTGGTTGGAAAAACGCTCGATCAGTGTGTCTTTATAGCCTTCCAGGTCGATGCCCGGCACCGACGCCAGCTGCGGCGTGACGTCGAGGTCCATGTAAGCGCGGATGTAGCGTACGAACAGCGGGTCATTCATGGTTTCGTGGACAAAGCGATAACCCTTGAGAAAGCCCAGATAGGTCAGGGCAAGGTGGCTGCCGTTGAGCAGCTTGATCTTCATTTCCTCGTAGGGTGTTACATCATCGGTGAACTGCACGCCGACCTTTTCCCAGGCTGGGCGACCGTTGACGAACTTGTCTTCCAGCACCCATTGCACGAACGGTTCGCAGACCACCGGCCAGGCGTCGTCGATGTGCTTTTCGTCCGCCAGCTTTAGTCGGTGAGCAGCGCTGGTCATGGGTGTGATGCGGTCGACCATTGCGTTGGGGAAGCTGACGTTGTGTTTGATCCAGTCATGCAGATCGGCATCGCGCAAGGTGGCAAACGCCAGCAACGCCTTGCGAGTGACTGCGCCATTGTGCGGCAGGTTATCGCAGGACATCAGGGTAAAGGCTGGCGTACCTTCGGCGCGGCGGCGCGCCAGTGCGGCGCAGAGGAAGCCGAATACCGTCTTTGGCTGGTCCGGGTTTGCCAGGTCGTGCTGGATCTGTGGCAGATGCGCCATGAACTGGCCATTGCTGTCGTCGATGCAATAGCCGCCTTCGGTGATGGTCAGCGAGACGATGCGGATGTCCGGGCTGGCCAGCTTGTCGATCAACGCCTGCGGGCTGTCATCGGCCAGCAGCATGCCGCTGATCGAGGCAATGACGCGGGTTTCGGTATCTGGCGTGTCGCCCAGTTCGTAGAGCGTGTACAGATAGTCCTGCTGCGCCAGTGCGTCACGTACGGCTTTGTCTTCAGGGCGCAGACCGACGCCGCAGATGCTCCATTCAAAGCCTTCGCCGCTGTTCATCAGTGCATCGGTGTAAAACGCCTGATGCGCCCGATGGAAGCCGCCAACGCCGATATGGGCAATGCCCTGACGGGTGCTTTCGACGGTGTAGGCGGGCAGGGCAATGTCGGCGTCCAGTCGGGACAGATTGTTTTTGCTCAGTTTCATGAAGGGCTCTCCGGAACTCAGGCGGCGACAGTCTGCAAGGCTTTGGCAATCACCAGACCTTGAGCGTCGAACAGGTGGCATTGGGCACTGTCCAGGTGCAGGTTCAGCGTCTCGCCGTACTGGCTGGCCAGGTCGCCACGAATACGCATGGTCAGCGCCTCGCCCGAGCGGGTACGCACATGGCAATAGGTATCGCTGCCAAGGCGTTCGCTGACATCGGCGATAACCTGCAACTGGCAATCGCTGTTCTGGGCAAGATTCAGGTGTTCCGGGCGAATGCCCAGCGTCACGGGTGCTCCGACACTCAACCCTGCGCCGTTGACCGGCAGGCTGATGCGGGTTCCGGCATCCAGTTCGACTTCACAGCTGGCGTTGTCCATTCGACTGATCTTGCCCTTGAGGAAGCCCATTTTCGGCGTGCCGAGAAAGCCTGCGACAAACAGATTGGCAGGGTGGTGATAAAGCTCCAGCGGCGAGCCGACCTGCTCGACCTTGCCGCCGTTGAGCACCACCACCTTGTCGGCCAGGGTCATGGCCTCAACCTGGTCGTGGGTCACATAAATCATCGTGGCCTGCAGCTCTTTGTGCAGGCGCGACAGCTCCAGGCGGGTTTGCACGCGCAACGCGGCGTCGAGGTTGGACAGTGGTTCGTCGAAGAGAAAAATCTTCGGATTGCGCACGATGGCCCGACCAATCGCAACACGTTGGCGCTGACCGCCGGACAACTGCTTGGGCTTGCGTTCCAGCAACGGGCCGAGCTCCAGAATACGCGCGGCTTCATCGACCTTCTTCTTGATCTCGGCCTTGTCGCCACCCGCCAGGTCCAGCGCGAATGACAGATTCTTGCCTACCGTCATGTGTGGGTAAAGCGCGTAGGTCTGGAACACCATCGCCAGATCGCGCTTGGCCGGCGTGACCTGGGTAATGTCGCGGCCATCGAGTTCGATGGTCCCCGAGGTGACTTCCTCCAGCCCGGCGATGAGTCGCAGCAGGGTGGATTTGCCGCAGCCCGAAGGCCCGACGAAGACCACGAACTCGCGGTCATTCACGTCCAGATCGATACCCTTGATGATTTGATGACCATCAAAGCCTTTTTGCAGGTTGCGGATGCTCAGGTTAGCCATGTTGGATTCCTTCTTGTTCTTGGGGTCGGGCTATTTGACAGCGCCGAACGACAGGCCGCGAACCAGTTGTTTCTGACTGATCCAGCCGAAAATCAGGATGGGCGCACACGCCAGGGTCGAGACCGCCGACAGCTTGGCCCAGAACAGCCCTTCGGGACTGGAGTAGGAGGCGATCAGTGCCGTCAACGGTGCTGCTGCGGACGAGGTCAGGTTCAGTGACCAGAACGCTTCGTTCCAGCACAGGATCAGCGATAGCAGTGCTGTGGAAGCCAGCCCGCCCTTGCAGATCGGCATCAGCACGCGAAAGATCTCCTGGCGGGTGCTGGCACCGTCCAGCCGTGAGGCCTCGAGGATCTCGCCGGGAATATCCTTGAAATAGGTGTAGATCATCCAGACCACGATCGGCAGGTTGATCAGCGTGTAGATGATGATCAGCGCCAGCCGCGAATCCAGCAGGCCAAAGGTCTTGGCCAGCAGGTAGATCGGCATCAGCACGCCCACTGGCGGCAGCATCTTGGTCGAGAGCATCCAAAGCAGGGTGCTTTTGGTGCGTTTGGTTTCGAAGAACGCCATGGAATACGCCGCAGGAATGGCGATCAGCATGGCCAGGGCGGTGGCGCTGAAGGAAATCAGCACCGAGTTCCAGGCAAAGTGAAAGTAATCGCTGCGTTCCTGAATGTGCAGGTAGTTTTCCAGCGTCGGGGTAAAGAACAATTGCGGCGGTGTCGCAAACGCGTCGATCTCGGTCTTGAAGCTGGTCAGCACCATCCAGAAGATCGGAAAGAACACCAGCGCAGCGATCAGCCAGGACAGGCTCCCGAGCAGCAGGCTTTGCAGGCGGCGTGATTGTTTGAGGGTCATCATGGCAAGGTCCTCATGACTTGTCGGTGAGGTTTTTGCCGATCATCCGGATCAGGATGATCGCCGCGATGTTGGCGATTACTACCGCGATCAGTCCGCCCGCCGAGGCCATGCCGACGTCGAACTGCAGCAGCGCCTGTATGTAGATCAGATATGCCAGGTTGGTCGAGGCAAAGCCGGGTCCGCCATTGGTGGTGGTGAAGATTTCAGCGAACACCGAGAGCAGGAAGATCGTCTCGATCATGACCACCACGGCAATCGGACGTGCCAGGTGCGGCAGGGTCAGGTGCCAGAAGATCGCAATCGGGCCGGCTCCATCCAGACGTGCCGCCTCTTTCTGTTCCTGGTCCAGCGACTGCATGGCGGTCATCAGGATCAGAATCGCGAACGGCAGCCACTGCCAGGACACGATGATGATGATCGACAGCATCGGGTAATGGGCAAACCAGTCGATGGGCTGCGCGCCGAAGAACTTCCACACTGCCGCGAGTACGCCGGACACCGGATGGAAAATCAGGTTTTTCCAGATCAGCGCGCTGACCGTGGGCATGATGAAGAAGGGCGAGATCAGCAGTACGCGAACGATGCCACGGCCGAAAAACTCACTGGCTTCGAGCAGCGCCGAGATCAGCACGCCGAGGATCACACTGATGGCCAGCACGCTGCCGACCAGCAGCAAGGTGTTACCGGCACCGGGCAGAAAGCCGCTGTCGGTGACGAAATACTGGAAGTTCTCCAGCCCGACGAATTCGTTTTCGCCGGGGGAGAGCAGGTTGTAGCGGATCAGCGAGAAATAAATGGTCATGCCCAGTGGCACGATCATCCACACCAGCAGAAGTGCCACTGAAGGACTGACCAGAAACCAGCCCGGCTTGAATCGACGGCTTTTGAGCGGTTGCTGTTCGCCGGACAGGTCCGTGCGTTCAGGGGAGGCTGAGGTATTCATGGGGAGCTCCGAACCGGATTGCACCAGAGTTGTTGCGCAGGTTAGCGGCAGGGTGAAAGCGTTGGCCTTCACCCTGGTACAGGACGGTTACTCTTTCTTCTCTTTCGGGTAACCCGCTCGTTTCATGTCACGCGCAGTCGCTGTTTGCGCATTCTGCAAGGCTTGATCCACAGTGGACTGGCCTATGAGCGCTGCGGAGAACTGCTGACCGACGCTGGTGCCGATGGCCTGGAACTCAGGAATGGTGACCAGTTGAATACCTACGTAAGGCACTGGTTTGAGCGCTGGCGATTTGGGATTGGCCTTCTTCAGCGACTCCAGCGTGATGTTGGCGAAAGGTGCGGCTTTCTTGTATTCATCGGTGTAGGTCGAGGCACGGGTGCCTGGCGGCACGTTGGACACGCCGTCGGTATCGGCAACCAGTTTGGCGTACTCTTTCGAGGTGGCCCACTGGGTGAACTCGGCAGCGTCCTTGGTGTTCTTGGCGCTGGTCGGGATCGCCAGCGACCACGAGTACAGCCACGACGAGCCCTTGTCGGTCACCTCATGCGGGGCGTAGGTGAAGCCGACGCTGTCGGCCACTTTGCTCTGCTTCTTGTCGGTCACGAACGAACCGGCAACGCTGGCGTCGACCCAGATGGCGCACTTGCCGCTGTTGAACAGCGCAAGGTTCTCGTTGAAACCGTTGCTGGAGGCGCCCGGCGGCCCGGACTGCTTCATGGTGTTGACGTAGAAGTTCAGCGCATTCTTCCACTCTGGCTGATCGAACTGTGGCGTCCACTTCTCATCGAACCAGCGTCCGCCAAAGGCGTTGGCCAGCGTGGTGATCAGCGCCATGTTTTCGCCCCAGCCAGCCTTGCCACGCAAGCAGATACCGTACTGTTCCTTGGACTTGTCGGTCAGTTTGCCAGCGAATTCGGCAATCTGTGTCCAGGTAGGGCGCTCGGGCATGGTCAGGCCAGCGGCCTTGAACAGGTCGGTGCGGTAGTAAGTGATCGATGCTTCAGCATAGAACGGCAGGGCGAACAGTTTGCCATCCACCGACAGGCCGTCACGTACCGAGGGGAATACATCGTCCAGTTCATAACTGGCAGGCAGGTCTTTCATTTCCTGCAGCCAGCCTTTCTCGCCCCAGAGTGAGGCTTCGTACATGCCGATGGTCAACACGTCGAACTGACCGCCTTTGGTGGCGATGTCGGTGGTCAGGCGCTGACGCAGGACGTTCTCTTCAAGCACAACCCAGTTGAGTTTGATGTCAGGGTGTTTTTCTTCGAAAGTCTTGGAGAGGCGCTGCATGCGAATCATGTCGCTGTTGTTGACCGTGGCGATGGTCACGGTCCCGGCCGTGGCGCTGCCACTGAACACGAAACAGGTGCTGAGGACGGAGCTGGCGAGCAGAAGTTTTGCTGAGTTCTTCATTGATCACTCCTCTTCCACGCCCAGTGAGCAGTAGAAGGATGGTTATTGTTTTTTTTCTCTTCCGGAGGTGAGGAAGATGTGGATTGATTACACCGGCGTTTGGCCTGAAAGACAAATCCTGCGCCGCACTCTGACTGATACTTTTTTGCACTGACGCACGAAAGGCCGATAGAGCCGAATCGCCCATAGGCTGGCTTCGCCGCAACTGCAGCGTAGACGATAGGCGCAAGGGCAGGGTGAATCAGTACAGGTTTTGTTCGGTCAGGCGCTGCATGGCCAGGCGGCGATAATGCGAGGGCGTCATGCCCTTGAGTTGCTGGAAGCGCCGATTGAAGTTGGAAATATTGTTGAAGCCGGATTCAAAGCACACATCAGTGACCGGTTTGTCGCCATCAGCCAGCAATTCGCACGACTTGCTGATGCGCAGTCGATTGACGAACTCCACAAAGCATCGGCCTGTAGCCTGCTTGAACACTCTGGAAAAGTAGGTTGGCTTCATGCCCAGGTACTCGGCAACTTCCTCCAGCGGCAGCTCCCGGCCATAGTGGGCAAAGATGTAATCCACCGCCCGGTTGGTGCGATCGACGCTGTGCTCGTCCGCGTTATGGGCGACCGCAGTGCCGGAGAGCAACTGATAATCGTCGCTGGCGGCCAGCAACTCGAGAAGAATGAAGAAATGCCCCAGGCGGGTGATGCCACGTGAGTCGGCAATCTTCTGCATCTGCTTCATGGCCTGACGAATCGTGCGCTTGCAGCGAAATTCGATGCCGTAGCGGGCGCGTTCCAGCAGCGGGGTGAGGGTTTTTAGTTCGGCAAACACCTGATTGCCACTTTCCAGCAGTTCATCGGTGAAGTTGACCAGCATGTCGCGCTTGGCCACAACTTCACCCTCGTCGATCTGGCTGATCCAGTTATGCGGCAGGTTGGGGCCGGTCAGAAACAGGCTGGCAGGGTTGAAATTGCCGATGTAATCGCCGACAAATACCTTGCCGGAGCTGGCAACAATCAAATGCAGCTCATATTCCTTGTGAAAGTGCCAACGCACCAGCGGACAGGGGAAACCGTGCTCGCGATAAATGATCGACAGTCCGTTGTGGTCGTCCATCAGTTCGTAGGAAGGGTCGGCGATTCTTGTTGTTTTACTCATGGCTATGTCGTGTTCAGCAGTTGCCAGAACGATAATGTGCCTGATTTTCAGCTTCAATGCCCGGTCGTTGACAAAAATCACCTACGATCACGCGTCTCACATGATTTGCCACAGTGGAGTGGTTATCCGATGAAACAGATCCTGCTGATCGGCATGGGGGCCGGTGATCCCGAGCAGATCACCTTGCAGGCCATTGCTGCGCTGAACCGTGCCGATGTGATCTTCATCCTCGACAAGGGCTATGTCGACGATGAGTTGCTGCGTCTGCGCAAAGAGCTTTGCCAGCGCCATATCACTCATCAGGGCTACCGTCTGGTACAGGTTCAGGACCCACGGCGCGAAGGCGACCCTGACGTCTACGAGCGGGGTATCGAGAGTTGGCACGAGCAGCGCGCTGCATTGTTCGAACGGCTGTTGACCGATGAGCTTGGCGCAGATCAGGTCGGCGCGTTTCTGGTCTGGGGCGATCCGTCACTGTATGACAGCACCATGCGCATCCTTGATCGCGTATTGGCGCGCGGCAGGGAATCATTCGAGTATCAGGTAATTCCCGGCATCACCAGTGTTCAGAGCCTGGTGGCGCAACACCGGATACCGCTCAATCGCATTGGTGAGTCGATTCACATCACCACAGGGCGACGCCTGGCGACGGCTGCGCTTGAGCAGCATAGCAATGTCGTGGTGATGCTGGACGCACAGTGCACATTCGAGCGTTACCTCGGGCAGGGGCTGGATATCTATTGGGGTGCTTATCTGGGCACCGCGGACGAGATACTGGTGTCTGGCAGGCTCGATGACGTGTGCGAGCAGATCAAGCTGTTGCGCGCCGAAGCGCGCGACCGCAGGGGGTGGATCATGGATACCTATCTGCTGCGCAAACCAGCTTAGACCGTATCTTCAGCCTTGTTACGGTTCTTGGCTTCGATCCACTGCGCCATGTACTTGGTGCTCTTGTGGTGATGATGGCGAAGCATGGCGCCGGTGAAGTTCGCCAGACGATGCTCGGGCAACTGGTTACGAAGGGTCTGAATACGCTCGATCAGGCTCGTGCAGTGTTGCCGATGCTGGTAACGCGCCTGCAGCAACGCCAGCCCGGCGCTCTGCGCCTCTAGCCAGCGGGGCTGGTCTTTATAGAGTCTGACCGCCGCATCAGCGATGTCTTTCGGGTTATCGGCAATGACGCCAGGCCACGGCAGCCCGCCGCTCATGGCTTCTGCGCCAATCGCAGTGGTGATTGACGGAGTGCCGCAGAGCATGGCATCCATCAGTTTGCCCTTGATGCCGGCACCGAAACGCAACGGCGCAAGACAAATACGTGCAGATGACATGACCTGCAGCGCGTCTTCGGCCCAGTGCTTCACATGAAACCCTTGAGCGCCATTGTGCAGCGCCGTCGCCTTGGGTGGCGTGTAGGCACCGTAGATATGCAGCTGCGCTTCAGGCAATTGCTGGCGGATAAGCGGCCAGATCGCGGTTTTCATCCATAACACCGCATCCCAGTTGGGGGCGTGACGGAAATTGCCGATGCTGAGGAAGTGCGCGCGCTCTGCAAAAGGCCGAAAGCTGTCGGGAGCGCCGTCAATCATCAGCGGACACCAGTGCAGCAGCGAGGCGGGCAGCCCAAAGGAACCGGTCAGCAATGCCATTTCAACGTCAGATGTCATCAGGTTCAGGTCGCAGCGATACAACGATGCGACCTCGCGCTGCGCCAGCTCGCTGGAAGCTATCTGCTTGAAAAGCCGAGGCGTTGAGGCGTCACAAATATCGCCCGGATCAGCCGCCGAATCACTGTTCAGCGAATCCTTCAGGATCTGATGGCGTGCATGGCGCAGGCTTTGGAAATCCGACGTTTCCAGAATGCGCAGGGCGTCGGGGCATTGCTGCTCGACGCGCCAGCCAAACTGCTCTTCAATCATGAACTGATCAAAAACAACGACATCGGGCTGCAATTCGCTGACAAACAGGTCAAAACTGCTGTCGTTGAGCGCGATGCGTACTTCCTTGATGCCCAGGCTGACCAGATCGGCCCGATGCTCACCTTCAGTGGCAGGGCTGGCGAAGGTAATCTGCCAGTCCTGCTCGAGGAAACATTGAATCAGTTGCATCATGTGCCCGCTGGCTGCCGAAGAGCGTGGCTCTGGCCATACGTAGCCGATGATCAGTACGCGTGTACTGGCTTGCGTGTCGGTGTGACTGAAAACAGTTTTGATATCAGTCAAGGATGCTTTTTACCTTGTCACGCAACTGGTCGATGGAAAAAGGCTTGCCGATCGAGTGCATGCCTGGCGGCACCTCAATGTTTTCGGAGTAACCGCTGGCGAACAGTACCGGCAATTGAGGCCGCAGTTCGATGACCTTTTTGGCCAGTGCGGTGCCCTTCATGTCGGGCAACCCCTGATCAGTCATCAACAGGTCGATGTGCCTGGCGTCGTCAGCAACAAAAGTCAGGGCTGAAGTGGCGTCCTCGGCTTCCAGTACCTTGTATTCCAGCTCTTCGAGCACATCGACAATCAGCATGCGCACAATGGCGTCGTCTTCGACCACGAGAATGGTGCGGGCTGTGTCCGGCATTGTTGACTCCTTAAACCTGAAAAATGGTGATCGCGCAGACAGCATGGAATGCCATGCATCCTTTCCCGGCAGCTCAGAGTAACCGAGCGGCGGCCTGCCCACTGTTAATACAGTCCTTGTATCAGTAAATAAAAACCGGGTGGAAGTTCAATCAACGTTCAAATACTGCGAATTGTGAGGGTGATTGACGGCTTTACGTCATGAACGCGATATGTGGGTGAGCTTATCGCCGATTTATGTGTGAAATTTCAATCCTCTATGTCAGAAATAAGAGTGTTTTTCGTGGCTTTGCGGCAAACTCTACGGTTTTGATCCACTCGTCAGGGATATTTCATGAATCGGACGTCTGTTGTCGATGAGCAACGCTTTCGAAAACTGCTGGGGCGTAACGTCGGCTTGCCATTGGGTGTGGGGGTACTGAGCGCCGTTTTCTTCATTTTGCTGATCAGTTATCTGCTCACGGCCATACAGTGGGTCGAGCACACTGACCGGGTGATCAATAACACCAACCGCTCGATGAAACTGTCGATAGACATGGAAACCGGCATGCGCGGTTTTCTGCTAACCGGGGATCAGCATTTTCTTGACCCCTATGAAATCGCCAAACCCTTGCTGGTTGCCGAGCTGGAAGGGCTCAAGGGTCTGGTCGAAGACAACCCGACGCAACAGGACCGCTTCAGGCGTCTGTCCACGATGCAACAGGAGTGGAATGCGTTTGCTCAGGAGATGATCAATCTACGGCGCAACAACGGCGACTATCAAACCGCCGTGCTGGCCGGACGCGGCAAACGAATTACTGATCAGATCCGCACCGAGTACGATCAGGCTGTCGAAATGGAGCAGCAACTTCGCTTGACCCGCAACGCAGAGGTCACGCGCAGTACCATTCTTTCCGTCAGCCTGTATCTGATATTCGTGGTCATTGTCAGCGCTATCCTGGCGTATATCGGGCGACGGGATTTGCTCTCGCTTTCGGCCACCTACAGTGAAAACCTCAGGCTGCAGGAAATCAATGCCGAGCGTCTGCAGAAAGTCGCCTGGCTGCGCAACGGTCAGAGCGAACTGGCCGAACAGGTACTGGGGCAGTTGACACTCAATATGTTGGGTCGAAACATCCTTCAGTTTCTGACTCAGTATCTGGGCGCGTCAGTGGCGGCTGTCTACATTCGCCAGGATCACGGCGGCTTGACGCGTGCTGCCTCCTACGGCTTCTCTCGCGAACAGGAGCAGCAGGATCAGACCATTCACAGTGATGAAGGCATTGTCGGGCAGGCCGCACAACAGGACCGGATCATCACGCTGGATGAACTGCCCGAAAACTACTTCAAAGTGGCTTCCGGTCTGGGTGAAGGCTCGCCGCGCAGCATAGTAGTGGTGCCGACCAGCAATGACGATCAGGTCAACGGGGTGATCGAACTGGGCTTTTTGCGCCCGCTTACCGAGCAGGATGTAGAGTTTCTTGAACTGATTGCGGACAACATCGGCACCTCGATCGAAGCGGCCCGTTATCGCCAGCGTCTGCAAGAGGTGCTGGCCGAGACCCAGCAACTCAACGAAGAATTGCAGGTACAGCAGGAAGAATTACGCACGGCCAACGAAGAGCTGGAAGAGCAGTCGCGTATTCTCAAGGAGTCTCAGGCACATCTGGAAACTCAGCAGGCCGAGCTGGAACAGACCAACGAGCAACTGGCTGATCAAAGTCAGGCACTGGCCGATCAGCGCGATGCGCTGGATCGCAACAATGAAGAACTGAATATTGCTCAGGCCGAGTTGCAAGCGCGGGCAGACGAACTGCAGCGCGCCAGCAAGTACAAGTCCGAGTTCCTCGCCAATATGTCCCATGAGCTGCGTACGCCGCTCAACAGCTCGTTGATCCTGGCCAAGCTGCTGGCCGAAAATCCGGGCGAAAACCTGACCGCCGAGCAGGTCAAGTTTGCCGAGTCGATCTATTCGGCGGGTAATGACCTGTTGAATCTGATTAACGACATTCTGGATATTTCCAAGGTCGAAGCCGGCAAGCTCGAAATGCGCCCGGAAAACAGCAGCGTATCTCGTCTTGTCGAGGGCCTGCGCAGCATGTTCCAGCCGCTTGCCGCCGAGAAAAAGCTGGCGTTCACGGTCGACATCCAGGCAGGCGCGCCGACCATGCTGTTCACGGATCGCCAGCGTCTCGAGCAGATCCTCAAGAACCTGCTGTCCAATGCAATCAAATTCACCGAAGCGGGTGCAGTCAGCATGGTCGTTTCGCGCCAACCGGGCGCAGGCATCGTGTTTATCGTGCGCGACTCGGGCATCGGCATCGCCGAGGAGCATCAGCAGGGTATTTTCGAGGCATTCCGTCAGGCAGATGGCACCACCAACCGGCGTTATGGCGGTACCGGGCTGGGGTTGTCGATTTCCCGTGATCTGGCGGCATTGCTGGGCGGGTCCATCAGTGTCACCAGCGCGCCAGGGCAGGGCAGTATTTTCAGTCTGGTGTTGCCGGAAAGCTATGTCGAGCAAGGCTCTCAGGAGCCAGGCAGTGAGTCTGCGGTTGTACTCGCGCCTCCCGCGCCACCGTTGCCGGTTCCTGCCGCGCCGGTCATCCAGCAGTCGGCCCCGCTGCCGGTGGAAACACCTGTGGCTGTGTTCGCCGATGATCGTGACAAGGCACCGTTCCAGCGGCGCTGCATTCTGGTCATCGAAGATGAAGTGCGCTTCGCTCAGATCCTCTTCGATCTGGCCCATGAACTGGGTTACGACTGTCTGGTCGCGCATGCCGCGGATGAGGGCTTCAACCTGGCATCACGTTACACGCCGGACGCGATCCTGCTGGACATGCGCCTGCCGGATCACTCGGGCCTGACTGTACTGCAGCGTCTCAAGGAGCTGGCACCTACCCGACACATCCCGGTGCATGTGATTTCCGTAGAGGATCGCCAGGAAGCTGCGCTGCACATGGGGGCCATTGGCTACGCCGTCAAGCCGACCACCCGCGAAGAGCTCAAGGATGTGTTCGCCAAGCTGGAAGCCAAGCTGACCCAGAAGGTCAAGCGCATCCTGCTGGTCGAAGACGATGCGCTGCAACGTGACAGCATTGCACGCCTGATCGGCGACGATGATATTGAAATCACTGCGGTAGGTTTTGCCCAAGAGGCACTGGACCTGCTGCGCGATAACGTCTACGACTGCATGATCATCGACTTGAAACTGCCGGACATGCTCGGCAATGAATTGCTCAAGCGCATGTCCACGGAAGACATCTGCGCCTTTCCGCCAGTGATTGTCTATACCGGGCGCAACATGACCCGCGATGAAGAAGCCGAGCTGATGAAATATTCGCGCTCTATCATCATCAAGGGCGCACGCTCGCCTGAGCGCCTGCTGGATGAGGTCACGCTGTTCCTGCACAAGGTCGAGTCGCAACTCTCCAACGAGCGGCAAAAGATGCTCAAGACCGCGCGCAGCCGTGACAAGGTCTTTGAAGCGCGCAAGATTCTCGTGGTCGATGACGACGTTCGTAACATCTTCGCCCTGACCAGCGCTCTGGAGCACAAGGGTGCAGTGGTGGAAATTGCCCGCAATGGTCTTGAAGCGATTGCAAAGCTCAATGAGGTCGACGACATCGACCTGGTCCTGATGGACGTGATGATGCCTGAAATGGACGGTTACGAAGCGACCATCGAGATCCGCAAAGACCCACGCTGGCGCAAGCTGCCGATCATCGCCGTTACTGCCAAGGCCATGAAAGATGATCAGGAGCGTTGTCTGCAGGCAGGTTCCAACGATTACCTGGCCAAGCCCATCGACCTGGATCGACTGTTCTCACTGATTCGCGTCTGGCTGCCAAAGATGGAGCGCATTTGAATGAGGGCTCAATGTCTGCGCTTTCCGGAGCGCAAAAACGGATGGCATCATGCACCTTGATCGAAGCATCGAGATCGAGCTGCGCCTGCTGATAGAGGCGATCTACCTCCAGTACAGCTACGATTTTCGCGACTATTCCGGTGCGTCAATCAAGCGCCGCGTGATCCATGCGTTGCGCCAGTTCGATTGCGCGACCATCTCGGCCCTGCAGGAGCGTGTGCTTCACGACCCGGCAGTGTTCATGCAGCTGTTGCAGATTCTCACCATCCCGGTGAGTGAGATGTTCCGTGACCCTTCGCACTTTCTGGCGATCCGCAACGAGGTCGTGCCGGTGCTGCGCACTTACCCGTCGATCAAGGTGTGGATTGCCGGTTGCAGTACGGGTGAGGAGGTTTATTCCACGGCGATTCTATTGCGCGAAGAGGGGCTGCTGGAGCGGACCATCATTTATGCGACCGACATCAATCCCAGCTCTTTGGAAAAGGCCAAGCAGGGCATCTTTTCCATGGATAACCTGCGCACTTATACCGAGAACTACCGTAACTCGGGAGGGCAGCGCAATTTCGCCGATTACTACACGTCCGCCTACGATTACGCGATCTTCGACAAGACACTGTGCGAGAACGTCACTTTTGCCGATCACAGTCTGGCCACAGATAGTGTATTCTCCGAAACGCAATTTATTTCCTGTCGTAACGTGCTGATTTACTTCAACAAAAAACTTCAGGACCGGGCGTTCGGGTTGTTTCATGACTCGCTGTGTCATCGCGGCTTTCTGGCGCTGGGCAGTAAGGAAACCCTGGATTTCTCTGCGTACGGCGGGGCGTTCGAGACGCTGGTGAAACCCGAGCGGATTTACCGGAAATTATGAGAACCACCTTTGACGATGACCTGTCCTGCGGCCCGTTGCCCGTGGTCGATGCTATTGTCGTAGGCGCGTCAGCGGGTGGTGTAGAGGCCCTGCTGAAAATATTCAGAAACCTGCGGCCAGGTTTCAGTCTGCCTATATTGATGGTGTTGCATTTGCCGGATGATCGGCGCAGCCAGTTGGCCCATGTATTTCAGAATCGCTTGGCTATCCCGGTCAAGGAAGCCGATGACAAGGAAGATATCGTGCCGGGCACTTTGTACGTTGCGCCAGCGGGTTACCACGTCTCGGTGGAGTCTGACTTTTCACTGTCATTGAGTCAGGAAGACAGGGTGTTTTACTCAAGGCCCAGTATCGACATTCTGTTCGGTTCGGCCGCGGATGCCTACGGTCCGCGACTGGCTGGCGTATTGTTGACCGGCGCCAATAATGACGGCGCACAAGGTTTGCTGCAGATCAAGAAGTATGGTGGTTTCACGGTGATTCAAGACCCCTCGCAGGCCCAGGCGTCGACCATGCCCGAGGCGGGCCTGGCGTTACACTCGCCGGATTACCTTCTTTCCCTGAACGATATTGGCCGCTTGCTGGTCGAGTTGGAACGAACCGCATGTTAAGTGAAATTCAGGCAAAACTGCTTATCGTTGATGATTTGCCGGAAAACCTGCTGGCCCTCGAGGCGCTGATCAAGCGCGGTGATCGACTCGTCTACAAGGCGCTCTCGGCGGACGAAGCGTTGTCTCTGCTGTTGCAGCACGAGTTCGCCCTGGCCATCCTCGACGTCCAGATGCCTGGGATGAACGGGTTCGAGCTGGCCGAGATGATGCGCAGCACCGAGAAAACCAAGAGCATACCGATCGTTTTCGTCAGTGCTGCCGGTCGCGAGCTCAATTATGCCTTCAAGGGCTATGAAAGCGGTGCCGTGGACTTCCTGCACAAGCCGCTGGATATCCATGCGGTAAAGAGCAAGGTCAATGTTTTCGTTGATCTGTACCGGCAGCGCAAGGCCATGAAACTCCAGGTCGAAGAGCTGGAGCGCAGTCGTCAGGAGCAGGAAGCCTTGCTCAAGCGTCTGCAGTCGACCCAAGGCGAACTGGAGCACGCGATCCGTATGCGTGATGACTTCATGTCCATCGTTTCCCACGAGGTGCGTACGCCGCTCAACGGTCTGATTCTGGAGACCCAGCTGCGCAAGCTGCACCTGGCCAAGGACAACGCGTCGGCGTTCACCATGGAAAAGCTGCGGGCAATGGTCGACCGCGACGAGCGGCAGATTCAGAGCCTTATCCGCCTGATCGAAGACATGCTCGATGTCTCCAGAATTCGCACCGGCAAGTTGTCGATCAGGCCGAGCCCGTTTGACTTGAGCGAACTGGTCAGTCAGTTGCTGGAAAGTTTTGCCGCACAGATCGCCGCCGCCGATTCGACGATCACCCGGTTTGCCGACGAGCCGGTGATCGGTGTCTGGGACGAGTTCCGTATCGAGCAAGTGGTTGCCAATCTGTTGACCAACGCACTGCGCTACGGTGCGCGCAAACCGATTGAAGTGCATGTGTACAGCAGGGAGAGTGAGGCCTTCATTGAGGTTCGGGATCAGGGCATCGGTATCACGGCTGAAAACCAGAAGCGCATCTTTCAGCAATTCGAGCGGGTTTCGAGTAGCCATGCTGTTGCCGGGCTTGGCCTGGGGCTGTTCATTTCCGATCAGATCGTCATGGCTCACGGCGGTCGTATCGAGGTAGAGAGCGAAGAGGGCAAGGGTTCGGTCTTTCGTATCTGCCTGCCTTTATAGATGACAGCTGCTGTCGATACAGGTGAAAGCCGCTGGCGATGTAGATGATAGCCACTGGCAATCAAGTTTAATCACACATCGGCGCAACCTCCCATGCATGCCGTGGTCGTAATGGCAGCTATTTATAAGATCAAAGGCAGTTCAATGAGCGCTGATGCAGAAAACGTCGTACTAATCGTCGAAGACGAACCCCTGATCCTGATGCTTCTGGCCGATTATCTGTCTGGAGAGGGTTATCGTGTCCTGAAAGCCGAGAATGGCGAGCAGGCTTTCGAGATTCTGGCGACCAAACCCCACCTTGACCTGATGATCACCGATTATCGGCTGCCGGGTGGTATCTCGGGTGTACAGATTGCCGAGCCTGCGGTGATGCTTCGACCGGAGTTGAAAGTGATCTTCATCAGCGGCTATCCGGCGGAAATACTCGATTCGGGCAGCCCGATTGCGCTGAAGGCACCCATTCTCGCCAAACCGTTCACCATGGAAACGCTGCATTCGCGTATTCAGGAACTGCTGGCCTGACAACGCGCTTTAACCGTCGAATGAGCAGGCCGTCTTACAGGTCGGAGTCATGCACAGCCTGAGCGTTTCTCAGGCTTCTATCATTTCCCGCACTTTCGAGGTCAGGTGGTCGAACGCAAAGGGTTTGGTAATCAGTTGCATACCGTTATCCAGAAAGCCTCCGCGGACGGCGGCATGCTCTGCATAACCGGTGATGAACAACACTTTGAGTTCCGGTCGCAGCTGCCTGGCGATTTCTGCAAGCTGCCGGCCATTCATGCCCGGCAGCCCTACATCGCTGATCAGCAGATCAATACGCTGGCCTGATTCCAGTATCGGCACGGCGTCCAGTGCTTCGCCGGCCTCGATGAAGGTGTAACCCAACTCGCTCAGTACCTCACTGACCAGCGTCCGGACAGCCGGGTCGTCTTCGACGATCAGCACGGTTTCGCCATTTTCGGCGTAAACGGCATTGCTCTGGAAACTCTGCTCGGCTTCATCTGCAAGCCCCTTAAAGCGCGGCAGGAACAGCTGTACCGTGGTGCCTTGGCCTACTTCACTCTTGATTGAAACATGACCATGCGACTGTTTGCTGAAACCATAGATCATTGAAAGACCCAGGCCGGTGCCCTGACCGATAGGCTTGGTTGTAAAGAACGGGTCAAATGCACGGCTGATCACTGTTTCCGGCATGCCGCAGCCATTGTCACTGACGCTCAGCACCACGTAATCACCGGGCAGCAGGTTCTCATGGGCATTGGTAAACGACCTGTCCAACTGCTGATTGAAGGTCTCGACCACCAGCGTGCCGCCGTCGGGCATTGCATCGCGGGCATTGAGCACCAGGTTGAGCAGGGCGCTCTCCAGTTGGTTTGGGTCCGCTTCTGCGGTCCACAGATCGCTGGCCATGCGCAGTTGCAAATGTATGCTTTCGTTGACACTGCGCTGCAGCAATTCGTCCATGGCATTGACCAGACGGTTCATCTCCACCGGCTTGGAGTCCAGTGACTGGCGCCGCGAGAATGCCAGCAGGCGGTGGGTAAGTGCTGCGGCACGGTTCGCCGAGGTCACTCCCAGGTCGATCAGGCTGTTGAGGTCCTCGATATTACCCCGTGCCAGCCGTCTTCTTATTAATTCCAGGCTGCCGATGATACCGGTCAGCATGTTGTTGAAGTCATGAGCAATGCCGCCGGTCAATTGGCCGACTGCTTCCATTTTCTGTGACTGACGAAGAATGTCTTCCTTATGGCGTAACTGCGAGGTGCGTTCTTCAACCTGTTGCTCGAGTGTTTCATTGAGGCGTCGCAATTGCGACTCGGCTTGCTTGCGCTCGGTGATGTCCGAGGTCACACCCGCCAGAGAGCTGACCAGACCGTTCTTGCCGCGAATGGCGCGAGCGCGCACATCGACCCAACTGAGTGAGCCATCCGGCCAGACGTTGCGGTATTCGATGATCAGATCGACACCGGTGTCCAGGCTGCGCTGAAGCGCCGACTGCATTCTGGGCTGATCTTCGAAATACACAGCGGCGAGCCAGTCTTCGTAATTGAACGTGTCCTGCTCGTTGCGGCCATAGTGACTTTTAGTAATATCCGAACAAGTCAGTTTGAGGTATTCCGCTTCCAGCAACCACGAGCCCAGCCTGCCAGCCTTCAGCGCATTCTGCAGACGGCCTTCACTTTCGTGCAGGTCCTCCATGCGTGCCCGCGCTTCATACTGACGCCTGCGACCGCGCACAGCCGTGACGACCAGGCTGACCAGTGTCACAGGATGAAAGGGGCGCTCGAGAAAGGTCACATTGCCCAGCAGATTACCCATCCGTGCAGACGGATTATGATCCGGGCCACCATGATGAGTCATCAGGACGATAGGCAGATCCGACCACGCCGGCTGGCGACCGATGAGGTCCAGCAGCGGTTTAATGTCACTATTACGCAACGCCTCATCGGCGATGATTGCCAGGCCTGCGCCCGCGCTCAACTCTTTGACCAGTTCGAACAAGTCCTGGGCCACCGTTGCCAGGTAGCCGGCCTCATCGAGGATCCGCATAGCGATCTGACTGTCTCGACCTCTCGGCGCCAGAATGATTGCGCGCTCCGACAACAGTCCTGGAATACTCACAGGTCGTCATCCTCAAGCAGCGGTTTCTTGTCGCCAAAGTATGAAGGCACCCCGCGCAGTACGCCCTGAAAGGCTTCAAGCGGCTCACCGATCTTCAGACCGCTGGCACTGATGCGGTATTCACGAATAGTGGACTCGTGAGTGCCCGTGCGCTTCTTGATGATGGATATCGCGCGACGCACCTGACCCAAGGCTTCGAAGTAACGCAACAGAATAACGCTGTCGGCAAGGTAGGTTATGTCGACCGGTGAGCGCATGTCGCCGACCAGCCCGTGTTGTGCAACGGTCATGAAGGTCGACGCACCCTGGCGGTTGAGGTAGAGCAGAAGCTCATGCATGTGCAGAACCAGCGCGCTCTCTTCCGGCATTGCCGCCTGATAACCATTGATGCTGTCGATGATCACTGTTTTTATCTGCTTGCGGTCCACTGCACGCCTTACGCGATGCGCAAATTCGCCAGGAGAAAGCTCTGCCGCGTCGATCTGCTCGACCACCAGATTGCCGGTCTCCTGAAGCGCCCGCAGGTCAATGCCGAGCTTGAGCATGCGTTCGAACAGCAGGCCCATTTCTTCGTCGAATATGAACAGCCCCACGCGCTCGCCACGTGCCACTGCCTGCACCGCGAAAACCAGCGAAATGAGCGATTTCCCGGTCCCGGCAGGGCCTAGAATAAGCGTGCTGGAGCCGCTTTCTATACCGCCGCCCAGCAGATCGTCCAGCTCCGTGATGCCACTGCTGACCTGAGTGCGGGCGTAATCGGAACGGTGTTCGGCCGCTACCAGACGTGGGAATACATGGATGCCGTTCTCGGCGATGTTGAAGTCGTGGAAACCGCCGCGGTACTTCTGGCCGCGGTATTTGACGATCTTCAACCGTCTGCGCTCGGCACCATAGGTAGGTGTCAGCGCTTCGAGACGGATAACCCCGTGGGCGACACTGTGTACGGTTTTATCCAGCGCTTCGGTGGTCAGGTCATCGAGCAGCAATACCGTCGCGTTATAACGCGTGAAGTAATGTTTGATCGCCAGAATCTGGCGTCTGTAGCGCAATGAACTTTGAGCCAGAAGACGAATTTCCGAGAGGCTGTCGATCACCACGCGAGAGGGTTTGACCCGCTCGACAACCTCGAATATCTGCCGCGTCGCTTCGCCCAGCTCCAGATCCGAGGAGTACAGCAGGCTTTGATGGTGGTCCGCATCAAGCAGGCTTTCAGGCGGCGTCAGCTCGAAGATATTGATTTGCTCGTCAAGCTCCCAGCCATGTGAGGCGGCACCCGAGCGTAGCTCGCTTTCAGTCTCGGACAGGGTGATGTACAGCGATATTTCACCCGCTGCTGCGCCTGCCTGCAGAAACTGCAGTGCCACGGTTGTCTTGCCGGTTCCGGGTTCTCCTTCAAGGAGAAAAACATGACTGCGTGAAAGACCACCCGCAAGGATGTCATCCAGACCTTCAATACCGGTTGCCGCTTTTGACGTATTCAAGTATCGCCCTCTAATAACCTATATAGGTTTTGCTATCACTGATTACTGGACCTCCCTGCATTCTGACCGTTCACACTATTTAACGGTAGCGGGTACAGTGAATATAGAAGAGCGGCTGGCACACGGTCCGGCAAATGTCACTTAAGCCCGGTTACGATGATTACGCAGCTGTTGTTATAGTCCAGCGCCTGAACACTCAACATGCCCTGAGGATCACGTCGTGACCGATTATCAAAGTTTCCGGGTCGAACTGGCTGACAGCATTGCTCACGTACAGATCAACCGGCCTGAAAAGCTCAACGCAATGAACGAGGCGTTCTGGACCGAAATAATCGGCATATTCGACTGGATCGAGCGCAATGACGAAGTTCGGGTAGTAATACTCAGCGGAGCGGGTAAGCACTTTTCGTCGGGTATAGATCTGGCATTGCTGGCTTCGGTTGCCAACCAGATGGGCAAGGATCCAGGCCGTAATGCCCGGCTGTTGAGGCGCAAGATCTGTGACATGCAGGCTTCGTTCACGGCAGTGGCAAATTGCCGAAAGCCGGTTCTGGCTGCCATTCAGGGCTATTGCCTGGGTGGTGCCATAGACCTGATTTCGGCCTGTGACATGCGTTACGCCGCCGCCGACGCCCAGTTTGCCATTCGCGAGATCGACATGGGCATGGCGGCGGATGTAGGCACCCTGCAACGTCTGCCGCGGATCATCGGCGATGGCGTGCTGCGCGAAATGGCTTATACCGGGCGCACTGTCGGTGCTGAAGAGGCGCAGAGGATCGGTCTGGTCAATCGCACCTTCGATGACCTGGAAGGTCTGTTGCAGGGCGTCTTCGCGGTGGCCCGGGAGATAGCCGGAAAATCACCCATCGCCATTGAAGGCACCAAGCAAATGATCAGCTACATGCGCGATCACCGAGTGGAGGACGGCCTGGAACACGTTGCCATCTGGAACGCAGCCATGCTGCAATCACCTGACCTGAAGCTGGCGATGGTTGCGCAGATGAACAAGCACAAGCCGGTCTTCGATAATTGATTCATGATAGAGCTCGAGTCTGAGCAAAGGAGTTTTTCCATGGCGCGCCCGGAGCGTTGGACAACTGCAGTTCTGGATGTCGAGGCCGATGGTGGTTTGGCTGTGGTCCAGAGTGATCAGGGGTTTTTGCTGGATAGCAACGGGGTCATGTTCCCCAGAGGCTGGCTGGCGGGGCTGGATTTGCCAGTGCAGAGCGAGCACGGCATCGGCTATTTTGAGGGTGAGCCTGTCTACCTGCTGGTGCTTGAGCGCTCGGTTGTGGTCGAGGGCTGTTCCTGGCAAGGCTTGCGTCAGTTCATGCTGGAAGGCGATTTTGCGGTCTTCCAGATGCTCGGCTACGCCGCGCAAGTCAGCACCTGGGCCAGAGAACATCGCTTTTGCGGGGCCTGTGGTCGTGCGACGGTGCAGATCCGTGGAGAGCGGGCGATGTTCTGCGAGCACGACAACCTGCGTCTGTACCCGCGTATTTCCCCGAGCATGATCGTGCTGGTCACGCGGGGTGATGAAATACTGCTGGCCCGCTCACCACGTTTTGTCAGCGGCATGTACAGCGCGCTGGCCGGGTTTGTAGAGCCGGGCGAGTCTGCCGAAGACTGCGTGCACCGCGAAGTGATGGAAGAAGTGCAGGTGCGCATCAAGAATCTGAAATACATGGGCAGCCAGTGCTGGCCGTTTCCGCATTCGATGATGCTTGGCTTCCATGCCGAATATGACAGCGGTGACATAGTGCCCCAGGTGGAAGAAATCGAAGACGCACGCTGGTTTCATGTCGATGACTTGCCGCCGTTACCGGCCAACCGCTCTATCGCCCGCTATCTTATCGAGGCGTATCTGGCCGAGCGCTCAGGCGCCCCCGAACCAGTGCTGCCAGGCTAGGCGCACGGTCAGGCCCAATACCACGGTGATGAACACAGGGCGGATGAACTTGGCACCGCCCTTGATTGCAGTGCCTGCGCCGAAGTAGGCACCCAGCATTACCGCAAGGCCCATGCTCAGGCCGATGATGTAGTCCACCTGGCCGGAAAATATGAACACCGAAAGTGCCACGGCATTGCTGACGAAATTCATGCTGCGTGCCACGCCGCTGGCCTTGACCAGATCCACCGGGTAAAGCAGCAGCGTGCTGACTGTCCAGAAGGCACCGGTACCCGGCCCTGCAACACCGTCATAGAAGCCCAGCCCCAGCCCTTGTGGCAGTTGCCATTTCTTTTTGATCGGCGCGTTGCTGTCCAATGGTGCCTTGGGCGTGCCGCCAAACAGCAAGTACAGCCCGCAACCGAAGACAATGACCGGCAACATCTGGTTCAGCCATTCGGCTGGCAGGTAATGAGCAATGACCGCGCCAACTGCGGCACCCACCGCAGTGCCAACCACTGCGTGTATCCACTGCCTGGGGTGAAACAGTTTGCGGCGATAGAATGTGAAGCTGGCGGTTGCCGAGCCGAACGTCGAACTGAGCTTGTTGGTACCCAGCACCAGATGCGGCGGCAGGCCGGCCGTCATCAGGGCGGGTGTGGTAAGCAGTCCGCCGCCACCGGCGATGGCGTCTATAAAACCCGCGATGAACGCAACGACAGCAAGAATGGCGAGGGTGGTCAGGTCGACGCTGAGTTCAAAAGGCATGGTGGCAAGCGTGCTTATAGGAAAGGCGGGAGGGGGCAGAATGGCTGCCTGAACGTGGCGCATTCTACCCCCTTGCCAAGCGTTGCAGGAAGTCAGATATCGCTGAGCGCAACCCAGCGCTGTTCGGCGGCGGCGAGGCGAATGGCAGTCGCCAGACGCTCGATCTGCCAGGCTTCTTCGAAGTCCGGACCACGGCTGCCCTTGCCGCATACCGCAAGAATCAGTGCCTGTACCTCAAGTGCCTTGAGTTCGTTGTAACCCAGCTGGTGACCCGGAGCCGGGCAGAACGCCGCGTAACCGGGTTGCGCAGGACCTGCCAGAAGACGTTGAAAACCATCGCGCCCAACTGCGCCAGTGCGATAGATGCGCAGTTCGTTAAGGCGCTCCTGATCGAATGCCAGTGTGCCCTTGGTGCCGCTGATTTCGAAACTCAGGTGGTTTTTGTAGCCGTGTTTCAGCCAACTGCTACTGAACGTTCCGCGCGCACCATTGGCAAAACGCAGCAGTGCGTGGGTCTGGTCATCCACTGCGATGCTGCGCATTTCCTGGCTTCCGTTACTCGCAGGGCGTTGGCGGTGTACGGTGCTGGAGTCTGCGCAGACCGCTTCGACATCGCCCAGCAAATGGCGAGCCATCGCCAGCAAGTGACTGCCCAGATCGGCCAGCGCGCCGCCCGCATGGGCCGCTTCGCAACGCCACGACCAAGGGGAAGACGGACTAGCCATGAAGTCCTCGCTGAACTCACCCTGAAAACTGACGATATCGCCCAGTTCGCCCGCGTCGATCATTTCCCTGGCAAGGCCGATCATCGGGTTGTGCTGGTAGTTGTAGCCAACCTGAGTAACAACCCCGGCGGCCTTGGCGCTACGGCGCATTTCGTCGGCCTGGGCGAGGCTTACCGCCAGCGGTTTTTCGCAATACACCGCCTTGCCTGCAGCGATGGCGGCCATGGCCATGGGGAAGTGCAGGTGATTGGGTGTCGTGATCGCCACGATCTGCACCTGCGGATCACTGATCAGGTGCTGCCAGTCAGCGTGGCTGTGATCGAAGCCCCAGGCGCTGGCGCACTGCTCGGCCCTGACGCTGTCCGCATCCGCAAGGGCGGTCAGCCGAATGCGTGCCGGCAGATCAAGGGCGGCATTGGCATTGCCGAAGGCCAGGGCGTGGGCACGGCCCATGAAACCGGTGCCGATCAGCCCGATGCCCAGTTGCGCCTGCGACGTAGAAGGGGATTCCCGCATGACATTCTCCAGAGAGGATTGTTGTTATGCGGAAAATATATTCCATAAATTTAAAATATGGAAAATTAATTCATTTTTCGGCGTGGCAGTCAGTTCAAGCCATCAAGATAAAAATCCGCCGTCTACATTAAGCGCTACGCCGGTGGTGTAGCTGGATGCTGCGCTCGCCAGATACAAGACCGCGCCAGCCATTTCGCTGGGCGCTGCGACGCGTTTCAGCGGTATCTGCGCCAGGGCCATATTGAGAATCGCATCGTTCTTGACCAGCGCCGATGCAAATCGGGTATCTGTGAGACCCGGCAGCAGAGCGTTGCAGCGAATTCCGAACTCGGCGCATTCCTTGGCGAACACCTTGGTCATGTTGACCACCGCCGCCTTGGTCATTGAATAGACACCTTGATAGGCACCTGGCGACACCGCATTGATGGATGCAACATTGATGATGCTGCCACCGCCGCCTTCGCGCATCAGCTTGCCGGCTTCTACCGACATGAAGAAATAGCCGCGAATATTCACGTCGATGGTCTTTTGAAACGCGCTGAGGTCGGTGTCCAGCACATTGCAGAACTGCGGGTTGGTGGCGGCGTTGTTGACCAGTATATCCAGGCGTCCGAATTGCTCGCGAATCTGGGCGAAAACGCTGGTTATCTGCTCCATCTCGCCGATATGGCAGGCAATCGCCGTTGCCTTGCCGCCCTCGCTGATGATGGCGTCGGCAACCGCCTGACACCCGTCGAGCTTGCGGCTCGACACAACAACATGTGCGCCTTGCTGAGCGAGCAGCCTGGCAATGGCTTCACCGATTCCCCGGCTGGCACCTGAAACAAAAGCAACCTTGCCATCAAGGTCGAAAAGCTGGGTTCTGGACATGTCGTTTCCTTGTCTTGGCGTTAGCGGTCAAAGGCTGGATTTGGTGATCACATTCAGGCTCATCTGCTCCAGCAGCCTGTTCATGTCAATGAACCGGGCAAAGCGCTTGTCCTGAGTCTGTCCATGGAAAAACCGGTAGTAAATCTGTTGCACGATACCGGCCAGACGAAACAGGCCGTAGGTGTAGTAGAAGTCGAAATTGTCGATACGGATCCCCGAACGCTCGGCGTAATAGTCGACGAACGCCTGGCGCGTCAGCATGCCGGGGGCGTTGCTCGGCTGGCGGCGCGTCAACTGAACCGGTAGCGGGTCGTCAGCCTGGACCCAGTAGGCGAGGGTATTGCCCAGGTCCATCAGCGGATCACCGAGCGTGGTCAGTTCCCAGTCCAGCACGCCGATGATGTTCATCGGGTTGTCAGGATCGAGGATCACATTGTCGAAGCGATAGTCGTTATGCACGATGCTGGAGATGGGCGAGTCGGCGGGCATTTTGTCTGCCAGCCAGGCCTGGACCTGCTGCCATGCCGGGGCGTCAGGGGTTCGCGCTTTTTCATAACGCTCGGTCCAGCCCGAAATCTGCCGCTGCACGTAACCCTGGGGCTTGCCCAGATCACCCAGGCCGCACGCCTGGAAGTCAACGCGGTGCAAGTCCACCAGTTTGTTGATGAAGCTCTTGCACAGGTCTTCGGTCTGTCGTGCATCCAGCGCCAGCTCGGGCGGCAGGTCAGAGCGCAGGATGATGCCCTTGACGCGCTGCATCACGTAAAACTCCGAGCCGATCACTGACTCATCCGTGCAGTGCAGGTACGCTTGCGGGCAATAGGGGAAGGCATTCCTGAGCTGGTTGAGAATGCGGTATTCACGACCCATGTCATGTGCCGATCGCGCCTTGTGTCCGAACGGTGGGCGCCGCAGCACCAACTCGCGCTCGGGGTACTGAATCAGGTAGGTCAGGTTCGATGCGCCTCCGGGGAACTGACTGATCGCCGGGGTGCCATGCAGATCCGCCAGATGCGCCTTCAGGTACGGATCTATCAGGGAGGCGTCCAGTTCTTCGCCGCTGCGAATCCCGGTGGACTGGTCAGTCAGTGCCATACGTATACCTTGTGTTTATTATGGTCAGCTAAAACTATTGACTAATCTAATGATCGTCTAATTCGCGAGCAAGCTCGCGGCAGCGTTATAGACTAGCGTGTTGCCGGGCAATCAGCGGCTCTGATTGCTGCTTTGTACAGAACGGCACAGACAAAAAAACCGAAGCCGGCGGGGCTTCGGTTTTTTGGTGGTGCTACCTGCAAAGCGCCAGGTGTTTAAACCGGGAACAGTTCGCTGAGCTTCATGGCCAGCATCATGTCGCCTTCGGCGCGCAGCTTGCCGCCCATGAACGCCTGCATGCCATCGGTTTCGCCGCTGACAATGCCCTTGAGGGTTTCGCTGTCCATGACCAGGGTCACGTTGGCGTCCGGGTTTTCGCCTTCCTGCAATTCGCAGGTGCTGTCCTTGACGATCAGGGCGTAGTGTTTGTCTTCGTCGGTAATATTGAAACCGAAGACCAGGTCCAGACCGGCAGCAGCAGCCGGGTTGAACTTGTTCTTCATGGTTTGTACGGCGTCTGCTACTGAGGTCATGTCTTGATCCTTTTGTGGTGAGTACTTGCGTCCGCAAGGACGCGATTGGCCGGGCTCAGCGATAGGTAATGAGCTCCGGCGTCTTCAGCAGTTGCAAGTGTGTGTAACCGTTGAAGGAAGCCAGGGTAACGTCGTTGCCTTTGAATTTGAGCTGATGCAGCGAAGTGTTGACGATATGCCAGTGCAGCTCCAGTGCCTTTGCTGCAGGCATTCCGGTAACAAGGTGGAGCAGGGCAGTAATGGTGCCGCCGGACGTGAACACGGCAATGCGCTCATGTGGACCTGCGTCCTGAAGAATTCTGTCCAGGCCTGCCTTGACGCGGTCCACGAAACCTTGCCAGCTTTGCAGCCCCGGCGTGTCGTGCTCGCCACTCAGCCAGCGTTTGGTGATCAGGTTGAACAACCGGTGAAACCCTGCAGGGTTGCCAGCGACGTCGCGCAGAATATCCAGCGCTTGCGGCTCATCGACAAGCATCGCGGGTATCAACGCCCTGATCACGCCCTCAGCGTCGAATTCATCGAAAGCGCTGTCGAGCTGCACGGGAGGCGTTTCGATACCTGCTTCGGTGTACTGGCCCAGCACATGCTGTGCGGTGTCTTTCTGGCGCAGAAGCTCACCCGATACACACCGGTCAAAGGTCATGCCCGACTGCGCGAGGTGAGCCCCCAGCACCTGTGACTGACGAACACCCATAGGCGACAGTACGTCGTAATCGTCTGCACCAAATGAGGCCTGGCCATGTCGTATCAGGTAGATGCTGCCCACGTCCGTGTCGTCTCGGTACGTTGAAGGTGGGTCGAGGTTATGAGGGATGCCGGGCGACTGTCAATGAAAAAACATACGCTCGTTTGAAATCACCGTTTTAATGGTTTGTAACGGCTCGATAGCTGGTGCGTCGCACAGGGCGTCGGTATGCTGCATTCATTGGGGCCCTTGATTGGTAAGGGCCTGACGCAAATGAGGGATATTCGTGGATTTCGTTGTCGATTACGCAAGTTTTCTGGCTAAAACCGTGACGCTGGTAATCGCCATCGTGGTGGTGTTGGTTGCCATTGCGTCCATGCGTGGCAAGGGACGTCGCAAAACGGCGGGGCAGCTCCAGGTCACCCGGCTCAATGACTTCTATAAAGGCCTGCGTGAGCGGCTTGAGCAATCCTTGCTCGACAAGGAGCGCCTCAAGGCACTGCGCAAAGAGCAGGGCAAGGCCCTGAAAAAAGAAAAGAAGCAGGCAGAGCCAAAAGCCCGTGTCTATGTGCTGGATTTCGACGGGGACATCAAGGCCTCGGCTACTGAAAGCATGCGTCATGAAATTACCGCTCTGCTGACGCTGGCCACCGACAAGGACGAAGTGGTCCTGCGTCTGGAAAGCGGTGGCGGCATGGTGCACAGCTATGGTCTGGCGTCCTCGCAACTGGCACGCATTCGGCAGGCCGGTATTCCACTGACCGTATGCATCGACAAGGTTGCGGCCAGTGGCGGGTACATGATGGCCTGCATCGGCAACAAGATCATCAGCGCACCGTTCGCCATTCTCGGGTCCATCGGCGTTGTTGCGCAGTTGCCCAACGTCAATCGCTTGCTGAAGAAGCACGACATCGATTTTGAAGTGCTGACCGCGGGTGAATACAAACGCACCCTGACGGTGTTTGGCGAAAACACCGAGAAGGGTCGCGAGAAATTCCAGCAGGACCTGGACATCACCCACGACCTGTTCAAGAACTTCGTTGCCAGCTACCGCCCGCAATTGTCCATCGACGAAGTGGCCACGGGCGAGGTATGGCTCGGCATGGCCGCGGTCGACAAGCTGCTGGTCGATGAACTAAAGACCAGCGACGAGTACCTGGCCGAGCGCGCCAAGGATGCAGACGTGTTCCACCTGCACTACGTGCAACGCAAAAGCCTTCAGGAACGCATGGGGATGGCTGCAGCCACCTCGGCGGATCAACTGGCTGCTAAGTGGTGGGGACGTTTGACTCAGCAGCGGTTCTGGTAGGTGTAAATGACAAGGTGGCCTGAGTCGAGCCTCAAGTTACCCGATATCACAGAACCGCTGTGTGACGCAAAGCGTCACGAACTGCATGCCGACGCGGAGCGTCGGCACGATCGTCATCCACCTGACCTCACAGGACAAGCGTGTGACGCAGAGCGTCACGAAAGGCATTACCACGCGGAGCGTGGGAACGAGAATCTGAGCCGAACGCCAATCCCCTGACACCACAGAACCACGAACTGCATGCCTACGCTTAGCGCAGGCATGATAGTCATCTCAAGTGAGCACAGAGACGATAATGCAGGTCGCCTGAATCAGCGGCGCCGGAACAGCGGTAGCGGCTCGTCGGTTGCAGCCTGATAGGTGACCGAAAAGTCCTTAAGGCCTTCCAGCGCCTCGTACGGGTCCTTGTCGGCACGTACCGCGAACGCATCGAAGCCACAGCGGCGCATGTAGAACAACTGATCGCGCAACACGTCGCCGATGGCGCGCAATTCGCCCTTGTAGCCAAAACGATCACGCAACAGGCGCGCATTCGAGAAGCTACGACCGTCAGTGAAAGCCGGAAAGTTCAGGGCTATGACCTGAAACTGGTCCACATCTGCTCCGATCTCTTCAGCTTCTTCATCACTGTCCAGCCATACGCCAAGGCCGCCGTCACGTGCCTTGAGTGCGTGAGCGTGTTCACGCCAAAGCGCCAGCGGCACGATCAGGTCATCAGCGTTCGACAGGCTGTCAAAGGTGGTTTCCTTCGGCAACAGGTGCCAGGTTTCATCAATGACTTCGTTGTTCTTAATGATTCGCTGCATAGACGCGCTCCTTGAAAGGGTCAATGCCAATACGTTGGTAGGTGTCGATAAAGCGCTCGTCTTCGGTACGTTTTTCAACGTAGACGTCAATCAGCTTCTCGATCACGTCCGGCATCGCCTCCTGGGCAAAGGAAGGGCCGAGGATCTTGCCGAGGCTCGCATCGCGGCTGGCACTGCCGCCGAGTGAGACCTGGTAGAACTCTTCACCTTTCTTATCCACGCCCAGCACGCCGATATGGCCGACATGGTGGTGGCCGCAAGCGTTCATGCAGCCGGAAATGTTCAGGTCCAGCTCGCCGATATCGAACAGGTAGTCCAGATCGTCGAAGCGGCGCTGGATGGATTCTGCAATCGGAATCGATTTGGCGTTGGCCAGCGAGCAGAAATCACCGCCAGGGCAGCAGATGATGTCGGTCAGAAGACCAATGTTCGGTGTGGCAAAACCATTGTCGCGCAGCTCGTTCCACAGGCTGAACAGCTCGGCCTGCTCGACGTCAGCCAGGATGATGTTCTGCTCGTGGGAAGTGCGCAGTTGACCAAAGCTGTAGCGATCGGCCAGATCGGCGATGGCGTCCAGCTGCTTGTCGGTCACGTCGCCCGGCGCAACGCCGGTTGGCTTGAGCGACAGGGTCACAGCAATGTAGCCAGGCTTTTTGTGGGCCAGCACATTGCGTTGACGCCAGCGAGCGAAGCCTGGGTGCTGAGCGTCCAGAGCTGCCAGTTCGGCGTGCTGGTCGCTGAGAGCCTTGTATTGCGGGTCGACGAAGTGCCGGGAAACGCGCTGCACTTCGGCTTCGGTCAGGGTGGTCTGACCGCCACGCAAGTGAGCCATTTCGGCGTCTACCTTGGCGGCAAAAACCTCAGGCGTCAGTGCCTTGACCAGAATCTTGATCCGCGCCTTGTACTTGTTGTCGCGACGGCCATAACGGTTGTAGACCCGCAGGATAGCGTCGAGATAACTCAGCAGGTCCTGCCATGGCAGGAATTCATTGATGAAGGCACCGACAACCGGCGTACGGCCAAGGCCGCCACCCACCAGTACGCGGAAACCCAGCTCGCCGGCTTCATTGCGCAACGGCTCAAGACCGATGTCATGCACTTCGATGGCGGCGCGATCACTGGTCGAGCCGTTGATTGCGATCTTGAACTTGCGCGGCAGGTAAGCGAATTCGGGGTGGAAGGTGGTCCACTGACGGACGATCTCGCACCATGGGCGCGGATCTACCAGTTCGTCTGCCGCCACACCGGCAAACTGGTCGGTGGTGACGTTGCGCAGGCAGTTGCCACTGGTCTGGATAGCGTGCATCTGCACGGTCGCCAGTTCAGCGAGAATATCCGGTACATCTTCAAGCGCAGGCCAGTTGAACTGTACGTTCTGGCGGGTACTGATATGCGCGTAGCCCTTGTCGTAGTCACGGGCAATTTTGGCCATCATGCGCGCCTGACGCGAGGTCAGCTGGCCGTATGGAACCGCCACACGCAACATGGGCGCGAAGCGCTGGACATAAAGACCGTTTTGCAGGCGCAACGGTCGAAACTCTTCTTCGCTCAGTTCCCCGGCCAGGTAGCGTCGGGTCTGATCCCGGAACTGCTTGACGCGGTCCTCGATGATCTTCTGATCGTAATCGTCGTATACGTACATATAGGTCCTGTTCTCAGGCTTCGTCATGAAGCAGGGCAGTGGCGTCAGTCCGGGCACACGCCCGTCACTCGCGGTAGCCTGCTTCATCTGGTCAATTCTGCGCGCACGGCCGCGCACTCCGTCGGGAGCGAAGGCGACGATAGCAGTTTGCAGATATCGATAAAAGTGATGTTTATATATATGCAAATCACTAAAAGCGATAAGCAAAACCCCGTCCGTGCATATCCCTGCTTGCCGTGTGGGCAAGACTCGACTTAACTGAACGTTGACCGATGCCGAGCAGGTGTCGGAACACTCCTATTCATGTGCAATCACCCACAAGACCGACAAGAGGCGATGCGATGAGCAAGCACCCGAAAGTAGCCAAGCCAGGCAGATCCGTGGACACCTGGGCCATTTTATTCATTGTCATTCTGGCGGTAGGCGCAGCGATGTTCTGGGCCAGCAGCCAGTGAAGGGCTGATAAAGAATCTGCCGGAGTCTCCAGAACCTTGCTGCCGCAGCCGATAACACGCTCGTAGTGCTAAATCCCTGCTGCTTCAAGGTTCGTTGATATGAAGGCGTTACATGCTGGCTGGCTGTTACTGTGCAGTTGTCTCTGGGGCGGGGCGACACATGCCGCCTCGGTGGTATTTCTGAACCCCGGCGCACCATCCGATGGCTATTGGCAGAGTTACTCCCGGGTCATGCAGACGGCTGCCGACACCACCGGCATGTCACTGAAAATACTCTATACCGAGCGCGACACCCGCAAGTTGCTCGATCTGGCGCGAGCGGCGCTGCAAGGGGATGAGCGCCCGGATTACCTGTTGTTTTCCAATGAGTTGAATATCGCCCCTGAAGTCCTGCGCATGTCCGTGGGCAGCGGGGTCAAGCTGTTTGCCGTCAACAATACGCTGACCGAGGACCAGATTCGGATTCTCGGTGATCTGCCATCGCGTTATCCGGACTTCATCGGCAGCCTGGTGGGCAACGATGAACAGGGCGGCTATCTGACGGCAAAGCGGCTTATCAGTCTCGCGGCGCCTGGCGCAGACGGTCAGGTCATCGACATGCTCGCGTTTTCCGGGACCAACACCACGCCCGTTTCCCTGTTGCGTGAAAAAGGCATGCTGCGTGCCCTGTCAGAGCACCCAGAGGTGCATCTACGGCAGATTGCGCTGGGTGGCTGGCGCCGTGATCGCGCGCTCGAGCAGGCGCGCGTGCTGTTCAATCGCTATCCGCAGACACGCCTGGTGTGGGCTGCCAACGAGCAAATGGCGTTCGGTGCGATGGATGCATTGCGCGAGAGCGGCGGCAAGCCGGGGCAGGACGTGCTGTTCAGTGCGATCAACGGCACGTCGCTTTCACTGCGGGCTCAGCTCAATGGCAGCCTGAGTGTCGTGGCTTCAGGGCATTTCACCCTGGGCGGGTGGGCCATCATTCTCTTGCACCACTATGACACTGCTCAATGGCAGGCCCGGCAACAGATCGGCACACGAATCATTGATGTGATTCACGTGGTCGAGCCACAGGATGCGCAGCGCTTTCTGGATGCCGCCCGGGACGAGCATTACCGGCTCGATATCCAGGCATTCAATATGGAAGCTTCTGGCGAAGCGTCGCCATTTTCGCTGAAAGGCATGTTGCCGCCTGACCACTCAGGCGGCAGATAACCGGTCAGGCGTTACTCGTCGTAGCCCAGGTTGGGTGCCAGCCAGCGCTCGGTGACGCTCAGGTCCTGGCCTTTGCGGGCGGTGTAGCTTTCGACCTGATCCTTATCCACCTTGCCTACCGCAAAGTACTGCGCCTGAGGATGGGCAAAGTACCAGCCGCTGACGGCCGCAGCCGGGAACATTGCGTAGTGCTCGGTCAGGAACACGCCGCTTTTGCCGGGCGTATGTTCGGGTGTGCCTTCCGGCAGCGGGTCGAGCAGGGCGAACAGGGTGCCTTTTTCGGTGTGATCGGGGCAGGCCGGGTAGCCGGGAGCCGGACGAATGCCCATGTACTGCTCCTTGATCAACGCCTCGTTGTCCAGCGCCTCGTCTTTGGCGTAACCCCAGTATTCCTTGCGCACCTGCTGGTGCAGCCATTCGGCACAGGCTTCGGCCAGACGGTCGGCGAGTGCCTTGACCATGATCGAGTTGTAGTCGTCGCCCTTGTCCTGATAGGCCTTGGCAACTTCTTCGGCACCAATGCCGGCGGTGGTGATGAAGCCACCGATGTAGTCGGTCAGGCCACTGTCTTTCGGCGCGACGAAGTCGGCCAGCGAGAAGTTCGGCTTGCCGTCAGGCTTTATGGTCTGTTGGCGCAGGTGATGCAGCTTCGCCAGCGGCTTGCCGTCGTCGCCATAGACCTCCAGATCATCATCGTTGACCTGATTGGCTGGCCAGAAGCCGAATACTGCACGGGCGCTGATCAGTTTCTCGTCGATCAGCTTGCGCAGCATCTGGGTGGCGTCCGCATACAGCGCGGTGGCCGCTTCACCGACCACTTCGTCGGTCAGGATGCGCGGGTATTTACCGGCCAGGTCCCAGGAGATGAAGAACGGTGTCCAGTCGATGTATTCGGCCAGCACGTTCAGGTCGATGTCCTGCAGTACCCGCGTGCCGGTGAAGGTCGGCTGGGCAGGGGTATAGTTTTCCCAGTCGAATTGCGGCTTTTTTGCCACTGCCGCGCCATAACTCAAACGCTCGGTGCGCGCGCTGCGTGCCGAGGTGCGCTCACGTACTTCGACGTATTCCAGACGGGTCTTTTCAATAAAGGCCGGCTTCAGCTCTTTCGACAGCAACTGGGTCGCGACGCCGACCGCTCGGGAAGCATCGGTGACGTAGATGACTGCGTCATTGCTGTATTTAGGCTCGATCTTCACCGCCGTGTGCGCCTTGGATGTGGTCGCGCCGCCGATCATCAATGGCAGGTGGAAGTCCTGGCGCTGCATTTCTCTGGCGACATGGACCATTTCGTCCAGTGACGGCGTGATCAGGCCGGACAGGCCGATGATGTCGCATTTCTCGTCGCGGGCCACTTGCAGGATTTTCTCTGCAGGCACCATCACGCCCAGGTCGACAATGTCGTAGCCGTTACAGCCCAGTACTACGCCGACGATGTTCTTGCCGATGTCATGTACGTCGCCCTTGACCGTCGCCATCAGGATTTTGCCCTTGGCTTCGGGCTTGTCGCCCTTTTCCAGCTCGATGAACGGAATCAGGTGCGCCACTGCCTGCTTCATCACGCGCGCGGACTTGACCACCTGAGGCAGGAACATCTTGCCTGCGCCAAACAGGTCACCGACCACGTTCATGCCCGCCATCAGCGGGCCCTCGATCACTTCGATAGGGCGGGTGAATGCCAGGCGCGACTCTTCGGTGTCCTGGACGATGTGCGTGGTGATGCCCTTGACCAGCGCGTGTTCCAGACGCTGATTGACCGGCCAGCTGCGCCATTCCTCGGTTTCGGCCTCCTTGACGCTGCCATCACCCTTGAACTTGTCGGCAATTGCCAGCAATGCATCCGTGCCCTCGGGATTGCGGTTGAGCACTACGTCTTCGACGCAGTCACGCAGTTCAGCGGGAATCTGGTCGTAGATTTCCAGCTGCCCGGCGTTAACGATGCCCATACTCAGGCCATTGCGGATCGCATGCAGCAGGAACACCGAGTGGATCGCTTCACGCACCGGGTTGTTGCCACGGAACGAGAACGACACGTTGGACACCCCACCCGAGGTCAGGGCATACGGCAGCTCGTCACGGATGTAGGCGCAGGCGTTGATGAAGTCCACGGCATAGTTGTTGTGTTCTTCGATACCGGTAGCAATGGCGAAGATGTTCGGGTCGAAGATGATGTCTTCCGGTGGGAAGCCCACTTCGTTGACCAGAATGTCGTAGGAGCGCTTGCAGATTTCCTTCTTGCGCGCCTCGGTATCGGCCTGACCCTGTTCGTCGAAGGCCATGACCACCACGGCCGCACCATAGCGCTTGCACAGGCGGGCGTGATGGATGAACTGCTCGACGCCTTCCTTCATGCTGATGGAGTTGACGATGCCCTTGCCCTGGATACATTTGAGACCGGCCTCGATCACTTCCCACTTGGAGGAGTCGATCATGATCGGTACGCGGGAAATGTCCGGCTCGCCTGCGATCAGGTTGAGGAAGGTCACCATGGCCTTCTTCGAGTCGAGCATCCCTTCGTCCATGTTGATGTCGATCACCTGGGCACCGGCTTCGACCTGCTGCAGGGCGACTTCCAGCGCTTCGGTGTAGTTGTCTTCACGAATCAGACGGGCAAAGCGGGCAGAGCCGGTGATGTTGGTGCGCTCGCCGACGTTGACGAACAGCGACTGACGATCAATGGTGAACGGTTCCAGGCCCGACAGGCGGCAGGCTTTTGGAATGTCCGGAATTTCGCGTGGCGCGTAGCCCGAAACAGCCTCGGCAATCGCCTTGATGTGCGCTGGCGTCGTACCGCAGCAGCCACCGACGATGTTCAGGAAGCCGCTTTGCGCGAACTCTTCGATGATCTTCGCCGTCTGGCTCGGCAGCTCGTCGTATTCGCCAAAGGCGTTGGGCAGACCGGCGTTGGGGTGCGCAGATACATGGGTGTTGGCCTTGTTGGCCAGCTCTTGCAGGTAAGGGCGCAGCTCGCTGGCACCCAGTGCGCAGTTCAGGCCGACCGAGATCGGTTTGGCGTGACTGATCGAGTTCCAGAACGCTTCGGTGGTCTGGCCGGACAGGGTGCGCCCCGAGGCATCGGTGATGGTCCCGGAGATCATGATTGGCAGTTCAAAGCCCACTTCTTCGAACACGCCCTGCACGGCAAAGATCGCCGCCTTGGCGTTGAGGGTGTCGAAAATGGTCTCGATCAGGATCAGGTCGGCGCCGCCCTCGATCAGCCCTTTGGTCGCTTCGGTGTAGTTCTCGACCAGTTCGTCGAAGGTCACATTGCGATAGCCGGGGTTGTTGACGTCCGGCGATAGCGAACAGGTGCGGCTGGTAGGGCCCAGCACGCCCGCCACGAAACGCGGTTTGTCCGGGGTTTCCAGTGTCTTGGCGTCTGCGACCTTGCGCGCCAGGCGTGCACCTTCGACGTTCAGCTCGTAGACGATCGATTCCATGCCGTAATCGGCCTGGGAGACCTGAGTGGCGTTGAAGGTATTGGTTTCGAGGATGTCGGCACCGGCATCCAGATAAGCCTTCTCAATGGCGCCGATCACGTCAGGTCGGGTCAGGATCAACAGGTCGTTGTTGCCCTTTACATCACTTGGCCAATCGGCGAAGCGCTTGCCCCGATAATCCTGCTCTTCAAGCCTGTAGCTCTGAATCATGGTGCCCATGCCGCCATCGAGGATCAGAATCCTCTGTTTCAGAGCAGTAAGAAAGGCTTGATGGCGGGCGCTGCGGTCAGACATGGGGGCTACCTTGAGAAGGTCGATACTTTAAAGGACGGGATGATAGCAAACCGGAACGGTTTTGGTGGTGCTGCGGCTTTTGCATGAAAATCATTCATGTTGGAGGCAATTACGGCCTAGTAGAATTGTTCCATTTTTAATGACAGAGCCTACGGGATATGCCGCACCGTTTGTTGGCAAGCATCGCCTTGCTTTTTATCTGCTGTGCTGCACAGGCCCAGACACCCTCAGCCACACCCGCAAGCCCGGCTATTTCCTACGTAAAGGATATTCAGCCGATTCTTACCGAGAAATGCGTTGCCTGCCATGCCTGCAACGATGCTCCCTGCCAGTTGAACCTGGGCAGCGGGGAAGGCGTGAGCCGTGGTGCCAGCAAGACCCCGGTTTACCAGGGCGAGCGTAGTGAAGCGGTAGCGCCGACCCGACTGTTTTATGATGCGCGTGATACCGAGGCTTGGCGCGGCAAGGGGTTTTACTCAGTGCTGGAGGCCCAGGGCAGTCAGGCTGCCCTGATGGCGCGCATGCTCGATCTGGGGCGCAGCGCGCCGTTGCCGGCCAACAGCAAAATTCCGGACGAGATCGCGCTGGGCATCAATCGCGAAAATGTGTGCCCGCTGCCCGGCGAATTCAACGCCTATGCCGCAGCTCATGCGCAACAAGGCATGCCACTGGCGGTGGCTGGCCTGACCGATGCCGAATACCAGACGCTGCAGCGCTGGCTGGCTGCCGGTGCGCCGGTGGAGCAGCAGACCATTACCCCGAGTGTCACCGAGGCCGCGCAGATCAATGCCTGGGAGGCGCAGCTCAACGAGCCTGGCGCGAATCAGGCGCTGGTCGGTCGCTGGCTGTTCGAGCACCTGTTCCTGGCGCATATCTATTTCGAAGGCGGTGAGGCGGGGCACTTCTTTCAGTGGGTACGTTCGCGAACTCCAAGCGGCAAGCCTGTGGACCTGATCGCTACTCGTCGCCCCGACGATGATCCGGGCAGTGACTTCTATTATCGATTGATCCCTGTGCAGGGCGTGATCGTTCACAAGACCCACATTACCTATGCCATGAGCCCACAGAAACTGATGCGGGTCAGGCAGTTGTTCTATAGTAAAGACTGGAAGGTCAACGCACTGCCTGGCTATGGCCCTGGCCATCGGGCCAATCCGTTTCTGACCTTTGAAGCGATCCCGGCAGCGGCGCGTTATCAGTTCATGCTCGACAATGCCGAGTATTTCGTCCGCACCTTCATTCGCGGGCCGGTCTGTCGCGGGCAGATCGCGACCGATGTGATTCGCGATCAGTTCTGGGTGCTGTTCCAGGACCCGTCGCACGATCGCTACATCACCGATGCGACGTATCGCGGGGAGGCTACGCCATTGCTGGCCATGCCGGGGCAGAACGATGACGTGGGCAGCGTGCTGAGCCTGTGGCTGTCCTACCGCGACCGGCGCAATGAGTATGAAGACCTGCGCCGCGACAGTTACGCGAAAATGCCAGCGCCGGGCTGGAGCACGCTGTGGGCAGGCAATGACAATGCCTTGCTGACCGTTTTCCGTCATTTCGACAGTGCGTCGGTCAATAAAGGGCTGATTGGCGACGTGCCGCACTCCATGTGGCTGTTCGACTACCCGCTGCTGGAGCGCACCTATTATCAGTTGGCGGTGAACTTCGATGTCTATGGCAACGTTTCACATCAGGCACAGACCCGGCTGTATTTCGACTTGATCCGCAACGGTGCCGAAATCAACTTCCTGCGCCTGATGCCTGCCGATCGCCGGGAAGACATACTCAGCGATCTTTATCAGGATGGCGGCAAGATCAAGATGTGGCTGGATTACCAGAAGATCGACGACGATACGCCAACCGGTATCAAACTCGATGAAAAGGCCGCGCAGCGCGACTTTGCGTTCAAGCTGATCGAGCGTTCCGGCAGCCTGAATGCCGCGCCTGATCCGATCAACCGCTGCAGCGGGGCGTATTGTTCTCGGCCAAACCTCGACAGCAGTTTTGCCCAGGCGGAACAGGCACTGAGCCGTTTGACCTCACGCCCGGCGGCGGGCCTGAAAGTCATCGATCAATTGCCGGAAGCAAGCATGCTGCGCATCGAGGGCAGCGACGGCAAACGCATGATCTACAGCATGCTGCGCAACCGTGCGCACAGTAACGTCGCGTTTCTGCTGGGCGAGTCTTATCGCTATATACCGGGGCTGGACACACTGACCGTCTACCCGGGCGTGCTCAGCAGTTATCCGAATTTCATCTTCAATATTCCGGTCGCACAGGTGCCGGCCTTTGTCGATGCCATGCAGCAGAGCAAGGATCAGGCGAGTTTCGAACAAATCGTCCAGCGTTGGGGCATCCGTCGTACTCATCCACTGTTCTGGAGTTACTTCCACGATCTGAATCGCTACGTTCAGGAAACTGAACCACGCGAAGCGGGTGTGCTGGACATGAATCGCTACGAGAACCTCTGAAAAACCGGGGCTTCACGCCGCAGGCCCTTGTGCAACATGGCCTGCGGCCATCTTTACTTCCTGAACGAAATGTATCTCGCGCGATCTTTTTTCCAAAAAGGTGGTCCGAAATGGTGCGCGTCATAGGCCGGTTTATCAAACGACCCATGATTGAAAGTCAGGCAGTAGAGGTTTTTTGTGATGTTGATTTCAGTTCAGGCGCTACGTGCGTTCGCAGCGTGGGTCGTGGTGTGTCATCACTTCATGCAGATTTTTTTCGATTTCAAGGCCAGCGGCCCGGTGGGACAGTTCTTTGTGTCGAAGGGCGGGGTCGGCGTTGATATCTTCTTTGTCATCAGTGGTCTGGTTATCTTTTTGTCGACGCAGAACAGCGATATGCCTGCACGGCGCTTCATTCTGCATCGTCTGATTCGAATTGTTCCGGCCTATTGGCTGTATACCGCCGCCATGGCGTTGTTGTTGCTGATTGCAGCACCGATGCTCCCGCATCAGGTCATCGGCTGGCAGAACTTCCTCTTGTCACTGGTATTCATTCCTTCCGAAAACCCCGGTGGTTATGGCCTTTACCCGACGCTTAACGTCGGCTGGACGCTCAATTATGAGATGTTTTTCTACCTGCTGTTCTCGGTGGTATTCCTCTTTCAACAGCGTCACCGGCCGCTGATCATTGCCGCAGCGCTGTTTGCGGTCAGTGAGGTTCTAGCCCGCACCGGGCTGATCAGCCGCTTCTACGGCAATGACATCATTTACGAATTCCTGCTGGGTATCGGCATCGGCATCCTCTATCGCCGTGGCTGGATCAAACAGGCGTTATGGCTGCCGCTGGCGGGTATTGCGGTAGGGCTGTATGCGATCAATCACCTGACCAATGAGCAGCGTCTGCTCAACTGGGGCCTGCCGAGTGCCTTGATCGTACTATCGTGCATCTCGCTGGAACCGTATTTCCAAGGCAACAGGCTGCTCAAGGTACTGGGCGACTGCTCGTACTCGGTCTACCTGCTGCACGTTCTGGTGCTGTACGGCGGCTTGCTGATGGCGCAACGCTTTGGCCTCAGCCCCTATGTGGTGTTCGCGTTCTGCGTGCCGATCATCGCCATCGGTGCCTGGGTCAGTTATGAGTGGATCGAGAAGGGCCTTTACCGCCGGATGAAAGCCTGGCTGGATGGACGCCGAGCGGTCAGCCGGGCGCAGGCATTAACCTGACAAAAATACTAGGACTTTGTGTGACGGTGCCGATTGGCGTAAACTGCTGGCACGTCTGCGAGGAATTTTCATGACCGCTATCACTATTACCGATGCCGCCCACGATTATCTGGCCGATCTGCTGGAAAAGCAGAACACCCCGGGCATTGGCATCCGCGTATTTATTACTCAGCCCGGCACTCAGTACGCCGAAACCTGCATTGCCTACTGCAAGCCGGGTGAAGAAAAGCCGGAAGACAAGGCTATCGGCCTGAAGAGCTTCACCGCCTGGATCGATGGTTTCAGCGAAGCCTTTCTGGATGATGCCGTAGTTGATTACGCCACTGATCGCATGGGCGGCCAGTTGACCATCAAGGCACCAAACGCCAAGGTGCCAATGGTCAATGCCGACAGCCCGATCAACGAGCGCATCAATTATTATCTGCAAACCGAGATCAATCCGGGCCTTGCCAGTCACGGCGGTCAGGTCACGCTGATCGATGTGGTTGAAGAAGAGGCAAAAAATATTGCTGTTCTGCAATTCGGTGGCGGTTGCCAGGGTTGCGGTCAGGCTGATGTCACGTTGAAGGAAGGTATCGAGCGTACGTTGCTTGAGCGCATTCCCGAGCTGTCGGGCGTTCGCGATGTGACCGACCATACGCAGAAAGAAAACGCTTACTACTAAGCCGTTCTCTGATACGCAAAACGCCCTGACTGTTCAGGGCGTTTTCATGTGCGGCCGTCGCTGGTGGTCAGGTCAGTTCCACCAGTGCTGCGCCTTCGTTGACCATCTCTCCCTCATGGCAGTAAAGCGCTGTAACGACTCCGGCACTGGCTGCGCGGATGCTGTGTTCCATCTTCATGGCTTCTAGCACCACCAGTTGCGCCCCGCACTCGACCGTCTGACCCACTTCAACCAGCACGCGCACGATGCTGCCATTCATGGGGGCTGTCAGGCCGCCATGCTGGCTATCACTGGCATCGGCCTGCGCGATGGGGTCAAGTCGGGTGATGGTGTGCAGGTCGCCTTGCCATTTGAGGTAAAGCGCATTGCCACGGCGTATCGCCAGATGCGAGCGGCGCACGCCGTTGTGTTCGACAGTCAGATGCTCGTTGCTGAGTTTGAACGGTGAGTTGCTGCTGTTGCGCAGGTAGACGGTTCGGGTTTGACCATTGCAGCTCAGTCGCAGATCCGTCTCTGCAGGCAGGCCTGCGCGAAAGCCTGTGCTGGCCGCCCAGGGCGAGTGCAGGTCGGCTTGATCGACGCGTGCCGTTTCGCTCTGGCTGAAGGCCTCGGCGGCGGCCTGCCAGAGTTCCTCGCACAGTTCACCCGCTTGCGGCAGCAATTGATCCTGATGGCGGGGGATAAAGCCCGTGTCCAGTTCAGCGGCGGCAAACGCTGGATGGGCGATGATTCTGCGCAAAAATGCCAGGTTGGTTCTGACACCGCCCACTGCGAACTCGTCCAGCATGCCGAGCAGGCGCAAACGGGCCTGCTCACGGTTTTCGCCCCAGGCAATCAGCTTGCCGAGCATGGGGTCGTAGAAGGGTGAAATGCTGTCGCCCTCGCTAACGCCGCTGTCCACGCGCCTGCCGGAGCCGGACGCGGATTCTCTGTAGAGCTCCAGCGTGCCGGTTGCAGGCAGAAAATCGTTGGCCGGGTCTTCGGCATATAGCCGGACCTCAATGGCGTGGCCGATCAATGGCACTTGTTCTTGAGTAATGGGCAGTGGTTCGCCTCTGGCCACCCGAATCTGCCATTCCACCAGATCCAGGCCCGTGATGTATTCGGTCACCGGGTGCTCGACTTGCAGGCGGGTATTCATCTCCATGAAGAAAAACTCGCCGCGCGCGTCCAGCAGGAATTCCACCGTGCCTGCGCCCACGTAACCGATGGCCTGTGCGGCCTTGACCGCCGCTTCACCCATGGCCTTGCGCAGTTCGGGTGTCAGGCCGGGAGCAGGTGCTTCTTCGACGACCTTCTGGTGTCGGCGCTGAATGGAGCAGTCGCGCTCATTGAGGTACAGACAGTGATCATGGCGGTCGGCAAACACCTGAATCTCGACGTGGCGCGGAGTGAGGACGTATTTCTCCACCAGCATTCGCGCGTCGCCGAACGAAGAAAGCGCCTCGCGTTGAGCGGAGGCCAGCGCTTCGGCCAGTTCGCCGCTGTGCTCCACCACCTTCATGCCTTTGCCGCCACCGCCTGCCGTGGCTTTCAACAGCACGGGGTAACCGATGCGTTCAGCGGCGCTGCGGAACGTCTCGATGTCCTGTGCGTCGCCGTGATAGCCAGGTACCAACGGCACGCCAGCCTGCTCCATCAGCGACTTGGCGGCAGATTTGCTGCCCATGGCGTCGATGGCCGAGGCGGGAGGGCCGAGGAAAATCAGCCCTGCCTCTTCAATGGCACGGGCAAAGTCGGCATTTTCGGACAAAAAACCATAACCGGGGTGAATCGCTTGCGCGCCGCTTGCCCTGGCCGCATCGATAAGCTTGTCGATCGCCAGGTAGCTTTCTGCTGCCTTGCTGCCTCCAAGATCCACACGGATATCAGCCTCATGGCTATGCCGTGCGTCACGGTCAATGGCACTGTGCACGGCGACTGTGGTGAGCCCCATGGTTTTCGCGGTCCGCATGATGCGACAGGCAATTTCACCGCGGTTGGCGATCAGCAGCGTGGTCAGCTCTGGGGTACTCATGATTGCGAGTCCTTCTGTGATTCTTGCCGGGCTGCAAGCGCTGCTGGCGATTGATCGCAGTCTGGCTGCCAGCCGGGTGTGCGTTTTTGCAGGAAGGCGCGCAGGCCTTCCTGGCCTTCGGCGCTGGTACGGATGCGCGCGATGGCGCTTTCACAGTAGCGGCGCAATGCAGGTGTGAGTTCGCCGCTGCCGACTTCGCGTAGCAACTCCTTGCTGACCCGCATGGCCTGCGGGCTATTGAGCAGCAGATTGTCGACCCACTCCTGTGTGCGGGCTTGCAGGTCGGCAGCCGGGTAGCACTCGGCTATCAGCCCCATCTGCTGCGCTCTCTGGCCATCGAAACGCTCTGCGGTCAGGGCGTAGCGCCGCGCCGCACGTTCGCCGATGGCCTGCACCACAAACGGACTGATAACCGCTGGAGCCAGACCGATGCGTACTTCCGACAGGCAGAACTGCGCATCCGCTGCCGCAATGGCCATGTCGCAGCAACTGATCAGGCCCAGCGCGCCACCGAACGCTGCACCTTGCACCACCGCAAGCGTCGGAATTTTCAATTTTGCGAGGCTGTACATCAGCTCTGCCAGTTCACGGGCATCGTCCAGATTGGTGTTGTAGTCCAGCTCTGCTGCCTGCTGCATCCAGGCCAGATCGGCACCCGCGCTGAAATGCCTGCCACGCCCGCGCACCAGCAGGAAGCGCAGGCTGGCATCACTTTGTACCTGGTCCAGTGCGATGATCAGCTCGCGAATCATCTGCGCATTGAAGGCATTGTTCTTGTCCGGTCGATTCAGCCACAGCGTGGCAAAACCACGTGGGTCGGTGATCAACTCTATGGTTGCGAATGAGGTCGACGTCATGGTCATTTCCCGTCTTACATCCGGAACAGGCCGAAGGTAGTAGATTCGATGGGCGCATTGAGCGAGGCGGACAGGGCCAGCGCAAGAATGTCGCGGGTTTGTGCCGGGTCGATGACTCCGTCGTCCCACAGGCGGGCGCTGGAGTAATAAGGGTGGCCTTGATGCTCGTACTGATCGAGAATCGGCTGCTTGAGCTCGGCCTGCTGTTCGGCGCTGAAGGCCTGGCCGGCACGTTCCGCCTGCTCGCACTTGACCTGCACCAGCACGCCCGCTGCCTGCTCGCCACCCATCACGCCGATTCGCGCGTTGGGCCACATCCATAGAAAGCGCGGGTCGTAGGCGCGGCCACACATGCCGTAATTTCCTGCACCGAAACTGCCGCCGATAATGACCGTGAACTTCGGCACCTTCGCGCAAGCCACGGCGGTCACCAGCTTGGCCCCATGCTTGGCGATACCCCCGGCTTCATACTTCTGACCGACCATGAAGCCGGTGATGTTTTGCAGAAACAGCAGGGGAATTCCTCTCTGGCAGGCCAGTTCGATAAAGTGCGCGCCTTTCTGGGCGGCCTCTGCGAACAGGATGCCATTGTTGGCCAGAATCGCGATCGGGTAGCCATGCAGGCGAGCGAAACCGCAGACCAGCGTGGTGCCAAACAACGCCTTGAATTCATCCAGTACCGAGCCATCCACCAATCGCGCGATGACTTCGCGTACGTCAAACGGCTGTTTTGTGTCGGCCGGGATGATGCCGTACAGGTCCTCGCTGGCGTACAGCGGTGCAATGGGCGTGACAGCGTTCAACTGGCCTTGTTTGCGCCAGTTCAGATTGGCAATGCTGCGTCGCGCCAATGCCAGCGCGTGCTCGTCACTGTCGGCATAGTGGTCGGCCACCCCGGAGGTGCGGCAATGCACATCCGCACCGCCCAAGTCTTCAGCGCTGACTATTTCGCCGGTGGCGGCTTTTACCAGTGGCGGGCCTGCGAGGAAGATGGTGGCTTGCTGGCGCACCATGATCGCTTCGTCGGCCATGGCTGGAACATAGGCCCCGCCTGCGGTACAGGAACCCATGACCACGGCAATCTGGGGAATGCTTTGTGCGCTCATGTTGGCTTGATTGAAGAAGATGCGCCCGAAGTGTTCGCGGTCCGGAAACACTTCGTCCTGGCGCGGCAGGTTGGCACCACCGGAGTCCACCAGGTAAATGCACGGCAGGCGGTTTTGCTGGGCGATGGTCTGCGCGCGCAGGTGCTTTTTGACGGTCAGCGGGTAATAGGAGCCACCTTTGACCGTCGCGTCGTTGGCGATGATCATGCATTCGACGCCCTCGACCCGGCCGATACCGGCAATTACCCCGGCGGCCGGAACCTCTTCGCCATACACCTCATGGGCGGCCAGTTGGCCGATCTCCAGAAACGGTGATCCGCTGTCCAGTAAACGGTTGATACGCTCGCGGGGCAGCAACTTGCCGCGTGACGTATGGCGCTCCTGGGCCTTGGGCCCGCCGCCTTGGCGAACGATGCTCAGCAACATACGGAGCTCTTCGACCTGCTTGAGCAGCGCGGTGCGATTAAGGGCAAATTCCGGCGAGCGGGCGTTGATGCGAGTCTGCAGAATGGTCATGGTAGCTCCGCAATCAACGGGTTTCGTTGAACAGTTCGCGACCGATGAGCATGCGCCGGATCTCGCTGGTGCCTGCACCGATCTCGTAGAGTTTGGCGTCGCGCAACAGTCGACCGGCCGGGAATTCGTTGATGTAGCCATTGCCGCCCAGAATCTGGATGGCATCCAGCGCCATCTGCGTGGCGCGTTCGGCGCTGTAGAGGATCACGCCCGCTGCGTCCTTGCGCGTGGTCTCGCCACGATCACAGGCCTGGGCGACGGCGTACAGGTAGGCGCGGCTGGCGTTGAGCTGGGTATACATGTCTGCGACCTTGCCCTGAATCAGCTGGAACTCGCCGATGCTCTGGCCAAACTGCTTGCGGTCGTGAATGTAGGGCACCACCACGTCCATACAGGCCTGCATGATTCCGGTCGGCCCGCCAGAGAGCACGACGCGTTCATAATCGAGGCCGCTCATCAGGACCCTGACACCACCATCAAGCACGCCCAGCAGATTCTCTTCGGGCACCTCGACGTCATCGAAAAACAGCTCGCAGGTATTTGAGCCGCGCATGCCCAGCTTGTCGAACTTGCTGCCGCGCGAGAAGCCCTTCCAATCGCGTTCGACGATAAACGCGCTGATGCCATGGGCTGCCTTTTCCAGGTCGGTCTTGGCGTAGATCACATAGGTGTTGGCGTCAGGCCCGTTGGTGATCCAGGTCTTGCTGCCGTTGAGTACGTAGTGATCGCCGCGCTTGTCGGCGCGCAGCTTCATCGATACCACGTCCGAGCCTGCATTGGGTTCGCTCATGGCCAGCGCGCCAACGTGCTCGCCGCTGATCAGCTTGGGCAGGTATCGGGCTTTCTGTGCCGGGCTGCCATTGCGGTTGATCTGATTCACGCACAGGTTGGAGTGTGCGCCGTAGGAGAGCGCCACCGATGCCGAGCCACGGCTGATTTCTTCCATCGCCACGACATGCGCCAGATAACCCAGGCCTGCGCCACCGTATTCCTCGCTGACCGTGATGCCGAGCACGCCCATCTCACCGAATTTGCGCCACATGTCGACGGGGAACAGGTTGTCCTTGTCGATCTGTGCGGCGCGCGGGGCAAGCTCTGCGGCGACGAAGGATTGCAACTGATCGCGCAGCATGTCGATGGTTTCGCCCAGGGCGAAGTTCAGGCTGGGGTAACTCATGGGTAGCGTTCCTGTTTTATTCTTGGAGATGGTTCTATGCGGATTGGCTATGACCTTTACGTTAACGTAAGCCTGTGGGTGTGTGCTGTCAATCAGGCTTGTGCGCGGAGGGTGGGGGAGGGTCGGGAGGCAAAAGCAAACGCTGGAAAGCACGAAGGGGAGCCTGGGCTCCCCTTCAAGGTATGTCTCTATGCTCTTTTTTGTTTTTCGGGTGGCCTGTTGTTGTTTTTGGCGACCTGGCCCTTCACTGCTTTTTTGAGCGGTCCGCATGCGGGACCAAGAGCAAACGTATTTTTTTGAGCGCTGATCAAGCTTTCATCATGTGATCCAACCAGTTCGGGAGCTGCCTCAGGGCAGTTTTGTTGTTCTCTGTCTGGCTGCAGAACGACTTGCAAGGCAAGCAGTTCAGAAAAGCTGTCCACTTCAAAAAAATCTGTTAGCTACGTCTCTGTCCGTGTTGTTCTTGTTATGTCAGAGCCGGTACGTGTTGTTTTTATTGGGTTGCTGCGTGTTTTTATTTTTGTTGTACAAGTGATATAGCAGGACCCGTGCCAGTTTTTTAAAAGCCCCGTAATACCGGGAGCTGAACGTCTTTTTCGGGCATCGGGCCATCTGATTCGGTTGTCGAGTGTTTCCGTGTTACCCGTTTGACTCGACTGGACGCGGGGCAGGGTAACACTGTGTGACAAGTTGTCGCACCCTGTTACCGACAGGTGACAGTCGTTAAGCAGACAACCGGGCCTTGGCCACGCGCGAGCCATTGCTGCGTTGCAGCACGTCGCAGATGCGCTGGCCTGCGGCAATGACCTGGTCCAGATCAACCCCGGTTTCAATGCCCATGCCCTGCAACATGTACAGCACGTCCTCGGTGGCAACATTGCCGCTGGCACCCTTGGCGTACGGGCAGCCGCCCAGGCCTGCCACGGAACTGTCGAAGACCTGGATACCTTCCTCCAGGCTGGCGTAGATATTCACCAGCGCCTGACCGTAAGTGTCGTGGAAGTGCCCGGCAAGCTTGCCTCGCGGGATCTGCGCTGAGACGGCGTTGAACAGCGCTCGCGTGGCCCCCGGCGTGCCGGTGCCGATGGTGTCGCCCAACGAAACTTCATAGCAACCCATCGTGTAGAGTTCGTTGGCGACGGCTGCGACCTGCTGAGGCGAGACACTGCCCTCATAAGGACAGCCCAATACGCACGACACATAACCCCGAACCTGCACACCATGCATCTGCGCCGCCGCCATGATGGGCGCAAAGCGCTCCAGGCTTTCGCTGATCGAGCAATTGAGGTTGCGCCGGGAAAACCCTTCGGTTGCCGCTGCAAACACCGCAACCTCCCTGACACCCGCCGCCAACGCATCTTCGAACCCGCGCAGGTTGGGTGCCAGGGCAGAGTAGATAACGCCTTCACGCCGCTGGATATTTTCGAACACCTGGGCGGAGCCAGCCATCTGCGGCACCCATTTGGCCGAGACAAAACTACCGACTTCAATGTGGCTCAGTCCGGCTGCCGTCAGGTCATCCACCAGGCGCACCTTGTCGCCGATACTGATCGGTTGTGCTTCATTCTGCAGGCCGTCACGCGGGCCGACTTCAACGATATTTACCTTTTGTGGAAGAGACATGGCAGCGCCTTGTGGTAGTCAGTGTGAAGTGGCAGCAGTTTTATCGAGCGCAGCCCGGCAACGCTCTTCGGCGGTGTCCAGCTCCAGTTGCATTTGCCGGATGTCCAGCAATTGTTGTTCGAGCTGTTCACGGCGCTCGGCGATCTTGCCGAGCATGGTCTGCAACTGCTTCTGGTTGTCACCGGCAGGGTCGTAGAGCGAGATCAGTTCCTTGCATTCAGCCAGCGAAAAACCGATGCGTTTGCCGCGCAGGATAAGTTTCAGAGTGACTTTGTCACGGGCCGTGTAGATGCGCTCCAGTCCTTTGCGTTCAGGGCTGAGCATGCCTTGCTCTTCGTAAAAGCGGATGGCGCGGGTGGTGATATCCAGCTCACGGGCGAGCTCGGAAATGCTGTAGGTCTGACTGCTCATGGTGTCGCTCGGCGAGGTATGCAGCACTCAACCTACGGCTTGCTTTACGTAAGCGTCAAGCAAAAGTCGTGTTGTCAGGACGCGCCAAGACGCGCCCGCCAGGTTAGAAATGACTTTAATAATTTTATATATTTGATTTAAAAACAATTACTTACTGAATTTATCTCATGCTTTATCGAGGCTCTGTTCCTGCGCCACGACTCGCTGTGAAAGCTCGATGATCTGCTCGCGCATCCAGCGGTTGGCTGGGTCCTGATCAGTGCTTTCATGCCAGTACAGATGGGTTTCGACCGAAGGCACATCGTTGACCGGCAGGTAGACATAGTGCAGATCGTTACGGCGGGCGAAGCGTTCCGGTATGGTCATGACCATATCGGTCTGCTGCAGGACCTGTGTCGCCATCAGGTAATGCTGCGAGCGCAACGCAATCCTGCGCTGAATGCCCATCTTGCCCAGCGCCAGGTCCACATGCCCCAGTCCGCTACGCCGACTGGAAATATGGATGTGTGCCTGGCTCATGTAATCATCCAGCGTCAGCGTGGCCTTGTTCGCCAGCGGATGCGCCTTGCGCATGCCGCACACATAGCGGTCTTCCAGCAGCTTGACGTGGCGAACCTGCGGGTCGGTATTGAGCGGTGCATCCACGGCGAAGTCGAGGCGCCCGGCAGCCAGCTCCTTGGTGGTTTCCCGCCGCTTGGACAGAAAGCTCTCGATGGTCACGGCAGGCGCAAGGCGCCGCAGGCGCTGGAACAGCGTCGGCAGGATCACGGCCTCGGTCAGGTCGGTCATGCTGATGCGATAGTTCTTGTTGGCCTGCAACGGGTTGAATATACGGCTTTCCTGCACCGAAACCCTGAGCAATGAGAGTGCATTGCGCACCGGGCCGATGATGTTCTGTGCCATCGGTGTCGGCACCATGCCTTGAGCCGTGCGCACAAACAGCGGGTCGTTGAAGGTCTCTCGCAGCCGCGCCAGGGCGTTGGACACCGCAGGCTGGGTAATGCCGACGATCTGCCCGGCCCGGGTCAGATTGGCTTCGGTGTAGATGGCGTCGAAGACAATGAAAAGATTGAGATCGACCTTGCTCAGGTTCATTGATGGGCGCCTCGTGCTGTTATTTTGATTCGCTGTTCGGCAGGCTGGGGACGCCGCAGCGGTGATGGATCATATATCGGTTATGAATGTTTATACACGCCGAGAATAGATTAGATAAATGTACGGCGTTTCTCTAGCATCAGGATCATGCATTCGACACCCTGATCGAGAAGGTAGTGGCCCATGGATTTCGCGTATTCCCCGAAGGTGCAGGCATTGCGTGAGCGCGTCACCGCGTTCATGGATGCATACGTTTATCCGGCCGAGCCGGTTTTCGAACAGCAAGTGGCCGAAGGCGACCGCTGGCAGCCCACTGCGATCATGGAAGAACTGAAAGCCCGTGCAAGAGCCGAGGGGTTGTGGAATCTGTTTTTGCCGGAGTCTGCGCTCGGTGCCGGCCTGAGCAATCTGGAATACGCGCCGCTGGCGGAAATCATGGGGCGTTCGATGCTGGGCCCCGAGCCGTTCAATTGCTCTGCGCCTGACACCGGCAACATGGAGGTGCTGGTTCGCTATGCTAGCGAGGAACAGAAAGCTCGCTGGCTGGAACCGTTGCTGCGCGGCGAAATTCGTTCTGCTTTTGCCATGACCGAGCCCGACGTGGCGTCATCGGACGCCACCAATATGGCCGCGCGCGCCGAGCGCGATGGTGATGAATGGGTAATTAACGGTCGAAAATGGTGGACTTCCGGTGCCTGCGACCCGCGCTGCAAAATCCTGATTTTCATGGGCCTGAGCAATCCTGACGGGCCGCGCCATCAGCAACACTCGATGATTCTGGTCCCGGTCGACACGCCGGGCGTGAAGATTGTCAGGCCGCTGCCTGTGTTCGGCTACGACGACGCGCCCCACGGGCATGCCGAAGTGGTCTTCGATAACGTCAGGGTGCCGTTTGAAAACGTCTTGCTGGGTGAGGGGCGCGGCTTTGAAATCGCCCAAGGCCGATTGGGGCCAGGCCGCATTCACCACTGCATGCGCTCCATCGGCATGGCCGAACGGGCACTTGAGTTGATGTGCAGGCGCTCCGTCGACCGGGTTGCCTTCGGCAAGCCGCTGGCCAGGCTGGGTGGCAACATCGACAGGATCGCCGATTCGCGTATGGAGATCGATATGGCCCGCCTGCTGACCCTGAAGGCGGCCTACATGATGGACACGGCAGGCAACAAGGTCGCCAGAAGTGAAATCGCGCAGATCAAGGTGGTAGCGCCGAACGTGGCGCTGAAGGTCATCGATCGGGCGATCCAGATGCACGGCGGGGCGGGTGTTTCCAATGATTTCCCCCTGGCCTATATGTACGCCATGCAGCGCACACTACGTCTGGCGGACGGTCCGGATGAGGTGCATCGCGCCGCTGTCGGCAAATATGAACTGGGCAAATATCTGCCGGCGGACAGGGAACGCAGCCAGTCCTGATCTGGTAACCGATAACTGCCCCCAGGCTACTGCACCCAGACTTCGACCCGACGGTTCTTGATCCGGCCGTCATCGATGTCATTGGTAGCTACCGGCATCTCGTCCCCCAGGCCAACGATGTCGCGAAATGTCACGCCGCTTTTCAGCAGCTCGCGGCGCACCGCCATGGCGCGCAGCCTTGAGAGCAGGGCTGCGCGAGCCGGATCGCTTTTGGCATCACCAAAGCCGACCAGCGTGACATGTTGATTGAGCTGGTTGCTGGTTTTCAGGTACTCCGCCACCCGCTTGAGGTCCTGCTGCGCCTTGTTATCCAGCTTCGCACTGCCCTGGGCAAAGCGAAAGTTGACCGACAGCCGTTCGGCCTTGCGCGCCAGTGCCTGATACTCCGCAGGCATCTGCGCGGTAGGCTGCACCTTGAGTGCCTGCACGGTCTGCGCGACAAAGCCGCTCTGCGCCACGATGGCCTGACCCTCGGCGCTTTGCGCGAAACGGACCAGCGCCTGCGCCCAGCGTTGATGAGCTGAGGTGGGCACATAAAAGTAGAGCCGTCGCGACAGAGGATAGTCTTCGGTGGCAATCAGACTGACAGTCGGGAGCATGGGTCTGGAATCACCATCGGCAATGGCCACCGCTTTGGCACGCCTGATGGACGGTAGCCCGATAAAACCTACGCCATTGATGTCCTTGCTAACCTCGTCGGAAAGCTGCTCGCTGGATTCAAAGCGTGCGGCTGTGCCGGACAGGTTCTTGCCGTACTTTGCAAGTATCAGGTCCTTGAATGTTTCGTAGGTGCCGGACTTCTCATCGCGAACATAAAGATGAATGGCGCCCGGATTTCCGCCCACTTCTGCCCAGTCCCTGACTTCCCCGCTGAAAATACGCGCCAGCTGCAGCGTATCCAGCTGTCTGACCGGGTTGCCTGGATGCAGAATCACGGCAACGCCATCGATGGCAATGGTTTGCTCGCTTGCTGCGCTTTTCAGGTCGCCCAGCCCCGCCAGGTCCTTGGCTTCCTGATCCTTGATAGGTCGTGAAGAGGCGGCGATATCGGCGTTACCTGCTTTGAGCGCAGTAAAACCGGTGCCTGAACCATGTGCGGCGATTTCGATGCTGATCGTCTGCCCTGTGGCGCTAGTGCCGACGACGCGCTGTTCATTCATGGCATTGCCAGCAACAGTCTGCACCGATTGCAGGCCTTGCTTGCGCATCAATCCCTCAACCAGCGCGGGGCCCAATTGAGCATTGATGGTGTTCGAGCCTTGAATGCGCAAGGCAGGTATTTCGCCCGCGGGCAGCGGCAGTGCTGCCAGCGCAAGGGCGGGCAGGGTGGCGCTCGACAGAGTCAGCGCCGTTAGCAAAGCGCGCAGCATCGGCGTCACCATGAGTCACGGGAGGGTGCCGGGAGAATAAGACAGAAAGATTTCCGGAATATGACGATTGCTCGACCACTGCGCGCACGACCTGTTTCTGCATAAAGCCGGGTCGCGCGCGAGGGCGCTTTGTCAGTTCAGTTCCAGCCAGATCGGCGCATGGTCCGACGGCTTTTCCATGCCGCGCAAATCGTAGTCCACCCCAGCGGCCTTGATGCGTGGCTGCAGGCCGGTAGAGGTCATGATCAGGTCGATACGCAGACCGCGCTTGGGTTCGTCTTCAAAGCCACGGCTGCGATAGTCAAACCAGCTGAATCGGTCGACGACCTCCGGGTACAGATAGCGGAAGCTGTCCACCAGGCCCCAGTTTTTCAAGCGCTCCATCCACTCGCGTTCTTCGGGGAGAAAGCTGCACTTACCGGTTTTCAGCCAGCGCTTGGCGTTGTCTGCGCCGATGCCGATGTCGCAGTCCTGCGGAGAAATGTTCACATCACCCATCACGATCAGCGGCTGTTCATTGCTGAAACGGCTCTCCAGCAGGGTCTGCAGGTTCTCGTAAAAACGCTGTTTGGCTGGAAACTTGGTTGGGTGATCACGGCTCTCGCCCTGCGGAAAGTAGCCATTCATGATGGTGACCGGCTGCCCATTGCTGTCGGCATAAGTGCCCCAGATGAAGCGCTTTTGCGAGTCCTCGTCGTCGCCTTCAAAGCCCTTGTGCAGGGCCAGCGGAGGGTTGCGCGATAGCAGGGCAACGCCGTAATGGCCTTTCTGGCCGTGGAAATGCACGTGATAGCCCAGCGCTTCGACTTCCGCGTGGGGGAATTGCTCGTCCGAAACCTTGGTTTCCTGAAGGCCGATTACGTCAGGTTGGTGTTTGTCGATCAGCGCCGCCAACTGATGAGGTCGAGCGCGCAGACCATTGATGTTGAACGAGACGATTTTCATAAAACAGCGGTCCTGAGCAAAAACAAACAGCGATGCTAGCTGACCTGTGGTTGCAGGACCAGCACCGTGTCAGACACCTTGCAAACAGAGGCCCGGACAAATCGTTGGAACTGTTATCAAGTGCCATCACTCGAAAGCCTGCTTGCCAAAACTGCTGCGCCAGACGCAGTTCCGTTAACACGAGGCTTTTTATGTCCCTACCTGCTGCCATCACGGGTGAAGTTCGTCAACTCGACAGTGGTTATTCCCGTGAAACCCGCTCCTTGCTGTTCAGGGCCTATCGGCACGATCCGACGTTTGCCTATCTGTTCAATGCCGAGCGTGAGGGATATGAGCAACGCGTGTTGGCGACCATTCGCCAACTGGTCAAACAACACTTCCTGCAAGACCAGCCTGCACTCGGTCTGTTTCTGCAGGATCGGCTGGTCGGCGTAGCGCTTATCGCGCCACCGCAACGTCGTCTGGGTGTCACTGAAAGCTGGGCGTGGCGTCTGCGCATGGTGATGGACACCGGCCTGGGGTGCACCCAGCGTTATCTGGCTTATTACAACGCGGTGCTGGCCTGTGTGCCGTCCGAAACCGTGCATGTGCTGCCGTTGATAGGCCTGGACCCGGAATTTCAGGGTCAGAAGCTGGGGCAGGATTTGAGCGAACAACTGCTTGGGGCGTTGCACGATTGGTGCGCGGTGGATGAGCACTCTCAGGGCATCGTGGTAGACACGGGAAACCCTCGTTATCTCGAGTTCTATAAGCGACAAGGCTATGAGGAAATCGGCGAGATTGCGGTAGGACCTGTCCGAGAGCATGTGTTTTTTCACCCCAACCCTCAGGTTTCACTGCCGGTCCCTGACGTAACGGTCTGAATCTCCGACAATTCGTGGGCTTCCAGTGCGGCCCGTCGATCGTGTTAGCATCTACGCCCATGAAGCTTTTCAGACTATTCAGCAGCCTGTTTCTGATGACCATGAGTGCAGCGGCGCTTGCCCAGGCCCGCCTTGACGTCAGGATCAAGCCCGCCAACCCGGAACTCAAGGCCAACGTCGAAGGGTATGTGGGGGATTTGGGCGAGCGTGACGTTAAGGCATTGCGCAACTTCAGCCTGGGTGCCGAACAGCAGGCAGAGAAAGCGGCTCAGGCGCTTGGTTATTATCAGGCGCAGATCGACAGCGAGATCAAGGACGAAGACCAGCCACGTCTGGTGATCAATATCCAGCCGGGCGAGCCTATTCACCTGCGCAATGTGGTAATTCGCGTCGAAGGTCCGGCAGCATCGCTGAAAGCCTTTCGGGTCCCCAAAAGCGACGCGCTGAAAACCGGCGCGGTGCTCAATCATGGCAATTATGAAGATGCCAAACGCCTGATCCAGAATCAGGCGTCGCGTTACGGTTTTTTCAGCGGCCACTTTACCAGCCAGCGCCTGGCTGTCGACCCGCGAGCCGGGGTTGCCGACATCGAGCTGGTCTATGAAAGTGGTCCGCGCTATTCGCTGGGCAAGGTCAAGTTCAGTGGCAATGCGCCCTTCGATGACGATTTGCTCAAGCGCATGGTGCCTTTCAAGGAAAATACCCCTTACGACTCACAACTGATCGCCGAATTGACCCAGGCGATGCAGGGCAGTGGCTATTTTGAAGGCGTGCGGGTCGATGCCGCGCCTACGGCAGCTGAACATCAGGTCATTCCGGTGACCGTTCAGCTTGAAACCCGCAAGCCCCGCACCATGGGCCTTGGCCTGGGCTACTCGACCGATGTCGGCCCGCGTGGCAAAGCCAACTGGACCCGGCACTGGGCCAATCCACAGGGCCACAGCTACGGGTTCGAATCGGAAATATCCGCGCCTCGGCAGAATGTCGGCCTGTGGTACGACGTGCCGCTCGATCCGCCGTTGACCGATAAACTGCGTTATGCCGGTGGCTATCAATACGAAGAGATTGCTGGAACCGACAGCCTCAGCAAGCTGCTGACTGCCGGGCCTGAATGGCACAGCAAACTGCCCAGCGGCTGGGAGCGGGTCATCTCGCTGAAATGGCAGCGTGAAGAATACCGGCTGGGCGACGATTCGGGCCTGAGCACGCTGTTGATGCCCGGTATCAGTTATTCGTACCTGCGCAGCGATAACAGTATCGACCCCCACCAGGGCTACCGTTTGCAATTCGACACCCAGGTGGCCAAGGAGGGCATGTTGTCGGATGCCAATCTGGTGCATGCCAATGTGCTGCTCAAAGGGCTGACGACAGTCGCTCGGAATCATCGCTTTCTCGGCCGCGTGCAGCTGGGTGGCAACCTTACTGACGGTTACACCTCGATACCGCCGTCGCTGCGTTTTTTTGCCGGTGGCGATCAAAGCGTACGGGGTTATGACTACCAGAAACTGTCACCGACCAACTCTGACGGCGACCGCATTGGTGGGCGTTACATGTTTGCCGGGAGCGTCGAGTATCAGTACTCGATTGCGGATAAATGGCGGCTCGCGACCTTCATCGATCAGGGCAACTCATTCAACAGTCTGGACAAGCCAGACCTGAAAACCGGCGTCGGTTTCGGGGTGCGCTGGGTATCTCCGGTGGGTCCGTTGCGTCTCGACCTGGCGCACGCGCTGGATGACGAGGGTGGCATCCGCCTGCACTTCTCGATGGGGCCGGAACTTTGAACAGGATGAACATCAAGCGTATTGCAACGATTGCCGGACTGAGCGTGATCGCGTTATTGCTGCTGGTGATCGTCAGCGTCGGGGTGCTGCTTGGGACCCAGGCAGGCAGCCAATGGGCGCTGGCCCGCGTGCCCGGCGTGCAACTGGAAAACTTTCAGGGCCGCCTGGGCGGGCAGTGGAGTGCCGAGCGCCTGGTGTGGCAGCAAGGCGCAGACCGTGTCGAGGTGCACTCTGTCGACTTCGCCTGGACGCCCGCCTGCCTGCTGAAGATGACCTTATGCATTGATCGCCTGCACGCGGGGCAGGTACTGCTGCGTTTTCCTCCGAGCGGTGCGCCGAGCAACGAAGATCCTTTAAGCCTGCCAGCCGTCAAGTTGCCGCTTGCCCTGCAACTGGGTGATATACAGCTGGGCAGCCTGCAACTGGATGGCGTCGAACAGTTGCGCGACCTCAAGCTGGCGGCGCACTGGACCGCCGAAGGCTTGCAGATCGACAGCGCGCACCTGCAACGTGATGCGCTGGTGCTGGACCTCAATGGTCTGCTGAAGCCCGAGGGCGACTGGCCATTGAGCGTAAAAGGTCAACTGCAACTGCCGCCACAGGACGGTAAGCCCTGGACGCTGGCGCTGGATATTCAAGGTGACGTGCTCAAGACCCTGCAACTCAAGGCTGACAGCAGCGGCTATCTACCAGGGCAACTGACCGGTGAGCTGCAACCTTTGGCTGAGCATGTGCCAGCACGATTGAAACTGACTGCAGAACATTTCAAACCCAGCGCGGCATTGCCCGATACCCTGCAACTCGACCAACTGCTGTTGACTGCCGAAGGCGATCTCGACTCGGGTTACCAGATCAACGGCACTGCCAGCCTGCCCGCAGAAAAAGGCCCTGTGGCGTTGTCGTTGCAGGGGCGTGCGGATGCCAACGGGGCAACCATTGCAGCGCTTGATCTGGCCGCCAACGATCAACAGCGTCTGGCCATCAACGGCACGTTGAACTGGCAGAGTGGTTTCTCGGCTGATGCGAGCATCGACTGGCTGGATTTCCCTTGGCAGCGTCTGTATCCGCTGGAGTCCGAACCGCAAGTATCGTTGCACGCCTTCAAAGGTGAGATTTCCTACACCGACGGCAATTATCTTGGCAATTTCAACGCCAGCCTCAAAGGACCTGCTGGCGCGTTCACGCTGATCAGTCCCTTCAGTGGCAATTTGCAGGAAGTCCATCTGCCGCAACTGGAGCTGGTCGCAGGGCAGGGCAAGGCCAGCGGTTTCCTGAACCTGCAATTTGCCAATGGCGTTGGCTGGGACACTGCACTGGACCTGAGCGCGCTGGACCCTTCATTCTGGGTTGCCGAACTGCCCGGCACGCTGGCAGGGCCCTTGCGCAGCAAAGGTCAATTGGTCAACGAGCAGCTCGAACTTACCGCCGACCTGGACCTCAAGGGACGTCTGCGTGGCCAGCCCGCGCTGCTGCAAGCCAAGGCTGACGGTCGTGATCAGCAGTGGAATGTCAGCAACCTGAACATTCGATTGGGTGACAACCGGGTTCAGGGTAATGGCAGTTTGCAGGAACGTCTCAAAGGGCAGCTGGACCTTGACCTGCCGCGTCTGGCTCAATTGTGGCCGCGCTTGCAGGGGCAGGCCAAAGGCAGGCTCGACCTGACGGGAACACTTCAGGCACCGCAAGGGCAACTGGCGTTGCAGGGCAGTCAGCTCGCTTTGCAGGACAATCGCCTGCAAAACCTGACACTCAATGCCCGTCTGGATCAGTCGCAGCGCGCGACCATCAACCTCAAGGGCGTTGGCATTCAGGCCGGCGACACCGGGCTGGGGACGTTGCTGGTGGACGGTCAGGGTACGCTCAAGGCGCAACAATTGAAGCTGGACCTGCAAGGGCCGTTGCTCAAGCTTGCTATCGCACTGGACGGCGGCCTGGACAAGGGCGACTGGCGCGGTCGGCTGGCCAGCGGCACGGTACAGAGCGGCGGACAGAACTGGCGTTTGCAGCAACCGGCGAAGATCGAGCGTCTGGCCGACGGTCGGCTGAACTTCGGTGCGCATTGCTGGCTGTCCGGTGCCTCCAGCCTGTGCGGTGGCGATCAACGACTGATGCCGGAGCCACGTTTGCGCTATCAGCTGAAGAATTTCCCGCTCGACAGCCTGGCGCAATGGATGCCAAAGGATTTTGCCTGGAAGGGCGCGCTGAATGCCGACGTTCAGCTTGATCTTCCGGCAGCAGGCCCCACCGGCAAGGTTACGATTGATGCTGGAGGCGGCACATTGCGGGTGCGCAGCAATGACCAGTGGCTGGACTTCCCGTATCAGACACTCAAACTTGACACCACACTGGCACCCAGACGTATCGACACGCGGCTGGATTTCGAAGGCGGCAAGCTGGGCCAGTTGCTGGTCAATGCGCAGATCGATCCGCTGGCCAAAGACAAGCCTCTGTCAGGCGATTTCGGTCTCTCCGGGCTGGACATCTCGGTGGCACGACCCTTTGCGCCAATGGTGCAGAAACTCAATGGCCGCCTGAACGGCAATGGTCGATTGTCAGGCAGCTTGCTGGCACCTCTGGTCAACGGCAGCGTGACACTTGAAGGCGGTGAAGTGGCGGGTGCCGAGTTGCCGATGGAACTGCATGACCTCAAGGTGCAGGCGTTGATTGCCGGGGAGAGCGTACAGCTCACCGGTGGCTGGAAAAGTGGCAGCACCGGGCAGGGGAGCATCGGCGGTCAGGTGGCCTGGGGGCAGAATCTGAACGTTGATGTGAGCCTCAAGGGCGCGCGTCTGCCGATCAATGTCGAGCCCTACGCGGAAGTGGAGGTAGCGCCTGACCTGAAAATTTCCATGCAGGGTGAGCGGCTGGCCATTTCCGGCAAGGTGCTGGTGCCCAAGGGGACGATCACCGTGCGTGAGCTGCCGCCGTCCACGGTCAAGCTGTCGGGCGACACGGTGATCGTCGGGCAGCAGACCGAGGAGGGCGCGCCACCGCTGGCAGTGGCCATGGATATCGATGTGGAGGTTGGTCAGGAAAAGCTCGCCTTCAGCGGTTTCGGGCTTACTGCCAATCTGGTCGGACGTGTGCACATTGGCGACAACCTGGACACCCGTGGTGAGCTGAACCTGAACGACGGCCGTTACCGTGCCTACGGGCAGCGGCTGACCATCCGCAAGGCGCGCCTGCTGTTTGCAGGCCCTGTGGACCAGCCCTATCTGGATATCGAGGCCATTCGCCAGACAGATGACGTGATCGCAGGCATTCGTCTGACCGGCAGTGCCGAGCAACCCACCACTGAAGTGTTTTCCGAACCCGCGATGAGCCAGGAGCAGGCGCTCTCCTATCTGGTCATGGGCAGACCGCTAAGTACCTCGGGCGAAGACAACAACATGGTCGCTCAGGCTGCACTGGCGCTAGGCGTTGCCGGGAGCTCGTCGACCACCGGCAAGCTCGCGGACAATCTGGGTATCAAGGACTTCGAACTGGACACCTCGGGAACCGGTGACAAGACCAATGTGGTTGCCAGCGGCAAGATCACCGAGAAGCTCAGCCTGCGTTATGGTGTCGGCGTGTTTGAACCGGCCAATACCATTGCGTTGCGCTATCTGCTCAGCAAGCGCGTGTACCTTGAGGCTGCAAGCGGTGTTGCCAGTTCGCTGGATATTTTCTATAAAAGAGACTTCTGAATACTGGCCAGCGGCTGTAATGGCACTGGCCTGCGTTCAACCGGTTTACCCTGTTAAAACAGTGTGACCCTTCTCACGCTCTCTCTATTCAGGCTGCCGGTAATCATGGATCGATTCAACGCCATGCGCGTATTCACCCGTATCGTCGAGCTGGGCGGTTTCGCCAGGGCGGCCGAGAGCCTGCATATGCCCCGTGCATCCGTGACGATTCTGATCAAACAACTGGAAGCTCACCTGGGCGTGCAGCTCTTGCAACGCACTACGCGTCAGGTCAGCACCACGCCTGACGGCAAGGCCTACTACCAGCGCTGCGTAAGCCTGCTGGCCGATCTGGATGACGCCGAAGCTTCCTTCTCTGCGGCAGGTGCCGAGCCCAAGGGGTTGCTGCGTGTTGACCTGCCAGTGAGCCTGGGGCGCATGATCGTGATACCCGCGTTGCCTGAATTTGCCCGGCGCTACCCGCAGATCCGGCTGGAAATCGGCATGAGCGACAGACCGGTCGACCTGATCCGCGAGGGCGTGGACTGTGTCTTGCGCGCCGGAGCAGCATTGGACGAAACGCTGGTCGCCAGGCCGCTGGGCAGCCTGACCCAGATCACTTGCGCCAGTCGCGATTACCTGCAGCGATACGGTACGCCGCTGAATCTGCCGGACCTCGCGCAACATCAGGTAATCGAATATTTCTCCACCAGCACGGGCAAGCGCTATGGTCTGGAGTTCATGGCCGGTGGCGTGGAGGTCGATCAAGCGTTGGCCTGTTCTATTTCGGTCAACAGTGCCGACGGTTATGTAGCGGCTTGCGAGGCTGGTTTCGGCCTGATACAGGTACCGCGTTACCATGTCGCCGCACAGTTGCGCAGCGGCATACTGGTCGAGGTGCTGCGGTTGCATCGTCCGCCGCCGCTGGCGTTGACGGTGCTTTACCCACCTCATCGTCAGTTGTCACGACGCATCAGGGTATTCGTCGATTGGCTGGTGGAATTATGTGCCCACCCAGATATCAGGGACAGACTGGTTTCCTGAGAAAATTCGGAAATATCCTATATAGGACACGGCACACTTTCGTGTTTAACTTCCGGTTCTTTTATTCATCTCAAAAAAGGAATGTGTTTCATGGCTCAAGTAACCCTCAAAGGCGGCCCTGTTCAAGTCAATGGCAAGCTGCCTGAAGTCGGCAGCAAGGCACCTGCCTTCACGCTGGTGGGTGAAGGTCTTGCCGACAAGACCCTGGCTGACTTCGCTGGCAAGCGCAAGGTGCTGAACATTTTTCCGAGCGTCGACACACCGACCTGTGCAACGTCGGTACGCAAATTCAACGCCCAGGCAAACGAGCTGAGCAATGCCGTTGTTCTGTGTATCTCTGCTGACCTGCCGTTTGCCCAGTCCCGCTTCTGCGGCTCCGAAGGTCTGGAAAACGTCAAGAACCTGTCTTCTTTCCGCGCTGCCGATTTCAGCGAGCATTACGGCGTTGCAATTGCAGACGGCCCGCTGAAAGGTCTGACCGCTCGTGCGGTGGTTGTTCTGGACGAAAACGACAAAGTGCTGCACAGCGAACTGGTAACAGAGATCGCTAACGAACCCGACTACGACGCTGCATTGGCTGTGCTTAAGTAACTTTCCGCAACACTTCGACGGCCTGAATCCGCTCAGGCCGTTTTTTTGTTTGTGCGTCATACGTTTATCGAAAGTAAGCGCTTGGTAAAGGCGCTTTGCTTGTAACGCATCTGTGCTTATTGTTCAGCCTTCTGAAGAAGCCCCCACCTGTAATGGTTGATTTATTCATGCAATCGTCTGGCTCTCGTAAATCCCGTCGCTGGTTGATCAGTTTGTTGATCCTGTTGGCCATTGTTGCCCTGTGCTGGTGGTTATGGCCTGCCTCCACTCCCGGCAAAGGGGCCGAGAGCAAGAAGCATGGCGCAGGTGGCATGGCGCGGCCTGGCTTCGGTGCATCGGCTGTCGCTGTCCCGGTGCGGGTAGCCCCGGCAACCGAAGGCGATTTCCCGATCTACTACAAGGCGCTTGGCACGGTAACGGCGATGAACACCATCAATGTGCGCAGCCGGGTGGCGGGAGAGCTGGTCAAGCTTTATTTCCAGGAAGGGCAGATGGTCAAGGCGGGTGACCTGCTGGCGGAAATCGATCCGCGCAGTTATCAGGTGGCGTTGCAGCAGGCCGAAGGTACGCTGGCCACCAATCAGGCGCTGCTCAAGAATGCTCAGCTCGACGTACAGCGTTACCGTGGGCTTTTTGCCGAGGACAGCATCGCCAAACAGACCCTCGACACTGCCGAGTCGCTGGTCAATCAGTACAAGGGCACGATCAAGACCAATCAGGCGGCCGTGGCTGACGCGAAGCTGAACCTGGACTTCACACGAATTCGTGCGCCGATTGCCGGTCGTGTCGGCCTCAAACAGCTGGATGTCGGCAACCTGGTTGCCGCCAACGACACCACGGCGCTGGTGGTGATTACCCAGACCCAGCCCATTTCGGTCGCCTTCACGCTCCCGGAAAAGGACCTGTCGAAGGTCATTTCCCGCTACCGCACCGGCGACAAGCTGCCCGTCGAAGCCTGGGACCGTGGCGATACGAAAATGCAGGCTTCCGGTGTACTCGCCAGCCTCGACAACCAGATCGACGTGGCGACCGGCACACTGAAGTTCAAGGCCCGTTTCGATAACGGTGACGAGATCCTGTTCCCCAACCAGTTCGTCAATGTGCGTCTGCGCGCCGATACGTTGAAACAGGTGACGCTGGTGCCAACGGCTGCCGTTCAGTTCGGCACCGACGGGACCTTTGTCTATGTCCTGGACGGTGACAAGAAGGTCAAACTCAAACTGTTGAAGACCGGCCCGAGCGACGAGACATCGACGGTGATCACCGAAGGTCTGGCAGCCGGCGAACGGGTGGTGCTCGAAGGCACCGACCGTCTGCGCGACGGTGCTGAAGTCGAGGTCGTCAACGACAGCAAGGATGTACCGGCGGGTCCCGTTCAGAAGTTGCAGGGCAAGCCTGACAGCAAGACAGACAAGTCGGCAGCACTCGGCAAGGTGGAAAAACCAAACGTATGAACATGTCGCGCCTGTTCATCCTGCGTCCGGTTGCCACCACGCTCAGTATGCTGGCAATCGTCCTGGCAGGTCTGATTGCTTACACACTGCTGCCGGTGTCGGCGCTGCCTCAGGTCGACTATCCGACCATTCGTGTGATGACGCTGTATCCCGGTGCCAGCCCGCAGGTCATGACCAGCTCCGTCACTGCGCCTCTTGAGCGTCAATTCGGGCAGATGCCTGGTTTGACCCAGATGGCCTCGACCAGCTCGGGCGGCGCGTCGGTCATTACCTTGCGTTTCAGCCTCGAAATCAACATGGATGTGGCTGAGCAGCAGGTGCAGGCGGCGATCAACGCGGCCACCAACCTTCTGCCTACCGATCTTCCGGCACCGCCGGTCTATAACAAGGTCAACCCGGCAGACACGCCGGTTCTGACCCTGGCGATTACCTCGAAAACCATGCTGCTGCCCAAGCTCAATGATCTGGTTGATACACGCATGGCGCAGAAAATCTCGCAGATCAGCGGCGTCGGCATGGTCAGCATTGCCGGCGGGCAGCGTCAGGCTGTGCGGATCAAGGTCAACCCGGAGGCGCTGGCCGCCAACAGCCTGAACCTGTCTGATGTGCGGACCCTGATCGGCGCGTCCAACGTCAACCAGCCCAAGGGCAATTTCGATGGGCCGACCCGGGTTTCGATGCTCGATGCCAACGATCAGCTGAAGTCTCCCGAGGAGTACGCCAACCTGATTCTGGCCTATAAGGATGGCGCCCCCCTTCGCCTGAAGGATGTGGCCGAAATCGTCGATGGTGCGGAAAACGAACGCCTGGCGGCCTGGGCCAATCGGAGTCAGGCGGTGCTGCTGAACATTCAGCGTCAGCCGGGCGCCAACGTGATCGAGGTGGTCGACCGGATCAAGACATTACTGCCGTCAATCACCGAGAACCTTCCGGCCGGCCTCGACGTCGTGGTCCTGACGGACCGCACACAGACGATTCGCGCGTCGGTAACCGATGTTCAGCACGAGTTGCTGATCGCGATCATTCTGGTGGTCCTGGTCACGTTCCTGTTCCTGCGTCGCTTCAGCGCGACGATCATTCCCTCCATCGCCGTCCCGCTGTCACTGGTAGGCACCTTCGGCGTCATGTACCTGGCGGGCTTCTCGGTCAACAACCTGACACTGATGGCCATGACCATCGCGACCGGTTTCGTTGTCGATGACGCCATCGTGATGCTGGAAAACATCTCCCGGCATATCGAGGAGGGCGAAACACCTCTGCAGGCCGCCCTGAAGGGCGCGAAGCAGATCGGTTTCACCCTGATTTCCCTGACCCTGTCGCTGATTGCAGTCCTGATCCCGCTGTTGTTCATGGCTGACGTGGTCGGGCGACTGTTCCGCGAGTTCGCGATCACCCTGGCGGTCGCCATCCTGATATCGCTGGTGGTATCGCTGACCCTGACGCCCATGATGTGCGCGCGGCTGCTCAAGCGCGAGCCAAAGGAAGAAGAGCAGAGCCGTTTCTATCGCGCCAGCGGTGCCTGGATCGACTGGCTGATCAATATCTACGCGGGCGGGTTGCGCTGGGTGCTCAGGCATCAGCCACTGACCCTGTTGGCGGCATTGGTCACTCTGGCACTGACTGTGCTGCTGTACATCGTTGTGCCCAAGGGCTTTTTTCCGGTGCAGGACACCGGCGTGATCCAGGGTATTTCGGAAGCGCCACAGTCGGTCTCCTTTGCTGCCATGAGCCAGCGTCAGCAGGCGCTGGCTGACATCATTCTCAAGGACCCTGCGGTGGTCAGTCTGTCCTCCTACATTGGTGTTGACGGTGATAACGCAACGCTCAACAGCGGGCGTCTGCTGATCAACCTCAAGCCCCACACAGAGCGTGACCTCACCGCATCCGAGGTGATCCAGCGCCTGCAGCCGGAGGTAGACAAGCTTTCGGACATCCGTCTGTTCATGCAGCCGGTGCAGGACCTGACCATTGAAGACCGGGTCAGTCGTACTCAGTACCAGTTCAGCATGTCATCGCCCGACGCCGAGCTGCTGACGCTGTGGAGCGAAAGGCTGGTAAAGGCGCTCGGCAAACGGTCCGAGTTGACGGATGTGGCCAGCGACCTGCAGGACAAGGGCCTGCAGGTGTATCTGAACATCGATCGTGATGCGGCCAGTCGGGTAGGGGTCACCGTTGCGAATATTACCGATGCGCTGTATGACGCATTCGGTCAGCGACAGATTTCCACCATCTATACCCAGGCCAGCCAGTACCGCGTAGTGCTGCAAGCCGCGTCGGGCAGTGAGCTCGGCCCAGCCGCACTTGAGCAGATCCACGTCAAGACCACCGATGGCGCACAGGTAAAACTGTCGAGCCTGGCACGCGTCGAGCAGCGTCAGGCACAGTTGGCCATCGCTCACCTCGGGCAGTTTCCGGCAGTGATGATGTCGTTCAACCTTGCGCCCGGCGTCGCATTGGGCAAGGCGGTGCAGGTCATCGAGCAGGTTGAGCAGGACATCGGCATGCCGATTGGTGTGCAGACCCAGTTTCAGGGCGCTGCCGAGGCATTTCAGGCATCGTTGTCGAGCACGTTGCTGCTGATTCTGGCGGCTGTAGTGACCATGTACATCGTGCTGGGCGTGCTCTACGAGAGTTATATCCACCCGATCACCATCCTCTCGACACTGCCGTCGGCAGCAGTGGGCGCCTTGCTGGCCTTGCTGATCAGCGGCAATGACCTGGGGATGATCGCGATCATCGGTATCATTTTGCTGATCGGCATCGTCAAGAAGAACGCGATCATGATGATCGACTTCGCGCTCGACGCGGAGCGCAACCGGGGTGTTGCTCCGGAAACGGCGATCTACGAAGCGGCGCTGCTGCGTTTCCGGCCGATTCTCATGACCACCCTGGCGGCATTGTTCGGCGCCATTCCGCTGATGCTCGCCAGCGGCTCAGGCGCAGAGTTGCGCCAACCGCTGGGGCTGGTGATGGTCGGTGGTCTGCTGGTCAGCCAGGTACTCACGCTGTTTACCACGCCGGTCATCTACCTGTATTTCGACCGTCTTGGCCGTCGCTGGAGTCGCAGGCCTGCCGACCCGGACCGACTGGAACGGGCTGACGCATGAACCTGTCAGCGCCGTTTATCCGTCGCCCGGTCGCGACCGTATTGCTAAGCCTGGCGATCATGCTGCTGGGCGCGGTCAGCTTCCGCTTGCTGCCGGTCGCGCCATTGCCGAACATGGACTTCCCGGTAATTGTGGTGTCAGCCAGTCTGGCGGGTGCCAGCCCCGAGGTGATGGCCTCCACTGTGGCCACTCCGCTGGAGCGTTCGCTGGGCAGTATTGCCGGGGTCAATACCATGACCAGCAATTCAAGTCAGGGCACGACACGGATCATTCTGCAGTTCGATCTCAATCGCGACATCAATGGCGCAGCGCGGGAAGTGCAGGCGGCGATCAATGCTTCGCGCAACCTGCTGCCCAGCGGTATGCGCAGCATGCCGACCTACAAGAAGGTCAATCCGTCCCAGGCGCCGATCATGGTGTTGTCGATGACGTCGACGGTGCTGGAGAAAGGTCAGCTCTACGACCTGGCATCCACCATCCTGTCACAGAGCCTGTCGCAGGTTTCCGGGGTTGGCGAAGTGCAGATCGGCGGCAGCTCGCTGCCAGCGGTGCGTATCGAGCTGGAGCCACAGATGCTCTCCCAGTACGGCGTATCGCTTGACGACGTGCGTACCGCGATAACCGGTGCGAACGTACGGCGTCCCAAGGGTTTTGTGGAGGATGACCTGCATAACTGGCAGGTGCAGGCCAACGACCAGCTGGAAACCGCCAAGGACTATGCGCCGCTGATCATTCGCTACAAGGACGGGGCGACCTTGCGCCTCAAGGACGTCGCGAAAGTCAGCGATGCCGTGGAGGATCGCTACAACAGCGGGTTTTATAACAATGACCGGGCGGTGTTACTGGTCGTCAACCGGCAGGCGGGCGCCAACATCATTGAAACCGTGGCGCAGATCAAGGCGCAATTGCCAGCCCTGCGGGCTGTGCTGCCCGCCAGCGTAAGCCTCAATGTCGCGATGGATCGCTCGCCGGTGATCAAGGCGACGCTGCACGAGGCAGAGATGACCCTGCTGATTGCCGTGGTTCTGGTAGTGATGGTGGTGTTTCTGTTTCTCGGCAGCTTTCGCGCATCGCTGATCCCCACTCTGGCGGTTCCGGTATCGCTGGTGGGCACCTTTGCGATCATGCACCTGTTAGGTTTTTCCCTGAACAATCTGTCGTTGATGGCCTTGATCCTCGCCACCGGGCTGGTAGTGGACGATGCAATCGTGGTGCTGGAAAACATTTCCCGGCACATTCACAACGGTCTCGACCCGATGAAGGCGGCATTTCTGGGTGCCAAAGAGGTGGGTTTCACCTTGCTGTCGATGAACGTCTCGCTGGTGGCGGTGTTCATTTCCATTCTGTTCATGGGCGGGCTGGTCGAAAGTCTGTTTCGCGAGTTTTCCATTACCTTGTCGGTGGCAATCGTCGTCTCGCTGATCGTGTCCCTGAGCCTGACGCCGATGTTGTGCGCGCGCTGGCTGAAACCCCACGAGCCTGGCAAGGACAATGCCTTTCAGCGCTGGAGCGAGCGGGTCAACGACCGCATGGTCGCCGGCTATGACCGCTCGCTCGGCTGGGTCATGCGGCATCGCAGGCTGACACTGCTCAGCCTGCTGATTACCGTTGTGGTGAATGTCGCGCTGTATGTGGTGGTGCCCAAGACTTTTCTACCACAGCAGGACACCGGGCAACTGATGGGGTTTGTACGCGGTGACGACGGTCTTTCGTTCTCGGTCATGCAGCCGAAAATGGAAATCTTCCGCCGTTCGATTCTGGCAGACCCGGCGGTGGAGAGCGTTGCCGGTTTTATCGGCGGCAGCGGTGGCACCAATAACGCCTTCATGATCGTACGCCTCAAGCCGATTACCGAGCGCAAGCTGTCTGCCGAAAAAGTGGTCGAGCGCCTGCGCAAGAATATGCCGCATGTGCCCGGCGGCAGGCTGTTCCTGGCGCCTGATCAGGACCTGCAACTGGGTGGTGGTCGCGAGCAGACCAGTTCGCAGTATCAGTACATTGTGCAAAGTGCAGACCTGAGCAGCCTGCGGCTGTGGTATCCGAAGATCGTTGCGGCGCTCAAATCGATTCCGGAGCTGACGGCCATTGACGCCAGGGAAGGGCGTGGGGCGCAGCAAGTGACCCTGGTGGTCAATCGCGATACGGCCAAACGGCTGGGCATCGATATGAACATGGTCACGGCGGTGCTCAACAACGCCTACAGCCAGCGTCAGGTCTCGACGATTTATGACAGCCTCAACCAGTACAAGGTGGTCATGGAGGTCAATCCCAAATACGCCCAGGACCCGGTGACGCTGGAGCAGGTTCAGGTGATTACTGCCGACGGGCAGCGCGTACCGCTGTCGAGCATCGCTCATTACGAGCGCAGTCTGGCGAACGATCGGGTTTCGCATGACGGTCAGTTCGCTGCTGAAAACATTTCCTTTGACCTGGCCGAAGGCGCCAGCCTTGACAAGGCGACGGTGGCTATCGAGCGCGCAATTGCCGCCATCGGGCTGCCGTCCGACATCATTTCCAAGATGGCCGGGACCGCCAACGCCTTCGCCTCGACCCAGAAAAGCCAGCCCTGGATGATTCTCGGTGCGTTGCTGGCGGTGTATCTGGTGCTGGGGATTCTTTATGAAAGCTACATCCATCCATTGACGATCCTCTCGACGCTGCCATCGGCCGGTGTGGGCGCATTGCTGACGATCTACGTGCTGGGCAGCGAATTCAGCCTGATCTCCCTGTTGGGGCTGTTCCTGCTGATTGGCGTGGTGAAGAAGAACGCAATCATGATGATCGACCTGGCCCTGCACCTTGAACGTGATCAGGGAATGACGCCGCAAGATTCGATACGCAGTGCATGCCTGCAACGCCTGCGCCCCATTCTGATGACCACGATGGCCGCCATTCTGGGTGCATTGCCGTTGCTGCTGAGTACCGCGGAGGGCGCTGAAATGCGCAAGCCGCTGGGCCTGACCATTATTGGTGGGCTGATCTTCAGCCAGATCCTGACCCTCTACACCACCCCGGTGGTTTACCTTTATCTCGACCGTCTGCGCCATCGTTACAATAAATGGCGTGGCGTGCGTACCGATGCTGCTCTGGAAACCCCGCTATGACCGAACGCCTGGCCTTTATATCCCGCCCGACAGGGCTGATTCGTCCACTCGCGCTGGGGCTCTGCGTTGTGCTGCTCAGCGCTTGCGCTGTCGGTCCGGATTACCAGAAACCGTCGATGGCCGCGCCTGCGCAGTTCAAGGCCGCTGAAGGCTGGCGTGCAGCTACACCCAGTGATGCGATGGCCAAAGGTGCGTGGTGGGAGGTGTACAGGGATCCGCAACTGAATGCGCTGGTCGAACGGCTCAATACCTCCAACCAGACCGTCGCCCAGTACGATGCGCAGTACCGGCAGGCACAAGCACTGGTGCGCAGCTCCAGAGGCGCATTTCTGCCGACACTGGACCTGACCACCGGCAAGACCCGCTCGGGGCAGGGCACAGGTACATCGAATACCGGTACGAATACCAGCGCCTCGGGAATTCGCAACAGTTACAACGCGCAGCTGGGCGTCAGTTGGGAAGCCGATGTATGGGGCAAATTGCGTCGCGGGCTGGAGGCTGACACCGCCAGTGCGCAGGCAAGTCTTGCGGACCTGGCAGCGATGCGCCTTAGCCTGCAATCGGAGCTGGTGCAGAATTATCTGCAATTGCGGGTCATTGACGAACAGAAACGCCTGCTGGAATCCACTGTGGACACCTATCAGCGCTCTCTGACCCTCACCCAGAATCAATACCGTGCCGGTATTTCAGGAAGTGACGCTGTCGCCCAGGCGCAGACACAGTTGAAAAGCACTCAGGCCGACCTGATCGATCTGGCCTGGCAGCGTGCGCAATTCGAGAATGCCATTGCCGTGCTGATGGGCATGGCGCCCGCAGACTTCAATCTGCCGGCCAGCACTTCGATTCCGCAATTGCCGCAGATCCCGCCAGGGCTGCCGTCCCAGTTGCTTGAACGCCGACCGGACATCGCCGCAGCCGAACGCTCGGTGATGGGCGCCAATGCCAACATCGGCGTCGCAAAGGCCGCTTACTACCCAGACTTCACGCTGAGCATGAGCGGCGGTTACAGTAGCAGTACGTTCGCCAACTGGATCAGCCTGCCCAACCGCTTCTGGTCGGTAGGGCCGCAACTGGCGCTGACGTTGTTCGACGGTGGCAGGCGGACGGCGGAGGTCGATCGTACCGAGGCCGTGTATGACCAGACCGTCGCCCAGTACCGGCAGACCGTCTTGAATGGTTTTCAGGAAGTCGAAAATTACCTGGTTCAGCTCAAGGTCTATGAGCAGGAGGCCGCCGTGCGCCAGGAAGCGCTGGTGTCGGCGCGTGACTCGCTGCGCCTGACCAACAACCAGTACAAGGCCGGGCTGATCGGCTATCTTGACGTCGTCAACGTACAGGCCACTGCTTTGAGCAATGAACGCAGCGTGCTGAACGTCCTGCAAAGTCGCTTGATTGCCAGCGTCCAGCTGATTGCCGCATTGGGTGGCGGCTGGAATGCTGAAACGGGTTTAACCCTCAGGGAGTAAGTGCTTCACGGGGCAAAGGCGGTTTTTCTTGAACTGTTCGTGATAAATGAAAAATTAATAGCTAGTTGCCATCTTTTCGACCAGATACCGCGACATTTGGCAGCGATTGCGTACAATCATCCCCCGCAGTATCGGCATGGACGCGCTCATTGGGCTCCAGGTGCGTTTATGTTGATTGGCAGCTATACCCCGTCGCTCGTCGTGGTCTCCGTTCTCGTCGCAATTGTTGCTGCGTACACTGCTCTCGATCTGGTTGGCCGTATTATTTCGGCCAGGGGCCGCGCCGTTTATGTATGGATTGCGGGCGGCGCATTCGCAATGGGCGTTGGCAGTTGGTCGACGCACTTCATCGGTATGCTGGCATTCGTCCTGCCTATCGACGTTGGCTATGATGTGCCGCTGGCGCTGTTGTCCTTGCTGATCGCAATACTGTCTTCCGGTTTCGCGCTGTGGCTGGCCGCCCGGCCGCTGTTATCCGCCGCACAGATTGGCCTGGGTGGATTGTTGCTGGGGCTTGGCATCAGCGCCATGCATTACACCGGCATGGCGGCAATGCGCATGCAACCCGGCATCGAATACACGCCCTGGTTGTTCGCGCTTTCCCTGGCTATCAGCATTGCTGCCTCTGCGGCGGCGTTATGGATAGCGTTTCGTCTTCGCCAGCAACGGCCCAGGGTATACCTGATGCGCGCAGTAGCGGCAATTCTGCTGGGTATGGCCATTATCGGTATGCATTACACCGGGATGGCGGCGGCCACCTTTGCCGATGGCAGCTTTTGTGGTGCGTTGCCCGAGGGGTTGAGCAGCAATGGACTGGACCGAATTGTTCTGGTCGCCAGTCTTTCGATACTGGGGATCGCGCTGCTCAGTTGTATTCTCGACTCCCACCTCGAGACACGTACCGCCGTCCTGGCCAATTCCCTGACTGAAGCCAATCAGGAGCTTACTCACCTGGCTCTGCATGACAACCTCACCGGGCTGCCGAACCGTGTGTTGTTGACGGATCGCATCGAGCAGGCGATGAAGAAAGTCAGCGAGAGCGGCGGTTGCTTTGCGTTGATGTTCATGGACCTTGATGGTTTCAAACCGGTGAATGATGCGTTCGGCCACCATACCGGGGACTTGCTGTTGCGGCAGGTCGCTCTGCGTCTTCGTCACAACCTGCACCGGCACGACACGCTGGCAAGGATCGGTGGTGATGAGTTCGTGCTGCTGGTCGAGCTGCATGACCCGCAGGATGCGTTGGCTGTCGCAACACGCCAGGTCAATGAAATAGGCAATCCGTTTACCATCGGCGAGCATCAATTGCAGATTTCGCTGAGTATCGGCATCTGCATGTACCCCGGCAATGGCAATACCCAGCACGAACTTCTGATCAACGCCGATGCCGCCATGTATCACACCAAAGCGGCCGGCAAGAACGGCTACAGCTTTTTCGATGCATCGATGAACAGCAACGCACGCAATCAGTTGCAGATGTCTCAGGACTTGCGCAAGGCGATCAAACACAGGCAGTTCTGTATCTATTACCAGCCCAAGTTCGACGCCTTGACCGGACTGCCCCTTGGCGCAGAAGCGCTATTGCGCTGGAACCATCCGGAACAAGGCGTAATGGGCCCCGACCAGTTCATCGCCATGGCAGAGAAAACCGGCCTGATCATTCAGATCGGCGAGTGGGTACTGGACGAGGCTTGCCGACAGATGCGTGAGTGGTACACCCAGGGCTACGCGCACTGGCGCATTGCGGTAAACCTGTCAGCGCTGCAGTTCTGCCATGCGGGGCTGGTCACTGCGGTGGCGGATACGCTGGCCAGGCATCAGCTCCCGGCCAACTGCCTGACCCTGGAAATCACCGAGACTACGGCCATGCATGACGCCGATGCCAGCCTGGCGGTGTTGCAGAGGCTGTCGGAAATGGGTGTGGATCTATCGATTGACGATTTTGGCACCGGTTACTCCAGCCTGATGTACCTGAAGCGCCTGCCCGCCAATGAAATCAAGATTGATCGAGGTTTCGTGCGTGACCTGGAGCATGACACCGACGATGCCGCCATCGTGTCGGCCATCGTTGCGGTGGGGCAGGCGTTGAACCTGCGGATTGTCGCCGAAGGCGTGGAAACCGCGGTTCAGAAGCGCTTCCTGACTCACTTGGGATGCCACTCCCTGCAAGGCTTTCTGCTCGGTTATCCTTTGCCGGCCGAGCAATTTCTCGACGAAATCCGTGCCGCCGAAGCGAAAGCGGCAGTTGACGTGCCCGATGTTGGGCAACCGGCTTTCTGAAGCGCATGGATGGCGCTGGACGGCAAAGGCTGGCACGATCAGAACCGTTTGGCTAACCTGCGGGTGTTAGCTGCGCCTTGATGCTGGCTTCTGAGAAAAATCATGGAAAAAGTCCTCGTTATTACCGGTGGCTCGCGCGGAATCGGCGCAGCCACTGCGCGTCTGGCCGCTGTACAGGGCTATCGGATCTGTATCAATTATCTGTCTGATCATGCCGCAGCCGAAAAGACGGCAGTGCAGGTCAGGGCTCTGGGTGCTCAGGCGATCACCTTGCAGGCGGACGTCAGCAACGAAGACGAGATCATGCGCCTGTTCGCCAGAGTCGATTCGGAACTCGGTCGCGTTACTCATCTGGTCAACAATGCAGGCACGCTCGCTCAGGCTTCAAGAGTCGAAGACATGTCCGAATTCCGCATGCTCAAAATGATGATGACTAACGTCGTCGGGCCGATGCTGTGCAGCAAACATGCCTTGTTACGCATGCTGCCGAGTCACGGCGGGCACGGTGGCAGCATCGTCAACGTATCCTCGCTCGCGGCCCGTCTCGGCTCGGCAGGCGAATATGTGGACTACGCAGCTTCGAAAGGCGCGCTGGACACGTTCACCATCGGTCTTTCCAGGGAAGTGGCCGGGGAGAATATTCGCGTCAACGCGGTGCGGCCAGGGTTCATCTTCACCGACTTTCACGCCCTGAGCGGCGATCCGTTCCGCGTCAGCAAACTCGAGGGCGCACTGCCAATGGGCCGTGGCGGTACTGCGGAAGAAGTGGCCGAGGCCATTCTCTGGTTGCTGTCGGACAACGCGTCGTATGCCACTGGAACGTTCATCGATCTGGCGGGCGGGCGCTGAAGGCGTGCATGATCTGGCAACCGCCTTCAGACACCGCTTACTGATTCGTCACACCGTTACAGGTGGCGCATTGGCGGGCGGATCGACTACCGGCGTTTGATTGGGTGGCGGCGTTGAGGGCGGTGGCTCCTGTTCGGGTACGGGCTCGGGCAGAACAGGGTCGTCGATGTTTGGATCAGGTACTTCTACTGGATTGGGTAGAGTCATGGTTGCAGCCTCCTTGTTGACCCTTTTTACGACCCCCCGGCCTGATTGATGATTCAATTGATTTGAACCGGATAACCCTTGCCCGATTCTTCTGCCCTGCGTTTGGCTCATGTTCAATGCGCCCGCCTGACAACCTCAAAACCTTTGAACTTTACCTTCGTTGACCGCTCGGAACCTAGGCAGCTGAATTCGACGAGTCTTCTGCATGTTGCGATTTTCCGCTGCCATACCGTCAATTTTTCCATTGCATGGAATGCACAGGAGCGTCCCTGGGGCGTGAGGAGTGATGCTCGATGAGTGAACAGCCATACGGTCCGGATTCCCTGGCCACCGATGTACCGCACCCAACCCAACCCTTGTCACTGACCCAGGCGCTGCAATTGCCCCGCATCGTGATCGAAGACACGCTGCCAGTGATCGACGGTGGCCTGTTTGCGGCCAAGGCGATCATCGGGCAACCGGTCACCGTTACCAGCAAGGTCTACGCCGACGGGCACGACAAGATGGCGGTCAATATCCGCTGGCGCGCCGCCGATGAAGACACTTGGCACAGCGCGCCAATGCACGAACTGGGCAATGACAGCTGGGTCGGTGAGTTCACCCCGACTTCGGTCAGCCGCTATGTGTTTCGCCTTGAAGCCTGGATCGATCAGTTCGGCAGCTATCGCTATGAACTGGACAAGAAGTTCGGCGCTGGCGTGCCTGTCGACCTGGAACTGGAAGAAGGGCGCATTCATCTGGTGCATGCCGCTGAACGCAGCCAGCACGAGCAGCGCCAGCAGATTGAAAGCCTGCTAGGTCAGCTGGAGCAGGGCGATAAAGACGAGAAAGTCGCGTTGCTGTTGCACAGCGAAACCGCAAACCTGATGAAGTTGGCTGATAATCAGGCCTTCCTGAGTCGTAGCGTTGAATTTCCGCTGGATGTCGAGCGTGAGCTGGCGCAGTTCGCCAGCTGGTACGAGCTGTTTCCTCGCTCGATCACTGATGACCCTGCGCGCCACGGCACCTTCAACGATGTCCATTCGCGTCTGCCGATCATCCGCGACATGGGTTTCGACGTGTTGTACTTCCCGCCGATTCACCCTATCGGCCGTGCCCATCGCAAGGGGCCGAACAACTCTCTGACCGCAGGGCCGGATGATCCGGGCAGCCCGTACGCAATTGGCAGCGAGGATGGCGGCCATGAAGCCATTCACCCGCAGTTGGGCAGCCTTGAAGACTTCCGTAACCTGGTGAAGGCTGCGGCCGATCACGGGCTGGAAATCGCACTGGACTTCGCCATTCAATGTTCGCAGGACCACCCTTGGCTCAAGCAGCATCCGGGCTGGTTCTCATGGCGTCCGGACGGCACGATCCGCTATGCGGAAAACCCGCCGAAGAAGTATCAGGACATCGTTAACGTCGATTTCTACGCGCCTGATGCCATTCCTGGTCTATGGCTGGAATTGCGTGACATCGTTCTGGGCTGGGTGAATGAAGGCGTGAAGATTTTCCGCGTCGATAATCCGCACACCAAGCCGCTGCCTTTCTGGCAGTGGATGATCGGCGAGGTGCGCAATCAGCACCCTGAGGTCATGTTCCTTGCCGAAGCGTTCACCAAGCCTGCCATGATGGCGCGGCTGGGCAAGGTCGGTTACAGCCAGAGTTACACGTATTTCACCTGGCGCAACACCAAGGCGGAGCTGTCCGAGTATTTCACCCAGCTCAACGAAGTGCCTTGGCGTGACTGCTATCGCCCGAACTTTTTCGTCAACACACCTGATATCAACCCGCGCTTCCTGCACGAGTCCGGCCGTCCTGGATTTCTGATCCGTGCAGCGCTGGCCACCATGGGCTCCGGGCTGTGGGGCATGTATTCGGGGTTTGAGTTGTGTGAAGCGGCACCGATTCCCGGCAAGGAAGAGTATCTGGACTCGGAAAAGTACGAGATTCGCGTTCGGGACTATGCCGCACCGGGCAACATCATTGCCGAGATCGCCCAGCTTAACCGCATTCGCAGGCAGAACCCCGCGCTGCAAACCCACTTGGGCTTGAAACTGTATAACGCGTGGAATGACAACATTCTGTACTTCGGCAAGCGTTCAGCGGATGGCAGCAACTTCATTCTGATTGCCGTCAACCTTGACCCCTTCAACGCACAGGAAGCAGATTTCGAGCTGCCGCTGTGGGAAATGGGCCTGTCGGATGATGCGGCGACGTCGGGTGAAGACCTGATGACTGGACACCGCTGGACCTGGTACGGCAAGTATCAGCACACGCGTCTTGATCCATCACAACCGTTTGGAATCTGGCGTATCCAGGCTGCGCAATAACACTCCCAAGGAGTCAGTAATGGCCAAGAAGCCCGGTGACGCGACATTCATCAAAGACCCGCTCTGGTACAAGGATGCGGTGATTTATCAGGTTCATGTGAAATCGTTCTTCGATTCCAATAACGACGGGATCGGCGATTTCGCGGGCTTGATAGAAAAGCTCGACTACATTGCCGCGCTGGGGGTCAACACCATCTGGTTGTTGCCGTTCTACCCGTCGCCGCGCCGGGACGATGGTTACGATATTTCCGAATACCGCGATGTGCACAGCGATTACGGCACCATGGCCGATGCCAAGCGCTTCATCGCTCAGGCGCACAAGCGTGGCCTGCGGGTGATCAGTGAGCTGGTTATCAACCATACGTCCGACCAGCACCCGTGGTTTCAGAAAGCGCGTCATGCCAAGCCCGGCTCCAAGGCACGGGATTTCTATGTCTGGTCGGATACCGACCAGAAATACGACGGCACGCGGATCATTTTTCTCGACACAGAAACGTCTAACTGGACTTGGGACCCGGTCGCCGGTCAATACTTCTGGCACCGTTTTTACTCCCACCAGCCGGATTTGAACTTTGATAACCCGCAGGTACTGGATGCAGTGCTTGAAGTCATGCGCTTCTGGCTTGATCTGGGCATCGACGGCTTGCGTCTGGACGCTATCCCGTACCTGATCGAACGCGACGGCACCAATAACGAGAACCTTCCGGAAACCCATCAGGTGCTCAAGCGTATTCGCGCCGAGATCGATGCGAACTACCCGGACCGCATGCTGCTGGCCGAGGCCAATCAGTGGCCGGAAGACACCCAGCTGTATTTCGGCGACAGCAAGGGGCCGGATGGCGACGAATGTCACATGGCGTTTCACTTTCCGCTGATGCCGCGCATGTACATGGCGCTGGCGCAGGAAGACCGTTTTCCGATCACCGATATTCTGCGCCAGACACCGGAAATTCCGGAGAATTGCCAGTGGGCGATTTTCCTCCGCAACCACGACGAACTGACCCTGGAAATGGTGACGGATCGTGAGCGTGATTACCTATGGAATTACTATGCCGCTGACCGCCGCGCGCGGATCAACCTGGGTATTCGTCGACGCCTGGCACCACTGGTTGATCGGGACCGCCGCCGGGTCGAACTTTTGAACAGCATGCTGTTGTCGATGCCCGGCACGCCGACGTTGTATTACGGTGATGAGATCGGCATGGGCGACAACATCTATCTAGGCGACCGGGATGGTGTGCGTACGCCGATGCAGTGGTCGATCGACCGTAACGGCGGCTTCTCGCGTGCCGACCCGGCCAGCCTGGTATTGCCGCCTATCATGGACCCGATGTACGGCTTTCAGTCGGTCAACGTCGAAATTCAGGAGCGTGACCCGCACTCGCTGCTGAACTGGAATCGACGCATGCTGGCGGTGCGCAAACAGCAGAAGGCATTCGGGCGTGGCACGCTGAAAATGCTCTCGCCGTCGAACCGCCGCATTCTTGCGTATACCCGCGAGTACACGGCACCCGATGGTCACAGCGAAGTGGTGTTGTGTGTTGCCAACGTTTCCAGCGCCGCCCAGGCTGCAGAGCTTGAGCTGTCGGCTTACGCAGGCACAGTGCCGGTGGAAATGCTCGGTGGCAGCGCATTTCCGCCTATCGGGCAGTTAAGCTATTTGCTGACGCTCCCGCCGTATGGTTTTTACTGGTTTTTACTGGCTTCGGAGAATCAAATGCCCAGTTGGCACGTTGAACCCGCGCAGAGCATGCCGGACTTCCCGACCCTGGTGCTCAAGAAGCGCCTTGAGGAGTTGCTCGAAGAGCCGCTGCGCAGCACCATGGAAAAAACGTCACTGGCTGTTTATTTGCCAAAACGCCGCTGGTTCGCAGGCAAGGGCAAGGACATAGAGCAGGTCAATATCGCGTATGCGGTGCGTTTCGGCGATGAGGCGCACCCTGTGTTGCTCAGCGAAATAGAAGTGACTGCAGATGGCCAGACCGATCGCTATCAGCTGCCATTCGGCTTGCTCGCCGAAGACGACATCAGCAGTGCATTGCCACAGCAACTGGCACTTGCCAGAGTGCGGCGTAATCGTGATGTCGGGCTGATCACCGATGCGTTTACTCTGGAAACCTTCATTCGTGCAGTGATTCAGGGCATGCAGTCGGATACGGTCATCCCCTGTGCCGACGGCGAGTTGCGTTTCGAGCAGAGTTCGCAGCTGGCACCGCTCGCCCTCACCGCAGAGTCGGAAGTGCGCTACCTGTCTGCCGAGCAGTCGAACAGCTCGGTGGTCGTCGGTGGCAGCCTGGTGCTCAAACTGATTCGTAAAGTCAGTGCCGGGACGCACCCGGAGCTGGAAATGGGTGCTTTCCTGACCAATGCCGGCTTCAAGAATATCTCGCCGTTGCTGGGTTCGCTGGTGCGTGTCGGCAAAGACGGAAAACCGAATCTGCTGATGATTGCCCAAGGCTACCTGAGCAATCAGGGTGACGCTTGGGAGTGGACGCAGAACAATCTGGAACGCGCAGTACGCGATGAGTTGGCGCATGGCGTGTCCGGTCAGGAACAGCATTACAATGCGTTGCTGGAGCTTGCGGACTTTTCGCGCAGCCTTGGCCAGCGTCTCGGTGAGATGCACCAGATTCTGGCGTCGCCTACCGACAACGCAGACTTTGCTGTTGAAGTCACCAGCAGTCAGGACAGCAAGGCCTCCGGAACCAGCGTCAATGCTCAGCTTGAGCGCGCCTTGCAACTGCTTGAGCAGCGCAAGGGCGATCTCGAGCAGGACGATCAGCAACTGGTCAGCGATTTGCTCGCCCAGCGCAAGCAGATTCGTCAGCGCGTCGAAGGTCTGGCAAAGCGCTCGGCAGGTGGCCTGCGCATTCGCGTGCATGGTGACTTGCACCTCGGCCAGGTGCTGGTGGTCAAGGGCGATGCCTATCTGATCGATTTCGAGGGTGAACCGGCCCGCGCACTTGAAGAACGCCGTGCCAAGCACAGCCCGTTCAAGGATGTCAGCGGTGTTTTACGCTCGTTTGACTACGCTGCCGCCATGGCGGTACGCAGCGCGCAAAGCGTTGATACCTCGCCTGAAGCCGCCGGTGCTCGCAAACGTGTCGCCGAGACCTACCTGGCGCAGGCGCGGGAAGCCTTTATCAAAGGCTACCGTTCGGCAACAACCGGAATGGCCCATGCCTGGAAAGATGCAAAAGGGGAGGACGCCGCACTGGAATTGTTCACCCTTGAAAAAGCTGCTTATGAAGTGATCTACGAAGCCGAGAATCGTCCAGCCTGGTTGGCCGTACCCTTGCAAGGCTTGCGTGGGTTGCTGCAACCGTCTGATGGAGAGCCAATATGAATGCGCCTCACAAAACCGGCACAGGCCGCCGCGCGATTCCCGCTGCTGTGGACCTCGATGCGCTGATCCGCGCTGAACACCGTGATCCTTTCTCGATCCTGGGTCCGCACGGTGATGGCGGCAGCGGGCAATACGTTCGTGCCTATCTGCCCGCAGCGTTGAGCGTGCGTCTGCTGGCCAAGGATGATGGTCGCGAGCTGGGCGAGATGGAAATGAGCGAGGTGCCGGGGTTTTTCGTCGGTCATCTCGAGCAACCCCAGCCTTACCTTCTGAAGGTCCAATGGGCTGGCGGTGAACAAATCACCGAGGACCCTTACAGTTTTGGCCCGCTGTTGGGCGAGATGGACCTTTATCTATTCGCCGAAGGTAACCACCGCGACCTGAGCAGTTGCCTTGGCGCGCAAGTGACCAACGTCAATGGCGTGGACGGGGTTCGTTTTGCGGTCTGGGCGCCGAATGCCCGCCGAGTGTCGGTGGTCGGCAGTTTCAACAGCTGGGATGGTCGTCGTCACCCGATGCGCCTGCGTCACCCGACCGGCGTATGGGAGATTTTCGTCCCGCGTCTGCAGCCTGGTGAGGTCTACAAGTACGAGATACTCGGTGCCCACGGGATTCTGCCGCTTAAAAGCGACCCGATGGCACTGGCCACCACGCTGCCGCCCGATACGGCGTCAAAAATCTCTGCGCCGCTGAAGTTCGAGTGGAACGACCAGGAGTGGCTGCAATCACGAACAGGGCGTCACGACGTTGCCGCACCGCTGTCGATCTACGAACTGCACGCAGGTTCGTGGCAGATGGAGCAGCACGAGGACGGTCAATGGCGACAGTACAACTGGCGCGAGCTGGCTGACCGACTGATTCCCTACGTCAAGGAACTGGGCTTCACCCACATCGAGCTGATGCCGATCATGGAGCACCCGTTCGGGGGCTCATGGGGCTATCAGTTACTGGCCCAGTTTGCACCGACCGCCCGTTACGGTTCGCCAGAAGATTTCGCTGCGTTCGTCGACGCCTGCCATCGGGCTGAAATCGGCGTGATTCTTGACTGGGTGCCTGCGCATTTCCCGACCGATACCCACGGGCTGGCGCAGTTCGACGGCACCGCGCTGTATGAGTACGCCGATCCCAAGGAAGGCTTCCATCAAGACTGGGACACGCTGATCTACAACCTGGGGCGCACCGAAGTTCATGGCTTCATGCTGGCTTCGGCGTTGCACTGGCTCAAGCATTACCACATCGACGGTCTGCGCGTGGATGCGGTGGCGTCAATGCTGTACCGCGACTATTCGCGTAAAGCGGGCGAATGGGTGCCGAATCGCTTTGGCGGACGCGAAAACCTCGAGGCAATCGACTTTCTGCGTCATTTGAACGACGTAGTTGCGCTGGAAGCCCCAGGGACCATGGTGATTGCGGAAGAGTCGACCGCGTGGCCGGGTGTCAGCGAGCCGACCCAGCAGGGTGGGCTGGGCTTCAACTACAAGTGGAACATGGGCTGGATGCATGATTCGCTGCAGTACATGATGAAGGATCCGTTACATCGCAGGCACCACCACGGCACCCTGACTTTCAGCCTGGTGTATGCGTGGTCCGAGCGTTTCGTATTGCCTATTTCCCACGATGAAGTGGTACACGGTAAACATTCGCTGATCGACAAAATGCCTGGCGACCGCTGGCAGAAATTCGCCAACCTGCGCGCCTACCTTTCATTCATGTGGACGCACCCTGGCAAGAAACTGCTGTTCATGGGCTGTGAGTTCGGCCAATGGCGCGAGTGGAATCATGACGAGCAACTGGACTGGTACTTGATGCAATACGCCGACCACGTTGGCGTAAAGAATCTGGTCGGCGATCTGAATCGCCTCTATCGCCAGGAAAAGGCGCTGCACCAGCGCGATGCCGATCCAGCCGGCTTCCAGTGGCTGATCGGCGACGACCAGGCCAACAGCGTGTTTGCCTACCTGCGCTGGAGCAATGATGGCGAGCCGCTGCTGGTGGTGGCCAACATGACGCCAGTGCCGCGCCTGGATTACCGTGTAGGCGCGCCCGTATCAGGGGCATGGACTGAGTTGCTGAATAGCGACGCGCAAACCTACGCAGGTTCCAACATGGGCAATGGTGGGGAAGTGAACACCGAAGACGAGCCAGCACATGGGATGGAGGCTTCACTGAAACTGAACCTGCCGCCGCTTGCCGTGCTTATCCTCAAACCGAAGAAAGACTGACCAAGGCGCATCCCCGCGCTGACGGTCGCATTACCACACCAGCCTGAAACCCAGGCTGGTGTTTACTCCCTCCGTTCCTTGTTCGCCCAGATCACCAAGGTAATCAGCGCTCCAGTGCAGACTGGCATTGCTGCTCAATGTCGCTATCATCCCGGCGCCGATACTGCCCGTCGTTGATCGATGCTCGGTTCTTATCTGCTCTGCATGATCGAATGTCAGCGTGTCATGGCCGTCCTTGGTGTGCCAGAGGTTGGCTCGTAGATAAGGCTCTATCGGTACGCTACTGAATTGATAGCGCCCCTTGAAACGCACGCCGATGCGCCCTGTGGTGTAAGCCTGACTGTCGAATCCGAGATGGGCAATGCTGTCATGCTGGTCCTGAAGGTCTATGCGTTGGTAGATGATCTGTAGCTGAGGCTCTGCAACCCAGCGCTGTGAGAGTGGCAGCGGATACCCGGCCTCTGCAGACAGGCTCATCACATGGCCTTCAATGTCGACACCTGTGCCCCTGACAGAGCGGCTGCGGCCGTCCAGGCGAGTGCCCATCGCTACGGCGTCAACGTACCCGCCACCGGGCGTCGTCAGCGTCCAGTAGGCCCCCAGGCTTTGCCCGCTCAGTTTCAGGTGCCCTGTTTCGTAGTTTCTGAAACCTTCAGAGAAACCCTGCACCTTGCCATCCAGACGGTTATGCGCGACGAACAGCCCGACGCGCTGGCTCCGCCCGTTTTCCAAGTGCCAGGCATACAGATCATGGCCGATCTGGTAGCCCTTGAATGAAGCGTCCAGGCCTGGGCTCACGTCTCCAGACCAGTGTTGCCTGAGGTCGCTGCCAAACACACGTGCCCATCCGGCAGGCGCCATGCCGTATTCAGTCAGTAGCGCCTGATCACCCTGGCGCTCATGAAAGGTGCCCAGTGAACTCAGCGCCAGGACCGCAGCGCTTGGCGCTGCCACTGAATAGTTGGCAACCTCGGGGCGGTACAACGCGATGGGCGCGGCTCCGCGAACGGGGTCCGGCAGTGGCGGTGTTCCGATCGCGGGCACTGGCAGTGTGGCTGCCGGGAGGACCGGTGCCGGGGTGGTCGGCGCGGGCTCAGGGTTTGGGGGCGGGGCGGGCACAGGTTGCGGTGTTGGTGTCGGCTCGGGAACAGGTTCAGGAATCGGCTCAGGTGTCGGCTGGGGAGTTGGCTGTGCAGGTTCGGGGAGGGGCTCGACAGGGGGCGGCGCTGGCGTTGGCGGCGCAATCACTGCAGAGCGCAGGAACCAGCTGTTCTCAGAGCCGGCAGTGGCGCCGCCCTTGAACAGGTAATACTGATAAGCGCCTGCAGACAGCGGATTTTGCAACGAAAAGGCGCTGCTATCGCTGGTTGCACCGTTGATGGCTTGTACCACTTCAATGCCGTTGCCAAGGGTCAGGGCGCCCAGCCCACCCGCATTGCTGACGATCATGCGCGTAGAACCACTGATACGACCCTGTGCCACCACCAGTCGGTCGCTGGGGGATGCATCATCGCCCAGTGCCGAGAGCAACAGCAGCCGCCCGTTGTGGCCGGTGTAATTGCCGTTCACCGTCAATGTGCCAGTGAGCGCGCGGCCTGCATCGCTCACGTCCAGCGTTCCGGCATTCTCTAATGAAGCGAGGGATGCGGCGTGGAAGGGCGCAATGCTGCCCGAGTTCGAGATCAGCGTACTGGTGGAGTCAATGTTCAGAACGCCGGTGTTACTCACGCCGTCACCAAGGACCAGCTTACCGGCCAGATTCAGCTGCGAGCCGTTACTCACGTTGACCGTCTCCCAGTTGGCATAGCGACCCGGCTGCGACGATACAGTGTTGTCGAAAGTCAGCACGTCATTGCCAGGGCCGCCGTCAAGCAACGGATTGGCGCTCAGGTAATATTCGCTCAGGTTGTACAGTCGCGCCGTATCATCGCCTTCGGCCATCAACACACTGCTGCGGGCGTAGCCGCTGTTCAGCCAGTTGAAACTGTCATTACCGGCGCTGGCGCGAACTTCACCGCGTATATCGCCACCGCTGAGGGTGATCTGGTCGTCGCCTCCGCTGACGCTGACATTGCCGCCCACAGAGCCGCCCGAGAGGGTGATCCTATCCCTGCCAAAGCCGGTTACCAGGTTGTTGATGATTGTGCCACCGGACATCTCGAACACATTGTTGTCCAGCTTCATGTCGACGCGGCCAATGCTGCCGCCGGTCATCACCGCGACGTCGCCGTCCTCGAACGCGCGAATGATGGTGCCTCCGGTCATCAGAAAGGTATCTCGCCCGTCGCCCTGAGCCAGCGAGCCCAGCGTACCGCCGCTCATGAAAAAGTTGTCGGGATCGTCGCCCTGGTTCAGGCTGCCGCTGATCTCGCCCGCCGACAACGTGAATGAGTCGACCCCGGCACCTTGAGTGACGTTGCCCAGAATACGGCCTGACTGCATATCAACGTTGTCGACTCCTGCCCCGTAGCTGATATCGCCGGAGACCGTGCCTGTTCCGCCTGTTGGAAATATCAGAATGTGATCGCCGCTAAGGCCGATAAATGAACCGCTGATGCCACTGTCGCAGACTTGAACGCCGGGCGATGCCGAGGCCCCAAGTGCGCAGGCTCCCTGTGCACAGGACGGGATAATGGCCAACATCATGACCGGCAGGACATTACGGGTGTGGTACAGATGAATACAACGAATTTTCATGACAGCTCTCCCGGCCAGGCAGGCAGCAGGGAGGCAATCGAAACGGATCAAGGCGCCAGACTGCCACGCTCAGTGACGTCGCACCAAGGCTGGCGACGGTCGCTTTGCAGGCCTGTTTTCAAGGCCCGCAGTACGAAGTCAAGAGGTCGCTGGCCGATGCGTCAAGAAGTTGACCGACCGGTGGCGGGATTTAAAAACTTGCTACCAACTATTGGAATTACAAGCAAAAAACTTATGCACTAAAGGTAGTGTTCATGCCGGATATGTTTGGTCAGCGGTACGGCGTGATAACCAGATTGTCAGCGCCAGCGCGCATACCGACAGCAACGCCGCGTAAAAAAAGATCCAGTCATAGCCCTGACCCAGGGCGATAGCCCCCATTACAGGGCCGGCAATTGCCAGGGCCAGATCGAAGAACACTGCGTAGGCACTCAGACCTGCGCCTCGACTGGGGGTAGGCACGCTTTTGATCGCTTCCACGCCCAGCGCCGGGTAGATCAGCGACAGCCCCACACCGGTCAGCCCGGCCCCTGCCAGAGCAATGCCGCTGCTCGGTGAAAGCCAGAGCATCAACAGCCCGCAGATCTCTACTGCCATACAGACGATGGCCGCGTTATAGCCGCCGAGCCGGTTGATGGCGCCGATGAACAGCAGGCGGGCGAGGATAAAGCACACGCCAAACATGCTCAGGCAATAAGCCGCGCCTTCCCAGCCACGGCTCAGATAAAACAGGGTGATGAACGTTGTCAGCGTGCCGTAGCCGATAGAGGACAGCGTCAGTCCCAGACCATAAGGCGCGATACGGCCGAACACTGACCAATAGGGCAGGCGCTCACCGGCTACAACCGGCACCGATGGCTTGTTGTGGATCAGCCACAGCGCCAGCCCGGCCATCACCATCAAGGCGACCCCCAGGCTGTTGAAGCCCACGGTATCTATGACTACCACGCCCAGCGGTGCACCAATGGCTATCGCACCATAGGACGCGATGCCGTTCCACGAAATTGATCGGGCCGTGTGTTCCGATCCGAGCTTGCCGATGCACCAACTGATGGTGCCAACCCCGATAAGCCCTTGGGAAACGCCGAGAAACAGTCGCGCAACGATCAGAATCGACAGGCTCAGCGTGGCAAACTCCTGAAGCAGCGTTGCCAGTAACGTCATGCTGCCACTGATGACGATGCCCCACAGTCCGAACACGATAGAGCGCTTGCTGCCCAGCGTATCGGTCGCCCGGCCGGCAAAAGGTCGACTCAGCAGCGTTGCCAGGTATTGCGAGGCAATGGTCAGGCCGGCAATCAACGGGCTGAAACCCAACTGGTCGTGAACATAGCCGGGTAGCACCGCAATAGGCAGACCGATGCACAGGAAGGCGATGAATGTGTAGAAAACGATGGAAACGATTTGCAGGGTAATCGTCATGGAACCGGAGTGTGCGGCAGGCATTGGGCTCTTCGCTGGCAGGCGGTGGGAGTGCCTCATCATGGCGTGCACTGTGACTAAAAGAAAGCAGGCTAACGGTTTTATATGGGCGGGTTATCAGGCAGTTGCTGTTCTGCAGATATGGTCATAGGATGACTGATCACACCACAATAATAAAAAGGTTTGCCATGAGAAATATTCTGTTGCTGGCCGCTGCAGTCGGTTGTTCGTTTGGCCTGCCTGCCCAGGCAGCCACGTTTGCTTACATATCCAGTCCCACCGACGGCCTGATATCTCAATACCGTCTGGATGAGCAGAGCGGCGCGCTCAGCCTGGTCGAGCAGACAAAAGCCGGAGATCAGGTCAATCCGATGGCCATCTCACCGGACGGCAAAGCGTTATTTGCGGCGCTGCGTTCCAAGCCTTATCAAGTGCTGAGTTTCAGCATCGAGCCTGCAACAGGGCATCTCAAGCCGCTGAGCCAGGCACCATTGGCCGAGAGCCTGGCCTACCTGTCTACCGATCGCAGCGGGCGCTTCCTGTTCGGCGCGTCGTATGGTGCCGATTTGCTCAGCGTCCAGCCCATCGATGCGCAACACCGCCCAAGCGACAGTATCCAGACCTACAAGACCGGCATGCATGCGCATTCGGTGCGCACCGACCCGAGCAACCGTTTTGCATACGCCGGTAATCTTGGTGTTGATCGTGTTCTGCAATACCGGCTGGAGCCAAAGGACGGCAAGCTTGTGCCCATTGGCGAGGGCTATGTTGCTGTTACCGAGAATACCGGCCCACGCCACTTGGCATTTTCGTCCGATGGCAAATTTCTGTACGTGGTCGGCGAAATGAGTGGCACCGTCACTGCGTTCGCGATTAACCAGAAAACCGGTGCGTTGAAGCAGACAAGCACGGCGGACGGTATCCCGAAACGCTTGAACCTGGCGCCGGGGCAGGCCCGCGATGCGCGCAACAATGATCTCAAGGATGACCCCACCCCGCGTATCTGGGCGGCAGACATTCGCCTCGCGCCGAATGGCAGGTTGCTGTTTATCAGCGAGCGCACTACCAGCAGCGTGTCGGTGTTCAAGGTCGAGCCTGCCAGTGGCAAGGTGACGTTTGTCGAAAACTATCCGGTGCAGGAAAAACAGCCACGCAACATCGCAGTGTCACCCAATGGGCGCTGGTTGCTGGTGAGCGGTGAGAAAAGCGACAAGGTCGGCAGTTACGCCATTGCGGCGAACGGTGCCTTGCAGCGGGTCAGCGAAGCGCCCTCGGGCAAGGGTGCGCTGTGGATTGAAATGCTCAGCCAGCCGGGCCAGTAGCGGTTTTGAAAATAAAAAGCCCTGTCACAAGACAGGGCTTTTTGCTGTAGCAGCCTGACAGGCTTAGAACGAAACGCCCTGGCTGCGCAGGTAATCGTCGTAGGTACCGCTGAAGTCGATCACGCCGCTTGGGCTGAGTTCGATGATGCGGGTTGCCAGCGAGGACACGAACTCGCGGTCGTGGCTGACGAAAATCAGGGTGCCCGGGTAGTTTTCCAGCGCAAGGTTCAGCGCTTCGATGGATTCCATGTCCAGGTGGTTGGTCGGTTCGTCCATCACCAGCACGTTCGGTTTTTGCAGGATCAGCTTGCCGAACAGCATGCGGCCCTGTTCACCACCGGAAATCACTTTGACCGACTTGAGGATCTCGTCATTGGAGAACAGCATGCGGCCCAGAGTGCCACGTACCATTTGCTCGCCGCCTTGCGTCCACTGGCCCATCCAGTCGAAGAGGGTAGATTCGTCTTCGAAATCGTGAGCGTGGTCCTGAGCGTAGTAACCGATTTCTGCTGCTTCGGTCCACTTGACCGTGCCTGCATCGGGTTGCAACTCGTTGACCAGGGTGCGCAGCAGGGTGGTCTTGCCGATGCCGTTCGGACCGATGATTGCGACACGCTCGCCGGCTTCGACCTGGAAACTGAAGTCCTTGAACAGTGTCTTGCCGTCGAAGCCTTTGGCCATGCGATCGACAATGACTGCCTGACGGTGCAGCTTTTTGGTCTGTTCGAAACGAATGAACGGGCTGACACGGCTGGACGGCTTGACCTCGGCCAGCTGGATCTTGTCGATCGCCTTGGCTCGGGAAGTGGCCTGCTTGGCTTTCGATGCGTTGGCCGAAAAGCGGCTGACGAACGATTGCAGCTCGGAGATCTGCGCTTTCTTCTTGGCGTTGTCGGACAGCAACTGCTCGCGGGACTGGGTCGCCACGGTCATGTACTCGTCATAGTTGCCCGGGAACAGGCGCAACTCGCCGTAATCCAGGTCGGCCATGTGCGTGCACACGCTGTTCAGGAAGTGACGGTCGTGGGAGATGATGATCATCAGGCTGTTGCGCTGGGTGAGGATGTTTTCCAGCCAGCGAATGGTGTTGATGTCCAGGTGGTTGGTTGGTTCGTCGAGCAGCAGCACTTCCGGATCGGAGAACAGTGCCTGCGCCAGCAGAACGCGCAGCTTCCAGCCGGGCGACACTTCGCTCATCGGGCCGTTGTGCTGCTCGATGCCGATACCCAGGCCCAGCAGCAGTTCGCCGGCACGGGACTCGGCAGTGTAGCCGTCCATTTCCGCAAACTCGGTTTCCAGCTCTGCCACGGCCATGCCGTCGTCTTCGCTCATTTCCGGCAGCGAGTAGATGCGGTCGCGCTCGGCCTTGACCTTCCACAGCTCTTCATGACCCATGATCACGGTGTCGAGCACCGTGAATTCTTCGTAGGCGAACTGATCCTGGCGCAGCTTACCCAGTCGTACGTTCGGCTCCAGCATCACCTGACCGCCCGAAGGCTCAAGGTCGCCACCGAGGATTTTCATGAAGGTGGATTTGCCGCAGCCGTTCGCGCCAATCAGGCCGTAACGGTTACCGGCGCCAAACTTGACCGAGACGTTCTCGAACAAGGGTTTGGGGCCGAACTGCATCGTGATGTTAGCTGTGGAGATCAATTACTTTACCTATCAATAACTTGGGCAATAACTGGGGAGCGCTGGTGTCAGCGGGTGTCGGGTTCTAGACCCGACCGGAGCTGTTCAGCCTGCTCCGCCTGAGCATGAGCTGATCCAACGGGCATACGTCTACAGCAACGGCAGCCTGCCATGGCCGCGTTGCCGGGATATGAATGTGGGGGTTCATGCCAGACATTGGCGCGCATTGTCGCATAGGTCGGGCGGCAGTGACATGGTGGACGGTGCCGGATTGCCGAGTTGTCTGCGTTGCGGTTCGCTCAGGTGCCTGTCGGGTAGCATTGCTCAAGGCGTTTGCGCAGGGCAGAGGCAGGTGCGATTTCAACGGAAGTCGCAGAAGAAATAGACAGGGTCGTCAAGTTGCCTGATAGGGAGGTCGTTTACGTTCGGCTGGCGTTGTAATGGGCGACGCTTACTTTAAGTCGGGCTTCATCAATGCTCAACCTGGGAATGACTTCATCTGGAACTCGCGAGCTGTCGGACAAATTGAACACCTGAAAATCATCCCCGACTACTTGTTTCGACATAAGTTCCAGTGACGGGAGAATTCTTGATTCGTAGTGCTGGTCCAGTCCACAAGGCGAGCACACGTCTGTCGACGATTCATAGAACCGGCCTGCAGACTGATTCATATCAAAGCCTACGAGAAAGACGCTATCAAAACCAAGGTGATAGGACAATTGCAAGGCGAGATACATGACCGTGCGGGCGTCGAAAAAGCCCAGTTCCAGGTTTTTGCTGAAGCCGATATCCCTGCTTCTATGACTCCATAAAGACAGTTTTCTGACCAGCGCATCTTCTCGTGAACAGAGCGCTGCAACCGTCGACAACCTCGGTGATTTCTTCAGCGCATAGGCGTGCCCGGAAGGCCTGGGAATGCCGGAGTTGAACTGGTCTTCCCACAGGCCGACATTCTCGCTTTCGCGCATTGCCGCGGCGAACAGCTCGGGCTGCTGGTTGGGAAAGTCCCGGTCAGTACACACGTAGAACAATGGCTTGATGTTCGTTCCTGCAAACATCGAGAACGCCCCGTTCATGGTAATCATCGGGGTGTCCGAAAAGTCTCGGATCGGAAAGTTTCTGGCAGATTGACCTGAACCAATCAGCAGAACCGGGCCTTTTCTGGTGCCTCTGCATTTGCCGAAATCAAGTACGCGGATCGGCTTCGGAATGTGATCTTCAGCTGACTTTCGAAGATAAACCGCCGCATTGATGGATTGACTAGTCATGACTACCTCATGAGCACTAGTGGCAAATTAGTTAGGGTATTTGGCGCGCAATGCTATTGGCTGCTGGCCATTAGTTCAATATCAAAGAGTTTCAGTAGCGTATCAAACTGGAAACATTAAGCCACAGGTTGGTGATTAATTTTTGAAGATTTTTTTCTTGCGTTAGAGGATTTTTAGGATGTAATGCACGACCTGCAGTATTATTTAATACTAAATAGCCAGTATCAAACTCGCGGTTAATGCACCTGCCGCTAGATGCGCTTAGTGCAATATTGCTGAGCATACATACAGGCTTCGCGCTGTACGAGGGGAGGGAGGCGGGAGAGGGTGAGGCTGCAAGGCCCGGCTATCACCGGGCCTCCTTGTTGTGGCGAATTTATTGACAGCTAATCGGATTTCCGTTCCTGCCGCTTCCTCCTGAACCAGCTCCCCAGCGCGTGGAAAGGGTGAATGAACATCGCAATCGCTCCGAGCAGAAAGACGATGGAGACAAGGATCAGGCCCAGGCCCTCGTGTGCAAACATAGTGATTGACTCCTGTTGTTCACTTTGTCGGTGCGCTGAAGACTAGTCGCTGAAACGTTTCACCTCATGAAGAAATGTTAATGAACTTTCCTGAAAAGGCTGCCAGGCGAGCTTTTTGCAGTGCTGATTCTGTTGCGCCGACACTCTGAAGTACCTGCGTTTGCTGACTCAAATAGCCGAGGGGGAGCGGGTTTTCCATGCGCCGTTCTGGTGATGAGGCGTCGCAAAATTCATCCGCCGCGGAACTAGATGAAGTGATGACGAGACTATAAGCACGCTCGCGTTCGTCAGGCCATGCCGATGACCGCGCATTCTCATCACCCGGAGGTTCCTGACATGAAGTCCCTTTTCCGTCCAGTCTTGCTGCTGGCTGTTGCTTTACCCCTGTTGCTGACCGGCTGCGGGGATAAGGAGCCCGAGCAACGCACTGCGTTCACTCAGTTCCTGCAAACCCGAATTATCGACAAGCCAGGTGTGCACGTTCCCAAACTGACGGACGACGAAAAGAAAGCCTTTGGTGACTACAGCTCGCACTATGCCGTTATTTCCGACTTCGGCGCGGGTATGGACACCGCTGTACAGCCTCTCGCCGGCTTGATGCAGAAAGGATCCTTTCGTTCGGTAAGCGATGTCATTCAACGTCGCGCAGACCTGGCTGCCGTGCAGACAGGTCTTGATGAAGTCGGTGAGAAGCTGACCATCGAGCAGGGCAAGGCAGATGCGGCACATGCCAAACTCAAGCAGCCCGATGACTTGAAAGTCGTTTACGACAAGGCGTATGACAGGACGGTGAGCGTACCCGCCAACACGTTCCGTGAAGTCTTGCCGCAAATAAAGGGCACGTTTTCGAGTGGCCTGAAGGTTGCCGATTATGTGGACGCGCACAAATCGCAAATCGATATCTCGGGTTCGGCGATAACCGTCAAGGACCCGGTCGTACAGGCTGAACTCAACAAATTGCTGCAAGAGCTGAACGATCAGGGCAAAAACGCTCAGCAGGCTCAGGCTCGTCTGCAATCGCTCATGACCGGTCGCTGAGATTGAGCTGACGGCTTGCCCCGGCCTTGTTGCCGGGCCAGGCCGTGTGTCGGGTATGATTCGCGTGTCTTTTTGCCTGCCCCGGGGCCTGTCTGCTTGATAATCAAACCTCTCCCATCGACGATTGCCCTGCGTGAAGCAGTGCCCGCTGACGCTATATGCCTGAGCGCGCTGGGCATGCAGGTCTTTCTCGACACCTACGCAACGCAAGGCATCCGTGAGTCCATCGCGCGCGAAGCCCTCGAGGCATTTTCCCCGCAGGCGTTTGCGCATCTGCTTGGCGCATCGGAAACGCTCATTATCGTGGCTGAATCTCTTGGGCATCTGATCGGCTTCGCTCAGGTAACGCTGTGCGTCGATCACCCGATGCTCGGCGTATTGACGGCTGCCGAGTTGCAACGCCTCTATGTGCAGGAACGCTTCACTGGATGTGGAGCAGGGCGACTGTTACTCGAAGCCGCCGAGCAGCGCGCTGCGGCCAGAAAGGCCGCGTTGATGTGGGCGACTGTCTGGGTTGGCAACCCGCGCGCGTTGGGGTTTTATCCGCGTCAGGGTTATGAAGTAAAAGGTTCGCCACGTTATGAGTTTCAGGGCGAAACACATGAGAATCGGCTGTTCGCCAAACTGCTCGGCGGGTCAGATCCGGCGCGGACTTCTGTTTGATTAACGATTGCAGCTGCCTGCCTCCCTGTGAGCGCAGCGGAACTCCGTGACGCCTCACAAGACTCGCGTTTATCCTTGCGCACCATTCTGAGCATTGTTGCCTTCAAGGAGTCCTTGCAGTGACCACCATCAAAATTACCGCGGGCGGATACGAGTTTCTGGCCGAAGCCAATCCGGATGCGCCGCAAACGGTGGAAGCATTTCTCAAGCTGCTGCCTTATCGGCAGAAATTCATCCATGTGCGCTGGAGTGGTGAGGGCTGCTGGGTGCCACTGGATGATTATCAATTGAAGCTGGATGGCACGTTGATCGGTTTCGAGAACGCGACCAGTCATCCTTCTGTGGGCGACATTCTGTTCTATCCGGGCGGTTACAGCGAAACCGAGATTATCCTGGCGTACGGTTCGTGCTGTTTCGCCAGCAAGATGGGCCAACTGGCCGGCAATCATTTTCTGACCATTACTCAAGGCAAGGAAAACCTGCGCAAACTGGGCGTCAAGACGCTTTGGGAAGGCGCTCAGGATGTGCTTTTCGAGCTGGCCTGAGCCTGTGGTTAGCGCGCAGTAGTCATTTGCCAGTATTTCTCGGAACTGCTGATCTTCGCCAGGGGTCTAGTCCACAATGCTTCCAGCTCCCGGAAGCCGACCTGGAGACAAGACCTTGAATATCTTTGAAGCATTGCGTGAAAGCCATGATCGTCAGCGCGGTTACGCCGACGCACTGATCCAGACCAGCGGCGACAGTGTCGAACGAGAGAAAGCCTACAAACAGCTCAAGGATGAGCTTCAAGCTCATGAGACAGCCGAAGAACGGTTTTTCTATATTCCCCTGATGGCCCACGACAATGGCGTGGACCTCAGCCGCCATGCCATTTCCGAGCATCATGAAATGGACGAGATGATGGAAGAGCTCGATGAAACCGAGATGTCCAGCCCGGCCTGGCTGGCGACTGCGAAAAAGCTGTCGGAAAAAGTGCATCACCACTTGAAGGAAGAAGAGCAGAAGTTCTTTCAGATGGCAGGCAAGTTACTTGATGAAAAGCAGAAAGAGAGCCTGGCTGGTGAATACGTGAAGGAATACGAAGAGCAATTGGCTGAGGGGTAACAGGCCCGTGCAGTGCTAGAATCGGCTTTTTTATCAGCGAAGGCACGACATGAAGTTTCTGTTTTTGACGAGCGCAACGGTGATTGCGGCAACGGTTCTGGCCGGGTGCGCAGCGCCTTCAAACTCGGCACGTGCGGCAGGGCCATTCAAGGTCCTGTCGAGTGCCAAGCAGGATGCCGCCGTTGCCCAGTGCATTCAGGTGACCTGGCAGAACGAAGCGATGTTTGGCACATCGTCAGATGTGTTCCTGCATGATCTTTCCGGTGGCGGCTTCACTGTTTTCACTACTGAATCCAGGTATTTCGCAGACGTACACGCCAAAGGTCCTGCCACTGCTGTCGAGTTCTACGCTCCGCAGGGCGATACCCAGGCCGCCTTGCGATCCGCTGCGATTGCTACCTGCCTCTGAATGATGCTGTTCGTCATGCCTCAACCGGACTGACTTTCTTGCCAATGCTCCCGCATTGGCAGGCAGTTCCAGCGTTTTGCACCTGTCCTCACTGCGGCGCGACCGTTGCGCCTGCACCAGTACTGCGTACTCGACCGCGGCGCGCGCACAAGAGTGGGGCCTTACCACTCATTTGTGACAAAAGGTAGCGGTGCCCTCAAGTCGTAATATCACCCAGCCATCAATTCCTTCGTCTCCAGCCTTTTGATTTGCCTCGAGATTTTTATGCGGTGTTTTTCGCAGGCCTCGTATGGCACACTTTCTGCTGTCTATTCCGTTGTTACATACAATTGTCCGCTATAGCGGAATAAAAATACTTCGGCGGAGTCTATGTCATGCATCGCGGACCTTCTTTTGTGAAAGCTTGTGCATTTGTCCTTGCAGCCTCATTCACGCTGGCCAACGCGGCTCAGGCCGCCGAAGGCAGCAAGCTGGATGCAGTATTGAAACGTGGCAGTCTGGTGGTGGGTACAGGCAGTACCAATGCCCCGTGGCATTTTCAGGGAGCGGACGGCAAGTTGCAGGGTTTCGATATCGACATCGGCAGGATCATCGCCAAGGGCCTGTTCAATGACCCGAGCAAGGTCGAGTTTGTGGTGCAGTCATCGGATGCGCGAATTCCCAACTTGCTGACTGACAAGGTCGACATCAGTTGCCAGTTCATCACCGTTACCGCCAGTCGTGCACAGCAGGTGGCGTTCACCTTGCCGTACTACCGCGAAGGCGTAGCGTTGTTGCTGCCTGCCAACAGCAAATACAAGGAGATTGACGACCTTAAAGCCGCGGGCGACGGAGTGACCGTTGCCGTGCTGCAAAACGTATATGCCGAAGAGCTGGTGCATCAGGCGCTGCCCAAAGCCAAGGTCGATCAGTACGACAGCGTCGACCTGATGTACCAGGCGATCAACTCGGGGCGCGCCGACACGGCCGCCACCGACCAGTCTTCAGTGAAGTACCTGATGGTTCAGAACCCTGGCCGCTACCGCTCGCCGGCTTTTGCCTGGAGCCCGCAAACCTACGCTTGTGCCGTCAAACGTGGCGATCAGGACTGGTTGAACTTCGTCAACACCGCCTTGCATGAAGCCATGACCGGTGTCGAGTTCCCGGCTTACGCCGCCTCGTTCAAGCAATGGTTTGGTGTCGATCTGCCTGTGCCTGCAATCGGTTTCCCGATGGAATACAAATAAGTCCACTCTGACCTTCAAGGGCAGGGCAGGCCATCGGGCTTTCCCTGCCAGGTACGGGCAAGCATGAATTATCAATTGAATTTTGATGCCGTATGGCGCGACTTTCCCAGCTTGCTGGCGGGGTTGGGCCTGGGGCTGGAACTGGCCCTGATCTCGATCGCCATCGGCTGTGTGATCGGGTTGGCAAATGCATTTGCGCTGCTGTCACGTTACAAGGCACTGCGAATTGTCGCGTCGATCTACGTCACCGTGGTGCGCAACACGCCCATTCTGGTGTTGATCCTGCTGATCTACTTCGCCTTGCCCGGGCTGGGCATTCGCCTGGACAAGCTGGCGTCGTTCATTGTCACGCTGTCGCTGTACGCCGGTGCCTATCTGACCGAAGTCTTCCGTGCCGGTTTGCTGAGCATCCACAAAGGTCAGCGCGAAGCAGGGTTGGCCATCGGTCTGGGCGAGTGGCAGGTGAGGGCATACATCATCGTGCCGGTGATGTTGCGCAACGTGTTGCCAGCGCTATCCAACAATTTCATTTCGCTGTTCAAGGACACCTCGCTGGCAGCCGCCATTGCGGTGCCGGAGCTGACCTACTACGCGCGCAAGATCAACGTCGAAAGCTACCGGGTGATCGAAACCTGGCTGGTGACCACTGCACTCTACGTAGTGGCCTGCTATGTGATCGCCATGCTGTTGCGCACCCTCGAACAACGTCTGGCGATTCGCCGCTAGGAGGCTGTCATGTATCAACCCCCTGGCTGGTTGCAGGAATTGTGGACCGCGAGAGAAGTGCTCTGGTCCGGCTTTTTGACCAGTATCCAGTGCTCGGCGCTGGCGATTGCTGCGGGCACGTTGATCGGCATGCTGGCCGGTCTGGTGCTGACCTATGGCGGATTCTTCGCACGGTTGCCGATCCGGCTTTATGTGGATCTGATTCGCGGTACGCCGGTGTTCGTGCTGGTGCTGGCAGTCTTTTATATGGTGCCAGCGCTGGGCTGGCAGATCAGCGCGTTTCAGGCTGGCGCAATAGGCCTGACGTTGTTCTGCGGCTCTCACGTATCGGAAATCGTGCGCGGTGCCCTGCAGGCCATTCCCGCTGGCCAGCTGGAGGCTGGCAAGGCAATCGGGCTGCGTTTCAATCAGTCGCTGCGCTATGTGTTGTTGCCGCAGGCCATGCGCCAGATCCTGCCGACGTGGGTCAATTCCTCGACCGAGATCGTCAAGGCTTCGACACTGCTTTCAGTCATTGGTGTGGCTGAACTGTTGTTGAGCACTCAGCAGGTGATTGCGCGCACGTTCATGACCCTGGAATTCTACCTGTTTGCAGGTTTTCTGTTCTTTCTCATCAATTACGCCATTGAGCTTCTTGGGCGGCAAATCGAAAAACGGGTGGCATTGCCATGACACAGACTCATACCGCAACCCCCGGCCCGGCGCTGCTCAGCATCGAAGGCCTGCACAAGTCCTACGGCGCAGTGGAAGTGCTCAAGGGGGTCGATCTGCGTATGCAGAAAGGCAACGTTGTTACCCTGATCGGTTCCAGCGGCTCGGGCAAGACCACCTTGCTGCGCTGCGTCAATCTGCTTGAAGAGTTTCAGGGCGGTCATATCCGGCTTGAGGGGCAGGATATCGGTTACAGCGACGTAGACGGCAAGCGTACCCGTCATCCGGAGCGGGTTATTGCACAGCACCGGGCAATGACTGGCATGGCGTTTCAGCAATTCAACCTGTTTCCGCACCTCAGCGCCTTGCAGAACGTGACCCTGGGTCTGCTCAAGGTCAAGAAGATGCCCAAGGATCAGGCCATTGCCCTGGCGGAAAAGTGGCTGGACCGGGTCGGGCTGCTGGAGCGCCGCAATCACTTTCCCGGCCAGTTGTCCGGTGGTCAGCAGCAGCGGGTCGCAATTGCCCGCGCCATTGCCATGAATCCCAGCCTGATGTTGTTCGATGAAGTCACTTCTGCGCTCGACCCGGAGTTGGTCGGCGAAGTGCTGAGCGTTATCAAGGACCTGGCCGAGGACGGCATGACCATGCTGCTGGTGACTCACGAAATGCGTTTCGCCTATGAGGTTTCAGACCAGATCGTATTCATGAATCAAGGGCGCATCGAGGAGCAGGGGCCACCCAAGACACTGTTCGAGCAACCGAAATCGACGCGCTTGAGCGAATTCCTCAAGAACATCCGTTTTTAACGTTTCACGACGTCCAATGCTTCAAGACAAGGAAAAACTCATGACTATTACCCGTTATGGCGCAGGCAGCACTGCTGGGGGCGGCCAGCCACGTCCATTCGCACGAGCAGTCGAGGCCGACGGCTGGCTGCACGTTTCCGGCCAGGTGCCTGCGCAGGATGGCGAGATTATCGTCGGCGGTATCGTCGAGCAGACGCACCAGACCATGCGCAACCTGATCGCGATCCTCGACGAAGCCGGTTATGCGCTCGAAGACGTAGTACGGGTCGGCGTGTGGCTGGAAGACCCACGGGACTTCTGGAGTTTCAACAAGGTGTTCGGTGAATACTTCAGCCCCGAGCATGCACCGGCGCGCGCTTGCGTGCAGGCCAGCATGATGGTCGACTGCAAGGTCGAAATCGACTGTATTGCTTATAGGCGCAAGTAGCAGCTTCAAGCCAGAAGCCTCGGGTTATCTGGCTTACAGCTCTACTTAAGGAATGAGTCATGACTGAAGACACAATCAAGCGCCGGGCACGTGGACTGGACCGGGCGTTCGATATTCTGGATTTCCTCAAGGAAAAGGCCAGACCCATGCGTCCCAACGAAATTGCCAGCGGAATCGGCAGCCCCAAATCGACGGTTTACGAGCTGGTGGCGTCGCTGCTGGAGCGGCGTATTCTGGAAACGGTCGGCAAGGACGGGCATGTCTACCTTGGCCGTCAGTTGTACTTTCTCGGTCAGGCGCACTTGCGCCACTTCGATTTCACTCGCGAGGCGGAAGTCTGCCTGGGCGAGATCGTCAGCCAGACGCGGGAAACCGCGCAGATGTGCCTGCTCAATGGCCGAAAATACACCGTTGCGCTGATGAAAGAGGGTGAGCGGCATTTCAGGATTTCCTCGGACATCGGTGAAAACGCGCCCATCCCGTGGACCGCTTCCGGGCGTCTGCTGCTCAGCCACCTCAGCGATCAGCAGATCATCGACCTGATTGATCCCGACGATTTCATCCTCCCGGGTGGCGAGCGTCTGCCGCTGGAAACCTTCTTGCGGGAAATCCGCAAGGCGGGCGAAGAGGGTTTCTTCTCCTTCGATAGCGTGGCCGACACCTTCACGCACTGTTTCGCCGCGCCGGTGAAAAACGAGCACGGTCAGTGCATCGCAACCCTGTGCATTGTCGCGCCGCGTGCCGATGCCAAGACCCATTACGACGACTATCGACGGGTGCTGATCGACAGCGCCAATGGCCTGGCTCGTCGAATAAACGAATAACTGCAGGAGATTACTGATGAGCATCGCTGTCATGGACACCGCCGTCATGGACAAGGGCACTGCACAGCCGGGCGACAGCCTGGTCACTGATGTCAGCCTGCCTGCACTGGTCATCCATCGTCAGGCGCTGGATCACAATATTCGCTGGATGCAACGTTTTGTCAGCGACAGCGGTGCAGAACTGGCACCGCATGGCAAGACCAGCATGGTACCGGCGCTGTTTCGGCGACAGCTGGACGCGGGCGCATGGGGCATGACCCTCGCCACGGCGGTCCAGACCCAGGCCGCTTATGCGCATGGCGTACGGCGGGTGTTAATGGCCAACCAGTTGGTCGGCGCGCCGAACATGGCGGTGATTGCCGATCTGCTGGCTGACCCGATGTTCGAGTTTCACTGCATGGTCGATCACCCGGACAATGTCGCTGCACTGGGCCAGTTTTTCGCGGCACGCGGCCTGCGTCTGAACGTGATGATCGAATATGGCGTGCCCGGTGGACGCTGCGGCTGTCGCAGCGAAGCGCAGGTGCTGGCCCTGGCTGACGCTGTTCAGGCCCAGCCGGCGCTGGCGTTGACGGGTATCGAGGGTTACGAAGGCGTCATCCACGGCGACCATGCCATCGATGGCATCAAGGCTTTTGCGGCGTCGCTGGTGCGCCTGGCTGTCGACCTGCAGGACAAGGGCGCATTCGCTTTGGATCGCCCGATTGTCACTGCATCCGGCTCGGCGTGGTACGACCTGATCGCTGAAGCATTCGATGCCCGGGCCGTTCGCGAACGGTTCCTCAGCGTGCTGCGCCCCGGCAGTTATGTGGTGCATGACCACGGTATCTACAAGGATGCGCAGTGCTGCGTGCTGGACCGACGTGCCGAGCTGAGCGAAGCGCTGCGTCCTGCGCTGGAGGTCTGGGCGCATGTGCAGTCCATGCCGGAGCCGGGTTTTGCGGTGATCGCCATGGGCAAGCGCGACGTTGCCTACGATGCAGGGCTGCCCAACCCGCTGCTGCGTTACAAAGCGGGCGTGCAGCCTGCATCAGGCGACGACGTCAGTGCCTGCAAAGTGACTGCCGTGATGGATCAGCACGCTTTCATGACCGTCGCGCCCGGGTGCGAGTTGAAGGTTGGCGACATCATTTCCTTCGGTACCTCACACCCGTGTCTGACCTTCGACAAGTGGCGTTCAGGTTGTCTGGTTGATAATGACATGCGAGTGATCGAGCCTTTCAGCACCTATTTCTAGTTCCGGTATTGGCAGGAGTAATCGTCTCATGAGCCTTCCACGGGTCGCCCTTATCGGCGAATGCATGATCGAGTTGCAGCAGCATGCCGACGGCAGCCTGCGTCAGAGCTTCGGCGGTGACACGCTCAATACGGCGGTTTACCTTGCCCGATTGTTGGGTGAGCGGGCCAAGGTGGATTACGTCACGGCGCTGGGTGATGACAGCTTCAGCGATGCAATGTGCCGGATCTGGGCCGATGAGGGCATTGGTCTGGGCAAGGTGCAGCGCCTGCCGGGGCGTTTGCCCGGGCTCTACTGCATCCAGACCGATGCCAATGGCGAGCGCCGTTTTCTCTACTGGCGCAACGAAGCCGCCGTACGGGACTGTTTCATGACGCCCGCGGCCGAGCCGATTCTCGCGGCGCTGGCCAGCTACGACGTGCTTTATTTCAGCGGTATCACCCTGGCGGTACTTGGCGAGCAGGGCCGCGCCCGATTGCTGGAAGCGCTGGGCCGTGCTCGCCAACGTGGGGTCAGGGTTGCCTTCGACAATAACTATCGGCCTCGGCTGTGGGCCAGCGTGGAGCAGGCCCGTGAGGCCTATCAGGCATGTCTGCAGCATGTGGATCTGGCGTTGCTCACCGAAGACGATGAGCAGGCGCTCTATGGTTATGCAGACAGTGAGCAATTGCTGGCGGCCTATCGGGGTCGTGGCATCGGTGAGATCGTCGTCAAGCGCGGCGCGCAAAGTTGTCTTGTGGAAGCCGGCGGCGAGCGTTTCGACATTGCGTCGCAAAAGGTCGAGCGCGTCGTCGATACCACAGCAGCGGGGGATTCGTTCAGCGCTGCCTATCTGGCCGCCCGGCTCACGGGGGAACAGCCGCGACAGGCTGCCGAAGCCGGTCATCGCCTGGCCAGTGTAGTGATTCAGCACCCGGGTGCACTGGTGCCAAAATCGGTCATGCCAGTCTGATAGCACCTGCGACGGAACATGCAGTTGATCGGCTAACGCACTGACAGACAAGCATTTCGCTGGAACCTGCGCGCAAATCCGGCCACCATAGGCGACCTTTTTGCCTGCAAGCCATCCACCGGAGTCTGCGTGCCTGACGACCTTCCTTCTGCGCTTCCTCATGACCTGGATGTCGATCTCATGCCGCCTCGGCAACTGCCGTTTTTCAGGCGTCTGTTATCGCGCCTGATCGGCCGCGGCCTCACAGGGCTGGGTTCGCAGCATATGCCGTCGTGGTTCCAAGGCCATGCCGATGGCTATCTGAACGGGCACATAGAGGGCGTACGCGAGGGTTATGCCGACGGCTACCTGGATGGTGAAGAAGCGGGGCGTCAGGTGCTTGTCATCAACGATACTCGACCTGTCCGACATCGCGGCCCCAAGGTTGACGACCATCTGTTCGACGACTGGCGGCTGGCGCTCACGCCCGAACTGAAAAAGCGCATCAAGGCCGATGTCGCCGAAAAGCTCCCTGCGCATGCCCAGCCCAGCACGGCGCAGTGGAAGATGATTTTCAGCGATACCCCGTCTACCTACGTCATTGCCGGGGCGGGCGCAGGCAAATCCACATCGCTGGTGCTGCGTATTCTGTTGTTGCATCACTACCTGGGCTTTGAGCTGAGCGCGATGACAGTCGTGACCTTCACCCGCGAGTCGCGCAAGGACTTCATCGGCAAGCTGATTGATGTCATGGCCCTGTGGGGGCATGTGACGGGGCAGAAACAGGCGCGTGACCTGGTTCGCACCTTTCACTCGCGTATTCTGCCGCTGGTGCGCAGCCTGCCGGGTTTTGAGCAGCTCAGGGCGTTCGAGAACCTGAGCAGCCAGTCATCCGGCCTGGAAGAGGCGGACAGCAATCCTTTCGACCTGCGGATCAACGACGCGCAGCGTCAGCAACTCAATCTCTGCTACCGCGACCTGTACGCCGGCAATGAGCGTTTTCGCGAAGTCATGGCGCCGCTGTATCGCCATGCCTTGCAGCTCAAGGAACTGGATCGCGACCATCCTGACGTGCAGAAACGTGTTGCGGTGACCGAGCTGTCCTCGAAACGGGATGAAGAGTGGTGTGACACTGTCGAAGACTTGTGGATTCGCGCAGGGGGCTGGCCTATAAAGGGCATTGAGCCTATGCGCCAAGCTGTTGAAATAAATGGCTTTCCCTTTTGTTTTCACGGCTATATCGCCGAGCTGGATGCCTGGGTTGTGCTGGGCCTGGACGCCAGTGAAGACCAGCAAATCAAGCGCCCGGGCGCCAAATTGCCAGTGTGGGCCGAGGGGGTCATAAAGCGCACCCTGTTTCAAGCTTTCTGCAGTAAGCCTTTGATCTGGCTGGATAATTATCAGTCTGCCAGCAAGCTATTGCAGTCATTGGCGGGCGACGCAGTTGCCGGGCCCGGATTCGACTATCGGGTGAAGGGTGAGCTCGGTGCTGCGCCGCTACTGGACTGTTTTGTCACCGCCGCCAGCTTCATCGAGAACCTCGGGCTGGACGTACCCAATGCCGTGTCCGAGATGAGCTTTGCCAGCGACGACCCGGATCGTTTCTTCTTCGAAGCGCTGAGTCTTTTCTGGAAAGCTTTCGAAACGCACCTGCTGGCTCAGTCGCCTCCGATCATGACCTATAACCGGATGTTTGCGTTGTTCGGTGAAACATCGCCGGAAAACCTCAAACACGTCAGCGACCAGATGCTCAGACCGCTGTCGCATTTGATGATCGACGAGTTCCAGGATGTGTCGCCGCAGATCGTCTCATGGATACGCGCCAGCCTGCGCGAAATTCGGCGTCGTGGTCCCGCTCTGCATACAGGCCGGATCGCTCAGCATTCATCACTGCTGTGTGTCGGCGATGACTGGCAATCGATCTACGGCTGGCGCGGCAGCTCACCCAAGTATTTCATGGAGTTCGCCAGGGAGTTTTCGTCACCGGCGACCACCAGAGTCATGCTCAGTGACAACTTCCGCAGCCATCAGCACATTATCGATGCCGCCGAGCATATTGTCCGGGCTGCTCCGGCGATTGCGGGCAAGAAGGCTCGTGCCAGCGGCATGCCGCAAGAGTTGCTGCCGGTCAAGGTGCTGGATCGTGACGAAGACGAACTGGCCGAGCGTGTAGCCGAGCACTACAACGACGGTGACTCGATTCTGCTGCTGTACCGCAAAGGCAGCGAGAAAAGCCGGTTCTCGGAGCGTTTGCAGGCATTGATCGATGCTGACGCGGCGATGGGCGCGCAAGGTCGTCGCATCAGGACGTTGACGTACCACAGTTCCAAAGGCTTGCAGGCGGATGCCGTGTTTTTGTTGGGTGACTGCCAGCATCTGACTGTCTCGCCTTACAAGAATCAGGTTTACCGTTTGGCAGGGCTGGGTGATGCGAGCGATCTTCAGCCCTTTGATACAGCGCAGAAGGATGAAGTCTTGCGCCTGGCTTATGTCGCCATTACTCGTGCGGCGCGGCATTGCTATTGGTATATCGATCAAGGCACCGGCGGCGGGGAGAACGCCCAGATGCCTAAAGCTTCAGACAGAATTGCCCAGGACAAGCCTTTCTTCGAAGACTTGCGCGGTAAAGTCCGAACAGGCTGAGGCTGTCATCTCAGGAAAAACCGGCGACCTGTTGCTGCGTATGAGTGCCGAACAATTCCAGCTCATCCTCGATGGCTTCGATGATGCGCTCTACATCTGCGGCATTCATCACCGTGGAACACGGCAGGCCGGCGATGGCGACTACTGTCTCACCGCTGGCGCGGTCGAAAAGTCGTGCAATCATGCTGCCGGGAGCATCCATCGAGGCTTCAAAGCCTACCGGATGGAAGTGCCAGCGCATCAGTTGGCACGCATTGGGGAATGTGACTTTGTTCATGACAATGGCCCACCTTAATCAATCGAGCATTTCCCTTGCTCCAATGGGTAGGCAGACAGCCAGAATTCGTCCGGTAAAGCATGATGACGAGACGATAATCAGCGCAGCGGACTATCGGTCGGTCGGGTTGCTTTCCAGCAGGATCGCTGAGCGGTCTGACGAGTACTGAAAATAGCATTTGCCAGCACCGTTCTGGAAAAATTTTTTATGACGCAGCACAAAAAAATCAATTATATGGCTGTCATCATCGCAAGGTATCAATGGGCACGTTCCATGCATTTGTCATTCACCCCGGAGAAGGCCCCGTAGTGAACTGAACTTGCTTGACGAAGGTGGTTTTCATGCCCGGTCTGGGGCAAGCTATCGTTATTGACCCGAGGAGCTGAAAATGCTGAGAAAATCCCTTGCTGCACTGATGTTGCTGGCCTCGACCAGCCATGCGGCGGAGACGGTCAATATCTACAACTGGACGGATTATATCGCCCCGGACACTCTGAAAAATTTTGAAGCGGCCACCGGTTTCAAGACCTCTTACGAGACTTTCGAAACCAACGAGACGCTGAACACAAAGCTGATTGCTGGCCATTCCGGGTACGACCTGGTCTTTCCGTCCATTCATTTCATGGGTCGACAGATTGAAAGCGGCTTGCTCAAGACCCTCGACAAACGGCAGCTCCCCAACTGGAAAAACCTCAACCCGGTTCTGCTCAAGGCACTGGAGGGCAGTGATCCGGGCAACCAGCATGGGTTTCCCTACCTGTGGGGCAGCACCGGGATTGGCTATGACATGGCGAAGGTCAAGGCCATTCTTGGCAAGGACACTCCGCTTGACTCATGGGATCTGGTGCTCAAGCCGGAAAACATGAAAAAGCTCGCCCAGTGTGGTGTCGCTTTTCTGGACAGCGCACCGGCACTGATCCCTATCGCTCTGAACTACCTCGGCCTGCCACCGCACAGCGAGGTGCCGGACGACTACAAAAAGGCCAAGGCGCTGCTGGATGACGTACGGCCGTACGTGCACAATTTCAGTTCAGCCGACTACATTGGCGACCTCGCTACGGGCAAGATCTGTGTGGCAGTGGGCTACTCAGGGGATATTTCCCTGGCGCAGGAGCAGGCCCAAAAAGCGGGCAACAACATCACCATCAGCTATGTGGTTCCAAAAGAGGGTGCGCCGATGTGGTTCGACATGATCGCCATCCCGGCTGATGCCTCTGATGTCAAAGGTGCCTACGCGTTCATGAACTACCTGCTGCGCCCCGAAGTGATCGCCAACATTACCAATACGGTGCATTACGCCAACGGTAACGAAAAGGCCGACGCCCTGATCAATCCCGGCCTGTGGACGGATACCACTGTCTATCCAGACGCCGACATGCTGAGCCGCCTGTTCGTGATGTCTCAGGTCCCGGTTGATATCGAAGCGATGCGCCAGAAGCTCTGGAAGGAGTTCAAGGCCGATAAGTGAGGCTGCGATGCGACTGGCGTCAAATGATGTGGGCCTGATGCAGCTCGGTCAGTGCCTGAGCCTTCAGCCTGGCCAGTAGCGGATCGCGGCGATCTCTTGGTGTTTGCAGCCCGACCGGCAGTTGCTGGGTAATCGTACCGGGGCGGCTGCCCATCACTAATACCCGGTCGCTCAGGTACAACGCCTCGTCGACATCGTGAGTCACCAGCAACAGGGTGATAGCGTGACGCTCGGCCAGTTGCAGCAGCAGGTCCTGAAGCTTCATTCGGGTAAACGCGTCCACTGCGCTGAAAGGCTCATCCAGCAGCAATACGGCAGGGTGCGAGTACAGACCGCGAGCGATGGCCACGCGTTGCGCCATGCCTCCGGACAACGCTTTTGGCAGAGCATCGGCGAAACCGGACAGGCCCACTTCATCGATCAATTGACCGACCCATCTACGGTCGTAGCCAGCGTCGTCGCTGAAGCCGATATTCTGTTCGACGGTCAGCCAGGGCATCAGGCGCGGTTCCTGAAACACAAACGCGACTTCTCCCTCAATGTTGTCCACCGAGCCACGAAAGTCCTGCTCCAGCCCGGCGACAATTCTGAGCAGCGTGCTTTTACCACAACCGCTTGGCCCCAGCAGGCTGACGATTTCACCTGACTGTAACGACAGATCGATGTCATGCAGTACGGTATTGCCAGCGAATGCCTTGCGGTCGACGCGTATATTCATCAACGATTCCGACATTTATCAACCCTCGCGGCTTTGGCCGGTGAATGTGTCCCGCCAGGCCAGAAAGCGTTTTTCCAGGCCTGCCAACAGGCCATCGCTCAACTTGCCCAGTGTTGCCAGAACGATGATGGCCGCCAGCACGATGTCCGGGCGCGAGGTTTCGCGTCCGTCACTGAGCAGGTAGCCCAGGCCTTTTGTGGCAGCGATCAGCTCTGCGGCCACCAGAAACATCCATGACAGGCTCATGCCGCTGCGCAAACCGGTGAACAGGCCGGGCAGGGCGGCGGGCAGAAGAATACGCCGGGTCAGGCGATAGCGGCTGAAGCCATACATCTGGCCGACTTCTACCAGCTTTCGGTCAATGCCCCGAATTGCGGCCACGCCGTTGAGGTAGACCGGAAAAAACGCACCGATGGCAATCAGCACAATCTTGGATGTTTCGCCAATGCCCAGCCACAGCAGCAGAAGCGGCACCCAGGCCAGGCTGGGGATGGAACGGAGCCCGGCGAACGTTGGCTCCAGATACGCCTCCGCCTCACGACTGAGCCCCACCCACGCGGCAAATACCAAGGCCAGGCTCGCGCCGATCACAAAGCCGCTGAGCACACGCAACAGACTGGCACTGATGTGTTTCCACAACGCACCCATCGGCCAGATCGCGCAGTGTCAGCACGATCTCGCTGGGTGCTGGCATCTGGTAGGAGGGCAGCCAGCCGATGCGCACGATAATTTCCAGCAAAACAATGATTACAGCGGGGACTACCAGGCCTTTGAGGGGCGTTTTGTAGCGCTGCCAAAACCTGCGCTGCGCCCTGTCAGGCAAGGCTGCCTGCGCACAGGCAGGCAGGGACTTGTCTGGGCTGGTCATGGCGTTGCGATCACGGCTTTGGAAAACTCGGGCGTGATCAACTGATCGATCACCTGTTCGACATTCACCCCTTTGCGCACCAGGTCTTCGGACACCAGAATCGGTGCTGCGGACTTGGATGCTTCTACATCTTTTTCGCTCAGTTGCGGGTTGCTCAGGTCTGTGCGGGTCAATTGCAGCCTGGCGACTTCCAGCGGCAGGCCTGACTCGTCAGCCAGCAATCTGGCCAATTCGTCGGGGTTCTTCAGCGCCCATTCGCGGGCTTTTTCATAAGCGCTCAATACCGTCCTGATCGCTTGTGGATGTTCATCGGCATAGGTTTGCGTGACGCTCAGTACGCCATAACTATTGAAATCCTTGTTGCGGTAAAGCAGGCGCGAGCCCGACTGGATTTCACTGGCAGCCATGTGCGGGTCAAGTCCGGCCCAGGCGTCCACATCACCTTTTTCAAGAGCTGTGCGACCATCGGGGTGTTGCAGATGCAATAGCTCGACATCATCCTTTTTCAGTCCGGCTTTCTGCAGGGCGCGCAAGGTGAACAGGTAAGGGTCGGTTCCCTTGGTGGCGGCGATTTTCTTGCCTTTGAGTTCGGCTACCGATTGCAGAGGCGAATCCTTGCGTACGACCAGCGCCGTCCATTCTGCCCGGCTGTAGACATACACCGATTTGATCGGGCTGCCGTTGGCCCGTGCCAGCACCGCAGACAGGCTGGCCGACGAAGCAAAGTCGACGCTGCCACTGTTCAGGTATTCCAGCGAGCGGTTGCTGCCCTGGCTCAACACCCAGGTGACTTTCGCCTCCGGCAGGGCTTTCTCCAGCCAGCCAAAATGCTTGAGCGCCAGGCTGACCGGCGAATAATAGGCGTAATCCAGGCGGACTTCGGCAGGCGCGGTTTCACCGGCCTGTGCTACCCCTTGCAGGCTCAGTGCCAATGCGCAGGTCGTTAGCATCCAGCGAATCATGGTTCGCGGCGTCTGCAACCGAAAAGAAATAGGGGGTTGTGGCATAGTGAGCGTCCAGATCAGGGAGACAAAGGCTGCAAGACTGGTTTGCATATTTCAAAAACAGCAGTCCAGAGCGCATGAAATTCACAAATGGAATATTGCATGCTCTGTGCCAAGGGTCTGAGTGCTTGAACAGCAAGGTTTCAGGCAGTTTTCCGGTGTGAGTGGTGTTGATCTGGCAGCAAGGTGTTGAGCCGCTGTTGCTTGGGGAACAGTAAGGCTCGCGGCCTGTTTTTCGACGATTTTCTGACAGTTTTTCTGCTTGCCGGCTGATTTTTTTTCGCCAGGTTTGCAACAGAATCGTTTTTTGACACTCCTAATCGTCCACATTCTTAATTTCGAAACATGTGCGCACTAATATTCGCGCGTAATCCATGAGTGCGCGCTCACTGCGCCCTTGTTCGACTGATCCGCAGAAATTCTTGGGGCGAGCTGCATAAGCCTGCGTATTCGCACCAGCCAGATGGCTGATCCCTTTCAAATGCGCACCGGACTCAGAAAATAATGAATATGCCGAAAATGCCTTCGATCACCCGACTCCAGCGCCGCATCGCATGGTGCTTCTTCCCATCATTGCTGGTGGCTTCTGCCCTGGCCCTGTTCACCATGGGCAAGGGGGTTCATGCCGAGCCCAAGAACGGCACGCAGACACTGGTATTTCTTCGTCATGCCGAAAAACCGGCCATGGGGCTGGGGCAACTGAACTGCCAAGGGCTCAACCGGGCCATCGAACTGTCGGAGGTCCTGCCCAGGGAATTCGGCAAGGCTGACTTCATCTTCGCCGCCAACCCCAGCCGGCATGTGGAAGAGGGTGAGGGCGACCTGTCCTACAGCTACGTGCGTCCGCTGATGACGGTAGGGCCCAGCGCAATCAAACTGGGTCTGCCCGTCAACCTCGACTTTGGTGCCAACGACACCGCAGACCTGGCCGATGAGCTGATGCGGGACAAGTACCACAACGCAGTTATCTACACCGCCTGGTCGCATGGCTACCTGCCGGAGCTGATCAACAAGGTTGCTGAAGAAGCGTCCGGCAAGAGCACTAACCTGCTGGATGACTGGACGAACGATGATTTCGACTCAGTGATTGTCGTCACCCTGAAATGGGTCGATGGCAAGGCCACGCTCGATTACAAGAATCAAAAACAGGGCCTCAACAACGGCACCGAGACCTGCCCTGAGGCGACCTGATCTCGAACCACAAACGTTTTCAGCCGTTGAGCGACTTCATCGACTCCGGGCTGTAACGCTCGCCCGACACGGCCCCTTGCGCCGGGAAGATCGCATCCAGTTGAGCCAGCTCATCGGTACTCAGCGTCAATGAAGCCGCTGCCACGTTGCTTTCCAGGTACTTGCGCTGTTTGGTGCCCGGGATCGGAATGATGTCGTCGCCTTGAGCAAGTACCCAGGCCAGCGCCAGTTGCGACGCGCTGACGCCTTTGGCCGCAGCCAGTGCCTTGACCTTTTCTACCAGTGCCAGATTGCGTTTGAAATTTTCGCCCTGAAAGCGCGGGCTGAAACGACGATAGTCATCGGCAGCGAAATCGTCCGGGGTGCGCAATGCGCCGGTCAGAAAACCACGGCCCAGCGGGCTGTAAGCCACGAAAGCAATACCCAGGCGACGGCAAGTGGCGAGCACATTGTCGTGCTCCGGGTCGCGTGACCATAACGAATATTCACTTTGCACGGCCGCCAGCGGATGCACGTTGTGGGCTCTTTCGATGGTTGCTGCACTGGCTTCGCAGATGCCTATATGGCGAACCTTGCCAGCCTTTACCAGCTCGGCCATGGCGCCGATGGTGTCCTCAATGGGCACATTGGGGTCGACACGGTGCTGATAGTAGAGATCAAGATAATCGGTATTCAGCCGTTTCAGGCTGGCATCGATGGACTGGTGAATGTACGCCGGGCTGCCATTCACGCCACGCGCATGCGGGTCATCGCCACGCACGATGCCGAACTTGCTGGCCAGGTAAATACCTTCACGCTTGCCTTCGAGAGCCCGGCCGAGCAACGTCTCGTTGGTATGCGGGCCATACATGTCAGCGGTATCAAAAAAAGTGATACCCAGTTCCAGCGCGCGGTGCAAGGTGGCGATGGATTCCTTTTCGTCGATGCCGGTGGTGTAGAAGTCCGACATTCCCATGCAGCCCAGTCCGATGGCAGAAACCTGCGGACCGTGGTGACCCAGTTGGCGAGTAATCACAATGAACTCTCCTGATCGTTGAAAGAGCCGTCAAGTCTCTACGCTTTGGCTGGCGCAATAAACCGGGTGTTTCTTATTTCACTGTTTTGAAAATCCGAATAATCGACGTCTACGAAGCGCGAGAGCGTGCGGCGTCAATCCGACAAACCGTACTAGTCACAAAATCACCAGTGGAGTACAAATGTACTCCATGAGCACATTATCTCCCCGTCGCAGCGCAATCCTTACCTTCATCCGCGATCGCATCGCGCAGCAAGGGCAATCGCCGAGCCTGGCGGAAATTTCCGAGGCTTTCGGTTTTGCTTCACGCAGCGTGGCGCGCAAACACATTGTGGCCCTCACCGAAGCCGGGCTGATCGAGGTCGTAGCGCATCAGGCCCGTGGTATTCGGCTGCTCAACAGTGAGCCACGGCCCGAGTTGCTCGAACTTCCGGTATTGGGGCGCGTAGCTGCGGGCGCACCTATCGGGCCGGACCTCGATATTCACACCACACTGCATCTGGACCGCAGCACGTTTACCCGTGTGCCGGACTACCTGCTGCGCGTGCAGGGCGACTCGATGATCGAAGACGGTATTCTCGATGGCGATCTGGTCGGCGTGCACCGTAACCCGCAGGCCAGTGACGGGCAGATCGTCGTTGCCCGCCTGGACGGCGAAGTCACCATCAAGCGCCTGCAACGCAGTGCCGATCAGGTGCGCCTGTTGCCGCGCAACCCGGCCTACGAACCGATCATTGTCACGCCTGATCAGGACTTCGCCATCGAAGGCGTGTTCTGCGGGCTGGTCCGGCGCGAATGATGGGCGCGGTGGTCAGCCTTGACGCCTTGCTGGATGAGCGCAGGGTCTGGAAAGGCCGTCAGCAGAGCGCGCCGCAGGTCAGCCCGCACCCCAGTGGCCATGCATTGCTGGACAGCGCCTTGCCCACTGGCGGCTGGCCTGCTGCCGCCCTGACTGAAATCCTCATCCCGGCCAATGGCAGTGGGGAGTTGCGTCTGCTGTGGCCAAGCCTGGCAAGGTTGTCTGCGATAGCTGAGCGCATTGTGCTGGTTGCACCGCCCTACATTCCGTACCCGCAAGCCTGGCTGGCCGCCGGGGTCGATCTGCGCCAGCTGGTTGTCATTGAGGCAGGCCCGCGCGATGCCCTGTGGGCTGCCGAACAGTGCCTGCGTTCCGGCAGTTGTGGCGCGGTCGTGTGCTGGCCCGGCATGGTCGATGACCGTGCGCTGCGACGTTTGCAGGTGGCTGCCGAAACCGGGCAGACCCTGGCGTTTGCCTGCCGCCTGCAGCAGGCCGCCGCCAACCCGTCACCGGCGGCCCTGCGCATCGCTGTCGACACCCGACCCGCACAATTGCGGGTGCTCAAGTGCCGTGGCGGGCTTGCGCCGCCTTTCCCCATTCCATTTTCGACCGACGCTTGAGGTTCTTATGCTCTGGGCCTGTGTCTTGCTGCCGCAACTGGCGCTCGACGGCGTCATGCGTCGTCGTAACGATCCCGATGAGCCTCTGGCGCTGATCAGCGGCAGTGCTCAACGTCGCGTGTTGCAAGCCGTCAATCCGGCGGCGCGTGCGCTGGGTTTGAAAGCCGGGCAGTCACTGACGGCCGCTCAGGCGCTGGCGTCGAACTTCTCCATGGTCGAGCATGACCCGGCCGACATCGAGCGCTTGCAGCAACTGCTCGCGGCCTGGGCATACGGTTTCAGCTCCAATGTCAGCCTCAAGTACCCTCGAGTGCTGCTGATGGAAATCGAATCCAGCCTCAAGCTGTTCGGCCCTTGGCCGGTGTTCGAGGCACGCCTGCGTGAAGAGTTGACCGCGCAGGGTTTCCGGCATCGCATCGTGGTTGCGCCCAACCCGATAGCCGCACGGATGCTGGCCAACATGCATGACGGGCTGAGCATTGATTGCCCGCAGGCGTTGCGCCGCAGCCTGGAGCATATGCCGCTGGAACGCATCGGTCTGAGTCGTGAAACCGCCACGGCCCTGACACGCATGGGGCTGCGCTCTGTGCGGCAGGTGCTGGCCCTGCCGCGCGATACACTGGCGCGGCGGTTCCCGGCCAGCGTGCTGCAGCATCTCGACACATTGCTCGGCGAACGACCGGTGGCACTGGAGTGCTACACACCGCCGGATTTCTTCGATGTACGCATCGAGCTGAATTTCGATGTCGAATCCCATCAGGCCCTGTTGTTTCCGCTCAAGCGGCTGATCGCCGATCTGGCCTTGTTCCTGGCCGGACGCGACAGCGGTGTGCAGCGATTTTCCCTGCATCTGGAGCATGTTGAAGGTCCGGAGACTGTGGTACCCGTCGGACTGCTGAGTGCCGAGCGCGATGCTTCGATGCTGTTCGAACTGGCCCGCGGCAGGCTTGAGCAGGTGCTGGTCGCGTCGCCGGTACGTGCCGTGCGCCTGCTGGCGCGAGACTTGCCGGATTTTGTCCCGGCGCACCGCCAGTTGTTCGATGAGCGCGTGCAACAGACCCTGCCCTGGGAGCAACTGCGCGAACGCCTGCGTGCGCGACTGGGCGACGAGTCTGTAAATGGCTTGCGCGCTCAGGCCGATCACCGCCCTGAATGCGCCTGGCAACCGCACAGCACAAGCAAAGCGGTCTTGCCAGCCAAAGGTTGTATGCGCCCGGGCTGGTTGCTGCGAGAACCCCAGCCGCTGCCACTTCATGCCACGCGCATCGTGGCCGGGCCCGAGCGAATCGAATCAGGCTGGTGGGACGGCGGCGATGTACGTCGCGACTACTATCTGGTCGAAACCTCCAACGGCCAGCGCGCCTGGGCCTATCGCAGCGTGGGCGAGCAGGGTGAACTGCTGCTGCATGGCTGGTTCGCATGACCAGCGAATACGCCGAGCTGCATTGCCTGTCCAACTTCAGTTTTCAGCGCGGCGCCTCAAGCGCCCGTGAGCTGTTCGAACGTGCCTTGCGCCACGGCTATCAGGCGCTGGCCATCACTGACGAGTGCACGCTGGCCGGTATCGTACGTGCGTGGCAGGCGTCCATCAGCACCGGCCTGCCGTTGATCATCGGCAGCGAAATGCACATCGAGAACGGGCCGAAAGCCGTGCTGCTGGTGGAAAGCCAGACAGGCTATGAGGCGCTGTGCAAATTGATCACGGTGGCACGCCGCAGAGCCAAAAAAGGTGAATACCGGTTGTTGCGTGAAGATTTCGAGCCTGCGCCGGACGGGTTGCTGGCCATATGGCTGCCGGATATCGAAGGCGACGCGCAAGCCTGTCTGGCGCATGGCCGCTGGTTGCGTGAGCGCTTTGCCGAGCGCCTCTGGCTCGGCGTGGAGTTACATCGCGGCGCGGATGACGAGCAGCGTCTGGCCGACTTGCTGGCGCTGGCTCAATCATTGGGTATCCCGGCAGTAGCCAGTGGTGATGTGCACATGCACGCACGCGGCCGGCGTGCCCTGCAGGACACCATGACTGCCATTCGCTATCGCACGACCGTGGCCGAAGCAGGGCACCTGTTGTTTGCCAACGGCGAGCGCCATTTACGGCCACTGGATGCGCTTGCCGAGCATTACCCGGACTGGCTGCTGGCCGAATCGGTGCGTATTGCCCGGCGCTGCACGTTTGATCTCAAACAATTGAAATATGAATACCCGCACGAGCTGGTCCCCAAAGGCCAGACACCTACGTCGTGGCTGCGTGAACTGACCGAGCGCGGTGTCCGAAAACGCTGGCCGAAGGGGCTGACGCCAGCTACCCGTGCGCAGGTCGAGAAGGAACTGGCGCTGATCGCGGAAAAGAAGTTCGACAGCTACTTTCTGACCGTGCATGACATCGTCGAGTTTGCCCGCAGCCAGCACATCCTTTGTCAGGGACGCGGCTCGGCGGCCAACTCGGCAGTGTGTTATGCGCTGGGGATCACCGAGCTGAATCCGGAAAAGAGCAATCTACTGTTCGAGCGCTTCATCTCCAGAGAGCGCAACGAGCCACCGGACATCGACGTGGATTTCGAGCATGACCGCCGCGAAGAAGTCATTCAGTACATCTTTCGGCGCTATGGCCGGGGCCGGGCGGCGCTGACTGCTGTCGCTAGCACTTATCACGGCTCCGGCGCGATGCGTGACGTGGCCAAGGTGCTGGGCTTGCCGCCAGACCAGATCAATGCCCTGGCCGAAGCCTTCAGCCGCTGGAGCGATTCATTGCCGTCGCCTGAACGCTTGCGCGAATACGGCTTCGATGCCGACACGCCGATCCTCAAGCGCGTGCTGGCGCTGACCGGCGAACTGATCGGTTTTCCCCGGCACCTGTCGCAACACCCGGGTGGCTTCGTGATTTCCGAACACCCGCTGGACACGCTGGTGCCGGTGGAGAACGCCGCGATGGCCGACCGCACCATCATCCAGTGGGACAAGGACGATCTGGACCTGGTCGGCCTGTTGAAAGTCGACATCCTTGCACTGGGCATGCTCAGCGCCTTGCGCCGCACGTTCGATCTGGTGCATCTGCACCGGAGCAAACGCTGGACCCTGGCAAGTCTGCCGGGCGACGACCGGAAAACCTACGAAATGATCAGCCGCGCCGACACCATCGGCGTGTTTCAGATCGAGTCGCGTGCGCAGATGGCCATGCTGCCGCGCCTCAGACCGGAAAAATTCTACGACCTGGTCATCGAAGTCGCCATTGTCCGGCCAGGGCCGATCCAGGGCGATATGGTTCACCCGTACCTGCGGCGGCGCAATGGCGAAGAGGCAGTCACCTATCCGCCCAAGCTTGAATCCGTATTCAAGCGCACCCTGGGTGTGCCGCTTTTCCAGGAGCAGGTCATGGAAGTGGCCATTCTGGCCGCCGACTACACCCCGGGCGAAGCGGACGAGTTGCGCCGCGCGATGGCCGCATGGAAACGTCACGGCGGGCTGGAGCCGCATCGCGAACGGCTGCGTACGGGCATGCTGAAAAAAGGCTATGAAGCGGACTTTGCCGACCGGATCTTCGAACAGATCAAGGGCTTTGGCAGTTATGGTTTTCCCGAATCCCATGCCGCCAGTTTCGCCTTGCTGACCTACGCCAGTTGCTGGCTCAAATGCCACGAGCCGGCAGCGTTCACCTGTGCGCTGATCAACAGTTGGCCGATGGGGTTTTACAGCCCGGATCAATTGTTACAAGACGCACGTCGCCACCACATTGAAATCCGCCCAGTGGATGTGCGCTACAGCGATTGGGATTGTTCGCTGGAGCCGCTCGATCATCCCGACCGCACACGCAATCTGGCGATTCGCCTCGGGCTGCGCATGGTCCGTGGCTTTCGTGAGGAAGATGCCTTGCGCATCGAAGTCGCGCGCGCGAAACGCCCGTTTGTCGATGCCACGGACCTGACGTTGCGCGCCGAACTGGACTCGCGCGCCGCCGAAGCACTGGCGGATTCCGGTGCCTTGCGCGGCCTGATCGGCCATCGGCACCGGGCGCGCTGGGAAGTGGCCGGGGTTGAGGCCCAGCGCCCGCTGTTCGACGACCTGCCCAGCGAAGAAACCCAAGTGATCTTGCCACTGCCGACTGTGGCCGAAGACCTGGTGGCCGACTACACAACGCTGGGCACTACCCTGGGCCCGCACCCGCTGGCCTTGCTGCGCCGGCAACTGGCTGCCAAGCGCTTTCGCAGCTCACAAGACTTGTTACACCTGGAAAACGACCGGACCCTCAGCGTGGCGGGGCTGGTCATTGGCCGTCAACGACCGGGCACCGCCAGTGGCGTGACCTTCGTGACGCTGGAAGACGAATTCGGCATGGTCAACGTCGTGGTCTGGCGCGACCTGGCCGAGCGTCAGCGCAAGGTGCTGGTGGGCTCGCAACTGCTGCAGGTGTTCGGGCGCCTGGAATCAAAAAGCGGCGTACGGCACCTGATTGCCCAGCGTCTGTACGACCTGACGCCGTTGCTCACCGGGCTGGATGTGCGCAGTCGGGACTTCCAGTAATCGGGCCTGTAATTTGCAGTAGCAATCGGTACATCCTGCCACCGAGAAGCCCTGTATGTACAAAGACTATCCAGCCGCTTACCAGGTCAGCAAAGGCGCGGCGCTGCAAGTGGACACTGCCTTTTATGAGCGCATCCGCACGAATGCGCAGCAACGCACCCTCGTCGAACAGTTCGAAGTGCCGATTCGTACCGGGCGGGCCTGGAAGGTCAAGGCCGGTCAGGTGTTTCGGGTCACCACACCGGTGGGCCCGCAGGTGGGTGATTTCAATGTCTGGAACGCCAACGACCCCCGCGAGCGCCTGTGGGCTGCGCGCACGCGTCAGTTGCAGGGCGCGCATGTCAGTACCCACGACCGGTTGTGGTCGAATCTGCCGTTTTTGCGGCCAATGGTAACCATCACCGATGACAGTCTGGCCAGTTACGGAACCGACGAGCACGGCGGCCGCCTGCATGACCTGCTCGGCACGCGTTGCGATCCCTACGTCAACAAGATGCTGACCGGCGAAGACTTTCACCATCACTGCCATTCCAACCTGACCCGCGCAGTGCTGCCGCACGGGCTGACCGAGTTCGATGTGCACGATGTGCTGAACATCTTCCAGTGCACCGGCCTGAACCATGACGACCTGTATTTCATGAAAGCCTGCCCGGCGCAGAAGGGCGACTATCTGGAGTTCTTCGCGGAAATCGACCTGCTGTGCGCCTTGTCGACCTGTCCGGGTGGCGACCTGTCATTGCCGATGTGGGGGCCTGATGCGCAGGACCCGCTGAGCGTCTGCCGACCGCTGGGCGTCGAGATCTACGACCTCGACGCGTCGCTGCTGGACGGCTGGCAGTCCCCCGAGCGCGCGGCTTACAACGGCCTGCATGGTCTGCAGATCGCCAAGGCCGAGTGGGAGCAATAACCGCTCAGGCCGCGCGAGCCATTCTGCGCAGCCCCCAGACCATCGCCGCCCCCAGCCCGAGCATGGCCAGCAGCAGTGCCGGGTAAGCCACCCACCAGTGCAGCGGGGCGGTCATCATGCTGAATTCCGACATGCCGCCGATCCCGGCAATCAGGTTCAACGGCAAAAACACCACATTGATCAAGGTCAGCTTGCGCAGCAGGGTGTTGGTGCTGTTATTGACCAGATTGCCTCGCGCATCCATCAACCCGGCGAACACCGTGGAATAGATCTCGGCCTGTTTGTAGCACTGATCGTTCTCGATGATCATGTCGTCGATCAACGCCAGGCTGTCGGCTGCGTATTGCCGGCCTTGCGCATGGTTGCGCAGACGCGTCAGGACCGCACCGTTACTGTGGATGGCATTGATGTAATACACCAGACTTTCGCTGAGGTTGAACATCTGCAGCAAATGGCGGTTTTCCAGGGAAGAGTTGAATTTCTGCTGCAATTCCCGGGCGACCATCTTGATGACTTTCAAATGGCCCAGATAGTGATGAATATTGTTGAACAGCAGCTCCAGAAGGATATCCAGCGGCTGGTCCAACGGGCGGTGAGCTCCCAGCGCGCTCAAGGGTTGCTCGTCATCGCAGATCAGCAACAGCTGGTCCCGGCTCAACAGCACGCCAAAGGACGAAACGTCGAACGAGAAGCTGTCCTTGCCCGAATAGTTCTCGGGACGTTTCCAGATGACGAACAACGCATCAGGGTGAAACTCGATGCGCGAAATTTCGTCCGGGTCGAGTGCCGAGGCAACGGCATGCTCATCAAGGTGAAATCGCTCCAGCAATAATCTGCGTTCCCCGGCATCCGGTTTGCTGAACCACAGCACCTGAGCCTTTTGCGGATCACATGCCAGCAACTGGTTGTTGTCGAGTTTCAGGCCCTGAATCATCGTTTCACCATGCCTGACCGAGGCGCTTGAGCTCCAGACGGCGGACGAACTCTTCCAGCACCAGGCTGTAAAGATCATCCTGCAGATAAGCGTCTTCGATGCCGGCATCCAGGTTCGGGTTGTCGTTGACCTCGATCACCACCACGTGATCGCCTGACTGTTTCAAGTCCACGCCATACAAGCCGTCACCAATCAGGTTGGCGGTCTTGAGCGCCAGTTCGACCACGGCGCGCGGCGCTTCGTGCACCGCCAGCGTGCGGCATTCGCCAATCACCTCGGCGCCGATCGCCTTGTGGTTGTAGATCTGCCAATGCCCCTTGGACATGAAGTACTGGCAGGCGAATATCGGTTTGCGATTGAGAATACCGATGCGCCAGTCGTACTCGGTGTAGAAAAACTCCTGAGCCAGCAGCAATACCGAGTGCTCGAACAGCTGGGTCGTTGCCGTGTGCATTTCCTCGGGTGTGCTGACCTTGATCACGCCTCTGGAAAAACAGCCATCGGGAATCTTCAATACCAGCGGGAAACCCAGGCGTGTGGCCACGTGTTGCAGTTCTTCCGGGCGGTCCTTGTAGAGGATTTCCGTTCGCGGCATGCCCAGATCATGGCTTTTGAGCAGGTCGGTCAGGTACACCTTGTTGGTACAGCGCAGGATCGAGGTTGAGTCATCCATGACCACCAGCCCCTCGCTTTCGGCTTTCTTGGCAAAGCGATAGGTGTGGTTGTCAACGCTGGTGGTTTCACGAATCAGCAGCGCGTCGTACTCGGCCAGTCGGGCGTAGTCTTTCTTTTCGATCAGCTCGACATCGATGCCCAGACGCTGACCGACGCGGATGAAATTGGCCAGCGCCTCAGGGTTGGAGGGCGGCAGCTGTTCCTGCGGATCATGCAGAATCGCCAGGTCGTAGCGGGCCATGCGCCGCGAACTGGGCTGGCGCCAGACGTTGCGGCTGAAGCCCTCCAGCGCCGTGGCGAACTCATCCTGCTGATCCTCGCGCAGACGCGGCAGAGCTCCGGCCTTGATACCGGCAATGTGCCAATTGTCGCGCTTGCGAAACTCCACCATCAGGATCGGGCAGGGGAAGACTTCAAACAATTGACGGGCGAGATCCTTCAACGGCTCAAGTGTGGTCTGACCGAAGTACAGCGTCAGGGTAAACCCTTCGGTGTCGTCATAGGGATGGTCCTCAAGTGCGGTCTCCAGCAACTTGTCCAGGTCATCGAGTGCCAGGCCGTAGAGTGACTTGCGGGTCAATTCGCTGATGGTCTTTACCGAGGGAATGACATTGTGCTGGCGCGCTTCGGCCAGCAGGGAACAGTAATAACCATGGCCCAGGTATTTGTAGCTGCGGCACAGGTTGATGACTTGCACACGCTTGCCTGCCGTGGCTTTCAGCGGTTTTTCCAGATAGTCCTGGGCGCTGATCAAGTCTTCGCTGGGGAAGTACGATGCCCAGTCTTCGAGCCGTTCGACAATAATCACCAGTTGCCTCTGCGCTGCAAAGAGTGTTGTGGGGTCTGCTCGTCGGGTTGTTGCTGAAAGCGCAAGTTGCGCAGATACTTCGTTCATCTTCACCTGTGCCGCTGACATGTGTAATCGATCCGATGGGAAACAAGTCCTTTCTATTAAGCATGTGCTTTTTGAAATGTCCCGTTTCGTTACACAACTTTTACGGCGGTGGAGATGGACTTTATATTTCGAGATGCAGTTGAAACCGATGTCGATGATTTGCTGCTTCTGGAGAACCAGTGTTTTGACGGCGACCGTCTGACCGAGCGCAGCTTTCACTGGATGATTCGCCGCGCCAATGCCAGCCTGATCGTCGCCGAGCAGGCCGGACAGCTCACCGGCTATGCGCTGGTGCTGTTTCATCGGGGCACCTCGCTGGGGCGTTTGTATTCGCTGGCGATTGCCGATGCGGCGCGGGGCAAGGGGCTGGGCAAGCAGTTGTTGCAACGTGCCGAGCAGAAGGCCGTGGGCCGCGACTGTGCTTACCTGCGCCTTGAGGTGCGCCCTGATAACCACGCGGCTATCGGGCTGTACGAACGCAATGGTTACCGGCGTTTCGCTCAGGTCGACGACTATTACCAGGACCATGCCCCGGCCTTGCGCTACGAGAAACGTATCGTTGAGCACGCCCGGCTGGACAGTCGCTCAGTGCCTTACTACCAGCAGACTCTGGAATTCACCTGTGGCCCGGCCTGCCTGTTGATGGCGATGAAGGCTCTGCAACCTGCGCGTTTGATGGATCGCGCCGAAGAACTGCAGATCTGGCGCGAGGCGACCACGGTGTTCATGACCTCCGGCCACGGTGGATGCAGCCCTCAAGGGCTGGCGCTGGCTGCCCGGCGACGGGGCTTTGCCGTGAAGTTGCTGGTGTCGGTAGCAGGCCCGCTGTTTCTGGGCGGCGTGCGCAGCGACAACAAGAAACAGGTGATTCGCCTGGTTCACGAGCAGTTCTGTCATGAGCTGCGTATCTGCGGTGTAGAGACGCTGCCCAACCGCTCATTGAACCTGCCGCGCTTACTGGCCGAGGGGGGCAAGCCGCTGGTGCTGATCAGCAGCTATCGCCTGACACGCTCCAAGGCACCGCACTGGGTGATGGTCACCGATTGCGACAGCGATTTCGTCTACCTGCACGATCCTGATATTGATCACAGCCTGCATCGCCAGGCCATCGACTGCCAGCATATGCCGGTAAGCCATGCCGACTTCAACCGCATGAGTTGTTTCGGCACCGATAAACTGCGCGCCGCAGTGATTGTGTTTGCCGCGCCTGTGGATGATCATGCATGCGCTTCCCAAGCGGCTTCAACAGCCCGGCCACAGGATCCCGTACATTGATCAAGTCAGCCCTCAAGGCCCTTTGCGCATTGGCCATCGCCGCGAGCCTGTCGGCCTGCATCAGCGCGCCAGTCCCTCTGACGCCAAAAACTGCCGAACAGTTGCGGCAGCAGCCACCGGTGCGCTTTCTGCTGAGCTTTGATGACGGCCCCAGTGCGTCGACTTTTTACAACCCCAGTATCACCGTACTCGACAGCCTGGCCGACAATCCGTTGCAGCCGAACATCAAGGCCGTGTTCTTCGTGCAGACCGGTGCCACAGGCGCAGGCAACAGTGATCAGGGGCGGGCGATCATGCACCGTCAGCATGCAGAGGGGCATTTGCTCGGCTTTCATACCGCCACGCCGCACCACACCAATCATCGTTCGTTGACCGATGAGGAACTGGAGCAGTCCCTGACCCAGGGCTGCGCCATCATCGCCTCGATTACCGGTGTGCCGACCACGTTGTTGCGCCCGCCGTTCTGGAACTACGACAAGCGCACGTTCAGCGCCTACCAGCGTCACGACCTGCATGTATTACTGACTGACCTGAGCGCCAATGACGGCAAGATCTGGGGCTATAACTTCAGCCTGCGCCGCCGTTCCAACATGGTCAGCCAGCTCTCGCAGGTACGCGAGCGCATTGCCGCAGGAGAGCTGTCTGCGGTGGACGGGGTGATTCCGGTGGTGGTGACCTTTCACGACCTGAACCGCTACACCGCGCGGCATGCGCGGGAGTACCTGCAGATTCTGGTCGACAGCGCTCATCAGACCGGCGTGCGGCTTGCCGACAAGCCGTTCTACGACGACAGCGCGCAGTTACAGCGCGCTGCTCTGGCGCGCACGGTCAAGGACGCGAGTCAGCCTGTCAGTCTGCCCGGTGCATGGAACTGGATCTGGGACCATAACGCTCACTGACGCCCGGTCAGACCAAGGTGTTCTTGCGCACATGGCCACCCTGAACAATCATCGCCAGATGTTCGCCCTGACCGACCAGACAACCGATATCGCTCAGCGGGTCGCCATCCACCACCAGCAGATCGGCTATCGCACCGGCGCTGATGCAACCCAGTTCACCCTCGCGCTGGAGTATCTGCGCCGCAACACTTGTTGCACTGCGTAACGCCGCCAGATTACCGAGCAATTCGGCGCGAATCTTCAGTTCGTGGGTCTGGTACTCGTGCATTTCCCCCAGTAAATCCGAGCCATAGCCCATCGGTACGCCCGCTTCGGCGAACAGCAGCAGGGCGTTGCGGCCGGCCTGACGCACATCCTCGATTTTGGCCACCGAGTCCGCTGGCAGGCCGAAGCGCTCGCCGTACTCGGCAAGCATTTCATAGGTGACCTGAGTCGGCACCGCAAATGCGCCTTTTTCGGCCATCAGTCGGGCGGTGTCGGCATCCACCAGATTGCCGTGCTCGATGGTTCTTACGCCGCATTCGATGGCGCGCCGAATCGCTCGTGCGGTATAGGCATGGGCCATCACGTAGGTGTTCGCAGCGGCGGCTTCGTCAACGATGGCGCGGATCTCTGCCTCGCTGTATTGAGTGTTGGCAATCGGATCGGTTGGTGACGAGACGCCGCCCGAAGCCATGATCTTGATCTGGTTGGCGCCCTGTTGCAGCTCTTCGCGCACGGCCAGACGCACGTTATCGACGCCGTCCACTACGCGGGCGATGGCCCCGGCCCGAAAGCAGCACGAGCAAGGCTCGTTGAGCAGCAATTCGCCCCGTGCGCGCATGTCGCCATGGCCGCCGGTCTGCGACAGTGCTTTGCCCGAAGCGAAGATCCTCGGCCCGGGAATCAGCCCCATCTGGATCGAACGCGCCAGCGCCCAGTCGGCACCCCCGGCATCACGTACAGTGGTAAAACCGCGGTTGAGCATCGCAGCCAGAATCGGTAATGCGCGGTACATGATGATTGCGTTGGGTTGCAGGGCATTCATGCCCAGGTTGGCGTTGGAAGCCAGCACATGCACGTGGCAGTCGATCAGGCCGGGCATCAGGGTTCTGCCGCCCAGATCGATAATCCGCGCGCCAACCGCGGCAGGCTCGCCTTCGGCACGCACGTCGATAATGCGCTCACCCTCGATCACGACTTCCTGGCCGGAAATCAATTGCCCTTTTTGCAGGTCCAGCAGGCGACCGTTGCGCAGGATCAGGCGTGTAGGATCAGCAATACTCATTGGAAAGCTCCAGACAGGAGACGATGGGCAGCAGGCGCACGGTCGCGATACAGCAGCGCACCAATGCCGCTGACGACGGCCGCGAACATGATGTAGAAAGCGGGTGCCAGGTTGCTGCCGGTCGAGGCAATCAGCCAGGTGATGGTGAAGGTGGCAAAGCCGCCGAAAATGGTGACGGCAAAGTTGTAGGCCACCGAAAGCCCGGTGGACAGCACGTGGGTGGGCAGTAATTCGCCAAAGGCCGCAAGGATCGAACCGATGTAACCGGAAATCAGCAGGCCGAGTACCAGCTCGAAGATCAACAGTGAAAACAGCCCCGGCATCTGGTTGATGAACAGAAACATAGGGTAGGCGCTGAGGAAGATGGCAATGGCCGAGCCCAGCAGCCACGGGCGATGCCCGCTACGGTCTGCCAGGGCGCCGACAATCGGTGTGGCGACGATCAGTACCGCGCCGCCCATCATGCCGGCGCTGAAGCCCATCCATGACGGTAGGCCGAGCACGCGCTGGGCGTAGGAGGGGATGTAAAACAGGATGGCATAGGTGCAGACGGTCCACAGTACCACCAGCGAAAAGCTGATCAAAGTCTGGCGCGGGTAGGTCTTGATCACTTCGCGCAGCGGCGATTCGACCGGTTTTGCAGCCTTGTAGGCAGGTGTCTCGTCAACCCGGCTGCGAATATAGAAGCCGACCGGCCCGATCAGCGTGCCGATCAGAAACGGCACCCGCCAGCCCCAGCTTTCCAGCTGTGCCTGGGTCAGGTAACTGGACAGCACCGCGCCCAGCGCGGAACCCAGCAGTACCGCGACGCCGATGCTGGCCTGAATCCAGCTGGAGTAAAAGGCTTTTTTGCCCTCAGGCGCATGCTCGGTCAGGAATGCGGTGGCACTGCCCATCTCGCCACCGGCAGAGAACCCTTGCAGCAGTCGCGCCAGAACAATCAGCAGCGGTGCCAGATAGCCAATTTGCGCGAAGCTGGGCGTCAATCCGATGATCAGCGTCCCCAGCGCCATCAGCAGGATGGTCAGGGATAAAGCCGCCTTGCGCCCGCGCTTGTCACTGTAGATGCCCAGAACAATGCCGCCCACCGGACGCATGAAGAAGCCGACCCCAAAGGTCGCCAGCGCCAACAGGTAAGAGGTCAGCTCGCTGCCGGTGGGGAAGAACACTTTGGCAATGATCACCGAGAAGAAGCTGTAGACAGTGAAGTCAAACCATTCCAGGCCATTGCCGATCACCGTAGCGGTCACCGCGCGGCGTGCCTTTTGTTCATGGGTGCGTGAAGCAGAGGATCGTAATGTGCTCACTGGATAGGCTCTTGCATGCGATACACGCAGGGAGGCCCCCTGCAGTGGCTGCATTGATTAAGGGGTAGGGTTGATGTAAGTGCGGCTGAGTCAGGTCTTTTTGCCCGTTTCAGTCGAGAGTAGGTGTTGGGCCGATTTTAAGAAAACGCTTATTGCGCAGGTTTGCATGCGCCAGACGCATGCAAGCGTCAGGGGCAGGGTGTCAGCGTGGCTATTTCATCTGTCAGCCATTTCTCGAACGCTCGCGCAGCGCGCCGCGGCGTCTTGCCGCTGGGGGTCAGCAGGTAATAGCCGCCTATTGCACCCACACTTTTCTGGCAGGCCGGCACCAGCGCACCGGACTGCACGTGACGGTCAATCATCGGTTGCCAGCCAAGTACGATACCGTGCCCGGCGACAGCCAGGTCGACCAGCACGGGGTACAGGTTGACGGTCATGCGCTTGCGGATCAGCGACGCATCAACGCCCTGACGGCCGAACCAGTCTCCCCAGGACAGCCACTGGCGTTGCCCGTCTTCCAGCATCAGCAGGCAGTGGTCCAGCAACTGTGCTGGTTCCAGCAGCTGGCCGTTCAGGTAGTCTGGCGAGCAGTAGGCATTTACCGATTCGGCGAACAGCAAACGACTGTCGAGGCCCGTTGGTGATGTTTCGCGCAGGAAATACAGCGCCAGATCGAATTCCGCGCGAATCAGAGAATCCAGCCCGTCGACCACTCGCAGGCGGATATCCACGGCGGGGAAGGCATCGCGATAGCGTCCCAGCAAAGGGCCCAGCCACAGTGCGGCCACGCCGCTGGAACAAGCCAGGGTCAGTTGTTGTTCGCCGCTATGGGTAATGACTTGTGCCGTGGCCTCTGCACACAGGGTCAGCACACGCTGGATCTGCTCGGCGTAAACCTGCCCGGCGACCGTCAGATGAATACGCTTGTGCTCGCGACGAAACAGCGCGCGGCCGAGAAATTCCTCCAGTTGCGCGACCTGACGGCTGATCGCGCTCTGGGTGAGGTTCAGTTCGCTGGCGGCACGGGTAAAACTAGCGTGCCGAACGGCGGCTTCGAAGGCGATCAGGTTCTGCAAGGGTGGAAGGGGCTCGATACGCACGGCGGCTCCTGTTGTGGGCAGGTTTTACAAAGGGTCAGGAAACGGTGTCGACAGCAGCCAGTCCCTGAACACGCACAGCGATGGCAGGTTCTGAAAGCGCGTCGCGTACGCCAGGTAGTAATTGCGCCCACTGTCCAGCGGCTCGAACAGGGTGACCAGTTCGCCGCTGTTGATTTCGTCCTGCACCAGAATGCGCGGCACCAGTGCGATACCGATGCCCGCCGCCACAGCCTGGATCAGGTGCGAGGTCAGTTCGAAACTCGGGCCGGGGCGCATGATGTGGTGGTCCAGCCGATTACTGTCGAACCAGTCCGACCAGGCATTGGGCCGTGATACCACGCTCAGCAACGAATGCTGGGCGACCTGCGTCGGAATCATCGCTTGGTAGCCGGCAAGCGCGGCAGGGCTGGCAATGACCACCAGTTTTTCGCTGACCAGCGGGTGGGCGATGTAACCGGGCCAGTTGCCGTTACCCGCACAGATGATCGCGTTCATTTCGCTGGCTGCCGGCGTCAGGTCGGCATGCACGATGCGTGAGTGGATGTGCACCACATAGCCCGGATGCCGGGTGTAAAAATCATTCATCCGCGGCAGCAGCCATTTAGAGCCGAAGGTGGGCAGCACGGCCAGGTGCAGCGTGCCGCCTTCTGCCTTGTGCGCAATGGTTTGCAGGGTTGCACTGCGAATACGGCCCAGCGCCGCGGCCAGCTCATGCTGGTACAAGGCACCGGCCGTGGTCAGTTCGATACGTCTGCCATCACGCTTGAACAGCTCGACTTCCAGTTGGGCTTCCAGCGCCTGCACCTGGCGGCTGACGGCGCTCTGGGTCAAGGCCAGTTCGTCTGCGGCTTTGGTGAAGCTGCCATGCCGCGCGGCCGCCTCGAAAGCGAGCAACAACGACATGGAGGGCGTCAGTCTTCTGGTGTTCATTCATAAAACTCATGGAAAAACTGCATCTTTTACGTTTGCACTGAAGCATGACACGCCGGAGAATCACGATAACCGTTGATAACGCCATGCATACGAGCGTTTCGAAGCATACGTGCTTTGCATATAAAACGCCTAGCCAGCCAGGAAGACCACCATGATTGCGCTGTTGAAGCCGACCTCCGAGCAGGTCGGTCACTATGATCGTTTCCTCAATGCCTTGGTGGAGGGCGGCTTTCGCGGCGAAATAGCCAGGGACCTCGGCTCGCGTACTGTGCTGGCCACTGACAACTCCATCTATCAGCGCCTGCCGCAGGCTGCGGTGTTCCCGATGGACAGCCATGATGTGGCAATTGTCGCCCGCCTGGCAGCGCGGCCCGAGCACAAGCAGGTGGTGCTGACCCCGCGTGGCGGAGGCACAGGGACCAATGGGCAGTCGTTGACCGACGGCGTGGTGGTCGATCTATCGCGGCACATGAACAATATCCTTGAAATCAACGTCGAGGAACGCTGGGTGCGGGTGCAGACCGGCGTGGTCAAGGACCAGCTCAACGCAGCGCTGAAGCCGCACGGGCTGTTTTTCGCGCCGGAACTGTCGACCTCCAACCGCGCCACGATTGGCGGCATGATCAACACCGACGCCAGCGGGCAGGGCAGTTGCACCTACGGCAAAACCCGTGACCATGTGCTGGAACTGACGACCGTGCTGCTCGGTGGTTCCTACGTCAACAGTCAGGCATTCAGCGCTGAGCAGCTGGCCAGCGAGCAAGCGCGTGTTGACCGTGCTGGCGATGTGTATCGCTGTGCGCAGCAGATCGCCGATACGCAGGCGCAATTGATCAAGGACGTTTTTCCGCCGCTCAACCGTTGCCTGACCGGTTACGATCTGGCGCACCTGCGTGAGGAAGACGGGCGTTTCAACCTCAACAGCGTGCTGTGCGGTTCCGAGGGGTCGCTGGGTTTTATCGTCGAGGCCCGACTCAACGTCCTGCCAATCCCCAAACATTCGATTCTGGTCAACGTTCGTTATGCCGGTTTCATGGACGCTCTGCGGGATGCCAAGGCGTTGATGGCGCACAAGCCGCTGTCCATCGAGACCGTGGACTCCAAAGTGCTGATGCTGGCCATGCAGGATATCGTCTGGCACGGCGTGGCCGAGTATTTCCCGCAGGACCCGGCCACGCCGACTCTGGGCATCAACCTGATCGAGTTCAGTGGTGATGAGCTGGACGAAGTGGAACAGCGCGTCCATGCATTCGTCGCTCATCTGCAAAAAGACACCTCGGTGGTGCGCCTAGGTCATACCCTGGCAACCGGCAGCGCTGCGGTAAACCGCGTCTACGCCATGCGCAAGCGTTCGGTAGGGCTGCTCGGCAACGTCAAGGGTGAAGCGCGGCCGCAGCCGTTTGTTGAAGACACGGCTGTGCCACCGGAAAACCTTGCCGATTACATTCAGGAGTTTCGTGCGCTGCTGGACAGCTACGGGCTGCAATACGGCATGTTTGGCCATGTTGATGCAGGCGTGCTGCACGTACGACCGATTCTGGACATGAAAGACCCTGCGCAGGCTGCGTTGATTCGCCCGATCTCTGACGCCGTCGCCGCGCTGACCAAGCGCTACGGCGGGCTGCTGTGGGGCGAGCATGGCAAGGGCCTGCGTTCGCAATACGTGCCTGAGTATTTCGGCGAGTTGTACCCTGCGTTGCAGGCGCTCAAGGCCGCGTGCGACCCGTTCAACCAGCTCAACCCCGGCAAGATTGCCACACCGGCGACGGTGCCCGATGCGCGCCTGACCCTGGTGGACGAGGTGAAGCTGCGTGGCGACCTGGACCGCACGATCGACGAACGGGTCTGGCAGAGCTATGACAGCGCGCTGCACTGTAATGGCAACGGTGCCTGTTACAACTACGACACCGACGATGCCATGTGTCCGTCATGGAAAGCCACACGTGACCGCATTCACTCACCCAAGGGCCGCGCTTCGCTGGTCAGGGAATGGCTGCGTCTGCAAGGCGAGCAGGATGTCAACGTCCTGACTGCCAGCGCCAGGGCGCGGAACGCCAACGTGCTGAAAAGCCTAGCCGAGCGAACCGTCAACAGTGTGGCCAGAGTAGCGGGGCAAAAGGATTTCTCTCATGAAGTCTACGATGCCATGGCCGGTTGTCTGGCCTGCAAGTCCTGCGCGGGACAGTGCCCGGTCAAGGTCAACGTACCTGAATTCCGCTCGCGTTTTCTGGAGCTGTACCACAGCCGTTACCTGCGCCCGATCAAGGATTACCTGATTGGCTCGCTGGAGTTCAGCATTCCGCATCTGGCGCGCTTTCCCCGGTTGTACAACGCGATCATGGGCGCAAAACCGGTGCGTTACCTGCTTGAGCACGTCGCGGGTATGGTCGACAGCCCATTGCTCAGCCTGATGGACTTTCGCGCGGCCTGCGCGCGCTGGAATGTCGGCATTGCCACGCCGCAGCGTCTGGCCGCGTTGAGCGAGCAAGAGCGCAAACGTACGGTGGTGCTGGTTCAGGACGCGTTCACCCGATACTTTGAAACCCCGCTGGCGGCAGACTGGCTGGAACTGATCTCGCGTATGGGTTACCAGGTTTATCTCGCACCGTTCGCACCCAATGGCAAGCCGCTGCACGTGCAGGGTTTTCTGGCCGCGTTCGAAAAGGCTGCCGGTTTCAACAGCCAGTCGCTTGGCAAGCTGGCAGGGTACGGCATTCCGCTGATCGGTCTGGACCCGGCCATGACCCTGGTCTATCGCCAGGAGTACAGCAAGACGCTGGGCAGCGAGAATGTACCCGAGGTCATGCTGCCGCAGGAATGGCTGGCGTCCACGGTCGAGGAAGGTCGTGATGTGGCATCGGAAGAGACGTACTACTTCCTGCCGCATTGCACTGAAAAGACCAACGAGCCTGCCAGTGTCGGCCTTTGGCAGAAAGCCTTCACTCGCGCCGGGCTCAGGCTTGATGTACTGGCCAGCGGTTGCTGTGGCATGTCCGGCACTTATGGGCATGAAACCCGAAACGCAAAAACCAGCGACACCATCTATCGTCAGTCCTGGCAGCCGCTGGTGGCCCGGCATGGCGGTGAAGGTCGACTGGTCGCCGATGGCTACTCATGCCGCAGCCAGGTCAAGCGCCAGGATGGCAAAGTGGTGCAGCATCCACTACAGGTACTGCTGGAACGGGTGAGGGCGCTATAGAGAGGACGCAGAGCGTCCAGAACGGCATGCCCACGCGGAGCATGGGCACGATAGTTACAAAACTATCGTTCCTCACGCCCCTGCGTGGGAATGCCTTGCGTGACGCTCTGCGTCACCGATCTGCGCCGCGCCGCTCAACCAGAACTTAAACCAGGTACTTGTTGAACCACCCCAGCGTCCGCTCCCAGGCCAGTTTGGCCGCGGCCTCGTCGTAACGTGGGGTGGAGTCGTTGTGGAAGCCGTGGTTGGCGCCCGGATAGATGTACGTTTCGTACGTCGTGCCAGCCGCTTTCAGGGCTTTCTCGTACGCGGGCCAGCCTTCGTTGATGCGGGTGTCCAGTTCGCCGTAGTGAATCATCACCGGCGCCTTGATCTTCACCACGTCTTCGGCGTTGGGCTGGCGGCCATAGAACGATACGGCAGCGCCCAGTTCCGGGTACGCCACAGCCGCAGCATTGGCCACGCCGCCGCCATAGCAGAAACCGGTGATGCCGACCTTGCCGGTGCTCGCGTCATGCTTCATAAGCCACTCGATGGCAGCGAAGAAATCGTTCATGAGCTTTTCCGGGTTAACGGTCTGCTGGAGCTCCCGACCCTTGTCGTCATTGCCCGGATAGCCGCCGACCGAGGACAGGCCGTCAGGTGCCAGCGCGATGAAACCGGCTTTGGCCACACGACGGGCAACGTCTTCGATATAGGGGTTCAAACCGCGGTTTTCATGCACCACGACCACTGCCGGTACTTTACCGGTGGCTTTTGCCGGGCGTACCAGATAGCCGCGAACCTGACCGTGGCCCTTGGCGGAGGGGTAGGAGACGTACTCGGCAACGATGTCCGGGTCAGTGAATTCCACCTGTTCGGCCAGCGCGTAGTTGGGGCTGAGGGAAGCGAGCAGCGCGCTGGCGGTCAGGCCGTCGAAGGTGAACAGCGCAGCACGATCAAGAAACTCGCGTCGATTGATCCGGCCGTGCGCGTAATAGTCGTAAAGCTCAAGCAATTCAGGGGCAAAGTCTTTTGCAGTGAGACGTTCCATCAGTACGCTTCCTTCTGAATCATTCAGGGCTGCCTGGGTGTTGGCGGGCTGATGGGCACAGCGCGATCAACACAATGTCCGGTCCCGATAGTATTTCCAGAACATCGGGATCGCTACTGCAAATTGAAGAAAAACCGCCATCCATTCCCGATCCGCGCCAGCGAGCCTGATGTGCAGGCCAGTGCCGGCTGCCAGCCGATCAGGAAAATCAGCCATCTGATTGCACTACTTGCCAACAGTGATGTCCATTTGACTCCTTCGGCACATGCCGCGGCGTTTGCGCTGTGCAAGCCAACATATTATCGAGCCGCCGTATCAAGCAGCGTCGGTTCAGGCCGACAACACATCATGATCTTCACCCCACGCTCATGGTCATATTCCACCTGCATTTCGAGATAACGTGATGATGACCCTCCCGACGGAAGACCGCACCCAGCTGTTCAAGGACACGGCTATCCAGTTCTGGAAACACATCACTCCGATCGTTTATGTCGCGCTGGGCATTCACTGTGTCTTGCTGGTGGTGTTTCTGGGGCTGGGCATCAAGGTCCTGTGGGTGGCGAACATCGTCAGCACGCTGCTCTACGTTAACTGCCTTTACCTGATCCGCAGGCAGCGCTATCGACAGGCCGGACAGCTGATGTGCCTGGAGATCATCGGCCATGCACTGCTCGCGACATGGGAGTTGGGCTGGGAAAGCAACTTCAGCTTTTACCTGTTCTGCGTGATCCCGATCATTGCCTTTACTTTTCAACTGGTTGCGATCAGACGCATTGCCTACAGCCTGGCGATACTCCTGTCGCTGGTCGGATGCTTCGCCTTTCGCCGCCACATGGGGCAGGGATCCGGCCTTAGCCAGAACGTGCTTGATGCGTTCGGTATCGTCAACGTGCTGACGGCTACCGTCCTGTCGATTTATGCCACCGCACTCTCGGTACGTTTCACGTCGTCGATGCAACTGAGCCTGTTTCATATTGCCAACCGCGACAGCCTGACCAACCTTTATACGCGCAGGAGAGTGCTGCATCGCATACGCGAGCTGGAGGCAAGGCGTCAGGGGTTCTCGGCTTCACTGATCCTGCTCGACATCGACCATTTCAAACAGATCAATGATCTCCACGGACATGAGACCGGTGACGCGGTGTTGCAGCGGGTTGCCGAAGTCATCAGTTCAAGCGTGCGCAACAGCGATATGGCTGCCCGTTGGGGCGGGGAGGAGTTTCTGGTGCTGATGCCGGACACCGCGCCCGATGATGCACTGCGGGTGGCGGAGCGCATCTGGCGGCGTATCGCCGAAGAGGCCGGTCAGATCGATGAACGCAGCATTGCGGTCACCGCAACCCTTGCCATGGCAACCCTTGCTGCGGGCGAGACCTTTCAGATAACCCTCAATCGTGCCGACACGTCGCTTTATCTGGGCAAACAACAAGGCCGAAACCGGGTAATGATCGCCGGGTGAGGTGTTCATTCACCCAGTGCTCCATCAGCGTGTAGACTTTCGCGCTTTGAACAGGGGGCGCACTGCGTCGCGCTTCCTCATTGGCTATGTATCGATCAAGGCATGCTTATGGATTTGCGTCAGCTCGAAGCCTTCGCGGCGGTCATGTCGGCAGGCAGTGTCACTGCTGCCGGGAAAATGCTCGGCCGTTCTCAGCCATCGGTTACACGTGCCATTCAGGAGCTTGAGCAGGAATTGGGCTTTGCCTTGTTCGAGCGCAGCGGGCCGAAGGTCACGCCTACCCACAAGGCGTTCATGATGTATGGCGAAGTGGAGAGCGCGTTGCTGGGCGTACGGAATATCCGCCAACGTGCGCAGCATATTGCCCAGGAAGAAAATCACCAGATCAAGCTGGTAGCGATCTCCGCCCTGGCGGCTGGTTTGCTGCCCACGGCCTTGTCGCGCTTGCCTGAGCATCTGCGTCCGCAGCAGATCCAGTTGCAGAGCATGTCCCCGGAGAATGTGGTTCAGGCGGTGTTGTCGAAAACCATGGACCTGGGCGCGGTAAGCCTGCCGCTGGAGCATCGCGGCCTGGAAATCCACTGGATCGGCGAGGCGCCTTGCGTGGCGGTATTGCCTGCCGATTCTACGCTGGCCACCCATGAAGTGCTGTCGATGGAGCTGCTGCGTCAGCAAACGCTGATCACCATGGCCAACCCGTATCGCTTTCGTCGACGCATCGACAAGGCGTTTCAGGACGCGGGCGGTCAGCCGCCGCGCATGCTTGACACCAATACGTCCCTGATCGCCATGCAAATGGCCAGAGTCGGGCTGGGCATTGCGCTGGTCGATCCTTTCACCGCCATCGGCGTGCCGTTGCAAGGTGTAGTGGTCCGGCCAATCGCCTGCAACATCCCGTTTTTCTTCGGTCTGATTTCAGCCTTCGCCAGCCCGTTGTCCGATGTGGCAAGCGCGCTGATCGATGAGATTGCCGACAGCGCAAAAACCCTGTTGCCGGGAATGATCATGCACGAAGCCAGCGCGCACGATGCCCTGTTGCAGAGCATTTATGCCGAGTGAGCGGGAGATGCAATGGATGTCGTGACGCCCCACGGCACAGCACGCGAAGCTCGTTAAAATTCCATTCAGGAATATCAATATGCTTTTTTGCGCATTGCGAGAATAAAAAGCGCCTTTTACTATTCGAATTAAGCATTCAAGGGCTTAAAGAATTCATTTAATGCGACATTGGAATGATTCTTGAAGTGTTTGAGTCACCGCTTGGGCTTGTGGCCCGAACATTTTTTCGAGTACCGATCAATGTCCGATGTAAATGCACCCGCCGGTCTGGCGGCCCTGGAAGCTCGTTTGCAGCAGGATCTGGCCTGGCTGGATCTGCCCGCCAGGCCCTGGGTCAAAGCCAGGATGAGCGCCGGGCAGGCAGTGCTTGATGTGGCGATCATCGGCGGCGGCATGGCCGGTCTTGCTCTGGCCGCAGAACTGCGCAACCTCGGCGTGGCGGCGGTGATTTTCGATCAGTCCCCGGCCGGTTTCGAAGGCCCTTGGGCAACCACCGCGCGAATGGAAACCCTGCGTTCGCCAAAGCAACTGACCGGACCGGCGCTGGGGCTACCTGCGCTGACCTTCCGCGCCTGGTACGAAGCGCAATTCGGTATCGACGGCTGGGCATTACTGGACAAGATTCCACGCCTGCAATGGGCCGAATACTTGCGTTGGTATCGCAAGGTGCTGGCGCTGGACGTACGCAACGAACACCGGGTGAGCCGGGTCGCACCCAGAACGGACGGCCTTATCGAACTGGATATCGTGACGCCTGTGCAAACACAATTCCTGCTGGCCCGGCATGTGGTGCTCGCCACGGGCCGTGACGGTCTGGGCGGCCCCTGGGTGCCGGATTTCGCCCGGCAGTTGCCGGAGCATTTGTGGACGCATTCGGCGGCGGGCCTGCAGGATGGCTGGTTCACCGGCAAACGTGTGGCAGTCATTGGCGGTGGCGCATCGGCCATGGACAGCGCCGCCACTGCGCTTGAAGCGGGCGCAACGCGGGTTGACCTGCTCATCCGGCGCGCCGAGCTGCCTCGCATCAACAAAGGCAAGGGAGTCGGTAACCCGGGCATGGTTCACGGTTATTGGCGCCTGCCGGATATCTGGAAATGGCGCATTCGTCACTACCTGAACACCCAGCAAGTGCCACCGCCACGCGGCAGTACGCTCAGAGTGTCTGGTTCGGGCAGAGCCCGCTTCATGCTCGACAGCCCGGTGCTTTCAGTCGAACAGAACCCGGCTGGCGGCGTGTGGCTGAATACGCCGAAGGCCCGTATCGAAGCAGATTTCGTGGTATTTGCCACCGGGTTTCGCACCGACTTCCGGCAGCGCCCGGAATTTGCGCCATTCTCTGCGCAGATCCGCGTCTGGCAGGATCGCTTCCAGGCACCGAGCGGCGAAACCGATGCCGAACTGGCTGCGCTGCCGGATCTGGGCAACTGCTTCGAATTTCAGGAAAAGACCCCCGGCGGCTGTCCAGGGCTGAACCATATCCACTGCTTCAGTTACCCGGCAGCGCTGAGCTATGGCGCAGTATCCGGGGATATTCCTGCCATCAGCGAAGGCTCCAAACGTCTGGCCCATGCCTTGGTCGGACAGCTGTTCATTGAGGACATCGCGCTGCATTTCGACACCATGCTCGATTACGCCGAGCCAGAGCTGCTGGGCGATGAGTGGGTGGCCAGCCAGCCGAACGCTGAAGAGCTGCGCCAATGATAGGCTGGGCGCTGCGCCGGCTCACTCAGTCGTTGCTGGTCATTATGTTGATGACCGTGGTGGTGTTCGTCGGCCTCAATGCCATTGGTAATCCGATGGATATTCTGGTGGGTGAAGACCTCAATCAGGCCGAGCGTATGCAGGCCATCGCGCATTTGGGGCTGGACCAGCCGCTGTGGCAGCAGTACCTGATTTTTCTCAAAGGCGCGGTTCACGGCAATCTTGGGCAAAGCTTTGTGTACCACGAAGATGCCATGCGCCTGATTCTGCAACGCTTGCCCGCGACCTTTGAGCTGGCGTTCAGCGCCCTGTTTCTGGCTGTGGTCATCGGTGTGCCGCTGGGCATGTTCGCCGGTATGTACCCCGAGCATCCGCTTTCCCGGCTGATGATGGCCGCCAGCATCGTCGGCTTTTCGCTGCCGGCGTTCTGGGTGGCATTGATGATGATCATGCTGTTCTCGATCACGCTGGGTTGGTTGCCGGCCAGTGGCCGGGGCGAAACCCGTGAATGGCTGGGTGTGCAATGGTCATGGCTGACGCTGGACGGTTTGCAACATCTGTTACTGCCTGCGCTGAACCTGGCGCTGTTCAAGATTTCGCTGGTGCTGCGCCTGACCCGTGCGGGCGTGCGCGAGGTGCTGCCTCAGGAGTTCGTCAAATTCGCCCGGGCCAAGGGCCTGTCGCCGATGCGTGTGATGTGCATGCACGTCATGCGCAACACCATGATCCCGGTGGTGACGGTGCTGGCCATGGAACTGGGCTCGACCATCGCCTACGCCGTGGTAACCGAGAGCATTTTTGCCTGGCCCGGTGCCGGCAAGCTGATCCTCGACAGCATCAACATGCTTGATCGCCCGGTGGTGGTCGCTTACCTGATGGTGGTCGTGGTGATTTTCGTGGTGCTCAACCTGATCGTTGACGGCCTGTATTACCTGCTGGACCCACGCGTACGCATCGAGGCATCCCGATGAATGTCATTGAAAAAGCCCCGATCGGCAGCACGCTGTTGCAGGCCCAGTCACCCTGGCGACGAGTGCTGACCGAGTTCTTCAGCTCGCCCACTGCGGTGACGGGCCTGGTGGTCCTGCTGCTCATTGTGCTGGTTGCAGCCCTGGCACCGTGGATTGTGGTGCAGAACCCCTACGACCTGATGCAGCTCAACGTCATGGACGCGCGCATTCCGCCTGGCAGCCTCAATGGGGACAGCGGTTACACCTATTGGCTGGGTACCGACGGGCAGGGCCGCGATCTGGTCTCGGCGATTATCTATGGCCTGCGTATCAGCCTGTGGGTCGGCATTGGCTCGGCGTTGATTGCGGCAGTGATCGGTACGCTGCTCGGGCTGGTGTCTGCGTATGTCGGCGGTTGGCTCGATGCTTTGCTGATGCGTCTGGTCGACCTGCTGCTGTCGTTCCCGGTGATTCTCATGGCGCTGATGATTCTTGCCTGGCTGGGCAAGGGCGTCGGCAACGTGATGCTGACTCTGATAATGCTTGAATGGGCCTATTACGCGCGCACCGCACGCGGTCAGGCGCTGACCGAAAGCCGCCGTGAATACGTCGATGCGGCGCGCGGGCAGGGCGTGGGGCCGCTGCGTATTGTGGTTGGCCACATTTTGCCCAATTGCCTGCCACCGTTGATCGTGATCGGCGCGCTGCAAATCGCCCGCGCCATTACCCTGGAAGCGACCCTGTCGTTTCTCGGTCTGGGTGTGCCGGTGACCGAGCCGTCACTGGGGCTGCTGATTGCCAACGGCTTTCAGTACATGCTCAGCAACGAATACTGGATCAGCCTGTTTCCGGGGCTGGCGCTGTTGATCACCATTGTGGCGATCAATCTGGTCGGTGACCGTCTGCGTGATGTTCTCAACCCGAGGTTGCAGCGATGAGCCTGCCTGAAGTGTCAGCACAGCCAACCCTTGATGTGCGAGGGCTGTGCACCTCGTTCCATACCCGCGCAGGCGTGCTGCCAGCGGTGCGTGATGTGTCCTTGAGCGTGCAGCCGGGGCGTATTCTCGGCCTGGTCGGTGAGTCGGGTTCGGGTAAATCGGTCACCGGGTTTTCGATTCTCGGCCTTGTCGATGAACCGGGGCGCATCAGTGGCGGGCAGGTGCTGTTCAAAGGACGTGATCTGACCAAACTGTCTGCCTCGCAACTGCGCGGTATTCAGGGCAATCGGGTGGCGATGATTTTTCAGGACCCCATGATGACTCTCAACCCGGTGCTGCGGGTCGACACGCAAATGGTCGAAGCGGTGCGCGCGCATAGCCCGCTCGGCAGGCGCGAGGCCCGCGAGCATGCCAGTCGTACTCTGGCGCTGATGGGCATCGCCAGCCCTGAAGAACGCCTGCGCGCCTATCCGCATCAACTGTCTGGCGGCATGCGCCAGCGGGTGGCGATCGCCATCGCGCTGCTGCACGCCCCGGACCTGATCATTGCCGATGAGCCAACCACTGCGCTGGACGTCACCATTCAGGCGCAAATCCTCAGCGAGGTGCAGAAGCTGGTACGTGAGCAGGGCACCTCACTGATCTGGATCACCCATGATCTTTCCGTGATCGCCGGGCTGGCTGACGACGTGGCAGTGATGTACGCCGGACGCATTGTCGAACAAGGCCCGGTCGCCGAGGTGCTGGATCGCCCGCAACATCCTTATACACAGGGGCTGATCGACAGCCTGCCAAGTCGCAACAAGCGTGGCCAGCGCCTGCGTCAGATACCCGGCATGGCGCCGGACCTGCTGTCGATGCCTGCCGGCTGCGCCTTTGCGGCGCGCTGCTCCAGAGCGTCGCAGATATGTGTACAGAGCGACCCCGAACCCCACGAGGCGGGACCGGGCCAGACGGTTCGCTGCTTTCATCCGGGAGCTGCCGATGCCCAGTGATCTGATTCCCCTTGTCGAGCTGCACCAGGTCAGCAAGACCTTCGGCAAACCAGTGGCTGAACACTCTCTTCAAGGGCTGCTGCAGCGACTGCACCTGACCCGTCCGAAACCGGTGACCCATGCGGTGGACCGAGTCGACCTGCGGATAATGCGTGGCGAGGTGGTCGGGCTGGTGGGCGAGTCGGGCTGTGGCAAATCGACCCTTGGGCGCATGGTCGCCGGGCTGCTGCCGGTCTCGTCAGGTATCGCATCGGTGGACGGCAAGCCGCTCGACAGCCTGACGACGCAGGAGCGCAAGGCGCTGCGCCTGAAAGTGCAGATGATTTTTCAGGACCCGTCTTCAAGCCTCAACCCGCGCCTGCGGGTCGACCGTATCGTCGGGGAGGGCGCGCTGCTGCACGGCCTGACCGACCGTAAAGGGGCCGATGATTACGTCAGTGCCCAGTTGCAACGTGCCGGGCTCAGCCCGCAGTTGCGCCAGCGCTATCCGCATCAATTCAGCGGCGGTCAGCGTCAGCGCATCGGGATTGCCCGTGCGCTGGCGGTGCAACCGGAACTGCTGGTGTGCGACGAGTCGGTGGCGGCGCTGGATGTGTCGATTCAGGCGCAGATTCTCAACCTGTTCATGGACCTGCGCGACGAACTGGGGCTGACCTATCTGTTTATCAGCCATGACCTGGGCGTGGTCGAGCACCTCTGCGACCGCGTGGTCGTGATGTACCTGGGCCGTGTGGTCGAGACCGCATCGGTCGATGACCTGTTTGCGCGTGCCAATCACCCGTATACCCAAGCCCTGCTGGCGCAGATCCCGCGATTTGATATTCGCAGTACCCGTTATGACGCGATCCAAGGGGAAATCCCCAGCCCGCTGAACCCGCCAACCGGGTGTCATTTCCACCCTCGCTGTCCGCACGCCATGGCGCGCTGCCGCGAGGAAGTTCCAGCGCTGAGGGAGGTTTCGCCGAACCACCAGAGCGCGTGCCATCTGAATGATCAACGCTGAACGAGCGCCTGAAGCTCGTCACCCTCTGCCATTGCGTACAAGGAATCACTCATGAAACCACTCGTTCGTTCGTTATTAGCGTCGGCCCTCGTTCTGGCCGCTGGCAGTGTCTCGGCGCAGGACTTGCGTATCGGTTATGCCGACCCGGTATCGTCGCTCGATCCTCAGCTCAACAACTATGCCGGTGACCGCTCGGTGGCGCTGCATGCCTTTGAATCGCTGGTCAGCCGCCGCGATGACAAGACCCTGCCGGGCCTCGCCAAGAGCTGGAAGGTCGTCGACGACACCACTTGGGAATTTGCCCTGCGCGATGACGTGAAATGGCAGGACGGTACGCCGCTGACCGCCGACGATCTGGTGTTCTCCTTCGAGCGCGCCCGCAGCGTACCCGGCAGTGTCGCGTCTTATGCAGGTGCCATGCGCACCGTTGAATCGGTCAAGGCCAAGGATGAGCACACGCTGATCATCAAGACTCGTCTGCCCAATGCCAACCTGCTGCCGGACGTCGATTCGATCTACATTGTCAGCCGCCATGCAGGTGCGACCGCCAGCAGCGCCGATTACAACTCGGGCAAGGCCATGATCGGCACCGGCCCTTACCGGTTTGTCTCATTCGTGCCGGGTGATCGCACGATCTTTGCCCGTAACGACAGCTACTGGGGCGCGAAACCAACCTGGGACAACGTTGATTTTCGCTTCATCGCCAACGCCGCCAACCGTACTGCGGCCTTGCTGGCGGGTGATGTGGACGTGATCGACAAGGTGTCGCCCACCGATGTGGAGCGCCTGCGCAAAACGCCGAGTGTCAATGTCTTCGCCTATCAGGGCTTGCGTGCGCTGATCATTCAACCGAGCTTCCGTGCCGGACCGAATGAGTTCATTCGTGACAACGCAGGCAAGCCGCTGGCCGAAAACCCGCTGCTGGATGTGCGGGTGCGCAAGGCGCTGTCCCTGGCGATCAACCGCCCGGCCATCAATGAACGCATCATGCAAGGCACCGTCACCGAGGCCAATCAATGGATGCCGGCCAATACGTTCGGTTACAACCCGCAGATCAAGAACATTCCCTATGACGTCAAACAGGCCAAGGATCTGCTGGCGCAGGCAGGATTTCCCGAAGGCTTCCAACTGACTGTGCATGTGCCAGGCGACCGTTATCCGCAGGCACCGGAGGTCATGCAGGCGGTGGCGCAATTCTGGACGCGGATCGGCGTCAAGGTCCAGCTGGAGGTATTGCCGTGGGCTGTGTACGCGGGCAAGGCCAACAAGAATGAACTGGCGATCAGTGTGATTGCCTGGGGCAACGGGACTGGCGAAGCGGCATATGCCCTGACCAACATTCTGACCACGGTCGACAGCAGCAAGGGGCAGGGCGCGTCCAACTGGGGGCATTACAGCAATCCGCTGGTGGACAAGGCACTGGCTGATTCGACCGCCGAATTCGACGAGGCCAAACGGCGCAAGATTCTTCAGGACTCGGTTCAGGTGGTCAGCGACGACGTCGGCATCATCCCGCTGTTCCACTACCAGAACATCTGGGCGGCGCGCAAAGGCCTGAAGGTCGAGCCGCTGGTCAGTGACCGCACGGCGGCAACCATGGTTACCGAACAGCCTTGATCTCCTTTCATTCCTGCGCAGCTTCTTGAAGCGGCTGCGCGCATGCAACCACAGCATTGCAGGACCTGTCATGACATCGACCACTGAACATTCAACGCCTCCGGACACTCTCGATAGCCTGTTGGGCATTGCGCCGGGCAGTCCGCTGCACACAGTTCGACACGCGCGGGACAAGGTCGCACTGGCGACCCAGGGTAGTCAGGATTTGTTTTTTGCCCCGACGCTGGAGCACAACCTGTCGTTGAACGAGCGTCTCTGGGTTGCTTATTACGCGACCCTGCTGAGCCTGCAACCGACCCTCAGCGAGCATTATCTTTCGCAATTGCAGGCGACTGGCGCGCAGGCAAGCGTACTGGCCGATGTGAGCGCCAGCCGAATCGATCTGCTGGAGGACCCGCGCCTGGCTGCGATCCTGCGTTTTACCCGCACCCTGATCGAGTCTCCGGTACACGGCGATCAAAGCGCCCTGCAGGCCCTGCAACATGAGGGCCTGAGCACCGCTGAAATCGTGGTGCTGGCGCAATTGATCGCATTCCTGTCCTATCAAGTGCGTCTGGCCGCAGGGCTGGATGCGTTAAAGTCTGCCGGAGCAGTCTGATGAGCGAACTGATTGAAATTGAGGGTTTCACCAATCAGGTACTGGGCTGGAAAGCCTGGCTGCCAACCGTGGACCTGAACAGCGCGACCGCCGGGCAGGTTGCGGTGCTTGAAGAAAGCCATCCGCAGGCCAAGACCTCGGATTACTACCTGACCCTGGCACATCACCCAGACATCCTTCGCCAGCGTTCACAGGCGTTCAACGCGATCATGTACGCACCGGGTGGCTTGTCGCGCGCCGAACGGGAACTGGCGAGCACCGTCGTGTCGCGAATCAACCGCTGCGTCTATTGCGCGTCAGTGCATGCGCAACGCTTCGAACAACTGGCCAAGCGCAATGATGTTATCGCCCAGATATTTGCCGACCCCCATACGGCAGGTACGACCGCGCGTGAAAAAGCCATCGTGCAGTTCGCCATCGACCTGACGCTTGAACCGGCCTCGCTCAACGCCGGGCACATCAATGCACTGCGCGAGCAAGGGTTGGACGATGCGCAGGTGCTGGACCTGATTCACGCCATCTCGATATTCGCCTGGGCCAATCGGCTCATGCTCAATCTGGGAGAACCGTTGTTTCCCGAGGTTTAAAGCCTGCGGTGTTCTCAATCGCTGCCGCGCTTCAGTAATGGTCGGGGCGAAGTCTGGCCCGGTCGTTGCAGGTTCACTGCACAAGTGAACAAGCGACCTGGACACGATTGAGGTAATGGAATGCTGATAGCGCACATTTCGGACACACATGTACGGCCCAGAGGGCTGCTTTATCAAGGCGTTGTCGATTCGAATGCAATGCTGGCAGCTGCCGTCGACACGATAAACGCCCTGGATCCGCCGCCTGATCTGATTCTGTTCAGCGGCGATCTGGTGGACGAGGGGCGGCCCGAGGAGTACGCAATGGCCCGAGAGCTACTGCAGCCGCTGCGCCAGAGGCTTTTGATGATACCGGGCAACCATGATCATCGGCAGAACCTGCGTAATGCCTTCCCGGAGCACAATTACTTCATCAATGAGGAAAACTGCAGCTTCGTCGACTCGGGTTCCGCGCCGATGCGCATCATCGGACTGGATATCAGCGTGCCCGAACAGCACCACGGCGATATGACCGATACTGCCACCCAATGGCTGGATCGCACGCTGGCGCTGGAGCCTGACAAACCGACGCTGATCATGATGCACCAGCCGCCGTTTTCAAGTGGCATTCACTGCATCGACGCCTATCGCTGTGAAAGAGGCGAGCGGCTGGCCGAGGTTGTCTCCAGATACCCGGCTGTCGAGAGAATCGTTTGCGGTCATATTCATCGTTTCATGCAACTGCGCTTTGGCGGCACGCTGATGTGTACGGCACCGAGCACAACGACGGCCATTGCCTTGCAACTGCACCCGGAGGCTGCCGACGCTTCCTATGTCGAGCCTCCAGCGCTGCTGCTGCACCACTGGAAGGCCGACACTGGTCTGATTACCCACTGGTTGCCAATAGGCCGTTTCGAAGGGCCTTTTGACTTCGCTTGAACCAACGTATCAGCCTGGCAGCCAGACGCTGTCAGGCCACTTGTTCCTTGGCCAGATTGACCAGAATGATGCCCGCGATGATCAGGCCGATACCGCTCACGGCCATTAACGTGGGCACCTGTTGATAGCGAAACGCGGCAATGACAGTGATCAGCGTAATGCCCAACCCTGACCACATGGAGGTGATCAGGGACATGGGCAAGTCCCGTTGTGCATACCCCAGGCAGACGATTCCGAGCCCGTAGCCCGCGATAGAGGCAATAACCGGGACCCAGCGGGTGAAGCCGTTACTTTCTTTCAGTGCGATGGTCGCCACTGTTTCAGCGACAATTCCTGCGAGCAGGAACAAATAGGCTTTTATGAGCATGGCGGCAGATCGCTTTTCAGGCATTCAGGAAGGGAGAGAAATGATGCGGTCGGCGTAAAACCCGTTGAACGGGGTGCGCAAGGACACCGAGTAAGCGCCGGTCGATTGGAATTCCAGCCAGTCGCTTTCCCTGATATCGCTGGCGAGCGTGTAGGGGAAGGCCAGGCGATCCATGCTGTCGCAGGTGGGGCCGAAGATATTGAACGTGTTTTCCGCTGCACCGGTGTAAGGGGTGCCGTCCCGCCACACGCGTGCGGGAAATTGCAGCCACTGCTGGGCTGAGAGCAAACCGCCAAAAATACCGGCACCACAAAAAACACTGTGTTCGCGTCTTGAAAGCACCCGTGCAAATAGCGACATGCCGCCGTAGACCAGGCCACGACCCGCTTCGCAGATCAGGTTCAGGTCCTTCAGTGTCGGGCTGGTCTGGATATGCTCGCAGACTCTGCCAACCAGGTCTGGCGTATTGCCCATGGAGTTCAGGTAATTGCCCGGAAACCCGCCACCGATATCCAGGTGCCTGACGTGCTCGGCGGTGTCGCGCACAATGGCATCGGCGTCATTGAGGGCAGCGAGCCACGGGCCGTCTTCAATGGCTTGCGAACCGACATGGAATGACAGCCCGAGTGACCAGTCGGTGCTGGACGCCACTTGATGCACCAGTTGCGTCGCTAACACCGGACTTGCCCCGAATTTTCCTCTGAGATCATAAACCGCCGTCGACTCGGAGGGTGCGTAGCGCACGAACAGGCTGATCGTGCTGTCGCGCTCGGGCAACACGTCCCGCAACTTCGAGAGTTCCTCCTCACTGTCGAGCACAAATGAACGCACGCCATACCGATAGTAGGCCTCGTGCAGGCAATGGCGGGACTTCACTGGGTTCATCAGGTATTGAACTGCGTTGGGCAGCGTGTTGTGTACCGTCTGCACCTCTGCAAGCGACGCCACGTCAAAATGATTGATACCGCCCTGGCTCAAGGCTTCAAGTACCTGCACAAGTGGATTGGCCTTCATTGCATACAGCACGGTACCTGGAAAACAGCCACTGAATTGCTGCGCATTCCGAGTGATCCAGCGCGGGTCAACGGTATAGAAGGTGTCGTTGGTGTCGTCGGCTAATTGTGCAAGAAGTGTGTCCACGTTGAACTTCCCTGGCTTCGAAGTGTGAGCAGAGTTTGAGCAAGCTTCGTGCCACTGCTTTATCAGGCGGCTGAACAAACTTAACGGCAGTGATCTAATAAACATGTATACAAGACGATAAGCCAAAACAGTGCGATTACGACGCTATTGAGTCGGCGTGGTGCAGTTGCTTACGTGCCCTGAAATAATAAACATGGATAGCACTTTGCTACTTTTAAAAGTGGCTTATACATAATTCGATACATATATTAAAGTTGTCATATTTCGAAGGTTTACGAAAAAAAGTCAGTGAATTTAAAAGCTTGCTGATCTTTCGGTCACGCTTCAGACCGGCGTTGGCGATTATCTGGCACCTTGCCAATACACGATGATCAATAACGGTGGCACGCCACTTGCTGGGTACAACATCGTGAAGTAATGGGGCTTGTTCCATTGCGTCAGCGCTCGCGTTAACGACGACGAAGTAATTCATGGTCATGGATCAGGCAGGGGGTTGCTCGGCAAGCCGAATAGCAGCCCCAATGAAGTCACCGTTATCGAGTGGAAGGTGTACATGGATTTTCGTGCTTTTTATTCAGGCAACGCCCTGCAGTTTCTGGCCTCGCGCCAACTTGCTTTTTCTGAACTGGAAGAGGTTGTAAAACGCCAGTATGCCGATGCACAACTGGCGCTGATCAGCAGCTCTCCCGTACATGGCATCGCTAATGCGGCCAGTGATATAGACCTGATATGTGTGACCGATGATCGGCAGTCCGATCAATCGATGGCTTCGCAGATTTACCACAATGAACACCACATGGAAGTGGTGGCATTTGCGTGCGAAGAAGTTCATGGCGCGTTCTCCCAACTGGCGACGGACGCACACAAAACCACCGCACAGAAACTCGTTGCGTTCAAGCAGTGGGACAAGCAGCAGGCGGTATCGCGAAAGTACCTGGAACGCCTGGTCTGCGCGGTGTCGACCGATCAGTCGCTTCCTTATCTGGACAGTCAGAAGGACTTGAGTTCGATCTGGTCGGTGGCAGCGTTCGACGACTTCCGGCAGAGCGCCTGCTTTTCAGTGCTGGCTTGGCGCAGCGGCGAATACCGCGCGGCCGCCGCCTATGCCTGCAACGCCGCACTGTTTCTGATGAACGCGACGCTGGCCAGTCACGGCTGGGTCAACTCCAATCGCAAGTGGACACTCCTGCGATGGGACCGCGCGCTCAACAGGTACGGCATGCTGAATGACGACGGCCTTGCCCGTGCCATCGGGCAGCTGTGGCAACGCGCCTATCCTGCCTGCCGCAATGGATTGCAGGGGGCAGGCCTCATGCAATTGTGTGAATTGACCCAGCTCGCCGAGCAAACCTTTGCCTGCGAAGCGGACTATGCCGCGTTAAAACCAGGTATCGAGCGTTCCGCCGCCAGTGCGTTTTTGCCGGGGGTCGACTTTGTGCTCACCGACGATCAACAGGCGACGCTATTGGTACGTGTGGATGTGCCAGAGCTGTCCAGCACCCGCCCGATCGATCTTGCCGAGCAATCCCCCGAGGCTGCCGCCTGTCTTCTGCGCGCTGCGCGTGCCGGACTCGTCAGCTTCTCACTCAAGGATCACAACCCGATGCAGGGAGCACACGCATGAGTGCAATTTCAGCACAGGCCGCCGGTCGCCAGTGGTTTCCCCGGCTGAGTGGCGGCTATGTATACCCGGCAGGGCCTTACGCGCAAAAGCTGATATCGGTGGCCTGGTTGCTGATGACCGAGCTTGAAGCCTATCTGGAAGACCTCGAAGGCGCAGCGAACGAGCCTCAAGTGGTGGATGCGCTGAGAATCAAGCTGGCTGAATTGATGGTCGACATTGACTGCCGACTCGCCGGTGCCGACACCCCGAACGAGTTACACCAGTTCGCCTTGTTCAGTGAATACGGGCTCACAGACGTCATTGCTCACTCCGGGCCAGTCGCCGTCGAATGGCTGGGCGTCCCCACGGATACCGATGCCGACCGGATTGATGAGGCAAGCCGGTTGATCGAGCCGTTCAAGGAAGTTCTGCAAGCCTTTCCCGGAAAGCTGTTCAACCCGTTGCTGCCGGGCACTCAGGGCCAGGTCCTGCGGACCCTGCGTGACTGGGACCGCTCCTGCCGACTGGCAGGACGCGATGCTGCCTTTCTGGCTCCTTTGATGAGGTCTCTATGAACAGTCATGTCATGACCGCGCCTGCAGTGCCGGTGCGCAAATCATCGTTTGTCGAGCGTTACGGGGCGGTATTCGGCCGTGAGCAAGGCCTGATGCTGCGAATGGCAGGGCTTACCGCAGCCGAGCACTCGGCCCAGGGTTCGTGGATAACCGACGATACCGGTCGGCGCTGGCTGGACTTTGGATCGTTCGGCCTGCATCTGCTGGGCCATCGGCACCCGGAGGTGGTCGCTGCTCTAACGCGGCAGGTGACGTCGCTGGGCCTTTCCAGCCGGATATTGGCCAACGAACCCAGCCTCAGTGCGGCTGAGCGCCTGGTGGCCAGTGTCGGTCGGCCAGGTAATGGCGTGCTGTACGGCAACAGCGGTTCGGAGGTCATCGAAGCGGCGCTCAAACTGGTGCGCATGCAGACCGGCAAGCGGCGAATCATCGCTTTGACTCATGCTTATCACGGGCGTACCAGCGGCGCGCTGGCGGTCAGCTATGGCTACAGGGGCCACGCCTCGCTGATGCATGCCGAAGATGTGGTGTTCATCAATGCCGGTGATCTGGACGCTGCACGCAAGTCACTGGCAGAAGGCGATATTGCTGCGGTCATCGCCGAGCCTGTTCAGGGAGAGGGCGGAATCAGGCCGGTGGACCTGAGCTTTCTGGGAGAACTTGCCGGGCTATGTCGCGAGCATGACGCGTTCATGATTCATGACGAGATTCAATCAGGCCTGGGGCGCAGCGGGTCGCTGGTCTGCGGAGCGCCAGCCGACATCATCGTGTTCGGCAAAACCCTGGGCGGCGGCGTGTTCCCGGTGGCCGCCGCCATTTACGACAGCAGCCGGTTCGGCGCACCCGCGCGTGATCCGGTTGTGCATGCCTCGTCCTATGCGGGCAGCGCCCTGGCCGGGGCAGTGGTCAACGCGGTGCTCGACGTGGTTAGCAATCCCGCATTCTGCGAACGCGTCAATGAGCTGGGGCAAGTGGCCATGGAAATCCTGCGCAAACGTCTGCAGGACTGCCCGGCGGTGGCTGAAGTACGCGGTAGCGGCCTGATGATCGGTGTGGAGTTCACTTCCAGTAACTATGTGGCGCAGACCCTGATCGAGGCCGCACACCGCAATGTGCTGCTGGCTTTCTGCCTGAGCGCAACCCGGGTACTGCGGGTTTATCCCGACGCGACCATCACCCGGGACGACCTCGAACAGGGCATCAACAGTTTCTGTGATGCCGTCGACGCGGCCTATCGTTCCATCCAATGACGGAGAGTTCCTATGCCTGATGTATCAACCAGCGTGCTTCTTGGTGACTTCGAGCCTGGCGAAGTGTGGCCGATCCTCTCGGACTTCGCCCGCTATCCCGACTTCATGAGTGATGTATTGGAGGTGATCGTTCACCCCCGGCAGAGTGAATATGTCTCCAGTACGTGGCGAGTATTGATTAACGGCAGCGAGCTGACCTGGACCGAGCAGGACTGGCTGGTGACGAACGAGCGCATCGAGTTCAAACAGACCGATGGCGACCTTGAGGTCTGGTACGGCGAGTGGCTGCTGATACAACGCGCCGATGGCTTGCATGTGGACCTGAATGTCACCTTCGACCTTGGCATCCCGTCGCTGGCCGAGGTTTTGCACCCCATAGGCGAACGAGCGATTCGCGCCAATAACATCCAGATGCTCGACGGTATACGCAATCAATTGCTCGCTTGCCGTCATCAGCGGGTTGCGGCAGGGGGCTGTTGATATGCGTTCGACACTGATCATCACCGGTGCCAGCGGCGCTCTGGGCTCCTGGTTCGTACGCGACTGGCTCAGTCAGCATCCGGAGTCGCATGTCATGGCCTTGTGTCGTTCCGGGCAAGCTGCCAGTCGCTGCCTGCAAGACCTGCCGGCGGACAGCCGCTCGCGGCTTGAGTGCCGGATCGCCGACCTTACAGATGCCGCTTCCCTGAATGCGCTGGCGGACACCATGCCAGCCATCGAGAGCGCCACGGCGGTCCACCTCGCTGCCGATGTGGCCTGGGACAAGACGTTCGAAGAGATGCATGAGCTGAATGTCGAAGGTGCGCAGCTGTTCTGCGGTTTTGTCCAGAAACTGGTGCGCAAGCCGCACTTCATCTACGTGTCCACGGCTTTCACGCAGTGTGAGGGATGGACCTATCGCAACGGTTATGAGGAAAGCAAGGCCGCTGCCGAGCGGGGGTTACGCGAAACCTTCGGCAGGCAAATGCCGATTTCCGTGTTCAGTTGCAGCCTGGTCATCGGCGCTACCAGCGACGGCGCAATCAGTCGTTTTCATGGGCTGTATCCGTTGATCCGCTTCATCAATTCCTTTTCACCGCCGTTTCTGGTCGGCAACCGCGAAGGGCTGTTTGACCTGGTGCCTATCGACTGGGTGGTCGACGAATTGATCCACCTGGTCAGTCATTGCGTCGCAGGTGGAGACGCGCGCGAGGTTGTGGCGTCGGCAGGAGATGCGCGCCTGCCTTATGAGCAGGTAATCCGCATCATCGAGTCGCGTGTCGACCATGCGCGACAGGAAGCGGGCGTGGCACCGTTGACGCCGGCACCGATCCTGCGCAGTCGGCAATGGGCGTTCCTCAAGCGCTCGTTGGTTGCATGGCGGCCGGAGGGTATTTCAACCCGGGATTTCCGCTATTTCGAGCGCCTGTTACAGATCTATGGCGTGTACGCCGAAAGCGATCTGGTCAGACCCCCGTTGAATGTCCGGCACCCGGCACCCAGCGCAGAAATATTTTTACCCAGAGCGGTGGATTACTGGCTGGCTCATGCGCCCGATGCGCGGCTCAGCCTGGACAAGCTTGTCGCGAAATCAGCGGCAATGCACGGTTAGCAGGCCCTTTCAACGATTGAACGGGAGACGAAAGATGGAAGACACAATCGAACTCGACACGATGGACAGTGGCGCTTACGACCGACGCTCCGAGCGCGCTACGCTGGCACGTGACAACCTGTCACTGACCTCGGATCTCAAGCAACTCAGCAATTGGCGGCAGGCATTGCAGATAGGCGTGCAGTGGGCGGTGATCGTCGCCGCAGTCACGCTGGCTGAAGTCAGCGATTCGACTCTGGTTTGCATTATCGCCGTAGTCGTCATTGCGACGCGACAGCACGCGTTGCTGGTGCTCATGCACGACGCGGCGCATTTGCTGATCAGCCGTGACAAGCGGCGCAACGACCTGATCTCCAACGTCTTTCTGACGTTCCCTTTGACATTGAGCACGTCACGTTATCGGGCTCACCATATTGCCCATCACAAGCACCTTAATACGCCGACCGATCCGGACTACGCCGATGCGTTCGCACCGCCAAGTTCGGGGTTGTTCTGGCAGGCCTTGCTGCGCGACATCAGCGGGTTGTCGACCCTGCAATCGTTACGCACGATGGACAGTTTCAGCGTGATCGGGCTTTTCACCAGCCCTTCGCCCGCGACGCGCACCGAGCGCTATCAGGCTTTGGCTTTTTATGCCTGTGCAGTGCTGCTCATCAGCGCTTTCAGTGTCTGGCCGGGCGTGCTGTTGTACTGGCTGGCACCGCTGGTGTTCTTTCTTCCGCCGATTCTGCGCATTCGCAGTCTGTCGGAGCATGCCGGGCTCTCGACCCGGAGCGTGAAGCGCGATGCACGCAGCGTCAGCCCGGGCTGGCTGGAACGAGGGTTGTTTGCACCGTGCAATATCAACAGGCACTGGGAGCACCACCTTTTTCAACAGGTCCCCAGCTATCACCTGGGCACCTTATCCCGACGCCTTGCTCAGCGCCTGCCAGGCTCGGCCGCCGCCTGCAACACCGAAGGTTATCTCTGGGGCGCGCGCAGCATGCGGGCCGAATTGTACGGTGCGAACGGACAGGCACGCGCCGTGGCGTCTCTGGATCAGGAGGCTTGAACCCATGATGCTGACCGGTTCTGAAATAGTGAAAATGCGCGAGGTCGGCAGTGTCGTCATCGAGCCTTTCGACCCCATTCATGTAGAGGTCAATTCCTACGGCTGTCACCTGGCGGATCTGCTTCTGGAGTACCGCAGCGACCGCATCGATCCTCACGGGGAGCTGGAGGTGGTCGAGCATCATATTCCGCCCGAAGGCTTTGTGTTGTACCCCAACCGCTTTTACCTGGGCGCCACGGCCGAGCAGATCGGCGGTATCGATTTTGCCAGTGAGCTTTACGCCAACGTTTCCACGGCGTCCTGTGGCGTTTTCATTCAGACCAGTGCGCCGCTCGGCCACACCGGCGCGGCCATCAGCTGGACCCTGGAGATTGTCGTTACCCAGCCGGTGCGGGTCTATGCCGGCACCAAAGTGGCCAAGGTCTGCTTCTGGGCAAACTTCGGCCTGACCACCTGTTATGCGGGACGCTACTTGGGCTCCAAGAGCACCGTGCCCTCGAAAATCATTCTGGATTGACCATGATACTGACCGGTAGTGAAATCGAAAATCGTGTGCGTTCGGGTGAAATCGTCATCAGTCCGTTTTCCCATGAGAACGTCAACCCCAACAGTTACAACTTCCGCCTGCATGACCAGATGAAGGTCTACGAAGACGATGTGATCGATGTGCGCACCGAGGCGGCCACCCGAACCATCGAAATCGGCCCCGAAGGCTATGAATTGCAGCCCATGAAGCTGTACTTGGCCTCGACCATAGAAACCATGGGCAGCACCCATTTCGTGCCCACTTATGCGGCGCGTTCCTCGATTGCAAGACTGGGAATGTTCATCAACCTGTCGGCCCCGCTGGGCGACATCGGTTTCGTCGGACGCTGGACCTTGCAGCTGTATGCGTTGAACCGCATCCGTGTTTACCCCGGCATGAACATCGGTCAAATGATGTTCTGGAACGTCAAAGGCGATATCGAGCTGTATTCCGGGAAGTACCAGGGCGCGACCGAAGCCTTTGCGTCACGCATATTCATGGATTTCGAAAAGGCGCCACGCCCACAGCCGCTGGTGGTGCCCAATCTTGCGCCGTTTCCGGTTCTGGCAGCCCAGGAGGAGGTTGATGCAGTCCCGGATGCACTGGCCAGTGGGCCTGTTAGAAGGGCCACTGACCTTCCACTGATAGCAGGAGGCCGTCGTGTCCAGTAAATACTCAACCCTGCAACAGCTTGCCGCTACATTGCCGGTGCCGCCCCTGAGCGCACTGGACGATGCAGACTACCGCGTGCTCTGGCACGACTTCGCAGACCGCAAAAAGGCTATTGAAGACACGCTGAAAACCGTGCGGATCACCGCAGGTGCCTTCCTTGACGAACACATGGACAGAATCGTCCGGCTGGCCGAGTTTGAATGGAGTGAGGCTGCCGACAGCCATCTCAAGGCGCTGCTTGAGCAAACGGGCTTTGATGCCGGCAGCGAACTTGCCGTACGTTCTTCGGCGAATATCGAAGATGGTAATCAGCACAGTTTTGCCGGGATTTTCAGCACACACCTTTCGGTGCAGGGGCTACCGGCACTCAAGGCTGCGGTGCTCGATGTATGGCGCTCCGGAGTTTCCCGCCAGGCCATTCTGGAACGCTTGCGAGCGTCGATGCTGGAAACGCCGGTAGAGATGACGGTGATCGTGCAGCGCATGGTCAAGGCCCGCTTCGCAGGCGTAGCCTTCAGCCATGATCCGTTGAGCGGGGAGGCAGTAACGCTGATTGAAACCGTCGCATCGCTGGGCGAAGCGATGGTCTCCGGGGTAGAGAAGGGCATGTCGGCGCGGGTCAGCGACCAGCAATTGCTGGGTTGTGACCCTGCGCTGGAGCCGCACAAGGCGTTGCTGCTGGAGGTGGCGACACTGGCTGCCAATGCGTCTGCGGCGTTGGGGCTGCCCGCCGATATCGAGTGGGCGGCGGATGAACAGAAACTCTGGCTGCTCCAGGCAAGACCCGTCACCAGTCTGCGCGAAGCACGCAGCCTGGAGCCGGTCCTGGAATGGGCCGAACTGTATATCGCCAGTGATGAAGCACTGATGGATTTCCGGCCATTGCCTGCCTTCGCGCAGTATTTCCGAAGCAAGCGCCGCCCGCTGGCCTTGTTCGCGCAAACCCACGACGTTTCGGCAGGTCAGGCGCTGTTGGTCAAGGCAAACCGTCAGGGGCTGGTCGAGCCAGCGATGAGCCAGCTGCTTTTGGACCGACTCAACACCGATCAGGTCGTGCTGGACTTCTCCGATCAGGTACGCCAGCAGATCCTCGAGCGTGGCGCATTGCGTGAGCGCCTGCTTGAGCTCAGTGATGAGCGGGTGGTGTGTTTTGTGGTCCGCGAGTTTCTGAAAGGTGAAACAGGGCTCATCACTCAGGCGTGCGATGACGGCTCGACGACCTGCGAATGGTCATCGGAAGGCTTGCTGGCGATCAATCGCGGCATCGCCGGGACGCAACGCGCCCGGCTGGTAGCGCACGACCCGACTGGCCCGGCAGATGCCCTGCAATTGCACAGCATTACTCACGCCGCCGGCGAACTGTTGGGCTCGGTGCAACTGGAGTGGGTGAGGGCCGGGCAGCAGTTGCACCTGATTGATTTCTCGCCGTTGTCGACGTTCGTGCAGGTAGAGGACTCAACGGAAATCCGCCTCATTTCTCCGGGTTATGCCGACGGGCCGGTGGTTGTAGTAACTGCCGGTCGGCAACTGGAAGAACTGAGTATCTCAGCCACCGTGTCGATCAACTCGATCCCCACGTCCAGCTCTCTGGGGGCTGAACTGGAGGAGCTTGAGCGACAACTGCGTGCTCATGACGGACAAGCCATTGTGGTCTCGCCACGCCCCTACGCGGCACTGGCGGCGTTGCTGCCGTTCGCGCGCGGTTTTGTCTTCGAGCAGGCGTCCATGCTTTGTCATCTTTCGATCCTCTTGCGTGAACACGGCATCCCCGCCGTGGAGTCCGAGGCGCTGTATCAACAGGGGCTGGCCGGACAACGGATCACTTTCAGCCAGAGCCCGAAGGTGCTGCCTCACGCTGTCAACGAAGTACGGGAGCTACAATGACTACGGATATTTCACTGCTGTTCTTCGATCCGCACACCCTCAACGGCAGCCTTGATTCTGCGCTGGTTGCCATTGTCGACACAGAGGCTGCTAGAGCCCGTCACTCGGACAACGGTCTGTTCATCCCCAGTGGTACGTTGCATGCGCAGTGGCTTTCCAATGCCCATCACATGCATGTACCCATGCCGATGAAGGACTTCGACTTTCAAGTCTTCAATGCCGGGCAGCGCAAGCGTACGCAAGACAGTCGCTCACGCATGCATGTGCTGGACCCGACGCTTCACCGTCGGCCGTCCGATCAGGCGCTGATGGCCACTCTGGCGGTGACGCATCACCTCGGTAAATGCAGCGTTTATCACTATATCCATGAGGGCGAAGCCGGGGCCTTGTTCCTGCACCTTATGGATGTCGAACCGGTAGAACGTGCTTCCTGGAGGGCCTGGCAACGTTTGGCCCGATCCGCTGCTGCGCGTGTGGCTGTTTCGCAACCGATGCTGAGTGATGACTGCTGGTACGTGCGCTGGCGTCCGGAAATGGAGCTGGAACGTAAATTCACCTCGTTTCAGATACCTGACATGTGGCAGTTGTCCACCGCGATGCACAAAGCGTTCGGAGAGGGCGCTTTCAAGGACCTGGTGCTGGAAATCGACCGTGACTTTCAAACCTACGATTATGAATCGCACATTTTCGAAGTGACGGGCGACCCGCTCGAAACCGGTTACATCTCGTTCATTCCTCAGGCCGATGGGCTGATGGCGGTCAAACGCAAATGGTTTCTCGAAAACGCCGAATTGCGCCGTGAGGACTTCAACACCGATCAGCCGGTGGCGTTTGCCGATATCGAAACTCACGCCCGCTCGATGACCTCGGCAAATCTGTGTCGGCTCAAGCCGTTCAGGCGCACCCGGATCGACATCAATTTCGAATCGCTGAGGACCGGCAATGGTTTTGGCGCGTATTTCGATGTCTGCCGCATGGTTGACGGCAGCGCAGAGTTTGCTCAGGTCGAGGTCGAGTATTGCCGCAGCAGGACATTGCACACGCTACGTGAAGTTGAAGAAGACTTTGAAACCGTATCCAACGTGATGCGCGATTTTCTGGCGGAGCGAAACCTGCCGTTTCAGCAGGATCTCTATTCGAAACTCGACTTTGCCCGTGAGGCGAGTCGGCTCTGAATTCACTTTGCCGGGGAGATAATCATGTCGCAATCCACGACCACGCAAACGGCTATTGTGTTTGGTAGCTGGAAGATCCGCCATCAGGAGCCGTTCGGCAGCGATGACCACACGTTGTATGCCATTGCTGCGGACACGGCATTGCTGGGCGAGCTGACCGCGGTCGCTGACCTGCGAGGCAGCCACCGGGTTCTGGCCCGCTGGGACGCCGATGGGGCAATGCTTCTTGATGATGAAAACGGTGATCTGGGCGACGAAACTTGCCACAACCTGTCCGGAGCCGCCATCCCGCTTGCGGTCATCACGTTACAGGCGGACCACGTGTATATCAGTCACCTGCTGAATCGCATTGATGTGCATCGTTCGCTTTTCGTACAGCCTCCGCTTGAGATCGAGCAGCCCGCAGTCCCGCAGAACCTGTTGATGGCGCTGCGCAACGCGTTCGAACGTAACCACCTGGCGATCAACAATTGGGAATGTCGCTACACCACTACCGAGCAGACGTATGTCGAGTCCTTCGAGCTGGCGCCTGATTGCCATGCGCGGATGCTCGGCGAGGCCTGGTTTGATGCCAGTTTCAGCCCGGCAATGGCGCCGTTCACCAGTCAGTGCGGTGACGAGTTTCAGGTCTGGGATCATCAGGTGACCGCCGCCCGGGATGAGGACGGGGGCTATGTGTGGGTCGAGCATTGCAGCCGCAAACGCAAGCTGGCTGTCAATGAACCCATCGTGCAGTTGTTTCGCAGTGCGCCTGGGAGCTTGTCGGGCACGGTGAAGCACCTGGCGCTGGGCTCACCGACGCTGGAGGCCATGGCGATGAGCGTTGACAGCACATTGCAGGCACTTGGCGAGTATCGACGTTATGCATTCAGTGCGCCGTGCGAATCGGTGCAAAGCGGCAACCTGTTCGTGATCACGTTCGAGACCTGCACGCCGCTAGCTGCGCATTCGGTAAGTACGACACGCGGTGAAGTGCGCTTTCTCAAGTCCCGAGGCGTAATAGACCCTCAGGCAATTAACGCCGATCTGCACGAGCTGATGACGCGTCTGCACGCGTTCCTGGACGAGCGTCGCCAGGAATGCTGGCCGCTGGCCGACCGTTTTGCATTTCTGCACTCGCCATCGCCCTTTATCACCACCCGGGAGAGCCTGTACTCATGAGCCGCTATCTTTGCAATGGACGCTATCGATTCGAACTGGATGATCAGACCTCGGGCTCCGCACTGGCCCAGCGGCTGCGAGTGTTCCTGGCACCTTACTTTGCCGAAGTCGCGGACGACGGCCAGACAACGGTCGATTTAAGGGTCCGGCTGCACGACAGCACCGCTTTCAAACCGGAGTGGGTTGGCCTCTGCGTCACCCCCGACATCATCCGCGAAACCTATGCCCCTGGTTTTACCCTGCGTGTTCTGCGTGGCCACGACCCGCAGACCGGTCTGGACTACGCCTGGGATGCCGATACGCAGGTCGGCTACCGGATTGACCGGGCACGTCACACTGTGGATTTTCACGGCGACGAAAACGCATTCATTCACTTGATCGAGCTGGTGCGCTACTACGGCCTGCTGGTCGAGCAGGCCAAAGGCAGTGTGATCATGCATGCGTCGGCGGTGGTCGGGCCGGACGGTGGAATCGTTGCCATCGGCGGTGCGAAGGGAGCTGGCAAGACCACTACCATGCTGGACCTGGTGCTGTCCGAGGGGTATCTGTACTTTTCCGGTGACAAGCTGTTGCTGGACTGTATCGACGGCCGGGTTCGTGCCCGTGGCTGGCCAGACTACCCGCATGTCGGTGTCGGCACGCTACGTACACACCCCGAACTGGCCAAGCGACTCGATCTGGCTGCGGTGGCCGATGACCTGTCGATTGCACACACCGAAAAACGCCTGTGCATGCCTGAAACCATGCGCGCCGCACTCAAGGCCAGCCCTGAAGGGTGTGGTTGGCTGCAAACAGTCGTACTGCCCAATGTAGCGGCGCGGGGCAAGTTGCAGATCCATGCGATGAGGCACGATGCGATTTTGGAGCAAATCCACTCGCCCACGCTCTTCGAGTGGCCGCACCGTTTCGTGACCTCAACCTGGCACGGCCTGCTTGACGCCACTTCGCTGACCGATACCGTGCCAGCGCAGATCGTCCGGGGACTGCTCGGCGTGCAATGGCAAAGTCGTGTCGGCGTGGCGCGTGAACTCATCAGCGCCTGAGACAAGGAGATTCCATGAACCACGCTACCCAATTGCGTCTGGCGCTGGTGGCCCCCAGCGGCTCAGGGAAGAGCACAACCGCTCAGTTGCTGCGTGAGCATTTCGAAGAGGCCGGGCTGTCGGTAGAGGTCATCAAGCTGGCCCAGCCACTGTATGAGTTGCAAGGCCTGTTCTACGAACAGGCCGGGGTGGAGCTGGCAAGCGGCAGTCAGAACCAGCGCCTGCTGGAGTGCATCGCGCGCGAACTAAGGGTTCTGGACGGTCAGTCGCTAGTCAAGAACTTCGCACGGCGGTTGCTGCAGTCGCGTGCGCAGGTTGTCATCAATGACGACCTGCGCGATGACACCGTCGACTGGCCGTATCTGTATGAGCAAGGCTTTCAGGTAATCAAAGTGCTGGCCGATTCATCCTTGAGGCAATCGCGTCTGGGCCAGCGCGGCGATATCAGTGTGGTGGAAAACAGCGCGCTTGACCTACAGATGCGCCGGATCGACGCGGATTACGTACTGCCCAATAGCGGTTCGTTGGCGCAACTGAAGCAGCGTGTTGCAGTGGTGGCCCGATGGGCAATGCACGGTGCTCAACGGCGGATAGCTTCATGAAAGGTGTTAATCCGTTGATATGGCTATTGATCGACGGGCTGTCGTGGGAGCTGGTCAACCGTTATCGGGCAAGAAAACCTGAGCAGCCCTCTGCGGGCTGGCCGTTCTACCCGCTGTTGCCGTTGTCGCCCAATTGTCAAACCCCGCCATCATTGCTGTCGATTTTCAGCGGCACACAGGTCAGCGAGCACGGTTTGACCGGCTATCTCGTCCCCGCGCCGACACCTCGTAACTGTCTGGCCGTGGCGGATGCCTTTCAGGCCTGGCCGCGCGATATCGACATGGTCTGGGACGAATGGGCTCGCCAAGGCATCACCTTTCGCCTGTGCGCGGTGCCCTTTGTCCAGCCGGACAGGCTGGGCAGCGCATTGCTCGGGCAAAGCTGTGTCTATGAGGGCTTTTCCGTACCTCCCGAGTTGATCGAAAACGGCGGGCACCTGCGCATCGAGAGGCTGGAAATGGCTGCCAGGGTCAGCTCGCGCGAGGGCGGCGCAATGCTCGACTGGCCAGAGGAGGATGGCCGTGCCCCCTGCTGGTTGCCGCTGGGCAGTACGGTGCACTTGCCGCTGCCGGAGAAAGGGCCTGGCAACGTTTGCAAGGCGATTGCGCTGCGTGCCGTATGTGTCGAGGACCGGATAAGTGTGGTCAGTTTCGGCTACCAAGAGGTTCAGGCGCTGGATTTGCAGAGCGACAAAAGCAAGGCTTATGTGGCCAGAGACCTGACCGTGCTGTATCGCAGCGGACAACTGGGCAAGCGGCTGGATGAAGGCGGGCAGGGCACAGCGGAGTGGCTGTTGCTGGAACTGATGCGGGAGGTGCATGAAAGCTTTTGCAGCGACATTGTCGGCGCAGTCCGTGCGGGTGATGCACAGCGAGTCATCGGTTATTACCCGGTGGTCGATCTACTTTCGCATCATTTGCTCAAATACCTTACGCCAGACTGGGCCAGTGAGCGCATGCGCGAGGTCGGGCAACAGTTGTTCGATGAAGTATCGGGTTGGGTCGACGAGCTGATTCAGCGCTGCATGGATGCGGCGGGTGGCGAGGTACGCTGCGTCGCTCATTCGGATCACGGCATGGCCCCGGTCCATCACGACCTATACCCCAATGCATTTTTCGAGCGTCAGGGCTGGCTGGTCTATGACTCGGCGGGCGTGCCGGATATGCAAAAAAGCGCAGTAGTCTTTCATCCGGCAGACAACGGTCTGCTGCTGTTCCATGAGGCGCGGCTCGCGATGTCGGGGCATGACCCCCGTTCAGTCACCGAAGCCTGGCGGCAAAGCCTTGCGCAGCCTTTTCGACATGAATGGACGATGTTCGAGTACCCGGGCGAGCAGTGTTTCCCTGAAGGCTGGACGGGCTCCTGCTACTGGCAGGCTCCAAGAGGGTCCCGACTGGTTGCGGCACGTTCAGAGCACTGTGTCCGCCTCAGCCGTAAAGGTGGCGACCACACGGTGTGTGCCTCTGACCCGTGGTTGCGTGGTGTAGTACTGGATGCCAGCAGCACGCCATTGCCATGTCCTGCCAACGCTGAACTGACATTGCCCGAGATTCGCCAATGGCTGACCGCCGCGTTGTGAAACCTGCCCCGATAATTTCAGCCACAGGGAGCTTATCCATGAATTTTGACAGCCTGCTGTTGGACATCGACGGCACACTCATGCTCAAGGGACAGCCTTTACCCGGTGCAGCCGAGGCACTGAGTTTCGCCAGAGCTCAAGGGCTGCGCCTGCAACTGCTGACCAACACCACGGCAAAGATGCCGGTGGATCTGGCGCAAGAGTTGTGTCGGGCCGGAATCGAGGTGGCCCCCGACGAAATTCAAACCGCTACAACGGCCTGTGTGGGCTACTTGCAACAGCATGCGCAACTCAAGTGCCATCTGCTGGTGCCCGACTCGATCAGAGCGGCCTTCAACGGCATTCTTACAGACGATACAAACCCTGACGTGGTGGTCATCAGCGATATTGGCGAGGCATTCGATTACGCCACGCTGAATCGCTGTTTCCGCATGCTGCGGGGCGGCGCTCGTCTTATTGCGTTGCAAAAAAACCTGTTCTGGTTTGATCACGACGGCGAACGCCTTGATTGCGGAGCTTTCATCGTCGGTCTTGAGGCCGCAGCGCAGGTTCAGGCGCTGGTCATGGGCAAGCCGTCACCCATGTTCTTCAACGCCGCCTTGCGCAAGCTGGATACCTGCGCCAGCCGCACTCTGGTAGTGGGCGATGATGTGCTGACGGACTGCGCCGGGGCGAAAGCCGTTGGTGCCAGCAGCCTGCTGGTGCGTACCGGAAAATATGATCCGGCACTTTTTGATGCCCATAGGCAAAACGTGGATGCGGTGATTGACGGCATTGCAGATTTTCCGCGCTGGTGGGCCTCCGGCAATGCCGCAGATCGTCATGACCAACGTTAAGTAACCGGATTACAAGGACGAATCATCAATGCAGACAGCATGTGCCAAAAAGTCGAAAGAACGCCCGGAAAACATATCGGAGCGGATTTACGCCCGGATCAAAGAGGACATTTCCGAGTTTCGCCTATTACCCGGCGAACGATTTACTGAAGGTGAAGTGGCCGAACGCGTTCAGGCCAGTCGTACCCCGGTCAGGCAGGCATTGTTCCGGCTGGAGCAGGAAGGGTACGTGGAGGTTTATTACCGAAGCGGCTGGCAAGTACGCCCCTTTGATCCCCGTCATTTCGAAGAGCTGTATGACGTGCGTGTGGTGCTTGAACTGGAGGCGCTTGCCAGGCTGGGCTTGATGGACCTGAGCGTCGAGCCGCTGATCGACGAACTCATACGCACCTGGCTGGTGCCGAAACACGAGCGATTGAGGGACACCGATCTCCTGGCCAGACTGGGCGAGCGGTTTCATTGTGCGTTGGTAGAGGCGGTGGGTAACCGGGAAATGGCGAGGCTGCATTACGAGATCACCGAGAAGACCCGGACTATCCGCCGTCTTGAGTTCAGCGCTTCCAGGGTCGATGCAACCTACGAAGAGCATGGCAGCATTCTTCAGGCCCTGCTGCAACATCAACCTCAACAGGCTCAGCAGTTGCTGGAAGCGCATGTCGAATTCAACAAGGAGGAAGCGCACAGAGCCACCCAGCATGTTTTACGTCGCGCGCGGCATTACGCCGAGAAAAGCCGCGAGCCCGCCAGGCTGCGCGTGCAAACACAATGAGTGGTGGCTGCGGTGCTGCGCGTTTCGGTTATTTAATGAATCACCGGTAGCGCAATGCCTCCAGCAACAGGGCAAACGCGGGCGATGCCTGGCGTCTGCTCGGGTAGTAGAGGTGGAAGCCGGCAAACGTCGGCGACCAGTCGTCCAGCACCTGAATCAGGCGTCCGGCTTCGATGTGTTCGGCGACAAGGTCATGCGGGATGTAACTCAGGCCGACGGTCTGCCCACGCTGACACGGCGGGCAATGGCTTGCCCTATGGAGCTGGCACCGATGACTACGGTGACTTTTCTCGGGTCTTCATGAACAGTTCCTCGGTGAAACTCGGACAAATGCGCTGTAGGCGCACCTTCAGCGTGATGTCCGGATCACCTTATAGCGCTGTCATTTGGTCAACAATGGGGTGTTATCGGTATAGGCTCATGAGCTCAGCTCATGAGTAAACATTGAAGAAGACGCTCGTACAATCAGGTATCAGTATTTCTGCTTGAGCCTCGACCACATCAACGAGGCAAGCGAGCGGGATGCCATGAGCTTTTCCTCGGCTCGAACTGCAGAGGGCAAGGCATGCCAGGGTATGCTGGCGGCTCGGTGGTGCTGCAAGTGCAGGTTGATGTGGTAGGGCCAGATGAAAAACCGCCCCAGCCAGCCGACGCGCCAGGCGTATGTCCATTCTTCCCAGCCAGGTGTGACGCCGGGGCCGCCGCTATGCTCGGCCATGCTGCGAATTTTCTGCAGCAGGGTGCCGACCGTAATCAAGGGCAGGAACCACAGCATCGCTATCAAACCGAACGTTTGCGCCGAGCATTGCCAGATGAGCGCGGCGACAATCATCAGCCAGATCAGCGCTGCCGCAGTCAGCGGGCGGGTGATCGCTGGCGGCGCGCCTCCTGCGGCCTTGTAGGCGGCAATATTGCGCAGCGTATTGATCAGCAGCAAGTCTCCCAACAGTTGTCTGGCCAGCAGCTTCGCGGTTAACGGCCGGAAATGCCAAGGCTGGCGGTAATAGAGAAAGCGTCGTTCCGGGTCCTGTTCGGTACCCGCGTGCTGGTGATGGTCCAGGTGCAGGGGGCGGTAGAATTCGATCGGCACCAGGCCTGGAACACCGATAGCCAGATTGATCAGAAAGTCGTTGATACTGCGCTGTCGAGTCAGGTGGTAGTGGGTTGCATCGTGATACAGCACGAACAACGCGTGCTGTCTTGCCGCCACGACGAGCACCGTCAGCAGATAGAAGCGCCAGTCTGCGAGGTAAATCGCGACACGAATCGTGACCAGTATGCACAGCCATTCGAGCAGCATTGCCGATAGGGTGCGCATGTCCACCGCACAGCGCCTGAGGACCAGAGTCGTCATGCCGCATGCCAGACCGATGATCAGACCATAGACCATGTCGGTAAAGACATGCTGCCCGGTGGTCATCACCGTCAGCATCAGCACCGCGCTCCAGAGGGCAAATACCCAGGTCGATCGCAGCCGCAAACCGCCCATGACGACGCTGATTGCAACGGGCAACGCTACATGCCCGCTGGGTGAGGCCGCCAGTGGCGCATCGAGCCGGTACAGCCAGTCGAGCCACGCAGACCCGGTTTCAGGACGCAGGATCATGGTCGGCCAGAACAGGTGGCTGATCAGGCACAGCCCGGCGGCCAGGGCGCCAGCGAAAAAAACCGGCAGCAGCCATGAGGACTTACGGCCCATGTACACAAGCACTGGCATCACCAGCGTATAGCTGAGATACAGCGGCAGCGTGAACGGCAGCAAGGGCATATGAAGGTCGACGATGCCTGGCTCGACGAGCCTGACAGCGCCCATTGGAACGTGTGTCACCAGAAAGTACAGCAGGCCGGTGACCAGCAGGTAGACCAACAGCCAGGTAACGGGGCGATCAGTGCTGGACGTGGCGCAGTGATGAGGATGCATGGATGCGAAGCCTGGTTCATTCAGTACGTGCACAAGCGAACACCCGGACAGGCCAGGCTGTGCGCAGCGATGATTTCAGAAGAAACGGGACATTGTGCGGAGAGACTGATTGCCCTCGGCGGCCCGGCAATTCAGAATCCGGTCATTGTGTTTCCATACATCGAAGGCCTCCATGAGTTTGTGCGCGACCGCCGTTGGGCGCCCCGATTTACGATCAGCTGATATCGATCGGATGTTCGAGATTTATTCTGCCTGCTATCAGGATACCTGCCGGGCTCGATTCGAGCAGGACCTGGACGACAAGACGCATTGCGTCGTTCTGCGTGACACCCATGACACGATTATGGGGTTCACAACGCTGAAACTGTTTGAAATGAGCTGGGACAATCAGCCCTGCAAATTCGTTTTTTCCGGTGACACTATCATCACCCCTGAACACTGGGGCAGCCAGCAACTGGCCTTCGCCTGGTCACGACTGGTGGGCGACCTGTGGCGTCAGGCTCCCGATGTTCCCCTGTACTGGTTTCTGATCTGCAAGGGGCACAGAACCTATCGCTATCTGCGGGCAATGGTACTGGATTACGCACCGCGTGCGGGTCATTCGACAGCGCCTCGTGTCCAGGCCTTGATGAATCACCTGGCACATACGCGTTTCGGCGATGCCTACGACCCGGCAACCGGTGTGCTTTCATTCAAGACACCGCAGGGCCGCCTCAGCGCGGAGCTTGCACTGATCTCGGAGAATCACGCGAAGCTGCCGGAAGTCGAGTATTTCCTGCAGAAGAACCCTGGTTACGCCGAGGGCGATGAACTGGTCTGCCTGTGTCGTCTCACCCCCGAAAACCTGCGGCCGCTGGCTCGACGGCTGTTTATGACCGAGCAGTGTTCGGCGTGCTGATTCGTCAGGCCGGTGCGGCGGACAATTCGCAACTTCTCGACTTTCAACGGCGACACACGATGCGCGGGAGCATGCCGCTGCGTTTTGACCGCAGCCCGGATTACTTCGCCCTGCATCGCTGTCATGCCGACGATCAGCGCACCTGGATAGCCGAAAGCCCGGACGGTGAACTGCGCGGCGCGGCGAGCCTGGTGGTGCGTGATGGCTACCTGCACGGTGGTGTCGAGCCGGTCGCATATCTGGGCGATCTGCGACTGACGCCGGATCGCAGACTGTCCGGGTCATGGATGGCCGAGGTAGCGGCGCGTCTCGCGGATCTTTCCCGTGAAACAGGCGTGCAGCATGCCTATTGCTGCATCATCCGTAACAACGCCCTGGCGACCCGGTCGCTGCTGCGAGGACGACGAGCAAACCCGCTGAAACTCGCACACTGGCGTGGCTACAGTAACGTCTCAGTGTACGGCCAGCGTGGCTTGAGTAGCGTTCCCCGTACGAGCACCAAGGTGAGGGTGGTACGCGCAGCTCCCCGATATCTGGATGCGCTGAGGGCGTTTCTCGATAGCGAGTCATCCAGACAATCGTTCGGCTGTGTGTTCAGCGAGGCGGAATTTGAGCGCAGGCTCGGCCAGTGGCCGGATTTCGGCATTGACTCGTTTCTGCTGGCTGTCGATGACCGCGACAACCTGCTCGGCTGCGTCGCGCCCTGGAACGCCGGGAAGATAAAACGTATCGTCGTCGAACAGATGCCCCTGACGCAGCAGTTACTGCGCCTTGGCTACAATGCGCTAGCACCTCTGGCAGGCCGACCGGGTATCGCTGCGCCGGGCCAGGCACTGCGGGATATCTACCTGACCCACCTGCAGGTTCGCCATCGTGACCCCGAGGTGTTTTGCGCACTGCTGGATGTTGCCTGGAAGCAGGTCCGCAACGACTATTCGCTGATGCAATTATGCCTGTACGACCAGGACCCGCTGTGGAAGGCAATGCATCGTTATCACGCCTTTTCCTTGCCGATGGACCTTTACACGGCACCCTGCGGCAGCCACGCAGCCGACTTTAAAGAGGCTTGTGCGGCGAGTATTCCGGGCTTCGAAATCTATCTGGTGTAGAGCGTTCTGGCGCACGTGTCTGGTGCAGGACGTCCAGCAATGTTCGCCAGAATCTCGCCGGGTCAAAGCCTGCGCCGCCCAGTATTGGCTGACCATGATCCAGATCCGGCAGGCAGATCTGCGGTACGCCTGGCAACGACAGGTTTTCCATATAGAACTGACCGTCATGCGCATGCCCGGGACGCAACGCATTCAGGCGCTGATGGTGAGTATCGAATTGCGAGCGGCGCGCAGCGGACCAACTGACGACATGCAGGCAGTGCAGCTTGTCGGGCAGGGCAGAGAGTATTTTGGCAACCTGTGGATCGCGACTGCTGCTGATGTCCCGGGTGCCAGCAGCCAGCGGAGCGCTGTTGATCATCGCCTGACGGAATCTGTCCATTCGGTAACTTCTGCCAGCGCCGGCGGCACCGTGGCCCAGCAGCGTATCAATGATCGGCGATGGTCCTGCGGGCGGCTGCACCAGAGCGATGCCGTCACAGGCGTCGAGCAGGTTCTTGTTCTGTGACAGCGCTGCCAGCGTATCCAGACCACCCTTGCTATGAGCCAGCACCACAAAGCGCTGGTCTGGCTTGAGTCTGCTGCCGAGTAGGGTCGCAATGTGCCTGCCTTGCTCAATCACACCGCGCGAAGAGCGCACCGGCATGCGCAGGACATCGTGCCCCGCAGAGGTGAGGGACCGGGCACAGGCGCGATTGCAGTAGAGGATGAATTCCGAGTAAAGACCTGCAACCAGCACGACCAGGGTGTCTTTTGGCAGGGCGGGCAAGGGCGCTTGCCAGCGCTGCAGGAACAGATCGGTCCAGTCCAGCTCCGCAGGATGACGCACGAACGCTGTAGCCGGGAAATGCATTTGCCATTCCTCGAAGCCCTCGGGTTCCCAGATCGTCCTCATACGAGCCGATCCCGGAAGCTGCCTTCAGCGCTGTTCATCAAGCGCCTGGCGAGCGTTGTCGAGCAGCTCACGTGTGTCGATTCGGTCAGGATGGAAGCCAGGCACGAACCAGAACAGCCCGGCAGGCACGATGCGCGAAAGCAGGCCCGGATTGACGAACAACCACCACTGCAGGCGCAGCCATTCGCGCCAGTTGCGGTGTTGCCGGTCCCCGCGCACGAGGTGATAGGTGAAGTAAGTAAGGTCGAAAGTGAAGTACACCGAAAGGCTCGTCATCGCTACCCAGCGAAGCAGGTAACGCCGCAGCGGGTTAGGTTCCATCTTGCACAGCACGTCATAGGCCACTGCCTTGTGCTCGATCTCTTCCATTGCGTGCCAGCGCCACAGGCGGGCCATCGTTGGGTCGGCGCCCGCCATGAATGCCGGGTTTCGCAGAATCTGCTCGGACAGTATTGCTGTGATGTGTTCAAGGCTGGCCGTCAGTGCCAGACGAAAGCTGGCTGGTAATCGCTCGCTTTCCTTTCTGCGCCGCAACAGCATGCGTTCCAGTTTTTCGACCGGTGCGCCCTGTGCGCCCAGAAGCAGGTTATAGGCACGGTGCTCGCGGATGTGCGACGCTTCCTGATAGACGAAATCGTCGACGGCCTTTTCCAGAGCGCTGCCTTTGTCGAGCTTGTGGCGAAAATGCACCACACTCTCGATGAAGATTTTTTCCCCTTGGGGAAACATGAACGACAGACAATCGAAAAAGCGCGTGGTGTGCGTCCGGCCGTCATGCCAGTAGCGGGGGATACTGGCATCGAAGGTGAAGCGTATTGATCGGTGCGCGATTACCTGCGGGGAAAGCATGGCCGCCGAGCGTCTGGACAGAATTCGTTTGAAGAGCGACATGGGGCTCGGCTTAGCGTGATGTCAAGGCGCACAGTGTGCCAGACTCCGGCAGGCTTGAAACTGCCGAATAACCATACTGACGTTCCGGCAGGTATACTTCGGGGCTTTCGAATGTGGTCATTCAGGCGCAGATATATATGGATATTTCCCCGGCACGCCGCTTCGACAAGGCCAACCTGGCTGTACTGGCGCTTCAGACGCTGTTCTGGGGCGCTACGCTCACCTGGCTGTCCCACACCGGCGCAGGTTCATGGAAATGGCTGGTCCTGATTCCGTTCTGTCTGGTCATGCAGGGTGTGTTCTCGATGATGCACGAGGCGTTTCACAGCCTTGCGCACAGCGAAAAAACCATCAATTACCTGATGATGTGGTGGGCTTCGACCCTGTTCGGGGCGTCCGCGACGCTGATCCACATCAATCACCTCGGGCACCACTCACGGAACCGCACACGTGCCGAACTGGCCGATTTTGCCATGCCGGATGAATCGCTGCTGCGTAAACGGCTGGAATACTATTTTGCGGTGCTCGGCGGTATCTGGCTGGCGGCGTTCGTCGGCAGCCTGCTGTTGCCCTTGCTGCCGCCACGTATAGCAGATCGATGGTCGCAGAGCGGTGAGGTCAATACTTACGCCGCGGCATTCAAGGATTTCTCGATCAGCGACTTTCGGCGCATCCGCAAGGAAGTCATCACCGGTATTATCGTCTGGCTGACGTGTGCCTATCTGTTTGGCTGGTCCTGGGAAGTGGTTCTGATTGCCTATATCGCATTCGGTTTTTCCTGGTCATCGCTGCAATGGGTCTATCACATGCGCACCCCGATAGATGTCGTCGAAGGTGCCTACAACATGCGCGCGCCACGCTTGGTCCGCTGGGCATTCCTCAACTTCAACTACAACCTGACTCACCACCGCCACTCACAGATGCATTGGCAGCTCATGCATGCGGCATCCAGTCTCAAGGAAACCCGCCCTCTATGGTTCGGCTGGCTGCAGGTGTTCATGCCTCCGCAGCGACTGCCCGATGACCTGACTCAGCTCGACAAGACCTACTTTTGATGCAGGCGGGTGAAGAGATGAAAAGGGCCTTGTGGCGCTCGTTCATGGGCAGTGCTCACGCCACGCTCGATCACTGGCAAGGTCTGTTCGAGCAGCCCGAGCAATCTCAGCAGCGTTTATTGATGCGTATGTTGTCGGCCAACCGTGACTGCGCCTTCGGCCAAGCCCATGATTTTGCCGGAATCCGCGATGCTGAAGAGTTTCGCAAGCGGGTACCTATTCATACCTATGCTCAACTGCAGCCCTGGATCGAGCGTGCGCAGCAGGAACAAGGGCCGATACTGACCGCCAGTCCGCCGCTGTTCTTCGAGCGCAGCAGTGGCAATAGTGCACTGCAGAAACACATCCCCTATACGCAGGAATTCCTTGGCCAATTGCAGGGTTCGTTGACGGTATGGCTGGCGGATATGTACCGCCAGGTCCCGGAGGTCAGCCATGGCAGCGGGTACTGGTCCATGTCGCCGCCCTTGCAGCAGCCTGCAATGACGGCCAACGGCATACCGATCGGCAGTGTCAGCGATCTGCAATATCTGCAAGGCAGTGCAATCGCGGGGCTGGCCGGCACATTGCTGATTCCTGAACTGGCCAGCGACGTGGCGCACTGGCGCAGGCAAACGCTGCTCGCCCTGATTGCAGATGCCGGGTTGAGCTTTATCAGCGTGTGGAGCCCGACGTTTCTTACCAGCCTGCTACAACCGTTGCTCGACACTGAAATGCTCGAAAGTCGGCAGATAGTTGCCTGGCTTGAAGAAAGGTTGCCGGTACCCCGCCAGAAAGCCTTGCGCCACGCGCTTGCTCATGGGGTATTCACCGAGTTGTGGCCTCGTCTGGCGGCGGTAAGTTGCTGGATGGACGGGCCGAGTCGCGTGTACGCCCAGCAACTGGCTGTGCGTTTTCCTCAGGCGCGCTGGTTAGCCAAAGGATTGTTCGCGACCGAAGGTGTGGTCAGCCTCCCGTTCGGGGAAGGGGCTGGCTGCCCGTTGGCGATAGGCAGTCATTATCTGGAATTCATCGGGGACGACGGGGTGCCGAAAGAGGCTCACTCCCTGCGCATGGGGGAAACCGCGCAAGTGCTGTTGACTACCGGTGCAGGTCTTTACCGATATGCACTGGGTGACCGGGTGCGCGTAGTCGGTAAACTCGCCGGAACGCCGCGTGTGGAGTTTGTCGGGCGCTGCGCAAGTACCTGTGACCTGGTGGGCGAGAAGCTCGATGAGCAAGTGGTCGAGCGAGCCCTTGCGCAATGCATGGACGCAGCCGACAGCGCATGCCTGATACCCGACTCCAGCAGCACACTGCCGCATTATGTGGTCCTTTTGTGCACCTCAACGACGACGCTGGCAAGCATTTGCCGCACTGCGTTGGCCAACGATATTGAAATGGCCCTGCAGCGTTCCTTTCACTATGCACACGCGCGCACACTGGGTCAGCTGGGTCCGGTGCGTATGCGTTTTGTCTGTGGCGGGGCGCAAAAACTCGCAGACTTGCTGCAGCGCGCTGCAGAGTCGACGGGCATTCGTGCAGGCGACGTCAAGCCGCGTGCATTGATCAGCCGTCTGGACACGGCTGAGGCGCTTCTTGCAATCACGGACGGATCTGAATGCACACAACGTTGAGCAGTGAAACCGATACCCATGGCGACGGCACACGTGAGCAGTGGTATGTGGCGTGCACGCAAAAGCAGCTGCGCAAAGGCAAGCCATACCGGGCCACGATACTCGGCCTGAATATCGTTCTGTTTCGCCGCAGCGATGGGCAGCCCGCTGCGCTGCTGGACCAATGTGTGCACCGTGGCACAAGGCTGTCAGCCGGCAAAATCAAGGATGATTGTCTGGTATGCCCGTATCACGGCTGGCGCTATGACGCGAACGGTCAAGTGGTACATATTCCCAGCGTAGACGCCAGGCAGGGCGCAGCGAAGTCGCCTGACTATCGCTACCGGCAGCGCCATTTTGCCGTCTGCGAGCAGGACGGCCTGGTCTGGGTTTACACCGGCACACGCGATGCTCGCGAAACACCGATATTTCGGCTTCCGGCCTATGGCGAGCGGCCGTGGCAATCCTATTTCATGATCAACACCTTCGACGCCGATGTCGGCAGTCTGGTGCAGAATTTTCTGGACGTGCCGCACACGGTATTCGTTCACGAGGGTATTTTTCGTTCCAGCAGCGGTCGAACCATGGAAGCGACGCTCTCCTGCAAGGCGCAGAGCATTGAGGTTGTCTATCACGACGAAGTCGACGAGATCGGGATGATGCAATGGCTGACCAACCCGGACGCCGAGCCGCTTGTGCATACGGATCGTTTTCTCGCGCCTAATGTGACGTTTTGTGATTACCTCTGGGGGGCACGCTCAGGCTTTCTGATCGTGAGCCAGATCACGCCAGTCGATGATCGCCAGTCGCGCGTTTACACCTACATTGCATACCGTTTTCCAATGCCGGCCTGGGTTCTACGGATATTGCGTCCGTTCATCCATCTGTACACGCACATCGTCATTCAACAAGACGTCAAAATCATTCGGGCGCATCGCGAAGGGCTCGACAACGCCTCCGGTTTCAAGCCGTGCAATGTGCCTGCCGATGCAATCCATGTGGGCGTCGAGCAACTGCTTGCTGCGGTCCGGCGCGGCGAGGCGCTGCCGCAAGCACAGCGCCGCGAGCGGCGGATTCGATTCGAGCTTTGATCCCGCGATGCTTTAACTGACTTTCAGCCTCGGCTGCACTGAATCCGCCAATTGCGTCAGGATCAGGCAACACGACACCGCGCCGGCATCCAGCACGCCAAGCGATCGTTCGCCGAGGCGACTCGCTCGGCCGATCTTCGCTACCAGGTCACGGGTTGAATCGCGCCCTTGTGATGCGGCGCTTTTCATCGCGTCAAGGGCTGCGCTGAATGACTCACCCCGGGCGTGGGCCTGCTCGAAAGCTTCGACGGCTGGAATCAGGGTGTCCATCAGGCATTTGTCGCCGATGCCGGCTTCGGTGATGTCCTGCAATGAAGTGAGGCCACCGCGCAGCAGTCTGGCGAAGGTGGCAGCGTCGATCTGCTCACAGCCGCGCACCTGATCGGCCATGCCGATAAACAGGCTGCCGTACAGTGGCCCCATGGAGCCGCCGATGCCTTCCATCAGGCTGAGGGTCAGTTCATCCAGTGCTTCGGCAAGGCTCAGTTGCCGGCCTTCAATGGTCCGGCCGCAATGGGCAAAGCCTTTGGCCATGTTAATGCCGTGGTCGCCGTCACCAATCGCGCCATCAACCTCGCTAAGGTATTCGCGATTGGCGACGATCACGCTGACCAGATCAGTGACGATGGCAGTGCCGTCATGGGTGGAGAAATGCTGGCTCATGGTTCACTCCGTCTGGGTCATGCCGATGGAGCGGCAAGGGTGGTCGATCAGGGTTTTCAGTTCGGCGTCCAGGCCCAGTACGGTGAGGGTTACGCCCATCATTTCCAGCGATGTGAAGTAATTGCCGACGTAGCAGCGATGAATATGCAACCCCTTGGCCTTGAGCTGGCTTTCGACTTCGGCGTAAAAAATATACAGCTCCATGACAGGTGTTGCGCCAAGACCGGATACCAGCACGACAACGCTGTCGTCAGCACTGAAGTCGCGGTCGGCGAGGATAGGTGCCAGCATGCGCTCGGCCATCGCGGCTGCCGACTCGATGGCAATGACCTCGATGCCCGGTTCGCCGTGGTGGCCAATACCCAGCTCCATCTTGCCGTCCGGAATCTGAAAATTGGGTTTGCCGACCGCCGCAATGGTGCAGGGCGTCAGACCGATACCTATTGAACGGCACTGATCCACGGCTTTCTGCGCGACTCTAATTACGCCATTCAGGTCATAACCTTGTGCGGCGGCAGCGCCACCGACTTTCCACATAAAAATTTCCCCGGCCACGCCACGACGTTTGGCGATATCGGATTTTGGTGCCGAGGCTACGTCATCGTTGGCGACCACGGTGCGGACTTGCAGATCCTTGCTGGCGGCCATTTTCATCGCCAGCTTCACGTTCATGTTGTCGCCCGCATAATTACCGTAAAGGCAGGCGATTCCAGCCCCATGATCGGCGGCACGGAAGGCGTCGAAAAAGCTTTTCGCAGTGGGCGAGGAGAAAATCTCGCCGACCGCTACGGCGTCCACCAGACCGGGGCCGACGTAGCCGAGAAAGGCCGGCTCGTGGCCCGACCCGCCACCCGTGACAATGCCGACGGAGCCTTGCACGGAAGGCCGCGCTTTGCTGATAACCCGAGGGTTATTGTCACTCTGCGTCAGTTCGGGGTGCGCGACCAGAATGCCGCGCAGCATGTCCTCGACCACTTGGTCCGGGTCGTTTATCACTCGGTTCATAACGCGATTTCCTGTGTTCTTTTTATAAGGATCGGGTGGGTCAAGGTTGCAGAACGACCTTCAATGATTTGTCGCCACGCTCCATGACCGCGAACGCCTCCTTGAACTCCGCCAGGGGGAATTTGTGCGTGACGACATCGCGCATGTCGATCTTGCGATTGCCGATGAAGTCGATGGCACGCGGGTACATGTAGGGCCCCAGATGGGAGCCGAGTACGTCCAGTTCCTTGCGGTCGCCAATGATCGACCAGTCCACCGTGGCCTCGTCGTTGAACACGCTGAACTCAACAAAACGCCCGAGTTTACGCAGCATCGCCAGGCCCTGATTGACCGCCTTGTGATGCCCGGTGGCTTCTATATAGATGTCGCAGCCGTAGCCGCCGGTGATCTCACGGATCTTCGCCAGTACATCGACCTCGGCCGGGTTCCACACCTCGTCAGCGCCCATGCGCAAGGCGAGGGCGGCGCGCTCGGGTTTCATGTCCAGCACGATGAGTTTTTTCGGGTTGCGCATACGCACTGCGCCAATGATCCCGAGGCCCAGCGTGCCCGCACCGGCGACCACCACGATGTCGTCGAAATCGACATTGGCTCGTTCTGCCGCGTGCAATGAGCAGGCCAGCGGTTCGATCAGGATCGCTTCGTCCGGGGCAATCGAATCCGGCACTTTATGGATGATGCCTTCTTTGGTGAAGATCATGTACTGGGCCATCGCGCCCTGCACGTTGTTCTGAAAGCCGTACAGGTCGTGTTTCTGACACATCCAGTATTGTCCGTGGTTGCAGAAGCGGCAGCCCCAGCATGGGACGATCTGCTCGGAAATCACCCGGTCGCCGATCTGCACGCCACGCTTTTCTGCACCTGGGCCGAGTGCGACCACCCGGCAGACAAATTCATGGCCCGGAATCATCGGTGGCTTGACGTAACGGGGCTGCTCGGCATCGCCCCAGAATGACGGAGCGCCGCGATAGGTCTTGATGTCGCCCATGCAAATCCCGCATAGCTCTACCTTGGTGAGGATTTCGTCGGGGCCTGGCGTCGGCACATCGACGGTCTCCAGCCGGTAGTCTTCCGGGCCATAGCAAACCACCGCTTGCATGGTGGACGGAATCACGGGAGAGAGTTGTTCGGCAGTGCGTTCAATGACGGTGGACATGACGATAAACCTCGCAACAGAAAAGTGAATTACTGGATGCTGTAGCCGCCGTCGATCACCACGTTTTCGCCGGTGATCATGCTGGCGGCATCGCTGAGCAGGTACAGGGCCAGCCCGGCTATTTCCTCCGGCTGGGCGAAGCGGCCTGCCGGGATCTGCGATTTGGCCCGCTCTCCGACTTCGCCCGCCCAGGCTTTTTTGCCCAGCGCGGTCTCGACGATGGTGGGCGAGATGGCGTTGACGTTGATGTGCGGTGCCCACTCCATGGCCAGTACTTTGGTCATGCCGACCACGGCGGCCTTGCTTGCGCAGTAGGCGACGTGCCGGTCCAGGCCGATTACGGCGGCCTGCGAGGCGAGGTTGACGATGCGCCCGCTGCCTTGGGTGAGCATGTGCCGGGCGCAGGCCTGCGCCACGAAAAAGCTGGCTTTCAGATTGATATCCAGAGTGGTGTCCCAAGCCTCTTCGCTGACATCGAGAGCCTTGTCCAGCACGGCAACACCGGCGCTGTTGACCAGATAGTCGATGCGCTTGAAGTGCTCGAACACGGTGTCGATGGTGCTGTTGACCTGATCGACCCTGCGCAGATCGACTGTGATGCCGATGTTCCCGCTGCCAAGGCTGGCAGCCACGTCGACCACTGCCAGGTCCCGGTCCAGAAGTGCGACCCGCGCGCCTCGCTCGACCAACAGGCGGGCACAGGCAAGACCAATCCCTGCGGCCCCGCCAGTAATGACCGCGCAACGGCCATTGAGATCGAAGGCCTTGTTCCAGAATTCAGACATGAAAATGACTCCTGTAGCGCTGGTTGATTGATGATTCGTCACGCTCTGCGTGTTGCCGCACACGCAATATCGGACGCGGAGCGCCCAGAGCTGCGCTCCCACGCTGGAGCGAACGGTGCCGGCAGGGACACCTCTCGTTCCTCACGCTCCGCGTGGGAATGCCTTTCGTGACGCTCCGCGTCACAAATCTGCGCTACGACGCTTGGCTTACTTGCCGCCGCTGACCTGTTGATACAGCGCGTCGGCGTTGGCATCGGTGACCGGCACCCAGGGCAGGATGTAGTTCTTGTCCGTGCCGTCGCCCCATTTGACGTCCTTGGCGTAGCGCTGCCAGATCACCGACTGCGGCTTGTAGTCTTTCCCGGCCAGGGCGCGCAGGGCGACATCGAGTGCGCCCTGGGATTGCGCCTGAGCGTCTTGCAGGAAGGTGGTGATTTCATTTTTCTTCGCCGCCTGAATGGCATCAGGCATGCCGTCGATGGAGGTGATCGGCACGTCCGCAGGCTTCAGGTTGCGGGATTTCACCGCTTGCAGGGCCCCGAGAGCCATGTCGTCGTTCTGCGAGATGATCCCTGAGATACCGCCGTTCTGATGCGCGTTGAGCCAGTCTTCGGTCAGCGTCTGGGCTTCGGCACGTGACCAGTTGGCGGTTTTCTTCTCAATGATCTTCATGTCCGGGTGTTTGCTCAGGACTTCCAGCTCGCCCTTTTCCCGATCAATCTGTGCCGACTGGCCAATCGGCCCCTGAATGATCACCACATTGCCTTTGCCTTTGAGCTTGTCGACCATGGCCTGTGCCTGGAGGCGACCGCCCTCGACATCGTCGTTGCCGACGTAGGGCACTTTGTTGCCGGCAACCCGGGTGTTGGAAGCGATCACCGGAATGTCGTTCTCCATCGCCCTTGCCACGGTGCCGACGCCCGCCTTGGTGTCGATGGGTACAAAAATGATCGCATCGTAGTGCTGGGTGATCATGGTTTCGATCTGGTTGTTCTGGGTCAGTGCGTCGTAATTGCCGTCGAACACAGTGATCTTCACGGTGCCGTCCTTGACCGCCGGATGCTCCTTGAGCTCACGCACCCAGTTCTGCATGAACTGCCCCTTGAGGCCGTATACCGCCGCGCCGATTTTGTAGGTTTTGCCATCGGCGGCCAGGGTGATGCTGCTGGCGAGCAGGGAGAGCGCCGCAACAGCGGCCAGGGATGTACCGAATTTCATGATGAGAACCTCGTTATTGTTGTAATCAGTCGTTCATACAGAGGAAAAGGCCTGGGCTCTGTACGTAAAGTGGCTGCGCTCGGTGATGCTGCGTTAAAAACAGGCTCGGAATGCTCATTTACAACACGTAGACTCCGCTTCCTCGCCTGTTTTTGCCTTGCCTGACCTTCGCTCGCCGACTTTTCGTACAGAACCTAGCGTTTTTTCTTGCGCCACACGTCAATCAACACCGCAAACACGATAATCAGGCCCTTGGCGACCTGCTGGTAATAGGAGGACACGCCGAGCAGGTTCAGGCCGTTGTTGATCACTCCGATCAGCAATGCGCCGAACAGCGTGCCGACGATGCTGCCGGTGCCTCCCGACAGGCTGGTGCCGCCGATGACCACCGCGGCGATGGCGTCCAGCTCATAAGACATACCGGCCTGGGGCAGGGCGGAGGTGGTTCTTGCGGACAACACCACGCCAGCCAGTCCCGCCAGCAGCCCGGAAACCACGTACACCGAAAACATCACCTTGCGCACACCGATCCCGGAGGTACGCGCGCTTTTTTCGTTGCCGCCGACGGCGTACACATAGCGGCCATAAGTGGTGTAGCGCAGGACCATCCAGAAAATCAGCGCGACTACGGCAAAGATGATGATGGGCACGCCAATCGGGCCGACCCTGCCGATGCCCAGCGCCAGATACTCTTCGGGCAAGTCCGTCACCGGGCTGCCGTCATTGAGGATGAAGGTCATGCCACGGGCGATACTGAGCATGCCCAGGGTGGCCACAAACGGCGGGATTGAAAGGTTGGCGACCATGAAGCCGTTGACCACGCCGAGCATGGCCCCGGCGAACATACCGGCGCTGACCGCAGCCAGAAGGCCGTAACCCTGCGTCGCCACCAGCGCGCTGCACAACCCGGCGAACGCCAGAATAGAGCCGACGGAAAGGTCGATGCCCTTGGTCAGAATCACGTAAGTCATGCCGACCGCAAGAATGCCGTTGATCGAGGTCTGGCGCAGGATGTCCATCCAGTTGCGCCAGGTCATGAAATACTCACTGGCGAAGGCCATCACCAGGCACAGCAGAATAAACACCAGCGGCAGGCCAAAGCGATCGACGGACAAACGCAGGCGGCTGCGTGGCGCAGTGGTAGCAGGGGCGATAATGGTTTTGGCATTCATGAGGCAAGACTCAGCAGGACTTCCTGGGAAAGATCGGCATCGCTGCTGATGGTCACCAGCCTGCCACCCTTGAACACAGCGATTCGGTCACTCAGGCGCAACAGTTCCGGTGCTTCCGACGAAACCACGATGGCGGCCCCGCCAGCGCGTACGAACTGATCCAGCAGGTGATAGATTTCCTGTTTGGCGCCCTCGTCAATGCCTCGGGTCGGCTCGTCGCAGAGCAGGCAGACCGGCTCGGTCGAAAGGCATTTGGCGAGGACCACTTTCTGCTGGTTGCCGCCGCTCATCGACGCAACGGGCAGGTCCAGTGATGCGGTCTTGATCTGCAGGCGTCTGGCCATGTCTTCGGCCAGCTTGTGCTCTTTGCGCGCATCGATCAGCGACCAGTTCGACAACTGTCTGTAAGCCGACAAGGCGATGTTGGAAAGGATGCTGCCACTGAGTACCAGGCCGCTGTCCTTGCGGTCTTCGGTGACCAGTGAAACGCCTGCACGGATGGTTGCCTTGGGCAGGCCGACCGGCATGGGTTTGCCTTGCAGGGTGACGCTGCCCGAGTCGGGAATGGTCAGGCCGTACAGGCAGTTGAGAAACTCACTGCGACCCGAGCCCATCAGCCCGTAGATGCCGAGAATTTCACCGTGACGCACGTGCAGGCTTATGTCTTCGAATTCGCCGTTGCGGCTCAGGCTCTCGACATTCAGGCAGCACTCGGCGGCGCATTCACGACCGACCTTGTGGTCGATGCGCTGCAACTCCTGGCCCACGATACCGCGCACCAGGTGTGCCCGGTCGATATCAGCCATGCGCCCGCTTTCGACGAAAGCGCCATCGCGAAAGATGCTGTAGTCGTCGGCAATCTGCGCCAGCTCGCTGAGGCGGTGAGAGACATAGATGATGCCGGCGCCTCGGGCAGCCAGTCGGCGAATGGCCTTGAACAGGGTTTGCGCCTCGCGCTCGCCAATCGCCGAGGTGGGCTCGTCCATGATCATCACTTCACAGTCGTGACTGAATGCCTTGGCAATCTCCACCAGCTGTATCTGCGCCACACTCAGCAAGTGCATGGGGCTGGTGGCGTCGACATCGAACTCCAGTTCTTCCAGCAGCTCGCGGGTGCGCCGATTCAGTTCCTTGCTGTCGACGATGCACCCGGCACGGCGTGGTTCGCGGCCCAGCCAGATGTTCTCGGCGACGGTCATGAAGGGGATCGGCTCCAGTTCCTGGGTGATCATTGCGATTCCGGCTGCGAGGGCGTCGCCAGGACGGCTGAACTGCACCGGTTCGCCGTTGAGCAGGATGGTCCCGGCATCGCGCTGGGTGATGCCCATCAGAATACTCAGGAAGGTGGACTTGCCCGCGCCATTGCCGCCACACAGGGCATGCACGCTCCCGGCTCGTAATGACAGACGCCCGTCACGCAGGGCGGGGATACCGGCGTAAGCCTTGGTGACATTTTCAGCCTGGAGCAGTAATGGCGTAGCCATTGGCGTGTCCTCGTGCTGTGAATTCTTATTAGATGCACTGATGCGTTGCTCAGTGAGCATATGTGTATCAAATGAAATTCTGATCAGTCAATCTCTTTCATATAAAAGTTTTGGAGCATCGATTTTTGGCGTCTCCTATCGTAAATGAGAGCTTTTGCTCAGTGTTCATGCAAAAAAGCCGCTTGACAGTACGTCGCTAATGCCCGAGAAATGACTGATCGGAATTTCACCGATTGAACATTTGGTCAGACAATAAGAACTCGGCAGCGGAGCCTGATGCCATGAACACACCTTTCCCGGTGGCTATCGGATGTGATGAAGCGGGTTATGAACTCAAGGAACTGTTGAAGCGCCATATCGAGTCACTGGGTTATCCGGTGACTGACTTCGGCACGCATTCCACTGCCCCGGTGCTCTATCCGGACATTGCTCTGGCAGTCGCCACGGCGATCAATGCCGGCCAGCAGCGTCTTGGCGTGCTGGTCTGTGGTACCGGAATAGGTATGGCCATCTCTGCCAACAAGGTCTTTGGCATTCGTGCAGCTCAGGCTCACGACACTTACTCGGCAGAGCGGGCACGCAAGAGCAACGATGCGCAAATTCTTTCCGTCGGTGCACGAGTGATCGGTGCGGAACTGGCGAAAAGCATCGTCAAATCGTTTCTGGAGTCGGAGTTCGAGGCGGCTCGCTCCGGCGCCAAGGTCGAGCGTATTAACGCGATAGAGCGTGACGGGCACCAATAGTGAGTAGACGGCACAGGGCGGGAGTAGAGAGAATGCGCCTTTGACGTCGAAACGGAAGCTCGTCCACATGAGTGACAGTACCCAGCGCATGGCCAGCGACATCGATCTGATGACTGAAGTCGCGATGCTCTATTACCTTGAGAACGTCACTCAGGAAGCCATCGCCAAACGCTTTGACCTGTCGCGCGCAAAAGTCAGTCGGCTGCTCAAGCGCGCACGCGATGAAGGTATTGTCGAAGTGCGCGTGCTGCAGCACCCGGCAATGAACAACGAGCTGGAGCTGGCGCTGGTAGAGCGCTTTCAGCTCGACAGGGCGCTGATAGCAGTCGACCACAGCGACCCCGACACCCAACGCTCGGCGGTCGCCAGCCTGGTTGCCAACTACCTGAACAAAACCCTGAGCGATGGAATGATCGTTGCCGTGGGCATGGGCCGTAATGTCGGCGCAGTGGCGGATAACGTGTTTTTGCCGGTCACGCGCAACTGCACATTTGTCTGCGCCATTGGCGGTTCGCTCAAGGCTGGCGAATACATGAACCCCGATCATATCTGCCGCCGTCTGGCGCTGCGTTTCGGTGGCGAAAGTGAAAGCCTGTACGCGCCGGCGCTGGTGGCCAACCCCGAGCTGCGCAGCATTCTGATCAGCAATGACACTGTGCGCTCCACACTGGACCGTGCCCGCCGCGCAGACATGGCGCTGATTGGTATCGGTGACATGAGCGAAAACAGCAACATGGTGCGTATGGGCTGGTTTTCCCCGCAGGAGATTGCCCAGGCCAGATTGTCCGGTACCGTGGGCGACATGATGGGCTATGATTTCATCGATATTCACGGCCAGCCGGCAGTCAATGCCATTCAGGGCAGGGTTATCGGCCTGACCGTGCAAGAGCTGTTTCGTATCCCGGATGTAGTGGCCATCGCCAGCGAAAACACCAAAGCCGCCGCCACGCTGGGTGCATTGCGCTCAGGTGTGATCAATACCCTGGCGACCACTGTCACTAACGCCCATACCATCCTTGCGCTGGATGACGCGACGCGCAAAAACTGAACCGACACGCAGGATGGCGTGGCGTCGAAAAACCTCTGCAGCGCAAGGTCATAACAAGAAAGGACAAGGACGATGATTCTGAAAGTGACAGGTATCGTGATCGCGATACTGAGTTTTATTCTGCTGTTCATGGGGGCGCAACTGGTCGCTGCCGGGGGCTCTCCCGCCTACTCGATCATTGCTCTGGTCTTGCTGGCCACGGCAACCCTGATCTTTCTGAAAAAGAAGTCGGCGCTGACCCTGTACGCATTGCTTATGTGGGGGATTCTGATCTGGATCATCTACGAAGTCGGCTTTGACAAATGGCAATGGATCCCCCGCGGTGACCTGTTTGCGCTGATCGGCCTCTGGCTGGCGCTGCCCTGGGTGGTGCGGCCGCTTTATCAGGCTGGCTCGAGCTTCGATAAGCGTCGTTTTCATCCCTTCCTTGGCAGTACGCTGGGGGTGATGCTGGTGATTGTGGTTGCGCTGATGTTTCATGACCCGTACCCGCTTCAAGGGCAGATCAGTAATGCAACGCCCACCCGTAGCGCCGAGTCGGCAGGCAAGGACTGGGCAGCGTATGGCGGAACCACTGCCGGTCAGCGTTTTTCCAGTCTTGATCAGATCACCCCGAAGAACGTCGGCAAGCTGTCGGTCGCTTGGGAGTACCACACCGGCGACCTGCGTGACGCAGGCAAGGATGCGGGCGAGTACACCTTTGAAGCGACGCCGCTGAAGATCAACGACCGGGTGTATGTGTGTACGCCGCATAATGAAGTGCACGCGTTGAACCCACAGACCGGGGCACTGACCTGGAAATACACGCCCGAGAAAAAACGCTCTTACCTGCAGCAGCATCAGACCTGCCGGGGCGTCAGCTATTATTCCGCTGCATCCAGCTCGACTGGCCAGGTGCCACAGCCCGCTCAATGCGCAAAACGCATCATTACTGCCACCGCAGATGCCAGGCTGGTCGCGCTTGATGCAGACACCGGTAAATTGTGCGGCGATTTCGGCAATGGTGGCGTGATCGACTTGAGCGTCAATATGGGCGAGATTCGTCCACACGCGCTGATGCAGACCTCTGCGCCACTGATTGCAGGCGAATTGATCGTGATTGGCAGTTCGGTGATGGATAACGGCTACGACGACGGCAACCCGTCCGGCGTCATCCGCGCCTATAACGTCATGACTGGCCAGTTGGTGTGGAACTTCGATCCGCAAAACCCGGACATTACCCAGCCAATAGCGGCCGACCAGAACTACCCACAAGACACACCTGTTGCCTGGGCAACCCTGAGCGCCGATGTTGAAAACGGTCTCGTGTACGTTCCCTTCGGCAATGCCTCGCCCGACGAAACCGGCACCCGGCGTGACCCCGGCAGCAATACCGAGAAGTTTCGCGATGCACTGGTGGCGCTGGACTTGAAAACAGGTGCGCTGCGCTGGAAGTTTCAGTCGTCGAACAATGACCTGTGGGATCGCGACAACCCTTCACAGCCTTCACTGCTTGCCGTGGGAAAAGACGGCAACAGGCAGCCTGCGTTGTTGTTGCCGACCAAAGTCGGGAATATCTTCGTGCTCAACCGCCTGACCGGCGAGCCGATAGTGCCTGTTGACCAGGTCAGCGTTCGCACCGAAGGCGGAGTTGCGGGCGAGCGTTTCGCGGCGACCCAGCCGGTCTCAAGGCTTAACTTCATCCCCCCGGCGTTGACCGAGAAGTCCATGTGGGGCATTACGCCTTTCGATCAGATGGCCTGCCGGATTACCTACAACTCACTTCGTTATGACGGCAATCCCTGGACACCTGCCACGGAGGCGGGCTCGCTGATCTATCCCGGCAACATCGGTGTGTTCAACTGGGGCTCGGTGGCGGTTGATCCTGACCGCCAATTGTTGATGGCAACACCGGTGCGCCTTGCTTACATCTACAACCTGATCAAGCGACCCGATCAGGCAGCGCAGAAGCGTCTGTTCACTCAGGAAGGCAAGCCGTACTGGAACGAAAACTTCAACGGTGACTACGCCATCCGCATTTCAAGGTTCGCCTCTAGCCTTGGCATTCCCTGCACCGCGCCACCATGGGGAACCCTGGCGGGGGTTGATCTGGCCACCGGCAAAACCGAATGGACACGCCGGGTTGGCACCACCAAAAACCTCAAGACCAGCTTCATGCAGGAGCGTTTTCCAGTCGGTTTTCCGATGGGCATGGTCGCCCATGGTGGTCCGCTGGTTACTGCAGGCGGTCTGGTATTCCATGGGGCGACAGCGGATAACTTCTTTCGCGCTTACGATGTGAATAACGGAGACGTACTCTGGGAGCATGAATTGCCGGCTGGAGGGCAAGCGACGCCTTCGACCTATACCGGCAATGATGGCAAACAGTACGTGATCATTGCGGCTGGCGGCCACGGGTCGCTTGGTACGACACTGGGTGACAGTGTGATTGCCTTCCGGCTTGATTGAGATCGGGTCAGGGCAGGGGAAAGGGCCGGAAAAGGCCCTTTTCAGCATTTGCATGATGCATCTGCATCGCGTCAGGCAGTATCAGCCGCCTGCCATCCAGCGTGCCAGACCGTGCCGGCCGCTGACGCCGAGTTTGGCGGTGGCGCGCTTGAGGTAGGTTTCCACCGAGCTGTTCTTCACCTTCAGGCGCTGCGCCATTTCGGCCACAGTGCCACCGGTCAGCAAACCCAGGCACACCTCCTGCTCGCGTGCCGACAGCGTGACCGAATCCTGTGCCAGCCTGCCACTGAAAGCTTGATCCAGAGAACCGGGCTCCGGCTCGATACGGGGCTTGCGATGGCCTGCCTGGGCAAGGATTTGCGCATGATGCTCGACCAGCGGCAACAGTGTGTCGGAGAGACTCTTGAGTAATGAAAGCTCGGTCAGGGAAAACGCGCGCAGGGAAGTCAACCGATAAACGCAGATGATCCGTCGACGGTCACCGCTGCTGGAAACGAGATTGCACTGGTGAGTATTTTGCTGTGGGCGTTGCGCGTCAAGCGGGGTTTTGAGCTGGACCAGCAACGGTGCCTGCATGTCCAGAATGCTTGATAGCAGAGGATGGTCTGTTGTTTCGGGGCTCGGAGGATCGTGCTGCAGGCCGGCGCTGCCGAGCAGATTGATGCGACTGATACTGCTCTGACGCACGTCCAGTGTCCATTCACTGAGGTCAAGCCCGTGAATAGGCACCAGCGCATCCACCAATTGCAACATCTGCTCGGAAAATGTGGCGGCACCGGTACTGGAAACCAGTTGAGCCAATTGCAGATAGAAGCGTGGATCGTCGCTGTATTCGAAATGTTGCGCCGTGTTCATCTTGAGCTTTCCTGATTCCGACCGCGCAAAAAGGACCTTGGTCGACTGCCGCGCGGTAACTACTGATTGCAATAACTGACAAGCCTGATGACTGGACTGGGTCTTTGGTATTCAGCCAAAGCTTTTGTCGTGCGTCTGTAACGGAAAACGGGGACAGATTTTCAACCTGCCAAACATGTATAAGCGATGAAGAGTGGCTATAAGCCAGTCTCCGGGGTCTGTCCGGGTTTAAGGGGCCATACATAGGCAGGTCGGCAGTGCTTAATCCGCGGCCTACCTGTCAAGAAGGACCTTGAGCCATGTTTGCCTCAGCCGCTGAAACTTTCCCTCTGACCGCTGCTCAGCGTGATATCTGGCTTGACCAGATCAGCCGTGGCGATTCTCCGCTTTACAACATCGGCGGCTACCTGCAACTGACCGGGCCGGTTGACCCGGCGAATCTGCATCGAGCGCTGGAACAACTGGTTGCCGCTCACGAAAGCCTGCGCACAGTGCTGATGCCGGGAGCAGGGGCGGATGGCTTGCCGCTTCAGTCATACGCTGCTGTCATGCCGCTGACCCTACCGTTACACGACTTCAGTGATCACCCCGAGCCGACCCGTGCAGCGCGAGCGCTGGTCAATGACCACATGCGGCTTCCATACGCACTGGATGGCAGCCCGTTGATCGATTTCCGCCTGATCCGTCTTGCCCAGGATCAGCACTGGCTGGTGGGCCAGGCCCACCATCTTATTCTTGATGGTTGGGGCTTCGGCCAGTTGTTCAAGTCCCTTGGCGAGCTTTACAGCGCATTGATGGCAGGTGAGCGCCTTGAGCTCAGTGCGCCAGGCTACCGCGCCTTCATTGCTGACGATGCGCAGTACCATGCGTCGAAGCGCTATTCGCTGGACAAGGCCTATTGGCTGGAAAAATACCGTAACCTGCCGGAACCGTTGCTGGTATCGCGCTATCACAACCGCCGAGCGACAGACCCGGCGCCGTCCCATGCCTGGGTGCAGGCACTTCCCCAGGCATTGCATGCGCGTATGAAGCAATTTGCCGAGCGCCACAATGCTTCGGCGTTTCATGTGTTGCTGGCGGTTCTGCATGTCTATTTCACGCGTACGGCGCAACGCGAAGAATGGATTGTGGGCTTGCCGTTACTCAACCGCAACGGCGCGCGCTTCAAGGCCACCCTTGGTCACTTCGCCCAGGTCAGTGCGGTGCGCATGGCCTTCGCCGACGGGCTGGACTTCGGTGCTCTGGTGGTCGAGGTACGTGACGCGCTGAAACGCGACTTCCGTCATCAACGTTTCCCCCTGAGCGAGCTCAATCGCAGCCTGGAGTTATCCCGCGAGGAGCGCGCGCAGTTGTTCGAAGTCTCGGTGTCCTACGAGCTGGAAGACCACGGTTACTGCTACGGCGAGGCTGAGGCACACACGGTAAAAGTCTCCAATGGCTATGAGGCGACGCCGCTGGCCATCCACTTGCGCACCAACAGCTACAACGACGATGCAGCGCTGCATCTGGTCCACCATCGCGCCTGGATCGAAGATACCGAGGCCCAGGCCATCGCCGGGCGTCTGCTACACATACTGGAGCAGGGCCTTGAAAACCCGACGCTCAAGCTTCAAGACTTCCACATTTCAGCGCCAGCTGAGCAATTGCAGATACAGGCCTGGAATCAGACTGAAAAAAATGCTGCCGAAGAGCAATTGATTCATCGACGCATCGAGCAACAGGCACGGACCCGCCCATATGCGGTGGCAGCGGTTTATCAGGGGCAACACCTGACCTACGCGCAACTCAACCGGCAGGCCAATGCGCTGGCTCAGCGCCTCATCTACCAGGGCGTCCGACCTGACGACCGCGTTGCCATCGTTTCCCGCCGTAGCCTGGAAACCCTGGTCGGGCTGTTGGCGGTCCTCAAGGCGGGCGCTGCCTATGTGCCCATCGACCCGTCACACCCACGCGAACGTTTGCATTACCTGCTCAGCGACAGTGCGCCGGTGGTGGTGTTGACGCTATCAACGCTGATCGACCGTCTGCCACCGCTGGCAATGCCGCTGATCGAGCTGGACCACTGCCCAGACAGTCAGGGGCCCGACAACAATCCGCAGGTGGCGGGGCTGAGCAGTGACAATCTGGTTTACGTGATCTACACATCGGGCTCCACCGGCCAGCCGAAAGGCGTGATGGTGGAGCATCGTACGCTGGCCAATCTGGTTGACTGGCATTGCGATGCGTTCGACGTGAAGGCGGGCAGTCATACGTCCAGCCTCGCCGGCTTCGGCTTCGATGCGATGGCCTGGGAGGTCTGGCCGACCCTGTGCGCGGGCGCAACCCTGCATCTGGCCCCGGTTCAGGAAGGCGGGGAGGACATTGAAGCGATGTTGAACTGGTGGCGTGCCCAGCCATTGGACGTCAGCTTCCTTCCGACCCCAGTGGCTGAGTACGCCTTCAGTCAGGACGAAGAACACCCGACCCTGCGCACTCTGCTGATCGGCGGCGACCGCCTTCGTCAATTCGTTCATAACCGCCGTTATGCCGTGGTCAACAATTATGGTCCGACCGAAACAACGGTAGTCGCCACCTCGGGCCAGGTACTGGCCAATGGCTCGCTGCACATCGGCGGCCCCATCGCCAACACGCAGGTTTACGTGCTCGATGAGCAGTTGCAACCGATGCCCGTGGGCGTTCCCGGTGAGCTTTACATCGGTGGTGCAGGCGTTGCGCGCGGTTACCTGAACCAGCCGCAATTGACCGAAGAGCGGTTTGTCGCCGACCCGTTCAGCAATGTCGAACAAGCGCGTATGTACCGCAGTGGTGATCTGGTGCGCTGGAACGCCGACGGGACCCTGGATTACCTGGGGCGCAACGATGATCAGGTGAAGATTCGTGGCATGCGCATCGAGCTGGGAGAAATCGAGGCGATGCTGGCCAGCCTGGAGGGTGTCAAGGATGCGGTGGTACTGATTCGCGACTTGCACCTGCTGGCCTGGTTCACTGAAACGTCTGCGGTCGACACCGACGCACTGACCCCTGCAATGCGAGCACGACTGCCGGGTTACATGGTGCCGCGCGCGTTCACGCGTCTGGCCGCACTGCCGTTGACGGCCAACGGCAAGCTTGACCGTCGCGCACTGCCTGACCCGGACCCGGCGTACCTGCTGGGTCAAGCTTACGAGGCCCCTCAGAGCGAGGTGGAAATCGCCATGGCGGCCATCTGGGCGCAAGTGCTGGGTGTGGAGCGGGTAGGGCGACACGATAACTTCTTCGAATTGGGCGGTCATTCATTGCTGGCCGTGAACCTGGTCGAGCAACTGCGCAAGGCGGGGCTGACGGCAGATGTGCATGCGCTGCTCAGCCAGCCGACACTGGCTGCTCTGGCCGCTTGGCAAAACGATGCTCAGGCATTCAAGGCACCTGCAAACCTTATCCCGCCAGGGTGCACCCGGATCACACCGCAGATGTTGAGCCTGGTTTCGCTTGAACAATCGGCCATTGATCGGATTGTCGCCAGCGTACCGGGCGGCGCGGCCAACGTGCAGGAAATCTACCCGCTGGCACCGTTGCAGGAAGGCATTCTTTATCACCATCTGACCGCCGAGCAGGGCGATCCGTACCTGTTGCAATGGCGTCTGGCATTCGACACGCCGCAGCGTCTGTGCGCGTGGGCCGATGCGTTGCAGCACGTTATCGACCGGCACGACATTCTGCGCACCTCGGTGGCCTGGGAAGGGCTGGAAAGTCCGCAACAAGTGGTCTGGCGCAACGCCGAACTGACCGTGCAGGCTATCGAGTTCGATGCCGAAGAAACAGAAATGGCGGTCATCGACCGCCTGCAAAGGCGCTTTGACGCCCGCCACCATCGACTGGACCTGTCACAGGCACCGTTGATGCGTCTGGTGCATGCCCATGAGCCGGCAAGCGGAGAAACAGTCGCCATTTTGCTGTTCCATCATCTGGTTCTTGATAACACCGCGATGGAAATTGTCAGCCGCGAGATGCAGACGTTGCTGTTCGGCCAGCGTTCTGACCTCAGAGTGCCGGTGCCTTATCGCAATTATGTAGCGCAAGTGCGGCTGGCCAGCGATGAGGCCGGTCACAGCGCGTTTTTCAGTGAAATGCTTGGTGATGTCGAAGAGCCGACCTTGCCGTTTGGCATACAGGACGTGCGTGCCGACGGCAGTGGCATCGAGGAGGATCGACGGTCACTTGATCACGCCCTTGCCCTGCGACTGCGCGAACAGGCGCGGCAACTCGGTGTGAGCGCTGCAAGCCTGATGCATCTTGCCTGGGCGCGGGTCCTCGGGGTGCTGGCCAATCGTCGGGACGTGGTGTTCGGCACCGTATTGTTGGGGCGCATGAGTGGCGAGGGGGCTGATCAGGCGCTTGGCGTATTCATCAATACCCTGCCGCTGCGGGTCGATACGGCGCTGACCACTCGGGCGGCCGTCAAAGCCGTCCATTCGAAGCTGTCTGCACTGATCGCTCATGAACAGGCTTCGCTGGTGCTCGCTCAAGGCTGCAGTGCCGTTGCATCAGGTTCGCCGCTGTTCAGCGCACTGCTCAATTACCGCCACAGTGCTGACGTAAAGCCACAGGACGGTGAAGGTCTCTGGCAAGGCGTGCGGGTGCTCGGCGGCGATGTGCGCAGCAACTACCCGCTGACGCTCAGCGTGGACGATCTGGGCGAAGGCTTCGACCTGCATGTCTTGGCGCTGCAAGGCATGGGCGCCGAGCGCATCGCTGGCTGGGTGCTCAATACGCTGGCGCATTTGCTGGAGACGCTGGAAGAGGCGCGGCCACTGAAGCTGGAAAACGTTTCGATTCTCGACGCCGAAGAGCGCAGCCATTTGCTGCTCGATTTCAACGATAGCGAACAGGGCTTTGCGCAGCATTGCACGGTGAATGAGCTGATCGAAGCGCAGGCAGCCAGCCGCCCCGACAGTCCTGCGGTGATTCAGGGCGGCAACGTCCTGACTTACGCACAGCTGAACGAGCGAGCCAATCGCCTGGCTCACCATCTTATCGGCCTGGGTGTCACAGCAGATGAACGGGTCGCGTTGTGCCTGCACCGTGGCCCGCAGCGGCTGGTCGCCATGCTGGCGGTGCTCAAGGCCGGAGCTGCCTACGTGCCGGTAGATCCGGTCTACCCGGCGGAGCGAATTGCTTACCTGCTGGAGGACAGCGCACCTCGCGTGGTCCTGACCGAAGACTCGACGCGCGATCTGGCGGGCAATACAGCGCAGTTGAACATCGAGCAGATCAACTGGCTTGAGGCGTGCGCCAGCAACCCGTCGGTAGCGGGCTTTGATGAGCATAATCTGGCTTACGTCATCTACACCTCCGGTTCAACCGGCCAGCCCAAAGGCGTCATGGTTGAACATTGCACGCTGGTCAACCTGGTCCACTGGCATTGCCAGGCGTTTGACCTGCAGGCTGGCAGTCATACGGCGAGCGTGGCAGGTTTCGGGTTTGACGCGATGGCCTGGGAAGTGTGGCCCGCATTGTGTGCCGGTGCCGTGCTGCATCTGCCGCCGGCACAGGTCGGCAACGAACACGTGGATGAGTTGCTCGACTGGTGGCTGGAACAGCCACTTCAGGTCAGTTTCCTGCCGACTCCGGTGGCTGAACAGGCATTCAGACGCCCTCGTCAGCACCCGACGCTGCGCACGCTGCTGATCGGCGGCGACCGTTTGCGTCAGTTTGACAGCGACCCGGGGTTCGCCGTGGTCAACAACTATGGCCCGACCGAAACCACCGTGGTGGCCACCTCGGGCGTGGTAAAGCCGGGTGGCGCACTGCACATCGGCGGCCCGATTGCCAATACCCGTGTTTACGTACTGGACGGGCAGTTACAGCCCGTACCGGTGGGTGTCATCGGCGAGCTGTACATCGGCGGAGCAGGGGTTGCACGGGGCTATCTGAACCGGCCGCAGATGACCGAAGAGCGTTTTATTGCCGACCCGTTCAGCGACAAGGCGCAGGCACGTATGTATCGCAGCGGCGACCTGGTGCGCTGGAACGCCGATGGCAGTCTGGATTACCTGGGGCGCAACGATGATCAGGTGAAAATTCGCGGCATGCGTATCGAACTCGGCGAAATCGAGGCGACCCTGGCCAGTCAGGCGCAGGTCCAGGATGCCGTGGTGCTGGTGCGCGGCGAACGTTTGCTGGCCTGGTTTACCGAAAACTCACCTGTCACCCCCGATGTCCTGCGTGAAGCGCTGCGCGCGCACCTTCCCGCGCACATGGTGCCGCTGGCCTTTACACGCCTGGACACGCTGCCCTTGACCAGTCATGGCAAGCTGGATCGCCGTGCCTTGCCGGACCCTGAACTGGAAGAACTGAGCGGGCAGGCCTACGAGGCACCGCAAGGCGAAACAGAGACCATCATGGCCGGTCTCTGGGCGCAGGTGCTGGGTCTGGAGAAAGTCGGACGGCACGACAACTTCTTTGAACTGGGCGGTCATTCGCTGTTGGCGGTCAGCCTGGTCGAGCGCCTGCGCAATGCGGGCCTCAGCGTCGATGTACGGGTGCTGCTCGGCCAGCCGACCGTTGCCGCTCTGGCCGCATCGGTAGGCAAAGGCCGTGAAATTTCTGCGCCTGCCAACCGCGTTCCAGCCGGTTGCACACACATCACGCCGGATCTGCTCAGCCTGACACAGCTCGATCAGACGACCATCGAGCGTATAGTCGCCACGGTGCCTGGCGGCGCGGCCAACGTGCAGGAGATCTACCCGCTGGCACCGTTGCAGGAAGGCATTCTTTATCACCACCTGACCGCCGAGCAGGGCGACCCGTACTTGCTGCAATTGCGCATCAACGTCGACAGCCCGGAGCGCCTGGCGGCGGTGGCCGACGCGCTGCGCAAGGTCATTGCCCGACATGACAGCCTGCGCACGGCAATCGTCTGGGAAGGACTCGACACGCCGCAACAGGTCGTCTGGCGTCAGGCTGATCTGCTTGTCGAGCGTGTATCGTTAGCGCAAATCGATGCGCCCGCAGGCTCGGCACGCTTGAACCTGAGCTGCGCGCCGCTGATTCGCCTGGCTTATTGCCCGGACGAGACGGGCTCTGGCCTTTCAGCAACGCTGATGTTCCATCACATCGTGGTGGACGCCACTGCGCTTGAGGTCATGCGTGAGGAAATGCTCGCCCATCTGCGCGGCGAACCCGGTCCAATGCAGCCCGCCGTGCCTTATCGCAACTATGTGGCGCAGGCGCGTCTGGGTGTCAGCGAAGCGGAGCACGAAGCTTACTTCCGCGAGCAACTGGGCGATATCGACGCGCCGACGCTGCCATTCGATCTGCGCGACGTGCAGGGTGACGGCCGCTCCATCGAACAAGCGCAGCAGGTGCTGCCTGACGCGCTGCTGCAAAGCCTGCGCGGCCAGGCTCGGCAACTTGGGGTCAGTGTCGCCAGCCTGCTTCACCTGGCATGGGCGCGCGTTCTGTCTGCGGCCACCGGCACTGACCGGGTGGTATTCGGCACTGTCCTGCTGGGTCGTTTGCAGGGCGGTGCGGGTGCCGACCGCGGCATGGGCATGTTCATCAATACACTGCCGCTGCGAATTGATCTGGGTAACGTCGGTATACGTGAAAGTGCACGCGCTACTCACGCCCGGCTTGCGGCGCTGCTGGGTCATGAACATGCGTCTCTGGCTCAGGCCCAACGCTGGAGCGGGGTGGCCGCGCCCTTGCCGTTGTTCAGTGCGATTCTCAACTACAGACACGCCGCAGGCCAGGCCCGTCAGGATGCGCAACTCGACGCGTGGCGCGGTCTGGAGATTCTGGCCAGCGAGAAGCACACCAACTATCCGTTGAGCCTCAACGTCGATGACCTGGGCGATAGCCTGCGCCTGAGTGTCACCGTGCCACCTCAAGTGGGTGCGCAACGTATCTGTGGTTATGTGCAACAGACGTTGACAGGCATCGTTGATGCGCTTGAATGCCAGCCGGATCTGCCTGTGCAGCATCTTTCCGTGCTGAACGCCGACGAGCGCCAGCGCTCGCTGGTCGACTTCAACGCTACGACGGTTCATCACGATCTTCAACAAACCCTGCAAGGGTTGTTCGAGGCGCAGGCAGTGCGCACGCCGCAGGCTGTTGCCCTGCGCGCCGGGCGTTCGCAACTGAGCTATCGACAGCTCAACGAACAGGCCAACTGTCTGGCCCATCACCTGATCGATGTGGGTGTGCGGCCCGATGATCGCGTAGCGATCTGTGTCGAGCGCGGCCTGTCGATGGTCGTTGGCCTGTTGGCCATTCTCAAGGCCGGTGGCGCGTACGTGCCGCTTGACCCGGGCTACCCGCGCGAGCGCCTGCAATACATGGTCAAGGACAGTGCGCCGGTGGCTTTGCTGGTGCATGCAGGCACGCGCAATCTGCTCGACGATGAACATACCCTGCGGGTCGACCTGGACAGCTCGACCTGGGACATGCAGCGCGGTGATAACCCGCGTGTCCCCGGCCTGATGCCGGATCATCTGGCGTATGTGATTTACACCTCGGGCTCCACCGGCACGCCCAAAGGGGTGATGGTCGAGCATCGTAACGTCAGCAATCTGGTGCAGTGGAGTTCTCGACTGTGCCCACCCACAGCGGCCAGCGCGTTGTTGCAAAAGACGCCGATCAGCTTTGACGCCTCGGTCTGGGAGATTTTCTGGCCGTTGAGCAGCGGTATCCCGCTGGTGCTGGCCCGCCCTGACGGCCAGCGCGATCCTGCGTATCTGGCGCAGTTGATTCAGGAACGTCAGGTCAGCGTGGTGCAGTTTGTTCCGGTGCTGTTGCAGCAGTTTCTCGACCTGCCACAAAGCAGCCAGTGCCTCAGCCTGACCGACATCGTCTGCGGCGGTGGCGAGCTGACCATCGCCCTGGCCGAGCAGTTACGCAAGCAACTGCCGCAGGCACGCCTGCACAACGTTTATGGCCCGACCGAAACCACGGTGGATTGCAGTGTCTGGACACTGGAACCCGACCAGGCCGTGCCGGAAAGTGCTTTGCCTATCGGTCGCCCGATCAGCAACACGCGGTTGTATGTACTGGATGCCTATGACCAGCCTGTGCCCTTGGGTGTTATCGGTCAGTTGCATATTGGTGGTGCCGGGGTAACCCGTGGTTACCTGAACCTGCCGCAAGCTGACGCCGAACGCTTTATCGACAGCCCCTTCGTGGCGGGCGACCGGCTGTACCGCAGTGGCGATCTTGTGCGTCAGCGGGCGGATGGCAACCTCGAGTTCCTCGGCCGCAATGACGATCAGGTGAAAATCCACGGGCTGCGTATCGAGCCTGGCGATATTCAAGCCTGCCTGACCCGTCATCCGGGGATTGAACAGGCCGTCGTGCTGGTTCGCGACGAGCGCCCGGGCGGCCAGCGGCTGGTGGCCTATTACACCGGCACGCCGCTGCCGGTCGAGACACTGCGTGAGGTGCTGCGTGCGCAACTGCCGGATTACATGGTGCCGGCACTGTTTGTGCACCTGGACGCCATGCCGCTGAGCCCCAACGGCAAGCTGGACCGCAAGGCTTTGCCTGCGCCGGGCGGCGATGCGCTACTGACCCGCCCTTATGAAGCACCGCAAGGCGAAACCGAAGCCTTGCTCGCCAGACTCTGGGGCGAGCTGCTCGGAGTCGGGCAAGTCGGACGACACGACAACTTTTTCGAACTGGGCGGGCACTCGCTGCTGGCGGTGAACCTGACTGCGCGCCTGCGCCAGGAAGGCATCGAGGCCGATGTCCGGGCGCTGTTCGAACAACCTACGCTGGCAGGCTATGCAGCCATCACAGAGAGCATGGAGATAATACTGTGAGCATCAACGAACTATTGGCGGCACTCAAAGCTCACGCTATTCACCTGACGGTCAAGGACGGACAACTGGTAGTGCAGGGCAACCGCCGTGCATTGACCGAAAACGGTCTGCTGGAGCACCTGCGCGAGCACAAGCCGGCGCTCATAGAACTCATCGAACAAGGCGACTACCAGAACAGCAAACGCGGCGCACTGACGTTGCCCGCCAATGGCATCCCTCAGGGCTGCGAGCAAATCACTGCGCAGATGCTGACGCTGGTGGAGCTTGATCAGGCAACCATCGACCAACTGCTGGACGCAATACCGGGAGGTGCCGCCAATGTGCAGGACATCTACCCGCTGGCTCCGCTGCAGCAAGGCATTTTGTACCATCACGTTACCGCCACTCAGGGCGACCCGTATGTGATGCAGGTGCAATTCGCCTTTTCTGATCAGGCGCGTCTGAAGGCATTCGCCCAGGCGCTGCAAACCGTCATCAACCGGCATGACATTCTGCGCACCTCAGTGCACTGGAACGGTCTGGAAACCCCGGTGCAAGTGGTCTGGCGTCACGCTGAACTCAAGGTCGATACCTCGCCGAGCGCCGAAGGCATAACCATGGTGCTGGGCCAGGCACCGCTGATGCGTCTGGTCTGCCATGAGCCGGCGCAAGGTCAGGGGGTGCAGGCCACGCTGCTGTTCCACCATATCGCCATGGACCACAGTGCGCTGGAAGTTGTGCGTCATGAAATACAGGCGTGCCTGTCGGGGCAGGCCGGGCTGCTGGGTGTACCTGTACCGTTCCGCAACTATGTCGGGCAGGCGTTGCTGGGCGTCAGCGAAGAACAGCATGAAGCGTTCTTCCGCGACATGCTCGGCGACCTCGACGAACCGACCCTGGCTTACAGCCTGCAGGATTTGAGCGGTGACGGCGATGAGCTCGAAGAGCACAGTGTCACGCTTGATCTGCTGCTGTGCCAGCGTTTGCGCGCTCAGGCGCGGACCCTGGGAGTAAGCGTCGCCAGCCTGTTTCACCTCGGCTGGGCACGGGTGCTGGCAGGCCTTGCCGGACAATCACGGGTTGTCTTCGGCACTGTGCTGATGGGGCGCCTGCTGGGTGCCGAGGCCACGGAGCGAGCGCTGGGCATCTTCATCAACACCTTGCCGCTGCGTCTCGATCTGAACGATCAAGGCGTGCAAGCAGCAGTACGGGCAACTCACCAGCGTCTGACCGCACTGATGCGCCATGAACACGCACCACTGGCACTGGCTCAGCGCTGCAGCGGGGTGCAAGCGCCGACGCCGTTGTTCAACGCCTTGCTCAACTATCGCCACAGTTCACCAGCGCAGGCTTCCGGTGAAACATGGCAGGGCATTGAGGTGCTGCATGCTCAGGAGCGCAGCAACTACCCGCTGGTACTGAGCGTCGATGATCTGGGCGATGCGTTTGGCTTTACCGCACAAGCCACCGCAGGTATCAGTGCGCAAAGCATTTGCGCTTACATGCAATGGACCATGGAAAGTGTGCTCGATGCGCTGGAGCAGACGCCGCAGATGCCCGTCGATCAGCTTGATATCGTGCCCGCCAGCGAGCGAGCGCAGCTTCTGCTCGGCTTCAATGATCGGCAGGCCGACTATGAACGCCGGCTGACGATTCACCAGCGCATCGAACACCTGGCAGAGCAACAGCCTGATGCGATCGCCGTGCAAGTGGGCGAGCAATGCCTCAGTTACAGCGAACTGAACGCGCACGCCAATGCGCTCGCCCAGCACTTGATCGGCATCGGCGTACAGCCCGACGATCGCGTTGCCGTGGTTGCACGACGCAGTCTGGAGACGCTGGTCGGCTTGCTGGCCGTGCTCAAGGCCGGGGCGGGCTACGTACCGGTTGACCCGGCGCATCCGGATGAGCGTATCGCTTATTTGCTGACTGACAGCGCACCGGTTGCGGTATTGACGCAACAGGCATTTGTGGAACGCCTTAACGGGGTTTCAGGGTTGCAAGGGCTGGAAGCACCGCTGATCGACCTTGACCTGGCGAACTGGCCGCAACAGCCAGGCAACCCGCACATCGATGGGCTCAATTCGACTCATCTCGCCTACGTGATCTACACCTCGGGTTCGACCGGTCAGCCCAAGGGCGTGATGGTCGAGCACCGGACGCTGAATAATCTGGTCGACTGGCACCGCGCCGCCTTCGATCTGCGCGCGGGCAGTCACACCGCCAGTGTGGCGGGTTTTGGTTTTGACGCCATGGCCTGGGAAGTCTGGCCAGCCTTGTGCGCCGGGGCGACATTGCACCTGCCGCCCGCCGAGATCGGCAATGAACAGCTCGATGCGCTGCTTGACTGGTGGTTGAGCCAACCGTTGCAGGTCGCATTTCTACCCACGCCTGTTGCCGAGTACGCCTTCAGTCGCAACCTGCGTCACCCGACCCTGCGCACGCTGCTGATCGGCGGCGACCGTCTGCGCCAGTTCCATCGTGATCCAGGCTTCGTAGTGATCAACAACTATGGCCCGACCGAGACCACGGTGGTCGCTACCTCAGGCCGCCTGTTCCCCAATGGCAGCCTGGACATCGGCAAGCCCATCGCCAATAGCTCGGTTTATTTGCTGGATAACCGCCAGCAACTGGTCCCGCTGGGTGTGGCAGGCGAGCTGTACATTGGCGGCGACAGTGTCGCTCGCGGTTACCTGAATCAGCCGCAACTGACTGCTGAGCGCTTTCTGCGCGACCCTTTCTCCGGACAACCACAGGCGCGCATGTACCGCACCGGCGACCTGGCGCGCTGGAACGCAGATGGCACGCTGGAGTACCTGGGCCGTAACGACGACCAGGTGAAGATTCGTGGCGTGCGCATTGAACTGGGTGAAATAGAAAGCCAGCTCGGCCAATTGCCAGGCATCGAGGAAGCGCTGGTCCTGGCTCGCGAAGATGAGCCGGGGCAACCACGGCTGGTGGGTTACTTCACTGAACGTGCAGACGCTCCCACCACCACAGTAGAGCAATTGCGTACCGCGCTGCTGGCCCGCCTGCCGGGTTATATGGTGCCCGGCGCATTGGTACGACTGGAAAGCTGGCCACTGACGGCCAACGGCAAGGTCGACCGCCGTGCATTGCCAGTCCCCGACCGCGATGCGCTGTCGACCGGGGAATACCAGGCACCGCAAGGTGATCTGGAGAACGCACTGGCCCTCATCTGGAGCGAATTGCTGCAGGTCGAGCGGGTAGGGCGTCATGACCGGTTCTTTGATCTGGGTGGCCATTCGCTGTTGGCCATGCGTATGGTTTCTCAGGTGCGCCAGCGTCTGTCACTTGAGCTTGCCCTTGGCGACCTGTTTGCCGACAGTTCGCTGATCGCGGTGGCGCACTGCCTGACGGCTGCCGCGCGCAGCCAGTTGCCTGCCATCGACGTGCAGCCACGCACCGGCCCTGTTCCGCTGTCTTCTGCTCAGCAGCGCATCTGGTTCATGGCGCAAATGGAAGATGCCAACAGCGCCTACAACATCTCATTGGGCCTGAAACTGAGCGGCCCGTTGGACAGCCGTGCCTTGACGCATGCGCTGGAACGCATTGTCGCCCGCCACGATAGCCTGCGCAGCCAATTCAGCCAGGAAGACGACAAGGCCTGGGTGCAGGCGGCGTCCGTCACTGTAGTGCCCGATATTGGCTGGCAGGATTTGCGTGGCCAGGACGCGGGGACCTTACAGGCGGTAGTAAAGGAAGAGGCAGCGCAGCCCTTCGATCTGCACCGCGACCTGCCGATTCGTGGTCGCTTGCTGTGCCTGGCTGAAGACCGTCACGTTTTGCTGCTGACCGTACACCACATCGTTGCCGATGGCTGGTCGCTGGGTGTTCTGACCCGTGAACTTACCGCGCTTTATCAGGCGTTCAGTCAAGGTCAGGATGATCCGCTGCCTGCGCTGACGCTGCAATATGGCGATTACGCAGTGTGGCAACGTAACTGGCTGGATGCCGAACGGTTGAGCCATCAGGGCGATTACTGGCAGCAGGCACTGGCGGGTGCGCCGGTACTGTTGACCTTGCCCACTGACCGTCCACGGCCTGCGCATCAGGACTATACCGGGGCCAGTGTCACGCTGGATCTCGATCCGCGCCTGAGCAGCGACCTCAGGACCTTCTGCCATGAGCAGTCGGTGACACCGTTCATGCTGTTCATGGGGGCCTGGGCCGCATTGCTGACGCGCTTGTCCGGCCAGGAGGAAGTCGTCGTCGGCATGCCGGTTGCCAACCGCCGCCATGCCGAAATCGAAGGCCTGATCGGTCTGTTCGTCAATACCCTGGCCGTGCGTGTCGATACCTCGGGCGAGCCGGATGCTGTGACGCTTCTGGCCCGCATCAAGGCCCGCGTTGTGGCAGCGCAGGACCATCAGGACCTGCCTTTCGAGCAGGTGGTGGAGCGCTTGCGACCGCCCCGCAGTCTTTCGCATAGCCCTTTGTTCCAGGCATCACTGACCTGGGACGGCAGCCAGGGTCTGGATTTGCAACTGGGCGACATGCACCTGGAACCGCTGGAAGAGCAGGCCGCTTTCGCAAAATTCGACCTTGCGCTGAGCGTCGGCGACAGCGCCGATGGTTTCCGCTGCATCGTGGAATATGCGACAGCGCTGTTTGACCGCAGCACCATCGAACGCTATCTGGGTTACCTGGAGGCGATATTGAGCGGCATGGTCGCCGACAGCCAGACGGTCGTGAACCACATTCCGCTCTTGTCGGGTAGCGAGCGTCGGCAGTTGACCGACGGTTTCAATGCACCCGATGCGGTTTACCCGCAGGGGCTGACCCTGCACAGCCAGTTTGAAGCACAAGTGCAGCGCACGCCGGATGCGATTGCCGTGACGTTCGAGGATACATCCTGGAGCTACGCGACACTCAACGCCCAGGCCAATAAAATTGCACATCGCCTGATCGGCATGGGCATCAGTGTGGATGACCGTGTTGCCATCTGCACGCAACGCAGTCTGCAAATGATCGCGGGCCTGCTGGGCATTCTCAAGGCCGGTGGCGCCTATGTGCCACTGGACCCGGCTTACCCACTCGAGCGTTTGGCCTACAGCCTCGGCGACAGCGCGCCAGTGGCGTTGTTGAGTCAGCGGTCAGTGCAGCACGCCCTGCCGGTGTCAGATGTGCCGGTAATCAGTCTCGACGATGCCGATTTGCAGGACGAGTCCGCCTCTAATCCGCAGGTGCCGGTAAAGCCCACAAGCCTGGCTTATATCATCTACACCTCTGGCTCAACCGGTCAGCCCAAGGGTGTGATGATCGAACACCGCAACGTTGCACGACTGTTTTCGGCCACCGAAGACTGGTTCGGTTTCAACGAACAGGATGTCTGGGCACTGTTCCATTCGTTCGCCTTCGACTTCTCGGTGTGGGAAATCTGGGGCGCATTGCTGCACGGCGGACGTTTGTTGATCGTGCCGCAACTGGTCAGCCGCTCCCCGGAAGACTTCTACAACCTGCTGTGCAGCGCAGGAGTTACGGTGCTCAACCAGACGCCGAGCGCGTTCCGGCAACTGATCGCTGCCCAAAGCGAGAACGAGCAGGCGCACTCGCTGCGCCAGGTGATTTTCGGCGGTGAAGCACTGGAAACAGCGATGCTCAAGCCGTGGTATGCCCGCAACGTGAACGCCGCAACACAGCTGGTGAACATGTACGGCATCACCGAAACCACGGTGCATGTGACCTATTACCCGTTGCAGCCCGAAGACGCCATGCGTGTCGGTGCCAGTCCTATCGGCAAGCGTATTCCCGATTTGCAGATGTATGTCCTCGACGCCCGCGGCGAGCCGGTGCCGGTAGGCGTGGTCGGCGAACTGTATGTTGGCGGTGCCGGTGTGGCGCGGGGTTATCTGAACCGTGAAGCGCTCACGGCCGAACGTTTCCTCGACAACCCGTTCAGCACTGCACCGGATGCGCGCATGTACCGTACCGGCGACCTTGGACGGTGGATGGCAGACGGTAGCCTGGAATACATGGGCCGTAACGACGAACAGGTCAAGATTCGCGGTTTCCGTATTGAGCTGGGTGAGATCGCGTCTCGCCTGAACGATCATCCGGATGTCATCGACGCGGTGGTAGTGGCACGCGAGGATGTGCCGGGCGACAAACGACTGGTTGGCTATTACACCTGCGGTGAAGATAAAACCGGGCTGGATATCGAGCAGTTGCGTGCCTGGCTGTCGGGGCTGCTGCCCGAATACATGGTGCCTGCGGCTTTTGTAAGGCTGGCCAGCCTGCCAGTCACGGCGAACGGCAAACTGGACCGCAAAAGTTTGCCGGCACCGGATCGCGACAGTATCGCCAGCCGAGCCTATGAAGCGCCGCAGGGTACGATCGAAATCGCCCTGGCCAGCCTCTGGGCCGAATTGCTGCATGTGGAGCAGGTTGGGCGTCAGGATAACTTCTTTGAACTGGGCGGCCACTCATTGCTGGCTGTGACCCTGATTGCGCGTATGCGTCGTCTGGACATGCGTGCCGACATTCGTGTTCTGTTTGTTCAGCCAACACTGGCAGCACTGGCTGACGCCGTCGGTCGCGACACTGAAGTCAAAGTGCCGGCCAACCTGATCGATGCGCACTGCCAGCGCATTACACCCGAACTGCTGCCATTAGTAGCGCTGGATCAGCCAGCCATCGACCGTATCGTCGCGAAGGTGCCGGGCGGTGCCGCCAATGTGCAGGATATTTATCCGCTGGGCCCCTTGCAGACAGGCATTCTTTACCACCACCTGACCGCCGGGGACAGCGATCCCTATCTGTTGCAGCCGCAGTTTGCGTTCGCCGACGTATCGCGGCTGGACGCTTTCTGCGATGCATTGCAGCGGGTGATCGAACGCAACGATGTGCTGCGCACCGCGTTGTTCTGGGAAGGTTTGCAAACGCCGGTGCAGGTGGTCTGGCGTCAGGCTCCCATGCACGTTCAAGAGACAGCGTTGCACGACCTTTTCAATGCTCCACGCATGGACCTTACTCAGGCTCCGCTGATGCATCTGGTCTATGCCCATGACCCCGCCAACCACAGGATTGCGGCGGTTCTGCGTTACCACCATGTGATCATGGACCATATTGCCCTTGATGTACTGAGCCACGAATTGCAGGCCGTACTGCTGGGCAACGAAGCGTCGCTCGCAGCGCCCGTGCCGTACCGAAATTACATCGCCCACGTCCTCCAAGGGCCTGGCGACGAGGCCCATGAAGCGTTCTTCCGCGAGCAGTTGGGCGATGTCGATGAGCCGACCCTGCCTTACGGCCTGGTAATGGCATCGGAAGATCAGATTCCTGGCGAGGCCCGACTCACACTGGACATCGACCTGTGCCATCAGGTTCGTGATCAGGCAAGGCAACTGAGCGTCAGCGCCGCTACTTTGATGCACCTGGCCTGGGCTCAGGTCCTGGGGCAGTTGTCCGGGCGCGACAGCGTGGTATTCGGCACCGTACTGCTTGGACGGCTGCGCGGTGGCGAAGGCGGCGAGCGTGCCTTGGGTGTGTTTATCAACACCTTGCCGCTGCGCATGGACCTGGGCGGGCATTGCGCGCGCAGTGCGGTGCTCGACCTGCACGCTCGTCTGGTCGGCATGCTCACCCACGAGCATGCTCAGTTGGCACTGGCCCAGCGATGCAGCGCCTTGCCGGCTGGCGCGCCGCTTTTCAATACGTTGCTCAACTACCGCCACAGCGCTGTGCCTGAGGTCGATGACCAGGCAAGCAACGCTGCATGGCAAGGGATTGAGGTCGTGCATGCAGAAGAGCGCAGCAACTACCCGCTGACCCTGTGTATCGATGACTTCGGCGATGCGTTCAGCCTGACTGCCCAGACTGCGCCGGGTATTGATCCGCAACGGATTTGCGCTTATGTGCAACAAGCTCTTGTCCATTTGGTGCAGGCACTGGAGCAGCAATCGGAAACGGCTTTGATCGAATCATCGGTGCTGCCGGAGGCTGAACACGCGCTGTTGTCGGCCACGTTCAACAACACCCGTCGTGAATACCCTCGCGAGCAGCTCGTGCATCGCCTGTTTGAGCGCCGTGCTGCGCTGCATCCGCATGCAGTGGCTGCCGTGCATGGCCGCCGTTCTCTGACTTATGGAGAGCTGAACGAACGTGCCAACCACCTGGCCCATTACCTGCTGGGGCAAGGTGTGAAGCCCAATGAGCATGTAGCGATTCTGCTGCCTCGCTCGCTGGAACTTGTGATCAGCCAGTTGGCGATCGGTAAATGTGCAGCGACCTACGTACCACTGGACGTCAACGCGCCTGCCGAGCGGCAGAATTACATGCTCGATGACTGCATGGCGAAATACGTGTTGACGCAGAGCGCCATGTCGACTGCCTCATCCGTGCGGCGTATCGATCTGGACCGCCTGACTCTCGACGATCAACCTGCGCATGATCCGGGCTTGCCACAGACCTCTGATACAGCGGCTTACGTCATGTATACCTCCGGTTCGACGGGGGCGCCAAAAGGCGTACGTGTCGCCCATCGCGGCATAACCCGACTGGTATTGAACAACGGTTATGCCGATTTCAATGAGCAGGACAGCATCGCTTTTGCCTCCAATCCGGCGTTCGATGCAAGCACCATGGAAGTCTGGGGTGCATTGCTCAACGGCGGGCAGTTGTTGGTGATCGAGCACACCACGCTGATTGACCCGATGCGTTTCAGCGCGGCCCTGCGTCAGGGCAATGTCAGCGTGCTGTTTTTGACCACCGCGCTGTTCAACCAGTACGTGCAACTGATTCCAGAGGCACTTGGGGGTCTGCGCCTGCTGCTTTCAGGCGGAGAGCGCGCAGACCCGGCCAGCTTCCGCAAACTGCTTGCCCAGGCACCGGGTCTGCACCTGCTGAACGCTTACGGCCCCACCGAGACAACCACCTTCGCCACTGCCTGCCAAGTACGAACGCTGGCCGATGAGGCCGAGTACGTGCCTATCGGTCGACCCATCGGCAACACCAGTGTTTACGTGCTCGACGCTCATCAGCGCCTGACACCGTTGGGAGCTATTGGCGAGCTTTACATCGGTGGCGACGGTGTGGCGCTGGGTTATCTGAACCGCCAGGATCTGACCGACGAGAAGTTTATTGCCGACCCGTTCAGCGATCAGCCTGGCGCCATGCTGTACCGCACCGGCGATCTGGGTCGCTGGCTGGATGACGGCCAGCTGGAATGCCTGGGACGCAACGACGATCAAGTGAAAATCCGTGGCTTCCGTATTGAACTGGGCGAAATTGTCAATTGTCTGCACCAGTTGCCGGGGGTCAGAGAGGCCGTTGTTCTGGCTCGTGAAGACGAACCGGGCAATGTACGTCTGGTTGCCTATTTCACCAGCCAACAGGAGGCCGATGCCCCTGGGCCTGAGCAAATGCGTGCTCATCTGCAGGCCAACCTGCCTGAATACATGGTTCCGGGAGCCTATATAGAGCTGACCGCGCTGCCGCTGACTGCCAACGGCAAGCTCGACAGCCGTGCGCTGCCCAAACCGGATCACTCGTCGCTGCTGGGGCTGGCCTACGAGCCACCGCAGGGAGAGATTGAAGTGGCTCTGGCGCAGATCTGGGCTGAAGTTCTACAGATTGAACAGGTAGGCCGCCACGACCACTTCTTCGACCTGGGCGGGCATTCCTTGCTGGCCATGCGCATGGTGTCGCAGGTGCGTCAACAGATGGGCATGGAGTTGCCATTGGGCGAACTCTTCGCGCTGGGCGAGCTGGCCGCCGTCGCCAGTGCGCTGGCCGGTGCCGGACGCAGTGAACTGTCGTTGATCCTGCCTGCACCGCGTGATCAGTCGCTACCGCTGTCGTTCGCCCAGCAGCGCTTGTGGTTCCTGGCGCAGATGGAGGGTGGCAATGAGGCGTACAACATCCCGCTGGCTCTGCGCATACGGGGCTTGCTGGATGTTGCTGCGCTGACCGCTGCGGTATCGCGGATCATCGAGCGCCACGAAACCCTGCGCAGCCGGTTCATCGCCTGCGAGGAGGGTGCAGAGGTTGTGTTTACTGCGCCTGCGGCCATGCCGGTCCTGCATGTTGAAGATCTGCGTCAAATGCCGGAAACACTGGCCGAACGTGTTGCTGTAGAGGCCACCGCAGCGTTCGATCTGACGCGTGGGCCGCTGATCCGTGGCTGCCTGCTACAGGTGGAAGACGAGCAGCATGTGTTGTTGCTGACGGTGCACCACATCGTCGCCGACGGTTGGTCGCTGGGCGTGCTGACTCGCGAATTGCTCGCGTTATACCCGGCATTGCATCAAGGCAGGGACGATCCCCTGCCAGCTTTGGCTATTCAATACGCCGACTATGCGGTATGGCAGCAGGGCTGGATGAGCGGCGAGCGCCTGCAACATCAGGCAGCCTATTGGCGACAAGCGCTGGAAGGCGCACCGACGCTACTGACGCTGCCTGCCGACCGGCCCCGCCCGGCACAGCAGGACTTCGCCGGTGCCAGCCTGAACGTGCGGCTGGACGGGCCACTGACGGCAGGCTTGCGAGCGCTGGCGCAACGGCAAGGCGTTACGCTGTACATGACCTTGCTGACCGCATGGGGCGCATTGCTGGCGCGTCTTTCCGGTCAGGCCGAAGTGGTGGTCGGCAGCCCGATTGCAGGACGCGGTCGTGCGGAGCTGGAAGGGCTGATCGGGCTGTTCGTCAACACGCTGGCCGTGCGCATCGATACAGCCTCGGCGCTGACCGGTAATGCATTGCTGGCACAGGTCAGGGAGCGGGTACTGGAGGCTCAGGATCATCAGGACCTGCCATTCGAGCAGGTGGTGGAAATTGTCCGACCGACCCGCAGCCTGGCTCACTCCCCGTTGTTCCAGACCACGCTCAACTGGCTGGCCGGTGAAACCTCGTTACCGGACATGGACGGCCTGTCGCTGAGCGTGGTCGAGCAGGGGAGTCAGGTCTGCAAGTTTGATCTGTCGTTGAACCTCGGTGAGCAGGGTGACGCGCTGTTTGGCACGCTGGAATACGCAACCGCGCTGTTCGATGAGCCCACGGTGCAGCGCTATTACGGTTATTTCGAGCAGGTGCTGCACGCGCTGGTGAATAACGAAAACGCGGTGCTGGGTGATATCCCGCTGGTGGGCCCTCAGGAACGCGAGTATCTGCTTGAAAGCCTCAATGCCAGCGCGGTGAGTTTCCCGCAAGGCCAGACCGTTCATGGCCTGATCGAAGCTCAAGCCGCACGTCTGCCTGAAGCCGTCGCTGCCCGGGTTGGCGAACAGTCGCTGAGCTATGCAGAGTTGAACCGCCAGGCCAACAGCCTTGCCCATTATCTGATCAGCCTTGGCGTGCGCCCGGACGATCGGGTGGCGGTGGTTGCGCGCCGCGGGCTGGACACGCTGGTGAGCCTGCTGGCAGTGCTCAAGGCCGGTGCCTGCTATGTGCCGGTGGATCCGGCGCATCCCGATGAACGCCTTGGCTACCTGCTGACCGACAGCGCACCGGTGGTGGTACTTGCTCAACAGACCTTCATCGCGCGTCTGCCAGCGTTGGCGGTGCCGGTGATTGCGCTTGATCGACCCGAGTGGCCTACTCAGGCGGATAATCCGCTGGTGGCGGGGCTGACGTCCCGCGAACTGGCTTATGTCATCTACACCTCGGGCTCGACCGGGCAACCGAAAGGCGTGATGGTCGAGCATGGCACCCTGGCCAATCTGGTGCATTGGCATTGCCAGGCGTTCGATCTGCACGCAGGCAGCCACACTGCCAGCGTTGCCGGTTTCGGTTTTGACGCGATGGCCTGGGAAATCTGGCCGGCACTGTGTGCCGGTGCAACGCTGCACCTTCCGCCTGCAAACATCGGTAACGAGCAGCTCGACGCGCTGCTTGACTGGTGGCTGGCTCAACCGCTGCAAGTAGCCTTTCTGCCGACCCCGGTGGCTGAATATGCGTTCAGTCGCGAGCTGCATCATCCGACCCTGCGCACGCTGTTGATCGGCGGTGACCGCCTGCGTCAGTTCCACCGCGACCCGGGCTTCGCCGTCATCAACAACTACGGCCCGACCGAGGCTACGGTGGTGGCCACATCGGGCCGTCTACTGCCGGATGGCAGCCTGGATATCGGCACACCGATTGCCAATACCCGCGTGTACCTGCTCGACGACCAGCAGCAACTGGTGCCTTTGGGCGTTGCCGGCGAGTTGTACATAGGCGGCGAAGGCGTGGCGCGTGGTTATCTGAACCAGCCGCAACTGACTGCCGAGCGCTTCCTGAACGACCCGTTCAGTGGGCAGCCGCAAGCGCGCATGTACCGCACTGGCGATCTGGCGCGCTGGAATGCCGATGGCACGCTGGATTATCTGGGCCGTAACGATGATCAGGTGAAGATTCGTGGTGTGCGTATCGAGCTGGGCGAAATCGAGGCGCAGTTGGCGGCCTTGCCGGGTATCGAAGAATCGCTGGTTCTGGCCCGCGAAGACGAGCCTGGGCAACCACGTCTGGTGGCGTACTTCATCGAACACGCCGCTGCCTCCGCCATTGAGGTCGCCGGACTGCGTGCCGAGATGCTGGCCCGTCTGCCAGGCTATATGGTGCCGAGCGCCTTTGTGCGCCTTGATGCCTGGCCGCTGACCGCCAATGGCAAGGTGGATCGCCGCGCCTTACCCGTACCGGACCGCGACGCTCTGCCGGGGCGTGAATACGAGCCGCCGCAAGGCGAACTGGAAATAGCCGTTGCCGAGATATGGAGCGATTTGCTGCAGGTCGAGCAGGTAGGGCGCAACGATCACTTCTTCGAACTAGGCGGCCATTCGCTACTCGCCGTCACCCTGATTGCTCGTATGCGTCGTCGCGGCATGGACGCAGATATTCGCGTGTTGTTTGCCCAGCCAACCCTGGCGGCCCTGGCCCGCGCCATCGGTAACGGCAGTCAGGTGAAGGTTCCGGCCAACCTGATCGGTACGGATTGCACGTCGATCACCCCGGACCTGTTGCCCTTGGTGAAGCTGGACCAGGCAGGCATTGATCGCGTCGTCGCCAGCGTGACCGGCGGTGCGCCCAATGTTCAGGACATTTACCCGCTGGGGCCTTTGCAGGCAGGTATTTTCTATCATTACCTGTCAGCCGGTGAGGATGACCCTTATCGCTTGCAAGCGCGCTTTGCGTTTGCCGACCGCTCACGGCTGGATGCCTTTTGCCAGGCGCTGCAGCAGGTCATCGCGCGTAACGACGTGCTGCGTACTTCGCTGTGCTGGGAAGGCCTGGAAACACCTGTGCAAGTGGTATGGCGTCATGCCGACCTGCCGGTGATCGAATTGCCGCTGGCGGCACTGGCCGATCCCGAACCGCTGGACCTTGTCCGTGCACCGCTGCTGCGTCTGGTGCACGCCGACGACCCGGACAACCAGCGTATCGTCGCGGTATTGCTGTTCCATCACCTGATCATGGACCACGTCGCCCTCGACCTGCTGAGCCGGGAATTGCAGGCAATACTGCTGGATCAGCAGGCGCAACTGCCCGCGCCAGTGCCTTACCGCAATTACATCGCGCAGACCTTGCTGGGCGCGGGTGAGCACGCGCATGAAACGTTCTTCCGCGAGCAATTGGGTGACCTGGACGAACCCACCCTGGCGTATGGCCAGACTTCGCTGCCGGGGCCGGATTTTCCGAGTGACGCCAGGCTACGCCTGGATGCAGCGCTGAGCCAGCGGCTGCGCGATCAAGTACGGCAACTGGGAGTCAGCCCTGCCAGCCTGATGCATCTGGCCTGGGCTCAGGTACTGGGCCGGTTGTCCGGACGCGACAAAGTGGTGTTCGGCACCGTACTGCTCGGTCGCCTGAACGGCACCGAGGGGGCAGAGCGCACGCTCGGGGTGTTCATCAACACCTTGCCGCTGCGGATTGACCTCTCCGGTCAGACTGCACGCGACGCGGTGTTGCAGACCCACCTGCGTCTGACCGGATTGCTTGCCCACGAGCATGCCTCGCTGGCAATTGCCCAGCGTTGCAGCGCCTTGCCTGCGGGCGCGCCGTTGTTCAGCGCGTTGTTGAACTACCGCCACAGCACTGCGCCCGGAGAGCACGACGAGGCGGCCGAAAAAGCCTGGCAGGGGATCGAACTGTTGCAGGCCGGTGAGCGCAGCAGCTACCCGTTGACGCTCAGCGTCGATGACCTGGGCGAGGCGTTCGACCTGTCGGCGCTGACCACGACGGGCATCAATGCCCAGCGTGTCTGCGCGTACCTTTCCTGCGCCGTAGAGAACCTGGTCATTGCCCTTGAGCAAAAACTTACCGCGCCGATTCAGTCGCTGAACATTCTGCCGGGCGCTGAACTAAACGAACTGCTCGATGGCTTCAATGCCCAAGCGCTCAGTCCAGAGAACTCGCTGACCATTCATCAGCGTATTGAGCAACAGGCGCTTGATCAGCCGAACGCTTTGGCTGCCCAGGCAGGCGACCAGGGCTTGAGCTACGCGGAGCTGAATAGTCGCGCCAACGCACTGGCCCATCACCTTATCGGCTTGGGCGTACGTCCGGATGACCGTGTGGCGGTAGTGGCGCGGCGCGGGCTTGAAACACTCACCGGCTTGCTGGCGGTGTTGAAAGCCGGGGCGAGCTATGTGCCGGTCGATCCGGCACATCCGGACGAGCGCATCGGCTACCTGCTCGAAGACAGCACGCCTGTGGTGGTGCTGGCTCAGTCCGGCCTGCTGGCGCGTCTGCCCAGCCTGGATGTACCGGTGGTGGTTCTAGATCGCCCGGACTGGTCGCAACGCACCGAAAACCCGCATATTGCGGATATGACCACGCGTCACCTGGCTTACGTGATTTACACCTCGGGGTCCACCGGGCTGCCCAAAGGTGTGATGGTCGAGCATCGAACGCTGAACAATCTGGTGGACTGGCACTGTCAGGTATTCGATCTGCGTGCAGGCAGTCATACCGCCAGCGTGGCCGGGTTTGGTTTCGACGCAATGGCCTGGGAAGTATGGCCTGCGTTGTGTGCCGGTGCAGTATTGCATCTGCCACCTGCGGAGATTGGCAACGAACAGCTTGATGTGTTGCTCGACTGGTGGCTGGCGCAACCTCTGCAAGTCGCGTTTCTGCCGACACCTGTGGCCGAATATGCATTCAGTCGCGAGTTGCGTCACCCGACCCTTAAAACCTTGTTGATTGGTGGCGACCGTTTGCGTCACTTCAATCGGGACCCTGGTTTCGCGGTGGTCAACAACTACGGCCCGACGGAAACTACGGTCGTTGCCAGCTCTGGCCTGATGGAGCCGGGCAAGGTCTTGCACATCGGCAAGCCTGTTTCCCATGCGCGGCTTTATGTATTGGATTCGCAGGGCCAGCCAGTGCCGCTCGGGGTGCCCGGCGAGTTGTATATCGGCGGCACAGGCGTAGCACGTGGCTATCTGAACCGTCCGGACCTGACCGCCGAGCGCTTCCTTGATGATCCGTTCAGCGACAGCAGCGAGGCTAGAATGTACCGCTCCGGCGACCTGGTGCGCTGGCTGGCTGACGGGACCCTTGAATACCTGGGCCGCAACGACGATCAGGTCAAAATCCGTGGGGTGCGCATCGAGCTGGGCGAGATCGAACAGCACCTGGCGCAATGCCCGGGCGTTGGCGAAGCCGTTGTGACTACGCAACATCTGGAAGATGGTTCGTTGCGCCTGGTGGGCTACTTCACTCGTCGCGACGCTGCGCTCGAAAGTGCTGCATTGAGAGCGCACCTGTTAGGGCAATTGCCGGAATACATGGTGCCTGCAGTCTTTGTCGGTCTGGATGCACTGCCGTTGACCCAGAATGGCAAGGTCAACCGCAAGGCCTTGCCAGCCCCGGACATGGCCGCGCTGGCGAACCTTGCTTATCAAGCGCCGACCACGGCATTGGAGGAGCGTCTGGCGCAGCTGTGGGCCGACGTTCTGGAAGTGGGCCGAATCGGCAGACACGACAGTTTCTTTGAGCTGGGTGGCCATTCGCTGTCGGCGATCCGTCTGGTCAGCCTGCTGCAAAAAGCAGGCTTGTTACTGTCCCTGGCCGAGTTGTTCCAGCATCCGAGCATCGCAGCGCTGGCCGGATTGCTCGACCAGCGTCCGGCCCCCTCGGTCGAAGCTCAGGAGGTCGTCACGGTACGGGCAGGTGGCAGCGAACCGCCTCTTTTCCTGATTCATGACTTTACCGGTCTGGACGCTTACTTTCCGGTCCTTGGACAACACCTGCAGGGCGACTTCCCGATCTACGGCTTGCCGGGGGTTGGCCTGGGCCAGCAGCAATTGCGCACCATGGAATGCCTGGCGGCGCGGCTGGTGGAACGTATTCGGCAGGTCCAGCCACGCGGTCCTTACCGGCTGGCAGGCTGGTCGTTTGGCGGGGTTCTGGCCTATGAAGTGGCAACTCAACTGCTCGGTATGGACGAGCCCGTTGCATTCCTCGGCCTGATCGACAGCTACGTGCCGCGCCTGACTGATCAGGGCAAGGCACGCTGGCAAGGACCTGACCTGCTTGAGCGGCAATTGCTGTCGCACTGCATCGCGCACTGGAAAACCCAGGGCGTGGCGGGTGCTGCTGCATTGGCGCGTCTGACCTCGTTGAGCGGACAGGCGACCCTGCCGGACTTTGAAACCCTACTGAAACTTTGCCGCGACGAGGAACTGCTGTACGAGGAACTGGCGCAGGCCAGCGATCAACAATTGCATCACTACCTGGACCGGGAAGTGGCGCACGGTCACGCCCTGGCGCATTACCAGCTGGAACCGCTCGGTTTGCCGATCCACCTGTTCTGCGCAGAGCAGCGTCCAATGGCACCGCCAGGCACCAGTCCTACACTGGGCTGGGGCGAAGTCCTGCCAAAAGGCCAGTTGCGCTGTGTCAGCGTGCCTGGGGATCACATGACAATGATGCAGGCGCCTCACGTGGACACACTCGGTCGGAGCATCAGTGCTGCGTTGCATGGAGTGCCCGATACACCGCCGTCGACACCGGCTTATCAATCGCTGCTGGCCATCCAGAGCGGGCGGGATGGGCATGCGCCATTGTTCTGCGTGCCGGGTGCCGGTGACAGCGTCACCAGTTTCATCGGCCTGGCCGAAGCGCTGGGGCCGGACTGGCCTATCTACGGCCTGCAGCCGCGCGGTCTGGACGGCCGCAGTGCTCCGCACAGCAGGGTGGAAGCGGCAGCGCAGAGCCATGTGCAAGCGATCGAAGCAATGTATCCACACGGCCCGTTGCATCTGGTCGGGCATTCCTTTGGTGGCTGGGCGGCGCATGCCATGGCCGTCAAGCTTCAGGCCCGTGGTCGTGAGGTTGTCTCGCTGACCCTGATCGACAGCGAAGCGCCTGGTGGTGACGGCCTGCGCTGCAAGCCCTATACCGCCACGGCAGTGTTGGAGAGGCTGATCGAAGCGTTGCAGTTGTCCGCCGGCAGAAGCCTGGAAATCGACCCTCAAGTGTTCGCCGACAGCGATGGAGACACTCAACTGCACCTGCTGCAACAGGCCATGGTGCGCGTCGGGTTGTTGCCACCGCGCCTGGCAGCACAGGCACTGCAAGGGATTGTTCGTACGTTTGCCAGCGCCATAAGGACTGTCTATCGGCCAGAGCCCGGAGGCTACAGTGGCAGGGCCAGCCTGGTACTGGTGGATGATCCGCAGCTGGATGCTCTGGACAATCAACTTGAGCAGGCGTCATCTGCAACAGGGTGGCAACACCTGATGCCGCAGCTGACGCCATGGCAGGGACCGGGCAATCACTTCAGCGTCCTCAAGGCACCAGACGTATACAGTCTGGCGGCCTGGTGGTACGACGGATTGGCAATTGGCGTGGGAGAAACGCAATGAACCGTTTGACAGAACGCATGCGTCAGGCAGGCGACAAGCCAGGCCAGCGCTACCTGCAGTAAGGCGCATGGGCGGGGTGATCGATATCACCCCGTCCTGTGGCATTGGCTACCTATTCTGTCTGTTACTCAAACAGTGCTCTTGAACGGCGTTCAGCAGGCTGAACAAGCGCTTTCCGATGAGCCATACATCCAGCGCATCAGCGAGTGCCGACCGCTGATGCCCAGTTTGATGGCGGCGCGGCGCTGGTAACTGCCTACCGTATTGACCTTGAGCGCAAGCCGTTCGGCCTGCTCGATTGCGGTATGACCGGCGAGCAGACCGATGCAGACCTGCATTTCCCGCTCGGACAATGTCATACCTGTTTCGCGCAACCGGTCATGAAAACGCTCTTCGACGCTTTCGGTTTTTTTCGGTTCGACAGTGATCATTGTCATTTGCAAGGCATTGACATGCCTTTCGAGTATTGAGAACAAAAGCGGTGAGATAGTGCTTAGCTGACGACGTTCATTGTCCGAAAACTCATGCGCTGGCAGCGCCCTGAAGACGGTTATCTTGCAGCTGAAGTTCTCCGAGGCCTGCGCAGGATAAAGATGGATCGAGTCGCTGAGCAGCAAGGTGCCGCGTGAGGACGTCACCGTTTCGTTGAAGACTGTGGGTTCCGACGCGGGCAGCGTTTGCCAGGGCTGTGGCAGTGAGGAAAGGTGGGTGGCATCCACGGCAAGCTGAGTATCGATAAGCTTGTGGAACATGCTGGAAAAATGGCCGCTGCCGATGCTGGCTATGGCCCTGCCTATGTGGGGTAGTAATGTGTGTGGCATTGAGTCATCCATGATTTCAGAAATGCTGACACTAGCTTAGACGTCAAACGCAAACAGCGGTCACATCAACTTGGCTGTGAGTGATGTGGCCGCTAGATGCCTGCGTTAGATGCCTTTTAGAACACGGCTAGTTGAAGTGCGCAGAGAATAACGCTCTGATGTTACATAAATACTGGATCATCACAAACAGTGATCATCATTGGCTGCCTGGAAGGCAGGGCAGGAGCTATATCGTGGCGGGGCGACATCCTGTCACCTGACGCGGTTGCTCGGAAAACGTCTATTTGCCGAGCATGAGGCGGGTTACAAAGCGTGTCAGCCGCCCATAAGGTGCCGAGACCTTGTCAGACATGTTGAAGCGACTCAACTTGAGAACGCCGCGAGCATGGGACAGACGAACGAAGCCCTCATAGCCGTGATAGGCCCCGGTGCCACTCTGCCCGACGCCGCCGAACGGCAGATCATCCTGAGTGGCGTGCAGCATGGTGCCATTGATGGTCACACCGCCGGATTGCGTCCGGTCCAGCACCTGGTCCACGGACGTCTGGTTGTTGGAAAAACAGTAGAGGGCCAGAGGCGAGGGGCGATCATTGATAAAGCTTATGGCTTCATCCAGAGAGTCATAGGCAAGTATCGGCAGCAGCGGACCAAAAATCTCTTCCTGCATCAGGTCGGCATCGAGCGGTACATCCGTGAGCGCCATGGGCGCAATCTTACGTTCGTGGGTCGACACCGGCGCACCGTGTTGCCATGCCTTCGCCCCTTTTGAGAGGGCCTGGGTAGCCATGCTCACGAGCCTTTCGTGGTGGCGCTGGGAGATGATCGAGGTGTAGTCCGGGTTACCTTCGAGTGTCGGGTAAAGTTTTTTCGCAGCCGCCAGCCACTCGCCGGCAAAACTGTTTACATGTTCGTGCGGGACCAGTACGTAGTCGGGTGCGACGCAGGTCTGCCCGGCGTTGAACAGTTTGCCGATAGCAAGCATCCGTGCCGCTTTTTTAATCGAATAGTCGTCGCAGATCACTACCGGTGATTTACCGCCCAGCTCCAGTGTCACCGGCGTCAGGTTACGTGCAGCCGCCGCCATGACATGGCGACCTACATGGGTCGACCCGGTGAACACCAGGTGGTCAAAGGGCAGCTCACTGAACCGGCTTGCCAGCAGGGCATCTCCAGTGACTACTGTGACCTGCTCGGCAGAGAAAGTTTCACCCAGCAATTGCTGGAGCAGCTCAGAGGTTCTGGGGGTCAATTCCGAAGGTTTGATCATTACCCGGTTGCCCGCTGCCAGTGCCTCTATCAAGGGCACCAGTGTCAGCGTCAGCGGATAGTTCCAGGGCGCGAGAATACCGACTACGCCCAGCGGCTGATAAATGACCCTGGCAGTCGCAGGCTTGAAAACAATACCCACCTTGCGTCTGGAGGGCCGCATCCACGCCTTGAGATGCGAACGAATGTGCTTGATGCCATTGATGACAGGCATCAGCTCGCCGAGCCTGGTTTCAGCGAAGGAGCGGTTGCCGAAGTCTGCGCTGACCGCTTCAAGCAACCTGTCCTGATTGTCGCTGACCACTCGCAAAATGGCGTTGAGGTCGGCGATTCGTTGAGCGTAGGAGGGCACCCCTTGCGCGCGAACTGCAGCTTTCTGCGCCTCGAACAGCTCGGTTAGCCCCGGAGCGGGAGACGGCGTAGTGGGCGTGATCCTTGCGGGCTGATTCATGAAGCTGCTCCTGTGGCTGCGTGTTTTTATAAGATAGATGCAGTGTTGCGATTACGTTCTGGCTCACGTAACCGTACAGAACCATCGCGGACCGATGAAGGGGCGATCCGGCCGGTTCAAGTGGCCGAAACGGTCAATCTGGTCTCGCGTATTCATCTGTCAGGTGCAGGTTCGGGATCAAGGCGATCCAGATGGCTGACGATCATCGCCGCTACCATGGCGCAGGTCTTCGCCGGGTCGAGAGGCTCATCGAACAGCAATTCGATGGTGGCGTGAATCATCTCGACCGCCACACGGGCAACCATAGCTATCTGCTTGGGATCAGCCTCGGGAATAGCGCTGGCAATGATCGCGGCCTGGGCCTTGGACACCCTTCGGTGAGAGTCGAGCCGCACATGCTCCAGCGCAGGAACTGCCCTTAACGCTTTCAGCGTCCACATGCCGCCCAGCGTGGCGTCGGTAACCCGGTAAGTATCCAGAATCAGTTCGGCAAGCGCCTGCTCCAGAGCCTGCGGCGTACCTGCGATCAGCTCGGGGGTGATCCAGTGATCAATCCGCTCGTTCTGCTTCTCCAGCAGACGCTCACCAAGAACCGTCAACAGCGCGTATTTATTGGGGAAATAGCGGTACAGCGCTGGCGGTGTAAGGCCAGCCCGTTCGCACACGAGATTGGTCGACAAGCGCTCTATGCCGACCTCGCACAAGGTATTTGCCGTAGCGACCAGAATGCGTTCGTAGGTTTCAGTGGCGCGTTGCTGCGCAGGCAGCTTCTTGCGCTCGAGGGTTTTTCCTGCGACCTGCGCAGGAGAGGGTTCAGTTTTCAGCCTGGCCATAAGTACCTGTCAAAAAAGAGTGGGGCGCCAGCAGGACGGTCGAAAAAAAACAGTTGCTCCACGATAAAATGATAGCTATAACTATCGTGTAGCGATGACTATCATAACTGAAGCGTCGTTAGTGTGACGGTTTGTTAAAACAAAAAATAAAAAAAGGTGACGCTATGAACGCACGGCAATGTCTTTTCCTCTCTTCTGTTCTGATGTGCTCCACCGGTATTCACGCTGCTGCGGGTCCGCTGGAGGCAAAGGGCCTTTGGTTGACGGCGGAAAAAGACGCCGTGGTCAAGCTTGATGACTGCGCAGACAAGGCAGGCGCCATCTGCGGGCAGGTTGTCTGGGTCAAGGATGTTGCCTCGACGTCGAGTGACTGCGGTGTACAGATTCTACAACTGACCCGCTATGACCAGGATGCCTGGCGCGATGGCTGGGTATATGACCCCCGTGATCAGAAAAAATATAAGGGCGCCGTCCGGGTCAAGGACGGACGCCTGAATGTAAGGGCTTTTGTCGGCACCGAAGTTCTCGGCAAGACAGAGCAATTCGAGCGTATCGCAACACTGCCTCCTGCCCCGGTTTGCAAATTGTAAATCCGGCCCTTCAGCGTGGGAGAGAATCATGCACACTTATACAACTCGCTATGTAATGGCTGCAGCATTGTGCTCCGCAGCAGGCAGCACCCTGGCTATCGCCGATGAAATGTCGAGCTACGCGGTGGATATCACCGCCAAGGCCAGCTCGGACATTCGCACCCGCGGCATTTCCGATTCCCTGAATCGCCCAGGAGCCAGAGTAACCATTCAGGTTGCTCATGAAACAGGCCTGGTGGCGCTTGCCGAATTTTCTACGGTCAGCAAGAAGCAGTTCCTCGACGGTGATGGTCTGGGAGTGCTGCTCGCAGGGGGTTATCGCTTTGGCGATCCCGATACCTGGCACTATGGTGTAGGGCTGGCGGCGGAGATGTTTCCGGGGGCGCAGTTCAAAGCGCCCAATCGCTTCGACTTCGAGACCTTCACGCCGGGCGATGAGCATACGACCAATTACAACAGTCAGTTTGCCGTGCTGGAAATCGGTTATGGCGCACTTGAAGGCCGAATTGCCCGGGTGCTGTCGAAGAACTACCGGGGCGCCAACAGCGGTGGCGTGTGCGGTGCGCAATTGCAGTTCCGTGAGGACCCGACCAAAGGCCTGGAATGCTATGCCAAGGGTGACCAGAACTCCCGAGGCAGCATGTTGTATGACCTGGATTATAAATACGCGCTGGGCATCAATACCAACCTCAAACTGCACGCCGGTTATCAGCAGATCGCCAACTTTTCGGAAGCGAACTTCGCTGACTACGGCGTAGGTCTGGTCCATCACTGGTGGGGCTTTGACTGGGGACTCGACTGGGTGACAACCAAGACCCGGGCGCGTGAGCTGTATATGGCCGAAGACGACGGACATGTGCGAACCACGGATGGCAATCGCTGGGTGGCGTCGATTTCCCGCACATTCTGAGTAGACCTTTATGACTTCGCTTTTCATTTCCCGGACGCCTGAGGCGGTTACCGGCCTGGAGCAACTCGTCCTCGCGATTGACCTGGGAACGTCTGGCTGCAAGTGCGCACTGGTCTCCATGGAGGGAGACATCCGGGCCTGGGCGTTTCACGGTGTGCCGTTGCATGTCAGTGGCCTGAGTGCAGAGCAGGAGCCGGAGGACTGGTGGAATGCTTTCATGCTTGGCGCCAACGAGTTGCTGGGAGCCGACCCGCGCAGGCGTCGTCAGGTGGTGGCCATCTGTTGCTCCACGCAAAGCGAAGGCACGGTCTGTGTCGACCGCAATGGTGCCGCGATTGGCCGGGCACTGCTGTGGCTGGACAAGCGCGGCGCCGACTCCATCAAGCAGCGAATGGGCGGAGGCTGGTGCAATCTGGGCGGCTACGGGCCACTCAAGCTCTGGCGTTCGTTGCGACTGACAGGCGGGGTGGCGTCTCTGTCCGGGATGGACTCGGCCGGGCACATGGCCTACATCCTTGATCATGACCCTGCACGGTATGAAAAGACCCACAAATTCCTGAATGTGCTCGACTACATGAACATGCGGTTGTCGGGTCGTTACTGTGCGACAGGCGACTCGATGCTGACCGCCTGGATTACCGACAATCGGGACCCTCACCGCATTCGCTACGATGACGGGCTGATAAGGGCACTGGGTATCGACGCCGGCAAACTGCCTGAGCTGGTGGGCTCGACCGAAGTCATCGGCACATTGAAAGCCGAGCTGGCAGATGTACTGGGGCTACCTCGATCAACGCCCGTGGTTGCAGGTGCCGTAGACACTTCGGCAGTGGCTGTTGGTGCCACGGTGCGGGACTTTGCTCCGCACCTTTACCTGGGCACCTCGTCCTGGGTAGGCGCTCATGTACCGTTCAAGAAATCCAGTGTTCGCCACCATATTGCTGCGGTTCCCAGTGCGGTCAAGGGCCGTTATCTGGCAATGGCCATGCAATCGGCTGCAGGCGCCAACCTGTCGTTTCTGCGTGACAAGGTGCTTTACCACCCGGACGAGCTGTTGAGCGATGAGCAACAGCCGGATGTATATGCCTTGCTTGACCGTATCGCAGCGCGCGTGCCGCCGGGTTCGCGGGGGTTGATCTACACGCCATGGCTGTGTGGCGAACGCTCCCCGGTCGGTGATCCGAGCCTGCGTGCCGGCTTGATCAACCTGAAACTCGAACATTCCAGGGAAGACATTATCCGGGCCTTCATGGAAGGCGTTGCCCATAACACGCGCTGGATGCTGGAGCCGTTCTCGCGGTTTATCGGCCAGTCGAGCGGGATCATCGTCGCCACCGGCGGCGGAGCGCAATCGGATGTGTGGTGCCAGATCATGGCCGATGTCTGCGGGCGGGTCATTCAGCAACCGCATAACCCCATTCAGACCAACGCCCGTGGAGCGGCATTCATCGCTGCGGTAGCGCTCGGGAAGTTGCAGTTCAACGATCTTCCGACACTGCAAAGGCCGCATCGACTGTACGAGCCATCCCGGTCAACCCGAAACCTGTATGACGACCGCTTCGCCACGTTCAAGGAAGTCCGCAAACGCCTGGCACCGCTGTATCGCAGGTTGAACCCATCGCAGGAGACGAAACCATGAACAATGTCCAACAACAGATCGTCGACCTGTCGCGGCATCTCTCACGCCGCGGCTTCTTCGCCGCCACCGGCGGCAACCTCGCGCTGCGTATCGACGCGCTGCACATCGCGGTCACACCGTCGGCCACCGACTATTTCAGCATGCGACCGGAGGATGTCTGCGTCCTGCGGCTCAAGGATCTGCAGCAACTGTCGGGTGAACGTTCGCCTTCGGTGGAAAGCGAGTTGCACGCCAAAGTCCTGCGCAGTCGCCCGGATGTCAATTGCAGTATCCACACCCACCAACCCCTGGCCAGCGCTTGCACATTGTTCGGCAAAGCGCTGGACGTGCCTTACCCGCCGCTATGGAAATCGCTGGGCAAACGCATTCAATTGGTGGGTTACGCGCCGTCCGGCTCCGGCTGGCTGGCCGGCAAGCTCGGCCGGGCAATCCGGCCGGATCACAACGTTTACCTGATGCGCAATCACGGCGTTCTGTGTTGCGGTGCGGATATCGAGACAACCCTGATGCGCCTGGAGGACCTGGAAACATTCTGTCGTGATCACCTTGTCAACCAGATCAACGTCAATACCCGTGGAAAACCTGAGTCACGCGCTGCAATAGCCCGCCTGATCGACGCCCTGACCAGTTCCAGCTCGCACGCACTCAGCCCTCAGACTTTTTCAGAGACTCAATCATGAACAAACCTCTTGATCCTGCCAGCATGCCTGCAATTCCCGAATCGGCCGTATCGCAATGGCCGGACGTCGACTCCCTCTACCGCCGGTTCGACGAACTGGTGAAGCAGCCCATTCGCCCGATCAAACGCGAAGCAATGAGCAAGGTCATGGGCTATTTCGACGAGCGCTGCCAGGGCTCGAAGCGTCTTTCCGAGGCAGCCAAAAAAGTCATACCGGGAGGTGTGCAACACAATCTCGCGTTCAACTATCCGTTTCCGCTGGCCTTCGCCCAGGCTAAAGGTGCGCACCTGACGGATGTCGACGGCAATCGCTACACCGATTTTCTACAAGCAGGTGGCCCCACTTTGTTGGGTTCGAATCACCCGGCCATTCGCGAACAGGTCGACCGTATTCTCGATGAATGCGGGCCGGTGACCGGCTTGCTGCATGAATACGAAGTCAAGCTGGCCGAACTGGTCTGTGAAGTGATGCCCGGTGTCGACATGCTGCGCTTGCTGGGCTCGGGCACTGAAGCGGTGATGGCAGCGGTACGCCTGGCACGCGCCTACACCCGCAAGAGGTGGGTGATCAAAATCGGCGGCGCCTATCACGGCTGGAGCGACCAATTGGTCTACGGCATGCGCCTGCCGGGCACCGGACGCATGGAGGCGGTGGGTATTCCGCGAGGCGCTACGGCAAACACCCAGGAGAGCCCGCCCAATAATCTGGATGCATTACGCCGCAGGCTGCAGATCAATCGCCTTCGTGGCGGCACTGCAGCGATTATGGTCGAACCCTTCGGCCCGGAAAGTGGCACACGCCCGGTACACGCCGACTTCAACCGACAGTTGCGTGCGCTGTGCAACGAATTTGGCGCACTGCTTATTTTCGACGAAGTGGTCACCGGGTTCCGTGCGGGGCTGGGCGGCGCACAAGCTTATTTCAATGTCATGCCGGACATCACGGTACTGGGTAAGTGTCTGACGGGAGGCTACCCGATGGCGGGTGCCATTGGCGGACGCAGAGACGTGATGCAACTGCTTGCCGGTGGCATTGGCACATCCTCGCGAAGGGCGTTCGTGGGCGGGACGCTGTCGGCCAACCCGCTGTCGTGCGTCGCCGGTTATTACGCGCTGCTGGAGGCGCGCCGCCTGAACGCGCCGGCGCTGGCGGGCAGGGCGGGCGACCGCATGCGCGCAGGACTTGATGAAATCATCAATCGACGTGGCTTGCCTTATGTTGCCTACAACATGGGCTCCATCGTGCATCTGCAGACTTCCGGTGTGCTGCTGCTCGACACCAGTAATCCGCTCAAGCTGCTGAGGGCACGCAATGAGGCCAAGACCCGCAAGCACATGATGGAGGAGATGGGGGCCGCGTATACCGCTCATGGCCTGATCACCCTCGCGGGCAGCCGTATCTACACCAGCCTGGCAGACACCGACGACGTCATTGATGACGCGCTCGAGCGGTTCGACGCCGTTTTTCAACTGGTGTGAGGTGAGCACCATGCGCGATTTACTTCGAAAGCAGTGGTTTGAGCTGCGCGAACGGATGATGGGTCAGGTGGACTCACACAGCAGTATTTCATTGCGCTTGCCAGGCGAGCAGGGCATGTGGCTAGGGAAACTCGACGACCTGGCACCGCAGGCTGTCGCGTTTTCCGATTCCGCAGAGGATGAGCGCCAGACCCACGCAGCTATCTACAGGGTTCGTGCCGATGTCGGCGCAATCCTGATCGGCGGTGGGGCCTTTGCAAAAAGCCTTGTCGATTTTGGCGGCGTCCTGCCGATTCTATTTGATGAGCAGGCACGTCACATAGGCCACATGGGTTCGCCCGCCAGTGCTGATAGGCCCCTGGCACATGCATTGACGCGTGGCGGGAATGCCGCGGTTATCGATGGAATCCCTGCTGTGATGGGCACCACAGGCCCTCGAATGGTGCTCAACGCAGAATTGTTCGAAAAGTGCGCCAAGGCCTACACCCTGGCCAAGGCGTGCGGCGCACACCTCACGCTACTGCCCTGGTGGGTGGTGCTGGTCGCCAACGGAAGGCTGATGAAAGACGAGAAGCGGGCGGCGCAGTGCTTTGCCGAAGGCAAGATCCCACCAGAAACCCGCGGTTACTAAAACTTCTCAAGAGGCGCATGCCATGCAAACGTCGTCCGCTGTAACTCGCAGGCATTTGAGTGCCGCATTGGCACTGGGCTCTGTCGCGGTATTGATGGTGGGACTGCAGCCGCTGCTGCTGGGCGAATTGCTCGCGCAAAACCATGTGTCGCTTGAGGGCGTAGGGCTGGTCGCCATGGGCGAAATCGTGGCGCTGGGGCTGGGCGTGGTACTGGGTGACTTGCTGCGGTCAATGCTCAACCTGCGCCTGCTTACGGTCATTGCCATTCTGTGCGCAGCCGGAATGGACCTGGTTACGGCCAACGTCACTGGCGACGGACCGTTAACGGCGGCCCGCTCGCTCGCGGGACTGGCCGAGGGGCTACTGTTATGGGGGGCCGTGAGCCTGATCGTTCAGGGGCCTGCGCCGGATCGGGTGGCAGGAGTGTTCATGGTGGTTCAGACACTGGCTCAGGCACTGATAGCCGCAGCACTTGCATACCTGATATTGCCTGATCAAAGCGTTTACGCAGGCTTTGTGTTTCTTGGAATCCTGACCGCAGGCTCCGTGCTGTTCGTTGCCTGGCTACCCAAACGGTTGCCGCAACAGCCTGACAAGCAACCGGAAGTATCAGGCTTCAAATGGAACCTGAAGCAGGTGCTGCTATTGATGTTGGTGTTCATGCAGCTCTCGGCGGTAGGCGGGCTTTGGGCGTACCTGGAACCGCTGGGCATTCACGCAGGGCTGGATGCGCACTCAGCGCAATTGCTTGTCTCGGCGATGCTGTTCATGCAGGTCCTGGGCGGCTGTCTGGGCATTTTGCTGGTGCGCCGGGTGCCTGACTATTCGATGCTGGCCGCCGCCGCGCTGCTCCTGGCGAGCATTGCGCTGGGCATTTACATAACGGCTGATCAGGGCGTAAATGTATTTCTGGGCCTGTGCGGTCTTTTTGCCCTGATCTACCTGATGCTGACGCCGTTTCAGGTGCGCATCGCGCTTCAAATCGACCCCTCGGGACGCATCGCCGGGCTCATTCCGGGCATGCAACTGCTCGGCTGCGCATTCGGACCGTTGCTGGCGTCGCAGTGGGTGTCTGGCGACAACGCTCAACCGGTGCTGCTGGTCAGTGTCTGGCTGTCGGTTACGGCGCTGTTTCTGGTTGCGCTGTTGCACCGGCGGGCAGCCAGTCGAAGGGTTGGCGTTGCACGCAGAGCTTGAACCGTGCGCGAGCAGCGGCGGCGGGGGCATTGCAGTTGAAAGGCACGCCGCTTTCGGAGTTGTTTTGAAACTGGTGGTGCCTGGATCGTTCAGGTGATGCTGCTGACATGCAGACTGCCGCGACGCATTTGGGCACTTGCCGAAAGCGCTATGCCTCTTCAGCTTGTGACATTGAGCGTAGAACCACCGCAGGCGTGAGATGGCACCTCAAGATCCGTAATCCACATACCGCGCCATAAGGTTAGGACGGCTAAACGTATCGATCGCATAAACCCGCTGCCACATAGCATCGACCTCAGCCTTGAACGTGGCGTCATCCATGTCGATCCAGTAGCGAGGGTCGCGGCCGCGCTGCTGATCGTAGCTGGCAGTGACCGGGTCCAGGTGCCGGTATGGTTCAAAGAGGGGGATGTCCGGAATCGGGCCGCTGGTGTCCATATAGTTTTGCAGGAAGTCCCAGAGTGCGCAGGGGCGTTGCTGGACGTCGTCGGCGTTCATCAGCATATGAAAATTGATCTTACGGTCTTCATAGCGATGCTGAAGCAGTAGCCCGTATGTAGGACCGTGAAGATTATGGGTGGTGGTCATGTAGGCATCGAACTCATAAAAAGGCGCAACGAATTCCTCGATCACACCTTCTTTTCGATGGCGTTTATAGTCGAATATCGTGACCAGACCGGTTCTACGATTAAGCTCCCAGTCTGGTCCCTTTGGTGCACGAAACCAAACGCGAGGGAAGTGGTAAATGACGACATGGCTCATGAGCCAGAGGAGTAATGGGATACCTACGAATACAGGATAGACGCTTAGCAAAAGCTCAATGCTTACATTCTGCCAAGATAGATGAGATGCATCAATGGCTACCAGATGCGTGATGAGCAATGGTAGAAAAAGTACGATTAAACTTCCTTTTGAAAATTGCAGCATGATCAGCCAGAACTGTGATGTAGACGGAAGTGGCGCGAATCTGAAACGTTCATTGTCGCACTTACTGTGTAGATTAACGCCTTCAAAGATAGCGGGTACATAGGTACCGTTTGCCTGCTTTTCCTCCTTTTCTTTTGCGACTTTCTCCCAGAATCTCATGCTTTCCGGGGTAGAGTCCTCAAAGAGTTTCATTGACGCTGTCTGTTGTGTGCAGCCCCAAGGCATGCGTATAGAACATGCTGAGGAGGAGTTCGCTCGCAACGTTGATATCTGTTCAGGAATAGTGTCAGGCCGGAAGGTCTGCGACCCGTAATAGGCGCTCTTGTTTGAGTCAGTCATTGGAAGAGGTCTTATGAGCTTCTTCATCAGCCCAGAATGGTTGGTTGATTTTGTTGAAATTGGGCGTTGCCCAATCTCGACTGTATTGAGTCGGGTCTTTGACCGGAGGGGCAGGGAAATAGAGTTTTTTACCTCCGCTGTCCACGATGAACTGTGCCCTCACGGCCCATTGGTAATAGTGTCTGCTGCTGCCTGTAGATGATCCTTGATTAGCGGGCGTGGCAAAAAATAGCTCCAATGCGTCCACGTGAAGACGCTGTGCCTTAGGGGTTTCAAGTCTGTCAGCGATTTCAATTTCTGCACGATAAGGTACGCCTTGGATATTCGCTCTTTCGGTAACGCGGCATAACTTGCAGCCCGCCTGAATGCTCAGGCTGCCGAGACTGCCGATAAGCCCTGGCAAGCGACTCTGCAAGCGAATTATCGTGTCTGCGCTGCGTACGGCATGCGGGATGTCTGCATGAGTATCAAATTTGGCGTTCTGTTCGTAAGCCGGATTTTTTTGTATTGAGATACTGATGCCGGCAAGCAGGCTGGTCAGTCGGTAAAAGGACTCCGAAGGGTCCTGTAAATAATGGTCAATCGAACGGCTCTCGCCAAATGGGCCGTTGGCCAACCATGATTCCAGCGCCGTTGAACTCAGCAAGATGACCAGGCCTACGCCCACTCCGACCAACAGTAATGCGGCCCAACCCAAAGCGGTGAGATTAAGGAGAGTTACAGCCGCCCCGAACAAGGTTCCCAGCGAACCTGCTAGACCACCTAGAGATATCAGCAAATATCCGTACAGCGCTTTATCGTTCCATTGCCATGCTTGCCACGCATCTATTGCATTCACTGCGGATAGAGTTACTCCGGAAACAAAAATACCTATTATCCGACCCGTCACTGAATGAATGAGTTTTTTGGCTAGCAACTCACCAAAGAAAATCGCTGTCTTTTTTGAATTGATGTTGAATAAAGTTTTCCGCCCTAAAGAAAATAATGTTTTTTGACTGGCCAGCTTGACCGCCAAGGCCTCAGCCGCAATTGCTAAATCCAATAAGGCTCCTCCCAATCCCGCGCCAGCTCTCAGAAATCCTTTTTCGCGTATTGACTGCGCAAACGCCTCACTCTCCGAACTCACATTCCAAACCTCCAGCATCAACACCGCCAGACAGAACGGTGTCGACCCCAGCACCCGATAAGCCGCCTTGTTCTTCTCCGCATCCAGCCCCTCAATGGCCTCACTCAGCCCGCTCTTCGCCCGAATATGACCCAGCTCCGCGTCACCCACCGCGCCTGCTGCTTCCCGAACTTTTTTAAGCGTTCGGTTCATGTCGCCGATCACCTGCGCGGTTTTGTGGCCGCGTGGGATCACCAGCACCAGATGGTCGCCCTTGGGCAGGCGGGTAGAAGAGGGATGCGGAGGGGCAATGTCGCCGAAGGGCGTTCCGTCGGGTCTCAGGTATTCGCCGTAACGTGTTTTTGGCAGCGACTCCCGGCCGGGCAGGTCTTCCAGACCGAATATGTAGTGTTGCGGCGTGACCTGATTACGGCGGATCAGGAAGGCCGCACCGAAATGCTCGGGCATCATGCTGCGCAGTTGTTGTACGCCTCGGCCCTGGCGGTTGACGTTGATCTTGTCGGCGTTTGCACCGAGGCGTTCTTGCATCTGGGCCAGTCGGTCGTTTGCCGACCGGACGTTGGCATTGGCGCTGTTTGCATTACCTTTGGCTGACGCAAGAGTCTGGCTGGCTTTGGCGACGGCGTTCGCAGCGCCATCTGCGGCGCTTTGCAGGTTTTCAAAGATCCCGACCAGCGCCGCTGTTGTGGCTTTGCCGTTGTTGATCAGGAAGAAGTTCTGCAGGCTTTCGCCCGCCAGCAAGTTAGCGAGGGTGGTGGCGTCCAGTGTGACTTGGGCGATGGGGTCAGGCGCTGGCTGAGTCTCGAAACGGGCCAGTTCGGTGGCGCGAAAACGGCCGTCGCCTTTGTTCTCGTCATCTGTAACCGGCACGACATAAGGCGCGCAAGCGGTCTGTAGATCGCACTCGGGCCAGAGCATGAGGTGCAGTGGCGATGTGTCATCGCTTGCGGTCTGGTTCAAAAATTTCTGCCCAAGGCTCACGGCCTGATCCCATAGCCCAACCCCCGTGACCGCATCCACCATGTCGCCTCCGGGGGCCAGCGGATCGACGTTGGATGGCAGCAGCGCGAGAGTCGCCAGCGTCCGACTCAACTCATACATCGCCGCCACGTAGTCGAAACCTTCAAGGCTCAGGTGATCCGCCAGCATTTGCTCCGTGGCCCTTTGTTTAAGGCTGGCGACCAGCGCGTCCTGAGCACTGAGCATGTGCCGCCAGACCACCGCGCGCTGGACCGTGGCAGTGCATTGGTTGATCGCTCGTCTGCCCGGCTCATGCAGCTTGGCCATCGCCGCATGCAGCGGGTTTTCCTGACCGCGAATACTGCGCGGCACCACCAGTTGCTGCACCAGCAACGCGCTGGCATGGTGTGGGTGAAGAACGGCGTGTCGGGCGCACAGCGCGAACAGTTGCTGGCACGTATCGACACGTTGCCGCAGATGACGCAGTCGATAGCAGGCATCGTCCAGCAGCACGCCGCAGACCTGCCGCTGGCGGGCGTTTTCCAGCACATCGACGACACCGGCCTGTGCTTCCCAGAGCACCCCCGCATCGACGGGCTCGGCATCCGCTTCGATCGGCAAACTGGCGAGCAGCGCGTCGGCCATCGCTGTCAGCTCCAGGTGCCTGACATCCTGCACAGCAACACCTCTGCCAGCCTGAGCGAGAAATGCCTTGGCTTCTCTGAAGGACTCGACCGGAAACTGCCCCGACAGATCACACAGATACCGCGCCGGATGATCGAGCAGCCTTTCATAACCGGGCTGGCGGGCGCGCTGCGGTGCAGCCAGGCTGACCGGAAACGCGTTGTATTGCAGATTCAGCCGGGTCGCCTTGATCGGGGCGATGAGTGCCTGGGCGACAGGGTTTTTGGCATCAAAGCCGGAAAACGCATCGAGCATCGCCTTGCCATCGGGCTTGCCCTTGTACAGGTCCTTGAAGCGCATTTTCGACCCGCTCAGGTCTGGGCTGTTGCAGCGCGGATTTCTTGAAGCCGCGTCTTTTTCCAGACGCTCAAGGCGTGCCGCGCTGAGCTGTATTTCCGAGAAACACAACTGTAGCGTCTGCACGTGCCGGTTGTTCCAGAGTGCCGGCAGCCAGATGTCCTCAAGCGCCTGGCCAGTGGCCTTGCGCTCGCCTGCTAGAAACCCGCTTTGCTGACGATATCGGGCCACGTCGATGTCGTGATACGTGTTGCCGGTTTCGCTGACGTGGATCTCCAGCTCGCGCCACAGCTTCTCCTGATAAAACACATACACATAACCCGCGCGAGCCAGCACCGGTGTGCCCATGTCGTCCACTGTCTTGGAACCGGGCAAGGCAATGAATGGCAGCACCGGAACGATCTGATTGAACTGCGCATCGGCCTGTCGCGGCGTGACTTTCGTGCCACTGAGCAACGGCAGGCGAATCGGCTCGCCTTCAAGGGTCGCGATTTGCAGATCAAGACGCCCGCCGTCGATGTGATCCCAGACTTTCAGTGTGCTGCTGAACAGCTCGTTTACCAGCCTTTCCGATTTGGCTTGATAGATTCGATTGCCATCAGGGCCGACCAGCAAAACCTGCTGCTGGTCCGAGTGCTTCTTGCCCACGATCTGGACGATCAGTTTGTCCATTTCGCAGGATGGTCCAGCGCTCAGGCTGCCGTTGGTCATTGTGTGAATTCCCTGCTCTGGCGTTGGTAATCGATACCGTCGAGGCCCAGACATAAACGAACAGTTGGGCTAGTTGAATGCCATGAAAGCTAACAAGAACAGTGCCAAATATTTTTTACTTATTTAAATCAAAAGGTTAGGAGTTAAATTTGAGTCGAGAGTGATTTTTCAGTCGAAAATCCAATAAAACCTGCGCGAGATTCTGCTTGCGATTACGAGATGTTGCGCAACGCCGTCAAAGCGCCGCTAAGCGAGGCTCGCAAGCGCTTAAGTGATCTAAAGCGACCGCTGATTGCGCAACCTATTGCGCACCACTCCCCAAACCGCAACGTAGCCCTATCCCCGAGCGTCTCAACCCGGAAAAACGTTCTAAGTTAATGACTAAACAGTCTTTTTTATATTACCAAATGCGCTATATCGTCATTCCCCAATAACTCAAGCTCATAAGGGAATTCACGATGCGGCGTCTGACAGCTCTGGCTATGGCAATCACAATCAGCGGTTCAGCCTGGGCTGCAACGCCCCCGGATACGTTGGTGGCGCGCTCGATAGACGACATTGCCAGCCTGGACCCCGCCGAAAGTTTTGAAATTACCGCGACCAATACCCTGGCCAATATCTATCAGCGCTTACTTGAGCCAGACCGGCAGAACCCGGCCAGCCTGGTGCCTGCCCTGGCATCCAGATGGAAGGCGGGTGACGACGACAAGAGTCTGGTTTTCGAACTGCGTGACGGTGCCAGATTTGCCTCGGGCAACAGTGTTCGCCCGGAAGACGTCATTTACTCACTGAGCCGCGTGGTCAAACTGAACAAGTCGCCTGCATTCATCCTGGGTGAGTTGGGCTGGACGGCGGAAAACGTCGACAGCTTCCTGACCCGGGTGGATGACCAGCATGTGAAGATTTCCTGGCCAGCAGCGGTAGGCAGTTCATTTGCGTTGAGCATTCTGTCTGCGACGCCAGTGGGCTTCATTGTCGACGCGGTAGAGGTCGGCAAGCATACGAAAGACGCTGATCTGGGCAACGGCTGGCTGAAAAATCATTCAGCCGGTACGGGTTCCTATGCGCTGCGCAGCTACGTGCCGCACGAGGCGCTGGTTCTTCAGGCCAATCCTAATGCCATCAAGGCCCCCAAGCTGAAAACAGTAATCCTCAAGAACGTCACTGACCCGGCAACCCGACGTCTGTTGGTGGTGCAGGGCGATGCTGACCTTGCGTTCGATCTGGGCGCAGACCAGTTCAGCGCTCTGGAAAAGCAGAAGGGCGTCAGTGTGCAGCGATTCCCGTCCTCAATGATCTATTACCTGGCCATCAACAGTGGCAGCACGCAGGCGCCTGCACTGAAGAACCCGGCGTTCTGGGAAGCTGCTCGCTGGCTGGTTGATTATCAGGGCATTTCCAAAAATCTGTTGAAAAACCAGTACAGCGTCCACCAGGCATTCCTCCCTGAGGGCGTCATCGGCTCGCTGGTCGACAAACCGTTCAAACTGGACGTCGATAAAGCCAAGGCCGCCTTAAAAACGGGTGGTATTGCCGAAGGCACGAAAATCGAACTCAATGTGTTCAATCAACCTCCCTACACAGATATTGCCCAGGCGCTGCAAGCCAGTTTTGCCAAAGCCGGCATAGAGATTTCAGTGCGTCCGCTGGTAGAAAGCGAGCTACTGGCGAAAATGCGCGCCCGGGACTTTCAGCTGATCTTCACCTACTGGGGGATGGATTATCTGGATCCTCACTCTAACGCGAGCGCCTTCACTTACAACGTCGCCAACGGTCCGAAAACCATCGCCTGGCGCACTCAGTGGGATATCCCGCAACTGAGCCAGGAAACCCGCACGGCTGCTGCCGAACGTGACCCGCAAAAACGTGTTGCGCTGTATACCGACCTGCAAAAAACTGTGCAGCAAAGCTCGCCATTTGTCGTGGCGCTGCAAGGTCAGAACCAGGTCGCGGTACATGACGGCGTGCAAGGTGTGTTACAGAACATCACCGTTTCGCTGCCGTATTTTGATCAGGTGAGCAAAAGCAAGTGAGAGCAGGGGCTTCACGCAGAGTGAAAGTGGCGGCCAGCGGACTGTTGTCGTTGTCGATAACACTGATCGGCCTGTTGTTCTTCACATTCATGCTGACCACTCTATCGCCAGTCGATCCGGCGCTAAGGATTGCTGGCGATCACGCCAGCGAATCGTCGCTGGCCCAGGTTCGAACCGATCTGGGCCTTGATCAACCTTGGCCAGCGCGGTTCGGTCGATATCTGGACAACCTGGGGCAAGGAGATCTTGGGGTTTCCATTACCTCCGGGCAGCCCGTGCTGGAAGGTTTGAGCCGTGCGCTGCCAGCCACACTTGAGCTCGCGACCCTGGCCATTCTGCTGGGCAGTACCCTCGGCCTGTCATTGGGCCTGCTGGCAGCGTGGCGGCCGGGAGGCTGGGTTGACGGGCTGGTGCGGCTGGTCTCGCTGATTGGCTATTCGGTGCCGATCTTTTGGCTCGGTCTGCTGATGCTCCTGCTGTTCTACGCCAGGCTGCAATGGACTGGCGGGCCAGGCCGTCTGGACGATTCGTACCTGTACACCCTTGAATTGAGCAGTGGATTGATGTTGTGGGACACCTGGCGCTCTGGCGAAAGCGGCGCGCTGGCCAACGCCTTCAGTCATCTGGTCTTGCCTGTTCTAGTCCTGGCGTTTTACTCGATGGCAGGCATTTGCCGCATGACACGCTCCGCGCTGCTGGGAGAAATGGGCAAGGAGTACGTCGTGACTGCGCTGGCCAAGGGGGCGGGACGTGGTCGGGTGCTGTTGCGCCATGTGTTGCCGAACGTTGCCGGGACGCTGGTGGTCGTCGTTGCCCTGTCTTACGCCAGTCTTCTCGAAGGCTCGATTCTCACCGAGACGGTCTTCGCCTGGCCGGGTATCGGCCGCTACCTCACCACGGCGTTGTTTGCCGGTGACGTACCAGCGATCCTCGGTAGCACGCTGGTTATCGGACTCTGTTTTGTGGTCGTCAACGGCATCGCCGATGTGCTGGCTGGCATGATCGATCCGCGAACACGGGGGGTGTCATGAGTGTTTCCGTAGCGTTCGACAATATAGTGGCTCGCAGCGGATGGCGTCGCTCACCCGCATTACTCATCGGCGCGTCGATTATCGGGGTGCTGGTACTTGTGGCGTTGCTGGCGCCGCTGTTGAGTGGTTTTGATCCCAATACGCAGAATATTCAGGAGCGTCTGCTGCCGCCGTCTGCCACCCACTGGCTGGGCACCGATGCGTTTGGCCGGGATCTGTTCACACGCCTGCTTTACGGCACACGCCCGACCTTGCTGCTGGTAACGCTGGTATTGCTGCTGACCTTGCCCATCGGTTTGCTGGTGGGCGTTACTGCCGGCTTTTACGGCGGCTGGGCCGAGCGAATCCTGATGCGCCTGACCGACATAATCATGGCCTTTCCGCAATTGGTGCTGGCCTTGGCGTTTGTCGCAATTCTGGGGCCGGGCCTGCTCAACGGGGCACTGGCACTGTCGCTCACGGCATGGCCCGCGTATGCCCGTCAGGCAAGGGCGGAAACCAGTGTATTGCGCAACAGCGACTATCTGGCCGCAGCTCACTTGCAGGGCATACGTGGCATGCGTCTGTTGATCGGTCACGTCCTGCCGCTGTGCCTGCCTTCGGTGATCGTGCGTGTAGCACTGAACCTGGGCGGCATCATTCTGGCCGCCGCAGGGCTGGGATTTCTTGGCCTGGGTGTCGAGCCACCGACTGCGGAATGGGGCTCGATGGTTGCCGACGGCAGCCGGGTCATCTTTGATCAGTGGTGGGTCGCCGCTGCACCGGGAATCGCGATATTGCTGACGAGCCTGTCTTTCAACCTGCTGGGCGACGGTCTGCGCGATGTACTGGATCCTCGTCATGACTCATGAACAATCGCTGTTGAACGTGCAGGGCTTGCGGATCGGTTTTCCAGGCTCGGGCCCGGAACTGATCGAGGTGGTCAAGGGGATCGATTTCACTGTGGGCACTGAAAAGGTCGCGCTGGTGGGTGAGTCCGGCTCGGGCAAGTCACTCACCGCGCGTGCGTTGCTGGGGCTTGTCGCATGCCCCGGTCAGGTGACCGCCGAACACATGAGCCTGGCAGGCGATGACCTGCGCAGCCTTACGGCAAAGCAATGGCAGGGCCTGCGCGGTACTCGTCTGTCACTGGTGTTGCAGGACCCCAGGTATTCGCTCAACCCGGTGCTCAGGGTCGGCACTCAGGTTGAAGAGGCGCTGGTGTTGCATACCCGGCTGGGACGCCGTGAGCGTCGCGAAAAAGTACTCGACATGCTGGAGGCTGTAGGCTTGCCCAACCCGCTGGCGCTGTATGACAGCTACCCCCACGAACTGTCCGGCGGCATGGGGCAGCGGGTGATGCTCGCCGCAATGCTGATCAATGATCCGCGCCTTTTGATTGCCGACGAACCCACCTCGGCACTCGACAGCGGCCTGCGCGATCAGATTCTGGAGTTGATTCTGGGCCTTGTCGAACAACGCAACATGGGGTTACTGCTGATCAGTCATGATCTGCCTCTGGTGGCGAAATATTGTGACCGGGCGCTGGTCATGTACCGCGGGCGGATTGTCGACCGATGCAACGCCGCCGAACTGGCAACTGCCAGTAACCCCTACACGCAGACGCTATGGCGCTGTCAGCCCTCTGCTCTGACCTATGGTCAGGCACTTGCGACCCTTGATCGCAAACTAATGGAGGCGCTGCCATGAGCGTGGTGGATATCAATGAACTGACGGTAAGCTTCAAGCGTGGCCTGCATGCCTTTACTGCACTGCAGATGGCAGAGTTGAGAATCGAACCGGGCGAATGCTTCGGTCTGATCGGCGCGTCAGGCTCTGGCAAGTCGACTTTGCTGCGAGTACTCGCCGGCCTCCAGCGCGACTGGCAGGGCAGTGTGAACCTGTTCGGGCAGCCGCTTCACGCGCAGCAAGCCTTCACGGGAACCTTGCGTCAGCAGGTGCAGATGGTGTTTCAGGACCCTTATGCATCATTGCATCCGCTGCACCGGATCCGCCGCAGCCTGCGCGAGCCGCGGCAGATCAACGGCCTTCCTTTCGACGAGGCCAATCTGGTTGCTTCGATGGAACAGGTGGGCCTGTCGGGTGACATGCTCGATCGCTACCCGCATCAACTGTCCGGCGGCCAGCGTCAGCGCGTTGCCATCGTTCGTGCGCTGCAATTGAATCCAGCACTGTTGTTGCTGGACGAACCGACCTCGGCGCTGGACATGACCGTTCAGGCGGAAATACTCAATCTTCTCCAGGCCCTGCGTCGCGACACGGGCATGACCATGATTCTGGTCAGTCACGACATGAATACCATTGCCCATTTGTGTGACAGGGCACTGTTGATCCGCGAGGGACGTGTCGAGCGACATCTTGATCGTGCGGCACTTGGCGTATTGGCGGGGGCGAACCACTGATCGATTTCCCGGAAGAAATTTACGTCGAAAGTGGTACAAAAAAGATACACATCGCGTTTATTTGTCGCTCGAGTGAATCACTTGTATACAGCGCAGATCAACGCATTGCGGACCAATGACCCCGATTTTACGCAGCGGCGGCGGGCTTTTTGAAAAAAAGAGCGTGGACTCGGGATATAACACTAATTAGAATCAGTCTCATTTGGCGCACCCATCGCTCAAGGCTTTTGACATGACTGAAGCAGCGACGCTATCACAGCAGACCTTGCATTCCCTTTACCGCGATCATCATGGCTGGCTGGAAAGCTGGTTGCGTAAACGCATGGGCAATGCCTGGGATGCTGCGGACCTGAGTCAGGATACGTTCCTGCGTGTACTGTCCAGCTCTCAGCAGATCGCCGATATGCAGGAGCCACGCGCGTACCTGCTGACCGTTGGCAAGCGCCTGCTCAGTAATTTCTATACTCGCCGCAGCCTGGAACAGGCTTATCTTGAAGCGCTGGCGCAGTTGCCTGAAGACAGCGTGCCGTCCCCCGAACAGCGCTGGCTGCTGCTGGAAACCCTGCAGGCGCTGGACGAGTTGCTCGATGGCCTGTCGGCAGTGGTGCGCCGGGCGTTTCTCTGGAGCCAGCTCGAGGGGCTGGGGTATCGGGAAATCGCAGAGCGCCTGGATGTTTCTGAACGCACCGTCAAACGCTATATGGCGCAAGCCTACGAACACTGCCTGCTGGTGGATTGGTGATTCGCTCGGCACCTTCTAACGAAGAACGCGAGGTAGTACGCAGGGCGGCGCAGTGGCTGGCGCTTCTGGAATCCGGCGGCGCCAGCGAAGAAGATCACGCCATGCTGCAGCACTGGCGCGACAGCTCTGCCAGTCATGAGCGCGCCTGGCAAAAGGCGCAACAGCTGCGGCAGCGTTTTTTCGGCCTGCCTGCCAATCTGGCTATGGCCACTCTGGATCGTCCCGACAAGGCAAGGCGCGCGGCGCTCAAACGGGCGTTGGGCGCTGTAGCGCTGGTCCCGACCGCCTGGCTGGTGGGCCGTCAGCTGCCGCTGGATGTCTGGCGTGCCGACCTGCAAACCTCCGTCGGCGAGCACAAGCGTCTGTCCCTGGCCGATGGCAGCACTTTGCAACTGAACACCGACAGCGCGGTGAATGTTGATCTGGGTGCACGTCGAGTCACCCTTGTGCGTGGCGAGATAGCACTCAAGGTGCCGGGCAGGGCAGCACTGACCATCGAGGGCCCCTACGGGCGCGTCGTGGTCAGTCAGAGTGAAGTCTGTGTACGTCTCAACGACAGCGATTGCCGTGTATCGGTGGTCAGCGGCTCGGTGCAACTCTATCCGCTGCAGGGGCCGGTGCTGGCATTGCATGCGCAACAGCAGGTCAGCCTCAAACACGATGGTGCCGGGCCTGTCAGCGCCTTCGACGCCTTGCTGCCCGGCTGGCGCGACGATGTACTGACCGCGCAGAACCAGTCTCTGGGTGATTTCCTGCGCGAGCTTGGCCGCTACCGCCCCGGTTTGCTGCGCTGGGAACCGGCACTTGAAGCCCTGCGAGTGACGGGCAGTTTCAGGCTCGACAATACCGACCGCGTGCTTTCGTTACTGGCTGCCAGCCTGCCGGTGGACGTGCAGATGCGGACCCGCTACTGGGTCACGCTGGTACCTCGAAAAAACATTTCGACAAAAAATAATGCGTGAAGCTGTCCCTTTTTTTTGTCTCGCTGGTCATTTCAGGTAAGTGCACAAAAAATACGAGAGTTTCCCTCTATGTCCGCAGTGTCTTCCTACCGTTTGCGTCCGCTTTTGCATTTCAGCCTGTTGCTGACGTTGAGTTCCAGTCCGTTGTTCGCCTCGACCAGTTGGGCCGAAACCTCGGGCAAACGTGCCTATGAGGTGCCGGCTGGCAGCCTGAGCGCCGCGCTCACCCGCTTTGCCGGTCAGGCCGGGGTCAACCTTTCGGTAGACCCCGCGCTGGTGAACGGTCGAAACAGTTCGGGGTTGTCCGGCGAATTCGCGGTCGAGGAAGGCTTTGCGCGCTTGCTGCAAGGTTCCGGTCTGCAACTGGTACCCGTCGGAGAGCAGGCTTACACGCTGATCCCGGCACCTGACAGCGCGAGCGCAGGCCTGCAACTCGCACCCACCTCGATTGTCGGTGACAGCGGCTCTACCGATGGCCAGGAATACGCAGGCGGCCAAGTGGCACGCAAAGGCTCGCAAGGCATGCTGGGTTCGCGGGACTTCATGGAAACGCCCTTCAGCATGACCACCTATACCAAGGACGCGGTGAAAAACCAGCAGGCCCGTACCCTTGGCGACCTGATTGCCAGCGACCCGTCGGTGCGTGCCACTAACCCTGCTGGCGGGCGTTACGAACAGTTCACCATTCGCGGCTTCAGCCTGTTCAATAGCGACGTCTCATACAACGGCTTGTACGGCATCCTGCCCACATACACCATCGACATGGAAATGGCCGAGCGGGTAGATATCCTCAAGGGCCCAAGCCAGCTGATTAATGGCATTTCGCCGCGCGGCAGTGTCGGCGGGGGGATCAACGTGGTCCCCAAGCGCGCAACGGATAAACCCATCACCGAGCTGACCACCAGCTATGCGTCCAAGGGGCAGGCAGGCGCGGCGGTGGATGTGGCCCGTCGCTTTGGCGAGGACGACAAGTTCGGTATCCGTTTCAATGGCGTGAAGCAGTCTGGCGACACTGAATGGGATCATCAGAGCGTTGATCGCGACATGGCCGTGCTGGGCCTGGATTTCCGCGGCGACCGCCTGCGCCTGTCGACGGATATCGGGCACACCGAGCGCGATACCGATGCCCCGCAGGAGCGCGTACAGGTGGGTGCCAATGCAAAGGTGCCCAACGCCAACGATGTTCGCGACAACTATGCGCAGTCCTGGAGCAAGGCGCGCACCAAGGATACCTTCGGCGCAGTGAACGCCGAATATGACCTCAGCGACTCGGTGATGCTGTACGGCGGTGTCGGCGCGCGCAAAAGTAACCATGACTTCCTGCGCCATGCGGTATCGGTCACCAACGACGCAGGTGACTTCAGCGTTCAGCCGCGCGACTTCACCCGCGACGAAAATGTTCGCACAGCCACTGCCGGCGCACGCAGCTGGTTCAATACCGGACCGGTCAGCCACGAGGTCAATCTGGCTGCCAGCTATTTCTACATGGACTTTGAAAACGGTGGTGCACGCTACGCAGCCGCGCCGAGCAATCTCTACAATCCGGTCGACACGCCGACACCCTCCAACCCTACGCGGGCCGACTCCAAGGTTTACACCGAGAACCGCTTCAGCGGTGTGGCCCTGACCGACACACTGGGCTTTTTCGATGACCGCCTGCTGCTGACACTCGGTGCCCGCTGGCAGCGAGTCAAGGTTGATGACTGGACCGACAACGTCAAGGGCGACACCTCCTACGACGAGGAAAAGGTCTCACCTTCAGGCGGCATTCTGTACAAAGTGACCGACGACTTCTCGGTATATGCCAACTACATGGAAGGCTTGAGCCAGGGCAAGATCGCGCCGTCGACGTCGGTGAACGAAGACCAGATCTTCCCGCCTTTCGTCAGCCGCCAGATCGAGGTCGGGGCCAAATATGACCTGGGGTCATACGCCTTCACTGCCAGCGTATTCCGTATCAAGCAACCGGCCTACGAGACCAACACAACCTCGCGCGTCTTCGGCCCGAACGGCAAGCGCCGCAACGATGGTGTCGAGCTGACCATGTTCGGCGAACCGCTCAAGGGCTTCCGCCTGCTGGGCGGGGTGATGTACATCGACAGCGAGCTGACCAATACCGTCAACGGCACGTTCGATGGTAATCGCGCACCTGCCACCCCCGAGTACAACGTCAATCTGGGCGCAGAATGGGACGTGCCGAGCGTCAAGGGCCTGACCCTGACCGGACGGGGCATCTACACCAGCTCGCAGTACCTGGACCAGGCCAACAGCAAAAGCATCGATTCTTCCGAGCGCTTCGACGTGGGCGCGCGGTATGCGTTCAAGGTCGATCAGAAGGACATCACACTGCGGGCCAATGTCGAGAACGTCATGAACAAGTATTACTGGAGTTCGGCCGGAGCGTCGGATGACAGCGAGCCGGGCCTGACCCTGTCGACACCCCGGACCTATCTGCTGTCAGCGACTATCGGGTTCTGAGTTGACCGCGCAGCCCAGGGAAGGGCTCACCCGCGTAGTGAAAAAACTGGCAGTCCTCATCGAGGGATAACCTGTGCGACTATTAAATAATTAACCTGAGTATGACCATAGAAGAGTCTGTTATATAAGACTCTCTTTCGATGTTTTACATAAATAACAAGCGCCCCTCTGAGTGATGGCACTTTGAATAATTCCGACGTACAGAGCGGCGTATTCGCGTGCCTTGCAACTTTTTAAGTAAGCAATAACGTTCATTTAAATTTCATCTTGTTTTTTGAAACAACGGGTTGCACTTTCAAGGAAATGATAATAGTTTGCATCCAGCATTTAGCGAGGACTAACCGATGTTGAATAATGGCTTATTGCAGTCTACTACGTCGCAGAAAACCAATGCCAACTATCTGGACAGGCAGAGCAAATTTGAATCCAATGTAAGAAGTTACCCGCGAAAGTTGCCATTGGCCATCGCCAAGGCACACGGCGTATGGGTCACCGATGTTGAAGGCACTACTTATCTGGACTGCCTGGCCGGTGCCGGAACACTGGCTCTGGGTCATAATCACGAAGCCATCATGGCCAGCCTCGACAGCTTCCTGACGTCCGGAATGCCCATGCACACCCTTGACCTGACCACTGCGGTCAAGGATGCCTTCAGCGAGACGCTGCTGAGCCTGCTTCCGGGCCAGGGACGCGATTACTGCCTGCAGTTCTGCGGGCCGTCCGGTGCCGATGCTGTCGAAGCAGCGATCAAACTGGCCAAGACTGCCACCGGTCGCCATAACATCATCAGCTTTTCCGGCGCTTACCACGGCATGACTCACGGTGCTCTGGCATTGACCGGCAACACCGCGCCGAAAAATGCCGTCACCAACCTGATGCCCGGCGTGCAATTCCTGCCGTACCCTCATGAGTACCGGTGCCCGTTGGGTATTGGCGGTGAAGCCGGCACCGAGGCGCTGAGTTACTACTTCACCCAGTTCATCGAAGATGTGGAAAGTGGTGTGTCGCTCCCGGCCGCCGTGATTCTGGAGGCCGTGCAGGGCGAGGGCGGTGTCAATCCCGCGCCGGCTGCGTGGTTGCAGCAGATTCGCGAAGTGACCCGCAAGCACGGCATCCTGCTGATTCTCGATGAAGTGCAGGCGGGTTTTGGCCGTACCGGCAAGATGTTTGCCTTCGAACACGCCGGGATCGAGCCCGACGTCATCGTCATGTCCAAAGCCGTCGGTGGCGGCCTGCCGTTGGCCGTGCTCGGCTTCAAGCGCGAGTTCGACGCCTGGGCTCCGGGCAATCACGCGGGTACTTTCCGCGGCAATCAAATGGCGATGGCCACCGGCCTTGCCACCCTTGAAGTGCTGCAACGGCAAAACCTGGCTGCCCAGGCCGCAAAACGCGGGGACTGGCTCAAGGCACAGCTTGGCCTTTTGCAGCAACGTTATCCGATGATGGGCCAGGTGCGCGGACGCGGGCTGATGCTGGGCATCGAGATTGTCGATGAGCGCAAACCGGCGGACCGCCTCGGCAGCTTGCCAATGGACCCGGAACTGGCAGTTGCCATTCAGCAGCACTGTTTCAAACAGGGGCTGTTACTTGAGCGCGGCGGCCGAAATGGCAACGTGATTCGTTTGCTGCCGCCGCTGATCATTACCGAAGAACAATGCCAACTGGTCATACAGCGATTCGAGGACGCCCTCAAGGCTGCATTGGCCCAGCTGCGCAAGTAAGCAGTAATAGCAATGACGTTATCACCGCGCTTGAAACAGAACACGCACACAACGTTTGACTGAGCGAACCCATTGCACGCCGCGCAGAGATTATCAATTGGCTTGTTGCAGACAATAAGCCACACCGACAGTTAAGCCGTTGTGCCACAAGCGATAGATCAACGCTTGTTGCGACGTCACTTAAACAGTAAGCGTCAAGGCGACTGTGGAGCAGACATGACTAATACCGATCGCACCGTTTTATCAAACATGGTGAGCGAGCTGGCAACCACTCGTGCATTACTTAATTGCCTGATCAAGGAGTTCGCACTGCCTGAACAGTGCCTTCATTACACCTGGCCCCAGGGCATGCAAGGTATTGCGCCGGGCAGTTTCGTGGATGGCGGGCAATGGAAGGGCATTCCACTCACCATCAGCCTGCCCAATGAGCAGCAGTTTTTCGTGCTGGTGGACCGCCGCGACCATCTGGGCAGTCATCGTTACCTGTCCGATGTCTACGCACGCAACGGCAACAGCACCTGGCGCTGCCTGGCTTTTGCCGAATTTGCCCAGCAGTTGCTGACGGCGTGTGAGCACATGACCCGGGCCAGCAACGACGAACTGCTCGATCAGGTCCTGCAAAGCCAGCACCTGACCGCCGCCATCGTTGCGCACAACATGACCGGCCAGCACCCGGCACCGCTGAGCGGTTATCTGGCCAGCGAACAGGGCCTGTGGTTCGGCCATCCCAATCACCCGGCACCCAAGGCGCGTCTGTGGCCTGAGCATCTGGCGCAGGAGACCTACGCCCCGGAGTTTCAGGCGCAGACCGCGTTGCATCTGTTCGAAGTGCCGCTGGACGGGCTGCGAATCACCTCCAATGGCTTGAGCGAAGCCGAGGTGATGTCCGGGTTCGCGGATCAATCGCGAGCCAGGCCCGGGCATGCGCTGATCTGCATGCATCCGGTACAGGCGCAATTGTTCATGCAGGACCGTCGCGTGCAAAGGCTGCTTGAGCTTGGGGACATCTCGGACCTGGGGGCCAGTGGCCTGCTGGCCAGCCCGACGGCTTCGATGCGCACCTGGTACATCGAAGGGCATGACTACTTCATCAAGGGCTCACTGAATGTGCGCATTACCAACTGCGTCAGGAAAAACGCCTGGTACGAACTGGAAAGCACGCTGATCATCGACGAATTGTTTCAGCGCTTGCAGCAGACACGGCCAGAAACCCTGGGCGGTCTGTCCACCGTGGCCGAACCCGGCTCCATGAGCTGGGCACCCAAAGGCGCCAGCGAGAGCGACGGCCACTGGTTCCGCGAGCAGACCGGCGCCATTCTGCGCGAGAACTTCTGTCGTCGTTCCGGCGCTGATTCAAGCGTGATGGCGGGCACCTTGTTTGCGCGTGATCTGCGTTCGCGGCCTTTGGTGCACGACTTCCTTGAGCGTTTCAACGGCGGTGAACTTGAGGACCCGCACCTGCTGGACTGGTTCGATGAATACCAGGCCTTGCTGCTGCGCCCGGTGATGGCGCTGTTCTTCAATCATGGCATCGTGATGGAGCCGCACTTGCAGAACGCGGTGCTGATTCACGATAACGGACGCCCTCAACAGCTGCTGTTACGCGACTTCGAAGGCGTCAAGCTGACCGATGAACTGGGCATCAAGGCTATTCAGGTCGGTCTGCATCCGCGAATTCGGCAGTCATTGCTCTACACCCGCGAACAAGGCTGGAATCGCATCACCTATTGCCTGCTGATCAACAACCTGTCCGAGGCCGTACTCGCCTTGAGCTGGGAACGCCCGCACTTGGCGCCGCTGATGTGGCAGCGAGTCGAGCGGCAGTTGCAACGCATCCGCGACGAGTTGGTGCTACCTGCGCCAGAGCTGGACGCGCTGATTGCCGGCCAGTCGATTGCCTGCAAGACCAACCTCAAGGTGCGTCTGGCCGCCAAGGCCGACCGTGAGGCCAACTATGTCCGCCTCGCCTCACCATGGGCCAAGGAGGCGCGTTATGCGTAAGTTGCCGGAAACCGTACTGGCCGCCATCAAAGAAGCTCAGGCACTGGAAACCGATCCGCTGGCGGCTTTCGTCTACGATCTGGATGCGTTGCAACAGCATGTCACTGATGTCATGGCCGCGCTGCCTGCGGGCGTCGAGCTGTATTACGCGATCAAAGCCAACAGCGAAGCATTGATGCTGGAAACCCTCGCGCCGCTGGTCAGTGGCTTTGAAATCTCTTCGGGGGGCGAGATCGAGCGGGTGATGGCCTGCCCGACACGCAAACCCTACGTGTTCTCCGGCCCTGGCAAACTTGATTCCGACTTGCGCTCGGCGTTGCTGAACAAGGTTGAAGCCATCCATCTGGAAAGCCTCAACGAAATTGCGCGTCTGCAACATCTGGCAGAGGAAACCGGGCGCGTGCAGCCGGTGTTTCTGCGCATCAACCCTCAGTTGCCAGCCGCGCAGTCGAGCAAGCTGGCAATGGCCGGCACCGCCACACCGTTCGGCATTGACGAAGCCGATCTGGCCGAGGCGGTCAGGCGCGTAGACAGCGCCAGCCACCTCACGCTCAAGGGTTTCCATGTACACGCCATGTCGCATCAGATGTCGGTTGAGCGTCATGAGCAGTTGCTGGATTTCTACCTGCAGCGCTGGCAGGAATGGAAAGCACTGGCCAGCTACCCGGAGCAGTTGACCCATTTCAACGTTGGCGGCGGCATTGGCGTCGATTATCTGAACAGTCAGCAGTTTGACTGGCAGCGCCTGTGCCGCTATCTGGAAAAACGCCTGAGCGAGCAGCGTGACGCGCCGATCCTGCGCTTTGAGCCAGGACGTTTCATCAGCGCCTATTGCGGTTATTACGCCATCGAGGTGCTGGACAGCAAAACCAGCCACGGCGAACATTTTCTGGTCTGCCGCGGCGGCACTCACCAGTTTCGTCTGCCGGTTGCGCAAGGCCATGATCATCCGGTTATTCATGTACCGAGTGTGCCAGCGACGGGCGCATCTGCGGAGCGGGTCTACACCGTGGTTGGCCAGTTGTGTACGCCAAAGGATGTATTGAGCCGCCGACAACCACTCAAAGGCGTGAACATCGGTGATCTGCTGGTGTTGCCGCTGGCAGGGGCTTATGGCTACAACATCTCCCATGTCGATTTTCTCTGTCACCCAAGACCGGTACAGCACTTTGTGCGTAACGGCGAACGGGTTCGCACATGAGTCTGAACGTCCCACGCCGTTGGGTAGTGTTCAATGTGCTGCTCGGTACGCTGACCGTCAGCCTGAGCAACAGCTCGCTCAACCCGGCGCTGCCAACGTTCATGGAGGCGTTTCAGGTCGGTCCGCTGCTGTCCACCTGGATCGTTGCAGGGTTCATGACCAGCATGGGCATGACCATGCCGCTGACCAGCTTTCTCAGTCAGCGCATTGGCCGCAAACGCCTGTACCTGTGGGGCGTGGCGCTGTTCATCGGAGGCTCGCTGCTGGGCGCGCTGGGCAACTCCATCGCGTTGGTGATCACTGCGCGGGTGGTGCAGGGCATCGCCAGCGGGTTGATGATCCCGTTATCGCTGGCGATCATTTTCTCGGTGTATGAAAAGCACGAGCGGGGCAGGGTGACCGGGCTCTGGAGCGCAGCGGTAATGCTCGCTCCGGCATTGGGGCCGCTGTGCGGCAGCCTGATGCTGGAGTGGTTCAGCTGGCGCTCTCTGTTCCTGATGAATGTGCCCATCGGCCTGCTGGCCTTGCTGTTGGGTGTCGGTGTGCTGCCAGACTCCGAGCCTGTCGAGCGCAAACCGTTCGACCTGATCGGCTATTTGCTGGTTGCCTCGGGCATCGGCTTGCTGATGATCGCCATCAGCCGCATGCACCGCGCCGAGGCACTGCTCGACCCGTTTAATCAGGGCATGGTGCTGGTCGCCGTGGCCTGTCTGATTGCTTTCGTCAGGGTCGAGTTGAGTCGCAAGGCGCCGCTGCTGAATCTGCGTCTGTTCAACCTGCGCGGCTACCGTCTGAGCGTGATCGTTGCCGTCGTGCAGTCGGTCGGCATGTTCGAATGCCTGGTCCTGTTGCCGCTGCTGGTGCAGACAGTACTGGGCTACAACCCGATCTGGACCGGCCTGGCCCTGCTGTGTACCGCCGCGTTCGCCAGCCTGTTCGGGCAGTGGGGTGGCAAGGCGCTGGACCGGCATGGTCCGCGCACAGTCGTCGCCATCGGCCTGCTGCTGACCGGTGCTTCAACCCTGGCGCTGGGCATGCTCAAGGCGGATACGGCGATCGGCGTGGTGTTCGTGCTGATGATGATTCGTGGCGCAGGCCTCGGGCTGTCCTACATGCCGGTGACGACGGCTGGACTCAATGCCTTGCCTGAGCCGATGGTCACGCAGGGCGCTGCGATGAACAACATTTCCCGCCGTCTTGTGGCGTCGCTGGCAATTGTCATCGCCTCGCTGTGGCTGGAATTTCGCCTGAACACTGCGGGACCAGCCGCCACGCCTTCGGCCATCAATGAAGTCTTCATTGCCACCGGCCTGCTGATCCTGCTGGCACTGCCGTGTGCCTGGCGTTTCCCCCTTAACGACGAACGCACCGAGGCACAGCCCGGCGCGGTCGAACCCCGATAATTTTTCGTTCGAGGTATGAACATGGCTACCCCTTTACCGCTGAAACGCAACACCGTTTCACCCTCAACGGCCACCGGTGCCTGGCTGGCTGATATCAACCCCGAGCGCTACCAACAAGTACAGCGCCGGGTAATCGGTCAATTGCTGCAAACCTTGCTGTACGAGGCTGCAATGCCTTATCGATGCGAGCCGCTGGACGATCATCGGCATCGTTTCACTGTCGCTGTCAGTGATGGTGTGGAGTACCACTGCGAAGGCCTGCTGAGTACCAGCTTCGAGCTGATACGCCTGGATCACGCCACCCTTGAACGCTTGGACAGCGTCGGGGAGCGTAGCGTGCCGGATTTGCATCTGGCGTTGACCGAGTTGCTCAGCCCGTTCAAGGACAGCCCGCATCTGGCGCGCTTCATCCAGGAAATCGAGCAAACCCAGCTCAAGGACCTGCAAGCGCGCAGTCAGGGTTATCAGCCCGCGAAACCCGCACATGAGCTGGACGTTGACGCTTTGGAACAGCACTTCATGGACGCCCACAGCTACCACCCGTGCTACAAGTCACGGATCGGTTTTTCGTTGGCTGACAACCGTCACTACGGGCCCGAATTTGCCACGCCGTTCGGGGTGGTCTGGCTGGCAGTGGCGAAGTCGAGCGCGTCGGTCGGTCATTCGCGCAACATGGATTTCCAAGCGTTTGTCCGCCAGGAACTGGGCACACAGCGCTGGCAGGAAATCTCCCGGGACCTGGCCGCGCAGGGCAAATCCATTGACGATTATCAACTGATGCCAGTGCATCCGTGGCAATGGGACAACGTCACGGTGTCGACTTTCTACCCGGAACTGGCCAGCGGCGAGCTGATTTACCTGGGCACCTCGACCGACGTCTACAAGGCTCAGCAGTCGATTCGTACACTGGCCAATGCCAGTCAGCCCAAACGACCTTACGTCAAACTGGCGATGAGCATGACCAACACCTCCAGCACGCGCATTCTGGCGCGGCATACGGTGCTCAATGGTCCGATCATCACCGACTGGCTGCACCAGTTGATCGCCACCGACAGCACTGCGCGTGCGCTGGATTTTGTGATTCTCGGCGAAGTTGCCGGTGTCAGCTACGACTATCGCCACCTGCCGGAAGCGCGCTCGGCGCAGACTTACGGCACGCTGGGTGCAATCTGGCGCGAAAGCCTGCATCAGTACCTCAAGGACGATGAGCAGGCCGTACCGTTCAATGGCTTGAGCCATGTGGAAAACCGTTATGGCGACGGCGCGCAGGCACCGTTCATCAATGCGTGGATCCGCCAGTACGGCCTCAAGGAATGGACCCGGCAATTGCTGCAGGTCACTGTGCCTCCGATCATCCATATGCTCTACGCCGAAGGCATCGGCATGGAGTCTCACGGTCAGAACATCGTGCTTATCGTCAAGCAGGGCTGGCCGCAGCGTATCGCCCTCAAGGACTTCCACGACGGTGTGCGTTACTCACCCGCGCATCTGGGCCGCCCTGAACTGTGTCCGGAGCTGGTCCCGCTGCCCGACAGCCACGCGAAACTCAACCGTAACTCGTTCATCATTACCGATGACGTGAATGCGGTACGCGACTTCTCCTGCGACTGTTTCTTCTTTATTTGCCTGGCCGAAATGGCGATCTTCCTGCGCCAGCAATACCAGCTGGATGAGGCGCTGTTCTGGCAGATGACCGCCGACGTCATTCTCGACTACCAGCGTGCGCACCCGCAGCATCGCGAGCGCTTCGAGCTGTTTGACGTCTTCGCACCGTCCTATGAAGTGGAAGAACTGACCAAGCGCCGCCTGCTGGGTGACGGTGAGCGTCGCTTCCGTTCGGTGCCTAACCCGTTGCACACCTACAGGCCGCAATGATGCTGAGGACCAATACACTCAAGAGCAGACTTGGCAGCGGACAGCCTGTGTACGGGCTGATCAGTTCGATCCCGGCCCCGGCCGCCATCGAGTTGATCGCCGAGGCCGGTTTCGACTTCGTGATCATCGACATGGAGCACGTGCTGATCAACCCGGAAACCGTGGAGAACATGATCCGGGTTGCAGAGAGCTACGACCTCACGCCATTGGTGCGGGTCGCCGATCTCAATCCGAAAACCCTGCTGCGCCTGCTTGATGGCGGTGCGCAGGGCATCGTTTTGCCGATGATCGAGAGCCCCGAGCAACTGGCGGACGCCATCGCCGCCTGCAAGTACCACCCGCTGGGCCGCCGCAGCCTCAACGCCGGTCGTCCCGGCTCGTTCGGCAAGCACAGCCTGGCGGAGTACGTTGAAGCCGCCAATCAACAGATCATGGTAGTGGCAATGATCGAAAGCGCCGAAGGCGTGCGCCGCGCCACCGAGATTGCCAATGTGCCCGGGCTGGACATGATTCTGGAGGGGGCCGCAGACCTGTCGCAGTCATTGGGCATGCCGTGGCAGATCGATCAACCCGATGTACAACAAGCGTTGCTGGCCACCTGGCAAGCCACCAAGGCAGCAGGCGTCGCCTATTGCACCATTCCCCGGAAAGACGGCGACGCTGCCCGCTGGCAGGCTCGCGGCGTCAATGCCTTTGTCCTCGGCGATGAGCGCGGCATTGCCTTTCGCGCACTTCAGGCGCGTCTGGCCCAACATTCAGCAGAAGGAAAATAATCCGATGAACTTCACTTCACTCGCCGCTGACCTGGTCATGCAGGATCTGGTCGATTGCCTGCTGGCTGAAGATTTCTTTGGCCGCGAGCCATTGAGCCTGCAGGACACCGCTCACTGGCAAGCGCGCCACCCGCAAGCCCCAAAACTTGAAGGGCAGAGCAGCACACAACAAATCTGGGAATGGTGCTGCGATGACTCGGAGCAGCGCTTCATCAGCGTCGCGCTGCGCCCAGGCATTACTCAACAATGGGAGAAAGTGCCCGGCACGCCGGTGCTGGGCCGTCAGGCTGAGCGCTGGACACAGTTGTCCCCGGAAGAGTTCATGAAATGGGTATTCGCCGGTAAAACAACCCTGCTTCAGGACAGCGAGCGCCAGGACAATGAAAAGGGCATAGCGCTGTTTCTGGAGGTGTTGCGCATCAGTGTCTGGCAGACCGCGTTGTCGCTGGACCATAAAGTCGACGAGCACAACCTGATGGCACAGGACGGCGCTACGTTCTTCAGGACGATGGAACAGTGGGCTTCGCTACGTGATCGCCCATACCATCCACTGGCCAAAGCCAAGCAAGGCTTGAACGAGCAGGAATACCAACAGTATCAGGCTGAGTTTGCCCGGCCGGTGGCGCTGAACTGGGTCGCCGTCGACAAAACCTTGCTGCAATGCGGTGACGGAGTAGGGGATTTGAACGAGTCTTTCCCTGCCCGCCACCTGCTGCCAGAGAATCTGCAAGCAGTCCTCAAGCAGGAACTGCAACAGCGCGGCATTGCCGACAGTCACGTTGCGCTGCCGGTTCATCCTTGGCAATTCGAGCATGTTCTGCAGGTCCAACTGGGCGACGCGTTCGCCAGGGGCGATTGTCAACGTCTGGCCTTCAACGAGGCCGCGGTATACGCCACCTCATCGCTGCGTTCGATGACGCCGTGCTTCGACAGCCCCGATTACCTCAAATTGCCCATGGCGATCTATTCGCTCGGCGCGTCCCGCTACCTGCCAGCAGTGAAAATGATCAATGGTGGGCTGAGTGAGAAACTGTTGCGTCAGGTTGTCGACAAGGATGAAACCCTGAGCCGCTCGCTGCACCTGTGCGATGAACGCAAATGGTGGGCGTTCATGCCACCCCAGGCCACTCTGTTCGACGAAGGTCCCCGGCACCTTTCGGCGATGGTGCGAGGCTATCCGGCAGCCTTGCTCGACGATCCGGACTGCCGCCTGCTGCCGATGGCGGCGCTGGGTACACCGTTGCCAGGCAGCAATCGGCATTTCTTCGATGAGTGGATGGACTATCGCGACCTGCCGCGCAATCAGGCTTCGGTACTCACGCTGTTCCGCGAGCTGAGCCACAGTTTCTTTGACATTAACCTGCGCATGTTCCGCCTGGGCATGCTCGGCGAGGTTCATGGCCAGAACGCAGTCATGGTCTGGAAAGCCGGCGAAGCACAAGGGCTGTTGTTGCGCGACCACGACTCGTTGCGTATTTTCGTGCCCTGGCTTGAGCGTAACGGCATGCGCGACCCGGAATATCGAATCAAGAAAGGCCATGCCAATACGCTTTATCATGACCGCCCTGAAGACCTGTTGTTCTGGCTGCAGACACTGGGCATTCAGGTAAACGTGCGGGCAATCATGGATACTCTGGCCCAGGTGTATGAGGTACCGGTCACAGCGCTGTGGACGGTATTGCGCGATGTTCTGGATAATCTCATTACAACCATCGAATTTGACGACGAGGCGCGTGCCATGATCAGGCATCAACTGTTCGAAGCCCCCAACTGGCCGCAGAAACTCTTGCTTACACCCATGATCGAGCGCGCAGGCGGGCCGGGCAGCATGCCGTTCGGCAAGGGCGAGGTGGTCAACCCGTTCCACAGGTTGCGCCGTGCAACCTGACCAACCTTTGCATCCTTCGCGGCGCACGGTATTGCGCCTGTCATTGGGGTTACTGGCGCTGCCCGGCATTGCCTGGGCAGAGCCATTGCGTGCAACGCCACCAAGAGTCGTCACGCTGTTTCAGGGGGCGTCCGACAGCGCCGTGGCCCTGGGCGTGACGCCGTGCGGCGTGGTGGATTCCTGGAGCGAAAAACCGATGTACCGCTACCTGCGCCCGGCGCTGGCGGCGGTGCCGCATGTGGGCCTGGAAACCCAGCCTAGCCTTGAAGATATCGTGCTGCTCAAGCCCGATCTGATCGTCGCATCACGCTTTCGCCATCAACGCATCGCGCCGTTGCTTGAGCAGATCAGCCCCGTGCTGATGCTGGAAGAGGTGTTCGAGTTCAAGCGCACCCTGGCGATGATGGGCGCTGCCATGCTGCGTCAACAGCAGGCCATGGACCTGCTGGGCCAATGGCAACAGCGTGTGACGGCGGTGCGCAGCCGGTTGCAGGAGAAGTTTGCCGGGCGCTGGCCGATCACCGTGTCGGTGCTCGACATTCGTGAAGATCATATCCGCAGCTATCTGCCTGCCAGCTTTGCAGGTTCGGTGCTGACCGAACTGGGCTTCGCCTGGACGCCCGCTGCCCGCGAAGCAACGGGCGTTTCCCTTAAACTCAGCAGCAAAGAGAGTTTGCCTGTGGTCGATGCCGACCTGTTTTTCATTTTTCAGCGCGCGGACAGCAAAGCCGCGCAGCAAAACTACGACAAGCTGGTCCGACACCCGTTCTGGCAACAGTTGCGCGCGGCGCAGGACGGCCAGGTATGGCGCGTGGATGCCGTTGCCTGGAGCCTGTCCGGTGGCATTCTGGGTGCCAACCGCATGCTCGATGAAATCGCTCGCGTGGCCATGGCGGATAGTCCCTCATGACCGCTGCGGTAAAACTGGGTCTGGGACTGTTGGTGTTGATAGCGTGCATGGGATTGAGCCTGGCAACCGGAGCCACCTGGATATCGCCCTCTGCGATTGTCCGAAGTGTGTGGCAGCCCGATGCGCTTAGCACTATCGAGCATGTGCTGCTCGATACGCGCCTGACGCGAACCCTGATGGCCATCGCCGTGGGTTCCAGTCTGGCGGTTGCTGGCGCGCTGATGCAGGCACTGACGCGCAACCCGCTGGCCTCGCCCGGTCTGTTCGGCATCAATGCCGGGGCGACGTTTTCGATCATTGCCTGTTCGTCGTTGTTTGCGCTTTCGTCCATGAGCCAGTGGCTGTGGTGCGCGTTCATTGGCGCGGCGGTAGCAGGGACTATTGTCTGGATAATCGGCAACCGCGGGCAGGGCAGTCTCAACCCATTGCGAATTGTGTTGGCCGGTGCGGCTATCACCGCGCTGTTTACCGCGTTCAGTCAAGCGTTGCTGGTGGTCAATCAGGACGGTCTGGACACCGTATTGTTCTGGCTGGCCGGTTCCTTGTCGGAACGCGATCTGGCCACCGCCGCGCCATTACTGGTATGCGTGGTTGTGGCACTGGCCGGGTCACTGGTGCTAGCCGGGCAGGTCAACGTGCTCAACACCGGAGAAGCCATCGCAACCGCACTGGGCCAGCGCACAGGTTTGATTCGCCTGCTGATGAGCATCGTGATCATTGCCCTGGCGGGCAGCGCCGTGGCGTTGGCCGGGAGCATTGGTTTCATCGGGCTGCTGGTGCCGCACATGGTACGCAAGACACTGTCCATCGATCATCGCTGGCTGCTGCCCGGCTGCGCGTTGCTGGGCGCAACGCTGTTGCTGCTGGCCGATACGCTGGCGCGGGTGGTGATCGTGCCTCAGGAAGTGCCGGTGGGCGTGATGACCGCACTGTTCGGCGCGCCGTTCTTTATTGCGCTGGTTCGCCGGGGGGCACGTTATGGATAGGCATCTGACCCTGCGCCACCGCGGTTTTTCCCGGCAGTTCAGCCTGACTGCATTGATACGTCTGTTGATCGGCGCAACGCTGACATTGCTGATCGCTCTGGGCTCGCTGGCCGTGGGCAAAATCAACCTGTCGCCCGCGACCCTTTTGAATGTTTTTACCGGTCAGGCGGATGCAAGTCTGGTCTTCATCGTCGAACAACTGCGCATGCCCCGGCTGGTGCTGGCGGCACTCGTCGGCGCGGCACTGGCGGTGTCCGGGCTGATCCTGCAAAGCATCATCCGCAATCCGCTGGCTTCGCCGGACCTGTTGGGTATCACCAGCGGTGCCAGCGCGGCGGCAGTGCTGTATCTGTCATTCTTCTCGGCTGCTTTGGGGGCGCAATTTCTGCCCTTGGCGGCGATCTGCGGTGCAGGCCTTGCCGCACTGGTCATCTATCTGCTGGCGTGGAATCAGGGTGCTTCACCATTGCGCATGGTGTTGATCGGGGTAGGGGTGTCGGCCCTGCTGGCAGCAGTGACGACGTTCGTTCTGGTGTTCAGCCCGCTGACCACCACCTTGTCGGCTTATGTCTGGCTGACCGGGAGCGTGTATGGTGCCAGTTGGCCGGAGCCCCGCGCCCTGGCGGGCTGGCTGGCGCTGACTTTACCGCTGCTGGTGCTGCTCGCCCGCCAGGTGCGCATGCAGCAGCTCGATGATGATCTGGCTCAGGGCATCGGTGTGCGCGTGCAATGGCTGCGCGCCGGGCTGCTGCTGGTGAGTGTTGCGCTTGCAGGTCTGGCGGTTGCGTGGGGCGGGGCGATTGCCTTTGTCGGCCTGATTGCGCCGCACATTGGCAAACGCCTGATGCCACCGGGGTTTACCGGGCAGGCGCTGATGGCGGCGCTGATCGGTGCCAACCTGGTGATGCTCGCCGACCTGGCCGGGCGCACGCTGTTCCTGCCGCTGGACCTGCCCGCAGGGATTTTTGTCGCGGTTCTGGGCACACCGTTTTTTCTCTACTTATTGATCAACCAGCGGCATTAAGGAATTACGGATGGCGTCAATCGCAACCCACGACCTGACCCTGAGTTACCAGCGGCAGGTGATCATCGACAGCCTTGATCTGCAGTTGCCCGCGGGCCAGGTGAGCGTGCTGATCGGCAGTAACGGTTGCGGCAAAAGCACCTTGCTCAAATCCCTGGCGCGTCTGCTCAAGCCGCAGCAGGGCACTGTGGTGCTCAACGGTGCCGATATCCACCAGAAATCCACTGCTACGGTCGCGCGTGAACTGGCGATTCTGCCGCAAATGCCAAGCGCGCCAGAGGGCATCAGCGTACGTCAACTGGTGGCGCTGGGCCGTTATCCCTATCAGAACTGGATGCAGCAATGGTCCGTTCAGGATGAAGCCATGGTCGAACGGGCGCTGGCGCAGACCGGTATGCAGGAACTGGCCGAGCGGCCCGTTGATGCCCTGTCAGGCGGCCAGCGTCAGCGCGCGTGGATCGCCATGACGCTGGCCCAGGATACCGACATCGTATTGCTGGATGAGCCGACGACCTTTCTCGACCTGGCTCATCAGATCGAGGTGCTGGACTTGTTACGCGACCTCAATCGCCAGGAAGGCAAGACCATTGTCATGGTCCTGCATGATCTGAACCTGGCTTGCCGTTATGCCGATCACATGGTCGCCGTCCACGAGCGCACCGCCTTTGCCCAGGGACGTCCGGCCGACATCCTCAGTGAAGCGCTGGTCAAGCAGGTCTTCGGCCTTAATTGCCGGATCATCGCCGACCCGTTCTTTGGTACGCCGCTGTGCATTCCCTTTGGTCGGGAACTGCCGCAATGAGCCTTGCACAGGCTTTCAGCGAACCCGAATGGGCACTGCTGTCCGGGGCATTGCGCCTCAAACACGCAGTTGACCGCGATACCCGCTCGTTGCCAGCCCGCGCCTTGCTGGACGACAACGTGTGCGAACAATTGCTTGCAGCATTGGGGCCGGTCATCGGCTCTCCGACGCAGGCGATCACCGCGTCGCTGCTGGCCAAGCGCTTTTCCTTCCTGAGCACCGGTGCCTGCCTGTACGCCATGTCGGTCTACGACAAGGGCTTGATCCTGTCGCTGGACAATAGCGTGATCGAATACGCACACGATGACGGCCTGTGGACCTCCTCAATGCCCTTGGACGACTTAACACCTGTGGGTTATGAACAGGGCACCCGCGAGGTGTGGCGTGAGGTGATTGTCGGCACCTTGTTCCGCGACCTGTTGCAGCCGCTGTGGGAGACCTTCAACCGTATCACTGGCATTTCCCGGCGAATCCTTTGGGAAAACACCGCCGTACGTGTCTATTCGCTGTACGACAAACGTATGGAAAAGGTTGAAGACCCGGCGATTCGACAGCGCTATGAAGCCGATTTCGACTGGCTGCTGAATCAGGCCGACCCGGCACTGTTCGGCCTGAACTACAACCCGCTGAAACACTTCCGCCGCCCACCGGTTTTGCTGGAAGCCGAGGGCAAAAGCATCCGTTTTCGACGCACCTGCTGCTTCTATTACGACGCCAGCAACCCCGTCGAGTATTGCTCGACCTGCCCGTTATTGAGGCCAAAAAAATGTCGATGAACAAGCACATTGCACACCGCCAGCAACAGCTCAGCGACGCCGTGATAGAGCAATACCGGGGCATTGCCGCCTCCACCATCGGCCACCTGACCGACAGCGGCTATCTGCCAGGGATCAGACCGCTGTTCGACGGCGCTCGACTGGTCGGCAACGTGGTTACAGTCAAAGTAGAGCTGCCCGACGGCAGCATCCTGCGCGATGCATTGCTTAACAGTCTGCCTGGCGACGTGCTGGTCATTGAATGCGTCGGTGACGATCATTGCGCCTGCTGGGGCGAACTGCGTACCTTGGCCGCGCTCATCAAGGGCCTGGCCGGCGTAGTCATATCAGGTGCGGTTACCGACATCGCCGCCTTACGCGAACATCGTCTGCCGGTATTCAGCCGAGGTATCAGTGCGGTGACCACGCGAAGTCTGGGGGAACGTGGTGAACTCAATGGGCCGATCAATATCGGTGGGGTTGTCATTAATCCGGGAGACATTGCCATTGGCGATGACGACGGAGTGTTCATCCTGAGTGCGCAGCAGGCGAGTGAGTTGTTGCCTGGGTTGCTGGCCAAGGAACAAGCGGACCATGAGAAACGGGAGGAGTTTTTGCGACGACTGGACAGGGATGAAGCACCTGCTGCCGGTTAGCACATTAATCCAGCAGAGACGCATTCTTGAGTAGATCAAACAGCCCTTCAGGTACAAGCGTAGATTCGCGGGTAAAACTGGAACCAGAATGCCACGCGGCCTTGAAAGTTGCCCCGTCGCTTTCAAGGCCATCCAGCCAAGGCTTCTTATAGATTTCTGCGTCGTCAAATATTGCATCGTAGACCTGCACGATCTCGTGCCCTCGCTTGCCCGCGTAGGTAAAAATGCTCTCCAACGTGCCAATCAACCGAACGTTGCTGATCGAAAAGCCCAGTTCTTCATACACTTCCCGGACCACGGCATCGATACTCCGTTCGCCAAATTCAATGCCTCCGCCAATAGGGCGAAAAAGCGTTCGCTTTGCGACCGCGTCGTGAAATTCGTTGACCAGTATTTTTCCGTGATGGTGAAAAACGCAAAGAGCGAGGGCACGAATGCGCGGTTCTGACATGAATAAAACTCCTTTCCAGCGTTCTGCATGACTATACACAGACGCCATCAGCGTGTTGTTCAGCTATTATTCAGGTGGGTAGCTGGCAGACAGCCAGCTTACAAATTAATTCCGTGCAAACTTACAATTAATCGTCATGTATTAACCGTTATCGTACGACTAAAACGGCAATCTGGATCCCAAATCAGACTTCAGAATTTATATCAGGATTTTCCGGCGTTTAGTTGACGAGGGCGCTAAAGATTTCGCTTCTATGACCGATGAAGGTGGCAAGCCCAAACTGTCCCGGATAGCCGCAATGTTTAACTCTCAGTTGAAAAAAACCAACAAGGCATTGGAGCGCCGCCTCGCCATGCTTGAACAAGCAGGGCAAATTCTGAATCTGGAGACAGTTGCCGCCGTTCTGGACGGGGCGGGCAAAGTGCAGTCAGTCAATGCCTTGTTCGAGACAGAGCTGAGCTATGCACAAGCCGAGATTGCCGGGCGCAGTCTTTCTGAACTGAGCCCGCCAGAACTGAGCGGTGATGTTCACCAGAAGCGCGCCCTGGCGGCTATTCGGGACGGCAAACATTTCAGCGGCACCTTGCGCCTGGTCAGCAAAACAGGGGCCAGGGTGTGGTTGAGAACCGTGGTCGTTCCCTTTAAGAACGAAACCGGCGGTGTGGAGCAGATCACGCTGTACTCAAGCGTTTTGACGCGCACCATTGAAGCCTCTCGCGAGAACGAAGCTCTCGTGAACGCGCTGCAACGGTCCACCGCTGTTATTGACTTCACCCTCGATGGAATAGTCATTACAGCCAATGACAACTTTCTGAAAGCAATGGGTTACGAGTTACATCAGATAAAGGGAAAACATCACAAAATGTTTTGTTTGCCTGAAGAGTCTTCCTCCGACGCCTATACGCTGTTTTGGGAAAGGCTGCGTCGGGGTGAATTTATCGTTGACCGTTTCCGGCGCGTCGACAAGTCCGGTCGTGATGTATGGCTGGAAGCGTCCTATAACCCGATTACCGACGCCAATGGCAAGCTCTATAAAATCGCCAAGTTTGCGACGGTGATTACTGAACAGGTTGAGCGTGAGAAAGCTGTCGCTGAAGCGTCGGAGATGGCCTATCAAACATCTATCGATACCGACGGCAGTGCACAGCAAGGCCGAAAAGTCATCAAAGACACCCTGCAGATGCTGGGCCAACTGACAATTTCGATGGAAGAGGCTACGCGAGGCATTGAGGCGCTGGACTCTCAAAGTCAGGTCATTGGAACGATCATAAAAACCATCAGTGGAATCGCCGAGCAAACCAATTTGCTCGCACTGAACGCAGCTATTGAAGCCGCGAGGGCGGGCGAACAGGGCAGGGGGTTCGCGGTGGTGGCCGATGAGGTACGCCAGTTGGCCTCACGCACGACCAAAGCGGCAGAAGAAATCGTAAACGTCGTGAAGACCAATCAGAGCCTTGCTTCAGATGCCGTGGGCGTGATTGTGCGCAGTACCGAGCAGGCTTCCGAGGCGCTGGTGCTGGCTAACGATGCAGATCGTGTCATGCAGGAAATCCAGCAAGGCGCCAACACAGTAGTTCGAGCCGTCAGTCGGTTTGTCGATCAGCGCTCGAGTTAGTTGCAAACGGCGGAACACTATCGAGCCCGGTAGTGTTCCCGGTCATCATCCTGGCAAGGGGCAATAGGGCTTAGCGAATGCCGGTAAGCGTGAAGTCTGGCGACCGCTGAACTGCCTGCAGTCGTACACCTGCCGTCATTCGAGCGTAGCGTTCATGTCATTCATTCGCAGTCCGCACATGGTTCGTAAATACCTTTACACCCTGTTGTGGCTTTACCTGTTTTCTATTTTTTTGTTGGCCATAGCGTGGGAATTCAAGCTTGAGTCCTTCGCTATGTACGCCATGAACTTGCCGTATGATCAAGACTTCGAAGATGCCGAGCGTTGGCGTTTTGTATTGACGTCGACCGGGTTTGCGTTGCTGTCGATGGTCGTACCGTTCATTCTTTTGAAGCGCCTGATGCAACGCTTGCAAGACAGCTACAACGACTTGCTGAAGTCGCAGGCGCTCAGCGACTCTCTGGCCCGTCACGATCCTTTGTCTGGCCTGCTCAATCGGCGCGTGTTTCACGAGCAGCTGGTTGCGCGCCTGGAGCAGCCATCTTCGCAAACCGCCGTTTTCCTGATCGATCTGGATAAATTCAAGCTGATCAACGACACCCACGGGCATGCAGTGGGAGACGCGGCGATTTGCGCCGTTGCGGAAAGTCTGCGAGACGCGACAATAGGGTGGCAGGCTTCCGTAGCTCGACTCGGCGGGGACGAGTTCGGTCTGGCGGTCAGTGGTGACTTCAGTCAGGTTGAACTGGCAACGCTGGCTGAAAGTGTGTTGGCTAAAATCGCAGAGTCCAGTGCGAATTTTCCGCGTTTAGCGCTTAGTGCGACCTTGGGCATTGCAATTGCGCCGTTGGACGGTTCGGATGCCGACATCCTGCTGCAGCATGCCGACAGCGCCATGTACAGAGGCAAGAACGGCGGCCGCGCCACGTTTAACTTTTATGAAGTCAGTTTCGAGCGCGAACAACGCCAACAGGAGTTGTTCGCGCAGGAATTGAGACAGGCTATTGAGGAAAAAAATATCCCGCCGTTCTATCAGCCTATTGTCAATCTTCCGGAGCAACGCCTCGCGGGGGTCGAACTATTGGCGCGATGGCTGCACCCCGAGCGCGGAATTATCATGCCGCTTGACTTCATACCCGTGGCAGAACAGCTGGGGCTAATCAAGCAGCTCACTGAAAGTCTCCTGCTTCAGGCCTTCGATCAGGCGCGTGACTGGCCGAGCGATTTTACGCTGGCCATCAACGTCACTTCATTGATGATCGAAAGTGTCGATTTTCCCGACTGGTTGGCGCACGTGGCCAGCGAAGGTAAATTCCCACTGAGACGGCTGGAAGTGGAAGTGACGGAAAATGCCCTTGTGGCCAATGTCGACAGTGCACGCCTGAACCTGGAGCGCTTGCGCGCTATGGGTGTGAGCGTAGCGCTGGACGATTTCGGTACGGGCTATTCAGGGCTTTATCATTTGACCAAACTGGCCATCGACAAGATAAAAATCGATAGATCGTTCTTTGATACGACTCTTGAGAACCAGAATGAGATGGTCAAGGCCATCCTCGCTCTGGGTAAAAGTCTGCGCATGAAAATCACCGCCGAGGGAGTTGAGCAAGAGGGGCTGGCAGACTGGTTAGCCTCCCATGAGTGCGATTTGCTCAAGGTTACTTGTTCGGACGGCCCTTGCCTTTGGCCCAGGTGACAGCGTTGCTGGCAATGGCCGAGCCCGACGGGCCGGTAAGGGCGCGAGCCATTGCCGGGTAGCGCGAACGTTGGGCGCACGGGATATGGCGCCCCACTAATGGCAAGCTACATCGCCCGCCGAAGCGTAATCCGGGTCAACTCCGAAGGCTGGCCAAGACGAATGGCAAATCCGGGCCAGAGTGCGGTGCCGTTGTTGACGTACAGCTGCATCCCGCCGACATCATAAAGTCCCGACACAAATCCCCCGTTGGCCAGGGCCAGCAGGCGGTGAAGACCGAAGATCATTCCGCCATGGGTATGGCCGGAAAGTTGTACAGCAACGCCTTTAGCCGCAGTTTCTCGCGCGTTTCTGGGTTGATGGTCGAGCAGGATGATCGGGGTGTCTTTTGCGATGCCTGCTATGGCTTTTTCAACGTCTGGCGCGGGGAAGCCGGTCTTTGGTGCGGTCACATCGGTGACCCCGGCCAAAGCGATCCGTGCGCCGTCGCGCTCGATCAGGGTGTGGCTGTTGGCGAGTGGCACCATCCCCAGCGAGACAAAGTGCTGCATCCACGTCTGGTTGTCGAAAAAGTACTCATGATTACCGGGTATGACATACACGCCGTCCGGTGCCCGTAAATCGCGTAAAGCCTCGACATCCTGCTTTCGGTCGCTGAGCGAGCCATCGATCAGGTCGCCGGTGATGACGATCAGATCCACTCCCAGCGCATTCGACTGCTGCACCACCGCCTGTGTCCACGGCGCGTCAAACAGGCGACTGATATGCATGTCAGTCAGCTGCAATACCTTGTAGCCCTCGAATTGCACAGGCAGGTTTTTGATCGCGATCTGGATATCTTTCACAGGTGGCACGCGCACGGCCTGCTGCACGCCGATTGCCGCCAGCACCAGGGCCGCCACACCGATGACGTAGCGCAGATTGGCCGGAATGGTCAGTATTTTTCGGCGCAGCAACATCGTCAGCAACGTTCCGATATCGACGATGATTTGCAACACCGCAAGCAACAGGATCGCGCCGAATGCCCAGTTGAACAGCATCACAAGGTCGCGTGGAAATTCCGGCGAGAACACGCTTCCGGAGGAAAACCGGCAATACAGGTGATATTGCGAGGCTAGAACAAGCAGCAGAGCAACGGCAATTCTGGTTGATAGCGCCCACGGCATTGGCCACAAGAACCTGGCGATAACGTACAGGCAGGGCAGGCTGAACATAACGTGAAACATCAAAGCGCTCCTTTAGTCATCCGCCGATAGTAACGGCTCGCCTCTCGAGGCGTCGACCGATGGGTTCCGAGTCAGTTGACTGGGGTTTTCCTCACTTGATTCATAAGCGGATGAAGCAACACCCGATACTGGAAACGTGGTTGGGGCCGCTTTCGGCTGCGGGCCCGGCTTTGCTCGCGATGATCCCCTCATGACGCGGATTTTCAGGGCCTGGCGCATTGACTGAGAACGTTGGAATGGCAGGAAGTGGCATCCATAAATAAATGTATAGATGCATTAAGCATCCTAATCGCAAAAAGCCATCTCTCAATTGACGCTACGGTCCGCACTCATGGTTAATGGCTGCAACGCTATTCAACGTAGGGTTCGCCGCCATGCTCAGATTCCCATCTCGTCTAAACGCTGTTCTCGGAGCCTTGACCGGGCTGGCTTTGCTGATCGGTGCAAATGCCGCAATGGCGGGCCAGACGTTACGTTTAGCCCATGCCTCAAGCTCCAGCAGCCTGATCAATCAGGCAATGACACGTTTTGCTGCCGAGGTCAGCGCCGAGACGAAAGGCGAATTGAACGTACAGGTCTATCCCGACGGGCAATTGGGTGACGAAGCGCCTATTGTCGATTCGGTCGGCGCAGGAGCCATCGACATTGGCCTGGGCGGCTCGACTGACGGCATTGATCCACGCCTGAATGCGCTGTCGCTGCCATTTCTGTTCGAAGATTCGGTCGCCGTGCATGCCTACCTCGATAGCGCAGCCGGCAAGAAATTCCTCAGCATGGGCCAGGACCATGGCTTCGTCATGCTCTCGGCGCTGGACTCTGGCTTTCGCCAGTTCGCCAACAGCAAACACCCGATAATTCAGCCCGCAGACCTCAGTGGCCTGAAAATACGCACGCCGCCTAACCCCGTGATCCTGGCAACTATCAAGCAACTGGGCGGACTGGGGCAGTCGATTCCGTTTGGCGAGGTTTATACCTCGCTGCAATCGGGTGTAGTGGACGGTGTGGAGCCCGAGCTGCGCGATTTTTACGACCAGAAGTGGTATGAGGTCGCCAAATATGTCTCGCTCTCGAACTACGTGTGGTCGGCTAACTTCTGGTTCATCAACAAGGACAAGTATGAAAGCCTGAGCGCAACTGATCGGGCTGCTCTCGACAAGGCCGTGGTAGACACCACAGCCTGGTATCGCTCGCAGCTGGAAGCGGTGTACAGCAAGATTCAGCAGGAAATGCAGGACAAAGGCGTGAAGTTCAATGACGTCAACCCGCGCCCATTCCGCGAGTTGAGCAACCCGGTGTATGCCCAGTTCGGCAAGGTCTGGGGCGAAGACTTCGTCAGCCAGCTGCGGCACGACGCGCAAGGCGAGTGACGCCATGTCTATCAGCCCGCATCCCGACCAACCACCCAGCAGCCTGGCTGAACGCTGCCTTGCTGTATTCGGCTCGCTGATGTTCGCCGTGACCTTTCTGTCCATTCTGGCGGGCGTCCTCTCGCGTTACCTGAATCTGCATGGCTTCGAATGGTCGTTCGAGATCGCCACCATCGGTTTTATCTGGGTGACGTTCATTGGCGCGGTGATCGCTGAAATCAGGCACGAGAACGTGCGATTCCAGGGGCTGGTGAGCATGCTGCCAGTCTCTCTGCAAAAGGCGCTGGATGCCTTTGCCAGCCTGGCCCTGCTGGGGATCAGCGCATGGCTGCTGAGCAGCGGTGTGGCGTTCATTTCACGCACTGGCTGGATGCCGACCCCGGTGCTGCGCTGGCCCGCGGGGCTGAGTTCACTGGCGTTGATCAGCGCCGCCGCGATGCTTGCGCTACTGGCTGTGGTTCGTCTGACACGCCTGATTCGCAACGGGGTACGCCCATGACCGTGCTGATCCTTTTTCTGGCGTTTTTCTGTTTGCTGATGGCGGGCTTGCCCGTCGTCTGGGCGATGGCCGGTGGCAGTATCGCGGCCCTGCTGTGGGGTGATCTGCACATGCCGCTGGCCTGGCTCGCCCAGCAGACACTGCGCGGCGCGGACTCATCCACCCTGGCCTCTATTCCATTGTTTCTGCTGGCCGGAGAGTTGATGAACCGTGGAGGCCTGACGCTGCGCATCATGCGCGTTGCGGAGCACTGTTTCGGGCGCTTGCGCGGCGGACTGGGGCTGGTGAACGTGGCCACTGCGTTCGTCTATGGCGGTCTGACCGGATCAGCCACAGCCGATACCGGTACCGTTGCCAAGGTCATGATTCCAGTGATGGAAGCACGCGGCTACCCACGTGCATTCGCCGCCGCTGTTACCGCAGCCTCCGGAACGCTGGGCATTATCGTACCGCCGAGCGTCATCCTGATCATGTTCGGCGTGCTGACCAATACGTCCATCGGTGGTCTGTTCATGGCCGGCGTGATCCCTGGCCTGATGCTCGCCGCAGTCTTTATGATGACCGCCTACATAGTCGGGGTTCGCGAGGGCTTTCCAAAAGCCGAAGGCAAGATGGACTGGGGCCTGTTCCTGCGTGACACCGGTGGTGCGCTGCCTGCATTGCTGATGCCGTTCATGGTGCTCGGGGCGATAGTGACCGGCTTTGCCACGGCCACCGAAGCAGCGTCGCTGTCGGTACTCTATGCGCTGTTCGTCGGCACCATTGTCTATCGACAACTGGGCTGGCGCGATCTGTTCCCGGCCGTGACCGAAGCGGTGACCACCACCGGCTCGGTAATGATCATCATGGCCGTGGCCATGCCGTTTGGCTGGATCCTGACCTTCGAACTGGTGCCCCATACAGTGGCCACCTGGATTGTCGGCCTGCATACCGGCCCGCTGGTCACCATATTGCTGGTGATTCTGGTGCTCAAGGTCGTCGGTTTCTGGCTTGACCTCGGCCCGGCCATGATCATCCTCGCGCCCATTCTGGTGCCCGTTGCCAAGGCGGCAGGTTTCGAGCCCTACCAGATCGGTCTGATCTTCACCATGACCCTGGGCTGGGGGCTGTTCACTCCGCCTATCGGCACCAACATCTTTGTGGTGTGCAATGTCGGGCGTATTGATATCGGCTCCGTCTCACGACGATTGATACCGTTCTGGATCGCCACGGCGTTTGCCATCGCCTTGCTGGTGTTTTTCCCGAATCTGACCCAATGGTTGCCCCGCGTCATGGGCTATTGATACCTCCCATTTCCTGAGAATAAAGATGAAACATTTGATCGGTGGAATTTCCAGCGGCGGCCGCGCTTTGCCCGAAATTGACGGCCAGGCTTTCAATGTCGCACGCTCTAACGGGCCGTGGCTGTGGGACAGCAAGGGCGTGCGTTACGTGGATACCGCAATGGGTTTTGGTGCAACCATGCTTGGCCATGCTCAGGTGGAGGTCATGGCCGCGGCCAGTGCAGCAATGCTCAACGGCCCGATGCCTTCCTTTGCCCACGCGGACGAGGAGGCCGCTGCTGCCGCATTGGCGACATTCACCGGCGATCTCAGCCAGGTGATATTCCTCAACACTGGCAGCGAAGCCGTGCACCTGGCCTGCCGCACCGCGCGCGTGGCGACGGGTCGCCAGCGCATTGTAAAGTTCGCTGCCGGCTATGATGGCTGGTACGACTCGGTAGCCTTTGGCAATGCGGGGCAGGCCTCGGCCTTGATGAGCGGCACAACCCGGCCTGAACGTGATGGCATGCTGCTGTTGCGCTACAACGATTTTGAGGATGCCGAACAACTGTTTCGCGATTACAGCGACATCGCGGCCCTGGTGGTGGAACCCGTGTTGGCCAACGCGGGCTGCATTGAGCCTGCGCCGGGCTATTTAAAGCACCTCAGCGATCTGGCTCACCGTAATGGCGCACTGGTTATCCTGGATGAAGTGTTGATGGGGTTGCGCCTGTGTCCAGGGCTGACCGGCACGCTGCTGGGTGCCGAGCCTGATCTGGCCACGGTCGGCAAGGCAATCGGCAGTGGTATTCCGGTCGCCGCGCTGGTTGGCAAACCCGAATACATGGGGCTTTTCGAGCAGGGAAAAATCGTACGCGCCGGCACCTACAGCGGAGCGCCGCCAGCGTGCGCTGCAGTACTGGCAACCCTCAAGCAACTGGCGACCGCCAACTATGCCGCACTGCTGACACGCGGTGACCAGCTGCGCGCCCAACTGGTCGCGGCCTTTGCCAGCAAAGGCATGGCCGTGAGCAGTACGGGTTACGGGTCAGTGTTCACGTTATGGCCCTCGGCGACGCCACCCAGAACCTACGCTGATGCGGCGCACGTGGCTGACAGCGCGTGGACGCTCGCGCTGCACAAGGCGCTGCGCCGCGAACGGGTCATGAGCATGCCGTTTGCCTTTGGCCGAACTTACCTGACCTTTGCGCATCAGGAAAAAGCGCTGCAAGCGGTGCTTGAAGGCTACAAAGCTGCAATCGCCTCGCTTTGAGACTCGCTTTCAGAACGGCTTTCGGCCTGAAAGCAATCACGGACGAAATGCGCCAGGCGGCGGGTATTCAACAGGGCATGTTCGGGCACCAGCAGCTCCAGTTCGATGCTCGGCAGCCGGGGCAACTGCTCGGATTTCAGGATGCGCCAGCCAGATGGAACAACTGAAGCGGGCAATACCGTCACCGAGTTGCCTAGACGAACCGAATGCATGACTCCCGGTAGATGAGATGAAGAACTGACCACCCGCCAGGGCGTACCCAACAGATCCAGCGCCTCAATGATCTGCGGACGCGCCCGGCAGCTTTCGGTAAATAACGACAACGGCAAAACCTTCTGCTGCTCGGGAAAATGCCCCGGCGCTGCGCACCACAACATCGGTTCGCACCTAAGTAACTCACCCTGCACCTTGGTACCGGAGCGGGTGATGATCGCCAGGTCGATGCTACCTTCGGTAATCATGGACTCCAGGCGAGAAGAAAAATCACAGATGATTTCTACCTGCAGATGCGGATGGCGCAGGGTGAACGCCTGCATGAGCTCGCAGCCCAGCGACTCAAGATAGTCATCCGGCATGCCTATACGAACGCGAGTGGCTTCCTGCCCGCAATCGAGTGCGGCAAGCGCCTCGTCTTCGAGCATCTGGATACGCCTGGCGTAGCCGATCAGCCGTTCACCATGCTCCGTCAGCGTAACGCCACGGCGAGACCGCTCCAACAGCTTGCGCCCGACCCGGGCCTCCAGCCGCCCCAGCATAAGGCTGACAGCTGCCTGGGTCTTGCCGATACGCTCACCGGCAGTGGTGAACCCGCCGCAATCGATGACAGCAACAAAAGCAGCAAGGCAATCGGTATCGAGATGGCGCATGGGGAGACCTCGGGTGAAACCTGGTAAGCGAGGTCTATGCACGTTCCATTCCGTTAAGTGCCGTTACGAGAAGTACAGCAACTTGAAAGTCACGACCGAAGCTTCTCATTCGCCTGGCTGTTGAGCTGACGCTGCATATCCCAGCAACGGTAATGATCTGTCAGCGTTTCCGTGATGGATCTATATTTGATGCCCAGATCATTCAGGCTGCGCTGGTTATCCACCACAAAGCGAATGCCAAGGTGCTTGCTCAGATAATCCTGAGTGAGCCCGAAGAATGGACCAATCAACCTGACAATAGCGTTGGGAATGCGGTAGCGCGGCAATAACCAGGGGCGTCGATGCAAACGGCGCACAATGCCAGCTATTTCCACAAAACCGCCACCCCCGGTAACAAGCACTCGTTCTGTCATCGCGGCCCATCTCTTGTTTGATTATTTATGGAGAGCAGAGAGCTACGATAAACAACCGGTCACAGAACGATCAGGGGTTGAGCGGACACAAAAGGGGGCGGCAGCGGACGTTCGATGATCACGTATGTTCTAGCGAGTACATGAAAACTCAGGAAGTTGACAGGCGCTGGATGTCTTTTCGAAATTGTTGAATTTCGTATCTGGCCTCGCGGGGCGTTACCCCGGTCCAGCGTTTGAACGCTCGACGGAAATCACGAATATCGCTGAAGCCGGTTTCAGTCGCAACGTCGATCAATTTCGTTTCACGGTGGCTCAGGAGTGACAATGCCCTGGCCCTGCGTAGCGAGTCGATAACGCCCTGATAGGATTGGCCCGCCTCGTCAAGACGACGCCTTAAGGTGCGTTCGCCGATATTGAGCTGTTGCGCAAGGTCATTGAGTGACGGCGGAGCGCAGAGACGCTTGCGTATTTCCCGTTGAACGGTTTCGACAAGATCTGACGTGCCTTTATCTTCCCAGTTTGCACTGTCCAGCAACTCTGCCACTTCTGCAGCCACGAAGTCATCGCGCGTCAACAATGGAATGTCCAGCCACCGGGCATCGAATTCGATCAGGTTGTGAGCACCGGCAAATACCACCGGGCAGCGGAATATTTCGCTGTATCGTTGCCGGTGCGCAGGCTCTGGATACTCAAGCTCGATGCGGCTGGGGAGCATCTCATGATGCCCAGTCAGATGTCGGGCGATGGCCATCGCGCTGGCGAATGCCTCTTCCAGATAAAAGCTGATCACGTCAGGGTCAAAGAACTGCGGCACCATGTAGGTCAGGCAGCGACCTTCATGAAGCTCCATTCGATGGCGGAGCAGGGCACCGGCATGTTTCTGATAACGGAGAGCCAGATCCAGCGCGTCACCCAGCGTGGGACTGGCCTGCATACCCAGTCCGACAATGCCCCATGACACTGCTGTCTGGCGCTCGCCGACCGACAGACCCAAGCCGTCATCACCCAGCACCGTGATTGTCCGGCGTACCAGCAGGTTGCTTTGCCGATGCGACAGAAGATAGCCGGGCTTTTTCAGGTCATCAGGGGCAAAACCCAGGCCACGGCATAGCCACTCGGCATCGACGCCACGTTCGGTCGCATATTGCAGGAGCATGCGCGATACCTGCGGCGGAGCCGAGGCTTCAGAGAACAGTGGGTCAGCAATGAGTTTCATGTTGATCCGGACCTTTTACAAACAGGTTTTATTGTTTTATCGAATCACAGCATGCCTGAAAAAGCAGCCAAAACACCCCTTGAATCGTTAAATTAATCATCGACCCGATCAGGCAGCCGAACAAGTCCGTTACCACCCCCTTTTACGTCCATTGGCCCCCTGCATGCTCCGTGTCTCCTTGGCTAACTTAGGGTTCTCGCTGTTGAACCCGAGGAATACAAAGTGAGCCACGACAACAACAAGATCCACGATTGCGCCGACGCGGTGTGCATTATCGGAAGCGGCCCTGGCGGGCTGTGCATGGCGAGGGCGCTCAAGCGCCAAGGCCTCGATTACGAGCAGTTCGAGCGACACAGCGAAGTGGGAGGCGTATGGGATATCAATAATCCCGGAACCCCGATGTACCAATCGGCGCACTTTATCTCCTCTCGCGATCAGTCAGGGTTTATCGACTATCCCATGCCCGCGCACTTTCCCGATTATCCGAGCAATCGACAGATTTTCGAGTACGTTCGCTCTTTTGCGATGGCGTTCGATCTGTACGACAGGATCCGTTTCAACACTGCGGTCAAAGACGTAGAAAAAGAACAGGATGGACGCTGGCTAGTCACGCTGGCCAACGGTGAACGACGCCGCTATCGCGCGGTGGTGTGTGCCACCGGCTGTAACTGGGACCCGAACATGCCCGAAGTGAAAGGCCAGTTTGAAGGCACCGTTCGGCACTCGGTAACGTACAAGAACCCCGACGAATTCAAGGGCAAGCGGGTAATGGTCATCGGTGCGGGCAACTCCGGTGCCGATATTGCCTGCGATGCGGCCAAACATGCCGATAAAGCCTTTATCAGCATGCGTCGCGGCTACCACCTCATTCCCAAACATCTGTTCGGAATGCCGGTTGATGAATTCGGTGAAAAGGGACCGCAACTGCCAATGTGGCTGGCGCGCCCGGTTTTCCAGACGATTTTGCGGGTCATCAATGGTGATACCCGGCGCTTTGGCTTGCCCAGACCGGACCACAAGCTCTTTGAAAGCCACCCGTTGCTCAATACCCAGTTGCTGCACTACCTGCAGCACGGCGATATTCAGGTAAAGCCGGACGTGTCCCACTACGAGGGTCAGCACGTGGTGTTCAAAGACGGCACGCGTGAGCCGCTCGATCTGGTGCTCTATGCCACCGGGTATAAATGGAGCTGCCCCTATGCCGCGAAATATTTCGAGTGGCAGGGCGGTCGGCCCCGGTTGTACCTGTCTATTTTCAGTCGTGAGCATCACAACCTGTTCGGCATCGGGTACGTCGAGACCAACTCGAGCGCCTATAAGCTGTTTGATAGCGAGGCGCATGCTGTCGCTTGTTACTTGCGTGACCAATTGCATCAGAAAGTCCAGGCCAGTCATTTCGATCAGTTGATTGCTACCGACGACCCGGATCTTTCCGGGGGAATCAAGTTCGTCAAATCCCAACGCCACGAGGTGTACCTGGAGGCGCATGCGCTCAAGAAATACCTGCGCAAGCTGTTTCACAGCCTAGGCTGGCCTGCGGTCGAAGAGGGCTATTACAAAAGCCTGCGTAAAGGTGCTGGCTATATTGCTGCGCCAATGCAACAGAAGGTCGCCATTCAGGAGACGTGCTTATGAAAACGGTGGTTCTGATTACCGGCGCGGCCGGCGGCATTGGCCAGGCGATCTGCGCCCAGCTGATCCGCAGGGGCATGCAACTGATACTGGCGGACATCGACGAAAAGCAGCTGCGCATGTTGGCTGAAAACCTCGGCGAAGATGCTTTTCCCTATGTAGTTGATCTGACCGACCAAGAAAGCCTGGCAGGCTTGATGACCTACATAGAGTCAGAGTTTGGCCGACTTGACGTGTTGATCAACAATGCCGCCATTGCAGTAGTCGAAGCGTTTGATACACGCTCGGTGGAAAGCATCAGTCGAGAGCTCAACATCAATCTCGTCGCACCGCTGATCCTGACTCGCATGGCCATTCCGTTGCTCAAGCGATCGAGCGACGCCCGGATCATATCCACTGTTTCACTGGGGGGCCTATTTCCCACGCCCGAATCACCGATCTACTGCGCCAGCAAGTTCGGACTGCGCGGCGCAATGCTCTCGATCGGACTGGATCTGGCCGAGAAGGGCATCAAGGTCGGTTCCATCCTGCCAACCGCGACAGACACCCAAATGCTGCGCAAGGAAGCGATCGAAGGCGGCAACGCTTTACAGTTCATTGCACCGCCACAATCGCCGGACGACGTCGCACGTCAGGTGTTACTCATGCTCGACAAACCGTGTCTGGAACGGACACCGAAACCGAGCGAATCCTTGGCATCCAGTCTGGCTATGCTGTTCCCCAACCTGTTGCCGCGCACCACCCGATTGCTGCAAAAGCGCGGAGAGAAAGGCATGAAGAAGTACATCGAGTCGCTCGGCGAGCGTGGCCTGGCGCACCGGGTGGAGGGGGTTTGGCGTTTGAAATAGCAGTCGTCTGTGCTGCGGAAAATACAGAGCGTTTCAGGGCTAAGGGCTTGCGGACATCGCTCGTCCAGGGGCGATGACAGTTGATCGAACCGGACGGACGGTTGCGTGGAGATCATTGAAAAGCGGCGCGCTGATGCCAGTGCGGAACTTGCTGCTCGGCCATAAGCAGGTATCGTGTGGGCGTCAGGTTGTAACTGCACAGCTCTGAGCAGGCTACAACTGTATTTTTCGAGGCGTGATATGTGCAGCCCTTCGCGCCGACGATACAAGGATTATTTTAATGAAAGCTTTTCAGATCGGATCTCAACAAGGCCTTGACGCCCTGACCGCGACCACTCGACCCGAGCCGGTTGCCGGACCGGGGCAAGCCATTGTGGCGCCTCGTCTGGTGAGTCTCATCAGTCGTGATGTCCAGATCCTTCATGGCGTTTACGGTGCCAGACAGGAGCCAGAGCGCATTCCGGTTTCCGAAGGTGTGGGCGAGGTCATCGCTGTAGGCGAGGGCGTCAGTCAGGTCAAAGTGGGTGACCGGGTTATCTGCGGTCACTTCCCGGACTGGCTGGAAGGCCCATTCAGAATCGACGTGTTTGCCCATGACGTCGGTGTAACCCACGACGGCTGGCTGGCGGAAAAAGTCGTATTACCCGCCGCAGCGTTGATTCGCGTGCCGGACTCGCTGGCTGACCAGGATGTTGCCGCGCTGGCATCTGCGGGCCTGACAGCCTGGAACGCGCTGATGGAAGTGTGCAAGGTCAAAACGGGCGAGCTGGTCCTTTGTCTGGGAACCGGCGGGGTGGCGCTGGCCGCTTTGAAGCTTGCCAGGCTCCACGGCGCGCGCGTGGCAATCACCTCATCAAGTGACGAAAAACTGGACATCGCCCGCCAGATGGGCGCGGAAATCACCATCAATTATCGAACACACCCTGACTGGGCTGCGCAAGTCATGGCGCTCACCAATAACACCGGTGCGGACATCATCCTCGAAACCGGAGGCCAGGACACCCTGGGGCAATCCATCGCTGCCGCTTCCGTCAACGGACGTATCGCGGTCATTGGTGTGACTCCAGGGCAGCACTCTCCGATTCCCGATTACCTGTCCCTCATCCTTAAAAATGTAACCATCAGGGGCATTGCCAATGGTAGCCGCGCGATGTTTACCGACCTCATACGCGCAATCGAGGCAAATGGGGTTGAAACCGTCGTTGCCAGGACGTTCAAATTTGCTGATGCACCCCAGGCCTATGCTTATTTTGCTGCGGCAAAGCATATAGGGAAGGTGTTGATCGAGTTTGAGCGCGACTGAGGGCAGAGCACAGGATCATCTGGAGAATGGCGAAAGGCTTACACGAGCTGGAGTGGATCCACTCTGTACGGCGCCACTGCGAAGGAGCAATCTACACCCATCAACTGCAAGCGCAGGAAGCGCTTCACAGGTCACGGATGATCACCATTGCCGGGATGGCTACCGACAGGATGTTGGAATGGTATTGATGGAAAAAACAACCCGCTTCGGCGGGTTTTTTTATGCGCGCAAGGAATGGGAGCGCTTGCAAACGTAATCGGCAACGGTTTCGCGAATGACTTGAAGATGAGGGGCCTATGCAGACGCATACCCAAGCCCAAAGGCGGCGAAAGGTGTCGTGTCGGGCGGGATCAGCAGCCGAGTCCAGCTGCGGCGACGATAAGTTCGAGGTTCTTGCCCTCGACTTTTATACGTCGAGCGGTGCGGTGATGATAGTTGGCGAATGCCGGATGGCGCAGCGGTAGCGAATCGAGGCGTGGATCAACCGGTCGACAGATCGCACCGCTGCATGATGGGAGAATCTTTGAAAGTGATGCAACAATAAAAAACCTCCTCCGCTCAGACCGCCTTCTGAAGCATCTCGACAGCGACGGGACGCTGCACCCGGTGTGCGGCATGCAGCCATCGAAGCAGTGCACTACGACCACCGATGCTCATTTTTATCGCTGCGCGCTTGAAGTAGCTTTCCACTGTGCTGACTTTCAGATCAAGCCTGTCCGCCAGTTGAGGCACAGTGAGACCCGCCAGCAGCCCTACGCAGACTTCGGTTTCGCGGGAAGACAGGCTAAGTTCCGATGCCTCAAGGCGACTGAGGAAACGCTGGCGCAGGCCTTCCATGGCATCATTGTTTTTCAAGCTGTTCATGGCAGATGAGGGTGTTGTCGAAACAAGGGTAGGGGTCACGGTTGCAATGTGTTGCTTCACGATCGGCAAAACGACCCAGGATAAGTCCTTGAGCTGAGCACGCTCCTGACTGGTGAATGCCTTGGCAGAGGGGGCTCGATAAACCGACAGTACATATTGCCCCTTGCCCGGGTACGCGAGGTGTACCTGGGGGCGAGAAGCATGAGCCTGAAGGTGACCTGGATTTTTTTGCGCATTGTAGGCCGGCGATTCAAACCTGATGGATTTATCGACCCGTGTATCTGCCAGCTCTGTGGGGCTCAGCAGAACAGGCTCAAGGCGCCTGCTATCGATACCTTGGTTGAGCACCTGGTGCAAATTTCCACCAAATGCACCAATGGGGGGAGCGCCGGCCGCTTCGCTCGTAGACCGAGTAAGCCCTTGAATGACATGGGTAGCATCCACGGGGAGCGAGGCCGTGATCATCTCATGGAGCAGGCGGGCGAAGTGGCGGCTTCCGATACCGGAGATCACTTTGCCAAGATGCGGGAAGAGCTGTTGCATGTTCATCGGTATTCCTTTTTCCGTTTAAAAAGAGACACGCCAAGGCGCAGCCTTGATTCAGCAGATGAGTTCAGGAGTGCATTGTCTTTTCGAAGACTGCAGTCAAACAGGTTGTATGTAGACCTTAATATAATGTTCACGCTTACTGAACAGAGGCTGAATCTGAAACCATAGCGAACGACGCCGAAGAGCATGCCGTAATAAAAAGTCAATCGTGTTACGGAAAACGAGAACACTTGCCATGATCAATACACCTTATTGGAACGATCTTTTTATCGATTTTTATTGAACTTGGCATTGCCGTGGAAGAGCAGGTAAATACGAATCACTCTGGGTAATGGCAGCTGTATAGGAAGATACACCGCGCACGACGGGCCTCTGCAGGGCCTGTAGCAACGTAGCAAAGACATTCGATGGCATAGGCATGATGGTCCACTCCTATCAATATCCATGTTGTCAGCGTATCAAAACAGGTCGCTGGTGGTACGGGGGAGTGCAACACTGTGTTTATATTAAGGCAATCATACTAATCACAGATAAGTCGAAAAAAGTTGGCCGATGACCTAAGACCGGCGAAAGCCTGCAGGGTTCAAAATTCACGTCTAGATTATAATAAAAAAAACTCAATGAAAAGAAAAGTAGTGGGCCAGGCGATTTTAAACAGACAGGCGAATGAGGCGTTATCTGGTACGTTAGTGCAAATGGGCTGCGCAGAGTAAAAGACATTTTTCAGAGCACGCTTGTTTTTATTTTATGTCTGCCGGTTTTCCAGCAGATCATTTGTTAATTCTTTCTCGCGGAACCGTAGCCTCACTCGGTTTAGCCGATTGACTGGCTGCGCGAGACGATTGGGCAGGAGACGGCTTTCTGCGGGGAAGGTGAACGCGGAGCGTCCGGCAACGTGATGCCACTTTGCAAGCCACCCCGGCAACGTGCTTATGCCAGCATTTGGCCATCATGGTTGATACCGCCAGAGCACCTGGCACGAGATGCGTCATACCGCGTACCTTTAAGCTCATCCGCCAAAACTCAGGCCATTTGGGCGACGCCTGTCATCCACTTGACCAAACCGTGTCGTCCTTTCACACCAAGCTTGGCCGCAGCACGCTTCAGATAGGTCTCGATGGAGCTGTTTTTGACGTGAAGCTTGTCGGCCAGCTCCGGAACAGTCGCCCCGGCAAGTATGCCAAGGCAGATTTCCTTTTCACGGAGTGACAATCTGACCTCGGAATGGCTGAGCTTTTCGTTGAACTCGCGCTGAAGCTGCTGCCCGCCCTGGGTGACCGCATCGTTGTCAGCATGCGCAGTGCACAATGTTCGGGTGGTCTGAGCGTGCCGCTCCAACAGTGGCAGCAGGGCCTCTGAAAAATTCTTTAAAAACGATAATTCGTGCAGCGAAAAGTCACGTTGGTGATGTTGGCGGTGCAAGGAGATGACGCAGCGTCTGTTCGACTTGCGCGACACCAGACTGCAATGGTAGGTACCCGCCGAACCAGAGCTGGCCGGTCCAGTGCAACTACTAAAGGGTGGCTTCAGATGAATGAGCAGGAAGTCGTCCACATTGACCATTCGAGCGAGCAGCATGTCGTGGTCCTGCGAAACCGTCAGATTCACCGGCTTCTGCTCAGCGTACTCTCGCCCAAGGGGCTGAATGCTGATGATGCTGCCTTCATTCTCGTCAATCGTCCATTCACTCAGGTCCAGGAAATCGATCGGTACGGTGGCCGCGATGATCTGATACATATTCGAAGCAAATCTTGCATCGCCTACGCTCGAGATCAGTTTTCCCAATTCCAGAAAATACGCTGACTGGTCACCCGTCATTCGTAAATTGGCTTTCATTACACATTTGCCCCCATGGCGTTAGTCTCCAGTTAAACCAAAAGCAACCTCATCTCACATACTGCTCAGCCCTCTCGATGCCTGACATCTAGCATAATGTAAGATTGTAGGACAATACTACTAGCGCGTTAAAGAATTTACACATAGCGACTATTCCTAGTCTGTAGGGGAAAGGGGGGACAAATGGCTCGATACAGGCAGATGCTCTATTTTCGACACGGTTCTGTAACGCCTGCCAAGGCCGGTAGTGGCAATAGGATGTTTCGTCTCAGAATAAAGATGCTCTAAATGCCATGGCTGCTACAGGAAAATCAGGCGAATATGGCCGCCAAATAGTGACGTTTAAATTGAGACATCCCACTTGTGTGTGGTCTCCGAAATAATGTCCCTGAATGCGGGGACAGACGGACGTACGACCTGATGTTTCCATAAGCACGTGACTGCAGGGACGTTTGCTGCTGCACGAAACAGTCGCGGTGGCGCGGGGAGATTCTCATGTACGCCCTTTATTTCGGTGTTGAACAGTTGATCCAGACGAGATCAATAATTCCTGTTGAGCGGGAAATACAGTGAGGATTTTCGGATTTTTCAGGAAATTGAATTTCCGCAAAATCCTTTTAAGGATCGTATTGATTGATCTGGCGTTCTCGCTGGCTGGCTATGCCTTCTATAAGGGCGTTAGCGGTGAAGAAGAGCCTGTTTTTCTATCCGCCGCAGCGGAAATAACGGATATCGAACACGCCGTACTGGCACAAGGCGTGCTGCAGGGCCGTAATCAGGTGGACGTAGGGGCTCAGGTTTCCGGGCAATTGCAGTCACTGAAAGTCGCGCCAGGTGACAAGGCCCGGAAAAATCAGCTATTGGCAGTAATCGACCCGCTGCCAGCAAAAAACGCTTTGCGACAGGCCGCTGTGAAGGTCGAGCAACTCACTGCAGAGCGGGACGCGACCGTTCATAAATTGACGCTGGCAGAATCGAATTACCGCAGATATCGAGAGCTGGGTTCAACGATGGCCGTTTCTAAAGCGGATCAGGACAACGCCCGATTTGAGCTCGAGAACGAGCGCGCCAACCTGACGTCGCTCTCCGCGCAGTTACAAAAGGCCCGCATCAACGAAGAGGCCTCCCGTATCAAGCTCGAATACACACGAATCCTGGCACCCATGGATGGTCAGATCCTCGCTATTGTCACCCAGGAGGGCCAGACGGTCATCGCAGACCAGATCGCACCGGTCATTCTGAAGATGGCGCAACTCGACACAATGACCGTAAAGGCGCAGGTTTCCGAAGCCGACGTGGTCAAGATCAAGCCCGGGCTTGCGGCTTACTTCACCATCCCGGGCGATCCGGACACACGCTATACCAGCACCCTGAGCGCCATGGAGCCTGGCCCTCTGGACGCTGCGAGCTCGTCCGGCGGATCAGGCGAAAACAAAAAGGCCGTGTTCTACAACGCTCTATTCGACGTACCCAACCCCCAGGGCCGGTTCTACATCAACATGACCGCCAACGTCAGGATAGTGCTCGAAGCGAAGACCGGAGTATTGACGATTCCTGTTGGCGCGCTGGGCGAACGTCGGGAAGACGGGACTTACAGCGTACGGGTATTGGGCGAGGATAACGAAGTCAGGACACAGCAAATAGAGTCAGGGATCAATAATCAGGTAAGGGTTGAAGTACTTTCGGGGTTGAAAGTTGGAGACAGGGTTGTCATTGGGGAGGCTGGGGGCGGTCAAGGTGTGTGACGGTATGGCAATGACGTGCCGGGCAACAAAAAACGTCCTGAAGGCCTTTCATTCGACGTTAACGCAATAATGGAACACGACTAAGACTGGCTTGACTCATTGGGCGGAGCGTTTTTCCTCACGTCGTGAGGGCCGTAAACGTCGATGCTTGCTTTAGAACTTCCCTGAACACCTGGGTGCTGGCACTGCACATTAGTAGTTTTCCTTTTTTTGGGAAATAAAGGGGTTGAAAAATACATCTATTCTGGAGTGTTGGTGATGACCATGTATTACGTCGCAATTGCAATGCTCACGCTGCTGCTGGTGCCGGGACCGACCAATTCGCTGCTGCTCCAGTCCGGGGTCAATCGCGGCCTTGGTATGTATTCACTGAAGTTGATTGCTGCCGAATGGACGGCCTATCTGATTCAGATTACCGCCTGGGGTATGTCCATTGACGCACTCGCGAATTATGGGTGGGTGGTGATAATGACCAAGATCCTGGCAGTGGCTTTTCTGTTTTACATTTCTCTGAAACTATGGTTTTCAACGCATCAGGACACAGACGGAAAGCCCGCTGTGATCTCGATATCGGCATTATTTCTGGCAACACTAAACAATCCGAAAGGGCTTTTTTTTGCGACGTTCATAGCACCCGCCGGCACCTTCTTGCAGTTCGAAAGTTATGTTTCATTCATGACGGTATTTTCGTTGGTCGTTCTGCCTGTGGGCATAGCGTGGGTCGGACTGGGCGCTCTGTGTGGCCGAAGCCTGCCAACGCTGATGTCGAGCAATCGAGTCAATAGATTAGTGTCATTAGTGATTGGGCTGTTCGCGATTATTGCGTTGTATAACGTGGCTTCAACAGCGCTATTCACCTGACCTGCCAATACGCGTTCGCAGGCCGTACTTTAAATACATATCTAACACTGACGGTCTGTTTGTGTTCAGTCAGTGCGTGGAGCAGTCATATGAACTCTCAGGACATCGTGCTTAGCGACGATGAGGAAAGAGAACTGAGTCGGCGCGTAAATGCTTCAGCCACTGTCAGTCAACGCGAGTCTCGCCGGGCGCTGGTGATTTTGCTGGCGGCTCAAAAGCTGTCTCGTAACGAGATTGCCTGGTTGACCGGTCTCTCCGTTGTTTCAGTCACGCGCTGGTGCAAGCGTTTTCAAGAGCTGCGGCTGCAAGGTCTGATGGATCTGCCCGGAAGAGGGCGCAAGCCGTCCCTGCCGGCTGAAGCGCTGAGACTGACCCTTGAGCAAGTCACCAAGCCACGTACCGATCAGGCTCGCTGGAGCTGTCGAAGCATGGCACGAGTCGCTGGCATATCACCGGCCAGCGTTCAACGCATCTGGGCCGCAAACGGCATAAAGCCGCACCTGACATGCGCTATTGAGTTGCCCGACGATCCGGACTTGAAAGATAAATCCTGAGACGCTATTGCGTCGTAAATGCTGGGCAGGACGCTCGCTCGCGACGCGATATGCCAGACGCCCTGATTGATGGCTGTCATATCGCTATCGCGGTCACGATCACTTTTGGTATTTCATAAGCCGGTCGCACCTATTGGCACATAGCCCCAACGCAGGTCAGGGCTGCTGTCAGCCATGATTGTGCATCGGTTCCCGGCGCGCGGGAATCAGATCCCGGGCCGAATAAAAGCCCTGCACCAGGCGATTTTTGGCTCGGTACTCACACATCACGAGCAGAGTATCCGGGGGAGGAGTGACCGTTGATTCGTGCTTGACCACCATGATTTTGCCGCTCGAGCGAAGGCGTACATGTGCTCCAGATTCGAATGTGCCCATCTTCATTACCTCACAAGGGTTTTGATGTACGTTCCGTCCAGCCGCCGCCCAGTGCCTTGTACAGATTGACTTCGGCGGTCAGCTGGGACAGTCGGTCGGTGATCAGGTTTTGTTGAGCGCTGAACAGAGAGCGCTGTGCGTCGAGAAACGTCAGGCTGTTGTCGACGCCAATTCGATAGCGGCGCTCGGCCAGGCGGTAATACTCCTGGTTGGCCTGTACCAGATCGCTCTGCGCCTTCAGCTGGCGCTTGTAGGTCTGGCGTGCAGCCAGGCCATCGGAAACCTCCTGGAAGGCGGTCTGGATCGATTTTTCGTACTTTGAGACACTGATATCTTTCTGGATCTTCGAATAATCCAGGCTCGCCCGCAGATTGCCGGCGTTGAAAATCGGGATGTCGATCTGCGGTGAAAACACCCAGCCTCCCGAGCCACCTTTAAACAGGCCGGACAGTTCGGTGCTCGATGTGCCAGCGTTGGCAGTCAGGCTGATGCTCGGGAAGAACGCTGCGCGCGCGGCACCGATGCTGGCGTTGGCAGACTGCAACTGGTATTCGGCTTCAAGAATGTCCGGGCGTCGCTGCAGCAGATCAGAAGGCAAGCCAGCCGGTACTTCGGCGAGCCATTCGGAGGCCAGCGGACGGTTTGGCGCGCTGTCTGCGACCGTCGTACCCACCAACAAAGTCAGGTTGTTGAGATCCTGAGCGACCTGGCGCTGGAACGTTGCCAGGCTTGCCCGTGCGCTTTCCACCGAGGTCCGCGCCTGGGCCAGGTCCAACGATGAAGAGGCGCCGACTTGCTGGCTGCGAGCGGTGAGGTTCAAGCTTTTCTCGTAGGAAGCCAGCGTGTCCTGATTCAAGGCCAACAGTTCCTGGTCTGCGCGCCAGGTCAGGTAGGCGGTGGCGACACTCGCAACCAGACTTAACTGAGTGCTGCGCCGGGCCTCTTCGCTGGACAGATAAGTAAGCGAGGCCTGGTCGGTCAGGCTGCGTATGCGTCCAAATAAATCCAGTTCGTAGGCGCTGATACCCAGCGTTGCCGAGTAGCTGCCACTGGTGACCGGGCTGCCGGTCTGCGTGATGCTGGCGGGCTGGCGCTGTCGGGTCCCGCTACCAGTGGCGCTGATCGCGGGAAACAGATCGGCGCGCTGGATGCGATATTGCGCTTGATAGGCCTCGACGTTGAGGGCTGCCACACGCAAGTCTCGGTTATTGTGTAAAGCGCTCTCGATGAGCTGTTGCAGCGTCGGGTCGCGGAACAGGTCGCGCCACCCCATGTCCGCCGCCATGGGGCCAGAGAGTGCTGGAGCGTAGGCGGGTGTCTGTGGGTAGTGTGCGGCAACCGGCGCTGCCGGCCGCTGATAGTCCGGAATCAGTGAGCAACCGCTCAAGGACAGCACAGCAACCAGCCAAGGGCTGAGGGATTTGCTCATCATGCTCCTATCATCCACTTGGCCAGCCCATGTCGACCGCTGATACCCAGCTTGGCGGCGGAGCGCTTTAGGTAGGTTTCGATGGAGCTGTTCTTGACGCAGAGTTTTTTTGCGATCTCAGGGACTGTGGCGCCAGCCAGGAACTCCAGGCAGGCTTGCCTTTCCCGCGTTGACAGCACGACATCGCAGGCACTCAAGCGCTCATTGAACTCGCGCTGCAGTTGCGTGTGCTCCATGGCAGCCAGGCTGCTCGTCAGCGTTCCTCCGCTTTTCACGCGGTATTGGCGGTGGACACTGGCGTGCCGTACCGACAGGGGCAACAAGGTTTCCGAGAGGTATTTCAAAAATGACAGTTCTTGCAACGAGTAATCTTTGTCTGCTTGCGGGCGGTGCAGTGAGATCACACAACAACGATTGGCCTTGCGCGAGACCAGGCTGCACTGGTGGGAGGTGCCGGAAAAGCTAGTGTCCTTGTTGTTTTTCATCCGTGCATTTAAGTGGATCAACAGATCGTCGTTCGCTTCCAGCACGCGCTTGACCAGCGGATGATCGTTGCGGTGCCTGGCACGGGTCGGACACACCGTTTGCATCTGCGGATTCAACTCAGTGCCCGCATAGCCCAGCAATTGCACATCGGTCACCGCCGATTGACTGTCGTCAACGGTCCACTCGCTCAGCTCGACCCGGCTGACGGCCAGCGATGTGTTGATGAACTGGTGCATGTTACTCAGAAACATGTCATCCCCGACGCTGGATACCAGCTTCCCGAGTTCCAGATAAATGTGCGGTTTCACTTCATCTTTGGCATTCGCTCGTCGGTTCATATGTCCATTCCTGCAGATCAGAAGTTGCGTGCAATTCTGTCGACCAGACCGTGAATTCCGTCCTCTGGATGCTCAAACCTTTCGCGCCTCAACATCACTCGAATCCGGCATCACGCATGAATGTCTTCAAAAAAACGATTCAGCTAGAGGCTACAATTAAGCTGGGTTGCGCAGGAGAAGTCTGTCACGGGATACCGGGACATCCTGCGCAACCCTGCGGTCACTACTCAGCTGGCGCTGTTATCGAACGTGAAACCTCCTCTCTGCTGGTCTTGTGAGCCGGCTCCCTGTTCAGCGCCCGGGAGATCGCCTGGCCCAGCGTGCTGACATGAGGCGCCCGGACAAGGGTCTCGTGGGTCCCGGGAAGCGCTGTCACGCTCACTGGCGTCTCAAGCAACTCACTCCACCCCAGCAGCGGATCGTTGCGCTCCTCCCCGCTGGCGGTAAACAGCGTCACCGAGAGCGGAGCGGGTGGGCTGACATAGGCACCGATTGCGATATTGGTCGCATAGGCCACCGCTAGATGGCTGCGTAACAAGTTGGCATCGACGTCCTGCGGCAGCTCCTCCGGAAGCAGGCTATGTGCCATGCAGAGTGTCAGCATTTCATCGATGGCATCCGTGCTGGCCAGCTCGGTGAGTTGCTGGAATACCTCGGGTTCGAGCTGCTCGGGTAGCCAGCTCATCAGGAATTGACCTTCGCTCAGTGCCTCCTGCGCTTGCTGATCAAGACGCGCGGAGGTGTCGATGATGCCGAGGAACTCCAGCTGTTCACCGCTGGATTGCAGTTGGCGGGCCATTTCATAAGCGATCAGACCACCTGCAGACCAGCCGCCGATCCGGTAAGGCCCTTTCGGTTGCACCTGGCGAATCGCCGCCAGGTAACGCGCAGCCATGGCCGGTACCTCAAACAGCGGCGTTTCTCCAGCCGCCAGACCACTGGCGGCCAAGCCGTAGAGCGGCACCTGTGGGTCGATTGCAGCGGCCAGATCACGCACGTATTGCACTTCGCCGCCCAGCGGGTGGACCAGGAACAGCGGCTTTTGCGAGCCTGTGCGCCGGACCGGGACCAGATTGCTGTGCTGACCAGGACGTGCCTGGCCGTCCAGTGTTCTTGCAAAACCTGCAATGGTCGGCTCGATGAACAGATCGCGGACGGCGATTGGTTTGCCGAGAACCTTGCGCAAGCGCGAGGCCATCTGCACCGCCATCAGCGAAATACCGCCCAGCTTGAAGAAGTCGTCATGGCGACTGACGTTGTCCAGCTTGAGCAGCTCCTTCCAGAGGTTGGCCAGGGCAATCTCGGTGTCGCCTTCGGGCGCTTCGTAAGGGAGGGCCTCAGGCTGTTCCTCCTCGACCGTCGCAGCGACAGCCACGGAATGAGCCGAACGTGGCAACGCTGGCGTGTTATCCAGCACCTGACCGATCGACTGCTGTGCGTCGGTCACCATATTCTCCAGGACCCTGGTAAACAGCTGCGTAATGGCCTGTACGGTCGTTATGTCGAACAAGTCGCTGGCGTATTGCAGGCCACCGATCAGGCCTTCGCCGGTATCTGCCAGCGACAACGAAAGGTCGAACTGAGTGGTGATATGGGTGCTGTCCAGCGACTCGACTTGCAGGTCGGGTAGTTGCAGCAGCGAAGGTGGTGTGTTGTCCAGGCTCAGCATCACCTGGAACAACGGGCTGTGGCTCATGCTGCGGGTCGGCTGCAAGGCACTGACCACTTGCTCGAACGGCAAGTCCTGATGACTGTAGGCAGCCAGCGTCAGGTCCTTGATCCGGCCGAACATGTCGCTCAGACGCGTCTCTCGGCCGGTTGCCACACGCAATGCCAGTGTATTGGCGAAGAAGCCGATCATCGGCTCCAGCTCCGGACGCTGACGGTTGGCGACAGGTGTACCGACCACCACATCATTCTGGCCACTCAGGTGACTCATGAGCACCGACCAGCCCGCCAGCAGGACCATGAACAGCGTGCTGCCCTGAGCCTGGCTGAAGGCGCGCAAGTCAGCACTCAGTTCTGGCGAGAGCATAAATTCGACGAGCCCGCCGGTGTAACTCTGGATGGCCGGACGCGGACGGTCCAGTGGCAGGTTCAACAAGCCTGGCGCGCCTTCCAGGTGCTTGCGCCAGAAGTCGATCTGGGCTTGCAGCGCAGGTCCGTCGAGGGATTGCCGCTGCCAGGCGGCGTAATCCACGTATTGAAGTGGCAGCGCTGGCAGCGGGTCCTTCTGGCCTTGACTGAAGGCGCTGTAAAGCACACTCACTTCCTGGGCCAGAACACTGTTGGACCAGCCGTCAGAGACGATGTGATGCAGCGTAATCAGCAGCACATGCTCGGCATCCGTCACTTGTAGCAGATGCCCGCGCAGCATAGGCCCCTGAGTCAGGTCGAACAGTTGCGTGGCATTTTCCTGACCCAGGCGGGTCAGGGTCGCCGTGCGTTCATCACTGGAAAGGCCGCGCAGATCCTGGTGCAACAGTGGAAAGCGGGTATCGGCCGGGGCGATCTTCTGCACCGGTTCACCGTCAACCAACTCAAAGCGCGTGCGCAGGGTTTCGTGGCGTGCAACCAGACGATCAAGCGTCGCCTGCAAGGCCGCCGTGTCCAGTGTCCCAGTCAGGCGCAAGGCCATCGGCAGGTGATAGGCCGCACCGGCAGCATGATCCAGGTGATCGAGGAACCACAGGCGTTGCTGAGAGAAGGACAATGGCAGGCGGCCCGAGCGGTTGGCCTTGGGAATCGATTGCGCTTCACTTGGCGCCGCGGCGTTGACCAATGAGGCCAGGCCACGCACGGTCGGTGCGTCGAACAGTTCACGCAAGGTGATGCGTGTACCGAGCTTGCGTCGCAGTCGCGACAGCAATTGCACCGCGAGCAACGAATGGCCGCCCAGTTCAAGGAAGCCGTCGTTGCGCCCGACCTGATCCAGATTCAGCAGGGCTTTCCATATCTCGGCGATGGCCTCTTCGGTTTCACCTTGCGGTGCCTCGTAAGCCTTGCTGGCCAACGCATCCTGACCGGGGGCCGGCAGCGCTCGGCGGTCGAGCTTGCCATTTGAGGTCAGCGGCAGGGCGTCCAGATGGACGAAAGCGCTGGGCACCATGTACTCAGGCAGATGCTTGAGCAGCTCGCTACGCAAGTGCTCGGCCGCCACCGATTCGCCACAGACATAGGCAGCCAGGCGCTGGCTTTCCGAATCACCCTGGCTGTCGTTGCGGGCAATCACCACTACCTCGCGGATGCCTGGTACGGCCAGCAGAACGTTTTCGATTTCACCCAGCTCGATACGGAAACCGCGAACCTTCACCTGGAAGTCGTTGCGGCCCATGTATTCCAGCGTGCCGTCAGCCAGCCAGCGACCCAGGTCGCCGGTTTTGTAAAGGCGGGCGTTGGCAATACTGGAGAACCGGTCAACGATGAAACGTTCGGCACTCAGCTCGTCACGGTTGAGGTAGCCACGGGCCACACCGCTACCGCCGATATGAATTTCCCCGGCGACGCCCAGTGGTGCTGGTTCGCCGCGCGCATCCAGAACATGCACCTGGACGTTGGCAATAGGCCGGCCGATGCTGGGTTTTTCACCCAGGTCGCGGATCAGATCAATGGTCGCGTCCACGGTGCATTCGGTCGGGCCATACATGTTGTAGAAGCGGATGGTCTGGCAGTTACGCAGCTTTTCCCAGGTGCTGGCGTTGATCGCCTCGCCACCCAACAGCACGCTGATCGGCTGGTAACTGCTGCGTTCCAGCAAACCGGCCGAGAGCAAGGTGTCGAGCTGCGACGGTGTTGAGTCGAAGGCATGAACTTGATGGGCTTCCAGGAAGTCCAGCAGTTCGCTGCCGTTGGCACGAATAAGTTGCGGGATGATCACCAGCGTGTGGCCGGAGAACAGTTGCGAGATGCCTTTGATCGACATGTCGAAGAAGAACCCGGCGTTGAGCGCCACGGTGGCCGGTGTCGGGCAATGCTGGTGGGTCGTGCGGGTCAGCACGTTCCAGAAGTTGAACACCGAACGGTGCTCGACCATGACACCTTTCGACTGGCCGGTGGAGCCTGACGTGTAGATCACGTAGGCCAGGTTTTCCGCCGTCAGGCCGTCTACCAACGGATTGGCGTCGAACGCCTGATCATCCGCCGCCCGCAGCGACTCAGCACTGTCCAGCAGCATCAGCGGTGTGTCGCCGACCGGCAGACTGAGCGCGCTCTGGGTCAGCAACGCACGCGGCTGGCTGTCCTGCAGCATGAAGGCCATGCGGTCAGTCGGGTGGGCAGGGTCAATCGGCACGTAGGCAGCACCGGATTTGAGCACGCCCAGCAGGCCGACAATCATGTCCAGACTGCGTTCGGCGCAGATGGCCACGCGCTCGTCCGGCTGCACACCGAGTTGCAGCAGCTGTCGGGCCACGTGGTTGGCGCGGCGGTTGAGCTGGCGATAGCTCAATTGGCGGTCTTCGTAGACCAGCGCTACAGCCTCGGGATTGCAGCGGACCTGGTGTTCGAACAAGGTATGGATCGGCACTGCCGGAGCGAATTCACGGGCGGTGTCGTTGAAGTTATTGAGCAGCAGTTGCCGCTCGTCCTCCGGGACCACTTCCAGGCTGCTTGCCAGGCGTTCCGGATCCTGCTCAAGGGCGTTGACCAGCTCGGCAACCGCCTGACCGAGGTAGGCGGCAATCCGCTGCGGGTCGATGCCATTGATAGACTGCGCTGTCAGCGAGAACCCATTGGCCTCATTGGCTACGGCAATCTCGATCGGGTAGTTGGTACGGGTTTCGGAGCCCAGGAAATGAATACCTTCCTGCTCCTCACTCATGTCCTCGATGTTTTTCCCGGCAGTGTTCACCAGATCACCGTGACGGCAGTTGAGGATCACTGTGAACATCGGCAGCGATGCATCCACTGCGCTGCAGCGCTGCGCCAGGGCCAGAGGCGCCTGCTCGTGAGTCAGCAGGCCGCTGAGCTGTTGGTAGGCATCCTGAACGATATCGCGCACGCTGTTTTGTTGCAGGCGAATACGCATCGGCAAGGTATTGATGAACATCCCCAGCGCATGGTTGGCGCCAGAGGTGCCTTGGGAGCGTCCGGAAAGCACGGTGCCGAAAATCCCGTCGTCGCGGCCGCTGGTGGCGGCCACCACCAAACCCCATGCCGCGTGGAACAGCACGGAAGTTGGTACGCCCTGGGCCCTTGCGGTGCTGTGGACCCGCGCGCTGAGGTCGTCGCTCAGATCCTGCACCGAACGCAGGATTGCTGCATCGCCGCCACGCACATCGAGCACGCCGTAGGGCGCAGTGGTGGTGTCGACATCCCCCAGCAGTTGACGGAAGTAGGCTTCATGTTCGGCCTGGGAAACACATGCGGCCTGAGCGATGAAGTTGCGGTACGGCTGGGATGGCGGCAGGGCGTCGGCGCGTCCGTCCATCACTGCCTGGATCTCGCCCATGATCAGGCGCAGGGTGACGTTGTCGCTGATGAGGTGATGGTCCAGCAACGCCATCAGCCACTTTTCCTGCCGGGTATCGTACGTGATATACGCGGCTATCAGCGGCGCCTGTTGCAGGTCCAGGCGCATATGGTAGGTATTGGTGCGGTCGCGCAGCATCTGCAAGGCGTCTTCACCCGGCGCGGTGTCGAGTTCAATGACTGGCAACGTTGCCTGGCGATGCACCACCTGTACCGGTTGCGGCAGACCTTGCCAGCGCAGGGAACTGCGCATGATGTCGTGGCGGTTGATCACCACTTGCAGCGCGCCGAGGAATTTGTCGAGCAACGCACGGCTGTCGAAGGTCGCTATGGTGCGCATCAGGTAGGCATCGCCTTCTGACTGCAGCAGGTGGTGAAACAGGATGCCTTCCTGCAACGACGATAGTGGGTAGATATCCTGAACATTGGCGACGCCGCCTGGCACATCGGCAACGATATGCTCCAGTTCCTGCCGGGTCAGTTTCACCAACGGCAGCATGTCCGGGGTCAACGCGGTGCAATCGACCGGAATCAGGTTCGCCGGGGCGACCCGTTCCGCCGCAGTGCCGCCCGCCAGGACCGCGGCCATGGCTTGCAGGGTTGGCGCCGAGAACACCGTGCTCACATCCAGTACCAGGCCGATCTGACGCAAGCGTTCTATCAGGTTAATGACGAGGAAGGAGTGACCACCCAGTTCGAAGAAGTGATCCTGGCGACCGACACGTTCAACCCCGAGCAATTCCTGCCAGGCAGCGGCCAGGGTCGTTTCGATAGCGCCTAGCGGTGCTTGGTAGTCACGACTGACCGTGGCGAACTGGTCCGGCGCGGGCAGGGCGGCACGGTCCAGCTTGCCGTTGGTGGTCAACGGCCAGCTTTCAAGGGTCACAAAGGCACTGGGCAGCATGTGTTCGGCCAGCACGCTGGCCAGCTGGCTGCGCAGGAGCGCTGACTCGGGAGCGGTGCCGTCCTCGGCAATCAGGTAGGCGACCAGGCGTTTGTCGCCGGGGCGATCCTCACGCATGATGACCATCGCTTCACGGACATCGGGGCAGGCGAGCAATTGCGCTTCGATCTCGCCCAACTCGATACGAAAGCCACGAATCTTGATTTGCGAGTCATTACGGCCGACGTAGACCACGCCGCCGTCGCTGCGATAGTGCGCAACGTCGCCGGTACGATAGAGCCGTGCGCCGCTTTGCAACGCATAGGGGTCGGCAATAAAACGTTCGGCATTCAGCTCCGTGCGGTTCAGGTAATGCCGGGCAACCCCGGCACCGCCGATGTAAATCTCGCCATTGACACCTACCGGCACCGGCTGCTGATAGTCGTCGAGGATACGCAGGCACAGGTCATCAAGTGCCGGCCCGATCAGACTTGGCATGGCAGTGTCGATTTCCGCCTGGCTGATCGGGTAGTAGGTGGCATGCACGGTGATTTCCGTGATCCCGTACATGTTCACCAGACGGGTACGCGACAGCGGTGTACGTGCGGTCCAGGGCTGCAGGCTGCGGAAATCCAAGGCCTCACCCCCGAACACCACTTCACGCAGCGCATGCTCGCGCGGGCTGCGTTCGCGGGCCTGGATGAACTGGCGGAAAGCGCTTGGCGTCTGGTTCAGAACGGTGACCTGCTGCTCGCAGACCAGCGCGTAGAAGTCATCCGGCGAACGCGCCACCTCACTCGGGACGATGACCAGTTTGCCGCCATAACACAGCGCGCCCCAGATTTCCCAGACCGAGAAGTCAAAGGCAAAGGAGTGGAACAGCGTCCAGACATCCTCACGGCCGAAGTTGAATTGCCTGGCGGTGGCGTCGAACAGGCGTGCAACGTTGCCGTGCTCCACCAGTACACCTTTGGGCAGGCCTGTAGACCCTGAGGTGTAAATGACATAAGCCAGGTGCTCGCGAGACAGACCCAGAGCAGCAGGCTCAGGGTTGCAGTCCAGCGATTCATCCGCCAAATCAGCAGTGTCGTTATCCGCGCCGAGGGTCAGTACCGGCACGCTGTGTGCCGGCAGCACGTCGAGGCAGGCCGACTGGGCCAGCAACGCCACCGGCGCGCTGTCTGTCAGCAGGTAGCCGAGACGCTCGGTGGGGTATGTCGGGTCCAGCGGTACGTAGGCCGCACCGGCCTTGAGCACGGCCAGCACCGCGCAGACCATCTGTGTGCCACGCTCGGCAAGGATCGCAACCCGGTCATCGGGACGCACGCCTTGGGCGAGCAGTTCATGGGCCAGACGGTTGGCTCGGCGATTGAGCGCCTGGTAACTCACCTCATGCCCGCCAAAGACCAGCGCGATGTTCTGCGGATGGGCGGCGGCGAACTGCTCGAAGCGCTGATGCACCATCAGACCCGACGCGAATACCGCCTTGGGCTGCAGTAGCGCAGGCGAGGCCAGGCGTTGCGCAGGGCTGAGCAACGGCAGGCCGAGCACAGGTTGCGCGACATCCTCGACCATCGCCTCCAGCAGGGTATGGAAATGCTCGGCAAAGCGCTCGACGGTCGCGTGGTCGAACAGGTCGCTGGCGTACTCGATCATCCCGGTCAGCGTGCCGTTTTCGCTACCCAGGATCAGCATCAGGTCGAACTGCGCGGTTTCATGGGCTTGCAACATCGGATGCAGGCTAAGGCCCGGCAGGCTCAACTCGCCACCGACGCTGGTGTTATCCAGCGAAAGGGCGACCTGGTACAGCGGGTTATGGCTCATGGAGCGCGGCGGCTGCAAGGCCTCGATCACTTGCTCGAACGGAATGTCCTGATGCTCATGGGCCGCCAGAATGGTCTGGCGGACCTGCTGCAGCAGTTGCGCCACGCTCGGGTTTTGCGCCAGATCAACGCGCAGGGCCAGGGTGTTGACGAAGAAGCCGATCAGGTTCTCGGTTTCGGTGCGCCCACGGTTCGCGGTGGGCACGCCGATCACCACATCGCGCTCATTGCTTAGGCGCGCCATAAGTACCGACCAGGCGCTGAGCAGACCCATGAACAGGGTGACGTTGTGGGTCTGGCAGAAGCGTTCCAGACGCTGATATTGCGCTGAATCGATCTTGAACGGCACGTTGCCACCGCGATAGCTTTGCACCGCCGGACGTGGTCGGTCGGTGGGCAGCGACAGCAGCGTCGGTGCACCACCCAAGTGCTCACGCCAGAAACCGGCTTGCTTAGCCAGGCGCTCACCCGTAAAGGTGCGGCGTTGCCAGGCGGCGTAGTCAGCGTACTGAATCGACAGGGCCGGCAGCGGGTCTGGCTGATGCTGACTGAAAGCCTGGTAGAGGGCGGCAAATTCTCTGACCAGCACACCCACCGACCAACCGTCGGAGATGATGTGGTGCTGAGTGATCAACAGCATGTGCTCGTCATCCGCCAAACGTAGCAGACACCCGCGAATCAGCGGGCCCTGGCGCAGGTCAAACGGTGCAGCGGCCTCGCTGTCGGCGATACGTGAAGCGCTGAGGCTGGCCTGTTCATAAGGCTGCGAGCGCAAGTCCTGCTCCGCCAGGGCGAAACCACTGTCCGCCGCAGCGATGACCTGCATCGGCTGTTCGCCGTGCAACTCGAACGTGGTGCGCAAGCTTTCGTGACGCGCGACCAGACGGTCGAGCGCAGCCTTGAGCGCGCTGTGATCAAGCTCGCCGCGCAGCAGCAGCGACATCGGCATGTGGTAAGCGCTGCTGGCACCAGGGTCGAGCCTGTCGAGGAACCACAGGCGTTGCTGGGAAAAGGACAGTGCCAGCGGCGCGTTACGCCCGATGGGTTCGATGCTATCGGAATCGACCGCTTGCAGGCCATCGACCACCTTCGCCAGTTCGGCCACGGTCGGATGACTAAACAGCTGGCGCAGCGCCATGTCGCCGTTCAGTTGCTGACGCACCCGGGAAACCAGTTGTGCAGCCAGCAGCGAGTGGCCACCAAGCTCGAAGAAGCCGTCATGGCGACCCACTCGTTCGAGGCTCAGCAATTCCTGGAATATTTCCGCGAGGGCCTGTTCGGTGGCGCTCTCCGGCGCAACGTAGATTCGCTCGGACATGGCATTCAGGTCCGGTGCCGGCAGCGCTTTCAGGTCGACCTTGCCATTGAGTGTCAGCGGCAAGGTATCCAGACGCATGAACACACTCGGAACCATATATTCCGCCAAACCGGCACTCAATTGCGCACGCAGATCCTCCGGGTCAGGTGCTTCAACGCCCGCATGCACGGTGTAATAGGCGACCAGACGGGTGTCACCCGGGCTGGCCTCGTGCGCCACCACCACGGAGTTGCGCACGCCGTCGCACAGGTGCAGGACGCTTTCGATTTCGCCAAGCTCGACGCGGAAGCCGCGGACCTTCACCTGACCATCGTTACGCGCGATGTATTCAAGGTTACCGTCCGGCAACCAGCGCGCCAGGTCGCCGGTGCGATAGAGCCGCGCACTGTCCTGCGGGCTGAACGGGTCGTCGCTGAAACGTTCGGCGGTCAGTTCCGGGCGGTTCAGGTAGCCGAGTGCAACGCCAGTACCACCGATGTAGATCTCGCCGACCACACCCATCGGCACCGGCTCGCGCCGGGCGTCAAGCACATAGACCCGCACGTTGGCGTTGGGCTTGCCGATCGGCAGGCTCAGGGTGTCAGGCAGTACATCGAAGATTTCGTAGCTGGTGGCACAAGTGGTGCCTTCGGTCGGGCCATAACCGTTGAACAGGCGTACCTGAGCGGAGTGTTCACGGACCCGACGGAACGAGGCCGGATCAGCCCGCTCGCCACCACACATGATCATGCGCAAGCCTGCCAGCGCCTCTGGAATCAACCCGGCATACAGGTTGAACAAAGCGGTCGAGCTGATCATGGCTGTCACTTTGTGGCGTTTGAGCACGGCAGCAAAGGCCACCGGCTCGAGCAGCACATGGGACTCGATAATCACCGACTGGCCACCATTGAGCAACGCACCCCAGATTTCCGGAGTACTGGCGTCGAATGCCGGGTTGGACGAAAACGCCACACGGTCTTCAGCCGAGAAGTCGTAGTAACCGTTGTCCTGAACCAGACGCACAATGCCGTTGTGGGTCACGATCACGCCCTTGGGCTGACCGGTGGAGCCAGAGGTGTAAATGATGCACGCGGGGGTCTCGCCTGCGACGTCATCTGCAAGCACGACTGGCCCCTGGCTCAGCGCTGACAGATCCAGCCTGTCCAGATCCAGTCTTGGCGTTATTTCAGGTGCCGTCAGGTCGCTGCGGCTCAGCAGCATGATGGCTTCGCTGTCCTCAAGCATGAAGCGCAGGCGTTCTTCAGGGGCCAGGCGATCCAGCGCCAGATACGCCGCGCCGCATTTCAGGGTGGCCAGCATGCTGGCCAGCAATTCCACCGAACGATCCAGCAGGATCGCCACCCGGGTTCCAGGCCCCACACCGTGCTGACGCAGGTGCTGAGCCAGGGCGTTGGCGCGGCTTTCGAGTTCGGCATAGGTCAGCGTTTGCTCACCTTGGCGGACTGCAATTGCATGCGGTGCAGCCTCGGCATGAGCCTCGAACAAGCGATGCATCAGTTGACCGAGCGGGTAGGCGCGCTCGGTGGCATTGATATCCTTCAGCAGGTACTCACGCTCCGCAGTGTCGAGCAACGGCACCTGCTCCAGCACTTGCTGATCATCGGCCACCATGGCCTCCAGCAAACGCAGGAAGTAGCCGCGGTAACGGCGCATGGTGCTTTCGTCGAACAGCGCAGTGGCGTACTCCAGCGTGCCGATCAGTTGCCCGTCCATCTCGCCGATGTCCAGCGTCAGATCGAATTTCGCCGTATCACCGGCCACTGCGACGCCTTGCAGGGTCATGTCGCCGAGTACCAGAGCGGTGTCCTCGTTGTTTTGCCATGACAGCATCGCCTGGAAAATCGGACTGTGAGACAGACTGCGTTGTGGTCGAACCACTTCAACCACTTGCTCGAATGGCAGGTCCTGGTTTGCCTGGGCAGCCAGAGTCCGCTGTTTGACTTGCTGCAGCAGCGCTTCGACGCGCGGGGCCCCCGAGAGGTCGACCCGTACAGCGAGGGTGTTGACGAAGAACCCGATCAGGTTCTCCACCTCGGCGCTCATACGGTTGGCCACCGGCGTACCGATCACCACGTCATCCTGACCGGACAGACGTGCCAACAGCGCGGCCCAGGCAGCCATGACCGTCATGAACAGGCTGCTGCCATATCGTTGGCTCAACGCCTTGAGGCCATGGGTCAATTGTGTATCGAGCACCAGCTCCAGCGTCTGCCCGCTGTAGTCCTGTTGCGCCGGACGTGGCCGATCGGTCGGCAGGGTCAGCAAGGCTGGCGCACCGGCCAGTGCCTGCTGCCAGTACTGACGCTGTTGTTGCAGCACGTCGCCACTCAACCAGTCACGTTGCCACAGTGCGTAGTCGACGTACTGCACCGGCAACTCCGGCAGCGGATCCTCCGCCCCCTCACTGAAGGCTGCATAGAGCGCGCCCAGCTCGCGGTTCAACACCCCGGTTGACCAGCCATCGGAGACGATGTGGTGCATGGTCACCAGCAACACGTGGTCGTCATCGGCCATGCGCACCAGACGCCCGCGCACCAACGGGCCATTGACGAGGTCGAAGTGCTCGCTGGCCTCTTGTGCAGCGATGGCGAGCAGCTTGTCTTCGGCATTGGTCTGCCCGGCCAGTACCTGCAGTTGCAGTCTGAAACCTGTTTCAGTGGCAGAGATACGCTGCTCCGCAGGCTGTCCCTGCTCTTGTACAAAGGTCGTGCGTAGCGCCTCATGGCGGGCCACGATACGGTCCAGTGCGCGTTGCAGCGACGCCTGATCAAGGCTGCCGCGCAGACGTAACCCAACTGGAATATGGTAAGCGGCGCTGCCACCTTCCAGTTGCGCGAGGAACCACAGGCGCTGTTGGGCAAACGACAACGGTAGCGCACCCGAACGTTGCACAGGCGTGATCGCCAGGCGAGCGTTGCCCTGCGTGTTGCTCAGCTGCTCTGCGAACTGCCGCAGAACCGGCGCTGCAAAAAACGCTGACGGTGAAACCTCCAGATTCAATTGCTGACGAACCTGGGCCAGCACACGCATGACCAGCAATGAATGACCGCCGAGCGCGAAAAAGTCATCATGCCGACCGACTTGTGCGACGCCCAGCACATCGGCCCAGATTGCGGCGACTGCCGTCTCCAGCGGTCCATCGGCTGCTTCGAAATCATGCTGATCGAAGGCTGCGGCGTCCGGTTCGGGCAACGCTCTGCGATCCAGCTTGCCATTGGCACTCAGCGGCAATGCGTCCATGCTCACGAACGCTGCCGGGATCATGTATTCCGGCAGGTTGAGTTGCAGGTGCTGGCGAAGCGCGCGCGGGGTAAGGGCAGGGCCGGCAGGTTCGCGGGTGGCATATTCCACAAAATACGCGATCAGTTTCGGCGTGCCGCTGCTGTCCTCGCGAATCACGACCAGGCTTTCGCGCACGCCCGCGACCTCGGCCAGACGTGCTTCGATTTCGCCCAGCTCCAGACGCAGCCCGCGCAGCTTGGCCTGTGAATCGTTGCGGCCGAGGAATTCGATATTGCCATCAGCCCGGTAGCGCGCCATATCGCCGCTGCGGTAAAGCCGTTCGCCCTTGACAAAGGGACTGTCCATGAAGCGTTCGGCGGTGAGTTGCGGCAAATTCAGATAGCCGCGAGCAATACCTGCGCCACCGATATACAGCTCGCCCGCAACACCCGGTGGAACCGGTTGGCCAAGCTCATCGAGCAGATAAATCCGCGTGTTGGCCAGTGCCCGGCCAATCGGCAAGACCCCGTCGACCTGGCTGTTTGCCTCGAACTCGAAACAGGTGCTGTCGATGCTGGCTTCAGTGACACCGTAGGCCTGAACGATCTGCACGTGATTGCCACAGAGTTTGCGCAATTGCCGGGCGCTGTGCGCGGTCCAGATATCCGAACCACAGACCACGGTGCGCATGAACGACAGGTCGTGACCCGTCTCTTCCACCCAGGCCAGCAACGCATTGAGCACGGCCGGCACGAAATCCGCAAAACCGATCGACTCTCCGCTCAGCAGGCGGTAAAGCGCAGGCGGGTCCATCAGGGTCTCGCGCGGGCACAGCACCAGTGTGCCGCCGAAACCCAGTGAGCGGATCAGGTCGGCGCTGAACACATCGAAGGAAAACCCTGCCATCTGCAAGTGATTGAGTGGCGCGTGTAACGGATACAATTGCTTCCACGCCGCGCTGACGGCGACCAATCCGCGATGCTCGACCATTACGCCTTTCGGCACGCCGGTGGAGCCCGAGGTGTAGATCACATACGCCAGATTGTGTGCGCCGAGAGTTGCCACAAGCGGGTTGTCGTCACGCTCGGTGAAGGTGTCGCGCTGATCGTCATCGAGTAGCACCAGCGGCAAGGCCAGCGTTGGCAGACGCTCCTGCACATTACGCTGGGTCAGCAGTGCCGACGGCGTACTGTCTTCGATCATGTAGGCCAGACGCTCGGCCGGGTAAGCCGGGTCCAGTGGCACATAGGCAGCACCGGCCTTGAGTACACCGAGCACGCCGATCATCATTTCCACGCCGCGTTCGACGCAGATCGCCACTCGATCATCCGGGCTGATCCCCAGGCCGATGAGATGATGCGCCAGACGGTTGGCCTGACAGTTCAATTCGGCATAGCTCAAGCGCTGCGCCTCGAAGGCCACGGCGATGGCGTCGGGCTGTGCCTGGACCCTTTCTTCGAACAGATGATGAATCGTGCAGTCCTGCGGGTAGGGCGCCTCGGTTGCGTTGAGGCCCGCCAGCAGATGTTCACGTTCGTCGACACCCAGCAAGGTTACGTGCTCCAGCACCTGCTGGTCGTCGGCGACCATGGCCTCCAGCACACGCTGGAAGTAGCCCAGATACCGCCGCATGGTGCTCTCGTCGAACAACGCTGTGGCGTACTCCAGTGTGCCGACCAGTTGCTCATCCACCTCGGCCATGTCCAGCGTCAGGTCGAATTGAGCGGTATCAGCGGCCAATTCAATGCTTTTCAGGGTCATGTCGCCGAGCGTCAGATCAGACGCCTCGTTGTGCTCCCACGACAACATGGCCTGGAAAATCGGGCTGTGGGACAGGCTGCGTAGCGGATTGATGACTTCCACGACCTGTTCGAACGGCAAGTCCTGATGCGCCTGTGCATCGAGCGTCTGCCGCTTGACCCGCGCCAGCAGAGTCTCTGCCGTGGGCTTGTCACTGAGGTCAACACGGATCGCCAGGGTGTTGACGAACAGGCCCACCAGCCCTTCGACTTCACTGCGTGTGCGGTTGGCCACTGGCGTACCGATGACCACATCTTCCTGACCCGCCAAGCGTCCCAGCAGCCCGGCCCAAGCGGCCATGACGGTCATGAACAGGGTACTGCCGCGACGTTGGCTCAACGCCTTGAGGCTATGGGTAAGGTCTTTGTCGAAAATGACAGGCAGTGCTGCGCCGGCGTAATCCTGCAGCGCCGGACGCGCACGATCGGTGGGCAACATCAACAACGCCGGAGCGTCTGCAAGGGTTTGTTGCCAGTAGTCGCTTTGCTGCTGCAGCAGATCGCCACTCAGCCAGCGACGTTGCCACACGGCGTAGTCCAGGTATTGCAGCTCCAGCGGCGCCAGCGGGTCGTCCTGGCCCTGACTGAATGCTGCATAGAGAGCAGACAATTCGCGGGTCAGAACATCAACCGACCAGCCATCGGAAACGATATGGTGCATGGTCAGCAACAGGACGTGATGGTCCTCGGCCATGCGAATCAGGCGGCCACGAATCAGCGGGCCCTGTTGCAAGTCGAAGCTTTGCAGCGACTCTTCGCTGGCCAGCGCCTGAAGTTGTTCCTCGGCATCCGCCAGCCCTTGCAGGTCGTGCAGTTGCAGGTTGAAAGCGGCATCCACCGAGCTGATGCGTTGCACCGGCTGTCCGTCATCACCCTGAATGAATGTGGTGCGTAAGCCTTCGTGGCGTGCAACCAGGCGCTCCAGCGCCCGTTGCATTGCCTTGAGGTCCAGTTTGCCATGCAGGCTCAGACCGGCAGGTATGTGGTAGGCCGCGCTGGCGCCTTCCATCTGAGCGAGGAACCACAGACGTTGCTGGCCGAATGACAATGGCCACGCCTGATCGCGTGCCACCGGCACGATGTCCGGCAAGTTGCTGCGCCCGGCCTGAGCAATCGCCACGGCCAGGGTACTCAGTTCGGGATGGGCAAACAGCGCGGCCAGATCCAGTTCGACGCCCAATTGATGGCGCACCTGGGAAATCAGACGCATCGCCAGCAAGGAGTGGCCACCCAGTTCAAAGAACTGATCATGACGGCCCACTTGTTCCAGATCGAGCAGGTTTTGCCAGATCTGCGCCAGCGCAATCTCGGTTTCACCTTGCGGCTCCACGTGTTCGCGGCTGGCAAAGGCATTGGCTTCCGGAGCCGGCAAGGCGTTGCGATCCAGCTTACGGTTCGGCGTCAACGGCAAGGCGTCGAGGATCACGAATGCGCTCGGCAGCATGTACTCGGCCAGTTGCGGTGCCAGTTCGGCACGCAGTTCAGCAGTTGTAAGCTGGCTTTGCGGCTGGGCAACCACATAGGCCACCAGGCGTTTGTCTCCCGGGTTATCTTCCCGAGCGACCACCACCGCTTCCTTGACCCCTTTGCAATTACCCAGTCGGGCTTCGATTTCCCCAAGCTCGATACGGAAACCGCGCACCTTGACCTGGAAGTCGTTACGGCCGAGGTATTCAATACGGCCGTCAGCCATGTAGCGCGCCAGGTCACCGGTTTTGTACATCCTGGCATCAGGGCTGTTGCTGAATGGATCAGCGAGGAAGCGTTCGGCGTTGACCTCTTCAAGGTTCAGGTAACCGCGTGCCACGCCGTCGCCACCGATGAAAATCTCACCAGCCACGCCATAGGGCACTGGCTGCTGATGCTCGTCGAGCAGGTAAATGCGCGTGTTGGCCATCGGTTTGCCGATGGTCGCATTGCCGCTGCCTTCGCTGCCAGCCGCAGCGTCATGACTAACATAGGCGGCGGTGCAGGAAACGGTGGCCTCGGTCGGACCGTACGTGTTGATCAGGCGAGTGTGTGCCGGGCGCATCTCGTCCCAGAGCTTGAGTTTCTGTGCCGATAATGCGTCGCCGGTGACGTTGATAAGGCGCACCTCAGCCAGGCGTTGTTCAACAGCCTGCGGTTGGTTGTGCCACTCAGCCACCAGCGTATGCCAATGCGCGGCGGTCAAGTGCAGGACGGTTGGGTAGATGCCGTGATTTTCACTGCCCTCACTGCCGAAGATCTCGCGGCTCGGCGCCAGGGTGGCACCGGCCAGGAGTGCCGGGAAAATCTCCTCTACCGAGAGGTCGAAGTTAAGGGTGTTTTGTTGCAGCACAGTGTCGGTTGGGGACAGATCAAACAGGCGTGCAGCATCGACGCTGTAGTTGACCAGACCACGGTGTTCAATCATCACGCCCTTCGGATTGCCAGTGGAACCCGAGGTGTAGATCACATAGGCCAGGTTGCGCACGCCGAGGGCTTGCACCACCGGGTTGTCGTCACGCTCGGTAAACGTGCTGCGCTGATCATCGTCGAGCAACACCAGTGGCAAGCTCAGAGTCGGCAGATATTCCTGCAAGTGACGCTGTGTCAGCAACGCCGACGGCGTACTGTCTTCGATCATGTAGGCCAGGCGCTCGGCCGGGTAGGCCGGGTCCAGTGGCACGTAAGCCGCTCCGGCCTTGAGCACACCCAGCAGGCCGATCATCATTTCCACGCCGCGGTCGACGCAGATCGCCACTCGATCATCCGGGCCGATGCCCAGGCCGATCAGGTGGTGAGCCAGACGGTTGGCCTGACGGTTCAACTCGGCATAGCTCAAGCGCTGCGCTTGGAAAGCTACGGCGATGGCATCAGGTTGCGCCTGTACCTGTGCTTCAAACAGGTGCTGAATGCACAGGTCAGTCGGGTAGTCCTGGCGGGTCTGGTTGAAGGTCTCCAACAACCGGTTACGCTCGGCGGCGGGCAGAACATCCAGCTGCGTAACGGCCATCTGCGGTGTATGCGCCAGCGCGTCGGTCAATTGCTCCAGTGCGCACTGCATCATGGCGCACAGGCGTTGCGGGTCCGCGGGCTGCACACCGTGTATCACCAGGCTGAGCTCACTACCGTAATCGTCGACCGACAAGCACAGCGGGTAGTTGGTGCGTTCGGCGCTGTCGAGCAGGCGCATGCCCGGCCATTGCAACTGGCTGTCCTTGCCCTGATGCCGGTAGTTGAGAAGGCTGGAGAACAACGGCACCGCCGTGGCCACGCTACTGCAACGCTGAGCCAGGGCCAATGATGCCTGCTCGTGGCTCAGTAACTCGCTGAGATCACGATGGGTGGCCATGAGCAGTTCCTGGACACCTTGTGTGGCCAATTGCACGCGAACCGGCAGGGTGTTCATGAACATGCCCATGGCCCGCTCGGCACCGACCGTACCTTGCAGACGACCGGTCACCACGGTGCCGAACACCACATCATCGCGGCCGGTACAGCGGGCCAGCACCTGAGCCCAGGCGACATGAAACAGCACAGCCGGGGACATGCCGAGTTCCCGTGTCTGAGTGCGGATACGTACGCAAAGGTCACTGCTCAATGCCAGCTCGGCTTCTTCAACGTCATTGCCGTCGCCCTGAACTTCCAGCAGTTCGAAAGGAGCGGTGGGTGAATCAACATCAGCCAGGCGGCGGGTGAAGTAAGCTTCGTGGGCACTTGAAGGGCTGGCGAGGGCCTGTGCGACAAACTCCCGATAAGGCTGCGGTGGCAGCAGGTCTGCGCTCTGGCCTTGCATCAGCAGGCGAATTTCTTCGAGTATGAGCTCCAGAGTGACGTGATCGCTGACCATGTGGTGATCAAGCAGCGCCAGTAGCCAACGATCCGAGTGTGGGTCGCCAGCAATGTAGGCCAGTAGCAGCGGGGCCTGTCGCAGGTCCAGGCTAAGACGATTGGGATCAGTGAGACGATCCACCTGGCTGAGTGCGTCTTCGTCCGGCGTCAGCGTGAGGGTATGTACCGCGAATTGCGCCTGGCGGTGCACCACTTGCACCGCTTGTGACAGGCCGATCCAATGTACCGAACTGCGCAGGACATCATGGCGGTCGATAACCGTTTGCAGGCCCTCAAGAAAGGCGTCAAGACGCGCACGGCTGTCGAACTCGATCGTAGAGCGCATCAGGTAGGCGTCGCGTTCACGATTCAGCAGGTAATGGAACAGGATGCCTTCTTGAAGCGGTGCCAGCGGATAGATGTCCTGGATATTGGCGGCTCCACCCGGAACGGCCGAGGTAATCAGTTCAATCTCATCAACGCTCAGTTCCACCAGCGGCAACATGTCTGGCGTTAATTGCGTGCAGTCGGCCGGGATCCGGTTAGCCGGTGCCTGGAACAGGGCTTGTTTATCCTGACTGATAGCCAAGGCCATTTCACGCACGCTGGGCGCAGTGAATACAGTCTTTACGTTGAGATTCAGGCCGCGCTTGCGCAGACGCTCGATCAGCGAGACGGCCAGCAGTGAGTGGCCACCCAGTTCGAAGAAATGGTCGTGACGGCTTACCTGCTCAATGCCCAACAGGTCTTGCCAGATAGCCGCGATCTGCTCTTCGGTTTCGCCTTGTGGGGCTTCATAGCCACGGCTGATCAGTGCATCGGCTTGCGGGGCTGGCAAGGCCTTGCGATCCAGCTTGCGGTTCGGCGTCAACGGCAAGGCGTCGAGGATCACGAACGCGCTCGGCAGCATGTACTCGGCCAGTTGCGGTGCCAGTTCGGCACGCAGTTCAGCAGTTGTAAGCTGGCTTTGCGGCTGTGCAACCACATAGGCCACCAGGCGTTTGTCTCCCGGATTATCTTCCCGGGCGACCACTACCGCCTCCTTGACCCCGGCGCAATTGCCCAGACGGGCTTCGATTTCGCCCAGTTCGATACGGAAACCACGCACCTTGACCTGGAAGTCGTTACGGCCCAGGTATTCAATACGGCCGTCGGCCATGTAGCGCGCCAGGTCGCCGGTTTTGTACATCCTCGCGCCAGGGCTGTTGCTGAACGGATCCGCCAGGAAGCGCTCGGCATTAACCTCTTCAAGATTCAGGTAACCCCGCGCCACGCCGTCGCCACCGATGAAAATCTCACCGGCCACGCCGTATGGCACTGGCTGCTGCTGAGCATCGAGCAGGTAGATACGGGTGTTGGCCATCGGCTTGCCGATGGTCGCGTTGCCGCTGCCTTCGCTGCCGGCCACGGCGTCATGGCTGACGTAGGCGGCGGTGCAGGAAACGGTGGCCTCGGTCGGACCGTACGTGTTGATCAGGCGAGTGTGTGCCGGGCGCATCTCGTCCCAGAGCTTGAGCTTCTGTGCCGACAGTGCGTCACCCGTGACGTTGATCAAGCGCACATGCTGCAGACGTTGCTCAGCGACCTGCGGTTGGTTGTGCCACTCGGCCACCAGCGTATGCCAGTGCGCGGCGGTCAGGTGCAGGACGGTGAGTTGAATGCCGTGACTTTCAGTGCCTTCGCTGCCGAAGATATCGCTGCTTGGTGCCAGAGTGGCACCAGCCAGCAAGGCCGGGAAGATTTCCTCCACCGACAGGTCGAAGTTCAGGGTGTTCTGTTGCAGCACGGTGTCGGTTGGGGACAGAGCAAAAAGCCGCGCGGCATCAATGCTGTAGTTGACCAGACCACGGTGTTCGATCATCACGCCCTTCGGATTGCCAGTGGAACCCGAGGTGTAGATCACATAGGCCAGGTTGCGCGCACCGAGGGCTTGCACCACCGGGTTGTCGTCACGCTCGGTAAACGTGCTGCGCTGATCGTCGTCGAGCAATACCAGCGGCAAGGCCAGAGTCGGCAGATACCCCTGCAAGTGGCTCTGTGTCAGCAACGCCGACGGCGTACTGTCTTCGATCATGTAGGCCAGGCGCTCGGCCGGGTAGGCCGGGTCCAGTGGCACGTAAGCCGCTCCGGCCTTGAGCACACCGAGCAGGCCGACCATCATTTCCACGCCGCGCTCGACGCAGATCGCCACCCGATCATCCGGGCCGATGCCCATGCCAATCAGATGATGCGCCAGACGGTTGGCCTGACGGTTCAATTCGGCATAGCTCAAGCGCTGCGCCTGGAAAGCCACGGCGATGGCATCAGGTTGGGTGCGTACCTGCGCTTCAAAAAGGTGCTGAATGCACAGGTCAGTCGGGTAGTCCTGGCGGGTCTGGTTGAAGGTCTCCAACAGCCGATTGCGCTCGGCGGCGGGCAGCACATCCAGCTGCGTAACGGCCATCTGCGGCGTGTGCGCCAGCGCGTCGGTCAATTGCTCCAGTGCACACTGCATCATGGCGCACAGGCGTTGCGGGTCCGCGGGCTGCACGCTGTGTATCAACAGGCCGAGGTCACTGCCGTAATCGTTAACCGACAAGCACAACGGGTAATTGGTGCGCTCAGAGCTGTCGAGCAAGCGCATGCCCGGCCATTGCAACTGGCTGTCCTTGCCCTGATGCCGGTAGTTGAGCAGGCTGGAGAACAACGGCACCGCCGTGGCCACGCTACTGCAACGCTGGGCGAGGGCCAATGATGCCTGCTCGTGGCTCAGTAATTCGCTGAGATCACGGTGGGTGGCCATGACCAGTTCCTGGGCGCCTTGCGTGGCCAGTTGCACGCGAACCGGCAGGGTGTTCATGAACATGCCCATGGCCCGCTCGGCGCCGAACGTACCTTGCAGGCGGCCGGTGACCACGGTGCCGAACACCACATCATCGCGACCGGTACAACGGGCCAGCACCTGAGCCCAGGCAACGTGGAACAGAACCGCCGGGGACATGCCGCGCTCCCGGGCCTGAGTGCGGATACGTGCGCAGAGGTCACTGCTCAATGCCAGTTCGGCCTCTTCAACGTCATTGCCGTCGCCCTGAACTTCCAGCAGTTCGAACGGAGCGGTGGGTGAGTCAACATCAGCCAGACGGCGGGTGAAGTAGGCTTCGTGGGCACTTGAAGGGCTGGCGAGGGTCTGTGCGACAAACTCCCGATAAGGCTGCGGTGGCAGCAGGTCTGCGCTCTGGCCTTGCATCAGCAGGCGAATTTCTTCGACTATGAGTTCCAGGGTGGTGTGGTCGCTGATCATGTGGTGATCAATCAGCGCCAGTAGCCAACGATCCGAGTGTGGGTCGCCAGCAATGTAGGCCGATAGCAGCGGTGCCTGTCGCAGGTCCAGGCGCAGACGACCTGGATCAGTGAGACGATCCACCTGACTGAGCGCGTCTTCATCCGGCGTCAGCGTGAGTGTGTGTACCGGCAATTGCGCCTGGCGGTGCACCACTTGCACCGCTTGCGGCAGGCCGGTCCAATGCACAGAACTGCGCAGCACATCATGGCGATCGATAACTGTTTGCAGCCCTTCAAGAAAGGCGTCAAGACGCGAACGGCTGTCGAACTCGATCGTCGAGCGCACCAGGTAGGCGTCGCGTTCATGATTCAGCAGGTAATGGAACAGGATGCCTTCTTGAAGCGGTACCAGCGGGTAGATGTCCTGGACATTGGTGGCTCCACCCGGAACGGCGGAGGTGATCAGTTCAATCTCATCAACGCTTAGCTCCACCAGCGGCAACATCTCTGGCGTCAATTGCGTGCAGTCGGCCGGGATGCGGTTAGCCGGTGCCTGGAACAAGGCTTGTTTGTCCTGGCTGATGGCCAAGGCCATTTCGCGCACGCTGGGCGCAGTGAATACAGTGTTTACGCTGAGACTCAGGCCCTGCTTGCGCAGACGGTCGATCAGCGAGACGGCCAGCAGTGAGTGGCCGCCCAGTTCGAAGAAATGGTCGTGACGGCCTACCTGCTCAATGCCCAGCAGGTCTTGCCAGATAGCCGCGATCTGCTCTTCGGTTTCGCCTTGCGGCACTTCGTAGCCACGACTGATCAGTGCATCACCGTCTGGTGCTGGCAGCGCCTTGCGATCCAGCTTGCCGTTCGGCGTCAGTGGCATTGAGTCGAGCAGCACATAGGCCATCGGGATCATGTAGGCCGGCAGTTGTTCCTGCAGCGAATCGCGCAAGCTGTCGATGTCTACCGAAGCATGCTCTGCTATCAGGGTGTAATAAGCTACCAAGCGTTTATCGCCCGGCACATCTTCACGAGCAGTGACCACCGCTTCGTGGACCGCAGGGTGTTTGGCCAGAGCGGCCTCGATTTCGCCGATCTCGATACGCAAGCCGCGGATCTTCACCTGGAAGTCATTACGGCCCAGGTATTCCAGCGCGCCGTTGGTCAGCCAGCGGCCCACGTCGCCGGTTTTGTACAGGCGGGCCTGCGGATCGCTGGAAAACGGGTCGGCGATGAAACGCTCGGCACTCAGCTGCGGCTGGTTCAAATAACCTCTTGCCACGCCGATGCCGCCAATGTGCAGCTCACCGGCCACACCCAGCGGTTGCAGCTGGCCCAGGGCATCCAGTACGTGCATCTGAATGTTGGCTATCGGACGGCCGATGGGCACGCTGTCGCCCGGATCCGTCGGACGGCATTCCCAGGCGGTAACGTCGATGGCCGCTTCGGTCGGGCCATACAGGTTGTGCAGTTCAACACCCTTGAGCTGTTGCTCGAAGCGGCGCTGCAACGCGCGAGGCAAAGCCTCGCCGCTGCACAGCACTCGACGCAATTGCGGGAAGTCGCGGGTTGAGCGGTGTTCCAGAAATACATCGAGCATTGAAGGCACAAAGTGCAGCAGGGTAATGCCCGCGTCACTCATGACCTGCGCCAGATAGTCGGGGTCCTGATGGCCTCCGGGACGCGCCATGACCAGTTCGGCACCGGCCAGCAGCGGCAGGAAAAACTCCCAGACCGACACGTCGAAGCCGAACGGGGTCTTTTGCAGTACCCGATCGTTGCTGTCCACGTGATAGGCGTCGCGCGCCCAGAGCAGGCGGTTGACCACGCCCAGGTGCTCGTTCATCACGCCTTTGGGCGTACCGGTGGATCCGGAGGTGTACAGCACATAGGCCAGGTGGTTTGGCTGCAAACCCAGGGCCTTGGCATCCGGATTAACGCTCGGCTGCCTAGTCAATTGCGCGAGGTCATCGCGGTCATCGAGCACCAGCACCGGAAGGTCCAGGGCCGGCAGGTTGTCGTGCAGATCCTGAGTGGTCAGCACTGCCTGCGGCGAGCTGTCCTCAAGCATATAGGCCTGACGCGCGCTCGGCAGGTCCGGGTCAATCGGTACATAGGCGCCACCGGCCTTGAGAATACCCAACAGCGCCACGACCATTTCCGGTCCGCGACGCAGGCTGACTGCAACTCGCGTATCCGGCTCCACGCCCAGTTCGATCAGGCGATGGGCGAGCTGGTTGGCCTGTTGGTTGAGTTCGGCGTAAGTGAGCAGCGCTCCGCTGTCGCCGCGTACGGCGCAAGTACCCGGACGCTGGGCGGCCTGTTGCTCGATCAGTTGGTGAATCAACACATCGCGAGGATAAGGGTGGGCAGTGTCATTGAAGCCCGCCAGCAACAGCTCGCGCTCATCGTCCGGCAGTATCGACAGGCTGTTCAACGCGGCATGCGGGGTGTGTTCCAGTGCTTCCACCAGGCTGTGCAGTGCAACCTGCATGTACTCGCCGATGCGCTGAGCATTGATTTGCTGGACGGCCTGAATAGTGAGCGTGAAAGCATCGCCCAGGTCATCGACGTTCAGGGTCAACGGGTAGTTGGTATTGTCTTCGGTGCCGAAAGACTCGATCCCTTCCCAGGCGGGGGCAGCTTGTGCCGAAACATCGCCCACGACACTGTGCCGGTAGTTGAGCAATGCACTGAATAGCGGCGTCGGTGCGGCCACGCCGCTGCAGCGCTGGGCGAGCACCAGCGGAGCATGCTCATGCCCCAGCAAGGATGTCAGCCGCTCGTGGGTCGCCTTCAATCCCTCGGCCACTGTCGTCGCGTCGATATCGACGCGCAGCGGCAAGGTATTGATAAACATGCCCAACGCACGGTCGGCACCGTCGCCGGCCTGCATACGGCCCAGCAGTACCGTGCCGAACACCACTTTTTCACAGGCCGAGACATTGCCCAGCACCCGCGCCCAGGCCAGGTGCATCAGGCTCGCGACGCTGACGCCTGCCTGTCGAGCCTGAGCCCGCAAACGCAGGCTCAGCTCGGCGGCCAGGGGCACGCTGGCCTCTTTGAGGTCACGGCCGCCGTCCTGCACATCCTGCACACCGAATGGCAGGGTCGGCTCGACGATGTCGCCGAGCATCTCGCGGAAGAACGCTTGGTGCTGAGCATCACGGCCCCCCAGGCGAGCCTGGGCGACATAGTTGCGATACGGCACCGTCTCAGCCAACGCATCGCCCTGACCGAGCAGGTGCGCCTGAATTTCATGCAGGACCACGGACAGGGAAGTGGCGTCGCTGACCAGGTGATGGGACAGCAGCATCGCCAGCCAGCGGTCGTTGACCGGGTCATGGCTATAGACAATGCGCATCAATGGCGCGTTACGCACATCAAGGCGGTAATCCCGAGGGTCGAAGCGCTGGTGCAATTGCTCGTCAACCGGGCCGTCTGCAGGGTCGAGGAACAACTCGGTGACTTGCAGTTCAGCCTGGCGCAGCACCACTTGCACCGGTTCATCGAGATCTTCCCACAGCACCGCAGTGCGCAGGATATCGTGGCGGTTGATCACGCCTTGCAAAGCGCCGCTGAAAGCGTCCAGCCGCGCCCGGTCAGATAAGCCGAACAGTGCTTTCAGGGTATAGGGATCGCCCTGTTCGGCACTGATATGGTGGTAAAGAATCCCCGCCTGCAACGGTGCCAGCGGGTAGATGTCCTGCACATTGGCAGCACCGCCGGGCACATCTTTCACCACGCGGTCGATCTGCGCCTGAGTAAGGCTGATCAGCGGCAGCAAGTCAGGGGTGATGTGTTCGCAACGTTCGGGAATCAGGTTAGCCGGCACCACGACGTCCGTGCCGCCATCGACTGCTGCGGCAAGCGCCGCCACGGTCGGCTGGCCGAACAGCACATGCACATCGGCACTCAGACCGACATCGCGCATTTGCTGAATCAATTTCACCGCCAGCAGCGAGTGGCCGCCCAGTTCGAAGAAGTGATCATGACGACCCACCTGTTTAACCTTGAGCACGTCGGCCCAGATCGACGCCAGCAGCGTTTCCACTTCGCCTTGCGGCGCTTCGTAACCGCGGCTGATCAGCGATTGCGCATCCGGAGCAGGCAGTGCCTTGCGATCCAGCTTGCCGTTGGGCGTCAAGGGCAGGCTGTCCAGCTGCACAAAAGCGCTGGGAACCATGTATTCGGGCAGGTGTTCAAGCAACTCTTTGCGCAGGTTTTCGGCGGGTGCCGGCTCGCCACACAGGTAGGCCACTAGACGCTTGCTGTCAGGTTGTGTCGGGTCGTCTGCGCGGGCAACCACTACCACTTCACGCACACCGGCGCACAAGGCCAGAGCGGCCTCGATTTCGCCGATCTCGATACGCAAGCCGCGGATCTTCACCTGGAAGTCATTACGGCCCAGGTATTCCAGCGCGCCATTGGCCAGCCAGCGGCCCACGTCGCCGGTTTTGTACAGACGGGCCTGCGGGTCGCTGGAAAACGGGTCAGCGACGAAACGCTCGGCACTCAATTCTGGCTGGTTCAGGTAACCCCTAGCCACGCCGATGCCGCCAATGTGCAGCTCACCGGCCACGCCCAGCGGTTGCAGCTGGCCCAGGGCATCCAGTACGTGCATCTGAATGTTGGCAATCGGACGGCCGATGGGCACGCTGTCGCCCGGGTCTGTCGGGCGGCATTCCCACGCAGTAACGTCGATGGCCGCTTCGGTCGGGCCATACAGGTTATGCAGTTCGACGCCCTTGAGGTGTTGCTCGAAGCGGCGCTGCAACGCACGAGGCAAGGCCTCGCCGCTGCACAGCACGCGGCGCAGTTGTGGGAAGTCGCGGGGCGAACGGTGTCCCAGAAATACGTCGAGCATTGAAGGCACAAAGTGCAGCAGGGTAATGCCTGCGTCACTCATTACCTGCGCCAGATAGTCGGGGTCCTGATGGCCACCGGGACGCGCCATGACCAGTTCGGCACCGGCCAGCAGCGGCAGGAAAAACTCCCAGACCGACACGTCGAAGCCGAACGGGGTCTTTTGCAGTACCCGATCCTGACTGTTCACTTTATAGGCGTCGCGCGCCCAGAGTAGGCGGTTGACCACACCAAGGTGCTCGTTCATCACGCCTTTGGGCGTGCCGGTGGAACCGGAGGTGTACAGCACGTAGGCCAGATGATTCGGCTGAAGACCCAGCGCTTTGGCATCCGGGTTGCCGGTCGGCTGTGCGGCAAGCTGTGCGCTGTCCTGGTGGTCATCCAGAATCAGTACAGGCAGCGTCATGGCCGGCAGGTTTTCGCTCAGGTCCAGAGTGGTCAGCACTGCCTGCGGCGAGCTGTCTTCGAGCATGTATGCCTGACGCGCGCTCGGCAGGTCTGGGTCGATCGGTACATAGGCGCCACCGGCCTTGAGGATACCCAACAGCGCCACGACCATTTCCGGACCGCGACGCAGGCTCACTGCGACCCGCGTATCCGGTTCCACGCCCAGTTCGATCAGGCGATGGGCGAGCTGGTTGGCCTGTTGGTTGAGTTCGGCGTAAGTGAGCAGCGGCCCGTTGTCGCCGCGTACGGCGCAAGTACCCGGACGCTGGGCGGCCTGTTGTTCGAACAGTTGGTGAATCAGGACATCGCGGGGATAGGCGAGGGCGGTTTGGTTGAAAGCTGCCAGTTGCTGATGCTCGTTTTGGCTCATCAGCGGGAAGTGTGCCAAAGGGTTGTCGTGTTGATTCAGCACAGCTTCAAGCATGGCGAAAATGCGCTGCTGTATGCGCTGAACTTCCTCGAAGGTGAAGTAAGCCGTGTTGAAGTTGAAGTCCAGGTGGATGTCTTCAGAGGGATGGTAATCGCGTACAAAGATCGCCATGGGCGTTTGTTCGTAGCCGTTGTCCAGCATCAGCACCCGCGCCGGGTCCTCGCAGCCGAACGTGACGTCACCATCGAAGCTTTCGAATGACAGTGAAACATCGAACAGCTGATGGCGTCCGGTTTGCGCCAGCCGCAGGCTACGGTTGAGTTCGGCAATCGGGAAACGCTGGTGACGGTAAGTGCGACGTAGTTGCGTACCGATGTTATTCATCAGGTCGACCAGCGTTGCATGCGGATCGAAGCCCACGCGAATCGGGCTGATCGAGGAAAACATCCCGATGGTGGCTTTCTGACGAGCATTGGTGCGGTTATGCACCGGCATTCCGACAACGATCTCATCGACGCCTACGGTACGGCAGAAATAGGTGCTGATCACTCCGACCAGTACATGAGCCACGGACAGGTTGCATTCGCTGGCAAACTGCGTAAGCGCGTTGTAAAGCGCGCGGGGCAACATGGCTTGAACCTGGTCACTGGGAGCTGGACCGTTGGTTACGCCTGTCTTGAAATCTGCTCTGCGTTGCAGCAGAACCGGCGGCAGTTGGGCGTAGGTCTGCTCCCAGAACAGTCGATCACGCTCGTAGCGAGAAGACGTCATGTAGGCCCTGTCTTCTTCAAGAAACGAGAGGTAAGAAGGCCCCTCAGCAAGCGTTTGCTTGCCTTCCAGCAAGCCTGAGTAGGCATCGCTTACGGCGTGCGCGATCAGCACTGCACCGATACCGTCGGCGACCAGGTGGTGCAAGCGATTGAACCAGTAATAAAGTTGCGGACCGCAACGAACCAGACGCGACTCCCAGAGTTGTCCGGTCATTGACTCAAAGGGTTGGCGGAAGGACTCGCGCAGATGCGCAATGGCATGCTCGGCGTCGCCGTCGACCTCAGGCAAGTCGGTCACTTCAAGCTTGAACGGCGCCTCGGACAGAACACGCTGGCCGCCCATACCACTCTCGTGGCTGAAACTCAGACGCAACGCGTCATGGCTGTCGATGACCATCTGGATGGCTTTCTCGAACAACACAATATCGATCTCGCCCTTGATCTCCAGAGTCATGCCGATGTTGTAGTAAGGCAGGTGCGGGTGTGTGAGCTGATCGAGCCAGATACCTTGCTGAACCGAAGCCAGCGAAAGGGGTTCTTGTTCTTGCGTGCACAGATTGTCGATCAACGAATTCATCTCAAAGCACCTGTTTGCGAAATCAATTGGCTCGTCTCCGGTCGAAGGGCGGCGCGGCATGTGGCTGGACGACTGCCAGTCGGAGGGAGGACTAAAAACATTGAAAAAAAAATAGAGCATCCCCTTGGGGATGTCTGTCGTGGGAAGCTGGGACAACTGCGGGCTTCCGGGCTGGGTGTTCAATGATTCAAGACTGTTCGGTATAAAGGCCCGGACCGATTCGACTGGCTTGTGGAGCGGGGTGGTGAAGGGAAGGTTGTTGATTGGTGCTGCGCCAGTGTGCCGCCTGGAAGGTGAGCCGGTTACCGCCGCGCTCAAGGCCGCAGCGCAGAGTGAAGTCGGGGGCCTGAGCCCCCGCCCTTTTATTCGCCGAGGTGTCGCGCGACTGTCAGGCGACAGCGGGCTGAAGAACTTCGTCCAGGAAGCTGAAGGCGGTGTGTTTCGATTGCGGGCTGGAGACAAAGAACGCGAGGTGGCTGCCATTATGTTCTATGTGCAGCGTGGCGTCCTTGATCGACGCAGCGATATGCCGTGAGCCACCGATGTGCGTCGTCGAGTCGGCATCGCCAGCCACGACCAGAGTTGGCGCGCTGATGCGCGCCAGTCGTGATGCCAGCTCGGTCTTGTTCAGTGCGTCATTCAAACGCGCATAGCGATAGAACAACTCGGGATTGACATAGGGGTAAAGCACCACGTGGGCAATGGACTCGGGGGTAGTGGCCAGCGTCGACTGGTCCAGGAACATCGCTTGCAGGTCAGCAGCCTCGCCGCGATCCTGAGCTGCGCTTTCCATCAGCCATTCGAAGTTTTGCTGATGAGCGGTGCGCAGGTCGTTGTCGCCCAGGTTGTAATCCCCATGCCACAGGCTCAGGGAGTTGACCCGGTCGGCATGGGCTGCAGCGGCGCTCAGGGCGATCACCGCGCCGCCGCAGATGCCCATCAGATGCGCGCTGGATAACCTGAAGTGATTCATTACGCTGATCATGTCGGCAACCTGGGCATCGGTGTCCACCGCGATCTGGTCGAACGCCTCGCAGGCACCGAACAGCCCCCGGGTCTCCCAGGTCACGACAAAAAAGCGCTCGCTCAAGGCGTCGAACCAGCCGCGGCAGAGATCGAACGGAATGCCGCAAGGCAATGCCAGAACTACAGGAGGCAGTTCGCGGTTGGCGCTGGCATGCACCAGCAATTGCGCATTGTCACGGGTGGTCAGGTGCAGTGTCTCTATGTGCGGTACTGCACCGCTGAATTCAAAATGCTTGAGCAGTCGACTGAATGCGGTTACGTCTCCAGCATCGTCGAAGTGCTCGTAGCTATAGTCGAGCGCTTCACAGATTTTTCGGCTTATAAAGTATTCGAACGACGACAGTTGTGCCTCGCCACCGTGCAAGTACTGCAGGGTGCGCACGCCGATGCGCGCAAACGCGGCATTGATCGCCCGCTCTGTGGCTCGCACGCTGGAGCAAGCCGGCTCTGGCAGCGGGCCGTTGGCCTGGGCGAAAAAGCTCAGGCACACGGGATCGGGCAAATTGAGAGCAAGGTGCCTGAGCATCCTCACCGTCTCGCACAGACGCATCGCTGCGTCGGAGGAAATAGTCATGGATCGTTACTCTTTTTGGGCGCTTTTTCAGGCACATTGCGCAAGGCTACTGTCGTCTGACGTAGTTGGATCAGACCGCTTCGAATTTTTTGCCGCGTGTGGTGTGGGTCACGAGACGGTTGTATTCCGGCGTTTCGTCACCGATCACCTGCACCGCGCCGTATTTCTCCAGGCTGATGCGGCCGCCGTACTCTTCGATGTGGTCCGAGTCCGGGTAGATGTGCACGAAGGAAGGTACATAGCGTGATGCGAAGCCCATGCGCATTTCCTGTGATTCGCCGCTGTGCGGATAGGACGCGTGCATCAGCGTCGACCAGAAAATGATGAACTGCCCGGCCTTCATCTGCATGGGTACAGCAGAGGCCTCGTCAGGTTTCCAGTTCTCATCGATCTGCAACTGGCGATAGTCGTAACCGAAGAAACCGCGACGCACGCCGTCCTTGACCACCGAATTGTTGGCATCGGGCTCATAGCTCATGCGCTTGGTTTCGTCATAGTTCATGCTGTTCTGGGTGCCAGGAATGAACTGCAGGCAACCATTGGCAATGTTCGCGTCAGTGAACGCCGTCCAGACGGTGATGGTGCCGCCGAACTCTTCGTTCTCCGGCCAGATGATCTGCGGTTTGCCGGAGGCATTGGCGAAGGTATCGGCCTGATGCCAGTCGGTGCCTTCATCACCCGGATATTTAGGAAAGAACTCGGTGCGCCAGCAGAGCACGTTCGGACCGAGGATGCTTTCGACGCGATCGCAGATTTCCGGGCGACAGATGTGGCTGGCCAGAAAGTCATCGTCCAGATGGCGGTCATAGTTGGCGATGTTGGTACCCCCGGAAATGGCGTCCAGGTCCTGATAGGCGGCAGCGCTACGGTCGAGCAGGCGCAGACGGGTGCGCTTCCAGGTTTCCTTCATTTCTTCTGGCGAATAGGCGTCAAACGGACCGATAAAGCCGTTTTTTTCGAACGAGGCACGCTGTTCCGCAGTTAAAGCGAATTTTTTGCTCATGAGCTTTTCCTTTTCGGTCAATGGGCTTGAACAAGGCTACGGGAGATGTGGTCGGCCAGGACTTTGGCCGTTGCGCCATCCGCCAGGATTCCTGGGTCGAGGTTGATTTTGTAGTGCGCTTTGAGCTTGCTAAGCGAACGGATCAGCGCCAGCGAGGTGCCACCGGAATCGAAGAAATCATCATTGACGCCGATGTTTTTCAGACCCAGATCTTCGCTCCAGACCTTGAGCACGAAGTGCTCCTGTTCACTGAGGCCCTTGACGTCTGCCGCACGTAAAGGCGTTGTGTCAGCGGTAGGCGAGGGCAGTTGTTGCTTGTCGATTTTGCCGTGGTGGGTCACCGGCAGCGATGCCAGCGGCACATACACCGAAGGCCGCATGTACTCCGGCAAACTTTCGGCCAGCAGTGCGGCAACTTCGCTGCGGATCTGTTCAGTCCAGGCATCGACGCCTTTGCCTGGCACCACGTAAGCCACCAGACGCAGGTCACCATCACCGTAATCGTGTACGCCGACATGGGCAGCGGCGATGTTCGGGCTGGTTTGCAGAGAGGCTTCGATCTCGCCCGGCTCGATGCGGAAACCGCTGATTTTCAATTGTTCATCGCAACGACCGGCGTAACGGTATTCACCATTACTCTCCAGGGTCATCAGGTCGCCAGTGCGGTAGGCGCGTACAGCACCGGGCAACTCGACGAAACGCTCGACGTTGAGCGCTTCACGGTTTAGATAGCCCTGAGCCACGCCGGCGCCTTCGATGTACAGCTCACCCGTGGTGCCTTCCGCGACCGGGGCCAGGCTTGCGTCAAGCAGGTGCAGGCGCCAGCCGTCCAGCGGTTTGCCGAGAGAAACCATGGCGGCTGTTTCCAGGTCCTGCGCCAACACTCGCTTGAAGGTGGTGTGAACGGTGGCCTCGGTGATGCCGTACATGTTGATGAGCGCAGGCTTCTGGTCGCCATGGCGCTCGACCCAGGGACGCAGCACGGTAGCGGGCAACGCTTCGCCGCCGAAGACCACGTAGCGCAGGGCAAGAGGTGCAGTATTGCCACGATCAGCTTCATCAAGACCGCGGAAGGCCGATGGTGTCTGGCTGAGCACGGTGACGCGCTGATCGGCAAGCCACTGACGCAGGCTGGCAGGAGAGCGCGAGACTTCATACGGCACTATAGCCACCTGGCCGCCGTGGGCGAGGGCACCCCAGATTTCCCAGACCGAGAAGTCAAAACCGATGGAGTGGAACATCGACCAGACGTCCTGGGCGTTGAAGTCATAGGCGCGCTGGGTACTTTCCAGCAGGCGACTGACGTTGCCATGGGAAACCTGCACGCCTTTGGGCTCACCGGTGGAGCCAGAGGTGTAGATGATGTAGGCAGTGACCTGATCCGGGTCTGAACGGCCGTCTTCGGCAGCCAGTTTCAGCGCCGGTGCGGACAGCAACTCGTCAAGGGCCAATACGCGCAGAGACGGTATTTTCGGCAGATCTGCAGCATCGCCGATGATCAGGCTGAGGCCGCTGTCGCGCATGATGTGTTCGACGCGCCTGCCAGGGTATTGCGGGTCAACCGGCACATACGCGCCGCCGGCCTTGAGAATGCCCAGCAGGCTGATGACCAGATCGACGCTACGCGACATGTACATCCCCACACGCATTCCGTGGGTCACACCTTCACTGCGTAAACGCGCAGCCAGCTTGGTCGAGAGTGCTTCAAGCTGTGCGTAGCTCAAGGTCCTGAGCGTATCACTGACTGCGATGCGCTCAGGAAATTGACGTGCCCTGTCACTGAATATCTCGTGCAGAAAAGCACCGGGCTTGAGAGGGGCTGACGCGGCGCCAAGCGATTCGTCAGTGTTCTTGATCGGCATGACAAAGGCTCCTGTTTAGTAACCAGGTGCAGCGTTCAAATCCACTGCACTCGAGACATCCCTGCGGCCTGAAGGATCTGTTCGGAGGGCCGGCAAAATCCGCAGTTGGCGCATTTCAGCACCGACTGCCGGCTTGCGTCTGTCGAGGGAAATGGGGACAAGGCCCTGCTGAACACCATGAATTCGCTTTGACATGCTGCGCGACCGCTGTCCCGGAATGCGGTGACAGACGCCCCCCGGCCATCAGTGTTTTTATTCTTGCGCGGTGCTGGAACGTGTTGGTCTGGCACCAAACAACGTGGATGTGAAGGGCTGAGGTCCAGGAGTTTATTCATGAGTCTTCAAGCTAACACTGCGCCCGTTTTCGCTGACGAACAGCGAGCGGAGGCGCCAACGTGGCCCGACGGAGCCGCTGACCCCTCGGTGCGGTTGTCCCTGCTGGCTGCTGGCATCAGTTTGCCAATGGTCGTCGAGCCAATCGCTGACGGGCTGGACCCGGCTCAGTGGGCGAGCGAGCGACGCGAGGCAATCGAGGCATTGTTGTGTCGTCACGGCGCGGTGTTGTTTCGCGGGTTTGACCTGCCTTCGGTCGCCGCCTTCGAAGCATTTGCCGAGGCGCTGTCGCCTGGCCTGCACGGCACATACGGCGATCTTCCAAAGAAGGAAGGCGGGCGCAATGTCTATCGCTCAACGCCGTATCCCGAGCGCGAAATGATCCTTTATCACAACGAGAGTTCGCACCTGGAAAGCTGGCCTCGCAAGCAGTGGTTCTTCTGTGAGAAGCCATCGAAAGTGGGCGGGGCAACGCCGCTGGCGGACATTCGCCAGGTGCTCGCCTATCTGCCCAAAGAGGTGGTCGAGCGCTTTGAAAGCAAAGGCCTGCTTTACAGCCGCACCTTCACTGCCGGTGTCGAGCCGAGCTGGGAATCGTTCTTCGGCACCTCTGAGCGCAGCGTTATTGAACAGCGTTGCCGCGAGCAAGGTACAGACTTCGAATGGCTTGACGGCGACACGCTGCAGCTTCGCACCCGGTGCCCGGCGGTGATCAGCCATCCGTTCACCGGCGAGCGTGGCTTTTTCAATCAGGTGCAGTTGCATCACCCCTATTGCATGGGCGAAGAGCTACGCGAGGACCTGCTCGATATGTTCGGCCCCGACCGCCTGCCAAGGTTGGTCAGCTATGGCGACGGCTCAGCCATCGAAGACTCGGTGATGGCCTTGATCGGTGATGCCTACGAGGCTTGCGCAGTGCGCTTCGACTGGCGCAAGGGCGATGTGGTGATGCTTGACAACATGCTCGTCGCCCATGCCCGAGATCCTTATGAAGAGCCCCGGCTGATAGTTGTGGCCATGGGTGAAATGACCGATCGGGGCGATGTCTGGCAACCGGCCTGAATGATCGATATCCATTGATACCGTCAGGGCTTTCACACATCGGCGCCCACGCGGACCAAGCATCCAAGGACAGCAACCAATGAAAACCAAGCAAGAAAAGAAGGCCAGACCAGGCTCGATCATGCGTCTGTTGTGGAGCAGCCATCCCTGGCTGACGTTCTTTACGCTGCTGACCGGGCTCATCAGCGGCGTTGCGTCCATTGCCGTGGTCAATGTGATCAACCAGGCGATTCACGAAGAGACCTTTCAGCGTGAGTCGTTGTTCTGGTTCGTTGGCCTGAGCCTGGTTGCCCTGGTTTTCCGCAACGGTGCGTCGCTGTTTCCGGCCTACGCCAGCATGCGCATCATGACCCGTATGCGCATTGCCCTGTGCCGCAAGATCCTCGGCACGCCGCTTGAGGAAATCGACCGCCGTGGTGCGCCGAATGTGCTGACCCTGCTGACCAGTGATATGCCCCAACTCAACGCTACGCTGTTGGTCATGCCAACGATCCTGGTGGAGTCGGCGGTGTTCCTGTTCGGCATTGCCTACCTGTCCTACCTGTCCTGGGTGGTGTTTGCGATAACCATCTCGCTGATGGTGCTGGGCGTTGCAATGTACATGCTGTTTTTCATGGGTGGCATGAAGTTCACCCACAAGGTGCGCGACGAGTTCACGGCCTTCAACGAATACACACACGCGCTGGTGTTCGGCCTCAAGGAACTGAAACTCAACGGTATTCGCCGCCGCTGGTTCAGCCGCTCGGCGATCCAGGAGTCTTCGGTGCGGGTCGCGAAGTACAACTACATTGAACGGCTCTGGTTCACTGGCGCCGAAAACGTTGGCCAGTTGACCCTGTCGTTGCTGGTCGGCTGCCTGCTGTTCGTTGCGCCGATGTTCGCTGTTATCGATGCCAGGACCATGAGTGCCAGTGTGTTGGCGGTGCTGTACATCATGGGCCCGCTGGTAATGCTGGTCAGCGCCATGCCGATGCTGGCCCAAGGACGTATTGCCTGCACGCGCCTGGCGGATTTCGGATTCTCCATCAACGAACCGCACCCAGAACCGGAAACCAGCGATGCGGACAATGTGCTGCTCCTCGATCACAAGAAGTCATGGGGCAGTATCCAGCTGAAGAACGTACACATGAACTACAAGGACCCGCAGAGCAGTTCCGGTTTTGCCTTGGGACCTATCGACCTGACGATCCACTCCGGTGAGCTGGTCTACATCGTCGGCGGCAACGGTTGTGGCAAAAGCACCCTGGCCAAAGTGTTTTGCGGCCTGTACATCCCGCAAGAGGGTCAACTACTGCTCGACGGTACGGCGGTCACAGACGACTCGCGCGGCAACTATCGCGATCTGTTCTCGGCGGTGTTCTCTGACTTCCATGTGTTCAACCGATTGATAGGTCCTGACGAGAAAGAACATCCCAGCACCGATCAGGCGCAGAAATACCTGTCGACTCTGGGCCTGGAAGAAAAGGTCAAGATCGAGGGACTTGGTTACTCGACCACCACGGACTTGTCATACGGCCAGCAGAAACGCCTGGCACTGGTTTGCGCCTACCTGGAGGACCGTCCGATTTACCTGCTGGACGAGTGGGCCGCCGACCAGGACCCGCCGTTCAAGCGTTTCTTTTACGAGGAATTGCTGCCGGACCTCAAACGTCGCGGCAAGACGATCCTGATCATTACTCACGACGATCAGTACTTCCAGTTGGCCGACCGCATCATCAAGTTGGCCGACGGTTGCATCGTCTCCGACGTGAAGTGCGAAGTCCAGGGCAAGCGCGCCTGAACTCAAGTGCAGTCCAAATTCCCAGGGATGGTCCTTCACAAAACTGCATGAAGCAGGCTCGTCCCTGGCTCCGAATCGACTACCGGTTATCGCTGCCTTTTGTATGCGGCCAGGCCGACCCTTTGCGAGAAGAAATGTATGGCATTTGCCCTGACCGCTGCGCAACGCAATATCTGGCTGGATCAGATGACCCAGGGCGACTCGCCGTTATACAACATCGGCGGCTATATGGAGATCGATGGTGCCGTCGATTCCGTGTTGTTCCAGCAGGCCGTGGACCTGTTGATTGAAGAACACGATGCTCTGCGCATGGTCCTGCTTGACGAACGTGACGAGGAGGGTTTGCCGCTACAGGCCTTCGCCTCAAGCATGCCGCAGTGTATGACTCCGATCGACCTGCAAGGGCATGACGACCCGCGTCAGGCAGCCGCACACTGGGTGCAGGCTCGGCTTGAACAAGCGTTCAGGCTAGATGGTGGGCCACTCTACCGAATGCATTTGCTCAAACTCGAAGAGCAGCGCTTCTACTTTGTGTTTTATACCCACCACATCGTGCTCGACGGCTGGAGCATCGACGGTGTCTGTACGTACCTCAGTGAGATTTACAATGCGCTGCTCAATCAGCGCACGCCTGACGTTGCGGCGCCGTCCTATGTCGATTTCATCAAGGACGACCTCAAGTATCGCGGGTCGCGACGTTTTTCGCTCGATCAAGCCTACTGGCTGGACAAATACCGTGAGATCCCCGATCCGTTGCTGATAGCGCGCCCGCGCCAGGTCTCTATTCAGAACCAGACAGCACACAGCCGCAGCGGCCACATCAACTCCGGTCTTGACCGTGGTCTGGAGCAGCAGATCGACGATCTGGCGCTTCGACTGCAAGCCTCGTCGTTCCATGTTTTGCTGGCAGTGCTGTACGTGTACTTCACCCGCGTCTACCAGCGTGATGAACTGGTCATCGGCCTGCCGATTCTCAACCGCTCCAATGCCGGCTACAAGAAGACCCTGGGGCTTTTTACCCAACTCAGTTCGGTGCGCCTGAAATTCAGTCCAGACCTGCCGTTCGCAGAACTGGTCCAGGGTATATGTCGGGCAGTCAAGCAGGATTACCGCCACCAGCGGTTCCCGGTCAGCGACCTCAACCGGCTGCTGGAATTGCGCCGTACCGAGCGTACCCAATTGTTCGATCTGACGTTCTCCTATGAGCGCCAGAACCTTCCGCTGCATTTCAATCAGGCAGCCGCCAGCACTACCAAGTGTTCGAACAACCACGAACAGACGCCGCTAGCTATCTACCTGCGCACCAACGCCTGCGAAACTGAATCGTGGATGCACTACATCTACAACGAGGCGTTTTTTCAGCACGACGAGATTGTCCTCCTTGCCGAGCGCTTGCAGCGTGTTATGGAGCAGGGGCTGACGAATGAACAACTCCCGGTGAACGGGTTCTCGCTGATCAGCGAGACCGACACCTCCCGGGTTCAGGCGTGGAATGCCGATCAGCCACATTTCGCTGATGACCTGACTATCCACCAGCAGTTCGAAGCACGCGCTACAGAACGACCAGACGCCGTGGCGCTGATGTTCGAAGAGCAGACCCTGAGCTACGGCGAACTCAACGCCCGCGCCAACCAGGTCGCGCATCGCTTGCTCGCGCTGGGTGTGCGCCCGGACGATCGCGTAGCGATCTGCGTCGAGCGTGGCCCGGCGATGATTATCGGCTTGCTGGGTATCCTCAAATCCGGTGCCGGTTATGTACCGCTGGATCCGGCTTACCCACCTGAGCGCCTGGCCTATACCCTCGGCGACAGCACGCCAGTGGCATTATTGAGCCAACAGTCAGTACAACAAGCGTTGCCTGTCTGCGAAGTGCCGCTGATCTATCTCGACGACGCCGACCTGCAGAACGAATCCGTGTGCAATCCGCAGGTAGCGGTCAAGTCCAGCGACCTTGCCTACGTCATCTACACCTCCGGCTCCACCGGACTGCCCAAGGGCGTAATGGTCGAGCATCGCAACGTTGCGCGGCTGTTCTCGGCCACCGAAGAGTGGTTCAGCTTCAATGAACAGGACGTGTGGGCGCTGTTCCATTCGTTCGCCTTCGACTTCTCGGTCTGGGAAATATGGGGCGCACTGCTGCACGGCGGCCGTTTGTTGATCGTGCCGCAACTGGTCAGCCGCTCGCCGGAAGACTTCTACAACCTGCTGTGCAGTGCCGGGGTGACGGTGCTTAACCAGACGCCGAGTGCGTTTCGGCAACTGATTGCTGCCCAGGGCGAGAACGCGCAGGCGCATTCGCTGCGTCAGGTGATTTTCGGTGGTGAAGCGCTGGAAACGGCGATGCTCAAGCCGTGGTACGCCCGTAACATGAATGCCGGTACACAACTGGTAAACATGTACGGCATTACCGAAACCACAGTGCATGTGACCTATTACCCGTTGCAGCCTGAAGACGCCCAGCGCGTTGGTGCCAGCCCGATCGGCAAGCGCATCCCTGACCTGCAACTCTATCTGCTCGATGCCTTTGGTCATCCGCTGCCACCGGGTGCGGTGGGTGAGTTACACGTCGGCGGGGCAGGCGTGGCCCGTGGTTATCTCAATCGCGATGAATTGAACGCGACGCGCTTTCTCGACGATCCATTTGCCTCGGTACCCGGCGCGCGGATGTACCGCTCTGGCGACCTGGGTCGTTGGTTGCCGGACGGCAGCCTGGAATACCTGGGCCGTAACGATGAGCAGGTGAAAATTCGCGGTTTCCGTATCGAGTTGGGAGAGATCGAAGCTCAATTGATCGCCTGCAGAGGCGTGCGTGAAGCAGTGGTCGTGGTGCGTGAAGACGAACCGGGCGATAAACGTCTGGTGGCCTATGTCATCGGCACAGCAGACCTGGAACCGGACGCCACCTACTTACGTGAACAGCTGCGCCTGTCACTGGCCGAGCACATGCTGCCGAGCGCTTTTGTCAGCCTGGAAAGTTTCCCGCTGACCGCCAACGGCAAGCTCGACCGCAAGGCTCTGCCGCTGCCTGCGGCCGAGGCCTTTGCCCGGCGCCAATACGAGGCACCGCAAGGCCTGACGGAAATGCGCCTGGCCGGGTTGTGGACCGAGTTGCTGGGCGTCGAGCAGGTAGGCCGTCATGACCAGTTCTTCGAACTGGGTGGGCATTCCATGCTGGCAGTGAAACTGATCGAACGCATGCGCGACGTCGGTCTGAATGCCGATGTGCGCGTGCTGTTCGGCCAGCCAACCCTGGCCTCCCTGGCGGCCGCCAGCGGCAAGGTCACAGACGTTAAGGTGCCCGCCAACAAGATTCCCTCCGACTGTCGGCACATTACCCCGGACATGTTGCCTCTGGCCCGACTCACTCAAGCCCAGATCGACCGCGTGGTCGCCACCGTACCTGGGGGGGTGAGCAATGTGCAGGACATCTATGGGCTGGTGCCGCTGCAGGAAGGCATCCTCTATCACCATTTGACGAGTGAGGACGGTGATCCGTACCTGTTGCAGGCTGTGTTGCGGGTCAATAGCTTCGAGCAGTTGCTGGACTTCACGGAAGCCTTGCAGCAAGTCATCGATCGTCACGACATTCTGCGTACGGCGGTGGCCTGGGAAGAACTCGACGAACCGGTGCAGGTGGTCTGGCGTCAGGCGCAGCTGCGGGTCGAGGCGTTTTTACCGCACCCGGAGCAGGGTGATGTCGCTGCCCAGTTGCAGGCACAGTTCGATCCACGGCGGGTACGTATGGATTTGCATCAAGCCCCGATGATGCGCCTGCACTATGCCGAAGATCCCGTCGACCATAGCTGGGTTGCGGTATTGCTGTTCCATCACCTGATCGATGATGCCACCTCGCTGGCCTTGCTGGGCGCAGAGATCGAGGCGTTCAGACAAGGGCGCGGCGAACATCTGCCAGCGTCGGTGCCGTATCGCAATCATGTGGCTCAGGCCCGATTGGGCGTGAGCCGTAAGGAGCACGAAACGTTTTTCCGCGACATGCTCGCCGATATTGACGAGCCGACCCTGCCGTTCGGCCTGCAGGACGTACAAGGCGACGGCAGCGGAGTCGAAGAAGCCCTGTTGCCGGTTGACCCGGAGCTGGCCAGACGTCTTCGCGCCCATGCCCGGCGCCTGGGTGTCAGCAACGCGAGCCTGCATCACCTTGCGTGGGCACAGGTGGTAGGGCGCTTGTCTGGTCGTCAGGATGTGGTCTTCGGCACTGTGCTGCTAGGCCGTCTGCTCAGTGGTCAGGGCGCCGAACGAGCCTTGGGGATGTTTATCAATACCTTGCCATTGCGCGTCGCTGCCGGCGAGCAGGGTATTCAGGCTGCTGTGCGCACCACCCATGCACGCTTGGCGGCGTTGGTCAGTCATGAGCACGCGCCGCTGTCACTGGCCCAGGCATGCAGCGGCGTGGCGGCACCGACACCGTTATTCACTGCGCTGATGAACTACCGGCATGTTGCGGTCGGCGCCCAGACACCTCAGGAGGCAGGGCAGACCAGAACCTGGGGCGGTGTCGAAGTGCTCGGCGGTGAAGAGCGCACCAACTACCCACTGTCCTTGTCGGTGGACGACCTCGGAGAATCCTTCGGTCTGACCGTTCAGGCAGTGGCCGGAATCGGTGCCCGGCGCATCTGCGGTTACATGCACACCGTGCTGGAGCAACTAGCCGACGCGCTGGACAGTCGGCCAAATGCACCCTTACACAGCCTCGACTGGTTGCCCGCGCACGAGCGCCGCCAGTTACTGGAAGACTTCAACGCGTTCAATGGTGCCTACCCGCAAGATCTACTGCTGCACCAGATGTTTGAGGCTCAGGCGGCTGCGCAACCCGACTCGGTAGCAGTCACCTACGAAGGCCAGCAACTGAGCTACCTCGAGCTCAATCAGTGGGCCAACCAGATTGCCCATCGGTTGATCGCCGAAGGCATTGGCGCTGATGACCGTGTGGCGATTTGTGTAGAACGCAGTCTGGAAATGATCGCGGGCCTGGTGGGCATTCTCAAGGCCGGCGCAGGCTACGTGCCACTCGACCCTTCTTACCCTGCCGAACGCCTGGCCTACATGCTTGAGGACAGCGCACCGAAAATGCTGCTGACCCAGCGCGGTTTGCGCGAGCGGTTTGCGCAGGCCGTCCTGCCGGTGTTGCTGCTGGAAGCTGACGCCCGCGCCGAGAACGGTATCGACCGCACGCCGGTGACCAATCCACAGCTCGCGGGGCTTGGTGCACAGCACCTAGCGTACCTGATCTACACCTCGGGCTCTACCGGACAGCCCAAAGGCGTGGCCATGCCCCATGCGCCGTTGGTCAATCTGATGCATTGGCAGATCGCCCAGACTGTCGAGCACGGTCGCCCAAGGCAACGCACCTTGCAGTTCGCCGCGCTGGGTTTTGATGTGGCCTTTCAGGAAATCTTCAGCACCTTGTGTGCAGGTGGCGAACTGTCGCTGATCCACGGCGATACTCGTCTGAATTTCCGCCGCCTGTTCCAACATATCTGCGAGCAGCGTATCGAACGCCTGTACATGCCGTGTATTGCCCTGCAGGCATTGGCCGAGGCGGTGGTCGCTGAACCCGAACAGACTGATTGCCTGTTGCAGGACGTAATCACTGCCGGTGAGCAACTGCGAATCACCGAACCGATGCGGCAGTTATTCGCCCGTTTGAACGACGCCCGCCTGCATAACCACTACGGCCCGACCGAGTCCCATGTGGTCACGGCGCTGACCCTTGAGGGTGACCCGCAGGCCTGGCCGACCTTGCCAAGCATCGGCCAGCCGGTGGCCAACACCCGCATCTACCTGCTCGACGAACACATGCGCCCGGTGCCGGTGGGCGTGGCAGGCGAACTGTACATCGGCGGCGCGTGTGTCGCGCGTGGCTACCTGAACCGTGATGACCTGACCACCGAACGTTTTATCGCTGATCCGTTTGCCGCCTGCGATGTCGGCAACCCACACGCGCGCCTGTACAAGACCGGCGACCTGGGTTGCTGGCAGGCCGACGGCAAGATCGTCTATCTGGGCCGTAACGACGATCAGATCAAGATCCGAGGTTTCCGTATCGAACTGGGCGAAATCGAGGCGCGCCTCGGTCAATTTCCGGGCCTGCGCGATGCAGCGGTGCTGGCCCGCGAAGACGTTCCCGGTGAAAAGCGCCTGGTCGCTTATTTCAGCGTGCAGACCGGGCAGGTGGTGCCCGAGGCCGACCAGATGCGTCTGCATTTACAGGCGCTGCTGCCGGATTACATGATCCCCGCAGCCTATGTGCACCTGGAAAAACTGCCGGTCTCGCCCAACGGCAAGCTGGATCGTCGCGCACTACCGCAGCCATCAGCCGATGCCTTCGTCAGTCGCGACTATCAGGCCCCGATCGGTGACACCGAAATCATGCTGGCTGAGCTCTGGGCCGACGTGCTGAGTGTTGAGCGAGTCGGTCGGCACGACCATTTCTTTGAGCTGGGTGGTCACTCGCTGCTGGCGGTGAAGCTGATCGAGCGCATGCGTCAGGTTGGCCTGAGTGCCGATGTACGCGTGCTGTTCGGCCAGCCCACCCTTGCCGCACTGGCGGCGGCTGTGGGCGGCGGTATCGAGATCGAGGTTCCGGCCAACGGCATTCCCGACGGCTGCGAGCACATCACCCCGGACATGCTGACCCTCACTTCGCTGGACCAAGGGACTATCGATCGCATTGTCGCCGGCGTTCCCGGTGGTGCGGCCAATGTGCAGGACATCTACCCGCTGGCACCATTGCAGGAAGGTATTCTTTATCACCACATCGCCGCGGAGCAGGGCGACCCGTATCTGCTGCAAGCAACCTTCGCCCTGCATGATCCGGCGCACGTACGACGTTTTGCCGAAGGCTTGCAGGCAATGATCGATCGCCATGACATCCTGCGCACGGCGCTGGTCTGGGAAGGTCTGAAACAACCGCTGCAAGTGGCTCTACGCCGGGTCGAGCTGTCGATTGAGCAAATCACCCTGGCACCGGGCGGCGGCGATATCGTCGCCCAGATGCAACGCCGTTTTGATCCCCGCGAGTACCGCCTCGATCTCAGCCAGGCCCCACTGGTTCATCTGGCCTTTGCGCAGGACTCGGAGAACCAGCGCTGGGTGGCGATCCTGCTGTTCCATCACATTGCCCTCGACCACACCGCGCTGGACGTGATGAGCGCAGAAATGCTCGCTCACGTGCAAGGCACCGCGGCGCAAATGCCGGCGGCGATGCCTTACCGGAATTATGTGGCGCAGGCCCATCTGGGCGTGAGTCGCGAACAACATGAAGCATTTTTCCGCGAGATGCTCGGCGATGTCGATGAACCGACGCTACCGTTCGGTCTGCTTGAGGTGCAGGGTGACGGGCAGGGCATCAAGGAGGTTCGCCACGCGCTTGCGGCTGATTTGTGTCAGCGTCTGCGCACTCAGGCTCGGCAACTGGGGGTGAGTGCAGCAAGCTTGCATCACCTGGCCTGGGCGCGAGTGCTGGGCAGCGCCAGCGGGCGTGAAGACGTGGTATTCGGCACGGTGTTGCTGGGGCGCATGCAAAGCGGCCTGGGTGCCGACCGCGCCTTGGGCATGTTCATCAATACCTTACCGCTGCGGGTCGATGTCGGTACGTGTGCAGTGCGTCAGGCCGTGCGTCAGACCCACGCCCGTTTGACCGCATTGCTCGGTCACGAACACGCGCCGCTGGTGCTGGCGCAACGTTGCAGCGCGGTGGACGCAGCGTCGCCGCTGTTCAGCGCGTTGCTCAACTATCGCCACAGCCCGGCACGTGAAGCCAGCGGTGGCGATCGTTGGGCGGATACCCAGGTGCTCGGCGTACTCGAACGGACCAATTACCCGTTGACCCTGTCGGTGGACGATCAAGGCGAAGGCTTCCTGTTGAACGTACAGGTAGCAGCCGGCTTCGATGGCCAGCGGATCTGCAACTACATGCAGACCGCCCTGAGCCATCTGGTTCAAGCCCTTGAATCCGCGCCGGACTCAGCAGTGCGCGATCTGCCGGTGGTGCCGGAAGCCGAACGGACGGAGCTGCTGGTGGCGTTCAACGACACCGCGCGGGACTATCCGCAGCAACAAACCGTGCATAGCCTGTTTGAAGCTCAGGTGCGGGCGTGCCCCGAGGCTTGTGCGGCAATCCACGACGGCGTTTCCTTGAGTTATGCCGAACTCAACATTCGGGCCAACCGTCTGGCGCGGCATCTGCTGGGGCTTGGTGTGCAGCCGGGTGACAGCGTGGCGATTTTGCTGGAGCGCAGCCATGACCTGCTCGCCAGTCAACTGGCAGTGCTCAAGTGCGCGGCGGTGTATGTGCCGCTGGACATCAATGCACCGGTCGAGCGTCAGGCATTCATGGTTGAGGACAGCCAGGCGCGTGTACTGCTCACTCACAGCCAAGTGTCGCTGGAAACCGCTGCGCAGCGTGTCGATCTCGATGGTTTGACCCTGGATGATCTGAAAGACACTGATCTGGCGTTGCCGCAGTCCGCCGAAAGTGTTGCCTACATCATGTACACCTCTGGTTCGACGGGTGTTCCGAAAGGTGTGCTGGTGCCGCATCGGGCCATAAGCCGTCTGGTGATCAACAACGGTTATGCCGATTTCAACGCTCAGGACCGCGTGGCGTTCGCTTCCAACCCTGCATTTGACGCCAGCACGCTGGATGTCTGGGCACCGTTGCTCAACGGCGGCTGCGTGGTGGTGATCGGGCAGAACGACTTGCTGTCTCCGCGCGACTTCCAGCGTCTGCTGCTGGAGCAATCGGTAACCGTGCTATGGATGACCGCCGGTTTATTCCATCAATACGCTTCGGGGCTGGGCGAGGCTTTTTCGCGCTTGCGCTACCTGATTGTTGGCGGTGATGTGCTGGATCCTGCTGTCATAAGCAGAGTATTGGCAAACAGTGCACCGCAACACCTGCTTAATGGCTATGGCCCGACCGAGGCGACGACCTTTTCCGCGACCTGCGAGATTGTTTCGGTCGGCAATGGCTCGATTCCTATTGGCAAACCCGTAGGCAACAGCCGCCTGTATGTGCTCGATAGCCAAGGCCAACCCGTGCCATTGGGCGTGCCCGGCGAGCTGTATATCGGCGGGCAGGGTGTCGCCAGGGGTTATTTGAATCGGGATGAACTGACCCTTGAGAAATTCGTTGCCGACCCGTTCGACAGCGACCCACAGGCGCGCTTGTACCGCACCGGCGACCTGGTTCGCTGGCGTGCCGACGGTAATCTGGAATACCTGGGTCGTAATGACGATCAGGTGAAAATCCGTGGTTTCCGTGTTGAACTGGGTGAAATCGAAGTACGCCTGGCCGAGCATTCGGATATTCGTGAAGCCGTGGTGCTGTGCCGTCAGGATGAGCCTGGTGACAAGCGTCTGGTCGCTTATGTCACGGCGCAGCAGACTGAAACTGCGCTGGACATCGAACGCCTGCGCAACCATCTGCAAGGCTTGTTACCGGACTACATGGTGCCGGCAGCCTACGTGCAGCTCGATGCGCTGCCGCTGACCGCCAATGGCAAGCTCGATCGCAAGGCCCTGCCAGTGCCGGATGCGCAAGCGCTGATCAGTCGTGGTTACGAAGCACCGCAAGGTGAGGTCGAAGCAGTGCTGGCCGAGATCTGGGCCGAGGTACTGCAGGTCGAGCGGGTTGGTCGCTACGATAACTTCTTCGATCTGGGCGGGCACTCTCTGCTGGCCATGCGCATGGTGTCTCAAGTACGCCAACAGCTGGGCGTGGAATTACCGCTGGGCGAGCTGTTTGCACTCGGTGAACTGGCAGCGGTGGCCGCAGCGCTGAATGGCGTGGCGCGCAGTGAACTGACAGCAATCCTGCCGGTGAAGCGTGATCAGCCAATGCCATTGTCCTTCGCCCAGCAAAGGTTGTGGTTCCTGGCACAGATGGACGGCGGTAACGAAGCCTATAACATCCCGATGGCACTGAGCCTTGTGGGGGCGCTCGACGTCACCGCTCTGGCGCGAGCCCTGGCACGTATCGTCGAACGCCATGAAACCTTGCGCAGTCGATTTGTGACCTGTGAAGGCGCTGCGCAAGTACTGTTCGTGCCCACCTGCGCAGACGCCGGGCTGTCTGTCGAAGACATTCGTCATGCGCCTCATGGCCTGGAAGAGTTTATTCGGGTCGAGGCGGTAGCACCGTTCGATCTGGCTAACGGCCCGCTGATTCGCGCTCATTTGCTGCAAGTGGCCGACGACCGTCATGTGCTGCTGATGACTGTGCACCATATCGTCGCCGATGGCTGGTCGATGGCTGTCCTGAGCCAGGAACTGCTGGCGCTGTACCCGGCGTTCTGCCAGGGACAGCCCGATCCACTGCCGGCGCTGGCGATCCAGTACGCCGATTACGCGGTATGGCAACGTCGCTGGCTGTCCGGCGAACGCCTGAAACACCAGGCCGCCTATTGGCATCAGGCACTGGAGGGAGCGCCGACGCTGCTCACGTTGCCGACTGATCGGCCACGTCCGGCGCAGCAGGACTTCGCCGGTGCCAGCCTTGCCGTGCAACTGAATGCAAATCTGGCAGCAGACCTGCGCAAACTGGCACAACGTCAGGGCGTCACGCTGTACATGGCGCTGATGGCCGCCTGGGCGACGACACTCACGCGCCTTTCGGGTCAGGCCGACGTGGTGATTGGCAGCCCGGTGGCAGGGCGAGGTCATACCGAACTTGAAGACCTGATCGGCCTGTTCGTCAACACCCTGGCGGTGCGCATCGACACCTCGGGCAATCCGAGCGGCGAGGCGCTGCTGGCCCGAGTCAAGGCCCGCGTACTGGAAGCACAGGAGCATCAGGACCTGCCGTTCGAACAGGTTGTGGAAGTCGTTCGCCCGACACGCAGCCTGGCCCATCCCCCTTTGTTCCAGACCACGCTGAACTGGATGCCGGGAAAAAACGTTGCCGATTCGCTTGGCGACCTGAGAGTGGAGCCGGTCGAGCAGAACAGTCAGGTGTCCAAATTCGACCTTTCGCTGAACCTGAGCGAGCAGGGCGAGACGCTGGCAGGGACGCTGGACTACGCCACGGCGCTGTTCGACGAAACCACGGCGCAACGGTATCTCGGCTATTTCATGCAGATCCTCGAAGCACTGGCGGCTGATGAGCAGACGCATCTTGATCGCATCCCGCTGGTCGGCGAAGAGGAACGGCGTTACCTGCTGGAAACGCTCAACACGACGGCGCTGGCGCAAGTTAATGACGAGCAGACCGTGCATGCCATGATCGAAGCCCGGGCAGCCAGCGCACCCGAAAGTGTCGCGGCTCAGGTGGGCGAGCATTGCCTGCACTACGGCGAGATGAATCAACGCGCCAACGCACTGGCCCATCACCTGATCAGTCTCGGTGTCTGTGTGGATGATCGTGTAGCAGTCATGGCCCGTCGCGGACTGGACACGCTGGTGGCCATGCTCGCCGTCCTCAAGGCAGGCGCAGGCTACATCCCGGTCGATCCGTCGCACCCTGACGAGCGCATTGCCTATCTGCTGGCCGACAGCGCACCCAAAGTGCTGCTGACCCAGCAGGCCCTGATGAACCGTGTGCCGCAAACGTCTGCACCGGTCATCGCCTTTGACCGCCCTGAATGGCCGCACCGCCTGGAAAACCCGCAAATGGCGGGGCTCAACCCCACGCATCTGGCTTACGTAATCTACACCTCCGGCTCCACTGGCCAGCCAAAAGGCGTGATGGTAGAGCACCGCACCCTCAGCAACCTGATCGACTGGCATTGCCAGGCCTTCGATCTGCAGGCTGGCAGTCATACCGCCAGCGTCGCAGGCTTCGGCTTCGACGCCATGGCCTGGGAAGTCTGGCCGGCGCTGTGTGCCGGGGCGACCCTGCACCTGCCGCCTGCGGACGTGGGTAATGAACAGCTTGATGCACTGCTCGACTGGTGGATCGCTCAACCGCTGCAGGTGGCTTTCCTGCCGACGCCGGTTGCCGAGTACGCCTTCAGCCGCGACTTGTCTCACCCCACCTTGCGTACGCTCTTGATTGGTGGCGACCGTCTGCGCCAGTTCCAGCGTGATCCGGGCTTCACCGTCATCAACAACTACGGCCCGACCGAGGCCACGGTGGTCGCCACGTCGGGGCGTTTGCTGCCCGACGGCAGACTCGACATCGGCACACCGATTGCCAATACCCGCGTGTATCTGCTTGATGAGCATCAACAACTGGTGCCGCTGGGTGTGGCGGGCGAGCTGTACGTCGCCGGAGAAGGCGTGGCGAGGGGGTATCTGAACCGACCGGAGATGACCGCCGAGCGCTTTCTGCGTGATCCGTTCCACGCTGACGCACGGATGTACCGCACCGGCGACCTGGCACGCTGGAACGCCGATGGCACTCTCGACTACCTGGGGCGTAACGATGATCAGGTGAAGATTCGCGGCGCGCGCATCGAACTGGGCGAGATCGAAGCGCAGCTAAGCCTATTGCCGGGCATCGAAGAAGCGCTGGTGCTGGCCCGAGAGGACGAACCGGACCAGCCAAGGCTGACGGCTTATTTCATCGAGCGCGACGGTTCGCTGTCGACGCCGGTGGCAGAACTGCGCTCTGCCTTGCTGACAGTGCTGCCTGGCTACATGGTGCCCAGCGCCTTCGTGCGTCTGGACGCCTGGCCGCTGACGGCCAATGGCAAAGTCGACCGCAAGGCCCTGCCAATGCCGGATCGCAACGCGCTTCCAGATCGGGACTACGAGGAACCCCAGGGGCCGGTGGAAATGGCCGTGGCCGAGATCTGGAGTTCGTTGCTGCACGTCGAGCGGGTGGGTCGTCATGACCACTTCTTCGAGCTGGGCGGGCACTCGCTGTTGGCCGTCAACCTGATCGCGCAAATGCGGCGCCAGGGGCTCGATGCCGATATTCGCACCCTGTTCACACAGCCGACGCTGGCCGCGCTGGCTGCGGCGGTGGGTAGCCTGAATGAAATAACAGTCCCGCAAAACGCCATCCCGGACGACTGCAAGCGCATTACGCCAGAGCTGCTGCCACTGGTCGATCTCGATCAGGCCGCCATCGACCTCATTGTCGCCAGCGTGCCCGGCGGCGTGGAAAATGTGCAGGACATCTACCCGCTGGCACCACTGCAGGAGGGGATTCTCTACCACCATCTGGCTGCCGAACAAGGCGATCCGTACGTCCTGCAAACGGTATTCGAGACTGCTGACCGAACGCGTTTGAATGCCTTTGTCGATGCCTTGCAAAGTGTGATTGATCGCCACGACATCCTGCGAACTGCAGTACTTTGGCAAGGCCTGGAAACACCGGTGCAGGTTGTCTGTCGTCAGGCTCGGCTGTTGCTGGAGCAGGTCGAACTCGACCCGCTCGAGGGGCCGATCATGGAGCAACTGCAACAGCGCTTCGACCCTCGCCATTCGCGGCTGGACATTAGCCAGGCACCACTTCTGCGGCTGATCTTCGCCGAAGACCAGCCCAACCAGCGTTGTGCGGCGATCCTGCTGTTCCATCACATGGTCCTCGACCATACAGCGATGGAGATTGTGCTCCACGACATGCAGGCGCATCTGCTGGGGCAGGCTGACCAACTCGAAGCAGCCATTCCGTATCGTAACTATGTGGCCCAGGCTCGCCTGGGTGTAAGCCGCGAGGCCCACGAAGCGTTTTTCCGCGAATTGCTCGGTGACATTGACGAACCGACGCTGCCGTTCGGGCTGCTGGATGTGCAAGGGGATGGCCGCGATGTTGAAGAAAGCAGCCTGACACTGGACCGGCAGTTGAATAGGCGTCTGCGCGCCCAGGCACGGCAGCTGGGGGTAAGCGCCGCAAGTCTGATGCATCTGGCTTGGGCTCAGGTATTGAGTCAGGTATCGGGCAGGCGCACCGTCGTATTCGGCACCGTGTTGATGGGCCGCATGCACAGTGGCGAAGGCGCCGAACGGGCGTTGGGCATGTTCATCAATACCTTGCCGCTGCGCGTCGATCTGGCCGGGCAGGGTGCACGGGACGGCGTACGAGCGACCCATGCCCGACTCACCGCATTGCTCGGTCATGAACACGCGCCGCTGGTGCTGGCGCAGCGTTGCAGCGGCGTGGCGGCACCGTTGCCACTGTTCAGCGCGCTACTCAACTACCGCCACAGCAGCGTGGCAGAACCCGCCAACGAATCGATCGAGGCCTGGCGCGGCATCGACGTGCAGAATGGTGAGGAACGCACCAACTACCCGTTGACCTTGAACGTCGATGATCAGGGTGACGGTTTCAGATTTTCAGTGCTGGTGACCGGCAAAGTCGGTGCCGGGCGAGTCTGCGGGTACCTGCAGACCGCGCTGGAAAATCTGCTTGTTGCGCTGGAGCAGTCACCGGACGCCGCGCTCGAAAGCCTGCCTATCCTGCCTGCTGCCGAGCGTGAGCAGTTGCTGGTGCAGTTCAACGACACTGCGCTGGATTACCCGCACGAACAGACCATTCACGGGCTGTTTGAAGCGCAGGCCGAGCGCACACCGCAAGCCATGGCAGTGGTTCATGGAAAACAACGCCTGACCTATCGCGAGCTTAACGAACAGGCCAACCGCCTGGCGCATGCCTTGCGCAAGCAGGGCGTGCAGCCGGATTCGCGGGTCGGGATCTGTGTGGAACGCGGCGTGGAGATGGTCGTCGGTTTGCTGGCGATCCTCAAGGCGGGCGGCGGTTACGTGCCACTCGACCCGGCTTACCCGGTAGAACGAATTGCCTACATGTTGCAGGACAGCGCGCCTGCCGCTGTGCTGGCGCAGTCGGCGACTGAGGCGTTACTGGTCGACGTATCGGTACCTGTGATCAATCTTGATGCAAGCAACTGGCAGGACGAATCCGCCCGGAATCCGCAGGTACCGGGGCTGACCTCAGCGCATCTTGCGTACCTGATCTACACCTCAGGTTCGACCGGCCTGCCGAAAGGCGTGATGATCGAGCACCGCAATACTGTGAACTTCCTCAGTTGGGCGCACACGGCATTCGACGGCTCTGCGCTGGAAAAAACACTGTTCTCCACCTCGCTGAACTTCGACCTCGCGGTCTACGAGTGCTTTGCGCCGCTCACCTCGGGTGGCAGCATCGAGGTGGTCACAAACGTGCTGGAACTGCAACACGGCGAGCACGATATCGGCCTGGTCAACACCGTACCGTCGGCGCTGAAAGCGCTGCTGGAAATCAACGGTTTGCCAGAGTCGGTCCATACCGTCAACGTCGCAGGTGAAGCACTCAAGCGCAGTCTGGTGGAAAACCTGTTCGAGAAAACCAGCGTGCAGCGCCTGTGCAATCTCTATGGCCCGTCGGAAACCACCACATACTCAAGCTGGGTGGCGATGGATCGCGAAAACGGCTTCGCTTCGCACATCGGCAAACCAGTCGGCAATACACAGTTTTACCTGCTGGATGAGCAACAACAGCCCGTGCCACTGGGTGTTGCCGGAGAGATCTACATCGGCGGCGCTGGCGTGGCCCGCGGCTACCTGAACCGTGACGACCTGACTGCCGAACGCTTCCTCGCGGATCCGTTCAGCCAGCAGCCCCAGGCACGTATGTATCGCTCCGGCGACCTGGGCCGCTTCCTGCCAGACGGCAATATCGAATACCTGGGCCGTAACGACGATCAGGTGAAGATTCGCGGCTTCCGTATCGAGCTCGGCGAGATCGACGCGTGTCTGGCCAGGCATCCTGCCGTCCAGGATACGGTAGTCACCGCTCGTGAAGACGTCCCCGGAGACAAACGCCTGGTGGCGTATTACACGGTCCGGTCGGCGCAAACGGAACCAGCCATCGACAGCCTGCGCGGCTGGCTGCTAGGGCAGTTGCCGGCATACATGGTCCCGGTGGCCTACGTGCGTCTCGATGCATTGCCTCTCACCCCCAACGGCAAACTTGACCGCAAGGCGCTCCCTGCGCCGGGCGAGGGCGCGTTGATCAGCCGTGGCTACGAAGCTCCGCAAGGCGAGAGAGAAGTACTGATCGCCGAGATCTGGCAAGACTTGCTGGGTGTGACGCAGGTTGGCCGACATGACCATTTTTTTGAGCTGGGAGGTCACTCCCTGCTCGCCGTCAGCCTGATGGAACGCATGCGTCAGGAAGGCCTGGAGGCCGAGGTCAAGTCGCTGTTCAAACACCCCACCCTCATGGAATACGCAGCAACAACGGAAAGAATGGAGATTGTTCTGTGAGCATGATTGAACTGTTGGCAGTACTGGAAGAGAAAGATGTGCAGCTCGCCGTCAAGGGCGACCAACTGGTCGTCAGCGGCAAGCGACAGTCCCTCATGGAGCCCGCCGTGCTGGCGCTGTTGCGCGAGAACAAGGCGGCATTGATCGAACTGATCAATGCCGGCGAGTATTACAGCGGCAAGGCCGATGAAGTGGAGGTTCCCGCCCAGGCGATTGTGCCGGGCTGCGAGCGCATCACCCCGGAAATGTTGCCGCTGATCAAACTCGACCAGGCAGCCATCGAAAGCATCGTTGCCCGCGTTCCTGGCGGCGTGCGCAATGTGCAGGACATCTACCCGCTGGCGCCGTTGCAGGAAGGCATTCTTTATCACCATATTGCCGCCGAACAAGGCGATCCATACGTGCTACAGGCACAGTTTACGATTGCCAGCCGGGAGCTTTTCGACGAGTTCACCACGGCCTTGCAGCAGATCATCGACCGCCACGACATCCTGCGTACCAGCGTGGTATGGGAAGGCCTGGACGAGCCGGTTCAAGTTGTGTGGCACAAGGCTGATCTGGTGCTCAGCGAAATCACCCTTGAGCCTGACGCCGGTACCGCCAGCGAGCAGTTGCAACAACGCTTCGACCCACGGCATTACCGCCTCGATATCAGCCAGGCACCCTTGCTGCGGCTGGCCTTCACCCACGACGTGGCCAACCAGTGCTGGGTGGCGATGTTGCTGTTTCACCACATCGCCATCGACCATGCGGCGCTGGACCAGATCCATCATGAACTCCACGCGCACCTGAGCGGTCAGGCCCACACCCTGGGCGAGCCAGTGCCGTATCGCAACTATGTGGCCCAGGCCCGGCTCGGCGTCACGAACAAGCAGCACGAAGGGTTTTTCCGCGAGATGCTCGGCGACGTCGACGAACCTACGCTGCCGTTCGGCCTGCACGATGTGCGCGGCGACGGCCATGGTATCGAAGAAGCGCATCAGACCCTGCCTTTAGAGCTGAGCCGGCGCTTGCGAAATCAGGCCCGACTGCAAGGGGTGAGCGCGGCGAGCTTGCATCACCTTGCCTGGGCACAGGTGCTCGGGCGCCTGTGCGGGCGCAGCAATGTCGTATTCGGCACCGTACTGCTCGGGCGTATGCGCGGCGGCGAGGGGGTTCGCCGGGCCTTGGGGATGTTTATCAATACCTTGCCGCTGCGGGTGGACGTGGGTGAGCAGGATGTGCGCGCCGGGGTCAAGGCGACCCATATACGTTTGACTGCATTGCTCGGCCACGAACACGCCTCGCTGGCGTTGGCCCAGCGTTGCAGCGGTGTATCAGCACCGACGCCACTGTTCAGCGCACTGCTCAACTATCGCCACAGTTCCGCTGAAGCGGCGACCGATCAGGAAATCACCGATCAGACCGCTCAACTCTGGGAAGGGATCGAGGTGAGGGGCGGCGAAGAACGCACCAACTACCCGTTGATTTTATCCCTCGACGATTTTGGCGAAGGATTCAGCCTGAATGTTCAGGCTGTCACCGGTATAGGTGCCCAGCGGGTTTGCGGGTATATGCAGACGGCGCTGGAAAGCCTGGTGCATGCACTGGAGCAGACACCGCAAACGTCGTTGAACAGCTTGCCGATCTTGCCGGCCGACGAGCGTGAGCAGTTACTGGTGCAGTTCAACGACACCGCGCTGGATTACCCGCAGCAACAGACCATTCACGGGCTGTTTGAAGCACAGGTCGAGCGCACACCGGAAGCCATGGCAGTGGTTCATGGCGAACAACGCCTGACCTATCGCGAGCTTAACCAGCAGGCCAACCGCCTGGCCCATGCCCTGCGCAAGCAGGGCGTGCAGCCGGATTCTCGCGTCGGCATCTGCGTTGAGCGCGGCGTGGAGATGGTCGTCGGTTTGCTGGCGATTCTCAAGGCGGGCGGCGGTTACGTGCCGCTGGACCCGTCGTATCCGGTAGAACGAATTGCCTACATGTTGCAGGACAGTGCTCCGGCAGCAGTACTGGCGCAAACCGCGACTCAGGGCTTGCTGGCCGACGTTTCAGTGCCTGTCATAAATCTTGATCTGAACGATTGGCAGGACCAATCCTTCCAGAATCCGCAGGTGCCGGGGCTGACTTCAGCGCATCTTGCCTACCTGATCTACACCTCGGGTTCCACCGGCCTGCCGAAAGGCGTGATGATCGAACACCGCAACACCGTTAACTTCCTGACCTGGGCGCACACGGCTTTTGACGGCTCTGCGCTCGAAAAAACGCTGTTCTCCACCTCATTGAACTTCGACCTCGCAGTCTATGAGTGCTTTGCGCCGCTGACCTCGGGCGGCAGCATCGAAGTGGTAAAAAACGTCCTTGAACTGCAACACGGCGAGCACGATATCGGCCTGATCAACACCGTACCGTCGGCGCTCAAGGCTTTGCTGGAAGTCGATGGTTTGCCGAAATCGGTCCATACAGTCAACGTCGCCGGTGAAGCGCTGAAACGCAGCCTCGTGGAAAACCTATTCGAAAAAACCGGCGTGCAGCGCCTGTGCAACCTCTACGGCCCATCTGAAACCACCACCTACTCAAGCTGGGTGGCGATGGACCGCGAAGATGGCTTCGCAGCGCACATTGGCAAGCCAGTCGGCAATACACAGTTTTACCTGCTGGACGAACAGCAACAGCCTGTGCCACTGGGCGTTGCCGGTGAGATCTACATCGGCGGTGCTGGCGTGGCGCGGGGTTATCTGAACCGTGACGACCTGACTGCCGAGCGTTTCCTCAAAGACCCGTTCAGCCAAAACCCAGCGGCACGCATGTACCGTACCGGCGACCTGGGTCGCTACCTGCCAGACGGCAATATCGAATACCTGGGCCGTAACGACGATCAGGTGAAAATCCGCGGCTTCCGTATCGAGCTGGGCGAGATCGATGCACGCCTGGCCAAACACCCCGCGGTCCATGAAGCGGTAGTCACCGCCCGCGAGGACATTCCGGGCGACAAACGCCTGGTGGCGTATTACACGGTCCAGTCCGCGCAAACGGAACCGAGCATCGAAATCCTGCGCGGCTGGCTGCAGGAACAACTGCCGGCCCACATGATCCCGGCAGCCTATGTGCTGCTCGACGCAATGCCGCTGACCCCGAACGGCAAACTCGACCGCAAAGCCCTGCCAGCGCCGGACAGTGACTCACTGATCAGCCGTGGCTACGAAGCCCCACAAGGTGAAACCGAAACGCAGATCGCTGCTATCTGGAAAGACTTGCTGGGCGTTGAACAGGTCGGTAGACATGACAACTTCTTCGAGCTGGGCGGACACTCACTGTTGGCAGTCAGCCTCATAGGGCACATGCGTCAGTTGGGCCTGAGCGCCGATGTGCGTGCGCTGTTCGGCCAGCCGACGTTGGCCGCACTGGCTGCTGCGGTCGGTGGTGGCACGCCAGTCATGGTGCCGGCCAATCTGATCGCCGGGGATTGCCAAAGCATTACGCCTGAGCTGCTGCCGTTGATCAATCTGACCCAGGTGCAGATCGATCAGGTCGTGGCAAGCGTGCCGGGTGGCGTGGCGAATGTGCAGGACATCTACCCGCTGGCACCGTTGCAGGAAGGCATCCTCTATCACCACCTGGCCGCCGAAAGCGGCGATCCCTATGTGTTGCAGACTCAGTTCGCCTTTGATAACCGCGAACGTATGGACGCTTTTGTTCAAGCGTTGCAAACGGTTATAGACCGTCACGATATTCTGCGCACCAGTGTGGTGTGGCAAGGCCTTGAGTCCCCGCTGCAGGTGGTCTGGCGTAAGGCCCAATTGCACCTTGAAGCGCTCGAACTGGATCCTGTGAACGGCGATATCGGCGAGCAACTGCACAGCCGCTTCGACCCGCGTCACTACCGCCTGGACATCGGTCAGGCACCGTTGATGCGCGTGGTCTATGCCGAAGATCCGCCCAACCAGCGGATTTGCGCGATGTTGCTGTTCCACCACATGGCCCTGGACCACACTGCGCTGGATGTGGTGAAGCACGAAATACAGAACGGCTTGCTCGGCGAGGCCGAAGCCTTGGCAGCGTCGGTGCCCGTGCCGTACCGCAACTATGTGGTTCAGGCACGCCAGGGTGTCAGCCAGGCTGATCACGAAACGTTCTTCCGCGACATGCTGGGCGATATCCTCGAGCCGACCCTGCCGTACGGCCTGCTGGATGTGCAGGGCGATGGCAGCCACGTCAAGGAAGCCAGCCTGACGCTGGACCCTCAACTGAATCTGCGCCTGCGGGCTCAGGCCCGGCAGCAAGGCGTCAGCGCCGCCAGCCTGGTGCATCTGGCCTGGGGCCAGGTGCTCGGCACTGTGTCGGGCAAGCGTGACGTGGTGTTCGGTACGGTGTTGATGGGGCGGATGCAGGCCGGTGAGGGCGCCGAACGCGCCTTGGGCATGTTCATCAACACTTTGCCGCTGCGGGTTTCGGTAGGTGAGCAGGGCGTGCGTGACGAGGTCAAGGCGACCCATAAGCGCGTGACCGCGTTACTCGGTCACGAACATGCATCCCTTGCCCTGGCTCAGCGTTGCAGCGGCGTTGCCGCACCGACGCCGCTTTTCAGCGCCTTGCTCAACTACCGCCACAGTGCAGCTGCCAGCGTTTCCGAACAGGCGGTCCAGGCCTGGCACGGTATTCATGTTCTGAGCAGTGAAGAACGTGCCAATTATCCACTGAGCTTGAGCGTCGATGACTTTGGCGACGGTTTCAGCCTGAATGCACAGGCGGTGGCGGGTATCGATGCGCGGCGCATCTGCGATTACATGCAGACCGCCTTGAGTCATCTGGTCGAGGCCCTTGAATCCGCCCCGGATTCAGCCGTGTGCAACCTGCAGGTGGTGCCGGAAGCAGAACGTCGACAACTGCTGTTGGCGTTCAACGACACCAAGCAAGACTACCCGCGGCAGCAGACCGTGCACGCCATGATCGAAGCCCGGGCAGTCAGCGCACCCGAAAATGTCGCGGCTCAGGTGGGCGAGCATTGCCTGCACTACGGCGAGATGAACCATCGCGCCAACGCACTGGCCCACCACCTGATCAGTCTCGGCGTAGGTGTCGATGATCGCGTGGCGGTCATGGCCCGTCGCGGGCTGGACACGCTGGTGGCCATGCTCGCCGTCCTCAAGGCAGGCGCCGGCTATGTCCCGGTCGATCCGTCGCACCCTGACGAGCGCATTGCCTATCTGCTGACCGACAGCGCGCCCAAAGTGCTGCTAACCCAGCAGGCCCTGATGAACCGTGTGCCGCAAACGTCTGCACCGGTCATCGCCTTTGACCGCCCTGAATGGCCGCAACGCCTGGAAAACCCGCAAGTGGCGGGGCTCAACCCCACGCATCTGGCTTACGTAATCTACACCTCCGGCTCCACTGGCCAACCAAAGGGCGTGATGGTCGAGCACCGTACCCTCGGTAACCTGATCGACTGGCATTGCCAGGCCTTCGATCTGCAGGCTGGCAGTCATACCGCCAGCGTCGCAGGCTTCGGCTTCGACGCCATGGCCTGGGAAGTCTGGCCGGCGCTGTGTGCCGGGGCGACCCTGCACCTGCCGCCTGCGGACGTGAGCAATGAACAGATCGATGCGCTGCTCGACTGGTGGATCGCCCAGCCGCTGCAGGTGGCTTTCCTGCCAACGCCGGTTGCCGAATATGCCTTCAGCCGCGACCTGTCTCACCCCACCTTGCGTACGCTCTTGATTGGTGGCGACCGTCTGCGCCAGTTCCATCGCGATCCGGGCTTCACCGTCATCAACAACTACGGCCCGACCGAAGCCACAGTGGTCGCCACGTCGGGGCGTTTGCTGCCCGACGGCAGCCTCGACATCGGCACACCGATTGCCAATACCCGCGTGTACCTGCTCGATGAGCATCAGCAACTGGTGCCGCTGGGTGTGGCGGGCGAGCTGTACGTCGCCGGAGAAGGCGTGGCGAGGGGGTATCTGAACCGACCGGAGATGACCGCCGAGCGCTTTCTGCGTGATCCGTTCCACGCCAACGCCCGGATGTACCGCACCGGCGACCTGGCACGCTGGAACGCCGATGGCACTCTCGACTACCTGGGGCGTAACGATGATCAGATAAAAATCCGCGGCTTACGCGTTGAGCTGGGTGAAATCGAAGCACGCCTGGCCGAACACGCCGATGTTCGTGAAGCCGTGGTGCTGTGCCGCCAGGATGTTCCTGGTGACAAGCGTCTGGTGGCGTATGTCACGACGCAGCAGCCTGAAACGGTGCTCGACATCGAACACCTGCGCAGCCATCTGCAAGGCACATTGCCGGACTACATGGTGCCGACAGCCTATGTGCAGCTCGATGCGCTGCCGCTGACCGCCAACGGCAAGCTCGACCGCAAGGCCCTGCCAATGCCGGATGCGCAATCGCTGATCAGTCGTGGCTATGAAGCACCACAGGGCGAGGTCGAGATCCAACTGGCATCGATCTGGGCTGATGTACTCACGGTCGAACAGGTCGGTCGCCATGACCACTTCTTCGAACTGGGCGGCCACTCGCTGCTGGCAGTGAAATTGATCGAGCGCATGCGTCAGGTCGGCCTGAGTGCCGATGTGCGCGTACTGTTCAGCCAGCCTACGCTGGCTGCACTGGCGACAGCGGTCGGCGGTGGCACGGAAGTCGTGGTGCCAGCCAATCTGATTCCGGAACGCTGCGAACACATTACCCCGGACCTGCTGCCGCTGATCAGCCTGACTCAGGCGCAGATCGACTGCGTGGTAAAGCATGTGCCCGGCGGTGCTACTAACGTGCAGGACATTTACCCGCTGGCGCCTTTGCAGGCAGGTATTCTTTATCACCACATCAGTGCCGAGCAGGGCGATCCATACACCCTGAAAGCCCTGTTCAGTCTGCGCGACCGCGCACGACTGGACGATTTCAGCCACGCCTTGCAAGCGGTTATCAATCGTCACGATATCCTGCGTACCGCTGTACTGTGGGAAGGTCTCGACGAACCGGTGCAAGTGGTGCTGCGCCAAGCTGAAATGCACGTCACCGAGTTGTGCCTCGATCCGGTAAACGGCCCGATTGATGAGCAGTTGCACGAGCGCTTCGATCCCCGGCATTACCGCCTCGATGTGCGTCAAGCGCCCTTGATGCAGATTGTCTTTACCCATGACCCGCTCAACGATCGCTGGCTGGCGATGCTGCTGTTCCATCACTTGGTCAATGACGCAACCTCGCTGTACGTGGTGCTGCATGAAATGCAGGCGCACTTGCTAGGTCAGGGTGCTTCTCTGGGTCAGAGCGTGCCGTATCGCAACTACGTGGCCCAGGCCCGGCTGGGTGTCAGCGATGCGCAGCACGAAGCTTTCTTCCGTGAAAGGCTCGGTGATATCGACGAGCCAACGCTACCGTTCGGTTTGCAGGATGTGCAGGACGGCGGCGGTGACATCGAAGAGGCGAGCGTGATCCTGCCCGCTGAACTGAACCTGCGTTTGCGAGCTCAGGCTCGACAGGCAGGCGTCAGCGCGGCGAGCCTGATGCATCTGGCCTGGGCACGGGTGCTCGGCAGCGTCTCGGCCCGTGAACAGGTGGTGTTCGGTACAGTACTGCTGGGCCGTATGCAGGCCGGCGAGGGTGCAGACCACTCGTTGGGCATGTTTATCAACACCTTGCCACTGCGCGTCAATATCGGCGCGACAACGGTGGTCGAGGGATTGAAAGCGACCCACGGGCAACTAACGGCTTTGCTGGGCCACGAACACGCGCCACTGGTACTCGCCCAACGCTGTAGCGGCGTGGATGCCCCGGCGCCACTGTTCAGTGCGTTGCTCAACTATCGACACAGTGTCGTGAGCGACGTTTCAGCGGAAACCGCCACTGCCTGGGAGGGGATCGAGTCCTTCGGTGCCAAAGACCATACCAACTACCCGTTGACCCTGAATATCGATGACGTAGGCAACGGTTTCAACCTGACGGTACTGGTCAGCAGCACCGTCGGTGCCAAACGCGTCTGTGGCTACATGCAGACCGTGCTGGAGCATCTGTCGAATGCCCTGGAGCAGTCACCGTCCTCGACCCTCGACAGCCTGCCGATCCTGCCCGCTGCCGAACGTGAGCAGTTGCTGGTGACGTTCAACGACACCGCGCGGGACTATCCGCAGCAACAGACCGTGCATAGCCTGTTTGAAGCTCAGGTGCGGGCGTGCCCCGAGGCTTGTGCGGCAATCCACGACGGCGTTGCAGTGAGCTATGCCGAACTCAACACTCGGGCCAACCGTCTGGCGCGGCATCTGCTGGGGCTTGGCGTACAGCCGGGTGACAGCGTGGCGATTTTGCTGGAACGCAGCCATGACCTGCTCGCCAGTCAGCTGGCAGTGCTCAAGTGCGCGGCGGTGTATGTGCCGCTGGACGTCAATGCACCGGTCGAGCGTCAGGGGTTCATGATTGAGGACAGCCAGGCGCGTGTACTGCTCACCCAAAGCCAAGTGTCGCTGGAAACCGCTGCCCAGCGTGTCGATCTCGATGGTTTGACCCTGGATGATCTGAAAGACACTGATCTGGCGTTGCCGCAGTCCAGCGAAAGTGTTGCCTACGTCATGTACACCTCTGGTTCGACGGGTGTTCCGAAAGGTGTGCTGGTGCCGCATCGGGCGATAAGCCGTCTGGTGATCAACAACGGTTATGCCGATTTCAACGCTCAGGACCGCGTGGCGTTCGCTTCCAACCCTGCATTTGACGCCAGCACGCTGGATGTCTGGGCACCGCTGCTCAATGGCGGCTGTGTGGTGGTGATCGGGCAGAGCGACTTGCTCTCCCCATTGAATTTCCAGCGCCTGCTGCTGGAGCAATCCGTAACCGTGCTGTGGATGACCGCCGGTTTATTCCATCAATATGCTTCGGGGCTGGGCGAGGCCTTTTCGCGCCTGCGCTACCTGATTGTCGGCGGTGATGTGCTGGACCCGGCCGTTATCGGCCGGGTGTTGGCGAATAATCCGCCACAGCATCTGCTCAACGGTTATGGCCCGACCGAGGCGACGACCTTTTCCGCAACCTACGAGATTTTTTCGGTCGGTAATGGCTCGATTCCTATTGGCAAACCCGTAGGCAACAGTCGTTTGTATGTGCTCAATAATCAGGGCCAGCAGGTGCCGCTGGGCGTGGCTGGCGAGCTGTATATCGGCGGGCAAGGCGTTGCCAAGGGCTATTTGAACCGTGATGAATTGAGCACCACGCAGTTTGTCTTCGATCCGTTCAATCCGTCGGAAAACGCACTGATGTACCGCACCGGCGATTTGGTTCGCTGGCGCGCCGACGGCAACCTGGAGTATCTCGGCCGCAATGACGAGCAGGTGAAGATTCGTGGTTTCCGCGTTGAACTGGGTGAAATCGAAGCGCGCCTGGCCGAACACTCCGCTGTTCGCGAAGCCGTAGTGCTGTGCCGTCAGGATGTGCCTGGCGACAAGCGTCTGGTGGCTTATTTCACCGCACAGCAGCCTGTCGACATCGAACACCTGCGCAACCATCTGCAAGGCATGTTGCCGGACTACATGGTGCCGGCAGCCTACGTGCAGCTTGACGCTCTGCCGCTGACCGCCAACGGCAAGCTTGACCGCAAGGCGCTGCCAGTGCCGGATGCGCAAGCGCTGATCAGCCGTGGTTATGAAGCACCGCAAGGCGAAGTCGAGACCCTGCTGGCAGCGATCTGGGCGGATGTACTGACGGTCGAACAGGTCGGTCGTCATGATCACTTCTTCGAACTGGGCGGCCATTCGCTGCTGGCAGTGATGCTCATCGAACGCATGCGTCAGGTCGGCCTGAGTACCGACGTACGTGCGCTGTTCAACCAGCCGACCCTGGCCGCGCTCGCCGCAGCGGTGGGCGGGTACACCGACGTGCAAGTGCCGGACAACCTGATCGTGCCGGACTGCGAGCGTATTACCCCGGACATGCTGCCGCTGGCTGACCTCGATCAGGCAGGGATTGATCGGGTCGTCGCCAGCGTGCCGGGCGGCCTGGCCAACATTCAGGACATCTATGCCCTGGCACCCTTGCAGGAAGGCATTCTCTATCACCATCTGGCTGCGGATGAAGGTGATCCCTATGTCTTGCAGATGCTCTTCGCGTTCGATGATCGCGAGTGCCTGGCCGGTTTCGCCGCGGCCTTGCAGAGTGTGGTCGAACGCCACGACATCCTGCGCACCAGCGTGGTCTGGGAAGGCCTTGAGCAGCCGGTGCAGGTGGTATGGCGCAACGCGAAACTGAGTCTGGAAGAGGTGGCCATCGATCCGCTCGACGGTGATGTGCTGACACGACTGCGCGAGCGTTTTGACCCGCGTCACTATCGCCTGGACATTGGCCAGGCGCCGTTGATGCGCATCGCCTATGCCGAGGACATCCCCAACCAGCGTCTGATCGGCATGTTGCTGTTCCACCATCTGGCGCTGGATCACACCTCGCTGGAAGTGGTAGTGGAGGAAATGCAGGCCAGCCTGCAGGGTCAGATCGAGCAATTGCCGGCCCCCGTGCCTTATCGCAACCATGTGGCACAGGCGCGTCTGGGTATCAGCCAGGCTGAACACGAAGCGTTTTTCCGCGACATGCTCGGCGACATCGACGAACCGACTCTGGCTTACGGTATACAGGACGTGCAGGGCGATGGCAGTGGCATCGAGGAAGTGAATCAGTTACTCGACAGCCAACTGAGCAGCCGTATACGCAGCATTGCGCGGCAGTTGGGGGTCAGCGCTGCAAGCCTGGCCCACCTGGCATGGGCTCAGGTGGCAGGTCGGGTCTCGGGGCGCGAAGAAGTCGTGTTCGGCACCGTACTGATGGGCAGGATGCAGGGCGGCAACGGTGCCGACCGGGCGTTGGGCATGTTCATCAACACCTTGCCGCTGCGCATCAGCGTCGGCAGCCAGAGCGCTCTGGCGGCGGTCAAGGTCACTCACCAACGCCTGTCGGCACTATTGGGGCATGAGCATGCCTCGCTGTCGCTGGCCCAGCGCTGCAGCGGCGTGCCGAGTTCGCTGCCGCTGTTCAGCACCTTGCTCAACTACCGCCACAGCAACAACGGTGCGGCATCGACCGACACATTGTCAGCCTGGCAGGGCATTCAGACCCTGAGCATGGAGGAGCGCACCAACTATCCGTTGTGCCTGAACGTCGATGACCTGGGCGATGACTTCATGCTCACCATTCAGGCCGTCCAGCAAATCAATGCCCAGCGCATCGGCGAGTACATGCAGGTTGCACTGCGCAGCCTCGTGGAAGCACTGGAGCACACACCGCATGCCGCGTTGAACAGCCTGTCGATACTGCCGGATGACGAGCGCGAGCTGTTGCTGACGGGTTTCAATGACACTGCCCATCCTTATCCTCGCGATGTGTTGATTCACCAACTGATCGAACAACAGGTCAACCAGCGTCCGGATGCCTGCGCTGTGCGCGGCGACAGCGGGCCGTTGCTCACTTACGCCGAACTCAACCAGCAGGCCAACCAGCTCGCCCATCGCCTGATCGAACTGGGCGTGGAACCGGATACGCGGGTCGCAGTAAGCCTGCGTCGCGGCGCGGAAATGGTCGTGGCGCTGTTGGGTATTCTCAAGGCCGGTGGCGCCTATGTACCGATTGACCCGGACCTGCCGAGCGCGCGTCAGTCCTATATGCTTGAGGACAGCTCGCCGCAGGCAGTACTGACCAGCTGCGATCTGCTTGCAGATCTGCCAGCCCTAAGCGTTCCGGTGCTGGTGCTCGACAACCGCGATGACCTCGCGCAGCTGGCTAAGCAGCCGAGCGGCAACCCGGATGCCAAGGCTCTGGGTCTTCAGCCGAATCATCTGGCCTATGTGCTGTACACCTCCGGTTCCACCGGCACGCCCAAAGGCGTGATGAACGAGCACCTTGGAGTCGTTAACCGCCTACTCTGGGCGCGCGACGCCTATCACGTGGACAGCAACGATCGGGTACTGCAAAAGACCCCGTTCGGCTTCGACGTGTCGGTCTGGGAGTTTTTCCTGCCGCTGCTCGCCGGTGCCGAACTGGTCATGGCACGTCCCGGTGGCCATCAGGACCCTGACTATCTGGCACAGGTCATGAGTGACGCGGGCATTACCCTGCTGCACTTTGTGCCTTCAATGCTCGATGTGTTTCTGGGACACCGCTCAACCCGCGACTTCCCGCAACTGCGCCGCGTGCTGTGCAGCGGCGAGGCCTTGCCTCGTGCGTTGCAGCGCCGCTTCGAGCAACACCTCAAGGGCGTTGAACTGCACAATTTGTATGGCCCGACCGAAGCGGCCATCGACGTTACTGCCTGGGAATGCCGTCCGACGGATCCGGGCGACAGCGTGCCCATCGGCCGTCCGATTGCCAATATTCAGATGCACGTGCTGGATGCCCTGGGCCAGTTGCAACCGCTGGGCGTGGCCGGTGAGCTGCACATTGGCGGCATCGGCGTGGCCAGGGGTTATTTGAACCAGCCAGAACTGAGTGCCGAGCGTTTCATCGCCGACCCGTTTTCCAGCGACCCGCAGGCCCGCCTGTACAAAACCGGCGACTTGGGTCGCTGGCTGGCCAATGGCGCGCTGGAATACCTGGGTCGTAATGACTTCCAGGTGAAGATTCGCGGCTTGCGTATCGAGATCGGCGAAATCGAAGCAGCTCTGGCCAAACACCCGGCGGTCCATGAAGCGGTGGTCACCGCTCGCGAAGACATACCCGGTGACAAACGTCTGGTGGCTTACTACACACGGTCTGCCGGGCACACTGCTGTCGATATCGAAACCCTGCGCAGTCACCTGCAGCAACAGTTGCCTGAATACATGGTTCCGGCCATCTACGTACTGCTCGATACCATGCCATTGACGCCGAACGGCAAGCTGGATCGCAAGGCGCTGCCAGCACCGGACGGTGATGCGCTGATCAGCCGTGGCTACGAGGCGCCCGAAAGCGATACCGAGATGACCATTGCGCATATCTGGCAAGACCTGCTGCAACTGGAGCAGGTCGGCAGGCATGACCACTTCTTCGAACTGGGCGGCCACTCTCTGCTGGCCGTGAAACTGATCGAGCGCATGCGCCAGATCGATCTGATTGCCGATGTACGCGTGCTGTTCAGCCAGCCGACCCTGTCTGCCCTGGCGGCGGCGGTGGGCGGCAAGGGGGCCGTCGAGGTGCCCGCCAACCTTATTCCCACCGACTGCGAGCGCATCACTCCAGACATGCTGCCGCTTGCATCGCTGAGCCAGGACGACATCGACCGCGTGGCGTCCAGCGTGCCCGGCGGTATGGCCAACGTGCAGGACATCTATGCCCTGGCGCCGCTGCAGGAGGGGATTTTGTATCACCACCTTGCAGCGGTCGAGGGAGACCCGTACCTGCAATACGCACTATTTTCCTTTGACAATAACCAGCGTCTGCACAGTTTCGCCCAGGCACTGCAAGCTGTAATCGCGCGGCACGATATCCTCCGCACCGCCGTGCTTTGGGAGCGTCTCGAGGCTCCGGTGCAAGTGGTCTGGCGTGAAGCGCCTCTGATGCTTGATGAGCTCGTAATAGACCCGGCCGATGGCGAGGTCACCGAACAGTTGCTCAAGCGTCTCGACCCGCGTCACACGCGCCTGGACATCCGTCAGGCGCCGATGCTGCGCATCGGTTATGCCCACGACGCGGTAAATAATCGCTGGCTGGGCATGCTGTTGTTCCACCACCTGGTTGACGACGCCACGTCGCTGCGCATTCTCACCAGCGAAATCGAGGCGCACATGCTCGGCCAGCAAGCCTCGCTGCCGCCGTCCGTGCCTTATCGCAATTACGTGGCCCAGGCCAGACTCGGTGTAAGCCGCGAGGAACATGAGGCGTTTTTCCGTGACATGCTCGGTGACATCGACGAGCCCACGCTGCCATTCGGCGTGCAGGACGTACAGGGCAACGGGCGCGGTATCGAGGAAGCATGCCAGCGGGTCGATATCGACCTGAGTCAGCGCTTGCGGGCGCAGGCTCGTCAACTCGGGGTCAGCTCCGCCAGCCTGTATCACCTGGCCTGGGCCCGTGTATTGGGCGCGGTGTCAGGCAAAGACGATGTGGTATTCGGCACCGTGTTGCTCGGTCGTTTGCAGGGCGGTGTCGGCTCCGACCGGGCGTTGGGAATGTTCATCAACACCTTGCCGCTGCGCGTCACGCTGGGTGAGCAGGGCGTGCGCAGTGGCCTGAAAACCACTCACGCACGGCTCAGTGGCTTGGTCGCCCATGAGCACGCCTCACTGGTACTGGCCCAGCGCTGCAGCGGGGTGCCCGCGTCAACGCCACTGTTCAGTGCCTTGCTTAACTACCGGCATGTCGACGCAGAGGTCAATCAGCAGGCTTTCGACGCCTGGCAGGGCATTGAACATCTGCACAGTGAAGAACGCACCAACTATCCGTTGACCCTTTCGGTCAACGATGAAGGGGTGGGCTTCAGCCTCACGGTCCAAACCATCGCCAGTATCGATGCGCAACGGGTCTGCGCGTATATGCAGACGGCGCTGGAGAGCATGGTCAGCACACTGGAGCAGTCCAGCGAGATGCCTCTGGCAGGTTTGTCGGTTGTGCCGGCAGCAGAGCGTGAGCAACTGGTGTTCGGGCTCAACGCTACCGAGCTGGATTACCCGCAGCAGCAGACCATTCATGGCCTGTTCGAAGCGCAGGTCGAGCGCTCGCCGCAGGCTTTGGCGGTGGTGCATGGCGAACTGCGCCTGACGTATGGCGAGCTCAACGACCAGGCCAACCGCCTGGCCCATACCTTGCGTAAACGGGGCGTTCAGCCGGATTCCCGCGTGGGGATCTGCGTAGAACGCGGGGCAGAAATGATCGTCGGCTTGTTGGCGATCCTCAAGGCGGGCGGTGGCTATGTGCCGCTGGACCCGGCTTATCCGGCCGAACGAATTACTTACATATTGCAGGACAGTGAGCCCGCGGCGGTGTTGGTCAAGGCAGCCACTCGGCATTTGCTGGCAGACGTTTCGGTGCAGACCATCGACCTTGATGATCAGAGCGCCTGGCAACACGAATCCATACAGAACCCGGAAGTCGAGGGCCTGACCTCGGCACATCTGGCGTACCTGATCTACACCTCGGGTTCGACCGGTATGCCGAAAGGCGTGATGATCGAACACCGCAACACCGTTAACTTCCTGACCTGGGCGCACACGGCTTTCGACGGCTCTGCACTGGAAAAAACGCTGTTCTCCACCTCGCTGAACTTCGACCTAGCAGTCTACGAGTGCTTTGCGCCGCTGACATCGGGTGGCAGCATCAACGTGGTGAAAAACGTTCTTGAACTGCAACACGGCGAGCACGATATCGGCCTGATCAACACCGTGCCGTCAGCGCTGAAAGCGCTGCTGGAAATCAACGGGTTGCCAGGATCGGTTCACACCGTCAACGTCGCTGGCGAAGCGCTCAAGCGCAGTCTGGTCGAATCACTGTTCGAGACAACCGGCGTGCAGCGCCTTTGCAACCTGTACGGGCCGTCCGAAACCACCACTTACTCAAGCTGGGTGGCGATGGACCGCGAAGACGGCTTCGCTCCGCATATCGGCAGGCCGGTGGGCAACACCCGGTTCTATCTGCTGGACGAGCAGCAACAGCTCGTTCCACGAGGTATGCCGGGTGAAATCTACATCGGCGGGGCAGGTGTGGCCCGTGGTTATCTGAACCGCGATGATCTGACCGCAGAACGCTTCCTGAAAGACCCGTTCAGCCAGCAGCCCGCGGCACGCATGTACCGCACGGGTGACCTTGGCCGTTATCTGCCGGATGGCAATATCGAATACCTGGGTCGTAACGATGATCAGGTGAAAATCCGTGGTTTCCGTATCGAACTGGGCGAGATCGAAACGTGTCTGGCCAAGCACCCAGGGGTACAGGAAACGGTGGTTGTCGCCCGTGAGGACGTACCAGGCGAAACCCGTCTGGTGGCGTATTTCACAGCGTCCGACCCTGCACGGCTACCGGAAAGCAGCGATCTGCGCACGTACCTGCAAGGGCTGCTGCCGGACTACATGCTCCCGGCAGCTTATATGCCGCTTGACGCGTGGCCGCTGACGCCGAACGGCAAGCTCGACCGCAAGGCCCTGCCGGCACCGGACAGCAGCGCACTTGTCTCGCGCGCTTACGAAGCCCCGGTGGGTGACGTCGAGATCAAACTGGCAGCGCTTTGGGCGGACCTGCTTAATGTCGAAAAGGTCGGGCGTCATGACCATTTCTTCGAGCTGGGCGGGCATTCTTTGTTGGCGGTGAGCCTGATCGAGCGCATGCGTCAGGCGGACCTCGAAGCTGACGTTAGAGTGCTGTTCGGTCATCCGACGCTTATTCAGGTGGCGGCCTCAGTGGGCAAGGTCAAGCGGCTGGAGGTGCCGGAGACGAAAATTCCGACGTTCAAGCGCAAACGCCGTATCTGAAGCCACGGCAACCACCCGACCGGTTTGCAAACGGTCGAGTGGTTGCCTTCCACCCTGAAGTCCTTCGCACGCTTTCCCAACGCTTTCCCAACATCCCCCCCCCTGCTTGTTCAGCCAAGCGCTCGCACATCGCTACGTTGACGTCACCCTCAAGTCTTGTCCCAGCTTCCCACGACAGACAGTCGCCTGTGGATGCTCTAATTTTTGCGGCGTGTGGGAAGCACGGCGAATGGGAAGTTTCGTGTGTGTCATAGGATCGCAGCCCTTTATTGCTGCGGCTCCAATCATACCTGCGCCCGGATCCCGTTCTGTCTTCGAGTTTCGAAGCCCCTCCGTATTTATCGTGCGAAACACTGTTTGCGACACCGTGCCCCGGAGTCGTCAACCCTCTCCGAAATGAAAAACAGCAGGTTATTCGATGCACTTCAGCGAATTGATGGCAGTTCTTTCCACGCACCCGATCCGTCTTCAACAGGAAGAAGATGATCTGGTGATTCTCGGAGACGACGAGGGGCTGGACAGTGCCACTCTTGAAAGCCTGAGCGTGCACAAGGCAGAACTGCTGACGCTGGTAGCTCGAATGGGCGGTGACTGGCTCAGTCCGGCGTTTCGCATTACCACGGACATGCTGCCGCTGGCCAATCTGAGCCAAGAGGCGATTGACAGAATCGTCGATGCGATACCGGGCGGGGCTGGCAATGTGCAGGACATCTATCCGCTGGCGCCTCTGCAGGAAGGGATTCTCTATCATCACCTGACGGCCGGGCAGGGCGACCCGTATGTATTACGGGCGTTGTTCGGGGCCGAGAGCCGCGAACGTCTCGACGACTTCGCCCAGGCACTGCAGGCGGTGATCGAACGCCATGACATCCTGCGCACGGCGATGGTTTGGGAAGGCCTAGACGAACCGGTGCAAGTGGTGTTGCGCGATGCGGCGCTGGCCGTGGATGAACTGACGCTGGACGTGGCTGACGGCGACATCGAAACCCAGTTGCACGAACGCTATGATTCCCGGCATTTCCGCCTCGATTTACGCCAGGCCCCGTTGATGCGCATGGTCTGTGCTGAAGATCCGGCCAACGCTCGCTGGGTCGCTATCCTGCTGTTCCACCACATTGCCATTGACCACGCCGCGCTTGAGCTGGTGAAACACGAGATGCAGGCCTTTCTGCTCGGCGAAGGCCATGCCTTGCCCGAAGCAGTGCCGTATCGCAACTACGTGGCACAGGTTCGGCTGGGTGTCGGGGCTGATGCTCATGAAGGTTTTTTCCGCGAGATGCTGGCCGACATCGACGAGCCGACGCTGCCGTTCGACGTGGTCGAAACGCTGGGCAGCGAGCAACTGATCGAAGATGTGCACCTGCCCGTCGATGAAGCGTTGAGCGCGCGCCTGCGCACACAGGCCCGGCAGCTTGGGGTCAGTGCCGCGAGCCTGCATCACCTCGCCTGGGCGCGGGTGGTGGGTGCACTGTCGGGCAAATCGGATGTGGTTTTCGGCACAGTGCTGATGGGCCGGATGCAGGGCGGCGACGGTGCTGACCGGGCACTGGGCATGTTCATCAACACCTTGCCGTTGCGGGTCAAGCTGGAAGGGCACGCGGTGCGTGAAGGGGTCAGAACCACCCACGCTCGACTGACTGCCTTGCTCGGTCATGAACATGCGTCCCTGGCCCAGGCCCAGCGTTGCAGCGGTGTGGCCGCACCGTCGCCGCTGTTCAGTTCGCTGCTCAATTACCGCCATAGCGCCAGCGAATCGGTGGCTTCGCCCGAAGCGCTACAGGCCTGGAACGGCTTGCAGAGCCTGGGCAGCGAGGAGCAGAGCACTTACCCGATCACGCTGTCGGTGGATGATCTGGGACAGGGCTTCGGCCTGACGGTTCAAGCCCTTGCGCAGATCGGTGCACAGCGCATCGGCGAGTACATGTTGACGGCACTCGGCGCGCTGGTAGAGGCGCTGGAGCAGCAGCCGCAAACCCCGTTGCAGCGTCTGCAAGTCCTCTCGTCAACCGAACGCCAGCGAGTGCTGCACGACTTCAATGACACGGTACGCGACTACCCACGCAACAGCAGCCTGCAGGAGCTATTCGAGCAACGGGTGGCAGCGCAGCCGGATGCACTTGCCGCTGTACAGGATGACCAGCATCTTACCTACAGTGAACTCAACAGTCGCGCCAACGCGCTGGCCCATCACCTGATCGAGCTCGGCGTGCAACCGGGCAAGCGGGTGGCGTTGCTGCTGGAGCGCTCCCTTGACCTGCTGGCCGGTCAGTTGGCGATTATCAAATGCGGGGCGGCATACGTGCCGCTGGACATCAACGCTCCCGCCGAGCGTCAGGCATTCATGCTGCAAGACTGCGGGGCGCGGCAGGTGTTGACGCTGGCTCGCCATGACCTTCCCGAAGGCATCCAACGGATTGACCTTGATCTGCTGCAACTGCCAAGCGATGCGCACAACCCGGCATCATCAGCCTCCGCCGAGTCGGTGGCCTACATCATGTACACCTCCGGTTCCACCGGTATACCCAAAGGCGTATTGGTGCCGCACCGTGCTGTCAGCCGTCTGGTGATCAACAACGGTTACGCTGACTTCAATGCACAGGATCGTTTGGCGTTCGCCTCAAACCCGGCGTTCGACGCCAGCACCCTGGATGTATGGGCGCCACTGCTCAATGGCGGCTGCGTGGTTGTGGTGGAGCAGTCGGTACTGCTGTCTCTGGACGAATTCCGTGAGCTGCTGCTGTCCCAGTCGGTCAGCGTGCTATGGATGACCGCGGGCCTGTTCCATCAGTATGCCGACGGCCTGATGGAGGCCTTCGCGAAATTGCGCTACCTGATCGTCGGTGGTGATGTGCTGGACCCGGCGGTGATCGCCCGGGTATTGAAACAAGGCGCTCCGCGACACTTGCTCAACGGCTACGGCCCGACCGAAGCGACGACCTTTTCCACGACCCATGAGATCACCTCGGTCGGCACCGGCGGTATTCCTGTCGGTCGCCCGATCGGCAACAGCCAGGTTTATGTGCTCGATACCCTGCGCCAACCGGTGGCCGTGGGCGTGGTCGGGGAGCTGTATATTGGCGGGCAGGGCGTGGCCAAGGGTTACCTGAACCGTCCTGAGCTGAACGCCACACAGTTTATCGCTAATCCGTTCAGCGACGACGCTGGAGCCCTGTTGTACCGTACGGGGGACCTCGGCCGCTGGAACGCAGACGGGGTTATCGAATATCTGGGCCGTAACGATGACCAGGTGAAAATCCGTGGTTTCCGTATCGAGCTGGGTGAAATCGAAGCATGTCTGGTCGAATGCTCTGGCGTCAGAGAGGCCGTGGTGTTGGCCCGCCAGGACGAACCTGGGCAAAAGCGCCTGGTGGCGTACGTGGTCGGCGAAGACAACAGCGCCTTGTCAGCGGTCGAACTGCGCCGCGAACTGGCGGCGTCGCTGGCCGAATACATGGTGCCAGGCGCCTTTATGGTGCTGGACTCGTTCCCGCTGACCGCCAACGGCAAGCTTGATCGCCGAGCCCTTCCGGCACCGGACGCTGACGCCTATGCCAGCCGTGAATTCGAGGCACCCGAGGGTGAAGTGGAAATCACCCTGGCGCGCCTGTGGTCCGAATTGCTCAACGTTGAGCGCGTCGGCCGCCACGATCACTTCTTTGAGCTCGGCGGGCATTCGCTACTGGCCGTCAGCCTGATCGAACGTATGCGTCAGGCGGGCCTGAGCGCCGATGTACGCGTGCTGTTCAGCCAGCCCACGCTGGCCGCACTGGCCGCAGCCGTCGGCGCAGGCCATGACATCAAGGTACCGGCCAACCTGATAGACAAAGGCTGCGAGCGCATCACTCCGGAGCTGTTGCCACTGGCGAATCTGACCCAGGTGCAGATCGATCAGGTGGTCGCTACCGTACCCGGCGGCGTGGCAAATGTTCAGGATATCTACGCGCTGGCACCGTTGCAGGAAGGCATTCTCTATCACCACATGGCAGCCCAGCAGGGCGACCCCTATGTCCTGCAGACCCAGTTCGCTTTTGACAACCGCGGGCGCCTGGACGCCTTCGTTCAGGCCTTGCAGATGGTCATTGATCGTCACGATATTCTGCGTACCGGTGTGGTATGGGACGGTCTGGACTCACCCGTGCAGGTGGTCTGGCGTGAAGCGAAATTGCACCTTGAGGGGCTTGAACTTGACCCGGCTGACGGTGAGATCGGCGCGCAACTGCATAGCCGCTTCGATCCGCGTCACTACTGCCTCGATATGACTCAAGCGCCACTGATGCGTCTGGTCCATGCCGAGGACCCGCTCAACCAGCGAATTATCGCGATGCTGCTGTTCCACCATATGGCCCTGGACCATATGGCCATGGAAGTGGTGCAGCATGAAATGCAGGCCTGGCTGTTGGGCGAGGCAGAATCCTTGCCGGCGCCGGTGCCCTATCGCAATTACCTGGCCCAGGCGCGTCTGGGTGTCAGCCAGGCAGATCATGAAGTGTTTTTCCGCGACATGCTGGGCGATATCGACGAACCGACGCTGCCTTTCGGCCTGCAGGATGTGCAGGGCGATGGGCGTGATATCGAAGAAGCCGCTCTTGTAGTGGACAGCCAGTTGAACCTGCGACTGCGTGCTCAGGCCCGACAACAGGGTGTGAGTGCCGCGAGTCTGGTGCATTTGGCGTGGGCTCAGGTGCTGGGCAAGGTTTCCGATCGTCGCGATGTGGTGTTCGGTACCGTACTGCTGGGCCGTATGCAGGCCGGCGAGGGCGCTGACAGGGCGCTGGGAATGTTCATCAATACCTTGCCTCTGCGGGTCGCCGTAGGCGGGCAAGGGGTACGCGCTGGGGTCAAGGCAACACACGCGCAACTTACCGCGTTGCTCGCTCACGAACATGCCTCACTGGCGTTGGCCCAGCGTTGCAGCGGTGTAGCCGCACCAACGCCACTGTTCAGCGCACTGCTCAATTACCGCCACAGCGCGGTGGGCAGCGCAGCAGAACAAACTGCCCAGGCCTGGCAGGGTATTCAAGCCCTGAACAGTGAAGAACGCACCAACTATCCATTGACCTTGAACGTCGATGACCTTGGTGACGGCTTCAAACTGACCGCGCTGGCGGCGAGCACGGTCGGTGCGCAGCGTGTGTGTGGCTACATGCACACGGCGCTGGAACAACTGGTGGACGCGCTTGAGTTAATGCCACAAGCGTCGTTGCAAAGTCTGTCGATTCTGCCAGCTGTCGAGCGTGATCATTTGCTGGTGGATTTCAATGACACCGCGCTGGATTACCCGCAGCAGCAGACCATTCACGGGCTGTTTGAAGCACAGGTCGAGCTTACGCCGCAGGCTCTTGCGGTCGTCCACGGCGAACAGCGCCTGACGTATCGCGAGCTTAACGAGCAGGCCAACCGCTTGGCCCATGCCTTACGCAAGCAGGGCGTTCAGCCGGATTCACGGGTCGGCATTTGCGTTGAGCGCGGCATGGAAATGGTCGTCGGTTTGCTGGCGATCCTCAAGGCGGGCGGCGGGTATGTACCACTCGACCCGGCTTACCCGGTAGAACGAATTGCCTACATGTTGCAGGACAGTGCTCCGGCCGCAGTACTGGCGCAAACCGCTACTCAGGGCTTGCTGGCCGACGTTGCAGTACCTGTCATCAATCTTGATCTGAGCGATTGGCAGGACCAATCCGTCCAGAATCCGCAGGTGCCTGAGCTGACCTCGGCGCACTTGGCGTATCTGATCTACACCTCGGGCTCGACCGGTCTGCCGAAAGGCGTGATGATCGAACACCGCAACACCGTGAACTTCCTCAGTTGGGCGCACACGGCTTTTGACGGCTCTGCACTGGAAAAAACACTGTTTTCCACCTCGCTGAACTTTGACCTCGCGGTCTACGAGTGCTTTGCACCGCTGACCTCGGGCGGCAGCATCGAAGTCGTCAAAAACGTGCTGGAACTGCAACACGGCGAGCACGATATCGGCCTGATCAACACCGTACCATCGGCGCTCAAGGCCTTGCTGGAAGTCGATGGACTGCCGAAATCGGTCCATACGGTCAACGTCGCCGGTGAAGCGCTGAAACGCAGCCTGGTGGAAAACCTGTTCGAAAAAACCGGCGTGCAGCGTCTGTGCAACCTCTACGGCCCTTCGGAAACTACTACCTACTCAAGCTGGGTGGCGATGGACCGTGAAGACGGCTTCGCTCCACACATCGGCAAACCGGTCGGCAATACACAGTTTTATCTGCTGGACGAACAGCAACAGCCTGTGCCACTGGGCGTTGCCGGTGAGATCTACATCGGCGGTGCTGGCGTGGCCCGTGGCTACCTGAACCGTGACGACCTGACTGCCGAACGTTTCCTCAAAGACCCGTTCAGCCAAAACCCAGCGGCACGCATGTACCGCACCGGCGACCTGGGTCGCTACCTGCCAGACGGCAATATCGAGTACCTGGGCCGTAACGACGATCAGGTGAAAATCCGCGGCTTCCGTATCGAGCTCGGCGAGATCGATGCGCGTCTGGCCAAACACCCGGCCGTCCACGAAGCCGTAGTGACAGCCCGCGAAGATGTGCCGGGCGACAAGCGTCTGGTGGCTTATTACACCTTGGCGACCGGAAACACCGTGGTCGACATCGATAACCTGCGCAGGCATTTGCAGGAAAAGCTGCCTGAGTACATGGTGCCGGCCATTTATGTGCGGCTTGAGGCCATGCCGCTGACCCCGAACGGCAAACTCGACCGCAAGGCTTTGCCAGCACCGGACGCCGATGCACTGATCAGCCGTGGCTACGAAGCCCCACAAGGTGAAACCGAAACGCAGATCGCGGCCATCTGGCAAGAGCTGCTGGGCGTTGCCCGGATTGGTCGTCACGACAACTTTTTCGAACTCGGCGGTCACTCGCTGCTGGCAGTCAGCCTGATCGGGCGTATGCGCCAGTTGGGTCTGAGCACCGATATACGCGTGCTGTTCAGTCAGCCGACGTTATCTGCACTGGCTGCCGCAGTCGGCGGTAGCACGGACATCGTGGTGCCAGCCAATCTGATCACCGAGGATTGCCAACGCATTACGCCTGAACTGCTGCCACTGGCCAACCTGACCCAGGCACAGATCGACCAGGTGGTTGCCAGCGTGCCGGGCGGTGTGGCGAATGTGCAGGACATCTACCCGTTGGCGCCTTTGCAGGAAGGCATTCTCTATCACCACATCGCCGCCGAGCAGGGCGATCCGTATGTGCTGCAGGCGCATTTCGCCTTTGACGACCACGCGTGTCTGGACGCTTTCGCCCAGGCTTTGCAGGCAGTTATTGATCGACACGACATTCTGCGCACCGGTGTAATCTGGAAAGGCCTGGACTCACCCGTACAAGTGGTCTGGCGCCAGGCAAAGTTGCCTCTTGAGACGTTGCAACTCGACCCCGCAACCGGTGATTTCGGCGCGCAACTGCACAGCCGCTTCGACCCGCGTCACCACCGCCTGGATGTCACTCAGGCACCGCTGATGCGCCTGGCCTACGCCGAAGACCCGCTGAACCAGCGGATCTGCGCGATGCTGCTGTTCCACCACATGGTCCTCGATAACATGGCGATGGCCGTGGTACAGCATGAAATGCAGGCCTGGTTGTTGGGCGAAGCTCAAAACCTGTCGGCACCGGTGCCATACCGCAATTATGTGGCCCAGGCGCGCCTGGGTGTCAGCCAGGCCGAGCACGAAGCGTTTTTCCGCGAAATGCTCGGGGATGTGGACGAGCCGACGCTGCCATTCGGCCTGCTGGATGTGCAGGGCGATGGCCTTGATATCGAGGAAGCCAACCTGGCGCTGGCCCCTCGATTGAACCTGAGACTGCGCGCTCAGGCCCGACAACAGGGCGTGAGCGCCGCCAGTCTGCTGCACCTGGCCTGGGCTCAAGTGTTGAGCACGGTTTCAAACAGGCAGGACGTGGTGTTCGGCACCGTGCTGATGGGCCGGATGCAGGCCGGGGAAGGCGCCGAGCGGGCCTTGGGGATGTTCATCAACACCTTGCCGCTGCGGGTTTCGGTGGGCGGGAAGAGCGTGCGTGACGGGGTCAAGGCCACCCATGAGCGTCTGACTGCCTTGCTGGGTCATGAGCATGCTTCGCTGGCGCTGGCTCAGCGTTGCAGCGGCATTGCCGCACCGACGCCACTGTTCAGTTCGCTGCTCAACTATCGCCATAGTGCGCCTGGCAGCGTATCCGAGCGGGCTACCCAGGCCTGGCAGGGTATTCATACGCTGAACAGCGAAGAACGCACCAACTATCCATTGACCTTGAATGTCGATGACTCCGGTGAAGGCTTCAACCTGAACGTGCTGGTCAGCAGTACCGTGGGTGCCAAACGGGTCTGCGCTTACATGCAGACTGTGCTGGAGCATCTGGTGGATGTGCTGGAACAGTCACCGTCCTCGGCCCTCGGCAGCCTGCCGGTCCTGCCTGCTGCCGAGCGTGAGCAGTTGCTGGTGCAGTTCAACGACACCGCGCTGGAGTACCCGCAGCAACAGACCATTCACGGGCTGTTCGAAGGACAAGTCGAGCGCACGCCAGATGATGTGGCCGTAGTGCATGGCGAACAACATCTGACCTATCGCGAGCTTAACGAGCAGGCCAACCGCCTGGCGCATGCCTTGCGCAAGCAGGGCGTGCAGCCGGATTCGCGGGTCGGGATCTGTGTGGAACGCGGTGTGGAGATGGTCGTCGGTTTGCTGGCGATCCTCAAGGCGGGCGGCGGTTATGTGCCGCTCGACCCGGCGTATCCAGCGGAACGTATTGCTTACATGTTGCAGGACAGCGTGCCTGCCGCTGTGTTGGCGCAGTCGGCAACTGAAGCGCTGCTGACCGACGTTTCGGTGCCAGTCATCAATCTTGATCAGTGCAACTGGCAGGACGAATCCGTCCAGAATCCGCAGGTGCCGGGGCTGACTTCGGCGCATCTGGCGTACCTGATCTACACCTCGGGTTCGACCGGTCTGCCGAAAGGCGTGATGATTGAGCACCGCAACACCGTTAACTTCCTGAGCTGGGCGCACACGGCTTTTGATGCGTCTGCTCTGGAAAAAACACTGTTTTCCACCTCGCTGAACTTCGACCTCGCAGTCTATGAGTGCTTTGCACCGCTGACCTCGGGCGGCAGCATCGAAGTCGTCAGGAACGTGCTGGAACTGCAACACGGCGACCACGATATCGGCCTGATCAACACCGTGCCGTCGGCGCTGAAAGCACTGCTGGAAGTTAACGGCCTGCCGGAATCTGTGCACACCGTGAACGTGGCCGGTGAAGCACTGAAACGCAGCCTGGTTGAATCGCTGTTCGAAAAAACTGACGTGCAGCGCCTGTGCAACCTATACGGCCCCTCGGAAACCACCACCTACTCAAGCTGGGTGGCGATGGACCGTGAAGACGGCTTCGCAGCTCACATCGGCAAGCCAGTCGGCAATACACAGTTTTACCTGCTGAATGAACAGCAACAGCCTGTGCCACTGGGCGTTGCCGGTGAAATCTACATCGGCGGTGATGGCGTGGCGCGCGGTTATCTGAACCGTGACGACCTGACTGCCGAACGTTTCCTCAAAGACCCGTTCAGTCAACAGCCTGCGGCACGCATGTACCGCACCGGCGACCTTGGCCGGTATCTGCCAGACGGCAATATCGAATACCTGGGCCGTAACGACGATCAGGTGAAGATCCGTGGTTTCCGTATCGAACTGGGAGAGATCGATGCGCGTCTGGCCAAGCACCCGGCGGTCCACGAGGCAGTGGTCACTGCCCGCGAAGACATTCCCGGCGACAAGCGTCTGGTGGCTTATTACACCCTGAGCGCAGGGCAGGCTTCGGTGGACATCGATAGCCTGCGCGGCTGGCTGCAGGAACAACTGCCGGCCCACATGATCCCGGCAGCCTATGTGCTGCTCGACGCAATGCCGCTGACCCCGAACGGCAAACTCGACCGCAAGGCCCTGCCAGCACCGGACGGTGATGCACTGATCCGTGGCGGCTACGAGGAGCCACAAGGCACAGCAGAAATCACTCTGGCGAAAATCTGGAGCGACTTGCTCAAGATCGAACGTGTCGGTCGCCACGATCATTTCTTTGAACTGGGCGGGCATTCATTGCTGGCGGTAAGCCTGATCGAACGTATGCGCCAGGCAGGCCTGAGCGCCAACGTGCGTACGCTGTTCAGCCAGCCGACCCTTGCGGCACTGGCGGCAGCGGCAGGCGCGGTCGACGATCTGTTTATTCCAGCCAACCGCATTCCTGCGGACTGCCAGAGAATCACTCCGGACATGCTGCCGTTGATCGACCTGAGTCAGGAGCAGATCGACCAGGTGACGGCCTGCGTGCCCGGCGGCGCAGCGAACGTGCAGGACATCTATCCGTTGGCGCCGTTGCAGGAAGGCATTCTCTACCACCACATCAGCGCCGAACGGGGCGACCCCTATGTGTTGCAGGCGCAGTTTGCCTTTGACAGCCGCGCACACGTGGACACCTTCGCCAAAGCGCTGCAAATGGTCATCGACCGCCATGACATTCTGCGCACGTCCATGCACTGGGAAAGCCTTGATGAACCGTTGCAGGTGGTCTGGCGCCAGGTCGAGCTAGGCGTCGAAGAAGTTCAACTCAACCCCAGGCTGGGTGATGTAACCCGTCAGTTGCAGGAGCGCCTTGACCCACGCCAGATACGCCTGGACATCCGTCAGGCACCCTTGATGCGCATGGTGTGTGCTTTGGACACCGTTAACCAGCGCTGGGTGGCGATCTTGATGTTCCACCACATGATCCTCGACCACACCGCGCTGGATCAGGTGCAGCATGAAATGCGGGTCTGCCTACTCGGTCAGGCCGAGCAACTTGGCGACTCCATTCCCTACCGCAATTATGTCGCTCAGGCCCGACAAAGCCTGAACGAGCAGGATCACGAGCAGTTCTTCCAGGACATGCTCGGCGACATCGACGAGCCGACGCTGCCATTCGGCCTGCACGATGTGCAAGGCGACGGCAGCGCGCTCGATCATGCCCGCCTGCAGCTGGACGGCGCTTTGAACCAACGCTTGAGAGTTCAGGCGCGGCAACTTGGGGTCAGCGCGGCGAGCCTGATCCACCTGGCGTTCGCGCAGATGCTGGGCCGCGTCAGCGGACGTGAACACGTGGTGTTCGGCACCATTCTGATGGGCCGGATGCAGAGCGGTCGAGGTGCCGAACGGGCCCTTGGCATGTTCATCAACACCTTGCCGCTACGGATAGACCTGGGCGATCAGGGCGTGCGTGAAGGGGTCAAGGCCACGCACCGGCGCTTGACCGGCTTACTCGGGCATGAACATGCGTCGCTGGCACTGGCCCAGCGTTGCAGTGGCGTGGTCGCACCGACGCCGCTGTTCAGCGCCTTGCTCAATTATCGGCATAGCAACGTTGCCGTAACCGATGAGGCACTGACGGCGTGGAGTGGCATGCAGTCGTTGGGGATGGCCGATGAAGAACGCACCAACTACCCATTGACCGTCAACGTCGACGATACAGGTGAAGGTTTTCTGTTCACCTCGCTGGTCACGGCGAGCATCGGCGCGCAGCGTGTGTGTGACTATTTGCAACTGGCCGTAGAGGGGCTGATCGATGCGCTGGAACAGGCACCGCAAACCCCGCTGCACGCTATTTCAATATTGCCGCTCAGCGAGCGTAAGCAGTTGCTCGAACAGTGGAACGAGCCCGGCAACACCTATGCACACGAAACACCGATCCACCAGCAATTCGAAGCCCGCGCTACAGAACGACCAGACGCCGTGGCGCTGGTATTCGAAGATCAAACCCTGAGCTACGGCGAACTCAACGCCCGCGCCAACCAGGTTGCCCATCGCTTGCTCGCGCTAGGTGTACGCCCTGATGATCGCGTGGCGATCTGCGTCGAGCGTGGCCCGGCGATGATTATCGGCTTGCTGGGCATCCTCAAATCCGGTGCCGGTTATGTACCGCTGGACCCGGCTTACCCACTTGAGCGCCTGGCCTATACCCTCGGCGACAGCACGCCGGTCGCACTGTTGAGCCAGCAGACCGTGCAGCAAGCCTTGCCAGTGACGGAACTGCCAATCATCAGTCTTGACGATGCCGACTTGCAGGACGAATCCGTGTGCAATCCGCAGGTAGCGGTCAAGTCCAGCGACCTTGCCTATGTGATCTATACCTCCGGCTCCACCGGTCTGCCCAAGGGCGTAATGGTCGAGCACCGCAACGTTGCACGGCTGTTTTCGGCCACGGAAGAGTGGTTCAGCTTCAACGAGCAGGATGTCTGGGCGCTGTTCCACTCGTTCGCCTTCGACTTCTCGGTCTGGGAAATATGGGGCGCATTGCTGCACGGCGGACGTCTGTTGATCGTGCCGCAACTGGTCAGCCGCTCGCCGGAAGACTTCTACAACCTACTGTGCAGTGCCGGGGTAACGGTGCTCAACCAGACGCCGAGCGCGTTCCGGCAACTGATTGCTGCCCAGGGCGAGAACGAGCAGGCGCATTCGTTGCGCCAGGTGATTTTCGGCGGTGAAGCACTGGAAACAGCGATGCTCAAGCCGTGGTATGCCCGCAACGTGAACGCCGCAACTCAGCTGGTGAACATGTACGGCATCACCGAAACCACGGTGCATGTGACCTATCACCCGTTGCAACCTGAAGACGCCCAGCGCGTCGGTGCAAGCCCGATCGGCAAACGCATCCCTGACCTGCAACTCTATCTGCTCGATGTTCATGGCGAACCGGTACCGGTAGGCGTGATCGGCGAGTTGTACGTGGGCGGGGCAGGTGTGGCACGGGGCTATCTGAACCGCGAAGCACTGACGGCCGAGCGTTTTCTTGATAACCCGTTCAGCACTGCGCCGGATTCGCGACTGTATCGCACCGGCGACCTCGGGCGCTGGCTGGCCGATGGCAGCCTGGAATACCTGGGCCGTAACGACGAACAGGTCAAGATTCGCGGTTTCCGCATCGAACTGGGCGAGATCGAAGCACAACTGGCCGCGTGTGACTCTGTACAGGATGCGCTGGTGCTGGTGCGTGAGGACGAGCCCGGTGACAAGCGTCTGGTGGCCTACGTCATCGGCAAGGCGGGACTGGAACCGGACGCTACGCAACTGCGCGAGCAACTGCGCCTGTCGCTGGCCGAGTACATGCTGCCAAGCGCCTTTGTCAGCCTGGAAAGTTTCCCGCTGACGGCCAACGGCAAGCTCGACCGCAAGGCTTTGCCAGCACCCGACCGCTCGGCGGTGGCCAGTCGCGGCTATGAAGCACCTGAAAACGATACCGAGATGGCCATTGCGCGTATCTGGCAAGACCTGCTGCAACTGGAGCAGGTTGGTCGTCATGACAACTTCTTCGAGCTGGGCGGCCACTCACTGCTGGCCGTCAAACTGATCGAGCGCATGCGCCAGATCGATCTGGTTGCCGACGTGCGCGTGCTGTTCAGTCAGCCGACCCTGTCTGCCCTGGCGGCGGCGGTGGGCGGGAAGGGTGCCGTAGAAGCCCCCGCTAACCTTATTCCCACAGGCTGTGAGCGCATTACCCCGGACATGCTGCCGCTGGTGTCGCTGAGCCAGGACGATATCGACCGCGTGGTGGCAAGCGTGCCCGGCGGCCTGGCCAACGTGCAGGACATCTATGCCCTGGCACCGTTGCAGGAGGGGATTTTGTATCACCACCTTGCCGCAGTCGAAGGTGACCCGTACCTGCAATATGCACTGTTTGCCTTTGACAGCCTCGAGCGGCTGCACAGTTTCGCTCAGGCCCTGCAAGGCGTGATCGCCCGCCACGATATCCTGCGCACCGCGGTGCTTTGGGAGCGTCTCGACGCACCCGTGCAGGTGGTCTGGCGTGAGGCAACTCTGGGCCTGGATGAGCAGGTGCTGGACCCGGCCGATGGCGACATCACCGAACAACTGATCAAGCGCCTGGACCCTCGTCACACGCGTCTGGACATCCGTCAGGCGCCGATGCTGCGTATCGGCTATGCACAGGACGCGGCGAATAATCGCTGGCTGGGCATGCTGCTGTTCCATCACCTGGTGGACGACGCCACGTCGCTGCGCATTCTCACCAGCGAAATCGAGGCGTATATGCTGGGTCAGCAAGCCTCGCTGCCACCGTCCGTGCCTTATCGCAACTACGTGGCCCAGGCCATGCTCGGCGTCAGCCGTGAAGAGCACGAGGCGTTTTTCCACGACATGCTCGGTGACATCGATGAGCCGACGCTGCCATTCGGCCTGCAGGACGTGCAGGGCGACGGAAGCGGAATCGAGGAAGTACGCCAGGTGGTCGACATCGACCTGAGCCGCCGCCTGCGCGTGCAGGCCCGACAGCTCGGGGTCAGCTCCGCCAGCCTTTACCACCTGGCCTGGGCCCGTGTGCTGGGCGCTGCATCCGGCAAGGACGATGTGGTGTTCGGCACCGTATTGCTCGGTCGTCTGCAGGGCGGTGCCGGGTCTGACCGGGCGCTGGGGATGTTCATCAACACCTTGCCGTTGCGTGTCACGCTGGGCGAGCAGGGCGTGCGCAGCGGTCTGAAAGCCACCCACGCACGACTCAGCGGGCTGCTGGCCCATGAGCACGCCTCGCTGGTACTGGCCCAACGTTGCAGTGGTGTACCCGCTTCGACGCCATTGTTCAGCTCGCTGCTCAACTTCCGCCATACCGGTGATCTCGACGCAAGTGACCAGGCGCTGGTCGCCTGGGAAGGCATTCAGGCGCTGCATGGCGAAGAACGCACCAACTACCCGCTGACCTTGTGCGTGGATGATCTGGGCGAAGGTTTCGCCCTGACCGTCATGACCGAAGGGCAGATCGGTGCCAAACGTGTGTGTACCTACATGCACTGTGTGCTGGAAAATCTGGTGCAAGCACTGGAACAGACCCCGGACGCTGCGCTGGGAGCGCTGAATATCCTGCCCGCGATCGAGCGCCAGCAACTGCTGGAAAGCTGGAACACTCCGCATGCCCTGCAGGCCGACGACACCCTGATTCACCGTACCTTCGAAGCCTGGGTGGTGGCGCAGCCGAATGCCGTGGCCTTGCATTACGAAGACCGCACCCTGACCTATGCCGAACTGAACACCCGCGCCAATCAGGTAGCCCATTATTTGCTCGGCATGGGCGTGCAGCCGGATGACCGGGTGGCGATCTGTGTCGAGCGCAGCCTGGAAATGATTGTCGGCCTGCTCGGAGTTCTCAAGTCCGGTGCGGGTTACGTGCCGATTGACCCGGCCTATCCGGCCGAGCGTATTGCCTACCAGTTGCAGGACAGCGCCCCGATGGCGGTGCTGGCCGATGCGGCAGGGCTGGCGCTGCTGGGCACATTCGACGGCCCACGCGTGGATTTGCACAGTCCGGCGTTGCAGGCCCAGCCGGGCAGCAACCCACGACTGACCGGGCTTGGTTCGCACCACCTGGCTTATGTCATCTACACCTCCGGCTCGACCGGCCTGCCTAAAGGCGTAATGGTCGAGCATCGCAACGTGGCCAGGCTGTTCTCGGCCACCCAGAGCTGGTTTGGCTTCAACGAGCAGGATGTCTGGGCGTTGTTCCATTCATTCGCCTTCGACTTCTCGGTCTGGGAAATCTGGGGTGCGCTGTTGCACGGCGGGCGTTTGCTGATCGTGCCGCAGCTGGTCAGCCGCTCCCCGCAAGACTGCTATGCGCTGTTGTGCAACGCAGAAGTGACGGTGCTCAACCAGACCCCGAGCGCCTTCCGCCAGTTGCTCAACGCCCAAGGCGAGAGCGATCTGCGGCACTCCTTGCGCAAGGTTATTTTTGGCGGCGAAGCGCTGGATACCAGCATGCTCAAGCCGTGGTACGCCAGGGTGATCAACGCTGGTACGCAACTGGTGAACATGTATGGCATCACCGAAACCACGGTGCATGTGACCTATCAGCCCTTGGTGGCGGCAGATGCGCAGCGTGCGGGCGTGAGTCCTATCGGTGTGCGCATTCCCGATTTGCAGTTGTATGTACTCGATGCACGCCGCGAGCCGGTGCCGGTGGGTGTTGTCGGCGAGCTGTATGTCGGCGGCGCCGGTGTCGCGCGGGGTTACTTGAACCGTGAAGCGCTGACCGCCGAGCGTTTCCTGGCGAACCCGTTCAGCAAGGATCCTCAAGCGCGCCTGTACCGAACCGGCGACCTGGGTCGCTGGATGGCTGACGGCAGTCTCGATTACCTGGGCCGCAACGACGACCAGGTCAAGATCCGTGGCTTCCGTATCGAGCTGGGAGAAATTCAGGCGGTGCTGGCTGCCTGCGATACGGTCCGCGAAGCGCTGGTGCTGGTCCGCGAAGATCAACCGGGTGACAAGCGCCTGGTGGCCTATGTGATCGCCGAGCCGGGCCACGAGATCGTCGCGGCTGACTTGCGTGCACGGTTGCTGCTGTCTCTGGCCGACTACATGGTGCCCAGTGCTTTTGTGGCGCTGGACAGCTTCCCGCTGACCGCCAACGGCAAGCTCGACCAAAAGGCATTGCCTGCACCGGATGCGCAGGCACTGGCGATGCGCGAATACGCGCCGCCAGAGGGCGATGTCGAGATCGCCATCGCGCAGATCTGGCAGTCCCTGCTGCAAGTGCCGCAGGTTGGCCGCCACGATCATTTCTTCGAGCTGGGCGGGCATTCGCTGTTGGCCGTCAAACTGATCGAGCGCATGCGCCAGATCGACCTGTCGGCTGACGTGCGCGTGCTGTTCAGCCAGCCAACCCTGGCCGCACTCGCTGCGGCGGTGGGCGGGTACGCCGACGTGCAAGTGCCGGATAACCTGATCGTGCCGGGCTGCGAGCGTATTACTCCGGACATGCTGCCGCTGGCTGACCTTGATCAGGCAGCGATTGATCGGGTCGTTGCGAGCGTGCCGGGCGGTCTTGCCAACATTCAGGACATCTATGCCCTGGCACCCTTGCAGGAAGGCATTCTCTATCACCATCTGGCCGCGGATGAAGGTGATCCCTATGTCTTGCAGATGCTCTTTGCGTTCGATGATCGCGAGTGCCTGGCCGGTTTCGCCGCGGCCTTGCAGAGTGTGGTCGAACGCCACGATATCCTGCGCACCAGCGTGGTCTGGGAAGGGCTTGAGCAGCCGGTACAGGTGGTATGGCGCAATGCGAAACTGAGCCTGGAAGAGGTGGCCATCGACCCGCTCGACGGTGACGTGCTGACACGACTGCGCGAGCGTTTTGACCCGCGTCACTATCGCCTGGACATCGGCCAGGCGCCGCTGATGCGCATCGCCTATGCCGAGGACACCACCCACCAGCGTCTGGTCGGCATGTTGCTGTTCCACCATCTGGCGCTGGATCACACTTCGCTGGAAGTGGTAGTGGAGGAAATGCAGGCCAGCCTGCAGGGTCAGATCGAGCAATTGCCGGCCCCCGTGCCTTATCGCAACCATGTGGCACAGGCGCGTCTGGGTATCAGCCAGGCTGAACACGAAGCGTTTTTCCGCGACATGCTCGGCGACATCGACGAACCGACTCTGGCTTACGGTATACAGGACGTGCAGGGCGATGGCAGTGGCATCGAGGAAGTGAATCAGTTACTCGACAGCCAACTGAGCAGCCGTATACGCAGCATTGCGCGGCAGTTGGGGGTCAGCGCTGCAAGCCTGGCCCACCTGGCATGGGCTCAGGTGGCAGGTCGGGTCTCGGGGCGCGAAGAAGTCGTGTTCGGCACCGTACTGATGGGCAGGATGCAGGGCGGCAACGGTGCCGACCGGGCGTTGGGCATGTTCATCAACACCTTGCCGCTGCGCATCAGCGTCGGCAGCCAGAGCGCTCTGGCGGCGGTCAAGGTCACTCACCAACGCCTGTCGGCACTATTGGGGCATGAGCATGCCTCGCTGTCGCTGGCCCAGCGCTGCAGCGGCGTGCCGAGTTCGCTGCCGCTGTTCAGCACCTTGCTCAACTACCGCCACAGCAACAACAGTGCGGCATCGACCGACACATTGTCAGCCTGGCAGGGCATTCAGACCCTGAGCATGGAGGAACGCACCAATTATCCGTTGTGCCTGAACGTCGATGACCTGGGCGATGACTTCATGCTCACTATTCAGGCCATCCAGCAAATCAGTGCAACGCGCATCGGCGAGTACATGCAGGTTGCACTGCGCAGCCTGGTGGAAGCACTGGAACACACCCCGCATGCCGCGTTGAACAGCCTGTCGATACTGCCGGACGATGAGCGCGAGCTGTTGCTGGCGGGCTTCAATGACACTGCCCATCCTTATCCTCGCGATGTGCTGATTCACCAACTGATCGAGCAACAGGCCGCCCAGCGTCCGGATGCCTGCGCTGTGCGCGGCGACAGCGGACCACTGCTCACTTACGCCGAACTCAACCAGCAGGCCAATCAGCTGGCCCATCGTCTTATCGAACTGGGCGTGCAGCCTGATACGCGGGTCGCAGTAAGCCTGCGTCGCGGCGCGGAAATGGTCGTGGCGCTGTTGGGTATTCTCAAGGCCGGTGGTGCCTATGTGCCGATCGATCCTGACCTGCCGAGCGCTCGCCAGGCCTATATGCTTGAGGACAGCTCGCCGCGGGCAGTGCTGACCACTCAGGATCTGCATGGCAACCTGCATGCCATGCAGCTGCCGATACTGGTCCTGGATGACCATCAGGATAGCGCGCAACTGGCTAAGCAACCGTGCGTTAATCCGGATGCCAACGCCTTGGGCCTTCAGCCGAATCATCTGGCCTATGTGCTGTACACCTCGGGTTCCACCGGCACGCCCAAAGGCGTGATGAACGAGCACCTTGGAGTCGTTAACCGCCTGCTCTGGGCCCGTGACGCCTATCAAGTGAACAGTCAGGATCGGGTACTGCAAAAGACCCCGTTCGGCTTCGACGTGTCGGTCTGGGAGTTTTTCCTGCCGCTGCTCGCCGGTGCCGAACTGGTCATGGCCCGCCCCGGTGGCCATCAGGACCCTGACTATCTGGCACAGGTCATGAGTGACACGGGCATTACCCTGCTGCACTTTGTGCCTTCAATGCTCGATGTATTTCTGGAACACCGCTCAACCCGCGACTTCCCGCAACTGCGCCGCGTACTGTGCAGCGGCGAGGCGCTTCCCCGCGCGTTGCAGCGCCGCTTCGAGCAACACCTCAAGGGCGTCGAACTGCATAACCTGTATGGCCCGACCGAAGCGGCCATCGACGTTACCGCCTGGGAATGCCGTCCGACAGATCCGGGCGACAGCGTGCCCATCGGCCGTCCGATTGCCAATATTCAGATGCACGTGCTGGATGCCCTGGGCCAGTTGCAACCGCTGGGCGTGGCCGGTGAGCTGCACATTGGCGGCATCGGCGTGGCCAGGGGTTATTTGAACCAGCCAGAACTGAGTGCCGAGCGTTTCATCGCCGACCCGTTTTCCAGCGACCCGCAGGCCCGCCTGTACAAAACCGGCGACTTGGGTCGCTGGCTGGCCAATGGCGCGCTGGAATACCTGGGTCGTAATGACTTCCAGGTGAAGATTCGCGGCTTGCGTATCGAGATCGGCGAAATCGAGGCCGCTCTGGCCAAACACCCGGCGGTCCAAGAAGCGGTGGTCACCGCTCGCGAAGACATACCTGGCGACAAACGTCTGGTGGCTTACTACACGCGGTCTGCCGGGCACACTGCTGTCGATATCGAAACCCTGCGTGGTCACCTGCAGCAACAGTTGCCTGAATACATGGTTCCGGCCATCTACGTACTGCTCGATACCATGCCGTTGACGCCGAACGGCAAGCTGGACCGCAAGGCGCTGCCAGCACCAGACGGTGATGCGCTGATCAGCCGTGGCTACGAAGCGCCGCAAGGCGAAACCGAAGAGCAGATCGCGACTATCTGGCAAGACCTGCTGGGCGTCGCACAGGTCGGGCGTCACGACCACTTCTTCGAACTCGGCGGTCATTCGCTGCTGGCGGTGAGCCTGATCGGGCGTATGCGCCAGTTGGGCCTTCGCGCCGATGTACGCGTGCTATTCAGCCAGCCGACGCTGGCAGCACTGGCCGCAGCCGTGGGCGGTGGCACCGAGATCGTGGTGCCAGCCAACCTGATCACCGAGGATTGCCAACGCATTACGCCTGAGCTGCTGCCACTGGCGGACCTGACTCAGTCGCAGATCGATCAAGTCGTGGCAACCGTGCCGGGCGGCGTGGCCAATGTGCAGGACATCTACCCGCTGGCGCCGTTGCAGGCAGGTATTCTTTATCACCATCTGGCCGCCGAAATCGGCGACCCCTATGTGTTACAGACGCAGTTCGCCTTTGCTGACGGCGAGCGTCTGAATGCCTTCGCTCAGGCTTTGCAGGCGGTTATCGACCGCCACGACATTCTGCGCACCAGCGTGGTCTGGGACGGTCTGGACTCACCTGTGCAAGTGGTCTGGCGTCAGGCCCGGTTGCACCTTGACGCACTTGAGCTTGATCCGGCAGACGGCGATATCGGTGCACAACTGCACAGCCGCTTTGACCCGCGCCATTACCGTCTGGACATCGGCCAGGCGCCGCTGATGCGCGTGGCCTATGCCGAAGACCCGCTCAACCAGCGCATCTTCGCGATGCTGCTGTTCCACCACATGGCGCTGGACCACGTAGCTCTGGAAGTGGTGAAGCATGAAATGCAGGCCTGGCTGGCGGGCGAGGCAGACAGCCTGGCTGCGTCGGTGCCTGTGCCGTATCGCAACTATGTGGCCCAGGCACGTCTGGGTGTCAGCCAGGCCGATCACGAAGCGTTTTTCCGCGACATGCTCGGCGATATCGACGAGCCGACGCTGCCGTTCGGCCTGCTTGACGTGCAGGGTGAAGGTCGTGACATCGAGGAAGCCAGCCTGGCGCTGGATCCTCAAATGAACCTGCGCCTGCGTGCTCAGTCCCGGCAACAGGGTGTGAGTGCCGCAAGTCTGGTGCACCTGGCCTGGGCTCAGGTGTTGGGCAAGGTATCAAACAAGCAGGATGTGGTCTTCGGTACCGTCCTGATGGGCCGGATGCAGGGTGGCGAAGGTACCGAGCGAGCCTTGGGGATGTTCATCAACACCTTGCCGCTGCGGGTTTCGGTAGGCGAGCAGGGCGTACGCGACGGGGTCAAGGCCACTCATAAGCGCTTGACTGCCTTGCTCGGTCACGAACATGCCTCGCTGGCGTTGGCCCAGCGTTGCAGCGGTGTTGCCGCACCCGCGCCGCTGTTCAGCGCGCTGCTCAACTATCGCCACAGCGGGGTCGGCAGTGTGTCTGACCAGGCCGTGCAGGCATGGCAGGGCATTGCGGTCCTCAGCGGCGAAGAACGCACCAACTATCCATTGACGTTGAACGTCGATGATCTGGCCGATGGGTTCAGCCTGACGGCGTTGGTGGCTTCGTCAATCGGTGCGCAACGTGTGTGCGGCTACATGCACACGGCGCTGGAAAACCTGTTGACAGCATTGGAGCAGACGCCAGAAACGCCGTTGCAAGGTTTGCCGATTCTGCCAGCTGTCGAGCGTGAGCAGTTGCTGGTGGCGTTCAACGACACCACGCTGGATTACCCGCAGCAGCAGACCATTCACGGGCTGTTTGAAGCACAGGTCGAGCTTACGCCGCAGGCTCTTGCGGTCGTCCACGGCGAACAGCGCCTGACGTATCGCGAGCTTAACGAGCAGGCCAACCGCCTGGCCCATGCCTTGCGCAAGCAGGGCGTTCAGCCGGATTCGCGGGTAGGCATTTGTGTAGAACGCGGCGTGGAGATGGTCATCGGCTTGTTGGCGATCCTCAAGGCGGGCGGCGGTTACGTGCCACTCGACCCGGCTTATCCAGCGGAACGTATCGCTTACATGTTGCAGGACAGCGCTCCGGCCGCAGTGCTGGCGCAAACCGCGACTCAGGGCTTGCTGGCCGACGTTTCGGTACCTGTGATCAATCTTGATCTGAGCGGTTGGCAGGACCAATCCGTCCAGAATCCGCAGGTACAGGGGCTGACTTCAGCGCATCTGGCATACCTGATCTACACCTCGGGTTCCACCGGCCTGCCGAAAGGCGTGATGATCGAGCACCGCAACACCGTGAACTTCCTGACCTGGACGCACACGGCTTTTGATGCGTCTGCTCTGGAAAAAACACTGTTTTCCACCTCGCTGAACTTCGACCTCGCGGTCTACGAGTGTTTTGCACCGCTGACCTCGGGCGGCAGCATCGAAGTGGTCAAAAACGTGCTGGAACTGCAACACGGCGAGCACGATATCGGCCTGATCAACACCGTACCGTCGGCGCTCAAGGCCTTGCTGGAGGTCGATGGACTGCCGAAATCGGTCCATACGGTCAACGTCGCCGGTGAAGCGCTGAAACGCGCTCTGGTAGAAAACCTGTTCGAAAAAACCGGCGTGCAGCGTTTGTGCAACCTCTACGGCCCTTCGGAAACTACTACCTACTCAAGCTGGGTGGCGATGGACCGTGAAGACGGCTTCGCAGCTCACATCGGCAAACCGGTCGGCAATACACAGTTTTACCTGCTGGACGAGCAACAGCAGCCTGTGCCACTGGGTGTTGCCGGTGAAATCTACATCGGCGGTGCCGGTGTGGCCCGTGGCTACCTGAACCGCGATGATCTGACCGCCGAACGCTTCCTCAATGACCCGTTCAGCCAAAACCCAGCGGCACGCATGTACCGTACCGGCGACCTGGGTCGCTACCTGCCAGACGGTAATATCGAATACCTCGGCCGTAACGACGATCAGGTGAAAATCCGCGGCTTCCGTATCGAACTGGGCGAGATCGATGCGCGTCTGGCCAAACACCCGGCCGTCCACGAAGCCGTAGTGACAGCCCGCGAAGATGTGCCGGGCGACAAGCGTCTGGTGGCTTACTACACCCTGAGCGCAGGGCAGGCTTCGGTCGACATCGACAGCCTGCGCGGCTGGCTGCAGGAGCAATTGCCGGCCTACATGATCCCGGTGGCCTACGTGCGTCTCGATGCACTGCCACTCACCCCGAACGGCAAGCTGGACCGCAAGGCCCTGCCAGCACCTGAAGCCGATGCACTGATCAGCCGTGGTTATGAAGCCCCACAAGGTGAAACCGAAGCGCAGATCGCAGCCATCTGGCAAGACCTGCTGGGCGTCGCGCAGGTCGGCCGTCACGACAACTTCTTCGAGCTGGGCGGTCATTCGCTGCTGGCGGTGAGCCTTATCGGCCGTATGCGCCAGTTGGGTTTGAGCGCTGACGTGCGCGTGCTGTTCAGTCAGCCGACCCTGGCCGCACTGGCTGCCGCAGTCGGCGGTAACACGGACATCGTGGTGCCAGCCAATCTGATTACCGAGGATTGCCAACGCATTACGCCTGAATTGCTGCCACTGGCCGACCTGACCCAGGCACAGATCGATAAGGTAGTCGACAGCGTGCCGGGCGGCGTGACAAATGTGCAGGACATCTACCCATTGGCGCCGTTGCAGGAAGGCATCCTCTATCACCACCTCAGCGCTGAGCGCGGAGATCCGTATTTGCTGCAATCGCTGTTCGCCTTCGACAGCCAGGAGCATGTCGACGACTTTGCCCGCGCCTTGCAGTTCGTGATCCAGCGCCATGACATTCTGCGCACTGCACTGGTCTGGGAGGGACTGGACGAACCGATGCAAGTGGTCTGGCGTCAGGCGTTGCTGATGCGCGAAAGCTTCGACCCGGACCCGCAAGGCGGCGATGTCGCGACACAGTTGCACCAGCGTTTCGACTCCCGCCGCCACCGTCTGGACATTCGTCGGGCGCCGATGATGCGTCTTGTACATGCCTGGGATGAGACAAACCAGCGCTGGCTGGGCTGGTTACAGTTCCATCACCTGGTCATGGACCATACAACGCTGGAAGTAGTGCGCCATGAGATGCAGGCCTACCTGCTGGGGCAGGGGGCTCAACTGGGCCTGGCGGCACCATATCGCAATTATATTGCTCAGGTCCGCCTGGGCATGAGTCAGGAGGAACATGAGGTGTTCTTCCGCGACATGTTGAGCAATGTTGACGAGGCGACGCTGCCGTTTGGTTTGCAGGAGGTGCAAGGTGACGGTCATGACATCGAAGAAGGCTTTCTGCCGGTGGATCTGGAGCTCAGCCGTCGTTTGCGGGCCCAGGCCCGTCAACTGGGAGTAAGTGCCGCGAGCCTGGTCCACCTGGCCTGGGCGCAGCTGTTGAGTAAGGCCTCGGGGCGTGACGACGTAGTGTTCGGCACCGTGCTGCTGGGCCGGATGCAAGGTGGCGAAGGCTCGGACCGAGCGCTGGGCGTGTTTATCAACACCTTGCCGCTACGTGTGGGCCTGGGCGACCAGGGCGTGCGTGACGGGGTCAAGGCCACGCACCGGCGCTTGACCGCATTACTCGGGCATGAACACGCGTCTCTGGCGCTGGCCCAACGTTGCAGTGGCGTGGTCGCACCGGCGCCGTTGTTCAGCGCGCTGCTCAACTATCGCCACACCAGCGTTGCCGTGACCGATGAAACGCTGACGGCCTGGAATGGCATGCAGGCAATAGCACTGGGCGATGAAGAACGCACCAACTATCCACTGACCCTCAACGTCGATGACCGCGGCGAAGACTTCCTGTTGACCGTACAGACCATACCGCTGATCGACGGCGCCCGGATTTGCGCCTACATGCTGCAAACATTGAGCAATCTGGTCAACGCGCTGGAGCAGGCGCCGCAGACACCGTTGCACGCTATTTCGATCCTGCCGGACAGCGAGCGGCAGCAGTTGCTCGAACAGTGGAACGAAGCTGGCAATACCTGTACGAGCGAGACACCGATTCATCTGCAATTTGAAGCCCGCGCAGCAGAGCGGCCGAATGCCGTGGCGCTGGTGTTCGAAGAGCAGACCCTGAGCTACGGCGAACTCAACGCCCGTGCCAACCAGGTTGCACATCGCCTGCTGGCCCACGGCGTTCGCCCGGATGATCGGGTAGCGATCTGCGTCGAACGCGGCCCGGCGATGATCATTGGCTTGCTGGGTATTCTCAAATCCGGCGCCGGCTACGTGCCACTGGATCCGGCTTATCCGCTGGAGCGCCTGGTCTACACCCTCGGCGACAGTGCGCCGGTCGCGTTGTTGAGCCAGCAGTCGGTGCAGCAGACGTTGCCTGTCTGCGAAGTGCCGCTGATCTATCTCGACGATGCCGACCTGCAGGACGAATCCGTCTGTAATCCGCAAGTACCGGTCAAGCCCGCTGACCTTGCCTACGTCATCTATACCTCCGGCTCCACCGGTCTGCCCAAGGGCGTGATGGTCGAGCATCGCAACGTTGCACGACTGTTCTCGGCCACCGAAGACTGGTTCGGTTTCAATGAACAGGATGTCTGGGCATTGTTCCACTCGTTCGCTTTCGACTTCTCGGTATGGGAAATCTGGGGCGCACTGCTGCACGGCGGACGTTTGTTGATCGTGCCGCAACTGGTCAGCCGCTCGCCGGAAGACTTCTACAACCTGCTGTGCAGTGCCGGGGTGACGGTGCTTAACCAGACGCCAAGTGCGTTCCGCCAGCTGATTGCTGCCCAGGCTGAAAACACTCAGGCACATTCGCTGCGCCAGGTGATTTTCGGCGGTGAAGCACTGGAAACAGCGATGCTCAAGCCGTGGTACGCCCGCAGCGCGAACGCTGGCACGCAACTGGTGAACATGTACGGCATCACTGAAACCACAGTGCATGTGACCTATTACCCGTTGCAGCCCGAAGACTCCCAGCGCGTCGGTGCCAGCCCGATCGGCAAGCGCATCCCGGACCTGCGCCTTTATCTGCTCGACGCCCATGGCGAACCCGTGCCGACAGGCGTGATCGGCGAGTTGTACGTGGGCGGTGCCGGTGTTGCTCGTGGCTACCTGAACCGTGAAGCACTGACGGCAGAGCGTTTCCTCGATAACCCGTTCAGCACTGCACCGGGTGCGCGCCTGTACCGTACCGGCGACCTGGGACGCTGGCTGGCCGATGGCAGCCTGGAATACCTGGGCCGCAACGACGAACAGGTCAAGATTCGTGGTTTCCGTATCGAACTGGGCGAGATCGAAGCGCGTCTGGCTGAATATCCGGACGTCCGCGATGCGGTGGTGCTGTGCCGTGAGGATGTGCCCGGCGACAAGCGCCTGGTGGCCTATGTCACGACGCAGCAGCCGGAAAGCCTGCTGGACATCGAAAGCCTGCGCGAGCATCTGTACGGTGCATTGCCGGAGCACATGGTGCCCGCGGCCTACGTACAACTCGATGAGTTGCCACTGACGGCCAACGGCAAGCTCGACCGCAAGGCTTTGCCGGTGCCCGACCGCTCGGCGGTGGTCAGTCGTGGCTACGCAGCACCTGAAAACGACACCGAGATGGCCATTGCACGTATCTGGCAAGACCTGCTGCAACTGGAGCAGGTTGGTCGTCATGACAACTTCTTCGAGCTGGGCGGCCACTCACTGCTGGCCGTCAAACTGATCGAGCGCATGCGCCAGATCGATCTGGTTGCCGACGTGCGCGTGCTGTTCAGTCAGCCGACCCTGTCTGCCCTGGCAGCAGCGGTCGGCGGCAAGGGTGCACTTGAAGTACCCGCCAACCTTATTAACGCCAACTGCGAGCGCATCACCCCGGACATGCTGCCTCTGACAGTCCTGAGTCAGAATGATATCGACCGGGTGGTGGCAAGCGTACCCGGCGGCCTGGCCAACGTGCAGGACATCTACGCTCTGGCACCGCTGCAGGAAGGTATTTTGTATCACCACCTTGCCGCGACCGAGGGAGACCCGTACCTGCAATACGCGTTGTTTGCCTTTGATAGCCTCGAGCGTCTGCACGGTTTCGCCCAGGCACTGCAAGGCGTGATCGCGCGGCACGATATCCTGCGCACCGCCGTGCTTTGGGAGCGTCTCGACTCTCCGGTGCAGGTGGTCTGGCGTGAAGCACCCTTGGGCCTGGATGAGCTGATACTGGACCCTGCCGATGGCGATATCGCCGAACAACTGCTGGACCGTCTGGACCCTCGCCACACCCGTCTGGACATTCGTCAGGCGCCGATGTTACGCATTGGTTATGCACATGACGCAGAGAACGACCGCTGGCTGGGCATGTTGCTGTTCCATCACCTGGTGGACGACGCCACGTCGCTGCGCATTCTCACCAGCGAAATCGAGTCGTACATGCTCGGGCAGCAAGCCTCGCTGCCACCGTCCGTGCCCTACCGCAATTACGTGGCCCAAGCCATGCTCGGCGTGAGCCGCGAGGAGCACGAAGCGTTTTTCCGTGACATGCTCGGTGATATCGATGAACCGACGCTGCCGTTTGGCCTGCAGGACGTGCAGGGCGACGGGCGCGGTATCGAGGAAGCGCGCCTACAGGTCGACATGGACCTGAGCCGCCGCCTGCGCTTGCAGGCGCGTCAGTTCGGGGTCAGCTCCGCCAGCCTGTATCACCTGGCATGGGCTCGTGTTCTGGGCGCTTTGTCAGGCAAAAAGGATGTGGTGTTCGGCACCGTATTGCTCGGCCGCCTGCAAGGTGGTGCCGGGTCTGACCGGGCGCTGGGGATGTTCATCAACACCTTGCCGTTGCGTGTCACGCTGGGCGAGCAGGGCGTGCGCAGCGGTCTGAAGGCTACCCACGCCAGACTCAGCGGGTTGCTGGCCCATGAACACGCCTCGCTGGTACTGGCACAGCGTTGCAGTGGCGTGTCCGCTTCGACGCCGCTGTTCAGCGCCTTGCTCAACTACCGACATATCGCCGCTGAGGTCAACCAACAGACACTGGACGCCTGGCAAGGCATCGAAAGCCTGCGCGGCGAAGAGCGCACCAACTATCCGCTGACCCTTTCAGTAAACGATGAGGGAACGGGCTTCAGTTTAACGATCCAGGCCAGTGCCAGCATCGACGCGCAACGCGTCTGCGCTTATGTGCAGACCACTCTGGAGAATGTGGTCAGCGCACTGGAGCAGTCCGGCGAGGTGCCGCTGGCAGGCTTGCCAGTTCTGTCGGCTGTCGAGCGTGAGCAGTTACTGGTGGCGTTCAACGACACCGCGCTGGATTACCCGCAGCAGCAAACCATTCACGGGATGTTCGAAGCGCAGGTCGAGCGCACGCCGGAAGCGGTAGCAGTCGTCCATGGCGAACAACGCCTGACCTATCGCGAGCTTAACGAGCAGGCCAACCGCCTGGCCCATGCCTTGCGCAAGCAGGGCGTGCAGCCGGATTCTCGCGTCGGCATCTGTGTAGAGCGCGGCGTGGAGATGGTTGTAGGGTTGCTGGCGATCCTCAAGGCGGGCGGCGGTTACGTGCCGCTCGACCCGGCGTATCCGGTAGAACGAATTGCCTACATGTTGCAGGACAGCACTCCGGCCGCAGTACTGGCGCAAAACGCGACTCAGGACTTGCTGGCCGACGTTTCAGTACCTGTGATCAATCTTGATCTGAGCGATTGGCAGGACGAATCCGTCCAGAATCCGCAGGTGCCGGGGCTGACTTCAGCGCATCTTGCCTACCTGATCTACACCTCGGGTTCCACCGGCCTGCCGAAAGGCGTGATGATCGAACACCGCAACACCGTTAACTTCCTGAGCTGGGCGCACACGGCTTTCGACGGCTCTGCGCTGGAAAAAACACTGTTCTCCACCTCGCTCAACTTCGACCTCGCAGTTTACGAGTGCTTCGCGCCGCTGACATCGGGTGGCAGCATCAATGTGGCGAAAGATGTTCTGGAAGTGCAACACGGCGACCACGATATCGGCCTGATCAACACCGTACCGTCGGCGCTCAAGGCCTTGCTGGAAGTCGATGGACTGCCGAAATCGGTCCATACGGTCAACGTCGCCGGTGAAGCGCTCAAGCGCAGCCTGGTCGAATCGCTGTTCGAGAAGACTGGTGTGCAGCGTCTGTGCAACCTTTATGGCCCGTCCGAAACGACCACCTACTCAAGCTGGGTAGCGATGGATCGTGAAGATGGCTTCGCAGCTCACATCGGCAAACCGGTTGGCAATACCCGGTTTTACCTGCTGGACGAGCAACAGCAGCCTATTCCGTTGGGTATTGCCGGTGAAATCTACATCGGTGGTGCCGGTGTAGCCCGGGGTTATCTGAACCGCGAAGACCTGACCGTCGAACGCTTCCTCGAGGACCCGTTCAGCGAACAGCCAGCGGCACGTATGTACCGTACCGGCGACCTGGGTCGCTACCTGCCAGACGGCAATATCGAATACCTCGGTCGTAACGATGATCAGGTGAAAATCCGCGGCTTCCGTATCGAGCTCGGCGAGATCGATGCACGCCTGGCCAAACACCCGGCCGTACAAGAAGCGGTGGTCAACGCCCGCGAAGATGTTCCGGGTGACAAGCGTCTGGTGGCTTATTACACCCTGAGCGCAGGGCACGCGTCGGTGGACATCGACAGCCTGCGCGGCTGGCTGCAGGAACAATTGCCGGCCCATATGATCCCGGTAGCCTATGTGCTGCTCGACGCACTGCCGCTGACGCCGAACGGCAAGCTGGACCGCAAGGCACTGCCAGCACCGGAAGCCGATGCACTGATCCGCCGTGGTTACGAAGCCCCCCAAGGCGAAACCGAAACCCTGCTGGCGCAAATCTGGAGCGACCTGCTCCAGGTTGAACGCGTCAGCCGTCACGACCAGTTCTTCGAGCTGGGCGGTCACTCCTTGCTGGCGATGCGCCTGATTTCGCAGATTCGCCAACAACTGGGTGTCGAACTGAGCCTGGCCGCGCTGTTTGCCCACCCCGAACTGAGCACACTGGCACTGGCCATCGCCCAGGCTGGACGCAGCATCCTGCCGGATATCGTACCGGTGGCACGCGATCAGGCCTGGCCATTGTCGTTCGGCCAGCAACGCCTGTGGTTCCTCGCCCAGATGGAAGGTGCCAGTGCGGCCTACCACATGCCTGTCGGCTTGAGCTTGCGTGGCGAGCTGGATCGCGCGGCAATGCAACGAGCGCTGGAGCGTATCGTGGCGCGCCACGAGGGTCTGCGCACCACCTTCATTCAGGGCGATGACGAACAACCATTGCAACGGATCAGCCCGGCGGATGCCGGCTTCAACCTGCAACTGCACGATCTGCAAGGGCTGGTGGATGCCAAAGAGAAGCTTCAGGCACTGGCCAGCGAAGAGTCGCTGCAAGGCTTCGATCTGGAACAGGGCCCATTGATCCGGGGCCGCCTGATTCGTATGGCCGAGGACAATCACGTCCTGCTGCTGACCATGCACCACATCGTTTCCGATGGTTGGTCGATTGGCGTGCTGACCCGTGAACTGGCCGCGCTTTATGCAGCATTCATTCAGGGCCAGGACGACCCATTGGCGCCACTGGCGCTGCAATACCTGGACTACGCGGTGTGGCAGCGTCGCTGGTTGAGCGGCGATCTGCTGCAGCAACAAAGCGACTACTGGCAGCAAAACCTGGCAGACGCTCCGGCGCTGCTGATGTTGCCCACCGACCGGGTACGTCCGGCGCAGCAGGACTATACCGGCGCAGTGCTGCCCATCGTTTTCGACGAAGACCTGACTCGCGGCCTGAAGGCATTGAGCCAACGTCACGGCAGCACACTGTTCATGACCGTCATGACCGCCTGGGCTGCGCTGCTGGGGCGTCTGTCCGGTCAGGACGACGTGGTCATCGGCACGCCAGTGGCCAACCGCACACGCAGTGAGACCGAAGGATTGGTGGGCCTGTTCGTCAATACCCTGGCCATCCGCGTCGACCTCAGTGACAAGCCCACGGCAAAGACTCTGCTGGCGCAGGTCAAGACCAGCACGCTAGGCGCCCAGGACCATCAGGATCTGCCGTTCGAGCAAGTGGTGGAAGTGATCAAGCCGGTGCGCAGCCTGTCGCACAGCCCGGTGTTCCAGGCCATGCTCAGCTGGCAGGACATGGGCGGCGGGGATTTCGCCCTCGGCGATCTGCAACTGGAAAACCTGAGCGCGGAACATACGCTGTCCAAGTTCGATCTCTCGCTGGACATCGGCGAAGCCCAGGGTCAGCTGTTCGGTTCACTGGAATACGCCACCGCGTTATTCGATGAAAGCACCATCGCCCGTTATCTGGGCTACCTGCAGCGTTTGCTGCACGCCATGGTCGCCGATGACCGCCAGGTGCTGGAACACGTACCACTGCTCGATGCCGCGGAGCGCAAGCATCTGCTGGTCGACCTTAACGCTACCGACGTGCCTTACCCGCAAGATCGCACGATTCATCAGCTGTTCGAGGAAAAGGTCCAGGCACAGCCCGACGCCATCGCCGTGGCCTTCCAGGCGCAGCGCTTGAGCTATGCCGAATTGAACCGTCAGGCCAACCGTCTGGCTCATCACCTGATCAGCCTGGGCATCGGTCCGGATGATCGTGTGGCGATCTGCGTCGAACGTGGAGTGAAAATGATCGTCGGCCTGCTCGGCGTGCTCAAAGCCGGTGCCGCCTATGTACCGCTGGACCCGGCTTACCCGGCCGAGCGCCTGGCGTACATGATCAACGACAGCCAGCCAGCGGCGTTGCTTACCCAGCGCGGCTTGCAGGAGCGTTTGCCTGCACTGTCGATGCCGCTGGTATTGCTCGACGACGAGCATTGCCAGGGCTTCGCCGAGTGCGATGACAACCCGGTCGTACCGACACTCGGCGTGCGCAACCTGGCGTATGTGATCTACACCTCGGGTTCCACGGGCAATCCGAAGGGCGTGATGATCGAACACCGAGGCCTGGTCAACTACAGCGTCGATGCGGCGCGGCTGTTTGGCCTGTCCCAGAGCGACACGGTGCTGCAACAAAACACCCTTAACTTCGACCTGTCGGTGGAGGAGATCTTCCCGGCACTCCTGGCCGGTGCCACTCTGGCGCCAAGCCGCGAGATATTCGGCAGTGAGGGCACTGAAAATCACGGCATTTACCCGACCGTCCTGCACTTGACCGCCGCGCATTGGCACACCCTGGTCGCCGAATGGCACAACCAGCCGCAGGCTGCTGAACAACGCCTGGCCGAGGTGCGCCTGATCAACGTCACAGGTGACGCATTGTCGGCACAGAAACTCAAACTCTGGGATGAGGTGCGCCCGGCACACACTCGCCTGATCAACACTTACGGGCCGACCGAAGCGACGGTGTCCTGCACCGCGGCCTACGTCAGTCACGACGCTGCGGTCGGAAGCGAAGGCAGCGGCAACGCGACCATCGGCAAGCCGATGGCCAACACCCGCATCTACCTGCTCGATGCCCATCAGCAGCCGGTGCCATACGGCGTGGCCGGTGAGATTTTCATCGGTGGCGACGGCGTGGCACGCGGTTACCTGAACCTTGAAGCGGTCAACGCCGAGCGCTTCCTCGCTGATCCATTCAGCAACAGCCCTGATGCCCGGATGTACAAGACCGGTGACCTGGCACGCTACATGGCCGACGGCCGTATTGAATACCTGGGCCGTAACGACTTCCAGGTCAAAGTGCGCGGTTTCCGTATCGAACTGGGCGAAATCGAAGCCCGTCTCGGTAATTGCAAAGGGGTCAAGGAAGCGGTAGTGATCGCTCGGGAAGACAATCCCGGTGAAAAACGTCTTGTGGCCTACGTGATCGCCCAGCCACAAGTGAATCTGGACGCCGCCAGCCTGCGCGCCGAACTGGCACCGCAACTGGCCGAGTACATGCTGCCAAGTGCTTTCGTGCTGCTTGATGCACTGCCGCTGACACCGAATCGCAAACTCGATCGCAAGGCCCTGCCTGCTCCGGCGGACAACGCCTTTGCCAGTCGCGAACATGTAGCCCCGCAAGGCACCAGCGAAAAAGCCCTGGCGCAGATCTGGCAGAACCTGCTCAACCTGGAAGCAGTAGGGCGCCATGACCACTTCTTCGAACTGGGCGGGCACTCGCTGCTGGCGATGCGTCTGATTTCCCAGGTGCGTCAGCGCATGGGAGTCGAGCTGAGCCTGGCTGACATCTTTGCCCAGCCGGAACTCGCGCCGCTGGCTCAGGTAGTGGCGCACGCTGCCGGCAGCAGCCAGCAGCCCATCGTGCCGGTGTCTCGCGATCAGGCTTTGCCGCTGTCGTTTGCCCAGCAACGCCTGTGGTTCCTGGCGCAGCTGGACGGCGGCAGCGCGGCTTATCACATTCCAGCCGGTCTGCGTCTGCGCGGCAGCCTCGATAAAGTCGCCCTGAAACGGGCGCTGGACCGTATCGTTGCGCGTCACGAGGCGTTGCGTACGACCTTTGTGCAGGAGCAGGACCACGATCCGCTGCAGCGCATCGCCCCGGCTGATGTCGGCTTGAGCCTGCAATTGCAGGTGCTGAGCGGGCAGGATGATGCGGAACAACAACTGCTCGCCATTGCCGCAGAAGAGGCCGAACAGGGCTTTGATCTGCTCAATGGCCCGCTGGTGCGCGGACGCCTGGTATGCCTGGCCGATGACGACCATGTGTTGCTGGTGACCATGCACCACATCGTCTCTGACGGCTGGTCCGCGGGCGTATTGACCCGTGAGCTGGGCGTGCTCTATGCAGCGTTCAGCGAGGGCGCCGAAGATCCGTTGCCAGCGTTGCCGGTGCAATACGCCGACTACGCGCTGTGGCAGCGCAACTGGCTGAGCGGTGACGTGCTGCAACAACAGCGTCAGTACTGGCAGCAGACTCTGGCCGGTGCGCCAGCCTTGCTGACCTTGCCAAGCGACAGGCCACGTCCGGCGCAACAGGACTACAGCGGTCAACTGCTCGGGCTGGTGCTCGATGCCGATCTGACCCGCGGCCTCAAGGCGCTGAGCCAGCGGCATGGCAGCAGCCTGTTCATGACGGTCATGGCCGCATGGGCTGCGCTGCTGGGACGTTTGTCCGGTCAGGACGACCTGGTCATCGGTACGCCGGTGGCCAACCGCATGCGCGCCGAGGTGGAGGACCTGATCGGGTTCTTCGTCAACACCCTGGCCGTACGCGTCGACCTCTCGGGTACGCCGAGCGTGCAAAGCCTGTTGCAGCAGGTCAAACAACAGACGCTGGCCGCCCAGGCGAATCAGGACCTGCCGTTCGAACAGGTGGTTGAGGTGGTTCGCCCACAACGCAGCCTGTCCCACAGTCCGATTTTCCAGGCCATGTTGTCGTGGCAGAACAACGAAGCGTCCGATCTGGCGCTTGGCGACATGACCCTGCAGGGCGTCGCGGTGGCTGGCCATACGGCCAAGTTCGACCTGACGCTGGACATGACCGAGGTCGGCGATCAGTTGATCGGCACACTGGAGTACGCCACGGCGTTGTTCGACGAGAGCACCATGCAGCGCTACATGGGCTACTTCCAGCGCTTGCTGGAAGCGATGGTCGCCGACGACCGCCAGTTGCTGGAACAGGTGTCGTTGCTCGATACGGTGGAACGCCAGCATTTGCTGGTCGACCTTAACGCTACCGATGTGCCTTACCCGCAGCACAGCACCATTCACCAGCTGTTCGAAGAAAAGGTTCAGACACAGCCCGACGCCATCGCCGTGGTCTACGAGGCGCAGCGCCTGAGCTATGCCGAGTTGAACCGTCAGGCCAACCGTCTGGCTCATCACCTGATCGGCATGGGCATCGGCCCGGACTATCGAGTGGCGATCTGCGTCGAGCGCGGCGTGGAAATGATGATCGGCCTGCTCGGTGTGCTCAAAGCCGGTGCCGCCTATGTACCGCTGGACCCGGCGTATCCGGCCGAGCGCCTGGCCTACATGATCAACGACAGCCAGCCAACGGCATTGCTGACCCAGCGTGATCTGCAGAAACGCTTGCCGCCCCTGACCTTGCCGCTGGTGCTGCTCGACGATGATCAGCGCACAACCTTTACCGAGCGTGACGACAACCCGGTGGTGGAAGCCCTCGGTGTGCGCAACCTGGCGTATGTGATCTACACCTCCGGTTCCACCGGCAATCCGAAGGGGGTGATGATCGAACACCGTGGCCTGGTCAACTACAGCGTCGATGCGGCGCGTCTGTTTGCCCTGTCCCCAACCGACACCGTGCTGCAACAGAACACCCTGAACTTCGACCTCTCGGTGGAGGAAATCTTCCCGGCATTGCTGGCTGGCGCCACTCTGGCACCGAGCCGCGAGATATTCGGCAGCGAAGGGGCTGAAACTCACGGCATTCATCCGACTGTCCTGCACCTGACTGCTGCGCATTGGCATACGCTGGTAGCCGAATGGCACAACCAGCCGCAGGCTGCTGCGCAACGTCTGGCTGAGGTGCGCCTGATCAACGTCACGGGTGACGCACTGTCGGCACAGAAACTCAAGCTCTGGGATGAGGTGCGCCCGGCGCACACTCGCCTGATCAATACCTATGGCCCGACCGAAGCGACAGTGTCTTGCACCGCGGCTTACGTCAGCCATGACGCAGTGGTCGGCAGCGAAGGCAGTGGCAACGCGACCATCGGCAAACCGATGGCCAACACCCGTATCTACCTGCTCGATGCCCATCAGCAGCCCGTGCCATACGGCGTGGCTGGTGAGATCTTCATCGGTGGTGATGGCGTTGCGCGGGGTTACCTGAACCTCGAAACGGTCAACGCCGAGCGTTTCCTCGCGGATCCGTTCAGCAACAGCCCTGACGCCAGGATGTATAAAACCGGCGACCTCGCGCGCTACATGGCCGACGGCCGTATCGAGTACCTGGGCCGTAACGACTTCCAGGTCAAGGTGCGTGGTTTCCGTATCGAACTGGGCGAAATCGAAGCCCGCCTGGGTACTTGCGCCGGGGTCAAGGAAGCGGTGGTGATCGCTCGGGAGGACAATCCGGGAGATAAACGTCTGGTGGCCTACGTAGTCGCACAGCCGGATATGCACCTCACGGCCGCCAGCCTGCGTACCGAACTGGCACCGCAACTGGCTGAATACATGCTGCCGAGTGCATTCGTGATCCTCGACGCCTTGCCGCTGACGCCGAACCGCAAGCTGGATCGCAATGCCTTGCCGGCTCCGCAGGCCGATGCATTTGCCAGTCGCGAGCATGTGGAACCGCAAGGTGACACCGAGGTGGCGCTGGCGCAGATCTGGCAAAACCTGCTCGATCTGGAACAGGTAGGCCGTCATGACCAGTTCTTCGAGCTGGGCGGGCACTCCTTGCTGGCGATGCGTCTGATTTCCCAGGTGCGCCAGCAACTGAGCGTCGAGCTGGGCCTGGCGGATATCTTTGCCCAGCCTGAACTCGCCGCCATGGCACGGATACTCGCCGAAGCCAAAGGCAGCGTTCAGCCGCCGATCGTGCCGGTGCCTCGCGACCAGAACTTGCCGTTGTCGTTTTCCCAGCAGCGTCTGTGGTTCCTGGCGCAGCTGGAAGGCGGCAGCGCGGCTTACCACATTCCGGCAGGGCTGCGTCTGCGTGGCACTCTGGATAACCCTGCGCTGAAGAGGGCGCTGGACCGTATCATCGCCCGCCACGAAGTGCTGCGGACGACCTTCGTGCAGGAGCAGGACCAGGATCCGGTGCAGCGCATCGCCCCGGCTGATATCGGTTTCAGCCTGCAACTGCAGGTGCTGACCGGGCAGGCGAATGCTGAAGAGCAACTGCTCGCCATCACCGCTGAAGAGGCCAACGAAGGCTTCGATCTGCTCAACGGCCCGCTGGTAAGGGGACGTATGGTGAGCATGGCCGACGACGATCATGTGTTGCTGGTGACGATGCACCATATCGTCTCCGACGGCTGGTCCGCGGATATCCTGACCCGTGAGCTGAGTGTGCTCTATGCCGCGTTCAGTGCCGGTGCCGAAGATCCGTTGCCCGCCTTGCCGGTGCAATACGCCGACTATGCCGTGTGGCAGCGCAACTGGCTGAGCGGCGATGTGCTGCAGCAGCAGCGTCAGTACTGGCAGCAGACCCTGGGCGGTGCACCAGCCTTGCTGACCTTGCCGACCGACCGGCCACGCCCGGCACAACAGGACTACAGCGGCAACATTCGCGGCCTGGTGCTCGATGCGGAGCTGACCCGGGGCCTCAAAGCCCTGAGCCAACGGCATGGCAGCACCCTGTTCATGACTGTGATGGTCGCATGGGCCTCGCTGTTGGGGCGTCTGGCTGGTCAGGACGATGTGGTGATCGGTACGCCGGTGGCCAACCGCCTGCGTGCCGAAGTGGAGGACCTGATCGGGTTCTTCGTCAACACCCTGGCGATACGCATCGATCTCTCCGGCACACCAAGCGTCGAAGCGTTGATGCAGCAGGTCAAGCGGCAGACGCTGGCAGCGCAGACTCATCAGGACCTGCCGTTCGAACAGGTGGTCGAGGTGGTTCGCCCGCAACGCAGCCTGTCCTACAGCCCGATCTTCCAGGCCATGTTGTCGTGGCAGAACAACGAAACATCCGATCTGTCGCTGGGCAACATGAACCTGCAAGGCGTGGCGGTAAACGACCACACGGCCAAGTTCGATCTGGTGCTGGACATGACCGAGGTCGGCGATCAATTGATCGGTACGCTGGAATACGCCACGGCGCTTTTCGACGAAAGCACCATGGACCGTTACCTGGGCTATTTCCAGCGCTTGCTGGAAGCCATGGTCGCCAATGAGCAACGCATACTGGAACACGTGCCGTTGGTGGATGCGGCCGAGCGTCAGCATCTGCTGAGCGGTCTTAATGCAACCGACCGCGCTTACCCTCAGGGTCAGTTGATGCATCGTCTTTTCGAGGCGCATGCGGCATCCCGTCCTCAGGCGATTGCAGTCCGTCAGGGCGAGCAAACACTGACTTACTCCGAACTCGACAGCCGCGCCAACGCCCTGGCTCAGCAACTGCGCCAACGCGGCGTGGCAGCGGGAACCCGAGTGGCGATACTGCTGGATCGTTCGGTGGAGCTGCTGACCAGTATGCTGGCCACCCTCAAGTGCGGCGCGGTTTACCTGGCGCTGGACCGCCTGGCCCCCGAAGAGCGTGTGCGCTTCATGCTCGAGGACAGCGAAGCAACCCTGTTGCTGAGCCGTAGCGACCTGAACGCACCTGACATGACGCCAAGACTGGATCTGGACACACTGGATCTATCAGATGCTAACGATGGCCCAGTCGCGCTCGCGGATGAAGTCGCAGGGCAGACCCCGGCGTGCATCATCTACACCTCCGGCTCCACCGGCATGCCCAAGGGGGTGATCGTGACCCACAACGGCATTGTGCGGCTGGTGCGGGACAACTACGACTTCCGGGCCGATGACCGTGTGGCGTTTTCCTCCAACCCGGCATTCGACGCCAGTAGCCCGGAGATCTGGGGTGCCTTGCTCAATGGTGGCCAGTCGGTAATTGTCGAGCCTTCCGTGTTGCTTGAGCCAGCAGACTTTGCCGCCTTGCTCAAACGCCACGAAGTGACAGTGATGTTCAGTTCGACCGCCTTGTTCAACCTGTATGCCGGGTTGATTCCCGAGGCTCTGGCAGGCTTGCGCATGCTGGAGTGCGGTGGCGAACGGGCGGATCCGGCGTCGTTCCGCCGGGTACGGGAGCACTCGTCTCAAGTGCGCTTGTTCAACGGCTACGGCCCGACCGAGGGCACCACGTGCGCCACTCGTTACGAAGTGTTTGATGTGCAGCCGGGAACCCTGAGCCTGCCGATCGGCAAACCCAACGCCAACGTGCGCATCTATCTGCTCGACGCGTGCGGCGAGCCGGTGCCGATGGGCAGCGTCGGCGAGATCTACATCGGCGGTGTCGGGGTCGCGCTTGGTTACCTGAACCGCCCGGAACTGACCGCCGAACGCTTCAGCGATGACCCGTTCAGTCAGCAGGCGGGGGCGCGGCTCTACCGCACCGGCGACCTGGCGCGCTGGTTGCCGGACGGTAACCTCGAATACCTGGCGCGTAACGATGGTCAGGTGAAGGTCCGCGGCTTCCGCGTCGAACTTGGTGAGGTCGAGAGCAGCCTGCATGGGTGCGATGGCGTGCGCAACTCCGTTGTGGTGGCACGCGAAGACAGCCCGGGCGACACGCGTCTGGTGGCTTACTACACCGTGCATGCGGGCGCTGAAGCACTCGAGGTGGAGGCCCTGCGTGCACAGTTGAGCGCCGGCTTGCCGGAATACATGGTCCCGAGCGTATTTATCTGCCTGCCCGACTTGCCGCTGACGCTCAATGGCAAGGTGGATGTCCACGCACTGCCAGCACCGACAGCGGATCAGTTCGCGAGCAGTGCCTTCGAAGCCCCGGCAGGCGAGCTGGAGATTCGTCTGGCGAAAGCCTGGGCGGAGGTACTCGAGGTGCAGCAGGTGGGACGTCATGACAGCTTCTTCAGTCTCGGCGGTCACTCGCTGATGGCGGTACGACTGGTCAACCAACTGGTACAGAGTGGCTTGCCGGTGTCTCTGGCCGACGTGTTCCAGCACGCCAGCGTGGCGGCCCTGGCCAGCCTGCTGGGCAGCCGCAGCGAAGAGGTTGCAGCGCAGCTTCATGAGCAACTGGTGCCGGTGCGCACCACCGGCAACCAGCGTCCGCTGTTCCTGGTCCACGAGTTCACCGGCCAGGACGCGCATTTCCCGGCGCTGGCGGTACACATCGACAGCGAGATTCCGGTTTACGGGCTGAGCGGCATCCCGCTCGGTCAGGAACAGTTGCTGACCATGGAATGCCTGGCAACGCGCTTGTTGAATGTGATGCGCAGTGTTCAGCCGCATGGGCCTTATCGTCTGGCGGGCTGGTCGTTCGGTGGGCTTCTGGCCTACGAAATTGCCATCCAGCTGGAGGGCATGGACGAGGAGGTGGAGTTTATCGGCCTGCTTGACACCTACATGCCGCGCCTGGTGGATCTGGGTCGCGAGCGCTGGGACCTGCAGACCGCCCACCGTCAGCATCTGCTGGAACACTGCGAGCAGTTCTGGAGGGCCCGAGGCGAATGCACGCAGGCTCTGGAGGCCCTTGAGCAAGTGCGTGCAAACCGGCATGCCTTTGATTTCGCCGGGCTCCTGCAGCACTGCCGCGAGCAGGGTGCGCTGCCGCCGGAGCTGGAAATCTACACGAACGAGGGGCTTTGCCAGTACCTCGACCGAGAGGTTGCCCACGGTCATGCGCAGGCCAATTACACGGTTTACCCCAACAGCGTGCCGCTGCACCTGTTCACTGCCAGTGAGTGGGAACCCAACTCGCAGAAACACAGCGGTTACCTGGGTTGGGATAGCGTCCTGCCGGTCAGTCAGTTGCGCAGTATCAAGGTCGCTGGCGATCACTTGAGCATGATGAAGCCGCCACATATCGAGGGCCTGGGTCAGGCGATCAGCCAAGCGTTGGCTGATCTGCCCAATCGGCCACGAGGGGCTGACAGCGCCCACCGGCCGTTGTTGACGATTCAGGGTGGACGTCGCGATCACGCGCCAGTGTTCTGTGTACCGGGGGCAGGGGACAGTGTGACTGGCTTCATCAGCCTGGCCGATGCTCTGGGGCCGCACTGGCCGATCCACGGGCTGCAACCACGCGGGCTGGATGGCCGCACGGTGCCTTACAGTCTGGTGGAAACCGCCGCCGAGGCTTATCTGCAAGCACTCGACAGCACCCATCCAGAAGGACCGGTGCATCTGCTCGGTCATTCGTTCGGCGGCTGGGTGGCCTTTGAAATGGCTCAGCGCCTGACGGCAAGCGGCAGGGAGGTGGCTTCGCTGACACTGATCGACAGTGAGTCACCGGGCGGCAACGGCGTGGTGGGCAAACCTTACACCGCGATAGGCGTACTGGAACGTTTGATCGAAACCATGGAGCTGGCTGCGGGCAAGCCGTTGGGCATCGATCGTACGGCCTTCCGGGCCCAGGACGATGTCGGCCAGATGCGTTTGTTGCATGCCGGGATGGTGCGGGCAGGGATGTTGCCGCAGCGTTCGTCGCCGGACGCGATGCGTGGGCCTGCAAGGGCTTTCGGTACCGCGTTGCGCACACGTTATCAACCGTCGCAGATCTACACCGGGCCGGTGCGTCTGGTGCTGGCCGATGATCCGGTGCTGGATGCGGCGGGCAATCAGCGCGAACAGCAGGCGATGGTCAGCGGCTGGCGCCAGTGTGCTCCGGATCTCACTGTCTGGCGTGGGCCGGGCAACCATTTCACCATTCTCAAGGCGCAGCATGTACAGCATCTGGCGAACTGGTGGCTACCCCGTCAATAACATCGTTTCTTCAAGCCCGGCGGTTGATCGCCGGGCCAATCCTCAACACATTCGTGGCTTTCTATGAAAAAGTTGAAGTTTCGCAAAGTGCTCATTGTTGTTGTGCTGTTGGTTCTGGCAGCAGGTATTGCCTACGGCATCCAATCCCCGGAAAAGGCACCGGAGTATCTGACCGCCAAGGTCGAACGCACCGATATCGAAAACTCGGTGCTGGCCAGCGGAGTGCTGCAAGGCATCAAGCAGGTTGATGTCGGCGCGCAGGTTTCAGGCCAGCTCAAGTCACTGAAGGTCAATCTGGGTGACAAGGTCAAACAAGGTCAGTGGCTGGCGGAAATCGATCCTGTGGTGCTGCAGAACACCCTGCGCCAGTCGCAGGTCAACGAACAGAACCTGATCGCCCAGAAGGACGCGGCTGCCGCGCAGCTCAAGGACGCCAAAGCCATTTACCAACGCTACAAGCAACTGCGTGCGGATGACGCGATCTCGCAAAAGGACTTCGATACGGCGCAATCGGACTTCGAAGTCCGGAGTGCCAACCTTCGCTCGCTGGAAGCACAGGTACGCGACGCAGGGATCCAGATCGAGACCGCCAGGATCAACCTGGGCTACACCCGCATCGTCGCGCCGATCAGCGGTGATGTGGTGGGTATCGTGACCCAGGAAGGCCAGACCGTGATCGCCAGCCAACTGACGCCGGTGATCCTCAAGCTGGCAGACCTGGACACCATGACCGTCAAGGCGCAGGTCTCCGAGGCCGACGTGATTCATATCACCCCAGGCCAAGAGGTGTATTTCACCATCCTCGGCGATGCCGAAAAACGCTATTACGCCAAACTGAAAGGCACGGAACCGGCGCCGCAAAACTTTCTTGACGCGCAGTCCAGCAACGCCGGCAAGCCGAACAGTGCGGTGTTCTATAACGCATTGTTCGACGTCCCCAACCCTGATCACCGTCTGCGTATTTCGATGACCGCCCAGGTGCATATCGTGCGTGAAAAGGCCAAGGGCGTACTGACTGTGCCTGTTGCAGCTTTGGGCGACAAGAACGGCGACGGCACCTTCCCGGTGCGCGTGATGGACAATCAGGGCCAGGCCCAGAGCCGTAACGTGCAGACCGGCATCAACAACAACGTGCGGGTCGAGATCAAGAGCGGCCTTGCCGAGGGCGACCAGGTGGTGATCGGTGAACCGTCGGCCACACCAGCGACAGCGGGGGCCTGACCATGAGTCGAGCTCTTCTGGAACTCAAGGGGATAACCCGTCGTTTTGTCGCTGGCGAGAAGGACTTCATCGCGCTCAATGACATCAACCTCACGATCAATGCCGGCGAACTGGTTGCCATTACCGGGGCCTCGGGCTCCGGCAAGTCAACGCTGATGAACGTGCTGGGTTGTCTGGATCACGCCAACAGCGGCAGTTACAAGGTCGACGGGCGTGAAACCGGTACGCTGACCGATGATGAGCTGGCAGAGCTGCGCCGCGATCACTTCGGTTTCATTTTTCAACGTTATCACCTGTTGCCGCACCTGCCAGCGATACAGAATGTCGAAATGCCTGCCATCTACGCAGGCACCGGCAAGGGCGTGCGCGTAGAGCGCGCGCAGAAGCTGCTTGAGCGGCTGGGCCTGCCCGGGCATCTGGAGCATCGGCCAAGCCAGCTTTCAGGCGGCCAGCAACAGCGGGTCAGTATTGCCAGGGCCTTGATGAACGGCGGCGAGATCATTCTGGCCGACGAACCTACCGGGGCCCTCGACAGCGTCAGCGGCAAGGAGGTGATGAACATCCTCCTAGAGCTCAACAGCGCCGGGCACACAGTGATTCTGGTGACCCACGATGAGAAGGTTGCAGCGCACGCCGAGCGCATCATCGAGATGCGTGACGGCGAGATCATCGCCGACCGGGTAAACCCTGATCGCCCGATCATCAACGAAAAAACCACCGAGCGCCTGCCCACCAAACCCAGGCAGGGCAACCGGCTGATGGCCAACCTCGGCCTGTTCCAGGAGGCCTTCGTCATGGCCTGGGTGGCGCTGATCTCGCACCGCATGCGCACGCTGCTGACCATGCTCGGGATCATCATCGGCATTACCTCGGTGGTGTCGATCGTTGCGATCGGCGAAGGGGCCAAGCGCTATGTGCTCAAGGACATTGAGGCCATCGGCAGCAACACCATCGAGGTGTTCCCAGGCAGTGACTTTGGCGACACCAAGTCCATGGATATCCAGACCCTGGCGCTGTCCGATGTGGCGGCGTTGAGCAGTGAGTACTACATCGACAGCGCCACACCGAATATCGGCCGCAACCTGCTGGTGCGCTACCGCAACATCGACGTATCGGCGACGGTGAGCGGGGTCAGCCCGAGTTACTTCCAGGTGCGTGGCACCAAAATGGGCTTGGGGGTGGGGTTCAACAAGGATGACGCCAGGCGGCAAGCGCAAGTGGTGGTGATCGATTACAACACACGGATTCGCCTATTCGGCCCCAAGGTCGACCCGCTGGGCCAGGTGATCCTGGTGGGCAACCTGCCCTGTACAGTAATCGGCGTGACCGAGAACAAGAAAAACATCTTCGACACCAGCAAGAACCTGAATATCTGGATGCCCTACGAAACCGCCTCTGGCCGCCTGCTGGGTCAGACCTACCTGGACGGCATCACCGTGCGGGTCAAGGACGGGCAGCCGAGCAAGGTGGTCGAGGACAACGTCAACAAACTGCTGCAAAAGCGTCACGGGACCAAGGACTTCTTCACCTACAACCTCGACAGCGTGATGCAAACGGTGCAGAAGACCAGCCAGTCGCTGGCCCTGTTGCTGTCATTGATTGCGGTGATCTCGCTGGCGGTCGGCGGTATCGGGGTGATGAACATCATGCTGGTGTCGGTCACGGAGCGGACGCGCGAGATCGGCATTCGCATGGCAGTCGGGGCGCGCCAGTCGGATATCCGTCAGCAGTTTCTGGTGGAGGCGGTGATGGTTTGCCTGATTGGCGGGGTCATCGGCATCGGCCTGTCGTTCGTGATCGGCTATGTGTTTTCACTGCTGGTCAAGGAATGGCAGATGGTGTTCTCTGTGAGCTCGATTGTCACTGCGTTCATCTGCTCGACATTGATCGGCATTGTGTTCGGCTTCGTACCCGCACGTAACGCGGCACAGCTCGATCCGATCGAGGCGCTGGCACGGGATTGACGAGAGGATTGCAGGACAGGGATGTTCTGCATGACGATATCGACGGCCCGCTGACGTGGGCAGTGTGGAAGGGATCCTGCTCACGAGAGGCTGATGCAGCCCACGGCTATCTGTCGGCTGTATCAGCCTCTCGAGCAGGCTGTTGCGAGGATTCAGCCTACCGCGCTGACGCTGGAAACCCGTGCTGCGCTGCTGCTCATCAGGGCCTGTTCGAAGCGGTCGAGGACCATGCCCACTTCCGACTCGGTGATATTCAACGGTGGCAGGAAGCGCACGACTGCGCTGTTGCGTCCACCTGTCTCGATGATCATGCCGTTGTTGAAGCACTCCAGCTTGATCGCCCGCGCACGTGCGCCATCGCCAACCCCCGGACGTGACCCTGTAGCCGGTTTGACGATTTCTACCCCGAGCATCAGGCCACGGCCACGGACATCGCCGATAAACGGGAACTGTCGAGCGATGTTCTCCAGCCCGCTGTGCAACTGCTCACCGCGCAGCACAGCATTGCCGACCAGATCGTGCTCCTTGATATGACGCATGGTCGCAGCCCCGGCCACCATCGCCACCTGATTGCCCCGGAACGTTCCTGCGTGCATGCCTGGGCCCCATGTATCGAGGTGCTCGGCATAGACGATCACTGACATCGGGTAGCCGCCACCGATGGCCTTGGACAGCACCAGAATATCCGGCGTTATCCCGGAATGTTCGATAGCAAACAGGTTGCCGGTACGTCCGAGTCCGGTTTGCACTTCGTCGACAATCAGCAGGATTCCCAACTCGCGAGTGATATCACGCACAGCGCGCAGCCATTCTGCCGACGCCGCGATGCAGCCGCCTTCGCCCTGAACCACTTCGACCACCACCGCAGCCGGTTTGGGCACACCGCTTTCCGGGTCGCTGAGTACCGTGCGGATGTACTCGATGGAGAGGCGGTCGGTGTTTTCGCCGTCGGTGCCGAACGGGCAGCGGAAACGATAGGGGAAGGGCAGGAAGTGGGTGCCCTGGGCCAGCAGCCCGGCCTTGGGGTTGAGGTTGCCCATGGCCGACAATGCGCCAGCGGTCATGCCGTGGTAACCACCGTGAAAGGACATCAGCGGCGAGCGCTGGGTGTAATGGCGGGCCAGCTTGATTGCGGCTTCGACCGCGTCAGAACCGCTGGGGCCGCAGAACAGAATTTTGCTGTTGTCGCGCATTCTGGCGGGCAACGTCGCGAACAGCTCTTCGACGAAGGCGTGCTTGGCCGGTGTGGCCAGGTCAAGGGCCTGCTGCAGATGATCACTGTTGAGGAATTCGATCACCGCCTCGCGGACCACCGGCGGGTTATGACCCAGTGCCAGCGTGCCAGCGTTCGACAGGCAGTCGAGGTACTCCTGGCCGTTGGCGTCCTTGACCCGCATGCCCTTGCCACTGACAAACAGCTGCTGGAAGGTCGCTGCGTAGGTGCGCGCATTCGACTCCAGTTTCTTGAGATTACTTAACTCTTCCATAGTCGATCCCTTGTTGGCACAGGTACGGATTCATTGCTACTCGGTTCGAGCAGGGCCCGATTCTGTAAGAACCTCAGGGCGATCGCCAACTTATCGCCGTGGGACTGTCCCCGTATTCCACGACATACATACCGCGGCCTCCAGCGTTAAATGCATGCTACGAAAGGGATTTGTGGCGCAGCAGGAAACCTCGCGACAACGCTCCTGATCGTCCGGATTCCTGCCCCGTTGCTTCTTTTCTCCAGACACCACTGTTCCGGAATTTTCGAGAGCTTTATGTCTATTGGCAAACCTGCTGGCCGATTCCTGTTGTCGATGTTTGTGGTGTCACTGCTCAGCGGCTGCACGCTAGGGCCGGACTACCAGTTGCCTGCGGTGGCGGTTGCCGGCAAGTGGCATGCGCCGCTGCCCCATGACGCGTCGATGGTGGGGCTGCAGGATTGGTGGCAACAGTTCGATGACCCTGCACTGGCAACCCTGTTGCGTCTGGCGCAAGCAGACAGCCCGTCTCTCGATCAGGCTCTGGCGCGCATCGCCCAGGCACGCGCGACGCTGGACGGCAGCTTTGCCGACAGGCTGCCGCAAGTGAGCGGCGGCGCGAGCAAGTCACGCGCTGGCATCAGGCAGAGCGGGGCGCGCCAGAGCGGTACGACTTCCGGCGCAACCCTCGATGCGTCCTGGGAATTGGACCTGTTCGGCAAATTACGACGCACCGACGAAGCTTCGCGCAATCTGCTCGAAGCACGTGTCAATGACTGGCATGACGCTCGTGTGTCGCTGGCGGCCGAGGTCGGTGATGACTTCGTGCAGTACCGCGGCTGCCAGATGCTGGTGAACGCTTACCGTGATCAGGCGCAATCCCAGGAACAGACCGCACGTCTGACTCGCGTGTCGTTTCAGGCCGGGTTTACCGCAGCCGCTGATTCATCGTTGAGCGACGCCAGTGCGGCGGCCAGTAATGCGACCCTCATCAAACAACAAAGCGAGTGCGACGTGCTGCTCAAAAGCCTGGTGGCCCTGACCGGTAGCGACGAGGAGCAGGTGCGGGAAGTGCTCGGCCATAACCCCGCGCGACTGCCGCAGCCTGCGTCGCTGGATGTACGGGAAATACCCGCCGACCTGGTGCGCCAGCGCCCGGATCTGGCGTCCAGCGAACGCGAACTGGCCGCAGCCAATGCGAAGATTGGCGCTGCTCAGGCGGATCGTCTGCCCAGCCTGAGTCTGATCGGCTCGTTCGAGGTGGGGACCACCACTGGAGTATTCAGCCGTAACTGGAGCCTCGGCCCGCAACTGACTGTTCCGCTGTTCGACGCAGGCAAGCGCCGGGCGGCAGTGGACTCGGCACGGGCAGATTATGACGCGGCGCTGGCGACCTATCGGCAGACCTTGCGCACGTCGGTGATGGAAGTCGAGCAGGCACTGGTGCGTCTCGATGCGGCGCGGCGTTCGCAAGCCAGTACGCAGCGGGCCAGCGACGGTTATGAAGCGTCGTTCGAAGCCACAGACCGCAACTGGCAGGCCGGTAACGCCAGCCTGCTGGACCGCGAAGTGGCGCGACGCTCGGCCCTTTCGGCGCAAATCGAACTGATCACCGTGCAACAAAATCAAGTGCGCTACTGGATTGCCCTGTACAAGGCCCTGGGCGGTGGATGGCAGGGCAGTCGCGAAGGTTTGGCCAGTGAGACAGCGAAACGGGGCGGCGTATGAGGAAGATACGCATGTATGGGCTGTTGACGCTGGCGGTATTGGGCGTTTCAGGCTGGTTAGTGTTTGGCCGTGCAGAGCCGACCCCGGCTGCTGCTGTTGCGCCGTCAACCAGCCTCACCGTCGAGGCGGTTCAACCGCACCACGAAGAATGGCCACAGGAACGAGTGGCCAGCGGTGCGCTCGCGCCGTGGCAGGAAGCTGTTATCAGTGCCGAAACCGGAAGCTTGCGGATCGCCAGCCTGAAGGCTGATATCGGCGATCAGGTGAAGAAAGGCCAGGTCTTGGCGACCCTGGCCGATGACAGCGTGCTGGCCGAGGAAAACAAGCAGAAGTCAGCGGCAGCCCAGGCCACGGCGCAATTGCAGGAAGCCCGCTCCAATGCGCGACGTGCGGCGTTGGTCGGACAGAGCGGGGCCTTGTCCGAGCAGCAACTGGAAGAATACCGGGTCAAGGTGCAGACCGCTGAAGCCAACCTGGCCTCGGCAAATGCCGACCTGCGCAGTATCCGGATCAAACTCACGCAGACACGCATTGTCGCGGTGGATGACGGGGTCATATCCGGGCGCAAGGCCTTGCTCGGCGATGTGGTGTCGGCGGGCAGCGAAATGTTCAGGATGATCCGGGATGGCCGCATCGAGTGGCAGGCAGAACTGGATGCACAGCAACTGCCAGGTGTGCAGGTCGGACAGCTCGCTCGCGTGACGTTGCCAGGCGGTGTTCAGGTCGAAGGTCGCGTGCGGCTGGTCTCGCCAATACTCGACAGCAAGACCAGCAGGGCGCTGGTCTATGTTTCCCTGCCCACTGGGTCGATGGCGCGCGCCGGCATGTACGCCAGCGGTCGCATCGAACTGCCATCCACTGCAGCGCTGACTGTCCCGGATACCAGTGTGATCCTGCGTGACGGACGCTCTTATGTGTTCGTGCTGGGCAAGGATATGCATGTCAGCCAACAAGTCGTAGAGGTCGGGCGGCGGCGTGGATCGGCGCTGGAAATCCTCGGAGGTCTGACAGAGCAGGCACAGATCGTCCGTAGCGGTGGGGCCTTTCTCAACGACGGGGCCAGCGTGACGCTGGTCAACGCCGAGGCGCGCACGCAATGAATATCTCCGCGCTGTCGATTCGTTACCCGGTTCCGGCGGTCATGCTGTTTTTACTGCTGACCCTGTTTGGTGCCCTTGGATTCGATCGTCTCGGTATCCAGGACTTTCCCGACACCGATCTGCCCGCAGTGGTCATCAGTGCCTCACTGGAAGGGGCCGCCCCCGAGCAACTGGAAACCGAAGTCGCGCGCAAGCTCGAAGACAAGCTGACCTCGCTGCGCCTGCTCAAGCATGTCAGCACGCAAATTGCCGAAGGCAGCGTCATCATCAATGTGATATTCGACATCGACAAGGATGGCAATGAAGCGCTCAACGAGGTGCGCAATGCGGTGGACAGCGCTGCCGCCGAGTTGCCAGCCAACCTCGACACGCCATCGGTAACCCGCCTTACCACCAATACCACGGCGTTGCTGACCTATGTGGTCGATGCGCCACGCATGGACGAAGAAGCGTTGTCCTGGTTTGTCGACAATGAGCTGAGCAAAAAGCTTCTGACTGTGCGTGGTGTCGCGAACATCGGCCGCGTGGGCGGTGTGGACCGCGAAGTTCAGGTGGACCTTGATCCCGCGCTGATGGCTGGTCTGGGGTTGAGCGTGACGGACATCGCGGATCGTTTGCGGACGATGCAGAAAGACAATTCCGGCGGTCAGGGCGATCTGGGCAGCGGTCAGCAGGCGCTGCGTGTGCTCGGCGGCATTGACGACCCGGCGGCGCTGGGCGCTATCCGCATTCCCGTCAGCGAAGGGCGAATGCTCGCCGTGCAGCAGTTGGCCACCGTGCGTGATACCCATGCCCAGCGCACCACTCTGGCGTATCGCGACGGCAAACCGGTCATTGGCTTTCAGGTCATGCGCTCTCTGGGTTTTTCCGACGTCGGAGTGACCAGGGATGTGCGCCAGGCAGTCAGTGAGTTCGCCAGGCAACACCCTGATGTGCGTATTGAAGAAGCGAGTAATGCCGTTGACCCGGTGATGGAAAACTATCGCGGCTCCATGATGCTGCTATACGAAGGAATGTTGCTGGCGGTGTTAGTGGTCTGGTGGTTCCTGCGTGACTGGCGGGCGACGATTATCGTGGCCACAGCACTGCCTTTGTCGATCATCCCGACTTTTGGCGTGATGTATTTTGCCGGTTTTAGCCTCAATACAGTTTCGCTGCTGGCGCTGGCCCTGGTGATCGGCGTTCTGGTCGATGATGCAATTGTTGAGGTCGAAAACATTGCGCGACACCTGCGTATGGGCAAAACCCCGCGTCAGGCGGCGATTGAGGCGTCCGACGAGATCGGCCTTGCGGTATTGGCAACCACTGTGACTCTGGTCGCGGTGTTCCTGCCAACCGCTTTCATGGGCGGGGTTTCCGGCAAACTGTTTCGCCAATTCGGTGTGACTGCCAGCGCTGCGTTGATGTTTTCGTTGTTGGTCGCCCGTTTGTTGACGCCAATGATGGCGGCGTATTTTCTCAAGGCTCGCGCGCATGGTGAGCACGACAGCGGTTTGATGAGACGTTACCTGAGCTGGATTCACACCAGCCTGAGCCGCCGCAAGACCACCATGGCCATTGTTGGTGTCTTGTTCATCGGCTCGCTGGCACTTATTCCCTTGCTGCCGACCAGCTTCTTGCCTGCGCAGGATATTGCCAGCAGCACCGTCAGCCTGGAGTTGCCGCCCGGCAGCAGCTTGGCCCAGACCGGCGAGATTGCCTTGCAGGCTGAGAAGCGTTTACGCGAGATTCCAGAAGTGGCCCACGTTTTCATCGCCGCGGGCAGCGGCGATGCGGGCAGTGCGGGTGATCGCAAGGCGGCGCTGACCGTCGATCTGCTACCACGTAACCAGCGCGCACTGAAACAGTCCCAGGTGGAAGCGAGCATGCGTGAAAGTCTGCGCAGTTTGCCCGGTGTGCGGGTAAATGTCGGTGGTGACGCCAGCGGCGAACGGCTGGACATCGTCCTCGCCAGCGATGATGGTGATTTGCTGGAGCGTACCGCCGCCGCTCTTGAACCGCAGCTGCGCCAAATAAAAGGCGTCGGCAACATCACCTCCAGTGCTGCGGTGCAAAGGCCGGAAATCCAGATGCGCCCGGATGTTGTCCGCGCGGCAGAGCTGGGCGTCAGTAGCCAGGACATCGCCGACACACTGCGCATGGCCACCTACGGCGAATACAGCTCGTCCCTGGGCAAGATCAATCTGTCCCAGCGCCAGGTCAATGTGCGGGTGCGTATGCAGCCGCAAGTACGCACCGACCTGCAAAGTCTCGCTCAGTTACGGGTCACGGGGCGTGATGGCCAGATCGCGCTGGCGTCTCTGGGAGAAATCAGCATGGGCAGCGGCCCCGCGCAGATTAATCGTATCGATCGCTTGCGCAATATCACTCTTTCCATCGAGCTCAATGGGCGCAATCTGGGCGAAGTGATGGAGCAGGCCAGGCAGGCGCCGGTCATGCAGAACCTGCCAGCGCAAGTGAAACTGGTAGAGCAGGGCGAGTTGCAGTTGATGAGCGAGCTGTTTGGCAACTTCAGCCTGGCGATGGCCGTCGGCGTGTTCTGTATCTACGCGGTGCTGGTTCTGCTGTTCCATGATTTCATGCAGCCGCTGACCATCCTCTCGGCACTGCCTTTATCGCTCGGCGGCGCACTGTTGGCACTGTTGATAGGCGGGATGAGCTTTTCCATGGCATCGGTCATCGGTCTGCTGATGCTGATGGGGATCGTCACCAAGAACTCGATCCTGCTGGTGGAGTACGCAATCATGGCTCGCCGTGCGCCGACCGTAAGCCGCTACGAAGCGTTGATCGACGCCTGCCACAAACGCGCCCGGCCGATCCTGATGACCACCATTGCGATGGGGGCAGGCATGTTGCCGACCGCACTGGGATGGGGTGGCGAGTCTGGCTTCCGCCAGCCGATGGCGGTGGTCGTTATCGGCGGACTGTTGGCCTCGACCGTACTAAGCCTGTTGGTAGTGCCCGTTATTTTCACTTATATCGATGATGGCCACGAGACAATTAAAGGATGGTTTCGCAGGCCTCGATAAACAGTGTAATCCGCTATCGTGGCATGCTCGCTGACGTGGGCTAACGCCTGAGAATAACTGGCATGCCGAGACGTTTCCCTCCTTGGGTTCTACTTGGCAAACCCTGCGTAGTCGTGCCCGTTTTTCATCTAGTCACCATCTTTTTATCCAGTAACACCGCAGTGTCTATTCATAAAATCCGGTTCATGCCGATAACAACAGGGATCGCGAAAAGTCAGGATGCAGTGAACAAGCAGGTCCTGCTCTGGCACAGAAATTGGATGATTACTTCTGTAGTCCGAAAAATCGCTTATCGCAAAAGTGCGCAAAACCCACGTTCAACTACTTGCCTCTAGTGCAGTAGGGCTCTCGGACAGAAGTGCCCCCTTACTTAACGATGATGGATAATCAATGAACCTGATAAATCGCACCAGTTTCGCTAAAAAACTCATGGCCGCGTTCATCGTTTGCGCCATGATCACCTTGGCTGTGGGTGGTTTGGGTATGCTCGGTATCAACCGGCTTTCCGATGCCCTTGAGCTGACGTTCTCGAATAACCTGGTTTCAGTGGCCAACACCAACGAGACGATGACCGCCCTGACCACTCATAACCGCGGGCTTTACCGTTTGCTCGATGCCAAGGACAAGGCCACGGCGGAGAAAATGCGCCAAAGTATCAATGCCGAGCTGGAGCGTGCGCAGAAAGTCTATGCCATCTACCGCGCCACCCCATTGGAGGACGATGAACGTGCAGCGGGCGACCAGTACGACGCCTTGATGTCAGCCTACATCTCTGCTTCCCAGAACATCTTTGACCTGCAGCAGGCAGGCAAACTGGAAGACGCGCGCAATCGCCTCAACGCGCTGGCCGACGGAGAGTTCAACAAGGCTCGCGGCTACCTGCAGATCATGATCGACTCCAACAAGCGCCAGATCAAAGAAGGTGCAGAGGCCGCTGACAGGCTGCAAAGCAACTCGGTATTCATGTTGACGGCGGGTATTGTCATCGCGTTTGTGGTGGCGATCATGTTGGGTATTTTGATCACTCGCATGATTACAGGACCACTGAGAAGCGCTATCGAAGTTGCACAGCGTATTGCATCGGGTGACTTGACCCAGAGCGTTTCCAGTACCCGAGGCGATGAAGCAGGGCACCTGCTCAATGCGATCGGCACGATGCAGGGCAATTTGAAGCGGACGATTCAGGAGATTTCCAGCGCGTCCGATCAGCTTGCGTCCGCTGCCGAAGAGCTTGGCGCGGTCACCGAAGAAAGCACGCGCGGTCTTACTCGACAAAATGACGAGATTCAACAGGCTGCAACGGCGGTCAACGAAATGACGGCTGCGGTTGAAGAGGTAGCCCGCAATGCAGTGTCTACCTCGGAGGAGTCGAAAGCACTGGCGACCGACGCCGCCAGCGGCCGCGGTCAGGTCGATGACACCGTCAAGGGCATCGGTACGATGGTCAGCGAGATTACCGAATCGACGGGATCTGTGACAACGCTCGCTGGCCACGTCCGGGATATCAGTAAAGTGCTTGAGGTCATCCGCAGCATCGCCGAGCAAACCAACCTGCTCGCGCTGAACGCCGCCATCGAAGCTGCACGCGCCGGTGAACAGGGCAGAGGGTTTGCCGTGGTAGCCGACGAAGTGCGCGCCCTTGCGCACCGTACCCAGGCTTCTACTGTGGAAATCGAAGGCATGATCGGGACCGTGCAGTCCGGTGCCGACGGTGCGGTTGCGGCAATGAGCAAAAGTCTGGCGACGGCCACCAACACCCAGGTACTTGCTCAGCGCGCCGGCAGCGCCCTGGAAAAAATCACCAGCGGCGTAGGCACCATTAACGAGCGCAACATGGTGATTGCCTCGGCGTCCGAAGAACAGGCCCAGGTGGCACGCGAAGTGGATCGCAACCTGGTCAACATTCAGGAGCTCAGCGCGCAGTCTGCAGCGGGCGCTAATCAGACGAGTGCATCCAGTCAGGAACTGTCACGGCTGGCGATTTCGTTCAACACGATGGTTGCGCAGTTCAAGCTTTAACGGGTTTGTGCAGGTGTATTTCCGGTCTGGTCGTCTGGACCGGGAATACATGCTGCATACCTTGTTCTTGTCCTTTCTACGGGTTGACCTCGCCAGTTTGCGGGGGCAAAGCGCTTGAGGTAATTTGAGTCTGGCTTAAACGCTGAAGACAAACAGCGATCAGATGTGAAATATCTTGAAACATTCCTGTCACATCACGAGTCAATGGAATAACCCTCTTCAAGGTTTTCCGATGAAAACGCCTCGTCCCGACACACGCCTCAAATCCCTCATCAACCTGCGCAACCTGAAAATGGCGAGGTCTGCGCACGCGTTCGTTCGCGGCAATACCGCGCAGTTCTATGAGTGGCTTCACAGTCAGTCGGGCAGGCGTCTGCCCAGCGGTCCGCCGGTCTGGATCTGCGGGGATTGCCATGCCGGTAATCTGGGGCCCACAGGGGATTCGAGAGGGCGCATCGATATGCATATCCGCGACCTCGATCAAGCCGTCATCGGTAATCCGGCCCATGACCTGGTGAGGCTGGGGCTGTCATTGGCGACGGCTGCTCGTGGCTCGGATCTACCCGGAGTGACCACGGCAAGAATGCTGGAAGAGATGATGCAGGGCTACGAAGAGGCTTTTATCGGCAACGACGATGAAGAGCCGGATCGTCCTGCGCAAGTGAAAGCGGGGATGCGCAGCGCGGTACAACGTACGTGGAAGCATCTGGCAAAGGAGCGTTTCGAAGGTACGCAACCGACCATTCCGCTGGGCAAACATTTCTGGCAAATGTCACGTGCGGAACGCGATGCAATCAAGGCGCTTTGTGAGACGCCGGAGATTCATGCGCTGGTGACATCGCTAAAAGGCAGGTCCCAGGATGACCGAGTGCGTTTACTCGACTCCGCCTACTGGGTAAAAGGCTGCAGCTCTCTGGGGCTGCTTCGCTACGCGGTGCTGATGGGTGTTGGCGATGAAGAGGATGAAGAGTTCTGCCTGCTCGACGTCAAGGAAGCCGTCGCCGCGGCGGCCCCACGTACTGCGAGGGCGCGCATGCCCAGAGACAATGGCAAACGGGTAGTGGAGGGCGCCCGGAACCTGTCGCCCGGTCTGGGTAGCCGAATGGTTGCCGTGCGAATGCTGGATCATTCGTTCTTCATTCGTGAGCTACTTCCTCAGGACATGAAGCTGGAACTTGATGAGCTCACTGAGCAAGAGGCCATGCAGGCCGCAGCTTATCTCGCCAAAGTTGTGGGTAAAGCCCACGCCAGACAGATGGATCTGGCCACACGTGCGGCGTGGATCAGGGACCTGCAAAGCAATCGATCCGATACCCTGGACGCGCCCTCCTGGCTATGGTCGAGCGTCGTTCAACTGGTCGGTAGTCACGAGCAAGGCTACCTTGAGCATTGCCGCCGTTACGCGCTGTAGCGGTTTCGCCGCAGAGCCAATAGACGGCAAAGCCGGGACGATTATCTATTGTGGCGCAGAATGGAAAAGTTCAGCGCCGCTGCCACCGAGAGCCATACCAGATAGGGAAACAAAATCAGCCCCGTAATGATGTCCAGCTGCAAGGCCATTACGATCATTGTGGCGACAACAATCCACAGCAAAGCAAGAATCACCATCGCCGCGACAATGCGGTTCGCACCAAAAAATACCGGTGTCCACAACGTGTTCAGTGCTATCTGAGCAGCCCACAGGGCAAGCACGATCTGGCTGCTGGGGAGCAGCGTCAGGCGATACCCTGCCCAGGCGAGGAGCAGGTAGATCACGGTCCACGCTACCGGAAATGCCCAGTTTGGCGGGGTGAAGCTCGGTTTCTGAAGGGATTCGTACCATGCTCCTGGTTTAAAGATGATGCCGGTTGCTGCGGCGGCGCTGCAGGCTAGAAGGAAGATCAAAAAGGTCATGGCTTTTCCTGGGTCGAAACGCTATAGGGCTTGAGATGAGTGGCAATCTCAAGCTTGGACGCCTGCGCGCTGGAAAGGTCCGATCTTTTGAGTGGCAAGGTGAGGCCAGCGAAGCTGATTGAACAGTCAATGCCCTGCTGCGCTGGCCGAACCGTTGCGTTTGGTCAATAAGCCGCGACCACTCCATCCTTCCTGGGATCGGTCCCGCCCACATAGCCATGCGCCGTGCGCTGGATAATCTGCGCACCGCCGAAGGCAAATACGCCGCTTGGCTCTTCGACATCAATGTCGTGACCTTTGGCGCGCAGTGCTTTCACCACGTCAGGGTCAAACGCACGCTCCACCGCGACTTTCAGGCCGGTTTCGATCCTCCAGCGCGGCGCATCGGCAGCGGCTTGCGGGTTTTGCTTGTAGCGCAGGATGCGCATCATCATCTGCAAGTGGCCCTGCGCCTGCATCGGGCCGCCCATCAGCCCGAATGACATCAGCGGCGTGCCGTCGGCATTCATGACAAAGCCAGGGATGATGGTGTGAAACGGACGCTTGCGCGGTGCAACGTAATTGACGTGCTGAGGGTCCAGGGAAAAGCCTGCGCCACGGTTCTGCATGCTGATGCCCGTGCCGGGTACCACCACACCCGAGCCGAAACCCATGTAGTTGGACTGGATGAACGAGATCATCATGCCGCTTTCATCCGCCGCTGACAGGTACACCGTGCCGCCCGGTTTCGGCGAGCCGTGCCCGGGATTGGCGGCCTGATCATTGACCAGTCCCGCGCGCTCCATCAGGTAGGCCTTACTCAGTAAATCCGCTGAAGGGACGCGCATGTGCTCGCTGTCGGCGACATGTTCGTCGAGGTCCGCCAAGGCCAGTTTCATTGCTTCCAGCACCGGGTGAACCGTTTCAAGACTGTCCACCGGGTGCTCGCCGACGCCCAGCGCTTCAAGCATGGTCAGGCCGGCGAGGGTGGCGATGCCCTGGCCATTCGGCGGGAGTTCATGCACCACGGCGCCCGCGTATGGCACCGACAGCGTGTCGATCCAGTCCACGGTGTGCGTGGCCAGATCGTCGAGGCTCATCACGCTGCCATTGGCGTTGGCATGGGCGATGATCGCCTGTGCCAGTTCGCCGCGATAGAACGCTTCGCCTTTGGTCTGCGCTATCAGTTCCAGCGTGCGAGCGTGGTCCTTGAGCTGGATTTTTTCTCCGGCCAAGGGGGCTTTGCCCCCCGGCATGAAGCATTCGGCAAAGCCCGGTTGATCCTTGAGCAGGTGCGAGCCGCGTTTCCACAGCTCGGCGATAATCGGCGTTACCTGATAACCATCGCGGGCATAGCCAATCGCCGGTTCAGCCAGGGTAGCGAAGGGCAGCTTGCCGTAACGCTCGGACAGCGCCACCCAGGCCGACACTGCCCCCGGTACGCTGACCGCAGGCCAGCCGCGTTGTGGCATCTGACTATGGCTTTCGAAATACTCAGGCGTCCAGGCCTGTGGCGCGCGGCCGGAAGCGTTCAAGCCTTGCAGCGTGCTGCCGTCCCAGACGATGGCAAAAGCATCGCTGCCGATGCCGCAACCAGTGGGCTCTACCACGGTCAGCACCATGGCTGCTGCGATAGCGGCGTCGACCGCATTACCGCCACGGCGCAGCATGTCCAGCCCGGCCTGAGCGGCCAATGGCTGAGAGCAGGCGACCATGTTGTTGCCCATCACCGGCGAGCGCGCCGAAGCGTAAGGTTGGCTGTAATCCAGATCATCGAACATAAGCGTTTCTCTTGGCAGAAGACGAAAGGTTTAGCCCTTGGGGTCCAGCGCATCGCGCAGGCCGTCACCCAGCAGGTTGAAACACAGGACCGTGATGTAAATCGCCACACCTGGCGCAATCGACATCCACGGAGCCTGCTCCATGAAATTTTTCGCAGTATTGAGCATCGAGCCCCAGGACGGCGACGGCGGTTGCTGGCCCAGGCCGAGGAACGACAGACTGGCTTCGGCCAGAATCGCCGAGGCGATGGTCAGCGTCGCTTGCACCACCAGCGGCGACATCACGTTGGGCAGCACGTAACGCAGGATAATCCAGCGATCCGGCAGGCCGATGGCGCGGGCACCTTCCAGGTAATCCTCATGCTTGATCGACAGCACCTGGCCGCGGGTCAGGCGGGCAAAGATCGGCATCGCGGACAGGCCGATGGCGATCATCGCGTTGGTCAGGCTGGGGCCGAGAAAGGCGCCCAAAGCGATGGCCAGCACCAGGAACGGACAGGACAACAGCGCTTCCATGACCTGCGAGATGATCATGTCCAGCTTGCCACCGAAGTACCCGGCCAGCAGGCCCAGCGGAACGCCGATGAGCATGGCGATGGCTACCGAAACACCACCGGCCAGCAGCGAACTGCGTGCGCCATACAGCAAGCGTGAAAACAGATCGCGCCCCAGTTCGTCGGTGCCCATCCAGTAGATCAACGAGGGAGCCTTGCGTACCGCGAGAAAATTGGCCTTGAGCGGATCATGGGGCGCAATCCAGGGGGCCAGAATGGCCGCGAGGACAAACAGCAGCAACACCGCCGCGCCAATCACTGCGCCTTTGTTGGCGAGGAACTTCTTCAGAAAAGGCGAGCGACTGCGCGGCAGGATCGCGCTATGCGGCAGGCTGGCAATGGCGGTCATCAGGCACTCCTCAGGCGTGGGTTGATCAAGCGGTAGAGCACGTCGGCCAGCAGGTTCAACAGCAGAAAGCCAATCGCGACACACAACACCACGCCTTGCACCACGGCGTAGTCGCGGTTGAACACAGCGTCGACGATCATCTTGCCGAAACCCGGAATGCTGAACACTTGCTCGGTCAGCACCGCGCCGCCAAGCAATTCACCAAACAGCAGTGTCGTGAGGGTGACGATGGGCATCAGCGCGTTACGCAACGCATGCTTGAGAATCACCGTGCGCGGGAACAGTCCTTTGGCACGAGCGGTGCGGACGTAGTCAGTGCGCAATACTTCCAGCATGGCGCTGCGGGTGTGACGCATGAGAATCCCGGAAAGCCCGGCACCCAGTACGAAGGCTGGCAGAATCAAGGTCTTCAGGTTTTGCCCGAAATCCTCGCCCATAGGCACGAAGCCGGAGGCGGGCAGCCACTGCAGTTTCACTGCAAAGATCATGATCAGCAGAATGCCCAGCCAGAAGTGCGGGATGGAAATCCCCGACAGCGCCACCACGTTGGCGCCGTAATCCACCGCAGTGCCTTTGCGCACCGCCGAAATGATCCCGGTTGGAATGCCTATCAACAGCGCAATCAGCAGGGCCAGCACGGCCAGTTCGATAGTCACCGGCAGTTTCGACGCCAGCAGCGTGGTCACCGGTTGCTCGGTGCGCAGCGATGTTCCCAGGTCGCCGGTCAGCACGTTGCCGACCCAGTTGAGGTACTGCAACGGGATCGGGTCATCGAGTCGGTATTTGTCGCGTAGGTATTCCATGACCGCTGGATCGCGTTCTTCCCCGGCCATGGCCAGCACCGGGTCACCCGGCAGCAGCTTCTGCAGGGTGAAGACGAACAGCGAAACCAGAATCAGCGTCGGTATCGAGCTGAGCAGGCGTCGCAGGATGAACATCAGCATACCGGAACCTCGCAGGTGCGCCCGTCAGTCATGGCTTGAACGCGACATTGTTCAGACGAATCAGACCGTCCGGGTTAGGGACGAAACCGGTCACGTTGTTACGCATGGCAATGATTCGCGGGTCGAAATACAGGTAGGCGGTCGGTACTTCATCGGCCAGCAAACGCAGCGCTTCGTTGTACAGCGCCTGGCGTTGTGCAACGTCGTTCACGGTGCGCGCCTTGTTGAGCAGTTCGTCGAGCCTGGCGTTACAGTATTTACCGTCGTTCTGGCCGCCCTTGCAGGTCACGAACTGATGGATATCGCCGTCCGGATCAGGGCGGCCCGACCAGGCGCTCATGCCGATCTGGAAATTGCCGCTCGCCTGTTCGCTGAGCATCGTGGCGTATTCAGTGGCAATCAGGTTGACCTTGAAGCCCGCTTCTTCAGCCATGGCCTGAATGATCTGCCCGACCTGTTGCGCGATAGGGTTGTTGGCCACTTTCAGGTCAACCGCCAACGGCAGTTTCACACCGGCCTGCGCCAGCAGCGCCTTGCTTTTCTCGACATCGCGAGCCGGGATCGGCAGGTCCTTGTCGTAATACGGGCTGTTTTTCGGAAACGGCTGAGCGCTAGGGGCGTACAGCCCCTCAAACACCACCTGGTTAATGGCATCGCGGTCGATAGACAGCTCAAATGCCTTGCGTACGCGCTTGTCCTTGCCGATCGGCGAGTTGGCTTTTTCACCGTTGCCGATGTTGAACATCAGTTGCATGTAGCCCAGGCCTGGCGTGTTGTAGATCGCCAGCTTGCTGTCACCCTTGACGGTCTTCACATCGGTTGGCGCAACCCGTTCGATAATGTCCAGGTCGCCGGAGCGCAGGTTGGCCAGGCGCACCGAGGTATCCGGAATCGGCAGGAACACCACTTTGTCGAAGTGATACGCCTGTTTATTCCAGTACTTGTCAAAACGCTCCAGCACGATTCGATCCTGCTGCACGCGCTGCACGAATTTGTAAGGGCCGGAGCAGACCGGGTTGGCGGCGAATTCGCCTTGCGCAGCTTTCGGCGCGAGCATCATTCCGGCGCGGTCCGACAGCTGTGAAACCAGCGTGGCATCGGCCTGCTTGAGCTTGATGGCGACGGTTTTTGCGTCTATCACCTCGACGCTGTCCACCGAGGCCAGCTCGCTTTTGCGCAGGGAGTCTGGGAGAGTGCGGGCGCGGTCGAGGTTGAACTTCACCGAGGCCGCATCAAAAGGCTCGCCATCGTGGTACGTCACGCCTTCGCGCAACGTCATGGTCAGGGTTTTACCGTCTTCGCTCCAGTTCCAGGCGGTGGCCAGTTGCGGCGAGTAAGTCAGGTCCGGATTGACGTCCACCAGTTTGTCGCACAGCGCGGTGTAGACCAGGCGCCCTGAGTAGGTGCGCGAACGATGCGGATCAAGCACATCGGGATCGTCCTGAATGCCGATGCGCAACGTCGATTCGGCAAAGGCAGCGTTGGCGGCCAGCAATAACAATGTTCCTGTCACGACGCGTGCGATTTTCATGGCTGGCTCTCCACTGCAAGGGATTGATGGTGCTTGAACAGATTCAGGCGCTGCGTGTAAGCAGCGCTGGGTGTTGGAAGGATCAGCGTGGCGCTGCCTGCGTTGGCGATTTCACGCCAGAAGTGGCAGGCGACCTGGCGTTCGGCCTCGACTGTTTCCATGACCGGCGCAGCGTCCTTGCACAGCGCACGGGCGTGCGGGCAACGGGTATGAAAGCGGCAACCCGAAGGCGGGCGGCTGGGGCTGGGCATATCGCCGCCGAGCAGCGGACGCGGCTGGCGCAGGTCAGGGTGGCTGACCGGCACAGCGGCCATCAGCGCCTGGGTATAAGGGTGCAAAGGGTTTTCGAACAGCGCGTCGACCGACGCCAGTTCGACGATTTCACCCAGGTACATCACCGCCACGCGGTCGCTCATATGGCGAATCACGGCCAGGCCATGGGCAACAATCACCAGGGTCAGGCCGAATTGATGCTTGAGGTCTTCGAGCAGGTTGACCACTTGCGCCTGCACTGAAACGTCCAGCGCCGAGACCGGCTCGTCACCGAGGATCAAGCGCGGCTCGGAAGCCAGTGCGCGGGCAATGCCGATGCGCTGGCGCTGACCACCGGAGAATTCATGGGGATGCCGACCTCCGTGTTCCGGAGCAAGACCTACCGTGCGCAACAACTCGGCGACTTTAGCCTGACGGTCGCTGCGACTGGCCTGGCTGTGCAGCCAGATCGGTTCGCCAACGATGGATTCCACGGTCATGCGTGGGTTCAGCGAGGCGAACGGGTCCTGAAAGATGATCTGTAAGTCACGGCGTACCTGACGCAGCTTTTCCGGTGTCAGGTTGGCCAGGTTGCGGCCCTCGTAAATCACGTCACCCGCAGTCGGTTGCAGCAGGTTGAGCAGCAAGCGGCCAAGAGTGGATTTACCCGAGCCGGACTCGCCTACCAACGCCAGTGTCTCGCCCTTGCGGACTGACAGGTTGACCTGATTGACGGCCTGTACCGGTGGCTTCTTCGGCTGCAAAAGGCCGCTTTCCACGGCAAAGTGCTTGCTCAGGCCGATGCCTTCCAGAATGGGTTTCTGCGCGTTGCTGTCGGGGCTGACGCGCCCGGCGATATCTGGTCTGGAAAGGTTCACGCACTGACTCCCACATGCTGTTCCAAAGGCGCACGGATGCACGCGGCGAAGTGTCCGGGAGACAACTCAAGCAGCGGCGGGCGTTCGTCTCGGCATTGCTGGATCACGAACGGGCAACGCCCGGCGAAACGGCAACCGCCCGGCATTTCTGCCGGCGTCGGCACCCGGCCGTTAATGGTCGCCAAACGACCTTCACGAGGGCCGATAGAGGGCATCGAACCCATCAGGCCGATGGTGTACGGATGCTGCGGATCGTCGAACAGGGTTTTCACCGGGCCGCTTTCCACGACACGCCCGGCGTACATGACCATGACGTCATCGGCGACTTCGGCGACTACACCCAGATCGTGGGTGATCAGAATCATCGCTGTGCCGGTCTCGGTCTGCAGGTTGGCGATCAGCGAGAGGATTTGTGCTTGAATGGTCACGTCCAGCGCAGTCGTCGGTTCATCCGCGATGATCAGCGCCGGGTCATTGGCCAGCGCCATGGCAATCATGGCCCGTTGCCGCATGCCACCCGAGAGTTCATGTGGGTAGGCGTCCAGCCGCTGGCGAGCGTCCGGCACGCGGACCTTTTCCAGCATGTCCAGAGCCCGCTGGCGGGCAGCCTTGTCTGAAAGGCCCTGATGACGCATCACGCTTTCAGCGATCTGCTCACCGATGGTGAAGACCGGATTGAGGGAGGTCATCGGCTCCTGGAAGATCATCGCCATGCGGTTGCCGCGCACGTCGAGCAGGCGCTCTTCGGACATGCCCAGCAAGGCTTCATCGATCAGCAGCGAGTCGCTGGCGTCTACCCTGGCCGTCGTCGGCAACAGGCCCATCAGGCCCATTGAGGTCACGCTCTTGCCGCAGCCGGACTCGCCGACGATGGCCAGCGTCTTGCCGCGCTTGACGGAAAACGACACGCCGTCGACAACATTGGCGGGCGCACCGGCAAAGCGGACGGTCAGGTCGCTGATGCTGAGCACCGTGCCGTCGCCGTTTTCTGTGAGGTGGGCAGTGGCGCTCATAGGCTGGCCTCCAGGTCTTGGTTGATGACGGTGTTCAGGGCCTGTTGCAGCGCACGTAAATGGCCGCGCATGGCCGTGGCGGCTTTGATCGGATCTCGGCTTTCAATGGCGCTGACAATGTCGTCGTGATCGTGGCTGTAAGTGTCGAGGCGGTCGGCATTGCGCGCCCGGTGACGCAAGTCGCGCCAAGCGGTGTCCAGACGGATCGCATCGAGCATTTCGAAGATGTCCAGCATCAGCCGATTACCCGCGGCTTCGGCAATGGCGCGGTGCAGGGCGCTGTCCCACAGTTCAATACCTTCAGCATCAGTCTGCTCGGCGACCTGCTGGCGAGTGGTGCGCTCGGCAAGGCGGCGTAAAATTGCCATCTGCTCACCATTGGCCCGCACCGCTGCCAATGAGGCAAGTGCCGGTTCCAGATGCAGACGCGCTTCCATGACCTCGCTGAAATTGGTCCGGCCAGAAAGCCGGGCGAAACTCATGGCGGCGCTGGGTGGTGTAGGTCCGACAAAGGTTCCTTTACCTTGCCGCCGCCAGACTTGGCCTTCGGCTTCCAGCACCGACAGGGCGCGACGAACTGCGCGTCGGCTAACCCCGAAATCGGCCGCCAGATCCCGCTCGGTAGGCAATGCCCGCTGGGGGAAGGCTGCATGCTGAGCAACGATCTGCCGCAAGGCATCCAGTGCCAGTTTCGAAGAGTTGTCGATAGAGACGTCAGGATCGAACCTTTGCATCGTGGTACTCACACCAGACCAGAAAAAGATGCCCTGAGCTGCTTATAAGCAGACATTCAGGGCAAAGGGACCGGTGCAAGAGCGATGCCAATGAAAATTGGTTCGACCAACTTCCAGTTGCAGGACGCCTCCCAATTGCAGGCGATCAAGCCTGGCGCGCCAATGTTCAAAGGTTCGGCTGATCGGTTGCAGGCATGGAAGAGGATTGGTTCGCAGGTCTGTGAACCAATTTTGCGAAGGGGGCGTTTTTTTTTGCATCAATGCGGGCATAGTGCGCCAGTGAGGCGCGCATTCTGCGGGGAGATTCTGGCATGGCGTTGAAAAATGCATCGATCGCTTTGCTGTTACTGGTATTGGCGGCTGGCGTCGGAACTTTCCTCCTGGTGAATGAAGTGCAACAAGGGGAAGCGTTATCATTAATAGCCAATGCGCACATTGATGGTTTGATCAGGGAGCCTTTGCTGCTCAGCGTCCGCTTGCCCGATGGTTCAAGTGCGCTTCTCGATGCTTTTGTCACACGACCGGAGAGGCCCGGGCGCTGGCCAGTTGCTCTGATCACTCATGGCACTAACGGTGATTCGAGCGACCGCACCAAAAGCCCCAATCTTTTTTCGTCCGCGGCGACCGTATTTGCCCGTCATGGTTATGCTGCGGTAGTGGTAATGCGTCAGGGATATGGACAATCGTCAGGTGTCAGCGAAAAGCGTGATGGAACATGCCTCAGTCCCCATCATGCCAGGGCCGGCAGGATTGCAGCTGATGATCTCATTGCAGCATTGCAAGCCATTCAGCGGGCATCATGGTCGTTACCGGATGAGGCCGTATTGATTGGCGTATCGTCCGGAGGATTCTCGGTGCTGGCGGCGGGCGCGTCCAACCCACCGGGCGTACGGGCGATAATAAATTTCGACGGTGGGCGCGGGGCCAAGGGAGACGGCAATGTTTGCGGCAAGGAGCAACTTCTAACGGCTATTAAAACTTACGGGAGCCTCTCGCGACTGCCTACCTTATGGATGTACGCCACCAACGATAAAGTATTTCCACTGCCACTCGGCGAAGAGTTTTTTGCAAGCTACATCGATCATGGAGGACGTGGGGAGTTTTTCCAGGCTCCGGCATTTGGTGAGGATGGTCACACGTTCTTTGAATGGGCGCCTGAAGAAATATGGTGGGGCAGGGTGGCTGATTTTCTGGATAAGAACAGGCTGCCGAGTGATGAGATCATTTCTGCACCTGTCTCGGATCTGGAACCGCCCGGGGGCTTGGCCACATCAGGGAAAGCGTCTTTTCAAAAATATCTGAACAGCCAGGTGTATGAAAAAGCTTTCGCGACCAATGGAGCAGGTGTCTGGGCCTGGAGCGGGGGTCATCGCAGTCAGGATCAAGCAGGCAAAAAAGCGCTAACTCGCTGCGAGAAGATGGCACTCGCAAAAAAAGGGTTGCCTTGTACAGTCTATGCAGTAGGCAACACGCTGGTTAACGCGCAGAGAAAGTAAGTTGTATCTACGCCGATGTCTGTGCCGCCTTTCGGTCGAGGTTTTTACATCCAACATTTCAGCCGCATTAACAATACTATTGATTCCCTACAGGATACACAGACGGGATTATTATTATTCAATGTCGTCGTTGTTTCCACATTAAGATAGTGGGAGTGTTAGTCCGCAGTACCCAGCGGACAGAGTGTTCAAATCATTATCTTGAGGCTTTAAGGATATGACCCAGCAAACGACATATCTCAAACCGGTACTTTTTGTGGTCACCAGTAATTCGGTGAAGGGCACCACTGGTATTCCTACCGGGTTCAATTTGGCTGAGGTCACTCACCCATTGGAGAAGCTACAGGCAGCAGGTATCAGCGTTGAACTTGCGTCGGTATCGGGAGGCACCGCGCCTCTGGACGGCATGGAGGATATGGCTGATCCGGTAATTGCTCGATACTGGGCTGACAGTGATTTTCGGCATGCACTGGCCAATACCTTGAGTATCGAAGACGTAGATCCTTCGCGCTACTGCGCCGTCTTTTTCGCCGGCGGACACGGCACCATGTGGGATTTCCCCGACAACCTGACGATACAAAAAGTCATACGCGAGATTGACGAGGCGGGCGGTATTGTTTCTGCGGTGTGCCATGGCCCGGCGGCTTTGGTAAACGCGCGTCGCGCAGACGGCACCTTGCTGGTGGCAGGCAAACGCCTGGCTGCATTTACTGACGCCGAGGAAGATGAGGTGCAGTCCACTCACGTCGTACCTTTCTTGCTGGCTGCCACGCTGACTTCGCGAGGTGCGCTTCATCAAAGTGCTCCCAACTGGGCAGATAACGTAGTTGTGGATGGTCGACTTATCACCGGTCAGAACCCGCAGTCTGCTGCAAGCCTGGGAGAAGCCCTCAGAGACGCATTGCTGGCGTCATAAGCATCAATGGCAACAGAGGACGGTACACATGAAACTGATTTGTGTCGAAGAACACGTTCTGGATCCCGCTATGGGTGCGGCAGGTCAAGCGCTTGTGGGTATGGAAGCTCCTTACCTTTCAGGCTGGGGCAGCCGTGTTGTAGATGGCGTAAGGGCGAGGACTGATACGAGTAGACCGCATGTCATTGCTCCTGCTGAATCAGCTCGCAAAGGCCTGGACCTAGGTACATCACGGCTTGCTGATATGGACGCTGCAGGCATCAGTATGCAAGTGCTCTCCTATGGTGGTTTCCCTCAAATGCTTTCAGCGGAGAAAGCCGTCGATTTGTGCCGCGCAGCGAACGATAGACTGGCCGAAGCGGCACATGCCTATCCCGCTCGTTTTTCAGGGTTTGCCACTCTGCCGTGGCAAGTTCCGGAGGCGGCAGCTATCGAGTTGGATAGGGCAGTTACGCAGTTGGGCCTGAAGGGCGCTTTGATTAACGGCCGCCCTGGCGATACCTTTCTGGACGACGCGCAATATTCCCCGATACTGAATGCTTTGAATGAGCTGAATGTTGCGTTGTATGTGCATCCAGGTTTACCTCTGCCTGCCGTACAAGCCCCTTACTATGGTGGCTTCGATCATGAACTGAGTGCTCGGCTATCCATGTTTGCATGGGGCTGGCATAACGAAGCGGGAATCCAGGTAGTGCGTATGCTCTTGGCGGGGGTATTTGATCGCTATCCCTCACTGCAAGTGATCAGTGGGCATTGGGGGGAAATGGTGCCCTTTTTCCTGCAGCGACTTGAGGATTCGATTCCGCAGGAAGCGTCGGGTCTTCGCCGGCCTATCGTCCAGACCTATCGTGAACATGTCTATGTTTCGCCGAGCGGAATGCTGACCGCCCCACATTTTCAGTTTATTTATTCGCTAATGGGAGCAGAGCGCATCCTGTATTCCATCGACTATCCGTATCAGAGCCTGGACGGGGCGCGAACATTTATTGAAAACCTGCCAATCAATGACGCCGAGAAAGCGTTGATTGCCCACGGCAATGCCGAGAGGTTATTCAGGATTTGAATCCGGAATTGTCCAAGTGCAAACCAGCGCCCGAAATCATCGAGGTTCAAAATGCCTGACAAATCGTATGCCACAGAACCAATGTCTCAAGCGGGTCCTGGCAACAAAAGACGGACGCCGCTTATTCGTATTGCGCAAATTCAGGTAGATCCCAATCAGTTGGAGCAGTACCGGGATGCTTCAAAGCATATTGTAGAAGAGTCGGTCACCCAAGAGCCGGGCGTTCTGGCCTTTTACGCATTGGAGCGACGCGATCTGCCGGGTAGTTTCTTCGTTGTCGAGATTTATCGCGATGATCAAGCCTATCAGTCACATCTAGAGACCGAGTCGTTCCGGCGCTACAAAACGACGGTCGGAGGTATCGTCCAGTCTCTGGAGCTGATTGATGTAAACGTTGTGGCGATTGCGACGAAGCCATTAAACCTTTGACCTGACGGTGCGGCTTCCGTTGACCGCACCCTATCCAGGCTGCCTGGGTATGCGCGTGGCATTACCCAGGTGCATGTTTCTCAAGCGCTCAAGGAAGCCATGTCGATGACGAAGCGATATTTGACGTCGCTCCTCGACATCCTGTCGTAGGCCTCATTTATCTCTTGAATCGAGATTATTTCGACGTCGGAGACGATGCCTTTTTCACCGCAGAAATCGAGCATTTGCTGGGTTTCTTTTATCCCTCCGATGAAGGAACCTGTGACAGCCTTTCGACCGCTTACCAGCAGGCCCGCGTTTACCGGTGTAGAAAGTGGCCCCATGTAACCCACTAGAACCAGCACACCTTCCAGCGCGAGTGTAGGCACGTAAGGATTGATGTCGTGATCGTAAGGCACGGTATCGATGATCACATCGAATTGGCCGTTCACAGCGCTCATCTGTTGCGAATCGCTCGATATCACCACATGGTCGGCGCCCAGTCGAAGTGCATCTTCCGATTTCCCCTCAGACCGTGTGAACAGGCTGACATCTGCACCCAATGCTTTTGCCAGCTTCAATGCCATATGACCGAGACCGCCAAGGCCAATGACAGCGACCTTGCTGCCAGCACCGACACCCCAATGCAGCAGCGGTGACCACGTGGTGACGCCAGCACAAAGCAGTGGTGCCGCCCCGGCAGGGTCAAGGCCGACGGGAAGGGAGAGCACGAACTCCTCCCGTACTACGATGGTTTGCGAATAGCCTCCAAAGGTCACGCTACCGTCGCGTCTGTCTTTACTGTTGTAAGTGAAGGTAGATCGCTTCAGGCAATTCTGTTCCCACCCGTGCTGGCAGTGCTGGCATTGTTGGCACGAGTCGACCATGCATCCAACGCCGACCAACTGATCGGTGCGAAAGCGCGTTACCTGCGCGCCGACTTGCCGTATACGACCAATTATTTCGTGACCTGGGACGATGGGATAGGTTGTATAGCCGCCATGATCGCGTGCCAGATGCAAGTCGGTGTGGCACACGCCGCAATATAAAATGTCGATGACAACATCGTCTTCTCGCGGGGCGCGTCTTTCAAAGGAAAACGGCTCAAGCGAAGCGGTGGCCGAGTGAGCTGCGAAGCCCAATACGTTCATGTTGATAATCCTGTTCGGTAGGCAATCAATCGAGTGTCGGGGCGAACAACGTTTCCCAATTCGTGAACGGGCCCAGCGGTATCACTTCCCAGTCAATCAAACCAGCGAGCACAAGAGGAAACTCGGCGAGCGCAGCCTTGGCTGCCTCGATGGTTTCAAATTCGGCAATGATCGCAACCCCTGGTCGATCCTGGCGGAAATAGATGTCACGGATAGCACCGTTCTTGTAAAGCTCCCAACTGTGACGGACTTCGTCTTTCATATAGGGCGCATAGTGAGCCAAGGTGACCCCAGGCTGGGGAACGTCTAGACAGAGTAATTTCATGATCTTTTTCCTTTAGCGATAGGGAGGAATCAAGCGGGTAGAAATCGAGCGGCGATTTGCGCAACACGTTGCCCGAAGTATTTGGCCGTACGCAGGTCGCTGTCGGGTGGAGAGAGTTCGGGTGGCTCGTCTGTATTGGCCTGGGTCATCACGCCCAACCAACTCCCTAGCCTATTCAAGTCGGAATCGGAGCCTGTGCTGCTGCTATTGCCTGGCATGAGGTCGAGTCCAACCCAGATCATCCCGTGCTGCGCGGCAAACAGAGCCATCGATACCAAAGAGTTGAGTTTGTCCCCATGCTGGGCACCAGAGTTTGTAAAGCCGGCGGCGATCTTGTTACGCCACGTCTGTTGCGCCCATGCTGTTTTGGTGGAGTCTTCGAAAAACTGTTTCAGCTTTGCGCTGATAAGGCCGTTGTAAGTCGGAGAGCCAAAGATAATTGCATCACTTTTTTCGAGACGCTCCCAGTCGGTGAAGCCATCGCCGACAGGCATGGCCTTGACATCACTCCCTTCTACTTCCATCGCGCCTTGAGCAATGCACTCCGCCACGCGTTGGGTATGTCCATAACCGCTGTCATACACAATTGTAATAATCATCTGCCGCCCTTGCTCGCACGACACGCACAGCCCGACAAGCGCACCGGCGGCGCGTCTCTATCAAAACCCATGTTTCGCTCGTCTTCAGTTACTATAAAGTAGAGTTTTAATAACCATTGGCGGCTGTTTTTCTCATCAGTGGTTCCAAAAATTCTACAGTTCGAGTCGGGGTGAGGGTGGGCGATGCGGGATATGTTCGATGGTGTTCAGCTATTTGTTGAGGTTGTCGAAGCCGGTGGATTTGCCAAAGCTGGCGATCGGTTGTCGCTGACACGATCAGCCGTCGGAAAATCAATTGCGCGCCTGGAGGAGCGCTTGGGTGTCCAGCTTTTCAAGCGCACCACAAGGACGCAATGCATTACCGAAGATGGCCAACAGTATTACGAGCGGTGCCTTCGAGCCATAGATGAATTGCGTGCCGGCGAGATCATGCTGGAGACAGGCCGTCGGGAGGTTGTCGGCAAGTTAAGAGTGTCGCTTCCAGTGCTGTTTGGGCGGTACTGCGTTGCGCCGATTTTGCTGAAGTTTGCTCGTGACCACCCCGGGCTGGAGCTCGAACTCAGCTTTAGTGATCGTCAGATAGATCTAGTATCTGACGGGTTCGACCTGGCAGTGCGCAGTGGCGCCCTTGGTAATGGGGCCACTCTGCGTGCGCGCCGATTGGTCAGCCAGCCCAAGCTACTGTGTGCATCCCCTTCATACCTTGATCAGCGTGGTACTCCGGAGTCAGTGGCAGATCTGTCGAGCCATGAACTACTGCCTTACTGCCGCAACGGTCAGGCGCTTCCCTGGCGGCTTCCCGAGGCAAATGGTGCATTGGTCGAGGTTTCCGTGTCTCCCCGCGTGCGTTTGGATGATCTCGAAATGGTCGCCGAGGCGGCCGTCGCAGACATGGGGATTGCGTGGCTTCCGTACTGGTTGGTCCGCGCACGTATTCAACGCGGTGAGCTAATCGAGATGTGGGGTGACCGACCTCGTGCAGAGATGGAGTGTAACGTCGTGTGGCCTGACGCTCAGCACCTTCCATTACGATCGCGCCTGGTTATCGATTTGCTGGCAGCCGAACTTCCAAAGATCCTCCAAAGCCAGGCGCCGAACAGCCAGATACCAACGCAGGCGAGTGACCCTGAACGAGCGGATCAAGCTTGAGAAAATCCAGCCCCATCTTCCTGATCGTTGATATTTCGCCAGTGGCTGCGAAACGGGTTGTGATCCGCACGAAAGCTTGTTAAAAATTGCCTGTCGAAAGAGTGCAGGCCGGATGGTAGCCCGGCCAGCGTCCACTGGAACGTCAACTCTTCCCGAAAGGGTATCCGCGACACCTTGCCCGGCTTGCCGGTTGTGAAGGTGTGTCTGCGGATTCCTCTCTTTGTGCAGCGCACCTTCTTACTAAAAGTAGGAAGCCCTCATGAAACTCAATGGCAATACCATTCTGATCACAGGCGGTGCCACCGGCATCGGTTTCTCTCTCGCCAAGCGCCTCGCTGAAAACAATGATGTGATCATTTGTGGCCGCAATGAGGCCATGTTGGATCGCGCTAAAAACGATGTTTCAACGTTGATCACACATGCTTGCGATGTGACCGATACGGACAGTCGTCGTGCGCTGGTGAGATGGCTGAAGGGCAACCACCCAAGCCTCAACGTTGTGATCAACAATGCAGGTGTTCAACACCAACGTGATTTCAACAGCGACCCGAATATGGATACGCTCGATACAGAAGTCGCTGTTAACTTCACGGCACCTGTCCACCTGATTGCGGAGCTGCTGCCAAGCCTGAAGCAGCAAGAAAAAGCTTACATTATAAACGTCAGCTCTGGCCTAGCATTCTCGCCTATGGCTGACGTGCCGGTGTATTGCGCAACCAAGGCAGCTATTCACTCCTTTACGCTGAGCCTGAGGCACCAACTGAAATCTTCTAATATCCGCGTCATTGAAATTGCTCCGCCATTGGTCGATACCGGACTCGGTGGCGGTACTCGTAGTGCGGGCACAGCAAGACAAATGATGGTGTCAGCCGATGACTTTGCCAATGAAACCATTGAGCAGCTCGTGGCGGGTAAAGATGAGATTCTGGTTGGCGTTTCCGTTAAAACCCGCCAGATGGGAGACGCCATGTTCGAGATTATGAATAAGCGTGAATGAGCCCAGAGGAAGAACTGCCCAAAGGGACAGTTCTTCCTCAGCAGATGCGCATTATTGAGCGCTGCTCATCGGTGCATGAATCAAAACGCCGGTAGTTGAATGCAGAGACATGAATTAGGTTGGTCGCAACTCTATTCACTCAGCAAGGAGCTACCGATGCGTCAAAGAGCAGCCATGCCTGTAATCGGTCTGTTGGCAACCATCGCATTCGACGCCCACGCTACTGATGGCACCTCTGCGCAAACCATGACGATCGTTAGAAATGGCGAGCAGGCATCAATAATAGGCGCACCCGCTCATTTCGTGGGCAACGCACGAATAGATCCTCTCTTTGCAGCACGAACACCGTCGAAGGTCTCTGCAGGTTATGTAACCTTTCAGCTAGGCGCGCGATCCAATTGGCACGCGCACCCGCTGGGACAAATGCTGGTGGTCACAGCGGGTACTGGATGGGTTCAACAAGAGGGTGCCGACAAACAGGTTATCAAGCCTGGAGACGTGATATGGACGGCCCCCGGCGTCAAGCACTGGCATGGCGCAACGAGCACGACTGGTGTGACGCATATGGCTATTCAAGAGATGCTTGATGGCAAAAGCGTCGAGTGGCTTGAGCCTGTCACCGAAGCCCAGTATGGCGCTTCATTATGATTATTCGCCTGTTTGCAGTAACAAGCCTGACGATATGCTTGTCTGCGTGCACCGCCCCCAAAGCGGCAATGACCAAGGAAACTTCCCATATGCCCACTTCAGCCGATATGCGCGCCATTTCACCGGTAATGGCTCACAACACCGAGACATTACTCCTTGGTGAGGTCTGGAAACGTTCAGAATTGTCTCCCCGTGATCGAAGCCTGGCGACCGTGACCGTGCTGATTGCGCGAGGTCAGACAGCAGAGCTGGCCAATCACCTCGACCTAGCGCTGAAGAATGGTGTGACCCCTTTGGAGGTGTCCGAGGCAATCAACCATCTCGCGTTTTACTCGGGTTGGGGCAATGCCGCTGGAGCAGCTCCGATCGCCAAGGAGGTCTTTAGCAGGAACGGCATATCACCTGATCAATTGGCTCCAGTATCGCCCGTTTTTCTGCCTATTGATCAGGCCGCCGAAGATGCACGCGTAGCGAGTGTCGACAAATCGGTTGGCCCGGTTTCGCCTAGTTTAGTGAAGTACACCACCAGCGCGTTATTCAATGATCTGTGGCTGCGACCTGGTCTTGCGCCCAGAGACCGTAGCCTGATCACGGTCACGGCGTTAGTGGCCAATGGTCAGGTTGCTCAGATCGGTTACCACCTCAATCGTGCGATGGACAATGGCCTGACGCAGACCGAGGCATCCGAGCTGCTGTCACACCTCGCTTTCTACGCTGGCTGGCCTAACGCATTTTCGGCAGTGCCGGTCTTTAGCGATGTTTTCACCAAGCGGCAGGCGAGCTAGCTAGATTCGTTATGGGAGTGGCCCTAGAGGTTCAAGTTCGCGGATGAGGTCAATGAGCAGGCGCAAGCCTACAGGAACCTGTCTGAAGCTTGAATAATAGATGTGAAACCCCGGGTCGTAGTGAGTCCAGTCTTCAAGCACTCGCTGCAGTGAGCCTTCCCTAATCTGTCGTTCGACTACAGAGGCAAGAACGTACATCAATCCAGCGCCGCGCATCGCCATCGTTACACCAACGCGTGCTTCATCGATCGTGATGGCTCCGGGAACGTCAATCTCAATCTGTTGACCATCTTTCGAGAATTGCCAATGGTAGATGTGCGCATTACCCAGGCGCACGCGTAAACAACGATGTTGGTGCAGATCTTCCGGGTGTTCAGGCGTACCGAATCGCTGAAGGTAATCTGGCGCGCCAACGACTGCCCAGGCTACATCGGGAGAGAGTCGTTGAGCGATCATGTCTTCGGGAACCGTCCCACCAAAACGAATGCCTGCATCATGACCGTCACCGATAATATCGACCATTTTATTGGTCACGGTGAGGTCGACCTCGATGTCCGGATAGCGATCAATAAAAACCGGGAGAACGGGGCCTAACAGCAGTTTTGCGCCGTCGCTCAAAACATTCAGACGGATGCGCCCGGCGGGCTCATCGCGTAGCCGGTTCAGAGTCTCTAGCGCTTGGCCGATATCATTGACCGGAGCGCTGATGAGGCCCTGCAACTCCTCGCCAGCGGCCGTCAGGGTCACGCTTCGAGTTGTGCGATTGAGCAATCGAACGCCAAGCCGCGTCTCAAGTCCTTTCATCGCATGGCTCAGCGCTGATGCACTGATACCCACCTCCAGACCTGCCTTTCTGAAGCTTTGATGCCGAGCGATGGCGAGGAAATAAACAATATCTGCCAGATTCGTGCGGCTTAGCTGCATCTGTTGCTCCGAAGCCAATACAGTTGTGAGGAAGGTCAGCCCAGAGCGGGCAAATGGTCTATGAGCTTATCGAGCGTGATGGGATAATCGCGAACCCTGATGCCGGTAGCATTGTAAACAGCGTTGGCAATTGCCGCTGCTGCGCCGGAAATCCCGAGCTCGCCGACGCCTTTAGCTTTGAGAGGCGTCGCATAGGGGTCTACTTCATCCAGAAAAATGACCTCCTGATGAGGGATGTCGGCATGCACCGGTACTTCGTAGCCCGCCAGATCGTGGTTAACAAAAAAACCCAAACGATGATCCACTATCATTTCCTCCATAAGCGCTGCACCTGCGCCCATGGTCATTCCCCCGATGATCTGACTGCGAGCTGTTTTGGGGTTGAGGATTCTACCTGCTGCGCACACCGCCAACTGACGCCGAATGCGAATTTCCCCTGTTGCGGCGTTTACGCCAACCTCGACGAAGTGAGCGCCAAAGGTTTGTTGGGCATACCGCTTTGCCAAGTCGCCGTACTCCATGACGTCTTCGGCCGACAGGTCGGCATCCTTTGTCGCCTCTTCCAATGGCAGGTTTTTCGAACCTTCACGAACGTGGCCAGCGATAAATTCTGTTTTTGTTGGATCAAGGCCCAACTTCGCAGCGATGAGTTCCCTGAGTTTCACGCAGGCAGCATAGACGCCCGCCGTGGATGAGGCTGCACCCCATTGGCCGCCGGAACCTGAAGACTCAGGAAATCTTGAATCCCCCAGATAGACGTTCACCTTATCCATTTCAACGCCCATCATCTCAGCAGCAGTCTGGGCAATGATCGTGTATGAGCCGGTTCCAATATCGGTCATATCTGTTTCGACGGTGACCCGGCCTTTGCGGTCAAGCCGGACGCGGGCCGCAGATTTCGTCGTGGGTGCGCCTCGAATCGCGGAGGCCATTCCGACTCCTATCCACCAGCCGTCATGCAGTTTCTTACCGGGAAGGGGATTGCGACGAGCCCAGCCGAAACGATCAGCTCCAGTGTTCAGACATTCGACCAATTGGCGTTTGGAAAAGGTGCGGTCAGGCTGCTCCGGGTCTACCTGGGTGTCGTTGATAACGCGAAACTTCACGGGATCCATATCCAGTTTTTCAGCCATTTCGTCCATGGCAATTTCCAGCGCCATCATGCCCGGCGCTTCACCTGGCGCACGCATGGCGCTGCCTTCAGCAAGGTCGAGTTCGGCAAGGTACAAACGTGTCATACGGTTCGCGCCCGCATACAACGTTCGGGTCGATGCGGTAGCCGCCTCAGTGCGACCACCGCGCAGGTTGCCCGACCAACTCTCGTGGCCGATGGCAGTCAGTGTGCCGTCCGGATTGGCACCGAGCCGTATTCTTTGAATCGTCGCGGGCCTGTGCGTCAGGTTGTTAAACATGAGCGGGCGGGGAAGTGCGACTTTAACCGGCCGCCCGGCGGCTCTAGCCGCAAGAGCCGCCAATACGGCGTCACACAAAATGGTGCCTTTGCCGCCAAAGCCGCCACCGATGTAAGGCGAGATCAAGTGAATGTTGTCTTTGGGGATACCCAGTGTCTTGGCAAGGTCTCTGACGCCCCAGTTCATTTGCTGAATAGACGTCCATAACGTCAGTTTCTCTCCCTGCCACTGAGCGATGGTCGCGTGGGGCTCCATCATCGCGTGCGCATGGTCCGGGGTGGTGTAGTGGCCGTCGAGCGTGAACGCTGCCTGCTTGAATGCGCCCTCAAAATCGCCGATGGCGGTATGCGGAGGAGGGCCAAATGCACCCGGCGGGGGTGTTGTGGCAGACTCTCGCTGTGCTGCCAGGTCGTAGGTGCCAGGCTCTCTGACGTAATAGACACGCAGCAAAGCCGAAGCGGCCCTGGCTTGTTCGAACGTCTGCGCGACGACGATTGCTACTGCCTGGTGATAATGGTCCACCTGAGGGCCGGCAAGTGCACGATCAACGTAGAATTCGCCCCTGTTCAGTTGACCTGCATTCTCGTGGGTGACGATTGCGATGACGCCGCTGGCTTGGTGCGCTTCGCTCAAATCAATGGAGGAGATGCGTCCTTTGCTGATTGAAGAACCTACTATATAGCCGTAAGCAGGGGGGCTGACAGTGGCCTGTTGTTCGTAAGCATAGATTGCCGTGCCGGTTGTTTTCAGTCTGCCTTCAACGCGATCTTTGGATTGACCAATCACCTTCATTTGATCGATTGGATTTGTGCTCGCAGGCGTATCAAACTTCATGAGGCTTACTCCTGGTCAGTCGACCGCAGCCGTGCACTGCCGGTGATTTCTTAAGAAGACGCACTGGAAAGAGCAAGACCAATCGTCCGTTCTGCCAGTTTGATTTTGAAAGCGTTCTGCGCGGTAGGATTAGCGCCGGCCAGCAAACGTGTCGCTACGGCCTTCGCACCGTCAGGGAAGTACACTTCGGCATCTTCGCTTCGCCAAGGCTTATAGGCCACTCCCCCCAGGGCTAGCCGCCCCGCCTGCTCTGGCAGCACGATCGCTGCGATAGAAACCAGCGCAAATGCGTAGGACGCACGGTCACGAACCTTGTAGTAGATATGCTTGCCTCCTATAGGTTTAGGCAGGGTCACAGCAGTAATCAGTTCGGCGTTACCTAAAGTATTTTCTATATGCGGAGTATTTCCGGGAGCACGGTAAAGATCGTCGATTGCAATCGTCCTGACCTGGCCTTCCGAGTTAAGCGTCTCCACCGACGCGCCCAATGCGCGCATCGCCACGGCCATATCACTGGGATGGCTGGCAATGCAGGCATTGCTGACGCCGATGATCGCTTGCTGCCGACTGGCGCCGCCAATCGCGGCACAGCCAGCACCCGGGCGCCGCTTGTTGCACGGCTGATTGGTATCGTAAAAGTAAGCGCACCGGGTACGTTGCAATAAATTGCCTGCCGTTGTGGCTTTGTTACGCAGTTGCCCTGATGCTCCCGCGAGCAGCGCTTTAGATAATATGGCGTAGTCTCGACGAACCTGAGGCGCAACGGCCAGGTCTGTGTTGCGCACCATCGCGCCGATCCTTAGCCCGCCGTCCTCGGTCTGCGTGATTTTGTCGAGCGCCAGCCCGTTCACATCAATCAGGTGCGCAGGGGTCTCGATTTCCAATTTCATCAGATCTAGCAAGTTGGTACCGCCGGCGATGAATCGATACCCCGGATTACTGGCGGCGGCGTTAACCGCATGTTGAACAGATGTCACCCGCTCGTAAGTGAAGGATTTCATGCCTGACCTCCGGCCACTTCATAAATGGCATCGACGATGTTGGAGTACGCGCCGCATCGGCAGATATTGCCACTCATGCGTTCCCGGATTTCAGCAGCGCTTACCGGGCTCTTGGCGATCAAGTCGCTGCTTACGTGACTGGGTATTCCGGCCGTTATCTCTTCAAGCATTGCAACTGCCGAGCAAATCTGGCCAGACGTGCAGTAACCGCATTGATAGCCGTCATGTTTAATGAAGGCAGATTGCAGCGGATGCAGATTGTCCGGCGTGCCAAGCCCTTCAATGGTGGTGATGCTGTCGCCTTCGTGCATCACCGCAAGCGTAAGGCATGAGTTGATTCTTCTACCTTCTACGATCACCGTACAGGCGCCGCACTGGCCGTGGTCGCAGCCCTTCTTGGTGCCGGTCAAATGGAGCTTTTCTCGAAGAACGTCCAGAAGAGTGGTGCGGTTGTCGACATCCAGAGCGAATCGGCGGCCGTTGAGGGTGAACGTTACATGACTTCCCGGCGGGCTCTGAGGTGCAGACTCTATCCTGGCAACCGCTTGAACATCATCGACCTTCGCGAATACTGCTGTAACTGCGGTACCCGCAGTACCGATCAGAACTTGTCGCCGGGACAGCTCTATTCCAGCGTCGGGTGTAGTGGGCTTTCTAGGGTTCATCAACGTCTCCATTAACGGCTCGGATGGCTGAAGCCGGATGCAATCGCATGATTTCTTCCTGGCGCATCGCTCTAACTGCCAATGCACTGCTTGAAAATTTTTTGTTGGACCTCTTAAGGTTGGAGCCTATGGCACTGGGCTCCGGCTGATAACCGGGTTTTTCAGGATGAAGCCATGAGTGGGGCTCAGCAATGCCCCCGGAGTTTCGTCACCGCGCTGCAATGACGCACTTTTACAGCCCCGATGCCAATCAGGATGACCTTGCTCACGACGTGCTGATGGTTCATAAAAGTTATCTGATCTGCTCATGTCCAGAGTGTTGATTCAAACCGAACCGGTTCAACTCAGCACTCATACCGGAAGATAATCGATTTTATGTTGGAGGCTGGTTGGCAGGGACTAACCGACCGATCAGTCCGATTTTTAATGGAGAGAAGTGATGAGAAACTTGATGGGTGTAGCGTTTGCAGTGGCGGGCCTGGTTTTTTTTGCGCCAGGTAGTGACCTGGTGATCGCATCAGAAGCAAAGGCGGCAACGCCCCCGGCCTATTATGTTGCGGAATTTGAGATTACCGATGCAGAGGGAATGAAGCCTTACAGTGCTCAGGTCGAGTCAACCTTCAAACCCTACGGAGGTCACTTCATCGTACGTGGCGGCAAGACTATTTCACTCGAAGGTACGGCGCCAAAACGTCGACGCGTTGTCATTGAGTTTGCGAGCGTAGAAAAAGCTCAAGCCTGGTACAACTCTGCCGAGTACACCGAATTGAGAAAAATCCGACAGCGTTCGGCCAAGACAGACGTCTATTTGATCGAGGGAGTATCTGCGCAGTAGGCAAGGAGTAGTCAAATATTGTGCGAGAGAGCGAACGACCTACAGCCCAGGCCGCCGAAGCTTCGATTTCGCATTATTTATCTTGTAAGGGGAGGAGGGCAGGCCTGCGTTGGCGCGCAGAATTCTCGGGGTTGAGGTTTCACAGGGTCCCTCACTTCTGCGCACATCTGCCCTCGTATCAAACAGCCTCGCTCATCCTCTTCCAAAGGCTCCGAGCAAGCACGCAAAGCGTGCTTTTCTCGGAGACGGATTGGCATAGCGTTCAACTATTGTAAGGACTTCGCGACATCACTTCGCCGCGAGTTGTTGAGCCTGCTGCAACTGGTCGGGTGATATCTTATTCTCGCGTGCCTGTTTTACCAGGGCGTTGTTGGCAGTCGCCAGGCCAGCGCTGAGGGTTGAGATCTCCGTGACCAATGCGCCGATTTTGGATTTTTTGATTTCGGGATCCATATTCTGATCAGCCATGAGCGCCTGTAACTCCTGCTGTTTCTCCTCAATTTGTCGCTTAAGCTCGCGGATCATCTTGAGGGTTTTTTGCGTCTGGTCTGGTAAGCCGCTTGATTCGATATCGGCATTCGACTTTGCCTGTGGCTTCTTGTCGTCGGCAGATTTCTGAATACTCGCCTCAGACAATGAAACCTTTACCCCTTCGGCAGGAATTGCAGTTGTAGCTGCAGAAGACGACTCAAGCGATTCATCTGTGACGTCGGCACTGTCAGGCCTGGGCGCAGGGACGACCGTTGGCGTGTAGCTAAAATTGGAGAGCTGAGTGGTGATGTTCAACGTATATGCCTCATGAGATGTCCGCAGTACGCCATTGGTACGGAAATGTAGCAAAACGTATCATTTCTGAATTATCGGCCGATCCAACCAAATCTTTAGGTTTTTGGGGGGTGCCAATCGCTATTCAAGCGGAAACGCCAACGAAGTTCGCGACGGCTCGACATTGACGCCTGTGCTGCCCAATCGGCTGCGGCACAACGGCACTATTCCGGTAAATCGATTTGAATGGCGCGGGTGCCGATCTCTGCGCCGGTCTCGGCATCAATCACGACAGGCTTTACGTCAGTTCCGGTCTCGGCGTCTTTGAACCAGACCAGCTTGCCTTCTCCGCGGTGCTTCCGTCCCCAGGCAGCTATCGCAAAAAGCACCGGCCAATAGTCGCGCCCAGCCTCGGTTAGCACGTACTCATCACGCGGTGGGCGCTCTGAATAACGACGCTTTTCGAGTAGCTTTTCCTCTGTGAGGGTTTCGAGACGTTTAGTCAGCATGGTCGGGGCGATACCGAGGCTCTTCTTGAACTGATCAAAGCGCGTCAATCCTGAATTAGCATCTCGCAAAATCAACATCGACCAGGTGTCGCCCAGAACGGCCAGGCTACGCGCAATAGGGCAAGTGCCTTGAGTTGGGTCTTTAGTGTTCATATCATTTCCGTATTAACTCAATACTGAAACGATACTATCAGGTGTGCAGCCACGAGTCCAACAGGGTTTGGACTCGTGAAAAGTCATCCATTCGAGGCGTGGGGAGGGCAGAAATTCAATGGCTCCCGATCCCCAGGCTGAAGCGCGTCAGGATCGCAACACCGCGCCCCCAACGAACAGAGGTTTGAGCTGACAGGTAGGTGGGAAAAGATTTTTCACTGTCAGTATCATTTCGGTATTGACTAGGTACTGAATCGATACTATCGTTCATCCATCAGCCTCACCTCAGAAAACAGACGCGATCAGTGACGCTCAAATCGCTAAAAAACTGGGGCAGGGGGTCGGCATCAAAGTATGACGCAATCCCAAAAACCACCGACCGTGATCTTGCGGTCTGTTAAAACACGCCCACGAGAGTACTAAGATGAAAAAAACAGTTTTGGTTACCGGAGCATCGTCTGGCTTTGGATTGATTCTTGCCAATAGCCTTCACAAACAGGGCTATGAGGTGATCGGCACCAGCCGAGAGCCCCAAAAGCACGCAAGCAAAGTACCTTTCAAACTCTTGCAACTGAACATTGATGATGATGTTTCAATTGCGTCATTTGTCACAGACCTGTTCAAGCATATCAAGCGGCTCGACGTTCTCGTGAATAATGCTGGCTATATGGTCACGGGCATAGCGGAAGAGACCTCTATTGAACTGGGCCGCAAACAGTTGGAGACAAATTTCTGGGGCACCGTGAAGGTAACCAACGCTTTGCTTCCTTATTTTCGAGCACAGAAAGGAGGGAAGATCATCACGGTCAGTTCTATTGTAGGCCTGATCGGTCCTCCCAACCTTTCTTACTACACAGCTTCAAAGCACGCTGTCCAAGGCTATTTCAAGTCTCTGCGATTCGAGCTGGATCAATTTAACATCAAGGTCAGCATGGTTGAGCCGGTCTGGTTCAAAACGAATCTGGGCGCACATGCTGTATCGGCAGAAGGAACCCGAATTGCCGATTACAACAATTACAGAAGGAAGGTTGAAGCAACAACCCAAAAAGGTATTGATGCAGCAGAAAAGCCCGATGCTGTTATCAAAAAAATCAATAGCTTGATCGAAGCAAAGAATCCTAAATTCAGCAATCCTGTCGGCAAAATGACTGGAATGATTTTGTTCTTACAGAGTTACCTGCCCAGCATGTTTGAAGGCTCAATTCTTAAGAGCGTGAAAACAGCTTAAACTCTGACGTTTAAAAGCAAAACAAGTCTTTAGCCAGAAAATAAATTCACGTACGTGCTGATGGTGGTTAATGTTTGGCAACGGCCAGGTGATCAGTCACGTCTCCAGTATGGGTTTTAAAATGAAATACTACTTTTGCAAGTTCGTACCGCCGCGCGCTGATTTTCTGAGCACCTTGTCTCCCGAAGAAAAAAGCTTGATGCAGTTGCACGGTGACTATTTGAACGCTCTTCTCGAAAAAGGAGTGATCGTCGCCCACGGGCCTGTACTTGAACCCCCGATAGGATACGGAATGTCTCTTTTTCAAATCGGAGAAGACGTTGAAATTGCTTCCTTTACCTCTGAGGACCCGATTGTGAAAAATGGTGTCGGCCATTATGAACATTATGCAATGCCACATTTGAAATACCGTGACCAAGAAAAAACGTCCGACTGAACTGCGTCACCGAGCAGGTGCAGGGGTTTCTCCCATAGGGCTTCAGCCAGTCTGAACGTTCTTCGTATCTAAAGGAATGCTGGAGCTTGACCCAAGATTTCCTTATACAACATTTAAGAAGGCGTCTAAAAAGGGACTGGCAGATAGCTATGGAACCAGATACGAGTTGAACAGCGGCCTGTAGGGGGGTGTTCCATCCCTACAGGCCACGAAATCGTCAACCGTTACGTTGCGTGATGGCGGACTCAATCCAGTTCGCGAGATTCGCCGAGATGTCATTGTAAGCATCAGAAGATTTAGGGTTGAAAACCAGAGGTTTCACTACCTTGTCACCTGTCTTGAAAGTGTATAGGTCGAAAGGGTTCGCACCTTGGCTGGACGTTCCTTTATTGGGGCACGAGAGGTTGTGAATATAGACGCCAAGCAAAGCTTTACCTTCTTCCCAAGCTTTTTTGATCTCGTACTGAACCCAAGGACGCTTGGACGTATCGCTACCTATGAGCACTACGACACAGGACTTCCCGCTCATGTTTTCTTCGATCCAAGCCTTGATCGCGGCGTCACCCTTCTTCTTAACTTCCTCCCAAGTGTTGGCGGTAACCGCTGCGTTGCCTTCAATGACCCCCATGTTGCGGATCTGCTGGACACGCATGACATCGTTGTCGAAATGGAAGCTGTAGAACACCTTACGTTTTGCCATGTTTATTTCCCTAGGCGGTTAAGAATTGCGACGATTTTGATAATAATTTCTTTGCGTTTGATCTGTGGGTCGCAGATCTCTTCGATCAGTGGGCGCATCCACTCAACACCTTGGAAGAGCTCATCTCTTGCGGAAATCATTTGCCAGACTGATTGAGCCGCGAATCCTGTGGCGCCAACCGGAATGATGACGCACCCCTTGTCTATGGCGATCTGCGCCTCCCTGATTACGCCGCCTGCTTCAATGATCTTGCCTTCTGCGCTTCGCTTGTTGCCAAACACAAAAATGGCAATGCCGGTCAGCCCGATCATGCGTTGGCGGTATTGCTCCCAGAGCTGTTGCAAGTCTGCAGCCTTCGTCGCCACCTGCGGAAAAGGCCGCATGATCAACTGGTCTTCAGAGAATTTCTCAGGATTGGCGTAGATCGCTTCCAGCGCACCGTTGATTACTGCGCTACCCACGCCCCAGCCGAAACCATTTACAACGCGTAGGTTATTCTTGACCAGAGAGGCGGAGAGGGTATGGATGAATTCCTGAGCTTCCTGCTGACCCCATTCGCCGAAATCTTCGGCACTGCCAGATATGAACACCGTCTTCTTCAGGAAGCGGCTTTCGATTTCCTGCAAAATGACAGGCACGTCCTCATAATTGTCGATAAGCAATGACTGAATACCGTAACGCTTCAGGTCGTCGATACGCAGATCCTGTTTGCGGCGCTTGTAGGCCTTGACTTCATCATCGTCTTTGGGGGCGATCGGTTCCCGGCGGACAAAGCAGTAGTGGTTGCGTTTGGTAGTGGTGTGGAGGCGGCTAAGCACGTAGTCCAGATTCGGATCAGTAAAGCTGAAGCCGATAAACAGGAAAGTCTTGGAGACAAGGTCACCACTCAACGCCGTAACAAAGGCCTCATGCGTGCGGTAGTAACGCTCGTACTGTTCTTTGTAGAGAACGGCGTCGTTCGGGTGATGGGCGTCACCGTGCATCTTGTACACCACCGCATCTCGCTTCGGCCGGGTCGTGTTGAGTTGCGCAACGCTGTGCTTGACGTCCGGAACCTTAAAGGTGCGTTTCAACGCATCTTCGACAAGAGTGTCGTAATTCGTTGTCCAGTACGTGCGAATTGGCAAGCGGGCCAGGATCTCATGGGTCGTCGATGGTTCAGCCTGTTCGGAAAACTCTTCCAGGATTTTTCGAGAAAGCTTCGCTGGGCCTTTGAGTTTGTTCACGTGAAATTGCGCTAGAGAAATCAGGTCGTCCTCTTGCTCGATCTTCAGATCCAGCTCGTCCGCGATGTCTCTCAGTAACTCTTTCCAATCAACAAAACCGGCACCCTTTGACATGCCCGCGCCAGCAAAGACCGCAGCATTATCCTCACTTAAATCTTTGACAAATTCTTTGATAAACGAATTGATTTCGCCAGAGAAGGCCATTTCACGTCCTTAACGTCGATCACCTTGAAAGCCCTGCTCGCGGCCAGCTTCGCCTCAGACTGTCAGTCTGCGAGCACAACATGCTGTCTAAAACTTTGTCAGGAATTGTTCACCGTGACTGCCCGCGCTCACGTGGCGTGTCTACGAGCAAGGCTTTGGTCAATGTTTAGCCTTGATGGGATCCAATTCATGATTGCGGAATGTACTCGCAATAATGTCGAAAGGCTACTGTTGGAATGTCGAGCTTCATCGTCTGGCGCTGTAATTGAATATCGATCGAAGCCTATTCCCATCATCCGGGCAGGGGGGGAGTAGCCTAAATCACGCCTTAGCAGACGCAGCCTTCAATCGTGCGCACGCTTACAATAATCCACGAAGTGGTGCTGGCCGATCACTCCAAAAATAGAACACGCCATTCGTTTCAGGGCTTCGATGCGCAGAAGCATGGTGCCATAGGGCTCGACAATATCTACCACTACGCTGAAGTAGAAAGGCCCGACACACCTTAAGCGTTCGCGGGGAGGTCCGCAGGCCTCCTCACATTGCTCGGAATGTACGTCCCCATTCCAGCATGCTCAAATTTCCAAAGGAGTAGGAGTGCAGTGGTCAACTTTTTCCGGACACCTCAATCGGTGATCGTCAGGCCGCATCGACTCTACGATCGGGCAAAGCACCTTTTAGTGGCGGTCTTGGAATCCAAGCCGTCGGGATTGCTTCATCAGTTTGCCAGGCTTTGAGCGCATTCAGATGCCCGGGAACTGACTCCAAGCGGCGCCGAACTTCCAGGTTTATGAGTTGTTCAACTTGGGCATGGTCGTTGAGTAAACCCAAGGGTGGGAACAGAGAAGGAACTGTGGCCTCAGCAATGGATTACAAGTCTATGCGAGCGCGCTGACAAAGATCGCATCGTTTTCAAATCTGAGGAATCGCTGACTAGAGCCTAGGAAAACCTCGAAGACGCAGGAAGTAGGGCGAGGAACTCGATGATTTGGTTGGATTCTGGTAATTCGAGGCAAACCACGGTTTTTACTCACTGGTGACACCGGGCGTGGCAGTTACAAATAGATACAATTTAACATAATATACATTATGCGTACCTATACATACGTCCTTTGTGAGCCCTGGCCACCAGATTTGAAGCCCGAGAACTGCCTCCTGGCTATTCAACAACGTGAACATCGAAGCCCCTCACACTTCAGTATCCGACCCAATCGCAGCGTGAGCTTCAACACATCGTGATCGCCAGCTTGAGACGATCAATGACGGACCGAGCCATTGCGCGCGGATGACATCGAATCAGCAACCCAAGTCACCACTCGAATTCAAAGCGTTTTACGGTAAAGTGTCCCTGACGGTACCAGCGCCCGCTAGACCTGAAATCAAGGACTGATGATGAAACGGACAATAGCGATTTTAATTGCCTGTATAAGCTCACCAGCATGGGCTGTAGATCCGGCGACCCTGCCAATGGTCGTGCAGATGCAAAAAGCTGCCAATGCAGCGACATGCGAGTCCTACAAAGGCGACACATCGCCGCTGGGCAAGGCTGTAAACAAACAGTGCCGAAACCGGGCCAAAGCAGAGTTTGAAGACATGCAAGATGAAAAGCCGCTAAGGGACTGCATCAAACCAGGCAACGTTATAGACGATGATGTACGCAAGTGTATGAAAGGCATTTAACAGCTCTGCCAATACCCGCCCTGTAGCCTGATGAGCTAATAGGTGATAAATATGACAGTGCCGAGGCTTGGAACGGCAACCCTCGCCTGTTTATACTTATACAATGGGCACACTCTCATATAACTCAACTAAACAGACATTTAGTTGAGTTATATTAATAACCAGATAACGCCTGGTCCTCCACGCCTTCGTTCGCTCCACCAACTGACCTGAGCAAACTGTCAAACGCGCTGCCGACAGCCGCAAGGCAGCCTACCGCCACACAGGACCAATCACCCCGACCCAAGCATCCGGGCACTCAAGCTGCTGCCTGCACCCAGCTATATAAATTCGCACTCTGGTCATGAAAGCTTCATTAAATTCCAATGGCGTTGTCATACGTAACGTCATTTACAAACTCCCACAATTAGCATGACCAAGCTGAACTCAAGCTGTCTGTCTGCGATTACCTAAATGAAAGCTGAACACCACATTAATAATTCTACATATTGTCATGACGACATTGTTATCCCCATATAACCCGCCCTACCCTATGGCTCACAAGCGCTGCAATGCGCCACAAAAAACCAACGGCGTCTGGACAATATTTTGATGTTTGAGCCCCTATCTTCGCGACACTTGCTTTCGTCAGCAGGCCGTTTCTGGTGTGCAGCGAGTGTGCCCATACACATAGCGCCACTTGCAGCCGCTACCGGTATTCCCGTCTTGGCAGCTCGCCGTTGATGCACGTCTATGTTTATGCCCCCGTGTCATGCGTTTTTTTCTGTGTTGGCTATATTGGCTATGAAACGTAAATTGGAAAAATATCTATGAGCCAGGCTTTTCTTGCTTTTTCACGGCCTTCCATAGGCGATGAAGAAGTTGCTGCGGTGACTCGTGCGCTGCGTTCCGGGTGGATCACGACCGGACCGGAATGTCAGAAGCTTGAGGAGCAATTTGCGGTGCGGGTTGGCGCGCAACATGCGGTTGCGTTGTCGTCTGCTACCGGGGCGATGCATGTTGCGCTACTGGCACTGGGTGTGGGGCCTGGCGATGAAGTGATTACGCCTTCGCAGACCTGGGTGTCGACGGCCAACATGATTTGCCTGCTGGGGGCCACTCCGGTTTTTGTCGACGTCGACCGTGGCACTCTGATGAGCAGCGCAGCGCTGATAGAGCAAGCCATCACGCCACGAACCAAAGCGATCGTGCCGGTGCATTACGCTGGCGCCGCATTCGATCTTGATCCGCTTTATGCGCTGGCAAATCGGCACGGCATTACTGTGATAGAAGACGCTGCCCATGCGACCGGAACCGCTTACAAGGGGCGTCCGGTCGGCAATCAGGGCACCGCGATATTTTCATTTCACGCGATCAAGAACATGACCTGTGCCGAAGGTGCAATGTTCGTCACCGACAACGCGCAACTGGCCGATCGGGTGCGCCAACTTAAATTCCATGGTCTGGGTGTCGACGCCTACGACCGACTGACGCTGGGTCGCAAACCACAGGCAGAAGTCATGGAGCCAGGCTTCAAATACAACCTGGCCGACCTGAATGCGAGTATTGCCCTGGTGCAGTTGCAACGCCTTGACGCAATCAATGCAAAGCGTCAGGCGCTCGCCAGCCACTATCTCGAACGGCTGGCCGCGAGCCCGGTCCTTCCTCTCGCCCTGCCCCGCTACGCCCAGCACCACGCCTGGCATCTGTTCATTCTGCGCATTGACCCCGAGCGCTGCGGGCTGGATCGCGACGCGTTCATGAAGGCCTTGCAGGCTCAAAACATCGGCACCGGCATCCACTTCATAGCGACTCACCTGCACAGCTATTACCGCAAGCGTTTCCCTGACGTCTGCCTGCCAGACACCGAATGGAACTCATCAAGGCTTTGCTCTATCCCCCTGTTCCCTGACATGACGCTGGATGATGTCGAGCGGGTTGTCAGTGCCATTGAATCGACCGTGGAATCCAGCCATTGAGACCCTACCCAATCAAGTTTGTGTCGATTGTCATCCCTGTCTACAACGAGCGCCAGAGCTTGCCCGAGTTACTACGGCGTACTGACGCGGCCTGTAAACAATTGAATCACCGCTTCGAAATCGTGCTGGTGGATGACGGCAGTCGTGATGAATCGGCAGAGATTCTTCAACAGGCCGCACATCAGCCTGGCAGCCCCTTCGTTGCGGTGATTCTGAATCGTAACTACGGTCAGCACGCAGCGATCATGGCCGGTTTCGAGCAGTGCAAAGGTGATGTGGTGATCACCCTCGACGCTGATCTGCAGAATCCTCCCGAGGAAATTCCCCGGCTGGTGGCGCTTGCAGAGCAGGGATATGACGTTGTCGGCACAGTGCGCAGCAATCGTCAGGACTCTGCCTGGCGACGTTGGCCATCCAAGCTCATCAACCTGGCAGTACAGCGCTCCACAGGCGTGGCCATGAACGATTACGGCTGCATGCTGCGCGCGTACCGGCGCACGATTGTCGATGCAATGCTGGCCTGCCGCGAGCGCAGCACTTTCATTCCGATTCTGGCCAACAGTTTCGCGCGGCACACGACCGAGGTATTGGTCGATCACGCCGAACGTGAACATGGCGACTCGAAATACAGCCCCATGCGCCTGGTCAACCTCATGTTTGACCTGATCACCTGCATGACCACTACGCCCTTGCGCCTGCTCAGCATTATCGGCTTCAGCATGGCACTGCTCGGCGTGCTGTTCGCTGCGGTACTGATCGTTCTGCGCCTGATCTTCGGTGCGTCATGGGCCGGTGATGGCACGTTCGTGCTGTTTGCGGTGCTGTTCGTATTCACCGGGGGGCAGTTCATCGGCATGGGATTGCTGGGTGAATACCTGGGCCGAATGTACAGCGATGTCCGTGCGCGTCCGCGCTTCTTCATCGAAAAAGTCGTGCGCAGCTCGTCCGAAGTTGCCAGCGAAAGCGTTGATTCCTCTGTAACTCCCTATATGAACAAGGTTGCGCCATGAGCCCTAAAGCTGTCGTTTTCGCTTATCACGATATTGGCTGTGTCGGCCTGCAAGCGCTGTTGGGCGCAGGTTATGAAATTGCTGCAGTTTTCACTCACGCCGACGACCCCAGGGAAAAAACGTTCTTCGGTTCCGTGGCGCAGTTGTGTGCGCGACATGGCATTCCCGTGCATGCTCCTGAGGACCCTAATCACCCTTTGTGGGTGGAGCGCATCGGCAAATTGGCCCCTGACTTCATCTTTTCCTTCTATTACCGCCAGTTGCTCGGTGAGCCTCTACTGGCGTGTGCCAGCAAAGGCGCATTGAATCTGCATGGCTCGCTGTTACCACGCTACCGCGGACGAGCGCCGGCAAACTGGGTGCTGGTCAACGGTGAGAGCGAAACCGGCGTGACCTTGCATCAGATGGTCAAGCGCGCCGATGCAGGGCCGATAGTTGCTCAGCAACGCGTCTCGATCAGTTCCACCGATACAGCCTTGACGCTCCACGGCAAACTGCGTGAAGCCGCCGCTGACCTGCTTAGTGAAACGCTACCCCTGCTTGCCCTCGGGCAACTTTCAGGCACGCCGCAGGACGAATCCCTTGCAACCTGTTTCGGTCGCCGCACCCCGGCCGACGGTTTGATCGACTGGTCGCTTCCGGCCACGCAACTGTACAACCTGATACGGGCAGTCACGCAGCCCTACCCCGGCGCATTCTGCCCGGTAGGCGAGAACAAGTTGATTGTCTGGGCCGCCAGTGCCGAGGCAGGCAATAACGGCGAAGCACCTGGCACGGTCATCAGCCACGACCCGTTGCGTATCGCCTGCGGTGAGGGTTCGTTGGTGATCAACGCAGGACAGCGCGGCGACACCGGCTTGTACCTCAGTGGCGCACAGCTGGCCCGCGAGTTCGGTCTGGTGGAAGGCTCGCAACTGCTCGATACAGAAAAGCGCCGCCCGGCCCGCCGTACACGCGTGCTGATCCTCGGCGTCAACGGTTTCATCGGCAATCATCTGTCGGAGCGTCTGCTGCAGGACGATCGTTACGAAATCTACGGCATGGACATCGGTTCAGACGCTATCGAGCGCCTGCGAACCAAGCCGAACTTTCACTTCATCGAAGGCGACATCAGCATCCACACCGAGTGGATCGAGTATCACATCAAGAAATGCGATGTAGTGCTGCCATTGGTGGCCATCGCTACACCGATTGAATACACCCGCAACCCACTGCGGGTGTTCGAGCTGGATTTCGAAGAAAACCTGAAGATCGTCCGTTACTGCGTGAAGTACAACAAGCGGGTGATTTTCCCGTCAACGTCAGAAGTCTATGGCATGTGCCAGGACGCGAGCTTCAACGAAGACACATCGAACCTTATCGTTGGCCCGATCAACAAGCAGCGCTGGATCTACTCGGTGTCCAAGCAACTGCTGGACCGCGTGATCTGGGCTTATGGTCAGAAAGGCCTGCAATTCACCCTGTTTCGCCCGTTCAACTGGATGGGCCCTCGCCTGGACCGACTGGACTCGGCGCGTATCGGCAGTTCGCGGGCCATCACCCAACTGATTTTGCACCTGGTGGAAGGCACGCCGATTCGGCTGGTGGATGGCGGAGCCCAGAAGCGCTGTTTCACCGATGTCGTCGACGGCATCGAGGCGCTGGCGCGGATTATCGAAAATCGCGATGGGCGCTGTAATGGTCAGATCATCAACATCGGCAACCCCGACAATGAGGCCAGCATTCGCCAATTGGGTGAAGAGCTGCTGCGCCAGTTCGAAGCGCACCCGTTGCGCGACAACTTCCCGCCATTCGCAGGCTTTCGCGAAGTAGAAAGCCAGTCCTTTTATGGCAAGGGTTATCAGGATGTCAGCCATCGCAAACCGAGCATCGACAACGCCCGACAGTTGATTGGCTGGACACCAGGTATCGAGCTGAGCGAAACGATTGGCAAAACCCTGGACTTCTTCCTTCGCGAAGCCATGGCTGAAAAAGCGGATATGCGCTGATGCAGGCAGGCTTAAGAATCGATGTCGACACATATAGGGGCACCCGTGAAGGCGTGCCCAGATTGCTGGACATACTCGATGAAGCTCAGGTCAAGGCGACGTTCTTTTTCAGTGTCGGCCCCGACAACATGGGACGTCACCTGTGGCGTCTCGCACGGCCGACGTTTTTCTGGAAGATGCTTCGCTCCAGAGCCGCGAGCCTGTATGGCTGGGAGATTTTGCTGGCGGGTACGGCGTGGCCGGGCAAGCCGATCGGACGCGACCTTGGCCCGTTGATGCGTCGTGCTCTGGATGCAGGCCATGAGGTCGGCCTGCATGCATGGGATCACCATGGCTGGCAAGCCAATGCCGGACGCTGGAACGATCGCCAGTTGACCGCACAGATACACCGTGGGGTCGACTGCCTGAGCGACATTTTAGGCAACCCGGTGATCTGCTCCGCAGCAGCGGGCTGGCGTGCCGACCAGCACGTCGTGCAGGCCAAGCAGGCGTTTGGCTTTCTCTACAACAGCGACTGTCGCGGTGCCACCCTGTTTCGCCCGTTACTGGCTGATGGCAGCCCCGGCACGCCACAGATTCCAGTGGACTTGCCGACCTTCGATGAGATCGTCGGCCCGCAACTCCAGCCGGGGGCCTTCAACGACTACATTCTCAACCGCTTCGCTGCGCGGCGGCTCAACGTTTATACCATTCATGCTGAAGTGGAGGGCATTGTCATGGCAGACGGTTTCAGGCAGCTGTTACAGCAGGCCAACGCCCGGGAAATCGAGTTCAAACCGCTGGGCCGGCTGCTGCCGGAAGCTATCGAGCAACTGCCTTGCGGGCAAGTTGTTCGCGGTCACCTGCCCGGTCGCGAAGGCTGGCTGGGGGTGCAACAGTGATGCACTCCAGATATCGTGATGGCGCACTCCTGTTAGCGGCATTCTTACTGGCCTACCTGCTGCCGCTGGGTTTCCATGGTTTGTGGATTCCCGATGAAACCCGCTATGCCCAAATCAGCCAGGAAATGCTTCACAGCGGCAACTGGATCGCGCCGCACTTCATGGGCTTGCGTTACTTTGAAAAACCGGCTGCCGGTTACTGGCTGATTGCCCTGGGCCAGGCGGTGTTTGGCGAGAACCTGTTCGGCGTGCGCATTGCTTCGGCGATAAGCACCGGTTTAAGTGTCTTGCTGGCCTACCTGCTGGCGGGAAAGATCTGGCGCGACCCGCGCAAAAGCTTCGCCAGCGCACTGCTGTTCATGAGTTTCGGTTTCGTCGCCGGCCAGGCCGGTTACAGCAATCTCGACCCGCAATTCACCCTATGGACCAACTTGACGCTGGTAGCGTTCTGGTACGCCGTGCACAGCATCGGCCGAGCCCGCCTGCTAGCCTGGACGGTGGTCGGCGTAGCCTGCGGCATAGGGTTCATGACCAAGGGCTTTCTGGCCTGGGCGTTGCCGGTCATCATCACCCTGCCCTACATGCTATGGCAAAGACGCCTGACTGAACTGCTCAGGTTCGGCACGCTTGCAGTGGTGATTGCCATTGCGGTCTGTCTGCCGTGGGCGCTGGCGGTACACCAGCAAGAGCCCGACTACTGGCGTTACTTTTTCTGGCACGAGCACATTCGCCGATTTGCCGGGGACAATGCGCAGCATGCCCAACCCTGGTGGTTCTACCTGCCTCTACTGATCGCGGCCTGCTTGCCTTGGGCGCTGTTGCTGCCCGTGACGTTGAAGCAAGCCTGGCAACAGAAAAGCAGGCCCGATACCGCCTTTCTGCTGCTATGGCTGGTCCTGCCGCTGGCATTTCTGAGCCTGAGCAAAGGCAAGTTGCCGACCTACATACTGCCTTGCCTGCTGCCGCTGGCATTGCTCATGGCTGACGCTCTGGTCGAACGTCTCAATCAAGGCCGTGGCACGGCGTTGCGTGTTAACGGAATAGTTAACGCAGCATTGACCTTGCTCGGGCTTTCAGCGCTGATCTACGTGCAGTTGAAACAGCCCGTGTACGAAAACGAACCGATGCACTTGTTGCTGGCGGTCATCGTACTTACCGGATGGACGCTCACCAACGCCCTGCAAGGCATCCGCCCTTTGACCTTCTGGGCTCTGCCAGCGGTGGGAAGCTGGCTGCTGATCGTATTGCTGCCTGCGGCACTACCAAACGACGTGGTGTACAACAAGACTCCCGACCAGTTTGTCGCCAGGCATCAAACGGAGCTGGCAGCCTGTACACATTTGCTGAGCAATGATCTGGGCGCTGCTTCTGCCATGTCGTGGCGCCTGAAACGACCGGACATCGCGCTTTTCAATACTTGGGGCGAGCTTGAATACGGCCTGGGTTATCCGGATGTACAGGGCCGCCAAGTCCGTCTGCAGGACATCGACGCCTGGATTACAAAAGCCCGAAGCGAAGGCAGGGTCGGCGTGATCATACGTGGCAAGAGTGATGATGAGCTGGAAGAGCTTGAAATGCTTCCCAAGGACGGCCAGCGTTACGACGAAGGCAACCTGGCCATCCTCATTTATGAGAAGTCAGCGTTATGACCTGGCTGATGCTCCTGACCGCATGCCTGCTGACGTGCCTGGGCCAAATCGCACAAAAGTACGCTGTGGAAGGCTGGCGCGGGAGATTTCCCGGCGTATTGGCTGCACTGCGTTCGATATGGCTGTGGCTGGCGATTGCCTGCCTCGGGCTGGGTCTGCTGGTCTGGCTGTTGGTGCTGCAACTCATAGATGTAGGCATCGCGTACCCCATGCTGGGCCTCAACTTCGTGCTGATCACCCTGGCGGGACGCTATGTCTTCAAAGAGCCGGTTGACCCACAGCACTGGCTTGGTATTGCGCTGATCCTTGTCGGCGTATTTCAGCTGGGACGCCAGGCATGACCCGCCGTAGCGCAACGATGTACGCCATGACCAGTGTTGTGCTGGTCAGTTCGGCGCAATTGGGCATGCGCTGGGGCATGAGCCGCCTGCCCTCTCCTGGGCAATGGCTCGACCTGCAGGATATCGGGCAGGTTCAGTCCAGTGCCGTCGCCGTCATCTGCGCCTCGATCACAGCCTATGCACTCTCCATGCTTTTCTGGCTGCTGGCGCTGCGTGATTTGCCCCTCAGCCGTGCCTATTCGCTCCTCAGTATCAGCTATGCACTGGTTTATACGCTGGCTGCAACCCTGCCATTTCTCCATGAGACATTCACGGTATCGAAAACTGTGGGTGTCACGCTGATCGTGGCAGGTGTCTTGACCATCAACCTGCGGCGCATCTCCAGCCCGTCACTTCAGGATCTTCCCCATGAGAATCAGCGTTTTCGGTAGCGGATATGTAGGTCTGGTACAAGCGACCGTACTTGCCGAAGTCGGCCATGATGTTGTCTGTATGGACATTGACCAGGCCAAAATCGATCAACTGCGTCAGGGTCAGGTACACATTTACGAGCCTGGACTGGCCAATCTCGTGCGTGACAACCTGGACCATGAGCGTCTGCACTTCACCACCGACGAGCGACTGGCGGTGGAGCATGCCGAAGTGCTTTTCATCGCGGTCGGCACGCCTTCCCGAGCAGATGGCTCGGCCGATCTCGGCGGGTTTTTCGCGGTGGGCGAAGCCATTGCCCGGCATCGCTGCGAGCCGCTGATCATCGTCGAGAAGTCCACCGTGCCGGTCGGTAGTGGCGACGCCTTGCGCAGCCATATCGACAAGGCATTGCGTCAGGCCGGTCGGCTGCTGCAGTTCGATATAGTGTCCAACCCCGAGTTTCTCAAGGAGGGCTCGGCGGTCAACGATTGCCGGCGCCCGGACCGGATTGTCATCGGCTGCGAAAATGAGGCGGTACGCAAAGTCATGCGCGAGCTGTATGCGCCGTTCAACCGCAATCATGACCGGATCATGTTCATGGACCTGCGCAGCGCCGAACTGACCAAGTACGCCGCCAACTGCATGCTGGCGACCAAAATCAGCTTTATCAACCAGATCGCCGAGCTGGCAGAACATCTGGGCGCAGACGTCGAGTCTGTAAGGCTGGGCATCGGTGCCGACTCACGCATTGGTTACGACTTCATCTACCCCGGTTGCGGCTATGGTGGCTCATGCTTCGGCAAGGACATTCGCGCCCTGATTCACAGCGCCAGAGAGGCGCATTGCTCCAACGACCTGCTGTCTGTGGTCGAGGCAATTAACGAGCGGCAGAAGGGCAAGCTGTTCGAACGGGTCAATGCGTTCTACCAAGGCGACTTGCGCGGCAAGACGTTTGCTTTATGGGGGCTGGCGTTCAAACCCAATACCGACGATATGCGCGACGCTCCCAGCCGCGTGCTCATGGAAGCTCTGTGGGAAGCCGGTGCCAGTGTGCGGGCATTCGACCCCGAGGCCATGCAGGAAACCCAGCGTATCTATGGTCATCGCAAGGACCTGATTCTCATGGGAACACCTGAGTCCGCGCTCAACGATGCCGATGCACTGATCATCTGCACCGAATGGCAGCAGTTCAAAGCCCCGGATTTCGATCTGATACAGCAGCGGCTGAATGCGCCGATCATCTTCGACGGCCGGAATCTGTATGACACTGAACGGCTGGCAAAACGCGGCTTTCACTACTTCCCCATCGGTCGTGGTGAATCGTGCGATCTGCCGATCCCGCAGAAGCAGTGGATACCGCATGATCAAGTGGCGAGCAGTCAGGCCGTATAACAAACCTGCGACGCTCGCCGTGCAGAGTGGCTGTCAGTGACTGACAGCCACTCCCAGCGGTGCCTGACTGACGAAATAGTAGATACGATCCCCGACCTTTACGCTGTCAACAATCCGCAGGGGTGGTTCGGGTGGCTGCATGCTTTCCATCACAGCGACATTGCCGTCAGCGCTGGCAAGAAAACCAGTCAATTCAGCGTTGTCAGTGAGTGTTTTCAGCAGGCTCTGACTATAGAACACGCTGGCCCCCGCCAGCCGTTCGCTGGGCTGGAACAAGGCAACCTGCCGTCCCTGCACCTGCAGGGTATGGACTTTGTCGGTCAGCGGCAGAAATGACAACTGCCTGTCGGCTTGTGGCGCGAGCCATAGGGCTGCACTTAGATAGCTCGCTACAACCAGCACAACGCCTGCGGCCATGAGCGCCTTTCCATTTCTCATGATGGACGCCGCAAAAAATGAGCGCCCCGACCGAGCCTGCAATCGCTCACCCAGAACAAAAGCATATTCCGCAGCAATCACTGCCGCCGCAGGTGCCAGCGACATCAGATAAACCATGCGTTTACTGGAGGCCAGCGACAACAACAGGAACTGCGCGCCCAGCCACAGGGCGAAGAACAGCAGATAACGATTGGCCATTAACTGCTTTCGAAAATGCCACAGCCCCAGATAAACCAGGATATTCCACGGCAAGAATGCCTCAGGCAGTTTTGTCAGGTAGTAATAGGCAGGTTCGTAATGACCCGCCTCTTCGAAAGAACCACTGAAGCGTCCAACGCTGTTGGTCCACAGCACGTCCTTCACTGACTGCATGCCACCCTGTCCGTACAGGAAACACAGCCACACGAGCAGCGGAATCAGGGCCACAAGGGTGAGCATTGCCGGGCGCAACCAGTGAGCAATAACAATGCGTTTGTTCTGCACTGACTCGCAAACAAGCCAGGCGAAAATAACCACGCCCGGCATTGCCAGCCCCAGCACGCCCTTGCTCAGGGTCGCCAGTGTGATACCCAGCATGAACAGCAACCAGGGCCCTGTAGAGAGCCCATCACTACGCAGGCGATTACTGGCATGGAAGAATGCCAGCAAGGCGGTGGTTACCCCCAACGCCAGCAAGGCATCCTCGCCCACTTGCCGCGAATTGCTCCAGAAGCTGGCCTGGGTCGCCAGCATGAAAGCAGCCACCCAGGCCACGGATGCCGGCCGCCCGAAACGTCGCAGCATGCTGTAAAGCAGCAACACGCTAAGCAGACCCGCGCAGGCAGAAGCCAGTCTTACCGCCCATGGGGCAGGACCGAACACCCGAATAGCCGCCGCATCCAGCCACACACTCATCGGCGGCTTTTCCAGAAAAGGCTGGTCGTTCAGTTTCGGCGTAATCCAGTTGCCACTCAGGTGCATTTCCATGGCAATGCCAGCCACGCGTGGCTCCGTCGAATTTTGCAACTGGTGATTTCCCAGTGCGAGAAAAAACAGCAAGACACCCAGCAGTAACAGCAACGGCGAACGCACACGAGAAGTCATCAAGGGAGATACCGGTTTGACGAGAAAGAGGATACCGACAGGCAACAGGACGACAAATTATAAACAGTGAGTTGTTGAATAATTGTTGAACAGCTCTTAAACATTTTTTTCACGCCTGCGCAACCAAATACTCACCCTTGTGTATAAATAATTGGCTAACACTAATTAATAGAGCGTGCAGGATGCACTGTCTTTCCGCGTGTGTTTATGATTACAGAAATTTGACAACGCGAAAAACTCATCTAACTTTCATGCCGCAGCAGTAGACGCTGATGCTCAACATTTCACCCTGAAATTTCAGATTTTTCCCGTCCAAGGAATTGACAAATGCGGATTTATTCAACAGCCCCAGCCCGATTCTTGCTGCTGGCGACTGGTACATGGCTGATCATTTTCTTTCTGACACGCCTTTTTTTATTTTCGACTCATATGGATGAAGCAGGAACACAGTTTTTCGCCACCTTCGCAACGGGACTTCTCTACGACCTTGCCTTCCTGAGCTACGCTGCCGTCCCCCTGGGTATTTACGTCTTCCTCTGCCCACCCGTGTTGTGGCGTGCCCGCGGGCACCGCTGGTTCCTTCAAGGGGTCATGACGATAAGTATATTCGTCATGCTGTTTGTATCAGTCGCCGAATGGCTGTTCTGGGATGAGTTCGGGGTGAGGTTCAACTTTATCGCGGTGGACTACCTGGTCTATTCCGATGAAGTACTCAATAACATTCTCGAATCCTACCCTGTGGGTAAACTGCTCGGCATTCTGGCGCTGGTTGCTATCGTCGTTAGTCTGCTGATCAGTCGAGCAGTAGCCGCAGCAGTGAAAGCGCCTCTGCCGTCCTATCGTGGTCGTCTTGCCGCCAGTGCATTATTGCTATTGTTCGCGAGTATCAGCCTGCAATGGGTCGATCAGGACACACCACGCGGCATGGGCGGCAATGCCTATCAGCGGGAACTCGCCAGTAACGGGCCTTATCAGTTTTTTGCCGCGTTCCGCAACAATGAACTGGACTATCAACAGTTCTACGCCACCCTCCCCGATGCTCAGGTCGCCGGTCAAATGCGCCAGGAGCTTGCCGAGCCCGACAGCCAGTTCACTGGCAACGACCCTCTGGATATTCGACGGTCGATCAACAACCCGGGAACGCCACGCACACCTAACATCGTACTGGTCACCATCGAAAGTCTCAGTGCCAAATACCTGGGCAGCAATGGAGACACACGCAACCTGACGCCCAATCTCGATGCGCTACGCAAGCAGGGTCTTTACTTCAACAACTTCTACGCCACAGGTACACGCACCGACCGTGGTCTGGAGGCCATAACCCTTTCCATTCCGCCCACGCCAGGGCGCTCGGTGGTCAAGCGCGTGGGTCGCGAAAGTGGTTTTGCCAGCCTGGGTCAGCAATTGGCCCATGTGGGCTATGACAGCGTTTTCGTTTATGGCGGGCGTGGTTACTTCGACAACATGAATGCTTTTTTCAGCGGCAACGGTTATCGAGTCGTCGATCAGAGCAGCGTCAAGGAAGAGGACATTCACTTCAAGAATGCCTGGGGCATGGCTGACGAAGACCTTTATCGTCAGGCACTGAACCTGGCGGATGCCGATTTTGCGGCAAAAAAACCGTTCCTGCTGCAACTCATGACGACGTCCAACCATCGCCCTTATACGTATCCCGAAGGACGTATCGACATCCCGTCGGGTAACGGCCGTGATGGCGCAGTGAAATATACCGATTACGCCATTGGCAAGTTCCTGGCGGACGCGCGCCAGAAACCATGGTTCGACAACACAATATTCGTCTTCGTCGCTGACCACACCGCGGGCAGCGCCGGAAAGGAAGACCTGCCTATCGATAACTATGCTATCCCGCTGTTCATCTACGCACCCAAGCTGATCCAGCCGGCAGAAATATCCCGTCTGGCCAGTCAGATCGACCTGGCGCCCACCTTGCTGGGTTTGTTGAACCTGGACTATCAATCGACGTTCTTCGGCCGCAACCTGTTTCTGGACACCTCGTTGCCGCCTCGCGTGGTAGTCGGCAATTACCAGCACCTGGGCCTGTTTGACGGCGACAACCTTGCGATCCTCAGCCCTCGCCAAGGTCTGCGTCGTCACGACAATGCGCTGGGAGAAAGTGTCGAAAGCAAGGCGACCAGCGATGATCCATTGATCACTCGTGCCATCGCCTATTACCAGGTTGCAAGTTACGGGTTCAAACACAAGTTGCTCGGCTGGAAGCCTGAAAACGCCAAGCCATAGCCGCAACGCAACATCGCCACCTGCAGAGGGCAAGCCACGGTTTGCCCTTTATCCGCGTCGACCATCTTTGATGCGCCTCCCTCAGTCACTGCTAAGTTTCACTGCGTACCTTCTCCCTTGCGCACATTGCAGCGTTACCACGGAGAAGCGTCTCACATGAATCCGACAACAGCCGGTTGGCTGAACAAAGTTCCCGAGGTCACCCTTGCGTTCTGGGTGATCAAGATCCTGTCCACTACGGTGGGCGAAACGGTTGCTGACTTTCTGGCGGTCGATGCAGGTCTTGGTGCCGGAGTAACAACGCTGGGGATGACCGTGCTGTTGGCGATTGCACTGTCTGTCCAACTCCGGGCGCGAGCCTACACACCCTGGACCTATTGGCTGTGCGTGGTTCTGGTCAGTATCGTCGGTACCCAGATAACCGATGTGCTTACCGACATGCTGGATGTCAGCCTGTACACCAGTACGACAGTTTTTTCGGTGCTTCTGGCTAGCAGCTTTTCTGGCTGGTATCGCGTCGAGCGCAGCCTGTCCATCCACGAAATTATTACCCCGCGTCGCGAACTGTTTTATTGGGCAACAGTGCTTTGCACCTTTGCTTTGGGGACCGCTGCGGGTGATCTGGCAACCGAAGCACTGGGCCTGGGTTTCACTCTGGGTGCCCTGATCTTTGCTGCGCTGATTGCCGCCACCATCGTTGCCTGGCGTGTGGGCGCAAATGCGGTCTTGACCTTCTGGATCGCCTACATCCTGACCAGACCGTTTGGTGCCTCTCTCGGCGACCTGCTTACGCAGGCCAAGACCTATGGCGGCCTGGGGATGGGAGCAACCTGGACCAGCGCCATTTTCCTCTGCGTCATCCTGATACTGGTGACTCTTGCACAGCTCAACGTCGGTCATCACAAGCCGGTCAGCCAATAACCTCTTCATTTACATACGGGAATAATCATGCGCTATTTTCGAAATGCAATTCGTCACGTGGCTATCGTTTCATCGATCTTTCTGCTCAGCGTCGCTGCGGGCTGCTCAAAGCCTGCCGATCAGCCAAAGCCGGCCTCAGGTGCGGTCATGTCACAAAAAGACGACAGCCAGGCAGCGGCGTCTAAACTGGGCGACTTGTCGGCATTCCATCAAATAGCGATAGAAGTTGCCGGGCTCGTCGAAAAAAACGATCTGCAAGGTGCCAAAGCCAGAATCAAGGACCTTGAGTCGGCATGGGACTCAGCGGAGGCAGGTATCAAGCCACGCGCAGCAAGCGACTGGCATTTACTGGACAAGGCAATCGACCGTGCGCTTTCTGCCTTGCGGGCCAACAATCCGGAGCAGAATACATGCAAGACCAGCATGGACGATTTGTTGAAAACCTTCGATACGTTACAGGGAAAAAAATAACCCTGGCTCACAAGGATTGAATTCTTCCTTTTGTAATTTTTCACCCGTGTTACCTCGACACATGCCCTCCTTCCGGAGGGCTTTCGCTATTGGAGAAAAGCAGTGCGGGTATTGCTTGTCGAAGATGATCCCATGATTGGCGAAGCCATTCAGGGTGCCCTGGATGATGCAAGTTATGCGGCTGACTGGGTCAAGGACGGCCTTCTCGCCCTGACTGCGCTCGACGCTCAACACTACGACCTGGTGCTGCTCGACCTCGGTCTGCCAGGCAAGGATGGCCAAGCAGTACTGGGCAGTATTCGCGCTCAGAGTAATGCTGTCCCCTTGTTGATCATCACTGCCCGCGACAGCCTCGATGATCGCCTGCGAGGGCTGGACGGTGGTGCGGATGACTACCTGCTCAAACCGTTCGACATGGCAGAATTGCTGGCGCGTATACGTGCCGTCCTGCGCCGCAAGGGAGGCAGCGGCATGCCTCTGCTCGGCAATGGCGTGGTCACACTGGACCCCAGCTCAAAAGAGGCCTTCACCGAGCAAAACCCTGCCGTACAGTTGTCTGGTCGCGAATTTGCACTGCTTCAGGCGTTACTGATCAGACCCGGAGCGATTCTCTCTCGTGCAGACCTGGAAGACCGAATCTATGGTTGGGGCAATGAAGTGGAAAGCAACGCAGTAGAGTTTCTGATACATGCGCTGCGCCGCAAGCTTGGAAGCCATGTCATCAAGAACGTCAGAGGTGTGGGATGGATGGTTTCAAAAAACGCTTGAGCGAATCAGTGCAACTGAGGCTATCGGTGTCGCTATCGCTGGTCATTCTTGTCGTAGCAATCGTTGCAGGGATTTTCGCATTCGTTTCCGCACTCAACGAAGCTCATGAGATGCAGGATGAAACATTGCACCAGGTTGCAGTGCTGTTCGACCGCCAGCAGATGACGCTGCAATACTCTAACAATGCGGCTATCGAAGGTGACGACGAAGAGTCACGAGTGATCATCCAGCACCTGGCCGACGGTGCCAAGGCCATTCAAGATGATGACGCCAGCATACCTCTGGCATTACCGACGACGCTCCCGGACGGCTTCTCGACCCTTGATGTAGGCGGCGAGCCGTTCCGCGTACTGGTCAGGACGACCTCTCGAGGCGAGCGTATCGCGGTAGCGCAGGAAACCGGCATTCGTGATCGGGACGCCAGAGAAAGTGCCCAGCGCAGCCTGCTTCCTTTCCTCATTCTTTTCCCGGTGCTGCTGATCGTTGTCGGCGATCTGGTAAGCAAACTGTTCCGCCCTATCGCCCTGTTGTCGGGTGAAATCGATCAGCGTGCGGATCAGGCACTGCACCCGGTAGACGAAAGCCGCGTGCCGACAGAAGTTCGTCCATTTGTCGTGGCGATCAATCGGCTGCTGGACCGTGTCCGTCAGTCTGTAGAACTGCACAATCGCTTCGTCGCCGATGCCGCGCACGAGTTGCGCTCGCCTCTTACCGCTCTTTCCCTGCAGGCAGAAAGACTGGCGCTCGCCGAGATGTCTGCCAACGCCCGCGAACGCCTGCAACCCTTGCGCCGTGGAATCGAGCGCGGGCGAAAGCTGATCGATCAAATGCTCGCCCTGGCAAGGGCTCAGTCCGATTCAAGCCCGCCTCAGCAGCCGGTTTCGGTACACCATATTTACCGCCGTGTACTGGAAGACCTGCTCGCCCTGGCCGAAGACAGACAGATCGATATTGGCGTCGAAGGCGATCACGACGTATCCGTGTTCATGCACGAGCTGGATCTTTACACGCTGGTCAGAAACCTGGTCGATAACGCGATCCGCTATACCCCATACGGCGGCAGAGTCGATCTGTCGGTAGAAATCGAACAGGACAAGGCATGCCTTCTGATAAAGGACACGGGCCCCGGCATACCGGCCGAAGAGCGTGAGCGAGTATTTGACCCGTTCCATAGAAGCTTGGGCAGCGAGCAATTCGGCTCGGGTCTTGGATTGTCCATCGTGAAGGTCATAGTGGATCGCGCGGATGCCACTATCAGCCTCGCCTTCACAGATGAAGCCAGGGAAAACGGCTTGTGCGTCGCGGTACGGTTGCCTCTGCAAAGGTCATATCGGCTGCTCTCCGGTGAGCATCACCTATAACGGATCGACCCACCCTGCGACGCCATACACAATATCCACCTGCGTACCTGACAACTCAGCGGCTTCTCTGCTGCGCCAGTTGCGCCCAGTCCTCCGGGTTTATAATCCCCCGGATAAAGGGTTTACCCTGGCTGTCGAGCGAAATGAAAAGCGCACTGTCGTACTCGCTGGTGGCTGCATGAGGATACCCATGCAGGCTTTCCAACTGACCGATACAACCGCTGTGCGTCACCAGAATCAGATTTCGATTCAGAGACTTGTGCGCCACCACCTCATTCAGCATCGTCTCGTCACAGTTGTACAACCATTCCTGGGCCTCCACCGGATGGCCAAACATGGCTTGTGCGGTCTGAGCGGTGCGGGTCAAGGGGCTGGTTATTACATCGGTGTGTGCAAGCCCGAGTTCGCTGAACGACCGGCCGACATCTGTCGAAACGGAACTGCCGTAGCGAGTGATGCCGTCGTTTGCACCAAGGCACTCGTTGCTGGAGCGGTCGCAGCGTTCGCCATGGCGAACCAGTACCATCACATCACCTTTGTTCCAGCTGGCATACAAACCGGACATGGCCAGATTCTCGCCCTGAACAAGCCGAACTGGCGAACGCGGCCAATAGGTGTAACCCGTCAACACGAGCAAAGAAATCACAATGGCGGCCGCCATCAGAACAACATTTACCCTGCCGGCCAGAAGCGAAGATGCCCTGAACGCGGATTTACCATAACTTTTCATCAAGTTGCCCCGCATGCCTGCCTGTTCAATGGACAACCGAACACGCTGGCTCTGTCCTTTAAGGCCGCCAGCTTGATCAAGGACACGTCATCGTCGGGTCAATGACATGTGAAAAAAATGCCAAAGCTGAATGAAACGGTTTTCATGAAAGTCCTGCTAGGAATTGAACAGGCTGCTACGTATATTCTGCCTCGCAGAAGACTTGGGCACATCGACCTGAACTCTCAAGCCACGCAAATGACTACGGAATAAAAAAGAGTGCAAAGCGAAAAATCAAGATTCTATGCTTGGAACTTCGGCGTGCCGATTGCAATAGCGTTGCTGACCTTTGTCGTTTTTGATCTTACTTCGCTCGACGAAGCGATCAGCAACTGGCTTTACTACCCGCTTCAGGTATTTCCGTTTGAGCATGACCGCCTATTTGAAAATCTGACCCACCGCTGGCCCAGGATCATTCCCGACTGGACGGGAGAAGCCGCAGTAATCGGGCTGTTGCTGTCTTTTATATGGCCACTGCTGAAACCTGGGCGCAATGACCGAATGATTGGCTTGCTGGAAACTGCTCGGGTAGCCCCATTGTTACGCTTCACTGCTCGTCACCGTCGCGACCTGCTGTTTATCGTGGTCTCTTTCGCGGTGATCACCGGCATGATCCACTTTTTCAAAAGTCACACGAGCATTTACTGCCCTGTGGAAACCACTCTGTATGGCGGCACAATGGAGAAAAAGGAGTGGTTCGAAAACTTCAGCCTGTTCCATGAAGCAGGTGCGGGTCGTTGCTGGCCAGGAGGTCATGCTTCGGGGGGATTTACCATGGTGGCACTGTATTTCGTTGCACGCCGTTACTGCTGGCGCCATGCCAAGGCAATCCTCTACGCATCGACCGTACTGGGTGCAATCTACGGCACCACACGAGTTGTTCAGGGCTGGCATTTCATGTCCCACACATTCTGGGCTGGTGTGATTGTCTGGCTCAGTGCGCTGCTTACCGCGCTCGCCTTTTATGGCTGGCGGCAGTTGGCGCAACCGCTTGAAACCAGAACGGATAAACCACTCAGCTGAATCTGACGGGCTCGCTGTCCGCATCCTGCGGTTGCAGTTCCACACGGAAGCTGCAACCGCCAGGCAGGTTGCTTGATGTCACCTGCCATCGCTGATAGGCACAGATCCGATTAACCAGTGACAGCCCTACTCCCAGCCCTTCACCACGTTGTTCATCGCCCCGTACGAAGGGTCGGGACAACGCATTCTGCGTGTTGTCGGAAATGCCCGAGCCGCTGTCCTCTACACAAAACCCGGTCTTGAACAGCGACAGCTTGATATACCCCGTATCGGTGTAATGCCAGGCATTACGCAGCAGATTCCCCATTACCGAATGCAACAGGGTCGCGTTGTAAGACGCACCTGCGTTCGCGCCAGGACTGAAAATCAACTCCAGCCCCTTTTCTTCTATCGGCTTTCGCCATACCTCAATCAGCTCGCACGCCACTTCATGTACGGTTGCCCGGGGACCGTTGCGCGCATGGGCTCCATTGTCCCTGGCCAGCATGAGAAAGGTTTCAACGAGCTGGCGCATGTCGGACGTCGCCTGTGTGATACGCAAGACTTTCGCTCGCCCCAACTCATCCAGGCAGGGGCTCTCAAGCAGTAACTCACTGGACGAGGCAAGTACCATCAAAGGGGTACGCAACTCGTGACTGACATCACTGGTAAACAACTTCTCTCGGCCCAGTGCCGCTCGCAATTGCCCGAGCGTATGGTCAAAAGAAACAGCCAGCTCACCCACTTCATCATCGGCATAGTCTGGAGACAACGGCGGCGCGATAGACAACAGTTGATCACGGTGTCGAACCTGACGCGACAAACGTGCGACCGGAGCGATGACGCGTGTGGCAAGCACACGCCCAAGCAACACGGCAAGCAGCACGCTGAGCACAAAACCGACAAATACAATGGCCAGCAACATCCTTTCGCGCTTTTCGAAACCACTTTGATCTCGCAACAACACATAGCGACGGTCGGCGACTGTACTCACCAGCGCGTAATACTCCTTGCCCTGACGGGTGATTTCCTGAAACCCCGGATGCAGATATTCCAGATCCTGCGGAACAGCCAAATCTCCTGCGCCTTCTTCGACGTAGAACAATTCCTCGCGCTCAGGCCGATGACTCCACTCATTGGTACTTTGCGCATTCAAGAGACGGTGCAGATCGTTTTCAAGATCAATGGTAATGAGCCTGGATTCAACGAAGTGCTCGGTCATGTAAATACCGATGCCAAACATGGCCGCCACAAATGCGCTCATCAGCGCAAACACCACCACAATGCGACGTCTCAGGTTGGTTTTTATATTCATGGCTTACCAAAACGATACGTTTGTGCATCACGCACGGGCGGGATATCGCGACGCTGGACACTTTACGCAACCGGTTCAAATCGACGATAGCTTATCGGTATAGCACGCAGGATGAGAATCTGCGACAGCGCCAGCCCACGTGCGGCAAGCGTATTGAGCGGCAACGCCAGAACACGCCAGCAAGGCATACGTCAGTCAACAAGACAATTGGCACGCTTGTTCTGTGCTTTATCAATGAGATTGTTTATTGTATGCGTATGATTCTCTATAACTTCGGAACGACTGCTTTCTCATGACCTGCTCAAGCGCTCCTGATCAGACCCGCATCGACGACCTTTATGCACAGCACTCCGGCTGGCTACGTCAGTGGCTGACCCGGCGCTTTGGCAACTCGTTCAACACTGCCGACGTAGCGGACCTGACTCACGATACCTTCCTGCGTCTGTTGCTCAAGCCTCGAGCATTCAGGCTGCCCGGTGAAGCGCGGTCGTTTCTATGTACCGTTGCACGCGGCCTTTGCATCGATCAATGGCGCCGGGGGCAGATCGAGCAGGCATGGCTGACGGAGCTGGCAAACAGGCCCGAGAACCTGCACCCCTCCCCCGAGTACGTTGCCATTCTTCTCGAGACACTGCATGAAATCGACGCCATGCTGCGTGACTTGCCGCACAAGGCGCGAACCGCCTTTTTGCTGGCGCAACTGTCAGGCAACACTTACCGCGAGATTGCCGAACAGATTGGCACCAGCGAGCGCATGGTGAAAAAGTACATGGCACAGGTCATGTATCAGTGCATGGTGCGTGAACTGTCCGCACGTGCCGATGAGTGTTGACCATGAACAGTCCTCGCAGTGATCATTATGATGTTCTCCAGCAAGCTGCGGCATGGTATGCGCGTCTGGGTGCAGAGGATGCTGGCGATTCCGAGCGACGCAAGTGGCAGAATTGGCTGAGCCAGAACGAGGAACACCGCAAGGCCTGGGCACTGGTGGAGAAGATAGGTGGACGCTTCGCACAGTTTCAGGATCCGCTAGAAAGAAATGGCGCTTACAAGGTTCTACAGTCCACCAGCTCTTCATCGATGAGCCGCCGTCAGACCCTTCTTTCAATGGGCGTTCTCGCACTGGGCGGGGCATTGGGCTGGCACCTGCTGAACAACGGTGAGAGCGGCTCGCTGTTTGCTTGGATTCGGGCCGATTTATCCACCTCAACGGGCGAAACACGAGAGTTCACGCTGGCTGACGGCACCCGAATCTGGCTCAACACCGCCAGCGCATTGAACGTTACTGTCGCCCCTGATGTTCAAGCGTTGCAACTGCTGAAAGGCGAAGTGTTGATCGACGCTACCCGCTCGCAGAACAAACGGACGCAGGTAAAGACCCTTTATGGAAAAGCGCAGGCATACAGCGCAGAATTCAGTGCACGGCTGCTGAATGATGACGCCACCTGCATCACGGTCTATTCAGGCGAGGTGTCGGTCATGGCAGCCGATCAACGCTGCGATGTACATGCAGGACAGCAGATAACCCTTTATGGGGATCGACTCGACAGCCCGCAACCCGCTCCTGCCTCTGGCCGCGCGTGGACGTCCGGCATTCTGGTCGCTGAAGGTATGCCGCTCCTGCAGTTCGTCAATGAACTGTCCCGCTACCGGCATGGCTACCTTGCTTGTGACGAGAAGATTGCAGGGCTGCGAGTGGTCGGCACCTTTTCCATCAAGGATACAGACAGGGCACTGGCTGCCCTCGCATCGGTACTGCCCGTGGCGATCAAGCGCACGCTGCCCTGGTGGGTCACTGTCGAGGCGCGGGCATAATTGCGCGGTCCTGTTTTTTTTTGCACGCGGTGGTTCCCCTTTTGCCCTGCTCGTCCGGTGTAGATGAAAGCCAATATTTTTTCCTTTCATCAGCGTGGACGCCAGCACTATGCATTTCCATAAACGACGCCCGTTTTATCTCAGCCTGACGCCGCTGGCCATGATCATTCCATTGACAGTGGGCGGTTTAAGTGCATCGTGGGTCTCAACCGCCTCTGCCACCGATGCAAGCGCATTGACTCACCGGTTCAGCATCGAGAAAGGCCCACTCACCGGGCAACTCGTCCGTTTTGCCCAGCAGGCAGGTATCGAGTTGGCCGGAAATGCGGCGTATACCGACGGCAAGGTCGGACCGGGCCTTGACGGCAACTACTCGGTCACTGAAGGACTGACCGCATTGCTCGCAGGCAGCGGCATCTTTGCCGCGCAGCAAAGCAACGGCAGCTACACGCTGGTTGCCTCAGAGTCGATGGAGTTGCGCGCGACACAGGTTGAAGCCAACTCCGATCGCAGTACCAGCTACCAGCCAACCGGTACGAGTTCGATCCTGCACAGCGACAGGTCGACGCTGGAAGTGCCCCAGGTCGTGAACGTGGTTTCTGCGCAAGTTCTGCGCGATCAGAAGCCGCGCAATCTGGACGATGCGCTGGCCAATACCAGTGGCATCACCCAGGGCAACACCCTGGCGGCGACGCAAGACACCTTGATGAAGCGTGGCTTTGGCGGCAATCGCGACGGTTCGATCATGCACAACGGAATGCCCATCGTTCAGGGACGTGGTCTGAGCGCTACTGCTGACAGCGTGGAAGTGCTCAAAGGTCCGGCATCGCTGCTTTACGGCATCATGGACCCGGGTGGCGTAGTCAACGTCGTCAGTAAACGCCCGCAGCTGGAGAGCTACAACGCAATCAGTGGTCGCGCCTCCGCCTATGCGCATGGCCGCGACGGTAGCGGTGGCAGCTTTGACAGCACCGGCGGGCTGGGCGATAGCCGTCTGGCTTATCGCATGGTGGTGGATTATGAAGACGAGGATTACTGGCGTAACTTCGGCACCCATCGAGAATCGCTGGTCGCACCATCGCTTGCCTGGTACGGCGACACGACACAAGTGGTGCTTTCATATGAGCACAGGGAATTTCTTTACCCTTTCGACCGCGGCACGGCACTGGACCCGCGTACCAACCACCCGCTGGATATTCCCAGAACCCGGCGCCTGGACGAACCGTTCAATGAAATGGAAGGTCGCTCGGACCTCACGCAGCTGAGCGTCGACCATCAGTTCAACGACAACTGGAAATCTCATTTCGGCTACAGCTGGAACCGTGAAACCTACGATGCCAACCAACTGCGAATCAATGCCATCAATGCCGCCACGGGCGCAGTGACGCGCAGTAACGATGCAACCCATGGTGCTGTGAGCACCGACAGTTTTGCAATTGCCGACCTGGAAGGCACCTTTCAGATCGCAGGCTTCCAGAATGACTTGCAGGTTGGCGTCGATGATGAGAAACGCAAAATCTTCCGCTCGGACCTGCTGCGTCAAACGGCGCGGTCCAGCTTCAATTATCTGAACCCTGTCTATGGCCGGGAATCGCCGTCCAGCACGGTATCGGCCAGCGACAGTGACCAGACCGATAAACTGCGCGCCACCTCGTTATTTGCTCAGGACTCGTTCCACCTCAACGAGCAGTGGATTCTGGTGGCCGGTGCGCGCTACCAAACCTACGATCAAATAGCCGGACGCGGTCGCCCCTTTGTGGCAAACACCAATATCAATGGGCAGAAATGGCTGCCGCGCGGTGGCGTCGTCTACAAATACAACGATGTGCTGTCGTTCTACGGCAGCTACACGCAATCACTGAAACCCAGCTCAACCATTGCGCCGTTAAGCAGTGGCGTGGTCATTGACTCTGCCGTGCTGCCTGAGCAAGCCAGGTCCTACGAACTGGGTGCCAAACTGGACGTTCCGGGACGCATTACGGCTACCGCAGCGGTCTTCGATATTCGCAAGAAAAACATTCTGGTCTCCCAGTTCAACGATGCGACCAAGCTCACCGACTGGCGGACATCCGGAGAAGCCCGCTCGCGAGGCATAGAACTGGACGTGGCTGGAGAATTGACCGATCGCTGGAGCGTGATCAGCAGCTTTGCACTACTGGATGCGAAGATCACCAAGGACCCGCTCTACAAGGGCAACGAGCTGTGGAACGTGGCCCGGCGCACAGCGGCAGTGTCTGCGGTATACGACTGGGGCAGCATTATCGGCGGCGGTGACCGCTTGCGCACCGGCGCTGGCGCACATTACGTCGGAGAGCGCCCGGGAGACTCTGCCAACTCATTCGAACTGCCCGCCTATACCGTGGCGGATGCCTTCGCGTCTTACGATACAAAAGTCGATGAGCACAAGCTCAACATTCAGTTCAACGTGAAGAACCTGTTTGACCGCACGTATTACACCTCCAGCGCCAACCGTTACTTCGTGTCCGTTGGTGATACGCGGCAGTTCATTCTTTCCACCACTCTGGAGTTTTAAGCCGATGATGTCGTTGATCAGGTGGCTCAAGGTGACGGGATTACAGATTTTTGCCAGTGTGTTCACGCTGCTGGCACCTCTTTCGGTTCAGGCGGATGACTCGCTGCTGTACACCACCCGCGCAGCAACCGTGCTGCCAGGCGCTGGCTACAGTTGGGGGTTCGCGGCATTGCAGCCGGCGCAGCCTCATTTGTACATCGCACGCCGCGAGAACGGTTTATCCGTGTTCGACGTCGAACGGCAGGTTTTGATCAAGACCCTGGACAACTCGACCGGTGCCAATGCCGTTGCCTTTGCACCCGAGCACAATCGCGCCTATATCGCCAACATGGACGGGACATTAGGCATCGTCGCGCTGGACCGCATGACCGTGCAAAACCGGCTCAAACTGGACTCAGGCAACCTGAACAATGTCATCTACGATGCCGGGCATCAGCGAGTGATCGTTACCAGCGGCCGTCGCGGCGACCACTCCACACTGTATTTCATCGACGCACGTACCGACGCACTCGTGGGTTCCCGGCAGGTTCCGGCACAGAAACTCGACGCGCCGATCATCCTTGGCGACGGCACGCTGATAGTGCCGATGCGTGACGAGAATCAAGTGGCCGTTCTTTCAGGCCAACTGCTGGAGAAACATCAGTACTGGACGTTCGAGGGCTGCAACAAACCCAGCGCGGTCGCCGCCGATGAATCGCGACAACGTCTGTTCATTGCCTGTCGTGGCGCAAGCCCTCAGTTGATTATTGCCGACTTGATGACCGGCAACCGCCTCGCAGCATTGCCCACCACCCGCGCTGTCAACAGCATGGCGTACGACCGCCAAAACGATCGCCTGTTGATACCCAGTGGTGCAGATGCCAGTCTGACCGTGGTTGCACGTGACCCGGACGGGCAGTATCGGACCAAAGGAAGTGTCAGCACCCGTTTATGGGCGCACAACATGACATTTGATTCTGCACGCTCACAAGCATACTTGCTCAGTGCCGAATTCACCCAGCCTGAGCCCACTGCCGAACAGCCAAAGCCCGACCCGATATTCCATCCGGACACCTTCACAATAACAACCCTTAAAACCCAGTGAATATAGAGTTGGCAACATCAATGGCACAGGTGCCACCGTTGAGATTGAATATATATCCCGCAGCACGCTGTTAGAGTATTTGCTCTTTGAAAGTTGCCCTGTTACGCAAGCTGTAGAGCCGCACGATAATAAGGTAAAAAATTGAGGGATGGACTTTACCAACGTGTTGTCGAAGCGGATCGGCACTGACACGATATCGAATGGCTGAACTAAAAACGGGGAGCGATCAACGCTCCCCGTCTGATACTTCAGTCCAGTCTTGCTGCGTTGGTTCAGACAGCAGCAACAACTTTGGCTGGCGGCTGAGTACGACGACCCAGTACACCCGCACCCGCTGCTACCAGACCCGAGATCACCAGAGTGATCAACAGAATCCAGGCACCTTGCGAAACGCGCTTGGCAGTCACTTCAGCTGCTTCACGGGCTTTCTGTTCTGCCTGAGCTTTCAGTTCCTGATACTTGGCATAAGCCTGACGATAGCTGGCCTGAGCCTGATCGACGATCTGATTGGCTTCGGCATCAGTCTTGTTGCCACGCGCCTTGATCAGATTAACCAGCGCCTGACGGTCAGCAGCATCCCACGCCTGGTCGCCTTTGGCTTTGATGCGGTCCATCAGGCCACCCAATTGCTCATCGGCTTGCTGAGGATTTTGTGCACTCTGCTTGGCAGTATTCTGTGCATCTTCCTGGGTTGCCTGAGCTTCCTGCTTGACGTTGTCAGGGTTCAGCTCGGCTTTACCGGTCTGGCGCATGGCTGTTTCAATTTCACCCTGGATATCGTCCAGATTGAAATCAATACCCTGAGCGCGCAACTGATCCTGAATCTTGCCGCCGACGGCCGGCGCTACCTGAGCAATACCGCTGCCCAGTGCCGACATACCGCTGCCTGCCAGATTAAGGCCACCGCGCACGACGCCTGTTACCGCACTGGACACCAGATAGACCGTGATCAGCGATACGCTCGCCCATACCAGAAGGCCATGAAAAGCGCCTTCACGCTGAGCCAGACGGCCAGCCGCCCAACCACCGACAAACAGCGAGATGACCGAGCTGACAACAACCCAGATACCCGCACCTGTACCAATTCCGGACAACGGATTGGCTTCCTGCATTGGATCAATACTGGCACTTCCAATGGCCGTGCCCAACAGGTTCAACAACAGCGAAACAACCATGGCCAATACAACACCGGCCAGAATAGCGCTCCAGGAAATTCGTTTAAGCAGAGGAGCCATAGCATGCGTGTCTTGATACACAGGGGAGCCTGGAGCGATGCGGTCGTCGCGAATCATAATAAGAGTCCTTTGAGTCATTGGCAGTGAACGCTGAAATGTGTGGCGTACACTTTAATGACCCGGGCGACACTCAAGAAGTTTAAAACTTTTATAGACTTTTTTCAGGACTGCAAAACCACATAAAAAGGCGACGAACAGTGATCTCTATCAATGGAACGGAAAGAGACGATAACGCTCCAAGCGCTTTACAACTTTGCGGCCTCATTATCGCTTCTATGTTTATAAGTGAGGTTGTCTGACGTCTGTTAATACTCGACAGGCATTAATAAACAATGGCACCCCATAAGGCACAGTCAATAATGGGTATAACCACACACTCGTCAGCCTGACCGAGAACAGTCAGGCCTTCAGGTCTTCGGTAGCGGGACAATCAAGCGATACCGTTAGGTCCGTCCAGCACCTGCCTGACCTTCCGGGCGAGGTCTTGAGGCATGCAGGGCTTGGATACCACATCGAACTCGGAGCCGCCGATATCGGTTCGTTCGATCGAGCTTTCAGCGTAGCCGGTGGTCAGCAGCACCTTGATCTTCGGATACCTGCGCCTCACTTCACGCGCGAGCATCACACCGTTCATGCCGCCCGGCATGATCAGGTCAGTGAACAGCAGGTCATACCTGCTGCCGGATTCGAATTTCTTCAGTGCTTCGCGAGCGTTGAGTACGATTTCGCAGACATAGCCGTAGTCATCCAGCACCATCTTCGCCAGCTCGGCGACGTCAGGCCGGTCCTCGACAATCAGAATCCGCTCGCAGCTGCCAATGCGTCTGTCGACAGCTTTTGGTGGCTCCGAGTGGGTCAGCATTGCCTCGTCTACCGGAAAATACAGGCGCAGCGTTGTGCCAATACCTTCTTCGGTATAGATCCGCGCCGCGCCGCCCGACTGTTTGGCAAAGCCATAGACCATCGAAAGACCGAGCCCTGAACCCTTGCCCTCTTCCTTGGTGGTAAAAAACGGGTCCATCACACGGTCACGAATACTCGATGGCATGCCAATGCCATTGTCCGTTATGGCAATACTGACGTAGCGACCAGGCAGCAAGCCGTCATGAGACATGTTGGCCAACTCATCGACGACCAGATTGCGGGTTTCAATGGATATTTTCGGGTCAGGCCTGCCAATCAGCGCATCCCTGGCGTTGATGAAGATGTTCAGCAGGGCAACTTCTGCCTGGGTCGGGTCGATACGGCAGTTTTTCAAGGCCGGGTCCAGATCGGTTTCGATCGTCACATGCGGCCCGAACGTACGCTCGATCAAGGGCTCTGTGCTGGAAACCAGACCATTGAGGTTGAGCACTCGTCCCTGCAGCTTCTGTTTACGGGCAAATGCCAGTAATTGCTTGGTCAGCGTACTCGCGCGTTCGACAGCAGACTTGGCGTGATAAACGCTGCGCTGGACACGCTGCACATCGATAGTGGGTTTCTCAGCAGCGCTGCCGATCAAATCAATATAGCCGCCCATGACTTGAAGCAGGTTATTGAAGTCATGAGCGATGCCTCCGGTAAGCTGCCCCAGAGCTTCCATTTTCTGCGCCTGACGCAGGGCTTCTTCAGCATCCCGACGTCGACTGATATCCAGTTGCGACGCAAAGAAATAGATCAGGTCTCCGGCATCGTTATAAACCGGAGAAATAAACAAGGCATTCCAGAAGGTAGAACCGTCCTTGCGATAGTTAAGAATTTCGGTAGAGATATCGACGCGCTCGTCAATCGCTTCACGAATGGACTGCACCACGGCCCGATCCGTTTCCGGCCCCTGAAGAAATCGGCAGTTGGTACCGATGATTTCTTCTGACGAATAGCCCGTCATTTCCAGAAACGCGCGGTTGGAAAAAATGATCGGGTTGTCCGCACGGTTGGGGTCCGTCACGATCATCGGCATACGTGTCGTTTCCACCGCCGCAAAAAAGATATCTTTTCCCTGATGCTGGATATCTCCCGTTGCAGCATTGTCGACACGGGCTTTTTCTTCCGACACTCCAGAAACTCCACACATATTGGTTGGGTTTAATAAATGTTCTCAAGGCTAGGACTGGTGGAGCCTCGAAAGGGTTCTCAGGTTTTGGGCAAAAAACGAATTATATTCATATGAGGGGCTAAGCACTCAAAAAGCGTTCACTTGGAAAGCGGATTTTTCGTCCTTTTGTCGAATAAGAGCCGCAAATTCACTCGCACTCTCGCGTAACGCCACCTGCAAAGGGTGAAAGGCGGCCCGCTTACCCTGCCCGTCTGCATAACCCAACAGGCCCGTCGGGCAGTATCGGGCGTCGTCCCAGCCCGGATAATCGAGAATGGGGTACCAGCAGATACCTTCCACAGGTAAGCCTGCCCTGACAGCCTTACTGACCTCGGCACAGATGTAATTGAACCAGGGCAGACGCTGTACGTCTTCGGCACCGGTTTCAGAAATCAATAGCGGTCTTGCGTACCGCGTATGCAGCTCGCTCAACATGCCCTGAAATGGCCTGTATTGCGGGTCGTCCTGGGTGAGCTTTCGACCGTTGAACTGCCATTGGTTATGTGGGTAGAAGTTGACGCCCAACACATCCAGATACTCGGGGCGGCCGCCCAGCCCAGGCCATTGACGCCCGGATAAAAGATCCCAGGCTTCAAACTGCGCCTGCCGATAGCACTCTGCTGCCGCTTTCTCCGCACTACCGCGCGTAGCCGGTACGACGTGAATCAATGGCTCGGCCTGAATAAAACGCGCGCCGGGCTCTATTGCGCGTATCGCCTCTATCGCCGCAATGCTGGCCCGGACCAGTTGCTGTTTGAGTTCCATGCCGCGCTGCTGACTACCGGGGTTGAAATAAGCAACTTCACCTCCCGCCCAGCTCCAGAACGAAATTTCATTGATTGGCGAATAAAAGGGGGCGGTCTCCCCTTCGTCTTTGACTACCTGAGCCACCGCAGCGGCAAAACGCGCAAAGCGCTCGACAAACTCCGGACGCCAGATATCCAGGTCATCAGGATAACCGTAATGGCATAAATCCCAGATCACCTGAGTGCCCTGACGCCGCGCGGCTCGTAACATGGGCAGAAAACTGCTCCAGTCGTAACAGTTCGGGCTGGTTTCAATCAGGTGCCAGCGCAAACCGTCACGCACGGTACGTATTCCGTGCGTCGCCATTGCGGCAAAATCTTCGGGTGCCCAACGGTCGTGACCGGTTGAGTGAAGCAGATCGAGTCGCACGCCGTCGAGTCGTCGATGGCTGGCACACTCGAATCCGCCTATGAAGAAGCTGTCGAACAGACGACCCATGCTCAGCCTCGCGCAGGCTGTTCAATCGGTTCGGCAATCTGCTCCGGCAACTCATGGGCCAGCCGCTGGAACAGCGCCAATGCCTGACCGACAACCTGGTCCATGTTGTAATACTTGTAAGTACCAAGCCGCCCAAGGAAAGTCACCTCATCCGACTGATCGGCCAACGCCTTGTAACGCTTGTACAACTCAGTGTTTTCCGGTCGCGGAATGGGGTAGTAAGGGTCGCCCTCGGCACTCGGGAACTCATAGCTGATACTGGTCCTGGCATGCCGTTGACCGGTGAGGTGCTTGTATTCTGTGATTCGCGTATGAGCAATGGCCTCATCCGGGTAGTTGACCACGGCCACGGATTGAAACTGTGCCTGATCAACGGTTTTGTGCTCGAAACGCAAGGACCGATATGGAAGACGGCCATAGCAATAATCGAAGTATTCATCGATTGGCCCGCAGTAGATCAGGTGCCGATACTGCAAGGCCCCGCGTACATCGGCAAAGTTGACCCCCAGCGCCACGTCGATAAGCGGGTGATCGAGCATCCGGTCAAACATGTGCGTATAGCCATGCAGCGGCATTTTCTGAAAGGTATCCGTGAAGTAGCGACTGTCCGAAGTGGTACGGGTAGGCACTCGAGAGGTGACCGACCTGTCCAGTTGCGACGGGTCCAGCCCCCATTGCTTGCGGGTGTAGCCACGGAAAAACTTCTCGTACAACTCCCGGCCTACTTGATTGATCACAACGTCTTCGGAGGTTCTTATCATCTCTACCGGCTCGGCCCGGCTGGCGAGAAAGGCTTCGGCTTGTTGCTCATTCATCTGCAAACCGTACAAGCTGTTGAGCGTATCGAGGTTGATCGGAATAGGCAGCAATTGACCGTCCACACTGGCGAGCACACGGTGTTGGTAGTCGCGCCATTCGGTAAATCGCGATAGGTATTCCACAATGCGTTCGGCATTGGTGTGGAAGATATGCGGCCCGTATTGATGGACCAACACCCCGGCGCTGTCCAGGTGATCGTAAGCGTTACCCGCAATGTGTGGACGTCGGTCGATCAGCAAAACACGTTTACCCAATCCGGCTGCCAGCCTTTCCGCCACTACACTTCCCGCAAAACCTGCACCGACGATAAGGAAATCATAGTGTGTCTCTGCAAACGCGGCTGATTGAGGATTTATCCGAGGCATTGGGTTTGCTCCCCAGTCGTTACCAGGCCGATTTGCGCCTTCATGGCAGCGCACGTGTTGTCCCAGGACTCACCGGCCAGCACTGCGTCAACCTTACGCAGAAAATCAGCAGGATCCTTATGCGCCAGAGCTTCGCGAATCGCGCGCACAAACGCGTCAGCATCATCGGCAATTGCGACGACTCCGGACTCACCGTAAGTTCTGACAACGTCGGCAATCCGGGTTGATACCACTGGACGACCGCCAGCCAGGTACTCCGGCGTCTTGGTCGGGCTGATAAAGCGTGTGGAATCGTTCAGGGCAAACGGCATCAATGCGACATCCCAGCCAGACAGATAGGCAGGTAAATCGTCATAAGGCTTGCTGCCCAGATAATGAACGTTGGCCATGCGCGGCAGGGTTGCCGGATCGATTTTCACCACAGGACCGATCAAAATGATTTGCCATGTGGGCTGTGATTCCGCCACTTCTCGAATCAGTTCAATATCGAAACGCTCATCAATGACGCCAAAATAGCCTAGCCTTGGGTGGGGGATGCAGTGTTGATCCTTCGGGGCGGCAAGCATGTTGCGAGCGGCTGCAAAATGCCCGATATCGACGCTGCTGGGCATGGAGTGTGCATTTGCATGCTGTAGGCGCTTGGCCTCCCAGAGGCTGAAGCCGCCGGTAAAGACAACATCTGCGCGCTTCATCAACGCTTGCTCCTGCTCGACGAGCTCTGGCGGCGCACCTTTGAACGCAGACAGCTCGTCCATGCAATCGAAGATCGTCACTTGCGCGCGCAGGTGGTCGGTAAACGCCAGGGCCATCGGGGTGAAATACCACAACAGCAGCTCCCCAAATTGTTGCGCATCCATAAAACCATCCAGCAACGTGCGCTGTGCAGTGATCACTTGGTCAGGCTGCATCTGCGAAGGCAGGTGCGGCACCAATACGGTGACACCGCATGCTTGCGGCAGTGACTCAAGCCAGATGCGAGGCGAGTCTGAAAAAACAGGCTCCTCTAGAAACAACACCCGATAATCCTGCGCCATGCGCGACATGATGTGCTGCGGACGCTGGTACACAAACCCCCACCTGAGGTGGGACAGGCACAGCAGCAGCGGTCTGACGGCTGCCTCGACTCTGGCTGAAGCTGACCTTGCGGATTGGATTTTCTGGACACCGTTCATGAAGTCTCCCTTTTTTCTAAAAAGTCCTGGATGAAACTGAAGGGCTCTGAAAAGGGCTGAACTTCGACGGCATTCATGATGAGGATGTGCGTTGGCGGCTGTTGCATGCATGGAACAATCACGTGCATGGAACAACTATAGATATTCTCATCAGTTTCGAGCATGCGCCCGGGCCGCTGTTCGCTGATTCCGATAAAGGGTATGTGCCGTCGGGAATGAACCGTTGAACTCGGCGGAACAAATACGCCCCTAGTCTTGAGCGAATGTTTTTTGGCACCTGCGGTACGTTTTCCCCACGCGGTGGTCTGGTCCTGATTTTCGCAAGCAAGGCTCCTCTGTCGTCCTGTTGATAAAGGTCACGACGCCGAGCCCTCAGCACGCCTCTTGCCGAGGCGGCGAACATCCAGGAAGGATAATCATGATTCTGGTTACCGGTGGTGCGGGATACATTGGCGCTCACGTTGCGCTTGAATTGCTTGAAGAGGGCCACGATGTCGTGGTGCTTGATAACTTGTGCAACAGCTCACGAGAGACATTGAGCCGGGTGGAGACACTCAGTGGGCGACAGGTGGAGTTCATCCACGGCGATGTACGCAGCAAAGCGACGTTGAACCGGCTATTCGCTCGCCACCCAGTGAAAGCTGTGGTGCATTGCGGCGGGCTCAAGGCGGTGGGCGAAAGCGTCAGAGAGCCGTTGCGCTATTTCGAGACCAACGTGAGTGGCAGCGTAAACCTGTGTCAGGCGATGGAGCAGGCAGGCGTGTTCAACCTGTTGTTCAGCTCATCAGCGACTGTATACGGCGACCGTGAGCAAATGCCGCTGGACGAGAACTGCCCACTGGGTTTGCCGACCAATCCTTACGGGCATTCCAAACTGATGGCCGAGCATGTGATGAAAAGCGTCGCCCGCTCGGATCCACGCTGGTCCATCGGGCTGCTGCGCTACTTCAATCCCATTGGCGCCCATCCGTCCGGCCTGCTGGGCGAGTCGCCCTGCAACACGCCTAATAACCTGCTGCCCTTCCTGCTGCAGGTCGCGAATCGAAGACGCCCTGCCCTGCACATTTTTGGCACCGACTACCCGACGCCGGACGGCACAGGTGTGCGTGATTACCTTCACGTAATGGATCTGGCCGAGGGCCACTTGAAGGCGCTGGACAGAATACGCGGCCAAAAAGGCGTATCCGTCTGGAATCTGGGGACTGGGCAGGGTTATTCAGTCCTCGAGGTGGTGCACGCTTTCGAACGTATCTCCGGCAAAACCGTGCCGTTGATCTTTCAGCCGCGCCGGACCGGAGACATTGCGGTGTGCTGGTCGGATCCGGGGAAAGCATTGCGTGAGCTGGATTGGCGCGCCAGGTTCAACCTTGATTCAATGCTCACTGACGCCTGGCGCTGGCAGTGCATGAACCCCCAGGGTTATATGCCGACAGCTCTGGTCAGTTGAGGTGCAGCCAGAGGTGCCAGGCGGCCGGAAATTATCGTCGTTGCAGGCGCTGTGCGCTAAAAATTGGCGGGCGTGTTGGAACTGATGATCTCGGCCTCGTCCTGGCCGATGTTGCGGAAGCGGTGCGGTAAGGTGGTCGGGAAGTAATAACCGTCCCCGGGACCGAGAATATTGACCTGCCCATCAATGGTCAGCTCCACGGTGCCGCGCGTCACCAACCCGCACTCCTCGCCTTCGCTGTGGACGATGGGCTCTTCACCCGAGTCTGCGCCCGGCGCGTACTGCTCGCGAAGAAAACGCATCTGGCGGCTCGGCAGGGTTGCGCCGACCAGCAGCAGGCGAACACCGTTACGCCCCAGGTCAGGCTGGTCACCGGCGCGGAATACATACTGATCCTGCCCCGGTGGCTGGTCGAAGGTGAAGAAATCCGCAAGCGTCATGGGGATGCCTTCAAGCAGCTTCTTCAACGAGCTGATAGAGGGGCTGACACGATTTTGCTCAATCAGGGAAATCGTGGCATTGGTCACACCACTGCGTCTGGCGAGTTCACGTTGTGACAGCTTGTAGCTTTCACGCACCAGTTTGAGTCGTGCTCCCGTATCCATAATGGCCTTATGCGAAAGATATCCGATGAGTGAAGCAAAGCCCAGAAGGAATGGATTGTCCATCGCCCAAGGCCGCAAAGCCGGATATTAAATCACGTTTGCCAGCAACACTCAGCAGCTCATCGCACTACCTGCCCTGACGGTTCCGGGCATACGCCAGGCAGGCTTCACGGAATGCCGTGAACAGGCTCAGCGACACAGGGTTGTTCATGAACTCCCATTCCGGGTGCCACTGCACGCCCAGCACAAAGCCTGGCGCACCGGGCAGGGAAACCGCTTCCACCAGACCGTCGGGTGCCAGTGCTTCCGCGCGCAGATCCGATGCCAGACGATCGATACCCTGACTGTGCAGGCTATTGACCTCGAACCCCGGCGCCAGCCCGAGCGCCTCCAGCAACCCGCCAGATTGCACCTGCACCGGGTGTTGCGGCGCGTACTGCACGACCAGCACATCGCTTTGCGGCTCACGGTGATCCAGATAACCGGGCAATTCCTGGACCCGCTGATGCAGGCTGCCGCCCAGTGCAACATTCAGCTCCTGAAAACCACGGCAGATGCATAACACCGGCACACCCTGGGCGATGGCGGCCCTGAGCAGCGGTAATGTCGTGCGATCCCGAAACACGTCGTGGGCAGTGCCTTCCACGCTCGCCGGGCCGTTGTAATGATGCGGCTCGACATTGGACGGCGAGCCGGTAAACAGCAAACCGTCCAGTGAGGCCAGCAACTGCGCAGGCTCGGTGGGCACGTCGAGCGCGGGCAGAATGACCGGGACACCCGCAAACGCCGCCGCTTCGACATATTTATCGCCTGCGGTATGGGAGGAATACTTGCCCAACTGCTGACGGCAGGCAGTAACGCCGATCAAGGGAGATCGTGACATACGTTGAGTCCTTGTAAATCTGGTGAGCCAGCACGTCGATATGACGCTATCCAGCCGGGATAAAACCAGTCTAGGATAGTCATCTACGCAACAAACATAGGCATTCAGGCAAAGGAACAATGCAGCGATGCAATATGAAATCACCCATGCCGATCTTTCTCTGGTATTGGCGCTGGTACGCGGACGGACCCTGGCGCGTGCTGCAGATCTGCTGCACGTTGATATTTCGACAGTGTTCCGCTCGATCCGACGTCTGGAGTCAGCCCTCGGAGCTGCGCTGTTTGAAAAGAACCGACGCGGCTACATTCCGACGGATACTGCCCAGGCCATGGCCGAGCAGGCGGAACACGCCGAACAGGCACTCGCCGCTGCCCGCATCGCCTTGCAGCAAGGCGAACAGGTGGTCAGCGGTACGGTACGCCTGACGTGCACTGACGCGGTCTTGCACAGCCTGCTGTTACCAACGCTCGCGGACTTCATGCCGCAGTACCCTGCCCTCACGCTGGAACTGGCCACCTCCAACGCGTTTGCCAACCTCAGCCGTCGTGATGCCGACATCGCGCTGCGCCTGACCAATACCCCGCCCGAACACCTGATCGGACGATGCCTGGGCAGCGCGGACTACTTCATTTGTGGCCGCCCCGAATACCGCGATGCGCTGACACACAGCCCTGCCTCAATTCCCTGGATCAGCCCGGACGACTCAATGCCCGACCACCCTTCGGTGATCTGGCGTAAACAGGCATTCCCGGCGGTGAGCCCACGCTATCGCTGCAGCAACATGTCGGCGGTCTCTCAACTGGTCGCTGCCGGTCTGGGCGTGGCGGCCTTGACCGATTTCACGGTTCAGGGCCTTGGCTCAGTGGAAAGGTTGAGTGAACCACTGCAGGGGTGCAGCACCGATCTGTGGCTACTGACGCGTCCCGACTGCCGGGCATTGCGCTCTGTGCAGACCCTTCTGGAAGCACTCGCCCCCCGTCTGCGAGCAGCATTGCTGGCGTCCAGACCCGTTTGATGACCAGTCTGTGGATCCATTAAATAATAGTTAATCAAATTAATCATTGGATTAATCTTGATCCTGTGGCATTAATAATCACGAGGAAAACAACATGATTCATTCTGTGGATCCATAAGACCAATAATCGAACCGTGGAGAACCGTCATGCACCCGAAGAATGCGTGGTACGTCGCCTGTACAGCAGATGAAGTCGCCGACAAGCCTCTGGGTCGGCAAATCTGCAACGAAAAGATGGTCTTCTTTCGCGACCAGAACCAGCAGGTTGTCGCCGTAGAAGATTTCTGCCCGCACCGCGGTGCCCCGCTGTCGCTGGGTTATGTCGAGAACGGCCAACTGGTATGCGGTTATCACGGGCTGGTGATGGGCGGCGATGGCAAGACCGCCGCGATGCCCGGCCAGCGTGTTCGAGGCTTCCCCTGCAACAAGACCTTCGCCGCGGTCGAGCGCTACGGCTTCATATGGGTCTGGCCTGGCGACCGGGAAAAGGCCGATCCGGCGCTCATCCATCATCTGGAGTGGGCGGTCAGCGACGAATGGGCCTACGGTGGCGGCCTGTTTCATATTCAGTGCGACTACCGCCTGATGATTGACAACCTGATGGACCTCACCCACGAAACCTACGTGCATGCGTCGAGCATCGGTCAGAAGGAAATCGACGAAGCGGCACCTGTCACGACGGTCGAAGGCGAGGAAGTCATTACCGCACGCCACATGGAAAACATCATGCCGCCGCCGTTCTGGCAGATGGCGCTGCGTGGCAACAACCTGGCCGATGACGTGCCAGTCGATCGCTGGCAGATCTGCCGCTTCACCCCGCCCAGCCATGTACTGATCGAGGTAGGCGTAGCCCACGCGGGCAAAGGTGGCTATCACGCGCCCCACGAGTTCAAGGCATCGAGCATCGTTGTCGACTTCATCACGCCGGAGACCGACACCTCGATCTGGTACTTCTGGGGCATGGCGCGCAACTTCAACCCGGCTGACGAACAGCTGACGGCCACCATCCGCGAGGGTCAGCGCAAGATCTTCAGCGAGGACCTGGAAATGCTTGAGCGCCAGCAACAGAACCTGCTTCAGCACCCGCAACGCAATCTGCTCAAGCTCAACATCGACGCCGGCGGCGTGCAGTCGCGCAAGATTCTGGAACGCCTGATTGCTGCCGAACGGGCCAGCACGGCTGAACAGATTCCCGTAATGGCCACTAAATGACTGCCTGCTGCCAGCCCGAATGCGTTGAAAACAATCAGAAGTGACCCTTGCTGCGGTCACCCGAGGACATACCATGATCGACGTGACCGTGTTATCACGTAACGATGAAGCGCTGGATATCTGCAGTTTCGAGCTGGTGCGAGCCGATGGCGAGCTGCTGCCGCCCTTCACGGCAGGCGCGCACATCGACGTGCACTTGCCTGACGGGCTGATCCGCCAGTATTCGCTGTGCAACGCACCGAACGAGCGTCATCGCTATCTGATTGGCGTCCTCAACGATCCGGCTTCACGCGGCGGGTCGCGCAGCCTGCATGAGCAGATTCAGTCAGGCGCGCACTTGCGCATCAGCGAGCCACGCAACCTGTTTCCCCTGGCCGGGAACAGCCGTCGCACGCTTCTGTTTGGCGGCGGCATCGGCATCACACCCATTCTGTGCATGGCTGAACAACTTGCGCTGGACGGTGCCGATTTCGAGCTGCACTACTGTGTTCGTTCCGTCGAGCGCGGCGCCTTTATTGAGCGCCTCAAGCACTCGCCGTTTGCCGACCGGGTCACACTGCACCTTGATGAACAGCCCGCTACCGCGCTGGATGCCGCCAATGTGCTCGCCCAGCCCCATCCCGATACCCATTTGTATGTGTGCGGACCGGGTGGCTTCATGCAACACATCCTCGACAGCGCCCGTGCTGCCGGCTGGCTTGAAGACAATCTGCACCGGGAGTACTTTTCCGCAGCGCCGGTGGACACCAGCAACGACGGCAGCTTTTCCATCGAGATCGCCAGCACCGGTCAGGTGATTGCCGTTCCTGCCAACAAGACGGTCGCTCAGGTGCTCGAAAGCCACGGCATCGATATTCCGCTTTCGTGCGAACAAGGTGTGTGTGGCACATGCCTGACGCGCGTCCTCAAGGGCATTCCGGATCATCGGGATTTGTTTCTGACTGAAGACGAGCAGGCGCTCAACGATCAGTTCACGCCATGCTGCTCACGCTCGAAAACCCCATTGCTGGTGCTCGACATCTGATCAGTCCGAGCGCTGAATGACCTTCATGCGCTCGTTCACGCCGGCACCGAAAATCTCCGCATAGCGCAGGGTCGCATTGGCATGCTCACGCATGATCGCCTCGGCACGAGCGCCCTGCCCGCTCACTAACGCATCCACCACCGCGTGATGCTGCATGTGGGCGAAATTGAAGCGCCGATATTCGCGAATCAGGTTATCGCGATCCACTGCCAACGCCGTCACCGAGGCAAAAGGCAGATGGTCGTTGCGCGCCAACGCATCGGCAATGGCGCGGTTCCCGCTGCCGGCGACGATCACTCGATGCAGGCGCATGTTCATGTCGTGATAGACCTCAAGATCATCTTCAGTGACGTAACCCTTTTCGAACAAGGCATCACCCTGCACCAGGCAGGCTTCAAGCTCGTCCCGCGCCTCCTGCGTCAAGCCACGTTCGGCCATCTGCCGCGCCGCCAGCCCTTCCAGAACACCGCGCACGTCGACCGCACCGGCGATTTCCATCGGCGTGATCGAGCGCACCTGAAAACCGCGCCCGCCAAAGGGCACCAGCAGGCCTTCCTGTTCCAGGGTACGAAACGCCATACGCACCGGCATGCGCGACACGCCGAACAGCTCGGCGGTCGGCACTTCCATCAAGCGCTCGCCGGCCGCCAGCTCGCCTGACGCAATCATCTTGCGCAACGCAACAAGAATGGTCTGCCCGGGTTTGCTCATTGACAGGATTCCGTGGAGATCGAAAAACGCATCTTACTCCACGTACACAGGGGAATGGTTCAAGCGCAGTCGATCAGATCCGGCACGAAGCTGCATAACCGAAGGTGCGCTCTTCATCCGGCGTTTCGATCCACACCAGGGTTTGTTCAAAACTGATCGGTGGACTGTAGAAATAACCCTGCACCATCGTGCACCCAAGGCTGGTCAGTGCATTCAGCTCATCCTGCGTCTCGACGCCTTCAATCACGCAGCCAAGAGACATGTCCAGACTCAAGGCAACCAGCGATTTCACGATCTTGTAGCTCGCCGGATTGTCATGCACACCGGTTACAAAGCTGCGGTCAATCTTCAGCTTGGTCAGCGCCAGCGCGTGCAACTGACTGAGGCTGGAGTACCCGGTGCCGAAATCATCCAGCGAGATACCGCAACCCAGTTGCCGGAACTGTGCAATAGCCTGCTGTACCTGGGCAATGTCCTGCATGACCGCCGTTTCGGTGATTTCCAGATCGAGCCGTGAGGCATCGAAACCGCTGTTTTCGATGATCTCGACAATGGTACTGACACTTTCCCAGGTCGCGCAGTCGTGCGCCGACAGGTTGAACGACAGTCTGATGGGCGCCGGCCATGACAAGGCCCTCTTCAATGCATGAGTCAACAAGGGTGCGGTGAGCTTGTTGATCATGCCGATTCGCTCGGCAATCGGAATGAAATGCGCAGGCGATACCGAGCCCAGTTCCGGACTTTTCCAGCGGGCCAGAGCCTCGAAAGCCACCGTTTCGCGTGTGCAGCTTTCAATGATCGGCTGAAACAGCACGTAGAACTCGGTCTCCAGATTGGCGCGCCGCAATGCCTGCTCGGTTACGCCATCGGCGTGCAACTGCTCGCGGTGGCTGGCGGAGAACAGGCAGGTAGTTCCGGGATTATGGTTTTTGCCCTGATAAAGCGCGTAGTCGGCAAACTCGAACAGTTGGGTGGCATTGTCTGCGGTGGCCGGGAACGTAGCGAACCCCAGAGTTGCGCCAATCTGGATGGGCATGTCCGACAGCTCGAAGCTTTCATGCATGAGTTCACACAGGTGTTTACCAAACGCCAGCAATGCGTCGTTGCTGATATCACCCTTGATAACCAGAGCGAACTCGTCACCGCCCAGTCGCGACACATGCACTGTATCGCTGGAGGCACTGGTCAGGCGTTCGGCTACCAGCATCAGCAGGCGGTCGCCGGTACGATGCCCATACAGGTCATTGACTGGCTTGAACCCGTCCAGATCCAGCACCCCGACCGCCAGCCCGGTTTGCTGCGCCAGCGCCTCCTGCATGGCCGTGTCCAGTGTCTGAAAGAACTGTCGGCGGTTGGGCAGCCCCGTCAAACTGTCCTGATTGGCCAGCAGAAGGTTCTCATTGCTCAGTTGCTCGGTTCTTATCTGCACATTCACCAGGCTGGTGAAATCGCGGTATTGATACTGAAGAATGATCAGCATGCCAATCGACACCAGCACGATGTTCACTGCTGTGGCGATGAAAGTAATGTTGTGCGTCGACGCGAAAAAAATAACAAACGCAGTGTTGACCACAACTGCAGTGGTCAACGCCGCAGGCCGCAAGTGCATCATGCAGAAGATGCAGACAATCACGGTGATGCCCATGAAAAATGCCACGTGCGCCTGGGCATAGGCATCGCCATAGGGATAAAGCGACAGCGACCAGGCGGCGAAACCGGCAGCGATCACGCCTGCCAGTCCGTTGGTCCCGCGCAGCGTCGCCAGAATGGTGGTTGGCGCGGGTGGCGGCCGGTTTACCGTGAGCAGCCACTTGCGCGCACGAATAGCGCAAACAATAGTGAGCAGCGCCGGAACCAGCAGGGTCAGCCACATCGGAGCAGTTGCCCAATGGGTGAATGCCAACGCCCAGGTGTTGACCAGCAGCACGAAATACATCAATGGCAGCTGTCGGGACAGCGCAACGTATTGGGCCTGCAACAGCCTGGGATTATCAGCGGGTACAGACATCACGGTGCGCAAGGCACTCACTAGTTTTTTCAGCATCGCAAGGCTTCTCTGTCACTACAGTCAAAGCACACGTGGCTTGCTGCTCATCATGTGAGCCAATTAATGATCGGCCCACTTGTCATGCTCTCGGCAGGTGTGATTAATTCTTTACGGTAAAACCGATCCATGCGTCGGTTTAATGGAAATAAACAGGCGATACCCTTTTCGAGCAGGTGCTCGGGTATATCCAGAACGCTTGCAAACTCCTCTTTTCAATCGTCCCCTATGGGCAGGGAGCATTACCATGAACAGGAAAGTCATTATCGATACGGACATGGGCTGGGACGACGTACTGTCCATCGCCTACCTGATGAAAAGACCGGACATCGACATAGTCGGTATCACGGTCACTGGATGTGGCGAAACGGATCTCGGCTGGGGCGTCATCATCGCGCAGCATTTACTGGGCATTGGCAACCGTCTCAGTACTGTTGTGGCAAAAGGCACCGATACACCACTTGAGTACGACAACCGGTTTCCTCAACCATTCAAAAACGATATGAATGACATCATGGGCCTTCTGGGAACGCTCAATCCGGCTGCCTTGCCGGCGTTATCAAACCTTCCCGCGTGGGAGTTCATGTATCAGACCGTGAAGAACAGCCAGGATAAAATCACTGTTCTTTCACTGGGTGGCTTTACCAATATTGCGAAGATGCTTTCACTGAGTAATCAGCCCGCAGACTTCCAGATGATCGAGCAGATTGTCGCCATGGCGGGCGCTGTCTATGTTGACGGCAACGTCGCCGCCTTGAACGGCGCTCAAAAGGAGTGGGATCAGGGTGAGGCCTACAGCAGTAACCACTATGCAGAATGGAATGTGTTCGTCGATCCTGTCGCGGCCAATACCGTTTTTCAGTCGAGCCTGCCGTTGACCCTGGTTCCGCTGGACGTCTGCAACCAGGTCATTCTCGACGCCAGCTACTCGCAAAAGATTACGGCGAGCGACCCTGTCGCCACGCTGGTCAGGCAAGTGCTTGAAACCAAATCAGGCACGCACGCCGAAGGTTACCCGGTACCGATATTCGATCCGCTGGCAACCATGCTGATGGCAGGCGGCATTGAAGCGACGAAAGTTGATGAGCAGTTTCTGTCCGTAAATACGAACATCACGCCGCAGGACAATCACTGCGGACAGATACAACTACAAGGCAGCGGTTCACGAACCATCACATCCGTGCAGGGTGTGTCGCAGTTCGCGTTCAGCAAGAACTTTGCTCAGGTCATCAACAACCAGGTTTGAACCAGGCATGACCTTGGCTCAGTTCGCCGCCACCTGAGCGCGGTCGGCCTGCATGACCAGCGCCTTGAGCGACGCATCGAATTGTTTCAGCGCATTGACCTGCAGCTCACGCTGCTGGTCAATCTGTGCGGCAATTTCCGGAGCAGCTTTGCCCTGCACCCAGACCGAGGTCATCTCCTTGACCACCTCACCTTCTGCCTTGCCGATGTATTGCAGATTGGTGTCATAAAACCGGGCCATGAACCGCGCTTCGACCTGACTATTGCGCTTGCTTACCAGGCGGTTATAGGTGTCAAGCATCACCACCACGTCGGGGCGCGCTTTCATCAGCGCGTCGAGGTTGTCGTAAACGGTCACCGAAGCGAACTCTTTCTGCAATGAGCCCACCAGCCAGTCGGTTGCGAGTTTCGGGTCCGAACTGCTGATGAATGCATTGCGGATGCGCGAATCGAGCGCGCCGTTCTGTCCGCTCCTGAGTGCTACCGAGTGATAGTTGTTCAGGTACTGGAGGTTACTGACGGTGTTTTCGCTATACAACACGCCCACTGACTGAGTGTGTTGCAGACTGGAGGCGCTGTCGGCCACCGGCATGAAATGGCAAGACTGTTCGGAGACCGTAGAGACTGACGAGACGGCAGCATTGGCTGGCGCAGTGAGCATCATGCTGGTGCTTAGCACAGCAGCAAACGTCAACAGGTTAAACATTCTCATCGCGTCGTCTCCCTTTGGAGCAGGTGGCTATGGCGCCATCCTCCTCCTTTGCCGGAAAAACAGAACTTGCCTTGCTTGATGATGACTATCGACTGAATGAATGATAGTTGATGCCAACGCACTGCAAGGTTTTTCGCGTCAATTTTCATCCGCCCTGACAGCCGCGCGAATGGCCTTGAGCAGCATCCGGGACGCCGGATTGTCATTATCGGCACGCCAGACCAGATGCAACTCGCTCTGCACGCCCTCGCCCAGATCAATGTCACGAAAAACGACGTCCTTGAACACCACATTGGTCGCACAGCGCGGTACCAGTGCCAGGCCCATACCGGCGTTGACCAGCGCCAGAATAGTCAGTGACGACCCAAGCCATTGGACATATTCCGGGGCAACTCGTGCGGAACGAAACATACCAGTCAGCAGTTCGTTGAACGGTGGGTACGCCGAGTGCGAATACATCAGAAATGGCGCGCCCTCCAGATCAGCCACCGTAACTGAATCAGCGTGAGCCAGCCGATGATTGCCCGGCACCGCCAGCACGAATGGCTCTCGCACCAGGCATTCGCTCTCGTAGCCCGGCTGAAACAGCGGCGCTCGCACGATACCCAGATCAATGCGTCGCGCCCTGAGTGCTTCGTGCTGCTGATAGGTGTTCATTTCAGTCAGGGAAATCTTCACCTGTGGCTGCTTCAGCCGCGCCTCGGCGATCACTCGGGGCAGAAATTCGTACACCGCGCTGCCGACAAAACTGATGGTCACCGAACCAATATCGCCTTCGGCAAAGCGCCGCGCGGAGATGGCTGCCTGCTGCGCACGCTCCAGCAAGGTCTGCGCTTCAATGAAGAACGCCCTGCCCGCTGCGGTCAGGGCCACACTGCGGGTGCTGCGCGTGAACAGCTCGACACCGAGATTGTGCTCGAGTATCTGGATTTGCCGGCTCAGCGGCGGCTGGGTCATGTTGAGCCGTTCGGCGGCGCGCCGGAAATTGAGTTCCGTGGCCACCGTGGTGAAGCAGCGCAGCTGAGAAAGCTCGAACATTGATCCACTCCCGGTATCAATCAAGTCACTAACTGGATTGGACGGGAATAATACACCCCCTCATGATCGACTCATCCCCAAAAAAACAATGAATGGGAGTCGCCTCTTGAATACCGTCTCTGGCACTACGGACCCCACGGTGCTTGCCCGTGCGGCCTCCAAGGTGAAACGCCACGTATTGCCGCTGTTTGTGGTGATGTTCATCGTCAATTACATAGACCGGGTCAATATCGGTTTTGTACGCAGCCATCTGGAATCCGATCTGGGCATCGGTGCGGCGGCCTACGGGCTGGGCGCCGGATTGTTCTTTGTCGGCTACGCACTGTTCGAAGTGCCTTCCAACATGCTGTTGCAGCGCTACGGTGCCCGTGCCTGGCTGACCCGCATCATGTTCACCTGGGGCGCGGCCGCGATGGCCATGGCGTTCGTTCAGGGTGAAACCAGTTTCTACGTGCTGCGTTTCATTCTGGGTGCCGCCGAAGCTGGCTTCTTTCCCGGCATCATCTATTACTTCACCCAATGGTTGCCTTCCAGCGATCGCGGCAAGGCCATGGCGCTGTTTCTCAGTGGCTCGGCAATCGCCTCGGTGATTTCCGGCCCGGTGTCCGGCGCTCTGCTGGGCATCGAAGGCCTGAGTCTGCACGGCTGGCAGTGGATGTTCCTGATCGAGGGCTTCGCTTCCATAGTGCTGTGTGGATTCGTCTGGTTCTGGCTGCAATCACACCCGCATGAAGCCACCTGGCTGAGCGACGAAGAAAAAGCCGCACTCAGCACCGCCATAGCCGAAGAGCAACGTCTGCGCGAAGCAACTCAAACCGTCAGGCCGTCGGTGTTCCGCTTGCTGGCGGACCGGCAGATCCTGCTGTTCTGCTTCATCTACTTTTCGGTGGCGCTGACCATTTACGGGGCTACCTTCTGGCTGCCAAGCATGATCCGCAAGATGGGCAGTTTCAGCGACTTTGAGGTCGGCCTGTTCAACTCGGTGCCGTGGATCATCTCGATTGTGGCCATGTACGGCTTTGCCGCACTGGCGGCACGCTTCAAGCACCAACAGGCCTGGGTCGCTGTCACGCTGGTGATCGCCGCCGTCGGCATGTTCATGTCCACCATTGGTGGTCCGGTGTTTGCTTTTGTCGCCATCTGTTTCGCAGCAATCGGTTTCAAGGCCGCATCGGCATTGTTCTGGCCGATCCCTCAGGGCTATCTGGACGCGCGCATTGCCGCAGCGGTCATTGCGCTGATCAACTCCATCGGCAACCTCGGCGGCTTCGTCGCGCCCACTACGTTCGGTTTTCTGGAGCAGACCACCGGTTCGATTCAGGGTGGCCTTTATGGGCTGGCTGCCACCTCGTTACTGGCTGCCGTCGTGATTTTCTTTGCTCGCACCACCCCGCGTGGGGATCTGCGCCGCCCGTCCAGAGATGAGCCAGCCACATCGCACCGCGCCGTCGTGCCTGGCACCCCTTCCAGCCTCAAACCCTGATCACCGGGAGACCGCCCTTTGAAAATCATACGTGTGACCGTAACCCCAATCGCCTTTCGCGATCCGCCGCTGCTCAACGCCAGCGGTATCCATGAACCTTTCGCCCTGCGCTCAATCATCGAAGTGGAAAGCGACAACGGTTACATCGGCCTCGGCGAAAGCTATGGCGACGCCCCGGCGCTGGCCATTCAGCAACAGGTGCAGAACCAGTTGATCGGGCTCGACCCGTTCAACCTCAATCAACTGCGCAGCATCGTTCAGGCGACGGTTGCGGCACACAAGCCTGCCAGCCTCGCCGGTGCTGAACTGGCACCGGGTTCGCACGCCAGCAAAGCGGTAAGCAACGCTTATTCAGCATTCGAGGTGGCGTTTCTGGACCTGCAGGCACGTTCCATGAACCTGCCTTTGGTGGACCTGCTCGGCGGTGCCATTCGTGACCAGATACCCTTCAGCGCCTACCTGTTCTTCAAATACGCGCAGCATGCCGATGCGCCTTACCCGCCCGACAGCTGGGGTGAAGCGCTCAGCGAAGAGCAGATCGTTGCTCAGGCACGGCGTATGATCGAAGCCTATGGCTTCAAAAGCATCAAGCTCAAGGCCGGTGCGCTGGAGCCGGAACACGAGGTGTCGTGCATCAAGGCGCTGAAAAAAGCCTTCCCCGGCTACCCGCTGCGTATCGACCCCAACGGCAACTGGTCGCTGGAAACCTCGATTCGCATGGCAGAGCTGCTGGGCGATGACCTGCAGTACTACGAAGACCCGACCCCTGGTCTGGATGGCATGTCGGAATTGCACAAGCGTACCGGCCTGCCACTGGCGACCAACATGGTCGTGACCGATTTCGATGAATTTCGACGCAGCGTGGCCCTCGACAGCGTGCAGATCGTACTCGCCGACCACCATTACTGGGGCGGCCTGCGCGACACCCAGGCGCTGGCGAAGATGTGCGACACCTTCGGCCTCGGTGTGTCGATGCACTCCAACTCGCATCTCGGGATCAGCCTCATGGCCATGGCCCACGTCGCTGCGTCCGTGCCCAATCTGGACTACGCCTGCGATACGCACTACCCGTGGCAGGAACCGGATGAGGAAGTCATCAAGGGCGGCAAGCTGCCGATTGTCGACGGCTGCGTCAGCATCACCCGCGCGCCGGGCCTGGGCCTTGAGCTGGATTACGACCAGCTTGGCAAGCTCAACGATCAGTACCACAGCTGTGGCATTCGTCAGCGCGATGACGTGAAGCAGATGCAGAAGTATCAGCCGCAATGGAAGGCCGTAAAACCAAGGTATTGAGCACGTTTTGGCAGCGTCAGTCAGACCGTGGCGCAGAACTGGCCGGCGGGTAGATACTCGGCGCATCCTGCCGGGTGCGACCACGGATCAAGGCTTCGGGGTTGCGGCTTATATAATCGGTCAGGACCCGCACCGAGCGGGCCGTACGTTGAACCTCGTCCATCGTCCGGCTGACCTGCTGGCGTACCGGCGAGTCTTCTGCAAGGGCCGCCCCGGCTATCTCCATCGTGTTTCGGGACTGCCCCAGAACAGTGTGAAGTTCAGGCATCACGTCCGCGTTGAACAGCTTGAACGTCTTGTGCGCTTCGTCAAGGCTGCCATTCAGATTGCCGGCGATCTCCTGCACCGGCAGTTTGCTGACCTTTTCAACGATCAGTTGTACCTGCTCCTGCATCTTCTCCAGTTCTCCCGGTACCGTGGGGATTATCAGCGGCCGTGCGTTGACATCGAATTGAACCGGCGCAGCGTTGGCAAAGAAACCCAGAGAAACATAAAGCTGCCCGGTCAGCAGGCTCGCACTGCGAGGCTGCGCGCGCAGCCCCTGTTTGACGAAGTCGGCGATCAACTGCGCGGTACGCGAATCGTCGGGTGTGCCCAATGTCTCTACGATCTTTTCGTTGGCCTGCCCAAGGCGGTCCGGGTAGATAACCGCCCCTACAATGCTGGAAAAAGACTTGCTGGCCGCATCGTAGTCAAGATCGACGGAGACCACTCGCCCCAGATTTATGCCCATGAACTCGACGGGCGAATTGACTTCAAGGCCACGCAAGGACTGCTTGAACATCATGCGGATATAACCCGGCTCGCCATCGGGCGGTGACAGCGCCTTTTGCTGATCTTCGAACAGCTTGAAACGTGCATGCTCTGCAGCCCTTGGCGCGCTCGAACCGTATCCCGGCTCAACGAAGGCCACACCTCCGGCCAGTAACGTCGAAACCGATTCAGTCTTTATCTTCAGCCCATCGGCATCAACCGTCAGACCAATACCGCTGGCGTTCCAGAACCGTGTATCGGTGGTCACAAACCGGTCGTTGGGTGCATTGATGAAAATTTCCGCATCCACACCTTTGCCATCCTCGGACAAATGACAGGCAACCACTTGACCGACTTGAATGCGCCGATAATAGACAGGAGAACCGACATCGAGTGAGCCCATGTCCTCGGCGTGCAGGGTAAAACGTGTGCCTTTTGCGCCAAACGTGAGGGGTGGTGGGCTTTCCTGACCAATAAAGTGTTTTTTCGGGTGCTCGGACGTCCCGCTGTCTGCTGCGATAAACGGCCCGGAAAGCAGGGTATCCACGCCGGAAACGCCCTTGGCCCCGATACGCGGGCGCACCACCCAGAACATGGAGTCCTCGGCAGTGAAGGCACTGGCGTCGGCATTCAGATCCACTGTCGCCACAACACCCGTACGGTCTTTGCTGAGGGCGACGGCCGACACCTCGCCGATCACGACATTTTTGACCTTGACCCTGGTCTTATGCGCTTCAAGCCCTTCGGCGCTTTGAAAACTGATGAAGATTCTCGGCCCTTTCGACAGTGAACTGCTGATCAACAGCGATACGCATACCAGAGCAGCAATCACCGGAATCAGCCATACCGGCGAGGCACCGAATCGCCTTTTTCCAGTGATTGAAGCGCCAATTGTCGATGCAGAAACAGAACCTGAGCGATCAGACATTTTTTCCTCTGAGGCGCCCACACGGGGTCATGCCGACGGTTAATACTGTCGGCAGAACTCTGAACGTCGACTATCAATAAACCCTCAAGGAAATATCAAGATTTGATCAAGGCAGCGGGTCGAACTTCAATTCGCTGAGGCTTTGCACCTTGTCTTCACGAACCATTTTGTATTCGGTATTCGGGCCGATCCACTGCGCCCAGATCGCGTCGATTTCACCTGCCGCTTCCATCGCGCGTAGCGATTCGTTGACCTTGGCCAAAAATGCCGGCTCGCCCTGACGCATGCCGGCACCGATAGGCTCCAGCGCCATCGGTTCCTTGGCAATTGCCAGCTCCACACCACTGGCCTTGGCCTGCCCGACCAGCTTGATCGCGGTCATGGTGTTGGTCACCAGGCCCACCACTTTGTTCTGTTGCAGCGCCATGTAGGCAGAACCGGTGTCCTGGAAGGTCACAGGCGTAGCATCAGCCAACCGAATCGACTGTTCGGACGTAGAGCCTTTGGTCGAGCTGATGCGTTTGCCTTTGAAAAAGGATTTTGGTTGATCGGCATTGGCGGCGCGCACCACCAGCGTTTCCTTGGCGATGTAGTACGGGTCGCTGAACTGGATCTGGTCGGCGCGGCTCTTGGTATAGGCCAGGTTGGCGAAGATAACGTCCACACGGCCCATTTTGACTTCCGGAATACGCGCTTCGACAGACAGCGGCTTGAGCTCCAGCTCGACGCCCATGTGGTTCGCCAGCGCCTTGCAGAGGTCGACGTCCATGCCTACCAGTTCACGGGTTTTCGGGTCCGGTGCCGAGAACGGCGGCACATCGGCATAGACGCCGCAACTCAGGCTTTTCTTGCTCATCACATCACTGAGCTGATCAGCGTGGGCAACTGCAACAGCCAGTGGCAACAACGCCAGTGCAGCCAGCAAAGACTTCATACACATGGTGAGACTCCTGGAAATGAATTGAGGGATTCGCTTAAACATTCGTTGAAAAAAAGGGCCTGCGCTCAATGGCTGCGCAGATCGGAAATGAAGCGTTGGGCACGCGGGTGTTCAGGCTGCTGAAAGAATGCCTCCGGGCTGGATTTTTCGAGGATCTGCCCCGCATCCATGAACCAGATGGTGTCGGCCACTTCACGGGCAAAATTCATCTCGTGGGTGACGCACATCATGGTCATGCCCTCTTTGGCCAGGCCTTTCATGACGCTGAGCACCTCGCCGACCATTTCCGGGTCGAGTGCGCTGGTGGGCTCGTCAAAGAGCATCACGGGCGGTTCCATGGCCAGCGCCCGGGCAATCGCCACGCGCTGCTGCTGGCCGCCGGACAACTGCGCCGGGTAAGCGCCGGCCTTGTGTGCCAGCCCCACCCGATCCAGCAGTTCCATGGCCCTGGCACGCGCCTCGCCGCTCTTCAGGCCGCGCACTTTGGTCGGCGTCAGGATGATGTTGTCGAGCACCGACAGATGCGGGAACAGATTGAAGCTCTGGAATACAAAACCTACCCGACTGCGCAAGCGATTGACGTTGGCGTCGGTGCCGTTCACGTCGTGGCCGTCAAACAGGATCTGGCCCTGCTGAACATCTTCAAGACGGTTGACGGTACGGATCAGTGTCGACTTGCCCGAGCCCGAGGGCCCGCACAGCACCACCACCTCGCCGCGCTGCACTTCAGCGGTGATGTCGGTCAGGGCCTGGTACTCGCCATACCACTTGTTGATCCTGGAAAACATGATCATCGGATGCATTGGGCAACCCTCAATTATCGGTAGTCAAAGGCCGGGGAACGGCTGCAGGCGACACGTTGCCCTCCCGTTTGCGGGCAATCCGCCGTTCCACCACTGCCGCCAGCCGGGTCAGGCCGTAGCACAGCACGTAGTAGGTGATCGCCAGAATGAAGAACACCTGAAATGGCTTGGTCAGCAGCTGGTTGTTGATCTGATTGGCGGCGAAGGTCACTTCCTGGACGTTGATCACGTAGCCCAGCGACGTTTCCTTGATGATCGAAATGAACTGGCTGATCAGGCTTGGCAAAGCGTTGTACAGCGCCTGCGGCAAGATCACCCAGACCGTGGTGCGCATATAGCCCATGCCCAGTGCGCGGGACGCTTCGTACTGACCCGTCGGCAGCGCCTGAATGGCGCCACGGATGATTTCGCACAGGTAGGCGCTCTGATAGACCACCAGCGTGCAGAGCATGGTGGTGAAGCCGGTGATGTTATGGCCGATCAGCAGCGGGACCAGAAAGTAGGTCCAGAAAATCACCATCAGCAGCGGAATGCCGCGCATCACATAGACCCAGACCGTGGCCGGGTAACGCAGCCAGCGCCACGGCGAAACCCGCGCCAGCGACAGCAGCAGCCCCAGCGGAAAGGCCAGCAACAGCGCCAGCGCCGCCAGCATCAGTGTTGAAACCAGCCCGCCCATCGGGCCATGAGGATATTGGCCGACCAGCAGCAAGGTCCAGTTATCGCGAACAATCGTGAACACATCGAACATCGTCGCCTACCTCGCCATGGCTTTGCTGAAATGCCGGGCCAGCAACGCACCCAGGCCCATCAGCATCAGTGAAATGGCCAGGTAGACCACAGTTGCGACCAGATACGCTTCGAAGGTGCGAAAGGTGTAGTTTTCGACCTCGCGAGTGGCATAAGTAAGCTCGACGACGCCGATGGCCATGACCAGGCTGGTGTTCTTGAACAACAGGACCGTGTGATTGATCAGCGACGGCAGGCAGTTGCGAACCCCTTGCGGCAGGATCACGTAACGCATCGAGCGCACATAACCCAGGCCCAGCGCGCGCGACGCCTCGACTTGCCCGGCCGGAATCGCGCGTAACCCACTGCGGATGTCTTCACTGAAGTAAGCCGCCTGGCAAAGGCCCAGTGCAATGACCGAGAACAGGTATTCGGTGCTGTAATTGGCCAGCCAGATCTGCGTGCTTTCGGACAGCAGCGTCGGAATACCGAAATACCAGAGCATCAGTTGAACCAGGGTCGGCACGTTGCGGTGGTAGGACACATAGCCCGCCACCAGACGCTCGGCGTATTTGTTGCCGGTCAGTCGAATCGACACCAGCAGCAAGGCCACCGCCATGGCCATGCACCAGGCAACAAATGCCAGTTGCAGGGTTGTCTCTATGCCCTTGACGATCAGCTCGGCGTACTCGCCCTGCAGGATCGCTGAAAGATCGAATTTACTCGTCATGGTTGTTCCCATAGACATTCAGCCAGGGCAGAAGCAAGGCACCAGGGGTACTGGTGCGGGTGTCGCGTGGCGGCTGGTGCCGCTCTCGTGATGGGTACAGCGCTTGCAGCGAGGCGCAGTCTCAGCCTTCATAGTCCTGCGGACGCGCGGTCGACAGCCCGCCGGGTACCTGTAACGTCGGGGTGATTTCCATATGGCCGATGTTGACCGCGATGGGCGCAGCGATCACGTAGGCGATTGCATCGGCAATGTCCTTGGCCACAGGCAGCTCATAGCCCTCGATAAAGCGTTTGCGCACTTCCTCGGAATCGCCATGCACATGGGCGAAAATATCCGTGGCCACACGTCCGGGGCAGATTTCGGTCACCCGCACGCGCTTGCCGAACGCATCGATACGTAACTGGCGAGAAAGCATGCTCACGGCAGCCTTGGTGGCGTGGTACGTCGAGTTGCCGCCGAAGTTGTAGGCGGCGGCAATCGAGCTGATGTTGATGATGTGCCCGTTGTCACGCTCGACCATCCCCGGCAACGAAAGCCTGGCGATCTGCAATACCGCGCGCAGGTTCACATCGACCAGCAGATCAATTCCTTCGGCGTCGGCCTTGAGCAGCGAACCGGGCCGGTCGACCCCGGCGTTGTTGACCACAACATCGAACTGATGGGCCTGGAACAATGCGGTCAGACCGGCCAGATCAGTCACGTCAATAGCATGCGCAATGCAGCCGGTGCGCTGCGCCAGGGCCGCCAGCTTGTCTGCACTGCGCGCCAGCGCATGAACCTGCAGACCTTCGGCACACAGCCGTTCGACGACGGCTTCGCCAATGCCGGAAGAAGCGCCGGTGACCAGCGCGGTTTTGTAATCGGAAAAAGGCATGTCGGGGTTTCCTTAAATAAGCGTCGATCAGTCATGCCGCTATTTAATGCTGATCGTCTTGTACCGGACTTTAACGAGCGTCATGGGCAGCGACCAAGACACAATGGTTGTGTGGCAATAAGCTGCGCTTATGACCCGAGCAGCTGTGAAACCGGGGTAATGACACCGCCCTGCTCTTCGATGCTTTGGCGAATGCTGCGCGCCAGCTCCACCGCCCCCGGCGTGTCGCCATGCAACAGGATTGATTGGGCATTGACCGCCACGCGCTTGCCGCTCAGGGTCGTAACCGTGCCGTCCTGCAACAGTTGCGCAACCCTGGCGCGGACCTGCTGCGGGTCCTTGATCACCGCCCCCGCAATGCCACGCGGCACCAACAGGCAGTTTTCGTCGTAGGCACGGTCGGCCAGAAACGTGGTCGCGACTCTCAGGCCGCACGCTTCGGCGGCCTGTTCGATCGCCGCGCTGCTGGATGAACTGATGATCATCCGCGCATCGAAACCGGCGACCGCCTTGACCAGCGGCCTGGCCAGTTCGGCATCGGCCGCGGCCATATTACCCAGCGCGCCGTGGAAGCTCATGTGCGTCACGCGGTATCCGGCAGCGGCTGCAATGCCTGCCAGAGCGCCCAGCTGATACACCACGATGCTGCACAACTCGCTGAGTTCGATGTTCATTCTGCGCCGCCCGAACCCCTGCAGATCAGGAAAACCGACATGTGCGCCGAGATCGATGCCCAAGGCTTTGGCGCGGTGCACGGTGTTGTTCATGATTAATGGATCACCGGCATGAAAACCACAGGCCACGTTGGCCGAGGAGATCAGTTGCATTAGGGCCTCATCCTCACCCATGGTCCAGGGGCCGAAGCCCTCACCCAGATCAGCGTTCAGATCGATGCGCATCGTGTCACTCCTCCAGTTCAATCAGCGGCTGGCCGTAACCGACCCGTTCATGCTCGGCAGCCAGAAAACGCGTCACACGCCCTGCCTGCTGGCTGCGCACCGGCAGATAAAGCAGGCCGATGCGCAACAGGCCCAGCAACTGCCCGACTGCAACGGTGTCGCCGGGTTTTACGTAGCTGTTTTTTTCGTCGGGGTGTCTCGATACAAAAACGCCGGGGTTATCCGCAGCTATTACAAGCGCAGTGGCTGGCGGCTGTTCGACTGCGACGTCCACGTCAGCTCGCGATGCAGGGTTATCCGCACGTACACCGCGTCGGATCAACAACTCGAACCCTGGTCGTTTCAGTTCAAGAACCGTGAGCCCGGCATCACGAATCCAGCCTGCCAGTTGGCGAATTTCATTGATGTTCATCAGCGATGTCCTTGCAGGCCGCGCAGCGCAAGCAAGCGCCGGGCGTCTTCGATGAAGGCGTGATTGGTGTCCAGTGCCTCGACGGCCTCCTCGTAGCTGCATTGCACGAAGCGCACCTTGCTGCCGATGGGGGCCTGACCGAGACGCCACAGGTCGGCTTCGATAACCGTCGCAAACTTTGGATAGCCGCCGCTGGGCTGGGCATCGCGCATTTGCACAATCGGCTGGCCGCCGTGGGGCACCTGAATCACCCCGGGCACAATGCCGTGAGAGCGAATTTCCAGCGCCTCCCTTGGCAATAGGGGCGTACCTTCCATGCGATAACCATAGCGATTGCTTTGCGTGGTGATTTTCCACTCGCCGGCAAAAAATGTTTGTTGGGCTTCAACGCTGAAGCAGTCGAACTCGGCGGCAGGCAGTACGCGTATGGCCGGTAGCTCGTCGATAATCAACGGCAAGGCCGCCGCAGCAGATTGCAGACCAAAATCACCAGCGCGCGGTTGATTAGCCGCACCGGCGGGAATCAGATCGCCCTGCTGCAAGGCGCGGCCCTGCCAGCCACCAAATGCACCGCGCAATTGCGTGCTGCGCGAGCCCAGAACCTGCGGCACATCCACACCGCCCGCCAGGCATAAATAGGCGCGACTGCCCGTCGTTGGGTAACTCAGCTTCAACACCTGATTCTTGCGCGCCTGAGCGATCCAGTTACCCGGCAGTCGCTCGCCATCCAGCCGTGCAGAACAGGCAGCACCGGTGATAGCAAAAGTGCAGTCCTCGACAAAACGCACTTCGAACGGGAACAGTGGAATTTCGATGCCTGCCGCGTCCTCATCGTTGCCCAGCAACAAATTGCCGAGCCGCAACGACAGCGTGTCCATTGCGCCGGAGGTGCCGACGCCGTAGCCTAGGCTGCCATGCCGGCCCAGATCCTGGATCGTCGCCAGTGCGGTGGCGCTGATAACTTCGATCATCGAATGATCCTCTCGATACGCAAGCGCAGTTGATCGCCGGGCTGCAACAGCGCCGGAGGGTTCTGATCAGCGTCGAAAAACACCATTTCCGTGCGCCCTATCGTGTTCCAGCCACTGGGACCAGCCGAAGCGGAGATACCCGTCTGCACGCCGCCGATGGAAACCGAGCCGGCACCGATATCGAGTACCGGCACTTTGCGCCGAGGCGTCGCAAGACGCTGATCCATGCCGCCCAGATAGCAATAACCGGGGTGGCTGCCCAAGGCGTACACCGGGTAAAGCGGTTCGCAGTGCAGATTGGCGATGGTCTCGATATCCAGTCCGGTATGGGCGATGACATCGGCCATGTGCGGTCCGCCGTCACCGCCATACACCACCGGCAACTCGATGATCCGGCCTTGCAACGGCAGCGGCTGGCATTGCTCCCAGGCCTCCAGCAAGCGGGTTTTCAAGCCGGTCAGGTCGCGTGGCGGCGCTGCGAAGGTCAGCATCAGGTTGTTCATGCCCGGCACCGCTTCGCGCACCTGCGGCCAGTCCTTGCTCAGGCTGGCCAGCGCCCATATGCGTTGCTGCGCTGCCAGCTCAAGCTCGCCGGGTGCTTCGAACAGCAAGGCGGTGGTTCCCAGCAAAGTGATTCGTGGCGGCAACTGCTGGAGGGTCATGGCTGGCTCCTTGTCTGTAACCAGCGCTCCAGGTGGTGAATGTCCATGCCACCCTTGCAGAACACCGGGTCCTGCAAAATGTCGCGATGCAGCGCGATGTTGGTAGAGATTCCCTCGACGTGCATTTCGCTCAGCGCCAGGCGCATACGTGCCAAAGCCTCATCGCGACTGGCACCGTGGGTGATGACCTTCGCCACCATCGAATCGTAATAAGGCGGAACGCGATAACCGTGGCTCACATGCGAGTCGACCCGTACGCCAAAACCACCAGGAATCTCCCAGCGGGTGACTAGCCCCGGCGTAGGCATGAAGCTGCGCGGGTCCTCGGCGTTGATCCGGCATTCCAGCGAGTGGCCCGACACGCTGACGTCGGCCTGGCTGAAACTCAGGCGCTCGCCCATCGCCATGCGAATCTGCTGCTGAACGATGTCGATTCCGGAAGTCATTTCCGTGACCGGGTGCTCGACCTGTAGGCGAGTATTCATTTCGATGAAATAGAACTCGTCGTTTTCAAACAGGAATTCGAACGTGCCTACGCCCTGGTAACCGATCTGCCGGCAGGCCAGTGCGCAACGTTCGCCCACTCTGGCCATGAGTGCCGGGTCGATGCCCGGTGCAGGCGCCTCTTCAAGCACCTTCTGATGTCGCCGCTGCATCGAGCAATCCCGCGAGCCGAGCCAGACGGCATTGCCATAGGCATCGCACAGCACCTGGATTTCGACATGGCGCGGCTGCCCCAGAAACTTCTCGATATACAACTCGGGATTACCGAAGGCCCGGCGGGCTTCTTCGCCGGTCAGCGTAATTGCATCAAGCAATTGCTGCTCTTCCTGAACCACGCGCATGCCCCGCCCGCCGCCACCGCCAGCGGCCTTGACGATGACCGGGTAACCAATGTCACGGGCAATTTTCAGGATACCTTGCGGATCGGCAGGCATGCTGGTATCCGGGCCTGGCACGCACGGCACGCCAGCCTCACGCATTGCCCGCTTGGCCGCGACCTTGTCGCCCATCACCCGAATGCAGGCGGCACTGGGGCCGATGAACGTCAGGCCAGCCTGTTCGATGCGCTCGGCGAACGCGGCGTTTTCAGACAGAAACCCGTAACCGGGATGGATCGCCTGAGCACCGGTCAACTGCGCAGCGTAAAGCACGGCAGCCTGATTCAGATAACTCTGCCCCGGCGCGGCCGGGCCTATGCACAGTGACTCATCGGCCTGCCGTACATAGCTGGCATCGCGATCCGCTTCGGAATAGACCGCAACCGTACTCAGGCCCAGGCCTTTGCAGGCGCGCTGGATGCGCAGGGCAATTTCGCCGCGGTTGGCGATCAACACTTTATCGAACATCAAAAACCCCTGATCTGTGAACCCGGAAGGCAGCCGCACGGCCACCCAAGACCTTCAACCGATGCTGAAAAGCGCTTGTCCGGCCTGAACCTCTTCGCCGTTGGCAACCAGAATGGCGGTCACGACCCCTGCCTTTTCAGCCGTCACCGGATGAAACATCTTCATGGCTTCAACCACTGCCAGGGTCTGCCCCACGTCGACTGACGTGCCGACTTCAACGAAGGGCGGCTGGTCGGGCGCCGGGGTCAGGTGCAAGACCCCATACAGCGAGGCGCAGGCCTGAGCCTCTTGCGCATTGGCAGTTGCACTTGCCTGAGAGGAAGCAGCAGCATCGGTTGCAGGCGCTTTCAGCGACGTTGATGCAGATGGACTGACGCCGCTGGCGGCCTCGACCGACTCACGCAGCAAGCGCAACTGCGTATCGCCTTCAGACAGGCTGAGTTCACTCAGGTCCGATTCGGCCATCAGGTCGATAAGTGCTTTGATACGTTCCGGTTTCATGCAAAAGCCCTTGCCTGGCAAAAGAAATGTGGCTGAGGGCAATGTAACGAGAGCGATTTTTGACCGCCAAGACGGTTTGACTGTGGGGTGATAAGCGCCCCTTATGACGCCGGGGTTACTCTGTACGGCGATTGCCGCGCATCTCTGCGACCAGCTCCAGGAGGATGGCCTTGACCGCCTGGGCCGGAACCGAAAGCGGCAAGTGGCCTGACAGGCACAGGGCCAGCGGCGCTTCGATCTCGGGTTCGACGATCCGGCTCAGGTTGACCGCATGCGTATCGGCGAGCACCCGCGCAGCCGACTCGGGAAGAATGGTCGAGCCGAATCGATCCGCTACTGCGGCAGCCAGAGTCGTCGATGATTCGATTTCTGCCACCACCCGGGCACTGCGCTCGATGCGCACAAATGCCTCGTCCACCAGACGGCGGATGGTGTTGTAGGTGCGGGGTAACAGCAGGTCGATATCGGCCAGCTCGGCGAGCGCTATTTCCTCGCAGCCCTGAAGCGTGTCCTGGGCGCTGACCAGATACAGTTGCTCGCGAATCAACGGCACAAAACTCAGGCCATGCACCTCGCGCCCGCCATAAAGAACGGCCATGTCCATGCGTCCGTTCATGATCAGTTCGCTCAGCGTGGTGCCAAAGTTCTCGTTGAGGTACAGGAGAATACCCGGATGACGCTCGCGCACCCGTTTGAGCAACGGCAGCGACAAGGTTGACGCAGCGGTGCCCGGGGCCAGCCCTACCGACACCGGTCCCGACAACGCCAGGCCGCTGGCGTTGACATCACTTTGCGCCTGCTCGCACTGACGCAGGATGACCTGAGCATGGCCGTACAAAACCTTGCCCGCTTCGGTCGGGGTAACGCCGCGCTTGGTGCGGATCAGCAACTGCTGCTGCAACTCGGCTTCCAGCGTCACCAATTGCTGGCTTAACGCAGGTTGTGCGATGTGCAGTACATCGGCGGCTTGGGTCAGGCTGCCGATGTCGACAATTTTCACAAAGTATTTCAAGCGGCGAAGGTTCAAGGTGCTGCACTCCAGAGTCACGACCCCGATGCTTCAGCAAGACACAGGCCAGCTCTGAAAAAACCAGACATAAGCAATTGCTATGTCAGCAACTGCCGAGCGTGTTCGCAACGCATGGATGCCCCCGCAGGCATTGCTCGCCCGCTTTTGGTGCAGCACTGGTTCATCTGCGGTCATAAGCGCTGCCTATCAACCCAGAACAAACTCGTCTTATGGCCTGCACTCTGCAGGCTCGTAACGTATTCCCCGTCAAGGCCATCAACGAGGAATGCCAACGTGACCGCATCTCGCATCGCTGCCCGCGTGCTCCGCATCAAACCATCGCCCAGCAGCGCTGCTGCCGATCGGGCCAATGAACTGCGGCGCGCAGGCAAGTCGATCATCAATCTGGTGGTTGGCGAACCCGACTTCGATACGCCTGCCCACATTTGTCAGGCCGCCTCTGCCGCCATCGAAAACGGTGAAACCCGCTACACGCTGAACGCCGGTACGGCCGCCCTGCGCGACGCGATTGCCGCCAAACTCCAGCGTGAAAACGGCCTGACCTACGCCCCCGGCCAGATCGTAGTCACCAGCGGTGCCAAAGCTGCGATCTTCAATGCCTTCGCAGCGACCCTGGGTATTGACGACGAAGTGCTGATCCCCGCGCCGTATTGGGTGTCGTACCCGGACATGGTGCTGGCCTGCGACGGTCGCCCGGTGACCCTGGCATGCCCCGAAGACAATCAGTTCAAGCTCACCGCCGAGCAACTGCGCCACGCAATCACGCCGCGTACCCGCTGGCTGCTGCTCAACTCGCCGAGCAACCCGACCGGCGCGACCTACAGCGCAACTGAATGGCGGGCACTGGCCGACGTGCTGCTCGACTACCCGGACGTGCTGGTCATGACCGATGATATTTACGAGCACATTCGCTATGACGACACCCCGCTCAGCCATCTGCTGACTGTCGAACCGGCGCTGCGCGAGCGTGTGCTGATCATCAACGGCGTATCGAAAACCTACGCCATGACCGGTTGGCGCATCGGTTACGCTGCAGGCCCCAGCGATATCATCAACGCAATGGCCACCCTGCAATCGCAATCCACCAGCAACGCCTGCTCGGTGAGCCAGGCCGCCGCAGTGGCAGCTCTTGATGGCGACCAGTCGTTTGTCGGCGAGAGCGTCAAGGTCTACAAACAACGCCGCGACCGCTGCCTGGAGTTGATCAACGCGATTGACGGCCTGAGCTGCATCAAGCCCGAAGGCGCGTTCTATCTCTACGTCAATTGCGGCGCACTGATCGGCAAAACCACACCGTCAGGCTCGGTACTGGAAGCCGACACCGATGTGGTCCTGTACCTGCTGGAGAGCCAAGGCGTGGCGGTTGTCGCAGGCACTGCATATGGCCTGGCACCGTTCTTCCGGATGTCTACGGCGACTGCCCTGGAAACCCTTGAAACCGGTTGCACACGCATTGCGACTGCCGTCGCTGCGTTGCGCTGAGCGCCTCGCCATGACCACCCCGAGCCACCCGGCCCTGACCTTCAGACAGGCCCTGCTGGCCATGCTCGGCATTTCACTGGTGCTGATGCTGTCCGCACTCGACCAGACGGTGATCGGCAACGCATTGCCAAGCATCGTCGCGGAGCTCAATGGTTTCGAGCTGTATGCCTGGGTGGCCACTGGTTACCTGCTGGCGTCCATCGTGACCATTCCGATCTTTGGCCGACTGGGCGATTTCTACGGGCGCAAACCATTCGTGCTGGCCGCCACGGTCATTTTCACCCTCGCTTCGCTGGTCTGCGCGCTGGCCGACAGCATGTTGGTGCTGGTCATTGGCCGGGCCTTGCAAGGCGTGGGGGGCGGGATGCTGATCGGTACGGCATTTGCCTGTGTGCCGGAGCTGTTTCCCGACACCCGCCAGCGGCTGCGCTGGCAGGTGCTGCTGAGTGCCATGTTCAGCGTGGTCAATGCCATCGGCCCAGGGCTGGGCGGTTACCTGTCCGGCGAGTTCGGCTGGCGTTCCGTGTTCTGGCTGAACCTGCCGCTGGGCGTGATCGCGTTGTTTTTTGCCTGGCGCTTTTTACCTTGGTATCGCCCGCAAACAGCCACTGCGATCAGGCTCGACTGGATCGGCGCGGTGTTGATTGTCCTGAGCCTGGGCAGCCTGCAATTATTCGTTGAATGGCTCGGTCAGCGCTCTTTGGCGATCAGCCTGCTGTGCGGCGCTGTCACCGTTATTGCCATGACCGGACTTTGGTTCAGGGAGCGCCGTTGCGCATTTGCCTTGCTGCCCGCCGGGCTGTTTGCCAATCGTAGCATCCGCCTGCTGTTCATCATGTCGTTGCTGGCCGGTGCGATCATGTTCACCCTGCTGTTCTACCTGCCGCTGCTGTTGCAGGGCAGCTACGGCTACTCGCCGCAGGACGCCGGGCTGCTGCTGACACCACTGGCCCTGAGTATCACTCTGGGCGCAATCGTCAACAGTCGCATCGTCACGCGCCTGGCAAACCCCAACTGGTTACCGATTGGCGGATTCATTGCCTTGTCGATTGCCTGCATCGCCTTGGCACTGGTCGGACTGCACGCCGGCTTCGCGACCTTGCTGGGTCTGATTCTGCTGGCGGGGCTGGGTCTGGGGTTCATTCTGCTCAACCTCACTGTATTCACCCAGACGCTTGCCGAGCGGCAGTTTCTCGGTATCGCCACAGCACTCACTCAATCGTTGCGACTGGTTGGCGGCTTGCTGGGCACTGCCGCAATGGGTGTGCTGGTCAAGTTGCTGTACGTCGCCAATCTGCAACATGCACTGGCCTCGGCAGGCCAGATGCAGGCAATAGCGCGTCTGGCCGACCCTCAGGTCCTGCTGCAGCACACGCCCACAGATATCGACACCACGTTGCAGCTGGCTCGCACTGCCCTCGCCCATGCAGTCGGTACAGGGCTGTTGATCTGCGCCGCACTGGGCGTACTTGCACTGGTGGTTCTTTCCCGTTTACCTCGCGTCGCGCTGTATCAAGCGCCTCGCACAACGACACCTGAAACGGATTCAGCTGCAAAACACGCCTCTTAAAACAACAAGAAACCTGACTGCCGCCCGACCCTGCCTCTCACAACACTTAATGACAGCATGAGGATGAACCCGATGGAGCGTATCAATCGCGCCACCCCTTTCGTTGCGGGCTTTTGTGGCCTGCTGATCGCGCAGCAGAGCTTCGGCGAAGGTTTTCTGGAAGACAGCAAGGCCAGCATTCTGGCGCGCAACTTCTTCAGCAACGCAGACAACCGCAGCGGTGCTGCCGACCCGAACTACACGCAGGAGTGGGGCCAGGGCTTCATGCTCAACTACCAGTCCGGCTACACGCCCGGCGCCGTCGGCTTTGGTGTCGATGCGCTGGGCCAGTTGGGCATTCGTCTGGACTCGGGCAAGGGCCGCCACTACAACCCGCAAAGCACGGCGTTCAACGGCAATATCTTCCCGACTGACAGCGACGGCCGCGCGGTCGATGAGTTCAGCAGCCTGGGCGCAACGCTCAAGGCACGCGTTTCAAAAACCGAGTTGAAGTACGGCACGCTGGTGCCGATGCTTCCGGTGGTCATGTCCACTGATCGCATGCTGCAACAGACTTTTCGCGGAGGGCAGATTCAGTCGAAAGACCTGAGTGATTTCACCTTCACTGCCGGGCAACTGGAACATGTGATGGGCCGCGGTTCGACCAACCAGATGGGCATGTCGATTCCGGGTGCCAACAACCCGTTGACCGGTGAATTCGTCAACAAGTTCTACTACGCAGGCGTCGATTACAAACCGACCAAAGACCTGACCTTGCAGTATTACTACGGCAACCTGGAAAACTTCTACAAACAGAACTTTCTCGGACTGAAATATGACATGCAACTCGGCCCGGGCACCCTGCGCACCGACCTGCGCCACTTCGACAACCGCTCGGACGGTGCAAACGGTCACGATCCATCGTTCTACACGGTGGGTTATTACGGTAACGGCGTTACCAAGGGTGAAGTCGACAGCCGCCTGTCCAGCGCTCAGTTCACCTACCTCATCGACGGTCATACCTTGGCTGCCGGTTATCAGGCAGTGACCGGTGACAGCGACGCGGTATGGTTGAATCAGGGCGATGGATCAACCGCTTACTTCATGACCGAATCCATGATCGGCAAGTTCCAGCGCGCCGGAGAACGCACCTGGCAGGTCCGTTACGGCTATGACTTCGCCAGGCTTGGCGTTCCCGGGCTGAACTTCCTGGCCATGTATGAAAGCGGTTCGAACATCCAGACGTCCGACGGCGACAAGAAGGAATGGGAACGCAACGTTACCCTGAGTTACGTGGTGCAGTCCGGCCCGGCGAAAAACCTCAGCGTTGCACTGCGCCATGCGCAACTTCGTACCGAGTTTGCCAGCCAGCGTGATGCCGATGAGCACCGGATCATTGTCAGCTATCCGATCAATATCTTTTAAAACCCGAGTGGGTGGCAGATACGGGGTGTATCTGCTGCCTGAGGGTTGGTTGACGGCGTGCACAAGCGCTCGTGCTGGTCACAACATTCGTTATAACCTTTGCACCTTGCAGAGGAAGCGAAAACAATGGATAAAAAGATCCCGAACCCCCCCACCGACCACGACCGCCCCAATGTCTTACTGGTTGTTGAAACCGATCCTGGCAAGCCTGAAGTCATCGGTGGCCCCGCTACGCCGTTAAAAGCAACTCATCCGAACTTCAATGACACACCAGCAGACCTTTACCCCGTAATGGAAAACCAGACGGGCATGCCTTTCAGCTCGTTCTATCGAAGCAGATACATCGGTTTTGCGTCCATCGCAGTTGTTGTGATCGGCATCGGTTTCGCCCTCTTTTTCCTAAGCCTGCAAAGTGACTGGTTTCAGGTGAAGAAAGTGCTGGCGATTACTGTGCTGTGGTTCGCCAACCTGATCTCGACAGTGCTCAATGCAGCCTACTGGTTTATTCGCAGAGGCCCGAAGTGGCTGACAGTATTGCTAGGCATTCAACTGATAATAGTGATGTCCGGGGTATTGTCTGCCTTGATCAATGACGGATGATGATACCTGTCTCTTGAGAGAGGGTGCCCATCATGGGTTAGAGCGTGTTTGGGGTGGCCGTACAGGGGCTCGAACGTGCCGAGCCCCTTATCCAGATCAGCCAGACACCTGATCCAGAAATATCAGCTGCGGTGGCTCTGCCAGCCACTCGCCGCTTGCAGCTGCAAACTGTTGGTAATGCGGCGTGGCAACGTGCGCATCCAGTGCTGCCTGATCCTTGAAGCATTCACGCATGTAAAACGTGCCGTGCTCATCGCGCGCCTCGAACAGTGTGTACTCGATATTGCCCGGCTCTGATCGGGACGGTTCCACCAGTGCTGATAATGCTTCTTTCAATGCGGACTCTTTGCCCACAACGGCTTTCAGAACGGCGATCAAGGCCAGCGGCTTTGCAGGTGTATTCATTATCAATGCTCCGGTATTCAATTCGATCAATGAGTGGGTGCAGGCGCAGCGTCGACTTTCACGCGTAGCAGGCTATAAGGTTTTGCACGCTTGTCGTGGCCCGAATTGAAACCGGCCTGACGGTGCAATTGGTTGACGATGAAATACAGGTAGCCATCCGGACCGATAGACAACGTATCAGGCCACAGCATGCGAGGATCGTGCGCCACGGTTTGCCATACACCGCTCGGCAGGCGTTTGCGAATTGCATTGTGCTCGTAGTCACCTGCATACACAGCACCGTCTGCATCAGCCTCAAGACCATCGGAGGCGCCCTTTTCACCGAGGTCCTCAACAGCCGCGGCCAGTTGCTGCTCACTTACACCGCTGTCGTTCAACAGCTCGGTAGCGACGGAGTACAGGTGGCGGCTGGACAGTGGCGAGAAATAAAGCGTTTTGCCATCGGCCGACAGCGCAATGCCGTCTGCGGCTACGTGAACCGGTTTGCGCGATCCGTCCGGGCCATCACCCAGCACCGGCACGCCCTCGACCACGGGCACGAAAGCCGGGTCGGCAGACGTCGACTTCGCGCCGCTCAGGCGCCGTACGGCCTGCCCACTGGCAATGTCCATGACAATGATTGCACCCGGACCGCTTACCGAAGAGTCAGTCACATAGACAGTCCCCTGCGATCCTTTGCGAAAGTCGAAGCGCATGTCGTTGACATAAGTGCTGGGCAATATGACGTTATCCGGAAACACCAGCCGCTTGACGATTCGGTTGGTGGCCAGGTCTACCGCAACCAGCTTGGCACCACCCGGACGCGGAGCAGCAAACTGCGGTGCGGCAGTGTCCAGAAGCCAGACGCGTCCTTTACCGTCGGCCACCACACTCTGCACGCTGATCAGCCCGTCGCCGGGGTCCTTCGGATTCTCGCGGTTGACCGCCAGATCCGGGTAGGCAACCACTTTGCCATCACGAATCTCGCCCACCGTAAAAGGCACCTTGTCGCCCCAGCGAGGGAAGTTGACGAAAATTCGCCCGGCTTCAGTAACTGTCACACCGGTAGGCATCGCATCGTAAAAGGCATGCACCTGTTCAAGCTTGCCTACCGGTCTGTCGGCAGGGGCGCTTGCAGGGAGCCCGGAGATGGTCGCGCCGTAGGCCAGGGAGGTGGTGAGTGTGGCAGCGGACAGGATGGCCAGTGCTGCGCAAATTGATTTTCGATGCATGGTGCTCTCCTGATGGGACAGCCAGGGCTGCTCATCGGCATTCAGTAATACGGGTTGTGCGCACGGAAGGTGATCGCGTTCATCACCCTACGAGGCTCAAGGACGATGAATAGACAAGACTGCGAGTATTTTGGTCTTTCTCATTACAAAGAAAAACGCGGGGAATACGCTAACACTTTCAACGCTGAGGCGAAGATCACCACTTTCGCCAAGGCACGCAAGCACCGCATTCATGCGGCGAAGCTGCGCCTGGAAGGGCTCCCAGCCGCTCATTTGGCGGCGGGCAACCAACTATCCGAGCCAAGCCAACAACTCAGGCAACTCCCCTTGCGCGAGTCTCATCCGACCAATCAGCCGCCGACCTTGGTCCAGCGGAGGGGTCCAGACTACTGACCGCATCGAGCCGTTGAATCTGTTCGTCAGCCAGCGTCAGCGACAAGGCACCCAGATTATCGGCAATCTGCTCGTGCGAACGGGGGCCGATGATAGGAACAGCGCCGTGCGAACCTGCCCAGGCAATGGCTACCTGACCCGCGCTGACGCCAAGCTCATCGGCAACAGCCAGAACAGTATCGAGAATCCGGGTGCGCTGCGCCGAGTTCTCAGGCTGGAACACCTTGCCGCCAAACCCCTCAGCGCGCCCGCTCTCCCCCTTGCGGTATTTGCCGGTCAGCATGCCACCCCCCAGAGGTGACCAGGTCACGACGCCAAGGCCAAGCGCGTAAGACGCCTGAAAAAGATCGGCCTCCGGCTCGCGATGCACCAGGCTGTGTTCGAACTGAGCGGCTGCAATCGGTAATGCGCGGCTGATTTCGGCCAGCGTAACCGCGCGAGCAAGCCGCCATGCAGGGAAATTGGACAGGCCTGCATAGAGGATCTTCCCTGCACGCGCCAGATCTTCAAACCCTCTGACAATTTCCTCGATGGGTGTAACAGCGTCTGGGTGGTGCGCCCAATAGATGTCGATGCGGTCCGTCTTCAAGCGCTTGAGACTTGCCTCCACAGAGCTGACCATTGCCTTGCGGTTGTTGCCGATCGTCAGTCGGCCGGGATTGGCCGAGGCGCCGTTGGTGAATTTGGTCGCCAGCACGAAATCATCGCGTCGGCCTTCCAGCAGCGTACCGAGTAACTCTTCGGACTGACCGAACTGATAAATGTCTGCAGTATCGATGAAGTTGCCACCCGCCTCTGCATAGGCGTTGAAAATTGCCTTGCTGGCAACCGGGTCGGCACCGTAGCCCCAGCCCGTGCCGAAGTTTCCTGTGCCCAGCGCCAATTGCGAAACATTGAGCCCGGTTTTGCCAAACGTTCTGTATTTCATGGTTTTCTCCTGCCGATTGAGGATCGCCCGTGGTGCGATCCTATTGCTGAGAAACAAGGTGGACAGCTATCAGTCAGCTTTGAGCGGTTATGATTACGATCAGCATCTTAACTGCCAACGTTTTTGATGACGGTCAGCATCAATGCTATATTCACACCCTGCCGAACCCGGACGGGAAAAAACCAAGCAGGCAAGAGAGGCAAACCACATGAGAGTCACCAAGGCGCAGGCCCAGGCCAACCGGGCACACATTGTCGAGACGGCATCCGTTCAGTTTCGCGAGCACGGCTTTGACGGTGTCGGGGTTGCAGACCTGATGGCCGCAGCGGGCTTTACCCACGGCGGGTTCTACAAGCACTTCGGCTCCAAGTCCGACCTGATGGCCGAATCGGCAGCCTGCGCCATCTCGCGCACCGTGGAGCAATCGAAAGACGTCGATCCTGCGCAGTTCATCGAGTACTACCTGTCCAGAGAGCACCGGGATAACCCAGGCACCGGCTGCACGATGGCCGCACTCAGCGCTGATGCCGCACGTCAGTCAGACGACGTCAAGGCAACCTTCGCCGAGGGTATCGAGAGCATACTTGCCGCCCTGGCTCCCGCAGGCACGTCTCCTGGCGACAACGAATGGAAACAGGCGCGGGCAAACACCATCGATATGTTTGCCCATGCGCTGGGCGCGCTACTGCTATCGCGCAGTTGCCCGAACGACTCGCCACTGGCAGACGAAATACTCGATGTGTGCCGTACGAAAATGCTTGAGCAACTGCCGGCTCTTTGACCGCGTCTATGAAGAAAATAGTTTGCTCAGGCACGCCAGCTTCTTTTTGTACGACTTTCGCGCTTCGAGAGCCTCCTCCAGCGTTACCGCCACGAATCGCGCTTTCTGGTTGGGTTGCATCTGACCGATCAGGTCGAGGTCGGCACTGATCACCGTACCGATCATCGCGTAGCCTCCGCCGGACACCGCGTCACGGTGCAAGACAATCGGCTCAAGCCCGGCAGGCACCTGAATCGAGCCGATCGGGTAGCAGCTGTCGACGATATTTGATGGATCGGAGCCTGCCCCGAAAGGCTGCTCCCTGGGCTGGAACGTCAACGCCCTGCCGCCCTTGAAGCGATAACCGATGCGGTCGGCTTCCGAGCCTACGCTCCAGGACTCGGAGAAAAAGCTGGTGGCTGCGAATTCGGTCAGACGCTCGTAATACAGGCCAGGCACCACACGCAGATACACTTCCCCGCCCAAAGACTGTCGCAAAGCCATCGGCAGGCTCGCCCCGGCCCGGCCTTTGCCGCCAGGAATACCTATCGGCAACTGATCATCAGCCATCAGTCGGCGACCCTGAAAACCGCCAAGCGCACCCAGCGTGTAAGTCGACCGACTGCCCAGCACCAGCGGCACATCAATCCCCCCGGCAACCGCCAGATAGGTGCGCGCGCCGTCCTTGGGGAAGTCGAAACGCAGCACCTGTCCGGCTTTTACCGCAAAGGCGGTGTCGTGGTGCATTTCCACCCCGTCGAGGCGCGCCGCCATGTGTGCACCACAGACCGCCGCCAATGTATCGCACTGGAACTCCAGCTCCGGCCCCAGCAATGTGCATTCAAGCCCGGCGGCACCGGGTGGGTTGCCAACGAGCTGATTGGCAGCGCTGAGCGCGTACTGGTCCAGCGCACCGGAGGGCGGAATGCCCAGGTGGTAATAGCCTTCGCGGCCAAGATCCTGCACCGAGGTCGCCAGACCGGGTTTGAGCACCTTGATCATGCCAGCACCTCCTGCAACGACTTGGGATAACCAGCGGGATCAGCCAGAAAGGCATCCAGGGAAAACTCGACCGGACGAATCCGCAAATCGAAGCGCCCGGCTTCGACCTCTGCAACGGCCGCGTCATAGGTGTCCCGATCAACCGGTTTGAACTGGACGATGTCGCCCGGCCGGAAAAACACCATGTGCTCTTTCAGATAAGCCAGACCCTGCTGCGGATCGTAGATCGGCGCGGGCGTGACGCCGAACATCTGGTAGCCACCCGCTCCGCGCACCGAGTAGATGCAGCCGAAGCAGCCGCCATGACCCAGCGTAAGCTTGGGTGTATCGGTACGTGGCCGCAGGTATTTGGGCACTTGCAGTTGGCGCTCGCGTTCGACCATCTGAAACATGAATGGCAGACCAGCCACAAAACCGACCATCGAGACGAACCACGGCGCGCCGCTATGAGCAGCAATGAAAGCATCGACATCCGCCAGGTTATTGATGCGCGCAGCGTATTCCAGGTCCGTCGAACCCGGATCCTGGTGGCGGTCACGAAAACGCATCAGGGTTTCATGGGTCCACGGATCGTTGTAAAGCACCGGAATCTCGATGATGCGGGTTTGCAGCGTACGTTCGGCCACTGCATCGGCCTCGGCCGCTCTCACTGCCTCAAGCAAGGCATGCGGTGCAATACGGTCCGGGTCGAAGCGAATCTGGAAGGACGCGTTGGCCAGGCATACGTCCAGTACACCGTCCAGCTCCAGACGCTCGACCGCACGGGTCACCGCCAGCCCTTTGAAAAAGGCCTCCAGCGACATACTCTCGCTGACCTCCGCGAACAGGTGTTCATCAGCGCCAAAGCTGTAGCGAATCGGATCAGCCATGTCTGTTCCTTGTTGAATTTGTTGTAGAACGGCAGGCGAATATCAGTAACGTGGCTCCTGTGTCTGTGCACACGATGCCATTTGACTCAGCGCGGCTTGCGCACCGTGATCCCGGCAGCGTCCAGCGCCTTGCGGGTCGCTTCGGCAAGGGCCAGAGCGCCCGGCGTGTCGCTGTGCAGGCAGATCGAATCGAATTCAATGCTCAGGTCCTCGCCCTCGACGGTGCGCACCAGACCTTGCTGGCACGCGCGAACCACGCGTGCCGCGACCTCGGCCGGGTCATGCGCACGCACATTACGGGTGAAGACGATGGAGCCGCTCAAGTCGTAGTCGCGATCAGCGTAGAACTCGCGAATGACCGGCTGACCGAGTTCCTGAGCGATCTTGCAGATAACCGAACCGGGCATGCAGTAAAGCAGCAATCCAGGCTCCAGGCGCTGAAGGTTTTCCACCAGCAGACAGGCAGCGGCTTCATCCCGGGCAAGGTGCATATACAGCGCCCCATGGGGTTTGAAATGCTGCAATGTCACGCCCTGAACCCGCGCCAGCTCACGCAACGCCCCCAGCTGGTAGAGCATGTCATCGACCAGTTCCTGCGGCGCTGCGTTGATGTGCCTCCGTCCGAAGCCGACCAGATCGCGGAACCCGGGGTGCGCGCCAATGGCAACGCCCAGCTGTTTCGCCTGTTCTATGGTACGGCGCATCGTGCCGGGGTCACCCGCGTGAAAACCGGTAGCGACGTTGGCGGAACTGATGAAGGCCATCAATTCGTTATCGACGCCGTCACCAATGGTCCACGCGCCGAAGCTTTCACCCATGTCCGAGTTGAAATCCACCTGCATGGCGTTTGCTCCTGAGGCTATCGAGTCAAGGGTCAATCCGGAAAAGAAGCTATCCGGCTTCCTGCAAAACACGTTAGATTCGCTCGCACCCCTTGGGTAGATCTATTTACAGATACATCATCTTCTGAAAAACAGATACCCACCAATTGGAGTGCTTATGTCCCTGACGTTGCGCCAGGTTCGTTATTTCGTGGCAACGGCCGAGATCGGGCAAATCTCGCAGGCGGCCATTCACCTGAACATTTCGCAGTCTGCGGTGACCACGGCCATCAAGGAACTGGAAAGCATGCTCGGCACGCTGTTGTTCCAGCGCTCGACTCAGGGCATGAGCCTGACCGAAGCGGGTCGACATTTTCTGAACCGGGCCTACGTGATCCTGCGCAGCGTCGATGATGCGCTGAACAGCCCGCTACCCGATATTCGCGCCAGCGGCGTATTGCGCCTGGCCGCCAGCTACACCGTGATTGGCTACTTTCTGCCTCACCACCTGCAACGTCTGGAACATTGGCACCCCGATGTAGCCATCGAGGTTCATGAACGCGAACGGCAAGCCATCGAACAGGGTCTGCTGGAGGGGCGCTTCGATATGGCGGTGGTGCTGACAGCCAACATCACTCACCCGGATATCGTCTCGGAGACACTGTTCAACTCCGAACGCCGCCTATGGCTGTCCAGCCATCACCCGCTGTGCCAGCGCGCCGCCGTGAGCCTTGCCGATGTGGCACAAGAGCCCTATATCCTGCTGACGGTCGACGAAGCAGAGCAAAGTGCAATGCGCTACTGGGAACTGGCCGGCCAACGACCCAATGTCAGAGTGCGCACCAGCTCCGTGGAGGCAGTGCGCAGCATGGTCGCCAACGGCAGCGGCGTGGCGATTCTCTCCGACCTGGTGCATCGCCCCTGGTCGCTGGAAGGCAAACGTATTGAAACGTTGACTGTCACCGACTCGGTAACGCCAATGAGCGTCGGCCTGGCCTGGCACCGCGAGCGCGAGTTGAGCCCGGCGATGCAGGCGTTTCGTAACTATTTTCACGATGCGTTTCTGGCACCGCAGCAGCTGTCGGCGCGGCGTTGAGCCGGGCAGGAATTATTTAAATCAAGGTGATTGCCAGATTGCCGGAAACTGCACGCAACTAGCCGGTAGCTCAGCTGCTGCGGATCGGTACCACGCGGTCGCTGGCATAAACAGCCGCGGGCTCTTCAAACTGCTGGAAGAACTGTCCGGACACTACATGATCAAGAAACTGCGCCTGGTCTTCAGTGGCGTGCAGCATTGGCGAGTAGCCATCGGCATCGGGCACTGCAAAAAGGCGGGCCTTGCGTTCATGCGCCACAGCGATGAACGCTCTTTTCTCTTCGTCGGACATCGCCGAAAAGTAGTCAGACAGATTTTCCAGCGAGCGTACCGCCAGATCCTGGTCGAGCTGATCGTCATCCGTGAACATCAAATGCCAGACGAAATCGAAAGAAAGCTCAGCGAGGGCACGCATAGACGGGTTCCGTAGTGTTGAGAGACGCGAGAGTCACTGTTCACTTCAATTCGGTCAAGCGCTAAAGGATGACCTGCGTCAAGTGCAGCGCTTTAAATGGCTGAGTGTCGTTTTCGAGTCATGGATAAGGGGGGCAGGCTCAGCGGGCAATAAATGCCGGATTCTCGATCAGCAGCGCCATGCCCTGCCCGCCGCCTACGCAGGCTGCGGCAATCCCGTAGCGCAGGTTTTTTTCGCGCAATTGCCGGGCCAGGGTCATGACCAGACGTAACCCGGTGGCTGCCAACGGATGACCCAGGCCCAGTGAACCGCCCAGACAGTTGAGTCGTTCGCTGTCCAGTTCCAGCGTTTGTGTCACCGCCAGCATCTGGGCCGCCTGCGCTTCGTTTATTTCCAGCCGGCCAATGTCGCTCAGCGCCAGCCCGCTGCGCTGCAATAACAGCTGGATGGCAGGCGTCGGGCCAATGCCCATGAACTCCGGAGCGACGCCAATCACAGCACTGGCCAGCAGGTGCGCCAGTACCGGCCTTTGTGACTGCGAAGCGCTGCCCACCAACGCCGCTGCCGCACCATCGACCACCGCACAGCTGTTGCCTGCGGTCTGCACACCATCAGCATGAATAGCGCGCAAACGAGATAACGCCGCCAGGGTGGTCGCTCGCGGATGGCTGTCCTGTGTGACCGTTTCAACTCCCCGCGGCAACTCGATGCCGCGCGGCTGATAACCCTCCAGCTCAAAGCGCTGGCTGTTGACCGGCACAATTTCGCCAGCCCATTGGCCGCCAAGCTGCGATTGCAGTGCGCGCTGATGGCTGAGCAATGCATAACCGTCGACGGCTTCACGGCTCAAGCCGTAACGGTTTGCAAGATTATCCGCCGTAGCGATCATGTCCATTGCCGGTGCCGGGTCGTACAACGCTTCCCAGAGAAAGTCCTTGAACTGCACGGCACCGCCCAGCGGGAAACCGTCGCGATGGGTATAGGCCGCAATCGGGTTGCGCGACATCGATTCGGCAGCAACGCACAGCGCCATCTGCCCGCCTTCGCTCACATGCTGAGCGGCCTGACGCAACAGTTCGAGACCTGTGGCGCAGATGCGTTGCACGCCCAGCGCCGGAACGCTTTGTGCGACGCCGCTGTACAGGCCGATATGCCGGGGCAGCAGGTACGCATCGAAACTGGCTTGCGCCATTGAGCCAGCCAGTACACCGTCGACCTGATCAGGATGAATGGCAGCACGCGCCAGAACCTCACGACCGACCTTTATACCCAGATCGATGGGTGAAATATGCCCCAGAGCGCCGCCCAGATCGACCCACGGCGTACGCACTGCGTCGACAATGGCCACGTCGCTGAACGCCAGATATTGCCCGCCGCTGCTCATGCCGTCGGCTCGGCACTGATTTTGTCCGGGGACTGATCACGATAAAGCGCTTCGACTGTTTCTGCCCGCCACTGCAGCACCGCACGCTGGTTGATCGAACCCTTATCGGTGATTTCGCCACGGTCAATAGACGCGGGTTCGTCAAGCAGCACGATCCATTCAAGACGGCTGGCATTGCCATTTGCACCTTGATTCAGGCGGGTCAGCCATTCGCCGAACCACGCACGTACCGGCGCACTGGCCAACACCTGCGCATCAGAAGCCTGTGCATCCAGCCCGGCCAATTGGCGACACTCATGCAACCTTGGAAACACCAGCGCACCCAGGCATTCGCGATCAGGCGCGGTTATAACCACATCCTGCACGTACGGCGAGCCTTCCAGCACTGCACGGTTGCGCATGGGTCCGACACTTACAAACACGCCGGACGACAGTTTGAAGTCCTCGGCAAGACGCCCGTCGAACATCAGGCCCAGCTCGGGCGCCGCAGGATCGGCGAGCTTGATCGCATCGCCGGAGCAATAAAAACCGTTTTCGTCGAACACGTCGGCAGTCTGCTGCGGCGAGCGCCAGTAGCCGGGCATGATGTGCGGACCGCGGAAACGGCCTTCCAGCTTGCCGTCCACCGGCACCAGACACACTTCGCAACCGGGCGCAGGCAAGCCGATATAGCCAGCCATCGACAGCGGTCCGGTGGTGAACGTGCAGGAAGGCGCAGCCTCGGTCATGCCCAACCCCGCCATCATGCGAATACGCTCGCCACAATGCTGCTCGGCGACACGGTCAAGACGATCCCAGATACTTTGCGACAGGCCGGCAGCGGCGAAGAAGAACAGTTTCATGCGCGAGAAGAATCGCTCACGCAGTTCGGCGTCCTGCTCCAGCGCGTTGACCAGCTCTTCCCAGCCTTTGGGCACGGTCAGGTAGGCCGTCGGCGAGATTTCCTTGAGGTTGCGCAGGGTTTCGGCAAAACCCTGGACGGTCGGTTTGCCGTTGTCCAGATAGAACGTGCCACCGTTGTACAACACGATACCGAGGTTATGGCTGCCGCCGAAGGTGTGATTCCACGGTAGCCAGTCGACCAGCACGGGCGGCTCTTCGCCGAACACCGGAAATGTCTGCAGCAGCATCTGCTGATTGGCACACAGCATACGCTGCGTGGTCACTACGGCCTTGGGCAGTTTGGTCGAGCCTGAGGTGAACAGGAACTTGGCGATACTGTCCGGCCCACTGGCCAGAAAAGCCGCCTCGGCTTCACGGCCGCCCGGCTGATCGAACAGGCTGGCGAAACTCAGTGGGCGCCTGCCAGCGAGTTGCCCGCGCACAGTGATGATCGGCGTATCCGCTGGAATGACCGCGTCAATGGCGCGCTGAAACGGCGCGGCGTCGCTGACAAATACCAGCCCTGGCTGCAACACTTCGCAAACATGCCGTAGCTTGGCGAAATCCTGGGACATGACTGAATACGCTGGTGATACCGGGCAATAGGGAATACCCGCGTACATGGCACCCAGTGCAAGCTGCAAATGCTCGATGTCGTTACCCGAGAGCAGCGCCAACGGCCGTTCGGCGGACAACCCATACGCCAACAGGCTCTGCGCAATGGCGCGAACGTCTGTGAGCATGTCGGCGTAACTGACCTTGCGCCAGCCGTCACGGCTGTCGCGGGCGGCAATAAAGGTTTGCTGCGGACGGATGCTGGCCCAGTGCACCAATCGGTCGAGCAAGCGATCGGGCAATTGCGCCAGTGGTTCCAGGGCACGCATATGCAAAATGCCCTGCTCTTCCCGCACCTCGATGGGCGGGTGACCGATGGAGACCTGGCGATAGCGTGGTGAGCTATCTTCACTGTGCAGCGTTGATGATCTGATATCGGAACTCACGTGCGTTCTCTCCATCAAGGTACGCAGACACCCAACGGCTTGCAGCGGTTCGGGGCGAGCGTAGCAGCACAGGCTGCAGCCTTGTTATTGTTATGACTGACTTACCGGCGACACGGTTTTTTGCAACAGTTCGGCGACGCCGGCACCGGAGGATTCAGATCGGGTAGTGCCGCGGCCCGTTTTGCAAGGTCACCCAGCGCAACTGGGTAAAATGCTCGACAGAAGCCTTGCCGCCAAAACTGCCGTACCCGCTGGACTTGACCCCGCCAAAGGGCATTTGCGCCTCATCGTGCACAGTCGGTCCGTTGATGTGGCAGATCCCCGACTCGACTCGCTGCGCAAGCGCCAGAGCGCGGCTGGTGTCGCGACTGAAAATCGCCGCCGAGAGGCCGAACTCCGAATCATTGGCCAGCCGCAGCAACGCCTCGTCACCTTCGCCACGGATCACCACAGCCACCGGCCCGAAGGACTCTTCGCGGTACAGGCGCATGGTGTCAGTCACGCCATCGAGCAGCGTCGGTTGCAGAATGCTGCCCTGTAACTGCCCGCCAATCACCAGCGTTGCGCCCAGCCCCACGGCGTCGTCGATCAACGCCTTGATGCGCGTGCCAGCCCCGACATCTACCAGCGACCCCAGCACCGACTCACTGTCATCCGGGTTGCCGGCACGCAACGTTTCGATCTTGGCGGTGAGTTTCGCAACAAAGGCATCCGCCACCTTCCGATCAATGATCAACCGTTCGGTGGACATGCAGATCTGGCCCTGATTGAAATAGGCCCCAAACGCGGCCGCTTCCACCGCCGCGTCCAGATCAGCGTCGTCCAGCACCAGAAACGGTGCCTTGCCGCCCAGCTCAAGCAGTGCCGGTTTGAGATGGCGTGCCGAAAGCTCACCGACGATACGCCCCACATGGGTCGAACCGGTGAAATTGACTCGACGCACGGCCGGGTTGGCGATCAGACGCTCGACAATCGCCGCAGCATCGGCAGGCGCATTGCTGATCACGTTGACGACACCATCGCCCAGCCCGGCGTCCTGCAATACCTGACCGATCAGCCGATGCACTGCAGGGCTGAGCTCCGATGCCTTGAGCACCACGGTGTTACCGCAGGCAAGCGGCATGGCGATGGCGCGGGTAGCAAGAATCACCGGCGCATTCCACGGTGCGATGCCGAGCACCACGCCGCAGGGTTGGCGCAGCGCCATGGCAAAGCAGCCGGGCACATTGGAGGGAATGACTTCACCGTTAATCTGCGTGGTCATCGACGCGGCTTCGCGCAGCATGTTGGCGGCCAGCTGTACGTTGAAGCCATACCAGTTGGCCATTGCGCCGGTTTCGCCAGCGGCAGCGATAAATTCACCACTGCGCGCCTGCAACTGCTCGGCAGCCTTGAGCAGACGCGCTCGACGCTCGCCGGGTACCAGCGCCGCCCAGGCGGGGAACGCAGCCTGAGCAGCCGCGACTGCCGCATCGGCATCTTCCAGGGTCGCTGCGGCCACACGCGAAACCACTTCGCCTGTCACCGGGTTGCAGCGTTCAAATGTACGTCCATCACGGGCGGGGCACGACTGGCCGCCGATCAGCAGGGGCACGTCCAGCATGATCATTCCTCTTTGTTATTGTTGTTCAAGAGCAGCCTCAAACCTTGAAATACAAGCCTCAAGTCAAAGCCTCACGCTTGTAGCTTGTTACCGCTTATAAGCTTCCAGCCCTGGCTTGATGATCTTGTCGTCGAGGAATTGCTTCATGCCTTGCTCGCGCCCGCCTTCCTTGTCCAGCAGGCGTGACTGATCGAGTTTGGCATACAGGTAGTCTTCGTTCTGCTCCCAGGTCAGTTCGCGGCAGCGCTTGAAGCCGTGCTTGGCGGCGCGCAGTACCACCGGGTTCTTTTCCAGCAGATTGAGGGCCAGGTCGATGGTCACCTGACGCAGTTGTGCCAGCGGCACGCTCTCATTGACGAGCCCCATTTCAGCGGCTTTCTTACCATCGAAGGTCTTGCCGGTCATGATGTAGTAAAGCGACTGGCGATGACCCACGGTATCGGCCATAGCCTTGCTCACCAGGTTGCCAGGCGGTATACCCCAGTTGATTTCCGACAGCCCGAAGGTCGCTTCATCGGCGCAGATCGCCAGATCACATGCCACCAGCGGGCTGAAGCCCCCGCCGAAACACCAGCCGTTGACCATTGCGATGGTCGGTTTGGCGTACATGCGCAACATCTTCCATTGCCACTGGGAAGCCTCGCGACGGATTTTTTCCTGAAGAATCTCCGGTCCGGCGTCCACCTCACGAAAGTACTCCTTGAGGTCCATGCCGGCAGTCCAGGCCTCGCCCGCACCGGTCAACACCAGAACACCTGCGTCGGGATCCTGCTCGAGTGTTTCCAGCACATCGATCATTTCACGGTTCAGGGTCGGGCTCATGGCATTGCGCTTTTCAGGCCGATTGAGGATGACCCACGCGATGCCTTGCTCGATCTCGACCTTGACGGTTTTCCAGCGACCTTCGTACTTGCTCATGGCGATACTCTCTTGTTCTTGGCTTGACGATAGCTCAAAGCTAAACGGCAAATATAGTTATGTCAATTAACTGTTATCGGTATTAATTAAAAAGTCGGCACTCCGCCTGCATACACTGGTCACAGTGACGTATACCCCATAGCTATCGTTCGCTAACCTCGGCAAACTGATCGGCTGATTGACCCACCCCATCAAAAGGACTGCACTTTCAATGGCCAAGCCATCCGACATTGCCGACATTTGCCAGGCCTCCGCACAGGTTGCCGAAGCAGCTTTGCCAACGGATTCTGCGCTGGATGATCTGATCGGTTATGCCATGCGCCGGGCACAGCTCAAGCTGTTCCAGAACCTGATCGGACGTCTTTCCGCCCACGACCTGCGCCCGGCGCAGTTCTCGGCGCTGGCGATCATCGAGCAAAACCCCGGCCTCATGCAGGCGGATCTGGCCAAGGCTCTGGCAATCGAGCCACCCCAGGTCGTCCCCTTGCTGAACAAACTCGAAGAACGCGCGCTGGCCGTGCGGGTTCGTTGCAAGCCGGACAAACGCTCGTATGGCATCTTCCTCAGCAAGAGCGGCGAGACATTGCTGCGCGAACTGAAACAGATCGCCATCGACAGTGACCTCGATTCCACTTCAGCGCTGAATAACCAGGAACGTCAGGACCTTCTCAGGCTGCTGAAAAAGGTTTACCAATCGTAAAAATCCGTCATCAACGGCGATTTTTGCCGTCGATGACGGGCTGATTACCAGAGCGGCAAGCTGTACTGAACAATAAAGCGCGTCTGGTTTTCATCGCGAAAGGCGGCGCCTGCGGGGAAGTCGTTGCGATAGATCGACTTGCGCGCCAGCAGGCCTATATTCTTCAGCGGGCCGCTCTGAACGACGTAGCCCAGCTCCATCTGAAACTCACGCTCCTTGCGATCATCGGCATTGAAAGCGGCCAGTTCGATGTTGTCGCCGCGCACATAACGCAGGCGACTGCGTAACCCGACAAGCCCCACGGCAGTGAAGTCATAGTCGTAAATGGCTTGCCAGGTACGCTCCCTGGCATTGAGAAAATCAGAACTCATGGTCATCTCGCTCAACCCCATCAGTTCGGTACCCGATACATAGGGCGTAGCGGTATCGCCGCTCGAATGCATATAGCCAAGACTGACGCTGTGCCCTCCCCACTTGTAGCCCAGCAGCGCCGACAGGTTCTGGTTATCCACTTCTCCGGCTTTCGCGCTGCCCGTGTCGCTACTGAAAAAGCTGCGCAGATCAGTGGTCAGCACGCCATCGCCGATTGCCACTTTGTGCAGTAGTGCGAGGGTGTTCTGAGTATAAAGATCAGCCACCTCAGCGTGATACGCGCGTATGCTGAGCTCCTTGTTGACCTGATAGTCGCCCCCGGCATAAACCATGTGCGATGACGTTGCTGCACCATTGAAGCGCCGGTTCGGCGACGCGATGGTCATCGCCTGATAGTTGCTGGAGTCGCGCTTGTTGACCCGGTCGATATAGCCGGCATTGAAGGTCAAGCCTTCGATGTCCTTTGAAGTCAGCGTCGTGCCCCGAAAGGTCTGTGGCAACAGGCGCGAGGGGCTGGCGAAAGCAAACGGCAGAAAAATCGACACGTCGCCCGTCTTGATTGTGGTTTCGCGGAATTTAAGCTTGCCGGTCAGCGCCAGTCGGGAATACTCGTCAGCAGCCCGTCCGTCGCTGACTGATACCGGCAATAGCTCGGTTCCGCTGCGGTCTGGCGAGGAATCAAGCTTTACACCCACCAGCGTTCGCGCATCAAGACCGAAGCCCACCGGCCCTTCTGTAAAGCCGGATTCGGCGTTGATAATGAACCCCTGTGCCCACTCCCGTGTGGCCGTTTTGGCGCCATCGTCCTTGTAATCACGGTCCATATAGTAATTGCGCAGCGTCAAGGTGCCGTGGCTGTCTTCCAGAAACCCTTGAGCCTGTGCGGGGTCAGGTATAGCGCTGACACCCAGCAGGCCCAGCGCAAGACCGCAATTTTTTCGACGGAAAAAGAGAGTTGACACAGCTCTTGCTGCACCACGAGTGAGCGTTGGCATGTTGGATGTCCACTTATTGTTGTTGTTTTTGGATTCGGTCCGGCGCTGGCCGCCGGCCCGTGGACGGAGAATTGGAGGATTTCGTATCGACGTCAATCCAGAGTGACCGATAATCGAACATTAATAATATTAACTACTTGACTGTTACTCTTTAAATCCCAACCTAACTCAATGTTTTAAAAAGAATAATTCCTGCTTTTATTGAAATTTATGGGCGGATTCATTTTTTAGTTATTTTTGTTACCTTGATCAGCACCTGTCACAACGCCGTCGTCGGCGCTCGGGAACAGGCTTTCTTCACAACAAAAACAACAATGAGGCTTGCCATGAACAGTTCGTTGCGTCGTTCGACGCTGACCATCGTCTTGTGTTTTATCGTCGCACTCATCGAAGGTTTCGACCTGCAGGCTGCCGGGACGGCGGCTGCGGGACTGCGTCAAAGCTTTGCCCTTGACCCGAAAATGATGGGCTGGGTGTTCAGTGCCGGGGTAATCGGGCTGCTGCCGGGCGCTTTTTTTGGCGGCTGGATTGCGGATCGCATCGGCCGCAAGAAGATTCTGGTGAGCGCAGTGCTGCTGTTCGGGGTCTTTTCGCTGAGCACCGCCTATGTCGATAGCTTTTCTGCCCTGTTGCTGGTGCGCTTCATGACCGGCCTTGGGCTGGGGGCTGCGCTGCCCAACCTGATCGCCTTGTGCGCCGAAGCTGTCGGCGAACGCCATCGCGGGCTCGCCATCAGCGTCATGTATGCAGGCGTTCCGCTGGGCGGTGCCCTGGCTGCGGTGGTCGCGATGTTTAGCAGCGAGCACTGGCAGACAACCTTCATCATCGGCGGTCTGGTGCCGTTGCTGGTGGTCCCGCTGATGATCCTGTTACTGCCCGAATCCAGCGCTTTTAAACAGCAGACCACTGCCAGCGCTGTGCGGCATTCAAGCGCCAGCGCACTGTTTGGCGAAGGCAGAGCCCGCACGACGCTGGCCTTGTGGATCGGCTACTTCTTTACCCTGACGGTAATGTACATGCTGCTCAACTGGCTGCCGTCACTGTTGATTGGCCAGGGTTTCAGCAAGCCTCAGGCGGGCCTGGTACAGATGCTGTTCAATATTGGCGGCGCGCTGGGCTCGCTGCTCGGCGGGCTGTTACTGGATCGCTGCAACGGCACCAGGGTTGTGCTGTTCGTCTACGCCGGTTTGCTGGCCGCGTTGGCGGGAGTGGGCGTGTCGGTCGGCATCGTGCCGATGGCAATTGCCGGGTTTGCTGCCGGGGTATTTGTCATGGCTGCGCAACTGGTGCTGTATGCGTTGGCTCCTCCTTCGTACCCGACTTCGGTACGTGCCACCGGTGTCGGCGCTGCGGTAGCCATCGGCCGCCTCGGCTCTGTGGCCGGCCCTTTGGCTGCCGGGCATCTGCTCGGAGCCGGTGCGGGAACTGCTGGCGTACTGTTGGCCACCTCACCCGGTCTGGTGATTGCCGCACTGGCGGCGATCACGGTGCTGTCCAGGTCGGTCGCCCTCGAGAAGCGTGAGCTCAAGGCTGCGGAGTCGAGGTGATCAGGTCGCTATGTCCATCGTCATGCACAAGTCTTGAAGAGCCCGAAAACATAGCTGAAATCCCGATAGTTCTCGTTCCCACGCTCCGCGTGGTAATGCATTTCGTGACGCTCTGCGTCACATTGCAGCCGTGATTCATCATTCAATCCGGCCCGAGATACAGGCAGCACCAAAGCCTGAGACTGCTTCGCCCTTGATACCGCGCAAGGCTGCAGATTTGTGACGCGGAGCGTCACCCAATGCATGCCAACGCGGAGCATTGGCACGATAGTCATCTGGATAACGCCGAGCACTCTGCGTAGCGCCAGGAACTGCACGCTACGCATTGGCCGATAGCTATAAGACGAGTAATGCCTTACAGCTTGTGCAGAAAATTCAGCACCAGCTTGTTGCCTTCGGTGCGGTTTTCCGCGCCCTGTTCGAAGTAGCTGTTGACCGTCAGGACGTTCTCCTTGCTGAAGGCATACAGGAAGCCGGGGCCGATGGCCCAGACTTTTTCCTTGCGGCCACTGACATCATGGCCATCCACCTGGGTGTCCGTGAACTGCTTGAGCCAGTAGCCATTGAGACCCAGCGAGAGCTGTTCGGTCACTGCGTATTGCACGGTCAGGTTGGCATGCAGCGCCTGACCTGCCTGAGTGTCGGAGACATTGCCGAACCCGGCTTGCGGGTCGTCGTTCTTGCCGTTCCACAAGTACATGAAACGTCCGCTGGCCGACCATTTTGGGGAAAACCAGTAAGTCGCGGCGTAGTACGGGTTGAACGACCAGAAGTTGCTGCCAGGGTTGATCGAGCGATTGCGATTGTAGGCACCAACCGGGATCGCAATGTCCGCCTCGATACGCTGGGTCAATAGCGGGCTGCCGTCAGCACGAGTGATCGTCGGTAATTGCAGAAACGGGCCGATGATCACATCACCAAACCCTGCGCGCGAACTCAGCACGGTGTTATCCAGACCATCGTCCACGTCGGCATGCGCCAGCGACGTGTTGATTGCGGTAATACCCGGCATCGCGCCATTGGCCAAAGGCTGGCCGACGTAAATGAGCTGCGTGGTCACGGCCAGTACATCCACATCCTGTTTGGGAAGTTGCAGTTTGTCGCCATTCACGTCATTGAAGCGATCGGCCCTGGCGTAGTTCAGGTACTCCTCCAGATACCAGCCTGGCCCTGCCGGGGCTGGCGATCCGTCGTAGAAGCTGGTGTTGCCCAGATTAAGGCCGGGCAAGTCATAGGCATAAGCGGTTGATGAAAGGCCGATGATTGATACGGTCGCAACGGTACGCAAGATAGACTTGGGCATCTTGTGATTCCTGTACTTATTGTTGTTGTTTTTCAATATCCCCGACGCCACGAGCGTGTCGTCGGGGTTGCACCGCTTGCAGCCATTACACGTAAGAAGCTGCCAGCCCTCCGTCTACCGGCAAGTTGACACCGTTGATCCAGCGCGATGCGTCGGAACACAAAAACGCAATCACCTCGGCCACCTCGTCGGCCAGCGCAGGACGCTTCATGTGCAAGCCGTCACGGGTAACCCGTTCCTGGCCGACCATGCTGACAAAATCCCCCAGAATAGGTGTGAACACCGGGCCCGGCGCGACGCAGTTGACACGCACCGACTGCTCGCGAAACCACTCTTGCGACTGCTGAAAGCTCCAGACAATCAGCGCCTCCTTGAAGTACTGGTAACAGGTCTCTTGAGCGACCGGATTGGCTGCCAGCCACGCCTGCCCTTCGCTGTAGCTTTCAGTGGCGGCCAGCGCCTTGTGCAGTTCCAGCCGTTTAGCCCATTGGTCACCGAGTATCGACGATACGTTGACGATACTGCCGCCCGGGGCCATGCGCGGCAGCAGACACTGGGTCAGATGGCGCAGCCCCAGGTAATTGACTCGGGCAACCGCCTGAACCGGCGCAGTGCCAGGCACGCCGGCGATGTTGCACAGGGCATCGATCTGTCTGGGCAAGCGCTCGACCAGCGCATTGATACTGTCAGGATCAGCCAGGTCCACCTGGAAGAATCCGTCCACGGTCAGTTGCGGTTCATGGCGATCGATGCCAATCACTCTGGCACCTTGAAAGCGCGCCACCCTCGCCAGCTCGGCGCCAATTCCGGAGGACACACCCGTAATGATCAGTGTTTTATTATTCAGGTTCATAGTCACGCGCTCTTATTGTTGTTGGATCACGTTTTGTCGCTGCATCACATCGCTACTTGCAATAACGCATAGAAGCCCGGGCACACTCAGAATGGATAGGTCGGCGCCTGATTCTTCACCGTCACCCACTGCCACTGGCTGTACTCCTCCCAGTCTGAAGGGCTGCCTGCGCTGCAGCCGTTGCCCGACGCTCCGCGCCCGCCGAACGAGTTGATGCACTCATCGGCCACGGTCTGGTCATTGATGTGCAGCATGCCGCACCGCAGTCGGTCGCCAATCGCCGTGGCGCGGCCCACATTCGGGGAAATAACGGCAGCGGCCAGACCATATTCAGAACGATTGGCCAGTTCGATGGCTTGCTCATCGGTGGAGAAGCTGACTACAACCGCCACCGGGCCGAAAATCTCCTCCTCGAAGGCACGCATACCGGGCTTCACGCCGCTGAGCACTGTAGGGCGATAGAACAAGCCCTCGTATTCGCCACCGGTTTCCAGTTGCGCACCGGCTTGCAGGCTGTCGCTGACCACCTGGTGTACGTGCTGCAACTGGCGTTTATTGATCAGCGGCCCCAACGCAGCTTCACCGCGTGCCGCATTACCGACCGTCAACGCCCGCGCCTTGTCTGCCAGCTTGCGGGTAAGGTCGGCGACAATCGATTCGTGAACCAGAATCAGGCCGGTGGCCATGCAGATCTGCCCCTGATGAAGCCAGGCTCCGAACGCTGCATTGCTGGCAGCCAGATCAAGGTCGGCGTCTTCGAGAATGACCAGCGGGTTTTTGCCTCCCAATTCCAGCGACACTTTCTTCAGGTTGCGTCCGGCAGCCTCGGCAACCTTGCGTCCGGCCGCAGTTGAACCGGTAAACGTGATCATCTGTACGTTGGTGTCGCGGCACAGCGCTTCACCTGCATCCGCCGCCCCCGGCAATACATGCAACAGCCCTTTGGGCAGCCCGGCTTCCTCGAACAGCCTGGCAATCAGAAAACCGCCACTGATCGGCGTCTGCGGGTCAGGCTTGAGCACCACGGCATTGCCAGCCGCAAGCGCCGGAGCGACCGAGCGCATGGACAGCACCAATGGAAAATTGAACGGCGAAATCACCCCCACCACACCGTGCGCGACGCGTCGTGCGTAAGACAGGCGACCGGCAGCGCTGGGCAGCATCAGACCGTGACCATGGGCCTGCGAAAGCATACCCGCGGCCTGGCGCAGCAACACAATGGCCTCATTCACTTCGTGCTGGCCCTTGTGCAGACTGCCGCCGCTTTCGCGGGCCACATACAAAGCCAGTTCATCGAACGCGCAGACCGCGTGATCAGCGGCCAGGAGAAATATTTCAGCCTTTTCACGAGGTCCCAGCGCCGCCCAGGCAGGCTGGGCAAGCGCAGCTTCCCGACAGGCAACGGCGATATCCGCCGCGTCAGCCATGGCAGTGTTCATCAACAGCTCGCCGGTCGCAGGCTCGATGACAGGCAATAACGGGGATGAGGAAGGAATCCAGTCGCCATTGAATACACATTCGGCTTCAATCGCGCGGTGCAACAGGGGGGTGCCATCAGACGCTGACATATTCAGACTCCGGCTTTTATGGTTGTAATCGCCTGCTCCACTCCAATGGACAGCACGCGCCGTAAACAGGCCTGAGCAAAGCCTGTGCCGGGATTGCAATCAGGTTGTCATATAGTCGCTAAACCGCTCTGGGACAAGGCTTTTCGGCAACCTCATTAACGGAGCAAACATCAAGGACCGGAAATCCTACGCGGCCGAGCTTGTTCATTTGATGAAGTTATGTTTATTAATCGAGTCATGATTTGATCATTTAGACCAATGCCGGGCCGAGGTACAAGAATGAGAATTCCTCACTGCGAGCTTCACGACCACAGCGTCTCCACTGAGCACTTCCTGCCTCGCGGCGACAGTAGTCAGCCAGACGCCAGTGGCTCGCCCACCGCCGAGGAATTGACCGGTTGCCTGTTCTTCTCGCCTGACGATGGGCGCATCTGGCTCAACGATCAGCGCATGTTGCTGCTGCACACCTCATCATTCGGCACCTTGCGCCGCGAGATCATCGAGCGTCTGGGGCAGGAGCAGGCGCGCGGAATGTTCACCCGCGCCGGTTATCTGTCTGGCGCGCGCGACGCCCGGCTGATTCGCGAACGCTGGCCACTGGCTGATGCTACATCGGCGTTTCGTGCCGGTACGCACTTGCACACGCTGGAAGGCATGACCAAGGTCGAGCCGTTGCACTTCAAGTTCGACGCCGAGTCCGGGTTCTACGAAGGGGAGTTTCTCTGGCACCACTCCTGCGAAGCCGACGAGCATGTTGCGGCATATGGCATCGGGCAGGATTCGGTGTGCTGGACCGAAATCGGCTACGCCACCGGTTTTGTCAGCGGCCTGTTCGGGCAGATGGTGGTCTTCCGCGAAGTGGAGTGCCGCGGCATGGGCCACGCGAACTGCCGGGTCGTTGGCAAGACCGCGGAACAATGGGGCGACGTCGAACGCGACCTGGGCTACCTGAGCGTGGTCAAACCAACTGCCCCTGAACAAACTCCTCCACTGGCAAAAGCGAACCATGACGCAAGCCCGCCCACCGGTACCGAGCAGCCGCTGATTGGTGCCAGCGCCGCATTCAACGCCGCCACCCAGGCACTGCAGCGTGTGGCAATGACCCCGGCAACGGTATTGATCAGCGGTGAATCGGGCGTCGGCAAGGAAATGTTCGCCCGCCAGTTGCACCAGCTCAGCCGCAACCGCGAAGGCCCGTTCGTGGCGCTCAACTGCGCAGCCATTCCCGACAACCTGATCGAAGCCGAGCTGTTCGGTGTCGAGCGTGGGGCATACACCGGGGCGACGCACTCAAGGCCCGGGCGTTTCGAGCGCGCCAATGGCGGCACGCTGTTTCTGGATGAAATTACCTCCCTGAGCCTGGCCGGGCAAAGCAAGCTGCTGCGTGCCCTGCAGGAGCGGGAGATCGAACGCGTCGGGGGCGGCCACGGCATCAAGGTCAATGTTCGGGTGGTGGCGGCGACCAACGTCGACTTGCGCAAGGCGGTGGCAGATGGCGAGTTCCGCGAGGACCTGTTCTACCGCCTGAATGTTTACCCGATCACCCTGCCCCCGTTACGCGAACGCCGTGATGACATTCCGTTGCTGATCAACGCCTTTCTCAAAAGATTCTGTCAGGAGTACGGCAGGACGCCGGCCGGCTTGACCATGCGAGCATTGAAGACGTTGCTGCGTTATGACTTCGCCGGGAATGTGCGCGAGCTGCAGAACCTGATCGAGCGTGGGCTGATTGCCAGCGACGAGGGCCAGGCGATTGATCTGGTGCATATCTTCCGCAACGAGTCGTTACCGGAGGACTCCTACTCGTTGAACCCCGAGGGCACGTTGCGGCAGACCTCTGTTTCAGAAACCCGGCAGGCCTCGACTGCCAGACTGCTGGACACCCTAGGGCAGTCAGGCCAGGCATTCTCCATCGACGACCTCGAACAGCGCCTGATCCACGAAGCGCTGAACGAGAGCGAAGGCAACCTGGCGGCCGCCTCGCGTTTACTGGGCCTGAGTCGCGCCCAGTTTGCCTATCGTCTGAAGAAACAGCAGCCAGGGGGCGCCTAGATCGGCAAGGTGCTCACCACACGCAGGGCAAGCCCTTCGTAGGCATCCAGCGTGATGGTGAACTCGCCCTGATCGGTCAGATCGCCCTCGACCCGCTCGTTGATGATATCGACCACCGGACCCGGCGCGATGCCAGGCAGGTGCAGCGTTTCGACAATAGTCTCTGAGCTGAAGTTGAGCGCGGTGATCTGCGTGCCCTTGCCGGCAGGCAACTCGTGCACCATGACCAACAGCCCTGGATGCTCGACGTCGGGAATCAGAATCTGGCGGCTTGCTGCAATGTCGTAGGCGCGGCGCACAGCAAGAATTTTCTTGAGCTGCGAGGCAAACGAATCAGGTCGCTGGAGCTGACTGACCAGGCTGCCATACAGCGTCTTCGGACGCGGCATGTCACCAGCAGAAAATTCAGCTTCCGGGTCCAGATCCACCAGATCGTAGGCACCCCGATGAATCCAGCGAGTATCACCGTCCTGCATCAGGTGGTCGACCTGCTCGGCCGGCAGCGTCAAGGCGCCGACCAGGTCCCAGCCCGACAAGGCAAACACGCCCGGCTGCATGGCGTTGTACATCACCAGCAGCAGGTGGATGTGCTGGATCTGCTGAATGTCTGCATCGCTGATCGTGCTGAGATCACGAATGCCCAGCGCCGCGGTGATGATGCTGGCCGTCGTGCAGGAGACACCATTGGTGACGAACTTGAGGTTGTACGGCGCGTGTTCACCGGACAACTTCTCGTACATCTCTTCACGGATGTGCTCGCGCAGGATATTGCCCGGGAACGTCTGCCCCTGGTAATGGAAGGTGTCGTGGGCGTGCAGCGTCCAGAAATGCACCAGCTCCAGAGTCAGCTCATCGTGGTTCTGCAAGGCATGGATCAGCGATGCCGGATCGATGCCGTACGCATGCACCTGACGCAGCATCAAGCGCAGGAACTCGGTGGTGCCGGTCAACAGTGCATGCTGATAGGCCGGTCGTGTGATGAAGTCGTAGGACAGGTCAGCGCCGCCCTGCCCCATGGACGCGATGTCATCGATGGTCAGGTTCAGTTCCTGGAAGCTGAAACCGCCCGCCTTGCGGATCGCACCGGCGAGTAGCTGGTTGCCGGTGATCGACAGCGGATGGCTTTCCGACCAGGCAGTGCCTTCGGCGCGACGCTCCACGCCAAGGAAGCCGTTGGCGTCCAGACGCAGTACCCGCGCGCCCATTACATCAATGGCATGCAGTGCATCACCAATGATCATCTGTTGCGCGGCAAAACTTGGGTCCAGCCAGTTCAATGAAGGCTGACCGTCCTTGAAATAATGCAGGTAGACCCAGCGGCGGGCCTTGCCATCGACGCCATGCACCACGTCGGTGGCGCTCCAGTCGGTTTCCTTGACGCCGGGCTCGAAGAAGATCACCCGTTGCAACTGGCCGACGATGTAATGCTTGTCGCGTAACTGATCGACCACATCGGGCATCAGATTGACGGCGTCGCGCCCGGTCGGCACTTCAGGCAACAGCGGCCAGTCTTCCTCACGGATCTCGACCATGTGAAACAGGCCAGGGTAATCCTCGTACGCCAGCTCGGCAAGACGGAAGTCTGCGCCCTTACCCGTGTGCGACGGGATGATGTCATCGATGATCACAGCGTTGTGCGCTGCGGCGATGCGCGTCAGGCTCAACAGTTGTGCCTCGGTGCCCAGATCCGGGTCGATGCCGAAACTGATGCGGTCGAAGTTGCCATCGATACTCGGGGTCCGCTCGCGGCCTTTCAACCCGCCGGACAGCTTCAGCGGGCCGTTGTGAATGCCTTGAATGCCGATCTCCGACAGCGCGTGCCAGAGGGTTTCATCACCCAGCGCTTCCAGCACCGAGCCGCCTTCGCGAGTGACGATAGAAGCCGGATAGGCGGTGAACCAGACTGACGCAATAGCGGATGCATCTCTGGGACGTGCAAGGGCGAAAGGACGCTGCCAGAGCCTGCCCTGCCCCGAATAGGTCTTGGCGCGCTGTCTTGCGGCATTAAGCATCGATTGCTCGACCAGCCAGTCCACGTACTGCTTGTCCGGTATCGTCATAGCGTCCAGTCTTCCTCTCGAATCGGCGACCTGAGACGCTCCGCAAGCGGAGCGTCCTGAATGTATTGCTTACGGATATGAGCCCACCGGGCCCGATTCGTTGCATTCATGTCGCGGTCTAACGTTCACCGACCGTGCTATGACGAAGTTTTGCGGCATCAATAAGGTTGAGGGATGGCAACAGGAGGCTTTTTCAGTGCCTGAATCACCGCATTGGCGGCATTGGAAAGCAGCGAGGCCGGCCGCGCCACCACACTGATGTGCCGCATCACGGTCAGCGGCAGCGGGATCGACTCCAGCTCACGGAAGCGCCCGTTCAGCAACGCCCTGGGCAGAATCGAAATGCAATGGCGCTTGGCGACCAGATCCAGAAGTGTGTCCAGACAGGTCAGTTCGCCGCGTTGACTGAGCCGCACCTGCGCCGATGCCAGTTGCTGGTGCAAACGCTCGACCCCGGGATGCCGCCAGGCCACGTAACGTGACACCTGCGAAAGCTCGGCGAAGCTTTGCGGCGTTGCCTGTTTGCTGCGCGCCGCCACCAGCACGTAATGGTCCGACCAGCAATGATGCTCGAGATAATGCTCATTCAGGACAGTACCGGGCAGGATGAGGATGTCGGCTACTTCCTTTATCAACGCGTCCAGCGAGGGGTGTTGTTCGGAGCGGTGCAGCACGTTCAAGTGAATATCGGGGTAGTGATGGGCGAGAAAGTCCAGCGAGGCGCTCAGGCTGGTCTCGAGGATATGCGAGTGGTAATGAATGGTTACGCTGCCGCTGACCCCATTTTTTTTAGTTGTTCGAGTGTGGCCATGATGTTTCCGAGGGTCTGGTTGATGACCTTGCCTTCAGGGGTGAGGGTGCAGCCCGTACGGCTGCGAATGAACAGGCGTTTTTCAAAAAAATCTTCGACTTCCTTGATGGCATAGCTGATGTTCGACTGGCTGCAGCCCAGAATGGCTGCGGCCTCCGAGAACGAACCGTGCTGGGCAACGGTTTGAACGACTTTGAAGAAATGGGTTTTCATGTGTCCTGCACTCTGGTTTTGCAAAGGTGGGTGCGGCCCTGCCGCTGAGCCGAAGGCTCGGGAATACAGGAAACCCCCGCTGAAACACCGAACTGGCCGGGATATCGGCCGTTCGAATAAATGTCTCAAGCGGGGGTAAAGCGAACGCTGGCTATCAGGTTGAAGGCGTGGCTATGCACATTTCGGGTGCACGGCGTCTTCAGGGGTATCCGCAGGGGAACTGAGTGGCTCAGTCGTTCTCGGTCCAGTCGAAATCCATTTGCAGCGCCGTGCGTTCGGCCAATTCACGACTGTGCAGGCGCTCTACCAAGTGAAGGCTCATGTCGATACCGGCGGAGATACCTGCCGATGTCACAAATGAGCCCTCGTCGACCCAGCGCAGGGTGCTGAGCACGTCTACCGAAGGGAACATTTCCTTGAGGTCGTCAATGTCTTCCCAGTGCGTGGTTACTTGCTTGCCTGCCAGCTTGCCGGTCCTGGCCAGCAGAAAGGCACCGGTGCACACGGCAGCCACTACGCGACCGGGTTCCGACTGATCGCTGATCCAGTGGATCACGTCGGGTTTTTCCAGTTCGGCGGTCACGACCCCGCCCGGGACGATCAGGCAGTCGATGGCCGGATGGTCGTTGATCGAAAAGTCCGGATCGACCTTGAGCCCGGCGCGGGCACGCACTGGTGCGGTGCTGCGCCCGATGGTGAACACATTGAACAACTGCCGGTCATCGCGGCTGTTGCGAGCGTGCATGCGTGTTGCGGTGGTGAACACTTCGTAGGGGCCAGCGAAGTCGAGAACCTCGACGTCGTCATAAACGTAGATACCGATATTGAGTGGCACGAGTTGGCTCCAGGGCCTGCATGGCAGACCACTTGCATCATATTAAGGTTTAAGCAGTTTCAAGCGGTGACAGGGTGCAGATTACCCAGTAGCATCACGCCAAACTACTGGCTGAAATGCCAATATCCGGTAACATCGCGCCATGAAAAATCATCTCGTTGTCGCACTCATCTACAACCAGTTGTGCACCTTCGAATTTGGCTGCACGGTCGAAGTATTTGCGCTGAAAAGACCTGAACTGGGGGTCAACTGGTACGAATTCGCGACCTTCCCGGTCGACGATGGGCCGATCACCGCCGCCGGGGGCATTACCATCGTGCCAACGCCTGGCGAAGTGCTGCTGGAGAATGCCGATACAATCATCGTGCCAGGCTGGCGCGGAGTGGAGTCCGCAGTTCCGCAGCGGCTCATCGAACAGCTCCAGGCTGCTCATGCACGCGGCGCGCGGATCTGCTCGATCTGTACAGGCGCTTTCGTTCTGGCCGCGGCCGGTTTGCTCGACGGGCACAAGGTCACCACCCACTGGCGCTACACCGACCTGCTGGCAACCATGTATCCGGGCCTGACCATTCAACCCAACGAACTGTATGTGGACCAAGGCACTATCGTGACAGCTGCGGGCTCGGCCGCGGGGCTGGACATGATGCTGCACCTGGTGCGCAACGATCACGGCTCGCGCGTTGCCAACATGGTGGCGCAGCGCATGGTCATCCCGCCTCATCGCGAAGGCGGGCAATCGCAATATGCGTCCCGGCAACTGGTGTCGGCCAGCGACGGGCCGATTTCCAACCTGATGGACTGGATCCGCAGCGATCTGCAGCGCCCTCACACCATCAAGGAAATGGCCTCAAGGGCGGCGCTCAGTACCCGCACCTTGCACCGCAGCTTTATGGAAAGTACCGGCCTTACGCCTTACGACTGGCTGCTCGGCGAGCGCATTGCCTACGCCAAGGAATTGCTGGAGTCCTCGAAGCTGCGTCTCAACGAAGTGGTGGACCGCGCCGGTTTCGGCTCCGAAGAGTCTTTTCGCCGACACTTCCGCAATCTGGTGGGCATCAGCCCGAGCAGCTATCGCAAGCAGTTTGCCCGGGCGTGACCTCGGGCCTCGCGTAGACCGCATCGACAAGCGTATCGGCAAACTCACCCCACGCGCCCGCAACAGCCGTGTTGGTCAGGACGACCATGCTGAGCGCAGAAACCGGATCAACCCAGTAATGACTGCCATACAAGCCGCACCACGACCAGGTCCCGACACCCTGTTGCTGCCCCCGCACCGCAGCGGGATCGGCAAGGATCATCGGCCCCAGGCCGAACTTCCAGCCAGGCCCCCGACTGGCAATGGTTATGCTTCCAATCGCATTATTCAGCAAGCGCTCGGTACTGACGGCGCTCAATAACGGCGCGCCCCCCAGACGCAGACACTCAAGCAGCCGAAGGTAGTCATCAGCCGTGCCCAGCATGCCTGCCCCGCCAGATTCATATGCACCTGCGTCAAAAGCCCGAGCCGATGACAGCCGCGCCTGTCCGCTGTCGAGCAACAACACATCGTTTTCGCCGATACGTTGCGGGCCGTTGACACTGTCCTTGTAGGCGCTGGCCAGCGTTCGTTGCTGGTCGTGCCTGAAGGAAGTCGCATCCATGCGCAAAGGCAGGGTAACCCACTTGGCAACAGCCTCTGACAACGGCATGCCGGTGGCCTGTTCAATCACAGCGCCCAGCACATCTATGCCCAACGAGTATCCCCAGGCGCTACCCGGCTCAAACAGCAGTGGCAGACGCGCCAACCGGGTCAGGTTTTCCTGTAGATCGAACGGCACACAGTCCAGCCCGTCCGACACCCCTGCCCGCTCATAGGCATTACCGGACGTTTGTTCGAAACCGTAGCTCAAGCCGCAAGTGTGCGACAGCAAATGCTGCAGCGTGATGACAGGTTCACGGCCGCAGGCCAGACGTGGACGAAAGGCAGGCAGCCAGTCCGTTACCGAGGCTTGCAGGTCCAATATGCCTAGCTCGCAGAGCCGCAACACCACCACCGAGGTCAACAGTTTGGTCAGTGATGCCAGACGAAAGCGCGTGCTGCGAGTGACCGGAATCTGCTGCTCGCGATCTGCCCAGCCGAGTGCGCTGGCGTAAACCAGGCGCCCCTGCCCGGCCAGCAACAGCACCCCGCCAACGATCCGGCGCTGATCGATGAAGCGTTGCCAGACACCGCTGACACGCTGCACGGCGGGCTCATTCAGGGCAATCATCGCTCACAGGCCCTTCACTGCGCGGCTGAAGATCTGCGCATACGCCTCGGCCGAATGACGAATCGGGTTGGTGTGCGAGCAGCCATCGGCAAATGCCATGCGTCCGACACGCTCGGCGTCGCGATCATCGATACCTATCTCGCCCAGCGTATGTGCAATGCCAATCTGCTCGCGTAGCGCCAGTAACCAGTCCATTACCCCGGTAAAACCGGGCATGGGCAAACGCAGGTAAACCGACAGATCATCCATTTGCTTCAGCAGCGCCGAGCGATTGGCCTCCAGCACATAGGGCAGCAGAATCGCATTCAGCAAACCATGATGCTGGTCGTAGAGCGCCCCAAGGCTCTGAGCAATTGCGTGTACGCCGCCCAGACCGCGCTGAAACGCGGCGGCACCCAGGCTGGAAGCCACCAGCATTTGCTGCCGCGCCTCCAGGTCCTGACCGTCAGCAACAACCCGAGGCAAATATTCCTTGATCATCTGCATGCCCTTGACCGACACCGCTTCGGCCATCGGGTGCCAGGCCGGTGAACACCAGGATTCCATGCAGTGAGTCAAGGCGTCCGCACCCGTCGCGGCAGTCAGGTGCGTTGGCAGGTTCAGGGTCAGCGTGGCATCCAGAATCGCGATGCGCGGCATCATGCGAATGTGCAGGATGGTGCGTTTGACCTGGGCCTGCTCATCGGTAATCACCGACGCACGCCCCACTTCAGAGCCGGTGCCGGCCGTCGTCGGCAGCGCGATCACCGGCGCAATGCCGTCTGGATCGGCGCGCAGGTGGTTCTGACCGATGTCTTCGAAATCCCACAACGGGCGGGTCTGGCCGGACATCAGCGCCACCGCTTTGGCAGCGTCCAGCGCCGAGCCGCCGCCAAACGCGATGACGCCGTCGTAATCCCCGGCTCTGTAGGCTTGCAGCCCCTCGGCGACGTTGGTCCCGGTCGGGTTGCCCTTGACCCGGTCAAACAGGCCGCAATGGCCTAATTGGCGGCGGCAATCCTCCACGGCGCTGGCGATCATGTCGGTACTGCCGAGAAAGCTGTCGGTAATCAGTAACGGCCGTTTTATGCCGGTCTTCCGGCAGGCGTCGGCCAGTTCATTGACGCGTCCAGCGCCTGCACGGATTGAAGTCGGGTAGTGCCAGTCGTTGCTGTGCATGTACGTAGTCCCTTGCAGGTTATTTCAGTAAAAGAAGTGGGCGGGCAGCAAACCGATCAGCAGGCGCAGACCGAAAGCGATCATGAAAAGAGCGGTGACGATATCAATGGCCTTTTTCATCCGCTGATAGCGCGCCTGCACGGCAGGGATCGAAAACAACGTGGCGAGCAGCACGAACCAGGAAATTGCCAGCACCGCGATGATCGATACCCCCGCAGTGCGCACCCACATCGGCATGCCCGGCGTGGTCACGGTGGTGAACACGCTGGTGTAGAACGCCAACGCCTTGGGATTGGTCAGGTTAGTCAGCAGGCCAAACCGATAGGCGCGGCTGAGACTACCGATGCCCAGCGCACCGATGTCCCTCGGTTTGGGCTGGCTGCCAGCACTGCGCAGGCTCTTGGCGCCGAGCCATGTCAGGTAAGCGCCGCCCAGCAATTGCAACGCCGGCTGCAGCCACGGCAACTGCTGAAACACCAGCCCTAACCCGGTGGCTGCCAGCAGGGCCCAGAGAATGCTGCCCGAGGCGACCCCCAGCCCGGCACAGATGCCCTGCTGCCGTGACTGGCTGAACGAGAGCTGGGTGATCACCAGGAAGTTCGGCCCGGGACTGATGATCAGCACGATGAACGCTCCCGCCAGCGCGCTCAGCAAAGTGACTTCATACATATCAATAATTCCTTTTTAATTAATAAGTTAAACAGCTTTATTAAACGTGAATGTGATGCAACTTGAAGTGTGCTTCGCCAGCATCTCCAGGCACGACTCGACCGCCCTGCGCGCTTCGATCAGTGCGTGGCAGGTCGGGTCAGGCGTGGGCACGTAGTGGTTGTAAAAGGTGCAGCCTTCCACGGCAGGCCCCAGAACCCAGAGCCGCTGCTGCACCGAGCCATCGCGGCCAATGGCACGAGCAGACTCATCGGTTTCAATACCGTCGGCAGGCCTGGCATGCGCAGCGCGAATCAGTCCTTGCTCGTGCAAATCACTGATCAGCTCCGGGCCATTACCCGATAGACCGCTGTGGGCGACCCGCGCGCCAATGATGCTGTCGGGGCGAAAATCGCCTCTTTGCACATCGTCCATCGGCGGCAGGATCGTCACGACGCCAGCCTCGATCAGCGCCAGCAGATCTTCATGACGCTCTTTCTGCGGCCCGCCGACCAGCCGGTTGCTCAACCCGACCCATGTGCCATAAAACTCCAGGGTCGACGATTCAGTCAGGCCGTTGCGATCTGCGACCAGGCGCAACAGGTCGCGGTAATCTCGCCAGACCTCCAGTGCCTGGCAGATCGGACTGCCTGCCGTGCCCAGCCGACTCAGCGCCAGATCCTGTTTGATCCAGTCGACGAACCATTGGCCATACGTGCCTTGCGCACCCGACCAGCGTTGGGTCAACAGCCATTGCTCAGGGTCAAACTCACCCCATAGCTCGGCCAGCCGCTCAAACGCTGCCGGTCTGGCGGTTGACTCGCTCAGCAGACGCTGCACCGATGCCAACTGCGCTGGCGCATCTAGCCGGACCCTGGCCTGATAAAACACGGCGCGCATTTCATCCTTGATCAGCGGCAGCACATCGGCCCGAAAATCCAGTCGCCCGCCCTCCTTTTGCTCGCGCAAACGGGCTATGGCGGCAGCGGTGAAGAACAGCCTCGGCAATGCGGGATGGCTGGAGGCTTGCCATTGCGGCCGTGCATGAAACGGCAGCCCTGTGCGCGAGTACAGGAACACCTTGGGCTCGCGTCCGGACGGCAGATATCGCCAGCCTGCAAAGCCGCTATCGCGCACGTAGCGCCCGCCGCGCCCTTGAGTCAGGTGAGCAAGTGTGTCCATCGCGGTCAGTCCCAGCCCCTCGATGGCGACCGTATCGCCGACCTCCAGTTGCGCGCCGGTTTCAAAGGCATGCCCGCTGGTGAGGAACACGGCATCGACATCCATCTCCTGACTTCGGGTGTGCAACCTGAAGCCGGGGGCTTCCAATAGCGGCCCACAGGTCATGACCTGCTCGGCGTGATAGCGCACCTGCACATGCGCCGGGCAGCACTGCAGGAGCAGGCGATAGCTGTCCTGCAAGTAGCGCCCGAGCAATGCACGCGGCAAAAAGTCGCCAAACGCCACCGCTCTGCCCTGCCCGTCCGTGCTGACATGGCCGCGCTCGTCAAGGCGCACATCCTGACTGCGGCACCATTGCAGAAAGTTCGGACCCGGCGGCGCACACGCCGGGAATGCGGAAGAAAACGCGGATAACTGGCCGGCCATGGTGTTGAGCATCAGGTAATCCGGCTGCTGCGCATGGTGCAGCCCGCTGCCGGGCGGTTGCGGGTCGAACACTTCGATATTCAGCGACGGCCGACCGGCATGGCGACTCAGGCCGATCAGCTGCTCCAGAATGCTCAAACCACGCGAGCCCAGGCCGATAATCGCTACGGTATGCGTCTGCACGGCCATCACCAGCGCTTCGACTCAAAGAAGAACTTCGGCACCGGCAACGCACTGCCTTCGGCCACTGCCTGGCGATACACGCGCTGGCCTACGGCAAGGTCCAGTACGCCGAGACCGAATGGCGAGAAGATCGAGGCTCGATCCGGGCTCAGTTCCACCTGCCCGGTCATCAGTTGTGCCAGCGTCCCGGTGATGAACGATCGGTCCTGATACTGCTGCACGGCGAGATCAGGAGAAGTCTGAGCCTTGAGGCAGTGCTCAACGTCATCAAGAATGTTATTGGCCTGCGCAATGACGCCCGGGCCCAGGTCACGCAACGAAATGTTCAGCAGCAGTTGCCTTGGCCGAAACAGTGGTTCCAGCACATAAGGGCGCGGCGCGGTGGTAGCGAACACCACCACGTCAGCCTGCAAGGCGGTCGGCAAGTCGCTGGGCTGGCTGTTCAACTGATGTCGACTGGCGGCATGCCGGACCAACGCCAATGCCGAGTCGTCGTGTTGATCGAAGACGGTTATTGCGTCCATCGTCCAGCCATCGCTGACGAACATGTCGAGGATGGTTCGGGCGATGAAACCGGCACCGATGAACGCCATTCTTCCGACGTGGCGCTGATGACGGTTCATCCAGCGCGCACCGAGCACCGCCGAGGCTGCCGTGCGCATGGCGCTGATGCGTGAGGCTTCCAGGCAGGCAAAGGCATAGCCGGTCAGCGGGTCATTGAGGATCAGCACGGCTGAAGCGCGTTGCAGGCCCGTCTCGATATTGTCCGGAAAGCTGGATATCCACTTGATGCCACTGACTGCCTGCTCGCCAGACAGGCTGGCGGGCAAGGCAATGATCCGATTGGCCGGTGCCTCGGGAAAACGCAGAAAGTAACTGTCAGGGTTGATCGTGCGCCCGGCCTCGTGAGCCAGATACGCCGCCTGCACATCCTCGATGCAAGTCAACGGATCAGCCGCCAGCAGGCGCGCGACCACTTCGCCATCGACCACATGAAACGCCGCCTGCTTCAGGCGCTCGGCAGCCAGCCAGAAGGTTGAACACTGCTCCTGCGCAAGCGAGCTTGCACCTGAAGGCGCTGTCACCGACCCACCGCTTTCGCGAGCAAGCTCGCTCCCACAAGGGCTTGCGCACGCGCAGACAACAGATTCACACACATCCTGTGGGAGCGGGCCTGCACCCGAAGGCGTCGCCACCGACCCACCGGTTTCGCGAGCAAGCTCGCTCCCATAAGGGCTTGCGCACGCGCATGCAACAGATTCACATACATCCTGTGGGAGCGAGCTTGCTCGCGAAGGCGTTTTCACGCTTCCCGGAAATGTTGCAGCCTCTGGTGAGGAAAGATCCGCCAGGGTCATGTTCAGCACTTCACGGCCAAAACGCTGCTCGACCCACTGGTCATCGTAGAGGGTGTCCAGATAGCGCTCGCCCCAGTCTGGCGACAATGCCACGACCACCGAACCCGGCTCGATGCGCTCGCGCCAGGCATGTACCGCGGCGATCACCGTCGCGGTGGACCCGCCAACCAGCAAGCCTTTGCTGCGCGCCAGAATGCGACACATGGCGACGGTACGGGATTCCGGAACCATCTCCAGCGCATAAATACCATCAGCCTTGAAGATCGGCGGATGCTGGCTGGTACCCAGTCCCGGTATGAAGCGACGGCTGGCCGGAGTGCCAAAGGTCACCGAACCGACGCTGTCAACGGCAATGATTCTGGTGCTCGGGTGATGCCGCTGAAAATGCTGGACGCAGCCCATCAGCGTGCCGGTGGTCCCGGCACCGACGAACAGATAGTCGACATGACCGAAGTGCTGGCTGATCGAGCGTGCCGTGGTCCGGGCGTGAGCACGCGGGTTGGCCGCATTCTCGTATTGATTGAGCCAGACGTATCGCGGGTCGCTGGCGAGCTTTTCCCTGATCAGCGCTATACGCGTTCCCAGAAACCCGCCGTTGGCATCCGGGGCCTGGACCTGAATCACCTCGGCGCCGTAGCTGCGCATCATGCGGATGTTATGGCTGGAGCTGTTGGGGTCGACCACGCAGGTAAAGGGTATCGCCCGTTCGGCGCAGATCATCGCCAGCGCCACGCCAAGGTTGCCCGACGAAGACTCGATCAGAATCGTGTCAGGGCCCAGCAAACCCCGAGCCTGAAGGTCATTGATCAGCCCTACGGCGGTTTTGAGCTTGATCGAGCCGGCCGGGTTGAGTGATTCCATTTTCAGGAAAAAGTCTGCGCCCAGGCCAGACACCTTGAGGAAGGTCTGATCGTGAACGATGTCGCAAAGAGAGTCGTACATAAGGGTCACTTCCACTGTGCCAGCAAAGGTTCGGCTGCCGGTGCTACTGCCTGCTCAAGCGCATTGGCGATACGCTCGGCGCGCAGCGCCATCAGCGAGAACGACTGGCTATCGCTGATTCCGTGGCTGCGTTCGGAAAGACCGTTGACCCAGATATTCACGTCGCACTCGCCCTGCATAGCGACGCGGTAATCCCGATCAATCAGCAGGCCGCCATCCAGATCGGCCTTGAGCCATGGCTGCAAACCACTCAATAACGGCGGTATCAGGTACTGCTGATAACCGGTGCCGAGCACAACGGCATCGACTTCCAGCACCTGGGTGCGCTGGCTGAAGGTATCGGTCAGCTCGATCCGGTAGCCCTCGGCGCTGTGCTCTATGGCACTGATCAGGCTGTAGGCATGGGTCTGCAGACGCTTGCGTCCGGCGATGGAGTCCTCGTAGATCAGCGAAAACAGCTTCTGACTTTCATCCGGGTCGATCCCGGCGTAGTTGGTCGAACGGCTCCAGTCGAGAAAGCGCTGCCGCGCTGCGGCGCTCAGGCTATGGAAGTAATCAACGTGATCCGGGGCGAACACCCGGTTGGGGAACTGCCCCAGTTGAGTGAGCTTGAAACCGGCAGAGCGATGCACTGAATGCACCTCGATGGCAGGATTGCGGCTGACCAGTTCCAGCACTGACTCACTGGCGCTCTGCCCCGAGCCCAGCACCAGCCAGCGCTTGGGCAAGTGTTCGCCAAAGGCTTGCAGGCGGGTCAGAAACTGCGAAGTGTGAAACAGAGTCGGGCCAAGCAGCGACTCGAACGCGTGTGGAATGCGCGGTGCGCTGCCGCTGGACAGCACGACATTGCGCGTCGTGAAGCAGGTTTGCGGCGTGCAGACCCGTACTTCGTGCAAACGACCGTTACGCAGCACAGGGTCAATCCCGGTAACCGGCGTGTTGAAGCAGGTCTGGCTGTCCACTTGCCTGGACACCCAGGCCAGATAATCCGACCATTCATGGCGACTGGCGGGACGGCCCAGCAGGCCGAAATCGAACATCCGACCCTGTTCCTTGAGGTACATGGCGAAGGAAAAGCGGCTGCGCGGGTTGCGCGGCGTCACCAGGTCGCGAAATACGTGATGGTTGATGTCAGTCCCGGCCAGCAGCAGTTCGCGGTGCCAGTGGCTGTCTTGCGCAGCTTCCAGATAGCGGATGGACAGCGAGCCGAGCGGGTCATTGGCCTCCCGTGCGTCTTCAAAAGCACAGGCCAGCGCGATGCCGGCTGGACCAAAGCCGATACAGACGGCGTCCGAGTGCAACGTGTGTGGTGTCGAGTTACCCATGAAGTTCCTGTCCTTAGAGTTGGCGTGAAGCGGTGTTCTTGGTTTTTCTTGCGGCTATCGGCTGACGGGGGTCAGTCCTGTGGGGCCCGGGGTCCAGACACAGGTCATCGCGCCTCGCAGCTCGCCCCGATCAAAGCCGACTGCGCCCAACGGTGTGTTGAAGGTGGTGTGCTGCAACGCGTTCAGCAGTTGCCCGACGCGAAGACCGCCGTCGGCCAGCTCAGCCAGCACGTAAAGCATCAGCAGGCTTTCGCGAAAGTAGGTGTGTGGCTCGGCAGCGAACAACATTTGGTGCAGCGCGCTGGCATGGCAGCCATTTCCTGGGTTGTCAGGAGTCCCGAAACCGATGACGAACGTCTTGCCACGCTGGTCCTCGGCGCAGCCCAGGTACGGCGAGGCAGCGTCGTCAGTCAGCACCAGCGGGCGGTTACTCCCGGCCTGTCGTCGCGCCTGCCAGTGTTCGCGACTGGGCTTGAGGCGGCCGGCAAATACCTCGACATCGGCGTGCTCAGGCTCTTCGACGCGCTGCAATCCCGCGCGTACCAGTGCTTCGCAGATGGCAACGCACAAGGCCTGACCGTGAGCGCTGTCATCAGCCTGAACATGCACGCGGCACCATTGACGGCTCGCCAGCCAGCTCACCAGGTCCCCCGCCAGTTGCCTGTCCGAGGGGCAGAAACGGAATGCGTTGTGGTGCTCAAGCGTCAGGCAATCAATCGTTGCTGCCGGTGTCAGCAGCGCGATACCGGCTTGCCGATAAAGCGCGGCGGCGCTGACGGCTGCGTCCGAAGAGAAATGGCCGATGACCAGATCGGCTTTCCAGTCGATCATTTGCCGCGCCACTTCGGCCCCGCGAACGGCGTTGGCTCCGTCGTCGAGAAAGTGCCATTGCACCCGCGCAAGCCCCGGTACGCAATTGCGCGCCACGGCCAGCGCCCTCATGAAGGTCCGCGCGTGCGGCGTGTCGTGGGGGTCGAACAGTGCGCTGACCCCGACCCGCAGACCCGGCACAGGTGACGCGAGCGGTGTCATGGCTGTATCCCCGCCAGGCTGGCAGCGGGCATGTGTCGGCGTGGCGACAATGCCGACCAGCCGAGGCTCGGCCGGTCCTTTCCTGCCAGATGACTGCGCAGTTGCTCGAAAGCGATACCGGCAACACCAGGAGCAAACTTGAACCCCAGTCCCGACATGCCTGCGGCCAGATAAACCGGGCTGTGCTCGGCGCAGAAACCCAGCAGCGGACGACCGTCGGCGCTGTAACTGTCGAAACCCGGCAGCACATCCAGCACACGTGGGTGGGTTGCCGAACCGCACAGCCGGGCAATGCGCTTGCAGGCGTCTTCGGCATGCCGCGCATCAGGCTGTGCCAGATGCTCTGGCCAGAGGCTGTTATCGCGGCTGCCGCAGCCGGTCTGCACGATATGGCGGGTCAGCGGTATAGCGTAGCTCTGAGTAACCGCATCGATCACCGACATTGACCAATCGCTGTCAGTCAGTACCCGGGCAAAGGGAATAGAACGGGCTTCCAGCCCCGCCTGCGGCACCAGATGCTGACTCCAGGCACCCGCAGCCACCACTACCGCCCGACAACGCAAGGTGGCGTCCCCCATGTCGATGTGTACGAGGTCCGCAGCACGACAGTCGATGGCTTTGATCTCGCGATGCTCCAGCAGCAAGCCTTGCTGACGAACCACGTGGCACAGCGCAGCGACAGCCTGACGTACATTGCCGACGCAGGCGCGAGGTTCGAACAGGTTGACCCGCTCAACTGCCGGGCAGTGCGGATAGCGACCGCCATCGAGTTCATGGCCCGCCAGCAGGCGCATCGGGTAACGTTCGCTGCCGTGCTGCTCGATAGCCCGGCACAGATTATCCAGCTGGTCCGTGGCGGCCCGGTAGATCACCCCGGTACGCCGCAGTGCGCTGGCGTAAGTGGTCGCGAAAATGCCGTCGTCCATCAGGCTGATTGACCACGCCGCAAGCTCCATCAGCAGCGGATCGCTGTCATACAAGCGAACCAGACCGCCGGAATAAGCGCTCGCCCCCAGGCTGCCGGCTGCGCCCTTGTCGATCAGAGCGACCGACACACCTGCGCTGCACAGCTTCGCCGCGATGCTGGCGCCGGTAATCCCGGCGCCGATGACCGCTATCTCGTAATCGATGAACATGTGGTGCATCCGTTCAGATGGAGTATTCAGCGGCCGAGCCGTTCATGAGCGTGGCGTTGACCCGGGCTTCGGGCAGTCCGAATGCGTTCATGATCTGCGCTGACATTTCCGGAATCAGCGCCTTGCCAGCCACTGCGATGAACGCTGCCAGATGGCTGACGGGCCGACCTTCGGCCAGGCGTGCGCGAGCAATGGCGATGACGTCGAGCAACACCTGCGCCATGCCCTTCATCGAGAACTGCGCAGGCTCTGCGGCCCTGCTCCATTGCAGGCGTAACGCTTCCAACAGCCCGGCATCCGTCCCACAGATACCGCTCCACCAGCTGTCATCGCGATGTTTTCCGGCGTCCAGCAACGCGGGGAAAAATTCGCTGAATATCTGCTCCCGCCATGCGCGGAAATGCGTCAGACGAAAATCGCCTTCGCTTTGCTCGGGTGCGATGCTTGCCAGATACAGGCGCGCACTGTCGGCACAGGCTTCACGGGCCAGATCGCCGACCCAGATCGCGTGATTGCGGCTGGTCGACAGGTTCAGGCCGTCCAGTTTCAGAAACTGATTGGGCATGAAGCGCTGGCGAACTTTGATATCGCGCAGCGCCGACAGCTGCGCCGAGTAGACGATGGCGTGACTGAACACGCAGTCAAAACCGAGAAAATGCACCAGCGTGCCCTGTCCCGACTGCCAGTACTGACGGAACAGCTCTGGACGCCCGACACTGTCGGCATATTCACGAAATGCCGCCATATAGCCCGCCAGCCCCATGAACCAGGTGTGGACCCGGCACGAACCATCGGCCTGCAGGTCAAGCCCGCCGTCGCCCGGACGGGTTACGCCCCAGTCATGCAAGTGCTCCAGCGTATCGCGCAACCAGTTGTCGAGCGGCTTGCGCCATTGCTGGCCCAACAGACGATCACGCAAGTGCGGCTTGAAATCAGCCAGCTTCAGAAATGCACGATGGGCCTTTTTCCATTGCGACGGCTGCCTGCACAATTTGCAGTGCAGACCGGTCATCAACTCGGCGTCAGGGGCCTGAGCGCAGTTCTCGCACTGGCTGGCATCAGACTCGGCCCCACAGTAATTGCAGTTGCCTCGGGCAAATGCCTCGTAGCCCCACACATCGCAATCGGGGCAGTACGGCTCGCTGGAATCGCGAAACTCGATCGAGCCCGCTTCACGCAACGCGTTGAACACCTCGCCAACCGCCTCGGCAAACCATGGGTTGTTGTGCGGACGCATCCAGTTGTCGGGTTTGATGTTGATCGCCGCCAGCGACGCTTCGATGCGGTCGGAATTACGCCCGGCCAGCTCGACCGGATCAACGCCCTGCTCCAGCCCTTTGCGCAGCATGTAGGACTGGTAATCGTCGGAATAGGACACCAGCACACAGTCGTGACCGCGCTGGCGCTGGACCCGGGTGAACACGTCAGCGGCCAGAAACGGGCCGGCGATATGACCTATGTGCAAATCGCCATTCGGGGTGGGCGGCGTGATGGTCACGATGTACTTACTCATCGAGGCACCCCGTGGTTTCGCTGTGCTGAGCCACGAAAGCATTCACGTAGTTCATGTCCCACCACACCACATAGAAGTGGAAGTCCTCGGCGGAATCATTGATGACGTAATGGTTGGTGTGTTTCGGAATCGCGGCGATATCGCCTACGGCGAAATCCATCTGTTTGTCGCCTACCACCAGACGGGCGCTGCCCTTGATGGCAATGAAGATTTCCTGGTCGATCTGGGTATGCGCTTCGCTGCTCGTGCCCGGACGAACCACGCACCAGCCGCCAGCGAACGGCATCGGGTAGCCTTCCCAAGGCAACAGACGACTGCCATCGAGCCCGTACTCGTGTACCAATGAGTCAAAGCGGGTTTTACGGTGTATATCGAACTTTTCCATGCTCAGTCCCGTACGTTTCAAGTCCGGTAAAGCATGAAATTGTTGCCAATTGTTGGCTATCCAATTGCCGGATAGCTCGGAGGTGAGAAATCGATTTTGCAGATGGCTGGCCACGCAAACACGTGCGGGTCATATGTTTTTTGGCAATGACGGGTATCAATAACGCTGATAATTGAATCAGGGGCGGCGGTGTTACCGTTGTCGGCGATGAGCGAACATATCTCCCGGCCTCGCGAATCCGCGTCGCGAGGCCAGTGAATCTCTGCTCTGCTTCATCACTCCTTTGGTTAGATCTTTTAAGCCACCCCGCTTGTGCGAGGTGGCTTTTTTTTGCCTAAAGATCAAACCCGTCCACCACATTGCGGCGCTCGTTCTCGCTGCGCATGTCGTAACTGGCGGTGGTCGAAATATGCGTGTGATGCGCAAGTTTCTGGGCAATCGACAGATCGAACTCTTCGATCACACGAGTGATGAACGAGCGCCGAAAATCGTGAGGCATGATGTTCACCCCCACCTGCCGCCCGCGTTGCTTGGCGATGAAGTAAATGGCATGTTTAGTGATTCTGTCGCGGGTGATGTGACTACCGCGGCGAATCCGGTTGAACAGGAACGGGTCATCGCCCTGCCCCGGCTGCAAGCACGAGCGGCGCAGTTCCAGCCAGTCGTTCAGCGCCTTGAACGCCCACTCGGGGGCGTATTTGATCAACTGTTTGTTGCCTTTGCCCAGCACCCGCAGGCTGCGCTCGGCGAAATCGATCTGTGACAGGTCCAGGTTGACCGACTCCGACTTGCGCATTCCCGAACCGTACAGAATCGCAATGATCGCGGCATCGCGACGCCCTTGCGGCCTGGGGTCCGCAGCACAGGCTTCCATCAGATCACGAATCAACGTGCGGCGGATATTACGGCCCTTGGCCAGACGCGTACCGCTGACCGGTTTGATCGAGCGAATCTTCAGTAATTGCTCGTGGCTGATCAGGTCGTGCCGCCAGGCTTCGTTCATTACACCGCGAATAGCGTTCACGTACAGCGAGGTGGTATTGGGTGCGTAGTCGTCTTCACGCAGCGTCGCGACCAGTGCGGTCACGTGACCAGGCTGCAGGGTGTGCCAGGGAATGTCATGAATATCGACGTCAGCCATGCCCAGACGATCTGCCGCGTCCTGCAAAACGTAAGTCATGGTCAGGCGGCTTGAGGGTGCCAGGCGGTCGAGATAGAGGCGCAGTGGCTTGTTGACGTCGGGCAGCGAAGGCTGGCTGACAATGCGTGCGTCCTGATCGGTATAAGGGTCTTGCGGCATGTGAAACGACGCCTTTTCTGGTGCAAGCGCGCGAACAGCTGCGGCGCTCTTCATTCATATTCAGGCAGCCGACTTTAGCACGAGGGCCCTGCTGCGACACCTCTGGCGCGGCTCGTTCAGCTCAGCAGCTTAAGCCCACCCGGCAATCATCGGTAACACCCTGCGGCTTGAACGACGCGCTGCCTGGGATAGCCTTGGCCGACTTTTCCGGCCCTCAAGGCAAGCACGTATCTTGATTCCGCCCCTCGCTAGCAAAGCACATGGCCGTCACGACGCGGCTGCGCATTTCTGGTTGCTGGCTCATCAGGTCAGTCAGCGCAGCGAGGCCGAACGCCTGGCGAACATTCAGGCAGGCTTTGCGCATGGCTGGATCCGCGTGGTACGCGACGCGCTGGCCCTCGGCCCGCGGCAAATGGAGGCGCTGTTCAATGCATCAATTTCAACGCTGGAACGTCGTCAGCGCCAGAAACAGCCATTGGACCCCGTGGCTTCGGAGCGTCTGGATCGCCTCGCAATGATCGCCAGTCACATCCTTCGCGTACTTGAAACACCCGAGCGCGCCGGTCGCTGGCTGGTAACGCCCAACGCAGCGCTTGGCGGTTGCATCCCGTTGCAATTATGCGAAACCGGGCTAGGCACCGCCCGGATGCATCGCGCACTTGAACATGCGCAGTCAGGTGACAAGGGCGAACCCAGCGTTTTTTGACCCACTCAGCGCCCGGTGTCCACCACAACCCGGCCACGGATCTGGCCCGCGATCAATTGCGGCGCGATGTCGATCACCTCGCTCAAACCGACTTCACGACTGATCAGCGGCAGCAGCGCCAGGTCCAGGTCGCTCGCCAGCCTGGACCAGGCTTCCAGCCGGTCAGCGCGCGGGCGAGTAACGCTGTCGATACCGGCCAGGGTGACGCCGCGCAGAATGAACGGTGCAACCGAGCCCGGAAACTCCATACCCTGCGCCAGACCGCAGGCCGCGACTACGCCGCGATAACGAATACCGGCGCACACATTGGCCAGCGTATGACTACCGACAGAGTCGATTGCCGCTGCCCATTGCTCCTTGACCAAAGGTCGCCCCGGCTGCGACAGGGTCGCCCGGTCAACGATCTGCGCTGCGCCGAGTTGATGCAAATACTCGCTTTGCGAAACACGCCCGGTAGAGGCAATCACCCGATAGCCAAGCCTGGCAAGAATAGCGATGGCAAAACTGCCGACCCCGCCATTGGCGCCGGTCACCAGCACATCGCCGTGGTCGGGCGTCAAACCGTGTTTCTCAAGGGCCAGCACACTAAGCATTGCGGTATAGCCCGCCGTGCCAATGGCCATCGCCTGCGCGGGCGTGAAGGCATCCGGCAATGGAATGAGCCATTCGCTCTTGAGCCGCGCCTTTTGTGCCTGACCGCCCCAGTGCCCTTCGCCAACACCCCAGCCATTGAGCAGAACCTTGTCGCCCACCTTGTACTCAGGCGTATCACTGGCTTGCACCGTACCCGCCAGATCAATACCCGGGACCATCGGAAAACTGCGCACGATGGGGCTTTGGCCGGTGATCGCCAGCGCATCCTTATAGTTCAGCGTGCTGTGCGACACGTTTATCGTCACGTCACCCGCAGGCAACTGTGCTTCGTCAATATCGGTCAGATTGACGCGATAACCTGCCTCGTCCTTGTCGATCAAAATGCCCTTGAACATGTGCGCCTCCAATTTAGACTGATCGTCTTTAAATAGTCTTGAAAAATTCATTGCGGCAAACCACGAAGGTAACCGGCAATGAACGTGTTCAATGGTGTGTCGCTTTTGACCAGCCGGGCGCGAAGCACCGCCCCTTCCCAGCCGATCCAGAAAAACGCGGCCAATTCATCGCAATCGGCGCTTCTGGCCAACTCGCCATGCGCCTGCGCGGCCCTGAGGCAGCAGGCCAACTTCGACTGCCAGTCCAGCAGCGTCTGCTCCAGTACGCCACGAAACCCTTCCGGCAACAGACCGACTTCCTGGCCCAGATTGCCGACCATGCAACCGCGTCGATAATCATGCCGCGCCATGCCGCTCTTGGCGCTTTGGACAAAGCCCACCAGTCGCTCCAGTGGCGAAAGCGCTTCGTCCAGCAGCCAGCGGTCCAGCCGTTGTGCAAAATAGCGGGCATATTCATCCAGTACCGCCCGGCCGAAGGCTTCCTTGCTGATGAAGTAGTGATAGAACGAGCCTTTGGGAATGCCGATTTCCTTGAGGATGTAATCCAGCCCGGTGGCCGAGAAGCTTTGCTCGGTCAGCACTTCCAGACCACGGCGCAACAGTGCCTCGCGGGTTTCGAGGTTGTCGCGGTCCACTTTCGGTGGCCGCCCGGGGCGTCTGGTTTTTACAGGCAATTGAGTCATGCAGGAATATTAGACCGATCGTTTTTTATGTCAACCTCGCCGCGCGGTCTATGTTTTGCGCCGGAAATGCCGTTTGCCATTCACGCTATTCTCGCGCTCAATGCCATGTACATGACTGCCCGAATACAAGCCGGAGAAACACATGAGCCAATGGCCGGACACCCGCATTATTGACCTGCTAACTATAGAGCTGCCGGTGCTGCAAGCGCCTATGGCCGGAGCCACCGGATCACAAATGGCTATTGCTGTCGCGAAGGCTGGCGGGCTGGCATCGCTGCCCTGCGCAATGCTGCCCCCTGAGCAAATCGAACAGGAAGTCACCACCTTTCGGCAACATACCGGCAATCTGCCCCTGAACCTGAACTTCTTCTGCCATCAGGCTCCGGCCTACGATGCCGAACGCGCCGAGCATTGGAAACAGGCGCTAAAACCCTATTACGAAGAGTTGGGGGCCGATTTCGATGCGCCGACGCCCGTATCCAACCGTGCCCCTTTCGACAGCGCCACCTGCGCTCTGGTCGAGCGCCTGAAGCCGGAGGTGGTGAGCTTCCACTTCGGCCTTCCCGAGCGAGCGCTACTGGAACGGGTCAGAGCCACCGGGGCAAAGATCATTTCCTCGGCGACCACGGTCGAGGAAGCCGTCTGGCTGGATAAGCATGGCTGCGATGCGGTCATTGCCATGGGCTACGAAGCCGGTGGTCATCGGGGCCTGTTCCTCAGCGATCAACTGCACACTCAGGTCGGCACTCTGGCGCTGGTGCCGCAAATAGTGGACGCCGTGCGCATTCCGGTCATCGCTGCGGGTGGTATTGCAGATGGTCGCGGGGTTGCGGCGGCATTTGTTCTGGGTGCCTCGGCGGTTCAGGTAGGTACGGCGTATCTGTTCTGCCCTGAAGCCAGCGTCAGTGCACTGCATCGCCAGGCGCTGCACACTGCAACGGACAGCCAGACTGCGCTGACCAACCTCTTCACCGGGCGTCCGGCGCGCGGCATCGTCAACCGGATCATGCGCGAAGCTGGCCCCGTCAGCCCACTCGCCCCTGCGTTCCCTCTGGCAGGCGGTGCCCTGATGCCGTTGCGCGCACAAGCGGAAAAACAGGGCAGCAGTGACTTTACCAACCTCTGGGCAGGTCAGGCAGTTGGTATCAAACATCAGTTGGGTGCGACCGAGCTGACTCGGCAACTGGCTGAAAACGCGCTGAAAATTCTCTCACCCCGGTAAAACAGTGCTTTCAGAACAACAGGCTATCGCTATATATTTAACTATATAGCGAAACGCCTTTATTTCGACGGCGTGCGTTTTCATCATCAAGGAGCTGTTCCATGCGAACGACCACGCTGCGCGCCATTCTCAAGTTCTCTGCCCTGGCCTTCGCCGTATCAGCTACAGCCAACGCGTTTGCCGACGAGGTGCAGGTCGCCGTCGCGGCCAACTTCACAGCGCCCATCCAGGCGATTGCCACTGACTTCGAGAAGGACACCGGCCACAAGCTTGTTGCCGCGTTTGGCGCTACCGGTCAGTTCTACACACAGATCAAGAATGGCGCCCCTTTCGAGGTGTTCCTGTCTGCAGACGATACCACCCCGGCAAAGCTCGAGCAGGAAGGCGACACCGTCAAGGGCTCGCGGTTTACGTATGCAGTGGGCACTTTGGCGCTGTGGTCGGCCAAGGACGGTTATGTAGACAGCAAGGGCGAAGTGCTCAAGACCAATCAGTATCAACACTTGTCCATCGCCAACCCCAAGGCTGCCCCTTATGGTCTGGCAGCGACACAAGTGCTGAGCAAACTGGGCCTGACCGACGCAACCAAAGCCAAAATTGTCGAAGGCCAGAGCATTACCCAGGCCTACCAGTTCGTTTCCACCGGCAATGCGGAACTTGGCTTTGTGGCCCTGTCGCAGATCTACAAGGACGGCAAACTGACCAGCGGGTCGGCCTGGATCGTGCCGGACGCCCTGCATGACCCGATCAAGCAAGATGCCGTTATCCTCAACAAGGGCAAGGACAACGCCGCTGCCAAGGCGCTGGTCGAGTACCTGAAAGGCCCGAAAGCCGCCGCCATCATCAAGTCCTTCGGATACCAGCTGTAAATGCCACTGGGAAGTGCCGACATCGCGGCGATCTGGCTGACACTGAAGCTGGCGTCATTGACCACCATCATCCTGTTGATCATCGGCACGCCCATCGCGCTGTGGCTGGCGCGCACTGATTCATGGCTCAAGGGGCCGATTGGCGCGGTCGTCGCCCTGCCCCTGGTTTTGCCGCCGACAGTCATCGGCTTTTATCTGTTGCTGTTGCTTGGCCCCAACGGAGCTGTGGGCCAGCTTACCCAAAGCCTGGGACTGGGCACACTGACTTTCAGCTTTGCCGGACTGGTGATCGGCTCGGTCCTGTACTCGATGCCTTTCGTCGTCCAGCCGCTGCAGAACGCATTTGCAGCCATTGGCGCCCGTCCGCTGGAGGTGGCAGCCACCTTGAGAGCGGGTCCATGGGACACGTTCTTCCACGTGATTCTGCCGCTGGCAAAACCTGGCTTTATCACTGGGGCGATTCTGGGGTTCGCGCACACGGTCGGCGAGTTCGGCGTGGTGCTGATGATTGGCGGCAACATTCCCGAGAAAACCCGCGTGGTGTCTGTGCAGATTTTCGATCACGTCGAGTCCATGGAGTACCTGCAAGCACACTGGCTGGCCGGAGCGATGCTGGTGTTCTCCTTTCTGGTGCTGTTGGCGCTGTATTCCAGCGGTAAATCCAAAGCAGGATGGAGCTGAGTCATGGCCTCACCGATAGAAGTCCGCCTGCACATGACCTACCCGGATTTCACCGTGCGTACCGACCTGACCCTGCCGGGGTCGGGCATCACAGCACTGTTCGGGCCTTCAGGCTCGGGCAAGACCACATGCCTGCGCTGCATTGCCGGGCTGGAAAAAGCTGGCCAGGGCTTTATTCGTGTTCATGATGAAGTCTGGCAAGACACTGAAAAAGGCGTTTTCCTCGCTCCGCACAAACGGGCGATCGGCTATGTATTTCAGGAAGCCAGCCTGTTCCCGCACCTGTCCGTGCGGGCCAATCTGGAATTCGGCATGAAACGCATCCCGCGTCAGCAGCGCAACATTCAATTGCCGCAGGCCGCTGAACTGCTCGGTATCGACCATCTGCTGGAGCGCAGCCCTGACAAGCTGTCCGGTGGGGAGCGTCAGCGCGTGGGCATTGCACGCGCACTGTTAACCAGCCCGCGCCTGATGCTGCTCGACGAACCTCTGGCGGCACTGGACGCCAGGCGCAAAAGTGAAATCCTGCCGTACCTCGAACGCCTGCATAGGGAGCTGGACATTCCCATGCTGTATGTCAGCCACGCTCAGGATGAGGTTGCACGCCTGGCAGATCATCTGGTGCTGCTTGAAGGCGGCAACGTACTGGCCAGCGGCCCGATTCGCGAAACACTGGCGCGGCTGGACCTGCCACTGGCCATGGGCGGCGATGCAGGCGTGGTCATTGAAGGCACGGTCAGTGCCTATGATCGTCATTACCAATTACTGAGCGTGACGCTGCCCGACAGCACATTGTGCATGCGCGTCGCACACGCCGAAATGCAGATCGGCACCCTTCTGCGCGTCAAGGTTCAGGCCCGGGATGTCAGCCTGAACCTGCAACCCGACGATCAAAGCAGCATTCTCAACCGCTTGCCGGTCACGGTGGTGGAGGAAGCGCTGGCTGACAACTCGGCACATGTGCTGGTGAAACTGGACGCCGGGGGCACGCCTTTGCTCGCGCGCATCACGCGCTACTCCAGTGACCAGTTGAACCTGCACAGAGGCCAGTCGCTCTGGGCGCAGATCAAGGCGGTTGCCGTACTGGCCTGATGCCCTGAAAAACCGGTCAGTCAGCAAATAAACGGCACCACGGTAAAAGACCGAGGTCAGTGTTTTTAACTGCCTTTGGAAATTAGCCATGCCTGACTCGACTGCCATCAGCCAGCCCGCCAGTGACCTGCATTATGTAGACGACACTCAGCCGGGCCTTACGCGCAAGGTACTGCGCGGCAAATTCGCCTACTTCAACATTGAAGGTGAGCGCATCAAGGACGAGTCGGAGATCAAGCGCATCAACGCGCTGGCAGTCCCGCCCGCCTACACCGATGTGTGGATCTGTGCCGACCCGATGGGCCACCTGCAGGCTACCGGACGTGACGCACGCGGCCGCAAACAATACCGCTACCACCCGCGCTGGCGCGAGATACGCGACCAGGACAAATACTCGCGCCTGATAGAGTTCGGTCATGCGCTGCCCAAGGTGCGCAAACAGATCGAAGCACAACTCGCGCAGCCGGGCATGGGCCGGGAAAAAGTCATGGCGACGGTCATTTCATTGCTGGATGCGACGCTGATCCGCATCGGCAACAGCCAGTACGCCAAGGAAAACCGCTCATACGGCCTGACCACGCTGCGCAACAAGCATGTCGAGGTCAAGGGCGGCCAGATCCTCTTTGAGTTCCGTGGTAAAAGCGGCGTTGAACACAAGGTCAGCGTCAAGGACCGGCGCTTGGCCAATGTGATCAAGCGTTGCATGGAATTGCCGGGACAAAACCTCTTTCAGTACCTGGACGAAGATGGCGTGCGCCATGCGGTGACGTCATCCGATATCAACGCCTACCTGCAAAGCCTTACCGGCTCGGATTTCACCGCCAAGGATTACCGGACCTGGGCAGCGAGTGCGCTGGCGCTCGCGACGTTGCAGAAACTGCATTGGGAGCCGGAGGCCGACGCCAAGCGGCACATCATCGATATGGTCAAGGCGGTCTCGAAACAACTGGGAAACACCCCTGCCATCTGCCGAAAATGCTACATCCACCCCGCAGTACTGGAAGGCTTCCTGCTCGGCAACCTGGCCAAACTCCCCCGCTCCCGACAACGCAAAGGCCTGCGCCTGGAGGAAGTCGCCCTGGCGAGCTACCTGCGATTACTGGCTGACAAGGTCGAGGCTGTAGTGAGCGATGCGGTGGTGAAAGAGAGCAAAGCCTGAGCCGCCTGAGCCGCCTGAACGCGGCACGTCAGCCTTTGCTCCAAAAAAATTTCGTAGCCTCATGATTTACCAAGCATTTCCGGCAGGCAAAAAAGCGGCATTCCGAGTCATTTGTGACGCTTTCAAGCTTGCTTCATGGGGGCCGGGTGTATATATTCCCTGCTCTTGGCGCTACCGCCCCGATGGCGAAATTGGTAGACGCAAGGGACTTAAAATCCCTCGTCCTTTGGACGTGCCGGTTCGACCCCGGCTCGGGGCACCACATATAGATCAAGGGCTTACGGGGCATTTTGCTCAGTAGGCCCTTTTGTTTTGGTCCGCAAAAACAGTCGTGGTCCGCAATTCCAAAAAAACTCCTTCTCCGGCGTCCTGCCGACGAACACGACTCCCCAAATCTGAAGCACTCAAGCACTGCACGCCCTCACCGCGATTAGGGGTCACTCCACGTACGTCAGGTACACCAAAAAAGGTCAACGCCACCGCGGTTCCGTTCAGCGAGATTTCGAGGCAATAGCAGATACCAGGCGCGGTCATGTAGATCCCGGCTCTAATGTCTATTTTTCTCTGAATACTCTTGTGCAGATTCGATCGACAACAAATGCCATCGCGATCATCCAGCCGATGAAAAATACTGTCCGTGTGCCGTGATCTATTCCAGGTATCTCAAACCCAAGCCACGCACCGGCAAACATCAGAGGCACAAACAGAACAAGGGCAAGCAATCGTTCTAAAAGCCTGTTCACACTTGAACTCCACATAAAAAGCGTGAGTCAGTTTAAGCCTCTTCATGTTGCCAGAGCCCAAGGCGCTGACTTCTCGCCCTCGGAAATATGCAAGGCTACTCTTTCAATTGAAATGGGTCTTAAAACCAAAAACATGAAGACGGTTCAGCAAAGTCCACCTGAGATAGCCTATCGACGGGACGATGGCGACCGTTTCAGGTATCGCTGCAAACTGGAGAGTGAGCGAGTCATTTGGAGAACATTCCTGAGAGATACCGGCGAATGGGGTCGCTGGGGCTTGCTCCGCAGTCTTCACGTCTGTCGCTGCACTCCAGTAACCTGAACACCCAAAATGCAAGACGGAACCCGAGCCTGGAAGCAACCGGCGGTTAAACCGCAGACCTTGCAGAATGCCGATTTACTCACCAAAGTCGACATCAAATGCTTGATAAAACGCCATCGGCGACTCTGCAACAATCCAGAGCAGAAGAATGCAATGGTGACCCTTTTTGCCCTCTGGCAGCACTGCCGAATCTATTACTGCCGGCTCAAGCTCATCGCGGTGTTTGTCAAAAGGCTGAAGGGGGGAAATTTTTTCGTCAAAAGGTTTCTCTTGAAAGTGATTGCGAGTCAATCGGGTGCTCTCGTCCCATCCATCCTTGGTAATGAACCAACGATAACCACGCGTCACATGAGTCGCTTCATACCTCCAGGTTACGTCAAACGTACTCCCACTTTTCACGCTCAGGCGAGGCCAGCCTTCAGTGTTAATGATGCCCTTCTTTTTCAGTGCCTCAGTGAGCTCTGTATCGGTGTAATTCAAACAGTCGCGCTCATCAGTCCAGCCTGCACTCACTATCAGTCCATCTACTGGCGGGACAGCACTATCAACATCGCCATCTGCATACTCGTCTGTGCGAGGAAAATCGTGTGCAGGGCCTTCTAATTTATCAGGGAAGTTTTTGCCACTTTCTATTCCGTGCAGATGCCACTCCAGTACCATCCCCTGATCCATGGCATACGAGCCCCGCGATGCAGGCTCGATAACCCTGCCGTGTCTGGGTTGCTTACTATCAGATTCGCTCATTTCCATATCCCCAATTCTTGAATCAGGCATGCCTTGCCTGTTGCACAATTGAAGACCTGCTTCCATGGGCCGGATAGCTAGCAGTACAGCCAGTAGATTTTTCTGTGAAAACCTGAAACGTGAGGGCTGGTGAACTGCCCAACCCGCCACCGTTGTTGTACGTGCCCGCAGCACTTAAAGCATGAAGTTAATCCGAAATATATTCCCCTCGGGGTCCAGCAAAACCGACTGATACCAATGGTAATACGTCAGATACGGCGCCTTGATCAATCGCGCACCCAGCGCCACTGCCTGAGGCACCAACCTGTCCACCTCGGATTGCTCATCGACATCAATGTTGAGCAGAAACCGGCAACCGGTGCTACCAGTAAACTCATCCAGCCCCAACAATTCGTAGGCATCGAGTGCATTGAAACCGATGCAGGATTTGCCTGTGTCCAGCCCACGAAAAATCGGCGATCTGATCGCCTCGATTTCACTGAAGCCGAACAGCTTTGAGTAAAAACCGCTTAAACCGATGATGTCCTGCGCGAACACGTTGACGTATGAAAGTGTGCTCATGTCAGGCCACCTTGCTGCCGCCGAAGGTCGTCTGTTTGACGAACTTGGCCAGCAAGTGATCGCCCGAGGTGACCGGCGCGTGCCGTGGCGCGGTGCCAGGCGGCAGGCAACCGGGCAGACACTCGATCAAGGTGTCGTAGTTGGGTTGATGGAAGAACACCAGTGACTGCCGACGGTTGTCCTGCTCACTGCTAATGGGCGGGTTGATCACGCGGTGCAGGGTGGAAATCCACTGGTCGTTGGTCCACTGCATCATCAGGTCGCCGATGTTGACCACAAAACCGTTCTCGACATAGGGCACATCGACCCATTCGCCTTGCTGATTACGTACCTGCAAGCCACCCAGCGCATTGTCGGGGCGCACAATGGTCAGGCTGCCGTAGTCGGTATGCGCGCTGGCGCGCAGCTGGCCAGCCTCGACTTCGGTCTTGATGTCCGGGTAACTCAGGCTGCGGAACATGCTGATATGCCGGTCGATTCTGTCATCAAAAAAGCACTCATCCAGTTCCAATGCCAGGGCAAACAGGCGCATCAACGATTGCGCCAGTTCACTCATCGCCTCGAAATAAGCTTGATAAGCCTCTTTGAACCCAGGCAGCAATGCCTCGGCAGGCCAAACATTCGGCGCGAAGTGCGAGCCTGCTTCGGCGTTGTGGTAATAATCTTCGTTCGGCACGTTGCTCGGCCCGATGGAGAAGGATTCCTTCAGATCTCCCGGCGCACTTTCTTCCAGAGAATATGAAAGGCTCTCCTCGGCTATCGCGCTGTACCCACGCACCATCTCCGGGCTGGGACGATCAACCTTGCGTTTTTCCGCCAGCGGCAAATCAAAGAACTGGCGGGTCAAACCGGAGACCTTATCAATAAGTTCTTTGGGAATCTGGTGCTCGGTGATTACCAGAAACCCAATGTCCTTACACGCTTGATTGACTGCCTGCGCCACGGCTGCCTTGCCGTCCGGTTCTCCTGAAAAATAAGGGGCCAGGTTGATAATGGGCACATAGTGCAGAGTCATACGGCTGCTTCCTCTCGCTGACACGGTGCGGGAAAGTTTCACCGGCAAGGGTGAAGGTCAGCGAGACGAGAGCAGAAAGCATGCCACTGCAAGAATTCACAATTCATACAAACAGTTAGCCGTATCGACCGTTCAAGCCAGATCAAACGGTCTGAAACGGAACGCATGGTTTGAATGCGCACAGATGAAAAACGGCCCAGAACTGCGCACATTTATCTCCCGTGCGGCTACGCACTTTCTATACGCCGGATGACCTCGGCGGTCGTGGCGACCTCTCCGAACTCATAGGCAATAGTCGTCAGCGATATACGCTGAACGTCTGCGGCTGAAACTGCACCAAAACCGACATCCGGGTAGTCCATCGCAGCATTGGCGTCACTCAGGGCGATAACCTTGTATTCCCGGTGCACGCCGTCCCTGATCGTGGTTTCACAACACACGTTGGTGACAGTACCGCAGACGATGATCGTATCGACATCCCGCGCACGCAGCACCGTGTCCAGGTCCGTGTTGTGAAAGCCGCTGTAGAACAGCTTGTCGACAATCACATCACCTGACTGAGGCGCGAGTGCTTCGATCACCTCAACGTCCGGATCATGCCGGGCCAGTATCTGATCCACATTCGGGTACAAATCGCGCATGCGCCCGGTGTCCGAACCATCGCCGCGCACGATATGGCGCAGATAAACCACCGTCACCTGAGCAGCTCGCGCGACGCCCAACAGTTTTTGGATAGGTAGGACAATGTCAGCCGTGCTCTTGACGTACAACGCGCCAGCGGGCTCGCAGAAGACTTTTTGCATATCTACGACGATGACCGCCGTTCTGAGCGGGTTGATCGGCCATCGGACAAGGGGTTTGCTCATCGGGTTTACCTCGGTTATGCCTGACAGACTGGTTGGGCATGGCAAGCAATAATCGTGCTGCATGTGACAGATCAATTCCCGGCGAAACAACCATCCATTGAACACCCACGGCGTTCATGCAACACCGACGGGCATGTGCCTCGCGCGCTCGCTCTGCCGTCCCAATTGCATTGAAAACACAAGGAACGTAGTCATGAAGCCAGGTTTCATAACCCAAAAAGAGTCATGTGTGCCTCATCTGAAAATTCAGTGCCTGCTATTGCTCACGCTTGCGTTGACGGGATGCGGAACAATCAACACAACGTTCAGGCCCGATTCCGTCGCAGGTGAAAAGCTCACTGACTGGAAATCAAATTGCTCCTCCATTCCGCGCGTTTACAGCGGAGTTATGCTCGATTTCTGTGAACTGAACGCAGAGCCCAAACAGAGTAGCGCTTATCAGAAGACCAATGCTCCCGAGTGGGTTTTACTGGACATGGGCTTATCAGGCATCGTAGATACACTGCTCCTGCCTTACACGATTTATCAGCAAAACCAATACGGCTATATCAACGCAAGCCGCTTTAAATAGCGGCTGAGCTCGGTTTTCGGACCCCATCACTTTCATCGCGCCCAATAAAAAACCCCGCAGACGTTAATCTGCGGGGCTTTGAATAGTGGAGGCCGAGGTCGGAATCGAACCGGCGTAGGCGGATTTGCAATCCGCTGCATAACCATTTTGCTACTCGGCCTCAAACGAAAGATGCTTCACTCGAACATCAAACGTATTTTCATTTCGCGGGAAACCGGTATTTCTTTGGCTTCCAACCCATTGAATCTAAAGGGTTTTTTTCAATTCCTTGCTCAGGAATGGACGCAATTCTGTACTGGTTCGCATGTCATGTCAAGAACGAGGAGAAAATAATTCGCTCACTGTGCGCAGGTGTAATGGCTAATCAACCTGACGCTCCAGAGGCGCATACGGTTTGAAGAAGCCTGCCCCCATCCAGTGCGGTGTTTTTTCTGTGGTCAATGGCTGGGCGCGCTGGTAGCTGTTAGCGTTTTTTGAATAGCCCTTGTGGTCGTACTCGGCCATGAACGGGTACGGAAAGACCTTGCGGGTACGTCCGCGATTACCGATGTTTTCCTTGACCATCGATGCTGGCAGGGCTTTTGGCAGCGGTCTCTGCCGGTTGCCGGCCTTCTCGGGGCCTGCCTGTCGGGCAACAATGGCATCCGGTGCCTGGCTTTTTTCAACCCAGGCCATGATCGGCGTCAGCAGATCAACCAGGCTTGGCCCTTCCCCGCCGCCGCAGTGATAAACACCGGGCAACATATATAGCCTTGAGAACGCCTCGGTGCGTGTCTTGCCCATCTGTGCTTCGACCGCCTCGTGGTACGCCAGGGTGTTGAGCGGCGAGATGTTCGGGTCGGCCCAGCCGTGCCAGAGAATCAGCTTGCCGCCGCGGCTGGCGAATGGCGACAGGTCCGGGTTGGTGGCATCGTACAGCGCATGCAGCGGACGCAATTGATCAAAGGTTTTCTTGTCGAAGTTCAGTGCGTTCAGATCGAAATCCGCGCTCGGGTTCTTCTCGAACACCACATTGCGAATGGCCTCCAGTGCAGCCGTTTCGCTGTAGACGGGCTGATCGGCGCTGACCGGTACGAATACGCCCGCCCAGGCCAGTTCCGAGCCAGGCTGCGGCCCGCCCAAGGTCAAATGTTCGCCACTGACAGGGTCTTTCGGCCCCTCGTAAAAACGTCTGACGGCCGCCACTTCTTCTGCACTCAGGCAGTTGGCAGTGTCGGCTGCTGTCTTGCATTGCAGTACGGCGGGGTCGAAGTGGCAGATGCGTGGGTCGGATACAAGGCCATCGATTTGCCCGTCCAGCACATCACATTGGGCGAGTACGGCCTTGTGCAGCAGTGGCAGTCTGGACGCGAGGAGAATCGGCTTGCCGTCTGCCCCTCGGTTGGAGCGGGCCATCCAGCCGTGGTACAGCGTTTTCTGTACCTGAAAGTTGAGCGCAGGAGCTCCGGCGATGATGCCGTCGAAATCGTCCGGGTAACGCTGGGCCTCGATCAGGGCCTCCCGGCCGCCGTCCGAGCAGCCACTGAAGTAGGCGTATTCAGCTTTGCGACCATAAAACGCAGTGATCAGTTTTTTCGACGCCAGCGCGGTGAGGTGCACGCCACGGTGAGCGAAATCGGCGCGTTTCTGCGGATCGTCGCCAAAATGGTTATCTGCCGCCTGATGCCCCATGTCGGTGGAGGCTACTGCAAATGCACCGGTACCAAGCGGCTTACAGCCATCAGCGGCGCGCACGGTCGAGTTGATGTTGCCACACAGCCCACCGCAGCCGACTTGCAGGTAGCGTTGTGCCCAGGTGCCGGTAGGCAGTTCAAGCCTGAAGTTTATCTGCGCTGCCAATCGGCCTTCCACGGCACACACTGCTACATCGTTGCGCATCGACTCACTGGCCGATAGCACGCGACTGCCCTGCCCGCCGATATCGTTGAGGTCCACGCCAGTCAGCGCAGAGCACGCGCTGATGGGCTTGACCACCGCAAGCCGGGCAATGTTGTCGGCAGTTGCAGAAGACGGCGTACGAGCCTGGGCTGGCGTCTGAATGATGAGTGAAGTGACCAGCAGCGACAGAGCGCGGACGTACTTCGGCTGGGAGGGTTTCATGAGAACTCCTGTTCATGAAGGATCAAAACCACAGTGCGAGCACCTAAATGACCGCACTGCAGTTAAGGGTAAAACGTTTAAGCCAGGCAATTATTCAAAGGCTAGTAGAAAAAGTCACCCCGGATTCCATCCGCCGCCCATGACCTTGTAGAGCGTTACCCGGTTGCTCTGCTCGGTGAGGCGAAGGGAAATCAGCTCCTGCTCGGCACTGTACAGTGAGCGCTGGGACTCAAGTGCCTCCAGATAACTCTGCGACCCGCCGCGATACAGGGCATCGGCCAGTTCGTAGCTCCTGCGGCTGGCATCGGTATAGGCCTGTTGTGCGGCAACCCGCTCGTCCAGCGTGCTGCGCACCGCCAGCGCATCGGCCACCTCTTTGAAAGCAGTCTGAATCGTCTGCTGATAGGTCTGAATCTGGATCTGGTTTTCGACCTTGGCCGAGTCAAGCGTGGCCCGATTGGACCCGCCATCGAAAATCGGCACGCTGATGCTCGGCGCAAAGCTCCATGCGCCGGTCCCGGATTTGAACAGGCCGGAAAGGCTCGAACTGGCAGAACCTGCACTGGCGGTAAGGGTGATGCTGGGGAAGAACGCAGCACGCGCTGCGCCAATGTCGATGTTCGCTGCTTTGAGGCTGTGTTCGGCGCTCAGCACGTCCGGACGACGTTGCAGCAGGCTGGAGGGCAATTCGTCCGGCACCTGCACCAGTTGCGCCACGGATGGCACGTCGGCAGTGGGCAGAAGCTCTTCCGGCAGATCGCTGCCCACCAGCAGACGCAGGGCGTTGCGATCCTGAAGAATCTGGCTTTTATATTGCGCCACATCGCCCCTCGCCGATTCGACCGTTGTCTGCGCCTGGGCCACTTCCAGCCCGGAAGAACCGCCCAGCGCATGACTGCTTCTGGTCAGGTCGTAGCTTTGCTGCTGGCTGGCCAGCGTATCTTCAGCCAGTTTCAAAAGCTGGTTGTCGGCAGCCAAGGTGAGCCAGCCGGTCGCCACTTCGGCAATCAGGCTGATCTGCGTGCTGCGCCGGGTTTCGGTCAAGGCCAGGTAATCCTCAAGCGCTTCGTCCTGAAGGTTCTGAATGCGCCCGAACACGTCCAGCTCATAGCTGCTCAAACCCAGCTGCGCGCTGTACTCGTGGCTGATCGACGACTTTCCGGTCATCGAGGTCGATGACGATGTGCGTGTATGCGTGCCGCTGCCGCTGGCATCAATGGTCGGCAGGCTCGCTGCACGCTCGATACGGTATTGAGCCTGGGCTTTCTCGACATTCAGGCTGGCCAGGCGCAAATCACGGTTATTCACCAACGCCAGGGTTTGCAGGCGTACCAAACGCTTGTCGGTGAAAAAGTTCTGCCAGTCGATATCTGGGGGCACGCTGGCTGACGCAACAGGTTGGCCCGCCGTCGCCGGCAGCCATTGGCTCGATACAGGCGCTTGGGGGCGTTGATAATCCGGAGCCAGGTTGACGCAGCCCGCAAGCAGCGCCGTGACAGCCAGCGAAGGCCAGAAAAGACGCATCATGCTTCACCTGTAGATGTGGATTGGGCAACCGCAGCATTGCCTGAAGAACGACTGAAGCGGCGACGGACTTCGACGAAGAACAGCGGCACCAGAAAAATTCCCAGCACGGTAGCGCTGAACATGCCGCCCAGCACGCCAGTGCCGATTGCATTGCGCCCAGCCGAGCCTGCGCCAGTGCTGAGGGCCAACGGCAGTACACCAAACATGAACGCCAGCGAGGTCATAATAATCGGGCGCAGGCGTTGCCGGGCAGCAATAAGGGTGGCTTCATGCAGGCTTTTGCCCTGTACCTGAAGGTGCTTGGCGAACTCGACAATCAGAATCGCGTTCTTTGCCGCCAGGCCGACGGTGGTCAACAGCCCGACCTGAAAGTACACGTCATTGCTCAAACCGCTGAGCCGCGTCGCCAGCACCGCGCCGACCACGCCCAGCGGCACCACGAGCATGACCGAAAACGGTACTGACCAGCTTTCATACAAGGCCGCTAGGCAGAGGAACACGAACAGCACTGAAACCGCGTAGAGCATGGGCGCCTGAGAGCCGGACAAACGCAGTTGATAGGACTGCCCGGTCCACTCGTAACCGATGCCTTCGGGAAGTTGCTTGATGATTGCTTCAACGGCATCCATTGCCGTGCCCGAGCTGACACCCGGCGCAGGATCACCCACCACTTCAAGCGACGAATTGCCGTTGTAGCGTTCCAGCAAGGGCGAGCCGTAGCTCCAGCTGCTGCGGGCAAATGATGAGAACGGGACCATTTCGTCATTGCTGTTGCGCACGAACCAATGGTTCAGATCGGCTGATTGCATGCGCGAAGCAGCCTCGCCCTGCACGTAGACTTTTTTCACCCGACCCTGATTGAGAAAGTCATTGATGTAGCTGCCGCCCAGTGCAGTCGACAGGGTCGAATTGATGTCGCTGGTAGACAGGCTCAGTGCACCGGCCTTGCGATCATCGATGGTCACTTTTAACTGCGGAGTGTCGTCCAGGCCGTTACTGCGCACGCCCAGCATGCTCGAGTCCTTTCTCGCCAGCTCGATAAACTGCTCGCGTGCCGCGACCAGCGCCTCATGCCCCACGCCGCCAAGGTCCTTGATCTGCACATCAAACCCCGAACTCTGCCCCAGCCCGCGCACCGCAGGCGGCTGCATGACAAACACACTGGCGTCGCCAATGCTCGCCAGCGCCAGAGTCGCCCGCTGCGCCACCTGCGCGGCGCCCTGCTCCTCGCCGGAACGCTCACTCCAGTCCTTGAGCTTGATGAACGCCCTGGCAGTGTTCTGGCTGTTACCGCCCATCCCCAGCCCGGAGATACTGATCAGTGCCTCGACCTCCGGCTGCTTGAGCATGTAGGTCTCGAACTGCCTCATCACCGCCTGCGTACGGCTGTCAGTAGCGCCAACCGGCAGCTGGATCTGCGCCATCAGCGCACCCTGGTCCTCATCCGGCAAAAACGACGTGGGCAGGCTGACATAACCCACAGCCATGGCCACCAGCACCAGCACGTACACCAGCAGAGCCCGTCCACGATGTTTGATCACACCGCTAACGCCTCGCTGGTAACGGTCGGCGCTACGGTCGAACGTGCGGTTGAACCAGCCGAAAAAGCCACCCCGTTGTGCATGCAACTGAGCATCCGAGGCTTTGAGCATCGTTGCGCACAACGCTGGCGTCAGGGTCATTGCAACCAGTACCGAAAGCAGCATGGCCGAAACGATGGTCACCGAAAACTGCCGGTAGATAATCCCGGTGGACCCGCTGAAAAAGGCCATCGGGATGTATACGGCGCTCAGCACCAGCGCGATGCCGATCAGCGCACTGGTAATTTCATCCATTGATTTGCGGGTCGCCTCCAGCGGGCTCAGTTGCTCTTCGCCCATCACCCGCTCGACGTTTTCCACCACCACAATCGCATCGTCGACCAGCAGGCCGATGGCAAGGACCATCGCGAACATGGTCAGGGTGTTGATCGAATAGCCGAACAGCGCCAGCACGCCGAACGTGCCCAGCAGCACCACCGGCACAGTAATCGCCGGAATCAGCGTGGCGCGCAGGTTCTGCATGAACAGAAACATGATCAGCACCACCAGTACGATTGCCTCACCCAGCGACTTCACCACCTCTTTGATCGACAGGCTCACGAACGGTGTCGTGTCATAGGCAATCACTGTCTTCAGTTGCATCTGCGTGGGGTAGAACGGCTCCAGTTCCTTGAGTTTGGCCTTGATCGCTTCGCCAACGCTCAGCGCGTTTGCGCCTGACGCCAGTTGAATGCCCATTGCCGCCGCTGGCCTGCCATTAAGCGCCGAGTTGATGTCGTAGCTCTCGCTGCCCAGTTCCACCCGCGCCACATCGCGCAGGAGCACAACAGCGCCGTCACTGGAAGATTTGACGACCACGTTCTCGAACTGCTCGGGCGTCTGCAGCTTGCTGCGGGCGCTGATGGTCGCATTCAGTTGCTGCCCGGCCACCGCAGGCAAGGCACCCAACTGGCCTGCCGAAACCTCGGTGTTCTGCGCCTCCAGCGCCGAGCTGATGTCGGAGGGCATCAGTGCGTACTTTTCCAGCCTGGCCGGGTCCAGCCAGATACGCATGGCGTAACCCGAACCCAGGGTCTGCACATCGCCGACGCCATCCACACGGCTCAGTTGATCGAGCAGCGTGCTGGAAATGTAATCACCGATCTGCGTGCCGGTGACGCTTTCGTTATCGGAGGCCAGGGCGACCAGCATAAGGAAGTCGGAACTGCCCTTGGTCACCGTCAAGCCTTCGCTCTGCACGCTTTGCGGCAGGCGCGATTCAGCCTGCTGCAGCTTGTTCTGCACCTGCATCTGCGCCACATCAGGGTCGGTGCCGGCGGCGAAGGTCAGGCTGATGCTCGCACTGCCCGCAGAGCTGCTGGAGGCGGACATATAAGTCAGCCGGTCCAGCCCCTTCATCTGCTGCTCGATGACCTGGGTGACCGAGTCTTCGACGGTCTTGGCCGATGCACCAGTGTAAGTGGCGGAGATCTTTACCGTCGGCGGCGCGATATTGGGGTATTGCTCAAGTGGCAGCTGGCTGATGGACAGCCCACCGGCAAACATGATGCAGATGGCAATTACCCAGGCGAAGATGGGCCGATCAATGAAGAAACGAGCCATGTTCAGCGCTCCTTCACATCAGTAGCAGCGACAGTGCCGCTCGGCGATGGCAAATTCGGGCTGTCGGCGTTTTGAATAGTCACCTCAGTGCCCACCGGCGTTTTCTGCCCGCCCTCGACCACCACCTGCTCATTGGCCTTGAGCCCGCTGCTCACCCACCACTGGTTGCCCACCGTGCGGTCGACGCTGATCACCCGCTGCTCGATCTTGCCGTCGACCACCAGTAAAACGGTGGTCTGGCCGCTGGCACTGCGGGTGACGGCCTTTTGCGGAATCAGAATCGCGTTGTGATCCTGCGCCTGCTCCAGCACCGCCACCACGTACATGCCGGGCAGCAACAACCGCTCTGGATTGGCAAAGCTGGCACGCAGCGTCACGGTACCAGTGCCTTCGTTGACGCTGACGCCACTGAATTGCAGGCGGCCGTCGTGGTTATAAGTGCTGCCGTCATCCAGCTTGAGGGTGATTCGGGCTTGCCCATCGCCGTTGGTTTGCAGCTTTCCGCTGGCCAGGTCGCGCTTGAGACGCAGCAACTCGGTGGTGGACTGCGTGACATCGACGTAAATCGGGTCCAGTTGCTGAACCGTGGTCAGCGCCGTGTCCTGCTGGGCCACCACCAATGCGCCAGGTGTGACGGTCGAGGTCTCGATACGGCCACTGATGGGCGCGGTAATCCGTGTATATGTCAGGTTGATGCGCGCGGTTTGCACATCGGCCTCCGCCACTTTTACCTCGGCCGCAGCGGTCAACAGACTGGCTTCGGCGTCTTCTTTATCCTGCTGGCTGATGGCATCTATCTTTGCCAGCCCTATATCTCGCTTGGCAGTTGCCTGCGCCGATTTGAGCGTGGCACGGGACTTGGCGAGCGCGGCCTGTGCCTCTGCCAGCGCAGCCTGGTAAGTCGCGCTATCGAGTTGATACAAAGGCTGACCGGCCTTGACGTCAGCCCCCTCGACGAACAGCCGCTGCTGAACGATGCCACTGACCTGAGGACGGATCTCGGCGACCATGAACGCTTGAGTGCGCCCCGCCAGCTCGGTGGTCAGCGCCTGGCTGCGCGGCTGCACAGTGATGACCGAAACCGTCGGTTTTGGCGCAGCGGGCGGCGAATCATCCTCTGAACAACCGCTTAGAAGACTGATAAGGGCTGCGTAGATGACAAAGGTCACCGTCATCAGGTATTTGGCGAAAATCTTGCTCGACATGTTTGCCTCAGGACGTTGTGGCGAAAGCCTGATGTCAGAGTGCGAGGCAAATGTGCAGGAAAATTGAAGATTGCTGCGCCGACTTGAAACTTGCGGTCACGAAGGCCTAAATGGACGCCGTCTTCAGGGAAAACCCGAGCCTTCATGAAATCGAGCATCTCCACCAAACTGTTTGTCGCGGTGCTGGCCAGCGTGCTGTCGGTGATCCTGATCATGGGTCTGACTGCGAACTGGAGTTTTGCCCGCGGTTTTCTGGGTTATCTCAACGAGCAGGCCATGCAACGTATGTCGCCGGTCCTGCCGCGTCTGGCAGTGGCCTATGCTCGCGAAGGCAGTTGGGAGTTCATGCGTGACAACAAGGATCGCTGGTTTGAGGTGATGCGCCCGGAGCCCGCGCAGGACTTCGCCATTCCCGGACTGGCCACACCACCCACTTCCGATCTGACTGGTGCAGTGTTTCGAATCGCCCTGCTGGATGCGCAGAAGAACCTTGTAATGGGGTTTCCGGGCGTACATGACGATGAGTTTATGCGCCCGGTGGAAGTCGCCGGCAAAATCGTGGGCTGGCTGGCCGTCACACCCTTTCAGAGCGTCAGTGAAGCGGGTGGTGAGCGCTTTCAGCAGTACCAGTTGCGCGCCAGCCTGGCGATGGGTGTGCTGTCGCTGCTGCTGGCGGTGCTGATTGCCTGGTGGATTGCCCGCACGCTGCTCGACCCGGTCAAGCGTGTGGCCGCTGCAACCCATCGGCTCGCCGCAGGGGAATACAGCAGCCGCGTGGCGGTTTCCTCCAACGACGAGGTAGGCCAGTTGGCTCGCGACTTCAATCAGCTGGCGTACACCCTGGAGCGCAATGAGAAGATGCGCCGCGAATTCATGGCCGATGTCTCCCATGAGCTGCGCACCCCGCTGTCGGTACTGCGTGGCGAACTGGAAGCCATCGAGGATGGCGTGCGCACACTGGATCAGGCGTCGATGAAGTCCCTGCAGGGCGAAGTCGGCATGCTCAGCAAGCTGGTGGATGATCTGTATGAGCTGTCCCTGGCGGATGTGGGCGCCCTGACCTACCGCAAGGTCGACTGTGATCTGGCGGAGCTGCTGACGAATATCACTGACATGTTCGAAGAGCGTTGCGTAGCGCGTCAATTGAGTTTGCAGCTGGAACTTGCAACTCAACCCTTGTCGGTACACGCAGACCCAGGCCGCCTGCAACAGTTGATCAGCAACCTGCTGGAAAACTCGGTGCGCTACACCGATGCCGGTGGCACGGTGCAGGTTCGCGCAGCCATGCGCGATGATGAAGTACGTATCGAAGTCATGGATTCCGGCCCCGGCGTCGATCCCGCACAACTGCCCAAGCTGTTCGAACGCTTTTATCGCGGTGAAACATCGCGTAACCGCGCCAGCGGTGGTGCGGGTCTGGGGCTGGCGATCTGTCACAGCATCGCCCTCGCCCACGGCGGCACCCTGAGCGCCGACCACTCGCCCACAGGCGGCCTCTGGCTGACCCTGTGCCTGCCTGGACGGCTGCGGCCATGACCTCCATGACCACCGAAACGCCGATTCTCATTGTCGAAGACGAACCCAAACTGGCTTCGCTGATGCGCGACTACCTGATCGCTGCCGGTTATTCGACCCACTGCCTGAGCAACGGTCTGGAGGTAGTGCCAGCAGTCAGAGCCCAGCCGCCGCAACTGATCCTGCTGGATATCATGCTGCCCGGTCGCGATGGCATGGACATCTGCAGGGAGCTGCGCAGTTTCAGCGCCGTGCCCATTGTCATGATCACCGCGCGGGTAGAGGAAATCGACCGCTTGCTGGGCCTGGACCTCGGTGCGGATGACTACATCTGCAAACCGTTCAGCCCGCGGGAGATGGTCGCTCGCGTCAAGGCAATACTGCGTCGCACTTCTTCAAGCGACCCGCACACGCCCAAGGGTTTGCAGGTGGACGAAGCGCATTATCAAGCCTCGTTCAATGGTGTCAGCCTGGACCTGACCCCGGTTGAACTGCGCCTGCTGGCCACTTTCGCCCGCTCGCCGGGTCGGGTCTTTTCCCGCGACCATCTGCTGGACAGGCTCTACTCGGATCATCGCGTAGTGACCGACCGCACAGTGGACAGCCACATCCGCAACCTGCGCCGCAAACTGGAGCACGCCTGTCCTGGTCAGGATCCGATCCAGTCGCTTTACGGCGTGGGCTACAAGCTTGAGCTTTGACCGTCACAGCGTTGAGCACACGTCATCATCCATGCCGTTCCAAGCACCCAACATCGGACGCGGAGCGTCCAGAACGGCATGCGACGCAGAGCGACGCACGATAGTTACGATGATCGTTCCGCACGCTCGGCGTAGGAATGCCTGTCGTGACGCTCCGCGTCACAAATCTGCGCCGCGCCGTAACCTCAAGACCGGACGCAGAGCGTCCAGAACGGCATGCGACGCGGAGCGCCGCACGATAGTCGGGATTATCGTTCCGCACGCTCCAGCGTGGGAACGCCGTTCGTGACGCTCCGCGTCACAAATCTGCGCCGCGCCGCAACCTCAAGACCGGACGCAGAGCGTCCATAACGGCATGCGACGCAGAGCGACGCACGATAGTCGGGATTATCGTTCCGCACGCTCCAGCGTGGGAACGCCGTTCGTGACGCTCCGCGTCACAAATCTGCGCCACGCCGCAACCTCAAGACCGGACGCAGAGCGTCCAGAACTGCATGCGACGCGGAGCGCCGCACGATAGTCGGGATTACCGTTCCGCACGCTCCAGCGTGGGAACGCCGTTCGTGACGCTCCGCGTCACAAATCTGCGCCGCGCCGCCTGCGCAAGGACAGTCATCACACTTCAGGCACTCTCCGCTTGGCGAGTGCGATGCAGTGCAGCGAGGTCGCGAAAGGCAGCGCCCGGGTGCCCTGCTTCCAGGCGTGGTCCTTCGCCGAACAGTTTCTCGCGCAGGGTGCCTTTGGCGTATTCAGTCTTGTAGACGCCGCGTTTCTGAAGCTCCGGCACCAGCAGGTCCACCGCATCAATGAACGTTTCATGGGTCAGCGCGTAGGCCAGGTTGAAGCCGTCCACGTCGGTTTCTTCAACCCACTCCTGGAGCAGGTCGGCCACGGTTTCCGGGCTGCCGACAAACAACGGGCCGAAACCGCCGATACCGACCCAATCGGCCAGCGCCTGCGGCGTCCACACTGTGTTCGGGTCAGCGGTGGAAAAGGTCTCGACTGCCGACTGGATGGCGTTGGTGTGCACATGCCGAAGCGGCTCATCAGGCTTGAACTGACTAAAGTCGATGCCGGTCCAGCCGGAAATCAACGCCATGGCGCCTTCATAACTGACCCAGCTTTTGTATTCCTCGAATTTGGCCTTGGCCTTGGCATCCGTTTCGCCAAGGATCACCGTCTGCAAGTTGAAAATCAGCACTTTGGACGGGTCACGACCAGCCTCGGCGGTGCGGCGACGGATATCGGCCACGGTCTTTTTCAGCAGAACCTTGGAGGGTGCGGCCACAAAAACGCATTCGGCGTGCTCGGCGGCGAACTGCTTGCCGCGGCTTGAAGCCCCAGCCTGATAGAGAACCGGTGTACGTTGCGGCGACGGCTCGCACAGGTGAATACCCGGCACCTGGAAGTGTTTGCCGACATGGCGAATCTCGTGGATCTTGCCGGGGTCACTGAATACCCGACGCTCGCGATCACGCAGAATCGCGCCCTCCTCCCAACTGCCTTCCCAGAGTTTGTAACAAACCTCCAGATACTCCTCGGCATAGTCATAGCGCGCATCGTGCTCGGTAAGGGTTTTCTGCCCCAGGTTCTTCGCGCCGCTTTCCAGATACGAGGTGACGATATTCCAGCCTGCGCGGCCCTTGGTCAGGTGATCTAGCGTCGACAGGCGACGGGCAAACGGATAAGGATGTTCGAACGATAGCGAAGCGGTCAGGCCGAAGCCCAGATGCTCGGTCACCAGCGCCATGGGCGGGATGAGCTGCAACGGGTCGTTGACCGGCACTTGAGTGGCCTGGCGAATTGCCGCCTCACCGTTGCCGCGATAGACGTCGTAAATGCCCAGCACGTCGGCAATGAACAACCCATCGAACTTGCCGCGCTCAAGAATTCTGGCCAGATCGGTCCAGTATTCCAGGTCCTTGTACTGCCAGGAGCGATCACGAGGATGAGCCCAGAGACCAGGCGACTGATGGCCGACGCAGTTCATGTCGAAGGCATTGAGGCGAATCTGACGAGACATACACTTACTCCTGAAGCTGCGGCGGAACCACGCCATTGAGGCGTTGATTACCTATAACCTGATAGTGCCAGCGCAGCGGTTCACGACCGGTCGGGGCAGGCAATGACGAACGTTTGCCGGTCAGTTCGTACTGAATATTGCCCACCGCCTGCAATGCATCGGCACTGGCAATGACCGCCTCGCTGCTGGCGACAAGGCGCTGCTCGGAAGAGCCATCCAGCCTTTGGGCACGCTCCAGCAGCGCGGCGGCAACCTCCAGACGAATCTGCAGATCTCCGACTTTGCTGATCACATAGGGGTCATCGACAATGCGCTGCAGGTCACTGAGCGGCCATGGCTGAGCGTGCTCACGCAGGTAATCGAGGGTGTCTTGCAAGCCTTCGCGCGCCTGACCAAGGTCTTCGGCGGCGACCTTCAGTTGTGCGGTAATAGCGGGATGCGTCATGGGCGTACTCCTTGATCAGTTCCAGGCATGGCGTGGCGGTGCAATGCCGTTGAGCACCTGATTACCGATCAGGTGATATTTCCAGCGTGCCGGGTCATGCAGGGTGTGGGTTCGCGCATTGCGCCAGTAACGGTCCAGATTGAGTTTGCCCAGCACCGAACGGGTGCCAGCCAGTTCGAACAGCTGGCTGCTGGCGAGCAAGGCAATCTGTGCCGACAGCACCTTGGCCTGCGCGACGATCACCGATGCTTGCGCGACGCTGGCCTCACTGGGTTCGGCCAACGCATGGTCAATGGCTTGGCCGGCCTTGGCGAGAATCGCGTCGGTGCCATGCAGCCGCCACTGCAAGTCGCCGATGGTGGCGATGCTGAACGGGTCCTGCCAGCCGAAATCCTGCTTGCTGTCGATCCATGGCCGCGCCAGTCGTGCGTGCTTGAGGGTTTCCTCGAAGGCGCCGTGGGCGATGCCGGTGTCCACCGCCGCCTGAATGATCTGCGAAATCGGCCCGTCGGCAGTCGGCTCATCGAATGCCCGGTGCGCAGGGATCACCGCGCTCGACGGCACGCGGACAGCGTTCAGGACTGCCCCGCCGCTGGCGGTGGTGCGCTGGCCGAAACCGTCCCAGTTGTCGATGATCGTCAGGCCCGGATTGTCGCGCTCGACGAACGCGATAAAGGCCTGATTCTTCTCGTTGACCCCCGCCACTGGCACGATGTGCGCGAACAGCGCGCCGGTGCAGTAAAACTTTTCACCGTCCAGCACCGCGTGCTCGCCATCGAAGCGGATACGGGTCTGGAAGGCTCCGGCGTTCTTGCTTTTCGACTCGGAGAACGCATTACCGAAGCGGTAACCGGCCAGCGCCTTGCCGAAGTAGTGGCGCTTCTGCTCCTCGGTGCCGGTCTGCAGCAGGATATCGAGCACGCCCAGATGGTTCTGCGGGATCTGCCCGAGCGAAGAGTCGGCGGCAGAAATGATCTTGATCACTTGCGCAACGGTGACGTAGGAAACGCCTGCGCCGCCATAGGCTTTGGGCACGGTAATGGCCCACAGTCCGCTGGCGGAAAACTCATCCAGCTCGGCGACCGGCAGACGGCGTTCGCGATCACGCAGCGACGCTTCCTCGGCAAACCGGCTGGCCAGTGCTGTGGCGACTTCAATGGCTTCGGCATCGGAAGCGATGACATGCGCTCTGGGCGGTGCTGCAGGTGGAATTGAGAGTGGCTTACTCATGGACTGGCTCCTGCTCGTTGGCGACAGGTTGAAAACACTCAACACGCTTGACCTTGAACAGTGCACAGCCCGTGCCGTAAATTATTTTTCTTTTAAAACAGTACGTTGCAAATTACCGCCCATGACTGGCCGCCCCCTGCAGCACAAAATGTTCGAACGCTGTTGCTGACCGAACAGCGGCGTATTCACAGCGCATCCCGCGCAGACACAGGTCCTCCAGGGCTCATGAGCTGCCGGCATCGCTGACAACGCGTTGGGATTTTCCAGCCAGCGGCCATGCAACTGTTGGCTAATCAACATGAACATCATCTAACAAAAAAATAAATCATTAAAATCAGATAGTTAGATTCAGGCATAAAGCATGCAGAGATCAGCACGAACCCTCCCGGCCCATGTGCCGATCTCTTCGTGTTCAGGAGTACCGCATGACTCAATCAACCGGCTCAAACCCTCTCTCGCTGGGGACCGATTACGAAACCCTGGCCAACCGGTTCCGGCCAATCTTCCGCGAGATCGGCGCTGGCAACGTCGAACGCGAAAAAGCCCGCGCCCTGCCCTACGAACCGATTGCCTGGCTGAAGAAGGCCGGTTTCGGCGCTGTGCGGGTACCCGTCGAATACGGCGGTGCGGGTGCTTCGGTCAGCCAGCTGTTTCAACTGCTGATAGAACTGGCCGAAGCCGACTCGAACATTCCGCAAGCCTTGCGAGCGCATTTCGCCTTTGTCGAAGACCGCTTGAATGCACCACCCGGCGCCAACCGTGACACATGGTTTGCACGCTTCGTGGCTGGGGATCTGGTCGGCAATGGCTGGACCGAGGTCGGTGCAGTGAAAATCGGCGATGTGATTACCAAAGTCAGCCCTCAGGGCGATGGCTTCGTGCTCAACGGCACCAAGTTTTACAGCACCGGCAGCATTTTCGCCGACTGGATCGACGTCTACGCCCAGCGCGCCGACACTGGAGCTGATGTGATTGCGGTGGTCGATGCCAGGCACGCAGGCGTGCGTCACAGTGACGACTGGGACGGGTTTGGCCAGCGCACCACCGGCAGCGGCACATCGGTGTACGACAATGTGCCGCTGCCCGCCACACATGTCATCCCGTTCGAGCAGCGTTTCAAGTACCAGACGGCGTTCTATCAGCTGGTGCTGCTGGCGGTGCTGGCAGGTATTGGCCGAGCCGTCGAACGCGACATCGCGCAGGAAGTGCGCGACCGCAAGCGCATCTTCAGCCACGGCAACGCGGGCAGCGTCAGCCAGGACTCACAGGTGCAGCAAGTGGTCGGGCAGATCTCCTCTCAGGTCTACGCCGCCGAGGCGGCCACCCTGCGTTCTGCCGAGCCTTTGCAACGCGCTTATGTGGCACGCTTCGGCAATAATCCACAGCAGGAAAAGGACGCCAACATTGCCGCGGAAATCGAGACGGCCAAGGCGCAGGTCATTGTGTCGGAACTGGTGCTGCGCTCTGCCACCGAGCTGTTCAATGCGCTGGGCGCGTCAGGCGTCAGCGTCAACAAGGCGCTGGATCGCCACTGGCGTAATGCGCGCACAGCGGCATCGCACAATCCGCTGATCTACAAGGCGCGCATTGTCGGTGACTGGCGCATCAATGGTACCGAGCCGCCTTTTGTCTGGCAGATCGGCAGCGGTACCGGCAAAGCCTGAGGCGTAAGGTTACGCCGCGTTACGCAACAGGTGGCGACTGGCAAAGCTGAACGCCAGCACCAGAAAGATCAGCACCCCGGTCGCCACCTGCTGCCAATAGAAGTTCCAGCCGATCAACAACAAACCATTGGCGATGACGTTGATGAACAGCACGCCCAATAACGTCCCGACAATGTTGGCACGCCCATGGCGACTCAGCGTCGTGCCGATGAACACCGCGCCAATGGCGTTGATCAGGTAGGCATTGCCCGACATCGGCACGTAGGCGTTGACCGTGGAGCTGAGCAGGATACCGGCGACCGCGCAGGCCAGAGCGCTGGCGACAAACACCTGTACGGCGATGCGCCGGGTAGAAAGCCCCGAGTAATACGCCAGCTGCGGCTGAGTCCCCAGCGCAAGCATTTCCCGCCCCAAACGGCCACGCGCCAGCACCAGCCCGTAAAACCCTGCCAGCACCCCGACCACCACCAGAGGCAATGGCACGCCCAGAATCAGTACACCGCTAATGCCCGGCAACGCGCCCTGAGCGATGTAGATAGGTTGACCACCGTCGGATAACAGCTGCTGCACGCTGGTGCCGATAAACAATGTACCCAGCGTCGCCAGAAACGGCGAAATACGCAGCCCGGCGATCAGCGTCGCATTAAACGCGCCCGCCGCGCCGCCTGCCAACAAGGCCACCGCGATGGCCGCGCCCAGACCGTGGCCGCCATTGAGCGTGACGACAAAGCCGAGGCTGGCAAAGTCCAGCGCCGTTCCCACCGACAGATCGATGCCGCCGGCAGCAACTGCCCAAGTCATGCCAACGGCCACAATGGCCAGCAACACAAAATTGTTCAGCACCAGGCTCGACAGGTTGCCCCAGCTCAGAAATCCCGGTGCATTGATGGCGAAAAACAGCAGGATGATCAATACCAACAGCGGCAGGACCGCAGGCAACAGGCGCGGCAGGAATTTCACCAGTGTTGAAGAAGTGTTCAGGGTCAGCGTATTCATTGTTCACCCTCCCGGCGGCCCAGCGCCCCGGAAAATGCCACCACCAGCAGGATCAGCACGCCTTGAACGCCATTGACCCAGAAATTGGAGATGTTCAGCAATTGAAAGCCATTGATCAGAAAACCCAGCAGCAACGTCGCCAGCAAGGTGCCAGGAATGTTGGCGGTCAGGCGCCGCGAGAACACCACACCGAGAAAGGCAATCGCCACCACTGACAGCAGCATGTCGCCGGAGCCGGTGGTGCTGCCACTGAAAAATGCAGCAGAGCAGAACGCCGCAATGGCGGCGCAGCCACCGGCAATCAGGTAGCTGGCGAACACATAGCCCTGCAGATTCAGGCCGGCAGCAGTTGCCGCTTGCGGGTACTCACCGATGGCGTACAGGCGCAGGCCAAACGCACTGTGCTGAATCAGCAGCCACAACAGCGCTGCGACACTCAGCAACACCCACGCCAGCGCCGGAATGCCCAGCCAGACGCAGGAAGCGAGGTTGTCCAGCAAAGCGGAATCGGTAGCCAGTACGGTGTTCTGGGTCAGCACCAGCTCCAGACCTGCAATCAAATTCATGCTCGCAAGCGTCGCCAGCAACGGCGGCAAGCGCAAAAACACCACCGCCAGACCATTGAGCGCGCCAACCAGCAGACCACAGCCGAGCGTCAGGCCAATCGCCTGCCATGCGTCGAAACCGGCGTTGTTCAGGCTGCTGTAAACGGCTGCGCACAGACCGAGATTAGCCGCCAGCGACAGGTCCAGCCCGCCGCTGACAACGTTGGAGCCACCGCCGATGACCACACATGTCAGGCCCAGCGCCAATATGCCCAGCACGGCTGACTGGGCGAACACGTTGCTGATGTTGCCGATGCTGAGAAAGTTGGGCGCGCTGACCGCAAAGCCCAGCAGTATCGCCAGAAATACCAGTAACGAACCGCGTTGTGCTAGCCGTACCAGCCAGCGTTGCGATGGATCGCCGACCTGAATGACTGATGTTTCAAGCGTAGACATGGCGGGTCTCCTGGAGGGTGTTTTTACCGTCATGACGGCTTTCACTGGCCCCGGTGGCGCAGGCCAGCAACTGGTCACTGTCGGTGCTCGACGAATCGAATTCACCCGCAATACGCCCTCTGTGCAGCACCACAATGCGCTGGGTGATGCCGATCAGTTCCGGCAGGTCCGACGACAGCACCAGCACTGCTGCACCGCCTTCAGCCAGCCGGGCAATCAGCCGGTAGATTTCCACCTTGGCACCAATGTCGACACCCACACTGGGCTCATCCAGCAGGTACAACGTCGAGTGTCGACTCAGCCATTTGGCCAGGGCGACCTTTTGCTGGTTGCCACCACTAAGCAATTGAACCGCCGCATCATGGTCTGAGGTCTTGATCGCCAGTTCACCTATCAGGCGCTGACTTTCCCTTGACTGCGCAGCACCGTCGAGCAATCCCCAGCGGCTGAAGCGCCCGAGGCTGGCCAGGGTAATGTTCTCCAGCACCGAAAGCGCTGGCGCTACGCCATGCGTGCGGCGCTCTTCGGGGACCAGCGCGATACCGTTGCGCACCGCATCACGAGGGGATTTCAGTTGCAACGGCTGACCGTTCAACAGCACGTCGCCGCGATCCGGCTTGAGCAGCCCGAACAGGCTCTTGAGCAGTTCCTTGGCACCCGAGCCGACCAGCCCGGTCAGGCCCACCACCTCGCCACTTCGCACGCTCAGGTCAACGCCGTTGTAAAAGCGCCCTGCTCCCAGCCCGTTCAATTGAAGCACTGGCGGGCCGGGCTGCGTCTGCGCCCGGAAATATTGCTCACCCACGTCACGATTGACCATCAACCGGGCGATCTGCGCGGTGCTGACATGCGCGGGATCAACCACCGCCACGTCGCGCCCATTGCGCAGCACGGTGACCTGATCACACAACGATTCGATTTCCTGCAAATAGTGGGAGATGTACACAATGCTCAGCCCGTCATCGCGCAAGCGCCGGACAATGGCCAGCAACCGGTCCACCTCCTGCTTGACCAGTGACACACTCGGCTCGTCGAACACCAGCACCTGCGGTTTGGCCAGCAGTGCGCGAGTGATCTGCAATATCTGTCGCTGCGCGCTGTCCAGATCGCGTACCAGCGCCCCGCTCGGCAGGCGCATGGCAAAATAATCATCCAGCAACCGGGCCGCCTCGCGCTCCTGAGCGCGTCGATCGACAAACAGACCGCGTTTGATTTCCTGCCCGAAAAACAACGCCTCACCGACGCTGAAGCTGCCCGGCAGCAAGCGCTCCTGATGAATGAAATGCACGCCCGCGGCTTCAATCTGGCGCGGAGTAAAGCTGTCGAACTGCTGGCCATAAATGCTCAAGCTGCCCGCATCGGCGCGATGAATACCGGCAAGGACCTTGATCAGGGTTGACTTGCCTGCGCCGTTTTCGCCAACCAGCCCATGAATGGTTCCGGCCTCGACCCGCAGGTTGACCCCATCCAGTGCCTGAGTAGCACCAAAGCGCTTACTGATGCCCTGCAAGTGCAAGGCCGCTGGTGCCGCTGCAACGTCTGCAATCGCTGGTCTCATGGTCGATCTCCTCCGTCAGTTATCACCCCTGAGCTCCTGCACTTGCGGCAGGTTGGCGGCCGTGGTCAGCAAGGTCGGCACCTGAGTCTCTTTGGGCAGGTCGCGTTGCCCGGCCAGATAGCGAGCGACGTTCTGCACTGCAGTCTTGCCGATCAGGGCCGGCTGCTGCGCAACCACGGCACCAATCGGTGAGTTCTCACGGCGCATCAGCTCAAGTACTTCCGGCGTGCCGTCAACGCCATAGGTCTTGATTTCAGTTCTTCCGGCGTCGATCAGTGCCTTGCTGGCGCCCAGTTGAGGAATGTCCCAGGCCGCCCAGATGGCCGACACACTGCCTTTGGGGTATTTATTGAGCAGCGCCGAGACTTGCGAGTAAGCGTCCTGAACCGTGTTGGGAATGACGTCACGCAACTCCGGCTCAATGATTTTCAGTCCCGGATGATCCTTGAGCGCCAACTTGAGCTGGTCGTAACGAATGGCACACACCGGCACACCATAAAAGCCGTTGAACACCAGCACGTTGCCCTTGCCACCCGCGTCTTTGATCAGTTGCCCGGCCAGTGCCTTGCCGGTGGCAATGTTGTCCGAGGTGGTGTTGTTGAGGCTGTATTGCGACGGTGCATCGATGGTGAACAGTGGAATCTCCGCCTTGCTGATGCGCTTGAGCCAGGGGTCGATAACGCTGAGTGTGCCCAGGGTCTGAATCACCGCGTCGGGTTTTTGCGTAACCACGGTCTGCAGTTGATTGACCAGGTTCTTGTCGTTGCGACCTGCATCAAGCGTTATAGGCGTGCCGCCCAGACGCTTGACCTCATCCACCTGGGCCTGAAACGTCTTGATATCGAAGTAGTGACTGGTGCCGGTCATGCTGATCGCGATGCGCTTGCCCGCCAGCGAAGGTACATCGCTGTCATCGGCATGTGCCGTCGCGACAAGGCTGGTGGCCAACAGGGTCAGCGCCAGGGCGCGCCCTATTGCATGCAGACGGGTTGGCTTATAAATCGGGACGGCATCAGGCATTCGGGTGGCTCCGCTGGCTCAGGAAAACAATCCTGATCAGCAGTGCACAGGTCATGCCCAAAGCCCTGCGGTTACGCTGGCAACGGCGCAGAGCCTGGCTTGCAGGCTATTGCGCCGAATTGCGTCTAGGCTGATAGCCGACGCTTCAGGCCCAAGGCGGCGAACACATTGTCGATTCGCTGTTGTCCGGGCAACAGCAAGGTCATGCCTGACTGCTTAGCCAAGCTTGAACTGCCTAAGGGTAGTAGTCAGATCACTCGCCAGTTCGGCCAGCGACTGACTGGCACTGCCGGTCTGGCCGGTACGCACTGCCGACTGCGCCGACAAGTCACGGATTCGTACCAGGTTGCGATCCACTTCGCGCGCGACCAGCGCCTGCTCCTCAGAAGCGCTGGCGATCACCGTATTTCGCTCATCGATGACCATGACCGAACTGGCGATACTGGCCAGCACGGCGTTGGCCGACTCGGCCTGCTGTTTGGTACGTTGGGCCTGCTCGGTACTGACTTCAAGCGCCACCAGCGTGCTCTTGGTGCCCTGCTGGATGTGCCCGATCATGGTCTCGATCTCACGGGTCGACTCGCTGGTGCGATGAGCCAGCGCGCGAACTTCGTCCGCGACTACGGCAAAACCCCGCCCGGCATCGCCAGCCCGTGCCGCCTCGATGGCGGCATTGAGGGCCAGCAGGTTAGTTTGCTCGGAGACTGCGCGAATAACATCCAGGACCTTGGTGATATCCAGCGTGCGGGTTGCCAGCGCCTGCGCCTCGACCGACGCGGTGCCGACATTGCGGGTCAGTTCAAGGATCGACTGAACGGTTTGATTGAGCTCTTCCTGACCTTCGCGGGCCGACACCGAAGAGGCTTTGGATTCTTCCGAGGTGGCCACCGCATTTCGCGCTACTTCGTCGACCGCCTGGCTCATCTCGGTAACGGCGGTGGCGGCCATTTCTATCTCGCTGTTCTGCACCACAAGGTCAGCGTTGCTGTTGGCCATCAGCACACTCATTTGCTCTGTGGCCGAGGCCAATTGGTGAGCGGCATCGCCCACCTGACTCAGGGTCTGGCTCAGATTGCCGCGCATGCGCTCCATCGATTGCAGCAAAAGGGCCGCTTCATCAGTGCCCTCACGGTTGATTGCGCTGGGACGCAGGTCGCCCGCAGCAATGGTTTCCGAGCTGTGCAGCGCCTGACTGATCGGCACTGCCAGACTTTTGGTCAGGCGCCAGGCGAGCAATACGGTCAGTAACACCGTCAGAAACATAACCCCCTGAGTGACGATCAGGGCGTTTTCATACACCGACGTCGCTGCAGCGCTGGATTCGGCTTCGGAGTCATCATTGATCTTTTCCAGCTTGCCAAGGGCGGCTTCTATACTTTCCGCCATGGCCTTCATCTCGCCCCAGACGAGCGCCCTTCCGGCCTCTGCCTGATTCTCGTTGATCAGCGTATAGACCTTTTCGCCACGCTCGATGTAGCCCTGATAAGTGCTCTTCAGACCCTCTACGAGCGCGCGCTCTTCATCATCGGTGATCAGCGGGTCGTAAGCCTCTACGGCCTTTTGGAAACCGGCCTTCCTTTCAAGGAACTCGTTGTGAGCCTGAGCTACCTGCGCAAGATCATGCGTGGCAAGCATTTTGGCCACGGTGGTGCGGGTTTTCTCGACCGCCAGGGCAATATCGTCACCCAGCGCAATCCCTGGAAGCGCGTCGTTTTCGATTTCAAGCGATTGCTCACGAATACCGTGCAATTGCTGAATGCTAAAAATACCAAGCCCGAACACCAGCACCACCATCAACGCAAAGCAGGCGGAGGTCCGCGCGGCTATTTTCAGCTGTCTCAGCATGTTCAATCCCCTTCCCGTGGCTGACGAATAAATTAGCACCGTCATTTCTATCGGCTGATCGAGAAAAAGAATGAAGAACGTCGAATCAGAGCCGTGCCACTGCTATTCAGGGCCCACTTCAAGGAAACCTTATGGTAGGTTTCGCGACGCTCGATAACCACGAGATGACGGTCTTTTCAACCTTCAGACTGACTTACTGGAGTTGCCATGAAACATTATTACGCTGCCGCATTACTTGCCCTTGCACTGCCCGGTGCTGCTCACGCTGGCGACGCGCTGGTCAGCTACCCCGCTATCATCCAGGCGTTGAACACCGGAGAGTCGGTAGCTGTGGCGATTGATCTTGGGCAATGCAAGTCCTCGGTCGCGGGTGCCGAGCCGTCCAAAACCAAAGGCGGCAAACGCATCGATGCCTACCGCATCACTCCCGACGGCACCCTCGCGTTCTCGGACAGCCACTTCACCCTGGATCGAGATAACAAGCCCATCGAGCAGTTCATTCGCTACCAGATACGCTCCAATGGCAGCGCCATGTTCAGCATGACGACGCTGAGTGTTCCCGGCTATCAGCAGGTCGGCAATCCGGTGAGTTATGAATGCGCGATCGGCAAAGGGCTGAGCTTTTTTGCCAGCTAGTAACGGTCACGCCACAACCCAATGAACCAGACAGATATCCGGCGTGGGCGACAGACCGTCCTCACGCCCTTGAAAGTAACGCTCGAACTGCTTGTTGGTGGACAACATGTCGAGCACTTCAAACCCGACTGATAGAGTGACAATGGTTGAACCCAGCCTGCACGCAAGCCGGCGTGTCAGACTGACCAGCCCCTGCTTATATAGATAACGAGCAAAAATAATTTAAATGTCATCACGCCGACCCGCCAAGTGTTAGCGACAAGGGTTATACCTTGATAACACACTTGACACTTGCTATCGCATCCACGCGTTTCTTTGACGGCTCTTCATATCTCGTTAACCTGATAAATACTGACACGCATGCTGTCATCCCCGGCTTTTATATTTACTCTGCCGACGTACAGGTTTCTCTGCAAGTAATCATGAGCGCCGGAAGGAACGCTGAACTGCTTGCTGCATGTGCATCGACACTGCGATTCGGCGAATGGCGCGCGGTCCGTTTCACTGAAGGCCACTAGCCCTTCTCCGACGACATCTATCTTTATTCCGTCGTCAGTCAGCAAGGTGTAGTACAGGCTGAATCGTGCAAGGTTGTCATCCTGGGGCACGAGAAAAAGGCTGCCTCCCGGAAGAACCTGCCCCTTTAATCGATCGCCGTTGAATTCGCCTCCCAGTACCTCACCGCTGCTACGCTGCCCCCGCTGAGGATTGCAAAGCGCTTGCGGCGTATCGATACGCAGGTGAGCAGTCATTATTTCATGCAGTTGCATCGTATCCATCCCTCTACCCCTCATCTTGCATGTGGCGATTTGCGCTTCGACCATAACTGTACCGAGGTGTATCTTTTAGCCCGTACATCGCATGCTGTCAATTTAAATGTACCGACCGGTACGCTTATGGGCTTAGGATAAGCGTCTATAAAGCAGTATCGTTTTGCCACTTTCGATAAGGCGCTTTGGCTCGTATCAAGCGCAAAAAAAAGCAGTAATTCTATTCCGCAGGCCCATTTAACAAACTGGTTAATATGGCCCGCTGCTCAACTAACAGTACTGGCCAAATGAATCCACCCGGCCAACTCATAGTTCACTACTTACTAAACGAAGTTTAATCCGCGCCTGCCAAAAACCTGTTTACATGAGCGCTGTCAAATTTTCTGACAGTGTCTTACAAGGAGATACGAAATGACCTATACCGTAAAACAGTATGGATGGATTCGCGATCTGCCTGATCATCGCGATCATCTTTATGCGGCGCCGACAACGGCGCTGGCGGCGCTTCCACACATGGTTGATCTGCGCCACCATTGCCCGCCCGTATACGACCAGGGCCAACTGGGCAGTTGTACCGCGAACGGTATTGCCGGAGCGATTCAGTTTGATCGCATGAAGCAAAAGCTGACGCCGGCGTTCGAGCCCTCGCGGTTGTTTATCTATTACAACGAACGGGTCATTGAGCATACCGTCGATTCGGACAGCGGCGCGATGATACGCCACGGAATTAAAAGTGTAGCGGAGCAAGGTGATTGCCCTGAAAAAGAGTGGCCTTATGACATTGAAAAGTTCGCTGTCAAACCTCCGGCTGCCTGCTACAAAGACGCAAGAAAATACAAAGCGGTGTCCTACCAGAAAGTTGCGCAAAACCTCAACCAGATGAAAGGCTGCCTGGCGGCAGGTTATCCGTTTGTCATTGGTTTTTCCGTCTACGAGAGCTTTGAAAGCAAGAAGGTCGCCCAGACCGGGCATGCCCCGATGCCGGGCCCTCACGAAAAGATGCTCGGAGGGCACTGCGTGTTGGCAGTGGGTTACAACGATGCCCATCAGCATTTCATCTTGCGCAACTCATGGGGCACTGGCTGGGGCATGGAAGGCTACTTCACCCTGCCCTACAGCTATCTGCTGGATGAAAATCTGTCCACCGACTTCTGGACGATAAGAGTCGTGGCTGCCTGAATTGTCAGGCAACCGGGCATTGCACTGCCGCATTGGCACCCTGCAGGTACTCTCGCGGCGTGCATCCAAATTCCCGGCGAAATACCGTGTGCAGGTATTGCGCCGACCGGAAACCACAATCGCGGGCGATGTCGGCAATTGCGCAGTCAGTGTTTTGCAACCCGTGTGCGGCAGCGGCCAGTTTGAAACGCAGGATCTCGTCATGCACGCTGCAGCCCCGCACCCGGCGAAAGTGCGCCTCCAGCGACGAGCGCGAAACGCCCACATAAGCCGCTACCTGCGCGGTCTTGATACCCTGGCACGCGTACTGCCGGATAAACAGCAACGCCTGCATCACATAGGGGTCCCCCAACGGTTGATGCAGACTCGAAGCCTGTACGTTGACAGCGTCCGGCGGTATCAGAATGTGGGTGCCCGAAGACGGCATGCCGTGCAGCATCTGGTGCAGCAGGCGCGCGGCGGTTCGGCCCATGGTGTCGGTGCCTTGAACCACCGAGCTCAACGGCACCCGCGTGAGGGTTCTGGTCAACGGATCGTTGTCGATGCCGATCAGCGCCACTTGTTCGGGCACAGCAATTCCGGCAGTCAGGCAGGCCTGTAGCAACTGACGGGCGCGGGCGTCGGTCACCGCGATGATGCCGATCGGCTTGGGCAGGCTTTGCAGCCAGGCGATCTGCTGTTCTACAGCACTGTCCCAGAGCGGTGCACTGGTACCCAGGCCGCGATAGACCTCGGCGTGCAAGCCGTCGCGTTGCAGCAGTCGGCGAAAGGCCTGCTCGCGCTCCTGCGCCCAGCGATTGGCCTGAGCCTCAGGCAGACTGAAGCAGGCAAAGCGGGTCAGCCCGGCCACTATCAAATGCTCGTAGGCGGCCTTGATCAAGGCGTGGTTGTCGGTCGCGACATAGGGGATGCCCTTCGGGTAGGCGCGCTCATCCTGGTAGGAACCGCCTACCGCCACCACCGGCAGCCTGATGCCGGCCAATGCCTCACCAATCAGCGGGTCGTCGAAGTCGGCAATGATCCCGTCACCCTGCCAGCGCTCGATGCCTTTCAGGCGACAGAGAAAATCTTCCTCCAGGAACAGATCCCAGGACACCCGGGTACTGCTGAGGTAGTTGCCGATGCCGCTGATGATGCCGCGGTCATAGATCTTGCTGCCGTTGAACAACAGTGCAATGCGGTGAACGGGGGGTACAGTTTTCATTATTTTTATGCCGGATTTTTATATCGATTCGATAAGCACTACGTCGCTCAACACAGACTAGGCCCGCAAAGGACCAATCTCAATACTCAAAATCGCACTGTGCGTTGACGATTTTCATAATCAGCAGGCCCAAGGCCGTTGCTAGTATCGAGGCATCGCCAAGAACAATAAGGAAAACGCAGATGCCGTACTTCCCCGCCGTCGACAAGGTTCGCTATGAAGGCCCTGACAGCGACTCGCCCCTTGCCTTTCGCCACTACGATGCCGACAAACTGATTCTCGGCAAACCCATGCGCGAGCATTTGCGCATGGCGGCCTGTTACTGGCACACGTTCGTCTGGCCAGGCGCCGACATGTTTGGTGTCGGCACCTTCAAGCGCCCATGGCAAGGTTCCGGTGACCCGATGGAGTTGGCTATCGGCAAGGCTGAAGCAGCGTTTGAGTTCTTTTCCAAGCTGGGCATTGATTACTACAGTTTCCACGACACCGACGTAGCGCCGGAAGGCAGCTCGCTCAAGGAGTATCGCAACAACTTCGCGCAGATGATTGATCAGCTGGAGCGTCATCAGGAGCAAACCGGGATCAAGCTGCTGTGGGGCACCGCTAACTGTTTCAGCAACCCGCGCTTTGCCGCAGGGGCCGCCAGCAACCCGGACCCTGAAGTATTTGCCTACGCCGCGACTCAGGTGTTCAGTGCCATGAACGCCACCCAGCGACTCAAAGGGGCCAACTACGTCCTGTGGGGCGGTCGTGAAGGCTACGAAACCCTGCTCAATACGGACCTCAAGCAGGAGCGCGAGCAGTTGGGCCGCTTCATGCGCATGGTGGTCGAGCACAAACACAAGATCGGCTTCAAAGGTGACTTGCTGATCGAGCCCAAGCCACAGGAGCCCACCAAGCATCAGTACGATTACGACAGCGCCACGGTGTTCGGTTTTCTGCAGCAGTACGGCCTGGAAAAAGAGATCAAGGTCAACATCGAAGCCAACCACGCGACCCTGGCCGGGCACAGCTTCCACCACGAAATTGCCACAGCAGTCTCGCTGGGGATCTTTGGCAGCATCGATGCCAACCGCGGCGACCCGCAGAACGGCTGGGACACTGACCAGTTCCCCAACAGCGTCGAGGAGATGACCCTCGCCACCTACGAGATTCTCAAGGCCGGTGGTTTCACCAATGGCGGCTACAATTTCGATTCCAAGGTCCGTCGTCAGAGCCTCGACGAAGTCGACCTGTTTCACGGCCACGTCGCCGCCATGGATGTGCTCGCCCTGGCGCTGGAGCGCGCAGCGGCCATGGTGCAAAACGATAAGCTTCAGCAGTTCAAGGACCAGCGCTACGCAGGCTGGCAGCAGCCTTTCGGAAAGTCGTTGCTGGCGGGTGAATTCAGCCTCGAGTCGCTTGCAAACCATGCATTCGACAACGAACTGAACCCACAAGCCGTCAGCGGTCGGCAGGAATTGCTGGAAGGTGTGGTCAACCGCTTTATCTACTCCTGAAACCAGGCAGAACGGACGCCGCAGTGACATTCTTACGACAAATCTGTGCCCGCGGCGTCCGACAACGTTCTACAGTTGCACCGGCATTACACTGCACATCATGAAGTGTCTTTCGAACAACAATAAAAGGACGCACCCTATGAACACCCTGAAACGCACGCTGCTTGCCAGCGCTCTGGCCTTGCTGTCCCTGCCGGTCATGGCCGACTCCGCCCACCCGAAAATCGGTTTCTCCATTGATGACCTGCGTCTGGAACGCTGGTCACGCGACCGTGATTACTTCGTTGCGGCGGCGGAGAAACTGGACGCCAAGGTCTACGTACAGTCGGCGGATGCCAACGAGCAGAAACAGATTTCGCAGATCGAAAACCTCATCTCTCGCGGCGTCGACGTGATTGTCATCGTGCCGTTCAACGCCACCGTACTGACCAACGCCGTTGCCGAAGCCAAGAAGGCCGGAATCAAAGTGGTGTCTTATGATCGGCTGATCCTCAACGCCGACATCGACGCTTACATCTCCTTCGATAACGAAAAGGTCGGCGAAATGCAGGCCGGCGGCGTGCTGAAAGCAGCGCCCAAGGGTAACTACTTCTTGCTGGGCGGCGCCCCCACTGACAACAACGCCAAGATTCTGCGCGAAGGTCAGATGAAGGTGCTGCAGCCAGCCATCGACAAGGGCGATATCAAAATCGTCGGCCAACAGTGGGTGAAGGAATGGAACCCCACTGAAGCCCTGAGCATTGTTGAAAATGCCCTGACCCGAAATAACAACAAGATCGATGGCATCGTTGCTTCCAACGACGCCACCGCAGGGGGCGCGATTCAGGCCCTGGCCGCACAGAAACTGGCCGGCAAAGTGCCTATTTCGGGACAGGATGCGGACCTGGCGGCGGTCAAGCGGGTCATTGATGGCACCCAGACCATGACCGTCTACAAACCGCTGAAGCTGATTGCCAGCGAAGCCGCCAAACTGTCGGTGCAACTGGTGCGCAACGAGAAGCCTGCCTTTACCTCGCAGTACGACAATGGCAGCAAGAAAGTCGACACCATCCTGCTAACCCCGACACCGTTGACCAAGGACAACATCGACCTGCTGGAGAAAGACGGGTTCTACACCAAGGCGCAGATGGGCGGCCAGTGAGCTATCGATAATCAGTCGATAGAAAGCCTGAGCCTGTGCAGCATGGCTGCGCAGGCCCAGGCACGCCCATGAATCCCCGTGTGAGCCCGTGCCATGTCCGACTACCTGTTGCAAATGAACGGCATCGTCAAAACCTTTGACGGCGTCAAAGCCTTGAACGGCATTGACATCAAGGTCCGGCCCGGTGAGTGCGTCGGCCTGTGCGGCGAAAACGGCGCGGGCAAGTCCACGCTGATGAAGGTGCTGTCGGCGGTTTACCCCTACGGCACCTGGGACGGCGAGATCCTTTGGGACGGCCAGTCGCTCAAGGCGCAGTCCATCAGCGAAACGGAAGCAGCCGGGATCGTCATCATTCATCAGGAACTCACGCTGGTGCCTGACCTGTCGGTGGCCGAAAACATCTTCATGGGTCATGAACTGACGCTCCCCGGTGGGCGCATGAACTACCCGGCCATGATCCACCGCGCCGAAGTGTTGATGCGTGAGCTCAAAGTGCCAGACATGAACGTGGCACTGCCGGTTTCCCAGTACGGCGGCGGTTATCAGCAACTGGTGGAAATCGCCAAGGCACTGAACAAGAAGGCGCGCCTGTTGATCCTCGACGAGCCGTCCTCGGCCCTGACCCGCTCGGAAATCGAGGTGCTGCTGGACATCATTCGTGACCTGAAAGCCAAGGGCGTGGCGTGCGTGTACATTTCGCACAAACTCGATGAAGTGGCGGCCGTGTGCGACACCATTTCGGTGATCCGCGATGGCAAGCATATCGCCACCACCGCCATGTCGGACATGGACATCCCGAAGATCATCACCCAGATGGTCGGTCGCGAAATGAGCAACCTTTACCCCACCGAACCCCACGAGATCGGCGAGGTGATTTTCGAGGCGCGAAACATTACCTGTTACGACGTCGATAACCCCGGACGCAAACGGGTCGACGACATTTCGTTTGCTCTCAAGCGCGGGGAAATTCTCGGCATTGCCGGGCTGGTCGGCGCAGGTCGCACCGAACTGGTGTCCGCGCTGTTCGGTGCCTACCCGGGCCGATATACCGGTGAAGTGTGGCTGGACGGCCAGCCTGTCGACACACGCACGCCGCTCAAATCAATCCGCGCGGGCTTGTGCATGGTTCCCGAAGACCGCAAGCGTCAGGGCATTATTCCGGACCTGGGCGTTGGTCAGAACATCACCCTCGCGGTCCTCGACAGCTACTCGAAAATGACCCGCATCGACGCCGAAGCCGAGCTGGGCAGCATCGACCGGGAAATCTCGCGCATGCACCTCAAGACAGCCAGCCCGTTCCTGCCGATCACCAGCCTGTCTGGTGGCAACCAGCAGAAAGCTGTTCTGGCGAAAATGCTTTTGACCCGACCGCGCGTGCTGATCCTCGACGAGCCCACCCGCGGCGTCGATGTAGGTGCCAAGTACGAGATCTACAAGCTGATGGGCGCGCTGGCGGCCGAAGGTGTATCGATCATCATGGTCTCTTCGGAGCTGGCCGAAGTGCTGGGCGTGTCCGACCGTGTGCTGGTAATTGGCGAAGGCCAGTTGCGCGGCGACTTCATCAACCATGAACTCACTCAGGAACAGGTGCTCGCCGCTGCGCTCAGCCACCCCGATGCCCCTGACAATAATGCCCGGAAGACCGCATAGATGAACCAGGTCAAACAGTTCTTCACCCGCTACAAAATGCTTGCGCTGGTGATTGCCATCGCGGTTATCTGGCTGTTCTTCAGTTGGCAGACCGACGGCGGGTTTCTGACCCCGCGCAACCTTTCCAACCTGCTGCGGCAGATGTCCATCACCGGCATTCTGGCGTGTGGCATGGTGCTGGTGATCATCAGTGGCGAGATCGACCTGTCGGTGGGTTCATTGCTGGGCCTGCTCGGTGGCCTGGCGGCGATTCTCGATGTGGTCTACCACGTGCCGCTGCTGGCAAACCTGAGCGTGGTTGCGCTATGCGGGCTGATGATTGGCCTGGCCAACGGCTACATGACGGCCTACCTGCGCATTCCCTCCTTTATTGTCGGGCTGGGCGGTATGTTGGCCTTTCGCGGCATTCTGCTGGGGATCACCGGTGGTACGACCATCGCCCCGGTATCGCCTTCGCTGGTCTACGTTGGCCAAGGGTATTTACCGCACTCTGTCGGCACAGGGCTTGGCGTACTGTTGCTGGCGCTGACGTTGTTTCTGACCTGGAAACAACGGCGCAACAGAGCACTGCACGGGCTGGCGGCACACTCGATGATTCGTGATGTGTTACGCGTGGTATTGATCGGCGCTGTGTTGGGCGGGTTTGTCTATGTGCTCAACAGCTACGACGGAATCCCCGTTCCGGTGTTGCTGTTGCTGGTCCTGCTCGGTGTGTTCAGTTATGTCACCAGCCAGACGGTTTTCGGACGTCGCGTCTATGCGGTGGGCAGCAACATGGAAGCCACGCGGTTATCCGGCATCAACGTACAGGCCGTAAAACTGTGGATCTTCGGCATCATGGGCGTCATGTGTGCCTTCGCCGGGCTGGTCAATACCGCACGCCTGGCTGCAGGCTCGCCCTCGGCCGGCAACATGGGTGAACTGGACGCCATTGCCGCCTGCTTTATCGGCGGCACCTCCATGCGCGGCGGCTCGGGCACTGTCTACGGTGCCCTGCTTGGCGCGCTGGTCATCACCAGTCTCGATAACGGCATGTCCATGCTCGACGTCGACAGTTACTGGCAGATGATCGTCAAGGGCGGCATCCTGGTGCTGGCGGTGTGGGTGGACGTCAGTACCCGGGCCGCACGGCGATAGTCAAGCAACTGACGGCACTGGATCAAGCAGGTCTGGCCGCGATGGCTTCGACCTCGATCAGCGCACCGGGCAATGGCAGCGCCACTACCTGCAAAGCGGTGCGCGCAGGTTTCAAGGGTTGCTCGGGGGTGCCGAAAAACTGCGTGTAACCGGCCTGCAGGCCCGCAAAATCAAGCTTGCCGCCGGTTTCCTCGGCCCCCACCAGAAACACTCGTAACTGCACGATATCGCCCAGGTCAAGATCCTGTTGCCGGAGGATATTGCGCAGTTTGCTGAACACCGAAACGCTTTGCACTTCAGTGTTGCCATAGGCGGCAGGCGTGCCCGCCGGAGCGTGTGGGTCGGCAAGGTCGGGCAAAGTGCCGCTGATGAATACCAGGCTGGCCGAGGCAGGCACGGTCACGGTTTGCGAGATTGGAAAATCGCCGACGCTGGTACGTTGAATGCTGTCGCTCATGGTGTCTCTCCCCAATAGATGTTGATGCTGCAATGAAGGCTCACGACGCCGCGAGGGCCGCGGTCTGCCGTTGCTGGATGACCCGCTCGGCCAGTTGCCCGACCACATGGCGCGCCGAATTGGCGGCCGATTCCTGCCAGATACCCACGCCGCTCTGCACCAGCCCGTCGCCAGCGAAGTAAACCCGGCCATGAGGTTCATCCAGCAAGGCGCTGGCGTCGGCCGGGAAATGTTCGCGTTGCAGCCACGGGCCTTCGCTGTAAGGAATCTGCTCCCAGGACACGGCCAAGGGGTTACGCAAGTGATGCGAGTAACCGGGATGCAGCAGTTCGACCGCCTCTCTGGAGGCTGCGTATTGCGCCTCGAACGGTTTCGCGCCGAACACGTCGGCACCCTCCCCGGTCACGTAACCGGCGACGAGCAGGCCATCGCGGGTGTTCAAGTCATTGCTCGGGTACCACAGCAGGCGCGCCGGATGGTCGATCCAGGACAACCCGCCATAGGTGCGGTAATCGGTTTCCCAGAAGCGCGGGGATTGCCACGCCACCTTGGTCGCCTGATCGTTGCGGGTGCTCAGCAAAGCGGCCTTTACCGGATTACTGAAGTCGGTATCCAGCCTGGCCAGCAACGGCAACGGCAGGGTCGAGACCAGATAATCGGCGCGTACTACCTGTTCGCGGCCGCTGTGTCTGTCGTGATAGGTGACCGCCACACCGTCTTCCAGTTGACGAATCTGGCGCACCTGCGCGCCCAGTTGCACCTGTTCGGTGAGGCGCTGGTAAAAGGCGTCGGTGATGCGGTCCATACCGCCGACCGGCTGAAACATGGTCGCCGAGAACTCGGGAAACTCAGTGTGCAGCAGCGCGCCCCACAGCTCGGGATGCAGCAGGCGCTCCAGCTCTACCGGCTGCGCACTGGTCGGCAATGCCCCCGGATGCGAGAGCGACTCCTGATGTCCGGAACGCAGGCTGCCCTCATAAGCCAGTTCCTGCGAGAGGTCGCCATACACCTGCAAAAACGCTAACAGGCGCTGACGCTCTTCGCCGCTCAACACATCGTCCAGAGCATCGCGCTGCACCGCCGTGGCCAGTAGACCCGAGAGGTGGCCACGGGCGTCGTTGATAGCCTGGCCGACAGTGAACGCGGGCTGTTGCAGGTCCGGGCGGACCTGAGCGCCATGACTGCTATTGACCAGCACTTCAAGCGGCACTCCCAACTCGCTGCAATAGTCGAGCAGCGTGCGGTGCTGGCTGGGAATCCGCGCTGGCCCGGCATTGAAATACAGCCCGGGATCAAAGCCCACGGTCTGCGTGCGACCGTCCTTGTAGTCCACCTGATCGCCGCTGCGCAACGTCCAGTTGCGGCCGCCCACTCGATCACGGGCCTCCAGCACTTGCACAGTAAACCCTGCCCGCGTCAATTCCAACGCAGTCACCAGCCCGGCGATTCCGGCACCCAGCACCAGTACGCGAGTGCCCTGCCCCAGCCCGCTTCCGAGTTTCAGAGGTTTTGGCCGCCGGTGTGATGAAGGCCCCAGCCCCAGTACCGCAAGCGCGTCCTTGACGGCTTTTTCGCCACCTACCGCAGCAATGCTGGAAAGTGCTTCACGTCGTGTCAGTCCCATGTCATTTGCTCCCTTGAAGGCCTCAATCCGGTAAGCCGGGCGGGTTGATCAGCGACTTGTCGACGCGCTCCACATCCAGGCCCCAGCGCTGCAACACTTGCTCGTACTGCCCGCCGGCAATCGCGCCTTCAAGGGCGGTATGAATCGGTTTGACCAGACCGTTGTCCTTGCGCGTGGTCACGGCGATATCAGCCTGCAGTGGCCAGCCGCCGTTAACCGTGCCGACCCGCTTGATGCCTCCGGTGATGGCGGCCGAGTAGGCATACACCGAATTGGGCCCGAACAGCGCATCACTGCGCCCCGACTGAATGGCAAGCTGCGCAGCCGCCTGATCATCGAAATACTGCAACAGCGCAGGCTTGATACCAGCCTTTTCGTTAGCCTCGTTCCACGCCAACAGGACCTTTTCCTGATTGGTGCCGGAGCCGACGATGATCTTCAGCCCCGCGATGTCCGACGCCTGTTTTATCTCGCTGATTTTGCTGTTGGTCTTGACATAGAAGCCCAGGACATCCTGGCGGTAGGTGGCGAAATCGAAGCGTTTCTTGCGCGCTTCGGTCACAGTGACGTTACTGATGACTGCGTCGTATTTGCCCGAACTGACGCCCAGCGGCCAGTCCTCCCAACTGGTCTGCACCACGTTCAATTGCAGGCCCAGGCTGTCCGCCACCAGTTGCGCGGTGTCGGCCTCGCTGCCGATGGTGGTCTTGTCATCATTGGCCAGCAGCGCCAGGGGCGGCCCCGCCACACCGGAGACGGCCACGGTGAACTTGCCTGGCTGGGCAAACTTGAAGCCCGCCGGGATCTGCGCAATGGCCGCTTCGTTACGCGGTACATGAATGCGTTGCCGGTCAGGACTGAGGTCGACCGGTTGCGCGGTGGAAGCAAAAGCACTTTGCGCCACGCTGACGGCTATCGTCAGCAGGGCTACGCGGGCGGTATTCACTAGCATCAGCAATCACTCCTTGAAAGCGGGAAATTCACAGCACCTTGCCGAGAAAGGCAGCGGTGCGAGGGTGTCGGGGATGGTGGAAAACCTGTTCCGGCGGCCCTTGCTCAATCAACTGGCCATCGCACAGAAACACCACGTGATCCGCCACTTCCCGGGCAAAACCGATCTCGTGGGTCACTACCACCAGCGTGACCCCCAGTTGCGTGAGCCCTTTGATGACATCCAGCACCTCGCCGACCAGCTCGGGGTCGAGGGCTGAGGTAGGTTCATCAAACAGCAGCACCTTGGGGTCCAGCGCCAACGCACGGGCAATGGCGACGCGCTGTTGCTGGCCCCCGGAAAGCTGGCGTGGGTAAGCGTCCACCTTGTCTGCCAGGCCAACCCTGGCCAGCAATTCACCTGCTCTTGCCTGCGCCTCGGCCTTGCTCCAGCGTTTATGGGCCAACGGTGCTTCAGCAATGTTTTCCCAGGCGGTGAGGTGCGGGAACAGGTTGAAATTCTGAAACACGAAGCCAACCTCGATGCGCCGCTTGAGGATTTCACGCTCTTTGAGCTCATAGAGCAGATCACCCTTGCGCCGATAACCAACGTAGTCGCCGTCGATGGTGATGTAACCGCTGTCGATCTTTTCCAGGTGGTTGATGGTGCGCAACAGCGTGGACTTGCCCGAGCCGGACGGCCCGAGAATCACCGTGACCTTGCCCGGTTCAATGCTCAGGTCAATGTCCTTGAGCACCTGCTGGCTGCCAAAGCGTTTGCCCACGCCCTGGATCTGAATGCGCCCCGCGCGCACGGGTGCAGAGGCTTCACTCATGATGCTTCTCCTTCAACCAGCCGCGCACTCGCTGCAAGGGCGTGGGCGGCAAAACACGCGCCGTGCCACGAGCAAAGTGTCGCTCGACGTAGTACTGCGCGCTGGTCAACAGCGTGGTGATGATCAGGTACCAGACGGTGGCAACAATCAGCAGCGGAATCACCGCCTGGGTACGGTTGTAGATGACCTGCACGGTGTAAAACAGCTCTGGCAAGGCCAGCACGTAAACAATGGAAGTGCCTTTGACCAGGCCGATGATTTCGTTGAAGCCCGAAGGCAGGATCGAGCGCAGTGCCTGGGGCAGAATGATGCGGAAAACCCGACGCGAAGCCGGCAAGCCGAGGGCTGCAGCGGCTTCATGCTGGCCAGCATCGACACCGATCAGCCCGCCACGAATGATTTCTGCGGTATACGCCGCCTGCATCAGGCTCAAGCCCAGGACCGCCACGGTGAATTGACTGAGCACGTCGACCGTTGACCATTCGGCGAAGACCAGATCGGTAAACGGCACACCCAGTACGATGTGGTCGTACAGGTAGGCGAAATTGTAGAGAATGATCAACACCAGCAGCGCCGGCATCGAGCGGAAAAACCAGATGTAGCCCCAGGCCAGCGCCGCCAGCAGCGGTGAGCCCGACAGGCGTGCCAGCGCCAGCGCCGTGCCGAGAACGATGCCAAACACGGTGCTGAGCAGTGTCAGCAGCAACGTCTGGGCCAGGCCGCGCAGCACTGACGGCGAGAAGAACCATTGCCCGAACACGCCCCACTCCCAGCGCGGATTGGTCGCCAGCGAATGCACGATGGCGACCAGCACCAGTGCAGCGAATATCGACCCCACCCAGCGACCGGGATGCCGGGCGGGTACTACTTGCAATGCCTTGATCGGTGGTTGTGCTACCCGGCTCTGGCGCAGCGGGTAACGGCTGGTCTCGTCGATGAAGTCATAGGGTTTGGCGACAGTGGGCATGCTTGTTCCTCGCACTCAATGGGGGTTTTCAGGTGCTGGCCTTAAAAGGCGTAAGTCAGCCGGGTGTAGTAGTAACCGCCGGTAAAACCGTAGGGCGAATAGGTGCCGTAACTGCTGACCATGGTGCTGCTGGGAACCCCCTGTTTCTTTGGATAGATGTCGAACAGGTTCTTTGCGCCGATGGCAACGTTGAGGTTTTTGCTGAGGTTGTAGCCGAGGTCCAGATCGGTGATCCACTTGGCGCTGTACACCCGGTCCAGATCGCGATTGGCTGAGGAGTTGACCTCTTTGTAGGAACCGTAACGGGTCAGCGCCAGGTTCAGGTTGAAGCGCTCGATGCTCCAGTCGCCGCCCAGAATCAGTTTGGTACGCGGCTGCACGCCGGTAATCAGATTGCGCGCTTCGCGGTCCATCAGCTCATAGGAAGTACCGAGGATCGAGGTGGATTCCTTGTAGCTGAGGATCTTTGTCTGATTCCAGTTGAACGCCGCCGTCCACTTCACTAACCCGTACTGCCCAAGGTCCTGACGGTAGTTGCTGACCAGATCCAGCCCCTTGGTGCGGGTGTCGGCACCGTTGATGAAATACTGGCCGCCCGACGTCGAATCGATGCCGTTGTTGAGCAGCACCTGAGTGACTTCATCACCCAGCAGGGTGCCGGTCAGGGTGATGCGGTCACGCAGATTGATCACGTAGGCATCGGCGGTCAGGGTCAACTGATCGGTAGGCGTCAGGGTGAAACCGAGGCTGAAATTGGTGGAGCGCTCCGGCTTGAGGTCCTCGGCACCCAACGCTCTGGCGGCACCCGAGCCGGTCGGCAGTACGCCGTAATTGATCGACTGATACACGCCGTCCACCACGCCGTAAGTGGTCGAACGTGCACTGAATAGACTGTTGGCCAGGGATGGCGCACGAAAGCCATTGCTGACGGTGGCGCGAACGGCGAACTGCGGGGTGAAGTCGTAGCGTGTGGTCAACTTGCCGCTGCGGGTCGCGCCCACACCTTGGTTGTAATGTTCATAGCGCAGTGCGCTGCCGACATACCAGTCAGGCACAGGGTTGAAGCCTACGTCGACATAACTGGCGACACTGTTGCGCGAGGCGCTGCTTTCTTCATCCGGCGAAATGCCGTTGGTGACCTGCGCACCTGACGATGCACAGTTGCCCGGTGCGACGCAGTAACCACCGTTGGCATAGGATTCATAGTCGCCCGCCTGCACCTCATACGTGTCGCGTCGATGTTCAAGGCCGTAGGACACGTCGAGGGGCTTTTGCAGGCCGATGTCAAAGCCGCGCTTGAAGTCCAGATTGGTGGTCAGCTCGGTGGAAATCCACGTTCCTGATGTGAAGCTGTTGGGCGTGGCCTCACCCAGCGACGGGTTCTGGTTATGCGTGGTGCCCTGCTCCGCCTCGTTGCGCCCGTAAGTGCTGGACAGATCCCAGTCCCATTCACCAAGCGTGCCTTTGCCACCAAACGCAGCCTGAAAATCGTCTTCGTCGATGTACCAGGTCGGTGTGTATCCCGCCGGATAACCATTGGGCCCGGTGGTGATCGTATTGGTAATGGTCGGCAGGCGAAAATTCTGCCCCTGCTCGGCCTTGCGACGCGAATAGGTGGTGAAGGAATACAGACTGAAACTGTCATCGATCGGCAGCTCGGCGTTGTAACCCAAGGTCAGCAGATTGGTTTTCGGCGCGCCGTAACCGCCATACGTGGACTTGCCCGCCAGGTCGTAGGCTTGTTCGTAGCTGTAGCCATTGGCGCTGGCCTTGTTGTCGTCATTCTGGCTGCGGGCATCCAGCGCCAGTTGCACGATACCGCCGTCGCCAATCTCGAAGCCTTTATTGAGGCTTTGCTGCACGGTCTGCTTCTTGCCGTCATAACCGAGCCCGGCGTTGGTCACCGAGGTGCCGCTGGTGTCGGCCTTGAGGATGACGTTAATCACCCCGGCAATGGCATCGGAGCCATATTGAGCCGCGGCACCGTCACGCAGCACTTCTACATGATCAATGGCGCTGATCGGGATCAGATCGAGGTCTGCCGGCGCAGCGCCGGTGTTGATGCCGTTGATATTAAGAGTCGCGCTGGTATGGCGGCGTTTGCCATTGACCAACACCAGCACCTCGGCGGCACTCAAACCACGCAAGTTGGGCGCACGGGCAATGCCGCTGGCGTCCCAACCGGTTTTTTCCGGCAGTGTCAGAGATGGGATGACCGCGCTCAATGCCTCCATCAGGCCGGGCTTGCCAGTACTCTGTAATTGTTTGGCACTGACCACATCGATCGGCACCGGGCTGCTGGTCACGGTGCGCTGCTCGGCACCGCGATTACCGGTAACTACCACGGTGGACAAGGTGCGACGCTCATCCTCGGAGGTTTTTTCCTCGGCCTGAATCGTCCCTGACAGCAAAACGCTCCCTATCGCCAACGCCAGCGGGCAGTAGCCCAGCACGGCAGTCGAGGCTCGGGCACGGTGTAAAGCTTGCTTCATATTCACTCCAGACATGGCCGTCATTGAAGCCATGCATGCAAATCGCAAAGTCGGGCGTTCCTGCTGTCGTAGGGACAGCGCGGTACGCACGTTTCAGGCTGTGCAGGTAAAACCTGCGCGATGAGCTAGCGGTGGGGTGAGAAGCCGGTTGGCGGCAGAAGTGACGCGCAGCGCCTGTCAACAGCAGGGCGAGAGGAATAAAGCCAGTGGCAGGATTGAACAGGCAACATACGTTGAACTCCCTTCCAACGATTCTGCTTGAGGGGAATGGTTTATCCCTCGGTCATGGCGCACTCGACGGCGGCCTGATGCGCAGAATCCTGATAACGATTGGTACCATCCGAGGTAAGGGGTAGGCTGTTGAAACCAAACATAACGGAATCAATTTCTAAAATATAATTCTATTTGGTCATAAGCTAATATTATTATTTTTGATTTATATTTATTTTATTATTCACAAATAGCATTTTCAGTTCTCAGGTGTCTGACTGACAGGAAGACCCGATTATCAGGCCGGGCTTCCCAAGGCTGCTTTACTTTGAGAGCAACAACTCAATCAGCTCATCCGCGCCTCTGGAAATACCCGCCTGCGCCGCCGACAAACGCCCGAAGGTCGAGCTTATGTCATAAACCTTTGGATATTGCCGAGTGACATAGGACTCCAGAAGCTGAGAAGTGGACGCATCGTAGATCTCGACGGCGTAGCTGACGGACCCGGTAAACGTACCTTCACGGTCTCTGGAGGCCTGAACGAGGTTATATGACCCCATGCCGATATCGAATCGGGAGAATGTAGACAGCCCGGTAACAGTGGTCTCGGCCCCGGTCAGGGTGAGGCGAATGCGCATTGTCCCGCGTGAAGGTGTGTCGGTGAACCGGAAATGCTTGCCCAGGGCTTCAGAGAACCTGACCGTCATGTCGTTGGCCAGGACGGTCTTTTCGTTGCGCTCCAGGTCTGAAAATTGCGCATCCGCTCCCGAGTAGATCACCACGGGTTCAAGCATTACTTTATCGTATTGGTTCCAGTTGACTGACGTCGAGTACTTGAAGGGAATACGACCCGAGCTGTCCTGTTTGTTGGGCCGCATTTCAAGTGATGACTCGATTCCTGAATAAGGCGACGGCTCGTGACTGGCACACCCCGTGACCAGAAAAACCAATAACAACAGCCCGGCCAACTTCATGTTTTTAACGTAGTGCATGCAGAACTCTCCAGCGTGATCAGGTTATTGAAATTCAAGCACTCACCGTCAATCCCCGAGCCCGACTACTATCAGGCACGCACCGTCACGGGCAGTACCTTTGAAGGGCACTGGTAATATCCCGGGACTGTTTATCCAGAAGCACGTTTTCCAGAGGCACTGTATCTCGGAGCACTCTCTTGCCTGATGCAGGGCCATCCATGATCGCGACGTACCGCGTTGCACGGCATTTAATCGATCATCATCAGACTGCTCTGCGAGGCGCTGCCGGACTGTTCTGGATGTGTGTCAGTCTGCAATGAACTGCGAGACCACCAAAACTGTACCGACGTGTATAGTTTTAAACCGTTGGCGATGGGTCGTCAACCTAAAATGTACACATCGGTATGCTTTTGAAGAGTTCACCATTCGCATCAAGTGGGCTGAACCCGTCAGACCCTTGAACGGCAATCATTCCAGATTCCGCGAATCAGATCCTTGAGTAACAGTGCCTCGCTCCAGCGATCTGAAATTTCGCGCCCGTCACTCCCTGTGATTGCATACGGGGGTGGGCCCAGCTCGCACGTGAAAGACAGGCTGGCTGGTTTATTCGGTCGAGCCAGCCAATCTTCAATACCGTAACGCCACCAGGCTGAAAACCGCTCAAGCCAGGGGCGGTGTTGTGCAAAGCTCAAAGGCACCTGCACTTGTTCACTATTGGCTATACGGCCGTGAAAGCCCCAACTATGGCGCAAGATGCTGTGAATGTGCTCGTCGTCCTCGGCCGTCGCCGACTCGGGCAACTCCCGACCTACCACGTAGTGGGACAAATCAGCCAACAGTTTGAGGTCCGGCATCTGCGCCAGCACGTCGAGGGTAAACAACAGATCACTGGTAAGGCGGTAACGGTGAGTTTCCAGCAGAACCGGAAAGTCCACCTGCTCGGCCAGACGCTGCCAGCCCTCGATCAACGTGATCGCCTGGGCCAGCGTCCGCGGACGTGCATCGGCCTGCAGAGTCAGGTGGTGACAACCGTAGCGGCAAGCAACTTCAAGCGCCCTGTCCAGATCGGCTACTGTCTGTGGGAATAGCTGACCTTCAATCTGTAAGCCACGGGCCTCTGCGGCGGCATGCAGCCGCATGACATCGGGGGCATGCCAGTAATGGTCGGTGATCCCGTCAAAGCCGGCGGCGGCAATTCTGTCCAGTTGCGCCTCGATGGGAAGGTCACACTGGCCACGATGGTCCTGCATGGCCCATAGCGACTGAAATACCAGAAATGTGTCCATGTCAGAGCCTCAGCAGTTGTTTGAGCGAACACTTGGGGTCGTTGAGCATGGTGACGCTCAGCGGAGTTCTGGCAACGATCAGGCGCTCACACAGCTTGATATCTTTGGCAACGCTGTTGCCCAGCGCCAGGCCACAGGCCCCCTGCAGTCGTTGTTGCGCATCCAGGTAGAACAGCAACCGCCCACCGCAGGCCAATGCGCGGCTGGCTGAAGGCAGGGGCTGCGTGGTTACACCGACTGTCTGCACGCTCCAGTCGTACTGATCGGACCAGAAGCCGGGCACCTCCTGGAACGGAAGATCGTACCCCAGCATATTCAATGCGCTGTGGCGCCCCTGCGCTTCGGCGTTGCGCCAGGTCTCCTGCCGCTGATATACCCCCTCCGGGTGCAGGCGATACTCACACACATCACCGGCGGCGAAGATGTCCGGGGCGCTGGTGCGCAGTCGATCGTCGACACGAATCCCTTGCCCCACGGCAAGGCCAGCCGCTACTGCAAGCTCGATGTTCGGCTGCATGCCAACGCCGACAACCACTGCGTCACAAAGCACACTCCGGCCGTCGACCAGCAGCACTGACTCGGCGCGCTCATTGCCTTGCACGCCTTCAAGCACGACATTGAGTTGTACATCGACGCCGTGCTGCCGATGCAAATCCAGCAATGCCCGGGACACTTCTTCAGGCAAGACGCGCCCGGCCAGACGAGGGCCTGCTTCGAGCAACGTCACCTGGCAGCCTAGAGCCCGCGCCGTCGCCGCAACTTCAAGGCCAATGAACCCGGCACCGATGATCACCAGGCGTGAACCGTGGATCAAGGCACCCCGCAACGCCAATGCTTCATCGTGGGTGCGCAGGTAGAAAACATTGCTCAGGTGCCTGGGGATCTGTGCCAGGCAACGCGCCCTGCCCCCGGTCGCCAACAGCAATCGGCTGTAAGGCAACTCATCGCCGTCAGCCAACTGCAGGCGATGACCCTGCGGGTCGAGGCTCTTTACCGGATTGTCGGTCAGATGCTCGATACCCAGCTCAGTGAGGCGCGTGTCCGCACACAGGCTGCAACCGGCCAGGTCCACGGAGCCTCGCAGCACGCCCTTGGACAAAGGTGGACGCTCATACGGCACGTGCGGCTCGGAGCCGATCAGTATCAGTCGGCCGGCGTAACCCTGATCGCGCAAGGTCAGCGCTGCACGGCCACCTGCATGACCCGCGCCAACGATAATCAATGGAGCATTCATGGCATGCACTCCTGATTTTCAGTCACTGACCGCAAGCAAAACCCGCCCGGCTTCGACCCGTACGGCAAAGGTCTTGAGATTGACGCACACGGGTGCTCCCAGGGCTTTGCCATTGCGATAGTCGAAGCGGCCGTTATGTTTAGGGCATTCGATGACGTGATCTATTACCAACCCGTCGGCGAGGTGAATCTTTTCGTGGGTGCACAGGCCCGCCGTGGCGAAAAATTCGTTGTCGGCGGAACGGTATACGGCATAGGTATGCGGGCCGTGATCGAAGCGCATGACGTCTTCTTCATCAATTTCGCCCACGGCGCATACATCAATCCATTGATTGTTCATGGTTTTTCTCTCTCGTTCGGGAACAACCGGAAAGTGTCAGCCGGAGGTCGCTTCAGGCTGGGGACGTGCGGCGGTGGCAGGCGCTGAAGCATGTGACACCTGGCGCTTGATGAAGTAGGTCGGGTCGCGGCGCTGCCTCAGGAGGGTTGGAATAATTTCCTTGAAGGCTTCGCCGAGGCTGGCATAAGGCGGCGGACAGTCGTGGCGGATCTCTTCATGAAGTTGCGCCAACGCGTGATACGGCACCATCGGGTACATATGGTGCTCAAGGTGATAGTTCATGTTCATGTACAGAAAGCGCAGCACGCGGTTCATGTAGATAGTGCGGCAGTTGCTGCGATGATCGAGCACGTCTTCAGCCAGCCCCACATGTTGAGTAAGGCCGAACAGGTAAGACAGCCAGCCGCCATAAAGCATGGGCAAACCGACGTACATGAGGGGTAACCAGCTTTGCAGATACAGTGCCGCAGCAACCACTCCGGCATAAATGGCGAGCCAGATACGCGCGGCCAGAAACACTCTGGGCCATTCGGACACCGGGATGAAATCCTTCTCTTGCTCGCTCATGTGCGCAAAAGCATGTCGGCACACGCCGCCCATTGTTTTGATCAGCAAGGGAATCTGAAACAGGCTCAGGAACATCATCACAAGGCTCGGCGGCCGTGGCTCGACAATTTCCGGGTCGCGACCTACCACGATAGTGTCGGTATGATGCCGCGCATGGCTCCAGCGCCATACATGTGGCTCGAACATGCACATGAAACTGGCCACCTGGTACAACCCGTCATTCATCCACCGCGTCTTGAACGCGGTGCCGTGGCCAGTCTCGTGCCAGCGCGGGTTGGAGGCTGTGGCGTAAAGAACGCCGTAAGCCAGGAAGAACGGCACACATGCCCAGGAACCCCAGAACCAGTAGCCGCCAAAACCGCTGACCAGCAGCGCCAGCAACCAAATCGCGGTGTCGAGCAAGGCCGGGCCGTCGCGGCGCTGCATCAATTGTTTCATGCGTTGACGAGAGATGGGCGACTGGTACCACTCGGCAGATACCAGGCCTTTTTCCGCTGCACGGGCAGCTTCGGGGCCGGTCAGGCTATAGTCGCGCTGACAGGCTGCAGTGTCTTGAGGCATTGTTATTATTCTCCGCAAGTGTGAAGTTTCAGGAACTTTGCGTAAGAAAATATAGAGAGCACCCACCCCCCTCTCAAGGCCTTGAATACATTCACTATCAAGCTATCATCGAGCATCTGCGGTGCTTGATAGTTTTCTATCAAGCCGCTTCAAGGGCATGTCATGAATAACAATAAGCGCCCCACCATCGCGACTGTTGCCGCGCAGGCAGGCTTGAGTGTCGCGACTGTCGATCGCGTGCTCAACGCCCGCGCTCCGGTAAACCCCGCTACCGCCGAGCAGGTGCTGAAGGCCGCGGAAGCAGTGGGTTATTTCGCCGCACGGCTGATTGCGCAGCGCATTGTCGAGCAACGTCCCACTTACCGTTTCGGCATTCTGTTGCTGAACACCGCCCAGGCGTTCTATGCCAACCTCGCTCAGGCCATTGGCCAGGCCGCGCAACGTCGTATCGGGGCCAATCTGACCTGCCAGTTCGAATACGTGACTGATCGCAGCCCGGCCGCCATCGTTGCCCAACTCGAACAACTGGCAGTGCAATGTGACGGCCTGGCGGTGGTCAGCTTCGCCCACCCGCTGATCAACGCTGCTCTTGAACAGATTCGCCAGGCTGGCGTCCCGGTGATAGCGCTGCTTTCAGACATTCATGAGAAGGCCGATGAGCCTTACGTCGGTCAGGACAATTATCAGGTCGGACGCACCATGGGCTGGCTGCTGGCACGTACCTGCGGTGCTCGCAAAGGCAGCATCGGCATTCTGCTCGGCGGCCATCGCTTTCTTGGCCATCAGGCGCGGGTTGAAGGGCTACACAGTTACCTGGCAGAACATGCGCCGGGGTTACGTCCTCTGGTGCCGCTGATCAACCTCGACAACTGTGATATCACCGAAGAGGCGAGCCTGGAATTGCTGGGCAATCATGACGATCTGCGCGGGCTGTGCGTGGTGGGCGGTGGTGGCGACGGCATCATCAGTGCCCTCGCGCAACTGCCCAGACGTCCAGCGCTGTGCTGCATTTTGCAGGAGTCCACCGAACTGTCGCGCCTCGCACTCGCGAACGGGCTGGTTGACGTGGTGATCGACTCCCAGCCTCTTCAAATTGCCGAGGCACTGGTAAATCTGCTGATCGAGTTGCAGACCGTCAACAGCTTCGATCCGCTCAGGCACCGGGTGTATGTACCGCTACAGATCGTAACCTCGGAGAATACCGACGCCTGACCGGCGTCAGAGCCCTCGAAAATCGGCGGCGTTCAAGCCGAATCGACTCATTTTGTTGTACAGCCCGCCGCGGGAAACGTTCAGCTGTCGAGCAGCGAGGCGAATGTTGCCTCGGGTGCTTTCGAGCGCCGCAATAATCGCGTGCATTTCGTGGGTGCCAAGGTCATGGGCCGCCAAAGGCACTGGCAGCCGGCCCGGCACCGCGGGGCCGCTGCGCTGCCTGATTTCAAGGGGCAGATCGGCGGGCTGGAGGAGCTCACCCGTGGCCAGATTGGTCGCGCGCTCAATGCTGTTTTCCAGCTCTCGCACGTTGCCCGGCCAGCTATAAGCCACCAGCAATTCCAGGGCTTGCGCAGAAAGCCCCAGCACTGACTTGCGCAATGAACGGGCACAACGATCAAGAAAATGTTGCGCCAGCAAGGCAATGTCTTCCCGACGCATACGCAGCGGCGGTACGGTCAGGTTGAGCACGTTGAGTCGGTAATACAGATCTTCACGAAAGGCGCCTTCGGCCACTGCCTGACTCAAGTTACGGTGAGTGGCGGCAATGATGCGTACATCCACTGGTCGCGAGCTTTTCGCACCGACCCGGGTCACTTCGCCCTCTTGCAACACCCGTAAAAGGCTGACCTGCGCGTCGAAGGACATGTCGCCGATCTCATCAAGAAAGATCGTGCCGCCATCGGCCAGTTCGAACTTGCCCGCCGACCCGCCTTTAGCCGAACCCGTGAATGCGCCCTCGACATGGCCGAACAGCTCGCTTTGCACCAGGTCCCGGGGAATCGCGCCACAGTTGACCGCTACAAAAGGCCCGCTATTGCGGTCACTCGCATTATGGATCGCCTGGGCGAACAACTCCTTGCCGGTGCCGCTTTCGCCAAGAATCAAGGTGGTGGAATCGCTGCGACTGGCGATCCGCCCGAAATGCACGGCATCTGCAATCGCCCGTGAACGGCCCTGAATGGTCTCGAACGTGTAACGGGCCTGAGTGCCGATAATTCGCCGGGTGATCTCCCGAATGCGCCGATTTTCTCGCAGCGACACCACGCGCCCGCCCTGCTCCAGTGGGCATACCGAAACCAGACAGGACAACTGGCTGAAATCATGCAGTTCAAAGGTGCAGTCCAGGTCCCGCAGCCCTTCACCGATACGCGCCAGAATCTGCTCGTTCAAATCACTGCGCCCCAGACGCTGGAACGGGCTGCCCAGCAAATCCAGGCCGACCCGAAAAAGCTGCCGGGCATAGCGATTGAGCGCTTTTATACAGCCTCGTTCGTCCAGTACCACCAAACCTTCGTTGAGCACTTCGAGAACGGTTTGCTGTTCTTCCAGCAGCGCCTGCAAGGCCATTTGCCGCGAGACGGCCTCGGCCGCCGCCTGGACAGTGCCGAGCGTATGAAAATGGAACCAGCCAGGTTCTGCGGTCAGGGTCAGCATCGCCAGGGTCTTGCCTTGGGCATTGCGAATGGGCGCCGCAGCGCAATGCATCCGCCGCTGACGAAGGCCTGTACCGAAGTTTTCCTCTGCCAGTACATACACCAGGGAATCTTCAGCCAGGGCCAGCCCGGTGCAGTTGGTGCCCTGCACCGACTCCAGCAAGCGCGTACCTACCGGCGTCAGATCCAGCCCGCAAAAATACAGTGTGGTGCCATCAGCATCGGTGAGGTTGATATGGCCTCTCGGGTTATAGGCAAGCAAGCCGCGCATCACTTGAGCTGCTGCGGCAATCAAAACCCGATTGGCCGTCAGAGTAGCCGCAAGGTGTTGAGGGTCGACAAACCGGTAGTCGCTGTCTTCCGGGTTCACGCCGCCTGCGATGCTGCGTCCCCAGGAATCCCAAATAACCTTCCTGACCGTCGCCGGGCGCTCGTCAACGCCACTCAGGCGCGCCCGCCAGGCCTGTTCCAGTTCAGGTATGGGACCGCTGTTGAGTGCAACCGTACCCAATGCTGTGAGGTAACCGAGGTCTTGCACGCTAAAGGTCGCAAACTGTGAGGGCATTGATGTATCCATGTTCATATAGTCGACATGTCAGTATAGACATGTCATTAAAATGAACATTGTTTGGCTAAAAATTATTAATAACACTTTAAAACCAATAGCTTAATTTGTGGCATAGCCTTTGCTCTTCCCCCTTTTACCCGGCGCGCTTACAGCCGGGAAATAATCGAACAACAATTAAAAAGGGTTATTTCATGAGCAAAAAAATTCTCCGCCTTGGTCTGATCGGTGCCGGTCGCATGGGCAGCTTCCACGGCCAGACCGCTGCCTACCACATTCCCGGTGCCTGCCTTGCAGCCATCGCCGACCCCACTCCCGGCCAAGCGTCGCGTCTGGCCGCAGAGTTAGGGGTAGATCGGGTCTACACCGACCCGCAGCAATTGCTGGACGACCCAGACCTGGATGGCGTGCTGATCGCTGCCCCCGCGCGCAGCCACGCAGAATTGGTCATCAGCGCGGCGCGGGCCGGCAAGGGCGTTTTTTGCGAGAAACCCATGGCGATCACTCTCGAGGAAGCCGACCGCGCTATCGCTGCGGCCGCCGATGCCGGCGTGCCCTTGCAAGTCGGTTTCAACCGTCGCTTCGCCAAAAGCTTTCGTACGGCTCATCTGAACGTGGTTGAGGGGCGTATAGGTACACCGCAACTGTTGCGCTCGTTAACCCGAGATCCTGCGCTGAACAATCCGGCAGCCTCGCCGCAATGGGTGATCTTTCTTGAAACGCTGATTCATGACTTCGATACCCTGCGCTACCTGAACCCCGGTGCCGAGGCAGTCAGCGTGTTCGTCATGGCTGATGCGCTGATTGCACCGGATTACAAGAACAATGGGTTTCTGGACACAGCGGTGGTGATGATCCGTTTCGACAACGGTGCCATTGCCACCGCTGAAGCCAGCTTTCAGGCGGTCTACGGTTACGACGTCCGGGGCGAGGTCTTCGGCAGTGCCGGCATGTTGACTATGGGCAACGTCAGTGAATCTGATCTGACCCGTTATCTGGCCAATGGCATACAGGCCGACTCCCAACGACTGGACACCGACCTGCTGCGTGACGCCTACATCGCCGAACTCAATCATTTTGCCGACTGCCTGCGTACCGGGGCCAAACCCCTGGCCAGTGGCGAAGATGCCCGAGCGGCGCTGGCCATTGCCCGCGCCTGCATCGAGTCGTTCCAGCAAGGCCGGCCGGTGGCGGTGTCACGAGGAGTCTGCGCATGAGCTCCATACCATTCACATTAGCGGTCAGCGCCGAGATGGTGTTCCTGGATTTACCCTTCACCGAGCGTGTCAGGCGTATTCACGAGCTGGGCTTCAGCGCCGAAATATGGAGCTGGGCCAATAAGGACATCGCAGCGCTGGCTGCCACAGGGGCGAATTTCACCTCCATGACTGGCTACACCCACGGCAATCTGACCGACGCCGACGCAATCCGGCACCTGCTGGACAGCGCACGCGAATCCCTCGCGGTTGCAGCCCGGCTCAATTGCCCGAGCCTGAACCTGCATGGCACGGGCCTTGACGACAAAGGTCTGCCCGTCAATCCGGTGGCTCATGTCAATGGACGCATGTGGCTGAGCGCTTGCAAAACGCTGGAAAAACTCGCTCGCCTTGGCGAAGAGGCCGGCCGGGTATTCTTGCTGGAAAACCTGAATACCGAGGTCGACCACCCCGGCACCCCGTTCGCTCGCGCTGAAGACACATTGGCTCTTATAGAGGCCGTGGACAGCCCGCACCTGAAAATGAACCTGGACCTTTATCACGCGCAAATCGGCGAAGGAAACCTGATCGAACTCATCCATCGCTCAGGCAGCGCCATAGGAGAAATCCAGGTCGCCGACGTCCCCGGTCGCCAGGAGCCCGGTACGGGTGAAATTCATTATCCCGCCATTGCCAGAGCGTTGTTCGATATGGGCTATACGGGTGTCGTCGGGCTTGAAGGCTGGGCCAGCGGCAACAGCGAAGCAGCACTGGAACGCTTCAAAAAAGCCTTCACCCTGGATTGAGGAACACCTGAGCAAGTTCTCGTGAAAAGCGCTGTAAACGTTCATGGCAGATTTTGGTGAACGTCACACATAACAACAAAAGGAAACTTCTCATGCCCTTCTGCAAACTGTTTATCGCCCTGCTGTTACTGGTTTCCAACCAATGGGCTGCCGCGAGCTATCGAATTGGCGTCACGATCGCCAGAGTCGACGACAACTTCATGACCTATGTGCGCAGCGGCCTGGAAGAAGCTGCCAGAAAAGAGAATGTCCAGCTCCAGTTCGAGGACGCTCAAGGCGATGTCGTTCGCCAGATCAATCAGGTTCAGGGCTTTCTCAGCCAGAAAGTGGATGCGGTTATCGTCTTGCCGGTGGACACCGCCGCCACGGCAAATATGACCCGCGCAGCGGTCGAGGCAAAGATGCCGCTTGTCTACGTCAACCGTCACCCGGATGAGCGCGTCTTGCCCAAGGGCGTTACCACCGTGGCGTCCAACGATATTGAGGCAGGACAATTGCAGATGCGCTATCTGGCAGAAAAGATGGGAGGCAAAGGTACTATCGCGCTCATCATGGGTGACCTGGCGCAGAACTCGACACACGACCGTAGCGAAGGTGTCAAACAGGTACTCAAGGACTATCCGGGCATAAAGATCGTCGAGCAGCAAACAGCAGAATGGCAACGTAACAAAGGCATGGACTTGACCAGTAACTGGCTACTGGCGGGCAGAACCTTTGATGCCATCGTGGCCAATAACGACGAGATGGCCATCGGCTCTGCCATGGCGCTGCAGCAGGCGGGCAAGGCGAAGGGGGAAGTTGCAATTGTAGGCATTGACGGCTTGCCTGATGGCCTGGCGGCAATCAAACGTGGAATGCTGGCAGCCTCGGTGTTTCAAGACCCGAAGGCCCAGGCGACCACAGCTCTGCAATCGGCCATAAAAATGATCAAAGGCGAGCCGGTCGACGCTGAAGTCTGGGTGCCCTTTCAACTCATTACACCGGAGCAGGTAGCGGTGTTCGAGCAACATTATAAATAGTAGTCGGGAAGGCGAGTATCGAATGGTGGGATGGACGCCCTGACCAGATGAGTTTCGAAGTTCAGAGGCAACGCATGGCATGGGCTGCCAAGCCGGGTATCGACACTGGCGTAGAAGGTGTGCGCTGGGTACAGTCTGCCAATAACGATGCCGCCTGGGTGAACTACTAAAGCACTGACTGCCGGGTTTCTTACCCGGCAGGATGGCTGCCCTGCCGGCGATTCAACCGACAGTGGCTTCCTTGCCGAAGTCTTCGTAGGTGCGCAGCGGGTGCCCGATAATGGCCTCCAGCCGGTCTACTGTTCCTTCGACTGCTTGAGGTGGCGACGGCTATATGGCTTCGGACGCCAGAACTGCTTCAGACAATCAGAAGTACATCACAAGAAAGTAAACCCGGGATATTTAACGCAAAAACGAAAAAAGACGCCTAAGCGTCTTTTTTGTTAATCCCATATGCCTCTTGTGCATACATGGATTTAGATTTGGAGCGGGAAACGAGACTCGAACTCGCGACCCCGACCTTGGCAAGGTCGTGCTCTACCAACTGAGCTATTCCCGCATTGTCTTGATGACGGGCGCTATTCTAGCGTTTCAGAAAGCTGCGTCAACCCCTTGATTCAAAAACTTATTTTTTTTCTGCCGTAGTCTTGAGGTGCGGCCATGCGGCTCTGAGGTATTGCACCATCGACCACAGGGTCAGCCCCGCTGCAACGAGCAGCAATGCGTAGCCGAGAATCACCCAGATCGTGATCGCAGGCGGGTTACCCAGCAGAATAACCAGCGCGAGCATTTGCGCCGCGGTTTTCCATTTGCCCATATTGGAAACGGCAACCTGCGCACGCGCGCCGATTTCCGCCATCCACTCGCGGAGTGCAGAAATCACGATTTCGCGACCGATGATCACCGCTGCGGGCAGCGTCAGCCACAGATTGGCATGCGCCTGAACCAGCAGCACCAATGCCACGGCCACCATCAGTTTGTCTGCTACCGGGTCGAGAAAGGCGCCAAAAGGCGTACTTTGTTCAAGACGGCGGGCCAGATACCCGTCGAGCCAGTCGGTCGCCGCAGCGAACGCAAAGACTGCACTGGCGGCCATGTAGCTCCAGTGATAAGGCATGTAGAACAGCAAAATGAAGATCGGAATCAATAAAACGCGTAGTACGGTGATCAGATTAGGGATATTCATCGGCACAACTGGCTACGAGGTGAGCGGGCATTCTACTCGCTGTGCAGGTTTGCATAAATCGACTCTGCCAGCTTTTTACTGATTCCGGGTGCTTTTGCGATTTCATCGATGCTGGCACGGGACAATTCCTGTAATCCGCCGAAATGTTTGAGCAGGTCACGACGCCGGGTCGGCCCGACGCCTGCAACGCCTTCAAGGGTCGAGGTGCGCCGGGTCTTGCCGCGCCGCGCGCGGTGACCGGTGATTGCGAAGCGGTGAGCCTCGTCGCGAATCTGCTGAATAAGGTGCAACGCCGGAGAATCGCCGGGCAGCGTGAATTCATGTGCTGCGTCGTTCAAGTAAAGGGTTTCAAAGCCCGCCTTGCGCGTGGTGCCCTTGGCGACACCGAGCAGAATCAGATCAGGCACCTGCAATTCATTGAGCACATCACGGGCCATGGACATCTGGCCCTTGCCGCCGTCCACCAGCAGCACATCCGGCAACTTGCCCTCCCCGGCCTTGATGCGGCTGTAACGTCGGGTCAAGGCCTGGTGCATGGCGGCATAGTCGTCGCCCGCCGTCACGCCTTCGATATTGAAACGCCGGTAATCGGACTTGATCGGGCCTTCCGGACCGAACACCACACAGGACGCTACGGTCGCCTCACCACTGGAGTGGCTGATGTCGTAGCATTCGAGGCGCATTGGCGGATCTTCAAGCCCCAGCACCTTGGCCAGCGCTTCGAACCGCGACGCAACATGCTGACGGTTGGCCAGCCGCGCAGTCAGTGCCTGCTCGGCATTGGTGACCGCCATTTGCTGCCAGCGCGCCCGGGTGCCGCGCACGCGATGACTGATAACCATCTCGACGCCGCGCAGTTCTTCGACGGCGTCGACGAACGCAGGGAAATCGTCGTTGATGACATTGACGATGACTTCGCCGGGCAGCTCACGGTCGATGCCGCCGAGGAAATACTGAGCCAGGAATGCCGACATCACTTCGCCGACCTCCTCTTCTATGCCGACCTGCGGGAAGAAGTTCTTGCTGCCCAGCACCCGCCCGCCCCGCACGCTGATCAGGTGCACGCAGGCACCGCCAGGGTTGACGAACGCGGCGACCACATCGACATCGCCGGTACCGCCGTCCATGCTTTGCTGATCTTGGACGCGGCGCAACAAGGCGACCTGATCGCGCAACTCGGCTGCGCGTTCGAAGTCGAGCGCCATCGCGGCTTTTTCCATGGAGGCGTTCAGTTCGTCACTCAGGGCATTGCTGCGTCCCTCGAGAAACATCACCGAGTGACGTACGTCCTCGGCATACACCTCAGGCTCGACCAGCCCGACACACGGCCCTTTGCAACGTTTGATCTGGTATTGCAGGCAAGGACGTGTGCGGTTCTTGAAGTAGCTGTCCTCGCACTGCCGCACCTGAAAGGTCTTCTGCAGCAGGCTAAGGCTCTCGCGAATCGCGCCGGCACTCGGGTAAGGCCCGAAATAACGGCCCTTGGCCTTTTTGGCTCCCCGATGAATACTCAGTCGCGGGTAGTTACCATCGGACAGAAACACATAGGGATAGGACTTATCGTCACGCAGCAGAATGTTGTAGGGCGGCCGCCACTCCTTGATGAGGGTCTGCTCCAGCAACAGCGCTTCAGTTTCGTTGCCCGTGATGGTCGTTTCAATCTGGGCGATGCGCGACACCAGCGCTCCGGTCTTTGGCGCGTGTCCGGTCTTGCGAAAATAGCTGGCAAGACGCTTCTTGAGGTTCTTGGCCTTGCCGACGTAAAGCAGTGTGGCTTCGGCGTCGAACATACGGTAGACGCCGGGACGACCGCTACAGGTCGCGAGAAATGCACTTGGATCGAAAGTCTGGGTCATGTTCAGGCGCTGGCATCAACCATGCCGTGACGTACAGCGAGCAAAGCCAGTTCAACATCACTGCTGATCGAGAGCTTTTCAAAGATACGGTATCGGTAGGTATTAACGGTTTTCGGTGACAGGCACAGCTTGTCCGAGATGGTCTGGACTTTCTGGCAGCCGACAATCATCAGGGCAATCTGGATTTCACGCTCGGAAAGCAGATCGAACGGCGAATTGTTGACCTGCGGCTGAAACGACTTCAAGGCCAGCTGCTGGGCAATCTGCGGGCTGATGTAACGCTGACCGGCAAACACCAAGCGAATGGCCTGGACCATTTCGGCAAGCCCCGCACCCTTGGTCATGTAGCCGGCAGCACCTGCCTGCAGCAAACGGGTCGGAAACGGGTCTTCTTCACAGACAGTGACTGCGACGACCTTGATATCAGGGTGGCTGCGCAGCATCTTGCGCGTCGCCTCCAGCCCACCGATGCCCGGCATCTTGACGTCCATGAGTACAACATCAGGCTTGAGCTCGCGCGCCTTCTTCAGTGATTCCTCGCCGGAATCAGCCTGCCCGACAACCTGCAGACCGTCTATGTCGGCCAGCATGCGTGTGATGCCTGTCCGGACAAGATCATGGTCATCGACAACTAGCACCTTAATCAAGCAGACACCTCGCGCAACGGTCATAACGAATGCCAATCACCATAACAAAAACAATGAGTCAGACCTAGCACTGCTAACTCAGACTCTCGACAACTTGACGGTGGGTGCTTCGAGAACGACAAAAAAAACCCGCAGGCCGCAGGAAAGCAGGCTGCATGTCCGCCTCGCAATGCTTACCCTAAGGAAGCTTTTCAGGAGCGGAAAGCTCGGCAATGGTCGTCGTCAAACGCCTGATCGCATCCTGATCATCCTTGGCCAACACCCGGTAATTACCCAGAATCTTTTCTTCGATCACACTGAGGTTGTCAATCGGCACCGGCGTGCGCGCTCCCGTCAGCACATAGAGCACATCCACACCTTTGGCCGCCACCGCAGCCAGGTAATCGGCCTTGGGCGCGCGATCACCATTTTCATACTTTCCCTGGGCGTTAGCCTCAACTCCCCCTATTTCACCGAAGGTACGCTGAGACATGCTCAGACGCTCTCGTTCTTTTCTCAGCCGACAACCGATTCCACTCATTTGAATCTATGATCCTGTTAAAGCCATCCTAACGAATGTTAGAATCCCGCGGAATTGAATAGATTTGAACGGTTTTGAACTATGCCCGGAATACGCACCGCCGCACAAGCCAAGGCCTGGCTCGAACAACAGGGAAAATCTGTTCAGGAATTCGCTCGGGAAAACAGCATTGATCCGGCGACCACTTACCAGGTGCTGGCAGGCCGCAAGAAAGGCAGGCGCGGTGAAGCGCATAAGGTAGCCGTATTGCTGGGCATGAAGATCGGGACGATCCCGAACATGCAAACCCCGCAGGAAGAAGTAATGGGTGAAGAGTAGCTGATCCTGCCGGAGACTGCAGGCGCAATATCAATATGTAGAAGCCTGGCCGCACCATAGCCTGCCGCCAGGTAACTGTCATCAGCCGTTGAGCGGTTTACCCCTCGCCCTCTGGACCACCACGTCAATGCTCGTAGCCATTGATAATCCTGGTGATTGAATTTTCCAATTGAATGCGCCGCCGCTCCTGAAGTAAGCTTCGGAGCAATCAACGGAGACCCACCATGCTGCAATCCACTTCATCACTGCTTAAAGCGGCCACCGGCATTTCCTGCCGTGCATGCGCTGTGGCTGTGCGGGTTGCCTCGGTGAATGCTCCTGTTCAGCTCAACTCTTATTATGGGTATTGGTTTAGCCACTGGCGCGCCTGATACCCATCCGGCGCCCACTTCAAGGGGACGCCAACCAGAGAATTCTCTACCCCCGGTCGGCTTCCCGACCGGGGGTTTTGTTTTTTCAGGGTCAGGTATTTTCAACCCTTCCTAAATATCACGCTGCACATTGAGGACTACGACATGAACTACGCCACTTATTACCGCAACGACATCGACTTCGCCTGGCGATTTAGCCATCTCCGTTCGGGACAGCCTGCCGCCTCCGTTCGGTCACTGCCAGGTGGCAACCACAAACGCCCGGCCAATACGGCCCTTTGTCGAACACCCCAGTAGGTCTGCGCGGTACTGCACCGCCAGCCCAGGAAGCCAGAATATGAATTCGTCCGTTGCCGTAAAACCGTCCGACCTGTCCAGCCATGCCGTTACGCTGGCAGACAACAGCCCCGCCTCGAAACGCCTGCCCGGCACGCTTGAACTGAAAATGCGCCTGCCACTGAATGCAGCGCTGACCGAGCAGGTTGCTGCCCATCGCCGCGCCGTACGCGCCATCCTTGAAGGTGAAGACTCGCGACTGCTCGTTATCGTGGGTCCCTGCTCGATCCATGACCCGCAATCTGCTCGTGAATACGCCGAGCGACTGGCCGGCCTTGCGGCACAAGTCAGTGATCAGATGCTGCTGGTGATGCGCGCCTACGTCGAAAAACCGCGCACGACAGTGGGCTGGAAAGGCCTGGCGTACGATCCCCATCTGGACGGCAGTGACGATATGGCTGAAGGCCTGGCGCTGTCGCGACAATTGATGCGTGACATGCTGGAAATGGGCCTGCCGATTGCCACCGAGATACTGCAACCCATGGCCGCGGGCTATTTCGATGACCTGCTCAGTTGGGTCGCGATCGGCGCACGTACCACCGAGTCGCAAATCCATCGGGAAATGGCCAGCGGGCTGCCCATGGCAGTCGGCTTCAAGAATGGCACTGACGGTGGCGTCGCGGTGGCCAGCGATGCAATGCGTTCAGCGGCGCATCCGCATCGCCACTTCGGCATGGACGGTCACGGTCATCCGGCAATCATCCAGACGCAGGGCAATCCGGACACTCACATTGTGCTGCGCGGCGGCCACAGCGGCCCCAACTACGATGGCCAGAGTGTCGCTCGGGTGCAGGCCAGCCTGACCAAAAACAATATCGCATCGCGAATCATGGTCGATTGCAGCCACGCCAACAGTGGCAAGGACCCGTCACGCCAGCCCCACGTCTTTAACGATGTTCTTGAACAGCGCCTGGCCGGCAATACCTCACTGATCGGCATGATGATCGAGAGCCACCTGTTCGACGGCTGCCAGGCATTGGGCGGGACGCTGCAGTACGGCGTTTCGGTCACCGATGGCTGCCTTGGCTGGGAAGGCACAGAACAGCTATTGCGTCGCGCGGTTGACCGTCTGCGTTACAGATAAACAGAGCGAAGGAACTTTGTCGGGAAATACCGCACTGAATCCGGTAGGCTGTTTCTTTTTTTTCACAGGAGATTATTCCCCATGGCTAAAGCCACTGCCCGCCACATCCTTGTTTCGAGCGAAGAAAAATGCAACGAACTCAAGACTCAGATCGAAGGCGGCGCTGATTTCGCTGAAATCGCCAAGGCCAACTCCAGCTGCCCATCCAGCCGTCAGGGTGGTGATCTGGGTTCGTTCGGTCCAGGCCAGATGGTCAAGGAATTCGACACCGTCGTGTTCAGTGCACCAGTGAACACCGTTCAGGGGCCGGTAAAGACTCAGTTCGGTTACCACCTGCTGGAAGTGACCAGCCGCCAGGACTGATCCTGCTGCGCCGCATGCCAGACGGCTCATCTTCGGATGGGCCGTTTTTGTATGTGGTCGTTTTCAACAGCGCAGTGGCCCAGCCTGCGCGCAGTGGCTTGGCGAAGCGGCCATTTGTCTGTAGAAGATAGCGCGATGCAGAGGCATGAGCGCTGCCGGGATTTTCGCCATACCTTTACAGTTAGTCGCCTTTAACCCTGACATTCGCTTGCGAACGTCAGTCAGGATTCGAGTCATGCGTTTTGTTTTTTCATCGTTGCTCGCCTTGACGCTGACCTTCGTTGGCGTTGTTCAATCGCTGTCTGCAGCACCACAACACGCACTGACCGTTTACGGCGAGGCCCCGCGCTACCCTGCCGACTTCAAACACTTCGACTACGTGAACCCGGACGCCCCGAAAGGCGGCAGCATGCGCCGCTCTGCCATTGAAATAGGTCAGTTCGATCACTTGATGCCGTTTACCGACAAGGGCATGGGGGTCTCGCAGATCAATGGCCTGCTCTATGCCCCTCTGGCCATACGCTCTATGGATGAGCCTTATACGGTCTACGGACTTGTCGCCGAGAAAATGGAGCGTGGCGCGGATGCCCTCTCCCTGCGCTTTTACCTGAACCCCAAGGCACGTTTCGCGGACGGCACACCGATTACCGCCAACGACGTGAAGTACACCTACGAGCTGCTGATGACGCAGGGCAACCTGCAATACCGAACCCAGTTTGAAGCGGTCCAGGGCCTGGAGGTCGAATCGCCTTCGCAAATCCGCTTCGACTTCAAGAACAGCGATAACCGCACCCTGCCCCTTGATCTGGCTTCGCTGCCGGTATTCCCCGAGCACTGGTGGAAATCCCGAGACTTCGCCAGTGGCGCGGGGTTTGAAGTTCCTCCGGGCAGCGGGCCTTACACCATCATCCATGTCGACCCGGGGCGCACCATCACCTTTAAACGCGACCCAGGCTGGTGGGGCAAAGACCTGCCGGTCAGCAAAGGCCTGTACAACTTCGACACCTTCAGCATCGAGTATTTCGGCGACATCGATGTAGCACGCACCGTACTCAAGGGCGGGGCCTACGATTACAATCGCGAGTTTTCCGCGACTGGCTATGCAATCCGCTATGACGGCCCGGCAATCAATGACGGTCGCTTGCAGAAGGCCCAACTGGCCAAGGGTGCGGTGCAAAGCTCGCAGGGCTTCGTATTCAACCTGAGCCGACCGATGTTCCAGGACCGCCGCGTGCGCCAGGCGCTGTCGTTGCTCTGGGACTTTGAATGGACCAACCGGCAGATGATGCGCAACATGTACATTCGCCAGGACAGCTTCTTCTCCAACTCGGAGCTGGCTGCCAGCGAGCTGCCGACTCCCGCCGAACTGAAAATCCTTGAGCCGCTGCGTGGCAGGGTCCCTGACCAGGTGTTCGACAGCGTGTTCAAGGCGCCAAAAACCGATGGCACAGGCTTCATTCGCGACAAGCAACTGCAAGCACTCGCGCTGATGAAAGAAGCTGGCTGGACGCCCAAGGGCGATGAATTGGTGAATGCCCAGGGCGAACCGTTCAGCTTTACCTTTCTCAATGCACAAACAGGTTTCGAGCGAATGCTGCTGCCCTACAAACGCACCCTGGCGCAGATCGGTATCCACTTCGACATTCGCCGCATCGATTCCGCGCAATACCTCAACCGGGTAATGGCCCGCGATTACGACATGATTGTCACCGGCTACCCGGTTTCTACCTCGCCGGGGGCCGAGTTGTACAACAGCTTTGGCTCGAAAGTAGCGATGGACCCAGGCTCCAGCAATTACATGGCACTTCAGGACCCCGCCGTCGACACCCTGATTGCAGGGCTGCTCAAGGCCGACAACAAGCAGACCATGACCGACTATGCACATTGCCTGGACCGGGTACTGCAATGGAATTACTACTGGATTCCCAATTATTACCCGCCCGGCTCTTCCACCGTCTGGTGGAACCGTTTCGGCATTCCGAAAATCCAGGCCAGCAACAATGAAGCCATCGAAACATGGTGGGAAATCAGCCCGACGCCATTGACCAACGAGCAGTTCGCTGAAAAACGCGGTGCTTCAGCCATCGTTTCGGAGATGCACTGAATGCTCGGCTATATTTTGCGTCGCCTGCTGCTGATCATCCCTACCCTGCTGTGTATTTTGCTGGTCAACTTTTTCATCGTGCAGGCCGCGCCGGGCGGCCCTGTCGAACAGGCCATTGCACGCTTGCAGGGAATTGGCGGTGCGACCGTGGGCGCGGGTGCGAGCGAGTCGGCCGGTGCCGGACACTCTCGAGCGTCCCGAGGACTGGACCCAGTACTGATCAAGCAGATCGAACGTCAATATGGTTTCGACAAACCCTTGCATGAGCGGCTCTGGCTGATGCTGAAGAGTTACGCCCGACTGGATTTCGGCAACAGCTTCTTTCGCGGCGCTACGGTAACCGACCTTATTCTGCAAAAAATGCCGGTCTCCATATCATTGGGCCTCTGGGCGACGCTGCTGACGTACCTGGTATCCATCCCGCTGGGGATTCGCAAAGCGGTCAAACATGGCAGTCAGTTCGATATCTGGAGCAGCACCGCGATCATCATCGGTTACGCCACGCCAGCCTTCCTGTTCGCCATGCTGCTGGTGGTGGTGTTCTGCGGTGGCACGTCGCTGAACTGGTTTCCGGTGCGCGGGCTGGTCTCGGACAACTTCGAGCAACTGAGCACCGTCGGCAAGATCGCTGACTATTTCTGGCATCTGGTGTTGCCTGTTTCAGCGCTGGTGATTGGCGGTTTTGCCACACTGACCCTGCTGACCAAACATTCCTTTCTCAACGAAATAACCCGTCAGTATGTGACTACCGCCCGCGCCAAGGGCATGAGCGAGCGGCGCGTGCTCTATGGCCATGTGTTCCGCAATGCCATGTTGCTGGTCGTGTCGGGTATTCCGCAGGCGTTCATCAGCGTGTTCTTTGCCGGTTCGCTGCTGATCGAAGTGATCTTCTCGCTGGATGGCCTGGGCCGCATGAGCTATGAAGCGGCCGTTTCGCGGGATTATCCGGTGGTGTTCGGCTCGCTGTTCATCTTTACCGTTTTCGGCCTGCTGATAAAACTGATTGGCGATGTCTGCTACACGCTGGTTGACCCCCGAATCGACTTCAGCGCGAGGAATGCATGATGCGTAGCCTCTCGCCGCTGGCCCGTCGCCGCCTAGAGCGCTTTCGCAGCAATCGCCGGGGCTGGTGGTCGCTGTGGCTGTTCTGCGCGCTGTTTGCCCTGACTCTGGGCGGTGAGCTGATCGCCAATGACAAACCACTGATGGTCAGTTACCAGCACTCGCTCTACTTTCCGGTGTTCAAGCGCTACACCGAGCAACAATTTGGCGGCGAACTGCCCTTCCAGCCGGATTACCGCAGCGACTACGTACGTCAGCTGATTACCAAGGGCGACGGCTGGATGCTGTTTCCGCCAGTCCCGTTCAGTGACGACACGCCCAACTATGAATTGACTACCCCGGCCCCCAGCCCGCCCTCAGCGAACAACTGGCTCGGCACCGATGATCAGGCGCGCGATGTACTGGCGCGGGTCATTTTCGGCGCTCGGGTGTCGATCCTGTTTGCGCTGGTCCTGACCTTCATCAGCGCGCTGATTGGCATCACCGCTGGCGCGTTGCAAGGCTATTACGGCGGCTGGGTAGACTTGCTCGGCCAACGTCTGCTGGAGGTCTGGTCCGGCTTGCCTGTGCTGTACCTGCTGATCATCCTGTCAGGCTTCGTCGAACCCGATTTCTGGTGGCTGCTGGGCATCATGGCGCTGTTTTCCTGGTTGACGCTGGTCGACGTCGTGCGCGCCGAGTTCCTCCGTGGCCGCAACCTGGAGTACGTCAAGGCAGCGCGTGCACTGGGCCTGGGGGACCGGACGATAATCATGCGTCACATCCTGCCCAATGCGATGACTGCGACGCTGAGCTATCTGCCGTTCATCCTGACCGGTGCCATTTCGACCCTGACCGCGCTGGATTTCCTGGGTTTCGGCATGCCAGCAGGCAGCGCGTCACTGGGCGAGCTGATCGCCCAGGGCAAGCAGAACCTGCAGGCACCCTGGCTGGGCCTGACAGCGTTCTTCTCCCTCGCGTTGATCCTGACGCTGCTGGTATTCATAGGCGAGGCGCTGCGTGATGCCTTCGACCCGAGGTCCTGACATGTCGGAAAACCTGATCGAAATCCGCGACCTGAGCGTTGCGTTCAGCGGGCAAAAGGTCGTCAGCAACCTGAGCCTGGACGTGCGCCGCGGTGAATGCCTGGCATTGGTGGGTGAATCTGGCTCCGGCAAGTCCGTTACTGCCCATTCGATCCTGCAACTGCTGCCGTGCAACGGCACGCTGACCACCGGCAGCATCACCTACCGGGGTCAACAACTGGTGGGTGCCGACCAGCGCACCCTGCGCGAGCTGCGTGGCAACCGCATTGCGATGATTTTCCAGGAACCGATGACCTCGCTGAACCCGCTGCACAGCGTGGCCCGCCAGATAGGCGAGACGCTGCTGCTGCATCGCGGCATCAGTGGCCGTGAAGCGCAGAAACGCATTGTCGAACTGCTGGAACTGGTCGGCATTCAGCAACCGGAAAAACGCCTGAAAGCCTACCCGCACGAACTCTCCGGAGGCCAACGCCAGCGGGTGATGATTGCCATGGCGCTGGCGTGCGAACCGGAACTGCTGATTGCCGACGAACCGACCACTGCGTTGGACGTCACCGTGCAACGCAAGATCCTCTTGCTGCTCAAGGAGCTGCAGCAGCGCCTGGACATGTCGCTGCTGTTGATCAGTCATGATCTCAATCTGGTTCATAGTGTGGCGCAGCGCGTCTGCGTGATGCGTGCCGGCGAGATCGTCGAGCAGTCCGATTGCAAGTCGCTGTTCAAATCGCCACAGCACCCTTACAGCCGTCTGCTGCTCGACGCCGAACCTGCGGGCGAGCCGCTGCCACGCGACACGCGGGAAACGGTCCTGCAGGTCGACAACCTGAAAGTCTGGTTCTCCCTGACCGGCGGCATTCTGCGGCGGCACAAGGAGTACCTCAAGGCGGTGGATGACATCAGCCTGAGTATCGAGCGCGGCAAGACCCTCGGTATCGTTGGTGAGTCGGGTTCCGGCAAGTCGACACTGGGCCAGGCGATCCTGCGCCTGCTGGAATCACGCGGCGGTATCCGCTTCCGCGGGCAGGCGCTGGACGGCTTGAGCCAGAAACAGATGCGCCCGTGGCGCAAAGAGATGCAAGTGGTCTTTCAAGACCCTTACGGCAGCCTCAGCCCGCGCATGTCAGTGGCGCAGATCATCAGTGAGGGCCTGGAGGTACACAGCCAGTACAACCCGGCGAAATGCGATGCAGAGGTCATTCGGGCACTGGAAGAAGTCGGCATCGACCCGCAGAGCCGGCATCGCTACCCCCATGAGTTTTCCGGCGGTCAACGTCAGCGTATCGCCATTGCGCGGGCGCTGGTGCTGAAACCAGCGCTGATTCTGCTCGACGAGCCTACCTCGGCGCTGGACCGCACCGTGCAGAAACAAATCGTCGCACTGCTGCGCGAGCTTCAGGAAAAGCACGGCCTGACGTACCTGTTCATCAGTCATGACCTGGCGGTGGTCAAGGCCCTCGCCCATGATGTCATCGTGGTAAAGGACGGCAAGGTTGTCGAACGCGGCGCCAGCCATGATGTGTTCGACTCACCGCAGCACTCCTACACACAGGAATTGCTGGCGGCGGCGCGCCCTGAATAATCTGGTCCACAACGAAGCTTCTGCCCGGAGCGCAGGAGCTTCACCGATTTACGCCTGCGGCCCCGGCGCGTCGTCATCGACCAGCCCCCACTCGGCGGTACTTGCCGTGCTGCTGCCGGTCGGGGCCGGGGGCGGCGTCGTCAGGCTGGCGACTCCGCCTTCACTGTGCAGTTTGAGGCGCAGACGCACGTTGTTCTGCGAGTCGGCATTCTTCAGCGCCTCCTCCTCGCTGATCGCCCCCTCGACGGCCAGATTGAACAACGCCGTGTCGAAGGTCTGCATACCGAGGCTGCCGGATTTCTCCATGATGCCCTTGAGCTCGGTCAGTTCGTTGCGCTGAATCAGGTCGCGAATGGTCGGCGTGCCCATCATCACTTCCACCGCTGCACGGCGTTTGCCGTCCGGGGTTCTGACCAGTCGCTGGGAGACGAACGCCTTGAGGTTGTTGCCCAGGTCATGCAGCAACTGCGCACGACGCTCTTCCGGGAAGAAGTTGATGATCCGGTCCAGCGCCTGGTTGGCGTTGTTGGCATGCAGGGTGGAGATCGCCAAGTGGCCGGTGTCGGCAAACGCCAGCGCATGCTCCATGGTCTCGCGATCACGAATTTCGCCGATCAGAATCACATCCGGAGCCTGACGTAACGTGTTCTTCAGCGCCGCGCGGAAGCTTCGGGTATCGACCCCCACTTCGCGCTGGTTGACGATGGACTTCTTGTGCCGATGGATAAATTCGACCGGGTCTTCAATGGTGATGATATGGCCGCTGGCGTTGCGATTGCGGTAATCGATCAGCGCCGCCAGCGAGGTCGATTTGCCCGAACCGGTGGCACCGACGAACAACACCAGACCGTGCTTTTCCATGATCACGTCGAGCAGTACGGGTGGCAGGAACAGGTCCTCGAAACGCGGAATATCCAGCTTGATATTCCGCGCGACGATGGACACCTCGTTACGCTGCATGAAGATGTTGATCCGGAACCGGCCGATGCCCGCCAGCGAAACGGCAAGGTTCATCTCCAGTTCGCGCAGGAATTCGAGCTTCTGCTCCTCGTCCATCAGCCCCTGGGCAATCAACGCCACCTCGCCAGGCTTGAGGGTTTCACTGCCCAGCGGCTTGAGCACGCCGTTGAACTTGGCGCACGGCGGCGCTCCGGTGGAAAGATACAGGTCCGATCCGTCCTGACTGGCCAGAATCTTCAACAGCGCCGGAAAATCCATAATCAATACCGTACAAAATGAAGTAAAAAGACGACGACCGTCATGACGGCACGCGTGACGCGCGGGCGTCGATCAGCAAGTGCAGGCATAATGGCAGCCTTTTGCAGCAGGTGATATTGCGACATGAAAGCCCAAGCCCGCCATATTCTGGTGAAGACCGCCGAAGAGGCCGAACAGCTCAAGCTGCGCATTGCCAAGGGTGAGGCGTTTGACGTGCTGGCTAAAAAGCATTCTAGCTGCCCGTCCGGCAAACGTGGCGGCGATCTGGGCGAAGTCCGGCCAGGGCAAATGGTCGGTGCCATCGATCAGGTGATCTTCAAGAAGCCGCTACGCGTGGTGCACGGCCCGATCAAAAGCAAATTCGGTTATCACCTGGTGCAGGTCTTCTATCGCGACTGAACCACAGGTCAAAAGCTGAAAAACCCCGAACCGGGTCAGGTTCGAGGTTTTTCGGGCGTTGACCAGAGCGGTGATTACTTCGGCGAAATCGCCCCGTCCACCAGCACTTGAGCTTCTGCTACCAGGCGCTTGAGGTGATCTTCGCTGACAAAACTCTCGGCGTAGATCTTGTAGATGTCCTCGGTGCCTGAAGGGCGTGCCGCAAACCAGCCGTTTTCGGTCATGACTTTCACGCCACCGAACGCCTGATCATTACCCGGTGCGTTGCTAAGCACCTTCTGAATCGGCTCACCCGCCAGCTCGGTGGAAGTCACCTGCTCTGGCGACAGCTTGCTCAGCAGCGCCTTCTGCTGCGGGTTGGCCTTGGCGTCGACGCGGGTCGAGAACGGCTCGCCCAGCTCGTCGGTCATGGTCTTGTACGTTTCGCTCGGGTCACGACCGGTACGGGCAGTCATTTCCGCAGCCAGCAAGGCCGGAATCAGACCGTCCTTGTCAGTGGTCCAGACCGTACCGTCGCGGCGCAGGAACGAGGCACCAGCGCTTTCTTCACCGCCAAAGCCCAGCGAACCCTCGAACAGGCCCTCCGCGAAATACTTGAAGCCGACCGGCACTTCGTACAGGCGTCGGCCCAGGCGCGCAGCCACACGATCAATCATGCCGCTGCTGACCACGGTCTTGCCGACCGCTGCATCGGCGCGCCACTCGGGACGGTTCTGGAACAGGTAGTCGATGGACACCGCCAGGTAGCTGTTGGGCGTCATCAGGCCACCGCTCGGAGTCACGATGCCGTGGCGGTCGTGGTCCGGATCACAGGCAAATGCCACCTGATAACGGTCCTTGAGACCGATCAGGCTCTGCATGGCATGGCTGGAAGACGGGTCCATACGAATCTGGCCGTCCCAGTCAACGGTCATGAAACGGAACGTAGGGTCGACAAATTTATTGACCACATCCAGATTCAGGCCGTAATGCTCGCCAATCGCCGACCAGTAGTTCACCCCGGCCCCACCCAGCGGGTCGACACCGAGACGCAGGCCCGAATCGCGAATAGCGTCCAGATCGATGACGTTCTTCAGGTCGGCTACGTAAGTGTTGACGTAATCATGGCGGTGAGTGGTGTCGGCACACAGCGCTTTTTCATGGCTGATGCGTGAAACGCCAGTGACTTTCCCGGCCAGCAGTTCGTTGGCCTTGTTCTCGATCCACTTGGTGATATCACTGTCAGCCGGGCCGCCATTGGGCGGGTTGTACTTGAAGCCACCGCTTTGCGGCGGGTTGTGCGACGGCGTAATGACGATGCCATCAGCCAGCCCCGAAGTACGGCCACGGTTGTAACAGATAATGGCGTGAGACACGGCAGGGGTTGGCGTGTATTCATCGCCTTGCGAGATCATCACCTCAACGCCGTTGGCGGCCAGCACTTCAAGAGCAGTGGCGGCGGCTGGCGTGGACAGCGCATGGGTATCAGCCCCAAGGAACAAAGGGCCGTCGATGCCATTTGCCTTACGGTACAGGCAGATCGCCTGGCTGATAGCCAACACGTGCCACTCGTTGAAGCCCAGATCGAACGACGTGCCACGGTGCCCGGAAGTGCCGAACGCAACGCGTTGAGTGGGCACCGATGCATCAGGCTGACCGGTGTAGTAAGCCGTGACCAGTCTCGGAATATCGACCAGTAACTGCGCAGGTGCCAGCTTGCCGGCGAAAGGACTGAGACTCATACAACCTCCACGAAGAAATGAAATACGGAGAAAAAATAAAGACTTGCTGCAGCTAAAAACATAATCGATGCGGCAGTTTACTGGCAGTTCGACAGCGCTGCTTGAGTATCGATCCCTAGGCCGTTGACGTTTCAGGCCGCCACCACGCCGGAAACAGCTGCTTGACCTTGTGCTCGGCAAAACGATCGTCGATCAGCATCACCACGCCACGATCACTCTGGCTGCGGATCACCCGCCCCGCTGCCTGCACCACCTTCTGCACGCCGGGGTAAAGATAGGTGTAGTCGTAGCCAGCACCGAACAATGCGGCCATGCGCAGCTTGAACTGTTCGTTGACCGGGTTGAGCTGCGGCAGCCCCAGCGTGGCGATGAATGCGCCGATCAAACGCGCGCCCGGCAAGTCGATGCCCTCACCAAAGGCACCACCCAGTACGGCAAAACCGATGCCCTGACTGCTCAGGGTAAAGCGGTCGAGAAAAGCATGGCGCTCACTCTCGCCCATGCCCCGCGCCTGCTGCCAGAGGGTGATGTGCGGATGAGTCTGCGCCATCAGTTCAGCCACTTGTTGCAGGTACTCAAAACTGCTGAAAAACGCCAGATAGTTACCCGGCCGCGCTTCGAACTGCTCGGCCATCAGCTCGACAATGGGTGCCAGCGAAGCCTGACGATGAGTGAAACGCGTGGAAATACGGCTGACAATCCGCACGTCGAGTTGGTCGTGATTAAACGGTGATTCCACATCGATCCACGCGGTGTTGACCGGCAGCCCGAGCAGGTCCGCATAGTAATGCCGCGGGTTGAGCGTTGCGGAAAACAGCACGGTGCTGCGCGCAGCGGTCAGGCGCGGACGGATGAAGCGTGCTGGAACCACGTTACGCAGGCTGAGGCGCGACAGAATGCGCTTGCCGCCCGCCTCGCGCCGGGTGATGTCGAATATAAAATGCTCGTCGAACAGCTCGGCGATGCGCGCAAAGCCGATGGCTTCCAGATAGAAACCCTGCAACGTGCCATCCACTGTCTGCGGGTGCTCGTTGAAATGATCACCAATGGTCGAGATGCACTGGTTCAGGCTGCCGATGAGTTTTTCCGGTGCCGCCGAGTACGCCTGATAGGCAGCGGGCTGCACTTTGTGCAGCGCATTCCATTGCCGGTCGAGACGCTGCAAGGCTTTTTTAACGGGTTCGGGCGACGTCTGGATCAGGGCTTTCAACTGGCTCTGATCAAGACTGGCGCTGTACATCTGCCGGGCCCGCTCTACCATGTTGTGCGCTTCGTCGACCAGCACCGCCACGCGCCACTGATTGAGCTGGCCGAGGCCGAACAGCAGCGCACTGAGGTCGAAGTAATAATTGTAGTCAGCGATTACCACATCGGCCCAGCGTGCCAGTTCCTGACTTAGGTAATACGGACAGACCTGATGCCGCAGTGCGGCCTCGCGCACGCTGGCCTGATTCAGCCAGGGCGACTCAAGTGCAGCGGCGCGCGCCTCTGGCAGACGATCGTAAAAGCCATTGGCCAGTGGACAGGAATCTCCGTTACAAGCCTTGTCCAGATGCTCGCAGGCCTTGTCCCGCGCCACCAGTTCCAGCACCCGCAGCTTTAGCTCCGGCGCACCATGATTGATGACCTCAAGCGCATCCAGCGCCAACCGACGCCCGGGAGTCTTGGCGGTGAGAAAGAAAATCTTGTCGAGCTGCTGACCGGGCGCCGCCTTGAGCAATGGAAACAGCGTGCCCACCGTCTTGCCGATGCCCGTGGGTGCCTGAGCCATCAGACAACAGCCGGTGCTCACCGCCTTGTACACCGACTCGGCCAGCACCCGTTGCCCGGTACGAAAGGACGCATGAGGGAACTTCAGGCTGCCCAGCATCTTGTGCAGCGCCTGCGTATGCGCCATTTGCTGCTGCGCCCAGCCGAGGAATATCGTGCACTGTTGCTCGAAGAACTGTTGCAGCGTCGTTGCACTGAATGACTCGCGAATCAGGGTTTCCTGCTCGCTGACAATGTTGAAATACACCAGTGCCAGCGTCACTTGCTCCAGTTGCAGACGCTGGCAAAGCAGCCAGCCGTAGACCTTCACCTGTGCCCAGTGCAATTGACGGTGGTTGGCAGGCATCGCATCCAGCTCGCCGCGATAGGTCTTCACTTCTTCCAATTGATTGCGACCGGCGTCGTACCCGTCCGCCCTGCCCCTTACCGTCAGCTCGCGATAGTCACCACTCAATGAGAGCTCGGCCTGGTAGTCAGCACCACGACGCGACGCGACCGTACGGTGTCCGGCAATCCCTTCCTGAGCCGTTGGCGAGGGTGTGAAGCGCAGGTCAAGATCGCCGACCTTGGCGGTGAACTCGCACAGTGCGCGCACGGCCACGACATAACGTGCAGGCGAGTCACTGATGAGGGCTGGCTCGGAGTCGGGTTTTACAGGGGCGGTCGGGGTCACTGCGCTGGGAAGCCGTAGGTTGTGAATACTGGACAGGCGTCCAGTTAACAGCCTTGAATCACGTCTGGCAAACATAAATGGATCGACGGCCTGAGATGTAAGTGTCTAGGGCAGACGCGCCTGTGCTAACGCTTCTCCCAACGCGCCCAGGCGCGCGGCCGGATCCTGGCTCCAGTCGATGGCGTAGCTGATCCACAAATGCTGCCCATAGCGGTTTTGCAGGCTGAACAGTTCGCCGGGAGTAATGACGATGCGCTGGGCCAGTAGCCTGTCGAAGACCTGGCGCATGTCCACGGGGTGTACGCTCTCGGCCCAGACGCCACAGCCGCCCTCGGGTACCTGATAACGCAACGTTCCACCCGTCTGTTCATCCAGTTGTTGTGTCATCGACTGCATGCGTCTGACCAGCGTTTCTCGCAACGCCACCAGTTGCCTGTCCAGACGCCCACTGCTGCACAATCTGGCAATGGCTCGCTGACGAATCGGCGGCAGTTCGAATGCTCGCAGCCAGAAATACTGCTGCCAGCGCACCTCAAGGGTTTTGCACAGCAGGTAGCCGTAAGGAGCTTCAGGCCCAAGGCTCTTGTCAAATGCGCCGATAATCACCAGCCGTTGTGGGTCAACCCAGTGGCGCAAAGGGACCTGCTCGTGAGCAAATTGCACACCCGCATGGCTGTCATTTTCCAGCACCCAGACCTGGTGGCGGTTTAACGCTTGCGCAACGGCCTCGCTGTTACCCGGCGGGCGCATGCTGCCTCGCACCGGGTTCAGTAAAGAAGGCAACACGGCAAGCCCGATATCATTGTCGCGCAACAGGCTATCGAGTCGAGCAGGATCAAGGCTGCCGGTCTCGTCCAGTGGCAGCTCGATAACGCGGATGTCGACCGATTGCAGCAAGCGCAGCAACGCCCAGGCGCAAGGCGACTCCACCAGTACCACAGCGCCGCGCAACCCCAACGTTTCGATAACGGCCTTGAACGCCCCATGCAGGTCCGGGGCGACATAGACATTGTCAGCGTGCCAGCAGTGTTCCGCGTCGCGGGTATAGCGGGCTGCCAGCGCGGTGCGCAGCTCTGGCTCGCCGAACGGCTGAAAACCTGGCTCCCGCAGGCGCGGGTAACGGCGAACCAGTTCTTGCTCCATTGCCGGCAGCGGACTTTCCTGTGCATGCAGAAGGGTCGGTTCATCGCACCCCAGCAGCGACATGCCCGGGCGACGGGCGTTATCGCACAGTACGTGCAACAGATCGCCATCGCTGTCAGGGCATGCTCGCCCTTCCCTGTTCCCGCTGCACGGTGCCGAGTAATAGCCGGACTTGGGAAGCGAATAGACGCGCCCTTCCTTCTCCAGCAGCGAATAGGCGCTTTGTACCGTGGATATCGATACGTTCAGTCGCTGCGCCAGCTGTCGCAGTGACGGCATCTTCAGCGCCAGCTCGCCTTGCTGCTGGTCGACCAGCCGCACAAGGTAGCGGTAAACCGCCTGATAGGCGAAATCCGTGTTGTTTTTCATCCAGGTATCCGCCGCTCAGCCAGACCAGGCTTTAGAAAGTCGCGACATGACTGGTGCCGGTTGCCGACAGCAGCCATGATCCGAAACCGGTTCAGCGCCCGGAAAGCATCTCGACCACTGCCTGACCGGTCGCCGGGTCAACGGTCATGATTCGGCGTTTGTCAGGATCGGCAGCGCGAATTCTGGCGATGATCGAATGCGGGTCATCGAAGTTCACCCGTTGTTTGCCGTAGAGGTTTTGCAGCGATTTGAGGTTCAGTCCGCTGATATCCACCAACCACTGCATCACTTGATCCGGGGCCGTCGAGCCTGACAGCGCCTTGTGCAGATCCGGCAGTGCCACCAGCATGCCGGGATGGCAACGGCGCAGAAATGATTCCAGGCCATCGCCCTGATTGACGAATGGCGAGAACAGCATGCAGACCAGTTGAGTCTCGTTCAGACCAAACCCCTCCTGAGCGAAGCCTGAAGCCAGCTCTCGACGCGTTTCGATTTGCGCCCGCCCGGCATAAGCGCTGAGCGCCTGATCGATCAATCGCGGCGGCATCTGCTTTCTGCGCATCAGCGATGTTGCCAATTCAAGGTATTCGGCTATCCCGTCGGCATAATTGCGCTCTTGCAGGTACTGCGCAGTCAGGCCCCGCATATGAGCCATCAGCAAAGGATTGGCGCAATCGGACTCACTGAAGCCGAACGACAGATCATCGAAGCGGAAATCAAGAAATTCGGTCAGCAGGTTCCAGTGCTCATCCGCCTTGCAGCTGACCAGATCGGCGATGGTGATAAAGGCTGGCGCGTTGGCTTTTTCAGGGACCGATATGGATCGGTTTGTCCGCGGGCTGTCTTCGCCGTCCCCGTACAGTTCGTGGTAATACGCCTGGCCGATCGTGTCGATGACCTTGAGTACGCCGGTCAGCGTCTGGCTGCCCCAACTACCCGTGTACTGCCCGGTACGCTGGGCCAGGCGCATGATCCACGTCGCATACTGCCGCTGCTCTCTGCGTGAATCGCCGCTGACCACAGCATCGACACCGTTACCCCAGCTCAACGCACGCCCCAGAAATTCTGCCAGCCCCAGGTAGCAGGTATTACAAAACGTGGTGCGGGCGTCACCTGCGGACAGGTGTCCACCCAGCAGCATGTCCAGGCGATTCTGCTCGCGCCCTGCGCTGGAGAAAGGCAGATCCGGCTCGAAGGCCTGGGTGTACTGGTTGTCGATCACCAGCGTTTCGACGCGCGGGTCGTCATACAGAAACAATGCTGAATAGGTGCGGTTGATGTTATCCATCACTGCGGGTGTCATGCCCGCGTGACGTCGGTTGGCAACCCGCAAATTGAACGTACCGGGCGATCGACAGGCAATGCTCAACTGGGCGGCGCGCAAAAAGGCCAGCGTGTAGGCACTGTCCTTGCCTCCGCCGAACGCCACCAGCACCTTGAAACCGGAAATTCGCTCGATCCCGCCAGCCGCGACAATCAATCGCTGAATCAACAACTGCAACGCAGTGCGTTCCGCACGGGTGAAATACCCCAGCAAACGTTGCAGAACTTGCTGATAGACGTAATTCATTGCCTGTTCGTGGATAGAACTCATTGTGTGTCACCTGCCTGTCGCTCAAGACGCGACACGGTGCAGGCAGAACATTGAACATCAAGCTGACAACCAAGTTTATAGTCGAGCATGACTCATTCCCTGAGTGGTAATTACCGACGCATTATCAATATCTTCAAAACAATTACAATAGACAGTTTTCTTTTGAAAACAACGCAGAATGTTTACATAAGGCGGCCGTATTAGACAACGCGTTTAAACGCCTCACTCATTCAGCAGCCAAGGACTTATTATTTTGCCAATTATACTCCACGCCAGATCCCTCTATAGGAAGCTCCCGGCGAGCAAGAGCGTATCGACATGCAATGATGCTTTTACCCTGCCCTGTAGGAAACACCAGTGGCATTGTGCGCATTCTGACAGATTGATTAAACTTTAATACTCATGTCGCCCACAGCTCCATATTTACCTTCGTTCAGCGAAACTGAACCGGTACTTTCAATGAAGCCATAAAGAGCATCGTGCCCGACGCGGCATTGTCGAGGTGAAATATCACACAGCCGGCATTCAATTGTCTCGATCATCGCCAAAGGTTCTAAGCGGCACTCACCGACATCGACCCACTCTGTCCTAAGCTTGATCAATGCGCTCTGCATTAAAGACGCACAAGGAGTTTTCAAACCCAACAAGGACGTACAACCATGGCCATGCCATTCGCCTTATTCGACAACAGCTCATCCCCTACCTACGCCAGTCTGTTTCCGGAAAACCTAGCGCACACCACCTCCGCGGGCGCACTGGATTCCAGCGACGGGCCTCTCGCCTACCTGAGCGATCTGTATCAACGAGCCATCAAGCTGGAAATAATGGCCGACAACAAGGCCATCAAACTCGGTGTCCGACGCCCTGCGCTGGGCGATCTGCTGCTTGACGAAACCAGCGCCCACCAGACCGTATCCGCGCTAAAACTGGTGATCGATATACTCGCTCATCCCGCGCAGATGCTGGCCGGCATTACACCATTGCCGAATGCCATCGCCGCATCGGGCAGTCATGCAACGCTGCCATTCCATCTGGCTTTCCAGCAAATGCGGGCGGTGCTTGAGCAGAAGGGCATCACGCTGTTCGATGTGCACAAGCTTGCGTCTTATGATTATCCCAACTTCTGCTACCAGAATTTCCGCCAGAAAGACCTGCGCGCGGCCATACTCTCGGGCAGCGGCCTTGACCCGTCCCTGCACACACTGCTGCTGGACAATGAGACTGCGGCAAAAGCCGATTTTTTCAAAACTGCCTACGGCGTAGCCGGTAGCGCAACCGAGGCTCTGCTGGCGATCAGCGATGTAGCCCTGTTTCGCCACCAGACCGGACTGAGCGAACAGGACCTTTACGACCTGCTTGCCCTCAAAAGTACGGACGATGGAAAGCAGACCGGCTTCAGCACCACGGTAAAACGTTCCGAACACCTCCCTGTCGCATCGCAAACAGAGGTTGCAGCCAGTCAGGTTTACGGTGCCTCGTTTATCAACAATGCCAGCAGCCCGGCAATCGCCATTACAGTGCCCGCTGACAGCTCGTCAGGCCAGCAACTGACCAACGTCAGCGCCAGCCATTTCGCCCGCCTGCACAAGCTCATTCACTTGCAGCACTTCCTCGGCATGCCGTTCGCTGACGTCGATACGCTGGTAATGTCCGCCTTGCGTGCAGAAGGTCAAACCAAAGATTTCCACTTTACCGCCAACACGTTGCGAGCAATCAGCGTGTTCCGTTACCTGCATCGTGATTTCAAGGTCAGCGCATGGCAGTTTGCGACCATGCTTGGCGCGTTGCCGGTATATTCGGTGGGTCAGGCATTGCCCGCTCTGGATACCGTATTGGGTGCGCAGGCCGCCAACGGTAACGACAGCAATCAGACCCGAGTGATATTCGATGACGCTGAGTTCGATCTGGATACCGACGCGGGCCAGGCTACGCTGGCGCAGATGTGCTACGCATTGAAGATCGACGAACAGACCGCCAGAGATTTCGTTGCAACTACACAGCGATTCCAGCAACCCGCCGCAAAAGGCGCCCCGGCAAAACTGCCCAAACGATCACTGACCTTGTTTTCTGCATTATATCGTCAGGTTTACCTGCCGCGCCTGTTGAGGCTATCGCCGCAGGCCGGGGCCGGTCTGATGTCGCTGCTGTTCATCGGCAACGACGACCTGCTCAAGCAACTGGCTGGCGCACCGACGCTTCTTGATAAAGACGATCAGCCGGACATCCTCGACGTGATAATGGCTGCGGTGAACCTCACTCAGTGGGCGAGGCTGCAAAACATCGGTCTGGATCTACTGGCGTTGCTGCTGACGCCCACGCCGGATATCGAGGCGAAAACGCTCCCCGCTCCGGCCGACTGGCTGGAATTGATCACGGAATCTGCAGATCGGCTGGGCAAATCATCGCTGACAGAAGCCAGACTTGCATCATTGGCCGCTGTGCAGCAGGTTGCACTCAAGGACGACAAGAATACCTGGCTGCAGCTTTTCAACCCTCTGATTGACACAGATGGCTGGGTCAAGGCAATTCCCGTATTCCAGGGCCAGGACCGCTTGGCGGCGATCAATGCTCAGATTTCAATCTGTCTGGCGGGCGCGTTAGCACAGAGTGATGCACTGGATGTAGATGCCTACCTCAAAACCGGTGAGGCCTTCGCCGCGCAGATCAATGGGGCGCTGATCGCTCAGGAAGATGTTATCAAGTCGTTGGGGGCGGCGCTGTCAGGCAATAGCAATCAGCCTGGTCGATCGATATTGAGTGAACAGCACGTATTGCTCCTGTTGCGCTGGCTCGACATCAGTACCGCCACCTTGCTCAATGAAATAAAAAACAACGCAATTCAGGCGGGCAGCCAGAACACGTTCAGCAAAAGCGCATTCGTCATGTGGTCAGAGCTAAAACGCCATGCCGAACTGATCATGCGCTTCAACCTCAGCCCCGCCGGGCTTGAGTTGCTACTGGAATACCCTGAGCAAATGGCCTTGGACGAGTCGGGATCAAGCCTTGACCTGTGCTACCAGCTTTCATGCCTTGGCAATTGGGTCAAACGCGCTCAGGAGACTGGCTATCAGGAGTCCGATGTTCTGGATTATCTGCAGGCCATCAACAGCGATGGGGACGAGTCAACAGGACTTGAAGCGGCAGAGCGACTGGCGAAGTTGATTGGCTGGAACGCTGAAGAAACGCTATGTGCCGTGGGGACTACGTATCTGCCGGAGCCAAAGCCTGCGCCAGAGGCCACCAAAGTTATCGTCAAACCAGATCGTAAGACATTTGCCGATTACCTCGCCAGCCTGGACAAGAGCTCCAGAGACACCGTCAACGGGAATGGAGGAGTCTCATATATTGCACAAAACTATTATTGGACCCTGGACATCAACAATGTGTATTCAGGGATAAAGCCGATATTCATGTCGTTTCAAAAATTTTTAAGCGATAACCCTGGACCGCTGATCGTTAGTCCGGATGAGTTCACTGAAGTCTATTCGCAAAATAAGGAAAGAGCTGAGTACCTGAAGAAAAGTGGCAAACTCTTAAAATTTAAAGGTCAGATTCTCGGCTTTACTGACCGCACGCGAACCGGGGACCCTTTAAATGGGCTGCTGAACACGGCACCCAAAGAAGTAGCTGAAGCCAAACCGATTCAGAAGAGAGCTTTCAATGTCGCCGATGTCGATCAGGTCCTGCGCTTACAGTTGCTTTGCCAGAAGACAGGGCTGTCATGCCAGTCGCTTATCGCATTGACTGCACTGGATGCAAAATCATCCTATGGACAGGTTCAGTCACTTGCCACGCTGTTGTTCGCAAGTTGTGATGAGGCCGAGCAGCACGCTATCAATATTCCGCTCAACGAAGCGTGGCGAGATGCACTGGTTGGCTACCTGCTGATCAACTTGCCCAACACGCCTGACTACAGGTTTTCCACTGCTGCCGACGCCGACGATCTGTCCAACCTGCTGCTGACTGACGTACAGGTTTCCGACGAGGTCATGACCAGCCGGGTGGCGCATGCAACGGCCAGTGTGCAGCATTACCTGAGCCGGTTTTTTTCGCATCTGGAACCGGGCTATGAAGCCGCCGCGAGGAACATCATCGCCGAAGCGGACGACGAATGGCGTCGATACTGCAATCAATACGCGCGCTGGCGGAGCTGGCATCAGCAGCTCAACCATCCGGAAAACCTTATTCAACCAAGCCTGCGGCCCGGTAAAAGCCAGCCATTTGTTGAGCTGGAAAACGAACTGAATCAGGGCAAACTGACCAGTGATATGGTTCAACTGGCGGTGGCCAACTATATCGGCAAGTTCGAGCAGGTCAGCAACCTGCAAGTGGTCAGTGGCTATATGGATGGCTTTGACCCGGTACGTGACACCTACCATTTCATCGGCAAAACCAACGTTGAGCCGACTGAATACTATTGGCGCTCGCTGGATATCAGCCAGCGTGATGACAAAGGTCAACTCAGCCCCCTCGCCTGGAGCGAATGGGAAAAAATCGGCTTGCCCATCAGTGGGCAGATAGTTCAGACATCAACCGAAGATGGGCAAACACTGGACGTAATTCGTCCGATTATCATAGCCGGACGCCCCTATGTGATCTGGGTCGAACGCTCGACCTCTCCGATCCCCAGCGCAGACGAAACGAAGCAGACACCTACAAAGTTCAGAAAGATTACCGTGTACTACTGCTACAAGCAGATAGACGGGTTATGGAGCCCGGCGAATGAGTTGTTGGCTCTCGACGGGACAAAGGATGGCATGCGACTACCGGATGAAAACAACAATTACCTCAAGGACGACACTTACAAGCCTGGGCTGATTACCGTTGTAGATAAACATGGTAAGCGAGAGAACGACCCTTGGTTGATCGCGCTGCTTTATGATGCAACGACAGAAGACAAGCCTGAAAGAGAGAACCCTGTAAAAGGTCAGCCAAAATTACCAGGCAAAAAGAAGGATGCGCTAGGAACAAAAGATTATGATTTTTTTGTTCAGGTGCGTGATTTGTTGTTGATTGATGAAAAAGTGATAGGCGAAGAGCACGTAAACGAAGACGGCAACGAAAGCAAACTTTTTCCTGCATTTTATGCTGAGTACAAAGACGCTCGAAGGATTCAGCACGTGTACGCAGGTGACGTCTTATCCAGCCAATCCTCCAAGCTTGAGTTTCAACTTCCTGAAAGCGGTTTCCCTGTGAAACCTACAACAAACCTGAATAACACTGAAGACCCTATCTCAGTGTTTCTTATGAAAAACACGTCACAGGTAAACTCTATTGAAGCACTCGCCATGCAAGACTTTCAGCATGATACCGGACTTGAACTCTACCTTACCAAAATACTCAACATCATGGGCATATCATCACCCACTACAAAACAAATCAAGGCCGTCTTAAAAACAATGCTCGACTCACTAAATGGCCGTACAGGCAACGCAGCAGGCAATTTAATCACAAAAATTTTCTCTGGTTTTTTCAGAAAAAACAACACAATAAAAACACCCGAATATTTGATTGAACACATAAAAACCTTGGATCTCAAAACCACATCAACAAACGGAAATCTAACTGCCACATTAATTTTCACGTCTGAAGTGGGAACCCCAGGAGCATTCGGATACGCCACCCGCAACCATCCTGTCACCTTCGTTCCAGTCAAGGCGTCGCCAAGCACGCTATCGACTTATGTAAAAAGACCACTGAACAAAACCTTACGTATTTCATTCAACTTTTTGCAGCAAATACCGCTGCCCAACGGCGCATCGTCTGCCCTTCAGGGTGATGCCGCCTTTGCCTCCATACAGCTGAAAATCCTTACCAAAACTGCCGCTGACGAAACGTTCGTAGAGCGTGCCAGAAAAGAGGTAGTCGCCAATGGGGATGCGTTTATCGAAGCAGATCTTGATGAGATCTCACCTGGTACTTATCAAGTGGGGTTGGTGGGGGTGAACCACTGGGCGGTCAATCAACTCCACGAAGTCACAATAGTCTCGTCTCGAACGTCCACTCAATGGGACTGCAAAATCACCCGCACCCCGGAACAGGCCCTTTACCTGCAACTCACTGGTATGCAAGACCTCCCTTTCAGCACCATCCGGCTTAACACTCTGTTCGGCAAGCAACTGGTCAGCCGGGCCACGCAGTCGGTCGATCGCGTGCTGGCATGGGATACCCAGATGCTTTTGGAGCCTGCCATCAAAACAGAAAATACGGTACCGGTGGATTTTCATGGCGCTAACGGGCGCTACTTCCGCGAATTGTTCATGCATCTGCCGTTTCTGGTTGCCTCGCGCCTCAGCGAGGAAAAACAGTTTCAGGAGGCGTTGAGCTGGTGTACTGAGCACCTCTTTGACCCGTACCGTATCGGACAGGGCGAACAAGGCCAACCAGCACTATGGAGCACTCGTCCGCTTGCCGACATCAGCACAGGCACGTCGCAACTTGACGACTCTGTTGACCCGGCGACACGGGCCTTCACCTCGTCCCGTCATTATCGGCAGGCCGTGTTCCTTTTTTTGGTAGAGCATTGGCAGCGCGAGGGCGATCACTATTATCGACAACTGACGCGAGACAGCCTCACCCAGGCCTGGCTCAGCTATCAACAAGCACTCAAATTGATCGGACCGATTACCCAAACGTCGGGAGTGGACAACTGGACGGCACAGCCACTCAAAGACGTAACCGAAGGTGCGTTCCGTAAACCGCTCAACGCTCACCTAACCGATCTGCGCAAGACGGTCGATCAGCGCCTGTTCAACCTCCGACACGGCTTGACACTTGACGGCAAAATCATTCCCACCCTGCCTCTCTATGCAACTGAGGATTCATTCGCACAGACGTCAGGCAAAAGCAGCGGGTTGCGCACCACCTTTAACAGCGACACCGCCCTGATACCGCCTTATCGCTTTCGTGCACAGCTGTTTCAAGTACAGCAGGCTATCAACAGGCTGATTGAAATGGGTCGTCACGCCATACTGCTTATGGAAAGACAAGGAAACCTGACGCTGGCGGTACAATTGCAAGAGCAACAGATCAAGCTCGCCGATTTCACTGTCACGCTCCAGACCGAAGCACTGAACGCTGCACTGGCAGCCAGGCAGACACTGATCACCAGTACCCAATCGGCACAACGAAGACATTCCTTTTATTTGAGTCAGTTCAACGAAGAGCGGACCCCACTTGAATCTGCTGCCATGACGTACAAGACCCTCTCGTCAGCTATGCAATCCGCTGTCTCAGTACCCGAAGTCGTCGCAGGAACACTTGGCGCGTTGCCTACCATCTTCGGTCTTGCAAGTGGTGGGCACTCTTACTCTGCCCCAGTACGTGCCGGTATTGCTATCGCTCATATCACGGGCCAGTCACTTGCCGATCTATCAGCCAGGTTGAGCACAGAAGCCGAATACGAGCGCAGATCGCGGGAATGGAACCTTGAAATCGATCTGGCTCAATATGAACAAGAGACTATTGAGCATCAGATTGTCGAGCAGGACATCCTTATCAAGGCAGCAAAAATCAGCGTTGAAGAAGCCAAGGCTCAGCGTGTCGCATTGCAGGAGGCCTATGTTTCCATGACTAACGGTTTTACCATCCTTCCTACCTACAACTGGCTGGTCGCACGGATGGCTGCCATCTACGCTCCGGCCTACGATGCGGTACTTTCAATGTGCCTTGCCCTCGAGGGTGCCTGGCGCTACGAAATGGGTGACTACGAACGTCCGCAGTTCATTCGTACCAGCGGCTGGAATGACAACTTCCGTGGCATGCTGGCCGGAGAGTCGTTGCAACTGGATGTGCTGGAAATGGAGGCTGCCTACCTGCAGGGTTCCGAACGGCGGATGAACATTCGCAAAACCATTTCGCTCAAATCCCAAATGGAGATCATTGAAGACAGCAAGTGGCTTAAAGCTTTGCAGGAACTGAGCATCAAGCCGCTCATGTTCTCCTTGAAAGCAGCTGACTTTGATCGTAATTACCCCGGGCACTATCTGCGCCAACTCAAGCATGTGTCGGTGTCCTTCAAGTTGCAATCCAGTGATCCGGACGGCTTGCAGAACCTCTGCGCTGTGCTTAACCAGACCGGCAGCACCACGCTGGTCAGACCGGATATCGAAGCCGCCAGGCTTTTGTACGGAACACGCAAGTCCAACCCGTACCTCAAGACCAATCTGCGCGCGCAACAGCAAATCGCGCTGTCTTCCAGCCTGTCGGACGACGGCCGGGGCATAGGCAGCGAAGCTTGGCTGTGCGAGCTGATGTTCGACGATGGGCGCTATTTGCCTTTTGAAGGGACAGGCGCGATATCGAACTGGACGCTGGAATTTCCAGATGCAGAAGTTGTGAAGCAATTCATAGGAAAAGACAACAAAGCTGCAGTTACCGACATTCAACTGCACATCGTCTACACCGCCGCAGAGGGTGGCAGTCAGTTCGCGTCATCCATCAAGCAATTATTGAAGGAGCAGGAAACGCCAAACTCCTGAATGCAAAAGCCCTCCAGAACGGAGGGCTTTTTTATTACAGGGCAAAAAAATATTAGACCGACTCGACTTCCAGCACCGCACGCCCACCAATCGGGCAGACGTCCATGTAACGGTGCGCCTGCACCACCTGCTCGAACGGGAAGCTGCGTGTCTGCAACGGCGCAAGTACCTTGTCGGCGGTCATTTGATTGATCTGCTGCAAGGCGCGTTGCAGTGCAGCCTCATCCTGAGTAATACCCAGTTCAGGCTTGCCGGTGAAATTGCCCAGGCAGTGCACGTAGAACTGAATGTTTTTCTGGAACGCAGCGCAGGCCGGGAACGGCGTCTGATTACCGCCTTGCAGGCCATACAACACAAGGCTGCCGCGTGGCGCGAGCACATCACCCATGATCGACATCTGCGGGCCACCGAGGCCATCGAAAACAGCATCGACACCACGGTTTTCGGTGTACTTGCTGATCGCCATCAGCAAGTCCTGCTCTTCGGTGACCACCACCTTGTCGGCACCCAGAGACTGTAAATACTCACGGGCATCTTCGGTCTTGGTCGCGGCGATCACCCGAACGCCCAGCGCCTTGCCCAACTGCACGAAAGCAGGACCGGAACAGTGGCTGGCGTCGGTGACCAGCACGGTTTGCCCGGACTTGATACGCGCCAGGTCAACATAGGCAAAGTACGCCACCAGATACGGTGTGTAATGCACGCTGGCCTCGACCGGCGAAAGCACATCCGGGTAGCGAGTCAATGCCCGACGCGGCAATACGATGGTTTCGCCATAGACCGGGTGCTGGTTGGCATCGGCTGCCGGAAAGCTGGCGACCTTGTCGCCAACTTGCAAATCGTCGACCCCATCGCCCAGCGCAGTCACCACGCCAGCCATCTCATAACCCAGGCCAGCAGGCAGCCGGGCCTGGGTAGACGCGAGATTTTGTCGCCAGAGAACGTCGTACCAGCTGACACCGATGGCCTGGACGCGCACCTGCACCTCGCCGGTAACAGGCGACGCGACAGGATGCTCTTCGAGCTTGAGCACCTCGGCCGGGCCAAACTGGTGAAAACGGATCGTGCGGGACATTTAGAACCTCGCCTGGTAAACCTTGATGCCACAAACTTTATCCGGGCATTGCCGGGAACACTATCGGTGGCTATTGATAGTCGACATGCCTGTCATCGATTGTGTCCTGTGAGCTGCATGTCGCAGCCAGAAAGCGTCTGGAAGCCACGATGCGTAATGGCCGCCATTGTTCGCATGTCGACGAGACATTGCAAGCCATGTGGACATTCCGTGGCCTTGCCATTAATTTTCCCTGCGCCAGACCCGCATTTGCTCGTACTATCGCACCCTGCTCACGTCCCAACCGACAAATGGCCCGAGATATTCCGCATGAATCGTAACGACCTGCGTCGCGTCGACCTCAATCTGCTCATCGTTTTCGAAACCCTGATGCATGAGCGCAGCGTTACGCGTGCGGCGGAAAAGCTGTTTCTGGGCCAGCCAGCCATCAGCGCAGCACTTTCTCGTCTGCGTGGCCTGTTCGACGACCCACTGTTCGTGCGTACCGGACGGAGCATGGAGCCCACCGCCCGCGCCACAGAAATATTCGGCCTGCTTTCCCCGGCACTCGACTCCATCTCGACAGCGGTCAGCCGTGCTTCAGAGTTCGACCCGGCCACCAGCACTTCGGTGTTCCGTATCGGTTTGTCGGACGACGTCGAGTTTGCCTTGCTGCCCACCCTGCTCAAACGCCTGCGCTCTGAAGCTCCGGGGATTGTGCTGGTGGTCAGACGCGTCAATTACATCCTCATGCCGCCATTGCTGGCCTCGGGTGAAATCTCGGTCGGCGTCAGCTACACCCAGGACCTGCCTGCAAACGCCAAGCGCAAGGTTCTGCGCAGGAGCAAGCCGCAATTGTTGCGCGCCGACTCGATACCCGGCCCCTTGAGCCTCGACGACTTCTGCGCCCGCCCCCACGCACTGGTCTCCTTCGCCGGCGACCTGAGCGGGTTCATTGACGAGCACCTGGAAAAAATCGACCGCAAACGCCACGTCGTCCTCGCCGTACCACAGTTCAATGGCCTGGCGACACTGCTGACCGGCACCGACATCATCGCCACCGTGCCTGACTATGCCGCGCAGGTACTAACAGCCGCTGGGGGCGTTCGGTCTGAAGACCTGCCGATTGAAACCCGCACGTTCGAACTGCACATGGCCTGGAGGGGCGCGCAGGATAATGACCCGGGAGAGCGTTGGTTGAGGTCGCGGATTCAGATGTTTTTTGGGGATCCGGATAGTCTGTAGGGGTCGGCAGGCAGGCCGTTCAGCTGATCATTTCTACCTTTTCATAGACCATGGAGATCCATTCAATTCCAGTGGATTGCTACATTCGGGGGCATATTTGAGGGCATGCTTTGGATGGTTTCAAAAGGATGCCCCCAGCCTAAGGCCGAGCAGACTATTGATGAGGATAGCTCCGACCGGACTCTCTGTGAGTCGATAGACTGGCCTGAGGCTTTCAGCTGAACGTTGAACATGCAGCCGATTGACTCTCCGACATCACCACCATACGAGCATGATTGAGGATTCAAGATGGCTGAAAACGAGAAATTATGTGCGCTTTGCAACGATGAGCATGATTTACAAGACAGCCATCTCTTGCCAAAGCACTTTTATAAATACATAGATCGAATGAAGAAAAAGGGGACAAAAACTCAGTTCAAGACGGACGACAATCGCCTTAACAATCTCGGACGTCAGGTGACGCAGTATCTGCTTGGTAAAAACTGCGAACGCCGTTTCTCCACATACGGAGAGGACTACTGCGCAAAGCTGATCGCGCCCAGACCAAATGAAATGCCCATCATATATGATCATCTCAAGGGACTTAAAGACTCAAGCCTCTATGCTAAAGATGTTCCAGGCCTAGAATCGAAGAAAATATACTACCTTGCGCTCAGCATCATCTGGAGAGCATCGCAAGAGGGCTGGCCAAACTACAATTCTATATCCTTGCCAGAAGAAGACTCTCTTGCCATCAAGGACTATTTACTGTCGGACGGCGCACCTAACTTCCCAGCAGGCTACTATTTGGAGGTTAGTGTTTCACCACCGACTGATATTTGGACAACAACTTTCCCCACGCGCCTGAAAGACGGCACAATTTTCTTCAACTATAACCATCTCGAATTTCATATCAAAAAAGATCAGTTCTTGTTCGACCTGTATTCGCATCCCAACCAAGGTGCCGTACCAATAATTTATAAGCTGAACAGCAAGCGATCCAAAAATTTGATGACAGGTCAGATGAGGGCGTATAAAAACGCCACAGCATCCAAAAAGGTAGTCAGACTGGGTCAAAATTCGGGGAATACCGAAGCTTAAGAATCCCAAAGCAGTGAGCTAGCACGTTGTGCTCACTCAATCAACTGTTGAGCCCATACTGTCAAGGTGAGATTTCGCGGGCTGGCCAAGAACCATGCACATAGAACCACTTTGTTTGCCTTGTCGAACCTATGGATGTCGCGGCGACGTTTATTGGACATGGCAGGACAGGTGCGTCCGCCATGAGACAAATGGGCCCGATGGCCCTTCTGCAAGGCAAAAAACGGGTTTGAAAAGCGTTTTTTCGGGCCGTTTTTGATTTGCTGTCCCCACTCAAGTAAATTTCACCTTGACTTGGGTATTCACGCCTGAATAGTCGCGTGCTTCAGACCATCCCTAGAAAACGCAATATTCCACTACTGTCATTATCCCTACCTTAAGTTGTGCCTGTAAGAGGTTACGCATACGAAAGGCTGATGCTCAGATTTCCACGCTAAATAACGGTCTGCCCAGCAGTCCTCATCGTGTCGCCAGACGCCTCACCGACCGCAAATGTCTTATGACACTCTAGGACCGGTCAGGACGCCCCCAAGAAAATAGCTACTCCGGAACTTTCAGGAGGCCTTCTTCATCAACCAAACGACCACAGGCGACGACGTGCTCGACCATCGCCGCCACACGTTCTCGTACCGAAGCCGAGATAGCTCGGATGCCGATGGCGCGCGCAACGCGTTCGATGACCTGATCGCGGTTCGCGCCAAAGTTACGCGCTACGACGATGACGATGGCCTCTGCAAGTTCTGCCTCCGGTAGATACTCCGCCCGGCGGAGCGCCAGTGAAGATACCTGCGAACGATCGCGTGGAACGACAGGCGCGCTGGCCATGGCGAGCCAAACGCCGTCACGCACCACAGAGTTCTGGCGGACAGCCACATCGATGGCCCTTTCGACGGCGTCCTGAATCCGGCTACCAGCTCGCTTGGCGCCCCAGGCGTCACGGATACGGGACACGACCTCATCGGTATGCACGGGTCCCTCTATACGCACAACATTAACCGCAATCTCGGTAAGAACGCCGGTCGGGGTATCGTGGATTTCTTCCGAACGATGTGTTGGCCGCTGTGGGTTCGCTTCGACATACGGTTCGAAGGTGAAATCACCGTCTTCCGTCCTCAGCTCCCGTTCGATGGCAGCTGCATCGACAGCCTGCTCTTTTGAAAGGACCTCCTCGACTACGCGCTCGTCGAACGCAGCACGAGCCGCATCGATCTGCCGGCAGACAAGGTCGAGTTGCTCTTGTGGACGCTGGAACCAATCGGTGCTCCAGATACGGTGGAGGTTCCAGCCATGATCGAGCAAAACCTGCTGGCGAAGACGGTCACGGTCCCGGGCGGACTGGGCGCTATGATACGACGCGCCATCGCACTCGATGCCCAGGAGGAAGCGACCCGGGCGCTCCGGATCAGTCACCGCAAGGTCGATAAAGAACCCAGCCAAGCCCACCTGACGCTGGACACTGTATCCGCGAGATTCGAGAGCCGAGGCAACCTGCTCTTCAAATATGGAATCAAAGTCCCGTCCCGTGACGGCAGCCGTGTCGAGCTTTCCCGTGCGGGCATAGCGGAGAAAGATACGGAATGCCTCGATACCTTTGCGGCTGGCGGAAAATGCAGGATCGATGTGCTCATCGGTCGTTGAGGAGAACACCTCGCATCGCTGCTTGGCGCGGCTGATCAGCACGTTGAGGCGACGCTCGCCGCCCTCGTTATTGAGAGGCCCGAAACGCATGGGTACTTTGCCGCCTGGTACGGTCGGTCCATAGCCAACCGAGATGAAGATGACATCCCGCTCGTCACCCTGAACGTTTTCAAGGTTCTTGATGAAGAAAGGCTCACTGTTGCGGCGGTTGAAGAACGCCTCCACCTCCGCTGGCAAACCACGGCGGAGTACTTCAAGCTCGTCGAAGATGGCACGGCTTTGCGACGCGGAGAACGCTGCTACACCCAACGACAGATTCGGATGCATACGGGCGTGCTGGACGATAGCCTCAGCGACTACCTTGGCCTCTGGCCCGTTGACGCTCTTTACCGGTGAACCGAAGACGCCATCCCGAACATGGTGGAAGCGCAGGCCACGCCCACCCTCCTGAGTCCAGGGGCTAGGCACGATGAATAGCTTGTTTTCATAGAACTGGCGGTTGCTGACTGCAATGAGCGACTGGTGGCGACTACGGTAATGCCAGCGGAGCATGCGCATAGGCAGGCCGCGTGCGGTAAACAGCCCAAGGATGCTTTCAACGTCGCTGACCTTCGTTGGCTCATCCTCGTCAATGTCTTCATCGCCACTGGTGAGCTTGGCAAAGAAACTGGTTGGCGGTAGCTGACGAGGGTCACCGACCACAACCACCTGCTTCGCACGAGCCACCGCACCGAGGGCGTCGACCGGCTGAATCTGGCTCGCTTCGTCCATCACGAGCAGGTCGAACTCAAGTGCACCGGGCGGCAGGAACTGCGCGACCGACAACGGGCTCATCATGAAGACTGGCTTCAGGGCGGTGAGCGCAGGTGCCGCGCGTTCGACCAGCTTTCGCAGGGCCATGTGACCCTTCTTCTTCTGAATTTCCCCCCGAAGCACCCCGAGTGGGCCAATCGAACCACTGTCTCTTCGAGGAACATTCTGGTGGTGAGCCTGAACGACTTCGCCTGCCGCCGCTGCGATACGCAGGCGGTCAAGCTCGGCGAACTCGCGGACAATATGGCCGTGGGCGACGCCATCGAAGCGGCCCAGAGCCGGTTCAGCCTTCAGCACCCGACGGTATTGCCCTTCAAAATAAGCGAACTCGAACGCAGCGACCGCGCTCGTTGTCGATAGCCGTCCATCAGCAAGTCGGGCGACGAAATCCGCGCAACCGTCGCGAACGGCCCGTGCAGCACGATCGCGATAGGCCAGCCACCGGTGGAGTTCTTCCTGCTCGGTAACCCAGCGTGATAGCCGCCCTGTCAGGGAATCCAGATGCGCCTCATGGATGAGCGGCGCACCAACACTTGCTGATAGATCGAGTGCAAGCTCATCTGCGATGGCGTGGAAGGCGGTAGCGAGATGCACGGCCTGTTCGTCGAGAGCCTTGGCGCGAGGAATGAGAGCCTCACGCTCATGGACTCGACCGGCCAGCGCGCGGATGTCTCCATTGACTTTGAGCCAGCCAGCGGCTGTCGAGAGGGCGTCCCAATCACTGTCGAGCCCTCGCCACGCGGAGCCGAATAGTGCGCGGCCGAGGCTATCCCCATCTCGTACTCCCTGACGCGCCTCGCGTCCCGCATCGAGCCTTTCAAAAACGGCACAGACTGATTCTGCGCTAGTGGGGGCCTGGATCAGGAAGCCGCTTACCGTCGACCAGGCATTCGTGTGGCGGACGGCGAGCTGCAACAACGACTCGAGGTCGAGTTGTTCAGGCGCGGTGGCGTCGCCGAACGCCTGCGTTGCCTGTGTAAGAAAATCGACATGGACGCCGGACAGGTCGGGAGCGACCTGCGAGAGCAAAAGGCTTACGTACTTCGAACGCTGGGCGACATCATTCTTCTCAGGACCGCGGGAAGCGATGAGACGGGGTTCGGCCCCGAGCCCGCGCAGGGACCGCATCCATTCAACCAAAGCCACGAGCGGCGCGGAGACCGAGCTATCGCCTTGCCAGTCATCACCGAAGGCTGCCTTGCCAAAACTGTCTTCATTGCGCAGGACGCGCCGCGCTTCCTGACCGCGGATCAGGGTATCGAGAGAAGCCAGGGTCACCGGGAGAGGTTGGGCGGGCTGAACCAGGACCGAGCGCATGAGCTTGTTGGCTGCACGCCAGTCGCCACTGAGGAAGCGGAATAGGCTTGTGCCCTTCGCAGCGAGCGCGGCGCGGGCGGGACCTACGTCGATATCCCAAGCGAGCTCCTGGAGCTGACCTGCCAGTGACGTACGAACCCCTTCGAGCTCAGCGACGGTATGGGCGATCTGCCCGGCCCGCTCTACGCCTCCCTCCCATAGCTCGGAAGCGAACGTTTCGGGGCTCGCCGGTGGCGCATTTGCAACCCGCTCGCCGATCTTGGCGAGGCGGGCAAATTCGCCAGCGGTCGGCGCGCATTCGCGGCCCAGTGCGTGAGACAGACCGCGGGCAGCCTGCAATAACGCCGGGATGGCGTCGCGAACGGCGCAGAGGCGGCGAACGGCATCCGCATTGAAGTCACCAGGGCATTCGGTGAGCGCCTGCTGCGCCTCGTGGGTGTCCTCGTCCCATGCCTCAACATTGACTTCGGTCGACAGCGATTGGCGCAAGGCGGCAAAGCGGTGACCCAACGCTAGCAATGTATCGACCATCGAAACGTTTGACCAACCGTCATCTGCCATGGCAGCGGCATCAAGCACAGGCGCCACACTGATGCGCCGGGCGAGTGCGCTGACAGGGACCAGCTCTTTGAGCGTGCGCGGAAACTCGGCTTCAAGCAAACTGGCAGTAGCATTCATGTACTGGCGGGCGTTCTGGAGCTGGCCGCGCAGGGTTTCGATACGAGCGACGAGACGCTCACGATCGGTTGGTAGCATCGCTTCGATGCCCACCCCGGTAAAAGCGTGGTCGTCGGGTGTGCCGATGATCTCAATCCGTGTGACAAGGTCGCTCAGAAGTGTATGGCGCCGTTCGAAACCATCCGCCCCCCAAGCGTCGATTCCCTCCAGAACGACATCGTTGGGCATCACCCCCGCTTGCCGCAGGCGCGCGAGATGACCCATGACCTGGAATGGGGACAGACTGGATGCTGGGTCGACAGCATGGAGCCGCGCTACATGGCCGTTCAACTCGTCCCGCGCTTCGGTCAGGCGAGCAATTAGACTTCCGGTGGGAGCTGACTTCGGAGCTCCGAGATCCCAAGTGCGTCGGAGCTCATCCAGTACCGCGCGCTTGTTAGCCTTGTTGCTGTGGAGTTCCAGACAAGCATCGCCCACGCCCTTTTCATCAAGGCGACGTTTTACCACCTCGAGAGCAGCCATCTTCTCCGCCACAAACAGAACAGTTTTGCCGTCCTTAATGGCCGACGCAACGATATTGGCAATCGTCTGGCTCTTACCGGTGCCAGGAGGGCCCTGAATCACCATGTCGCGACCGCGACGCACCTCATGGATGGCAATAGCTTGCGAACTATCGCAATCGAGGATGTGGAGCATCTCCGCCGGCGGGATGACCGGATCGATGTTGGCGCTCTCGTCGAGCATACCCTCTCCACCAGGGAAGCCGTCGGAGAGCAGGCCTTTGATGAGTGGGCGATCAACGAGTGTGTTGCCCTTAGGCCACACGGCGGGGTCGAGGTCTCTATACATCAGGAATTTGGCAAAGGAGAAGAACCCGACGGTCATCTCATCCCGCAGCACTTCCCACTGGGGCTTGTCCGCCACCGCAGCCGCAACATCCGTAAAATAGGAATCGATATCGAAGCTATCGCTGGCTTCGAAGGCGGGCATACGAAGCTTGTGAATGCGGTCGAGGTATGCTTCCAACGACAGGTTAGATGCGACATCTTCAGCGCGAGCCTTGAGTCGGAATTTCTCGCCCGCCGTTCCGCGGTTCAACTCGACGGGAATCAGGATCAGGGGAGCATGGCGGACGTTCGCTGCATTGTTCGGATCGATCCACTTGAGAGCGCCAAGGGAGGCAAAGAGGACGTTCACGCCCTGTTCTTCTTCGAGCGTCTTTGAATTCAGGTACAGCTCGAGCAGGTGTTTTTGCAGACCCGTGCCCGTGAGCCGAGTCTGGAGCCTTGTGTCGCTGTGACGGGTGAGTACGCCCCTCTCGTCGACGCTGTCGTCGGGTTGGGCAAGCTGGTCGATTTCATCGGACTCAATGGCCGGCTTTGTGTCGTCGGCTGCCGAATCGTCATCGGACTCATCAGTCGCCGCCTTGCCGGCCAGGAAGGTAAACGCCTTTCCCTCCCGAACGAGGAGGCGATAGACCTCGGATGTCTTCTCATCAACGATCGCTATCGCCGAGGTACGGCTCGATCGCGGCATATTAAGGAGTCGATTTCGCGCTGAGAGGTCAAGCAACTGTGTACGCGCCTGCTCAAGCTTCTCGGCGTTGGGGAGCGTGCTCTGGAAAATCGATGCATCCATGGTCGAGTCGGGCGTTGCTGCTTCTGTCTTACTGTCCATCGTCATGTCCCTGGCGGACAATTTCCGCCGAACGAGCCCTTCATTGGGCGATCAGTCTATTTTCGCATCTCGGGCGGACATACGTTGGCTGCCGATAAGGCCAGGAGCCAAGTTGCGACCAGAAATCTCCTTCCAACATCGAAACTGCGTGCGCCTGTTCCAGATAGCATCCATATTAATCCACTGGGAGGCACTTCCAGTACGGTGATTTGATGTCGAGCAATCAATTTATGTAGAGGGCTGGATACGTGTGTCCATGCCGCTTCCTCTGTCACACCATTTGATAGGCTTTAGTGCGCCGTCCTCGGTGTGCGCTTGCCGACGTTTTCGCACAACCCGTTAAAACCAGGGACGACCACGCATGACTATGGTTTTCCTCATGCTCACTGTATCGCGACCTCGGCGACATCACCCCCGGACAGAGCTTGACGACTAGATTGACTTGGCCTTCTTCGTCCTCAAGATATTTGGCATGGTTATAGGCCGAACCCACCTTATTCGGATCAGCATGGGAACAACTGCGCATCTACCCAGATCTTGGGGTAGCCGATCTCTTTCAGTTCTATCGAAATGGTTCCGCGGATGCCGTAGCCAGTTATAAGACTCTCGTAATCCATTCGCTTCAAAGCTGCGTTGGGGGTGTTCTCGCTGATGCGTTTTTTGAGTTCGCGGTGGTGCGCAAGCAGGTGTTTCTTGGCTGGGCGCATTGCTTGCCTTAGAGATCGTAAATCTCGATCGCCCGTATATCCCGCGCTACGTGGGGCACAACTGGGGGCATAGTTTAGTTTTTCCGACCTGAAAATACTGCGCTAGGACCCAGTCAAAATGTTCTTCGGCGATCCCGATATTCTGTAGGGGTCGGCAGGCAGGCCGTTCAGCTGATCATTTCTGCGTTTCCACAAACCATAGAGCTCCATCCACCTCCAGTGGATTTCTACATTGGGGGCACATCTGAGGGCATGCTTTACCTCACTGCACACACGGGCGGCTGTAACTTGATCAAGCAATCAAGCCCTGCGGTGGAAGACCCACGCCTCAAGACGTTCATGCCGGAACTGGATACAGCCCCCAAAACCGTTCTCACACAACAAACCGATTAACCAACTGATTCAGATTAACCGCCAGCTTCGACATTTCACCGCACGCACTCGCGGTTTGCGCGGCTCCCGCAGCACTCTGTGTCGCAAGCTCACGAATGCTGACCAGATTTCGGTCCACCTCTCGAGCGACGTGAGACTGTTCTTCAGAAGCGGTCGCGATCATGAGGTTGCGTTCATTGATTTGAATGATGGCCGTTGATATTTGATCCAGCGAGGTACTGGCCTCCTGGGCAACGCCAAGTGATTCGGTCGCAAGGTCTCTGCTCGTATTCATCGCCTTCACGGCCAGGTCAGAATCGCTCTGGATGGCAGCAATCATCTGCTCGATTTCTTGAGTAGACACCTGGGTGCGATGGGCTAAAGCCCTTACTTCGTCAGCCACCACCGCAAATCCACGGCCTTGCTCGCCCGCCCGTGCGGCTTCGATGGCGGCGTTCAACGCCAACAGGTTGGTTTGCTCTGCAATGGCCCTGATTACCTCGACAACCTTGGTGATGCTCTGAGCACGGTCTGACAACCCTTGAATCTGCTCGCTCGTGTTTTCAACGTTACCGTTCAGCTTTTCAATTGACTTTAACGTCTGAGCCACCCGCGCCAAACCTACCTCGGTATAGCCTTGGGTACGTTTTGACTCTTCGGAAGCTGACTCGGCATTACGAGCGACCTCATCAACAGCAGCGCTCATTTCTGTGACCGCTGTTGCTGCCTGATTGACTTCATCGTTCTGGGAAACAAGGCCGCGACTCGACTCCTCGGTAACCGCCGTCATCTCTTCAGACGCAGACGCCAACTGATTAGAGGAATCGGATATCTGCATGATGGTGTTTCGCAGGTTTGCCTGCATCTGCGCGAGCGCTTTCAACAGTCTCCCCGCTTCATCAGTCCCGCTTACCAAGACCTCCTTGGAGAGGTCACTGGCCGCGATGCGCTCAGCGACAGACAGCGCGTCGTTAATCGGGGAGGTAATACTTTTCGTCAGCAGTAATGCCAAACCGACCGTCAAGATAACGACACCCGCTATAAGGCCTACAACAAGCCACAGGCCGTTTTCATAGAGATCCGTCGCAGTTTGCCCGGCCCGTGCAGCGCCTTCGTTGTTAAAGTTGGTGAGGTCTTTGATCTGCACCTCCATCGTGTTCGTCATTGGACGGATGCTGGTACTCACCAGGCTGACCGCAGCCGCGATATCACCCTGTCTCATCAATGGCTCAAGAATATCCAGTTGCTTGGAATAGGCATCGGCACTGTTTTTTACCGGAATATAAAGCGAGCGCTCCTTTTCATCGGCGATGAGGGGCTCATAGTTCGCCACCGCTTCGGTGAATGCCTTACGGTAGCCAGCGAAGCTTTCAATATTCTTTTGAATGGATTGAGGGTCAGCAAGGCCTCGCTGCGTTTCGAGCCTCAGGCGAAGGGTCGTGGTGTTCATCAACGACGTTTGGCGGATGCTGGCCATCCAATTGAGTTCGACGTCTTTCTCGGCGTCTCTGAGCTTGCCCATTTGCAGGACTGCAAATACCCCCAGCACGAATACCAATACGATGATTGACGCGAAAAACAAGGTAGCTCGTGGAGCTAAATTGAGGTTTCGGAGGCGCATGCGAGATTCCTGCTTTTCAATGATGGCTGACATATTAAAAAGGCTATCGACCCAAATCTGGAAACTTTAAGCTCGTCGTCGAAAGGCCCTTTGGATGGTAGAAAGCGGTCACGACTTTACAAGACCTCAACTCAGCAGTGGCCTGAATCCAGAACGGGCTGGCCTATGAACTGCTTTCGTGTGGAATGGGCCATCGACCGCCCCTCGACGCAGTTGCGACCTCTGGTTTTGGCGCAGTAAAGAAGTCGATCTGCTTCCCTCAGGGCCGCTGTGTAACCCTCCTTCTCGAGTGCGTTGATCGCCACCACGCCCGAGCTGATTGTTACGTTCCCCAGCGGGCTGGCGGAGTGCTCTATCAGTGCGTTTTCAATGGATAACCTGACCTCTTCGGCAACGCTTAAAGCACCCGTTAAATCTGTGCCAGGCAACAGAATCACAAACTCTTCTCCGCCATATCGTGCGGCCAGGTCGCCAGGCCGCTTGATACCGCTTCCGATAAGCCCCGCTACCTGGCTTAGGCAGTCGTCGCCCCGCAGATGGCCGTAGCAGTCGTTGTATTGTTTGAACCAGTCAATATCCAACAAAATAAGGGCGATGGATGAGTTATCTCGGGAAGCTCGTTCCCACTCCAGTTGAAAGGTAGCGTCGAAACAACGCCGATTGGCCAGATGCGTCAAACTGTCGGTCCTGGCGATGATCTCGAGGTCGGCTCTGGCGATACTCAACTCATTTTCCGCAGTGATCAGGTGCCGGATTTGCCTGTATAACAAGATGCCGAGTAAAACCAGGGTCAAACTGATCATGCCGACCAGCGCCATGGATCGATATGCATAAGCCCACCAAGGGGCGAATACATGCTCGTAGGACACACCAGCGGCGGCGACGATGGGCAATCCGGACACCCGCCGATAGGCATAAATTCTTTCCACGCCATCCACTACAGACTTGAACACAGCGGTGCCGCTGTCGCTGTATGGCAAATAGCGAGTGAACAGATCACCTTTGGCGATATTGGTGGTCATCAATGCTGCCAGCGTCGGTCGTCGAGCCAGCAGGTCGCCATTGTTCAGCGCGAGGAAAATAACGCCCTTGTCGTCCACATCCATGCGTTTGAAGAATGATTGAAAATAGGCAACGGGCACAGTCGCCAGAGCCACACCTGCAAATGTGCCATCCGCAGTATTGATACGTCGGCTGATCGGGATGACCCGGTCTCCCGTGCTGCGGCTCTCAATGATGGAACCGATGTGGATGGACTCGTCGGCGTTGTCGCGGTGATAGACGAAGTACGCGCGGTCGCTGTTGTTTTTTACCTGTATACCTTGAGAAAAAGAGTTGGCGACCCAGTTGCCTTGGGCATCGTAGATAAAAAGCCCCTGAATGCCGTTGACGTTCAACACGTCCTGAGCCATTCGCTTCGCCAGTCGAGCTTGCTGAGGCCCTTCTACCCCATCGTGCTCCACGCGTTCCACCAGATCACGCAACGTATTATCAGCCTGTCGTACCGTATCCTGAGCTTGCTGCTCGGCAGCAAGAACGATGTTTGAAACCGTAATTGTGGCGGTAGCGACACGCTCACGCCTGGACTGGTTCATCTGCCAGGCTGTAGCCAAAACCAGCGATACACACACCAGGGCAATAAAGCCAATCAGTGCTTTGGTGAGCATGGAAGGCGCGAGCCTGACCGAGGAACGGTAAACATGCTTCATGGGTGCGTCATCAAATTGACTTTTGAACGCTCTATGCATCTTTCGTACCCTGATAGCGGGTCTGGCCAGTGCCTTCACTTCTTGCTTGTCTTCGGTTAAAGCCGAGGTGCTGACTGGACCTCCTGGCTAATGGTCCGTGACATCCTCGCGTTGCTCCACTAAATTACGCCCCCCGAAACGCCCTGAGCCTTTCGCGCCTCAAACCTGAAATGCCTCAAACCTGAAATAGTGAAATTCAATGCCTGATTCCCAGACCAACGAAGCCCTGACCTCCTCCAAGCTGGAATACGAAAGCGCAATTGGTCTTTCCCAGCACGTGCCGCAGGCCAAGACCATCAGCGAGATGGTGCTTGATGCGTTCCAGACCGCCAAGGAAAGCGAAGAAATCCGTGAGCTGCGTGCCGCCATTCGTCTGGCGCAGGATGAGCACGATGACGACAAAGCCTACGAACTGATGGGCCAACTGAAACGCCTCAAGGATGCCGAAGCGGCAGACAGCGCAGCACTGGCCGATCTTGGCACGCAGTTCCCGATCAGCCGTATTCTGTCCAGCTACAAGAATGACCCGGCATTTCAGGAACTGGTCTACGGCTTGGCGCTCAAGGTGCTGAACCAGACGCATCAGGCGATCAGCAACCCCACTACCGCCAAGAGCAAGACAACGCGTGCCCGCAAGGAAGCCGAGGTCTACACCATCAGCAAGGATGGCCAGAGCGTCAGCCTGCCGTTGCGCACCCCGCGTTCCAACCTTAATGTCGACCGCGAAGCCCTCGAGTTTCTTGGCTTCACCTTTGTCGGTGAAGGCGATACCGCCGAACTGCAGGAAACAACCTTCGTCGACAATGAAGGCAGCGAGCTGCCGGTGACCCGTAAAAACATCGTCACCGCGCTGCAACAGGGCAAGGCATTCAACGCTTACAGCATCGCCTGATGAATGATCGGCCGGTGACCCGATCACGCCATCGCGGTCGCCTGGCCGACCGCCGTCTGTTGAGCGAAAAGCAAGTCCAGTGGTTGCCTCCAGCCACTGGCACCGATTTACTCCAGAAGCCGATCGCCTCGCGCAAAACCATGAACCCGCGCCCGTAGCGCAATAATCAGGCTCAGCACTGACAACACAAACAAGACCCAGGGAAATACACCCACGCCCCAATGTCCAAGCAACACACCGCCCAGTAACCCACCGCCCGCAATAGCGCTGTTCCAGACGACGACATTCATCGAAAGCGCCACGTCAGCGCCCTCGCCTGCCGAGTCGGCGAGCGCGGTTTGCAGAAGCGTAGCGGCACCGCCAAAGGTCAGACCCCAGATAAATACGCCTGCATAGATGGCCAGGGCCGAGCCAGAAAACACACCCAGGAACACCGAAACCGCCGCGAAGCTCGCGAGGCTGGCCAACACCGTCTTGCGTAAATGACGATCAACCAGCCGTCCCGTTACCCAGATGCCCGCCAGCGCGGCGACACCGAATGCCAGCAATACCAAATCGACGTCCCTCGCCAACCCGGCCTCGGAAACAAACGGCGCGACGTAGGTATAAAGAATGTTGTGAGCCAGCATCCAGGTGAAGACCACTCCCAGTACCGAGCGCACGCCCGGGGTGAAAAAGACCTGACGCAATGCCATGCGCCTTGACGCGGACTGGCCAGGATAGTCCGGCACTTTGATCAGCACCCAGACGATCAACAGCAGGGTCATTGCGGACATCAATCCGAATGCCATGCGCCAGCCCATCAATCCGCCCAGCCAGGTTCCCAGAGGCACGCCCAATGACAACGCGATGGGCGTTCCCACCATTGCGATCGCCAGCGCGCGGCCCTGCAATTGGGGAACGACCATACGTCGTGCGTAACCCGCGATAAGGCTCCAGGCCAGCCCCGCAGAGACGCCAGCGAAAAACCTCGCGATCAGGGTCAGCCAGTAGCTGGAAGACAGCGCAGTGACGGAATTGAACACCAGGAAGCCGACAATCGTCAGCAACAAGACTGTTCGGCGGCGCCAGCTTTGCGTAGCGATGGTCAGCGGAATGGCTGCCAGCAGTGAGCCCAACGCGTAAACAGTCACCATTTGCCCTGCAAACGATGCCGAGACTCCCAGGCCACTGCCGATTTCGGGCAGCAAACCCGCAGGCAACGTCTCGGTCACGATGCAAATGAACCCTGTCATCGCCAAAGCCAGCAATGCCCCGAGCGGAAGTTTTTCGCTCTGTTTCTCGCCTGTCGTCATTCGAATCTCCCCACTAATATACTGATCGATACAAATATAGACAGAACACCCCAGGTGGTCAACGACTTATGTATCGACTAGTATTTAAATAATTCTGGAGGAGACCCGGCATGGCACAGATGGGACGTCCGCGCACGTTTGACCGTGACGTGGCAATCACTCAGGCGCTGCATTTGTTCTGGGAGCATGGATACGATGCGACATCCCTGAGCCAATTGAAGGCGAACATAGGCGGAGGCATTACCGCACCAAGCTTTTACGCCGCTTTTGGCTCGAAACAGGCACTGTTCAATGAGGTGATGGAGCGCTATCTCGCCACCCACGGTCGGGTTACCGACAGCCTGTTTGACAACACTCTGCCGCCCAGGGAAGCGATTGAACTCACCCTTCGCCGGTCCGCAAAAATGCAGTGCGAGCCCGATCATCCCAAGGGTTGCCTGGTGGCGTTAGGCCTTATGAGCACGTGCTCGGAAGAGAGCAAGGCGATTTCCGCACCGCTCGCAAAAGCCAGGAACCTGAATCGTGCGGGTATCGTTGCCTGCATCCACCGCGCCGTTGCTACAGGGGAATTGCCCGCGACGGTGATACCGGAGGCTCTCGCTGCTGCGTTCGACAGTTTTCTTCTGGGCTTGTCTACACTGGCTCGCGACGATGTTCCACATGCCACACTGGATGCCGCAGTCACTCAAATGATGGGCCTGTGGGATAGTCTGCGTAGTGTTACCGACGACCAATGACCCGCAGGTCCAGACTCATCTGCATTCCCTGCAACGCCTTGATGCATTGCGCATAGGCGTCCAATGCCAGAATCTTCACCAAATCCTTTCGGAGACCACCATGCTTCGCGCGTTTGAAAAATGGCTCGACCCCTTCCCGCCCGACGAAGTGCCGCCGCCTCCTGACGGCCTGGTGCGGTTTCTCTGGGCCTGCACACGGGGAGCACGTGGCTACATCCTGGCGCTTGCGCTACTGAGTGCCGGCGTATCGATTTACGAAGCCTGGCTGTTTTCTTTTCTCGGGCAGGTCGTGGACCTGCTGTCGGCCTGGAAGGCCGGCGACGATACGGCCATGCAGGAAAGCAGCGTGCTGTGGGGCATCGGCCTGGTATTGCTGGCCAGCATCGGGCTGGTCGCGTTGCGTACGATGGTCCAGCACCAGGTATTGGCGATCAACCTGCCATTGCGGCTGCGCTGGGATTTCCATCGGTTGATGTTGCGCCAAAGCCTTTCTTTTTTCTCCGATGAGTTCTCTGGCCGTGTCACCACCAAGGTGATGCAGACGGCACTGTCGGTGCGTGAGGTGCTGTTCACACTCATCGAAATCGCGCCCGGAATCGGGGTGTACTTTATCGCGATCATTGCATTGGCCGGCGGCTTCGACCTGAAGCTGATGCTGCCTTTCATTGCCTGGATCGCCCTGTTCGGTCTGGCCATGCTGTATTTCGTGCCCCGCCTGGGCAAAGTCGGACAGGAGCAGGCTAACGCGCGCTCATCGATGACCGGGCGTATCTCGGACGCCTACACCAACATCACCACGGTAAAGCTGTTCTCCCACTCCAAACGTGAAGCGCACTTCGCACGCGCTGCGATGGAAGACTTCAAGCTGACCGGCTTTCGCCAGATGCGTCTGGTCAGCCAGTTCGAGATCGTCAATCAGGTGTTGGTGGTCGCGTTGATCATAGGTGCAGGTGGTTATGCACTGTGGCTGTGGCACCAGGGTCAGGTCGGCACCGGTGCCGTAGCGGCGATTACCGCCATGGCGTTGCGCGTCAATGGCATGTCGCACTGGATCATGTGGCAAATGACCTCGCTGTTCGAGAACATTGGCACTGTACAGGACGGTATGGAAACCTTGACCCGCGGCCCCAAGGTTCAGGATGCGCCGGATGCAGCCGCCCTGGTCACCACGGGTGGTGCGGTAACCTTTGACAATGTGAGTTTCAATTACAACGGCGAACGCCAGGTGCTCGATGCCCTGAACCTGACCATTCGGCCGGGTGAAAAAATCGGCCTGGTGGGTCGCTCCGGTGCCGGTAAGTCCACACTCATCAACCTGCTGTTGCGCTTCTATGACGTAGATGAAGGAGCAATCAGCATCGACGGGCAAAATATTGCGCACGTCACCCAGGACAGCCTGCGTAGCGCCATCGGCATGGTCACTCAGGACACATCCCTGCTGCACCGTTCCATCCGCGACAACATCGCCTATGGCCGTCCCGACGCGACTGACGCGCAAATCCACAGCGCCGCGGCCAGCGCCCAGGCCGATGGGTTCATCAGCCAACTGAGCGACAAGCAGGGCAATAGCGGCTACGACACCCTGGTGGGTGAGCGTGGCATCAAACTGTCGGGTGGTCAGCGTCAACGTGTCGCGATTGCCCGGGTGATGCTCAAGAACGCGCCGATCCTGCTACTGGACGAGGCCACCAGCGCGCTGGACTCGGAAGTCGAAGTGGCTATCCAGGAAAGCCTCGATGAAATGATGAAAGGCAAGACCGTGATCGCCATCGCCCATCGCCTGTCTACCATCGCAGCGATGGACCGGCTCATTGTCATGGACGACGGTCGCATCATCGAACAAGGCACCCATGCCGAACTGCTCGGCAAGAACGGCACCTATGCGCGGCTGTGGCATCACCAGAGCGGCGGGTTTCTCGGGGAGGATCAGGGTGTGGCCGATATCATCGATTAGGCAGACTGACCAATAGCCCGGCCAGGTCGCTGGTGGCGTACGCAAGCACTCCAGCGGCGATAAGAGAAAGGGCATCCATGCCCTTTCTTGCCTTAAAGCGTTGCTTCGATCTTTTTGGCAGCAGCGTCACTGACCCAGGTGTGCCAGATTTCCGGGTGCTCCTTGAAGAATATCTTCGCCAGCTTGGGTGAATCGATACGCTCCTTGCTCATGCGGGCCAGGTTCTGGTTTAACAGGTCGATCGGCAGATTGACCTTTTCCAGAACGGCTACCAATTCCGGTGCCTGCTCGTGAAAGACATTGGAAAGCCCTACCTGAATGCTGATTTTCTTATCGACGCCCGGCTTTTCTTCCAGCTTCAACAGATCGACTTGTCCCATTAACGGCGTCGGCGACCAGTAGTAGAAAAGAATGGGCTCGCCCCGCTTGTAGCTCGACAAAACGGCAGCATCCAACGCCGGGCCTGTACCCGGGCGGAAGTTGGTATAACTGGCTTCCAGGCCATAGCTTTTAAGCATCTCGCTGTTTTCCAACTCGCAGGTCCAACCCGCCGGGCAATTGTAGAAACGGCCTTTGTCCGGTTCTTCCGGGTCCTTGAAGAGCGCCACGTACTGGGTCAGGTCGGCGATCTTCTTCAGATCGGGAGCCTTGGGCTTGAGGTTGCGTTTGGCATCGCCTTCGACCAGATAACGTGGCACATACCAACCTTCGGTGGCCCCGATAATCGGTGCCCCCACACCAACTACCTTCCCACTGGCGGCCGCCTTGTTCCAGACCTCGCTTCGCCCAATCCACTCCTCCGCCAGTACCTGAATGTCGTTATTGCTCAAGGCGCTTTCCATGGTGATGGAGTTGCCTGGCAATGTATCGATCGCACAGCCATAGCCGTCCTTGAGCAATATCTGCAGTATGTCGGTGAGCAACATGCCGCTTTCCCAATTGAGCCCGGCAAATTTGACCGGTTTACCCGACTCGCACCAACCGGCGGCCTGGCTTGCAGCACTGCCGGCAAACAGCCCGAGAGCAATCAGTGTGGCGGTAAGGTTTTTTCTGATCTTCACAATCGCACGCTCCAACACAGTGAACAGGGCTATGGCAGTGCAAATGCTCGTCACATCAGTGGCGAACCTGTTTCATCTACATGAAACTCAAGCTCCTTGATGTATCGTCGGGAACCAATCTTCGCGCAGTCTCTGACCGGTCTGCATCGCATGCCCTGGATACGGTGGAGAGGTCCGTCCTGGACGCTCGAAGTAACGTATATCGTCGCCAAGCCAGCGCAGCGACAAGACACGACGGCGCTGAGCCGACGCATTGCCTCTAGCACCATGCACGGTACGGAAATCGAACAGCACCGCGTCGCCCGGCTGCATCTCCCACTCCAGTACCTGCAGGCCTTGCTCGGTATCAGTATCTGGATCCGGCGCGTCGCGGTACTCGCCAGCATCTTTGTAGAAATCGCTTTGATCGGCCCAGTGCACCGGTTTTATGCCCTTCTCCCAACGGTGTGAGCCGGCAAGCAGCCGCAGCGTCGACTCGCGCACCGGGTCCACGGGGATCCAGAAGCTCACGTTCTGGCTACCTTCGACAAAATAGTAAGGGATGTCCTGGTGCCATGGCGTGGCCTTCTGCGCGCCGGGTTCCTTGACCAGAACATGATCATGAAAAAACTGTGCCGATCTGGAGCGCATCACGGCAGCCGCGACAGACGCTGCCGGTGAATCCTCGACCATGGCGCGAAACTCTGGAATCCGCTGCCAGTTGCAATAGTCGTCGAAAAAGCCGCCCGGTTTGTCATCCTTCTCGACGTAACGGCTGGCGTAAGCACCCGGCTCGGCGAGGTTGCGCTCGATTCCGTCGGCAATGGTGCCGATCCAGTCGCGGAAAACGCCGCGCAGGCAAATTGCGCCATCGCGCTGAAAGGCCTCAATGTCTTCTGTCGTGAGGGCAAACGAATGTTGTGTCATGACCTGAAACTCCCTCGGAGAAGAATAAATGTGGGCAAGGGCAAATATTTCATGACACTCAGCGAAGATAAAATAATATGTATTGATTTATCACCCAAGAAATTCTTATGAAGTTCAGTCTGCGACAACTCCGTTATGCGCTCGCTGCCGCCAAACACGGCAATCTCACGTTGGCGGCCGAAGAGCTACATGTTTCCCAACCGTCAATTTCAACGGCGATTACCGACCTCGAGCAGCTTTTTGGTCAGCCGCTGTTTGTTCGTCAACGCGGACTGGGCGTATCGCTTACGCCTTTCGGGCGCACAGTGATGGCCCAGGCCAGGCGGGTTCTGGCCGAAGCCCGGACGTTTTCAGACATCGGCAGCGACAACAACGACTTTTCCGGAGAGCTGGTACTGGGTTGTTACGAGGACCTGGCACCCTATTGCCTGCCGCAGATCCTCAGGCGCCTGCAACAGGAACATCCGCGAGTGAGGGTCGACATGCGCGAAGGCGGCTTTGACTATCTGGGCAAGCGCCTCGCCGAAGGTACTCTGGAGCTGGCGCTGACCTACGACCTGGGGCTGCCGGCAAACATGGCGTGTATCGAGTTGCGTCAATTGACTGCCCATGCCCTGCTGGCGGCTGATCACCCATTGGCAAACGAGCCCGATGTCAGTCTGCACGCACTCAGTGAAGGCAATCTGGTAGTTACTGATCAGGTCCACAGCTGGCAGCACGTGCTGGACCTGTTCAACATGCATGGACTGTCGCCTCAAAGCTTCCAGCGCACCCACAGCTTCGAGTTTCAGCGCAGCCTCGTCGCCAACGGATTCGGTGTTTCTCTGACCTATACCAGGCCCTTCGGCGATCGCAGCTACGACGGTCAGCCCTTGGTGTGTCGCCCTATACGCGAAACGCTGCCCACCCAGCGCATCGTACTGGCCTACGATCAGCGCTACCCGTTAACGCCGCCCGCCGAAGCATTCAAAAACCAGGCCGTTGCCTGGTTCCATGAAAGAGTACCTTTTGTCTGAGGCAGCGCCCGGGCGCCTATGACGCTGAAGCGGCGACAACCCGCCAACAACAAAATAAACAAATGCATTTTTTGCAAAAATACAATTATTCTTTGCCCATGATCAAAGAACTGAAAACGTTTATCGCCGTGGCGAGAGAAGGCACGTTCGCTGCGGCGGGCAGCAAGATCGGGCTCACCCAGGCCGCTGTCAGTGCGCAGATGCAGCGCCTTGAAGCTGAACTGGGCGTCGAGCTGTTCGACCGAAAAGGACGTTCAGCCCAGCTCAACCGCATGGGGCAGCAGGTGTTGTTACAAGGTCAGGATCTGGTGCGCCAGTTCAGCAGCCTCGGCACTACGACAGTAGGGCTACCCGCGAGCGTGCTGGTGACCATCGGCGCAATTGCCTCTGTACAACGCTCCTTTCTGCCGGAAGCGCTGGCTCGGTTTCATCAGCAATTCTCCGCGTGCAGGACGCGCGTCATTCCCGGCCTGTCCATGGACCTGGTCAATCAGGTGGACGCTGGCGAGATCGACATGGCAGCGATCATCCGCCCGCCGTTCTCACTGCAAAGCGACTTGCGCTGGGCAACGCTGGTCCGTGAACCTTATCGCCTTATCGTGCCAGCTGACATGCAGGGGGATGACTGGGCCGAACTGATTTCGGCTCATCCATTCATTCGTTACGATCGATCGTCATTTGGTGGCCGACAGGTCGATAGGTTCCTGCGCCAGACCCATGTCTCGCTGCGCGAAGTCTGCGAGCTCGATGAACTGGATGCGATTATGAAACTGGTCGCCAACGGCGTCGGCGTCGCATTGGTTCCGGAAACGGCAACCCTGCAGAGATGGCACGCCGGTGTGCGCTCTATCGACTTGAAAGAGCATACGTTCCATCGCGATATCGGGCTGGTACATCGCGCTCGCCGCAGCCTGACCGAACCGGTAACCGCGCTGGTCCAACTGATCAACGAACACGCTCTGGCTCGTTAGCGCTGCGCCCGCTCTAGCAGGCCTGGCGCAACATAGTGTGCGCCAGGCTTTTTACTATTTTGCGAACAGCTGACTCATGTCCTTGAACGCCTTGAACTCAAGCGCATTACCGCAGGGATCGAACAGGAACATGGTGGCCTGCTCACCCACCTGCCCCTTGAATCGAATGTAGGGTTCGATGACGAACTCGGTGCCGAAGGATTTCAAGCGCTCGGCCAGAGCTTCCCACTGAGCCCATTCCAGAATGATGCCGAAGTGCGGAACCGGAACGTCGTGACCGTCTACCGGGTTGCTGTGCACGCTCTCTTGAGAGGCGGTTTTCGGGTGTTCATGAATCACCAACTGGTGCCCGTAGAAATCGAAGTCGACCCACTGATCGCTGGAGCGCCCTTCGGAAAGACCGAACACTTCACCGTAGAAGGCACGTGTCGCGGCCAGGTCATAAACCGGAATTGCAAGGTGGAAAGGAGAAAGACTCATCAGGACTCCGATTGCAGCTCTTGGTGGCGTGTGAGCCTGACAGCGTGCTCGCTGTCCGGCGACTTATTCAAGTTCCACTCATGCTAAGGCCGGGCGATACCAATAAAAATCAATATATATTTTAGAGATGCACAAATTATTTTTGTGATAGCTGCCATGCTCAAGCATTAGGCCAGCTCACGAATGCAGGCTGATCCAGCCGTTGCCCCCTGCATACATCCCAACACAAATAATCAGGACGCTGGACAGGTAAGGTGCGCGTCGAGCGGCTGCACTGAGCCAGGGGAAACGATTCGAGGCTTTTCGCGCACCGATGGCGGCGGCAGCGCCAACGGTGACCAGCGTGACGGCGAGACCCAGGCAGAAACAGATCACCATCATCGCACCCAGAGTGACCTGCTTCACCTGCAGGCACAGCAGCAACACGGTGATGGCTGCCGGGCAAGGGATAAGCCCCCCGGTCAAGCCGAACATCAGGATCTGGCCCAGATACATCCCGCCGATTGCCACCAGCCAGACGACGGCGGTGTGCGAAACGGTAGCGCCGACGCCGAGCATCACGGCCTGTTTCACAGAGCCACGAATGGCCACAATGAACGCCGCCATCATGGTTTTTGAATGCCCGGGCTCCAACCCGTGCAATGCTCCCAGCAGAATGGCACTGGGGAAATACAGCTAGGCGTGCGAACCCCCTTGCTGCAACAGCTCGACGAAGTTGGGCATGTGAGACCTAGAGGTATTTGGTGATTTGCTTGAAGGCTTCCAGCGGTGCCCGCTCGCCCTTGGCGAGTGAACCGAGCGTGTCTTCAAGGCAGTGATCGATATGATCCTGAATCAACGTTCGCTTGGCCTGGCACACCGCTTTCTCGACCGCGTGCAGCTGCTGGGCGATATCCACACACTCGCGCCCTTCTTCGATCATGGTGATGATGCTGCGCAAATGGCCGTCGGCCCGTTTCAGGCGCTTGATAACAGCTATGTGGGACTGGTGCGTATGGCCGTGGGGGTGGTCGTGTTCACTCATGGCTTGAGCTCTGGCCTGGACAATTCAGACCGGCACTCTATCCCCCCAGGGAGGATAGAGTCAAAGGTAATGCAGGATTGGAACCGGAAGCGAGCCCACCTATGAAAACCTGTTCAATTCATCCCGTTGAATGCCAGCTCGCTGTCCTTGATGTTGGCAATCGGCCCGAGAATGGCTGGATCGAAGTCGCGGAGTGGCTCGCCCTGACGCAACAGCTGTGGCAGGTCCGGATTGGCCAGCGCGCCCTTGCCCACCGCGATGATGTCCGCCCCCTGATGAAGCACCTTGTCGGCTTTTTCCGGGTCGTGCAGGCCGCCATTAGCGATCAGCGCAACATCGGGCGCGTAGCGACGGGCCAGTTTGACCAGACTGGCGCCACCCTGTGCAAAAGCAGGTTGCCATGCTTCGTGTTCCGTCACATGAATGTAATCGACTCCGGCATCTGCCAGCGTACCGAAAATAATCTCGGCATCGCGCTCTCCTCCCGCCCATTTATGTTGGAAGTCGTTGACCTTGCCCTGTGAAAGGCGCACACCCACCGGTGCCTGCCCGGCCATTTTTTTCACTTCGGCAATGACATCGAGCGTCAGGCGCAGGCGCTGCTGAACATCACCTCCCCATTGATCGGTACGCTGATTGCTGTAGTCGGTCAGAAACTGGTCCAGCAAATAACCATTTGCGCCGTGAATCTCGACACCGTCAAAGCCCGCAGTGCCCAAAGCCAGCTGCGTGGCACGGGCGAACCCGTCGATGGCCTCGGCGATATCCTTGTCGCTCATGGCTCGCGGAATCCGGTAGCTGCCCGCGCCGTAATAGAACGCCATCTGTTCGCCCTTGGGACGAATGGCCGAAGGACCCGCCGACTCGCTGACGAAGCGATTGGCCTGGCTGAGTGCGCCTGCGTGCATGAGCTGCGCAATCATGACACTGCCATGCCGGTGCACAGCATTGGTCGTGGCACGCCATGCCTGAGCCTGCTCGTCATCGGTGAGCCCGGGCTGGAAGCGGTAGCCTTGGGAAGAACTGCGATCTGTATAGCTGCCCTCGGTGATGATCAGGCCAAAACCACCCTTGGCGAACCGCTCGTAATAGCACGTCATGTTCTGCGTTGCATTGCCCTGCTCGTCCGCGCTCACGCGTGTCATGGGTGCTACCGCAAACCTGTTCTTCAGTTTCAGATGACCCATGTCGAACGGGGCTGTAACGTGTTTGTTTATCTCGCTCATACTTCAAACCCTCACTGTGCAGATCGCCTGCGAATTGCCCGCAGCAGCTGACATAACCTGCATGACGGTAAGTGCTGTTGCAGCCCATTGGAACCCAGCCGTTCAGATAAGGCGCTTTAACGGAAATGGATAGAACCTGTGCAAATTTCTGACATAGAGGTATTTGCGGCCATTGCATCCAGCAGGAGCCTGTCCGAAGCGGCCCGTCGACTCGGGTTATCTCCCATGGCGGTTTCCAGACGTTTGGCAGCGCTGGAAAACGACCTGAGCGTGAGGCTGGTTCACCGTACAACCCGCTCGGTATCGCTGACGGCGGAAGGCGAAGTTTTTCTGCCTCATGCCAAAACCATGCTGGAAGCAAGCGAGACAGCTCGCACCACGCTGAAGGCTGATGCAGGCTCTGCCAACGGCGTTTTGCGGGTCACGGCACCGAGTGTGTTTGGTCAGACAGTCATCATGCCGCTGCTGCCCGCATTGATGCTGGAAAACCCGGCACTGAGTATCGACCTGACGCTGTCGGACAGCATTGTCGACATCGCCGGACTGGGAATCGATGTCGCCATCCGGATTGCCACGATACGCGACTCGGCACTGGTGGCCAGGTCGCTGGCGCCCAACCCACGGGTGGTGTGTGCAAGCCCAGACTACCTGGCGAGGCACGGCAAACCAGCGCTACTGGACGAACTCAGACACCACCCGTGCATTGCCTTGCACGCAATGCCCTGGTGGTCGTTCACAAAAAACGGCGAGCCCGTCACCATTCGCGCGCAGGGTCCCTTCTCTGCCAACAGCGTCGAGGCCGTGCGCACGGCATGTAAACAAGGTATGGGACTGGCCATGCTGACCTATTGGGATGTCCGACAGGAAATCAACGAAGGCAGCCTTCAGCAGGTGGACTTCGAAGATGCCATGCCCGAACAGCTGTCTGTCACGGCTGTGTTGCCAACACGCCAGCGCGTTCCTCACAGGGTGCGCCTGTTCATTGACCGCCTTGAAGCAGCGCTCAAGAGCAAGGCAGGCGCGGCGGGAGCCACCTTGTAAACGAACGAACCGGCATCAAGCCGGTTCGCAAACCATCCACTGCAATCAGACCTACAGGGGCTGCGTGATCAGGGCACGATTCTAAACGCGTAGTTAGCGATGGTTCTGGCGTCAAGCGGTTGTCTGTTCATCGGATGCTCAGGCTTGCCTGCGAGGAATTGGGCAAGTTTTTTCATATCAATGAACACCAGGTCCTTATTTCCCTGCTGACTGTAAAGCTCCGACGTGTCCGTCGGATTCCCCGCCAGGCCGATCACCTGCTGACGAGAATTTTCCAGCGACAATGGTTCACCAAAAAGGCAATGGGTCGCATCGTCCGGGTGATGGTGTTCCGCGTCCCTGAAGGGCGGATTTTGGGATTCAACAACGGCCTTGGAGACCGTACGCAGTTGATTGAATTGTGAGGTTATAGGGTCCCGGGCTGCGCGGATATCGTCCACAACTGCCGGCCGGTCCGCCGGATCGGTTATAAAGGCTGCAACAACCCTCCTTACTCCAACCCCCGGGTTCAGGTTAAGCAAGCGCATTCCGTAAGCCACATTATTTTCATAATCCTCCCGCTCCGGAATTACCCGCAATGCGCTGGAACGCGCGCCATCTGGTCGCCTGGAGGCAGCTGGAGGATGCATCGGAACGGCTGGGCGAGGCGGAGCACTAACGGGACGTGGCCCAAGCACGCGGTGCAGCGCAACACTCAAATCCATCAGCGGGCTTTCCACAAGGCTCTCAGCCGTGTCAACACTTGGGGGAATGCCCACGCTCTGCAACGCGTACGCTATATCCAAGGGGATCGGTTGGTGCCGCAATAGATGTCTTTCAAGCGCCGTGCGAAGGTCTTCCAGATTGACCCCTTGTTGAACCAATCCCTGCAAGGCTGCGGCGGCCTGGTTATTGCCACGATTACGCATCGCAGCCCTGTCGGGGCGTATGGGTACCTGATTGACGCGTGGCGGGCTTCTGTCTACCGGTGTCTGAGAGGTCGATGCGTTTGACGAACGTCCCTGATCAGGCGTCATCAGCCGGGCGAACCGCCCAAATAATGAACGCTGGCTGCTACTCGATGATGATTGCGTAGGGGGGCGGGCCGCCGGGGGCCGCGTCGCTGTCCTTGCTGGAGTTGACGCTGCCTGTTGGCGATCCGCTCTACGGAGCGCATGACGGAGCTCGATAGCGAGCTGTGAATGGGGGTTGATTCCAGTCGCAATCATGTTAGGGAAATGCTCGCGCAAAATACTCTGTTCGGCTCTAGAAAGAGCCATCTCTTCACCTCTCATGATATTGCGCAGCGTGGTACGAGTATGGGCAAGATCAGCGCCCGCGCTGACCAATTGCTGAACGATGCTATTGGCGTGTGCGATCACACCTGCGTGCAGGGGCCTGGGTCTTGTCTCGGCAGGTGCATGCGGTGCTGCGGCATCGGCAGACCCATGCGGTCTGCTACGCACTTCAGCCTCCGCCGTTGGCGGCATGCCCTGCTCCAGCCACTCCCTGGTTTCGCGCGACAGCGGTCTGGACCGCAAAAGCCTCTCACGCCGATCTCGCGCCTGCGAAGCGGAAGCCTCTGAAGGGGGCGGCGGCACCTGCGGACTGTTCGAAGAGCTGGCACCGCTGCTGGATTCGCGTGCGCGCCCTGATGCAGGCTCGGGGTCTGTGTGCCCGGTAATATAAGCGCCCGATGGCCCCGCTCTATTGATACCCACCATATGCTGATCCTCCGCGGTTTTCTGGCTGCGGGCTGACTCACCCGCAAAATCAGCAATGGGTGGCGATCAGGAAAGAACAGGTTCCACCCCGCTTCTCCCTGGAATCGCTGCGAACCTACACCGCAGACATTAGCCAAGCACCACAAAATACCTATAAAGCATAATAAATTATCAAATAAATCATAAAAACCTATATTAGCTTAGAAGAAAAAATACTTTTACAGCCTCTTTCCATAAGCATACGGTCTTAAAACCAGCCGGATCGCTGCGCTCGACTTGAAGAGGACTTTTCCATGCATCGCACTCAACCCTCGACTTTCACCCACGGATTCGTATATCGGAGGACAGCGCGATGACCGTGCGCCCTCTTCTTGCACGCCTGTTATTCGCCGCCATTACTGCCCTCACCCTGCTCGGCTGCTCGCCCTCTGGCCAGGAAGGCCTGGCAAGCAAGACGCTTAAAGTCGCTTTCTTCAGAGACAACACCACGCTGGTCAGCCTTGATCCGTTCCAGGTGTACTGGCTGGAGCACCGCGTGGTGCTGCGTAATGTCGCCGAGTCGCTGACCGATCAGGACCCACAGACCGGCATTATCATTCCCTGGCTGGCAGAGCGCTGGGACGTCAGTGAAAACGCGCTGGAGTACACCTTCCACTTGCGCAAGGATGTGACGTTCAGCAATGGCACGCGCTTCGACGCACAGGCCGTAAAAACCGCCTACGACAGCAATAAAGCGTTTGCCGCGCAATTACCTGCAACCTTTGGCGCGACCTACCTGAAGGGTTACGACCACGCCGAAGTCGTGGACGATTTCACTGTAAAACTGGTGCTGGCCACGCCAAATGCGGGCTTTCTGCAAGCCACCTCCACCACCAATCTCGCCATTCTTGCTCCAGAGTCCTACGCACTCAGCGTCAAGGAGCGTTCGTTGGGCGCGATCATTGGCACCGGGCCATTCGTGCTGGAGCGCTACACACCTGAAAGCGGTTTGCGCCTGATCAAACGCAAGGGCTATGCCTGGCCATCGGCCAATGCGCAGAACAAGGGCGAGGCGCATCTGGATGCGGTCGAGGTCAGTTACGTTCCGGAAGAGAGCGTGCGCAATGGCCAGTTCGTTCAGGGCCAGGTCGATATCCTCTGGCCACGCAACCCGTTCTCCGAAGTGGACCTGAACCTGTTCAAATCCAGGGGCGCGACCATCCAGAGCCGCTCGCTGCCAGGGCCGGCCCTGAACATGTACCCCAACACGCGCGGCAATCGCATCCTCGCTGACCGCAATGTGCGTCTGGCCCTGCAAAAGGCCATCGACCGCAAGACCTACGCCGCCACTGTCTACAACCCGCAATTTCCGGTGGTGTCGGGTATCTACGACGTCACCACGCCGTTTTACAAAAATCAATCCGACAAACTGGCCTATGATCCTCAGGGTGCAGAGCGCTTGCTCGACGAAGCTGGCTGGCAGAAGAACGCCGACGGCTATCGGTACAAGGACGGCAAACGACTGAAGCTGGCCTACAACCTGTCCCCCGCTGAAACCGCTGGTGATGTGCTGATTCAGGATCAGCTGCGCAAAGTGGGTATCGAGCTCAAGCTCAACGTGGTTACCACCGCCGAATGGGCAGCTGCCAATGCGGCAGGCAATTATGACCTGACGTCCACCTACATGACCCGCGCCGACCCGATCATCCTGCAGACCATCATCGACCCGCGCAGCGCCAACAGCTCGACATTGGCGACCAATCTTTACGCACCGCAAACACTGGCCAAAGCCCTGGAACTGTTTGACGCCGGGCTGACCGCCACGCGCAGCGAACAACGCGCAAAAGCCTATGGCGACCTGCAGGACCTGCTGATCGATGAAGGTTCGGCATTCCCGGTCTACGAGCGGGTCTGGCAAGCCGCCACGGCGAAAAACGTGCGTAACTTCCACTGGACGGCGGAAGGCTTTGCGCTGTTCAACGACATCGAGATCGTCACGCCATGAGCCGTTATATCCTCAGCCGGATCGCCCAGGCGCTGCTGGTACTCTGGGGTGCCTACAGCATCACCTATTTCATTCTGTATCTGCTGCCCGGCGATACCCTGTCGATCATGCTCAGCGCCTCAGGTGTCGAAATCGACTCCCTGTCCGCGCAGGACCTTGCTCAAGCCAAGCTCTATTACGGGCTGGACCGAGGCGTCTTCGAGCAATATGTCGATCTGCTGTGGGGCGCTGTTCAGGGTGACTTCGGCAATTCGCTGACACTCAATCGTCCGGTTTCGGAACTGCTGGTCGAACGTTTGCCGCAAACCCTGAGCCTGGCGGGGCTGGCCATTGTTCTGTCGCTGATCGGTGGCGTCGGGCTGGCTTATCTCACCGCCTACGTGCGCTGGCAGCCGTTGAAGGTCGCCTTGTCCCGGCTGCCGTCGCTGGGCTTCTCAGTACCGGTGTTCTGGATGGGCCTGTTGTTCATTCAGCTGTTCGCATTCAGCCTTGGCTGGTTTCCAGCGACCGGCAATCAGGGCTTCTCCAGCTTGATATTGCCCGCTGTCACACTGGCGATCCCCAGCGCTGCGGTGTACGCGCAGGTTTTGCAACGCGGCTTTCAGGGCGTCTGGAAAGAGCCTTACATCATTACCGCCTACGCCAAGGGCCTCACGCGCGCCCAGGTTCAGGCCCGCCATGCGTTCAAGAACGCTGCTTTACCGCTTTTGACGCTGATCGGTCTGCAAGTGGGCAACACAGTGTCCGGTGCCGTGCTGGTGGAGACCATTTTCGCCCGCTCCGGAGTCGGTCGTCTTGCCCAGGAGGCCGTGCTGCGCCAGGACATTCCGGTGGTGCTGGCCATCGTTGCAGTCTCGGCAGCGGCTTTCGTCGTGGTCAATCTGATCGTTGATCTGTTGTACCCCGCGCTGGATCCGCGCATCGCCCACACGCCAAAGGTCTCCTGACGCCATGACTATCTTCGACAACCGCCTTGCGCGCCTGACCCGCCTTGTTGATTCCGCTCAAAACCTTCCCGGCAAAAACGCACCTGCCGCGCAGTGGCGGCGACGCAGCAGCCTGAGTCGCGCCGTGGAGGCCGCCAAGCCCCTGCTGCGCCGCCCGGGGTTTCTGCTTGCAGTGGCAATGGTCGCCTTTGCGTTGCTGGCGGCGCTGGCACCCAACCTGCTGAGCAGCTACGCACCTTACGCCACCTCGCCCAGCGACAAGCTCACCGCGCCAAATGCAGCGCACTGGTTCGGTACCGACGAACTGGGCCGTGATCTCTACACTCGCGTGGTACACGGATCGAGCCTGTCGGTACAGGCCGCATTGCTGGCGGTGGGCATCGCCATGGCCGGAGGCCTGAGCCTGGGGGTGATTTCCGGTTTTGCAGGCGGGCGCATAGATGCGGTGATCATGCGCCTGATCGATGTATTGCTGGCCCTGCCCGGCCTGTTACTGGCGCTGGCGATTGTCACCGCCATCGGTTTCGGCACCATTCCGGTGGCCATCGCGGTGGGTGTAGGGATCATTCCCGGCTTCGCCCGCACAACCCGCGCCGAAGTGCTACGCGTCAAGACCCTGCCTTACGTCGAAGCGGCGCGTCTGGGCGGTGCCAGCTGGACCCGAACCCTGCTGCGCCACATTCTGCCTAACGCCTGGGGCCCAGTGGCAGTGCTTGCCACACTGGATTTCGGTGCAGCGATTCTGGCGACCGCGGGGCTGAGCTTCCTCGGCTTCGGTGCCGAACCACCGGCTGCCGAATGGGGCACGCTGATCGCCAACGGTCGTCACTTCCTGATGACCGCACCCTGGGTGTCGCTGCTGCCGGGCCTGTTCGTGGTTGGCGTAGTGTTCAGCTTCAATCACATCGCCCGCACTCTGGAAGAGACTCAACGATGACCGATACCGCTCAACTGATCGACATTCGTCATCTGGGTGTCGCCTACCGTTTCGACGGCCAGACCAACCAGGCCGTACGCGGCGTCTCGTTTCAGGTGGCCAGGGGTGAAACCGTGGCAATTGTCGGTGAATCCGGGTCCGGCAAGTCGACCCTGGCCAACGCCATACTCGGCCTGTTGCCAGACAACGCGACCATCACAGGCGGCGAGCTGCACGTCGATGGTCACGACCTGAGCCAAGCTTCCGAGCGAGAAAAACGTCGGGTTCGCGGCAGCGTGATCGGTCTGGTGCCGCAAGACCCGATGGTCGGCCTCAACCCTACCCTGCGCATCGGCCGGCAAATTGCCGAAGCACTGATTCAGGCCAATGGCCGACGTTACCCGGCGGTGGATGCCGATGTGCTGCAGTTGCTGCAACAGGTCGGTCTGGACAAGCCGGTATTGCGCGCCCGCCAGTACCCGCACGAGCTATCCGGTGGCATGCGCCAGCGCGTGCTGATCGCCATCGCGTTGGCGGGCAATCCTCGCCTGATCATCGCCGATGAGCCCACCAGCGCTCTGGACGTGACAGTGCAGCGCAAAATCCTTGATCACCTGCAACGCCTGGTGGCCGAGCGCGGCATTTCCCTGCTGATCATTACCCACGATCTCGGCGTGGCTGCCGATCGTGCTGACCGTGTGCTGGTGATGAACAAGGGCGAGCTGGTCGAACAAGGCCCGCCGCAACAGATACTCATCACGCCTCGCCATACCTATACGCGCGCACTGATCGCGGCAGCACCGGCTTTCGGCCAGCGCAAGAGCCCGGCAACAGTACGCCCGGTCGCGAGCAGCGACACACCTCTGCTGACCCTGAGCAACATCGGCAAGACCTATCGTCTGCCCTGCGTGAAAGACGAGGACGCCGACTTCCAGGCGCTGCAGGACGTCAACTTCAAGGTGTATCCGGGCCAGACGCTGGCCATCGTCGGCGAGTCCGGCTCTGGCAAAAGTACTGCACTGCGCATTGCGCTGGGCCTGGAAAAACCCACGCACGGGCGAGTTTTGCTGGACGGCCAGGATGTCACCGACCTGGGCTGGCGCGAGTTCAGACCGCTACGGCGACGCATCCAGCTGGTCCAGCAAAACCCGTTCGCGGCCCTTGATCCACGCTTCACGCTATTTGAGAGCATCGTCGAACCACTGGTCTCGTTCGGCCTGCTCAAAGGCCGCGAACTGGAACAGGCCGCACGCCAGTTGATCGAGCGAGTGCACTTGCCCGTAGCGTACTTGGACCGGCTGCCCCGCGAGCTTTCCGGTGGCCAGCGTCAGCGCGTAGCAATTGCCAGAGCGCTGGCCCTGCAACCCGATCTGCTGCTGCTCGATGAGCCGGTTTCGGCACTGGACGTGTCGGTGCAGGCGCAGATTCTCGACTTGCTGGTCGAACTGCAATCCGAATCCGGCATCGCCTACGTGCTGGTTTCCCACGACCTGGCAGTCGTCGCCAGCGTTGCCCACCAGGTACTGGTGCTCAAGCATGGCAAGACCGTCGAGCAGGGTCTGGCCGAGGATGTTTTTGCCAGACCTGAAGCGGCTTACACCCAGGAGTTGATTGCTGCGATACCTGGCCGGCGTCTGGAGTTACAAACAGGGATGCACTGACAAATACCTGGGTTTACATCAATTGGTCGCACGACGTTTGGAGTCCATGGCGTCGGCGACTGCGTATATGCATATTCCTTATCGATATTTAAATTATCTTTTTAATAGCTATAGAGTTTCATCTTATGCACCAAACGTTGCCGAAGCAGGATGCAGGCAATACCAGGCCAACTTGCGCACCTGACTCGCATGTTCAGGCCGCATCAGCAAGAAGCCCCTATCCCCCCTACTTCGAGCACTCGCAATGAAAGGCATCAACCCCCTGTCGTTCCCAGCCCTGATGGGTTCAGCGCTGTTGCTGAATGCCGTTATTTCGTTTCCCGCCCTGGCCGGACTGCTGGAAAAAGGCCGCACTGACGGCTTGACCGCTGGCATCGCCAACGAACAGCCCTATGCCTACATCGGCACCGATGGCAAAGCGACCGGGGCCAACGTCGAGATACTGCGTGCAATCCTTGAACCGCTGGGCATCAAGCAGATCGAGACGCCCATCACTGACTTCGGTTCGCTGGTGCCGGGTCTGGCAGCAGGTCGTTTCGACTTGATCGGTGCAGGCCTGTTCATCAATCCGAATCGCTGCAAGGTCATCGCGTTCTCCAACCCGGTGACGCGATCCGGCGGTGCGTTCATTGTCAAAACCGGCAACCCGCTGAACCTGCACAGCCTCAAGGACGTCGCCAGCAACGCCAAGGTGCGCCTGGCCACTCAACCTGGCAGCAATCAGGTTCAGGAAGCCAAAGACAGCGGTATCGCCAACGGCAACGTGGTGTTGTTCGACAAGGACACCGAGGCATTGGCCGCCTTGCAGGCGGGTCGCGTGGACGTGGTGTATTTCCCGGATGCCGAAGTCATCAGTCTGATCAAGAAAGCCAACAGTCCGGACATCGAGCGCGCCTTGCCTTTCGAGCAGATTCCGGACGCCAGTGGCAAACCGGGCTGGAATTACCACGCCTACGGCCTGCCAAAAAACGATCCGGCCTTCGAACAGGCTTTCAACGAACAACTGGCCAAACTCCGGGCGTCGGGCGAGCTGCTGAAAATCCTGCAGAAGTACGGCTACACCGAAAACGAACTGGCTGACCCGGCCATCACCGCAGCCCAACGCTGCAACCCATGATCTGCCCCGTCCCGCAAGGGCGCGCAGTAAACGGCCCTGACCCACACGAGTAAGGCCATGCCTGTTGATGCTGCAACACTGGAAACCGCAGGTTTCATTGCCAGACAACTGGCCCACGGCGCCTGGATCACCCTGCAGATCACTGTGCTTGCCGAACTGCTGGTGCTGGTGCTCTCGTTTGTAATCGCCCTGATGCGCCTGTCGCCATTCAGGGCGTTACGCTGGTTCGCCACGGTGTATGTCGAGGTACTGCGTGGCATCTCGGCATTGGTGCTGCTGTTTTATCTGTTCTTCATTCTGCCGCTGTTCGGCATCCGCCTGTCCCCCATGACCACCGGTGTGCTGGGGCTGGGCCTGACGTTCTCGGCGTATGGCGCGGAAATCATTCGCTCGGCACTGATCAACGTCAGCCAGGGTCAACGTGACGCTGTGCGTGCGCTGGATTTCGGGCCGATAAGCGCGTTTCGGCGAATCATTCTGCCGCAGGCCCTGCCGTTCATGATCCCGCCGATGGGCAACCAATTGGTCGAGCTGCTGAAAACCACCTCACTGGTTTCCCTCATTACCCTCACCGACCTGACCTTTACCGGCAGTCAATTGATAACCACGCTGGGCCAGCAAACGCTGATCTGGAGCATCGTGCTGGTCTGCTACTTCGTGATGGCCTGGCCGTTGAGCTGGCTGGTCAAGCGTTATGAGCAGCACGCCACCGCGTGGCGCACGGCCAGGGGATGAACGATGGAGTTTGATATCGCATTCGCCTGGTCGATTCTGCCGGAGCTGTTTCAGGGCTTGCTGGTGACCGTGCAGGTCGTGGTGCTGGGGTTCCTGCTCGCGGTTTTGCTCGGTCTGATCCTGGCCCTGACACTGCGCTCGCAGATAACCATCGTGCATCGCCTGAGCAAAGGCTACCTGAGCTTTTTCCGTAATACGCCGTTGATGGTCCAGTTGTATGTGCTGTTCTTCGCGCTGCCGCTGGCGGGCATCACCTTCCCGGCGATCACCACCGGTGTGATAGGTCTTGGCTGCTATTACGCGGCCTACATTGCCGAAGCGTATCGCGGTGCCATCGATGACATCCCTGCCGGGCAATGGGAAGCCGCACGCGCGCTGGACTTCAGCCGTGGCGACACCTGGCGGCGCATTATCCTGCCGCAGGCGTTGAAACCCATGCTGCCGGTGCTCGGCAATTACCTGATCGGCATGTTCAAGGAAACGCCGCTTCTGGCGGTGATTACCATCCCTGAACTGTTTCAGGCTGCCAAGCAGATCGCCGGCATGACCTATCGTTACAACGAACCGTACACAGTGATGGCGCTGATGTTTCTGGCGATCAGTGTGCCGACCTCGTTGCTGTTCAAATACCTGGAAAGGCGCAGCCATGTCTGATCTCGCACACACCGCAATCCTACCCGTCACCACTGCGCAGATACAGCTCAAACACGTGGTCAAGGACTTCGGCCGCAACCGGATCATCGACCGTCTGGACCTGAGCATTCCTCAAGGTCAGAAAGTCGCCTTGATCGGCCCCAGTGGCTCGGGTAAATCAACGGTATTGCGCCTCATCAAGGGGCTGGAAAACTATCAGCAAGGCAGCATAGAAGTCGCAGGCGAAACAGTGCCCGCGCGCAAATCCCGATGGCACTGGCCCGGCGCGCGCAAGGCTCCGGTGGAACATCGTGTAGGCATGGTGTTCCAGCAGTTCAACCTGTTCCCACACCTCACTGTTCAGGAAAATGTCACCGAAGCGCCGTTACGGGTACTCAGACTGCCTCGCGAAGAGGCCCTTGAGCGCGCGCATCAATACCTTGGGCTGGTCGGGCTCGCTCACAAGGCCGATGCCTACCCGAGCCAGCTTTCCGGTGGTCAGCAACAACGTGTAGCGATTGCCAGAGCGCTGGCTATGCGCCCGCAGGTCATGTTGTTCGATGAAGTCACCTCGGCGCTCGACCCTGAGCTGGTCGGCGAGGTACTAGCGGTGATTCGCTCGATTGCCCAGGAGTTTCAGATGACTATGTTACTGGTGACCCACGAGATGAAATTCGCTCAGGACATTGCTGACCGGGTGCTGTTCATGGAGGGAGGCCGCATCGTGGCAGACGGCACCCCGGGCGAAATTCTGCTGAATCCGCAAAACGAGCGAACCCGAAGGTTTTTGCAGAGGGTGGAGCAGCGCTGATTGCCAGCGCCGCTCTTTTTACAGGATGAGACTTTTGGGCCTCGCGACTTTTTGAAAGTGGCGGCAATCAGATCCGGAAGCGCGCAACCATGTCCTGCAGGTTGCTGCCCAGGCGCGCCAGTTCCACGGTAGACGCCGCGCTCTGCTCAGTGGCCGTGGCCGACTGATCGGCGATGTCCCGTACGCTGATGACACTGCGATTGATTTCGTCGGTGACGGCGCTCTGCTCTTCAGCGGCAGCAGAAATCTGTTGGCTCATCTGTTCGATGGTCCCAATCGAATGAGTGATTTCAAGCAGCGATTCTTCGGCCTGCCGCGCCAGCGCCACTGTGCCTTCGGTACGTTGACGGCTGGCATTCATCAGCTCCGATGCCGCGCCGGTGCCATCCTGCAAGGACTTTATCAGCGCCTCGATTTCAGTCGTGGATGACTGTGTACGCTGAGCCAGCGAGCGCACCTCATCGGCCACTACGGCAAAGCCGCGCCCTTGCTCACCCGCACGTGCGGCTTCGATCGCCGCGTTGAGGGCCAGCAGGTTGGTTTGTTCTGCGACCGCCTTGATCACATCGATTACACCGCCAATTTTGTCACTGTCCTGTATCAGGCGCTGCATGGCCTCGCCCAGTTGCCCCACTTCACCGGCAAGCTGGCTGATTTCACGCGTGGCGTGTTGCACCACGCTGCTGCCATGAGCAGCACGATCACTGGCCTGTCTGGCGGCCTGCGATGCATCTTCAGTGTTCTGCGCCACTTCCTGAACGGTAGACGCCATCTGATTCATGGCGGTCGCTACCTGATCGACTTCCAGTTTCTGCTGAGTGACGCCCGCGCTGGTCTGCTCGCTGACGGCTGAAAGCTCCTCGGCCGCCGTGGCGATCTGTGTCACACCATTACTGATACCGCCAATCAGGGTGCGCAACGATACGGTCATCTGGTGCATGGTGTTTTGCAGCAGGCCCAGCTCATCCTGGCGAGTGGTGCTGAGGTCATTGGTCAGATCGCCGTCGGCAATTCGACGCGCAGCGATCACCGTGGAATCGAGCGGACGAGTAATCTGACGGGTAATCAGGATCGCCGCGAAGATGCCCAGCAGCAATACGATCACCGCCACCATGAGCAACTGGGTGACCGCGCTGTCTTTTTCTTTATTGGCACTGACCACCTGGCCCGCCATCAGCTTTTCGGTACTTGTGACGATGTCCATTGACTGCTGGCGAAGGCTGTCGCGAATCTGATCGTTCTGTTGCATCAGCTGCGAGATGGAGACCATCAACGATTTGTACTGTTGCAGTGCCCTGAGCGCCTCATCCACTGCCGGGCCGGCCTTGTTCGGCAATTGGTTGCGCGCACTGCTCACCTTAGCGATCAGTGAGTCGGCAGCATCGAAGGTGATCTGCCTGTTTTCAGCGGTCGGGATACTGATATAACGGCGAAACACCAGGCGAAAACTGGTCATGCCATTGCGCAGGTCGCCGGCAATCTTTACCTGGTCGATACCGCTTTGATCCAGCGAGCGGGAAACGTCGTCGAAGGTCTTTTGCAGGAGTGTCTCGAAGCTTCCGCTCACCTGCTCGGAAATGGTGATCAACGGCTGCATGGCCTGATCAATTTGCCGATTATTATCGACCAACTGGCTGAACGTTTGTTTCAAGCCACCCACCTGATCGCGAATACCTCTGAGAATATCGGCATTGGCCGGAACAGTCAGAAGCTTCAGGCCGTCCTCGATGGTCTTGCCCAGGTTGTCCAAAGCGACCGTGTAGCCCTGCGAATTGCTCGCGTCAGGCTTGGCAGTATAGGCCTGCGCAGCGATCCTGAGGCTTAGCGCATCGGCCTTTACTTCAGAAACTTTGGCTGCCTTGCCCAGCCGCTCGATCAGCAGGTTGGTGCTGAGGTAGCCGATCGCGGTGACCGTCAGCACGCCCAGTAGTATCAGACCGAAGCCTATACTCAGCTTTTTGCTGACCTTCAAATTGTCCAGCCATGTCGACTTCATCAAACTTTTCCTCGGGATTTATCGTAATACTCAAGGATCGACTGTTCGCTGGACAACTTGATAGCGGCGGCGATTGCAAAGATTGATCGAAGAGATAGCAATATGACATGAGCTTTTTGGCTCGCCATAAGGGGAGCATTCTCAGCCCCGAATGCCTGGCCACCATCCACCTTGCGGGTCACCCGGAGGCAGGTTTTCGAAGACCTATGGGTACTCATCATTGCCAGTGATAGTAACCTTCGGTTTATTCGATTCGTTAATAACACCCTGTGCGCAACAGAATCCGCCCATTCCTTACTATCGGCGGAACTTCCCATGCACCAGACACTCAGCCATCTGCGCTACCCCCTCACCGCCCTCGCCCTTATCGTTATCAGTGCTTGCGGCCGCGCGCCGGAAGCCACCAGTGCGCCTGGCGCAGCCAAGGTCAGCGTGGCCAAGGTGCTGGAGCAGCCGATCAACGAATGGGATGAATTCACGGGTCGTCTTGAAGCGCCGGAAACCGTCGAGGTTCGCCCAAGGGTGTCTGGTCAGATCGATCAGGTAGCGTTCACCGACGGTTCGCTGGTCAAGAAAGGCGACCTGCTGTTCCAGATTGACCCGCGTCCGTTCCAGTCCGAAGTTCGTCGTCTTGAGGCACAACTGCAACAGGCCCGTGCCGTCGCACTGCGCAGTGACAATGAAGCCCAGCGCGGCGAGCGTCTGCGTACCAACAACGCGATTTCCGCCGAGCTGGCCGACTCGCGCACCACCTCGGCGCAGGAAGCCAAGGCCGGTGTCGCGGCCATTCAGGCGCAGCTGGATCTGGCTCGACTGAACCTCAGTTTTACCCGTGTTACCGCACCGATTACAGGTCGTGTCAGTCGCGCAGAAATCACTGCTGGCAACATTGTGACTGCAGATGTCACCGCGCTGACCAGCGTGGTCTCCACCGACAAGGTCTACGCCTACTTCGACGCTGACGAACGCGTGTTCCTCAAGTACACCGAGCTGGCCCGCAAAGGCCAGCGCGGCCAGACCACTCCGGTGTACCTGGGCCTGTCCAATGAAACCGGCAACCCGCACCTGGGCCAGATGAACTTTGTCGACAACCAGGTCAACCCCAAGACCGGCACCATTCGCGGTCGTGCGGTGTTCGATAACGCCGACGGGGATTTCACCCCCGGCCTGTATGCCCGTCTGAAACTGGTGGGCAGCGGCACTTACTCAGCGGTGCTGATCAATGACGAAGCAGTGGGCACCGACCTGGGCAAGAAGTTTGTGCTGGTCATGGACAAGGACAACAAGCCTGCCTATCGGGCTGTCGAGCTGGGCCCGAAAATCGAAGGCCTGCGCATTGTCCGTAACGGTCTGGGCAAGGACGACACCATCGTCGTCAAAGGCTTGCAGCGCGTGCGTCCCGGCCAGCCTGTGGACCCTGAAGTGACACCGATGGCCAGTGCCGACACCCTCGCAGCATTGCTCAAACAACGCCAGGCCCTCGAAGCCAGCAACCTGCCACAAGTGGCGCCCAAAGCGGCCGTCAAAATCGCCAGCGCCACTGCGCCGCGCGGCTAAGGGACTTGTCCGATGAACTTCTCCAAATTCTTTATTTCCCGGCCGATCTTTGCCGCAGTGCTGTCGCTGCTGATCCTGATCGCCGGTGCTATCTCACTGTTCCAGTTGCCGATCAGTGAATACCCGGAAGTGGTGCCGCCAACGGTAGTCGTGCGCGCCAACTTTCCCGGCGCCAACCCCAAGGTGATCGGCGAAACCGTAGCCTCGCCACTGGAACAGGCCATCACCGGTGTGGAAGGCATGCTCTATATGTCGTCCCAGGCCACTGCCGACGGCAAGCTGACCCTGACCATCACCTTTGCGCTGGGCACTGAACTGGACAACGCGCAGGTGCAGGTGCAGAACCGTGTGACGCGTACCGAGCCCAAGCTGCCGGAAGAAGTGACACGCATCGGCATCACCGTGGACAAGGCCTCCCCCGACCTGACCATGGTTGTGCACCTGACCTCGCCGGACCAGCGCTACGACATGCTGTACCTGTCCAACTACGCCGTGCTCAACATCAAGGATGAGCTCGCGCGACTGGGTGGTGTCGGAGACGTGCAACTGTTCGGTATGGGCGACTATTCGCTGCGGGTCTGGCTGGACCCGAACAAGACGGCCTCACGCAACCTGACCGCCACCGATGTGGTCAATGCGATTCGCGAGCAGAACCGTCAGGTTGCAGCAGGTCAGCTGGGCTCCCCGCCCTCGCCGAATGCCACCAGTTTTCAGATGTCGATCAACACCCAGGGCCGTCTGGTCACCGAGGAGGAGTTCGAAAACGTTGTGGTTCGTGCAGGCGCTGATGGCGAAATCACTCGTCTGAAGGACGTTGCACGCATCGAGCTGGGCTCCAGCCAGTATGCGCTGCGCTCGCTGCTGAACAACCAGCCCGCCGTGGCCATCCCTATTTTCCAGCGGCCCGGCTCCAACGCCATCGACATCTCCAACGATGTACGGGCCAGAATGGCCGAGCTGAAAAAGAGCTTCCCGGAAGGCATGGACTACAGCATCGTCTATGACCCGACGATCTTCGTGCGCGGCTCCATCGAAGCGGTGATTCACACCCTGTTTGAAGCACTGATCCTGGTCGTGCTGGTGGTGATACTATTCCTGCAGACCTGGCGCGCTTCGATCATTCCGCTGGTGGCCGTTCCGGTCTCGCTGATCGGCACCTTTGCGGTCATGCACATGTTCGGTTTCTCGCTGAACGCGCTGTCCTTGTTCGGTTTGGTACTGGCGATCGGTATCGTGGTCGACGACGCCATCGTGGTGGTGGAGAACGTCGAACGAAACATCGAGCTGGGGCTTGAACCGGTCCAGGCCACGCACAAGGCCATGGCCGAAGTGACCGGGCCGATCATCGCCACTGCACTGGTGCTATGTGCGGTGTTCGTACCGGCAGCGTTCATTTCCGGCCTGACCGGGCAGTTCTACAAGCAGTTCGCACTGACCATCGCCATCTCGACAGTGATTTCGGCCTTCAACTCGCTGACCCTGTCGCCTGCGCTGGCCGCGGTACTGCTCAAAGGCCACGATGCGCCCAAGGATCGTTTCTCGCGCTTCCTCGACAGAATCCTTGGCGGCTGGCTGTTCCGCCCGTTCAACCGTTTCTTCGAAAAAGCCAGCCATGGCTACGTCGGCACCGTCGCCCGGGTTATTCGCAGCAGTGGTATCGCACTGTTGGTGTATGCAGGCCTGATGGTCCTGACCTGGCTGGGTTTCGCCAGCACGCCGACCGGTTTTGTACCCAGCCAGGACAAGCAATACCTGGTGGCCTTTGCCCAGCTGCCGGACGCTGCCAGCCTCGACCGTACCGAAGACGTCATCAAGCGCATGTCCGAGCTGGCACTTAAACAGCCGGGCGTGGAAAACGCGATTGCCTTCCCCGGCCTGTCGATCAACGGCTTTACCAACAGCCCGAACAACGGTGTGGTATTCGTCGCCCTCAAACCGTTTGAGGAGCGCAAGGACCCCAGTCTGTCAGCCAACGCCATTGCCGGCGCCCTGAACGGCCAGTTCGCGTCGATCCAGGAAGCGTACATGGCGATCTTCCCGCCACCTCCGGTACAGGGGCTGGGCACCATCGGCGGTTTCCGCCTGCAGATAGAGGACCGTGGCAACCTGGGTTACGACGAGTTGTACAAGGAAACCCAGAACATCATTGCCAAGAGCCGTAGCGTGCCGGAACTGGCCGGGTTGTTCACCAGCTATACCGTGAACGTGCCGCAGGTGGATGCCGCCATCGACCGCGAGAAGGCCAAGACGCATGGCGTTGCGGTCAGCGACATCTTTGACACCCTGCAGGTTTATCTGGGCTCGCTGTATGCCAACGACTTCAACCGTTTTGGCCGCACGTATCAGGTCAATGTCCAGGCAGAGCAGCAGTTCCGTCAGGATGCCGACCAGATCGGTCAGCTCAAGGTGCGCAACAATCTGGGGGAAATGATCCCGCTGGCAACCTTCGTAAAAGTCAGTGACACCGCAGGTCCCGACCGCGTAATGCACTACAACGGCTTCATAACGGCAGAAATCAACGGTGCTGCCGGTCCGGGCTTCAGCTCTGGTCAGGCTCAAGCGGCGGTCGAGAAACTGCTGCGTGAAGAGCTGCCCAACGGCATGGTTTACGAGTGGACTGACCTTACGTACCAACAGATTCTTTCGGGCAACACGGCGCTGTTCGTCTTCCCGCTGTGTGTTCTGCTGGCATTTTTGGTACTGGCGGCTCAGTACGAAAGCTGGAGCCTGCCACTGGCGGTGATCCTGATCGTACCAATGACCCTGCTTTCGGCGATTGCCGGGGTGATGATTGCCGGTAGCGATAACAACATCTTCACCCAGATCGGGCTGATCGTACTGGTGGGCCTGGCGTGCAAGAACGCGATTCTGATCGTCGAGTTCGCCAAGGACAAACAGGCCGAGGGCATGAGCCCGCTGGATGCTGTCCTGGAAGCATGCCGACTGCGCCTGCGTCCGATTCTGATGACGTCCTTCGCGTTCATCATGGGGGTTGTGCCACTGGTGCTTTCCAGCGGTGCAGGTGCAGAAATGCGCCATGCCATGGGGGTCGCCGTGTTCTCCGGGATGCTGGGGGTCACGTTCTTCGGCCTGCTGCTGACGCCGGTGTTCTACGTGCTTATCCGTAATTACGTCGAACGCCAGGAGGCCCGCAAGGCCGCCAAGGCACAAAGACTGCAAAACCTGCCTGCGGAGATGCATTGATGAGCGCGTTCAAACTTTTCCTCCCGAGCCTGCTGGTCATGGCGCTGGCGGCCTGCGCCGTCGGCCCGGACTACAAGGCACCGGTTACGGCGCCAGCACAACTGGCGTCCGCAGCCCAGGGCAACTATGACCGCAGCAAAGTGGACACCGTCTGGTGGCAGCAGTTTGAGGACCCTACCCTCAATAAACTGGTGGCCCGGTCGCTGGACGGCAACCGCGATCTGCGTGTTGCCTTTGCCCGCCTGAAAGCTGCACGGGCGATTCGCGATGACGTTGCCAACGACGCCATGCCGGTGATCACCAGCCGGGCCAGCAGTGACCTGGGCAAGGGTCAGCAACCTGGTGTTACTGAGCGGCGCGTCAATAGCGAGCGGTATGACCTTGGCCTGGACATGGCCTGGGAGGTCGACCTGTTCGGACGTATTCAGCGCCAACTGGAAGCCAGCAATGCCGATCAGGACGCCGCCGAGGCCAACCTGTATCAGCTTCAGGTGACTCTGATTGCCGAGGTGGTCGACGCCTACGGGCAGCTACGCGGCGCACAGCTGCGTGAAGCCATTGCCCGCGACAACCTGAAAAACCAGCAGAGCTCTCAGGACGTGACCACCCAGTTGCGTGATGCCGGCGTGGGCAATGAACTGGACGTGGTGCGTGCCGAGGCACGACTGGCAGCCGTTGAAGCGACCGTGCCGCAGTTGCAGGCCGAACAGGTTCGCCAACGCAATCGTATCGCCACGTTGCTGGGCGAGCGCCCGGAAAACCTCAGCGTCGACCTGAGCCCGAGCAAACTGCCTGCTATCGCCAAGGCTCTGCCGATTGGCGATCCGACACAGGTGCTGCGCAATCGGCCCGACATCCGCGCCGCCGAACGCCAACTGGCCGCCTCGACCGCACGCATCGGCGTGGCGACCGCCGACCTGTTTCCGCGGGTCAGTCTGAGCGGCTTTCTGGGCTTTACCGCTGGCCGTGGGTCGCAGATCGGTTCGTCAGCGGCCAAAGCCTGGTCACTCGGCCCCAGCATCACCTGGGCGGCTTTCGATCTGGGCAGCGTCCGGGCGCAGATTCGCAGCGCCGATGCCGATGCCGAGGGCGCGCTGGCCAACTATGAGCAGCAGGTATTGCTGGCCCTGGAAGAGTCGGAGAACGCTTTCAGCGATTATGACAAACGCCAGCAACGGCTGGTCTCGCTGATGCGCCAAAGCGATGCGAGTCGCTCCGCAGCCAGGCTGGCTTCAGTGCAGTACCGCGAAGGCACAGCGGACTTCCTGGTCCTGCTGGATGCCGAGCGCGAGCGTCTGGCCGCTGAAGACTCTCAGGCGCAGGCAGAAATCGAGCTGTACCGTGGCATCGTGGCCATTTACAAGGCACTGGGTGGCGGCTGGCAACCTCAGGCCTGATACGCCGAACAGGCCGTAAACCCGCCCCGCGCCCATTCAGGACGCGGGGCTTTTTTTGTCCGTAAGCCGACGGCATCATGATTGCCGTTTGACAGCTGCCACCCACTCCCCGAAGCTGCAACCCGTCAAGCATTGGAAATCGATATGCCCAGACTTTCTACCAAGGGGTTATCGCCTCAACCCACTACTCGACATCGCTGGCTGATCGGCGCAGCGGCTGCGGCGATGCTGGCGCTATCACTGGCCTTCTGGTGGTGGCGCCTGCCCGTTCAGACCGTTCCCGCCAGGTTGAGCCACACCTACGCTCAGGCACTGGAACAGGCGCACGACGGCAAGCCCGGCGCTGCACGCGTGCTGTACCAACAACTGGCACGAACCGACCTGTCTGACGAGCAGCGCATCAACCTGCTCGCCGAATTGAGCGACTACCCCAGCCCTCAGGCCCTCAAATTGCTCGATGCCGCGCTGGGTGACCGATCCGCACAGGTGCGCGAAGCGGCTATCGATGTCAGCGTCAGACTGGTCTCCAACAGCCAGCGCAGCCTGCTGCTGGGCCCATTGCTGGACGACGACGAACAATCCGTCAGATTCCGCGCCACCAGTGCCCTGCTCGGCCTGTCACCAGATGAACTGGGGCTGTACTTTGCCGTGCTGCAGCAAAGTGCCGAGGCGTTTCAGGAGTCGCTGAAGAGCCAGCCGCAAAGCGCACAAAACCAGTTGCAACTGGCCAGACTGTACCTGCAGACCGGCGACCTGGAGCCGGCAGTCGCCGCGCTACAGAGGGCCACAGCCCTGGACACGGGCAATATTGAAGCAGCGCTGGCGCACATTGAGCTGCTGGACCGCAAGGGCCAGGCTGAGCAGGCACGCAGCCTTTTCGCCCAGTTGCTGGAACATAACCCCGGTTCGTCCATGCTCCAGCACGCACTGGGCATGTGGCTGCTTAACCACGGGCAGGCAGAATTTGCCGTGCTCAGCCTGGCGAAGGCTACAGAGCTGGCACCTGATAACACCGACTATCGCTATGACCTGGCGGTTGCCCTGCATTCGTTGCACGAGCTTGAGGCGGCGCAGAGGCAGTTGACGCAGATTGTTCAGAGCCAGCCTGCGAACCGCAAGGCCAGAGTGCTGCTGATTCAATACTGGAAAGAAAACGGTCAGTTGCAAAACGTGCAGATTCTGCTGGCGGAGCTCGAGCAGCAGAACCCCGACGACCCGGTGCTGCAACAGGGACTGTAGGGTCAGAAAGGCAAAAAAAGGCAGGCCAAGGGCCATCTTTGATGCGGCTACACGCCCTTTCATCCGCTGCCTTCAGACATTTCTACTCTTTCCGCATCTGCCAGCCCCCATGTCTGTCAGATGTTTCTCCTTTTAAGCCGTCCAGTGTCGCATGGCACGTTTTCCATCAGCGACTAATGTCGGAAATAACTTACACAACAGCTCGCCTGATAACGCAGGCTTCATTGCCTATATCCAACATTCTCCACCACGACTATTTAACGAATTTGAAAAAGGCTATTTTCTAACTGAAAAAAAAGGTGCATCATTTGCGGGCTACTGAGTTATAACTATCCTCTGTCTGCGCAATGACAAGCCGCAAAGGCCATGTTTCAGCATAGAAACCGCAGGTACAGGGCAGCATCGAGTGAGCGAATCGGTCAATCAGTTTTGTCTCATCGCTTTATAGGGCTGACAACAGCCATTACATTGTTGGAGTGTATTACTTGTCCAGACTTGCCGAGTTTCGAGCAGCAGAGAAAGCCCTTCAAGAACAGCTGGCACAGCTGGAATCCTTGAAGAATGACGCCGGGTTGAAGAAGGAAATCGAGTTCGAGCAAAAGCTCCAGGACCTGATGGGCACCTACGGCAAAAGCCTGCGTGACATCATCGCAATCCTTGATCCTTCAAGCGCTACGTCGCTGGTCGCACCAGCCGGGCCAAAGCGCCGTCGTGCACGCGTGGTCAAGGTTTACCAGAACCCGCATACCGGCGAGCTGATTGAAACCAAGGGTGGTAACCACCGCGGTCTCAAGGCGTGGAAAGAGCAGTACGGTGTAGACACTGTTGATTCGTGGCTTCGCGCCTGATTGAAACTTTGTCAATTGAAGCCCTGCACTTGCGGGGCTTTTTTTATCTACCCGTACGTCAACTGAGCACCTGCACACTGCATCTGCCTGATCAAACGCCCATACACAGTTGACTGCCTGCCCGCCCATGACATTCATACACATGATTAAGTGAACTGCTCGGTACATGTACTTCCAGCGCGTCAGGCATTAATACCGTTGAAATAATGACGCCAATAAAAATTCATCGATTATTCGATTCAGCACGCAGTTACAAACCTGAACACTTGCTGAAATGTGTAGAGTAATTATTCGGTTTATTCGGTGTAATGAGCGATAAGACAATTTGTTACTGCGTGCTTCGCCGCATCGAAAATCGGCGGATGACCGACACCGCGCAGCTTCACACTTTTTTCACATGGATTCTCGGATGATGAAGACCGCTAAAGGAATAGCGCCCCATGCCCGCCTCGGCGGGCTTCTTTTTGCCTGTGAAAAAGCAGGTATCACTGCGCATCGTCCAGTCGCAGGCTCTCGCGGATACGCAACGCCTCGTCCTTGTTGGCCGTGTATCCATCTGCTGATCCCGCGTAGGACAACGACCAGGCCATTTCTTTACTGGCAGCCGCTACCAGCGTCTGGGTCAACACATGCACGCCGTTCTGGGTGATGGTGCAGGTGGTTTCCAGTGCCGGCACGACGCTGAGCCGGCTCTCACGCACATGCGTGCAGACGCTCTGCAGGCCGCTGCGGGCAAAATTGACCTGAACCGACTTGCGCATCTCCAGCAGTACGCCCTGGACATTGACCTCATGTCCGGGCGTCAGGCGTGTCTGGGTCAGCTCCATGACCATCAGCGGGTTTCCACTTTGATCGTTTTTCACCGCGCGCTGTCTGACTTGCACGGACGGTTGCACGGGCTTGCCCGACTCGGTCGGCAGCGACTCGACCTCCCAGCCTGCGGGCCAGATGATCATCGCATCGGCGGCATGAGTCTGTGCAGTGCCCAGCAGCAGGAGCAGGCACAGGCCTGGCAAGGAGCATCGGTATTGCGAAAGGATCATGGTCAGGTCGCCAGAACAGGTGACCGGAAATTCTGAGCCTGTTGTCGGCATCGAGCAAGACCGAAGCGACGTTATCCGAGCGAGGGTTTGGCACTGCCCGCCCTGCCCCGTATCATTTGGCATTATTTGTATATTCTGTTGGAGACACATTGATGAGCTTGCACGAACTCAACACACTACCGGGCGTTACCGCCGACCCTGAAGCGGCTACCCGTCAGTTTGTGTTCAATCACACCATGCTGCGCGTCAAGGACATCACCAAATCGCTGGATTTCTACACCCGCGTGCTCGGCTTCAGCCTGGTTGAAAAGCGTGACTTCCCGGAAGCCGAATTCAGCCTCTACTTCCTCGCGCTGGTGGACAAGGCGCAGATTCCGGAAGACGACAAAGCCCGCAACGAGTGGATGAAATCGATCCCCGGCATTCTGGAGCTGACCCATAACCACGGTACTGAAAGCGATGCCACAGCCTCTTACCATAACGGTAACAGCGACCCGCGCGGCTTTGGCCATATCTGCGTGTCGGTGCCGGATGTGAAAGTCGCCTGCGAGCGTTTTGAAAGCCTGGGCGTCGACTTTCAGAAGCGCTTGTCCGATGGCCGCATGAACAGCCTGGCCTTTATCAAGGACCCGGACGGCTACTGGGTAGAGATCATCCAGCCAACGCCGCTCTGAGACTGCCGGTGATCGCTTCGGCAAGGAGCGGCGATCCGCGTAGAAAGCAAAAAGCCCCGTGATCGCTCACGGGGCTTTTCGTTTACCGCTCTCCGATCAGGCCGGGGCGGAAGTACGGATCAGGTGGTCAAAGGCGCTCAGGGAGGCCTTGGCACCTTCGCCCAGGGCGATGATGATCTGCTTGTACGGTGCAACCGTCACGTCACCAGCAGCGAAGATGCCTGGCACCGAGGTTTCACCGCGAGGATCGACCACGATCTCACCGCGCGGCGACAACTCGATGGCACCTTTGAGCCACTCACTGTTGGGCAGCAGGCCGATCTGCACGAAGATACCTTCGAGCGGTACGTTGATCTCTTCGCCTGTGGTGCGGTTCTTGTAGCGCAGGCCGTTGACCTTCTGCTCATCACCTGTCACTTCAGTGGTTTGCGCACTGGTGATCACGGTCACGTTCGGCAGACTGTGCAATTTGCGCTGCAGCACCGCGTCGGCACGCAATTGCACGTCGAACTCCAGTAGAGTCACGTGAGACACGATACCTGCGAGGTCGATTGCAGCCTCGACACCCGAGTTACCGCCACCGATGACAGCGACGCGCTTGCCTTTGAACAAAGGACCGTCACAGTGCGGGCAATAAGCCACACCCTTGTTACGGTACTGCTGCTCACCCGGCACGTTCATCTCCCTCCAGCGTGCGCCAGTGGCAAGGATCAGCGTCTTGGCCTTGAGGCTGGCACCGCTGGCAAACTTCACTTCGTGCAACTCGCCGGCTGCGCCAGGAATCAGCTTGTCGGCACGCTGCAGGTTCATGATGTCGACTTCGTACTGCTTGACGTGCTCTTCAAGCGCCACGGCCAGCTTCGGCCCCTCGGTATGTTGCACCGAGATGAAGTTCTCGATGGCCATGGTATCGAGCACCTGCCCGCCGAAACGCTCGGCAGCAACACCTGTGCGGATGCCTTTACGTGCAGCGTAGACTGCCGCCGCCGAGCCAGCAGGACCACCGCCGACGACCAGCACATCGAAAGCCTGCTTGGCGTTGAGTTTTTCCGCCTGACGCGCACCGGCGCCGGTGTCGATCTTGGCCAGAATCTCTTCCAGGCCCATGCGGCCCTGACCGAACAGCTCGCCATTCAGATAGATGCTGGGTACCGACATGATCTTGCGATCGGTGACTTCGTCCTGGAACAGTGCACCGTCGATAGCGACGTGCTTGATGCCAGGGTTCAATACTGCCATCAGGTTCAATGCCTGGACAACGTCCGGGCAGTTCTGGCAGGACTGCGAGAAATAGGTTTCGAAATGGAATTCGCCTTGAAGAGCGCGAACCTGTTCGATGGTTTCCGCACTGACCTTGGGTGGGTAGCCGCCAACTTGCAGCAGCGCCAGGACCAGCGAGGTGAACTCGTGGCCCATGGGGATACCGGCGAAACGCAGGCTGATATCGTGGCCAGGGCTGCTCAGCGAGAACGACGGAGTACGCGCGTCGGTGCCGCTGTCATTCAGGGTGACGTCCTTGGAGACACTGATCACATCATTGAGCAGTGCGAGCATTTCCTGAGACTTCGCGCCGTCATCAAGGGACGCGACGATCTCGATGGGGCGAGTAACCCGCTCCAGATAGGATTTCAACTGGGCTTTAAGATTGGCGTCCAACATGTGGCGGCTTCCTGTTTACAAAGGGTAGAAATAACAACGCCCAGGCGATTACCGCCCGGGCGTTTTTTGGGGCGATGCGGTTTACTTGCTCAAGAGCTCAACGCCCCCAGCCGATTCATGCGACTCAGATCTTGCCAACCAGGTCCAGGGACGGAGCCAGAGTAGCTTCGCCTTCTTTCCACTTGGCTGGGCAGACTTCGCCCGGGTGAGCGGCAACGTACTGAGCAGCCTTGATCTTGCGCAGCAGCTCGGAAGCGTCACGGCCAACACCGCCGTCGTTCAGCTCGACGATTTTGATCTGACCTTCAGGGTTGATCACGAACGTACCGCGATCTGCCAGACCGGCTTCTTCGATCAGCACGTCGAAGTTGCGCGAGATAGTCAGGGTCGGGTCACCGATCATGGTGTACTGGATCTTGCCGATTGCAGGCGAAGTGTTGTGCCATGCAGCGTGGGCGAAGTGGGTGTCGGTCGAAACGCTGTAGATCTCGACGCCCAGCTTCTTGAACTCTTCGTAGTTGTCAGCCAGGTCTTCCAGCTCGGTCGGGCAAACGAAGGTGAAGTCGGCCGGGTAGAAGAATACGACAGACCACTTGCCTTTGAAGTCGGCGTCCGAAACGTCAACGAAAGCGCCGTTCTTGAACGCGGTAGCCTTGAACGGTTTTACTTGGCTGTTGATGATAGGCATCGGTATATCTCCTGATGGGTTGGATGGGTTGTTAATTCGATGGAGTGAAGCTTACGCATGATCAGTGACAATCGCTCATTGGCAAACCTGATGTCACTGATTGCTTTTCACTATGAAGGCAGCTTATCGATAGAAGAAACCTTCGACCCGTTCCCTGTCTCCAGGTTGCCCGGGAACGGCGCGGCGTCAATGTAGCGCATCGCCGACTTGATGTCCCTCCAGCCTACATAAGACATCAGTGACTTGAGGTCCCAGCCATTGCTGTGCGCCCAACTGGCGAAGCCGCGGCGCAGCGAGTGACTGGTGTAGTGCTCGGCGGCAATGCCTGCACGCTGGAGAGCCTGACGCAGCAACGGGATAACGCTGTTGGCGTGCAGCCCCTCCTCGCCAAGATTACCCCATCGATCCACCGCCCGAAACACCGGACCGCGCACCAGCGCAGCGCAATTGATCCACTCTATATAAGCCTGCACCGGGCACAGCCGCTGCAAGGCGGGGGTCTGATACGTTCTGCCCAGGTTATCGCGATCACCCTTGCTGCGCGGCAGATAAAGGCTGATGCCCGAGTGGGCGATGGCCTTGACGTCCTGCACTTGCAGGCGACACAGCTCGTCGCTGCGAAAGCCGCGCCAGAACCCCAGCAGAATCAGCGCCGAATCCCGACGACAACGCAATAGGCGCGGCTGATCGTGTTGCGTTTCTGCATCACGTATCTCGCTCTCCAGCCAGGCAATGACTTTCTCCAGGTCCTGCAACTGCAAAGGCTCGGCCTGCTTCTCTTGTGCCGGGTGCAATGCACGAATGCCCTTGATGACCTTACGCACCATGGGCGCCTTGGTGGGATCGGCAAACCCCTGACTGACATGCCATTGCGCCAGCGCTGACAGGCGCAGTTTCAAGGTGTTGACCGATAAATTTCCGGCATGACTGGCCAGGTAACGCGCCACGCTTTCGCTGGTCGCCGGCAGAAACCCGCCCCACGTCACTTCGAAATGCTCGATGGCCGCCCGATAACTGCGGCGCGTGTTGTCACGGGTTGCGGCATCGATATAGCGATCAACGTCATTCATGGTTCAAGCCTGCACGGTGTACCGGAGAAAGCGCCGAAAAATGAACTGACAACGCCTGACACGGGATAATACGCCAATATCACGGGTTAATTAATTCAAAAAATGGCAAATAATTTCGAATAATATAGTATGTAATTACAGGATACATACCACAGTACGAAATCTTAGGGGAACACATGGCTCGGGGCGGCGTAAACAAGGCGTTGGTGCAGAAGGCAAGGGCTTCCCTGCTGTCCAGAGGTGAAAACCCCAGTATTGATGCTGTACGTATCGAAATGGGTAATACCGGATCGAAAACCACGATTCACCGGTATATCAAGGAACTCGACGCCACGCATGCGCCAGCGCCGGACATCAATGAGGAATTGAGCGGCCTGGTAGCTCATCTTGCCCAGCGTCTTCAGGAGCAGGCTCAGGAACGCATTGATCAGGCCTGCAACACGTATCAGGCCGATCGCGCCACCCTGCAGCAACAATTGGCGACGGCTCAGCAACAGATCAGCGAACTGCAGGAACATGCGCAGCAACGTCACGAGGCTCTGGAACAGCAGGCTGCCGCCCTGCTTCGCACGCAAAATGCCCTGCAAACCGAACAGACCGAGCACGCCAGACTGCTTCAGGCCAACCAGGACCTGGAGTCGCGCCTGCACGACAAGGACGGCCAGATCCACTCGCTTGAAGAAAAACATCAGCACGCCCGTGAAGCGCTGGAACACTATCGCAACTCGATCAGAGAGCAGCGCGAGCAGGAACAGCAACGCCACGAAGGTCAGGTTCAGCAACTGCAAATGGAACTTCGACAGGCGCAGCAAAGCATCGCCATGCGCCAGGAAGACATCACACAGCTGAATCGTGACAACGAGAGATTACTGGCCGAGAACCGCAGCACCCTGCGTGAACTGCACGAACGAAAAGACCTGCTGAACCAGGCCACTACCCAGGCTGCCGCTCTGGCAGAACAACAGCATCACGCCCGCACTCAATGCGCGCTGCTGGAAGAACGGTTACGCAGCCTGATGGAAGAAAGCACCACGCTCCAGCGGACCATGACAGAGCTACGGCAGCAGAACCGGATGCTGGAACTGCTGCTGACCAAGAAGGAAGCAGCACTGGAAAACCTGCAGAACGGCCTCAGCCAGCCTGATAAACCCACGACCACTGGAAAAAAGCCAAAAGGCAAGGCATGAGAAGCAACGCTCAGGCAGCCATTACTGCGCAAGACAAGAGCAGATGAACCTGAGTGCCCTGACCTTCCTGGCTTTTTATCTGCACATGCCCGCCCGCCTGCTTGATGAAACCGTAGACCATGGACAAACCCAGCCCCGTTCCCTGCCCTACGGGCTTGGTGGTGAAAAACGGGTCGAACGCCCGGTCGATGACGTCTTGAGCCATTCCACAGCCATTATCTTCTACGCTGAGCCGCACATAATCACCAGGTGCCAGCCCGTCTTTCTGAGCGGCAAGTGTTAACCGCTGGCTGCGCACCCGGAGCGCCCCTCCGACCGCAACAGCGTCACGCGCGTTGATCACCAGATTCAACAAGGCATTTTCCAGTTGATGCTCATCCGTACGCACGCAATTCAACCCCTCCTCCAGCTCGATGCGCAATTGCGCGCGAGCGCCGACCGTACCTCGCAGCAGCTCTTCCATAGACCGGACCATATGATTGATATCCACTGCCGTGACATTCAGCGACTGACGACGAGCAAATGTCAGCAGCCTCCGGGTCAACGCAGCCGCACGATTTGCGGAACTGGTCGCAGCGTCCAGATAACGATCAACTTCCTCCACCCGGCCTGCCGCCACGCGGATCCGGATCATGTCCAGGGCACCCATTACGCCGGAAAGCACATTGTTGAAGTCGTGGGCGATGCCGCCCGTCAACTGGCCAATTGCGTCCATTTTTTGCGCATGGCGCAAGACCTCTTCAGCCATTGCTCGCTCGACGATTTCGGCCTGCAACAATTCATTGGCGGTTGCCAGCTCGCGAGTGCGCTCGGCAACGCGTAACTCGAGACTTTCATTGAGTTCGCGCAACGCCTCTTCAGCGTTGACCTGAGCCGTAATATCGGTGTGAGTGCCCAGCCAGTGAGTGATGTGGCCCTGCACATCGCGCATGGGCAGTGCACGCGACAGAAACCAGCTGAAGGCACCGTCCTTGCCGCGCAGTGGAAAGGTGTCTTCCCAGATCGAGCCCGTTGAAAAGCAGTACTGCAAATGCGCCAGCACACGCTCACGATGCTCGGGATGCAGGACCGAACGCCAGCCCAGAGCCGTCATCGCCTCGAGCGACGTCCCGGTGTATGCGTACCAGCGCTCGTTATACCAATGGGCCTGCCCGCGAGGACTTGCAGTCCAGGCCAGCTGACTCATGTTGTCAGCCAGGGTTCTGAACTGATGCTCGCTTTCACGTAATGCATCAATGTGCAGCGCGACTTCACGATCCTGCCCGGCCAGATGCAGGCGCATTCCGGCCGATGATTTTTCTCTGTTCACGTCGGGATCCGTCCTTTTCAAGCCTTGTCCCGGAGCTCTTCCTGACCTCCGGGTATTGCGCTGCCTGACGTTAGCGTTTGACAGGCGTGCGCATGGTTACAAACTCTTCTGCAGCAGTCGGGTGCACGCCGATGGTGTCATCGAACACCTGTTTGGTCGCGCCAGCCTTGATGGCAATTGCAAGGCTCTGGACGATTTCGCCTGCATCCGGCCCAACCATGTGGCAGCCCAGTACGCGGTCGGTTTTCGCATCCACAACCAGTTTCATCAAGGTGCGTTCCTGATCGTCAGTCAGGGTCAGCTTCATCGGCCGAAAACGGCTTTCGAACACCTGCACATCATGACCAGCCTCGATCGCATCCTCTTCGGTCAGCCCGACTGTACCGATGTTCGGCAGACTGAAAACCGCCGTTGGAATGTGATTGTAGTCTACCGGGCGATACTGCTCCGGCTTGAACAGACGACGCGCAACGGCCATGCCTTCAGCCAGCGCAACCGGAGTCAGCTGCACACCACCGATGACATCGCCGATAGCCAGGATGGAAGGCTCGCTGCTCTGATAGAGCTCATCAACCTTGATATAGCCATGCTCATCAAGTTTGACGTCAACACTGTCCAGCCCGAGGTTGTCGAGCATCGGCCGACGGCCAGTGGCGTAGAACACACAATCAGTCTCGAGCGTGCCGCCGCCTTTCATGGACAGCAAAAGGCTGCCGTCGGCCTGTTTGTCGATGCGCTCGATATCGCTATTGAAGCAAATCGTCATATGACGCTTGAGCAGCTCCTCATGAAGATGGGTGCGAACGCCGCCATCAAAGCCACGCAAAAACAGCTCGCGACGGTAGACCAGCGTGGTGTCGGCGCCGAGCCCGTTGAAAATCGAGGCGAACTCCACCGCGATGTAGCCGCCACCCACAACGACGACCCGCTTGGGCAACGTTTTGAGGTAGAACGCCTCGTTGGAGGTGATCGCGTGCTCGCGCCCTGGTACGTCAGGAACCTGTGGCCAGCCACCGGTGGCAATCAGAATGCGCTCGGCACTGTAGGTCTGGCCGTTGATTTCGACCTGTTGCGGACCGGTCAATTTTGCGTGCCCTTCAAGCAGCGTCACGCCGCTGTCGACAAGCAACTTGCGATAGATGCCATTGAGGCGATTGATCTCACGATCCTTGTTGGCGATCAGCGTTGCCCAATCGAATTCGGCTTCACCCAGCGACCAGCCAAAGCCCTTGGCATGATCGAAATCTTCGGAAAAATGCGCTCCGTAAACCAACAGTTTTTTGGGCACGCACCCCACGTTGACGCAGGTCCCCCCCAGATAACGGCTTTCAGCCACGGCAACCTTCGCACCGAAACCAGCAGCAAAACGTGCCGCCCTGACGCCACCGGAACCGGCGCCAATTACAAACAGATCAAAATCAAAGGCCATCGATATCTCCTTGGCAGAAGCACAGCATAACCGCTTGGCGGCCAGTCAGAAATGACAAAGCCACCCGAAGGTGGCCTTGTCCCGAGCATCATCAATCGAAAATCAATGCGCTTTGCCGGTTTTGTAAAAATGCTCGAAGCAGAAGTTGGTGGCCTGGATGTACCCTTCGGCACCACCGCAGTCAAAACGCTCACCCTTGAACTTGTAGGCCAGTACGTTGCCTTCTGCAGCCTGCTTCATCAGGGCGTCGGTGATCTGGATCTCCCCCCCTTTGCCTGGCTCGGTCTGTTCGATCTTCTCGAAAATGTCCGGAGTCAGGATGTAGCGGCCGATGATCGCCAGGTTGGACGGCGCATCTTCAGGCTTTGGCTTTTCAACCATGTTGGTCACGCGGAACAGGCCCGGCTTGATTTCTTCACCGGCGATCACGCCGTACTTGTTGGTTTCCTGCGGATCGACTTCCTGAATGGCAATGATCGAGCAGCCATAATGCTTGTGCAGTTTGACCATCTGCGCCAGCACGCCATCACCCTCAGGGTTGACGCACAGGTCATCAGCCAGAACCACGGCAAAAGCCTCATTACCAATCAGCGGACGACCGCTGAGAATGGCATGACCCAGACCTTTCATTTCAGTCTGGCGAGTGTAGGAAAAGCTGCACTCGTCGATCAGTTTGCGAATACCAACCAGGTACTTTTCCTTGTCCGTACCCTTGATCTGATGCTCAAGCTCATAGCTGATATCAAAGTGATCTTCAAGAGCACGCTTGCCACGACCGGTCACGATGGAAATTTCGGTCAGGCCAGCCGCGAGGGCTTCCTCAACACCGTATTGGATCAGTGGCTTGTTGACCACCGGCAGCATTTCCTTGGGCATGGCCTTGGTCGCTGGCAGGAAGCGAGTGCCGTAACCGGCTGCTGGGAACAAGCATTTCTTGATCATAAAAGTCCTTGGTAAGGGCTGTTGGTGTTAACGGCGCAGTCTAATCAGGAGGCGGTCACCTTACAATGCCCCGCCTTTGGCCGTCTGATGCCATGATAGAGGAATCCTCAGGCAGATAGTTCCGCACTTCCTGGATATTGCCTGCAGCCAATTACAGACTGGACCACACTCCAGCCGCCGCCAAAGCCCGCCGCAACAGTGCTGTGCACGCGTTTTCGACGACCGAAGCATTTATGCTCTGCTCCAAAAGAACTTCAACAGTGGCCAGCTAACGACGAGCTATTTATGATGAAAAACATGGCGGAACGATGGCACCCATTACCAGTCCAACGTTCGCATTTGTCAATTCTCTGACCTTATCCTGAAGCGAAAAACATGATCAGAATCCTCTCCCTACTGTCCATTATTGCTGCTCTGGGCCTGACCGGCTGCGCAACCGCCTCCAACACTTACCTGAAAAACGGCAAACAGGGCTTGAGCATCGACTGCTCCGGCGAGGCGATGTCCTGGGCAAGCTGCTACGAAAAAGCGGACGCGTCCTGCGCGGGCACAGGTTATGAAATTGTCGGCACGGACGGCACTCCGCAGCCTGCGGAAAGCGACAAGACACTGGGTGTGGACGTAGGAAACTACAAGAGCCGTAGCGTGCTGGTAGTCTGCAAGTAATCAAGCCTGCCGCCCTGCCCGAAGCGGACAGGGCCTGCTGAGCCCGCCTGAGCGATCAACCTGAAATGCACGCTTCGGCAGCGTTTTGAACATCCCTGAAGCGGATCGGCACGTTGGCGAGTCGTTCATAGACCTTGATCGTACTGCCGCCCGAGCGGCTCTCGACATCGACGACTGCCGCAGGCGATTTGCTGAGCTTTTGCGCCACAATTACGCGCAAGCCATCATGGCGAGGCTCGATAAGCGGCGGCTTGCGACTGCTGGCGATCTTGCCAACGAAGCAATCGGCATACTCCTTGGGGTTCTTGCCCGACATCACGTTCATGGTGGGGGGTGTATGTTCGATGTCATTTACTGTGGCACAGCCAGTCATTGCCAGAGCCAGGACTACTACAGCCAGTTTCATACAAAGCCTCCAAATAAAGGTCCTACGACAAGCTGACGCGCAATTAAATCCCGACTGAGGCAATATTTGCGAGAAACACGGCAAATTAGTGTCCACCGACGTCAAATTGCGGGCATCACATGCTATCGTTTTGATTTTTCAGAAAAACCCCCATTCGGAGCGCGTCATGAAATTCGTACACCAGCGTGAGCATCTCAACGAGGACGACCTGGTCGTTATCGAGTGCTCGCAGACCTGCAATATTCGTCTGATGAACGATGCGAATTTTCGCAGCTTCAAAAATGGCGGTCGACACACCTATCATGGCGGTGCATTTGACACGTTTCCGGCCAAGATCGCCGCGCCGAGCACCGGTTTCTGGAACATCACCATCGATACCGCAGGCCGCAAGATAGATACCAATGCAGGCCGCAAACCGCCCTTCACTCACAAGATCAAGATTGTCCGGCGCTCAACCTCACGCCTGGGATGATGCAAGGAGTCACCGTGAACAACCCAGCCCCGCGCACCACCAAATTTGCTGTCAGCTACAAGCTCAATGGCGAACGCCGCTTCGAGTTCGCCCAACTGCAATCGGCATCAACCAAAGAAGCCGAAGCTGCCTTGAAAAAAATGCACGGCCAGAGCGACGATCAGATCACCGACGTGAAGGTCAGCAAGGCGCTCTGATACCCGCGGGAGCTCGACCCGACCATGCAACGCAAAGGTGAAACGCCCGCCAACCTGGATATGTTTGCCGACCAGACGGCCCAGCCTGCAAGCAATGAGCTGATCGGGCCTGGGTCATGGCTGCTCAGAGGCTTTGCGCTGCCTGTCATGCCACAACTGCTGGACTCTCTTGAGGCGACACTGGCCCTTTCTCCATTCAGGCACATGCAGACCCCCAGTGGCTTGAGAATGTCTGCAGCGCTGAGCAGTTGCGGACAACTGGGCTGGATAACCGACCGTCATGGTTATCGATACACCGCAACCGACCCCCAAACAGGACAGGCCTGGCCGGCGATGCCGGATGCCTTCATGCAACTGGCTCAGGACGCCGCGCTCGCAGCAGGTTATGCCGGGTTCGTGCCTGACGCCTGCCTGATCAATCGTTACATCCCCGGGGCGAAGATGTCTCTGCATCAGGACAGAAACGAACACGACCACCGCTGGCCAGTGGTATCGGTATCGCTGGGTATTCCGGCCATCTTCCAGTTCGGGGGCCTGCGGCGTAGCGACAAGACCCAACGCATCTCACTGTTTCATGGCGACGTAGTGGTCTGGGGCGGCGAGGACCGGTTGCGCTTCCACGGCATCCTGCCCGTCAAACAGGCCGAGCACCCTCTGCTCGGCGAACAGCGGATCAACCTGACCTTTCGCAAGGCTGGCCGCGACGACTGATCATGCGCCTTCCAGCTCGCCCGACGTACGCGCCAGTGCGGGGCACACGGCCCGGTGCAGATTCAATGCGGTGTTGATGATGCCGATGTGGCTAAACGCCTGAGGGAAATTGCCCAGCATGCGGCCATCTTTCGGATCGTATTGCTCCGCCAGCAGGCCGACGTCGTTGCACAGATCACACAGCCTCTCGAACAGCCGTGCAGCGTCATCAGCCCGACCCAGCAGCACGTACGCGTCAGCCAGCCAGAACGAACACACCAGAAACGTCCCTTCGCGGCCGGCGACACCATCAACACTGCGCTCGTTGTCGTAACGCAGCAACAGGCCATCCTGCATCAGCGTGCGCTCTATTTGCGCGACAGTACCGGTGACACGAGGATCTTCCGGCGCAAGAAAACCGGTCAACACAATTTGCAGCAGACTGGCGTCGACTTCTTTCGAGCCATACGTCTGCACGAAACTGCCAAGATCAGCATCGAAACCGTTGCGACAGACATCAGCATGGATCTCGTCAGCTACACGCCGGTAGTGACTCGCTAACGCACGATCCTCATCGTTTTCGGCAGCCTTGGCGATCTGAGTGGCGTTTCGGTCAAAGGCCACCCACGCCATGACTTTTGAATGGGTGAAGTGACGCGGTTCGGAACGAATCTCCCAGATACCAGCATCCGGCAGGTGCCAGATCTTTTCCAGATAGGGCATGACCACCTTGGAGATCGCCACACTGCGCGGATGCTGCGGCATGCCGCCTCTCAGCGCCTGGATCATGGCATCGGCAACCTCGCCATAAACATCCAGTTGCACCTGAGTCGCTGCGCCGTTGCCGACCCGCACCGGCAGCGAGTTCTCGTAACCACTCAGCCACGGCAGTTCGTACTCTTGCAAACGTCGCTCACCGCCCACGCCGTACATGATCTGTATCTGTTCCGGGTTACCGGCAACCGAGCGTAACAGCCAGTCTCGCCAGGCGGTCGCCTCCTCGAAATAACCCAGATTCATGAACGCCAGAAGGGTCATGGTGGCATCACGCAGCCAGCAATAGCGGTAGTCCCAATTGCGCTCGCCACCCAACTGCTCGGGCAATGAAGTGGTCACGGCGGCAACAATGCCACCGGTAGGAGCATAGGTCATGGCTTTGAGGGTGATCAGCGAGCGCTTTACCTGAGCCGTCCACGGCCCGACGTCAGGACAGCGATCAGAAAACTCCCGCCAATAGGCGGCCGTAACCTCCAGCGCCTGATCGGCATCAATCTGCGCAGCCAGCGGCTCGAAAGACGCCTGATAAGCGAGCGTGAAAACCTTGCGCTCGCCCTCACCGACATGAAAATGGCTGGCGGTGTGATGATCCTGCGGGTGCAAGGCCACAGGACTGCGCAGTACGAGCATTTCCGGCCCGGCCACGGCAGTCAGCGTATGTTCGTCCTTGCGCTCGACCCAGGGCACACTGCTGCCGTAATCGAAGCGAATGGCGAGGTCCACACCGAACTCGACGCGCCCGGACAGCCCGACCACGATACGCACCACATGACCAGTCGTCTTCATGGGCATGAAATCGATCAGCATGGCGCGACCGTCACGGGTTTCGAAAACAGTTTCAAGAATCAGGGTGCCGTCGCGGTAACGGCGCTCGACAGCGATAACCTCGGCAGTCGGCGCAATCTTCCAGCGGCCATGCTCATCGCTACCCAATAGAGCGGCGAAACAGGCCGTCGAGTCGAAGCGGGGGAAACACAACCAGTCCAGCGAACCATCTCGGGCGACGAGCGCCGCCGTCTGACAGTTGCCCAGCAATGCGTAGTCTTCGATCAGTGCCGCCATTCAGAAATGCCCGTCGTGATGATGATTCGTCAGCGTGCGCAAACCGCTCGATCAAGCCGGAAGAATGTAACGCTCGATGGCGACGGCAACGCCGTCCTGCTCATTGCTATCTGTAACATGATCAGCCTGTCCCTTGACTGTCTGCTCGCCCTGCCCCATTGCAATCGACAAGCCGGCCTTGTGGAACATCGCCACGTCGTTGCCGCCGTCGCCTATGGCCGCAGTGCGAGAAAGGTCGACTCCCAGATAGTCCGCCAACGCGACCAGAGCGGCACCCTTGTTGGCCTCCAGCGCGGTCACATCCAGGTAGTATTTTTGCGAACGTGCTGCCAGCGCGAGCCCTTCGATCTCCGGATTGAGCTGCGCTTCAAGGGTTTTGAGCAAGTCGAAATCAGCACTGGCCGCGACGATCTTGTCGACGCGATCCAGGTACGGCTCGAAACTCTCGACCTGAACATAGCGGTAACCTAGCGCATCGAGCTCATGATCGACGTAATCGGCGTCAGGATCGAGCAACAGCCACTGATCGTCGGCAAACACCCAAGTGGCAACGTTCTGGCCGACAAACAAATCCAGACATATCTTTACTGCGCGCGGGTCAATGCGATGAGCCACCAGCAGGCTACCGTCGGGATGAGTGATGGTGCCGCCATTGAACGCCACGGTGGGCAAATCCACACCCAGCGCTTCGATCACCTGGCGCATGGCCCTGGGCGGGCGACTGCTGGCCAGCGTGAAGTGAACGCCAGCATCACGCAGGCGCTTGATGGCGTCGATATTGGCTTGGCTAAGGCTGTGATCACGGCGCAGTAACGTGCCGTCGATGTCGGACAACAGGAACTGTACGGGCAGTTCAGACATTCAATTCTCTCCATTCGCGGCCATCACGGCTCAGCAGATCTTCACCCGCTTGCGGGCCATCCTTGCCAGCTTCGTAAAGCTGCACTTCCGGTTGCGCAGCCCAGGCGTCGAGGAACGGCTGCACGGCACGCCAGCCGTTCTCGATGTTGTCCGCCCTTTGGAAGAGCGTCTGATCACCGGTCAGGCAGTCATAGATAAGGGTTTCGTAACCTGTGGAGGGCTGCATCTCGAAGAAATCCTTGTAGGCGAAGCCCAGCGCGATATCTTCCATTTTCAGTTCCGGACCAGGGCGCTTGGCAAACAGATCGAACCACATGCCTTCGTTGGGCTGGATCTGAATCCTCAGGTAGTTGGGCTTGAGGCGGTCAACTTCGGTGTCGCGAAACTGCGCATACGGCGCGGGCTTGAAGCAGATAGCGATTTCCGTGCTGCGAGCACTCATGCGCTTGCCGGTGCGCAGGTAGAACGGCACCCCGACCCAACGCCAGTTGTCGACCATGACCTTGAGCGCGACATAGGTTTCGGTTGTGCTGTCGGGCGCCACGCGATCTTCCTGACGATAGCCGACAACCTCCTTGTCCCCCATCGCGCCTTTCGCATATTGGCCACGTACCGAGTTGGCCAGAGCTTCCTCCTGACTCCAGGGCCGGATCGCTCCAACCACCTTGGCTTTCTCGCCGCGAACAGCATCGGCACCGAAAGCGGCCGGCGGCTCCATGGCAACCATAGCCAGCAACTGGAACAGGTGATTGGGCACCATGTCGCGCAATGCACCGGTGTGTTCGTAAAAGCTGCCACGGGTTTCGACGCCTACGGTCTCCGCCGCCGTGATCTGTACGTGGTCGATGTAGTGGTTGTTCCAGAACGATTCGAACAGGCCATTGGAGAAACGGCTGACCAGAATGTTCTGCACCGTTTCCTTGCCCAGGTAGTGGTCGATCCGGTAGATCTGCTTCTCGCTCATGACCTTGAGCAAACAGCCATTGAGCTCGACCGCACTGGCCAGATCGGAGCCGAAGGGCTTTTCGATCACGACACGACGGAAGCCATCTTCGGTTTCCTGCAACAAACCTGACGAACCCAGCCGCTGGGCGACCTCACTGAAAAATCGCGGCGCAGTAGCCAGATAGAACACCGCGTTCGCGGTGCCGGTGCTCTCGATCTTGCTGGCGATGTCCTGATAGGTGGAGTCGTCGAGGAAATCACCCTGCACATAACTGATGCGCTCGGCCAGCTTGCTCCACAGCGCAGGATCGAGTGGGTCCTTGCCGCCACCGGCAACCTTGCCGGCGGCTTCATCGCGAATGAAGTTCTCGAGCTTTTTCGCAAAGTCGGCATCGCTGATCGCATTGTGATCAACGCCGACGATGTGCAGCCCTTCATCCACCAGACCGTCGCGTGACAGGTTGTAAAGTGCCGGCATCAGCAGGCGCTTGACCAGATCTCCATGGGCACCAAACAGAAACAGGGTCGTGGGGGGAGCCACTTCGGCTTTTTGCTCGGCGCTGCCACGCGACAGGCCCATTACTTGGGTTCCTTGTGGCCACCAAATCCGAAGCGCATGGCGGACAGCATCTTGTCCGCGTACGAACTTGTCTGGCGAGAACGGAAACGCGCAAACAGGGCGCTGGACAGTACAGGAACCGGAACCGCCTGCTCGATGGCAGCTTCAATCGTCCAGCGCCCTTCGCCACTGTCGGCAACCGAACCGGAGAAAGCATCCAGGTGCGGGTCGGTGGCCAGCGCATCGGCGGTCAGGTCCAGCAGCCAGGACGACACCACACTGCCACGACGCCAGACTTCGGCAATGTCCGCCGTGTTGAGGTCAAAACGCTGTTCAGGTGGCAGGTGTTCAGAATTTTTCTGTTTGAGAAGATCGAAGCCTTCGGCGAAGGCCTGCATCATTCCGTACTCGATACCGTTGTGGATCATCTTCACGAAATGGCCGGAACCGGCAGGGCCGGAGTGGATATAACCGCGCTCGGCGCGGTCGTCGGTCGATTTGCGGTCACGAGTGCGCTCGATCGAGCCAAGGCCGGGAGCCAGTGTCGCGAACAGCGGATCCAGGCGCTCGACAACAGCAGCCTCGCCTCCAATCATCATGCAATAGCCGCGCTCAAGCCCCCATACCCCGCCCGACGTACCGACATCGACGTAGTGCAAGCCTTTTTCGGTGAGCTCCTGAGCGCGCCGAATGTCATCCTTGTAGAAGGTATTACCGCCGTCGATGATCACATCATCGGCGTCAAGCAACTGGCTGAGGGTCTGAATGGTCTCTTCGGTCGGCGCACCTGCCGGAAGCATTACCCAGATGGCGCGGGGCTTGTCGAGCGCATCGACCATTTCCTTCAGGCCTGCGACTGCAACCGAACCGTCATTGGCCAGGGCGTTGCGTGATGCCTCATCGCGGTCATACACGACCGTCGTGTGGCCGTTCAACATCAAGCGGCGTGCGATGTTGCCGCCCATGCGGCCCAGTCCAATAATCCCAAGTTGCATGAAGGTGCTCCTTAAATCGTAAAAAGGTGCCGCACTTGCTGTCCAGCGCATCGACAGGCTGCGAGCATGCTGGTTAGTCAAGCGAGGCGGAACGTCGGTTCCCTTGCGAGAAGATGAAGGCGTTTACGCCCTCCTGTGGTGCATTTTGTCGCGATTAATAAACATTCGCGACAATTAAAAATAAAAAAGTTCCAAAATCATGCAAAAGAAATCAAAATCGGTGCCGATAGAGAGGGTAAGCAGCGGCGCTCATGGATTGAAAGTCATTGCCACGGACCTTTCTGAGGTTGAATCCGCCATTTGCGAGGTGAGCAATGGGCACTGTACTACCAGCACTTGCACCACAAACCCTGTATGTCACGATCCGTCGCGACGAATTGCGCGCATTGAAAGAAGAGCGCGAGCAGTTGCAGAAAAAGGTCGCTCATTTGAGCTCGATGCTGCAGCAACCCCACTTGTCTGCACCCGGCAAGATGCTTCAAGCCTGACTGCCATTGCATCACCCCTTAAAACGCTTCAGGGCAAGCCCGATATTCTGGCTTGCCCACTTGATCTGCTCTCACAGTCTACGCCCCTTCCCTGTCCGATTCTGCTGAACAGTTTTCCCTTGCACCCGACACGGCTGCACACAAACCTGCTGCGTACTTTATAGCGCCTTCTGCCAGAACATGGCACGCCCCATTTCAGGGCTCAACTGGTAATTGTCGAAACCGAGCTTCCTGTAGGCACCTTGAGCTACCTCATTGCCCTCCAGAACCTCAAGTGTCAGTTTGCAGCAACCTCGCTGGCGTGCAATCTCTTCCACCTTGAGCAACATTTTCTGGCTGATGCCCATACCGCGGTATTGAGCGACGACCGCAACGTCGTGAATATTGACCAGCGGACGACAGGCAAAGGTTGAAAAACCCTCAAAGCAATTGACCAGACCTACCGGCTCTCCGGAAATGAACGCCAGCACACTGAAAGCGTAGGGACGTTTGGCCAGCTCGATAGCCAACTGCTGACGCGCATCGCTCGACAGTGGCCGACCTGTGCCCATGACATCCATCGAATATTCGTTCAGCACAAATCCAATTGCATCAGCGTGCACGGGATTCGTGTAACTCGCTTGCAGTACCAATACCTCGGGGGCTTCCATTTCCATCCTCGTCAATTCAATAAAAGTGATTCTGTAAAATCAGTCAAAGGGTAACTCTTTCAGGCCAGCGCGTTATTTCAAGCCAGCTCTGTGACTAGAGCGTCCAGCCCGATTCTATCCTGCCTCGCTGCAAAATGTTCCAGCGCGGATGTAGGAATTTTCTCGCCACGCCCATAGATTGACCGCCAGACGCACCCAGAAAAGGCGCGACGCACCGATGGGGCTCATGAGCACCTCCACTCACCCGTTTTTTTCGATAAAAAAGAAACGCATGACCTCGATTGTCGAACGATCCGACGACCGGTCATGCGCGCTCGGGACTCGAATTTAACCCATAAAAAAGCGCAACGACTGCCGGGCTGGCCCTTGCAGCGTCCCGACAGGCGCGGCTTCAAAGCCCTTGCCAGACATTCGCGCAGAAAAAAGTCGAAACTTCTCCAAAACGCCCCGGTCAGGTGAATGGAGCATCTATGCTATTGGCTGACATCCGGTAATGGCGACATCACGCGGCTTTGTCACTACGCATGGTCCAAACGGGTATTGATCTTGCGTAGTGCACGTATGTGTACCCGGCCATAGGAAATGGCCAATAAAAATCAAGTGATGCACCAAGACTGTTTTAAGGGGAAAAATCGATGATTAGCGCCGCTGTCAAAACCCAGAAGGGAGAGAGTTTTAACCAGCCTGTCGGCGAGCTGACTCATCTGCCAGTCTTCTCTACCAAGAGCGTTCCTTTGCTGCAATTACCAACCTCGACAATTCAGCCTACGCCGACCATGTCTCAGGTCAGCAGACGCAAAGTGTTGTTCGTGACCTCGGAATTGGCCGACCTGGTGAAAACCGGTGGGCTGGGCGACGTATCCGCCGCATTGCCACGAGCAATGCGCCACCTGCATGACGTGCGGGTTCTTATTCCAGGTTATCCGCAGGTCATCAACAGCGGAAACCCGATCCATATCATCAGCCAGCTGGGCGGGCATGCTGCACTGCCACCTTGCAAGGTGGGTCGCATGGACATGAAAGATGGCCTTGTGATCTATGTGTTGATCTGCCCTGAGCTTTACGAGCGTGAAGGCACGCCTTACGCCGACAGCGATGGCCGCGACTGGTCCGATAACCATATTCGTTTTGCCCGTCTGGGGCTCGCGGCTGCCGAATTTGCGGCTGGCGAAGTGAAAAGCCAATGGTGCCCCGAGCTGGTCCATGCCCATGACTGGCCTGCCGGCCTGGCGCCTGCCTACATGCGCTGGCGCGGGCAGTCCACGCCAAGCATCTTTACTATTCACAATCTGGCCTATCAGGGGACCGTGAGTACCGCTTCGAGTCGTGAACTGGGCATTCCAGATGAAGCGATCACCCCGGAAGGCATGGAGTTCTACGGCAAGCTGTCCTTCATCAAGGCAGGCATGGCCTTCGCGAGCCACATTACGACCGTGAGTGCCACCTATGCTCGGGAAATCACCACGCCAGAGTTTGGTTGCGGCCTGGAAGGTTTTCTGCAGAGCAAGGCTAACAAGGGTCAGCTCAGCGGCATTCCTAACGGAATCGACGAAAGCTGGGATGCAGCGACCGACGAACACCTGATCTGCCACTTTGCGCCCAACGAATGGACGCGCAAGGAAATCAACGCCGACTATGTGCGTGAGCTGTTTGAGCTGGATGCCTCGACCGGGCCCCTGTATGCAGTGGTTTCGCGCCTTGTGTATCAAAAAGGCCTGGACCTGACCATCGGGGTTGCCGAGCACATCGTCAACAACGGCGGACAAATCGCAATTATCGGTCGCGGCGAGCCTGAGGAAGAAGATGCCATGCGCGAGCTGGCCGCACGCTTCCCGGGGCGCATTGGTGTGCGTATCGGCTTCAATGAAACCGACGCACGACGCATGTTCGCCGGCAGCGATTTTCTGTTGATGCCATCGCGCTATGAACCCTGCGGTCTGAGCCAGATGTACGCGCAACGCTTCGGCTCCCTGCCTGTCGCACGCAACACCGGCGGCCTGGCGGACACAATCGAGGACGGCGTGACCGGCTTCCTGTTCAAAGAATCAACCATCGAAAGCTACACCGAAGCCCTGAACCGCACGTTTCAGGTATTCGCCCACCGTGAGCTGCTCAACGCCATGCGCTGCCGTGCAATGGCTGCTCCCTTCAACTGGCATCAGGCAGTAGAGCCCTACGCAGATCTCTACCGCGACCTGTTGAAGAAAAACGTGAGCATTTCCAGCAACTACTAGTTTAAGGATCAATGGATGCCACTGCGTACAGACGATAACTGGCGCCACGGCGCCGTCTTGCTAGACCCCGAACACACCCGGTTTGCCCTCTGGGCACCGGATGCCAACTACGTAAATGTCGAACTCCAGGATGGCCAGGGTGTTCAGTCACTGGCCATGCTGCCCCAGCCGGACGGCTGGTTCGTCCTTGAGGCCCGCTGCGAAGCGGGCACTCGATACCGCTTCAAAATCGACCATGAACTGGAAGTGCCTGACCCCGCCTCTCGCGCGCAGGACGACGATGTTCATTCTCAAAGCTTCGTAGTGGACCCTCTGGCCTATTCATGGCAAAACACCTCATGGCAAGGTCGGCCGTGGCATGAGGCGGTGATCTATGAGCTGCACGTAGGTGCGATGGGCGGCTATGCTGCGGTGGAAAAACACCTGCCGCGCCTTGCGCAAATGGGTATTACCGCGATCGAGCTGATGCCGCTTGCGCAGTTTCCCGGTGATCGCAACTGGGGCTACGACGGCGTTCTGCACTACGCCCCGCAATCTTCCTATGGCACTCCGGAAGAGCTCAAGCACCTGATCGATACAGCTCACGGTCTTGGCCTGATGGTGATACTGGACGTGGTGTACAACCACTTCGGCCCGGACGGCAACTACCTGGGAAGTTACGCCAAGGATTTTTTCCGCAGCGATCTGCATACCCCGTGGGGCGATGCCATTGATTTTCGCCGCCCGCAGGTGCGCGACTTCTTCGTCGACAATGCGCTGATGTGGCTGCTGGAATACCGCATCGACGGCTTGCGCATGGACGCTGTGCATGCCATTCGCGATGAAACGTTCCTGCCAGAATTCGCAACTCGCGTACGCGGCCAGATCGAGCCCGGCAGGCACGTGTGGCTGAACCTTGAGAACGAGTTCAACCAGGCCGGTCTTCTGGAGAAAGGCTTCGATGCACAATGGGACGACGACGGGCACAACACTCTGCATGTACTGCTGACGGGTGAAACCGACGCCTATTATTCCGACTTCGCTCAGGAGCCTACGCAAAAGCTTGCGCGCCTGCTCAGCGAAGGGTTTGTCTATCAGGGCGAACAGACGCGGCATGGACACACGCGAGGCGAGCCCAGCGGCCACCTTGCGCCAACTGCCTTTGTGTTGTTTCTGCAGAACCATGACCAGATCGGCAACCGCGCACTCGGTGAACGTTTGCCGCAGCTGTGCACGCCTGCTGCGCTGAAGGCCGCAACCGCCCTGTTGCTGCTTTCGCCGACGATTCCGCTGATGTTCATGGGTGATGAGTGGGCGGCCAGCGAACCGTTTCTGTTCTTCACCAGCCACCATGGCGAACTGGCCGATGCAGTGCGCGAAGGACGTCGCAAGGAGTTTGCCGACTTTGCCGCATTCGCCGACCCGGAAAAGCGCGAGCACATTCCCGACCCGAACGACCTCAAGACATTCGAGGCATCGCGTCCGGCGTTTTCCGCCATTGATCTGGAGACCGACAAAGGCCTGGATCACCGCAGCTGGGTCGACTTCTATACACAGTTGCTGGCTTTGCGGCATAAGGAAATCATGCCGCGCCTGCCCGGGGCGCGCTTCCTGAAAACCGATATTCTCGGCGACAAGGCCGTCAGTGCACGCTGGGCGCTGGGCGATGGCAGCGAGCTGCGCATCGACCTGAACCTCAGCGAACAGGCTGTCGATGCCCCGGCGCAGAAAAATGCCCGGCAGATATTCTCCAGCGCGGCAAAATCGTCCGAACTTTCCCCGCAGGCCATCCTCAATCCTTACACGGCCATTGTCAGCCTGACAGCAAGTGATGTTCTGGAGGAACAGGATGAACAATGAGCAATTGGAGAGGCTTGCGACCGAGGCAGGGCTATCGGTGCATTGGGTCGATGCCAACGCTCGGCCGCAGACTGTCAGCCCTGATGTACTGCGCAAGGTTCTGGAAGCGCTGGGCTACCCTGCTGAAAACGGCGAGGCCATCGATGCCAGCCTGTTAAGCCTGCAAAACGCCAGCCACGGCAAAAGCGCCCCGCCGCTGCTGACGGTCGACACGGACAGTAATCTGGATCTGTCCGAGTGGTTCGCGCCGCAAACGCCATTCACGCTGCACCTCGAAGACGGTTCATCGCTGGACGCCAGGCTCACCGCGTCCGGCGAACTTCCAGCGCTGGCACCGCCCGGCTATCAACAGCTGGAAATTGCCGGTCAACATCTGACCATTGCTGTCGCCCCGAAAACCTGTTTCAGCATGGCAATGGCCACCGATGCGCCGAAGCCACACGGCTGGGGTTTGACTGCTCAGCTCTACAGCCTGCGCCGCGAGGGCGATGGCGGTTTTGGCGATACTGAAGCACTGGAGAAGGTTGTTCGCGCTGCAGGAGAGCGCGGCGCCGATGCGCTGGGCATTAGCCCGATCCATGCAATGTTCGCCAATGATCCACACCGTTACAGCCCTTATTCGCCTTCCAGCCGGCTGTTTCTCAACAGCCTGTGCGCATCGCCCGGTGCCATTCTGGGTGAACATGCATGGCGTCAGGCGATAGAAGATGCGCGCGTCGGCGACGAAATGAAGCAACTGGAAGCACAGCAGTTGATTGACTGGCCTGCTGCTGCCCAAGCCAAGTGGAAAGCGCTGCACAAGCTGTATGAAGGGTTCAGTGTGGGTGATCACCCCTTGCACGAAGACTTCAACAGCTTCCGCCACAGCGGTGGCGAGGCCCTGGAGAATCACTGCCGCTTCGAAGCGCTGTGTGCCGAATCCGAAACATTGAATATCGGCAACAACTGGCATGAATGGCCGAACGAGTTCAAAGACCCTCGCAGTGAAGCCGTTGCAGCATTTGCCGAAGCGCACAGCGAGCAGATCAGTTTTCATGCATTCGCTCAATGGCTTATCGCCCGCGGCCTGGAGCGCGCGCAGTCTGCAGCACGCAGCAGTGGCATGCGCATCGGCCTGATCGCTGACCTGGCTGTGGGTGCCGATGGTGCCGGAAGTCAGGCCTGGAGTCGTCAGGACGAGTTGCTGTCGGCCCTGACCGTTGGCGCACCACCCGACATTCTCAACCGCGCCGGACAGAGCTGGGGGATTTCGGCCTTTTCACCGGACGGCCTCAAACGTAACGGGTTTCGCGCGTTCATCGAAATGCTGCGTGCCAATTTCGCCCATGCTGGCGGCTTGCGTATCGATCATGTCATGGGCCTGCAACGGCTATGGGTCATTCCGCATGGATCGCCGCCCAGCGAAGGCGCTTATCTGAATTTCCCTCTGGATGACATGCTGCGCCTGCTGAGTCTGGAATCCTGGCGGCACAAGGCGATCGTGCTCGGTGAAGACCTTGGCACTGTGCCTGAAGGCCTTAGCGACAAACTCAGCGCCCGGGCGATTCTGGGCATGCGCGTGCTGCTGTTCGAACAGAATAACGGTCAGTTCAAACCCATTCTTGATTGGTCGGACCAGGCACTGGCTACCACCAGCACCCACGATTTGCCGACACTGGCAGGCTGGCTCAGCGAGCTGGACATCGAGTGGAATGCACGACTGGGTCACATCGACGAGCAACATGAATCGCAGTGGCGTGAAGAACGTGGGCGCGAATATGCAAGCCTGCGCCGGGCCCTGAGCCAGAACGTCGAAAGCCTGCCGTCAGACAGTGAAGACCCGGAACAGATCATCGACGCGGGCATCCGTTATCTGGGTCATACGCGCGCTCCGCTGGTGCTGCTGCCGATGGAAGATGCGCTGGGTGTCGAGGAGCAGGCCAACCTGCCCGGCACCATTGACAGCCACCCGAACTGGCGCAGGCGCCTACCCGGCGATGCAGCCTCCTTGCTTGATAACCCGAATGCTGCTCGACGACTGGAATTGCTCTCCCAATCCCGGCTGCAAGCTGCGGAGCGTGACCAATGACCCGTCCATTACAGCCTTTGCGCGCTACCCAGCGTTTGCAATTTCATAAAGATTTCACGCTCGACGACGCGGTGCCACTGGTGCCCTACTTCGCCAGTCTGGGGATCAGCCATGTCTATGCCTCGCCGCTGCTCAAAGCGCGTGCTGGCTCGATGCATGGTTACGACGTCGTCGACCCGACCGTCATCAATCCGGAACTGGGGGGCGAGCCTGCCCTGCTGCGTCTGGTGTCGGCCTTGCGCGAACATGGCATGGGGCTGATTCTCGACATCGTCTCCAACCACATGGCCGTTGGTGGTGCAGACAACCCCTGGTGGCTGGACCTGCTGGAATGGGGTCGTCGCAGCCCGTACGCCGAGTTCTTCGATATTCAGTGGAATTCACCAGACCCGTTGCTGGAAGGCCAGTTGCTGCTGCCCTTTCTGAGCAGCGATTACGGCACTGTCCTGCAGGCCGGGGAAATCCCGCTGCGCTTCGACGCCGAGCACGGCTCGTTTTACATCGAGCACTACCAGCATCATTTCCCGATCTGCCCGCTGACCTATGATTCATTGCTTCAGTCAGTCGAACACCCGCAATTGAAGGAAATGGGCCAGCGCTTCACTGCGCTTGCTCAATACCCGCAAGCCTACGAACGTGCACGTCAGGCCAGAACCGAGCTGGCCGAGCTGGCGAAAGATCCGCAGGTGCTCAAAGGCATCGAGCAGATCCTTGCGCACTTCGACTCCAGCAAGCCGGAAGGCTTTCAGCGTCTGCATCAACTGCTGGAACGTCAGCACTATCGTCTGGCCAGCTGGCGCACTGCCGGTGATGACATCAATTGGCGGCGCTTCTTCGACATCAACGAACTGGGCGGTTTGCGTGTCGAACGGCCGCAGGTATTTGAGGCCACCCACGGCAAGATATTCCAGCTGATTGCCGACGGCCTGGTTGATGGGTTGCGGATCGACCATATTGACGGGCTCGCCAACCCGCGTGGTTACGGCCGCAAGCTGCATCGCCGGGTAAAAAGTCTGCTCAAGCTGCGTCCTGCCGAAGCGCAAATTGATCACCTGCCTATTTTCGTCGAGAAAATTCTGGGGCCGGATGAGCCGTTGCGTGAAGACTGGAGCGTGGACGGTACGACCGGCTACGAGTTCATGAATCAGGTCTCGCTATTGCAACACGACCCCAAGGGTGAGGAGCCACTTGGAGAGCTGTGGAGTCGACTGACAGAACGTACCGCCGACTTCGATCAGGAAGTGCTGGTTGCCCGGGATCTGGTCCTGCACGGCACGCTGGCGGGCGATTTCGAGAACGTCGCGCAGTCGTTGCTGCAAGTTGCACGCAGCGACCTGATGAGTCGTGACCTCACACTGGGTGCCATTCGCCGTGCCCTGCTCGCGCTGATCGTCAATTTTCCGATTTATCGTACCTATATCTCGGTATGCGGCCGCTCGGCGCAGGACGACAAGTATTTCCAGCAGGCAATGGACGGCGCGCGCACCACTTTGAACGAAGGCGACTGGCCAGTGCTGGATTATCTGGCACGCTGGCTGGGTGGCGAAGCGTGGCGAAAACTGCCACGCGGACCGTTGCGCAAGCTGTACAAGAACGCGTGTGTACGATTCCAGCAACTGACCTCCCCGGTTGCCGCCAAGTCGGTTGAGGACACCTCGTTCTATCGCTCAGCAGTGTTGCTGTCGCGCAACGACGTAGGCTTTCATCCGCAGCATTTCAGTGCGCCGGTGGACGACTTCCATAAGGTCTGCCTGGAGCGTCTGGAGAAATTCCCCGATAACCTGCTGACCACTGCAACGCACGATCACAAGCGTGGCGAGGACACACGTACACGCCTTGCTGTCTTGAGTGAATGTGCGCCGTGGTACGCCGAACAGGTAGAACGCTGGAGACAACTGGCGGTGCCGCTGAAAGGCGAAGAGCCGGCCATCAGTGCGGGTGACGAGCTGATGCTTTATCAAGCGCTGCTGGGCAGTTGGCCGCTGAGCCTGGAGGGCGAAGACGCTCACAAGGCATACGCGCAACGCATGGTGCAGTGGCAGGAAAAAGCCCTGCGCGAAGCCAAGCTGCAAAGCAGCTGGAGCGCACCGAATCAGCCTTACGAAACGGCTTGCCGTGAATTTCTTGAACGCTTGCTGTTGGCCCCTGAAGCGCTGGCGTTGCGTCAGTCCCTGAGCGCAACGGCCAATCGTATCGCGACCGCCGGAGCACTCAACAGTCTGGCGCAAACCTTGCTACGCTTGAGCGTACCCGGTGTTCCCGATTTGTATCAGGGCACCGAGTTCTGGGATTTCAGCCTGGTGGATCCGGACAACCGGCGACCGGTTGATTATGCAGCCCGACAGAAAGCGCTGGCAGAAGATGCAAGCGCTGCCGACCTGCTCGATAACTGGCAGGATGGCCGCATCAAACAGGCGCTGATTGCGAAGGTTTTGAACCTGCGTGCCGAGCATCCAACGCTGTTCAGCGAGGGGCGTTATCAGCCTCTGGAAATAAAGGGTAGCCACGCCGAGCACGTGATGGCTTTTGCCCGGGAGACACAAGGAGTGCGCGCTATCATCGTAGTCCCACGCACAAGCAGTGAACTATTGGGTACTGCGCAAACTCCATTGATTAATGCTGCCAATTGGGGCGACACACGGATTATGCTTCCGTTTGCCGACTCTGGATCTGACTGGAAAGGACTCTTTTCCGACGGTGTCACAACACACGTTCGGGAGATACCGCTCAGTGCAGCGCTTGAAAGATTTTCCGTCAATTTGCTTATTCAAACTATGTAATAGCTGGGAGTCTCAAGATGAGTGCCGACGAAAAAAGAATTCGCGATTTTGCTTACCAGATCTGGGAGTCCGAGGGTAAGCCCTCTGGACACGACGAGCGTCATTGGGAAATGGCGCGCAAGCTTGCAGAAGCCGAGGCCCTGGCACCGAACAAGTCCAGCGTGCGCAAGTCGAGCAAGCCCAAGCTGCCTGAAGTAGACAGCGCCAAGGCGCCTGCCAAGGGCGCGGCCAAACCTGTGGCGAAGTCAGCACCCGCAGCAAAGCCAGCGGCCAAGCCCGCAGCTGAAACCAAGCCCAAGCCAGCGGCCAAAGCGGCTCCCAAGCCTGCTCCCAAAGCAAAGCCGGCTGCCGCTGCGCCAACTGATGCCCCAGCCAAGCCTGCTGCCAAGAAGCCACGCAAACCGTCGAATTCTTGAAACTCTTCTGGCCGGGCGCCAGTCCATTGTTGCAGGTCGCACTCTGATCGGAGATGAGGCCTGCTACACCCCCATACTTTATCGTCAATATTGAAGCCTTTGTGGCTTCGATAGCGGCCTTGGCCGCTCAGAAAATCATTCGACGTCAGGAAGTCATCATGAATACGAAGTCCACTACAACGGCAGAAGATAATTCAGCCCCGCAAGACAATCCAGGCAGCACCCCGTCTCGCATTCGTGAAGGACTTCCCTTTCCTCTCGGCGCTAGCTGGGACGGCCTGGGTGTCAACTTTGCCCTGTTTTCGGCCAACGCAACCAAAGTAGAGTTGTGTCTGTTTGACTCGACCGGTGAAATCGAACTGGAACGCATCGAACTTCCGGAATACACCGATGAGACGTATCACGGCTACCTGCCCGATGCACACCCGGGCCTGATCTATGGCTATCGCGTCTACGGCCCTTATGACCCTAAAAACGGTCATCGCTTCAACCACAACAAACTGTTGATCGACCCGTATGCCAAGCAACTGGTCGGCGAATTGAAGTGGTCTGAAGCATTGTTCGGTTACACCATTGGTCATCCTGACGGCGACCTGAGCTTCGATGAACGTGACAGCGCGCCCTTTGTACCGAAGAGCAAGGTGATCGACGAGGCTTACACCTGGGGCCGCGATCAGCGCGTCGGTACGCCTTGGGACAAGACCATTTTTTATGAAACCCACGTGCGCGGCATCACCATGCGCCACCCGGAAGTTGCCGAAGAGCTGCGCGGCACGTTTGCCGGTCTGGGATCAGCTCCCGTTGTCGACCACATCCGCAAGCTGGGTGTGACCTCCGTCGAGCTGCTGCCGATCCACGCCTTCGTCAACGACCAGCATCTGCTGCAAAAAGGAATGACCAACTACTGGGGTTACAACAGTATTGCGTTCTTTGCGCCAGACCCGCGTTATCTGGCGAGCGGCAAGATTGCCGAATTCAAGGAAATGGTTGCGCACCTGCATCATGCCGGGCTGGAGGTCATTCTTGATGTGGTCTATAACCACACGGCCGAAGGCAACGAGCTAGGCCCTACCCTGTCCATGCGCGGCATCGACAACGCCTCCTATTACAGACTGATGCCGGACGACAAGCGCTATTACATCAACGACTCGGGCACCGGCAACACCCTCGACCTGAGCCACCCGTGTGTACTGCAGATGGTTACTGACTCCCTGCGTTACTGGGCTTCGGAAATGCACGTCGACGGGTTCCGCTTCGACCTGGCAACCATTCTGGGTCGCTACCACGACGGTTTCGACGAACGCCACAGCTTCCTCGTCGCTTGCCGTCAGGACCCGGTGCTGCGTCAGGTCAAACTGGTCGCCGAGCCTTGGGACTGTGGCCCTGGTGGCTATCAGGTCGGCGGCTTCCCGCCGGGCTGGATGGAGTGGAACGACAAGTTCCGTGACACCGTACGTGCTTTCTGGAAAGGCGACGAAGGCCAACTGGCAGACTTCGCGGCACGCATGACTGCTTCCGGCAACATGTTCAACCAGCGCGGTCGGCGTCCACAGGCCTCGGTGAACTTCATCACCGCGCACGACGGCTTCACGCTGCACGACCTGGTGTCGTACAACGACAAGCACAACGAAGCCAACGACGAGAACAACCAGGACGGCAGCAACAACAACCTGTCCTGGAACCACGGCGTTGAAGGCCCGACCGAAGACCCGGAAATCAACACCCTGCGTCTGCGTCAGATGCGTAACTTCTTCGCTACTTTGCTGCTGGCACAAGGTACGCCGATGATCGTCGCCGGTGACGAGTTCGCCCGTACACAGCACGGCAATAACAATGCCTACTGTCAGGACAGCGAAATTGGCTGGATCAACTGGGATCTGGACGAGGACGGCGCAGCGCTGCTCAAGTTCGTGACCCGCGTGATCAAGCTCCGTCAGACCTACCCGATCCTGCGTCGCAGCCGCTTCCTGGTGGGCGATTACAACGAAGAAATCGGCGTCAAGGACGTGACCTGGCTTGCGCCGGATGGCAACGAGATGAGTGTCGAGCAATGGCACGATGCCAATGGCCGTTGCCTGGGCATGTTGATGGATGGTCGCGCACAGGAAACCGGTATCCGTCGTCCAGGTGCCGACGCCACGCTGCTGCTGGTCGTCAACGCGCACCACGACGGGGTCAACTTCACCCTGCCGGAAGTGCCTGAAGGCACCCATTACGAGTGCCTGATCGACACCAATCAGGATGATGCACGCAGCAAGGAGCACTTTGCGTTCGGTTCGCAATATACCGTCACACCGCGCTCGCTGCTGCTGTTCGAACTGAAGCGCGAAGACCAGCAATGATTGATGCCTTGAGTGAGTTTCTCGACTGGCGCAAGCACGGTTATGCCGATACGCGTGCGCTGGGCGAGTGCTTGCAGGCATTGGTCAACGAAGGTCTGGATCAGCTCCCCCTGCCTGCCAGCGGTCAGACACTTGAGCGCTGGCGGGCGCTGGCCTGCATTGCAGGCCACGACCTGGGGTTGTGCAAGTTGTACGAGGGGCATACCGACGCCTTGGCGATCATGGCGGAACTGGGTGCCCCGCCCCCCGAACAATTCAGCACCTGGGGCATGTGGGCGGCAGAGCCGCCGCAGGCACGGGTGAATATCAGCGGTACTGGCGATTCACTTCGTTTGAATGGCCGAAAAGCGTGGTGTTCCGGGGCTACGGCCTTGAGCCATGCATTGATCACCACATGGGATGAAGAGCATCGCCAGCAACTGGTGGCGGTGCGTCTCGACCAGCCCGGCGTGCATATGACCAGTGATGGCTGGCGCGCAGTGGGCATGGGCGCTACCGGGAGCGTCGAAGTGGTCTTTGAGGACGCTGCCGGGCAAGCGATCGGAGCGCCGGGCGGCTACCTGGAACGGCCCGGCTTCTGGCAGGGCGGCATCGGCATCGCGGCCTGTTGGTATGGTGCTTCGCGTGCCATTGCTCAGCGCTTGCTGGCACAGGTCGGCAAACGCGAAGAGCCGCACGCTCTTGCGCACCTGGGTGCTGTGGATGTCGCGCTGCACGCAGCAATCGATGTACTGCGTGCCGCCGCTGCGCATCTGGATCAGGCCCCGGCTGAAAATGCCGAGGTGCTTGCCAGACGTTGCCGTGCCTACGTCGAGCAAGCTGCGGAGCTGGTCATTCAGCATGTGGGCCGCGCGGTAGGTGCCGGTCCTTACTGCAAGGACCCGCACTTCGCTCGACTGATCACCGACCTGCCGGTTTTTCTGCGTCAAAGTCATGCCGAGCAAGACCTTGCTGCTCTGGGTCAATTGACGGGTAAACGGCTGCCAGCTGTACGCACGTGGTCACTATGAGAGCGTATCTATCATGAGCGAAGGCTTTGTAGTCAGCGACGACGAGTCTGGCCAGGGTACGCCTCTGGCTGCCTGGAACGCCTCCGGCAAGCTGCGCAGCGTGCCGGCGATTACCGCAGACCTGCTGGTGCCGAACAATTGCAGGGCAGTCATCATAGCCCCGCACCCGGACGATGAAGTGCTGGCATGCGGCGGCTTGATGAGCCAGTTAGCGCAACTGGAACGCAATCTGCTGTTGATCTCGGTCACTGACGGCACCGCCAGCCATCCGGGCTCCACGCTATGGCCTGTCGAGCGACTGTCTGCAACCCGGCCCCGGGAAAGCGCCGAAGCCTTGAATCGTCTCGATATTCCCCTCGAGCGTCTTGAGTGGCTGCGCTGCGGCTTGCAGGATGGGGCTGTGGCCGAATCCGAAGATCAGCTGACAGAGTTTCTTGAACGTCATCTGGGCCCTGCCGACGTGGTGTTCGCCACATGGGCAGAAGATGGTCATGGCGACCACGAAGCCGTTGGCCGCGCCAGTGCAAGAGCCTGTGCGTCTACCGGGGCGCAGCTTTGCGAAATACCAGTCTGGGCCTGGCACTGGGCTGACCCTGAAGATGAGCGTCTGCCATGGGACCGCGCACGTAAGTTGCTGCTGGACCCGGCGACCCTTGCTCGTAAACGCAATGCCGCTCAGGCGTTCGTCAGCCAATTGCAGGGTGACCCGGCCATCAGTCTTGCGCCCGTTCTGCCAGCCGTTGTTCTGGAAAGACTGCTGCAACCGTTTGAACTGGTGTTTGTATGAGCGTCGAAGACGGCTATTTCGATGAACTGTTTCGCAACAACGATGACCCGTGGGCGTTCAAGCAACGCTGGTATGAGCGGCGCAAGCGTGCGCTGACACTGGCCGCGCTGCCCCGTGAACACTATCGCTCGGTATTCGAGCCTGGCTGTGCCAATGGCGAACTCAGTGCCGACCTTGCCGGGCGCTGTGACGCACTGGTGTGCTGCGACACGTCAAACCTGGCGGTGGATCTGGCACGCAAGCGTCTGGCAGGCCTGCCCCATGTGCGCGTGTTGCAGGCCCGTTTGCCACAGCAATGGCCGCAGGGACAATTTGATCTGATCGTCTTCAGCGAACTGGGTTACTACCTCGACGTCGATGACCTGCACCGCCTGATCGACTGCGTTCTATCCTCGCTTTCACCTGACGGCCAGTTGCTCGCCTGTCACTGGCGTCCTGATATCGAGGGCTGCCCGCTGAACGCGCAGGCTGTACACGATATCCTTGCCGAACGCTTGGCCATGCACCGCCTTTTCAGTCATCACGAACAGGATTTTCTGCTGGACCTGTGGAGTCGTGATGGAACCTCCGTAGCAGAACAGGAATTCTCCGATGATCGGCATTCTGATCCCGGTGCACAATGAAGAGCAGCTACTCGATTTGTGCCTCGAAACGATAAAGCAGGCGGCTGAACACCCGGATCTCAAGGGTGAGCGAGTAGAGGTGCTGGTGGTTCTCGACAGTTGCACCGACAGCTCGGCAGACATCGCGCGAGCGCACGGGGTGATGGTCCTTGAGGTCTCGGCCCGCAACGTCGGGCAGGCACGCGCCGAAGGAGCAGCGTTTCTTCTCGACCGAGGTGCGCGCTGGCTGGCCTGCACCGATGGCGACAGCACCGTGGCGAATGACTGGCTTGCCGAGCAACTGGCACTGGATGCCGATGCGGTATGCGGGACCGTCATGCCCGGCGATTGGAACAAGGATATCTCCGCGGCTGCGCAGGCGGCTTACCTCAAGCATTACCAGCACCGGGACGGCCATCGGCACATTCATGGTGCCAACCTGGGCGTGAGCTCAATTGCCTATATCAGTGCAGGCGGGTTTCCGGCACTGGCCTGTCACGAAGACGTGCATCTGGTTCGCCAGCTGGAGCTTATCGGCGCGCGGATCGCCTGGAGCTGCCGCCCGCGGGTCACGACCAGTACCCGCCTGGACTCAAAAGCCAGAGGCGGGTTTGGCGACTTTCTGAGTTCGCTGAACGCCTGAAAAGCGCTTATTCGTGATGCGCTGTCTGCATACCTGAATGGTCAGGGTCGGCAGAATTGAGCGCCGTGCTGAAGAAGCGCACAGCTTCTGCGCTCAGGTTGCGGTGAATGTCTTCGCGGTCCACTCCGTCAGGGTCGTTGCACAGTAACGGTGCGCTCGAACGCTGTTCGTCACTGCACGGTGCCATAAAGACAAAGTGCCCTGCCCCCGCCAACAACTTATAGTCCGGTGCCTGCGGCAGTTTGCGCGCCAGCGCTTCGGCATTGCGGTCGATGGCCAGCAACTGGTCGTCATCCCCGGCATACATCAGCACCGGCACATGCACGTCGCCAAGCGTGTGACGGCCGAACATCAGGCTCAACGGGGCCATCAGCATCAGCGCACCGACCCTGGGGTCAGCCTGGGCATGCAGGTCATCGCGATCGGCGACCAGCTCCCCTTGAGTCTTGCAGGCGTCACGGTCTGTGGGACGCTCGAGGCAATACTGGCGCAGACGCTGTAGATCAGGCTGCGCGCCCGCAAGAATAAGCGCAGTTTCGCCACCGGCCGAATAGCCGATCACGCCCACCTGACGAGCATTGAGATAAGGGGCCAGCATAGGGTCGAGCAAGGCCGTGCTGATCGCTTCGGAAATCTGCAGCGGGCGACCATACAGGTTACTCAGGCTGCCCAGCCGACTGTGATCACGATCATTGTCGCCAGGATGAACCACAGCAACCACCACAAACCCCTGGCGCGCCAATGATGTGGCCAGGTCATGCAACGCCAGCGGTGTACCGGTATTGCCATGGGACAGCAGCAGCAACGGGAACCGGCCCATTGCAATCGGCGCATCTTCGCCGGCCTCGACGCGATAGCCGTGCAGGGTGCTCCACTGCTCGCTGGCGGTTGACGGGTAAAAAGCGATGGCCTGCACCGGCTGTGAATCCAGAGGGTCGGGGAAACTCAGCTCGTGATAGCCCGCGCTCCAGACGTCATCAGCCTGAGCGTGAACCGCAATCAGGCTGTCGAGCAAGCAAACCAGCATCACTGCACAAAGACGTACCATCGAAAGGCCCAACCTTTGCAAATCCGGAGGCTCGCCCGGATAGTCCATTCAGCGCTTGTGTCGAGCATCGTGCTCCAGCGCGCCGTTCTCACTCAGATGAGAGTGTGTAAAACAGAAATAGTGCACAAGCCGGGCCATAAACCGCCCGCTTTTTTCAGCAATCGTGAAAAGCACCACAAAACCGCAAACACAGTGCCGCGAAGATGCAGTTTAGTCCTTGAATAGCCCGCTTACCTGTAAGGAAGCTGTCAAGGTTGAGTACGCTCAAAACTGCGTGCAGTTATGCGGCGCACAAAAAACTCCACAACCCGGCGCACATTGCTTGCGCGGGTTGTGGAGTTTTGTTCAGGCCGTTGCCGATCAGGCGGCGAACAACTCGCTCTCGATATGTTGCTGCGCGGCCGTCATGGCGTTGGCACGCGGTTCTTCACCATAGGCCAGGCCGTGCGCACGAACAAATTGCAGGTCAGTGATGCCGACAAAAGCGAACAGCGCCTTGAGCAGCTCTTCATGGCCAACGCCGGTTGGCTGCCCGACGTGCAGGCCACCGGAAGTGGAAACGATAATAACCTTCTTGCCGCCACACAGGCCTTCAGGGCCGGCTTCGGAATAGCGGAAAGTGCGGCCAGCGACCATGATCCGGTCAAACCAGGCTTTCAGCTGGGACGGGATAGTGAAGTTGTACATCGGCGCACCGATCACCAGCACGTCGGCGGCGAGAAACTGCTGCAAGGTGGCTTCGTTAGTGTCGACTTCCTGTTGCTGGGCCGCATCGCGTGCTTCTACAGGGGTACCCGCTGCGGCAAGACTGGCAGCAGAGAAATGCCCGAGGGCTTCGCTGGCGAGGTCGCGGTAGGTTACCTGGGTGTCGGCATGCGAGCGCTGATAGGCCTGAACGACCTCATGGGTCAACTGACGCGAAGCGGAATGATCGCCGAGGATGCTGGAATCGAGGTGCAATAAATTCATAACGTAGCTCCTTAAAGAAAATCGCCACTTAGCGATCAAGTGGCGAGCATCCTATCCTTGATCGCAATAGATGATTAGTGGTCTTGAATGCGACTGTTCGTTCTATGAAGAGAACAATAAAGCGAGTCGGGGCTGAGGCTCAGCTCTTTAAAGGATGTCTCAAACACATCCAGCAGCCCTCTGACCGCGGGAAGCAGCCCACGGCGCGAAGCAAACACGGCGTGCACGATGCCGCACTTTGGCCGATGCTGACTGAACAGTTCGACCAGACGTCCGTCCTGCAAGGCTTCGCGGACAATCAGTTCAGGCAATTGCGCCACCCCAACGCCCTGCAGGGCGGCCTGCAGCATCATGTCCAGATCCGAGCTGATCAGCCTCGGCGTGTGGCGAATTTCAGCATAGTTGCCGGGAGTCGTTTCCAGCAGCCAGCGATGCTCATGGTTGGAAGACGGCGTGTCGAGGCTGGGCAGTGTCGATAGCGCCTCGAGTGTAGGTGTTGTGGACAGCCTGGCAGCCAGATCAGGGCGTGCGACCAGACGTTGAGCGCTGTGCCCGAGCAGCTTGACCACCAGCCCGTCGTCTTCCAGCGGCGGGAAGCGCACACGCAACGCAATATCGATGTTCTCCGTCAGCGGGTCGACACGCCGGTTGGTACTTTCGACCTGCACCTGAACCTTCGGATGATCGGCCGCGAACCGGGCAATGGTCTCGTTGAAGCCCATCGCCGCCAATGCCGGAGGACAGCTTATCGCCACCCTGCCCTGCGGCTCGGATTTGGAACGCAGAATCGCCTCTTCGGCAGCCTCGGCTTCGACCAGCATTGCCACGCAGTGAGCGTAGTAATCGCGCCCGCTCTCGGTCACCGCAAAAGTGCGCGTCGAGCGGTGAATCAGCCTTACACCCAGGCGCTCTTCCAGCCCGGCAATACGACGGCTGAGCTTGGACTTGGGAATTCCCAGTTTACGGCTTGCGGGCGCAAAGCCGAGGCATTCGACCACCTGGACGAAATAAAACAGATCATTGAGATCAAACACCCGGCCACCTCGCTTTCAGAGCCGCGAGTATGCAGCGCCCTGGCAAGCCTCTCAATACCGGGTTTCAGATCCCGTCAGCTCACTCGGCTGTCAGAAATGCCAGCACTGGCATCGTGAATGACTCCCCGGCCTCGACACTGGACAGATGAGCCGCGTGCAATTCGATCATCTGCGAACCTTTAATGCGCTCGACCATAAAACGCCCATCCGCTGGAGTGGTTACCGCATCTTCAGTGCCGCAGACGACCAATACCGGCAGCTGGATGGAGGCAATGTGCTCACGGAAATCGGCATCACGCACGGCAGCGCAGTTAGCGGCGTAACCCTGTGGCGATGTGCGGGCCAGCATACCGACAACCGTATCGACCACAGCAGGCTCGGCGTGCGCAAATGAAGGCGTAAACCAGCGCGCGACAGAAGCATCACGCAACGCAACCATGGCTGACTGCCCATCACGCAGAACGGTTTCAATGCGAGGGTTCCAGATATCGGGGTTGCCGATTCTGGCTGCCGTGTTGCACAGCACAACCTTGCGCAGGCGCTGCGGCGCATTGATGGCGAGCCACTGACCGATCAGGCCGCCCATGGACAAGCCACAGAAAAAAGCCGTGTCTATGTGCAGCGCATCCAGCAACGCCAATACGTCGCGACCATTCTGCTCGATGCTGTAACTGCCCTCGCTGACCAGCGATTTGCCATGCCCGCGCGTGTCGTAGCGCAACACCTGAAAATGACGAATGAACGCGGGAATCTGGTTGTCCCACATATGCAGATCAGTGCCCAGCGAGTTGGACAACACCAGCACCGGCGCACCGGCCGGGCCTTCGAGCAGGTAGTTCAGTTCACCATCGGCGAGTTGCACGGCAGACATTCGAGACTCCGGAGAAGGACAAACCTGCACACTAATGAGTGTCGCAGCAGCATACAATCCGCTGATCGAATATCCGTGCGGCTATCGAACAGCTTACCGCTCGACGCCTCATTGAAGGAGCATTCCGTGAACAAGCGTTACAAAGAAGACATCGCCCGGTTCTGCCTGGACTTGCCGGGCGCCCGAGAGGATTACAAATGGGGCGGTGTGCGTGTGTTTTCCGTTGCCGAAAAAAAGATGTTTGCGGTCATGGACCTGGTCGGCCAGGACCTTTCGTTCAAGGTCCATCCGGAATTGTTTCTGGGTTACGTGGATCGGCCCGGCATAAGGCCTGCGCCTTATCTGGCCCGCGCGCACTGGATAAGCGTGGCAGACCTGCACACACTGAGTGACGATGAAGTGCGCGATCTGCTGACGCGCTCCCACCAACTGGTGGTCGGCAGGCTACCGAAACGACAGCAGATCGGCTTGAAACTATAAAGGCGACAGCTGCAAAAGCCGCTTGCCCAGAAACAGCCAGTCAAGCCACAGCGCCTGATGCGCCAGCACGATCAGCCAGAACACGACCTGAAAAGGCACCTTGCGGGTCTTGTGCCGAAACACCTGCTGCGCCAGCAATGCTCCGGGCCAGCCACCGAGCAGTTCGGTGGCATGCAGGACATTCTCCGGCGTGCGCTGACCGCCGTTTCCGGCCTGTCGCTTGTCATGCCGATAGAGCACAAACGCCAGCAGGCTCATGACTATCAAGGCGAGCGCCGGGATCAACGTGACCTGCCTGAACCCCAGCGACGCAGAGCCGTAAACCGGTAGCGCACACAGCAGCAGGAACGCCAGCACCTTCAGGCGCAACTGCCGGACCGGTGCCCTGCCCCGGCCAGCTGGCCGCTGCGTTTCGCGGTCGCGTGTCATGCCTTGGCCGATGCCCAGTCGATCCAGCCAAACTGCCAGGTCGCCAGAATCAGCAGGCCGAAGGCGATGCGATACCAGGCGAACACTGCATAGCTATGAGTAGCGATGAACTTGAGCAGCGCGCGAACAGCAATCATCGCGAAGATGAACGAGGTAATGAAACCGATGGCAAACACCGCGAAGTCGTCCGGGCGAAACATGTCCCGGTATTTGTAGCCCGAGTACACGGCTGCACCGACCATGGTCGGCATGGCCAGGAAGAACGAGAATTCGGTCGCTGCCTTGCGTGACAGACCGAACAGCAGCCCGCCAATAATGGTCGAGCCAGAGCGCGATGTGCCGGGGATCATCGCCAGACACTGCACCAGCCCGACTTTCAGCGCATCGCTCCAGGTCATGTCATCGACGGTTTCGGTAAGCACGGTGTGCTCGCGGCGCTCGGCCCAGAGCATGATCACACCGCCCACGACCAGCGCCGTTGCCACAGTGATGGCATTGAACAGGTAATGGTGGATCATGTCGGCAAAGATCACACCCAGTACCACGGCAGGCATGAAGGCGATCAGCAGGTTAAGGGTGAAACGCTGCGCTTGCTGTTGCTTGGGCAAGCCTGTGACAACGTCGAGAATCTTGCGCCGAAACTCCCAGACCACCGCCAGAATCGCACCCAGCTGGATGATGATATTGAAGGCCATGGCGCGCTCGCCGCCAAAATCGATCAGATCGGCGACGATGATCTGATGCCCTGTACTGGAGATCGGCAAGAACTCCGTCAACCCCTCTACAACACCCAATATCAACGCCTGAGCAGCGGTCCAAAGATCCATCATTCCCCCATGAAGCGATGCCGCAGGCTCGCTGTTTAATGTTGTCGTATAAAAAATGCTTGCCACTATGCCGTCGCATGCCTGAACGAAGCTTGAAGAAAGTCGCGCAAATGCAAGGCGCCGAATGCTAGCAGACCTCCACGCACAAAGCCTGCTGACGTGCAGCCTGACGCAACACAAGCTCCACGCCGCGCGCAGAAGCGCATACAATCGCCGCCCCCGACCCTCACAACCCTCACCAAGGAGCCGCCATGTCCGGGCTTGAACTCTTCGCTGCCGCCATCGGCGTTATCGCGGTCTGGCTGACAGTGAAGCAGAATCCCTGGTGCTGGCCAATCGGGCTGGTGATGGTGGTGATCTACATCTGGATATTCTTCGACGTGAAGCTGTATTCAGACATGCTGCTGCAGGTCATCTATGCAGGCTTGCAAATCTACGGCTGGCTGCAGTGGACTCGCCATGGCGACGGCCTGCCGGTCAAGGCTGTCACTGTGATGCCGAGCCATTCAGTGCTTAAAGGGCTGGCTGTAGGCGCAGTCATCAGCCTTGCGCTGGGCGCTGGCATGGCGCATTTCACCGACGCCGCACAGCCCTGGCTCGACGCAGCACTGACGGGTTTCAGCCTGGTCGCACAAGTGTGGATGGCACACAAGCGCGTTCAGTGCTGGCCGCTGTGGATTGTGCTGGATGTGATTTTTGTCGGCCTGTTCATCTACAAAGAGCTGTACCTGACCGCTGCACTCTATGCGCTGTTTACCCTGCTGGCCGTGCAGGGCTGGCGCGAGTGGCGTAACGATCTGGCGCTGGCGCGATGAAAGTCCTGGTCCTGACCGGCCCCGAGTCCAGCGGCAAGAGCTGGCTGTCGGCCGAAATACAAAATCGGTTCGGCGGCGTACTGGTCGGCGAATATGTACGTCATTTCATCGATCAACAGGGGCGCGATACCGACTACGCCGATATACCGGCCATTGCTCGCGGCCAGCTGGACTGGGAGGATGCCGGTCGCGCCAGCGAGCCGCACTTGCTGATACTCGACACACACTTGCTGAGCAATGTGCTCTGGAGCCGCACCCTGTTCGGCGACTGTCCGGCGTGGATCGAACAGCAACTGCTGAGCCGCTCCTACGACCTGCACCTGCTGCTATCACCCGAGGGCGTGGACTGGATCAGCGACGGGCAACGCTGCCAGCCGCAGTTATGCGAACGCCAGGCCTTCTTCGACAGCAGCCGGGAATGGCTGGACCACCATCGGCAGGCCTATAAAGTGCTGGGCGGTGACTGGCCGCAGCGCCGCGAACAGGCGATGGCGGCTGTCTCGCAACTGCTGGGGGCTCAGCGGATCTGATGTTTGTGTAACAGCCGATAGAAGGTCGGTCGCGATATGCCCAGAACTCTGGCCGCCACACTCAGATTGTCACTGTGGCGGGTCAATACGTCGCACAATGCCTGACGCTCGGCACGCGATTTATATTCCTCCAGCGTGCCCATGCTGCCAGCACTGTCTTCTTCGCCCAGCAAGCCCAGGTTTGCCGCTTCTATCTGCCTGCCTTCGGCAAGCACCAGCCCGCGCCGTACCCGACCGGCCAGCTCTCGCACATTGCCCGGCCAGTCGTGCTTGCCCAACGCCACCAGCGCATCCTGACTGAAACTGCGTGCTCGCCTGCCGCTGTCCTGACTGTACAAATGGGCGAAATGATTGGCCAGCAACGCCAGATCGCCGTGACGCTCGCGCAATGGTGCCACCCCGACCTGCAGCACATTGAGCTGGTAATACAGGTCTTCACGAAAGCGCTTTTTCCGCACAGCAGTTTCAAGATCCTCACGGGTCGCGGCCAGCACCCGCACATCCACTGCAATCGACTCACCGCCGCCCAGGCGCTCGATTTGCCGGTCTTCCAGAAAGCGCAACAGCGACGCCTGGGTTTCCAGCGGCAGATCACCGACCTCGTCAAGCAGCAGCGTGCCGCCGTCAGCAGCTTCAAGCAGCCCGATCCTGTGCGCCTGAGCACCATCAAACGCAGCGCTTTCATGGCCAAACAGCTCGGCCTGGATCGAATGCCCGGTGAACGCAGCGCAATCCACGATAACAAAGGGTTTACCGCGTCGCTGAGACTGCTCATGCAGGCTGCGTGCGATCAGCTCTTTGCCCGTACCACGTTCGCCACGAATCAATACCGGTGAATCGATAGGTGCCAGCCGGCTCAGCAGCTTGCGCAGCTCACGAACGGGCCGACTGTCGCCCAGCAGCTCGGGCTCGGCCTCGGAAAGCACCAGCCCACCTTGCACTTCGGGACGACCTGCCGCTAACGCTCTGTCCAGCGCGCCATGCAACCGCGCTGCATCGAAAGGAAGGGTGTGAAAATCGAAAAACCACTGGCAAACGAAATCGCCGACTTTTTCGCGTTGCAGATCGTTGGCTGACAGCACTGCAACCCAACGCATGTTGCTGTGGGCGACAAGCTCCTGAAGCCTGGGCAGTTGTTCGAAATGACCGGGCGTCAGGCGAATCAGGCCTACGTCATGATCGGGATTGAAGGTAGAACCTGAGGTGCTTTCCTGCACCGTCCATCCGGCATCACTCAAAGCAGGAATCAGAAGATGACAGTCGTCACCGCCGTCGATGATCAACAGACGTCGCGTTGGGGCCGATCCATGCATGAAGTTTCCTTGGCGCCCGACGTGGAGTGGGATTTTTAAAAGCTTTTCATAAACAGCATGTTGGCGAGCCCAACTATCACCCTAGCAAATTTTTGACGCAGCGTTGTACCGTTTGGGTCTAACGCTCATAACCCTCTGTCACTAACGCCTTAGCCGCTGAAGGATGTTCATTTGCAAGGTCACGCGGGCGAGCGTTGAAAAAAAATCGCATATTTTTCTTTGAAGGGTGTGACTCATGCCCCCTTGTCGTTCATCAACACAAGTAACCAGCCGGACGGTCAGCCCGCCGCCGTGACTGAATTGATATGGGCACTTGAGGAAAAAACCATGAACGCCCCACTGCGCTTCAACGATGCACTTCTGATCGCTGGACACGCTTTTGAACCCTTCCAGTGTGTTGCCTGGGCACCACAGGACGGTAACGGCGAACTGAGCCTGACGGTGATCGACCGCACCAGCAACCGTATCGGTCGCAAGCAGATCCCGAGCAGCACCTATTCAGACAAGCGGCAACTGGCCAGCGCTCTGGAACAGGCCCGTGCTGAAATCAGCAACGAAGGCTATGACCTTGAGCCTTGGACCATGCCAGCCTGATGCAGGGTTGGGCGTTGCTCGTGCACTGCAACTGACTGCCGTGCCAATGCTTCAGCGCATTGGCACGCAGTTGCAGAACTGCCAGACCAGATGGCTCAAACCGGTTTCAGCTCATCGATGTGCTGATAATCAGCCCCCAGGCTGGATGCCAGTTCCCGCGCCCTGCCCAGGCGGATCGGGCCTTTCTCGATATCGATCAACACACTTGCACAGTTGAACGCAGGCAGGACGGGTAACTGCTTGATCCTGCCGTCGGTCAGCACCAGAACCCGCTGCTGCTCGGCCGGATATCGTTTTTGCCGCTGCGCCAGCCATTCACTGGCCTGCTGGAGCGCCGCTGACAGTGGCGTGCCGCCGCCCGCTCCCAGTGCATCCAGCCATGGACTCAATGCCGATGACGCTTTCAGGCCCTGATGTTGCCAGCGTGGCGTATTACCGCTGGCGGTCAGCAAGGCAAGACGCGCGCGGCGTCTATACGCATCGTCGAACAATTGCGACAACAGCCCCTTGGCCTGACTCAACGCCTGATGGCGTCGCGTAGAAGCTGAAGCATCGACAATCACCAGCAATAACTCACTGGGACGGCTGCTGCGCGGCTGGCGAATCAGGTCCTTGCGGCTTTTCGGCTGACCGCGCAACAGCGTGGGCAACCATTGCACCGAGCCATCAGCACCGGCACGCATAGCCCCTTGTCTGCCAGCGGCCAGTCGACCAGGACGGGGAACGGCATCCGCCCCCTGTGCGATACGAGGGCGGATGCCTAAGGCTTTTTTGGCCAGCTCGGCACTTCGCGGCGTGCGCCGGTAGTGACGGCCTGGGCGGGCAACTCGCCCCAGCTGCCCTGCCCGCTTTCAGGGTCGGCCTGCTTGCCGGACGATCCGGGCGGTGGCGCTTCCGGGTTTTGTGGCGGCGGGGCCGGCTCGCGCCGCCGATGACGCAAGGCAAACTCGGCGACCGCGTCGATGTCCTGTTCTTCGATCCGGTCGGCACCACGCCATGCCGCATGGGCGCGCGCGGCCCGCAGCCAGACCAGATCGGCACGCATACCGTCGACCCCCGCAGCAAAGCAGCGCTCGGTGATCATTGCCAATGACTGGTCATCCAGCTCGATACCGGCAAGCAGTTGACGCGCCTGCTCACAACGAAGCTTCAAGGCGTCCTGCTGCGCTTGCCATTGCTGGCAAAACATAACCGGATCGCTGTCGAAATCCAGACGGCGACGGATGATCTGGCTGCGCTCGGCAGGCAGAGTCTGGCCACTCAATGCGACATTCAGGCCAAAGCGATCCAGCAACTGCGGGCGCAATTCACCTTCTTCCGGGTTCATGGTGCCGATCAGTACGAAGCGCGCGGCATGGCGATGGGAAATACCATCCCGCTCGACCAGATTGACACCGCTGGCCGCAACGTCCAGCAACAGGTCGACCAGATGGTCGGCGAGCAGATTGACCTCATCGACATACAGCACGCCACCGTCGGCCTTGGCCAGCACGCCCGGAGAGAAGCGCGCGCGGCCTTCGCTCAACGCGGCGTCCAGATCCAGCGTGCCGACCAGACGCTCTTCGGTAGCACCCAGCGGCAAGGTGACGAACTGACCGCTGGCCAGCACATCGGCCAGCCCCCGGGCCAGCGTCGATTTGGCCATGCCCCGAGGCCCTTCGATCAATACGCCACCGATGCGCGGGTCGATGGCGGTCAGGCACAACGCCAGCTTCAGGTCATCGGCGCCGACCACAGCGGCCAGCGGAAAATGTGGAGTTTCGGTGATGTTCGGGTCAGGCAAGGTCATCAGTTCTCTTCTATGTCCAAGAGCAGGTCTTCAAGCGCCTGCTGATACTCGCCCGGCTCCTGCCAGAGGCCACGCTGCTGGGCTTCGAGCATGCGCTCGGTCATGTCGCGCAAGGCATCGGGATTGTGCTCGGCGAGAAAATCGCGAGTGGTCGGGTCAAGCAGATAGGCGTCGGCCAGCAGCGCGTACTGGTGATCATCGATCAGCTCGGTGGTCGCGTCGAAGGCAAACAGGAAATCCACGGTCGCGGCCATTTCGAACGCACCTTTGTACCCATGACGTCTGGCCCCGTCGATCCATTTCGGATTCGCTGCGCGCGAGCGTATCACCCGGTTCAGCTCTTCCTTCAGGGTGCGGATTTTCGGCAGGTCCGGCTGGCTGTGATCGCCATGGTAACTGGCGGTCTTCTGCCCGCTGAGGGTTTCCGAAGCCGCGAGCATGCCGCCTTGAAACTGGTAATAATCGTTTGAATCAAGCAGGTCGTGTTCGCGATTGTCCTGATTCTGCAGCACGGCCTGCACCTGAGACAGACGCTGGGCAAAGCGCTGACGCGCAGGCGTACCTTCATCGGCAGCGCCATAGGCGTAGCCGCCCCAGTTCAGGTAAACCTCGGCAAGGTCCTCACGGCTCTGCCACAGACGGCCGTCGATCGCGCCCTGCACGCCAGCACCATAGGCACCGGGCTTGGCGCCGAAGATCCGCCAGCCCGCCTGACGTGCCGCCTCGTCTTCACTCAACCCTTCGGCGATAAAACCTTGTCGTTCTTCTCGCACCCTGGCCGCCAGCGGGTTCAGGTCGTCCGGCTCGTCCAGCGCAGCAACTGCCTGCACCGCAGCGTCGAACAGCTTGATAAGGTTGGCGAAGGCATCACGGAAAAAGCCCGACACCCGCAATGTCACGTCCACCCTTGGGCGGTCCAGAAGGCTGACCGGCAGAATCTCGAAATCATCGACCCGCTGGCTGCCCGTCGCCCAGACCGGGCGTACGCCCATCAGCGCCATCGCCTGAGCGATATCGTCACCACCGGTGCGCATGGTCGCCGTGCCCCAGACCGACAGCCCCAACTGACGCAGATGGTCGCCATGGTCCTGAAGGTGCCTTTCCAGCAACAGGCTGGCAGACTGGAAACCGATACGCCACGCCGTGGTGGTCGGTAGGTTGCGGACATCCACGGTAAAAAAGTTACGACCGGTGGGCAGCACATCCAGGCGCCCCCGACTCGGCGCGCCGCTGGGGCCTGCCGGGACGAAGCGGCCGTTCAGTGCATCGAGCATGCCCTGCATTTCGCCGGGGCCGCAGGCGTCCAGACGCGGCGCGACCACTTCACGCAGGCTGTCGAGAATCAGTGCCAGATCATCGTCGACCGGCAGGTCGTGCAGCGCTTCGCCCTGTGTCACGCGTTCGATGAGCGCAGCGGCGTAAAGCTCAAGCCGTTCACGCGCATCACCGGCAGTGCGCCACGGGTCACTGCTGACCGCCAGCAACGCAGCAGGACGCGCGCCGGCCCAGGGTTCGGCCAGTTCGCAGTCCAGCGGGTCGAAATCCAGACCGAACGCTTTGCTCAACGCCCGTAACAGACTCGACTGCGCGCCGCGCCCGTCGCCACGCGGGATGCGCAGCAGGGCCAGCAAGGTGTCGGTGCGCAGGCGGCCTTGCGGTGACTGACCGAAGATGTGCAGGCCGTCGCGAATCTGCGACTCCTTCAGATCACACAGGTAAGTGTCCAGACGCGGCAGCCAGAGCGCCGCATCGGCGTCGCTGTCGAGGTTTTCGCCCAGGGCCAGCTCGCGGTCGATATGGGTTTCACGGACCAGTTCAAGAATGTCCCGTTGCAACTCGCGCGCGCGGCGCGGATCAAGCAGTTGCGCCTCATAGAACTCGTCGGCGAGCAGTTCCAGATTGCGCAGTGGGCCATAGGTTTCCGCGCGGGTCAGAGGCGGCATCAAGTGATCGATGATCACCGCCTGGGTGCGTCGCTTGGCCTGTGCGCCCTCGCCCGGATCGTTGACGATGAATGGATAGATGTTCGGCATGGCACCCAGTACAGCGTCCGGCCAGCAGGTTCGGGAAAGGCCGACGCCCTTGCCCGGCAGCCACTCAAGGTTGCCGTGCTTGCCGACATGCACCACGGCATGCGCGCCGTACGCCTTGCGCAGCCAGAAGTAAAACGCCAGATAACCGTGGGGCGGAACCAGATCCGGGTCGTGGTACACCGCGCTGGGGTCTACCTGGTAGCCACGCGCAGGCTGAATGCCAACAAAGGTCAGGCCAAAGCGCAGACCGGCAATCATCATCCTGCCACTGCGAAACATCGGATCGCCGTCCGGCGCGCCCCAACGGGCATTCACGGCATCACGGTTTTCCTGCGGCAGCTCGTTGAACGCCGCCAGGTATTCCTCCAGTGCCATGCTTTGCTGGCAGGGCCGCAGGTCAATGCTGTCCAGATCATTGGTCACACCGCCCAGCAGTTGCTGGATAAGCTCGGTGCCGCTGTCCGGCAATTGTGCCAGCGGATAACCCTCGGCCTGCATGGCGCGCAGGATGTTCAGCGCCGCAGCAGGCGTGTCGAGCCCCACACCGTTGCCGATCCGCCCGTCGCGGGTCGGATAGTTGGCCAGGATCAACGCCACACGCTTGTCGGCGTTGGGCAGCCGCGCCAGTTCGATCCAGCGCCGCGCCAGTTGCGCGACAAAATCCATCCTGTCCGGCTGGGCGCGGTAACACACCACGTCCGACTGGCTGCGCTCGCTGCGCCAGGCCAGATCCTTGAAACTGATTGGCCGACTGATGATTCGCCCGTCCAGCTCCGGCAAGGCAATGTGCATCGCCAGATCGCGCGCACCAAGGCCCTGTTCGCTGGCCTGCCAGGCAGGTTCGTTGTCCTGCGCGCAGATCGCCTGAATGACCGGCACGTTGCGCCGAAACGGGCGCAGATGCGGCGCTTCCGGACTCGACTGGGCAAAGCCTGTGGTGTTGAGGATCAGCTCGGTTTCAGCCTCGTCCAGCCAGTCCTCCACCTGAGTGAAACAGCCGGGCTCCTTCAGGCTGGCCACGGCTATGGGCAGCGGGTTGATGCCCTGCGCCTGCAAGCGCGCACAGAACTCGTCGATAAAACCGGTATTGGCGGCCTGCAAGTGCGAGCGGTAGAACAGCAGCGCCACGACGGGCTGTCCTGCAACCCAGTCGGCTTGCCAATCGGTGAGCTGCGCACTTGCCAGTCGAGGGTGGTAAATGGCTGTGCGTGGCAACGGTTGGGGCTCGGTCCAGGAATAGTCCCGGTCCAGCCAGCGACTGGCCATGCAACGATACATTTCCAGCGCATTCTGCAAGCCGCCCTGACGCAGAAACTGCCATAGCCGGTCGCGTTCTGCGGCAGGCACCGTGCTCAGGTCGCTCAGTTCAGGATCAGGGCGGTCATCACCAGGCACCAGAATGACCTGAACCCCGCGCGCCGCCAGCTCCATCAGCCGCTCGACGCCGTAACGCCAGTAACCGATGCCACCGTGCAGGGAAATCAGAATGACTTTGGCGTGGCGCAGCACCTCATCGACATACAAGTCGACAGAGGCGTGATTCTGTACCTGCATCGGGTTGGCCAGACGCAGGCTCGGGTAGTCGTCAGGGAGCTGCCGGGCAGCTTCGGCCAGCAGCGCCAGGCTGGAGTCTCCGCTACAGAGAATCACCAGCTCGGCCGGGGTCTGGCCCAGATCGGCAATGCTGTCGTCGGGTACGAAACCGCCGGGCTGGGTTCTCAGTAAATGCATGGGGTCAGCCGACAACTGCAGCGTTGAGCTGCGCTTGCAGGGCCACGGCATCCAGCTCCTGACCAATCAGCACCAGATGCGTGGCGCGCTCTTCGTCGGCGCGCCAGGCGCGGTCGAAGTGCTTGTCAAAACGCGTACCCACACCCTGGATCAGCAGGCGCATCGGCTTGCCGGGAATGGCCGCGAAGCCTTTCACGCGCAGAATGCCGTGCTGCACGACCAGTTGATTCAGTGCGTCTAGCAGCACCTTTTCATCGGCCTGAGGCAATTTCAGGGAAATAGAATCGAAAGCATCGTGATCGTGGTCATCATGATCGTCATCGTCGTGATGATCATGATGGGTCTTGCGACCATCGATGTGCAGCTCGGACTCGGCGCCAACACCCAGCAGCACGCTGATCGGCAGACGACCGCTGCTGGCTTCAATCACCTTGACGGCTGGCGGCAGTTCTTCGGCAACTTCGGCACGCACCGCTGCAAGACCTTCGGCGTCGATCATGTCGGCCTTGTTGAGGATCACCAGATCGGCGCTGGCCAGTTGATCAGCGAACAGCTCGTGCAGAGGCGACTCATGGTCCAGATTCGGGTCGAGTTTGCGCTGCGCATCGACCTGATCCGGGAACGCAGCAAACGTACCGGCCAGTACCGCAGGGCTGTCGACGACAGTGATCACCGCATCGACCGTGCAGGCGTTGCGAATTTCCGGCCACTGAAAAGCCTGAACCAGCGGCTTGGGCAATGCCAGCCCGGAGGTTTCGATCAGGATGTGGTCCAGATCGCCACGACGCGCGACCAGTTCGCGCATGACCGGGAAGAATTCTTCCTGCACCGTGCAGCACAGGCAGCCGTTGGCCAACTCATATACCCGGCCGTTGGCCTCTTCTTCGGTGCAACCGATGGTGCACTGCTTGAGGATTTCTCCGTCGATGCCCAGCTCACCGAATTCATTGACGATGACCGCGATGCGCCGCCCTTCGGCGTTGTCGAGCATGTGCCGCAACAGGGTGGTTTTGCCCGAGCCGAGGAAGCCGGTGACGATGGTGACGGGAAGCTTGGCCAGTGTTTTCATCAGGTGCCCTTTGGCAATGCGGCGGGCAAACAGGACGAGAACCGCGTGCCTGGCACACGGATCGGATCGCCACCGGATCACCCCGCCCGGTTGTAGTGAGAATTCGCAGGCTTTTTGGTCAGCCCGGTTCGAGGCAGGTCTCCTGGCTCACGGCGGCATGGGGCAGGCAATGAAGACCGCTCCGACACGCATTCATCGCGCCTTCCCGCCGCAGCAGTGGCTGTGCAATGAACCTCACCGTTTACAGTTGCGGGGGCAGCTGCGGCGTGTACCGCATTCCCGTCTTAGCTCCATGTGTAACGCTTTACGCATGGAGAACCTCGAGCCGGCAAGGCTACGCAGTGACCGCAGACAGGTCAATCGTTCAGATTGACGATCCCCCGCCGCCCATGCTCTCCTGTACGCCTTGTTTCGGGTGCCCCTCACGGGGTGAAACGGGAAACCGGTGCGCTCACGCTGTCGAGCAAGTCCGGTGCTGCCCCCGCAACGGTAAGCGAGAGAAGGTCTGATCCACTGTGCCACGGCATGGGAAGGTGACCTTGCAGGCCTTGAACGTACGACGTTTGAGCCCCTCGCGAGCCCGGAGACCGGCCCGACATCGTTGCAATGACAAACCCGCGGTGGGCGGGCGCAGTTGAAACCTCTGGCGTCTGCCGGCAGGTTCCTTCGCGCGTGGCCCGCTTGCCAATCATCAAGAGGGATCGCCATGTCGACCATCAGCAGCAGCAGCCACGCCGCCGCCACCAGCTCCACCCGCACTCAACGCCTGACAGCCGCCATCAGCGCTGCGCTGCTGGGTGCCTGTCTGGTGTACTTCGCCGGTTTCTCGCACATCGCGGCCGTACACAACGCCGCACACGATACCCGTCACAGCGCTGCCTTTCCTTGCCATTAAGGACTCCACAATGTTCAAGCGAATCGCACAAACTGCCGGGTTCACGGGCCTGCTTGCGGCCCTGCTGCTGACCGTGCTGCAAAGCTTCTGGGTGGTGCCACTGATCCAGCAGGCCGAAACCTACGAGAACGCAACTGCCGAACAGGCCCATGAGCATGCCGACGGCGCTGATGCCGAGCACAGTCATGCGCATGACCAAGCGGCCTGGGAACCTGAAAACGGCTGGCAACGTGTGCTGTCCACCACGGGCGGCAATCTGGTGGTCGCGGTAGGCTTCGCCCTGATGCTTGCCGGGCTTTACACCCTGCGCGCGCCGGGTCGCACAGTGCAAGGCGTATGGTGGGGGCTGGCCGGTTTCGCGGTTTTTGTGCTCGCGCCAACGCTTGGCCTGCCGCCTGAATTGCCAGGCACTGCTGCCGCCGAACTGAGTCAGCGTCAGGCCTGGTGGATAGGTACGGCCGCATCGACTGCCGCCGGGCTGGCCTTGCTGGTATTTGGTCAGAACTGGCTGCTCAAAGTGCTGGGCGTGGCGATTCTGGTCGTTCCTCACGTGATCGGCGCACCACAGCCGCTGGTCCATCAGAGCATGGCACCCGAAGCTCTGGAATCGCAATTCATGCTTGCCTCACTATTGACCAACGCGCTGTTCTGGGTCGCGATGGGGCTGATCAGTGCCTGGCTGTTCCGCAGAAACGATGCCGACCTGCATCAGGCCTGATTTTCCGACCGTTCAGCCCGGCTCGTCACTGGTGGCCGGGCTGGGCTGTCGCCGCGGTTGCTCTGCAGCGACGTTGCGCGAGCTGATCGAGAACAGCCTTCGCGTGATTGACCTGGAGATTGCCAGCGTCACTGCGCTGGCATGTATCGATCTGAAAGACCAGGAACCGGGCCTGCTTGAACTGGCCGGGCAACTGGCAGTGCCGCTGGTGTTCTTCAACGCCGCGCAACTGGTCGCGTGGGAGCTGCACCTCACCCATCGTTCTGCGCAGGTCTTCCAGACCACCGGCTGTCACGGTGTCGCCGAAGGTTCGGCACTGGCGCTGGCCGCGCAACTGGGAGACGGCACCGCCACCCTGCTGATCGAACGGCAGAAAAGCGCCCACGCCACATTTGCCTTGGCAATCAGCCCTGCGCACAGCGGATAATCTCCCCGCGCTCATCCATTCCGGAGAATTCATTGACTGTCTATTTCATCGGTGCCGGCCCTGGTGATCCCGAGCTGATCACCGTCAAGGGGCAACGCCTGATTCGCACATGCCCAGTCATTATCTATGCAGGCTCACTGGTGCCGCTCGCCGTGCTGGAGGGTCATCAGGCCGTGCAGGTGACCAACAGCGCCGAGCTGCATCTGGAGCAGATCATTGAACTGATAAAGGCCGCGCATGCGCAAGGCCAGGACGTTGCTCGCGTGCATTCCGGCGACCCGAGCCTGTATGGCGCCATCGGCGAGCAGATCCGCCATCTGCGGGAACTGAATATTCCATTCGAAATCATTCCCGGCGTCACCGCGACCGCTGCCTGCGCTGCGCTGCTGGGCGTCGAGCTGACCCTGCCGGATGTTTCGCAAAGCGTGATTCTGACTCGCTATGCCGACAAGACCTCAATGCCCAGCGGCGAGGAGCTGGCCAGTCTGGCCAGCCACCGGGCAACCATGGCGATTCATCTGGGGGTGAACAACCTGCAGCGGATTGTCGACGAGCTCGTTCCACATTACGGAGCCGATTGCCCGGTTGCCGTGGTGCACCGTGCCAGTTGGCCGGATCAGGACTGGGCAGTTGGCACACTGGCGGATATTCAAGACAAAGTGCAGGCCAAAGGCTTTCGCCGCACGGCATTGATTCTGGTCGGACGTGTGCTTGCCGACGACACCTTCAGCGAGTCCTCGCTGTACCGCGCCGGGCATGCACACCTGTTCAGACCGAGCTGATATTGGCGAAGGCGATACTCCGGGCGCAGAACACAGCGGATCTGCCCCGGTCGCTGCGAAGCATCTCCCCGTCAGGCAGCCGCCTCATACAACTTCGGCGCAACCACTTCGCCACTTTCCAGACTCTTGCGCAGAATGTCGGCCTGCAATGCAGCCGCTTTCATGGCGCTCTCCTTGATATAGCCATAGCCACGAATTCGCTCCGGCAGACGTGCCAGGTTCAAGGCGGTATGGCGGTTCTGTGCTTGCAGGTGCTGAAGAATCAGCTCGATGTCACGCACGTAACCGTCAATCAGATCCCTCTCCTGTTTGCGCTCAAGGCTGTGACCGAACGGATCGAGCGCTGTGCCACGGAGGAACTTGAATTTTGCCAGTACGTTGAACGCGCGCAGCATCCAGGGGCCGAAACTGCGTTTGCGCGGCAGGCCGTTGTGCGGATCGCGTTTTGCCAGCCATGACGGTGCCAAGTGGAATTCCAGTCGATAATCGCCTTCAAACTGCGCTTCCAACTGACGGGTGAACTCGCCGTTGCTGTACAGCCGCGCTACTTCGTACTCGTCCTTATAGGCCAGCAATTTGAAGTAGTTGAACGCAACCGCCTCAGAGAGCATCGGCTGCTGACCGGGGAACACCCGTGATTCGGTATCGCGCACACGTTGCACCAGCTCCACATAGCGCTTGGCATAGGCGCCGTTCTGATACGCCTTCAAGGTTTCGACATTGCTCTGAATACGCTGATCCAGGTCCATTGGCTGCGGCTCGCTGACCTTCTGCTGCGGATTGACGAAGGCTTCGACCGCCGCAGGATCATGGGCGGTACGACGGCCCCAGAGAAACGCCTGCTGGTTGAGATTGACTGCCACCCCGTTGAGTTCGATCGCCTTTTCGATGGCCGCCGAGGTCAGCGGAATCAGGCCTAGCTGAAACGCGTAACCGAGCATGAACAGGTTACTGGCGATGCTGTCACCCATCAGCCGGGTGGCCAGCGATGTGGCTTCGACAAAGTGGGTTTTCGCAGCGCCGACCGCCTCGATGATGGTCTGCTTCATGGCCTCGGCCGGAAACACCGCATCCGGGTTGCGCGTGAACTCGGCGGTCGGCGTTTGCTGGCTGTTGACCACTGCGTGGGAAATCTTGCTGTCGAGCTTGGCGATTGCATCCGGACCGGCAGCCACCAGTAAGTCACAGCCGAGCAGCAGATGCGCCTCGCCGGCTGCGATACGCACCGCGAACAAGTCCTGCTGGCGCGCTGCAATACGGATATGGCTGACCACCGGGCCGAACTTCTGTGCCAAACCGGCCTGATCCAGCACGCTGCAGCCCTTGCCTTCCAGATTAGCGGCATAACCCAGCATTGCACCGACGGTGGTCACGCCTGTGCCGCCAACCCCCGGCAACAGAATATTGAACGGCCGCTCCAGCGACGGCAGTACTGGTTCGGGCAAGCGAGCGAACGCCTCGACCTGCGTGGGCAATGCAGGCTTGCGCAGCTTGCCGCCATGCACGGTGACGAAGCTTGGGCAGAAACCTTCGACGCAGCTGAAATCCTTGTTGCAGGCGCTCTGATCGATTTCGCGCTTGCGGCCCTGCGCCGTTTCCTTGGGCAGCACGGACAGGCAACCGGATTTGACCCCGCAGTCGCCGCAGCCCTCACATACGGCCGGGTTGATCAACGCACGCTTTTCCAGATCAGGCATGGTGCCGCGTTTGCGACGGCGACGCTTTTCAGTCGCACAGGTCTGGTCGTAGATGATCACCGATACGCCTTTGAACTCACGCAGCTCGCGCTGCACGCTGTCCAGATCACGCCGATGATGGAAGGTGGTAATCGGCGCGAAATCCTGTCGGCTCGGGTACTTGTCCGGCTCGTCGGAGACCAGTGCGATGCGCTGCACGCCCTCGTTGAACACCTGGCGGCTCAGTTGATCGACGCGCAGCACGCCATCGATTGGCTGGCCACCGGTCATGGCAACGGCATCGTTGTAGAGGATCTTGTAGGTGATATTAACCTTGGAGGCCACGGCTGCACGCAGCGCCAGATGCCCGGAATGAAAGTAAGTACCGTCGCCCAGATTCTGGAAGACGTGAGGTGTTTCGGTGAACGGTGCCTGACCGATCCAGGTCACGCCCTCGCCGCCCATCTGGGTGAACGTATCGGTTTCCCGATCCATCCAGATGGTCATGTAATGGCAGCCGATCCCGGCCAGGGCGCGACTGCCCTCCGGAACCCGTGTCGAGGTGTTATGCGGGCAGCCGGAGCAGAAATGCGGAGTGCGCTGGGTGGTGAACAGCGGCGCCTGAAGCGCCTGTTCCTTGTCGCTGAGAAACTGCAGACGTGCCTCGATCTGCGGGCTGCTGTAGAACGGCGCAAGACGCTTGGCGATGACCCTGGCGATCATTGCCGGGGTCAGCTCGCTGAGGTTCGGCAGCAGTGAGCGGCCCTGTTCATCGAACTCACCGACCACCACCGGGCGGCGGTCCACGGGCCAGTTGTAGAGCTGCCCGGTCAGTTGATCTTCGATGACACTGCGTTTTTCCTCGACCACCAGAATTTCATCCAGCCCTTCAGCAAAGTCGTGCACCGACACCGGTTCCAGCGGCCAGCTCATGCCGACCTTGAGCACGCGAATCCCGACCCGGTCGCACAGCTCCTGATCGATACCCAGCTCTTCAAGCGCCTGACGCACATCCAGATAGGACTTGCCGGTAGTAATGATGCCCAGCCTGGGCTGTGCTGAATCGATAACCACCTTGTTAAGCTGATTGGCGCGGGCGAAGGCCCTGGCCGCATAGATCTTGTAGGTGTTGAGCCGCGCTTCCTGGGCCAGCGGCGGGTCCGGCCAGCGGATGTGCAAACCGCCTTCCGGCAGTGCGAAATCTTCCGGAATGCGCGTTTTGACCCGCAACGGGTCAACCTCGACCACGGCCGAAGAATCCACGTTTTCGGCAATGGTCTTCATCGCCACCCAGCAACCGCTGTAACGCGACAATTCCCAGCCGATGATGCCGTAGTCGAGAATTTCCTGAACGTTGCTGGGGTTGAGTACCGGAATCATCGAAGCAATAAACGCATGTTCGCTCTGATGGGCAATGGTCGAGGATTTGCAGCCGTGGTCATCGCCCGCAAGAATCAGCACACCGCCATTGGCTGCAACGCCGGCCGAGTTGCCGTGCTTGAAGACATCCCCGCAACGGTCCACGCCCGGGCCTTTGCCGTACCAGAGGGCAAACACGCCATCGTATTTGCCGTGGGGGAACAGGTTGACCTGCTGACTGCCCCAGACGGCCGTAGCCGCCAGTTCTTCGTTGATGCCCGGCTGAAAATGGATGGCGTTTTGTTGCAGGTAGTCCTTGGCGTCCCAAAGGCTCTTGTCCAGATTACCCAGCGGCGAACCGCGGTAGCCAGAGATGAACCCGGCAGTGTTCAGGCCCTGCGCCTCATCGCGCTGCTTTTGCAACATCGGCAGGCGGGTCAGGGCCTGTGTGCCGGTCAGGTACAGATTGCCGGTGGCAAGCCGGTATTTATCATCCAGACGAATATCAGCCAGAGACATGCGGATACCTCTCTTGTTCTTGTCTTGTTCTTATAGGTGTCAGGCTTTTGCGCCGGGACGGTCCAACCCGGCAGCCTTGCCACTAGACTGCCAGCAGCAAAGAGGCTTTTTCTTTCTAAATGCGTGCAAATCTGCTGATATTGAGCATGCTTTTTTCGGCCAGAACAAAAAACAAGGTCAATTCATGCAGCCTAAATTGAGCCCCATCGATCGCAAGATTCTTCGTCTTCTGCAACATGACGCCAGCCTGTCTGCGGCAGAAATCGCCGAACGGGTCGAGTTATCGCAATCGCCCTGCTGGCGGCGCATCCACCGGCTTCAGGAAGACGGAGTGATAGAACGCACTGTCGCCCTGCTCAGCACTCAGAAGCTCGGCCTGAGCATGACCGTGTTTGTCGAGGTCAAGCTGTCGGGCCATGGCCGGCGCTATCTGGCCGAATTCGAAGAAGCGATCATCGGCCACCCGGAGGTGCTGGAGTGCTACACCATGGCCGGAGGGATGGATTTCATGCTCAAGGTGGTTGCTCAGGACATCGCCAGCTATGAGCGCTTTCTGCGCGATCATTTGCTGCAGTTGCCGCACGTACATGAGGCCCATTCGAACATTGCCATGAGCACGGTGAAACGCACCACGGAGTTGCCGCTGGACTAGAGGGTGTCGGGTGGGAACGAAAAAGAAAAATCCGCCGAGCAGGCGCTGGCGGATTATCTGTATCGATGAGGGCAATAAAAACATTTGACTTGCAAATGATAATGATTATTATTGCATCAGCGGGTCGCGAGATCCGCTGGATAACCTGGAAGTCTTAGGTCGGCTTCCTGATTATCTCCTCATCAGGCTAATCACGGTTTTTGACCCGGCTTTTTGCCGGGTCTTTTTTTTGGTTCTTTCTTTTGGTTTCGCTGCTTCAGGCTAATGAAGTCTGGGTACTGCGCAGGTGTGTAGCAATGGCGCGGATCATAGCAAAGCAACCCTGATACGGGTTATGTTTTTGCAGCGAAAATGGCCGGATACGGCATATAAAAAAGTAAATGCTGCAACTTTTCACTTGAGAATGATTCTCGTATTCACTAGTCTACCCTTGTCACGGACGATGCCAGTCATTGCAAGGAACAATCCCCATGGAAGATCAGCGAGCGATACATCATGAGTAATCAGCTCCCTTCTTTGCTGCACCTCCCCGCCCGCCTGCCTGAGCCGCAACCCACGCCGCAGGTCATCGAACTCGGCCACCGGCTTGGCAAGCTTTCGCGCCGTACCCGGCAGATATTCCTGCTCAGCCGGCTTGATGGTCTGGCGTATGCCGACATCGCTCGCTTCATGGATGTCGATATCGCCCGGGTAGAGCGCGCGATGCTTCGCGCACTGGGCAAGGCACATCTTCAGAGCACCGATGACAGCCGTGCCATTCAGGATCAGGCCAGCCGCTGGTATGTGCACTTGCAGAGCCCTGCTGCAACGGCCAGTGAACGCATCGAATTTCGCCACTGGCTGGACGCCGATGCCGCACACCTTTCAGCGTTCCAGAACAGCGAACGCATGTGGCGCCAGTTACAGGCCCCTGCCTTGTTGCTCGGTGCGTCCGGCTGGCATCGACGCAAGCGTCGTGCCTATCTGGTGTGGTGTCTGCTGACGGCATTCATCTGCAGCCTGATGGTCACAGCCGAGGCTATTTCCTGACACAGGATGACCGTTGCGATGAAGTTTACGTCGCAAGGTGCCCGGTTGATCGGTGTACAGTAGCGGTCTTAAAAGGCATCTACGTACGCAGGCACCTATCTTGACCCTCACGATCAGTTCAGATTTCGACAGCGGCAATATTCAGGTTCTCGACGCAAGCGACCCGGCGCATATAAGCCTGGCGATCCGGCCCGACACGCAAAGTGCGCATTTCCAGTGGTTTCATTTCAAGGCAGAAGGCCTGAACGTCGGCCAGACCTATGGTTTCAGCCTGACCAATGCCAGCGAGTCCACCTTCAACAGTGCCTGGACCGGCTACAACGCCGTGGCGTCCTACGACCATGAGAACTGGTTTCGGGTCGCGTCTGATTTCGACGGCAAGGCACTGAACTTCAGCCTTGCGCCTGATCAACCGCAGGTCTGGTTTGCGTACTTCGAACCCTACAGCCGTGAACGCCATGACTGGCTGATCGGACAGGCCCAGCAAAAGGCCGGCGCACACTTGCTGGCTGTCGGCAAAAGTGTCGAAGGTCGTGATATTCAGTTGCTGCGCAAAGGTGACGGCACCGAAGGCAAGCGCAAGATCTGGATGATTGCCCAGCAGCATCCCGGCGAGCACATGGCTGAATGGTTCATGGAAGGCGTGATCGAACGCCTTCAGCAAAAAGACGACGCAGTGCTGCAGCAATTACTCGCCAACACGGACCTGTATCTGGTGCCTAACGTCAACCCGGACGGCGCCTTTCATGGCCACTTGCGTACCAATGCCAACGGCAAGGATCTCAACCGCGCGTGGCAGGACAGCACTAAAGAACAAAGCCCGGAAGTCTTCTTCATCAAGCAGCAGATGGAAAAATACGGCGTGGACATGTTCCTCGACGTGCACGGTGACGAGGAAATCCCCTACGTATTCACCGCCGCGTGTGAGGGCAACCCGGGGTACACCGCGCATCAACGCCAGCTTGAAGAGCGCTTTCGCAGCCGTCTGTGCGAGGTTAGCGACAGCTTCCAGACGGTCTACGGCTACCCGCGCAGCGCGCCCGGCCAGGCCAATATGAACCTGGCGGCAAATGCCGTGGGCGAACGCTATAAATGCCTGGCGCTGACGCTGGAGATGCCGTTCAAGGACCACGATAACGCGCCTGACCCGGTGACAGGCTGGTCAGGCAAACGCTCGGCGCAACTGGCCGGGGATGTATTGACCGTGCTGGCCGAGATGGTTAACGACCTGCGCTGAAGGCTCCCGCCTGTCGGCAAGCCGAAATGCCCACTTAAACGTGGGCATTTTTGTTTTTGCTGGCTGTACGGCGCACGATCAAACTCGCCAATGCGATTAATGCCAGCGTGATCACCACTGCTCCGTAGACATTGCTGGTCATCACCAGCCCTGCCGAGTGGGCAAAGCACCCGGCAACCAGTGCCGGTATGCAGAAGGCCAGGTAGCTGAGTACCAGAAAGGCTGACATCAGCCCACCCCGCTCATGGGCATGCGCGGTTGGCATGAGCATCCGCAGTGCGCCCAGAAAACTTGATCCGAAACCGATGCCCGCCACCACGGCACCGACGAAGAACAGCCACAACATGCCCAGGTTGACCGCCAGCAGAATGACCGCCACACCGAGCGGCAAAAAGCTTGCGCCTACCCACAATCCCAGCACCGGCTCGCGCTGACGCAAGCTCAGAATCGCCAGCGCGCCACTGAGCGTCAGCGCCGCAACCGCCAGGCCACCGTTGAGTGGCGAGTTCGAGCCAGTCGCCGCTGCCAGCAAGGATGGGCTCAGCGACAGAAAAAAGCCGCCCAGTGCCCAGGCTGCTATATCCACCGGCAGTACCAGCCATAACATGCGCCGCGACTGCTGCGGAACGTGCAGCGATGGCTTGAGGGATTGCCAGACGCCTGGCTGGCGGCTGACGGTTTCTTCCACTCGGCCAAGGTAAATCGCTTGCGCCACAAAGGCGGCCAACAGGAAGCAGTAACCCAGCACCAGTGGTAACGGCGCGAACTGCACCAGCAGTGCCGTGCCCAGCGCCCCCACCGCCATGCCGAGCATGGGCGAGATGCTGTTGATCAGCGGCCCTTTGACTGAATCGCTGTCCAGCAAGGCAGCCCCCAATGCACTGGCAGCAAGTCCTGTAGCAAACCCCTGCAACAGACGCGCGGCCATCAGCCAGCTAACATCGCTGGCAAAAATGAACAGCAACATCGAAACGATTTGCAGCAGCAAGGCACCGAAAATCACCGGACGCCGCCCCAGGTAATCAGACAACGAGCCACCGATCAGCAAGGCGGCCAGCAGGCTGAATGCATACACTGCAAAAATCAGGGTGAGCACGCCGGACGAGAAGCCCCATGCCTCCTGATACAGATGATAAAGCGGCGTGGGTGTGCTGGACGCAGCAAAGAAGCACAGTGTGGTGAAGGCCAGAAACCCGAGATGGCTTCGCGCCCGGCTATCAGACTTGAGGTCTGATAGCGTCGAACCTTGTGAAGGAAGGGACATGAATACGCTCTCCGCCAATGCAACCTGTTAAAGCCATAAATTAGCTTTTGTGGAGTGTGCGACGCAGGAGCGCTTAAAGCAAATACTTTGTGTTAAGGTCCGCCGTATGGCTATCAAAGAAGCAGTACGCACCGGAGGCCGCAGCGCCCGAGTGCAGGAATCCATTCATCGCGCGGTCCGCGACTTGTTGCTGGAGCATGATCGTTCGGCGCTCAGCGTGCCAATGATCGCGCTCCGGGCGGGCGTTACGCCGTCGACCATTTATCGCCGCTGGGGTGACTTGACCACCTTGCTGGCAGACGCCGCCATTGAACATCTGCGCCCTGATGCGCCAATAGATCAAGGCAGTCTGCACCAGGACCTGCTGACCTGGAGCGAAATGTATCTCGACGAAATGTCTTCGACCCCAGGTCGCGCCCTGATGCGTGATGTGGTTGCCAGCACCTCTGGCTGTGTCGGCAGGTGCGCGGCAATGGTCCGTGAGCAATTGCAGGTCATGATTGACCGTGCGACTGCTCGCGGCGAAGCCTCGCCAACCGCCGACGACCTGATTGATGCCATTGTTGCGCCGATGATCTACCGGATTCTTTACTCCGAATCGGCCCCCACGCCCGAACGCGTGCGTCAATGGGTGGAGCGCTGCCTGAGCTGAGGCAACGCTTGCAGCAGTCAGTGGCTGAAACACCCGTTATGATGCGCGCCTTGTACGATATCCATGACCGAGCCTATTCATGCACACCCTCGCAGATCTACGCGCCGGCAAGCTGGCAGGTATCAAACGGCTTGACCTTTCCTGCGGCCTGAGCGAATTCCCGGTCGAGGTATTCGACCTGGCGGACACCCTGGAAGTATTGAACCTCAGCGGCAACTCGTTGACTTCGCTGCCTGACGACCTGTGCCGCCTTACCCGGCTGCGCGTGCTGTTCGCTTCAGACAACGCCTTCACGCACCTGCCGGAAAGCATCGGCCAATGCCAGCAGCTGCAAATTGTAGGCCTCAAGGCCAATCGCATTGAACAGGTCAGCGCCGCAGCACTGCCGCCGCGCCTGCGCTGGCTGATACTGACCGATAACTGTATCGAGTACCTGCCTGATGAACTGGGCCGTCGCCCGGACCTGCAAAAGCTCATGCTCGCTGGCAACCGCTTGCGTACGCTGCCTGCGACCCTCGCTGATTGCCACAACCTGGAGCTGATCCGCATTGCGGCCAATCGCCTGACCGAACTGCCTGACTGGCTGCTGAGCCTGCCTGCCCTGGCATGGCTTGCCTATGCCGACAATCCACTGTGCGCCGAGCACCGGCCTGAGCCGATCCGTCAGATCCCGTGGCATCAGTTGAGCATCGGTCAGCGCCTGGGCGAAGGCGCTTCCGGGATCATTCAGCAGGCGCTCTGGCAGGATGTAAACGATGAGCGAATGACGGCGGTCAAGCTGTACAAGGGCAATGTCACCAGCGATGGCTCACCGCTCAATGAAATGGCCGCCTGCATCGCCGCCGGCCGTCACGCTCACCTGATCGAGGTGCTCGGGCAAATCAGCGGGCATCCCGATCAGCAGCGTGGCCTGGTCATGGAACTGATAGCGCCCGACTTCGGCAATCTTGCCGGGCCGCCGAGCCTGGAATCCTGTACCCGCGATATCTATTCCCGCGAAACACGCTTTTCGCTGCCGGTGCTGTTACGTATTGCCGAAGGCATCGGGTCGGCCACTGCGCACCTGCATGCCAACGGCATCACGCATGGCGACCTTTATGGCCACAACATTCTTGTGCAAGAGGATGGCAACTGCCTGCTGAGCGACTTCGGCGCGGCGTCGTTTCACCCCTCAGCGGTACAGGGAAAGGCGCTGGAGCGCATCGAAACACGGGCATTCGGTATCTTGCTGGGAGAATTGCTGGAGCGCTGCGATGCCGATGAGCAGAATCAGAACGTAATGCAGGGGCTAAAGGCGCTTCAGGCGAGTTGCGTGCAGCCTGATTGCCAGCGACGACCGTCACTGGCGGAGATTCTTCTACAGATAAAAGCATGGAGCGCGTAACGCGCTCCATTACACAGTGATCAGCCTGCAAGACCCACGTAAACGTTCTGCACGTCGTCGTGATTGTCGATGGCTTCGAGAAACGCTTCGACTTCGGCCATCTGCTCCTCGGTCAGGCCGTCCACGGTGCTTTTCGGGCGATAACCCAATTGCGCCGACTGCACGGTGAAACCGAATTCCGGGAGCGCCTTGCAGACTGCGTCCATGTCGGTGGATTCGGTGAGGAACAGCGTCGCGCCCTCTTCACCTGGCTCGAAATCCTGGGCACCGGCTTCGATTGCCGCCAGCTCTGGATCTGCGTCCGGTGAAGCCGGTACGGCCTCGATCATGCCCTGGTACAGAAAGTCCCACGATACCGAGCCCGCAGCACCCAACTGGCCCTTGCGGAACAGCACGCGAATTTCCGAGACCGTACGATTGATGTTATCGGTCAGGCACTCGACGATCACCGGCACGCGATGCGGCGCAAAACCTTCGTAGGTCAGACGCTCGAAGTTGACGCTCTCGCCCAGCAGGCCTGCGCCTTTCTTGATGGCACGCTCCAGGGTTTCGCGCGGCATCGAGGCCTTTTTGGCCTGTTCCACTACCAGCCGCAGACGCGAGTTCATGTCCGGATCTGCGCCAGCCCGTGCGGCGATCATGATCTCCTTGGACAGCTTGCCAAACGTGCGTCCCTTGGCATTGGCTGCCGCTTCTTTATGCTTGACCTTCCACTGTGCGCCCATGTCTGCTCTCTTGATTCGCTAGGCACCTCGCCGCCTGCGTCTGCACGACTGACAGAACGCGGCGCTGGCAAGGCGCTGAAAAAGGGTCACCGGCAAATACCCTGTCCGGCGCGGCGCATTTTATACGCGATCACGGCAGATGAAACCCCCGCCGCGCACATTGCTCGAACGAACTCGCCAAGATGGCTGCCAATCGGGCCGACGGCAATCATCCGCTTTCCATCACTGCTTGTAGTCTTTTTCTGAAAAACCTTGCAGCAATGCTTTTAGGCCAAGGGATTCCGTAACCTGCGCACCCTGATTTTGAAGGTAGAGAGCCCCGCAGATGCGCAAGGACCTGCAAATGCCAATCATACTGGCGATTACCGACTGCCAGACGGATCTGCATGTCATCAGCTTCACCGGCCGTGACGCTCTCAATGAAGCGTATCGCTTCGACATCTGGCTGATCGGCGACCCTCTTCTGGATATGCGCAGCCTGCTGCACCGAGAAGCGTTTTTGAGGTTCGGTGAGCGTCGCAGCGGCGTGCATGGCCAGATCTGCCATGCGGCCCGAATCCACAGTGGGGCTCGCGTGAGCCTTTATCACCTGATCCTGATGCCCAGCCTTGGCAAGCTTGCAGCCCATCGGCACCGGCGCATCTATCAGGATATTGCGCCTCCTCAGTTGATCGCTCAGTTGCTTGAAACACACGGTATTGGCGCAAACGCTTACCGCTTCGAGCACATGAACGGTCTTTACCCGGCCAGACTGCTGTATATCCAGTACGACGAAAGCGATCTGCACCTGCTGCAACGCCTGTGCGAAGAAGAAGGCATTCATTTCCGTTTCGAACATCGTCAGAGCGGCCATCGGCTGGTGTTCTCGGATGACTCTGCAAGCTTTCCGGCACAGCCCGTACCCTTTCGCTTCAAGCGCCAGGAACAGTCAGGCGCATCGACCGGGACGCTCTTGCACATGGCAGAAGTACTGACGCTTCCAGGCGTTTCGCGACAACCCGCTCCAGGCCTGAAACAGACGCAGCCTCCCTCATCAAAGCACGACGAGAACGCCACAACGCCCGCAGCCAATCATGCATTTCAACCGTCAGGCGTTCGCGGCCCAATCAGCCAGGAAGAGGCGCTGAGTCGCCAGCGCGGCATGCGCGAGCTGGAGCGCTTGCGCTGTGAACGGCGCGACGTCGGCGGGCGCAGCAACCGGTCTGGCTTGCGCAGTGGCGAAGTCATACAGGTGCTTGATCACCCGGAGCCATTGCTTAACGATCAATGGTTGCTGACCGAAGTGCTGCACGCGGGTCGGCAATTACAGGTGCTCAGAGGTGCCGCCGCCCATGATGCCTTGGCAATCCTGCGCATCCTCACCGACGAGCAGCGCACATCGCCCGCAGCCGCACAGCTATCAGGCAATGGCTATGGTAACCGTTTCAAGGCCATCCCCTGGGCGATGCCGTTTCGCCCTTCAGCCAGACATTCTCGACCGGCCGCCACAGGTGATCATATAGCCACGCTGCAAGACAGCGACACGTACGCAGAACAGCCCGGCTACCGACCGGTTCGTTTCGACTGGCAAGCGCAACACCACGCAGACCGCCCCAACCCGCGCTGGGCGATGGCGCTGGTCGCCTGCCGCGAGATTCATCAGTTGCTGCCTGGCTCACGCGTACTGGTCCGTTACCTGGACAATAATCCCGAGCGCCCGGTCATCTGCGCAGCCCTGTCACCAGCTGAACACGCGTCGCAAGACAGTCTGTGGCACGGCGACCTGTCTGCAGAACCAGCCGATTGCATTCGTCTTGCGAGCGGCGAGCACCTGCGCGTTACAACAGATAGCGAGTTGATTGTTCACGGGCAGACGGCCGAGCTGCATATTGATGCGCAGCACATCCAGATTCTGGGTCGCGTAGATCAGCAGTCCTTGAAATCCGGCTGGCGCTTGTCGATAAACGCGTTCATGCCCTCCTTCTGATCGTGACTGGCGAAGGCTGCGTGAAACACCCGGCGCTCGAACCGGATGCCTTCGGCCAGACTGACCTCGAACGCGCGGTTGACGCTCTCCTTGACCATCATCGCCACCGGCAGGGACTTGCCGGCGATCACCGCCGCTACCGCGAGGGCTTCCGGCAGCAACTGCTCAAGTGGCACTACCCGCGCAACCAGTCCGGCGCGCTCGGCTTCGTGAGCATCGATCAGGCGACCGGTCAGGCACATTTCCATGGCTTTGGCCTTGCCGACGGCGCGAGTCAGACGCTGCGTCCCGCCCATGCCCGGCAACACACCGAGATTGATCTCCGGCTGCCCGAATCTGGCGTTTTCAGCCGCCAGAATGAAATCGCACATCAACGCCAGCTCACAACCGCCACCCAACGCAAAACCGGCCACTGCCGCCACGATGGGTTTGCGTCGCGTGGCCACCCGGTCACTTTCACGAAACAGGTCGTCAAGGTAGATCTGCGGGTAGGACAGGTCGACCATTTCCTTGATATCTGCACCGGCAGCAAAGGCTTTTTCCGAACCGGTCAGCACGATGCAGCCGATGGCACTGTCTGCTTCGAACTGGTCGAGTGCATGGTTCAGCTCGTCAATCAATTGAGCATTCAATGCATTCAGTGCCTTGGGACGGTTCAGCGTGATCACGCCAACCTTACCTATAATCTCACTTAGAATTGTCTCGTAAGACATTGATAAATATCCTTTTAAATTAATAACCACGCACAGCCATAAAATCTAGAATCTACATTTACAAAAAATCGTAAGCCTTTGAATAAATTACCTAACCAATGATTTCTATGGCGACAGCAGTGGCCTCTCCGCCACCGATACAAATAGCCGCCATCCCGCGCTTGAGCTGCCTGCGCTGCAGGGCCGCCAATAGCGTCACAATGATCCGCGCGCCCGAAGCGCCTATCGGATGCCCCAGCGCGCACGCCCCGCCGTTGACGTTGACCTTCTCGTGCGCAAGGCCCAGCTCACTCATCGCTACCAGCGGCACAACTGCAAACGCTTCGTTGATCTCGAACAGATCGACGTCGTCAAGCGCCCAGCCTGTCTTGCTCAGCAGACGCTGAATGGCACCTATCGGTGCGGTTGGAAACAGGCCCGGCTGGTCGGCAAATGCCGCGTGTGCGTAAAACACCGCCAAGGGCCGCAACCCTCGCCGCTGCGCTTCGGACTGACGCATCAACAGCAGTGCTGCGGCGCCATCGGAAATTGAGCTGGAGTTTGCTGCCGTAACCGTACCGCCCTCGCGAAAAGCGGGTTTGAGCGTCGGGATCTTGTCCGGACGCGCCTTGGGCGGTTGTTCATCGTGAATGATCTGCCTGGACTCTTTACCCACGGTGACCTGCACCGGAACGATTTCGGCGTCGAAATGACCGTCAGCGATGGCCTCCTGCGCGCGGGCCAGTGACGCCAGAGCGAAGGCATCCTGCGCCTCGCGACTGAAACCGTTCAACCCGGCGCAGTCTTCGGCGAAAGTACCCATCAACCGGCCCGGTTCATAGGCATCCTCAAGGCCGTCAAGAAACATATGGTCCAGCACCTTGCCGTGCCCCATGCGGTAGCCATTGCGCGCGCGGTCCAGCAGGTAAGGTGCATTGGACATGCTCTCCATGCCGCCAGCCACTACCACTGCCGTGCTGTCTGCCATCAACAGGTCATGGGCCATGATTGCGGTCTGCATACCAGAACCGCACATCTTGTTGACCGTGCTGCACAACGTCGCATTGCCTAGCCCGGCCCCCAGTGCAGCTTGTCGAGCGGGCGCTTGACCGAGGCCCGCCGGCAGCACACAACCAAACAGCACATGCTGCACGTCTGCACTTTCAATGCCTGCCCGCTCGACGGCTGCGCGGATGGCGATCGAACCCAGTTCTGTGGCACTCAGGCTCTGCAGATCACCCTGAAAACCGCCCATGGGCGTGCGCGCAGCGCTGACAATGACCACTGGGTCTTGATGAAGGGGTGTCCTTTCGATGGACATGATTATCTCCAGTCTTGTTTTTATAGGAACGGTCGAATCATCAACCTGCGGCCTTGCGGACGCAATGGTTGAAACAGGCAGATTAGCGGGTATCCCGGCATTGCGCCCGACAGGACGAATCTCTCATGGCAGACGAGGTCTGAAGATGACTGAACCCGACGCTGGAGCACACGAATGTCGCTACGCCCGATCCGCGCCCTGCTCTCAGGCCTGCTTATTCTTGGTCTGAGCGCGTGTGCACTCATCCCCCATCGAGACCCGCTGACGATCAACGTCGTCGGTATCGAACCCGTCCCCGGGCAAGGACTTGAACTGCGCATGGCGGTCACATTGCGGGTGCAGAACCCGAACGAAACCGAGATCAACTACACCGGTGTGGCGTTGGATCTGGACGTGAACGGCAAGCTGCTCGCCTCTGGTGTGAGCAACCAGAAAGGCACCGTAGGACGCTTCTCCGAGGCAGTGCTGGTGGTGCCGGTCAGCGTGTCGGCGTTCGCCGCCTTGCGCCAGGCGCTGGGGCTCAGTCAGAGCCAGCGTCTGGACAATCTGCCCTATACGCTTCGCGGCAAACTGGCTGGCGGCCTGTTCGGCACGATGCGTTTCAGTGACAGCGGCACGCTGGATTTGCGCCAGGCCGAGGGAGATCCCTGGTAACAAGTGATTATGGGTGGCAATGCCTGTCCGGGTTCTGGCAGGGTAAACGGGACAATACAGGTGGCATGCTTTCTGCTGGCTGACTGCTGCGCATGCCCTGCGTCTCCCCACCCTCAAGGAAGATTTGCCAATGCCCTTGCATAACCCGTCAGCACGCTTTTTCCCGACCTTTCTGGCCCTTGTGATGCTGATGCTCAGCCTGTGCACGGCACCGACATGGGCTGCAGAAAAAAGCGCCAAGCGCGGCATTGCCTACGACGTCGCCCTGCCCGCCGACCTGAGTGCGTTATCTTCGGGCGTGAGCTGGTGGTACAACTGGAGTCCCAGACCCCATGACCGGCTGGCGTCGTACGATTATGCGTCGATGTACGGTGTGGATTTCATCCCGATGGTATGGAACGGCAACGTTGACGACGGTCAGTTGAAGCAATACCTGCTGGCCCATCCCGCCATCCGCTATTTGCTGGTGATCAATGAGCCGAATCTGCTCGACCAGGCCAACATGACGCCCGAAGCGGCGGCCAGCTTCTGGCCGAGGCTGGAACAGATCGCGGCTCAAACCGGCGTGAAACTGGTGGGGCCAGCGATGAACTGGGGAACCATGCCGGGCTACGGCGACCCGGTGGTGTGGCTCGATGCCTTCTACACAGCCTATAGATCAATGAATCAGAATCGGGACCCGCGCATCGATTACCTGGCTTTTCACTGGTACGACTATGGTTTACCGGGAATGCTTGACCGGCTGTCGAAGTACGGAAAACCCTTCTGGGTAACCGAGTTTGCCAATTGGCACGCCCTGGATGACGGTGCGCAGATTGATACGGTCGAAAAGCAGAAGCAGCAGATGGCCGAGATGGTCGCCACGCTTGAACAGCGCCCGGACGTGTTCAGGTACGCGTGGTTCACCGGCCGGATGAACCCGGACCCGCACTTTTCCAGCTTGCTGGACGCTGAGGGCAAGCTGACCGAACTGGGCCAGTACTATCTCTCGCTGCCGTATAGCGAGTGACACTGCGCTGATTGACTACAGGGTCTTCACAGCTGGCAAGCGAGGCTGCGCCGATCTCGGTCAGGCCGCTGATGATGTGCTGGGTATAAGGAAATGACTGATCGGGCTCCAGGACTCTTGCCGAGATCAGAAGCCCCTCCCTGACCAGCGTGTCGACCGCTCCAATACAAACGTGGATGGCCGGCGCACGAGCGTACGCGCGCACCAGCTCCCGGTAGATCTGACCAAACGTAAGTTTTTGAGGTTTGTTCGAGCACGATCGCTTGACGATGCTCAAGATCGCGAGGTCAACGCGTGGACATTCGTAACTCACCGCATTTGCCTTTAACGTAATGAAGCCTGACGCGCAAAACAGTGGACACCCGATACCGTTCTTCCCGACCTGCACAATACACGCTTAACTCTAAATAAAGCTGTTCACAAAGCGTCATTTCTTGCGCACTTCGCAGAACACTCTATTTATTGAAACGCATTAAAAAACAACCATTGAGCCCATCAATAGTTTATAGGAACGACCTGAACAGACTGTAAGTCGCTTATGTTTGACGCACGCAAAAGCGTTAGATTGCAAAGCTTACCAGATCACTAAACCTAACGACAGTTAGGTTTATTAAAAAGCAATTAAAACCTAAAAATCATGATATTTCTAACCAATAAAAGCAGTTTAAACGACAAAATAGCTATTTATCCCTATAAAAATCGTCAACCCACTTGCTTTTCCTCAAGAAAATTCTTATGAAGGCCAACTGACATCATTTAATAAAAACAGGGTTAGTAATACTTTATCCACCGGTGAACTTTTTACTGTCTCGCTGGACTTACTGTTCAGCCAAGCGATGTGTCATTGCGACAGCCGTCTGTTTTCTCCTGCAAACCATTAATCGAGATGCAATCGATGACTAGAACCATGCTGTCTGTTTTCAGTGCAGTACTTTTGTGCGCGCACAGTGTCTGCGCACTGTCAGCGGACTCAACTTCCAGCACAAATACCGCTGTGTCCGATCAACAGATCCGGACGCAGGTGGAAGCCAAGCGCGACCAGTTATCAGGCGCCGACAAGATCAACCCGGCTCAACAACAGAGTTCGTCGTCCCTGCTCGAAGCGCCGGTGGACACTGACGACGCCCCTGCCCAGGCACAACGACCATGAACAACCTCAATCAACCGATCACATCGACCGGAAGGACACTTGCCTTGTCAGCCTTCAAACAGACGCTGGGCCTGAGCCTGCTGACGTTCAGCGTCATGCAGGCCAACCTTGCGCTCGCCGCCGTGACCCCGGCGACCGGTAATGCAGTCGAAGCGCGCGTCAGCTCGATTCTCGACAACATGAACCAGTCGGAAAAGATCAACTTCACCCGCGTCGATGACGGCCACATGATCCCATCCCTGCTCAAGTGGGGCATCAAGGGCACAGTAGCGTATGACTCGTCCATGGGCGTGCACGTCAACAATGCCACGTTCGGTGCTCAGTACCCTTCGCAGTCCGCGCTCGCAGCGACCTGGAGCATCAACCGGGCCAAGGAATTCGGCCTGGCCATCGCTTATGAGACACGCATTTCCGGCGGCCAGCAGATGCTTTCGCCAGGCGTCAACCTGTACCGCACGCCCTACAACGGTCGTTCGGCAGAGTATGTCAGCGGTGAGGACCCGTTCCTCGGCGCGGTACTGGCACCGGCCATTGTCAACGGCATTCAGGCACAGGGTATCCAGGCCAGCGGCAAGCATTACCTGGCCAACGAGCAGGAAGCCAATCGTCAGGCAGTCGACATAAAGGTCGATGAGCGCACCCTGCGTGAACTGTACCTGCCGGGCTTCGAGTCGATGGTGAAGAACGCCAATGTCGCCTCGATCATGTGCGGCTTCAACAAGGTCAACGGCGACTATGCCTGTGAAAACCATCACTTGATCACTGAAGTGCTCAAGGGCGAATGGGGCTTTCAGGGCATGGTCATCAGTGACTTCAACGCCATTCACGATGCGTTCAAGGGCGCATGGGCCGGTACTGACATCGACATGCCATCCGGCCTGCAGTTTACCGAAGCCAAACTGCTGCCTTACCTGTGGAGCGGGCAACTGACCCAGAACGTGATCGACGACAAGGTCAAACGCAACCTGCGCGCCATCGTCAGCTACGACCTCCAGGAAAACCTCAACACCGCCAAGACCCTGGAGCATCCCGAGTACGGCATGCGTGCTGCGCTGAATACCGCGCGCGAATCCATCGTATTGCTGCGCAACGAAAACACCGCGGCAGGCAAACCGCTGCTGCCGCTGGCGCGCTCGGCGAAAATCGCCGTCATCGGCAACTGGGCCCACGATGTCCCGGCATCCCCTTTCGGCACCGCTAACTCGCCGCCCAACAGCTATGTAACCGAGCTGAGCGGCCTGCAGCAACTGGCGTCCAGCAGCTCCGATGTCACCTACCTCTCGGAAATGAGCCTGAATCCGGCCAGTTCGGTGTGGTATCAGCCGGCAACCGGCGACAACGGAATCAGCAACACCGGGGTAAAAGCCGAGTACTTCTCCAACACCAGTTTTTCCGGCGACCCGGTGCTGACGCGCGTGGAACCAGGCTTGAACCTGAACTGGACCACCGGCAGCAACGTCACCAACGCAGGCAGTACTGCGGTGTCTGGCTTCAGCCCATCACCCGGCGCATTCTCGGCGCGGTTTACCACCACCATCAAACCAACCGTCTCGGGCGCTCAGGTGTTCAAGGTGCGGGCAGACGGCCCGTACAAGCTGTGGGTCAACGACGAACTCGTGCTGCAGAGCGACGGCGTGCCTTACTCCGGTGACGTAGTGAACGCGCTGACAACGTCGGGGAAAACCGCAGCATTGTCGGCTGGCAAGACCTACAGTGTGAAGCTGGAATACCAGCGTGTACAAGGCAACTTCATCCCGGTACTGGGTAGCCTGACGGGCGTGCAGATGAGCTGGGCGTCGTTGCGTCCGCCAAAAGACCTGTCGAAATACGATGCGGTCGTGGTCGCTACAGGGAACACGTCCGAGAACGAAGGCGAAGGCTCTGACCACGGCTTCGATCTGCCCGATCAACAGGGCGAACTGATCAGCTTCGTCGCCAAGGCCAACCCCAACACCATCGTCGTCATGCATGGCGGCGGCGTGGCCAATATGCAGCCTTGGGCAAACAAGGTGGGCGCTACGCTGCAAGCCTGGTTCCCGGGCCAGCAAGGCGGTCAGGCGCTGGCCGAGATCCTCTATGGCAAGGTCAACCCGTCGGGCAAGCTGCCGGTGACGATCGACAAAAAAATCGAGGATAACCCAAGCTACGCCTCCTATCCGGATCCGGCTGCCTATCGCGGCAGCAACCCGTTGACCGAAATGACCTACAGCGAAGGCCTGTACATGGGTTATCGCGGCTATGACAAGAAACACGCCAAGCCGCTCTACCCGTTCGGTTATGGCCTGTCCTACACCACGTTCAGCTACAGCGACCTGAAACTGTCGACCAACGTGCTGACGCCGGGCTCGACAATCGACGTCAAATTCACCGTGACCAATACGGGTGACAAGGCAGGCTTCGAAGTGGCACAGCTGTATGTGCAGCCGGTCAAACCTGCGGTGGACCGTCCGGAGAAAGAGCTCAAGGGCTTCACCAAGGTGTACCTGCAACCCGGCGAGAGCAAGACTGTCAGCGTACCGATAGACTCCCGCTCCCTGGCCTACTACGTCGACAAGACGGCAAGCTGGGACGTGGACGCCGGGAAGTTCAAGATTCTCGTGGGGGCAGACTCGGAGAACCTGACCCTCAACAGGACGCTGATCACCCTGTACCCGGAAAAACTGACCACCCGTGACAGCAACCCGCTGCCACTGCCACTGCGCAAGGCAGTCCAGGTCAGCGCGGCACAGACTTACTGATGCACCCCGTCAAGGCTCAGGGATGAGCCTTGATATCCCTGCCCAGACGCTGCACGTAGATATCGAAAACCGCCATGACGTCGACGTCTTGCGGGCTTCTCAGCCACTGAATCTGCAAACCGTCCATGACCGAGAAGATTTCCTGGGCCAGGGCTTTGACATTGATGTCGGCACGCACTTCCCCCGCCTCTATCAACGCCTGCAAATGGCCGCGTGCATGCTCATGGGTCAGCTGGAATCGCTCGCGATGCCATTCCCATGCGGGATGCGACTTCGACAGGCTCTCGGTATTCATCAGCAGTGCCGCCTGACACTCGTCGGCATTCTCGATACTGAAGCTCATGCTCAGCTTCAGAAATTTCAAAAACCCTTCAAGCGTCGGTTCGGTCACCAGATCCTGAAAGCGTGACGTAACCCGCTGATCCCTGCGCTCCAGCAACGCAGCGAGCAAGGCTTCCTTGTTGGGGAAATGGTGCAGCAGGCCGACGGTGGTGATGCCGGCAAGCAATGCAACCTCGCGCATTGATGCACTCGAATAGCCGTCCCTGGCGAAAACAACCGTGGCGGCATCCAGCAAGGCCTTTCTGCGCATGTCACCCTTGGGCGCACGACGGCGCTTGGGCGCAGCTGTTTCTTCGGATTCATTCCCTGATTCTTCGATAACCATAAAAACCTGATAACGCCTTGATTCAATGTACCCCGATGCTGGTTACCGGGGCCCTGCTGGTAAAAAACCGCTTCGCTGTCAGTGAAGCTGTGGTGATGGAGATCAGCGCAATGATCGCATTACCGGTAAACATGCCAGGCAATGCACCACTGCTGCCGAACCAGTGAATACCGGCGAATACGAAGGGCACTGTACCCGCTGTTGCCCTGAGCCAGGCAAACACCGCCACCCACCATGACTTGTTCATGGTTATGAATACGGCGATGGCGACGAAATCCAGACCAATCAAAACCCAGAGGCCGCCGCCCCACAAGCAAAAGGCCATGAACACAGCGCGGGCCTCTGCTCCCAACTGGTAGAGATCGGCAATCATGCCGCTACACAGCACCAGCATCAACCAGACTACCAGCCCGTAACAGACCACCAGCCGCCGGGTAAAGATGACCGCAGAACGTACGCGATCATCGCGGTTCGCACCAATATTCTGGCCAAGCACCGGGGCCAGCGCGCCGGGCAAAGCAAAAAAGGCGCAATACGAAAACTGCAGGACCCGATCCAGCACTGCCATGGCGGCCAGGGCGGAGGTGCCGAATGCCGAAAGCGAGGCGACAAGATAAGCCAAACCGACCGGTGTCGCCAGATTCGCCGCCATGGCAGGAAGCGCAAGCCTGAAGGTACGCACGGCATGCAGGCGCAGCAGTTTCAGATTGCGTGTGAAGACCATCCCTATGCGGCTGCGCACCCAATACAGGCCGATGGAAGCGGACACCGCTGCCGATATGGCAAAGGCGATGCCTGCGCCGTTCAGCCCCAGGTCCAGCACAAAGATGAACAGCGGGTCTGCGACCGCCAGCGTGGCGGCCGCTGAGAGCACCACTGCCAGCGCCCGACGGTTATCACCGGTGGTTCTGAGCATCTGCGCCGACATCTGCATCACGGCCTGTAGCACAGTAAAAGGCAGTGTCAGCCAGATGAAACTGCGCGCCGCCTCGTAAGTGGCCGCCTCGGCCCCCAGCCAGTGGGTAATCGGCACCACCAGCGCCAACTGCGTGACAGACGCCAGAGCGGCGACCGTGACTACCATCAGCATGAGGCTGCCGGTCAATCGAGGGATGGACTTCACCGCACGATGACCGATGCGTTCCGACAATACCGAAGTCGCAGCGATGATCACGCCGGTCACCAGCGCGCTGTTGAAAAAAATCAGCACCTTGGCGATGCCGACCGCAGCCAGAAGCACAGGGTCATGCAGCATCGAGACATAGACCAGCGTCAGTATGTCGACGAGAAAAACCGCAAACAGGCTCAAGGCACTGGTACTGGCGGTGACGACGATGTGGCGCGCTACGCTGCCCTGGGTGAATCTTGCGCTGGCTTGGGCCATCAATGTTCTCAAAAGGCCTGGTCAGCCCGGCATGCAAGGCATTCCCATGCAAGTGCATGAGGAACGGAAGTTTGTAACCGTCATGCCAACGCTGGCACGAGCAACGATCACCGCCAAATGCGAGGGTCGCTGTCGCGGGCTACTTGCTCGCCGCCATCAGACGATTCACTTCACTGCGAACCATGTTGGCGTATTCCGGCGGGCTCATCGTGTCCAGTTCGGAACGTACCCATTCGGACCACTTGCCCTTGCGCTTGGCGCGCTCGCCCATCAAGCGTGCAGCCTCACTCTTGGCCTTGCCCAGATTGCTCTGCCAGAGGTCGAACAAACGGGATTTCTCGTCTTCAAGAGCGGTACGTTCGGGGAGCGGCCGATTGGCCAGATTGAAACTCATCACAGTCACCTACGGCTAAAAACGGCTGCATCTTACACCCGTAAGGGGCGTTACCTGCAGAGTCTTGCGTCGGGTCATTCAAGCAATTGCAACTTTTCAGGATGCGCGAGACTCCATTGATCACTGTTGCCATCACTTGAAAGGAAGATACCCATGGCTCGTAAGACCCCTGCTCAACAAGCTGCCGATCAAATCAAGGATCAGGCATTCAGTGACCTGCAGGCACTGATCGAAGAATCCGACAAATTGCTCAAGGAAAGCGCTGCGCTGGTTGGCGAAGAAGCAGAAACACTGCGCGCACAACTGAGCCTCAAGCTGAAGCAGGCACTGGATTCGATGGCCAGCGTGCGCGACCGCACCAAACCAGTTGTTGAAGCGACCGAAACCTACATCGGTGGTCACCCGTGGCAAACCGTGGCTATTTCTGCAGGCTTCGGCCTGGTAGTCGGCCTGCTGCTGGGTCGTCGTTGATCGACAGCCGCTGATGAGACGCATCGCGGGCCTGGACACGGGCCCGCAATGCCTGATGCTGCTGCAACGATGGTGTAGGTCTGATGAATTACCTTAAGCGGGCGTGCTGCACCACCGACGGCTCGGCAAACCGGTGGGATTTGCTCACTTTGGCCTGCAACAACACGCGCTGTTCCTCGGCCTGGGCCTGGCTGTCATAAGGTCCGATCAATAATTGCTGTTTACCGTCGATATCCACGATGACCGGGGCGTAGCTGCGTTCCAGCAGCCAGGCGCTGGTATCGCTCACGGCTTCGCGCGAATTCATCTGAATGAACCACTGTGGCGTGGAGACCGGAGCAGTAACCGCCGCATCCTGGGCTTTTTCCCTGGCGGGCGCACGCGAGCTGCCTGCATCGCATCCGGCCAGAGCCAGTACCACTATCATCATTACCGTCTTGCGCACGTAGGTCTGCTCCTCGTCTGAAGTGGCGCGAGTCTAACATTCCCGCAACGCCCGTTGATGGACTGTGTCGAGGTGTCGCATGCCCGGCCAAAGGGCATTGGGCACTGGCCATGCGCTGTTCTCGCAACAATCAGTTATATTTTTTGCGATCACTGGTCATGTGATCAGATATTTCTTTGCATATAAACGCAACATGAAGTGTCAAACGCCTGCGACCATGTTGACCGATGGCTTGCCGCCGTTGGTGCATTAGAACAGGAGTTCATCATGTGCGACGACCGTAACCCCCTACATTGCTTCATTCCGCCTTATATGCTCGAGCGTATGGCGCAGTCCCCCAAGACTCTGGTCAGTGCCCGGGCCATTGCCAATCTGACGAGCAGCTCGGCGTTCCTGGCATCAAGACTTTCAGCCCGAACCATGCCCTCCATGCACGCGATCAAATCGCCTGACGGTCGAAAGCACCGCGTGATTCACGATGCCAAGGGAACCGACGATCTTCCCGGCGCTGTGGCTCGCAAGGAAGGCCAGGCCCCGACTGGCGACAAGGCAACCGATGAAGCCTACGACGGTTCCGGCGATGTCTACGATTTCTACGCGGAACTGTTCGAGCGCAATTCGCTGGACGACAGTGGCATGTCGCTGGTGTCTACGGTGCACGTCGCCGAGGTGGACTTCAATGGCGACCACGTACCGCTGAGCAACGCCTACTGGAATGGCAGCCAGATGGCGTATGGCGACGGTGATGATCTGGTCTTCAAGCGCTTCACCGGCAGCCTGGAAGTAATAGGCCATGAACTGACCCACGGGGTGCAGAGTTTCACCTCGAACCTGGACTACCGCGGACAATCCGGAGCCCTCAACGAGCATTTCGCCGATGTCTTCGGCATGCTGGTGCGTCAATGGAAACAGGGCACCAGCGCCGCCGAATCGGACTGGGTAGTCGGCAAGGAATTGTTAGTTCCTGCCCCTACACGACGGGGCATTCGCGACATGGAAAAACCGGGCACCGCCTACTCCAACGATCCAGACCTGGGCGATGACCCGCAACCGGCAACGATGGCCGACCTGTACACTGGCGCCAAGGATCGCGGCGGCGTACACATCAATTCGGGCATCCCCAATCGGGCGTTCGTGCTGGTTGCCAAGGCGCTGGGCGGAAATGCCTGGGAAGTGGCGGGCAGAATCTGGTATGAAACGATGCTGGAGCTGGCGTCTGATAGTCAGTTTGTCGACTGCGCCAGAGCCAGCATAAAAATCGCCTCGGACTCACGCTTCGGCCCAAAAGCCAAAAAAGCCGTACAAGCGGCCTGGAAGGAAGTCGGGGTCAAGGTTTAGCCGAAGTGCAACCACCACAAAGGTGCTTGAAATGAAGGTCTGTCTAGTGCAATCCGGCGGCTTTGCGGGTGCCGTCAAACGCTGTGAAGTCGATACGTCCACCCTTGAGCAGCCAGAAGCCGAGCAACTGCAGCGGCTGGTCAGTGACAGCGGCCTGAATCAGTCCAGCAGCGCGTTCAATGATCAGGCGCGGGATCTGAATCAGTACGAGATCACCATTGAGGATGAGGCCAGAGAAATCTGCCTCACGTTCGACGAACACAACGTGCCAGCGTCCGCCCGCCAGTTGCTCGGGTTCCTCAAGCAACGCGTAAAGCCCGGCAAGCTCTAGGACAGGCCTGCCCGAAAAAAATCCGGCGACCGATGCCTTGCAGATGACTGTCAAAGGCATCGGTTGCCGACATATTCGCCAGCCTTGTTCCTGCATGTGCTCCTGCATGGAATAATGGCGCTATGACATGTGAACCACCCACCGCCGCCGCGGTCAATGACGTGTACCGATTCGTTGGCGTGGACTGTACAAAAAAAAAAACGCTTCACACTGCCATTAACGAGGTATCTTTTCGTGCTTCGCGTTCTCACCCCTTACCTCTGCAGCAATGGCGTCGATGAGCACTGTGCATCCTACTGAACACTCTTCTGGCCTGATCATTTGCGAGCATTGCGACTCGCTGTACGAAGCGCAACCGCTGAAGCCCGGTGAAGCAGCGTTCTGCCTGCGTTGCGAGGCACTGCTCGGTCGCGGCCACCGAATGACCATCGAGCAGCTACTGGCGCTGACCGTCGCTGCGGCCATGCTTTTTGTGTTCGCCAACCTGTTTCCCGTGATCAGCATCAGCATGAAAGGCCTGACCAACGAGGTCACGCTCTGGCAATCGGTTGAAGCCCTTGCTCAAGGGCGGATCACAATCATTGCGCTGGTCGCCGGCCTTTCGATTATCTTTGCGCCGCTTTTACAGATCGCCCTTTTGTTCTGGGTGCTGGTACACGCGCACAAAGGCGTCATCGCCCCCGGCTTCAGGGCCTGCATGCGCGCTCTGGAACACCTGCGGCCGTGGAGCATGCTCGAAGTGTGCATGCTCGGTATTCTGGTGGCGATCATCAAGCTGTCCGGAATGCTCGACGTGCATCCCGGCGTCGGCCTGTGGGCCATGGCCATGCTGATGGTGCTGATTCTGCTGATCGCCAACAAGGACATCCGCAGGTTGTGGGATGAATTGGGAGTGCCGCCGCAATGAACGGCATTCCCTTCGCCCATGAACACAAGCTCTGCCTGTGCCATACCTGCGGTTACGCCTGCCAGGAGGACGCTACGCGCTGCCCGCGCTGCGACTCACCGGTGCACAGACGCAAGCCCAACAGTATCAGCCGCACCTGGGCCTACCTGATTGCCGCACTGATCTTCTATATCCCGGCCAATGTGCTGCCGGTGATGTACACCAATCTGCTGGGCAACCGCAGTGAAAGCACCATCATGAGCGGCGTACTGGAGTTCTTTGAAAGCGGCTCCTGGGACATTGCCATCCTGATCTTTGTCGCCAGCGTTCTGGTGCCCTGTCTCAAATTTCTGGTGCTGGGCATGCTGCTGATCACGTGTCAGCGCCGCAGCACCTGGGCGATGCGCGAGCGCGCACGTCTTTACCGTTTCATCGAGCTGATCGGCTACTGGTCGATGCTCGATGTGCTGGTTGTGGCCCTCGTGGCGTCTCTGGTTCAGTTTCGCGAGCTCAGCACCATCGAGCCGCGGATCGGTATTCTGTTTTTTGGCTTGGTAGTGGTGATGACGATGTTCGCCGCCATGAGTTTCGATCCCCGGCTTATCTGGGACGCAGAGGTTGAAGATGTCTGACAATACCCTCCCCCCGTCTGCTTCAGTGCCACGCCCTGAAGTCAAACGTCGTCGCCTGCGCGTCTCGCTGATCTGGCTGGTGCCGATCGTTGCCGCGATCATTGGTGTATCCATGGCCTTGCATGACTGGATGAACATCGGCCCGAAAATCACCGTGAGCTTCCTGACCGCAGAAGGCCTTGAGGCCAACAAGACCCAGGTCAAATACAAAAACGTGATCATCGGCATGGTCACCGATATCACCCTCAGTGAAGACCGTACTCATGTACTGGCCAGCATCGACCTGAACACCAGCGCGGCGCCGTTTACGAGAATCGACAGCCAGTTCTGGGTGGTGCGACCACGCATCGGCGCGCATGGCGTCTCGGGCGTCGACACGTTGCTGTCAGGCGCTTTCATTGGTGCCGACGCGGGCAGCTCCGAAGAGACCAAAACCAGCTTTACCGGTCTGGAAACGCCGCCACCGGTCACTTTTGGTGAAAAAGGCAAGCGCTTCAAACTGCATACCGATGACCTGGGCTCTCTGGACATTGGCTCACCGATCTACTATCGACGCATTCAGGTCGGTCAGGTGGTTGGCTACGAGCTGTCCAAGGATGGTCGCGGGGTCGATATTCAGATCTTCATCAACGCACCAAATGATCAGTACATCACCACCGACACACGCTTCTGGAACGCCAGCGGGGTCGACATCACGGTTGGCGCGTCAGGGGTGAAGGTCAATACCCAGTCGCTGACCTCGATCATCTCCGGCGGTATTGCCTTCCGCGAGCCCAATTGGAGCCCGGACTCGAAACTCGCCGACGAGAACGCAGAATTCAAGATATTCGATGATCAGGCCACCGCACTGGCTCCGCCCGATGGCGAACCGCGTTACATCCGCATGCGCTTCAATCAGTCGCTTCGCGGGTTGACGGTCAACGCAGCGGTGGACTTCCTGGGCGTCAATATCGGCAAGGTGGTATCGGTCGACCTGGATTATGATCCGGCCACCAAGACCTTTCCCGGCATCGTTGGCGCGGTGATTTATCCCAAGCGCCTGGGGGCGGCCGAGTCCAAGCTCAAGGAACTCGGCGGCTCGGGTGATGACGAAGAACAGTCTGCCCGGGTATTGGGCGCCTTCGTGGCCAATGGCCTTCGTGCCCAGGTCCGTAACGGCAACCTGCTGACCGGCCAGTTGTACATCGCCATGGAGTTCGATCCGAAGGCGCCGAAGGTCGCGTTCAACGCTAAGGCCCGACCGCTGGAGATTCCGACCGTGCCCGGCAGCTTCGACAAGCTGCAGGAGCAATTGCAGGCGTTTGTCGAGAAGCTCAGCAAACTGCCGATCGACGACCTGGCGAAGAACCTGAATGGCAGCCTCAGCGAACTGCAGAAAACCCTCAAACAGGTGAACAGCAGCGTGCTGCCGCAGATGCGTGGCACCTTGCAGCAGGCTGAAAAAACGCTGGGCACCGCCAACGATTCATTCGCTGAAGATTCGCCTGCGCGTCAACAGCTGGGCCAGGCGCTGGATGAAGTGCAGCGCACCGCTCGTTCGGTACGGGTACTAACCGACTTCCTCAGCCGCCATCCAGAATCGCTGATTCGCGGTCGCACGGGCGATGCAGCCCCACGCTCGTTCAACGCCCCGTCCTCTTCCCGAGCCATTGATCTGGAGCCAAAACAATGACCTTGCGCCTGAAACTGGCGGTACTTGCCGCAGCCCTGGGCCTGGGTGCCTGCACATCGACGCAGACCCACTATTACACCCTGATTGCGCCCATGGGCGCGGCCAGCAGCGTAGCGGCCAGACCCATGCCGTTCCAGTTCGAGATGCTGCCGGTCTTGATGCCGGTTCAGGTTGACCAGCCGCCACTGGTGGTTCGCCAGGGCAACGGCAGCCTCGCGATTCTGGACACCGAACGCTGGGGCTCGCCGCTGGGCGACGAGTTTCATGATGCGCTGACCCCGCAACTTGAACGTCATTTCGGCAGTAGCGACATGGCTGGCCTGCCGAAAAACAGCGATCAGCCGGTGCTTTCGATCCGTACAGATGTACGTCGCTTCGAGTCGATGCCTGGCAATTATGCGTTGATCGATGTGGTCTGGACGCTCGGGCTTCGCGATGCAGGCGCTACCGCCGGGAGCAAGCGCAAGAGCCTGACTTGCAGCAGCGTGATTCGTGAACAGGCCGGGGAAGGCATGGAAAGTCTCATTATCGCCCACCAGAAAGCCGTGTCCCGACTGGCTGACAAGATCGCCGCCACTGCCGCGAGCTGGACCGCACAGCCCGCCTCTCACTGCCTGTAAGCCTATCGGGAGGTCCATTAAAGACCTCCCGGTTTCAGGCAGCATCGCTGCAGAAAGCCTTGCAAAACCGCCGCTTAAAAGCGTTCAAGTCCGTACAAAAATGTATCACCCTGTTTAATTCCTACGTACACTCCGAGGTCTGTCTGGCACGTTAGTACCTGATCGACCCGAATGCTCGGTTTCCGGGTCTGTTGGAATGCCTTATCGGTCAATGCCAGTAACGCTTGTTAACCCTGATGTGTGGCAACAAGCCTTTGGCTTGCAGCGGACAGTCTATCGAGGACAAACGGATGACAGGGATCGGACCACGGCTGAAAAAGGAGCGCCTGCGCCTCAAACTTTCGCAAAGCGCACTGGGTGCGATAGGCGGCGTGGAGACCAACGCTCAGGGCAACTACGAAAATGGTATTCGCTCTCCCCGGGCAGACTACCTTTCAAGTATCTCGAATGCGGGCGTAGATGTAGCCTACGTGGTGACCGGCCTTGGCTCACCCGCCGTAGCGGCTCAGAACAGCCAGGCCTGCGCGCCGCTCACCCGCGTTGTTGCGCGTTTGCACGGCAACCTGCACGAAGTGACTCAGAACCTGTACCACGTGACCCGTTTGATTGAATCAAACGCAGGCGACAGCAACGTGGACAGCGATCAGTTGGAAAACATCAAGAACGACGCAGAAGCCATTACCGTCGCGACGGTCCGGCTGATCTACATGACCTCGAAATTGAAATGACCCAGAGCATGCAATGTGCCGCCACGGCGGCTCATTGCGCGGGAAACGCCTTGTCCCTGAGTTTCTCCATCACCAACGCTATGAATGCCGACACCGCAGGCGGCAGATGTTGCCGACTGGGATAAAGCACATGCAGACCATGACTGGTACGCTGGTACTGCGTCAGTACTTGGACCAGTCGCCCATCACGCAGATCCGAGCGGATAAGCGTCGCGGGCAACAGCGCAATGCCGAGCCCCGCCAGGGTCGCTTTACGCAATGCCTGCGCGGTGTTGGCATTGAATCGGCTGGCAATCTGCACCTCATGCATCTTCGCGTCCGGCCCGAGCAAGCGCCAGACAGTGCTCCCGCCGGGATGCGCCGTGCTGACGCAGTAATGCCCGTGCAGGCTCTGCAGCGAGTCCGGCATGCCGTGAGCAGCGATATAAGCCGGGCTGGCGACCATAGTGTCATGCCCCTCTTCGATCAATTGACGCCCTACGTAGCCCGAATCCTGCAAGGGGCCGCCGCGAAACGCGATGTCCAGACGGTCAGCGATCAGGTCGGCGCGCTCATCGCTGAGCACGAACTCCACCTGAACCCGTGGGTATTCGGCAAGAAAATCAGCCACCCACTCCATCGAAAAGAAATCGAAAAAATCCGCCATCGCGGCGATGCGCAGCCGGCCGCCAGGCTCTTCACGGCCTGAAACAAGCTGCTCTGCGGCATCCATCAAACCATCGACAGCGCCCACACAGCGTTCGTGGAAGTCCTCCCCTGCCTGGGTGAGAACGAGCTTGCGTGTCGACCGCTGCAACAATCGAGTACCCAGCTGTATTTCCAACTGCTGAACCCTGCGGCTGACCGTATTGGAAGGCATGCCCAGATGCCTTGCCGCCTGCGCAAAGCTGCCGCTGCGCACGACCTGCACAAACAGGGCGACATCATTGAGATCAAGCGCCACGAGACTGATTCCTTCTATTTATGGATGATTCCAAACCAACTATACCGGCTAATCAAGCAATCCACAGAGGCTTATTCTTTGTACTCAGGCATCAAGGCCCAGAGGACAACGCTATGAACACCATCGTCAGCATTCAGCCACGCGCCATCACCCATCGCACCAGCGGCAAAAGCCGAGGGCCTATTACTCGCCTGATGAGCCCGGGCGATCTGGGTCAGTTATTGAAGCCTTTCGTATTTCTTGATCAATTCGGCTTCAAACCCGAGCCGGGGAAAAAAGGTTTCGGCATGCACCCACACTCAGGGATTGCAACGCTGACCTATATGATCGAAGGCGAACTGGCCTACGAAGACACCACCGGTAAATCAGGCATATTGCCCAATGGCGGTGTGGAATGGATGAGCGCAGGCAATGGCGTGTGGCATGACGCCCAGCCGGTCAGCGATGCGCCGATTACAGGCTTCCAGCTATGGATAGCCCTGCCCGCAGCGCAAGAGAATGGCCCCGCAAACAGCGTTTATCTGGCGGCGTCGCAGGTTGCGCAGCAAGGTCCGGCACAGGTGCTGCTGGGGCGTTACGGTGCAGCACAAAGCAGCATACCTGCACCACAGGGCATGAATTATCTGGCCGTAAAGCTGAAAGACGGCGAGCACTGGCGCTACACGCCGCCCGCAGGTCATAGCGTCGCCTGGCTGGCGATCAACACCGGACACCTCGATGCAGGTGGCCCGATCAGCGCTGGCGAACTGGCGATTTTCGAGGAATCTGATCGCCCTATCGACTTCGTCGCAAAAGGCGATACCCATTTCGTGCTGGGGTCGGCAGTCAAGCACCCGCATGATCTGGTCACCGGCTACTATTCGGTGCACACCAGTAAGGCCGCGCTCATTCAGGGCGAACTGGAGATAGAGCGAATCGGCGCATTGCTGCGCGAACAAGGCCGGCTCTGACTGCACAGCACGGCATTGCGCTACGCCACGCTATCAAGCTCGGCAAGCAGCTCAGGCGCGATGACCAGTTCACTGGCGTTAAGGTTTTCGCGCAAATGAGCCAGCGAGGACGTACCGGGAATGAGCAGAATATTCGCTGCGCGCTGCAGCAACCACGCCAGGGCGACACACAATGGTGACGCATTCAGGCGACCAGCCACTCGGGTCAGGGTTTGCGATTGCAGGGGTGAAAATCCGCCCATCGGGAAGAACGGTACATAGGCAATGCCCTGCTCGCCCAGCTCTGCAATCAGCGCTTCGTCAGTACGGTGGGAAAGGTTGTAATGATTCTGTACACAAACAATGTCAGCGATTTCCTGCGCCTGCCTGACTTGTCTTGCAGTGACATTACTCACCCCAAGGTGCCGGATCAAACCCTGGCGCTGCAAGTCGGCCAGCACGGTCAAGGGTTCTTCGATGGATCCTTCTGCCGGCGAGTGCTGGTCTCCCCATGCCCGAAAGTTGACGACATCAAGCACATCGAGGCCGAGGTTGTTCAGATTGTCATGCACCGCCCCGGTCAATTGCGCCGGGCTGAACGCAGGATTCCATGAAGCATCCGGGCCACGTACCGCGCCAACCTTGGTGACGATCAACAGGTCCTTTGCATAAGGATGCAGTGCCTCACGAATCAGCTTATTGGTGACATGCGGGCCGTAGAAGTCTGCCGTATCGATATGGTTAACCCCCAGCGCGAGGGCTTCACGCAATACCGCAACGGCTGCCTGGGGGTCTTTCGCAGGGCCGAACACGCCAGGCCCTGCCAGTTGCATCGCCCCATAGCCCATGCGATTGACGCGATGGCTGCCCAACAGAAATGTACCCGCCTTGCTTGCATGACTCATTGTGTGCCCCTTGATTCCGATATGTGTACCTCACTATAGGCATTGAGCACTGCGCTGATAATCAGGTGTAATCGGCACAACCTGTACGGCTCACAGAACACTGAACAGGACATGATGGGGAAGGAAGAATGACTACCGATATTCAGGACCTGCTGGCATTCGTCGCAGTGGTCAATGCCGGAGGGTTTCGCGAGGCAGCGCGGACCAGCGGCAAATCTGCCTCGAGCCTGAGCGACGCCATACGCCGCATGGAGGCGCGGCTTGGGGTGAGGCTACTCAACCGCACCACCCGCAGCGTTGCCCCGACCGAGGCTGGCGCCAAACTGATGGAGCGCATCGTGCCCGCGCTTGGCGCGGTTGAGTCGGCCCTGGATGTGGTCAACGACTTTCGTGATCGCCCGTCAGGAACGTTGAGATTGAACGTCCCCGTCAGCGCCGCCAGGCTGGTGCTGCCGTCGATCATCACGCCATTCCTGCAAACCTACCCCGACATTCGCCTGGAGGTGGTCACCGAGGAAAGCTTTGTCGATATGCTCGCCGCCGGCTGTGATGCGGGCATCCGCTACGATGAACGTCTGGAGCAGGACATGATTGCCGTCCCCATCGGCCCGAGGTTCCAGCGCTTTGCCACGGCCGCGTCACCCGCGTACCTGAACGCCAGAGGACGTCCTGTGCACCCGAAAGACTTGCTGGAGCACGCCTGTCTGCGAGGCAAATTCCCCAGCGGGGTAATACCGCTGTGGGAATACGAGCGCGCTGGTGAAACCGTCAAGGTCGACCCGGCAGGCCCGTTGACCGTCAGAATAGGCGGAGCCTTTGATCTGACGGTGCAGGCCGCCATCGACGGGCTGGGTGTTGTCCACCTGTTCGAGGACTGGTTACGGCCTCATCTGGACAGCGGCGCACTGGAACCGATACTTGAGCCCTGGTGGCAGCGCTTCACCGGGCCGTATCTTTACTATCCAGGACGCCGCTACCTGCCCTCACCACTCAGGGCCTTCATCGACTTTATCAATGCCCGCGACATCAGCCCATAGCCGCAATCGGGCCTACGCCATGACGCGCCGGTGCTGCCATGGCGAACAACTCATCAACGCGTCTGGCCTCCTCCGCACTCGGCTTGATCGCAATGGCGCACGCGACAAAAATGCCCGCATTGAAGATCAGGCCGATGATGCCGCTGGTCAACGAACCCAGAGCCGGAATGTCATCGGGGTAGATGGTGGTCAGCACAATCGCGATCACAATGCCCACCAGCATGCCGGCAATCGCGCCTTGCTTGTTGCCACGACGACTGAAGACCCCGAAGAACAGCGGCACGGCCAGCTGGATGATGCCCTGATAGGAAATCTGCGCCAGCAGTTGCAGGCGCGCGTAATCGAAGGTCAGGTACGCCAGCAGAGACGCCGCCGCGATGAAAACCACCATGCCCACCTTGGCGAGAACGGTCTTCTCGCGATCACTGCGCGGCTTGCTCCAGGTCGCCAGGTCATTGGCAAACTGTGTACCGCACACCTGAACGCAGCCGTCGACATGGCCGATGCTGGCCGCCAGGACAATCATGATTGCCAGCCCCAGCAACCACGGCCCGCCGATATCGAACAGTGACAGGAACCAGCCATGCTGCGGATGCGCGGCCACGTTGGGGTCCTGACTGATTGCCGCGGCGAACAGCATCAGAATGCCGTAGAAGCCACCCACCAGCATGATGGTCAGGAGTGTGCCCTTCTTCACCGAACGCACACCGCTGGCGGTATAGATACGCTGAAAGCTCATGGGCCAGCACATCGAGCCGATCACCCCGGTAAAGATCAGGCTGAACATGTACATCGGCCCATACGTGCTGCCTGCGCCGCCCGGAATCACCAGCATGCTGGCGGGCAGTTGCGACAGGTTGGCGAACGATGCCTGAGCACCGAACAGCAGGAAAATGCACAGCGCGGCACACAGCACGTAGGCAATCAGCCCCTGATACATGTCGGTCATGATCAGGCCGCGCATGCCCATGCTCACCGTCCAGTACTGCCGGATCAGGATCACCACCACCCCTACCAGCAGGCAAGTGGTCACGCCCCAACGGCCAAAGCTGGCGAACTGAAAAAGCGTCGCGAGGGCCTGAATGCCCATCACCACCCAGGGAAATACCGAGATGATGCCAATGATCGAAGCAATGCGTTTGACCACCGGGCTATTGAAGCGCATGCCCAGCAGATCCGGCTGGGTGGTCAGGTTGAAACGCTTGCCCCAGGTCCAGGCACGATTGGCCATCAGGTACATGGCAGTAACGCCGAGCGTGGCGTAGACCATGCCGTAAAAGCCCAGCGCGCCACCGACAGACAGTGCAAAGAACGCGGTAAAGGTTGCACCCGGCCACCACGAGTTGGTGTAACACATGGCGATGAACCAGGGGCCGTAGGAACGACCGCCAACCGCGTAGTCGGAAAAGCTCTCGCTCTTGCGATTGGTCGCGTACAACACGGCAATCATGCCCGCCAGGAACACGCCGATCAGGCCGAAGGTGATGTAAAGGTCCGAAACCGTAGTCGTGCTGATCATTGCCCGTCCCCCTCTTGTGGAATTTCACCCAGCAGAGACTCGACCACGTAAAGCATCCACAGGCCCAGCCCCATGAGCACGGCGATCAGAATCCAGTAGAAGATCGGCAGTGGCACACCGAGCACCAGCGCGGTGCTGCCACTGACCTTGAGGTAGAACGGCGGAAACAGCGCCATCATCAACAGCGCAAAGAAGTACAGGCCAAACACCAGATTTTTCAGGCGGCCGGGGTTTTCAGAAGACGGAACGTTACTCATGGAGTGCTCCTTGAATTTCAGGATCTGGCTATGGATAAGTGATCGGATAAAACTCAAGCAGGAAAAGGAACACGCGGTCACCCGCTACTTTTTTATTATTTGAGTGCTTGTTACAGGTATGCCTGGAGAAGACGGGTCATGCCTGCCGCAACCAGGTTTCCCATTGCGAATCATTGATGATGCTGCGCGCGCGCATGTGCTTCCAGGTGCCGTACTTGTAGAAGTCGAAGTCGAGTTGCGACACGGCGTGCTGGACCATTGCCCAGGTTGACCATTTGATATCTGCCAACGCCTTGTTCAGCTTGATCCGCGCTATGGTTTGCGCGCTGACCTGACCGAAGTAGTCCTCGATCAGCGCCAGCTCCATCTCGTCACTGAAAAACATCTCGCCGAACCACAGCGCCAGTTCGTAATGGCGATCGTTATTGGAGGCGTACTCGAAATCCACCAGGCGAATCTGACGCTCCGCGTTGAGCATGAAGTTGCCTGCCAGCGTGTCATTCATGCACGGTGCCAGATCAATTCCGGAAGCTTGCAGGGCAGCTTTTGCGCGCTGATATTGCAGGCACAACCAGTCGTCATCCTGAGGTTTGATGCCCTTGAGTTCCGCCACCTGGTTCTGGTGCTCGGCAATCATGTCGAACACGGTCTTGGTCTGTTTCAGCAACGGCTGATCGTTGAACGCCTTGAGCCCGTGCAGAGCGCCGTGGCGTATGTCGCGCTGCAGGAAGTCATGATTGGAGGATGCCCGCCAGCCCTCCATGAACTCGAACACTTCGACACCGAACGCTTCAAGAAACGCAAACACCGGCGCACCGTAGCCGGTTTGCGCCGCTTTCACACTGGCCTCGTGGGCGGTGTGGCGGTCAATGAACATTTCTGTGCCAGCGCCCGGTACCTTGAAGAAGTACGCCGTGTCGGCCCCCTCGACCTCGACCCGCCAATTGGTGTTGGAAATACCGCCGCTGACCGGCTCGTAGCCGACGCGCCGTCCCTGCCAACTGTCGATACTGCGCACCGCAGCTTCAAGTTGTCGTTCCTGGGTACTGACAGACTGCCCTAACGTTTTCATGCTCTACCCTCCTGAACCTGACGCATCCAGCCTTCCAGGCGCGGGTCCTGAATACACTGCCGACAACGCAGCAACGTCCATTGCCCGACCTTGGAAAACTCCAGTGGCCGCACGGACGTCGTACCCGCCCAAAGCCCCCACAATGTCCAGTACCAGTCGTTGATCAGCGCATACAAGCGGCAGACGGCATAGTCGACTTCCAGACACTGCCCCGCCCATGCGCTGATCCCTTCGCGCCACTGGGTTTCAAACGAATAAAGCTCATTGAGGGTAATCGCAACGTCGTACCACGGGTCCATGCAGCCGCCGTAGTCGAAATCCACCAGGCGCAACCGGCCATCGCGTGACACCATGACATTGCTGGCCACGCCGTCACCGTGCAGCGGCACCGCCTGCACAGAGCGGGTCTGCAATGCCTGACAGACCATGTCAACGCAGCGGTCAATCCATTGGTGTTCTGCCGGCAGTGCAACGTTGTCACGTTCGCAGAGTGTGCGAAGGCGCTCGATATCCATCATCGGCGAGCGCACAACATCAGGCACAGGCCCGGCATGCACCAGCCGCTTGAGCGCCCACAGCGCCTGAAGACGGCCCGGCGCGAGCAGGTCATCAAGCCGGGCAGCACGCCAGTCCAGACCCAGGTCCTCGAAAATCAGCACACCGCAGGCCGCGTCTGCGCCAAGCAAGCGCGGTGCCGCGCCGCTGCGGCCTGCGCATTCACTGGCCTGCGCCGCCTGTTCGAAATCAATCAGTTGCGCCATGTCGGCATGCAGCACCTTGGCGTAAACAGCGCCCTGTGCAGCGACCACTCGAAACCCCGTCCACTCGGTCGACAGCCTGGAAGGCGATGCCACACCCTGCGTAACGACCTCAGTGGGCGCGTTCGCATCCAGCCCGCAGCTTGCCAATGCACCGCGCAGGCGTGTGGTCAGGTCGTCGGCATATGACATGGTCAGTCCTCAACGAAACGAAGCGGATGAGGTGCAAGCCCGATACAACAGCCCGGTCAGCATGCGCAAACCGTTGCGCATGTCCTGATCGCTGGTGTATTCGGCCTCGTTATGGGAAACGCCATTGCTGCTGGGGATGAACAGCAGGCACACCGGGTAATGGCGGTTCATGCTGATTGCGTCATGGCCAGCGACCGTCATGCTGTCGGCGGTCGACAGGCCCAGTTCGCCGCCTACTGCGTGCGCCAGCTCCGCAAAACCGTCATGCAGCCTGGCGGGCGGGCGCAGTACGCTGCTTTCCACCTCAAACTCCGTCATGGTCCTGTCGGCGATGGTGTGCAGCGTTGCGTCCAGTCGTTCACCTGCCGCGCTCAGCAGACCGACATCGCGGGAGCGGTACTCGATAAGCAGGGAGACCCGGGAAGGCACGACATTGGGTGAATTGGGATACACCTCGATACGCCCTACCGAGCTGTGCATCTGCAAGCCATGTTGCCCGGCCTCGTCGCGCACCGCCGTAATGGTGTGTGCGGCAGCCAGCAATGCGTCACGGCGGGCGGCCATGGGCGTAGGGCCGGTATGATTCTGCTCGCCATCGAAGCGCACCCGGCGTTTCAACGCGGCCCAGGTTTCCCGGACTACGCCGATTGCCGTCTGGCTGCTCTCCAGACCAGTGCCTTGCTCGACATGAATTTCGACGTACCCGGCAATGTTCAAATCAACCTGATCATTACCCAGATAACCTATCGCCTGCAGCGCATCCTTCAAACGGATGCCATCGCCATCACGGCTTTCCCAGGCATTTTCCAGGGCCAGTGCCCCGGTAAATACACCACTGCCGATCAGGCTCGGCTGAAAGCGGGCGCCCTCCTCGTTGGTCCAGTTGACGACGGCCAGATTGCAGGCAGGTATTTCACCGCGTTCACGCAGTTGTCGCGCCAGACTGGACACCGCCACGGCACCGGCAAGCACGCCGTATACACCGTCGAAACGACCCGCGCTCGGCTGGCTGTCCAGATGTGAACCGCACAGCAGATAAGGCGCCTGGGGATCAAACGTCATGAGGCCGAACAGGTTGCCGATCGAATCGACACGCACTTCAAAGCCGTGCTCTTTCAGCCAGTCCCGAAACAGGTCGCGTACCCGACCGTCTTCAGCCGATGCTGCCAGCCGGTGCAAGCCACCCGCAGGTGTTGCACCAATGGCAGAGCTTTGCTGAAACAGTGCTTCGAATGCCGCCAGATCAGTTTCACCTGGCTCGATCAGTTCAGGGATAGAGGGTGTCGACATGATCTTTCTCCAGGCGTGTCACAAACTCGTCGGATAACGCGCGATTGGTGACCAGGGTAGTGATCGCGGCGAACGGAAGAGTATTGATAAAGGTGCGATGACCGAACTTGCCATCATCAGCCAGTACAACACTGCGCGTGCAGTGCCTGACCAGCGTTCTGCGCAACATGGCTTCCGGCTCCTGGTAATCCATCAGCCCAAGGTCCAGATCAACGCCGCCGATCCCCATGAAGGCGATGTCGTAATGGAACTGTCGGGCGAACTCCAGCGTGTGCGGCCCGATCAAGGCGTTGTCGGTACGCCGCACATCGCCGGGCGCAACCAGCACCTGATTGTCGCTCTGGTGCGATATCAACTGGGCGATGTCCAGCGAGTTGGTGATGATCTTCAGCTGGCTGAACCGCGTCAGTTGCTGGGCCAGCGCCAGCGTCGAAGTACCGGTGTCGAGGAAGATCGCCATGCCTTCGCTGACCAGTTGCGCAGCGCGGGCAGCAATACCCGCCTTGGCGCGGGGCTTGAGCCTGCTGCGTTCCTGCAAAGGCAGTTCTTCGCTGGATCTGGGCAGAATCGCGCCACCGTGAATTCGTCTTAATCGGCCCTCTTCTTCCAGATACTTGAAGTCGCGGCGGATGGTCTCTTCGGACACGAACAGCAATTGTGCAAGGTCCGACGCCTTGACCCGCTGCTGTTGGGCGAGCAGGCGCATGATTTCGTCCAGACGCGGCTGATTGAGCATGGGGGTGACATTCCGTTGCAAAGTAAGAACTCCAGTGTCCGGGCCCGTTGGCCGTTGATCCGCAAGCAAGAGGGACATGGCTACTGCCCCAACATCGGTGGCAAGTGTTGATCCCATGGCGCGATGGCTTCCACAGCGGCACAGAACTGCAGCACCTGAGCGTCGGCAAAGCGTCGCCCGACCACTTGCAGACCAATGGGCAGCCCGCCGGAACTCCACCCGCAGGGCAGATTGGCCGCCGGGTTGCCGGTGATGTTGAAAGGGTAAGTAAATGGCGTCCAGCGCGCCCACGGCACAGCGCCGTCCTGCCCGGCATAACCGGCCGGTGCCACGTCGTCGGCAGCAAACGGCAGAATCGGCAACGTGGGCATGATCAGCAAATCGTAATCTTCAAACAGCGCATGGACCTGATTGGCAAACGCAGCGCGCTGTTGAAGTGCCTGCAAGTAATCATTCAGGCTGTACTGGGCAGAACGCCTGATCAGATCGGCAAAGCCAGGGTCAAGCTGATCCAGTTGCTGCGCAAGCGCCTTGCCATAGGCGATACCGCGTCCGGCAACCCACAGGGTTTCGAACGTCGCCAGCGGGTCCTGCCAGGCTGGTTTGAGCGTACTGACCGTGACGGGCAGCGACCTGGCGATATTACCCACAGCAGCTTCAACCGCTGCGGCGATTTGCGGGTCGACCGGTGTGTCAAACAGCGTTGGGCAGAAGCCGATACGCAACGGGTTCAGCGGTTGGTCACACCGTGCCAGAAAGGACTCGTCAGGGGCTGGCAGCGCCTGGTGATCCAGCGGATCCGGCCCCGACAGGATATCGAACAGCAACGCGCTATCACGCACGGTTCGGGTAATCGGCCCGGCATGACTGAGCATTTCGGTGGCCGACCAAGGCCAGGTCGGAATGCGTCCCAGGGTGCCTTTGAGGGCAAACGCGCCACAGAACGAGCCAGGTATGCGCACCGAGCCGCCACCATCGGAGCCCAGTGCGGCCGGCACCATGCGCGCCGCCACCGCAATCGCCGAACCGGAACTGGAGCCACCACTGGTCAGTGTCGGGTCCCACGGGTTACGTCCGTTGCCGAACACCCGCGACGTACTCGCGCCGGTCCAGCCGAACTCGGTCGTCGCTGTCTTGCCCAGAATGATCGCACCGGCATTCTTGAGGCGGCGAATGATCGGTGCATCCTGTACCGGCACCGAGTCCAGAGCAGTCAACGAGCCACGCGTGGTGCGCAGTCCCGCTGTGGAAAAGAGATCCTTGATGCCAAAGGGTATGCCGTGCAGCGGACCTCGTACCTGACCACGCTGCAGTTCGGCAGTCATCGTCCAGGCCTGTTCAAGCGCGACATCGGCGTATACATCACCAAACGCATTGAGTGTGGAATTGTGGGTTTCAATCGTTGCCAGACATAACTCGGTCAAGCGTATCGGCGTCATGCAGCCTTTGCGGACAAGCGCGGCAGCTTCAATCACGGCAGGCATGGACGATGGCTGTGGCTCAATCAATGTAGATACCTCTTTTTCATCAGTGAGATACTTCTGCGCGATGCCCAATGCCGACGACTGTCGGCGCATTACATTCAGCAGGGGCTGGCGCGTCAAGTGGGTTTTGTTGGATATATTGAATTTGTGGTTTTAAATTTTGTAACAGCACCGTCACGGTGCCAAAAAAAGCTCAAAACCCTGCGTCGCCCAATTGCGGTGCGCAGTTAAAACGGCGGGAAGAGGCAGGAGGAAGAAAGAAGGAGGCGATGGGCAAGCAGAGAGAACGGCGCCTGTCCGTGGCGCAGTCCTGTCATTGAAACCGGTATTTCAAGTCAGCGATCAAACCGCCAGATCGTGAGCATGGAACTCGGTTACACCGACCAGCTGGATTTCAAAGTCAGCATGCAAATCACCATTGACGTTGCCGGACAGCACGTGGTCGGCGAACCGCAGCTGGCCCGCGCCGGTGAACTCGCCGCTGCCAATGAAGCTGAAAGCATCAAGGGCTTTGGTGTCCACGTTGGCATCCATCTTCAGGAAGCTCAGCTTGTCGCCCTGCTGGCTGTTGAAGTCGGTAATCACGTCGCTGGCCTGGCCTTTGCCCATTTCTGCAAGGTCATTGAACACAAAACGGTCAGCGCCGCTGCCGCCGGTCATGATGTCTGCGCCCAGACCGCCAACCAGCTTGTCATTGCCCGCGCCGCCGAACAGCACATTGTTCGCATCGTTACCGGTCAGGGTATTGTTGCGATCATTGCCCAGCAACGTGAACTCGCCCTCACCTTTGAGGTGGACGTTTTCAAAGTTGGCCAGTGGGCCGGCATTCAGGTCGATCACTGTGGCAACCGGCGATGTATTGTCATAGGTGATCTTGAGTGTATCGATGCCCTCATTGGCCTTCTCTTGCACCAAAGCGAGCTCACCAGCCTGATCAATAACGTAGGTGTCGTTACCCAGACCGCCAATCATGGTGTCCAGACCGCCACGACCATCAAGCACGTTATCCAGGCTGTTGCCCATCAGCGTGTCATTGAAAGCAGAGCCAATGGCATTTTCAATGTGTGCACCATAGGCAATCGCCAGCCCTGAGTTCATCAGCGTCGGGGCATCAGGGTTCTGGTTGTAATCGAGGAACGCCTTGCCGATGGTGCTGAACTCACCCTCGTTGAGGTTGATCTTCACAAACGATGCCTGATTGCTGGCATCGATCGTATCCTTGCCACCAGCGTCCCAAATCGTCTCGAACACCGACTGATCGGGTGCCCATTTGTAGACGTCATTACCGCTGTGATAGGTGGTGTTGGCGCCGTATATAAACTGCATGGCCGCCACATCGAGCAACATCGGCGTGGTGGGTTTGAAACTGTAGTTGTTGGTGTAGCTCATGATGGTGTAACGGGCATCTTCGAACTTGGCATCGAGCAAAACATCGTTGTATTGCGAGGCTTCAAACGAATGCTTCAAACCCAATGCATGACCCGTTTCATGCATGAACGTCAGGTAATCATCCGTGCCTTTGGCAGGATCAGCCGCATTGACTTTCGGACCGATCCAGACATCACCGGACCGGCCCAGTGTGCCTGGCGCGTAAGCCTGGCCATACTCAGTACTTTGCAGACTCTTGAAGCCGCCAAAACGAATGTCTCCGACATTGTCCGGGGTGTCCTGAACCTCGGTGAATTTGATGTCTGCCACTGCACTCCATGCACCCAACGCACTTCTTGCCGCCGCTGCCTGGGCATCGGTCAGTGAATAGGCATCGCTGGGCTCCTGAGAGCGACTGTAGTCAGTGGCATAGACGGAGTTGGCAGTATGAAAGCTGTAAGTGAGATGAGTACCGGTTGAATCGCCTAACCAGAACGGCCCCCACAACAGGCTGGTGACTCTGTCGTCGGGAGACCCTTCGGGCAAAAGTTCGGCAGGACTTGAATCATTTGGGCCGGGCATCAGCAATGCTCCTGAAGAATACACACGCTAGTGATTAACCAACGATCTTTGCCCACGCAAAAATCGCCAGGCAGTTTATTACATAACAGGCACACTATGGGCACAATACGTTACAAGCAAACTACTTACGGATGCCGGACACGCATTACCAACACTCGCAGACTTCTTATTACGAATATACTTTTATAGTTATTATACGCCTCCTACTAATAGCGCTACATGAAACCTTCTTTAAACCCACGATTCCAACTGACCGGGTTCATTGCCCGAGCCGCCAATCAGCATTCACGGCAAAACGCGAGAACCCGATCAAGGCCGGCAACGAAGAGGGTGCAGTTGAGCTATCGTGTAACGGCTGTCGACGCGCTAGACGGTTCAGCGTTCGCGACAGGTACAGAACCGAAGCCTGACGCATCCGGCCGGATCGCGCGCATTTATACGCTGGGTACCTTGCTGCCCCGTATAAATCATAGGCATCATAAGACCTTATCTCATCTGATCGCGGTGCGCCCCATGACCCACCACCCTGCGCCACTTCCTGCCAACGAAGAAGAACGAGTCCTGTCTCTTGAGCATCTCAGGATACTGGACAGCGCTCCCGAGCAGGACTTCGACGACATTGTGCTGCTCGCTACCACGCTGTGCGACGCGCCCATCGCTCTGGTCTCGCTGGTTGACCGGGAACGCCAGTGGTTCAAGGCCTGCATCGGCCTGGACGTCAAGGAAACCCACCGCGATCTGGCCTTCTGCGCACATGCAATCCTGCAACCTTCCGATGTGCTGGTCGTAGAAGATGCCACCACCGACCCTCGCTTCAAAGAGAGCCCCCTGGTGCTGGGCCCTCCTTATATCCGGTTTTATGCAGGCGCACCGATTCGCACCGATACGGGCCATGCGCTGGGCACCGTGTGTATAATCGATATCTGGCCGCGTGTTCTGACCGAACAACAACGTCTGGCCCTGCTGGCACTGGCCCGCCAGACCGCAGCCTTGATGCAATATCGCCTGCTTACCCAGCAGCGCGACCACCATGCCGCAGAACTGGCCCTGGGACTCGAAAGCGCACAGAGTCAAAGCCTGGCCGTTGAACGCAATCTGCGCGATTCACAGCGGGTGTCGTCATTGGGAATGCTCACAGCGAGCATCGCCCACGACTTCAACAACCTGCTCCAGGCGCTGAGCGCCAGCCTGCAACTTGTCCGCATGCGCTCGCGCCGACCGACCGATGTCGAGACGCTCAGTGACACCGGCCTGCGGGCTGTGGATCATGGTCGACAACTGGTCACCCGTTTACTCGACAGCGTTCGTCAGGACGGCCCCGAACTGATCTGCATCGATGTCAGCGAAAGGATCGATGCCGCCCGTGATCTGCTATTGCGCTCGGCAGGCGACAATCTGGAACTGTCATTCGACCTTAGCGCACAGGGCTGGGGCGTCCTGTGCGCCGAAGCGCAGTTGCACGCCGCCGTATTGAACCTCCTGGCCAACGCCCGTGATGCAATGTCAGGGTCTGGCAAGGTACATATCGCCACCCGACTGGAGTCAGTCAAGGAAGATCCACGATTGCCGGAAGGCGATTACCTGGTACTCAGCGTGGCCGACAATGGCCCTGGCATGGCCGCCGATCTCAAGGAACAGATATTCGAACCCTTCTTCACCACCAGACGCTCCGAACCGGGTGCCGGCCTGGGCCTTGTTCAGGTGCAGGAGTTTGCGGTGAACGCAGGCGGAGGCGCACGCGTCGAAACAGCACCTGAAAACGGGACAACCGTGCATCTCTATCTGAGAATACTGGGGCCGATCAATTTAACGAACTAAGTGTTCAACTACTTCACGAGCGCCGCACGCAGCTTTGTTATTCACTAAATGAATAACGGGCTGCGGAAGACGCATTCAGCGCATGAATTACACCACCATCACGGCAACAATAGCGATGTACTTATTGCGCGTTAGATGCGTGTAGAAAATAAAAGGCATTGGTTCTCTTTTACAAAAAAATACACACGCAACACTGCCGCTTTCCGATTCAGGACTATATTCAATCGACAGCAAACATTCTGTTTGCGCTACTGCCTTGGCAACAGGATGTTTGCTGTGGGACACGCAGTTGCAATGACTGCAAGTTGTACACACATTAATCAAGGAATAGATTATATGTTGAAGCCTCATGGTTTTACGCCACTCGCATTGACGGGCGGCATTCTTGTATCGCTATTGTCTGTCAGCCTGTCTGCCCACGCCGATATCGCCACCGATGTTGCCACTACCGGCTGGGCGACGCAGAACGGTGGCACAAAGGGTGGTTCAAGGGCAGCAGCGAATAACATTTATACGGTAAAAAACGCCGCCGAGCTGAAAGCCGCGCTGGCTGCGTCGGCAGGCAGCAACGGCCGGATTATCAAGGTGACGGGGGTTATTGATGTCAGCGAGGGCAAGCCGTACACCAAAACCTCTGACATGAAGCAGCGCGCCCGCCTGGACATCCCCGGCAAAACCACGATTGTCGGCACCTCCAGCAGTGCCGAGATAAGGGAAGGGTTTTTCTACGCCAAGGAAAACGACGTCATCATTCGCAACCTGACCATTGAGAACCCCTGGGACCCGGAACCGGTCTGGGACCCGGAAGATGGCAGCGCTGGCAACTGGAACTCGGAGTACGACGGTCTGACGGTCGAAGGTGCCAGTAATGTATGGATCGATCATGTGACGTTTACCGACGGCCGTCGCACTGATGATCAGAACGGCACGGCCAATGGTCGTCCAAAACAACACCATGATGGCGCACTGGACGTCAAGAACGGCGCCAACTATGTCACCATTTCGTATTCCGTGTTCCGGAATCACGAAAAGAATAACCTGATCGGTTCAAGTGACAGTAAAACAACCGATGACGGCAAACTGAAGGTGACCATTCACAACTCGTTGTTCGAGAACATTTCCTCTCGCGGACCGCGCGTGCGGTTTGGTCAGGTTCATCTTTACAACAACTACCACACTGGAAGTACCAGCCATAAGGTCTACCCGTTTGTGTATGCCCAGGGCGTCGGAAAAGGTTCGAAAATCTTCTCTGAGCGCAATGTGCTCGATATCAGCGGCATCAGTGGTTGCAGCAAGGTTGCGGCCGACTATGGCGGCAGTGTCTACCGTGATAGCGGGTCGCTGGTAAACGGCAGTGTCATCAGCTGTTCCTGGAGCACCAGCATTGGCTGGACCCCTCCGTACAGCTACACCCCTCTGGCGGCTGACAAGGTTGCGGCCGATGTCAAGGCCAAGGCCGGCGCTGGCAAAATCTGATACGCCGGTTGTACAGGACGATAAAAGACCCTCTCGATGAGGGTCTTTTATTGAGCAGGTTATCGCCGGGCGATGAAACTGCTTTCGTCAGGATCGAGCCCCTCAGTTGACCAGTTGATTGATCTCGATGATCGGCAACATCACAGCCATCACGATCACCAGCACTACGCCGCCCATAATCACGATCATCAAAGGTTCGAGCAGCGCAGTCATGCCCAGCGCGCGGCGCTCGATATCGCGGGAAAGGGTCTGCGCAGCACGATCAAGCATCGGCGGCAAAGCCCCGGTTTTTTCGCCGCTGGCAATCAGGTGAATCAGCAGCGGCGGAAAGACCTTTTCCATCCGCAGCGCCACCGCCAGGTTGACGCCTTCACGGACCCTGGACGTGGCTTCGTTCACCGCCAGACTGAGGCGATCGTTGGACAAGGTCTGACGCGCTGCGTCCAGCGCCCGCAGCAAGGGCACACCGGCAGCACCGAGAATCGCCAGGGTCGATGCAAAGCGTGCGGTGTTCAGCCCCAGCACGAATCGACCGATCAAGGGCAAGCGCAGGATCTGGCTGTGCCATCTCAGGCGCGTAGCCGGGTTGCGCAGGCAGATTCGCCAGCCCCACAACGCCGCCAGCAATACGCCCAAACAGGCTAAGCCCCAGGCACGGATGAAATCACTCGCGGCCAGCATGGCCAGTGTCAAACCGGGCAAGTCCTGACGCGCCTGAGAAAACGCACTGACTATCTGGGGCACTACGTAGCTCAGCAGAAAAATCACGATGGCAATCGAGACCAGCCCCACTACGCCGGGGTAGATGAACGCCGTGAGAATCTTGCCCCTCAGGCCGTTGCGCTCTTCTATGTAATCGGCCAGCCGCTCCATGACCTGGGCCAGATCGCCAGACTCCTCCCCCGCCCCGATCAAGGCCCGGTAAATGTCCGGAAAGTCTCTGGGGCGAGCGGCCAGCGCTTCGGCCAGACGCATGCCACTGCGAACATCGGTGCGTATCGCGCTCAGGGTCTGAATAATGTGTTGGCGTTCGGCCTGCTCGACCGTGGCCCCCAATGCTTCATCCAGCGGCAGCCCGGCACTCAGCAGGCTTGCCAGTTGTCGGGTCACCGAGGCAAGGTCAGCGTCCGAGAGGCGCATACTGAACAGCCCCCCTGCACCATGACTGCTGGTCTGGCTGTCGATCTTTACCTGCAATGCAGTCAGCCCCCGCTGGCGCAGATCAGCCATCACCGCGTCCTGACTGTCAGCGTCCAGATGGCCGGATTCGATCCTGCCCTGCGCATCGGCAGCTTCATAGTGATAGCGGCTCATCAAGCGTCCCGTGTCACACGAATGATTTCTTCCGGAGCGGTGGTGCCATCGCGAACCCAGCGCTGGCCATCCTCGCGCATGCTGACCATGCCGGCATCGCGCGCCGCAGCCCTCAGTGCCTGCATGTCGGCACCTTGATGGATCAGACTGCGCACCTCATCATCAATGCAGAACAGCTCGTGAATGCCGGTGCGGCCGCTATAACCGGTTCCACTACAGCGCTCACACCCCTGCGGGCGCCAGCAGCCTGACGCAGTCGGGTCGGGTTGTCTGCACTGTGGGCACAAACGGCGTACCAGGCGCTGCGCGAGCACGCCAAGCAAAGAAGACGCGAGGAGAAACGGTTCGACGCCCATGTCGACAAGCCGGTTGATCGCCGATACCGAGTCATTGGTGTGCAAGGTGGCAAGCACCAAATGTCCGGTCAGTGAAGCCTGCACGGCGATCTGGGCGGTTTCCAGATCACGGATTTCACCGATCATGATGATGTCCGGGTCCTGACGCAGAATGGCGCGCAATGCCAGGGCGAAAGTCATGTCGATTTTGCTGTTGACCTGAATCTGACTGATACCCGGCAGGTCGTATTCCACCGGGTCCTCCACGGTCAGGATATTGCTGGTGCTGGCATCCAGCCTTGCCAACGCGGCATAAAGACTGGTGGTCTTGCCACTGCCGGTGGGCCCTGTGACCAGCACAATGCCATGGGGCTGGCGTATCAGGTTGTCGAGTCTGGCCAGCACATCAGGGGCCATGCCCAGGGTTTCGAGGCGCAGACGACCGGCCTGCTTGTCGAGCAGGCGCATTACCACCCTTTCACCGTGGCCGGTAGGCACGGTCGAGACGCGAATGTCGATGGGCCGGCCGGCCACCCGCAAGGCGATTCGACCATCCTGAGGCAAGCGCTTTTCGGCGATATCCAGCTGGGCCATGATCTTGATCCGTGACACCAGCGAGCCATGCAACGCCTTGCGCGGCGATACCACATCACGCAGGCTGCCATCGACCCGATAGCGCACCACCGAATGGCTTTCATAGGGTTCGATATGAATATCGCTGGCCTCGTCGCGAGCCGCCTGGGTCAGCAGTGCATTGATCATGCGGATCACCGGGGCACCGTCCTGCGCATCCAGCAGGTCGGTGATTTCCGGGATATCCTGCATCAGCCGATTCAGGTCAGCTTCGTTTTCTGCAGCGCCCACTACCGCCGCCGCGCTGCCGGTGTCGGCGTAGGCTGCGGCCAGAAGCCCCTCCAGTTGATGCGTGCCGACCTGTTCCAGACGCGCCGGACCGAACTGCCGCCGGGCCTCATTGATTGCCCAGCCGGGAGTAGCGTCGCAAACGATCAGCAGCGCCCCTTCGTCAGTCTCACGCAAGAGAATGCGTTGCGCCCTGGCCCAGGCATAAGGCAGCGCACTCATGGCACAGGCACTGCGCGAATGACCGCCCGCGGCATCTGACCGGCAGCAGGCTGCAGGTCAGGAATCGCCTTTGCCGCAGAGGGCAACTGCGGCGCCTGCATGTCCGGCAGCATCCAGTTACGCTCGGGACGCAAATTACCCTGTGCGCGGCGCATGAATTCGTAACGGTTCAGCGTGATGTTGCGCCCTGTGCCGCTGTCACGAATGATGTAGGGACGCAGGAAGACCATCAGATTGGTTTTTCTGGTCGAACGCGCTTCGTTTCGAAACAGTACGCCGAGAAGCGGAATCCTCGACAGCCAGGGCACCGCTTCATCGCTCTGGTTGTACCCGTCCTGAAGCAGGCCGCCCAGCACCATGATCTGCCCGTCGTCCAGCAGGATGCTGGTATCGATGGCGCGCTTGTTGGTGACGGTGCCTGACGCCAGCGAGGCGCGCTGATCGACGTTGCTGACTTCCTGATAGATGTCCAGCTTGACCGTACCGCCTTCGGAAATCTGCGGCCTGACATTCAGTTTCAAGCCGACTTCTTCCCGCTGAACCGTCTGGAACGGATTGTTGCTGGTGCCGCCACCGCCCGTTACATAACTGCCGGTGACAAACGGGATGGTCTGGCCGACGAAGATACTGGCCGCCTCGTTGTCCAGCGTCAGCAGGTTGGGCGTGGACAGCACATTGCTGCCACCCTTGCTCTTCAGAGCGCGCGCGAGCACCTTCAGATCCAGCACCTCGCCAATGCCCGGAATGGTCACCGCGCCCCTCACCACGCCGACATTCAAGCCAGGGGGAAGTACGTCGATGCTGGTGCTGCCACTGGTATTCAAACCGCTGCCGCCAAGGTTCACTCCGCCAAAGCCGCCGCTACCATTCAGGTTGCCGGTTTGCCACTGCACGCCGAACTGGTTCGCATCGTCCTCGCTGACCTCGACAATCAGGCTTTCGATCACCACCTGAGCACGGCGCTGATCCAGTTGATCGATGACTTCACGCAAGTTGCGATACAGCGGCTCCGGAGCGGAAATCAACAGGGTGTTGGTGGTCGAATCAGCCTGGATGGTCACCCCGGCTGCACTGAACGCGGTGTTCTGTTCGGCTTGCTGACTACCGGCTGTGGCAACCGAAGGCGACGCGCTACTCTGGCCATAACCGCTTCCGGCTACAGTCCCGGAGACAGGGCCTGCGCTGCTGTTGCCTTGCACGTCGTTCTTGTTACCGGTGCTGCCCATGCCGCTGAGCATCGTCCGGGTGGTATCGCTGGCACCGCTGTCACTTTCACCGGTCAGCAAGCCCCGCAAAGCCTGGGCCAGCTTTCCCGCCTGGGCATTGCGCAGGTACACAACATGCAGATTGCTCGGGTTGCTCTGGGCGTTGTCCAGCTTGTAGATCAGATTGCGCGCCAGCTCGGTACGCTCCGGGCTGCCGGCGCGGATAATGATGGCGTTGGAGCGGGGGTCGCCAATCACGCTGATCTTCTGGGTCGCGTCGCCGCCCTGAGTATCCAGCAATTCGCTGACCATGCTGGCGATATCTACCGCGATACCGTTGTGCACGGTCACCACGTCGGTATCGATGGCACTGGGCGTGTCGATACCGTCGATGATCTGCGCCACTCGCGTCAGGTTATCGGCATAGTCGGTGACGACGATGGTGTTATTGCCGGGGTAGGCGTTGATCGGGTTGTTCGGCGAAACGATAGGCCGCAGCACCGGAATCAGATTGACCGCATTTTCGTACTGCAAACGAAACGTACGGGTCAGCATGCCGTTCCCGGAAGGTTTGTCGGCACTGTAGACAGGACCGCCAAGCAGTCTGGCATCGGCTTCAGGCACGACGTGAGCCACACCGCCGACATCCACCACACTGAAACCCTGCATGCGCAGCGCGGCCAAGAGCATTTCATAAGCCTGAGAGGCCGGCACCGGCCCTTCGCTGACCAGCGTCAGCGTGCCCGTGACTTTTGGGTCCAGCAAAAACTGCTGACCTGTGGAGCGTGACAACGCCCGCACGACCGATTGAATATCGGCTTCGACAAAATTCAATTGTATGGGCTGGTCACCCAGCGCGCCGTGCGCAGCCACTGTCTTGCGGGTTGGCGTATGGCCGCGTGCGGTGTTCGACAACGTGTGTTTCTGTCCCGGCGCGACGCCCGGTTGCGCGCGCTGGCGATCATGTGTGTCGCTGGCGGGCAAGGTTCTGGCCAACGGTTGACCCAGCTCGCTCTCTAACAGCTCAGGCGGCGCAGGCGATGTGGTGCTGCACGCGCTCAGCGCCAGCAGGAAAAACGGTGCGACGCTGCGACAGGGCAACGTGTAGGTAAAGGCATTCCACTTCATTAAGCTTCCTTTGCGCTCGGCGCCTGATCCATGCGAACAACCCCGGACAGATGACCTGTCAGGTCCTGAGCGTCTTCGCCTGCACGTTGCAGGCTGGCGTCCTTGATGTGTAACGAAAACAATTGCGGCTGCTCCAGCAGCCAACCGATCACTGCGTCGGCTGGCGCGTGATAGAAAGCCAGTTGCCAACTGCGCTCAGCCCCTTCACCGTCATGCTCAAGCTGGCAATACGACCACAACCCGAAGGCTTCAAGGCTGCGCTGCAAGGCTGGCTGCAGATCCTGCGGGCCTGTTCGGCGCTGCGGCACGCTCACCTGCTTGAGCAGCGTTTCGAGCGTCTCGGCCTGGGCGCTCAACACAGGGGTTTGCGCCTGCCAATACGTGATTTTCTTCAGTGCAGGCTGAACCATCAGTAGCCACGTCACCAGGCAGCACAACACCAGCGCGCCTATCGACAGGAGACGCGTCTCCCTGATCGACAGACCGGCCCTGACAACACGCACACGCCCACTCAGTCGCCGCCAGCGGTCGGCGTATGGCTGCCACAGTCGGCTATTCAACGTCGCTCTCCGGCGTAGCGCCGGGCGCATCGGCCGCTTGATCAGGCATCTGGCTCAGGTTCCAGGTGAGACGATCGCGACTGGCTGCCAGACCCACCTGCGCCAGCGAACGCTGCAACGTATCGTCAACAGCAGGCTGGGCGTTATCGGGCAACAGTTGCAGTTGCAGGCGGCCATCCGAATAGGCCAGGCGCTGCACGCTACCCGCCAGGAACGGCAAAGCTTCAGCGGCGCTTTTTACCAGTTGTTCGAATCCGCTGTCGGTGCCGGCGGCTGAACCGCTTTCGAGTGCCGCCACCTGCTGCCGGGCCTGTTGCAGAGGATTGAGAATGACCGGCAAGTGAGGAAAGGCCTGGCTGACCCGCTGCACCATACCGGTCTTGAGTTGCTGTCCTCGGGCAGCCTCGCGAGCGGCGTACAGATTCAAGCCCAGCGCCCATACCCCGACAGCCAAACCGCAGCAGACCCATGCTGCGGTCCAGCCCGATGTTTTGACTTTCGCCGCTCCCGTTCCTGCATGCAGGCTCCAGCCGGGTGACGGCCCGCCCAGGAGCAGGCCAGCCGATGTTTCCGGGCTTGCCGTGCCCTCGTCGTCCAGCCGGTGCAACTCGCGGCCGTTGGCCAGGTGCGCATCAGGGATCTCGGTCAGCCGCGGGTGCACACTGCCTTGCCCGGCACTGTGACGCAGCAGCCAGTGCTCATCCCGCAGCACGACACTGACTTGACCCGGTGCAGGCACAGGCAGGCCATAGGGCGCAGGGTAAAGGCCGCGCAATGACAGACGCGACTGACTCAGCAATCGGCTCAGACGTTCCAGCGCAGTTGACGGTAACCAGCCCAGATAAACAGCCCCGTCGGCATAGCGCGGGCTGCTGGCGATGTGCATCACCTCACTGCCGCCCAGTATCAGTCCCTGAGCGGCTAACAGCGCAGCGCTTCTGATCCGCGACGCAGTCAGCGGCGGCGTTTCGATCCGGGCCAGCAGACTGTCCAGTGGATGCAGAAACGCTTCCACCGGCTGCAGTGCGCCGCCCTGCTTCAAGTCCAGCAAACTGCTCAGGCCGCTTTCAACAACCTTGCCCTGGCTGTCCAGCCGGACGAATAGCAGTGGCGTCTCCGGGTTCAGTTGTTCCAGAGCAGGCAGGGCAATCCGCAACCGGCTCATGCGCCGATCCGTGACCAGATAACACGAGGCACGCTGTCATCGCGCATATACAGCAAGGCCTCCATGCGGGCCTGGCGTCCATCTCTGCGCGCCTCGCCACGGAACACAAACCACTCGCTTGCTACACCGATTTCAAGCCCGTCAGCCGCCTGGGTCGGCACCTGCATGCGAGCGATGATTTCCAGACGGTAGGCAAACCACTGTCCCTTGTCGCGCTCGGCCACCACCGTTTGCGCACTGGGCAATGACAAACCGGGCACCACCGCTGCCAGTACCTCCGCACTCGCTGTATTGCTGTTGACCCAGGTATTGGCTGGCAGAATGCACACGTAGCGTTTCAGCCGCTCCAGTACCTGATCGCTCAAACCCTGCATCCCTTGCAGATCATCCAGGCTGCGCAGTGTCACCGATGATGCCGGGATGGGCTTGCGCATCGCCGAAGAAGTCTCCCGCCCGCTCGCGAATGTCCCGCTGACCGTGCCTGTTACCGGAGTCGAAAAACGTGTGTATGAGCCAAGCACCCGCTGGCTGATGCTCTGGCAGAGAACATCACTGATGGAAATCATCTGACACAAGCGTTCGAAACTGCGCAGTTGACCGATTTCCAGCTGACCATTGCGCAGCAGGTTGCGCAGGTTGAATTTGCCCTGCTGGTCTTCCAGTCGTCCGTGAAAACCTTCTTCAGGTCGATCGGATGGACTCTGGCCTAGGGGCTGCGCCCACGCCTGGCCAGGATGAGTCGCCCGGCTCTTGCGACGTGAATCCCACAACAGCATGCGGCTTGCGTCCAGCCCGGCCATCAGCGCTGCGCTGTTCTGGATACGCGACTGCTCGGCTTCTACCGTGCGAATCATGACGCTCTGACGGGTCAGCATACCGGCAGCGATGACCGCGACAATCGCGACGGTCAGCAGGGCACCGATAATTGCCGAGCCGCCTTGCCTGATTGCGCTTGACGGGTAAGTGCTCAGCGCCATATTCAGAGCTGCCATGAGCCGATATCGGCATTGACACCCTCGCCATCGGGCTGACCGTCGGCACCCAGAGAAAAAAGATCCACCTCGCCATTAACGCCGGGGTTCAGATAATGATAGGGGCGCCCCCACGGATCGTCGGGTAGCCGCTCGATATAGGCGCGCCAGTTGTTTTTGTTGAAGTTGACCGGCCGCTCGACCAGAGCTTTGAGGCTCTGAGCCTGATTGGGGTAAGTGCCGTGGTCGAGGCGATAGAGCTTGAGCGCCTGCATCAGCCCTGCGATATCCTGTCGCGCAGCAGCAGCCCGCGCCTGGTCCGGACGATCAAGAACCCTGGGCACCACAACAGCGGCCAGAATGCCGAGAATAACCACCACCACCATGATTTCGATCAGGGTAAAGCCGTCCTGGCCGCGACGGCCTCCAGACCGAGGCTTGACGCGTGCGACATCCATATCCATATCCATATCCTTGATGATCCTCATCTGTCCCGCAGTGTAGACGCCGCAACGGCGTGACACGATAAATCTGCTCAAACCTTATGGTGAGCCATTCATGAATAATCAGATGCTGGTCCGGTGCTATCGTTTTGTTGCCTGTATGGAGCAGGAGGATTTGCCAGGAGGCACCCATGCTGCAACCGCACAAGGAGAAAGGCTTCACCCTGATCGAAGTGTTGGTGGCGCTGTTGATCATCACCGTGGCAATGGCGGCGGCCGTGCGCTTGAGCGGGGTAATGACCTTCAACAACGGTGTGTTGCGCGACCGCGCCATTGCGCTGCTGGAGGCGCAGAACCAACTGGCCGAATTACGCATGATGGCAAGGCTCAGGCCTGGTTTCACAACCCGCAAGTGCGACCAGGGCAGGCTCTCGCTGACCTGTGAACAGACACTCAAAGCCAGTGCAGACGGAATGTTGATGCGGGTCAGTCTGCGAGTATTACAGCGGGACAATAAAGCGCCGCCACTGGCCCGCCTCGATACCGTTATAGCGATCCGACGCCCGCTGAAAGAGTCTCCATGAGCGTTTCAACGACGCAGCAGGCTGGGCAACTCCGGCAGGCCCGCCAGGCTGGCGACCTTGAATCGTGTGCGCTCGGTACCCTGCTCGATCACTACTCCATCACTCTCGATAGCCACCAGCCGTACATCCCTGGCGAGCAAATCGCCCGCCAGATAGCTGCGCGGCGGTCTATCGTTGACAGTGAGAATCGCCACAGCGCCTTTGATCCCGGCCATGACCCCGCTGACCTTGATCCGGACCTGAAGCGGCTGGTTGGCGAACCACTGTCGGGCAGGACTGCCGACATCCGCAGCGGGAGCGGCGCTTTCCGGCAAAGGTGCACGTACAGGCTCGGGAGCAAGCAACAGCGACGACCAGAGTGCGATACCCGCCAGTGCTGCAATCAAGGCCGCCGATTGCACCAGGCGCGGCGCTGATAATGGATGAAACGAAAATGCCATGACTGAACCTCCTGTTCGTCTGCCGGGGCAGTCTACATCACTGCATCAGAATGCCTGGCACCCGCTTTGATCCGTATACAAGCGTCATCAGGGAGCCACCGATCATGAGTATGGACACACAACGGGGTTTTACCCTGATCGAGTTGATGGTGGTTCTGGTCATCATTGGCATCGTCAGCGCAACGGTGAGCATGAGCATCAAACCCGATCCTGCCGCTTTGCTGCGCAAGGACGCAGAACGCCTTGCACATATGCTGCACATTGCACAGGTCGAGGCCAGGGTCGACGGTCGGCCAATCACCTTGCTGGTCGATGGCAAAGGCTTTGGTTTCGCACGACGTGCCGAGCACGGCGTGGGCTACGACCGCTTCATGAACGACCCGCAGCTGCGTTTCAGAGCCTGGGAAACACCCTCCATACGCATCAGCGTAGACCCGGCGCAGCGAGTGGTGTCAGGTCCCGAATGGATCGTCGCACCGCTGCGCATCCAGCTCTCTGACGGTGAACGATCCTTGAGCCTGCAGCGTAGCGCGCTGGGTCAACTGCAGGTGGTCAGCCCTCCATGAAGGCAAGGCAAAGCGGCTTCACATTACTGGAAGTAATGGTGGCTATCCTGCTGATGACCATCGTCAGCCTGATTGCCTGGCGTGGGCTGGAGAGCATCACTCGCACCGATATCCAGTTACGCGAAAGCACCGGGCACACCGAGTCCGTACTGCGAGCGCTGAACCAGCTGGAGCGCGACGTGGCCATGCGTGCCAGCGTCGAGCTGCAAAAACCGCTGCCTGGCGAAGAACCGGATCCGCAGGCAAAAACGTTGATACCCATCAGTATTCGCAGTGCGGAAAGGAACGGTATGCGACTTGACGTCATTCGCAGTGCGGCCACGGCCGGGGAAGGACTACAGCGAATCCGCTGGTGGCTAAAGGACAACAGGTTGTATCGCGCGGCCGCAGACAGCAGCAATCTCTACCCCCTACCCGCTCCCGATGAAGGAATAGCGGTGCTCGACCATGTCGTCGAGGCAAAAATAAGGGTCTGGAGAACTGTCGGAGGCTGGCAACCGCTCGACAGCCACAAGGAAGACAATCCCGACGGGCTGGAAATTGTGCTCACGCTACATACCCGTAATGGCGGCGAGCGCTATCGAAAGGTGCTGGGGCCGCTGAATTAGCGAGCATTGCTTACAGGCGACTGAGGGACGATGGTTTGAGTCCATTCTGGCGTCACGTCTTCAAAAGGGTCTGCTTTAATCACGCCTCCAGACCTCTCAAGCCCCAATGACGCCTTATCACTGCGCTGACCACCGGCTGAGCGTCGACCTGCAACAGCAGCGCATGAAAGTCAGGCCGGGTGTTATGCAGATGCTCGCGCGCACCGCCCCATCTGGTCACGATGCAAGCCAGAATCTCAACTGCACCGGGATCATCACAACGCCAGAAGCCTGCGTTGGCGAACAGATCCGCGAATGTCTCCCAGTTTTCATGCAACCGCGCGCGGGTGCCGGTTTCGAGTAGCGTAGCCTGCGTTTCGTCGGAGCCCGACAGCCAGCGCTGCGGGTAATCGATAATCCCGATCGGGGCGTAGCAGTTGGCGGCGATGTAGACCAGCGCGCGAAGGGCTTGAGCGCGCAGGGCAGGCTTGCTGGGCAGCAGCCCGGATTCTGGATGCTCCAGTCCCAGATGAATCAGAATTGCAGCGCTTTCGGTGAGCACCGTGCCATCAGCCAGGACCAGCGTGGGCACCTGCAGCAATGGATTGACCCGCCGCAATGCTTCCTTGCCTGGCCCCTCCTCCCACGCACAGGCCCTGAACAAGGTAAAAGGAACCGAGCAGCGCCAAAGCGCTATCTCGATGGCTGCGGACCCCGAACCCTCTGTGCCAAAAAGCGTGTACATGCCAATGCTCCTTGTCAGGTGCTACATGCTCGGTCCGCGCGGTCACACAGACGCAGGAGCAAACAAATGGGCGTGCATAAAGTCGATGAATACCCGCAGGCGCAGGGAAAGGTGCTTGCTCGATGGCCAGAGCAACCTGAAACTTCCGGTGTGCACCGTGTAGTCGGTCAGTATTGGCACCAACTCGCCATTGCGAATGGCCGATGAAATCATGAAGTCCGGCAGGCAGGCAATTCCCAACCCTGCCCGCGCAACATCAACAAGAACTTCCGTCGTGTTGCACACCATCACCTGGGGCAAATCGAGATCATCGGCACCGGCCTCGCGACGTAGCGGCCAGTGTTCAAATTTGCCCGAAGAGGGAAACTTGTGCAACAGGCAGGCGTGTCGACTCAAGTCTGCTGGATGTTGAGGTGTCCCGCGCCGGGAAAAATAGTCCGGAGCGCCGACGATTTTCAATTGAAAGCCCCCCATCCGCCTTGACATCAGGCCCGAGTCGCCGGGGTCTCCCGTGCGCAGGACGATATCAAAGCCTTCCTCGATGATATCGACCATGCGGTCGGAAAAATCGATGTCCAGTTCGATATCGGGATAGGTGCGCATGAACTCGATGATAACCGGCATGACCAGGCCGCTGACCAAGGGCAGGCTGATGCGCAATCTGCCTCTGGGCAGATCCCTGGCATTGCTCAACTCCATTTCTGCCGTTTCAAGCTCCGACAGAATACGGCGACAGCGCTCCAGAAATATCGAGCCCTCCAGGGTCATGGCAATACTGCGCGTACTGCGATGAAAAAGCCTGACACCCAGGCCCTCTTCCAGACGGCCGATACTCTTGCCTACCCCCGACGATGAAATACCCAAGCGCTTTCCAGCCTGGGTAAAACTCCGTGTTTCCGCGACCAGAACAAACACCGCAATGCTACCGAGCGATTCCAATACCCACTCCTATTAAGGACAGCCCTGTCCTATACCTTCGGAACATAAGCCTGTTTTTGTTTACAGACGCAACCCCTAATCTCCCGACAGGGCAACTGCCCTTGGATAAACGCGTGCAATGCACCGAAAACTGCGCACGCTTCACAGGAAAATTGCACATGACTTCAGCAAGCCAGGTTCAAGCATCGTCTGCTACCAGACGCTGGGGACAATTGTTTGCCGCCTGCCTGACAGGCATCCTGATTCCGTTGTGCTTCACTGGCCCTGCCGTGGTTCTGCCCTCGATAAACAAGGCACTGGGCGGATCAGCCGTCGAGCTCACTTGGGTCATCAACGCTTACATCCTGACTTACGGCAGCGCCATGATGGCCGCTGGAAGCCTGACGGATATCTACGGCAGAAAACGCGTATGGCTGATCGGACTGGCGATATTCGTGCTGTCCACCTTTGCCATTCCGATGGCCTCATCCGTCGTGCAGATTGATGTACTTCGCCTGATTCAGGGGCTGGGCGGTGCAGCAGCGTTCGCTGGCGCAATGTCATCGCTGGCCCAGACCTTCCATGGAGCGGACCGCACCCGAGTGTTCAGCCTGCTGGGCACCACGTTCGGGATAGGCCTGGCCTTCGGCCCTCTCGCGGCGGGCTCGCTGGTCGACTCGGCTGGCTGGAAATGGTCATTCCACGCAACGGCTCTTATTGGGGTTGCGGGATTCTTTCTGGTGCTTTTCAGCGCTACAGAATCCAGAGACCCCAATGCCACCGGCATGGACTGGCCAGGGGCGATCAGCTTTACCGCGGCACTGACGCTGTTCACCTACGCAATCCTGCTCGCCCCTGAAGACGGCTGGACCCATCCACTGGTCATGGGCGGCATTATCGGTTCACTGTTGCTGTTCTGGATATTCATTGCAGTGGAACGGCGCGTGGCCAGACCCATGCTTGATCTGTCGCTGTTCAAGAGCGCGCGCTTTGTCGGCGTGCAGATTCTTGCGGCCAGTCCGGCATTTTTCTTTGTCGTGCTGATCATCATGTTGCCAGCACGCTTCATTGGTATCGACGGACTCAGCGCGCTGGAAACCGGACAGATGATGACCGCACTGGCCGCGCCCCTGCTGATCGTACCGATGCTTGCCGCACAACTGGCACGTCGCTTTACCTCCGGGCTGCTGTCCGGTATCGGTCTGCTGCTGGTGGCTGTCGGCCTGCTGTGGCTCGCGCTGGCGCTGGACAGCGGAGCAATCAAAACCGCCTTGCTGCCGATGGCCTTGATCGGCATCGGCATCGGTCTGCCCTGGGGGCTGATGGATGGCATGGCGATCAGTGTGGTTGAAAAGGAACGCGCCGGTATGGCTACCGGCATCTTCAATGCCGTGCGCGTTTCTGCCGACGGCATAGCCATTGCGACCGCAGGCGCACTGCTGGCCACGTTCATTCAGTGGGGCCTGTTCGATGCCCTGACGGGTGTCGCGCCTGATGTGGTGACAAACGCTGCCAACCGCGCCGCATTGGGCGATCTGCAGAATGCGATCAGCCTACTGCCCGGTCAGGCAGAACTGCTGCACCAACAGTACGCCACCGCGTTCCGCAATCTGCTGTTCATTCTCAGCGCCGCCACCGTGCTGACGGCAGTGGCAGTCTTTGTCCTGCTCGGTCGCGTGCGCGCTCATGACGAGCCGCCACTTGAGCCATCCGACACGCTTGATCTGGCGGGAGAGGCCAAGTGAGTCCACATGAAATGACCAGCACACAGCGCCATCCTGCCTTTGCAAAGGTGTTCGCACCGGGCCATCTCACCTTCGGTCTGATTGCGCCGCTGGAGGGCTATCCCGACGCAGCAGCGCCGACCATGAAAAATCACATTGCCCTCGCAAAACAGGCCGACAAAGCCGGTTTTGCAGCACTCTGGCTGAGGGACGTACCGCTTCTCGACCCGGGTTTTGGCGACGCAGGCCAGATATTCGACCCTTTCGTGTATGCAGCACTGCTTGCTGCGGTGACCACACAAATCTGCATCGGTACAGCCGGCATCGTACTGACGCTGCGCAATCCGCTGATGGTCGCCAAACAGGCCTGCAGCGTTGATGTGTTGCTGGAGGGACGCTTCCTGCTGGGGGTGTCGACGGGTGACCGGCCCAGCGAATACCCTGCATTCGGCGAGAATTTCGACACACGCGCAGAGCGTTTCAGAGAGGGTGTCGAGATGCTGCACGCGGTGACCGAGCACTCTTTTCCGGCCTTCACATCGCGCCACTACGGGAAACTCAATGGCACGCTGGACCTACTGCCAAAACCTTTTTTCGGGCGACTGCCTATGATCGCCATCGGCCGCTGTCAGCAGGACATCAAATGGATGGCCAACCATATGGACGGCTGGATATGGCATCAGAGTGGCTTCAATACCTTACCCGACGTGATCAATCATTGGCGCGATGCCAATGAGCAGAAACGGTTCAAGCCCTACGGTTATGCGACGTTCTTTGATCTGGAGGACAACAAGGACGCACCCATGAAAGTCGGCCGTGGCATCAGTACCGGGCGCAACGCCCTCATCGAGCTGTGGCAGCGTCAACGGGAACAGGGTGTTTCGCATGTTGCGCTGAACCTGAAACCACTGAGACGTCCGGCCACGGAAGTGTTACAGGAGCTGGAAGAGTATGTGCTGCCGTATTTCCCGACCCGACGCAGTGAGCATGCCTGAGCGAGTATTTCGCCTGCACGGCCACTGTCGGCAAAGGATCTAGCAGGGAAGAACGACATAAAACCGACCTGGGAGGTCATCATGCGCACTGAAAAAGCTTATCCGATAAAACCTAACCCGATGCGTAGCAGCCGCAACAAGATACAGCTAGGTGTTTTCTCCACTAATACCGAGGGCGGCTGCACCGTCACCAATGCGCCGGAACGCCTTCGCGGAGACGATTGGGCAGGTAATCTGGAGATCGCCCGGGTGGCCGACGATGCGGGGTTTGAAGCCTTCATACCGGTAGGCCGCTGGAAAGGTTTTGGCGGCACCAATAACACTGGCGGTGTCTGTTTCGAAACCTACACCTGGGCTGCCGGTATTGCCGCCCTGACCAACCAGATTGCCGTGTTCACCACATCGCACCTGCCCACGGTTCATCCGCTGTTTGCAGCCAAGCAGGCGGTGACCATCGATCACATCAGCAGCGGGCGCTTCGGGCTGAATATTCTGTGCGGCTGGTACGGCGCGGAAATGCGCATGTTCAACGGCGAGATGATGGAACACGACAAACGCTACGACTACGCAGAAGAGTGGCTGCACATTGCAAAAAATGCCTGGGAGCAGAAAAAACCGTTCGACTTCAAAGGTGAGTATTTCAACATCTGCGCTGCTATCTCGCAGCCCCAACCCCTCAACACTCCCTATCTGATCAATGCCGGCGGGTCGCCGCGCGGCAAACTGTTTTGCGCCAAACACTGTGATGCGGCCTTCCTGATCGTCAAACACCTGGACGGTGAAGACGCCGTGCGTCAGCAGATTGCATCCTACAAGGACCTGGCGAAGCAGGAGTTCGACCGCGATATAAAGATATGGTGTTACGGCTACGTGGTGCAGAAGGACACGCAAGAACAAGCGGACGAATACCTGGACCATTACGCCAACCAGCTGGGTGACGATGAGGGCTGCGATATCATCACCCGCGAGCTGGGCATTCAGACCGGTATTTTCACTCCGGAAGACGCGGTCCGTTTTCGCTTTCATTTCAAGGCAGGGTTTGCAGGCGTGCCGCTGGTAGGCACTCCGGAGCAGATCGTGGAACTGTTCAAGAAATATTCTGACTGGGGGATCGATGGCATCGCACTGACATGGCTGGATTACCACGAAGGCATAAAGGATTTCGTCAGAGAAACACTGCCATTGATGGAACAGGCGGGCCTGCGCGAAGCAATCACTGTCGAGACAATCACTCCGAGAGTAGCCGCCGAGGTAGCCTGATGATGAGGACGCCCTGGCGTAGTTAGCCAGGGCGTCCTACCAGAACGGTTTAAATGGCCAACATGCGTTGTGGATTCAAAAGCGTCATCTCGGCACGGCGCTCGCAACTCAAACCGAACGCATCGAACCACTGCCCGCTCATCGACAGCCACTCGTGCACGTCGATCTGACTGGTCTGCCCAAGGTCCGAGCTGTAGACCACATTGGGAACATGACTCAATACCTTGGTGAAATCCTGCCGGTCCTGATAGCCCAACAAGTAGGTCAGCGCCGTCTGTTCGATGTAGACCGAGGGTTCACTGCCAATCACCGCAAGCTCGGCTGCTTTCAGACCGGTCAACGGGTTGGCAGGCTGATTGAGCATCAGCCTTGGCACACCGATGCGCAGTGATTCCTCGATCAGCATCCTGACTTCATCGGCGTCGGCATGCCCTGTCGAGATGACCAGCGGATAGTCACGGGCCATTTTGAGAATATCCAGCGTCTGCGGTGTAAGACGTCCGTTCTGTGCTGTCACTCTGGCAGGCTTGATGGGCTTTTCGCGCAACAGCGGATGGCTCAGGTTGCGGGCCAGCGTGCTGGCATGCGTTCTGCCGGTGACGGTTGGCAAGTGCACAATGAAACGTCCAGGTTCATCGCCGCGCAAACACAGACTGCGCTCGACCACGCGGTAGTCGATGCCGCCAGCGATTTCGTTCAGAACCACTGAACCGCTGACCGGAAAACCCTGATTGCGTGCTTCCCATGCCTGGGCCGCCGTGCAACCCAGGTGATTTTTCAATACGACCCGGCCCTGCACCGCCGCGTAGCGCCTGCCCGCCTCTATCGCGCCATGACGGCGAATGAACGCATCAGGATTGGCGTGGTAATGCACATCAATGAAGCGTGGCTCCTCGATCTGACTCATTGCACACACTCCGCACTGGCGATCAGAAATGTATCGATGCTCTCCAGCACCCGGTCCAGATCATCCGCCAGCGGACGCATCCCGCCATCTGGCACACACAGTGAGCGTTGTTTGTGGCCCTTGGTACGCAGCACATGACCCGCCCCCACCAGTTGCGACTTCCCGCCAAACACGCTCAGCACACGCCCTTTGTAATCGAGCAGGCACTCACTGATATCCAGACCGCTCAGTAGCCGGAACCCCAGGGTCAGACGCTGCCCCTGGGTTGAAAGCGTTGCGTCATTCTCGCTGACGGACGGGTGCTCGTGTTTCTGGCCTTCAGGCAACACCAGATCGTCCAGCAGGCGTTTGGCTTGCTCGACATGCCCTTGTTCTGCCAGATCCGCCATACGTCCCAGCCTGGAATCCAGCAGCGCATCGGCTTTGGCGGGAGAAGAAAGCAGCAACAACGCAGGTGTCGAACGCAGTAATGAAGTGCCTGCCAATGCCTGTACCAACGCACCACCCAAGGCCACGCCGACGAGTACATCCGGCACACCCCAAGGCTCTAGCGCGCTGACCCAGCGCTGGGTAAACCCGTCAAAGTCTTCGCCCGCCTTGACCGGCAGGGACAGGGAATCAAAAACCCTGACCTGATAACCCGCCGCAGTGAAATGCTCGATCAGCGGTTTGGCGAAGCCACCCGCGTCCCAGACCGGCATCACCGGTGAAAGAATGAATACGCTTGATTGCCCGACACCGAAGGTCTGGCAGGTGATGCAATGACTCATGGCTTTTGCTCCTGCAAAAATGACAAGACCCGCTGTTTCGAGCGGGTCCGGTCGTTGCTCCATCGTGAGGGTTCCATCGTGACGGATCAGCGGGTCGCGCGCAGACGTTCAACACTGGTGGCATAGCCGCGCAGGGTTGACTCGATAATGAGCTGTGCGGGCAGCACCTCCTTGATCAGGTCCGCCACCTCGCCGGCCCAGATCGCCCTGATACTCACATCATCGGCCGCCAGTGCTGCTTCATACTCAAGACGCAATTGATCGGCTGATGCAGCAAACGCCTGCTCCTCACCTACCCAACTGTCGGAAAATTTATTGGCGATCACTCGTCCGCTGTAGCCCTGCGGCCAGTCGATGCCGCGCACCTCATCGAAGATCCGGGTTCGCACCGTATCGCTCGCGACAGCCTGCACCAGGCGCTGTTTTACCCGTTCGGAAGGCAGTGCTTCCTTCGAAGCCAGAAAGCGCGTCCCCATCATCACGCCATCCATGCCGAGCGCAAGCGCAGCAGCCATGCCACGGCCATCGGCAATCCCGCCGGCACCGATAAGCACAACATCGTCACCCACCGCGTCGCGAACTGCCGGAAACAGCGGCAATGAAGCTCGGCGCAAACTGTGACCACCCGCCTCGGCGCCTTGCACGATCAGCGCATCGGCACCGGCGTCCAGCGCTTCTAGCGCCTGGTCGACGTCATGCACCTGAACGATGACTTTGGCGTTGGCCTGTTGAATGGGCCGGACGAAAGGACGTACATCACCAAACGACAACGCAACCACTGCCGGGCGGTACTCGAGAGCCAGCTGAAGCAATTCGAACTGCCTCGCCACGGTAAACATGACCAGGCCCACACCCCATGGTTGCTGCACGTCGTGCATCATCTCCAGTTCACGCGCCATCCATTGCGGATCGCCGTAACTGGCACCCACCAGACCAAGACCACCGGCCCGGGAAACTGCAGCCGCCAGACGCCCTCCGGACGCCCCACCCATCGGTGCCAGAATCAGAGGATGTTCAATTCCAAGAAGAGAAGTCAGTGCTGTATTGATCGTGGCCATCGCCTGATACCTGTGAAAATCCGAGTGAATGTCAGACGAAGGCGACGTCTAAGCAGCCTTCGTCTGCAGCTAATGGATCAACCCGCTTTTTGTAATGCAATTTCAGGGGTGATGTACTCGGCCACGTTATAGAGGTGATATTCCCAGGTACCGGTTTCCTTTAACCGCGAGTATCGCGACAGAAACTCTTTGTCGGTAAACAGCGACTCGAACTGACTGCGATCACTCCATTGCGCCTGATTGATGACGGTCTTGCCGTCCGTGCTCTTCATCAATCGGCTCCATTTGAACGCACTGTAAGTACGTGCGACATAACTGACCGTTTCTTCGAGAATCTCGATAGCCAGATTCTGAGCACCTTCATTGACCTGTACAACATTGATCAGATACACCGCCTTGTCATCGGTGACGGAGTGAGCATCGAACAATTCCATTTTCATAATCAGTTCCATTTATAAAAAGAAGTATAAGAACACGTAGTCAAGCCAGAAGCGGTGTTGAAGCCGCCGGTTTACCGTCTTGCCAGAGCAGCGGTGAAATCACCTCGGCCACTGCCGTTTTCTCGACCAGCCCGATAATGATCTCGTGAGTGCCGCAGGTCATTCGTTGGGCCACCGAACAGAAAAGCGTCGCCTGGGCGGTACGCAGATAAGGCACCCCCTGGTCCTGCTGCCAGTCTCCGCTTTCAAACCGCGCAGGCCCGTTGACTGCTCCGCCAAACACGCTGACCAGTTCGGCCTGCCCGGTTTGCAACAGATTGACCGAGAACTTTCCCCGCTCAAGCAAAGGCAGGTAAACGCTGGCGCTGTGATTGATGCACACCAGAATGGACGGCGGGTCACTGCATACCGAACTGACGGCAGTGGCTGCCATACCGTAAGGCGTGCCTTCATGTTCGGTCGCCACAAGGGTGACGGTCGACGTCAGGCGGCGCATTGCTTTCTTGAAGGCAGCGATATCAATGTCGGGAGACTCGAGTGCGCTGTGTCGAGTGTGAGGTTCTGGCACATTTGCGTGTGCTGCCAATCGGGAAGCCTGATTCATGGCCGTTCTCCCACGCTGACTTTTTCAGCGTCCGTCAGCCAGGGCTGGTCGTAACGATAGGTGCTGCGGGCATTCTCCAGGGTCGAGCCCGTGGATATGGCCTCGATAATCCTGCGCTCAGTCTGCTCGACCGCCTGAGCACGGCGTACAACCTCGGCGGCCAGTTGCTGTGGAATCACCACGCAGCCGCTGCCATCACAGACCAGAAGGTCACCGGGCCGGACAGTAACGCCATCAATGACCACAGGCACTTGTACCGCTTTGAGTTGTGCGCGGTTCTTGGCGGACTGCATGAAACGGCCACGACTGAACAACGGATAGTTGCACCTGATAACGGTATCGATATCACGTGCCACGCCATCGATAACAGTGCCTTTGATGCCGTTGGCCAAAGCGAAGTGGGTCATGATATCGCCCCACACCGTGCAGTCATGACGCCCGGCGTTGGAAGAAACAATCACCGCGCCGCAAGGCACCTGATCGATGTAGTTGGCCGCCCCCTTGAAGGTTGTTGGCGCATCGACCGCCTCGTACTGCACGGTGAACGCAACACCGACACAACGAGTGCCCGGCACTTGCGAAACAATGCCCGACAGCCCTCCGTTGATCCCGAGACTGTCCAGTGCATCAGACAGCGAAGCGGTATCCAGATGTTCACATGCGTCCAGCACGGTTTGCGTAATTGCCACCGTTTCAATATGCGCTGACATGACGTTCTCCCTGAGCTGAGGTCTGCCCGGTGCGGTACCCGACAGAGCTGGCCTGCAACTCGATGCACTGCTGGACAATCGCTTCGCCCACCTGGCCTGTGGTGTGGGAACCGCCAAGGTCGTAACTGCGTACGCCAGATTGTGAAACCAGGCTGACGGCGTGAGTAATACATGCCGCCTGTGCCGGATATCCCAAATGTTCCAGCATCAGTGCAATGGCCATGAACATTGCGCTGGGGTTGGCCTTGTTCAACCCCGCATGAGCAGGTGCACTGCCATGTACAGGTTCGAAGTAAGCACCTGAATTGCCAAAGTTGCCGCTAGGCGCAAAACCCAGGCCACCCATTACGCCAGCGCCCAGATCGGAAAGGATGTCGCCGAACATGTTCTCGGCAACGATCACCCCGAAGCGATCGGGCCGTTGCACCATCCACAAGGCAACCGCATCGACATTTTCGATGACACCGGTTATGTCCGGATAACGCTGTGCAATTTCTTCAAAAATACCCCGTGCAAACGCACTGCTGTGTCGCAGCACCATCGGCTTGTCGACAAACGTGACCCGGGTGAAGGTGTTCTTGCGTGCGTAATCGAATGCGTATTCAAAAATACGAGTCAAACCACTTCGCGTCTGCAGGCGCAACGTGACGGTCGCATCCTGCTGCCCTGCTCGCTGCCACGGCGCGCCAAGTGCTTCGCGCTCTTCAAGCAAGGGCACCAGCGCATCGGGGACATGCCCGAAGTCCAGCCCGGCATAAAGACCTTCGGTGTTTTCTCTGATCACGACAAAGCGAAATCTGTCTTCACCGGTCATGTCGGTAACCGGGCGTACATTGGCGTACAGGTCCAGGTTCTGCCTGAGCTGAATGACCGGGCTGACGTAGCGGCGGTTCTGGCCCTGAAGTGCCAGGGGCAGCTCTGCTTCCGCCTCTGCCAGCGGCTTGCTGGTTATTGCCCCCAGCAACGTCGCGTCACAGCTGGCCATGACTTCCCAGGTCTGAGCAGGAACCGTTTCACCCTCGCGCTTCCAGCATTCCCAGCCAATATCCGCCGGTATCAGATCAAACGGCAGGTTCAATGCTGCAATCACCGGAAGCGCCGCTTCCATGACCTCAATGCCGATACCGTCGCCGGGCAGAATGCATATACGCTTGCGGGATATGTGAGCGGTCATAGCGCAACTCCTTTTACGCCTTTCGAAATGTCGCTGAAGATATTCGACAACGCCGCTCGCGGAGCAAGACGCGCCACTTTGTCCTGTTGATGCATGACCTCGATCGCTCGGTACTCGGAGGTCAACTGAAACCGTTCAAGCGTGTCTCGCACCCGCTGACTGACATCGTAGGGGAAGTTGTAAGTACCCAGAATGATATCCATCAGCGGGCTGGGCATATTGTTATGCGGTATCGAGCTGGCCGTGACACCGGACAATTCGATCACCTTGACCAGGTCAAAACCGTGGCTGACGCCAATACGCTCCAGATAAGCCACCAGCATGCTCAAGTGAAGATTCCCGGCGCCTTTACCCATGCCGCAGATGGACGTGTCGATGTATTCAGCACCGGCCTCGATAGCCGCCGATGCATTCGCCAGCGCCAGCGACAGATTGTTATGGGCGTGAAAGCCCAGCGGCACCAGCAACCGGCTTGCGAGGCGACTGAACAGCCGATGCACATCGGCTGGCAGCATATGACCGTTGGAATCCGCACAACAGATGATGTCCGCACCGGCACCCTCCGCACGAGCGGCCGTATCGAGCACGGCTCCTGGCGTCTGCGATGTCACATGCGTCACATTGGCGCTGACACTGAAGCCGTGATCACGGGCCAGTGACAAGGTCGCCAGCCCTTCATCCAGTTGATCGCGGCGCAGACAGACGCGGATCATCGAAACACCCTGCTCCTTGAGCATGGCGAAGTCATCTGCCGTGATGTTTTTCGGGTGAACCATCACTGCCAGCTCAATGCGTCCAGCGGCGGCCTGCGCAATGTTCTCAATAAAGCGTGCGCCTACATCACTGGTCAGCCCGTGCTCGCCCTTCGGCGCAAATGATCCCTTGCAGTAACCAATTTCACAGAGGTCGACGCCTGCATCCGCCAGGCCTGAAGTAATAGCCCGAGCCTGGTCTTCCGTGAAGTTGAAGTTGTTTCGATAACCACCGTCACGCAATGTAACGTCGAGAATCTTTATGTCGGCCATGAGAATCTCCGGCTGTCCTTAGGGTGTAAACAGGGTGCTTGAGATGATCTTGCCACTGCCTCTATTCTTGTAGTTATCCAACAGCGCCGCACCTGCAAACATTGCCGAGCCGACACCTGAACGTCTCGGAGTTTCGAATCATTAACGTCTTAACTCGACATTGATCCTCGTCAAAATCGACCGCGTTGTAAATTGTCGATATTTGATCAGGGGATGGGAATTTTTTCACCGTCACCTTATGCGTTTGCCGAAATAACGATTTCTGTCACTGGCCCGACTAGCGATAACAGCTTTCTACATAATTCATCGCGGCCTGAATGGAAGCCACCGCACGCAAGTCTTCATGCACGCCCAGCCAGACATCGACCTCCAGCGGTGCCGACAGCTCTACCCGGCACAGACGAGAGTTCGCCTCTACCGCAAAACTTGGAAGCAAGGCAATGCCCACACCGGTTTCCGCGGCGCGGATTTGCAGTTCTACTGTTTTGGCTTCCAGCACGAAGGGGCGTTCACCGACAATATTTCTGAGCCAACCGTTCTGACTGTCGCTCATCAGTTCATTGTCGTAGGCAATAAACTCATAGTGCTCCGGGTGCCGCTCCTCCAGATAAAAACGTGCGCAATAAAATGAAAATGAGGCGGTCCCGATCCGTCGTGCGACGATGCCACTTTCAACTGGTCTGGAAAACCGTATGCACAAGTCAGACTGGCAACTGGATAACGACGAATACTGATGATCCCCCAACAAGCGCAGCACAATGCCGGGGTGCATGGCACGAAACGCCCCCAGTTGCGGCACCAGCTTCTCAACCGCCACCGATGGCGGCGCGCTGATGGTCACTTCCACACCCTGAACCACCTGCGCTGCAACAGCCAGGCGGCCAATGGCCTGGGTCTGCGCCTCGATCTGCCGCCCGATAGCCGCCAGACGCCGCCCTTCGTCAGTCAACTCGTACAGCCGCTTGCGACGGTCGACAAGCTTTACATTCAGGGATTTTTCCAGCGAAGCGATACGCCGCGAAACAGTAGCGTGTTCCACACCCAGCACCCTGGCAGCGCCGCTCAAGGAACGGATGGCGGAAAACATCACAAAGTAATGCAAGTCCTCCCAGTCAAAACAGACTTTCGGTTTTCTGAACAGGTTATTAACGTCAAGGGAAACTGATCCATCCAATGGAGTCATTGTCATTCAAGTCATGTCCTTATACGGTTCGCGCGAATAAAAGTCTTCATTACGTATCGACGATGAGTAGTGGCAGACGTGCAGAACGATAAGGATAATGCTGATAACTTCCTCAGGCCCGAAGAGCGAGCGGGTGCCACTGGGTAGTTTAGGTTATTGGCGGGTGGGTATTACGGAGAGGGGTTCGGATGATTTGGGACGGGGGTGTCCGGAGTGGGGAGATTGGTTTGGAAAGAAGTAGCGAGATTAAAAAGAGAGGTTATTTCTAAGCATAGAGCATTTTTGCTTGTTAGCTACATACGGGGTATACCCATCCAGAAGCACTACCACAGCTACCTTTCAGTTCATCATCATTAAAACGGCAAACTTTTCAGATTAAACTCAATCATTACCTAATAGATCCATACTGCTCAGCAATACATCATTACCTTTTCTGAAAACCCTACAAAAAGAACACATAATAGCAGCATAAAGAAGCCTTTTAAAAAAGATACATATAAACACCCTCTAAATAATAAAAATCACGCACCTATATAAGTGACATATAACCCTCTCACCAAAGGGTTTTCACAATCGCTCCCTCAAATTCTCCTGCGCATGCTACTGCAACGGACTCAGGAAATACCACATCACCCGTTGCTTGCTGGTCTTAACTTCCGCCGTCACCGCCATGTCCAGCGGCAGCTTGATGTCCACACTAGCTCGCCATCCGGAGTGGAGACCATTGTTTCGGCCGCGAAGCAGCAAGTTCAACCCATCGCGGACTTGCTCCCAACTCCCAGCGCTGCCAGCACCTCCGCTCGATTGGCGTGTAGGAAGTTCAGCGCAAACTTAAGACCGCTCTTCGCACGACTAGCCGCACCCCCACCAAATCAATTTACGAGATTAAATCTATCGTAAAACGCTCCATGAACCCCACATTCAATACGTCCAACTGATCCCCGACGCTGTGCTCCGATTATTTTCCGGAGCCAGCACCTCATGATGCGACCCGACGCCAAAGTTGAAAAAGCCTATATCTATCCCAAGCCCGTCGACTTTCAAAAATCCTGTATAGTTACTTAAAACCTCAAGGAAAATTTATTTATCTAAGAACTCGTAACATAAACTATAGTTATTCAAAGGAATGATTGGCAGCCATTCCCGGGGAACGTAAGGAGACTTGACACTTACTTGAAAACCATGCATCCAAGCAATTTTAGAATAAATAACTGCAAACGTCGAAATAAGACTATCTGTGTAACCGTTCTCGCTATCAGCTCGCGAGGAGAGAAACTTAGGGGAAACCATTACATCAATTGCCTCTGACATTTTACCTGTTTCCCCTGATGCAAGCGCAGAGTAAAACTCTAAATCAGGCACATACTTTCTTAATGAAGTGGGCGGAGAAGCCAAAAAAATTTCACATCTCTCTTTTAATTTATCCCACTCCCCTCTGATCGCTAAAATCACTTGATAGACCACAAAGTCTATATGTTTCGGACTTTCGGCTTTACTAAGATTAAAAGCGCTGTCATTTTCCTCAGAAAACCATTTTACCAAACCGTAGTCATCAGAAAGCAGCGGAGCCAGTAATTGTACTTGTTTACCAAGCGCGCCCAAAGAGTCAGTCTTGATGCCATACGAATATTTTCTGAGCTGCCCTGAAATGGAAAGCCATTTTTTGAAACTCTGTATATCACCATTTTCGAACCATGACCACATCGCACTTGCCAAAGCGTGTAATGACAAACTATTTACGCACGACCGAACGTCACCTGAACCCGACTTTATTAAACCAACTATCTGATCGACATCATACCCTTCATTCAAATGATATCTAATGTGATCTAATCGAAACTTAGCTTTTTCTGAGTATTTATTTTCCGTTTTTTATTCCAAACGAGCAATCAATACATTACCATTTTTTCTATCCACTCCTGCAACGCCTTTTACAAGCGTACCATTGTTTTTAGCTGTGAACACTGCATTATAGACAGGAGAGGCTGGATCCAACTCCGGGTCCGGGTTTTGTCCGAAAGAAAGGTCAACTGATCGGCGAACGGATTGACCACCGCCACGGTTTTAATCAGCCGCCGGGCGTTTTGATGCAGGCGAGTAATCGCCTGTTTTTCGGCGTCGGCCAGCAGGCCGTCGAGGCAAGGACCAGTTCTGTGGGGCTGCCGCTGTGTATAACAAATGCTATACAACTCACTTCAGTGCTTGCTGGGGTGAAATACTCGTTTTGCATTACAAATGTATAACAGCCCCCAGAAGACAGAAACCGGATAACTAATTGATACATATAGAAAATACCCACCTCGCGAGAGGTGCGTGATGTGTATTGAGATTTTGCTCCTGTTAAGGAGCGAAAATCATGCTCAAAAAGGGCGTATTGACCAGCTAGACCGAAGGTCGTCAGGCTGGGGTGCACAAAGACTACAGAACGGGTGCGACTTGAGTGCAGAAAGAGTGCAATCAGGGTACATGTAGGGTGCAACAGCAACTGAAAATACCGGCACAAGAGTGCGCCGGATATCAGCCAAATCAAAACGCTTGCTGATTAAGACTTTGGCAAAACCGAAAGTACAGCTTTAAAAATATTAGTTCCATCATAAACGGCTGATGATGCCTCATATATTGCTGCGGTCGCTGCCATAAGCGAATCCTCTCCACCTGCTAAAGACAGCGCCGATACAGCGCGAGCTTGGCTAAACAGCTGAAGGCCTTCTACATTTAAGCTTTGCCCTTCGTCCAGGCTGTCTTGCAAGTCAAAATACTTCTCATCTAACCGTGCAGCTAAAGCATCTAGCCCAGAAACCTGATCAGTCGTGAGTTTATTACCAGATTGTAGATACCTAAGAGACTCGGCAACAATAGACACTTCCACTGGGCAGGCCTGTAAAGCAAGTTCGCAAGCCACTTTTACAGCATGTCTTCGTTGTTCCTCATTGACTACCTTAAGTTTTTCTACAAGTCTTTCCTCAACCATTTCTAAACGCATAATTATTATTTAGCCTCTGGCAGCGGTTTTAATGGCGCGAACACATCCTGTGCGCTCTTTAAACTACGACTGCCAGAATGTCAGGCAGACACCATATTCATCGAGAAGATCGTCAGCAATTTCAAACTGAAATACCTTCTCTGGAAAGGCATCGAATAACGCGCGCTTCCAATATCTAGTGATCTGTTCAGCAAATAAATGACAAAGACGATAATCTTCTTCCGGCAGGCCCACTTTAAATACGGGTCGACCCGGTGCATCCTCCCACTTTGAAAAGAACTGATTTATTGAAAAAATATTTCTGTATCGTTCAACGTCTCTACGCGATGTACTTTGTTCCAACACACTAGATTCGGTCTCAACCAGCCCGTTCAAATGAAGTTTTTGCGGATCGTATTGCTGAGCGTTAGGCAGCCAGAAAATGTGACCATTGACCTCAATAAAATCAGGAGAGAGCAAACCCAGAACAGAAATTGTCTGTTCTAATGAAACCAAGTTCCCTACATATGAAAAAAACTCCCCGGAGCCAATATCTGAAACAAACAGATTCAACGACTCTTTAGAAATATTACCCTGATAAACTTTCATCATTTCAACCCCAAGCTATCAAAAACCGACTGAGGAACATTCCCCTCTTCATAAATCCTAAAATCAAATAACCCCCTTCCCTTCAATATATACCCACTAGACCAACCCCAAGATCGGCTTGATCTGCTCATTCATTTGTACAAAAGTTTCATAGGACATGTTCGGGTCATCATTGAGGACTAAATAGCCCCCCCCAATCAGCCGTACCGTCATACGACACTTGCCTTCCAATCGTGCAATTACTTCATCAGGGCCATAGCCTAGAGCACGCTGACAAAGGGCTGCGTCCCAGAACTGGGCAGGATATAGCGTGTAAATATTGTTGCGCCCATCAACATCTAAAGCTTTATCCTCACGCAACCGATTATAAACCGAGTTATCATCGTTCAACCCTCCTTGATAATACAGACCATACAGATCATAGGATACATGAGCTCTATACCCCTTGAACGCCTCAATCACTTTTGGTAAGTGCTCATTCACAACAAATTTATAATCAATAGCCTTGTTTGATATCTTAAATCCAAACCGCAAGTGTTCGTCGTAGGAGGCCCTATCTTCATATATGTATCGATCACCACGATACGCATAGTCCCCCACACACCTAAGCCCTCTGATGGGAAGTTTAACTTTATAGGTAGCAACTAACCCGTCACCGCAACTCGGGGTAGCCGGAAGCTCAAGACCCGCAAACCCTAAAGGAGCACCAATCCGAGACATCCTATCCATGATTTCAGCATGTCGCTGATTTATAGATAAAACTCTATCAGGACACGCATAAAGCCATAGTTCTATATCCGCCGCACTCATGGGATTCTTGTCCTAGTACTAACAATGCTATCAAAACCATTGGACCGAATGAAAGCTTTAGCCTGAGCCTCAACTTTTTGATTCGGAAACTCATATACAACTTTATATCCTGGATTCTGATCAACGGCAGATCTGACACGCTGCAAAGTATCCAAAACCGACTTTTGCGTTGAAGGGCTCCAGATGGCCAACTTTGTCTTTGCATCAATTAACATAACAAACGAACCATCAACTGCAGTCTCAATTCCGTCAAACTTAACAAAATTGACGCCTTTTTCATTGGGGTTGGACATGCTCAATACCTGTCATCAAACCGCCTTTGTTATAAGTGCTCGCGCCCCACGATGCATCTATTTGTCCTGGGGCTGGTAATGCCTTAATTGTGTCATCTACAACAGCCCCAGTTCCTTTTGCAACAACAAATATTTCGGACTATATCTGCTTTACCCTATTAACATAGACCTAATAATCTAAGGTCATCTTTAAGCTCCACGACTTCATCAGAAGGCAGATCTTCCAAGATAGAGAAGAGTTCAAACTCCTCTAACAATTTAGAGATGGTATCCAGATGATACTTCTGGACCTTTTCCGGAGATCGCCCTGCTGAAAGAATAAGTGCTATAACTTCAAGCATTAACTTTTCAATAGGCAATTCAAATGAGTTTTCAAGCTCGCCATAGGCATAACCCACTTCACTTTCACCTTCAGCCCATGAGCGTTGGTGGCTGAGCTTAACCTTGCAATAGCTATAATAGCTACCCAGAAACCAAGCCCGGATTTCACCATAAGTCACTCTGTCGTCCATTACGGCGTCTTCCTAGGAGGGCGCATCATAACACCCTGATTATCAAGAATATTAACGGTAATATTGGGGTACTTCGCCTTGAACTGCTCAGCCACATTCAGACAGCTGGCACAAGCCGCTTTCTCCGTAAGGATATTTACTGTTCCTCTTGCGGAGGTATTTTCCCCCAACTGGTCAGCGATATTATCTAGAATTTTGTATTCCGTATCTATTCCCCGATAAACCAAGTCTCCAGCCTTATTGGGTACAGATTGAGCGACAAAATTCCCATTTCCGGAACCGATAAGCCCCTTACCAGCATCAGAGACTTAGCTGTGTACGGCCATCTGCTTAGGTATTCCGGGAATACCTATTTCCGCGCCAGCTACGTTACCACTTCGCCGCAAGCCAGACGGCAATCCAGCTCGAACGTCCATGGCCCGTTGGGCCATCGGAGCAGTGTCAATCACGGTGGCAGTCGCTTTTGCACCGGACGCGGTTGTCGCTGTGGCCCTATCTGCTGCTGCGAGCGCCGCACCGCCAGTTAAAACTCCTCTGGCAACACCTGACTCACTTCAAAATGACTGCAACCACGCATGGGCAGCCACTCGCTCATCGTCATGATTAAAGTCCTGAAAATGAGCTAGAACATCTTTCTCTTCGGCGTTTAACGCAACCGAATCGAGCTGAGCAAAGCCACTTTTGACAGGCGTGTATTGGTTATTACACGCGCCCTCCCTAGGCGCGTTGCAACCTTGCAGCCCCGCACCGGTTTTGCCATCGTTCAAGGCCTGATATTCATCTTGCACCCTTCTACGGCATGCCAGTGGGTCAGAACTTGTGATGCACTCAACCAACTCTTTAGCAAGAGCATCCACTTCTTCGCGTGGGCATTTCAATACAACCATTGGCAATGCTCACACTTGGCTGGACTTAGTCAACACTAGCAGCAGCTTTCCTTGCAACCTCTCCGCTAAAAGACGATCAAAATTGTTCAACTGTCTGCGGTTTTCCGTCACCGAGCTATGTCCTACCCTTGTGACGAGGAACGGCAAATATTCCTTTCGGAGATAATTCATTCCGTCACAAAAGCCTTCACAAAAGCCCAGCGCTTAATAGTCCAAAAAGTCGCAAACAGAATAGCCAGAGGCCCACCAACCACATAATACACCCAAGCCGAGTCGGTCTTAAATAAAACCGAGAAAAGAGCAGATATTATAATTGCAAAAAATATACTCACACCTAAAACCATACTTAGCAAGGCAAAAGACATAAACAAAAAATAGAAATACTTATTTCTTTTCATCAGAAACCTCTTTATAGATGCTATTTCCTTTTCCTGCGAGACTATAGAAATACATACCCATCGCAGTGCAATAAGGAGTAGCCCCTATAGCTGGTAGAAAGAAGTTGTTATCCACGCCACTCACCATAACTCCAAACATCGACTTAGGCCTATTCAGACCATCAGCCAAGCCCATTTTTAAAGGAACCTTCACTAGCCCGGCACCCAGCGAAAGAGCAAAATCGGCGCTACTGTAGACAACGCCCCCCAGATTACCAGGAAGAAGGGAGAATGCCTCTTTTACAGGATTATACCCTTCACCTCCACCATAAAAGTGGTTGTAAATACCCGTACCGCCTTCTACGACGTTATCAGCGCCAAATGCAACCATCGGAGCACCGAAGACGCAACCTACTCCGCTTCCACATAAAGTATACCCTGAGGCCACACTAATCCCACCAGTTACAATAGATCCCGTTTCAGTACCCAAAGGAATAACATCGCGAGTCGCTAGATCTTTAGCGGCATCGATATAGCTATAGTTGAACAGTCCCTTCTCCTGCTGGGCATCAACCCACATAAGCTCATTACCAAGCCCTGCAACGTCAGACTCTTTTATCATACTATCTCGATATTCCGGACTAGCCCGATCATACTGTGCCCAGCACTTAATTACATAACACGATGCCTTGTCCAAATTCTCCTTAGTGAACTCTCCTTTCTTCACCTCGTCACGCTTAGCCATTTCTTCATTTTCATGGGACTGCCGATTATACATCGTGGCATTTTTAGTAATCTAGGCAGCTTTTTCAATTGAGTCCGCGTTGGCATCGTCAGATGAAGCTGCTGCCAAAACGCCAACAATTTGTGAAGCCATAGGAAGCAGAGTTTTATCGTTCTGGACCAAACTCTCCAAAGACACAACCAAGGCTTCATTGGCACCTGCAGCCAACGCACCAGTCCTGAAATCTCCGCCTGTAGCCTTTGACAGCAGTCCTCCCACCATTGCGTGAATGATGACCTTGGGAGGCATACCCTCCGCAAATTTGCCGTAGGTATAGTCACCCACTGCATTGAAACTCGCCGCCGCCAAGGTATTGAACAACGCAGTCTTGAGTGCATCACTGCCACTGCCGCCCTTGCCAAGAGCATTACTCAGCAGCGCTGACGTCCCGTTCTGCAGAACCTGATTACCGGCAAACTGACCCACGCCTTCCCAAGTGGAGAGTTTGGCTCCAACAATCTTGCCGGTGTTCGGATCACTATGCGTACCCGTCCAACCATCAAAGTACGCAGCCGTCAGACCCGCCGTCACTCCCGAGATGACATACCCTTTTATGGCATCGGAAGAAGTTACATCTTTAAATACCGCCCCAAGGTTTCCACGGTTATTAATAACGCTGACCGTTGCGTTGGTAGCAGCACCCGCTGCAACAGCACCTGCGCCCGCTGAGAGGAACGCTGCCGTGTTGGCACTCATCGTACCTGCCGTGACTGCTGCCCCTGTGGATGCACCTACCGCGCTCATTGCCATAGGTCCCACAACAGCAGCCATGATAATCGCGATGATAATTTGCGAGGCTGGACCAAGACCCGAGTTGCTGTACTTGAAGGAGTCGTGAATCTCCTTCACTTGCCGCCAGTCCACGTCACCGCGTTTTTCAGCATCCTTGAGCCAGGCCAGTTGTGGATCGGCTTTGACCATTGCATCGATGCTCTGGGTGACCGTTTGCTGATCAACCTGCCTGATATCGATCTGCAATCCATTGACGGCTTTAATGGTTACTTCACCGGCGGCAACCAGTTCGCTCTGGCGTAAAGTCTCGTCGGTATTACCTTTACCTTTGGAGGAAACCCAAAAGGCGTTGTTGTCACTCTTCTCGTGACTCTCCTGATGCAGGTCCTTAACGCCCTCAAACGTAACCGCACCACCACTCTCGATCGTCAGGTCCTTACCGCTCTTCAGCTTCGCAGCCTGATACTTCTGATCGCCGCCGCTCGACAGCAACAGGTCGCCACCGGTAGTAATTTCGCTACCGACGTTTTTCACATCGGTCACTTCGTCACGCTGAGTTTTCTTCGCGCCTGCCTTTTTTCTTCATGTCGTACAGCGAATAATTGCCGACGTCACGATTCAAACATTGAGGGCGCGACCTGCGCGTCCGACCACGTCGTTGCCGCGCAGTGTGACACCGGCAATACACTTAAATTAAGCAAGGACGCTTCGATCCCGCGCACAGAACCCAGATACTCATTAGTCAGATGCCCAATCAGATCAAGCTTAATCAGCTCACGATTCACAGCAAGATTAAGCTTTAGCAATATCGATATACACACACTCGACTCTAGCTTTTTTTTGGAACTCATCAAAATCCGGAACGTAAAACCTTATTGTATTATTTTCAGCATTAAACCCTGTTCCATCGTCATCAAAAATCAACGACTGACCTATGCTAGAAAAAAAAAACTCTAACTCCTCAACATTGCTGCCGAGCAATTGTTTTCCGAAATAATAAAACTCAGCCTCAGGATGGTAAAGCTGTACACCTTTTACCTCGTCATTAGCGCCATACCACACTTTAACAGCTGCCCCACCAAACACATCTGTAGAGTTTTCTGAAAACTGAGTCTTAGGAAAAGTTCTATAATCTCCTCCTAACTTTTTTCTTAGAGTGCTTCTAAAACGAGTATTTTTAAAAATACTCAAACCATCAGACTCATCATACTCAAATCTCATGCCCTCACCTCGGTATAAACTGTTCAGGATTTAAAGATTTTGCATACTCTTTCATTTGACCGATAGACGCGTCGTATTTATCACCGAATTTCGAACGAATATCATTTACATCCATATCAATAGCCTCATCCAACTTACCTTCCTTCAGCAATTTCTCTTGTTGTGCTCTGTAGGCCTTAGCTTCCGGAGAACTACCATAACTGGCGGTTAGCTTGTGATCTGCCGGATCCATTTTTATGGCCGGCCCATCCGCACTGCTTATAGGTGCGCTCGCGTAACAGTTTTTCGCCGGGCAATGATGAGAGTCCAATCCATCATTTACAGGTTTAGATGTTTCTCGGTGGGGGCCGCCTAAGACTTCCGGTTCTTTTTTTGGTGCATCTGCCAAAATTGGCTTACGCTCTCCAGTAGATTTACGGCCTTGAAGCATCCCTGTCAAGATGGAGGCCATTAGCTGTCCGCCGCCTATCAAAGAACCTTCAAAGCTATCCTTTTCGTTGAGAGCTACACCTTCGATGCTGTCCGCTACCTGCTTGCCCAGCACCCCGGTGTATTCAGCTATTCGCTTGCCCACCGCCTCACCCAAGGGCGTCTCGGAAACCGCATTGAAAACCGCCAGTTGCACGAGACCTTTAGGCCCCTGAGCCACTGCCACCAACACACTCACAGCCTCCTGCTGATCTGGATGCTCCTGGATGTATTGGTTGATCGAAGCCATCGATCGCAGTGTGTCTTGAGCAGCAGTAAGTTTTCTGCGTCACTCGCATTCACAGGAGTGGCAGGTAACTCGATTGATCCTGGGCTATTAGGCTTGTTGTCCGTCTGAAGTGTCTGATCAAGAGCTCCGACCGATGTCAGGTCGATCCCTGCGAGGCGTGCAATTTCGGCCACAACCTTTTCCTGAAACGCAGGGTCGGCCATCGTATTCATCGCCTGGCTGCGCGTCATTCCACCCTGAAGCAACGAGTCCATGGTGTTTTCAGCAAAATCAGCACCCATCAGACTGGCGGCCCCTGCATCCATCTTGCGGCCCAGCGTGCTCTCGATTTTGTTGACTGCGCGCGTCAGACCTCGGGTGGCCTCTTCGTAGTTCTGTTTGGCCGTTGTGTTGTAAGTCAGGAGTTGGTTTGCCTACTGAGTAGCAGTGACTATCGGCTGGCTGGCTGCCTCCAACGAACTCTTCGTCACATACACATCAGTCCGGTGCTCGTCATCACGCGTGATCTCGTATGCCTTGTCGACATCACGATTCAAGCCCGCTGTTGAGTCCTTACCCGCCGTATCACTGCGCACCACCACATCGCCTGCACCCACGGTGCCCCGGACGATCTGTTCACGATCCTTGTTGTAGTTCCAGCCCTCGACGCTCCAACCGTTTTTCTGGTCATCGCCTTTGCTTACCTGAGTCGAGTCCTGCGTGGTACTGCCGCTGGTACCGTACGAGACACCAACGTTCAGGTAGTAACCGTGTTCCTTGTCCTTGCCCGCGATGTCGCTGTAACCCAGCGTGTTGGTATCCAGCTTGAGATTGCCGCTGTCGGAGGCGATCAATGCGCCGTCGAGTTGAGTGTGGCTCTCGGTGCGGATGTCGACCTTGTCTTTGGCCGTGATGCGGGTCTGTTCCTCGATCCAGTTTTTGGAGCCGTTGGTCTGGCCGTACCCGACCGAGCCACTGACGCTGCCGCCAAAGCCGGCCTGGCATGGTCTGGCAGCCAAACCAGCGCTCCGGGCAGATCGTTAACGACGGTTAATTGGGGTGTGTCTCCCGATTACGCCAGACTATCCTCAGCCTAATAATCGAAGTGAGTTTCAACTTTACCACCTTGCGTATAAGTCATGGTGAATGACTTCCAACTCTCACCACGATCAGCAAAACCCTTTTTAAATTTCTCTATTAACTCATATAATATTGCGCGATTGAAGTCCGTTTCAGCATCGCTAATTTCATTCCCTTCAACAGACACTAACAGTTCTGACTCGATGTAGCTTGAGTGAACCTCCGCCTTAAAAGAAAATGAATCATACCCATTAACAATGCCATCACTAATTAGCGAAAAAATCTCTTGTACCACTTCAAAATCTTTGGTAATCATAATCACTCCAACGACGGTGCTTTTGCCTCATTCTTAAAATCAACAGTCTTTACTTTACCATTAGTTTTATATGCAACTGTTAGAGAATCTGACCGAGGAGAGCTCGGACCTGTTCCTTCATACTTTATAGTTATTTTACCAACCACTTGAGCAGGATCATTCAAAGCTGCTTTGATTTTATTTTCATAAAATACTTTATAAGCAGAGTTATTAACGCTTGCATCTTATGGAAATAGATTATAACCATCACAATTATTACCTTGACTACACGCCTGAGCATGTCCGCCAACATCATGAAGGTTTTGTAGTGGTCGGCTGTGTAATACATTTCGCCGCCTTTACCTACGACAATTCGCTGAGGTCCTGGCCCTACTATACCGGGCGTAGGATGGACGTATTCAGTGTAGTAACCGGCTGTTTCTGCGGCAGATCCGATGCACGATTCTGGAATATAGAGCCGTCGTTTTGATGAGGGAAAGATCCACCTGACTTTATCCGGTCCAAGGTTGGGCCAAGATCAACCGTGCCTTGGAGAACTTGGCCAGTTTTTTGATCAACAACCTTGATGCCATCGATGAAACGAGAGGTGTCTTTTGTTCCACCAATGTCCCGCTCAGTCTTAACCAAAGCAGCAAGACTATCCCCTGCCTTGGGCTTGAGATCGCTCAAGCCACGACCAAAGCGAGCAGCGAAGGACGGGAGGTTTTGCAGTAAGCAGATAAAACAACACCGGCGCATGGCCGGTGTTAAATAAATACCCCTATTGACTAGGTTTGGTAATCATCAAATTCCCAGGAAAATACCTTTCCTAGCTGTACCACGATAGTTTCCCAGCTGTCTCCCTCGCAGCTGCTCACATAATCATGAATCAACCCATTAATAGTCGAAAAATTATATTCTCGAACAATTAATAGGCCTCTCCCCCAACGAGCCTCCCATACTGTCTCTTCTAGCCACTTTGGAGTGCAGATGAAAAGCTCAAAATCATCTGCTCCCTGCGTGCAATCAAGCCCAATTCGAATACGAAGACTCAAAGAAAAATTGTCTACGTTCTCAGGGCAGTAAGTCTCAACATCAAAAACATCATTAGAAATACCTTTTATAACAGCACGCATCACTCCTCCTAATCAGCCACATTCAGATGGCCATTACTTACTTTTACGCGCTGACCTGTTACAGGATTGATGTTGTACGTTTCAAAATTGGCCTGCACGCCTGTCGTTGCAAAAGATGAATCTTTAGGTGTTGGTGGCCTATATACGCGAGTACCGTCTGCGCTAATCAAACCAAGCCCATCACTTGTTTTTGTCGCACCATCTCCAACCCAGGTTTTACCTAACTGATTAGCTTCGGAAAATGTACCTTGGCCTATAGAGAAGTTCGGATTTTTCGTTCCACTACCGTTCACAGCAGCAGCTAATCTTGAGTCCTGGGCCGCAATATTGCTCAAGTTTTCTTGTATCAGTTGATCCTTCAGCGTTGGATACAAGGCCGCATTTTCAGCGCCGGAGCTAGCAGCTGCCTCTTTTGAACCATCAATGTCCCGCTCAGCCTTCACCAAAGCAGCAAGATTACCCCCTGCCTTGGGCTTGAGTCCACCCCCCGCCACCTCAAAATAGAGCGAGCCATCAGGACCAACAACCTCGACGTTCCCGGTGCGGGTGTTAACCACGCGACGGTAGCCTTCTGGTAATCCACCCGTTTTATTGAAAGAGGCACCGGCCGAGCTGTCCTCGCGGTAGTACGAAGGAAGCGCTGTCTGATCTGAGGCCTTCGCTGTCCCTGCCACTGCCTGCGGTGCTGCGTCGGGCGTTTTGATTGGCCTGGATGCCTTGTTCCAGTTTGCATCAATGGTCACTTTCACAGGATCAATTGGCCTGCTTGCAGCAACGCTTGATCCCGTTCCCACGCCTTTGATTATTGCGGCGCCTGCGACACCCGCAGACGCAACAGCAGTGCCCAATGCAATATTAATCAGCGTGGTCGCACCGCGTACGTAAACATCTCCTTTCTGAGCATTCGCATCAACGTCATAAAGTTCCTTGAGCTTATTATCACTGCTTACTAGATCGTCTCGATCCTTCCCACTCAAATCGCTTGCCACTGTTTTAGCCATCGCGTCTTTGGCAGCAGCAATCTTGTCACCAAACAGTTTATTCAGAACGATACTGCCGGCCATTCCCAGTGCCATTTTTGCAGGACCCATTACCGCTTGAACGCCCAACCCAAGAAGTTCGGCTTGCTCGACAGGCAATTTATCTAGATAACGCTGAAGACGCTCGGCCTGCTCCAGCAATTTCCCTCCTGGAGTATCAGAATTTGAATCTTGCAGCCATACCATCTTATTAACGCCATCCTTATCTTTGTAATGAATAGGATCCGCATCAGCGTTAAAGCCATTACTGCACCCGCCGGCAGCGTTGCAAGCGGCTTGCTGAACATTAAATTCAGAAAAACGGCTGCTAAAACTTTGTATGACTGCAATATCGTCCTGTGACAGCTTGTTAATATCCTCAACGTTCCTGCCGTTTTGCACAAAAGCTTTGGTCAGGTTAAGCGCCAACTCGTCTCCGAACTGCTCCCTTACGGAGTCTGGTACGTCGGTTATAGAAACACTCTGCGCCTGGATATTTTTCCAAACCTGCTCAGCGGAAGACACTGTCCCAGCCAGGAGAGTGCTCGCAGCATTTAACAAGTCCACAGTTTTGTCGGGATAACTCTGTATAGCAGTTTTCCAGGCATTTACAGTCCCAGAAGGATCCGCGACCGCCTCCAACGAACTCTTCGTCACATACAAATCAGTCCGGTGCTCGTCATCACGCGTGATCTCGTATGCCTTGTCGACATCACGATTCAAGCCCGCTGTTGAGTCCTTACCCGCCGTGTCACTGCGCACCACCACATCGCCTGCACCCACGGTGCCCCGGACGATCTGTTCACGATCCTTGTTGTAGTTCCAGCCCTCGACGCTCCAACCGTTTTTCTGGTCATCGCCTTTGCCTACCTGAGTCGAGTCCTGCGTGGTACTGCCGCTGTTACCATACGAGCCACCAACGTTCAGGTAGTAACCGTGTTCCTTGTCCTTGCCCGCGATGTCGCTGTAGCCCAGCGTGTTGGTGTCCAGCTTGAGGTTGCCGCTGTCGGAAGCGATCAACGCGCCGTCGAGTTGGGTGTGGTTCTCGGTGCGGATGTCGACCTTGTCTTTGGCCGTGATGCGGGTCTGTTCCTCGATCCAGTTTTTGGAGCCGTTGGTCTGACCGTACCCGACCGAGCCACTGACGCTGCCGCCAAAGCCGACCACGACAGTTGCGCTGAGGTCGAATTCCTTGCCTTCGACTTTCCCGGTGTCCGGCAGGGATGTGACGTTCAGGTCGCGACCTACACGTCCGACGACATCGTTGCCACGCAACGTGGCACCGGCAATGTTGGTGTCCTGCCCGCTGGCGAAGCCGAGCTGATTACCGGCATACAGGTACGCTTCCTGCTGCTGTTTGCCTTCGCGCTCCAGGTCGCCCTTGCCGATATTGACGCTGGCGTAAACACCGAAACCTCCTGGGCCGATGGCGATCCCGGCCTCACCGCCGGCATTTTTTCGGGTGTTTTCGGTGGAGCTGTCGTTCTGTGCTGCCTTGATATTGAGGGTGTTGCCGGCATTCAGATTGATGTTTCGCTCTGCCTGGGCCTGCGTGCCGATCAGGTTTAGGTCATTGCTGGCCTTGAGGTTGACGTCACGACCTGCCTGCAACGTAGTAACGGTCGAGGCCTCCTGACTCTGATCACCCTTGGCGATGCCGCTGCTGCCGCCCACGCCGATTTTGAGCCCGCCACTGCTGCTGCCGTGGATACCACTCCAGCTTTTCTGCTCGCTGGTTTCCTGGCTGTAGCTGCCTTTGGCGGCATCAAGCGTGACATCCCGGCCTTTGATGTTGATATCGCGGCCAGCCTGCAATTGGCCACCGCTGATCTGAACATCATTGCTCGCAGAAATGTTCAGGTTGTTGCCTGCGTCCAGCGTCGAGGCGCGGTTGGTCGTTTCGACCACTTGCTGGCTGGTGCCTTGCTTGCTGTTACCGAACTTTCCATCGCCCGTCGGGCCAGACAGGAACTGCGAGGTGCTGTCTACTGCCTTGAGCGTGCTCGATCCCTTGCTCGTGGCGTCCTCACCCTTGCCTGCGCCGCTGATGGCGTCCTTGGTGCTGCCATAGTTGTGATCAATGCTCGCACTCAGGCCATTGCGTGAGTTTTCACGTTGTTGTTCAACTGTCCTGGATTCACGTGCGGCATCAATCTTGATGTTGCGCCCGGCAGTCAGATTGATGTCATTGAGCGCCTGAAGGTCAGAACCTACCTGATTGATGTCGCGCTTGGCGTTGACCGTGAGGTCTTCACCCGCGCGGACCTGGCTGGCGGCAGCGCTCTGTTGCTCAAGGCGGTTGTTTTCCTTGGTGCGATCAACGCCTGCGAAGAACGTCACGCCATTGGCGTTGGAAGACACGCCAATGCCAGACTGCCTTTTCTTCTCCCAGTCCTGATTGGAGTTGGTGCTCTGTGCGGCCAGAATGTTGACGTCCTGACCCGCATTCAGACTGACGTTTGCACCTGCGTTGACGCTGCTGCCGATAACATTGATGTCGCGCTCGGTCTGCAGACTTACATTGCCTGCAGCATTGATCTGGCTGCCTACACTGGTGCTGCTCTGCGCTTGGCCACCAGCTTCTTTAGCCGATGAGATGGACAGGAATCCGCCAGACACTGAAAGACCGGTTTTCTTCTTGTACTCGTCGCTGTGGCTGGAGGCTTCGTCGTTGGCAGAGAGCAGATTGATGTCGCCGGTTTTATCCAACAGCCCGGCTCGGAGGTCCACATCATTGCCTGCGCCGATGTTGCTGGCACGCAGTGTGATGTCCTTGCCTGAAGCCACTACCACATCGTTACCGGCATTCAGCTCACTGGCGACTTGGGTAGAGCTGGTCTTCAGCTCGCTTTTTCCACTTTTGGACACGCCAAAAGAGCCGGATTTACTTTTCTGGCTGTAAGCACCCTGCTCATCGACACCCGAGAGTACGGTCACATCGTTAGTGGCGCCGAGAATCAGGTCATTGCCTGCCGAAAGACGGCTGCCAATGACACTGACGTCATGCCCACCGTTGATGCTGACGCTGCCGTCAGCAGCCTTGGTGGTATTGATGGTGAGGTCTTGCCCTGCATTGATGACCGACGCTACGTTGCTGCTGTCGTAGCTTTCCTGCTGTTTGCTGCTACTGCGTCCGAACGAACCTTTGCTCTTTTTGGCATAGAAGTACGAGCTTTCGTCCTGAGCTGATGCAATGGTCAAATCTTGCGCAGCATCAAGAGCAACGTTGCTGCCCGCATTGATGCGGCTGGCGATGATGTCGAGATTCTGCCCTGCCTGCAAAGCCACACTGCCGCCCGCTTTCAGGTCCGCAGACACCTGGCTGACATGATCTTCCTGCTCGGTCACCTTCTTGCTCTTGCCGTAGGAATGCTGTTCATCAGCCGCCGAGGACAGGGTCAGGTTTTCCGTCGCGGCCATCGCGATGTCGCGCTTGGCGTCGATGCTGCTGGCGATCACGTTGATGTCGCGGCCGGCCTGGGCCGTCAGGTCGCGTCCGGCGCTGACTGTGGAGCCCAGTTGCGTAATGCTGGAATTACTGGAGTTCACGCCGCGTGTCTGGCCGTTCTCGGTCTGGGCCGAGTCGATAGCGACATCGCGGCCCGCAGAGATGCTCAAATCACGACCAGCCTGCAACACGCTGCCGGTGTTTTTCACATCACGACCGGCTTGCAGGGACATGTCGTTGGCCGCTTCGATGCGTGCGGAGCTGTCGGCGAAATCCTTACGCCAGGTCGCATCATCCGCAGCGCTCTGATGGCTGGTCACGGTACGTTCGTTGATGACATCGCCGCGCAGGGCGGTCAGTGTCACATCACGTCCGGCGATAATGCCCCCGGATTTGTTGATCAGGTCATTACCTGCCAGCAAGTCCAGACGGTTGCCAGCTTCTATCAGGCCGCTGTTGACCAGGTCATTTCCAGCGGCAGCCGACAGGTTGTTGGCCGCACGCAAGGTGCCGACGTTGTCGAGGTTTTGCCCGGCAATCAGCGAGACGTCGTTACCTGCAATCAACGCCCCGGTCGGGCCAAGGCGATTGTCGGCCTGAGCCAGATACAGCACTGGCACCAGCACTTTCTCGCCATTCACTTCGTGCTCTTCGAGCCAGACGATGTCGTGGGTCAGTGCAGCGACTTGCTGTGAACTCAGCGATACGCCGACCGCCAGGTTCAGCTGCTGTTTGCTGGCGATGGCGTTGTTCATCAGGTACTTGAACTGCGCCTCGTTGGAGGTTTGCCCGTCGATGAACGCCTGGCCGGTTCTGGCCACAACGGCTTGCTGAACAAGGCGTTGTTCGTACAAGCCGTCACCCAGACGCTTGGCGCTGACTTCCGGGTCGTAACCCAAGCCTGCGAGCAGGTAATCCGAACTCATGAACTGCTTGAGTTCGGTGAGCACCGGGTTGGTTTCGATCAGGTATTTCTGTGGTTTGGAAACGAAGTTGCTGCTGGGCAACCCTTCTACTCGGGTAACGGTCTGTGCTGCTGCGGCAGCGACCGGGCTACTGACCGTTGTAGTTACCAGACGGCCCTGGGCCGTCGCGCTACCGGATCCTGTGGCAGTTATAACCGGCAAGCCTGTCGAACGTGCATTTTGCACAGGCAGCAAGGCACCACTTCCCTGATTGCCCGTCGCGATACCGGTGACGCTGTCGACGCTGGTTACACCTGTGGAATCAGAGGTATGGCCCGGTAGTACAAATCCGCCTGCGGGTGCGGCGTTTGGCACGCTGGTGTCGAAAGCAGATGCGTTGGCACTCACGCCAGCGCCTTGTCGTGTCACCGAAGCAAGCTGGCGGGTGGCGTTGGATATCTGGCCAACCGAGCCGATCTGGATGGTGCTTGCCTGCGCATCAGAAACGGTTTGCTCGCGTTGAGCGACGGAGACCGCTGCGCTGCCCATCGTCCAGGTTTGTGGCAGACCGACGGGTTGGGCAACAGCAACAGCGGTGCCACTTTGCCCGCTCAGGCGGAACAGACCGTTCTGGCCGGTCGGAAGGCTGAAGCCTGGCAGGCTTAACGGGTTGACTTGTTGCTGGGCCAGGTCTGGCGGCAATTGCTGATTGACGGTAACGCGCGTGGAGAATTGGCTGCCCGGAGCGCTGGTGTCAGTGCGCGAACCGCCGCTCACGTAGGTGTAACCCACCCGTACGACGCTGTTATTGATGTTGTTCTGAGCATTGACGTTGACCGCACCGGCAGCCTGGATAATGGCTGCATAGCTCTGATCACCACCGCTTAGCCGTGTGACCTTGTAAAGCTCGGGCATGTCAGTTTCGACGATGCGAATGAAGTCGGCCAATGCTGCCTGAAAACCCGTAAGGCTGGCGTCATAACCACTGCTGCCAAGCCAGTACTTATCAGTGAAGTCCTTAGCGGCTTTGGTCCACATGCTGGCGTTGTCGGTGCGCATGCTGCGGTACACAGTCACCGTTTCTGTATCGCTGGTCTCTACGCCAGTATTGGTCAGGTTGTTAAGCGTAGCGGTGAGATTGCCGCTGGTGGCAATGGTGCTGCTCTGGTTAACCAGATCGCCGCCGTTGATGTTCATATTACCGCCAGCGGTGATGCTTGACGCTGCACTGGCCGCGGTCACTTCCAGTTTTTCACGCTGAGTAAGGTCCCAGGTATGTGTTTGCGTGCTGGTTTTGCAATCGTTTTTGTAGAACTCACGGTTGCACGCCCCCTCTACAATCTTGGCGCTATAAACACCGCCATTGCTGGTAGTCAGAATGGCACGGATGTTCTGTATCGTGCTCGCCGCCAGGCTCATGCTGCCGTCGCTTTGAATCGACGCAGAACTGTTGACGATGCTGTCGGCAAGGGCACCTTGCCCGTTACGGTCAATCGTGAGATTACCCAGGCTATAGATGTTGGCGTAGCTGTTGTTCAGCGAACTGACCCGCAGGCTCATGTTGTTGCCACTGAAGATCAGCCCGCGGTCATTGACCAGCGAGCCGGTGGTCACGGTCAGCGCTTGACCACTGCCCAGCGTGCCTTGGTTGTTGATGCTCCCTGCATTGACGGTCAGGTTACTCGCCGAAGTCAGGCGGCCGACATTGCTCAATTGCCCCCCAACCGAAACCGTGGTGTCACCGCCGCCAGCGATGGTCGAAGCGGCGTTGAGGTTCACTTGCGCGGCACTCAGTCCGAGCGTCCCGAGGCTGCTGAGACGGCCATTGCCGCCGTATGTACCGCCGATATTGAGGCTTAGCGAGCCGTCACTGGCAATCAGTCCGTCATTGTTCCAGTTGCCGCCGCTACCGACGAAGCTGGTGGAAGCCAGAAGTTGGCCGCTGGCGGTCTGGCTGAAGTTATTGACGTTGACGTTCAGACGCCCGGCCTGGATGACGTTGCTGTTGGTCCAGCTATCGGCACTAAGTGTTAAACCACCGCGAGTAACAATGCTGCCGCCAGCATTGGTGACGTTGGCCGTAGAAATATTAAACGTGCCATTACCCGTATGCAGCAGCGAACCGCCACCATTGAGGAAGTTGCCAGCGTTGAGAGTCAGGTCGCTGTTGGCGCTTTCCAGGGCGCCGTTGCGGTTGTCGAACAGGTTGCCGATCTGGAAGTTTGTGGCGCCGCCACCGCCCAGCGCACGCAGTTGTCCGGTCTGGTTGTCCAGACTGGCAGCGGTCACGGCCAGGGTGCTGTCACTTTCGATGATGCCGAAGCGGTTGTTCAGTGCGCCGCTCAGGTTCAGCTCGACCTGGCCACCAGCGATCTGGCCGTCGTTGTCGCCGCTGTTGTCGAAGTTGCCGCCGTTGACCCGCACCAGGCCTTTGGCGTACAGGCCGCCGTTGCGGTTGTCGAAGCCGGGAGTAGTAATCAGCGCTTCGCCGCCGCGTGCGGAGACTCGCCCGCCGTAGTTGTCGAAGCCGCCCAGCGCGGTCAGGTTGAGGCGTTGCGCCTGAATGACACCGCCCTGGCGATTGGCGTCATAGCCATTTTTCAGCACGCCGCTCACGTTCGCGGTGAACAGACCTTGCAGGCTGGACAGTACTCCGCCCTGACTGTAGAGGTTGGCGCCGGTCAGGTTCAGGTCGCCGTTCTGCGCGATGATCCGGCCGTTCTGGTTGTCGACGGTATCAGCGACATCGACAACCAGTGCGCTGACGCTCTGGACCGCGCCACGAACGTTGGAGAGGCTCGCTGCATTCAAATTCGCATCGGCGTTCTGGCTATAGATCAAGCCATCAGCATCGTTGAGGACACTGCCACCCGCGACGACTTTCAGTGTGTTGTTGGCAGCAACGGTGCCGCGGTTGCGGTTATCCAGTTGCCCGGATGTGTTGAGGGTCATCAGGCTCTGGCTGATCAGTTGCCCGGCCTGGTTGTTGATCGCCGCGCTGCGCCGCAACAGCAGGTTACCGCCGCTGGCCAGCTTGCCGCTGGTGTTGGTCAGGCTGCCCAGCAGGTCGAGTGTCATATCGGCCTTGCTGCTCAGGTTACCGGCGCTGTTGTCGAGGCTGCTGCCTTCGAAGCTGAAACCCTGCTGCGCCGTCAGGTTACCGGCCGCGTTGTTCAGGGCATTGGCTTTGATGGTCAGCCCGGCACCACTGTCGATAAGGCCGTTCTGGCTGTTGTTCAGCAGGCCCGCGACGGTCAGGGTCTGACCGGTTCCGCTGGAGAGGATGCCGCCGCTGTTGTCGAGGCTGTCAGCGGTTACGCTCAGTGTGTTCTGGCTGACCAACGCACCGTTGCCGCCGTTGAGCAATTCACCGGTCAGGGTTGTAACAAGGTTGCCGTTGCGGCTGGACAAGGTGCCGTTGGTACGGTTATCGAGGCGGTTGCCGGAAACGTTCAGACCCTGCCAGCCGGATATCAGACCGTTCTGGTTGAGCAGGTTGGTCGCGTTGACTGTCAGCACGTTGCTGCTGATCAGCTTGCCGCTACTGTTATTGAGGGTGCGGCCATCGAACCTGAAACTCTGTGCGCTGGAGACCTCGCCAGACTGGTTATTCAGGTCGCGAATGCGGTTAAGGGTCAGCGAACCGTCTGCCGTGATCAAACCGCCGAGGTTGTTGAGGTCGTTGCCTTGCATGTCAATGGACAACCCGGCGTCGCCCATCACGCGTCCGCCGTTGAGCGACAGTGCATTGAGTACCAGGGTCATGTCGCGCGTGGCCGACACTTCGCCGCTGTTGCCGGCATCCAGGCTGCCCGCCGTCAGGTTCAGGGTGCCGGTACTGTTGATCAGGCCTTTGGCGGTGTTGTTGATCGATGTGGCGTTGAGGATCAGGCTGGTTCCGCCCAGCACCTGGCCGTTCTGGTTATCGAGGCTGGCCGCGCCCACCTTGAGTGCCTGAGCAGCGTTGATCAGGCCTTTGTCGCGGTTGGTGAGCAGACCAGTAACCGTCAGGTCCAGGTTGTTGCGGCTGGTCAGCGTGCCGCCTGTGTTATCGAGGGTATTGGCGGTGGTGTCGACACCGGCTGCGGCGATCATGCCTTTGACGTTGGTCAGCGCACGGGCGATGCGCAGGGTCAGCAATTGGTTGCTGAGCAGTTTGCCGCCGCTGTTATCCAGTTGTTGAGCGTTGAGGGTAAATGCCTGAGCGCTGGAGATTTCACCGTTCTGGTTCAGAACCTCGTTGACGTTTTTCAGCAGCAGTGCGCCCGGCGCGTTGATCAAACCACCCTGGTTGTCCAGCTGGCCGTTGTTCAGGTCCAGGCTCAAGGAGGTGTTGCTGAACAGGCTACCGCCCTGCTGACTCAGGCGGCTGACACTGGCGGTCAGTGCCTGACTGCTGCCGATGCTGCCGCCATCGCTGTTGGTCAGTTGTGCGCTCGTCAGGTCCAGACGATCACTGCTGCTCACGCGACCATTATGGCTGTTGTCGAAATTCCCGGTCTTGAGGGTCAGCAGGCCTTTGCCGCTGATGTTGCCTTTCTGGCTGTTGTCGAGGCTGGCACTTTTCAGGTCCAGTGCGCCATCGGTCAACAGTTTGCCGCCCTGATTGCTGATTGCTCCGATGCTGTCGAGGGTCAGTTTTCCAGCACTGGAGACGCTGCCTGCGGTGTTGGTCAGGCTGGCGGCCTTCAACGTCAGGACGTCTTCATTGCTGATCAGGCCTTGAGTGTTATCGAGCGTTGCAGACAGGTCGATACCCAGAGCGTTAAGGGCACTGATCGCGCCACCGGTGTTGTCCAGCGTACTGCCCACCAGCGTCAGACCGGCTTTACTGGAGAGCAGACCATTCGTTCGGTTGGTGATCTGCGCAACGTTCAGCGTCAGGGCTTTCTGTGCCAGCACCTGACCGCTGTCGCTGTTGTTGAGTTGCTGGCCGGTCAGGGTAATCGCGTCCTGACTGGACAGTTCACCGCCACGGTTATCGATGTCGGTGACATTGATATCGAGGGCTTGGGTTGCGCCGATGAAACCGTTCTGACGGTTGTCCAGCGCGTCGCCGCGCAAGGTCAATATGCCTTGGGCAAGCATCTGACCACCCAATTGCCGAAGGCTGCCGATCTGTGCGTTGAGGTTCTGTTTGCTGGCGATCTGGCCGAGACCGTTGTCTGCTGTCGCGGCACTCAGCGTCACATCGCCGTCACCAATCAGCGTGCCCTTGACGTTGGTCAGGGCGGTATTGACCGTCAGGTCCAGAGCTGCGCGGCTGCTGATCAAGCCTTCGGTGTTGTCCAGGCTGTCGCTGCGAGTGTTCAACGCGGCGGCGGAAATCGTACCTTTGATGTTGCTCAGCGCCTTGTTGACGATCAGCGTCAGAGCCTGACTGCTGAGCAGTTTGCCGCCACTGTTATCGAGGCTGTTGGCGTTCAGGGTAAAGGCCTTTGCGCTGGAGATTTCGCCGTTCTGGTTGGCCACGCCATTAAGATTCTTCAGCAGCAACACGTCGGGGGCGTTGATCAAACCGCCCTGATTGTTCAACTGGCCGTTGTTCAGGTCGAGGCTCAGCGAGGTGTTGCTGAACAGCTCACCACCCTGCTGGTCGAGGCTGGTGACGCTGGCCGTCAATGCCAGCGCACTGGCAATACGTCCGGCGCTCTGGTTAATGACCTTGCCTGCCGTCAACTGCAGGGTATCGCTGCTGGTCAGGCGACCGCCCTGGCTGTTGTCGAACGTGCCGGTGGTGACCTGCGTGGCGCCCTTGCCAGCCAGTTTGCCCGCCTGACTGTTGTCCAGGCTGGCGCTGGTCAGTGTCAGCGTGGCGTCGGTAGTAACGGAGCCCGCCTGGTTCTCCAGAGCGCCGGTGGTGGTGACGCCCAAGGCATCGGCGCTGGAGAGGCTGCCCGAAGCGTTTTGCAGGGACGCAGCGCTGACCGTCATGGCCGACTCACTGCTGAGCAGGCCGCCCCTGTTGTCCAGCGTGCCAGACAGGCTGATGTTCAGGTCCTTCTGGCTGGCCAGCGTACCGCCTGCGTTATCCAGCCGCGCACCGTCGAGACGCAGGGTGTTACCGAACAACAGGCCCTTATTCAGGTTGATCACGCGCGCCACGGTCAGCCCAAGTGCAGTACCTGCCAGGACCTTGCCGCCGTTGCTGTTGTCGAGCGTCTGACCAATGATGTCCACACCGATCTGGCTGGACAGTTCACCGGCCTTGTTGTCGATGTCGGTAACATCGATTTTCAGCGCTTTTGTAGAGCCCACCAGGCCGCCTGCCTGGTTGTCGAGGGTTTTGCCGGTCAGGGTCAGATTGCCCTGCGCAACCAGCTCGCCGCCCTGCTGGGTCAGATTGGCGATGTTGGCGACCATGTCTGCCTGACTGGCGATACGACCACTGCCGTTGAGAGCGCTGTCGACCTGCAACTGCATCAGGCCAGCGGCGTTGAGCAGACCGTTCTGGTTATCCAGATGCGTGCCGACCAGTTCAAGACCGGCATTGCTGTTGATCAGGCCCTTTTGACTGGCGCTCAGGCCGGTCTGGCTATTGTCGAGGACATCGACGAACAGCTGCAGGCCTTTCTCGGCACGAATCGAACCGCCACGGTTATCCACGCTGTCGCTATGCACGATCAGCAGGTTTTGCGCGGCAATACGGCCACCACGGTTATCCAGCGTCTTGCTCGACAGGTCCATCAAGCCCTTGGCTTGCAGGCTGCCACCCGCGCGATTGTCCAGCGCGCCGGTCAGTTTCAGAGTCAGTTGGCCATCTGTGACCAGTGCACCGGACTGGCGGTTGTCCAGACTCGCAGCACCGATGTCGATACCCTGCCCTGCGCCCAGCGTTCCGGCCTGATTGTCGATGGTTTCAGTGATCACCAGTTTCAGGAACCGGTCAGCCATGACCTGGCCAGCGGCATTATCGAGGCTCAACGCATTCAGGGTCGTGTTACCGGCGCTGGTCAGCTCGCCGCTGCGGCTCGACAGCTTGCCAGTGACGTTTACCAGCAGGTCGGCATCGCTACTCAGGCTGCCGCTGTTGTTATTCAGCTCATTGGCCGTCAGATCGATGCCGTTGCCAGACACCAGACCGCGCAGGTTGGTCAGCAACTGGTCGACACGCACGATCAGCGCTTTGTCGCTGAGCACCGAGCCAGCGGTGTTGTCCAGCGACGTCGCGGCCAGGGTGAAACCGTTGGCGCTGGAAATTTCACCGCTGCGGTTGCTGACTGCATTGAGATTTTTCAGCAGCAACTGGCCCGGCGCGGTAATCAGGCCGCCGTCGTTGTTCAGCACGCCTTTGCTTAAATCGAGACTGACGTCACTGTTGCTGTACAGACGGCCATCGTTAGTCTGATTCAGAGCGGTGACCACTGCGGTCAGGGCCATGGCGCTGGCGATACGACCGGCGTCACTGTTATTGACCAGCCCGGCATCAAGCTGGAGGGTTCCGGTACTGGTCAGGCGGCCGCCTTGCTGGTTGTCGAACGTACCGGTGGTGAGTGTCAGACCATTGCTGGCGATACGCCCGTTCTGGCTGTTGTCGAGACTGCCACTGGTGAGCACCAGCGTTGAATCGCCGAGAATCTGCCCGCCACGGTTCACCACTGCACCATCGACCGTCAGGGACGAGTTGCCGGAGCTGGTGATACTACCGGCAGTGTTGCCCAGAGAAGCGGCGCTCAACGCCAGCGTGCCATCGCTGCGCAATATCCCTTGATCGTTGCTGAGGACGCCCGTGTCTTTCAGACCCAGACTGTTTTTGGCGTAGACGCTGCCACCGCCCGTGTTGATCAGTTGCCCGACGTTCAACTGCACGCTCTGCTGGCCGGAAACGGCACCAGCGCTTTGGTTGTTCAGGCTGTCGGCGTTGAGCAGCAACGCACCATTGGCCAGTAAACGGCCTTTGCCACTGTTATCGAACTGGCCGACGGTTGCGGTCAGCTCTCCAAGGCTGGAGAGCTCCGCGTTGCGGTTGTCCAGCGTCGCGGCACTCAGCTCGACACCGGTGGCGGAAATAAGGCCGCGCAGGTTGGTCAGCAACTGGGCGACACGCACGATCAAGGCTTTGTCGCTGATCACCGAACCTTCGGTGTTATCCAGCGTGGTCGCGGCCAGCGTGAAGCCATTGGCGCTGGAGATTTCACCGCTCTGGTTGTTGACCACGTTCAGGTTTTTCAGCAGCAACTGGCCCGGCGCGTTGATCAGGCCGCCCTGGTTAGTCAGCAGGCCGTTGCTCAGGTCGAGGCTGACATCGCTGTTGCCATACAGACGACCGTCGTTGGTCTGATTCAGGCCGGTGACCACAGCGGTCAGCGCCATGGCGCTGGCGATACGACCGGCATCGCTGTTGTTGACCAGCCCTGCATTCAACTGGAGTGCGCCGGTACTGGTCAGGCGACCGTCCTGATGGTTATCGAAGGTACCGGTGGTGAGTGCCAGACCGTTACCGGCAATGCGACCACTCTGGCTGTTGTCCAGGCTGGCGCTGGTCAGTGTCAGCGTTGAATCGCTTAGGATCTGCCCGCCGCGGCTGACCACCGCACCGCTCGTGCTGACTGACGCCGTGCTGGCACTGGTCACGCTGCCGGTGTTATTGCTCAGGGACGCCGCACGCATATCCAGGGTGCCGTCGCTGCGCAGTGTGCCCTGGTCATTGTTCAACGCGCCGCTGACGGCCAGGTTCAGACTGTTTTTGCCGTAAACGCTGCCGGTGCCGGTATTGGTCAGTTGCCCCAGGTTCAGCTGTACGCCCTGCTGCCCTGCTACCGAGCCGTTCTGGTTGTTCAGGTGGTCAGACGTCAACTGCAACGCGCCGTTGGCCAGCAGACGGCCTTTTTCGCGGTTGTCGAACTGGCTGACGGTCGAGGTCAGGCTGCCGAGGCTGGAGATTTCCGCGTTGCGGTTGTCCACGCTTGCCGCGTTGAGCAGCAGATCGCCATTGGCGCTGATAAGCCCCAGCTGGTTGAGCAACGGCCCGGAAATACGAGCGGACAAAGCGCTGCTGCTGAACAGCTTGCCTTGCTGGCTGTTGTCCAGCGACCCCGCAGTGATGGTCATAGTGCCATTGCTGCTGATCAGCCCGCTCTGGCTGTTGAGCACCTGAGACGCGTTGATATCGACAGTGCCGCCCTGGCTCAGAATTCGGCCTGACTGACGATTGTCGACGGCTGTGGCCACGATGCGTGTGCTGGACTGCCCGTTCAGTGTGGCACCCTGGTTGTTCAGGGTCTGGGTAATGGTGGCCTGCAAGGCGCGACTGGCGGTGATGCTGCCGCTATTGGTCAACCCGTTGGCAGACAGCGTTACATCACCCGAACCATTGCGGCTGTTGTCGGCATTGACGCCCGCCTCGATCACCGCCGAGTTGTTGAGTTGTCCGCCTGCGGAAAGGCTCAGCGCATCGCGTGCGGCGACGTTCTGCCGAGTGGTGAGATCGCCCGCGGTGCTCATGGTCAATGACGACCCCGCATAGACCGGGCCGTTGACTTCGGCACTGCTGGCCCTGGCCGTGACAGCGCCGCTTGCCGCGGTCTGCGTCATGCTCAAATGGCCGTTGGCATCAATCTGGATATCGCCGCCACTGGCCGCCAGATCGCCAGCCAGCCTGACGCCAACGCCCGCCTCGGTGCCCACCAGACGGATCGCGCCGGCATACATACCGCCCAGCGCCGAGCTGTCGACGGCCAGTTCCGGTTTGGCACTGCCGTCGTCAGGCAGGGCCGTGGGATTGAGGGTCTGCGCATCGACATCGTTACGACCGGTAATGATGTTGAGGCGCTTGGCGTGCAGCTCGGCATTGATCTTCGCGCTGCGGGTGATGATGTCGAACTGGTCGACGTTGTCTGCGTTCAGCCCCACGCCATCGATGGATATGCTGCCGCCCTGCACATTGAAACGCTGCAACTGCCCGTTGGCATCCAGCACCGGTTTGCCGGTGGTCAGCGTGACCTGCGGGGTATTGATGAAACCGCAACCGTTGCAACTGATGCCGTAGGGGTTGGCGACGATGACACGTGCCGCCTGCCCGGCCACTTCCGTATAGCCCCTGAGCTGGCTGGCGTTGGCCCCAACCACTTCGTTAAGAATGGTGGTAGCGGCCGTGCCGCGCAGGTTGGAGTTGCCAACGATGATGCCGCCCAGTTGGGTGCTCTGGGTCTGGTTCGTGGAGTTGTTGAGGATGACGCCCTGACTGTCGACGTTGTACTGCTGGAACTGGTTGTGCGACAGGCCGGTGGCATTGGGCGTGGCAATGTTGACGATAGGCACGCCATTGCCCGCCTGGCTCAGGCTGGTATTCGGCCCACTGACCACGATGCCTTCGGCCTGAACCAGCAGCGGCTGCCAGAACAGGGCATTGGCCAGAATCAGCGCGAGGCCGCGTTTGGGCATTCCCCAAAAGGACTGGCGCTCAATCAGCACAGCAGAAGGCTGACGAGCAAGCAGAGCCAGTTGGTGAACGTCCATGTAAATGACCTCGGAACAGGTAGGTTGAATACGGTGTGGTTAGAGGAAAAAGTCCATACGGAAATAGATCGGCGCTTCGCGCTCGATCACATCCGGACGTTCCAGGGAATGCGCAAAAGTCACCGAGGCAGCAACGTGCTGGCCTCGGGTAAACAGCTCGAACGAGTTGCTCGACAAGCGGCCATGCTGGTCGCCGTTGTAACGGTCGTTGCGGATCACGCCCTGGTCGTAACCGGCAGCAGCGCCATATTCGGCGAACACCGGGCGCAGCCAGTCCAGCGTGACCGGGCGGGTCAGGCGTACTTCATTGCGCCAGTAGCCACCGCTGTCGCCAGACAGAAACTCATCCTTGTAACCGCGCACCGACGACGACCCGCCCAGGCTGGTACGTTGCGAGCTGAACAACACATCTTCGCTGCGCTGCCCGGTGGCCAGGCTGGTGAAGCTCAGGTTCTCGCCCCACAGCTGAAAAGGGTGCAGGTAGCTAAGGGTGCCGGTGTATTTGCGATAACGCGCATCGGCCTGGCCCGGGCCAGGATCATGGCTACCCTGCGCATCCAGCGCGCCGATGCCCTGCTGCATGCCCAGGTCGATGTTGATGAACGCCGAACCGACCCGTCGACCGTGGTTGATGCCGAACTGCGCCTCGGTGATGCGGTTGCTGCTGAGCGCCAGTTTGCTGTCTTCTACATAATTGTTGGTGCGAAGGTAGGACAAACCGGCATTGAGCGAGGTCTTGCTCAGCGCGTCGCGGTACACGACCCGCTCGGCCTTGAACTGGTGGTTCTGGCTGTCGCCGTCCTGCTTGAAGTTGATGTTCGAGGCCTGGGCCACCGAACGGTATTCGCTGGTGTTGTACAGATAGCTGAATGTCCACCAGCCCCAGGGCAAACTGTAGGCAAGCGAGGCATTGCGCGAGGCTTTCTGCCGGTCGCTGATCGCGTCGTGGCCGCCGCGCAGGCTGAACTGATCGGCCAGCCCCAGCGGATTGTCCCATTCAAGCCCGGCGTTCCATTGTTGCTCACCGGTGCTGCGCTGCCCCTCGTTGGTACGCGACAGGTTGGCCCGCCACGGTTTTTGTGGAGTGTTCTTGACCACCACATCGCTGCCGCCGACGACCTGGCCGGGGGTCAGTTCCATCTGCGCCTGATTGGACGGCAGACGGTTGAGCTGATCGACCATCTGCTCGATTTCGCGCAGGTTGACCATCTCGCCCTCCTTGCCGGGAAAGGTCATGGCCAGCTCACGCGCCGACAGACCGCTGGCAGCATCGCCACGCAGATGCTCCAGCTTGCCTTCAATGACCAGCACTTGCAGGTCGCCTGTAGACAGGTCCTGTTGCGGCAGATAGGCGCGAGTCGTCACCAGGCCTTTTTCGAGGTAGTGATCGGTGATGACTTTCAGCAACTCGTTGAGCTGGGCGACGCCAAGGCACTTGCCTTGATACGGCGCGATCAGCTCATCACGCTCGGCGGGCGACAGTGAATCAGCGCCCTTGAGCTCTATACGCTGGATGGTGAAGCAGCGGGTGTCGGCAGGCGCGCCTGGTACCGCGGGTGCAGCTTGTTTGCCCGGCAGGTCCTTGAGGTCTTCAAGACGACGGCGTTGCTCTTCGAGCAAGCGATCCTGACGATCACGAATGAGGTCTTGTTCGCCTGGCAAACTGGCGGGAGGGCTGGCTGCAAGCAAGGGGAACGGCGCAATGGCGAGCATGAGCAGCAGGGCCACTCTGGGAGCATGAGGGTACACGGTGCGTCCTTGCAGTAGCATATTGATATCAAAAGGTGGGCAATATTAGAACGCCATCATCATGGCGTCAAATATTTGTATCGACCCTGTATCCGATTTGTTGAACTTTTTTTGAAATTGATTTTGACAGTACCGACCTCTAGCCCGCATCAAAGGATCGTGTGCTTAGTTTTGATAGGCGACAGCGTATCTTTTCGGCATAGCATTAAGGTCATAATTAAATATATGCAGAAATGCTAATCGGCTAGCACACGAAAACCGGCTCGCGCCAAGGCAGCGGACGCACTGATAAAATGGCCATGGTTTAAAGCAAATAGGTGAAAGCACGCTGATCCTCCAAGGCTCTGGAGCCGCAACGACGGTCTTTCTGTATCGCTAAGGTGTAAATAAAGAGGCTGCAGGTTATCGGTCAAACCCTGCAATGTGGCGCATGAGTAAACACGGGATGGGCCATAACAACTAGTTGTCGGCAAATACCCGACAATGAACTGCTATTCCAGCCGCCTCCCGTTGTATGCACTATTGGGGGCGCTGCAGTCTTGTATCTGTTTAAAAGCGCGTTATGGACTCTAGAGCCTCCCGCGCCTTGCGCTCATCGTTATACACAATCTAACTGCTTATTGTTCCAATGCGGAGCGCGAGGAACGAGAAGCGTACGGAAAACACTTCTCATTACTCTGCGCGGGAGGCCTTTCGAATCACGGTTGCCCGGACAACTTCATGATCATCCGCGACAGCAGATAGATCCGTGGCGCGACACTGCCCACCTCGGCGTACTCTTCAGGCGTATGGATGTTGCCACCGACGATGCCGAAACCATCCAGTGTTGGCGTTCCTACGCTGGCAGACAAACTTGAGTCAGCCGCCCCGCCGCTGCCCTCGATGGTCAGGGTGCGCCCCAGTTCACCGTAGATGCCCTGTGCCATCGCGACCAATGCATCGGACTGCGGGGTCTGCGGCATTGGCGGCAAGCCACGGACCAGACTGGTCTTGACCTCGGTGTCAGGCACCAGTTTGTTGGCCGACACCCTGGCCAGGTCCTGCTCGACGCGGTCGAACTCTTCCGGCACTGCCGCACGCACATCGGCCTTGGCGCTGGCCTGATCAGGAATCACGTTGGTGCGGTCCCCCGCCTTGAGCACGGTAAAGTTGACGGTGGTTTTCTTCTCCTCATCGCCCAGTTTGCCGAGTTGCAGGATCTGATGCGCAACCTCGGTGGCAGCGTTACGCCCCAGTTCCGGCGCAACGCCCGCGTGCGAGGCTTTGCCCTTGACCTCGACCAGTGCCGTCGCAGAACCCTTGCGCCACACCACCAGACCATCGGCAGGACGACCCGGTTCCAGGTTGAGCGTCACGTCATGCTCCTTCGCGGTTTTCTTGATCAGCTCGGTAGCGACACCTGAACCGGTTTCTTCGCTGGCGTCGAGCAACACCGTGATCTGCGCGTAGTCGGTGAATTTCAGGTTGTGCAGAACCTTCAATGCGTAGATGGCCGCCACAATGCCGCCCTTGTCATCCATCACACCAGGGCCATAGGCACGACCATCCTTGATATGAAACGGACGCTCGGCCGCAGAGCCTTCCTTGAACACGGTGTCCATGTGTGCCATCAGCAGAATCTTCGCCTTGCCGGTGCCTTTCAGGGTAGCGACTACATGATTGCTGGCCTCGGGCGTATTCGGAACGAGTTCGATGGTGGCACCGAGCTTTTTCAGTTCCTCAATCGCGATGTCACTGACTTTGGTCAGGCCCGGTACATACCCGGAGCCTGAATCGATGTTCACCAGACGCTCCAGCAGCTTCAAGGCTTCGTCCTTGTATTGCTCGGCATCGGCCTGAATCGCCTTGTGCGGTTCGGCCATGGCCGCTGGTGCCAGAGCTGTCAACGCAAGTGCCAGGGCGAGATGAGCGGCCAGTGGCGAGCGGGAGAATGAGCGCATGTTGTTCCGTCCTTGTGTTCGGTTCGTCGAGGTGTTCAGGACCATACCTTACACAAACAACGGCCGTCATGAGTCAACTCGCGGTACGCCAGCGTTCGAACGTGTCAAACAGCAGCCCATACAGAATCGGGATCAAGCCCAGCGTCACCAGCGTGCCCAACGCCAGCCCGCCCATGATCGTGATTGCCATACCCTCCCAGAGCGGGCCGGCAAAAAGCATCAGTGGGACCAAGCCGATGATGCAGGTCAGTTTGGTCATCACGATCGGCCGCAAACGCTTGATCGCTGCGTTGACCACCGCCTCACGAACCGACAGCCCGTGTCCGCGCTCAACCTCGATGCGTTCGAGCAATAGCACCGCGTTGTTGACAATGATGCCGGCCAGCGACAGCAGCCCGAACGTCGCCATGAAGCCGAACGGGTATCCGGTCAGCACCAGCGCCAACGACACGCCGATGAGCACAAAGGGCACACTGGAGATGACGATCAGCAACTTGCGAAACGAATTGAACTGCCACACGAACAACAACAGCATCGCCACCAGCGCGTGCGGCATGTATTGCAGAAGCGCCTGGTTGGCTTCGGCCGAATCCTCTATTTCGCCACCCAGTTCGATGCGATACCCCGCTGGCATGTTGAGCGTCGCAATCTGTGGTGCCAGATGCTCAATGATCGAGGTGGCGGTCAACGACGGGTTGTGTCCAACCACAGTGATCGCACGCTCCAGATTGCGGCGCTGAATGGTCGATGCCTCGGCCTGGGGCTCGACCGTCGCGATGGCGGACAACATCAGCGGCGCCGCCCCGGAAGCCGGGTAAATCAACGTACTGTCCAGATCATTGGCAGGCGTAATCGATGTGCCCTGCTCACGAGCCACAATCGCCACAGCCGTTTCACCATCCTGCAACGATGACACAGACAGCCCGGTGTTCCTCAGTTGCAGAGCTTGCGCGATGTCCTGAGTGGAAACACCGGCATGCAGCGCCTTGTACTGATCGACGACTACGTCATAACGCAGCAGCCGGGTACGCCAGTCATCATGTACGTCCAGGGTTCCGGGCAACGCCGACAAGGCTTGCTCGATTTTGCGGGCAATATTTCGCAGCACTTTTTCGTCAGGACCAATGACCCGGTAGACCGCAATCCCGGCTTCGGTGGTGCCCATGGAAAACCGCTTGGGCTGCGCTTCGACTTCGGGGTGCTGAGTCAGGATGAAATGCCGGGTTCGCTCAATGACTGCATCGAGGTTGGCACCGTCACGCACACTGACCGTGAAGTAGGCAATATTCGGCGCAGGCAGAGGCGGATTGAGACCCAGAACAATTCTCGGTCCGCCATTGGCGACATAGCCGATGCTGTGTTTGACGTCCTGATCGCTGCTCAGCCACTGACTGATATCGCGCACGGCCTGAGACGTGGCACGCGAGCTGCTGCCGGGTTCCAGCACCAGCGGAATCTGGAACTGCATGCGGTCGGACTTGGGCAGAAAGTCATAAGGCACCTGGGTCAGCACGACGACCGCAACTGTCAGCAATCCCAGCATGCTGGCGATGAAGATCAAGGAGTGATTCAGCAGACTCTCGATGACTTTTCGATAGCCTCGATAGAACACCGATGCATACTCATCGGCGTTGTCAGTCGCACCTGAGACTGCCGGTGCCTTGGCGAAGTAAAAGCATAACAGGGGCGTCACGGTGATGCTGAGCAGCCACGAGCTGATCAGCGTGGTGGCGAGCACAATCGCCAGCGAACGCAGGTATTCGTTAGTGCTGGTCTGCCCCAGAAAGAACGGCGAAAAAGCCAGCACAATGACCAGTGACGAGGTCAGCAAGGGGATCATCAACGTACGCCCGGCTTCCTCACAGGCCCGCCGTCGGTCCTCCCCGGCGTGCAGACGCCGCTCGATGTCCTCGGCGATGACAATGCCATTGTCCACCAGCAAGCCGAGGGCCAGGATGATCGCGGCAATCGACACCGTCTGCAGTTCTATCCCCAGCGAGCGCATGACCAGCAATGTACTCAGGATGGTCAGCGGCACAATCACCCCGACCACCAGGCCGGTACGCCAGCCCAGAAACAGCATGACCACACACATCACAATAACGACCGTTTCGGCCATGACGTGATACATCTTGTTCATTTCGTGCTGAACCACGCTGGACTGAAACGTCACGATGTGCAGGGTAAAACCCGCTGGAAGTTGTTGTTCCAGCTCACCGAGCTTTTTGCGCAGAGCGGCACCGAACGTCTGGACATTGAGCCCGGGCTGCATCGAAACGGCCAGCACCACAGCATCCTGCCCTTGATAGATCGCTTCGGTTTCCGGCGGGTCGACAGGGCTCACCGATATTCGGGTCAGGTCATGCAACGCTACCATCTGTCCGCCAGGCAACTGCACGGGAAACTGACGAAGCTGATCCAGCGACAGCACCTCGCCGCTGACCGAGAGCGTGGTGCTCTGTTGCCCGATGACCGGGTTGCCTCCCGGCGCGATCAGGTTGCGGTTTTGCAATTGCTGGAGCAACTGTTGTGGCGAAAGCCCGGCTGCCGCCAGGGTCTGGTGATCGAAGTCGAGGTAGATTCGCTCGTCCTGCAGGCCATACAGCTCGACCTGATCGACACCCTTGAGCTCATAAAGCTGATTGCGCAGGCGTTTTATCGGCGCACGCATCTCGCTCATGGTAAAACCCGGCGCCGTCAACGCAACGGAAGCCACTGCCACGCGACCGAAATCATCGTCCACAAAGGGCCCTTGGGTGCCAGCCGGGAAAACGCCGTTCGTTTCGCTGACCTTCGCCCGGAGTCGTTGCCACAGCAGCCCCAGGTCCTTGATGGAGTCATACGCCGTGACTTGCACAATCACCCGGCCTGGCTGGACCGTGGTGACAATGTTCTTGATCTCGGCCAGTTCACGGATCCGCTCTTCGAGTGGCCTGGCAAGCAGCTCTTCCGTCCGCTCGGTGGAGAGTCCTGGCAGGGATACGCTGACCAGTGCGTCGCGAACCGTCACCGAAGGCTCTTCCTGCGACGGAAACCCCAAAAAGGTCGCGACACCGGCGAGCAAAACAAGGAAGGCCGCAAACAGGGTCAGGCGGCTCGCGCTCATTGCGCGGTAGGTAAGACTCATTGCGTGCCCCCGGTCAAACGTGTGCCAGGCTGAAACAGAGTGACGGTCTCGCCGTCCTGCAGGAAAGCAGCGCCGGCAGTGACCACTCGCTCCCCGACAGCCAGGCCGCTGGCGATCAACGCCCGGCCATCTTTAACCGTACCCAGCGAAACAGAGCGGATGGCGACTGTTCCGCCTGGCTGGTAAACAAAGACCTCGGCGGCGTTGCTGCCGGTGCCCATCCACAACGCCTGGACCGGGACCGACAAGGGCTGTGTGCCGGTATCGGGATGCATCTGCACCAGCAGCGTGACGCCGCTGGGCAATCTACTGGCAGGCCGCAACACACGAAACACAGCCGTTCTGACCAGCCCGTCATCGGCACGGGGTGAGATGCCTTCAAGTGCCAGATCAAACCCTGAAGTGCCGTCTGCCGTGCTTGAGGCTCTGGCCAGGTCACCAGGTTTGAGCGTTTCGGCAAGTGCCAGCGGAACAGCAGCCACCACCTCCTGCCCGGCAGCGGATTCGATGTCCAGCACCACTTGCCCGGCGGGCAACACGGTACGCGGCTGTGCATGCCGTGCGACTACGCGCCCGGCAAAGGGTGCGATCAACCGGGTGCGGTCCAGCTCGCGATGGGCCAGAGCCTGTTCGGCCTGGGCCCGGACCTGCTCGGCCTTGGCCTGTTCACTGGATGCCAGGGCCGACTCGACCACACTCTGGGCGACACTGCCTGCCGCGAGCAGACGCTTCTGACGCTGATAATTAAGCTCACGTTCAACCGCCTGCGCTCTGGCCAGACGCAAGCTGGCCTGCGCCTCTTGCAGACGCAGCTGCGCAGGCTGTCGGTCAATGCTGGCGAGCACCTGATCCTTTTCAACGGTATCGCCAATGTCGACCCGCAGCTCTGTCAGGGTGCCTGCCGATTCAAACGCCAGACTGGCGCGCTCCTGCTGCCGAACGGTGCCGATAAAGCGCACCGTGGTTCCCTCTCCTGCCCGTGCAGCTTCAACCTTGACGGCACGGATGGCCGAGACGCTGGCCGTATGCTTATCGCTGCACCCACTGACCATCAGGGCGATCATTACGATACTGCAAGCGTGTAAAACACATCGCTGTAGATCAGGAAACCCATCGGGATGTAATCGCATGGCAGGCTTCACCCCTTTAGAAGGCGTAGTTCAAGGCAATCAAACCGCTGCCTTCGGCATCGGTCTCGACCAGCGGGCTGCCGCGGGTCTGATCGGTGTAGTGAGTCACCCCGACGCTTGCAACGGTTGACCAGTGGGCATCAAAGGTGTGCTGCCAGGCGAGCGCAGCCGAGTACGCGTAAATCCCGCTGTCTGCCGTGAACCTGGAAAAGCCGGTGCGCTGGCTCTGGATCGGGCTCACACCGAAGTAGGTCTGGTTGTAACGGCCGTCACCGGCATGCGCATCGATATCCAGCGTCACCGTATCGGTCTGGCTGTGGTAGGCGATGCCCTCAAAACCCAAGCGGTAACGGTTGCCACGCTTTTCACCGGCCACACGCAGTTCGGCCTCGGCACTGGCCGACAACCACGGTGTGACCTGTTGAGAGATCATGAAGTCGCCAACCGTTGCACCCTTGACGGTGCCCATCCCTATGAGCTCATTGGAACCAGGGCGGTTTGTACTGTTTTTCTCGGTACGGCCGAAATCGTAGTTGAGCGCTGCGCTGGCCCCGAACCCGGAATCGGACTGCCATTGCAGCCCCACTCCCCGTGCGGTATCCGCAAAAAAGATGCCGCGCTGGACAGTGAGCATCGGCAACACCTGACTGCGGTATTCATCGGCCCCCATGTAGCGTGGCAGCACGGCCATGCCGAGGCCGAAATTGACGTTGAACCTGTCGCCGAAAATGGACTGGCTTTGCGTGGACGCGCTGTCCTGAGCACAGGCCTGACCGACCAGTGTCATGGCCACTGAGGCGATCAACACGCCAAGCGCAGGCTTGAGCAGTGCAGGACGAACGTGAGGACGAGCGATTTCAGGACTCATGGTGATACTCCGGTTTCATTCAGGATTGAGGTGGGGTTGTCGGTTCTGCGCCGCGAAGCACTCGAAACAGGTCGATCCGGTTTTGTTGCAGCTCATCGAGTGACTTGCGACCGGCTGCATCGGCTTCGGCGATACGGATGGTGGAGCCCAGCAATGCCGTGCGTTCGGCAGCACCGGCATTGAGCTCGAAAGACAGGCGGCGCACTTTTTCCTGCACCAGCGCGACGCGCTCGATCTCGTTGCGAACATGGCCCAGGGCCTGCTGACGACGGGTCAGCACACCGGCCATTTCACGGAAGGCGTTCTGAATGGCTTTTTCATACTCGGCGACCGCGATCTGCTGGCGCACATGCGCCAGATCCAGGTTGGCCTGATTACGCCCGCCGTCGAACAACGGCAGGTTCAGTTGCGGGGAGAACAGCCAGGTACCGCTGCCATTGCTGAACAGCGTGCGCAGACTGTCGCTTTGCAGGCCTACGCTGGTACTGAGTTTTATGGACGGAAAGAATGCAGCACGGGCGGCACCGATATTGGCGTTGCTGGCCTTGAGTGCTTCTTCGCGCTGACGAATATCAAAACGCTCAAGCAGACGCTGAGACGGCAGATTCGACAGCCAGGCCGGTGTCTCGACCAGCGCGGCGGTCAGCGCTGGCGTTTCCGGCGTGGTGGCTGGCAATACTGCCGAGTAGCCGGTGAGCAGCAGCAAAGCCTGGGAAGCGTTCGCGTGATCGCTTAGCGCATCCTGTACCTGCTGCTGTGCAGTCAAGGTTTCAAGGCGCTGCGCCATCAGATCGTCGAGTGAAATGGCACCCTGGCGCTGCTGCTCTTCGGCGGCCTTTGCCAGCATCAGCCGGGCGTCATGAACGGTCTGCGCATCCTGCTGCACGGCGGCAGCCAGACGCTCGGCCAGCCAGGCGCGAGCCACTTCGGCAACCAGCGCACTGCGCGCCGCCTGCTGGCCATACGTGCTGGCCAGATAATCATGCCGCGCGGCCTCGGACAGGCTGCGCACGCGCCCAAAAAAATCCAGCTCAAAGTCCGAGACGCCCACCGATGCTATGGAAATGTCCTGACCATAACGCTCATCGGCAGCCGCATTATCGAAGTGCTGGCGGTTACGCTGGACGCCTGCGGCAATTGTCGGAAAACGATCGGCACGGGTTATGCCGCGCATCGCCCTGGCTTCGTCCACCCTCAGCAGCGCCACGCGAAAATCGCGATTGAACGTCAGGGCTGATTGCAACAGAGCCCGCAATTCACCCTTTGGCGACAGCTCGGCAGCCAGCGCTTCTTCGTCCGCAGTCAGCGCGATGGCAATGGACGCCTCACCGGCCGGGACGACAGCAGACAACTGGTTTGCAGGAACCGGCAAGGCCGGGCGCTGATACTCGGGAATCAACGAGCAACCCGAAAAAACCAGGCTCAGCAGCATAGCCAGGCAACAGCATCCGAGGTTGCGGATACGCTTGGACAGCGGTGTACTCATCAGCATAGGATCTGTCCGCGACAGTGGGCTCTGGACGCAATCCTGAACGTCGACTTTCAATAAACCGTTCGTGAATTATCAAGATTTGATCAAGAGGCATTCTTGTGTCAGGAAAACGCATTCTGATCGTCGAAGACGATGCCGACAGCGCCAGCATTCTCGAGGCTTATCTGCGTCGTGACGGGTTCAGCGTAGGGCTGGCCGAAAACGGGCAGCGCGGTATCGATATGCATCGCCAGTGGAAACCCGACCTGATTCTGCTGGACGTCATGCTGCCGCTGGTCAGTGGTACGGACGTGCTGTCGGCGGTGCGCCGTTGCAGCGACACACCGGTGATCATGGTCACGGCCATGGGCGACGAACCGGAAAAGCTCGGCGCATTGCGCTACGGTGCTGACGATTACGTGGTCAAGCCCTACAACCCCAAGGAAGTGGTGGCCCGTGTGCACGCGGTACTGCGCCGCTCCCAGCAGAACGCCAGTAACGACCGCCATTTGCGTTACCAGAACCTGCTGGTGGACCTGGATGCAGTCACCGCCATCATTGAAGGACGCGAGGGCACAGACACACTGCTCGACCTGACACCCACCGAGTTCAAGATCCTTTCGACCTTGCTGAAAACACCCTCCAAAGCCTTCACCCGCGAAGAATTGCTGGAAATCTGCCTGCCCGACAGCGAGGCGCTGGCCAGGGTTGTCGATGCACACGTGCACAATCTGCGTCGCAAACTCGAAATTCACGGCGTGGATAATGTGCTGGTGACTGTCCGCTCTGTCGGCTATCGATTCAGGTGAGCCTCATGCGACGTTTCTTCAGACACCGGCAGAAACCTTTATGGCACTGGGTCGGCATGCGCATGAGCATGCTGGCCGTCGGCGCAGTCATCGTGATCGCGTTCTGCATGTGGCTGCACGTCACGGTGTCTGACTGGCTCACATTGCAGGCAATGCCAGTCGATGTGCGCACGGAGTTCATACGGTTGCAGGCCGAACCTGCCATGGACATGGTCAAGCTTCGCGAGTTGTTCTTCGAGTATTACCCGATCGAAAACCTGCTGCCGGGCATCGCCAACAAGGAGTGGTGGGTATTGGCAGCGCTGGTGATGATGGCCATCCCGATCATCATTTTTTTCGGCTTTCTGTTCTCCCGCCCGCTTTCCAGCCAGTTCTCTTCGATTGCCAAGGGCGCGCGTCAGGTCGCCCAGGGTGACTTCAAGACGCGCCTGCCCATGAGCGACAAAGACCCGGACGAGCTACAGGCGCTGGTCAGCGACTTCAACACCATGACTACCCAACTGGGCCGTTACGAACTGGAGGTCAGCGAGTCCAGCGCGATGATCGCCCATGAACTGCGCACGCCACTGAACGCGGCCATGGGGCGCATTCAGGGCATGATCGATGAAGTGTTCCCGCGCGATCTGGCACAACTGGAAATGGTCCACCGCCAACTTAACCAGTTGAACAAACTGGTGAGCGATCTGCACCTTCTCTCGCTGGCCAGCGCTGGCCAGTTGACTCTGGACAAGACGGTATTTTCCCTTGAGAAACTGGTGGCCGAACGCCTGAGCTGGTTTGCCGCACAGCTCGATGAAGCGGGCGTTGTCGTGACCATCGACATCCCCCAACGACTGACCGTCACCGCCGACCGTGACCGGATCGGCCAGGTGGTCAATATTCTCGTCGATAATGCGCTGCGCTATTCGGCGATGGGCGGAGAACTGCTGATTGTCGGCAGGGCCCGCGCACGTAGCATGGAACTGACCGTCTCCGACCGCGGGCCCGGCTTCGGCTCGGAAAACCTCGAGCAGGTGTTCGACCGTTTCTGGCGCGCCGAACGTTCGCGGGCACGCTATTCGGGAGGCAGCGGCCTTGGCCTGTCCATCGCCCGGGCTATTTGCCTCGAGCATGACGGCACTATCGGGGTGCGCAACAGGCCTGGCGGCGGGTCGGTGATCCGCCTGGAAATCCCGGCCTGACCCTGCTGACCCGAACCTGCGGATCAATGCCCCATCAACGAATCGATAGCGTCCGGTTTGTCGTGCACGCCAAACCGATCCACCAGCGTAGCCGTCGCCCGGTTCATACCTACAACGTCCACGCTGATACCCGCCCTCCTCAACTTGAGCACCACCTTGTCCAGCGCGGCAACCGCAGTGATGTCCCAGAAATGCGCCTCGCGCAGATCAATGGCGAGTGTTTCGACGTTTTCGCGCAGGTCGAAGGACGCCATGAAGCGCTCGGCAGAAGCGAAGAACACCTGACCGGTCACGTAATAAGTGCGGTGGCTGTACTCGGGGTCTCGGCGCGAAGTGACGTCGAGATAACGGGCGATCTTGCTGGCAAAGAACATCGCGGCCAGCAGAGAACCCACCAGCACGCCGTAGGCGAGATTATGGGTGGCGACCACCACGATCACCGTCACGACCATCACGATATTGGTCGAGAGCGGGTACTGTTTAAGGTTGCGGATCGACTCCCAACTGAACGTACTGATCGACACCATGATCATCACCGCCACCAGCGCCGCCATCGGAATACGCGCCAGCCAGTCGCCCAGAAACAGCATCATGATCAACAGCAGCAAGCCCGCGCTGAGGGTCGAGAGACGCGTTCTGCCACCCGACTTTACGTTGATCATTGATTGGCCGATCATCGCGCAACCGGCCATGCCGCCGATCAGACCACTGGCGATATTGGCAATGCCCTGCCCCTTGCACTCACGATTCCTGTCGCTGGCGGTATCGGTCAGATCATCGACAATGGTTGCGGTCATCATCGACTCAAGCAGGCCCACCACCGCCAGCGCCGCGGAGTACGGCAGGATGATCAACAGCGTGTCGAGATTCAGCGCAACGTCCGGCCACATGAACACCGGCAGGCTGTCAGGCATTGCGCCCATGTCACCGACTGTTCGCACATCAAGGCCCATATAAATGGACATTGCCGTGAGCAGCAGAATGCACACCAGCGGCGACGGCAGCAGTTTGCCCAGCAATGGCAGGCGCGGAAACAGATAGATAATCGCCAGGCCCGCCGCCGTCATCGCATAGACCGGCCAGGTCGCGTGGGTCAGCTCTGGCAGTTGGGCCATGAAAATCAGAATCGCCAGCGCGTTCACAAAGCCGGTCACCACTGATCGTGAAACAAAGCGCATCAGTTCTCCGAGGCGCAAATACCCCGCAACAATCTGCAGCACGCCGCACAGTAACGTGGCGGCCAGCAAATACTGAAGACCATGCTCTTTCACCAGGTTCACCATCAGCAGTGCCATCGCCCCTGTGGCTGCGGAAATCATCGCCGGGCGGCCGCCCACGAAAGCAATGACCACGCAGATACAGAACGAAGCGTAAAGCCCGACTTTCGGGTCTACCCCTGTGATGATGGAGAACGCAATGGCCTCTGGAATCAGGGCCAGTGCAACGACAAGCCCGGCCAGAACATCGGCCCGGACGTTGGAAAACCACGTAGCTTTGATTTTTTCGAGCATGGAAATACCTGTGTCGAGCACAGCAGGACGCGCAGCAGCGAGTGCCGGACATGCGTGTGCATCGGTTTTCGAATGAGTAGGTTGAGGTGGCGGCGACCGTAAAACGGACACAGCGACAGGTGACCGCAGTCAGTGGCAGTCAGGGTGTGGCGAGGGGGCGAAGCGCTAAGGCGGCGTAGGCAGCCAGCTGGAACGGGACAAAAGTGATTCCTTCGATGGGTCGCAGGACGCGAGCATCATAGCCCCATCCGTTTGAGGGGTTCAAGACGCAGATGCCTGCCCAATAGCGGCACGGCGCAGCTGATATGCTTTTTCCAGGATAACTTGCCCCTGTTTGCAAAGGCGGTTTTCACTCATGATGCAGGCATCATTTGCCCCGATGCCTTCTATGAAACGCTACGAAAAATTCGCCGCCGACATTTCGGAAATGATTCGCAGCGGCGTGTTGCCCGCCGGTGAGAAAGTCCCCTCCGTCAGGGTTGCCAGTCGCACCTATTCGGTGAGCCCCGCCACCGTCTTCAAAGCGTATTACCTGCTGGAAGACAAAGGCCTGATTCAGGCCCGTGCACGCTCCGGGTATTACGTACGCGAGCATGCTGCCAATGCGCTGACCGAGCCTGAGTTGGTCAGGCACACCAGCGAAGGCACCGAACTGGGCGTCAGCGACCTGATTTTTTCCGTGCTTGGCTCGCTCAAGAACCCGGACACTGTCCCTTTCGGCTCGGCATTTCCCAGCCCGCACCTTTACCCATTGCCGCGCCTGGCCAAGTCGATGTCTTCAGCGGTGCGGGCGATGACGCCAGCGGGCATTGTCAGCGACATGACCACCGGGAACTCCGAACTGCGCCGCCAGATTGCTCTGCGCTACATGATCAGCGGCGTGCGCCTGCCCGCCGACGAACTGGTGATCACCAACGGCGCGATGGAGGCCCTGAACCTGTGTCTGCAATGCGTCACCGAGCCCGGCGACCTGGTCGCCATCGAAGCTCCGGCGTTCTATGCCTGCCTTCAAGTGCTGGAGCGTCTGAAGCTGAAAGCCGTCGAAATCCCCGTGCATCCGCGTGACGGGGTGGACCTCGATTCGCTGCAGGACAGCCTGACACGCCTGTCGATCAAGGCTTGCTGGTTCATGAGCAGCTTCCAGAATCCGCTGGGCGCGAGCATGACCCAGGCGAAAAAACTCAGGCTCTACAACCTGCTGGAACGGCAGCAGATCCCGCTGATCGAGGACGATGTGTACGCCGAACTGTATTACGGCGCCAATGCACCCCATCCGGTCAAAAGCCTGGATCGCAGCGGGCTGGTGATGCACTGCAGCTCGTTTTCCAAGACCTTGGCCCCCGGCTACCGGGTCGGCTGGGTGGCAGGCGGGCGTTTTACCGAACAGATCAATCGGCTGAAACTGATGACCACCATTTCACCCTCTGTCCCCGCCCAGGCAGCGATTGCCGACTACCTCAAACATGGCGGCTACGACCGCCACCTGCGCAAATTGCGCGACACCCTCGAACTGCAACAAGGCGCGATGCTGGCCGCTGCCGCTCGTTATTTCCCGGCAGCGACACGCGTCACCCGCCCCGCTGGCGGGTACTTTCTGTGGTTCGAATTTCCCGAGCAAGTAGACTCGCTGCAGGTGTTCCAGATGGCCCTGGCCCAAGGTATCAGCCTGGCACCCGGCCCGATCTTCTCGGCCTCGCAGCGCTTCAAGAATTGCGCACGCCTGAACTACGGCACGCCCTGGGATGAACGCAGCGAGCAGGCCATGGCGATGCTTGGACGAATCATCGCGTCGTTCTGATGTGTTTACGTTCGGCCCACGTACAACTGATCCGTATTTTTAAGCTGTTTCTGAATCTGTACCAGAATCTGCCTGCGCAGGATAATCGCCACGCATTAAAACGCGCAGGACAACCGAAAGAAGCCGGAACCTGCGACTCGTTACAGACAGATCGATCAGCAGGAGACGCTCATGGGCAAGCTCGGACTTTCATTGATAGGTTTTTTGTTGCTGGCAATAGCGGTGGGTTTGCTGGGGACTATTTCGCCGTATTGAGCATTGATTACCGCCGTCATGCTCATCGCTCACGTTTATACACACACGTCCTGATGACTATCGCGCCCATGCTGCGCATTGGCGCGAAAATCTGCTCCAGACTCGTTCAGCAGCCGATTAATTAGTTTTCCTCATATACCCTTGCCGATTTACCCGTCTAGTATCTCAGCCTCCCCTCGCATAACTTCCTTTCGACCAATGTTGCTGCAGTGCAATCGTCACTGAGAACAGCCCATCCATGTTTTTTCGCCCGCGAGCTGTGCTGGTTCGCTCCACGGGAGGCACACGATGCAAAAACGCAATTTAGGCAACAGTTCTCTTCAGGTATCGGCGCTGGGCCTTGGCTGCATGGGCCTTAGCCACGGTTACGGTCCGGCTACCGAGACAGGCAAAGCCGTTTCGCTGATTCGCTCTGCCGTAGACCTCGGCATTACTTTTTTCGATACCGCCGAGCTGTTCGGTCCCTACCTGAATGAAGAAGTAGTGGGCAAGGCCTTGGCACCGGTTCGGGATCAGGTTGTGATCGCCACCAAATTCGGCTTCACATTTGGCGACGACAACCGGCAGCAGATTCTGAACAGCCGCCCGGAGCATGTCAGGACGGCTGTCGAGGGTTCACTGCGCCGACTCAAGACAGACTACATCGACTTGCTGTATCAACACCGCGTTGACCCCGACGTACCTATCGAGGACGTGGCTGGAGTCGTCAAGGAGCTCATCGCCGAGGGCAAGGTCAAGCATTTCGGCCTTTCCGAGGCAGGCGTGCAAACCATCCGACGAGCGCATGCCGTTCAGCCGGTCACTGCGCTGCAAAGTGAATACTCACTGTGGTGGCGAGAGCCCGAGCAGGAAATCTTTCCAACGCTCGCAGAGCTGGGTATCGGCTTTGTACCCTTCAGCCCGCTGGGCAAGGGTTTTCTCACCGGGACGATTTCGGCGGATGCCTCGTTTGGCAGTGATGATTTCCGCAGTGTGGTTCCACGCTTCACTCAGCAAGCGCTGAAGGCCAACCAGAATCTGGTTCATCTATTGGGCGAGATCGCCGAGCAAAAAGGCGTGACGCCTGCCCAGATCGCACTTGCCTGTCTGCTTGCACAGGCGCCCTGCATTGTTCCCATTCCCGGAACGACCAAGCTGCATCGCCTCGAAGAAAACGTCGGCAGTGCGTCTATCACCCTTTGCGAAGCTGACCTGCAAGCAATCGCTTCGCTCCTGGCGCAGATCAGCATCGAGGGCGACCGCTACCCCGAGTCTCTCAAAGCTCGTGTGGGTCGCTGAGGGAGTGTTCCCACGCTGAATGACACGCTAACTTCATTTCCGGACAGGAGATTGCAATGAAAACCCGCATACTGGGCAACGGCCTGGAAGTATCCGCTCTGGGCCTGGGCTGCATGAGCATGACCTCGGCCTATGGCCCGGCCGCCGACCGGCAGGCCATGATCAGCCTGATCCGCAGCGCGCACGAACGCGGGGTCGACTTCTTCGATACCGCGGAAGCCTACGGCCCGTTCAGCAACGAAGAGCTACTGGGCGAAGCCTTGCAGCCGATTCGTGATCACGTGGTCGTCGCCACCAAATTCGGCTTCGATATCGACCTGACCAGCGGTGCCAGAGGCGCGGGCACGAACAGTCGCCCTGAGCATATTCGCGCCGTCGCCGAAGCGGCGTTGAAGCGTCTGCGCACTGACTGCATTGATCTTTTCTACCAGCACCGCGTCGACCCCGCCGTCCCCATCGAAGATGTCGCAGGCGCTGTCAAAGACCTGATTGCCGAGGGCAAGGTCAAGCACTTTGGCCTGTCCGAGGCGAGTATCGATACCGCTCGCCGCGCCCATGCGGTGCAGCCGGTGACAGCTGTGCAGAGCGAATACTCGCTGTTCTGGCGTGGTCCCGAGCAGGACCTTCTGCCTGGGCTTGAAGCGCTCGGGATCGGCTTCGTGCCGTTCAGCCCACTGGGTGCGGGGTTCCTGACCGGAAAGATCGACGAGCACACGCAGTTCGATGCCTCGGACTTTCGCAGCGTCGTACCGCGCTTTTCCCAGGACGCACGCAAGGCCAACATGGCGCTGGTCGACGTCGTCAAGGCGGTTGCCCAGCGCAAGAACGCTACGCCTGCGCAAGTGGCGCTGGCCTGGCTGTTGGCCCAAAAGCCCTGGATCGTCCCGATACCCGGCACCACGAAACAACACCGTCTTGATGAAAACCTCGGGGCCGTCGAGCTGGAACTGACTGCGGAGGACCTGCACATGATTCAAGAGCAGACAGACCGCATCGTTCTGCTCGGTGATCGCCTGCCCGAAGCAGCGTTGAAGATGACCGGTCTGTGACCGCACATTGATCAAGGCTGCTGCCAATGCGCAGCAGCCTCCCTTCCCTGTCAGGAATTATTCCGATGAAAACCCTGATTGCCCTGCCTGTTGTCTTCTCGTTGGTCACCGGAGTGGCGCATGCCGAGCAGTCCGCGGACATCCGCATTACCCGTGCAGGCACGCAGCCTTCCATTCAAGGCAGCGCCGAAAACTTTACCGGCGCAGTGCGTGTTGACAGCCTGTTCAAGGCTGACAGTCCAGCCCGCATTGGCGGTGGCACCGTGACCTTCGAACCTGGCGCACGCACCGCCTGGCACACCCATCCGCTCGGGCAAACGCTCATCGTGGTTGCCGGTGTCGGCTATGTGCAAAAAGAAAGTGGGCCTCGTCAGGAAATACGTCCCGGGGACGTCGTCTGGATCCCACCGTCGGTACGCCACTGGCACGGAGCGACTGCCACCAACGGCATGACGCATATCGCGCTGGCAGAAGCTTTGGAAGGTAAAGCTGTTACATGGGCCGAAAAGGTCTCCGACGCAGAATACGAAGGTATGCGCCAATGACACCGTCGCTTTTCGGCTCAGTACTTCATCGCAGAGCCCGGCCACTGGCTGCCTTGCTGGCAGCGTGCCTCGGGTTGGGCAATGTAACGGCCGCCGTCGCTCAGGAGCATGCGCCAGCGCCTGCCATGACAAACACGACGCCACCGGCTGGCACGCTGTCTGGCAAGCGGCAAGCCATTCCATTGATCGCCGCGTTCATGGCTACCAACGATATGCCAAAGCTTGACTCGGCGCTGAATCAGGGGCTCGACGCGGGCCTATCCATCAGTGAGGCCAAGGAGATTCTGGTTCAGCTCTACGCCTATGCCGGGTTTCCACGCAGCCTCAATGCGCTGGGCGAACTGATGCAAACGGTCGAGGCGCGCAAACAGCGCGGTATTCAGGACGCACCCGGAAACGAACCCGGCCGGGCGATCCCCACAGGCGAGGCGTTGCGTGAGGCAGGAGTAGCCAATCAGACATGCATTTCCGGCGGCACCGTCAAAGGGCCTTTATTCGACTTCGCCCCTGTCATCAATCAGTTCCTGCAAACCCATCTGTTCGGCGACATCTTCGAGCGCGACAACCTCGACTGGCAAAGCCGCGAGCTGGCCACCGTCGGCGCCCTGGCAGCAATGCCGGGTGCCGAGCCGCAGTTGCGTTCCCATATGCTGGCAAGCATGAGGGTGGGTTTAAGCGCTGCACAGTTGCGCGAAGTGACCAACATACTTGCCGAACAGGCAGATGGAACCATCGCCAGACGCGCACGCGAGGCGCTGACACAAGCACTCGAAACGTCAAAGGACTGATCATGAACATGGCAAGAAACCTTCTGGCGCTTGCTATGGCGGGCATGCTGGCAGCCTGTGCGGTGAGTTCCAGCGAACCGGGCAATAACAGCGCGCCGCTGACGATCCAGAAACAAGGCAGCTTTACCGCCGGTGGCGAGATGATCACTGCACCGGGCACGTTCAACCCGCGCAAACCCATGCAGCCCGATGGCCAGACTTACCACGGGGACCATGCCTATGTGTTTTATCAAGTGCCGGTCAACGCACGAAAACTGCCAATCGTCATGTGGCACGGCGCAGGTCAGTTCTCCAGGACCTGGGAAACTACCGCTGATGGCCGTGAGGGTTTTCAGAATATATTTCTGCGGCGCCGGTTCGGCGTCTACCTGATCGATCAGCCGCGCCGCGGCGACGCCGGTCGCAGCATGGTCGAGGCAACACTCAAACCCACACCGGACGAGCAACTCTGGTTCAACCAGTTTCGCATCGGCCTGTGGCCCGAGTACTTCAATGGCGTGCAGGTTGCTCGTGATCCCGGCACACGCGAGCAGTTTTTCAGGGCCATGACGCCAAACACCGGGCCATTCGATATGAACGTCATCTCTGACGGGGTATCGGCAATATTCGACAAGATCGGCCCCGGCATTCTGTTCACTCACTCCCAGGCGGGCGGCCCGGGCTGGCTGACGGTCATCAAGAACGAAAAACCCGCCATAAAGGCGGGTTTTTTCTTGTTCAATGGCATTGCCTGGCAGCGTTGAAATACTGTCTGGCTCCACGAGCTGGACTTGAATAGAAGTATAGGCACCCAAAAATCACAAACGCTTATGCGAAAAACAACGCGCTAAACACGGTCTATGTACTTGGCTCCGCTGGCCCAATGGGCTGCGAAATCGGCAGAGCGCACTGCAGGATTACAACTCAGGATATCGAAAGTCGCCAACCGGTGAACATCGAACGGATCTTCGGCGACCATTCGTTGAATGTCCGCGATGTGTTCACCGTGCGCAAGGATGAAGCCCCCGTTCCCATCGGCGAGAGGGCCGGCAAACAGTACAGTTCCGGACTGTATATAGTTGACCAGCCACGCTTTGTGGGCGTCCAGATGAGCGTTGACTTCCTCAGCAGGACGAAGGTAAGTAAGTTTGATAGCAAATAGCATAAAATCAAGCCTCCAGACTGGGTGAGTTATTGAGCAGGGACTGACAACCCTGCAATGACAGCGGACATTGCAGCGGTTGCTTTTTCAACGCCCTGATCTCGTACTGGTTGGCCTCTGGAAACGCCCTCAGCGCGGATGAAGTGGACATCGCTAATTCCCAGAAAACCAAAAAATGCCCTGAGATAGCTTTCCTGGAAGTCCATTTTTTGCAGTGGTCCGTCCGCGTAGAATCCCCCACGAGCCGAGACCACGATGACGCGTTTGCCGCCGGACAAACCTACAGGGCCATGTTCTGTGTATTTAAAAGTTCGTCCGACCTGAGCGATCCTGTCCAGCCAGGCCTTTAGCTGGCTCGATACGCTGAAATTGTACATAGGAGCACCGATAACCAGCACATCGCTCGCCAGGAACTCCATAACCAGGATTTCTGACAGTTGATGCTCCTGCAGAATGGCCTCCGGAAAATCATTGATCCCGGTTTGCCGGAACCCTGCTGCAATAGGACCCGTGAGATGCTTCAACTCATCATCGACCAGGTCTCGGTACTTCACATGAGCCTCGCGGTGGCTGCCTTGAATGTGTGCAACAAGGGTCGAGGAAAGTGCACGGGTTATGGAGTTGCTGCCCATTATGCTTGAGTCAATATGCAGTATTTTCATGCTTGAGGCCCTTGAGATAAGTAATGGTTGTTGTCAAAAAAGCCGTGAACACTTTTCATCGTCCGGCTTCTCTGGCGGCGTGATCAATGAACTTGGCTACCGTATCGGGATGAGAAACTAGTGACAGATGGCTGGATCGAATTGATAAGGTCTGCGCTCCAATCTGTTTCGCGATAGCCCGCTGTACCGACGGTAAAAGCGCCTTGTCATCCGTTGTTTGCAAGTACCAGCTTGGCTTGTCGTGCCACGCCGCGTGCTGGATCTTCTCCGCGAAACAGGCTGCTGCGATAGGCTGTTGGACTGATGCAAGCAACTGCGCTTTTTTCATCGGCAAGTCCGCCGCCATGACGAGATGAAACTGCGCGGGATCGTCCAGCCAAAGCCAACCCTCCTCATCGGGTGTCAGGCCAGTCATAGGTGCATTCAGTCGCTGCAGGAGGCCCGCTGCTGATTCACCGCTGTCGGGCACCAGAGCGGAGAGATAGACCAGGCCCTTCACATTGGAGGCGTTACCGGCCTGTGTTATCACGGTGCCAGCCCATGAGTGCCCTACCAGGAGCACGTCGCCTTTTTGTCGGCGAAGCACGCGCTGCGTTGCCAAAACGTCATCTTGCAATGAGGTCATCGGGTTCTGCACTGCGGTGACGTAATAGCCCATGGCGGTCAGTTGCTTAATCACCGACGACCAGTTCGAGCCATCGGCAAATGCGCCATGTACCAGCACGATGTTGCGCACAGTGCCGTTAGGCAACGCAGCCATGGCCGGGCCACTGGAGAACAACAGCGATAAACCCAAGGCCAGGCCAAGCCGGCTCAGCCAGCTCAGTTGACTGGGACGTTTCTCTTCTTGACGCATGGAGTTCGTGTGGAGCGGCAGTTTCATGTCGGAGCGCCGTTGCAAATGACTGTGCACAGCTTAAGCAGGCCCAACTGGAACTGTTAGATAACAAATAGGCCACACTTCATGCAAAACTCGCCAACTTGATTGCCAAAGCAGGATTTGCCATGCGCATTGCGATTGTTGCTGTGGAAGGTAGCTTGATGTCCGCCATCACTGGGCTGGCTGATTTGTTCTGGATGACCAATCAGGCGCTGAAATCACCACCGCCCGGGTTGGCTTCGGAAATGAGGGCCAAGATCGATGTTGAATTTGAGACGATCATCGTCAGTTCGGATGGCAAGGCGCTGCGCGATCCTCAGGGCAGACTGATTCCCGTTGATGCAGACTTTTACACCGCGGGGTCTTTTGATGCAGTCCTCGTTACCGGCATGGCCTTGGGCCCGGATAAATTGCCGCCCACGTCCGACTCCCTCAAACGCGCGGCGGATTGGCTCAAAGTGAACCACCAACAAGGCGTACTGGTCTGTGGGGCGTGCGCGGGTACGTTTGTTCTGGGAGAGGCTGGGCTGCTCGACAACAGACGTTGCACCACTACCTGGTGGCTGCATCACGCTTTCAAAAAACGATTTCCAAAGGCTCAGCCCGTGTGGGGCGCTGCGGTGGAGCAGCAAGACGGCATCATTACCACTGGAGGGCCGTTGTCCTGGATTGATCTAGCCCTCTACGTGATCAGGTGCCTGGCCGGTGCCGATGTCGCCAGGTTGACCGCAGATATTTCTGTGACCGACAGCTTGCCACTGCCTCAACTGGTTTATGCACCCCGCGGTTTTATAAATAGTGCTGATCCGCTGCTTCTGGAAACCGAGCAAATCATTCGCCATGCCAGACCCGGGCTGACGGCTGAAGAGCTCGCCAAAATGTTGAATCTGAGCGAGCGGACAATGCATCGACGATTCAAGAAATTAACCAATGAGTCGCCTAAAGAGCTCATTACCCGAGTGAGGATAGAAACGGCTTGCGTCCTCCTCCAGACACCGGGAGCCAGCATTAAACAAGTGGCACTCAAGTGCGGCTACAACGAGGATACCTCGTTCCGACGGGCTTTCATTCAACTTACCGGGATGACGCCTGCGGATTACAAGCGCAGGTCTAAAGCGCAGTCCTCCGATGCGAGCGGATCAACGACGCGTTCGGTGCAGACGTAAGATTCATTTCTGGTACTGGAGGCGATTTAAAAACTACTCAAGGTGTTTTCTCAGCCAAGTCCATGAATTGTCGCGTTGCCAGCGCTCGGCGCCAAAACGAAAAAACCCGCCAGAAGGCGGGTTTTCGGTGTTTCAAAGATTTTTAAAGTCTTCTCTGAAACCTTGTCTGGCTCCACGACCTGGACTCGAACCAGGGACCCAGTGATTAACAGTCACTTGCTCTACCAACTGAGCTATCGCGGAATGAGCGCTATGTTACTGATTAGGAAAAGGAAGTCAAGCGAGGGGCTGAAAAATTTTCTGCGTGCGGCTTACGCGATATCGGTTGTTCCTGATGCACCCACGGGAGAGTACCTCTAGCGCCTTACGCGACACGGGACGCAGCTGATCGTACTGAAGTTGGCACTTCTGTCACATCAAGAAACATCTATCCCGGTCGACATCTGAGTCAGGTAATTCCTTTCCTACGGATCAGGTATAACAAAAAAATGGCCTCGCTCAAGACAGTACAAGCTCGCTACACCGCAACCTTCGTAGGATTCATGGCGCTGGTCATTGTTCTGACGGTTTATGGCATCGGTCAGTTCGTGTCCCCCAGGCTTACCGCCAACGATGAAAACATGCTGACCGCAAAGGCGGCAGACATCAGCAATGAGATCAAGACCGAGTTGGCCCGCGTACAGGCGCAGGCGCGGGTGATCACCGAGCTGGTGCCGCAGCTTTCCAGTGACGATATCGACCGCCTGCTGCCGTTCATGGTCAACCAGTACGGCGAAGCCAAGGTATTCGGCGGCGGGATCTGGCCTTTGCCGAACGTGCGCACGCCCGGTCGTGCCAAGCACAGCACCTTTTACCATCGCGATGCGTCGGGCAAGTTGATCGTCAACACCCATTGGAACTCGCCTGAGTCGCTCAACTATTTCGAACAGGGCTGGCACAAAGGCGGCTTGAACTCCCCTGCTGGCCAATGCGCCTGGGCGCCCGCCTATCAGGATGCCGCCAGCCCGGAACCGCGCACCAACTGCGCCATGGCCATTACCAAAGACGGACAGCCTTGGGGCGTGTCGACCATCGACGTGACGCTGGGCTTCTTCAACAAGCTGGTTGAAGCCAAAGAGCAGGAAGTCCATGGCCGGATCATGATCATCGAGGCCGATGGCAAGATTCTGTCCAACGTACCGGGCAGCAGCGACAAGATCGTGCTGCGCAATGTCTCCGAACTGGCGGCGCAATCACCGTTCATCAATGGCATCAAGTCGGCACTCGCCGCCAAAGGTACTGGCACCTCGCGTCTGACCTACCAGAACAGCGATGGCGAGGAGTCAACGCTGTTTCTGATCCCGGTCACGGGCACGCCCTGGTTGCTGGCCGTTTCGCAAAACACCGATCTGCTGAAAAGCCAGAGCGAAACCGTCCTAAAGACCCTGGCCTGGCTGCAGATCCCGATGGTTCTGGTGCTGCTGGTGCTGATGATTGTTGCGTTGCGCACGCTGATGAACCGCCTGGGCGTGCTCAAAACCAACATCGACACGCTGTCGGCCGGTGATGCCGATCTCACCCGGCGCATTGCTGTCAAAGGGCACGATGAAGTAGATCAGGTGGGTGAGTCGGTCAACAACTTCATTGCCTACCTGCAACGCATGATGCTCGACGTCAGCAGTTCCACCAGCGAGATTGCCAGCGGTATCGAACAACTTCGCAGTCAGGCGGGCGTTACCAATGCCATTCTGATCCGTCACGCCAACGAAACCGATCAGGCCGTTACTGCGATCACCGAGATGTCCTCCACCGCGGACGAAGTGGCCCGCAGCGCGGCGCAGACCGCAAGCTTCACGCAGTCGGCCAACGAGAACGCGCAGGTATCGAAAACCGTTGTTGCAGACGCTTCTGACAGCGTGAATGCACTGATCAGCGAGGTCGATTCGGCCACCAGCAAAGTGCAGTCAATGGAGCAGGACGCCAAGCGCATCAACGCGGTGCTGGCGGTGATTGGCGAAATCGCCGGGCAGACCAACCTGCTCGCGCTTAACGCGGCCATTGAAGCAGCGCGTGCCGGCGAACAGGGCCGTGGCTTCGCGGTCGTGGCCGACGAGGTGCGCGCCCTCGCCGCTCGTACCCAGGCCAGCACGTCGGAGATCAACGAAATGCTCGGCAGCCTGCAACAAGGCGTCAGCGCCGCAGTAGCCGCGATGGAAAAAACCCGCCAGAGTTGCCAGACCACGGCGGGCAAAACCACTGCCGTAACAAGCGGCCTGGACGACATGACTCGCTCGGTTCTGCAGATCAACGACCTGAGCACGCAAATCGCCACAGCGGCCGAGGAGCAAAGCGCGGTGTCCGAGGAAATCAGCCGTAACATCATTGCCGTTCGCCACATCGTCGAAGAACTGGTCGAAGGCGGCTCCAGCAACGAACGCAGCACCGCTGCCCTTTCCGAGTCCAACACTCGCCTGATTGCGCTGGTACGGCGCTTCAAGGTCAGTTAAAACATGTGCGGGCCTGTCGCGGCATGCGTCAGGCCCGCTGTCTATTTGATCCGGTAGTGGAAGGTATTCTTCACCCCGGACACGCTCACCGCCCTGCCCTCGACAACCCGTGGCTGATAACGAAAAGTTTGCGCTGCGGCCAGTGACGGACGGATAAACAGTGGATGGCACGCACCCTGCACTTGCGGGTTGACCACCGTGCCTTGCGGCGACACGTCGTAGACAACCGTGCAATCACCCTCGATGCCTTTGTCGAGAGCCCGTTCGGGATAGTCTGGAGCCTCCTTGCTGAGTGGCTGATACTGGCTGCTGTCAGCGGCGGCCTGCTGTTGTGCTGATTGCTGCGCCTGCGCCTGGCGGGCGCGCTCGGCAGACTGACGCGCCTGTTCGGCCTGACGTTGTTGCTCAACCTGCTGACGTTGCTGTTCGGCCAGCCGCTGCTGTTCCTGGCGCTTTTGCTGCTCGGCTTCGTGCAGGCGCTGAACGCTCTGTTGCTGTTCACGCTCGCGCTTTTGCTCGTCAACGCGCTTGCGTGCCAACGCCGCCTGTTCGACCTGGCGCTGCGGCTCTGCCTGCGGTTTTGCAGCTTCCACCGGCTGGGTGATCGGCAGCGAGACCGGTGCAGGCGGCGGCAGTTGAACAGGCTCGACAACCGGCGCAGCGGCGACTGGAACCGGCTCAGGCGCTGGCGGCAAAATCACTAATTGCGTGGTCAGGGTTCTGGTCTGTGCGGGCGGTGCTTCGTGCGGGCTCCAGCCGAACATAAGACCGCCCAGCAGCGCGCCATGCAATGCCAGCGCGATGGCAGCGGCCAGGCCATTGCTGCGCAGCCAGGGCCCATTCACCCATTCGCGGCGCGGCATGTGGTAATCGAGGGCCAGGGTGTTCATTGCGGGGCCTCGGTCACCAAGCCCAACTGCGTTACACCACTGCGTTGCAGCGCCGCCATGGCGGCGACTACCCGGCCATAATCAGCCTTGTCATCAGCACGGATGAACACTTGCGTGTCCTTGCGCTCGGCAACCAGTCGGGCAATGCGCTCCTGCATGTCTTCAAGGCTCGCGGCCTGATCGGTCTGCGCCTGAGTATCGACCGTGTCGCCCAGGTTCCAGTAGTAGCCGCCCTGCGCCTTGACGGACAGGGTCACGATACGTTGCCGGGTATCGCTGGCGAGTGCTTCGCTGGCGACTTTGGGTAACTCGATTTTCACGCCTTGGGTCAGCATCGGTGCCGTGACCATGAAAATTACCAGCAGCACCAGCATCACGTCGATATAGGGCACGACATTCATTTCGGCTTTCGGGCCATGTTTGCGTTGCGGTTTGACCAGCATGACAAGTCCTCAGGCCGCAGCGGCCATGTTGCGGGTCAGGCCTTGCAAGGTGCGGTTCAGGCGCACCTGCAGTTCATTGCCGAAGCTGTAGTAGCGGGCCGTGAGCGTCTGGCCACGCGCGGCAAAGCGGTTGTAGGCGATAACGGCAGGAATGGCGGCGAACAGGCCGATGGCCGTGGCAATCAAGGCTTCGGCAATACCCGGCGCGACCGTCGACAGTGTGGCCTGCTGCACTTGAGACAGGCCGATGAAGGAATTCATGATCCCCCAGACCGTGCCGAACAGGCCGATGTAGGGGCTGACCGAGCCGACCGTAGCGAGAAACTGCAGGCCTTTTTCCAGTTGCAGCTCCTGCTCGCTGATCGCGACCTGCAATGCGCGTTCGACGCCTGACAGCACCACGTCAGGCTCGATGCCGGGACGTGGCTTGAGTTGCACGTACTCGGCATAACCGGCGTTGAAGACGCGCTCGATACCGTCAGCGCCCTCTTGAGCCGAACGGCTCTCGGCGTACAGCGGTGACAGCTCTGCCTCACCGCGAAAGCGCTGCTGAAACGCATCCAGTGTCCGCTCGTAATGGCCCAGCGCAAGACTGCGCTGAATGATCAGGTACCAGCTGACCAGCGAAGCGAGCAACAAAATCAGCATCACGGCCTTGACCAGCAGGCTGGCATCGCTGATCAGGCCCAAGATGGTCATGTGTTCGAGGGTGGCGTGCATCGTGGTAGTCCTCTGTAATGGAACGAATGATTAGCACCGCTTGATGACAAACGACTTACGGCAGCTTCAAGGTTTTCATCACCTCGGCCCACGGCACGAACTTGAAGTTCTGCGCCTGCTCGGGCATGCGTTTGCGCCCGTCCTGAACCACCAGCATGCCTTTGCTCCAGGGTCCGCCGAGGTTCATGGAGGTCACTTCGATGCCGTCGGTTTCCGAGGTACCGTCAATCCCCGCGTTCGCGTTGAGACCGACCCGAAAAGCGCCGCGCAGTGCGTAAGGCGGCTCGGCATCGACCACCACGTAGCTGTCGTTGCCCTGACTGGAGATCACCAGATAGTCGTGCTTGTCACTCTGATACAGCGCCAGCCCCTCGACATCGGCATGCACCGCCTCGCCCACCTTGATCACACTGGAAAGCGTCGCAGGCTGATCCGCCCGCGCATCGACTTCCCAGACGCCAACGTCCTCTTCACCGAGAAACAAGCGCTGACGCTGGTCATCGGCCACGCAGCCTTCCGGCTGGGTGTCGACCTTGAAGCGGCGTACCAGCTCGCCTTTTGCCTTACCGTCGGACGCGCTGAGCCGATACTGGAGAAAGCTGCCGTCTTTACCGTTGGCGAAGGCGTACAGCTCGCCACTGGCAGGTTTGAACAGGCAGACGCCATAGATTTCCGCCAATGGCGTGGGGATCTCTCCCGCTTCACGAATGACGCCGCTGGCCCGGTCGATGCTGAACAGGCTCAGGCTGTTGTGATCCCGGTTACTGGCCACCGCCAGATCGACGCTTTTCTTGCCGAGCATGAAGCCTGGGCGTATGTCGACGTTGTTCAGGCGGCCTACCGGCAACTCCTGCAACTGCTTGCCACTCAGGTCATAAGCCAGCAGGCCCTGTTTTTTGTTGGTGCCCAGCACGCGGCTGAGCGCCGGATTTTTCGGGTGGACCCAAATGGCCGGGTCGTCGGCGGCGTCACCCTGACGCCCGACCGGCTGGCTCTGACTCGCCGCCATGACAGTCGGCAACGGCTTGGCGACAGTCACCGGTTTGGGCGACCAGTTCAGTTCACCCTGATACAGGCGCTCGCCGTCATTGTCGTTAAGCAACACCTGCAAGCTGTTCTTGCCCTCACGCACAGAAAGCCCTTCCGGCTTTTTCAAGCTCATCAGCGACAGATCGGCCACCGGCGTCCAGCTCTCCAGCGATTCCTGCTGCTGATAGAGATGCAATGCCTTGCCTTTCGGGTCCAGCGCCAGCAAGCCGCCCGGAACAATGGCCATTGCCCCCGCCGCCTGTTTCAACTCGCCAAACGGTTCGCGCAGGGCCACAGGCTGACGCGCGACATCGGCCTCGGGGTGCGCCGGGTAGGCCCACCAACCGATGTTTTGTTCATTGACGAACAACCTGTGCGCAGCGTCGTCAACCTGACAAAACTCGGCTTTGGGTGGTAGCGGCAGGTTACGCACCAGGCGTGGCGCGTCGTTCAGTTGGTTATCTGCGCCAATCAGCCATTGTTCGCCCTTGCCCTCCTCGCCCACCAGAAACACAAACAGGTTGCTGGCGTCATCGCGGTACAGGCACAGACCGGCCACTGAATAATCGCGTGCGGGCAGATAAACCGGCTTTGACCAGTGTGCTCCGGTCGGATCGAGCTGGGTCAGCATGGCCTGCTGGCGGGCATTATCCAGCGTTGCAATGAGCACACTTGAGCCTGTAGTACGGCTGTCGAGCCCTTGGAACGACCCCGGCATTTTCGCCAGCTCGCGGCCCTGCTCATCCAGCAGCAACAGACCGGCCTTGACGCTCGCGGCCAGGCGGCGGGTGCCGTCACTGCCCGGCAGAAAGCTCGCCGATTGAGCCTTGAACGAAGCATTTTCAGCCCAGCGTGTCAGGTTCAGGTCCATCGGCGGCGAAGCGTGCGCAGCCCCGGCCGCAAGACAAAGCAGTAGCGCCAGGCACGCTGGCTTGGGTGATAACGAAATGATCATGAACGGTTGAATCCTTTGAATGAGCGCGTCAGGTCGATCAGAAGTGAGTGAAGGTCAGGCCGACTTTGTAGGTCGGGCCGTATTCTTCGTACTGGCCGTTGTAGGCGCGATGACCGCTGTAGACGAAATACGGCTGATCGGTGAGGTTCTGCGCCTCGAAGCTGACCTTGAGGTTCTTGGTCAGTGAATAGCGGGCGCTGAAATCGACGAAAGTCTGCGCATCCACGTACTGGTCGTGGTCCTTGTCGCCGATCGACGCCAACTCGTAGAGATAGGCCGATTTGTAGTTGGCGGACAGACGCAGACTCAGCTTGTCGTTCTCCCAGCCGAGCATGACGTTGCCGACGGTTTTTGACTGACTGGGCAGGTCGATGTCGCGCTTGCGATTGGTGCCGGTGCTCTGGTCGAAACCGTTGATGCTGGCGTCGGAACGGCTCAGCGTGGCGTTGGCGCCCAGCAGCAGACCGTTCCATGGCGATGGCAGCCAGTCGAGCTTCTGCGAGTAGGCCAGTTCCAGGCCGTAGAGCTTGGCCTTGTCGCCGTTGGCGTAGGTGTTGGCTTCGGAGAAGTTCGCCCACTGCCCGGTACCCGCCAGGTCAGTGTTGTAGACGAAATTCTGGATGTCCTTGTAGAACACGAACGCCGACACCGTCCCCGCCCGGCCCATGAAGTGTTCGATGCCCAGATCAAGGTTGCTCGACTCCAGCGGCTTCAGATTCGGGTTACCGAAAGAGGCTTCGTCATCGTCGATCACAAAGCCCGGCGCAAGCTGCCCGAACGTCGGGCGCACCACGGTTTTGGTCCAGGCGGCGCGCAACTGGGTGCTCTTGTCGATCTGATAACGGGCATGCAAACCCGGCAACCAGTGGTGATAGCGGCGGTTGGTGGTACTGGACTCGAACGCGCCATCGCGCACACCGGTGCCCTTGGCGTCCATTTCCGTGCCTTCGTAACGCAGGCCGGCGATGAAGCGCCACTTATCGACATCCAGGGTATTCATGAAATAACCGGCATTGATGTCTTCGTTGATCTTGAAGTCATTGGCGCGGCTTTCAGCCTCATCGTAGGCGTTATCAGCGTTCAGGCCGCCGATCAGGCCCTTGATCGCAGTGGGACTGATGCCGCTGCCGAAATTGCCCAGTCGATAGTCGATGGTGCCTTTCTGAAACTGTGTCAGGTTGAGTTGCTGGTCGCTGATACCCTGGTCATCGAAATCTTCGTATTTCCAGACTTCCAGATCGTTGCTTTTGTCGCGTCGGCTGACCTTGCCGCCAAACTTGAACTGCGAGGCATAGCCCTTGAAGTCGTAATCGCGGGCCAGGTCGAGGCGCACGTTCTTCTCGGTGTCTTTGGTGTGCTGCTTTTCCCGGTCGACCTTGTCCAGGGTAAAGTTCGAATTGTCGTAAAACGAGGGATCGACGATGGGCCTTGGCTTGTCGCGGTCGTAGAAACCGGTGTCGGCAAAATCATCGTTGCCCACGAATGTGGCCCCGGCAATATGGCTAGGGCTGTCTTCACTGGACTCGCTGTAACCGGCCTGGCCGCTGAGCGTCCACAGGCCGACCATACGTTCGCCACCAAACACGTAGGACTGGATTTCTTGGGTTTCGGTGCGCGCCTTGAGCTTGCGCGTGCCTTCGGCATCGCCGGTCTGCCCTGCGCTCTGGGCATTGGCAAATTCGAAACCGTTGGTGGTGCGCACCTCATCATCCTTGAAACGGCTGTACAGGGTGCGCAGGTAGTATTTGCTGAGGTCATCGGGTTTGTAATCGAAGTTAAGACCACCCCCGGTGCGCTCGCGGCTGATGTCGTAGTCGCGTTGTTCAAACGATTGCAGTCGCGAGCCGTCCCAGTCTCCGCCGGTCTCGACGTTGTCGGAGCCGAAATCACGCTTCTGCCAGCTCAGTGCTGCCGCCACACCGAAGTTGTCGATGCCGTCGCCAAGGCTGAAACGATTGCTCGCCGCGCCGGAAAACTTGGGGCTGGTCTGGTGGGTGTTCTTGTCGTAGCTGGCTTCGCTGCTGCCGGTGTAGAACAGCCCTTTGTGGTCGAAGGCAGAGAGGCTTTCGACATCGACTGTACCGCCCAGCGAGTTGGCGTACATGTCCGGGGTCAGGGTTTTGATCACTGACAGTGACTGCACCAGTTCGGCAGGCAGCACATCCAGCGCTACGGCGCGTCGGCCACTTTCCGGGGCGGGCACCAGCGTGCCGTTGATGGTCACGCTGTTGAGGTCGGGCGCCAATCCCCGAACAGTGACAAAGCGCCCCTCGCCCTGATCGCGCTCGACGCTGACGCCCGGCATGCGTTGCACTGCTTCGGCGACGTTCTGGTCCGGTAACTGTGCAACGCCGTCGGCATGCACCACGCTCTTGATACTGTCGGAGCTGCGTTGCTCCTTGAGCGCGTTGTCGATACTCGCCGCCTGCCCGACCACTTGCACATGCTCGGTGGTATCGGCTTCGGCAGCCTGCAAACGTTCGCTGGCAATGGCAAATGCCAGCGCGCTGAGTGTGAAGCCGACCAGTTGAGCCCTGCTGCGACGCCTGTGCATGTTAAGTCCTCCCCCATAATCCCGACAGGCCAGGCAAATGACCCGGCAACTGGAGGCGCAAGCTAGAGTCGCGCAGTGACGGTTCTGTGACAGGTAACGGGCGCAGGGGCTGAAAGCACGGGGTTTTAGGGCGACTGGGCAAGTAAATGAGCTGATTTGACTTTCAGGCGGGGCTGGGCGGAATCAAAAGCCGATGTGCATATGACTCTCGTTCCAACGCTCCGCGTTGGAATGCACTTCGTGACGCTCTGCGTCACACAGCGGTTCTGCGACATCAGGTGGATTGAGGTTCGACTCAGGTCACCTTTTCGCCCCTCGGCGAGTTACTTTGACGGGCCAAAGTAACCAAACCCCCTCGCTCCTGTTTCCGGCCCGACTTCGTCGGGTTCCTTCGCCCTGTCACTGATCCGGGGGTCGCCGCAACGTGCCATCCATGGCCCGGTGCGGCTAGCCTGGCGTCCTGCCAGGCTACCCCCGGATCAGCGCCAGGACTCAGCCGTCACTTACGTCGCAATCTGCGTCGCCAGTGCCACCGTGATCGACCTCATGCAGACGCTGCATGACATTGTGATGCTGCGGAGACTTGTGACGCAAAGCGTCACGAAGCGCATGCATTCGGCAGGCGAACCAGCCGGGGTGGCGGTCAGGCGCATAGAAAAAACCTGCAACACCCGTGAGCTGATTCGACCTTTCCCGGTCCGCGTTACCCGTCACCGAAGTGTCATGTACATCTGTTCTGCTGGCCGATAACCAGCAGCTCGGGAGCCGTCTTTTCATGTTCAGGATCATCCAACCCCATCGATGGAAACTCGCTGCGCTGATGGTCGCCTCCAATCTGGGCCTGCTGGCCTTTCTGGCATTTGGCAACGTCAAACAGGTCAGCGAATGGCAATGGCTCGACATCGTCGGCGAAGGCGGCTCTGCGCTGCTGTCGCTGGTCTGGCTGTTTCTGGTGTTCAAGAGCCGGCCGGCCGGCCGGGTCACCAATTACCTGTCGACGGGCCTGAGCTGTGTGTTCTTCTCGTGGTGGATCGACGCGCTGGACGAGTTCATTCGCCTGCCCAGCCAGATCCATTGGGGGCACTGGCTGGAATCCGGACCGATGCCAATCGGCCTGATCCTGCTGACCCTCGGTATCTACCACTGGCATCGCGAGCAACTGGCGATCAGTGCGCAGATGGAAAAGCGCGAGCGTGGCTTTCGTGAGCATCGTCTGTACGACAAGCTCACCCCGCTGGGCAGTGCCGACTATTTGAAACGCCAACTGGTCGTCAGCCTGGAACAGAGCCTCTGCCAGCAGCAACCGTTGTCGCTGCTGGTAGTGGACGTGGATGACTTCAGCGCGATCAATAACGCATTCGGTCATGCCGAGGGCGATGAGGTTTTATCCGCGCTCAGCCATCTGCTGGTACTCAACCTGCGCCGCCAGGACCTGCTCTGCCGTCTGGCGGGCGACCGCTTTGTGGTGTTGTTGCCCAATACCGGAGAGAGTCAGGCGAAACTGCTGGCCCTGGAGCTGCAGCAGGCGGTTGCCAGCCTGGCGCACAAGACCCGGCAACAGGGTGAACGCATTCAACTGTCGGCCAGCGTGGCGGTGGTCATGGCCCTCAATGAAACGCCGGACAACCTGCTGCGTCGCCTCAACCTGTCGCTGGCCCGCGCCCGACGTCCCCTGACCCGTACTGCCTGAGCGACTGCCGTGACCCTCAAAAGTGACTGGTACGAAGCCGACAGCCGCTTCATCCCCGGCCATTACCAGCCGGCTACGCTGATTGATCTGGCCTTGTCGCGCGGGATCGACAGCCATCGCCTGCTCAAAGGAACCGGCCTGTTCTACGAAGACATCGTTGCGGGCAAGACGCGGCTCAGTGCGCAGCAATTCTTCGTTCTGATCGGTAACGTGCAACGCCAGATGGAAGCCGACGACACCAGTTTCCTGTTCGGCCAGCGACTGTTTCCCGGCCATTACGGCGCCGCAAGCCATGCGTTGCGTCATGCGCAAAACCTGCATCAGGCGCTGGAAATCCTGATCCACCAGCATGCGCTGCTCAGCCCGCTGCTGACGCCGCGTCTGGAGCTGGATGAGCATTTTGCCTACCTTTACTGGCTGGACAGTTGCGGCGCTGGCGAACAGCAACGCTTCCTGCTGGAGGCCGGTATGACTGCACTGGTCGCGATGAGTCAGTTGCTCAGCGGGGAACGGCTGCCGTGGGAATGCAGTTTCTGTCACGAGGAACCGCGCTACATCGAACAATACTGGGTGCATCTGGGCGAGAACACGGCATTTGGCCGCCCGCTGGACATGATGCGCCTGCCCCGGCATTACCTCACCCGCGCATGGCCGGGCGCATCGCCCATCGCCGTGCAGGTCGCACAACAGGAGGCCGCCGGACAACTCGCTGCGCTGGGTATGCCATTCAGCCTGCTGGACCGGTTACACCAGCACCTGCGTGACAACGTGCGCCAGGCTACCAGCCTGGAACAGGTCGCACACGCCTTCGCCATGAGCCCGGCTACTCTGAAGCGCAAGTTACACAAACACGGCACCAGTTTCAGGCCCAGCACGACCTGGCGCGCAAGCATGTCGCGCTGTACCTGTATCAGATCAAGGGGCTGAGCAACGAGGCTGTGGCGGACTACCTGAACTTCAACGATCCGGCCAACTTCCGCCGCTCGTTCAAACGCTGGACCGGCAGTACGCCGACGTTGATCCAGCGCCTGTTCAATTTCGACTGAACAGGCTTCAGCGCTGGACACACAACTTGTAACCCAGGCCATGAGCGGTATGCAGCAACGGCGTCTCGTGGTCGCCGTCCAGTACCCGCCTGAGGATATGAATGTTGCTGCGCAGGCTACTGCTGTTCGGGGCATCACGCCCCCAAAGCACCTCTTCCAGCTCGGATCGCTTCACGATATGGGGACTTTTGCGCATCAGCAATTCCAACAGTTTCATGTTGGTCGGGTTGAGCTTCAAAGGCACACCGTTGCGGGTTATCTCAAGGGTATCCAGATCGAAGTGCAGGTCAGCGACCACCATCACCCGGTTATCCTTGCGTTGGCGTCGGCCCACCACCGCTTCGACCCGGGCGAGCACCTCGGGACATCGCGAACGGCTTGGTGATGTAATCATCGGCACCCACCTTGAAGCCGGTAAGACGGTCATCCAGCTCATCCCGCGCACTGAGCATTACAATGGCGACTTCCGACTTCGAATACTGGCGCAGACTGCGGCAAATCTGGTTGCCGTCAATGCCCGGCAACATGATGTCGAGAATGATCGCGTCGAAACGCTTCGACGCCGCTAGGTGCAGCCCGCTCAGGCCGTCCAGCGCACCTTCTACCGCGTGCCCCCTGAGTTCGAAGAATTCCAGCAGGTTATCGTGAATGTCACGGTGGTCTTCAATAACCAGAATGTTCATTGCAGCGCCTTCTTGTTTTCTACCCGGCCGAGCGGGACCCTGTTGCCATTGAATCGGCAGGTTGAGTAAAAAATTCATCACGCCGACCGGAAACCGCAGCGTTACGAATTGGCTGTTGCAACCTGGATCGTCCATAAAAGCACAGTGCGACCAGCAGCGTGCTCAGCCACACCACGATACCCGCCCAGAACGTGTGCGACATAAAGTGCCAGCCTTGCAGCACCCGCGTAGTGCCGTAGATCATGCCGAGCACGAGAATGCCTGCCAGCAGGATCTTGGAATGCTGCCAGCAATAGCGCCGAGCCACGAAGTACAAGGCCAGCAGACTGAATGCGCTTGACGCATGACCGCCTGGCCAGCAACGCCCGGCACCGGCTTCATGCAGAAAATTGAAGTTTCGGAACCACTCGATGTGCGCCTCGCTGCCACCGTACAAGGTGGTTTCAACGGGGCAGTACACACTGGTGTGGCTTTTCAGGTAATGGATCATGCCGGTGCTTAGCGCAAAGGCAACGATCACGAAAAAAAAGTCCAACCGATGCCTGCGCGTAAAGCGCAGAAGCGCCTCTGTCCGGGAACCCGACAGGCGCCTCATGAAGCGCGAACCGGCCTTTTTTTCCAGTAAAGGCCAGACAAACGAAAGCATTGCACCAATGATCGCCAACTCTCCGGTCCAGTCCGGGATGATTCGCGCCCACTTGTGCGTGATGGTCTCGAACAGGTGCATCTGCCCGATGGGAAATACACCGGCTGCCGAATCAAAAAACAGATCACTCAACTGTCGGTCAATACTGGTCAGGTCGAATGTCACGAAGACCAGTAGAGCGAAAAACACGGGCACACCCAGATTGACGGCGTAAAACCGCAGCCTGGGGCTGGAAGATGTCATCAATTGAATTGCTCGCTGTTGAGGTTTGCCCATTGCCCGGAAGTCAGCGAGCCGAGAATTTTCGGCCGGTGGGTACCATCCATCTGCACGAAAAATGCCTGAGCGTACTCACTTGAACGCTCGCCGCCGATCACGCCGATCTTGCGTTCGAACTGGTCGATACAGCCGCTATGCGTCACCAGCACCAGATTTTCGCCACTGACCTTGTGGTCTTCCACGACCTTCATGAAACCGCCGTCACAGTCGTTGATCCAGTCCTGAGCGGCCACGGAATGGCCTGCCAGAAGTTGTGCAGTCTGCTGAGTGCGGGTCTTGGGGCTGGCGATCATGCGCACATGGTCCATGCCCATTTTCTGCAAACCGGCGCCCACGGCCAGTGCCGCATCCCGCCCGTTGGAGGTAATGCCGTCAGCATCGCTCATGCAGGGGTTGCTAGAGCGGTCGCAGCGTTCGGCGTGCCGAACCATCACCACCACATCACCTTGCCGCCAATGCTCGCGAAGACCGGAAACCTTCAGGTTGCTGCCAATGCCCAGATCCACCACATGCACGCTTGAGAACGCCGTATAAAACCAGGCGCAGATCGCCAGCAATACGACAGTCACCGTTATCGAGACGATGTGCTGATGCACTTTGTGGCGCTGCTGAATGCCCGAATCGGCAAGCACATTCTTGTTTATTGTCGTGTCAGCCAAGTGACCACTCCTGCCATGAACCTATGTGTGGTGTTGACTCGGGAGGTACCCGATGTCTTCACCGCTCCCGTGCAGGCAAGATAGGTTCAGCATCGTGCTGACGCAGTGAAGAGGATGTGAAAAACATGTTGTGGCCCAGCGCCATGTTTTTTACGAAAGCCCTGAAAACGGGGCTTTGCGGCTTTTCTGACTTGAACATGAAGATAATTTAAGCGTTTTGCGGAAAATTCAGCGCGCCGCCCTGCCCTGCACGGGGCGTTCCTGGCGCGACGGCAGGTTGCGTGCAGCACTTAATGCTATTCAGAGGCCAAAGGTATAACGACTTAAACGCTGTCATCCCGCGCACATACCTCACGCCACTCATCGCGATTCGCTCATAACCGCCTATAACGCCCATCAATACAGGAAATAGTCGTCATACGACTATTGACATCGCCCTACAAGGCTGCAAATAATCGCCCCAATGTTGTATGACGACATACTAATAAACTGATAACAACAATATCCATGAAGGTCCTCATGAAAATCACCTCGGTCAGTGTCGACGTTTTTTCCTTCCCTTCACGCCGCGCTGTAGACAGCGCAGGTCATGCCCATCCAGGCGAAGAAAAACCGGTCAGAATGGCCATGCTGCGTATCGCCTGCGACGAGGGCAGCGAAGGATTTTCCTTTGGCCCGCCCGAACTGATCCGCCCGCACATCATCGAGTCATTCGTGAAAAAGGTGCTGATCGGCCAGAACCCGATGAATCGTGAAAAAATCTGGCAGGAACTGGCTCACTGGCAACGCGGCAGCGCCAGCCAGTTCACCGACCGTGCGCTGGCACTGGTAGAGCAGGCGCTGTGGGACCTTGCCGGACGCGCCTTGAAACTGCCCGTGCACAAACTGTTGGGCGGCTACCGTGACAAGGTACTGGCCTACGGCTCGACCATGTGCGGTGACGACTTGCCCGGCGGCCTGTCCACCCCGGACGAATACGGTCAGTTTGCCGAAAAGCTGGTAAAGCGCGGCTACAAAGGCATCAAACTGCACACCTGGATGCCGCCGATCTCGTTCGCCCCCGACCCGCGCATGGATGTGCAAGCCTGCTCTGCGGTGCGGGAAGCGGTCGGCCCGGACATTGCCCTGATGCTCGACGGGTATCACTGGTACAGCCGCACCGACGCGCTATACATCGGGCGTGAACTGCAAAAGCTCGACTTCGCCTGGTTCGAAGAGCCGATGATGGAAGACTCTGCCGAATCCTATGCCTGGCTGGCGGCCAACCTGGACATTCCGGTGCTTGGCCCGGAAAGCATTGCCGGCAAGTACCACAGCCGCGCCAGCTGGGTGACCAACAAGGCCTGCGACATCCTCCGCGCTGGCGTGGCTGGCGTCGGCGGCATCGGGCCGTGCCTGAAAGTCGCGCATCTGGCCGAGTCGTTCGGCATGGACTGCGAAGTGCATGGCAACGGCGCTGCCAACCTCGCCGTGGTCGGCGCGATCAGCAACTGCCGCTGGTATGAACGCGGCCTGCTGCATCCGTTTCTTGAATACGACGATGTACCGGCCTACCTCAATACGCTGGTCGACCCAATGGACAGCGACGGTTTCGTGCACCTTTCGGGGCAGCCCGGACTGGGCGAAGACATCAACTTCAGCTATATCGAGACACACACCGAACAGCGTTACTGACTGGCAGCATTGCGAAGGGCACGCCGAGCGCCCTTAGCTCGACATCTCGACACAGCGTCTTATAAATATAAAAAAGGACTGCCCCCATGAAGCTCTGGCTCAAGCGCCTGCCCTGGCTGCTATGCCTCGCCCTGACGGCGACACTCGTGCACACCCCGCCCGCCCTGGCGCGCGGTGAAACACCGGTCGATCAACTGGTGGTCGGCATGAGCATGATCAACCTGCTGTCACTGGACCCGGCAGGCGCCACCGGCCTTGAGGTGTCCGAGGTCAACGCCAATGTCTATGACATGCTGCTGGAACAGGACGCTGCCCGCCCCGACCAGTTGATTCCGGCACTGGCCGAGCGCTGGGAAATCAGCCCCGACCGCATGCGCCTGACCTTCCATCTCCGCCCGGATGTGACGTTTCACTCCGGCAACCCGCTTACTGCCCAGGACGTTGCCTGGTCGCTGCAACGTGTGGTCACACTCAACAAGGCCCTGGCTTCCACCTGGAAAGCCTACGGTTACACCGCTGACAACGTCAGCAAACTGATGCGCGCCGAAGGACCATCGACCTTCGTGCTTGACCTGCCCAAAGCCACCGACCCCATGCTGGTGCTCAACACGCTGGCAACCTCGCCCAGCGCCTTCATCATTGATCGGCTGACCGCGTTGCAGCACGCCAGGGGTGATGATCTGGGCGCCGCCTGGCTGACCACCAACACAGCGGGCTCCGGCGCATTCAAGCTGGACATCTGGCGTGCCAACGACGTGATTCTGATGAGCCGCTTCGAGCAATACTGGCGCGGCCCGGCCAGACTGCGTCGGGTGATCATGCGCAACATGACCGAATCCCAGGCGCTGCGCCTAATGGTGGAGCGCGGAGACCTGGACGTGGCGCGCGGCATGGCGGCCACCGACATCAAGGCACTGACCCGCTCGAAAGACGTCAATGTGCAGACCATCCCGCGCGGCACCCTGTACTACGTCGCACTGAGCATGGAGCAGCCACTGTTTCAGGATATCCGGGTGCGCCAGGCGATTCGTGCGCTGATCGACTATCAAGGCATCAACTCCGTGGTCATGCCACATTACGGAGTTATCAACCAGCGCCCGCTGCAACTGGGGCTGGCGGCCAGACTGGATGATCCGGGCTATGCGCTCAACGTCGCCGAGGCCAGGCGCCTGCTGGCCGAAGCCGGGCACCCGAATGGCTTCAAGATCACCATTCGCTCGCTGACCGACTCGCCCTTCATCAACATCGCCACCAGCCTGCAATCGACGCTCGCCCAGGCAGGCATTCAGGCGTCGATCATTACCGGCACCGGTAACCAGATCTACGGCGCAATGCGCGACCGGCGCTTCGACATTCTGGTCGGGCGTGGCGGTGGCGGTGCCGAGCGCCATCCGCACTCCAGCCTGCGAGCGCTCATTTACAACCCGGACAACCGCGAAGAAGCCAGGTTGAGCAACTTTCAGGGCTGGCGCACCTCGTTCTACAACGCCGAGATCAACCAGTTGATCGAGCAGGCCGAACGCGAGCGTGACGCCAGCCGGCAACTGGCCGACTACCAGCGCATCCAGACCCTGTATGACCAGAAAGCCGGGCCGATCATGCCGATTTCGCAGATGACCGATGAAGTGGTCATTCACGCTGACGTCCGGGATTACCTGGGTCACAGCGCCGCGACCACGCGCCTGCGTGACGTCTACAAGCAACGCTGAACCCATGCGTTCAATCGCTCAAGCCAAGGCAGGAATAACCATGTCGAGTGCATCGATTTCAATTTGGAGCAGTCGGGTTGCCCACGGCACCCGTCGCAGCGGATCAGTGGCGGCGACCCTGTTCGGCCTGCTGTTGCTCACTTTCTTCATTGGCCGGGTCATGCCGCTGGACCCGGTGCTGGCCATCGTCGGCCCCGACGCAGATGCGGCCGCCTACGCTCAGGCGTATCAGGAACTGGGCCTGGACAAACCGCTGACCACCCAGTTCGTCATGTACCTCAGTGACCTGTTACATGGTGATCTGGGCAAAGCCCTGCTGACCGGCCACCCGGTGATAGACGATATCGTGCGGGTTTTCCCGGCCACGCTGGAGCTGGCCACCCTGGCAATCCTGTTCGGCGTGTTGCTGGGTTTGCCATTGGGGGTGTATGCCGCTACCCATCAGGGCCGCAGCGGCGACCATATTGCCCGGGTCATCACCCTGTTTGGCTATTCCACGCCGATCTTCTGGCTGGGCATGATGGCTTTTCTGGTGTTCTACGCCTGGCTGGGCTGGGCCGGAGGGGTCGGACGCATTGGCCTGGCTTATGACGGCCTGATCGAAACCCGCACCGGCCTGTTGCTGATCGATACCGCACTGTCCGGCGACTGGGAAGCCTTTCGCAGCGCACTGCGCCACATCCTCCTGCCTGCGGTAATCCTCAGTTTCAATTCGGTGGCGTATATCAGCCGCATGACCCGCAGCTTCATGCTCGAACAGCTTTCGCAGGAATACATCATCACCGCCCGGGTCAAGGGCCTCTCGCAGCGACGTATCGTCTGGGGCCACGCGTTCCGCAACATTCGCGTGCAACTGCTGACCATCGTCGCCCTCGCCTACGGCGGCCTGCTGGAGGGCGCGGTGCTCATAGAAACCGTGTTCGCCTGGCCCGGCTTCGGCCAGTACCTGACCAGCAGCCTGCTGCTGGGCGACATGAATGCCGTGATGGCCTGCGTTCTGCTGATCGGGTTGATCTTCGTGATCCTCAATCAGATCAGTGACGCCCTTTATAAAGTCTTCGACCCGAGAACCCGCTGATGACGACTTCCATTGCAAGCAGCGCCACGCCCATGGTTCAGGCGCCAACCTCCAGCCTCGCGGCACTGGCCGCCAGCAGTGCGCGCCTGATGCGTTTTCTGTTGCGCAACCCGATGACGCTGGCAGGGCTGATCGTCATCGGCACGCTGATGATCGTCGCGCTGTTCGCGCCGTGGATCGCCACTCACGACCCGCTGGCTCAGGACCTGTCGGCCGCGCTGCGCATGCCCGGTGCACAGAACTGGTTAGGCACCGATGAATACGGCCGCGACGTGTTCAGCCGATTGGTCTACGGCTCGCGCATCACGCTGTACATCGTGATGCTGGTGACGGTGATCGTCGGCCCGATCGGCCTGCTGATCGGCACTGTGTCCGGCTATTTCGGCGGCTGGGTCGACAGCCTGTTCATGCGCATCACCGACATCTTCATCTCGTTCCCCAGTCTGGTGCTGGCACTGGCCTTCATCGCCGCCCTGGGCCCTGGCCTGGAACACGCAGTGATCGCCATCGCCCTGACTGCGTGGCCACCGATCGCCCGCCTGGCGCGGGCCGAAACCCTGTCGTTGCGCAACGCCGATTTCGTTGTCGCGGTGAAGCTGCAAGGTGCCTCGGCAGTGCGGGTGATCGGCCGTCACATCATTCCGATGTGCCTGTCTTCGGTGATCATCCGCCTGACCATGAACATGGCCAGCATCATTCTTACCGCCGCCGCACTGGGCTTTCTCGGCCTCGGCGCACAGGCGCCGCTGCCGGAATGGGGCGCGATGATCTCCAGCGGCCGTCGTTACATGCTGGAAAGCTGGTGGCTGGTGGCCGCACCCGGCGCAACCATCATGCTGGTCAGTCTGGCGTTCAACCTGTTGGGCGATGGATTGCGCGATGTACTTGATCCACGCAGCGAATGACACGCATCGAACAATAATAAAAGGGGCTAACACCATGTCACACACAGCCATGCCACAGATAAAGCTTGCAGTAGAAGATTTACGCGTCGAGTTCAGTCATGCGGGCAAGGTCACGGCAGCCGTTCGCGACGTGTCATTCAGCCTTGGCCGGGAAAAGCTGGCGATTGTTGGCGAATCGGGATCGGGCAAATCCACGGTCGGTCGCAGCCTGCTGCGTCTGCATCCGGCAACGGCCAGGGTCACGGCGAAAACCCTGCGTTTCGGCGATATCGATTTACTTGAATGCAGCGAAAAACAGATGCAGAGCATTCGCGGGCGGCGCATGTCGATGATCATGCAGGACCCGAAATACTCGCTGAACCCGGTGATCAAGGTAGGCGAACAGATCGCCGAGGCCTATCTGGCGCATCACAGGGTTTCTAAAAAGGAAGCCCGCGAACGCACGCTGGACATGCTCGCCAAGGTGCACATCCGCGAACCGGCGCGAGTCTACGAACTGTATCCCCATGAAGTTTCGGGCGGTATGGGCCAGCGGATCATGATCGCGATGATGGTGATCACCGACCCGCAAGTGATCATCGCCGACGAGCCGACTTCCGCACTGGATGTGTCGGTGCGCCGTCAGGTGCTCAACGTGCTGGAAGAGCTGGTCAGCGAGCGCGATCTGGGCCTGATCTTTATCAGCCACGACCTGAATATGGTCCGTCACTTCTGCGACCGAGTGCTGGTGATGTACGCCGGGCGGGTCGTGGAATCGCTGAACGCCAGCGAGCTGGATCAGGCGCGTCATCCCTACACGCAAGGCCTGTTGGCCGCCCTGCCCAGCCTGGATCACCCGCGTGCCAGCCTGCCGGTTCTGCAACGCGATCCCCTTTGGCTCACTCACTGAGAATGCTCCCATGGCAATGATCACAGTCGATTCACTGAACCTGAGCTTCGGCACTGGCCCAGCGCTGAATCAGGTGCTGCGTGACGTCAACCTGCAGGTCGAGCAAGGCCAGTCGTTCGGCCTGGTCGGCGAGTCCGGCTCGGGCAAGACCACCGTGCTGCGCTGCCTGGCAGGACAATATCATCACTGGAGCGGCGCACTGAGCGTGGCCGGCCAGACCGTACAGCGCAAGCTCGATGCCAGTCACTACCGCACCGTGCAGATGGTCTTTCAGGACCCCTATGCCTCGCTGCATCCGCGCCACACCATCGACGCGGCGCTCAAGGAGCCATTAAGCATCCACCGGATCGGTGACCGCGACCGTCGCGTCTGTGAAGTGCTGAACAAGGTCGGTCTCAACGAAAGCTTTCGTTTCCGTTACCCGCATCAGCTGTCCGGCGGCCAGCGCCAGCGGGTCGCTATTGCAAGAGCGCTGATTCTCGAACCACGTGTGCTGCTGCTCGACGAACCCACCTCGGCACTGGACGTTTCGGTGCAGGCCGAAATTCTCAACCTGCTGGCCGACTTGCGTCATCAGCAAGGCCTGACCTACCTCATGGTGACCCACGACCTCGGTGTAGTCGCGCACTTGTGTGACCGGGTTGCGGTCATGCAGCAAGGCCAGGTGCTGGAAACCCTCGACAGCAGCCAGTTGATCAACAACCAGGCTCGGCACGAGTATTCGCGACTGCTGATTCAGGCCAGCCGCGACATGGACCTGCGCCCGACGGGATGAGCCGCCGCCGGGCTCACGACCGCTGAACCCGTAACCCTGCTGACACTGTGATTCCCGGCCCTCTCGGCCAAGGGATCCGGCTGCCTGCGATTTGCCTCAACACACCCAAAACAGCCATCAAACAAGAATAAAAAAATGAAAAAATCACTCGCACTGATCTCTCTGACTGCTCTGTTCCCTGGCGCCTGGGCGCATGCCGACAGCGCGTACATCAACTACCGTCACCAATATGCAGAAAGCACACGCATGCATGCCGACCGGGTCAAATTCGGCAGCCGGCTGGACAGCGGCTGGGGCTTCGAAGGTGAACTCAAATACAAGACCGCAGGCGACCGCCAGGACGTAGCGTTCGACAACACCGTCGGCAACGGCCACGAATTGACGGTCAGCTATCAATACCGGCTCGACGACAAATGGCTGCTGACGCCTTCGTTTGCACTGGAAAGCATCGAGAAATCGACGGCTTATAAAATGGGCCTGAAGCTGGGTTACAAAGTAAACGATCAGTTGAGCGTGTCAGGCCGCTATCGCTACGACTCGATCAAGCTGGACAGGGACAAGGTCAACCACGAAATGCCTGACAACCAGATGGACGATCAGTCGATCAATCGTTACGACGTCTGGGTCAACTACGCCAGCAAAGGCCCGTGGGCGTACGAGTATCAGTTCACCTACTTCGATGCCGACTACATTCGCTATGACAACGGCAAGACCGACTACGAACAGAACGCGGCCTTCAAATACAAATGGGACAAGCACTGGGTGCCATTCTTTGAAGTGGGCGACATCAAGGTCGATTCCGAAGATGACAAGCGCCAGCTGAGATTGCGCGTGGGCGTGCAGTACAACTTCCTGTAGCGCATCCCACTGGAGCATGAGGAGCGATAATCTCACCATCGTGAGACGCTCCGCGTCGCATGCCGTTCTGGACGCTCTGCGTCCTCTTTAGAGCATGGGTGCGGCGCAGATTTGTGACGCGGAGCGTCACCCAAGGCATTCCTACGCTGGAGCGTAAGGAACGAGAGGTGTCTGGCAGAAACTCCGCGGATTATCGTGCGACGCTCCGCGTCGACATGCAGCTCTGGACGCTCTGCGTCCTCTTTAGAGCATGCGGTGCGACGCAGATTTGTGACGCGGAGCGTCACCCAAGGCATTCCTACGCTGGAGCGTAAGGAACGAGAGGTGTCTGGCAGAAACTCCGCGGATTATCGTGCGACGCTCCGCGTCGCATGCCGTTCTGGACGCTCTGCGTCCTCTTTAGAGCATGCGGTGCGGCGCAGATTTGTGACGCGGAGCGTCACCCAAGGCATTCCTACGCTGGAGCGTAAGGAACGAGAGGTGTCTGGCAGAAACTCCGCAGATTATCGTGCGACGCTCCGCGTCGCATGCCGTTCTGGACGCTATGCGTCCTCTTTAGAGCATGCGGTGCGGCGCAGATTTGTGCCGCGGAGCGTCACTCAAGGCATCACCACACTGGAGCATGAGGAACGATAGGTGTCTGGCAGAAACTCCGCGTCCGGTCCTGAATCGCTCAGTCGCTGTACAGCGCCTGAGTGCGGCGCAGGCGCATGCGGCTGCCGTTGAGGTGCAGGTACATCGCCGAGCGCGCTGCGTCGACGTTGCCTTCGGCGATGGCGTTGTAGATTTGCCGGTGTTCGGTGTTGATTCCGGCCAGGTAGGCGTTGCGATCGCTCTGCCCTGTGTAGGCCGAGTTCATCCGCGTGCGGGGAATCAGCTTGGTGCCCAGATGTTTCATGATATCGATCAGGTACGCATTGCCTGACGCCTTGGCGATCTTGAGGTGAAATTGAAAATCGGCATTGATGGTGGTTCCGGATTTCTGCGGACCTTCGAGCAGCGCATCGAACGCCCGCTTGAGCTCAAGCAACGCCTCAGGGCTGCGTCGTTGCGCAGCCAGCCCTGCTGCCTCGACTTCCAGGCTCAAGCGAAACTCCAGCAGATTCAGCACATCGGACAAGGTGGCGATGGTCGCAGGCCCTACCGAAAAACCTTCAGGCGGTGGCATGTCGAGAACAAAGGTACCGACGCCATGCCGGGTTTCCACCAGCCCCGCGGCCTGCATCCGCGACAGCGCATCGCGCACCACCGTGCGGCTGACACCCTCGGCTTCCATGATGTGGATCTCGGAAGGCAGTTTCTCGCCGCGCACCAGCACACCGTCACGCATGCGCTGGGCGAAGCGGTCGACCAGGGTTTCTGCCAGGCGTCGATGGTTCTTTTGCGAGGAAAGCGCGTTGTCCGACATTGCAGCCTCAGTTCTGTCCGATACGCGAGTATAGGCTGCGATCCCCACACAAAACACGCCTTGAGTACGGTTATACTCAGCCACCCGACACGGACCCGATCACCCGCCATGGAACAACCTTCCACATCAAAAGGCCGTCGCTCCAGCCTGACTCAGCAACTGGTCGCTGAGTTTTCGCGCAGAATTCGCGAAGGCGAGATCCAGAGCGGTGAAAAGCTTCCTACCGAACAGGTGATCATCCGTGAAACCGGGGTCAGCCGCACCGTGGTTCGTGAAGCGATGTCGCGTCTGCAAGCCGAAGGTCTGGTCGAAACCCGGCATGGCATCGGCACCTTCGTGGTCGATGCAGCGCAGCCAGGGAATTTCCAGCAGGTTGAACCGCCAATCGGCACACCCGGCGACGCGGTATCCATCATCGAGCTGCGCCTGAGCATCGAGCCGGAATCTGCCGCGCTGGCGGCTCAACGCCGCACGCCCGAGCAACTGGATGCCATCCGTCAGGCACTCGATGAGCTGCATCGCTGCGCGCGCCTGGGACACGACACCATGAAGGCCGACTTCGAGTTTCACCGGCAGATATCACTGTGCACCGCCAACAGCTTCTTTACCGACGTGATGAGCCAGCTCGGCAGCAGCATCCTGCCTCGTACCCGCAGCGGCTTCGGCAATATCGCATCGTTGTACGCAGAGGATGATCCGGGCATCCAGCAACGCGAACAGGAGACCATCTTCGACGCCATTGTCCATCAGGATCGGGATGCCGCCCGAGCCGCGATGCGCCTGCATCTGATCAACAGTCTGCTGCGCCTGCGCGCAAAGGATTAGCCACTAAAACGCTTATCGTTTACCATGCCGCCCGTCGGTTTCCGAGAGGAACTAACAGGGAATTCGCACGCTTTGTCTGCACAAGGCCAAAACGAAACTGCCCCCGCAACTGTAGGCATCGAGCCTGCTCCATGACTGCCACTGGATTCAGCTCCGGGAAGGCCGGAGCCCGGCGATGACATGCCAGTCAGGAGACCTGCCGACCTGCTTCAACCCACTAACCGGCGGGGTGTCCGGGAAGGACATCCGCACGCGGCGGCATTTTCCGTCGTGCCCGGTCATTTGCCGGGGATGTGTTTCCTGATGTGCATTGCGCCTTGGCACCTGCTCCAACGGAGACCGCATTTCATGTCGCTGCCCCGCCTTGCCGTACTTGCCGCCAGCCTGACGCTGTCCACCCTGACCCTCGCCGCCCCCACTCAGTATCCGCTGACGCTTGAAAACTGTGGTTCGACCCTGACGTTCGCGCATGCACCGACCAAGGCAGTGACCATTGGTCAGGCCGGCACTGAAATGCTCTACGAACTGGGCCTGGGCGACCGGCTGGTGGGCACGTCGCTGTGGTTCAACAACGTTTTGCCACGCTTCAAGGCGCAGAACGATAAGGTAGAACGTCTGGCCGACAACGACCCAAGCTTTGAAGCGGTGATTGGCAAACGTCCGGAACTGGTGGCGGTGCAGCTGGAGTGGATGGTCGGCAAACAGGGCGTGGTCGGCACACGCGAGCAGTTCCATGACCTGAAAATACCCACTTACATTCTGCCGTCCGATTGCGAAGGCAAAGATAATCTGGTCGGTGCCGACGGCACACGCCTGGAGCCGTTCCGCATCGAGACCATCTACAAGAGCATCGAGCAACTGGCGCAGATTTTCGATGTACAGGACCGCGGTGACACGCTGGTTGCCGACCTCAAGGCCCGCTTGAGCGCCGCGATTGCCAACGTCAAACAGAACAAGGCGAACGACGTCTCGGCGCTGTTCTGGTTTTCCAGTTCCGATCTCGCCAGCGACCCGTTCGTGGCAGGCCGCAAAGGCATCCCGGACTTCATGCTCAACAGCCTGGGCATGCGCAATATCGTCAAGTCCGACGAAGAATGGCCGACAGTGGGCTGGGAGACCATTGCCAAGGCCAATCCAAGCATTCTGGTGATTGCACGCATGGATCGCCGCCGCTTCCCGGCCGACGACTACCTGAAAAAGATCGAATTCCTCAAGAGCGACCCGGTGACGCGCAACATGGACGCAGTCAAGCATGACCGAATCGTGATCATCGACGCCGAAGGCATGCAGGCTGGTCTGCGCCTGTTTACCGGGTTCGAGGAACTGGCTGACGCCGCCAACCGTTTCAACGCTGCACAATGAGATTACAGGTAGCGCTGGGCCATGTGCTCTGGGTCTCGGCAGTGCTGGTGCTGGCGATCATGGTCGGCGCAGCAATTGGCGAAACCTCGATCAGCCTGAAGGTGGTTTTTCAGGTGCTGGCCAACAAACTCTGGGCTGCCGGCTATGTGCTCGACCCTATCGACGAAGGCATTGTCTGGAACTACCGGCTGACCCGCGCGATTGTTGCGGCAGCCTGCGGGGCCGGGCTGGCGATCTGTGGCGTGGTGTTGCAATCCTTGTTGCGCAACCCGCTGGCAGACCCGTATCTGCTGGGAATTTCCGCCGGGGCCTCGACCGGCGCGGTGCTGGTCGCCATTCTGGGCTTTGGTGCGGGGGCTATTTCGATGTCGGCAGGCGCTTTTGCCGGGGCCGTGGCGGCGTTTTCGCTGGTCGCCCTGCTGGCGCATTCGTCGCGAGGCACCACAGCAGCCGGACAGATCATTCTGGCCGGGATCGCCGGTTCACAGCTGTTCAATGCCCTGACCTCGTTTCTGATCACCAAATCCGCCAGCTCCGAACAGGCACGCGGCATCATGTTCTGGCTGCTGGGCAACCTCAGCGGCGTACGCTGGCACTCGGTATGGCTGGCAGTGCCGACGGTGCTGGTCGGTCTGCTGGTGTGCCTCTGGCACCGGCGAGCGCTGGACGCGTTCACCTTCGGCAGCGACTCGGCGGCGTCACTGGGGATTGCCGTGCGGCGCGTGCAGATCATCCTGATCGCGACCGCAGCCCTGGTCACCGCAGTGATGGTGTCAATCGTCGGCTCCATCGGTTTTGTCGGGCTGGTGATCCCGCACGCGGTGCGTATGCTGGTCGGTGTGCGCCATGCACGGCTGGTGCCGTTGAGTGCATTGAGCGGCGCACTGTTCCTGATCGCTGCCGACATCCTCTCGCGCACACTGATCAAGGGTCAGGCGCTGCCGATTGGCGTCATTACCGCGCTGATCGGCGCACCGGTCTTCGCTTTGATTCTTATCCGGGGCAATAGCACGCGATGAACGCCTTTCCTCATCTGGCCAACGCACCGGTGCTGGGCTGCACGGGGCTGGGTTATTCGGTGCGTGGCACTGCGCTGCTGCGCGACGTCGACTTGAGCATCGCAGCCGGCGAGACACTGGCCGTGGTCGGCCCTAACGGTTCAGGAAAATCCACCCTGCTGAAACTATTGGCCGGTATTCAGAAACCAGTCTGCGGTACGGTCAGACTGGGCGGGCAACCACTTGAGACAATGAGCCGCAGAGACGTAGCGCGCCTGCTGGCGGTGGTCGAACAACAAGCGGAAACCAGCGATGCCGTGACGGTTCTGGATGCCGTCGAGCTGGGCCGCACGCCCTGGCTGTCGGCACTCGAGCCGTGGAGTACCAACGATGACGCAATCGTTCGCCAGGCGTTGCAGGATGTGGACATGCTGCATATGCAGAAACGTGCCTGGCACACCCTGTCCGGTGGCGAGCGGCAGCGCGTGCACATCGCCAGGGCGCTGGCGCAACGACCCAGGATCCTTCTGCTGGACGAACCGACCAATCACCTGGATATCCAGCACCAACTGACCATTCTCGGTCTGGTCAGGGCTTTGCCGGTAACCACTGTGATAGCCCTGCACGATCTGAATCAGGCGCTGGATTGCGACCGCGTGGCGGTCATGGAGAAAGGCCGGCTGGTCGCACTGGGTGCGCCGGTCGAGGTGCTGACCCCGGAACGCCTGCTGAGCACCTTCGGCGTCGTGGCGCACTGGCTGACCGACCCTTTCGACGGCGCGAAAATCCTGCGTTTGCGCTCACACTGAAGAATCGCCGATGGTCAGCCGGTCGCCTGACGCACGCTTCAACAGGTGCGCCGCGCGGCCTGTAGCACTACGATGCGCGCTTTGCCCGCCGCAGGATCCCGTTGCCATGTCGTTACCCAAGCACCACCTGGAATTGCTCAGCCCTGCACGGGATGTAACCATTGCCCGTGAAGCCATCCTGCATGGCGCCGATGCGGTGTACATCGGCGGGCCGAGCTTTGGTGCGCGACACAACGCCTGCAACGAGGTCAGCGACATTGCCGAGCTGGTCAAATTCGCCCATCGCTATCACGCGCGGATCTTCACCACGATCAACACCATCCTGCATGACGACGAACTGGAACCAGCCCGCAAGCTGATTCACCAGCTCTACGACGCAGGCGTAGACGCGTTGATCGTGCAGGACCTCGGGGTGATGGAGATGGACATTCCGCCCATCGAGCTGCATGCCAGCACCCAGACCGACATCCGCACCCTGGGCCGGGCGAAGTTTCTCGATCAGGCCGGTTTCTCGCAACTGGTGCTGGCCCGCGAGCTGAACCTGCAGGAAATTCGTGACATCGCCCGTGAAACCGATGCTGCTATCGAGTTTTTCATTCATGGCGCGCTGTGCGTGGCGTTCTCCGGGCAGTGCAATATTTCCCATGCGCAAAACGGCCGCAGCGCCAACCGCGGCGATTGCTCGCAGGCTTGCCGTCTGCCCTACACGCTCAAGGATGATCAGGGCCGCGTCGTCGCGTTCGAAAAGCATCTGTTGTCGATGAAAGACAACAACCAGAGCGCCAACCTGCGCGATCTGGTGGACGCAGGCGTGCGCTCGTTCAAGATTGAAGGTCGCTACAAGGACGCAGGCTACGTCAAAAATATCACCGCTTATTACCGCCAGCGTCTGGACGAGATTCTCGAAGACCGTCCGGACCTCGCCCGCGCTTCCAGCGGCCGTACCGCGCACTTCTTCGTGCCCGACCCGGAGAAGACCTTTCACCGCGGCAGCACCGATTATTTCGTCAGTGACCGCAAGATCGACATCGGTGCGTTCGATACGCCGACGTTTACCGGTCTGGCAGTCGGCACCGTCGAAAAACTAGGCAAGCGTGACCTGATCGCCGTGACCCATGAGCCGCTGTCCAACGGTGACGGTCTCAACGTGCAGATAAAGCGTGAAGTGGTGGGCTTCCGTGCCAATATCGCCGAGCTCAAAGGCGAGTTCGAAGAAGACGGCCAGAAGCGCTGGCGCTACCGTGTAGAACCCAACGAGATGCCTGCGGCCCTGTCCCGTGTGCGCCCCAACCATCCGTTGAATCGCAACCTGGACCACAACTGGCAGCAGGCGCTGCTCAAGACCTCGGCCGAGCGCCGCATAGGTATTCAGTGGCAGGTTACCCTTCGTGAAGACCAACTGCGCCTGGAAGCCATCAGTGAAGAAGGTGTGAGCGTCGCGGTAAACCTTGACGGTCCGTTCGGCGCAGCCAACAAGCCCGAGCAGGCACTGGATCAGCTGCGCGATCTACTGACCCAGCTGGGCACCACGATCTACCATGCGCAGGACGTCAGGCTCGACGCGCCACAGGCGTTCTTCGTGCCCAACTCGCAGCTCAAGACCCTGCGCCGCGATGCCATCGAGGCGCTGACCGAAGCGCGCATCAAGGCGCATCCGCGCGGTGGCCGCAAGGCCGAAACCACCCCGCCGCCGGTGTACCCGGAGTCGCATTTGTCGTTTCTGGCCAACGTCTACAACCAGAAGGCCCGCGATTTCTACCATCGCCACGGCGTACAGTTGATCGACGCGGCCTACGAGGCCCACGAAGAAACCGGTGAAGTGCCAGTGATGATCACCAAACACTGCCTGCGTTTCTCGTTCAACCTGTGCCCGAAACAGGCCAAAGGCGTTACCGGCGTGCGCACCAAGGTCGCGCCCATGCAACTGGTGCAGGGTGATGAAGTGCTGACCCTGAAATTCGATTGCAAACCTTGCGAAATGCACGTGATCGGCAAAATGAAAGGTCACATTCTCGACCTGCCGTTGCCCGGCAGCGCTGCGGCTAAATCGGTGGTCGGCCACATTACTCCGGAAGACCTGCTCAAGACTGCGCGTCAGCGTTCTCCGCACTGATCGGTACGAGGGGGTTGGCGCCCTGCCAGCCCCCTTTCCTCTTCTGACAAAGCCCTCTTAAAGAACGCGCTCCATGTGGGTCGTGTTCCACACCGGATCGCTCTCCACATCGGTCACGGCAAAGCCCTGTTTCTCCCAGAAACGGATCGCGCCGGGCAGAAACGGATGAGTATGCAGGTACAAAACCTCTATGCCACCTGCCTCGGCATGGGCCCAGAGCGCCTGACATAAACGGCTGGCAAGCCCGTCGCCGCGAAACTCCGGCGTGACGAACAGGCGCACGATCTCAACGGTTCTGCGCCCGCGATAATCGAGCTGCGGGAAACGATGATCGAACGGCAGGTAGCCCACAGCCGCGATGATCTGCCCTTCACTGCGGGCGATCAGAAACTTGCCGTCCTCCCCGTCCAGATACACCTGCTCGAAACCGGCCAGATCGGGCGGAACGGTGACGGTGTCGAGCAAGGGAAAGATTCCGGCACGCGCACGCATGACGAAATCGACGGTGTGCGGGATCTCGGAGGGGTGTACCTCAGTAATAGTGATGTTCATGAGCACGGACTTATTGAGGGAATTGCAGGGTGATACAAATGTTACGCCAGAGATGGGCTTTTGGACGCACGGCTTAACTATAAAGCAGGCGGCGCGGCGCAGAATTGTGACGCGAAGCGTCACGACAGGCACTCCCACGCGGAGCGTGAGGAACGATATGTGCCTGGAGCGACTGGGGCGCCAAGAGGCAAAAACGCCGATTATCGTGAGCGGGCAATGCGGCGCACAGCTTTACAGCGCAAACCCTTCGATGCGCACCAATGCAAGGCAGGAAAAATCATGCGCCAGACACCTCGTAAACGCGGCACAGCCTTGCGGACATTGCCAATGCGCGTCTAAACCGCTGCAACCGCAAGCTGGCACACCCCCTGCATGATGTTGGATAACCCCACCATGAATGTGGTCGGGCCGCCCCGGTTGATCGACGTTGATCGCCAGTCTCGCAGAGACCAGAGGGCCACATGGGTGCATCCGGCAACGTGGCTTGATGGCATCCCCGAACACCCAATAAGAGAACAGGCAAAGGCGCCTGGAACCGAAAGGTTCCGGGCGCTTTTTTTTTGCTTCAAAAAACCTGATTGGCCTCGGCCGGGACTTGCTATGAACACCACAGTCTTCCCCATGAACGATGTAAAAACCCTGATCGTCGTCGGTAATGGCATGGTCGGGCACCATTGCGTCGAGCAGTTGATCGCAGGCGGCGCACTGGAGCGTTATCGCATCCATGTATTTGGCGAAGAAGCACAGCGTGCCTACGACCGCGTGCATTTGTCCGAATACTTTACCGGCCGCGATGCCGAGTCGCTGGCCATGAGTGAAATGTCTGTCTACGAACAACCTGGCCTGACGCTGCACCTGGGCGTACCGGTGCTGGAGATTGATCGTGATCGTCATGAAATCATCACCGCCGAAGGCTGCTTCAGCTACGACAAGCTGATCCTGGCTACCGGCTCCTTCCCGTTCGTACCGCCGATCGAGGGCGCACAGGGCAACTCGCGGCTGGTCTATCGCACGCTTGAGGATCTGGACACCATTCGCTACGCCGCGTCGAAAGCTCGCCGTGGCGTGGTAGTCGGCGGTGGTCTGCTCGGGCTTGAAGCGGCCAATGCACTGAAATCGCTTGGTCTGGAAGCCCATGTTGTCGAGTTCGCCCCGCGCTTGATGCCGGTGCAACTGGACGAGCACGGCGGGGCTGCCTTGAAAGCGCGTATCGAAGCGCTGGGCGTTGGCGTACACCTGTCGCGCGCCACGCAATCGATCAGCGACGGCAAGCAATACCGCTATCGCATGAACTTCGCCAATGACGAATTTCTGGAAACCGATCTGATCGTGTTCTCTGCCGGTATCCGCCCGCAGGACGCGCTGGCTCGCCAGTGTGAACTGGAACTCGGCCCGCGTGGCGGTATTGCAATCGACGAGCACTGTCGCACCAGTGACGCCGATATCTATGCAATCGGCGAGTGCGCGGCCTGGAACGGCAGTGTATTCGGCCTGGTGGCACCCGGTTATCAAATGGCCCGTGGCGTGGCAGCACAGTTGTGCGAAAAGGACACTGAGCCGTTCTTCGGGGCCGACATGTCCACCAAGCTCAAGCTGTTGGGCGTGGATGTCGGCTCCATTGGTGATGCGCACGGTGCACTGGCCGGGGCCGTCAGTTATCGCTTCATTGACGAAGCCACCGCCAGCTATCGCCGGCTGGTGGTGTCGGCAGATGGCAAGCAAGTGCTCGGCGCGGTGCTGGTCGGCGACAACAGTTATTACGACACCCTGCTGCAATACGCCCAGAACGGCATCACCCTGCCCGCCGACCCGTCCAGCCTGATCCTGCCGCGTGGGGAAGGCGCGCCGACGCTGGGTGCCGATGCCCTGCCCGCCACCGCGACCATCTGTTCCTGCCATAACGTCAGCAAGGGCTCTATCTGTTCGGCAATCGACAATGGCTGCACCGACCTCGCCGGGGTCAAGGCCTGCACCAAAGCAGCCACCGGTTGTGGTGGCTGCACTGCGCTGCTCAAGCAGGTGTTCGAACATGAGTTGATGGCGCGCGGCGTGGCGGTCGACAAAAGCCTCTGCGAACACTTCGCCTATACCCGCCAGGAGTTGTACTCGATGGTCCGCGTCGAAGGTATCGAGACCTTTGACGAACTGCTGACTCGCCATGGCAAAGGCGCGCATGGCTGCGACATCTGCAAGCCTGCGGTCGGCTCGATTCTCGCTTCGTGCTGGAACCGCCCGATCACCGAACCTTCGCTGGTCCCACTGCAGGACACCAACGACACCTTCATGGCCAACATGCAGAAAAACGGCACCTACTCGGTGGTACCGCGTATTCCCGGTGGCGAAATCACCCCTGACGGCCTGATCGCGATTGGTGCCGTGGCCAAGAAGTACGACTTGTACACCAAGATCACCGGCGGCCAGCGTATCGACCTGTTCGGCGCGCAACTGCATGAACTGCCAGACATCTGGAGTGAGTTGATTGAGGCGGGATTCGAGACCGGGCATGCCTACGGCAAATCGACCCGGACGGTGAAGTCCTGCGTCGGCAGCACCTGGTGCCGCTATGGCGTGCAGGACAGCGTCGCCATGGCACTGCGTATCGAGGACCGTTACAAGGGGCTGCGCTCGCCGCACAAACTCAAGTTCGCCGTATCCGGCTGCACCCGCGAATGCGCCGAAGCGCAGAGCAAGGACGTCGGCGTAATTGCCACCGAGAACGGCTGGAACCTGTACCTGTGCGGCAACGGCGGCATGCGTCCGCGCCACGCCGAGCTGTTCGCCACCGACCTGGATGACGAAACCCTGATTCGCTACATCGACCGTTTCCTGATGCTCTACATCCGCACTGCCGACAAGCTGCAACGTACCTCGGTCTGGAGGGAATCACTCGAAGGCGGCCTCGACTACCTCAAGGCGGTGATTGTCGATGACAGCCTGGGGCTGGCCGCAGAGCTGGAGTCGCAGATGCAACTGGTGGTCGACCGCTATGAATGCGAATGGGCCAATGCCCTCAAGGACCCGGAGAAGCTCAAGCGCTTCCGCACCTTCGTCAATGACGGACGTGGCGACCCGGACGTGCATTTCGTCAAGGAGCGCGCCCAGCGTCGTCCGGCAAAACCCGAAGAGCTGGCCCTTATCCCGTTGTTCAAGGAGGTGGTGTAATGAATTCGTCCAACACCGTATTGGCGGGCGAAAACGCCCATTCTGCACTGCAACTGCACTGGCATGCCCTGTGCGGACGCAAGGATCTGGTCGCCAACTCCGGCGTGGTAGCGTGGCTGGACGGCGCGCAGGTAGCGCTGTTCTATCTGCCTGAAACCCCTGAGGGCGAACAGCTTTTTGCCATCGACAACCGCGACCCCAAGTCCGGTGCCAATGTGATCGGTCGCGGATTGATTGGCCATATTGCTGGCGAGCTGGTGATTGCCTCGCCGTTGTACAAGCAGCATTTTCGCCTGCACGACGGTAGTTGCATCGAGTACCCGGAGCAACGCCTGGAGGTCTGGCCGGTACGGCTTAACGGAGATCAGGTAGAGATTGCCGTCTAGCTGATAACAATAGAGCCAGACAACCTGGTCGCTGACGGACCAGGCTGTTGCGTGGGATGAATGACGGGCTATTGCAGCTCGGACACCAGCGCTTTGTTGAAGCCCTGTGGATCTTCCATCTGCGGGGCATGCCCCTTGCCTTTGAACTCCACCAGCCTGGCACCAGGGATCATCTGCGCCACCTGCTTGCCCAATACCTTGTAATTGCCGATCTTCGCCTTGACCTCAGGCGGTGCAATGTCGCTGCCGATGGCGGTGGTATCGGCATCGCCGATCATCAACACGGTCGGCACCTGCAGCCTGGGAAACTCGTAGAACACCGGCTGGGTGAAAATCATGTCGTAGATCAGCGCCGAGTTCCAGGCAACGATCTTATGACCCGGCCCCTTGTTCAGGCCCGCCAGCATGTCGACCCACTTGTCGTATTCAGGCTTCCAGCGCCCGTCGTAGTAGGTCTTCTGCTCGTAGGCGCGAATGCCTTCGGCGGTGGTTTTCAGTTCGCGCTCATACCACTGATCGACGCTGCGGTAAGGCACGCCAAGGGCCTTCCAGTCTTCCAGACCGATCGGATTGACCATCACCAGCTTCTCGGTCTGTTTCGGGTACATGAGCGCGTAACGCGTGGCCAGCATGCCGCCGGTGGAATGGCCGACCACCGACACCTTGTCGATACCCAGCTTTTCAAGCAGCGCGTGGGTGTTCATCGACAACTGCTGGAAGCTGTATTGATAGTGCGCAGGTTTGGTCGAGGTGCAAAAACCGATCTGATCAGGCGCAACAACGCGATAGCCCGCGGCACTCAGCCCCTCGATAGTGTCTTCCCAGGTCGCGGCGCAGAAGTTCTTGCCATGCATCAGCACCGCGGTGCGGCCATTGGCCTTGCCGGTGGGTGCGACATCCATGTAACCCATTTCCAGCGCCTGGCCCTGGGACTGAAAACTGAATTTCTGCAACGCGTGGGGGTAAGTGAAACCTTCCAGTTGCTGGCCGTAACCGGGCGTTTCAGCCAGTGCAGCGCCTGACAGCGTCAACGACATCAACATGCCGGCAATCTTTGCAGCCCGCATAAGGGGCACCTCCTGTAGCCTGTGGATAGGGGTCGAAATCTGCAGCCGCTTCCACGTTAAACCGCAGACCTGCAAGTAGACCTTGTTTCCCGCTACAGATTCGCCCCTTTCCTGCCTGCAGAACCGTAAGCAGACGTTTCATCATGCCAGCCCTACGGCGGCAAAACGCTGGACGCCCCCCGCCACGCTTGCCTAGACTGAGCCGTCGGTTACAGGCCGTCATGGTCAGCCAGGTCTGATGCCAAGGAACAGCAATGAATCGAAATGAACTGCGCAAGGCCGACATCAACCTGATGGTGGTCTTCGAGACATTAATGCAGGAGCGTAACGTCACCCGGGCAGCCGAAAAGCTGTTTCTCGGCCAACCCACGATAAGCGCCGCACTGAATCGCCTGCGCAACCTGCTCAATGACCCGTTGTTCATCCGCGTGGGGCATCGTATGGAGCCGACCGCGCGTGCCCATGAAATTCTCAAGCACCTGACGCCAGCGCTGGATGCCATGTCTACCGCGCTGAGCCTGACCACCGATTTTGATCCTTCGGTCAGCAAGATGACGTTTCGCATCGGCCTGACCGACGACGTCGAATTCGGCCTGTTTCCCGCCATGCTCAAGGCCATCCGCGAGGAGGCGCCTGGCGTGGTGATCGTAGTCAAGCACGTCGACTACCTGAATATCTCCGAAGTGCTGATGTCCGGAGACATCACCGTCGGCGTCTGCCTGACCCGTGAGCTGCCGGCCAATGCCAAACGCAAGACGCTGCGCAACGTGCAGCCACGGCTGGTGCGCGCCGACAAACCACACGGCCCGATGAGCATCGACGAATATTGTTCACGACCTCATGTGGTGGTGTCGCACGTGGCCAGCATCAGCAGCTTTGCCGATGAGTGGCTGACCGCACTGGGTCGCAAGCGTCAGGTCGTGTTGTCAGTGCCGCAGTTCGCCACCCTGCCCGCACTGATGGCTGGCACCGACATGATTTCGGGCCTGTCCGACTACGCGGCCAAGGCCATGAGCGCATTGGGTTTGCTGTATGACGAGCCGTTGCCCTTCCCCACGCCGGGGCTGGACCTGTCGATGACGTGGCTGAGTGTGATGGACAGCGACCCTGCCGAGCGTTGGCTGCGCAGCAGGATCGAGGAATTCATGGGCGAGCGCCAGGAAGCGGCCGCCCTGGCCGGTTGATCAGCCGAAACGACCGGTAATGTAGTCTTCGGTCTGGGTCTTGGAAGGCTTGGTGAAGATGGTGTCGGTGTCGCCGTGCTCGATCAGTTCACCCATGAACATAAAGGCGGTGTAGTCGGAGCAACGCGCCGCCTGCTGCATGTTGTGGGTCACGATGATCACGGTGAACTGCTCCTTGAGTTCAGTGATCAGCTGTTCGATACGCCCGGTCGAAATCGGGTCAAGTGCCGAAGTGGGCTCATCGAGCAGCAGGACCTGAGGACGCAGCGCGATGGTCCGGGCGATGCACAGACGCTGCTGCTGACCACCGGACAGACCGGTTGCGCTCTGCTTGAGTTTGTCCTTGACCTCATCCCACAACGCCGCGCCACGCAGGGCCTGCTCGACGCGATCTTCCATTTCCCGACGCGACAGTTTTTCGTGATGCTTGATGGCGTAGGAAATGTTGTCGTAGATCGACATCGGAAACGGCACCGGCTTCTGGAACACCATGCCCACATGACTGCGCAGGCGGTTCATCGAGTAGCCAGGCGCCAGGATGTTTTCGCCATTGAGCAGCACTTCGCCGCGCGCTTCCTGTTTCGGGTACATCGCGTAGATACGGTTGAAAACGCGCAGCAGGGTCGATTTACCGCAACCCGACGGGCCGATGATCGCAGTGATGCGCTTCTCGGGGATGGTCATGTCGATGGACTTCAACGACTTCTGGTTGTTGTAGAAAAACTCCAGACCGCGCACTTGGATCTTGGTCTTTTCGTTGGCCAGGGAAAGGTTGTTCATCAGGACGCCCTATTGCGCAGAAGAATTAAGCGAGACAGCAGACTCAGTATCAGTACGAACAACGTCATGACCAGCGCACCGGCCCATGCCAGGGAGTGCCAATCATCGAACGGGCTCATGGCGTACTGGAAAACCACCACCGGAACACTGGCGATTGGTTTGAGCAGATCACTGCTCCAGAACTGGTTGCCGAAAGCGGTGAACAGCAGCGGCGCGGTTTCGCCGGTGATACGTGCCAATGCCAGCAATACGCCGGTAACCACACCCGCCTTGGCCGCACGCAGAACGATTTGCAGGGTCAGCTTCCATTGCGGCACACCCAACGCCAGCGCGGCTTCACGCATGGTCGAGGGTTGCAGTTGCATCATTTCGTCAGTGGTACGCACCACCACCGGGATGACCAGCAATGCCAGAGCCAGTGCACCGGCAATCGCCGAAAAGCCCACCTGATGGCCTGTCACTGCGTTGAGCGGCAGTACCACAACGGTATAAACGAACAGGCCGAGTACGATGGAAGGTGCCGAAAGCAGGATGTCGTTGATGAAGCGTACTGCGTTACCCAGCTTGGTGTAGCGGGCAAACTCGGCCAGCCAGATACCGGCCATCAAGCCGATTGGTGTACCGATCAACAGGCCTATGCCAGACATCAGCACGCTGCCGTAGAACGCGTTGGCCAGGCCACCCTCGGTGCCAGGTGGCGGGGTCATGCCGGTGAACAACTGCAGGTTTAGCGCATCGATACCCTTGATGATAGTGGTCAGCAGAATCCACACCAGCCACAGCAGGCCAAAGGCAGTGGCACCACAGCTGAGCACCATCGCAATCTTGTTCTTGATGCTGCGAACCCGATACAGGCTCTCGCTGCCTGTCACATCCTTACTCATAACCCCTCCTTACGCGAAAGGCGCGACAGCATCAGACGTGCAAGGGCCAGCACGATGAAGGTGACCACAAACAACAGGAAGCCAAGGGCGATCAGTGCCGAACGGTGCAAGTCGGTATAGGCCTCGTTGAACTCGTTGGCGATCACCGAAGCAATGGAACTGCTCGGCATCATCAGCGATGCAGAGAACTGATGGGCGTTGCCCAGTACAAAGGTGACCGCCATGGTTTCGCCGAGCGCGCGTCCCAACCCGAGGAACACACCACCGACCACTGCCGAACGGGTGTAAGGCAGCACGATGTCCCAGACCACTTCCCAGGTCGTGCCGCCCAGTGCGTAGGCTGACTCTTTGAGGGCCACGGGCACGGTACGGAAGACTTCCTGCATCACCGAGGTAATGAACGGCGTGATCATGATCGCCAGCACGATACCGGCGGTCAGCATGCCGATACCCAGCGGCGGGCCCTGAAACATCGGACCGATCAGCGGCAGTGCGCCGAGGTTTTCGGTGATCCAGGGTGACAGGTGTTCAGCCATGAACGGGCCAAAGACAAACAGCCCCCACATGCCGTAGATGATCGAAGGGATACCGGCCAACAGCTCGATGGCCGAGGCAATCGGCATGCGCAGCCAAGGCGGAGCCACTTCGGTCAGAAAGATTGCAATGCCGAAACTCACCGGTACGGCGATCAGCAAAGCCAGAAAAGAGGTAACCAGGGTGCCGTAGATCGGAACCAGTGCGCCGAACTTGCCGGCGTTCACGTCCCACTCGGTGCTGGTCAGAAAGCCAAACCCGAAAGTCTGGAATGCCAGACTGCCGCCCCACAGGGTCGACAAGGCAATACAACCCAGCAAAGCAAGCACCAGCATGGCTGCGGCTTGCAATGAACGCTTGAACCACAGGTCATGACGATGATCCCGTTTGGCGCGCTTCTCGCCCTCGGACTCACCAGCGGAGACGTTAGCGGACAGGTATTGGGTGTTTTCAGTCATGTTGAGGCCACTCGCAAGGAAAAGCCCCTGTCACCGAGCCGATATCGCGGCTGATGACAGGGGTGGTACGGGTTGAATCACTTACTTGGTGAATTCCGTTTTCCAGTAGCTTTCCACGCGTTCAACCAGCGATTTCGGCAATGCTACATATTCCAGTTTCTCGGCTTGTTTCTGGCCGTTTTCCAGGGACCATTTGAAGAAGTCGAAAGCGGCTGCGCTTTTCTCTTCGTTCTTGGCTTTCTTGTACATGATGATCCAGGTGGTCGCGGTGATCGGCCATGCAGCCTCACCCGGCGCGTTGGTCATGATCAGGTTGAAGTCTTTGGCGCTCGCCCAGTCGGCAGTATCAGCAGCGGCAGCAAAAGCCTTGGCGTCTGGCTTGATGAATTTGCCGGCAGCGTTTTTCAACTGGGTGTAAGACAACTTGTTGGTCGTTGCGTAGGAGTACTCAACGTAACCGATCGAACCCTTGATCTGTTTCACGTAGGCAGAAACACCTTCGTTACCCTTGCCGCCCACACCGGCTGGCCACTGCACGGTCGAACCGAACTTCAGCTTCTCGTTCCACTCCGGGCTGACTTTGCTCAGGTAGTTGGTGAAGTTGTAAGTGGTACCCGAACCGTCCGAGCGGTGAACAACAGTGATCGCAGTATCAGGCAGCTTCACGCCCGAGTTCAGGGCAGTGATTGCCGGGTCGTTCCACTTCTTGATGTCGCCCATGAAGATCTTGGCGATAGTTGGGCCGTCCAGCTTCAGCTCGCCACTTTCAACGCCTTCAACGTTGACGATCGGCACGATACCGCCGATGACGCTTGGGAATTGACCCAGGCCGCCAGCCTGCAGGTCCTCAGCGGACATAGGGGCGTCGGATGCACCGAAGTCAACAGTCGCTGCCTTGATCTGGGCAATACCGCCGCCCGAACCGATGGACTGATAGTTGATACGGTTATCCTTGGTTTTGCTGTAGTCCTGGGACCACGCTGAAATAACCGGGTAGACGAAACTCGAACCAGCACCTGTGACATCAGTCGCATGGGCCACACCGCTGAGGCACAGCGAAGCGATCAGAAGCGACAAGCGTTTTTTAGTCAGCAGTATCACGGTAATACCTCAGTCCAGGAGATTGTGTGGTGGCCCAGTTAAGGAGGCCCGAGGCGGATTTAAAACCTGAAATGTTGCTGTTTCATGACAATCCAACGAATCGTGTCAGCGAAGGAACTTTTTTGTAGGCGATTTCCTACGCTGCCGACGTTGAAAAAACCCGTAGAGCCCAATGTTTACGGCGAAATCATGCCCCACAGCGCTAAATAGCTTTGTGCCACCTTTAGATAGATAGCCAAACGCCAGCTGCGTTATAAAAATGTAAGAAAGTATGATTTTAAGAATCGTTGGGGATGACCGAACGGTCACGTTATAGCTAAATCAACTTAAAAATGTTCCATTAGCGCTCATCACATCTATGCAAACCAGCGAATGCAAAAGGTTTGAAACCGCCGACGCAAGGAGTCGGCATTGGTGGGAGCGTGTCGCACGAAGCTACCGTTCGTCGGGTTCAACGGCACCTATGGCCACTGGCCAATGACCAATATACGTACGTTAAAGAACTACTTTAAAACAACGGAGTAAGCATTATGATCAAGACTAAACTGACTGCCCTCACCCTGGCAGGCCTGATGGCCGTCGCTTCGGGTGCAGCTTTTGCCGAATCGACGACCAGCTCTGAAACGCCGATCAACAAGAATGCGACCAAGCTGCCGGGCACTAACACCCAGCCGATGGACCGCACCTCTTCCGAAACTCCTGGCGCGCAAACAGACAGCAAAAAAGCGGCTGCCGAAAAGTCGATGAAACATGACAAGGGCGCGCATGGCACGCACGACAAGAGCAACGTTACTGAAAAAACCAAGACTCAGTAATCAAGCTTCTGACGCGGGCAGGACAACAGGCTCTGCTCGCGTGTCAGTGACAGCCCCGTAACACCGTTCTACCCCATTGCATTCACGGAGGTCGCAGCATGATCAGGAATAGATTGGGGGCATTAGGCCTTGCAGCACTGCTGGCGCTCTCGTGCGCAAGCGCATTCGCAGGCTCTACAGGCCCGACGAACCCGGTAGGCGACGGTCCGAAAGTACCCGGCACCGGAGCGGAAAAGAACGTGGACGGAACCAGTCCCGGCGCGCCAGGCACAAGCCCCGGCGCCAAAGGCATGGACCCGCTGCCCGGAAAGAACGGCAGTGCGGCTGACAAGCCTCATGACTCGAAACAACCGCATGACGCCAATCATCAAGACAGTCAGGATGAACACAAAGCGCCTTGATGGCAGGCCAGCTCTTCAGTGACGTCGGCAGCATGTTCAGTTGCCCACTGCACATAACACACCTCCACCGGCATACCATGCTCGGCGCAGAAATCCAGCCAGCGCAGTTGGTTGTCCTGGAGACGATCCCCTGGTCCCTTGACCTCTATCATTCGATAGCGCCGTTGCTCCGGGAAGAACTGGATCAAGTCCGGCATTCCGGTCCGGTTGGCTTTTACATCCTGCAACAGACGACGAAACCAGTGACGCAGGTGCTCGGCAGGCAGGCAGTGCAGTGCCTGCTCCAATAGCTGCGGCGTCAACGCAGCCCAGAATACGAAGGGTGATTGCAGGCCGAATTTGCTTTGAAAATGCTCGCGAATGGTCGCCAGATATTCACCTGACTCCAGTTGCATCAGGCAGGCATCGAACAATGCCGCTCTGCGCTGATAGAAATCCGGGCTGTACAGGTCGCTGGGCGCACTGTGAAACGGGTGAAAGAATGCGCCCGGCAAGGGCGCGAAAATGGCCTTCCAGCACAGCAGACCAAACAGGGAATTGACCAGCGCATTCTCGACGTAATGCACTTCCCCACCCTGCTCTTGTTCAAGGTGCTGGCGTATCAGACGCTCGACACTTATTCCCGATATTGGCGTGATTTGAACGTCCAGCCGCGCAATGGCCTGCACGGTGCGCTTGCGCGCGCCCGTCAGGCCGAGCTTGCGTTGCAGCCGTGGCAGGACGCGTGACAGGTGCTGGACCTCGGCATCACTTTCAGGAGCCAGACGGGCCTGTTCCGCCAGCGTCAGCGCCGCGGTGTACTCGGCGTTGCGCTCCAGCACGCGGATTTGCCTTGAACGCGCACCGGGATAGCTGGACTGACGGTACACCGCCATCGCCAGAGGCCAGTCCTGCAGGCGCTCGGCCTGTTGCCCGATACGAAACAGCAGTTTGGCGCGGCGCATATGCAACCACGCATTACCGCACTGGACCGAGATGACCCGCTCGGCCAGCGCATGCAGCTCGACGCAGGTTTCCAGCGCCTCTCGGCAGGCATGCAATTGCAGGCACACATCGATGTCAGCGCGCTGATTGATGACGCGCGACAGCACCGAGAACTCGACCTTTTCGTAGCGGTAGATGCCCAGATCAGCCAGCACGAACTCCGACCACTCCTGATACAGATTGCCGAAGTACAACAATCGCAGGCGGTCACAGAGCGGCATGATATTCAGGCCGAACACGGCGTCAGACAATGTCGGGTGCCATTGCTCAAGTGCCTGCGGCGCTTCATACAGCGGCTGCAAGCGCTCCAGCCATGCCTGCTTGCGCTCTGGCCCCTTGACCGCATGGGCTTTGAAGCAATGGGTCAGCTCGTCCCGGCGCAGCAGCTGGAACAGTTCGCTCAAACCCAGTGGCGGACTGGCGGCGACCCACCCCCGCTCCAGCAGCGGCTGCACCGCCTCATGGGGATCGCCGATCTCGACGTAACTCAGTTTGCTGGCCCGAAACAACACGCCCTTGCGCATCACCATGCGCACCAACAGGCCTTGGGCACACACGGGCACCTCGGCAAACTCGCTGATGAAGCGCCGCTCGGATGCGTCGAGCAGGTCGTCGTAGCGCCGGGCAATCCAGGCAAGGACCTGCCGGAAGTTTTCCAGGTAATAAAACGGATTGTCGAGAGGTGCAGTATTCAAGGCCAGCGTTCACATGACGAATGAGCAGACTGGGCAAGGATACTGGTTATCCGTACAGATTCCAGCGCAAACACCTGCCAAGCGCCGGTCGGCCGATCAATGGCATGTATCGCGGCCAGACAGTCGGCCTTAGAATCAGCCGGATAACATCTGTAGTCGAGAGCCGGATATGCAAGCGCCACTGATTTATCTCGCAGGCTTCGACGTGTTCCGGCCCGACGCCGTCGAGTACGGACGCTACCTCAAGGCATTGTGCTCGGCACACGGGCTTGAAGGTTTGTACCCCTTTGACAATGAAGTGACCCTCGGGCGCACGCCGCACGAAACTGCGCAGCAGATTTACTCGATGAATGTCGCGATGATTCACCGCTGCGCTGCCGTACTGGTCAACCTGAATGTGTTTCGCGGTCTGGAGCCGGATTCGGGCAGCGCATTTGAGGTCGGTTTGGCGGTGGCATTGAACAAGCCCGTTTGGGCGTACTTTGAGCCGGTGACCTCGTTGCGCGAACTGGTTCCTCATGATAAACACGGGTTTGATCGCGACGGCTTCATGGTTGAGGACTTCGACTTGCCCCGCAACCTGATGCTCGCCTGTAGCTGGGCGGGTACCAGCTCTACCGTGGAGCTGGGTGCCGAGGCACTGGCAAGGTACCTGAGTGGCTTAAAGGTCATGCCCGGCGAGTAGCTGAACGCACGCGCTCAACCCCACCCCAGAAAGTCCCCACCGTTGTCACGCAGCATCTGCAACATGCCCTCTGCCGCTGGCGACAGGTAGCCGCCCTTGCGCAGGGTCACGCCGATGGTGCGTTTGAGAGTGGTCTGTTCCAGTGGCACTTCACGCAGGTGCTGCATGGTCTTGCCAAACTCCAGCGACTCGCGGGCGATGAAGCTCAGCAGGTTGCTTTGGGCAATCAAGCCTGGCAACAGGGAGATCGAGTTCGCCTCGATCTGCACTGTCGGCAGCGGCAGGCCGTTGGCAGCAAAGGTCGCGTCCAGCCACTTGCGTGATGAAACGCTGACCGGCGGCAGTACCCAGCGATACGCGCAGAGGTCACTCATCTTCAATGAGGTCTTGAAGATCGGGTGTTTTTTGCTGGCGACCACCACGGCTTCGTCCCTGAGTATGGCAAAGCTGGTGACGTCTTCGCTGTCGGGTGCCAGTGCGCAGATGATCATGTCCAGTTGCCCTGAACGCAGCGACTCGCGCAACAGGTCATCCTGGCCTATCACCAGCTTGAAGGTTACATCCGGCGTACGCTGCAACAAGGCCGAGGTCAGTTTCGGCATCAGGTATTCCGCCATCGTCGCGGCGCAGCCGACGCGAATGTTGCCCACCATGCCACTGGCGAAATCCCGTACCTCCCGTTGGGTCTGGGCAATGCTCTGCTGCAGTTCCTTGCCGCGGGCCTGCAACAGCTCACCCACCGGGGTCAGCTTGATGCGTCGACCGTCACGCTGAAACAGCCGAGTTCCGAATGATTCCTCTAGCCGCTGAATGCTTTTTGTCAGCGCGGGCTGACTGCGATTGAGCTTTTCTGCGGCTCGCCCGAGGTGGCCCAGTTCGGCAATGGTTTCAAAATAAGTCAGATCGCGCAGGTCCATATCTATCAACCAAAGTTATAAATTCATGATTATTAGAAAATAGACTTGATCGGTTGCCAAGTCGATACTGTTTGCATGTGATCCACCCGATTCAAGGAGAACGTCCTTGTCACACGCTTCACGCTTTTCGCTTTCCACCCTTGCCCCGTTGACTCAATGGACGGGCCTGATCCTGATGGCCGGTGCTGCCGGTCAACTGCTCAAACTGTTCAACATGCCTGCTGCGATGTTCCTCGGCCCCATGCTGGTTGCTATCGGCTTTGGCGTGTCGGGCGCCACCATCCGCATGCCCAAGCGGGCGTTTCAGCTCGGCCAGGGCACCGTTGGTGTGCTGATTGCGCATGCCATGTCAGTCAGCGTATTGCTCACGGCGCTGCAGTCCTGGCACGTCATGCTGCTGGCCACGATCCTGACCGTGGTGCTGAGCGCGGCGGTGGGTCTGGTACTGGTGCGCTTTGGCGGAATCCCGAGTAACACGGCTGCCTGGGGCACGTCGCCCGGCGCTGCTTCGGCGATGGTCGCCATGTCCGAGGATTACGGCGCAGACTCGCGAGTCGTTGCCACCATGCAATATGTGCGCGTGGTCTGCGTAGTCACCATCGGCGCGCTGGTCAGCCATTTCATCGGCGCACCGGATTCCGGCGCTGACCTGCACAGCACCGCAGCCGCCTTACCCGGTCTGAACCTGATCGATCTTGCCCTGAGCCTGGCAGTGATCGTAGCGGGCGTAGCATTGGGCTCGCGCTTGCCGGCGGGTGCCTTGCTGGTGCCGTTGATGCTGGGCGGCGCGCTGCAACTGAGCGGCGTCATGCAGATCAGCATTCCTGACTGGCTGCTGCCAATCGGCTATGGCGCTATCGGCTGTTATGTAGGGCTGCGTTTCGACCGGCCGACAGTGCAATACGTGTGGCGGCGTCTGCCGATGATGATTCTGGCCTCACTGCTGCTGATCGTACTGTGTGCCCTGTCGGCCTGGCTGATTGCAGCGATGATGGGCAAGGATTATCTCTCGGTATACCTGGCAACCAGCCCGGGCGGCCTGGACACCATGGCCATTATTGCCATCGATACTCATGCCGATGTCGGCTTCGTGCTGGCCATGCAGACCCTGCGCCTGTTCGGCGTGATCCTGACCGGCAGCTTCCTGGCCCGGCAGATTATCCGCCTGAGCGACAAACGCATCCCTGCGCTCTGACTGCCGATGCCAGGCTCAGCCGTTCACTCATGCCCCGCCAGAGCACTGGCCAGACTGGGTGCCAGCGGCAACACCGGCAACAGCGTGGCCTGATAGGCGTGATAAAGGTCCGGCTTGCCCGGCCAGATATCAGCACTGGGTTCGTTGCGCTGGTTCAGCTCATGGCGCCAGCTGCCATGCTCATGATCGATGAACAGGGTCTCGTTGAACTCCCAGAAGCAGCGATACCAGTCTTCATACTGTTGCTCGCCGGTACGTTGCAGCAACGCGGCGGCAGCAGCGGCCGCTTCGCAGTGGGTCCAGTGCAGACGATGACGGACCACTGGCTGGTTCTGCCAGTCGAGGGTGTAGACGATACCCGGCGCACCGTCGACATCCCAGCCGTAGCGGCAGGCATTGGCAAACAGCTGGCGGGCGTCATCCAGTAACCATTCCGGATTTGACCGCCCGGCGTGACGACGCGCGGCCTCCAGATGCAGCACCAGCCGTGCCCACTCGAAGGCATGTCCCGGCGTGGTGCCGAACGGACGGAAGCCGTCGGCCGGGTTTTCGCGGTTGTAATCGGGCAGCGGTTGCCAGTTTTGTGTGAAGTGCTCGATGACCTGAAAATTGTTGGCCCCGGCATGTTGGTGGATTACCCGCTCGACAATGCTCAGCGCCCGGTCGAGCCATTGAGCATCGCCGGTCACGTCGGCCAGCGCGAGGAAGGCTTCGGTGCTGTGCATGTTGCTGTTGGCGCCGCGATAGGCTTCTTCGTTGCTCCAGTCCTGCGCGAACGACTCACGCATGGCGCCTTCCTGCTCGCTCCAGAAACGGGTCTGGATGACCTGGATGGCGTCGGACAGCAACGCCTGCGCGCCAGGCCGCCCCGCCACCACGGCAGAACTGGCCGCCAGTGCGACGAAAGCATGCAGATACGCCTGTTTGTCGGTTTTACCGCCGTCTTCGAGCGCAGCACTGAACCAGCCATCGTGTTCGGCATCGCGCAACGGGCCACGCAATGCGGCGATGCCATGATCGACCAGCGCGGCACAGCCGGGTATGCCTTGCGCATGGGCCATGGCAAAACAGTGGGTCATACGTGCGGTATTCATGGTTTCTGCCGTGGCACCGACCATCAGACGGCCGTAGTCATCAAGACTGCCAAAACCGTTGTCGAGCCGGGAAGCCTTGGCGAAGGTCAACAGACGGTTGCCTTCCAGTGCCAGCCATTGGTGATGGGCTGGCGAGCGCAGCCAACTGCTGAAGGTGTGATTATTATTATCCATGACGCGATGCCGCCCCCTTCGATAAGGTTGTGCCCAGACTGTACCGGAGGTCATTTCGACCGAGGGCATAATGCGCGCCCGGTCGATCGTCGGCAAGCAGACACAACCTGTATAAATGTAGGGTTTTACACCTTGAAGCGTGAGACCACCTGATTCAGGTCAGCGGCAAGACGCGACAATTCATGGCTCGACGCACTGATCTGGTTGGCACCCTGAGTCGATTGCATGGACAGATCGCGAATGTTGACGATGTTGCGGTCGACTTCACGCGACACTTGCGCCTGTTCTTCCGCAGCGCTGGCGATTACCAGATTACGCTCGGATATCTGATTGATCGACGACGTGATTTCACTCAGCGACTCGCCCGCGCCCTTGGCCAGCGCCAACGTCGAATCAGCCCGGTCCCGGCTGGTGTTCATCGAGTCGAGCGCCTGAGCTGAACCGCTGCGCATGGCATTGACCATCGAGTCGATTTCCAGCGTCGACTGCTGGGTGCGATGCGCCAACGCACGGACTTCATCCGCCACTACCGCGAAACCACGGCCCGACTCGCCCGCGCGCGCCGCCTCGATGGCCGCGTTGAGCGCCAGCAGGTTGGTCTGTTCGGCAATCGAGCGGATCACGTCCAGCACCTTGCCGATATCCTGAGACTGATTGGCGAGGTTTTGCACCAGTGTCGAGGTGGCCTGCACGTTGTCGGTCAGCGTCTGAATCGACTGCACCGTTTCGATCACCCGCGTCTGGCCTGCCAGTGCCGAGGTGCTCGACTGGGTGGAGGCGTCCGACGTGGACACTGCGTTACGCGCAACCTCTTCTACCGCCGAGGTCATTTCGTTGATCGCCGTGGCGGCCTGATCGATCTCTGCATTCTGCTGGTTCAATCCGCGATAGCTGTCCTCGGTGACCGAGTTGAGTTCGGTGGCCGCCGACGCCAGCTGGGTGGCCGAGCTGCCGATGTGGCGCATGGCTTCACGCAGATTGACCTGCATCATTGCCAAGGCACGCAGCAGTCGGGTGACTTCGTCTTCGCCGTCAACCTCGATGGTATGGGTCAGGTCGCCGTTGGCAACCTGCTCGGCAGCCGTCACGGCACGTTGCAACGGGCCCACGATGCTGCGCGTCAGCCAGAGCGCCAGACCGATGGTGCACAATGCAGCGAGAACGACAAAGACAATGACGATGTCACGTGATTTGTCATATTGGGCTTCAGCCGACTTGCCTTCGGCATCGACCTTGGTGACATAGAAATCAGCCAGATCATTGAGCTGTTTGCCGGAACCATCGACGATCTGTTTCATATCAACCAGCAGCAGCTTGTTCAGACCGGTGCTGTCGCCCTGCCCGGCAAGAACAAAAGAGCGATCCAGCGCGCTGCGGTATTGGCCCATGGTGACCATGAACTGGTCAGTCAGGGTCTTCTCTTCAGGGGTGTCGACGAACGTCTTGAGGATGCCCAGCTTCTTGTCCAGATCAACCAGGCGTACGTCCAGCTGCCCGCGATAGGTCGGAATGCTCGCAGGGTCGGTGTCCAGCGCCATGCGCAAGGAGATGGTCCGGATACGCAGCATGATTTCCCGGATATCGTTGACCACTCGCATGCTGGGCAGCCAGTTGGTCTCCACCGCCACTTCGCTCTGGCGAATGGTCGACATCTGTGCCAGCGCGAACCAGCCAAGTAAAGCCACCAACAGGGAAATCAGGGTAAAGCCCAGACCGGCACGGCGAGCGATTGTGAGTGTGCGTAGATTCATGACCAGTGCTCTTTTGTATTTGGAGGGCAGTATCTGACGCGAAGTTGTCAGACAACCGAGAGCATATCGTCCCTGTCCGACAATTCTTTAGGATTGCTGGTGATAATCAGGTTTATTACTCAAAGGCCGATCGTCCACCTGGACCGAGCCTGTGCAAAGCGCTGCCCGAAGGGCTGCCTTCAGCGTCCTGCCGCCATTTGCCAGAGCCGCGCCAGGTCACGCGCGCGGTCGTGCAGCAGGCGACTGGCATCGCGACAGGCCTGTTCAAGGCTCATCGGCCCGCTGGCCAGCGCGAAGGCCGCGCCAATGCCGTGCGGGTAAAGCTGCTCGTAGCCTTCGCCCAGCGTTCCAGCCAGCACGATCACTGGCACTTGCTGGCGCTTCGCGACGCGCGCGACGCCAAGCGGCGTCTTGCCGCGCAAGGTCTGCGCATCAAAACGGCCTTCGCCGGTGATGACCAGGTCGGCCCCGGTCAACGCCTGCTCCAGCCCGGTCAGCTCGGCAACCACCTCAACGCCTGCGCGAAACGAGGCATTCAGATACGCCTTGGCAGCAAAGCCCATTCCGCCTGCCGCGCCGCTGCCAGGGCTGTTGCGCTGGTCCAGACCGAGGATCCGCGCCGAATGGTCGGCGAAACACCCAAGTGCGGCATCCAGCGCCACAACCTGCTCGGGCGATGCGCCTTTTTGCGGGCCGAAGATATGCGAGGCGCCATTCGGTCCACACAGAGGATTATCGACGTCGGCGGCAATTTCGACGCACACGTCAGACAAGCGCGGATCAAAGCCGCTCAGGTCGATACGGGCCAGATCGGCAAGCGCGAGACCGCCCGGTGGCAAGGGCTGATCGTCGGCATCGAGAAAGCGTGCGCCCAATGCCGAGAGCATGCCGCTGCCGCCGTCGTTGGTTGCGCTGCCACCGATGGCCAGAATCACGCGACGGGCACCCGCATCCAGTGCCGCCGAGATCAACTGGCCCGTACCTGCTGTGCTGGTCACACAGGCATCGCGCTGTGCCAGCGTCAGTAATTGCAAGCCACTGGCCATGGCCATTTCGATGATTGCCGTTCTGCTCTCGGCCAGCCAGCCCCAATGAGCCTGGACCGGATCGCCCAGCGGTCCGCTGACCCGGGCGCTCATCAGTTCACCATTGCAGGCTGCCAGCAACGCTTCGATGGTGCCCTCCCCGCCATCTGCCATCGGGCATTTGATCAGTTGGGCATGCGGCCAGACCTCGGCCAGACCACTGGCGATGGCGTCGGCAACGGCCTGTGCACTGAGGCTGTCCTTGAACGAGTCGGGGGCGATGACTATTTTCATTGTTGTTCTCCATATCCGATGCTCGCATGCTCTCATCCGCCACCGGGTTTGCCGCCAGCCCTTCGCACAACGATCGGCAACCGTTATCGGGCATTTGAACAAAAACCGTGTTCAGTCGTGACGAGTGATCATCTGCGCGCCCAGATACAGACGCAGCAGGTCATTGGTCTTGTAAGGATCGCAGCCGGTCAGCTCGCCGATCTTCTCCAGCCGGTAACGCAGGCTGTTGCGATGGATGCCCAGGGCTTCGGCGCAGGCCTGGCTTTCGCCGCTGTACTCGAACCATTTGCACAGGGTGTCAAGCAGTTGTACGTGGTTATGCAAACGGCCAATCGGCTCGGCGACGTCTTCAGCGAGCCAGTCGTGGCGGTAGCGCCAGAACAGCACCGGCAAACGGTACGCCTCAAGACGCAGCAAGCGTTGCCCCGGCAGAGCCCGACTGGCGTAATCGAGCAGATCCCGCGCCGCCGCACAGGCATGACGCAAGGCAGGCAGATCAGCAGACTGAGCCACGGTGGCCATGCGCAGCACCGGCCAGCGGTGCTCATCGAACTGCTTGAGCAGCAGCGCATCGTCACGTTCCTTGCCCGTCGCGCGGCACCAGTACAACAAGGTGGGCTCGCGCAGCACGCACCAACTGTCGGCGTAACGCGTGCCAAGCCAGGTTGCCACCTGGCTGGCAACCTGCCCTTGCTGGTCAAACTGGATCAGTACCACCTGACGCGCCACATGCGGCTGCAAACCAAGCTGGCGGGCTTCATCCACCAGGCTATCGGGGCAATCCGGCAGCAGCAGGCGCGCCAGCAGGTCTTCGCTGCGCTGTGCCCGCCATTGCAGGTCAGCCTGCTGACGACGGTGTTCCATAAGCATCTCGGCGGTCATCTTCACCAGCTCGCCGTACACCCGGACCTCGTCGGGCTCGCCGGTGATGCCGAGCACGCCGACCAATTGATGGTCAAGCATCAGCGGCAGATTGACCCCCGGCTTGACGCCACCGAGCTGCAATGCCGCCAGCGAGTCGATTTCCACCACCTGCCGGTTGGCCAGCACCCGCTGCGCGCCCTCATGACGGGTACACAAGCGCTCGGGGTCGCCACTGCCGATGATGATGCCCAGGTAGTCCATGACATTGACGTTGTAGGGCAGAATGGCCATGGCCCGGTCGACGATGTCCTGGGCCAGCGCCCGATCAAGGGCGAACATGAAAAGCTCCAGACGCGTGGCAAGGCTTGCAATGGTTAGGCATATGGATACATTTTGTTGAAGTTATAGAACGCCCGAGTGTGCCTGAAAGTGGTCACCGGCGCGACGTACATGGCAGAGTGCCCGCGTCGACCTTTTGAATTTCCACACACGTGCACAGGCCCCTTTTTGATCAAATCCCGACTCGCCAGTCTGCTCTCGCTATTGACCCTGCAAGCCTGCACCTCAATGGCGGAAAGCGAAGCACCGACGCAGCGTTTTGAAGACTACCGTCAACAAACCATTGAACTGATCCGCAAGCAACGCAACTTCCAGACCGCCGACCACGAGGCCGAACTGGGCTGGAACGCGCCGCGCCAATGGACCCCGACTGGAACGCCTAAAGGCGGCGTTCTGCTGGTGCACGGGCTGGGTGACTCAGCGTGGTCATTCAATGACGTGGCACAGAAACTCGCCGATCAGGGCTATCTGGTCAGGACTGTGCTGCTGCCGGGGCATGGCACCAGGCCCGAGGACATGCTCGATGTGCGTCTGGAGCAGTGGCAGCAGGTGGTGCGAGAGCAGACGCAACAGCTAAGCCGCGAGGTGCCGAACGTCTATCTGGGAGGCTTTTCAACCGGGGCCAATCTGGTGCTCGATTACGCCTATGACCACGAAGAAATTGCCGGGCTGGTGTTGTTCTCGCCGGCATTTCGCTCCAACAGCGGCTATGCCTGGCTGACCCCGTGGATCGGCTGGGCCAGGCCGTGGCTTGCCGCCCCCAACGAAGGCCTGCGCCCGATGCAGACGCCGGTTCGTTACATGAACATGCCCACCAACGGTTTCGCCCAGTTCTATCGCAGCAGCGCGCTGGCTCAGGACCGTCTGCATCAACGTCGCTATGACAAGCCGGTGTTCATCGCCATCGCCGAGCACGACTCAGTACTCGACACTGATTACGTGCTGGACAATTTCAACCAGCGCTTCAGTAACCCCGCCAGTCGCCTGATCTGGTACGGCGACCTGCCCGCCCGCGCTGCCAATACGCCGCGCGTCGAGGTGCGCAAGGACTACCTGCCGGAATACCGCATCAGCCGCTTTTCCCACATGGGCCTGCTTTTTTCAGCGGATAACCCGCTTTACGGCGTATCCGGTAGCCAGCGCATCTGCTGGAACGGTCAAAGCACACCGGACACCGCGAAATGCATGGCGGGCGAGCCGGTGTGGTATTCGGACTGGGGTTATACCGAACCGGGCAAGATCCACGCACGCCTGACCTTCAACCCGTATTTCGAGTGGCAAACCCAAGTGATGCTCGGCGTGATGAGTGCAACACAGTAAAACTCAAAGGCTCTTACTCCAGCGGCACCAGTCGCTCACGGCTGTTGCTCAGGTGCGTCCACATCGCCGCACGCGCTGCATCCGGGTCCTTGCGGCGAATGGCGCTGAGCAGTGCTTCGTGTTCCAGGTTGGCCAGATAGCCTTGATGCGCGAGGTTATTGCCCGCCCGCTCGCTTGACGCAATGCGGCTACGCGGAATGATCGCGCTGCCCAGGTGCTGCATGATCTCCATGAAATACGGGTTGCCGGTGGCTTCGGCGATGAGCATGTGAAAGCGTTTATCGGCCTCCACACAACTGTCGTCATTGGCCAGCAGGTCCTGATAATCATCCAGTGCCTGACGCATGGCCGCCAGTTGCTCATCGGTGCGACGCACAGCGGCCAGCGCGACGGCCTGGGTTTCCAGGCCAATACGCAGTTCGATGATATCGCGCACCCGTGAAACGGTTTCAACCTTCAGACGCAGGCCGGTCTGGTCACTGCGCTCCAGCACAAACGTACCGATGCCATGGTGGGTCACCACCAGCCCTGACGCCTGCAACTTGGAAATGGCCTCGCGCACGACAGTGCGGCTGACGCCGTGCTCACGGACGATCTGGTTTTCGGAAGGCAGCTTCTGACCGGGTGCGATTTTGCCCAGCAAAATACGCTGGCTCAGCTCGGTGACCAGATCGGTGGCCAGGCTGTGCTGACGACGTTTGGGCGCTGCGCTTACAGGCTCTTGCATGGCGAATGAATCCTGACTTGTCTGGTCGGGCTGCCGTATCACGGTCATAACAGCGCGAATGTGAGGTTGAGTGCGCAAAAAGGCCGGTGGCATCGGCCTGCGCAGTTGTCTTACTTGTATTACAAGCTATCTGCCACTGTCAAAGCTCTTGATTTGGCTCGAAGCGTTTTTTTTCAACAGTACAGCTTGAAAGAAACGACCCGTGAATAGTCCAGACCCGACTCATAAAAAAGGCTAATACCCAGCAATTAATGGGTAAAACCATTAAATTAACACCGTCATACTGACGCGCCCTGCGCATGTACCTGCATCCAGAAAAACTTTCCCGATCGTCCAATTCATCAGCATAAGGGGATTGCACAAGCCTTTTTTACTTGTATGATGACCGACAATGCGAGGGACACACTTCGCACATACCCGCATAAAAACAACGAGTGGGAGATTCAACTGTGAGCACATCCAATTCCAGGATGGCCGACGGCACAGATTCGGTTCTGAGTTCAGCCGTATCGAAGGTCAAACGTCACGTCCTGCCGCTTTTCGTCATCATGTTTATCGTCAACTACATCGACCGGGTGAACATCGGCTTTGTGCGTTCGCACATGGAGCATGACCTGGGCATCGGTGCTGCAGCCTATGGCCTGGGTGCCGGGCTGTTCTTCATCGGTTATGCCCTCTTCGAAGTCCCTTCCAACATCCTGCTGCAGAAAGTCGGCGCACGTATCTGGTTGACGCGGATCATGCTCACCTGGGGCATCGTTGCTGCCTGCATGGCCTTCATCCAGAACGAAACCCACTTCTACATCCTGCGCTTTCTGCTGGGCGTGGCCGAGGCAGGCTTCTTTCCGGGTGTGATCTACTACTTCACTCGCTGGTTGCCCGGGGTTGAGCGCGGCAAGGCAATTGCCATTTTCCTCAGCGGCTCGGCCATCGCGTCGCTGATTTCCGGACCGCTATCAGGCCTGCTGTTGCAGATCACCGGTTTCGGAATGAAAGGCTGGCAGTGGATGTATTTCATCGAAGGCATGTTCTCGGTGGGCCTGTGCTTCTTCGTCTGGTTCTGGCTGGACTCCAAACCGCACGACGCCAAGTGGCTGACCCGCGAAGAACAGGACGCGCTGGTCAGCGCCATCGATGCCGAACAGGCTGCCCGCGAAGCGGCGACGCCAGTCAAAGCCTCCATCGGCAAGCTGCTCAAGGACAGCCAGATCATTCTGTTCTGCCTGATCTACTTCTTCATTCAGTTGACCATCTACGCAGCGACCTTCTGGCTACCGAGCATCATCCGCAAAATGGGCAGCCTGACTGACTTTGAAGTCGGCATGTTCAACTCCATTCCATGGCTGCTGTCGATCATCGGCATGTACGCTTTCGCCACGCTGTCCGCCAAGTGGAAACGCCAGCAGGCGTGGGTAGCCATTGCGCTGCTGATTGCCGCTGCCGGGATGTTCATGTCCACCACTGGCAGCCCGATCTTCGCCTTCGTTGCCATCTGTTTTGCAGCACTGGGTTTCAAGTCGGCTTCGTCGCTGTTCTGGCCCATTCCGCAAGCGTATCTGGATGCACGTATCGCCGCAGCGGTCATTGCGCTGATCAACTCGGTGGGCAACCTGGGTGGCTTCGTGGCGCCGACCACTTTCGGCTTGCTGGAAGAGCACACCGGCTCAATCCAGGGCGGGCTGTATGGCCTGACGGTCACATCGATCATTGCCGCGATCATCGTCTTCGCTGCACGCAATACGCCCAAGCCAGGCGCGACGCCAGTAGCCGCCATCCATACCCCGGCCACGCATTGATGCAGGTTCGAAGCGACGCCATTAAAGGTCATATTTTTTTACGGGATCAGCTATGAACATTCAACACGCCAACATCACCAGCAAGGCCCCTGTCATTACCGAGATGCAAGTAGTGCCAGTGGCTGGCCATGACGACATGCTGCTCAACCTCAGCGGCGCGCACGGCCCTTACTTCACCCGCAATATCGTGATACTCAAGGACAATGCCGGGCATATTGGCGTCGGCGAAGTGCCGGGCGGCGAGTTGATCCGCCAGACGCTGGAAGACGCACGCTCGCTAGTGGTCGGCAGCAGCATCGGCACCTACCAGAAGATCCTCAATGAGGCACGCAAAGCCTTCGCCGATCGCGATTCGGGCGGCCGCGGCCTGCAGACCTTCGACCTGCGCATTGCCATTCACGCTGTCACCGCGCTGGAGGCCGCCCTGCTCGACCTGCTTGGTCAGTACCTGGACGTACCGGTTGCCGCATTGCTGGGCGAAGGTCAGCAACGTGATCAGGTCGAGATGCTCGGCTACCTGTTTTATGTCGGCGACCAGCGCAAAACCGACCTGGCCTACCGTAGCGAGCCCGACGCCGACAATGACTGGTTCCGCATTCGTCATGAAGAAGCGCTGACTCCGCAGGCGGTGGTCCGTCTGGCTGAAGCTGCGCACCAGCGTTACGGCTTTCAGGACTTCAAACTCAAGGGCGGCGTACTGAGCGGTGACGCAGAGATCGAAGCCGTCACGGCGCTGGCTGAGCGTTTTCCCGATGCGCGGATTACGCTTGACCCCAACGGAGCCTGGTCGCTCAAGGAAGCCATCCGCCTGTGCCGCGATCAGCATCACGTGCTGGCGTATGCCGAAGACCCGTGCGGTGCGGAAAACGGTTATTCCGGTCGTGAAGTGATGGCCGAGTTCCGCCGCGCCACCGGACTGAAGACGGCCACCAACATGATCGCCACCGACTGGCGGGAAATGGGCCATGCCATTCAACTCCAATCGGTGGATATTCCACTGGCTGATCCGCACTTCTGGACCATGCAGGGCTCGGTACGAGTGGCGCAGATGTGCAATGAGTGGGGCCTGACCTGGGGCTCGCATTCCAACAACCATTTCGATATTTCATTGGCGATGTTCACCCATGTGGCCGCCGCGGCGCCGGGCAACATTACGGCGATTGATACCCACTGGATCTGGCAGGACGGCCAGCGCCTGACCAAGGCCCCGCTGCAGATTATCGGCGGCAAGGTCGATGTGCCCAAGCAGGCGGGGCTGGGCGTCGAGCTGGACATGGACCAGTTGGCCAAGGCTCACGAACTCTACAAAGGCATGGGTTTGGGCGCGCGCAATGACGCAGTAGCCATGCAGTTCCTGATCCCGGACTGGAAATTCAACAACAAGCAGCCTTGCCTGGTGCGTTGAGCCTGACCGGCATTCAAAAACCACTTGCCGCCTGCTAACAATCTGGCTGGCACACGGCGCGCAACCCCCTTGCGCGCCGTTTTTTTCAAATCCGGCTTGGCATGCAAAGCCGGCATGCTACTGTCTCGTAACCTCCAGTAACGACTAGACCGCATGCGCCATCTTGCCCGCACCCGCCCTCGCCTGACTCTCGCAGCTCTGGTTGGCCTCACCGCCGGCATCGCCTGGGCCTGGCTGATCCCCCACGCAACACTCACGCAGAGCCTGCTGACCGGCTGGGACACAGGCGTGTGGCTGTATCTGATCCTTATTTTCGTTCGCACGCTGCGCAGCAATGCCGACGATGTCCGCCGAGTCGCGATGATGGAAGACGAAAACGCGGGCGTCATTCTGGTAACGGTCTGCGTGGCGGCACTGGCCAGTCTGGCGGCGATCATCTTCGAAGTCGCGAGCAGCAAGGGCCTGTCCAGCGACGCCAAAATGCTCCATCACGCCTTCACCGGCCTGACCGTCATAGGTTCGTGGCTGATGATCGGGGTGATCTTCAGCCTGCATTACGCACGCATGTTCTATACCTGGAAAGGCAAGGAGCCCGCGCTGGCGTTTGTCGGCGGAGAAAAGCACCCCGACTACTGGGACTTTCTGTACTTTTCGTTCACCCTCAGCGTTGCGGTACAGACCTCCGACGTCGGCGTCGCGACCCGTGAAATGCGCAAGGTCGTGCTCGGCCAGTCGTTGATCTGCTTTGTGTTCAACACCGCGATTCTGGGCTTTTCGATTAATATCGCTGCCAGCCTGTTCAATTAGCGCTCGGATTCATAAAAACCCGTCAAGAGGCCTTCAGACAATGACCCAATTGAAAATCGCGGTGCTCGATGATTGGCAAAACGTCGCCAGCGATGTGGTGGACTGGTCGGTGCTCGACTCAGTGGGCGACATCAGCTTTCTGCACGACTTCCCGGCCGACACCGCAACCATGGTGCAACGGCTGCAAGGCTTCGACATCATTTGCCTGATGCGTGAGCGAACCTTGTTCGATGAGGCACTGCTCAGCCAACTGCCTGCGCTCAAATTGCTGGTCACAGGCGGCATGCGCAATGCGGCGATTGATATCCCTGCGGCCAAGCGCCACGGCATTGTGGTGTGCGGAACAGAAAGCTATAAACACGCGGCACCGGAACTGACCTGGGCGCTGATCATGGGTATCACCCGCAATCTGGTGGCCGAGGCCAACTCTTTGCGTGCAGGCAACTGGCAGGTCGGGCTGGGCAGCGACCTGCACGGCAAGACCCTGGGCATTCTCGGGCTGGGCAGTATCGGCAAATGGATTGCCCGCTACGGTCAGGCGTTCGGCATGCAGGTCATTGCCTGGAGCCAGAATCTGACACCCGAAGCGGCTGCCGAATCGGGCGTCACGTACGTCAGCAAACAGCAACTGTTCGAACAGGCTGACGTGCTCTCGGTGCACCTGGTACTCAGCGACCGCAGCCGTGGCCTGGTGGACGCGGAGGCACTGGGCTGGATGAAGCCGAGCGCCTACCTGATCAACTCGTCGCGCGGCCCGATCATCGATCAGACTGCTCTGCTTGAAACACTGCAACAGCGCAACATCGCAGGCGCCGCACTAGACGTGTTCGACATCGAACCGCTGCCCGCCGATCACCCGTTCCGCACGCTGGACAACGTGTTGGCAACACCGCATATCGGTTACGTCACCGAGAACAACTACCGAACCTTTTATGGGCAGATGATTGAAGATATTCAGGCCTGGCATGCGGGGTCGCCGATTCGGCTGCTTGGCTGACACGTTGTACGCCGTCAAAGCAGTAATCTGTCGGCTCGGTCACTCAGCCTTTTTGTTGCTCTAAAAACCCTGTTTGTGCGACACTGCGCCGTTAACAGATAACGCTCGAAACAGGATTACGCCAGGAAGCCATATTTCAAGGAAGAACAGCAAAAGAAAAACGTTAATAAAAGCGTCATCTTAAGTTCCCCTCCTCGTTATATGAATACTGCAATCCACTAAGTTACAGCTGGCCTGGCGACTTATTCTTTTGTTTCGCAGGGTGCAGCCACTTGTCGCACGGGTCCTACAGAGACATTCGATGAATATTCGCTCAGACAGGACATATGACCCCTTCATGGCCGCCAAGGAAAAGCCTGTAATGGCCGACCGAACCACGCGGGCCGTGGACGCTGGCGTTGCTGAGGCGAACCCTGAAAAACAGGCGAAACTCGACACCTATACGGCCTCCGACAACCGCTCCGCCGAGACACCGGAAGCGTCCCCTGTTTATACAAGAATGATGCTCAGCCGAAATACCCGGTCACTGGAGAGCGAAGATTCCTCGTCAGACACGGCTCTGCTTGCCAGTCAAAAAGCGCTTGTCAGCCAGAACGATACAAAGGCTGTTGGCAGCGAAGTGGCCGCGGTGAAGGACAGCACGGCCCTTTCGGACGCAGAAAAAAAAGCCAAGGAAGCAGAAAAGGCCGCTTCTTCAGAGGCAGCCAAAGCTGCCCAGAACGTCGCGCGCGGGGGCGCCAACGTCAACCCTGATGACATCGCCACACCCGCTGCTGCCACGAAGATGATTCAGGACCTGAAAACGATTGGAGGCGGAACCTTACGCTTTCAGATGACGCATGATCAGATCAGCGACGCCAGGCAGATGGATAAGCTCAGGGCATTGCTTAGCGAAGGAGACAAAAAGGGTGTGAAGGTTCAGTTCACCTTTCGCGACAATGCGAACCAGGGTGGCGGAAATGTGCTGACGGGAGAAAAGTTGAAGCAAGCCTCGGCAGACATCAGTAATGTGGTCAAAAAGTTTGGCAGTCGTACCAGTTTCGTCCTGGACACTTTCAATCAGGGCGGCAAAAGCGCCAGTCAGGACTGGGCTGACATGCAGACCACATTAATCAAAGCCGCGCGCAACTCCGGCTATAAAGGAACTATTGTTGTCGAGGACAGTAACTGGGGAGGTGGCCTGACCGCTGGCCCGCAAAGCGGCCTGGTCAAGTTTGCCGATCAATTAAAGGCCGCCAATGGCGAAGGCAACCCGGCCCTGGTTGGCAGCTTTCATGTGTATGCCAGGGAAAGCGAAGCCTCTTCCCGGCTTGCCAACCAGATCAAGGCACTGCGAGAGGCTGGCTATAAATTCCAGATTGGCGAAGTGGGTAATGCCAAATTTCTGGTAGGCAACACGTTCGCGCAAAAGGACGAAGCCACCAAAGCCTTGAAAGATAATATGACCGCTCTCAAAGCAGCCGGAGCGGACATTCTACCCGGCAAGGACCAGTTCCAGGATGGCAAACTTCGCCGCCGTGCCGGCTTTTCAAAGACAGATCAATTCCTGTGATTCAGTACGGCGTGTGATCAGGCTCCGGTATCCATGACACACGCAGCTGAACCTGACCCTCAAAGGGTCAGGCTTTGCACCTAGGAATCAGATACCTGCACCATCACAACGTATAAGCAATCCCCACCTGCACCGTCCGCGGCGCTCCCGGATACGCATAGACGTTGCCAAACGCGCCTTCCTCATACTCGGTATCGAAGACGTTCTTCAGGTCGAGGTTGAGCTTCACGTGCTGATTGACCTTGTAGTAGGCCAGCAGGTCGAACACGGTGTAGCTGTCCATCGAAAAGGCGACGTTGGCGGTGCGCCCGGCGCGCTGGTCGACATAACGACCGCCGCCGCCCAGACCCAAGCCGCGCAAGGCACCTTCCTGAAACTCGTAGACGTTGAGCAGGCTGAAGGTCTGCTCAGGGATGTTCATCAACCGTGTGCCGGAGCGCAGCGTGTTGTCCTTGGTTACTTCAGCGTCGACGTAAGCGTAGCTGCCCATCATCCGCCACTCGGGCGTCAGGTTGCCGACCACGTTGAGGTCCAGGCCACGGCTGCGCACTTCGCCTGCCGCGACACTGAATGTGGAATCAACCGGGTCAGTGGTCAGCACGTTACGCTTCTCGATCTGGTAGATCGCCGCATCAACACTCAACTGGCCGTCCAGCGCTTCCCACTTGGTGCCGATCTCGTATGACTTGCCCTCTTCCGGCTTGAAGCCGCCACCCAGCCGGCTGGCACCGCTGTTGGGCTTGAACGAACGTGCGGTGTTGGCGTAGACCGCGACGGTGTCGGTCAGGTCGTAGCTCAGGCCAACGCGCGGTGTGACGGCGTTATCGCTGGCGGTCCAGCTGCTGGTGCCAGGCAAGAAGGAATCGTAGTCATGTTCAAAACGCTCCAGACGCAAGCCGCCCAATAACTTCAGGCGCTCGGTCAGCGCCACCTGGTCCTGCACGAAGGCAGCCCAGGTCTTGAGGTTTTCCTTGTCATGGGTCGTGGTCCGGGTCAGTGCCGGTCGGGCCTGACCATAGACAGGGTTGAAGATGTCAATCGGGTAGGCGCCGACGGCACCGCTGGAACGCTGGATGATCGACTTGTAGTCATAATCCTCATACTCGACCCCGGTCAGCAGCGTGTGATCGAAGCCACCGGCGGAAAAGTGCCCGGTCAGGTTCAACTGCACATCGCGGTCTGTCCATTCCAGCTTGCGATAGTTGAAGTTGCGCCCGAGGGTGCGACCATCAGCCGCCAGACCGTTGGCCTCGATGGCATCGCCTTGCAGGGAACCGTCGAGAAGCTGGACGCCACCGCCCAGCTTCCAGTCGGCATTGAGGTCATGGTCGAAGCGCAACTGTGCCATGTTGTTATCGTTATGCAGCTTGCCCACGCTCTTCTCGCCGAAGAACGTGTCGCGCGAGGCGGTGCTCGTCTGGTTGGCGTAACGCGTCAGGCCACGATCCAGCTGTGCATTGTTGCGCATGAAGTCGCCTTCGAAGGTAATGCGCGTGGCGTCGTTGACCTCCCAGCTCAAGACCGGAGCCACACCATAGCGCTCGGTCTCGACGTGATCACGAAAGGTATCGCCGCCTTCGCCCACGACGTTGAGGCGATAGGCGAAACGCCCTTCGTCATCCAGCGGACCGGACGCGTCCAGCGTGCCGCGCTTCATGCCCTGATCATTGAGCTGGCTGCCCAGCGTGACCTTGCGCTCGGCCAGTGGCTGCTTGGAGACCACGTTGAAAGTGCCGCCCGGATCGCCCCGGCCGTACAGCGTGGTGGCCGGACCGCGCAACACTTCAAGGCGCTCGATGGTGTTGGCATCCGGCATGTTCGGATAGCCGCGATTGATCGGGAAGCCGTTGCGATAGAACTCGCCGGTGGTAAAACCGCGCACCGTGAATGTAGTCAGCCCTTGACCGCCGAAGTTGTTGGCCCGCCCGACGCCGCCCGCGTAGTCCAGAGCGTCCTGCAAGCGCGTGGAGCCGATGTCTTCTACCGCGTCGCGGGTCACAACGCTGACGGACTGTGGCGTTTCATGCAGCGAGGTATCGGTGCGCGTGGCGCTGGCGGAGCGTGTGGCGCGATAGCCCTCGACCGGCCCTTGCGCCGTTTCAGCATTGGCAGCGCCCTGAATGTCGATATTCTGCAACTCTATGGAAGGTTGCCCGGCAGTAACCTGGTCAGCCCAGGCGGCTTGAGAGATCGCTTGAATGACGCAAAGTGAAACGAGAGTACGACGCATCGACGTGCAGCCCTTGGCAAGAAACCAGGCCTCTTGGGACCCGGCAGGATTTTTCGCGAATAGTACAGATTCGTATTAACGCCTGATACAAATTCGCAAAAATATCTTTTGCCTATGCTACGCATCTCGCTTCGCAACCGTGGGGACAAACAGGCAAACTGGCGCTCATCGCACTTCACAAGAGAACCGACAATGCCTCTTTCCGACAAGCCTGCCGACCCGCGCTGTGCTTTGCTGGTGATCGACATGCAGTACGACTTCATGCCCGGCGGACAACTGGCGGTGGCTGACGGCGATGCGTTGCTGCCGTTGATCAATCGTCTGGGCGCGCGCTTTGCCCGAGTGATCATCACGCAGGACTGGCATCCTGCCGGGCATATTTCGTTTGCTTCAAGCCACGCTCAGCGCCTGCCATTCGAGAGCATCATCCTGCCCTACGGCCCGCAAACCCTGTGGCCGGACCATTGCGTGCAAGGCAGCCACGGTGCGCAGTTGCACGCCGATCTTGACCTGCCTCACGCGCAACTGATCCTGCGCAAGGGCTGCAATGCGCATATCGACAGCTATTCGGCATTTCTGGAGGCAGACCGTACGACCAGCACAGGCCTGGCCGGGTATCTGAAAGAGCGCGGCATCGACACGGTATTCGTGGTCGGTCTGGCGCTGGATTTCTGCGTCGCCTGGTCTGCTCAGGATGCACGCAGTGCCGGTTTCAATACGTATGTCATCGAAGATGGCTGTCGCGCGATCGACATGAACGGCTCGCTGGAGAACGCCTGGAAGACCCTGCTGAGCATGGGTGTAGAACGCGTGCAAAGCGCCGATTTGCTGGGCTAGACAGGCGCATCCTGCAACCGGTGCAAACAATCGTTGATACGTCCCGCGGTTAGCGAACGACCGCGCGTGGCGCCTGTCTGAACCATCGGACCGGCAATGCCCGTGCCGGTCCATTTCATCACTGGCGCTGAGGATGTTGTATGGATCACGAAGTAGACGGCAAGACCCCCGGCCTGTCAGCCGAGGAAGAGCGCGAGATTGATGAAAACCAGCCGCCCCGCGCGGCGGTGTTGCACGAAACCATTCGTATTCAGGGCGATCACGAACTGGAGCGCAGTGTTGCCGCCCTGTGGTGGTCGGCACTCGCGGCCGGGTTGACCATGGGCCTGTCGTTGATGGCGATGGGGCTGTTCAAGTCGCGGCTGGAAGGCATACCCGGCAGTCACGTCATCAGCAGCCTTGGCTATTCGGCCGGGTTTCTCGCGGTCATCCTGGCGCGCCAGCAATTGTTCACTGAAAACACTATTACCGCCGTGCTGCCGATCATGAGCAAGTTGAACCTGGCCAATATCGGTCGATTGTTCCGACTATGGGGTGTGGTACTGGCGGGCAACCTCGCTGGGACGCTGCTGGTGGCCTATGTCATGCTCAATCTGCCGATTTTCGACACCAGCACAGACAAGGCATTTCTGGAGATTGGCCACAAGGTCATGGAAAACGACGTCAGTCAGATGTTTTCCAAGGGCATCGTGTCCGGCTGGATGATCGCGACCATGGTCTGGATGATTGCGTCCATGGAAAATGCCAAGATCGCCATTATCATTCTGATCACCTACTTGATGGCGCTCGGAGACTTCACGCACATTGTCGTGGGCTCGGCCGAAGTGTCCTATCTGGTATTTGCCGGAGAACTGGGCTGGAAGGATTTCTGGTTTACCTTTGCCGCTCCTACATTGGCAGGCAATATCATTGGTGGCAGCTTTATCTTTGCCTTGATCAGCCACGCACAGATCCGCAGCGAAAAAGACACGACCGCCAAACTGGAACGCGATCGTCAGAACAAGGCAGAAAAAAGCCGCCGCGAAAAGCAGCAGCAAGAGCTCAAGGACGCGGATATCAGCATGCGGAATGACATATGATCCCTATCATTAAACTTTCTTTCAGGAAGCGCAGTGGCTTTTAAAGGCAGAATGAGTTTTTGAACGCACTTATTCAGGCAGGGACCATGACCCGAATTCTGGCAATCGAAGATGATGCCATCACAGCAAAGGAAATCGTGACCGAGCTCAGCAACCACGGACTGGAAGTGGACTGGGTGGACAACGGCCGTGACGGTCTTGCACGTGCAGTGAGCGGAGACTATGACTTGATTACTCTGGACCGCATGCTTCCGGAGATGGATGGTCTGACCATCGTCACCCACCTGCGCGCCCAGGGTATCTCCACGCCGATCTTGATGATCAGCGCCCTTTCCGACGTGGACGAGCGGGTGCGCGGGCTGCGCGCAGGCGGTGATGACTATCTGCCCAAACCGTTTGCTTCCGACGAAATGGCGGCACGTGTCGAAGTGCTCCTGCGCCGCAGCAACCCGGTCAGCGCGGGCAAGACCGTGCTGCAGGTCGCTGATCTGGAACTGAACCTGATCAGCCGCGAAGCCTGCCGTGGTGGTGAGCCGCTGACCCTGCTGCCCACCGAGTTCAAGCTGCTGGAATTCCTGATGCGCAACAGCGGCCAGATCATCACCCGCATGATGATTTTCCAGGAAGTCTGGGGCTATCACTTTGATCCGGGTACCAATTTGATCGACGTACACATTGGCCGTCTGCGCAAGAAGATAGACCAACCTGGCACCGCACAGCTGATCCAGACCGTGCGAGGTTCAGGTTATGTTATTGCCGAACCCGTCTAAGGGCTGGCGATCTTCAACAAGCCGATTACTGGCGCTATACAGTTCCTTGTTCGTCGCCTGGAGCGTGATGCTGCTGGGCGTTCTCTACTGGGAGGTCAACTCCTACCTAGATAACCTCGCCCGCCAGTCACTCACTCACCGCCAGCAGCTGTTTTCGCGCTTTGAAGGTCAGGCACTGGTTGACGCTCTGGCCACCAGCATGACCTTCGATACACGCGCAGTGGACGCCTACGGCCTGTTCGACCGAAACTTTCGCCCCGTGGCAGGCCCTATTACCCGCGTGCCGAAAAACCTGCCCATCGACGGCCAGATCCATGTACTGAGCGACTGCATCGAATCGGATGACCCGGGCCTGCCGCAAGGCAGCTGTGATGCGATAGTCAACCGAACGTCCGACGGGCGCTGGCTGGTACTGGTGCGCGAGAATGGCTCGTTGCTTGCCGTCAGCACCCTGATCCTGCACGCTTTGCTGTGGGGCATCTCTCTGACCATTATTCCCGGGGTCGCCGGTTGGCATTTGCTGCGCCGCCGACCGTTGCGCCGCATACGCGCCATTCAGGCCAGCGCCGAATCAATCATCGCCGGCGACATGGCCGGTCGCCTGCCGGTCTCGAACAGGCGCGATGAGCTGGACATGCTGGCGGTGATCGTCAACGCCATGCTCGACCGTATCGAAAAGCTCATGAACGAGGTCAAGGGCGTCTGCGACAATATCGCCCATGACCTGCGCACGCCACTGACCCGGCTGCGGGCCCAGCTTTATCGCATTCAGCAGCAATCAGCGCACGATTCGCCCCACTCCACCCAGATTGCCCAGGTAATCAGTGAAGCAGACACGCTGATGGCGCGTTTTCGTGGGCTGCTGCGCATTTCGGAACTGGAAGACCGTCAGCGACGCTCAGCCTTCGTAGAACTGGAGCTGCAGCCACTGCTGCAGGAACTGCATGATTTCTACCTGCCGCTGGCCGAAGAAGACCAGATCACCCTGCTGCTGGACCTGCACGACACGTTACCCACACTGGTAGGCGACCGAGCCCTGCTGTTTGAAGCGCTGACCAACCTGCTGGGAAATGCAATCAAGTTCACCCCTTCCGGCGGGATTGTGAAAATCAGCGCCTACCCCTCCAGCGACGGCCTCACGCCATGCATCGAAGTACAGGACTCCGGGCCCGGCATCCCCGTCGCCGAGCGCGCAGCCGTCTTCCAGCGCTTCTATCGCAGCGAAACCGGCACTGAACAGAGCGGTTTCGGGCTCGGTCTCTCCGTAGTCGCCGCCATCGTCAATCTGCATGGTTTTACGCTGCAGATAGGCATCAGCGAATACGGCGGCGCAAGCTTGTTGCTGGAATGTCGCACCGTAAACACCCTGGCCTGAGATTCAGTCACGACCCCCTTCCGTAAAACGCTGCGCGCCTGCTTTTTGACGAGCTTGAAGCGTCTGCCTCAATGCTTCCAGAGCTTTCGATAGTTATCTGGCGCAGTCTGCCAAGCGCTAAATTGTAACAATATGTTTCAAAAATCGACACAGCTTGACCGTTTCAGCGCTCACAAGTTCCACTCAATAAATGCGCTTTTCTGGCTTTATATGACGGTTTTCCCCGAATAAATCACCCCATCGATCAGATGGGAGCTCTTCGCCTCCCAGGCAAAATGTGAACGAATAGACATTTTTATGACGTCAGCGTCTTGTCGCTGCGCTGGCACTGCGCTATCTATAACCGGGCAAACGAGGTACCTGCTGCACCGCTTGGCTGCACCCAAAATAATAACTCACCGGATTTCGCCACTAACAAGGCGAGGCTTTGACATGGCTGCCAGAGCAGAGAACGCTGTACTAATTAGTTGGATCAACATCGGCTGGGAGGCTGTTATGGGCGCACAATCAAAGATTTTAAGCGTAGGTCAGTACAAGGTTTACACCGAGACTTACTGGAAAGGCAGCGAGGCCAAGACCATCTTGCTGGTCAACGGGGCGTTATCGACCACCGGCTCTTTCGGGCAGACCGTCAAGTACCTGCAACCGCACTACAACCTTGTACTATTCGACCTGCCGTTTTCGGGGCAATCCCGAGCCCACAACCCGGACGACATGATTGTCAGCAAGGAAGATGAAGTAAACATCCTGCTGCAGTTGATCGACCTTTATCAGGTGAACCACCTGCTGTCGGTATCCTGGGGCGGTGTATCGGCCCTGCTGGCCCTTTCCGAGTGCCCGCCAACCGTGGAAAAGGCGATCATCAGTTCGTTCTCGCCGGTCCTCAACGAGGCCATGCTCGATTACATCGATAACGCCCAGATCTATCTGGCCGCGCGCGAGAAGCGCAAGATCGGCTCACTGCTCAATGACACCGTGGGCAAGTACCTGCCGCGTCTGTTCAAACTCTATAACTACAAGCACCTGATCAGCCTTGCCGAACACGAATATCGCCAGATCGACTTTCACATTAGCCAGATTCGTAAACTAAGCGCCACTAACTATGTCGAGCGTTTCTCCTCGATCAAGATTCCGGTGCTGTTCATCAACGGTGAAAAAGATGAGTACACCACCGTTGAAGATGCGCGGATGTTTTCCAACTACATCGCCAAAAGCAGTTTCAACGTAGTTCCGGACACCGGGCATTTTCTGGACCTTGAGAGCAAGGCGGCGTGGCACCACTCGCAACGCACCGCACTGACTTTCCTGGGCACTGAAGCCACTCAACAGGTATGGCCAAGCGTCACCGCGATGGCCTGAAGCACGCTCGCCTGCGCCCGGGAAGCCGTTCAGCTTTTCCGGCGTGACGCAGTGATTCACCGGTGTTGGTTTCTTTGATCGGGCAGTGCTATTCGTTGATGACTTTTCCTTTTGCAACGCGTTTGCGTTGGTACTGCCGTGCTACCGGAAATGTCCGGCCATCGCACTTCATACCTGTTCAGCCCGGCCTGGTGCTGGGGTTCATTTCACTGCTCTCGCTCAGCGCTTGCTCCGCAGGAAAACCTGCGGAAAAGGCGCTGGTGCGAGTCGAGGTGCAGCCAGTTGCCTTGGTGGACGTCTCAAGCAGTGTGACGCTGACAGGCGATATCCAGGCGCGCAAGGTGACCGAGCAAGCGTTTCGCGTGTCGGGCAAGCTGATCAAACGCTATGTCGATGTCGGGGACCGCGTGCGTGCCGGGCAAGTGCTTGCCAGGCTGGACCCGCAAGAACAGAAGAACGAACTGGCGTCGGCCAATGCCGAAGTGGCCATACGACAGTCGCGTTTATACCTAGCCGAACAGAATTACCAGCGTCAGCAAGTGCTGCTGCCCAAGGGCTATACCAACCTCAGTGAATACCAGAAGGCACACTCCGGCCTTGCGAGTGCGCGTGCTGAATTGGCAGCGCTGCAAGCTCAACAGGCCAACGCACGTGATCAAGTCGGTTACACCGAACTGCTCGCAGTAGCCGATGGCGTCATCACTGCACGGCACGCCGAAGAAGGTCAGGTGGTCCAAGCCGCCGCGCCGGTGTTCAGTGTTGCTCACGATGGCGAACGCGAAGCGGTATTTTCCGTGTATGAATCGCTGCTGCGCTCCGATCAGACAGGCACCACGGTGATCATCAGCCCTATTGCTCAGCAGAGCATTCAGTTGACCGGCATCATCAGGGAAATCACGCCCATCGTTTCCGCCGCAAACGGCACGTTGCGAGTGCGCGTTGCGCTGCCGAAAGTCGCCGCTGCGCCTGCGCTCGGCTCAGTGGTCAGCGCCCGCCTGCAGGTTCGGTCGCAACGGGCGTTCGCCCTGCCCTGGTCAGCGCTGAGCCGCACCAAGGGTCAACCGGCAGTCTGGCAGGTGGACGCTCAGGCCAGGGTCAAGCTGACGCGGGTCAATGTGCTGCGCTATGAACAAGGTCAAGTGATCGTTTCAGAGGGGCTGTCCGAGGGCGATCGGGTGGTTTCCCGCGGGCTGCAGTTTCTCTATCCGGGGCAACAGGTCGAGGTGGCCGAAGTGATGACTGCCGGCGTCAACGGCATGCAGTCCGGACAGAAAGTACGCATGCAGCGAGAGGTCAGTTTGTGAGGGAACGCTTCAATCTGTCGGCCTGGGGGCTCAGGCATCGCACGCTGGTCTGGTACATGATGTTCGTTTCACTGCTGATGGGCAGTTGGTCGTTTCTGAATCTGGGCCGCGAGGAAGACCCTTCCTTTGCCATCAAGACCATGGTCATTCAGGCGCGTTGGCCGGGTGCGACGCTACCCGACACCTTGCAACAGGTTACCGACCGGCTGGAAAAGAAGCTCGAAGAAATCGACGCGCTGGATTACGTGAAAAGCTACACACTGGCCGGCGAATCGACGCTTTTTGTCTTTCTTAAAAGCGAGACCCGCAGCGCTGATATTCCGGCAGCGTGGTATCAGGTGCGCAAGAAGATAAGCGATGTACGCAGCGAATTGCCCAGCGGCATTCAGGGCCCTGCATTCAACGATGAGTTTGGTGACGTGTTCGGCAGTATCTATGCGTTCACCGCTGATGGACTGTCCTTTCGCCAGTTGCGCGATTACGTCGAACAGGTACGCGCCGACATCCGCAGCGTACCCAACCTGGGCAAGATCGAGCTGCTCGGCGCCCAGCGCGAAGTCATTTATCTGAATTTCTCGATCCGTAAGCTTGCGGCGCTGGGCATCGATCAGCGCCAGGTGCTGCAAAGCCTGCAAGCGCAAAACCCGGTAACGCCTGCTGGGGTGATTGAGGCAGGCCCGGAACGCATTGCGGTGCGCGCCAGCGGTCAGTTCAGCAGTGAAAAGGACCTTGAGGCCGTCAACCTGCGCTTCGGCGGACGGTTCTTTCGTCTCAGCGATCTGGCGACCATCGAACGCCGCTACGCCGACCCGCCCTCCTCGCTGTTCCGTTTCAATGGCCAACCGGCCATCGGGCTTGCGGTGGCCATGAAACAAGGCGGCAACATTCAGGCATTCGGTACGCAGTTGCAGCAGCGCATCGACCAGCTGACCACCGAGCTGCCATTGGGCATCGGCGTGCATCTGGTGTCCAGCCAGGCCGACGTGGTTGAAAAAGCTATCGGCGGCTTCACCCATGCACTCTTTGAGGCGATCCTGATTGTGTTGGTCGTGAGCTTCATCAGCCTCGGCATTCGCGCAGGTCTGGTGGTGGCCTGTTCGATTCCGCTGGTGCTGGCGCTGGTCTTCGTGTTCATGGAGTACAGCGGCATCACCATGCAGCGCATCTCGTTGGGCGCGCTGATCATCGCCCTGGGCCTGTTGGTGGATGACGCAATGATTACCGTCGAAATGATGGTGACCCGCCTGGAAAGCGGCGATTCGTTACCGCAGGCCGCGACCTTTGCCTATACCTCGACCGCCTTCCCGATGCTGACCGGCACGCTGGTGACGGTTGCCGGTTTCGTGCCCATCGGCCTGAATTCCAGTTCAGCGGGCGAATACGTGTTCACCATGTTCGCGGTCATCGCCGTGGCCCTGCTGCTGTCCTGGCTGGTGGCGGTGCTGTTTGCGCCGCTGATTGGCGTGCACATTCTAAAGGCGTCGGCGCCGCATGCCGCGCCGGGGCGCTGGATGCGCGGCTTCAGCGGCCTGCTGGTCAAGACACTGGAGCACCGCTGGTGGGTAATCGGCATCACACTACTGATGTTCATCGCCTCGCTGTTTGCGGCCCGGCTGCTGCAGAACCAGTTCTTTCCGGACTCCGACCGCCCGGAAATCCTGGTGGATATCTATATGCCGCAAAACGGCTCCATCGAAGGCACACGCCAGACCATGGATCGCTTTGAAGCCACGCTCAAGGACGATCCCGATGTGTTGCGCTGGAGTTCCTATGTGGGCAAAGGTGCGGTGCGTTTCTACCTGCCGCTGGACCAGCAACTGAGCAATCCCTTTTATGGGCAGCTGGTGATCGTCAGCCAGGGCGGCGCAGCGCGTGATCGTCTGATCGAGCGTCTGCGCCAGCGCTTTCGTGACGATTATGTCGGGGTGGGCGGCTACGTCCAGCCACTGAACATGGGGCCGCCAGTGGGCTGGCCGGTGCAATACCGGGTAAGCGGCCCGGACATCGAACAGGTGCGCAGCCAGGCGATGGCACTGGCGGCCATCCTCGACGCCAACCCGAACATCGGCCAGGTCATCTATGACTGGAACGAGCCGGGCAAAGTACTGAAGATTGATATCGCGCAGGACAAGGTGCGTCAATTCGGCCTGTCTTCGGAAGACGTGGCGCAAATTCTCAACAGCATGGTCAGCGGAACGACCATCACGCAGGTGCGCGACAGTACCTACCTGATCGACCTGGTCGCGCGCGCAGAAAACGATGAGCGCAACTCGGTACAAAGCCTCGGCAACCTGCAGATCCCGACACCCAATGGTGCGAGCGTGCCGCTGCTGGCGTTCGCCACGCTCAGTTACGAGCAGGAACAGCCGCTGGTCTGGCGTCGCGACCGGCTGGCGACCATCACCCTGAAAGCCAGCGTGCTCGGAAAACTGCAACCGGCCGCGCTGGTCAGGCAATTGAAACCGGAAGTCGACGCCTTCAGCGCCCGCCTGCCACTGCGCTATTCGCTGGCTACTGGTGGCGCGGTCGAGGCCAGCGCCCGCTCGCAAGGGCCCATATTGAAGGTCGTGCCACTGATGTTGCTGCTGGTGGTGAGCTTTTTGATGATCCAGCTGCACAGTGTCAAAAAGCTTCTGCTAGTGGTCAGCGTGGTGCCGCTCGGGCTGATTGGCGTGGTCGCAGCGTTATTGATATCCGGCTATCCGCTGGGCTTCGTCGCGATTCTTGGTGTGCTGGCGCTGATCGGCATCATTATTCGCAACTCGGTGATTCTGGTCACACAGATCGACGAGTTCATCGCTGCCGGTGAGAGTGCCTGGACATCGGTGGTCAAGGCCACCGAACATCGCTGCCGGCCGATTCTGCTGACCGCAGCAGCTGCAAGCCTGGGCATGATCCCGATTGCCCGCGAGGTGTTCTGGGGCCCGATGGCGATCGCCATGATCGGCGGTATCGCCATTGCCACCTTGCTGACATTGTTTTTTCTGCCTGCGCTGTATGTGGTCAGCTACAGGATCAGGCCGCCTGCGGCTTAGCGGGTCAGATTTCGATTGGCAGAAAATCAAACAACGCCTGAGGAGCCTCGACCAGCAACATGTTTTTGAGCGGTTCCGGACATTCAAGCGCCCGGAACTGCTCGACCACACTGGCGTAACTGACTTCTTGTTCATGCTGGGTGTGTGGCCAGTCGCTGCCCCATACCAACCGGCGCGGACCAAAGCTTTGCAGCAGCAGCGGCAATGCAGCGTGGGCAAACGCCGCATTCTGCTCGGCACTGCCGCCCAGTCGATAAATTGCCGAGACTTTCATCCACAGCTGCCCGCTCAGGCCCAATTCCAGCAATGCCTGGAACGCCGGGTCATCAATACCAAGGCGCGCATCGGGTCGACCAAAATGGTCGATCACAATCTTGCAACCGAATGGTAGCAACTGCCGGATCAGCCCCGGCAAGTCGGCAACCTCACGGTGCAGTTCAATATGCCAGCCAAGGGTCCAGACGTTCTTGAACAACGACTTCCATTCAGGTGCGGTGAAGTCAGGCAACGCCCTGCCGATGAGGTTCAGGCGAATACCGACAATGCCCAGCCCGGCCATACGCTGCAAGGCGCCACGACTGATATCGGTATCAACCACCGCCACACCGCGCAACCGATCAGGGGCCTGTGCCAGAGCGTCGAACAGAAACCGGTTATCGGTGCCCAGAAAACTGGGCTGCACCAGTACGCCATGACTCAAACCATGTTCGTGCAGGTGGGCCAGATACGCTTGCACAGTGGCATCGTAGTCCGGGCTGTAACGTCGTCCTGACGTCAGACTCAAATCCTTGCTGAAGACATGAGCATGGGCATCAATGCCCAGGATTGGCGTGGTGGGGTCGGTCATGAGTTCATCTGTAAGTCAACGCGGTGCTGTAACACCGCAGGTGAAAGGATATTCAAGCCTGCTGCGCCGCGCCCTTATCCAGCGGGTCTGCAGCAACCGGCGTGGCCTCAAGATTGCGCCCACGGGTTTCCGGCAGGCAGAAAGCAGCCACCATCGCCACGCCATAGGCAATACCGGCATCAATGCCGATGGCAGTGCCCAGCGACATCGATTCGCTCATATGGCCCACCAGAAACGGGAATACCGCCGACAATACGCGCCCGAAGTTGTAGCAGAAGCCAACCCCTGCCCCACGTACGTCTGCCGGGTACAACTCGTTGAAAAACGAACCCAGGCTGGCCGGAATGCCAGCGGCGAAGAACCCCAGCGGGAAGCCGAGAAACAGCATTTGCGTGTTGCTCAACGGCAGCATCAGATAGCACTGCACCGTGACCACGCAGCACAGCGCGAACAGCATGATGTTCTTGCGTCGGCCAATGCGGTCGATCAACAGGCCGCTGCATACGCAACCGCACCAGAATGCAACGATAATGACCGCCAGATAGCCACCGGAGCTGAGCACTGACAGGTTGCGTTCGGTTTTCAGAAAGGTGGGCAGCCACGTCATGACCGCGTGATAACCGCCGTGCGCACCAAGGCCCAGCAAGCCGCCAAGCAAAGTGACGCGCAATAATTCGGGGCGAAAGATTCCGGCCATCGACTTGAAGAAATTACCCTTCGGCGCAGCGTTTTTCTGCATGCGCTGGAAGCTGTCCGGCTCCTCGACGTTGCGGCGCACCCAGATAATCATCAGTGCTGGCAGCAGGCCGACGAAAAACATTACCCGCCAGGCAATATCCTCCGGCACAAACGAATAGATCAGGGTAAACAACACCACCGCCAGCCCCCAGCCGACAGCCCAGGCGCTTTGCACCGTTGCCATCACCTTGCCGCGGTAGCGCGACTGGATCGTTTCGGCCATCAACACCGCGCCCGCCGCCCACTCACCGCCGATGCCGAAGCCCTGCAGCGCCTTGATGATCAGCAACTGATTGAAGCCGGTCACGAAGGCAGACAGAAAGGTAAAGAAGGAAAACCACAGGATCATCCATTGCAACGTGCGAACCCGGCCATAACGGTCGGACAACGTTCCGCCGACCCAGCCACCCAGTGCCGACGTCACCAGCGTCACGGCGCTGATCAGCCCTGCGTCGCCTTTGGTCAGGGCAAAGGCGGCAATCAGGGCCGGAATGGCCAGACCGAACATCTGCACTTCCAGAGCGTCCAGCGACCAACCGCCGAAACAGGCCCAGAAGGTCTTGCGCTCCTTGGGAGTGACTTCGCGATACCAGTTGAACATGGCTTCCTATCCTTATGAGCGTCGAATGAGTCGGGGGGATTGCAGTGCGATCAGCGAATTTCCACGCTGTAGCGGAAATGGCTGGCGTGCCCTCGTGAACGTCGCCACTCCAGAGGTTCACCGGCGTAATTACGCGCCAGTCGTTCAATGACCACTACCGGGCTGCCGGCCGAAACCTGCAGCAACCGGCCGTACACCTCGTTGACCGCTTCAGCCGTCAGGCTCTCTTGCGCATAAGCCACAACCTGACCGCAAGCCTCTTCATAGATCGGATAAAGCAACGGCCCCTGAGTATCGAGATCCAGATCCAGCAACGCCTGGAAGCGGATCCGAGGCAGCCAGATTTCTTCAGCCAGCACCGGCTGACCATCCAGCAAGCGCAGCCGGATAATCCGAATGACCGGCGCACCGGACACCAGGCCCAGTGCCTGGCTGACCGATGAAGGCGCTGCCACAGGCTCTATCGATAAAATTCGGCTTTCCGGTACACGGCGCTCACCCGCTTCGGTCTGAAAACGGAAAAAACGGAACAGTGACGACTGAAACCGGGCACGCCGAATAAACGTGCCACGCCCCTGCTGGCGCTCCAGAACGTTGTCGCTTACGAGCAGATCAATGGCCTTGCGCACGGTGCCTGTGGACAGGCAATACTCAGCGGACAGCGCCGCTTCAGTAGGAATGGCTTCGCCCGGACGCCAACGATTATTGGCAATCTGTTCGGCCAGACTGTCGCGCAGACGTTGATAAAGCGGAAGGCGTTCGTCGCTGGAGAGCTTGTTCATTGTTGTAGTTATCCAGTCATATATATGAATATTTGAGCGGATTATTGGCACGTCGCCGTTGGGCGTCAAGGGCCGATAGTCAGGACGTCAGATCGGGGATATAAATTCAAAAGGTTTCTTGGTGGTGCGGAAATGGCCTTGGTCAACGCTGACGAGCGCGTTGGATACCGATAATTACATTCACCAAAACCGGAGAAAAGGGCTGAAGAAACTGCTGAGCATCTACCTCCAGCAGATCGTTTCTTAGCAGATCGAGAACATCATCGGCTTCCGCAGCCAGTTCAGAAGGGTCGATTCTGTAAGAAAACAACAGCGCATCAATCATCTCTTTACGCTTCACTACAAGATCACGATTTGACTCTCGGGTATCGCCTAAATTGAGCACCTTGATACTTGCGCACGCCCGAGGCGTGGTGCCTGCCACCAGACCCGAAAGCTCAAACTGCAGCTCTTTTTCACATTCGATCATCAGCGGTGTAAGCGGCAGAGTCTGATGGCCATGAGCGTCGTCACACCGCCCCGCTTTGGTGCAGCTCGCGACAATGTTGCCGAAATCCAGAGTGCGATGCGGTGCTAGATGCTGCGCTTCAACATGTTCATTGCAGGCACTGCGTTTCTCTGTGGTGATCCTGCAACAGCAATAGGCGCACAAACCATGCTGTTCAGTGACACAGGCGTAACGAATGGCATCCTTGATATCTTCATGCCCCACCAGGTCGGCGTATTTCTTTCCCTTGTTCGCGCGCTTCCATTTTTCCAGCACCGCGAGACTTCCCTTTTCAATCTTTCTCACGGCGCACTTCCAGCTTACGAATCAGCAGCGAAGCTTTCGCCAATTCGATGTGATTTGCAGGTAACTCGTCAGCCAACCCTGTGTAGAGAGTACGAGCTTCATCGAGCTCTCCTCTCATCAAAAAGTGCTGCAGTTTATCCAGAGCTGTTTGAATCTCCTCATTTCGAATATCAGTGTCCATGACACTCGACAGCACCTGATTGGCATCAAGACCATAAAGACTGTCCTGCTCACGTAACTCGCCATCGTCCATGACGTACACCAGCACATCCTTGCTGTCGCTGATGACCAACGGCGAATGCGTGGTCAAGAGGAACTGGCAATTGGGGAACGTTGTAGTGAGTTGGGCGATGAGACTGCGTTGCCATTTGGGGTGCAGGTGCAAATCAACTCCGTCGATCAGGACGATGCCATTGCCGTGTAACGGGTTTTCCAGCGCCGGGTTCATCATGGCTAGGCGTCTGGCGATGTCGCCGACGAGCGCCATCATCGATTTTTCGCCTTGGGACAGCTGGGATACGTTTAGCGTCTTACCGTCTTTATCAATAGCCATGTGCAAGCGCGGCTTACGCTTGACACGCAGTTTTGTGAAGCCCGGCATGAACGCCTCAACCGCAGTTCTGACCGCAGTCAGCTGGCGGTCACGTGAAGAGGCATGCTCTTTGGCAAGCAATTCCCACACTGGCGTATTGGGCGCGATTTTTTGAGACAGCTCATTAAAGAGCTCTGCTGATATACCCGTCTCATTCTCGCTGTCTTCGCGCGCCCGAAACCACCCGAAAAAGCGGTGAAAGTCCACGCCACGCCCCAAGGCGTTGTCGTAGCCGTCGAGTTGATCAAAGGTATGTCTGGCGTGGACTTTGAGCGGTATCTCGATGACAGAGCGCTCGACGGGGTAGAAAGCCAGAAGAGGAAGAGACGTATCACTTTTTTCAGTCAACTTTGAGCGATAGCCATCAGCAAGTCTGTTGAGCTCGCTTAATACTGTGGATGAGTTGGCGTTTCGGCCTTTCCGAGTAGCGGTTATTCCCCATTCAGTTTCAAGTGGATTGATCTCGTCATCCGAAATCAACACATCCTCTATCCGAATGGTAATCGAGGATGTAGCGGCACCGTTCTGAACCATACCCTCATCGATACGACTGCCAGCACCTTTCGGCGTCCTGACTCTCGCTACCAGCCAGCTCAACGATGTAGCGACAGACTTGAGCAGCGTAGTCTTCCCCGCTCCATTATTGCCGACCAGCACGGTCACCTTCGACGCATGTCTTTCGGTAGGCGCCAGAGCGACTTCAAGATCGCTGAAACGCCCCACATTAACGAGCCTGAAGCTTTTGATTTCCATGAAGGTCCCTGAGGGGATTGATCCAGAACACAATGACGGTCGGCATTATGGCACTCCTGCACGCTCCGTGAAGACCTCGCCATAAAACGACTTACATCAAATCATCATTCCCGGAAATATCCTGTATCAACTCGCCGCACCTACTTAATCCCCGACAAAACCGTTAGCCTGCTTGCCATCAGTCAAAAACCCGCCTGACAGATGCGCCTCGCGTGTCTGCCAGGTTTACGCTCAAGCGAGAATCTTCATGCCCCACTCGTCCCACGCGGCGCACAAAGCCGTGAGCATGACCCCGGCCATGGTCATCCTGTTTGCCTTCTGCTGCGGCGCGATTGTCGCCAACATCTACTATGCGCAGCCGATCATCGAGCTGATTGCCCCGGACATCGGACTGTCGAGTACGGCCGCCAGTCTGATCGTTTCGTTGACGCAGATCGGTTATGCGCTGGGCTTGTTCTTTCTGGTGCCACTGGGTGATTTGCTGGAGAACCGCAGGCTGATGCTGATCACCACAGCGGTTGCGGTGCTCAGCCTGCTGGGCGCCGCGTTTGCCGAGCAGCCGAATCTGTTTCTGCTGGTGTCGCTGCTGGTGGGTTTCAGTTCGGTGTCGGTGCAGATGCTGATCCCGCTGGCGGCGCATCTGGCACCGGAGGAATCCCGCGGCCGCGTGGTGGGCGGAATCATGGGCGGGCTGTTGCTGGGGATTTTGCTGGCGCGGCCGATTGCCAGTCTGGTGGCTGACCATTTCGGCTGGCGCGCAGTGTTCGGGGCGGCGGCCGTGGTGATGATCGGCATCAGTGTGGTACTCGCCACCACCATGCCCAAACGCGTTCCGGATCATCGTGCATCCTACGGCCAGTTGCTGTTCTCGCTCTGGACGCTCTTGCGCACTCAGCCGGTGCTGCGCCAGCGGGCCTTTTATCAAGCGTGCATGTTCGCAACGTTCAGTCTGTTCTGGACCGCCGTGCCTCTGGAGCTGTCACGCAATCACGGGCTGTCGCAGACCCAGATCGCGATCTTTGCCCTGATCGGCGCAATTGGTGCCATTGCGGCCCCCATCAGCGGCCGTCTGGCAGACGCCGGTTACACCCGCATCGCATCACTGGGCGCGCTGCTGCTCGGCGCACTGAGCTTTCTTCCAGGCTTGGTTCACCCTGCTTACAGCGTAATTGGCCTGGCCATAACGGGCGTGGTGCTGGATTTCTGCGTGCAGACCAGCATGGTGTTGGGCCAGCGCACCGTCTATGCACTGGATGCCGCTAGCCGCAGCCGGCTCAACGCGCTGTACATGACCAGCATTTTCATCGGCGGCGCGATTGGCTCGGCGGTGGCCAGTCCGTTGTTTGATCATGGCGGCTGGACCTGGGTGCTGATCGCAGGCACGGTGCTGCCACTGACTGCCTTGCTGGCGCTGCTCAGGGATCGATCCAGGCAGAATGCGTAAACGCTGCACTTTGTAACTGATTTGCAGGATAATGCCGCGGCGATGGCATGGCCCATCGCCCTTCTGGCTCTCTCTCGCACCTCAAGGCTCGCGTATCCGGCACCTCTGGATCTGCGCGATTGAACACGGATTGTACAGACGCCTCATCCCAAGGCCCCCACCCGACGATACCGCTGCTCAAGCGTATCGGTATGCATTCCCGCAACCCGAACAAGGCAAAAACAGCAATGGACGCAGCACCACGAACAAGCAAGATTTCCGCGATTCTGGTCAAAATATCGGCAGGCATAGTCTGGATGATCGGGGTCATCTGGAGCATCTTCACCTACCTGTTTCCGGACCCGACCATTCTTGGCCTCAGTGTCGACTTTATCAACTGGAAGACACTGATCATCATTGTCAGCACAGTCATGCTGTTCAGCGGGCTGGGTATCGCCATCCTCGCCAGAAAGCTCCCCTCGTTACTGAAGCTTGGCGTGTGGATGGCGCTGTCACTGTTTCTCTGCGCGGTGTTCTTCAAATTGGGCGGCGAATACGCAAAGCCTTCGGTGGAGTTCGCCCGCAGTCAGAAACTGTTTACCGAGAATGACAACGCCAACATGTTCGGCAAGCGGTCCGAGACCGTCGACAATCTGAGTATTGAGCTGCTCGACTGTGATCAGAATGGTCAGTCGCCTACCTGCACGCTCGAGCTGATCAATAAAAGCGCCGATCGCGACTTTCGCTTTCTGAACCCTGTCAGCCTGTTTGAAGAAACCGGTGGCGCGCTGGGCCTGACACAAATGCATGTTGGCGATGCGAAGTATGATCGCTGGGACAGCTTCCAGCTGATCCGTAACGTGCCAACCAGAGTCACATTGATATTTGAGGCGACCAAGGGTCGACTGAAGAAATCACCGGCCTTGAAACTGACCTTTCGCGACCGCGAGAGCAAGGAAAACGTGCTCAAGTTCAAAGAGGTCAAGGTCAACTAGGTAACCGAGGATCTCGCGTCGCCCCCCTCGGACGACGCACGTATTCACTGACGGTTTGACTGCTTCAACCAAGCCGCCAGGTCAATGACCTCGGCTTCGTTGATGCTATGCCCCAGCCCTTCATACCCATGAAATTGCGGTGTCAGGCCGAGCGACTTCAGCGTAGCTTCGGCTTGCGGGCCGCTGGCGTAGGCCACCTGGCGATCCTGTACCCCGTGACCGATGAAGACGTTCAGGCGCTTGAGGTCATCAGAGGCTTTGACCTCGGACTGCACCACCGGCAACAACCGCCCGCTCAACGCCGCAATCCCCCCTACCAGCTTCGGCTGACGCAGGGCGACTTCGTAGCTCATCATCGCGCCCTGGCTGAACCCGACCAGAAACACCTTGCCCGGCTGCGTGTGGAACTTGCCGGTGGCCTGGGTGATGAATGCGCTCAGTTGCTTGCCGCTGCTCTTGAGGTCTTCAGTCACGCCATCGTAGTCAGGCACGCCCGGTTTCTGGGTGAACCACTTGTAACTGTCAGCGCGCAACTCCACTGGAGCCTGCACCGACAGGTAGTTGTAGTCGGCCGGAAGATGTTCCTTGAGCCCGAACAAGTCAGCCGCATTACTGCCGTAGCCATGAATGAAGATCACCAGCGGCCGGTTCGGGGTTTCGACGTTGACCTGTGCCAGGTAATCCAGCGGCAGATCAGTGTGCAGGGTGTCTTGCGCCTGCGCCATACCAGCAATGGCGAACAGCAAGGCAGCGAAAAATTTCAGCATCGATTCATGACCTCTGTTTGACGCTGCCCGCAAGCAGCGTCGTGAGTAAGCTCGGAAGCAGAAACTGACACAGCCTCAGTTCTGCATGCTGGTCCGCGAAACTTCCGGCTTGATCAATTGCATCTGCTGACGGTAGTCATCCGTCACCTGACGTGCCTGGCTACTGCTGGTGATGACTCGCGGCGTGATCAGCACGATCAGCTCGGTACGGCCCTTGGACTTGCTGGTACTGCCGAACAGCCACCTCAAACCCGGGATGCGTCCCAGATACGGCACAGCGTTGACCGTCTCGGCATTATCCTGCTTGATCAAACCGCCCAGCAGCACGGTCTGGCCACTCTGCGCGGCCACTTGCGTGGCGACCGAGCGCGTGGAGATACGCGGATTGCCGTTGGCGTCGTTGTTAGTGGAATTGGTGTCGGCGCTACTGACCTGCTGCTGAATGTCCATGTACACCAGTCCGCCCGGATTGATGCGCGGCACGACGTCGAGAATCACACCGGTCTGCACGTATTCGACGCTGCTCAATGTGGTGTTGGTGGAGGTGTTAGTGTTGATCGACGTCTGGCTGATCGGGATGTTGTCGCCGACCTGAATCTGCGCCTGCTGGTTATTCATCACCACCAGCGACGGTGCCGACAGGACCTGGGTGCGGCCATTGGTTTCCAGCGCACGCAAGGCGACCTGCAAGTTGTTGCTGACGAAGGAGTAGAAGAACGCGTCAGTAGCACCCAGCGCAGCCCCGCCGGTACCAATCGCACCCTGGCTGCCCGCAGTGTTGGTCACGTTGCCGGTTGTGCCCGAATTCCCCGCGAGGCGTCCCAGATACCACTGCACGCCCATGTCCAGCTCACCCGTTAGCGAGACTTCCAGAATGCGCGTCTCGATTTGTACTTGCAGCGGTGGGTTGTCGAGGCGCTTGATCGCCGACTCGATTTCCTTCCACTGCGCAGGACGGGTGCGCACCAGCAACTGGTTGCTGCTCTTCTGCGCAGTGATACGCGTGCTGGCGTCCAGAGACTTGCTGTTGCCGTTCGCTCCTCCACCCTCCTGGCTGGCCGAATCCGATTCACTGCTGCTCTGATCGTCGCCCTCGGATTCGCTGTCGCCACTGTTCTGGCTGTTGTTCATGCCCTGGCTGTTACCAAAGCCGCCGCCATTACTCATGCCACCGCCGTTGCTGCCCAGCCCGTTGGAACTGCTCATGCCGCCACACCGCTACCGCCATTGGAGTTGAGCGATGACAAAGTGGTGGTGCGCAGCCCCGGCGCAACCTTGGCTGCCGAGTCTTCCTTGATGGCACCCGACCCGTAGATCTGCCGCAGGTATTTGGCCAGATCGGTGGCTTTCATGTTGCGCACGTCGTACACGTACATCTGCGGCTCGTTACCGCCGCCTTCATCGATGGTATGAATCCACTCGCCGACTTCGCGCAGGTATTCCGGCTGTGACGAAATCGCCACCACCGAGTTGGTCCGCTCGATCGGCAGGAAACGCACCATGCCCGCCAGCGGGCATGCCGCTCTCCGGGCCGAACATTTTCTGCAACTCGGGCATCAGCTCGCCGACCGAGGCACGTTGCAGGCCGAATACGCCGACCGACATGCCTTTGAGCCAGTCCACATCAAAGGTGTCGATGGTGTCCTGATAGTTGGCCAGTTCTTCGGGCGTACCCGCCAGGCTCAGTACATTGCGCGCCGGATCAACCAGCAGGAATGCGTTTTCCCGAGCGAACGGCTTGAGCAGCTTCTGCATTTCGCTCGCAGAGATGTAGCGCAACGGAAACAGCCGCGCCGACATGCCCGGCGACGGTTGCGCCACCGGCATTTCCGGCACCAGCTTGCCGGCCACGGCCTGGTTCGAGGGCAGGATTACATAGCGATTGCCCTGCTTGATCATCGCGTTGTCGGTCCAGGACAGCAACGTTTCGAGAATCGACAACGCTTGCTGCTTGTTGACCGGCTTGGAGGTCGAGAAGCTCACATCGCCCTTCACACCCTGGGCAATGCTGTAATTCTCGTGCAGCAGATCGCCCATGATGCTGTTGATCACCGCCTGAATCGGCTGATTGGTGAAATTGAAGACGATGTCACCGGTTTCGGCCGGACGCGCCGCCGGAGCAGCAGCGGGCTGGCGGATGAAACGCTGGTTGCCCCTGATGATCTGGCGCTGCGGCGAGCTCGCCGGTTGCTGTGAAGGTGGCTCGACTGGCGGTCGTTCGCTGCGCGGGTCTACCGGCGGGCGTTGTGAACCGGTTCCCTGGAGCGCTTCCTGCAGCATGCCATTGTCGGGATCGAGAGTGTCGGGCTTTGACGCGCAGCCGCCTAGGGCGACGGCGGTAGCCAGGCAAAGCAAAGGTGTGCGCAAGGTAGCGATGGCAGGAACTCCAGAAAAGGTACCCATCACAGGGTGGAATCGTTGGTTAAGGTAATCGGCGGTGTACTCGACGGCGGCGGCAGACGCAACGCGGGCAGGCGCAGCATTTGCGTGCGGCCATCGAGTTGAAAGGTAGCCTGGGTAGGCTCCAGGCGGTCCAGCGTCCAGCCGTTGGGCAGGCGATCGCCCTGACGGATCTTCAACGCCGGACCGCTGGCTTGTTTAATCAGTGCGACACGTAGCGAGCCGTCCATGATCACCCCGGTCAGGGTCAGGCCGGCCAGGCTGGTGGCCTGCGCGTCGGCTTTGCGAACAGCTACATCCGGGCTGCGGTCAGGACTGAACAGCGGGGTTTTCCAGGTATTGGCCAGGCTGTCCAGTGTCGCCGACGGCGCATTTTGGGTCTGCGCCTTCTGATCGATCGGGTTGCGCGGTGCCTGCTCCGGCAGCCAGTCGGGCGAGTGCGCAGCGCCGCTGAAAATCAGGGCGATCAGCCCCGCCAGCAGCGCGGCCAGAGCCAATAGCGACCACTCCAGCGGGCGTAAGGAACCGATCATTGCTCACCCTCCCCGGCGCTGGCCGGTTGCAGGTAGCCACGCACCAGCAGGTGCACCACCAGTTTGCCGGCGGCACCGCTGGCCGGAGCATTGGCATCGCGACGCATACTCATCTCGTCAATGAACAGAAACGGGCGCTGGTACTCCAGCGCATGCAGGATGGCCGTCAGCGGTTCGATGGCGCAGTTCAGGGTCAGGCTGACCTTGACCTGCCGATATGGCTCGGCGCTGTCCTGCTCTGGCGTGATCGGCATGCGCTGGGTCAGCTCGCAGCCGCCGCCGGTGCTGGCCTGGCTGCTGATCAGGTCGGCAATGCGCTGCATCAGATCCGCCGCCACAGCACTCGGGTCTTCGCCCGGCAACAGACTGGTGCTGCTGGCCGGGTCACTACGGGCCTGTTCCAATTGCTCACGCAATGAGTCGCCCTGCTGCAGAAGGCCCGCGTAACGCTGCTGTTGTTCGCGCAACTGGTCGGTCTGCTCGCTGATATCGCGCAAGGGTCCGGCGAACCAACTGTCGATCAACAGCCAGTAAGCCAGGCACAGCACCAGGGCAAGAATCATCAGGGCCGCGCCCCGCCGCTCACGGCTTGTCAGTGGACGGCGCATCGGCGTTCTCCTGATGCTGGTTCTGGTGCAAATGCGCACGCAGTGAATACTGATCCTTGCCGGTCTTGGTGTCGGGCTGGATCACGCCCTGAAACTGCGCGTTGTCCAGACTGTGACAATCCTTGACGCGGCCGATCAGGGCACTGGCCTTGGCGCTTTGCCCGGAAAACGCGACTTCGGCGCTGTCACTGATTTCCAGATGCTCGATCCAGGTGTCCGAAGGCAGGCAAGCGGTCAATTCGCTGAGCAGCGCCGACAGCGGCGGTTGCGCAGCCTTGCGACGGATCAGGTAATTGGCTGCGCCCAGCGTGTTGGTCAATTGCTGGCGCAGCTGTTGAATCTCACCCACCTGGGCCTTCTGCGCCTGGACGCTGGCCTGCATGTCATCAAGCAGGCTCTGCCGGTCATTCAGCCACAGCAGCATGGCGCTCAGCAGCAAACCGGCACACAGCCAGAGCAGCCAGCGCTGCAAACGATGACCAGAGTGCGATTGCTGCGGGCGCAGTGGCATCGGCAACAGGTCGATGCCCATGCGCTGCCCGGCAGTACCCATGTCGGCAGTTCCCATGTCAGTGACGACATCTACCGCATCGGGACGCAAACCGCGCTCGGCGCACTCGCTGAGTATCGCGTCCAGCCGCTCGCGCAATATCGCCACCAGTGTGACCTGCACAAAACTCGCGCTGCGACTGTCCTGACGAGCAACAAAATACAACTGGCCAGCGTCGAACGGGGTGAAGCGGTCCAGCTCGTAACCGACGACGGTCGACAGATTACGCGATGCGGCAGCTGGCAGTTGCAAGGGCTGCACCAACACCGCCGACGCCGGCAGCAACAACACACGTCGTGCCTGAGGCGATGCATCGGGCAGCGGCTCGACCAGCGGCCAGACGTGCGCCTGCTCCAGGGTCTCGCGGCCCAGCCAGCGACGCACACGCGGCGGCAGGCAGGCGCGAAGCTCCGCGACCCACCATTGCCAACCGTGTTGCGCCGGACTGCCACGCCACTGCCGGGCGACCTGTTCGCGTAACGCGTAGACAGGCGCCAGACGTGCAGAAACTGATGAATTCATTCTTGCCAACGCAACACCCTGTAGGGCTGTGCGCCTCCCTCCGATGGGCTCAATAAAACAGTGGTTTGTAACAGGGCAGTCACACCGCCCGGTCCTTCTGCGCGGCTGTCGATGGCCAGCACTTCACCTGGATCGGCCCCGACCGCGCTTTGGTTCGGCAGGTTCAAGGCCCGTCGCAGCAACGCCGAAGCGAATGCCGGGTCGGGCCGATCAAGGCCGCTCCATAATGTTATTTCCGGCAACAGCCGGGCATACAACGCCTGACTCATGCCCGGCAGCTGGCGTACTTCCTCAACCACCCGCAACGGTGACTGACCGCCGTTGCGCTGCTCTTCCAGCACCTGGGCAATACCGCTGGCCTGATTTTTAGCCGCGCCGCAAGCCTGCAACAGCCGCGATATATCCGCCACCGGCGCGCTGTTGAGGTCCAGCTTGCCGCGCTCGCTCCTGATGCTGACGAGCAATTGCGTATCATCCATCCGCAACGCCACCAGACGCCCATCGGCAATCCAGCGTTTGCGCTGCGCAGGATCAAGCAAACCCTGCACAGCCATATTCATGCCAGCTTCGGCGGCCATCAGTGCCTGAGTGTTCTGGCGCAACCAGAGTGCCTGCCGGCTTTCCAGTTGCACCCACCCGGCCAGCCCGCCAAGCAGCAGGCTCAACAGCGCGAGCACCCAAAGCACCACCAGCAGCGCAACACCACGCTGCTGTCGACTGGCTATATTCATTCGCCGCCCGCCCCACCGGACAGGTCCAGACGCAAAGCGACTACTTCGGGGACCCACTTCACCGCCCCGCTGGTCTTCAGGTCGATCCTTACAGCACCGGGCAAACGATTCGGCCAGGGCCATTCGGCCATCCAGCCTGTCGGCTTGCCCTTGGGGGTCAGCCCGCGATAACTGAACGTCAGTGACTCGACGTTTTGCAACAACACCTGAGGCTCACCCCACGGTTTCAGGGCAATGCCATTTGCACCAGACTGGACCTGAGCAAAAGACACTTGCAAAGACCGATGGCCTTGCGGCCCTCCAAGTTCCAGGCTGTGCACCTGTATGCCACCGCCCAGCTCACCGGGCAACGTGGCGACAAAGCGCAACTGCTGCGCCGAGCCTTCAAAAAAACCGCTGTTGACGTCGTCTTCGGCAGACGTATCCAACGGCAGGGCCTGACCGATCGAGCTACGCAGAAACGCCTGCGCGGCGCGGACTTCGTCCAGGTTCACGGTGTAACGTTCGGCCTTGAGCACCGCACGGTTGGCGCCCAGCAGCGCCCCTGCAACCAACACCAGCAACACGCCCAACAAACTGATCACCAACAGTACTTCCAGCAGCGTGAAACCACGCTGGGTGCGGGTCATGATCCGGCCCCGCTGACAGCGCCGCGCAGTTTAAGCGTACTGAACTGCGCCTTGCGCTGGTGCTCGCTGAGCATCAGGTCGAGGCGAAACATCCGCGCCTCACCATTGGCACCCGACAGTTGACGGATATCCAGGGTCCAGTCGATGCCTGCGAGCGTTCCCTGACGCGTACCGTTTTCCAGCGGGCCGGCACTTTCCTGATCCATAATCGTGCGTGCTGCATGGCTGATCCGGTCACTGCGCGACACCTGTTGCAGAGAGCGGGCGCTCTGCCCGAACGCAACCAGCAGAACGCCGCTGCACACTGCCATAACGGTCAATGCAGCAAGCATCTCCAGCAGGGTGAACCCCGACTGCGATGTTTTCATTAAAGCGACCGTACCTGAACGCTACCGGTCAGCCAGCCAATATCAATACGCCAGCGCCGGTCGCCGTCGGCGACAACCACGTTGCCGCCACTGGAACCGCCATCCGGGTAGAACTCCACGGACGAGCCGAGATCCGAAGCGGTCTGCATGGTCACATGCAGATTTTCAGGCCAGTGCACCTCACGCTTGCCGGGTGCCTTGAACGTCGCCTTGCGCAGATTGAACTCAGTGCGTGCAGGCTGACCGGTGACAATCGCGCGCACTCTGGTTGCCCTGAGCGCCTCGACCATGTCGCCGACCGCGCGTCGCTCACTGGCGGTACTCAAACCCTGTTGCAGACCGAAACCCACCAGACCGACGGCAATGCTCATCAACACCAGCACTACCAGCATTTCCATGAGGGTAAAACCCCGGCTTGCGACAGGCGTTCTCATGCCGAACGTTACTCCCAGTTACCCAGGTCGGCGCTGTACCCTTCGCCGCCAGGCTGACCGTCCTGGCCATAGAAAATAAGGTCAAAGCTGCCGTGCTGGCCCGGGAAGCGGTAGCCGAACGCGTGGCCGAACGGGTCTTTAAGGTCCGAAGGCTTGGCGTAAGGGCCGTTCCAGTTCGAGGCGTTACCCGGTCTCTCGGTCAATTGCTGCAAGGTCTTGGGTGGCGAACCGACGTCCAGCGCATAGCTTTCGATCTTCATGCCCAGGCTGGCCAACTGAGCCTTGCCTGCGCCGTATTTGCCCTTGTCGACGTTGCCGCCTACCTGGCGCACGACGATGGTCGCAACAATGCCCAGCAAAACGATAACCGCGAGCATTTCCAGCAAAGTGAAACCGCCCTGTCGGCGTGCGGGTTTGAAGCGTGTGCGGCTAAAAGTCATCGGAGTGGTTTCCTCTTTCATGGATTCAGATATTGCTGGTCAGGCTCATCAGCGGCAGCATGATGGCCAGCATGATCACCGCGACCATGCCCGCCATCACCACGGTCAGCGCCGGGACCAGCGCCGCCAGCATGCGGTCGATACCCCGCTTGGCTTCGACGTCGAACACATCGGCGACCTTCATCAGCATGGTGTCCAGTTCGCCAGCCTGTTCGCCGACCTCGATCATTTGCAGCGCCAGATCCGGCAGCAGCGGTTGCGCGCCGAACGCACTGGCCAGCGTGCCGCCGCCCTTGACCGACTCGGCCGCCTGCTCCACTTGCGCCTGCAAGGCGCGATTGGTGCATACCTGGCGAGCGATCACCAGCGCCTGTAACAACGCCACTCCATTGGTCAACAGCGTGCCAAGCGTTCGAGTCAGACGCGCTGCCTCGATGCGTTGCAGCAAGGGACCGATCACCCGAATGCCAAGTATGCGGCGGTCGCGGCGTTCACGGCGCTGTGGGTCGCGCATGCGAATGGCCATGCCCCAGATCAGCGCGATCAGGCCCGCCAGAACAGCCAGGCCGTAGTTGCTCAAAAATTGTCCGAGGTTGAGAATGACCTCGGTGATCAACGGAATCGGCACGCCGAGATCCTTGAAGATCGGTACGAATTGCGGCACTACATAAGCCAGCAAAAGGGCCAGCGAGCCCAGTACGCCGACCACCAGAAAGGCCGGATAGATCAGCGCGTTGATGACCTCGCCACGCAGCAGTTGGCTACGTTCCAGATAATCACTCAGTTGACGCAGCGTGCTTTCCAGCGCGCCCCCCGCTTCGCCGGCGCGAACCATGCTTATATAAAGCGGCGAAAACTGTGTGCCCTCTTCTTCCAGCGCAACGGACAATGGCTTACCGGCCTTGACCTGTTCGCGGATGCGCTCGATCAACGCCTTGGTCTGCGGTTGTCCAGGCTGTTTGAGCAGAATTCCAAGAGATCGTTCCAACGGCTGCCCGGCACCGAGCAACGTTGCGAGCTGCTGCGTGAAACTGACCAGCGCTGCCCCATTGAGCAAGCCGCTGCCCAGCGCGCGGCGCAAACCGCCCATACCGGCCGCGTCAATCTGCAAGACCATCAGACCACGCTTTTGTAGCGCGGCGATTGCAGCATCCTGATCGCGGGCTTCCAGCGTGCCGTTCTGCGGCGCGCCTTGAGCATCCAGTGCACGGTACTTGAACAGGCTCATGTGCCTTCACCTCGGGTGACGCGCAGCACTTCTTCCAGCGAAGTCACCCCGGCCACGGCCTGGCGCAGCCCCTCTTCATGCAGCGTGCGCAACCCGCCGCGTCGGGCAGCTTCTTCCAGCGTCGAAGCATCGGCGTGACGCATCAACAGACTGCGCAGCTCCTCGTTCATAACCAGCAACTCGGTGATTGCACTGCGCCCCCGGTAACCGCCGCCAGGTACATCGGCACGCGGGCGATACAGGCGAATCGGGCGTTCATCAGTGAAGCGCTCCAGCCCGTGCTCGGCAATCAACTCCGGCGGCGCATCGAAGGCTTCCCGGGTTGCCGGATCAAGACGGCGGACCAGACGCTGGGCCAGAATGCCGTTGACCGTCGAGGCGATCAGGTAGCTTTCGACGCCCATGTCCAGCAGACGGGTAATACTCGCCGCCGCACTGTTGGTGTGCAGCGTCGAGAGCACCAGGTGACCGGTCAACGAGGACTGAATGGCGATACGGCAGGTTTCCAGGTCACGCATCTCACCGATCATGATGACATCCGGGTCCTGACGCACGATGGAGCGCAGCGCCCCGGCGAAGTCCAGGCCAATGGAAGGCTTGACCTGAATCTGATTGATGCCTTCGAGCTGATACTCGACCGGGTCTTCGACGGTGATGATCTTGCGCTCGGCGGTATTGAGCCGTGAGAGCGCAGTATAAAGAGTGGTGGTCTTGCCGGAGCCGGTCGGCCCGGTGACCAGCAGAATGCCGTGTGGACGCTCGAGCACGTCGAGAAATTCATCCAGCCGTTCGCCATCGAAACCCAGGCTGGGGAAATCGAAATTGATGGTCTGCCGGTCCAGCAAACGCATGACCACCGATTCGCCGAAGCTGGTGGGCACCGTAGACACCCGCAGGTCCAGCTCCTTGCCCTGGATGCGCAGCATGATCCGGCCATCCTGCGGCAGACGACGCTCGGCGATGTCCAGCCGCGCCATGATCTTCACCCGGGAAATAACCGCCGCCGAAGAACTGGACGGTGGCGCTTCGGCTTCATGCAGTACGCCGTCGATGCGGTAGCGCACCTTTAACTGGCTCTCGAACGGCTCGATATGAATGTCCGACGCACGCTGTTCGACCGCGCGTTGCAGAATCAGGTTGACCAGACGAATGACCGGCGCTTCGGAGGCCAGATCCTTGAGGTGCTCGATGTCTTCCAGCGAGCCGCCCTCCTCATCGAGGTTCTCGATCAGGGTGCCCATCGCCGAGCGGCCCTGTCCGTAATAGCGCTCAATAAGGGTTTCGACTTCATTGCGCGGCCCGATGGACAGCCGCACCGGCACTTCGCAGGCATAAGCGATGGCCTGGAACGGGTACAGCGTGCCGGGGTTGGCGCTGAGCACTTGCAGCCCTTGATCGCTCCAGCCTACAGGCACGACTTGATAGTGGCGCATGAAGCGCTCGGTCAAAGGCGGCAAGGGGTCGAGCAGCGGCGGCACAGCGTCAGCGAGCAACAGCGGCGCCTGCAACAGTGCAGCCCATGCGCGGGCCAGTTCAAATTCGGAAACCAGACCCAGACGAGTCAACAACCCGAGCAGCTCGGTGCCTTCAGACTCCTGCTGCAAACGTTGCGCCCGCTCCAGATCGGCCATTTTCAGACCCGCGTGCTCGGTCAGCCAGGCGCAAACCTGCGCAGCATCCGGAATGAGGAGACGGGAAACATCGACGGGAACTGGCGGCATGGATGAGGGCATTTTGCTACTTCGGAGGGACATGTTACAGCACTCTCCGACTGGAAAGTGCTGTGCTCAAAGGCTTCAAACGATCAGTTTGACTGCTTTTGAGTGGTTGCGTTCTGCGGGCGACCACCTTTTGTCGTTTCGGCCTTCTGGTTTTGCGCCTTCTGCGCTGCCTTGGCGTCCTGGGTCTGGGTCATAACGGTCTCGTCGCTGGCACCGGAAGTCGCGTCTGCGTCTGTCGCGTCGTCAGCAAAGACCGCACCACTCAGGGCAAGACCCAACACCAAACCGGCACTCATCATGGAAAACTTCATCGTATTAACTCCTCGAAAAACAAAAAGAGCCCCGCAAAAAAAAGCGGGGCAGTTGTAGAAACCGGGCAAGAACTAGCGCACAGCAAACGTCGCAACTTGCGAGCTGTCTTTCTTCGTCCTGAAAAACCTTAAACCCATCGACCAGTAGGTTTAACAAGAGTTCCTCATTTGTAAAGAAAAAATACGAAATCGAAGAAAAATACGCTTTTATTTGACATTTATGCCTTGTTTTAGACTTAATTGTACCGTTTTGTAGATTCAAAACGCCACTACGTGATGTCACTTTAGTGGCGCGCCACAAGTAAAAAAATAAACGCCAAACAAAACTAATACGGCAACTAAGGAGTCCTAACTCGCGCCCTGACAACAGGGAATAAACGCGACGACGGGAAACTGTTGCCGAAAGAAAAAGTTGGCGGAAAGCGGTAAATAAGAACGCAGTGATCCTGCGCACGTGCGCAGGCAGACAGTTATTTGAAACGCAGTTGGAGAGCAATATGAACAAGCGAAAGATGATAGGCGCGCACTCGGCACTGGCCTTGCTGGCATTGGCAGTATCCCAGGTGCACGCCGCTGACCCTACCGTGCAACAAGGGCGTGAAGATCGCGCCGAAAAAGCCGCACAGAAAACCCTGGCCAAAATGACCATGGAAGAAAAGCTGGCCTACATCGGCGGCACCGGCGGCTGGGACGTCAAGCCGCTGACCAACTACGGCATTCCGCAGATCCACGGCGCTGACGGCGGTGTCGGCGTGCGCTACACCAGCGAAGGCAACGATCAGGGTGTTGTTTACCCGTCCGGTCCTAACCTGGCCGCCACCTTCAACCCACGTCGTGCCATCGACCTCGGCCGCGCGCTGGGTTATGACACTGCCGTCGGCGGCTACCAGTTCATCACTGGTCCCGGCGTCAATTTGTATCGCATGCCGTACGGCGGCCGTGCGTTCGAATACCTCTCCGGTGAAGACCCGTTCCTCGGCGCCAGCCTGGCACCAGGCGTCATCAACGGTATCCAGTCTCGTGGTGTATGGGCCAACGCCAAGCACTACGCGGCCAACGATCAGGAAAGCAACCGCTTCAATCTGAACCAGACAATGCCAGAGCGCGTTCTGCGCGAAATGTCGCTGCCTGCGTTCGAATCGTCGTCGAAAAACGGCAATGTGGCGATGATGATGTGTGCTTTCCAGAAGGTGAACGGTGATTTCGCCTGCGAAAGCGACCACCTGATCGCCCAGATCCTGAAGAAGGAATGGGGCTTCAAAGGCTTCGTACAGAGCGACTACAACGCTGTCGTTCACGGTTTCAACGCTGCCCGCGCCGGTACCGATCTGGACATGATGGGCTACCAGATGAACAGCTCCGTGCTGAAGCCGCATCTGGACGCCGGCGACCTGAGCGCTGCGACCATCGACGACAAGGTCCGCCGCATCCTCAAGCAGATCTACCTGTACAAGTTCGACAGCAAGACGCCGCTGACCACGCACAACATGAACAGCTCGACCAGCAACAAGGTTGCTCTGAACGCTGCGCGTGAAGGTATCGTCCTGCTGAAAAACCAGGACAATCTGCTGCCGCTGGACAAGCAGAAAGTCAAGAAAATCGCCGTAGTCGGCACTTTGGCCAAGTACTCGCCACCGACCGGTTTCGGCAGCGCCAACGTTATGGCCAGCCATTACGTCAGCGAATTGAGCGGCCTGCAACAAATCGCGCCTAACGCCAAGGTCGACTTCATCGAAGGCCTGTCGCTGGACCCAAGCACCAGTGCCTGGACCACCACCGACGCAACGGGCAATGAAGTTCAGGGCATGAAGGTCGAGTACTTCAGCAACACCAACTGGTCTGGTGATGCAGCGGTCACCCGCACTGAGAAGCATGTTGACCTGGACTGGGCCAACGACAAAAACCTGCCGTTCGAAAGCAACACGTCGACGTCCGATCCGTACACCAGCAAAGGTTCGACTGCTGGCGAACTGAACGGCGATACATCGTCGACATCGATTCGCTACACCGGCAAGGTCACCCCGACCCAGAGCGGCGAGCAGGTGTTCAAGGTGCGTGCCGACGGCGCCGTGCGTCTGTGGGTCAACGGCAAGAAAATCATCGACAACGGTGACGGCAAGCCGCTTCCGGGCAACAGCATTCCGCCAACCATTCCAGAGTTCGCCAAGATCAATCTGGAAGCAGGCAAGTCTTACGACGTGAAGCTCGAGTACTCGCGTCGTGCCGGCTACCTGTCGACCATGGGCGGCCTGGTAGGTGTGCAGTTGAGCTCCGCTTCGCTGAACGCTCCTCAGGACCTGTCCGGTTATGACGCCGTCGTGGTTGCCGTGGGTAACAGCAACGAATACGAAGGTGAAGGTTTCGACCACAGCTTCGATCTGCCTGAGTTCCAGAACGAGCTGATCCAGAACATCGCCAAGGTCAACCCCAATACCGTGGTGACCATGTATGGCGGTACGGGTCTGAAGATGAGCGACTGGATCGAACAGGTTCCAGCAGCGCTGCACGCTTTCTACCCAGGTCAGAACGGTGGTCAGGCCCTGGCCGAGATCCTGTTCGGCAAGGTCAACCCGTCGGGCAAGTTGCCGATCAGTATCGAACGCAACATCGAAGACAACCCGGCTTACGCTTCCTTCCCGAAATTCGACAATCAGAACACTCTGACCGAAATGGATTACAAGGATGACCTGCTGCTGGGTTATCGCGGATACGAGAAGAAAGGCATCAAGCCGCTCTACCCGTTCGGCTACGGTCTGTCGTACACCACGTTCGGCTACAGCAACATCAAGGTCACGCCAGGTGTCGCGGTCGGCAATACGCCGATCAAGGTGTCCTTCGACCTGAGCAACACCGGCAAGGTCGGTGGTTCGGAAGTCGCTCAGCTGTACGTTGGCCAGCAGAACCCGAAAGTCGAGCGTCCGATCAAGGAACTCAAAGGCTACAAGAAGGTGTTCCTCAAGCCGGGTGAAAGCAAGCGTGTGACCATCGAGTTGAATGACCGCTCGCTGGCCTACTTTGACGAGAAGAGCAAGCAGTGGGTGGTCGATGCCGACACCTTCAACATCTCGCTCGGTTCGTCGTCGCAGGACATCCGCCTGAACGCCAAGCTGGTCAACTCGTTCCGTCAGGAACTGTCGACCACCACCAGCAACCCGCTGCCACGCTCCGCTCTGAACTCGGTTCTGGTCGAGAAACCACCGGTCAAGACCGGTGGTGTATTCAAGCAGACCGTCGAGTAAGCGTTAGCTGACTGAAGGGTAAACGGACAAATAAAGGCTCAGGGACGAGCCCTTACCGCTGCATCGACCTGCGCAATGTAGGTATCGAAACACTCGACCAGGTCCACCTGATCGGGAAAGCGTAACCACTGAATCTGCAAACCATCCATCATCGCCAGAATCTGCCGGATGATCTTGTCCAGATCCACATCCGCACGCACCTCCCCGCGCTCCACCAAACCTGCAAACTGTCCCATCAAGTGCGCGTGAATACGCTCGTAGCGCGTCTGGAACCATTCAAAGGCAGGCTGGTTTTCCAGCAGACTTTCCGCATTGAGAATCGAAAAGGCACGCACCACGCCGGGCGCTGTGGCGTTGGAACGGTTGATAGCGCGCAGGCCGCCGAGCAGGCCGGTCAACGTGTTGTCTGTGCGCACCTCGGCAGCAATGCGGCTATTGACCTCATCGCGGCGGTCCAGCACGCCCATCAATAGCGAGATCTTGCTGGGAAAATGGTGCAGCAGCCCGGCGACGGAAATACCGACGATGGCCGCTACCTTAGCCACCGAAGCGCCGGTATAGCCCTCAAGGGAAAACACTTGCAAGGCCGCATCAAGCAGCTCTTTGCGGCGTTTTTCACCCTTTGGCGCGCGCCTGTGTCGGGTGACTGCCGTGCCCGTTTCCGTGGGGTCATGCAGAGTCATATCAGGCTCCTTCTTGAACAGCCGCGTACCCTAACCATTCAGGCGACTACTGGCAACGCTATTGAACCGGATTGTTGGACAATTTCATTTTCCGCGGCCATTCAGATTCAACACAATTGCCACTGCAATCAACACCAGGCTGATCGCCAGCGACAACCACAGCAGACCGCTGTCGCCCTGCCCTTCACGCACCCACGCAAAAAACCACGGAGCGCCAGCTGACAGCAGAAAGGCAGGAGCCAGCAATCGGCCCTGCAGGTGTACGTAATGCGAATGTGCAAACAGCTCAAAGGGTAGATTCGCCCTCAGCAATGTGGCCAGCCCGTTCATCGCGCCATAACCGAACAGGAACATGCAGGCCAGCAGGGTATGGCCCTGACTGAGCAGCCCCAGGGTGAAACACAGCACCATTCCGCCAGCGACCCAGACATTCAGGCGCAGTGCAGGCATCGACTGCGCCAGCAAAGCCTGCGCCAGACGCGCGCAGGTCTGACCGATGCCCCACAGCGCTGCCAGCACGACCGGCACACCCAAACCAGCCAGCAACGCGGGTAAATGGGCAGACAGACCGGCTGACAGGAACGCGATCAGGGACATGCTCAGGGCGTAGCCGAGCTGAGGTATCCAGGGCGTGGTGTCAGCGGGCGCAGGCGCGGCTGGCCCGGCGTTCAAGACCGGCAACCGGGAGTCCGGCAGGCCGCTGACCAATAACCCGCTGAGCAATGCCAGGCAGCCGTAGACAGCAACCGCACTACGCCAGCCCAACGCATTCAACAAGCCGTGGCCCAGCGGCCAGAATACCGCCGAAGCCAGCCCGCCCAACAAGGTAATCTGCACCATCAGCGCCCGAGAGCGTGCACCGAACAGCGCTGCCAGGGCAGCAAACAGCGCGTCGTAAAGTGACAAACGCATGCCGACGCCCAGCACTGCCCAGCCAAGAAACCACAACTGCGGGGTATTGCACACGGCCAGCACGCAGCAGCCAAGCGCGTTGAGCCCGGCCCCGTATTGCAACACCTGCCGTGCACCGAGACGCTGGAGCAAACGCGCACTGAAGATTGAAACCAGGCCCATGACCAGCAGCGCAACTGACAGCCCGGAAAAAACCTGCTGGCCGCTCCAGCCCAGATCATCGGCAATCGCATTGCCGAAAGCCCCCGGCAGATAAAACGTCACCCCCCAAGTGATCAGTTGCGCGAGCCCCAGTTTGACTACCGCCAGCCTGGACAGATCAGCGCGGTCCACGTCAGTCAGGCCCGCTCGGAAGGTGCACTGCCCGAGCCGTCGCCGAGCATGCGCTGCATCAGCACGGTGTCCACCCAGCGACCGTGCTTGAAGCCGACTGACTCGAATACCCCGACACGGCGAAAACCCAGGCGCTCGTGCAGACGCAGCGACGCGATATTCTCGCTATTGCCGATCACCGCGACCATCTGCCGCCACCCGCCCTGCTCGCAGCGCTGTACCAGCTCGCCAAGCAATGCCAGACCGATGCCCCGCCCGCCCATACCGTCCCGTATATAAACCGAGTCTTCTACGGTAAAGCGGTAAGCAGGACGCGGACGATAGGGTGTGGCGTAGCCATAGCCGACCACCTCCCCGGCGAGCTCGGCCACCAGATATGGCAGGCCGTTGACGAGCACCTGCGCACGGCGCTGCAACAGCTCGGCGACACTCGGCGGATCGAGTTCGAAACTGGAAATGCCATGCAGCACATGGTCGGCATAAATCGCCTGTACGGCAGGCATGTCTTGATCACACGCATCACGCAGGATAAAGGTCGGGGTCATATGGGGCTCTGGGCAAATGTCGTTGGATGAGCGCAATCATGCCGCTCACCACACCGTTAAAAAAGCTATGATTTATCATTCACAGCATAAGAAATACTTTGCCATGCGCCGACTCAACCTGAATCACTTGCACACCTTCTCGCTGGTCATAGCGCACGGCAGCTTCTCCGCAGCGGCCGAGCGACTGCACCTGACCCAGCCTGCGGTAAGCCTGCAAGTTCGGCAGCTGGAAGACCAGTTGAACCTGAAATTGATCGAGCGCGTAGGCAAGCGGCTCAAGCCCACCTCGGCAGGCACTACGCTGCTGGAGCATATTGCGCGCATTGATGCGGTGGTCGAGGATGCCCTGCTGGAGTTGTCCAGTCACGCCAGCGGCGTTGCCGGGCAGGTTGCGATCGGCACTGGCGCGACCGCCTGCATTCATCTGCTGCCGCCCATGCTGCAGGCCTTGCGCCGCCGCTTTGCACAACTGGATGTGCGGGTCAGCACTGGCAACACGGACGGCATTCTCAAGGCTGTGGAAGAAAACCGTCTGGATCTCGCACTGGTGACGCTGCCCGCCTCGGGTCGCAGCCTGCATATCACCCCGCTGCTTGAAGATGAGTTCGTGGCGATCTTCGCCAGCAGCCAGCAGCCGACTCTCGCTGAAATGACCCCGGAGCACCTCAGCGAACTACCGCTGGTGGTCTTCGAGGCAGGCAGCAGTACCCGGCTGCTGATCAATGAATGGTTCCTGCAGGCCGGAATCCGGGTAAAGCCGGTCATGGAACTGGGCAGCATCGAGGCCATCAAGGAAATGGTCGCGGCGGGCCTGGGCTACAGTATCGTTCCGCGCATGGCGGTTGCTGCGGCCCATCATCGCCGCGGCTTGCAGGTGCTGCCGCTGGTGCCAGGGTTGAGCCGCACACTGGGAATTGCGTTGCGCCAGGACAAACCGGTCAGCAAGGCATTGCGCCAGGTGCTGGATGCGCTGCACAAACTCAACGCTACACCCCCTTAAAAGTCACAAAGGCGCGCCACGATAGAAGCCTGATTGCGCCCATGCATTATAAAGAGCAGCAACGCTTGACCTGACAAATCAGGGCGACAGTTGCATCAGCAGCGAATCAAGTTGTACGATGACTGCCCACTGGTTTTAGAAAAATGATTGCTGGCCTGCTTTTACACGCCACATCACTGACAATCTGTAAAGCAACTCGGCAACCCATAAGGAGCGCCGGTCCGGATACCTTCCATACCGACCTCCAACCTCAAAACAACAGGAGATACCGATGCCTAACATTCTCGGCCAGAACTTCATCGCTGGCGGCCGCAGCGCTCTGGGCCAAAGCCTGCAAAAAAGTCTGGATGCCACAACAGGCGAAGAACTGCCTTACAGCTTCCATCAGGCTACCGACGGCGAAATCGACGCTGCCGCCCTCGCCGCCAAGGCTGCCTTTCCAGAATTCCGTCAACTGAGCCCGGCCCGCCGCGCCGATTTCCTTGACGCCATTGCCGATGAACTGGATCAGCTGGGTGATGATTTCGTCGCCATCGTCTGCCAGGAAACCGCCCTGCCCCAGGCACGTATTCAGGGTGAGCGCGGTCGTACCAGCGGCCAGATGCGCCTGTTTGCCAAGGTTCTGCGTCGCGGTGATTTCGTCGGTGCACGCATCGACCTGGCCCTGCCGGACCGCAAGCCGCTGCCACGCGTCGACCTGCGCCAGTATCGCATCGGCGTGGGCCCGGTTGCCGTGTTCGGCGCGAGCAACTTCCCGCTGGCGTTTTCCACTGCTGGCGGTGACACCGCTGCGGCACTGGCTGCCGGTTGCCCGGTGGTGTTCAAGGCGCACAGTGGCCACATGGCGACTGCCGATCTGGTGGCCAGCGCTATCATCCGCGCCGCAGAACGCACTCAAATGCCGAAAGGCGTATTCAACATGATCTTCGGTAACGGCGTTGGTGAAGGTCTGGTCAAACACCCGGCTATCCAGGCCGTCGGTTTCACCGGCTCGCTGAACGGCGGCAACGCTCTTTGCAAAATGGCCGCCGAGCGTCCACAGCCGATTCCGGTGTTTGCCGAGATGTCCAGTATCAACCCGGTAGTGTTGCTGCCAGGTGCCCTGCAGGCACGCGGCGAAACCGTGGCCAAAGAGCTTGCCGGTTCGGTGGTGATGGGTGCCGGTCAGTTCTGCACCAACCCCGGTGTGGTCATCGGCCTGCGCTCCCCGGCGTTTTCCAAGTTCGTCGAGCAACTGACCGAACAGATGGGCAGTCAGGCGCCGCAGACAATGCTCAACGCGGGTGGTCTGCGCAGCTACAGCAAAGGCGTCGAGCATTTGCTGTCGCATCCGGGCGTAACGCATCTGGCTGGCAAGCCGCAGGAAGGCAAACAGGCGCAGGCCCAGTTGTTCAAGGCTGACGTCAGTCTGCTGTTGAACGGCGACCAGTTGTTGCAGGAAGAAGTCTTCGGCCCGACCACGCTGATAATCGAGGTCGCTGACGATGCGCAGTTGAAAGACGCGCTGCAAGCCTTGCGTGGCCAGTTGACCGCGACTGTGATCGGCGAACCTGCAGACCTGAGCCAATACAATTGGCTGCAACCGATACTGGAAGAGAAAGTCGGCCGTATTCTGTTCAACGGCTACCCGACTGGTGTTGAGGTCTGTGAAGCCATGGTGCATGGCGGCCCGTACCCGGCAACCTCGGATGCACGTGGCACGTCGGTTGGCACTCTGGCCATCGACCGCTTCCTGCGCCCGGTCTGCTATCAGAACCTGGCCGACAGCCAGTTGCCGCCTGCATTGCAGAATGCCAACCCGCTGGGTCTGCGTCGCTTGGTCAACGGTGAATGGAGCGATCAGCCTCTCGTGTAACGACCATCGCTTGACTCGTAAAAAAAGCAGCGCGACCTGATGAGGGTCGCGCTTTTTTTTGAAAAATATTTCTTTTTTGTGCTTTAAATCGCTTATAGCGGACCTGTTTTCCAGCCTGGTGGCAGCACCATGGAAGTGCAAAACATGAGCTGTTCATAAAATAACCACACAGCTGTAAGCCACGTGTAACAAGGGTTTCAAAAAGTTACCCACAGACATACCCACGATTTCCGTGGACAACTTTTCATCAATTTCGGACCTTAAAAACCCTGAGCAGCGCAAGCGTAAATTTTTACAGGTTCCCCACACCCTCATGCGTGATGGCACTGGTAATGGCCATTAGTGCTTCGTGACATAACCTTATGCACGTTTGGCGGTTGATTCGGCAGTCTGTCCGGCGTGAAATAAGAGATTTATCGAGGCATTCCGATTATGCAGCAGCGTTGTGAAGTGGCCGTGCTCGGTCTGGGTGCCATGGGTGCAGCCACTGTCTATCAACTGGCGAAGGCCGGAGTCGATGTGATTGGCGTCGATCGCTACGCCCCTCCGCACACCCAGGGCTCCAGCCACGGCGATACGCGCATCACACGGCTGTCGGTTGGTGAAGGCCCGCAGTACCTGCCGCTGGTACGCAGTTCGCACAGCATCTGGCGCGAACTCGAGGCGCTGAGCGGCGAGTCACTGTTTGAGCAGTGCGGAGTGCTGGTGATGACCTCCAGCCCTGCGTACGATCCTGAAGACAGTAACGACTTCACCCACCAGACCATCGCTTTGGCCCGCACCTATGGCGTGAAGCACGAAGTATTGGCGGCGGCGGCCATTCGCGAGCGCTTTCCCCAATTCACCCCTGTTCGGGATACCGCCATTGGCTACTTTGAACCCGAAGGCGGATTTGTCCGCCCGGAGCGCTGCATCGCGGTACAGCTGCGGCTGGCGAGGCAACACGGCGCAAGGTTGCTGACCCATGAGACGGTCACGCACTTACAGGCGCAGGGTGATCAGGTGCGCATTACCACCGACAAGGGCTCGATCATAGCTGACAAGGTCGTGGTCAGTGCAGGTATGTGGTCAGCCGAATTGCTCGGCGCTCCGTTTCGCGATCTGCTGCGGGTGTGTCGGCAAAAGCTGTTCTGGTTCGAGTTGCAGGAGAATGCCGCTTTTGCACCGGTTTCGCCGAGCTTCATTCTGACTCACGGGCCCGGAGAGGATGACGTCAACTATGGCTTCCCGCCCCTGCCCGGTGAAAACAGTATGAAGGTCGCCACCGAGCAATACATAGAAACATCCGCTGCCGACCAGTTGGATCGCACTGTTACGGCAAGGGAGGAGCAGGAAATGTTCCAGACCCAGGTGCAGGGCAAGATTGCGGGACTGACGCCGAACGTGGTCAAGTCTTCGGTCTGCGCCTACACCGTCACGCCGGACTGCCACTTCATCATCGATGAACACCCCCATCTGAAGAACGTGACAGTGGTTTCGGCCTGCTCCGGTCACGGCTTCAAACACTCAGCCGGGCTCGGGCTGGCCCTTGCGCAACGCTGTATTCACGGCACCAGCGATGTAGACCTTTCAGCCTTCTCGCTGGCGCGTTTCACCGCGCAGAACTGACCAACGACACTCAGCGCGCCACAACGAAGGCCTCGTCAATACGCGCCAGATCGGTGTCGCGCAACGTACCGGCGTAGTAATGCAGTTTTATCCAGGCCATCAAATAGTCATAGCGGGCTTTCGCCAGATCACGCCGGGTGCTGTAAAGCTGCTGTTCGGCGTTGAGTGCGTCCAGGCTGATGCGCTCGCCGCCGAGAATACTCTGACGTGTCGACTCGACCAGTGCCTGCGCCGAGACCAATGCTTTCTGATAAGCGCGCAACTTGCTCACCCCTGACGCACAGGCGTTGAACTGACGACGCAGCTCGATCAGGGTTTCGCGGGTCTTGCCCTCCAGCTCGTATTCCGCCTGCTCGCGCTTGCTGTTGGCCTGACGCACCGAGGCGCTGGTGCCGCCTCCGGCGTACAGCGGAAGATTGAGCTCGATACCTATCGTGTTGGTGTCGTAACGCTGATTGTAAGTGTTGCCGCTGTCCGACTCGTTCTGACGGATACTCGCGTAAGCATTCACCGTCGGCAGATGCCCGGCGCGGTTGCGCTCCACCTCGTATCGCGCCACTTCCAGCGACTGGCGTTGCGAGGCCAGGATCGGGCTGTTGGCCATGGCCAGCGCATGCCACTCGGTAAAGCTGGACGGTGCCAGCACCAGCGCCTGAAAACTGTCTCTCAACGGCTCCAACTGCGCAACATCGATACTCGACTCGCCCAGCAACGCGGCCAGTTCGCGCAAGGCCGCGTCCTGCTCGTCGCTGGCCTCTATCTGCTCGGCAATCGCCAGCTCGTTGCGCGATTCCGCTTCAAGAATGTCGGTGCGGGTACCTTCGCCTTGCTGGAACATTTGCCGGTTCTGGGCAAACTGGCGTTCGAACGCCTGCTGTTTGGCGCGGGCTATATTGATCTGGTCCTGCGCAAACAGCGCCTGGGTGTAGAGGGTCAGAACCCGCACCAGCAATTCCTGACTCTTGCTGCGAAAAGTCTCGTCGGCAAACAACGCCTGAGCCAGGCCTTTGCGGTAATTGGCATAGGCTTCGTAATCGATCAGCGGCTGCTGAATCGTCAGGCTTGAACCAAAGCTGTTGTAGTGGCGATGGTCCGTGGTGTCTTCACGGCCGCCTTTAAGGGTGGCCTTGGAGTCGTTACGCCCTTTGTTGTAGCTGTACGAAACTCGCGGCAACAAGCCTGCACGACCGATTACCTTATTTTCCAGGCCCGCATCGCGCTCCTTGAGCGCGCCCAGGTAAGTCGGGTCGTTGCGAAGCGCCAGCTCATAGACCTGAAACGGGCCCATCGCATGACTCAATGAAGCAGTGCCCAGCAGGATGGCCGTCAGCAAAGCGGCTTTCAGGGGATGACGAGACATCCTATTCCTCCGTCAACGCGGAGCCGGCACGGTCCAGCAAAGGTTTGAACAGATAATTGAGCAGCGAGCGTTCGCCCGTGCGCACAAACATTTCAGCGGGCATGCCCGGCTTGATCACCAGCCCGTTGAGTTTTTCCAGTGCCGCATCGCCCACCGAAGTGCGCAGCACGTAATAGGGTTGGCCGGTTTTCTCATCCTGCATCTGATCGGCGGAAATCAGGTTTACCTCACCAGAAACCCGCGGCGTGCGACTTTGATTGAACGCAGTGAAGAGGATATCGACCGGCAAATGGCTGGCTACCTTGTCGATCAACTGCACCGGCAGCCGCCCTTCGACTTCAAGCCGTGTGCCCTGCGGTACGATTTCCAGCAGGGTTTCACCGGCACGCACCACTGCGCCTTCGGTGTGCACGCCCAGGTTGACGGCGATGCCATCAGCAGGGGCAAGAATTGCACTGTGCTGCAGACTGAAACCTGCCGAAGCCAGTTGTTGCTCAAGGGTAAGCGCCTTGACCTGGGCATCGGCCCACTGGCTGCGCACTTCTTTCTGATACTCCTCGCGCTGCTGCTGAAGACGCAATCGCGACTCGACGATCCCCTGCTCTATCCGCCCGGTTTCGCCTGCGTTCTGCGCCAGGCTCTGCTGCACTTGAGAAAGCTGGCGTTGAAACTCCAGCAGACGGTTGCCCGGAATGAAACCGTTCTGCGCCAGCGGCTCCAGATTACTCAGTTGCTTGCGTAGCGAGTCAGCCTGAGCCAGCAGGTCCGAGCGGGCACGGCGCATGCCGGCGAGCTGCAGACCGGCACCCTCGATGCTCGCCTGCAAACCGGACTGTTCTCGAGCCAGCGCCTGTCGCCGGCTGCTGAACAGTTGCCGCTGGCCCTCAAGCACCAGTGCCAGACGCGGGTCGGGGTTCTGCCCCTGCCCGGCGGCGATCAGTTCTGCGGGAAAGTGCACCTCATCCAGGTTGTCACGCTCGCTCTGCCAGCGAGCCAGGCTGGCCCAGGCCATTCGATACTGGGCACGCAGCGATTGCACGTCGGCCTCGACCTGAGTCTGATCAAGACGAAACAGCGGCTCGCCCTCCTTCACGGACTGGCCTTCGCTGACGAGAATCTTGCTGACCACGCCGCCATCCAGCGACTGCACGGCCTTGCGCTTGCCCGACACCACAACGGTACCCTGCACGGCAATGCCCTGATCCAGCGGGGCAAGACTCGCCCATAGAAAGAAACTGCCCGCGCCTGCCAGCATGAGAATCCAGCCTGCGCGAACGAAGAACTGCACGCCGCGCTCCTTGCCCGGCACGGTGTAATGAGTGTCGATAGGGCTGCTCATACGTCGGACTGCCTGTTCTGCGTGCCGTACTGACGGCTCATGGAAAGCCCGGCAGGTGCAGGGCGAGATTGCGATTGAGGGTGCGCTTGCGGTGCTTGCGCGGACGATGCCTGCCCGGACAAAGCCTGCAACACCTGAGCCGTGGTGCCGAATGCCTGCATGCGACCTTCGCTCAGCACCAGCAGACGATCGGTCTGGTTCAACGACTGCGTACGGTGGGTGACGAGCACGACGGTACAGCCGCGGGTCTTGAGTTCAGCAATCGCCTGGGTCAAGGCCGCTTCGCCTGCGGCGTCCAGATTGGAATTGGGCTCATCAAGCACCACCAGCCGCGGATCGCCATACAGCGCTCGGGCCAACGCGACGCGCTGTTTCTGACCGCCTGACAAGCCAGCGCCATCATCGCCCAGCCGCGTGTCGTAGCCCTGCGGCAGACGCAGAATCAATTCGTGTACGCCCGCCAGTTGCGCGGCAGCAACCACAGCGCTCGCGTCGGCCTCGCTAAAACGCGCGATGTTTTCTGCCACGGTGCCACCGAACAGCTCGATGTCCTGCGGCAGATAGCCAATATAGGGGCCCAGCGCCTCGCGATCCCAGCGATGCATGTCGGCACCGTCCAGGCGTACCGTACCGCCCAGCACAGGCCAGACACCGACCAGCACGCGCGCCAGAGTCGATTTGCCGGAACCGGATGCTCCCAGCACGCCGAGCACTTCACCGGCTTGCAACTGAAAGCTCACTTGCTGAATCGTCGGCGACGTTTTTCCCGGAGGCGCAGCGCTGACCTGTTCCGCGCTGATCTGACCGCGCGGTGCTGGCAGTGGCATGCGCGGCGCGGGCTCGGCGTAGGTCTTGAGTAACTGGTCCAGACGCCCGTAAGCCAGGCGTGCAGAACTCCATTGCTTCCAGACTGCGATCAGTTGATCGATGGGGCTGAGGACCCTTCCCATGAGGATCGAACCGGCGATCATCATGCCTGCGGTCATTTCTCCGTTTATCACCAGCAGTGCGCCCAGGCCCAGCACCAGCGACTGCAGGCAAAGGCGCAGGGCCTTGCTGATCGAACTGATCACCGCTCCAGTGTCACTGGCACGGTTTTGCAAGGCCAGAAAGCGCCCATGCACATGGAACCAGCGACGCCGCAACACTTCGAGCATGCCCATCGCCTGGATCGCCTCGGCCTGTTGCAGGTGTCGGGTCGCCAATTGCGCAGACTGCTGCGAGTATCCACTGGCCTCGGCCAACGGTTTGCGGGTCAGCCATTCGTTGAGGCAGGCCAGTCCGACCAGCAACACCGTCCCCACGCTGGCCAGCACGCCAAGCCAAGGGTCGAAAAGGAAGATCACCGCCAGGTAGATGGGAAACCACGGGGCGTCGAAGAACGCGAACAACGCCGGCCCGGTGAGGAACTGGCGGATAAAGGTCAGGTCACCCAGCGCCTGTCCAGCCTGACGCTGTCCAGCGTGCAGGTTGCTCTCGAACGCGGCCTGATAGACGCGCAGATTGAAACGCCTCTCCAGCTCGCTGCCGATGCGGATCACCACAAAGCTGCGGACCATCTCCAGCAGGCCGATAAACGCAAAGAACCCGACCACCATCAGCGTCAGCATGGCCAGGGTAGTCTGGTTCTGCGATGTCAGTACACGGTCATAGACTTGCAACATGTAAATCGATGGGGCGAGCATCAACACGTTGATCAGCGCGGTAAAACAACCGACACCAATCAACGCGCTCTTGTAGTCAGCCAGCGCTTTATAAAGCGGCGGCCGGGCGCTTTGGGGCAACGCACTCATGGTTGTTCCTTGATGGTCTTGCTGGTGACGGAGTGACATCCCTGGGTTTTAACAAACAACTCGCGCAGGTCCATGAAACGCTTAATCGGCGAGCCGTCCAAGTACCAGCACTTCACCGCCTGGCAGACGCGCCTGATAGATCTGTTCCCCCATGTTATTGAGGTGAATCAGGCGATTGCCTTCCTTGTCGGTGAATGCCAGGCCATCCGGAGTCGGAAACCAGCCAGTGGGTGCTTCGTGCAACCACTTTACTGCACAGGCGAGATCGCCCGTCAGTTTCGGTACATCCGTGTTGAGGTGCAGCTCACAGGCTTCGTCCGTATTTCCCTGAAGCGAAAGTCGCCACTTGCCGCTGAGTTCAGCTGGGTCGGGCAGTTTCAAACTCATGGCCATACTTGCTCCAGAAATACCCACCAGCAGCGCAAAAGCCACTGGCACGATTCGAACAACGTGATTGATCTTCATGATGGGGTACTTTCCAGATCATGGACGACAGCAGGGTCGTCCATGATTGTTACAGATTAAACCACGATATCAGTAGCCAACGCTTGACCAACAGTGCCCACGAGGAAGTCCCCCACACCCTGACCTGTGAAGTCGATCGCCAGGCTACCCAGATTGCTGCTCTGGTTGTAGCTGAGGATCGCTTCGCCGACATGGCCGCTGAACGCGTTGACGAACTGTAGCGCGCTCAGCGTGGAAATGGCCGATACATCGATTTTGTCCTGACCGCTGACAAAGTCACGAATCGTATCCTGCGCTGCACGGTTCGAATCGGAACTGGCACCAAACACAAAAATGTCTGCACCAGCACCACCGGTCAGGCTGTCGGCACCGCCACCGCCGTAGATGATGTCGTTGCCGGCACCACCTTTGAGGTCGTTGGCAGCGGCATTGCCGATCAACAGGTCGTTGCCCGAACCGCCCACCGCGTTTTCAACCACCACGCCTTTGGCAATTGAAACGTTACCCACCATGCCACCCACGTCCGAGAACGAGGCCGCATTGAGGTTGATCTTCTGGTTCTGGGTGAAACCCGAGAAGTCGAGGGTATCCTTGCCCCCGCCGTCCCACACCGAGAACACCACCTTGGAAGAGGCAGAAGTGGCGCTGTAGAAATCACGCCCGGCGGTGGAGTTGAAACCGTAGACCGTATCACCGGCACGGGTGCTCATGTTCGCGCCATAGAGCTGTTGAACAGCCGCAATATCGTCCAGCAACGGTGCCGAGGAGTACGCCGCAACGCCGCCCTTGACGAAGTTCTGGTCGGTGTTGGACTCACTCCAGTAACTCATGACGCTGTAGCCACGCGTGTCTTCTGCGTAGCTGGCATCCTTGTAGGTCGGGTTGCCTTCGCCAGCGTTGTAGTCGCCAGGGTGAGACAGGCCCAGGGTGTGGCCAATTTCATGGGTCAGGGTCTGACGACCGTAATTGCCATTGTCCGGTGTCGTGTTGACTTTGTAGCTGTTATCGACAAGGTACCAGGACTGACCGTCCGTACGGCTGTTGCCGCTGGGCAGATAGGCAAAAGCCGCTCCACCAGCGCTGCCGTTACTGTAGTTGCCAAAGGTCATATGCCCGTCGCCGCCGGAAGCCGCCTGGGTAAAGCTGACTTTGGCAACGTCTGCCCAGGATTGCATCGACAATACGGCCTGTGCTTTCTGCTGTGCGTTGAACGCACTGAAAGTCCCCAGCGAATTGTCGAACCCGGCAGGCTTGGCGGTCAGGAAGGTGTACGTGAGGTTGATGGTGCCGTTGCCATCGCGATCAGTCCACGCAGCGTCGTCGCGAAGGATGTAATCGGCGGCCTGATCGACCGAGTACGAAGGCTTGCCATTGATCGTGAGGTTACCGCCACGGTCGTACTGGTGAGCGAACGTATTGATCTGGTCGAAAGAGGTGCTGGTAGCAGCAGAGAGTTGAATTGCAGCATTTTCTTTGACTTTCGTCATGACACTTCCTTGTTTGCTGATTAACAGGTTAGGTGCGGCGGGACTCCCCCCTGTAGCGAGAGAGTCCAGTCACTCGCCTTGTGTTGCTGTTGCGTAACGCTTTGATGCGTAACAAAGCTGACACATTTAGAAATCTTGTGTCCAGCTCTCTTCAGTGATGTCAATTGGCCCAAACGGGGAAGTGCCTACAGGCCTTGGGGAATCGTCCGATATTATTTTTTGTGATGATCAAAAGCTGATAAGTGCTTGAGCAGACGAGGACAATCTTGATAAAGATGACTGATCGGTCAGGTGTCCTACGATGCGTAATTTGAGTGGACGGACAGTCTCTGGCCAATCCGGCTTGCCCTTCCCAGGCTTCCGGAAAGGCATATCGCCATCACCTGAGATCCTGACACTTCTCAAATCCCGGAAATGCAAAAGCCCCGAAAGATCGGGGCTTTTGTTTGAAGTGCAACGGCCTGAGTAGTCAGGCCGAAGTCATCAGTCGTCGCGGCTCATGATGCCGAAAATCTGCAGCAGGCTGATAAACAGGTTGTAGATCGATACATACAGGCTGACCGTCGCCATGATGTAGTTGCGCTCACCACCCTGAATGATCGCGCTGGTCTGGAACAGAATGCAGACCGACGAGAACAGCACGAAGCCTGCGCTGATCGCCAGTTGCAAACCGCTGATCTGGAAGAACATGCTGGCCACTACCGCACCAAGCAGAACGAAGAAGCCTGCGGTGATGAAGCCACCCAGGAAGCTCATGTCCTTGCGGGTGATCAATACGTAAGCCGACAGACCGCCGAAAACCAGTGCGGTCATCGCGAAAGCGGAGCTAACCACTTCGGCGCCACCGGCCATGCCCAGATAACGGTTAAGGATAGGGCCAAGCAGGAAACCCATGAAACCTGTCAAGGCAAAGGTCGAAACCAGACCCCAGACCGAATCACGCAATTTGTTGGTCAGGAAAAACAGACCATAGAAGCCGATCAGTACCACGAAAATGTTCGGGTAGCCGACGCGCATCTGCTGAGCGACAAATGCCATGACGCCGCTGAAAGCCAGCGTCAGAGCGAGAAGACCGTAAGTATTGCGCAGGACACGACTAACCTCTAGCTGGTCGGCCTGCATGCCGGTTTTAAGGCTGTAATCCTGTTCGCGCATGGCGAAACTCCTTCCTGTTGAAATGTTGAGTTGCAAAGATCATAACAGAGGCGCTGCAACTGGCTAGTCACAGAGTTTGACAGCTTGTTTCATTCCGGTATTATGGCGCCCGCAACGATAGTGGAGGTATGGCCGAGTGGTTTAAGGCAGCAGTCTTGAAAACTGCCGACTGTAACAGGTCCTAGAGTTCGAATCTCTATGCCTCCGCCATATTTGGTAGCGCAAAGCCCTGATTATTCGGGGCTTTGTCGTTTCTGGCCTTTATGAAAATCCCCCCTCTCCTCCCCCCTGCCAGCGGGCCCGCGCAACCTGATATATTCATGCGCACCCCGTATCAATAGACCGATGTTCGAATGCCCATCAATTTCGACCTAAACGACCTCCAGGCATTTCGTGCCGTGGTCGAGAATGGCAGCTTCCGCAAGGCCGCTGAAACCGTGCAGATCACCCAGCCTGCCCTCAGCCGCCGCATAGAAAAGCTTGAGTCTGCGCTGAACGTGAAGCTGTTTGAACGCACCACCCGCAGGGTCAGCCTGACCACGGTGGGCCGTGCATTTCTGCCTCAGGTCGAGCGAATACTGGATGACCTCGACATCGCATTGATGACCATCGATGGCGTCGGTTCCACCCGGATGGGCAGCGTCACCATTGCTTGCGTGCCGTCAGCCGCCTATTACTTCATGCCGCAGGTCATCAGCGAGTTTCATAAGCTGTTTCCAAAAATCAGAATCCGGGTCATGGATGCCAGCGCCAATGAGGTCAACAGCGCAGTTGCCCTTGGCGAGGCAGATTTCGGGGTGAGTTTCAGCGGCAATCTGGCACCGGAGGTCGACTTCGAATTGCTTCTACAGGAACGCTATGTGATGGCCTGCCGCCGGGATCACCCGCTTGCGACCTGCGCCAGCGTGAGCTGGGAGGAAATGTACCGCCACGACTACATCGCTCTGGACATAACGTCAGGTAACCGGCTGGTACTGGATCAGGCGCTGGCGCTCTCGCGCCCGCACAAGGAGAGTATCTGCGAAACGCGGCATGTCACCACCATGATCGGCCTTGTGGAGGCCGGCCTCGGCGTGGCGGCGGTACCCTCGATTGCCATGCCGATGACCGCTCACCCGTTTCTGGTGAGCGTGCCATTGGTTGCACCTGAAGTGGTTCGCAACGTAGGGCTGATCAAACGTCGCGGGAGGACATTGACGCCTGCAGCCCTTGAACTGGAACGACTGGTCAGGAAGATGCCGCTACGCTCAGCGGGGAACTGAATCCAGCCCGGTGGACTGCACCGTGGCCTGCGCTTTTGGGGACGCCAGGTAATCGAGCAATGCCTTTGCCTGCTTCGGGTGCTCGGCATTGACCGGAATGCCAGCCGCGTAGCGGGTAACCGACTGAACGTCTTCCGGGATCTTCGCCACGAACGTCACGCCGGGAACCGGCAACAGCTCGGCCACCTGTTGAAAGCCCACTTCGTAGTCGCCCTTGGCAACCACTGAAGCAACCGGGATGCGCTCGATCATCTTGCCCTTCGGCGCAAGTTCCTTCTCGATACCGAGCTTTTTGAAAAGCTCTTTTTCGATGTACACACCACTGGCGCTGTCGGAGTAAGCCACCGACTTCGCCTTGAGCAGCGTGTCTTTCAACTCGCTGTCGGTACCGATTGCAGGCTTGGCCGCCCCCTCCTTCACCACCATACCGATCCGCGAATCGGCCAGCTCGACCCGCGATGCCGGGTCTACCTTGCCTTGCTTGATCAGATCATCTAGCGCATAGCCGACCATGATCACCACATCGGCATGCTCGCCACGAGCCAGGCGGTTTGGAATGGCCTCGGGGGCCTTGCCCATCGACGGGCCAAGGATGGTGTCCAGTGTATCCCCGGAAGACGTCGCGTATTGCGGCCCCAGCAGTTTATATGCAGCAGTAAAGCCGCCTGATGTCATGACCTTGAGCTCTTCAGCCTGAGCGGCAACGCTGACTGCCATACAGCCCAGAAAAAGCACCGCCAATTGATGTTTATGCAACAGTTTCATAGTTTTTTCCTTTATTAAACAGCCAGTTGCGGGCGAACCGAAAGGTGCCGGTAGAGCACCAGGGTCGCGCCAAGCGCGCAAGCTGCAGCGAACGTCATCCAGTAAGCAGGTGCGGCCTTGTCACCGGTCAGATGGATCAACCAGGTCGAGATTGCCGGGGTAAAACCGCCGAAAACCGCTGTCGCCAGGCTGTAGGCCAGAGAAAAACCGGCCACTCGTACCTCTACCGGCATGATTTCAGTCAGTGCCGGAATCATCGCGCCGTTATACAAACCGTAGAGAAACGAGAACCACAACAGCACTTCCAGCATATGAGCAAAGCTTGGCGCCTGAGCGAGAAAGGACAGCGCCGGGTAAGCGCTGATGATGGTCAGCAGGGTCATCGCTACCAGCAGCGGCTTGCGTCCGAAACGGTCGCTCAACATGCCGCCGACCGGCAGCCAGATAAAGTTGGATACACCGACCAGCAACGTCACCAGCAGCGCATCGGAGGTACTCAGATTGAGTACGGTTTTGCCGAATGTCGGTGCATAAATGGTGATCAGGTAAAACGTGGTGGTAGTCATCGCCACCATCAGCATGCCGGCAATCACCACGCGCCAGTTTTGCAGCAGCGTCGCGAACACCTGTCGCATGGTCGGACGGTGAGCGCGCGTGGCGAACTCTTCGGTTTCCTGCAGGCTGCGGCGCAGCAGGAAAATGAACGGGATGATCAGGCAGCCGATGGCGAACGGAATTCTCCAGCCCCAGTCGGCGACAGCAGCAGGTGTCATCCATTGGTTCAAGCCGTAACCCAGTGCAGCGGCGACCACGATTGCCACCTGCTGGCTACCTGACTGCCAGCTGGTGTAGAAGCCCTTGCGGCCGGGTGTCGCCATCTCTGCCAGATACACCGACACGCCGCCCAATTCCGCGCCTGCGGAAAAGCCTTGCAGCAAGCGGCCGACCAGCACCAATGCCGGTGCCCACAAGCCGATGCTCGCGTAACCGGGCACCAGGACGATCAACAACGTGCCACTGGCCATGATCGACAGGGTCACGATCAAGCCTTTGCGCCGGCCCACGTCATCGATGTAAGCGCCCAGAATCACTGCACCCAGCGGGCGCATCAGGAAGCCCGCACCGAAAACCGCGAAGGTCATCATCAGCGAAGCAAATTCACTGCTGGCCGGGAAAAAGGCGGAGGCGATCTGGGTGGCGTAAAAGCCAAACAGGAAGAAGTCGAATTGCTCGAGGAAGTTGCCTGAAGTGACGCGAAATACTGCTCCGGCCTTCGACCGGGTGTTGCCTGTTCCTGATGGGGATGAGCTGTGCATCAGTGTTCTCCAGCGATCTTATTAGAGTGTTGTAAGCGCTTATGGGAAAGGAGTCTGCCGGACACACTTTGAAACGATAAGTGCTATGTTTTCATCGATTGATGCCCTATGAACATCAATAGACACTCAGACGGTTGCGCTCTGACCCAGCGCTTGCAGGTCGAACCGCGCCAAACTCACACGTCGGCCCTTGAATTCTTTATCATTGCGGATGTTTTGTTGGCAGAGCCGATCATGAAATTCGCCATCTCACTTTTTTCCGCCGCCCATGCGCCCTCCTCGCGAAGAGCCTTGCTGTTCGCCAAAGCCGTACTCGCAGGCGGACATGAGATCGTCCGGTTGTTTTTTTATCAGGACGGCGTACACAGCGCGTCGGCCAATGTCGTGACGCCTCAGGATGAGCAGGATATTGCCCTGCAATGGCGTGACTTCATCGCCGAACACCACCTGGATGGCGTGGTATGCATCGCCGCCGCGCTGCGTCGTGGCGTGCTTGATGCCCAAGAGGCCGAGCGTTATCAGCGGCCAGCGGCGAATCTGCGGGAGCCTTGGGAATTGTCCGGGCTGGGGCAGTTGCACGATGCCGTGCAATCGGCTGATCGTTTGATCTGCTTTGGAGGGCCGTGACATGCCCAGATCATTATTGGTAGTCAGCCGCCAGTCGCCGTGGTCCGGTCCCGGTGCCCGTGAAGCGCTGGACATCGTGCTGGCGGGTGGTGCATTCGATCTGTCGGTCGGCCTGCTGTTTCTGGATGACGGGGTTTTCCAGTTGTCGCCGCAGCAACTGCCCGGTGCCCTGCAACAGAAAGACCTGACCGCAAACCTCAAGGCCCTGTCGATGTTCGGCGTTGAAGACCTTTATGCCTGCGTACAAAGCCTGACCGAGCGCGGCATCCCTGCCAGCGCATTGAGCGAAGAAATCAGTCAGTTGTACACACGCTCCGAATTGTCGGCACTCTTTGACCGCTACGACGAGGTGATTACGATCTGATGGCTACTTTGCACGTTCTCTCCCATTCGCCTTTTGCCGACACCCGACTGGACAGCTGCCTGCGCCTGCTGGGCCGTGACGACGGTGTATTGCTCTGTGGCGACGCTACTTATGCACTGACGCCGTCATGCGCACCATTGGAATCCCTGCAGCCCCTGGTCGATTCATTGCAGTTGTTTGTGCTTGATGAAGACATCAAGGCACGCAATCTGCCACTGCCCGCCGGAGTAAACAGCATCGACTACCCTGCCTTCGTGGAACTGTCCTTACGCTTCGACAAGGTCAATACCTGGCTATGAAACAGTTAACGATTGACGGGCACAGCATCGAACTGGACAAGGATGGTTTTCTGCAGGACCTCAACGACTGGTCGCTTGACGTCGCCCACGCCCTGTCCGCTGAGGAAGGTATCGCCCTGAGTGCCGAGCACATTGAAATCCTCCAGTTGCTGCGGGATTTCTACGCCGAGTTTCAGCTTTCGCCGGCTACTCGGCCGCTGATCAAATACACCGCACTGAAGCTGGGTACGGAAAAAGGCAACAGCATGCACCTCAACCGCCTGTTCAACGGCACTCCCGCCAAACTCGCCGCCAAGCTGGCGGGCCTGCCTAAACCGACCAATTGCATATGAACGATTACGCCGCGCTTGTTACCGAAACACCTGAAGAACATCCCTTTGCGACATTTGTGCGCATTCTGGGCAAAGGCAAACGCGGTGCGCGCAACCTGACGCGCGAAGAAGCGCGAGAGGCCATGGGCATGTTGCTCGATGAAAAAGTCGAGGACACCCAGCTCGGGGCTTTTCTGATGCTGCTGCGCCATAAGGAAGAAAGCCCTGAGGAACTGGCGGGGTTTACCGAAGCGGTGCGCGAACGCCTGAATGCGCCGGCGATTCAGGTCGATATCGACTGGCCGACCTACGCAGGGAAAAAGCGTCATCTGCCGTGGTACTTGCTGACGGCCAAGTGTCTGGCGCAAAACGGCGTGAAGATCCTTCTGCACGGCGGCGGTGCCCATACTGCGGGACGCCTGTACACCGAACAATTGCTCGACCTGCTGAATATTCCCCTGTGCCGCAACTGGTCAGCAGTCGAAACCTCGCTTGAGCAAGGCAATATAGCGTTCATTCCGCTAGGGGACTGGGCACCACAGCTACAACGCATGATTGATCTGCGCAACACGCTGGGCCTGCGCTCCCCCATTCATTCTCTGGCACGCATTCTCAACCCGCTTCAGGCCCGTTGCGGCCTGCAAAGCATCTTTCATCCGGGCTATCAGAGCGTGCATCGCGACGCCAGCAGCCTGCTGGGCGACAACGCCATTGTGGTCAAGGGAGATGGCGGCGAAATCGAGATCAACCCGGACACCGTCAGCCATTTGTACGGCACCACTGGCGGTCAGCCCTGGGACGAGGAGTGGCCAGCGCTTTCGCCACGCCGTCATGTAAAACCGGCGACACTCGACCCGCAGCAATTGTTGGCCTTGTGGCGCGGGGAAATCGAAGACAGCTACCCGCAACTGGCGTTGATATCGACCATCGCGCTTGCCCTGCGCGGCCTGGGTGTCGCTCGCGACGAAGCGTTCGAGCAAGCCCGAGTGTTCTGGGATCGCCGCGACAAGAGCCTTTGACCTATCGGCTGTGACGATCACCAGCCCCCATAATCTTGCGCGTTTTAGGTCGAACCGATGCGCCCTGGCTGACCTCCAAGCTCTATAACCTGGAAATGGGAGTCAGACATGGGCCTTCTGGTCGAGGGACACTGGCAAGACCAGTGGTACGAAAGCAGCAAAGATGGCGCCTTTCAGCGCGAAAATGCGCAACGACGCAACTGGGTCACAGCCGACGGACAAGCGGGGCCATCTGGTGAGGGCGGTTTTGCTGCACAGGCCGGCCGCTACCACTTGTATGTCTCACTGGCATGCCCGTGGGCACACCGCACACTGATCGTACGCAAGCTCAAGGGACTGGAAAACCTGATCGGCGTTTCCGTGGTCAGTTGGCTGATGCTGGAAAATGGCTGGACTTTCGATAAGCAGAAAGGCTCCAGCGGCGATGCGCTGGATGACTTCCAGTTCTTTCACCAACGCTATACCGCCGATGACCCTCGTTATACCGGCCGCGTGACGGTTCCGGTGCTGTGGGACAAACAGCAGCAATGCATCGTCAGCAACGAGTCTGCGGAAATCATCCGTATGTTCAATGGCGCATTCGACGAACTGACCGGCAACACGCTGGACTTTTATCCGCAAGCCTTGCGGGCGAGCATCGACGAGCTCAACGAGCAGATTTATCCGAACGTCAACAACGGTGTCTACAGGGCCGGGTTCGCCACCTCACAGGGGGCGTACGAAGAGGCGTTCAATGATGTGTTCGCCGAACTGGACGTGCTGGAAAACCTGCTGGGCGAAAAGCGCTACCTGACGGGAAAACACCTGACCGAAGCCGACATACGCCTGTTCACCACCATCGTGCGCTTCGATGCGGTGTATTACAGCCACTTCAAGTGCAACCTGCGGCGCATCGCGGATTACCCGAACCTCAGCAACTGGCTACGTGAGCTGTACCAATGGCCAGGTATCGCGGAGACCGTGAACTTCGAGCACATCAAGGGCCACTACTACGCGAGCCATCGCACCATCAACCCGACCGGCATCATACCGAAGGGTCCAACGCTTGATCTGCAGGCAGGTCACGACCGGGATCGGCTGTCCGGTGAGGGTGTCTGGAGCAATTGACAGATTGGCGAAAAAGGATGGATAGCCCGAACGGGCTATCCAATATCGGCTTCAGACCGTCGCCTGTGCCCCTTCGAACCATGCCAGTTTTTCACGCAACTTGACCACTTCGCCGATGATTACCAGCGTCGGTGCATGCACCTCATGCTCGGCGACCAGTTGCGGCAGATTGGCCAGAGTCCCGGTGAACACACGCTGATTGACCGTCGTGCCCTGCTGAACCAGCGCAGCAGGCGTGTCGGCAGAGCGACCATGCCTGATCAGTTCTTCACAGATGACCGGCAAACCGATCAGCCCCATGTAAAACACCAGCGTCTGAGCAGGCGCAACCAGATCGGACCAGGGCAGGTCTGTGGTGCCGTTTTTCAAGTGACCGGTAATGAAACGCACAGACTGTGCGTGATCACGGTGCGTCAGCGGTATACCGGCATACGCCGCACAACCACTGGCGGCGGTAATACCCGGAACCACCTGAAACGGAATGCCATGCGTAGCCAGCTCTTCGATTTCCTCGCCGCCACGGCCGAAGATAAACGGATCGCCGCCCTTGAGGCGCACCACTCGCTTGCCTTGCTTGGCCAGTGCAACCAGTTGCTGGTTGATCTGTTCCTGCGGAACAGCATGCTCCGCACGACGCTTTCCGACATAGACACGCTCGGCATCGCGACGGCACAGGTCAAGAATAGTCGGCGCGACAAGGCGGTCATACAGCACCACATCCGCTTGCTGCATCAGGCGCAAGGCCCGGAAAGTCAGCAAGTCAGGATCACCGGGGCCAGCACCGACCAGATACACCTCGCCGGTCTCCGGCGGTGGCTCGCCAGCGATCTTGGCGATCAGCAGACGCTCGGCCTCGGCACCCTGCCCGGCCAGTTGGCGGTCGGCAATGGCACCCTGAAAAACATCTTCCCAGAACGCTCGGCGTTGCTGCACATTCGGAAACAGCCCTTTGACCTGATTGCGAAAGCGCGCAGCCAGCCCGGCGAGCTGCCCGTAGGTGGAGGGAATCCAGGTTTCCAGCTTGGCACGGATCAAACGTGCCAGCACCGGCGCATCGCCGCCACTGGACACAGCGATCACCAATGGCGAGCGGTCGACAATGGCCGGAAAGATAACCGTACACAACGCCGGGGCGTCCACCACATTGACCGGAACGCAGCGCAGCCGGGCGTCATGGGAAACCTGGGCGTTGAGCGGCTCGTCATCCGTCGCGGCAATAATCAGCACACAACCATCAAGATCGCTTTCGCTGTAGCCGCGCAGGATCATCTCACCGCCGCTCTGGACGACCAGCTCACTCAGCTGGGCCTCGATTTCTGGCGCAACCACGCGCAGCACTGCGCCAGCGTCGGCAATCAGGCGTGATTTGCGCAAGGCAATTTCACCACCGCCGACCACCAGCACCCGGCTGCCACGCAGGTTATGGAACAGCGGCAGAAATTCCATTTAACCGATGACCTCAAGGCCGCCCATGTAAGGCTTGAGCACCTCAGGCACGCGAATCGACCCGTCCGCCTGCTGGTAGTTTTCCAGCACCGCCACCAATGTACGACCCACCGCCAGCCCCGACCCGTTTAGGGTGTGGACCAGTTCCGGCTTGCCGGTTTCCGGATTGCGCCAGCGGGCCTGCATGCGGCGCGCCTGGAAATCACCGCAGTTGGAGCACGAAGAGATTTCGCGATACTTGTCCTGGCTCGGAATCCACACTTCCAGGTCGTAGGTTTTCACGGCACTGAAGCCCATGTCGCCGGTGCACAGCGCCAGCGTACGGTATGGCAGTTCCAGCAATTGCAGAACGCGCTCGGCATTGCCGGTCAGCGATTCAAGCGCAGCCATGGAGTCTTCAGGCGCAACGATCTGAACCATCTCGACCTTGTCGAACTGGTGCTGGCGGATCATGCCACGCGTGTCACGACCCGACGCACCCGCTTCGCTACGGAAGCAAGGGGTATGGGCAACAAACTTGAGAGGCAGCTGTTTGGCATCAAGAATTTCACCCGACACGATGTTGGTCAACGATACTTCCGCGGTCGGAATCAGGTACAGATCAGCTTCGCCTTCGCGGGTGATCTTGAACAGGTCTTCCTCGAACTTGGGCAACTGGCCCGTACCCTGCAACGCAGGTGCCTGCACCAGGTAAGGCGTGTAGGTCTCTTCGTAACCGTGTTCGTTGATATGCAGATTGATCATGAACTGCGCCAGCGCACGGTGCAGGCGCGCGATTGGGCCACGCAGCAACGCAAAACGCGCACCGGACAGCTTGGCAGCGGTCTCGAAATCCAGCCAGCCGAACTTCTCGCCCAGAGCGACGTGATCCTTGACCTCGAAATCGAAGGCAGTCGGCGTACCCCAGCGACGCACTTCGACGTTGCCTTCTTCGTCAGCACCGACCGGCACCGATTCGTGAGGCAGGTTCGGAATGCTCAGCACCAGCGCATCCAGCTCGGCCTGAATGCCGTCCAGCTCGACCTTGCCTTCGCTCAGCTCGTTGCCCATGCGCTCGACGTCAGCCATCAACGGCGCAATGTCTTCGCCGCGCTGCTTGGCCTGACCGATGGATTTGGAACGTGCATTGCGCTCGGCCTGCAGCTGTTCGGTGCGGGTCTGTACCACCTTGCGCTGGGCTTCCAGCGATTCAATGCGCGCCACATCCAGTGTGAAGCCACGGGAAGCCAGGCGATCCGCTACGTCCTGAAGTTGAGTACGTAACAGTTTGGAATCGAGCATATCGTTCTCTCGTCTATCAAAGTCTGGTCAGGGACAGGCCAACCCAGGTTGCGAGCAGCCCGCCGAACACGCTGATACCGGCATAACCAAGGGCCAGCGGTACTTGCCCGCTTTCCAGCAGGCGCAGCGTATCCAGTGAAAAGGATGAAAAGGTCGTCAGACCGCCTACAAAGCCGACAATCAAGCCGGCACGAATTTCGATGGGCACTTCCGGGCGCAGCAGAAACAAGCCATACAGTACGCCGATTATCAGGCACCCTACGATGTTGACCGCAAGCGTCGCCGCGTAAAAATAACGTGGCCAGTTGGCGCTTACCCAGGTACCAGTCGCAAAGCGCAATAATGTACCAGCGATCCCGGCAATCGACACCGCAAGAATGGTCTGAATCATCACTTTCTCCGTTGGCGGGGACTGGCATCGTCCAATGCGCTCAGATGCCTGAGCTTTTCACCGATCTTGAGTTCCAGACCGCGAGGTACAGGCTGGTAATACTGCCGTGGCTCCAGCTCGTCCGGAAAGTAGTCTTCGCCAGCCGCATAGGCTTCAGGCTCGTCATGGGCATAACGGTATTCTTCGCCATAACCGAGCTGCTTCATCAGCTTGGTCGGCGCATTGCGCAAGTGCAGCGGCACCTCCAGCGAGCCATGCTCGCCAGCTTCGCGCATTGCTGCCTTGAAGGCCATGTAGACCGCGTTGCTTTTTGGCGCACAGGCCAGATAGACGATGGCCTGTGCCACCGCCAGTTCGCCCTCGGGGCTGCCCAGACGCTCCTGAACGTCCCAGGCCGACATGCACAGCGGCAAGGCGCGCGGATCTGCATTGCCGATATCTTCACTGGCCATGCGCACCACGCGACGCGCCAGATACAGCGGATCGCAGCCGCCGTCGATCATCCGGGCAAACCAGTACAGGGCTGCGTCGGGGTCGGACCCACGTATTGACTTGTGCAAGGCCGATATCTGGTCATAGAACGCCTCACCGCCCTTGTCGAAGCGGCGTCGGCTGTCACCGAGCAGGCTCTGCAGCAGCTCGACATCGATCTCGCTGCCGTCTTCGGCAAGATCGGAGGCGTTTTCGAGCAGATTGAGCATGCGCCGACCATCGCCATCAGCGGCGGCCATGAGAATCGTGAAACCTTCATCGCTCAGGGTCAGTTGGCGCTTGCCCAGCCCGCGCTCTTCGGTCAGGGCACGATTGACCAGTTTGCGCAGCGCTGCCTCGTCCAGGCTTTTGAGCACATAGACACGGGCCCGGGACAACAAGGCATTATTGAGTTCGAACGAAGGATTTTCGGTAGTGGCGCCGATAAAAATCAGCGTGCCATCTTCGACATAAGGCAGGAACGCATCCTGTTGCGACTTGTTGAAGCGGTGCACTTCGTCGACGAACAGAATCGTGCGTTTGCCATATTGCCCGGCCTGCTGCCTGGCGACTTCCACTGCCTGACGGATTTCCTTGACCCCCGCCAGAACGGCGGAAACAGTCTCGAAATGCGCGTCCGAAACCTTGGCCAGCAGCCTCGCCAGGGTGGTCTTGCCCACACCGGGCGGCCCCCAGAAAATCATCGAATGCAGCGCGCCCTGCTCCAGCGCCTCACGCAGAGGCTTGCCGTGGGCAAGCACGTGTTCCTGACCGACGTATTCATCCAGATTGGTAGCACGCAAACGTGCAGCCAGGGGCTGAGCTATCGGTTCGCGGCTGAACAGATCCATGATCAGGAATTAACCCTTTTACTCTTGAATGACATCAGCACCCTTGGGAATCTGGAACTGAAACTTGCTGGCCGCAACAGGCTCGTTGGCCTTGACGCCGGTGAACAGGATATTGGTGCGCTGGCCCACGCTGTCGATCAGTTGCATGTCGTTGATGATGCCGTTACGAAACGACAAACGCAGGCTGTCGAACAGGGTGTCCTTGGTCTTGGGCTTGAGCACGAAGTCGATCACGCCACCTGCCTCTTTCGCCGTGATATCGAAGCTTTCGCTGATCTTCGACACGTCACCGGACAGCAGCAAGGCTGGGGTCTGGGTCAGGCGCTGATCGAGTTTCTTGATGGTGACCTGCTCCAGATCAGGGTCCCACAACGACACTTTCTTGCCGTCGGAAACCATCAATTGCTCCTGTGGCGCATCGGTGTGCCAGTTGAACAGGCCTGGACGCTGCAACGTCATTTCGCCCGTAGTCTCTTGCAATTGCGTGCCGCCACCGTCCAGCGTCAATTGCGAGAAGCGTGCGGTCAGGGTCTGGGATTTCTCCAGCAACTGGGTCAGGCGAGCCACGTCCTTGCTGTCGGCATGGGCGGACATCACGGAGAAGGTCAGTGCGGTGGCCAACAGCATGCGGATAAGACGCATGGGATTCCTCTTTGAAGTCGATGATGATGCGGCAGCGTGCCTGGCACGCTGCCGCCGCAGTTCGGGGTGATAAAAATCAGTCGCGCACCGGTCCTGGAGCCAGAACTTCACGCGAGCCGTTGGTATTCATGGAGGTCACGACGCCAGCCATTTCCATTGCTTCGATCATGCGCGCTGCGCGGTTGTAGCCGATCTTCAGCTTGCGCTGCACTGCGGAAATCGATGCACGACGGCTTTCGAGTACAAACTTGACCGCCTCATCGTAAAGCGCGTCGCTTTCGCTGTCTTCACTGCCTTCGCCGCCACCGCCATCAAAGCCGCTGCCGGGCTCTTCCACACCGGCGAGAATATCGTCGTTGTAGTCAGGCGAACCACGCAGTTTCCAGGCCTCTACCACGCGATGCACTTCCTCGTCGGAAACAAACGCGCCGTGTACGCGAATCGGCAGGCTGGTGCCCGGCGGCATGTACAGCATGTCGCCGTGGCCCAACAGTTGTTCGGCACCGCCCTGATCGATGATGGTCCGGGAGTCGATCTTGCTCGACACCTGAAACGCCATGCGCGTCGGGATGTTGGCCTTGATCAGACCGGTAATCACATCCACCGAAGGACGCTGTGTCGCGAGGATCAGGTGGATACCTGCCGCACGAGCCTTCTGGGCAATACGGGCGATCAGCTCTTCGACCTTCTTGCCGACGATCATCATCATGTCGGCGAATTCGTCCACCACCACGACGATGGTCGGCAGCTTGCTCAGCAACGGCGCTTCGTCATGAATGCTTTCCCGCTTGTACAGCGGATCGGCAAGTGGCTCCCCGGCGTCCTGCGCATCCTTGACCTTCTGGTTGAAGCCCGAAAGGTTACGCACACCCATTTTCGCCATCAGCTTGTAACGGCGTTCCATCTCGGCAACGCTCCAGCGCAAGGCGTTGGCAGCGTCCTTCATGTCGGTGACGACCGGACACAACAGGTGCGGAATGCCTTCATAGATGGACAGCTCAAGCATCTTCGGGTCGATCATGATCAGCTTGGCGTCTTCCGGGCCGGACTTGAACAGAATCGACAGGATCATGGCGTTCACACCAACCGACTTACCGGAACCGGTCGTACCGGCCACCAGCAAGTGGGGCATCTTGGCCAGGTCGGTAATCACCGGCTTGCCGCCGATGTCGTGGCCCAGCGCCAGGGTGACAGGCGACTTGGCATTATCGTATTCAGGGGTCGACAGCACCTCGGAGAAGCGCACGATCTGGCGGTCTTCGTTGGGGATCTCGATACCGACAGTGGTCTTGCCCGGTATCACCTCAACCACACGCACGCTGGTAACCGCCAGTGAGCGGGCAAGGTCCTTGGCGAGGTTGGCAATGCGACTGACCTTGACGCCAGCGGCAGGCTGAATCTCGTAACGGGTAATGACCGGACCGGGATGGATGGAGTCAACCGAGACCTCGACACCAAATTCCTTGAGCTTGATTTCCAGCAGATGACCGACCGCCGCCAAGGACTCTGGCGAATAGTTGAGCTGCTTCTTTTCTGCCGGATCAAGGATGGAGATGGGCGGCAAGGTGCCTTCGACTGCGCTGTCAACGAACAGCGGGGCCTGTTTTTCCTTCATGACCCGCTTGCTCGGTTCTGCAGGCTTTGAAGGGGCTGGCGCAATAACCGCAGGCACGTGTTTTTCGCGCTCGGTCATGTGTTTGCTCAGCGATACTTCGCGCTCCATCAGGCGCTCTTTGGCCTTGGCCTGCTCGCGACGGTCAGGTGCAACGGGCGCGACCACATCGTTGACGCGCATGTCGACCTCACGCAACTGCGCAACCATCTGCTTGCGCTCGGCACGGGCGGTCCACCAGCGGTTCGCCGCCCCCTGGAACAATTCGAACAGGTCAAGGGTGATCTTGCCGGTGACGTCCATGACCTTGAACCACGACAGGTCGGTAAACACTGTCAGACCGAATAGAAACAGGGCGATGAACAGCAAGGTGCTGCCCTGGATATTCAGGGCTTTCTTGGCCAGATCGCCGAGCACTTCGCCCAGCACGCCGCCAGCAGAGCCCGGGAAACCTGCCGAAAAGTGAAAATGAATGTGCGCCAGCGCCGCGCCCGCCAGTATCAGGAATACCAGCCCGATCAGACGCCAGGAGAAGAGCCAGCCGCTCCACTGCCAGGGTTCGTGACGATGACGAAACACCTGCCAGGCCTTGATTGCCAGCAGCAGCGGGAAGATATAGGCGAAATAGCCCAGGATCATGAACAGGATGTCGGCACAGAAGGCACCGGCACGCCCCGCAGCGTTCTGCACCTGCGCGGCGTTACTGCTGGTGTGGCTCCAGCCGGGATCACTCTGATCGTAGGTCAACAATGCCATTATCAGGTACAGGCACAGGGCGCCAAAGGCGATCAGGGCCCCTTCCTTGAGCCGGTAGTGCAATTGCTGCCGCCAAAGCGGAACAGCGCTGGGTGCTGGGGTGGATTTCTTCAAAACGCTTTAATTCCTGCGCTGTAGCGCGAACATCTCGTTGATTGACCAGAAACGGCTGTCGGACGGCGCTGAATGCTCCCGCATGAACAGGGATAGCAGACACCGGGAAGCCCGTTCGACAGACGTTTGAATGATAACGCCCAAAGCAGGCATTGTACGGCTTTACAGGCGCTTGGGTCTGTACGAAAACACGTCAGACCGACTTCAGACAGTTCCGCAATGCGGGACATGCTTTCATGTTCGCTGATGATGTTCAATTTGAGCATGCATTCCGTTTTGTGACAAAGGCTTATGACGTGTTTCTATCAACCGCCCACAACTTCAAGGGCTGCACCATCATCGCCGCGCCCTTGCCCTACCGTATGTGCCAGGTACGCGCCATAATGACAACCGCTTGTGACCACGCCTGCCGCACAGAGTTGCACTTACTGGCCGGTGCGCCCTCCCCTTCCGCAAAGTTGTGATGCCATGCTGACCTGGTTGAACCGCAACAGCCTAGATTTCCCGCCACTGGAAAAAGCCCTCCGCGAGCCTAACGGCTTGCTCGCCGCCGGTGGAGACCTGTCGGCCGATCGTCTGATCAATGCCTACCGGCACGGCTGCTTTCCATGGTTTCAGGACGGCCAGCCGATTCTCTGGTGGTCTCCCGATCCGCGTACCGTGCTGTTTCCCGAAGAGCTGCATGTTTCGCGCAGCCTCGGCAAAATGTTGCGCCAGTCTCGCTATCGAGTGACCTTCGATCAAGATTTCGCGAGCGTGATCAAGGCCTGCGCCGCGCCCCGCAGTTATGCCAATGAAACCTGGATTACCGGCTCGATGCAGGATGCCTATCTCGAGCTGCACCGACGCGGTCATGCGCACAGCGTCGAAGTCTGGGATCAGGATGAGCTGGTCGGCGGGCTGTATGGCCTGGCAATGGGCCAGTTGTTCTTCGGAGAGTCAATGTTCAGTCGTGCAGACAACGCTTCCAAAGTCGGATTCGCCACACTGGTGCAGCACCTGACTGACTGGGGTTTTGTATTGATCGATTGCCAGATGCCGACCCAACACCTTCACAGCTTCGGCGCACGCTCGATTCCCCGGCAGACTTTTGCCGACTATCTGTCTCGCCACCTTGATCAACCGACCGGTGCCGACTGGTCATCTAGGCGAGTTTGACAGGCTGGCATACACTCATGGGTAGGGATTTACCATTAGGCGACGACCATGACAGAGCTGGCGAGGCTGAAGTTTTATGCCACTCAACCGCACACCTGCAGTTACCTGCCTGAAGAGCAGGCGACTACCCTGTTTCTGGACCCCAGCCAGCCAATGGATGTGCAGGTCTACGCCGACCTGTCGGACATGGGCTTTCGCCGTAGCGGCGATCACCTTTACCGCCCCCACTGCCAGAACTGCAGCGCTTGCGTGCCCGCGCGCATTCCTGTGAACCTTTTCGCACCCGACAGGCAGCAAAAACGCATATTGAAACGTAATGCCGATATTCAGGTACAAAGCGCCAGACCGGCCTTCACCGAGGAATATTTCGATCTTTATCAGCGCTACATAGAACAACGGCACGCTGACGGCGACATGTTTCCACCCAGCCGCGAACAGTTTTCGACATTTCTGGTTCGCGACCTGCCCTTTTCGCGTTTTTACGAATTCCGCGTCGATCAACGCCTGCTGGCGGTCGCGGTCACCGACCTTTTGCCCAACGGCCTTTCTGCGGTCTACACGTTCTACGAACCTGATGAAGAGCGCCGCAGTCTGGGCCGTTACGCGATTTTATGGCAGATCGCCGAAGCCGCCAGACTTCAACTGCAGGCGGTGTACCTGGGTTACTGGATCAAAAACTGCAAAAAGATGAATTACAAGACCCAATATCGGCCCATTGAGCTACTTACCAATCAAAGATGGGTCACTCTGTATTGAACCCCTTGGCTTAAACTGGTTTTTTCGGGCACAATGCACGCCGCTTTTGCCTGGCGCCACTTGCACCGGGCCACTCATTTGTATACCGAGGGCTTTACTGCATGTCGAAAGAAGACAGCTTCGAAATGGAAGGCACTGTCGTCGACACCCTGCCCAACACCATGTTCCGCGTGGAGTTGGAAAACGGGCACGTCGTAACCGCGCATATCTCCGGCAAGATGCGCAAGAATTACATCCGTATTCTGACCGGTGACAAAGTGCGTGTAGAACTGACGCCCTATGACCTGAGCAAAGGGCGCATCACCTACCGCGCTCGTTAAACAGGCATTGACGAAAACGCCCGGCATAAGCCGGGCGTTTTTGTTTGCCTGTTTCATACAACGAGGGACCTCGGCCTGCCCCGCATCCATTCACGATGCGGAGCGAGGCTTCGGCGTCAGGCCATTTCTGCTGTGGTTTCGAAGTCGAAGGTAATCTCGCCATCCTTGATATCGATGTGAACCACACCGCCGTGTTCTGACAATTCGCCGAACAGGATCTCTTCGGCCAGCGGCCGCTTGATCTTGTCCTGAATCAGGCGAGCCATCGGTCTGGCACCCATCGCCGCATCGTAACCACCCTGCGCCAGCCAGCTTCTCGCCGCCTCGGACACTTCGAGCAGTACGCGCTTGTCTTCCAGCTGGGCCTGAAGCTCGGTAAGGAACTTGTCGACCACGCTCTTGATGACTTCGTGGCTGAGACGGCCAAACTGAATGATGGTGTCCAGACGGTTGCGGAACTCCGGCGTGAAGCTCTTCTTGATCACTTCCATCGCATCAGACGAGTGGTCCTGATGGGTGAAACCGATCGAAGCACGCGCGGCGGACTCGGCCCCGGCATTGGTGGTCATGATCACGATCACGTTGCGGAAATCTGCCTTGCGCCCGTTGTTGTCGGTCAGCGTACCGTGGTCCATCACCTGCAAAAGCAGGTTGAAGACTTCCGGATGAGCCTTTTCGATTTCATCGAGCAGCAGCACGCAATGCGGTTGACGAGTGATGGCTTCAGTCAACAGACCGCCCTGATCGAAACCGACGTAGCCCGGAGGCGCGCCGATCAGACGGGAAACGGTGTGCCGTTCCATGTACTCGGACATGTCGAAACGAATCAGCTCGACACCCAACGCCTTGGCCAACTGGCGAGCGGCTTCGGTCTTGCCGACACCGGTAGGGCCTGCGAACAGGAACGAACCGACCGGCTTGTCAGGCGACTTGAGGCCTGCACGCGAAAGCTTGATCGCCGTGGACAACGAGTCGATGGCTGCATCCTGACCAAACACGGTGAGCTTCAGATCGCGCTCCAGGTTACGCAGCAGCTCCTTGTCCGAACTGTTGACATGTTTTGGCGGAATACGCGCGATCTTGGCGACGATGTCTTCGACCTGAGGCACATCGATACGCTTGACGCGCTGCTCGACAGGCTGCAGACGCTGGTATGCACCGGCTTCATCAATGACATCGATAGCCTTGTCGGGCATATGGCGATCATTGATGTAGCGCGACGCAAGCTCAGCGGCGGCACGTAGCGCTTCGTCACTGTATTCGATGCTGTGATGCTGCTCGAAACGGCTTTTCAGGCCACGAAGGATGCCGATAGTGTCTTCGACCGAAGGCTCGGACACATCGACTTTCTGGAAGCGACGCGCCAAGGCGCGGTCTTTTTCGAAAATCCCGCGAAACTCCTGAAAGGTCGTAGAGCCGATGCAACGGATCTCGCCAGACGACAGCAACGGTTTTAGCAGGTTGGAGGCATCCATCACCCCGCCTGATGCCGCACCAGCACCAATGATGGTGTGGATCTCGTCAATGAACAGAATCGCCTGAGGACGCTTGCGCAGCTCATTGAGCAACGCTTTGAAACGCTTCTCGAAATCGCCGCGGTATTTGGTCCCGGCCAACAGGGCACCCAGATCAAGCGAGTAGACAACGCTGCTGGCGAGCAAATCAGGGACCTGATTGTCCACGATACGCTTGGCCAGGCCTTCGGCAATAGCCGTTTTACCAACCCCAGCCTCACCAACCAGCAACGGGTTGTTCTTGCGACGACGAGCCAGAATCTGAGCTACGCGCTCGACTTCGCTTTCGCGACCGACCAGCGGATCGATGCGCCCCTGGCGCGCCAATTCGTTCAGATTGCTGGCATAGGCATCCAGAGGATTGCCTGAGGAAGATGCTTCACCGCCCTCGTCGTCCTGCATATCCTGTTCACCTTCAGAAGAGTGTTCGCCATGCCCCGGAACCTTGGAGATACCGTGGGCGATATAGTTGACGACATCAATCCGGGCCACGCTCTGCTGCTTGAGCAGAAACACGGCCTGGCTTTCCTGCTCACTGAAAATTGCAACCAGCACGTTGGCGCCGGTTACTTCGCGCTTGCCGGAGCTCTGCACGTGGAAAACTGCCCGTTGCAGCACGCGCTGAAACCCGAGAGTCGGTTGTGTCTCGCGATCCTCGTCGTGGACGGGGATCAGCGGAGTGGTGGAGTCGATGAACTCCTGCAGATCATGCTTGAGTTTATCGAGGTTTGCGCCGCAGGCACGCAGAACAGTGGCTGCAGCCTCATTATCCAATAGAGCCAGCAGGAGGTGCTCGACCGTCATGAACTCATGACGCTTCGAACGTGCCTCCTTGAAGGCAAGATTGAGGGTGACTTCGAGCTCACGGTTTAACATAGCTTCACCTCATACCCAAGTGGTCGGCGTTTAACCGTCCTTCTCGATCTCACAGAGTAGCGGATGCTGGCTCTCCCTGGCGTATTGATTGACCTGCATTGCCTTGGTCTCGGCGATGTCGCGGGTAAACAATCCGCAGACTGCCCGTCCCTCTGTATGGACGGCCAGCATGACTTTGGTGGCCAGCTCACGATTCAGGTTAAAAAACACCTCGAGCACTTCTACGACGAAATCCATCGGGGTGTAGTCATCGTTGAATAAAACCACCTTGTACATCGGTGGCGCCTGCAGGGTCGGCTTGGCGTCCTGCACCGCGATGCCTGCCGCGTCGTCCTCGTGCGACTGCGGACTGTCCTGATTGAATGTTAGTCGAATCTTGCTAAATGCATGCATGGAAAGAAATGTTCGTTTGAGGGCGGATTGAGCTGTCAGTCGCAGTCTGGACGCTTTTCAAACAGACCGCCACATGACCTTGACTATCAGCTAAACGGTGTTACAAACAATAGAGCCCACATTGGGTAAAAAGGGTCCGCGCAGTCAACCAAAATTTTTGGGGAGGCGGATTGAAGTGGATGATACTCCTGACGGAGTCCTTTGCAGAGGGATATGGCGATGCTTAGCGGAAAAGTCAAGTGGTTCAACAATGCAAAAGGTTATGGATTCATAATCGAAGACGGCAAGCCGGATGACGACTTGTTCGCCCATTTTTCGACCATCCAGATGGAAGGTTACAAGACCCTCAAAGCCGGCCAGCCGGTCAGTTTTGAAATCATTCAGGGGCCAAAAGGGCTGCATGCCGTGAATATCAAGTCATTGCTGGCTAAACCAGGTGAGCCTGTGAAGGAAACCCATGCTGCGTCTGAGCATGAACCTGAACATGCACACGCTTGAAATGCTCCATGGAAACAGCCTGACAGCTGACCAATGGCCTTTCGAGCCAGCTAACTGAATAATCAGAAACACGCAATGAGCCTGTGCCGGACCTTGAGAAACCGCAGCTTTGGTAACTTGAACCGATGCGACTCCACAGGGTATCGAATTAGCGGTTATTGCACCGCGGATGCCCCTACTGCAATGCCGGGCGAGCTGCAAACGTCAATCCATGACAGAGCCACCAGCGCCCCACTCCTCCGCCAGATCCCGCCTCTTGACGCCTGATTGACACCTCGTAGACATCCCGGTCGTTCGACCAACGGCGGATGTTCATTATTCGATAGCACGCATAGCATTAATGCCTCGCGCCAATGGTTTGATATACTCGCGCCGTGACCGAAGAGTCATAAAGGCTGACCCGTCTGAAATCAGACCCTCAACCTTCCTATGCGTCGGGTCGCTACCTGGCCTGACAGCTTGACGCTCGACTGATGCACCCAACATCACCGCGAATGAACCTCGACCTGGGCCCATGGCCGAACCGTGGGCAAGAGTGCATACCCTGCGCGTATCGAGATTTTGTGCATGCTCAGCAAAACAGAGAGTTAATACGAATGTCCAACCGCTCGAAGATCATCTACACCTTCACCGACGAAGCTCCGGCCCTCGCCACCTATTCGCTGCTGCCTATTATCGAAGCTTTCACAGCCTCCTCCGATATCGACGTGGAAACGCGCGACATCTCCCTGGCGGGCCGTGTTCTTTCAAGCTTCCCGGAGTCGCTTGGCGCCGATCAACAAGTGCCGGATCATCTCGCCGAGCTGGGCAAACTGGCCACTACGCCAGAAGCCAACATCATCAAGCTGCCTAACATCAGCGCCTCGGTCCCTCAATTGAAGGCGACCATCAAGGAGCTTCAGGATCAGGGCTACAAGATTCCCGACTACCCTGAAAACCCTGCCACTGACGCGGAAAAAGAAACCCGCGCACGTTACGACAAGACCAAGGGCAGCGCCGTGAACCCGGTGTTGCGCGAAGGCAACTCCGATCGTCGCGCACCACTGTCGGTCAAGAACTACGCTCGCAAGCACCCGCACAAGATGGGCGCCTGGTCTGCCGACTCCAAGGCCCACGTTGCGCACATGAGCAACGGCGACTTCTACGGCAGCGAAAAAGCTGCCCAGATCGCAGCCGACAACACCGTTAAAATCGAACTGATCGCTCAGGACGGCACCACTACCGTTCTGAAGGAAAAAACCGCCGTCAAGGCTGGCGAAGTCGTTGACTGCTCGGTGATGAGCGCCAAAGCCCTGCGCAGCTTCATTGCCGCCGAGATCGAAGACGCCCGCAAGCAAGGCGTTCTGTTCTCGGTGCATCTGAAAGCCACCATGATGAAGATCTCCGACCCGATCATGTTCGGCCAGATCGTCGATGAATTCTACAAGGATGCATTGACCAAGCACGCTGACACGCTGAAGCAGATCGGCTTCAGCCTGAACAACGGCATCGGTGACCTGTACGAGCGCATCACCAGCCTGCCTGCTGAAAAACAGGCCGAAATCAAGGCTGACATCGAAGCGGTCTACGCCACTCGCCCACAACTGGCGATGGTCAATTCCGACAAGGGCATCACCAACCTGCACGTGCCGAGCGACGTTATTGTCGACGCATCGATGCCAGCGATGATCCGTGACTCCGGCAAGATGTGGGGTACCGACGGTCAACTGCACGATGCCAAGGCAGTGATCCCGGATCGCTGCTACGCCACCATCTATCAAGCGGTCATCGAAGACTGCAAGAAAAATGGCGCATTCGACCCGACCACTATGGGCAGCGTACCGAACGTTGGCCTGATGGCTCAAAAAGCCGAAGAATATGGCTCCCACGACAAGACCTTCCACATCCAGACCAATGGGGTGGTTCGTGTAACCGACAGCCAGGGCAACCTGCTGATGGAACAGAACGTCGAAGCGGGCGATATCTGGCGCATGTGCCAAGCCAAGGACGCGCCGATCCAGGATTGGGTAAAACTGGCCGTCAATCGCGCTCGCGCCAGCAACACGCCGGCTATCTTCTGGCTGGATTCGTCTCGCGCCCATGACAGCGTGATGATCGAGAAAGTGCGCAAGTACCTGGGCGACCACGACACGTCGGGCCTGGATATCCAGATCCTGTCACCTGTCGACGCGATGAAGCTGACCCTGGAACGCACTCGCGCAGGCAAGGACACCATTTCGGTCACCGGTAACGTTCTGCGCGACTACCTGACCGACCTGTTCCCGATCATGGAACTGGGCACCAGCGCGAAGATGCTGTCGATCGTTCCGCTGATGAACGGCGGCGGCCTGTTCGAAACCGGCGCTGGTGGTTCGGCTCCGAAGCACGTGCAGCAGTTCGTCGAGGAAAACTTCCTGCGCTGGGATTCGCTGGGCGAATTCCTGGCTCTGGCTGCATCCCTTGAGCATCTGGGCCATGCCTACAACAACCCGAAAGCGCTGGTTCTGTCCAAGACTCTCGACCAGGCCACTGGCGAGTTCCTGGACCGCAACAAGTCGCCTTCGCGCAAGGTCGGCGGCATCGACAACCGCGGCAGCCATTTCTACCTGACCCTGTTCTGGGCTCAGGCACTGGCTGCTCAAAACGACGACGCAGACCTCAAGGCACAGTTCACGCCTTTGGCCAAAACCCTGACCGATAACGAAGAAAAAATCGTTGCCGAGCTGAACGCTGTCCAGGGCAAGCCGGTAGAAATTGGCGGCTACTACTTCCCTAACCCGGAAGTCACCAGCAAGGCCATGCGCCCAAGCGCCACTCTCAACGCAGCTATCGATGCGTTGAAAGCGTAAGCGGCATGAGACCGGTGCGACGCATTACTGCGTCGCCCAGCCAAAAGCCCCGGCCCGCGTGTCGGGGCTTTTGCATTAAAGCCAAAGACAGACTGGCAGCCCACATACTGAACATTCTTATCTGGCAGCAGAGGATCAATCCATGACCTGGCAAGCCCACGTTACCGTCGCCACCATCGTCGAAAATCAAGGCCGCTTTCTTTTCGTTGAGGAAATCAAAGGCGGACGCGCCGTACTCAACCAACCCGCCGGGCACCTCGACCCGAACGAGAGCCTGCAACGTGCGGCAGTGCGGGAGACTCTTGAAGAAACCGGCTGGGATGTCGAACTGACCAGCGTGGTGGGCATTTACCTGTACACCGCGCCGAGCAACGGCGTGACCTACCAGCGGATATGTTTCGCCGCCAAGGCCATACGCCATAACCCTGAATATCAGCTGGACGAAGGCATCGTTGGCGCCGTCTGGCTGACTCGCGACGAAATGCTGGCCCAACAGGAACGCTGGCGCAGCGAGCTGGTACTGCGCTGCCTGGACGATTACCTCAATGCCGAACATTTCAGTCTCGACCTGCTGCGCGACAAGGCGTGAGACTCGACGCCCTCAGCCTGATAGAATCGCGTCCTTTTACAGGTCAGCCGTTGAATCCCCATGCGTGATCCAGCCCCCTCGAACTCAGAAATGAAGCGCGTCATAGTCGGCATGTCCGGCGGCGTGGACTCTTCCGTTTCCGCCGTACTGCTCATGGAGCAGGGTTATCAGGTGGAAGGCTTGTTCATGAAGAACTGGGAAGAAGACGACGGAACGGAATATTGCACCGCCCGCGAAGACCTGGCAGATGCCCAGGCCGTGTGTGACAAGATCGGCATCAAGCTGCACACGGCCAACTTCGCCGCCGAGTACTGGGACAATGTCTTCGAACATTTCCTTGAAGAGTACAAGGCCGGGCGCACCCCCAACCCGGACATCCTCTGCAACCGGGAAATCAAGTTCAAGGCGTTTCTCGACTATGCGCTGATGCTGGGTGCCGACCTCATCGCCACTGGTCACTACGTGCGCCGTCGCGATATCGATGGCCGCACCGAACTGCTCAAGGGCCTGGACCCGAACAAGGATCAGAGCTACTTCCTGCATGCCGTCGGTGGCGAACAGATCGCCCGGACGCTGTTTCCAGTGGGTGAGCTGGAAAAACCGGAAGTACGTGCCATTGCTGAAAAACACGGCTTGGCGACGGCCAAAAAGAAGGACTCCACCGGAATCTGCTTCATTGGCGAGCGCCGTTTCACCGACTTCCTGCGTCAGTACCTGCCCGCCCAGCCTGGAGAGATCAAGACCACCGAAGGCGAAGTCATCGGTCGCCACAGCGGCCTGATGTATCACACCATCGGCCAGCGCCAGGGCCTTGGGATCGGCGGTCTCAAGGACGCCAGCGATGATCCGTGGTACGTGCTGGTCAAGGATCTGGACAACAACGAACTGATTGTCGGCCAAGGCAACGACCACCCGTGGCTGTTTTCCCGCGCACTGGTGTCTTCGGAAATCTACTGGGTCAACCCGATTGATCTGAGCAGCCCGCGCAAACTCACGGCGAAAGTCCGTTACCGCCAGAGCGACCAGCCATGCACACTGGAAAAGACCGCCGACGGCTACCGAGCCACATTCGATGATCCACAACGGGCTGTCACACCCGGACAGTCCGTGGTGTTCTACGATGGCGAAATATGTCTGGGCGGCGGTGTGATCGAAATCGCCGAACCCTGGACCAGCAAGGACAAGCGTTGATGACCCCGATTCAGGAACAACTGATCGCTCTGGGTGGCGTATTTCAGGCCGCGGTACTGGTCGACCGGATCGCCAAGACCGGACAGGTCAGCGAAGCGGCGCTGAGCTGCATGCTCGGCAGCCTGCTGGTGGTTGACCCGAAGGATACGCTGGACGTCTACGGCGGCGATGACCTCAACCTGCACGAAGGCTATCGCGCCATGGCCAGCGCTCTTGAACGCGACCCTGCGACACTGCAGCGCGAACCGCTGCGTTACGCCCTGTCGATGCTCGGCCTGGAGCGACAGCTGGCCAAGCGCGACGACCTGCTCGAAATCATCGGCAGGCGCATCCCGGTGATTCAATCGCAGGTCGAACACTTCGGCATCGCTCACGAAAACGTGATCGCTGCGACCGGTGCCCTTTACGAAGATACCCTGAGCACCTTGCGCCAACGCATTCAGGTCCAGGGTGACATGCGCAACCTGCAGCAACCGAACAACGCATCAAAGATTCGCGCCATCCTGCTGGCAGGCATTCGCTCCGCGCGCCTGTGGCGACAAGTTGGCGGTCATCGCTGGCAACTTGTGTTCAGCCGTCGCAAGCTATTGAAAGAACTCTACCCATTGCTGCACGGCTGATCCGCCACGCACCAATGACCTTCACCACCACAGGCACGGCGCTGTCTACGCTGGTCGGCGGGCTCCGGTCCGAGTGACTTTTCATGTATGATATGCGCCCTTTTCGTTGCCCGACTGTCCGAGAGCATCCCATGCAGCTTTCTTCGCTCACTGCGGTTTCCCCTGTTGATGGCCGCTACGCCGGCAAAACCCAGGCCTTGCGCCCTATTTTCAGCGAATACGGCCTGATCCGTTTCCGTGTGATGGTTGAAGTTCGCTGGCTCCAGCGCCTCGCGGCTCACCCGCAAATTACCGAAGTCCCGGCTTTCTCCGCGCAAGCCAATGCCATTCTCAACACATTGGCTGAAGACTTTTCGGTGGAGCACGCCGAGCGCGTCAAGGAAATCGAGCGCACCACCAACCACGACGTCAAGGCTGTGGAATACCTGCTCAAGGAACAGGCTGCAAAACTGCCTGAGCTGGACAAGGTCAGCGAGTTCATCCACTTTGCCTGCACCAGCGAAGACATCAACAACCTGTCTCACGCACTGATGCTGCGTGAAGGCCGTGACACTGTAATGCTGCCGCTGATGCGCCAGATTGCCGATGCTATCCGTGAACTGGCGATCCGCTTCGCTGACGTGCCAATGCTCTCGCGCACGCACGGCCAGCCAGCTTCCCCGACTACGCTGGGCAAGGAATTGGCCAACGTGGTTTACCGCCTGGAACGCCAGATCAACCAGATCGCCGCAGTGCCCTTGCTGGGCAAGATCAACGGTGCGGTCGGCAACTACAACGCCCACCTCTCCGCCTATGCCGATATCGACTGGGAAGCCAACGCACGCGCGTTCATCGAAGACGAGCTGGGTCTGGGCTTCAACCCGTACACCACGCAAATCGAACCGCATGACTACATCGCCGAGCTGTTTGATGCGATTGCGCGCTTCAACACTATCCTGATCGACTTCGATCGCGATATCTGGGGCTATATATCCCTGGGCTACTTCAAGCAGCGCACCATTGCTGGCGAAATCGGCTCGTCGACCATGCCACACAAGGTCAACCCGATCGACTTCGAAAACTCCGAAGGCAATCTGGGCATCGCCAACGCGCTGTTCCAGCATCTGGCGAGCAAACTGCCTGTCTCTCGCTGGCAGCGTGACCTGACCGACTCCACCGTACTGCGCAACCTGGGCGTCGGCTTTGCCCATAGCGTTATTGCTTACGAAGCCAGCCTCAAAGGCATCAGCAAGCTGGAACTGAACGAGCAACGCATCGCTGCCGACCTGGACGCGTGCTGGGAAGTTCTGGCAGAGCCGATTCAGACCGTCATGCGCCGTTACAACATCGAAAACCCGTACGAAAAACTGAAAGAACTGACACGCGGCAAGGGCATCGGCCCGGAAGCGCTGCAGACTTTCATCGACGGTCTGGACATGCCTGCCGAAGCAAAGGCCGAGCTGAAGAAGCTCACGCCAGCCAACTACATCGGTAACGCAGCGGCTCAGGCCAAGCGCATCTGACACGCAAAAAAATTGCACACGCCCGGCTGTGCCGGGCGTTTTCATTTCAAGGGCTTACACATGAATCCTGATATTCCTCTGCAACTTCTGGGCGGCATCAGTGCACGCGTTTTTCTGCGTGACTACTGGCAGAAAAAACCGCTGCTGATCCGCCAGGCTCTGCCGGACTTTCAAAGCCCGATCGATGCGGACGAGCTGGCTGGCCTTGCTCTAGAGGAAGAAGTCGAGTCCCGCCTGGTCCTCGAACACGGCGAGCGTCCCTGGGAGCTGCGTCGCGGCCCCTTTGCGGAGGATGAATTCAGCAAGCTGCCCGAACGCGACTGGACCCTGCTGGTGCAGGCTGTGGACCAGTTCGTTCCGGAAGTCAGTGAACTGCTGGAAAACTTCCGCTTCCTGCCAAGCTGGCGCATTGACGATGTAATGATCAGCTACGCCGCCCCAGGTGGCAGCGTCGGCCCGCATTTCGATAACTATGACGTGTTCCTGCTTCAGGGCCACGGCAAGCGTCACTGGCAGATCGGCCAAATGTGCGATGCAGAAAGCCCGCTGCTGCAGCATGCCGACCTGCGCATCCTTGCCGAATTCGAAAAAACCGAAGAGTGGACGCTGGAACCGGGCGACATGCTTTACCTGCCGCCACGTCTGGCTCACTGCGGCGTTGCCGTCGACGACTGCCTGACCTACTCGGTCGGTTTCCGCGCGCCAAGCGCTGCCGAGGTCCTGACTCATTTCACCGATTTCCTCAGCCAGTTCATCCCGGATGAAGAGCGCTACACCGACGCTGACGCGCAACCGGTCAGCGATCCGCATCAGATCCAGCACGATGCGCTGGACCGACTCAAAGCGCTGCTGACCGAACACATGAGTGACGAGCGCCTGCTGCTGACCTGGTTCGGCCAGTTCATGACCGAACCGCGCTACCCTGAACTGGTCACCGGTCCGGAACTGGAGGAAGACGACCTGCTCGACAGTCTCGAACAGGGCGCAGTGCTGATTCGCAACCCGAGCGCAAGACTGGCCTGGTCTGAAGTCGACGACGATCTGCTACTGTTTGCCAGTGGTCAGAGCCGTCTGTTGCCGGGCAGTCTGCGCGAATTGCTTAAACTGATCTGTGCTGCCGACGCATTGCACAGTGAAAACCTCGGCCAATGGTTGGCCGATGACGATGGACGCAATCTGCTTTGCGAACTCGTAAAACAAGGAAGTCTGGGATTTGCCGATGAATAAAGTCACCGTAGCTGTCGCACAATGGCAGAAAAACAACGCCGACATCCGGCGCATACGCGATTCGGTATTCATCGCCGAGCAATCGGTGCCACCGGAGCTGGAGTGGGACGCTGAAGATGCGACTGCCGTGCATTTTCTCGCCTATGAAGGGGAATACGCAGTAGGCACCGCTCGCCTGCTGCCCGACGGTGAAATCGGTCGGCTGTCGGTTCTCAAGGACTGGCGCGGCATGAAAGTCGGTGAAGCGTTACTCGGTGCGGTGATCCACGAGGCCGAACAACGTGGACTGGAGCCGCTGAAGCTCAGCGCTCAAGTGCAGGCCGTCGAGTTTTACCAGCGCTTCGGGTTTGCCGTGGTCAGTGACGAGTTTCTCGAAGCCGGTTTACCGCACGTCGAGATGCGCCGCGAGACACCTGAAGCCTGATTATGTAGGCGCGTTTCAAAGCACTACATGATGATCGCCCTGCCCTTTTTCGCTAGACACTTTTCAGGTCGAGATGAAAAATGCCAGGGCGTTTTTGTGGCGGCCCATTCAGCTTGCCCGACTATAGCCGATACACTGGCAAACTCATGCTTTACGCGCTTATCGCGGAGAATGATCATGCCAGTCCGTAACCTGCTTAACGTGGTAATCACCTCAGTGCTGATCGCATTCAGCACTCAGGCCCTTTCAGCGACCGAAGTCGTTCCGCTCAATTACCGCACCAGTGCCGATCTGCTACCCGTAGCTAAATCCTTTCTAGGTACCGAAGGCTCCGTCAGCGCTTATGGCAATCAACTGATTGTCAATGCAGAGTCGCGCAAGATAGAAGAGCTTCGCAGCCTTATCGCGCAACTCGATACCGCGCCTAAACGCCTGCTGATCAGCGTCGACACCAGCGAAAACGCGGCGCGCAACAGCAGTGGCTCACGCGTCATAGAATACGGCACCACCAGCCGTGAGGGCGGCGTGCAGCAAGTGCAGACCAGCGAAGGTACGCCAGCACTTATCCAGATCGGCCAGAGCGTTCCGCTGACCTCCTCGTCCACGGACTCCTATGGCTACTCCCAAAGCAATACTGAATATCGCAATGTAACCCAGGGCTTTTACGTCACTGCCAGTGTGACCGGCGATACCGTTCACCTGAGCATCAGCACCAACCATGACCGCATGAGTCAGGAGCGCGCTGACGCCATAAAAGTGCAAAGTACCGATAGCCAGGTCAGCGGCCGGCTCGGAGAATGGATCACGCTGGCGAGCAATAGCGATCAATCGGTTGCCGATCAGCGTGGCCTTGCACAACGCTATTCAACCCAGGGTCGCGACGACATGATTTTGCGCGTAAAGGTCGAAACCCTCGAGTAGCCTGCGCTGGCGCGAAACCCAGCACCTACGGGCCTTTTAGTGACTCACCAGTCTGATTACGCATTTATGTAGTGAGACTGAAAAAGCACTACAAATTGTTTGACGACCCCGATACCCCGAGGCATGATTGCCTCGCTCCCGCTGATCGGAGGCTGCGCAAAAAGCCTTTGACTGTCGCTCTCCGAGCAGTGAGCAGCCATCTACAGTGCCTTCGATAAACGAGGCGTTTTGGCGGAGCAGGACTTCTAATCAAGACCTACTTCTCGGGGTTTACAAAATGGCACTGACACGCGAACAACAAATAGCCGCTCTCGAAAAAGACTGGGCCGAAAATCCGCGCTGGAAAAACGTGACCCGTACTTACTCCGCAGCCGATGTGGTCCGCTTGCGTGGCTCGGTTCAACCCGAACACACCTTTGCACGGCTGGGCGCTGACAAACTGTGGAATTTGGTGACCCAAGGCGCCAGGCCGTCTTTCCGGCCAGACAAGGACTTCGTCAACTGCATGGGCGCTCTGACCGGCGGTCAGGCCGTGCAGCAGGTCAAGGCCGGTATTCAGGCCATCTACCTTTCCGGCTGGCAGGTTGCTGCCGATAACAACTCTGCCGAATCGATGTACCCGGATCAGTCGCTGTACCCAGTCGACTCGGTGCCAACCGTGGTCAAGCGCATCAACAATTCGTTCCGCCGTGCCGATCAGATCCAGTGGAAAGCCGGCAAGGCTCCGGGTGACGAAGGTTATATCGACTATTTCGCGCCCATCGTGGCCGACGCAGAGGCCGGATTCGGCGGCGTGCTCAATGCGTACGAACTGATGAAAAGCATGATCGAGGCGGGGGCCGCCGGGGTGCATTTTGAAGATCAGTTGGCATCGGTGAAGAAATGCGGCCACATGGGCGGCAAAGTGCTGGTCCCGACTCAGGAAGCGGTTCAAAAACTGGTTGCTGCGCGCCTGGCCGCCGACGTGGCCGGTGTGCCGACGATCATTCTGGCCCGTACCGACGCCAACGCTGCCGACCTGCTGACTTCCGATTGCGACCCCTATGACAAGCCGTTCGTGACCGGCGAACGGACTCATGAGGGGTTCTACAAAGTACGTGCAGGTCTGGATCAGGCAATCTCACGCGGCCTCGCCTACGCGCCTTATGCCGACTTGATCTGGTGTGAAACCGCCAAGCCGGATCTGGACGAGGCACGCCGCTTCGCCGAAGCAATCAAGAAGGAGTACCCGGACCAGTTGCTTTCCTACAACTGCTCGCCGTCCTTCAACTGGAAGAAAAACCTCGACGACGCAACCATCGCCAAGTTTCAGCGCGAGCTTTCGGCAATGGGCTACAAGCACCAGTTCATCACCCTGGCAGGCATTCACAACATGTGGCACAGCATGTTCAACCTGGCGCACGACTACGCCCGCAACGACATGACTGCCTACGTGAAGCTACAGGAACAGGAATTCGCCGATGCTGCCAAGGGCTATACCTTCGTGGCCCACCAGCAGGAAGTGGGCACGGGGTATTTCGATGACATGACCACCGTGATTCAGGGCGGCGTATCGTCGGTAACCGCACTGACCGGCTCGACGGAAGAAGAGCAATTTCACTGAGACACCGCGCAACGCGTTGAAAACACAGACCGTCCGTAAGGGCGGTCTGTGTTTTGTATCAGATAGTGCCTGTATTGATTTCGGACAATGTGCAGCTCACGAACAGATGCTACAAAAACCGCACTTTATAAGCGGTGTCCTTCATAACTATGCTCCGAGTATCCTTTGGCGAACTATGCAGGTCCATTTAAATGATATTAATTATCATTCAAATTGCCTTTCGTTCCTTTTCGTCATCGAGAAACATAATTAGCCAAAACCTTGCTGACGCCCGGCTGGCATGCCTTACAGCCCTCATGAAGGACGGCAGGCGATTAATTTCGTAAATAAATTTCATGTAGAAAATTTACTTGCCAACTGTTTGCACATAAAATCAATCCGTTGACCGCACTGCGACATTTCGTCACTGCCTCGACTCTTTATCAAGCACAGAGACCTTTGCTCTCTAACAAGGACTGACAGCATGCCCGAATCGACAGGTCTGATTGCCCATAACTGGGGCTTCGCCATTTTCCTTTTGGGTGTTGTCGGCCTCTGCGCCTTCATGCTCGGCCTCTCCAGCCTGCTCGGAAGCAAGGCCTGGGGCCGCAGCAAGAACGAACCTTTCGAATCCGGCATGCTGCCTACCGGCAGTGCGCGTCTGCGTCTCTCCGCAAAATTCTATCTGGTCGCGATGCTCTTCGTGATCTTTGACATTGAAGCCCTCTTTCTCTTTGCCTGGTCTGTGTCCGTCCGCGAAAGCGGCTGGACCGGATTCGTCGAAGCTCTCGTTTTCATAGCAATTCTGTTGGCAGGTCTTGTCTACCTATGGCGGGTTGGCGCTCTTGACTGGGCTCCTGAAGGTCGCCGTAATCGGCAAGCGAAGCTGAAACAATGAGGCTTTGGCGATGCAATATAATCTCACAAGGATCGACCCGGACGCTCCTAACGAGCAGTACCCCATCGGCAAACGGGAAACCGTTTCCGATCCGTTAGAAGATCAAGTCCACAAAAACATCTACATGGGCAAGCTGGAAGACGTGCTGAATGGTGCGGTCAACTGGGGACGTAAAAACTCCCTGTGGCCCTACAATTTCGGCTTGTCGTGCTGCTATGTGGAAATGACCACCGCCTTCACGGCCCCTCACGATATCGCGCGCTTCGGTGCGGAAGTTATCCGGGCGTCGCCACGACAGGCGGATTTCATGGTCATTGCCGGTACCTGCTTCATCAAGATGGCACCGATCATCCAGCGTCTCTACGAGCAAATGCTCGAACCCAAGTGGGTCATTTCCATGGGTTCATGTGCCAACTCCGGTGGCATGTACGACATCTACTCAGTGGTCCAGGGGGTGGACAAATTCCTTCCCGTGGATGTCTACGTGCCCGGCTGCCCGCCCCGCCCCGAAGCATTTCTGCAAGGCTTGATGCTGTTGCAGGAATCCATCGGCAAGGAGCGTCGCCCTCTTTCCTGGGTCGTTGGCGATCAAGGCGTATACCGCGCCGAGATGCCTTCGCAAAAGGAACAGCGCCGCGAACAGCGTATTCAGGTAACCAACCTGCGCAGCCCCGACGAAGTCTGATACAGCCCGTTCTTCTTATAAAAAAGACAGGAACCGGGGTTGATTCTGTACGTTGACCGAAGTGATTGAGACCTATGACTGCAGACAACGCTCTGTACATCCCGCCTTACAAGGCTGACGACCAAGACGTCGTCGTTGAACTGAACAACCGTTTTGGTGCCGAGGCGTTCACTGCCCAGCCGACCCGTACCGGCATGCCGGTCCTGTGGGTCGAGCGCGCCCGGCTGTTTGAAATTCTGACGTTCCTGCGCAACGTGCCCAAGCCCTACTCCATGCTCTATGACCTGCATGGCGTGGACGAGCGTCTGCGCACCAACCGTCGCGGCCTGCCCGGTGCAGACTTCACCGTGTTCTATCACCTGCTGTCGATCGAGCGAAACAGCGACGTGATGATCAAGGTAGCGCTGTCCGAAAGCGACCTGAGTGTGCCCACCATTACCAGTATCTGGCCCAACGCCAACTGGTATGAGCGCGAAGTCTGGGACATGTTCGGCATCGACTTTCCGGGACACCCGCATCTAAGCCGCATCATGATGCCGCCAACCTGGGAAGGTCACCCGCTGCGCAAGGACTTCCCTGCCCGCGCGACGGAGTTTGACCCCTACAGCCTGACCCTCGCCAAACAGCAACTGGAAGAGGAAGCTGCACGTTTCCGTCCGGAAGACTGGGGCATGAAACGTTCTGGCGCGAACGAGGACTACATGTTCCTCAACCTCGGGCCGAACCACCCTTCCGCTCACGGTGCGTTCCGTATCATTCTGCAGCTGGATGGCGAAGAAATCGTCGACTGCGTTCCGGACATCGGCTACCACCACCGTGGTGCAGAAAAGATGGCCGAGCGCCAGTCCTGGCACAGCTTCATCCCGTACACCGACCGCATCGATTATCTCGGCGGGGTGATGAACAACCTGCCTTACGTACTCTCTGTCGAAAAACTGGCAGGCATCAAGGTACCGGAAAAGGTCGACGTCATCCGCATCATGATGGCCGAGTTCTTCCGTATCACCAGCCACCTGTTGTTCCTGGGTACCTACATCCAGGACGTGGGTGCCATGACGCCGGTGTTCTTCACGTTCACCGACCGCCAGAAAGCCTACACCGTGATCGAAGCCATTACCGGTTTCCGTCTGCATCCGGCCTGGTATCGTATCGGCGGGGTCGCCCACGACCTGCCTCGTGGCTGGGAAAAACTGGTCAAGGACTTCGTCGACTGGTTGCCCAAGCGCCTTGACGAATACACCAAGGCTGCCCTGCAGAACAGTATCCTCAAGGGTCGTACCGTGGGCGTTGCCGCCTACAACACCAAAGAGGCCCTGGAATGGGGCGTCACCGGTGCAGGCCTGCGCTCCACGGGCTGCGATTTCGACTTGCGCAAGGCACGCCCTTACTCCGGCTACGAGAACTTCGAGTTTGAAGTACCGCTGGCCGCGAACGGCGATGCCTACGACCGCTGCATGGTCCGCGTAGAAGAGATGCGCCAGAGCATCAAGATCATCGATCAGTGCATGCGCAACATGCCGGAAGGCCCGTACAAAGCGGATCATCCGCTGACCACGCCGCCACCGAAAGAGCGCACCCTGCAGCACATCGAAACCCTGATCACGCACTTCCTGCAGGTTTCGTGGGGCCCGGTCATGCCGGCCAACGAGTCCTTCCAGATGATCGAAGCGACCAAGGGTATCAACAGCTATTACCTGACGAGCGACGGCGGCACCATGAGCTACCGTACCCGGATCCGCACCCCGAGTTACCCGCACCTGCAGCAGATCCCTTCGGTGATCAAAGGCAGCATGGTCGCGGACTTGATCGCGTACCTGGGTAGTATCGATTTCGTTATGGCCGACGTGGACCGCTAAGCATGAATAGCCCGCTAATCCAGACTGACCGTTTCGCCCTGAGCGAAACCGAGCGCTCGGCCATCGAGCACGAGATGCATCACTACGAAGACCCGCGCGCGGCGTCCATCGAGGCCCTGAAGATCGTTCAGAAAGAGCGTGGCTGGGTGCCAGATGGCGCCATCTACGCAATCGGCGATTTACTGGGCATCCCCGCCAGCGACGTCGAAGGTGTTGCCACCTTTTACAGCCAGATCTTCCGCCAGCCGGTCGGACGCCACATAATTCGCGTCTGCAACAGCATGGTGTGCTTCATCGGCGGCCACGAAAACGTGGTCGACGAGATCAAGAGCTCACTGGGCATCGGCCTGGGTCAGACCACCGCTGACGGTCGCTTCACCTTGCTGCCGGTCTGCTGCCTCGGCAACTGTGACAAGGCGCCGGCCGTGATGGTCGACGACGACACTTTCGGCGATGTACAGCCTGCTGGCGTTGCCAAGATGCTGGAGGGTTACCTATGACCATCACTTCCTTCGGCCCTGCCAATCGCATTGCGCGCACGGCAGAAACCCATCCGCTGACCTGGCGTCTGCGCGACGACGGCGAGCCGGTCTGGCTCGACGAGTATCAGGCCAAAGACGGTTATGCAGCAGCGCGCAAGGCGCTGACGCAACAGTCGCCTGACGATATCGTCCAGTCGGTCAAGGACTCGGGCCTCAAGGGCCGCGGTGGCGCAGGCTTCCCCACCGGTGTGAAATGGGGCCTGATGCCCAAAGACGAATCCATGAACATCCGCTACCTGCTGTGCAACGCGGACGAGATGGAGCCCAACACCTGGAAAGACCGCATGCTGATGGAGCAACTGCCCCATCTGCTGGTCGAGGGCATGCTGATCAGTGCCCGCGCGCTGAAAGCCTATCGCGGCTATATCTTCCTGCGCGGCGAATACGTCACTGCGGCCAAGCACCTCAATCGCGCAGTGGCGGAAGCCAAGGCCGCCGGTTTGCTGGGCAAGAACATTCTCGGCACCGGGTTCGACTTCGAACTGTTCGTGCACACCGGTGCCGGTCGCTACATTTGCGGTGAAGAAACCGCACTGATCAACTCGCTGGAAGGCCGCCGCGCCAACCCGCGCTCCAAGCCGCCCTTCCCTGCTGCCGTAGGCGTCTGGGGCAAGCCGACCTGCGTAAACAACGTCGAAACCCTGTGCAACGTCCCCGCCATCGTCAACAACGGCAACGACTGGTACAAGTCGCTGGCCCGCGAAGGCAGTGAGGACCACGGCACCAAACTGATGGGTTTCTCCGGCAAGGTCAAAAACCCCGGTTTGTGGGAACTACCCTTCGGCGTACAGGCTCGCGAACTGTTCGAAGACTACGCCGGTGGAATGCGCGACGGCTTCAAGCTCAAGTGCTGGCAACCCGGTGGCGCCGGTACCGGATTCCTGCTCCCGGAGCATCTGGATGCCCAGATGTACGCAGGCGGTATTGCCAAGGTCGGCACCCGGATGGGTACCGGTCTGGCGATGGCGGTCGACGATTCGGTCAACATGGTCTCGCTGCTGCGCAACATGGAAGAGTTCTTCGCTCAGGAGTCCTGCGGCTTCTGCACCCCATGCCGCGACGGTTTGCCATGGAGCGTGAAAATGCTTCGTGCCATCGAGAAGGGTCAGGGGCAGCCGGGGGATATCGAAACCCTGCTGGGTCTGGTCAACTTCCTCGGCCCAGGCAAGACCTTCTGCGCCCATGCACCGGGCGCTGTTGAACCGCTGGGCAGCGCGATCAAGTATTTCCGTTCGGAGTTCGAAGCCGGTATTGCGCCAGCCAGCGCAGCCACACTCGTTCCGGGCAAAAGTCCGACCGTGGTCGGCGCATAACAAGACACAACGGCCGGCGGCTGTTCGGGCTGCCGTCCTCGTACCTGCTGACGCCCTCCGGGCTGAACGATACGGGTACTACCGAGATTCCATTAGCCACGCCCGCTGACAACGGGCCAACGAAGACCTTTGAACCATGGCTACTATTCACGTAGACGGCAAAGCGCTCGAAGTCGATGGTGCAGACAACCTGTTACAGGCATGTCTGTCGCTGGGCCTCGATATCCCTTATTTCTGCTGGCACCCTGCCCTTGGCAGCGTTGGCGCCTGTCGCCAGTGCGCGGTCAAGCAGTACACCGACGAGAACGACACACGCGGTCGTATCGTCATGTCCTGCATGACGCCAGCCACTGACAACACCTGGATCTCCATCGAAGACGATGAGTCCAAGGCCTTCCGGGCCAGTGTCGTCGAATGGCTGATGACCAACCACCCGCATGACTGCCCGGTCTGCGAGGAAGGTGGTCACTGCCACCTGCAGGACATGACGGTGATGACCGGCCACAACGAGCGCCGTTATCGCTTCACCAAGCGTACCCACCAGAATCAGGAGCTGGGGCCGTTCATCGCGCATGAGATGAACCGCTGCATCGCCTGTTATCGGTGCGTACGCTTCTACAAAGACTACGCAGGCGGCACTGACCTGGGCGTTTACGGCGCTCACGACAATGTTTACTTCGGTCGCGTTGAAGACGGCACGCTGGAAAGCGAGTTCTCCGGCAACCTCACCGAGGTCTGCCCGACCGGTGTGTTCACCGACAAGACCCACTCCGAGCGCTACAACCGCAAGTGGGACATGCAGTTCTCGCCAAGCATCTGCCACGGCTGCTCCAGCGGCTGCAACATCAGCCCGGGTGAGCGTTACGGTGAATTGCGCCGTATCGAAAACCGCTACAACGGCTCGGTCAACCAGTACTTTCTCTGCGACCGCGGCCGTTTCGGCTATGGCTACGTCAACCGCACAGACCGTCCACGTCAGCCGCTGCTCGCTGAAGGCCAGGTCAAACTGAGCCTTGACCAGGCACTGGACAAGGCGGCGGACCTGTTGCGCGGTCGCAACATCGTTGGTATCGGCTCTCCTCGCGCCAGCCTTGAAAGCAACTACGCACTGCGTGAGCTGGTGGGCGCCGAGCATTTCTACAGCGGTATCGAAGCCGGTGAGCTGGAGCGTATCAGGCTGATCCTCAAGGTGCTGAACGACAGTCCGCTGCCGATCCCGACCCTGCGTGACATCGAAGATCACGATGCCATTTTCGTGCTCGGCGAAGACTTGACCCAGACGGCGGCACGTATGGCCCTGGGCTTGCGCCAAGCCGTCAAAGGCAAGGCTGAAGACATGGCTGCGGCGATGAAAGTCCAGCCGTGGCTCGACGCTGCCGTGAAGAACATTGGCCAGCACGAACTTAACCCGCTGTTCATTGCCAGCCTCGCCGAGACTCGTCTCGACGATATCGCAGAAGAATGCGTGCACGCTGCACCTGACGACCTGGCTCGCATCGGTTTCGCCGTTGCCCATGCACTGGACGCCAGCGCCCCGGCCGTAGAAGGTCTGGACAGCGAGGCGCTGGAACTGGCGCAACGTATTGCCGATGCCCTGCTCGCGGCCAAACGTCCGCTGATCATTTCCGGCAGCTCGCTGGGTTCGACAGCGCTGATCGAGGCGGCGGCAAACATTGCCAAGGCCTTGAAGCTGCGTGACAAGCAAGGCTCCATCAGCCTGATCGTGCCGGAAGCCAACAGCATGGGTCTGGCGATGTTTGGTGGCGATTCTGTCGATGCCGCTCTGCAAGCGGTGATTTCCGGCCAGGCCGACGCCATCGTGGTACTGGAAAACGATCTGTATCGCCGTGTAGACGCCAAAATTGTCGACGCTGCGCTGAGCGCTGCGAAAGTCGTGATCGTCGCCGACCACCAGAAAACCCCGACCAGTGATCGTGCGCATCTGGTCCTGCCAGCTGCCAGCTTCGCTGAAGGCGACGGCACGCTGGTCAGCCAGGAAGGCCGCGCTCAGCGCTTCTTCCAGGTGTTCGATCCGACCTACCTGGATGCCAGCATTCTGGTTCACGAAGGCTGGCGCTGGCTGCATGCCCTGCGCGCCACATTGCTGAACAAGCCGGTCGACTGGACGCAACTCGATCACGTCACCGAAGCCTGCGCCGGCAGCACCCCGCAACTGGCGGGTATCGTCAACGCTGCGCCGTCTGCCTCATTCCGGATCAAGGGCCTTAAACTGGCTCGTGAACCACTGCGTTACAGTGGTCGCACGGCGATGCGCGCCAACATCAGCGTGCATGAGCCGCGCACCTCGCAGGACAACGACACGGCTTTCTCCTTCTCCATGGAAGGTTATTCAGGTTCTGCCGAACCTCGTCAGCAAGTGCCGTTCGCCTGGTCTCCGGGCTGGAACTCACCGCAGGCCTGGAACAAGTTCCAGGACGAAGTCGGTGGTCACTTGCGCGCCGGCGACCCGGGCACTCGCCTGATCGAAAGCCAGGGCGATGGTCTGTCGTGGTTCTCCAGCGTGCCACGTGCGTTCTCGCCAGAGCGCGGCACCTGGCAGGTCGTACCGTTCTTCCACCTGTTTGGCAGCGACGAAACCTCGTCTCTGGCCGCTCCGGTTCAGGAACGTATCCCGCAGGCTTATGTGGCGCTGGCCAAATCCGAAGCCGATCGCCTGGGTGTCAACGACGGTGCCCTGCTCTCCTTGAGCGTTGGCGGTGAATTGCTGACCTTGCCGTTGCGCATCAACGAAGAACTGGGCGCGGGCCTTGTGGCATTGCCGGCAGGACTGCCAGGCATTCCGCCAGCGATCTTCGGCAAATCCGTTGACGGTCTGCAGGAGGCAGCGCAATGACCTGGTTTACCCCTGATGTGATCGACGCAATCATTGCGGCCGTCAAAGCCATTGTCGTGCTACTGGCCGTGGTGGTCTGCGGTGCGCTGCTGAGCTTTGTGGAACGTCGTTTGCTGGGTTGGTGGCAAGACCGTTATGGTCCGAACCGAGTAGGCCCGTTCGGCATGTTCCAGATTGCAGCCGACATGCTGAAAATGTTCTTCAAGGAAGACTGGAATCCGCCGTTCGCCGACAAGGTGATTTTCACCCTGGCCCCCGTTGTTGCAATGAGCGCCTTGTTGATTGCCTTTGCAGTCATCCCGATTACCCCGACATGGGGTGTGGCGGACCTGAACATCGGTCTGCTGTTCTTCTTCGCCATGGCGGGTCTGTCGGTGTATGCGGTGCTGTTCGCCGGCTGGTCGAGCAACAACAAGTTCGCCCTGCTGGGCAGCCTGCGTGCTTCGGCACAAACCGTATCCTACGAAGTGTTCATGGGCCTTGCGCTGATGGGCATCGTGGTTCAGGTCGGCTCGTTCAACATGCGCGACATCGTTGAATATCAGGCGCAGAACCTGTGGTTCATCATTCCGCAGTTCTTCGGCTTCTGTACGTTCTTCATCGCGGGTGTTGCGGTGACTCACCGCCACCCGTTCGACCAACCGGAAGCCGAGCAGGAACTGGCTGACGGCTACCACATTGAATATGCCGGCATGAAATGGGGCATGTTCTTCGTGGGCGAATACATCGGGATCATCTTGATCTCGGCGCTGCTGGTCACGCTGTTCTTCGGTGGCTGGCACGGCCCGTTCGACATTCTGCCATCGCTGGCATTCTTCTGGTTCGCCTTGAAAACCGCGTTCTTCATCATGCTGTTCATCTTGCTGCGCGCTTCCATCCCGCGCCCGCGTTATGACCAGGTCATGGATTTCAGCTGGAAGTTCTGTCTGCCGCTGACCCTGATCAATTTGCTGGTGACTGCTGCGATTGTGTTGTTGAACACACCGGCAGGCTCGGTTCAGTGAGGATTTGACTCATGTTCAAATATATTGGTGACATCGTTAAGGGTACAGGTACCCAGTTGCGCAGCCTGGTCATGGTCTTCGGCCACGGCTTCCGCAAACGCGACACCCTGCAATACCCCGAAGAGCAGGTATATCTGCCGCCCCGCTACCGTGGCCGTATCGTTCTGACCCGCGACCCTGACGGCGAAGAGCGCTGCGTAGCCTGCAACCTGTGTGCAGTGGCATGCCCGGTCGGCTGTATTTCGCTGCAGAAGGCCGAGACAGAAGACGGACGCTGGTACCCGGACTTTTTCCGCATCAACTTCTCGCGCTGCATTTTCTGTGGCCTGTGTGAAGAAGCCTGCCCGACTACCGCGATCCAGCTTACGCCGGACTTCGAGATGGCCGACTTCAAGCGTCAGGATCTGGTGTACGAGAAGGAAGATCTGCTGATCTCCGGTCCCGGCAAGAACCCTGACTACAACTTCTATCGCGTTGCCGGTATGGCCATCGGCGGTAAGCCCAAGGGCTCCGCACAGAATGAAGCCGAGCCGATCAACGTCAAGAGCTTGCTGCCTTAAGGAAGTAAAGATGGAATTCGCTTTCTACTTCGCATCCGGTATCGCTGTTGTGTCCACCCTGCGGGTGATCACCAACACGAATCCGGTGCATGCCCTGCTCTACCTGATCATCTCGCTGATCGCTGTGGCCATGACTTTTTTCAGCCTCGGTGCGCCGTTTGCCGGTGTGCTGGAAGTCATTGCCTATGCGGGCGCGATCATGGTCCTGTTCGTGTTTGTGGTGATGATGCTGAACCTCGGCCCAGCCTCGGTTCAGCAGGAACGTGCATGGCTCAAACCCGGCATCTGGATTGGTCCGGTGATTCTCGGCACGCTTTTGCTGGCCGAGTTGCTGTACGTACTGTTCGCCAATCAGACTGGCGCTGCAATCGGTCACACCACAGTCGACGCCAAGGCGGTCGGCATCAGCCTGTTCGGGCCTTATCTGCTGGTGGTGGAACTCGCCTCGATGCTGCTGCTTGCTGCAGCCGTCACGGCATTCCATCTGGGCCGCAACGAGGCCAAGGAGCCAAGCCAATGAATGCTATCCCTCTTGAGCACGGTCTGGCGGTCGCCGGGGTCCTGTTCTGCCTGGGTCTGGTCGGCCTGATGGTGCGCCGTAACATTCTCTTCGTTTTGATGAGCCTGGAAATCATGATGAACGCCTCTGCACTGGCGTTCGTAGTTGCCGGCAGTCGTTGGGCTCAACCGGATGGGCAGGTCATGTTCATCCTGGTGATCAGCCTTGCGGCAGCCGAGGCCAGTATCGGCCTGGCGATCCTGATGCAACTGTATCGCCGCTTCCACACTCTCGATATCGATGCTGCCAGCGAGATGCGCGGATGAATCTTCTCTTTCTGACTTTCGTATTTCCCCTCATCGGTTTTCTGCTGCTGTCGTTCTCTCGTGGGCGCATATCGGAAAACCTTGCGGCGCTCATTGGCGTCGGCTCCATCGGCCTTTCAGCCATCGTCACGGCGTGGGTCATCTGGCAGTTCAACGTGGCACCGCCGGAAGGTGGCCACTACACCCAGGTGCTGTGGCGCTGGATGGACGTTGATGGCTTCCAGCCCAACTTCGCGCTGTATCTGGACGGTCTGTCCGTCACGATGCTGGGCGTAGTGGTTGGCGTCGGCTTCCTGATCCACCTGTTTGCGTCCTGGTACATGCGCGGTGAAGCGGGCTACTCGCGTTTCTTCTCCTACACCAATCTGTTCATTGCCAGCATGTTGTTCCTTATTCTGGGCGACAACCTGCTGTTCCTCTACTTCGGTTGGGAAGGTGTGGGCCTGTGCAGCTACCTGTTGATCGGTTTCTATTACAGCAACCGCAACAACGGCAACGCAGCACTCAAGGCGTTTATCGTGACGCGTATCGGCGACGTGTTCATGGCCATCGGCCTGTTCATCCTGTTCCAGCAGTTGGGTACGCTCAATGTGCAGGAACTGCTGGTCAAGGCACCGGAGCACTTCAAAGTCGGCGATTTCTGGATCGTGCTGGCAACGTTGATGCTGCTGGGCGGTGCTGTCGGTAAATCGGCACAACTGCCACTGCAAACCTGGCTGGCAGATGCGATGGCCGGTCCTACACCGGTTTCGGCACTGATTCACGCAGCAACCATGGTTACCGCGGGCGTCTACCTGATCGCGCGTACTCATGGCCTGTTCGCACTGGCACCGGACATACTGCATCTGGTCGGCATTGTCGGCGGCGTCACGCTGGTTCTGGCGGGTTTCGCCGCACTGGTGCAGACCGACATCAAGCGTATCCTCGCCTACTCGACCATGAGCCAGATCGGTTACATGTTCCTGGCACTGGGTGTTGGCGCCTGGGAAGGCGCGATCTTCCACCTGATGACCCACGCCTTCTTCAAAGCGCTGCTCTTCCTTGCTTCCGGCGCGGTGATCGTTGCCTGCCACCACGAGCAGAACATCTTCAAGATGGGCGGCCTGTGGAAGAAACTGCCATTGGCCTACGCCAGCTTCATCGTCGGCGGTGCAGCACTGGCTGCCCTGCCGCTGTTGACGGCAGGCTTCTACTCCAAGGACGAAATTCTCTGGGAAGCGTTCGCCAGCGGTAACAATGGCCTGCTGTACGCCGGTCTGGTTGGCGCGTTCATGACGTCGCTGTACACCTTCCGTCTGATCTTCATCGCGTTCCACGGTGAAGCCAAGACCGAAGCACACGCAGGTCACGGTATTGCTCACTGGTTGCCGCTGTCGGTACTGATCGTGCTGTCGACGTTCATTGGCGCGCTGATCACCCCGCCACTGGCAGGTGTTCTACCGCAGAGCGTTGGCCACGCCGGTGGCGAAGCCAAACACAGCCTGGAAATCGCCTCTGGCGCCATCGCCCTGGCCGGTATCCTGCTGGCAGCGCTGCTGTTTCTCGGCAAGCGCCGCCTGGCAACGGCAATCGCCAACAGTGGTCCAGGCCGCTTCCTGTCGGCCTGGTGGTTCGCTGCCTGGGGCTTCGACTGGATCTACGACAAGCTGTTCGTCAAACCTTATCTGGCGATCAGTCATGTGCTGCGTAGCGATCCGTTCGACCGCACCATCGGCTTGATCCCACGTCTGGTCAAAGGCGGTCATAACACTATGAGCCGTACCGAGACCGGCCAGCTGCGTTGGTATGCTGCCTCGATCGCCGTGGGTGCCGTTCTGGTACTTGGTGCCGTCGTTCTGGTTGCGGTCTGACATGAACCTTGCGAATTTGCGAAAGGAATTGAGCCCGTCATGATTCTGCCTTGGCTAATCCTGATCCCCTTTATCGGCGGCCTGCTGTGCTGGCTGGGTGAGCGCTTCGGCTCTACCCTGCCGCGCTGGATCGCGCTGCTGACAATGACCCTCGAACTGGTTATCGGCCTCTGGCTGTGGGCTACCGGCAATTTCGGCTACGCGCCGGTGCCTGGTGCCGACCCGACCTGGGCCCTGGAATTTCACCACCCGTGGATCACCCGCTTCGGCATCGACGTGCATCTGGCACTCGATGGTCTGTCGCTGCTGATGATCCTGCTGACCGGCCTTCTGGGTGTGCTGTCGGTGCTGTGCTCGTGGAAGGAAATCCAGCGCAAGGTCGGTTTCTTCCACCTTAACCTGATGTGGATTCTGGGCGGTGTCGTGGGCGTGTTCCTGGCCATCGACCTGTTCATGTTCTTCTTCTTCTGGGAAATGATGCTGGTGCCGATGTATTTCCTCATCGCGCTCTGGGGTCACAGCTCTTCGGACGGCAAGAAGACTCGTATCTACGCCGCAACCAAGTTCTTCATCTTCACTCAGGCCAGCGGCCTGATCATGCTGGTGGCGATCCTGGGGCTGGTGCTGGTGCACTTCAATCAGACAGGCGTGATCACCTTTGCCTACGCTGACCTGCTGAAGACCAAACTGGCACCGGGTACCGAATACATCCTGATGCTGGGCTTCTTTATTGCCTTTGCCGTGAAGCTGCCAGTGGTTCCGTTGCACTCCTGGCTGCCGGATGCGCATGCCCAGGCACCGACTGCCGGTTCTGTCGACCTGGCAGGTATCCTGCTGAAGACCGCTGCCTACGGCCTGTTGCGTTTCGCCCTGCCGCTGTTCCCCAACGCATCGGCCGAGTTCGCACCGATTGCAATGACGCTGGGCCTGGTCGGTATCTTCTACGGCGCATTCCTCGCGTTTGCCCAGACCGATATCAAGCGCCTGATTGCGTTCTCCAGCGTTTCTCACATGGGCTTTGTACTGATCGGCATCTACTCCGGCAGCCAGCAAGCGCTGCAAGGCGTACTGATCCAGATGATTGCCCACGGCCTGTCGGCTGCGGCACTGTTCATTCTCAGTGGTCAGCTGTACGAGCGCCTGCATACTCGTGACATGCGCGAGATGGGCGGCCTGTGGTCGCGTATCGCCTACATCCCGGCCATCAGCCTGTTCTTTGCCGCCGCCTCTCTGGGTCTGCCGGGGACTGGCAACTTCGTCGGCGAGTTCCTGATTCTGCTGGGCAGCTTCGCCAGCTCACCATGGATCACGGCGATCGCCACCTCCGGTCTTGTATTTGGTTCTGTCTACTCGCTGATCATGATCCACCGCGCCTACTTCGGCCCGTCGAAGTCCGACGAGGTTCTGAAGGGCATGGACGGACGTGAAATGATCATGGTGCTGGGCCTTGCGGTGTTGCTGGTCGTGCTCGGGGTTTTCCCGCAGCCTTTCCTCGACACATCGGCAGCGACCATGCACGGCGTGCAGCAATGGCTAGGCACTGCCTTCACTCAACTCGCTTCGGCCCGGTAAGAGCGCTATGGACCTGACGATTCAACACTTTATTGCGCTTGCGCCACTGCTGATCACCAGCCTCACCGTTGTAGTGGTGATGCTGGCGATCGCATGGCGCCGCAATCACTCGCAAACGTTCCTGCTTTCAGTAGCAGGTCTCAACCTGGCCCTGCTGTCGATCTATCCGGCACTGAAAGTTGCCCCACTGGTTGTGACACCACTGCTGCACATCGATAACTTTGCCTGCCTGTACATGGCGATCATCCTTGCCTCTACCCTGGCCTGTGTGACCATGGCACACGCCTATCTGGGTGACGGCAAGGCAGGTTATCCAGGCAATCGTGAAGAGCTTTACCTGCTGATCCTGCTGGCAGCTGCCGGTGGTCTGGTGCTGGTCAGTGCTCAACACCTGGCCGGGCTGTTCATTGGTCTGGAGCTGCTCTCGGTGCCGGTCTACGGTCTGGTGGCGTATGCCTTCTTCAACAAGCGTTCGCTGGAAGGCGGCATCAAGTACATGGTGCTATCGGCTGCAGGTTCAGCGTTCCTGCTGTTCGGCATGGCGCTGCTGTACGCAGAAGCTGGCTCGCTGAGCTTCGAAGGTATTGGCAAAGCCATTGCCGCGACAGGGATGCCAAGCCCGATTGCCAGCCTGGGTCTGGGTATGATGGTTGTAGGGCTTGCATTCAAACTGTCGCTGGTACCTTTCCACCTGTGGACCCCGGACGTTTACGAAGGCGCTCCTGCGCCGGTAGCGGCCTTCCTGGCTACGGCCAGCAAGGTGGCAGTGTTTGCCGTGCTGGTGCGTCTGTTCCAGATTTCACCGGCAGCCAGCAGTGGCGTCCTGCACGACGTACTGGCAGTCATTGCCGTAGCGTCGATTCTGGTCGGCAACCTGCTGGCGCTGACTCAGACCAACCTCAAGCGTCTGCTGGGTTACTCGTCCATTGCGCACTTCGGTTACCTGATGATTGCGCTGGTGGCCAGCAAAGGCATGGCGGTCGAGGCGATTGGTGTCTATCTGGCAACTTACGTGCTGACCTCGCTGGGCAGCTTCGGCGTGATCACCATGATGTCTTCGCCTTACAGCGGACGTGATGCCGATGCGATGTTCGAATACCGCGGGCTGTTCTGGCGTCGTCCGTACCTGACGGCAGTCATGACCCTGATGATGCTCTCGCTGGCAGGTATCCCGCTTACCGCAGGCTTCATCGGCAAGTTCTACATCATTGCCACCGGTGTCGAGTCGCAACTGTGGTGGCTTATCGGAGCACTGGTGATCGGTAGCGCCATTGGCGTGTTCTATTACCTGAGAGTGATGGTCACCATGTATCTGGTCGACAACAAGCTTCCACGCCACGACGCAGCGATCAACTGGGCGCAGCGCACTGGCGGCGTAATGTTGCTGGCCGTCGCGATCCTGACCTTCGTGCTGGGCGTGTACCCGCAACTGCTGCTCGATCTGGTGGTCAATGCCGGTCTGCACGTAGCAGGCTGATCATCCAGAAACAAAAAACCCTGCCATTCAGCAGGGTTTTTTTTGTCTCTGGAAAACTAGCCCGGCAGCTTCATCGGCTTCTTGGCACCGCTGAACAACCCCCAGCTGGAGATGAACAGCGCAGCCACCAGAGGCCCTATCACAAAGCCGTTCAGACCAAAGACCGACATACCGCCCAGCGTTGAAATCAGGATCAGGTAGTCCGGCATTTTCGTGTCCTTGCCCACCAGGATCGGACGCAGCACGTTATCCACCAGACCGATCACGAAAACACCGAACAACCCCAGCACCACACCTTGCCAGATCATGCCGCTGAGCAGGAAGTAGACAGCCACCGGAGCCCAGACAATCCCCGCCCCCACAGCGGGCAACAGCGACAGGAAGGCCATGATCACTGCCCACAGCAACGCACTCGGGATGTCCAGCGCCCAGAAGATAAAACCGCCCAGCGCACCTTGCGTTACCGCGACCACCACGTTGCCCTTGACGGTGGCACGTACCACTCGAGTGAACTTGAGTTGCAGACGACGCTTCTGCTGTTCGCCCAATGGAAAGGCCGTACGTATCTTGCGTACCAGCTCCTGCCCATCTCGCAGGAAGAAGTACAGCAGGTACAGCATGATGAACACACTCACCACGAAATCGAAGGTGCCTTGGCCAAAACTGAACGCTTGAGTCGCCAGATACTGACTGCCCTGCATTGCCCCTTTGGTGATCTTGTCGCGTAATCCTTCAAGGTCGCCCATGCCCAGACGGTCGAGCAGTGCCTGAATCGAGTGCGGCAGCAGATCCTTGAACTCGGCGAGATAACCGGCAATATCCAGCTGCCCGGTCTCGACATTCTTGTACAGCGTGGTGCCCTCCTGAACCAGCAAGGCGCTGATGACGATCACTGGCAGAATCGCAATCACCAGACAGATTGTCAGGGTGCACAGGGAGGTAAGATTGCGTGACCAGTTGAACTTGATCTGCAACCTGCGCTGCACAGGCGCAAAGATGATTCCGAGAATGACCGCCCAGAATACTGCGCCGTAAAACGGTAGCAAAATCCATATGAAGGCAATGGTGACCAGCACCAATAGCATAATGAGGGTTTTGTATTGCAACGTGGTTTCGTTCATGTCCTGTCCATGTCAGTAGACCGCGCCTCGCGCCCGGTCTAGAGCTTAGTCAGCACTTGAACGTACGAGTGCCATCTTCTACGAAGGCAATATGACCGCGGTGGCAGGCGCAGGCTGTTGCGGACGTCAGCGCCCCTGCCACGCAGGCATCAGACACGGAACTGACCGACCAGACTGTCAAGGCGCGAGCCCAGTTCGGCAAGGCTGCGTGAGGTCTGTGCGCTTTGCCGGGTTTCATCGGCGACGCTTTCAACTGCACCTGCAATCTGGTGAACGCTGCGATTGATTTCTTCGGCAACCGCCGTCTGCTCTTCCGCTGCGCTGGCGATTTGCGCGTTCATCGAGTTGATCGTCGCAATCAACTCACCGATGGTCACCAGCGATGTGCCTGCTTCGTTGGCTTGCGCAGAGGTCCCGTCGCCAGCTTCGCTGGAACGGCGCATTGCCGTGACGGCCTCCTGAGTGCCCTGCTGCAGACGGTCGATCATCCCTTGAATTTCCTGCGTGCTTTGCTGGGTCCGGCTGGCCAACGCCCGGACCTCGTCGGCAACCACGGCAAAACCGCGCCCTGCTTCCCCTGCCCTCGCGGCCTCGATGGCGGCATTGAGTGCGAGCAGGTTGGTTTGTTCGGCGATAGAGCGAATAACACCCAGTACGCTGACGATCGAAGAAACGTCCTTTTGCAGAACATCCAGTGACGAGCCACTTTTGCGGATGTCGTCTACCAATGCATGAATCTGTCTGATACTGCCATCCACAACGCGCTTGGCGGCGCGCCCTTGTTCGTCGGTCTGCTGAGCAGCCACGGAAGCACCCTGCGCGCTCTTGGCAACCTCTTGAGCCGCAGCCGACATCTGATTGATTGCGGTCGCCACTTGATCTGTTTCGTGGCGCTGACGGTCCATGGCGGTTTCCGAGCGCTGTGCCTGGGATGACACTTCTCCGACCAGGCCATTGAGTTGCCCGGTCATTTCGCTGACCTGACGAACCATACCGTGGATCTTGTCGACAAACCGGTTGAACGAACCAGCCAGATCACCAAGCTCGTCATTACTGGTAATGGCCAGACGCCGAGTCAGATCGCCTTCACCCGCGGCGATGTCATCCAGGTTGTTTTTCATCAAACCGAGCGGACGTAGCAGAGTGCCGGCCATCAATATCCCGATGACGCCAATGATGACCAGCACCAGGACGGTGATACCCAAAATGCTGTACAGCATTTCCTTCAGACGTGCTTCGACGTTCTGCCTGACTTCAGCAACTTTAGCGTCAATGCCGTCGATATTGACGGCAGAACCGATGATCAGATCCCACTTCGGCAGATAATCCGTGTAGCCGATCTTGGGCACAGGTTCAGTCTTGCCAGGCAGGGCCGAGGAGTACATCACATAGTGAGTGCCCGCCTTGCCGACCGCCACCAGTTCGCGGTTGATGTAGACCCCGTTAGCATCGCGGGCGTCATTGAAACTCTTGCCGACGCCATCAGGACTGTTGCTACGGAATATACGGATTACCTGAGAGTCATAGCCAAAGATATAACCATCCTTGCCATAACTGATGGAGGAAAGCAGCTTGATCGCATTAGCGCGCGCAGTTTCATCACCCGGCGCTGCAGCCTCGTAAAGCGGCTTGATGGCCGTCATGGCGATCGCAACGTAGTTCTGCAACGTTGCCTTGGCTTCAGAGAGCAGACGCTCTCGCGTATCACTGACCTCGCGCTCTGCCTGCCGGTGCAGCATGAACACCGTGGTGGCACTGATCACCAGCGCAAATATCAGAATCGGCATGACTGCCAGCGACAGAACCTTGGCTTTCAGACTGAGACGCATAGGAGTGGCCTTATGGTTATTTTTATGAGTCAGAGATACCTATCAGGTTATCGGCGGTATCCGACGGACATTAAGACCCAGCGTATTTTTTTGTATGAAGACTCTGAAAGTTACAGGCTGACAACTTATGGAGCGGTGCGCTCGGGAAGATCAATGCGTACGCGAAGGCCCCCAGCGGGGCTCTCCTGCAATTGCAGTTGGCCGCCCCAGGCCTCGACGATATCGCGCACAATCCCCAGGCCAAGGCCATGACCGGTAATCTGCTCGTCAAGGCGAGCGCCACGGCTGAACACCTCTGCGCGCTGCGACTCCGGAATACCGGGCCCGTCATCGTCCACCAGCAGGCTGAAGCCCTGAGCCTGACTGAGAATGCTCAGACGCACTTCGCTGTCGGCCCACTTGCAGGCGTTGTCCAGAAGGTTGCCCAGCAGTTCGAGGATATCCTCCCGGTCCCACGGCAGATGCATGCCTGCTTCAACATCGTTGACCAAATGAAGGTGGGCACCATGAATCATGCCCAACGTAGAAAACAGCCCGGGCAGTTCGGCATCACAGTCGAAGCGGGCTCCGGGCAGCGCGTCCCCGGAAAGACGGGCCCGATTGAGTTCACGCTCCAGACGCAGACGGATATTTTCCAATTGCTCCTGCAACGTCTTGCGCAGTGCGGGGTTGCCGTCCAGCTGTCCACTGAGGGCCAGGCTGAGCAATACCGCAAGTGGTGTCTTCAAGGCATGCCCCAGATTGCCCAGTGCATTGCGTGAGCGTTTCAGACTGTCTTCAGTATGCGCAAGCAGATGGTTGATCTGAGCCACAAGGGGCTCAAGCTCAAGGGGCACCTGATTGTCCAGTTGCGAACGCTGACCCTGTTGAAGCTGGAAGATCTGCTCGCGAACGGTTTCCAGAGGCCGAAGCGCCCTGCGCACTGTGATGCGCTGCAAAACCAGCACCAGGATCAGAGCTGCGAGGCCGAGTCCTAGCCCGATCTGCTGCATGAGACGAAAGCTCGCCCTGACCGGCGTGTAATCCTGAGCGACGGTAATTGAAATCTGCTTGCCGAACTTTCGGTATTCGCTGGTCAGCATCAACAGCGACTGCCCGGTCTTGCCAAGTTCAAGGTTAGCGTGCAACCCCACTCCAGGCTGAGGCAGCTCAAAATCCCACAAAGAACGGGAGCGCCAGTGGCCCTGCGGCAAGTCCATGCGGAAATAGTGGCCGGACAGCGGGCGCTGATAAGCACCCGACAAGCGATGGTCATCCAGTTGCAGCCCGGCAGGACCTCGGACCAGCGCCACCAGCAGGTTCTCGCTCTCGTTGCGTAAGCCCGACTCCAGATAGCGCTGCAGGCCCACTTCAAACAGCCAGAGACTGGTCTGCGCCATCACCAGGCCGACAACGACCATAACGGCGATAAGACCCAGGCTCAGACGCCGTTGTATGGATTTCAACCTCCGGCTCCGCCGTATAGGTAGCCTTGGCCACGGCGGGTCTCGACCACTGCGCGGCCCAGTTTGCGCCTCAGGTGATTGACATGGACCTCGATGACATTGGAGTCACGCTCGTTTTCGCCATCGTACAAGTGCTCAGAGAGATGGCTTTTGGAGAGAATCTGTCCAGGGTGGAGCATGAAATAGCGCAGCAGACGAAACTCTGCAGACGTGAGCTGGATATCAACGCCATCCCGGCTGACACTCTGGCGACCTTCATCCAGATTAAGGCCGGCAGACTCCAGGGTTGGCTGGTTGGCAAGCCCGTGAGAACGCCTCAACAGGGCCTGAATACGCAACTGCAGTTCTTCAGGATGAAAAGGTTTGGTCAGGTAATCATCGGCCCCCGCCTTCAAGCCTTCTATACGCTCTGACCACGAACCTCGTGCCGTCAGAATCAGTACCGGGGTAGCCAGGCCCTTGCCACGCCATTGCTGGAGAACCTCAAGCCCGGGCATGCCGGGCAACCCCAGATCCAGAACAATGAGGTCGTAGGGCTCGGTTGCGCCTTGATAAACTGCGTCACGACCGTCAGCCAGCCAGTCGACCGCATAACCTTGCCGCCCCAGCGCAGCGAGTAACTCATCTGCGAGGGGAACATGGTCTTCAACCAGGAGCAGGCGCATCAGTCATCATCCTCGTCTTTCAGCAATCGGCTATCGCGCGCATCGAACTTGAGCTCACGGACAACACCCTGTGGGGTCAGCAACTCGAATTCATACACGTACATGTTATTTTTTTCCTCAAGCTCAGCCTCCAGCAAGCGAGCGCCGGGATGAAGACCCAGCGCGCGCTCGATAAACTGTTCGAGAGGCAGTATCACCCCACGCTGCCGCAGACTGAGCGCTTCATCCTGATTCAGATCCCTGGCATAGACAAAAGAGCAGGTCAGACTCAAACCAAGGATGACACAGAGACGCTTGTCGACATTCATTAGTTATCCTGATGATTCCTGTAGACCTGGCCCGTAGCGGCGTCTATTTCGAGAACCCACTCAACATCGTGCTTGTCACGCAGCTCGACATTGTAAACGTACCTGCCGTATATATTCTTGAACTGTGTATCAAGAATACTGGCACCAGGGTGCTTGCTGAGGGCGTTTGCATCGAGTTTTTCAGCCGACTGGAGAGTGCCCGCGTTACTGAGGCGCAATACCTCCTGCGGGTCGACACCACGCGCCTGGATGACACATGAAGTCAGAACACATGTCAGGGCCGCCAGCAGGGTTGTCAGCGTTTTCATTGTTGGAGGTGTCCATAGCGGTCGATGCTTCTATGGCGTTTACCTTACCCCGTACAACTTAACTCAAACTGAATATATCTGGCCGAGTGCCATCAATCGCACCTGAAAGAATCGTCACACACAAGCCCTGCATGGAGTTTCAGGCCATTGCTGTTAAACTCGTCGATTGCATTTATCGCGTCTGCGATCGCCATTTTTCCGGGGCCAATACACAGTGGAAATCTTCAAAGAGTTTACCTTCGAGTCAGCACACCGCCTCCCTCACGTACCAGAGGGTCACAAGTGTGGACGTCTGCACGGCCATTCGTTTCGTGTCGGCATTCATCTGGCTGGCAAGGTTGATCCTCACACAGGCTGGATCCGCGACTTTTCGGAAATCAAGGCTATTTTCAAACCGCTGTACGAACGCCTTGATCATAATTACCTGAATGACATCCCCGGCCTTGAGAATCCAACCAGCGAAAACCTGGCGAAATGGATTTGGGATGAGCTGAAGCCTCTGCTGCCGGAGCTGTCCGCCGTTCGTATTCACGAGACCTGCACCAGCGGGTGCGAATACCGCGGGGATTGATTCTCCCGGAAAATAAAAAACCACCTCGACCAGGTGGTTTTTTTGTATCTGCACGGTACGAAAAAGACTTTAACGTGCCCCAAAAACAAAAACCCTCAACGCGTAAGCGATGAGGGTTTCTGGAATTTAATCTTGACGATGACCTACTCTCACATGGGGAAACCCCACACTACCATCGGCGATACATCGTTTCACTACTGAGTTCGGGATGGGATCAGGTGGTTCCAATGTTCTATGGTCGTCAAGAAATTCGGGTACCGAATCGTGCCGTGCGGCGCGCTTCAGCAAATCGGGTATGTGATAGCTCGGTGCGGTTGTGACGCAAACTTTCGGTTCGTGTCGTCTTCACAGTCACCGCAATCTGGTCGTTCGACTCAAATTGCTTGGGTGTTATATGGTCAAGCCTCACGGGCAATTAGTATTGGTTAGCTCAACGCCTCACAGCGCTTACACACCCAACCTATCAACGTCGTAGTCTTCGACGGCCCTTTAGGGAACTCAAGGTTCCAGTGAGATCTCATCTTGAGGCAAGTTTCCCGCTTAGATGCTTTCAGCGGTTATCTTTTCCGAACATAGCTACCCGGCAATGCCACTGGCGTGACAACCGGAACACCAGAGGTTCGTCCACTCCGGTCCTCTCGTACTAGGAGCAGCCCCTCTCAAATCTCAAACGTCCACGGCAGATAGGGACCGAACTGTCTCACGACGTTCTAAACCCAGCTCGCGTACCACTTTAAATGGCGAACAGCCATACCCTTGGGACCGGCTTCAGCCCCAGGATGTGATGAGCCGACATCGAGGTGCCAAACACCGCCGTCGATATGAACTCTTGGGCGGTATCAGCCTGTTATCCCCGGAGTACCTTTTATCCGTTGAGCGATGGCCCTTCCATACAGAACCACCGGATCACTAAGACCTACTTT
>NZ_CP076652.1:3705000-5317500 GCF_020917325.1 Pseudomonas savastanoi
AAGATTGCGCAATATATTGCCCACGCATCGATTGTTGCGCATCATGTCCGCTTACCAGCACCCGGATCACCCCCAGGATGTACAACCGAAATGTCTGAGAAACCCCACACTATAGCGGCCGCCCTTTTCCCTTTGGGGCTGCTGATGATCGCCATGATCTCCATTCAAAGCGGCGCGTCGCTGGCAAAGAGTCTTTTCCCCGTAGTGGGCGCGCAAGGCACCACGACCTTGAGGCTGGTATTTGCGAGCCTTATCCTTATCGCCATCCTGCGCCCGTGGCGAGCGAATCTGACCGCAAAATCGCTACGCACTGTGGTGATCTATGGCATTGCGCTGGGCAGCATGAACCTCCTCTTCTATATGTCGTTGCAGACTGTACCTCTGGGAATCGCGGTCGCGCTGGAGTTCACCGGCCCACTGGCTGTAGCTCTGCTGTCTTCGCGCAAGCCCATCGATTTCCTATGGGTTTCTCTGGCAGTCATCGGCTTATTACTATTGATCCCCCTCGGGACCTCGAACGAAGCGATTGATCTGGTCGGCGCTGCTTATGCTCTCGGGGCCGGGGTGTGCTGGGCCGCTTATATAGTGTTCGGGCATAAGGCAGGTGCAGACAACGGCGTACAGACCGCCGCGCTTGGCGTGATGATTGCCGCACTCTTCATCGGACCTGTCGGCGTGATACACGCAGGCTCTGCATTACTGGACATATCACTGATACCGGCAGCACTGGGTGTCGCCATTCTGTCGACCGCCCTGCCCTACAGCCTGGAAATGATCGCCCTGACGCGAATGTCGGCGCGCACATTCGGCACGCTGGCAAGTCTGGAACCTGTCTTCGCAGCGCTATCAGGTCTGGTGTTTCTTCACGAGAGCCTTTCACTGACCCAATGGCTGGCAATTGGCGCAATCATCTTCGCATCCATCGGCGCCACCCTTGGTTCTGCAAACACAAAACCTCAATTGGTCCCTGCCGACTGAACTGACCACGCAGTCACAAGGTCAAGAAGCGATATGGCACTAGCATTTGTTGAGCGCATGCGCCATGTTTACGCCTGACCTACTCATGTTCGAGAGTTCTGCGTCACAGTTTTACCGACTCATGATCCAGTCAACCGGATGGATCGCGATCAGCAATGGCCCGCTAAGGAAAGGAATGAAATACATTTTTATCGCATTGGCCATGTTGGCTGTGGCAGGTTGTGCAGCTACATCCAAGCCCGTCAAGCAAAGCAAGCGCGGCATTCACATCAACTGCTCCGGCCTGACGTCTTCCTGGGCCAAATGCTATGAGCTTGCGACCAACGCCTGTGCGTCAAGGACGTTCAAGGTCATCGCAAAATCGGGCGATGCCACAGAAGAGCCGGAAGACTATCCGTTCGGCCTCAACCCCGCTGGTTATACCAGCCGCAGCATGATCATTGTCTGTAGAAAAAGCACACCACTGACGGATCCGTTACCGCAGGACTGAGCCTGCGGCAACTCGCTTCGATCCATCCAAGATCAGACAGCAACCGTGCGTGCCTGCAACCACAACAGCGCTGTACCCTGCAGTAGAGGGCTTAACCTCGCGAGAACCTGAGCGTGGTAATCGTTCAGCCAGGTGCGCTCTTCCTCGTTCAACATCGAGACCTCGATGCAACGCGTATCGATCGGGCACAGTGTCAGGGTTTCAAAGCGCAGGAACTCGCCAAACTCGGTAGTGCCTGCTTCCTGGTTAATCACCAGGTTTTCGATGCGCACACCCCACCGTCCGGGCCGGTAAGTACCGGGTTCAATGGACGTGATCATGCCCGGCAGCATGGCCGTCTGCGGCGTTGCAGGTGCCTGATAGGCAATGACTTGTGGCCCTTCATGGACGTTCAGAAAATACCCGACACCATGCCCGGTGCCATGACCGTAGTTGACGCCTTCACTCCAGATTGGCGCCCGGGCAATGGCATCCAGCAACGGCGACAGAATGCCCTTGGGAAAATGAGTGCGCGATAACGCGATAACGCCTTTGAGAACCCGAGTACAGTCGTGCTTCTGCTCGGCACTCGGCGTGCCGATAGCAACCATGCGCGTGATATCGGTGGTGCCGCCAAGGTATTGACCGCCCGAGTCGATCAACAGCAAGCCATCACCTTCGATCTGCGCATGCTCCGCTTCAGTCGCACGGTAATGCGGCATCGCACCGTTGGCATTGAAACCTGCAATAGTTGCAAAGCTGGGTGAAACATATCCAGGACGTCGCTCCCGTGCCTGAGTAAGCTTTTCATCAATCGTCATTTCGCTGATGGGCTCACGTCCCAGCGCGCTGTCCAGCCAGGCGAAGAACTCACAGAGCGCCGCACCATCCTGCTCCATTGCCTGACGGATATGACCGGCATCGGTCTCGGTTTTTTGCGACTTCAGCAGCGTACTCGGATTAAGCCCTTCGACCAGCGTGACTTCACTGTCCAGGTAATCGAGCAAGCCGCAGGTAACACGCGCCGGATCAACCAGCAGTCGTGCGTCTTTCGGCAGCTCGCGCAAGGCTGCGCCAATCTGCGTGTACTCCATGAGATTGATACCGTCGCGCTCCAGACGCGAACGCACCGAGTCCGGCACTTTCCGTGAGTCCAAGAACAGCGTGACGCTATGCGGGCCGATCAGGGCGAAGGCGATGAAAACCGGATTATAGGAAACGTCAGCGCCACGCAGATTGAACAGCCAGGCTATGTCATCCAGTGTTGCGATGAAGTGCCAGTCAGCGTTTCGCTCGGCAACGATCTGGCGAACACGAGCCAGTTTTTCAGCACGGTCCAGAGATGCCTGAGGGGGCAAGTGTTCGTAGATTGGGTGAGACGGCAAGGCAGGACGATCCTGCCAAAGCTCGGTGAGCAGATCGATATCCGTACGCAGGCGGGCGCCGCGCGCGTAAAGCCTGCTTGCAAGGGTGCGCGAAGAGGCAACGGCCAGGACCGCCCCGTCAACGGCAACCACACTTTCGGCTTTGGCTTCGTCTGCCAGCCATTCAAGCGGACCCTGCTGGCCCGGCAACAGTTTTACCAGTTCGATACCGCTACCTGCCAGTTCCTTGGTTGCCTGCTCCCAATAGCGACTGTCAGCCCATATGCCTGCAAAGTCCTGGGTAATGATCAGTGTACCGACCGAGCCGTGAAAACCCGACAGCCACTGGCGCCCCTGCCAATAGCCGGGCAGGTATTCGGAGAGGTGCGGATCCGCTGACGGCACCAGATAGGCATCGATGCGCTCCCTGCTCATCAAGGCGCGGGTTTGCGCCAAACGTTCTGCCACTTCTGAACTGGCATTGGATTGCGTGCTCATTGACTCTCCTGCTGACCCGGAAATTGACTGCTTTCACCGGTTCAGATAATGGAGCACTCATCGAGACTGAGCAACCGCCCAAAACGCTGGCTGAATCAGACAGGCATGAATCGACTCGGCCGCACGCTCGATATCCTGATCACGCGTGTAGCGCCCCAGGCTCAGGCGTATGGTCTGGCCGGCAGCCTGCGGACTCAGTCCCAGAGCCAGCAGGACATGTGAAGGCAGGTTCTTCGCCGAGTTACAGGCCGAGGTGGAAGAGAAGGCAAGTCTGTCGCCCAGCGCTGCTATGTCGAGATCGTTGTGGGTAAACGTAAAACTGAGGGTGTGGGCAATCCGCTGGGTGGGACTGCCGTTGATACACACCCCCGGAATATCAGCCAGTCGCTCACAAAGAAGGCGATTGAGCCGCTGTATTTCAACAACCTCTTCTTCAAGCACTTCGGCCGCCAGGGCAAAGGCCGCGCCCATCCCGGCAATCTGATGCGTCGCCAGGGTACCGGAGCGCAGCCCACATTCGTGCCCGCCCCCGTGAATCTGGGCGAGAACCCGTTGCTGCGCGCGCGGGCCGACATACAGCGCGCCAATCCCTTTGGGCCCATAGATTTTGTGTGCAGAAAGCGACATCAGATCTACTTCAAGCTGGCTCAAGTCAATCGGCAACTTGCCAGCGCCCTGCGCAGCGTCGACATGCAACAACGCGCCGTGGGCCCGTACCCGCCTGCCGATTTCCGCGATGTCGTTGACCGTACCCAGTTCGTTGTTGACCAGCATCAGCGAGACCAGAAACGTATCATCGCGCAAAGCAGCACTGACCGCGTCGGCGCTGATCAGGCCATCGCTGTCCGGTGCCAGCCAGGTAACCTCGACGCCCTCTTCCTCAAGTTGCCGGGCAGTATCAAGGGTTGCCTTGTGTTCGATCTGACTGGTGATGAAATGGCCGGACCTGCCTCCGGCGAATGCTGCCTGCCTCTTCGCGCGCTCTTGAGCCACGCCCTTGAGTGCCAGATTGCTGGATTCGGTGGCACCGGAGGTCCAGATGATCTGCGAAGCCTGAGCACCTACCAGATGGGCGACCTGCTCACGGGCAATCTCTACCGCAACGCGGGCCTTTTGTCCGAATGAATGAGCGCTGGATGCAGGGTTGCCAAAATTGCCTGCCACACCCAGACAATCAACCATGACCCTGATAACACGCTCGTCCACAGGTGTAGTGGCGGCGTAATCAAAATACAGCGCTGGCTCTTTCATGTTCGTTCTCCTGCTTGCAGTCTGTGAACACGATCATGCACCAAACCAGATAGAACCAAAAATTATCAATTAATATTTATATATAACAATTAGAAATATAAGCAGGCCGATATTGTAAAATCCGATGACTTATTGTCGTCTTGCAGAGCGCGTTCAGCGTGTCATTTAAATACACATGGAGGATGATATTTTTTTGACACCCTTATAAATCATATAGTTATAAAATCTGCTCGACCATTTATCAAAAATATAACAGAAAGCTGACGAAACAATTCGACAGATACCCTGCCGCCACCGATATATAGGACCGTCAGGCGCATTCCGTTGTCACGCACATGCCGCAGAGCATAGCGTCGGGATAATCAAGCCGAAGTCGACCGCTGTTCCGTCCCACGCTGTCAGTTATTTCCACGGTGCTCATCAGGCGTCGGCGGATGTCTGTTGACTCCCCATTCTATTTTTAAAGTGCTGAACACGTTCGGTGTGGCGGTAGCGTTGCCTGAAGCAATGCAGCGCCTGCACGCAAAAAAAGATGTCCGGTCACCCACTCGGCAACACCCCGATTCAGAGAAACATGGAGGCTTCGATGATTAATGTGACCAAGACGTATCTGGGTGATATCGACCAGTTCAAACGCTACGTAGAAGGTATCTACGCCCGTGGCTGGCTGACCAATCACGGCCCGCTGGCCAGGGAACTGACGGACCGGCTCAAGGACTATCTGGGCGTCAAACACATTATTCTGACCAACAATGGCACCCTGGCCCTGCAGGTTGCCTATCGGGCTCTGGGGTTGAGCGGCAGCGCCGTTACAACGCCATTCAGTTTCGTCGCCACCAGCAGCTCGCTGCAATGGGAAGGTATTCGCCCGGTCTTTGCCGATATTGATCCGGACACCTGGAATATCTCGCCGCAACACATCAAACGCAGCATCGTCGAAGACACCACAGCAATCGTGGGCACCCACGTGTTTGGCAATCCTTGCGACGTAGAAGCCATTCAGCAAATTGCCCGTGAACATAAGCTCAAGGTGATCTATGACGGCGCACATGCATTTGCCGTGCGCCATGCAGGCCAGTCGGTGCTCAACCATGGCGATATCAGCACCCTGAGCTTTCATGCCACCAAACTGTTTCACACGATCGAAGGCGGCGCGATCATCACCAACGATGACGAACTGGCCAGAAGCGCCCACCTGATGTGCAACTTTGGCATATCGGGAGTAGACCGAATCGACGGCATCGGCATCAATGCCAAGCTCAATGAATTCTCCGCAGCCATGGGGCTGTGCATTCTCGACAACATCGGCAACATCCTTGAAGAGCGCGCGCAAATCGCTCACCGCTATACATCAGCACTGGAAAGTTATCTGGATCTGCAACAACCCCAGGCCGACAGCGAACTCAATAACAGCTATTACCCGGTGGCGCTGCACAACGAGCAACAGCTGTTGACGGTGCGCACGGCACTCAACCTGCGCAAGATCAACCCACGCCGGTACTTTTACCCCTCACTCGACACCCTTGAATACCTGCAGCCACAGCCCGGCCAGCCTGTGTCCAGAGCATTGAGCGAACGAGTGCTGTGCCTGCCGATCTATCCCGGCCTGCTGAGAAACGAGCAGGACCTGGTCATCCGCACGCTGATCGAAACCTGTGGTGTGACTGATACGGACTACCCGGCTTGCTCCGCTGCCGGGGTCTGCTGACTATCATGCGTGGCACAGCCCCGGTCATTCGCAACCGCCCGATCATTCGCAGCCGCTCGATCATTCGCAACACCGTCCTGAACTACAGCGGACAGGCCTATGTAATGCTGGTCGGGATTCTGATCATGCCGTTTTATCTCGGCCATCTAGGTGCCGAGGCCTACGGCCTGATCGGTTTCTTCACCCTGCTGCAAGCCTGGCTGCAACTGCTGGACGCAGGGTTGTCCCCCAGCCTGGTGCGCGCGGTGGCACATCAGCAAGGCACTCCCGTGAGCGAACAAAGCCTGGGCCGTCTGCTGCGCTCATTCGAACTGATATTTCTGCCCATCGCGATGCTCTGCGGGCTGCTTATCCATGTCGCCAGCACCTGGATCGCAGCACAGTGGTTGAACGCCAATACGCTGCAACCCGACACACTGGCGCAGTGCATCACCCTGATGGGCATCGTCATCGCCTTGCGCCTGTATTCGACACTCTATAAAAGCGCCATTCAGGGCCTTGAGCAGCACGCCTGGCTGAACGCTGCGAATGTGTCGATTGCAACGCTGCGCTACTTCGGCGGCTTGCTGCTGGTCAGTCAGTTTTCCCGGGACCCACAGGACTTTTTTATATTTCAGCTTGTAGTCGGGCTGCTCGAAGCCCTGCTATTTGCCAGCAAAGCCCGCAGCCAGATGCCTGCGCCACACTGGCTGACCGGCCTGGACTGGCAACTGGTCAAGCCGCTGATGCCCTTCGCCGCCAGCCTGTCGTTGAGCGCAGTGCTGTGGATTGTGCTGACTCAGGTGGACAAGGTGCTGCTGTCGAATCTGCTGCCGCTGGATCAGTACGGCTACTTTTCACTGGTTGCGTTGATCGCCACTGGCATCGTGATGCTGAGCAACCCGCTGGTTCAGACGCTCTTGCCGCGCCTGACCGTGTTGATGGCCGAAGGTAGACGCGACGACATGCACACGTTGTTTCTGGCAGCCAATCGCCTTGCCTGTACCTTTCTGTTCCCGCTGGCAGCGGTCATTGCCCTGTATGCCGAACCGCTGATTATCGCCTGGACGGGTGATGAAGCCGCCGCGCGCTGGAGTGGACCGGTGCTGGGCTGGTACGCGCTGGGCAGCGCAATCATGGCCGCCAGTGCTTTTCAGTTCTACCTGCAATACGCCCATGGCCGAATGCACTTGCACCTGTGGTACAGCGTGATTTCGACACTGATCAGCGTGCCTGTAATGTTTGTGGCTATCCATTATCAAGGCGTTTACGGCGCAGCGCTGGCGTGGTTTTTTCTGCGTGCGACGTCCTTCGCCATATGGCCCGTCATCGTCCATCGGCACCTGGCACCGGGCCTTCATCGCCAATGGTTGAGCGACATTCTGCGGATCAGTGCGATGACCGCTGCGGGCCTGGCGATCAGCGCGCCTGTGTTCCATCTGATTGCCGATGAAAGCCGTGGCAGCCTGCTGCTGGCGCTCGCCGCCAGTGGTCTTGTCACTCTGACACTGGTAGCGGCAAGCCATAGACCGCTGGCGTCGAAAATCTATGTTTTGTTCAGCAAACCGAGTACCTGAGCCATGGACGACACTGCAAAAAATACCGACGAGGCCTGCATGGCACCGCCGTTGCTGAGCATCATATGCCCCGCCTACAACCAGGAGGCCTTCATTGCTCAGGCACTGGACGGGTTTCTGTCACAGCAGACCGATTTCAGGTTCGAAATCCTGATCAACGACGATGCATCCACGGACGGCACTGCACGCATCATTGCGCACTACGCCGAGCGGCATCCGACGATCATTCGGCCCTTCTATCAGCAGGTCAATCAGTACAGTCAGGGCGCGCCTTGCGTTCCGGGCCTGTTCGCTGAAGCCCGCGGCCGTTATATCGCCTACTGCGAAGCCGACGATTACTGGACTGATCCGCGAAAGCTGCAGTTGCAAGTGGACTTTCTCGAGAACCATGCCGATTACGTCATCACCTATCACGATGCGTTCGCCTTCGACGAACACGGCCAGTACGGCGTGCAGCTGCAAGGCCTGTTACGCAGCGACGCTACGGCGCTGGAGCTGCAACAGGCCAGACGCCTGTCGACCCTGACCGTCTGCTTTCGCAATGTATTCAGCACAATGCCGCCAGAATTGAGCATGTGCGGAGCACCGTTGAACGATATGTGCTGGTGGTCGTTGCTGGGGGCTTACGGCAAAGGCAAGTTCATGGCGCAGATCAAGCCGGCTGCCTATCGGCTGCACCCCGGCGGCGTGTTTTCCATGCGCAGCGACAAACGCAAATTGCATATGAACCTGCAGACCTGTTCAAGCCTGGCCAACTATTACAATCGTCTGGGCAATCAGCCCCTGTACGAACACTTCCTGATGCAGACGGTGTGCCTCTCGCTGGCCGCGCTCGCCCCCCGCCACAAACTGCAGACGTTGTGGAAAGTGGCCGGCAACGTTGCCGTCAACCTGAGCAAACGCCTGTTGCCAACCACTGGCAAAGCACATGTTCAGTAACGTACTGGTGTTGTGCGTCGGCAACATCTGCCGCAGCCCGATGGCCGTCGCGATGCTGCATCAACGCTTGGAGGCCACGCAGGTGCGCGTTCAATCAGCAGGCATCGCCGCGTTGTCAGGTTCGTCCATCGACCCGGCGGCTCGGCAGGTTCTGCAATCGCACCGGGTGCAGCCTCAGCGCCATGCAGCTCGGCAGATGAGCCGTGAGCTGCTACGCCAGGCTGACCTGATTCTGCTGATGGAGCAGGCACATTTTGCCGACGTCCTCAAACTCGCACCCGAAGTACGCGGCAAAGCCTTTCTGATCGGTAAATGGCAACACCCGCTCGACATCGCCGACCCTTACCGACGTCCCGCATCAGCCTTTGAACAGACCTACGCGCAGCTCTCACGCTGCATTGACGACTGGCTTCCTCATTTTCAGTCAGGAGCAACAGGATAAATGACCGCCATGAACCGTCCTTCGCTGGATTTCCACCAGGACTCCCGGATTGATCTGGCAGCGGTCCTGCGCATGCTGTTCGATCACAAAGCGCTGATCCTGTGGACCGTCAGCCTGTTTTTTCTGATCGGCCTGGGCTACGCCATTCTGGCCACGCCGGTGTATCAGGCCACCGCCATGATTCAGATAGAGCCCCGAAAAATCGGCATCGAGGGCACCCCGGAGGTCAGCGCCAAGCCATTGTCAGTGTCACAGGCGACCACCGAGATCGAGCTGATCAAGTCGCGCGCATTGTTGGGCAAGGTCGTCGACGATCTGAAGCTCAGTACGCTCCAGACACCCGACTTCTTTCCAGTGATCGGCCCCTATCTATATCGCACCTTCAAGCCGGTGCGCGACGGTGAATTGGCTAAGCCGTTATTCGGCCTGACGCAATACGCGTGGGGTGGCGAGAAAATCGAGGTATTCCAACTGGAAGTGCCGGAGCACCTGCTAGGCGAAAAACTCACCCTAACCGCGGGCAAGCCTGGCCAGTTCTCGCTCTACGATAACGAACACAATCTGCTGCTTGGTGGCACCCTCAACCGTGTTGTCGAAGGCAACGGGGTAAAGATTCAGGTCGCCACGCTGCGCGCGCGTCCCGGTACCGATTTCAGCGTCTCCAGACAGCGCACGCTCAGCACCGCGCTGGTTTATCAGAACCGGTTGAAAATCGCCGAAGCCGGCCGGGACTCGGGCATCATCTACCTGTCCATCGAGGACCAGGACGCACAGCGGGCCAACCGGATTCTCGACGAAGTCAGCCATCTTTATGTACGCCAGAACGTGGAGCGCAGTTCGGCCGAGGCCGCGCAACGGCTGCAGTTTCTACGCTCGCAGTTGCCTGCCGTGCGCAAACAGCTGGAGGACGCGGAGACTGCGCTGAACACCTTCCAGACCAGCGCCAGGTCGGTGGACCTGAGCATCGAAACCAAAGGCGTGCTTGATCAGGTAGTCAGCCTCGACTCGATGCTTTCCGAACTGAAACTCAGGCGCGTAGAGCTGGAACGGTTGTACACCCGTGAGCACCCGACCTATCGCAGCCTGATGAGCCAGATGAACCAGCTGGAACAACAGAAACAAGGCCTGTTGAAGAAGATCGACGCGCTGCCCATGACCCAGCAGGAGTTGCTGCGTCTGACCCGCGATATGCAGGTCATCAGCCAGACCTACACATTGATGCTCAACAAGAGTCAGGAGCAGGACATTCTGCGTGCTGGCAGCATTGGTAATGTGCGGGTCATCGACAACGCCGACACCAATGTCGAGAAACCCGTCAAACCGATGAAGACGCTGATTGTGCTGATCGCCACGCTGATCGGCGCACTGGTCGCGATGACCATCGTATTCGTGCGCCAGGCGTTCTATCGGGGCATCGAGAGCGCCGAAATCATCGAAAGTCTGGGCATGCCGGTCTACGCATCATTGCCTCACTCGCGGCAGCAGGAACGCCTGGAAAAGCGCGATCAGGACAGCAAGGACTCAAGACTGCTGAGCATTGCCGCACCTGGCGAGCTGGCCATCGAGTCGCTGCGCAGCCTGCGTACCAGCTTGCACTTCGCCATGCTGGAGGCGCGCAACAACGTACTGATGATATCGAGCCCGACACCAGGCGCCGGCAAATCGTTTGTATCGAGCAATCTGGCAACCATCATTGCCCAGACCGGCAGGCGCGTCCTGTTGATCGATGCCGATATGCGCAAAGGCTACCTGCATAGGCTCTTTGGCCTGCAGCCCAAACACGGTCTGTCCGACACGCTGGCCGCCCGCTTGCGGTGTACTGAAGTCATCCATCAGACGCGGGTCCGGCATCTGGATTTCATCTCCTGTGGTTTCGCGGCACCCAACCCCTCGGAACTGCTGATGCATGACAACTTCAACAGGATGCTGACCGAATTGTCGCCGCTGTATGACCTGATCCTGATCGACACGCCACCCATCCTTGCCGTGACCGACGCGACACTGGTGGGTCGCCAGGCAGGCACCTGCCTACTGGTTGCCCGTTTCGGCATGACCACCGTCCAGGAAATCGAGGCCTGCAAACGCAGGCTGGGCCAGAACGGAATTCTGATCAAGGGTGCCATTTTCAACGCGGTGGTGCGCAAGGCCACGACGTCCGATTACGACTACGCAGCCTATGGCTACAACTACCACCCTGCGCCCCGATAACCCGTATTGACGCCTGCCGTTCACTGCGCTGTTTCATTTAAAAGGAATTAATCATGGCCCTCTCCGCCCAGGACGCTCGCTGGTATCTGATCCAGACCAAACCGCGTCAGGAAGCCCGCGCCGAAGAGCATTTGCGACGCCAGCATTTCCAGTGCTACCGACCGTTGCAGGTCGATGCGAAAAAAACCGCTGCCAGGGTTCAGGCCGACGAGCCTTTGTTTCCCGGCTACCTGTTCATTCAGATGGATCAGGTACAGGACAACTGGTACCCGATTCGCTCCACCCGTGGCGTCTCGCGCATCGTGACGTTCGGCGGACACCCGGTGCCGGTTCGCGATCATCTGATCGAGCAGATCCGCCAGCGGCTCTCCGCACCTGCGCCCAAAGCACGATTTATTCAGGGTGATCCGGTAATGATCACGACGGGCAGCTGGAGTGATGTGGAAGCCATCTTTCTGAGCGAAGACGGCACCGAGCGTGCAGTGATTCTGCTCAACATGCTGCAACGCCAGCAAAAAGTGGTGTTGCCCATCAGCAGCCTTTCAAGGCTCGAAGCCCGCGCGTAAAGGCCTGCCGCACTTGCATGAAACTACCTCAGGCGCGTGCCTGAAACATGCGTCGTCCGTCTGCTTCCACTGCCCCCGGAACCCCACCATGCCCCACCAGACCACCCTGGTGACGCTCACCTATGGTGACCGTTTCAGCTATCTGCACACATTGATCAGCCGCTCGCTGAAGAGCCCGCTGATTGGTCGTGTGATCATTGTCAGCAACGCTTCCGTCGCACCATTGCAGGCGCTGTGCGACGAGTGGCCCGAGCGGGTTCAGGTGATCTGGCTGCCTGACAACACCGGCTCGGCCAACGGCTATTCGACCGGCATCAAGGCCGCGCTGGAGAACGGCGACGATTACATCTGGCTGATGGACGACGATAACGCGCCGACCGCTCATGCCATTGAGGTATTGCACCGGTCTCTGCAAGAACGGGAAACGATCGACGGCCGGGACAATTGCGCAGTGCTCGGCTTTCGCCCCACGCATCAAGCGGACATCGCCGCGGGTGTACCGCTACGTTACGCCATTCAGAGGCGCTCGAGCTTCTTCGGCTTTCACATCGCCCAGTTGCCATACAAGATCTGGCGACGCCTGCCTTGGGGAAAGCCGGGGGCCAGCGTGGCCATGCCGGAACGGGTACAGCTTCCTTTCGCTACCTACGGGGGGTTGCTGGCCCACCGCAGCCTGTACAAGAAAATCGGCCTGCCACTGGACGCACTCAAGCTGTACAGCGATGACACCGAATACACCTGGCGCATTACCGACGGTGGCGGGAAGGTATTTCTGGTACCCGAAGCGTTGCTGGAGGATCTCGAGGACTCATGGAACATCAAGGCGCGCACCCGCAACGTCTATGAAAGCTACCTGTCGGGCGGATCGGACCTGCGCGCTTATTACGCCGCGCGTAACCAGGCGTGGTTCGACCGGCATATCTGGGCGTCCTCCCCCCTGCTCTACCGACTCAATCGCCAGGTGTTTCTCTGCCTGTTGAGCCTGTATGCCTGGCGCTATGACGCCGACGCGCGTCTGAACCTGATCAACGACGCCATTCACGATGGGGAAGCCAGCAGGCTGGGCCTGAACAAGGCCTACCCGTTATGAAGATACTGTTTATCAGCAGCCTTTATGCGCCCGATATCGGCGGCGGCGCAGAGATCATTCTGCAACGTACTGTCGAGGGCTTGCAGCAACGTGGACACAGCGTCGCCGTGCTGGCCACCACCGATCGGCCCGGCCTGCAGTTGGCAGAGGTCAATCGGGTCAAGGTCTATCGCGCCGGCCTGCTCAACCGGTACTGGCACTTCATCGCCCAGCGTCCGGGCCGTCTGGCGCGGCTTGCCTGGCACTGGCGCGATCGCTACAACGCCGGCATGCGCGAGTACGTGAGGCGAGTGGTGGAACTGGAGCAGCCGGAGCTGGTGGTGTGCCATAACCTCACCGGCTGGTCGGTGTCGGCGTGGGACGAAATAACCGGGGCCAATCGCCCGATCGTGCAGGTCCTGCATGACTTTTACTTGCTCTGCCCGGCCAGCACCATGTTCAAGAAGGGTCATAGCTGTCAGCGCCAATGCACGATGTGCTCGCAGTTGCGCAGCAATCATGCACAGCTGTCAGAACAGGTCGACACGGTCGTTGGTGTCAGCCGCTTCATGCTCGACACCTTGCAGGCGCAGGGCTATTTCAAAGGCGCGCGGGGTTACGTGGTGCATAACGCCAGCCCGTTCACCCCGCCGATTTCCGGGCAGCCCAGAGCCCCCATCGATGACGCCCCGTTGCGCTTCGGTTACCTGGGCACGCTGTCCACAAACAAGGGGCTGGGATGGTTGATTGATCAGTTTCAGCACCTGCCGTTCAAAGCCACCCTGCAGATTGCCGGGCGTGGACAGGCGGCCGATGAAAAGCATTTCAGGGCCATGGCCACATCACCGGACATCAGCTTTGTCGGCGCCCAGAGGCCCGAAGACTTCTACCGCCAGATCGACGTGGCAATCGTCCCCTCCCTGTGGAATGAGCCGTTCGGCATGGTGGCCGTCGAGGCCTGCGCACACGCCCTGCCCGTCATCGCCAGCCGCATGGGCGGGTTGACGGAAATCATTCAGGAACCTCTAAACGGTCTGCTGTGCAGCCCCAATGACCCGGACTCGTTGGGGCTGGCAATGCTCAAGCTGCACCAGCAACCGGAACTGCTGGCACGCCTCGGCAGCCAGGCACGCAACAGTGTCGCGTCGTTGATGAACCTGGACCTGATGCTGGACCAGTACGAAAGCATCTTTGCCCAGACCCTGCAGGACCGCCGCATATATGTCACACAGTAACGGGGCGCAATCTGCCCCATCAAGCCCGTTCAAGGACAGAACCTGGCACCAGCCAGATCACCCTCATCAGCAGGATGCTCGAGATGATTGTCATCAATTCACGGTTCCTCACCCAGGATGTCAGCGGTGTACAGCGTTACGCAGAGCAAATGTGCAGAGCCCTGAAGCGGCTGCGCGACGATCTGGTATTCGTCGCTCCGCGCACTATCAGGCTACATGACTGTGCCAGCGCACTGGAGGCCCAATGCATCGGTCATTCCACCGGGCATATGTGGGAACAGATCGACCTGCCGCTTCACCTGAAACGTCAAGGCAGCCCGCTGCTGATTTCGGTCAGCAACACAGGGCCAATGTTCTATGGCAATCAGATAGCCACTCACCACGACATCACCTATGTACGCTATCCGCAAAGCTACACCCGGCTGTTCCGCCTGGCCTATCGGACCATCACCCCGATTCTGCTGTCACGCGCCAGAACGCTGATCACCGGCAGCAGCTTCTCGCGAAGGGAAATAACCTCGTTCTATGGCTACGCCGAGGACAAGGTGCTGGTCGTGCCCGCTGCGGTCAGTGACGAATTCACCCCGGGGCCGACACCTGTCGATCAGCCGAGATACCTGCTTGCAGTTTCCTCACCCGCCGTACACAAGAATTTCAACCGGATGATTCAGGCATTTCTGAGTTTGCGTAGCCACACCGACCTGCAACTGCATATTGTCGGCGCTGCCAGCGCACTGTTCGCCGACCCTGACCTGCAACACCTCGCCTGCCGTGACCCGCGCATCCGCTTTCTGGGGCGACTTAACGATGCCGAGCTGATCAGCCAGTATCAGGGTGCCACAGCGTTCGTATTTCCTTCGCTTTACGAGGGGTTCGGCATTCCGCCGCTTGAAGCCCAAGCCTGCGGTTGCCCGGTGCTGGCCGCCAATGCCGCTTCAATCCCGGAAGTGCTGCAAGGCAGCGCATTGTATTTCGACCCGCTGGACGTCAGCCACATGGCCGCAGCAATGCAGCGCGTGCTGGTGGATGCGCCGTTGCGCAATGCGCTGCGTGCTCAGGGGTTGCATAACGTGCAGCGTTTTTCCTGGGACCTTTCCGCGCAACGCCTTTCCCAGCGTATCGATGCGCTGCTGGAGTCTGCTCCTGCGTCGCAGAGCAAGCGCCATGTCGTACCCGAGTCGTCCGCCGGCAAACCCTGAACCCACAACAGTAACGCCAGCACGCGCCCTGTCGCATCCGCAGTAGCGCGGGCCATTACAGCAAGGAACGCCCATGAGAATTGCTATCGTCCACGACTGGCTGGTGAGTTACGCCGGTGCCGAGCGTGTGCTTGCTTCAATGATCAACGTCTGGCCCGATGCGGACCTGTTTGCAGTCATCGACTTTCTCAGCGATCAGGACCGCGCGCAGCTGCGCGGCAAGGTAGCCAGAACCACGTTCATCCAGAAGCTGCCCGGCGCACGCAAACATTATTCACGCTACCTGCCGCTGATGCCGCTGGCCATCGAGCAACTGGACCTCTCCGGCTATGACCTGATCATCAGCAGCAGTCACGCAGTCGCCAAGGGCGTGCTTTGCGGCCCGGACCAACTGCATATCAGCTACGTGCACTCGCCGATTCGCTACGCCTGGGACTTGCAGCACCAGTACCTGCAGGAATCAGGACTGGGCAAGGGAGTCAAGGGCAGCCTGGCGCGCCTGGTCCTGCATTACATGCGCCTTTGGGACCAACGCACGTCGACCGGTGTGGACGCATTCATTGCCAATTCGGGCTTTATCGGTGCACGCATCTCCAAGGCGTATCGACGTGACTCGACCGTCATCTATCCGCCGGTGGACACCCTCGGTTTCACCCCCCACGGCGCGCGCGCGGACTTCTATCTGTGTGCCTCGCGGATGGTGCCTTACAAGCGCATGCCAATGATCGTCGAAGCCTTTGTCGCCATGCCGGACAAACGCCTGATCATGATCGGTGACGGACCGGACCTGGCCAAGGCGCAGGCCATTGCCAGGCAGGCGCCCAATGTAACGCTGCTGGGTTTCCAGCCTGGCGCGGTATTGCTGGAATATATGCGCGGCGCCAAAGCGTTTGTCTTCGCCGCCGAAGAGGATTTCGGCATCAGCCCGGTTGAAGCCCAAGCCTGCGGCACGCCGGTGATCGCGTTCGGCAAGGGCGGCATCATGGAGACCGTGCACGGTCTGGATCACCCGCAACCGACCGGCGTGCTCTATCGGCAGCAAACCGTGGCAGCGCTGAGCGCCGCCATCGGCGAGTTTGAAGCTGCGCAATCACGCATCACGCCGCAGGCCTGCCGGGCCAACGCCGAACGGTTTTCGGTGGCGCGTTTCGAGCAGGAGATCAAAGCCTTCGTCGAGAATCGTCTGGCCACCTCGCATCTGGTGCATCTGGCCCGCCTGCCCCACCCGCACCGGGTCGCCCAACCATCGCCGGTCTCGGGTAGCGAACTGCCAGGCCGTGTCATCCCCATAAAAACCGTCTGAGCGAGCCCTCCAATGCGCACTTCCGTCCGCGGCATTCTGCATGCCCATCAGTCAGCGCTGTCGCTCGCCCATCGTCTACTGGACCTGATCATCATCGTGTTGACCGGTTACTGGCAAACCGGGCTGCAGGTCAGCAACAGCACCGAGGCCTGGTCGCACATCATTCTCGCGGTACTGGTATTTCACTGGGTCAGCGAATATCACCAGCTATATGGTTCATGGCGTGGCGAGCGCATCCTGCGCGAATTGACCAAGGTTTTCAGTTACTGGGCGATGACCTTCATCACCCTGCTGTCACTGAACAGCCTGCTGCTCAACCAGACGCAATTGCCCGATAACGGCCAGATGAGCTGGTTCGCCCTGGCGCTTGCGGTGCTGTGCGGCTATCGACTGCTGATCCGCCTGGCCCTGCACACGCTGCGTCGGCACGGCTTCAATACGCGCCGGGTGGTAATTGTCGGGACCGGTCAGGTCGGCGAGCGACTGGCCCGCTCCATCTCCCTCGCGCCGTGGATGGGGCTGAACCTGCTGGGGTTTTACGACTCGCACCCGCAGCAGATGAATCTGCTGGGCGAAAAACGCCGTCTGCCAGTGCTGGGTGATCTGAACCAGTTGATAGAGGATGCCCGTGCAGGCCGTTTAGACAAGGTGTACATCACCCTCGCGTTCAGTGCCGAGCCGCAATTGCGCGAGCTGATTACCGGTTTGAGCGACACCACCGCCTCGGTGTACCTGATTCCCGACGTGTTCATGTTCGACCTGCTGCATGCCCGCAGTGAAAGCATCAATGGCCTGGCCAGCATCAGCATTTTCGATTCGCCCATGGACGGTGCCTGGAGCCTGGTAAAGCGCGCCGAAGACATCGTCCTGTCCGGTCTGATTCTGCTGCTGATCGCCCTGCCACTGCTGGCCATCGCGGCGGCCATCAAGCTCACCTCTGCGGGCCCGGTGCTGTTTCGCCAGCGCCGCTACGGACTGGACGGCCGTTCGATCATGGTCTGGAAATTTCGCAGCATGAACGTTCAGGAAAACGCCGATGTGGTGCTTCAGGCAACGCGCAATGACGCACGGGTAACGCCGCTGGGGGCATTTTTGCGGCGCACTTCGCTGGATGAACTGCCGCAGTTCTTCAATGTGCTGCACGGCGATATGTCCATCGTCGGCCCGCGCCCTCACGCCATCGCCCATAACGAGCAGTACCGCAAACAGGTCAGCGGCTACATGTTGCGCCACAAGGTCAAACCCGGCATCACCGGCTGGGCGCAGATCAATGGCTGGCGCGGTGAAACCGACACACTCGACAAGATGCGCATGCGCGTGGAATTCGACCTGGAATACATCGAGCACTGGTCGATCTGGCTGGACCTCAAAATCATTCTGCTGACGCTGTTCAAAGGCTTCGTCAACAAGAACGCCTTCTGACGTTTCCGCTGAGTGAACGAACACGCCGAAAGAAAGGAGCAATGCCATGAAAGGAAAAACCCAATGAATCCAAGGTTAGTTGCTTTACTGCTCACCAGCCTGGCGCTGCAAGGCTGCGCATTCGCCCCGGGGCAGCACATGACCCGGGACGACGTTACCACCGTTAAACCAGACGAACCCCGGGCGCAACTGGTCGAGGTCACACCGAAAAGTCTTCAGCAACAGCAACAACGCGCCACCGCAGATGCCAAGGCACTGCCGCAGGCGCTGCTTGACTACAAGACTCCGGAATACGTGATCGGCGCTGGTGATACCTTGCTGGTCACCGTGTTCGAACACCCGGAACTGACTGCGCCAGGCTCGCAGGACCAGCTGGATGCCAACACCCGGGAAGTGCTCAACGATGGCACGCTCTACTTCCCCTACGTCGGACGAATTCGCGCGAGCGGCAGAACGGTGAGCGAAGTGCGCGAGCAGTTGCGCATGGGGCTGGCGCCGCAATACACCGAGGTCAAGGTCGACGTCAAAGTGCTGCGCTACAACAGTCAGCGAATACTCCTGTCCGGTTCCTTCAAAGTGCCCGGCCCGCAACCCATTACCAACATTCCGTTGAGCCTGGTGCAGGCCGTAAGTGTCGCGGGAGTTGACCTGACCGATGCCAATCTGGCCGGTCTGACCCTGCGCCGCGATGGCCGCGATTACTTGATCGACATCGACTCGCTGAACCGCAGAGACTCGCAACTGAGCAGAATCTTCCTGAAGGATGGCGATTACCTCCACTTGAACAGCGTTTCGCGAAACAAGATCTACGTGCTGGGCGAAGTACGTAACCCGCAAGTGATCTCCTTCGGCACCACCCGCCTGACGTTGCTGGAGGCGCTGGGCAACTCCGGCGGCCTCAGCCCGGACAGCGCAGATGGCGATGCGGTGTATGTGATACGCGGTGCGGAAAACTTTGCCGAAGCGACCTCCACCGTTTACCACCTCAATGCCAGGAAGCCCACCGCCTACCTGCTGGCGGGGCAGTTCGAGCTCAAGGCGCAGGACGTGGTATTTGTCGGCCCGGCCGATATCACCCGCTGGAGCCGATTCATCAGCCAGTTGCTCGGTTCGGCCAGTGTGGTGCAGACCGGCGCAGCGTTCCGCAACTGACTTTGACGTCGCTTTGAAAATCTTCCTGCAAGCAGTTTTGCGGGAATTTTTTTGGCCCGCCGAACAACGCGAAACTGTTGCCTGAGCAACAGTCGTTCAACAGTTGGCTGGCTTTTCGTCAGCATCGCAACACAGCACCGTCTGTATGAAAAGCGCGCAAGCCCAATGCCTGCGGGCCATCACCGGACCTTGCGAAGGCTGGCACACAAGCTGCTTTACAGACACACGCTTATCGCAAGGAAATCCCATATGCTCGTTGTTTCACTTTCCGGCAGCCCCTCCCCAAAATCCCGTTCCGGCGTAGTGCTGGCCCATGCCAGCCGCTGGTTGCAAAGCCACGGGGTGGAAGTCACCACGCTGCGCATACGCGACTTCAATGCCGAGGACCTGCTTTTTGCCCGTTTCGACAGCCCGCAAGTGCTGGAACTTATCGAAGCGGTCAGGCAAGCCGATGGCCTGCTGATTGGTACGCCGGTCTACAAGGCATCATTTTCAGGCGCACTGAAAACCCTGCTCGACTTGCTCCCCGAGCGCGCACTGCATGGCAAAGTAGTCCTGCCGCTGGCCACCGGCGGCAGTATCGCGCACATGCTGGCCGTGGATTACGCCCTCAAACCGGTACTGTCGGCGCTCAAATCGCAGGAAGTGCTGCACGGCATCTTCGCCATCGATACCCAGATCAGCTACGACGACAACGAAGAAGGCGGCACCCTGGACGAAATCCTCACCGAGCGCCTGCATGAGGGGCTGGAGCACTTCCATCAAGGCCTGCAACGTCGCTTGCAGGCACGTCACAAGCAGGCCGGCGGGCATTTGCAGCTGGCTTTATAGCCCGGCATCAATGCTCGACAAACAGCGGGTACAACGAGGCCACCAATAGCACCGCCATCACGCCGTTGAAGATGCGCAACCCGAGCGGGTCACGCAGAACATTGCGCAACAGGCTGCCAAAGCCTGCCCAGATACCGACACTGGGCAGGTTGATCAGCGCAAACACCGCCGAGATCACCACCACATTGTAGAAATAGCCCTGCATCGGCGTGTAGGTGCTAATGGCACCAATCGCCATGATCCAGGCCTTGGGGTTGACCCATTGAAACAGCGCTGCACTCATGAAACTCAGCGGCTTGCCCTGACTGTCGACGTTATCGGAGGCAGGACCTGACGTGGCGATTTTCCACGCCAGGTACAACAGATAAGCGGCGCCGACATAGCGCAGGATGGTGTAGAGAAGCGGCCATGCCTTGAACACACTGCCCAGCCCGAAACCGACGGCCAGCACCAGGACAAAAAAACCGATGCTGATACCCAGCATGTGCGGCAACGTACGGCTGAAACCGAAATTGACGCCCGAGGCCAGCAGCATCATGTTGTTCGGGCCGGGGGTAATAGAGGTGACGAACGCGAAGAGTGTAAAGGCAAGAAGCAAATCGAAAGAGAGCACCATACAGCCTGTCCAGATCAGTGAGTCAGGCACTTACCCTATAGAAGGCGCTGCAAGAAACACACGGACAGTTGACCGGTAATTATTACCGTACAGTTTGATAAAAAACTCTTTTAAAGCGGACTGTTAACCTTGTGGCTGCTGGCCAGTCACATTCAGGTCAACGCTTGCTTCGCCTTTATCATCGAATTCGCGCGCCTGCTGTGCCTGCGGATCAGCCATCAATTGCGCCTTGCGTGCCTGGTATTCATCAAACGACAGGCCGCGCCGGTTAAGGTCTTCAAGCGCCAGTTGATGGCTTTCTTCGGCGCTGAAGGGACGCTGCTCGACCGCATGGTGGGTGGAGCAGCCGGAGAGCAGTGCAACGGTGAATGTGAGGACAAGCGCAAGGGCAAGCATACGGTTCATCTGGGGCCTCCGGGGCAGGCTTCGTTTCAGGAATGACGCAAGGTTACGCCCGCCCCCGACGCAGCAAAAATCATCCGCCGTGATAGTCGCTATCGACTATCGCGAGCATCCTCGATCAATACCTCGCGCAACGCCTGAGCCGCAGCGGAAAGCTTGTGATCGGCCAGCATCATCAGGCCGATACGACGCTCGATACGCGGTTCCACCAGCGCGATGCAGCAAGCACCCAGTTCCTGCATCTGCCCGATGCACAGCGACGGCACCGCGCTGACACCCAGGCCATTGGCAACCATGCGCCCGATGGTGGAAAGCTGATGGCTTTCAAACGCCACCGCCAGTTTGCCGTGCATCGGCTCGATGGCCTGCTCCAGTAGCAAACGCACAGCCGAAGGCCTTTGCAGGGCAATGAAGTCTTCGCCCAACAGCTCGGCCCAGGACACTTCGCCAAGCCCGGCCAGCGGCGAATCTTTCGAGACCACAGCCACGAAGCGATCCATATAAAACGGAGTGAACAACAACGCGCTGTTCGACTCGGGCTCAAAGCCGATGCCCAGCTCGACACGGCGGTGACGCACCATCTCCAGCACCTGTTCATTGATCACGTCGTGCACCGCGACATTGACCCGTGGGTAGCGCCCGCGAAACACCTTCAGCGCTGCCGGCAATCGATTGCCGGCAAACGACGGCATGGCGGCGACCGAAACCCGGCCCGTCTGCAAGGTAAACCGCTGTCGCAGCAGCTCTTCGGTGTTGTCCCAGTCAGCCAGCAACTGGCGCGCCAGCGGCAACAGGGTTTCGCCCTCGGGTGTCAGGCCGACGTTGCGTGTAGTGCGTGTCAGCAATTGCCCGCCAAGGTCCTCCTCAAGGCTCTTGACGGTCAGGCTCAACGCCGGTTGCGAGATGTTCAGTCGTTCCCCGGCCTGGGCGAAGCTCAGGTACTGCGCAACCGCCAGAAAAGCCCGAAGCTGCTTGACGTTCATATATTTGTTTTTCTTATCAATTGATCAGAAAAACAAAATTAACAAATCAGTCGCTGCGAGAGAAGATGCAAGTCACCCGATCCTCCGACAGTGCGACTGTCGGTCAACAACTATAAAAGGCGGATCAACATGGCTGGACTCGATAAACGAGTAATGACCTACGAAGAAGCCCTTGCCGGGCTGACCGACGACATGACGTTACTCTGCGGCGGCTTCGGTCTGTGCGGCATTCCGGAAAACCTCATCGCGCAGATCAAGCGTATGGGCATCAAGGGCCTTACCGTCGTTTCCAACAACTGTGGCGTTGACGGCTTCGGCCTGGGCATCCTGCTTGAGGACCGGCAGATCCGGAAAATGATTTCGTCCTACGTGGGCGAAAACGCCTTGTTCGAAAAGCAGTTGCTCAGCGGCGAGCTGGAAGTTGAACTCACCCCGCAAGGCACCCTGGCAGAAAAACTGCGCGCAGGCGGCGCGGGCATCCCTGCGTTCTATACCGCGACCGGCTATGGCACGCCAGTGGCTGAAGGCAAGGAAACCCGGCAGTTCAATGGCCGAAACGTGATCCTGGAAGAGGCAATCACCGGCGACTTCGCCTTGGTCAAGGGCTGGAAAGCCGACCACTTCGGCAACGTGATCTATCGTCATACCGCGCAGAATTTCAACCCGGTAGTGGCCACCGCAGGGCGGATCACGGTGGTTGAGGTCGAGGAAATCGTCGAGCCCGGCGTACTCTTGCCCACTCAGATCCACACGCCTGGCATTTACGTCGACCGGGTGATTCAGGGCACCTTCGAAAAGCGCATTGAACAGCGCACCGTCAGAAAATCCTGACAGAGCAGCTCGGCCATACAACAACAAAGAGATTTCAGACCATGGCACTTTCTCGCGAACAAATGGCTCAACGCGTCGCCCGTGAACTCAAGGACGGTTACTACGTGAACCTGGGCATTGGCATTCCGACCCTGGTGGCCAACTACGTACCGGACGACATCGACGTCATGTTGCAGTCGGAAAACGGTCTGCTGGGCATGGGCGCATTTCCGACCGAAGACACCATAGACGCTGACATGATCAATGCCGGCAAACAGACGGTTACGGCGCGTATCGGCGCGTCGATTTTCTCGTCGGCCGAATCCTTCGCCATGATCCGCGGCGGTCATGTCGACCTGACGGTGCTCGGTGCTTTCGAGGTGGATGTCGAGGGCAATATCGCGTCGTGGATGATCCCCGGCAAGCTGGTCAAAGGCATGGGCGGCGCGATGGACCTGGTGGCAGGTGCCGACAACATCATCGTGACCATGACCCATGCCTCGAAGGATGGCGAATCCAAACTGCTGCCCCGCTGCAGCCTGCCGTTGACCGGCGCGGCCTGCATCCGCAAGGTTCTGACTGACCTGGCGTATCTGGAAATCGACAACGGTGCCTTCATCCTCCGCGAACGTGCGCCGGGGGTCAGCGTGGAAGAAATCGTGGCAAAAACCGCAGGCAAACTGATCGTGCCGGATGATGTGATCGAGATGAGTTTCTGAACTCAGGCATCTTCGAGCAGGCTGGATACAAATCTCTGTGGGAGTGAGCTTGCTCACGAAGACGTTGGTTCAAACACCCGATATCCGGGAACTGTACTGGCCTCTTCGCGAGCAATGCCGATTGCCGCACCGGTCGTTCCCACAGGATTTTTCGTTCTGGACGCTCTGCGTCCGCAATAGTCGGCTGTTCAAGTAACTCCCCGATTCAAGTAACTCCCCGATAATAATTACAAAAAGAGGTGCCCCCAATGGCCGCCAACGCCAACATAGAAGAAAGCCGCTCTGCCCGATTCGCCTTGCGCTGCGCCGCATGGGCTGAACGCTGGTTTCCCGATTCATGGGTATTTGCCGCGCTGGCGGTGGTCATCGTCACACTGGCAACACTGGCCATTGGCGCACGTCCGGCCGAGGCTGCCAAAGCGTTCGGTGACGGGTTCTGGAGCCTGATTCCGTTCACCATGCAAATGGCCTTCGTGGTCATCGGCGGTTACGTCGTGGCCAGTTCGCCGCCCGCGGTGCGCCTGATCGACCGGCTGGCCCGGGTGCCGCGTAACGGTCGTTCGGCGGTGGCCTGGGTGGCGCTGATTTCCATGCTGGCTTCGCTGCTCAACTGGGGGCTGTCACTGGTGTTCGGCGGCCTGCTGGTGCGCGCCCTCGCCCGCCGTACCGACCTGCGCATGGACTATCGCGCGGCCGGTGCTGCCGCGTATCTGGGGCTGGGCGCAGTCTGGGCGCTGGGGCTGTCGTCTTCGGCTGCACAGTTGCAGGCCAATCCGGCCAGTCTGCCGCCTTCGATTATGGCGATAACCGGCGTGATCCCTTTCACTGAAACCATCTTTCTCTGGCAATCCGGGGTCATGCTCGCCGCGCTGGTAGTCATATCGTTGATCGTGGCCTATGCCACCGCCCCTGGCCCGAACAGCGCCCGGGACGCCAAGGCCTGCGGTGTCGACCCGGCATTCAGCCTGCCGCCACTGGCACCTCGCACACGGCCCGGCGAATGGCTGGAATACAGCCCGCTGTTGATCATCCTGATGGTGCTGCTGGGGGTCGGCTGGCTGTTCAGCGAGTTTTCGAGCAAACCGGCGATCACCGCAATCTCCGGGCTCAATACCTACAATTTTCTGTTCATCATGCTCGGTGCGTTGCTGCACTGGCGACCACGCAGCTTTCTCGATGCCGTAGCGCGGGCCGTGCCCACCACCACCGGCGTGTTGATTCAATTCCCGCTTTACGGCTCGATCGCTGCGTTACTGACCACAGTCAAAGGCGCTGATGCGCAGACCCTGGCGCACTACATCTCGACATTCTTTACCAGCATTGCCTCCCACGACACCTACGCGATTCTGATGGGCGTCTATTCGGCCATTCTGGGCTTTTTCATTCCGTCGGGCGGCGGCAAGTGGATCATTGAAGCGCCTTACGTGATGCAAGTCGCCAACGACCTGCAGTATCACCTCGGTTGGGCGGTGCAGATCTACAATGCAGCCGAAGCGCTGCCCAACCTGATCAATCCGTTCTACATGCTGCCGCTGCTGGGCGTGCTGGGCCTCAAGGCACGTGACCTGATCGGTTTCTCGTTCGTGCAGTTGCTGGTCCACACGCCGCTGGTGCTGTTTCTGCTCTGGGCATTGGGCACTACGCTGGTCTATACGCCACCGGTAATGCCCTGATCGTCAGCCATTGAACGAGTAGTCACGCTCGACCTTGCAGATTCGCGTGGTGAACGCCTGATACCAGCGCGCGCGTCCCTGTTCGCGGACCTGGGCGTGATCGGCCTGCTGTTTCCAGGCCAGAATCGCGGTTTCGTCGCTCCAGTAGGACACGGTGATGCCCAGTCCGTGTTCGTCGCGAGCCGATTCCACGCCCAGAAAGCCGGGCTGCTGCCTGGCCAGTTCTACCATCCGCTGCGCCGCGTCTGCGTACGCCTGACCCTCTTCAGACGTACGCAGTGAGGTGAACACCACCGCAAAGTAGGGTGTGGGAAAGCGCGCTGCCATCATGATCGATTCCTCTGCGCGGCCTGGCTGCACGCGCGGACGAACGCAGCAACCACAGGAGATACCTTGCCCTGTAACGCAGCCCGCTCCGGCTGGAACAGTGTGGCGACGAAGAACGGGTGGCCCTGCAATTCGATACTACGCACTTCGCCTTCAGGGCCGCGGCCGCTGACTTTCAATGCATCGCCGAACAGCGCTGGCTCAAGCTCACGACGCAGACCGTAGCGGCAGTGATAACGCTCCTCGATATTCAGCGTGCCGTAGGCTTGGGCAATCAAAGTGTCGGGTTGCAGGTGAATCGCCGCCACGGATTCAACCAGCGAGCAGCTCAATGGTTCGATGATGACGTTTGCCGCCTGCGGCGCAGTTTCGCCGTGCTCGGCGTCTGCCCAGCCCAGTTGATTGCGGGCGTACTCCACCAGTGCGTGCTGAAAGCCGCCGCACGTCCCCAGAAACGGTATGAGACGCTCGCGTGCGAAACGGATGGCCGTCAACGCGCCCTGCATGTCCAGGTACGGGCTGGCCGGTACACACCACAGCCCACCGAATTCGCCAAGCCGTGCACCGCTGCCGATCTGTGGCGTCGGTAGCCATTCAAAACTGACCGGCACGTGAACGGTCTCAGCCGCCATCGCCAACGCCAGCGGAATGGCCTGATGGGCTGGCACATCGGCGTTGAAATCGCCCACCAGCCCGATCTGCAAAGTGTTGCGTACGTTATTGATTGTGCCCATGCCCTGCCCCCTGTTCGATTTTCGTATAACCCGGGCGGACTATAAACAGGCAGCGAAACCAGCAGAATGGGCATTGCAGCAATGCCTGGCGTGCAGCGCTGCACGTTTCTTCAGCCAGTTACCGGCGTCAGCACCGGCTGCCCGGAAAAGAACGCCAGCAGGTTATCGTTGACCATTTGCACACTGTCTCTGGAAGCCTCGGGCGACAGGCCTGCGACATGGGGCGTAAGCACAACATTGCCCAGCGTTTTGAGTACGTCCGGCACAGCGGGCTCATCGTCGAACACATCCAGCGCAGCCCCGGCAATCTGCTCGTTCTGAAGTGCACTGACCAGCGCATGGGTATCCACCACACTGGCACGCGCAATGTTGACCAGAAAGCCGTCAGGGCCCAGCGCTTCAAGCACACCGGCATCGATCAGGTGCTGCGTGCCACTGCCACCGGGTGTGGCAATGATCAGGAAATCCGACGCCGCAGCCAGTGCCTGTGCGGTGGCGTGCCAGGTGTAATCGCAGTCGGTGCGCGGTTTGCGATTGTGATAGCCGATGGCGATGTCGAACGCGGCTGCACGCCTGGCAATCGCCAGCCCAACCGCTCCCAGTCCGACGATTCCCAGGCGCTTGCCTGCCAGCGACGGTCGAACCACCTTGCGCCATTCGCTACGGCGTACCGACGCATCGGCCTGCGGGATGTCGCGTACCAGCGACAGCAACAGCGCCAGCGTATGGTCAGCCACTGTGGCGGCGTTGACGCCTGCACCATTGGTCACGGTGATGCCGCGTGCCTGCGCGGCGGGCAAATCAACCTTCTCGTAGCCGGCACCGCTCACGCAAATGATGCGCAGGTTCGGCAGTGCATCCATTTCCTCGGCGAAAAAACCCAGTGGCCCACGCGTCATCACGGCGCTGATGCTCTTCCCGTGTGCAGCAATTGCCTCGGCGCGCAGTTCGGCCGTCGGCGCACGAATCAACTGATAACCGCTGCTTTCCAGAATCGGCAAATACATGTCCAGATTTTCCACCAGCACCAATACCGTTGTCATGCGCACTCCCGTTCGGTCAGCAAAACGCTGACAGTAACGCGACTTCGTGCGCTTGTGCAGAGCCAATTGCACAGACAATGGCGCTCGTTGAAAAAACCTTTCGCAATAACACCAGGTGTTCATGAAGTGGACGCATTTGCCGGACAGACTGCGTTACAAGCAACCTCGCCAACGCGATAGTGCGCTATCGTTGCGTGCAACGCTGTGACCAGTAACGGTATTGGCTGGTGCAGTCGAACACCTTCCAACCATAAGGAACCAACCGCCCATGCAAGGATTTTCCGCCACTCTGTCGACCACAACCCTGTTGAAAAAGACCTTCCTGGCCGCAGCGGTCATGTCGGGCCTGATGCTGTCATCCGGTATGGCAGCGGCGGCGGATGCACCGGGCAAGGTGCTGAGCGAAAAATACGGTCTGCCCTGGCCAGCCGTGATCGCCCATCGCGGAGCTTCGTTCGACGCTCCGGAGGAGACCATTCCGGCCTATACCCTGGCACGCGACCTGGGCGCGGACTATCTGGAGGTGGACATCCAGCGTACTAAAGATGGCGTGCTGATAGCGCTGCACGATGACGTACTGGAACGCACGACCAATATTGCCGAAGTGTTCCCGACACGGGTCAAGGACCCGGTCAGCACCTTCACCCTGGCGGAGCTCAAGCAACTGGACGCCGGCTCATGGTTCAACAAGGCTTACCCCGACCGGGCGCGCGCAAGCTACAGCGGGTTGCAGATCCTGACGCTGGATGAGGTCATCGACATCGCCGAAGGCGGCGCGAACAAGCCTGGGCTGTATATCGAGACCAAGGTGCCGAACAAGTTTCCCGGTGTCGAAGCCGATCTTAAAAAGGTGCTGACCAAACGTGGCTGGCTGGCTCAGCGACCTGCTGCTGCGGCCGGTCATGTGAACGTCGCGCACATGCCGGGGCGTGTGGTATTGCAGACGTTCGAGAAGCAGAGCCTGGAACTCCTGCAAAAAGAAATGCCGAAAGTGCCCAAGGTCATGCTGCTGTGGATTGGCGAAGGCTCGATAGAGCCTAAATCCAGCGTCGCGTTCAAAGACTCGGGGGCCAAGGACAAGGCCAGCTACTACGCAGCGCAGGAAGTCAAATCGCCGGAGGAATTCCAGAAGTGGATTGACTGGGCCAAGGCTCATGGTGCGATCGGCACCGGCCCTTCTTCGCAACTGGCCAAGGGTGGCGATCAGAGCTACATGGACCTGGTCAAACCCTGGATGAACAACCTGACCCACGAGAAAGGCATGGTGATCCACCCTTACACGGTGGACGACGCAGAGGACTTCAAGCGGATCAGCAATGATGGAGTTGACGGTTTCTTCACCAACCGCACTGCCGAACTGTTGAAGTTCTACGGGCGGCCAGCGAAAGAGAGCATCGAGACGATTCTGAAGCGTAACGGCTACTGATCGACTGGCTGGCCGCATCCTGCGATGCGGCCAGCGCCGATTGATCAGAAATCGATGGTGCCGGAGAGCTTCAAGGTGCGTGGCTCGCCTTGAGTCAGATAGCCACCATTGGCCGATGCCCAATAATCCTTGTTCATCAGGTTTTCGACGTTGGCACGCAGCGTGACGTCCTTTTGCGCAACGTTGAAGGTATAGCGCGCGCCCAGATCAAAGCGGTTCCAGGTCGGAATGCTCAGATTGTTGGCAGCGTCGACATATTGTCCGCCGGTGCGCAGCATGCGCGCATTGATGGCTGCGCCCGTGACGCCTGGCACATCCCAATCGGCACCCGCGTTGAACTGGAAGGTCGGCACACCAATGGCCCTGTTGCCATCGTTGCTGCCACCCGACGTGCCGCTCACCTCGGTGTCCATCAGAGTAAGACCGGCCAGCAGACGCAGGCCGCTGACGGGCTCGCCGAACACGTTCATTTCCACGCCACGGTTGCGCTGCTCGCCATCACGGACGTAGCGCGTTCCGCTGCCATCCTGAATCTGGTAGCCATCAGTCGGTTGTTCAATACGGTATACACCCAGGCTTGCACCGAAGGTGCCCATGTCCAGCTTCACGCCCGCCTCAATCTGTTTTGAACGCGCCGGCGCGAACACCTCGCCAGGGTTGATCGTCACGGTGCTCGGCGCCGTCGGCCCCTGCGCAAGGCCTTCAATGCGGTTGGCATAGAACGACACATAGCGCCAAGGCTTGAACACCAGCCCGTAGACCGGCGTGGTGATTGCCTCGTCATACAGTGCGTTGCGCGGGCCGCTGCCATAGTCGTAGCCCTGGACGCGCAGTTGCTGGCGACGCAGGCCTGCGGTCAGCAGCAGGCGATCATCGAAAAAGCCCAGCGTGTCGGAGAACGCTACGCTGCGCATACGGCTCTTGCCGACGATACCGGGATCACTGAGATCGCCACCCGAGAAGCTGTCCAGCGCAGGACGTGTTGTTTCCACTGGGTTGTACAGGTTGCTGCCAGCCGGACTGCCGAACAGGTAGGCACTGCGCTGCTCGGTCCAGATGCCGGACAGACCGAAGTTGACCTTGTGACTGACCGCGCCGGTCTGCAGCTTGCCGTTGATGCCGGCCATGGCTGTCTTGTTGTCTTCGTCATGCGGAATGGAAGACGGTGACGCCGTGATGTTGCCTGCGGCGTCATTGATAGTCGGCGAGCCATAGATACCGTTTTCACGGGTGTGCTTGGCACCGGCTGCAGCATACAGCGTCCAGTCATCGTTGAGGTCGTATTCGGCCCGGCTCATGCCGAAGGTGTCTTCGGTTTCGGTCCAGGTCCAGTTCGGCGCGTAATTGGTGTCGGCATCCGGTGCATGCGGCACACGGGTCAGGCCACTGCCAACGAACACCATGTTGCGATTCTGATTGATGCGCTGCTTCTGGTAGGCAAAATCGCCGGAAAGACGGAAGTTGTCACCCTGATAATCAAGCCCCAGCGCGAACAGCTTGCTGCGATGCTCTTCGTCTTCAACGCCGGTCTCGCCTTCGCGCTGAGACAGGTTGAGGCGTGCGCCGAATCGATTACCTTCGCCAAAGCGCTGGCCGAGGTCCAGGTGCTCGCCGACCCGACCGTCGCTGCTGATGTCGGTGGTAAAACGCCGTGTCGGCGTGTCCTGAGCGCGCTTGGGTTGCAGGTTTACGCCGCCGCCAATACCGGAGCCGGTCGGTGTTACGCCGTTGATGAAGGCATTGGGGCCTTTGAAAACCTCAACCCGTTCCAGCGCATCGGTGGAGATGATCTGGCGTGGCAGCACGCCGTAAAGGCCGTTGTAGGAAATATCATCGGTGGTCAGTTTGAGGCCACGAATGACGAAGATCTTCGAGGCGTTGGCATAGCCGCTTGACTGGCGAACCGATGCATCATTGAGCAGCACATCGCCGATGTCTTCAGCCTGCTGGTCCTCGATCAATTGTTCGGTGTAGCTGGTCATGGTGAACGGCACGTCCATGACGTCGGCATTGCCCAGAACACCCAACTGCCCGCCGCGAGCCACTTGCCCTCCTGCGTACACGGGCGGTAACGCGTGCGGGTCGGCCTTGTCGGCACTGATATCGGTCTCTCCGAGAACCATCGGGCCTTCCTGCTGACTGGCGGCAGCAGTAGCGGCCCAGGCCGGAGAACCAATGGAACAGCAAAATGCGAGCAACGTGAGGCGCATCGGGATCGATGGGGTGTGCATGAAAAGGTCCTGCTGACGAGATGAGCGAGATCGGAAGAAACCTTCCTGGAGATGACCGACCCAGTGGATGCGAAATGCTACCATATGTTACTGGGAATGCTTATCATTAATTTATGTGCAGGGCGTCACATAACCAACGCTCATCGCTACGTCTCACACAGCAATGCTTTGAAACAGGTAGGGGACAGCCACCTGAGTGCGACTCTCGTGTAAGCTCGTACGCTATTGGTTTTCCCATCGAGAGGCCTATGCAATCCACTTTCCGACGCTCGACACTGGCAGCACTTCGTGGCTTTGCCTTGCCAAGCGGTGCAATCTCCATTGTTCCTTCTGCCGCCGACTATCGGCGCTGTCTGCTGGAAAGGATCGCTTCGGCCACCCGGCGCATCTATATCATCGCGTTGTATCTGCAACAGGATGAAGCTGGTCAGGAGATCCTCGACGCACTGTACGCGGCCAAGGCTGCACGGCCTGAGCTGGATGTCGTGGTGCTGGTTGACTGGTTCCGCGCGCAGCGGGGCCTGATCGGTGCCGGGCGGCAACCGGGCAACTCGACCTGGTATCAGGCGCAGAACCTTGAATACGATGAAGAAGTGCCGATCTACGGCGTGCCGGTGCAAACCCGTGAGCTATTTGGCGTGCTGCACCTCAAGGGCAGCGTGATCGACGATTGTGTGATCTACAGTGGCGCAAGCATCAACAACGTCTACCTGCACAAGCTCGACAAATATCGTCTGGACCGTTACCACCTGATCGAAAGTGCGCCACTGGCCGACGCTTTCCAGAACCTGGTGCAGCGCGAAATACTCCCTTCACCGGCGGTGCACCGCCTCGACCTGCAATCGCCACCTGGCTCGCGCAGCATTCGCAGCGAGATTCGCGCTTTTCGTGCGGATCTGAAACGCGCTGCGTACGACACTTCAGCAGGCGAAAAGGAAAACGGCGAGCTGCGGGTGATTCCGCTGCTGGGCGTCGGGCCGCGTAACAATCTGAATCGTGCCATCTGCGACCTGATCGCCTCGAGCAAGATCCAGCTGACCATCTGCACGCCATATTTCAACCTGCCGGTGGCGGTCACCCGCGAAATCAATCGGGCGCTCAAGCGCGGTGTGCAGGTCGATATCATCATTGGTGACAAAACCGCCAACGACTTCTTCATCGACCCGGACGAGCCGTTCAAGGTGATCTCGGCCCTGCCCTATCTGTATGAAATCAGCCTGCGACGCTTTGCCCACAAGCATCAGAAGGCAATCGCGCAGAACCGCCTCAACGTGCACCTGTGGAAACACGGCGATAATACGTTCCACCTCAAAGGCATCTGGGTCGATCAGCGCTATACGCTGCTGACAGGCAACAACCTGAACCCTCGCGCCTTCAATCTTGATTTGGAAAACGCCTTGCTGATCGATGATCCGAAGGGCCAGTGGAGCGAAACGCGCGAGGCGGAAATCGCCCATTTGATGCGCAACACCCAACGCGTCAACCAGTATGACGAACTCGACACACTGGCCAATTATCCCGAAGGGGTACGCAAATTCCTCAAGCGCGTCAGCCGTGTGCGGGTCGAGCGATTGCTGTACCGGATACTCTGACCCTCAAGCCTGAGGCCGACATGCCTGGCATGTCGGCCATACAACCAAAGAAACAGGGTGAGTCAGGGCCGTTTCGCCCCCAACTGCTTCCACATCTTCTGCGTGATTTTGCGGCGGTTGCTGTAGCCTGCCCACGGGTCGGCCTTAAGTTTCTTTAAACGCTGCTCAAGGTTGGTGATGTCCCACTGCGCCGAGGATTTCAGGCCTGCCAGTTCATCCAGAGCAATCGGCACCGAGACCGGCAAACCTGGCCGGGCGCGCACCGAATACGCAGTCACGGTGCTGCCGCCACGGCTGTTGCGCAGGTAATCAATGAAAATTTTCCCTACCCGGTTTTTCGGCCCCATGGTCGCGGTGAAGCGTTCGGGCAACTGACGGCTGACGAATTCGGCGATAGCCTTGGCGAAGGCTTTAACCGTGTCCCAGTCAGCCTGCCGCGCCAATGGCACGATGATGTGCATGCCCTTGCCGCCGCTGGTCTTGAGAAAAGCTTCCAGCCCAAGTTCCTCCAGCACGGCGAGCACCATTTGCGTGGCTTCGATCATGCTGCGCCAGGGCAGCGCCGGGTCGGGATCAAGGTCCAGTACAAAATGATCCGGCGTTTCGATCCTGTCACGCGTAGCGCCCCAGGTGTGCAACTCGATGGCCCCCATTTGCGCGGCACCGACCAGCGCCTGCAATGAATCGATCTCCATCAGCGCGGCATGCCCGGGGTCCATAGCACGATCCAGCTGTTTGATGTGTGGAATCGCAAGATGCTCGGCGTGCTTCTGGAAGAACTGCTCGCCGTCGATGCCTTCCGGGCAACGCAACAATGCCACAGGACGCTTGTTCAGATACGGCAGAATCCATTCGGCAATAGACGCGTAGAACTGCGCAAGTTCGACCTTGCTGGTGCCGGTCTTGCTATCGATCACCCGATCCGGATGGCTGATGCCCGTGCCCGCCACGTCCACTTTGCCTTTGCCGGCAGCGGTTTTCTTGCCTGAACGCGGCGCTGCCGATGTCGATTGCGTCCGGGTCTGGCTGGCAACCCTGGCGGGCTGAGCGTCTTCGCGCACCACCTCACTGGCAGGCTTGTCACTGCGCAACCCAACAAATGCGGCTTGTCGCACAATGCCTTCGCGGGTCCACTGGGCGAATTCCGCCTCACAGACCAGCTGCGGCTCTACCCACTGCACGCCGCGGGCCTGAGCCGAGGTCAGTTTTTTCGCCAGGGGCGAATCCTTGCGCTGCAGCGGTTTGAGTTGTTGATAAAGCTGTTCAAGCGTCACCTCACTGAAGCCAGTGCCCACCCGCCCGGCATAGACCAGCCCTTTATCGCCCTCATTGACCGCCAGCAACAAGGCCCCGAAGGCGGAGCGGCTGCCTTGCGGGGCGGTGTACCCGACGATCACCAGTTCCTGACGCAACCGGCATTTGAGTTTGATCCAGTCGGCATTGCGCTTGCCGATATAAACACTGCCGGCCCGCTTGCCGATGACCCCTTCCAAGCCCATTGCCGCAGCGCTTTCCACAATATCCTGATGCCCGGCCTGAAACGCATCCGAATAACGCAGCAAGCGACTGCGCTGGGCACCGAGCACTTGTTTCAAGGCGTCGCGGCGCTGCTCAAGGGGTACTTCCCGCAGATCCTCCGCGCTCAGGAACGGCATGTCGAACAGGTAATACAGGATGTTTTTGCTGTTCCCTGCGTCAAAGGCATTCTGCAAACCCTGAAAGTCGGGCAGCCCTTGCTCGTCGAGGACCACCACTTCGCCGTCGAACCAACTGTTTTGCAATTTCAGGCCCTTGAGCGCCTTGACCAGTTCGGGCAGCCGTTCGGTCCAGTCGTGGCCGTTACGGGTGAACAGGCGCACTTCGTCGCCCTGAATGCGGGTCAGAATGCGATAGCCATCGAACTTGATCTCATACAGCCAGTCACCCGCTGGCGGTGCATCCACCAGCGTGGCCAGTTGCGGCGAAAGGGTTTCCGGGAAAACCGTTTTCGACTTCTTTTGCGCGGGTTTGCGCGCAGGCTTCACCGCACCGGCTTTGGCTTTTTCGTTTGCGGCGCTGGCCTTTGGCTTCGCTGGCGCTGCACGCCCTGCCCCTACGTGCGCGCCGCTGATCACACTCTGCGGCTGCTCCCGAGTGATGTCATATTCGGCGGCAGGTCGCGCAATGGCGTCCTTCTCTTTGATCAGCAGCCATTGCTCCTTGCTGCCGCTGCCCGTGAGCCGCGTGCGCACCAGCGCCCAGTCGCCGCTGAGCTTCTCGCCGACCAGGGTAAATTTGAGTTTGCCTTCCTCATAGGTTTTTTGCGGATCACCGTGCGGCTGCCAGACACCACGGTCCCAAACGATTACATCACCGCCGCCGTACTGCCCTTTCGGGATGCTGCCCTCAAAATCGGCATAGTCCAGCGGATGATCTTCAACATGCACCGCCAGACGTTTTTGCCTGGGGTCCAGGCTCGGGCCTTTGGGCACCGCCCAGCTCTTGAGCGTGCCCTCCAGCTCCAGTCGAAAGTCGTAGTGCAGGTTGCGTGCGTCATGCTTCTGAATCACGAAACCCAGCGCCTTGGCCTTGGACGAAGACTTGCCTTTGCGCTTGCTTTCGGCAGGCTCGGAGGTGATGGCGAAATTGCGCTTGCGCGTGTATTCACTGGCGGGCTTGGCCATGTCCGGTGTCTCCGTCTGGCTCAAGAGGCTTTGCTGGTTTTCTTGCGGGCGGCGGGCCGCTTGGGCTTGGCTGCGGCCTTGTCAGCAGGTTTTTCTTTTGCTGCGGGCTTGCTCGCTTTGCCTTTACTGGCGCCACCCTTGCCCGCCAGGCTGCGTCGCAGCAAGTCGGTGAGGTCAATGACGTCGGCACTTTTGCGCTCTTCCTCGGCCGGATCCGTCTCGACATCCTCGATCTCGCCTTCGTCTGCCTTGGTTTTGACCAGGTGCATGATCTTGTCCTGAAAAGTGTCGCGGTACTGCTCAGGCTGCCAGTCGGCGCTCATGTCCTTGACCAGACGCTTGGCCATGTCGCGTTCGCTCTTGTTCAACTGTGCGTCCGTCACTGCGTCGCTCAGTTCCAATGTGTCCAGCTCACGCACGTCGGCAGGCCAGCGCAGGATCACCATGACCAGCGCCGACTCCAGCGGCATGACCGCCGCCAGGTGTTCGCGGGTATGCAGCACGACATTGGCCAGTGCCACCTTTTTGGTGTCGACAAGGGTTTCGCGCAGCAGCGCATAGACTTGTTCGCCGCGTTTATCCGGGGTCAGAAAATAAGGCGTGTCGATGTTTTGCAAAGGAATCTGCTGGCTGTCGACAAAGGCGAATATGTCGATGGTCTGCGTCGATTTGGGGTGCGCGGAGCGAATTTCTTCTTCGCTGAGTACGACATAACGATCCTTTTCGTACTCCACGCCCTTGACGATATTTTCGCTGGTGACCTCCTTGCCGGTGACCTTGTTGATTCGCTTGTAGCCGACCGGGTCCATGCTGCGCTTGTCGAGCCAGTCGAAGTCGACACTGGTTGACGTTGTCGCCGACACCAGTGCGACCGGTATATGCACCAGCCCGAAGCTGATTGCGCCCTTCCAGATTGCCCTTGCCATGGTCTGACTCCTGTTGGTCCTGAAAAAGTGACTGGACCGGTCGAAGAAAAGTTTCGCCAGCCAGACGAGCGCCGGAAAACCCGCGCAGGCGCAAAGCGTTTTTCATCCCGGCAATCTGGCTGTCAACGTTTTGGCTCTTGATGCGAGCTGTATTAAAGGGATGCCTGCAGCCGTCAAAGCCTTGTACTAGAAGGGTTCGTGCAAAAAGGAACAGGAATTTTCAAGTTACATATGCGTTTAAGATCTAAAAATATGGTTTAACGTTCTTTTGCGGAATAAATCAGACGTTCTATAAATGGCCCCACCTCGAACGCTGTTGGTGAACTGTCTGCAAACCAACAGTTGGTCCCGTCAGCTTTCACTCAGCTGATCACTCCCAAGGATTTGTCATGAACGTTTTCTGGTTTCTTCCGACTCACGGCGACGGCCATTATCTGGGCACGACAAAGGGCGCACGTCCCGTCACCCTCAATTACCTGAAACAGGTGGCACAGGCCGCCGATGACCTGGGCTACTACGGGGTATTGATTCCGACCGGTCGCTCTTGCGAAGACTCGTGGGTCATCGCCTCGGCACTGGTGCCATTGACCGAGCGTCTGAAGTATCTGGTGGCAATCCGTCCGGGCATCATCTCCCCTACCGTCTCGGCACGCATGGCGGCTACGCTGGATCGTTTATCCGGCGGCCGACTGCTGATCAACGTGGTGACCGGTGGCGACCCGGACGAAAACCGTGGCGATGGCAGCTTCCTCGATCATAGCGAACGCTATGAAGTCACCGACGAATTCCTGAAGATCTGGCGTCGCGTATTACAGGGCGAAGCAGTCGACTTCGAAGGCAAGCACCTGCGCGTGCAGAACGCCAAGGCGCTCTATCCACCGATTCAGAAGCCCTATCCGCCGCTGTACTTTGGTGGCTCTTCCGATGCCGCGCATGACCTTGCGGCCGATCAGGTAGACGTTTACCTCACTTGGGGCGAACCTCCGGCAGCTGTGGCCCAAAAGCTGGCCGATGTGCGTGAACGGGCAGCCCGCAAGGGTCGTACCGTAAAGTTCGGCATTCGCTTGCACGTCATCGTGCGCGAAACCAGTGAAGAAGCCTGGAAAGCCGCCAGCACGCTGATCGAGCACATCAGCGACGAAACCATCGCTGCGGCCCAAAAGTCTTTCTCACGCTTTGATTCCGAGGGGCAACGCCGTATGGATGCGCTGCATGATGGACGCCGCGACAACCTGGAAATCGCGCCCAACCTGTGGGCGGGTGTGGGCCTGGTTCGGGGCGGTGCTGGCACGGCACTGGTTGGCAACCCGCAGGAAGTCGCGGCACGCATCAAGGAATACGCAGACCTGGGCATCGAGAGCTTCATTTTCTCGGGCTACCCGCACCTGGAAGAAGCGTACCGCTTTGCCGAACTGGTCTTCCCGCTGCTGCCTGAGCCTTACGCCAGCCTCGCCGGGCGCGGCATCACCAACCTGACGGGCCCGTTCGGCGAAATGATCGCCAACGATCTGCCCCCGCAGGCCAAGTGATGTCAGGGCAACTGCTGACCTTACCGCACTCGCCTGCGCTGGCGACCTCGATCAGAGCCACTGCGCAGGTGTTCGAAGACCCCAAGTCCAAGGATCTGCTCGCTCACGTGCGTCAGGTGGCGCCCAGCGATGCCAGCGTACTGATCATTGGTGAAACCGGCACTGGCAAGGAGCTGGTTGCACGGCACGTCCACGAACTGAGTGCGCGCCGCGACAAGCCGTTCGTGGCGGTCAACTGCGGCGCGTTCTCCGAGAACCTGATCGAGGCCGAGTTGTTCGGCCACGAGAAAGGCGCTTTCACCGGTGCGATCAGTGCCAAAGCCGGCTGGTTCGAAGAGGCCAACGGCGGCACGCTGTTTCTCGATGAAATCGGCGACCTGCCCATGACATTGCAGGTCAAGCTGTTGCGTGTGCTTCAGGAGCGTGAAGTGGTCCGCCTGGGCTCGCGCAAGAGCGTGCCGATTGACGTGCGGGTGCTCGCAGCCACCAACGTACAACTGGAAAAGGCCATCAATGCCGGGCATTTTCGCGAGGACCTTTACTACCGGCTGGACGTGGTCAATCTGGAATTGAGCCCGCTGCGCGAGCGGCCCGGCGACATCCTGCCGCTGGCCCGGCATTTCATCGAGGTCTACAGCCAGCGTCTGCGCCATGGCCCGGTGCGCATCAGCGCCGAAGCCGAGCACAAGCTCAAGACCTACAGCTGGCCGGGCAATATTCGCGAGCTGGAAAACGTTATTCATCACACCTTGCTGGTGTGCCGCGAAGGCGTGATTCAGCGTGATGACCTGCGCCTGTCGAACCTGAGAATCGAGCGTCAGGACGAGCAGAATCCGGTTGACGAATCAGCCGAGCAGTTACTCAATCGGGCGTTTCAAAAGCTGTTTGAAGAACAGGCGGGAGCCTTGCACGAGAAGGTCGAAGACACGCTGCTCAGGACCGCGTATCGCTACTGCCACCACAACCAGGTACACACCGCCAGCCTGCTGGGCCTGACCCGCAACGTCACGCGTACGCGTTTGATCAAGATTGGCGAGCTGGCAGTCAACAAACGCAGACCGGGTGAAAATGTACAGGGCGACCGGATGCTGCATTTATCGGTGTGAAGGCCCAGACCGATGACGCGGAGCGTCATGAACGGCATTCCCACGCTGGAGCGTGAGGAACGAGCGCTGTCCGCAAGAACGCTATCGTGCCCATGCTCCGCGTGGGTACGCTTTTCTGGACGCTCTGCGTCGTCTCCCAAGCACACGGTGCGGCGCCAAAAGCTGACGCGGAGCATCATGGACGGTATTTCCATGCTGGAGCCTAAGGTACGCTCGCCATCCGTAAGAACGCTATCGTGCCCATGCTCCGCGTGGGTATGCCTTTCTAGACGCTCTGCGTCCTCTCCTGAGCACGCGGTGCGGCGCAAAAGCTGACGCGGAGCATCATGGACGGTATTTCCACGCTGGAGCCTGAGGAGCGCTCGCTGTCCGTAAGAACGCTATCGTGCCCATGCTCCGCGTGGGCATGCCTTTCTGGACGCTCTGCGTCCTCTCCCGAGCACGCGGCGCTTCACGACAAACGCATCGCCAGAGCCTTGGCCTGAATCGCCACGTCGGTCACTGCGGTGCTTTCCCACCACATGCCGCGCAGTGGCGGGCCCATGGCGAACAGGCGTGACGAGCAGTGACCTTGCGCGTCGAGCACCGCGCCACCGGCGTCGGCAGCAATGCCCAGCGCCAGCGGTCCGGGCTGAATCAAACCTCGCAGCAGCAATTGACGAGGCAACGGGCGATCCACCCGTCGCCAGTCGTATTCAATGCCGGTGGAGTTGATCAAGGCATCGCCAACGATCTGCGTCGGTTCGCTATCACCGCGCCGACGCACGCTGATCTGCACCTGGCCTGACGGCAGGCTCGCAACAGCCTGCAACGAAGCGGCGTCAATGCTCAGCCGACCTTGCCTGATCAGTTGCGCCAGCAGTGCGGCGCTGGGTGGCGGCGAGCGATGGTGATGACTCTCCCACCATGGCCGTACATGACGGACAAACTGACGGCGCTGCCTGTCAGTGGCCTGATTCCACAGCCTGCCGACGTTGGCACGCACGGTGTCCAGCGGGGCCTGCCAGTCAATGCCGCTTTCGATGGCCAGCTCGCACTGCTCGCGCACCTTGCGTACCAGTTGGCGAGTGCTGCGGATACTCGGGTCCTGCGCCAGGAAATCAGACCATTCCGGTGGCTGGCGTCGTACATGGGGCAGCAGACCATGCCGGGAATAGATCTGAATCGGCCCGCGGTGCCCGGCCTTTTCCAGTGAGACCAGCGCATCGACCATGGTCAGCCCCGAGCCGATGATCAACACCCTGGACTGTGCATCGAGCTGTTGCATTGCCTGTACGTTCCAGGGGTCCAGCGCTGCCGCGTTCAGTGCGTTCGACTCACGCTGCGGTGTGCGTGAAGCGGCGTACATACCGGTCGCCAGCACGGCCTGGCTGCCACGCAATATACGACCGTCGGCCAGCGTGACGCTCACGCCCTGTTCATCGACCTGTACATCGACAGCTTCGCCGGGCACATGCGTTGCCGTAGAGCCAAACGCCTCGCCAGCGCCACGGGCTTCACGCAATCGCTGCTGGACATAAAGCCCGAACACGCCGCGCGGCGGGAACAGCTCGGCGACCGGGACCTTCTGCCCGGCCGCTTCAGGCCAGCCGCCCTCGGCCAGATAGGCCGTCAGCCAGCGCGTGAGGTCGTCCGGGTCATCGGGGTCGACGCTCATGCGCGCCGCATTGCCATTGAGCGTATGGCCCGGCTCTGTTGCGCTGTAGGCCTCGCCCCGGCCAAGCTCGCTGCGGGTTTCGATGATCAGGATCCGGCGCTGGCCAGGCCTGCGTAGCAACTGCGCCGCCAGCATGGTGCCGCTCAGACCGCCGCCGATGATCAGAATGTCAGCTGTCTGGTTAGGGTCTTCGCTCATCGAACAGCGCCTCGGTCAGTTGCGATTAAAGAACAGGAAGGTCAGAGCACGACGTTACGCACAAAGCGCAAGGGCACGTCAGCCTCATTGCAATAGCGGTGCGGCTGATTGCTGGGGAACATGAAAAACTCGCCTGGACCGATCTGTTGCACGGCCGCAGGATCGGAGAGGCGCAGAGTCAGATACCCTTCTACGATATACACCTGCTCACTCCAGCCGTCCGGATCGGCTTCCGAGACATAGGCGTCGCCGGGCTCCAGGCAGAACTCCCACAGCTCGACTTCCCGGCGGGCAATCGCTCGGGCCAGCAGCACGGCCTTGCTGCCAGAAATCGTACCCGCCCAGGCCAGTTCGTTGATACGGCTGTAATCGCGATTTTCGGGGGCCTGGATCAGATCGCTGAACGCCACCTCCAATGCTTCGGCTACCCGGTCCAGCGTCGCCAGACTGACGTTTTTCTCTCCCGCCTCGATAGCGACCAGCATGCGGCGGCTGACCCCGGACTTTTCTGCCAGGGCGGTCTGGCTGAGGTCAGCGCAGTTGCGCAAACGCCGTACGTTCTGGCTGACGTGCTGCAACACGGCTGGGCGCGGGGAATTTTCTTTGTGCATGGTGGTGCTCACATCAAACCGTTGCGCATTATACTGCCCAATTCGAGACCATTTTCAGGGTGCTCAGCCTCTCATCAGGCGCATCGTCATTTATAGCCGTTCACAGGAATCTGGAGCTGACATGAAGTCTATCAGCCGATTACCCCGCATCAGCAAGGCAGAAGCCGTTCTGATTCTGATTACCATGCTCTGGGGAGGCACTTTTTTACTGGTACAGCATGCGCTGACCGTCAGCGGCCCTATGCTCTTCGTCGGTCTGCGTTTCGCCGCAGCGGCGCTTATCGTAGCGCTGTTTTCAATGAAGGTGCTGCGCGGACTGACCTTTCTTGAACTCAAGGCCGGCGTATTCATCGGCACCGCGATCATGCTTGGTTATGGCTTGCAGACCATTGGACTGCAAACCATCCCAAGCAGCCAGTCCGCCTTCATCACAGCGCTCTACGTACCCTGCGTGCCTTTATTGCAATGGTTGGTGCTTGGCCGTCGACCGGGATTAATGCCCACACTGGGCATCCTCCTCGCCTTTACCGGGCTGATGCTGGTATCCGGGCCGCAAGGTGCTTCTCTGCAACTCAACTCCGGCGAGATCGTCACGCTGATCAGCGCGGTGGCCATCGCCGCCGAGATCATCATGATCAGCGCCTATGCCGGCAAGGTCGATGTGCGGCGGGTCACCGTGGTGCAGCTGGCAACCGCCTCCGCCCTGGCCTTTCTGATGATCGTGCCGACTCAGGAACGCTTGCCGGATTTCTCCTGGCTGCTGGTGCTCAGCGCGGTGGGACTTGGCGCGATGAGTGCGATTATTCAGATCGCGATGAATTGGGCACAGAAAAGTGTTTCGCCTACACGCGCCACCGTGATTTATGCCGGTGAACCGGTCTGGGCCGGGATTGTCGGAAGACTTGCCGGGGAGCGCTTGCCGGGTATCGCCCTGCTGGGCGCAGCACTGATTGTGGCCGGGGTGATCGTCAGCGAAATGAAGCGGCGTTCTGCCCCCGGTGAACAGAGCCTTGCTGAAGAAGATGGCATGCGCAAAGCCGAGTGAACGGCGGCTATTGTGCGCCGTGAAACACATGTCCCGTGACAACTTTTTGCTGTCTTAAAAACAGCAGACACTTTTTGTAGGAAATTTCGGAAACAGTCCCTTTGGTATCGGGGTGTCTGGCACGTATGATGCTTGACATTCCCCTGCAGATTAGAAGCCTATGTCCCTGATAGTTCTACTGCTTCTGCCTTTCATCGGCAGCTGTCTGGCGGCCTTTTTGCCGCACAACGCGCGTAACGCAGAATCGTTTCTGGCCGGTCTGGTCGCCCTCATCGGCGCTATCCAGATGGCATTGTGGTTCCCGCAGATCGCCGACGGCGGCGTTATTCGCGAAGAGTACTTCTGGCTGCCGAGCCTGGGGATGAACTTCGTTCTGCGTATCGACGGCTTCGCCTGGCTGTTTTCGATGCTGGTGCTGGGCATTGGTGCGCTGGTCTCGCTCTACGCCCGCTACTACATGTCGCCAGATGATCCGGTACCGCGTTTCTTCGCGTTTTTCCTGGCTTTCATGGGCGCCATGCTCGGCCTGGTGATGTCCGGCAATCTGATTCAGATCGTGTTTTTCTGGGAACTGACCAGCCTGTTCTCGTTCCTGCTGATCGGCTACTGGCACCACCGCGCCGATGCACGGCGCGGCGCTTACATGGCGCTGATGGTCACCGGTGCGGGGGGGCTGGCGCTGCTGGCCGGCATGATGATCCTCGGCCATGTGGCCGGCAGTTACGACCTGGACCGTGTCCTGGCCTCCGGCGACGCGATTCGTGCGCATGCCCTGTACCCGGTGTTACTGACCCTGATTCTGATCGGCGCGCTGACCAAAAGCGCCCAGTTCCCCTTCCATTTCTGGCTGCCCCACGCAATGGCCGCCCCTACACCCGTGTCGGCGTATCTGCACTCGGCGACCATGGTCAAGGCCGGGGTGTTTCTCATGGCACGAATGTGGCCTGCGTTGTCCGGCACTGAGCAATGGTTCTGGATCGTCAGCGGCGCAGGTGCCTGCACGCTGATTCTGGGTGCCTACGCGGCCATCTTCCAGAATGATCTGAAGGGCCTGCTGGCCTACTCGACCATCAGTCATCTGGGCCTGATCACGCTGTTGCTGGGCCTCAACAGCCCGCTGGCTGCGGTAGCTGCGGTCTTTCACATTCTCAACCACGCGACCTTCAAGGCCTCGCTGTTCATGGCCGCCGGGATTATCGACCACGAGAGCGGAACGCGAGATATCCGGCGTCTCAGTGGGCTGGTGAAGCTGCTCCCCTACACCGCAACACTGGCGATGGTCGCCAGTGCATCGATGGCCGGCGTGCCGCTGCTCAACGGGTTTCTGTCCAAGGAAATGTTCTTTGCCGAAACCGTGTTCATTTCCGCCACTGCCTGGGTCGAAATTGCCTTGCCAGTGATCGCGACCATCGCCGGGATATTCAGCGTTGCCTATTCGCTGCGCTTCACGGTCGATGTGTTTTTCGGTCCGGCGGCCAAGGACCTGCCGCACTTGCCGCATGAGCCGCCGCGCTGGATGCGTGCGCCGGTAGAACTGCTGGTGCTGACGTGCTTGATCGTGGGGATTTTCCCGGCGCAATCGGTCGCTCCCCTGCTCGCCGCCGCTGCGCGTCCGGTAGTCGGCGGAACATTGCCCGAATACAGCCTGGCGATCTGGCACGGCTGGAACCTGCCGATGGTTATGAGCCTGGTGGCGATGGCTGGCGGTATCATCCTGTATCTATTGCTGCGCAAACCTCTCAAGCACGAGCGCATTACTGCCCCGCCGCTGGTGGGCAGACTCAACGGCAAGCGCTTTTTCGAACGCAGTCAGGTGGTGATGATGCACTGGGCGCGGCGTTTCGAGCGCAAGGTCAGCACTCGTCGCTTGCAGCCGCAACTGTTTCTGCTGGTACTGGCAGCCGTACTGGGCGGCTTCATACCGATGTATTTCAGTGGCCTGACCTGGGGCGACCGGCCGAAGATTCCGGGCTCCGGGGTGTTTGTCACGCTTTGGCTTATCGCAATTGCCTGCGCAATAGGTGCAGCCTGGCAAGGCAAGTATCACCGTCTGGCGGCACTGGTCATGGTCAGCGTCTGCGGCCTGATGACCTGCATCACCTTCGTCTGGTTCTCGGCACCTGATCTGGCGTTGACTCAACTGGTCGTGGAGGTGGTGACGACCGTACTGATTCTGCTCGGTCTGCGCTGGCTGCCGCGACGCAACGAAGACGTCGCCCCACTGAGTGCGCGCCTGCGCGCTCGTACCCGGCGAATACGCGACTTCGGGCTGGCGGTTCTTGTCGGCCTGGGCATGGCGATATTGTCCTACGCCATGCTGACCCGCCAGACCCCCAACGCCATCTCGTCCTTTTACCTGAGCCGCGCGCTGCCTCAGGGCGGTGGCACCAACGTGGTCAATGTGATGCTGGTGGATTTCCGCGGCTTCGATACGTTTGGCGAAATCACCGTGCTGGCGGCGGTGGCGTTGACAGTGTTTGCCCTGTTGCGTCGCTTCCGCCCGCCGAAGGAAAGCATTCTGCTGCCCACACAGCAACGCCTGCTGGCCCGTGACGTGGTGACTGACCTGGTCAACCCGCGCAGTGCCAGCGATACCGCACTCGGCTTCATGATGGTTCCGGCAGCGCTGGTGCGATTGCTGCTGCCGATTGCCTTCATCATCTCGATGTACTTGTTCGTTCGAGGTCATAACCAGCCAGGCGGCGGGTTTGTAGCCGGTCTGGTGATGTCGGTGGCGTTCCTTCTGCAATACATGGTGGCAGGTACCCAATGGGTCGAGGCGCAAATGAGCCTGCGTCCATTACGCTGGATGGGCACAGGCCTGTTGTGCGCGGTTCTGACCGGAGCGGGTTCCATGGTGCTGGGTTATCCGTTCATGACCACGCACACCGCGCACGTCGATTTGCCGATTCTGGGCGATATTCACATCGCCAGTGCGCTGTTCTTCGATGTCGGTGTGTACGCCGTGGTCGTCGGCTCCACGCTGCTGATCCTCACCGCGCTGGCTCACCAGTCGGTGCGCAGCCACCGTCCGACGCAACTGCCCAAACCCGTTGCCAACCCGCAAGGAATCCTCTGATGGAAGAAGTCATTGCAATCGCCATCGGCGTGCTGGCCGCCTCGGGCGTCTGGCTGATCCTGCGGCCACGCACCTTTCAGGTGGTCATGGGGCTGTGCCTGCTGTCTTACGGGGTCAACCTGTTCATTTTCAGCATGGGCAGCCTGTTCATCGGCAGAGAACCGATCATCAAGGACGGCATTCCCCAGGACCTGCTCAATTACACTGACCCACTGCCGCAGGCGCTGGTACTGACCGCCATCGTCATCAGCTTCGCCATGACCGCGCTGTTTCTGGTGGTATTGCTCGCCTCCAGAGGCCTGACCGGCACCGACCATGTAGATGGCCGGGAGCCCAAGGCATGAGCTGGATGAATCAACTGATCATTGCGCCGATCCTGCTGCCGTTACTGACCGCCGGGCTGATGCTCTGGCTGGGCGAAAAGCATCGGCCGCTCAAGGGACGCATCAATCTGTTTTCCAGCATCCTCGGGCTGGGTATTTCCGTGGTGCTGTTTCTCTGGGTACAGCACAGCGGCAACAGTGGCTCGATCGGTGTCTACCTGCCAGGTAACTGGGGTGTGCCGTTCGGTATCGTGCTGGTGGTGGATCACCTGTCGGCACTGATGCTGGTGCTGACCGGCATCATCGGTGTTTGCGCCCTGTTGTTCGCGCTGGCGCGCTGGGACCGGGCAGGTGCCAGTTTCCACGCACTGTTCCAGATCCAGCTTATGGGGCTGTATGGCGCATTCCTGACCGCCGACCTGTTCAACCTGTTCGTATTCTTTGAAGTCCTGCTGGCAGCGTCATACGGTTTGATGCTGCACGGCTCCGGCCGGGCGCGGGTGTCGACCGGCCTGCATTACATTTCCATCAACCTGCTGGCTTCGTCGCTGTTCCTGATCGGCGCTGCGCTGATCTACGGCGTGACCGGCACGTTGAACTTCGCCGATCTGGCGATCAAGATCCCGCAAGTGGCAGAGTCAGATCTGGGCCTGCTGCATGCTGGCGCTGCCATTCTGGCCACGGCATTTCTGGCCAAGGCAGGCATGTGGCCACTGAACTTCTGGCTGGTCCCGGCCTATTCAGCAGCCAGCGCGCCGGTAGCGGCAATGTTTACGATCATGACCAAAGTGGGCGTTTACACCCTGCTACGCCTGTGGACGCTGCTGTTTTCCGGGCAGGCCGGGGCCTCGGCATTCTTCGGCGGCGAATGGTTGATCTACGGCGGCATGGCGACGATTTTCACCGCTGCGATTGCGATCATCGCTGCCCAGCGCCTGGAGCGCCTCGCCAGCCTGAGCATACTGGTGTCAGCGGGCATTCTGCTGTCTGCGGTCGGTTTCGCCCAGCCGAGCCTGACTTCGGGTGCGCTGTTCTACATGGTCAGCTCGACGCTGGCGCTGAGCGCCATGTTCCTGCTGGGCGAATTGGTCGAGCGTTCCCGCTCGGCCAACGAGATCCCTCTGGAGTACGACGTGGATCAACTGCCCCGCACCCTTGAGTCGCTGCATCCGCCACCCGGCACCAACCTGGACGACGAGCAGAAAGTCGTGGTCGGTCAAGTCATCCCCATGACCATGGCATTTCTGGGCCTGAGCTTTATCGCTTGTGCGTTGCTGATTATCGGCATGCCACCGCTGTCGGGGTTCATCGGTAAACTCACGCTGCTCAGCGCCCTGATGAACCCGCTGGGGCTGGACGTCGCGCAGGACGAAGCGCTCTCAATCCAGGCATGGCTGCTGATCGGCCTGCTGATCTTTTCCGGGCTGGCGTCGCTGATCGCTTTTTCCAGGCTCGGCACCCAGCGCTTCTGGACACCGCACGAGCGTCCTCCGCCGTTGCTGCGCCGCAACGAATGCCTGCCGATCATCATCCTGCTGGGCCTGTGCGTTGCGCTGACGTTCAAGGCAGAGCCTTTGCTGCGCTACACCCAGGACACCGCCGCCGCACTGCATGAACCCAAACAGTATGTGCAGTCGGTGCTTGCCACACGCCCGATACCCGGCCCTACCAGCCAGGAAGTCAGTTCGGAGGGGCAGCCATGAAGCGCCTGTTTCCGGCTCCTCTGCTTTCTCTGGCACTGTGGCTGTTATGGCTGGTGCTGAACCTGTCGATCAGCCCTGGCCACCTGCTGCTGGGTGCCGTGCTGGGCTTTCTCGCGCCCTTGCTGATGGCACCGCTGCGCCCGCTGCCGGTGCGCATCCGCAAACCCGGCACAATCCTGAAGTTTCTGTGCACGGTCGGATGGGATGTGGTGGTGTCCAACCTTCAGGTCGGTTTGAGCGTATGGCGCCTGGAAGGTCGTCCGCCACGCTCGGCTTTTGTGCGTATCCCGCTGGACCTGCACGATGCCCACGGCCTCGCCGCGCTGGCGATGGTCACTACGGTCGTACCCGGAACGGTATGGTCGGAACTGGCATTGGATCGCAGTGTGCTGCTGATGCATGTTTTTGATCTGGAGGATGAAGCGCAATTCATTGAACACTTCAAGACCACCTATGAGCGACCGTTGATGGAGATCTTTCAATGAGTGCACTGCTCGACAACGCGATCCTGATCAGCCTGCTGATCTTCGCCCTGGCGATGGTGATCACCCTGCTCCGCCTGCTCAAGGGCCCCTCTGCCCAGGACCGGGTGCTGGCGCTGGACTACCTGTACATCATTGCCATGCTGATGATGCTGGTGCTCGGCATCCGCTACGCCAGTGACACGTACTTCGAAGCAGCCATGCTGATTGCCCTGTTCGGCTTTGTCGGCTCCTTCGCTCTGGCCAAATTCCTGCTGCGCGGAGAAGTGATCGAATGACCGGACTGCCGAACACCGTGCCCTTCTGGGCCGAGATACTGACCGCCGGGCTGCTGATCGCCAGCAGTCTGTTCGCCTTGACCGGTGCTCTCGGGCTGCTGCGCCTCAAGGACTTCTTCCAGCGCATGCACCCGCCAGCCCTCGCGTCGACGCTGGGTGCCTGGTGCGTCGCGCTGGCGTCGATCATCTATTTCTCTGCTCTGAAGGCAGAGCCGGTGATTCACGCCTGGCTGATTCCGGTGCTGCTGGCAATCACCGTGCCTGTGACCACGCTGCTGCTGGCGCGTACAGCGTTGTTCCGCAAGCGCATGGCCGGTGACGATGTGCCCGCAGAAGTCAGTAGCGGCACTGGCAATGGAGAATCGGCAGGCGGCTGAGCTCTCAGCCTGGTCAGCGTTACTCGCTGGCCTTGAAGGTCAGCTCGCCCTTGCGCCATTTGGCGGCCTTGCCGACTGCGCCTTTGAGAACCTTGCTCATGCCGATCTGCAACTGCTCTTTTGCGGCAAACACCATGACCACAGCCTGACCTTCCTTGAACACAATGCCGTGGCCTTCAGGGATATCGACGAATGCATATTCGCCCAGCCCATACACAGTCATTTTGATTTCACGGAATTTCAATTCGAGCTTGCCGCCTTCACGGCTTGGCAATACCGACGCGCGGAAATGATCGCCTACCTTGAGCTCCAGGCGCGGCTTGTCGTCGACGACCAGAGCGGTTTCGGTGTCGATTTCAGCGATATAAATACCTTCGGCTGACTGCTCGGTGATGTAGACAAAACGGGACTGAAACTGCTTGACCAACTGTGCGCGGAGATCGCCGAGCACGAACAAGGCATGGGTATCCAGATTACTTACAGCCAAAGTACAAACCCTCAAACATGAAAATGAGGCTGCCTGATGTCAGGGCAGTCAAGAAAGTGGTTAATCCATAGACCGCGTCAAGCGACCGGAAATTTTCCGGCACGCTGCACGCAGAAGCGCTGAAAGCGCCACCGCAAACCTTGTGCAGGCGGGTGGCAGATTCTACCGGCTCATGGCAGCTACGGGATATATACCTTTTGTACACTGCAGTGTCGCAAAAGCGCTGGTGCCCTGAAACCGGCGGCCAGCCTGATCACGGCTCAAAGGCTGGACGGGCTCCAGCCAGGCGATCAGTGTGCATTCGGCGATGCTGGAAACATATCACTTGTAGGCAGAGCACAAAAGGCCATCTTCTCACACGGCCAAATGCATCGAACTCTTGAGTGCGTCGGCCACTCCCATAAGAACTGATGAAGACGGGGATATCCCCCGGCGAGGAGATGACATGGAACAGACTACAACGACCATCAACGACCTGTTCGCCCAACTGGCACTGGATTCGGACGATGAGAGCATCGAAGCGTTCATCGCCAGCCATCCCCTGCCTGACGACGTGAAGCTGATTGATGCCGACTTCTGGACGCCGCGGCAGGCTGACTTTCTCAAGGAGCAGCTGCATGAGGATGCCGAATGGGCGATGGTGGTCGACGAACTGAATGTGCGCCTTCACAAAAAGCCCGAGTGAACCACTCGGGCGTTGATTCCTACTGCGGATAACCGGGCTGGCCGACATTGGGATGCAACGTCCTGCCACCCGGTTGCGGAGCATGCACAAAGACGGCGTCGCCAAAGGTGCCCATTCTGCCGACCACTGCATTCCAGTGCGCGGACTGATGGATATAGCGCCAGCGCAATAGCCGCTCTTCATGACTGTCCAGTAAGTAAGGCCCGCCTCGCGCATAATCGATCAGGCGGGCTGAAATGCGTTCGAGCTCGGGAGGAAGCTGAAATTCAAGGCTGTTTGGCACCGGGCCGAAAGGCACCCCCTCGTCACAGGCCAGTGCATGCATGACCTGTAGCGACACCCTCGACAAGTGACCAAAAACCTGGCGGTTCATCCCCACTGCAGCAACGATCGTTTTCATGCCATTCAGGGTTTTTCTGCACGGGTAACATTTGCTTTCGCAGGTCTGAACCCTCAGAAATGCCTGGCTGTCCAGCGGGTCGATCCAGTCATCCCGGCTCATGGCGCTTAACAGGGCCTGGGCGTCCTTCCAGCAAGGCGCCGCCTCACACGGGCTGTCACGATTGACCTGGCTGCTTTGCGGACGCGTGAGCAACACGCTTTCTTCCATCTGTGGAGGATAACCACCGCCTATATCGGAATGGGCACCGGGTAAAACGATTTCTTTCGGCCATGCCGGCAGGACGCTGTTAAGCGCGAAGTTACGCCGTGATTCATCACGAGCCACCAGATGCAGCACCTGTTGGGCACACCCCGGCGGCAAGTAAAGATTGACCCTCCTGTTGTTCGCGTCCCGGGTATTGCCCATATCCCTGAAACTGCCGATGGCGGCGACAGTGTCGAACAGGCCGATAACCTTGAGCTGTACACTGCCGTTGCGCCAACTGAAATGCTCACTGAGCCTGACCTTGCGGCTTTGAAGTATCGGCTCAAGCATTCCTGCCTGCTGTTTCAGCACTTCGTTGGCCAGGTGCCTGGCCGACGCAGCACCGCGACTGAAGCCGAACACGTCCAGCTCAAGCCCTTCCAGTACACAATCCGGGTTGTCCCGTGGAAATGCCTTCAATACCGTTTCAAGCTTTCTGAATGCATTTTCCACCTTGCATATCACACCAGTGGTGCCCCGACCGAAACTCTGCCCCGGCCATACCGAATCACGCCCGCCGGAGGTAGTACCCGCCCCGCTTACATAGATCGAGTAGTACACTCTCAAGCCTGCACTGTCATGTTCGGCAACACGCTGCAGACGATAAAGATCGACCAGCCTGGCTATATTGCTCGGATCATTACTGTAACTACTGCCAGAATGAGCATGACGACCCGCGCACTCTTTAATGTGCTGACCACCATTTATTTCAATCAATGCCTGACAGTCAGCCCCGATCTGACTGTTGACGCGATTATTTCCCGTACCGTCGAAGAAAATTCCGACCCGCGCGGTAACGCGCCGCGTTACCACATCCGAGATTGCTGCTGTTTGTTCGACACTCCATTTATCGTTCATGTCTTTTCCATCCTTAGAGGCAGGCCAAGAAAAGGCCGCACTTAAATCAAAACGTAAATAACGTTGATTTAAACAGCTTGCTTAAAGACGGTGATCAGTCAAGTCATGCAGCGCGTATTCAGAGCATTCCTACAACTTCTGTCGTCAGGTATTTATTATTTATAAACAAACACCTACACGTGTGTGCAAACGGGTTTCAGAACCCGCAATTTCACCAAATAGAAAAACCAACCGGCAGGTTATTTAATACTTGATCTAACCTGAGCCGCCTGTTTTAAAAAATCAGCGGCTTTGCGGTTTATACCCAAGGCGCAGACCACCCCAATGTCGCCCGTTGACCACAATAGGCACGGACAGGTCGTGCATCAACTCGCCAGTGTCCCGCGTGTAGGTTTGCAACAGGACAGGCTGTTGATGGCTGCCGCAGCGAATGCCGGTACGGTCATCGAACTTGCGCTTGCTTCGATTACGCGCATTGTCCACCGTCGCATCGCCTGTCAAAGGCTGACTGAAAGCGTTGTTGTGCGTCGGCACATAACCTTGCTGCGTGCAGGCAATGGCGAATACCAGACCTTCATGGCGCGAGAGCAGCGGTTCTTGCAATGCTGGCAAGACCTGATCGGTGTAGCGATCAAAACGCGTGGTAAAGCGGGTGGGTGAGGTATTGGGGACGGGTTTGTAGTTGCGATCAAACAAGTCATCCAGGCTGACGCGCCCCTGCACAATATCAGCCTCGAATTTTTCCGCGATCAACCGCGCACCTTCACGGGCCAGGTCGTAGATACGCTGGTGATATTCATCCAGACCGACCTGAGCCAGCCGCTGGCTGATGGTCTCGGCCTGCCCCTCCATCTGCACGGCGGCTTTGGCCAGTTGCCGGGTTTGTTCATCGCTGACGGCAAGATCACTGCGCATGTGCTCGACAGCATCGAACAGGCTGGCCAACTGGTCCTGATTGCTCCTCGCGCCTTGAGCAATTTCGCTGACCTGGCTTTCCACCTCGATCGCAAGCCGGGCAATGTTGCCCAGATGCTGGCCGGTCAGCTCGACCTGCTCGACCCCAGCATCGAGGTCAGAAGACAGCTCGCGAATCTGCTCCACCACCTGAGCGGTGCGCTGCTGGATATCGGCCACCATCTGCCCGACTTCCCCGGTGGCGCTGGCGGTACGGCCCGCGAGCCCGCGTACTTCGTCAGCGACCACCGCGAAACCGCGCCCGTGCTCACCTGCCCGGGCGGCTTCGATGGCCGCATTGAGCGCCAGCAGGTTGGTCTGGCTGGCGATGGATTGAATGACCAGCGTCACACGCTGGATTTCTTCACTGCGCTGGCTCAGCGCCTCGATCAACTCACGACTGCCGATAGCACGCTTGCTCAAGAGGTGCATGCGCTCGATGGACTCATTCAGAACGCTGCTTCCCGATTCGCTGCGCTGACGCGCCTCGCTGGCTGCAACCAACGCCTGTTGACTCAACTGGGCAGTCTGCTGCTCGGTCGCAATCATCTGTTCGGCGCTGTTGACTATCTGTCCGGCAGCACCCAGCTGCGACTGCACCTTGCCCGCCAGTTGCCCGACAGAAAATGCCACCTGAGCGGCCGACAGTGCATTGTGACTGGTGGTACGCGACAGGTCGCGGGTCAGCAGCGCGATATCACTGTCACTTGCCTCGACTTGCAAGCCAGGCTGCCTTCTGCGCAACAAAAGCGGCAGCCAGGCCACCAGCAGCGCTGCGGGAATGACGATATAGAGAGACAAACCGATAACGCTCATGGCGGCGAACAGCAGGCACAACACGACACTTTGCACCGCCGGCACCCACCACTTCGACGCAGCACCGCGAGCATCGGCCAGTGGTAATCCGGCTGCCATGGATAGGTTCTCGGCCATGCTGCGTCACCCCGTCGGTATTTATCATTATTACGTTTATTAAACGCTAGATAACGGCCTTATGCCATGCCCCGTTGGTCGTAGCGAGCAATCCGTTTTCGACAAATTCCGCGCACAACAAAACCGGGAGGCAATCGCTTGCCTCCCGGTTCGGTCACTCAGCTGCTGCCTGCGTATCAGGCCTGGCGCTGGTGCTTGTCGATCTGCTCGTGGCGCTCTTGCGCCTCGATGCAATATTTGGTGGTCGGGCTGATCAGCAGACGCTTCAGGCCGATTGGCTCACCGCTGTCATCGCACCAGCCGAAGGTATCGTCGGCAATACGCGAAAGGGCCATTTCCAACTGGGGCAGCATGCGCTGGTCGCGGTCAATCACATTGACCAGCCAGTGACGCTCCTCTTCAACCGAAGCAGCGTCTGCAGGGTCGGCAGGCGTGTCCAGGCTCTCGATCGCAATACGGCTCTGCTCGATTCGCTCGTGGATCTCGACCTTCATGCCCTGCAACAGCTCGACGAAGAAAGCGTGCTGCTCGGCGTTCATGTAGTCATCGGCCGGCATGGCCAGCAACTTTTCCTTTGTCATTTATTTCTCTATAAAAAAACGTGCATTGAGGAGCGGCTTGACGTTGCCGTGCAAACCAATAATCTCCAAGCGCCACCTGGCACTCAATTTACGAGGGGCGGCAGTCTAAGGCCGGCTAGCGGGCTCGGCAACACAATTGAAGGATTTTTGTACAACAATTGCCGTAAAACCCTTGAAATGTGGGCGAAAGACCCAGCCAGCATGCTGCTTGATGAGGCTCTGACCTGCTGACAGCTAATCGGTTCCTGCAACATCCAACGCACAAAAGGGCCTGAAAAGGCCCTTTGATGCAGATGATTGAAATCAGCGCTTGGTCTTGCGCTTGTTGCGATATTGATCGATTACCACCGCCACTACAATGATCAGACCTTTGATAATGTCCTGAACATAAGCATCTACGCCGACAAAGGTAAAACCACTGGCCATTACGCCGAGAATCAGCGCACCGATCACAGTGCCGGTAATTCGTCCTACCCCACCGGACAGGCTGGTGCCGCCGATGACTGCGGCAGCGATAGCGTCCAGTTCATAAGACATGCCCATCCCGGCCTGCCCGGTTGCGGCACGTGCCGAGGCAACCACCCCTGCCAGCCCGGCCAGCAGCCCGGCGATGCTGTAGACGATAACCAGGTGGCGCTTGACGTTGATCCCGGAAGTACGCGCAGCCTGCATGTTGCCGCCGATGGCGTAGGTGTATTTGCCGTACTTGGTGTAACGCAAGGCGATGTGGAAGATCACCGCCACCACCAGAAAGATGATCACCGGCATCGCGCCCTGCCCGATAGCCGTGTAGGAATCCGAGAGCATGCTCACCGGCTGACCTTCGGTGTAGAAACGCGCCAGGCCACGCGCGGAGACCATCATGCCCAGCGTGGCAATGAACGGCGGAATACCGGTTATGGCAATGATGCTGCCGTTGATGGCACCCGCCAGCAGCCCGACTCCGAGCCCGACCACGATCGGAATCCACACCGGCAGGTCGGTCAGGGAAGGGAATACCGCCCGGGAAAAGTCCGAGGTTTGCGCCAGACTCGCGGCAATCATCGCCGACAGTGCCAGCACCGAACCGGATGACAGGTCGATGCCTGTGGTAATGATCACCTGAGTCACGCCGATGGCCAGCAAGCCGATGATCGATACCTGAAGGATCATCAGCACCAGACGCTGGGAGTTGAGCAGAAAGCTCTGATCACGGACGATCCAGCCAAACAGCTCAAAGATCAGGCCGATGCCGATCAGCACCAGAAAAATACTCAGCTCGGTTGGCAGCCGCCGTTTGTTCCTGGTCGGTGCCAAGGCTGGTTTGTTTTGCGAAATCGCGTTGCTCATGTTCGTTCCCCTTTTGTTCTTCTTCTACCGAGCGCTGTAGTGCGAACTCAATGAACCTTGTGGCCGGAGGCCAGATGCATGACTTTTTCCTGGGTCGCTTCGCCTCGATCGAGGATCCCCATCATTTCGCCTTCGTGCATGACCATGACCCGGTCGCTCATACCGAGGACTTCCGGCAGCTCTGAAGAGATCATGATGACGGCCATGCCTTCACTGGCGAGCAGGGAGATCAGGCGATAGATTTCCGCCTTGGCCCCTACGTCGATGCCGCGGGTGGGCTCATCCAGAATCAGTACCCGGGGATTGGTCATCAGCCAGCGTGCCAGCAACGCCTTCTGCTGGTTACCGCCCGACAAGGTGTCGATGCACTGCTCCAGTGACGGGGTCTTGACCCGAAGTTTTTTGCACATGTCCTCGCACAGCGCACGCAGTGCCTTCTGTTGCACGAAACCGTTGCCGGCATAGTTGGCAAGCACGGCCATTTCCATGTTTTCCATCACCGACAGGCATGGAAACAGCCCAGTCAACTTGCGGTCTTCCGTCAACAGCGCAAAACCCAGTTCAATGGCCTGATGCGGGTCGGCAATGTGTACCGTAGTGCCATCAAAGCGTACCTCGCCGCTGTCGCTGGGGGTTATGCCGAACAGGGTCTCGGCCACATTGGTCCGGCCTGACCCCATCAATCCGGCAATGCCAAAAATCTCTCCGGCACGCAAATCGAAACTCACGTCCTTGAAAATGCCGTTCAGGCACAGGTTGCTGACTGAAAGCAGCACTTCGCCTGGCGGCTTTTCCCGCTCGGGGAACAGTTGCGTCAACTCACGCCCTACCATCATGGTGATCAGGCTGTCGCCGTCCATACTTTCGGCGCGCTGCAGGCCGATATAGGCGCCGTCGCGAAAAACCGCTACTTCGTCGGCAATCTCGAAAACTTCGTTCATCTTGTGGGTGATGTAGATGATGCCTTTACCCTGAGCGCGCAGGTCGTTGATGATCGAAAACAGGTGAGCGACTTCGGTTTCGGTGATGGCCGAAGTCGGCTCATCCATGATCAGCACGTCCGAGTTATATGACACAGCTTTGGCGATCTCGACCATCTGCCGCTCGGCGATACTCAGGTTGCCCACCAGGTCTTCGGGATCGAGCCTGATGCGCAGGCGCTCCAGCAGTTCGGCAGTGCAGCGGTGCATTTCCCGGTGATCAACCATGTGCAGACCGTTGAGCTGTTCGCGACCGATCCAGATGTTCTCGGCGATGCTCATGAATGGCATCAGGTTCAGCTCCTGATGGATCATCGCAATGCCGGCCTGAAGGGCCGAAAGTGGCGTCTCGAAGCGAATCGGCTTGCCACGCAAACGGATTTCGCCCGAGTCCGGCTGGTAGATGCCAGCGATGATTTTCATCAGCGTTGACTTTCCGGCACCGTTCTCGCCCATCAGCGCCAGCACGCTGCCGGGGCGCACACGCAGTTGGACGTCGTTGAGCGCGATGACACCGGGGAAGCCCTTGCTGATATGGCTGATTTCCAGCAGATAAGGCGGCTGGGCATCCGGCGTTGGGCTACCGCTGTCACTGGACGGCAGATCGCGTTGTGCGGGCGGGTTGGCAGTAGCTGAACCAAACATGATCACAACTCCTCAAACGGCAGGCTGCGGGAGGAAAGATCCTCCCGGGCCTGGCGATCGTTGTTATTTGAAGGTGGCGACGTTTTCAGGCGTGATCAGGCGATAAGGGATGATGATCGCCTGGGGCTCGACCTTTTCCTTTTTCGCCATTTTCACGGCAGCATCAATCGCTCCGTCGGCCTGGCCCTTGGCGTCCTGGAAAACGGAGACTGCGAGGTCGCCCTTGGTAACGGCGTTGAGCCCGTCTGGCGTACCGTCGACACCGGCGACTAAAACGCTGCCTTTAGCCACATCCACGCCTGCCTGCTTCAGCGCCATCGCCGCGCCAATGGCCATTTCATCGTTGTTGGCCAGCACCGCGTTGAATTTACGGCCCTGGGTAAGCCAGTCGTTGGTCAGGTCCATGCCCTTCTGGCGTAGCCAGATGCCGGTCTGCTCCTGATCTATCTTGATGTCCGGGTACTTGGCCAGCACCTCTTTGATGCCCTTGGTGCGGTTTTGCGTGGAGTTGTTGGCCAGGTCACCCAGAAGAATCATGACACTGCCCTTGCCTTTCATTTTGTCGGCGATGTATTGCGCCTGAAGTCGACCTGCCTCCATGTCATCCGACGTAACGGTGGCGACGCCTGCAGGCAGTTTCGGATCGTCAGGGCGGCGGTTGACGTAGACCAGCGGGATGCCGGCGGCGACCGCGTCCTTGGTGATCCGCGCAGTGGCAGCGGTGTCGACAGGATTGACGATCAGGGCGTCGACTTTCTTGTTGACCAGGTCCTTGACCTGGTCGAGCTGTTTGTTGACGTCCGCGCGGGCATCGACGAACTGCAGGTCCACTTTCTCGGTCGTGGACATGGCTTTGGCCTTGGCATTCATGTCGTCACGCAGGTAGGTCAGCCAGGTGTCATCGAACTGCGACATGGCCACACCGATCTTGATATCGGCCAAAGCTGCACCGCTGCCCAACATCAGCGCAATGGCCAATGAGGTCAAAGCAATCTTGGTCTTCATGAGGATCTGTCTCCAGATTATTGTTGTTCGGATGCAGCGAATCAGCGTGACAGGCGGATCCCGGTTGCTCCGGGAATGCAGAACAGTTGCGCGTCCTTGTGTTGCACGCACATGCCACGGGCAACGATTGTGAGAAATCGCTCCATGGTCCGAATCCAGAATGAAGAGGTGGCAGAACGCTTGGCGGTGAGGCCAGAGGTAGGGGTTTTCATCGACAGTACCTATCTTTTGTTTTGTTTTTGTTGGGTGTGCATCTCGTGACTTGAAAGACCTTCAAAGCCCGAGTGATTCGATAGTCGGTAACCTGAAAAAGACTCTATTGGAAAATATTTTCCAATTCAACTGGTTTTAGAATTTTATTCCATTTCATTTTTATTCGGCTGCAGATACGACAAAGCCCGACGCTTGTCAGGCGTCGGGCCTTGTCCGATGGCAGGCTTTTATATGCAGCGTGGCACACGATGATTACAGCACCACAACCCGCCCTTCACTGGCGCTCAAGCGGGCTGCATCCATGACCTGTGCCGATGCAATGGCATCATGAGGATCAACCGGATTACCGCCCTGCTCGTCAACGGCGCTCTGCAACAGGCGGTAGAACTCAAGCCAGCAGCCGCGCTCCGAAGGCACACGCTCGCGGTGCTCACCCTGCTCGAACCAGCCCCAGCGCCGATGCTCTTCGACACCCCAGCGCTCGCCCTCGGACCGTGGCGTGAGGCCGGCAAACGCAGCCTCCTCCTGACCGTCCAGCCCTTCGACGCTGTAACAACCCTTGGTTCCACTGACCCTGAAACGCGGCTTGGGGGTATTTTGCAGACAACTGCCTGACAGGTGCGAAGTCACACCGCTGGCATGACTCAAGGACACGAAGAACGTGTGGTCCAGTACGTCTTGCGGCGTAGCGAACTGCAATTCTGCGTACACCCGCTCGACCGGCCCGAACAGTACCAGTGCCTGATCCACCAGATGACTGCCCAGGTCACGCAGCATGCCACCACCGCTGGCCTTGCCGACAGAGCGTGGCGAATAGCGCTCGATACTGGACTCGAACCGGCTGATCTGCCCCAGCGCCTTGTTGTCGATCAATTTGCGCACGGTGAGGAAGTCGGAATCCCAGCGCCGATTCTGATAAACGCTAAGCAGCACGCCCCGCCGTTCGGCCGCTTCCACCAGCTCGCGCGCCTGGGCGGCGTCGCTGGCAAAGGGTTTGTCGCTGACCACCCCGACGCCCAGCTCTATCGCTTCAAGGATCAACGCTCGGCGCGAAGCCAGGGGCGTGGAAATCACCACGACATCGACCCCGGCAGCGACCAGCTCAGCCAGCGTGTCGAAGGTTGCCACGCCGGGATGATCGTTGGCCACTTCCTGCTTTCGCTCGGGTGAACGGGTGACAACGCCTGCAAATGTGGCACCGGGCAAACTCGAAATCAGCGTTGCATGAAAGTAACGCCCGCCTTTGCCGTAGCCCACCAGCCCTGCTCGCATGGATATCTCCTGTAGTCCATGAACCTCATGGCCGCAGCCCTCGGTCGTGTATTGGATGCCGCCGTTTCAACGAAGCAGCTCGCTTTTGACCCGCTCCAGCATGAATCGGCTCGATTCATCTGCGCGCTCCTCCCAGGCAAATACGGCCACTGTGGCAATACCGTCGAAATTGATGTCCCGCAATGTCGAGAAGAACGCGTCCCAGTCCACCTCGCCCTGCCCGATGTCCAGATGCTGATGCACCGTTGCCGTGACGCCAGGCGGGTTAACGATGTAGCGCAGGTTGGACGAAGCCCGGTGATTATAGGTATCGGCAATGATCAGGTGGGTGAGCTTGTCACCTGCGTACCGCAGCATGGAGGCAATGTCCCCGACGCCATCATCGTAGAAAAAGGTGTGTGGCGCGGCATACAGGTAATTGATCCAGTCCCGGTCCAGGCCGCGAATGATATCGACTGACTCGTTGTTGCGTTCGCAGAAGTCATAAGGATGGGCCTGGATATCGAGCCGGATGCCTTCTCGCTCGAAGTGCGGCATCAGTTCATCCATGGATTTCATGAACTGGTTTTCGCACACCAGTGCATGATCGGATTGCCCACTGAACTCGGTGTTCATCAGGTCGCAGTCCATTTCCACGGCCACCTGAATGGCGCGTTTCCAGTTGCGCACCGCTGCAATACGCAAGTCTTCATCCGGCGCGGCCCAGTGGTACAGCGGCAGCAGCGAGGAGAGTTTCACACCGGCATCGCTCAGGGCTTTGCGAAACTCCCTGATCCGCGCACGATCCACGCGCGGGTAATTGTAGAACGGCATGAAATCTTCGCGCGGTGAAAGCTCTATATAGTCGTAGCCCAGTTCCGCGGTCTTATCGACCATCGCACCCAGCGACAGGTGGCGATACATGTAAGGATCCAGTGCGATGCGCATGATGCCCTCCTTTTTATTGTTTGAAAAACAACCCGACTCCAGACACCTCTGTCAGTCATAAAACGCGGGACGCATCTCCAGGGCAATCGGTACGACCGCTCCGCTGTTCTGCGCCTGAACACAGGCATCGGCGGCCACCGCAGCGGCATAACCGTCCCAGGCAGAAGGCCCGTAAATCGTGCCCGCGTTGACGCCATCGATGAAGTCCTGCAACTCGACGTCATAGGCAGCAATGAACCGGTCTTTCCAGTCCATCAGGATCGCGTTGGACAATTTCGCTTCGCTGCGCAACTGCACCTGAGAAGGCTCGGGCAGTTTGGCAATGCCGCTCTCGCCGACCACTTCACACTGGATGTCGTAGCCGTACTGGCAGTTGACGAACACTTCGACGTCGATGCGCGTGCCTCTGGCCGTTTCCAGCATCACGATCTGCGGGTCTTTCATGTGCGCGAGGGCCTTGCTGGTCTTGCGCGGGAACACCACCTGCACCGACACATAGTCATCGTTAAGCAACCAGCGCAGCACATTGAGTTCATGAATCAGCGTGTCGGTGATGGCCATGTCGGTCTTGTAGTTCTCGCCGACCCGAGGGTTGCGGTGCGCGCAGTGGAGCATCAGCGGTTCGCCGATCCGGCCGCTGTCGATCACCGATTTCAGGGCGCGATAGCCCTGATCATAGGGGCGCATGAAACCCACTTGAACCAGACGCCTGCCGCTGGCGATCTCGGCCTCGACGATGTGTCGGCAACCTTCGGCGGTTACGGCCAAAGGCTTTTCGCAGAACACCGGCTTGCCTGCGGCAATGGCCGCCAGCACGTACTCTTCATGGCTGGGGCCCCAGGAACAGACCAGCACCGCTTCGACGTCGGGCGCGGCAATCAGCGCGTGGCCGTCGGCATACACTTCGGCACCGATGTCCAGCTCGCGCACCACTTTGGCTGCCTGCTCCAGGTTGATGTCGGTGACGGCTACCACCTGACTGCCAACCAGCGTCTTGCTGCAACGCCGGATATGATCCTGACCGATTGCGCCTGTACCGATCACACCGAGTTTCAATGCCATTTTCATGTTCCTTTTTTTATTGGATGTTGCCGTGAACGGGTCACGGGCGCTGAACGATAAAAAGTGATCAGTACTGACGAGCCTTGGCCAGTTCGCGGTTGAGTTTTTCGTAAACCTGGGCCGTGGTGCCGGTCGTTGATACTTCGGCAACGCCGACACGCCACCACGACAGGTATTTGTGAATCATGGTCTTGGGCAGGACCTTGATGTCGATCAGCGTCGATACCGTTTGACGTTGCGCATCGACAAGCGCCTGGCGCAGTTGTTCGGCGGTGCTGACCTTGTAGGTCTTGCAGCCATAGGCGGCAGCGCTCATGGCGAAATCCACCGGTACAAAGTCGCCGTCGAGCTTGCCTGTGTCGGAATTGCGAAAACGGAACTCGGTGCCGAAACTGTCCATGCCGTGTTCCATCTGCAGGTTGTTGATGCAGCCGAAAGTCATGTTGTCCAGCAACACCACGTTGATCTTGCGCCGCTCCTGAATCGAGGTCGCCAGCTCTGAATGGAGCATCATGTAAGAGCCATCACCGACCAGCGCGAAGACCTCGCGGTGCGGCGCAGCGAGCTTGACGCCCAGTGCCGCATTGACCTCATAGCCCATGCATGAATAGCCATATTCGACGTGATAGGTGTCGACCCCGGTACTGCGCCAGGCACGCTGCAGGTCACCCGGCAAACTGCCCGCCGCCGCAACGATCACTGCATCGGCAGGCAGGTTCTGGTTAAGAATGCCCAGTACGCCGCTCTGGGTCAGACACGAGCCGGTCAGCTCGATGAACTCGCGTAGCACGGCCGGGTCCAGGTGATCGTTGATTTCCGGGACGAAATCCTCGCTCTGGTACTCGACCGCATACAGGCGATCAACCTCGGCATCCAGCTGCGCACGGGCTGTCTGCGGCGCATCGCCCCAGGCAGCACGGTAACCGCTGGCTTGCAGGCTTTCAGTCAGTGCCTGCAATGCCACCTGCGCATCGGCCAGGACCTGCACGCCATCCAGCTTCTGCACATCGAAGGCGCCGACATTGAGGTTGAGAAATTGCACATCCGGGTTCTGGAACAGCCATTTCGACGCGGTGGTGAAATCGCTGTAGCGGGTGCCGACGCCGATGATCAGGTCCGCCTCTTTCGCCAGCTGATTGGCCGCCACCGTGCCGGTCTCGCCGATGCCGCCCATGTTCAGCGGGTGCGCCGAAACGATGGCACTCTTGCCTGCCTGGGTTTCGGCGAACGGGATATCGAAGCGCTCGGCAAAGGCTTGCAAGGCGTCGGCTGCGCTGGAATAACGCACGCCACCACCGCAGATCAGCAGCGGTTTGCGCTTGCCGGCCAGCAGCTTCAACGCATCGTCAAGCATGGCCTTGCTGGGCGGGCGGCGGTCGATACGGTGCACACGTTTTTGCAGGAAGCTGTCCGGGTAATCGTAGGCCTCGGCCTGCACATCCTGAGGCAGCGCCAGCGTGACGGCACCGGTATCAGCCGGGTCGGTCAGTACGCGCATGGCATTGAGCGCTGCGCTCATCAACTGCTCGGGACGGTTGATACGGTCCCAGTATTTGCTCACCGCCTTGAATGCATCGTTGGTGCTGATGCTCAGGTCGTGAAACTGCTCGATCTGCTGCAGCACCGGGTCAGGCTGGCGGCTGGCATAGACGTCCCCCGGCAACAGCAGCAACGGAATGCGGTTGGCCGAGGCGGTTGCGGCGGCGGTGATCATGTTCGCCGCGCCTGGCCCGACCGAAGAGCTGCACGCGTAGATCTTGCGCCGCAGGTGCTGCTTGGCAAAACCGATGGCGGCGTGGCACATGCCCTGCTCGTTACGGCCTTGATGAACCATCAGGTCGCCGCTGTCCTGTTCCAGCGCCTGCCCAAGACCCAGCACGTTGCCATGCCCGAAAATGGTGAAGATGCCAGCGACGAATTTGCTCTGCACGCCGTCGACTTCGACGTACTGGTTATCGAGAAACTTCACCAGGGCCTGGGCCATGGTCAGTCGGGTTGTACTCATGTTCGCACCTTGTTGTTGTTTGAGGTGGCCAGGGTTTGAGATGGCCTGACGGCGCAAGTCAGTGACGCTGCGAAACGGCTCGTGACAAGTGCGTCATGCTCGCCGCTATCGCCTGAGGAATGTCAGTCAGCGCGTGGACGCTTTCGGCGAACGGTTCGAAGGAAAGATGGCCCTGATAGCCGCTGTCCAGCAAACGCTCGATCTGCGATGCATTACCCAGAATGTCAGCTTCGCCGACCAGCACGCGATGGCCATCGCGAATGCTGTTGAGCGGTGCCTGCGCATCCTCGACACCGGAGATATGCACCAGCCCGGTCAACTCTGGAAACAGCTCGACCTCACCGGCCAGGTGGTGGTGAAAGGTGTCATGAACCAGCCGATAAACGTCCAGCCCACCCACCGCCCTGATTGCGTCCACCGCCTGACGTTTGAGGCGCAACGAGCACTCCTCGAAGCCCAGCGGTTCGACGAAGCCGAGAATGCCGTGCTCACGAAGAATCGGTGCCAACGCAGTCAACGCGGTGCGCAACCCCGAAGCGCGCTGCGCGCCGTTACGCGGATCTGCACGGTCATTGAGCGGGCATAGCACCAGACCGCGCGCACCGCAGTCGCGAGCGTACTGCGCAAGCTTCGTCGCCTGGGCTGCGCGCTCTTCATTCCAGACATCGAATGGGTACAGGGCGTTGATGGACAGCACCTTTACCCCCCGGGCAGCGCAAAGGTCACGAACGACCTGGGGTGCAGTGCCGTCCTCGATCTCGATACCCTTGAGGTCGTTGCGAATCTCGATGGCATCGGCACCCAGCTTCACCGCCAGATCGACGAAACCTTCCAGAGACAGGCGCGGCGCGACCATTCGATTAAGGGCGAAACGCAGAGGTTGGTTCATTGTTCTTGTTCTCCGCAACATTCCATTGATGAAGGCTATTTGGCAGTCGGCATACTGAACTCGGGGCCTTTGGCAATACTGTCCGGCCAGCGCTGCATGACACTCTTGTAGCGACTGTAAAAGCGCAGGCCTTCTTCGCCGTACGCGTGGTGATCGCCAAACAGTGAACGTTTCCAGCCGCCAAACGAATGCCAGGCCATGGGCACCGGGATAGGCACGTTGATACCGACCATGCCGACCTTGATGGTCCGCGCAAACGCACGGGCCACTCCACCATCGCTGGTAAAGCACGACACACCGTTACCGAATTCGTGTGCGTTGACCAGCTCGACGGCGCTGGCGAAATCCGCGACGTGAACGATGCCCAGCACCGGGCCGAAGATTTCCTCCTTGTAGATCTGCATATGCGGCGTGACGTGGTCGAACAGCGTCGCGCCGACGAAAAAGCCCTGCTCGGCACCCGGCACCTTGAAGTTGCGGCCATCGACAATCAGCTTCGCGCCCTCTTTGACGCCCTGATCGATGAAACCCTCGACCTTGGCCTTGTGCACGGCGGTGACCAGCGGCCCCATGTCCGAATCGGCCTGCATGCCGTTGCCGACCTTGAGCTGGTCGATGCGCGGCAGCAGCTTGTCGATCAGTTGCTGGCCGACATCGCCCACCACCACTGCAATGGAGATGGCCATGCAGCGCTCACCCGCCGAACCATACGCCGCCCCGATCAAGGCATCAGCGGCTTGATCCAGGTCCGCATCGGGCATCACGATCATATGATTCTTGGCCCCACCCAGCGCCTGCACGCGCTTGCCGTGGGCCGTGCCCTGCTGGTGAATGTACTCGGCAATCGGCGTCGAACCGACGAACGAAATGGCCTCGATGTCAGGGTGTTGCAGCAACGCATCGACCGCCACCTTGTCACCCTGCACCACATTGAATACGCCATCAGGCAGACCGGCTTCCTTGAGCAGGCGCGCCATCAGCAGACTGGCAGACGGGTCGCGCTCGGAAGGTTTGAGGATGAAACAGTTGCCGGTCACCAATGCCATGGGGATCATCCACAGCGGCACCATGACCGGAAAGTTGAACGGCGTGACCCCGGCGCAGACGCCCAGAGGCTGACGCAGGTTCCAGTTATCGATACCACCGCCAATGTTGTCGCTGAAATCACTTTTCAGCAGGCTGGGCGCACCGCAGGCAAATTCGACAATCTCGATACCGCGCACCACTTCACCACGCGCATCAGACAGCACCTTGCCGTGCTCGCGGCAGATGATCTGCGCCAGCTCGTCGTGGTGCCGGTCCAGCAATTCCTTGAACTTGAACATGACCCGCGCCCGGCGCAGCGAGGACTGATCGGCCCAGCCGGGAAAAGCAGCCTTGGCCGAAGCGACCGCTTCATCCACGGTTTTCACGCTGGCCAGCGCAACGCGCGCTTGAACAGTGCCGATTGCCGGGTTGAAGACATCGCTGTAACGCTCACCATCGCCGTCATTCAGGTGTCCGTTGATGTAATGGCCGATCACCGGTGACTCGTTCATCTCATGCCTCCAGAGTAAAAAGGGGAAATCAAAGATCCAGCAGCCAGCTGTGCTGCGGGTCGTTATGGAACTGCCAGGCGCGCGTCGGACCGGCCATCACGTTCAGGTAATACGATTCGTAACCGTAGGGCACGGACACTGGGTGATAGCCTTTGGGCACTGTCACCAGATCATTGTTTTCCACGGCCATGGCCTGATCGATACTGCGGTCATCGGTGTAAACCCGCTGGAAAACGAAACCCTGCGGCGGGTTGACCTGGTGGTAATAGGTCTCTTCGAGAAAGCTTTCGTGGGGCAGATTGTCCCGGTCGTGCTTGTGTGGCGGGTAGCTGGACGAATGCCCTGAAGGAGTCCGCACCTCGACCACCAGCAGCGAATGCGCCGGTTCACTGTCCGGCAGGATGTCGCACACGTAACGGGTGTTGGCCCCTTTGCCGCGTACGCTGCGTTTCATGCTGCCCGGCATGATCAGCCGTGCCGCAAGCTGTTTGCGCGCATCGCCCGGTGCCGTGCATACCGCCAGGTGCAGCGGCCCACGCGCAACGAACTCTGCCTGACTATGCGGTGGCAGGTAGACCGCAAACGGCGATTTTTCCTCGAAAACTGATTGCCGGTCGCCGATGTTTTCCCAACTGAAAGCGCCCTGCCCCGGTGCTTCGCCATTCACGCTGGCGTGCCCGGCCAGCAAGACCACGCACAGTTCGTTTTCTTCGGCACCGAGAGGCAGGCGCTCTCCGGCTTCCAGACGGTAGGCGGCAAAGTTCACGTACTCGAGCGAACCGGGCGCCAGCGCCACGATGTCACGGCCCTGGGGTTTGCTTTTGGTCAGCAGATTCATGGATAGATCCTCCTTATCGCGCATCGGCCAGCAGTTGGCGCAGGGTGTCATAGCCCTTTTTGGCATACACATAACTCGGCGCTACCGCTGGGTCCTGTTCGGCCTCGACCACCAGCCAGCCGCTATAGTTGGATTGCAACAACACCTTGAGCAGCGCTGAAAAGTCGATATCACCATCACCTGGCACCGTGAACGTGCCATTGATGATGCAGTCCGGAAAGCTCCAGAGATTGTTGCGTGCCAGTTGCACCACAGGTTTGCGCACATCCTTGAAATGCACATGGCAGACACGCTCGATGTGCTTGCTCAGCACCTGCAAAGGCTCGCCGCCGCCCATGTAACAATGCCCCGAATCGAACAGCAGCCCGACTTCCTTGCCGGTCAGTGTCATCAGCCGATCAATATCCTGTGGCGACTCGACGTAAGCGCCCATGTGGTGGTGATACGCCAGGCGCACGCCTCGGGATAGAGTGAAACGCGCCAGTTCGGTGAGTTTTTCGGCATATTCATGCCAGGCTGCATCGCTGTGAAAACGCGGGCGCTCAACCAACGGAATGCGCTGCCCCTGAATCGAGTCAGCCACTTCACCGTACACCAGCACCGACGCGCCATTCTCGGCGAGCAATTGCACATGCGGGGTAATGGCTTCGATTTCTTCGGCCACCGAGCGCCGCGCCAGACGGCTTGAATACCAGCCGGACACCAGCGCCAGATCATAGGGCCGCAGCACATCACCGACCCCCTTGGCATCTTTCGGAAACTTGCCGTTGAGCTCAAAGCCTTCGTAACCAATGGCTTTGCCTTCGCTCAAGGCGGTGCTCAGAGGCGTCTCTCCGCCGAGGGCCGGCAAGTCATCGTTGCTCCAGGAGATCGGGTTGATGCCGATGCGGATCCTGGGTGTGGAAATGGAAACGGGCATGGCTGCACCTTTTTTGTTGTTATCGCGACGTCAGATCAAGAAAGAGTCAGGCGCGGCTTTCGCGCCAGGACTCGATCAACCAGTTGAAGGTGCTCTGCACCCGACTGACCAGCGCCGCATCGTCTATTTCCCCGGCCATCCAGGCCCGGCTTGGCTCGCGGAATATGGTCCGGCCCACGGCAAAACCCTGGCAGACGCGGCTGTGTCGTGCTTCGGCAAAACCGGCAGCGAGGTCTTCGACAGGCGCATTGAGCCCGAGCAGTACCACGCCACGGCAATACGGATCGCGCTGCTGGATCAATTCGTCCAGTTGCTGCCAGACCTGCGCACTCTGCGCCTCGATCTTCCACCACGCAGGGTAGATGCCCAGGTTGTACAAACGCTTCAGCGACCGAACCATCACGTCGGGATGAGACGAGGGGTGATCCTTGGGCGGAATGATTTCCAGCAGCAGTTCGTGACCACTGACTTTCGACGCGTCGTAGAGCGCCTTGATCTGCGCTTCCTGCTCCAGGCGCAGCATGGGCTCGTCATCGGGGTGATATTGCACCAGGCACTTGATGATCTGTTCTTGCGGCCAGGCGAGCAGATTGCTGCCGATGGAGCGGCCATGCTCGAACGCCAGCGGTCTTGAACCCTGCACTTCCACCGGACGCGCCACCCACCAGCCGCGACCGGTCGCAGCGTTGAGCGAATCCTGACCGAAGCGCTGGTCGGCAAGCAGCCCGACATCGGCGTCGATGCCGCGCTGGCGCAGGCCGGCTTCGACCCGCTCAACCGCCTGCACGAACAGTTGCTTGAGCTGGCTGATGCTGCTCAGATCACGCCCGGCCTGCTGGGCCAGCTCGACCAGTTGACCGCGATGATCGAAGGCGAAGATGAACAACTGCCGCCACTGCTTGCGCGGCACGCTGACCTGATGCAGCCGTTGCAGGGCGACATCCTGATCAGGCCGGGTAATGGGGTGTGGGCTGTTGAACAGGTAGTCGAGTTCTGCAGGCGTCGGCATCGCGGGCGCACAGGCATGCCGCGACACCACCAGCCCGCCACAGGCATTGGCCAGCTGGCAGCAGCGCTCGTCGCTGGCATCCTTGAGCCAGCCGCTGAGAAAACCGGACATGAACGCATCGCCAGCGCCCAGCACGTTGAGCACTTCAACCCGCACGCCGGGGTAGATTGCGCCGTCTTCAAGCCGCGCAGGAATCGCACCGTGAATCACTGTACAACCTTGCGGGCCGAGCTTGACCACAAGCGTCGCGGCCGTCAGTTCGCGCACGGTACGCAGGGCAGTGAGCAAATCGGTAGAGCCGCCGGCAATCTGAAATTCTTCTTCAGTACCGACAATCAGGTCAAAACGCGGCAGGATGCGCTGCACATGCTGACTGACCTTCTGATCGGCAACAAAACGTGTCTCGCCATCAGCCTTGGCCGCCAGGCCCCAGAGCACCGGGCGATAATCAATATCCAGCACGCGTTTGACGTCGTGCTTTTCGGCGTAGTCGAGCGCCTGGCTGCTGGCCTTGAACACTTGATCGGTAGAAAAATGCGTGCCGGTGATCAGCAGCGCCTTGCTCGACGCGATCTGCTGTTCGTCGATGTCCTCGGCGCGCAAAGCCATGTCGGCGCAATTTTCGCGGTAGAACACCAGGGGGAACGTTTCACGGTCTTTCAGCCCCAGCAGCACCATGGCGGTCAGGCGCTCGGGATCGCGCTTGATAGCGCTGACATCACAGCCCTCGCGGGCCAGCGACTCGACCAGGAAGCGACCCATATGGTCATCACCTACCCTGCTCAGCATGGCCGACCTGAGCCCCAGCCTGGCAGTACCGAATGCGATATTGGCCGATGAGCCGCCCAGGTATTTGGCGAAACTGGAAACGTCTTCCAGCCGCGCACCTACTTGTTGCGCATAAAGATCGACGCCCAGGCGTCCGAGGCAGATCAGATCCAACTGACGCCCAGTGGCAAAGCGTGTCTGGCCCATGGTGGCTCCTGTTATTTTTATCAGCCTGCAGCGCCTGCATCATGTGTACACGCTGCTTTGTGAATGCAGCGTAAAACGTCGAGCCTCATCAATCAATATTTATTCTATAATTATTTTTAGTGGAATATTTTTTCCATACCGCTATTCAAGTGCTGGCACAATGCACAGGCGGGTAAGCTATAGTCGTCCCCGCCAAAGGCAGCCCCCATCGTCGGGCGTACAACTGCGCTACCCTGAAAGACGTTGCGCTGTAAGAAATTGCCCTGAAAGAACATGTGCCCTGAAAGAACAAGTAGAAAGGATTTGAATATGACCAGCGCCGATCAGCCCACTCTGCCCGAGACGAGCGTCGACATGCCGCCGACCAATGCCGAAGGCCTGCTAAGGCTGATCACTGATGAGTACGACGGTTTACCGCGTCAACTCAAGCGCATCGCCAGCTATATGAGCCAGCAGAGCGACCGGATCATGGTTGACCGGATAAGTGACATTGCCCGCGAATGCGAAGTCCACCCGTCGGCCATCGTGCGCTTTTCGCAGCGTTTCGGGTTCAGCGGCTTCAGTGAGATGCAGGCGTTGTTTCGCGAGGCGTATACGCACAAGACCACGCCGGTGCAGAATTACCAGCAACGCATCCGCAGCATGATCGCCAACAAGTCACAGAAGGCTCACTCGGGCGATCTGGCACGCGAATGCGTGAGCGCAACGCTCTCCGGGCTGGAGCGTTTGAGTGCAGAGCTGGACGACGATGAGTTCGAAAAGGCTGTAGATCTGGTAGTCAACGCCGACAATATCTACGTGGTGGGTGTGCGCCGCTCATTTGCTGTGGCGGATTATCTGGTCTACAACCTGCAACACACCAACAAGCGTATTCACTTGATATCGGGCCTGGGGGGCAGCTATCGAGAGCAGATGCGCAGCGTGCGTGCCAACGATCTGGTGATTGCCATCAGCTTCACGCCCTACGGCAAGGAAACCCAACATTGCCTGCGCATCGCCCAGCATCATCAGGCCAAGACGCTGATCATCACCGACAGCAATCTGTCGCCGCTGGCCAAGCGTGCTAACTCGGTGTTGCTGGTCAATGAAGGCAGCTCGTTCGCCTTCCGCTCGCTGAGCGCCACCCTGTGCCTGTGCCAGGCACTATTCATTGCAGTGGCGTATCGGCTGGAGCTGAAAGTCGACGAGATCCACGAGCAGGTCGGGTTTGATGATTGAGGGCTGAGATTCCCGGCCCTCAGGTCTTCGCTTCCTGCCCCATTCGCTGCTGGTTCTTCTCGCCCATTTTCTTCGCGCGTTTTTCCAGCACCAGATACACCACCAATGCAATCAACAGCGGCAGCAGGAAGTAAATGGCGCGGTAGCCGATCAGAGCGGCCAGCAGACTGCCCTTGGAGAACTGGTGAGCCAGCAAAGTAATGAATACGGTCTCAAGCACGCCCAGCCCGGCTGGAATGTGAGTAATGACACCTGCGATGCTGCTGATCAGCAACACACCGAGAATCGCCGGGTAAAACGCCTTGTCGGGCAACAGCGTGTAAATCACCGCAGCCATCAGTGACCAGTTCAGGGCCCCCAGGCTGGCCTGCATCAAGGCCTGCTTCATCGACGGCAAATTGAATTCCTGATCACGAACGGTCCATGAGCGCTTCTTGGAAAAGCGGCAGGCCAACAGGTAGGCAAAACACACTGCCAACAGTCCGAAACCGATCAATTGCAGGGTCGTGGTGCCAATCGACCATTCCTCTGGCAACTCCAGAAAACGCATCGAAAACACGAAACCGGCCAGCAGCATGTAACCCAGCCAGTTGGTAATCAGGCTGAGGCTCAGAATCCGGGTGATGGTCGACACGTCCAGCCCCAACCGGGAATACAACCGGTAACGCAAGGCGATGCCGCCAACCCATGAACTGAGATTGAGGTTGAATGCGTAGCAGACAAAGGTCACAGGCACGATCTGCTTGATCGACAATGTGTGGCGGGTGTAATACCGCGCCAGTACATCAAAGCCGCAATAGGTCGCGTAACTGGCAAAGGCCACAACGGCGGCAATGGCCAGAGTGCTGGCCTTGTAGGACGACAGCGCCTGCTTGACCTCTTGCCAGTCAAGGTTCTTGACCAGCAGAAACAACAGGACCGGGACGGCGATAAAGAAAAACAGATTGAATATCCGCTTTGCCCATTTCCATTTGGCTCCCTGCGCACTTCGCGGCGCTGCACTTGCGGCCTGAGTCATGAAGTTTTCTCCTGGTCCATGTCGTGGTTGTTCTGCTGCTGTTCGATGACTTTCGCTTCCGGCACCACGTCACCGGCCCGTAACGGCTTGAGGCGCACACCGTGAACCGGGAACAAGCCGGCAATGGCCGGAAAACGCCGCAGAAAAAAGAAGCTTAAAACGATCATCGGCGCACGCCACCACTGACCACGCGCCGCGCCCTTGAGGCTCATCTGCTTACTGTGCGCAGCGGCAAGCTCCATCAGATGGTTTTGCAGATGCTCATTGAGCCCGCGATCACGGATGAACAGATTGGCCTCCAGGTTCAGCGCCAAGCTCAGCGGGTCGAGATTGCTGGAGCCCACGGTGGACCAGTCCTGATCGATCAGCGCGACCTTGCCGTGCAATGCACGTTGCTTGTACTCGTGAATGACCACGCCGTCGCGCAGCAGGTAGGTGTAGGTCAGCCGCGAGCAGACCCGCACGAACGGCATGTCGGGCTGACCTTGCAAAATCAGGGTGACCTTGACGCCCCGCCGTGATGCATTGCGCAGCTCACGCAGAAAGCGGTAGCTGGGATAAAAATACGCGTTGGCCAGGGTGATCCGTTGCTTCGCAGCGCGAATCGCCTCAAGGTACTGCTCTTCGATATCGGTACTGTGCTCGTCATTGTCGCGCTCGGCGAGCAGCATGCTGGCGTCACCGGCACGGTCCAGCTTCAGTGCAATGGGCGGCAATTTGTCACGAACGACCTTGCTCAGCATATTCAGCGCGCTCTGGTGGATATCGCCAACAATCGGGCCACGGACCAGAACGGCATAGTCCTGTTTGGCCGTCACCCCCGTGTCAGTCATGTGATCAACGCTGTAGTTGATGCCGCCGATAAAGCCCAGTTCGCCGTCAATGACGACCACCTTGCGGTGCAGACGGCGGAACAGGTTGGTGCGCATACCCATGAATCGCGGACGCGGGTCGAACAGCTGAATCTGAATACCGGCATCGATCATGGTTTTGACAAACACCGAACTCAGGTCCGATGTCCCGTAGTCATCTACCGTGACAACCACTTTCGCGCCGTTGGCCGCAGCTTGGAGCAATGCCTGTTGCAAGCCCTCGCCAATCCGGTCTTCAAAGATGATGAAAGTCTCGATCAACACCTCTTTGCGCGCGGCCCGTATGCACTCGAACACCCGGGCGTAGAAGTCTTCACCGTTGATCAGCAGCTCTACCGAGTTGCCATCACACCACTGCCCTGTCGTATTGCTCATAAGGTCAACTCCACCGCCAGCGGTGCATGATCGGAAAGATGAGACCACGGGCGGCTGGACAGTACTTTCGGCCTGTGGGAAGTCGCGTTGCGGACATAGATCCGGTCAAGCCGGAGCAAAGGCCAGCGGGCCGGAAAACTTTTGGCCGGCGCGCCGAAGCGCTCGACAAAAACCTCGTGCAACCCGGTGCCCTCCAGCAAAGCATCGGCGCGCTGACGCCAGTCATTGAAATCACCGGCAACGATTACCGGCTCACCCTCGGGAAGACGCTCCATCAGCTCGGCGAGCAGGTTGAGCTGCTGACGCCGATGGCTTTCACGCAAGCCCAAGTGAACACACACCGCATGCACCCGACCGGCGTATGGCACCTCCAGGATGCAGTGCAGCAAACCGCGCTGCTCGGTGCCATGAATGGAAATGTCGAGGTTCTCGTGCTGGATGATCGGGTACTTGGACAACAGCGCGTTACCGTGATCGCCATCCGGGTACACCGCATTACGACCATAGGCAAAGTCGTTCCACATGCTGTCGGCGAGGAACTCGTACTGGGAAATCGTCGGCCAGTCCTTGACGCTGCGCGCATGGCTCTGGTGCTCGCCGTGCACTTCCTGAAGAAACACGATATCGGCCGATACAGTACGCACAGCCTCACGCAACTCCGGCAAAATGAAGCGGCGATTGAAAATGCCAAAGCCCATGTGCATGTTCATGGTCAGTACATTCAATGAAACACTGGCGGACACTGGCGTTGCTGGGCCGACAGGCGGATTGGCACTGGTCAAGACTCGCTCCCGGGTGAATATTCACGTCATATGAAGCCACCCATCGGCACAGGTTCCGTCCCGTGTCGCCTGTGCTGCGTATTTGCCATATTCAGTCGGGGCATATTCAATGGCACTGATCTGACGCTGAAAAAAACGCGTACAAATGAAACGCAGGATCCCGGCAACTGCCTAAACTGCTTACCGGACCTGTAAAAAAGCGACAAGGAATCCAACCGTGGATGCACCGACCTCTCAACGCTACACCGCACGAGCCAGATGGCTGCACTGGGTCATGGCCCTACTGATTGTGCTGGCGTATACCCTGATTCTGAGCCGCAGTCAGTTTGGCAAGGGTTCTGAATACCGCACACTGGTCGTGCAGAGCCATTTCTGGGTGGGGATTGTTATTCTGGCCATGGCGTTTTTCCGCGTCGCCGAGCGTCGACGGCATCGTCCGCCCGGCATAACGCCGCCGCTTGAAGGCGCGTTGCGCTTAGCCGCGACACTTACGCATTACGCGCTGTATGCGTTCCTGTTCGCTCAGCCTTTATTGGGTCTGCTGACGGTGATGGTGGAAAAAGGTGCGTTACCCATTCCCCTCACCGACCTGCAGATACCCTGGCCCCTGCCGACCTCGGATCGCAGGGCCGAAACGTTCGAAGATGTGCACAAGCTGCTGGGCTCGATCTTCTATTACGTCATCGCCCTGCACGTAGTCGCCGCGCTCTGGCATCACCTTGTGCGCAAGGACAATACCCTCAAGCGCATGCTGTAAGTCAGGAGGCTGACAGAACCCGGGCGAGCGTGGCTTTTACCTTGCCCATACCATCGCGCAGGGCCTGTTCGATTTCTGCCATGGTTATGACAGTGGTCGACTTGCCCGCTGCCGGATTGACTACCAGCGCCAGGCAGGCGTATTCAAGCTCCAGCTCACGAGCCAGAGCGGCCTCGGGCATACCGGTCATGCCAACAATGTCGCAGCCATCGCGCTCAAGGCGGATGATTTCGGCGACCGTCTCCAGGCGCGGCCCCTGGGTACACGCATAGACACCCCGATCAGAGAACGCGCACCCTTCAGCGGCCAATGCTGCAACCAGCCGCGCCCGCAGCGCTTCGCTGTACGGATAGCTGAAGTCAATGTGCGTGACCTCTTCCAAATCATCGGCAAAGAATGTGTGCTGGCGACCACTGGTGTAGTCGACCAGATCATGCGGCACGCAAAAGTGCCCGGTGCCCATCGCTGGATGTATGCCACCCACCGCATTGACCGCCAGAATCGCTTCGGCACCGGCCTGTTTCAAGGCCCAGATGTTGGCCCGGTAGTTGACCTGATGCGGTGGCAAACGATGCGGATGGCCATGCCGCGCCAGAAACATCACTTCGCGACCGGCATAATCGCCGATCTGGATTTCGCCGGAAGGTGCGCCATAAGGCGTGTTCATCGGCAAGGATTGCCGAATGTTCAGGCCTTCCAGCTGGGTCAGGCCAGTACCGCCAATAATCGCGTAAACAGTCATCGCAAATCCTTAATCGATCAGTTGAGCAGCGCGCAGGGCCTGAAGCGCGGCCTGCCAGCGCGGGTGTTGCCGATAATCGGTACTGGCTGATGTCTGACCGCGCATACGCGCAATGCGCGGCGAAGGCCTGACTTTCAAGCGCTGGGCCGCACCGAGGGCCAGCTCTGCCGCAGCGCGGTCGTTGCATACCAGCCCCATGTCGCAACCCGCCGTCAGCGCAGCCTCGATACGGCTGGCGGCATCACCGACCACGTGGGCACCGGCCATCGACAGATCATCACTGAAAATAACACCGTCAAATTTCAGTTCGTCGCGCAGGATGTCCTGCAGCCAGCGCTTTGAGAAACCGGCGGGCTGCGAATCGACTTTCGGGTAGATGACATGAGCGGGCATCACTGCGGCAAGCTGCCCGCTCAGGCGTGCGAACGGCACCAGATCGCTGGCGCGAATCTGTTCCAGGCTGCGCTCGTCATTCGGGATAGCCACGTGAGAGTCGGCTTCAGCCCAGCCGTGGCCGGGGAAATGCTTGCCGGTCGCAGCCATGCCGGCCGCGTTCATGCCACGAATAAACGCCCCTGCCAGCAACGCCGCACGCTCCGGGTCGCCCTCGAACGAACGCGTCCCGACGACCGCGCTGCGCTGGTAGTCCAGATCCAGCACCGGAGCAAAACTCAGGTCCAGACCGACAGCCAGCACTTCGGTAGCCATCAGCCAGCCGCAATGCTCGGCCAGCAGCACGGCATCTGGCTTGTCGGCAATGGCGCGCATCGGCGGTAGACGCACGAACCCCTGCCGCAGGCGCTGGACCCTGCCGCCCTCCTGATCCACTGCCAGCAGCAAGTCCGGGCGAACGGCGCGAATCGCCGCACTCAGTTCACGAACCTGACGGGGATGCTCGATGTTTCGGGCAAAGATAATCAAACCGCCCACTTCGGGCTGACGCAGAAACTGACGGTCTTCGCTGGTCAGCCAGGTGCCGGCGACATCGACCATCAGGGAGCCTTGCAGGCCAGAACTCATAGAAAAAACCCTTACACACCAGTGCCCATTTGCAATCCGGGCATGGTGCTTGATCCTGAAGCCTGACGCAATGCGATGCGCCGGTACATTAAGGCTTTGAGGGTCAGGCCTTGGCGACCGCAGGCGTGCCGGTGCTGCTCTTGCTGCGCGGCCTGAGTTGAGCGGCGATCATTGTCGGGTCACTGACGCCGGTGTCAGCACGCATGCCTGCGGCCAGAAATGGCACCATCAGGCGCATGACCTGCTCGATGGAGGTATTGACGCCAAAATCGGTTTCGGCAATCGCGCGCAGGGCCTTGATGCCGGACATGCTGAATGCAGCGGCACCGAGCATGAAGTGCACGCGCCAGAACAGCTCGATAGGCGGAATACGGGGGGCGGCTTCGTTGACCAGCGTCATGTAGCGACGGAACACCTTGCCGTACATATCTTCAAGATAACGGCGCAGGTGGCCCTGGCTCTGACTGAAGGCGAGCCCTAAAAGACGCATGAAGATCGACAAGTCATTACCGCTTCGCGGTTGCACGACAAGCGCCTGCTCGACGAGGATCTCCAGCAGCTCTTCAAGGCTTGGCTTGTGTTCGGGTTTTGCCTGACGACGCTCCAGCTCGCGATCGAGACTGATGCAGAACGGGCCGAGAAAGCGTGAGAACACCGCCTGAATCAGCGCCTTCTTCGAACCGAAGTGATAGTTCACCGCAGCCAGATTGACCGAAGCCTTGCTGGTGATGAGACGCAAGGAAGTTTCAGCGAATCCTTTTTCTGCGAACAACTGCTCGGCAGCATCAAGAATGCGTTCAACGGTTTCCGACTGGGCCATGGCTCTCTGCCTAACAAACGAACGTTTGAAACATACGTATCAGGCGCCCTGCTTGTCAAGCGGACCCGTTCATTTTGTGGCCGAACAGTCACGAAAATGGATGTTAAATGACAACAGACAGCTTATGCAGCGTTTTTTGAAGCAAGGCTCCGCAGCCATCCGCTGCACCGCCTGGCGGCGAAAGTAAAAAGGATGATTGCCAACGCGCGTTCACTGTATATAATCCCAGTCACTGTATAAAAAGCCAGAGCGCCCATCATGATCAAACTGACGCCACGCCAGGCTGAAATCCTGGGTTTCATCAAACGCTGCCTGGAAGACAACGGCTTTCCACCTACACGTGCGGAAATCGCCCAGGAGCTGGGTTTCAAATCGCCCAACGCAGCGGAAGAACACCTCAAGGCATTGGCTCGCAAAGGCGCCATCGAAATGACCCCTGGTGCCTCACGCGGCATCCGCATTCCCGGCTTCGAAGCTCGGCCGGATGACAGCAGCCTGCCGGTCATTGGCCGCGTTGCAGCTGGTGCGCCGATTCTGGCTCAGCAACATATCGAAGAGTCCTGCAACATCAACCCTTCCTTCTTCCACCCCAGCGCCAACTACCTGCTGCGCGTTCACGGCATGAGCATGAAGGACGTCGGGATTCTGGATGGCGACCTGTTGGCGGTGCACACCACTCGCGAAGCACGCAACGGCCAGATCGTGGTTGCCCGGATCGGCGACGAAGTCACCGTCAAGCGTTTCAAGCGCGAAGGCAGCAAAGTCTGGCTGCTGGCCGAAAACCCTGATTTTGCCCCCATCGAGGTCGATCTCAAGGATCAGGAACTGGTGATCGAAGGTTTGAGCGTCGGCGTCATTCGCCGCTAAGGAGGCGTTATGCAGTTCCATCAAGCACCGCATTCACAATTGCCACTGTTCGAGGCGTTTCTGGCTCAGCCCATCGCCCCGCTGCTTGCCGATGCAGTCGAAACACCTTGGGGCAACGAGCCAGAACTGTTCAGTGAACTGTCTTTGCGCGGTGCAGCCGGGAACTGCCTGAGCCTTCTGGCCCCTATCCTTCGGGAACTGAGCGAAGAAATCGACGCACGCTGGCTGACGCTGATTGCGCCACCCTCAAGCCTGACCCAGGCCTGGTTGCGCGATGCAGGACTCAACAGGGAACGGATTCTGCTACTGCAGCCGCGCGGCACACAAAGTGTGCTGGAGCTGACTCGCGAAGCACTCAGACTTGGCCGTAGCCATACGGTTGTGAGCTGGATCAATCCACTTGGCAGCGCGGCGCGCCAGCAATTGATCAGTGCTGCAAAAATCGGGGAAGCACAGAGCCTGAACATCCGGCTGGGCTAAAAGCCCGGTCGTCGATCAGTGCAGAACGTGGGGTACGTCATCCTTCTCGACTTCGCCCTCTGCCAGACGGCCAGCCATCTGCACACCCACACTCAACATGGCCTTGGCGACTTCAACATGCTGACCTTGCATGAACGCTTTGGCATCCGCAGAGAAATCAAGTGTAACCAGAGAACCCTCGTCATCGGCACGACGCAGCTCAATACGTCCGTCAGGCAGTTCGACAATTTCCAGGAAAGAGGTAGGCATTACAGTTACTCCGCAAGAGGCGGGCATTGTAACAGCCTGCCAGCCTGCACTTCATTGGTTTTCAGCACTCGCTAAGGCCTTCACGAAAACGGATGGCCAACCCTTTGAGTTGTTGACGCCAATTTTCAAGCTCTTCACGTGTCAGTTCAGACTCCGGCTCGGCGTCCAGGTTCACTGCCTGTATCATCGGCTGCGTAACATCACCCTTGAGCTTTTTCGGTGCCCGTGGCGGCTCGTACAACGCGTTATAGGCCGTCAGCAACTGCGCCAGCCATGTCTGGCGGTTCTGGGCAAGCTCTACCAGCTCGGCCATTTCGGGAATTGCGATGGCGTTCAGCACTTCCGGAGTCAACAAGTCCTCCGCACGACGCGCGCCAGCCTGCGGCAGGCGGTAGAACCCTGCAATCTCGTGGCACAAGCCCAGCAGCGCGCCATACAGATGAAACAGAGCCGACTCACGCTCGGCCTGCAACAACGCAGGGGCGTTGACCGCCTGCCCCTTCTCCGCCTTCCCCAACGCTTCGAGCGCAAGCCCTGCGAAATAGATCTTCTGGTTGGTACGGGTATAGAGCTCATGAGCCATGGCGAGACTCTCCATAACAATGGGATAGAGAACAGCATAGCCTTTGGCGCCGGAACAGTCTGGCACCGCAGGCCGTACCTATAGAAAACAGCGCCCGACCCGTTTGCGTCGGGCGCTTGCGATCAACGCTTGTCTTCAACCTTCCAGGCGCTGCCGTCGTAGAACGCACGCCAGCCCGTAGGCTTGCCCTCTACTTCGGTCTGGACATACTGCTCTTTGGTCTTGCGACTGTAACGGATCACTGCTGGACGACCGTCCGGATCCTTCTTCGGCGCTTCGCAAAGGAAGTGGTACTTGGGATCGATTTCGTCCTTGTGCGGCGCGATTTCGATAACCAGCGGGGCGCGGGTTTCACGGTTTTTCGGGAACTGGCTGGCAGCCAGGAACAGGCCCGAAGCGCCGTCACGCAGAATGTAGGTATCGTCGACCTTGTCGCACTTGAGCTCCGGCATCTTCACCGGGTCCATTTTCGGCGGTGCTGCGTCGCCGCTTTTCAGCAATTTGCGAGTGTTCTTGCACTCGGGATTGGTACAGCCGAAGAACTTGCCGAAACGACCGGTCTTGAGCTGCATCTCGCTGCCGCACTTGTCGCATTCCAGACTCGGGCCTTCGTAGCCTTTGATCCGGTAAGTGCCTTCCTCGATCTCGTAACCCGTGCAATCGGGGTTATTGCCGCAAATGTGCAATTTGTGCTTTTCGTCGAGCAGATACGCGTCCATCGCCGTGCTGCAGATCGGGCAGCGATGCTTGCCACGCAGAACCCGCGACTCGGACTCGCCCTCGTCATCGTCGGCAATCTCGTCGCCGGGGGTCAGATTGACAGTCGCCTTGCAGCGCTCCTTGGGTGGCAGGCTGTAGCCGGAGCAACCCAGAAACACGCCCGTCGAGGCGGTACGGATCTGCATCGGGCGGCCGCACACCTTGCACGGGATATCGGTCATTACTGGCTGGTTGGCACGCATGCCGCCATCAGCGGCCTCGGCCACGTCGAGCTTTTTACGGAAATCACCGTAGAACTCGTCCAGGACGTTTTTCCAGTCGCGCTCACCCTGAGCCACGTCGTCGAGGTTTTCCTCCATCCCGGCGGTAAAGCCATAGTCCATCAGGTTGGAAAAGCTTTCGGACAGACGTCCGGTGACGATGTCGCCCATCTTTTCCGAGTAGAAGCGGCGATTGTGCAGCGCCACGTAGCCACGGTCCTGAATGGTCGAAATGATCGCGGCGTAGGTCGACGGGCGACCGATACCGCGCTTTTCCATTTCCTTGACCAGACTGGCTTCGGAATAACGCGCTGGCGGCTTGGTGAAGTGCTGGCTGGGGTCGAGCTTGTTCAGCTTCAGCGCTTCGCCCTGCGCCATGTCCGGCAGAACGTCGTCATCGCCCGGCTTGGCCATCTGTGGCAACGCACGGGTATAACCGTCGAACTTGAGAATGCGACCCTTGGCACGCAGCTCGAAGTCGCTTGCGGCGACCGTGACGGTGGTCGACAGGTATTGTGCAGGCAGCATCTGGCAAGCCACGAACTGGCGCCAGATCAACTCGTAAAGGCGCTCGGCGTCACGCTCCATCCCGGCAAGCTTGGTCGGGTGGGTGTTGACGTCGGAAGGTCGAATCGCTTCGTGAGCCTCTTGTGCGCCTTCCTTGCTGCTGTAGACATTGGGCGACTCCGGCAGGTACTTCTTGCCGAACTCGGTTTCGATGTAGTCACGCGCCATGCTTACCGCGTCGGCCGACAGATTGGTCGAGTCGGTACGCATGTAGGTGATGTAACCCGCTTCATACAAGCGCTGGGCCATCATCATGGTTTTCTTGACGCCGAAGCCCAAACGGTTGCTCGCCGCCTGCTGCAGGGTCGAGGTGATGAACGGCGCCGATGGCTTGCTGCTGGTCGGCTTGTCTTCACGCTTGACGATGCTGTAGCTGGACGCCTTGAGCTTTTCAAGGGCCGCCATGGCTTGGGTTTCGTTCAGCGGCTTGAACGCTTCGCCGTTTTCGCGCGCCACTTCGAACCGTACATTGGCGCCCTTGGCGGTGCCCAGATCGGCGTGGATTTCCCAGTATTCTTCAGGGTTGAACGCGCGAATTTCACGCTCACGCTCCACCACCAGCTTCACCGCAACCGACTGCACGCGACCGGCAGACAGACCACGGGCCACTTTCTGCCAGAGCAACGGCGAGACCATGTAGCCTACGACGCGGTCAAGGAAACGACGCGCCTGCTGAGCGTTGACCCGGGCAATGTCCAGTTCGCCTGGCTTGGAAAACGCTTCCTGAATGGCTTTCTTGGTGATCTCGTTGAACACCACGCGCTTGTAGCGGCTGTCATCCCCGCCGATGGCTTCGCGCAGGTGCCAGGCAATGGCTTCCCCTTCGCGGTCCAAGTCCGTCGCGAGATAGATGGTGTCGGCATCCTTGGCCAGCTTGCGCAGCTCTTCAATGACCTTTTCCTTGCCAGGAAGGATCTCGTACTTGGCCTTCCAGCCATGTTCCGGATCGACTCCCATGCGCGAGACCAGCTGGCGCTGCGCCTTTTCTTTAGGCGTCAGTACCGGGCCCTCGCCTGCAGCAGCCTTGCCACGCTTGGCGGCAGGGTCTTTGGCGGCACTAGCCGAACCGCTGGTGGGCAGGTCTCGGATATGGCCGATACTCGACTTCACCACGTACTGGTTGCCCAAATACTTGTTGATGGTCTTGGCCTTAGCCGGGGATTCCACGATGACCAGCGATTTGCCCATGGATCAGAAAATTCCTGAATAACTAGATGAAAGACAGTGAGGAGCTTGTAAAGGCCACGCTATATATAGTGGCTACAAGGTGAGGTCAAGCACAGCCTGTTGTGCAATTCCCTCTCACGTTCGTGAAAACAGGCTGGGTTCAGCCTCAACCAGAGCAAAGCGCGGGACGTGCTCGCCGTCAACCTCGACCGACTCCAGAAACATGCTCAAGGGACGCACCCACATCCCGAAATCGCCGTACAGAGCCTGATAGAACACGACTTCCTCTTCGGTTTCGGAATGCCTGGCAACACTGAAAACCCGGTAATGCGGGCCTTTGTAATGGCGATAGAGCCCTGGTTGCAGTTGCATGCTGCGGTCCTCTTGTAACACGTTCAAAAAATTTGGCTGAAGAAACCTTTTTTTCAAAAAACAAAAGCCGGGGCACCAAGCCCCGGCTCGCATCACACACAGGAATCAGACGCGTTCGAAAACGGTCGCGATGCCCTGCCCCAGACCAATACACATGGTAGACACGCCGAAGGTGCCGCCATTTTGCTTCATGACATTGAGCAAGGTGCCGGAGATGCGCGCGCCGGAACACCCAAATGGATGCCCCAGAGCGATGGCGCCGCCGTGAAGGTTAACCTTCTCGTTCATCTTGTCGAGCACTTTCAAATCTTTCAACACCGGCAAGGCCTGTGCAGCGAAGGCTTCGTTGAGCTCGATGAAGTCGATATCGGCGATCGTCAGGCCTGCACGCTTGAGCGCTTTCTGAGTTGCCGGAACCGGACCATAGCCCATGATCGCGGGGTCGACACCGGCCACGGCCATCGAGCGAATCACCGCCAGAGGCTGGATACCGAGGTCCTGGGCGCGCTGCGCCGACATGACGATCATGCACGATGCACCGTCGGTAATCTGCGACGACGTACCGGCAGTCACGGTGCCGCCTTTTGGATTGAACGCCGGCTTGAGCGCGGCGAGACTTTCCAGGGTGGTGTCCGGACGAATGGTCTCATCGTAGTCAAAGACCTTGAGGAAGCCGTTCTCGTCATAACCCTGCATCGGGATGATCTCATCCTTGAACTTGCCTTCCAGCGTCGCCTTGTGGGCCAACTGGTGGGAACGCAGGCCGAAGGCATCCTGCTGCTCGCGGGTGATGCCATGCATTTTGCCGAGCATTTCGGCGGTAAGGCCCATCATTCCGGAGGCTTTGGCAGCGTGCAGGGACATGTGCGGGTTCGGGTCCACGCCATGCATCATGCTGACGTGGCCCATGTGCTCCACGCCACCAATGACAAACACGTCACCGTTGTTGGTCATGATCGCCTGTGCAGCGGTGTGCAGCGCGCTCATGGACGAACCACACAGACGGCTTACCGTCTGCGCAGCCGAAGTGTGCGGGATCTGGGTCAGCAACGACGCCATGCGCGCAATGTTCCAGCCCTGTTCGAGGGTCTGGTTGACACAGCCCCAGATCACGTCCTCGACTTCCGCCGGGTCAACCTTGTTGTTGCGCTCGAGCAATTTGCTGATCAAGTGCGCGGACATGTCTTCAGCACGGGTGTTGCGGTGCATGCCGCCCTTGGAGCGACCCATCGGGGTACGACCGAAGTCGACAATCACGACGTCTCTTGGATTAAGGCTCATTCGTTCATTCCTCGGAAGACGCTTGACCGAAGAAGCTCTGGCCTTTACTGGCCATTTCACGCAGCTTCGCGGTCGGTTGATACAGGGCACCCAGCTCGGCGTATTGGTCAGCCAGGGCAACGAATTCGGCAACACCGATGGAGTCGATGTAGCGCAGCGCACCGCCACGGAATGGAGGGAAACCAATACCGTAGATCAGGCCCATGTCGGCTTCGGCAGCGGTTTCGACGATGCCGTCTTCCAGGCAGCGAACCGTTTCCAGGCACAACGGGATCATCATCCAGTTGATGATGTCTTCATCACTCACTTCACGCTGTTCGTAGACGATCGGCTTGAGCACATCCAGCACAGCCGGGTCATTGACCTTCTTGGGCTTGCCCTTCTTGTCGGTCTCGTAGGCGTAGAAACCCTTGCCGTTCTTCTGCCCCAGACGATTGGCTTCGTACAGCGCATCAACTGCAGAGCGGCGATCATCCTTCATCCGGTCAGGGAAACCTTCGGCCATGACATCACGGCCATGGTGGCCGGTGTCGATACCGACAACGTCCATCAGGTAGGCAGGCCCCATCGGCCAGCCGAATTTCTCCATGACCTTGTCGATGCGCACGAAGTCCACGCCTGCGCTGACCAGCCTGGCGAAACCGCCGAAGTACGGAAACAGCACGCGGTTGACCAGAAAGCCCGGGCAGTCGTTGACCACAATCGGGTTCTTGCCCATTTTCCTGGCGTAGGCAACGGTCGTGGCGACCGCTTCTTCGCTGGACTTCTCGCCACGAATCACTTCCACCAGCGGCATCATGTGCACCGGGTTGAAGAAGTGCATGCCGACGAAGTTTTCCGGACGCTTGAGGGCCTTGGCCAGCAAGCTGATCGAGATGGTCGAAGTGTTGGACGCCAGAATGGTGTGCTCACCCACGTTGGCTTCGACTTCCGCCAGTACCGCCTGCTTGACCTTCGGGTTTTCGACAACCGCTTCGACCACCAGGTCGACGTTGCCGAAATCGCCGTAGGAAAGCGTAGGACGAATCGCGTTAAGCGCTTCGGCCATCTTCGCCGCAGTCAGACGGCCTTTTTCCAGGCGACCACCAAGCAGTTTGGAGGCTTCGTTCAGACCCAGTTGAATGGCTTCTTCGCGGATATCCTTCATCAGGATCGGCGTGCCCTTGACTGCCGACTGATAGGCAATGCCGCCGCCCATGATCCCGGCGCCCAGTACGGCGGCCTGTTTCACGTCCTTGGCGACTGCGTCGTAGCCCTTGGCTTTCTTTTTCAGTTCCTGATCGTTCAGAAACAGGCCGATAAGGCTCTGCGCAGCAGATGTCTTGGCCATTTTCACGAAACCGGCGGCTTCGACTTCCAGCGCCTTGTCACGACCGAAATTGGCGGCTTTCTGGATGGTCTTGATCGCCTCGACCGGTGCCGGATAGTTCGGTCCGGCCTGACCTGCGACAAAACCTTTGGCGGTTTCGAATGCCATCATCTGCTCGATGGCATTGAGCTTGAGCTTGTCCAGCTTGGGCTGGCGCTTGGCCTTGTAGTCGAACTCGCCGGAAATAGCGCGCTGAATCAGGTCAAGCGCTGCGGCCTGAAGCTTCTCGGGGGCGACTACCGCATCAACGGCACCGACCTTCAGAGCATCCTCTGCGGAGTTTTCCTTGCCTGACGCGATCCATTCGATTGCGTTGTCAGCACCGATGATGCGCGGCAAACGCACAGTACCGCCGAAACCCGGGTATAGACCCAGCTTGACTTCGGGCAGACCGATGCGCGCACTGCTGGAGATGACCCGATAGTCTGCGGCCAGGCACATTTCCAGACCGCCGCCCAGCGCAATGCCGTTGATAGCGACAACGGTGGGCACGCCCAGATCTTCGAAGTCGCTGAAAATCCTGTTGGCCTGCAGATTGCCCGCAACCAGTTCGGCTTCCGGCAACTTGAAGTTGTCGACGAACTCGGTGATGTCGGCACCGACAATGAATACGTCCTTGCCACTGCTGACGATAACGCCCTTGACCGAGGCATCGGCCTTGATCGCATCGACTGCCTGACGCAATTCGTTGAGGGTGAGGCGGTTGAATTTGTTGACGGACTCACCCTTGAGATCGAAATTCAATTCGACGATGCCACTTTCAAGAGCCTTAACCGTGATGGCTTTACCTTCGTAAATCATCAACTGATCTCCACAATATGGAAGCTGAACAATACCCGCCGGACATTAATGTCCGACGGGGCTACGACGTCGCCGTCGATGAACTCGCCAAATCACACGTTTACCCGCCGCGACGTGGTAGCCAGGATTCTGTCAGAGCCTTCTGACGACCAAACGATCATTTCATACGCCCGTTTGATTTGGGTACGCACACCATCAGGCATAACCGAGAGATTGTCAATTCGACAAAACACTCGAAAATATTCGTTTTCGCAGGAATATGCAGGCACTCCATAATGCCCACGCCTGTGTGCGATCCGCCATCATTCGCCAGCGTGATAGTAGCCGCACTCAGGTGCTGTAGCCTGATCTACAGAGGGTGACACGAGGCAGCTGTAGGCCAGGAAAGCCAGGTGCGGACGCACCGCCTGAGGGCACGTACAAAAAATATTTGCAGGAATCGCGACAAAATGGAGCAAAAGGGCTAGAGTCGCAACACTGCGCCACAAGAGGCTCGCAATGCAGCTGATTTGCGGGTGCGCAACAGCGAAGGCCGACATGGCAGCGAAAGCCTGTCGGCACGCGACGAATTATCGGCCTGCCTGGCCAACCCCGGCCCGATGTTGTTATCGGGCTTTTTAATGCCTGCGATTTAATGCCTTTGATTCAGGCTCAGGCCAATTCCTTGAGCAGCTTATCAATACGCTGCAACACTTCTGCCTCGCCCCGCTCCGCCCAGTACACGGCAACCATCTGCCCGTCAGCTTCGACCTTGTAGGCATCTGCGGGCAACGTCTGCAGATAAGACAGCACTTTTGGATCTTCGCAGACCTCACGCCAGCGGTTGCGCCAGACGCCTGGCTCGCTCTGCCAGTAAACCCAGGCATCTGCATGCGAGCCCAGGCGCGGGCGATGGTACTGTGCGCACGGGCTTGGCGGTTCTTTCGTCAGCCAGTGCGGCCACTCTTGCGGGGCAAGCTGCATACCCATGCCCAGACGGCGCGCCTCCATGCGCAATGCCATCCTGCCGCTCTGATGACGCGACGGGCGCAACCACACAAGCGGGCTCAGCATCACACCAATGATTGACAGGACTATCCAGACCGTCATATTTCTTGCCCCCAAGCCGATTTCGGACTTCTCACAACATTTTTGAAAACAATGGCTTGCACAAGGGTCTGCCCAGATGCGAACGAAAGAGCCATACTCCCACCATCGCAATGTTCCCGGAGGACACCCTCATGCCATACGAACACATTCTGGTTGCTATTGACCTCACCGATGAGTGTGACCCGGTCATCCGTCGCGCCAGCTTGCTGGCCAAGGCCAGCGAAGCAAAACTGTCGGTCGTGCACATCGTCGAACCAATCGCCATGGCGTTCGGCGGTGACGTCCCGATGGACCTTTCGCAATTGCAACAGCAACAGATGGATCAGGCCCAGGAGAAGCTCGAAAAGCTCAAACTCAAGTACCCGCAGCTGAAAACCAGCGAAAACCACATAGTGATTGGTCAGCCACGGCAGGAAATCCACAAACTCGCCAAGAGCAAGGCTTGTGACATGATCGTCGTCGGCAGCCATGGCCGCCACGGCCTGGCCTTGTTGCTTGGCTCCACTGCCAACGACGTCCTGCACGGCGCACCATGTGACGTGCTGGCAGTGAGCCTTAAAAAGCCCGAGTAATCTGGCCTGCTACAACGAAAAGCCCGGTTACCCGGGCTTTTTTGCATCACACGAACGCGTCAGCGATCACTCGTCCAGTTCGGCCCAGCGCTCCAGCAGCTTGTCCAGCTCGGCCTGCAGGTTTTCCAGCTGCGCCAGCACGGCAGCAGTCTGTTCCGCAGAACGCTGGTAAAAGCCCGGCTCGGCCATTTCTGCAGTCAGGACGGCCATCTTGCCTTCAACCTCATCGATCTGTGCAGGCAGCGCCTCCAGCTCGCGCTGAAGTTTGTAGCTAAGCTTCTTCTTGGCGACCGGCATGTCCTGCGCGGCAACCGGTGCGGCCTGCACCACAGCGCTGGCCAGTTCGGCCTTGCCCGACTTGGTGTCGGCAACACCCAGAAGACGCGGCGAACCGCCCTGACGCAGCCAGTCCTGATAACCACCGACGTATTCGCGAACCTTGCCTTCACCTTCGAACACCAGCGTGCTGGTGACGACGTTGTCGAGGAATGCCCGGTCGTGGCTGACCATCAATACGGTGCCCTTGAAGGTCAGCAGAACCTCTTCGAGCAGCTCCAGAGTTTCGACGTCCAGGTCGTTGGTCGGTTCGTCGAGCACCAGCAGGTTGGCAGGCTTGCTGAACAATTTGGCCAGCAACAGACGGGCACGCTCGCCACCGGACAGCGCCTTGACTGGCGTGCGGGCACGTTGCGGGCTGAACAGGAAGTCACCCAGGTAACTCAGGACATGACGGCTCTGGCCATCGATGTCGATGAAGTCACGCCCCTCGGCAACGTTGTCGATCACGGTCTTTTCCAGGTCGAGCTGGTGACGCAACTGGTCGAAATAGGCCACATCGAGACGCGTACCGACTTCAACCTTGCCACCGGTCGGCTGCAGGTTGTCGAGCATCAGCTTGAGCAATGTGGTCTTGCCGGTGCCGTTCGCGCCGAGCAGACCGATACGGTCTTCGCGCTGCAGAACCATGGAGAAATCCTTGATCAACATCGGGCCACCCGGATGGGCGAAGCTGACGTTGTCGAGAACCATGACCTGCTTGCCGGATTTCTCGGCAGTATCGAGCTGGATATTGGCCTTGCCGGTACGTTCACGGCGCTCGCTACGCTCTACACGCAACTCCTTCAGGGCACGCACGCGGCCTTCGTTACGGGTACGACGAGCCTTGATGCCCTGCCGGATCCAGACCTCTTCCTGGGCCAGACGCTTGTCGAACAGTGCGTTGGCAGTCTCTTCGGCTGCCAGTGCGGCTTCCTTGTGGACCAGGAAACTGGCGTAGTCGCCGTCCCAGTCGATCAAGCCACCACGGTCCAGCTCAAGAATACGGGTCGCAAGGTTTTGCAGGAATGCCCGGTCGTGCGTGATGAACAGCACCGCACCCTGGAAATCCTTGAGGGCTTCTTCAAGCCAGGCGATAGCGCCGATATCCAGGTGGTTGGTCGGCTCGTCGAGCAGCAGCAGATCCGGCTCGGAAACCAGCGCCTGAGCCAGCAGAACACGGCGACGCCAGCCACCGGACAACTCGGCCAGGGTCTTGTCGGCAGGCAACTGCAAGCGGCTGAGAGTGCTCTCGACCAACTGCTGCAGGCGCCAGCCATCACGGGCTTCGAGGTCCTGCTGAACATGCATCAGCTTGTTCAGGTCTTCCTCGGTGACGCAGTTCTGCGCCAGATGGTGGTATTCGGCCAGCAACGCACCGACGCCATCCAGACCTTCGGCTACCACGTCGAAGACAGTCCGTCCGTCGGCTACCGGCAATTCCTGGGGCAATTCGCCGATCTTGAGGCCGGGCGCACGCCAGACAGCCCCGTCATCAGGCTTCTGAACGCCTTTTACCAGCTTCAACATGCTGGATTTGCCTGTGCCGTTACGGCCGATGATGCACACCCGCTCACCACGGGCGATCTGCCAGGACACCTTGTCCAATAACGGCATGGCGCCGAAAGCAAGGGACACATCGCTGAATTTGAGCAGGGTCATGAGCTTCTCCAAAAACCGGGCGCGCATTCTACCTGAGATAACCGGCGGATGTCGGGAATCGTGGCACCCGTGACAACTTCCACATACCCTTCATAACCGACAATTATTTCCATATGAGACAAGCTCGTCGGCAATGCTTTCACCATGAGCTGGCAAAAGGCTAAGCTAGCAATACTTTTCACGACTCATCTGCTCGGAAGTCTCATGCGCAGTCGTTTGTTCAGCTTTTTATCGTGCCTGCTCCTCTCCACCACCGCCATCCAGACTGCTCATGCGGTAGACCTCAACCAACAACGCAAGTATTACGACGAAGCCAAGCGTGCGCTGGCCAAGGGCGATTCAGGCCCGTATCAGATGTACAGCACCGCGCTGGCCGATTATCCGCTGGAGCCCTACCTCGAATACGACGAGCTGACGGCGCGCCTGAAGACTGCCAGCAACGCGGAAATCGAGAAGTTTCTTGCCGAGCATGGAGACCTGCCGCAGGCCAACTGGATGAAGTTGCGCTGGTTGCGCTGGCTGGCGGAACGCGGCGACTGGCAACCGTTCGTCAAGTACTACGACCCGAAAATGAATTTCGTCGAACTGGATTGCCTGTACGGCCAATACCAGTTGAGCAACAACAAGCGTGCCGAAGGCTATGCCAGCGCAGAAAAACTGTGGATGACCGGCAAGACACTGCCAGCCGCCTGTGACGGCTTTTTCGCGCAATGGGCAGCCGCAGGCCAATTGACAGAGCAGAAACGCTGGCAACGGGCCAAACTGGCCGCTCAGGCACGCAATTACAGCCTGGCCAACACCCTGGTCAACAGTCTCAACTCCCTGGCCCCGCAAGGACGCCTGCTGCTGGCCGTCGCCCAGAAGCCGGAAATGGTCAACAACCCCGCGCAGTTCGCGCCGGTGGATGAAGCCATGTCCGATGTGGTCGGCCTTGGCCTGCGCAGACTGGCCAAGGAGGATCCGCAGAAAGCCCTGTCGATGCTCGATGGCTACGCGGCAACCATGCACTTCTCCCGTGAAGAGCAGGTGGAAATTGCCAAGGAAATCGGCCTGACCCTGGCACGTCGCTACGACGACCGCGCCTTGGAGGTCATGACCCGGTACGACCCGGAGCTGCGCGACAATACGGTTACCGAGTGGCGTATGCGTCTGCTGCTGCGGCTGGGTCGCTGGGAAGATGCCTACGAACTGGCACGTCGACTGCCCAAGGACCTTGCTGCGACCAATCGCTGGCGTTACTGGGAAGCCCGCTCTCTGGAACTGGCGCAGCCCAACAGCCCGCTGATTGCCGCTCTGTACAAGGACGTGGCCAAAGAGCGCGACTTCTACGGTTTTCTGGCGGCCGATCGCACACAAAGCCCCTATCAGCTCAACAACAAGCCCCTGGTGCTCAGCCAGGCGCTGATCAACAAGGTACGCAATACACCCGGGGTGCGTCGTGCGCTGGAGTTTCATGATCGCGGCGAAATCGTCGATGGACGACGCGAGTGGTATCACGTCAGCCGCCAGTTCAACCGTGACGAAATGGTTGCCCAGGCCAAACTGGCCTACGACCTGAAATGGTATTTCCCAGCCATTCGCACGATCAGCCAGGCGCAATACTGGGATGATCTGGACATCCGCTTCCCGATGGCCCATCGCGACACACTGGTACGCGAAGCCAAGGTGCGTGGGCTGCACTCAAGCTGGGTATTCGCCATTACGCGCCAGGAGAGCGCCTTCATGGATGACGCTCGCTCGGGCGTCGGTGCCAGCGGGCTGATGCAGTTGATGCCTGCCACCGCCAAGGAAACTGCCCGCAAGTTCAGCATCCCGCTGGCATCGCCGCAGCAGGTGCTGGACCCGGACACCAACATTCAGCTGGGCGCTGCCTACCTGAGTTCGGTGCATGCCCAGTTCAACGGCAACCGCGTGCTTGCTTCAGCCGCCTACAACGCCGGGCCAGGCCGCGTACGCCAATGGCTGAAAGGTGCCAATCACCTGGCCTTCGATGTCTGGGTAGAGAGCATACCGTTCGATGAAACCCGCCAGTACGTACAGAACGTGTTGTCCTATTCGGTGATCTACGGCCAGAAGCTCAACTCGCCTCAGCCGCTGGTTGACTGGCACGAGCGGTTTTTCGACGATCAGTGACCGGTCGGCAGGAGTGCTTCTCAGAGCACTCCTGCCGCCACGCAACACCTATTCCAGCACTTCGACCGGCATACCCACTTCAAGCTCGCCCAGCCCCTCGTTGACCACGTTCTGGCCAAACAGCACGTTACCCTCCACCTCCCGATAGGTCTTGAGTGTGGCGAAGGGCTCGCGATCCGCGCTGCGCTCGCCGGTAGCCGGGTCGATAGTGGTGAGAATGCAGCGCGCGCAAGGCTTGAGCAGCTGGAATTCGATGTCGCCGATACGGATACGCTTCCAGCCATCCTCGGCAAAGGCCTCAGCCCCTTCAACCACCAGATTGGGCCTGAAGCGCAGCATTTCCAATGGCCTGCCCAGGCGCGACGACAGGTCATCGAGCGAGCCCTGACCAATCAGCAGCAACGGGAAGCCATCGGCAAAACTCACCCGGTCGTTAATCGTCTGATAGCCCCCGGGCAGCCAGCGCGCACGCTCCACCGGCAGATAGACCATGCGGGTGGGCTTGCCAATAAACCGGCTGACCCATTCGGCAGCCACATCGCCAGCGTCCGGCACCTGCAACGAATCACGCCAGACTGTCACACCGCGCAGGTTTGACTCGATATCCAGCGGAACCGCGACGTCCAGAGGCTCGAAACCGGGTGCCGAAAGGGTTACACCGCCGCGGGCATTCCACAACACCGTCAGTTGGGACATGTGCGACAGGGCGCGCTGGGTGAAGAACCGACCGTTGCTTTCGTCGACCAGCATCCAGCGTCGGTCCCCCGCCAACCCCAGCTGGTCGAAAGACGCGCGTTGCAGCGTCTCCGCCTTGCAGGATTTGAGAGGGAAACGATAGAGAGAGCTGAGACGCAACATGAGAGCCGGTTCCTTTGATGGCGGGATAAGCTTTGACGAAGACATCAAAGCTTATCCGAAGCCGGAGCGGCAGGCATCCGCGATCAACAATCGCGCAAGGTATCAGCCAATCATCAAAAGACGTTCGCGCACTACCTCGACCAGCTTGTCGGGCTGGAATTTGGAGAGGAAGTTGTCGCAACCGACCTTCTTGACCATCGATTCGTTGAAGCTGCCGGACAACGAGGTGTGCAGAACGATGTACAGACTGCGCAAACGCGGGTCGTTGCGAATCTCGGTGGTCAGGCGATAACCGTCCATTTCCGGCATCTCGGCATCGGTGAACACCATCAGCAGCTTTTCATGAACGTTTTCGCCCGCGTCCGCCCAGCCCTTGAGCATGTTCAGCGCCTTGAGACCGTCACTGGCCACGTGCAGCTTGAGGCCCAATTGAGACAGCGTGTCACGCAACTGCGCCAGCGCCACCTTGGAGTCGTCGACCAGCAACACTTCACGACCACGGGCATTTTCCAGTACCGGGTCTTCGAGCTTTTCGCGGGACACCTTGGCGTTGTACGGCACGATCTCGGCAAGTACTTTTTCGACGTCGATAATTTCTACCAGCTGGTCATCGACCTTGCTGATGGCCGTCAGGTAATGCTGACGACCGGCGCTGGCCGGCGGCGGCATGATCGCATCCCAGTTCATGTTGACGATGCGGTCCACACCACCGACCAGGAAGGCCTGAACCGAGCGATTGTACTCGGTGACGATGATCGTGCTGCCAGGCCCCGGCACCAGCGGCCGCATACCGATGGCCTGGGAAAGATCGATCACCGGCAGGGTCTGGCCACGCAGGTTGACCACGCCGCAGACGAACGAGTGGCGTTGCGGCATGAGGGTCAGCTTGGGTAGCTGCAATACTTCCTGGACCTTGAACACGTTGATCGCAAACAATTGCCGACCGGCAAGGCGAAACATGAGGATTTCCAGGCGATTCTCGCCCACCAGTTGTGTGCGCTGATCTACTGTGTCGAGAATGCCTGCCATTATTAGCTCCTGAAGCAATGGTCACGATGAGTCTGTTGAGCCTGTATCGGCTGAAACCAGCCGGACCTTAATAGCGATGAAAGGCTATCCTCAGCATTGATGTCACTTTACCATCATGGTTTACTGGTGTCGCTTTCCAGCCAGACAAATACGACGATGGGCGCGTCCTGGAAAAGCCTGAACATACCCAGTCGCTCAAGGTAAAAATCAAAGAAGCACAAAAAGTCAATCGGGGATAACCTGATATGATCGACATCTAATTGCCACTATTGTGACGCCATTCTCAATACAAGAATGGCGTCAGGTTCGTGTCCGCTTTTCAAACCTTGTAATCAAGCGGCGCTGGCAACATTCAGAAATGCCCTACATACTTTTGTTTGAAATCGACATTAACTGTCAGCCATTCGCCGCGGGCGGAAGTTCGCTATCCATGATCAGTGGAGACAAAGGATGCTGAGCAACAACGATTGGCAGCATAAGCACGACCAGTTCCTGAGCACCTCTCAGGCACTTCTGTACAAGTCGGAAGAATGTCTTTCGCACCTGGAGTTGATCCCCAACGACGAGGACGCCACCGGCTGCCTTCTGACCACCCTGCGCACTCTGGCCCAGGAGGCGGAAGCCGCGCCTGTGCCGTGCATTGCCGAGTTTTCACGTCAGCTGTGTCAATTATTGAAAAGCGGTGGCCAGGCCAACGAACTCTCACAGGAAACCCTGCTGACCGTTAAAAACTGCCTGATGCTCATGTCCTGGCAGGTCGAGCTTCTCGATCCGCAAACGGGTGAGTTGACGATGGACAACAACGAACAGCTGGAGCTGTTGGAAAAACTGGCCAGCGCCTCCTCGCAATCGGCACTGACGAAGGATGCAACCCAACGATAACGCTCGACTGTCGGGCATTACACCGCAATGTCAGTGAAGTGATGTTGTCACGTCAGCGTTTTCCGTCCATTGTCTTCACTGCTTTCAAATCGTCTTAAAGGTTGACCAGGGACTGAACGCACGCCTCGGCGGTCCCATCTACACAAGAAGCCACAATGACCTGCAATCTGTTACTGGTCGACGACCACTCCCTGATCAGAGCCGGCGTGCGAGCGCTGGTTGCAGACATGCCGGGCTATGCCATTCTCGGTGAAGGGGCGGACGGCGCGCAGTTGTCGAGCCTGGCGCAGCGACTCAAGCCCGATATCATCCTGCTCGATATCTGGATGAAGAGCGTCGACGGCCTTGAGGCGCTCGAGCAACTATTTAAAGTACAGCCACATTGCAAGGTCTTGATCCTGTCGATGCACACCGATCCGGACATGATCATGCGTGCGCTCGACATCGGGGCTCGCGGCTATCTGCTCAAGGACACCACCGCGACCGAACTGGAACAGGCACTGGAAGCGCTGCGCAACAATGAACGCTATCTGAGCCCGGCCATCGCTCATACCGTTATCGAGCGCGCCCTGCGCGGAACACGCTCGGACAGGGCCCAGGCGGCCAAGGAGCGGTATCACCTGACCGCTCGCCAGCTGGAAATCCTGCGTCTGATCGTGCGCGGCAAGTCCACGCGTGAGATTGCCGTCGGCCTGGGACTGAGCATCAAGACCATCGAGACCCACCGCTCCCAGGTCATGAAGCGGCTACAGATATTCGACGTCGCCGGGCTGGTACTGTTTTGCGTTCGCGAGCGGATTATCAGTCTGGACGATTGAGCATCGGTGCACGGCTCAGCACCGGAGAATCCGCCGGCAAATGCACCTGAAGCGCGCCCGGCCGCGCTTCGAAGCGCAGGTCCTCGCCAGACAACGGCTCACCATCTAGGTTGATGTCCAGACCCTGAGCCGACTTGAGCTCTACCCAGGGCAAACGCGCGCGAATGAACATGTTGTCGATGCCCAGCCCGCCTTCCAGCAGACTCCTCAGCGTGCCGACCACTTCCTGAGGCGCTGGCAGGATACTGATGTCGAGCAGACCGTCATCGGCCAGTGCGGTCGGGCACAGCTCGTGTCCACCGCCTGCCTGCCGGCCATTGCCGATACCCAGCGCCAGCAGGTCTCCACGCCAGTGGAAATCCGGCCCGGTGAGTTCGCCGTGGGCAGCATGCAGCTCGCTGAACCTTGTCAGACCGGTAAACAGATAGGCCGCGCCGCCCAATACCTTTTTCAGGTCTTCGGATGTGTTGGCGGTTACCTGACTGCCAAAACCGCCGGTAGCCATGTTGAGGAACAGCTTGCCACCAACTTCACCCAGATCAACGGCACGCGGTGCTACGTCCATCAGTTGCAGAGCCTTGGAGACCTCAAGAGGCACCCCGGCTGCGCGGGCAAAATCGTTGGCAGTGCCCAGCGGCAAAATAGTCAGGCTGGCTTGTGTTTCAGCCAGCGCCAGGGCCTCGGCGATATCTCGCAAGGTACCGTCCCCACCGCCCGCCACGATATGCCGATGCCCGGCGGCCAGCGCTTCGCCAACCAGGCGTTGGGCATCGCCAGCTTCCCAGGTGAGCCTCACGTCCAGCTCCCAGCCCTGCTTGCGCTTGTCTGCAACGGCATCACGTACGTCTTCGTTGAGCGCCTGTTTACCGTGAAGAATGAGCATTGCCCTGCGTTGTGTCATGACACCTCCTCTGACGAACCCTACGAATTGAAGCCTGCGAGCGACGCTCTTTCTGTAATCAGCGCCCGCATACATTTCGCACGACGCATGACTGTGACCCCGCACATGTCAAAAAGGCCCACCCGTCACAGAAATTTTTTTCACGTCATCAAGAACAGATCAACCCCCGCCAATACTGGGCAAAACCCGGAAGCAGAAGCTCTGGAGCAACGATTGCATCAGAGTTGGCACACTTTTGTACTGACGCTATTTGTTTCATGAGCTTTACTGACAGCAGGCCCCTCACTTGAGGGAAGTTTCATCTACAAATGGTTGAAAAGTCTTAAATAAAATTCGGAACAGGACGACATATATAAAGTGATATTCACAAAAGACAGTCCGGATTCGTCATGACCCCGACACGTAACTGGCTACGCTTGGACACTATCTGTGAACAGATGCCTATTTGAAGCTGCAAACGCGTCATCGCAAAACGCCCAGGATCAGCAGGATCCAGACGCATACAGGGAGTAAGGGAGTTCTATGAGGTTGCAGCCGGTCGACAGTCTTTCGCTCACCCGCACCAGTCTGGTCGAATACTTTCTTTTCGGTATTCGCCTGGCCCATGGCATTGCCTGCATTCTGCCCGGCCTTGCAATCATGCTGCTTATCAAGCATGACGGCCCGGAAACACAACAGGGTTATATGACCATGCTGCTGTTTTTCGGCTTTGTCGGCGTGTTGGTGTTTCAGGCCATGGGCGTCTATTCCGAAGCGTTGTTCAGCAACGATCTGCGCATGGGCGCGCTGGCGGTTGCCTGGACCGCAGCCTTCGGGCTATTGCTGTTCATGCAACAGGCAATGGGGCTGTTCGGCTATCTCTCCCCTGAAGAATCGCTGATCTGGTACCTGACCAGCCTGGCGCTGTTCGGCATCATTCGTCTGCTGCTGTTGATGCTGTTCAAGCGTCAGATGCGCAAGGGGGTGTTCCTGCAACATGCCGTGATTCTGGGCGCGACGGAAAATGGCCTGCGCCTGGCCGAGTACCTGCTGGAACATCAGGACATCCGTTCGGGTGTCACAGGTTTTATCGACGACCGGATCGGTCGCATGCCCAAAACCGTGGCCAACCTGCCCCTGCTGGGCAATACCAGCGACCTGGAACGGCTGATTCGCGAAGAGAAAGTGACCCAAGTGCTGGTCGCCCTGCCCTGGACGGCGGAAAACCGCATGGATTACATCATTCGCGAACTGCGCAGACTACCGGTCAACGTGTTGCTGGTGCCGGACATGATTGCCTTCCGGCATACCCACAACCGCATTACCGAAGTGGCCCGGCTGCCGATGTTCAATGCATCGGATCTGCCGCTCAGTGGCTGGTCTCCATTCATCAAACGCGCCGAAGATATCGTTCTGTCGTCGCTCGCATTGCTGGTGTTGTCACCGGTAATGCTGCTGGTCGCACTGGCGATCAAGCTCGACTCCCCAGGCCCGGTGTTTTTCCGCCAGAAGCGCTACGGCTACAACAATCGCCTGATCGAAGTATTCAAGTTCCGCTCCATGCATCAGCACCAGGCCGATGCAACAGCCGAGCGCCAGACCACCCGTGGCGATGCCAGAATCACGCGGGTCGGGCGCTTCATTCGCAAGACCAGCCTGGATGAACTGCCACAGCTGTTCAACGTAGCGGCAGGCAGCATGTCAATGGTCGGGCCACGCCCGCATGCAACGGCCACCAAGGCTGCAGGGATTTTGTTCGAGCAGGCGGTGAAAGAATACACGTCGCGCCACCGCGTCAAACCGGGGATCACCGGGCTGGCGCAGATTAACGGCTATCGTGGTGAAACCGACACCGTGGAAAAAATCGAAAAACGCGTCGAGTTCGATCTCGAGTACATCGAAAACTGGTCTGTCTGGTTCGACCTGTACATCCTTATGCGCACTGTGCCTGCAGTGCTATTCACTCGCGAGGCTTACTGATGAGTACGCTCATTCCCTGCATCATCGCCGGTGGCTCCGGCACCCGCCTGTGGCCAGTCTCGCGAGAAGCCATGCCCAAGCCGTTCATGCGCCTTCCCGACGGCCAGAGCCTGCTGCAGAAGACCTTCCTGCGTGCGGTCGGCCTGCCCGGAGTCGACCGCCTGCTGACGGTTACCAACCGGGAGGTGTACTTCCGCACAGTGGACGACTACCGCCAGTTGAACAAAGGCAATGCGCGTCTGGATTTCATCCTCGAGCCCTTCGGGCGCAACACCGCAGCCGCGGTCGCCGCCGCTGCGCTGCATGTCAGCCAGCTGTATGGCGATGACGCGCAGTTACTGGTATTGCCTGCCGATCACCTGATTACCAATGTCGAGGAATTCTCCAGAGCAGTGACTGCCGCGCAGAAGCTGGCCTCCGAGGGCTGGCTGGTGACCTTCGGCATCGTCCCGACCGCAGCGGAAACCGGTTTTGGCTACATCGAAAAAGGCCCGGCACTCAGTGCCGACGCCTGTCAGGTCGCCCGTTTTGTCGAAAAACCCAATGCAGTTACCGCCCAGGGCTATGTGGACGGTGGTCTGCATTTCTGGAACGCCGGGATGTTCTGCATGCGTGCCGATGCCGTGCTGCGCGAGCTGCGCACCCACGCGCCTAATGTGCTGAACGCGGTCAGCAACTGCCTGGAATCGAGCCCGCGCAAGGAAGGCAATCGTGAACTGCAGGTCGAACTGGACAGCGAATCGTTTGCTCTGACCCCGGACATTTCCATCGACTACGCACTGATGGAGCGTTCCGAAAAAGTTGCCGTGGTGCCCTGCCAGCTCGGCTGGAGTGATATCGGTTCCTGGCAGGCGGTGCGTGAACTGTCTCCGGTCGATGCTCAAGGCAATTACTGCAATGGCGAAGCTGTGCTGCATGACGTCAGCAATTGCTACATCGACTCGCCCAAACGCCTGGTGGGCGCTATCGGCCTCGACAACCTGATCATCATCGACACCCCCGACGCCTTGCTGATCGCAGACGGACGCCGCAGTCAGGACGTCAAGATCATCGCTCAGGAGCTCAAGCGCCAGGGCCATGACGCCTACCGTCTGCACCGTACCGTCACCCGCCCGTGGGGCACCTACACGGTGCTCGAAGAAGGCAAGCGTTTCAAGATCAAGCGCATTGTCGTTCGCCCGCAAGCGTCACTCTCGTTGCAGATGCACCATCACCGCAGCGAACACTGGATCGTGGTCAGCGGCATGGCAACCGTCACCAATGGCGAGCGTGAATTCATGCTCGATACCAACGAGTCGACGTTCATCAAACCGGGGTTCACGCACCGGCTGGTCAACCCGGGCGTCATCGACCTGGTGATGATCGAGGTGCAGAGCGGTGAATACCTGGGGGAAGACGACATCGTGCGCTTTACCGACATTTACGGACGCGTGCCCGACAAGACGGTGAAGAGCTGATTCACGAGCGGCAGACGCCGCTTGATTCACTCGGTTTTCAATTGATAGCAACCGGAACAGGCAGTACCCGCCAACATGAATTTATTACCCGCAAGGGAGCCGTATTTGTGCTCGACAGGAGTTCAGGACCAATGAAAAGCATGATGCTGATCGCAAGCTTATTGCTGTTGAGTGCATGCAACACCCCGTCCAGGGTGGGCTTGCCGGATGACCGCGCGCAAATTGAAGCCGGTCAGGCGGCAGGTCGCGCACTGGCGGGCAAACCGCTGCCGCCGGAAAGAATCCGTCCTGGCGATACCTTGCGAATCGTGCGCAACAGTGGCGAAGCTCCGTCGATTTCGGCGTTTACCGCCAACTCTATCTACGAGCTGACGCTGTTTCAGGTGCTCAACGACGGCACCTTTTCCTACCCTTACATCGGCACGGTCAAAGCAGCGGGCCTGACACTCCAGCAGTTGAATGACCTGCTGGAAAGCAAGCTGCAGAATGTCTACCGCGAAACGGCACTGACCATCAACATTTCCCAGTCACCGGGCAACACCGTGTTTGTCGGCGGCGCCGTACGTAACTCGGTAACGTTGCCGGTCAACGTTGCTACCAATCTCGATCAGGCGATTGTCGGCGCGGGCGGTGTGGCGCTGGATGCCGATGCCGGTCAGGTCGCGCTGCTGCGTCAGGAAGAAAACGGGCTCTACAAGACCTATTTCTTTGATTACAGCAAGTTTCTCTGGGCGGGCGGTGCGGGTGGCCCTACAGCGCCGGTGCTGCTCAAACGTGGCGACATCGTGTTCGTTCCCAAATCATCGGTCGGCAACAAGGTTGACGGCGTATCCCTGTATTTCAACCAGCTGATTCCCTTCGCGAAGTCGATCGGCCTGGGCATGAACTACGAGCTGCGCAACAACAATTAATTGTCAGGGAAACAGACATGATCAACATCCGCTCATTCCGCGACCTGCTGCGCCTGCTGTTCATTTTCAAGCGCGAAGTCAGGATCACCGTGGTGGCGACCTTCGTCATCATCCTTCTGGGCGCGTTTCTGCTCCCCAACCGCTACGAGTCCACAGCTTTGCTGCTGGTCAAGCCCGGCCGTGACAGCAGCACTGTGCCTATCGAGCTGTCCGACCGTCAGGCTATCGTTATACCGAGCGGCCTGCGTGATCCGCTGCTCGACGAAGAGCGCATGCTCAGCGGGCGGCCGATCATGCGTGCCGTGTCCGAAAAATACCTCGCCGAGCTGTCTATGGTGCCGCCTGAAACCGGCGTTCTGGCGTCGGTGAAAAACGGCCTCAAGGCAGTCGTCGGGGCAGTCGTCAACGGCGTACGCAACGTTCTGCAATTTATCGGTCTGGTGGAGCATCGCTCGCAGGCCGAACGCCTGGCCGAGGATCTGGAGAAAAACTTCAAGGTCAGCCACGAACCGGGCTCGTCGGTGATGGAGCTGAGATTTACCTGGAACGACCCGGACATCGCCCAGACCGTGCTCAGGACCTGGATCACCGAGTACCAGTTGCAACGCACAAAGACACTGGGCCGGGTCAGCCTGTACGCGTTCTATGAATCGGAAGTGAAAACGACCGGCGCGAACATCATCGAGTACAAGAAGCAAATCCAGAATTACCTGAACCAGTTGAGCGCAGTGAGCATTTCCCAGCGCCTGGCGGATACCTCGCAGGGGCTCAACGACCTGCGTACCGAGCGCAACAACACAACCCGTTCCATTGCGTCTACCAAGGCCGGCCTGGACCTGCTGAAAAAGCAGTTGGCAGAGCAGCCCAAGACAGTCTCGGCAGGTCGCGAACTGGCGTTGAACCCCAATCGCCAGGACTTGCAGAACCGCATCAATGGCAAGGAAGTGGAGCGTCAGGAAATGCTCCGCTCGTTCAAGGAAGAGGCGCCGCCAATCCGGGCGATCAATGAGGAGGTCAACAACCTCAAGAAGCTGCTCAAGGAACAGGAAGCCACCGTCCAGCGCTCTGAAAGCATCACTCCCAACCCCATCTACAACCGCATGCAGAACGTGTACGCCGATCAGCAGACCAGCTACGCGCGCCTGCAAACCCAGCTCGTTCAGCAAAATGCGCAGATCGCGCAGCTGGAAAGCGACCGCCAGCAGGCACTGAATCTGGAGCCGGAGCTTTCGCGCCTGCAGAACGAACTGGATGCGGCCGAGAAAAGCTATGCGCTGTACAAGGACAGCCTGGAAAAATCGCGTATTGACCGTGAGCTGGACAACAGCCAGATCAGCAATATCGCGACCATCGAAGACGCCACCTTCAACCCCAGCCGGGTGTTCCCGAAAAGCCTGCTGATGCTGTTTCTGGCATTCCCGCTGAGTATTGTGGTCGGTGCCGTGGCGCTGTACTTCTTCTACCTGCTGGACCAGCGCATCCACGACGGCGACAAGATCGAGAGCAACTTTGGCGTCCCGGTCTGGACCAGTCTGCCCGACCTGGAGCGCGCTCAGGAGCGCAGTGCAGCCTTCACCTCCAATTTGCACCGGGTATACGGTATTTTGCCGCTCGATCAGGTAGATGAGCGCGGCCTGACCATCGGCTTCACCTCGGTCAAGTTCGGCGCAGGCGTGTCGTTCGTGATCGAGCGGCTGAGCACATTGCTGACCGAGCAGGGTCATCGGGTCCGCACCGAAGGCCGCGGCCCGGCCAGTCCTGGTGAAATCGTGCTGATCAACGCCTCGGCACTTTCCGCCAATCAGGATGCCTTTGTGCTGCTGCGCAAGGCTGACCTGATCGTGCTGGTGGTGCGTGCCGAAGACACCACCGTGCCGATGCTTGAGGACACCTTGAATAACCTCAATACCGCATTCAAGAAAGTCGACGGCATCATTATCAACCGCCGTCGTTTCGAGGTGCCGGAGCAGGTATTGAACTTCCTCAAGCGGATCGGGAGCCGAGGCTGATGCGCATTGCCCTGCTAGCGCCGCTGCCACCCGAGCAGAACGGCATCGCCGATTATGCCGGGCACCTGCGGCATGCGCTTGAAGGCATCGGCCTGCAGGTCAGCACACCGCTGCTGGGTGTCGGCAACGATCCACGTGCCGCAGAACAGCGTGTTGCCGAAACCGACTGGAGCGAGATCGATCTGGTCCATGCCGAACTGGGCGGCGGACGGCTGGCGGAGTTTCAGGCCCTGCGAGCCTTGCGTCGACGCTTCCCGAAGCTGCCGTTGACCGCGACAGTGCACGATCCCGAGCGACTGGTGTGGCGGCGCGAGAAACTGCCCTGGCCCTTATCGATTGTCAGCGGCATGCGCTCACCGCTGCCGGAAATGGCGACGGTGCTGGCCGACCCGCTGTGCCTGCGTGAAGAACGGCAATTGGCGCAGCACATGACCCGCCTGGTGACACTGACCCAGGCGGGCAGCCAGAGCCTGCGTCAGCGCATGGGGCTGAAAACCGCACAGATGGCGGTGATCAGTCACGGCAACGTCGCCATCGCTCCCGCCCCGTTGCCACCCTTGAAGCCCTTGCGTCTGCTGTATTTCGGCTTCATTTATCGCGGCAAGGGAATCGAAGACCTGCTTGATGCGCTGGCCAGCGTTTTCACCGCACAGCCTGCGTTGCGGTCGACCGTACGCCTGACCCTGGCAGGCGGCAGCGAGCCGGAAATGGCCTTCGGCCCGTCCGGCAGCTACCTGGAGCAACTGCGCCTGCGCATCCGCCAGCTAGGCCTTGTCGATCTGATCGACTGGCAACTGGACCTGCCTGCCGAGCAGATCCCGCAGGTAATCCAGGCTCATCACGTGATGGTTCTGCCTTATCGCGAATCGAGCAAACTGAAGATTCTCGGCAAGCTGCGCGGCACCAGCGGCGCGTTGTCATGGGCGGTGGCGTGTGGCAGGGGCGTGATTACTTCTGATGCACGCTCGTTTGCCGAAGAAGTCTCGCACGGCAACGGCATGATCTATCCGCAAGGCGATGTGGACGGACTGGCAAAGGCTCTGACGCAAGCTTGCGCGGATCCGGAGCTGGTCAAACAATGGGCCGAAAATGCCTCGCACATGGGCAAGGCCAGAGTCTGGAGCCACACCGCAGAGCGTTTTCGGGATGTATTCCGCCAGGCGTGCGAGGAGAAGTGACATGCAGCGTCCATCCAGATTCCGGCAAATCGTCGCGAGCGCACTGCTCAGCGCAGCAATGTGCGGCGCGGCCCACGCGGCAACGGTCCTCAAGGCACCTCGCGAGGTGGTCTGGGCGGACTTTTTGGGCGTCAATGTGCAGTTTCAGTATTTTGCGCCTGACATCTATCAACAACAGATGAGCCGCCTGGACGAACTGGGCCTCAACTGGGTGCGCCTGACCATTCACTGGCCGGTGATCGAGCCGCAAAAGGATCACTACGCACTGACCGAGCTGGATGCCGCCATGGCTGCAATCAAGGCGCACAACTACAACACGGTGGCTTATCTGGTGGGCTCGGCGCCTTTCGCCAGCAGTGCGTCGGCCGGTGCGAAAAGCCGCGATCAGTATCCGCCCACGGATTTCAACGTATTTGCCGCACGCATGACCGCCCTGGCCCAGCGCTATCCGCAGGTCAACAACTGGCAGGTCTGGAACGAGCCGAACATTGTCTGGCTGCCCAAGGAGGACCCTACCGCCTATGGACGCCTGCTGACCACCACTGCCAACGCGATTCGCGCCGCCCTGCCGGACAAGACCATCGTCACTGCGGGCATGGCCTATTACAGTCAGATGCACAGTACCTCTGGCTACATGCTACAGACGCTGCTCGATAATGGCCTGGGCCAGCAGAATATCGTGGCGGCATACCACCCATATTCCGAGTACCCCGAAGGCGATTCACTACCGGACCGCGATTTTCTGGTGCGCGCCAATGCCATGAACCAGTTGCTGCACAGCAATGGCGTCAAGCAGGTGTGGGCCACTGAATGGGGCTGGTCAAGCTATGCAGGTCCGGTCGAGATGCAACATCTGATTGGCACTTCAGGCCAGGCCGACTATACCCTGCGGCGTCTGGCGCTGATGAGTGCGATGGATTTCCAGCGCATCTTCCTGTTCAATCTCAGCGATCTGGATGAGCGCGCCTCGGCCCGCGATCAGGGTTACGGCCTGCTTGACCTGCAAGCCAGCCCCAAACCGGTCTACACCGCACTGCAGAATTTTCTGAAGATCACCGGCCCGCGACTGCAACCCGCCGAACCGCCGGCAGTGAGCCGTGTACCGGACGATCTGTACGCAGTGCCGTGGACCCGTGAAGATGGCACTCATCTGCTGATGTTCTGGAGTGCGACCGGCACCTCGTTGAACTTCCCGAACATCACCGACGCGGTCGTGCATGACCCACTGAGTGGCAGCCGCACCCCATTGTCCGCCAGCCAGGGCGTCACCCTACTGCTGAAGCCGACTCTGCAAATTCTGGAATGGAAGCCCTGAGTATGCGAATTCTATGGACGCTCCCTTACCTGCCCTGGCCTACCACCAGCGGCGGCAAAACCCGGGAATACCATTTGCTGCGCAATCTGGCAGCGCGCGGCCATCGCATCACCCTGCTGGTGCAGTCCAAGAACGCGCTGGACGATAGCGCTCGTTCGGCACTGGAACCCTGGCTGGAGCGCTTGATCGTGATCGATCGACGCCCGCTGTTAAGCCTGCGCACGTTGCTGGCCGTGGCGTTTGCACCTGCGCCGATGCTCGCCAGCGTCAACGGCTACGCCCCGAAACTGGAAAAAGTCTTCGAGCAATTGCTTGAAGAGGACTGGGACATCATCCAGTTGCAGCACACCTATTTCTTTCAGCCATTCGAACGCCTACTCAAGCGCTCGGGCAAACCGTTCGTGCTGACCGAACATAATGTTGAATCAGACCTTGGCGCCGCCAGTTACGACCGTCTGCCACGCTGGGCCAATGCCTTCGCCGTGTACGACCGCTGGCGCTACCGGCGCTGGGAAACCCGGGTATTTCGCCAGACCGGCGAGTTGATCGCGGTCACCGAAGACGACGCCAAAGTACTTTCGCGTTTGAGCGGCAGGGCCACGTCCTATGTCGTCAACAGTGTCGACTGCGCTTACTACGCCAGCGTTCATGCGGACCGTAACAGCCATCGCCTGCTGTTCATCGGCAACTACGAATACGGCCCCAATATAGATGCCATCGAGTGGGCACTGGACGAAATCATGCCACTGGTCTGGGCTCAGGCACCCGATGTGCGTTTTGCCATCGGCGGCTTCGGTTTGCCTGAAGCCTGGCGTGAACGCTGGCCTGACCCGCGTATCGAATGGCTGGGTTTCGTACCTGACCTGCGCGTCTTGCAGGCCAGTGCCTCAATGTTCTTCGCGCCCCTGCGCCAGGGCGGCGGCTCCAAGCTCAAGACGCTGGAAGCCATGGCCGCCGGCCTGCCGGTGGTCACCACCGCGCAAGGCGTTTCCGGGTTGTCGGTCACTAATGGCGAACATTACCTGGGCAGCGAAGACGCGTCCGGGCTGGCAACGCTGATCGTTGAATACACCGATAAACCATTACGGCTCGACCAGATTGGCGAAGCCGGCCGCGTTTATGTGCGTGCCCGGCACGACTGGTCCGTTTCGGCCGCCCAGCTGGAAGTGATCTACACCCGCTTTTCGCTCCCCAAGCAAGGATCGCGCTCATGCGTATAGGACTCGACTACCGCGCGGCAGCCGGTTACCCCATCAGCGGCATCGGTCGCCAGAATTTCGCGCTGGAACAGGCGTTTCGTGAGCATCCGGACGTGCAATTGCAGCTGTTCGGCGTAGCACCCTACGATCATCCGGTACGCCGCTTGATGCACACCCCACGCTGGGCCGCACCGCTGGACTCGGTGCATCGCCTGCCGGATCGCTTGCGCTTCGAAGGCATTTTCCTGCCGGGTGCCCTGCGTGATGCCGGGGTGCAGATCTACTTCGCCAACATCAACATGGGCCTGCCGCTGGGGCGCAAACCGGCTGACATGCGCTACGTGTTACAACTGCACGATCTGTTTCAGATCACTGAACACAACAGCCACGGCTCGCGACTGAAAGCCAGGATCTACCGGCTGACCGACTACCTGTCGATTGCCTGGTCGCTGAAAGTGGCCGACCAGATCTGGGTGCCGTCGCAATTCACTGCCAACGAAGTCGCGCGCCTGTTTCCCAGGGTCAAAGGCAAGCTGCGCGTGGTGCCGTTGCTGGTAGAAGGTTTCAAGGGTGAACCTGCTGATATCAGCCAACTGCGACTGCCCCTGCGTTACTGGCTGTGCGTGGGCACACGCGAACCGCGCAAGAACATCAAGTGGTTCGTGGATGCCTGGCAGACCGCACGCATGCAATTTGTCGACACCCCGGAACTGGTACTGGTCGGTGGCGACGATCCGCTGACCGAAGCCCAGCGCCAGTTACCGGGCCTGCACGTGCTCAGCGGCCTCAGCGATGCCGAACTGCATGCTGTCTACCAAAATGCCGAGCGACTCTGGCAGCCGTCCAGAAGCGAAGGCTTCGGGCTACCGGTGATCGAAGCACTGAACACAGGCACGCCGGTTGCCGTGGCCACAGGCTCTTCGCTGGATGAAATCGCCCCACCCGACAGCCCGCGCTTTTCACCTGTCGACAGTGGCAACCTGATCAGGCTGATGGGCACGTTGTCGCATGCGCCCGAAGAAGATCCCGCAGTTGCCAGGGAATGGACAGAGCGCTATCAGTTGAAAGCCTTTTGCGAACGCGTACACGCGACGCTGGAGGAATTGCGCTGATGCCACTGGCCTTACCCCTGGGGCTGATGTTCAGCCTGATATTCGGTGTGATGATCTGCATGCTGCCTGCACAATTCGTCGTGGCGGCAGCAATCGGTCTGGCGGCGGCGGCCACCATCATTCGCCGCCCGGTACGCGGGCTCGTGCTGTTCTGCCTGATCGGGACCTTCCTGCCCTACTCTACAATTCAGATTGGCGTTCGTACTACGGTGTCCGAAGCGCTGATCATGCTGACCTGGGCCAGCTACCTGCTGCACGCAGTCTTTCAGGAACGCAACACGGTGCCCAAAATGCTGAGCACCGAAAAACTGCTGGTGGCATTGATGCTGTTCAGTGCGTTCCCGTTTCTGGTCGGCCAGTTGACCGTGGTCGCCGACGGCAACGGCCCGATCAACTGGGTTCGCTGGCTGTTCAACCTGTCTATCCTGTTTCTGGTACCGCGCTTGCTGACCGACCTCAAGACCCTGGAAAAGGCGGTCATGGCGCTGCTCGGCGGGACTTTGCTGCTGTTATTGCTATCGATCACGGTGTATGTGACCAAAGGCTCGGCAACTGCCATCATCCCGATCCTCGGTAGCCTGGGCTACAGCGGTGCAGACATCTTGAGCGAGAGCCTGCTTTCGCTTGCCAGCCGCATGGGCTCGCCGTGGATGCACCCCAACGTGGCGGGCGGTGCTCTGGCCATGTTGCTGCCGCTGGCGTTCTGCTTCGGCATGACGCGCACCGGCTCGGCGCGCAGGCTGGGCCTTACGGTGGCGGCACTGGGTGCCATCGGTCTGTTGCTGACCGGCTCACGCGGCGCGCTGCTGAGCCTGATCGCCGTGATGCTGTTGATGGCCAGGCGACGCATTCCGCATCTGGGACGGCTGTTGATGGGCGGGCTGGTCGCCGGTATTTTCCTGCTGGCGTTCTACCCGCCGCTGCAGGACCGACTGATGGGGTTGTTCACCTCCGACGACGCCAGTACCGCGATTCGCTTCCTGGAATACAGTAATTTTCCCGACGCAGTCGCCACCTTCCCGTTCGGTATCGGCTTCAAGGTCGACCCACCGGTACTGGGCTATACAAAGTTCGGCATTTCCAACCTGTGGCTGAACTTCATCTACAAGATCGGCCTGCCAGGCATGTTGCTGTTTATCGCCGTGACCATCAGTTGGTGGAAAGAAGTTCGCCCAGGCAGCGACCGGGTAGTGCTGACTCGGGAAAACGCCATTGCGCTGGGCTGCACCACGGGTGTTCTATCCGCACTGTTCAGCGGCCTGTTTGACCACTACTTCAGTTTCACCAGCGTGCTGGTTGCCTTGTTCTGGCTATTTGTCGGCATCAGCCTGCACGAAACCAGACGCCTGCGTGCCAGGGCCGAAACGACTCCTCAACACCCTGACGCCTCACCCGAGCCGGGAGCCTCCTCATGAAACACCGCATGATGCATTCTCATAATCTCAGAGAGGCACTGCCCGACTACGCGCGCAAGATGGCGGTGCCGCTCGAAGAGCTGGAAGCCGCCTACCAGTGGATGCTGGACAACGAAGTGTGCTTCGAAACACGTATCAAGGATCGAACCCTGTCGTTCATCTGCTACTTGAATATCGAACCAAGAATCGAAAACCCGCTGGCGCGGCGCTTCTACAAACTGCTGTCCAGCGAAACCCTGGGTGCGCTGATTCCTTTGTACGGAATCAACTGGCCGACCCTGCGTGACCGCATGTTGCGGACCTGGGAACAGGCTTACAACATCCTGATCTGCAAGATCCCCAGCCATACCTTGCGTCTGCTGTGGTTACGCATCGGCGGTGCGAAAATCGGCAAGGGTTCGACTGTGTGGCGCAATACCGAGGTGCTGGGTGTCGACAGCCTGCGCATCGGCAACGACACCACCGTGGGCTGGCATTGCCAGCTTGACGCCCGTGGCGGGCTGGTGATTGGCGATCACGTCACCATCGCTTCACACGTACTGATTATCGCGGGTGGGCACGACCTCGCCGAGCCCGAGTTCTGGGCGGTCGGCGGACCGGTGTTTATCGGTGACTACGCATGGATCTGCAGCCGCGCGTTGCTCTCGTTCGGTGCAGACATCGGCGAAGGCGCGGTAGTGGGCGGCAACAGCGTGGTGTCCAAACCTGTCGCGCCCTATGCGATCGTCAGCGGGCCGAATGCCGAGGTCAAGGGTGAACGCGCCCGCGGCCTCAACTACAAGGTGGGCGGCAAAGGCCTGTTCACCCTGTTTCACTGATCGGCAGGGCGCGCGATGCTGGGCTCGACACTTTGGCTGACACTGGCCACCCTCACCGGCCTGGCAGCCGGTTTTGCCCGTGAATGGCTGTTGGTAGCAGCCTGGGGTGCCGGCAGTCAGAGCGATGCCTTTCTGGTCTCGATGTTTTTGCCCGAAGCGCTGCGCATGTCACTGGCCGCGGGGCTGCTCAGCGCTGCCGCCCTGCCCCTTTATCAGCAACGTCCGGCTGACCGGCAACAACGCTGGCTGGGCGGCATGGCACCGCGTTTGTTATTGACCGGGGTGGCATTGAGCGCAGTGCTGGCGATCGGTGCCGGGTTTCTGGTGCGTCTTATCGGTCCGGGGCTGGACGCCGACGGCTATGCACAGGCAGCCAGCGGCCTGCGCTGGCTGGCCTGGTGCGCACCCGGCTTCATGCTTCACGCGCTGTTCTGCGTACCTTTGCAGGCCCGTTCGCGCTTCGTACTGGCCGGGCTCGGCTCGCTGCTGTTCAACCTGCCGCCGGTCATCTACCTCGCCACGTTCAGCCACGCCGCAACGTCGACCGGGCTGGCCAGCGCGTGCGTACTGGGCAGCGTGCTGATGCCGGGCGTGTTGTTGCCTGCCTTGTATCGTTCGGGATGGCGACCCTGGCAGTGGCAATCGGAAGCCGGTGCCATGCGCGAACTGCTGCAACGCATCGGTCCACTGCTGAGCAGCAACCTGGCCAGCCAGGGCCTTGCCTTGCTCGAGCGAATGGTCGCGTCGTTGCTCGGTGAAGGCGCGGTAACCTGGGTCAATCTGGCGCGTAAACTGATCAACCTGCCGCTTATTGCATTGATGAGCCTGAACCAGGTACTGCTCGGGCTGATGAGCGGCAGCGCGGGCGAGCAGCGTTTGTCGCTACTCAGACGCGGGCTGGGCAGCGCCACATTACTGACCCTGCCGGCCGTAGCCGGGCTGATCGGTGCGGCCGGTGCGCTGGTGACCCTGTTGCTGCCCAATCAGAGCCATGAGGGTCCGCTACCGGAGCTGCTGGCCTGGTTTGCCGTGCCGCTGATGTTTGGTGCCTGGAACGCCTTGCTGGCGCGCTACGCCTACGCCGCCGGTGACACTCGCCTGCCGCTCAACTGCGAGTTGATCGGCAGTCTGTGTAACGCGCTGCTGCTGGCGACGCTGCCCTTTGTCTTCGGACTGACCGGTATCGCCATCGCGGCGCTGGGCGGCGCGCTGGTCACAGGCGTGCTGCTGATGCGCCGTCAGGCGTTGCTCGGCGTTTTGCCGTGGCGCAGTCACTGGCTGCTGGCCAGCCTGCTGATGATCTTCGCCGCCCTGCTCCTGCACCCGCTTCACGACACCTGGCTGCAATTGGGCCTGAGCTGTGTTTACGGCGCTTTGCTGCTGCTCGGGCTGGCGTTGTGGCTCAAACCATGGCGCAACGTGCCTGCCTGATCGGCAGACTGCCGACAGGCCTCCCTGAACCGCTCCAGGCTCGGTGAGACGAACTTGTCGCGGTGAGTGTCATGAAGAACCGACGATTGAGCGGCGGCAGCGGGGCTGGCGAGTGTGCGCAACTGCCCGCTCAGCAGCAGATCGGCGACGATACGCCGGGACAGACAACTGATGCCAATGCCTTGAGCAAGGGTGCGCATTATCGCTTCCGAACTGCCTACCTGGCGCATGTCCTGCAGATCGTGCAAATGCCTGAGCAACAAGTGCTCGACCTCCTCCCGGGTCCCCGAACCCTGCTCACGCAACAGCCATTCAGCGTTTTGCAGCTCCCCCAGTGAAACCTGCTGTTGCCGCGCCAACGGATGAGCGCTGCCGGCAACAATGACCATTTCATCGACCAGCCACGGCTCAGCGATCAGCTCTGGCAGATGGCACGGTGCCTCGATGAGGCCCATATCGATTTCAAACTGCGCGACCTTGCGAGCAATCAGTGTGCTGTTGCCGATGTCCACATCGACTCGCAGCAGAGGCGTCGAACTGCGCAGTGCGCCGACTATCTGCGGCACGACGTAATTGCCAATGGTGCTGCTACTGCCGATTCGCAGGCGAGCATTCAAGGTCGCGCCCGGCAATAGAAAGCTGTCTTCGATCTGCTGGGCGTTTTCCAGCATCTTCATGGCACGTGGCAGCAATGTCTGGCCGTTATCGTTGAGGACCAGCCGCTTGCCCACCCGGTCGAACAGCCGGGTGCCCAGCGCACTTTCCAGCTCGTTCAATGCCGCACTGGTAGCCGACTGGGACAAAGACAAGGCATGACCCGCGCTGGTGGTACTGCCACAGCGGGTGATTGCGCAAAAAATCTGTAATTGACGCAGGTTGAGTCTCAAGACTGAACTCCGTAGCCGGGCAAACCTACCTGAAAATCAGGTAACAAGAAGATAGATTACCCGTTTATAAGATTTTCTGTGACTGCGTAGACTGAAACCTGTTCCCCATTCAGCAGCAGGATACGGCCATGAGCAGGTTCGCTATTATCAACAAGGGCAACGCGCCTCTCGCAGCGCTGACGAGCCCGCTGGAGGCCGTTCGACAGTTCACCCCCAACTGGTTCGCAGTGACCATGGGCACCGGAATTTTGTCACTGGCGCTGGCGCAACTGCCGGGGGACATTGCTGCATTGCGCCCGCTGGGTGAAGCGTTATGGTTCCTGAACATAGGCCTGTTCGCCCTCTTCAGCGTCATGTATGCCAGCCGCTGGCTGCTGTTTTTCGACGAGGCGCGTCAGGTGTTCGGGCACTCCACCGTATCGATGTTCTTCGGCACCATTCCCATGGGGCTGGCAACTGTCATCAGCGGCCTGCTGGTGTATGGTCCGGCGCGCTGGGGTACTGCCATCGTGCCGCTGGCCGAAGCATTGTGGTGGCTGGATGTAGCAATGGCCCTGGCGTGTGGCGTGCTGATTCCGTTCATGATGTTTACCCGTCAGGAACACAGTATCGAGAAGATGACCGCTGTCTGGCTGTTGCCCGTGGTGGCAGCAGAAGTTGCAGCAGCCTGCGGCGGACTGCTGACCCCGCACCTCGCAGCCGCTGATTCGCAGTTCACCGTGCTGATCACCAGCTACGTGTTGTGGGCCTACTCGGTACCGGTGGCATTGAGCATTCTGGTGATTCTGCTGTTGCGTCTGGCATTGCACAAACTGCCTCATGAAAGCATGGCGGCGTCGAGCTGGCTGGCACTCGGCCCTATCGGCACAGGCGCATTGGGCATGCTGGTGATGGGCAACGAGGCCCCGGCCATCTTTGCCGCCCACGGCCTGGCGTCGCTCGGCACGGTGGTGGCTGGAATCGGTGTGATGGTCGGTACGCTGTTCTGGGGGCTGGGGCTGTGGTGGATGGCGCTGGCGGTATTGATCACCGCGCGTTACTTCAAGCAGGGTATCGAATTCAATCTGGGCTGGTGGGCATTTACCTTCCCGCTCGGCGTGTATGCGCTGGCGACGCTCAAACTCGGCGCTACCCTGCACCTGAGCTTTTTCGACGTGTTTGGTACCGGGCTCGTCGCGCTGCTGGCACTGATGTGGTCGGTGGTGTCGGCACGTACTCTGGCAGGCGCCTACCGGGGGCATCTGTTCGTCTCGCCGTGCATCGCTTCGAGCCAATGTGTCCGCCGGTAATTTGCCTTGAACTAACCTCGCGGACGAAGCGCCTGAGAGAAACATCTTCAGGACAGAGAGCACTCATGCATACCTCAGAATTTTCCGGTAACTACGGCGCTCGCGATGAAAACATCGTTATAAATTCGTATACCACGGTGTTGCGCAGGAACGGCGTTCCCCATGACCTGTTCGCCACCTACTGGCGCGATGTTCACGGCCCTCTGTGCGCGAGGCTTGAGGGCCTTGGCTGGTATGTGCAGCATCACTTGACGCGTGAAAAGGATGGTCATTTGTGGCCGCTGATCGAAGGCGTCACGCCACTGCCGGGCTACGTGCTGGATGGCGGTGTGGAGATCGGCTTTCTATCCGCCGAAAGTCAGCAACAATTCAAGGATGCCAGCGCTCTGCTGTTCTCCGACGAGCAGAACATGTTTGAGCAAACCATTGCTTACGACGTGCCGGATGGCTCCAGCACACTGGTGGACCGACTGCCCGATCCGATCCCCAATGAAACAGCCACGCTGGACAAAATGCACCTGCATTTCCATCTCGCCAGCGATGACCTGCCCGCCGCCCGCAAGGCCATTGAAAAGCTCGCCAGTGAAATGGCCGCTGCCGATGCCGTACTCAAACTGCGCCTGCACCTCGCGCAGCCCTACGACAACGCCCAGCCGGCACCGCCTGCGCCTGATGTTGATCACAAGGTCGAGGAATCACGCCTGAACATCATCATGATGGAACTGGTGTTCGAATCGGCCTGGGCCCGTCGAACCTATTACGCCAGCGAGCACTTCAAGGCCATCACTCAAGGCATCAGCGAGCACGTGCGTTACATCACTCCGTTTGGCGTCAGCGGTGTCTATACCTACGTGCGCGACGCAGTCATGACCACCGCAGGCATACGTGGCAGCAGGCAGGCCGAGTTGATCCGTCAGTTGGGCGCCATCAATCAGACCCGGCCCGAGATCGAAAGCCTGTTCGGCGCGGCGTCGACATCTTGAAAGACCGTTGAGCTGACCGTTATCTCATCCTGCATGATTCAGGAATCGTGCTTTACTCAGCAAAATGGAATTGGGTGAAGCCTGTGAAAGCTCTGACGACTCGTGAGGTGTATCAGCAAATGCGGGATGCTGCGATGGGCACACGGTCGCTGAAGCTTGTCGGTGCACCCTCCGGCTCCGGGCTGCAACAGGTCGACATCGATGGCTGGCTGCTGACGCTGGAAATAACCGATGGCAGCCCGACTCGCTGTCGTGCATGTTGCTGCCCGCTAGGTCGGGAAGGCTCGTTCGAAAGCTGGCTGCGTACCGACCCGGTCAGTTTGCTCAGTGGCTGGGAGCATGCGCAGATCGAGCGGTTGTTGGGTGAGGCGGCCGATCAGGTTCGGGCTCAGTCACCTGAGTCTCAATGACCGTTCCTGCAACGCCCCCGGTATTAATGGCTGGGTACCGCAGGTTCGAAAACGGGCGTCGGTCAATACAGCGTTGCGGGCCCATGCGCACTTGGGTCACTACACGTTTGGCAGAGGCACCTCTCGTTCCTCACGCTCCGCGTGGGAATGCAGTTCGTGACGCTCTGCGTCACACGGCGGTTCTGCGGCTTGAGGTGGATTGAGGTTCGACTCAGGTCACCTTTTCGCCCCTCGGCGACCTACTTTGATGGGGCCAAAGTAGGCAAATCCCCTCGCTCCTGTTTCCGGCCCGACTTCGTCGGGTTCCTTCGCCCTGACACTGATTCGGGGGTCGCCGCAACGGACCATCCATGGTCCGGTGCGGCTAGCCTGGCGTCCTGCCAGGCTACCCCCGGATCAGCGCCAGGACTCAGCCGTCACTAACGTCGCACTCTGCGTCGTCAGTGCCATCGCGGTAAAAAAAAAGCGCTTCAGGGCAGTTTGGCTAAAACCGACTCAGACACCACTGACCATCGTTCCAACGCTCCGCGTAGGAATGCAGTTCGTGACGCTCTGCGTCACACCGCGGTTCTGTTATTTCAGGTGGATTGAGGTTCGGCTCAGGTCACCTTTTCGCCCCTCGGCGACCTACTTTGATGGGGCCAAAGTAGGTAAACCCCCTCGCTCCTGTTTCCGGCCCGACTTCGTCGGGTTCCTTCGCCCTGACACTGATTCGGGGGTCGCCGCAACGGACCATCCATGGTCCGGTGCGGCTAGCCTGGCGTCCTGCCAGGCTACCCCCGGATCAGCGCCAGGACTCAGCCGTCACTAACGTCGCACTCTGCGTCGTCAGTGCCATCGCGGTCAAAAAAAAGCGCTTCAGGGCAGTTTGGCTAAAACCGACTCAGACACCACTGACCATCGTTCCAACGCTCCGCGTAGGAATGCAGTTCGTGACGCTCTGCGTCACACCGCGGTTCTGTTATTTCAGGTGGATTGAGGTTCGGCTCAGGTCACCTTTTCGCCCCTCGGCGACCTACTTTGATGGGGCCAAAGTAGGCAAATCCCCTCGCTCCTGTTTCCGGCCCGACTTCGTCGGGTTCCTTCGCCCTGGCACTGATCCGGGGGTCGCCGCAACGGACCATCCATGGTCCGGTGCGGCTAGCCTGGCGTCCTGCCAGGCTACCCCCGGATCAGCGCCAGGACTCAGCCGTCACTAACGTCGCACTCTGCGTCGTCAGTGCCATCGCGGTCAAAAAAAGCGCTTCAAGGCAGTTTGGCTAAAACCGACTCAGACACCACTGACCATCGTTCCAACGCTCCGCGTGGGAATGCAGTTCGTGACGCTCTGCGTCACACGGCGGTTCTGTTATTTCAGGTGGATTGAGGTTCGGCTCAGGTCACCTTTTCGCCCCTCGGCGACCTACTTTGATGGGGCCAAAGTAGGCAAAACCCCTCGCTCCTGTTTCCGGCCCGACTTCGTCGGGTTCCTTCGCCCTGGCACTGATCCGGGGGTCGCCGCAACGGACCATCCATGGTCCGGTGCGGCTAGCCTGGCGTCCTGCCAGGCTACCCCCGGATCAGCGCCAGGACTCAGCCGTCACTAACGTCACACTCTGCGTCGTCAGTGCCATCGCGGTCAAAAAAAGCGCTTCAGGGCAGTTCGGCTAAAACCAACTCAGACACCACTGACCATCGTTCCAACGCTCCGCGTAGGAATGCAGTTCGTGACGCTCCGCGTCACATGCCGGTTCTGTGGTGTAAGGTGAATTGGGGCTCGACTCAGGTCACCTTTTCGTCCCTCGGCGAGTTACTTCGATAACGTCGCACTCTGCGTCTTCAGTGCCATGTTGATTGAAAAGCACTTTGTCTGGAATCGGCCCATTGCTGAATCGATTAACTAGGCGTTAAATAGCTGCTCAAACGATAGGCAGCACCATAATTCCAATAATTACAGAAGGACCACCACCATGAAATCCCTTCCCCTGCTCGTAGGCCTCGGCGCCCTCACAGCCGCTTCCAGTGTGTTTGCCTGGGACTACGTGCTGCTCGACACCGACAAGGCTGCGCAGAATCAGCAGATCACCAGTCAGCAACTGGGCGTCAAGACCGACAAGCCGTTCACTGTCACGATGCGAACCCTGCACGGCGGTCGTCAGGAAGGCGTGAGCATCATCGATATCGATAACGGCACAATGAAGCTTTCGGTGGTACCTACCCGCGGCATGAACGTGCTGCAGGCATCGGTGGGTGATGTACGCATGGGTTGGGATTCGCCGGTCAAGGATGTGGTCAATCCGGCCTTCATCGAACTCAATGGCCGCGGCGGGTTGGGCTGGCTGGAGGGTTTCAACGAACTGGTGACCCGTTGCGGCTACGAGTGGGTGGGTCACCCGGGCATGGACAATGGCGAACTGCTGACCCTGCACGGCCGCGCTGCCAACATTCCGGCCAGCAAAGTGACGCTGCAGATCGACGAAAAGCCGCCTTATGCGATCCGCCTCAAGGGTGAGCTGAAGGAGCAGGCGTTCAAGAAGGTCGACTTTTCGGTGCAGACCGAACTGGTCACCGAGCCAGGCAGCACGAGCTTTTCGCTCAACGATACGCTGACCAACAATGGCGATTATCCGAAGGAATACCAGGCGCTGTACCACAGCAACTTCAGCACACCGTTCCTTGAGCAAGGGGCGCGCTTCGAAGCACCGGTCAAGCAGGTTTCACCGTTCAACGAGAAGGCCAAGGGTGATCTGGGCGACTGGCAGACCTACCGTGCACCGACGCCGGATTATGACGAAACGGTCTACAACGTCGTGCCTTATGGCGATGCCAAGGGCGATACGCTGACCGTGCTGCACAACAAGGCAGGCAGCCTGGGTGTGTCGGTCGGTTTCAATACCAGGCAATTGCCGGTGTTCTCACTGTGGAAAAACACTGACACCAAAGGCCAGGGTTACGTGACCGGACTGGAACCGGGCACCAGCTTCTCCTACAACCGCCGCTTCCAGCGTCCGCTGAATCTGGTACCGACCATTGCGCCCAAAGAGCAACGTCAGTTCCAGATCAGCTACAGCCTGCTGGCTGACAAGGGCGCGGTCGACAAGGCGCTTGGCCAGGTCAAGAGCATTCAGGACGGTCGCGAGACTGAGGTGCGCAAAGAGCCGCTGGTGGACCTCAGCAAAGAGCAATGAACTGCAGGGCAATGATCAGCGGCTGAAGCAAGGCCGGGCTTTGACGTACCCACAACGTTGAAGTCCGGCCTTGAAACGTTATGGTCGTAAAATATTCTGACAACCCTTCAGGCTTTTGTGTGTCTACACACTCTCAACCCTTCAATGAAGAGCACGAATATGAAAATCCTGATGGTTTTGACATCCCATGACCAACTGGGCGACACCGGCAAGAAAACCGGCTTCTGGCTCGAAGAGTTCGCAGCGCCCTACTATGTGTTCAAGGATGCTGGTGCCGAGGTCACGTTGGTATCGCCTGCTGGCGGTCAGCCGCCGCTAGACCCGAAAAGCGACGAGCCTGATGCACAAACCCCGGAAACCGAGCGTTTCGCCAAAGATGCCGATGCCCAGAAAGTGCTGGCCAATACTGGCCTTCTGTCGGGCATAAACGCTGCGGATTTCGATGCAGTGTTCTACCCTGGCGGCCACGGTCCGCTGTGGGATCTGGCCGAAGACAAGCACTCGATCGCCCTGATAGAAGCATTCGCCAAGGCAGACAAGCCTCATGGTCTGGTGTGTCATGCGCCGGGCGTGCTGCGCCGCGTAAAAGCGTCGGACGGTCAGCCGCTGGTCAAGGGCCGCCGCGTCACCGGCTTCACCAATGGCGAAGAAGAGGCCGTTGGCCTGACCAATGTCGTGCCTTTCCTGGTTGAAGACACGCTCAAGGAACTGGGCGGTGACTACTCCAAGGGCGATGACTGGAGCGTCTACGTACTGACCGACGGCAAGCTGGTCACCGGACAAAACCCGGCCAGCTCCGCACAGGCTGCCAAAGACGTATTGACCCTGCTGAGCTGACACGTTTTTGCGGTTCGGGGCCGAAAAAGACTGCTCCGGACCGCGTGTCATATAAATCGAATCTTGCAGAACCTTCAGTGACCAACCAACAGATAGCCCAATAATCTGGAGTACGGTCATGGCAGATGAATCCAAACGCGAAGACCTCGATCACAAACCGGAAAACGCCGGTAAAGTGGGCGAGAAGAACAAACAGCTCAATCAACAGGGCGAGCAACCGCGGCCTGGTACTTCGCCAGACCCGCAGAAAGACAAGTCTGGCAACTGACCACGCGTCAGAGCAGACCGCGCTCGGCGCAGACCTTCACGACTTGCTCACGCAGCCAGCCACTGGCCTCGTCCTGATCGGCCTGAGCGCTCCACAGCATGTCCAGACTGAAACCAGGCAGATCCGGCGGCAGCTCGAACACGGCAATCCATGGCTCATTGCCCAGCAGGGTCTGAATGCGCCTTGGCAGCACCAGAATGAAATCTGTGCCCTCGAGCAATTGCAACGCCGCGCGGTAACTGTTCGCGCGCGCGACAATGTTGCGCTCCAGCCCCTGCCGTTGCAGCCAGCCATCGACCATGTTGGTGTCGGACGTCCATGGCGTCGGGTACACATGGCGATGCCCGATGAAGGTCTGAATGTCGATCAGGGCGCTGAGCGGCGCGAACCGGGCGTCCATGACGCAGACCAGATCATCTTCAAGCAACACTTGTGAAACCAAGCTGTCCGGGACTCGGTGAAAGCCCGGTCCGAAGCACAGGGCGAGGTCAAAACGACCGTCGTTCAATTGCTCGGCGGGCAACTGCTTCTCAAGCTTCTGCACATTGACCGTTACCGAAAAACCAGCGGCGACAAAGTCGCGCATCAAGTGCGGCAATACCAGCAGCTCGAAATACTCGGGGGCACATACCGTGAAGGTGGTTTGCATGCGGGTCGGATCAAACAGGCCCAGGCCGTCGTGACACAAGTTGACCGACTCGAGAATCTGCTGCACATGGGTGTGCATGGCCAATGCCTTGCGGGTCGGACGCATGCCATTGCGGGTGCAGATAAACAGATCGTCTTCGAAGTTGGCGCGCAGCTTTTTCAGGCAGTAGCTGACCGTTGACTGACTGACATGCAACGCATCTGCGACCAGGGTCAGGTTGCGCTGTTCATAAACCGAGACAAAGACCATCAGGTCCTGCATGTCCAGCTTTCTCAGGGCATTACTGTTGAGCATTGAGGCATCTCGCTGGCACTGCGACCGGACGATCAGGTCCACGCGAACAAGATAGCATCAAAATGCAATCATGCCGCCCCCTCGCCAATAATGACCGGTTTGACGCCGGCGCTGCGCAGGTGCTCAGCATAGCGTCGGGGATCGAGCCGCACCACCATCAACAGCATGATCGCGACCAACGCTATCAGTGACCACCATGCGCCTGCAAAGCTGCCCGTCAGGTCGCGGATTATTCCGGCAAACAGCGGCGACAGGCTGGCAATCAGGTAACCCACGCCCTGCACGAATGCGGTCAGGCCGCCTGCCTGCCGAGGATCATCGGCATGGTCCATCGACACAATCAGGCTCATCGGAAACAAACCGCCGATACCCAAGCCCAGCAAGCAGGTCCACAGCAGGCCCAGCCGCTGCGGCAGCAGAATCAGCCCGGTAAAACCGATCATCATCAACACCAGCAGCACCGCCAGCGCCACGCGTTTATCGCGACTGCGGTTGGCCAGCGCCGGAACCAGCAGACCCGATACGACCTCCATCAGGGTCAAAAAGCCCAGCAACAGCCCGGCATCCTGCTCGCTCCAGCCGTTCTCCAGATAATACGGCGCAAGCCAGGCCAGCACGCAGGTATAGGACGCAGTACCGAGGCCAAAGAAAACTCCCAGCATCCAGGCCCGAGGCATGTGGGAAAAAGCCTGCCGGGGCCCGGCAGCGCCTGAAGCGTCGACCTGCAACACGCGCCGCTGGGCGAACCAGAAGCACACTGCCAACAGCGCCAGAAGCGACCACACCGCCAGACCGACACGCCAGCTGCCGCTGCTGCTCATCACCAATGGGCTGAATGATGCGGCCAGAGCCGCTCCGCCCATGATCGCAGTCACATACAGGCCCATGCACAATGAGACGTTGACCTTGAAACGCGATTTGATCAATGCGGGCATCAGCGCCTGAATCAAGGCAATGCCGAGACCCGCCAGCACAGCGCTGAAAATCAGTTCGGCAGCAGAATCGAGAACCAGACGCGCCAGGGTTGCCAGGCCGATAAGCACCAGTGAAAGCAGGATGCTGCGATGCGTCCCCAGGTAACGCGCAATGCCGATGCCGAAAAACATCGCCAGCCCCATGGCCATGATCGGCAGCATGGTCAGTAACGACGCCATCCCGAAGCCCAGCGGCACCTCAAGACGAATCGCCGCAAGCAACGGACCGACCGCAGCCATCGATGGGCGCAGGTTTAGCGCCACCAGTACGATACTGACCATCAACCCCATATTCCGAACCGCCGAGCTACGCACCTGCATACCGTCACCATCACTTTTGATGGTCAGGATTAGGCCGGGCGCGTGCTCATATGACAAATCAAAATCTGGGTGCTGCTATTTAAAAATCAGTTCAGCAATGGCGCGGGCAGTTTCAGGCATTCTGCCGAGGGCATTTGCAGTTCGTTACGCGGCCGTGCTGCTCGGGCTCGGGTTCAGGCTCGGCAACTTCATCGACGCCCAGCCACCATGTCAAACCGCGACACGGGTATTGCACATAAAACGGCTGGCCCATCATCGGCGTGGTGATCGAGACATTCTGCTCCCAGGCCAGCGCCAGGATACGATCGAACGGTTCGTGCCAGGCGTGCATCGACAGGTCGAAGGTGCCGTTGTGAATCGGCAGCAACCAGCGACCACGCAGGTCCAGATGTGCCTGCAGCGTCTGCTCGGGTTGCATGTGCACATGCGGCCATTCGACGTTATAGGCCCCGGTTTCCATCAACGTCAGATCAAACGGCCCGTATTGCTCGCCGATGGTCTTGAAGCCATCAAAGTAGCCGCTGTCGCCACTGAAAAAGATCCGCTGATCGCCGTCGATCATCACCCAGGACGCCCACAGGGTGCGGTTGCTGTCGAGCAGCGTACGCCCGGAAAAATGCTGCGACGGCGTAGCGACAAACTCGATGCCCGCCACTTCGGTGGACTGCCACCAGTCCAGTTGGCGGACCTTGTGCGCGGGTACGCCCCATTCAATCAGCGTATCGCCCACACCAAGCGGTGCCAGAAAATGCTCGGTCTTGTCGGTCAGCGCCTTGATCGCCATACGATCCAGATGGTCGTAGTGGTTGTGCGAAAGGATCACCGCCTTGATCGGCGGCAACTCTTCGAGGCTGATCGGCGGCTGGTGAAAGCGCTGCGGCCCTGCCCACTGCACCGGCGACGCGCGCTCGGCAAACACGGGGTCGGTCAACCAGAACTGATCGCGCAATTTGAGCAGGACCGTCGAATGCCCGAGGCGGTACACCGTGTTGTTCGGCGCTGCCAGCAACTGCTGACGCGACAGCGGCTGTACCGGAATTTCGCCTGCGGGGCGCGTATCCTTGGGCTTATTGAATGCCTGATCCCAGAAAATGCGGAGTGTTCGCAGCAGACTCGCCGGTTTCATCGTCGCGTGGTTCCGATATCGCCCCTCATGACGGGACAGGACAGGCAGTGAAGAAGCATCCTTTTTCTGATGTGTCGAGGCCATGGTTTGCTGACTCCTGGGGACAGGTTGAGGCTCCAGCCGTGCATACTTTGTACGTGATCCCGTTGCAGGATGCGCGATGAAAAATATGTAACAGTGTTTTACACTACACGGTGTAGTTTTAAGCTTGCATGATCCTTGGCGACAAGTAAACTGCTGAGTGTAACTTTCTCTAAACGTCCGTTTGAAGCGAACCTATGACCGCACCCATGCGCCTCACCGATCAGAAACGCGAATCCATCGTCCAGGCAGCTATTGCCGAATTTGGCGATCGTGGTTTCGAGGTCACCAGCATGGACCGCATCGCTGCTCGGGCCGAGGTGTCCAAACGCACGGTCTACAACCATTTCCCCAGCAAGGAAGAACTGTTCGCCGAGATGCTGCAGCGTCTGTGGAACTGTGCTCCGCCACAATCGGAAGTGATTTATCACCCCAATGTCAGTCTGCGCGAGCAACTTCGAGACCTGCTGTGGGGCAAGATGCGCAACCTCACCAACAGTAATTTTCTCGACCTGGCGCGTGTCGTGGTGGGCGCGACCATTCACTCACCCGAGCGCGCTCAAGTGTGGATGGCCCGTATCAATGAGCGCGAAGAAACCTTCAGCGCGTGGATCCGGGCAGCCCAGAAAGGCGGTCGTCTGAAGCCGGTCGACCCCGGTTTTGCGGCGACGCAGATGCACGCGCTGCTCAAGTCGTTCGCATTCTGGCCACAGGTGACCTTCAATGCCGCACTGCTCAACCCTCAGGAGCAGAGTGATGTGGTCGAGTCGGCGCTGAACATGTTTCTGGGCTGGTACGAAGTGACTCCCTGACGCTTCTGATTCATTTTTTCAGTCGAGCACGACGCCCCGGCATTCGCCAAAGCCAATCGACACCTGCCCTTCCCGATGACAACGGGCACGCAGGATCACTTCGTCGCCGGCTTCCAGGAATATGCGCTTTTCACCGTTGGGCAACGCCACTGACTGCTTGCCGCCTGCGGTCATCTCCAGCAGGCTGCCGTGCTGACCTGCCTGAGGACCGGAAAGCGTACCGGTGCCGAGCAGGTCGCCCGGTTGCAGCTTGCAGCCGTTGACGCTGTGGTGCGCGACCATCTGCGCCACGGTCCAGTACATGTTCAGCGAATTGCTCAGACCCAGCCGGTAAGGCTTCAACCCCTCGGCCTTCATCTGCGCGGTGAGCAGCAGCACTTCCAGTTCGATGTCCAGCGCGCCACCCTGCTGATCATTCTGATCAAGCAGGTACGGCAGCGGCTGAGGATCACCCTCCGGACGCGCTGGCTGAGCGCTGCGAAAGGGTATCAACGCTTCGGCGGTTACCACCCAGGGCGAGATCGTCGTGGCAAAACTCTTGGACAGAAACGGACCCAGCGGCTGGTATTCCCACGCTTGAATGTCACGCGCCGACCAGTCGTTGAGCAGGCAGAACCCGGCGATGTGCTCCGCGGCCCGGTCAATCGCGATGGCATCGCCCTGCGCATTCCCCGGCCCGATCCACACACCCAGCTCCAGTTCGTAATCCAGGCGTTTGCAGGGACCGAAAACCGGAACGTCCTGACCCGGCGCAAGGGTCTGCCCATTGGGCCGCCGGACCGGCGTACCGGATGTGCAGAGGGTCGATGCCCGGCCGTGGTAGCCAATCGGCACATATTTGTAGTTGGGCAGCAGCGGGTTGTCCGGACGGAACAGCTTGCCGACGTTCAGCGCATGATGAATACCGACGTAGAAGTCAGAATAATCACCTACCCGCGCCGGCATGTGCAGGCTGCACTCGCTCATCGGCAGCAGCAAACCTGCAACGGCCTGCACACTGTCACGTTGCGGGTTGTCCGCATCCAGCAGTTGCAACAATGCGCTGCGCAATGCCTGACGGGCTGGCGCGCCCAGCGCAAAAAAATCGTTGAGCTGATCGCGGCTGGCCACTTCGGCAGCTTCGACGGCCTGCCCGTGAAAAAAACCCGCGGCTGTCGCTGCGCGCAGATCGACAATCAGATCGCCAATCGCCACGCCACCACGCGGTCCGGTAGCGCCGTGGCTGAACACGCCCAGCGGCAGGTTCTGCAACGGAAAATCAGCGTGCTCATTGGCCGATGCCACCCAACTGCGACGATTGAGAGAGCCAGTCATTGGCGCGGTTCCTTGTTGAATGTCTTGGTCATGTCGTTCCAGCAGGCATCGTAATCGGCTTGCAGTTGCGGGCAGCCAAGGGCGTGGCGGCTGGGGCGCAATACCTTGCCGGTCTCGAACATGAAGGCCATGGTGTTTTCGATTTTGTGCGGTTTCAGCTCGGCAGTAATGGCCTTTTCTGCCGTGACATTATCCGGACCGTGCGCGCTCATGCAGTTGTGCAGCGAGGCGCCCCCGGGCATGAAGCCTTCAGCCTTGGCGTCGTAGGCGCCATCGATCAGGCCCATGAATTCGTTCATCAGGTTGCGGTGGAACCATGGCGGGCGAAAGGTGTTTTCCGCCACCATCCAGCGCGGCGGGAAGATCACGAAATCGATATTGGCCTGGCCGTGGGTTGCCCCTGGTGAAGTCAGCACAGTGAAAATCGACGGGTCCGGGTGATCGTAACTGACCGTGCCGATGGTGTTGAAACGCCGCAGATCATACTTGTACGCAACGTTGTTGCCGTGCCAGCCCACCACATCAAAGGGTGAATGCTCCAGGTGTGTCGACCACAGTTCACCGAGGAACTTCTGCACCAGCTCCATCGGTTGCTGATTGTCCTCAAACCAGGCCACCGGCGTCAGAAAATCACGCGGGTTGGCCAGCCCGTTGCTGCCGATCGGGCCAAGCTCCGGAAGGCGCAAGGCGCACCCGTGGTTCTCGCAGATGTAACCACGGGCGCTGCTGTCGAGCAGTTGCACGCGAAACTTCATGCCTCGCGGCAAGACGGCGATTTCCAGCGGCTCGATGTCCAGCAGACCTAATTCGGTGATGATTCTGAGTCGCCCCTGTTGCGGCACAATCAGCCATTCGCCATCGGCGTTGAAAAACGCACGCTGCATCGAGGTGTTGGCTGCGTATACATAGACGCTGACACCGTCTGCCTGATCCGCCGCTGAGGTGCTGGCCAAGGGAATCAGGCCGCCAATGAAATCGACAGGCTCGGCGGGAATATCGAAGGCATTCCAGCGCAGCCGGTTAGGGTTTATCGGGCCCTGCTCCTGACCGGCGATCTGCCGATTCATGCGTTGGTAACGCGGATGGGCTGCCGAAGGCTTGATGCGATAAAGCCAGGTACGCCGGGCTTCGCTGCGCTCGACTGTGAAGGCTGTGCCCGAGAACTGCTCGGCATACAGCCCCAGCGGGTGTTTCTGCGGAGAGTTCTGGCCAATCGGCAATGCTCCGGGCAGTGCCTCGTTGCTGAACTGGTTGCCAAAACCCGACTGATAAGTCAATGCGTCGGAACGGGAGTGAATAGCCATCTGGACCTCTTGTTGTTATGGGGTCGGGCAGAGACGGGTGAAACATCATTTAACGTAAAACGATTACGCATAACGTAATTTGAGTTTGCCAGCCGGTCAAGCTATAAAGCTGCCTTTCCCGATCGGCGCACAGCACCCATGACCCAGGACATCGAAAGCCCGACAGGCGGACGTCAGCAAAAGGTTCAGGCCGCCGAAGTGGGGCTGGGCGTGCTCAAGGCGCTGGCCGAACTGTCGCCCTCCACTTCCCTGTCGAAACTCGCCGAGCATCTGGGCATGCCTGCCAGCAAGGTTCATCGTTATCTACAGGCGCTGATTGCCAGTGGCTTTGCCGAACAGGATGCTGTCAACAATCACTACGAGCTGGGGCGCGAAGCGTTGCAGGTCGGGCTGGCCTCACTCGGCAAGCTGGATGTGCTGAAAGTATCGGCACCTTGGCTGGCCAGCCTGCGTGATGAATTGAACCAGACCTGCTTCCTGGCGGTATGGGGCAACAAAGGGCCGACCGTGGTGTATGTCGAGCCCTCGATAGGTGCGGTGACGCTGGTCACGCAGATCGGCTCGGTGCTGCCGTTGCTCGGCTCGTCTACCGGCCTGGTGTTCGACAGCTTTCTGAACGAGCGCGAAACCGCTGCGCTTCGCGAGCAGGAAGTGCCTTTGCTGAGTGCCGACCAGTTGCGCGACGTCAAGCAGCATCTTGAGCAGATCCGTACGACGGGCGTTCACCAGATTCAGGGCTTGCTGATGCCGGGCATAAACGCAGCCTCTTCGCCGCTGTTCGCCATGGGTGACAAGCTGGTGGGCGTGATTACCGTGGTTGGGCCGGGATCGGTGTTGAACGACGAGACGCAGAATCTGGCGGCCAGGCGGCTTTTGCAAACGGCGCAGGCCATCAGCGAGCGTATGGGCGGTAGCCATCCGTCAGACTGACTCAGGAAGAGGCGGTTGATACCCTGGCAAAATGGCTCGCTCCATGCCAGCCGTGAATCAGCCGACCTTCGACGCGGTTACGCCCTTTGGTTTTGGCCAGGTAAAGCAACCGATCCACTTCCGCCAACGCGGCGGTATGTCCATCCTTCTCTGCTGCGTTGATCGACACCACGCCCGAGCTTATGGTCAGTTTGCCCAGCGGGCTGGCCGAGTGCTCTATACGATTGGTTTCAACGGATGATCTGATTTTTTCCGCGATCTTCAGCGCCCCTGCCAGGTCGGTTTCAGGCAGCAGAATGACAAACTCTTCGCCGCCGTAACGTGCCGCGATATCCCCAGCCCGGTCAAGACTGTTGCCTATGAGCCCAGCCACTTGCTTCAGGCAGTCGTCTCCCTGCAGATGACCGTAGGTGTCGTTGTATTGTTTGAACCAGTCAATATCCAGCAGAATGATCGCGATAGTTGCAGTATTCCGGCTCGCCCGCCCCCACTCCTGCTGCAAGGCCGCATCGAAGCAGCGTCGATTGGCCAGGTGCGTGAGGCTGTCCGTGTGAGCGATGATCTCCAGCTCGTTCCTGGCGATGTTCAGTTCACCTTCCGCATTGATCAACTGCTGGATTTGCCGGTACAGCAGGACGCCAAGCAAAACCAGCGCAAGGATAATAATGCCGGTGATGGTCATGGACCGGTGTGCATAGGCCCACCAGGGCGCGAACACATGCTGACAGGAGACGCCTGCAGCGGCGACGATCGGCAACCCGGACACCCGCCGATAGGCGTAGATCCTTTCCACCCCGTCCACCACGGAGTTGATCACCGCGGTGCCGCTGTCGCTGTAGGGCAGATAGCGAGTGAAGATATCGCCCTTGGCGACATTGGTGGTCATCAGTGCGGTTAATGTGGGGCGTCGCGCCAGCAGGTCACCATTGCTCAGAGCGAGAAAGATTACCCCCTTGTCGTCTACATCCATGCGCTGGAAAAACGCCTGGAAATAAGCCACCGGTACGGTGGCCAGTGCAACGCCAGCAAAACTGCCATCCGCAGCATTGATACGCCGACTGACCGGGATGACCATATCCCCGGTATTACGGCTTTCTACGATAGACCCTACATGAATGGACGGGGCAGGGTTATCGCGATGGTAAATGAAGTAATCGCGGTCTTCGTTGTTTCTGGTGTGCACGCCATTGGCAAAGGAATTGGCGACCCAGTTGCCCTGAGCATCGTAGATGAACAGCCCCTGAAGCCCTTTGACGTTTATCAGGTCTTGAGCCATCAGCCTGGTCAAGCGGCTTTGCTGCTGGCCTGCGACCCCGTCCTGTTCCACACGCTCGACAAGGTCACGCAGCGTATTGTCAGCCTGTTGCAGGGTGTCTTGAGCCTGCTGCTCAGCGGCAAGCACGATATTGGACACCGCAATCCTGGCGGTGGCCGCGCGCTCGAGCTTCGACTGGTTCATCTGCCAGACGGTAGCCAGGGTCAGCGATAGACAGACCAGGGCAATGAAGCCGATCAACGCTTTGCTGAGCGCCGAAGGTGTAAGCCTCGTCGAAATAAAGGAAAGCCGTTTCATAGGGTTGTCATCAAATTGGCAGTGAAACCCGCCATGCAGTTTCCATACCTTAGCGCCACTAACCCGAATACGTTGTTACACCGAGGTCACGCGGGGCTTAGTTGAATGAATGCCCCGCAGGCTAGTTGCTCAAGAAGTCATTACAGGTATCCGGCTTTTTGACGATACAGCTTCTGAGCTGTCCGAAAACAGCTGCCGAGACGCTACTGTGAGAGGTGCTCCAATGCCAATGTATCGAACGTTGCTTTTCCGGCGTGGCTCAAGCGCATGTTGGCACGGTGCTGTCACCGCAGCCGGCACAGCGGCCTTGCACATCGGTCGCTTCGTGTTTCAGCTGCGATCAGCTTATCGCGATAGCCTCAAATGAACACTTACCCGGTCGGCGATGATGACGAAGAACGTATTCGTATCTTGAATGCTTTTTCGTTGATGGATACCCCACCTGAGCACGAATACGATCAGATCGTGCAAATGGCATCGCGGATTTTCGATGTGCCCATTGTGCTGATTTCGCTGGTTCATCGCGATCGGCAATTCTTCAAGGCGCGTATCGGCCTCGATGTCTGCGAAACGGGCCGTGACGTCTCATTCTGTAATTTTGCGCTCATGGGCCGTAACGTTTTTCTGGTGCCTGATGCATTGCAGGATGAGAGATTCAGCTCAAACGCCTTGGTAGTAGGCGCTCCCTATATTCGCTTTTATGCCGGGGCGCCGCTGATAACCGCCAGCGGTCATGTGCTGGGCAGCCTGTGCCTGATCGACAATAAACCTCGGGAGACTTTCTCGCAGCGAGATCAATTGGTTCTTCAGGACCTGGCGGTCATGGTCATCGAAAGAATGGAATTGCGTCGGCTCGCGCTCGAGAATGAAGACAGCCACGCCCGCTTCATGAATATCACCTCGACTTCACCCGACGCGATTATCTGCTCGGACAGCAAAAACCGGATCATCTCATGGAACAACTCGGCCGAGCTCATTTTCGGGCATCGATCCGAGGACGCCATGGGAAAGCCTCTCGATATCATTATTCCGCCCGAAATGCGCTCCAGACATCATGCAGGTCTGTCGAGGGTGTCTGCAGGCGGCCCGGCCTCCATTATCGGAAAATCCATCAACCTGACGGCCATCCATCGCGACGGTCATACAATCCCCATCGAGCTCTCGCTCTCACAATGGACGTATGCCGGCGAGCCACAATTCGGAGCGATCATTCGTGACGTCACCCAGCGTGTCGAGGCGGACAAATTACTCAAGCATGCGGCTGAATACGATCATCTGACCGGGCTTGCCAATCGATCGACACTCAAAAGGCGGATCAAGGAGGCGTGCGATGCGCAGCTGCCAGCAGCTATCCTGCTGATCGATCTGGACGGTTTCAAAGACGTCAACGACACGCTGGGCCACGCTGCGGGTGATTTTGTGCTCCAGGTGACCTCTCTTCGTCTTCGCGAAAACGTCCCGGCCAGCCATATGGTCGCGCGTCTGGGCGGCGATGAGTTTGTCGTGTTCCTGTCAGACACGGCAGACCCTGACAACGCGACCAGGCTGGGCCTGGCGCTCATCGCGGTCATCGAGGAACCGATTGAGTTTGAAGACAATTCAATCTACATCGGCGCCAGCATCGGCGTCTCCGTAAGGTCCGGCTGCGACTACGACGAGGAGCAAATGCTCGGCAATGCGGATCTGGCGCTCTACCAGGCCAAGTCTGACGGACGTTCCCTTGTTCGCACCTTCACCTCCGAGCATCGACAGACCGCGTCAAGAAGAGGCGCGCTCAGCTCATCAATGCGTCAGGCGTGGGCCAACAAAGAGTTCGAGCTGTACTATCAGCCTCAGGTACGCCTTGCGGACGGTCGTATTACCGGAGCCGAAGCCCTTATTCGCTGGAACCATCCGACACTGGGTGTGGTGTCCCCGGCGGTTTTTCTACCTGCACTGGAAGCGGGTCTTCTCGCGGTACCAGTGGGCGAATGGATCCTGCGCTCAGCCTGTGAGCAGGCAGCGCAATGGCAAAACACCGGCTGTGACGAATTTCGCATCGGCGTCAATCTGTTCGCCGCTCAGTTTCGCATGCGTGACTTTGCGGAAATGGTTGAAAGTGCGCTTGAAGACTTTTCCTTGCCGGCACACTCACTCGAGCTGGAGATCACGGAAAACATCATCCTGCGAAACGAACAACGCATTATGGAACCGTTGCGCCACCTTCGCTCATTGGGTGTGGGCATTGCATTCGACGATTTCGGTACCGGCTATGCGTCCCTGAGCCTGCTGAAAGACTATCCGGTGACACGGCTGAAAATCGACCGCTCATTCGTAAGTGGCGTTGAGCGCAGCAAAAAAGACGAAGTTATCATCGAGGCCGTTATCAGGCTGGCGAACGGCTTCAATCTCCAGGTCACGGCAGAAGGCATAGAGACCCGCGAGCAGGAAAGTCTGATGTGTCATTATGTGTGCGACGAGGGTCAGGGCTATCTGTATGGTCGTCCCATGCCGGCGCATGAATTTACCGAGCGTTATATCTCGTCTCACAATCGGCAGGCTGACGTGCTCAAGCACAAATGACTCAGAACGAGCCTGAGCAGGCTCGTCTGATCGCGCAAGGCGGATGCTTCTTATGCTCAGTCCGGCGTCAGTACACCGCGCTGGATCTGGTCTCGTTCGATGGACTCGAACAGCGCCTTGAAGTTGCCTTCGCCAAACCCGTCATCACCCTTGCGCTGGATGAATTCGAAGAACACCGGGCCCATCAGGGTTGCGGAGAATATCTGCAGCAGCAATCGGCGCTCGCCGCCTTCTGAAGAACCATCGAGAAGGATGCCGCGCGATTTGAGTTCAGTTTCCGGCTCACCGTGATCGGGCAGTCTTCCCTGAAGCATTTCGTAGTAAGTATCCGGCGGCGCCGTCATGAAACGCATGCCGGTTTCCTTCAGCGCGTCCCAGGTCTTGATCAGGTCATCGGTAAAGAACGCCACATGCTGAATGCCTTCGCCGTTGAACTGCATCAGGAACTCTTCGATCTGCCCGGCGCCCTTGGACGACTCTTCGTTCAGGGGAATGCGGATCATGCCATCCGGGGCGGTCATGGCCTTGGAGGTCAGGCCGGTGTATTCGCCCTTGATGTCGAAATAGCGCAGCTCGCGGAAGTTGAACAGCTTTTCATAGAACCCGGCCCAGTACGCCATGCGACCGCGATACACGTTGTGGGTCAGGTGATCGATGAATTTAAGGCCGGCACCGACCGGGTGGCGGTCGACGCCGTCGATGAAGTTGAAGTCGATGTCGTAAATCGAGGTGCCTTCACCGAAACGGTCGATCAGGTACAGCGGCGCGCCACCGATGCCCTTGATGGCGGGCAAGCGCAATTCCATGGGGCCGGTGGCGATTTCCAGCGGTTGTGCACCCAGTTCGAGTGCCCGGTTATAAGCCTTCTGCGCATCTTTCACGCGGAACGCCATGCCGCATACCGAAGGGCCATGTTCGGCGGCAAAGTATGAGGCCAGGCTATGCGGTTCATTGTTGAGGATCAGGTTGATCGCGCCCTGACGATACAGGGTCACGTCCTTGGAACGATGGGTCGCGACTTTGGTGAAACCCATCATCTGAAACACAGGCTCCAGGCTGTTGGGAGTCGGTGACGCGAATTCGATGAATTCAAAGCCCATCAGGCCCATGGGGTTTTCGTAGAGATCAGCCATGACTGGCTCCTTGCAGGAAAAGTGAGAGTGGTTAAACCAGCGCAATCACTGTCCTGCGGGCGGCGCACACGGGATCCCTCGCACGCTGCGCGCGAGAAAATCACCGAATATCAGTTGCAGACCAAGAATCTTCATGAGGGCAGCCTACTCCGGCTTGTCCGATTGTGCATCAGGGTGTGCCTGTTGAAAGGCCGGATGTTGCATGGCCAGACGCTCGACCCGCTGGATACGCGGGTATGCACTCAGTTCGACGTTGTAGCGATGGGCTGCATACAGCTGTGGTAACAGGTAAATGTCCGCAAGGCCGGGGCTCGTACCAAAACAGAAACCGTCCTTTTCGATCAACTGCTCGACGGCCTGCAAACCTTCGCCGATCCAGTGCTCGATCCAGCTCAGAATAGCGGGTTCGTCGTGACCCAGACCGCGTAACCGGTTGAGCACCGAAACGTTGTGCAAGGGGTGAATGTCACAGCCGACCAGCGCCGCAACGGCCCGCTGGCGCGCACGCAGAACAGCATCCTGCGCCAGTAACGCAGGCTGCGGGTAGCACTCTTCCAGGTATTCAATGATCGCCAGTGACTGGGTGATGACCACGCCATCGTCCAGCCTCAATGCAGGCACCCTGCCCTGCGGGTTGACCGCCTTGTAGCCGGGTGTGCGCTGCTCGCCGCCATCAAGCAGCAGGTTGACCGGGATCGCAGCGTAATCCAGCCCTTTTAGGGCCAGCGCAATACGCACACGGTAACTTGAGGTCGAGCGGTAGTAAGTGAATAGGTCCACGGAAGTCGCCTGCCTGACGCACGGGTGCTGTGTTTATTATTTTCGTAACCACATTACGTAATGCGTAAATTGCGCGATCCGCCTGACGCTGTCAACTCAAGCCTTGTGCTGAATGAGCTAGGATGCATTAACCCGATAAAAACAACGCTGGGTGCCTGCATGAATATTCTTTATGACGAACGCATCGACGGCATGCTGCCCGCGGTCGACAAGCAGCAATTGCTGCATGAGCTACGACGCCAACTGCCCGACCTGGACATCCTGCACCGCGCCGAAGAGCTGCGCCCCTACGAGTGCGACGGGTTATCGGCCTATCGCACCACGCCGATGCTGGTGGCGTTGCCACGGCATGTCGAAGAAGTGCAGACGCTGCTCAAACTGTGCCATGCGCGTCGCGTGCCGGTGGTCGCTCGCGGCGCGGGCACCGGGTTGTCGGGGGGCGCACTGCCGCTGGAAAAAGGCGTGCTGCTGGTGATGGCGCGCTTCAATCAGATCCTCGCTATCGACCCGGCTGCTCGTCTGGCACGAGTCCAGCCCGGCGTACGCAACCTGGCCATTTCCCAGGCAGCAGCACCCCACGGTCTGTATTACGCACCCGACCCGTCTTCGCAAATCGCCTGTTCCATCGGCGGTAACGTGGCAGAAAATGCGGGCGGCGTGCATTGCCTCAAATACGGACTGACCGTGCACAACCTGCTCAAGGTCGAGATACTGACCGTCGAAGGCGAGCCCATGACGCTGGGCAGCGACACGCTGGACTCACCGGGCTTCGACTTGCTGGCACTGTTTACCGGCTCCGAAGGCATGCTCGGTGTCATTACCGAAGTCACGGTCAAGCTGTTGCCCAGACCGCAGGTGGCCAAAGTGCTGCTGGCGGCGTTCGATTCCGTGGAAAAAGCAGGCAGAGCGGTGGGCGATATCATTGCCGCTGGCATCATCCCCGGCGGGCTGGAGATGATGGATAATCTGGCGATTCGCGCCGCCGAGGATTTCATTCATGCAGGCTATCCGGTTGATGCAGAAGCCATCCTGCTTTGCGAGCTGGACGGGGTCGAAGCCGATGTACATGCTGATTGCGAACGGGTTCGCGAGGTATTGACACTGGCTGGTGCGACCGAAGTGCGTCAGGCGAAAGACGAGGCCGAACGGGTGCGCTTCTGGGCCGGTCGCAAGAACGCCTTCCCCGCCGTGGGCCGTCTGTCACCGGATTACTACTGCATGGACGGCACTATCCCGCGACGCGAGTTGCCAGGGGTATTGCGCAGCATCAAGGAGTTGTCAGCGCAGTACGGCCTGCGCGTGGCAAATGTGTTTCATGCTGGCGATGGCAACATGCACCCGTTGATCCTGTTCGATGCCAATCAACCGGGTGAACTGGAGCGCGCAGAGGCGCTGGGTGGCAAGATCCTCGAGCTGTGCGTCGAGGTCGGCGGCAGCATCACCGGCGAGCATGGTGTCGGTCGCGAGAAGATCAACCAGATGTGCGCGCAGTTCAACAGTGACGAACTGACTTTTTTTCATGCCATCAAGGCCGCATTCGATGCCAGCGGCCTGCTCAACCCCGGCAAGAATATCCCGACCCTGCATCGCTGCGCGGAATTCGGTGCCATGCATATTCATGCCGGGCAATTGCCGTTTCCCGAACTGGAGCGCTTCTGATGAGCGAGATGGACAAAGACGTCAGCCAGGCTCTGCTCGAGCGGGTCGATCAAGCGCTGCGGGACAGCACGCCGTTACGTATTCAGGGTGGCAACAGCAAGGCCTTTCTTGGCCGTGAGGCAGCAGGCGAGGTGCTCGATACCCGCGAACACCGTGGCATCGTCAGTTATGACCCGACAGAACTGGTGATCACCGCCCGTGCCGGTACGCCACTGAGCGAGCTGATGCAGGTGCTGGACGCCGCAGGCCAGACGTTGCCCTGCGAGCCGCCCGATTTTGGCTGCGCAACGCTCGGCGGCATGGTCGCAGCGGGACTGTCGGGCCCGCGCCGCCCCTGGAGCGGGTCGGTGCGTGATTTCGTACTGGGCACCCGGGTCATCACCGGCCTTGGCAAGCATTTGCGCTTCGGCGGCGAAGTCATGAAGAACGTTGCAGGCTATGACGTTTCACGCCTGATGGCGGGCAGTTTCGGCTGCCTTGGGGTGCTGACCGAGGTGTCGCTCAAGGTACTGCCCAAACCGCGTCTGTGCAGCAGCATCGCGCTGCAGATGGACAGCTCGCAAGCCCTGGCCCGCCTCGCCGAATGGGGTCAGCAACCGATGCCCATCAGCGCAGCCTGCCACGACGGTCAAGTACTGCGCCTGCGTCTTGAAGGCGGCGAAGGCTCGGTGGCAGCAGCTCATGAGCGGCTCGGTGGCGAAGTGTTCGATGGCGCGTACTGGCAGCAGTTGAATGAGCAGCGTCTGCCCTTTTTTCTGGACCCGCGACCCTTATGGCGGCTCTGCGTACCTGCCGAAAGCGCTGTGCTGGACCTGCCAGGCGAACAACTGCTCGACTGGGGCGGCGCACAACGCTGGCTGAAATCCGACGCAGACGGCGAAACCATTAGAGCGATCACCACGGCGGCTGGCGGGCATGCGACCTGCTACGGCCAGGGCGTTGTCGACAGCCCGTTCCAGCCGCTGGCCACACCTGTACTGCGTTACCACCAGGCCCTCAAGGGCCGGCTCGACCCGCAGGGCATTTTCAACCCCGGCCGACTGTACGCGGAGTTTTAAGCATGCAGACCACATTGAGTGAACACGCCAGAACCCTGCCCCGCGCCGAAGAGGCCGAACGCATCCTGCGCAGTTGCGTGCATTGCGGTTTCTGCAACGCTACCTGCCCGACCTATCAACTGTTGGGTGATGAGCTGGACGGCCCGCGCGGCAGAATCTACCTGATCAAACAGGTGCTCGAAGGCCAGCAAGTCACCGAAAAAACCCGCTTGCACCTGGACCGCTGCCTGAGCTGCCGCAACTGCGAGACCACCTGCCCGTCCGGCGTGGATTATCACAACCTGCTGGACATCGGCCGTGCAGCGGTTGAGGCCCTGGTGCCCCGCCCGCTTGGCCAGCGGTTGCTGCGCGAAGGCCTGCGCCAGGTAATTCCCAATGCCGGATTGTTCCGTTTGCTGACCGGAATGGGCATGAAGTTCAGGCCCTTGTTGCCGCAGACACTGGCAATCAAACTGCCTGCAACAGTCCATCCTGCCGGGCTTCGGCCGTCCACTCGTCATGCACGTCAGGCGCTGCTGCTTGAAGGTTGCGTGCAGCCAGGTCTGTCACCTAATACCAACGCTGCCACGGCACGGGTGCTTGATCGTCTGGGCATCGGTATTACTGCAGTCGGCAACGCCGGATGCTGCGGCGCCGTGGATTACCATCTGAATGCACAGGACGCGGGGCTGGACCGGGCGCGGCGCAACATCGACGCCTGGTGGCCCGCGCTCGAAGGCGGTGCCGAAGCCCTCATCCAGACGGCCAGCGGTTGCGGTGCATTCGTCAAGGACTACGGTCATTTGCTGCGCCACGACCCCGCCTATGCAGACAAGGCCAAGCGCATCAGTGCGTGCACAAAGGATCTGGTCGAAGTGCTGCGTGACGAGCCGCTGGAAACCCTCGGCATCAAGGTCGACACGCGACTGGCGTTCCACTGCCCATGTACCTTGCAGCACGCACAGAAACTCGGTGGTGAAGTGGAACGCGTGCTGACTCGTCTAGGCTTCAACCTGACCCAAGTGCCGGACGGCCATTTATGCTGCGGCTCGGCCGGCACCTATTCAATCACTCAGCCAGCCCTGGCCCGTCAATTGCGCGACAACCGTATGAGCGCGCTGGAAAGCGGCAAGCCTCAGGTCATCGCCACCGCCAATATCGGTTGTCAGACTCACTTGGCCAGCGCCAACCGCACTGCGGTACGGCACTGGATCGAGCTGATTGACGAAGCGCTTGGCACTCCAGAATCTCGCTGAACTCCTATCCAATAACCACTGCTCCGGAGCAACCCATGAAAATCAAAGCCGTCCTTACCCAGACCGAAGTGAGCCTGATGCTCGGTGCCGCACGCGACGAGGCCCAGGCCAATGGCTGGGCTGTGGCCATCGCTGTCGTTGATGACGGCGGCCATCTGCTGGCGTTCGAGCGACTGGACGACGCGTCGCCGATCAGCAGCTATATCTCGATCGAAAAAGCCCGTACCTCGGCACTCGGCAAACGTGAGTCCAAAGGTTACGAAGAAATGGTCAATGGCGGGCGTACGGCATTTCTCAGCGCCCCGCTGCTGACCTCGCTGGAAGGCGGCGTGCCGGTCATCGTTGACGGCCAGGTGATTGGCGCGGTGGGTGTCTCCGGCGTCAAGGCCGAGCAGGATGCGCAAGTGGCCAAGGCCGGCATCGCGGCGCTGAATGCCGACTGACAGTGCAGGCCCCCGATGACAAAGACAACCGGCCACTGCGCCTGCGTCATCGGCCGTGGCAGGTTTGACGGGAGCAACTACAGCCTGTAGATCGAAATCCAGCTCATGTCCGGGTGGGAGGAGTAGATATAGGTACCGGTCCTGTTGAGTACCGCGCCGCCCACCGAAGGAAAGTAGGCGATACAGGTGGCGATTCCCTTCACAGTGTCGATCCGGTAGACGTCGTAATTGCAGGTGTAGATCGCATATACATAGCGCTCATCCGGCGTGACGCCTATGACTTTTACCGGATAGCCCTGGGTACCTATCTTCTCCCGATAAAACATTTTGTTGGTGGCGGCATCGATAATGTAGACCTCGTCGATTCCGCCCACATACAGCCAGGCGCCATCGGAACTGAAGGCCATCGACCGCGGATCGGAAAAGCCGGGAATATCATGCTGCAGGTAATCCACCTTGCTGATCGCAAGGACATCGGTGGGTGCCGTCCGGTCGACCAGCATCGTCGCGTAAAACCGGTCATTCAGGGGGCTGATCCCGAGGGCCAGCGACGCATTGGTCAGGGCACCCAGATCAAACTCGTTTTCGACCGTGTAGTTCTCGGTCTCGATCAGGCGGATAAGCCCGCCAAGCGCATTCTGAAAGGACAGGCAGATAAACCGGCCATCCGGGCTGCACAGGATGCGGTTGACGTTGGCAGCCGGAAGTATCCTGATGACCTCGCGCAAGCGCGTGTCCACCACGTAGCACCTCTTCTGACCAATGGTGTAAAGCCGTTTCCCATCGGGGCTCAGGGTAATCGCACCCGCGCCTGCCCGCTTGATACTGCCAACCACGCTTGCACTGGCGATGTCGACCACGCTGACTTCGCGGCCACTCTCATGAGCGACATACAGCGTAGTTTCATCGGGACTGATAACGATCTCAGCGGGTACAAAGCCCAGCGGGATGATGCCGGTCAACCAGGCGATGTCCAGAGGGACTTCTGAACCGACCGGGTCTGCAATGTGAGTCAGAGCTCTAACGTTTTGAGATGCTTTTTTTTGCATTTCTCTCACCCTTCAATAGGTCTTGTAAGACCGCCAGGACGGGGAATAGATAAGAAGATATATCCCCGTCATCCAACGATGCGGCCAAGACACTTATGCCGCTCCGATCCAAAAACGTAGGGTCATTGAATACTCAACACGAGGGGATGGGTACTGTCAGAAATAACAGTCCGGACGCGCCGAAACCGTTCGAATGAGGGTATCGGCAGGGTTGCAGGACAGGGCCGTCGGGCACTCCAGCCCGGCGGCGGGAAAGCCCGTAGCGCAACGACCACTGGTCAGCGTGATGGCCCGGGGGAAAGCATGCAGGGCTGGCCTTAAGAAAGACTCAGGAGCTTTCCCGTACCACCAGCTCAAACCCCAGATCCACCTGCGGATGCTGCGTGACACCGTCGAGCAAGCCCAGCAGCAGCTGTGCCGCGCGCTGCCCGACTTCCTCCCTGGGCGTACGTATCGAGGTCAGGCGCGGCACCATGTGGGCAGAACCGGGCAGGTCGTTGAAGCCCACCAGCGATACGCGTTCGGGAATGGCGACGCCCAGACGCAAAGCCTCAAGGGCCGCGCCCTGCGCGAGGTCGTCATTGCAGAAGAAAACCCCGTCGACATCCGGATGTTGCTCCAGCAGGCGGGCAAACAACTCACCACCCAGGCCAATCGAGGACGACTGAGGCGTCGAGACCTGCAGCTCGGGGTCGAACAGCCCGGCTTCCTCCAGCACCTGGCGAAACCCTGCCCCGCGCTGCAATACGCGAGGGTCGAGCTGAGCGGCCATGTAAGCCAGTCGACGGCGACCACGGCCCAACAGATGGCGTGCGGCTTCGGCCCCCGCCTGCTGTTGCGAGAAGCCAACGCAATAGGTACCCAGTCGAGTATCGAGTTCCATCATGTGTACGCAAGGTACGCCGCTGGTTTCAAGCATCTGGCGCGACGCTGCGGTGTGGTCGAAACCGGTCAGCAGAATACCCCGCGGACGATTGACCAGATGGTTGCGCAGCAGTTTCTCTTCCTCGTCGGGCGAGTAGTGATAGTTGCCGATCACCACGTCCAGACCGCGGATACGCAACACCTCCTGAATGGCCTCCAGCGTCTCGATAAACAACTGGTTGGAAAGCGAAGGCACCAGCACCACGACGGTCTGGCTGCAGGAAGAGGCCAGCGCCCTGGCTGCAGGATTGGCGACATAGCCCAGGGTCTGTGCCGCAGCGCGGACCTTTTCCGCCAGCTCCGGCGCAACGGTGGTAACGCCGCGCAGCGCCCGGGAGGCCGTGATCGGCGACACGGCGGCAAGCCTCGCCACCTCATTGAGCGTAGGGCGACCAGTAGAGCGGGAACCAATGCGGATCATGCGTTGCCAACTAACATAGGGGTTGCCAAATGTGTCGAATGCCCCATAAGGTAGCGCTGTCTCATGGAAGGTGACAATGCTTTATCGCTGGTTTCACATGGGCCACCCGGTCAGGGTCGCCGCGGAGAACAGCCTCCAATGCTTATTGATGAGCTCAAAACAACGACAAAAACTGGAACAGCCCGGGCTGAGCCTGATGTCCACCGGACAAAGACAGCGCTGTCTCCAGATGAGGTGCCTACTGTGACAACTGCGAATACTGCTATTTCCGCCCTTGTGGTAATGGGTGTTTCTGGCTGCGGCAAAAGCGCCGTCGGTGCCGAGATCGCCCGCAACAGCGGCGGTCGCCTGATCGAAGGCGATGCGTTCCACCCCCCGGCAAATATCGAAAAGATGAGCGCCGGAACCCCTCTCAACGATGAAGACCGCGCCGGCTGGCTGACCCGCCTGGGCGAAGAGATGGCTGCTGCCCTGGCAAACGGCGAGCACCCTGTGCTGACCTGCTCCTCGCTCAAGCTTATCTATCGCCAGCGTCTGCGCGATGCCGTGCCTGGCCTGGGCTTTGTTTTTCTGGAACTCAGCAAGGAACTTGCCGCCGAACGTTGCTCGCACCGGCCGGGGCATTTCATGCCCGCAAGTCTGGTGGACAGCCAGTTCGCAACCCTTGAGCCGCCCTATGGCGAGCCGCTGACACTGATCGTCGATGCATCGCAGCCTATCGCTGTCATCGGTGAACAAGCCGCAGCATGGTGGAAAGACTCCCACGCCTGATAAAGGCGTGAGCGCAGAAGACAGCGCTGTCTTGCGTACACACGATAAAAACGTCGGCGCTGTTAACAGCTCCTTAAAACAATAAACCGGAGAAACACCCATGTTCGGTATGACCCATGAGACGTTCCTGCTCGTCGATGCGTTGGTGACCATCGTCGGCCTGGTGCTGCTGATCACCACCTTCAAAGTGCACCCTTTCGTCGCGCTGACCCTGGCGGCAGGCTTTCTTGGCCTGACCTCGGGAATGCCGGTTGAAAAAGTCATGAAATCCTTCCAGGACGGCTTCGGTGGCGTGCTGGGCTTCGTCGGTATTATTCTCGGTCTGGGCACCATGCTCGGCAAGCTGATGGCCGACTCGGGCGGCGCAGACCAGATTGCGCAAACCTTGATACGTACCTTCGGCAAGCAGAAAGTGCACTGGGCAATGATGTTCTCGGCCTTTCTGGTAGGCATCCCGCTGTTCTTCGAGATCGGCTTTGTGTTGCTGATCCCGCTGGTGTTCATTGTTGCCCGTCGTACCGGCGTATCCATCGTCAAGATCGGTATCCCGCTGCTGGCAGGCCTGTCAGCGGTGCACGGTCTGGTTCCGCCACATCCGGGGCCGTTGCTGGCCATCGGCATTTTCGGTGCCGACATTGGCAAGACCATTTTTTACGGACTGATCGTTGCACTGCCGACGGCCATCATCGCTGGCCCGATCTTCGGCAACTGGATTTCCAAAAGCATTCCTGGCACGCCTTCAAAGGAACTGATGGACCAGATTGCCAAAGAGTCCAGCACTGAAAACCTGCCAGGCTTCGGCATTACGCTGGTGACCATCCTGCTGCCGGTCTTCCTGATGCTGCTCAAGACCTTTGCCGATGTGGTGTTGCCGGAAAACAACATGTTCCGCATCTGGATGGACCTGATTGGTCACCCGATCAGCGCCCTCCTCGCAGCGCTTTTGCTGGCGTTCTACACCTTTGGTGCAGCGCGTGGCTTTGACCGTACAAAAATCATGAAACTGCTGGACCAGAGCCTGGCACCGGTTGCGGCAATCGTTCTGATCGTGGGTGCAGGCGGTGGCTTCAAGCAAATGCTGGTCGCCAGCGGCGTGGGCGACGTGATCGGACACATGGCTGTGCAGGCTCAGATCAACCCGATCATGCTGGCCTGGCTGGTGGCTGCCGTCATCCGTATTGCAACCGGTTCGGCTACCGTGGCAACCATCACCGGTGCAGGTATCGTGGCACCCGTAGTCGGCCTGATTCCCGGCGTCAACCGCGAGCTGCTGGTGCTGGCAACCGGTGCCGGTTCGTTGATCCTCTCGCACGTCAATGATGCCGGTTTCTGGCTGGTGAAGCAGTACTTCAACATGACGGTTGCCGAAACCTTCAAGACCTGGACGGTGATGGAAACCATCCTGTCGGTGGTCGGCCTGATCTTCATCATGTTGCTGTCGATGGCGCTCTAAGCCCATTACAGGCAGGGCCTTTGCGGGCTATGAAACCCGCGAAGGCCAACGCCTTGCTGTACATCGCATCTCTGCGCCGCAGCGCGCATTCCGAATCTGGCACCCAGTGTCTCTGACAGGGTTAACGCGCCGGAGCGTAGAAGCAACAGTAACCCGGCAGCCCTTTCCTACATCCCCGCTCAACACTTTCAACTGAATTTTCAGAAAGTCCGAGCAATCTCGCAAAGTCATGCCTACGCTTACACTCATGCCGAGATGGGCTTATCCCGCCTCGTCGAGTGAGACGATGACGACCTCAAAGCGTGCAGCGGTTCACGATACTTTTTACATGACGCCAGTAAATACGGGCATTTTCACGTCGAAACGGGCAGAATTGGCGCGCTCGTCGTATCGCAGATGCAAATCTCGATGACAAGAAAATGAACCGAGGGAATTTAATTCACCCATGTGACGTCATAAGACGGATGCATTTGGATGCACTCGGCAACAATCACCACGCAAAGGCAAACGCCAGCCTCTTGAGAGAGGCGTTTTCAAGAGGCCATCAAGGAAAAGATTATGTTGATACTCACTCGCAAAGTAGGCGAAAGCATAAACATCGGTGACGAGATCACTGTCACGATTCTTGGCGTTCAAGGGCTTCAGGTCCGCCTGGGCATCAATGCACCAAAAAATGTTTCAGTGCATCGTGAAGAAATCTACAAACGTATCCAGGCAGAACTGGCTCCAAACCAGGACCCACAATAATTCCTGCAGCACCCCCTTATTCAATGTTGATTTGCCATTTACTGGCAAACAGCCGTACGGCGTCCCTGGGACGCCGTTTTTTATGGTGCTGTTTACCCATCCCTGTAATCGCTGCCTAAACCGCCTGTATGTGAAGCGCTGCCTGCATGAACAAGTCCAGCCCGGGTACCACGGCAACAGCAGTGGGACAGGACAGCCTGCTGGTGACGGCCTCAACCACTGCTCGGCTTGCGTCATGGTGAAACTGCCAGACACCGTAAATACGTCCATTGAAGGCGGGCTCACTGCCCAGATGCGGATCGACGCCAAGCCCGGCCCCCAGACCAAAAAGATACAGGCCCTTCAGTCGACGCCCCTGCTGGTCCAACGGACAGCCGCAAGCGTCGGATTCAAGACCGCCCTTTGTCTCGCGCAGATGGATGAAGTTGCCTTGGGCATCTCTTAGCGTCGGCAGCACGGGTTGATAGCCAGAGCACTGCACAACCACCGCCGATCCGGCAAGCGCTAGCCGGGCCAGCTCGTGGTCATCAGGTCGCCCACCCAACGTCTGCAGCATCTGCACGCGCACCCCCGTCTTGCCGACACGGCCGCTACACAGCGCCTCGCGTCCAATATCCAGCGCCCGATAGCGCAAGCCGCCGGAGCGGTTGACCCGACCTGATACCGGACACACATCGTGTTGAGTATCGAAAAGGTAACCAGCCGCCATTGCCTGTTCGACACTTTCGTAAAACAGCCTGATGCGGCTTCGATGAATAAGCGTCAGTTCCTGCAAACCCGCGAACTCCAGTGCATCTGCCAGATTTTCCAGCATTGAAAATGCACTGTGTGACCCACCCACAATCGTGATTCTCCCCTTACCGACCAGCGCGGGACCGAACACTTCGCGTAATTGCACCGCATTCATACGCAGCAACCTGTCGGCGCTTTGAATATTCACATTGCCCGGCAACGCCAGCCCCTGCCCTGAGAGAGCGTCAATCAGGTGTTGAGGGTCCTGACGTCCACCCAGATTGAGTACCAGCACCCGGCAGCGCACACGTCTTTTGCCGTGCGGACCGTCAACGTGCAGGCAGAATGTGTCGCCGTCACTCACCACCTCTTCAATGGTCGTACCGGACCAGACTTTTACTCCGTAGCGCTGCATGATGTGGTCGAGTACCAGCCTGGCGGCCTCGGCCATGAGCAGACCGGCATCAGATAACTGCGGCGCGCTTTGCGCCTGCGCGTTGATACGCCAATACGCTGCCGAGTTTTCCAGCGGCTCGAATACCTCACGCAACGCCGGATCGCGCAGGCAATCGATGAATACATCGCCCACAGAATTGGCGGTAATCCGATACTCTCCCAGCACGCCTGCTCCGGGCCGGTCGCCTGCATCAATGACGATCAATCCTTTCGCGGCAATTCCAGGCATTGCGCCGGTCTTCAGGGCATTGAACAAAAACCCCATGCCGGCGAGCCCGGCCCCTCCGACGACGCAGCCGCAGGTTGTTTCCATACCGTTATCAAACATGATGATGCTCCATCGTCATTTCATACGTTGGTGCAGCACAGAAGTTCTGGATGATCGAGTGCCTGGCTGATCAGGCGAACCAGCGTCCCTGCACGATTCGAGGCGAAACACATACAACCGAACACCGACAAAGGCTCATTCACCGAAGTGATGAGTCGTCATGAAACAGTGTTTTTTACAGAAAGTTACAACACGTAAAACAGGCGGGATCTTGCAGTAACGGAGTGGGCAATAAAACTGCCCAATGCTACCGCCCGTTTTTAAAGGCGGCGTTTTTATCAAGTGGAAAAGCGTGACAATGCGTTACGCATTCAGGAGGCAATCGAATATTTGCAAAGAAACGCAAAAGTGTCAAATAGGCAAAGCGTTGCGCAAACAGTTCAGGGTTGCGCTGTAAGCTGATGATTTCACGGCGCTTGTGCTTTTTAAACCCTTGGCGGGCGTACAGTCCAAGATTGTTAAAAAGTTTCATGAATTTCTCTTATTTTTTTATCGCCCGGCCCTGAAACAGCATGACTCCGGCGCTGTTAAATTGACGAGCGACGGAACGGCGAGTTTTGCCCGGAAAAACTAAAACCCACAACCGCACAAACGACAAGGCCCCGATCAACACTGATCGAGGCCTTGCTGCGTGATGCCAAGGCATCAGGGGGATGAAGCAGTATCAGGCAGCGCTGTAATGCGCTTGTGACGCCCTGGCTTTTGCCGGCTCTTCACGCAACCCGGCTACCAGCGCAGAGATATCCCGCACGGTCTTGATGCGGCTGAGCGGGAGGCTCGTCTGGCGATGGGTGCGCCCGGACACTGGATCGCTTATTTGCACCGTCATCTGATCGTTGGCAATGGTGCAGGTGCAACGCAACGGCAGGAATGCACGTTCAACGATACTCCTGAGTTCTAACTCAGACAGTCCACTCGTAATCATCTCTTTATCTCCTTATGGGTGTAAGCATGTCCCGACCATGACAAATTTTGACAATTTTTATTGTTGATGACCCTTTTAAAAACGGCCCAGACCAGCCCGCCAATTATCTGTCGTCACTCGCGTTATGCTTAGACGAGTTATACACCTCACGCGCCCCTTATAGCAACTTCCACAACCGAATAACCCAACCCCTTTTAACGCCGTTCCTTATTGAAGAATCAGCAGAAAAAACGATTCACCGTAATGATTTCCAGCGTACTACCGCCTGACATGAATCACCGCGCACAAACGTGACACCAGAAAACAGCATTAATACTGACGAACGGTCGACGGCCGGGGCGGAGTTATCTGAAAAATTAACCAGACACTGTTATCGAGTCACTTGAAAAACGGCTTAAAGATAAAAGGCACGCCCGGGCCGATGCAACAATGGCCGGGCGCGCGCCCGCATGAAAAACTTACTGTTCCGAGCCAGACAGGCGCAGATGGATCAGCGCCACTCGTGCGCCTTGTTTATCGCGTTTCTCTTCGATGGCGTAAGGGCGAAACCCCATCCGCGGGTAAAACAGCAATCCGGGGACGTTGTGGTTGTAGCAGGATGCAATCAGCTCAGTCGCTTCGTGCTTGTCAAAGGCGATCCCCATCATGCTGGTGATCATGTAGCGCCCTACCCCTTTGGAGCGGGCCTTCGGAGCGATGATCACGTTACCCAGCGAACAGCGGCCGCGAAATTCGCATTGAGAGAAATTGGCAAACCCGACAACTTCGCCATCCATCTCGATGACGGTCGAGTCGTGACGGGTCTCCAGCGCTGCGCTGAGTTGCTCGGCGGTCAGCGGGTAAGTGGCTCTGGGGAACATGTAGAACAGTTCGTCGGCATTCTGCGGCAGTTCGCAAATCGTGGGGATGTCTTTTTCTTCCAGGGGACGGTGATGGAACATGGGCGGTAACCTCTTGAAGAAATTGAAGAAAGCGCGAGTAAACGTCAAGCTGATCAGCGACTCGGGCGACGACAGGTGACAAAAATACAGCGCCCGCTCCATCACAGCATAATCCCCGGCTATCGAAAAAGGCACCTCAATAACGAATTGTGCTAATGAGCGTCTTTGTTGACACTGCATTCGGACCTTCTGGCGCAACGTATTGAAGCGTAGGGTTTTGCGTGTACATCGCGATTGCTCAGTTTGAAAACGTACCCGCCCCCCCTCTGTGCAATATCCTGTAACCCATGTTTGGCGACTCGTCTTGCAACCCTGACGCAGAACCGGCATTTATTTCACTTTGTTGACTGGAACATGCGTCTTATGCCGATTTCGCCCCTGGCTCGCTTCAAGGCTCGTCCGATCAAATGGGTCTGCATGTTAGCCATCATTATCGGCCTCCCGGTCGGCTGTGCAGTGCTTGAGCACAAGGAGCGCGAGCTGGTGTTTCGCATCGAGCCCGGCACCGCAAGCTGGTACAGCGGTCTGCCCGCCGATGTGCAGGAGATCGAACTCAGCGCACCGTCATTTGGACCATCGCAGAATATCCACGCCTGGTGGTGGCCCGCATCGGACAAGAACGCACCGGCCGTGCTGTACCTGCATGGCTCAAGATGGAACCTGACCGGCCAGCTGTTCCGTATCCAGCAACTCAAGGCGCAGGGCTACTCGATACTGGCAATCGATTATCGGGGCTTCGGGCAGAGCATGGGCCAGTTGCCGTCCGAGAAGTCGGTGTACGAAGATGCACGCATTGCCTGGGCACGCCTGAAACAACTGCAGCCCGATCCGCAGCGCAGGCTGATCTATGGGCACTCGCTGGGCGGCGCAGTTGCGGTGGATCTGGCCGCCGAACTGGGCAATGACGCAGAAAAGGACAACACACCGATTCAGGCCCGCGGGCTGATAATAGAATCTACCTTCACCAACCTGGCCGATGTGGCCACCGCACTGGCCAATACCTCGCTGCCTGTGCGCTGGCTGCTGTCGCAGAAGTTCGACTCTCTGGACAAGATTGCAGACATCCACATGCCGGTGCTGATCGTGCACGGCACCGAGGATCGCTACGTACCGGCACGCTTCAGCGAGCAGCTGTTCGAAGCGGCGCAGGAACCCAAGAAACTGATACTGGTGCCTGGCGGTACGCACAACAACAGCATGCAGATCGGCCAGCCCGCCTATAGTAGGGCCATCCGTACGTTGCTCGATACACCCACATCACTGCCCAGGGTGACGACACAGGACCAGCCGGCAAAGAACGCTGGTTAGACATGGCCGGACACGACGCAGTAGTCTCTGGGCTCATCACTCAGGGACCGCGCAATGAACTGCATTGTCGAGTATTCAGATCCGCATCACCGCCTTGCCGTCATCGAGCTGTGGAAGACAGTCTTCAATGACCCCATGCCGCATAACCGCCCGGAGTTGTCGATCGACAAGAAACTGGCTGTCGGGGACCGGTTGTTTTTCGTCGCAGTCATGGACGGCCGCGTGACCGGGACCATTCTTGCCGGTTACGACGGCCATCGCGGCTGGCTGTATTCGGTCGCGGTTGCCCCGCACCAGCGCGGCAAAGGACTGGGAACAGCACTGGTCAGGCACGCAGAACAGGCTCTTGCGGACCTTGGCTGCGTCAAGATCAACCTGCAGATTCATACGTTCAACGAAAGTGTGCAGGCCTTTTATCAAACACTGGGGTACACGTCCGAGCCCATCATCAGCATGGGCAAGCGGATTGACGCCAACGTCGATACTCATTAATGACCTGAGAGGCCCCTTGTTTGCAGAGCAACGGTCTCAATCATTTATTTACATGAGAATCAGTATCAAATTACAATTATTGCTATTAACGTCCTTGCTGAGCATTTCCCTTGAGCACCTCCTCCCAATGTCCTCGCCGTTCCGGCTCTTTTTTGCTGTCCGCACTTTCACTGGCGATGTGCGCCAGCGGCGCAGTGCATGCTGCTGAAACCGCAACCTTGCCTGCCACCCAGGTATCCGCCGCCGCTACCGAAGGCCGGGAAGGCTACAGCGCAGAAAGCACCAGCACCGCGAGCAAGAGTGATGTGCCGCTCAAGGAGGAGGCACAGTCGGTCAATGTGGTAACACCGCAGACCATCGCCGACTACAACGTGCGCTCGCTGGACGATGCGATGAAGTTTGTCAGCGGCGTCAGCCAGGGCAACACGCTGGGCAACACCAAGGACTCGGTGATCAAGCGTGGCTTCGGTACCAACGACGACGGCTCGGTCCTGCGCGATGGCGTACGCTCGGTGGTATCGAAAAACTTCGGTGCCACCACCGAGCGCGTTGAAGTACTCAAAGGTCCGGCATCGCTGCTGTACGGCGCGATGGAGCCGGGTGGCGTGATCAACGTGATCAGCAAACAACCGCAATATGTGCAAAGCACCACGCTCAGTGGCTCGGCCTACAGCGAAGGCGGTGGCAGTTTCGGCATCGACACCACCGGACCGCTGGGCGATTCCGGGCTGGCCTACCGACTGGTGGCAGAGCGTCAGAGCGAGGACTATTGGCGTAACTATGGCGTCGACCAGCACACCCTGATCGCGCCCTCTTTGTCCTGGACCGGAGAGCGCGCCAGCCTGACGCTCGCCTACGAATACAACGATTACATCAGCCCGTTCGACCGCGGCACGGTGTTCACGGGTGGTCATCCGGCCGATATCAGCTATGACAAGCGGCTCGACGAAAAATGGTCAAATACCGTGGGCATCAGCGAAACCGCAACCGCGCGCTTCGAGTATCAGCTTAGTGATGACTGGAAAACCCGTCTGACCTACGGCTGGAACAACGACCGCTACAGCCTCTCGATAGCCCAGCCAAGCACATTGTCCAGCAGCGGTGTGCTGCGTCGTCAGGCCAATGGCGGCCACTATGATTATGAAACGCGTTATGCCAGCTGGGACTTCATCGGCAAGCAAGAGATTCTTGGCCAGCAACATGATCTGTTGATCGGTGCCGAGCAGGAAGACTCCGACAAGTATCGCGGCAAGACCTACCGCAACACGGCTCAAAACGGCTTCAATATCTTTTCGCCGGTGTATGGCAGCCTGGCCGAGCCCAGTGTGGTCAGCGCGGCGAACAGCAACCTGAGCAATCAACTGACCTCATCTTCCCTGTACCTCAAGGATAACTGGCACCTGAATGACCGCTGGATTCTGGTCTTGGGTGGTCGCTATCAGCATTATGACCAGTACATCAAACAAGGCCTTGGTGCTAGCCGCAACACTAACCTGGACAAAAATGACGATATATTCCTGCCGATGGCGGGCGTGGTATTCAAGGTCAATGAAGACCTGTCGCTGTACGGCAACTACAGCCGCTCCTTCGTTCCCAATGAGGCCGTCAACGATGACGGCACCACCTTCGACCCGGAAGAAGGCCGTAGTTACGAAGTCGGGGCCAAATATGCACTGGCACCGGAACTCAACTTCAACCTCGCCGTGTTTGACATCGAGAAGAAAAATGTCGTGACCACCGTTACTACCGGCGTCAGCGAGGCGGCTGGCAAAGTGGGCTCACAGGGCGTGGAGCTGGACGTGACAGGCCGCATCGCCGAGCGCTGGGACATGATCGGAACTTATGCCTACACACATACCGAAGTGCTCGATGACCCCAAAAACGAGGGCAATCGTCTGAGTCAGGCACCCAAGCACACTGCCAGCCTGTACCTCACCCACCATCTGCAAGTCCCGTCCGGTCTGGGCGAATGGCATGCCGGTGGTGGCGCGCGCTATGTCGGTGATCGGGCGGGTGACAACGCAAACACGTTCTACATGAGCAGCTACACCGTGGCTGATGCGTTCCTGCGCTGGGATGTGCCGATGGCCGGTTATAAAACCCGCCTGCAATTGAACGTGGATAACCTGTTCGACAAGCAGTACTACCCCTCCAGCACCGACAGCCAGTTGCAGGTCAACGTTGGCGAGCCGCGCACCGCGCGCCTAAGCGCCAGCGTCACCTTTTAAGTAGTTGCAACGGGGCAGGCCTGAAAAGGCCTCCCCACGCCCAACCAAAAGGACGAATCAGGACTTCATCCGGTAAAAACTGATCAGCGTTTCATTGTCTTGAATGTATTCGGTCTTGCCAATGAAGGCGCTCTTTTCCAGCCATTCATTAGGCCCAAGGGAAACCTTGAAGCGCGGCGTGCACGTGCATTGGTAATGGCCGTCACTGATCGGCCAGACCCCGTTCTGCAATTCCTGCTGACCCACTTCGTCCATGAGCAGGACACCCCGGCTTTCAACGCTGATCAATTCACCCAATTGCGTGACCAGGGTGAAACAAGTGTCCACAAAGGCAAGCTCGGATGACAATTCAACCTGCATACAGCTACCGCCAGCCAGCACCGAGCCACTGAAATATTCGGCATGGAACTCACCGCCCAGAATCCTGCTGTTGCTACGCAGTCCATCGCTGCATATGCCCATAAGCACAGGAACGTCGGTCTTCAGAATGACGGTCAGCACTTTCTCAAGCTGAGGCGCCACTGCTGCATTACCACGAAAAGAGCGTTTGACGGGTTTCTTGAAATCGATGACGTTCATGGACCTGTTCACTCCATCGTTGAATCAATTCGGGCAATGGATGGCTGGGTCCAGCCATCGGATTTGCAAAATATAGAGCGCCTCGATCCGTCGGCATTTATCTGCGCTGTCTTTTCCAGTAAGCTCCTTGGAACCGGCTGAAATCGTACCGAACGGTTCAGTTCCAGTCTAGAGAATTTTGCATTTACTGTACTACCCGGTTCACTAAGGGATTGAGGATATAAATGAAGGTGCGTACTGAAGCACGCCGCGAAGCCATCATCGATGCCGCAGCAAGCGTCTTCCTTGAAATGGGCTACGAACGTGCGTCGATGAATGAAGTCACCAAACGGATGGGCGGCTCCAAAGCAACGATCTACAGTTACTTCCCCTCCAAGGAGGAACTGTTCATCGCCGTGGTCAACAGGGTTGCAACCGCTCATCTTGCCGAGGCCGTTTCAGAACTGGCGATCTCTGTCGACAAGGACCCCGATACAGAATTAGACCTGCGAACGTTGTTCACGCGCTTCGGCGAGCGAATGCTCATGGTACTCATCAATGATGACAGCGCGTTGGCGGTGTACCGCATGGTAGTAGCCGAATCCGGGCACTCCGACATCGGTACTATGTTCTATGACTCAGGCCCCAGGGAGTTCCTGCAGACAGTGACGACGCTGATGAATGCGGCCATGCAACGTGGCCAGCTACGTACCACTGACCCACATATCGCAGCGCTGCAACTCACCTCGCTGCTGACCGCGGAAACCGACATTCGCCTTTATCAGCAAGCACCCGCACGCTTGAGCGTCGAGCAGATTCAGAGCATGGTCAAACGAGCAGTCGATACCTTCATGCTGGGCATGGAAAAGCGCTGATTCACCGGGCTGCGGCAGGCAGCCTTTTTAAATGCTGTTTAAAATGTAAAACCGCCGGTGCACGACATGTTTGCTTACGATTTATCCGGATAACCTGATCCAGACCTTGATTCCAGATTCGTGCCGCACGTAAAGAAATCCCGAAGGCAGGCGATAGCCTATTGCCCACTTCGGAGAAGTAATAATGATCCTGCGAAAACTCAATCTTGCACCGCGTTCGGCTTTATGTTTCGGTATTTTCTGCCTGATGATCGTTGCACTGGGCCTGCTGGCCCTGCGTCAGGCAGCACTTCTCAACACTGCAGAAAAATTCATCGAAACCAACGTGCTGCCCAGCGTAAAACTGCTCGGTTCCCTGGACAGGGAGTTTGTGAGCATCAGGGGCAACAATGCCCGACTTCGTAACCCCCTTGAGCCGCAGGATCGCAGGACCAAGGCACTTAGCGACATTCAACAATCCCGCTCATTGATCGCCAGTCTTTCGGACTCCCTCAGCAAACTGATCGTTACCCCTCAAGGGCGTCAGACGTTCGACGAGCTGGTCAAAGCCAATGTCGACTATCAAAAAGCCCAGGATCGCTACCTGGCCGCTGTTGCAGCGGGCGATCTGGAAGGGGCAGTTGCCATTTCCAATGGCGACATGAAAAGTGCGGCGGATCAGGTCGAAAACACGCAGAAAAAACTCATCGGCATCAACGACAGCAAAGCGCAAAAAGCGGGTGATCAAGCCGAATCTGCTTATCAGCAAACCTTGTGGATGGTGAGTATTTTCATCGCGGTCGGCGTGATTGCTACCCTTCTGCTGGCCTGGATGTATACCCGCAGCCTGACCCAGCCAATCGGTGAGTCGCTGAACATTGCGCAACGCATCGCGGCCAATGACCTGAGCAAAGACATTCCGCAAGACGGCAGTGATGAAGCGGCCAGACTGATCGCCGCACTGGCGTTGATGCAATCCAACCTGCGCAGTGCCCTGACCCTGATCGGCGACTCTTCCACCCAACTGGCCGCCACTTCCGAAGAAATGCACGCTGTCACCGAAGATGCGTCGCGCACCATTCAGCGCCAGAGCAACGAGATCGAGATGGCAGCTACGGCCGTCAACCAGATGAGCGCGGCGGTAGAGGAAGTCGCCAGCAACGCTGCATCAGCATCGGAAGTGACGTCTCAATCGAGCACCGCAGCCATGGCCGGACGTGCGCAGGTCGATGAGACGGTCACGGCGATCAACCTGATGGTCTCCAAAGTGCAGATCACCTCAACCGAGGTGCAGGGCCTGGCGGTCATGGCAACGGACATCAGCAAGGTGCTGGATGTGATCCGCGCCATCGCCGAACAAACCAACCTGCTGGCACTCAACGCTGCGATCGAGGCAGCCCGTGCAGGCGAAGCCGGGCGAGGTTTTGCCGTGGTCGCGGACGAGGTACGGGCATTGGCGCACCGTACCCAGCAATCGACCCGCGAAATCGAACAGATGGTCGGCTCGATCCAGACCGGCACCGGTAACGCTGTTACATCCATGGAGCAGACCAGCGTTCAGGCACACAAGACTCTGGAGATGGCCAATGGTGCCGGCAAGGCGCTGCTCGAAATTACCGAATCCATCAGCCAGATCAACGAACGCAATCTGATGATCGCTACCGCTGCCGAAGAGCAGGCCCAGGTCGCTCGTGAGGTCGACAGGAGCCTGGTCAGCATTCGTGACCTGTCCAGTCAGACCTCCGAGGGTTCCAATCAGACCGCCATCGCCACTGCCGAGTTGTCGACGCTGGCGTCAGGCCTGAACCGTCTCACCAAACAGTTCCGCGTTTAAGCGCTATCGCCGGGAAGCGCGCTTCCCGGCATCTCCCCTTGTCGAATGGCCTGCCCTGATCTAAGTTGTACGACGACAGATGAATTAGTCATCTGCGCGGGCTTCGCTCACATTCAATAATGACAAGAAAAGGGATGAACATGAAAAAGCTGACACTGCTAATGGCGTTTCTGTGCCTGTTTACCGGTTACGCCGCAGCGGCAACTTCAGACGAGACTGATGTTGCCGAGGCGGTAGACAAGCTCACGCAAGCCATGTGGCACAAGGACATAAAGCAACTCAATGCGCTGACCGCCGACAACCTCACGTATGGACACTCCAGCGGCAACATTCAGGACAAGAAAGCGTTCATCGCAGACATCGAAACCGGCAAGAGCGCCTTTAACGACCTGAAGATGCTCAATCAGAAAATCATCCTTTCCGGCGACACCGCTCTGGTGCGCAATCATTTCTCGGCACAGGCAGTGAACAGCGGCAAGGTTGTGCCGACCGAAATCGAGAACTTCCAGATCTGGCAAAAGCAGAACGGCCAATGGCTGCTCATCGGCCGTCAGGCATTCCGCTTTTAACGCATCGGTTCAAGGCCGCGGCAGGCGCTACTGCTGCGTGCCGAACATAGCCGTCCAGTAAATCCCTGCGTCACTTTTCGGGTCCATCGCGTAGGCTGCTCCCAGCTCGCGGAAATCAGGGCTCATCAGGTTGGCGCAGTGGCCCGGGCTCAACAGCCAGCCGTCCACTACTTTGCGCGCACTGTCCTGGCCTGCGGCAATGTTCTCACCGACCTGCAGGCCTATATAGCCAGCAAGCTCGGCCCGATCGCCAGGCGTGCGGCCGTCGCGATCCTTGTGGTCAAAGAAGTTCTGATTGGCCATTGCCTGCGAATGACGTTGTGCGGCAGTGCCCAGAACGAGGTTCCAGACCAGTGGCGTGGTAGCAGCGAAGGATTGCGTACCGCACTGGCGCGCCTGGGTACGGGCGTTATTGACCATTTCCAGAATCTTTTGCCCTTCTGCCTGCCAATCGCCAAGACGCGAAGCCACCAGCGAGCGTGCCAGGACAATGCGCCAGTCTCGCCCTTGCCGGCTAACCCCGATGTCGACGAATTGCGGGTCCAGCACTACCCGGCAAAAACTCTCCAGCACCGCTTTAAGTGCCGAGTCAGCGTCATTGGGGCCGGACAGACTGATCGCTTGCACGGTAACCATTGGATAGGAGGCACGCGTCAGCGCCTGTTGCAGATCCAGATTGCCACTGGCGGGCAGCACCAGACGTGCATCGCTGGTCAGTGGCGGCAGTTCCATGGATACCTGCTCGCCACAGCGTTGTGCCTGACCGCGATAGGCGTTGATGGATTCGACCAGTTGCGTTTCATCGCTGGCCAGCGCAGCACTGGAAAAGATTCCAGAGCACAGCAGCGCCATAAATGATAACCATACTCTCGGGAGCGACAGGCGCAGGGTGTTGAAAATGACAGGCATGAAAAGTCTCTCTCGGGCTGAGTCCGCCTATGATGCGCGAAATGACCCGGTCGGGCGCAACGCCTTTTTCATGCCAGTGCGGAATTTAGCCACCGAAAAGGCAAAGACGTGCGCCAGACAGTACCGTGTTGAAACAACTCAAAGCTTGAAGTTGGCGACCAGCGAATTGAACGAGGTGGCCAGTCGCGACAGTTCCTGGCTCGAAGCGCTGGTCTGGTTGGCACCTGCGGCGCTCTGGGTCGAAAGGTCCTGAATGTTGATCAGGTTGCGGTCCACCTCGCGGGCGACCTGGGCCTGCTCTTCGGAAGCGGAAGCAATGACCAGGTTGCGCTCGTTGATGGTCGCCACACCCAGGGTGATTTTTTCCAGCGCGGCACCGGCACGCAGCGCCAGCTCCTGAGTATCGGTGGCCAGTGACAGGCTCTTGCCCATCGCCGCAACAGCGCCATCGGCCCCGGACTGCACGGTGCTGATCATGCCTTCGATTTCCACTGTCGAGGCCTGGGTACGGTGCGCCAGGGCACGAACCTCATCAGCCACCACCGCAAAACCACGACCCTGTTCGCCGGCACGCGCGGCTTCGATGGCGGCATTCAAGGCCAGCAGGTTGGTCTGTTCGGCAATACTGCGAATAACATCCAGCACCTTGCTGATTTCCCGCACGTGCCCGGCCAGTTCTGATACAGCGCCAGTGGACTCGGTAATCTCGTGCACCATGGTGGTGATGCCCTTGACCGTGTGATCCACCTGACCACGACCATCGACTGCATCATCGGTTGCAGCCTTCGACGCTTCGGACGTCGACACGGCATTACGCGCCACTTCTTCAACCGCAGCAGTCATCTGATTCACAGCAGTCGCAGCCTGCTGGATTTCGTCGTTCTGGCGAGTCAGTCCGCGGGTGCTTTCATCGGTAACCGCACTCAATTCTTCGGCAGCAGAGGCTAACTGGTCCGAAGCACTGGCAATTTGTTGAATGGTATTTTTCAGACCGGTCTGCATGTCGGACAGCGCGTCCAGCAGCTGCCCAGCCTCATCGCCACGGTCAGAAACAATCGGCTGGGTCAGGTCGCCACCGGCAATGCGCTGAGCACTTGCCACCGCTACCGCCAACGGCCGGGTAATCATGCGGGTGATCGACAGTCCCAGCATGATTGCTACCAGGAAGGCGATGACTACGCCGATTTCCAGCATCATCACCGAAGAGTTCCGCAGATCGGCAGCCGCCGTAGCACCCTCTTTGATCTGACGGTTGTTGGAGTCGATTATAGTGCGCATATAGCTACGCAACTTGGTAAAGCTTTCCGAGGACAGCGTGTTCAGTCGGGTGCGGGCAGCGTCGTTATCACCGGCCCTTATCAGGTCGACGATCTGCTGGGCTCCGGCAACGTAGCCGGGCATCATCAGCTCAAACTGGTCACCGGCGGCACGCTCGTCATCTTCCAGAGGCGTTGCACGGTAAGTCGCAAACACTTTCTGCGCGCGAGCCAGATCTTCGCTCAACGCCTGACGAACACGTTCCCTGTCGGCTTCAGGGACACCGCCATCCTGCGCATCCAGCAAACGGTACAGTCCACGGTTGTGTGCGGTGAGGCTGGTCAGCGTTTCATTGGTGTTGCTGACAGAAACAAGGTTGTTGGAAAAAGTAAGCTCAAGCGCGTTGCCCAAGCGGGTAACCCCGACCATGCCCAGGCCACCAACGGCCAGTGTGATCAGAGCACAGAAAATGAATGCCGAAAGAAGCTTGGTCGAAAACTTGGACTGACGCAGGAAATTCATGGGGCTTACCTGTTGCTGAATGAGGGGCGACATCCGTGCCTGAGAGTGACCAAATAGTCGTGATGTCATAATGACTTCACTCCATTTGGATCGTTCCAACGCACTCCCCACTTTTTGATAGATAGCGCTTGTGCAACTACTTCCGTCTATCAATACAGGTCTGCCTGCGCCACACGCTGGCTGTCAGTGCAGCCTTGACGCTTGCGCAACACCTTCCGGCACGCCAGGGTTTTCAAGACGCTGCTCGGCGAACGCCCTGGCATCCCGGGTCATGCGGTCGAGATGGCGGTCACGCTGCTTCTCTGCATCGAGCATCGCGCTCTTGCCGTGCTGTTTGAGCAGGTACGCATGAATCTGACGCACCTCCACCGAGCTGTAGACCGGAGCGATGTCCATGACCGCAAGCAGGCCGTCCGTTCCGTGATCCAGGGTATTCATGATGACCTGCGGGCCGCGCGCGCCCAGGACCTGGAAGCCCATCGCCTCGAAATACGCCACCTTGCCCACTACGCAATACAGTTCTGCGTGCGGGTAGCGACCGACCATTTTATTCAGCATCGAGCGTGCAATGCCCTGGCGACGATGGCTTTCGCGCACCGCCATATAGGCCACGGCACAAGCCTGTGGATCATCCTGCACAGGCAGGTACAGTAAAAACCCCAATACGGTTTCCGGGTCCTCATCGTCCAGCGCGACGATCAGTTCGACCGCCAGGTTTTGTGAGCCGTCCATGGCATTCAGGTAGAGATGCACCTCATACCCCACGCCATACTGATAAAGGTTGTACAGCGGATTGCTCGGCGAAATGGCTACCATGCTGATGTCGGTCACGTAGTCCACGACCATCTGCTGGATCTGGCTACGGATGAACTCCGGTGGCGGGGTTTGTAGCAACATGATGGTGGGCATGAGACGAGGGGCTCCATTAAACGCGGCGTGGCTGCACAAGGTGTGGCCACATGATAGCGCGTCAACGCTTTCAAAACCGATAATGTCACTTTGCCGCAGGATAACTTAGTTGTAACTTATACGACGACCTCAGAAGACAATATCAAAAAGCCAGCAATCTTGAATGTCACATTATTTAGTTGCACGATCGTTCCACAATGGGGCGCAAGCACTGTATTAATGAAGAGCTTTCAAAATGATAATGATTACTATTAACCCCGAATGGCGTGATTAAACGTGCCTTTTATTAATACCAACATTTAATAAAAATTCTTTTATTTTCATAATGATACATAAATAAAACCATGATTTTTTATACGTTCACCTGTAGCCCGTTTTCCTCATACCCAAGGAAATTATTCAACTAATTGTGAAAGTTTTTTACTCGGTTCCTTTCCCCTCTCAGTATTTATCTTAATCACCCCGATATATTTTTATAATCACCGCCCTGCCCTCACGCGCCTAAGATTAACCGGCCTACTAAAAATATGAGGGATTCAAAATGCCGTTATTAAACTGGTCCAGACACATGGTGTGTTTGACTGCAGTCGGTCTCGTTACGGTTCCGACCGCCTATGCAGCAGACACCCTGACTCGCGACAATGGTGCCGTCGTCGGCGACAATCAGAACTCTCAGACTGCAGGCGCCCAAGGGCCTGTCCTGCTGCAAGATGTGCAGCTGTTGCAAAAGCTGCAGCGCTTTGATCGCGAGCGTATCCCGGAGCGCGTGGTCCATGCCCGCGGCACGGGCGTCAAAGGTGAGTTCACCGCATCGGCCGATATCAGCGATCTGAGCAAGGCCACGGTGTTCAAATCGGGCGAAAAAACCCCGGTCTTCGTGCGCTTTTCCTCCGTTGTCCATGGCAACCACTCGCCTGAAACCCTGCGCGACCCACACGGCTTCGCCACCAAGTTCTACACGGCAGACGGTAACTGGGACCTGGTAGGCAACAACTTTCCGACCTTCTTCATCCGTGACGCCATCAAGTTCCCGGACATGGTCCACGCCTTCAAACCTGACCCGCGTACAAACCTGGACAACGATTCGCGTCGCTTTGACTTCTTCTCGCATGTTCCGGAAGCCACACGTACGCTGACCCTGCTGTACTCAAATGAGGGTACGCCTGCAGGCTATCGCTTCATGGACGGCAACGGCGTACACGCCTACAAACTGGTGAATGCCAAAGGCGAAGTGCACTACGTCAAGTTCCACTGGAAAAGCCTGCAAGGCATCAAGAACCTCGATCCGAAAGAAGTCGCTCAGGTCCAGTCCAAGGACTACAGCCATCTGACCAACGATCTGGTCGGTGCCATCAAAAAAGGCGACTTCCCGAAATGGGACTTGTACGTTCAGGTCCTGAAGCCTGAAGAGCTGTCGAAATTCGACTTCGACCCACTGGACGCCACCAAGATCTGGCCTGACGTCCCTGAGAAGAAAATCGGTCAGATGGTCTTGAACAAGAACGTCGACAACTTCTTCCAGGAAACCGAACAGGTCGCCATGGCCCCGGCTAACCTGGTTCCTGGTATCGAGCCTTCCGAGGACCGTCTGCTGCAAGGCCGTGTGTTCTCCTACGCCGACACCCAGATGTATCGCCTGGGCGCGAATGGTCTGAGCCTGCCGGTCAACCAGCCCAAGGTTGCGGTGAACAACGGTAATCAGGACGGTGCTCTGAATACCGGTCACACCACCAGCGGCGTCAACTATGAGCCGAGCCGTCTGGAGCCACGTCCAGCCGACGAAAAAGCGCGCTACAGCGAACTGCCGATCAGCGGCACCACCCAGCAGGCGAAGATTACGCGTGAGCAGAACTTCAAGCAGGCGGGTGATCTGTATCGCTCCTACAGCCCTAAAGAGAAGACCGACCTGGTACAGAGCTTTGGTGAATCGCTGGCTGACACCGACACCGAAAGCAAGAACATCATGCTGTCGTTCCTGTACAAGGCAGATCCGGACTATGGCACTCGGGTAACCGAAGTCGCCAAGGGCGATCTGAGCAAGGTCAAGTCGCTGGCTGCAAGCCTCAAAGACTGATGATCTGATGTCCCGCCCTGGCGTTTCCGACGCCGGGGCGGTTCCAGCCAGGAGAACGCCTGTGAAAAATCTGATCTATGCCTTGCTGCTGTTTGCTGCAGCCGCAAACGCAACACCACCTGCCCCGGCAGCCGCCCCCGAACTGACCGCTGAACAGACCGCCAGCCAGCTGCGCACGCTGTTTTTCGACGCGTCCCGTGAAGGCAACAACCCGATGCTGGACACCTTCATCGAAGCCCATTACGACCTCAACGTGCGTGACGAACAAGGTTATACCGGCCTTATTCTGGCGGCCTATCACGGCCATGAAGACTCTGTGGAACGCCTGATCAATGCCGGTGCAGACCCTTGCGCCAAGGACAATCGCGGCAACACCGCACTGATGGGAGCGATTTTCAAGGGTGAACTGAGCATCGCCAAGCGCCTGGTTCAGGCCGATTGCGGCCCAAACCTGACCAACAATGCCGGGCAGACGGCGGCCATGTACGCGGCGCTGTTCAAACGCACTGAAGTGCTCAAGGCGTTGACCGACCAAGGCGCCGACCTGACCATCCGTGACAGCATGGGCAACGACGTGCAGGGCTTGTCGAAAGGCGAATTCCAGACGCTGCCTGCCCGCTGACGGTTTTGGGCTTAATCCTTGCGCTCGATCATTTCGTAGATGCGGCTGGCGAACGCGTCCATGGTGAACGGCTTGGTGAGCACCCACATCCCCGGATCCAGATGGCCGTTACCAATGATGGCGTTCTCTGCGTAACCGGTGATGAACAGCACTTTAAGGTCTGGTCGAATGATGCGCGCGGCATCCGCCAGTTGCCGACCGTTCATGCCGCCAGGCAACCCGACGTCGGTCACCAGCAGGTCGATACGCATATCGGACTCCAGCATCTTCAGCGCAGACGCGCCCTCGCCCGCCTCGATCGGGATATACCCCTGATCCTCCAGCACTTCGGCCACCAGCATGCGGATGGTCGGCTCATCGTCGACAATCATCACCGTACGCTCGGTCTGCGCAGGCGCCGATTCGCAAGTCTCGACAGCCTCGACTTCTTCCGGGACCCCAAGGTAATGACGCGGCAGGTACAGGCACATGGTCGTGCCCTGCTCGGGCTCAGAGTAGATACGCACCTGCCCACCGGACTGGCGCACAAAACCGTACACCATCGACAATCCCAGACCCGTGCCCTGCCCGAGTGGCTTGGTGGTGAAAAACGGGTCGAACGCGCGGTTGATAACCTCAGGCGACATGCCGGTACCGGTGTCACTGACACACAGCGACAGGTATTGCCCCGGTGTCAGCTCCCGGCTCTGGGAGCCGCGCTCGTCAATCCACCGGTTGGCGGTTTCGATGGTGATTCGCCCGCCTCGCGGCATGGCATCCCTGGCATTGATACACAGGTTCAACAGCGCGTTTTCCAGTTGCGGCGCGTCAATGAACGTCGACCACAACCCGACCGAGGTCACGACTTCCAGCGTGATGTGAGGTCCGACCGTACGTCGAATCAGCTCTTCCATCCCGATCACCAGCCGGTTGATATCGACCGGCTTGGGGTCCAGCGTCTGTCGACGTGAAAACGCCAGCAGGCGGTGAGTCAGCGAAGCAGCACGCTTGGATGCATCCTGCGCAGCCCCTATATAGCGATCTATTTCAGTGAAACGGCCCTGGCTCATGCGCGTCTTGAGCAGTTCCAGCGAGCCGGTGATACCGGTCAGCAGGTTGTTGAAATCGTGGGCGATACCGCCAGTCAACTGACCAACCGCTTCCATCTTCTGCGACTGACGCAAGGCGTCCTCAGCCTGAGCCAGGCGTTCCTGCTCGCGCAACCGTTCGCTGACGTCGTAGGCAAACAGATACGCGCCAATGGCCTGGCCTTGTGCATCGCGCAGCGTGCTGTAGCGCATTTCGAAGTGGCTGGCCGGATCCTTCGAATCGCTGAAGCTGACGCTTTCGGCAAACTCCTCGCCTGCCAACGCCCGCGTCCAGCGCTGTTTAAGGCCCGCTTTGCTCTGCGGACAATCGTCCAGCAGGTCGAGCATATTGTCGCCTACCTGAGGACGGACGCCAAAAAGACGCTCGAACTCGCGTAGCGCTGAGCCATTGATGGCCATCCAGCGGTAATTGGCGTCGATGACATGGATGAATGCATTGGTGCCATTGACGACATCGGCGAGCACATTGCGCTCGGCGACGGCCTCGACAATACGAGCCTCAAGCGTTTCATTCATCTGCTGTAACGCCAGCTCTGCGCGCTTGCGTTCGGTGATGTCTTGAAACAACACCGCTACCTGCTTGCGGCTGGCCGGCTCGATGCGGAACGCGGTCAGTGCCAGGTAGCGTCCGGTCGCCACCAGCTCGCGCTCGAAGCGGACCGGCTCACCGGTGCGCAATACCTTGCCGTAGAACTCGACCCAGCCATCCGCCTCTTCGCGAACCATCTCGCGCAGCTTCTTGCCCACCACATTGGGAATGCCGGCGTGATACTCGTAAGCCGGGTTGGCTTCAATATGAATGTAATCGCTCAACGGGCCGTGCGGGCCGTCAAAGAACTCGATGATGCAAAAGCCTTCATCCATCGCGTTGAACAGAAAACGATAACGCTCCTGAGAGTGCGCCAGAGCGTTTTCGGCCTCCTGACCACTGACGCTCAGGCGCTCTTTAAGCGAGGCGTTTTCCTGCTCCAGAGCCGATAATCGGCTCTGGAGATGTTGTAGATCTGTCGGGGTCACGGCGGAGGCACCTGCGGTGTTGGTTACGCCGCGTTCCCTTCAGGCAGGGCGGCACGAGCACGCTACGAGAAAAAACGCTCAGTTGCAAAAATAATGGCATTTTGCATTCGAAAATCGATGATTTTCGAAAGTCAGGGCGGTATGTGCTTCTCGATACAGCCAGAGCGAGCCCGGGCGGGCAGCCCTCCAACAGCACACGACGTCAGCTCATTCCGATCCTGCTGTTCGCAGACGCAACCATTCATCCACGACCTGGCCCATGTTTTTAGGCTCGCCATTAGTGATCCACGCCATGAATGGCCGGTTGAACCTGAACGACGGCCCGCATTGTCCGGTCATGAAGCGCCTCACGTTCTGCGTATTTCGGTAGCGGTCGTCCACCGGGGTATCACGTGTAACAGGATCGGAGTGCCAGTCGAATGTCATGCGTTACCCTGCCCGACAGTGTTGAAAGTCTGTGCTTTATAGCTGGAAATCAGCAAGCCCCGCGACTGCTGACTGCCGGTTATGAGAGCCGATCCGTTTACTCTCCGGCAAACGGCACAAGCGACTCCAGCAGCCATGCACCTGCTGGCCCCAGGCTGCGCTGGAATGACCAGATGACATCGACCGCCGAGCGACGCGGCCAGCCCGAGACCTTCAGCTCTTTGAGCAGCCCGCCCGAATAGCGCGACACCAGCCAGCGCGGCAACGCCGACCAGCCAAAACCGAAGGCAGCCATGTCCATCAACAGCAGGTAATTGGGCGCTGACCAATGACGATGGCCGCTGGTGGGCAGGTCGTCGGTGGGGATGCTGTGCTCGACCAGCGTGTTGAGGCGCAATGCGCGGTAACCTGCCAGTTGCTGATAATCGACCCGTTCCAGCGCGGCGAGTGGATGTTTATGCGAGACGAACAGACCGAAATCGGCACTTTCGTCGATGGTCGCGTGACCGATCTCCGGTGGGTAGCTGGCTTGCGCCGACAGCAGCCCCAATGATGCCCTGCCCGACTGCACCAGGCTGATGGCATCACCGTGCTCGGCGAATACGCATTCCATCTCCAGCTCCGGAAAGCGCTGATCCAGCTCGGTCATCAGCCGCTCGAAATCGGCGAACTGGTTGGCGTCCGACAGCACCAGCGTCAGCCTTGGCTCGACGCCTGCCGCAAGCCGTGCAGCGGCGCGGCGCAGTCGGTCCGAGGCGCACAACAGGTCATCGACACGGCCGAGCATGACCCTCCCGGCTTCGGTCAGAACCGGCTGCCTGGAAGAGCGATCGAACAGCTCCAGCCCAAGATCGATCTCCAGGCGGGCGATTGCTTCACTGATCGTCGACTGACTCTTGCCCAGACGGCGTGCAGCCGCACTGAACGAACCCAGCGCGGCAATCTGGGCGAAGGCTTCCAGGGCTTCCGGCGAATAACTCATGACACTCTCTTATCGGCTTTACCGATGGTATTGATTTTCAGGTTAACGCAAACACCGATAATAATGCTGCCACCCACGAGCACAAAGGACAGTCTTATCATGAGCAACAGCCCAAAACACGCCAGCCAGCACGCATCCGTAGCGTCCAAAACCCTGCGTGAAAGGGCGCTGCACGCCAGCCTGTTCGAGATCGGCGGCGTGATTCTGGTCGCGCCGCTGCTGGCCTGGCTCATGAACCATTCGCTGGCAATGATGGGGGCCATGACAGTGATGATCTCCACCATCGCCATGCTCTGGAACATGCTCTACAACGCCCTGTTCGACAGGCTGCGCAACAGGTACGGGTTTGCCATGAGCCTGACCACTCGCGTGCTGCACGCAACAGGTTTCGAAGCCGGACTGATTCTGGCCGTCGTGCCACTGGCCGCATGGTGGCTGACGATCAGCCTGATGGAAGCATTCTGGCTGGATATCGGCCTGCTGCTGATGTTTCTGCCTTACACCATGCTGTTCAACTGGGCCTATGACGCACTGCGTGAACGTGTAGTGCAGCGGCGTATGGCAAGGTGTGAGGTGCTTTGAGAGAAGACGTCTGCGCAGGCGCTCAGGCATCAGCCATATAGATGCACTGCATCAGTTCTTCTCACTGGATTATCAAATCAGCCCCGTTGCACACTGTCGCCCACTGACCACGGCAAGGACACCCTTCAATGACAACTGAAATACTCAAACTGGCGGCATTCAGCGATGGCGATCGCGGTGGAAACCCGGCAGGCGTGTGGATTGGCGATGCGTTGCCCGATGACGTCGTCATGCAGCAGCTTGCCGCCGAGGTCGGCTTTTCCGAAACCGTGTTTGCCGCTCCCGTGGAAGGTTGCTGGCGGGTGCGTTATTTCTCGCCGCTGGCAGAGGTCCCGTTCTGCGGACACGCGACCATCGCTTTGGGCGCAGCGCTGGCGGCACGGCAAGGCGACGGCGTGTTCAACCTGATACTCAATCAGGCGCAGATCACTGTCGAGGGCCATGCGCAAGGCTCTCTGACTTCGGCAGCGTTGCAATCGCCACCGACCTTCAGCAAGCCGATCGGTGCGCAGTTGCTGGAAGAAGCCCTGGCGCTATTCGGCTATACGCACAGCGATCTGGATGAACGCATCAAGCCAGCGCACATCAACGGCGGTGCCGGGCACCTGGTGCTGGCGCTGCACAACCGGGCGCAGCTCAAGGCCATGCACTATGACCAGCAGGCCGGTCGGGAGCTGATGGTACGCGAAGGCTGGGCGACTATTTTGCTGGTATGGGCCGAAACCGAACAGCTGTTCCACACTCGCAACCCGTTTGCCTTCGGTGGCGTCTATGAAGACCCGGCTACCGGTGCGGCCACGGCTGCCCTGGGGGGTTATCTGCGCGATACAGGCTGGCCGCACGGTGGCCTGATAGACATCATTCAGGGCGAGGACATGGGCAGCCCGTCACGACTGCGCGCGGAAATCCCCGAGCAGCCCGGGAGTTCGATCCGGGTGTCGGGGATGGCGCGCACGTTGTAGTCAGAATCAGGTCCTGAGTTTGCTGCCGCCTATTGCCACGCCCAGCAACATCACGGCAACGATCATGAACGCCAGCTCAAGGCTGCTGACATGGGCGATGAAACCGATTGCCGCAGGACCAATCAGAATCCCGGCGTAACCGACCGTGGTGATCGCCGGGATCGCCACGCTTTCCGGCATGGTCTTCTGCCGACCGACCGCGCTGTAGCAGACCGGTACGATGTTCGAGCACCCTGCCCCCACCAATGCGTAACCCAGCAACGCCGCCTGCCAGACCGGAATCAGCGTGGCAACCGCCAGGCCACCCGCAGCGCACAAGCCGCCCAGAATGATGACCCGGTTGGAGCCGACCCGCCGCACAATGGCGTCGCCAGACAGCCGCCCCAGCGTCATGGTCACCGCAAAGACTGCGTAGCCAAGCCCGGCGTAGGACGCTTCGACGCCGCGCAATGACGTCAGGAACACCGCGCTCCAGTCCAGCATTGCACCTTCGGCCAGGAAGACGGTGAAGCACAGCAGACCGATGAACAGCACCACGCCACGCGGGATCGCAAAGGCAGGTCCGTCGGACGGGCTGCCATAAGGCAACAGGTTCGGAGCGGCCTTGGCCAGCGCCATCAAGGTCAGCATCACCACGACGAGCATCGACTGGAAAGGTGAAATATCCAGGCTGAGCAGACCGGCTACACCGGCAGCGCCGACGATACCGCCAAGGCTGAACAGGCCATGGAACCCCGACATCATGGTCTTGCCGCTGGCACGCTCGACAATCACAGCCTGAACGTTGGCCGTGCAATCCAAACCCCCCATGCTCGCGCCAAACAGAAACAGCGTGGCGATGAGTAGCGGCAGACTGGATATCGTCGCCAATAGCGGTAAACACAGACAGATCAATACCGTCGAGCAGACCAACAACCGCCGGCAGCCAAACCGCGCAGCCAGCGCACCGGCCAACGGCATCGAGAGAATCGAGCCTACGCCGAGGCACAGCAACAAAAGCCCGAGCGTGCCCTCATCAAGGCCCATCCGCTGTTTGACGTAAGGCACCAGTGGCGCCCAGGACGCCACACTGAAACCGGCAATGAAAAACGCTATACGCGTTGAGGATTGTTCCGCCCGAGCCTTGGCATCCTGGGCTGCGGTGCTGAAAGAGGTCATGCATGCTCCTTTTTGGAATCGGATTGCACCGAGTCGACAACCCGGCATTTCAAAAACTGATTAGTTAAACAAACATATGTCAGGCGCTCACCTCGAGCAGGTTCCAAAACGCTTTTGAACATGAATAATTCCATTAACCAAAGAAGGCATAAAGCCAGTATTTGAAAAAAAGAATCTGGAAAAGTCCTTTAATATCAAAAGCATTGCTAAATGTTTCATAAAACTTAATACCAAAGCATAATCTGCATAACATTTCCTTATGTGTTTTCGGTCTATGGCCGCTGGTTGCTATGCACAAATGGCTGGGGTAGATTCATTTCCGCACTAGGTTAGTGCAACTAACTGTTGAGATGTTCCCTGCAGGATCACTCAGCGGCCATGGAAGAATCGGATGTTCAAGGAGGATTCAATAGATGAATACTTGCCCGAACGAAAGCTGTCACTCCCCGCTCGCTGCCCCGCATGAGCACTGCGCACGTGTACTGATCCTCCCTGGAATCAGTCAGAACAACAAAAGCTCCCGGCGTTCCGGTTTCTTGAACCCCCTCGATTTTCATGTCCATACCCTGACAGGCAGCCAGCACAGTGGTTTGTCCAGAATACCCCGGACTCCCCACGGCCCTGACCTGATGACGCCCGTCACAGGCCTGTCTGCAACAAGCGATGGCAGCCTTCGCTACCAGACTGACCCCACACCTTAGGGCATCACTGCCCGGCTCTACCGACTCAAGACGAACATCGAACTCATTCGGTTTGCCCTGCGGGTAATCCGTCACGGGATTCGTGTACGCGCTCACCCTTGTTTTCCAATGAACTACATCTGACTTTTCAAGACGGAGATGATTATGACTGGACTCAAAGTTGGCATCGTTGGTCTCGGCGCACAGATGCAGGAAAATCTGCTGCCCACGCTTTTGCAAATGCCGGACATTCGTATTGTGGCGGTCTGCGACAGTGATCGCAGTCGAGCCGAGCAGATCAATCGTTTCGTATCGAACGTGATGATCACGGACAATTTCGACGACATGCTCGCAGAAGCCGGACTCGATGCCGTTGTCATGGCCTGCCCGCCGCAGGCTCATCGCGATCTTGCGTTCAAGGCGATGGCCAAAGGCGTGCATGTTTTTGTCGAGAAGCCGCCCTGCTTCACCCTTGCCGAGCTGGAAGAGCTGATCGATGCAAGTCGCCGCGCGAAAGTGATCACCGGCGTCGGCATGAACTTCAAATTTGCCAAGCCCATGCGCCAGTTGCGCCAGATGACCAGTGCCGAGCAATTCGGCCAGATCGTGCATATCCAGCTCAACCACTACGCCAGCAAGCCCACATCGCCACTCTGGGGCCTCGATTCGACATTGAGGTCTTTCCTGCTCGCCCAGGCCATTCATACGATCGACCTGGGCGTCACGTTCGGCGGCGGCGAGCTGCGTGATATCGAATCCCGAGTGCAGCGTCATGGCGATTCGTTGCTGGTCAGTCTGGAGCTGCAATTCACCACGGGTGCCAGTGTCAGCCTGCTCAGCGGCACCATGTTCCCCTACTTCGAATTCGACATGAAGATCGTCAGTTCGAACTCGATGATGGTCGAGCTCAATAACCTGTGGAACATCACCATGCACGAGCCGGAACACGGCACCAGCGCTACCGGTCCGGGCAAACGCTGGAGAGGCGCATGGCAGCCGGGGCCTCTTGATTCCGGGTATGAGCGCAGCGGCTACTTCGGCGAGCTGGAACAGTTTTTCCATTCCGTTCGTACCAACACCGCCTATGAAGCGAGCTTCGAAAGCCTGCGACCGACCTACCAGGTCATCGAGAGCATTTGTAATGCAGACGCCATGGCTCGACCAGACCTTGCTCTGAGTGCCTGACCCTCTACGCCAACCCAATGCCTGTTTTCGGAGCTTGCAAAAATGTCCAGTCTTTCCAATAGCGCAACTGCTCGACCTGCTGTCTCGGATAAATATCGCCCGGTTTACGCCGATGACCTGCTGACCATGCAACTGACACTGGAACGCCCACTGTCGGGCACCAGCGATGTGGTCGGTGAGTACGAGAGCAAGCTCGCCGCCTGGTTCGAAGCACAACACGCCATTGCCGTATCGTCAGGCGGCGCAGCGTTAAGCGTGGCTATTTATGCGTCCGGTGTCGGTCCGGGCGACGACGTTCTGCTGACCCCAAGCTGCCCGCTGTGCACGATTTACCCGATTATCGCGGCCGGGGCCAACCCCATCTTTGTCGACACCCGGGCCCACGGTTTTGGCGCCGATCCTGTGTCGATAAAAGCGCGGATAACGCCACGCACCAAGGCCATCATCGATATTCCGATGTGGGGCTATCCGACCGAAGTCGACGAGTTGCGCACCTTGACCCACGAGCTGGGTATCAAACTCATTCTGGACCTGGCTCATTCGCACGGCACTACCCTGGAAGGCCGCCCGCTGTCGCAGTTCGGCGACCTGTCCTGCTTCAGTACCCATGAACGCAAGCCACTGGCAACCGGTGAAGGCGGCTTCATTCTCACCGACGACGATGCACTGGCGCAGCGCTGCCGCGACTACAGTCGTTTCGGCAACCTCAATGGCAAGGATTTCGGCCTCAACTACAAACTCGCGGCACTGCCAGCGGCACTGGGTGGCAGCCGCCTTGCATCGTTGACGGGCCAGATCCAGCAACGCCGAGAGAACGCAGCCTACTTTCTTGCCAGGCTCGACCACAGCAAGGTCCGGGAGAAAAAGATCATCGAGGGCGGTGTGCCCAACTATTACTTCCTGAACCTTGAGCTGCACTTCGCCGACAACCGTGCATTCATCGACTACCTCGACGAGGCCGGTATCCCGTCCGACATCAAGCGCTACGGGTGCAAGGCGCTCTATGAATTTCCGGCACTCGCGCAGTACCGCAACGAATGCCCGAATGCGGAAGCGCTGCTGGCTGGCATGACGACGATTCCGGTGCATCCGGACATTACCCGGGCGGAACTCGACTACATGGCTGATCGCATCAACCAGTATGGTGCCGCATAAATGACCGAACCACTCGATCGCTCACAACTGGATCGGCATTTCACCGCGTCCGGGTTCGTCTTGAACCCGGAACGGAAGATGCTGCTGCTGCATCACCGCAAGCTCGGAGTCTGGCTTTACCCGGGCGGGCACATAGAACAGGGAGAAACCCCGGACGTCGCAGTGCTCAGGGAAATTTTCGAGGAAACCGGTATTCATGCCGAGCTGCTCGGCGAGCGCGATGAAGAGCTCGCCGACGTCGAAACCGATGTCACCGTACTGCATCAGCCTTACAGAGTGCTGTGCGAATACATCGACGACAAACGCGGCCCGCACTATCACCTGGACCTGATTTATGTCACGGCGACCAGTCTGCTTGCCTGCCCGGATAACAGGGAAGTCGAGCATGCGCGCTTCTTCAGCCAGCAGGAAACCGCAGACCTGAAGATGTTTCCCAACTTCCGGCGAATGGTCGACCGGGTTTTTGCAGACGATGCGCTGTGGGACCTGGTAGGAATCAAGGTGGCGCAATGAACCTGCGAACCATTACCCAGATGCGCACCATTACCCAGAAAGGGCCGATGCATTCGATCGATGACCTGCATGAGCTGGAGCGCGCCCTGCATTCGGGCCTGACAGGCACTTCGCAGGTGGTCGACGAATACGAAGCAGCACTTTCGGCGCTGTATGGCATCAGGCATGTGATCGCCGTTTCTTCGGGTGCGGCGTCGGTAACCGCTGCGCTTGCCGGCGTCGACTTCAAGCCGGGCGATGAAGTCATCGTTGCACCGACAGGCCCGATCTGTACGGTCCTGCCGATTCTCTCGCTGGGGCTTGTGCCGGTGTTCTGTGATGTCGCGCCGGACAGCTTCGGTCTGGACCCGGAAGACCTGCAGCGCTGTATCGGCCCGCGTACCTGCGCAGTCATCGAAGTGCCCATGTGGGGGTATCCGATCCGCTCAAAGGACACCTGGGCGTTTCTGCAACAAGCCGGTATCACCTTGATTCAAGACCTGGCCCACGCCCACATGACCCGGCTGGACGGCACGTGGCTCGCGCGACATGGCGATATCAGCTGTTTCAGCACCCATGACTGCAAGTTCATCTCGACCGGCGAAGGCGGTTTCGTGATGACCGATGACGATGACCGGGCCAGACGTATCCGTGCCTATACCCGTTTCGGCAACCTGACGGGCGAATCGCTGGGCATCAACCTGAAACTGGGCGGTCTGCAGGCAGCACTGGGGCTGGCGCGCTCGCGTCAGCTCTATTCGCATCTTGAACGCCGCATGAGCAACCGCGAACAGCTTCTATCAATGCTCGACAACCCGGCGTTTCGCGAGCTGCCTGTCGTCAAAGGCGGCGCGGTCAATGCCTATTCCCTGCTACTGCAATCGGTGGGGCATGACGGTCGCCAACTGGTGCACTACCAGCAACGCCACGGCATCGAATCGGACATCGGCAAATATGACAACCAGCCGCTTTATCAACTGCCGCTGCTGACCCGGTATCACCGCGATTGCCCCAACGCTGCCAGGTTGCTGCGTTCGTTGACGACGGTGCCGTTGCATCCGAACCTGCTGGACGACGATCTGCATTACATCGCCGAGGTGCTCAATGACTACTCTCCCGGTTGAACCGGCCCTGCGTTCGGGCCATGCGGTAGTGATTGGCGGCAGTGTCACAGGCTGCCTGACCGCTGCTGTACTGGCACGCCGTTTCGAGCGTGTCACCGTTGTCGAGAAAGGCGACTTTCACGACGAGACGGGGCCGCGTCAGAGCCTCCCTCAAGAGCATCATGTGCACCTGTTGCTGTTACGCGGCAAGCAGATCATGGAGCGGATCTTCCCGGGCCTGCTGAGCGCACTTGAACAAAACGGCGCTCAGGTAGCGGACCTCGGACATGATGTGAAGTGGTACCAGCGCGGCCGCTGGAAAAATCGTTATCGCAGCGGTATCGAGGCTCACTACTGCAGCCGCAGGCTCATCGACAACCAGTTGCGCCGTTGCCTGACGACAGTCCCGCAGGTCACTGTTCTTTCGGGTACGCGGGTAACGCGTATCGAGTTTGCAGGTGTTGAAAAGCCAGGTCAGGTAAGCGGCGTCATCATTGATGACGGCTCGGGCGAGCGCAGCCTGTCCTGCGACCTGCTGGTGGATGCCAGTGGCCGGGGCACGCACATGCCTTCCTGGCTGAAAGAAGCAGGCTTTGGCAGCGTGCAGAACAGCGTGGTCAAGACCGAGTTGGGCTACGCATCGCGCATCTACAAACGGCTGCCTGCCTTCGCTGAACAATGGCAAGTACTGCTGGTGCTGCCGACCGCTCCGGCCCAACGTTCGATGGGGGTCATCAGCCCGATCGAGGGCGATCGCTGGATGGTCACCACCGGTGGCTGGTTCGGCAACTTCCCCGGCAAGGATCCGGACGAGTTCCTTCAGGCACTGGCCGGCCTGCCTGTGCCAGACATCCATGATGTCATCCGCGAGGCCGAGCCACTGTCCGAGGTCTTTACCTTCAGAATGCCCGGCAGTCGCCGTACTCATTACGACCGTCTCGAGCGCTGGCCAGAGGGTTTGCTGGTCGTGGGTGATGCCTTGAGCAGCATGAATCCGCTTTACAGCCAGGGCATGACCATCGGCGCGCTTGAAGCCGACTGCATCGATCAACGCCTTGATGCACTGCTGGACCGCTCGCTCGGTTGCCATCAGTTGCAAGGCTTGCTGTGCGGTGTCGTCGACGGTGCCTGGAACATGGCCACGACCGAAGACTTTCGTTTCCCGGAAACCTCGGGGGAACGCACATGGCGCACCCGTTTCGACCACTGGTACGGTGCCGGGCTGGGCTCGCTCTCGGCGGACAACCGCCGTGCACTGGAAACACAGATCGGAGTGACCAATCTGGTGGTCAACCCCGCCCGGGTTTATGCGCCGGCAATTGTGTCGCGCATTGCGCTTAACGCCCTACTTTCTCGGAATACTCGACAATGATTGACGATATCCTGCATTTTTCCGGCATCGAGCATGTGGTGTTCGACTGGAACGGTACTTTGATCGACGACATCGATCTTGCTGTCTTCGCCGTGAATCGCTGCGGCGAGCATTTTGGTGTCGCGCCTGTAACCGCCGAGCAATATCGGGCCAGGTTCGATTTTCCGATTGCCGGTTTCTACGCGTCGCTCGGCTTTGATCTGGACCGTGTGCCCTTTTCTGTCATCGTCAAACACTACCTCGAACACTTTGACGCAAATGTCGCTCAATGCCCGCTGCAACCGGGCGTGATCGAGTTTCTCGATGCGGCGCGCCAGCTCGGGATCGGCGTTTCGATCCTGTCGGCATCGCACTGCGACGTTCTGGTACAAACCCTCCGAGCCAAGGGTTTGTTTGACAGTTTCGAGCATGTCGTCGGTCTGAGCCATAACCAGGCCACCAGCAAAACGGCCGAAGCCGTAGTGCTGCAAAAAAAACTGGGCACGCCCGCCTCACGAACCTTGTTTGTCGGCGATACGCTGCATGATTTCGACGTCGCGCAGGCAGTGGGCTGGTCACCGGTTCTGGTTTCGACAGGTCATCAGGACTACCAACGCCTGCAGCTCAGCGGCGCCCCGCTGTTCAGTGGCCTGGGCGATCTGCTTGAGCGCTTCACGCACGGTCACGCCCTGCTCGCCAAGACCGGGAGTGCCTGACCATGAGCACCATGAGCACATCGCACCTTGTTCTGGCTGCCCTGATCGCCACTGCGTTGGCTTTGCGTGCGACCGTGGCTTTTTATTACCGCGACACGCAGCGCATATTGCGATTGCTGCGTCTGATACCAAGGCTTCCCGACCGCAAGGAGCACTACTACCGACCGCTGGATGAATGGCTTGCGCCGCTGCCGTTCATCTGGACATGGCTGGATATCGTGGCCGCCGTACTGCTCGCATCGCTCTACTCGTCACCGCTGACATGGCTGTTGGTCGTGCTCTGGAGCGGCGGACGGTTTCGGGCGCTGCAGGAGTTCGGTCATAACGCCGTGCATTTTGCGCTATGCCCTAATCACCAATGGCAGTGGTGGCTGAGCAACATCTTCTATCAGTTCCCGGCATTCAAACGCGACATGCGCAGCCGACACCAGACCCACACGCTGGAACATCATCGCAACCCCAATCATCCGCATCTTGACCCCAACCGCGCGCGGGTACACGCAGGTGGCTACGTGGCCGGAATATCCCCCGGAAAATTTCATTCATTGTTGCTCTATCCGCTGACGCCTCAGGGTGCCTGGGTCAATCTGAGCACCATGGCGCGCAACAGTTTGCTGAATCACTCGCACCTGACCACAGCGGTCCGTGTGCTGTGCCTGATGACGGTTGCCGCCCTGCTCTACTGGGCAGGCGGCTGGAAAGGCGTGCTGTTTGGCTGGCTGGTGCCATTGCTGACCTCATACCCGGTATTTGCCTGGGTGTCACTGCTCACCGAGCACCGCTGGTTTGTCGAAGGGACGTCCAGAGACCGCCGCGATCTTGAGTACCTGGCAGGCCGCCCCACCGATTATTTCGGTGTTAGCGGATGGCTGATCCGCGTGTTCATCGCGCCAACATCGGATGCCTACCATCTGGCGCACTCGCTGTACCCGGGCGTGCGCTGGAACTACCTGCCAGCGATTGACCGGCACTTGAAAATTCACGAACCACGCTACAGCAACAACGCCAGTGAAGGCCTGCTGCTGCGACGCGGCAGCGCACCCACCGCGCTTTCCGAACTGTATGAGCGTCTGGTGACTGCCGGACACCCCGAAACCACCTTGAAGACCAGAGGCAGCGTATGAATACCCCCTTGGCTCACCAGCAGACTCAACGTATCGGCATCATCGGCGGCAGTGGCCTTCAGCAATTGCCCGGTTTGAAAGACATACAGCTTGTCGAGTGCGAAACGGCGTTCGGCAAACCCTCGTCCCCCGTCACGCTGGGCACCCTCAATGATGTGCCAGTGGCTTTCGTACAGCGCCACGGTGTCGGGCACACCATCCCGCCAGCGTTCATCAACGTGCGCGCCAATATCGCCGCGCTGCGCAGTGTCGGCTGCACTCAGCTGTTATCGGTAAGTGCCGTGGGCAGTCTGAGCCACGACGCACCGCCAGGCAGTTTCGTGCTGATCGATCAATACATTGATCGAACGATCAAGCGTGACAAGACGTTTTTCGGCCCGGGCCTGGTCGGCCACGTACCGTTTGGCGACCCTGTGTGCGGGCGCATGCGCTCGGTGTTGGCCAGCGCTGCAGAAACCGCTGATGTACAGGCTCTCAATGGCGGCACCTACGTGGTCATGGAAGGGCCGCAGTTTTCGACGCGTGCCGAATCCAGTCTCTATCGCCAATGGGGCGGCACCGTGATCGGTATGACCGCAATGCCGGAAGCCAAACTGGCGCGTGAAGCAGAGCTTTGCTACGCAATGATTGCCATCCCCACGGACTTCGACTGCTGGCACGAATCCCATGAGGAGGTCAACGCGACGCTGGTTGCCCAGAGAATGGCTGATACGTTCGCACTGACCCGTCGTCTGGTCACCGAAGCCGTCACGCGTTTGGGCGAACATAAGGGGGCCTGTTCATCCGGGTGCGATCATGCACTGGATACGGCGGTGATGACCGCCCCCGAGCACCGTGATCCGGAAATGGTCGCACGCCTGCTGACAGTTGCTCCCTACGCCACTCACCTGGGAGCGAAAGCATGAGCAAGGCGCTGACCACCCAGGACCGGGTACGAATCAAAAAGGTCGATGTGCTCTCGGACAACTGGTACGTACTGCGCAAGACCACGTATGACTTTCAGGGGCGCGACGGCACGTGGCGCACACTGACCCGCGAAACCTACGACCGGGGCAACGGCGCAACCATCCTGCTCTATAGCAAGCTGAAGCAGACCGTCGTCCTGACCCGGCAGTTCCGCTTTCCCGCGTTCGTCAACGAGCACGATGGCATGCTGGTCGAAACCTGCGCAGGGTTGCTGGATCGTGACGATCCAGACACCTGTATCCGCAAGGAAACCGAGGAAGAAACCGGTTATCGCATTCAGGAAGTGCGCAAGGTGTTCGAGGCGTTCATGAGCCCGGGGTCGGTGACCGAGCGTCTGTATTTTTTTGTCGGTGAATATTTCGACGAAAACAAGCTGAGCGACGGAGGTGGCCTGGAGGCGGAAGGCGAAGAAATCGAGGTTCTTGAATTGCCTCTGGACGAAGCGCTGGCGATGATAGACACCGGAGCGATCTGCGACGGCAAGACCATCATGCTGCTGCAATACGCCAAACTGCATGGACTGCTGGATTGAGGCCTGACATGGATGAACTTATCGCTATCAGCTCGATGGAAAATGCCGAACTGGCCGAGTTCGTGGCAGGCATCAGCGAGCATATCGGGGTGCCCGTGCGCCTCTCTCGCTGGTCCACATCAGAGCTGATCGACCGCGTGAGCAACGGCACGGCGGGCGACTGGGACCTGTTGTTGGGAACTGCGGCCACCGCCTTGCTTGATCCCGCACTGAACTCACAGCTGCTGATTCTTGACGCGCTTGACTGCTCGACCTTGCCTGCACAGGCGATTGCCGCTGACCGGCGCTGGTTCAGCCCTTCAGGCTTCGTGCCAGCCTTTTGCTTTGATCCTGAAGTGCTCGCCGCACACGGCCTCACGCCGCCACTCTCCTGGGAGGCGCTCTGCGCGCCAGAGTGGGCGCAGCGCATTGCCCTGCCAGATCCGGGCCGCTCCGGTGCAGGCTATCTGCACCTGAGCGCGTTGCTGGAAGCGTATGGCGAGGGGGCCTGGGGCATGCTGGCTCAAGTGGCACAATTGCGACCTTCGATCAGCGGGTCTTCCACAGCGCCGATAGACGCTGTGACCGAAGGCCGTGCATACGTCGGCGTTACGGTTTCCACGGCGGCCACTCGCGCAGCAGCGCAGCACAGTTCCTTGCGCTGGTGCGTCCCCGATGACGCACGTCGTTACGAGTTCGAAGTGTTCGGCTGCCGCGCCGGTTCGCAACGTGCGAAACAGGCGGTACAGGCGCTTGGCTGGATGCTTTCGCCGGACGCTGCTGCAATCAGCCGACACTACGGCAAGGTGGTGGTCGGCGGCGTCTCGAGCGAGACCCTGGCGACCGTCGATCTCAAGGCGCTGAATGCAATCGAGGCCAGCCATGCCAAGGTCGCCCGTTGTGCACGCTGGCATTCACTGTTCGACACAAAGGCGGGCCTATGACCGACATGGCCCACATCCCTTCGACGCAGCCGCCCTCGTCGTCTGCGCCAGCAGGAACGGAGCGGCGGCCCTGGTCGATTTACCTGATGTTCGGCCTGTTCGGGGCTCAGCAAGGCATGCTCGGGCCGCTGATGCCGTTTCTGCGTGCCGAATTCGATCTTGATCTGCGCTGGACCGGCCTGCATTTTGCCGCCTATGCGCTGGGGCTGGTACTGATCGGAATTCCGTATCGCTGGCTGGAAAGCCGGGCACTGCCCATCGGCACCGGACGTATCGCTATCGGTTCGATTGTGCTGGCCAGCGGGCTGTTTTCGATCGCCAGCGGTTTAACCATGACCCTGCCCGGCAGCGTACTGATGGGGTTCTCGGGAGGTCTGGTGATGGCTGTCGGACAGGCCATGCTCGGCAAACTTTATGGCCAGCAGGCCGCCGCGAAACTGGTGGAAGCCCACATCGTAGCAGGCCTCTGTGTGCTGGGCGGCGCGCTGCTGGTGGGCGCAGCGACGGCTATCGGGCTGTCGTGGCGCATGGCTCCGCTGCTGATCAGCGCATGGGCATTGATCATGTTTTGCGCACCGCAGACGATCCATCGGGCCATGCCCGGCCAGGCCGGGTCGTCGCCAATAGCCGATAGCCTGCGCCCACAGCGTCTGGTTCGGCTCAGCCTGTGGGCACTGGTGATTCTGGGCATCTCGGCGGAATGGGGTGTGGGGTTCTGGGGCGCGGAATACATCAAGACCCACGTACAGACCAGCGCGTCGGTCGCCGCTACGCTGATGAGTCTTTACTTTGCCGGCACCGTCTGCGGGCGGTTGGTCAGCAGCTATGCGCTGCGCCGGGTTTCCCCCTTTACATTGCTGACCGTGGTGATACTGAGCGCCATTGCTACACTGCTGGTGCTGTCGTTGATCGAAGGGGTGGTCGGCACCGCGATCCTCACGTTCGTGCTCGGTGCCTGTCTGGGCAACTTCTTTCCGCTGATCCTGGGATCCGCCATGCGCGTTGCGCCCCACGCAAGCTCCGCGCTCAGCACGCAAGCGTCACAGGCGGTCGGCGTGGCGCTCCTGCTGGCACCGTTTCTGCTCGGGCTGCTGTCCGAACGAATCGGAGTCGAAGCTGCCTTCAGCCTGTTGATCGTCTACCCCCTTCTCATGTTGCCGTGGGTACCCGCCCTGCGTGGCGTCTGGTCTGTCGGCAACCCTACCGAACCTTCAAAGGAGTAAGAACCAATGGCTCTTTGCGCGCTGTTGTTCGATCTGGACGGAACCCTTATCGATACCGATGAACTGCATTTGAACGCCTATAACCAGTTGCTGGCCCGCTGGGACCGTTCGATGGACATCGGCTACTACAAGGCCCATGTCATGGGCTTTCCGGATGACATGATTTTTGGCGGTCTGTTTCCCGATATTCCTGCGGCGCAATACGCTGGTCTGGCAGCGGAAAAAGAGGCAATGTTTCGCGCTCAACTGGGTGAAACGATTCCCGTGGCGGGCGTGCTGCGTATCCTTGACCACGCTCGGCAAAGCGGCCTGCGCACGGCGGTGGTCACCAATGCTCCACGCGAAAATGCCATGGCCATGCTGACCGGGCTGGGCATTGTCGACCGCTTCGAAATCATTGTGATCGGCGGCGAGCTGGAGCGCGGCAAACCGCATCCCATGCCTTACCTCACAGCTCTGGAGTTGCTGGGCGTGACGGCCGACCAGGCGCTTGCTTTCGAGGACTCGCTGGCGGGAGTGCAATCGGCGAGCGCCGCCGGGATTCATACCTTCGGCATGCTGTCGGGGCTTGACGAAGCTCAGCTTCGGGCGGCCGGAGCCAAAAGCGTTATCCGCGACTTCAACGACGATGCACTCTGGAATACGCTGAAATAATCCTGCTGATGCATCTCTGACCTGTCAGGTGCCGGGACATACCACGGTGTGCCCGTTGCCTGAGCAAAATTGCGCCTGCAAACCCGAGCTTTTTCCTCACCTGCACACTAAACTGGCCTCCGTTCGCACCAGACCGGTGCGCAAGCCCATGCCCGAGCATCCGCAAAAGAGGCCATTGTGTACAAAGGTGTCGCGCTGTCAATCCTGGCTTCCGTGCTGTTCGGGGTCATGTATTTCTATACCTCGCTGATGTCGCCCCTCGACGGTGAAGAGATATTCGGCTGGCGCATGCTGCTGACCGTGCCTTGCGCGACGCTGTTCATGTGGGTCAGCGGCGACTGGACGCGGGTCCGTGAACTGGCGGGTCGGCTCAGGCGGCAGCCGCTGCTGATAGCCGGGCTGCTGCTGTCCTCGCTGTTGCTGGGCGCACAGTTGCTGATCTTCATGTGGGCACCGCTGCACGGGCGCAGCCTGGAGGTGTCGCTGGGTTATTTCCTGCTGCCGCTGAGCATGATTCTCACCGGCCGCATCGTGTACGGCGAACACCTCTCGTATCTGCAAAAGGTCGCGGCAGTATTTGCCATGATCGGTGTCGGCCATGAGCTGTGGCGGCTGGGCAGCTTTTCGTGGGAGACGCTATTGGTCGCGGGCGGTTATCCGCTGTACTTCGTGCTGCGACGCAAGCTCAAGACCGACCACCTCGGTGGGCTCTGGTTCGACATGCTGCTGATGCTGCCCATCGGCCTGTGGTTTATCGCCAACGGCCATCCGCAAGCCATCCAGCAGGCACCGCTGCTGTACCTGCTGATTCCCGTGCTCGGGGTCATCAGTGCCTCGGCACTGGTCAGTTACATCGTTGCCAGCCGGTTGCTGCCGTTCAGCCTGTTCGGCTTGCTCAGTTATGTCGAACCGGTGCTGCTGGTAGGCGTCGCCCTGTTGCTGGGCGAGAGCATCGGCCGCGATGAATGGCTGACTTACCTGCCAATCTGGCTGGCCGTCGTGGTGCTGATGATCGAAGGCGCCAAACACATGCTGGCCCAGCGCCGTCGGGATGCAGCTTGAGGCTCAGGACTCGGTGAAACGCTCCAGTTGCATTTCCTGAAGCCGACTCAGGGTGCGCCGAAAGGCAAACGACAGATAACCCTGAGTGTACAGTTCGTCCATTGGCACCGGCGCTTCGACATACAGCGGAATACGCCGGTCATAACATTCATCCACCAGTGCAATGAAACGTCGCACGCCGTCGTCGTTGGGCGATAACTGCGGCAGCTCGCGGTCGCCTGCCGTCACCTGCTCCACGCCATCCTCGGTGCCACGGGCAATCTTCGCCTCGCGCTGGGCGGCGCTGAGGGGCGGCACTTCGCTAAGCAGAATCACCGAGAAACGATCACACAACGCAATGAAATCCATCGCCGCCAGCGGTTGCTCACACAGGTCGCGATAGCGGCACCACACGGCCGTGTCGGAATGCTGAACCACATTGATACTGCGATAGCCAAGCATGACCTGCGAGTCGTGAACCGGCTGGCCAGCGCTCAGCGCTTCGAATATCGCCTTCAATGCACTTGGCTGACCGGCCTGCGCAACCCAGTAACGCTGGTGCAACTGTCCGGGGTGCAGGCGATGATCCTCGCCGCCGTCGACCGCCACCACATTCATGTATTTCAGGATTGCGGCGACCGCAGGCAGGAAACGCTCACGATTGTGGCCGTGGCTGTACAACTTTTCCGGTGGCTGATTGGACGTACAGACCAGCACTACGCCTTCTTCGAACATCACCTGCAGCAGCCCGCCGAGAATCACTGCGTCGCCGATATCAGTCACGAACAACTCATCGAAACACATCACCCGCACTTCCCGCGCCAGCTCTTTGGCGACCACGGTCAGCGGCTGAGGCGTGCCCATCAGCTCGAACATGCGCTTGTGCACCCAGCGCATGAAGTGATGAAAATGCTGACGCCGGGCCGGGACGCTCAGGCTTTCGAAAAAGCGGTCCATCAACCAGGTCTTGCCGCGCCCGACCGGCCCCCACAAATAGACGCCCTGTGTCCGACCCCGCGCATCGGTCAGGGCCTGATAGCACGCCTGCAACTGTCGGGCAGCCTGCAACTGCGCCTGATCAGGCTGAAAACCACGCTGGACGGCACGTTCGTAGGCTTGCAGCGGGGAGACGGCATCCATCAGGCACACACCTTCGGTATCAGAGAAAAGACATACGGCCTAAATGCGGCTCATGCGTGCTGCACGCCGGCGCGCTTGAGCAGCCGCTTGCAGCGCTCGGACAGGTGCACCACGCGCAAATGCTTGCCCGCTTTGGCATAGCGCTCGCGCAAGGTCTTGAGCGCAGCAATGGCCGAGTAATCGACGAAACTCAGGTGGCGGCAGTCCAGTGTCACCTGTGCCGGGTCATCGGCCGGGTTGAACTGGTCGAGAAACGGCGTGGTCGAGGCGAAGAACAGCGTGCCGTGCAGGTGGTAGACCTTGCTGCCGTCGGCCTCTACATGGCTGTCTGCATACAGCTCGCGGGCCTGCTGCCAGGCAAAGTTGATCGCCGCGATGATGATGCCGAACAGCACCGCAGTGGCCAGGTCGGTAAGCACCGTGACCACGGTCACGGCAATGATCGCCAACACGTCATTGACCGGCACCTTGCGCAGCACACGCAACGAGGCCCAGGCGAACGTCTGCTGAGCGACCACGAACATCACCCCGACCAGCGCCGCCAATGGAATGCGCTCGATCAGCGGCGACAGAAACAGCACGAACATCAGGATCATCAAACCCGCCACCACGCCCGACACACGACCGCGGCCGCCGGAACTGAGGTTGATCACCGTCTGGCCGATCATCGCGCAACCGCCCATGCCGCCGAAGGCACCGGACACCACGTTGGCAGCACCCAGTGCCACGCACTCGCGATCCGGATAACCGCGGGTCTCGGTGATCTCGTCGGTCAGGTTCAGGGTCAGCAGGGTTTCGAGCAGACCGACCAGCGCCATCAGGATGGCGTACGGGGCGATGATGCGTAGGGTGTCCAGGCTCCACGGAATGTCCGGCATGGCGAATACCGGCAGGCCACCGGCAATGTGCGCCATGTCGCCCAGGGTGCGGGTCGGCAGGCCGAGCAAATAAACCGCCAGCCCGACGCTCAGGATCGCCACCAGCGCAGGCGGTGCAACACGAGTCAGGCGCGGCAACAGATAGACAATCGCCATGGTCAGCGCCACCAGACCGAGCATCACGTACAGCGGCGTACCGCTGAGCCATGACTCACCCACCTTGAAGTGCTCCAATTGCGCCATCGCGATGACAATCGCCAGGCCGTTGACGAAGCCCAGCATCACCGGATAAGGCACCAGCCGCACCAGTTTGCCGAGCCGCAGCAGCCCGAACAGGATCATGATCAAACCGCCCAACAGCACGGTCGCCAGCAAATATTGCACGCCGTGCTGCACCACCAGCGCGACGATCACCACCGCCATCGAACCGGCCGCACCGGAGACCATGCCCGGACGCCCGCCGAACAGGGCCGTCAGCGTACAAATGATGAACGCGCCGTAGAGCCCCATCAGCGGGTTGAGATGGGCCACCAGTGCAAAGGCAATGCACTCGGGCACCAAGGCAAAGGATGTCGTGAGCCCGGCCAGGACTTCGGCGCGTATACGGATTGATTTCATGGGTTACCTGAACCGCGCCCCGTGGAGGAAGCGCAAAAAAGGAGGCATATTACGCAAACCCGCCGCCACCGACCACCGCAGCAAGGCTTCAAAACAGCGTTCTTCGATGATCGGCGGCGACCCAAAACAACAAGGAATCATGTGATGCCATGGAATAAGACACTGTTATGCGCGGCGCTTGTGCTGAACGCTTCCCTTGCCTGCGCTCAAGACCCGGCACCTGACCTTGATACCGTTGTGCAGCAAGCGGCGCAGCAGGTGATGCAGAAAAACAACATTGCAGGCATGTCCATCGCCGTCACCCGCAACGGTACACAACAGTTCTATAACTACGGCGTCGCCTCAAAAGCAACCGGCCAGCCGGTGTCCAGCGATACGTTGTTCGAACTGGGCTCGATCAGCAAAACCTTCACCGCCACACTGGCCACCTGGGCGCAGGCCAATGGGCAGTTGTCGCTGAACAACAGCATCGACACCTACCTGCCGCAATTGAATGACACACGTCTGGGCAAAATACCGGTCTTTCACCTCGGCACCCACACAGCAGGCGGTTTCCCCCTTCAAGTGCCCGACAAGGTGCAGAACACTCGCCAATTGATGGACTATTTCAAGGCCTGGCAGCCCGACTACCTGCCCGGCACCCACCGCACCTATGCCAACCCCAGTGTGGGCCTGCTCGGCATGGTTGCAGCGCGCAGCATGAAGCTGCCGTATGAAAAAGCCCTCCAGCAGCGTCTGTTTCCGGCGCTGAACCTGAGCAACACCTACGTGACCGTACCGGACGAAAAGCAGGCGCTTTATGCACAGGGCTACAACAAACTCGACGAACCGGTCAGGGTTAACCCAGGTCCTCTGGCGAGTGAAGCCTACGGCGTGAAATCGAGTGCTCGGGACATGATCCGTTTTGTCGAGGCAAACCTTGGGCCTGGTCAATACGACGCGCCGCTGCAACGCGCGCTCAGCGACACACGGATCAGCTATTTCAAAGTCGGCGGCATGACTCAGGACCTGATCTGGGAGCAGTATCCGATGCCGGTTGGCTTGGCGCAGCTGCTTGAAGGCAACGCCAGTGCCATGCTGAACACGCTCAAAACCGAAGTGATCGAGCCGCCGCAGGCAGCGCAATCTGCGGTCTGGGTCAACAAGACCGGATCAACCAACGGTTTCGGTGGCTATGTCGCGTTCATACCGGAAAAACAGCTCGGCATCGTGATTCTGGCCAACAAGAACTATCCGAATGAAGAACGGGTAAGGCTGGCCTACCGGATTCTCGGCGAGTCAGGGTGCTGTTCAAAGCCCTGAAAGAAGCCCTGTTCCCTCGGCAGCTTCGATTTCAAGCAGCTTGCGCTTGCGCTCGACACCCCAGCGATAGCCGGATAACGACCCGTCGCTGCGCACGACCCGATGGCAGGGAATGGCAACTGCCAGCGTGTTGGTGCCGCACGCATTCGCCACTGCCCGAACCGCGCTGGGCATACCGATACGTGTGGCGATATCGGTGTAGGTTGCGGTCGATCCGGCAGGTATATCCCTGAGCGCCTGCCATACCCGCTCCTGAAAAACCGTGCCGCGGATATCCAGCGGCAGCGCGAGGCCGGTCGCAGGCGACTCGACAAAGCCCACGACCCGGGCGACCAGTTGTTCAAACTCTTCATCCCCGCCGATCAGATTGGCATTGGGGTACTGATCCTGAAACTTTTCGACCAGAACATTGGGGTCGTCTCCGAGCGAAATGGCGCAGATACCCTTGGGACTTCTGGCCACCAGAATCGAGCCCAGCGAGCTTTCACCCAGTGCAAACCTGATATCGACATTGGTCCCGCCTGCGCGGTATTCAGAAGGTTTCATGCCCAGCATTTTCTGCGAAGCCTCATAGAATCGACTGTTGGAGTTGAAGCCTGCTTCATACAGCGCACTGGTGATGGTCACATCGTGGGAAAGCTGGACTTTCACTCGCGAGCGCAAGGAAGCGACGCTGTAGGCTTTGGGCGTCAACCCGGTGAGCTTCTTGAAAGTGCGGTGAAAATGAAAACTGCTCATCCCGACCTTCTCCGCAAGCGCAGCGAGATTGGGCATCGAGTCGCAGGCGTCTATCAGCCTGCAGGCTTCGGAAACGGCCGAAGCATGCTTGAGGTCCACGCTTTGCTGATCACTGCCAGTGCGCCGCGATGGGCGAAACCCGGCAGCTTCAGCCTCGCTTGCCGAAGAAAAGAACACGACGTTTTCCGGCTTTGGGAGTTTGCTCGGGCTGCCGGGTTTGCAGTAGATACCGGTTGTCAGCACACCGTAGACGAAGTCAGCGCCCGCACCTGAACGACGATTGAGCAGGACCTCCCAGCGCGGATCCTCTTCGGTTCGTGGCGCGCGCGTTTTCAACGTGCCTTTCATGTTTTCCATGCTGATGGCCTGTCTTGAGTTTCGATGAGCCTATCCCTGCCGCAACACACAGGCACTCCGAGTCTTGCTTTCAAATTCGAGATAAGTCGATGTCGCTGAAGTTGGCCGGTACTCGCCACAAATACCAGGCGGCAATCGTCCTGTAAGGGCCGAACCGTTCGCCAATTCTGGCCATTTCCCTATGACCCGGCTTGAGTTCGAGAGCATACAGCCGTCGATAGCCTTCGCACACGCCATAGTCGCTGGCGGGCATCACGTCCATCTGACCGAGACCGTAAATGAGCATCATCTCGACCGTCCAGCGACCTACGCCCGGCAACTGGATGAGGCGCTCGACAAGCGCTTCATTGCTCATGGCCAATGCAGCGCTGACATCGGGGACAAGACCGTCGACCCGTGCCGCGGCAATGGCTTTGATCGCACGGCACTTGGACGCCGAGAAACCGCAGGAGCGCAGTGTCTGCTCATCCAGTTCGACCAATGCCTGCGCGGCCGGAAAAGCCGCGTCTGGAAACAGGGCGCGCAGCCTCATGACCATAGCGTCACCCGCTTTGGCATGCAGTTGCTGATAGGCGACGGCCTTGATCAGCGCCTGGAATGGGTCCTGCGCAGCCGTGACGGGGTGCAGACAGGGGCCGACGTGATTGATCAGTGACTCCCATCGACTGTCGATGGCCTTGAGCATTTCGACCGCCTCTGCATGTGCAGCAGCGTTCGCGTCAATTGGCTGTGCGCACTCGCTGCCAGGTGCGTCTGATTCTGATGACATCGTGTTTTCCCAAATAGAAATGGGCAGGTCAGGCCACCCAGTGGCCGCCCCCGGTATTTACTACGCTCAAGCCAGCCCAGCTGAACCTGACCTGAACAACCTGCCAAAACCGGGATGCAGATAAAAAACAACTACCCGCATTCAAGAATGAGTATCATTATGTTACGCAGTGTTTCCGGCTTATGGCTCGCTGAAGCACGTTCACCCTACAGTTTTGACCCGGTGAGATATGCTCGTTCCGTTTTTGATCATGCTGCGCGAAGGCATCGAAGCCGCGCTGATTGTTGGCATTATCGCCAGTTACCTGAAGCAGACCGGCCGCGGCGAGTGGATGCCTGCGGTGTGGATCGGCGTGTTCCTCGCTGCCGCGCTGTCGCTGTTCGTCGGTGGCGGGCTTGAGTTGATGAGCGCCGAGTTTCCGCAGAAGCAACAGGAGTTGTTCGAAGGCATTGTCGGCCTGATCGCCGTGGGCATTTTAAGCTCGATGGTGTTCTGGATGCGCAAGGTTGCCCGCTCGATCAAGCACGCGTTGCACGAATCTCTGGACGCTGCCCTCACCGGCTCGAAAAACCAGACCTACGCACTGATCGCCATGGTGTTTTTCGCCGTGGCCCGCGAAGGGCTGGAGACCGTATTCTTTCTGCTCGCGGTGTTCCAGCAGAGCGAAGGCTCGGGCGCACCGCTGGGTGCCCTGCTCGGCCTGTTGCTGGCCGTAGGCTTCGGCGTAGCCATTTACAGCGGCAGCATGCGCCTGAACCTGGGCCTGTTTTTCCGTTGGACCGGGCTGTTCATTCTGGTGGTAGCCGCGGGCATTCTCGCCAATTCCGTTCAGGCTTTGCATGAAGCCGGGATCTGGAATCATCTGCAGGAAGTGGTCTTCGACATCAGCGCACTGTTGCCGATGGATGGGCCTGCCGGCTCGGTACTGGCCGGCATGTTCGGTTACCAGGACGCTCCGACCGTCAGCACCTTGAGCGTCTACCTGATTTACCTGATCGGGGCGCTGCTGCTGTTCTTCATGCCGCACACCCCGGCGTCCGGCAAGACCCTACAGCCGAAAACATCTTCTGTGACGAACGAATAAGGGCACCCATGTCTATCCGTACCCCAGGGCCTTCCGAGAACGCCCGGCCGCCCCGTGTCCTGCAATTGGCTGTCGCCGGTTCGGTGATCCTGATGATTGCCGCTGGCGGGCTGTTCTATTACGCCTCGCAGGTCGCCGCAAAAAAGCGCGCGGCCAATGCCGGCACTGAAACCGTGGTCAATATTCACGCCCGCAACTGTGAGCCGAATGTGCTGACAGTGGCGGCGGGCAAGAATGCCTTCCGCATCGTCAACCGCTCGGAACGCGCCGTCGAATGGGAAATTCTCGATGGCGTGCTGGTGGTTGAAGAGCGGGAAAACATTGCGCCGGGGTTGAGCCAGGTGATCAATGCCAACCTGGCACCCGGCGATTACGCGATCACCTGCGGCCTGCTCAGCAACCCGCGCGGGACCTTGCACGTCACCCCGACCGCCGAGTCCGATGCAAAAGCCAAGGCGCGCCCGTCGATGACCGCATTCATCGGCCCTCTTTCCGAATACCGGGTGTACCTGAGCCTGCAAGGTTCGGCGCTGATCAAGGCCGTGACGGCTCTGCAACAAGCCATTGAAGCTGGCGACCTGAGCGCCGCTCAGGCGGCCTACCTGCCCGCCCGCACCGCGTATCAGCGTATTGCTCCGGCTGCTCAGCGCCTCTCGGAACTGGACAACGCCATCAACGCCCGCGCCGATTACTACGAGAAGCGTGAACAGGATCCGGGCTTTACCGGCTTCCATCGCATTGAATACGCATTGTTCGATCAGCACAGCGTCGAGGGCCTGTCGCCCGTCGCGCAGCGCCTGCAAACCGATGTCACTCAGCTCAAACAGCAGTTGATGGCGCAATCGCTGGCCCCCGAACAACTGGCCGCCATCGCCACCCGCACGATGCGCAGCCTGGCTGACGTACGCAGCAACGGCGAAGAAGAACGCTACAGCCACAGCGACCTCAACGGCTTTGCCGCCAATCTGGACGGAACCCGCAAAATCGTCGATCTGCTGCGTCCGTTGTTGACCCGCAGTGCTGCCGATCTGCTGCAGAAGATCGATGCGGCCATGGCTGATCTGGACACCACACTTGATGCGTTGAGCACCGCTGATGGGGGCATGCTCCCCTATGACCAGGTGGACGAGACGCAGCGTCGGCAAATCGCCGCCAAGGCTGGCGCACTGGCTGACGCACTCAACGGCATCGACGCGGCACTTGGCCTTTCTGACCTCTGATTCACTGGAGCACAGCACACTACGATGAAAAACCCAGACAGCAATCCAGACGCTACTAACGCCCCCGCTTCAATACAGCGTCGCCGTGTCCTGATGGGTCTCGGTGCTGCCGGTGCCGCGCTGGCTGGTAGCAGCCTGAGCGGCAACGTACTGGCCGCAACGCCGGCGCAAGTCACCGAAGCGCCCAACAGCGAAAAGACTCAGGACCACAACGAGTTTCACGGCCTGCATCAGACCGGCATCGTCAACCCGCGTCCGGCCGCAGGCATGCTGGTCGCGTTCGACGTGCTGGCCGCCGACCGCGAAGACCTCGAGCGCCTGTTCCGCACGCTCAATGAGCGCATCGCGTTCCTGATGACCGGCGGCCCGGTGCCGGAGATTGATCCGAAACTGCCACCGCCTGATTCCGGCATTCTTGGCCCGGTGGTCACCCCGGACAACCTGACCATTACCGTGTCGGTAGGCGAATCGCTGTTCGATGAGCGTTTTGGTCTGGCCCCGGTCAAGCCGAAACGCTTGAGCCGCATGACCGGTTTCCCCAACGATGCGCTGGATCCGGCCAGTTGCCACGGCGACCTGAGCATACAGTTCTGCGCCAACACTGCCGACAGCAACATCCATGCGCTGCGCGACATCGTCAAGAACCTGCCTGACCTGCTGCTGGTGCGCTGGAAACAGGAAGGCACCGTGCCGCCCCAGGCACCGAAGAAGCCTGGCCAGCCGCCGGAAAGCGCGCGCAATTTCCTCGGTTTCCGGGATGGCTCGGCAAACCCGGATTCCAACAACCAGAAGACCATGAACGAGCTGGTCTGGGTGCAGCCGGGCAGCGACGAGCCAGCGTGGGCCGCCAACGGCAGCTATCAGGCCGTGCGAATCATCCGTAACTTCGTGGAACGCTGGGACCGCACGCCATTGCAGGAGCAGGAATCGATTTTCGGCCGCAGCAAAAGCACCGGTGCACCTATGGACGGCAAGGTCGAGACCGACGTACCCAACTACGCGGCAGACCCGGAAGGCAAGAAAACCCGACTGGATTCGCACATCCGCCTGGCCAACCCGCGTACCGCCGAAAGCCAGCGCAACCTGATCCTGCGCCGTCCGTTCAATTACTCCAACGGGGTGAACAAGAACGGTCAGCTGGACATGGGCCTGCTGTTCATCTGCTATCAGGCCGACCTGGAAAAAGGCTTCATAACCGTTCAGAGCCGCCTCAACGGCGAGCCGCTGGAGGAATACCTCAAGCCGGTCGGTGGTGGTTATTTCTTCACCCTGCCGGGGGTAACCGGTGACCAGGATTTCATCGGCCGCTCGCTGCTGGCAGCTGCTTCGCCCACTAAAACCGCATGACCTACCCACTCCAGACCCGGAAGACACCCATGAAAAAGACGCCCCTGGCTTTGCTCTTGACCCTTGGCCTGCTCCAGACGCCACTGGCTGCCTTTGCCGCCACCGCGCCGCTGGACCTGGTAGGTCCGGTTTCGGACTACAAGATTTACGTAACCGAAAACATCGAAGAACTGGTCAGCCATACCCAGAAGTTCACCGATGCCGTGAAGAAGGGCGACATCGCGACGGCTAAAAAACTGTATGCCCCTACCCGCGTGTACTACGAGTCGGTAGAGCCGATTGCCGAACTGTTCAGTGACCTGGACGCGTCCATCGACTCACGCGTCGACGACCACGAACAAGGCGTCACGGCAGAAGACTTCACCGGTTTCCATCGTCTGGAGTACGCGCTGTTCTCGCAGAACACCACCAAGGACCAGGGCCCTATCGCCGACAAGCTGATGAGCGACGTCAAGGACCTGGAAAAGCGCGTAGCCGACCTGACCTTCCCGCCGGAAAAAGTCGTCGGTGGCGCAGCCGCCTTGCTGGAAGAAGTGGCGGCGACCAAGATCTCCGGCGAAGAAGACCGTTACAGCCACACCGACCTGTATGACTTCCAGGGCAACATCGACGGCGCGAAGAAAATCGTCGACCTGTTCCGCCCGCAGATCGAGCAGCAGGACAAAGCCTTCTCCAGCAAAGTCGACAAGAACTTCGCCACCGTGGACAAGATTCTGGCCAAGTACAAGACCAAGGACGGTGGCTTTGAAACCTACGACAAAGTCAAAGAGAACGACCGCAAAGCCCTGGTCGGCCCGGTCAACACCCTCGCCGAAGACCTCTCGACCCTGCGCGGCAAACTGGGCCTGAATTGACCTGAAACGCCGCGCCTGAAAGCGCTTTTTAACGCGATGGCACTGACGACGCAGAGTGCGACGTCAGTGCCAGAGCGAAGGAACCCGACGAAGTCGGGCCGGAAACAGGAGCGAGGGGGTTTGGTTACTTTGCCCCGTCAAAGTCACTCGCCGAGGGGGAAAAGGTGACCTGAGCCGAACCTCAAGCCACCTGACAAAGAAAAAACCGCCATGTGACGCAGAGCGTCACGAAGGGTATTCCCACGCTGGAGCGTGAGGAACGATAATCTAACTACCGCCATCGTGCGACGCTCTGCGTCGAATGCCCTTCTGGACGCTCTGCGTCCGCTCCTAGATCCCGCTGAACCAGTTGTACCCCTGATCCTCCCAATACCCCCCAGGATTCTCGTTGCTGACGAAAATCTCGACGATGTGCTTGGGGTTCTTGAAGCCCAGCTTGGTCGGCACCCGCACCCGCAACGGGTAACCGTAATCAGGTGGCAGAGCCACTTCACCGAAGTCCAGCGCCAGCAACGTCTGCGGGTGCAGCGCAGTGGGCATATCCAGGCTTGAATAATAGCGATCGGCGCACTTGAAGCCGACAAAACGTGCCGTTGTATCGGCACCGATGTACTCCAGAAACGTCTTCAGCGGCACACCGCCCCATTGCCCTATCGCGCTCCAGCCCTCGATACAGATCAACCGCGTGATGTCCGTGCGTTGCGGCAGTTTGCGCAGCGCCCCCAGCGTCCACGGCTGCTTGTCCCGCACCAGCCCCGACACCGCCAGCTGGTAATCGGAGAGATCCAGCTCCGGCACGTTGTACTCAGGGTAGAAGGCATTGAACGGGAACGGGTTGGTCAACTGCGCCTTGCTGTAGGTCGGCGCCAGCTTCTGGCCGTTGAACAGCCAGGCCTGAACCCGGTCATTCCAGCGCGACATGGCCCACAGCACCTTGTCGACCTGATCGCCATCCTGCAGGTTGCAGCCCGTGAGCATCGACATCGCGCCCACGGTCAGCCCCGCGCGCAGAAACGAGCGGCGCTGAATATCGATCAGTTGACGCTCCTGCGCGGGCTCCAGGCGGATACGCTGAGTGATGCGTTTACGTGGTTCGTTCATGATTGCGCAGTTCCGTCTTCGTTCGGCTGGCGGCCGCCGGTAATCATCGGCAGCAAAGTACTGGGCACCAGCACGACCAGCAGCAGATGGACGATGACAAATGCGCCGATGGCGGTCATCGCCCCGAAATGTACCCAACGGGCGAAATCGAATCCGCCCAGCAGACTGACCAGCCCCTGAAACTGCACCGGCTTCCAGATCGCCAGGCCGGACAGCACCACCAACACACCCATGGCCAGCACCAGCCAGTACATCAGCCGTTGCACCGCGTTGTAACGGCCTTTGACGTGGACCAGTCGAAAACGCAACGCGTCACTCATGTCACGCGTCACTTCGGACGGCCGAACCGGCAGCAGGTCGCGTTTGAAATGGCGGCTGAACACGCCATACAGCACATACAGCAGGCCGTTGATCACCAACAGCCACATCACCGCGAAGTGCCAGGCAATGGAACCGCCCAGCCAGCCGCCGAGTGTCAGGAATTTGGGAAAGGTGAACGGCATCAGTGGCGATGCGTTGTAGATCGCCCAACCGCTCATGAACATGCAGACCATGCCCACGGCATTGACCCAGTGCGTCAGGCGCACCGGCCACGGATGAATGGGGCGGGTTTTCATGTCGAGATCCCTCTGATCAGGCATGGAAAAGGCTGTCAGGGGCAGCCTTGCGCCCCTGACAGCCCTGGCGGTGATTACATCGGCGGGGTAAACCCGTCCTTGCCGACTGCCACACCGCGTGCCGACTTGCCGTCGTCAGCCGGGAACACCACGACCTTGGCGCCTTTGGTCAACTGGTCGACCTTGCCCGGTTCAACGTAGGCGATAGGCACATCCTGTGGCACCACCAGCTTCTTCTCGCCCCCCTCGTACTTGACGGTCAGCGTGCGACCATCAGCCCCGGCCAGAGTGCCGACAGTGCCATTGGTCATGGTGCCCGTGCTGCCATCCGCGTTTTCCCAACCATAATGGCCTTCGCCGCTGCCTTTAAGGCTCGCTTCAAACACGGTCACTTCCAGCGCTTTCAACGTGCCATCAGCCTGGGGAATGGCAGCCGAACCCACGAAGCTGTCGCCTTTGATTTGCTTGAAGTCAGCTTCGGACACAAGACGAATACCGGTCTTGTCAGTCAGCTTGATACTTTCGTGCTGACCCGAACGGGTGGTGAAATCGAGGGTGTCGGCGCTGACGCTGTCGACGGTCCCGCGCATCGGTTTAACCACCTTCATGTCAGCAGCCTGAGTCATGACAGCAGCGCTGAGCAACAGCAGGCCGAACGTAGTAGAGAGTGCAGTCTTCATCGGTACTTCCTTGGCAGTTGATATCTGAAACCCATCCTTGCACCGTTACCGGCACCGCAGAATGACCGGGCAATGACATTTTTGTCATTCGCCGGACACCTCGTCGGCAACTGGTTAGACTCCGGCATCGGCGCACCATGGGTGCAGGCAAAAGCGTAGCGGACAAAACGATGCATATCCTGCTGATTGAAGACGACACCAAAACCGGCGAGTACCTGAAGAAGGGTCTGGGTGAGTCCGGCTACAAGGTGGACTGGACCCAGCACGGTGCCGACGGCCTGCACCTGGCACTGGAAAACCGCTACGACCTGATCGTGCTGGATGTGATGCTGCCAGGCATCGATGGCTGGCAGATCATCGAAGTGCTGCGCGCCCGGCAGGACGTGCCGGTGCTATTCCTGACCGCTCGCGACCAGTTGCAGGACCGGATTCGCGGGCTGGAGCTCGGCGCTGACGATTATCTGGTCAAGCCATTTTCCTTCACTGAACTGCTGCTGCGCATCCGCACCATCCTGCGCCGGGGCGTGGTGCGCGAGGCAGACCATTTTCATCTGGCCGACCTTGAACTGGACCTGCTGCGCCGCCGCGTGACGCGTCAGCAGCAGGTCATCGTGCTGACCAACAAGGAGTTTGCCCTGCTACACCTGTTATTGCGCCGCGAAGGCGACGTGCTGTCACGGGCACAGATTGCCTCGGAAGTCTGGGACATGAATTTCGACAGCGACACCAATGTCGTCGACGTCGCCATCAAGCGTCTGCGCAGCAAGGTCGACCTGCCCTACCCGGTCAAGCTCATCCACACCGTGCGCGGCATTGGTTATGTGTGCGAGGTACGGCCATGCGACGCCAGCCTTCCCTGACCCTGCGCTCGACCCTGGCATTTGCCCTGGTGGCGATGCTCACCGTCAGCGGTGCCGGCCTGTATCTGTATCAGTCAATCGAAGCAACAGTGATGCAACGCAGTGACCATGCCGTGCTTGCGCGACTGGACCACTTTCGCAAGCTGCTGCGCTATGACCTGACCATGGACAACCTCAAGGGCAGCCCGCAGCTGTTCGAGAACATGCTCGACAGCGAAGAAGATATCTTCATCATCGGAGAGCCGGGCAAGTCACCGGTTATCTCCGTCAACCCGCAGCACGCGCCCTTGCCGGAACTGCCGACCGTGGCGCAGGACCAACCGCTGCGTGTCGATGACCTGCGCAGCGGCATGAGCCTGCAAGGCGTGCCGTTGCGCGCTGCTGCCGTACAGGTGATGTCCAACGGTGTCGAAGTACATTTGCAGGCAGCGCACCTGATGGTCAAGGAAATGGCCATGCTCGCCAGCTTCCGTCAGCGCATCTATATAGCCGTGGCCCTGGCGTTTCTGATCACCGCAGCCCTGGGTTATGTACTGCTGCGTCGCGGCTTGCGTCCACTGCGAAGAATGGCTGCCCATGCCGCCGCAATCACCCCCGCCAGCCTGCACAAACGCCTCGACAGCCGTGATACGCCCGTCGAGCTGCAACAATTGAGCGACGCCTTCAACGCCATGCTTGACCGTCTGGACGATGGCTATCGACGCCTGATGCAGTTCTCCGCCGATCTGGCCCACGAGATTCGTACGCCGGTCGGTTCGCTGATGGGCCACTGCCAGGTTGCCTTGCGCCAGAACCGCAGCGCCGACGAATATCAGGTCCTGCTGGCTTCCAATCTGGAAGAGCTGGAACGTATCTCAAGGCTGGTGGAAAGCATCCTGTTTCTGGCTCGAGCGGACGAAGCCCAGGCTGCGCTGGAACGCCAACCGCTGGACCTGCACGATGAATTGCAACGCGTGGCTGGTTATTTCGAAGGGCTGGCTGAAGAGCGTAATCTGCGGCTGAGCCACAGCGGACAAGGCACGTTGCTGGCCGACCCGATCCTGCTGCGCCGTGCACTGAGCAATCTGGTCGCCAACGCAATTCGCTATGCGAATGAAAACAGCGAAATCCTGATTCGTGTTGCGGCAGTTGATCGTCAGTGGCGAATCGAGGTAGAAAATCAGGGCCCGGTATTACCACAAGCCACGCTCGCGCGACTGTTCGACCGCTTCTATCGGGGTGACGCCTCGCGCCATGAGCGCTCGGACTCCAACGGCCTGGGGCTGGCCATTGTTACAGCAATCATGCACCTGCATGGCGGGCGGGTCGAAGTGGCTCAACCCGCCGCCGGCAGAATCTGCTTCAGTCTGATATTTCCAGCGGTCTGAATCTTCCAGACCGTAACGATCAATTCTTTTTCTCGTGGGCAATGGCCAGCTTGTAGAAAGTGGCCGAACCGCCTTCAGTGGTGTAACCGGTATTGTCCTGGGTATAGACCCCTGCCTTGAAGTAGAACAGTTTACTGGCCCAGGCTGAATCCAGCTTGGCGTACCAGACTGCGTCGAAGGCATTGACCGTCAGGTCGCCGCTGGGCGACAGGTTGATGGTGTAGTTGAACTGCTTGTTGAGCGGCACGCCCTGCGCAATGGTAATGACCTCGATTTCCGAGTCTGGCGTACGACGAAACTTGGCGACGATATTGCCGGTCTGCAGCTTCTCCTTGTACTGGTACTCCACCTTCAGCAGCGGCTCGGTGCTCTGGTAGCAGTGAATCTGACCGATCACGATTTTGCCCGTGGAAGGCACTTGATCGACCTCCAGCGTCGCGCGCAGAAAATTGTCAGCGCTTGAGTAGGCCCAGTTGAAGACCCTGCCATCGGACGTCGTCTCGCGTAATTCGGAGCGCGGGTACTTGGCGTTCTCTGTGGTGGAACCGGTCACCGGTGCCCAGAAAAACAGCGTATCCCCGGATTGAAAATAGCCATCCCGATAACCCTTAACCAACTTGGGGGTTTCGATGATGGTCGCGGGACTTCCGACAGGGACGGAAAGATTCCAGGTGGCAAGGTCGATCATGGAGTAGCTCGCAAGGTACGCATTGCGCACCGACAGAATGGCTCTGGAACGGGCGTGCTGGCCCGTTGTGGTCAACCAGACTATCGGCTCAATCGTTTATTTTTTAAACAGCAACGACAACGCAATGACGCCAATAAACCGCCACAAAAAGACCGATGCCACTACTTTGATGTCAGATCACGACACAAGGCAGATTGCCATCCATTTGCTGCAGACGGCGATTCATCAGGACCCTTCTATCGGGTGCCGCGCCATTTTTTTGAATGAGGCTGAGTAAAAGCTCGGCATTTTTGGGCTTATTACCGACGAACGGTAGCAATTATTTTTTGAAATAATGAACTTTCCCCGCTAAAAGCGGACGCAAACAGCCGTTCATCGCCTCTACTCTCCCTCAAAAAACCCTTTCGGGCGTCCCAGCGACCCAAAAAGCACCACTGGGCAGTTACGGGTTGACTGTAAGAACTTGTTACGAGATATTAGTTAGCATCCTACTAATATCCTCCCTAACAATATTGTTCCTAACTAAATTGTTCACGACTCAGCCCCAGGTGATTCATGCTTGTCGACCCACTGCATCGCGCTGTCAGTAGCGGCCTGGTAGCCGCCTCTCGCCAATGGCGACGCATTTGCCAGAACACACTGGTCACCTATGAAATTTCTGAAGCATGTGCCGGGCCACTGCTGGCCATTGCGCGCCTGGGTGACGGCGTGCATCAGGTAAAAGTCGCGCAGGCGGCCGGCATGGAAAGCCCGACACTGGTGCGCCTGCTCGACCAGCTGTGCAAGGCCGGCATCGTCTGCCGCAGCGAAGACCCCAATGATCGCCGCGCCAAGGCCCTCAGCCTTACGGACAAGGGTCGTGCGCTGGCAGGCTCGATAGAACAGGAGCTGACGCGTCTGCGGGCGGATGTGCTTCAGGGCCTTCAACCTGCCGATCTCGAAGCCACCTTGCGGGTATTTCAGGCCTTCGCCGAGGCTGCACAAGGTGAGCACGGGGGGCAGGTTTGAACGGATTTTTCTCCAGCGTCCCACCGGCACGCGACTGGTTCTACGGCGTGCGTACCTTCGGCGCGTCGATGCTGGCGCTGTACATCGCGCTGTTGATGGAAATGCCTCGCCCCTATTGGGCCATGGCCACGGTGTACATTGTCTCCAGCCCCTTTGTCGGCCCGACCAGCTCCAAAGCCCTGTACAGGGCCGCCGGCACCCTGGCCGGTGCAGCGGCGTCGGTGCTGCTGGTACCGATGTTCGTACAGACGCCCTTGCTACTGGCCATCGTGGTCGGACTGTGGACCGGCACCCTGTTGTTCCTTTCCCTGCACTTGCGCACGGCCAACAGCTACGCACTGATGCTGGCGGGTTACACCATGCCGCTGATTTCCCTGCCGGTGGTCGACAACCCGCAGGCCGTGTTCGACATCGCCGTGTCGCGTACCGAAGAGATTTTCCTCGGCATCATCTGCGCCGCCGTCGTGGGTGCAATGTTCTGGCCCAGACGTCTGGCACCGGTATTTCAGGCCACCACGGAAAAATGGTTCAGTGACGCCTCGACCTACAGCCAGCGCTTTATCAGCCGCACCTGTCAGCCCGAGGAAATCGGCGCACTGCGCAATTCGATGGTTGGCAGCTTCAACTCTCTGGAAATGATGATCGGCCAGTTGAGCCACGAGGGCGCACGCAAGCAAACCGTACGCAACGCCAATGAGCTGCGCGGCCGGATGATCCACCTCTTGCCGGTCATCGATGCACTGGATGACGCATTGTGGGCGCTGGAGCGACGCACGCCTGAGCTGTTGGCCAGCCTGAAACCCGTGCTGCAAAAGGCTTGCGACTGGCTTGAAAGCACTGCCGACGGCCCGCAACGGGAGCAATGGCAACAGTTGCATGATGAGCTGGAACGCCTTCAGCCGAACTCTACGCAACTGGACGACCGCGATCAGCTGCTGCTCTCCAACACGCTTTTCAGGCTCGGCGAGTGGATTGACCTGTGGCTGGATTGCCGGACCCTGCAATACGCGATCAAGACAGACGATCAGTCATCATGGAGAGCGGTCTATCGCCACTGGCGTCTGGGTCGGTTGACGCCGTTTCTGGACCGCGGCCTGATGCTCTATTCAGTGACCTCGACGGTGCTGGCGATAATCGCTGCATCGGTGTTGTGGATTCTGCTGGGCTGGAAAGACGGCGCCAGTGCCGTGGCGCTGGCAGCGGTGTCGTGCAGCTTCTTCGCAGCCATGGACGACCCTGCCCCGCAAATCTACCGGTTCTTTTTCTGGACTCTGCTTTCGGTGGTATTTGCCAGCCTGTACCTGTTCGTGGTGCTGCCTAACCTGCACGACTTTCCGATGCTGGTGCTGGCCTTTGCGGTGCCCTTCATCTGCGTCGGCACCCTGACTGTGCAACCGCGTTTCTTTCTCGGCACGCTGCTGACCATCGTCAACACCTCGTCGTTCATCAGCATTCAGAGCGCCTACGACGCGGACTTCATGAACTTTCTCAACTCAAACCTGGCCGGACCTGCCGGGCTGTTGTTCGCCTTTATCTGGACGCTGGTGTTCCGCCCGTTCGGGGTTGAACTGGCGGTCAAGCGTCTGACCCGTTTCAGCTGGCGTGACATCGCCAGCCTTAGCGAAGACGCGTCTCTGGCCGAACACCGGCGCATGGGCGTGCAAATGCTCGACCGTTTGATGCAGCAGTTGCCGCGTTTGACACTCACCGCGCAGGACACCGGGATTGCCCTGCGTGAATTGCGCGTCGCGCTGAACATGCTCGACCTGCTGGCCTACACCCGACGCGCCACGCCTGCGGCCCAGGTGCTGTTGCGTCAGGTGATCGATGAAGTCAGCGGCTATTTCAAACACTGTCGCAAGGCCGGTGAAAGGCTGCCCGCGCCCCGCGGCCTGCTGATGGCCATGGACCGCGCACGCCGTTCGTTGACGGCTCAGGAGATGGGCGACAACCCGGCCCGGCTGCACCTGTTGCACGCCCTCAGCGGCCTGCGTCTGGCCTTGTTGCCGGGGGTCGAGATTGTCACCGTGGGCGGCGAACTGACCGAGCAACTGCCGCATAACATCGATGGAGCGCCCCTGTGATCGGTGATCTGGATATCAGCGGGATCTTCATCCCCACGTTCCTGGCGATGATGGGCATCGCCTATCTGCTGTTTCTCGCCGTGCACGCGCTGCTGTCGCGTGCCCACTTCTACCGTCTGGTCTGGCACCGGGCTTTGTTCAACGTAGGTCTATACGCTTTGTTGCTCGGCGCCGTGGATACTCTAAGTCGATACCTGATGACATGAAAAAACCGATACTGACACTGGGCCGCGTGGTCCTGACCCTGCTGGTTGTCACTCTGGCTGCCGTCGTTGTGTGGCGCATGGTGATGTATTACATGTACGCGCCGTGGACCCGCGACGGGCATATTCGCGCCGATATCGTGCAGATCGCGCCGGACGTGTCCGGGCTGATCCAGAAGGTCGAGGTCACCGACAATCAGCCCGTACACAAGGGCCAGGTGCTGTTCACCATCGATCAGGACCGCTTCCGCCTGGCCTTGCGTCAGGCGCAGGCGACAGTCGCCGAGCGCCAGGAAACCTGGGAGCAGGCACGCCGCGAGAACAAGCGTAACCGTGGCCTGGGCAACCTGGTGGCGCGTGAGCAACTGGAAGAAAGCCAGTCCCGCGAAGCGCGTGCCCTTTCTGCGCTCGGTGAATCAAAGGTCGCAGTGGATGCCGCGCAGCTGAATCTGGATCGTTCGGTGATCCGCAGCCCGGTGGACGGCTACCTTAACGACCGCGCGCCCCGCGACCATGAATTTGTCACCGCCGGGCGTCCGGTGTTATCGGTGGTCGATGCCGCATCGTTCCATATCGACGGCTATTTCGAAGAAACCAAACTGGACGGCATTCATGTCGGCCAGGGCGTCGACATTCGCGTCATCGGTGACAACGCACGGCTGACCGGCCACGTGGTGAGCATCGTTGCCGGTATCGAAGACCGCGACCGCAGCAGCGGCTCGAACCTGCTGCCCAACGTCAACCCGGCCTTCAGTTGGGTGCGTTTGGCACAGCGTATTCCGGTGCGCATTGCCTTCGATGACGTGCCCGCCGACTTCCGTATGATCGCCGGGCGTACTGCAACGGTGTCGATCATCGACGATACGCAGGAGCGCACACGATGAAACGTGCCTTACGCGTGGCCGCACTCGGTTTTACTGCCGTGCTGTCGGCCTGTCAGGTAGTCGGGCCGGATTACCAACTGCCCAAGGATGGCGCGATCAATCGTCCGGATTTACAGGGCGAGCTGGCCGGGCGCTCGGTAAACACGGTATCGGCCCCGGTGCCTGCGCACTGGTGGCGGCTGTATCAGGATGCGCGTCTGGATGAACTGGTGCGCCAGGCCATCGCCTCCAATACCGACCTGCGCATCGCCGCCGCCAACCTGCAACGCGCCCGCTACCAGACCTCGGAGGCCGAAGCGGCGGGCGGATTTACCAACGGCGCGAAAATCGGCGCACAGCGCGTGCAGGAATCAGGCGAAGCGTTTCTGCTGACCGACAAGGTGCCGGTCGCCAACGTCGGGGATGTGGGCCTGACCACGTCGTATCAGTTCGATCTGTTCGGCACCTTGCAGCGCGGTATCGAAGCAGCGCAGGCCAATGTCGATGCCAATCAGGCGGCGGTCGATACCGCACGCATCACCGTGGTCGCCGATGTGGTGCGCGCCTACACGCAGATTTGCGCGGCCAACGAAGAGCTCGACATCGCCCGCGAATCGCTGGACCTGCAGCAACAGAGCGTAACCCTCAACCAGCGTCTTCGCGATGCCGGGCGAGGCGATGAAACCCAGGTCACTCGCTCGCAGACGCAGTTCAAGTCATTGCGCGCCGAAATGCCCCGTTACGAAGCGCGGCGTCAGGCAGCGATGTTCCGCCTGTCGATGCTGCTGGCCAAACCTGTAGAGCAACTGCCCGCCGGGGTCAGCAGCTGCAATGCGCTGCCGCACATTGCGCAGGTCATGCCGGTAGGCGACGGCGCAACACTGCTCAAACGCCGCCCGGATGTGCGTCAGGCTGAACGCCATCTGGCGATGTCGACAGCGCAAATCGGTGTTGCCACCGGCGAGTTGTATCCGGACATCAGCATCGGCGCGAGCATTGGCACTACCGGCCTGATCGAGAACCTCGGCAAACCGGCCGCCAACCGCTGGGGCTTCGGGCCGCTGCTGAACTGGACCATCCCGTCCAACGGCTCACGCGCACGTATCCATCAGGCTGAAGCCTCGGCGCAAGCTGCACTGGCGCGCTTTGACGGTGTGGTGCTCAACGCCATCCGTGAGACCCAGACCGGTCTGGCGCAATACACCGCCCTGCTCGACCGTCGCGATGCTCTCAAGGAAGCCGAACAATCGGCCAAGGAAGCCGCTGACCAGACCCACCGCTTCTACCAGGCCGGACGCGCCTCGTTCCTCGCCGACCTGCAAGCCACACGCACCTACACCGACGTACGCGCACAGATGGCAGAAGCCAACACCCAAGTGGCCATGGGACAGATCAACCTGTTTCTGGCACTCGGCGGCGGCTGGGAAAAGGATGACGTGGCGCAGAAGTAGGAAGGGCGTTCGCCCCGCTATCAGGCCTCGTTCGGATTGATCAGTGCCCTCAGGACATGGTCTTCCCAGACGCCGGCAATTTTCAGGTAGGCGCGCGCGTACCCTTCCTTTTCGAAGCCGAGTGATTGCAGAAGTCGCTCGCTACGTATATTGGCTGGCATGTGGCTGGCCATGATTCGATGCAGCCTCATCTGCTCGAAACAATAGCTATTGGTCACCTCAAGCGCCCTTTTCATCAAGCCACGTCCCTGAGCAGTCTCTGCCATCGAGAAGCCGAGACTGCAGGCCTGAAAAACGCCCCTCACGATATTCGTGTAACTGCACCGCCCCAGCAATTCGCCGCCGTCTGGCTCGGTGACGAGGAAGAAAACCGCGCTGCCGGCCTGCATGCTTTCCCACTGCTGCTGAACCCTGGATCTGGCGTTTTCGAGGATGAAATAGTCATCGTCCCTCAACGGTTCCCAAGGCTGCAGATGCTTGCGATTGGCCTTTTCGTACCGGTTGATCAACTCGCAATCATCAAACGCCAATACCCTTATAGAAAAGCCCTCGCCCGAATACTGCATGCATCCTCCCGCGTCAGTCATTGCCGACGCTCACCACCTGGCTTGTTATACCTGATGATTCCAGCACCGGACGCTCTGCGCCACAAGAGGACGCGGAGCGTCCAGAACGGTATGCGACGCAGAGCGACGCACGATAATTAAAGCTGTCGTTCCTTACGCTCCAGCGCCGATTTGTCTACGTAGGTCTTACAAGAACCCGAAAAGCGGGTCTGCCGCCTGTCGAACTGTGAATAAAGACTTCTGTGGGAGTGAGCTTGCTCACGAAGACGTTGCTCCAAACACCCTGTTTACGCGGGCTATAACGACCTCTTCGCGAGCAGGCGAAGCGTCGCACGACTCGCTCCCGCAGGTGTTGTGTGCTTGCACTCAACCACCCAATACTCCTAGGCTCTGCCGATCTTTGCTTCAGGAAGCACCATGGACACCTCTCTCAGCCGCCGCGAGCGGTTGCATATCGTTATTTTCGAGGCGAATACGCCTGCCGGCAGAACCTTCGACAAGATTGTGCTGGTGGCGATTCTGCTCAGCCTGCTGGTCACGGTCATTGACAGCATCGAGAGCATTCACCGCGATTACGCAATGCTGTTCGCTTGGATCGAATGGGGCTTTACCCTGCTGTTCGCGATCGAATACATCCTGCGCCTGTACTGCTCGCCCCGACCGCTGAAGTACGCGTTCAGTTTCTACGGGCTGGTCGACCTGCTGGCCATCGTGCCGGGGGTTCTGTCGATCTATTACAGCGACGCGCAGTACCTGCTGATTGTGCGGATCATCCGTATGCTGCGGATTTTCCGGGTGCTCAAGCTCGGCACTTACCTGCGCCAGGCCAACTATTTGCTGGCTGCGCTGCGTGGCAGCAAGCAGAAGATCATCGTGTTTCTGGTCACCGTTTCCACTCTGGTCACGGTGTTCGGCACGCTGATGTACGTGATCGAAGGCCCGGAGCACGGCTTCACCAGCATCCCCAAAGGCATTTACTGGGCTATCGTGACCCTCACCACTGTGGGCTTTGGCGATATCGTGCCGAAGACGCCGGTCGGGCAGATGCTCTCGTCGCTGGTGATGATCATCGGCTACTCGATCATCGCCGTGCCCACCGGTATATTCACCGCCGAACTGGCCAACGCCATGCGCGGCGAACAGCTGAAACACGATTGCCCGGTGTGCTCGAAGAATTTCCACGAGCACGGCGCGGCGTTCTGTTCACGCTGCGGTAATCAATTGTTTGCAAAAGTAGAACACAAGGCATAAGCAAAGACCTTTTCAGTCTTTAAACAGCAGGCGCGATACTGATAGTGTCGCGGCATTACGCCATCAGACTGATCACACGACTCTTCATCTCAAGGACCCTGCAGTGAATAAACTCTTCGCCGCCTCGCTACTGGCCGCTGGCCTGGCCTTTGCCAGCGCTGCCCAGGCAGCCCCGACGCTGCTCAACGTCTCATACGACGTGATGCGTGATTTCTACAAGGACTACAACAGCGCCTTCCAGAAGCACTGGAAAGCCGAGAAAAATGAAGACGTGACTGTGCAGATGTCCTTTGGCGGTTCGAGCAAGCAGGCGCGCTCGGTCATCGACGGGCTGCCGGCTGACGTGATTACCATGAACATGGCCACCGATATCAACGCGCTCGCCGACAATGGCGAGCTGGTGCCGAAAGACTGGGTCAGCCGCCTGCCGAACAACAGTGCGCCGTTCACCTCGGCCACCGTGTTTATCGTGCGCAAGGGCAACCCGAAAGCCCTCAAAGACTGGCCGGACCTGATCAAGGATGGCGTGGAAGTCATCGTGCCTAACCCGAAAACCTCGGGCAACGGCCGCTACACGTACCTGTCGGCCTGGGGCTACACCCTGAAAAAAGGTGGCGATGAAGCGGCCGCGAAGAAATTCGTCGGTGAACTGTTCCGCCATGTGCCAGTGCTCGACACGGGCGGTCGAGGCGCGACCACGACGTTCATGACCAACCAGATCGGCGACGTGCTGGTGACCTTCGAAAACGAAGCGGAAATGATCGCCCGTGAATTCGGTCGCGACCAGTTTGAAGTGGTCTACCCGTCCGTGTCGGCAGAAGCCGAGCCGCCGGTGAGTGTGGTCGACAAGGTCGTGGACAAGAAAAAATCCCGCGCCTTGGCCGAAGATTACCTGAAATACCTGTGGTCACCGGAAGGTCAGGAAATCGCGGCGAAAAACTACCTGCGCCCACGTGACCCGCAGGTCTTGGCCAAATACACCGACCGCTTCCCGAAAGTGGACTTCCTGTCGGTCGAGAAAACCTTCGGTGACTGGCGCACAGTGCAGAAGACCCACTTCATTGACGGTGGTGTGTTCGACCAGATCTATCCAGGCAAATAACCCCCCCGAAACGCAAAACGGCGACCCATCAGGTCGCCGTTTTCATTTGCAGGCTTGAATCAGTTACTGAACTGCTTGCCCAGCCCGGCCGGTACGCCGCTGGCGTCGGTCGCCTGCCACGGACCGTTAGGGTTGGTTGCCCAGCTCCAGCCGTTGTTCCACTGGTAGTAAGTACGCTGGCGATAGAAGGTGTTGGGCTGATCGTCCATCACGTACACGCCCAGACGCGGGTCCCAATGGCTGCCACCGCCCGGTGGCGGGGCGAAACTGGCCGAGGTCTTCGGCGCTGCGGCTGGCGCTTTGGCAGGCTCGGCAGGCGCCGTGCTCGGGCGCGGTGCGCCGGGTTGCTGGCCGCCCGGCAGGTTAAGGATCGGATCCTGACTGTGAGGCGGTGCCGGATGCTGGACAGCACAGGCACTCAGGCCAACGACCAGACCCAACAAGGTGATGCGTGCGGTACGGTACATAAGCGATTTCTCTAGTTATCCGGACTGTCGATGGTCAAAGCCTGCTGCGCCTGAGTATCGCTGGCCAGCGGCTGACTGCGGCCGACCCACTCACCGGCGGTTGGCTGCCCTGCGCGAGACACTCGCGCAACCAGTTGGACTTGCGCAAAGTTCGACAGGTTCAGTTGCGGCATCATTGCATCGGCATCACTCAGTTCAACCTCGGCAGGCAGGTCCGCCACCGTGATGCGTTTGACCGCCAGTGGCGCGGCCGGGCCGTTGATTGCACGGGCGAAGATGAACACGCTGTCACCAGGCTGAACGTTACCCTTGAGCGAGGCAGCCAGCGCGACACGCACCTTGAGCGCGCTGGCCTTGACCGGCGCGGCCTGCCCGGCAAGGTTTTCTCTGGCGCGGGCTATGCCGCCTTCCAGTGCCGAGCGCGAGGCGTCCTGCGCGGGCAACGCCGCCAGCAGGCGAGTCCAGTAATCCACCGCTGCCTGATAACGCTGGGTCTCAAACGCGGCGATCCCCAGTAGGCCCAGGCTGGTAACTTCTTTGGGATCGGACTGCAGCGCTTCGTCGGTCAGCGCCTGCACCTGAGCGGTGAAGTGCTTGTCGCTGGCGAAATACAACGCCTGTGCCCACTGCCCGAGCAACTCTGGCGATCTTCCGGCCAGTGCCACCGAGCGCTCGAACATCCGGGCTGCATCGCCGGGACGATTTTGCGCCATGTAGCTGCGCGCCAGAAAATACAGGTTTTCGGCTGAATCCGGCTGAGCCTGCACGCTGCGCTCCAGACGCTGGGTCAGGTCTGCCAGCGAGGTTGGTGGTCGAGAGAATTCGCGGCTCAGTTCAACCCGGTCACTGGCACCCAGTTGCAGATAACCCGCCAGCCCCAATACCGGCACCAGCACCGCAGCCAGCACCAGCGAGGGCTTGCCCAGACGCGATGTGCGGGCAGGCTCTGCGCCTTCAGTGTCGGCGAGCAGCTCGCGCGCAGCTTCGGCACGAGCGCCTTGCAATTGCGTCACCGACAACACGCCCTGCTCTTGCTGAACCTGCAACTCGCTAAGCCGTTCCTGATACAACGCCACGTTCAGGGCTGTGCGGTCTTCTTCACGTTGCGCACGATGGCCGCGCAGCACCGGTATCAGCAGAAAACCCAGCGCCACGAGCAAGAGAAGCCCGGCGGCCATCCAGAAATCGATCATGGGCGGTGGTCATCCAGCAATGCGGCGAGGCGTTGTCGCTCGTCCTCGGAAAGCACATCGGCCTGTTCGGAGTGCGCCTTGCGACGCCGCCCGACGATGAAACCGATCACCACCAGACCGCCGATCAGCAGACCGGCCGGGCCGAACCAGAGCAGCCAGGTGCGGGCGTTGAGGCTGGGTTTGTAACGAACAAAGTCACCGTAGCGATCAACCATGAAGTCGATGATCTGCTGATTGCTCTGCCCTTCACCCAGCATGCGGTAGATTTCCTTGCGCAAGTCAGCGGCAATCGGCGCGTTGGAATCGGCGATGTCCTGATTCTGGCATTTGGGGCAGCGCAGTTCCTTGGTCAGTTCGCTGTAGCGGGCACGCTCGGCGTCGTCGCGAAAGGTATAGGCATCGATGGCAGCGTGGGCGATGCCTGAGCACAGCACGCTGAGCAGGACAATCATCAGGCAGCGCTTCATGGCCGCGCCTCATCAACCAGTTGCTGATAACGCGCGGCAAGCTTTTCTCGCCACACAGCCTCGTCGATGACCCCGACATGTTTGTAACGAATAATGCCCTGACGGTCGATCAGGAAGGTCTCCGGCGCACCGTACACGCCCAGGTTCAGCCCCAGCGAGCCGTCTTCGTCGCGGATGTTCAGCTGATAAGGGTCGTGAAACTCCTTGAGCCATTTCAGCGCGTCGGTGTTGACGTCCTTGTAATTCACGCCGTAGATCAGCACGCCCTGCTGCGCCAGCCGGGTCAGCACAGGATGCTCCACCCGACAGGACACGCACCAGGTGCCCCAGACGTTGACCAGTGCGGGTTTGCCCAGCAGGTCGGCGCGGGTCAATACGCGGCTGCTTTGAACTTCGGGCAGCGAAAACTGCGGAAACGGCTTGCCGATCAGCGCCGACGGTAGCTCGGCGGGGTCCAGATACAAACCGCGATACAGTAACGCCGCCACGCCGAGAAACAACGCCAGCGGCAGGAGCATGACCCAGCGCTTCACAGTGCAACTCCCGACATGCCCAATGCCTCGCGCACCTTGCTTTTGACCCGCGTGCGATAACGACGGTCAAACGCCGCCAGCACACCGCCCAGACCGGTCAGCAGGCCGCCGAGCCAGATCCAGCGCACAAACGGTTTGACGTGGACTCGTACGGCCCATGCGCCATTGCCTAGCGGTTCACCCAACGCTACGTAAAGATCGCGGCTGAAACCGGCATCAATGCCTGCTTCGGTCATCATTGACTGCTGCACGCTGTACAGACGTTTTTCCGGGTGCAGTTCAGTGAGCTGCGCCCCGTTGCGCAGGACGCGAACGGTGCCGCGATCGGAGGTGAAGTTCGGCCCTTCATAATGCTTCGCGCCCTCGAATACAAAGACGTAACCGCCCAGCTCAGTGGACTCGCCAGGTGCCATGCGCAAATCGCGCTCGGCGCTGTTCTGGCTGGACAACACCACGCCCAGCGCGCACACCACGATACCAAGGTGCGCCAGTTGCATGCCCCAATAGCTGCGGGCAAGACCGCGTGCGCCGCGAAGCAGGCCCTTGTGACGGGTCTTGTCGAGCAAGTCGCGGACCCCGGCCAGCAGCACCCAGGCGGCGAGCATGAAGGTGGCCAGCACCGCCCACTGAAAATCGCCCATGAGCAGAGCGGCGAGCACTGCCAGCACGGCGCTGCCAACCAGTACCGGGGCAAGCATGCCCAGCAACCATTTCAGCGGTGTGTCCTTCCAGCGAACCAGCACGCCAACCGCCATGACCACCAGCAACAGCCCCATCAACGGTACGAACAGCGCATTGAAATACGGCGGGCCGACCGACATCTTGGCTCCGCTCATGGCATCGATCACCAGCGGATAAAGGGTGCCCAGCAGGATCATCGACGCAGCAGTCACCAGTAACAGGTTATTGCCCAGCAACAGGGTTTCCCGCGACCACAGGCCGAAGCCGACATGGCTTTTGACCACCGGCGCACGAATCGCAAACAGGGTCAGCGAGCCGCCCACCACGACCAGCAGGAACATCAGAATGAACACGCCGCGTGCCGGGTCCGAGGCAAAGGCGTGCACCGAAGTCAGCACCCCGGAACGCACCAGGAACGTGCCCAGCAGGCTCAGGGAAAAAGCGGCAATCGCCAGCAATACCGTCCAGCTCTTGAACACGCCACGTTTTTCCGTGACCGCCAGCGAGTGAATCAGCGCAGTGCCCACCAGCCAGGGCATGAACGAGGCATTTTCCACCGGGTCCCAGAACCACCAGCCGCCCCAGCCCAGTTCGTAATAAGCCCACCATGAGCCAAGGCTGATCCCGACACCGAGAAAGGCCCAGGCCACCAGCGTCCATGGCCGCGACCAGCGCGCCCAGGCGGCGTCGAGTCGGCCGCCAAGCAAGGCGGCGATGGCAAAGGCAAAGGCCACGGAAAAACCGACATAGCCCATGTAGAGCATCGGCGGATGCACGATCAGGCCTATATCCTGCAACAGGGGGTTGAGATCGCGTCCGTTGGCAGGCATTTGCGGCAGAAGACGGGCGAACGGGTTGGAGGTGAGGATCAGAAACAACAGGAAGCCCAGGCTGATCATGCCCATCACGGCGAGCACCCGCGCCAGCATTACCTGAGGCAATTGCCGGGAAAACACCGAAACAGCGAAGGTCCAGCCGCCGAGAATCAGCGCCCAGAGCAGCAACGAGCCTTCATGCGCGCCCCATACGGCGCTGAATTTGTAGTACCAGGGCAGCGCCGTGTTGGAATTCTGCGCCACATAGGTAACGGAAAAGTCGTCGGTCATGAACGCGTAGGTCAGGCAACCGAAGGCGAAGATCAGAAAACTGAACTGGCCCCACGCCGCCGGACGCGCCAGGCTCATCCACAGGCGGTCGCCGCGCCATGCACCAATCAGCGGAACAATGGCCTGCACCAGTGCAAAGCCGAGGGCCAGAATCATGGCCAGCTGGCCGAGTTCGGGAATCATCGATCAGCCCTGTTTCGCAGGTGTGGAAGAGCCGCCCGGTGCCGCCTGGCCACTGTCGCGCAGCGCCTTGGTGACTTCGGGCGGCATGTACTTCTCGTCATGTTTGGCCAGCACCTCATCGGCGACCACCACACCCTGCGCATTGAGTTTGCCCAACGCGACAATCCCCTGCCCTTCGCGGAACAGATCGGGAAGAATGCCTCGATACGTAATGGTCACCGACTTGTTGAAATCGGTGACCACAAAACGCACATCCAGCGAATCCGCCGAACGCTGCAATGAGCCCTTTTCCACCATTCCGCCAGCACGAATGCGCGTGCCCAGCGGTGCTTCGCCGTTGGCGATCTGGCTTGGGGTGTAGAACAGATTGATGTTTTCCTTCAGCGCACTGAGCGCCAGGCTCACTGCCAGGCCGACGCCAACCAGCAGCGTCGCGATGATCAGCAGACGTTTTTTGCGCAACGGGTTCACGAGCGATTCTCCCGCTTCAGGCGACGCGCCTGTTGTTTCAGGAACCGCTGGCGCGCCACTAGCGGCATTGCCACGTTGATCAGCAGCACCAACAGGCACAGACCGTAGGCCGACCAGACAAACAGCCCGTGGCGGCCCATGGCGAGAAAGTCGCTGAATGATGCGAAGCTCAAGACCTGTTCTCCGACGGTTCTGGCGTTTGTCCGAGGCTACGTAGAACCTCGGCCTTGGCCCACTGGGTGCGCGACTCGCGACGCAGCACTTCAAGGCGCATACGCAACAGCAATACAACACCGAAGAAGAAGTAAAAACCCAACGCTGTGAACAGCAACGGCAGCCACATTTCGGCAGGCATGGCCGGTTTTTCCGTGAGGCTGAACGTCGCGCCCTGGTGCAGGGTATTCCACCACTCGACCGAATATTTGATGATCGGGATATTCACCACGCCGACGATGGCCAGCAGTGCACAGGCCTTGGCAGCGCTGGCGCGGTTGCTGATGGCATTGCCCAACGCGATCAGGCCGAAATACAGGAACAGCAGAATCAGCATCGAGGTCAGGCGCGCGTCCCAGACCCACCACGCACCCCAGGTCGGCTTGCCCCAGATCGCGCCGGTCGCCAGTGCCAGCGCGGTCATCCACGCGCCAATGGGTGCAGCGCAGTGCAGCGCGACATCGGCCAGTTTGATTTTCCAGACCAGCCCGACCACGCCGCACAGGGCCAGCATGACGTAGCAGGACTGAGCGAGCATGGCGGCAGGCACGTGGATATAAATGATCCGGAAGCTGTTGCCTTGCTGGTAATCCGGCGGCGCAAACGCCAGGCCCCAGATGATGCCGATGCCGAGCAGCAGTGCAGTGCCCACACTCAGCCACGGCAGCAGACGTGCGCTGATGCGGTAAAACCCTTTCGGTGAGCCGAGTGTGTGCAACCAGGCCCAACCGATGCTGCTTTTCATGGCGTTGCTTTTCATCAGGTGTATCCAGGGTGTTGACCGGCATCGAATTCTCGATCCCGGAACCTCAATTTATTCACCGACGCTGATTTTCAGGCCAGCGGCTATCGCAAAGGGGGTCAGAGTAATCGCCAGCACGCTCAGGCAGCCCAGCCACAGCAGATAGCCAGTCGCTGGCATGCCTTGCAGCGCGGCTTGCAACGCACCGCTGCCCAGAATCAATACCGGGATGTACAGCGGCAGAATCAACAATGCCAACAACAGGCCGCCGCGCTTCAAACCCACGGTCAGCGCCGCACCGACTGCACCCAACAGATTGAGCACTGGCGTGCCCAATAGCAGCGACACCATCAACACCGGCAGGCACCGCACCGGCAGCCCCAGCATCAGCGCCAGCAAGGGCGACAACAATACCAGTGCCAGTCCGGAAAAAACCCAGTGTGCCAGCACTTTGCTCAAGACCAGAAGGGCCAGCGGGTGCGGCGAAAGGACCCACTGTTCCAGCGAGCCATCCTCGAAATCACTGCGAAACAGCCCGTCCAGCGACAGCAACAAGGCCAGCAGTGCCGCGACCCAGACCAGCCCCGGTGACAAGGCTTGCAACAATTGCGTCTGCGGCCCCAGCGCCAGCGGGAACAAGGCGACCACTATCGCAAAGAACACCAGCGGGTTGGCAAGCTCTGCCGGACGCCTGGCCAGCAGGCGAAACTCACGGGCGATCAGCAGGGCAAAGACCTTGCTCATGCTGCCCACTGCCCCAGATCGATGTCCCGATAGCCCGCAGGCAGGCGGCTCAGGGTGTGATGAGTGGTCATGACGATCATGCCGCCTTTTTCACAGTGCCCGGCAAGATGATTTTCCAGTTGGGCAATGCCCTGGCGGTCCAGCGCGGTGAACGGTTCATCAAGCAGCCAGAGTGGCGGGCCTGGCAGATACAGGCGCGCCAGTGCAACACGACGCTGCTGTCCGGCCGACAAGGTGTGACACGGCACATCTTCGAAACCTGCCAGCCCGACCGCGTCGAGCGCATTGAAAATGGCCTCGGCATCGGCCGGGTGGTGAAGTGCACAGAGCCAGGAAAGATTCTCCAGCGGTGTCAGCAGGTCCTTGAGCGCCGGCGCATGGCCAACCCACAACAGATTGAGCCCCGGCGCTGTCGGCTGGCGGCCCACTGGCTGGCCGTTGAGCAGCACGTGCCCGGCCGTGGGTTGCATCAGCCCGCACAACAGGCGCAGCAGGCTGGTCTTGCCGCTGCCATTGGGGCCGCTGACCTGCAACATGTCCCCCGTGCGCACCTGCAAATCAAGGTTTTCGAACAACATCCGCCCGTCCCGCTCACACGTCAGAGCCGTCGCTTGCAAAAATGGGGGGGCTGAGATCATCGGGCGTTTCCAGTGCTGGAGCGTCGCGAAATGTACCAAAACAGACACATACGCAGTAGAAGGCGGTTCAAGTCGGGGGTGATATGGCCGTTACATGAAGAGAAGTTAATGGCGGCTGGTCCGGTTTTGGCCGGTATTATACATGCGAGTCCTGTTATCAAAGGGGCAATTTCCTCAGGTCGATATTTCAATGACAGGCGACATCACCAGCGTCCCGGCGACAATCCCTACCACAACCCTGCTGCGCGCCGGCATCTCCCCTGCGCAGGTGCTGACCCTGCTGCAATCGGCGGATAATCTGATTCCCGAAGGCGAAACCGTCGACGCCGAAGTGCTGACCCTCAAGCAGGTCAACCAGAACTTCCAGTTGCTGCTGCGGCTGGTACTCGCCAATGGCAGCCTGACCAACCTGCAGGTCACCAGCAGCGTACCGTTCACGCCCGGCAGCCTGTTGCAGGTGGCGCAAGCCTCGCCCAACGAGCTGACGCTGACGCTGCAACAGATCAACAGCGCACTGAAAAACTCGATGACCAGCATCGATACGCAACAATTGCCGGTCGGCACGCTGTTGCAGGGCAAGGTCATGACCAGCCAGGTGATCGCGCAGGCAGTCAATCAACTGGCCACGCAAAACCCGGCCGCCGCAACACCCACCTATCGCTCCATCGTGATGCTGCTCAATACTGCGCTGGCGGGCTCCAGCCTGACCATCGAAAGCCCGCAGCCGCTGACGGTCGGCAGCCTGCTGAGCGCGCAGGTACAAGGCAACCAGGCGCTGAACTTCGTCGCCCTGCCCGGCCGTTTCGATCAACTGGCCGTGGCCCAGCAACTGGCTGTTCAGCAAAACCGCCAGGGCTCGCTGGATAACCTGATCAACGCCCTGCAAAACCTGCAGTCAGCCAATTCAACCAGTGCCAGCCCTGCCAGCAACTCTGGGATCAGCGCCCCGCTGCAAGCCGCCATCAGCCAGTTGCTGGACGACCTGCCCGACATAGAGCAGATGAGCACACCGAAAGGCGTCGCCCAGGCCCTCAATGCCAGTGGCGTGTTTCTGGAAGCAAAGCTGCTTGCCGGGCTCAATCCGGCTCAGGTTCCGGACATGAAAGCCAACCTGATGCGCCTGATTGCGCAGATTCTTCCGGGGTTGCCGGACAACACCACTTACAGCGCCGCCGCTGCGTCCAATACCCTGGCGCGGGCCATGCCCAACGCGATTCGCAATGCCCTGGGCACCCTTGGGCTGGTTGCCGCACGCACCCAGCCGAGCATCTTTCCGTTGCCATCGCGCAACGTTAGCGGTGGCGAAAAAGAGGACGACCTGGAGATTCTGCTCAAGCTGGCTGCGGCAGCTGTTTCGCGCCTGCAAAGCCACCAGTTGGGCGGTCTGGAGCAGACCCGCACCAATGCCGACGGCACGCAGGTGACCACCTGGCAACTGGAAGTGCCGATGCGTAACGCGCATGACATCGTGCCCTTGCAGGTCAAGGTGCAGCGTGAAGACAAGCCGGATCAGGAAGCTGCCGAAGACCGCGACGATGTCGAGATCAAGGAAACCCGGGAAAAGCTCTGGAAAGTCGATCTGGCATTCGACCTTGAGCCGTTGGGGCCGCTGCAGGTGCATGCGCAGTTGTTGCGCGGCACGCTGTCCAGTCAGCTATGGGCCGAGCGGCCCGACAGCGCGGCCTTGATCGAACATGAACTGGGATATTTGCGCGAGCGGCTGATTGCCTGCGGCCTGGCAGTGGGCGAACTGGCCTGCAGCCACGGCGCACCGCCCAGCGGCCCGCGCACCGCCCTTGAACAACGCTGGATTGACGAGAACGCCTGATGTCCCTACCCGATCATGTCCCGCGCCAGGCTATTGCCCTGAGCTACGACGGCCAACAGGCCCCGACGCTCAGCGCCAAGGGCGACGACCAGCTGGCCGAGGCCATTCTGGCCATTGCCCGTGAATATGAAGTGCCGATCTACGAGAACGCCGAACTGGTCAAACTGCTGGCACGCATGGAACTGGGCGACAGCATCCCCGAGCCGCTCTACCGCACGATTGCCGAAATCATCGCGTTTGCCTGGCACCTGAAAGGCAAGTTTCCGGCAGGCCAGGACCCGAATGCGCCGCCTGTCGAGCGGGATATTACGCCGCGCTACTGATAGAGCAGGAGCAAGGGCGCATCACAACGCAATCGGCTTGCGCCCTGCAAACGAGTGCGCCAGGGTGCCGCCGTCGACCAGATCCAGCTCGCCACCCAGTGGTACACCGTGGGCGATGCGCGACGCGACCAGGCCTTTTTCGTGGAGCAACTGGGCGATGTAATGCGCCGTCGCTTCGCCTTCCACCGTCGGGTTGGTGGCGAGGATCACCTCAGTGAAGGTGCCCTGCTGGCTGATACGTTCCATCAGTTGCGGAATGCCGATGGCTTCCGGCCCCAGGCCATCGAGCGGCGACAGATGGCCCTTGAGCACAAAGTAGCGACCGCGATAACCGGTCTGCTCCACCGCGTAGACATCCGTCGGCCCTTCCACCACACACAGCAGCGTGTCATCACGGCGCGGGTCGGCGCATTGCGGGCAGAGCTCCTCTTCGGTGAGGGTGCGGCATGAGCGGCAATGACCAACGCCATCCATCGCCTGCCCCAATGCCAGCGCCAGCCGTGAGCCCCCGCTGCGGTCGCGCTCCAGCAGCTGCAACGCCATGCGTTGAGCGGTTTTCTGACCGACGCCCGGCAGCACGCGGAAGGCATCGATCAACTGGCGAATCAGGGGGCTGAAGCTCATGGAGAAAAATCCGACAAAAACACAAGACGCGGTTTATACCCGCGCGTTGCCGTGAGCGTCAATTGAGGTGTGCAACCCAGCGACCAACAGCGCGCGGGTGCTGTCCATGATCAAGCCTTCAAGGCCGTCTCCAGAAACTCCGTCAGTGCCTGCACCCTCGCGCTGCGGTGCTTGCGCACGGGTACCAGCAGGTTGATCGGCGCGCTGGCCAGTTGCCAATCGGCCAGCACCCTCACCAGCCTGCCACTGGCGATGGCATCGCTGACGTCCCACTGCGAGCGCAAGACGATGCCCAGCCCCTGCTCGGCCCAGCGCCGGGCAACCGAGCCGTCGTTGCTGAGCAGCGCAGGCTCGATGCGCAGGGTCTTTTTCGCCTGGCCCTTGCTCAGGTGCCAAAGGGTAACGTCTTCATCGTTTTCGCGAATGCAGATGCAGCGATGACGCGCCAGCTCGTCAGGCGTCGAGGGCGCGCCGTGCTGCTCCAGATAAGCCGGGCTGGCGCACAGCCAGCGATGGTTGTGCGCCAATGGTCTGGCGATCCACAGGCTGTCATTGAGGCTGCCGATATGAATCACTGCGTCGCTGTCATGTCGGTCGGGCCACGGCGTTTCGCGCAGGTCCAGGTGCAGACGCAATTGCGGATGCAGTTTGGCGAAGCGCGCCAGCAACGGCGCAATGCGCTGGCGTCCATAACCAAAAGGCGCGGCCAGGCGCAGGGTGCCGACCAGTCGTTCGTCACGCTGCTTGAAGGATTCCGGGAGTGCCTCCAACTGTTCCAGCAAATGTGCGCTTTCCCGGGCGAAACGTTCGCCATCGGCCGTCAGGCTCAAGCGCCTGGCGTCACGATTGGCCAGGGTAATGCCCAGTTGCGTCTCCAGCTTGCGCAAGCGCATCGACAACGCAGGCGGCGAGACATTCAGGACTCTGGCAGCAGCACTGAGGGATTCGCAGCGCGACAGGGTCACGGCCAGACGCAGGTCTTCAATAGCGATCATTCAGCTCAGCTTAAGGATTGATGACAAAGCATTGAACCACAGCTTCATCACCCATGAGTAGAGTGGCGGCCGTACCCAGTCACGCGAGCTCTGCCATGTCTGCCCTCTTGTCTTCTCTCGATACACCTGTCGCGTTGCTTGATGTGCCGCGCATGCAGCGCAATATCCAGCGCATGCAAAACCGCATGAATGAGCTGGGTGTGCGCTTGCGGCCGCACGTCAAGACCAGCAAATGCCTGCCGGTGATTCAGGCGCAGATAGCTGCAGGTGCCAGCGGTGTAACGGTTTCGACCCTGAAGGAGGCCGAACACTGCTTTGCCGAGGGCATCGACGACGTGTTCTACGCCGTCGCCATCGCACCCGGCAAACTGGATCAGGCACTCAAACTGCGGCGCAACGGTTGCCGCCTGAGCATCCTGACCGACAGCGTGGTGGCTGCCCAGGCGATTGTCGCCTTCGGCCAGAAACATGATGAGCGTTTTGATGTGTGGATCGAAATCGATTGCGACGGTCATCGTTCCGGGCTGACCGTCGATGACCCTGCGCTCGTCGACGTCGCGAGAACGCTGGTCGAGGGCGGCATGCACCTGCGAGGGGTCATGACCCATGCCGGGTCCAGCTACGACCTCGACACCCCCGAAGCGCTGCAAGCCCTCGCCGAGCAGGAGCGCAGGCTTTGCGTCAGCGCCGCCGAGCGCATTCGGCAAGAGGGGCTGCCCTGCGCGGAAGTCAGCATCGGCTCGACGCCTACCGCGCTGTCGGCGCAGAGCCTGCAAGGCGTGACCGAAGTACGTGCCGGGGTCTATATATTCTTCGATCTTGTAATGCACAACATCGGCGTGTGCCGCGCGGACGAGTTGGCCCTGAGTGTGCTGACCACGGTCATCGGCCATCAGCAGGACAAGGGCTGGATCATCGTTGACGCGGGCTGGATGGCCATGAGCCGGGATCGCGGTACCCAGCGCCAGCGTGAGGATTTCGGCTACGGCCAGGTGTGCAGCGAAACCGGCGAGTGGATCGACGGCGCACGGGTGACCGGTGCCAATCAGGAGCATGGCATCATCACGCTTGCCACCGGCAGCCAGGCAGACATCACTGCGCGCTTCCCCATCGGCAGCCGGCTGCGCATTCTGCCCAACCACGCCTGCGCCACCGGTGCGCAGTTCCCGGACTACCACGCCTGCGATGCCGAAGGCGCAATTCACACCTGGAGTCGCTTGCATGGCTGGTGATATCGAACTGATTCGCACGCCCCTGGCCGCTGCGCCAGGCGGGCATTATTCCCAGGCAGTGTTGCATCAAGGCACGCTGCATGTTTCCGGGCAACTGCCGGTGCGCGCCGACGGCAGCCACAGCGTCGAAGAACCGTTCGAGGCTCAGGCCGTTATTGCGCTGGATAACCTGGCTGCCATTCTTGAGGCAGCAGGATGCACGACCGATGACCTGCTGAAAGTGACCATTTACATCGCAGGTATCCAGCACTGGCCGGCCTTCGACCGCATTTACGCAGGCTATCTGGGCGAGCATCGCCCTGCACGCGCCGTGGTGCCGGTCCCACAATTGCATCACGGTTATCTGATCGAAATCGAAGCCCAGGCGCGCAGCGGGCGATGAACATGACCGGGAGCACCTCATGACCCCACAAAAAAGCGACGTTCTGATTATCGGCGGCGGCTTCATGGGCTCGTCATCAGCGTTTTTCCTGCGCCAGCACGGCCGCTCGGTGGCTCTGCTGGAGCGCGACCAGATCGGCCAATACGCCAGCGGCGTGAATTTCGGCAATGTGCGCCGCCAGGGACGCTTTCTCGGCCAACTGGAACTCGCCAATCGCTCCTGGGCGCTGTGGAAACGCCTGCCCGAGCTGATCGGCGAAGACCTGGAGTTCATCCCCAGCGGGCACATGCGCGTCTGCTACCGCGAAGACGAGATCGCTGAACTGGAGGCCTATGCCGCCGCACCCGAAGCCTGCGAGCTGGATTTGCAGATTTTCTCCGGCAGGGCCCTGCACGAGCGCTTTCCGTTCCTCGGCCCGGAAGTCAAAGGCGGCTCTTATGCGCCCCACGACGGGCATGCCAACCCGCGCCTGGCCGCACCCGCCTTCGCCCGTGCGGCGATTCGGGCCGGGGCACGGATCGAAGAGCGCACTGAAGTGACTGACGTACAGAAAGTCGGCGGTGAGTTTCATGTCACCACTGCCGATGGTCAGTTATTCGTCGCCGAACAATTGCTCATCACTGCCGGGGCCTGGGCAGCCAGGCTGGCGGAACAATTCGGCGAGCCCGTCCCTCTCGAGCCGAACGGCCCGCAGATGTCGGTGACCGAACCGGTGCCCTACGCCCTGCCGACGGTGATCGGAGTGTTCACCAAAATCAAGGAAGAAGTGATCTATTTCCGCCAGATACCGCGCGGCAACATCATCATCGGCGGCGGTAATCGCAACAAACCGGACATGGTCAACCGCCGTGCCTACTTCAAGCCAGAAAGCCTGATCAACCAGATGAAGCAGATGAAACGCCTGTTACCGGGCGCAGAGAAGCTGAACATCATCCGTGTCTGGAGCGGCATCGAGAGCTATACGCCGGATTCGCTGCCGATCATGGGCCGCAGCGGCAAGGTGGACGGCCTGTTCTATGCGTTTGGCTTCTGCGGCCACGGCTTTCAGCTCGGCCCCGGCGTCGGCGATGTCATGGCCGAGCTGATCAGCACCGGCAGCACGCGCACCTTGATCAGCCCGTTCGATATTCGCCGCTTCACTGACCCGACGGCCATCGAGATGCCGTTCACGTCCAGCCTGATGAGCACAGGCAAGCTCATATGAGCCGAACCAACCCACCTCGCCCTTGCAACGGAGGCTCCATGCCCGCGACCCCAGATACCCTCTATCGATATCGCCCGGTGACTGAGGCGGACATTCCGGCGGCCCATGCCCTCTCGGTACACCTCAAATGGCCGCACCGCGAAGAGGATTGGGCGATGGTGCAACGCACCTCTGAGGGTTTTGTCGCCGAACGTGACGGCCAACTGGTGGGCGTGGCATTCACCTGCCACCAGGGCGACTGGTCATCCATCGGTTTGGTGATTGTCAGCGATGAACATCAGGGCAAAGGCATCGGCCGCCGCCTGATGCATCTGTGCCTTGACGCAACCGCACCGCGTACACCGATCCTCAATGCCACGGAACTGGGCGCGCCGCTGTACCGGAGCCTTGGCTTTGTCGATTTTGCGCGGATCCAGCAGCATCAGGGCATTGCTGACCTGTCAGGGCTGGCGACACCGAGCGTTGGTCTGCCGATTCGCACGCTGGGTCCGGCCGACCATGCCGAACTGATCAGGCTGGCCAATGCAGGCAGCGGTCTGGATCGCACTGTCGTGCTGAATGACCTGTTGTCGCGCGATGTAGAACAGGCGGTGGGCATCGACCATGAAGGGCGCCTGACAGGCATCGCCCTGCTGCGCCGCTTCGGCCGCGGGCATATCATCGGCCCGCTGGTGGCCGGTGATGCAGAGCAGGCCCGGCAATTGATTGCCCACCTGCTGCAACGGATACCAGACATGTTCGTGCGCTTCGACATTCTGGCTGATTGCGGCCTGGCACCGTGGCTCGAAAGCCTTGGCCTGCCGTGTGTCGACAGGGCTCCGCGCATGGTGCTCGGAACGCCACCGCGATCGAACAAGGACGTGCAGCAGTTTGCGCTGGTGACCCAGGCCATAGGCTGAAATCGGCGCGGATAAAGCCCCGGAACAGGTCCGCAATGTTAACGGGTTGCATACAGCAGATTATTCTTTGCAGCCCGGCAGATCGGCGCTTTTTATCCAGATCGCTTTGTTAGCTTATAGGCATATAACGGCCTGATATCAAACGGCCTGACCTCGCCCATTATCGCTCCAGGGAGCTCGCTGGATGACCTCACAGTCCTTGAACAGCCATCGCGTTGATCCAGACACCGCGCAGAAATTCTATATCGATGGTCGCTGGTCGGCGCCGCTCAACCCGGCCAGTATTGCGGTGATCAACCCGGCAACCGAAGAAGTGGTGGCGCACGTTGCCAGTGGCTCGGCCGCCGACGTCGACCGCGCGGTTGCAGCGGCGCGGGCAGCCTTTGCGGGCTGGTCCGGCACCTCGGCGCACGCCCGGGCCGAGATAATCGGGCGCATCCACGAGCTTATCCTCGAGCGCAAGGAACAACTGGCGCAGGCCATCTCGCTGGAGATGGGCGCAGCTATCAGTTCTGCGCGGGCGATGCAGGTGCCACTTGCCGCGGAGCACGTTCGTGTTGCACGCGACCTGCTGGCGACCTATCGCTTCCAGAGCGTCGAAGGCGGCACCGCGATTGAACGCGAACCCATCGGTGTGTGCGGGCTGATCACGCCGTGGAACTGGCCGCTGTATCAAATTACGGCAAAAGTCGCCCCGGCGATTGCCGCTGGCTGCACAGTGGTGCTCAAACCCAGCGAACTGTCGCCGCTAAGCGCCTTGCTGTTCGCGCAACTGGTTCACGATGCGGGTCTGCCGCCTGGGGTATTCAACCTGGTCAATGGCAGCGGCCCTGAAGTGGGCGGCGCGATGGCGGCGCACCCTGACATCGACATGATCTCGATCACCGGTTCCAACCGTGCAGGCGCGCTGGTTGCACAAGCTGCCGCACCGACCGTGAAACGGGTGACTCAGGAACTGGGCGGTAAATCACCGAACATTCTGCTGCCCGACGCCGACTTCGCCAAAGCCGTGCCGCCCGGCGTAATGGCCGCGTTCCGCAACGTGGGCCAGTCGTGCAGCGCGCCTACCCGCATGATCGTGCCCAGAAGCCGGCTGGCAGAAGTCGAAGCGCTGGCTGCCGAAACGGCCAGGGCAATCATTGTGGGAGATCCGCAGCGGGAGGAAACAGTGCTGGGCCCGATCGCCAACGAGGCACAGTTTCACCGCGTACAGGCGATGATCGATGCCGGGCTGAGTGAAGGCGCTAAGCTGGTCTGCGGCGGGCCAGGTCGTGTGCAAGGCCATGAGCAAGGCTTCTACACGCGGCCAACGGTATTTTCCGAAGTGGACTCGTCCATGCGTATCGCCCGGGAAGAAATATTTGGTCCGGTGCTGTGCCTGATTGCCTACGACACGATTGATGAGGCCGTGGCGATTGCCAACGACACCGTTTACGGTCTGGGCGCGCATGTACAGGGGCAGGACCTTGAGCAGGCGCGCTCGGTGGCTTCGCGCATTCGTGCCGGACAAGTGCATCTGAACTACCCCGCCTGGAACCCGATGGCCCCGTTCGGCGGCTACAAGCGCTCGGGCAATGGTCGCGAGTATGGCGTGCATGGCTTTGAGGAGTATCTGGAGACCAAGGCTATTGTGGGGTTTGGTTGAGTGGCGCTGGTGCTGAAAGCCCGGAAAATGGGGCTCAGACTACGATGAGGATCGTTCCAACGCTCCACGTAGGCATGCAGTTCGTGACGCTCTGCGTCACACGGCGGTTCTGTGGCGTCAGGTGGATTGGCGTTCTGCCCAGATTCTCGTTCCCACGCTCCGCGTGGTAATGCCTTTCGTGACGCTCTGCGTCACACAGCGGTTCTGTGGCGTCAGGTGGATTGGCGTTCTGCCCAGATTCTCGTTCCCACGCCCCGCGTGGTAATGCCTTTCGTGACGCTCTGCGTCACACAGCGGTTCTGTGGCGTCAGGTGGATTGGCGTTCGGCCCAGATTCTCGTTCCCACGCTCCGCGTGGTAATGCCTTTCGTAACGCTCTGCGTCACACAGCGGTTCTGTGGCGTCAGGTGGATTGGCGGTCTGCCCAGATTCTCGTTCCCACGCTCCGCGTGGTAATGCCTTTCGTGACGCTCTGCGTCACACAGTTCTGCGATTCAGTGAGATTCAGGCTCGACTTGAGTCACCTTTTCGCCCCTCGGCGACCTACTTTGATGGGGCCAAAGTAGGCAAACCGCCTCGCTCCTGTTTCCGGCCCGACTGCGTCGGGTTCCTTCGCCCTGACACTGATCCGGGGGTCGCCGCAACGGGCCATCCATGGCCCCGGTGCGGCTAGCCTGGCGTCCTGCCAGGCTACCCCCGGATCAGCGCCAGGACTCAGCCGTCACTAACGTCGCACTCTGCGTCGTCAGTGCCATCGCGGTTGAAAAGCAATGCGTTGGCAGCGACTGCGTGTAAGGCATGACATTGTTTCGTATCGATGATTTGTGACGCAGAGCGTCACGAACTGCGTACCAACGCGGAGCATTGGCACGATAATCCGATAGTCACTGAAATCCTATAGTCACTGAAGCATGCGGCGCGAGTGTGAGAAATCACTTTCTCGCCGCTTTGGCCACATCAAGCCTGCGCAGGTGGCAGGTGACTTCTTCGCGGTCGTGGTAGAGCTGTTTGCAGCCGATGGACACCCGTACCCCTCGCGTCTGAAAGCCTTCTTCGATAAGGTCGAGCAAGCGGCGTACTTCGGCGTAACGCTGTTTCATCGGCAGCTTGAGGTTGACCACTGCCTCGCGGCACAGGCCTTCGCCCAGCCAGGTTTCCAGCAGCGCGGCATTGCGCGCAGGCTTCTCGACGATGTCGCAGACCATCCAGTCCACCGGGTGCCGGGGTTTGTAGGTAAAACCGTCAGCCATCAAGTGCTGGACCAGCCCGGTGTCCATCAGGCTTTCCGCCATCGGCCCGTTATCGATGGCCGTCACCAGCATGCCGCGGCGCACCAGTTGATACGTCCAGCCACCCGGTGCGGCGCCAAGGTCCACGCCGGTCATGTCGCCGGAAAGACGTTCGTCCCACTGGTCTCTGGGGATGAAATGGTGCCATGCCTCTTCCAGCTTCAAGGTAGAACGGCTGGGTGCCTCGCGGGGAAATTTGAGGCGTGGGATGCCCATCGGCCACATGGCAGAGTTGTCCGCATCGGCCAGACCAAGAAACACTTCACGGCCACTCTTGAACGTCAGCAACAGACGCGGCTTGCGCGGATCGTCAACCAGCTTGCCTGCCTGCATCAGAGCTTTGCGCAGCGGTGCCTCGAACTTCTTGCAGAAATTCGACAGCTCCTTGCCATCGTTGGTATCCACGACCTCAAGCCACAGGCTGCCGCAGGCCGGGAACGCCGAAAGCTGCGCAAGAATCACGCTGATGCGATCGGTTTCCGGCAACTCGAGAAACATCCCCCGCGCCCATTGCCGGGGAAAGATCAGCGCGTCGAAGCGCTGGCCATTCATCAATCGTTCGGCGCCATCCGCCTCAGTGCAGATGAATTCGGCACAGGCGGTATCGGGGCGTGCCTTGGCATACCCGGCAACGTCCAGGCGCGCAGCGTGATCGGATATCTCCGAACAGACTTCGCCTTCAAAACCGGGTCTGCAATGCATAAACAGTGTATTCATGGGTTACTCCTGGGCAATGGGCACTCGGGCGTAACCCCGCAGACTTGAAAGCCGCGCATGATAGCCCAATCCAGGAACCACTGGTGCTGCAGAACAGTCCACAGCAGTTGAAGCCTGATGCGGCGCTCCCGACCTGATGCACATGGAGCCCGTTAACCGATGTTCGGAGAACAATCCAGAAAGGAGATATTCATGCCTTCCCTCGATAGCCTGAAGAGCCTGAAAACGCTCGAAATCGACAACAAGACTTACCACTATTTCAGTCTGCCGGAAGCTGCCCGCTCCCTCGGCGACCTCGACAAGCTGCCCATGTCGCTCAAGGTGCTGCTGGAAAACCTGCTGCGCTGGGAAGACAACAAGACCGTCACTGGCAACGACCTCAAGGCTATTGCCGACTGGCTGACCGAGCGCCGTTCGGACCGGGAAATTCAATACCGCCCTGCCCGCGTGCTGATGCAGGACTTCACCGGTGTGCCGGCAGTGGTCGATCTGGCCGCCATGCGCGCTGCCGTGGCCAAGGCTGGTGGTGACCCGCAGCGCATCAACCCGCTGTCCCCGGTGGACCTGGTCATCGACCACTCGGTGATGGTCGACAAGTTTGGCAACGCCGAAGCGTTCGGCGAGAACGTCGACATCGAGATGCAGCGCAACGGTGAGCGCTACGCGTTCCTGCGCTGGGGTCAGAGCGCTTTCGATAACTTCAGTGTAGTGCCGCCCGGCACCGGCATTTGCCATCAGGTGAACCTCGAATACCTGGGCCGCACTGTGTGGACCAAGGAAGAAGACGGCCGCACTTACGCGTTCCCCGACACGCTGGTCGGTACCGACTCGCACACCACGATGATCAATGGCCTGGGCGTGCTGGGCTGGGGCGTGGGTGGGATCGAAGCCGAGGCGGCGATGCTTGGCCAGCCAGTGTCGATGCTGATCCCGGAAGTCATCGGTTTCAGGCTGACCGGCAAATTGAAGGAAGGCATCACCGCCACCGATCTTGTGCTGACCGTCACCCAGATGCTGCGCAAGAAAGGTGTGGTCGGCAAGTTTGTCGAGTTCTACGGCGACGGCCTGGCTGATCTGCCACTGGCAGACCGGGCGACCATTGCCAACATGGCACCGGAGTACGGCGCGACCTGTGGTTTCTTCCCGGTCGATGAGGTGACGCTGGACTACCTGCGTCTGTCCGGTCGTCCTGACGAGACCGTCAAGCTGGTCGAGGCGTATTGCAAGGCTCAGGCCCTGTGGCGTCTGGCAGGTCAGGAACCGGTGTTCAGCGACAGTCTGGAACTGGACATGAGTACCGTGGAAGCCAGCCTTGCAGGCCCCAAACGTCCTCAAGACCGTGTCGCGCTGCCGAATGTATCCAAGGCATTCAGCGACTTTCTCGGTTTGCAGGTCAAGCCCGCCAAGGTCGACGAAGGTCGCCTGGAGAGCGAAGGCGGTGGCGGTGTCGCGGTTGGCAACGAGGCCCAGGTCAGCGGCGAAACCCAGTATGAGTACAACGGCCAGACCTATCACCTGAAGGACGGTGCCGTGGTCATCGCGGCGATCACCTCCTGCACCAACACCTCCAACCCCAGCGTCATGATGGCCGCCGGGCTGGTGGCGAAAAAAGCTGTCGAGAAAGGCCTGAAGCGCAAGCCCTGGGTGAAAAGCTCGCTGGCACCCGGTTCGAAAGTAGTCACCGATTATTACAACGCGGCAGGTCTGACCCAATACCTCGACGCCTTGGGCTTCGACCTGGTGGGTTACGGCTGCACCACCTGTATCGGTAACTCCGGCCCACTGCTGGAGCCTATCGAAAAAGCCATTCAGCAATCCGACCTGACAGTGGCCTCGGTGCTCTCGGGCAACCGCAACTTCGAGGGTCGCGTCCATCCGCTGGTCAAGACCAACTGGCTGGCATCGCCGCCTCTGGTGGTCGCCTACGCACTGGCAGGCTCGGTGCGCATCGACATCAGCAGCGAGCCGCTGGGCGAAGGGTCGGACGGCAAACCGGTTTACCTGCGCGATATCTGGCCAAGCCAGCAGGAAATCGCCGACGCGGTGGCCAGCGTCAACACCGGTATGTTCCACAAGGAATACGCCGAAGTGTTTGCCGGTGACGAACAATGGCAAGCCATCGAAGTGCCACAGGCCGCCACTTATGTCTGGCAGGACGACTCCACGTACATTCAGCACCCGCCGTTCTTCGAAGACATCGGTGGTCCATTACCGGTTATCGAAGACGTGGAAAATGCGCGCATCCTCGCCTTGCTGGGCGACTCGGTGACCACCGATCACATCTCCCCTGCCGGGAATATCAAGGTCGACAGCCCCGCCGGACGCTACCTTCAGGAAAAAGGCGTCAAATATCAGGACTTCAACTCCTACGGCTCACGCCGCGGTAACCACGAAGTGATGATGCGCGGCACTTTCGCCAATATCCGCATTCGCAACGAAATGCTCGGCGGTGAGGAAGGCGGTAACACGGTGCATGTGCCCTCCGGCGAGAAGCTGGCGATATACGATGCAGCCATGCGCTACCAGGCAGAAAATACGCCGCTGGTGATCATCGCGGGGCTGGAATACGGCACTGGCTCCAGTCGCGACTGGGCGGCCAAGGGTACTAATCTGTTAGGCGTCAAGGCTGTCATCGCCGAAAGCTTCGAACGGATTCACCGCTCGAATCTGGTCGGTATGGGCGTGCTGCCTTTGCAGTTCAAGAACGGCCAGACCCGCAAGACACTGGGCCTGACCGGCAAGGAAACGCTGAAAATCACCGGGCTGACCAACGCAGACGTGCAACCAGGCATGAGCCTGACTCTGCATATCAACCGCGAAGACGGCAGCAAGGAAACCGTCGACGTGCTGTGCCGCATCGACACGCTTAACGAGGTGGAATACTTCAAGGCGGGGGGCATTCTGCATTACGTGTTGCGACAGCTGATCGCTTCCTGACACGCATGCCTGACACGCAGCCTGCCCCCCGCTCAGGGGTCAGGCTTGTGCATGAAGATTTGTATAAGCTCAAACCGGCATCGCTGGACGTCGGATAGAATCCTGCGCTTCTTGAAGCAGGATGTATCTCATGAGTACGAGGCACTGGCTGGTTCTCTTTCTGCTGAGTGCTGGCTACGCGCTGGCACTGTCCTATGGCAGCCTTGCCCCTTCTGCGGCCGCAAGTTTCGGCCTGTTGCTCGTCGCCTGGTTATGCGTGGCATTGCCCTCCCATCAATACATCCGCCTTTTTGGTCATGCGCTGTTTATTGTGACGGGCCTCGCATTGGCCTTTCATCTGGCACCCGGCTTCAATAGTGCGCAAGTCATCGAGGCCACCCGATTCACGGCCGATGCCCAGGCTTTTTCCATGTCGCTTTATCTGGACAAGCCTCTGATCGGCTTCTGGCTGATACTGGCCTGCCCGTGGATCGTGCCCAGGGTCGACATGACCCATTCGCTGCAAACCGGCGTTCTGGCGTTGATCGTGACGTCAGCGTTCTGCATGACCGCAGCCGTCGTTCTCAACGTTGTCGGCTGGTCACCCAAATGGCCTGATCAAGGCCTGATATGGCTGCTCAACAACCTGCTGCTGGTGACCCTGACCGAAGAACTGTTTTTCCGCGCATATCTGCAAGGCGGTCTGCAGCGCCTGTTCAAGGGCTCTAGGTTTGCGACCGCACTGTCGATCACCCTCGCTGCAAGCCTGTTCGGGCTCGCTCACGCGGGCGCCGGCTGGGAGTGGATAGTATTGGCGGGCGTGGCAGGTGTGGGGTACGGCATCGCGTTTCGTTTTGGTGGCCTGCAAGCGGCGATAATCAGTCACTTCGGTCTGAATCTGGTGCACTTCGGGCTTTTCACCTACCCCATGCTTGGCCGGTAATGCTGACTGCCCGGTCATTTGTGACGCACCGCTCAATTTATCGACACGCCGGCCGATAACACACCATAGTCTTCCGGATCGAAGGATCGAAACCCAATGCGCAACAACCAGCCCATCACTCAACATGAGCGGACTTTTCCTGCCGAGCAGCGACTGATCTCCACCACCGACACCCGCGGTACGATCACATATTGCAACGATGCCTTCGTCGATATCAGTGGTTACAGCGAGGCGGAACTGCTCGGTGCAGCGCACAACACCGTGCGTCACCCGGACGTGCCACCTGCGGTTTTCGAGCACATGTGGACCACGCTCAAGACCGGGCAGCCGTGGATGGGCATCGTCAAGAATCGCTGCAAGAACGGCGATCATTACTGGGTCAACGCCTACGTGACGCCGATGCTGGAAAACCGCAAGGTGGTGGGTTTCGAGTCGGTACGCATCAAACCGACCGCCGAACAGATCCGTCGTGCCGAGGCGCTTTATGCCCGGATCAACAAGGGCAAGAGCGCGATACCGGGCCGCGACAAATGGCTGCCGGTACTTCAGGACTGGCTGCCGTTCATTCTGGTCAGTCAACTGAGCTTCCTGATCGGCGTATGGCTCAACTCGCATTGGGGCTTTGCCCTGGCGGCGGCGCTTTCAGTGCCACTGGGCCTGCTGGGGCTGTCCTGGCAGCAGCGCGGCACCAAACGCTTGTTGCGCCTGGCTGAGCAGACGACCTCTGACCCGCTCATCGCACAGATGTATACCGACAGCCGTGGTCCACAAGCGCGCCTGGAAATGTCGATCCTCAGCCAGGAAGCACGTCTGAAGACTTGTCTGACGCGTTTGCAGGACACCGCCGAACATTTGACCAGTCAGGCTCGTCAGTCCAACTCGCTGGCCAATGCCAGTTCGACCGGGCTGGAGCGCCAGCGTGTGGAAACCGAGCAGGTTGCCGCTGCCATCAATCAGATGGCCGCCACCACCCAGGAAGTCGCCAGCCACGTAAACCGTGCCGCCGATGCCACTCAGCAGGCCAATCAACTGACGCGTCGCGGCCGCGATATCGCCGGTGAAACCCGCGAAGCCATTCAGCGCCTGTCCACCTCGGTGGGCGAAACCGGCCTGACCGTTACCCGACTGGCCAAGGACAGCGATGAAATCGGCGGCGTGGTCGATGTGATCAAAGGCATCGCCGACCAGACTAACCTGCTGGCTCTCAACGCGGCGATCGAAGCGGCGCGCGCTGGCGAGATGGGCCGCGGCTTTGCGGTCGTGGCGGATGAAGTACGCCAGCTGGCGCAACGCACCGCCGAGTCCACCGGGCAGATTCATGGCCTGATCGCCAAACTGCAGCAGACCGCCAACGACGCGGTACAAACCATGGACACAGGTCGCCGTCAGGCAGAAGAAGGCGTGGCCCGGGTGCTGGAAGCGGACCAGGCACTGGTGGGCATCAGCGAGGCCGTCGCCAACATCACTGACATGACCACCCAGATCGCCACCGCCACTGAAGAGCAAAGCGCCGTCGCCGAGGAGATCAACCGCAATATCGCCACCATCGCCAGCCTGGCTGACCAGACATCGGACGAAGCCCATCGCTCGGCAGTGTTGAGTGGTGAACTGACCGATACGGCAAACTCGCAGTATTCGCTGGTGGAGCGGTTTAATCGCTGAGACTTGAGACTGTTCTCAAAGCCTCGACAAACTTCGGTTGGTCGGGGCTTTTTTATGGGGTGCCCGTGTTGTGCGCGGTTAGCTTTAAATATCAATCTGACAGAATCTGAGAAGCGATCTGAAGACTGCGTAGGATATTTCTTTAACACCTTTGACGACAGCAATGTAGCACTCTTGACCATTGACAGCGAATGCATACTCCGATTAGTTGAAATTCAGGTGATGCGGTAGTTATTTATTACCCCTGTAACTATCGTTTATCACCTGAGTAAAACTTTAGCTCAGCGCCATGTGGCGCCTGGCTTTTTAATTGGAGAGAAAAATGAAAGATTCCAGCCAGCACTATCAATTTTCCGCACCACGTGTTCCAGCAGCCAGCTCTGTAGATAGCTTTCAGTCAGGCGTTCCTGCCGAGCCAGGACAGCGACCATGTCACGATCAGCTATCAGGTCATCGCCTGTGCGGGCAACGTGTCATTGCTCTCGCATTCCGTGACGCTGTCAATGCAGCTTTAAGCACAGCAGCCTACATTTCTTGCCTACAACCTTGACGGTTTCGCACGCTGATGCGCGCGAGACCCTAATGATAAAGTTGAGTGAATATTCCTATGCATGAGTGGGAATCCAGACAAAACGCAGTTTTTTACCTTTTGTAAGATTTATCTGTAGTTAACGTCCTACAGGTATTTGACACAAAAAAACTTCTGAAAAAACACCCACCCCAAGCTTTACCCTTTATTTACAGCATCTTTGACACTAATGATCAATAATTTAGTAGGCACATACTACAAAATGTAACTGCACAACCATACACAACCCATGCATGGCTTTGAAATGGGCAGACACTTGACCTGAACACTTATGTGCCTTGTAATATTTCCGCTGCCGACAACTGCCGGCATATACATAACAACTCAACTTAATGTCAATAAAAGAGTTTACGATGGATAAAGAACAATCCACGGATGTAGCGGCGCGCACCCAAAAAGAAAAAAACAACCCAAAAAGCGCGAATGCTGTTCAAGAAGCACCACCTCACGAGAGTCTCTACCGACAGGCGAGCCCCCTCCACCTTCCATCCGATATTTCCAGTACGCTGAAAGCACCTGTGTTGCCTAACATCGATCCTGATTCCATCAGTCACGAGCAGGCACATGCGGGCATTACCATTCATATCCCCGGGTCAGTCAAAATGTGCTGGGGTGACGAAATCCATTTCTATTGGGGGAAAAACCTGTCATCGACAACGCTTTTCCATCGGGTAGGCGAAAACAGCGTGGTACGGGTGCTGTGTATTTCCTACAATTTCACGCCCTATGTTCAGTACGGTCTGGTTGACCTGTATTACGAGCTTTATCGTGATCATCGCCTGATCGGCACATCGCCGGTGTTGCGGGTGAACGTCAACTACGCAGTGCCTGTCACGTCCCGACAGAGGCAACGCAAACGCAGGTTTACCGATCAATAACTGAAAAGCCCCCGGTGATCACTCACCGGGGGCTTTGGTGTTGCTCAGGCACTGGCCTTAAGAATCAGAATGCCAGGCGTAGCCCCACATTCGCCCCCCAGGGTTGCTCGATATGCCGACCTTTCATGTAATCGAAATCTGCATGCAGTTTCACACGCTCGGACAGCGACACCGATACCCCGGCGCCCAGTTCGCCGCGCGAACCGAACAGGCTGTTATCGAACCTCACGTCGTTGGCTTTCACCTCGTTACGGCGCGAAAACTCCTGTGCAATGGCGACACGTACATAAGGCTGCAACACCCCGCCCTCCTTGAGCGCAACACTGCGGCCGAGCGAGGTGCCAACCTTACCCAATACCGACTGAGTCTGGTCGTTCTTCGCCTTCATGCCGTTGTCCAGGCGCAGCTCCTGCCCCTGAACGACAACGCTGGACAGCTGAGCGAAGGGCTCAAGGAAGTAATCGTCCGCCAGCTTGATGTGGCGGCCGAACTCTACCCAGCCCCCTACCCCGTTGTTGGTGTAGTCACCCTTGGCCTTGCTTGCATCGCTCATGGCAACATCTGCCTTGTTGCGAAAGCGGTTGAGTTTGAGCACCCCGTCAACGTAGTAGCCATCGTCCGACAGCCAGGTGGCATAGGCACCTGCATAGTAGCTGTCGACTTTTCCGGTGGTGCCACGGCTCAAATCGATACCGGACGTGCTGTACCCTCCGAGCACACCCAACACCAATTGGCCGCTGCTGACCTCGACAGGCGCATCGGCACCCAGCGACAGGCCACTTTGCTTCTGCCGATAGTCGACACCATCACTGGTCGTGGCATTAAGCCTGTTGCCATAGCCACGCATCCAACCGCCCGCCCTGCCGCTCGCGCGAACCTCGCCCATGCGCGAACGCAGGGTAGACAGCTCACTCATCCAGATGGCAGGTGCCGCGCTGTAAAGCGCAAGCGCGCTCTGGGTCGAGGGGCTTATTACCTTGTCTTTACCGACGATGAACCAGTCATTGCCCTGTTGCTCCAGCAGATACGAATAGGCGCCGAGGTCGACACGCCCGCCCAGCAGGCTGAATTGCGCGTCACCACCTTCGGTATGCACCACCTTGAGCGGTGCCATGTCAGCAGAGACAACCTCCAACCCCGTGTTGCGCACCCGCAACCCGAACTGACCACTGGCCTGGCCGTTGACGTCGATGAGATCTCCGACACCGTTGTCCAGATCCACGCGCAAGCCAAACGTGCCGCCCCCTGACAACTCATTCAGCGAAAGTGTATGGAACCCTTCACCAGCAAACGAAACCCTCCCCCCGTGCAGGGAAAGCGACCTGACGGCATTGTCGCCCTGCATCTGCCAGTGACTGCCCGAGGTAATCGCCAGACGGTTGCCATTGACGATGTCGCCGTTCAATTGCGCGTCGTTTTGCAGCGTGATGTTCAGGGTGCTGGTGTCATCGGCGACAAGGTCGCCGTAGAGGGTGCTGTTGTCGACGTTGAAGTTGACAGTGCTGTGATCTTCCACCTCCAGCAGGTTGCCATTTCCGGCCCATAGCTCGGAATGGTTTTGCACAGCAATGTCGGCCTCGATGTCGAGCGCAGCGCGCTGGTTTACTTTGATGGCGGCCCCGGCCAAACCCTGGACTATCGATCGGTCAATCACAGCAACGGACTTGTTTCCGACCAGTATTCCGGCTTGGGATCCATCTACCAGATGGATTCCATTCATGTCGCCTGTCACATGACTGTTGTCGGCGATCAGCACATTGGCGCCAGAAACAAAAATCCCCTGGCCACTTTTGCTTTGCGACGCAAACCCGCGCACATCGGTATTGAAAATACTCAGTGCCCCCCACAACCCGACTGAAATACCGTAGCCCGATCCCGATACATCGCTTGAATGAGCCGATACCGTGGAGCCAGGGTTGATAGAGCCCATCACTCCATGAAGAACGATGCCGCTACCTGTCGCGTTTTTCACGGTAGCGTTGGAGAGATTACCCAGCGCATCGGAAAGGCTGATACCGCTCTCAACCACGCCGGACTGAATATTGACCGTAGAGTCTCTCACGACCACCTGGTCTGCTCGCCCACCGACAATATTAAGAATACTTTGATCACCAATATGATAAGAATCGAAGGGAGTATCAGGACCTACGGTAATGATTTCAGCCCGTCTAACGGTTTCATCTGGCAACTCTTCATCCGGCCACAATCCGGTGACTGCTTCAGTGTCTAAAGACAGACCATTATTATCGCTCGATGCCGCTGCCGACGCCTGCACATTAGCTAGAGCACCAAAGGCAATCACGGCAAGTTGAAACGCGCCACCCCGCGACTTAACGACATTACTTTTTCTACTAGACACCGTCCATCTCCTCGTTTTTTTGAGAGTGGAAAGATAGCTCACTTAATTCATAAACTCTGGCCCTGTTCAATACCCAAAACGTAGGAGCATTCCCAAAATAATATAAGAACTTTCTTACAGCGAGCATCCAAATGGACGCCAAGCAAAAAATTCGCAAACCAATTAAATAATTCCCACGCAACCACTTGACCAACCCACTGAAACCCTATTACGTCCAATTGCGACTGAGAACATCATTAGCTCTTTCGCCAAGTACCAGCCAAAAAACCTCATTCAGAAACACGTTCGAAAAAGTAGGAAATCCCCTACAAAATTTTAATGACAAGGCATCTACACATGAAAAATTGCTCAAACAACTATCTCCCAACACCTGTTTCAGTTTCCGGAAACAGGCATCGAAACTTGAATCTTGTATTGACTGCACCCGATATTGCAGTCGCATTTCATGATCAGGATACGCCAGGGCTCATACCGGTCGCTGACGCATCCCAAACGTTGACGGTCGATCTCGTTGTATGGCCAGCCGCACTTCCTGGTTACACCTATCAACTGCTGTTCAACAGTATCGCGACCGGTCCCCGAAAACTGATTCTGCCCTCACATGCACCAGGAGACCCCCTGCACCTGGAGATCCCGGCCGAACTGTTGCTGGAAGGTTTCCACGATGTCGCGTACGTCGTTGTCAATCCGATCAATCAGGTAGAACAGAAATCGGAAATTTTCCGGATTCAGATCGACCGGACAGCGCCAGGCGCTCCGGAGCTTGCTGCCATACAGTTCCCAGCCGAGATCCAGAACGGTCTGACTGCCGCCGAGCTCGATCAACTGGGTGGCCAACTTGATGTACAGATTGCCGGCTACACCGGTATGGCCAAGCATGACCGCATTCTGACCAGGTGGGGAGATATCGTAGGCCCCACTGCTGTCGTCAACGAAACCGACATGGGGCTGGACAAGGTCTCGGTCACTTTTACACGAGCGTTTCTGCAAACGTTGGGGGAGGAAGAAAAGCAGGTTTGTTACCAGGTCATCGACCGTGCGGGCAACCCTTCAATCCTCTCGAACACTGTAGCGGTGAAATTAAGGCTGAAAGACTTGCCTTCTGATTATCCGGCACCTGTGATTGATCAAGCGCTAGGCGATCTGATTGACTATCTGGAAGCTCAGGCCGGAGTATTGGTCGACATCCCCCATTATCCGGGCGCAGCGGCGCTTGATAGCATCCAGCTATTCTGGGGCACCAGTAATCCCTTGACCCCTGTATTCGTCACGCCTGGAGACGAAGATGAAGCCGTCATACTCACGTTGAAACTGCCATTCGAGGCCGTTGCCCAAGGTCCGCAAGGCGACACAGCGGTTCATTATGAAGTGTTTCGCAACGGCGAACTGACGGGCACATCGCTGGACACCCATATAGACGTTTTTACAACACTTCCCTTCCCCACCCCCTTGAACAATTTGACGATACAAGGGACGAGCGTACAAAACCCGAACACTCAGGACAACTTTATCGATGAAGACGATTACGAGTTGAACGGCAGAGGAGTGGTGGCCTGGAATACGGGGTTCGAAATCAATGATGATCTGAACCTGTACTGGGGCAATCAGGTAAAAACGCAATGGTATCAAATACGGTCTAGCGACGTTGCAGCGGCAAGAGACTTGATTATTCCGATTGATAACGAGCTGATGAAGTTGCAAGGCACCGGCGAAGCCATTCCCGTGTATTTCACAGTCACGCGTACAGGAAACCCAAACAGTATGACGAGTCCGACTCAGCCTGTAACAGTACGGTCTCGAGAAGAGCAACCCGGTGGCGAAAACGGATTGACCGGGCCCACGTTCAATCTCACGTCCAACGGAGTGCTGGGCCCCAATGAAAATCCGGACGGTGCCGATGTAAAAGTTTCACCTTATGTCAATATTGCCGAGGGCCAGAAGATCACCTTCACGTTCAAGGGTTTTGACGACTTCAATAATCCCATCGAAGCCGCTACTTATGTGACGACTCGTAAGCTGGATGAAGTGGATGTTGTGCAAGGGCATGTATTCAAGGTCCCTCAGATCAACACACTGCTTATTTGCACAGGGTTTGCGGAGGCGAGTTATACCGTCGACCCTGTCGAAGGCAGCAATCAAAGTCCGGCAAACTCCACGGTCACTCGCGTCATCGTGCATATGCTTAAACCTACCGACTTTACCTGTCTGAGTCGCTAAACCGTTGCGGGCTCACAACGCCCGCAACTTTTAAACTTATAAGGAACACCCATGTATAACCTTGCGACTGAAAAAAAAGAAACCGTGCTGACTGCGCCAGTCATCGCAGCCGCCTTGAACGATGGGCTATTACCCATCGACAGTTTGAACACGCCCCTCGAAGTGCTGTTGAACGTCTGGCAAGGCGCGCGCCCTGGCTATACCTATCAGCTGTACTTCGATGGGGTGCTTATTGGTCTCAAGAAAGAGATCCTGCTTTCGCAGATGCCAGGTGACGACCTCATGCTGCACATTCCATCCGAGCTGTTGACCGAAGGCCGTCACTCTGTGGCTTACGCGGTCGAAAACCCGATCAATATGGTCGTCGAGTTTTCTGCCGAGACAGTTGTAATCGTAGACCTAACCCCGCCTGGCGATCCGCTGCTGGCCCCCATCATTTTTCCCACGCAGGTACAGAACGGTCTGACCTCAGAAGAACTGCAAACCATGGGTAACGTGCTTTCAGGGACGATTGCCAGCTACAACGGCATGCAGGAGGGCGATGTTGTCCGCACCTACTGGAATGATCTGCCCGGTCCGATGGCGGTGGTGAGCAGTGATGACGTGGGTCTTAAACGAACAATGGTCGACTTCGCCAGGCCGTTTCTGGAGTTGATCGGCGACATTGAGGCACCGGTTTACTACACGATTACAGATCTGGCAGGGAATCTGTCCATGGCCTCGGAGGCGGTGGACGTGAAGCTGCAACTCGCGCAAGCAACGCCCCTGCCCACCCCAACCATAAAAGAAGCCGCCGGCAACACGCTAGACCCGGCTAACGCCCCATCCGGGGCAACCGTAGTGATCGACGCCACCGCCAACCTGAAAGCCGGCGATCAGGTGATCGTGCAATGGCAAGGGCCCAACGGCAATGACACACGGGAAAAGACGCTGACCGGCGCGGACGCGGGCAAGACGCTGGAGGTAGTGTTTGCTGCGGCGCTGGTAACGGCAAACGCAGGGCAGACGGTGGCGGTTTCTTATGTGGTCAATCGCATCAATGGTCTGGTACAGGTATCCGACACACTGGCCTTGCAGATTCTGATGGGGCAGCCCGAGCTGGTGCTGGACACTTCGCCGGTTACGCTGGCCGGCAAGGTGTATCTGCTCCCAGGCTTGCCGGAACTGTTGCCGAACTTCCCGGCCGACACCACCCTTCAGCGTCAGGCCAGTGGCGGACAGGCGCCCTATCAGTACACATCGAGCAACCCGCTGGTCGCGAAAGTGGACAGCAACGGGCTGGCCTCGGTTCGAGGCAACGGCACGACCACCATTACGGCGACCGATGCTTCGGGCGCGAGTAAAAGCTACCTGATCACCGTCGTCGGCGTCATCCATTGCATCGGCCTGGGCAGCGGGAGCTTTTCTCAGATCAGCAAAAACGCAGGCAACAACGGCGCAAGGATTCCGACCATTCACGAACTGGTGGAGATCTATAACCTGTACGGCAATCGCTGGCCGATGGGCAACGGTAATTATTGGTCGTCCACTGTTTCAAGCGCCGGCATCGGGGGCTGGAACTGGTACTACGTGAAAAACATGGTCTCTGGCGGAAACTTCAAGTTGAAGAGCCACAACTCCAGTCTTGGCGTTGGCATCAGATGATCGAAAACTGATGAACCTGTAATCATCAAACAGGGCGTTACCCGAGAGGGCAGCGCCCTGCTTCTATTCATACGTTTCACAGAGTCAGGCCATGCACCACACCACATCCCCAGCCAAACGCTTTGTTCGTCCACCGTCCTGTGAAGGCATTTTTCAGGCCAGCGTCAACAAGCGACCGTTCAAGGTGCTTGCCCTGGCGGGCCAGTTGACCTTGCGGGCAGAGCTGGAGCAGGCACCCGAGCAGTGGGTATGGAAGCTGATCGTCGACGGCAAGGTGGGCACAAAACGAACGACTATCGGGCTGTTTCTGGACAACGACCTGAAACCCGGTGATCACAATCTGCCAGGCCATGCCCAGATCAAAGTGATTTACAACGAGACGCAGCATCGGCAGAACACCCTCTATCATTCGGCACACTTTCAAAACGGCACCCTGAGCCTGTTGGAAGCCAATCCCTATACTCTGCGCCTGCGCGGACGCTTCAGTTTCAGCATGTCATCGATTAATTTCGAAGTGACCAACGGCTTTTTCGACGTACATTGCCGATAAATCAGGTGCGCAGAAAGCGGGCAATCACTTGCGCCGACTCGACCAGGCATTGTTCATGGCTGATACCTGCGACTTTCAATGGTTTGAGGTCGTGATTGGCGGTCGGCAACCAGTGCAGTTGAATGGCGCTGGACAACGCATAACCCTCCACTGCTTCGCGATTACCCAACGCATCGCGCTCGCCCTGAACGATCAGAGCAGGTGTCTTCAATTCAGCCAGATGGGCCACGCGCGGTTTCTCCGGCTTGCCCACGGCATAGAACGGATACCCTAGGCAAACCAGCGCATCCGCCTCGATCTCATCGGCAATCAGGCTGGCCATTCGCCCGCCCATCGACTTGCCGCCAACAGCCAGTCGCCCAGCCACAAAAGGCCTGACCAAGGCATAGACCTCTCGCCAGCATTCCAGCAATTGCGCCTGCGGATTGGGCGGACGCTTGCTGCCGCCGTGACGCCGCAGGGCCATGTAAGGAAACTCGAAGCGCAGGACGCTGACGCCTTGCGCCGCAATATCGGTGGCCATGTGGCTCATGAAATCGCTGTCCATCGGTGCGCCTGCGCCATGTGCCAGCAGCAAGGTGGGCGCCTCCTGCGCGTCTGCCCGCAGGGTGGGCGTCCATAACCAGCCTTTTTCGTTGATCAGTTGCAGCCATTGATCCTTGCCGATGCCGGGCTGTGGGCCTTTGCTCATGCTTGCCTCGTTCAGATGAGTCTCAGAGTAGCCCGCTACTATAACCGCGAAGCCTGCGTGAATCGCGCAAGCGCAGAGCGCGTGGACGCATCGACAGGGACGCCCTGCCGGACAGCCACCATTCAGGTCCGCCCGGTTAATCTGTCAAGGTGCACAAGGTAAAAGTACCAAGGCGATGAGCGCCCCAAACCTGACACCGCCGGGCGGTTTCATTGACGGTACTGGCCTCGCACAATTGCAACAGAACCGCTGAGTCGGTCGCCAGAGTCATATGCCTGCTCAGGCCAGTTTGCTGGGCTATGACAGATGCAACCGCCGATTGAACATGCGTGACAGTCTTTGCGCGAGTCCTGATCAACTCGTCTGTACGCGAGGGTCGACACCGCTTTGCTCCAATCCAGCGGCGATGCGTGAACTCCGCACCCTGCAACGGGGTGCGGAATACTCGCTGACAATACAACGCAGATTATCCGCTCCGCGTTGCGGCTTCCCACACCCTTCTTTCAAAGCTAAACTCGTCGACACACGTCTGCTGCAACCATTTGACGCTCGCTAATGTGCCTGTCTGTTCCTGCCCCTGCCTTTTCGTGTGCCTCGATGCCATTTCCAGCGATGCATCGCCCGAGCCCGATTACGTCTGCGGTCAACATCTGAATCGTGGAAGTCTGTAATGAACACAACAACCAGTCCGACGACCTACAACTACACAGTGGTGCGCCAGTTTGCCATCATGACCGTGGTCTGGGGCGTGATCGGCATGAGCCTGGGCGTGTTCATTGCTTCGCAACTGGTCTGGCCAGGGCTTAACCTGGAACTTGAATGGACCACCTTCGGACGCCTGCGGCCGTTGCACACCAATCTGGTGATCTTTGCGTTCGGTGGCTGCGCACTGTTTGCCACCTCTTATTACGTGGTGCAGCGCACCTGTCAGACGCGGCTTGTTTCCGATGGCCTGGCGGCGTTTACCTTCTGGGGCTGGCAAGCCGTAATTGTCGGCGCCATCGTGACGCTGCCCATGGGCTATACCACCACCAAGGAATATGCCGAACTTGAATGGCCGGTGGCGATTCTGCTGGCGATCGTCTGGGCCGCCTACGCTGCAGTGTTTTTCGGCACCATCGTCAAACGCCGGACCCGGCATATCTATGTCGCCAACTGGTTTTACGGCGCATTCATCGTGGTGACCGGCATGCTGCACATCGTCAACCACATCTCGCTGCCGGTCAGCCTGTTCAAATCCTATTCGGCCTACGCCGGAGCGACCGACGCCATGATCCAGTGGTGGTACGGGCACAATGCCGTAGGTTTTTTCCTGACCACCGGCTTTCTCGGCATGATGTATTACTTCGTGCCCAAACAGGCCGAGCGCCCGGTGTACTCCTATCGTTTGTCCATCGTGCACTTCTGGGCATTGATCACCCTGTATATCTGGGCCGGTCCGCACCATCTGCACTACACCGCCCTGCCAGACTGGGCGCAGTCGCTGGGCATGGTCATGTCGATCATTCTGCTGGTACCCAGCTGGGGCGGGATGATCAACGGCATGATGACGCTGTCGGGTGCATGGCATAAGTTGCGGACCGATTCGATACTGCGCTTTCTCGTGGTTTCGCTGGCGTTCTATGGCATGTCGACCTTTGAAGGCCCGATGATGGCAATCAAGACCGTCAACTCGCTGTCGCACTACACCGACTGGACCATCGGTCACGTGCATGCCGGGGCACTGGGCTGGGTGGCGATGATTACCATCGGGTCGGTTTATCACATGATTCCGAAACTCTACGCCCGTCCGCACATGCACAGCGTCAGCCTGATCAACACGCATTTCTGGCTCGCGACCGTGGGCACCGTGCTGTACATCACCTCGATGTGGGTCAATGGCATTACCCAGGGCTTGATGTGGCGTGCAGTGAACGACGACGGCACGCTGACCTATTCCTTCATCGAAACCATGCAGGCCAGTCACTCGGGCTACATCGTGCGGGCCATAGGCGGTGCCATCTTCACCAGCGGCATGCTGCTGATGGCCTACAACGTGATACGTACCGTGCGCGCCTCTGACCCGCAGGCGGTCGAGGCCGCTGCGCGCATTTCCGTCGTGGGAGCGCATTGATGAAACATGATGTGCTCGAAAAAAACATCGGCCTGCTGGCCTTCTTCATGGTCGTTGCCGTGAGTATCGGCGGGCTGACGCAGATCGTCCCGCTGTTTTTTCAGGATGTGACCAATCAACCGATCGAAGGCATGAAGCCACGCAGCGCGCTTGAAGTAGAGGGCCGTGATGTGTTCATCGCCAATGGTTGCGTAGGCTGCCACTCGCAGATGATCCGGCCATTACGCGCCGAAACCGAACGCTACGGGCATTACTCGGTAGCAGGCGAAAGCGTCTGGGATCACCCTTTCCTGTGGGGCTCCAAACGCACCGGGCCGGACCTGGCACGGATCGGCGGTCGTTACTCGGACGAGTGGCACCGTGTGCATCTGAATAACCCACGGGACGTGGTCCCAACGTCGATCATGCCCGCCTATCCGTTTCTGGCCGAGAAAAAGATCGACAGCACGCAGACGGCGAAAAAGCTGCAAGTGCTGCGCACCCTTGGCACCCCGTACACCGACGCAGACATCGCCGGTGCGGCGGCGGCCGTGCAGGGCAAGACCGAAATGGACGCGCTGGTGGCCTATCTGCAAGGCCTCGGCACGCTCATCAAGAGCAAACGGTGAACATGATGGACATCGGAATGATTCGAGGCCTTGGCACACTGGTCGTGATGGTGGCGTTCATCGGCCTGATGCTGTGGGTGTTCAGCCCTGCCCGCAAGGCACACTTCGACGATGCGACCCTGTTGCCTTTCGCGGATGACCCCGAGGCCATCGGCAAGGTCGAGCGCGCCAGAGCTGAACGGGAAGACCAACCATGAGTACGTTCTGGAGCCTGTACGTCGCGGTCCTGACGCTGGGCACAATCATCGCCATGCTCTGGCTGCTGCTGTCCACGCGCAAAGGTCAGCCCGACGAACCGACAGATGAAACCGTCGGCCATACGTTCGACGGTATCGAGGAGTACGACAACCCACTGCCCAGATGGTGGTTCTATCTATTCGTAGCGACCATCGTCTTTGCGCTGGGCTATCTAGTCCTGTACCCGGGCCTGGGCAACTGGCAGGGTTTGCTGCCGGGTTACGACTATCGGGACAAGGACAGCAAGACGCAATTCTCCGACGGCAGGCAAGGCTGGAGCAGTGTCCACGAATGGGAACGGGAAGTGGCTGTTGCCGAAGCACGCTACGGCCCGCTGTTCGCCAAATACGCCGCCATGCCCGTCGAGGAGGTGGCCAAAGACCCGCAGGCGCTGAAAATCGGTGCTCGCCTGTTTGCCTCCAACTGCTCGGTCTGCCATGGCTCTGACGCGAAAGGCGCCTACGGCTTTCCCAATCTGACCGATGCCGACTGGCGTTGGGGCGGCGATGCCCAGGCGATCAAGACGTCGATCATGGCCGGGCGCATGGGCGTGATGCCCGCCCTGGGCGAAGTGCTGGGTGAACAGGGTGTGCGTGATGTGTCGGCCTACGTGCTGACCCAACTGGACGCCCGGCAGTTGCCCGAAGGTGCCAAAGCTGACCCGGTCGCGGGCCAGAAGACCTTCGCGACACTCTGCGTTGCCTGTCACGGGCCAGAAGGCAAGGGAATGCCGATCCTCGGCGCGCCGGACCTGACGCACCCCAACGCGTTTATCTACGGTTCCAGCTTCGCGCAGTTGCAGCAGACCATTCGCGATGGCCGCCAGGGCCAGATGCCCGCTCAGCAGGCACTGCAAGGCAATGACCGGGTTCACATTCTGGCTGCCTATGTTTACAGCCTGTCCCGCCAGGAGAAACCTGCTGAAAAAGAGTGATACGGCTCTTACAGACAGTGCGCCTGGCGTCGTGACGGCCTGAAACCCTCACGACTGCCATTGCCGACACATCAAGGCTTGGAACCGCACTTCATCCTCATGCCGTTCAAAGCCGTATCGTCGTCGTACTTATCATCATCGTCCCCCTGATAGTCTTCGACGCGTGTTTCAAAACCGATAGCAACCATTCCGGCAGGACAGCGGAAAGTTTTTTTCCAAACGCCATAACTTGTGTCATAGGCTGCGGCTATGGACTGTCCCCCTTCACAAACAAACCTGACAGAGTCCACTGCTGTGTCGTCTCCGTCCCCTTGAGAGGGCTCCATTTTCAACTGAAATCCAACGATCGCCTGGTCGGCAGGGCACTTCCTGTATCCTGAAAAAGTCCCCCATCCTCCTTCTTTGCTTCTCAGGCCGACATCATCGTGGCAGTACATAACGATCGCATTGACGGCCGTATCGTCATCGTCGCCCTGCCATTTTTCCCCCTTTACATCAAAAGCGTTTATGTACAGTCCACTTGGACACAGTGCCGATGGCCCCCAGGTCCCCCAACTCCCCGCATTGTCATATTCGTCGGTTGGTGGAGTTTTAACTGATTGTTTGAGAGGAAACACACCCAGATGTTGCGCGGTCTCGGGCGTATTATTTCTAACGAGCCAGACGGAAATTTTTCTTGAGCTCTCATCAATATCGGTGATGAGAAAAGTCTCTTCAGTTGCCGAACCACTCAGAAAAACAGGCACCCCTTCATAGGGACTTGGATATATTCCGGCAGCGGTGTGAAAGTGACCTGCAAAAATGGCTGAGACATCATACTCCTTTAACAGGTTACGAAATTTAGTGAGGATAGCTTGAGTACGTGGATCGGATGTCCGGGTCCATTCCTCTGCGTCATGCATACCAATAATGACAAATTTTCCATTATCCCTTGCATGAATCAGCTGATTCTCCAGCCAGCCATTCTCAACGGGTGACAAAATATCAAACTCATTTGTTGTCCATACACCTGAAGAATAAAACCAGTTTGTATACGAAGGATCCAAATTCAGCTGAATGTACCGCACACTTCCAAAATCCTTAAAGTACGCAAAGCTTCCTGAATACTTTTTGGTGGTATGAATAAGTCCGCTTTCATTAACGCTATAATCCATCCGATTACCGCCCATCCGGCCTGCAAGGTCCTCCATACTGTCTCGGGCGCAGCCATTATTTTCACAGCCGTCTATATTATTCTTGTAATCATGATTACCCAGTCCAAAATACCAATTCGTCGACAATATTGAATCCAGTGTCCCGTACAAAAATGCCCTTTCCTCGCCATGGCCAAACGCCGTCATGTCTCCGTTTATGATGACCGGGTTATTGCCGGTCCCGCCCATGGCTCCGGCACGCCATTTTTGTATCGCAGAATATTGATTTCTGACGAGGTCTTCAGTACTAACCTCGTTAACCGAGGAGCGGGATTGCAGTAGGACGTCCTGCGATTGCTGGTGCGGCAAAGCGCCCAGACTGTCCTCTGTGTTTTTTTTATCCTTTGACCAAGGGTATTGAGGGTCAGAAGCAAATATAATATGCCTTATTATGCCCTTAGGCCCGACCCCGCCCGTGCTCACCACAGCGTCTGGGCTTTCATTTTTCACATCACTAACGCACCCGCACATCAATAACAATGTGCTGAACAACGCACAAGGAAAAAGCCTGTAGTTAGACATATCAAAACCCTCATGAAAACTAAAATCCCAGAACCCAAACGCGGACAGAAAGCGTTACTCAGAGCATTTCGGCTGTATTCATTATTACAAACATCTGCTGAAACTCTACTATCAGAACTGATAGGTCGGCTATTGGATACCGACGGCAGTTCTTTGAGTGACACACGGCACGACGTTTTTTAACAAGCAACCCAGTCATAGGGGCTGCTTATTACTCCACGCCTACGTGACGGGCTTCGGTAATAAATTTCGCCTTTCTACAATCTGAAATACCAAGAGAAGCTGACGACGCGCATTGACGCGCATGCAGATAAGCACTGCATAACGCTGCGTCAGGAACCATCAGATCAAGTGGATTTTTAGCATCGGGATACCAGGCAAGCAGTGCGCGGTAGTAATGTGCGTCACTGCACGCATTGTAGTTACATCTCTACACGCTTAGAATTGCTCATTATGACAACGATGTGTCTGCCCATTCCGGAGGTCGCTTTCATGACAACTACCCTCTCAAGCCGCGAATTCAACCAAGACACCAGCGGGGCCAAGAAGGCCGCGAATGAAGGCCCGGTGTTCATTACCGACCGAGGCCGCCCTGCCCATGTGCTGCTTTCGATCGAGGCGTACCTGCAACTGACCGGCAGTGCAGCGAGCATCGCTGACCTGTTGATCATGCCGACGCACCTCGATATCGAATTCGAGCCGCAACGGGCTGTCATCACGACTCGACCGGTTGATTTGTCCTGATGTTCCTGCTCGACACCGACGTGGTGTCAGAACTCAGAAAACGCAACGCCGATGCGAACGTGCTCCGTTGGTCGCGAACCCAGATGGCGTCCAGCCTGTTCATCTCGTCCATCACGATTCTTGAGCTCGAAACAGGTATCCTGCGTATCGAACGCCGCGACCCGGCACAGGGCACAGCATTGCGAATGTGGCTTGAGCAGCATGTATTGAAAGCGTTCGCCGGGCGTATCCTGACAGTCGACACTCAGGTCGCAAGGCGCTGCGCCCAACTGCATGTCCCCGACCCGCGCAGCGAATGCGATGCGTTGATCGCGGCTACTGCGCTGGTGCATGGCATGACCGTGGTCACACGCAACACAATCGACTTTCAGTCGTGCGGAGTCGCGCTGCTCAACCCCTGGGTCAGCCAGTTGAATGAAGAAGCGGCCGTTTACTCACGTGCGTCACGTTGAACGCGGATGTAAACCTGCCTGACCTGTATCGGCCCGGGCTACTCAACCGCCGCTGGACCCATCAATGAGCAACCAGATTCCAGTACACGACATCACACCGCCATCCGAAAAAAGCGGCGAATTCATCGACCTCTATGCCTCGCGCGAGAAAATCCACACCCGCGCGTTCAAAGGTCTGTTTCGCAATGTGCGCATGCTGGGCGGTGCCGTGTTGTTGCTTATCTTTTTTGGCACGGTCTGGCTGAATCGCAGCGGGCACCAGGCGGTCTGGTGGGACCTGCCGCAACGCAAGTTCTACATCTTCGGCGCGACGTTCTGGCCGCAGGATTTCATCCTGTTGTCCGGCATTCTGATCGTTGCAGCCTTCGGGCTGTTCTTCATCACGGTCTATGCCGGACGGGTATGGTGCGGCTACACCTGCCCGCAAAGCGTCTGGACCTGGATGTTCATGTGGTGCGAGAAAGTCACCGAGGGCGACCGCAACCAGCGCATCAGGCTTGACCATGCCCCGATGAGCACCGGCAAACTGGCGCGCAAGCTCGCCAAGCACAGCCTGTGGCTGCTGATCGGCTTTGCGACGGGCATGACCTTCGTGGGTTACTTCTCTCCCATTCGCGACTTGTGCATTGATCTGTTCACGGGCGAAGCGGATGGCTGGGCGTATTTCTGGGTCGGCTTCTTCACCCTGGCCACTTACCTCAATGCAGGCTGGCTGCGCGAGCAGGTGTGCATCTATATGTGCCCCTACGCGCGGTTCCAGAGCGTGATGTTCGACAAGGACACGCTGATCATCTCCTACGACCCGAATCGTGGCGAAACCCGCGGGCCGCGTAAAAAGGAAGCCGATCACCGTGCTCAGGGCATGGGTGACTGCATCGACTGCACGATGTGCGTTCAGGTCTGCCCGACCGGCATCGACATTCGCGACGGCCTGCAGGTCGAATGTATCGGCTGCGCGGCCTGTGTCGATGCCTGCGATACAGTCATGGACAAGATGGATTACCCTCGCGGACTGATTCGCTACACCACCGAGCATAATCTTTCCGGGCAGCGCACCCGCACCTTGCGCCCACGCCTGATCGGTTATGCACTGGTCCTGCTGCTGATGATCGGGCTACTGACCACAGCCTTCTGCATGCGCACCCTGGTGGGTCTGGATGTCAGCAAGGACCGTATGCTGTTCCGGGAAAACGCCGAAGGCCGTATTGAAAACGTCTACACCGTGAAAGTGATGAACAAGGATCAGGTGGATCATGACTATGTGCTGGAGGCCAGCGGCCTGCCCGACCTGAAACTGCAGGGCCGCAGGGAAATCAGCGTCCCGGCAGGCGAGATCATCAGCCTGCCGGTGGAGCTCTCCAGCGCGCCGGAAAAACTCCCGGCACACAGCAACGAAGTCACCTTTACCCTCAAGGGCATCGACAGCGACACACGCGTCGACACCAAAAGCCGCTTCATCGGCCCACCCCTTCGTTAAGAGCACCGTCATGCCCGTTGCGACTGCTGCAAGCCCTTGGTACAGGCACCTCTGGCCATGGATCATCATCGCCATTCTGACCTGCTCGGTGACGTTGAGCCTGTCGATGGTGTTCATCGCAGTGAGCAACCCTGACCCGCTGGTCACCGATAACTACTACGAAGCCGGCAAGGGCATCAATCGCTCGCTGAATAGGGAAATGCTTGCGCAAAACCTCAAACTGCACGCCCGTCTGCATCTGGACGAGTTGACCGGCGAGGTCGTGTTACACCTGAGCGGCATCAGCACGCCGGAGCGTCTGGAGCTGAACCTCATTTCCCCGACGCGCCCCGACAGTGATCGCCGCGTGTTCCTGACCCGCAGTCCGTCCGAACCGGGCCGTTACATCGGGCAGTTGCAGGACCGGGTCGAGGGTCGGCGCTTTGTGGAGCTGCTGGGTGTCGAAGGCGACCAGACCTGGCGTCTGTTCGAAGAAGAACAGGTCGGCGCTGCTGACCTGACCCTGGGCGACGAACCACTGCAAGCCGCACAACGCCGGAAAGACTGAACATGGCAACGTTGCCCCCTGCCACTCCAATGCGCTGTTACCACTGCGGCCTGCCCGTTCCAGCCGGTGGCCATTTCACGGCGGTTGTGCTCGGTGAGTCCCGAGAGCTTTGCTGCCCCGGCTGTCAGGCGGTGGCCGAGGCCATCGTCGCCAGCGGTCTGGAAAGCTACTACCGCCATCGCAGCGAGGCCTCGGCCAACCCGGAAAGCCTGCCCACGCAATTGATCGATGAGCTGGCACTCTACGACCGCCCTGAAGTACAGGCACCGTTCGTGCGCCACGACGGCGATTTGTCAGAAGCCACTTTGCTTGTCGAGGGCATCAGTTGCGCAGCCTGCGGCTGGTTGATCGAAAAACGCCTGAGCCGCTTGGCCGCAGTGGCCGAAGCGCGCATGAACCTCTCCACCCATCGCCTGCACGTACGATGGCGCGGCGACCAGCTTGCCCTCAGTCAGTTGCTGAGCGAACTGCACGCAATTGGTTATGTCGCTCACCCTTGGCAGGCCGATCGCGCCGCCGAGCGTCTGGCAATTGAAAACCGGCTGGCGTTACGGCAACTGGGAGTCGCCGGCCTGCTGTGGTTTCAGGCAATGATGGCAACCATGGCGACATGGCCGGAGTTCAACATCGACCTCAGCCCGCAGATGCACACCATCCTGCGATGGGTGGCGCTGTTTCTGACCACTCCGATCGTGTTCTACAGTTGCGCACCGTTCTTCCGCGGCGCGTTGCGCGACCTGCGCAGCCGTCAACTGACGATGGACGTCTCGGTGTCGCTGGCAATAGGCGCGGCGTATGTCGCCGGTATCTGGACTGCGGTCACCGGCGCTGGCGAATTGTATTTCGATGCGGTGGGCATGTTTGCATTGTTCCTGCTGGCCGGACGCTACCTGGAGCGCCGCGCCCGCGAGCGCACGGCGGCAGCCACGGCGCAACTGGTCAACCTGTTGCCCGCCTCATGCCTGCGCCTTGGTGACGATGGCCAGAACCAGCGCATCATGCTCAGCGAGCTGCGTTTGACTGATCGTGTATTAGTGCGCCCCGGTGCGGTGATACCGGCTGACGGCAGGATCCTCGAAGGTTATTCCAGCATCGATGAGTCCCTGCTGACCGGCGAGTACCTGCCACAAACGCGCGGCGCGGGCGACGCTGTCACCGCAGGAACGTTGAATGTCGAGAGTCCGCTGACCATTGCCGTGTCGGCGCTGGGTCAGGAAACCCGTCTTTCGGCCATTGTCCGCCTGCTCGAACGCGCCCAAGCGCAGAAGCCCCGTCTCGCGCAGATCGCCGACCGGGCTGCACAGACCTTTCTGCTGTTTTCGCTGATGGCGGCGGCACTGATCGGTGTTGTCTGGTGGCAAATCGACGCATCCCGCGCGTTCTGGATTGTCCTGGCAATGCTCGTCGCCACCTGCCCCTGCGCGCTGTCGTTGGCAACGCCGACCGCGCTGACAGCAGCCACCGGCACGCTGCACAAGCTTGGTCTGTTGCTGACCCGAGGTCATGTGCTGGAGGGCCTGAATCAGATCGACACAGTCATCTTCGACAAGACCGGCACCCTGACCGAGGGACGTCTGGCGCTGCGCAGCATTCACCCGCTACGCGAACTGGACGCCAACCGCTGCCTGGAGCTGGCGGCTGCATTGGAAAACCGTTCCGAGCACCCCATTGCCCGCGCCTTTGGTCGAGCGTCAAGGGCTGCCGAAGAGGTGCGCAGCACACCGGGGCTAGGGCTGGAAGGATGGGTTGACGGGAAACTGCTGCGCATCGGCCAGGCGGCGTTTGTCTGTGCGCCGAGCGGCACTGAAGCGCCGGTGATCACCGATGAGTCCGGCCAGTGGCTATTGCTGGGCGATGCGCAAGGGCCGCTGGCCTGGCTGGTACTCGACGATCGACTGCGCGACGATGCCAGCACCTTGTTACAGACCTGCAAGGCGCGAGGCTGGAAAACGCTGCTGCTGTCCGGAGACAGCTCGCCGATGGTCGCCAGTGTCGCGCAGGCGCTGGGGATAGACGAAGCGCGTGGCGGCATGCGCCCGGACGACAAGCTGGAGGTGCTGCGACAACTTCAGGCCCAGGGACGCAAAGTGCTGATGATCGGTGACGGGGTGAATGACGTCCCGGTCATGGCCGCTGCCGACATCAGTGTGGCAATGGGCTCGGCCACCGACCTTGCAAAAACCAGCGCTGACGCCGTGCTGCTGTGCAACCGTTTGCCGGTGCTGATCGACGCACTGAATCTGGCCCGACGCACGCGCAGCGTCATTATCGAAAATCTGCTCTGGGCCGGCCTGTACAATGGCCTCATGCTGCCATTCGCGGCACTGGGCTGGATCACCCCGGTGTGGGCGGCCATCGGCATGTCGCTCAGTTCATTGACCGTAGTGCTCAACGCCTTGCGCCTGACCCGTATGCCGCGCCGCGCCCTCACATCACAATCTGCCCCGGAGGTTTCATGCCCGCGCTTTACATCATGATCCCTGCTGCGCTGCTGCTGGTGGGTGTCGCGATCTACGTGTTCTTCTGGGCGGTGGACAGCGGCCAGTACGACGATATGGAAGGCCCGGCGCACAGCATATTGTTCGATGATCCGCCGCCGGTGGATCATGCCCGGCCAGAACCGCAACGGCCTGGCGCTGACGAGAAACACGATGTTTGAACTTGCTTCGACGCTGCTCTCGGCGCTCATTCTCGGGCTGCTGGGCGGCGGCCATTGCCTGGGGATGTGTGGCGGCCTGATGGGGGCGCTGACACTGGCCATTCCCAAGGAACAGCGCAGCCGTCGATTCCGGCTGCTGCTGGCCTATAACCTTGGGCGCATTCTCAGTTACACGGTTGCTGGCCTGGGTTCCGGGCTGGTCGGCTGGGCAGTCGCGCAAAGTCCGCTGGCAACGGGTATGCGGGTCATCGCCGCAGTGTTGCTGATCGTAATGGGGCTTTATCTGGCCGGCTGGTGGAGCGGGCTGACGCATATCGAGCGCCTGGGCCGAGGCCTGTGGCGATACCTGCAACCGCTGGCCAGTCGCTTACTGCCGGTGTCCAGCCTGCCCCGCGCCTTGTTGCTCGGCGCGCTGTGGGGCTGGCTGCCCTGCGGGCTGGTTTACAGCGCCCTGCTCTGGGCCGCCAGCCAGGGTAATCCTCTCCACAGCGCTCTGCTGATGCTGGCCTTCGGGCTGGGCACCTGGCCCGTTCTGCTGGCCACCGGACTTGCCGCCGAGAGCACCACTGCCCTGCTGCGCCAGCGGGGTGTTCGCATGGCCGGAGGGTTGCTGGTGATCGTGTTTGGTCTCTGGACCTTGCCGGGGCCGCATCAGCATTGGCTGATGGGGCACTGAGGCCGGGCAGCTCATCCCGCTTGATCCACGTCAACGCCCGGCCTTGAGCGCTTGCGTATGCTCACGACATCGCCAGCCTGACCGGGAAACGTGCGCATGCTTGACGCCATTCGTTGGGATTCAGACCTGATCCATCGCTACGATGTGGCAGGACCGCGCTACACGTCCTATCCGACAGCAGTGCAACTTCACACACAGGTAGGCGCATTCGACCTGTTGCATGCACTGCGGGAAAGCCGCAAGGCGTTGCGCCCGCTGTCGCTTTATGTGCATCTGCCCTTCTGCGCGAACATTTGTTACTACTGTGCCTGCAACAAGGTCATCACCAAGGACCGCGGACGCGCCCAGGCTTACCTGCAGCGGCTAGAACACGAAATACAGATGCTCGCCTGCCACCTGGCACCCGATCAGGTGGTGGAGCAACTGCACTTGGGTGGCGGCACGCCGACCTTCCTGAGTCATGATGAACTGCGCCGGTTGATGGCGCAGCTGCGCGCGCATTTCAACTTGCTGGAGGATGACTCCGGCGACTATGGCATCGAGATTGACCCTCGCGAAGCGGACTGGTCGACCATGGGCCTGCTGCGCGAGCTGGGTTTCAACCGGGTCAGCCTTGGCGTGCAGGACCTGGACCCGACCGTGCAACGGGCGATAAACCGCATGCAGAGCCTGGAGGAAACCCGCGCCATCGTCGAAGCCGCCCGCACGCTGCAGTTTCGTTCTGTGAATATCGACCTGATCTACGGCCTTCCCAGACAAACCCCGCAAGCGTTCAGCCGCACAGTGGATGAAATCATCGAATTACAGCCCGACCGGCTGTCTGTGTTCAACTACGCCCACCTGCCGGAACGCTTCATGCCGCAGCGGCGCATCGAAACGGCCGAACTGCCGGATGCCCGGAGCAAACTGCTCATGCTCGAACGCACCGTCGAGCAACTGGGCAGCGCCGGTTATCGCTACATCGGCATGGACCATTTCGCCCTACCCGACGATGAGCTGGCCATCGCCCAGGAAGACCTGACCCTGCAACGCAATTTTCAGGGCTACACCACGCATGGTCATTGTGATCTGATCGGGCTGGGCGTCTCGGCCATCAGCCAGATCGGCGGGCTGTACAGTCAGAACAGCAGCGACCTGAGCGACTATCAAAGGCTGCTGGACAGCGACCAGCCAGCAACCAGACGAGGGCTGATGTGCAGCGCTGACGACCGGATCAGACGCGCAGTCATTCAGCAGTTGATCTGCCACTTCATGCTGGATTTCGCCGAGATTGAAAAAACATTTTCCATCGATTTCAGAGACTATTTCAGCGATGCGTGGCCACAACTGCTTGGCATGGCAGAGGACGGGCTGATTGCGTTGAGCGATGCAGGGATTGAAGTCAGACCGGCAGGCCGGTTGCTGGTGCGTGCTGTGTGCATGGTCTTCGATGCGTACCTGACCCGGCAGAACAGACAGCAGTTCTCGCGGGTGATATGACCAGCGGCCTGATTCTACATTTTGGCCAGAACCAGCATGCCCGCCTTGATCTTGTCGGCGTCGCTGGAGTTCAGGCTATTCATCAGCGTCGACAAATCGGCCGTGGAATTGCTCACCTGCGCCTGCAATGTGGTGAGCACGGTCTGTAGCGCCGCGGCTTTGGTGCGGCGCTCCTCGGGACTCAGACTCGGGTCCTTCAAAGCCTTCTGGATCTGCTCCATGGTTTCCGCGATCCTGCGCTGAAGCTCGCGAATCGCCTTGAGGATCTTCTGCACAGAAGACGGCAGGCCGCTCTGCTCGATATCGGCGTTTCTGGAAGACGACGCAGCTGCGGCCTTGCCCGCTGACGACAGATTGACTTCTACACCCTTTGCCTCACCTGCAGGCGCCTCGACGCTGCTTTCGCTGGTCTGGCTGCTGTACGTAATCTGCGAGGTCGCAGTACGTATCGTAATACTGTTGATCAACGGAAGTGTCGTTGACATGCCAAGGCATCCTGGTTCATCCAAGGGAATACAGGCGTATCGGCAGCCGCTGCGGAACCTTGATGGTGCAGAAGTCTTTGTAGGCTGGCCCCGACAAGCAAGGGTGAGTTACCCTTACGGCTTATGTGTGTTTTCCCACAAGGAATTAAGTGATGTCCGAGCCAGTAAAGTTGCGCGCTCAAAACCAGGCTCACTGCAAGGATTGCAGTCTCGCTCCACTCTGCCTGCCCCTCTCGTTGAATACGGAAGACATGGACTGCCTTGACCAGATCGTCAAACGGGGCCGTCCGCTGAAAAAAGGCGAATTCCTATTCCGCCAGGGAGATACCTTCGAGTCGGTCTACGCAGTACGTTCCGGTGCGCTGAAGACCTTCAACATCAGTGACAACGGCGAAGAACAACTCACCGGCTTTCATCTGCCCAGCGAGCTGGTCGGAATGTCAGGCATGGACGCCCAGGCTTATCCGGTCTCGGCGCAGGCACTGGAAACCACTTCAGTGTGCGAAATTCCATTTGAACGCCTGGACGAGCTGTCGGTGCAGTTGCCGCAGCTGCGTCGCCAGTTGATGCGCGTCATGAGCCGCGAGATCCGCGAAGATCAGCAAATGATGCTGTTGCTGTCGAAGAAAACCGCCGATGAGCGTATTGCCACGTTTCTGATCAATCTGTCTGCGCGCTTTCGAGCCAGAGGCTTCTCGGCCAATCAGTTTCGTCTGAGCATGTCGCGCAACGAAATCGGTAATCATCTGGGCCTGGCCGTCGAGACGGTGTCGCGAGTATTCACCCGGTTCCAGCAAAATCAGCTGATTGCTGCAGAAGGCAAAGAGATTCATATCCTTGCCCCGATCGAGCTGTGTGCGCTGGCGGGCGGCTCAATGCAAAGCTGAGACGTGCGATCTGTGGCGGGTCGGCTTAAACTATCGGCCAAACCTGCCATGGATCCCCCTGATGACTTTCGATCAATCGAACTTCAAGTCCCTGATACGCCCGGTCGTAGACTTCCCCAAACCGGGCGTGGTGTTTCGCGACATCACTCCCCTCTTTCAGTCGCCCAAGGCTACCCGTCAGGTAATCGACAGCTTCGTGCAGCGCTATATAGAGGCCGATTTCAGCCATATCGGCGTCATGGACGCGCGTGGTTTTCTGATTGGTTCGGTGGTTGCGTACCAACTGAACAAGCCGCTGGTGCTGTTTCGCAAACAAGGCAAATTGCCTGCCGACGTGCTCTCCGAGGCCTATCAGACCGAATACGGCGAAGCGTATCTGGAAGTGCATGCCGACAGTCTGTGCGAAGGTGACTCAGTCATCATGTTCGATGACCTGATCGCGACGGGAGGCACGCTGATCGCCGCCGCCAACCTCATCCGCCGCATGGGCGCCGAGGTACATGAAGCCGCTGCGATCATCGACCTGCCGGAACTGGGTGGCTCGCAACGCCTGCGCGATCTGAAGATCCCGACGTTCTGCCTGACCGAGTTTGCGCTGGACGAGCAGTAAGACAGGCGCTGACCGTGGCTCCGCTTTGCACGGCGGTTCTGCGATGTCAGATGGATTGGGGTTCGACTCAAGTCACCTTTTCGCCCCTCGGCGAGTTACTTTGATGAGGCCAAAGTAACCAAAGCCTTTCGCTCCTGTTTCCGGCCCGACTTCGTCGGGTTCCTTCGCCCTGTCACTGATCCGGGGGTCGCCGCAACGGGCCATCCATGGCCCGGTGCGGCTAGCCTGGCGTCCTGCCAGGCTACCCCCGGATCAGCGCCAGGACTCAGCCGTCACTAACGTCGCACTCTGCGTCGTCAGTAGCATCGCGATAAAAAAGCATTGTATGGCAGCATCAACAAGTAAGGCATGATGTTCTGCCGCACCGGAAATTTGCAACGCCAAGCGTTAAGAAGAGCATGCCAATGCAGAGTGATTGGCACGAGAATCATACTCAAAATAGGACGCAGAGCGTCCAGAACGGCATGCGACGCAGAGCGTCGCACGACAGTTGAGATTATCGTTGCAGTTCTGGACGCTCTGCGTACGACCTTGAATGGGCAACGCAGGCATGTACCAAAGAGAAACTAGCTCGCAGTATTGCTGTGCAGTTTGGTCATCAGTTGCGCTTCAGCCTGGGTCAGGCCGCAGGACTGGGTCAGCTCATCGATGCTGGCACCCATGCCGACCAGGCGTGCAGCCTGGGCAAAGGACAGCGTGGAGGGATCGCGCTGTTCCAGTGCAGTGAGCTTGTCCGGCAACGGCGCAACAATGGCACGCAGCTCGTGTAACGCTTCGCCCATGCGCACCGTGCCGTTCTGGTAGTTGTCCAGGCGCCTGGCCAACTCCTTGATCCGCTGATCACGCAAGGCAGCCGCCTCATCACGCTCGGCGTCGAGCTTGCGCTGACGCCTGGTATGGGCCAGGAACATAAACAGGGTGACTACCCAGAGAATGCCCAGGAAGACGACAGCTACCTCAAAGATCAATCAGATGTTCTCCAGTTCGGACCACTCTTCTTCGGACATCATTTTGTCCAGTTCAACCAGAATCAACAGTTCGCCGTTCTTGTTGCAAACGCCCTGAATGAATTTGGCCGACTCATCGTTACCCACGTTTGGCGCGGTTTCGACTTCAGACTGACGCAAGTAAACCACTTCAGCCACGCTGTCGACCAGAATCCCGACCACTTGCTTGTCGGCTTCGATGATCACGATACGCGTATTGTCGCTGACTTCAACCGGAGCCAGGCCAAAGCGCTGACGGGTATCGATCACAGTGACAACGTTACCGCGCAGGTTGATGATGCCCAGTACGTAGCTTGGCGCACCCGGGACCGGGGCGATTTCAGTGTAGCGCAGCACTTCCTGCACCTGCATCACGTTGATGCCGTAGGACTCGTTGTCCAGGCGGAACGTAACCCATTGCAGGATAGGATCTTCGGAACCTTGTGCAGACGACTTATTCATAACCCCAACCCCTCACGTGTGTTCTTTGCAGGTGATGCCATTGGCATCGACCCATGATTATTTCGATTTGTTCAACTGCTTGACCGCGCCACTGGCTATCAGCTCGGCCAACTCTGCAACATCCAGCAACGCGCACATGTGCTCGATAACCGTGCCCGCCAGCCATGGACGCTGACCTCGCTGCGTGCGCCATTTGATCTCGTTCGGATCAAGACGCAACGAACGGCTGACTTGATGCACCGCCAGTCCCCACTCGTATCCCTGCACCGAAATCACGTACTGCAATCCTTGGCGAAAATCGTCGCGGTAGCGATCAGGCATGATCCAGCGCGCGGTATCCAACACTTTCAGGTTGCCCGCCTGGCAAGGCAGGATCCCGAGAAACCAGTCCGGCTGACCAAACAGTGGCGTCAGCTCCTGCCCTGCCAGCGGGTAAATCGACCCCAGGCATACCAGCGGCACTGCCAGCGTCAACCCGGCCACGTCGAACAACAGGCATTCGAACGGCTCGGCGGCCCATGCCGGGCGACCATCGCTGGTCGGCGGCGGCGTCGGCGTGCGCTGGGTCACCAGTGTGCTCAACTCGGCGACCGGCTCGACCAGCTCAACGGTCGCCACTGCTTCTTCAACCTTCACCACTTCGGCAACAATCACCGGAGCGACTTCAATCACCGGCGCAGGCGCTGCGACCTTTACTGCTACAGCCACCGGAGCCGGCGCGGCCACCGCAACCGCCAACGGTTTGATCTGCGCTTGCATCCGCGCATCAAAGGCCTGCTCTTCGAGCACAGCCGCCTGAAATTCATCGATGCTGCTGACAGGCTCTTCAAGCACTTCAGTCGCGTCGTACAGCAATGCGTCCAGATAGGACTGCAACGCCAGTTTGGGTCGTGTTGCTACTTCTACAGGGCGGTTCATACCGGGGCCCAACAAAAAATGGAGCATGTGCAACCTGATAGAGTTATCGGCCGCATTGAGGCATCACTTGAGCAAACTGTGTAGAAAGAATGGACGTTCACGTCAGGCCACCTGAGCATTGAGCTGCTCGGCGAGCATATGCTTGAGCAATGCCCGATAAGCAATCACACCGCGACTCTTGCTGTCATTCTGCGACGGCGTAAGCCCCAGACGGCTGGCATCGCGCAGCCGCGTGTCGACCGGCACGTAGGCTTGCCAGACGTGCTCGGGAAAACTGTCGCGCAACAATTTCAAGGTGCCCATCGATGCCTGGGTACGACGGTCGAACAAGGTCGGCACGATGGTGTAAGGCAATGGCACCTTGCGCGAACGGTTGATCATGGTCAGGGTATTGACCATACGCTCCAGGCCTTTCACGGCCAGAAATTCTGTCTGTACCGGTATCGCCAACTGCTGGCTGGCCGCCAGTGCATTGACCATGAGAACGCCCAGCAACGGCGGACTGTCGATCAGCGCATAGTCAAAATCCTGCCACAACTGCGCCAGACTTTTAGCAATCACCAGGCCCAGGCCGCTCTGGCCAGGGGATTGACGCTCCAGTGTGGCCAGCGCCGTGCTGGAGGGTATCAGCGAGATACGCTGGTCACTGGTCGGCAACAGCAATTGGCCCGGAAGACCCTCCGGCACCGCACCCTTGTGGAGAAACAGATCGAAGGCACTGTGTTCCAGTTCGTCCGGGTTATGCCCGAAATAGCTGGTCATGGAGCCGTGGGGGTCCAGATCGACCACGACCACACGCTTGCCCGCATCGGCCAGCAAGCCGGCCAGGGCGATGGTCGTGGTGGTCTTTCCGACTCCACCTTTCTGGTTGGCTACTGCCCAGACTCTCATTGATGTTTTTCCTTGCGTACAGCAACGACCATACCGATACGATGTTAGGGGGCAGGTGACGGAGAATTGACGGCGTTCGCGCGTACCGGCGGCTTTGCTGGCACCGGTGCAGTTTGTGTGCCAGCACGCCTCAGTGCAGCATCCGGCTGCACATTGGCCGACCCTGAACTGGTCAGGCTGCGGCGTACATCCAGATTTCGCGAGATGACCAGCACTACGCGGCGGTTCTTGGCACGCCCGGCGGCGGTGGTGTTGGGCGCAATCGGTTGAAACTCACCGTACCCCACAGAGGCCAGCCGCGCCGGATTGACTCCGTCCATCGCCAGCATGCGCACAATGCTGGCAGATCGCGCCGAAGACAGTTCCCAGTTGGTCGGAAACTGTGCAGTGCTGATCGGCTGGTCGTCAGTGAAGCCTTCAACGTGTATCGGGTTATCAAAGCGTTTGACGATTCCAGAGACCTTTTCAATGATCGTGAAGGCCTTGTCACTGGGAATGGCGTCGCCGCTGACGAACAACAGACTGGAATTGAGTTCGATCTCGATCCATAACTCGTTGCCGCGCACCGTCATCTGGTCGGACTTGATCAGGTCGCCAAACGCATCGCGCACATCCTGAGCGATGGTCTGCAGCGGATCATCAGAAGCCTGGCCAATGCCGGCATCGGTCTGTTCGCTGTCCTTTACCAACGGCTCGGCAGGCTTGACCGAAACCGGGCGCTGCTCACCGATAGGGATCGGCTTCATGGTCCGCTCGGTATCGTTGAACACGCCAACCAATGCCTGGGACAGAATCTTGTATTTGCCTTCGTTGACCGAGGAAATCGAGTACATCACCACGAAAAAGGCGAACAACAGGGTAATGAAGTCGGCATACGACACCAGCCAGCGTTCATGATTTTCGTGTTCTTCGGCCTGACGTCGGCGAGCCATGCACTGTTACTCCATGAAGCCTTGCAGCTTGAGTTCGATGGAGCGCGGGTTCTCACCCTCGGCGATGGACAACAGACCTTCGAGCAACATTTCGCGATAACGCGACTGCCGGTGGGCAATGGCCTTGAGCTTGTTGGCCACTGGCAACAGGATCAGGTTGGCCGTCGCCACACCATAAATGGTGGCGACAAAAGCCACCGCAATGCCGCTGCCCAGTTGACTGGGGTCAGCCAGGTTGCCCATGACGTGAATCAGACCCATTACCGCGCCGATGATGCCCACGGTCGGCGCATAGCCGCCCATGCTTTCGAATACCTTGGCAGCCTGAATATCGCGGGTTTCCTGGGTGATGAAATCCACTTCAAGAATGCTCCGGATCGCTGCAGGTTCGGCACCATCGACCAACAGCTGCAAGCCTTTGCGGGCATAACTGTCGGGTTCGGAATCGGCGACCGTTTCCAGACCGAGCAAGCCTTCCTTGCGGGCGGTCATGCTCCAGCCGATCACCCGATCGACACCGCCGGGCAAATCGATACGAGGCGGGAAAATGATCCAGCGGATGATTTTCATGGCGCGCATGAACGCGCTCATCGGTGACTGCAACAGCGAAGCACCCAGCGTGCCGCCCAGTACGATCAGGGCTGCCGGGCCATTGAGCAATGCACCGAGGTGTCCGCCTTCAAGAAAGTTGCCGCCAATGATCGCGACAAACGCCAGGATCAGACCAATAAGACTCAGTACATCCATCAGAGACAGGCCTCTACCAGGTGCCGACCCATGTCATCCAGACTGTAGATCGCATCTGCAAGCTCAGCCTTGACGATTGCCATCGGCATGCCGTAAATGACGCAGCTCGCTTCGTCCTGCGCCCATACGGTACTGCCCGCCTGCTTGAGCAGGCGCGCGCCTTCACGGCCATCGGCACCCATGCCGGTCAATACCACCGACAGCACCTTGTCGCCGTAGGATTTGGCGGCAGAGCCAAAGGTGATGTCTACACAGGGTTTGTAATTCAGGCGCTCGTCACCCGGCAGAATCTTCACCGTACCGCGCGCATCCACCATCATTTGCTTGCCGCCCGGTGCCAGCAACGCCAGACCAGGCCGCAGAACGTCGCCGTCCTCCGCTTCCTTGACGCTGATCTTGCACAGTTTGTCGAGACGCTCGGCAAAGGCCTTGGTGAAGGCCGCAGGCATGTGTTGAATCAGCACCAGCGGTGCCGGAAAGCTGGCCGGCAACTGGGTAAGTACCCGTTGCAGCGCAACCGGGCCGCCGGTGGAGGTGCCGATGGCCACCAGTTTGTAAGCCTTGCGCTTGGGCGTGCCTGAGGTGGTCGGGTGCGCCGGTGCATGGTGAGCATGAGCCGCAGGTGCCGTGGCAGGCGCTGCTGTGCGCGTCGGCGCAGCACGGGCTGGCGCGGCGGCGGGCGCAGGTGCGCGGCTGGACAGCGTCGGCGCTGCCGGAGCAGCCGATGCAGCGCTCGCCGCACCAAAACCGCTTGAGCGGCGGTTGCTGCGTGAAATACTGTTGATTTTCTCGCACAGCAGCTGTTTGACCTTCTGCGGGTTGCGCGAGATATCTTCGAAATTCTTGGGCAGGAAATCCACCGCACCGGCGTCCAGAGCATCCAGCGTCACGCGCGCACCTTCGTGCGTCAGCGACGAGAACATCAATACCGGGGTGGGGATACGCTGCATGATATGGCGAACTGCCGTAATGCCATCCATCATCGGCATTTCGTAGTCCATGGTGATGACATCAGGTTTGAGCGCCAGCGCCTGCTCAATCGCTTCCTTGCCGTTGGTGGCGGTGCCGACCACTACAATGTTGGGGTCCGAAGAAAGAATTTCCGTAACACGGCGGCGGAAAAAACCGGAATCATCCACCACCAGGACCTTGACTGCCATAAACACTCCAATAGGTGTTGCAGGCAGCCAGGCTGCCCGCACCCCCGGGTTCAGATACGCCGTGCGGCGTAACGCTTGAGCATGCTGGGTACATCGAGAATCAAGGCGATGCGACCGTCACCGGTGATGGTGGCGCCCGACATGCCTGGCGTACCTTGCAGCATCTTGCCCAGCGGTTTGATAACCACCTCTTCCTGGCCTACCAGTTGATCGACAACGAAGCCGATGCGCTGGGTGCCGACCGTCAGGATCACGACGTGCCCTTCTCGCTGCTCTTCATGAGCCGCCGAACTGACCAGCCATCGCTTGAGGTAGAACAGCGGCAAGGCCTTGTCACGTACGATCACCACTTCCTGACCGTCAACCACGTTGGTAGTGGACAGATTCAGGTGGAAGATTTCGTTGACGTTGACCAACGGGAAGGCAAAAGCCTGGTTGCCCAGCATCACCATCAGGGTCGGCATGATCGCCAGGGTCAGCGGGACCTTGATGACGATCTTCGAACCCTGGCCCTTGGTCGAGTAGATGTTGATCGAGCCGTTGAGCTGGGAGATCTTGGTTTTAACCACGTCCATGCCCACACCGCGACCCGATACATCGGAAATCTCGGTCTTGGTCGAGAAGCCCGGTGCGAAGATAAGGTTGTAGCAATCGGTGTCACTCAAACGATCGGCTGCGTCCTTGTCCATGACACCGCGCTTGACCGCAATGGAGCGCAGCACGTTAGGGTCCATGCCCTTGCCGTCATCGGAAATCGACAGCAGGATATGGTCGCCCTCCTGCTCTGCCGAAAGGATGACCCGACCACCACGAGACTTGCCCGTGGCTTCGCGCTCTTCCGGCGTTTCGATACCGTGGTCGACCGCGTTGCGCACCAAGTGGACCAGCGGGTCGGCAAGCGCCTCTACGAGGTTCTTGTCGAGGTCGGTCTCTTCACCGACCAGCTCCAAGTTGATCTCTTTCTTGAGCTGGCGAGCCAGGTCACGAACCAGACGCGGGAAGCGGCCAAAGACTTTCTTGATTGGCTGCATGCGGGTTTTCATCACCGCAGTCTGCAGGTCGGCGGTGACCACATCCAGGTTGGAAACCGCTTTGGACATGGCTTCATCGCCGCTGTTGAGACCCAGACGCACCAGGCGGTTACGTACCAGCACCAGTTCGCCGACCATGTTCATGATCTCGTCCAGTCGGGCGGTATCCACACGAACCGTGGTTTCGGCTTCAGTCGCAACCGGCTTTTCACCGGTGGGCGCTGGAGCACGTGCAGGCGCTGGAGCAGGCTTGGCGGGCTCAGCCTTCGCAGCAGGTGCAGGCGCCGCAGCGGGCTTGGCAGCCGGTGGCGGAGCAGCAGCTACGGCGGCTGCCGGAGCAGGTGCCTTGGCAACGACCGCATCAGGCTCGAACTTGCCTTTGCCATGCAGTTCGTCGAGCAGATTTTCGAATTCGTGATCGGTAATTTCGTCCGATGCCGCTGCAGCAGAAGGTGCCTTGGCAGCAACGGCCGCAGGTGCAGCAGCCGCCTGAGCGGCTATGGCGCCGTCAAACGAGCCTTTGCCATGCAGTTGATCAAGCAAGGCTTCGAATTCGTCGTCGGTGATTTCATCGCCGGCAGGCGCTGCACCACTGCTCTGTGCCGCAGGCGCAGGGGCTGGAGCGGCTACAGCATCGGCCGCAAACTTGCCCTTGCCATGCAACTGATCAAGCAGGGATTCAAATTCCTGATCGGTAATTTCATCGCCAGCTGGCGCGACCGCAGGTGCCGAAGCCGGTGCCGCTGATGGTGCCGCAGACACCGGACTGGCGCCGTGCAGCGAATCGAGCAGCTGCTCGAATTCATCATCGGTGATGTCATCGCCGGCCGCTTGCTCGGCAACCGCAGCCGGAGCGGCGGCTTCAACCACCGGCTCGGGCTCAGGCTCGGGCGCTGCGACTTCGTCGGCAGATTGTGGCTCGGCCAATCGCGACAGCGCAGCCAGCAGTTCTGGCGTCGCCGCAGTTACGTCAGTCCGTTCACGTACCTGACCGAACATGCTGTTGACGGTGTCCAGAGCTTCCAGGACCACATCCATCAGTTCGGAATCAACGCGACGTTCACCCTTGCGAAGGATGTCGAACACGTTTTCGGCGATGTGGCAGCACTCCACCAGCTCATGGAGCTGGAGGAAGCCGGCGCCCCCTTTTACAGTGTGAAAACCGCGAAAAATTGCATTGAGCAGATCAGCATCATCCGGTCGGCTTTCCAGCTCGACCAATTGCTCTGACAACTGCTCCAGAATTTCGCCGGCCTCTACCAGAAAATCCTGAAGGATTTCTTCATCGGCGCCGAAGCTCATGGGGTGCTCCCTAAAATTAACCGTCAACAGATCTTAGAAGCCGAGGCTCGATAGCAGATCGTCTACATCATCCTGTCCGGATACGACGTCTTCACGTTTATCGGCATGAATCTGCGGACCTTCACCCTTGGCGAGATGTTTTTTAGGATCTTTTTCAGCAAGGATGGATTCTTCGTCATGTTCGATGCCTGCGAAGCGATCGACATGGCTGGCCATGAGCACCAGTTTGAGCAGATTGCTCTCGACTTCCGTAACCAGTTGCGTCACGCGCTTGATAACCTGCCCCGTAAGGTCCTGGTAATCCTGGGCAAGCAGAATATCGTTGAGATGCCCGGAAACCCTATCGGCCTCCTGCTCGGTACGCGTCAGAAAACCATCTACCCGCTTGGCCAGCTCACGAAATTCTTCAGCACCGATTTCGCGGCGCATGAAACGACCCCAGTCGTCACTCAATGCCTTGGCATCGGAGCTCAGACCGCTCATGAGCGGTGTGCTTTCCTCGACCAGGTCCATAGTACGGTTGGCCGCATTCTCGGTCAGCCTCACCACATACGACAGGCGTTCGGTTGCGTCGGTGATCTGCGACACTTCCTCGGCTTGAGGCATGTGCGGATCAATATGAAAGTTGACGATTGCACTGTGCAGCTCACGAGTCAGCTTGCCCACTTCCTGATAAAGGCCGCGGTCGCGTGTCTGGTTGAGTTCATGGATCAGCTGCACAGCGTCACCGAAGCGGCCCTTTTCAAGGCTGGTGACGAGTTCCTGCGCGTGTCTCTTTAAGGTCGACTCAAAGTCGGCCATCGAATCATTGTTATCCATAGCGCCCTCGCGGCATGCATCAGCTATTGACGCGTTCAAAGATCTTTTCGATCTTCTCTTTAAGCGCTTGAGCCGTGAATGGCTTGACTACATAACCGTTCACCCCGGCCTGGGCAGCTTCAATGATCTGCTCACGCTTCGCTTCGGCAGTAACCATCAGTACAGGAAGGCTCTTGAGACGCTCGTCCGCACGGACCTGACGCAACAAGTCGATACCGGTCATGCCAGGCATGTTCCAGTCCGTCACCAGAAAGTCAAAGGCACCGCTCTGCAGCATCGGCAATGCGGTCAGACCGTCATCCGCTTCAGATGTGTTGGTAAACCCCAGATCACGCAAAAGGTTCTTGATGATCCGCCGCATCGTTGAGAAGTCATCAACGATGAGGATTTTCATGTTCTTGTCCAATTCGACCTCCAAGCAGTCTTTAACGCGTTCAGCACCTGAACACGCTGTTCACTCAATACTGGCACAGCACACCCCCAGCTATACGAAACGACGACGGGCTTGGCACAACGACAGTCAAGACTGCGACTAAAGCCCATCGAGACATTGCCCGACAGGCCCTTGCCTCGTCCATCCTGCTACCACGTAACGCTTTGCACAGCCGGCATGCAGACAGCGCACGACAAACGTCGCGCACTGCCGTCAACGCGCTCGCCACTCCCCCAAACGCCCCCGCAAACGAGCTGCGCACTGGCTGTGTAACTGACTGACCCGCGATTCGCTGACCCCAAGAACCTCTCCGATTTCCTTGAGGTTCAGCTCTTCGTCGTAGTACAGCGCCAACACCAGACGCTCACGCTCTGGCAAATTGGCAATTGCATCGGCCAACGCTGCCTGGAAGCGCTCGTCTTCCAGGTCGCGCGACGGCTCAAGCGAACCGCTTGCGCCATCCTCATGCAGCCCTTCGTGATCGCCGTCCTGAAGCAGGTCGTCGAAACTGAAGAGGCGGCTGCCCAAGGTGTCATTCAAAATCCCGTAATAATCATCAAGACTCAACTGGAGTTCGGCCGCAACCTCGTGATCTTTAGCGTCACGGCCGGTTTTAGCTTCAATTGCACGAATTGCGTCACTGACCATGCGGGTATTGCGGTGCACCGAGCGTGGTGCCCAGTCGCCCTTGCGCACTTCATCCAGCATCGCACCACGAATGCGAATGCCGGCGTAGGTCTCGAAACTCGCACCTTTGGTTGAATCATATTTGGTGGAGACTTCAAGCAGACCGATCATGCCGGCCTGGATCAGATCCTCGACCTGCACGCTGGCCGGCAAGCGCGCCAGCAGATGATAAGCGATACGCTTGACCAATGGCGCATAACGCTCGATCAACTCGTATTGCGAATTACGGGAAGCCTTGCTGTACATCTGGTAGCCGCTCGCAGTCATTGCACAGGCCCTGCACTGGTCTGGTGAACGAGTCGCTCAACGAAGAACTCGAGATGACCCCGCGGATTGGCTGGCAACGGCCAGGTATCAACCTTCTGGGCAATGGCCTTGAACGCCAGCGCACATTTGGATCGCGGGAATGCTTCGTAAACGGCGCGCTGTTTCTGTACGGCCTTGCGCACGCACTCGTCGTACGGCACGGCACCTACATACTGCAGCGCAACATCAAGAAAACGGTCAGTCACTTTGGTGAGTTTGGCGAACAGATTGCGCCCTTCCTGCGGGCTCTGCGCCATGTTGGCCAGCACCCGGAAGCGGTTCATGCCGTAGTCGCGGTTGAGCAGTTTGATCAGGGCGTAAGCATCGGTAATCGACGTGGGCTCGTCGCATACCACCAGCAACACTTCCTGAGCGGCGCGCACGAAGCTGACCACCGATTCGCCGATACCGGCAGCCGTGTCGATCACCAGCACATCAAGGTTGTCGCCAATCTCGCTGAACGCCTGGATCAGACCCGCATGCTGGGCCGGGGACAGATGCACCATGCTCTGGGTGCCAGAGGCGGCAGGCACGATACGTACCCCGCCCGGCCCCTGCAACAGAACGTCGCGCAACTCGCAACGGCCCTCTATCACATCGGCAAGCGTACGTTTAGGCGTCAGCCCAAGCAGAACGTCGACATTGGCCAGACCCAGATCGGCGTCCAGCAGCATGACGCGACGGCCAAGCTCGGCAAGGGCCAGTGAAAGATTCACTGACACGTTAGTCTTACCGACGCCACCTTTGCCACCGGTCACCGCGATAACCTGTACGGGATGCATGCTGCCCATGTTATTTCTTTACCTTGTCTTGCGTAGACCGAAACCACATCGAGGGCTGCACGTTCGCAAATGAACACCGCATGGCAGACCGTTGACGCAGGGACATTCCAATAATATCCATCACTTAACCCACTCTCTTGCCAGGGGTGTGATAGAGGTCAGCAAACATATCAGCCATTGCTTCCTCGCTCGGCTCATCCTGCATCTGCACACTCACCGCACGGCTCACCAGTTGATGACGACGCGGGGTGTGCAGGTCGTCAGGAATACGGGGTCCGTCCGTGAGGTAGGCCACAGGTAATTCATGACTGATCGCCAGGCTCAGGACTTCGCCGAGGCTGGCTGTTTCATCAAGCTTGGTCAGAATGCATCCGGCCAGGCCACAACGTTTGTAACTGTGATAGGCAGCGGTCAGCACCTGCTTCTGGCTGGTGGTCGCCAGTACCAGGTAGTTACGCGACTTGATGCCACGCCCTGCCAGGCTTTCCAGCTGCATGCGCAGCGCAGGATCGCTGGCTTGCAGCCCGGCGGTGTCGATCAGCACCACGCGCTTGCGCAGCAGCGGCTCCAGCGCCTGAACCAGCGACTGGCCAGGATCGACATGGGTGACCGGCACGTTGAGGATGCGCCCAAGGGTCTTGAGCTGCTCCTGTGCGCCGATGCGGAAACTGTCCATGCTCACCAGAGCGATATTCTGCGGACCGTACTTCAACACGTAACGTGCCGCCAGTTTGGCCAGCGTGGTGGTCTTGCCCATACCGGCAGGCCCGACCATGGCGATGACACCACCCTCTTCGAGCGGCTCGATGTCCGGCACGGCAATCATGCGCGCCAAATGGGCCAGCAGCATGCGCCAGGCCTGACGAGGCTCGTCAATCTCCGGGATCATCGACAGCAGATCGCGCGACAGCGGGCCGGACAAACCGACACGTTGCAGACGGCGCCACAGATTGGCCTGCTGCGGACGGCTGCCCTGCAACTGGTTCCAGGCCAGGGAGCCAAGCTGGACTTCCAGCAGCTCGCGCAGGCCGTTCAATTCGGAGCGCATCGAATCATAGGCGCGCTGACCAACAGCAGGCTCTGCGGGCGCAGGCGGCGTGTAAGCGAATGGGCGTGGCGGCTCTTCGAGCGTCGGCTCGATGTGCGTATCGACAGCGCTGACCGGTTTGCCGGAAAACAGCTGAAGATTGATCGACGCGTCGCTGTCGCTGCGGTTGTTCAATTCGGCCTGAGCGGAGACGATGCGCGACTGGGTCTTGCGCAGCTCGTCTTCGAGCTCCATGTTCGGCACACGCGGTGCCAGGGCGGACAGCTTGTAATCCAGAGCGGCAGTCAGCTCTACGCCACCGGCAATGCGCCGGTTACCGATGATGGCCGCCTCGGCGCCCAGCTCATCGCGAACCAGTTTCATGGCTTGACGCATATCGGCGGCGAAAAATCGCTTAACTTGCATGACTCACTACCTCAGCCGTTCGGCCCGACAGTCGCTACGATGGTTACTTGCTTGTTGTCCGGAATTTCCTGATACGCCAGAACATGCATGTTCGGTACAGCCAATCGTCCAAATCGTGACAGCATCGCCCGGACAGGCCCTGCTACCAGAAGAATTACCGGCAACCCTTGCATCTCCTGACGCTGGGCGGCCTCAATCAACGAACGCTGGAGCTTCTCAGCCATGCTTGGCTCAAGAAGAACGCCTTCTTCCTGACCCTGACCAGCCTTCTGCAAACTATTGAGCAATATCTGTTCCAACCTTGGCTCCAGAGTGATAACAGGCAGCTCCGGCTCAACACCTACAATGCTTTGGACGATTGCGCGGCTCAGACCTACCCGCACGGCAGCCACCAAAGCGGCGGTATCTTGACTCTTGCCGGCGTTGTTGGCGATAGCTTCTGCAATGCTACGAATATCACGCACAGGTACATGCTCAGCCAGAAGCGCTTGCAGCACGTTGAGCAGCGAGGACAGGGACAGCACACCAGGGACCAGCTCTTCAGCCAGTTTGGGCGAGCTTTTGGCCAGCAATTGCATCAACTGCTGGACTTCTTCGTGGCCAATCAGCTCATGAGAGTGTTTGTAGAGAATCTGGTTCAAGTGGGTTGCCACTACAGTACTGGCGTCCACCACGGTATAACCCAGCGACTGCGCCTGGCTGCGTTGGCTGATTTCGATCCACACGGCCTCCAGACCAAACGCCGGGTCTCTGGCGGTGATGCCGTTCAGGGTGCCGAACACTTGACCGGGGTTGATCGCCAGCTCGCGATCCGGATAAATCTCGGCCTCGGCCAGGATCACGCCCATCAGCGTCAGACGGTAGGCGCTGGGTGCCAGATCAAGGTTGTCACGGATGTGCACGGTCGGCATCAGGAAGCCCAGCTCCTGCGAAAGCTTCTTGCGCACGCCCTTGATACGCGCCAGCAGTTGACCACCCTGATTGCGGTCCACCAGCGGAATCAGGCGATAACCCACTTCCAGGCCGATGATGTCGATAGGGGTGACGTCATCCCAACCCAGCTCCTTGGCGTCCTGAACACGGGTCGGCGAAGGCAGCAGGTCCTGTTGGCGTTGCACTTCGGCCAGCGCCTCGACTTTCACCTGGTTCTCTTTCTTCCAGAGCAGATACGCACCACCCGCAGCCACCAGGCCGAGGCTGATGAAGGAGAAGTGCGGCATGCCCGGCACCAGCCCCATCACGATCATGATCGCAGCGGACACTGCCAGTGCCTTGGGCGAGGCGAACATCTGACGATTGATCAGCTTGCCCATCTCTTCCGAACCGGAAGCGCGGGTCACCATGATCGCTGCGGCAGTGGACAGAAGCAGTGATGGCAATTGCGCCACCAAACCGTCACCGATGGTCAGCAGGGTATAAACGCGGCCTGCATCAGCGAACGTCATGTTGTGTTGCAGAATACCGACCAGCATGCCGCCGATCAGGTTGATGAACAGAATCAGCAAACCGGCAATTGCATCGCCGCGCACGAATTTGCTGGCACCGTCCATGGAACCGTAGAACTCGGCTTCCTGAGCGACTTCAGCACGGCGACGCTTGGCTTCTGGCTGGTCGATGAGACCGGCGTTGAGGTCGGCGTCGATTGCCATCTGTTTGCCTGGCATCGCGTCGAGGGTGAAACGCGCGCTGACCTCGGAAATACGGCCGGCACCTTTGGTGATTACTACGAAGTTGATGATCATCAGAATCGCGAACACCACGATACCGACAACATAGTTACCACCGATCACCACCTCACCGAAGGCCTGAATCACCTTGCCCGCAGCCGCGTGACCGTCCTGACCGTGAAGCATGACCACTCGCGTGGAAGCAACGTTCAGTGCCAGACGCAACAGCGTGGCGACCAGCAGAATGGTTGGAAACACCGAGAAGTCCAGCGGCCGCAGAGCGTAAACACACACCAGCAACACGACGATGGACAGTGCAATGTTGAACGTGAAGAACACGTCCAGCAGGAACGGCGGCATAGGCAACATCATCATTGCCATCATGACCAGCAACAACAGCGGAACGCCCAGCTGACCACGGCCCAGGCCCGTGATATTGCTGCGTGCGCTACTGAATATCTGAGAACGATCCACTGATTGTTTACCTGCGCACTAGATCAAAACATTGACGCCGATGGCGACCTGTATCGACCCTGTTGCAAAAAGCTGTCCAACTTTTACAAAGCCAGTGCTGGTAAGGCTTTAGAGGCAGAATTAACGTGAAACCGGCATACCTTGCGCAGTCAGAAAATCTTCAAGAGTGGACGCAGAGCGTCCAGAACGGCATGCGACGCGGAGCGTCGCACGATAGTGAGATGATCGTTCCTCACGCTCAGAGCGCCCGGAACGGCATGCAATGCGGAGCGTCGCACGATAGTTGAGATGATCGTTCCTCACGCTCCAGCGTGGGAATGCCGTGGGTGACGCTCTGCGTCACAAATCTGCGCCGCACCACACGCCCAAGAGCGGACGCAGAGCTTCAGGAACCGCATACCCATGCGGAGCGCGGGCGCGAGGGTGGTCTGCTGGCGACGAAGCAAAGGGCTACGCATCGCGCTGCAGGTCGGGCGGGATCTTGATGTCGCCCAGTGGATCCGGGCGCTTGCCTTGACCGGCACGGAACTGGCGGATCTGGTAGACGTAGGCCAGCACCTGGGCCACAGCCAGGTAGAGCCCGGCAGGAATTTCCTGGTCCAGCTCGGTGCTGTAGTAGATGGAACGGGCCAACGCCGCAGATTCCAGAATCAGTATCTGGTTATGCGCGCCGATTTCGCGAATCTTCAGCGCTACCAGATCAGTGCCCTTGGCCAGCAACATCGGCGCCCCGCCCTGCTCGGGATCGTATTTCAAGGCTACGGCAAAGTGCGTCGGGTTGGTAATGATGACATCCGCTTCCGGAATCGACGCCATCATCCGCCGCTGGGACATTTCGCGCTGCAACTGGCGAATACGCTGTTTAACCTCGGGGCTGCCCTCGCTGTTCTTGTGCTCGTCGCGCACTTCCTGCTTGGTCATCAGCAGCTTCTTGTGCGCTTCATACAGCACAAAGGGTACGTCGGCAGCAGCGATAAATATCAGGCCACAGGCCATCCAGAAGCTGCTCCAGCCGACCACCATCAGGCTGTGGATCATCGCCTGTTCCAATGGCTCATGAGCGATAGCCACCAGATCATTGCGCTCCTTGCTCAAGACCACCAGCGCAACGGCAAGGATGATCAGAAACTTGCCGAAGGATTTGAGCAGCTCAACCAGCGCGTGCGGTGAAAACATGCGCTTGAGCCCTGCCGCCGGGTTCATCCGGCTGAATTTGGGCATCAGCGATTTGGTTGCGAACAACCAGCCGCCAAGCATGATCGGCCCCACCAGCGCCGCCACCAGCATGGCGATCAGAAACGGCAACATCACGACCAGTGCGTGCAGGCCGGAGCTGAGCAACGCTTTGCCCATGTATGACTGATCCATGAGGGTTTCGCGGCTGATCGTAAAATTGTCGCGCATCAGCTCGGACATCATCTGCGCGATGCCTGAGCCGAACATCAGCAACCCGCCCGCCCCCATCAGCATGACCACCAGCGTGGTCAGTTCCTTGGAGCGCGCAATCTGCCCATCCGCTCTGGAGTCCTTGACCTTTTTTTCCGTGGGGTCTTCTGTCTTGTCCTGGCCATTCTCGTTTTCTGCCATCTCAACGAGCCCTCACCATGTCGCGCAACGATTGCAGTGCCTGACTGGCAATCGGCTGATACTGATTGAGAATATCGCCCATGCTCATCCACAGAATGACCATGCCCAGCACAAGGGTCAGCGGGAAACCGATCGAGAAGATGTTGAGTTGCGGCGCTGCACGGGTCATGACGCCAAAAGCGATGTTGATGATCAGCAATGCAGTGATAGCAGGTAACACCAGCCTGAGCCCTGAACTCAACGCCCAGCCTAGCCCGTTCGCCAGCTCCCAGAAATTATTGACCAGCAGACCGCCACCCACCGGCATCGTGGTGAAGCTTTCGACAAGCACCTCCAACACCACAAGATGGCCGTTCATGGACAGGAACAGCAGCGTGACCAACATGGTAAAAAACTGGCCGATAACAGCCGAAGATACGCCGTTGGTAGGGTCGACCATCGAGGCAAAGCCCATGCCCATCTGCGTCGAGATGATCTGCCCGGCGATCACGAAGATATGGAAAAACATCTGCAGGGACAGCCCCATGCCGGCGCCGATGATGATCTGCTCGCCGATCAGCAACAGCCCACTGAGGTCAAGCGCCTGAACCGGCGGCATGGCTGGCAGCGCTGGCGCGACCACCACAGTGATGGCAAATGCGAGGTAAAGGCGCACACGCCGGGGAACCAGCGTGGTGCCGATCACCGGCATGGTCATCAGCAGCGCGACGATACGAAACATCGGCAGCATGAAGCTCGCTACCCAGGTACTGATCTGGATATCGGTCAGCGCAAGCATCGGCTGCATGCGGCGCTAGCCGATCAGCGTCGGAATACTGGTGTACAACGACAGCATGTATTCCATGAATATTTTCAGCAGCCAGGGGCCGATGACAATCAGGGTCACGAGCATGACCAACAGGCGCGGCAGGAAGCTCAGGGTCTGTTCGTTGATCTGCGTGGCCGCCTGAAACATCGCCACCAGCAGACCGCACAACAGGCTCGGCACCACAAGAATCGCGACCAGCACGGTGGTCAGCCACAGCGCCTCACGAAACAGATCGACAGCTACTTCCGGCGTCATCGGGCAGACTCCTCAGTGAAACGACTCATACGCCACCAAAACTGCCAGCCAGGGTGCCGACGATCAGCGCCCAGCCATCTACCAGCACGAACAGCATGATCTTGAACGGCAGCGAAATGATCAGCGGCGACAGCATCATCATACCCATCGCCATCAGCACACTGGCCACCACCAGATCGATGATCAGAAACGGAATGAAGATCATGAAGCCGATCTGAAACGCCGTCTTGAGCTCCGAAATCACGAACGCCGGGACCAGAATGGTCAGCGGCGCAGCATCAGGTGTCGGGATATCGGTACGTTTGGACAGACGCATGAACAACTCAAGGTCACTGGTACGGGTCTGTGCCAGCATGAAATCCTTGATTGGCACTTGCGCCTTGGCGACCGCATCCTGCGCCGTGAGTTTTTCAGCCAGATAAGGCTGCAGCGCATCCTGATTCACACGGTCGAAAACCGGCGCCATGATGAACATGGTCAGAAACAAAGCCATGCCCGTCAGGATCTGGTTCGAAGGTGTCTGCTGCAAACCAAGGGCCTGACGCAGAATCGAGAAGACGATGATGATCCGGGTGAAACTGGTCATCAGCATGACAAACGCCGGAATGAAGCTCAGCGCGGTCATGATCAGCAGGATCTGCAGACTGACCGAATACTCCTGCTGACCGTCGGCACCATTGGACAGCGTGATCGCCGGTATCGACAGCGGATCGGCCGCCAGCACAGCAGGCGTCACCATGACCAGCAACAGCAGTATCAGGAAACGCAACGCGCCCATTACTTCTTGTCCTTATCCTTGCCCATCAGCTCCATAAGGCGCTGAGCGAATTCAGGGGTCGCCTGCTCACGCACAGGCACCTGTACCGGTTCCTTGAGCACATGCAGGGGCGTGATACGCCCTGGCGTGATACCCAGCAACACCTGTTCGCCGCCGATCTGCACCAGCACCAGCCGATCACGCGGACCGAGCGCGCGCGAACTCACCAATTCGATGACCTGACCATTGTTCGGCCCCACGCGCTGCACGCGGCGCATCAGCCATGCGAGCACGAAAATCAGACCGACCACCAGTATCAGACCGAACAGCAGTTGTACTAACTGCCCGCCCATACCGCCGGATACCGTGTTGGCCACTTGCGCAGGTGCGGCCTGAGCAGCGGGCTCGGCAGCCCAGGCCAGCGACGGCAGGGTCAGCAGAACACTCAGCCAGCGCCTCACTTAGCGCAGCTTCTTGATGCGTTCGCTCGGGCTGATCACGTCGGTCAGACGGATGCCGAACTTCTCGTTGACCACCACCACCTCGCCATGCGCGATGAGCGTGCCGTTGACCAGCACATCCAGCGGTTCGCCAGCCAGGCGATCCAGCTCGATCACCGAGCCCTGGTTAAGCTGCAACAAGTTACGAATGTTGATATCGGTGCTGCCCACTTCCATGGAGATCGACACCGGGATGTCGAGAATCACATCCAGGTTAGGACCGTCCAGAGAAACCGGACCCGTGCTTTTCGGCACGCTGCCGAACTCTTCCATGGTCATCCGGCTACCCGAATTCCCCGCATCCGCCGCCAGCAACGCATCAATATCAGCCTGACTGTCGCCAGCTTCGCCCAATGCAGCAGCCCACTCATCGGCCAACGCCTGATCTTCAGCAGACGTCATATCGTTTTCATCAGCCATCAGTTGTCCTCTGCACGCAGTATTTCAGTTACGCAACAATTTCCGACGTTGACCAGACAGGTCAGCGTCGCGCTATGGGTTCGATTACTTGCAGGGCCATCTTGCCCTTGTGCGAGCCAAGCTTGACCTTGAATGACGGTACGCCATTGGCACGCAGGACCAGCGAGTCGCTCAGTTCCACCGGAATAACGTCACCAGGGCGCATGTGCAGGATGTCCCGCAATGGCAACTGGCGCTGAGCGATGGTCGTGGTGAGCGGCACGTTGACGTCCAGAACATCTTCCTTGAGCGCGTTGACCCAGCGCTCGTCCTGATCGTCCAGATCCGACTGAAAACCGGCATCGAGCATTTCGCGGATCGGTTCGATCATCGAGTACGGCATGGTCACGTGCAGATCGCCGCCACCGCCATCCAGTTCGATATGGAAAGTGGAAATGACCACGGCCTCGCTCGGCCCGACGATGTTGGCCATGGCCGGGTTCACTTCCGAGTTGATGTACTCGAAGTTCACTTCCATGATCGCCTGCCAGGCTTCCTTGAGGTCGATAAAAGCCTGATCCAGCACCATGCGCACGACGCGAAGTTCGGTCGGCGTGAACTCACGGCCTTCGATCTTGGCGTGGCGGCCATCGCCACCGAAAAAGTTGTCCACCAGCTTGAACACCAGCTTGGCGTCGAGGATGAACAGCGCAGTGCCCCGCAGCGGCTTGATCTTGGCCAGGTTGAGGCTGGTCGGCACGTACAGCGAATGCACGTACTCGCCGAACTTCATGACCTGAACACCACCCACCGCCACGTCCGCCGAGCGGCGCAGCAGGTTGAACATGCTGATACGCGTGTAGCGGGCGAATCGCTCGTTGATCATTTCCAGCGTCGGCATGCGCCCGCGGACAATCCGGTCCTGACTGGTCAGGTCGTAGCTTTTGACACTGCCAGGTTCGCTGACGGTGTCGGTCTGGACCATCCCGTCGTCGACGCCATGCAGCAGCGCGTCGATCTCATCCTGGGAGAGCAGGTCTTGCACGGCCATGTGAGAGTCCTACTGCAATACGAAGTTAGTGAAGAGCAGCTGTTCGATCACAGTCTTGCCGAGTTCTTTCTGTGCCACTTCCTGAATGCTCGCGGTCGCTTTCTGACGCAGCATTTCCTGGCCGATCGGCGAGGCCAGTGACTCAAAGGGTATAGCTGCAAACAGCATGACCAGATTGTTGCGGATCAGCGGCATGTGCGCCTTCAGCGCTTCCATGTCGGCGGCATTGCGCGACAGCATGGTGATACTGACCTGCATGTAGCGCTGGCGACCATTGGAGTTGAAGTTGACCACGAAGGCCGGGGTCATGGGTTCGAACACCGCCACTGGCTTGACGTTGGCTGCGGCAGCGGCAGCAGCCGGGTCTGGTGTGCTTTCGCTCTTGTGCATGAGGAACCAGGTCGCACCCACCGACAAACCTACCGCCAGCAGCAACGCCACAACGGCGAGGATGATGAGCTTGAGTTTGCCTTTGGTTGCCGGGTCTTTAACTTCTTCGCTCTTCGCCATGCCAATAATCCGTCACTATTCAAGAGGTTCTTCAATACGTGACAGAGGCAGAGCAAGTGTTATGCCAGAGTTGTACGAGATGACGATGTATTGGACACAACCGGTTACGTGGCCGGGCGTGGAGGGATCGTGATGCTTGTGTCAGTGCTGAAGCGCGCGACCCGGGAGCTGATGACTATCGTCCCCACGCTCCGCGTGTTCGTGACGCTCTGCGTCACACAGCGGTCCCGCGAGATCCGGTAGATTGGCGTTCGGCCCAGATTCTCGTTCCCACCACTCCGCGTGGTAATGCCTTTCGTGACGCTCTGCGTCACACAGCGGTCCTGCGAGATCAGGTGGATTGGCGTTCGGCCCAGATTCTCGTTCCCACGCTCCGCGTGGTAATGCCTTTCGTGACGCTCTGCGTCACACAGCGGTTCTGCTATGTCAGTTATGTTTGTGTCCGGCTCAGGTCACCTTTTCGCCCCTCGGCGACCTACTTTGATGGGGCCAAAGTAGGCAAACCCCCTCGCTCCTGTTTCCGGCCCGACTTCGTCGGGTTCCTTCGCCCTGTCACTGATCCGGGGGTCGCCGCAACGGGCCATCCATGGCCCGGTACGTCTAGCCTGGCGTCCTGCCAGGCTACCCCCGGATCAGCGCCAGGACTCAGCCGTCACTAAGGTCGCAATTTGTGTCGTCTGTACCATCGAGCTCGAAAAACATTTCTGCGTTAACAACTAGCAGGCAAGGCATGACTTCGCGTCGCGGCTGCCATGTGACGCAGGAGCATCATGCGTAATAATCGATCTCGCTGCTGCCGATCACGCGTGCAGCCGGCTGGCTGACCGGAACAGCAGCATCGACGCCTGCAATCTCATCCGAAGTGTCGCCTGAGCTCACGCCATTGCCACGACCGTTGCGCTGGGCGCGGCTGGCCTGCTCTTGAGCCTGTTGCTGGGCCTGCTGTTGCGACTGGTCGGAAACGTTGACGTCGACGTTGCCAAGCCCCTGCTGAACGAACGACTCACGCAACCTCGACATCTGACTTTCCAGTGCGTCACGCACACCCATGTGGGCGCTCATGAACGTTACCTGGGTCTGCTGCTCCGGTGCCATGTTGATGCGGATGTCCAGACGTCCGAGTTCGGCGGGCTCCAGCTTGATGTCGGCGGTTTTGAGGTTCTGGCTCGACAGGTACATGACGCGGTCGACAATGCCTTCGGTCCAGCCGCTTTGATGCATGGCCAACGGCTGACTCATCAACGGCGCAGCGGCAGGTGTTGCCGCAACACGGGCCGGTTGCGCGGCCTGACTCAGCGCAGCGAGGCGATCGGCAAAGTTGTCGACGCGCGTGTCGCCCGCGGCGCTTTTGACATCCTTCAGTCCTTCGCCGATCAAGCCGCTGAACGACTTGTCACTGCTTTCCGTGCTGCTCTCTTCCGAGGGAAGCTGCTCGCTCAGGGCCGACAGGTTATTGACAAGATTCTGGTTTGGATCAGCTTCTGCGTTGGTCGGCGTCGCTTTGTTGGCAGCATGGGTATTCTGCGCAGCCAGCTGCGTTTTGGCGTTGGCATTTTCCAGCGCCAATTGCACCGCATCCAGACCATCAAGCGGATCGGCGTCCGGATTGAATGCTTCTTCAGTCGCTGCGGGCGGAGTAGCCTGAGTGACCGTGAGCGCGGTCGCTGCAGGCGCAGCCGTGACGTCAGGGCTTTGTGGCCTGGCGACCGACAAGGCAGGCGCTTGCGCAGCCATCGCCTGCAACGCCGGGTCAAGCACCGGGTCGACAATCGCCAGCCCTTCAGTCAATGCAGGGTCTGCAGATGCCTGTGCATCATCCTGCTTTGAACCGGCACTGGCAGCATCATCCTCAGCGGCAGTCGAACGGGTTGGCAAATCATTGCCGCTATCGGCAACACTGGACGTGTCAGCGGCATTGGTCTGATCACCGGAAGACTTGTCCTTGCCGGCGGCAACCTTGTCCTTGTCAGGCGCTGCCTTGTCGCGAGCCGACTTGACTGGCGCATCATCACGCGAAGGAACAGCATCCTTGGCCTGTTTGGCATACACATTGGAAAAGCTGGAGGCCCCGTCCTTGCTGCTGTCAGCAGACTTGACCGCATTATTGGCCGTACCGGACCTTGAGGTCGCAGTGCTTGTGGCCTGAAGAAGCGCATTGGTAGCGAGGGGCATTTCGGTCTCCGCATAAGCTGCTGGTTATCGCCTTACCAGAATATTTAGCAATATGCGGGCCAACCTTTCACGACCGCTTGAAAGGTTGCCGGATAAAGAAAGATCGGGGATCTGGAAATCAGCGATCAGCTGACAAACAACTGCCGCTCTGCGTTAAACAAGCCGCGAATAGTCATGTATTCGCTGTCGATTTTGCCGATCAGCTCTGGCAGACCGGTGAACAACTGCTGACGGGATTGCTCTTCCAACTGACGACACAGCTCGGAAAGTTGCAAGGCACCCATATTGCCGCTGCTGCCCTTGAAACTGTGCGCGGTGAGGCTCAATTCCTGAAAGTCAGGATGGCCTGTTTGAACAGCAAGACGCAGTTGCGCGATACGTTGCTCGGAATCCTTGAGGAACACATCCAGCAAGGTCGGATATTCGTCCTCCATGACTTCCTGCAAGGCATTCAGCACGCTGTAATCCAGATGAATCGACACTTGTTCACTCCTTGATCAAGACTCCAGGGGGGATTATGCCACTCCCTCCCAGGAAAATTCCACGCACGCCGTCCTGCCATCCGCAGACCACCGAGCCTCACGACTCAATTCACACACCAGGCGTAGCCCGCGACCATACAGTTCATTGCTCGCGGGTATCTGCATCCGGACTTTTTCAACATCAAATCCCTGACCACTGTCCTCCACGCTGAGGGTCAGCCGACCACCCTCTGCAACTGGCTCGACCCGCACAGTCACGCGGATGAACCCGGTCTGAAGCATGCCGAGACGCTCGGCGCGCTGCTGATAATACAGGGCGAAACCTGCCGCATCATGCTTGAGCGACGAATCCAGCCCTAGCACACCATGTTCCAGCGCATTGCTATAAAGCTCGCCGAGCACCATATGCAGTGCGGCACCCTGATTGCGCAGGCCATGAACTTCAAGCAGCAACTGCAAGACGTACGGCAACGGGTTGAAGCGCCTCAGGGTCGAAGCGCGAAACTCGAAGCTGGCCGACCAGTCCAGCGGGCTGGAGGCGCCGCTGTCCGAATAGGTCAGGGCAGGCAGACTCTGCAATGGCTCATCGACGGCGCTGATTTCCAGCAGACTGACATCGTCACGTGCCTTGCCACCAAAATCGTTGAGCGCTACGAGAATTTCCTCAATCAGCAAGTGCGGCTCGCGGTTGGCAGAAAGCACCTGGCGCAAACGCTGCGCACCGAATAGTTCGTCATTGTTGTTACTGGTGTCGAGCACCCCGTCGGACAGCAGGAATATGCGATCGCCCGGCGCCAACGGATAGACCTCGGTGCGTGCATCGAAAGCATCGACACTCAGCACGCCCAATGGCAGGTGACTGGAAGCCAGCGGCACATGCTCACCCTGCGCGCCGCGCAACAAGTAGCCGTCCGGCAAGCCCCCGCTCCAGACCTCGACCTGCCGTTGTGCCAGGTTGATACAAAGCAGCGTTGCACAACAGAACATGTCGACGGGGAGGATGCGTTTGAGCTTGGCGTTCATTTCACGAAGGATTTCAACCAGGCCGTAGCCCTTGGCGGTCATGCCGTAGAACACCTCGGCAAGCGGCATCGCCCCGACGGCAGCCGGCAAGCCGTGCCCGGTGAAATCCCCAAGCAAGACCTGCATGTGCCCGGCCGGCGTGTAGGCGGCCAGCATCAGGTCGCCGTTGAACAAGGCATAAGGAGACTGCAAGTAGCGAATATTGCCGGCCCCAAGGCAACCGGCGTGGGCAATCTGATCGAACACCGCCTTGGCGACACGCTGCTCGTTGAGCAGGTACTCGTGGTGCTTGCTGATCTGGTCACGTTGTTGACGGACAGTTTCGTGCAACACCCGCAAGCGGTTCATGGCGTTGAGTTTGGCGGCCAGCACCAGCGGGTTGTAAGGCTTGGACATGAAGTCGTCGCCACCGGCGTCCAGACAGCGTGCAAGCGCTTCGCCTTCAGTCAGCGAGGTGAGGAAGATGATCGGCACCAGCGACTCACCACTCATCGCCTTGATCCGTCGCGCCGCTTCGAAGCCATCCATGACCGGCATCATGGCGTCCATCAGGATCAAATGCGGGCTTTCGGCCTTGAAGATGGCCACAGCCTCGACACCATTGCCAGCACTGAGAACCCTGTGCCCCTGCCGCGCAACGATGGTTGAAAGCAGCAACCGGTCACTGGCACTGTCATCGGCGATCAGAATGCACAGTTTTTTCGGGGATGACTGCACTGGGTATGCTCAGTTCGAACAACTTCGAGAAATTGGAAATAGCCAGAATCTTCAGTACATCAGACGTGCAATTGACAAGGTGCACCACCGCTTTATCGCCACCGGCATGGTCGCGTAACAGCAACAGCATCCCCAACGCAGAACTGTCCAGGTAATGCGTGCCCCGCAGGTCGACCACATAATTCAGCGTCTGCGGGTAATCCTCGTAGGCTGCGCGAAACGCCTGATGGGATTGAAAATCAAAGCGCCCCTCGATGTAAAGGGTCAGCGTCTGGCCATCGGCAGAGCGTTCGGAAGTGACTGTCATGAGGAACCTCGAGGTGTTTCATCACCGAGACATTGATAGCGTAGACCAGCCAGAGAAATCACCGCGGGTCTGATTGAGTCAAACGTCAGAATTGTTCGTGACGAGGCAGACGCTGCGACAACTCGTCGAGCAATTTCTGCTCCCGCTTGTCCTCCAGTCTGCGTGCTTCATCCATATAACGCTGCACCAGCTTGCGCAAGCCTTCAACCCGCGCATAACAATCCTGCCAGGCGCTACGCGCCCTATCGAGATTGGCCTTGTGCCACTCAAGACTTTTGTATTGCTGGGCAACGGCGACATCGAGCTGACTGAGAAAGCGCTGATAACCCAGCAACCACTGCCCGGAAACCCCGGCACTGCCGCGTTGCAACCATTGCTGCTGATAATCCTGACGAAACTGGTCAAGTTCCTGCAGCTTGTTGTTGGCCAGATTGACCTGCCCCTGAAAATGCCCAAGCCGCTGAGCCGCCGTTCGCTCGGCGGCTTCCGCCATCTCGACCACTGGCGCCAGACGCGCCGCTCGACTCTGAGCCATAGGCTATCAGCCGCCAGGTGCCGGTGCGAATATCGACGCCAGCGCCTCGCCACTGCCTTGCATGCTTTCGTTGTCTCGCAGGCCCTGGCGCTGATAGCGCACCAACACCGGGTGCAACGCAATCGCCATGTCGGTCTCGCGATCGCCACCCGCGACATAGGCGCCCACGCTGATAAGGTCGCGGGTCTGCTGGTAACGCGACCACAACTGTTTGAAATGCTGCGCACGCGCCATGTGCTCGGGGCTGACCACCGCAGGCATGACCCGACTGATGGAAGCTTCGATATCGATGGCCGGGTAATGACCTTCTTCAGCCAGACGCCGGGACAGCACGATGTGACCGTCGAGCACACCCCGCGCGGAGTCGGCAATCGGGTCCTGCTGGTCATCGCCTTCCGACAGCACCGTGTAAAAGGCCGTGATGGAACCACCACCCGCCTCGGCATTGCCAGCACGCTCCACCAGCTTGGGCAGCCGGGCGAACACAGAGGGCGGGTAGCCTTTGGTGGCTGGCGGCTCGCCGATGGCCAGGGCGATTTCCCGCTGAGCCTGAGCAAAACGGGTCAACGAGTCCATCAGCAGCAGGACATTCTTGCCCTTGTCACGAAAGTATTCGGCGATCCGCGTGCAATACATGGCAGCGCGCAGCCGCATCAGCGGCGCATCATCGGCTGGCGATGCAACCACCACCGAGCGCTTCAGACCCTCTTCGCCAAGAATGTGCTCGATGAACTCCTTGACCTCACGACCCCGCTCACCGATCAGGCCGACGACGATGATGTCCGCCTCGGTGAAGCGCGTCATCATGCCCAGCAGCACACTCTTGCCCACACCAGTACCGGCAAACAACCCAAGACGCTGGCCGCGGCCAACCGTCAATAAACCGTTGATGCAACGAATGCCGACATCCAGCGGCTGGCTGATGGGGTCACGCTTGAGCGGGTTGATGGTCGGGCCATCCATCGGCACCCAGTCTTCAGCCTTGATCGGCGAGCGGCCATCCAGCGGCCGGCCCGCGCCGTCAAGCACGCGGCCCAGCATGCTCATGCCCATCGGCAGGCGACCGGTATCGGCCAGCGGCACCACGCGCGCGCCGGGCGCAATGCCCGCCACGCTGCCGACCGGCATCAGAAACACCTTGCCGCCAGAAAACCCCATCACTTCGGCCTCGACTTCGACCGGGTGATGACTGTCATCGTTGATGACCACGCAACGGCTACCCATCGCCGCACGCAGGCCCTCGGCCTCAAGCGTCAGGCCAATCATACGCAGCAGGCGACCCTCTACTACCGGCTGGGCAGGCAGACTGATCGACTCGGCATAGGAACCGAGGCGCTTGCCGAAACTGGTGCGATCAAGGCGCATCGAGGGTGTCCGCGTCAGCTTCGGCTGCACTGGAAGCCTTGCCGGGCGAGGCTTGCAGGTCGACGCTGAGGTCCGCCGCAGCCGGATGCGTCACTTGCTCATGCAACTGATCATGCATTTTGGAAATAGCCAGCGCGATTCGCGTTTCGACACTGGCATCAATACGGCTATGCTCGGTTTCGATACGGCAACCACCCGGCAGCAAGTCTTCGTCTTCGACTATTTTCCACGACTCCTCATGACGCTCGCGCATGGCCTTGACCAGCAGGAAGTCCTGAGGATTGATGAAAATTCGCAGGTTCTGCGCACCCATCGGCAATAGCTTGAGCGCATCGCGCAACACGCTGGCGATCTGACCGGAATCAGTGACCAGTTCGCGCTGAATGACCTGCCGCGCGATGTGCTCGACCAGATGAATGACGGCCTTTTCGATCTGCGTGTCCTGCTCGGCGATAGGTGCCAACAGGTGGCCCATCAGTTGTTCCAGGCTGGCGACCTTGGCCGCTAGAACAACTTCCGCTTCCTGGCGCACTTTTAACTGTGTGCTGTGGAAGCCTTCCTTTTCACCGGTGGCAAAGCCTTCGTTCCAGGCCTCCTGGCGGATGCTTTCCAGCTCCTCCAGGGTCAGCGGCTGAACTTCGTCCAGCGGTACTTCTTCCATCTCGGCCGGCTCGTCGACCGGTTCCGGTTCGGGCTCAGGCTCGGGCTCCACATGTGGATCGAAGCTGGGCAACGCCCAGATATCGAGCAACCCGGCGTCCTTGGCGCGAATGAGGTCGCTGGCCGATTCTTTATTGGAACTGGACATGAGTCGGCTGAATCCTTAGATCATTTCCTCGCCACCCTTGCCACCGAGTACGATCTCGCCGGCCTCGGCCATACGACGCGCAATGGTGAGGATTTCTTTCTGGGCGGTTTCCACGTCGCTGACACGCACCGGACCTTTTGCTTCCAGGTCGTCGCGCAACAGTTCGGCGGCACGCTTGGACATGTTCTTGAAGATTTTTTCCTTGATCGCCTCGTCCGAGCCCTTGAGCGCCAGTACCAGCACGTCCGAGGATACTTCGCGCAACAACGCCTGAATACCGCGGTCGTCCACGTCGGAGAGGTTGTTGAAGACAAACATGAGGTCTTCGATCTGTACCGAAAGGTCTTCGTCGACCTCGCGGATCGAATCCATGAGCGCGCCTTCGATGGAGCTGTCGAGGAAGTTCATGATGTCGGCTGCACGCTTGATACCACCCAGGGTGGTACGCGACGTGTTGGCGTTACCGGAGAACTGCTTCTCGAGAATCTGGTTAAGCTCTTTGAGCGCTGCTGGCTGCACCGTATTGAGCGAAGAAACGCGCAGAATGATATCCAGACGGACCTTGTGATCGAAATGCCCAAGCACCTCGCCCGCCTGGTCGGCGTCAAGATAAGCCACCACGATGGCCTGAATCTGCGGGTGCTCGAAACGGATCACGTCGGCGACGGCACGCGGCTCCATCCACTTGAGGCTGTCCAGACCGCTGGTGTTGCCACCCAGCAGGATCCGGTCGATAAGGCCGTTGGCCTTGTCTTCGCCGAGTGCCTGGGTCAGCATCTTGCGGATATAGCCATCGGAACCGACACCAAGGCTGGTCTGATCGCCGACGATATCGACGAACTCGCTCATGACCTCTTCGACCTGCTCGCGATGCACGTTGCGCATCTGAGCCATCGCTACGCCCACTTTCTGGACTTCCTTGGGCCCCATGTGCCGGAGCACCTGAGCAGCGTCGGTTTCGCCGAGGGAAAGCAGCAACACTGCAGCTTTCTCGACTTTGGAGAGTTTGGCTACCATGGCTCGATCATTCATCAGTGTTAATCCACTCTTTCACGACCTGGGCCACACGACCCGGATCTTCGGCCACCAAGCTCTTGATTGCGTTCAGCTGTGCGTCATAACCCTCGGTCGGGCTAGGCAGCAGAATACTTTGCGGGCCACCCAGGCTGACGCGGTCGTTGGACAACTCACCATCCAGGCCGCCCATGCCACCCAGCTCGGCGTCGCCACCGAAACCGGCCAGTTCCTTGCTCTTGCCGGTGGTGATGTTGGTCAACACCGGACGCAACACGCCAAACACCAGGATGAGGATGAAGATCACACCCACCGCCTGTTTGACGATGTCCCAGAACCACGGTTGCGAGTAGAACGACGCCTCTGGCAACACTTCAGCGCGCTCGCTGGAGAATGGCACGTTGATCACGCTGACGCTGTCACCGCGGCTGGCGTCGAAACCGACGGCATCCTGCACCAGACGGGTAAAGCGAGCCAGGTCAGCAGCGCTCCACGGAGCACGAGTAACTTCGCCGTTGGCGGCGTTGGTCTTGACCATGTCATCGACTACCACCGCAACCGACAGACGAGTCAGACGGCCCTGCTGCTGCTTGGTATGGCTGATCGAACGGTCCAGCTCGAAATTCTTGGTCGACTGCACGCGTTTGTCGGCCGGGTACGGAGCCAACGCTGGCTGACCGGTCGCCGGGTCCATGATCTGTTGACCATTGGCATCCAGCAGCGGCTGGCCTGGCGCGATAGGGCCGGCAGCACCGGCCGCACCGGCAGTTGCATTCTGCGGAGCAGTTGCAGGACCTGGTGGCTGGTTGCTCAGCGCCCCCGGAACGCCGCCCGTGCTTGAACTGCTGGAGCGCTGTTCGTTGACCGACTGCTCGCTGCGCAAGGCAGGCTGGTCAGGGTTGAAGCTTTCGGCGGTCGATTCGACGGCGCTGAAATCGACCACTGCCGAGACCTCAGCCTTGTAGCGATCATTGCCCAGAATCGGCTGCAGAATGTTCTGCACGCGCTGGGTCAGCATGCCTTCCATGCGACGGCTGTAGTCGAACTGCTTGCCGGCCATGGTCAGTTCGGAATTTTCCGCCTGATCTGACAGCAAAGCGCCCTTCTGGTCGACAACGGTGATCTGCGACTTGCTCAGCTCGGGAACACTGGTGGCCACCAGGTTGATAATGGCCATAACCTGGCTGGGCTCCAGCGAGCGGCCAGCATACAGCTCGACCAGTACCGAAGCGCTTGGCTTGCGGTCGTCACGGACAAACACCGAACTCTTCGGAATCGCCAGGTGCACACGGGCACCCTTGACGTTGTTCAGGGCGGAGATGGTACGTGCCAGTTCGCCTTCCAGACCACGACGATAACGCGTGGCTTCCATGAACTGACTGGTCCCCAGACCCTGATCCTTGTCGAGGATTTCGAAACCGATGTTGGCGTCGTTCTGCACCACGCCTGCCTGCGCCAGCTGGATACGCGCACGCTGCACATCATCGGACTTGACCAGCAACGCGCCGGAATTGGGTTCGACGGTGTAGTTGATATTCGCCGCAGTCAGGGTGTCCATGATCTGCTTGCTGTCCATGCCCGCCAGGCTGCCATAAAGCGGACGATAGTCAGGCTGCTGGGACCAGAGCACCACGGCAAAGCCGATGGCCACGCTCGCGGCAAGACCGACCATGAGGCCTATCTGACGCAGCATGGTCATTTCAGAAAGGTTTTCCAGAAAAGACAAACCGAACAACGGTTTCTTATCGGAAGCGCCCGCTCTTGCTGGAACGGGATCGGCAGTTGCTTCGGCCATGACTCAGTACGTCCCTTAAACCGGCATCTGCATGATGTCTTGATAAGCTTGAACCAGCTTGTTACGCACCTGGGTCAACGCCTGAAAAGACACGCTGGCTTTCTGCGACGAAATCATGACGTCGGTCAGATCCACGCCGCTCTTGCCGATTTCAAATGCATTGGCCAGCTGACTGGAGGCCTGCTGGGTCTGCGCGACCTTGTTGACGGCCTGGCCAAGCATGTCGGCAAAGCTGCTGGCGCCGGCTTCCTGCGCGCCGGACACGGGCTTGGGTGCAGACATCGCATCCATCTGCATGGCCCGCATATCCAACATCAAGCGATTAAATTCAACACCTTGGCTCATGGACGTTTCTCTCGTAAGGCCCGCAAATTTTTGACACTGATTCAGCGGGTACAGAAGACATAGCAACAACGGTGCCAGCTAGATGGCGGCTATTTGCCACACCAAATGGGAATGCCATGTTGCCCGACATCAAATCACTCCAGACCTCCCGTATTCATGGGGGTATCCGGATATTTCCGGCTTGCGCCGTTTATACGAATATTCAGTGACCGGCGATCACAACCACCGATCAGCGGCACCGGCTCAGGTAGCGAACAGATAGGCCTCCACATCCATCCCGGCATCGCGCATCTGCGCCAGCTTGTAACGCAAGGTACGCGGGCTGATGCCCAGGCGCTCGGCAGCCTCTTTACGACGACCGCGCTCCGCACGCAGCGTGTCAATAATCATCTGAAACTCGCGACGCCTGAGGTCATCACCCAGTGCACCGACAGATTCCGCATTGGCACCTGCACCTGCATTATCAGGCGAGGATGTGACAGGCAAAGACGGCAACGCCTCCACCACCGCAGCGGATGGAAGACTTGTCACCGGCCCGGACAGACAGAAATCCTGCGCCTGTATCACCCCGCCCTGCTGCAGAATCAAGGCTCGCTGCACGGCGTTATCCAGCTCACGCACATTGCCAGGCCAGGGGTAGCTGACCAGACACTGCTGCGCCTCGGCAGAAAGACGAACCGGCGCGTGCTTCATTTTATTGACGTGCTTGGCCAGAAGCCGCTCGGCCAGTGGCAGAATATCGGCAGTCCTTTGACGCAGCGCCTGCCAGGCCAGTGGAAATACCGACAGGCGATAAAACAGATCTTCGCGAAAGCGCCCCGCCGCCACTTCCCCTGCCAGATCGCGGTTGGTAGTAGCCACAACGCGAATATCCAGAATGATCGGCTTGCGCGCACCCACGCGCTCGACTTCCCGCTCCTGCAACACACGCAACAGTTTGGCCTGCAGCCCCAGTGGCATTTCGGAAATCTCGTCAAGCAGGATTGTCCCGCCGTCAGCCTGTTCGAACTTGCCGGCCTGCGCGGCAATGGCGCCGGTAAACGAGCCCTTTTCATGACCGAACAGCGTCGCTTCCAGCATATTGTCCGGAATCGCAGCGCAGTTGATCGCAATAAAAGGCTTATCGGCACGCGGAGAATTTTGATGAATGAAACGCGCCAGCACTTCCTTGCCTGTGCCGGACTCACCGGAGATGAGCACAGTGGAGTCGCTCTTCGCCACACGGCTGGCCAGGTTCAATAACTGGATACTGGCGGGTTCAACAGCAATCGGCCCGTCACGCTCGGCAGGTTCCAGGCGACCCAGTGCATGCCGCGCAACCAAAGCAATCAGAGCCTTGGGCTCGAAAGGCTTGACCAGATAATCGGCCGCGCCCTGACGCATGGCATCGACCGCGCGATCAACGGCACCGTGAGCGGTCATCAGCAATACCGGCAGTTGCGGATGCCGACTGCGCAACAGGCTCAGCAACTGATGACCGTCCATGCCCGGCATGTTGACGTCGCTGACAACCAGGCTGAACGGTTGCGCCTCGGCAGCGACCAGCGCTTCTTCGGCAGAGCCGACCGCCTGGTATCCATAGCCGGCCAATTCCAGGGTTTCGCCAAGCGCCTCGCGCAGTGAACGGTCGTCCTCGACCAACAGCACGTTGATCGACATCAGTTGCTACCCAACGAGCCGGAAGACGGAATCAATGGCAGGCTGACGATTGCACAGGTGCCACGACCGACCCGCGACAGATAATGCACGCCGCCCTGATGTGCACGCGAAACGGCAGTTACCACCGCCAGACCGAGCCCGGTGCCGGTGGTCTTGGTGGTGAAAAACGGCTCGCCGATACGCGCCAGCGCAGCCTTGTCCATACCACTGCCATTATCGCTGAAGCATATGCGCAACACATTGCCGCGGCTGTACACATGAACTTTCAGCAGTGTCCGGCCAGCACTGGCCTGGACGGCGTTTTCAATCAGGTTGAGCAACGAACCAACCAACGTGTCGCGATTGCACAGTAACTCGCCTTCAATACTGTCGCACTGCCAACGCACCGGTACGCCCTGCACATGGGTGACCGCAGCGTTTTGCAAAGCCTGAAACAAGGCAACGGGCGTCAGGCGATCCGTCAGCGGCAACTCGCCACGGGCAAACACCAGCATGTCGCGAACCTGATGCTCGAGCTCATGCAGACGATCCTTGAGCCGTGCGGCAAAGCGCTGCTGGGTTTCCACCGGCAATTCCTGCTCGGTCAGATGACTGGCGTAGATCATGGCGGCCGACAAAGGCGTACGAATCTGATGCGCCAGAGAAGCAACCATCCGACCCAGCGATGACAGCCGCTCGTGACGCGCCAATTGTTCCTGGAGACGGCGGGTTTCGGTCAAGTCATTAAGCAGCACCAACTGCCCGGGTTCAGCGTCCAGCGAGCGGGTTGCAATGGAAAGCCTGCGGCCGTCCTTGAGCGAGACTTCGTGGCCATCGTCTTCGCGCGGGGCAAAACACCGACTGATGACGTGACGCCAGAGCATGCCCAGCAAGGGCTGGCCCAGCAGATCGATTGCCGCAGGATTGGCTTCGCGCACCACGCCCATGCCATCAATCACGATTACGCCACCGGGGAGCAGATCAAGCAGGTTTTGCAGGCGGTTGGCCAGCCGCTCCTTTTCCGCCAGCTCTTGTAGACGCTGGGCACCGGCGTGGGCCAGTTCGCCCTTGAGTTCAGTGACACGCGCTTCGAGCAGACCATAGGAGTCGGTCAATTGCGCCGACATTTGATTGAACAGCGAGAACGCCTGCTCAAGCCCCTGACGACTTTCCAGCTCCGGGGAGTATTGAGCCTGAGCAGATAGGGCGGAAGTCAGTTGGGCGGCCTGGGACATAGTTCATCTCTCTCGTGGCGAACCGTCAGTAAACGGTGTGTTGAGAGGGACTTTGCAATCCTCGTGCCGAAAAAAAACCCCTGAAAATTCAGGGGCTTGATTTTTGGCGCTATAGACAGGCGTCAATCATCTGCCTGTTCATCACCTTCGCGACGGCTCATACCGTACTTGCGCATCTTCTCGACCAGCGTGGTGCGACGAATCCGTAAACGCTCTGCAGCACGGGCAACAATACCGTTGGCATCGTCGAGCGCCTGCTGAATCAGACCCTGCTCCAGACCACCCAGATAGTCTTTCAGGTCCAGACCTTCAGGCGGCAGCATTGCGCCCGACGCGAAATTCGGCGTGTTGCTGTTGATGGCGACGCGCTCTTCGATATCGCTGCGCATGCTGTCGACCATCTGCTCGTCTTCGTCATCGACATAGCGGAATTTCTTCGGCAGCTCGGCCACGCCGATCACGCCGTACGGGTGCATGATCGCCATGCGCTCGACCAGGTTGGCCAGCTCGCGAACGTTGCCCGGCCAGGCATGACGACACAGCGACATGATGGCGGCGGAGTTGAAACGAATCGAGCCACGCTTTTCGTGCTCCATGCGCGAAATCAGTTCGTTCATCAACAGCGGAATGTCTTCGACACGCTCGCGCAAGGGTGCCATCTCGATGGGGAACACATTGAGACGGTAATAAAGGTCTTCGCGGAAGCTGCCAAGCTCGATCATGTTTTCGAGATTCTTGTGCGTCGCGGCAATAATGCGCACGTCGATGCTCTGCGTCTTGTTGCTGCCCACGCGCTCGAAAGTGCGTTCCTGCAACACGCGCAGCAACTTGACCTGCATAGGCAGCGGCATGTCACCGATTTCATCAAGGAACAGCGTACCGCCGTTGGCAAGCTCGAAACGGCCGGCACGACTGGTGATTGCCCCGGTAAACGCGCCCTTCTCATGCCCGAACAACTCGCTTTCGAGCAGCTCGGCCGGAATGGCACCGCAGTTGACCGGCACAAACGGCGCATCGCGACGCTTGGAGTGATAATGCAGGTTGCGCGCTACCACTTCCTTGCCGGTCCCCGACTCACCGAGAATCAAAACGCTGGCGTCAGTGTCAGCGACCTGCTGCATCATCTGCCGCACATGCTGAATCGCGCGACTGGTCCCCACCAGACTGCGGAACAGGTTCGGCTCACGATGACGCCCACGCTCGCGGGCCTGGTCGTACATCTCGCGATAGACCTGGGCACGGTGCAGGGAGTCGAGCAGCTTGCTGTAGCTGGGCGGCATTTCGAGCGCGGAAAGAACCCGCCTGCGCAGGTCCTCCGGCAGCTCGACAGAAGAATTTTCGCTCATAAGCAGCACAGGAAGGAACTCATCCCATGCTGCGATGGTCTTAAGAAGCCCTTGAAGGCTGCCCGGAGCACTTACGCTACCGACCAGCACACAAAGAACTTCTCGCGGAGATGCCAGAGAGCCGACCACCTGCTGCCAGTCCTGGCTTGAACAGGAGAGGTTTTCTTCGCCAAGAAAATTCAGGATAACCGCCAGATCCCGGCGGCGCTGGCTATCGTCATCGATTAGCAGAATCTTGATTTCACGCCACATGCAATAGCAACTTCCCTAGTCAACTCAATGCCCATGATTGGGGGGCAGCTTGGCATCTCAGCCGTATAAACCTTGAGACGCCAGAAAATAGTAAACATCACTAGTTAAGTCAAAAAAACGAACACAGTCAAATTTATGGCGAAATTCTTGTCGAACAATAAAAATGACAATTAAACATTAACCGAACAGATGGTATACCTTCGTCGCGTTCTTCGCATTCTGGATTTGAGTCATTTCATCGACGACTGCTTGACGCTCCCCGGTTGCAACATCAATCAGTTGCCTGTAGACCCCCAACAACTCCTCGAGATTGCTGCGCAGAGCCGGTTCGTCAGCAGGTGCTTCGCTGACTACCGCATCGACACATTCGCGACACGCCAGGTCAAGTTTGACGATAGCCTCCCAGTCGCGTTCGGCAAGCGCCCCCACCAGGGCTTCCCGGGTTTCTTCGATACGCTTGAGCGCAGCACTCATCTTGTTGTTCTCCTCAGGGCAGCAACTTATTGTTGTGCTTGTGCGGTACCGATAGCGTCCCAGCCTTCCTTGACGGTAATCAGCAGCCCGGCAACCTCGTCGAGCATCTTCTGATCGTTGCGTGCGTTGGCTTCGGCCAAACGCGTCATCATGTAGTGATAAAGGCTGTCCTGCCTGACCAGCGCTTCGCTGGGGGCGTTGTCCAGGTCAAGCCCTTCACGCAGACCACCTACAATGCCGATAGCCTTGCTGATGAACACGCCTTTGTTGGCGACGTCCTTGCGTGCCATGGCACCCTTGGCTTGAGCGATACGGTCGAGGCCACCCTCCATCAACATTTGAACCAGACGGTGAGGACTGGCTTCCGAGGTCTGAGCCTGGGAGCCGATCTTCTGATACTGCCGCAACGCTAACATCGGATTCATAAAGGGGACCTCGTCGCAAATCCATAATACTGATACTCAAGCTATCGACGCATGGCGCAGAAACTTTAGCCTAAAAGCAGAAACCCGACACGGAGTCGGGTTCTGGATACTTCTGTAAAACGAATTTAAGAAGCGTTTTTCTGCGCGTTCATCGCTTCGAAGATCGAAGTGATACTGGTAGCGGTCGCCTTGAGCTGCCCGACCACCAGGTCCATGGCGTTGTATTTCTTGGTCAGACTGGTCGTCAAGCTGGCAATACGACGATCAAGTGCGTCCTGATCGCTGGCAATACGGGTCTGTATTTTATTGAGACTGCTCGTCTTGCTTGCCAGAACACCGTCAGACTTTGTGTAGGGCAGAAGCGCCTTGGTCATACGCGAAACAAGGCCGCCATCAACCGTACCGTCGGCATTTTTTGCACCCGTACCAGTGAACATCGTCTGAATCTGACTGCCCAGTTTTTTATCGTTCAGCGCTGCGGTGAATGTAACAGTGTCCAGTGACAGCGTACCGTTGGACTGCTGAGTCTTGATGCCCAACTGCGAAAGAGCACTGAGACCGGCACTTGAAGAGGCACTCGCCAGTTGATCACGGATAGTCGCCAGCAGCGCACGCGGCGTAGCATCGCCGGTAAGGGCGGCGGCTGTGAAAACGCCTTTATCACTGATCGAACCCTTGGTCAGGGAGGTCACCAAGGTGGCAAGCGTGTTGTAGGAGTCCACAAAGGACTGCAGCGATGCCTTCAACCCATCGGTATTGGTCGCCACCGTGACGGTAGTGGTTGCTCCAGCAGCGCTTGGCGCGACCAGATCGAAGGTCAACCCGGAAATCGCGGTACTGACTGTATTTGTCTTGCTGGTCAAGCTCAGGCCATCGACGGTGAATGCTGCGTCTTTCGCCACATCAGTAATCGCACCAGCACCGGGAATCGCCTTGCCGCTGGCATCGGTCCCCGTGCTGGTGTCGCTCATCAGCTTGGTGCCGTCGATATTCAGCGCTTCCTGACCAGAAGCACCCACGACCGAAATGTCACTGCCCTTGCCGGTGGTCGTCGAGCTGAATACCAGCCTGGCACCATTGTCGTCGTTGATGATGTTGGCAGTAATGCCCTTACCCTGCAGCGACGAGTTGATCTTGTCGCGCACTTCCTGCAACGTCGAGGTCTTGTCGATATTGACGTTGTAGTCAGTGCCATTCTGAGTGATTTTCAGGGTACCACTCGGAATAGCACTCGCCTGCGTGGAATTCAGTGCGGCTGTGGCCACTTTGGAGGGCGTTGCCAGCTGGGTGATACCGATCGCGTAAGTGCCGTTGACGGCCGTGTTACCGGCAGTTGCCTTGACCACCGCCTCGTTGGCAGATGTCGCAGCAAAGCCCTGAAACGCAGGCGTCGTGGAGCTGCCCAGGGTATCCAGGGTTTTCTGGAACGCAGCCAGTGCCGACGTCAGCTGACTCACACCCGACAGCGATGCAGTTGTAGCGGCGGTCTGCTTGTCGATCTGGTTTTGCTTGGGCGCTTTTTCAGCACCAACAAGACCTTCGACGATGGCCGTGATTGCCAGACCCGAACCCAGGCCTGTTGAAGATGTAATTGGACTTGCCATTTTGCTTCTCCCTTCAAGAAGTCGCCGGTTTCACTGCCTTTTCAGAGGTCTCGCAAAACGGCAACACATACCGTACTGACAATCAGGCCTTGGCTCGGAACAACAAACTGTTCGCATCACTCAGGCTATCGGCCAGCTTCAGGATTTCTGCATTGGGAATTTGTCTTACCACTTCACCCGAGTCACTGGCAATGACCTTGACGATCACTTTGCCAGAAGCTTCATCGATCGAAAACTCGAGATTGCGCTTCACCGAATGAAAAAATTTCTGGATGTCTTCTGCCGCGGCTTTGACTTTCGCCTCGTCGTGGGAGTCATCCTTGTGCAGATCTGAGCCTTTACTTTCCGCTGTAGCGGCAACACGCTCGACTGACGGCGTATCGGCAGGCTTGTCAACAGACTTGTCCGGCATTGGAGCCTGACTCGCCGGTTGGGCGGCCGGATAAGAAACGTTCAGTTTTACACTCATATCCATAACCATCACCTCCGAAAGTAAAAAAGCGAGAGAGCGCTATTACGCACTCCCCCGCTAAAACTCATGTCGCTATTACTGAAGCAGTTTCAGTACAGCGGATGGCAGCTGGTTAGCCTGAGCCAGAACAGAGGTGGAAGCCTGTTGCAGGGTCTGTTGCTTGGTCAGCTGTGCAGTTTCAGCAGCGAAGTCGGTATCTTGTACGCGACCCAGTGCAGCACTGGCGTTTTCGTTGATGTTCTGCAAGTTGGAGATGGTGCTGGTCAGACGGTTTTGTGCAGCACCGAGGTCAGCACGCGTGGAGTTGATGGTCTGCAGAGCCGAGTCGATGGCGGCGATAGCGGCAGAGAAGTTACTCTCTGCAGTGGTGCTATCGGAACCAGCGATGGTTACTGCCGAACCGACACCCAGGGTGTTGGCGTCAAAGCTTGCGCTCAGAGTCAGGGTGATCTGGTTCGAAGCGCCAGAGTTGGAACCAACCTGGAAAGTCATGGTGCTGGCGGAACCGTCAAGCAGGTTCTTGCCGTTCAGGTTGGTACTTTGAGCGATACGGGTCAGCTCGGAACTCATCGCGGTGAATTCTTTGTTCAGCGCGTCACGGTCAGTGGAGCTGTTGCTGTCGTTTCGCGACTGAACAGCCAGTTCACGCATACGCTGCAGAATGTTGGTCGACTCTTGCAGAGCGCCTTCAGCGGTCTGCGCCAGGGACATACCGTCGTTGGCGTTTTTGATCGCCATAGTCTGGCCGCGGATCTGCGAAGTGATCTTGGTAGCGATTTGCAGGCCGGCAGCGTCATCTTTGGCGCTGTTGATTTTCAGACCGGAAGACAGACGAGTCATCGAGGTCGAAAGTGCGTCGGAAGCGCGACCCAGGTTCTTCTGGACGTTCAACGATGCTACGTTGGTGTTTACTGTTAAAGCCATGATGAATTCCTCGTTGGTTTGGTACTACGTGGCTTCCGGCCCCTGCAAGCGCCGGGTGTGCCTAGAGAACCTTCGTAATAGTTATCGTCGCGATGGCAGGTTGCTTGAGTGTTTTTTTTGAATATTTTGCCATCATGCCTGCACCCCTTATAAAACAAGGGTTTGAGGCGAAACCAAACCAACATGACGCGAGGAAACCTGTTGTCTGAACTTCACGTTCCAGAAAGAGCAGGCCACTGTTGAAGTTCAAAAATGTGACCAGAATCGATTATTCAAAAAAAAGCGCCCGGTGAACTAGTCACGGGCGCTGTTTTAGCCTGCGGCGATTCAGGCTTTATAGATAATCGCAGAACCCCAGGAAAGCCCCACGCCAAAACCGCTCAGCGCTACTCGATGCCACGAAGAGTTGAGTACGTGCTTTTCAATCAGCAATGGAATACTCGACGACACGGTGTTACCCGTCTCAACCATGTCCTTGAGAAACTTCTCGGGCTTGTCTTCAAAGCGGCGCGCCACGGCATCGACAATGGCAGCGCTGCCCTGGTGAATGCAGAATGCATCGATATCGTCAGGCGTCAGGTCTGACTCTCCCAACAGTTCATGCAGGTGCGCCGGTACTTTCAGCAGCGCAAAATTGAACACCTGACGACCGTTCATGAAAAACACGCCATTGCTGACCTTCAAGTGCGGCGCACCCGAACCGTCGGTGCCGAATTTAGCCTTGCCCAGTTGCCAGGCAGCGTCCTCGCCCATCCAGGTCGCTGTGGCTGCATCGCCAAACAACATGGTGGTGTTGCGGTCCTGCGGGTCGACGATTTTCGAATACGGGTCAGCGGTTATCAGCAGACCGTTTTTCAGCCCTGCCGCTTCCATGAACCCCTTGATCGCGTAGATGCCATAGACATAGCCGGAACAGCCCAGCGAAATGTCGAACGCAGCGACATTGGTCGACAGACCCAGCTTGTCCTGAACGATGGCTGCGGTATGCGGCAGCCCCTCTTCGTCGCCGTTCTGGGTGACGACGATCAAAACGTCAATACTTTCGCGCTTGAGCTGCGGGTTGTTGGCAAACAGGGTATTGGCCGCTTCAACGCACAGGTCCGAGGTTTCCTGGCCAGCGTCTTTACGCGGCAGAAACGTGGAACCGATTTTCCCGAGGATGAAATCTTCATCCTTGCCGAAACTGGCACCTTGAGCGTAGTTATCCACGCCAGCAGTGGGCACGTAACTCGCTATGCTTTTAATGCCAATCATCATGGCTTCCCGATGAGTAAACAGGTCATTTTTCGTCCCGATAAGATCAGGGCGCTACCGAATAAGGGTGATTGCAGACATTTTCAGGGCGCAAGGCATGTGAAAGCAAGCCAGGCGCGTGTCGCTCCCTGTAACACAATACAGTGAAGATGCACGTTATGACCCGCAGGTCACGCCGGTTTGTACGCTTTGCGATTATTGGCGGAGGGAAAAAACAAAATGACGCCACAGCAGAAGGGAGACGATCCGGCCGTAAAACAGCCGGATCGCATGATGCATGCAGCTTAAACCGCCAGCGTGAACCCCTTGCCGTTGAGATCGAGATTGGCGTTATAAGCTTCGTCCTGGGCAAACTGCGCCGCCCACTTTCCGCTCAGCGCGCCAAGCGCTGGTTCGGGAGCATTTACCACGCCTGAATGAACCACCTGAACATGCGGGGTCCAGACGGTCAGATAGCCCGCCTGTGCAGCCTTCAGGCACAGGTCGACATCGCCCAGCGACTCGGCAAAAGCCTCTTCGTCCAGCCCGTCCAGTGAGTCGTACAACGCCTTGGCAATCATCAGGCAGGCTGATGACACGGCGGAGTAGTTCTGCTCGACCACCAGTCGCTGCATATAGCCATGTGACGTCTTCGGCTCGCCAACGAAGCCGGAACCGACACCGCCATTGAGTCCCAGAACAAGACCTGCCTGGGTAATGGTTCCTTCACGGTCCACCAGACGCACCCCGACCACGCCCACTTCCGGACGCTGTGCCTGGTTGAGCAACGACTCGATCCAGCCGACATTGACGATCTGGCTTTCGGCATCCAGCAGAATCAGGTACTCGCCCTTGGCTTCCTGGCTGACCAGATTGCGCAAGGCGGCCGTGCTGACACGCTGCTCGGCGCGGAATACGCGTACCCGGCTGGACAGCTGTTGCTGCTGGTCGAGCCAGGTCGACAATTCGGCAGAGGTGCTGGCGTTATCACCGATCAACACTTCATAGCGCTGATAGCGGGTGCGTTGCAGGATACTGTGCAGGCAACGTTGCAGTTCCGGCAGATTGTCCTGGCTGTGGAGCAGAATCGAGACCACCGGCCGATGGGCATGGCGATAATCGATCTTGTAGGTGCCAGGCAACGCCGAACTGACCTCAGCCTGATAACCACGCTGCCCCAGGTGACGTGTCAGCGCCTTTTGCTCGTCCTGATTATCTTCGAGTTCGGGGGCATCGCAGATCAGCACGGGCTCGCTCAAATGAGCCAGACCGCTCATGCCGCCTTGCTCGATCAGACGCAGCAGCAGATCGAATTCAAGCGCCTTGGGAAACTCTCGCGAATAGCCGCCCGCCTCGACCAGCAATTGGCGGCGAATCAGCCAGTGCCGAGCGGCCAGTGTCGGCACACTTTGCAGCAGATCAAGGTTGAAGCCCGGACGGAACAACGGCGTAAGGGTGCCGTTGGCTTGACGGTGAATCTCATCCACAGCTACGGCCCGGCATTGCCCGGCGTCAATCAACTCGGCACTGGCCAGCAGCAGACCGCTGCGGGTGAACTCTTCACCCGCCTGTACCAGCATCAGCCAGTCGCTGGAGGCCTGTTTGACGACCTGATTGATCTTGTCGACATAGTTGTTTTCGGCGACTTTGACGAAGTGCAGGGTGTCGTTCAGGCTGGTGGTTGCCGGCAGATCACCGGTGGTGAATACCACGACCTTGAACGCTCGATAATGGCTGTTGATCAGGCTGTCGAAGGTTGCCTGCAGCTTGAACACGTCGGCTTCCAGATCAAGCAGCAAAATACCGATTTGCGAACCGGCTGGCCGACGCGCCAGCTGCGTGGTGAGCTTTTTCAGTTGTGCCGGTGCCGGATCACGCGAATCGAGCCAGTCGAGCAACTTGCCGGAAGGCATGCCACGCAACAGCTGGCTGTTATCGAAAGCGGAATCAGACTGCAGGCGCTGGCCCCAGGCAACGATGCGCTCGGCGCGCTCGATGTCGTCCTCGTCCTCGGACTTGCCCAGCTCATCGGCCAGACGTTGCACGACGCTGTGACTGAAGGAGTAGTGTGCATAGGCTTGCCACAGACGGCTCAAAAGCGACTCGGCGTCCGGGTTGCTCTGTACACGCAACAGCTCGGCCTGCTTGACCAGCACGGACTCCAGCCCTTCCATCTGCACCTGCCCTGCCGGCAAGAGATGGATCAGAAACTCGATTTGCGCCAGTTCGTCGAACAACGGCTGGTTGTAGAACGGCAGTTCAACGAACTGGCGAGGCTCGAACTGCGCATCTGCCTGCGTCAGGGCAACGTTCCACGCTGAACTGATGATTTTTTCGCCGCCCTGATACGGCTGGGTTTCGAGGCATTCAGCCATGGCTGCCAAGCCGGCCAGTACAGCGTGCTCGCCCTGCTCACCTTGCAGATCGCGGCTATTGCCGAGCGACGAAACAACCAGACGCGCAAGCGTTTCGCGCTCGGCTTTGGCCTTGGGGTCGATATGCTTGACTGCGCCTGCAATGGCAGCGCCATAGCGATGCTCTGCCTCCCTGCCGGCGTTGACGTGCAACGCATAGGGAATGGGCAGGATGCGCAAGGCAGCAGCCGCAACCAGAAAGGTCATATGGCCGATTTCCTGCCAGTGCAGCTCGGTGCCCTCAGGCACTGAAGTGAACCACTGACGCGCCAGCCCGGTCCGGGTCACGGCATTGAGCAGCGACAGGCTCTGCCCCATGAAGCCCAGAAGCCGCTCGTCGGCCTGATCAGACGCGTAGTCCTCATGAACCTTGCGGTCGCGGCGGAAATAATCCACGTGATCGACGTAAGCCTGGTAACCCAGGCTATAGCCCTGGCAAGCACCGTAACGCTCGTTGCTTTCAAGGAAACTCACGGCCTCGGTCAGTGCGTCAGGCAGCAAGAAACTGTCGACCTGCGCGTACACCACAAAGGGCGTGGACACCTGCTTGAGGCCTTCTGCAATTCTGGCGCTGAGCCCGGTTTCACTGAGGGCGGCGTTGTGGATGTACTGCAGCCCGGCACGCTCCGCAACCTGCGCGTCGGGCGCAGGCGAGGCATCGACCACAATCACATTGCACGGATAACTGCTGTAGTACTTCAGCGCACGACGCAGGAAATCCGGCTGATTCTCGGCGAGCAACAGCAGGGTCAAACGCTGGCTCAACGGTGTGGTTTCATTTCCAGAATGGCTTTGCATGAGCTTTCCTTGATAGCGTGCCGATGGCGTCTCTAATCCTGGTGACCAGAAGCAACCCTGATAACCAAAAGACCCGGTCAACGCAAGAGCAAACAACACAGCTCCAGCCATCAGTGGCTGGAGCGCATCAAACAGGTCGGGTCAGTCGGGCAACCAGCCGTTAGCCCAATATTGCAGGTTTTCTCCACGCAACATGAAATCGCGCAAGACGGTTTCGCGCAATTCGTCGCCCATACGATAGCTCGCATTGGGGTCTGACAGGTGCATGCGAATCGCCTGCAACCATTCTTCGGAGCTGTTGGTGTAGACCCGCGTAGCCGGCAAATGGCCGCGGTACGCCTCGGTGTCCGAACAGATGACCGGGTAGCCGCACGCACCATACTCCAGCAGACGCAGATTGCTCTTGCAGTCATTGAAGATATGGAATTCCAGCGGTGCCAGGGCCAGATCAAGGTTCAGGCTGGCCAGTTTGGCCGGGTAGGTTTGCAGGCTTACAGCTGTGTGATACTCATGAATGTAAGGCTTGAGCAAGTCCGGGCACATGCCGAAGAACACCCATTCGACTTCATCGGCCAGTTCACGCACGACATCGACAATCAATTCCAGGTCGCCGCGATGACTGGTCCCGCCGCCCCAGCCGATCCGCGGCTTGCCGGAGGTGCGGCGCTGGCTTTTGAGGCTGCTCCACAAGTGCGTCGCCAACATGTTCGGCACGACACGAATGTCGCTGTGCATGCTCGACAGCACCTGAGCCAGCGGCTGGGTAGACACCACCACGCGGTCGCACAGGCCTATGCCCTTGCGCAGCATCTCGGCAATGTTGTCGGGCATGCTGCGCCGGTGCTCGTTTCGCTCGGGCACATCAATGATGTAGTCATCCAGTTCAAAAATGCGCATGGCACTGGAGTAGTTTTTGGCCAGAACGATATCTTTGATCTTGGGTTCGGAATAACGCCCTTGAAAAACGATGACGTCCGGACGCTGGCGCTCGATCTCGACGGGCGTAGTCGACTCATAGGACATTCGGCCAACCACTCGCCCGGCCGCTATCAGCTCAAGCAACGGTTGGCTGACACGGTAATGACCCACTGCCGACGAGTTGACCAGCATGCCCAGAATCGAAGGCAGATGGCGGGTGCAGAACGGCTCCCAGCCCACTTGCAGACCTGGGTCAAGATCGAAAGCCTGCACTTCACTGAGATGAAGATTGGGGTTATAGGCCGGGTCCCGAGCCATTTTTGGCAGCCATTTTTCAAAGAACGATTGCTGCTCGTTATCCAGCGCCTGACGAGACGTTTCAGAGCGCTCGGCGGCGGCAGGCTCGGCCAATACCAGTGACGAATCGGGTGTGCCGACAATCAGGTAGCCGTCACGCCCGACCCGCATGCACAGGTCCAGATCCTGCAGCCCTTGAGTGAAGGTTGCAGCCTCCATGCCGCCTGCCTGGTCGAAAACTTCCTTGCGGACCATCAGGCAGTTGCCACTGACCGCGCTCCAGTTCTGCGTCAACTGCAGACGCTGCATGTAGCTGCTTGAGCCTGCCGGATAATTGATGAAGGGCCGCCCCGCCAGCCCGTCCATGCCCATCACCATCCCTGCGTACAGAATATTGCCCTGCGGGGTGAGGATTCGTGGCCCGACGATGCCCACCTCGGGACGCTGGGCATGGTTGAGCAGACTTTGCAGCCAGTCAGCCTGATGCAGCACAGCATGCGGGCTGAGCATGAGCAGATAATCGCCGTTGGCGTGCCGCGCGGCGAGGTTCTGAGCACTGGCTTCGCTGCCGGGCTCGGTCAGCGCATAAATGCGCAGCTTGTCGCTGCCCAGCTCACTCATCGCGGCAAACCAGGCGCGGGTATCGGCGCTCTCGCTGGCATTGTCGACGATCAGCACTTCAAAATAAGGGTAAGTCGTGTTGCTGAGCAGGCTTTCTACACACCGCTCCAGGGCTGCCAGTTGATCCCGGGTGGTAATGATCACCGATACCAGCGGGGTTGTAGCATGCCGGTATTCGATCCGGTTCAGCAGTGGCAGCTGATCATGGTGGATGACGTGCTCTCGGCCAATGCGCGAAAGATGGGCCGATACGACCGACTCGTTATGCTCGATCACCTGAGGCAGCGAAAGCCATTCAGCGTAGGTCAGGGTCGATTCAACCTGAACCTCGGCGATGTGTTCGACAGACTGAGGCCCGACGCCTTCCACCAGACGCCAGATGAAATCGTGCGGTGCCAGTTCGCCGTGTACAGGGTCGAAGCCGCCTGTGTCCAGCAGGTTGCGGCGCTGGAACGCCAGCGTGCGGCCAACATAAGGATAGGCCCGCATCAGGTCCAGGTTGAAATCAGGCTTGAAGATCGGCTCGCTGGATTTCCCATCGACCAGAGCGCCTTCATCGCTGTAAACGCACAACAGGCCCTCGCTTTGCGCGACTCGCTCTGCCAGCACCAGCAGTGACGGCTGAGTCAGCCGGTCCCCGGCACGCAGCAGATAAACCCAGTCGGCGTTCTCCAGCAGCGGCAGCACTTCGTTCAGTTGGCGCGCCCAATCCGGCTGCAACGAGAAGCGCAGCACCTGCGGATCGTCAACATCGGCATTGGTCAACACAACCACTGAATCAGCGGCGTAATCCTGCTCGGCAATGCTGCGCAGGGTGATGTCCAGCCCTTCGGCATCGCCAAACGGGTCAACGACCACCGGAACGATGCGCGGCTGCCACGTCCAGTGTCCGATGCGTTTCTCGATCAGTTTTCTCTGCGGGGCGGTAAATTGCCGACACGACAGCCACTCGGTGTAAAGCTCGGCGTAGGTTTCGCTCTTGCTGCCCACCCGGCTGTGCATGACACCCTGACGGCTGGCCATTATCCCGTAAAGGCCGACCTCGTCCCACTCACGGGGCTGTTCCAGCGCCTTGCGCAAGGGCAAAAAGCGCACCCAGCCCTGGGCCGGGGCCTGCTCACCGCTACGTGCCTTGAGCATTTCGTTCAGCCAGCCCCATTCAGTGGCGGCCTTTTGAATCACGTCGGGCTGGCCGCTGAAACGATCCGGGTGCCGGCGCTCGACGTTTTGAATAGTGTGCAGCGCCACCAGGTTGCCACGGCGCAACAGGCATATGAACAGCGCAAAATCCAGCAGCGCGATAAACCCCTGTCCCGACTGGGCAATCGAAGGCAGGTACTCCATAACATCGGCCCGGCGCATCAAAGCAGCACTGAACCCACCCAGATAATTGCGTGGCGTACGCTCGAAAATCGCCAGCATGTCCTCGCCTTTGAACACCGCGTCGTAGGGCACAAGCCCGACGTTTTCCAGACGGGGTGGCAATACGTAGTCATCGATGTCGACCAGATGTCGTCGGCCAACGACCAGACTCACGTCTTCATAGGCATCCAGAACGCCTGCCTGATTAGCGATGAAGTACGGAAAGAGGCGGTCGTCGTCACACAGAAACTTGATGTATTCGCCGCGCGATTCTTCAAGGCACTTCAGCAGGTTGCCCTGAAACCCCAGCCGCTGCGGGTTGCGCACGTAACGTGCGAGGTTGCTGGATGCGGGCACCAGTTCGTCGAAAACGGCCTTGATTTCATCGGTGCGGCAATCGTCGCAGACAATGATTTCCAGGTTGTCGTAAACCTGATTCAAGGCACTTTGTAGCGCGGCGCGGAAGAACCGGGGATTGAGGGCAGGAATGACGATACTGACGAGGGGGACTGAATTCACTATTGCAGACTCGCGAGCGGCGGGAGGCTACCGGTCAAGTAACCTCCCTCACCGCTGAAATAAAGACGGCGGATGCTCAATGCCAGGGTTACAGCTGGCTGAACAGGTTCAGCTTGGACAACTGGACAAATACCTGCTGAGAGGCATCCAGCATGGTCTTCTGCAGCGTCAACCGGGTGGTGGCCTCAACGATATCGGCGTTGACGTAGGTGCCTTGCTCAACTGTGTTGTTACCCTTGAGCAAATCGTTGGTCGTGCCTTGCGCCGTCGCCGCCAATTGACGTGCACCGCCGGCGGAGCGCGCTGTGGACGCCTGGTCGATGCTGCTGGCAATGTTGCCAAGCGCCGAGCCCAATGCGGCATCAAGCTTTTGCGAGGCAACCAGATTGCCATCAGTGGGTGTCGACAACGCCTTGATCGCCGCGGTCAGCGTATTGAGGATGTTCTCGGTCTGGTGCGTGCCGGACTCCACGACAAACTGATCACCGGCTGCTGGCGTGCCGCTGACCGTAAAATTGACGCCCGACGCATTGGCCGTCGAACCGGTCAACGTGCCACTCGACACGGGTTTGCTGCTGCTGGTCACGGGCGACGCATACAGGTCGTAGGCAGTGGCACTGGTGAACTTGAGAATCGCACCATTGGGCGGAAAGGTGTTGTTGAACGCCGTGCGGTCAGCCGTTGTGTTGCCCACTGCCGAACTACTGATGGTGGCGGCCGATGTGTTACCCGGGCTGCGCGAGGTCGAGACCGTGTCTGGCGTCGAGGCCAGTTCATAGCTGCGATTGGTCAGTGCAGTAGCGGCCGTTGCAGGCGTGGCAGATTCGGCAGCTGACAGGTTGATGTTCATGGTCAGCTCTACACCGCGGAAGGTGAAGGTCTGATCAGCGAACGAGCCATAGCTGAATTTACCGGCAGTTGACGCATCGGTCGTGACGTCGGTGCCGCTGGCATCGGTAATCTTGAACTGCGTACCGCTGAGGAACGTCATGGTGTACGGTTCGCCAGCCTGATAGCCCGAGTTGTAGGCGCTGGTGGACGTCACCTGACCGCCAGTCAGGCCGACCTTGCCGTCGTCGGTCGCAGGCGAAAGCAGCGTCGAAGACGTACGGGTAGTGTTGACGGCTTGCTCGAACGCTTCATAGCCTGTGGTGTTGCTCGGCAAAACCAGGCCATCACCAATCGCCAGATTGACGCTGGTCTGGTCCCCGCTGTAGCTGTAAGTGCCATCGGCATTCTGCGCGTACGGCGGCGCCGAAGACTTGGACCCGGCAAAAATATACTGGCCGTTGGAGTCCTGGCTGTTCATCAAGCCGAGAAGCTGGCTCTGATACTGCTTGAGTTCAGCAGCCTTGGCCAGGCGGTCGGAATCGGTGTAGGCACCGTTGCCTGCCGACACGATCACTTCACGGGCCGTCTGCATCGTATCGACGATGCTGGTCAGCGCGGTCTCGGAGTTGACGATGTTGGTATTGATCGTGCCGATGTTCGACGCGTACTGGGTCAGCATGGAGTTCTGCTGAGCCAGTTGCAGGACACGTGCAGCGCCTACCGGATCATCGCTGGCGGTATTAAGTTTGATGCCGCTGGAGACCTCTTCACTGGTCTTGAGCACATTCGAATACGTACGCTGATAATTGGTGTTGGTGGATTCGTAGAACTGGGTAGTTGAGATCCGCATGGTTCACGACTCCTTAAAGGCTGTTGATCAGCGTGCTGAAAATGGTTTGGGCCGCCTTGATGATCTGCGAAGAGGCCGTGTAGTACTGCTGATACTTGATCAGGTTGGCCGCTTCTTCATCGAGCGACACGCCCGAGACCGAATCACGCGCGGACTTGGCCTGTGCAACGACGGCAGCGCTGGCGGTGACATCGCTCTTGCCCTGCCCTGCCAATGTACCGACGACCGAGACCAGATCGGAGTAAGCGCCGGACAGGCTGGTGCCCACGCCGCCGTTGGTGACGCCGACGGTCTTGGCCGTCTGCAACCCCACCACTGCCAGCGCATTGCGGTTGTCCGAAGAGCCGGCACCGGTCAGGCCGATGCTGAACGTGTCATTGACCAATGGCGAACCGGACAGGGTCATCTGCACTTCGAACGCGGTCTTGCCTGCCGGGGTGGTGGTGTTATCGGTGTAACCGATGCTCAGCTTTACAGCGTTGCTCTGACCCTGAATGATCGTGCCACTTACCGCGCTGCCATTCTGGTCAAGCACGGGCGCACCGCTGGCATTGATCAGCGTGTAGCTCTGCACACCGGTACTGCTGACCGCACCCATCACCAGCTTCATCGGCGCGGAGTCTTTGATCGCGTTACGCAGGTCAGAGGTCTGAACGCTGTCGTAGATGTCCGATTTGGTATTGAGCACTGGCTGCGTGAAGCCACCTGTGCCCGAGTTGCTGGACCCGGCAGTCGCTGTCAATGGTGCGGCGGCTGCAATGTCCTTGGGATCGGTCAACACCACCGAGATACCCGAGGCACCGTTGCGTGTCGGAGTAACCTTGAAAACGTCGCCAGCAGCCAGCGCATTGCCATTGAGGCTGACACTGAAGCCATCGAACTGTTTGGGCGGGTTGTCAGTCAGCGCACCGGTGCCGACGCTTTCGCCGTTGGGCAGGCGACGAACCGTGAAGTTGGAGGCGTCGCTGAAGGTGACTTCGTAATCGTCGGCGGTCAGTTTGCTGGTATCGCCAATGGTCACGTCCAGGTTGCCGGAACCGGCGCTGTTGGTGGTCTTGCCGGTACTGCGCTGCGAAATGGCGTCGGCACTGTTGATGTTGGAATACAGGCTGGAACCGAAGTTGCCTTTGCTGTCGATGCCCTGACTCATCTGGCTGTTGACCTGATCGGCCAGCACCATCGCGGCACGGCCCAGCTCATTGGTCGCAGGCACCAGCACATCGGAGCGATAGCGCAGCAGACCGCCAATCGAGCCACCGCTGATCACCGAGGTGACGTCAGTCTTGGTCTGGCCGTAAGCGATTTGTACGTTGTACTGCAGAGGATCGGCAGGGCTCGGGGTCGCCGACATGGTGTACGACGTGCCACCGCTGACCAGCGATTGGCCCGTGCCGGTGTAGATATCGTAGTTGCCGTTGTTCTCGATTACCTTGACACCCACCAGCCCGTTGAGCTGGCGCACAGTCTCATTGCGCGAATCGAGCAGCGAGTTGGGCGTGGTGTTGCCAGCCCCTGCCTGAGTGATCTGTTTGTTCAGGCTTGCCAGGGTCGTGGTCAGCTCGTTGACCTGTTTGGTGAAGGTGGTGAGCTGAGCGTTGACGTTGTCATTCTGCGATGACAACTGCGAGGCGACCGAATTGAAACGCGAGCTCAACGCAGAAGCCTGAGTCAGGAATGCCGAACGGTCCGAGGACTGCGTAGCGTTGGTGGCAATGCCCTGCATCTTGGTGAAAAAGTCAGCCAGCTGCGTGGACACGCCAGTCGCGCTGTCGGACAGCAGCGTATCGGTCTTGCTGGCCTGGCCGGAGTACGCAACCGCGTCGGCGCTCAGGGCAGTACTGGTTTGCAATTGGGCATCAAGGTAGCTGTTATAGATACGACGCACGTCGGACAGCGTCGTACCGGTGCCGATGTAACCGACACCCAGGCCGATATTGATCTGTGCCGAAGCCGTGGTCATTACCTGCTGACGCGAGTAACCGGCGGTATCCACGTTGGCCGTGTTGTTACCGATGGTGTTGATCGCGGCACTGCTGGCATTGATACCTGAGAGCCCAATTGAAATCAGCGACATGATTCAAAACCTTATAAAGTCGTGGAAGAGCCCGATGCAGCAGCGTAAGTCTGGTAACTCTTCATCTGCTTCGCGATCTGCGAAATCTTGCTGGCGTAGGCTGGGTCAGTTGCATACCCGGCCTTCTGCAATTCTTTTACAAACTGTTCCGGTTTATCGGCCGAATTGACCACTTCTTTATACCGATTGTTGTTCTGCAACAGGCTGACCAGGTCGTGGAAGCTGTCGGCGTAGGAATCGTAGGAACGGAAGTCTGCGGTTTCCTTGACCATCTTGCCGTCACGGAACTCACTGGTAATGGCGCGCGCTTCAGCGCCTTTCCAGCTACCCGCCGCCTTGATGCCGAACAGGTTGTGACTGCTGCTGCCATCCTGCTGACGCATGATCGACTTGCCCCAGCCGGTTTCCAGCGCAGCCTGCGCCACCAGCATCACCGGGTCGACGCCAATGCGTGCGGCTGCGTCCTTGGCCAGCGGCAACATCGTTTCGACAAACTGGTCGGCACTGCTGAATGCGCGCTTGGCCGGTGCCAGCGGTGGCTGGGCAATGGAACGCACGTACTCAGGCGCGGGTGCCAGGTTGGGGTCGAGTGTCCAGTCACCATTGGAGCCGTCGCTGCTGGCGGTTGCGCGAGCAGGTACAGGGCTGTTGCTGACGGCTGCGGTGGCGGAAGGCACGATGCCGGCCAGCAATCGGTCGGTGAGTTTGGTTGGCAACGACAGACGACGCGAGTTGAGCGCCGCCATGTCATTGCGTCCATCACCAGATGCAGAAACTGCGGCAGCCGCCTGATCTGCCGCCGCCGAGCGCGTGGCCCACAGCGGACGCTGATAGACACTGGTCGCCAGGCCGGCTTTGGCCGGGGTCGTATCGCCAGTCGTTGCAGGCGTGGCTGTCGTATCGGTCGGCGCTGCGTGCTGAATACCCTTGTCCTTGGACAGTTGACGCATCAGCACGTCCTGCAAACCGATGCCGTTGCCACGGGTAGACAGGGTGACCGCCAATTGCTGGTCATACATGTCCTGATACTGCCGCGTCGCCGGAGTGTTCATCGGGTTGTCCTTGGCCAGCACTTCGTTGGCCGAACGCATGGCCTTGAGCATCTGGCTGACGAACAGCGACTCGAACTCCTGAGCAACCTTCTTCTGGTTGGCCACGCTGTCCTTGTCGCCATGCTTCAACGCTGCCAGACGGTTGACGTCGGTATAGGCACCGGAGTCGACCGCTGACGAAATTCCGCTCTTGGGCATGTCCATAATCGAGTCCTCAGATGACGATCAGGTCGGCTTGCAACGCGCCGGCCTGCTTAAGGGCTTCGAGGATGGCCATCAGGTCACCGGGCGCAGCGCCCACCTGATTGACCGCACGAACAATCTCGTCCAGCGTGGTGCCTGGGCCGAATTTGAACATCGGGTGCAGCTCCTGCTGGGCATTGACCCGCGAACGCGGCACGACCGCTGTCTGGCCACCGGACAATGCGCCCGGCTGGCTTACAATCGGGTCTTCGGTGATGGTCACGGTCAGGCTGCCGTGCGTTACCGCAGCAGGCGAAACCCTGACGTTCTGACCGATCACGATAGTGCCGGTCCGCGAATTGATGATGACCTTGGCAGCGGTCTGGCCTGGGTCGACTTCCAGGTTCTCCAGAATCGACAGGTAGTCGACACGCTGGCCCGGATCAAGCGGCGCGGTCACACGTACCGAGCCGCCGTCCAGCGCCTGAGCAACGCCAGGGCCGAGCAGCTCATTGATCTTGTCCACAATCCGCTTGGCAGTGGTGAAGTCGGACCGGTTCAGGTTGAGGGTCAGGGTATTACCCTGATTGAAGCCGCTCGGCACCGAGCGCTCGACCGAAGCACCACCAGGAATACGGCCCGACGACGGAACGTTGACAGTGATTTTCGAGCCGTCACGGCCTTCCGCATCAAAACCGCCGACCACCAGGTTGCCCTGTGCGATGGCGTAAACATTGCCGTCGACACCCTTCATTGGCGTCATCAACAGCGCACCGCCGCGCAGGCTCTTGGAGTTACCGATCGAGGAAACGGTGATGTCGACCGTCTGACCCGGTTTGGCAAACGCTGGCAGATCCGCGTACACAGCAACTGCTGCAACGTTTTTCAACTGCACAGTACCGGAGCCGGACGGCACCTTGATGCCGAACTGCGACAGCATGTTGTTGAACGTCTGCAGGGTGAACGGGGTCTGGGTGGTCTGGTCGCCCGTACCGTTGAGACCCACGACCAGACCGTAACCGATCAACTGGTTGGCCCGCACGCCGGAGATGCTTGCGATGTCCTTCAAACGCTCGGCGTGAACGCCGAACGCTGTGGACAACAACAAGGTCGCCGCTATCAGTTGCTTGAGCTTGATCATGTCTATCCCGCTATCAGAAAGGGAACAACGGGCTGAGGAAGAACCGGTCGAACCAGCCTGGCTGGCTGGTATCGGCAAAGGCTCCAGTCCCCGAATAGGTAATACGTGCATCGGCAATACGGGTCGACGACACAGTGTTGTCGGTGGCGATGTCATCAGCTCGAACCAGACCGGCAATACGCACCAGCTCGTCACCGGTATTGAGGGTCATCCACTTCTCGCCACGCACCGCCAGAATGCCGTTGGGCAACACATCCGCCACCGTCACAGTGACCGAACCGGTCAGGCTGTTGCTCTGTGCGGCCTTGCCATCGCCCTTGGTAGTACGGGCGCCGTTGTAGCCCGCATTAAGGCTCAGGTCATTGCCACCAATCGGGTTGTTGGTAGTCAGGCCCGAACCGAACAGCGAGGTCAGACCAATACTGTTGGTGCTGTCCTTGGTCATGGCCGAAGTGGCCGCCTTGCTGGCTGCCATACGCTCGGAAAGCGTGATGGTGATGATGTCGCCGATACGGAAAGCCTTGCGGTCGCCATACAGGTTCTGCTCGAAACCGGCCTGATAGATGGCACCATTGTTGGCAGCGGCCGACATGGGTGTACGCGGCAACACCGGAGCGTAATAAGGGTCATTGGGCTTGGCCGTCGGCGCAACGCAGCCAGACAGCAGGGTGATCCCGCACAATGAAGCGATCAACACTGAAAAACGCGGAACACTAAGGCGGTTCATGACACTTGAAACCTCGCGGTGTAACAGGCGCTTATCAGGCGCCCCATCGGATTGAGCAGTTTTACGAGCGACAACATCAAACACTTACAGGTTCTGAGTCAGGTTCTGCAGCATCTGGTCGGCGGTCGAGATCACTTTGGAGTTCATCTCGTAAGCACGCTGGGTGGTGATCATATTGACCAGTTCCTCAACGGTGCTGACGTTGGAGTTTTCCAGAGTGTTCTGCAGGGTCGGACCCAGACCGTTGAGGCCTGGCGTGCCGATCTGCGGCGCGCCGCTTGAACCGGTTTCCAGATAAAGGTTGCCGCCGATGGCCTGCAGGCCAGCCGGGTTGATGAAGTCAGCGGTCTGGATGTTGCCGATGATCTGCGGTGTGGCGGTTGCACCGGCCAGCGTGACGGAAACAGTACCGTCCTGACCAACAGTGAAGGTCTGGGCGTTCTGTGGAACGACAATCGCAGGCTCAAGGGCGTAGCCGTTGGCAGTCACGATCTGGCCGTTGGCGTTCAGGTGAAAAGTACCGTCGCGGCTGTAGGCAACAGTGCCGTCCGGCTGGGTCACCTGAAAGAAACCACGACCGTTTACCGCCAGGTCCAGCGGGTTGTTGGTGGTCTGCAGGCTACCGGCCGTGAAGTTCTTCTGCGTGCCGACGATGCGCACACCGGTACCCAGTTGCAGACCGGATGGCAGCTCGCTGTCCTGAGTGGACTGGGCACCCGGCTGACGCTTGATCTGATAAAGCAGGTCCTGGAACTCGGCACGATCACTCTTGAAACCTGTGGTCGAAACGTTCGCCAGGTTGTTGGAGATGGTGGTCAGGTTGGTGTCCTGAGCGGCAAGGCCGGTTTTAGCGACGTATAGTGCAGGAAGCATGTGTGTTCTCCTCAAGCGCCGGTTTGTCGGCGCAAGCTGTCATTGATTAGCCAAGTTGCAAGACGCGAGCCATAGACTGATCGTCTTCTTCGGCGGTCTTCATCATCTTGACGTGCAATTCGAATTGACGGGACAAGGCCAGTACCGAGGTCATTTCCTCGACCGCATTGACGTTGCTCGCCTGCAGAAAGCCGGACTCGACCTGAACGGTGGCATCGGCAGCAGCAGGCTGGCCGCTCTTGGTGTGGATCAGGCCATCGGGGCCTTTTTCCATGGTCTTGAGGTCAGGTTTGACCAGCTTGATCCGGTCGACCTGCGCCATCACCTGCGGGCTTTCGCCCAGCGAGCGAATGCTGATCGTGCCGTCGGCACCGATCTCGATCTGCTGCTGAGGCGGCACGGCAATCGGACCGCCATTGCCCATTACCGGCAAACCGCTGCCGTCGCGCAACACACCCAGGGCATCGATGTTCATGCCGGAACTGCGGGTATAGGCTTCGCCACCGTCGGGAGTCTGCACGGCAATCCAGCCATCACCCTTGACGGCGATGTCCAGTTCACGGCCGGTCTCAACCATGGCGCCGGAGGAAAAGTCGGTCCCCGGACGTTCGCTCATCGCATAGGCGCGCGACGGCATGACCTCGCCAAACACCGGCATCGAGCGGGCCTGTTCAAGGTCACGCATGAAACCGTTGGTTGATACGTTTGCCAGGTTGTTGGCGTGAGCCTTCTGCGCGATCGCGTTTTCGGATGCACCGCTCATTGCGACGTAAAGCAACTTGTCCACAGTCTTCCTCCTCCGACAGACGCTTGCCGCCTGTAGCTGTTCTGAAAGGGTTAAAGCAATTTTTGAACCAACTTGTCAGGCTCGATACAAATGCCTGATTAACCAGCAAAAACCGGCATTCGATGATGCCCTTCGGGCAAAGCGCCACCCAATAGCGGCGGAGGACTGCCGCCTGCCGATCATCAAGCAGCGAGCACCGCCAAAAAAACTTCATTGGTATGGGCTGACAAGAGGATCGACAGTGATAATCTTGCGGACACCGCAGCCCTGAACGGGAACCCTCATGCTTTTTCGTGCGTGCATTGCCGGCATCGCCAGCGCGAGCCTGATGACCTTCGCCCTCCTCGCCCAGGCCGCCCCCGCCCACTATTACAAATGGCAGGGCGACAGCCGGATTGTCTGCGCCCAGACCAGCCCCGGGCCTGGCTGGACACGGCTGAAAGGTCACTTCATCAAGTCCGACTGTTCAATCTGATCAGGTCGACTGAATCAGCGTCTGCATCACGGTCGCCTCTGTCGATATCGCCTTGGAGTTGGCCTGATAAGCCGTCTGCGCCTGGATCAAAGCAATCAGTTCATCGGCCAGGACAACATTGGACCCCTCCAGCCCGTCGCCGATGAGACTGCCCAGCGTGCCAACGCCCGGCACATCGTAGTCAGCAACGCCAGAGTCGGCGGATTCGGTCCAGCGCGTATCACTGCGCGCCTGCAACCCCTGCGGATTGGCGAAGCTTGCGAGTATCACCTGACCGATATTCTTGTTCATGCCATTGGTAAACCCGGCACGCAGGATGCCATCGCGCCCCACGCTCAGGCTGCTCAACTGCCCCGCGGCATGGCCATCCACGTGAGTGGAAGAACGCGAACTGGCGGCGTTGTGCTGCAGCAGGTTGGTGAAGTCGATCGCGATGCCCTTCGCACTGCCAGCCGCACCGTTGGGCACCCATTTTTCTGGCCCTGTGACGCGCTCGGCAGGCATGGCCGGTGTCCAGCCGGTTAGTTGCAGACCGTTGCTATGGGTACTCGCAAAACCAGGGCCGCCGGTCAATGACTGTACCCAGCCGCCAGAATCAAACACGATGTTTGCCGTCAGCGGGTCGGTGGAATCAGGCATCTGCGGGTTGCGGCCATCAATCAGCGCATGAATGCGCCAGCTGTTGGTGCCGTCCTTCACGAAATACTGCTTCAGCTCGTGCTGATTGCCCTGGCTGTCGAAAATCGCATTGGCAAACATATCGCTGTACGTCTTCAGGTCCGATGGATCGAACGCCGGAACCGGGCGATCCATCAACGCATCACCAGGGTCAAGCATGCTGATCGATCCATTATTCAACGGCAGCGACACTGTGCCGCCATTAGCAGCGCCGTTACTGACCCAGGCACCATTGACCTCTTCAGCCGGCCGCCAGCCTTGCAGGGCAAATTCGGTATCCGAGATTTTACGAAGGTGCTGGCTATTGCCGCTGTATGACAGCGATCCGTTTGGTCTTTGCTCAAGGGTGACGTGCAACGGCGCCACGCTGTTCGGGTCCACCGGATTACGCCCATCGATCAGTACATACATGGACCACTGACTGTCGCCGGTCTTGACGAAATACTGCTTGAGCTCATGATCCGCCGCGGGCACCGCAGTGGCCCCCGCTCCAGACCCCGCATCCTGAATGGTACGGCCAACGGCCCGCGTGTAGGTCGCAGGATCGGCCGGGTCGAAGACCGGCAAGCGCGCGAGCGAAGGCAGCGAGGCGTCCAGATTGATGTTCTCGGCAACCCGCGTGGTGGCTCTGGCCGATACATTCGATGTGTCAATCTGCAGGTCGGTACGCAACCCACGCTTGATCTCGCCCTGCTCGTTTGCCGCATAGCCCTGCAATCGTCCACCCTCGCTGTCGACGACGAAGTTCGCCGCATCCTTGAGGAACGCTCCGGCACGGGTATAGGCAAGAGACCCACCGTCACTCACCACAAAAAAGCCGTTGCCCTGAATACGCATGTCGAGCGGATTACCCGACGTGGTCATGCTTTCTCCCTGATTGAAGTTTTGCTGCATTGAAGCAAGACGTACGCCATCACCTACAGCATTGCGACCACTGCCCAACTGGCTGGCTGAATACAGCGCCGAGAACTGCGCACGCGACGACTTGAACCCGATAGTGCCGGAGTTGGCAATATTGTTACCGGCCACCTCCAGCCTTTTGTTCGCGGCATGAATGCCGCTGATCGCGGTATTGAACGACATGAAAACTCCTTCGCCCCAAAGGGCAACTCATAGAGGAGTTTTGATTCTCACATCATCGCGCGTAGGAGATTTCCAAGTACATTGACCGAACTTTCCGCAAGTTTAATTAAACTCGAACGTGCATCACTTTATAAAAAACAAGCAAAAAAAAAGCCCCTTCGAAAAGGGGCTTTATTTAACGCTCTACACTATCAAGTCATCTGAATAGTGGTTTGCATAATGGTGCTTTGAGTGGAGATGGTCTTGGCGTTCGCCTGGTAGTTGCTCTGCGCCTTGATCAGGTTCACCAGTTCCATGGTCAGATCGACGTTGGACTCTTCCAGCGCCTGACCAGTGATGTAGCCGAGGGTACCCGATTGCGGCGTACCGCTGACCGGTACGCCGGAAGCGAAGGTTTCACGCCAGTTGGTGCCACCTGCCTGCGCCAGGCCTTGCACGTTGGCAAAGTTGGTCAGCGAGGTCTGCCCGATCACCTGGGATTTGCCGTTGGTGTAGGTGGCGAACAGGTTACCGGTTGCATCAACGCTCATTGCGCTGAGCTGGCCAGTGGCGTAGCCGTCCTGGTCCTGAGTGATCAGGCCCGAGACCGACGCGGTCTGGGTGATGCCGGCCATGTTCAGCTTGATGGAGGCGCCAGTAGCGCCGTTCGCGCCCCAGCTGGTGGTCGTGCCGGTGCCGGATTGCACGCCTGGTACCCAGTTGGCGACAGTAAAGGTGCCATCAGTGTTGAACTTGATGTTCGCACTGTCGGTCGGTACGGTGCCCGGCGCTGCGACGACCAGATTACCCGAGGAGTCGAATGTCAGGTCGTTCTTGTCGGCCGTAGTAGTGGACGGGTCGGAAATGCTGCGACCGTCCATCAGCGAGTACATGGACCAGGTGTTGGTGCCGGTCTTGACGAAATACTGATCCAGCGTATGCGCGTTACCCTGAGTGTCATAGGTCGGCGTGCTGTACTTCATGTTGTACGACTTGGTGTCAGTCGCGTCGAACGTAGTGAGCGACGGCAAGGCAGTGGTCGAATTCAGGTTGGCAACGTTGGTAATGGCGGTGGTTGCCTTGGGCTGAAGGTTGGACGAATCCACCCGCAGGTCGCTCAATGCACCGGTCACCACACTGCCGTTGGCATCAACGTTGTAACCCTGCAACTTCATACCGCCGCTGTTGACGACGTAGCCTTCCTTGTCGGTGTGGAATGCACCAGCACGGGTGTACAGCTTCTCGCCGTTATTGCTGAGCATGAAGAAACCGTTGCCGTTGATGGCAAGGTCGAGGCTGTTGGCAGTACCGGTAGTCAGGTTGCCCTGCGTGAACTGCTGGGAAACCGCTGCGGTTGTTACGCCGCTGCCCACATTGGTCTGGCCGGAAGTGCCGCGAATCGACTGAGCGTATTGATCGGCAAACTCCGCGCGCGAAGACTTGAAGCCGGTGGTCGCAACGTTGGCAATGTTGTTGCCGGTAACGTCGAGACTTTTGTTTGCAGCATAGAGCCCACTAAGGCCGATATTGAAAGACATGTTTCACTCCTGCGCCTGGTAGGCTCTACAATCCGATGGTTTGAACTTTGGACAGGGCAACACTGCCGCTGGCCAGGTTGAGCATTGTTTCTGCACCATTCACACCCAACGTGACGCTGTTGACCGTGGCAGGCAGGTAAGTCGAAAGCTGTGTGTTCTTGCCGTCAACCGAGCCTTCAGCCTTGAAGGTATAGTTGCCCGACGCAAGCGCTGTACCGTCGCTGTCCGTACCGTCCCAGGAAAAGCTGGTGGTGCCGACTTTCTGCGCGCCCAGCTCGACGGTGTCGACCAGATTCGATTGCGAATCGTAAACCTTGATACTTGTCGCCGTAGTGGCGCTCGGAATAACGATCGAACCGGTCATACCCTTGGTGGTATCCACGGTGGTGGAGCTCGAATCGATGATCACCGAGCGACCTACCAGCGACGATGCCTGCAACGCCTGGGACGACTTGTAACTGGTTGCAATCGTGTCAACCGTCGACGTCAGGTTCTGCATGCTTTCAAGGCTGCTGAACTGCGCCAGTTGGGCCACGAACTGCGTGTTGTCCTGTGGGTCCAGCGGGTTCTGGTTCTTCATCTGCGTCACGAGCAGCTGCAGGAACGCGTCCTTGCCCAGCGTACCGGTGGAATTCGTCGCGGTCGGCGTCGGATTCTGCAGTGTGTTCAAGAACGTCGATGAGACGCTGCTTGCTGTGGTGTTATCGGCCATAACGTTCGCCTTCTATCACTGACCGAGGGTCAGAACCTTCTGCATCATGGATTTAGCGGTGTTCATGATTTCGGCGTTGGTCTGGAAAGACCGGCTGGCAGAAATCATGTCGGCCATTTCTTCCACGACATTGACGTTGGGGTAGTAGACATACCCGTCCTTGTCAGCGGAAGGATGATTGGGCTCGTAACGTGCTTCCAGGTTCGAGCTGTCTTCGATGATGCCGTTGACCTGAACGCCCTGCCCGGCTTCGCCCTGATCCTGGAACAGCGAACCGCCTGTGGACTGCTGACCCTGCATCACGGTGGCAAACACCGGGTGACGGGCGCGGTAGGTCTGGTCCATGCTCGAAGACACGGTCTCGGCGTTGGCGATGTTACTGGCCGTAGTGTTCAGACGCGTGGTCTGGGCACTCATGGCGCTACCGGCAATGTTGAACACATTGGCTAGTGACATGAATTATTCTCCGCGAAGGGCTGCAACCAGCCCTTTGAACTTGCTGTTGAGCAATGTGAAGCTGGCTTGAAAGCCCATGGCGTTCTCGGTGTAGCTGGCCTGCTCGACCTGGGAATCGACGGTGTTCTGGTCCAGCGAAGGCTGCGACGGGGTGCGATACAGCAGCGTCCCGTCATCATTGCCCATGCCTTCGGCTTCGATATGGCGGCTGTTGGTCTTGTTCAGCGCGAAATGACCGTTCTGCACCTTGTCGTTTTCGGCAGCCAGCACCGACGAGAAGTCCAGATCGCGAGCCTTGAAGTTCGGGGTATCGGCGTTGGAGATGTTGTTGGCCAACACCTCTGCACGCTGAGCCCGGAAGTTCAGAGCCTTTTCATGTATGCCTAGCGCTTTATCGAAGCTGATGCTCATTTCGGGAAACCTTTGCCGGTTGACCTGATTCTGTTGTTACTGACAAAGCAATCGGCGTGCCATGTTGTAAAAGCCAATGTTTGCAGGGCCCGCAGGCGGCGGCGAGGCGGCAATGCCAGAAAAGCGGCAAGGCATTTCCGCTGTGGGAGGAGAAAGCGGCAAGCGGGGTGCCGTTTTTTTGCCAGTGTCGACTTGCCGCCTGACAATGGCGGCACTTCATCATTGCCTCATTCGGACGCCCAATAAAAAAGAGACCCGAAGGTCTCTTTGACGACTGAATCAGAGGCCAAGCTCACTTAACCCAGGGTGGTCATCAGGTCGCCGCCCCAGTGGCCAATGGTATTTGCGCTCGGACTCGGCGATCGGCAAATCGTTGATGCAGGCAAAGCGCCTTTGCATGAGGCCGTTTGCAGCGAACTCCCAGTTTTCGTTGCCATACGAACGGAACCAGTTGCCAGAGTCGTCATGCCATTCATAGGCATAGCGCACGGCAATGCGGTTATCGGTAAATGCCCAGAGCTCCTTGATCAGCCGATAGTCCAGTTCCTTGCGCCACTTGCGCTCCAGAAAGGCTTGAGCTTCTGCACGACCATTGATGAACTCGCTGCGGTTACGCCAATACGTGTCTTCGGTGTAGGCCAGCGCAACTTTCGCCGCATCGCGAGAGTTCCAGCCATCCTCGGCGCCACGGACTTTCTGGACAGCCGTCTCCAGGGTAAAGGGTGGAAATGGCGGTCTTCCTTTATCACTCATCTCAGCGTCCTCAGAACGGTTTATAGGGCAGAAATTTTCCATCAAGGGTGATCACGGCTCGCTCGCCCCCTTCCGGATCTTCGACTTTCTTGATGTCGAGCTTGAAGTTGATTGCGCTGATGATGCCGTCGCCGAACTGCTCATGCACCAATGCCTTCAGCGTTGTGCCGTAGACCTGAACCATTTCGTGGAAACGATAGATCGTCGGGTCACTGGAGACGTCTTCGACATTGCCGCGCAACGGGATGGTTTGCAGTTCGGCGACCGCGTCCCTGTCCAGCCCGAGACGCTCGGCGACTACCTCGGCCACCGCTTCCGGCAATGGGTGCTGACCGAGCAATGCAGCCGTGACATACACCACGCTCAACCCCGTACCCTCTGCAAGCCCTGCCCACGTCAGGTTCTTTGCGGTCTTGGCCTGCAGCACACGTTCAGTCAGATTCTGGCGCGGCGCTCTGGAAATGTTGCTGTGCGGCATAGGTAAGCCTCCGGAATGAATTCACATCAATCACAGCATCGGCAACTATCACCATAAGATCCAAGACTGATTTATGATCATCGCCATAATCCTGCCTTATGGTGATGCCGTGCTGTTACGCCATATACGTTATTTGCTGGCAGTCGCCGACCATGGCAATTTCACCCGGGCGGCCGAGGCCCTGCATGTCTCGCAACCGGCGTTGTCGCAACAGATCAGGCAGCTGGAAAGCAGCCTGGGTGTGCAACTGTTCGACCGCACCCGCCGCAGCGTCGTGCCGACCGATGCCGGCCGCGTGTATCTGGACCACGCGCGTCGTTGCCTGCTTGAGCTGGAGGCCGGGAAGCGTGCGCTCAACGATGTCAGCGACCTGTCACGCGGACAATTGCGCCTCGGCGTCACGCCAACCTTCAGTGAATACCTGATAGCGCCGTTGATCGACCGCTTCAGCGCGCTGTACCCCGGCGTGGCGATAATCCTCACGGAGCTGCCTCTGGAGCAGATTACCGAGGCATTGATCAATGACGCGCTCGATCTGGCCATTGGTTTTGCCGGCAGTCATGCTGTCGAGATAGACAGCCAGCCTCTGTTCGATGAACAACTGTGCCTGGTCATGACCAAGTCTGCCCCCGAAAAACAGACCGCGCTGACACTTGAGGACCTGCAAACGCTTCGCTTTGCCTTGCTCGCCCCCGGATTCGCCACTCGCCAGCTGCTGGATGCCTGGTGCCAGACGCAGAATTTCAAGCCTACGGTCGGCCTGGAGGCGAACTCGATCGCCATTTTGCTCAAGGTCGTTGCCCAGGGGCGCATGGCGACCATTCTTCCCGATGCCATCGTTCGCGAGCAGCCCGGGTTGCGCGAAGTTCAGACGATCCCTGCCCTGCCTGGGCGGACGGTTGCGCTGCTGCGGCGTAAAAACGGCTACCAGAGCGCCGCCGCCAACGCTTTTGCAAAACTGGTGAGTAACAGTACGCAAACATGAACCGATGGTCAGACGATCGAAGCTGTTCTCAGCCGCGCACAAAAAAAGAGACCCGAAGGTCTCTTTTTTTATCGCAGGCAACTGACAGACCGTCACTTGGCCTTATAGATGATCCCGGGGCTGCACTGAACCATCTGATAGTGATCCGGCAAACCATTGAGCGCTTCGGAAGCCCCCAGAAACAGGTAACCGCCTGGCTTGAGCGTACCGTGGATGCGCAGCAGGATGTCCTTCTTCACTTCAGCGGAGAAGTAGATGAGTACGTTGCGGCAGAACACGATGTCGAACTTGCCCAGCGAGGCGTAGCTGTCGAGCAGGTTGAACGAGCGGAACTCCACACGGCTCTTGATCGGCGTCTTGACGACCCAGCGACCCGGACTTTTTACATCAAAGAAACGCTGCAGACGATCCGGCGACAAGCCACGGCCGATAGCCAGACTGTCGTACTCGCCAGTCTTGCAGTTGTTGAGCATTGCACCAGACAAATCGGTGGCAACAATCTGCACGCCCGATTTGAGCTGGCCCTGATTGGCGCGCTCGAACTCATCAATCGACATCGACAGCGAGTACGGTTCCTGGCCCGATGAACAGGCCGCCGACCAGATGCGCAGTCGCTGACCAGGGCTGGCCTTGATCTGCTCGGGCAGCACTTTGTTCTTCAGCACTTCGAACGGATAGGTATCGCGAAACCACAGGGTTTCGTTGGTGGTCATCGCATCGACAACCTGTTCGCGCAACCCGCTGCGCGGCTGGGTCTGGATGCGCTGAACCAACTCGCCAAGCGACTTGATGCTTTGCTGCTCCATCAGTTTGTTGAGGCGGCTGGACACCAGATACTGCTTGTTTTCCCCAAGCAAGATGCCACAGGCTTTTTCCAGAAATACCCGGAACTGATCAAAATCCAAATTACCCGTAGACAAGGTGCCGCCTCTCAAATCATGTGAATCACCGGGGACGACGCCCCCGGCTGGTTATTCTGCTGCCTTGATCCGCGCAACAACCCTGGCCGCAAGATCATCAGGCCGGAATTTCGCGAGAAAATCATCAGCGCCGACTTTCTTGACCATCGCCTGGTTGAATACCCCGGACAGAGAGGTATGCAAGGTGATGTGCATCTTCTGCATACGCGGGTCATTACGTATCGCAGCTGTAAGGGTATAGCCATCCATTTCCGGCATTTCAATGTCGGAGATCATCATCAGGAACTCTTCTTCCGGTTTTTTACCCTCTTCGACCATTTTGCGCAGGTAATCCAGCGCTTGACGGCCATCGTTCAGGGCAACCACTTCCACACCGACGGTTTCCAGGCAGCGGCTGACCTGCTTGCGGGCTACCGACGAGTCATCGACCGTCAGCACACGCAGCGAAATTGCCTTGTGCTGAACCTCGGCATCGATCACACCGACCGACACTTCTTCGGAAATAGGTGCGACTTCGGCAAGAATCTTCTCGACGTCGATAATTTCCACCAACTGATTATCCACCCGGGTGACGGCGGTCAGGTAATGATCGCGCCCGGTCCCCTTGGGTGGTGGATGAATCTCCTCCCAGTTCATGTTGACGATGCGTTCTACAGAATGCACCAGAAAACCCTGAACCTTGGTGTTGTACTCAGTAATGATGACGAAGGAATTGACCAACGAAATCATGCCCGTGGAGCCCGTCGCCATCGCCAGATCCATGATCGGGATCGTACCGCCACGAATATTGGCCACACCCCGGACGATCTTGCTCGATTTGGGCATGATGGTGAGTTTCGGGCATTGCAGTACTTCTTTTACCTTGAAGACGTTGATCCCGTAGAGCTGCTTGCCGTCGAGACGGAACAAGAGCAGCTCCAGGCGATTCTGACCCACCAGCTGAGTTCGCTGGTTTACCGAATCCATTACACCTGCCATGCCGAACCCCCTTACCAAAATGACCGCCGCCCAGACACCAGATCAACAAGCGGCACGGGCTTTGCTATTTATTACCTCATGAACGCAAAGACGACAATTTCTCGACACCTCGCATTAGAAACCCGCAGGCTTCTGTGCGCAATCGCTCTGCTGTGCCTTTGTGGCACGGTGAGCCTTGCTCGCGCAGAGAATTTCACACTGCCTGAACAGCTTATCGGCGTCACCCAAGGGTTTCTTGAGTTCACAGTAGAAGACTATTTGGCAACCAACCAGATTGACGGGCGTCATGACATACAGGTCAAGCAGCTCGACCCGCGTTTACGGATGGGTGCCTGTGACAAGGATTTGACAGCCACACTGGAAAGCCCGCGCCCGGTCGGCCGGGTTACGGTGCGGGTACGCTGCGAAGGTTCTTCGCCCTGGACAGTATTTGTGCCAGCCCAGGTGCTGCTGTATCGCAACGTTGTAACCGTGATGCGCCCGCTGAAACGCGATGCCATCGTTACTGAAGAAGACGTTGCGCTGCGTGAGCGCGACGTGAGCAGCCTGGGCCAGGGATTCCTGGCCTCTCTTGATCAGGCCGTCGGTCAAAAGGTTGTCCGACAAATGGTCATCGACCAGGTCGTCACCCCGGTGGCACTGGAACAGCCACAAATGATTCACAAGGGCGACCAGGTGGTCATCATCGCCCGCAGCGGTTCGCTGGCGGTGCGCATGCCCGGCGAAGCGATGTCCGACGGAGGTTTCAACGAACAGATACGGGTGAAAAACCTTAATTCCCAGCGGGTGATCAAAGCGAATGTCACCGGCCCAGGGCAGGTGGAAGTGGCCATGTAATGCATTGATGCTGGCGCACAGGGTGTGTTTTTTTTAGACTGCGGGGAATATCCGACGGTGAAAAGCGTCTATTGGGAAGCTTTCTCACAATCGGCCTAAAGTTTGATAGGGGTTGGCCGAAAACAAGGCAAGCGTCCAAACACCCAGAGGTTTTTTCAATCATGGTCATAGATTTCAGTCGCCTTAACAATTCACAGTCTGTTGCCGGTACATCACGTACCAGCGCCAGCAAAGACACCGTCAAAACCGATGCGACAGCTCCTGCATCCACCGCAGGTGTCAAAAGCACCGGGGAAACTTTTTCTTTGAGCAGTGAGGCTCAACAGTTGCAGAAAATCACGGACAAGCTGACCGATCTGCCAACCGTCAATAGTGCTCGCGTTGCCGAGCTCAAGCAGGCCATCGCCGACGGTAGTTACACAGTGGACAGCAACCGTGTCGCCAGCAAGCTGTTGAATTTCGAAACCCAACGCTAAGCCAAGGCTGGCGCTGGATATTCTGGACGCTTAAAAACCAGAGCATGCGATGCAAGACACTACTTTGTTGCAGATGATCACTGACGACATGGTTTCGGCCCGACAGCTTCTAGAGCTGCTGCAGGCCGAATCCCTGATTCTTCACGGCCGCGACATGGGCGAGATGGAGCAGGTGCTGGCGCAGAAACAGGCGCTGGTCATTCTTCTCGATCAACATGGGCGCAAACGTAGCCAGGTGCTTGCGGGCATGGGGCTGCCAGCCAATCGCAGTGGTCTCCAGCAACTGGCCAGCCAGTCGGATGTCGGCGAGCAATTGCTGATGGCCGGTGACGAACTGAATGCGTTGATCAATGAATGCCAGACGCTGAACGAGCAGAATGGTAGTCTGATCCAGCTGCAACAGATCAGCACGGCTCATCAGCTTCGCATACTGAACGGCAGTGAGACGCCCACGCTCTATGACAGTCGCGGGTCAACTGCGCTTAGAGCAAAACCACGCCCTCTGAGTCAGGCGTAACTTCCTGTATCAAGGTTTCGTGCGTAGTGGCAGAATGCCTGTTGTTGCGTTGCCGTAGTATTTTGCCTGGAGATTCAAGAACGTGAATGGCTCAAGCGCGGACGATGCTCCGCAGCCCCCGAAGGTCCTCAACACACCTTTGGAAATTGCCGCTAACCTGCGGTTGCTACTCGAGAGTCATGATCCTCTGATCATTACCTTCCATGAGCGTGCCCAACGCTTTCAGAGCTACCTGCTTGAAGTCGACCGTGACAGCAACGTCATGGCGCTCGACGAAATGATCCCCCGCGATGGCGAACGCTTTTTAAGTAATGGCGAGTCTTTCCGCGTCGAAGGTTTTCACGACGGCGTGCGTATCGCCTGGGAAAGCTCGTCTCAGATGGAGATTGTCGATACCGACGGGCAGCGCCTGTACCGCGGACCGCTGCCTGAAGAAGTGATTTACCACCAGCGGCGCAACGCATTTCGTGCAGCGCTGAAGCTGGCACAGCTGGTCGACATCGAGATCGGCGGCGACCGTTTGAAATCCCCTCTGACCGGCAAACTGCTGGACATCTCTGCAACCGGTTGCAAACTGCGCTTTGAAGGCGATGTGTCCGAGCGCATGCAGTTGGGCCAGGTATACGAACGCTTTATTGCGAAGTTGCCATTCGGAGCAATGACAGCCCCCGTAGAGCTGCGTTATCTGCACTTCGAAGAAAGATTTCACACCACCTTTGCCGGCGTGCGCTTCCACAACATGAGTGGGCTTGTGCAGCGTCAGGTTGAGCGTTTCGTCTACCAGTTGCAGCGTGAAGCTCGCCGCTTCGACAAAGACGACGACTTCTGATCCCCGCTTCTGCTTGCTGGTGATTGCGGCAACCTGCCGCAATCACACCGTAATCCCCTGCTCTGCCCCCCCGCTACACTCAAGCCTTCCAGGTCTCGCTTTCACGCTCGCGTTCGTGCTCTTCAGCTTCGGCTGTTTCCGTGCCCGCGACCGGCTCGGCCTGTGCCTCGGTTTCTGCGTCGGCATCGGCCACCACTTCAGACTCAGGTTCGGACTCCGGCTCGACGGTGGTCTGCATCTGCTCCTGAACCACCTGCTCATCGACACGCGGGTCCAGTGCAACCACCAGCGGCGAACTGGACATGCTGTCCGGCATGGCGACGTGATGCAGCGGTGCGTTTTCGACCTGATGCAAATGGGTAACGGCCTTGGGTCTGATCAGCAGCACCAGAATCACCCCGGCACCACAGACGAACGCATACAGCATGTGGCCGCCAAACAGCTTCATGACCACGCCGGCAGCCAACGGGCCGATACTCGCGCCGATGCCATAGGTCATCAGCAACATGGCCGTCAGCGACACCCGGCGTTCGGCCTCGACGTGGTCATTGGCAAATGCCACCGCCAGTGGATAGAGGCAGAACTGCATCAGCGAGGCGAGAAAGCCGACGCCGAACAGGACTTCGACCGGCACACTCGGAAACACCGCCAGCGGCAATGACGCCACCACCAGTGCAGCGGCAAAGATGCGCATCAGTACGGATCGGTCATAGCGGTCGGAAAGCAGACCCAATGGCCACTGCACCAGGAACCCGGCCAGAATGCAGCAGCCCATGAACAGACCGACCTGCTCGGTGGACAGCCCCTGTTCGGCGGCGTAAACCGGTGCCAGACCGTAGAACGAACCGATGATTAGCCCGGCACCCAACACCGCCGTCAGCGACTGCGGCACACGCTTCATGAAGAAGAGCGGCTCCAGCGGTGCCGGGTGCAACGGTGCGGGGTGAATTGCCCGGGTCATGGCGACCGGCACAAGACACAGCGCGAAGCACAATGCCACCAGCATCAGCAGCTCAGGGCCCAGTTGCGGGTGGACCACCAGTACCAGTTGCCCCAGCACCAGGCCCAGATAGGACGCAATCATGTAACCGCTGAACACCATGCCGCGCTGTTTGGCGGCGGCCTGCTCGTTCAGCCAGCTCTCGATGACCATGTATTGGCACATCATGCCCAGACCGACAATCACCCGCAGTACCAGCCAGGCGGGCAGCCAGCTGATCAGGCCATGCCCGAGCACCGCCGCACCGACGATACCGGCGCAGGTGGCATAGGCCCGAATATGACCGACACGGCCGATCAGGCGGTGACCTATCTTGCCCCCCAGGACCAGACCGAAATAGTTGGCGGCCATCAGCGCACCGACCCACAGGCTGTCGACCTGATCGGCCGCCAGGCGCAGGGCCAGATAAGTGCTCAGCAGACCTGAACCGATCAACATCATCAACGAGGCAAAATAAAGCGCTCGAAAGGACTTCCAGATTTGGCGCATCAACTTTCCAAAAATAGGGAGTCGCCCGACCGGGCGAGCCCAACACTGCGATTCTTAAACCTGAGCAGCCAGAACGCGCCGTTCCCAGGGGGTTATCTCGTCAAAAAAACTGGTCAGTTCCAGGGTCTTCGACGCGATGTAGCCTTCGATGAATTCATGACCAAACAGTTCCTTGGCCAACTGACTGCTTTTCAGACGCTCCAGAGCGGCGTGCAGGGTACACGGCAATGACAATTCTTCCGGCACCTTAATCGCGCCTTGCATGGGCGGGGTGGGTTCCAGCTTTTGCTCGATGCCATGCAGCCCGGCTGCCAGGCTTGCGGCGATAGCCAGATAAGGATTGGCGTCGGCGCCTGGCAAACGGTTCTCCACCCTTCGAGCCGCCGCTGCACTCGACGGGATGCGCAGGCCGGCTGCGCGATTGTCGTAGGACCAGCAGGCGTTATTGGGCGAAGCATAGGGCTGGCACAGGCGCTGATAGGAATTCACGTTGGGCGCGAACAGCGCTGTGAAATCAGCCATGCAGGCCTGCTGACCCGCGATAAAGTGACGAAACGTGTCAGTCGGTTGGCCATCTGCACCACTGAAGACGTTTACCCCGGAGTCTGTTGCTACAACGCTCTGATGAAGATGCATCGAACTGCCCGCCGTGTGCGCGAGCGGCTTGGCCATGCAGACAACAATAAGCCCGTGCTTGAGCGCGACCTCCTTGAGCAGGTGCTTGAACAGAAAGGTCTGGTCGGCGAGCAGCAGCGGGTCGCCATGCAGCAGGTTGATCTCGAACTGGCTGACGCCCATCTCGTGCATCACCGTGTCACGCGGCAGACCCAACGCCGCCATGCAGGCGTATACCTCGGCGAAAAAAGGCCGCAAGCCATTGTTCGAGCTGACACTGAACGCTGAATGCCCCTGCTCGCGTCGTCCGTCCAGCCCTGTCGGCGGCACGAACGGATACAGCGGCTCGGGGTTGGGCGCAAAGACAAAGAACTCCAGTTCGGTGGCCACAACCGGTGCCAACCCCCGTGCGGCGTAGCGGGCGATGACGGCCTTTAGCTGGCTGCGCGTCGAGAGCATGCAACGCTCGCCGCTCAACTCCTCGGCATCGCAGATGGCCAGGGCGCGCGGTTGCTCGCTCCAGGGCAGACGATGGACCTGCTGCGGATCGCTGAGCAGCGCGAGGTCGCCATCATCGCTACCGTAAAACCGTGACGGCGGGTACCCGCCCATGATGCATTGCAGCAACACACCCCGCGCAAGCTGCAATCGCCTGCCCTGCAGAAAACCGGCAGCGGTCATCACCTTGCCGCGAGGCACGCCGTTCAGGTCCGGGGTCACACACTCCACTTCATCAATGCCCATCAGCAGCTGTGCCAGCGGATGGGGGTCATTGCGTGTCATGGTTCAATCCTTTGTCATGGGCCAGGCCGCTTGGCGGCAACCCGTACAAAATACGCAGCGGGCGTTCGGGATATCAAGCACTGAAACACCTTAGTGAGAAGGATCACTACCCGACCTCTACCTGATCCGGCAAAAGCGGTCTTGGCCGGGTTCTTGCTGTGTACCCCGGTCACAACAGTTCGACTGTCATTTTTATGTCAATGGCAACGCCTTTGCCGGAAGCCCTTGAAGCAGATGCCCTTTCGAACAGCAATCGGATAAAACACGAGCAGAGAACCCTCCATGAGCGCACCGATTCCCGTAACTCGTCCTCTGTTACCGCCTCTGGAGGAGTTCATTCCCTACCTCGAACACATATGGGAAAGCCGCCAGCTCACCAATGGCGGTCCGTTTCACCAGCAGCTTGAAAAGGAGCTGGCCGAGTACCTGGGCGTGCAGCATCTCTCGCTGTTTTCCAATGGCACGCTGGCGCTGATGACAGCGATTCAGGCGTTGCGCATCAAGGGCGAAGTCATCACCACGCCCTACTCGTTCGTGGCGACCGCCCATTCGCTGCTCTGGAACAGCCTGACGCCGGTGTTTGTCGACATCGACCCGGGTACTTACAACCTGGACCCGGAGCGCATCGAAGAAGCCATTACCCCGGCAACCACGGCGATCATGCCCGTACACTGCTACGGCATCCCGTGTGACGTCGACCGCATTCAGCAGATTGCCGATCGCTATGGCCTGAAGGTCATCTACGATGCCGCCCATGCGTTCGGTGTTCAGCATGGCGGGCAAAGCCTGCTGAATCACGGGGATCTGTCGGTGCTGAGCTTTCACGCCACCAAGGTGTTCAACACCTTCGAAGGCGGGGCCATCATCAGTCCGGATGCCAAGACCAAGCAACGTATCGATTACCTGAAGAACTTCGGCTTTGCTGACGAAGTGACCGTGGTCGCGCCGGGAATCAACGGCAAGATGAGTGAGATCAACGCTGCGTTCGGTCTGCTTCAGTTGAAGTACATCGACGAAGCGCTCTTGAAACGGCAACGTATCGATGAACGCTATCGCGATGCGCTGGCAACGGTGCCGGGGCTGAAAATCCTCTGGAAAAGCACCGAAAAACACAATTACTCGTACTTCCCGGTGCTGGTCACCGAAGACTTCGCGATTTCCCGTGATGACCTTTATCAGCGGTTCCGCGACCACAACATCCTGGCGCGCCGTTACTTTTACCCGCTCATTTCCACATTCCCGATGTACCGGGGCCTTGACTCGGCAAAACCCGATCGCCTGCGTGTCGCGACCGGTCTGTCCAGTCAGATCCTGTGCCTGCCGATCTACGACAGCCTGACGGATGAAGCCTTCGACAGCATCATTGATGTGATCGTCAAAGCCAGTAAAGAGAACTGCTAATGCGAACGTGCCCGGTCTGCTCCTGTCGTTTCCCGAACTTCTATCCGCTGGGTAGAAGCCATCTGGAAATCCTCCACCGCCTGAACGTCCACTACTGCATCGAAGACTTCGAAACCCTTAACGTCGGGCAATACAGCTGCCCCGAATGCATGGCGTCGGACCGCGACCGGCTTTACGCGCTGTTTGCCATGAACATGCTCGACAACCCGCCGGGCAAACCGTTGCGTATCCTCGATATCGCGCCAGCAGTGGTGCTCTCGAAGTTTCTGCGCAGCCTGCCCAACGCCCGATATCGCTCGGCCGACCTGTTCTCGCCGCTGGCTGATGACGTGGTCGATATCATGGACATGCACATGTATGCCGACGAGTCCTTCGATTTCATCGTGTGCTCCCACGTACTTGAGCACGTACCTGATGACCGCAAGGCCATGTCCGAGCTGTTTCGGGTACTGGCCAAAGGCGGCTCTGCCATCCTGATGGTGCCGATTCTGCTGACCGCCACCGAAACCGAAGAAGACCCGGACGAGCCAAGCGTCGATGAGCGCTGGGCGCGCTTCGGCCAGGACGATCATGTGCGGATGTATGCCAGGCAAGACTTCCAGTCCCGTTTGACGCAGGCCGGTTTCGACGTGAAAGCCCTAGGCTCGCAGGCATTCGGTGAAGGCGTCTTCAAGCAGCACGGCATTACGGAACAGTCGGTTTTGTATATAGGCCAAAAAAGCTGACGACAACTGCAGATCATGGACGCCGACTGCGTTGCCCGGTTGGTTTTTAAAACTTTTTCAAAAGTGGTATTGCGATGAGTTCTTCACGCCTGGTCAGTATTGTCATCCCCGCTTACAAACCGGCTTTCTTCGAAGCAGCGCTTGCCAGCGCGCTGCGCCAGAACCACGACGACATCGAGATCATCATCACCGACGACTGCCGTGACGATGGCATCAAGGCTATCGTCGAAAAGCTCAGCCCGGACAGCCGCTGGCCCATTCACTATTTCAAAAACGCAACGCCGCTGGGCGAACCTCACAACATCGCACACGCCATAGCGCGTGCGCAGGGTGAGTACATCAAGTTTCTCTACGACGATGACATCCTTCTCCCGGACTGCGTGCGCCTGATGTTCGATGTCATGCACGACAGCCCGGACATCAAAGTCGTGTCCGCGACCAGAAAGAGGATCGACGCCAACGGCACTCTGCTGGCAGACAACCTCTACACGGCCTACCCATTCGGCAAAAACGTCGTTCTGGACGGTCCGGAGCTGGTGTCCTTTCTGGCCAGTCACCCGATCAACTTCGTCGGCGAGCCCAGTGCAGTCATGTGTCGTCGCGAAGACCTGCTGGTATTCGGGCAGGACATCATGTCCCTGCAACAGGTGCTGATCTGGGGGCTGGGTGATTTGGCCATGTACGCAAAGCTCTTGCGTCATGGCAACCTGGCGATGCTCGCCCGCCCGCTGTCCTATTTTCGGGTGTCGGATCAGCAGAGCAGCGAGGCATTCAGAAAAGACCCGACCCTGCCTCGCGAAGGTCACGCCAACTTCAGGCGCATTCCCACAGAGCTGGGCTGGGTAAGGCCTGACGAGCTCAATGGCAAGGTCAAGGTTGCTCCGCTGTCACAACGCGACAATATTCAGGAAATGGACCTGCTGGCCTACTTCGACAGAAGGCCCGAAGCTACCGTTCGAAATACCCGTGTCGCTGGCTGGCTCGGTCAGCGTAGACCTACGCCAGCCCAGCATGCGTTGCTCAACGAGCACCTGCAACAACACAACGGCGGCCCTGCGATTGCTATTGTCGTGTCAGATTTCAATCAGCAGCCCGAGAGCGTGCTGAGCACGCTGCAAAGCCTGGCGTCCGACGCGCCGCTGCTCGACAAGCTCAAGGTGTTTGTCCTTGCCGACTACGACCGGGACCAGCAGACGCCGCTGCAAGCGCAACTGCCCTGGCGGGATGCCAGCGTGGAAAACCGTGCAACGGTCATCAACGCGCTGATGCAGGAAAACGATCAAGCGTGGTGGATCCTGGTCGACGCCGGCACGACGTTCACCTCGAGCGGCCTGCTGTGCGCCGTCATGAAAATGATCGAAACGCCCGAAGCCTGCGCAGTGTTCGGCGACGAAGTGACCCTGCATGCGCAGGCAGGCGCGCATCTGGCCTTTCGCCCGGACTTCAGCCTGGATTACCTGCTGACCTGCCCGGCGGCAACCAGCCGCAACTGGCTGTTCAATCGTGAAAAAGCTCTGGAGGTGGGCGGCTTCGACCCAGCCCACGCGCAGGCCATTGAACTCGACCTGATCCTGCGCATGATCGAGGGTCCGGGCTATACCGAATTTGCGCACTCTTGCGAGCCGATGATCATCTCGCCCTTATGGCAGGCACAGGAGAACTACGATCAGGCGCGCACCGTGCAACGGCATCTGCACATGCGTGGCTACCCAGGCAGTAAGGTGCATGCGCTGGAGTCGGGACTTTACCGGATCGATTACGGCCATGCCGAACAGCCTCTGGTCTCCATTCTCGTCACCTCGCAGGATCAGCTCGAAACGCTGCTGCCCTGCGTAGAGAGCATTCTGGAAAACACGACGTATCCGCACTATGAAATTCTGATCTGCGACAACAACAGCCAGTCGGCACAGACCACGCAATGGCTGGCGACCATCGATTCGATGCAGTCGGAACGGATTCGCATCGTTCGCCACGAACAGGCACTGAGCCCGTCGGCGCTGCTCAACTCTGCAGCCGAACACGCGCTGGGCGACTATCTTGTGATGCTCGACAGCCACGCCCTGATCATTCAGCAGGACTGGCTCAACCACCTGCTCAACCACGCACTGCGCCCTGAAGTGGGTGTTGTCGGCGCGAAACTCATTTCGACGGATGGTAATGTCGTGCAGGCCGGCATCATCATGGGCCTCAATGGCACCGCGGCCACCGTCACTGCCAGCGACATCGCAGGATCTGCGAGCGATGCGCAACGTCTGGAAACAGATCAGAACTACAGCGCTGTCAGCGGCTCCTGCCTGATGATTCGCAAGTCCGTGCATGAAGAGGTGCAAGGCCTGGACGAACACTTGTTCCCCCTGCACTTCAATGATGTGGACCTGTGCCTGAAGGCGCGCAGCACCGGGCATCTGGTCGTCTGGACACCGCACGCCATCGTCGCGCTGCGCCCGGACGACGCACAGAGCGACGCTGAAGCACTGGACTTCGCGACGCGCGCGCTCTACCACCGCTGGCTGCATTACATGGCCTGGGACCCTGCATACAACAAGAACCTGATGCTGACTGACAGTTTCGTCGCCCAGAGCAACCCGCAGTTGAGCTGGCGGCCGTTGACCCACCGTCCACTGCCGGTGGTCCTTGCTCTGCCCTGCAATCATGCGGCTGCCGGCAATCGCATCAGCACCGCGCTGCAAAGCCTGAGCGCCGAGCGCGAGGCAGACGGCATCATCAGCCATGCGCCGCTTCCATTCGTGGAAATTGCCAGGCTCAGCCCGGATGCAGTGGTCATCCAGGGGCCGATAGATGAAAGCCTGATTGCCAGCATCAACGCGATCAAGGACCACACCAACGCCTGGGTGGCCTACGACCTGCCGCACTACCCGGCGTACGCTGAAATCGACAAGAGCGCTGCGCCACTCGCTACAGTGCAGGCTTCCCTGCGCCACGGGCTGGCGCGGGCAGATCTGATCACCGTCCCCACAACAGCACTGGCGGAGCTGCTAGAGGGCTCACACCTCAACATTCAGGTGGTTGAAACCCGACTTGCGCCTGATCCGTGGCGCAATCTGCGAAGCCAGCGCCAGACTCGTCCCAGACCTCGTGTAGGTTGGGTAGGCACGGCGACAGAAACAGGCGACCTGCTGATTCTGTCAGAAGTCATCAAGGCGCTGGCAGACCGTGTGGAGTGGGTCATCATGGGACCTTGCACGCGCTGGCTACGCCCTTACATTCATGAACTGCGTTCGCCCGTGGAGGGCACCTTGTTCCCCGAGGCGTTGGCCAGTCTGAATCTGGATCTGGTATTGGTGCCGGCCGAGTCGAATCTGATCAACCGGAGCAAAAGCCCGGTGGCCTTGCTGGAGTTTGGTGCCTGCGGTTTTCCGGTCATTTGCAGTGATGTGCTCAGCGTGCCTGAAGACCTGCCCGTCACTCGGGTGGAAAACGAAACCAATGCCTGGGTCAGTGCCATCGAGCAACACATTGACCAGTTGGATGAGTGCGCACGCAAGGGCGATGCCTTGAGGCAGGCAGTCATCGATAACTGGATGCTTGAGGCCGATCACTTGCAAGCCTGGCGCGATGCCTGGCTGAAGGGCTGATCAGGGAAGGATTCAAACCGACAACAAGCTCTGCGTCCGGGCGGTGACGCAGAGCGATGATGTTTACCAGCGTATGACGCACGCCCCCCACGAATAGCCCACCCCGAACCCGACCGCAGCAACCCGGTCGCCCGGTTTCAGCGTACCCCGGTTCAAGGATTCCTTCAGCGCAATGGGAATGGTGCACGACACCGTATTGCCACAGTGCTGGAAGGCAGAAACGAACTTCTCGACCGGCAACTTCAAACGCCGACGCAGGGCATCCAGCATGAAGTGGTTGGCCTGATGAAACACGAACAGATCGACATCGGCTACACCCAGTTCGTCATCGAACAACGACGCGAACAACTGCGGTACGCGGGTCATGGAAAACTCGAAAATCGCCGGGCCATTCATGTACAGGTGTGCATCGGTACGCACACTGCCGCCGTCATCCTGATACTCGGCAGGCTGAAGGTTTTCCGCCGAGGGTCTTCGCGCACCGCCAATCGGGACCATCAGGTTTTCCGCCCCGGAGCCATCACTGCCATAACGAAAACGCTCCAGGAAAGGCCCGCCCTCGGTCGCGCTGAGCAGGGTCACGGCCGCGGCATCACCGAACAGGGTACGAACACTTTTATCCTGCGGATGAATGTAGCGGCTGTAGGTTTCCGCCGTCACCAGTAACACATTCCGGCATTGCCCTGACTCGATCAGCCCTTTGGCGATGCCAAGTCCGTAAATGTAGCCTGAACAGCCCTGATTGAAATCGAAGGCGGCGCAGTGGGTGGGGAGCTGCAAGCGGTGCTGCAGAATGCAGGCGGTGGCGGGCAATACATAATCCGGGCTTTGCGTGCAGTAAATCAACGCGTCTACTTCGCTGCGCTGAATATCTCCGTTGAGAAACAACTTCTCGCAGGCGCGGTACGCAAGGTCGGACGCAGTTTCATCCTTGTCGACGATACGCCGCTCGCCAATACCGGTCTTCGAGAAGATTTTCTCGACATCCCACTCGGGAAATTCGCGCGCCAGTGTTTCATTGTCTAGCGAATGAGCAGGCAGTTCATATTCTATGTTCACGATCCTGGCATGAGCGCCCATGAGCGTTACCCCGATATGCGTGTGGCAGGTACACCGAATACTGTAGTGCCAGCGGCTACATTGCGTATTGCAACGCTACCCGCTCCGACCACAGCCTGTTTGCCGATCCTTACCTTTGGCAGGACGCTGGCATGCGTCCCCATGAAAACACCCTCCTCCAGCACGACACCGCCAGTGATATCGCAATGCCCGCTCAAGGTGGAGAAGTCGCCGATGTCTGCGTCATGCCCCACCAGACAACCAATATTGAGGGTTACAAATGCGCCGATACGAAGATCGACCGTGAGCACCGTTGAAGGACAGATCACCGCACCCTGACCAATGGAAACATTTTCGCCAATGATGACCGAAGGGTGAATGAGGGTGAAAAATTGCGCGCCCCTGGCAAGGAGTTTTCCAACAACCAGGCGCTTGCCGCTCGGGTCGCCGATCGCACAGACCAGATACTCTTCAGGCTTTGGCTGGTAGCCATCCACCGTCGAAACGACAGGCGGATAATGCTCGAAGCGTTCGGTCGAGCCGGGGCCGTCATTGATGAATCCGGCGATGAGCCATCCAGGGTTCTTCTCTACCCAATCGGTCAGCCACGCATGCACTTCACGGCCGAAGGCACCGGCACCTACGATGAGCAATCTATTGGCATTCATTGCGCCAGGTATCCTCCATCCACAACCATCGATGTTCCGGTCACCCAGCGAGCCGCCGGAGACAACAGGTAATTGACCGCATAGGCTATGTCCAGCGGGTCACCAAACCCCAGCGGGTGCTTCTGCTCAACCACGGCCATGGAATCGATACCGACCAGATCTTCAAGCTTGCGGGTCATTTCGGTTCGCACTATGCCCGGCGCAATGGCATTGACCCTTATTCCGTCTCTGGCCAGTTCAAGTGCCGCAGCGCGGACCATCGATTCCACTGCGCCTTTACTGGCGCAGTAGGCCATCAGAGAAGGCTGGGCAGCCTGGGCCATCACCGATGAAAGCAGAACGATACTGGCCCCTTGAACGAAGACCCCTTTCTGCCTGAATGACTTTATCAGCGAAAAGCCAGAGGTCACGTTGGTGGCAAATACCGTTTCCCATTGCTCGATTGCCAGGGCTCGAATCGGTAGCGGCATCTGTACACCGGCGGCATGCACCAGCCCGTCGAAGGGCGCGTAGGTCCTGGCCAGGGTTTTCATCCATGCCGGGACAGCATGCCCGTCAAGCAAATCGAAAGGCTCGACCCCGTGACCTTCACCGTGAAGCTGACGCCTTGTCGCTTCAAGCCGCTCGGTGTTCCTGGCAACCAGCACCACCCGGGCGCCCTGCTGACTCAGCCATATCGCAACCTGGCTGCCGATGCCGGAAGAGGCACCTGTGACCATGATCAATTTGCCGCTCAATGAAAACGGATTACTCACCACCCAACGTTCCTCTTCCGGGCTGACCGGCACCGCCTGGAAAGCCCCTTGATCGCTTATGACTCTGTAACGAGACCGATGACGTCATCCACACTCTTGCAAGCGTTGAGACGGTTGGCCGAGAGGTTCTTGTCCAGTTTTTCATTCGCAAGCGACATGAAGGTCAGGACCGCAATGGAGTCCCAATCCAGACTTTGTCCTTTGCTCAAGGTGCCTTCGTCTGCTTCCATCGCTTCTTCGATCAGCCTGAGTACTGTGTCTTCCATCTCGATGCTCCCGGACAGCCTGCTATTGGATTAAAACGCTGCGCGGACCAAAGCCGGCGCCTGACAGGACGTTAGCAATAATCGAACCAAGCCATTGAGCATACGGGGAAGCCCCTGTTACCGGGCTGGACAGGGGCAAAAGGCAGGCATTGAAGACACCAAAGTCAAAAACATGACAGGCTTATCGACAACGGGATAACGCAAGTGCGCGGCACCGCGTCAATATAATGCTGGTGCGCGGCTGTCTCATATTTCGCAGCAATTGCAGTTTGGGTTTCAGGGCAGATAAATGCTGAACATCGCCCCGCCCAGCACGCCGCCGTTGGCGATTTCGATTCGCCCGCGCATGCCGTTGCGCACATGCAGCCGGGCAATGTGCGCAGCAAAGTACAAGCCCAGGCCGGTACTGCCACTGCCCTGATTGATGCCCTGCACGTATTCGGTTTGACGCTCGATCAGATACGCCGGGTAACCGGGACCGTCGTCATTGAGGGTGATTTTCAACTGACCGCCTTCTTCACCGATGCTGATCACGATCTGCTCGCGGGCAAAGCCGATGGCATTGACGATGATATTGCCGACCACCGAGCCCACCAGTTCACGGTCAAAAAAGCCCAAGGGGCTCATGTCATCGATTTCATAGCGCGCGGCGATACCGCGGCTGGCCAGCACGTCCTGATGGTGCGCCAGCTGCGCTTCGATGAAATCGTCCAGTTCGTGGTAATCCGGACGCAACGGCAGTTGGTTGACACCAAGTTTATATAGGCCCAGCAGTTGCACGAGCATGCCGTTGAGGTTGGCGAACTCATAGTCGATGACCCCATGTTCCGGCGTGTCACGCTGCTGACCGGAAAGCTTCGCCAGCCACTCGCTGTGCGCCTGTGTCAGGGTCGCCAGCGAGTTTTTCATGTCATGTACGGTGGAGGCGATCACCATGGAAAAGTCGAGGCCCTGCTCTGTCTCTTCACTCATGCGCCAAACGCCCTCTCCCTGAGTTTCTGGTAACGCTCATAACGCGGATCACTTTCCGGAATCTTGCCCAGCACGGTCAGGCTGGCGCGGCACTCGTCAATGCCGGCCTGCCCGAGGTTCTGCCCCGGATGAAGCAGCGACTGCACCATGTTCAGCACAATACTGATGTTCTTCGGCTGCAAGCCCAGCGCGCTGCGGAAAAACGCCTGCGCCTCGGTGAGGTTACCGGCCTTGTAACTGCGCACGCCTTGCAGGTTGAAATCGACGGCAGCCTTGCTGGCTCCCAGAATCGCGGGATCGTCGGTCATGCTGGCGACGCTTTTCATCACCGCCGGATCATCGCCATAGGCTTCAGCACAGCTCTTCAGAACACTGGCACCCGCTTCTTCCTGGCCCAGTTTCTTGAGCTGCGCAGCCACCATCAGGGCAGCATCGGCACTGAGTACCTGCTGCATGCCATCGAGCCTGGCCATCGCCTGTTCGGTGAGCTTGGCTGCGGTTTCCGGGTCCGAGTGCTGCAGGCTGGCAGCCTTCATCAGGCGGGTGCGCACTTGCAGACCTTCGTCGTCGGTGTGTTCCTTGGCAACGTCGACAAGGGCGTTGTTGATCTCGACACGCGTGCGCGCATCCAGCCCCTGCTCGCCGCCCTTGCTGATCAGAGCATGTGCCAGCCCGAGGTTGGTTTCCGGGTCCTTGAAACGCGAATGCTGGCCTTGGGAAACCGCCTGGCGATAGGCTTTGGAGGCACTTTCAAAATCCTCGTTGCCCAGCGCCAGCTTGCCCAGCAGCTTCTGTCGACGGACTGCCAGAGGCGACAGGCGCACGGCGCTTTCCAGCACCGTCTGCGCTCGTTTGGCATCGCCAAGCGCTACCAGCACATCAGCCAGACCGTCGAACAGCGCCGGCATGGCCGGAAACGCCTTGATTGCCTGTTCATAGACGGCCTGCGCTTCGGCGGTCTTGCCGCGTTTGAGCAACAGACTGCCCAATGCGCCATAAGCCCACGGCGTGGCACGATCAGCCAGAATGGTCTTGAGAAAGGCTTCCAGTGGCTCGTTCTGCTTCAGGTCCCGCAAGGCATCCGCCTTGTAGCGCAAGCACAACGGCGCATAACGCGGGTCCTGCTCGATCAGCTTGTTGCACGCGGCCAGTACCTCGGCCGGTTTGCGCCGGTCGAGGGCCTGCAGAATCGGCTTGAGCAGGGTCTTGCGCTGTACCAGCTTTTCCAGGCGCTGGGCCAGCCCGGCACGGTTGAACGGCTTGGTCAGGTAACCGTCCGGCTCCCACTCAAGCGCACTCATGACCATCGCCTGACTGTTTTCGGCGGTGACCATGATGAACACGCTTTCGTAGCTCAGCAGCCGCTCGATCATCAAGTCTTCCAGCACCTGCTGGCCATTCTTGCGGCCATCACCCAGGTTGAAGTCGTGCAATACGAAGTCATAACGCTTTTGCGAGCACATGCGCAGCGCCTGCTCGCCGGTGTCGGCGGTATCCACTTCCTTGACGCCCAGTTCACGCAGCATCGACCGCACTGAACTGCGAAAGTCAGAGAAGTCATCAACGATAAGAAAGCTTTTTTGGTTGTACGCCAGCATCCGGATTCCTGCACAGGAGAGGGTGAAAATATGAGACCCACGGCCTGAAAACCACTCAGACCCGACTCGGCAGCCCATTTTTCAGGACGCACATAATAACTGATGGCAACATGCCATAACACAGTTCGCCGTTACCGCCGTCCCCGCAACAAGCCACGCGGTTCAGGGCAACACTCAGTTTTTCGACCATACGGGCAGAAACTGTAGAACGAACATCAACTTCGCGCATTGTCCGGGCGGCAGGCATGCAGAAATTTTGCGGGCTGGATCGTAATTGCGGGAGCAGGAAGGGAGTTTCGGGGAGGCTCGTCACCTATCGCTCATGCCAGCGCGCGGCGCGGGCATGAGCAGATGTTTCAGGCAGGTTTACACCCAGCCATCGTTCTTCTTGCGGCCCTTGGTCAGCGCCGGAAGGATCAGACCCACCAGCAGGCCTGCACCGGCAATGCTGCCGCCATAAACCATGTAGCGCATCATTACCTGCTTGTTCTCGTCGCCGAGCCGCGCCTGAGTGGCACGCAATTCGGCCTGAGAATCAGCCAGTTGATCGTTGAGGGTCTTGGTGCGGGCTTCCAGTTCGTCGACCAGTTTCTTGCGCGCATCAAGGGTCTCTTGCATGCCTTGCACGCGGGTCTTCCAGGTATTGTCGATGCCTGCCAACTGATCAGTCAGCTCGGTGACCTGCTGGGTCAATTGCGGCACACGTTCGGCCTGACCAGGCACCTCCTGCAGGTCAGTGCTGGGGATCCACACTGTGGAACCGCCTTCGCCGCGCACCTGGCTGAACTTGCCCGAGGAGCTGAGCAGCTCGACCTTCTGCCCGGATTTCAGCGTCCCCACAATCCGATGATCATCGGTTGGTCCGCTGCGTACGTAGGTGGTGAGGCTGTCGCTGACCCAGCGATCGCTGCCTGCGGCCTGCGCGTTGCCAGGAACGACAACGGTCAATGCAGCGCCAAACAGGCCTGCGCCGAGCAAGCGACGCGAAACAGCGAACAGGCCAGGGGCTCGGGAAAGAAGTGCGGAGAAATGACGAGACATGGCGATAATTATCTTTATCTGAAATGAAAATAAAGCCTCGTTTAACGGGCCGGCTAAGGATGGGAGCGGCAGGCGATCAAAGGTTTTGCAACTCCTGCCCGGACGGAATGTCTGCCTATCAGGCGCGCTTAAAAAGCACCTGATGATCCCTTTCGTGCAGGCCGTCCAGAAAGTCCATCAGCTAACAGACTCCGTTAACGGGGTCAGGTTCACTATTGCCCGTTGTCCGCGTCAAAATTCAGCCGCACGGTCATGCCGGGCAAGTGCCTGCTTTCAAAAGAATTCGCTTGCCGATTCAATCCTGCGATGGCGCACAAAGGCTCAAACAGGGGACGTCTGCGGTCCGGCGTTTGCTTTCCCGGCCAAGTGCTGTAGAAAAGGCTCCACAGGGGTGAATGTTCTCAATGTTCACCATCCTGATGCTCGACTGCATCGCTCTAATGGAAAATAGAATGATCCCAAGACAAGTGATTAACGCCACCGTAAGCCCGAAAGGCAGCCTTGAAACCCTGTCCCAACGCGAAGTGCAGCAACTCAGCGCGGCCGGTTCAGGCAGCACCTATACCCTGTTTCGCCAGTGCGCCCTGGCCATTCTCAACACTGGCGCCCACGTCGATAACGCCAAGACCATTCTTGAGGCGTACGAAAGCTTTGAAGTGCGAATTCATCAGCAGGACCGCGGTGTGCGCCTGGAGCTGCTCAACGCTCCGGCCGATGCGTTTGTCGATGGTGAAATGATCGCCAGCACCCGCGAGATGCTGTTCAGCGCCCTGCGTGACATCGTTTACACCGAAAGCGAACTGGACAGCCAGCGCATCGACCTGAGCAATTCCCAGGGCATCACCGATTACGTGTTCCACCTGCTGCGCAATGCCCGCACGTTGCGCGCTGGCGTAGAGCCGAAGATGGTGGTGTGCTGGGGTGGTCACTCGATCAACACTGAAGAATACAAATACACCAAGAAAGTCGGCCATGAACTGGGCCTGCGCAGCCTGGATATCTGCACAGGCTGCGGCCCTGGCGTGATGAAAGGCCCGATGAAGGGCGCGACCATTGCCCACGCCAAGCAACGCATTGTCGGCGGTCGCTACTTGGGCCTGACCGAGCCGGGCATCATTGCTGCCGAAGCACCTAACCCGATCGTCAACGAACTGGTGATCCTGCCGGATATCGAAAAACGCCTCGAAGCCTTCGTGCGCGTCGGCCACGGCATCATCATCTTTCCAGGTGGTGCAGGCACGGCTGAAGAATTCCTCTACCTGCTGGGCATTCTGATGCACCCGGACAACAAGGACGTGCCGTTCCCGGTAATCCTGACCGGTCCGAAAAATACCGAGCCGTACCTGCAACAGCTGCACGCGTTCGTCGGTGCCACGCTGGGTGAAGAAGCGCAGCGTCATTACCAGATCATCATCGACAACCCGGCAGACGTCGCCCGGCAGATGACTCAGGGCCTGAAAGAAGTGAAGCAGTTCCGCCGCGAGCGGAATGACGCGTTTCACTTCAACTGGCTGCTGAAGATCGAGGAAAGCTTCCAGCACCCTTTCGATCCGACTCACGAGAACATGTCGAAACTGCAACTGAACCACGACGTGCCCACTCACGAGCTGGCCGCCAACCTGCGCCGGGCGTTTTCCGGGATTGTCGCGGGCAATGTCAAGGACAAGGGCATTCGCCTGATCGAGGAGCACGGGCCTTATCAGATTCAGGGCGATCCTTCGATCATGGGGCCGCTGGACAAACTGCTGCAGGCGTTTGTCGATCAGCACCGGATGAAGTTGCCCGGTGGCGCGGCCTACGTGCCGTGCTATCAGGTCGTGGCCTGATCCCACGGCAATAACCGGCAGGCAAACGGGGCGCTCTTGAGCGCCCCGTTTCTATTTCTGCTGACGAAACGCTTTGGGTGACTGCCCGGTAGCGCGTTTGAAGAAGCGCGAAAAATAAGCGGGCTCGGAAAACCCGAGGCTGTCGGACACCTGATTGATGGTCATGGTGGTGTAGATCAGGTTGCGCCTGGCCTCCAGCAACAGCCGCTGGCTGATGATCTGCAAGGCCGACTGGTTGCACAGGCGACGACACAGCGAATTCAAATGCGCGGCGCTGATGCCCATGGCCTGCGCATGCTGGTGAATGGACCAGTGCTCGCGAAAACTCGCTTCCAACTGATGCATGAACACCTGCAAATGCTCACGGCCGCGGTCCATGGCGTGAATTTCTTCGCCAGCATGCTCGCTGCTGCGCCGACTGAGCCAGACCACCAGCACGTTGATCAATGAATGCAACATCAGATCGCGACCAGCCCTGGGCTGCCGGTACTCACGGGCGATGGCGCTGAACAGCGTATCAACGTAATGGCTGTCCGACCCTAGCTCGTAACACCGTGCCGTGCGCATTGCCGAGCTGTCGAGTGCCGTCTCAAGCTGCTCCACCAAGGGTTTGGCCAGACTGAGAATGTGCCCCTGGATATCTTCGGCAAACCTGAAGGTGTGCACGCTTAACGCCGGAACCACCTGCAGCGAAGGTGTCTCGACCTCGGTGACCACATCCTCGACCTTGAGCATCGCCCTGCCGGACTGCACATACAGCAACTGCACCAGATCTCCATGGCGATGCGGCTTGATCTCCCATTCGTGCATCTTGCTGCGCTCGGGGATCGACTCGCAATGGATCAGGTCCGGGGTCGGCCAGGCGGCTGTTTCCCCGTAAAGCTTGAACACCGGTATCGTTGCAGTGGCAGGTCTGGCCATGTGTTGCTCTCCCGTCCGGATCCTCGAAAAGTCCAGATAATGCGTCGAATATTGCCTTCTTATCTCGATGGCATCCATTAAAAATGCAGGAGACAAAAACAATCATATCCCGCTGATGACGCTTGGCAGGGATCAAAAACAGGACCATCGCCATGAAAACCCAGGTTGCCATTATCGGTTCAGGCCCCTCAGGGCTGCTGCTGGGCCAACTGCTGCAGCGTGCCGGCATCGACAACGTAATTGTCGAGCGCAAGGACCCCGATTACATCCTCTCGCGCATCCGCGCCGGCGTGCTTGAGCAAGGCATGACCGACCTGTTGCGTGAAGCAGGCGTCAGCGAACGAATGGACGCCGAGGGCTTGATTCATGACGGTTTCGAGCTGGCCTTCGACGGGCGCTGCGAGCGTATCGACCTGAAAACACTGACCGGTGGCAGAACCGTGATGGTCTACGGCCAGACTGAAGTCACCCGCGACTTGATGGCCGCGCGCGCAGCAGCAGGTGCGATGACTGTCTATGACGCGTCTGACGTGAACATCCACGACCCAAAAACCGACAGTCCCTATGTCACGTTCGTGAAAGACGGCGAAACCGTGCGCCTGGACTGCGACTACATTGCCGGCTGCGACGGTTTCCATGGTGTATCGCGGCAATCGATCCCGTCTGAAACGCTGAAAATCTTCGAGCGCGTCTACCCGTTTGGCTGGCTGGGCGTACTGGCCGACACGCCGCCGGTCAATGAAGAGCTGGTCTATGCCAATCACCCGCGCGGCTTTGCCCTGTGCAGCATGCGCTCGGCCATCCGTACCCGCTATTACGTGCAGGTCAGCGCCGAAGAGAAGGTCGAAGACTGGTCGGATGAACGCTTCTGGACCGAGCTCAAAGCCCGTCTGCCCGAGCATCTGGCAGACCGCCTGGTGACCGGCCCGTCCATCGAGAAAAGCATCGCGCCGCTGCGCAGCTTCGTGGTGGAGCCCATGCAATATGGCCGTCTGTTCCTGCTCGGCGATGCTGCGCACATCGTCCCGCCGACCGGTGCCAAGGGCCTGAACCTGGCGGCCAGCGATGTCAGCACGCTGTACCGGATTTTGCTCAAGGTCTATCGCGAAGGCCGTACTGACCTGCTGGAAAAGTATTCACAAATCTGCCTGCGCCGCGTGTGGAAAGCCGAGCGCTTCTCCTGGTGGATGACCTCGGTACTGCACAACTTCCCCGACACCGATGCGTTCAGCCAGCGCATCCAGCAGACCGAACTGGACTACTACGTCGGCTCGCAAGCCGGGCGCAGGACCATTGCCGAGAATTATGTGGGCTTGCCGTATGAGGCGATTGAGTAGCGTATTTCACCCGTTGCGTCCGGTCTTGAGCCGTGTCGCCAAGAGGACGCGGAGCGTCCTGAAAGGCATGCCGACGCGGAGCGTCGCACGATAGCGGTAGTGAGATCATCGTTCCGCACGCTCCAGCGTGGGAATGCAGTTCTGGACGCTCTGCGTCCGATCTTAAGCGGCGTCGCCAAGAGGACGCGGAGCGTCCTGAAAGGCATGCCGACGCGGAGCGTCGCACGATAGCGGTAGTGAGCTCTGCGTCCAATCTTGAGCCGCGTCGCAAAAGGACGCGCAGCCAACTGATGCAGGCCAGCGCAGAGCCTTACGTTGTGCAATCACACAACGCACACCCTTCACAGCCGTGCAAAACCCCAAAGCGTTTTCATGGACACCGCCCTATGATCGGGAGTGCACCCGACAGCTCCATAGCTGCATAAAAACAACAAGCACAGAGGAACACACGCCATGACCGCTACCTCGACCCACGAGGCGGGCGACGCTGACGGCAATCATGTCTACCGTCGTATCACCCTGCGCCTTATCCCGTTTATCTTCATCTGCTACCTGTTCAATTACCTGGACCGCGTGAATGTCGGCTTCGCCAAGCTGCAGATGCTCGACGCCCTGAGTTTCAGCGAGACTGTCTATGGCCTCGGTGCCGGTATCTTCTTCATTGGCTACGTGCTGTGCGGCTTGCCCAGCAATCTGGCGCTGAACCGCTTCGGGCCGCGCCGCTGGATCGGCCTGATGATGACTACCTGGGGCATCTTCTCGACCTGCCTGCTGTTCGTCACCACGCCGGTCGAGTTCTACGTGCTGCGCTTTCTGACCGGCATGGCAGAAGCCGGTTTCTTCCCCGGCATTGTGCTGTACCTCTCGCGCTGGTACCCAAACCAGAGGCGTGGGCGGATCATGGCACTGTTCATGTCGGCCATTCCGGTCTCCGGGCTGTTGGGCGGTCCGTTTTCCGGCTGGATCCTCAACCACTTCGCCGCGGGTCAGGGCGGCATGGCGGGCTGGCAGTGGATGTTCCTGATTCAGGGCCTGCCGACCGTTGCGCTCGGTGTGCTGGCGTTCGTTCTGCTGTGTGACAAGGTCGAGGAAGCTCGCTGGCTGACGCCTGAGCAGCGTCAGCGGGTCAAGACCGATATCACCAACGATGAACTGAGCCGCCCGGTGCAGGGTAAAAGCTCGGTGGCTTCGGTGCTGAGCATGCCGTTCATATGGATTCTGGGCTTTATCTATTTCTGCATTCAGAGCGGTGTCTACGCAATCAACTTCTGGCTACCGTCAATCATCAAGAACCTCGGTTTCAGCGATGCCCTGGTGATCGGCTGGATCAGCGCCGTGCCTTACCTGATGGCAGGCGTGTTCATGCTGCTGGTCGGCCGCTCCGCCGACCTGCGCAATGAGCGCCGTTGGCATTTGGTGGTGCCGATGCTGATGGGCGCCACGGGCCTGATCATCGCCGCCAACTTCGCGACAGTGCCCATCATTGCTATTCTCGGCCTGACCATCGCGACCATGGGTGCCCTCACCAGCCTGCCAATGTTCTGGCCCTTGCCAACCGCACTGCTCAGCGCCAGCGTTGCAGCGGGCGGGCTGGCGCTGATCAACTCGATCGGCCAGATGGCAGGGTTCCTCAGCCCGTATCTGGTGGGCTGGATCAAGGACCAGACCGGCTCGACCACTCTGGCGCTGTACTCGCTGGCCGCGCTGACCATCGTCGGCAGCCTGGTGGCCTTGCGGGTCAGTCGTCAATCGGCAGGCAAGGTTGCGGCGACCGCCTGAACTTAACCACACAGTTCTTTTGAGCCAGGCCATGTGCCTGGCTTTTTGATTGAACCTGTCACTTTCAGGCAGAAAACCTACTCACACGTGAAAAAAACGATCAAAACGCTTGCCAGCAATGATTGATTCAATCAATATCGTTTTACTAAAAATAAAACGAGAACCTGGCCATGCAATTTCGCGGCATCATTCCAGCTCTGGTCACACCCTTCACCGCTGATCAGCAACTCGACGAGCAGGCCCTGCGCAATCTGATCGAAAACCTCCTGAATGCAGGCGTTCACGGGCTTTTCGTACTGGGCACCAATGGCGAATTCTTTACCCTTTCCGAATCGGAAAAACTCAAAATCGCTCGAATCACTGTCGAAGCCGCGGCAGGACGTGTGCCGGTTGTGGTCGGTACCGGCGCGTTCGCTACGCATGAAGTGATTGAAATGAACAAAAAGATGATTGATGTGGGCGCAGATGCCCTGTCGATCATCACACCGTACTTCAACGCCATCAGCCAGCCCGAGCTGATCAAGCACTACACCGCCATCGCCGACGCTTCCGAGCTGCCGCTGATGATGTACAACATCCCGGCCAAGACCGGCATGTCGATCGGCATCGGTGCAGTGGCAACCCTCAGCCAGCATCCGCAGATCAAGGGCATCAAGGACAGCGCCGGCAATTTCGACGCACTGGTGCAGATGATGCACTACCGCAGCGACGACTTTGCGGTGTTCGCCGGAACCGACTCGCTGATCTACTGGAACCTGCTGGCTGGCGGTGACGGCGCCATTGCTGCAACCGCCAACGCCGTGCCGAAGGTGGTCATGTCGATCTGGAACAACTTCCAGTCAGGCAACCACGAAGCGGCCCGTGCCGCGCAGGAAGCCCTGCGCCCGCTACGCGATGCCTTCGCGCTGGGCACCATGCCGGTGGTGCTGAAAACCGCAACGCAACTGCTCAATGTCCCGGTCGGCCCATGCCGTGCGCCCGTGCAGCCGCTTGATGCCGCCGCACTGGAAAAACTCCAGAACCTGTTGGCCGTCTACCGCCAAGACTGAGGTAATCGCGATGTCTGCTACCTACCACTTCCAGACTGTGAAACATGTGGTCCACGGCCCCGGCAGCCTCGACCTGCTGAGCGAAAAACTGCCGCTGCTCGATGTGCCGGTCAAAAGCGTGATTCTGGTTACCCAGAACGCCATGCATAACCTGGGGGTTACCCAGCGCGTCACCGAGCAACTCAATGCGCAGAATATCCGTGTGCACATGCTTGATAACGTCGAAATAGAACCGACGCTGGAAAATATCGAGCGGGTATTCCGCGAAGATGTCGCGCCGCACGCCCCGGACGCCCTGATCGCGATTGGCGGGGGCAGCGTGCTGGATGCCGCCAAGCTGTTCGCCGTCATGCTGACCAACGACACACCGCTCAGAGACCTGCTGGGCATCGACAAGGTGACTCACCCCGGCAAGCCTATGGTGCTGGTCCCGACCACGTCCGGTACGGGGTCGGAAGTGACGCCCAATGCCATCGTCACTCTGCCCGATGAAGAACTGAAGATAGGCGTCGTCAGCCGTCATCTGCTGCCAACGCTGGTCATTCTCGACCCGCTGCTGACCCTCAGCCTGCCGCGCCCGATCACCGCCGCGACCGGCATGGATGCCTTCACCCACTCGCTGGAGTCCTTCATCTCCACCAAGGCCAACCCGATCAGCGATGCGTTTGCGCTGGAATCGATGCGCCTGATCGCAGGCAGCATTGTCGAAGCCTGGCAACAACCGGAATCGGTTCGCGCACGTGGCGATATGCTGCTGGGCTCGATGTATGGGGGCCTGGCGCTGACCGCCGCCGGAACCGCAGCGGTGCATGCACTGGCTTACCCGCTGGGCGGCAAGTTTCACGTCACCCACGGCGTGGCCAACGCCATGCTGCTGCCCCACGTGATGGCTTTCAATCTGGACAGCTGTGCCGAACGCCTCAAGCGCGCGGCACTGGTCTGCGGCGTGGCGCAGCAGGACGACAGTAACGAGACCGCTGCTCACAAGCTGATCGAACAGATTCGCCAATGGACCCAAGTGCTGAACATCCCACAAAACCTGCGTGAATTCGGGGTTGCCGAAGAGCATCTGGCGGACATGGCGGTAGCGGCTTCCAAGGTCACACGCCTGATGACCAACAACCCCAAAGCCCTCAGCCTGGATGATATCCAGCAACTGTATCGGTGCCTGCTGCCATGAGCCGCGCCGAATTTCCGGGCCTGCTGATCATTGCTGACGACCTGTCGGGGGCAGCCGATTGCGCAGCGGACTTTGCTTCACGGATCGACACTCACGTGGTCCTGACCGGCAATGCCAAAGACTTGTCGGGGGTGATCGCCATTGATGCCGACTCACGTCGCCTTGACCCGCAACAGGCCGCCGAACAGAACCGCGCAGCCCTGCAACAGCAGTCCCGAACCGGGATGGCGCTGTACAAGAAAATCGACTCCACACTGCGCGGCAACGTCGCCAGTGAGGTCGATGCCTTGCAAGGCCTGCGCGGCATGGCGCTGGTCGCTCCGGCGTTCCCGGCCATGAAACGCACGACCGTTCAGGGCGTGCAATTGATTGACGGTGTGCCGGTCGATCAGAGCGATGTCTGGCGCAACGAGAACCTGCACGGCACCGGCAACCTGCTGGATCTGTTTGTCGCGCAGGGCCTGCGTACCCAGTGGCTCGGCCTGGACACCCTGCGTGATCCTTCACGGCTCAAAACCACGTTGCGCAACGCACTTGAACAGGGTGTGCAGGCGCTGGTCTGCGATGCAGAACTGGACAGTGACCTGCTGCAACTGGCCCAGGCATCGGTGGCCTGGCATGACGAACTGTTCTGGGTCGGCTCGGCCGGGCTGGCTCGCCATCTACCGCACGCCTTCGGGCTGGCCGAAGCCTTGCCGATCAAGGTCGAGCCGCGTGCACCGGTGCTGACCGTGGTGGGCAGCATGTCCCGGCATTCTCAGGCCCAGGCTGACCGGCTCGCACAGGCCAGCAAGCCACTGTGCCTGACACTGCAACCGGCAATGTTACTCAATGAAGATGCGCACGCCGAGCGCGCCGCAGCGTACCTGCAACTCCAAGAACATCTGACCGACGGGCGAGATGTGCTGGTACGCCTCGATCAACAACAACGCGACCCGGCGCAGGCGGCCACATTGAGCAACGCGCTGGCGCAGTGGCTGGCCCCCGCCCTGCCCCATGCCGGTTCAATGGTAGCCACCGGTGGCGAAACCGCCAGAGCCATTCTGATTGCAGCGGATATCAAACGCTTGACGCTGTTTGGCGAACTGGCCACCGGCGTGGTTCTGGCCGAGGCCCGACTGGGCAAGCACACGTTCAATGTCGTGACCAAAGCCGGGGGGTTCGGCAACCCCGACACCTTGCTCACCGCCTGGCAACTGCTCCATGCACCGGCTGCGACCGGCACCCCTTTCAACGAGGAAGCTTCCTATGTCTGAGCGTCTGTCTGAACGTCCCGTCATTGGTATCACCATGGGCGACGCCGCCGGGGTGGGACCGGAAATCATCATGAAAATGCTCACCCACGCCTCGGTGTACGCCACCTGCCGTCCGCTGGTGATCGGCGATGCCCAACGCCTGGAAGACGCCAACCGCATCGTCGGCAGCCAGTTGCGCGTCAACAGCATCGCCAGCCCTGCAGAAGCCCGTTTCACCCAGGGCACGGTGGACTGCATCGATCTGGGCCTGATACCCGCTGACCTGCCCTACGGCAAACTGTCAGCGGTGGCCGGCAATGCAGCCTTCCGCTACATCGAGCGCACCGTGCAACTGACTCAGGCCGGTGAGCTGGACGCCATATGCACCGCCCCGCTAAACAAGGAAGCGCTGCACGCAGGCGGGCATATCTTCCCCGGCCACACCGAAATGCTCGCGCACCTGCTGGGCATCGAAGAAGTCTCGATGATGTTGATGACCCCGACCTTGCGCGTCATTCACGTCACGACGCACATCGGCATCATCGACGCCATTGCGCGGATCGAGCCAGGGCTGGTCAAGCGCACCATCGAACGCGCCCGGGAAACCCTGATCCGCGCCGGTATCGAAAATCCGTTGATCGCGGTGTGCGGCATCAACCCGCATGCAGGGGAAAACGGCCTGTTCGGTTATGGCGAGGAAGCCACCAAGATTCAGCCCGCAATCGATGAACTGCACGCCCGCGGCTGGCGCGTCGAAGGCCCGCTGCCCGCCGACACGCTGTTTTTCCGCGCCGGACGTGGCGACTTCGACGCGGTGGTTGCGATGTACCACGACCAGGGTCACGGCCCGGTCAAGGTCATGGGCCTGGAAGCCGGCGTCAACGTAACCATCGGCCTGCCAGTGATTCGTACCTCGGTGGACCACGGCACCGCCTTCGACATTGCCGGCAAAGGCATTGCCGACGAACGCAGCCTGATCGAAGCCATGCGCCAGGCCGTGGAACTGGCAACCCGTAAACGCGACACCCGCAATTCCATCGCCGTCTGAGGCCGCTGCACTGACTGCAGCGGCCTAACCGAGCGGCACCCCATAACGCGCCAGAACAACAACAATGGAGCGAGACTGATGGATACCTTCAACGCGCAAGACACCTCGATCATCATCGGCATGGTGGTCGTCTATATCGTCATAACCACCTGGATGAGCATGCGCCTGCGCAGCAAGACCAGCGAGCAATACATGGTCGCCTCGCGCACCATGCCCGCCTTCGTCGTCGGCGTGCTGATGATGTCCGAGTTCATCGGTGCCAAGTCTACGGTCGGTACGGCACAGGCCGCATTCGAGAGTGGTTTCGCCGCCTCCTGGTCGGTGATCGCCGCGGCCATCGGCTTCCCGCTGTTCGGCCTGTTGATGGCGCGCAAACTGTACAGCTCCGGCGAGTTCACCATTTCCGGCTTCATCGCCAAAAAGTACGGCACCTCCACCAAACTCGCGGTCTCGATCATCATGATCTACGCGCTGTTGCTGGTGAACGTCGGCAACTACGTCAGCGGCGCGGCAGCCATTGCCACGGTCCTGAAAATCAACCTGACCACCGCGGCGTTCATCACGGCGATCATCAGCACGCTGTACTACGTGTTTGGCGGCCTGAAAAGCGTGGCCTACATGAGCATCCTGCACACCGGGGTGAAATACATCGGTGTATTGATCGTACTGGGCGTGGCGTTGAAAATGACCGGTGGCTTCAGCCCTGTGGTGCAGAACATGCCCGAGCATTACTTCACGTGGGACGGGGCCATCGGCGGCTCGAAAATCATGGCCTGGATCATCGGCACGGTCGGCGCGATTTTCTCCACGCAGTTCATCATTCAGGCCATCTCCTCGACCCAGAATCAGAACGCGGCACGCCGCTCGACCTTCTACGCCTCGCTGCTGTGCATCCCGATTGCCCTGGCGCTGGGCTTCATCGGTGTCGCCTCCAAATACCTGCACCCGGAAATGAGCAGCCTGTACGCCCTGCCGATCTTCCTGCAATCGATGAGCCCAGTATTGGCAGGCGTGGTGACCATCTCGCTGGTTGCCTCGATTTTCGTCAGCGTCAGCACCGTGGCGCTGGCCATCGCCTCGCTGGTGGTCCGTGACTTCTACGTGCCGTGGCGCAAGCCGTCGGTGGATCAGGAGTTCAAGACCACCCGCCTGATTGCACTGGTGATCGGTTTCGTGCCGCTGTTCTTCGTGTTCTTCGTGCCCGAGATCCTTAACCTGTCGTTCTTTACCCGTGCACTGCGGCTGTCGATTGCCGTGGTCGCCATGATCGCGATCTACTTGCCGTTCTTCGGTTCGGGCCGAGGCGCTACCCTGGGGTTGATCGCTTCAGCCATCACCACCAGCGTCTGGTATCTGCTGGACAACCCCTACGGCATCGACAACATGTATATCGCGCTGGTGACACCGGCTATCGTCATTGCCATCGAGCGCCTGCTGCCCCAGTCCGCGTCGTCCAAACCTGCTCAAACCGAGGTTCCCCATGCCAACCGCTGATACCCGCCAGGACGCGTTCCTGCCAACGCCTTACGCGCAGAACCATGCCGCGAACCTGCACGAGCTGGCCGACGGCACGCTGCTGTGTACCTGGTTCGCCGGTACTCAGGAGGGCATGGCCGACATCTTCGTGCTGCTGTCGCGCCGCGACCCGGCCACCGGCGTCTGGAGCGAGCCGCAGAAAATGTCCGAAGATGCGTCCCGCTCGGAACAGAACCCGATTCTGTTCCAGGCACCCGGTGGCCCGTTGTGGCTCATCTGGACAGCACAGATTTCCGGCAATCAGGAGACCGCCATCATCCGCCGTCGTCTGTCACTGGATAACGGCCAAAGCTGGGGGCCGATTGATACCCTGTTCGACGAGCCCGGCACCTTTGTGCGCCAGCCGCCAGTGGTGCTGGATAACGGCGACTGGTTGCTGCCGGTCTGGTACTGCATCACCGGGCCCGGCGAAAAGTGGGTCGGCAACCATGATGTCAGCGCGGTGATGATCTCCAGCGATGAAGGCCACAGCTGGACGCGCCACGATGTGCCGGACAGCACTGGCAGCGTGCACATGAATGTTCATCAATTGCCGGATGGCAGCCTGCTCGGCCTGTTCCGCAGCCGCTGGGCGGACTTCATCTACAGCAGCCGCTCAACAGACCGTGGCCACTCCTGGAGCGCCCCGACGCCGACCGAACTGCCCAATAACAATTCGTCGATCCAGTTCGTGAAGCTGGCGACCGACGAACTGGCCCTGGTCTACAACCCGGTCAGTGCCGAGGGCCACGCCCAGCGCCGGGCCTCGCTGTACGACGAAATCGAGGATGAGGGCGACGACCGCGTCACACCGGGCGCACGTCAGGACGGCAAGGCAGCGGTGTGGGGCATCCCCCGCGCACCGATGAGCCTGGCGATCTCCCGCGACGGCGGGCACAGCTGGCCAACCCGGCTGGATCTGGAGCTGGGTGACGGCTTCTGCCTGACCAACAACTCGCAGGAAAAGCTCAATCGCGAGTTCTCCTACCCCAGCATCATTCAGGCCGCCGATGGCAGCCTGCACGTCGCGTTCACCTACTTCCGGCAGAAGATCAAGCATGTTCACATGCCGCTGAACGCGATCCGCTGACCCACCCGCGTCGATTGGCCTGTTGCCGATCGACGCCTTTGCGGAACCCATGTCATGCCCGAACCGATTCAGTCCGTACTCGTCACCGGTGCCAGCTCCGGCATCGGCAAAGCCATTGTCACGCGCCTGCTGGAACAGGGCCTGCGGGTCACCGGTCTGAGCCGTCGTGCGCCGGACCTGCAACACCCGAACTTCACCTGGCGCGAGTGCGACCTCAATGACTTCGCCGCGCTGGACAAGGCGCTGCAACAGACACCGCACATCGATGCGCTGATCCATGCGGCAGGCTTCATGCGCACCGCGCCGCTGGGCGAGCTGAACGACGCCGATGGCCAGGCCATGTGGCATCTGCATGTCGCTGCTGCCAGTCACATGGTCAACGCGCTGTACCCACGGCTGCGCGCCGGTTCGCGAATTCTGATGATCGGCAGCCGGACCATGCAGGGTGCCGCCGGACGCAGTCAGTACGCTGCCACCAAAGCGGCGCTGCAAGGCATGGTTCGTTCCTGGGCCATCGAACTGGCACCACGCGGCATCACCGTCAACCTGATCGCCCCTGGTGCCACCGAAACGCCCATGTTGCTGGCCCCCGGACGCAGTGGCACGCCACCGCGAAAGCCGCCCATCGGCCGCTTTGTGCAACCGGATGAAATCGCCGGTCTGGCGGCCTTTCTGCTTGGCCCCGACGCGGGTGCAATTACCGGGCAAAGCCTGGTGGTGTGCGGCGGTGCGTCGTTGTAAGGTTGCATCCCGTTTCCAGGCTTTAACGCAAGGGCTGTAATGAAAGTCGCCAACCGTCGTCAAGCGATACTCGAACTGGTTCTTTCCGGCAAATCCAATGTGGACGAGCTGTGCGCCCAACTGGGCGTCTCGGAAGCCACCGTACGCCGCGACCTCACAGCCCTGGCCGAAGATGGCTTGATCCTGCGCACCTATGGCGGCGCGGCGCATGTCGGCCAGCGCGAACCGGAAACCTCGCTGGAAGAGCGCAGCCGCCAGCACAGCCAGGAAAAAATGGACATCGCCCGTGCCGCGCTGGCGCATATCAACGATCACGACACGCTGTTTCTTGAAGGTGGCACCAGTACCAGCGCACTGGCGCACATTCTCAACCAGCGACGCGGGCTGCATGTAATCACCAACAACCTGTTGGCCCTCAGCGATCTGGCGCTGATACCCGAAGGCCGTATTACCGTGCTGGGCGGCACACTGCGGGCATCGAGCATGTCGACTTATGGTGTGGCGGCGCAGGCAGCGCTGGAACACCTGAGCGCCGACAAACTGTTCATCAGTGCCGACGGCGTGGTGGCCGAACTGGGCCTGTGCGAGGCCAGCGCCGAGCAGGCGTACCTCAAGGAAAACATGCTGGCGCGTGCCGCACAGGTCTTCGTACTGGCCGACGTCACCAAGCTGGGCCGCGCGCGTCAGCAGCACTGGACACCGTTACGCCAGCCCTGGACGTTGATCACCAACCCGGTGGATGACGAGTCACTGCTCGCCCCATTCAGGGCTCGCAAGAGCATTCAGGTGGAAATTGCCCTGCCCGGCTGACTTCACGCTCATGGCATAAAACCGTGATGTGCAAATTCTTGCGCATCACATGACCGCTGAAACTGGTCACGCCCCATATACAAAGCCCTCCAGCACCTAAACGAGCTTGCGCATACATGCGCAAAAGCCTGCGCAATATTTCGCATTTTTTGCCTGATTATTGAGCTTTTTTTAAGTTCTTAAACGCTATCCATCTGTTTTTAATAGAAAAAAATATTATCGGCACACATCTTGGAATGTACTTCTGCATACAGCAGGCGAAATTGCCCGCTTCTGCGCAGAGAATTTCCCGCATGACCGATAAACACGGCACACACCAGCAACGACGCGCCGCACTGTTCCCCAAGACTCCGGCGACGGCCATCAGCCTTTGCCCGTTCAGAGGACCGAACGTCGCCATCGTGCCGGTGCGCTACGCGCTGGATAGATCCCGCTACGACGCCGCGCCCGAGAAGCTGAAACCATTGCCGAAACAGGGCAACTGGACGCTGATGCCGATACTGAAAACACGCAGCTACACTTTGCGCCAGCTGTACGACGGCTACGTCTATGTGTTCGACGAAACGGCCGGGACGCTGCATGAATATGTCGCCTCAGCAAACAACGGCCATCTGAGCCGCATCGTCTGGACGGACGCGCAGATCGGCAGTGACCAGCGAAGCGGTGCCAGTGATGGCAAGCCCTTTCTGCTCTACCCGAGACGTAGCACACTGCACATCGCCTTTTCCCCGCAGCAATGGACGTGGCGAATTTGCGAGCACATGCGTTCCAGCGCCCCAAGCCGCGCGCTGTGGATGAAAGCGCTGGATCTGGCCAGCTACTGCATCACCATGGCCGAGCCGGACACTCTGCCGTTGAACCGTATCGCCGAGGCGGTGGCGGACATCGACAAGGGCCATGTCACTGACGACGGCCGTTTCGCTGACTCGGCAATCCCCACTGCTCGCCCGCTGGCGGAAGATGCAGAAACCAATCCGTTATGGACACCGCTGGGTGCTGACGTTTTCTGGCAAGGCAGCGTCGATGATCAGGACAGTTCCCTGCTCATCGCCCTTGATGACCCGCTGGCCGTTTTCAACGATCTGGGCATGCAACTGGCCGCTGATCAGGCGGCTTTTCGCGACTGGCAAGCCAGGCACGAACACAAAATCCAGATCGCCCAGACTGTCTCCGGACTGTGTGGTGCCGAGAGCGACCCGCAAAAACTGCCAGCGTCGGTGCGCGGCAATGCGGCACTCACGCACCAGTACCTGAGCGAGGTCGAAGCGTACTTCGAGCAATGCATTCTTGAAGAAGCACAGATCAGCAGCAGCAACGTTCCCGGAGATTTTCTGCTGCTGCCGGACATGTTCAAGAGCCTGGACATGCGCAAATCGATCGAAGCGCGTTACGGCAGCGTCCCTTCCGAACGGGCTGCGCAGGCCTGGAAAGATCGCCACAAATGGCGACGCGAGGTCGATCTGAGCGGCGCGCGTCAGTATCTTCAACAGCATCTGCCGAGCGGAGACGCACTGCTGCAACAGGTGCGTGACACACAAAGTGATTTTCAGCTCTGGGCGACACATATCGGCACAGACCCGCTCAAGCTGTTTATCGATACCACCCGCCCAACACAACTGCTGTACCTGCAAACGATCATGCTCAACCTGCAGATCATTTACGCCCAGGACAGCGCAGCCACCACCTGGCTGGCCGAGCAGGAAGCAAACGCCAGCACGCTGTTTGGTACCTTGCGCTACGGCTTCTCACCCGCCCTCAAACAAGCACTGCATCAGGAGGCCGACGCGCTGCTGAACGGCCTTGGCGACGTCACCAACCTGGCGACACGTATTGGCGAACTCAATGGCGCCCTCAATCACCAGGGCTTTGCCGACAAGCCGTGGATGAAGGCGCTGAAGCAACCCGTTCAGGGCACCTTCAAAGCCCTCGGCGAACTGGCCGGCGGCGCAGGTAAAACGACGCTTGAGAGCATCCTGCTGGCCTGGGTGCCCATCGACAGCCGCATGGCCCTTGGCAAACAGCAGAACATCGTCGCGTTGCTTCGCACGCTGTTGATCGGTCAGATGTTGCTTGGTTCGAAGGCGCGTATTGCAGTCGATCAACAGGTATTCACCAAGCTCAAACAGTGGATACGCGAGTGGCAGGTCCTCAACAAACAGATCAGCGATACCCGTCGCAGCTGGCTTTATCCAACCGCTTACAACACCCGCAAAAGCAACGCCAGCCACCTTCGCGTCCTTGAGGAAAAACTTCGTCTGCATGAATTGAGCATCCCCGCCCTGCTCGACTATCAGAACAACCAATACGCAAAGCAGTTGCAGGACGAGATTCGCCTGCACTTCCAGTCCGGCAAAACCATGGCGAAAGACTGGCTGACCACCGCCAAGCGCTGGATCGATGGGCTGGGAGGAATTGCCGGGGCAATCACTTGGGGCGTGATAATGCTCAACTTCATCAATACCGCGCTCACTTACCGGGACCTTACTCGGGATGGAGACTTCAGTGCCAAAGATATTGGCAAGGTTACCTATGGGCTGGGGTATAGCTTCAACCTGTTGATGGCGGTGTTTGTTGAAGCGCCGTGGGCGGTTATCAGTACGGCGAAGCCCGTGGTTATTGGTACGTACACAGTGGGTATTCTTGATCAATCGGCGGCTTATTGGAAAGCACGGGGTAATGCGGTTTGGGGGGATGCGATATTTGGGTTCAGGGTTTCGATGGTGGCGATGGGTGGGTTTGGGATTGTAGCGGCTACGCTGGAGGCATTAGAAGTCTATGAGGACCTAAGAAAAACCAATGAAGTAATAACCACAAAAGTAAAATTTAGTGCGATAGTCCTCATGGGGATAGGCAGTGCCTTTCAGTTACTTACAGGAATTTTTCCTTCAACCGCATACGCCTTAATTGCAATGAGCCCATGGTTCAGCGTAGCGATTCTACTGGCTGGCGCAGTTTACCTATTCGCCACTATGGCATTAAATTATTTTAAACAGGACAGCATAGGTTGGTGGTTACGAAGATGCTGTTGGTCAAGGTCGATTGAATACCGATACCCAGCGAACGCAGAAGGTCAACATGAAGAAAAACTTGCGCTACTTACAATACAGCTAAGCCCTCAGATCCACGTAAAAAGTACCACACGTGACGAAACCAGATATTTCGGTAGAGACAGTCCTCATAGCGTTCCGGTGCAATACGGTGCAGGTGTGCAAATACTTCTGCCAAATGCGGTACGCGGACAATCGGTGCATTTCAATATCATCAGCAGCAAACGCCCGCTGGGCGTTCTTCCGGTAGAAAAAATAGATAACCCCATACACTGGTCTTTTCTCGACAGAGGTCAGTTCAAGAATACAGACTATTTTGGAAAGCTCTCCAATCAACCTGTCCGCAATGCGTGCGAGGACTTTACCTATCCGCTAATGCCTCCTGAGGATGAGGCTGTCGTATGGGAGACATGGGTGCCCCTTGATAAAGAAGCAACGTATCTTGAGCTACAAATATGGTACTCCAGCAGCCTCATAAAGTCAGGCAAAGAGGATACCGGATATCTGTTTCAGCTTGAACTAACTAGTGAGGGAAAGACCACATTTGACGGCCTGATCAGTACCGAACTTGAAATAAAGACAACTAGCCGAATTGGCACCTTGACACTCGAAATAGCAGAGTAAAAATCATGAAAAAAAGAACTGCCATACCTGCTCCCCAAAAGAGCTTGAAAGCATGACTGACGCGTTACAGATTAATAGTAAACCCAAAAACTATCTGAGTGGCGAGGACGTCTTGAATTGGTCAATAGCAACTATGGCAAGATCGCCTAAGGAAATACTTTTGACTGAGCTGATTACAACAACCATCTGTGCATGCCCATCACTATTTTTTGTATGGATTGGCCGGGATATATACTTAGACAGTCCTTCCGAGGCACTGTTTTTAGTCTATACATCCGCAGGAGCGGCTCTCTACCTGATTGCATTGATCATCCGCCAAAAAACCATCTATAACTACACCCTGAAAACCGACGGCGCCACAGTTGAGTACTACCTCCACTATCCCGACTTCGCCTCCGCACTTTTCAAAGGCATCGCTATTTTCGTCATCCTGGCATTCGTCCTCGTCGCCCTAATCACTGGGTCATTGCTGTTCTTGGTCGGTCCGGTGGCAATGGCTTTTGTCGCAGCCATCAAACTGCTGAACTGGGAAAATCCCGTCCACCATCGACAAACCGCCCCGTGGCATTTGCACGAATTTGTCACGGTTGATCACAAACGTCTGATGGTCATTATCCATTGCGAGGATATAACCAGCGGATTCGCCGCGCGTTTTCCCAGCAAGGCGCTTATGGACAAGTATCTCGCGTTCCTGCGCAAGGCACTTCCAGCGAACGCTCAATATATCGAAAAAGCCACTAACTGGCATCAGGGTTGATGCCACTCTGCGCGGGCAATCTGTGCATTTCAACGTCATCAGCAGCAAACGATCGTGGTGAGCTGCCGGTAGAAAAAATCGATCGTCAAGTACATGAAGACTTTCTGGGAAGGGGACAATTCAGGAAGGCCGAACAGTTCGGGACGCTTACCAACAAGCCAGCGGACAAGGCGAGTGAAGACTTCACCTATCCTCTCATGCCGCACGAAGGCGAAGGCCTCATCTGGGAAACCTGGGTACCGCTCGACAAAGATGCAACCTATCTTGAGCTGCAAATCTGGTATCCCAGCAATCTGATACATCCTGGCGAGGAGGATCGAGGCTATCTGTTTCAGATAGAGCTGGGCACAAGAGGCGATACTGATAGTGACGGTTTGACTGCAGTAGAACTTGAAGTAAAGGCATTAAGCAGGACTGGCACGCTCACCCTTGAAGTTGCGGAGAGCAGGCCGCTATGAACCCACAAGAGAAAACCTCTACCTTGCCGCAAGGTAGCGGTGTTATGGATTGGAAAATCAAAACACTTGCGAGCTCGCCTAGAGACACAATGGTCATACAATCTATATTTATCGCATTTTACCTAGCTGCGAGCTCATTTTATATTTGGGGAGGCTGGAGACCGTTTTTAGAAACACCCCATTTACTAGTGGGCACTGTATTAGCGCTCGCTGGCATTCTTGCCTATTTCGTAGGCCTGCTCATCCGCCAAAAAACCATCTACAACTACAGCCTAAAAACCGACGGAGCAACCGTCGAGTATTACCTCCACTACCCCGACTTCGCCTCATCGTTTTTCAAAGGCATCGCTCTTTTCGTCATCCTGGCTTTCGTCCTGGTCGCCCTAATCACCGGATCATTGCTGTTTCTGGTCGGTCCGGTAGCAATGGCGTTTATCACAGCCATCAAACTGCTGAACTGGGAAAACCCCGTCCACCATCGACAAACCGCCCCGTGGCATTTGCACGAATTTGTCACGGTTGATCACAAACGTCTGATGGTCATTATCCATTGCGAGGATATAACCAGCGGATTCGCCGCGCGTTTTCCCAGCAAGGTGCTTATGGACAAGTATCTCGCGTTCCTGCGCAAGGCACTTCCAGCGAACGCTCAATACATCGAAAAAGCCACTGACTGGCATCAGGGTTGATGCAACTCAGGCTTGAGTCATTTGCGCCTCAAGCCTGAGAAAGCAATCAATGCGCAATCGGCACAGTAAAGCGGAACTCGCTGCCCTCGCCGACCTGGCTTTGCGCTCCCAGTTCTCCGCCGTGGGCCTTGATGATGCCTTGGGAGATGTACAAGCCCAGCCCGGTGCCGGTCGGATTGCCTTCCTTGACGGTCCAGTAGCGTTCGAAGATGTGCGGCAGTTGCTCGGGTGGAATGCCCTCGCCGGAATCACGCACGGTGAACACGATTTCAGTGCCGTTGGACATCGCCGCCACGCCGATCTTGCCCAGTTTCGGGGTGAACTTGATGGCGTTGCCGATCAGGTTGGACAGCACCTGGAACAGGCGCTCCGGATCGGCCTGGACCTTGAGGTCTGGCTCGGCATTGAAGGAAATTTCGATGGATTTGTCCATCGCCAGCGGGGCCAGCAAGGTGTAGGCCTCTTCGAAAATCTGGCTGACTTCAAGTGGCTGCGGCGTGATGGTGTAGCGGCCTGCTTCGATTTTCGACGTGTCGAGCAGGTCTTCGAGCAACACATTCATGCGGCTGGCTGCTTGCTGCATGGTGTCGATTGCCGTGGAAATACGCCGCGAGGTGTGCGGACCATCGGAGCTGAACGACTTCTGCATCATTCCGCAGAGCATGGAAATGACCGTCATCGGGTTGCGCAGGTCATGGGAAACGACCGCTACCAGTTCGTCACGGGCACGAACCGCCTGCTGCTCCCTGCGCACCTGACGGGCAAGGTCGTTTTCCAGCGCGGAGCGGCGCAGGTCGTTAGCCGCGAACACGTCGCCATGGCTCCACTTTGGCGCAATCCCGGTCATTTCGACCTTCCAGATTTCAAACGATGTGCGCGGCCGAAGGCGCATACCGCCTTCCGAGCTTTCCATGTTCAGCGGTTTGTTCGGATCACCGCTCCACTGGACGCTTTCCTTGACCTCGGAACGAAACCAGATCACGCCGTTATCTACAGGCTTGGGCAGGCTCATGGCCAATATGCCACTGGCGACTGGCTGGTAAGCCTCGGCGGGCGCGTAGACGCTGGAGAGATGATGACTGGCATACACCGGCTCGCCGCCTGCAATCATCCAGGTGTGCAGTGCACGTATATCCGAAACCTCCGGGCAGATACCGTAACAATGCGTCTGCCGGTCTTCGATGATCGCGACACCGGTCGCACCGACCAGATCCATCAGCAATTGCGGCTGCTGTGCCAGGCCGTCAAAGACGTTTTCTTCGGAATCGGCCATGGCTTGATGCAGTTGCTCAAGTGTTCTGACTTTCGCCTCGCGCTGACGGCTTATTTCCAGCGCTTCCATCGCGCTGATCTGCAGCGACAACACCTGACCGATCGCCTGGCAGGCACTGCGCAGTTCGTGGGACACGTACAACGGGGTACGGTGCCCGCAACTGATCAGCCCCCACAACTTGCCGCCCTGAATCAGCGAAACACTCATGGACGAAAGCACGCCCATGTTTTTCATGTACTGGCAGTGGATCGGCGAAACACTGCGCAGCGTCGAAAAACTCAGGTCGAGTTGCTGCTGAGTGTCGGGGCGCAATTGAGGCACCAATGGCACCGGGGTGTAATCGGCATCAGGAATAATGCGCAGCCAGTTGCGGCGGTACAGTTCGCGCGCCTGCTCGGGAATGTCCGAGGCCGGAAAGAAAAGACCGTTGAACAGTTCCATGCTGGGTGCAGACGCTTCAGCGATCACCTGACCATGGCCTTCTTCTTCAAAACGATAGATCAGTACCCGGTCGTAACCGGTCATCCGCTGGATCTCGCGAACACTGACTTCATACAGTGTTTGCAGATCACTCGCCGCGTGTAACTGACGCAACATACGCCCCATGTTGCCAGTGCGCTCGGTATAACTGACCGCTTGCGCTTCCTTGTCCTGAATTTCGAGTTCCAGAACCAGTACATCCTGATTGCGGTGCATCAAGGCTTCGAACTCGATGCCATTGACCGTCATCAACAAGCGTTGCGCATCAACGAACGAATCATGAGCGCTGGCGCTTCGGATCACCTCGGCCCAACCGGCACCCAGAACATGCTCGAGGCCTTTACCGAGAACCTGCTCGGGTGCATGGCCCAGCACACTCTGCACGTTCGCACTGACCTGCAGGATCGTCAGGTTTGGCTCTTCCAGAGTGAACAACAGCCCGTGAGGCTGAATGGCTCCGGGAAACTGAATAGGCTCATCCGCACAATTGGCCAGGAGGACTTCAAAAGCGTCCTTGTCGAGTTGGCTCATAGCAGTACCTCTTGACCATCGAGCCATTGCTCGAAGCATGCAAATGTGGACTGTGCCGCAAACGCTGCGGCGTCAGTAAAAACAACTTCTCGCGGCACTGCATCGAGATGGTTCAGAAACGCCTTCCAGCGAGGTCCGGTATCGGCACCGTAAACATCGAGAAAGGCCGCTCCACTCTGCTCATCCAGACCCAGGCGCCTGTTTATTTCGCGCCGTAACACCTGCCCGCCCAACGTTGCACCTTCAAGCACGTACATAACTCCCAGGCAAGAACCGGGCGAATCCACTGCCGGCAACTGCTCGCAGCGAGGCAGTTGCTTGATGTCGTCATCAGACAGACCCAGAGCTCGCAGATCCTCGACCAGCACAGCGGTCTTGACCCGATCTTGCGGGGTAAGCTCCGCAGGCATCAATGCGCTGTCGTGCAATACAGCTTCAAGCGGTGCATAAAAACCGTAATAAGCCTTAAGCAAACGAAGGTAAAGAGCATGATCCAGCGCAGATGAAAAAAACGGCATGCGTTTTTCAAGCTTAACGTGCAACTGACTCGTTTCAGCACGCAGTGCAGCCAGCAATTTCGGCGGGGTAACACATGAAAAACTTGCCGGCATCCAGGAAGGCTCTTGAGTGTGCAATAGACAGAAAACGCATCCGAGCGAAAACAGGCCGCCAAAATACAGATTCGAAGCAAAAACCGACAGTTTTTTCCGGTATTAGCGATGAAATACCACAACCCACCAGAAAAACAGCCAGCGTCTCGGGCGGCTGTTTGCACCGCCCGAAGAACTGCTCTTGACTGGTGACGATAGTCGAAAACCGCGCCATGCACGTGTTTCATACGTGCATGGTTCACATTGGCAAGCACTTTAACATCATCAACCACCGATGCCATCATTACGCAAGCATACGGCCTTGACCATAGGCTTGCGCAATATCCTGCGGCTGGCGCGGTTCGGGTGATCAGCGCACGTTCTGATACAGCATCATTCGCGAGGTTTCATGCAGGCCGCGAGTGAGGTCACGCAGCCGCTCGAACTCTTGCGGGTTCTGCTTGGCGACGTTATCCAGCGGCGTGGGGGAAGACAGATCGTGAAGCGTTGGCGAGCTGCCATCGTGCTCCATCTGCAGCAGGTAGTTGCGGGTGACACCGCCGATCAGCGGGAACGTGCCTTCACGCAGTACCAATGGCACCACACGTTCGCCTTCGGGAGCGGGCTGCTGAATGTCACGGCCCATCGTGCCGCTGGTGAAAGGCATACCGGCCATTCCCGCCACTGTCGGCAGTAGATCCGCAAGGCCGACCGCGTCATCGACTACCCGGGTGCCCAGCAGGCCGGGCGCATGAATCAACAGCGGAACGTTATTGCTCTCCAGTCCCAGTTGCTCGAACGCCGGAGCCATGTGCGGGATCTGGCTGATGCGTGTGTTGTGATCGCCAAACAGCACAAAAATGGTGTTTTCGTAATACCCGCCCGCCTTGGCCAGTTCCATCAACCGACCGATATTGAAGTCCAGCAGACGCACCGCGTTGTACTGCTCCACACTGCGCGAACCGGCGGCCTGGACCTGCTCCAGTGTCTTGTCGCTGACCTGAAAACCGTCGTTGTCTTTCGGAATGGTGAATGGCCGGTGATTGCCAGCGGTCTGCACGTAGGCAAAGAACGGCTTGTCAGCTGGCAACGCGCGCAGGATCCGGTCGCTCTCCTTGAACAGATCCAGGTCGGAAATCCCCCACACATCCACCTGCGGCGACTTCCAGTCGCGCTCGTCGTACAGGCGAACGTCATCGATACTGCGGCGGATCAATGCGTTCATGTTGGCCCAGCCGGAATTGCCACCAATCATGTACAGCTTCTCGTAGCCCTTGAAGTCATTGATGATGGTGTTTTGACGGGTCAGCAGCGGATGACGCGTGGCCGTTTCCTGGCGGGTGACATCGGGCACCCCGGTGATGCTCGCCCAGACCGTTTTTGCGGTGCCGGTCACCGGCACATAAAAGTGCTTGAAGAACCAGCTTTGGGTCGCCAGATGATCCAGATTCGGCGTCGGGTTCAGCGGGTTGCCGTAGGCACCGACGGCACTGGTGCCCAGTGACTCAAGCATGACGAACATGACATTCGGCGGCCGCTCGCTGCGCACCCGGTAAGGCTGCACAGGCTGGTGACGTTTGAAATTCAAGGCCTGTGCATCTGGCTGCTGGACACCCAGATAGCGTGCGACCGACTCATAGTGCTCACGCACCTGGGCTTCATCGAAGTGCGACTGGGAGACCTTGAGCGTGTCGTACAGAAACAGCGCCGGGTTGAGCCCCAGTGCCGCGACCTGGCTGTTGCCGGAGAAGAAGGCATCGCTCCAGCGCAGCGGTACGGGATTTTCCAGATTGAGATTCTCGACCCGGCCCAGCAAACCGAGAAAGGTCGCACAGACCACCAGTGCCGAACCCCAGACCACGGACCAGCGATTGAGCGGCCGGGCCTGGCGGTCCAGAGTGACACGTTCAAGCCTGAGCAGCGCCCAGCCGAGCGCTGCAACGGTCAGCAACCAGCCGGCAGTGATCCACAGCACCGGATAGGTCTGCCAGAGCATGTCCCGGGAAATCTGCGCATCCTCCAGATAGCGCATCACGCTGGCGTTGAGCCTGACCCCGAGATAGGCGTAATGACCAAAGTCGACGATATGAATCATCGTCAGAACAGCCAGCGCGACAATCAAATAGACTCGCGCCAGCCAGCGCAAGACCGGCTTGCTGACCAGGTTCCAGCGCGGCAACCAGAGCAGCACCGCGACCGGCATGAGTATCAGCAGCGCCAGACGCAGGTCGAAACGCACACCGATACCCAGCGTCTGCGCGACCTCGCCATGGGTAAACAGGGCACCCGGCTCGATGCCTGAAAACCCGAAGAAAAACACCCCCCTCAGTAACGCCGACAGCAGGAATACCAACATGACCGCGCCCAGCCAATAATGCAGGCGTCGCGATTGCAACCAACTCATCGTCATTCCTCTAGACATTGCCGGCAGACAGAGTGGCCGAACGGCGCGACTCCGTTGCCCGGCGATAAACAAAACGGATGGCCAGGCTCAGCAAAGCCCCGCAACAGTACAGGGCGAGAAGCGGGTCAATCAGGTAATCCCAATAATTTTCCGACGGCTTGATACGAAATGTGAATGCCATCGTCGCAGCAGCCAGCATTACCACGGCCAGCGCATTACGCATAAAGACCAGCCCCAGCGCGATAACGGCGACAATAATGATCATCGGTCGCGGATTGTAACCCCAGCGGTAGGGGTCGAAGTAAGTCAGACCCAGCGTGGCCGGATACAACGTCAGCGCCAGCGCGGCGAACACCAGCAACATCACCCATCGCCGGGAAACTGCCATCGGTCTGAGCACACCCAATCGCTGCAGGGTCAGCCAGCCCAGCACCACCAGGCTGCTGATTGCCAGATCGTCGGTCAGGCTGCGAGCGTACGACGCCATCGACAAACCGTCGAATGAAATAACGCTCAACAGCGAGGTGGCTGCCAGCAGGCCACAGCGCCACCATAACGATGCGGTCAGCGGAGCCAACAGTACAAACAGGGTCCAGGCAAACGCCAGATGAGCCAATCCCAAAGCGATCATAAAAGTTGCTCCGCCAGCCAGGCCTCGTTGAAGCTGACATGTTTGATGAAGGTGTTATTCCAGGAGTAGACCAGGTGATAAAGGCCGTCCGGGCTGCGGATGAAGTACGGGTATTCGTATTCAAAATCACACCCCTGCGCGGAACAGACACGCTGGTCCAGATTGCTCAGAAACTCGGCTTCCATCGGCTGGCGACGTGCGCCGCTGGAAGCGCGAAAGCCTTCGCCGATTGCAGCTTTATAGGCTTCCAGGGCGAATGGTGTACCCAGCGGATCGGGTGACTTGTCCAGATCCGGCAGCGGCCGCCAGACCTTCATCTGCTCGTCGGTGCTGTACAGGCTGAGCTTGAAGCGACCTTCGCGCAGATCATTCAACGCCACCAGCAAGCCCTTGCCGGGTACGCCGACGGCGGCCAACGACGAGTTGGGGTTATTGGGGGTCAGCGGTTGCGGCTCGCTCCAGGTCTGACCGCCGTCTTCGGTTCGGCTGGCCAGCACCCGGTGAAACGTCTCGCCGGCATAACGCAGCAAGGCTACGGCGCGTTGGCCGTCCAACGGTACGACAGTGGGCTGCAGGGAATTTTTACCGCGGCTGATGCGAAACTTGTCGATGACTTCGCCATCTGCGCTCAGGTACAGGTATTCGGCAAACTTACCGAGAAACTCGTGATAGACCGGCAGGCCGATCGAGCCGTCGGCATGAAACACCGGCGCGCCACGTACCAGCGTGCTGATGTTCAAAAACGGCGATGTCACCAACTGCCACGGCGGCGACCAACTGGCACCCATATCGCTGGACACCATTGCATTGACGGTACTGCCCGCCCAGCCGCCGACCGAGACTGACACGTAGAACAGCCACAGGCGCTTGTCCGGAGCCAGCGCGATAACCGGGTTACCCAGTTTGCGGATGTACTTGCCGGTACCTGACTGAGTGGACGCGCGGGTCGCCAGCACCTGCTCGTCGCCCCACTCACCATTGGACGCATCGAACCGCGAGGTACGTATTTCAACGTCTCCCGCCCCTTCGCGAGAACCGGCGAACCACACCGACATGAGGTCGCCGCCAGGCAATGCCGTCACGGCTGACGAATGCACGAAATCGTCCAGATCAGAAGATGCGAAACGCGAAATGTAGGATGCCGTGGGCGCCACACTTTCAGCGTCGACCGGCGCTGCGCTCACGGCAAAGGCAGATATCCGGTGCTGTGGATGGCTTAGCCATGCACTGAGAAAAATCACTACAACAATCAGGCCTGCGCTCCATGCAGTCAGGTTTCGGGAAATAACACGCATCAGGAGGCATCACTGTGATGAAGGGCAAGGAGGTGGTTTCAGCGATGGCGATCTTCAGGTAACGGACGTCGTTTGCCTGTCAGCATCGACAAGGGCAGGTTGTCACGCACTTGAAAGCTTTCGAAGATGGCCGCGGCCATGTGCAGCACTACCAGGGCACACAATGTATTGGCGAGAAGTTCATGAGCCTGCAAAGGCCAGTCGGCACCCCACAAGGCATCGACTTCCTCCATCAGAAAACCGGTCAGGCCCATGCCGAAGATCAGCGCCATCATGAGTACCATGACCAGCGCACCCAGCGGAGAATGACCGAGCCTGTGTACCGGCTGCCGGTTGATCAGCGACCGGACATGCGCACGCAGGCGCGCCGGGCTTGGCCAGAAATCGCTCCAGCGCGCGCTGGTTGGTCCGATGAATCCCCACACCACTCGCACCGCCACCCAGGCAACCGCGTAATAGCCCAGCCAGACGTGCCAGTCGTCACCCGCCTCATTGAAGAAGTAATTGGCAACGAAAACACCCGCGATCGAGATATGAAACAGTCTGACCAGCGGGTCCCACAGGCGCAGGGAAACCCGGTTCATTACTTGATCTCGGTCTTGACCGCTTTACCGGTGACCGGATCGTGATAGATCTCGACCTTGCGCTTGTCCTTGTCGAAGCCGTAAATCTCGTAGCAGTTGCCGTCAGTCACTTTGAACTTGCTGATCTCGTAACCCTGAGCCTTGAGCTGCTCCTGGAATTTGGCCTGATCCTGCCATTGGGACTTTTCAGCGGTGGTGCATTGCGGACCGGCAAGGGCCAGCGGGCTGGCCAGCAACAGGGAAACCAGCAGGACTTTACGCATGACAGATACTCACAGGCAGTTAAGGAGCCCCTACTGTGCGAAACCAGTCTTAGGAAAAGCTTAATACGCAACAGCTCGTAACATCTTCCCGGACACACGGCACTTCGCGACGCTGCCTGCTGACGGCATGATGGCGCCCTTCTCACCCTATTCATTGGTCACAACCCTATGCGTCTGCTTCTTGTCGAGGATGATCGTGCGATTGGCCAAGGCATCCGTGTGGCCCTGAATACCGAGGGCTACACGCTGGACTGGCTGGAAGACGGGCTGAGCGCGCTGCACGCCCTGCGCAGCGAACCCTTCGACCTGTTGCTGCTCGACCTCGGCCTGCCGCGCATGGACGGTTTCGACCTGCTGCGTCAGTTGCGCGCCGAAGAACTCGCCCTGCCGGTGCTGATCCTGACCGCGCGCGACGGCACCGCCGACCGCATTGCCGGTCTGGACGCCGGTGCCGACGACTACCTGATCAAGCCGTTCGACGTCGACGAACTCAAAGCCCGGGTCCGGGCCTTGCTCAGACGCAGCCAGGGACGTGCGCAGCCGTTGCTGGAACACGCCGGCATCAGCCTTGACCCGGCGTCGCAGCAGGTCAGCTTTCAGGGCAGCGAAGTGCCGATGACGCCAATGGAATATCAACTGCTGCACCAATTGATGATCCGCCCCGGCAAGGTGGTCACCCGCGAGCGCTTGTCCAATACCCTGTATGGCTGGCAGGACAAGGTCGAAAGCAACACCCTGGAAGTGCTGATTCACAACCTGCGCAAGAAACTGTCCACCGAACTGATCCGCACCGTGCGCGGCGTCGGCTACCTGCTGGAGCTCAAGGCATGACCTCGGTACGCGCGCGCATTCTGGTCCCGGTGCTGGTGCTGTTGCTGCTCGGCGACCTGGCGATCAGCCTGCTCGCGCTGCGCGACAGTCATCACGAAATTGAAGAAGTCTACGATGCGCAACTGGCCCAGAGCGCGCGCCTGTTGCAAGGTGTGCTGCGCCAGCGCGCTGCGGGTGAGCAGGATCTGGACAAGCTGTACCAGGCGTTCGATCAGGCCATGAGCCGGGTCGGCACCAGTGGCGTTGCCCATCCGTACGAAACCCGGCTGACGTTTCAGGTCTGGCGCACGTCGGGCGAGCTTTTGGTACGTTCGGCCGAAGCGCCGCTGCTCAGTGCGCCTCCCGCTGAAGAAGGCTCGCATGATCTGGTCGAGAACGGGCATGAGTGGTGCGGCTTTCTCCTGGCCGACCCGCAGCAGGGTTTCCTGATCTGGGTCGGTGAGCGCGATGATGTACGCCAGGACCTGATTCAGCGCATTGTCAGCCATACCTTGTGGCCGACGCTGATCGGCGTGCCGCTGCTGGTGGTCGCGATCTGGCTGGCGATCGGCTGGGGCCTGCGCCCGTTGCAGTCGATGGCCAGGGTCATCCGCCAACGCGATGCCGAAAGCCTTGAGCCGCTTGATCTGACACCGCTGCCCAAAGAGCTGGAACCCATGCAACACGCGCTTAACCGTCTGCTGACCCAGATCGAAAGCGTGCTGGAGCGCGAGCGGCGGTTTATCGCCGACGCCGCCCACGAACTGCGTACACCGCTGACCATTCTGCGTATCCACGCACAGAACGCACGCCAGGCCGAAACCCCGGAACAGCGTCTTGAAGCGCTGGATTTTCTCGTGCACGGCGTCGACCGCGCCGCCCGTCTCGCCAGCCAGTTGCTGACGATGGCCAGACTTGAGCCGCGCCTTGAAGTCAGCCAGTTACAAACCTTTGAACTGAACACCCTGGTGCGCGAGGAAATGGCCGAGCTGACGCCGCTGGCACTGGAGAAACGTGTCGATCTGGTGTTCGAGGCGGGCGATGACTGCGTGATCCACAGCGACCCATCAGCCATCACCATCGCGCTGCAGAATCTGCTGACCAACGCGCTCAACTTCGCCCCGCCGGCCAGCGAGATTCGCGTGATTCTCAACCGCCAGGAAGACGGCAGCGCGTACTTGTCAGTCGAAGACGCAGGGCCGGGTATCGACGAGAAACAGAAAGCACGCCTTTTTGAACGCTTCTACAGTCAGGGCCACAGCAATGGCGCTGGGCTGGGGCTGGCGATCGTCGACATGATCGTGCGCAAACTGGAAAGCAGCCTGCACCTGCGCAATTCAGCGCAGGGCGGGCTGTGTGCGGAGCTGCGAATCAAAAGCAGAATGGCTTGACAGCCAGTCGGCTCAGAGCACCACGCGTAAGCACTGGCCAGCGTGATACAGCGTGAAACCGGCGTCGTAAGCCAGCGTACGCAGGCCATTGGCCGAGACCTTTTTGCTGCTGGAAAAGCTCACCGGCAGCGCAGTTGCGTCGTTGCTCAGCAGGTAATCGGCAAAGCATTTTCCCACCAGCGTTCCGGTGGTCACGCCGCGGCCATTGAAACCGGTCGCGGCCAGCAAGCCGGGCGCAGGCTCGAACAGACGCAGCAAGTGGTCTGGGGTGAAACCGATGCGGCCAGTCCAGGTGCTCTGCCACTCAACCCGCCCCAACTGGGGAAAGTAGTGCTGCTGGATGCGATCAGCCCACTGACGAATAAACCACAGCGGATAATTGCAAGCGTTGCCAAGGCTGCCCAGCACCAGTCGCCCGTGGGCATCGCGACGAATACTGCTGAGCACCGTGCGCGTGTCCCAGGAACCCTGCCCGCCACGCAGAATGCCCGCCTGCTCGCTGCCGCTGAGCGGCTGTGAAGCGACCTGATAGTAGTAGCCTGCGAAGATGTGATCCTTGACGTCGGTCCACTCACCTTCGGTGTAGGCGTTGGAGGCAATGATGACCTTCTCGGCGCGCACACTGCCCGCGGCGGTGGACACTTTCCAGCCATCCGCAGTGCGTTGCAGCCCGTTGACGGGAGACTCGCCAAACAACTGACCGCCAAGCGCCACAACATTGAGCGCCATGCCTGACACATACGCCATCGGGTTCACCGTACCGGCACGGTGATCGAGCAACGCCCCGCTGACCTTGGCGGTGCCACAGGCGTCTTCACAGGGTTTTCCGGTCAGCAGTTCGACCCTGGCACCACGCCGCTGCCACTGCTCGGCACGGCTGCGCAGATCAGCCAGTCCTTTTGCATTGTGGGCCATGTGCAGGTTGCCGGTGCGGGTGTCCTGACACTCGATGCGGTACTTGTCGATAGTCGAAAAAACCAGCGCCGGAGCCGCGCCCAATGCGCTATTGAGGCGGCTGGCCTCGACACAGCCCAATACCTTGTCCAGTTCGTCGGGGGCCACCCAGGTGCCTGCATTCACCAGACCGACGTTGCGCCCGGAGCCGCCATGACCAACCTGATGAGCTTCGACCACGCACACCGATTTGCCGCCTTCTAGCAACCGCAACGCCGCCGACAAACCGGTGAAACCTGCGCCGATGATGCACACGTCGGCGCTTCGTTCCCCAATCAAGGCCGGACTGACCGGACGTTGCGGAGTCAATTGTTCCCACAGACAGCCTTCAGCAAACTGCACCATCGAAAAACTCCAGCAATGCCCTTCAAGTAATAGCCTGGTACAGATCAGTCGAAAACGATGCCCTGGGCCAATGGCAACTCGCGGGAATAGTTGACGGTATTGGCCTGCCGGCGCATGTAAGCGCGCCACGAATCGGAGCCGGATTCACGACCACCACCGGTTTCCTTTTCACCGCCGAATGCACCGCCAATTTCTGCACCGCTTGTGCCAATGTTGACGTTGGCGATGCCGCAGTCGCTGCCCGCCGCGCTCTGGAAAGCCTCGGCTTCGCGCAGGTCAGTGGTGAAAATGCACGACGACAGCCCCTGAGGCACTTCGTTGTTGAGGCGCAAGGCTTCTTCGAAGTCGTCATAGGCCAGCACATAGAGAATCGGCGCGAAGGTTTCGTGACGCACCACTTCGCTCTGCCCAGGCATTTCGGCGATGGCCGGTGTAACGTAATAGCCGTTCGGGTATCGGTCCTGCAACTGACGCTCGCCACCGAACACCTGACCGCCCTCGTCGCGCGCCTTGGTCAGCGCATTCTGCATGGCGGAAAATGCTTGCTGGTCAATCAGCGGACCGATCAGATTGCCTTCACGAGGATCACCGACACGCACCTTGGCGTAGGCCGCTTTGACCCGGGAAACCACTTCGTCCTTGATCGAGCGATGCACAATCAGACGACGCAGCGTGGTGCAGCGCTGACCGGCAGTGCCCACGGCGCTGAACAGAATGCCGCGCACGGCCAGGTCCAAATCAGCGCTGGGGGCCAGAATCATCGCGTTGTTGCCGCCCAGCTCCAGAATGCTGCGCCCGAAACGGGCAGCAACACGCGGACCGACTTCGCGGCCCATGCGGGTGCTGCCGGTGGCGCTGATCAGTGGTACGCGCGGGTCATCGACCAGCGCTTCACCAGCGTCACGATCACCGATCACCAACTGGGCAAGCGCTGCGGGTGCATCGCCGAAAATCTTCAGCGCCTTGTCGAACAGCGCCTGGCAGGCCAAGGCGGTCAGCGGAGTCTTTTCTGAAGGCTTCCAGATCACCGGGTTGCCGCAGACCAGCGCCAGCGTGGTGTTCCAGGCCCAGACTGCAACCGGGAAGTTGAAGGCGCTGATCACCCCGACCACGCCCAGCGGATGCCAGGTTTCACGCATGTGGTGGCCGGGACGTTCGGAAGCGATGGTCAGGCCATACAGCTGGCGCGACAGGCCGACGGCGAAGTCGCAGATGTCGATCATTTCCTGGACTTCACCCAGGCCTTCCTGAGTGATCTTGCCTGCTTCGACCGACACCAGTTCGCCCAGGTCAGCCTTGTGTTCGCGCAGCACTTCACCAAAGATCCGCACCAGCTCGCCACGGCGCGGTGCCGGTACTGTGCGCCACTTCAGAAACGCGCTGTGGGCGCTGTCTATGCGCGCCACGACCTGCGCCTTGCCTTCAAGCGTGACCGAGGCAATCTGGCTGCCATCAATCGGGGTGTAAACCGGATAGTCCCCTTGTGTGTGGGCACTGTTCGCCACGCCCAGACATGCTAATAACTCGGCAACCATGTTGATTCTCCTGTCATGGAAACGGTGGAAATCACTGATGAACCCAGTATTGATCCACTCGGGACTGGCCCACAAACGACGTTTTTGAAAAACATGATTCCTTTTAGGAATGAACTGCCTCCCATTAACAGCAATGAACGCCGCTACATCGGGAATTATTGGAATGACCCGGTGATTTTATTTCGTTTGCGAGCGTTGCCCGATGTTTGTTTGGATAAGGCCATCATGATCCACCGGAGTCAGGGCCAGGCCGATGAGCGAACACATCAGCGAATCCATTTCGTTTGTCCACAGCATGACGTTATCCCACGGCCGCAATGCCGAGGTCTGGGACACCACCGGCAAGCGCTACATCGACTTTGTCGGCGGTATCGGCGTGCTCAATCTGGGGCATTGCAACCCGCAGGTGGTCACGGCCATTCAGGATCAGGCGGCAAGGCTGACCCACTACTGCTTCAACGCTACGCCTCACGATCCGTATATCCGCTTTATGCGGCAACTGACGGAGTTCGTACCGGTGAGTTACCCGCTAAGCGGCATGCTCACCAACAGCGGTGCGGAAGCGGCGGAAAACGCCTTGAAGATCGTACGTGGCGCAACGGGGCGCACGGCTGTGATTGCCTTCGATGGCGGCTTTCACGGCCGAACACTGGCAACCCTGAACCTCAATGGCAAGGTGACGCCCTATAAACAGAAAGTCGGCGTGCTGCCCGGCCCGGTCTTTCACATTCCGTTTCCCAGCAAGGACAACGGCGTGACCACCGAGCAGGCGCTAAAGGCACTGGACCGACTGTTCAGCGTAGAGATCGATGTCAACGACGTGGCCTGCATCATCTTCGAACCGGTGCAGGGTGAAGGCGGTTTTCTGGCCATGGAGGCGGATTTTGCTCAGGCGCTGCGAGCGTTCTGCGATGAACATGGCATCGTATTGATCGCCGACGAAATTCAGTCCGGTTTCGGCCGTACCGGGCAGCGCTTTGCGTTCAGCCGGCTGGGCATCGAGCCGGACCTCATCCTGCTGGGCAAAAGCATCGCGGGCGGCATTCCGTTGGGTGCCGTGGTTGGTCGCAAGCACTTGCTCGACAACCTGCCCAAGGGCGGGCTGGGCGGCACCTATTCCGGCAACCCGATTGGCTGCGCTGCGGGCCTGGCCTCGCTGGCGCAGATGACTGATGCCAATTTATCCACCTGGGGTGAACAGCAGGAAAACGCCATTGTTTCGCGCTACAACGCCTGGCAGGCAGGCAAGCTGTCGCCGTACCTGGGCAGGTTGACCGGCGTGGGCTGCATGCGCGGTGTCGAACTGATCACAGCGGATGGCCAGCCCGGGACCCGGCAGCTTGCCGACCTGTTGGCCTCAGCGAGGGACGCTGGCCTGTTGTTGATGCCCAGCGGCAAGGCGCGGCACATTATTCGCCTGCTGATCCCGCTGACCATCGAGCCCGATGTTCTGCACGAGGGGCTGGATATTTTCGAGCGTTGCCTGGCGGCGCTGGCTTGAACACGTATGGAGAAAAAATCCTGATGAGCACTGCACGCTTCGCCGACCCGGACCAGATCCGCGCGGGCTTTTCTCGCGCCATGTCGCAGATGTACCAGCACGAAGTGCCACTGTACGGCACGCTGATGGCGCTGGTCAGCGAGGTCAACGCGCAGGTCATGAGCCGCGACAGCCAGGTGCTGAGCAGCCTGCGCCAGACAGGCGAGATCCAGCGGCTGGACATGGAACGCCACGGTGCGATCCGCGTCGGTACGGCTGAGGAACTGGCCACCCTCGCCCGCCTGTTTGCGGTGATGGGCATGCAGCCGGTCGGTTATTACGACCTGAGCGAAGCCGGTGTGCCGGTTCACTCCACAGCTTTTCGTGCCGTGCATGAACAGGCGTTGCAGGTCAGTCCGTTTCGCGTGTTTACCTCACTGTTGCGCCTGGAACTGATCGAGAGTGACAGCCTGCGCGAGTTTGCCAGTCAGGTGCTGGCCAAGCGCAGAATCTTCACGCCCGGTGCCCTGGCGTTGATCGACAAGCATGAGACAGACGGCGGGTTGAGCGAGCCCGACGCTGCAGAGTTCATTCAGCAGGCGCTGGAAACCTTTCGCTGGCATAACACGGCGACGGTCTCGCTCGACGAGTACCAGAAGCTGAACACTCAACATCGCCTGATCGCTGATGTGGTGGCATTTCGAGGTCCGCATATCAACCACCTCACCCCGCGTACGCTGGACATCGATGCGGTGCAAAGCGGCATGCCCGGCAAAGGCATCACGCCCAAGGCCGTGGTTGAAGGACCACCGCGTCGCCAGTGTCCGATTCTGTTGCGCCAGACCAGCTTCAAGGCGCTTGAAGAACCCATCACGTTCATTGGTCAGGGGGGTAGTCAGTCAGGCAGTCATTCGGCACGTTTCGGCGAGATCGAACAGCGCGGCGCAGCCCTGACGCCCAAAGGTCGCGCGCTGTATGACCGGCTGTTGAACGAAGCTCGCGACGAACTGGGTGAGTTTCCCAACGAAGCCAACGCCGTGCGCTATGCAGAATTGCTGGAAAAGGCATTTCAGGCTTTTCCGGACAGTCATCATGAAATGCGTAGACAGGGGCTGGCCTACTTTCGCTATTTTCCGACTGAATCAGGTGTTGCCGAGCGCGCATCCGGCAGTCTGGAGCAGCTTGTGGAAGCTGGTCATGTGCGCTTCGAGCCGCTGGTGTATGAAGACTTTCTGCCAGTCAGTGCGGCGGGCATCTTCCAGTCCAACCTGGGTGACAACGCACAGGCGCATTACGCGACGAATTCGAACCAGCAGGATTTTGAGCGGGCGTTGGGGCGCAATACGCTCAACGAACTGGAGTTGTATGCGGACACCCAGCGGCGCTCGCTGGAGGAATGCGCCAAGGCGCTTGAGCTGAGCAGTCCCGCTTACTAGTGGGAGCAACCAGAGCTGCATGCCCGCGCAGAGCGCCAGCACGATAGTTAAGATGATCGTTCCTCACTCTGCGTGGGAATGCAGCTCTCGACGCTCTGCGTCGAAAAAAGAGGACGCGGAGCGTCCGGAACGGCATACCGACGCGGAGCGTCGGCACGATAGCCAAGCCTTCGAGAGCGTCCGGAACGGCATACCGACGCGGAGCGTCGGCACGATAGCCAAGCCTTCGAGAGCGTCCGGAACGGCATGCGACGCGGAGCGTCGCACGATAGTCACTTTCAAGGGCGGTGCAGCCCTTTCTGTGTTCTGTTTAACGCAACGATAAATAAAATTCGCAATATTGGTGTGCAACCTCGCGCTATGCATACTGCGATTGCGTGTGGACAGCAAAGTGCCGTGTTCAAAGGCTCATCCCTTCAAATAACGCACCCTGTAATCCCCTTGCAAAGGCTCGAAGCAGCCTGGGTCTGGATCACATTCAGACTTCATAAAAATACTCGGCCGGATAACGGCCTCCATGACTTCATGGACTTTCCAACGCTGCCCTGGCGCCTCATCGCGCCGACCTGAAAAACAGAATAACGATTGATAAGGCCTGAAAAAGGCCATTCAGCAGGCAAGGGGATCATCATGCAAAACTCACACGCTGCAGTGTCGGGCGACAATCAGGCCGTTTCATCGACGGTGAAGCTGTATCTCTGGGCCGCCGTTATCCTGATCATTGCCGAGATGATCGGTGCCATCAGTATCCCGCTGGGCCCCGGCAAGGTGGTGCTGCTACCGATGGTGTGGGCGCTGCTGTTGGGTGCGATGGTCGGGATCGCCAGTCGCCGCCTGCCAGGCAGCATCGGTATCGATCACGGCATCCAGCTGCGCTCGGCCTCGATCCTGCAACCCGCCCTGCTGATTTTCATTGCCAAACTCGGTCTCGTCGTCGGCGGATCGCTGCCGGTAGTGTTCGCCTCGGGATGGGCGCTGGTGTTTCAGGAGTTTGGTCACTTTGTCGGCACCGTGGTGCTCGGCCTGCCGGTCGCGCTGCTGCTGGGCATCAAGCGTGAGGCAATCGGCGCGACGTTCTCGGTTGGCCGCGAGCCCAGTCTGGCAATCATCGGCGAGCGCTATGGCATGGACTCCCCGGAAGGCCGCGGCGTATTGGCCGAGTACCTGACCGGCACCCTGTTCGGTGCGCTGTTCATTGCCATCGTTGCAGGCTTTATCGCCAGCCTGGGGATCTTCCATCCCAATTCGCTGGCGATGGGCTCGGGCATCGGTTCGGGCAGCATGATGGCCGCCGCTGCCGGGGCGATTGCCGCGCAACAGACACCGGAAGTCGCCAAGGAGGTCATGACGCTGGCGGCGGCATCAAACCTGATCACCACCACCATCGGCACCTACTTCACCCTGTTTATCTCCCTGCCACTGGCGGTGTGGGGCTATCGGGTGCTGGAGCCGCTGATCGGCCGCACCACCAAGGCGTCCATGACTGATGAAGGCCTGCGCCACGGCGATGTGTCGCTGGAGGTTCCGGAACTGGGCTGGGCGGGCAAGATCAGTGCGTGGCTGGCCGCCGGTGCACTGGCGCTGATTGCCAATTATGTCGGCTACAAGACGCTGTCGGCCGATGCATTCACCGGCATGGGCATCATGATTTTCTGTGCCTTCGTCGGCGAAGCGCTGTGCAACCTGATCCGTCGCAAGATCCCGGCGGTGTGCATGGTGTCGCTGGTGGCGATGTTCCTGACTTCACCGGCCTGCCCCTGGGCAGCCGAGATTGCCCGGATGACCAGTTCGATCAACATGCTGGCGGTCATTACCCCGATGCTGACCTTTGCCGGCCTGTCGATTGCCAAGGACCTGCAAGCCTTCCGCCGTCTGGGCTGGCGAATTGTGCTGGTATCGTTCCTGGCCAACTTCGGTACCTTCATCGGCGCCGTGCTGATTGCCGAGATGTTTCATTGATTCCGGAGCGGACTAGATCACCGCTTCGTTCACCAGCCAGTCATGCACGGCGCGGCGTGCCGGAGTAGAGAGCGCACCCTCACGATAGGCCAGGACGTATTTCTTCCTGGCCTTGATCGGATGCCCGAACGGCACGATCAGCAAGCCTTGTTCCAGCTCATCAGTAATCAGCGCTTTGCGGGCAATTGCCACGCCCATGCCCATGCGCGCGGCGTCGATGGTCAGGTGGTTGCGGTTGAAGGTGTGACCACGGCGCACGTCGATACCATCAGCGCCGATGGCGGTCAGATAAAACTCCCACTCAGCGTATTCGTAGCTGCCGCGCCAGGCAGTGATGTCATGCAGCAAGGGAAAATGCACCAGCTGGCTGGGCGTATCGAGTGGCGGCTTGCCCACCAGCAGGCTTGGCGAACAGACCGCAAACAGCTCTTCTTCCAGCAATGGAGTGGTCGACAGCCCCGGATAGCTGCCGTCGTTCAGGTCGATGGCCAGATCGAAATCGTCATCGCGCAACGACCCGCTACTATCTTCGGCGATGATCCGCAACTGGATGTCCGGAAACGCTTCCTGCAAGCGTGGCAGGCGCGGCATCAGCCATTTGCTGAGGAATGAGGGGATGCAGCGCAACTTGAACACCCCGCCGATGCGCCCGGAATACAGCAGACGCAGCTCTTCACTGATACGGCTCTGCACCTCGTTGGCGACCACCGCCAGACGCTGACCTTCGGCGGTCAGCTCCAGCCCGCGCCCGATCCGGTGAAACAGCGCGAAGCCCAAGCGCTCTTCAAGCTGGCGCATCTGCTGGCTGATCGCGCCGGGGGTGACGTGCAGCTCTTCGGCACACCGGGTGAAGGAGAGATGTCGGGCTGCGCAGGCGAACACCTGTAACCAGGCGTGCATCTGTGCGTTGAAGATTCTGCTCATTGAAGAGTTCCGCTAAAGCGTTGCATAGCAACAATCGTTTGTCGTTTCGACAGCCGAAGCCAAAGATGAGTAACAGAAAAAGGGGAATACCAAATTCCCGTGCATCATCTCACCTGAAGGACCTTCGTGATGGCTATCAGCGTCTTCGACATGTTCAAAATCGGCATCGGGCCGTCCAGTTCCCATACCGTCGGGCCAATGCGCGCCGGGGCTCTGTTCGTGACCGAGCTGCGCAACCAGGACCGGTTGCATAGCGTAGAACGTATCGAGGTGCGATTGTACGGTTCTCTGTCGGCCACCGGCATCGGTCATGGCAGCGACCGAGCGACCGTCATGGGCTTGATGGGCGAATGGCCGGACCAGATCGACCCTGGCCAGGTCAACCAGCGCATCGACGCGCTGCGTGCCGATAACCAGTTGATGCTGGCGGGTGAGCAGGCCATCACCTTCGTCTGGGAGCGGGACATGTGCCTGCTCAATGAAAACCTGCCCTATCACCCCAATGGCATGACCCTGTGCGCCTACGGCAAGACTGGTGAAGTTTACGAGCAAACCTACTATTCGGTGGGTGGCGGCTTTGTGATCGATGCCGAACAGGCAGCCAGCGGCGTGCTGGACAACGACACTACTGTTCTGCCCTACGATTTTTTCAGTGGCGCGCAGCTGCTGAAGCTGTGCAAGACCCACGGCATGAGCATTTCCGAACTGATGATGGCCAACGAAAAAGTCTGGCGCAGCGAGGAAGAAATCCGCGAGAAAATCATGGTCATCTGGGCCGCGATGCGCGCCTGCGTCGACAAGGGCCTGCTTGAAACCGGCATCCTGCCCGGCGGATTGAACGTGCGCCGTCGCGCCTATCGCCTGCATCAGAGCCTGCAGAACCTCGATAACCCGAACGTGATCGGCTCGACCCTGAGCGCCATGGAATGGGTCAACCTGTTCGCCTTGGCGGTCAACGAAGAAAACGCCGCGGGCGGGCGCATGGTGACTGCACCCACCAACGGCGCGGCCGGTATCGTGCCTGCGGTGCTGCATTACTTCATGAAGTTCAAGCCCACGGCCAATGATGATGACGTGGTGCGTTTCTTCCTCAGCGCAGCTGCGGTCGGCATTCTGTGCAAGAAGAACGCGTCCATTTCCGGTGCCGAAGTGGGTTGTCAGGGCGAAGTAGGATCGGCCTGCGCAATGGCCGCCGCTGGCCTGGCGGAAATTCTCGGTGCCACGCCCGAACAGGTGGAAAACGCGGCGGAAATTGGTCTGGAACACAACCTGGGACTGACCTGCGACCCGGTCGGCGGGCTGGTGCAGATCCCTTGCATCGAGCGCAACGCAATTGCTGCCGTGAAAGCAATCAACGCTGCACAAATGGCCCTGCGCGGCGACGGCGAGCACTTCATCTCGCTGGACCACGCCATCCGCACCATGCGCGATACCGGCGCGGATATGCACGACAAATACAAGGAAACTTCACGCGGCGGGCTGGCAGTCAATCTGATCGAGTGCTGATCGGCGCAGGCGTTTACTGATTCAACAGTGTCGAGCCCGAATAGAATATCCCGCCCAGCGCGATCAGCAGCAAGGTTACGCTGGAGGCGACTTCGATCTTGCGCTTGTACTTCAAGGCCAGTTTCTGGCGCATCAGGAAGATATAGGCGAACAGGATCGACAGATCAATGATGATCCACAGCAACGACAACAAGGCGATGCTGCCCTTGAACGATTCGGTGACGTGAATGAACTGCGGAAAAAACGAGACGAAGAAGATGATGTCCTTCGGATTGGAAATCCCGACCAGAAAACCGGTCACCAGCCCGCTGTGCCTGCTACGCGCAGGCAACGGCGCTGGCGCTGCTTCAGGCGGCGTCGGGGCGTAACGCAACGCCTGTTCCAGCGCCTGCATAGACAGATAGGCGATGAAGAAACAGCCCACCAGGCTGATCCAGTTGAGCATGCTTACGCTCACCGACAGCGTTCCCGTCAGAATCAATGCCGCGACCAACACCAGCACCAGTGATGCCCAGTTGGTGCCCAACGCCGTCAGCATCGCGCGTTTCGGCCCGCACGCCAGGCTGGTATTGACGATCAGTGCCACCACCGGACCAGGGGTGATGATCAGCATGAAGACGCTGAACATGTAGATCAGCAGCAACGATATATCCATGGGTACTCAACGCTCGTTCAAATGGCCAGTCTTGTCGACTTTGATGTGCAGAGGACAACGGGACAGTGAAAGCCCGCCTTCTTCATACAGTTGGTATTGCTTCCATTCCAGGCTGCTACGGTCGCCGAAAAAACCCAGCGTGTCGGGTACCACGCCGTTGTTGTAATCGGCGATTCGCTGGCGAATCTTTTCCCTGACCTTGCGACCACTTTCCGTCTCGGCGCTTGCCACCTCGTCAAAGTTCTCCCGAGGGTTGACCACAAACACAATGTGCCCACCCAGCGAACGGCTTTTCATCGCGCTGTGACGGGGAAAGCTCATGTTGATGAACATCGGCAGTCCGGCGAAGTGATAGGTCCACTCGAACACTTCAGGGTCTGTGCAGGCTTTGGCCGGCCAGGGCGTTCGGTCACCGTCATGTAAATGCTGCAAGGTGGCCCAGGCATAGGCCTGCTCTTCGGCCAAAGTGTTGAAATCGGTTTTCTCGAAAATGACAATCAACGGGTTGAACAGGCGATCTTCAAGTGGCGTGTCATTAACGAACTTCACGTACTCTTCCATGCCGTCACGTAGCGCTTGTTGCTCATTCTCACAGGGGATGAACAGCAGCAGACAACTTCCTGACTTGTTGGCACGGCGTCCAAACAGACAAGGGAAGCCCTTGTCACTCAGCACCTGCTCGAACTGCCTGTAAGCCTGAACCCGCCAGCCCATTTCCAGGGCGGTGTCACTTTCCAGCAAATGTCTTACAACAGATTGGCGCAACAGCTTTTCGGACTTGGGCAGCATATTCCCTCACGCACGCAGCAGATAAGAACACCGCCTTATTGTTTGATTTTTACGACAGTGGACGAGCCGGCGATTCTGACCGGAGACGCGTGCGCGGAAAAATGGAAAAAGGTGTAACCTACTATGACAAATAATCATGGTTAGTTATCACATGACTGAACGTATACCGCCTCTTTACGCGCTGAGAGCCTTTGAAGTAGCGGCCCGATCATGCTCATTTACGCGTGCTGCGCAGGAGCTCTCTCTTACCCAGAGTGCCATCAGCCGCCATATTCGTACCCTGGAAGAAACCCTTGGCTGTCGATTGTTCGAGCGCAATGGCCCGCGGCTTTCGCTCAGTGACGAGGGCCGGCGGCTGTCCAGCCAGCTCAAGATCGGCTTCCGGATTATCGAGGACGCTTGCCAGCCCTTCCGGGGTCAGGGCGCGAATCTGCGCCTCAAATCACCGTCCACCCTGACCATGCGCTGGCTGCTACACGCGCTGGAGTCCTTCAAAAAGCCTGCACCCGCCCTGCCGGTGCAGCTCTCCAGCGTGTGGATGGATTTTGATAGCGTGGATTTCTATTCGGAGCCTTTCGACTGCGCGATTCTGCTGGGCAATGGCAACTTTGGTGCCGAGGTGGAAACCTGCAAGCTGTTCGATGAATGGCTGATTCCGATCTGCTCGGCAGACACGTTAGGCGACCAGCCGTGGGGAACAGAGAGGCTTCAGGCCGCTGAACTTATCCATCCATCCAGCGACCGCCGCGACTGGCGGCGCTGGCTGAGCCGGATGGACCTCTCTGGTCAGGTGACGTTGAGCAAAGGCAAGGTGTTCGACACGCTTGATCAGGGCATTACCGCTGCGGTCAGAGGGCACGGTGTGTCGATTGGCGATCTGTTTCTGGTCGCTGATGACTTGAACGAAGGCCAGGTTTTTCTGCCGTTCAACTCGGCGGTTGGCACCGGGGATGCCTATTACCTGGTCTGGCTGCAGGACAGCTTCAAGCGCCAGCGAGTACTGGAACTGCGCGACCACCTGCTGACCTGCCTGCCGGACATATCCGGTATTGCAGTGGAATTGCTCGCAGCACCTTGACGGAGTCCGCTCCCGGTGGGAGTGAGCTTGCTCACGAAGAGGCCGGTAAACCCCATAAAAAAGGGCGTCTGGACCACTGCCTTCGTGAGCAAGCTCACTCCTACGGCATATGTATGCGAGCCATCAACTCAGCGGCAAACACTGCTCCACCAGCGAGGTCCAGACCGCAACGCCAGGTTCGATGACCTGATCATTGAAGTCGTAGTACGGGTTGTGCAACGCCGCTGACGGTTTGTCGCCATCGACGCCCATCCAGATGTACGCACCCGGGCAGGCATGCAGCATGAAGGCGAAGTCTTCGGAGGCCATCGACGGGTTGCAGCCCCACTGCACGTTGTTCTCCCCCACCGCTGCGACCGCTGCGCGGCGGATCGTAGCAGCGGCATCGACGTGGTTTTCAGTCACCGGATACCCCACGTTGTAGACCAGTTCGCCACGCACCCCGAAGGCCGTCGGCAAACGCTCGACGAACTCGCCGATCAGTTGCTGAACCTTCTCGCGCACCGGCGTTTGCAGACAACGCACCGTGCCGCGCAAAACAGCGGTTTCCGGGATGACGTTGATCGCCTCACCGGCATTGAACTGAGTGATGCTGACCACCGCCGAGTCGAGCGGTGACAGGCGCCGGGAGACAATGGTTTGCAGCCCCAGCACCAGTTCGGCAGCCGCCACGATCGGGTCATTGCCCTTGTCAGGCATGGCCGCATGGCTGCCCTTGCCGGTCAGGGTGATTTCGAAGGTGTCCAGCGACGCCATCATCGGCCCCGGATTGATCACCACCTTGCCAGCAGGCACGCCCGGCCAGTTGTGCAGACCGTAGATCGCTTCCATAGGAAAGCGCTCGAACAGGCCGTCTTCGATCATCCGTTGCGCGCCGCCGAGGTTTTCCTCGGCAGGCTGAAAGACAAAATGCACCGTGCCGGCAAACCGGCGGGTTTCCGACAGGTGCCGGGCGGTGGCCAGCAGAATCGCCGTATGGCCATCGTGTCCGCAGGCGTGCATGCAACCCTTATGGGCCGACTTGTGCACGCTGTCGCCCAGCTCCTGAATCGGCAGGGCGTCCATGTCGGCGCGAATGCCGATAGTCGGGCCGTCGCCATTGCGCAGGGTGCCGACCACGCCAGTACCGCCCAGACCGCGGTGCACCTGAATGCCGAAGCTACTCAGCAGATCAGCCACCTTGTCCGAGGTTTTCAGCTCCTGAAACCCCAGCTCCGGCGCAGCGTGGATCGTGCGGCGCCAGACAGTTGCTTCGTCGATCAGTGTCTTTGAAATAGGCATGTACTTACTCCAGACTCGCGCCGTAGCCAAAACTGGCGGCAGGCTTGGCGGCGGTTTCGACCCAGACGCTTTTCACTTCGCTGTACTCGCGCAGTGCATCCAGACCGGAAGAACGGCCATAACCACTTTCACCATAGCCGCCAAACGGCGAGCTGACGTGGATAGTCTTGTAGCCGTTGACCCAGAAGGTCCCCGCTCGCACTTGCTTTGCAACGCGGTGAGCGCGCCCGACATCGCGGGTCCAGACACCACCGGCCAGACCGAAACGGCTGTCGTTGGCGATACGGATCGCGTCCTCTTCGTCCTTGAATGGAATCGCTACCACCACCGGGCCGAAGATTTCTTCCTGCGCACAATGCAGCTCGTTGGTGCCCGCCAGCACCGTCGGATTGACGTAGTAACCCGGCTTGTTCGGGATAGGATCGGCCTGCTCGCCAACCAGCCTTGCGCCGTCTTTCAATGCACGCTCGACCATGCTCTTCACATGGTTGTACTGCTTGGCATTGTTGATCGGGCCAATCTGGGTGTCCGGGTCGCCGGGGTCGCCGACCTTGAACTGAGTTGCCGCCACCGCTAGCGCTTTGGTGAACTTCTCGAAAATCGATTCCTGCACCAACAGCCGTGAGCCGGAGACACAACTTTGCCCGGCACCGGAGAAAATCGCCGCCTGAGCACCACGCAAAGCCACTTCCAGATCAGCATCGTCGAACACGATGTTGGCTGACTTGCCGCCCAGTTCCAGCACCGCAGGAATGCAACGCTGCGCCGCAGCCACGGCGATATGGCGACCGGTCGCTGGCGAGCCGACGAACACCACCTTGCGAATGTCAGCCTTGGCAATGAACGCCTGGCCGATGGAATGACCGAAACCGGCAATCACGTTGACCAGCCCTTTCGGTACGCCCGCGCGCTCGATCAGCACACCGACCATCAGCGAGCTGAGCGGCGTCAGTTCCGACGGTTTGAGGATGACTGCGTTACCCGCCGCAATCGCCGGGGCGATCTGCCAGCCGCAGGTGAAGATCGGCGCGTTCCACGGGGTGATCTGCAACACCGTGCCCAGCGGTTCGTAGGTCACGTAGTTAAGGTGTGTGGTCGGCACCGGGATGATTTCGCCATGCAGCTTGTCTGCCCAGCCGGCGTAATACTCGAACATCTCGGCAACCTTGAGCACTTCGACGCGGGCATCGCGGATCGGCTTGTTGGCGGTCAGGGATTCGATCTGCGCGAGGTTTTCCAGCTCTTCGCGAATCAGATTGCCCACCTGGTACATCGCGCGACCCCGCGCCTGAGCGGTCAGCGCCCACCATTGCTGCTGCGCAGCCTTGGCGGCCTTGTCGGCGACATCGACCAACGACTCGTCGGCGTCCGGAAAACTCAGCAGCAGGCTGTCGTCATGGGCATTGCGCACTTCAACCGGCGCGCCGTGGCCTTCAATGAACTGGCCGCCGACGTAGCTGGCAATGACACTGCGATCGCCCCAGTAAGGACGCATCAGTTCAAGAATTTTTGCAGTGCTCATCGCTTATTCTCCATGACCGTAAAGTTTGCCATCGGTGCGTTGCACGATGGCGCAGAAGTCTTCGTTGTCCGCCAGGGTTTCACTGCTGGCCTGCCACAATTGCGCGACGACGCGCGACAGCGGCAGGTCCATGTCGAGGCTGTCCGCCAGATCGCTGGCCAGGCCGACGTCCTTGCGCATCAGGCCCATGGTGAAACCCGAGTCATAGGCCTTGTTGAGTACCCAGGTCGGGAACATCACTTGCGTGGCACCGCTGCGTCCAGAACCGGCATTCAGGCCCTGCAGAAGTTTTTCCGGATCGACACCTGCACGCGCGGCCATCGCCACGGCTTCGGCAGTGCTGATCAGGTGGCAGGCGGCGAGCATGTTGTTGGCGATCTTGGCCACATTGCCTGCGCCGCACTGGCCGACGTGCACGCGTGTGCCGCTCATTCCTTCCAAAATCGGCATGGCGCGCGCAAGATCGGCATCTTCAGCGCCGATGACCATCGACATGGTGCCGGTAGCTGCGCCTTTCGGGCCGCCCGAGACAGGTGCATCGATAAAGGCAATGCCGGTTTTGGCCAGTTCGGCGGCGACCTTACGGCTCATTTCCGGTGTTGATGTGGTGGTATCGACCACGATCAAGCCCTTGCGACCGAACTCGCTGATACCGCCCGCACCAAGGCACACCGACTCCACATGCTCGGCCTTGGGCAGCGACAGGATCAGAATATCCACGCCTTGAATCAGTTGTTTGCGGTCGGCAACCGGCTTGACGCCTTTGCTTTCAGCCTGGGCCAGCGCAGCCTGCGACAGGTCGAAGCCGCTGACATCAAAGCCCTTGCCCGCCAGCGTGGCAGCCATGCCGCCGCCCATGTTGCCCAATCCGATCACACCTGCTTTCAAAGTCATGTCTGCATCCCGATCAAAGATTTTGTACGAATTAGAGGATGACGCTGCGGGCCCCTTCGGCCTGCAATGTGCTGATGATTCGAGTATGGACAGCGCTCTCCCCTCTCAGCAATAATCCAAAAATCGAATTTATGTTGCCTTTAGCGCAACACTGGAAGCCCATGAGCCTCGTTCAAGATCGACGCATCCTGTATTTTTTCGAAGCCGTGCGGCTGGGCAGCGTCCGGGCTGCTGCCGACTTCCTCAACGTTGCGCCTTCGGCGGTCAGCCGTCAGATCGCGCAACTGGAACAGGAGCTGGGCTCTCCCCTGCTGGAGCGTCATCGTCGAGGGGTGAAACCTACCGAAGCAGGCGACAAGGTGCTGGCCTATTACCGCCAGCGGCTGACGCAGCAGGAGGTCTTGCTGGACTCGATCCAGGCGCTGAAGGGCCTGCACAGCGGCTCGGTGACACTGGTGTCCGGAGAAGGTTTTCTTGAAAGCCTTGCGCAGCCGCTGGCCCGGTTTTCCGAGCTATACCCGCGCATCGAACTGCTCGTGAACGTTTGTGGCAGCAACGAGGTGATTCGCCAGGTGGTGGAGGACGAAGCGCATATCGGCCTGGTCTTCAACCCCGCTGCCGACCCGAAAATCCGCTCTCACGCCCATCAGCGCAAGCCAGTGTGCGTGATCACCGCACCCGATCATCCGCTGACGCAAGAGCAGGCTCCGATAGAGCTGCGGGCACTGGAACACTACCGTGTCGCGCTGCCCGCGGTGTCTTACGGCATTCGCCAGATCCTTCTGCAAGCCGAACATCAGCTGGGTGTCACAGTGCAACCGACCCTGACCTGCAGCACCTTCGCCATGCTCAAGCATTTCGCCATGCAGGGTGGCGTCACGCTGCTGCCGACCTTCGTTGTAGAGGAAGAGATAAAGGCCGGAAAACTGCGCGCCCTGCCCTTGCAGCATGAGGTGTTCAGCAGCCCGCAGACGCATTTGATCAGCCGTCTGGGTCGCCAGCTCAGCGTCGGTGCCAACCGCCTGATGGGCATGCTGTTGCAGGACATGACGGCGTTTCGCAATTGACCTACCGTTAGTCCCGCATCGACCAATCGCGCTGAACCAACAAAATCCTCATGGTTCATCTTCAGTACGGATCAGAACTTCTGCTGCCATCGAGGATTAATCATGAGAGCTTTGACTTACCACGGCGCGAACAGTGTGAAGGTCGACACAGTGCCGGACCCGGAAATACAAGAAGCCGACGACATCATTCTGAAAGTTACTGCGACCGCAATCTGCGGCTCTGATCTGCACCTGTATCGCGGCAAGATACCCACGGTGGAACACGGCGACATATTCGGCCATGAGTTCATGGGCATTGTCGAAGAGACTGGCCCGGCGGTTACTGCTGTGCAGAAAGGTGATCGCGTAGTGATCCCTTTTGTGATTGCTTGCGGCAGCTGCTTTTTCTGCAACATCGACCTGTTCGCAGCCTGTGAAACCACCAACACCGGGCGTGGCGCGATCATCAACAAAAAGTCCATTCCGCCAGGGGCAGCACTGTTCGGCTTCAGTCATCTGTATGGCGGTATTCCCGGCGGCCAGGCTGAGTACGTGCGTGTGCCAAAGGCCAATGTCGGCCCGTTCAAAGTGCCTGGCACACTGGCTGACGAGAAGGTTCTGTTCCTTTCCGACATTTTGCCCACAGCCTGGCAGGCGGTAACCAATGCGGGAATCGGCCAGGGCTCAAGCGTTGCCATCTATGGCGCTGGCCCGGTGGGCCTGATGAGCGCCGCATGCGCGAGAATGCTCGGTGCCGAGAAGATATTCATGGTCGATCACCACCCGTATCGCCTGGCCTACGCGCAGAAAACCTATGGTGTGATCCCGATCAATTTCGATGACGACGATGACCCGGCCGACACCATCATCCGTCAGACAACTGGCATGCGCGGCGTGGACGGTGTGGTGGATGCAGTCGGTTTCGAAGCCAAGGGCAGCACCACCGAAACCATTCTGGCCACGCTGAAGCTGGAAGGCAGCAGCGGCAAGGCATTGCGTCAGTGCATCGCGGCGGTAAGGCGTGGCGGCGTGGTGAGCGTACCGGGCGTTTACGCAGGGTTTATCCACGGCTTCATGTTCGGCGATGCGTTCGACAAGGGCCTGACGTTCAAGATGGGCCAGACCCATGTCCATCGCTTCATGCCTGAACTGCTTGAGCACATCGAAGCCGGACGACTTGAACCCGAAGCCATCATCACCCACCGCATGTCGCTGGAAGATGCCGCGAAGGGTTACAAGCTGTTCGACAAGAAGGAAGAGGATTGCCGCAAGGTGATTCTGACTCCGGGTAACAACACCATTGTGCTTCCGGATACTGAAACCGAAGCGCTGGTTGCGGGGGGTGTGCCGGCCATGTGAGGCGCCTCCTTGGTGCGCAAGATCGGACGCAGAGCGTCCAGAAGTGCGCTACCACGCGGAGCGTGGGAGCGATCCCCACACGCTCCGTCGCTAGAGAACGCGGAGCGTCCAGAAGACAGTGGTCGTTGAGACTATCGTTCTCTACGCTCCAGCGTGGGAATGCCGTTCTGGACGCTCTGCGTCCGATCTTTGTGCCGCGGAGCATCACCCAAAGCGTGTGTCAGTGCATTTGCGAACGCACATTTTATCGGCTCAGGTAGGCAAATCGTCCTTTAAACGGTTTGCCGATGGGGTCGGCAAGGTCGCCGTGCTTGCTGGTACTCAGCCCAAGGTCCACCAGCGACTCTGCCAGTTTCACCGCCGCCGCCACGCCGTCGATCACCGGCAGACCAATCGCTTCACTCAATTGCCTGCCCAAATCCGCCATCCCGCCGCAGCCCAGTACAATGGCACCTGCCCCCTCTTCATCGCGCGCACGCCGAGCCTGTTCGGCCATGCACTCGATCAGTTCGGGCCCGCTCTCTTCCAGCGCCAGTACGGGTAGATCGATACAACGTACCGAGGTGCACAGTTCGCTGAAGCCATAGCGCTGCAACAGGTGCTCGGCGATGATCCGCGTTCGGGTCAGCGTGGTGACCACTGCGAAGCGGGTGGAAATCAGACTGGCCATATGGAAAGCCGCTTCGGCAATGCCGATAACAGGTGCGCTGGCGTACTCGCGGGCTGCCAGCAGGCCAGGATCGCCGAAACAGGCGATGATGTGCGCGTCGACCTGTTGCTCACGGCCTTTGCGTATCTCTTCCAGCACGCCAAGGGTCGCTATCGCTTCGTCAAAATGGCCTTCGATAGACACCGGGCCATCATCGGGGCTGCACGCAAGAATCTGCGTACCGGGGCGCGCAATGGCTTGCGCCGCGAGGCCAATCTTGTGGGTCATGGCTTCGCTGGTGTTGGGGTTGATTACTTGAATACGCACCGGAACTCCTTCAGCGCCGTTTAAAAATGCTATGAAAATCCACTGTCTCGCTCACCGGTGCATCTACCTTGAGGCTGGCGCGGATAAGGCGCAGATGCTCAGCCATCCACTCGCGGGCCTGCTCACCCTGCCCGGCTTCGAGCAAGGTCAGCAAGTCAACGTGCTGACCACAATCACAGCCAACGCTGCGCCGCGAACCGTACACCGCCACGATCAGCGATGAACGCGTAGTGAGCTGTGCGACTTGCTCGGTCAATACCTGATTGCCCGCCAGCGCGCTCAACTGCACATGAAAGCGCGCCGACAGCTGAATAGCTTCGCTGTGACGCCCGGCGTGTTGCGCCTCATGTTCCTGGTCACAGAGCGTACGCAGTGATTCCAGACGCTGGCCGCCTACCCGTGCGGCGATATCGGCCATCAGCGCGGGTTCGATCAACTGTCTGGCACCCAGTACATCCTGCGCTTCCTGCGCCGACGGTTGCGCGACCTCTGCGCCGCGCTTGGGACGCAAGGTCACCAGCCGTTCCAGGGCCAGACGCTGCAAGACCTTGCGAATGCCGGTCCGGCTGATCTCGAACACTTCAGCCAATGCGTCCTCGGGCAAACGCGTGCCTGGCGCAAGCCGGTGCTCGACGATTGCTTCCAGTACGTGCTGATAAATTTGCTCGTCGCGGCCTTTTTCATCGGCAGCGGGCGTCAGGAACAAGGGAGCGCTGGCAGGTCGAGTCATGGTTTCAGATCACTTTTTCGGTACAGATCGTATACAGGAATAGTGCCCGATGTACCACTTGATGAATAGCGCTATCTAAGCCGCCAAGCAACGCCTATGGGCTGGGCAGCCTGCAAAATCGCACCGAAAATGGGCCATTGCGCTCCGTTAGTGTGCGCTTTAAACGCTATGACGGACGTGCCCACTGTGCTGACTTTTCTGGGCTGGAACGCCAGCTGGCATAGCGCGCATTGACTTTTTGCCTATGAAAAAACGTATGGCACATCTTTTGCGTACACGATCGTATACAAAAATATCATCGATCGTACCCCGATCCCGCCACGATCCATCGAGGGAGTAACGCTATGACAGACCAACGCCCGGCCGGATACAGCCCGCGCCTGCACAACCATGATCTGGGGCCGGTGCCGCAGAAGTGGACCTGGTACAACATTCTGGCGTTCTGGATGAGCGACGTGCACAGCGTCGGCGGCTACGTTTTCGCGGCCAGTCTGTTCGCTCTGGGCCTGGCCAGTTGGCAAGTGCTGATCGCGCTGCTGGTGGGGATATGCATCATTCAAGTGATTGCCAATCTGGTCGCCAAACCCAGCCAGCAAGCCGCCGTGCCCTACCCGGTCATCTGCCGCCTGGCCTTCGGCGTTTTCGGTGCCAACATTCCTGCAATCATCCGCGGGCTGATTGCAGTGGCGTGGTATGGCATTCAAACCTATCTGGCGTCCAGCGCACTGGTGATCGTGGTTCTGCGCTTCTTCCCGGAACTGGCTGCGTATCAGAACGTGACCTTTCTCGGGCTGTCGTGGCTTGGCTGGTTCGGCTTTCTGGCGTTGTGGGTGGTTCAGGCTGCTGTGTTCTGGACCGGCATGGAGTCGATCAGACGTTTCATCGACTGGGCCGGTCCTGCCGTTTATGCGGTGATGTTCGCGCTGGCAGGCTGGATTGTCTGGCGCGCCGGCTGGGATAACATCAGTTTCACCCTGGCTGAAAAAGAGTTATCCGGCTGGGCGGCGTTCGGGCAAGTGGTCATGGCCATCGCGCTGGTGGTCTCATACTTCTCCGGCCCGACCCTGAACTTCGGTGATTTCAGCCGCTATTGCCGCAGCATGGCTGACGTGCGCCGCGGCAATTTCTGGGGTTTGCCAGTGAATTTTCTGGCGTTCTCACTGGTGACGGTGGTGATTGTGTCGGGCACGCTGCCGATTTTCGGTGAAATGATCCACGACCCTATTGCCACCGTAGCGCGTATCGATAACACCACCGCCGTGCTGCTCGGCGCATTTACTTTCGTGACCGCCACTGTCGGCATCAACATCGTCGCCAACTTCGTTTCCCCGGCCTTCGACTTTGCCAACGTCGCCCCCAGCCGCATCAGCTGGCGTGCAGGCGGCATGATTGCTGCCGTGGCGTCGATCTTCATCACACCCTGGAACCTGTTCAACAACCCTGAAGTGATTCATTACACCCTGGACGTGCTTGCGGCCTGCATCGGTCCACTGTTCGGCATCCTGCTGGTGGATTACTACCTGATAAAGAAGCAGCAGATTGATGTCGACGCCCTGTTCAATGACACGCCAAGCGGTCGCTACTGGTACACCAATGGCGTGAACTGGATCGCGGTCAAAGCGCTAGTGCTGACGGCGCTGGTCGGTCTGTGCTTTACCTTTATCGAGTGGTTCAAGCCCATTGCCAACTTTGCCTGGTTCACCGGTTGCATCCTGGGTGGCGCACTGTTTTATGCGATGACCCGCTGGTCTCCGGCGCAGGCTGCCAACCTGCCTGCGCCTGTCGGCCAGAACTGAGAACTGCCGAGGCGCTGGGCACCTGACCGGGACCAGCGCCTGCACGTTGCACAAAGACCCCTCCCCTCGTGATATCAGTGCTTTCAGCTGGCTCGGCAAGCCCGGCATGGGCTGAAAGCACGGCCCCGCGCGTGCCCCATAGAAAACAGTACACCTATCAAATGATATTAATTTAATATCACTTCCAGACCAAAACCATAGAATGATCAGGTGTCACTGATCGCCTGTAAGGCCTGAGGCACAAAATAGAATAAAATTTGTACAACTTTCAGGCTGCTGCGCTGCCCTATGACTGAGTCTTTGTGAACCAGGCGTTCAAGTGGGTCGATAGTAATGAGCAATGATGTTTCCGGCGGCATGCCATTCGCCCCCCAGCCACTCCGTCCATCGGCGCAGGAAGCCGCCGAGCGGCTGCAACTCGCCCTGGATTCAGGCGCAGTGGTGGGCACCTGGGTGTGGGACGTCGTTGCTGATCGACTGACGGGCGATGAGCGGTTTGCCAGGACATTCGGCCTGTGCCCCAAGCTGTGTGCCAAAGGGCTGCCGCTTGAGCTGGTGACCGCGTCCATTCACCCCGACGACTCGCTCAGGGTCGACAAGGCTATCGAAGAGGCACTGCTCGGCGGCGATACCTACCGATGCGAATACCGGGTTCGACACCAGGACGGCATTTATCGCTGGGTTGAAGCCAGCGGAAAAATTGAACGCGACAGTCACGGCAAGCCCGTTCGCAGCCCAGGCGTAGTGCTTGATATCGACAGCAGGCGTGGCGCTGAAGCCGAGCGCGACCGGCTGAACGAGTTGCTCAAGATATTCACGGCAGCCGTGCCAGGCGTTGTCTACGCCAAGGACCTGGAAGGCCGAATGCTGGTTGCCAACCGAGGCACCGCTGAATTGATCGGCAAGCCGCCAGACTTCTTCATCGGCAAGACCGACATGGATTTTCTGGATGACAAGGAGCAGGCGCGGATCCTGATGGAAACCGACCACCGGATCATGCAGAGCAACGCCGCCGAACAGATCGAAGAACGGGTCAATCTGGCTGATGGCTCAGCAGCGGTATGGCTGTCCACCAAAGCCCCCCTGCTCAATGGCAGCGGCGAAGTCATCGGCCTGATCGGCTCCTCCATTGATGTAACGGCAAGAAAAACAGCCGAAGAAGCCGTCAAGGAGCTCAACCAGACACTGGAACAACGCATCGAACAAGCCGTTTTCGAACGTGAGCAGATTGAGGATGCCCTGCGCCACTCACAGAAGATGGAGGCCGTCGGGCAACTGACAGGCGGCATCGCACATGACTTCAACAACCTGCTGGCTGGCATTTCCGGCAGTCTTGAGCTGATCACCAAACGACTGGCCCAAGGCCGTGTCGGCGATGTAGACCGGTATGTGTCGGTCGCTCAGGGCGCGGTACGGCGTGCGGCTTCGCTGACTCACCGACTGCTGGCGTTTTCACGACGCCAGAACCTGTCCCCGAGAGTCACCAACGTCAACGTGTTGATTCAGGACATGGAAGAGCTTATTGCACGCACAGTCGGCCCGGAAATAGATATAAAAGTCGTTGCCCACGATGACTTGTGGCCTGCGCTGATCGATCATGCCCAGCTGGAAAGTTCGTTATTGAACCTGTGCCTGAACGCCCGTGACGCAATGCCCAATGGCGGGCGCATCATCATCGAAACAGCCAATGCGTCCATTGAAGAATGCACCGACCCGGACCATGGCATTCCTGCCGGCGAGCACCTGAGCATCCGCGTCACAGACACTGGCATGGGTATGAGCCCGGACACCGTCGCCAAGGCGTTTGAACCGTTCTTCACCACCAAACCTATTGGTGCCGGGACCGGCCTGGGCCTGTCGATGGTCTACGGTTTTGTGCGCCAGTCCGGCGGTCAGATACGGGTCGAGTCGGTTGAAGGCCAGGGCACCAGCGTGGTCATGCACCTGCCACGCCATATTGCTGAAAACGCTCCACGCGCTGCCGAGCCCGAAATAACCGAAGAGCCAGCGCACCACACCGGCGAGACCGTTCTGATCGTTGATGACGAGCCCTCGGTCAGAATGCTTGTCGCCGAAGTGATCACCGGCCTGGGCTACAACTGCCTGGAAGCAGGCGACGCCCAGTCGGGCTTGCAGATCCTGCAGTCAGATACCCGCATCGACCTGCTCATCAGTGACATCGGTTTGCCGGGCGGCATGAACGGCCGGGAAATGGCCGACGCTGCGGGTGACTGCCGGCCGGGTCTGCCGACACTGTTCATCACCGGCTACGCCAAGACTTCAGTGCTGGACGACTGCCACCTGCGGCCGTGCACACAAGTGCTGACCAAGCCGTTCGGGCTGGATACGCTCGCCGGGCGAGTGACGGGCCTGATCGGCGCGGATGCTGCCGCTCGCGGCTATTGATAGCGTGCACCCTACGACACCCGATGGCCGGTATTTTGTGGTCAAGGGACAGCTCTGGCGATGTTCCAATCCGCCCCTGAGCGAAGAGGTTCGTCAGCGACGCGTGGATGAGTTGATGGCTGCCCGGCGCAAGGTCAAGGCAGCCAAGGCGTGCACGGATACAGATGCACTGAAAGCCGCCCGGGCCGGGGTTCACCAGGCCAAGGTTGCGCTTGGCGAGCGCGGCGACGTCTGGTGGACTGACGGGGCCAGGGATTTCAATCGGTGCAAGGTGGAAAACACACCCTATGCGCAGTGGTATCTTGAGTTGAATGACCCAGCAGCCCTCAAGCTGTGACCGCATGGACAGTCCGTTGTCTGGTCATTTAAGTGCCCTGGGGCATCCACGCTTATTGCCACCCAGCCGCCTATCGCGGCCATGAGCCGTCTGTCAAAGCGCAACAGCACCTCAACAGACTAACCTGCTGGCCCTTAAGGCAACTGCTGTTCAATCACCCCCAGCCACCCCATACCGGGATAAGTCTCAAAGCCCGGGGTCATTGAATAGCCTTGAATGCTGTTGTTGGGCAGTGTGCTGTAGCCGGTGGCCTGTCCCGCTCTGGTCTGCAAATCGATACTGTGGCCCAACGGGCTTTGGGTGTCGGAACTGGCAATTATCCTGTGGCTGGCATCGACCATCATCACTCGGGTACGGGTGCGCTCTTCATCACTCAGACGCACGCCATTGATCACCGAGTCCGACTGATTCTTCCAGTCAAAGAAAATCCCGATGACGCCGATCACAGGCGAGTGTTTGCCAGCGTTACTGCGCACGGCTGCACTGAACGCACAGGTTTGTGAGCCGTTGAGCAAGGGCTCTACAGCGACTTCACCGGCAAAGTATTGATCGCCCGATGAGTGCCGCACCGCCTGCTTGAACCAGGTCGCATCATTTACATTCGCGCCGATAACCTTGCCGAAGGTATCGGGCCGACCGGACGCAATCACGCAGCCGGTTGTATCGGCAACCCAGATGTCCAGGTACACCGTATAACTGTCCAGAATGACGCCGAGGCGCTCACTGGAGTGAGCGCGATTCTGCGCAGTTGGGGTCATCAGTACATCAACCAGCGATGCATCGGTCGCCCACCAGCGAACATCGCACGTGCGCTCGTACAAATTGCGATCAATGATTTCGATCAGGTTCAGCGCGAGGTCTGCCAGCCGCTGACCTCGTACATCAAAACACATGCCCTTACCAAGTTCGGTCAGTTCATTGACCGATGCTTGCAGGTCTTGAGTCAGACCGCTGGCAATTTTTGATATCTGCTCGGAGATATTCTTCACCTCCTCGGCCACCACTGCAAAACCCCGACCGGCTTTCCCTGCATGCGCCGCTTCGATCAGCGCGTTTATTGCCAGCAATCGAGTCTGGCGGGTAATCAGTTGTATATCGCTGACACCACGAGTCGCCAGCGATTCCACTTCACGGGACAGGGTCACAATTCGTTCGGGTTCGATCATTTTCTTTCTGCTTCAATGAGTTACCGTAGGCGGCAGCCATCGCACGATCGTCGTGCAAAAACAGAGGGAAAGAAGTTGTCACTCTCAAGGGCGCGGAAGTCTGGGCTTCCTGTTTTTATCGACTGATGTCGCAATGCCCTCAACCCCGCTAATGTAGTTTTGAAGGTCGACAATCTGCAAGCATTGCGCGCGGAACGTTTGCACTACAGATTTCAGGAACATGTGTGCGGGGGGCTTCGGGCTGAGTGCAGGCGCTCAGCTGTTGACGCTTTCTAGCTGAAACCTCGTTGCTTGCAATGCAGCCTCGCCCACGTCGGTAAGACCGAAAATAATATGCTGCACATAGGGAAACGAAGCGTCGCAGGGCAATACGGCACCTGAAATCAAAAGGCCTTCTTTCACGAGATGATCAATCATCTCCATGAACTCCCCTATTGCCGGAACCGCTGGCTGGAGACGAATCAAATTCAGGTAAAGCTGACCAGACGTCATCTTTCCAGGGCGGAAAAAATGGGCGTTGTTAACGATTTCCAGCACGGCCAACTCATCGGAAAAATGATGATTACTCACAGTGACCTCCCGCTTGCGCAACCATGGCCCGCCTCTCCAGCCAGGTCAGGGTTCAATCGGCGTTGGCAAGTGACTACCCGGCTTCAGAAACTCCATCACTTCAGCAGTAACGGAGGGATGATCAATCAGTCGGTTATGACCCAGCCCTTCCGTGGTGAAGAAACGCGCTCCGGGCCATAGTTTTGCGAACCGGGCACCGTTTTCCCAAGGGACTTCACGATCGTGGCGGTCGTGAACAATAAGCGCCGGGCGGTCGAGCAGATGTAGTCGCAGAGAAGCGTCGTAGTCCGCGAAACGCTCGCCCGTCAGAGCATGTATGTCTGCCTCAAAGGGAACGAATACCTTGTGTGCAACACCGACGCTATCAAACTGTTGAAATACGCTCTGGGCTGGCACTAGATACGGTGCAATCAACACAAAGCGCTCGGGACGCCATTGCTCATCCTGAGCAAATACGGTTGACGAGGCCCCCATCGAATGGCCAATCACGGCCGCTGGTTTTCCAAAATGGCGGCCGACGTGCCGAAGCACTTTCACGAACTGCGTCATGTGGCTGATATCGCCAGCGCTCAATCCATGAGCAGGCTGATCAAAACCAACCACCGCATAGCCCATCGATCGTAACAACGGCACCCAGCCGACAAAACGCATCGCGTAGCTCGACCATCCATGGGAGAACAACACATAAGGTTGACTGGAAGGATCTCCCCACACGTAGGTGCAGATCTTGATCCCGTTCAGTTCCAGAGTGCCCGTTTGCACATCCGCCGATGCGCTGAGCGCAGCGGCAGCTTTGGCACGTCCGGCGGCGTGGGGTGTCACGAAACGTCGGGCAAGGTATCTTCCGGTGGGGCCCGGTAGAACACGGCTGGCAAGCATGAAGGTGCCACGCAGCGTCAATAATCGAAGCCTGTTGGTAAGTTTGCTCATCGGTATTCTCCGCGCCAGCCATAAGACCTGACGCAATTAGAGCAGCCTATCTTGTCAGTGACAAGATAGGCTGTACGATGGCGGTATAACTTTTATTTCATGACAGGGAGCTTCGCATGCCGACCTCAGATACCCCGCGTACTTACCACCACGGCAACTTGCCGACCGTCTTGCGGCAGGCGGCCTGGGACATCGTGGGGGAAGCAGGCATACGAGGACTCTCACTGCGTGAATGCGCAAGACGGGCGAACGTTTCACACGCCGCACCTGCACACCATTTCGGCTCTCTGGAAAACCTGATGGCAGAGGTGGTGGCCGATGGTTATGAACGGATGGTCGACGCTATCCACGCCGCGCAGCGGGACCTTGACGACTGTGTACTGGGCTGCGGGATAGGCTATGTCAATTTCGCTAAAAACTACCCACAGCACTTCCGGTTGATGTTCGGAATGGGCGGGGTCAACCGCACATTACCCAGGTTGCTCACTTCGGGCGAAGCCACGCTGCAACTGCTTCGTCAGTCGATACGTACGGCGTGGGTCGCAAAAAATGGTGCCGAACCAGACCCGACAGTGCTTGAGCAACGCACCTTCCTCGCCTGGAGCACTGCGCATGGGTATGCCTCGTTGGCGATCGACAGAAAGCCGGATGAACTCTCTGTGGTCTCGGCCGAATCGATACTCAAACCGATGGCGTCTTTTTTGCTTACACCATAGCGCTCCGCGCTCCGCAAATGCGGCCGTGCCTCCACGTCCACTTAGCCCTCTGAAACGCCCTCTGAAACGCCATCTGCGCCGCATCTCCAGAACGGCGAAAGCAACCGCGCGCACGATTCTCCTTCCTCCTCGCCTCTGAATACAGGGTGCGCACGACCTCGCCGCATTTTGATGTCGCTCAACATCTATACGTTGACATCTTAGATTTAGATCGTAATCATAACGCCAAGGATCAATTGGCAGGGCCCTTCAGCGTCAGCGTCGAATGCCCTGCCGGGTGACCGACAATCGCAGGCGCAAACGCCTGGCTGCCCTCATTGCATTACTTGTCAGGACATCACCAATGACTACTCTCCTCACTGTTCTCATCACTGGCGCTTCCAGCGGTATCGGTGCCATTTATGCCGAGCGATTTGCCCGTCGCGGCCACAACCTGGTGCTTGTCGCACGTGACAAGCCACGCCTCGATGCTCTGGCAGCACGGCTGAGTGAAGAAAACAACGTAGCTGTCGAAGTGCTTCAGGCCGACCTGACCAACTCTGCCGACCTCACAGCGCTTGAAACTCGCCTGCGCGACGATGCCAGCATCGGCGTCCTCATCAATAACGCAGGTATAGCTCAGTCCGGCGGGTTCATTGAGCAGAGCGCTGAGGCCATTGAAAAACTCGTCGCCCTGAACATTGTTGCACTGACACGACTCGCTGCCGCAGTAGCCCCCCGCTTCGCACAGTCCGGTACCGGTTCAATCGTCAACCTCGGGTCGGTGGTGGGCTTGGCGCCAGAGTTCGGCATGACCGTTTACGGTGCTACCAAGGCCTATGTGCTGTTCCTGTCTCAAGGCTTGAACCTGGAACTGGCAGCCAAGGGTGTGTACGTCCAGGCGGTCCTGCCTGCTGCTACCCGCACCGAAATCTGGGAGCGCGCCGGTATCGACCTCAACACCCTCCCCGAGGTGATGGACGTCGAAGAACTGGTCGATGCAGCGCTGGTGGGCTTCGACCGTCGCGAACTGGTGACCATTCCGCCACTGCACGTTGCGGGTCGTTGGGACGCGCTTGATGGCGCGCGGCAAGGGTTGCTGTCGGACATTCGGCAAGCGAACGCCGCAGAGCGCTATCTGACCAAAGCCTGAAACCAGGGTATGCATCATGCCTAGCTCAAATCTGCAGACTCATTCGACGCAGTCGTTTGTCCAGGCGCCTAATAAAATCGCAACAGTCGCAGGCATTGCCTTCGCCTATCGCGAGTCAGGTTTGCGTGGTGGCGTGCCGCTCTTGTTGCTCAACTATTGGGGCGCGGTACTGGACGATTTCGACCCGCGCATTGTTGACGGTCTTGCCACCCGACATCACGTTATCGCCATCGACTATCGCGGGGCTGGTTTATCCACCGGCACCGCGCCGCTGACGATAGGCGAGATGGCTCGGGACACCCTCGAGCTGGTGCGGGCAATGGGCTACAGGCAAGTGGATCTGATTGGCTTTTCAATGGGCGGTTTCGTGGCCCAGGACCTGGCATTGAAGGCACCCGATCTGGTACGCAAGGTTATTCTGGCAGGCACTGGGCCGGCAGGCGGAGACGGTATAGAGCGCATAGGTGCGCTGGCCTGGCCGCTTATTCTCAAAGGCTTGCTGACGCTGCGAGACCCCAAGGTCTATATGTTTTTCACCTCCACACTCAATGGCCGACGCGCCGGCAGAGGCTATTTGAGCAGGGTGAAGGAACGCACCGTCGACCGCGACAAGCCGCCGACGCCTCGCTTGCTGCTTCGCCAACTCAAAGCAATAAAAGCCTGGGGAAAACAGCCAGCGCAGGATCTTGCACGCCTGCGGATGCCTGTACTTATCGTCGTCGGGGACAGCGACGTCATGGTCGCAAGCGAGTTGAGTCGCGATATGAGCCAACGTCTCCCGCAGGCGCAACTGGTGGTTTATCAAGACGCGGGCCACGGTTGCGTCTTTCAGTACCACGCCGACTTCGTCTCAACGGCTCTGGAGTTCCTTGCATAAAGCGTTCGAACTTCAACTGCACATCGTTTTTTTAAAAACAACCCATCACTGTCAGACGACCCTGGAAATCTAGCGTCATGAAAGCACTTACCTTCGAAAACTATGGCAAGTCGCCTGAAATTGCGATAACGCATGTGCCTCTGCCAACCATCAAGCCTGATGAACTGTTGGTGGAAGTTCACGCGGCCGGGTTGAACCCGATCGACAACATGATTACCACAGGCACGTTCAAGGCCGTCCTCAAACACGAACTACCCGCCATTATGGGCAGTGATCTTTCCGGCGTGGTCATAGCAGTAGGCAAAGCTGTCACCCGCTTCAAGGCGGGTGACGCCATTTTCGCCAGTATCTTTGACCTCGGCAAAGGTAGCATCGCCGAATTTGCAGCCGTTCCTGAGCGCGCTGCTGCACTTAAACCGACGAATCTGGATTTCGTACAAGCGGCCTCTATTCCAATGGTCGGGCTTACATCCTGGCAAGCCTTGAAGGAACACGCCAATCTTCAACCCGGCCAGAAGGTATTCATACCGGCCGGGGCTGGAGGTATCGGCACCTTCGCTATTCAACTGGCAAAACACCTGGGGGCCAACGTTGCCACGACCACCAGTACCGGCAATGTAGAGCTGGTGCGCAGCCTGGGTGCAGATGAAGTGGTGGACTATAAAAAGCAGGCGTTTGAGCAAGTATTGCGCGACTACGACCTGGTGCTGGGTACAACGCGAGGAGACACGATTAAAAAAGCCGTCGGCATCCTCAAGCCAGGAGGTTTGATCATCTCCCTCGTCGGGCCACTGGATAAAGCGTTCGCCAAGGCTCGCCGGATGAATGTCTTCTTCACTTTCCTCTTCGGGCTGATGAGCCACTCAATCAGGCGCCGTGCGAGAAAACACCACGTGGCCTACTCGTTTCTGTTCGTACGCCCGCAGGGGGCTCAACTCGAGAAGATTGCCGTGTTACTTGAAAGCGGACAAATCAAACCCGTCATTGACAGGGTCTTTGCACTGGAGCAGGCCAAAGAAGGACTTGAGTACCTGGCCCGGGGGCGTGCCAAAGGCAAAGTAGTGGTGAAGATCAGGTAAGTGTCGGTGACCCGCGTTTTAAATTCCCCAAATAAGCAACTTGTCGGCCCCCAGCCTTTTGAACACTGGAGCATCACATGAGCACTTCTTCCGGAAAAACTGCCATTGTCACCGGTGCATCATCCGGTATAGGTCGCGCAACGGCCGAGGCGCTGGTGCGCTCGGGCTATAACGTGTTTGGCACGAGCCGCAAGATTGGCGAAAGTGCAACGCAGGTGTCCATGCGTACTTGCGACGTAACTAACGATGACTCGGTCAGCGCGCTCGTTTCCAGCGTACTTGCGCAGACCGGGCGGATCGACCTGCTGGTCAACAATGCAGGTATTGGCCTGATAGGCGGCTCCGAGGAATTCTCGATACCCCAGGTGCAGGCGTTGTTTGATGTCAATCTGTTCGGCGTCATCCGCATGACCAATGCGGTATTGCCGTCGATGCGCGAAAGTGGCCAGGGGCGCATTATCAATATCGGATCGATTCTGGGCCTGATACCCGCGCCCTACTCTTCTCATTATTCGGCGGTCAAACATGCGCTGGAAGGTTATTCGGAATCTCTGGATCACGAAGTGCGCGCCTTCAATATTCGCGTCTCGGTCATCGAGCCGGCATTTGTACGAACCGTCTTTGATCAAAACGGCATTGAGCCGGAACGGCTATTGAAGGAATACGATCAGGCCCGCGCAGAATTCAAGGCATTGCTCGCCGATGTAATGCCGAAAGCCGATTTGCCGGAAGTCGTGGCGGCTGTAGTGCTTAAAGCGGCGAGCGATACCCGCCCCAAGCGTCGCTACACTGCCGGCAAGACAGCCCGACAAATCAGCATGCTGCGTCGCTTTGCGCCTGCCGGGATGTTTGACAAGAGCCTGCGCAAGGAGCTTCGTTTACCGGCCTGAAACGCACGCGAGCCGGTCACTTCAGGGGCGGTGCTTGGGCTGGATAGTCGGGGAATGCAGTGGCACACGATGACAGTTCAGACACCAGACCACACCGCAGACCAGCAAGGCAATGGCAGCCAGCTCGTAGCCGTCGGGTAGTCGGCGCTCCCATAAGAAACCGAAAACGAGCGCCGCCAGCGTTTCAATCACGAGCACTTGCCCGCTGAGTGCCAAGGGTAGAAGTCGGCTCGCCTGATTCCAGCAGGCACCACCGACAACCGAAGACAAAAGGGCAACGCCACCGGCCACCACGAGAAAATGCAGCCATTCGGAAATACCATAGATACCCGCTTGAGAACCCAGCACGGGCGCTGCCAAAAGCAGTGATTGAGCGCCTGTCATGACGCCCATAAGCATCGCCCAGTCATGCGCGGAGACGTTGGCGACCTGCACCAGCCGGCGGGCATTGCTCACCGCAAACCAGCTCCACGTCAGCAACGCACCTGTCGCGCATAAAATCCCGACAATATTTGCCGCTGTATCGGGCCTTTGATCATTGATCAGCGCGTGCCAACTGATAAGCACAACGCCCCCCACCGCGCAGCACAGTGAAGGGAAGAGCTTGCGCAGAGAAACGGCATTTGCGTCATGACGACCCGCCAGGGTTACGAGCACCGGAATAAGTCCGACAATCAACGACGTTGTGGCGATACCGACCAACTGCACGCCTGTGCCCACCAGGGAGTAGTAGATGAGGTTGCCGATCAGGCTAAGCCAGAAGAGTGACTTCCAGTCGGACAGGGTGAGACTGGCGCAAACACGCCGCCAACGCAGCATCAGCAGGGCTGCAGAAATCGCGCCGTAACAGAGAAATCTTATGACCGCGAACTGCAAACCGCTCAAACCCGGAGTCAGCTGCGGGCCCAGGAAGATCACGCCCCAGCACAGGCCGGCGCAAACGCCATAAATAATGCCCTTGAGCAATGATCGATCAGCAAACATTTCACCAGCGCTCCAACGCCTAAAGCATGAAGTCTGGAGCGTCGGGTCTGGAGGATATTGTCGGTAACTGCGGTTTTTTTTACCCGGACTGTTTTTGCGCTTTACGATAAACCGCCGGGGTCGTGGCGCTCAAACGCTGCATAGTGCGCGTCAGCGATGCCTGATCGGAAAAACCTGCACGCAAGGCAATCTCGGCTATCGGCAGCGAGGTGCCACGCAACCATCGTTGGGCCTCCTGTATGCGTAGTTCAGTCAACCACGCTTGAGGACTCATCGCGAATAATTGCCGGAATCGCTGGTGCAGCTGGCTCATGCTCATGTTTGCGACTTGGGCCATGGCCTGGTTGCTCCAGTGTGCGCCAGGATTTGCTCGCAGACGGGCTATCAACTGCTCTATCGGGGACGAAAAACGGCAGGTGTCCGAGCCAAGGGACGACAGAAGCAGAGGTCCCAGCTGTGAGGCATTAATGGCCAGTTGCTGGTTACCGATCAGCTCGGCGAATTCGATAAGCCGACGGGTCGCGGGCGAAACAGGCACATATATTTTCTCGGCCAGACGCCCCATCTGCAATGTTTCCAGCGTCGTCGGTGCGCAGTCCAGCACCAGAAAACGGCTGTCGACGTGAGTCTCTTGCGAGTGCAGCGAACCTGGCTTTACCAGCGCTGCCAATGACTGATCGATAAAGCCACCGCGACCGTCCACGTCAATCTCCATTCGGCCACGAATCGGCAGTACCAACTGAGCATGGTCGTGACAGTGCTGAGGGCTTTGCGTCTTGTAGCTGCGAACTTCAAGGCTTAGAAACATTAGTGCACCACTTGCCGTCTGGTGATATTCGAGGTCTGGCGCTCCACAGTGCCTGCGCGCATGCTTAGGCGTTCAGCGGCTTCAGCAACAGATCAGTCCTGATCCCGCCTTTGTCTGATCGACGCCGATCAGCATCTGCTTAAGCCGGTAGCGGCACGCAGGCACGACAGGTGTCGATCAATGTATCAAAAAGGGCAATGTCCGACCGGCTTCTTGCAATGAGCTGAGCGCCCGCCACAGCGGAAAAACCGCCTGACAACAGCCACGCCCAGGTCAGCCTTGCCTGGAAAGTGACAGTCAATATTGGCTGGTTGCCCCCCGTTTTCAGCGCTCAAACGTGAAGTCCTTGGTATTCTATTTGACTGCGCTCTAGTGACGCGTGAGTGCAGCTCAAGACAGACAAGGCCCGTGCCTGAAATACACAGGTCTTGCCAGGCCGCTTAGTGCAAAGAAGGGAAAATAATGCAGCACGCTTCGCTGAACCGTTTTCATACTGGGCTGCTCGCCTTGCTTTTGCTGTGCGTGACCTTGCCAGCGCTGGCCCAGAATAGCCCGGCACCTCAAATCGATAGCGCCAGTAGCGCATCCCCGGCAGTGGATGCACCGAGCCTGGATGACTTGAGCGAACAACTGGATCAGATCCGTCAAAAAGTGACGGGCAGCGCCAACGATGACCTGCTTTCAAGCCTGCGGCAGGCCGCTTTGCAGGTCCAGAAACAAGCCGACAATCTGACTGCCCGCCAAGCTGTCGACATCGAACACCTGAATGATCAGCTCAACATTCTCGGGCCGGCGCAACCGGACGAGGCGCAAAGTCTGACCAGTCAGCGCAAGACATTGACCGCTCAGAAAAACGCGCTGGTCAATGATGAGCGCCAAACCAACACGCTAAGCCAGTCAGCCCGGGACCTGGCTACGCAGATATTCAATCTGCGCCGCAGCCTTTTCGATTCGCAGATCAGCACGCGGACAGCGAGCCCGCTCAGCTCGGCGTTCTGGTCCACGCTGATTCGTCCTACCGATGACGACTTGGGACGCTTGAACAGACTTCTGGTGGATGTCCGCCAAGTGCTCAGCAGCACGCTGGCACCGGAAAACCGTGTGCAATTCATCAGCATCGTAGTCGCCGCGCTGTTCGTGTGGGTCGTTGTTCGCCGCCTGCTGGAGCGCTTGCTGATCTGGTCGATGATTCGCTGGCTACCCGAAGGCCGCCTGCGCCGCAGCGCCCTGGCACTGGCTGTAGGGCTATCGACCATTCTCACCATTACCGTTGCCACTTCCTTGTTGCGCTGGGGGATCGTGCGCAATGCGGTGCTCAGCAACGACGTGGTCAACCTGCTCGATCAGGTGCAGACGCTGATCACTTTCTGCGCTTTCATCGTCGGTCTGGGCCGCGCGTTGTTGATGCGGGCACACGCCTCATGGCGTCTGCCGCAAATCCCTGACCAGATCGCCACGGCACTGGGCCGCTTCCCGCCAGCCTTGGCGCTGGCACTCATGATCATCGGCACGCAGGAGCGCATCAACAGTGTCATAGCCAGCAGCCTGGCCCTGACGGTAGCGGTCAATGGCCTGACAGCGCTGGCGGTTTCGCTGGTGTTTTTCTACGCCTTGGTGCGCTACCGCCGAACCCGCCGACGCTTCGAGCTGGAGCGGCCAGCAGGTTTCGTCGGGCTGCTTCCCTTTATCGTTGCGGTATGGGTCGGCCTGAGCTTGCTGGCGTTGCTCAGCGGCTACCTGACGCTGGCTTACTTTCTGGCGGTGAAACTGCTTTGGGTGAGCGTGGTGGCGTCCACTGCGTATCTATTAATCGCCTGCTTCGGTGACATCTGCGAGACCCTTCTGTCGCCCAAACAACCTGGCGGCATGGCGTTGGGTTCGGCGCTGGGCTTGTCCGCCCGTCACCAAGCCCAGGCGAGCACCGTACTGGCAGGCATAGGCCGTACCCTGCTGTTGCTTACCGCGTTGCTGCTGGCTTTCCTGCCTTCGGGTTCCAGCCCGGGCGACCTGCTCGCAAGTTTCACTCAAATGGACGTCACGTCCAAATCCCTGGGCAACCTGAACATCGTCCCCAGCGATATTCTGATGGCACTGATTTGCCTGGTTGTCGGCCTGCTGGGCGTGCGTGTACTCAAGGAATGGTTCGGAGAACGCCTGCTGCCCGAGACCAACATGGATGCGGGCATGCAGGCCTCGCTGGTGACCTTGATCGGCTATATCGGCTTTGTGCTGGTGGTGGCCGTGGTGATGTCCACGCTCAAGATCAGCCTGACCAATTTAACCTGGGTGGTCAGTGCGCTATCGGTGGGGATCGGTTTCGGCCTGCAAGCCATTGTGCAGAACTTTATCTCGGGCCTGATTCTGCTGACCGAACGTCCGGTCAAAGTGGGAGACTGGGTAAGCCTGGCAGGGGTCGAAGGCGATATTCGCCGGATCAACGTACGTGCGACCGAAATCCAGATGGGCGACCGCTCGACGGTGATCGTGCCGAACTCGCAGTTCATCACGCAAAACGTGCGCAACGTCACCATGGGCAATGCGTTGGGGGTGGTCGGAATCACGCTTACCCTGCCCCTCGAAACAGATGTTCTGCAAATACGCGAGCTGCTGTTGCAGGCCTTTACCGAGCACGAAGCGATACTCGACACGCCTGCACCTTCAGTCACCTTCAAAGACCTGACCAATACCGGTTTGATCATCAGCGCCAGTGGCTACGTGAACAGCCCGCGTTCGGTGGGCGGCGCACGGAGTGACCTGTTGTTTACGGTCCTGGGGCGTCTAAGGGAATTGGGTGTAGCGCTGTCTGCACCGCAGAGTATGGTGTTGATCAATGAGGGCTCCGGGAAAGAAGCGCCAGAAGAGAACCCGTGATACTTCAGGGCTGGAGCAGAGCGGATGACGCAGCCAACTAACTGGGCTCACCTCGGTTCAGGCGGCTGCCACATACTTCTGCAAACCGGCGCTGTGCACGTCATTGCAGCGCTGGAGGGGGATCTGTTTGCTGAAGTGAACCGTATGACTGGTGACAAAGGCGCGCGCATGGCCTTCGCACTGCCGTATCTGGGCATTTTCTTCCAGTATGGAGCGCTTGAGACCGCAGACCTGAGTATTCCTGTCATGGAGCTCCTGTCCAAGGAATCTGACCATTCGTGGCTACCAGCTCTTTGAAATCAGCCAGAATCCTGAACGCCTGAACCGTGCCAAGGACGTCATCACCCAGGGGCTTGAGAGCGGCCAGTGGTTTCATAAGTCCTCCCGCTTAGCGAGATAGTTGAAGCGCATCAGTACATGAAGTCCAATGCGCAGGTTGGCAAGATAGTGATTGAGCTGTGATACGTGAACCACTTGATCGGTCGTGCAAATCAGCTTGATTGGATTGATTCATCAGGAGGGGGAGTTCGAGTTGCTGAGGTGTAAAAATCTCGACTTGATTTGACACCTCTATTTGGCGATATTTTCGCCTAAATGGGTGTCCGGAATCATTAGACCACTACACTTCGCATCGGCTGATTTATGCGGTTCGGGACTTTGGAACACGCAGGAAAAACGATCTGCTAACAATCCTGCGTGAGCGGCATCCCCGGCTTTTTTCGAGCTTAGCACTACGTGAAATTCAGTGTGCCTGGCTGCCATCGCAGGCTCAGTTGACTGCGGTTGACGGCGTAGGCTGAGCCTGAACCCCTAAGGTCAACAGGCAGGAGCCCTATACGCAGTTGCGCCATGTGCAGGAGCGGTTGCCGCACGCTTCGTCGTTGGAGGAAAACAAAGCGTGCGGCCATGAAACTGCTCAACGGAAATGCAACGGTAAACCAGAGCCTCATCTTCCTGTCGGTGGCGGTTTCGAATCGCCACAATCGACCATGCATGCTTTCGCACTGCTTCAAACCTGAAGGTTGGCGGAGGATTTTGTTTCGCCGCGAGGCCCTATTTCGAGCTACCCGCGGCCCAGGTCAGCGCGCATCATAGGGCAGGGTGCAAAGCGGCCGCACCACTGACAGCGGACAGGGCTCGATGGGTATACCTCGCTTGACGACAGAGATAACCAGCGCTGTGCCAATCGACTAAAGTGCTCACTTAGAGTTGAATTCGGAGTATTCCGAAGGCTGCCGTAGGATAGCAGAAGCTAATCAGAGTCAAGAAGTTTTACTATGATGATTCGAAGCTGACTTCGCGTTCTTGGGTCAGTACAGCCGACCTGAAACATCCTCGTGGGCTCGACTAATTATTGCAATGGATTGCTATGTATTAAATCGGCTTTGTGTCTGAGTGCCTCAACTGAATTGAAGAGTGGGCATATATAAAGACAAAAGCGATGATCGCAATTGCACCTGCGCTGATGAACAATATGCCTGGAGAGGTGTGATCGATAATAAATGCTCCCAGCAGCGGCGCAGCCAGCATTGATGCATTTTGTACCGCTTGTAGTTTTGCCGTCGCACTTCCAATTCTGTTAGCAAATGCCCAAAATAAAAAACGGTTTGTGGAGATCGAAAATGCCGCGCTGAAAATGCCTATTGCCATGAATGAAGTTACAATTAGAATTTGAGCATTGTCGTTGCCAGTACCCATTAACAGTCCTATCAGGAGAAAACATGCGGCCGTGCAGATGCCTGAGTTCAACATGGGTTTAATGCTTTCACCGGTCTGAATTCGAGTAGCTCTTGTTGCTCTTTTAGAAATATATATGGAAGCCAGAATGTTTCCGCTGCCGGAGGCCCCGATCAAAATACCTAGCAGCGCAGGAGAATAATCCATTAATTTGAGCGTTAGCGGCAAGAGGTTGTTAGTCATGAATACGAACGAGAAGTACACTGCCACGCACAGAAAAAAAAGCTCACCGCCAGAAATATTTTTACCTTCAGCCTGCAAGCTAGATGCGCTTGGAATAGATAGCTGCGAATGAATTGAAAGGCGATGATTGAAAAATATCAGAGACAATAAGGTTAGTATGCATGAGCAAATTAATGGAAGACTGGTTGACCAGATCTCACTCAATAAGCCACCGAGAATTGGCGCCAGGATCTTACAAATGCCATTTACCAACGAAAGCATAGAAAGATATGCGTTTTTATCTGTATTTGGAACGTTGTGTTCCGCCAGTTTGTTAATGGCCGGGAGAGTGAAGCTCGCAAAAACCGAGCGGCAAGCTATTACAGTACAGAAAACTATCAGATTGCCTGAAAACAATATTAGAATAGTGGCGCTGGCTCGGAGGATCAAGCTGGCTTGGGCTATGAGGAGTGGTGAGTGTGCTTCAGTAAATTTTCCGATAAGCTTGCTTAGCACTATGCCAGGCAGCAGATTAAAAACACTGACGATCGCCATCTGATAAGGAGTGACATGAAAGCTATACGCCGCGATGGTCAGTATAGCAATCATGTCAAGCCAGCCACCAAAGGTAGATAGAGCGTCGCCTACCAATAACTGTTTCTTTGCACTAGCTGGGAGTTCTATTTCTTCTGCCAAAATACTACTCCATTTCTTTCATCAGCAATTTCAATGGGGGAGGTGATGTCGTGAACCCTTCGATACTCATCAACAGCCTGCTTGCACCCTTCAAGTAGATAGTCATCAACTATGACATATCCGCCCGTTGACAAGTAAGGATAGGCATGACTTAAGGCATCCATAGTTGATTGATACCAATCGGCATCTATTCTGATTAGGGAGAATTGAGTGGATACCGGCAGTGAACTCAAAGTCTCTGCGAACCAACCTTCAAGAAAAATAACCCCATGGCTTATCAGATTGTACTTTTCGAAATTAGAGATTACATCTGCCTTTGACGCAAAACAGCTCAAATTGTATTCACTCAGACGATCTGCATATTTGTACCAGAACTCTCTTGCAAATGTAGATTCTTTGGCTGACGGTGCCGGTAAACCTTGGAATGAGTCTGCGACATACAGCTTACGATCCATACCATGGTGCTTCAACACACCTGCCATAAAGATAGAAGTACCCCCGCGTAGCACGCCGCAGTCGATAACGTCCCCTTGTACGCCTGATGCCTTGACTGCCTCGATACAGTCAGCGATATTTCGCAAGGCTCTTTCGCTTACGAAGGTGTGCACGTTTCTCGACTTCTTCGTGTACTGAAGGATCTGAGCTAGCTCTTTTGCCGATATATTAAACGACACATTCTCACATTTTAGCTCCGCAAGAACTTCTTCTAGTGTATTGATCTCGACCTCAGACGCTGAGGGTAGACGATCTTCGTAGATGCTATTAGTTAGGGTTTTAGCTAGAAGCTCCAAATACATTTCCATTCCTTAGAATTATTCCATTACGAAATGACTAACGCGCCTGCGTCTACTAAGCTGGAGCATAGGATTACTTTCGAATCTAAGTCTAGCATTCCTGGTATGTCTGAAATTTGAATTTCCGAAGCGGCACATTTTCGAATATATTCTATTTCTTCCTCGCAGTAGTCCGGAAATTCTATGGCTGTTGGGTTTAGAACCAAGCTGTTGCCGGTAGCAAGTGTTCCCCCGGGAAATACCTTTATTGTACCGTTCTCTCTTCTAGACATGAGCGAGTGTCCATAGGGGATCTGAATTTTAGAGCGCCCGTTGATTGATTGCGCTTTCGTGGTAGTTGATAGCATTTTTTTACTTAGGTTTGCTGCAGTCGCGTTGCTCGCAGTTGTGTAGCGCTCAAACATTTCGCTGAAAGGTGTTTCATGGAGATCGTTAATGGCTTGTGTCGTGATTTTTTCCAGCAGTTGAGAGGCCGAATGGGGGAAAATATTCGTTCGCAGCGTATCGTTTTTTTCTGCCAGCATTTTTATATAGGCGGCCAGCACATCAGCTATCTTGGGCGGATCAATCCCTATACCGACATGAAGAGACGTCTCATCTTCTGCCACGGCGGAATGAGGAGTGCCAGAGGGCATATATAAGATATCTCCTTCGGCAAGTTCAATCTCCATCAGCGGAGGGTTAAGAGTTTCCTCAGATAATGGTATTTGCATCACAGGAACTGGATCCTCAATAAGACGTTCCCAGATTTTCCACAGCTTTTTCCCTTTCAATTGGATTACAAAAACTTCTGATGTGTCAAAGTGAACATTCAGCCCCTTATGGCCAGGGCCGGTTAGAAATGGTTTGGCATATACATGCCCTCCAAAAACAGTCCTGACTCGCGAACAAAGACTAATAAAGTAAGGGTTGCGTGTCTCTAGTTCTTCGAGCTTAAGCGTGGCTCCTTGCCGGAATTTTTCAAGAGTCCAGTTGCGCTGGCTTTCATGCATCCCTATGTGTGCCGGGACTGACATCGGTGAACCTTTATAGTTGACTCTAACTTTGTCCTGTAAGCTGCCTTCGTGTTGAAGTAAGTATTGATCAAAATCATCCAGATTAAAATATTTGCCCATTTTGCTAACGCCACGTTGAAGAAAACACTTTTTCCCCAAGTATATTTTAGCGAAATCCGAGAATTCTATCTCGCCTAAAATCTCTTTGATCACACTCACCTCCTGGTATGGATCCATGTCAAAATTCAAGCACAAAAAAGCGAGAGGCAAAGCCTCTCGCTTTTTCACAGCTTAAAACAATTGATACGTAGCCAGACCGGCTGCCTGCAGCTTCACAATTCGAACGTCTTTTTTCGAAAGTTTCATAGTTCACTCCTTGATTGTGAGCAGCGTTGATTACTGCAGGAATAGTAAAGGGTGCCCGGGGTTATTGTGTCAATATATTTCTTCAAAAAAGTATATTGATCTATTTTGGTGCGCGATATTTCGCCTTCACCAATATGGTGCTTTAAAGCGAATGCCTTATCAGATGTCGCGTTCCCAATTAATTGTCCTATGTACTGGAGTCTTTAAGGCAGCATTGTGGATACGGAGTATTTCTTTGCAGTGCTAATTGCACTGTATGTGTGCAGACTTTCCAACCGACCGCCGGGTTGCTTAGCCGGCTGTGAAGATAAGGCAGCGACGTATGTTGTAGGACAATTATAGCCTTGACCTACTATATGCCTTGTGGTTTTCACGCGCTGAGCGTGGCTCGGTACGATGCTCCATTCAGAGCGGGACGGTAAGATCGGCTTTCGAAAAATAGGTGCACCCGCTTAAGAGGAGCTATATGGACGAGCTAATAGTTTTTGGAAGCGCCCATTGGAGAGTGACTCATCGACGAGATGAACGTTACGACGGATGACCTTAGGTGGTCACCCACTGCAACATAGGTAGTTCACCACCGTGGAGACACTTAGATGGACATAAGAAAAGATTTTCACCCCGTTGAAACCTGGGTGCAAAGACTTTCAGCATTTGCTGGGGCTTTCCACGAGAACAACATAAGCACTTGGTCTCATTTAAAAAATCAAGAAGATTTCTCAAATTTGTATGAACTGCCTTATGCTCAACGCGCGCCGCTTGAAAAGATTTACATGAGTGGGCGAGATCTGGCGGTAGGTATGTCACGCAAGCTGAGCTCATTCAATTAGCGAACCGCAACCAAAGCCCGGATGCAGAGCCATGCTCGCACCATTCCCCAACAACAGGGTGTCGGTGTACTGCTCTGCAATGTGCGCCCAATCAACAATTTCTGGCATTTTCAATCCTTAGGAAAAAATACAACGGGGTGGCCGTCCCTGTCGTAGTAACTATTTGTGAGTCTAGGTCTGCGAGGTGCGGTAGTGATAGCGCCGAGTTTGGGGTAGCGTTACGGGACGGCTACATTCTCGTGCAGTTGTAACGCCAATCTACACATTTCCGAAACGCTCACAGCGCCCTTTTTACTGTTGCCATTTGTTATCGCAGATACGTGATTTTCGAGGCAGCCGCGAGCTGCGCCAACCCGGCGGCGGCACGCACTAGCTGGACTTTATCTACGGGTCTGCCGAGACTGCATTCTCAGATGAAGCAACGTAGTCGAGTAGCCCGAGGAGAAATCGGAATCGTCGCTTGTGCCATCCGTAAGCGCCTGTCTCAGTCCCATGTAGACCCTCTCGCCATCCCCCGGGGTTGTCACTTGCAGCTTGGCGCACTCGCTGCCAAGGAAACGAATCGCCTCGTGCTCTTTCGATTCGTCCATGTAATTGCCATGGTGAAACTCGACCAGTGCTTTGTAGACAGCCCAGAATTTCACGGCGGTATTCCTCGTGAGCTTTGCAGTCTGCACCAACCGTGTGATTGCCTTCGTCAGGATTCCAAGGGCTTGCGCTGGCGCGTCATTCTTCATTCCTGCTTTCACGAACCACTGGCCCAGTAATGCAGCGAGTGCAACATTAGGAAGAGAATTCTCATCCGCAATCCGACGTCAGGGAATCAGTTGCAATTCGCAGTGACTTTTCAATCGTGATGCAATTTCACGGGTAGAGAGAACGACCAGGCATCAGTTTTGGAAATCGGCCAAAAGAATCCAATTCCAAGTTGATAACTCAATACCGAATCGCTATGAGAAGTGGGGACCAAAGTGGGGACTTGAGAGGAAATTCAATCGAGGAGCTATCGAAAAATCTAGCTAACTATCTGATTATAGTGGTGTCCCAGGCGGGGTTCGAACCTGCAACCTTCCCCTTAGGAGGGGGATGCTCTATCCAATTGAGCTACTGAGACACTGCGTGCCAGCACACCGATCGGTGCCAGCGAGGACGGCGTGCATCTTAGCGGCATGTGCCGCTTTTGTCATGTCGTCATTGCCCTTCAGAGCTGTAGCCGATGTCGCCCCGAAACGCGAATGAATAAACCGATCATGCAATTTGCAATACCCCAAAAAGCCATCATTGCAAAACGCACTGCGCCCGACTTTTTTTAAATTTACAAACTATTGATTTAAAAGGACTTTTTATCATTTTCTGGTTGGCATGCAGACTGCATTATCAGTATCAGTGAACACATCTCCTCCCAAACGGTCGGGCACAGGTACTGGAAAATGAACAAGACTCTCTCAGTGTTGAATGCGGCAGCTCTGGTGGCTCTGGTGGCATTTCATTTTCACGATTCCGGTGCCAAGGATACGCAGGTCACCGCACCTGCTCCTGTGCATCACCAGATCAGCCATGCGCCCCAGTTGGCCATCATGACTGACCGCATTGCCAGTGCAGCGGTATTGGCCAATGACGATGATGATTCACTTCAGATGCCACGCGCCGAGCAGCGCTGGATTTTCTGAGAACGCTTGAACCAGCCATTTATAGAGAGAGTAGCCATGTCAAAATCCGCGTTGTCATTTCTGGTCCTGGCGATTATGGCTGTGATCGTTGACCTGTTGCTTCCTGTTCAAGCGCACACTTTGAGCATCGCTGCCAACATCGCTGCAGGCGTGTTTGCCAGCCTTTTTGTAGTAGCGCTGTTTCTCGGCCGTCGTATCAAATTCGACCCGGTGCTTCGCTAAGCTAAAAGGCATAGTCCCAAAAGCTCACAACCCTCTCGCTCGACCCGCTCATCGCGCCGAGCACTGCGTTTATAAGCTCCAAAATCCTTCCTGCGCCCTGCCCTCGTAACCCTTGGTCGGGTAGCTTCGTTTGCGCTGAATTCCGACCTACTCTCAGAGTCAAATAGCCATGATGGCAAAAAGAAGCTCGGTGACGTGCCCGGTTATTCAGGGGCAAATGCGAGGACTTTGCAAATTTGCTCGCATTTCTGATAATTGGTGCTGGCCAAAAGCCGCCACCTGAGTCAATATTTGTCACAGAATTGACGCCAAGGATTCGACGTATTACGGCATGATGTCGACCCCTTGGAACCCCGGTTGAACATTTGGCCAAAATGACTGTCTCACGATGACAATCTTGCGGCCACTTGCTAGAACCGCTTCCCCTGAACTAACCGGTTAAATATATGAGCCCTATGAAACAGGCTACTTATTCCAGCCGCACGGCTGACAAGTTCGTCGTTCGCCTACCAGACGGCATGCGTAATCGCGTGCAAGAGGTAGCCAAGAATCATCACCGCAGCATGAACTCGGAAATCATTGCTCGCCTCGAACAAAGCCTGATTCAGGAAGGCGCACTTGGTGATGAACCAAGCCTGCGTCTTGACAGTCCTGAGCTGTCCTTGCACGAACGCGAGCTGCTGCAACGTTTTCGTCAGCTTTCACATCGTCAACAGAATGCACTTGTTTCGCTGATTGCTCATGACACGGAACTCGCTTCCGAAGAGTCCTGAGACTTGGTGTAACAGACAAAGGCCAGCGAAAGCTGGCCTTTTTCGTTGTAGCCTTTTTCGTTAGTAGTAGGTTTAGTGGCAGTACATGGCAACCCGAAGACCTCGTCGGGGCATAAAAAAAACCGCCTGATCATGGCGGTTTTTTTATTTTAAGAGCTTGTCTTGAGGCAGAGCTTAGAGCAGAAAGATCGTCGCCAACCCCAGGAAGATGAAGAAACCGCCGCTGTCGGTCATCGCCGTAATCATGACGCTTGCCCCCATGGCAGGATCTCGCCCCAGGCGCGCCAGCGCCATAGGGATGGAAACGCCCATCAGCGCCGCCAGCAGCAGGTTGAGCGTCATGGCTGCGGTCATGACCACGCCTAGCGACCAACTGCCATACAGCATGTAGGCGACCACGCCGATCACCCCGCCCCAGAGCAGACCGTTGATCAGGCCGACAGCCAGTTCCTTGCGCAACAGGCGGGCCGTATTACCGGTATTGACCTGATCCAGCGCCATCGCGCGCACGATCATGGTGATGGTCTGATTACCGGAGTTGCCACCAATCCCGGCCACGATAGGCATCAGCGCAGCGAGCGCCACCAGCTTCTCGATGGAGCCTTCGAACAGGCCGATCACGCGCGAAGCCAGGAAGGCCGTCACCAGATTGACTGCCAGCCAGGCCCAACGGTTGCGCAGGGAACGCCATACCGACGCGAAGATATCTTCTTCTTCGCGCAGACCCGCCATGTTGAGGACTTCGCTTTCGCTCTCCTCACGAATCAGGTCAACCATTTCATCGATGGTCAGACGGCCGATCAGCTTGCCGTTCTTGTCCACCACCGGCGTGGAGATCAGGTCGTAACGCTCGAAGGCCTGAGCAGCATCGTAGGCATCGTCTTCCGGGTGAAAGCTGACCGGATCGTTGGCCATGACTTCGCCAACCTGCTTCTCCGGGTCATTGACCAGCAGGCGCTTGATCGGCAGCACGCCCTTGAGCACGCCTTCGGAGTCGACCACAAACAGTTTGTCGGTGTGGCCCGGCAGCTCTTTCAACCTGCGCAGGTAGCGCAGCACGACTTCAAGGCTGACGTCCTCACGGATCGTCACCATCTCGAAGTCCATCAGCGCACCGACCTGATCCTCGTCATAGGACAAAGCCGAACGGACGCGCTCACGCTGTTGTGAATCCAGTGCCTCCATCAGCTCGTGAACGACATCGCGGGGCAACTCGGGAGCAAGGTCGGCCAGTTCGTCGGCGTCCATGTCCCGTGCCGCCGCGAGCAACTCGTGATCATCCATGTCGGCGATCAGGGTTTCACGAACGGAATCGGATACTTCAAGAAGAATGTCGCCGTCGCGCTCGGCCTTGACCAGCTGCCATACGGTCAGACGATCTTCCAGAGGCAGGGCTTCGAGGATATAGGCGACGTCGGCAGAGTGAAGGTCTTCGAGCTTGCGTTGCAACTCGACAAGGTTCTGCCGGTGAACCAGGTTTTCTACACGGTCCTGATGCTGACCTTCCTGACGATGGGTCAGGTCTTCAACAATACGCTGGCGCTGCAGCAGATCGACAACCTGAGCCAGGCGATCCTGCAAGCTTTCCTGCGTTTTTTTTACTTCTCTTTCGGTCATAGGCGAACTCCACTCCCAGCAGCGGAGCACGCCGGGAGATCAATCAGTTAATTCATGATTGTTGAAAAACATTATTGAGTAACGACTGGGTAAGTCCATGGAGGTGTTCCACAAGCCCCGGCGGAGCTGACGGGCGCAATGATACACCGCTTTTAGAGAAGCGCATGCGAGAAATTCAGCTTATAACAACCGTTTGCAGCGCAAACCTGCACAACTCTGTTAGCCAGCCCGGCTTCGACGTCACATTCAGCCAAGAAAACGCGCTCGCCGCCCACAGAGGCTGCGGCTAGGCTTGCACGACACCCTGTCATGGAGGACTTGAGCATGCGCACAGCCGTTCATCTATCCCTGTGGAGCGCTCTACTCTGCGCTCCTGCACCTGCAACCGCCAGCACTGTTCATCGCTGCGAGGACGCTTCCGGAAAGATCATGTTCACCACCCTCGGCTGCCCCGAAGGCCACAGCACCCGCATGCAGAGGGCCTTCAATGCACCACCGGGAACCAACATCGACCTGCTTCCGCCCGCAAACCTTTCAGCGCCAACACACCGAAAACCCACGCGCCAGAAACTGGTGGTGGTCGGCACACGCGATGATGGTTGCGGCAACCGCCTGAGCGCCGAACAGCGTCGGGCAGCGATCATCAACCAGCGCACACCTCCCGGCATGACGCAGCGTGATGTTGAGAGCCTGCTGGGGCGCCCGGACAAAGTCACCAACCGTAATGGCGAATCACATTACGTGTACAACCAGAAAAAGGGTCGCAGCAATAATGTGACATTTGACGAGAATGGATGCGTTAAAGGAAAACGCTAGAAAGCAAAAAGCCCACATCTTTCGATGTGGGCTTTTCGTTGTATGGTGCACTCGACAGGATTCGAACCTGTGACCGCTCGGTTCGTAGCCGAGTACTCTATCCAGCTGAGCTACGAGTGCATTGGTGTTTTTAGACCAGATCACCTCTGGTTGGAGCCAGTTATCGGAAACCTTGTAATTACTTACAACACTTCAAACAACTTTAAATGGTGCACTCGACAGGATTCGAACCTGTGACCGCTCGGTTCGTAGCCGAGTACTCTATCCAGCTGAGCTACGAGTGCATGTGTTGGTGCCGCGCATTATAGGTCGTAAAATTGTTTAGTCAAGCACTTTTTCTAGTAAATTCAACAACTTACCGATCAAGCCCAATCTTACGCACTACATAAATAATGGCGGAGAACGGGGGATTCGAACCCCCGACACCCTTTTGAGGTGTACTCCCTTAGCAGGGGAGCGCCTTCGGCCACTCGGCCAGCTCTCCGCAACACGGGGCGTATAATAACCACCCTTTTCCCCGTTTGCAAACCAAAAATTCAATAAAAATTAATGGCTTGGTTCTTCGTCCTTCTCTTTCTTGATGCGAAGGTAAATCTCTTCACGGTGGACAGCGACTTCCTTGGGCGCATTGACACCAATACGCACCTGATTACCCTTCACTCCGAGCACGGTCACGGTAATCTCACCGTCACCAATGATCAGGCTTTCCGCGCACCGACGAGTCAGAATCAGCATACTTTTCTCCTTACGCCTTTATTCAGGGACAACAGTCTGCAAACCAGTAGGCATCGACCTGTAGCACAAGGCCACAACCCTTACCTGTGTATCGACTAACGCAAAGAAAACCACAGCCTTTCTGCGCAGCACCCGAAAGACGCGGTCAGACCGCGCCCTTCGACGACAGGATCACTCACCCTGCCGCGGAGCATCCAGCTCAAAAGCCGTGTGCAACGCGCGCACAGCCAACTCCAGATACTTCTCTTCGATGACCACGGAAACCTTGATTTCCGACGTGGAGATCATCTGTATATTGATACTTTCCTTGGCCAATGCTTCAAACATACGGCTGGCAACGCCTGCGTGCGAGCGCATGCCGACGCCGACAATGGACACCTTGGCGATCTTGGTATCGCCGGACACTTCACGAGCACTGATCTCACGCGCGGTGGACTCAAGCACCTGCAAGGCAGCCTGATAGTCGTTGCGATGGATCGTGAAGGTGAAATCGGTGGTGTTATCGTGCGAAACATTCTGCACGATCATGTCCACTTCGATATTGGCCGCGCTGATCGGGCCGAGAATCTTGAACGCTACGCCGGGGGTGTCTGGCACACCACGGATGGTCAGCTTGGCTTCATCGCGGTTGAAGGCGATGCCGGAAATGATCGGCTGTTCCATGGATTCCTCTTCATCGATTGTAATGAGGGTGCCCGGCCCCTCTTTGAAGCTGTGCAGAACGCGCAGCGGGACGTTGTATTTGCCGGCGAACTCGACCGCTCGGATCTGCAGCACCTTGGACCCGAGGCTGGCCATTTCCAGCATCTCTTCGAAGGTGATCTTGTCGAGGCGCTGAGCCTGCGACACCACACGCGGGTCGGTGGTGTACACACCATCGACGTCAGTGTAGATCTGGCACTCGTCAGCTTTCAGCGCTGCGGCAAGCGCAACACCGGTAGTGTCCGAGCCACCACGGCCGAGGGTGGTGATGTTGCCGTGCTCATCGACGCCCTGGAAACCGGCGACCACCACTACACGACCGGCTTTCAGGTCGGAGCGGATCTTCTGGTCGTCAATCTGCAGGATGCGCGCCTTGTTGTGCGCGCTGTCGGTGAGGATACGGACCTGATTGCCGGTGTAGGACACCGCAGGCACGCCACGCTTCATCAGCGCCATCGCCAGCAGGGCGATGGTGACCTGCTCGCCCGTGGAAACGATCACGTCCAGTTCACGGGGAACCGGCTGATCACTGATCTGCCTGGCCAGCTCGATCAAACGGTTGGTTTCGCCGCTCATGGCTGACAGCACGACCACCAGGTCGTCTCCAGCCTCACGGAATTTCTTGACCTTGTCGGCCACCTGCTCGATGCGCTCTACAGAGCCCACCGAGGTGCCGCCAAATTTCTGTACGATTAAAGCCATCTCAAAGCCGCCTCAGAACCCGTTAAGAGCACCTATTAACCCATTCAAATCCTTGCAAGGCCTGTCGGCGATCGACAGGCCTGCAGACTCGACTCAGATACCCTGCTCTACAAAAGGAACGGCCAGTGCCAGCGCTGAATCCAGCGCACCTGCATCGACACCACCGCCTTGAGCCATATCAGGACGCCCACCGCCTTTACCACCGACAGCGGCAGCCGCCTGCTTCATCAAATCACCGGCTTTGAGTTGGCCAGTCAGGTCCTTGGTCACGCCTGCGACCAAGACAACCTTGTCCTCATGAACACTGCCGAGCAGGATCACTGCGCGGCCGAGCTTGTTCTTCAACTGGTCGACAAGCGCCAGCAGCGCCTTGCCGTCCTGGCCATCCAGGCGCGTAGCCAGAACCTTGACCCCTTTGACATCCAGCGCGGCAGACGACAGGTCGTCGCCGGCGGCACTGGCTGCCTTGGCTTGCAGTTGTTCCAGTTGTTTTTCCAGCAGACGGTTGCGCTCAAGCACAGCCGTCAGCTTGTCCAGCAGGTTGTCGCGATTGCCTTTGACCAGCGTCGCGGCTTCCTTGAGTTGATCTTCGGCCGCATTCAGCCAGGCCAGCGCAGCAGCACCGGTGACCGCCTCGATACGCCGTACACCTGCTGCCACACCGCCTTCACTGACGATCTTGAACAGCGCGATGTCACCGGTACGGCTGGCGTGGATACCACCGCACAGCTCGACGGAAAACTCGCCACCCATACTCAGCACCCGAACGCTGTCGCCGTACTTCTCGCCGAACAGCGCCATGGCACCTTTCTTTTTCGCGGTGTCGATATCGGTTTCTTCGGTCATTACCTCGGTGTTCTTGCGAATCTCTGCGTTGACTATATCTTCCAGCGCACGCAGTTGCTCGGGCTTGATCGCCTCGAAATGGCTGAAGTCAAAGCGCAGGCGCTGACTGTCGACCAGCGAGCCTTTCTGTTGAACATGCTCACCCAGCACCTGACGCAATGCGGCGTGCAGCAAGTGAGTGGCCGAATGGTTCAATTTGGTTGCATCGCGAACTTCATCGGCCACCTGTGTTTCAACCTGGGTGCCGACGCTCAGGCTGCCGGAGGCCACAACACCGTGGTGCAGGAACGCACCGCCAGTCTTGGTGGTGTCACTGACATCGAAACGCACATCACCGGCATGCAGGAAACCGCTGTCGCCGATCTGACCGCCCGATTCGGCATAGAACGGGGTGGTGTCGAGAATCACCACGCCCTCTTCGCCTTCATTCAGGTGAGTGACCGACTGACCTTCTTTATACAGCGCCACAACGCTGGCGCTGCCAGTCGTTGCAGAGTAACCGGTGAACTGCGTAGCGATGTCGACCTTGACCAGGCTGTTGTAGTCCATGCCAAACGAGCTGGCCGAACGGGCGCGCACGCGCTGGGCGTCCATTTCACGCTCGAAGCCGGCTTCGTCCAGGGTCAGGTTGCGCTCGCGGGCGATGTCACCCGTCAGGTCCATCGGGAAACCGTAGGTGTCGTACAGCTTGAACACGACTTCACCCGGCACCACGGTGCCTTTGAGGTCAGCCAGATCCTGTTCAAGAATTTTCAGCCCCTGCTCAAGGGTCTTGGCGAACTGTTCTTCTTCACCTTTCAGCACGCGCTCGATATGCGACTGCTGTTGCACCAGCTCAGGGAACGCAGAGCCCATTTCGGCCACCAGCGCGGCAACGATCTGGTAGAAGAAACTGCCCTTGGCACCCAGCTTGTTGCCGTGACGGCAGGCGCGCCGAATGATGCGGCGCAGCACATAGCCACGACCTTCGTTGGAAGGCAGCACGCCGTCTGCGATCAGGAAGCCGCACGAGCGGATGTGGTCCGCCACGACCTTCAGTGAAGCCTGGTTGTCATTGCTGCAACCAATGGCCTTGGCCGACGCAGCCAGCAGGCTCTGGAACAGGTCGATTTCGTAGTTGGAATGTACGTGTTGCAGAACCGCACTGACACGCTCCAGGCCCATGCCGGTATCGACCGACGGCGCTGGCAGCGGGTGCAGCACGCCATCTGCAGTCCGGTTGAACTGCATGAATACGTTGTTCCAGATTTCGATGTAACGATCACCGTCTTCTTCCGGCGAGCCTGGCGGGCCACCCCAGATTTCCGGGCCGTGATCGAAGAAAATCTCGCTGCAAGGACCGCATGGTCCGGTATCGCCCATGGTCCAGAAGTTATCGGAGGCGTAAGGCGCGCCTTTGTTGTCGCCGATACGAACCATGCGCTCGGCAGGCACGCCGATCTCTTTGGTCCAGATGTCGTAGGCTTCGTCGTCGGTCGCGTAGACCGTGACCCAAAGCTTTTCCTTGGGCAGGTTCAGCCATTTCTCGGAGGTCAGGAAGGTCCAGGCGTAGGTAATGGCATCACGCTTGAAATAGTCACCGAAGCTGAAGTTGCCCAGCATTTCGAAAAAAGTGTGGTGACGAGCGGTATAGCCGACGTTTTCCAGGTCGTTGTGCTTGCCACCGGCACGCACGCATTTCTGACTGGTAACGGCGCGGGTGTAGGCGCGTTTTTCCTGGCCCAGGAAGCAATCCTTGAACTGGTTCATGCCTGCGTTGGTGAACAGCAGGGTTGGGTCATTGCCCGGAATCAAGGAGCTTGAAGCGACACGGGTGTGGCCTTGCTCTTCGAAGAAGCCAAGGAAGGCTTCACGGATTTCTGCGCTTTTCATAGGTTCTTCCACGGAGACTGCGGCCAGAGGCAAGTGCAAAACGTCAAATGACGTAGCGACGGCAAAGGGCCGCATTATATAGGCGTTGCGCCCTCGGTACAGTGTGTTTGTGCGATAGAAACAACTAACTGGATTATCGTCATCTCATGAGTGTTCAAAGGCTGCAAATGCAGCGATGACCTGTTCAACCTGCGCGCGCGACACATTCAGGTGGGTCACCATGCGCAGCCGCGCCGCGGCTGTGAGCACGATGCCACGCTCGGCGCAGAACGCCTTGAGTGATGCAGCGCGCTCACCGATCTGCACGTAGACCATGTTGGTCTGCACCGGCTCGACAGCGTAGCCGAGCCCGCTCAGGCCTTCGGCCAGAAACGCAGCATTGGCATGGTCATCCGCCAGCCGCTCGACCTGATGATCCAGCGCATAGAGCCCTGCGGCAGCCAGCCCTCCGGCCTGACGCATGCCGCCACCGAGCATCTTGCGCAGGCGACGCGCTCTGGCGATCAATGGCTGCGATCCGCACAGTACCGAGCCGATCGGTGCGCCCAAGCCCTTGGAAAGGCACACCGAAACAGAATCGAAGTGCCGGGTAATTTCGCGGACATCGACGCCCAGCCTGACCGATGCGTTGTACAGCCGTGCGCCGTCCAGATGAAGGGCGAGGCCTTTTTCCAGCGTCAGTGTGCGTGCGGCAGCCAGGTATTCCAACGGTAGCACCTTGCCCTGCATGGTGTTTTCCAGGGCCAGCAGGCGTGTGCGGGCAAAGTGAAAGTCATCGGGCTTGATGGCGTCGAGCACCTGCTTCAGGTCCAGCGAGCCATCGGCCTGCACGTCCAGTGGCTGCGGCTGGATGGAACCCAGCACCGCTGCACCGCCGCCTTCGTACTTATACGTGTGTGCCTGCTGGCCAACGATGTATTCATCGCCACGCTCACAGTGCGCCATCAGTGCCAGCAGATTACTCATGGTGCCTGACGGGACAAACAGCGCGGCATCAAACCCGAGGCGCTCGGCGAGCGTCGCTTCGAGCAGGTTGACGGTTGGGTCCTCACCGTAGACGTCATCGCCGACGGGCGCACGTGCCATGGCATCGAGCATGCCGGCCGTAGGAAGAGTCACTGTGTCGCTGCGCAGATCGATGACAGTCACGAAAAAGCTCCCTGAAGTTGAAGATCGATAATGCATGCAACCTTTGGCTTGCAACAAGGCATTACTGAGGCCGCGGTACATGATAATCAAGCACCGCCGCTCTCGATACTCCGTGCCCTTATAAGAAAAAGGTAGGTGCACCGTACGAAAGTGTCCATGCATGATCCAGCGAACTGTGATAAAAATCCCGCGCCGGCCACGTAAAGTGCCGGCAACGTTCTCAGGGCGGGGTGCAATTCCCCACCGGCGGTAATGGCGCGCAATGCGTCTAGCCCGCGAGCGCTTGGGGGTCGCAGCTTTGGCTGGCGATCGGCAAGGTCAGCAGACCCGGTGTGATTCCGGGGCCGACGGTCATAGTCCGGATGAAGAGAGAGCGGGATTGGTGTCTGCAAGAACGTCTGCAAAACCTCATCATGAACGACATCGTTCAGGAGGCTTTCCTACGCGACTTGAATCCCTTTCGATCCAAACGCCCTGTTTTTTCTATAAACAGGAGTCAGAACACGTGCAACCTACTGCAATCGACAGCAAAAGCAAAAGCCACCCGAACGAACGCGTCGCCTTTATCCAGGCCTGCTGGCACAAGGATATTGTCGATCAAAGCCGTAAAGGTTTTATCGCCGAGATGGCCAATCATGGCTATGCGGAAAGTGACATAGACATCTTTGAAGTGGGCGGTGCCTTCGAAATTCCGCTGCATGCAAAACTGCTGGCCAATACCGGCCGCTACGCTGGCATCGTCGGCGCTGCACTGGTAGTGGACGGCGGCATCTATCGCCACGAATTCGTTGCACAGTCAGTGGTCAGTGCGCTGATGCAGGTCCAGCTGGAAACCGAAGTACCGGTGTTTTCCGTGGTCCTTACACCGCACCACTTCCATGCGGGCGAAGAACACCAGAAGTTCTTCTTCGATCACTTCTCGCACAAAGGCGAAGAAGCGGCGAAGACCTGCGCTGACACCTTGAACAAGGTACGCAGCCTGCGTCGCCTGGACGCTCAGCAAAAAGTGGCCTGCTGAAACGCGTAGGTGTGACGCAGAGCGTCACGAACTGCATGCCAACGCGGAGCATTGGCACGATAGGTGTTCTCCCGGACACCTATCGTTCCTCACGCTCCAGCGTGGGAATGCCGTTCTGGACGCTCTGCGTCCGATCTTGAGGGTGCAAGGCGATCAGCCAAGGCTGCCCGCATCAGTCGGCACAATCAGAATCCCCGCCCTCAGGCCGTTTTTGACTTTCGGGTTGGGGAAGATGATCCTCGCGCCCTCCTCCTCTACCACCCAGCGTGAACCGCCCGCGTCTTCGGCCAGCACGTAGCCCTTTTCCAACGGTGAGAAGTTTTCTACAGCATCGGCAAGGTTGAACGTGAATGCATCGGTGCGCTTGATGATTTCGCGTGCCACGCTGAACAGTTGCAACCCCTCAAGATTTTCATCCAGCTCGGGCTCGCGGCCTTCGATGATCTGCTCCAGACGCAAACGCAGCGGCGCAAGGTTGAGCTGCTGGTTCTGGCCGAACGGCCGGGCCTTGCCCAGTTCCAGAGTGAAGGCCTCGGCACCCAGTTGATCGTAGGTATAGGCGCTGAACACAATGGACGGCTTGTTCTGCAACAACACCGCACTCATCCCCGCAGCACGCAGCCGGGCCAGTTCGAGGCGCGAGTGCTGACGGCCTTCTTTCCACGGGTACAGCGCGAACTGCTCGATCTTCGAACCGCGAATGGCAGTGTGCAGGTCGTAATGCAGGCGGTAGCGATCCGGCAGGCTGAAAAAGCTGGCGGCCAGATGCTCCAGCTCGCAGGCACGCAGGGCTTCTGCACCGCCACTTTGCTCGTGACGACCGTTGAACAGCCGATTGACGTCCTGCTCGACAAACCGGGTACCGCGCCGCATGGCGTCGGGATTGCCGAACAGAAACAGGATACGTGCGCGCGGTTTAAGGTCGCCGCGCGCGATGCTGCGGATCAGTTCATCCAGCAGCTCGATGGGTGCTGTCTCGTTGCCATGAATACCGGCGGAGAGCAGCAGGTCCGTGCCATTGTCACGAACCTCCGGCGGGCGAACCTCCAGAGCCCCCTCGCCCATCCATCGCATCCGCACGCCTTCGACGGTCAGTTGAGTCTTTTCCGCTGGCTCACGTCCAGCCAGGGTCAGTTCAAGCAGTTTGCCGAGGGCGAGCATAGGGCAACTTCCTTAGTGGTTGCAGTCAGGGCCGTGAACGTGACCGTCTTCGTCGGCACCTGCGTCGGCCGGTTCCATTTCCAGTTGCAGGCTGACCAGGTTGGTTGCCAGCGGGCGCAGCAGCAGGTTGGCGTACTCTGCATCGTCTTCTTCGACGTCAACGCCGATCAGCAATTGGCCACGGCCATCCTGCTGAATCCACAGTTCCTTGCCCTGCCAGATAATGGCTACGCGGGTGCAAGAAGTTTCCAGCTGGGTGCCATCGGTGTCTTCAAGGATCAGTTGCAGGGCGTCGCTCATAGTCGGAATGCTCTAGATAAAGAAATCATGCGCCAGACATTTGCCCGGCGCGCAGGGTGTTTCAATTCAGTTGAAACGGATAGACGGCACCCAGTTTAAGGATTTGCGTCAGTTCATCCAATGCCGTACGGCATTCGGTCAGCAATCGGGGATCGGCCAGATCGTTTTCACTCATGCGATCACGGTAGTGCCTGTCGACCCATTGCGTCAGCGTGTCATACAGGGGCGCAGTCATGATCACGCCTGGGTTCACCGCTGCCAGCTCGGCTTCCTTGAGCGCCACACGCAGTCGCAGGCAGGCAGGGCCGCCGCCGTTCTGCATGCTTTGCTTGAGGTCGAACACTTTGACCTGGGCAACCGGGCCGTCATCGGCAATCAATCGCTGCAGATAAGCCCAGACGCTCGCATTGGCCTGACACTCCTGCGGCACGATCAGCAGCATCGAGCCGTCCGGGCGTGACAACAACTGGCTATTGAACAAGTAAGAGCGCACCGCATCCTGCACCGAGACTTCGGCACGCGGCACACAAATCGCCCGCAACTGCCCACCGACACGGCCGAGTTTGGCGCGCAGCTCATTGAGCATCGGCTCGGTGTTGAGGAATGCATCCTCGTGATAGAACAGCACCTCACCGTTACCGACCGCGATCACATCGTTATGAAACACACCCTGATCAATGACCGCCGGGTTCTGCTGAGCATAAACCACGCCGCCCTCGCTCAAGCCATGCAAACGCGCAACAGCTCGTGACGCTTCCAGGGTCTGGCGGGCCGGATACTTTTGCGGTGCCGGGTAGCGGGTATCGAAAGCACTGCGGCCAAAAACGAAAAACTCAACACCGGGCTGGCCGTAGTCCTGACAGAAACGGGTGTGGTTGGCTGCGCCTTCGTCGCCGAACTGCGCGACTGGTGGCAACGCAGGATGATGGGCAAAGTGCTTTGCATCGGCAAACATCGCCCCCAGCACGCGGCTGGTGGTCGGGTGTTCGATGCTGCGATGGTATTTGCAGTTGAGGTTGGCTGCCGTGAAATGCACGCGCCCATCTGCGGTGTCAGCACTGGGGCTGACCGTCGCCGCGTTGGCCACCCACATGCTCGATGCCGAGCAACTGGCAACCAGCAATGGCATATCCTGACGGGCGGCTTTTTCAATCACCTGTTCATCGCTGCCGGTGAAACCCAACTGCCGCAAACCGGCCACATCAGGGCGTTCCTGCGGTGCCAGCACGCCCTGGGTAAAGCCCAGGTCCATCAGCGCTTTCATTTTCGCCAGGCCTTGCAGCGCCGCTTCACGCGGGTTCGCGCATTGCTGGCTGTTACTCTGGGAGGCGACATTACCGTAGGACAACCCGCCGTAGTTGTGGGTTGGCCCGACCAGACCGTCAAAATTCACTTCACAGGACTTCATCGGCAAGGCTCCGTGGATCTGTTTTTATAAGCAATCGTGCGCACCCTGTCAGCTCAGCCTGATGCCGGGAGTCAGTGTCGTCGGCAGGGTCAGGCTGCCCGTCTCCAGCGAAGCCACCGGATAGGCGCAATAGTCGGCTGCGTAATAGGCGCTGGCGCGGTGGTTTCCCGAGGCTCCGACTCCGCCGAACGGTGCGCTGCTGGCGGCGCCGGTCAGCTGTTTGTTCCAATTGACGATCCCGGCGCGGCTGTGCAGCCAGAACTGCTGATAGCGCGCTTCGGAGTCCGAGAGCAAACCTGCCGCCAGGCCATAGCGAGTGGCGTTGGCTTCAGCGATGGCGGCGTCGAAACCGGCGTAGCGGATGACCTGCAACAGCGGGCCGAACAGCTCTTCGTCAGGCCGCTCGGCGACCGCGCTGACATCCACAATGCCCGGCGTCAGCAGCGCCGCGCCGGGCTGCGGCTGACGCATTTCCAGCAAGGTCACTGCGCCGTTGGCGAGCAGGTTGCGCTGTGCTTCGAGTAAGGCGCGTGCGGCCTCCAGCGAAATGACCGAGCCCATGAACGGAGACGGCTGCTGATCGAACGCTCCCACCTCGATAGTCGCGCTGACGGCAACCAGTCGCGCCAGCAAGGCATCGCCCCAGTCGCCCTCGGGCACCAACAGGCGACGCGCGCAGGTGCAGCGCTGGCCTGCGGAAATGAACGCCGACTGAATGATGGTGTACACCGCTGCGTCTATGTCCTGAACCTGATCAACGATCAGTGGATTGTTACCGCCCATTTCCAACGCGAGAATCTTCTCGGGGCGCCCGGCGAACTGCTGGTGCAGCGCGTCACCGGTGCGGCTTGACCCGGTAAAGAACAGCCCGTCGATGCCTGGGTTGGCAGCCAGTGCAATACCGGTTTCACGACCGCCTTGCAGCAGGTTGAGAACACCGGCAGGCAACCCGGCTTCGATCCAGCACTTGACGGTCAGTTCGGCAACTTTCGGCGTCAGTTCGCTGGGCTTGAACACTACCGTATTGCCCGCCAGCAAGGCCGGAACGATGTGCCCGTTAGGCAAATGACCAGGAAAGTTGTAAGGCCCGAACACCGCGACCACGCCATGTGGCTTATGGCGCAATACTGCGGTGGCATCGCCCAGCGGCCCGCTCTTTTCGCCGGTTCGTTCGCGATAGCTCTGCACCGAGATGGCAATCTTGTTGGCCATGCTGGTTACTTCGGTCGCCGACTCCCACAAAGGCTTGCCGGTTTCTTCACCGATGCAGTGCGCCAGTTCATCGGCGCGGCCCTTGAGGCTGGCAGCAAAGGCCTCCAGCACAGCAATGCGCTGGTCCAGAGACAGCAGCGCCCAGCCGGGAAATGCCTGACGCGCAGCCTGCACCGCGTAATCGACTTGTTCTGCCGTAGCGCTTTGCCCGGACCACAGCGTCTGCTGGCTCACCGGGTTCAAAGAATGGAACAGCTCGCCCTGCCCGGCCTGCCATGCACCTGCAATGTAGAGGGTACTCATCAAACGCCCTCCCGCGCCGCTGACAAAGGCACGGCGCGCACGTTGTCGCCTGCACTCATGCGCAGCCGCTTGGCGGTTTGTGGCGCAACCACCAGCGTGCCAGCGGCGAAACGCGCAGCGCCTACCGTAATGCGGCAGTCTTCACGCTTGCGGTTGTAAATCAGAAACTGCGGCGCATCGTCACCTGGCGTACCGATGGCCAGTACCAGCGCCTGGCTGTCCTTGATTGCGCGAATCTTGCCGGTCTCGCACTCGATGGCAGGCCCAGCATCGAAGATGTCGACGTAACCCTGATACGAGAACCCTTCGCCCTTGAGCATGGTCAGCGCAGGCTCGGTGTCGGCATGCACGCGGCCGATCACATTGCGTGCGTCTTCGGAAAGAAAGCAGCTATAAAGCGGAAATTTGGGCATCAGCTCGGCAATGAATGCCTTGTTGCCAACACCGGTCAGGTAATCGGCCTGGCTGAATTCCATCTTGAAGAAATGCCGACCCAGACTTTCCCAGAACGGCGACCGGCCATTCTCGTCGGACATGCCACGCATCTCGGCAATGATCTTGTTACCGAACAGTTTCGGAAATTCGGCGATGAACAGCATGCGCGCCTTGGACAGCAGGCGGCCATTGAGGCCATTGCGTGAATCGCTGTGCAGGAACAGCGAGCACAGCTCGGAATTGCCGGTCAGGTCGTTGGCCAGGAACAGGGTCGGGATTTCCCGGTAGATGTTCAGTTCCTGCGAAGCACTGACCGTGAGGCCGACCCGATAGTTGTACCAGGGCTCGCGCAGGCCGACCGCCCCGGCGATGGCAGAGATACCGACCACCCGACCATCGTCATCTTCAAGCACGAACAGATAGTCGGCATCGCCGCGCTCGGCTTCTCCGCGAAAGGTCTTTTCAGCCCAGCCTACCCGGTGCGCGAGACGCTGCTCATTGGCGGGCAGTGTCGTCAGACCGGCACCGGTGCTGCGCGCCAGCTCGATCAGCGCAGGCAGGTCACTGCTGCGTACAGGACGAACGATCATGTTATCTCCTCAGCGGCTCATCGAGAGCCTTGAAACTCGCTAATCGGCTATCGAACGTCTGACTCAGACCGCGACGATCCGCACACTGGCACCTTCACCAACACCCAGTGCGTCGGCGGCCTGGAGGCTCAGCACCACTGGCCTGCCGGGCGCCCAGTCCAGTTCCAGAAGCACTGCGCGGTAATCCTGCAACAGGCCGTTGGCAACCAGGTACAAACGCCCGCCTGTGCCGACATCGCTGCTTTGCGCGGTTTCGACTTTCACTGGCACCAGACGGCTCTGCGCAATGGACCGGATCCCGGATACCTTGGCATGCAGGGTCGGGCCACCGTCGAAGATGTCAATGTAATGGTCGGTTTCAAAGCCTTCGCGCATCAGGATGTCGAAGGTGATTTGCGCACGCGGATGCACCTGGCCCATGGCCTCCTGCGCAGCGTCAGGCAGCAATGGCACGTAGATTGGGTAATGCGGCATCAGCTCGGCGAGGAAGGTCCGGCTTTTCAGTCCGCACAGGCGCTCGGCAGCGGCGTAATTGAGGTCGAAGAAGTTGCGCCCGATGGCATCCCAGAATGGCGAATCGCCCTGCTCGTCGCTGTAACCGACGATCTCGGTGACCACCGAATCGGCGAAGCGCTCGGGGTGACTGGCAACAAACAGCAAGCGGCCGCGAGAATTGAGCTCCGACCACGCCGTGCCGACCAGTTCCGGGACCACATAGAAACTGGTCAGCAGGCTGTTACCGGTCAGGTCGTGACACTGGGACAGAACATGGATCTTGTTATGGATCTTCAGTTCGCGGGACGCATGCACGAAGGTTTCGTTACGAAAACTGTAGAACGGCTCGGAGTAGCCCGCCGAAGCAACAATGCCCGAGCAGCCCACCAGCTTGCCGCTTTCGCTGTCTTCGAGCACGAAGAAGTAGGTTTCTTCACCGTTGAAGCTGACCTCGGCGGCGAACGATGCCTCCGACGAGCCGATCTTGTCGGTCAGGCGGCCAGCATCGTCGGGCAAGGACGTGACACCGATAGGGCTGTCGGCAGCGAGGCGTTGAACCTCGGCCAGATCAGCCATTTGCGCAGGGCGCATCACCAGCATGGTGCCACTCCTTGTAGATCGACCGGCATTTACGACCGGCACTGATAAAAGCACCAAACGGCATCATGCCGCACAGCACAGGAAAATGTCCGGTGTTTGCCGGCCAGGCAGACACCGGGATATAGCGGATGAGTCAGGACGTCAGCTTGGCAATGGCACGTTCGAAGCGGTTCAGGCCTTCTTCGATGTCTGCGTCTTCAATCACCAGGCTCGGCGCGAAACGGATCACGTCGGGACCGGCCTGCAGAATCATCAGATCCTGGGCTTCAGCGGCGTTGAAAATGTCCTTGGCCTTGCCTTTCCAGGCGTCGGACAGCACGCAGCCGATCAACAGGCCCAGGCCGCGCACTTCGGTGAAGACGCCGTACTGCTGGCCGATGCTCTCCAGGCGGGTCTTGAATTGCTGATGCTTGCGCTGCACGCCAGCCAGCACTTCAGGCGTATTGACGACATCGATCACCGCTTCACCGACCGCGCAGGCCAGCGGGTTGCCGCCATACGTGGTGCCGTGGACGCCGACCGCAAAGTGTTTGGCGAGCTTTTCAGTGGTCAACATGGCCGCCAGCGGGAAACCGCCACCGATGCTTTTGGCGCTGGAAAGGATGTCCGGGATCACGCCGTAATGCATGTAGGCGAACAGATGACCGCTACGGCCCATGCCGCTCTGCACTTCATCGAACACCAGCAACGCGTTGTGCTCGTCACACAGTTTGCGCGCGCCTTGCAGGTATTCCAGCTGGCCCGGCAACACGCCGCCTTCGCCCTGAATCGGCTCCAGCACCACGGCGCAGGTCTTGTCGGTAACAGCCGCTTTCAACGCTTCAAGGTCGTTGTACGGCACATGGCTGATGCCGGTGATTTTCGGCCCGAAACCATCGGAGTACTTCGGCTGCCCACCCACGCTGACAGTGAACAGGGTACGGCCATGAAAACTGTTCAGGGCCGCGATGATTTCGTACTTTTCCGGGCCGTACTGATCATGCGCCACACGACGCGCCAGCTTGAAAGCGGCTTCGTTGGCTTCAGCACCGGAGTTACAGAAGAACACGCGCTCGGCGAACGTCGCATCCACCAGCTTTTTCGCCAGACGCAGGGTCGGCTCGTTGGTGAAAACGTTGGACACATGCCAGAGGTTGTTGGCCTGCTCGGTCAAGGCACCGACCAGCGCCGGATGGCAGTGGCCCAATACGTTGACGGCGATCCCGCCCGAGAAATCCACCAGTTCGCGTCCCGCCTGATCCCAGACCCGGGAGCCCGCACCGCGCACGGGAATGAACCCGGCCGGGGCGTAATTGGGGACCATTACCTGGTCGAAATCGGCGCGTTGCACCGCAGCATGCTCAACGGACATCGGAGTCTCCTGATGAGGAACGCCCGCCTGAAACTGGCGAGCGATGGAAAGATTGTAAGGACTGAATTGTGTTCGGCCTTGCCGCCAGGCGACAACTTGTTACAGCGCAAAACCGGGTTTTTTCAAGGTTTTCGGCAATGCGACATATTGCGTCACAAAGGCGCAGTTTAAACAGATTGAGGTCGGCCTGTCTGGACCTGAGCTGTCGCGGCAGCACTTCTATCGCGACAAGACAATCAACCGCGTTCGGCAGGCACCGGCGAGAGTTCGAACGGACTGCTGCTGCGTCGCTGGTTGCGGTCTTCACGCGGCGTGGCGCCGAAGAAGTTGCGGTAGGCGCTGGAGAAGTGCGGCCCCGAGGAAAAACCGCACGAAAGGCCGATCTGGATGATCGATTTGCTGGTCTGCATCAGCATCTGGCGCGCCTTGTTCAGGCGCAGCTCAAGGTAATACTGGCTGGGTACACGGTTGAGGTACTGCTTGAAAATCCGCTCCAGCTGGCGGCGCGACACACACACGTGCTGAGCGATTTCGTCAGTGGTCAACGGCTCTTCGATGTTGGCTTCCATCAACAGTACAGCCTGGGTCAGCTTTGGATGGCTGGAGCCCAGACGGTTCTGCAACGGAATGCGCTGACGCTCGCCGCCTTCGCGAATGCGTTCGACCACCAGCTCCTCGGAAACCGCCCCGGCCAGTTCCGCGCCGTGATCGCGAGACAGCACTGCCAGCAGCAGGTCGAGCACCGACATGCCACCGCAGGCGGTCAGACGATCCCGGTCCCAGTCGAACAAATGGCTGGTGGCGATGACTTTGGGGAAGCGTTCAGCGAAGTCGTCCTGCCAGCGCCAGTGCACAGCAGCGCGATAGCCATCCAGCAGGCCCAGTTGCGCGAGCGGGTAAACGCCCGCTGACAGTCCGCCAATCGAACAGCCGGCACGCACCAGTTGCTTGAGCGCGCTGCCCAGCGCCGGGGCCACGGCTGCCGGAGGCTCATCGGCGAGCAGAAACAGCTTCTGAAAACCGTCCAGTCGCCCGGTCCAAGGCTCGCCCGGCAATTGCCAGGCGCCGGCAACTGCTGTCGGCTCCCCTGCCTCGGCCTGTAGAAACGACAATTCGTAGACCACTTCAGGATGAACGCGCTGAGCGACACGCAAGGCTTCCTCGGCAAGTGCCAGAGTCAGGGCTTTGGTGCCAGGCCAGACGAGAAAACCTATTCGATGGGCAGTCATTGGGAGATCCGATACGTATTGCCGCAAAAGCCGAGCCTCAGAAGATGGCTCGATCTGGAACATCCAGGTTATGTCGCGCGTCGCGCAGCATGCCCTGTTCTGCCGTAAAAAGGCATCGCCATGCGATGCCGATCGTCACTTGAGGCTGCCTGACAGGAACTGCTGCAGACGCTCGGTCTGTGGGTTGGCCAGTACCTCGCGCGGGTCACCACGCTCCAGAACCACACCCTGGTGCAGGAAAACCAGCTGGTTGGAGACTTCCCGGGCAAAGCCCATTTCGTGAGTCACCACCACCATGGTCCGGCCTTCCTGAGCCAGCCCCTGCATGACCTTGAGCACATCACCAACCAGTTCAGGGTCGAGCGCCGAGGTAGGCTCGTCGAACAGCATCACTTCAGGTTCCATCGCCAGCGCGCGGGCAATGGCCACACGCTGCTGCTCGCCACCGGACATGTGTCCTGGATAAGCGTCCTTACGATGGGACACGCCGACCTTGGCCAGGTAGTGCTCGGCTTTTTCCAGCGCTTCCTTTTTCGACACGCCCAGAACATGAACCGGCGCTTCGATGATGTTCTGCAGCGCCGTCATGTGCGACCACAGGTTGAAGTGCTGGAACACCATCGACAGGCGTGAGCGCATGCGCTGCAACTGTCTGGCGTCAGCAGCTTTCAGACCGCCGTCCTTGTTCGGCACCAGCTTCAACTCTTCGTTGTTGAGCAGGATCTTGCCGGCATGGGGCTGTTCGAGCAGGTTGATGCAGCGCAGAAAGGTGCTTTTGCCCGAGCCGCTGGAGCCGATGATGCTGATGACATCGCCAGCTTTGGCGGTCAGGGACACGCCCTTGATCACTTCGTGACTGCCATAGCGCTTGTGCAGGTCCTGCACTTCCAGTTTGTTCATGCTTTGGGTTCCCACAGAACGGTCAATCACTGAGCAGACGTCCATGACGCAGCGCGGTGCGCCCCGCCACTTTGGCCAGCCAGAAACCTGGTTGAGCGTAACGAAGCCGCTCGATGGCAAACAGCACCCCGGCAGTATTCGCACAAATGGTACTGACCTGATCGGACAGCGGGTCGATGACTTCGAACAGCGCATCGCCGATTTCGACTTTATCGCCTGCGGCACGCAGGAATGTCACCACGCCAGGATGCGGCGCATAGAGCAATTCGGTACCTTCGAATGGCAGACCTTCACAGGCTTGATGTGCCGGCTGCGGCCAGTCACCGCTGATAAAACCCTGTTCGGCCAGAAACGCCAGAATGCCTTCGGCGTGCGCTTGCGCCTGAGGCTTGCCGGTGTCGGCCTGACCACCCAGCTCGATAGTGGTCGCCAGACACGCCAGCGGGATCTGCGCCTGCGGGAAGGTCCGTGACAGACGCAACCACGGCAGCGAACAGGCTTCATCGAAGGAACTGCCGCCGGAATCCTCGGCCAGCAGCGCTACCTGAATATTCAGGTGCGCCGACAGCGAGCGCCATTGCGGCCAGTGCTGCGGCAAGGCATACATATGCAGCACGGCATCGGCATCGCAATGCAGGTCAAGCACCACATCAGCGATGCAGGCATGCTTGAGCAGGATGCGCTGCATGCCCTGCAACTCCGATTGCGCGGCAGGCAAGCCTTCAAGTGCAGTCATCATCGCCTGACGAATCAATTGGGTATTGGCGCGCGGGTCATCGCCCAACTGACCTTCCAGCAACTCGGCGACCGGCTCGCTCAGCTCGGTGAAGTCACGGTTGAAATTCTTGCCGCTGCCGAACTCGAAACGCCCTTGGTGCGCGCCTTGCAGCAACTGGCCCAGCCCCAGCGGATTGGCCACCGGCACCAGCTCGACGACGCCCTTGAGGGCGCCTTGCTGTTCCAGCTCGGTCAGGCGTTTCTTCAACTCCCAGGCGGTGCGCATGCCGGGCAGTTCGTCTGCGTGCAGACTGGCCTGAATGTAGGCTTTTCGCTCGCCAGTGCCGAAACGAAAGACACTCAGCGTGCGTTCGGTGCCGAGGGTGCTCCACGGCAATACATGATCGATTCTTTGCATTTCAGACCTTCCGTGGGGCCAGATAGCCCAGCCAGCGGCGTTCGGCAATTTTGAACAGCCGCACCAGAATGAATGTCAGGCACAGATAGAAAACGCCTGCGGTAACGTAAGCCTCGAACGGCAGGTAGAACTGCGCGTTGACCGTGCGGGCAGCGCCGGTGATGTCGATCAGGGTCACGATGGAGGCCAGACTGGTCGTCTGCAGCATCATGATGACCTCGTTGCTGTACTGCGGCAGCGCCCGGCGCAAGGCCGACGGCAGCAGAATGCGCCGATACATTTTGGCCTTCGACATGCCCATGGCCCGCGCAGCCTCGATTTCACCGGCCGGCGTGGCCTTGAGGCTGCCGGCAATGATCTCGGCCGTATAGGCGCTGGTATTGATAGTGAACGCCAGACAGGCACAGAACGTAGCACTGGACAGCCAAGGCCACAAAAAGCTTTCGCGCACCGCATCGAACTGGGCCAGCCCGTAATAGATCAGGAACAGCTGGACCAGCATCGGCGTGCCGCGGATCACATAGGTGTACAGCCAGGCCGGCATATTGACCCAAGGGTTTTTCGAGACCCGCATCAGGCCCAGCGGCAACGCCGCGAGCAGCCCGAACGCGAGGGAAATCGCCAGCAGTTTCAGGGTGGTCAGCAAACCGCCGAAGTACAGCGGCAGGCTGTCCCAGATCACGTTGTAGTCAAAGATCATAGGTCAGCCGCCCTGACGCCTACCGAGTAGCGTTTTTCGAGGTAACGCAAGGCGAGCAGCGACACGCTGGTGATCACCAGGTACATCGCCGCAACCGCCAGAAAGAAGGTGAAAGGCTCGCGGGTGGCATCGGCCGCCTGCTTGGCCTTGAACATCATGTCCTGCAGGCCGACCACGGAAATCAGTGCAGTGGCCTTGGTCAAGACCAGCCAGTTATTGGTGAAACCGGGGATCGCCAGACGAATCATCTGCGGCACCAGAATGCGGAAGAACACCTTGCCGCTGCTCAGGCCATACGCCATGCCTGCTTCGGCCTGCCCCTTGGGGATGGCCATGAACGCACCGCGAAAGGTTTCCGAGAGATAGGCACCAAAAATGAAGCCCAGAGTGCAGATCCCGGCCAGCAAGGGGTCAAGATCGATGTAGTCATCAAAACCCAGCAGCGGCGCAACGCGGTTAAGCAGGTCCTGACCGCCGTAGAAAATCAGCAATATCAGGACCAGATCGGGAATGCCGCGAATGACCGTGCTGTACAGATCGCCCAGCCAGGCAATCCAGCGTACCGGCGACAAACGAAGCGCCACGCCGATCAGACCGAGAACGATCGCCAGAGCCATCGACGACAGGGCCAGCTGCAACGTCAGCCAGGCACCTTCGAGGATGACAGCTCCGTAACCTTTCAACATGATGTGCGGTCCTCAAGCGTGGAATAAAAATGGCGCAAGCCAGGCAATTCTGTTTGCGCCATTGATCAGGATCGGTATGACGACTTACTTGCCGTAGATATCGAAGTCGAAATATTTGTCCTGAATCGCTTTGTACTTGCCGTTGGCACGGATGGCTGCAATGGCGGCATTCAGGCGCTCAAGGTTGGCCTTGTCACCCTTGCGCACGGCGATGCCGATGCCGTCACCGAAGTATTTCGGGTCGGTAAACGATGGACCTGTGAACGCGTAACCCTTGCCTGCGTCGGTCTTCAGGAAACCGTCCTGCAGCAGGGTGGCGTCGGCAATAGTGCCATCCAGACGACCCGCACCGATATCCAGGTAGATTTCGTTCTGCGAACCGTACGGCGTCACTTCCACACCTTTGGGAGCAAGAACTTCACGGGCGAAACGCTCATGGATCGAACCGCGCTGCACACCGATTTTCTTGCCCTTGAGTTCCGCCAGGCTGTCGCTGATCACGGTGCCGTCTTTCATGACCAGACGGGCCGGGGAATTGTAGTACTTGCCGGTGAAATCCACAGACTTCTTGCGGTCGTCGGTGATCGACATGGACGAAAGGATCGCGTCGATCTTGCGCACTTTCAGCGCGGGGATAAGACCGTCGAATTCCTGCTCGACCCAGGTGCACTTGACCTTCATTTCTTCACACAGCGCATTGCCGATGTCGTAGTCAAAACCGACGATGCTGCCATCCGGAGCCTTGGAAGCGAACGGAGGGTAAGCCGCTTCGATGCCGATTTTCAGCGGTTTTTCATCAGCAAAGATCGGCTGGGCGAGCACGGACAACGCCATCGCGCCAATAAGCATGAGCTTCTTCATTTCCAGGACTCCATCGGTAAAGCACGACAAGTGGCAAAGTGAGCAAGCGCCCAATGTGCGAAAGGACAATCTCGGGGGAGAGCGACGCCGGGGGTGTGACACCGCATTGGTGGCTCACGGACCTTCGGCGACTGACGGGCATTTTAACGACAGGCTCGAAGTCGATATTTCTTCAATGCGACAACTAGTTACAGATGCACCGAAAAACCCACTACCAGCTATTGACGAAGCATATTTATGCTGATCCAGCAGAGCCAGCTAAACCTGTCATAACAGCAAAAAGCGCGCCCATTATTGGCAAACCCTTCTAATCCGGCAAGCCCAGCGTTCCATATGACGGATGAAACGCCCTGATGCGTCGCAGCTTCCTACAAGAAAGCCAGAGAACGTCCCACAATGAAGCACCGTCCGACAACGCCGTGTAAACCCGTAACAAACCGATATATATCTCGTTTCCGATACCGGGCCGCACAAACAAAAGCGCCCCGCCCGGCGTTCACCGGACGAGGCGCGCTCAGTCAATGAGAGGTCAGGCAGCGTTCATGGTCTTGTGCGTGTCAATCAGGTGCTGCACCACACCCGGATCGGCCAGCGTCGAGATGTCACCCAGCGCATCGTACTCAGCGGTGGCAATCTTGCGCAGGATACGGCGCATGATCTTCCCCGAACGGGTCTTCGGCAATCCAGGCGCCCACTGGATGAAATCAGGCGAAGCAATCGGGCCGATCTCCTTGCGCACCCAGTTGCGCAACTCAGTGCGCAGCGCGTCGCTCGGTTCTTCGCCACCGTTGAGGGTGACGTAGACGTAGATGCCCTGCCCTTTCAAGTCATGCGGCACACCGACCACTGCGGCTTCGGCGACTTTCGGGTGCGCAACCATCGCGCTTTCAATCTCTGCGGTGCCCATGCGATGGCCGGAAACGTTGAGCACATCATCTACGCGCCCGGTGATCCAGTAGTAGCCGTCCTCATCGCGACGGGCACCGTCACCGGTGAAGTACATGCCACGGAAGGTCTTGAAGTAGGTGTCGACGAAACGGTCGTGGTCGCCATACAGCGAGCGTGACTGACCCGGCCAGGAATCGAGAATCACCAGATTGCCTTCGGCCGCGCCCTCGATGAGGTTGCCCAGGTTGTCCACCAGCGCCGGAATCACGCCGAAGAACGGACGTGTTGCCGAGCCCGGTTTCAGCGCTGTTGCGCCTGGCAGCGGGCTGATCAGAATGCCACCGGTTTCGGTCTGCCACCAGGTGTCGACAATCGGGCAGTTCTGCTTGCCAACGGTGTTGTAGTACCAGCCCCAGGCTTCCGGGTTGATCGGCTCGCCCACCGAACCCAACAGGCGCAGACTGGAACCGTCGGCACCTTCAACAGACTTGGTGCCCTCGGCCATCATGGCGCGGATCGCGGTCGGCGCGGTGTAGAGGATATTGACCTTGTGCTTGTCGATGATTTTCGACACACGCGTGATGTCCGGGTAGTTCGGCACACCTTCAAACAGCAGCGTGGTCGCACCATTGGCCAAGGGCCCATAGACAATGTAGCTGTGCCCGGTGACCCAGCCGACGTCGGCGGTGCACCAGTAGATTTCGCCCGGCTTGTAGTCGAATACGCGCTCATGGGTCAGCGCCGCGTAAAGCAGATAACCCGCAGTGGTGTGCAACACGCCTTTGGGTTTGCCGGTCGAGCCCGAGGTGTAAAGGATGAACAGCGACTCTTCGGCCCCCATCTCTTTTGGCGCGCAGGTGCTGGAGGCCACTTCCAGAAGCGAGTGGTACCAGATATCACGATGACGGTTCCACTCGATTTCGCCACCGGTACGTTTGCAGACGATGACCTTCTGCACGCTGCTGGTTTCCGGGTTGGTCAGGGCACGGTCGACATTCGCCTTGAGCGCAGTCTTCTTGCCACCGCGCAGGCCTTCGTCGGCAGTAATAACCACTTTGGAACTGCAATCGATAATCCGCCCAGCCAGCGCTTCGGGCGAGAAACCGCCGAATACCACCGAGTGAATCGCACCGATCCGGGCGCACGCCAGCATGGCGACCACAGCCTCGGGGATCATCGGCATGTAAATAGTGACGACGTCACCACGGTGCACGTCCTGGCCGCGCAGTGCGTTGGCAAACTTGCAGACTTCGGCGTGCAGCTCGCGGTAGGTGATTTCGCGGTGCTCGGAAGGGTCATCGCCTTCCCAGATGATGGCAATGGTGTCGCCGCGCTCTGCCAGATGGCGATCCAGGCAGTTATAGGCAACGTTCAGCGTACCGTCGGCGAACCATTTGATATCGACACGATGGTCGTCGAACGAGGTTTGCTTGACCACACTGAAAGGTTTGATCCAGTCGAGGCGCTGAGCCTGTTCACGCCAGAAACCATCAGGGTTGACCACCGACTGCTGGTACATGGCCTTGTAGGTCGCTTCATCCGTCAGCGTAGTCGCTGCGACTTCTGGGCGGACGGGGTACAGGGAAGCTGCACTCATCTTGGTTACCTCGGTGGATAGTTGTTGTTTTATGCACCCGTTGTATCCCGCCCCACCCGGTGGGGCCATTCGACGTTGGTATTACCGGGCAAGGCCGGAGCCTCAGGCTGCCTCCGGATTATTACCGTTTTGATGAAAGCGCTTATCCAAAGTCTTTATATATGTCGCCTTGCAACAGGCCTAGAATTCATCTCGCCAACACGGCAACTATCAGCTGCCCCCACGCAGCCCGCTTCTAGATATCAAACAGAGTTCGCACATGACGCTAAAAGCGTGATGCGCACGCGCTCACTTTCAAAAAGGTAAAACACAATGAAAGCTTTATTAGTGACATTGGCACTGTGCGGTGTCAGCAGCTTCGCCATGGCCGAAGAATCGCAGACCAAAGTTGCTGCCCACCAAGCCCGTGTCGAGCAATACACGTATGGCACTCATCTGGATATCGCCCGGGTTATTTCCATCAGCCAGATCCCCAATGTCTGCGAAGTGGTCCCGGCGCGCATGGTCTATGAAGACTCGCAAGGCGCACGGCACACCATGAGCTACCAGGTGATGGGCAACGGCTGCAGCAACGGTTGATGCTTTTCGCTGTTGCGACCCGTGCTCGACGCCTCGCAGATATTGATTGCGGGGCGTATACACGAGCGTTGGTTGCCGGACGGTCAATCAGCGGATTGTTGATCGGCTGCGTGCCGGCCTGACTCACGCCCCAACTCATAACCACGCAACTTGTTGGCAATGGTTGTATGTGACACCCCCAGGCGTTTGCCCAATTGGCGACTGCTGGGATATTGCACATATAAATGTTCCAGCACCGATTTTTCGAAACGCCCGATAATAGCGTCCAGCCCCCCTTCCAGAGACATATCGCTCAGCCCTGGCCGCACACCGTAATCCGGCAAACGAATATGCTCGGCCTGTACCTTGCTGCCGTCACACAGCGATACAGCCTGAAACAATACATTTTCCAATTGCCTTACATTGCCGGGCCAGTGGTACTGACTCAGGCGCTTGATGGCAGCCGGCGCAATGCCTGGCAACGGGCAGCCGATCTGGCGGCTGGCGTGATCCAGAAAGTGTTCCACCAGCGGCTCAAGACCGTCCAGACAATCGCGCAACGGCGGTATGTGCAGCGACAGCACATTGAGGCGATGATAAAGGTCCTGCCTGAAAACCCCTTGGGCGCATAGCTCTGACAGGTCGACCTGGGTCGAACACATCACACGCACATCGAGAAACATATCCTCATCGCTGCCGACCCGGCGAAAGCTGCCGTCCTGAATGAAACGCAGCAGCTTGGCCTGCATACGCGCACTCAACTCACCCACGCCATCAAGGAACAACGTGCCGCCTGCTGTCAGCTCCAGCAGCCCGAGTCGGCCTTCCGCTCGCGCGCCTTCGAACGCACCGGGGTCATAGCCGAACAGCTCAATCTCGGCCATGGACTCCGACAGCCCGGCACAGTTGAGCGCCATCAGCGGTGACTGGCCGCGCGGGCTGGCAAGGTGACAGGCACGGGCCAGCAATTCCTTGCCGGTGCCGGTTTCGCCCTCGATCAGCAGCGGCGCATCCAGTGGTGCCATGCGCCGCGCCTCGCGGACGACCGCGGCCATGACCTTCGAACTCTGAAAGATGCTGTCAAAGCCGCGTAACTCCTGCTTGCGCACATGGTAAATGCGCTCACCGACCCGATCAGCGCGGTGCAGGGTCAGTACGGCCCCGGCCATGGCTTCGCTGTCATCGTGCTCCGATTGCAACGGGGCGATGTCAGCCAGAAACACATCGCCGCGCACCTTGACCCGCAGGCCGTTGATCCGCGACTGGCTGGCCCGCACCAGCTCAGGCAGGTCGAAATCCTCGGCATAGCGCGACAAAGGTATCCCCGGCACTTCATCGACCCGCACACCCAGCAACTGCGCGGCTGCGCGATTGGCTGCGACGATTGCGCCGGCCATGTCGATAGACAGCACAGGGAACTCCAGCGCACCGAGCAAGGCGTTGAGCTCCATGTGCCGACGCTCGCTGGGCATCAGCCCGACACGCTTGACGCCGAATACACCGGTGATCGCCTCGAACTTCGGGCGCAGGGCCTGAAACTGCAGATTGATCAGGTTCGGGCAATGCAGATAGATAGCGTCGCCATGCTCGCCCCCCACCTCACCACGCGCCACGTTGACGCCGTAGGCCACCAACAGATCGAGAATGTCGCGAAGAATGCCGATCCGGTTCTGGCAATGCACCTTGATGCGCATGATTCATTCGCCCCTGTGAGCATGGTTTTTTTAGAGAGTGGCAAAGTTTTCCGTCAACAATACGTTACAGACGCACGCTTCGCGAGAGAGCAATCTGCTGAATTCCTGACCCACGGGAATCATTCGTAAAGTTTTCGTTACGAAATCTGGCGACAGGACGGGAGCGCGACGACTTTCACAGGCAGACCCATCGTCGAAAGCGGGTTATTCCTGCAGGCAGGCTTTTACAAAAATACTTCACAAGAGCAGCCTTTCGAGGACATCAGCATGGCCCAGACGCTTTACGTGGCACGCGAGCCGGACGCTTCGGGCTTCATTGATTACACAGCTGCCGAACATGCGGTATGGAACACCTTGATTACCCGGCAGATGACGATCATTGAAGGTCGGGCCTGTCAGGAGTATCTGGACGGTATCGAGCAACTGGGCCTTCCCCATGAGCGTATTCCGCAGCTGGGAGAAATCAACAAGGTGCTGGGTGCGACCACCGGCTGGCAGGTTGAGCGAGTGCCAGCGCTGATCCCCTTCCAGACGTTCTTTGAACTGCTGGCCAGCAAGCGCTTCCCGGTGGCGACGTTTATTCGCACCGAGGAAGAGCTGGACTATCTTCAGGAACCGGACATCTTTCATGAAATCTTTGGTCACTGCCCGCTGCTGACCAATCCGTGGTTTGCCGAATTTACCCACACCTACGGCAAACTTGGCCTGAGCGCGAGCAAGGAACAACGTGTGTATCTGGCCCGTCTGTACTGGATGACCATCGAGTTTGGCCTGGTCGATACACCACACGGGCGCAAGATCTATGGCGGCGGTATTCTTTCTTCGCCCAAGGAAGCGGTGTACAGCCTGTCGTCGGCTCCCGAACACCAGCTATTCGACCCGCTTGAAGCGATGCGCACTCCATACCGCATCGACATTCTGCAACCGCTGTATTTTGTTCTGCCAAGCCTCAAGCGCCTGTTCGACCTGGCGCAGGAAGACATCATGACGCTGGTAGAACAGGGCATGCAGTTGGGCTTGCACGCCCCGAAATTCCCACCTAAAACCAAAAGCCACGCGGCCTGAAATGCGGCCAGGTATATGAAAAGGAAACCCTGTTTATGAGCACCTTGAATCAAGCCCATTGCGAAGCCTGCCGAGCAGACGCCCCACAAGTCAGCGAAGCCGAGCTGCCGGAACTGCTCAAGCAGATCCCCGACTGGAACATCGAAGTCCGCGACGGCGTCATGCAGCTGGAAAAAGTGTTCCTGTTCAAGAATTTCAAATTCGCCCTGGCGTTCACCAACGCGGTCGGCGAGATTGCCGAGGCTGAAGGCCACCATCCAGGCCTGCTGACCGAATGGGGCAAAGTGACGGTGACCTGGTGGAGTCATTCGATCAAAGGGCTGCACCGCAACGACTTCATCATGGCCGCGCGCACCGATGAAGTGGCCCGTGGCGCCGAGGGCCGCAAATAATTTTTGCGAGAAGGTCTACGAAGGTTATTGCGCCCTGATGCAGCCATAACGCAGTAAAACCAAAGCGTGCAGCGACTCGCAAGGCATGGGCCCGGACAGTGAAAATGCGATTTTGTTTCGCTGACAGGCCAATGAGGATAAAAAATATCCTGATTGTCATTTTCAGTGGGGTATCCTGCGCAGGCTTTTTTAAAGCACGGTTCTATCTGCAACCCCTTGCGAGGAGCGACGACGATGCATGAAATCCCTAACTTCCCACCAGGCCAACAGGAACCACAACAGTCGACCCTGGCTCAACAGGAGCTTGGTCAACCTGTCGCAATGAAAGCAGCACCCTCGGCTCAAGACAGCCAGAAAGCCGGAAGCAAAGACTGAAGGCGATTGTTTTCAGGCGTATCGAAAAACGGTTCTGCCGATTTTCAATACGCCTGGAAAACCAGCAACAGGCAAACAGCAGATTTTTATGAGCGACTTCACTGAAACGCAAGCCAACGCCCTGATTGGCACCGCCGAGAAAATGATCGAAATCTGGTCACGCCTCAGCCCGGAAAAACAGAGCGCCCTGCTCGCCCGTTTCGGTACTCAGGAAAACGCCTTGGCCGCCCTCGTGACCACTCAGCTTGTAGCCCCGGCAGACAAATAACCCCCCATTTGCCGTTTATTTCACTTCGTTGCTCCTGCACCTCGCGATGCGTCGGTATGATGAGCACTTCGAGAGCTTGCTAAGGGTTTTTCCCTGCCCGCTCGAACGCCATACCCGCACAGAACGAAAGCCTGCCCCATGCCCGAGACACAGCAAACCACGCCGCAAACCCCTATGGCTGTTACCCAGACCGTCATTTCCATCGTGATGTTCACGTTCATCGGCTACCTGAATATCGGTATTCCGCTTGCCGTATTGCCAGGCTACGTCCACAGCGATCTGGGCTTCGGCGCGGTTATCGCAGGCCTGGTGATCAGCGTGCAGTACCTGGCGACGTTGATCAGTCGGCCGTGGGCGAGCCGCATCATCGACAATCTGGGCAGCAAGAAAGCCGTGCAGATCGGCCTGACCGGCTGCGGGCTGAGCGGTATATTCATGCTGGTGCCGGTCTGGCTGGACAGCTGGCCGATGACGAGCCTGATCATTCTGCTGATTGGCCGGGTGATTCTCGGCAGCGCGGAAAGTCTGGTAGGTTCGGGTTCGATTGGCTGGGGCATTGGCCGGGTCGGCGCGCAGAACACTGCAAAAGTGATCTCCTGGAACGGTATCGCCAGCTACGGCGCTCTGGCCATCGGCGCACCGCTGGGTGTCTGGATGGTTAACTCGCTCGGGTTGTGGACAGTGGGGGTCAGCATCATGCTGCTCTGCGCACTGGGCTTATACCTGACCTGGCACAAGCAGGCCGCACCGATTGTGCCGGGTGAACGGTTGCCGTTCATGCATGTGCTGGGGCGAGTGTTTCCACACGGCATGGGCCTGGCGCTGGGCGGCATTGGCTTCGGCACCATCGCAACCTTTATCACCTTGTACTACGCGAGCAACCACTGGCCGAATGCGGCGCTGTGCCTGACCCTGTTCGGTGGCAGCTTCATTGCGGCGCGCCTGCTGTTCGGCAACCTGATCAATCGTCTGGGCGGCTTTCGGGTGGCGATTGTCTGCCTGTCAGTGGAAAGCCTGGGGCTGTTGCTGCTGTGGATGGCCCCCACTCCGGAGCTGGCACTGGCTGGCGCGGCGTTGACCGGTTTCGGGTTCTCGTTGGTGTTTCCCGCGCTGGGCGTGGAAGCTGTGAACCTCGTCCCCGCCTCCAGCCGAGGCGCTGCGGTCGGCGCTTACTCGCTGTTCATCGACCTGTCCCTGGGCATCACCGGCCCACTGGCAGGCGCGATTGCCGCAGGCTTCGGCTTTGTCTCGATCTTCCTGTTCGCAGCGCTGGCGTCACTTACCGGGCTGGCGTTGAGCGTCTATCTGTACAAGCAGACGCAGATATTGCGCTACTGATGATCGGTTCCGGTCATCGTTCCCACGATCCAGAACGGCATGCGACGCGGAGCGACGCATGATAGTTGGGATTATCGTTCCGCACGCTCCAGCGTGGGAATGCAGGTCTCGACGCTCTGCGTCGCCGAGAGAACGCAGAGCGTCCGGAAAGGCATGCGACTCAGAGCGTCGCACGATATTCGGGCTGATCGTTCCCACGCTCCCGCGTGGTAACGCCGTTCTGGACGCTCTGCGTCCGATCTTGAAGGGCCAGCCGTACTCAGAAATCCACTTTGCCGCGTCCGGCCTTGATCGAGCCGCGTTTGCTCTTGGACTCCAGACGGCGGGTCTTGGAACCCAGGGTCGGCCGTGTCGGGCGGCGTTTCTTTTCGACTTTGGCGGCGTTGACGATCAGTTCGCTCAAGCGCAATAACGCGTCGGCGCGGTTCTGTTCCTGAGTGCGGTATTGCTGGGCCTTGAGCACGATCACACCATCGCTGGTGATGCGACTGTCACTCAACGCCAGCAGCCGCTCCTTGTAGAACGGCGGCAGCGACGAGGCGTTGATGTCGAAACGCAAATGCACGGCGCTGGAGACCTTGTTGACGTTCTGCCCTCCTGCGCCCTGGGCACGGATAGCAGTCAATTCGATCTCGGCGTCCGGCAGATGGACATTGTTGGAAATCACCAGCATCGGGGCATCTTCTTTTCTGCTACAGGCACGGTTATTTGCCAGTCTTGGCATTCACGACAACGCTACGCCTGTTCTTGGCTCGATAACACACCCACATGACCGCCAGCCAGACCGGTATCGCGTAAACCGATATCTGGATGCCGGGAATCATCAGCATGATGCCGAGGATAAACAGCACAAACGCCAGACACACGTAGTTGCCGTAGGGATACCACAGCGCCTTGAACAACGGCACTTGGGCGGTGCGGTTCATGTGCTGGCGGAATTTCAGGTGCGAATAGCTGATCATCGCCCAGTTGATGACCAGTGTGGCCACTACCAGCGACATCAATAATTCCAGTGCCTGCTGCGGCACGAAGTAATTGAGCAGAACCGCCACCACGGTCACCGCGGCAGACGCAAAGATAGCCTTGACCGGCACCCCGCGCCTGTCGACCTGCGCCAGCGCTTTGGGCGCATCGCCCTGCTCGGCCATGCCTACCAACATGCGGCTGTTGCAATAAGTGCCGCTGTTATAGACCGACAGCGCTGCAGTCAGTACCACGAAGTTCAGGATATGCGCCGCCGCATCGCTGCCCAGCATCGAGAACACCTGCACGAACGGGCTGCCGCTATAGGAGTCACCCGAGGCATTGAGGCTGGCCAGCAGGCTGTCCCAGGGCGTCAGCGACAACAACACAACCAGTGCGCCGATATAGAAAATCAGAATGCGGTAGATGACCTGATTGATCGCCTTGGGGATCACGGTCTTCGGCTGTTCGGCCTCGGCAGCGGTGAAGCCGAGCATTTCCAGGCCGCCAAACGAGAACATGATGATTGCCAGCGCCATGACCAGCCCGCCGACACCATTGGGAAAGAATCCGCCGTGTTCCCAGAGGTTGCTGACCGACGCCTGCGGGCCGCCACTGCCACTGACCAGCATGTAACTGCCCAGCGCAATCATTCCGATAATCGCCACCACCTTGATGATCGCGAACCAGAACTCGGTCTCGCCGAACACCTTGACGTTGGTCAGGTTGATGGCATTGATCAGAATGAAGAACGCAGCCGCTGAAACCCAGCTCGGGATGTCCGGCAGCCAGTAATGAATGTACTTGCCGACAGCAGTCAACTCCGACATACCGACCAGGATGTACAGCAGCCAGCAGTTCCAGCCAGACAGGAACCCGGCAAAACCGCCCCAATAATTGTGGGCAAAATGGCTGAACGACCCGGCGACCGGTTCTTCGACGATCATCTCGCCCAGCTGGCGCATGATCATGAAAGCGATGAAGCCACAAATCGCATAACCGAGAATCATCGAAGGCCCGGCCGATTTCAGCACGCCCGCCGACCCGAGAAACAAGCCAGTGCCGATAGCGCCGCCCAGAGCAATCAGCTGAATGTGCCGATTCTTCAGACCGCGCTTCAATTCACCCGAAGGTGCAGTTGTTTCACTCATTCGATAGCTACCTGATTGTTCTTGTTCTGTGACCGAAAAGGACCTGCCGCGCTCGTGGCGCAACAGAATTGCAGCACCCCGGACGGGTAATCCGAAGCATTGAGCAGCAATGATTCACAGAAAAAAGCGCGGCATTGTACACCTGCATACAGGTTGAGGTTTGAAACAGGGAAATGAATGCGCCGGGGCTGTATGACAAGGTTTCTCACATCGCCCTAAACGACAACGCCAGCCCTCGGGGCTGGCGTTGCCATTCATTCACACCACAGGATCACTCAGGCTTGCGACGACCGAAGCCAGGGCGCTGACCCGAACCTGCCGGTGGACCGCGACGCTTGCCTGACGGTGCATCGTCGTTGACCAGCTTGATGCCAACACGCTTTGGCCCAGGCTTGGCAGGACGCTTGTTCATCTCGCTAGGACGCTCGGCGACCGGTGTGCCACGGCTGTTGTCCGCCGGGCGCGGTGCACGCGAACCGGGCTTGCCCGAATCCTTGCGCGGCGAAGGACGCTGCGTGGAATCGCCGCCACGCGGACGATCGCGTTCGCTGCCGGTAATTTGCGGCTGACGCGGTGCGCGATCGCCGGTCGCCGGAGCGCCAGCAGCCGGACGCAAGGTGCGAACGCGCTCGCCTTTGCCCAGAGGGCGCGACGATTGACGCTGCAGACGCTCCATCTTGTCTTTGGTCTTGGCATTCATCTGCGGCTGGGCCACAGGTTGCAGACCGACTTCGGCCGCCAGAATGTCGACTTCGTACTGGCTCATTTCGCGCCAGCGGCCCATCGGCAGGTCGGAGTTGAGGAACACCGGCCCGTAACGCACACGCTTCAGACGGCTGACAACCAGCCCTTGGGATTCCCAGAGACGGCGTACTTCACGGTTACGACCTTCCATCACCACGCAGTGATACCAGTGGTTGAAACCTTCGCCGCCTGGTGCCTGCTGGATGTCGGTGAAACGTGCCGGACCGTCTTCAAGAATCACACCATTCTTGAGGCGCAGCAGCATGTCATCATCGACTTCGCCACGCACACGAACCGCGTATTCGCGGTCCATTTCAAACGATGGGTGCATAAGACGGTTGGCGAGCTCACCGTCAGTGGTGAACATCAGCAGACCGGTGGTGTTGATGTCGAGACGGCCGATGTTGATCCAGCGACCCTCTTTTGGGCGCGGCAGACGATCGAACACGGTCGGACGGCCTTCAGGGTCGTCACGGGTGCAGATTTCGCCATCGGGCTTGTTGTACATGATCACGCGGCGAACCGTTTCGGCTGCTTCTTCGCGCTTGATGACGCGACCATCGACACTGATGGCGTCATGCAGGTCGACGCGTTGACCGAGGGTCGCGTCCTTGCCATTGACCTTGATGCGGCCTTGGGTAATCCAGGCTTCTACGTCACGGCGTGAACCCACGCCAATGCGCGCCAGAACCTTCTGCAGCTTTTCGCCTGCGGGTCCGATTTCCTGGCTGTCCTGCTTGTCTTTTTCACTCATCTGGGCACCTCCCGGTGTGTCGAATCAGGGCTGGCCGAGAACCGGCAAGACCTGTGCCCGGCGCGCTGTGGATAGCGGCAGGGCGAAATACTTGAAAGCCCGGGCGACACTTGATCGCCGAGGGTCGGCCATCATACGCCCCTACGCCGGTTTACGCATCCAGCGTCAGTGGCAAATGCCCGAATCACTTCTTCTTTTTACGACCGGCGGTCTTGAGCTTCGCCAGCCGCTTGGCGGACTCATCGAGTACCGTGCGCTTGTCATCCTTGTCGAGTTTCTTCCAGGCCTTGATTTCACGCTTGCTGCGGCCACAGCCCAGGCAGATATCATCATCGAACTTGCACAGACTGATGCAGGGGTTCTTGGTCGAACTCATGGGCAGCGGCTCTCATGGCGAGTGGTATCAGATGTGACCCTGGGCTGGCGTATGAATTCGACCGAAGTGCGCTGGGCGTTGGCACTACAGTCCTGATTATCGTTCTGCACGCTCCAGGACGAGGTATCAAGAGGACGCAGAACGCTCATGGCTACATACAGGTCTTGTGGGAGCGAGCTTGCTCGCGAAAGGGCCCTTACAGAGTCCGAAAATAGCGAGCCTGCACCATCGCCTTCGCGAGCAAGCTCGCTCCCACGAGACTTGTTTATCACGCTGAACGCTTCAGCGTGGGAGCGCGAGTCAATCAGACCTCATCGTCGCCTTTGTCGTCTTCAGGCTCTGGCTCCGCCCGCAGCAGGTCGTCGAAATCGGTCTTTAGGCCCTGCTCCATCGAATCCAGCTCCACCAGCAGGCTGCGGAAGCTGGTTTCGTCGCGAGGCGCTTCGGGCTCTGCGTCCGGGTCGAGGCTGGCGTCGGCCAGGGCTTGCAGGTGCGCGGGTACGGGGGCGTCTTCGAAATCCAGGACCGGCTCGGTTTCCATCTCGCGCAGGTCGGCCAGCGGTGGCAGCTCATCGAGGCTTTTGAGGTTGAAGTGGTCCAGAAACCCCTTGGTGGTCGCGAACATCGCCGGCTTGCCAGGCACGTCACGATAGCCCACCACCCGAATCCACTCGCGTTCCAGCAGGGTCTTGACGATGTGGCTGTTCACCGCAACACCGCGCACCTCCTCAATTTCGCCCCGCGTGATCGGCTGGCGATAAGCGATCAAGGCCAGGGTTTCCAGCATGGCGCGGGAGTAACGCTGCGGCCGCTCTTCCCACAGCCGTCCGACCCAGGGGGAAAACCGGTCACGAATCTGCAGGCGATAACCCGAAGCGACCTCCTTGAGTTCGAAAGCACGCCCCTCGCAAGACTTACGCAGCACCTCCAGCGCTTTTTTGAACACCGGCGGTTCGGGACGCTCGCCCTCTTCGAACAGCTCATAAAGCCGCTCCAGTGTCTGCGGCTTTCCGGAGGCCAGCAGAAATGCTTCAAGCAGCGGGGCCAGTTCGCGGGGTTCGTTGAGGTTCATGGGTGTGTTCTTGCTCTACTCGGCTCGCGCCCGGACATGGATCGCCGCAAAGGGCTCGTTTTGGACCAGTTCGACAAGTGACTCCTTGACCAGCTCAAGCACCGCCATGAACGTCACGACCACACCCAGACGCCCTTCTTCGGCGGTAAACAGCTCGGCGAACGGCACAAAACCGCCGCCCTTGAGACGTTCCAGGACATCGCTCATGCGCTCGCGGGTGGACAGTGCCTCGCGGCTGACCTGGTGGCTTTCGAACATGTCGCCACGGTGCAGCACTTCGGCCATCGACATCAGCACTTCTTCAAGGCTGACATCCGGCAGCAACTTGCGTGCGCGGGCTTCGGGGGCGTCCAGTTTCGGTACGATGACATCGCGGCCGACCCGGCTCAGGCCGTCAATACCTTCGGCAGCGGCCTTGAAACGCTCGTATTCCTGCAGGCGGCGAATCAGCTCGGCGCGCGGGTCACCTTCTTCCTCTTCGACTTCCGCCGAGCGCGGCAGCAGCATGCGCGACTTGATCTCGGCCAGCATGGCGGCCATGACCAGGTATTCGGCCGCCAGCTCCAGGCGCACGGTTTTCATCAGCTCGACGTAACCCATGTACTGCTTGGTGATCTCGGCAACGGGAATATCGAGGATGTCGATGTTCTGTTTGCGGATCAGGTACAGCAGCAGGTCGAGCGGCCCCTCGAACGCCTCAAGAAAGACCTCCAGCGCGTCGGGCGGGATGTACAGGTCCAGCGGCATCTGCGTGACCGCACGCCCGTAGACCAGCGCGAACGGCAGCTCCTGCTGGGCGTCTGCCTGGCTGTCGACTGCCTCGACGACGGTCATTAAGCGCGTTCACCGAACGGCGTTGGATCACCGCAGCCGACCCGAACCACCTCGGGCTCTCCACCGGCCAGGTTGATGACCGTGGACGCCGAAATACCGCCGATCCCGCCATCAATGATCAGGTCCACCTGATGCTCGAGAATCTGGCGCATCTCGTAGGGATCGCTGAGCGGCACAGTGTCACCCGGCATGATCAGGCTGACGCTCATCAGCGGCTCGCCCAATTGCTCGAGCAAGGCCTGGGCAATGGGATGGCTCGGCACGCGCAGGCCAATAGTGCGGCGCTTGGGGTGCAGCACCAGGCGCGGCACCTCGCGGGTGGCGTTGAGAATAAAGGTGTAAGGCCCTGGGGTGTGCGCCTTGAGGGCACGGAAAGCGCCAGTGTCGACCTTGGCAAAAAGCCCCAGTTGCGACAGGTCGCAGCACATCAGGGTGAAGTTGTGCTTGTCGTCCAGCTGACGCAGGCGGCGGATACGCTCGATGGCGCTCTTGTCACCGATCTGACAACCCAGCGCATAGGACGAATCTGTCGGGTACACCACCAGCCCGCCGGCTTTTATGATTTCCGCGGCCTGTTTGATCAGGCGCGGCTGCGGGTTTTCCGGATGGACCTGGAAAAATTGACTCACGGTAACTTCCTGTTCAGACGGCGGCAGTAGGCTGTTCATGTTTAAATCTGCACCACAAAGGCGGTAGATCTTCAGGCACGGGACGATAAGTGCCGATCTCGCCCCAGTTGCCAGGACCGTGGAAGTCGCTGCCGGCAGAAACCAGCAGACCGAACTCGCGTGCAAGGATGGCCAGGGTCCCCACCTGATCGGCAGGCTGCATGCCATTGACCACTTCTATGGCGTGCCCACCAGCCTGGACGAAATCGCTGACCAGTTTACGCCGTTTACTGCGGGTAAAGTCATAATGTGAAGGATGCGCGAGGCTGACCCATGCACCCGACGCCCGCAAGGTGGCGACGGTTTCTTCCAGCGTTGGCCAGTGCAGCTTCACATCGCCCAGTTTGCCAGCACCCAGCCATTTACGAAACGCCTCGGCGCGGTCCTTGACGAAACCTGCGCGCACCATGAAGTCAGCAAAGTGTGGACGCGCAGGCGCATTACCGCTGTCACCCAGTTCCTGCTGGATCGCGCGAGCGCCTTCCAGCGCGCCAGGCATACCTTTGATCGCCAATTTGCGGCTGATTTCTTCCGCACGCAGCCAGCGCCCTTCATGCAAACGCACGATGGCTTCGGTCAGCGCCGGTGCCTCGGTATCGAATCCATAGCCCAGAATATGGATGGTCGCACCGCCCCAGGTGCAGGACAGCTCCACCCCATTGACCAGCTGCATGCCCAATGAATGCGCTGCCGCGCGGGCCTCTTCAAGCCCTTCGAGGGTATCGTGGTCGGTCAGCGAAAGGACGCGCACGCCATTTTCATGAGCACGGGCAACCAGTGCCGTGGGCGAGAGCGCCCCGTCGGAAGCGGTGCTGTGGCAGTGCAGGTCAACATTCATAGTGGTGCTTTCGTGTTCATTGATGTTTGTTATTATGCCGCCACATCCTGCTTCTGGCTGCCATTGTGAAACAATTCATCGACTTCATCCCGCTGCTCCTGTTTTTCATCGTTTACAAAACCGAGCCGCGTGCCGTGGATATCCTCGGCAATACCTATATGGTAGGCGGCATTTTCAGCGCAACGGCGATGCTGATCATCAGTTCGGTGGTGGTCTACGGCATTCTTTACCTCAAACAGCGCAAGCTGGAAAAAAGCCAGTGGCTCACACTGGTCGCCTGTCTGGTGTTTGGCAGTCTGACACTGGCCTTCCACAGCGAAACCTTCCTGAAATGGAAAGCCCCGGTGGTCAACTGGCTGTTTGCCGTGGCCTTCGCTGGCAGTCATTTCATCGGTGACCGCCCGCTTATCCAACGCATCATGGGCCACGCACTGACCCTGCCAGCGGCGATCTGGACCCGGCTCAACATCGCCTGGATCGTATTCTTCCTGTTCTGCGGCGCGGCCAACCTGTACGTGGCCTTCACCTATCAGGAATTCTGGGTCGACTTCAAAGTATTCGGCAGCCTGGGCATGACCCTGATCTTCCTGGTCGGCCAAGGGATCTACCTGTCACGCCATCTGCACGACACCGCTCCCAATACGACCAAATCCGAGGACTGACATGCTCTACGCAATCATCGCCACCGACGTCGAAAACTCGCTGGAAAAACGCCTCAGCGTGCGCCCGGCACACCTTGAGCGCTTGCACGCGCTCAAGGACGCAGGCCGTCTGGTGATGGCCGGTCCACACCCGGCAGTCGACAGCAACGACCCGGGTGCTGCCGGTTTCAGCGGCAGCCTGATCGTGGCCGAGTTTGAATCGCAAAGCGCCGCCAAAACGTGGGCCGAAGCCGATCCATACGTTGCAGCAGGCGTCTATGCCAATGTCGTGGTCAAGCCGTTCAAGCAAGTCCTGCCCTGATCCCCTCCTCTGACACACAGACACGCTCTGCTTCAACCGAGGCAGAGCCGTGTTGACCCCCGCCTCTTGCTCATCCTTCCCGACACACTGCCGATAACCTGCTCAATGTGCGAATTTACACGGCTCGGTAAAAGGGAGTTCAGATGCGTTCAGGTACGTGGTGTCTGTTGGCAGTTTTGATGGCGACAGGGTTTCAGGTGAACGCCGAGACGGTCACTGAGAGCGGCGCAGTGCAGCCTTTGCACCTGCCCAGCCCCGCCAATCAGATTGCCGACCTTCAGTTGCGGCTCAAGGACAGCGAGCGTCAGCGCGACGAGCTGACACGGCAGTTGCAAAACGTCGACCCGGAACGCGACAACGCCTTGTTGACACGTTTGCGCCAAGAGAACCAAAAGCTCAAGTTGCAGCTCAAAGAAGCACTGTCGGCAGCGCCTCCTCGCTTGCTGACCGAGCAACAACAATGGTTCGTCGCAGGCGGTGGCGTTGCGATGTTCGCCCTTCTGTGCGGTATATTGGTCAGTGGTTGGCGTAGGCAACGTCGGCAGTGGCTAAATTGAGTGAGTCATGAGCGAGCTGTTACTAATTGATGATGATCAGGAGCTGTGCGAGCTGCTGAGCAGTTGGCTGAGCCAGGAAGGTTTTCAGGTGCGCGCCTGTCACGACGGCGCCAGTGCGCGTCAGGCTCTGGCCGATGCAGCTCCGGCGGCCGTGGTGCTGGACGTGATGTTGCCTGATGGCAGCGGCTTGGAGCTGCTCAAGCAATTGCGCAATGACCACCCGGACCTGCCGGTGGTCATGCTCTCGGCACGCGGCGAACCGCTGGACCGCATTCTGGGCCTTGAACTGGGCGCTGATGACTACTTGGCAAAACCCTGCGACCCGCGTGAGCTCACCGCCCGCCTGCGCGCCGTGCTGCGTCGCAGCCACCCGGTGGCGTCGTCTACGCAACTGGAACTGGGCGACCTGACCTTCAGTCCGATGCGCGGCGTGGTCAGTGTCGACGAAAAGGAACTGACCCTCACCGTCTCCGAAAGCCGTCTGCTTGAAGCACTGATGCGCCAGCCCGGGGAACCACTGGACAAGCAGGAGCTGGCGCAACTGGCGCTGGGCCGCAAACTGACGCTCTACGACCGCAGCCTGGACATGCACGTCAGCAACCTGCGTAAGAAAATCGGCCCTCACGCTGACGGTCGCCCACGCATCGTCGCCCTGCGCAGCCGCGGCTATTATTATGCTTTGTAAGTATCTGCCCCCTTACACAAGCTTTACCAAGCGCTGACTGCGCTTGACCTTGATCTCCCTAAACTGGGCTCATCGGCATCGAGCCGCACTAGAGACAAGGAGATACACCATGCGCAAGACCCTGATCGCTTTGATGTTCGCCACTGCCCTGCCCACCGTTGTCATGGCTGCACCGCCACCTCCGCCAGCGGGTGGCCCTGACGCAGATGCGCCGGCAATGCGCCTTGATCGTCCTGATCGTGGCCCAGGTCCAGACATGCGTCGCGGCCCTATGGGCGAGCCAGGCCCTGGTCCGGAAATGCGTCGAGGCCCCGGCCCTCTGCGAGACCTGGACCTGAGCCGTGAACAGCGTCAGCAGATCGACCGGCTGATGCGCGAGCAGAAGCACGAACACCATGAGATCACTCAACGCTATCTGGACAAGATGCCTGCCCCCGAGCAGAAAGCGATGTACAACGAAATCAATGCCAAGCGCGCCGAGACCGACAGCGCCATTCGTGTACTGCTGAGCCCTGAACAGCAGAAGCAGTTCGACGAAATCAAGAAACGGCAGGACGAGCGTCGCGCCGAATGGGCCGAATTCAAAGCCTGGAAAGCGGAAAAAGCTGCAAAGATGCAGTAATGGTCAGGCCGTCTGGCCAGATGACTTGAACCAGACCCGGCATGCATACGCATGCCGGGCTTCTTTATTGAGATCGAGGGAATCCTGTGCGTTCATTGTTCTGGCGAATCCTGGCCAGCTTCTGGCTGGCCATTGCTCTGGTGGGAGGCCTGTCGGTGCTCGTCGGGCACATGCTCAATCAGGATGCATGGATTCTCAATCGTCATCCGGTGCTCAACTCACTGCCGGAACAATGGACCCAACGCTTCGAAGAAAAGGGCGCGGATAACGCTCAGGATTTCCTTCAGGATATCAAACGACGCAATCGTATCGATGTTCAGGTGCTGAGCGACAGCGGCGAGCCTATGGTGCGTGGCACTTTCCCGCCACGCGCCGCTGCGCTCGAAGCGCGCCAGCAGGCCGACGAGGATCAGGGCCGCAAACTGCCCTGGCGCCGTCTGGCAACCGAATACAGCAGTCCGAAAACCGGTGAAACGTACCTGTTCATCTACCGCGTTCCGCACCCGGAGCTCGACGAGTGGCACCGTCAGAGCCTGATGTGGCCGCTGAGTGCGCTGGGTATTGCGCTGGTGGTGCTGACCCTTTTCAGCCTGTTCGTAACGCTCTCGATCACCCGACCGCTGAGCCGTCTGCGCGGCGCGGTGCATGATCTGGGGCAGACCAGCTATCAACAGCACAGCCTCGGCCAACTGGCCAACCGGCGTGATGAATTCGGCGTGCTGGCCACTGACTTCAACCGTATGGGCGCACGCCTGCAAAGCCTTATCGGCAGCCAGCGGCAGCTGTTGCGTGATGTGTCACATGAACTTCGTTCGCCACTGGCCCGGCTGCGTATCGCCCTGGCGCTGGCTGAACGTGCGGAGCCTGCCGAGCGTGAAAAGCTCTGGCCGCGTCTAGGCCGCGAATGCGACCGGCTGGAAGCGCTGATCAGCGAGATTCTGGCCCTGGCGCGCCTCGACGCAGAGCTTCGTGGCCCTGAACCCGTGGACCTCGATGCACTTCTGCAACGCTTGAAAAACGACACGCAACTGGACGGTGTCGACCAGAACATTCGCGTCCAGGTGCAGCATGACCTGCACCTGAAGGGCTGGCCGGACATGATCGAACGGGCGTTGGATAACCTGCTGCGCAACGCTTTGCGCTTCAACCCCACAGGGCAGCGCATTGATCTGCAGGCGAGCCAGGTCGACAGTCAGGTCCGCCTGAGTGTTCGCGATCACGGCCCAGGCGTTGCCGAAGAGCACCTTGCGCAACTGGGCGAGCCGTTTTATCGCGCCCCCGGCCAGACCACGCCCGGTCACGGCTTGGGGCTGGCGATCGCCAAACGCGCAGCGGAGCGACATGGCGGCACTCTGATGCTGGGCAATCACCCGGACGGCGGCTTCATTGCCACGCTGGATCTGCCCAGAGAACCGCTCAGCTCATCATCTGTTTAGCCTTGCCACTCGCTGACAAACCCGCCAACGTCGACTTTCGGGGCTTCGCGCGGCGGGTTCTGCGGGGTGCCGAGGTATAGAAAGCCAATCACCTCTTCGTCGGCCTCAAGCCCGAACCCTTTGGCGACGTGTGGCGTATAGCACAGCTCACCCGTCCTCCAGACCGCGCCGACACCCAGTGCATATGCCGCCAGCAACACGCCGTGGGCGGCGCACCCGGCGGTGATCATCTGTTCCGAACGCGGAACCTTGAAATGGTCTTGCAAGCGAGCGATCACCACCACGACCAAGGGTGCGCGCAACGGTCCCAGACGGGCCTTTTCCAGCGCCTGCGGGGTAATCTCACCGCTACTTTGCTGCAGCGCTTCCACCAACAGCTCGCCCATGCGCTCACGGGCCGTACCTTCGACGGTCAGGAAACGATAAGGCTTGAGCTGTCCATGATCCGGTGAGCGCAGCGCCGCACCGAACATGATTTCCCGCTGCGCAGCATCCGGGGCCGGGTCGACCAGTCGCGGAACCGATACGCGATTGAGCAAAGCGTCGAGCGCCTGCATGGGCGGTCTCCTTGAAAAGTGATCGAGCATTCTAGAGCCTGTTTACCGTCAATAACGAGTGCGACGGACAATTCCTTACCCACTCTGTCGAACCTTGCCCCTGGCTGCACTGGTTTACATGCCTTCAAGCGCGGGTAGAATGGCGCCTTCCCTCACACCCGCCCGAGCCATTCATGTCGTTGCCGACCTTTCGCATCATCGGTTTCATTATCGGCATCTTCCTGATCACCCTGGCTGTCGCCATGATCGTGCCCATGGCCACGCTGGTCATCTACGACCGTTTCGAGGACCTGCGCGAGTTTCTGTGGGCCAGTGCCATCACCTTTATCGCCGGCCTGGCGCTGGTGGTGCCCGGACGCCCCGACAACGTCCAGTTGCGCCCGCGGGACATGTACATGCTGACCGTCTCCAGCTGGATCGTGGTGTGCATCTTCGCCGCCCTGCCCTTTCTGCTGACCCAGCACATCAGTTACACCGATTCGTTCTTTGAAAGCATGTCAGGCATCACCGCCACCGGTTCCACCGTGCTCAGCCATCTGGACAGCATGTCACCGGGCATTCTGATCTGGCGTTCGATGCTGCACTGGCTTGGCGGTATCGGCTTCATCGGTATGGCCGTGGCGATTCTGCCGTTGCTGCGCATTGGTGGCATGCGCCTGTTCCAGACCGAATCCTCGGACCGCTCGGAAAAGGTCATGCCCCGCTCGCACATGGTGGCCAAGTTCATTGTGCTGGCCTATGTCGGCTTTACCGCGCTGGGCAGCCTGGCCTTCTGGGCGGCGGGCATGAGCCTGTTCGATGCGATCAACCATGCGATGTCGGCCATTTCCACGGGCGGGTTCTCTACCTCCGACCTGTCGCTGGCCAAGTGGCCGCAGCCTGCGGTGCATTGGGTCGCGATTGTGGTGATGATCCTCGGCAGCCTGCCCTTTACCCTGTATGTCGCGACCCTGCGCGGTAATCGCAAGGCGTTGATCAAGGATGAGCAGGTGCAGGGGCTGATCGGGCTGCTATTGGTCACCTGGCTGGTAATGACTGTCTGGTACGCCAACACCACCGACCTGCCGTGGACCGAGGCGCTGCGTCACGTGGCGCTGAACGTGACGTCGGTGGTGACAACTACCGGTTTTGCACTCGGTGACTACAGCCTGTGGGGCAACTTCTCGCTGATGTTGTTTTTCTATCTGGGTTTCATCGGCGGCTGTTCGGGCTCGACGGCGGGCGGGGTGAAGATCTTCCGCTTTCAGGTCGCCTATATCCTGCTCAAGACCAACCTTAATCAACTGATTCACCCACGCGCGGTGATGAAGCAGAAATACAACGGCCATCGACTGGACGACGAAATCGTTCGCTCGATTCTGACCTTTTCGTTTTTCTTCACCATCACTATCTGCCTGATCGCACTGATGCTGTCGCTGCTCGGGCTGGACTGGATGACTGCACTGACCGGCGCTGCCAGCACTGTGTCCGGCGTAGGGCCGGGGCTGGGCGAGGTGATTGGGCCTGCGGGCAACTTCTCTACCCTGCCCGATGCTGCCAAGTGGATTCTGTCCGGCGGCATGCTGCTTGGCCGACTGGAGATCATTACCGTGCTGGTGCTGTGTGTACCGGCGTTCTGGCGGCATTGAGGTCTGGCTGGGCGCAGGAGCGGACCAGACGACGCTTCGCTTATTCGCGAAGACGGCATTTGATTTATCGTTCCCACGCTCCGCGCAGTAATGCAGTCGCACTCTGCGTCGTCAATGCCATCGCGGTTGAAAAGCGCCTTGGGGCAATTTGGCCAAGGCACGGTTCAGTCAGGCGCATAAGCAACTAGTGCCCGCCCCCCGCCGCTGGGCCCCGCCTTGGCACCAAACGGCGGTTTGGCCAGCCAGACCAGCAGAATCAGCCCCGCAAATACCCAGCCCAGCAGGTAGAAGTAGTCCACCGTGGACATCATGTAGGCCTGCGCGTTGAGGGTGCGTTCCAGCTGGGCGTAGGCCTGCGGGCTCGCGCCGCCCAGGCTGTCGAGGGCATGCCGGGTTGTCGGGTCGAAGGTGCTGATGTTTTCACTCAGGTAGGCATGATGCTGGTTGGCGCGGCGAATCCAGATCCAGGTGGTGAGCGAGGCTGCGAAGCTGCCGCCCAGGGTGCGCAGGAAGGTTGCCAGCCCTGAACCATCGGCGATCTGATTGGGCGGCAGGTCGGACAGCAGAATGCTCAGGGTGGGCATGAAGAACAGCGCCACACCAATGCCCATGAACAACTGCACCATTGCCACGTGCTCGAAGTCCACGTCAGTGTTGAAGCCGGCACGCATGAAACAGCTCAGCCCCATCGCCAGAAACGCCAGCCCTGCCAGCAGACGCAGGTCGAATTTGTGCGCGTACTTGCCGACAAAGGGCGACATCAGCACCGGCAGGATGCCAATCGGTGCGACGGCCAGCCCCGCCCAGGTCGCGGTGTAACCCATCTGGGTCTGCAACCACTGCGGCAGAATCAGGTTGATACCGAAGAAGCCTGAATAGCCGCCGATCATGACCAGCGTACCGATACGGAAATTGCGGTAGGCAAACAGCCGCAGGTTGACGATCGGGTGCTTGTCGGTCATTTCCCAGATCACGAAGAAGACCAACGCGACCAGCGAAATCAGCGAACCGAAGATGATGAAGTTCGACTCGAACCAGTCCAGATCATTGCCCTTGTCGAGCACTATCTGCAACGCGCCGACACCGACAATCAAGGCCAGCAAGCCGATGTAATCCAGCGGTTGATGAGCGGTGCTGACCGGCCTTTTAGCCATCTGCGAACGCACCACCAGCACAGCGAACAAGCCGATGGGGATGTTGATAAAGAAAATCCACGGCCAACTGTAACTGTCAGTGATCCAGCCACCGAGGATCGGCCCGGCGATAGGCGCAACCACCGTCACCATCGCCAGCAATGCCAGCGCCATGCCCCTTTTCGCCGGAGGATAAACCGCGATCAGCAATGTCTGGCTCATCGGATAAAGAGGACCGGCCACCATGCCCTGCAACGCCCGGAACCCCACCAGTTCCGGCATGGACTGGGAAATGCCACACAGAAACGACGCCATCACGAACAGAATGGTGGCCCATAGAAACAGCTTCACCTCGCCAAAGCGGCGACTGAGCCAGCCGGTCAGTGGCAAGGCAATCGCGTTGCTGACTGCGAACGAGGTAATAACCCAGGTGCTCTGCTCGGAGCTGACCCCCAGATTGCCGGCGATGGTCGGCAACGCCACGTTGGCAATCGTGGTATCGAGCACTTGCATGAAGGTCGCCAGCGACAGACCGATGGTGCACAGCAACAGGCTTGGCGGGGTGAAAGAAGCGGGGGCGTTGTTGCTCATCGCAAATCCCTGAAGACGAGTGCGACACCCCGGCCAAGCGGCCGGGGTTCACGGATTGGCGGTTCAGCGCTGAACGGCAGTCTTGCCACTGGAAGCACTGTTCTCGTGAATCAGACGGGCGATCAACGCATCAGCGTCGGCCAGCTGCGCGGCGTAAACCTGAGTGCTGAAAGCGGCCTGCTTGCGCGGCTGTTGCGCCAGCACCGGACCGCTCTGGTCATGCAGATTGACCTCGACGGTGGTCGACAGACCGATGCGCAACGGATGCTTCGCCAGCTCTTCAGGGTTGATATGTACACGGACCGGCACACGCTGGACGATCTTGATCCAGTTACCCGTCGCGTTCTGTGCAGGCAACAGCGCAAAGGCACTGCCGGTGCCAGCCCCCAGGCTGTCGATAGTGCCGCTGTACTTCACATCGCTGCCATACAGGTCGGAGCTGATTTCCACCGGCTGACCAATGCGCATCTTGCCCAGTTGGGTTTCCTTGAAGTTGGCATCAATCCACAACTGATCCAGCGGGATCACAGCCATGGTCGCGGTGCCCGGCTGAATGCGCTGGCCCAGTTGCACGCTGCGCTTGGCCACATAACCGGTGACAGGCGCTACCAGCGTACTGCGTGCATTGGCCAGAAAGGCCTGACGCAACTGGGCGGCAGCAGCCTTGACGTCGGGATGTGAGGAGACAACCGTGTCATCGACCAGCGCCACGCTGGTGCTCAACTGCTGCTGAATATTGTTCAACTCACTTTGCGCGCTGGTCAGGCTGTCTCTGGAATGCGACAGCTCTTCCTGGGAAATCGCCCCGCCCGCGGCCAGACTGCGCCGCCGGTTATAGTTCTCCTGAGCGGTCTGCACGGCGGTACGCTGCGCAGCCAGTTGTGCCTTCATGCCATCGACATTGCTGTACAAACCACGCACCTGACGTACAACCTTGCCCAGATTGGCCTCGGCGCTTTGCAGCGAGACTTCGGCATCGCTCGGGTCGAATTTGAGCAGTACCTGCCCCTCGTGCACCAGATCACCGTCATCGGCACCAATGCTGATAACGGTTCCGGTGACCAACGGGGTGATTTCGACGACGTTGCCATTCACGTAGGCGTCGTCAGTCTCTTCGCTCCATTGGCCGTAAAACTCGTACCAGGCCCAGATGGCCAAACCAAGAATCACGACGATGACGGCGAGCCCGATCAGCAGGAACTTGCGCTTGCCGGGCTTCGGAGTTTGCTGTGAGGACTGGGCAGATGTGTTTTCAGTGGCGGCAGTGGCCATGGCAGTTACCTTTTTATCAGCGAAACGGCGAGACAGGGACGAGGGGCAGGCGCACGCCTGCCGACAGATCTGCCGCTCAGCTTTTAGCTTTGGGGTTGAAGCTCAGACGAGTCAGGGTGATGTGGTCATCGGCGGCCACCAGTACCTTGGTGAGAATCCTTGTCAGGGTCTCGACCTCATCACTGTCGAGCGCGGCAAAGGTGTCATTCATGGCGTCCGCACCAATCTGCGGCAGCAGGTCCGAGAGCGCCTGCCCCTGCTCCGTCAACGCCAGGCGCACCTGACGACGATCAGTCGCTGACCGCTGGCGCACAACCAGCCCTTTCTGCTCCAGCCGATCGAGCATGCGGGTCATCGAACCGCTGTCCAGCGACAGGTGACGACACAACTCCACAGGGGTGTCGGTCGAGAACTGGGCAATGATGATCAGCACCTTGAACTGCGCGAACGTCACGTCATAAGGCAGCAGGTACTTGTCGAGCATGCGGTCTTTGAGCGCATTGGTACGACCGACCAGCAGCCCGATCAGGCTGGAATCGAAATTTTCGGGGCTGAAATGTTTCAAGAAATCACCCAGATAGCTGCCTAGGCAGTGATTACAAAATATTACTGCCTAGGCAGCCGTTGTCAAAGCATTTATTAGCTTGCTTACTAAATACTCATAAAAAAACGACCACTGGCAAGGCGGTCGTTTTTTGAAGATGCGCGAGGGGAATCAGGCGGCGACGGGCACACCACTGTGAAAGCGGAACTCTTCATCAGGGCTTTCGATCAGCTCACGCTCGGCCAGACGGATTTCCTCGATCTTGGCATCGACGTCTGCCTTGTCGCCGTAGCTGTAAGCCAGCTTGAGATAATCCTGAAAATGCCGCGCTTCGGATTTCAGCAGGCCGCCGTAGAATTTGGCCAGCTCTTCATCCAGATGAGGCACCAGCGCGGCGAACCGCTCGCAGGAACGGGCTTCGACGATAGCCCCGACGATAAGGGCGTCGGTCAGTCGGTAAGGATTGTGATTGCGCACAAGTTTGCGCAGCGCTCCGGCATAACGCGCCGAGCTGATGTTGGCCATGGGGATCTGGCGCTTTCTGATGATGCTGATCACTTGCTCGAAATGGCGCAGCTCTTCCCGGGCCAGACGCGACATCTTGCTCAACAGGTCGAACTTGTCGTTGTACTGAAACATGAACTGAAACGCAGCCCCGGCCGCCTTCTTCTCATTGTTCGCATGGTCGATCAGCAAGATGTCCAGATTGCGCAACGCGGCCTGAACCCAGCTGTCGGGGGTGCGGCAAAGCAGGAAGGCTTCGATTTCGGGGATCGGGTACATAAGCTCACAGAATGACAGAGAGGCACGGCCGCGCATTATACGAGGAGCAACGAGGCCTCGCGACACAAAAGCATGCCGGTTTGTCAGGCGCCGAATGCGTCGCGCAGAAAGCCCGGCGCGATATAACGCTGATAGTGCGCCTCGGACAGCAGGAAAAACTCACGATCTATCGCATCGCGCAGTTCCGGCAGCGTCCAGTCACGAAACTCCGGCAGCAGCACGAAGCCGTACGCCTCGACCTGACTGATGACCCGTGCGCCGCGCGCGATCAACTGGTAGGCCCAGCAATACTCGGACTGGTGCGGCACGAAACGGATCTTGCGCTGGGTGAGCTGCGCGCGCAGCTTGTCGGCATCGAAGACTTCAAGCTTGGCAGTCATCACCTGGACCAGCAATTGTTCCAGACGCAACCATACCGCTCTTTTTTCATCCTCGTTATAGCCGTTCCAGTGGATGACCTCGTGGTGGAACCGCTTGCAGCCACGGCACACCAGGTCCCCGTAAACAGTGGAGCAAAGGCCGACGCAGGGGGTTTTGATAATGTAATCGGGCATGTCAGGCAGGACTGAGGAAGGCGAAACAGGGGCTCATGTTAGCCCTTTGTCTAAGCAAGTTCACCCCCGAAGATGTAGGGGCTAACTTACCTTTAGCGAAGTTTTGGCGTAGAATCAGCGAGCCTTTTAAGGCGCCAATGTCCGTTGGAAGCTGTTTTCAAAGCGTCACGAGCACAGTCAGGTTAACCCCGCATTGCGGCGTCGACAGGCCATTCCCTCATCAAGAATGGCCGTGTCGACCGTCACTCCCCCCGTTCTGCAGGCGTAAAACTTTGAAAACAGCTTCTGTTAGGAATCGCCGACACCCTGCCAACAAGGCTCAATAAGCCTTGCGTGGGTACGGACGATTTCTGGATGAGCGTCCCGGACACCCATTTGGGACCACTGATGAGGGTTAATACTGTGCTTGAAGCCTACCGTAAACACATCGAAGAGCGTGCCGCCCAGGGCATCGTGCCCCAGCCGCTTAACGCCGAACAAACTGCAGGCCTGGTCGAGCTGCTGAAGAATCCCCCGGCTGGCGAAGAAGCTTTCCTTGTCGATCTGATCACCAACCGCGTTCCGCCAGGCGTTGACGAAGCCGCTTACGTCAAGGCCGGTTTCCTGTCTGCCCTGGCCAAGGGCGAAGCCACTTCTCCCCTGATCGACAAAAAACGTGCAACCGAACTGTTGGGCACCATGCAGGGCGGCTACAACATCGTCACCCTGGTTGAACTGCTCGACGACGCCACCCTCGCGCCGGTCGCTGCCGAACAGCTCAAGCACACCCTGCTGATGTTCGATGCCTTCCACGACGTGGCCGAAAAAGCCAAAAACGGCAACGCTCACGCCAAGGCTGTCCTGCAGTCCTGGGCTGACGGCGAGTGGTTCAAGAAGCGTCCGACGCTGGCCGACAAGATCAGCCTGCGCGTCTTCAAGGTCACCGGCGAAACCAACACCGACGACCTGTCCCCGGCACCTGATGCCTGGTCCCGTCCGGATATCCCGCTGCACGCCCTTGCCATGCTGAAAATGGCCCGTGACGGCATCGTTCCAGACGTTCAGGGCTCTATCGGCCCGATGAAACAGATCGAAGAAATGCGCGGTCAGGGTTTCCCTATTGCCTACGTCGGCGACGTGGTCGGTACTGGCTCCTCGCGTAAATCGGCAACCAACTCGGTGCTGTGGTTCTTCGGCGACGACGTTCCTTACGTACCGAACAAGCGTGCCGGTGGTTTCTGCTTCGGCAGCAAGATTGCCCCGATCTTCTACAACACCATGGAAGATGCTGGCGCCCTGCCAATCGAATTCGATGTATCGAACATCAACATGGGTGACGTGATCGACGTTTACCCGTACGCCGGCAAGGTGTGCAAGCACGACAGCGACGAAGTCATCACCACTTTCGAAATGAAGACTCCGGTGCTGCTCGACGAAGTTCGCGCAGGCGGCCGTATTCCGCTGATCATCGGTCGCGGCCTGACCAGCAAGGCGCGCGCCGAACTGGGCCTGCCTGAGTTCGACCTGTTCAAGACCCCTGACCAGCCAGCCGAAAGCACCAAGGGTTACACCCTGGCGCAGAAGATGGTCGGCAAGGCGTGCGGCGTTGCAGGCGTTCGTCCTGGCACCTACTGCGAGCCGAAGATGACCACCGTCGGTTCCCAGGACACCACTGGCCCGATGACCCGCGACGAGCTGAAAGACCTGGCTTGCCTGGGCTTCTCGACCGACCTGGTCATGCAGTCGTTCTGCCACACTGCAGCCTATCCAAAGCCTATCGACGTCAAGACGCACCACACGCTGCCTGACTTCATCATGACCCGCGGCGGCGTTTCCCTGCGTCCGGGCGACGGCATCATCCACAGCTGGCTGAACCGCATGCTGCTGCCGGACACCGTCGGCACCGGTGGCGACTCGCACACCCGCTTCCCGATCGGTATCTCCTTCCCGGCCGGTTCCGGTCTGGTGGCGTTTGCCGCTGCCACCGGCGTCATGCCGCTGGACATGCCTGAGTCGATCCTGGTTCGCTTCAAGGGCAAGATGCAACCCGGCATCACCCTGCGCGACCTGGTTCACGCCATTCCTTACTACGCGATTCAGGCTGGCCTGCTGACCGTAGAGAAGAAAGGCAAGAAGAACGCATTCTCCGGCCGCATCCTGGAAATCGAAGGCCTCGACAACCTGAGCATCGAGCAGGCTTTCGAGCTGTCCGACGCCTCTGCCGAGCGTTCGGCTGCCGGTTGCACCATCAAGCTGGCCAAAGAGCCAATCATCGAATACCTGAATTCGAACATCACCCTGCTGCGCTGGATGATCGAACAGGGTTACGGTGATCCGCGCACCCTGGAGCGTCGTGCTCAGGCGATGGAAGCCTGGGTTGCCAACCCGGAGCTGCTGGAAGCCGACAAGGACGCCGAGTACGCCGAAATCATCGAAATCGATCTGGCCGACGTCAAAGAGCCTGTGCTCTGCGCGCCGAACGACCCGGACGATGCCCGCCTGCTGTCTTCGGTACAGGGCGAGAAGATCGACGAAGTGTTCATCGGCTCCTGCATGACCAACATCGGCCACTTCCGCGCTGCGGGCAAGTTGCTGGATCAGGTCAAGGGCCAACTGCCGACGCGTCTGTGGCTGTCGCCGCCGACCAAGATGGACGCTCACCAACTTACCGAAGAAGGCTACTACGGCATCTACGGTAAAGCTGGCGCGCGTATGGAAATGCCGGGCTGCTCGCTGTGCATGGGTAACCAGGCACGCGTAGAACCGAACTCGACCGTAGTGTCGACGTCGACCCGTAACTTCCCGAACCGTCTGGGTGACGGCGCGAACGTCTATCTGGCCTCCGCCGAGCTGGCGTCCGTTGCTTCGATTCTGGGTCGCCTGCCGACCGTCGAAGAGTACATGGGCTACGCCAACCAGATCGACACCATGGCAGCGGACGTGTACCGCTACCTGAGCTTCGATCAGATCGCCGAGTTCCGTGAAGCCGCTGCGAACGCCAACATCCCGGCCGTTCAAGTGTAAGCACGAAAGCAGGCGTTAAAAGAACCCCATCCTCGTGATGGGGTTTTTTTTGGCTTGAATCACCCTCGTACATATATTTTTCACATTCGGATGGCTATAGTAGCGGCCCTTGTTGGGGAGTAGCCTGCTCTTGACTCCGGTCACTGAGCGTTCGCATCAACATTCTCGGCTGCATGCCGTGGTGCGGACACCTTCTGGTTGGCGAGACCAACGATGCAACCATGCCTAAAGTCGGGCGTGTGGTTGCGTCGTTGACTCATAGCCCGACTGGATATAACCGTGAACCCGATTTCCCTCCTCTTTCTCGCGCTTGCCATGTCCACGGACGCCTTTGCTGCGGCCCTTGGTAAAGGAGCAAGCCTGCATAAACCGCGCTTTATCGAAGCGTTACGTACCGGTTTGATATTCGGCGCTATCGAGACCATCACCCCGGTGATCGGTTGGGGCATCGGCCAGGTCGCCGCCCGCTTCGCTGAAAGCTGGGACCACTGGATTGCCTTCACCTTGTTGCTGGTACTGGGCCTGCACATGATCTACAACGGCATCAAACACGATGACGATGAAGAGCAGGAAAAACCCGGCCAGCACTCGTTCTGGATTCTCGCCGTCACCGCATTCGCCACCAGCATCGATGCACTGGCGGTCGGCGTAGGTTTGGCATTTGTCGACGTCAATATCGTGATTGCCGCCCTGGCGATTGGTATGGCAACCACGGTAATGGTCACCATCGGGGTGATGCTGGGCCGGGTGCTCGGCACCATGGTCGGCAAGCGCGCTGAAATCGTCGGCGGCATCGTATTGATCATCGTCGGCGCGACGATTCTGTACGAGCATCTGTCAGCGGCTTGATCGACAGCCTGAAGCCTGTAACCACGCACAAAAAAACCGCATCTTTCGATGCGGTTTTTTTGCTTACGGCCTTGCTACGACAGCGGTCAGACCGTCAGGGCCTGCCCACTCATGGCCAGGTCCAGCAGCTCACGGTTGGCAACGGCGTACATGGCGTAATCCGTACCGCTTGCCGCACGAAGCTCGACCAGCATGGCACGCCAGCGCTCGACCATCAGAGCATGCTGTTCCAGCCACAGGGCCAGACGCGCGTCGATTTCCGAAGGACCGTCGGCCATCTGCAGAACAGACACGGTGATTGCCCGCTGTTGCCAGTCGACATCGTCACGGAACGCTTCACGCGCCAGCGCCTGCCAGTTGTTTTCCACCGGCAGGCTGCTGATCTGTTGCAAGTACCAGGTGATGTCCAGCGCGCTGCCCACGGCAAAGTACGCCTTGGCCACGTCGGCAGCGTTCTGCCCGGTCACGTCGGAAGCTTCGATAATCGGCAGCAGCGTGTACAGGTGCGTCGTACCCGCCACCATACGCGCCAGCAGTTCCGGCACACCGGCTTCGACATAAGCCTGATAACGCGTCTGCCAGATCTCGCGGGTGGGCCCGTCTTCCAGCAACTCGTCAAGCTTGAGACCCAGTGCAGCGAGGTGCGGACCGAAGTGCGCCACGTCACGACCGGCATCCAGCTCGTTGCGGCGACTGCGCAGGAACCAGCGCGTCGCACGGCGCCCCAGACGCATCAGTTCATCCATCAGCGCCAGCTGGATCTCGGCGGAAACCTTGTAGTCCAGCGCTTCGATCTGACGGAACCAGTGCGGCAGGTGGAAGATGTCGCGCACAATCACGTAAGCACCGGCCACAGCCGCAGCACTCATGCCGGTCGACTCCTTGAGCCGCTGCACGAAGGTGATGCCCATGTGGTTGACCAGATCGTTGGCGATCTGCGTGCTGACAATTTCGCGTTTCAGACGATGACTGCGCATGGCCGTTGAAAATCTGGCACCCAGCGATGGCGGGAACGCAGTTTCCATATCGCGCGCCAGATAATCGTCATCCGGCACACGGGATTCCAGCAATGCTTCCTTGAGGTCGATCTTGCTGTAGGAGATCAATACCGACAGCTCGGCACGACTCAAGCCCTGCTTGGCCGCCACCCGCTCGGCAATCTGTTCTTCGGCAGGCAGGAACTCGATGGCCCGGTCGAGCTTGCCGCGGGCCTCCAGGTCATTCATCAGACGTTTGTATTCGGCAATCCGCTCATAAGCGCGGCGTGCTGCCAGCGACAGTGCCTGAGTCTGCTTGTAGTTGTTGCCCAGCACCAAGTGGCCCACTTCGTCGGTCATGCTTTCGAGCAACTGATTGCGCTGCTTCTCGGTCATGTCACCGGCCTGCACCACCTCGTTGAGCAGGATCTTGATGTTCACTTCGTGGTCGGAGCAGTCCACACCACCAGCGTTGTCGATGAAGTCGGTGTTGGTCGCGCCGCCATTGAGGCCGAACTCGACACGGCCCAGCTGAGTCATGCCCAGGTTGCCGCCCTCGCCCACCACCTTGCAGCGCAGCTCGTTGCCATCGACGCGCAGCGCATCGTTGGCCTTGTCGCCGACATCAGCGTGCGACTCCTCGCTGGACTTCACGTAGGTGCCGATACCACCGTTCCACAACAGATCGACCGGGGCCTTGAGCAGCGCGTGAAGCAATTCGGTCGGAGTCAGCTTGTCAGCCTTGATGTCGAAGCGCGCCTTCATCTGCTCGGTAATGGCGATGCTCTTGAGGCTGCGCGGGAAGATCCCGCCGCCAGCGGACATGATGCTGGTGTCGTAGTCGGTCCAGGACGAGCGCGGCAGATTGAACAGGCGCTGGCGCTCGACAAAGCTGCTGGCCGGGTCCGGATTCGGATCGATGAAAATGTGCAGGTGGTTGAATGCGGCAACCAGTTGCAGCTTGTCGGACATCAGCAAGCCGTTGCCGAATACGTCACCGGCCATGTCGCCGATGCCGATCACACTGATGCTGTCCTGCTGGACATTGATGTCGCGCTCACGGAAGTGACGCTGCACACCTACCCAGGCGCCCTTGGCGGTGATGCCCATCTTCTTGTGGTCATAACCGGCCGAACCACCGGACGCGAACGCATCACCCAGCCAGAAGCCGTAGTCGATGGCGATGCCGTTGGCGATGTCGGAGAAGGTCGCGGTGCCCTTGTCGGCGGCAACCACCAGATATGGGTCATCGTCGTCATGACGCACCACATTGACCGGCGGCACCAGCACGCCTTCCTTGAGGTTGTCGGTGATGTCCAGCAGCCCCGAGATGAAGATGCGGTAGCAGGCAATCGCTTCAGCCTGCACTTCATCACGGTTGCCGGTGGTCGGCAGACGACGCGGCACAAAACCGCCCTTCGCGCCAACCGGCACGATGACCGAGTTCTTCACCTGCTGAGCTTTTACCAAGCCCAGCACTTCGGTACGGAAGTCTTCTTCGCGATCCGACCAGCGCAGGCCGCCACGCGCCACGTTGCCGAAGCGCAGGTGCACGCCTTCGACGCGCGGCGAGTAGACGAAGATTTCAAACTTGGGTACCGGTTTTGGCAACTCGGGGATCAGGCGCGGGTTGAACTTGAAGCTGAAGTAGCCCTTGCTATGCCCGTTGGCATCAGCCTGATAGAAGTTGGTCCGCAGGGTGGCCTTGATCAGGTCCAGATAACGACGCAGGATGCGGTCTTCGTTGAGCACCTGAACGTCGTCCAGGGCAGTCAGAATCGCCTGTTCCAGGCGCAACTGCTTGTCATCAAGATCATCGGAACCCAGCTTGCGCGCCAGGTAGAAACGGGTCTTGAACAGACGCGTCAGCTCGCGGGCAATGCCGGTGTGGTTGTTCAGGGTGCTGGCGATATAGCCCAGATCGAAACCCAGACGAATCTGCTTCAGGTAGCGCGCATAAGCACGCAGCAGCGCCACGTCGCGCCACGGCAGACCGGCAGTCAGCACCAGACGGTTGAACGCATCGTTTTCAGCGTCGCCGCGCACGATATGCACGAACGCATCCTGCAAGGTGTCATTGAGCTGCTGGATATCGAGGTTCAGACCTTCGCCATAGGTAAAGGCGAAGTCATGAATCCAGAATTCGCGACCATTGGCGTGGTGCAGACGGTACGGGAACTCGCCCAGTACACGCAGCCCGAGGTTTTCAAGAATCGGCAGCACATCGGACAGTGCCAGCGGCGTGTCGGCGTGATACAGCTTGCAATGCAATTGCTGGCGGCCACCGGCCAGTGGCTGATAGAAGCTCATCACCAGCGGATTGGTTTCGCTCAGGCTCAGCACGTGCTGCATGTCGACCACCGCCGAATGCGCAGCAAAGCGCTCGCGGTAGCCGGCCGGGAAACCTTTCGGGAAATCGGCCAGCACGTTGGTGCCGTGGGCCTCGCCAAAGCTCTCGACCACCAGACTGGCGTAGTCGTCTTTCCACGAGCGGCAGGCCTGAATGACTTCGTTTTCCAGCTGGGCAACGTCGATGTCCAGATTGACCTTTGGATCGACCCGCAGGATCAACTGCACGCGCGCCAGCACGGATTCAGAGAAGAACGTCCAGAACTCGCAATCGCTGGCTTTCAGGCGATCCATCAATACCTGCTGGATCTTCTGACGCACTTCGGTGGAGTACACGTCGCGCGGCACATAAGCCAGGCAGTAGCAGAAACGGCCGTACGGGTCCTTGCGCAGGAACACGCGAATCTTGTTGCGCTCCTGAATCTGCACGATGGACATAACCGTGGTGAACAACTCGTCCACCGGCGTCTGGAACAGGTCGTCACGGGGCAGCACTTCGACGACCTGCGCCAGTTCCTTGCCCAGGTGCGCCTTGGCGTCGAAACCGGAACGGCGCTCGACTTCTGCGACCTTGCGACGGATATACGGGATCTGCCGTACGCTCTCGCCGTACACCGACGAAGTGTACAGGCCCATGAAGCGACATTCCTTGATGACCTTGCCCGAGGCGTCTATCTGCCGGATCGACACGTAATCCGGGTAGGCAGGACGGTGTACGCGGCTTGGATGCGCAGCTTTGGCAAACGACAGCAGCACCGGCTCTTGCAGGTATTTCACTGCGTAGTCTTCGATGTGCAGCTCTTCGCGGGTCAGGCCCGGGCGCAGCAGTCGGGTCAGCCCCAGGAAGGACGACTCGTCGTAGACCAACTGGCCGCCTTCGGCGTCGTTGCGCACTTCAAATTCTTCGTAGCCCAGAAAAGTGAAGTGGTTATCTACCAGCCATTGCAGGAAGACCTTGATCTCGGCCTTCTCTTCGACGTCGGTGTTGGACTCGTTGGCATCGATGCTGGCCAGCAGCTCGTGCAGACGCGCTTTCATCGGCCCGAAGTCTTCGACGGCAGCACGCACCTCGCCCAGCACCTGCTCCAGCTCGCGAGCCAGCACGTTCAACTCGCTGACGTTGGCGCAGCGGTCGATCTCCAGGTACATCAGCGATTCCTGCAGCACGTCCTCACCGGTGGTGCCCTTGGGCAGCAGCTCCAACAGTTCGCCAGCAGCGCCGCGACGCACGCTCAGTACGGTGGTCTGCAGGGTGTGGATGCTGTAACCGCGACGGTTCAGCTCGGTACGCACGGAGTCGACCAGAAACGGCAGGTCGTGATGCAGCACTTCAACGGCAGTATGAGTCGACTGCCAGCCGTGGCGCTCGTAATCAGGGTTGTAGACCCGGACCTGCGGGTGAGCATGTTCGAAACGCTCCAGCAGGCGCCATGCGGACAAGGTGCAGCCTGCCAGGTCGGACAGACGCCGCTGGGTGAGTTCGTCGAGGGAAATGATGCCGAAGAATTGCTCGGCAAACAGCGCCACTTGTGGCAGTGCCTGTTCGCTGATGTGCTGAGCCAGTGCCGCTTGCAGTTGATGCTGGAAGTCGGCCTTGCTGGCTGCGGTGAAGAACGCCATCTGTGGTACTCCGCTTTGGCTTTTATTGGGGAGGCTTGAAGAAGGTGTTGCGACCGGTGTGCCTTTACATTCAATTGCGTGGGCATAACCTGATCGAGTGTAAAGCTAAAGTACTAACGCGCGCTGTGTCAGGGTAGTCACATTTGAATGCGGGAATAAAAAAAACTGCGCGCATCCGACACCGTACACCACTCGTCTGCCATGCAGCTTAACGAGAGCTGACGGCGTACTGCTTACGAGGCTGCGACATATTCGGTCATCAGGTCGCGTTAAAATACGCACGATGGTGCCAACATCCCCCGACAAAATTGACTCGGGACTGGCAAAATCCACCTCACGCCTCAACTGCTTAGACCCGGAGCCCCACCATGCAAATCAAGACCGCCAGCCTCATCGCCAACCCGTGCGACGACGAATACGACGACATGGCGCTGCTTTGCTGCCACGCAGAGAACGGCGTGCTGTTTTCCCTGACCCGCTTCCCGGACGAGAATGAAGTGGAAATCACTGTCAGCGATGAAAAGTCACTGAATGTGTCCAGCCTGAAAGTCAGCTTCAGTGCCGAGCGTCTATTGGTGGAAATCACCCCGGAGGACGCTAAGCAGCTCGATGGCCATCACCAGTATGAAATTCTCCACAGCACCGACGCAGCCGAGCTGCAGGATGTTCACCAAACGTTACAGATCATTCTTGAAAACGTGGGCGAGTACACCAGCACGATCAGTTAACGGGCAAAACCGCTAGAGTGAGTACTTCGCCGTACAGGAGCCCGTCATGAACCGCATTTTCGATGCCCACTGTCACATCATCGACCCGCACTTCCCGCTGATCGCCAATAACGGCTACCTGCCGGACCCATTCGGCGTCGGTGACTACCTTGCAACAGTCCAGCCTCTGGGTGTTCAGGGTGGCGCGGTGGTGTCCGGCTCCTTTCAGGGCTTTGATCAGGGTTACCTGCTTGAGGCGCTGCGCTTGCTGGGGCCGGGCTTCGTCGGTGTCACTCAACTGCCCGCCAGCGTCACCGATACAGAACTGGATACCCTCAATGCCGCAGGCGTGCGCGCCCTGCGCTTCAATCTCAAGCGCGGCGGCTCGGAGCAGCTCGACCAGCTGGAAGCGCTGGCCGTGCGGGTCCATGAACGCGCTGGCTGGCATTCGGAGCTGTACATCGACTCCCGAGAACTGGCAGAAATCGAAACCCGCCTGCTGAAATTGCCAGCGATCAGCATCGATCACCTGGGATTGAGCGCCGAAGGATTGCCCGTGGTGCTGCGTCTTGCCGAGCGCGGCGTGCGGGTCAAGGCCTGTGGTTTCGGACGCGTTGACTTCCCGGTGCGCGACGCACTCAGGGATATCCATGCCGCCAATCCGAGTGCGTTGATGTTCGGCACCGATCTGCCCTCCACGCGGGCACCCCGCCCTTTCCAGCCTGACGATATCGAATTGCTGATCGACGCACTGGGTGAAGACGGCGCTCGTCAGGCGTTGTGGGATAACGCGGCTGAATTCTATCGGCTCTAACCCTTTCGCACTCGACGGCCTGAGCCCATCTTCCTACATGCTCATACACAGAACATGTAGGGCAATTCCCAGCCAAATGACGTATGCGTCTCTAAATGCAATAAAAAACGCGGTAGTCGTTAGTCGATACCTGCCTGGATGGATTAAAGTATCGCCCCCAGCTCAGCAGTCACCAGACACAGCTGATCACCCTGCCAGGAACCGTCACCGATGGAACATCGTGAAGCGCTGATTGCGCTGCGAACCTTTCTTTCAACGCAGATCCTTGGCCAGGAAAAGCTGATCGAACGCCTGCTCATCGCCCTGCTTGCCGACGGCCACATGCTGGTCGAAGGCGCACCCGGCCTGGCCAAGACCAAGGCCATCAAGGAACTGGCAGAAGGCATCGAAGCACAGTTCCACCGCATTCAGTTCACCCCTGACCTGCTGCCTGCCGACATCACCGGTACGGAAATCTATCGCCCGGAAACCGGCAGCTTCGTGTTCCAGCAAGGGCCGATCTTCCACAACCTGGTGCTGGCCGACGAAATCAACCGTGCGCCGGCCAAGGTTCAGTCGGCGCTGCTCGAAGCCATGGCCGAACGGCAGGTCAGTGTCGGGCGCAGCACCTACGACCTGTCGCCGCTGTTTCTGGTCATGGCGACCCAGAACCCCATCGAGCAGGAAGGCACCTACCCGTTGCCCGAAGCCCAGCTCGATCGCTTTCTGATGCACGTCAAGATCGGTTTCCCGGATGCCGCCGTCGAACGCAAGATCCTGCAACAGGCGCGTGGCGAAGCCCTGAATGGCGAAACCAAGCCGGAACGCCGTGTCAGCCAGCAGGCGATCTTTGCCGCACGCAAGGAAATTCTCGGCTTGTACATGGCCGATGCGGTCGAGGAGTACCTGGTGCAACTGGTCATGGCCACCCGGACCCCGGCCAAGTTCGACCCGGAGCTGGCCGAGTGGATTGCCTACGGTGCCAGCCCGCGTGGTTCCATTTCGCTGGACCGCTGCGCCCGCGCACATGCCTGGCTGGCCGGACGTGACTTCGTCAGCCCCGAAGACATTCAGGCAGTGCTGTTCGATGTATTGCGCCACCGGATCATCCTGTCGTTCGAAGCCGAAGCTGCCGGTATCGATCAGGATCGCGTGATTCAGCGCATCCTCGACGTCGTGGCCGTCGCCTGAGCCCATGCAACCCTACCTGATCCCCCAGCCGGGCATCCGCGTCAGCCTCAGCGAGCTGATCGAAATGCGTCATCGGGTGCGGGAAGTTCAGCTGTTCTCTACGCCCAGCCAACGCAGCCCGTTGATCGGCCTGCACCATTCCAAACTGCGCGGGCGCGGCGTGGATTTCGATCAGGTGCGGGTCTATCAGGCTGGCGACGACGTGCGCAGCATCGACTGGCGCGTGACCGCACGCACTCAGGAGCCGCACACCAAGCTGTTCCACGAAGAACGCGAGCGGCCGATTTTCATTCTGGTGGAGCAAAGCCGTCGATTGTTCTTCGGCTCCGGCCTGATGTTCAAGTCGGTACTCGCGGCCCAGGCTGCCGCGCTGATCGGCTGGGCCGCGCTGGAGCACAACGACCGGGTCGGCGGGCTGGTGTTCGGCGATAACGAGCACTACGAGATCAAGCCCCGACGCAGCAAACAAAGCCTGTTGCAGTTGCTCAACCGACTGGTGCGGGTCAATCAGTCACTGCACACCGAGATCCCGGCAGACCGCGATGCCTTCGGCACTGCGCTGCGTCGCGCCCGGGAAGTGCTGCGCCCTGGCAGCCTGGTCATCGTGTTGTGCGACGAACGCGCCCTTTCCGATGCTGCCGAACAACAGTTGAGCCTGCTGTCACGCCACAGCGACCTGCTGTTGCTGCCATTGTCCGACCCACTGGACCGTGCGCTGCCCGCTGCGGGCCTACTGCGCTTTGCCGAACGCGGCGCGCAGCTGGAACTCGATACCCTCAACCCCGAACTGCGCCGCGCCTACCGGCAACAGGGCGAAGACCGCTCTGCGCGCTGGGAATTGCTGGCGCAGAAACTGCGGGTCTTGCTCATGCCCTTGAGCACCCAGGCGGAACTCGTTGAACAATTGCGCGAATACCTCAACGCAAAGCGTCCGGTGAAGCGCAAATGAATCCGCTTGATCAGCTCGAGCCGCTGATTGCTCCCGAGGCCGTCGGCTTTTGGCCGCTTGCCCCGGGGTGGTGGCTGCTGCTGTTGCTGATCCCGGCAGCGGGCTGGGGCCTGTGGCGTTTGCGTGTACTGCTGCCGGTCAAGGCGCGCAAGGTTCGCAGCGAACAACCGCTGGACCCGGTTCGCCTCGCCGCCCTGGCGGAACTCGCCAGTTTGCCCAAGCCCTACGATGGCGCTCCGGCAGGTGCCTGGCTGCAGCAGATCAACGGCTTGCTCAAACGCCTGTGCCGCAACCATTATCCGCACAGCCAGAGCCACACGCTGAACGGCCGAAAATGGCTGGCGTTCCTCGACAACCGCTGCCCGGCGGCAGGCCTGACGCGCTGGATGATTCTGGTCGAAGGTGCCTACAAACCCGAGTGCAAGCTGGACGACAAGGCCATCACCGGGCTGACTCAGGCGGTTGATACCTGGATCCGCAAACATGTTTGAGTTCGTCTGGCCTTGGGTTTTCGCCCTGCTGCCGCTGCCGTGGCTGATGCGCGCCCTGCTGCCCATGGCCGATAGCGGCGAGCCGGCGCTCAAGGTCAGTTTTCTCAGTGAACTCGAAGGGCTGAGTGGACGCCGCGCCAAGGCCAATCTGCCGGTCTGGAGGCAGCGCGCGCCCTTTCTGTTGATCTGGCTGTTGCTGTTGATTGCCACCGCGCGACCGCAATGGCTGGGCGAGCCACTGCCAGTGGCTGCCAGCGGGCGCGACCTGCTGGTGGCGGTCGACGTGTCCGGTTCCATGGACTACCCGGACATGCAGTGGAAAAGCGATGAAGTCAGCCGACTGGTGCTGGTGCAACAGCTGCTCGGTGACTTTCTCGAGGGCCGCAAGGGCGACCGGGTCGGTTTGATCCTGTTTGGCACTCAGGCTTTTGTCCAGGCACCGCTCACCTATGACCGGCGCACTGTAAGGGTCTGGCTTGACGAGGCAAAAATCGGTATTGCAGGCAAGAATACTGCGCTTGGCGATGCTATCGGTCTGGGCCTGAAACGCCTGCGCCTGCGTCCGGCCACCAGCCGCGTGCTGGTGCTGGTCACTGACGGTGCCAATAACGCCGGCCAGATCGATCCGATCACTGCCGCGCGGCTGGCTGCCGAAGAAGGCGTAAAAATCTACCCTATCGGTATTGGCTCGGACCCCGACAAGGACGCGCTGCAAAGCGTCCTCGGCCTCAATCCGAGCCTTGATCTGGACGAACCGACGCTCAAGGAAATCGCCAGCCTCAGTGGCGGCCAGTATTTCCGTGCTCGTGACGGCGACCAACTGGAAAAGATTCGCGCCACCCTGGACAGCCTGGAACCGGTTGCCCAGCAGCCCACCCAGGCACGCCCGGCGCAGACGCTTTATCAATGGCCGTTGGCAACAGCCCTGCTGTTGAGTGTGCTACTGGTGCTGCGTGAACTGTGGCCAAACAATGCACTGCAACGCCTGCTGACTGTCGTGCGCTCCGTCAACTGGCGTGAGCGCGTCAAAAGCCTCTGGAGGTCGCGATGATCGCCTCTCTGTGGCCGCACTGGTTTCGCCCCGAATGGCTGCTGATCCTGCCGTTGCTGGCGCTGTTGATCTGGCGGCTCTGGCATCGGCAGAAACGCGCCGGGCGCTGGCAAATGCTTCTGCCGACCCACTTTCATGCCGTACTGCTCAACGGTGGGCGCGGCAGCAACAGTAAACTGCCGTGGGTCGCACTCGGGCTGGCATGGCTGCTGGCGCTTTTCGCGTTGCTGGGACCCAGCTGGCAGCGCGTCGAACAGATCAGCCAGAAACCGGTTGATCCGCTGGTGGTGATACTTGAACTCACCCCGCAGATGCTCGCCACCGACACTGCGCCCACCCGTCTGGAACAGGCGAAACGCAAACTGCTGGACCTGTTGCAAAAACGCAGCGATGCGCAGACCGCCATCGTCGTCTATGCGGGCAGCGCACACACGCTGGTGCCACTGTCCGACGATCTGGTCACCAGCCATAACCTGCTGGAAGCCATCAGGCCGTCGATCATGCCCATGACCGGCCAGCGTGCCGATCTGGCGGTCCAGAAAGCCCTGCACCTGCTGAAACAGGGCGCACTGGGCCAAGGGCGAATTCTGCTGATTACCTCGTCACTGAGCGAACAGGAACGTCAGGGCATCCGTGCGGCGTTGCGCGGGCAATCGCCGCCGTTGCTGATCCTTGGCATCGGCACGGCTGACGGCGCGCCGGTCATGCAGGAAAACGGCAGCCTGCTCAAGGACGATCAGGGCGCCATTCTGGTGTCGCGCCTGGACAGCAACAGCCTCAACGAATTCGCCGATCAGGTCGGCGGCAGCTATCGTCAGGCACGAGGCGATGAAGAAGATTTGCGCAGCCTTGGCCTGCTGGCCAGCCCCCAGCACATGAGCAGCGACGGGCAAGTCGTGCAACTCGATACCTGGGCCGATCAGGGGCACTGGTTCCTGCTCCCGCTATTGTTGATCGCAGCCCTGGCTGGTCGGCGCGGCTGGCTGTTCTGTCTGCCGCTGCTGTTCATGTTTCCGCAGAACAGCCAGGCGTTCGAGTTTCAGGACCTGTGGCTGCGTCCCGATCAACAGGGCCAGCGGCTACTGGAGCAACATCGGCCAGCCGAGGCCGCACAACGCTTCGAAGACCCGCGCTGGAAAGGCGTGGCCTTTTACCAGGCCGAAGACTACGTCAGCGCCGCCCAGCAGTTTGCCGAAGGCAACAGCGCCGCCGACCATTACAATCGCGGCAATGCCCTGGCGCGCAGCGGCGAACTGGCGGCAGCACTGGATGCCTACGAACAGGCCCTGGACCGCCAGCCCGAGTTTCCCGCCGCACAAGCCAACCGGGCGCTGGTACAAAGCCTGCTGGACAAGGCCGATGTCCAGAAGCCTGCCGAGGATGAGCAGAACAAGGCCGATCAGGGCGAAGAAGGCCAGCAAGCGTCACAGGACCCCAACAGCAGTGCATCGCCAGCCGATCAGAACCCGTCCCGCTCGGATCAGCCCGGTGCCAGCGAGAGCCTGCCGCCAGACGTCAGCGGTCAGGCCACCTCAGGCGAATCAATGGACGATGAGCAAACCACCCGCCCACCGCTGCAGGCCGCAGACACCCCTATCACTGGCGAGCGGCGCCAGGAACTGGAACAGTGGCTGAGGCAGATTCCGGATGATCCGGGCGAACTGCTGCGGCGCAAATTTCGCTACGAACAGCAACATCAGGAAAAGACCCGATGAGTCGCGTGTACACCTTATTGATCGGCCTGCTGCTGAGCCTGATCAGCTTGTCACTGCAGGCTGCGCAACTGACCGCCAGCGTCGACCGCACGCGCCTGAACGCCGGGGAAACTGTCGAGTTGACGCTGGAAACCGACGATGTCACCCAGTTTGGCAAGCCAGACATGAGCGCTCTGGAGAGCAGCTTCGAGGTGCGCGATACGCGTCAGCTCAACAGCCTGAAAACCCTGGACGGCAGCAGCCAGGCCACCACTCGCTGGATCGTTACCCTGCTGCCTCGCGAGACCGGCAGCGTGTTGATCCCGTCGTTGCAACTGGGTGAGCTGAAAAGTCAGCCACTGACGCTGCAGGTGCTGCAAAGCGAGCCCCAGGACCCAGGCAGCCATCTGGCGTCGATCTTCATCGAAGCGAGCCTCGATCAGGACAGCGTGTATGTTCAGGCCCAGGCCGTGCTGACCCTGCGCGTCTACCACTCGGTGTCGCTGTTCGATGACAGCAGCCTGAGCCCTTTGCAAGTACCGGACGCACGGGTCGAAAAACTGGGTGATTCGCGCACCTACGAAAAGCTGATCAATGGTGTGCGTCATGGCGTGATCGAAACACGCTACGCGATCTATCCGCAGCAAAGCGGCGTGCTGAAGATACCGGCGCAAGTGTTCAGCGCCACGCTGGTGCAGACACCTGCCGAAGGCTCGCAAGGCCAGGAGGCCAACCCGTTCGGCCCGCAACCAGGCCGATCGGTGCGGGTCAAGTCCGCTGAAGTGCCGTTGACCGTCAAACCCAAGCCCGCCGACTACCCGGCCGATGTCGCCTGGTTGCCGGCGCGCAGTATCAGCCTTGATGAGAGCTGGAGCCCCGAGCCAGGCACCACTCAGGTCGGCGACTCACTGACCCGCACCCTCATACTCAAGGCCGAAGGCCTGGCCGGTGCGCAACTGCCACCCTTGCCACCCACCGAAGTGCCCGGCCTGCGGCGTTACCCGGATCAGCCGCAGCTGCGCAACCTGCCCAGTGAACGTGGCCTGATCGGCACCCGCGAAGAACGCGAGGCGCTGGTGCCCGGCCGGGCCGGGGCAATCGACCTGCCTGCGGTTGAAGTGACCTGGTGGAATACCCGTGAAGATCATCTGGAACACACCAGTCTGGCCGCCCGCACACTGAAGATCAGCAACAACCCCGGCCTGGCAGTGGACACGCCGGTGAACAACGAGATGGGCGGCGTGACGGTGATCGGCCCGCCGGTCTGGCCGTGGCAACTGAGCACGCTGTTGCTGGCTTGCACCACCTTTTACGGTTTCGCCCTGTGGTGGCGGGCCCGCGGGCAGCCGGCAATCGCCCGGGCCGTGCAGACCGGGCCCAGCCCGCGTACCGTCTTGGATGACCTCAAACGCGCCTGCCTGGCCAACGACCCTCAAGGCACCCGTCAGGCACTCGACGCGTGGGCACGCCAGCAGCCGGAAACCCTGGCCGAAATGGCCGCGCGTTTCGTGCCGCTGTCCGATGCACTGGACGGTCTGAACGGCGCGCTTTATAGCGAAACCGGCAAGCTGTGGCTGGGTGAAGACCTCTGGCGCGCCGTGCGCAAGCTGCCCGCCGCCGAACATATCAAGGACCCGGCAGGCGATGCCGGGTTGCCACCGCTGTATCCCAAGTGAGGATGCAGCTCAGGCAATACCTCTACATGACAAGGTAAACCAATGCGTCTGTTTCACACCTCTGACTGGCACCTGGGTCAGAACCTGCACGGTCAGGAGCGGGATTTCGAACACGCCTGCTTTCTGACCTGGCTGCTGGCCCGTCTGGCCGAACGAAAACCTGATGTACTGTTGATCGCGGGCGACATCTTCGACACCGTCAACCCGCCGGTCAAAGCGCAGGAACGCCTGTACGACTTCATCGTCAACGCCCATGAACGGCAGCCGCTGCTGACCATCGTGATGATCGCAGGCAACCATGACTCCGGCTCGCGTATCGAACTCCCCGCACCCTTGATGCGCCGCTTGCGTACTCACGCACTGGGCAGGGTGATGTGGCTGGACGACGGTGTGCTGGATGCCGAACGCCTGCTGCTGCCGTTGCCGGACGCCGAAGGCAACGTCAAAGCCTGGTGCCTTGCGCTGCCTTTCCTGCGCCCTGCCGAAGTCACCGGCCCGACGCTGGGTGACGACTACCTGCGCGGTATCGGTCGGGTTCATGAGTTGCTGATCGAAGCAGCCAACCTCAAGCGCCAGCCCGGTCAGGCATTGATCGCCATCAGCCACGCGCACATGGCAGGCGGTTCGGTCTCGGAAGACTCCGAGCGCAGCCTGATCATCGGCAACGCCGAAGCGTTACCGGCCAGCCTGTTCGGACCAAGCATCACCTATGTCGCGTTGGGCCACCTGCACAAACCGCAGCGGGTCAACGGCGAAGAGCGCATTCGCTACAGCGGCTCGCCGATTCCACTGTCCTTTTCGGAAATCAGCTATCAGCACCAGATTCTCGAGATCAATTGCGACGGTGAGACGCTGACCAGTGTCGAGCCGTTGCTCATCCCTCGCGCCGTCAACCTGCAACGCCTGGGGCCTGCGCCCTTGGCCGATTTGCTGGTACAGCTCAAGGCGCTGCCGGACATCGACCTGCTTGCCGACCCGGACCGCCAGCCGTGGCTGGAAGTGCGCGTGCGTCTTGATGAACCGCAACCGGACCTGCGCAACCAGATAGAAACCGCGCTGCAGGGCAAAGCCGTACGGTTGGTGCGCATCGGTGCTGAATACGCCGGTAAAGGCAGTGCCGACGGCAATGAGGGTGAAGCCGCCCTGATCGAGCTGGACCAGCTAACGCCTCAGGAATTGTTCAGCCGTGCCTGGCAGGACAACTTCGGCAGCGAGGTCGACGAACAGACCCTGACCGATTTCGCCACGCTGCTGCGTGAAGTCCAGCAGGAGAGCGAACAGCCATGAAAATCCTTGCCATTCGCCTGAAAAACCTTGCCTCGCTGGCCGGGCCGTTTGAAATCGATTTCACTGCCGAGCCGCTGGCCAGCGCCGGTCTGTTCGCCATTACCGGCCCGACCGGCGCAGGTAAAAGCACCCTGCTCGACGCCTTGTGCCTGGCGCTGTTCGGAGCGATTCCGCGGCTGAGTAATATCGGCCAGTCCAAGGTCCCGGACATCGACGGCGACATCACCACCAGCGACCCGCGCACCCTGCTGCGGCGTGGCACGGGCAGCGGTTACGCAGAAGTAGACTTTATCGGCATCGATCAGCGTCGTTATCGCGCGCGCTGGGAAACCAACCGCGCACGCGACAACGCGACCAAAAAGCTGCAGGCCAGCCGCCAGACCCTGACCGACCTGGACAGCGAACAGGTGCTCAGCAACCAGAGCAAGCGTGAATTCGAGCAACTGATCGAGCAGCGTCTGGGGCTCAACTTCGAGCAGTTCACCCGTGCCGTGATGCTTGCCCAGAGCGAGTTCAGCGCCTTCCTCAAGGCCGACGACAAGGAACGCAGCGAACTGCTGGAAAAGCTGACCAATACCGCCATCTACAGCCAGCTCGGGCGGCGCGCCTACAGCAAGAGCAAAGAGGCCGAGGAAGCGCTTAAAACCCTCACTGCTCAAGCCAGCAACATCGTCCCGCTGGCTCCGGAGCTGCTGGCCGAACTGGAGCAACGCCTCAACGATGCGCAGCAGCAGCTCAAGGCGCACCAGACACAGCAACGGCAACTGGAAATCAAACAGCAGTGGCTGATCGAGCTGCACCGCCTGCGCGACGAACATCTTGCCGCTCAGGAAGCGATCACCCGTACTCAACAGGCCTGGGACGACCAGAGCGAAGCACGTCAGACCCTCGGCCAACTGGAACGCTTGGGCCCGCAACGCCACCGTTTCACGCGTCGGGTCACGCTGAACGCCCAGCTCAACCCGTTGGCGGAACAAATTCTCCAGCATCAGCAACAGCAGGCTTCGCTGCAAGATCAGCAGCAACAACTGGAGACCCGCCGCACCCAGGCGCACGCCAGTCTGCTGGCGGCCCAGCAAACCCACAACACCGCCAAACCGCTGTTGCAGCAGGCTTTTGACACACAGAACACGCTGAACCACCTGGCCCAGGAACTGGCCAAGGTGTCTGACCTGCATCAGCAAACCGGACAGCTTTGTACTGAGGGTCAGGCCAGCCTGCACATTCTGCTCGACCAGCAGCAACAGGTTTCGCAGCGCCTTGAACGTATTGCCGAGCAACTGGAGCACAGCAGCGAACTGGCCCCGCTGGCTCAGGCCTGGAGCGCCTGGCGCGACCGCCTGAAATCCCTCACGCTGATCGCCAACCGCCTCAAGCACGGGCAGAGTGAACTGCCTGCACTGCAGCAAAGTGCCAGCACGGCTGACCAACAGTTGACCGAGCAACGCAGCGCGCTGGAATTGCTGTACCGCGAAGCCGATTGCGAAGTGGATGCGGTGACTGAACAGGTACAGATTCTCGGCAGCCTGCTGCAGGACAATCGCAAGCAGCAACGCGCATTCGAAGACCTGGCCCGTCTGTGGGCCAGCCAGCAGGACGTAGACCGGCAACTGGCCGATCTGGCGCAGCAACAGCAAAGCGCTCAGCAGCAACGCGAACAGCTCAACAGCGAAGGCATTCGCGTTCGTGATGAACTGACCGTCGCCGAACAGACCCTGACCGTTACCCGGCAACTGCTGGAACGTCAACGCCTGGCCCGCAGCGCCAGCGTTGAAGAATTGCGCGTCCAGTTGCAGGACGACCAGCCCTGCCCGGTCTGTGGCAGCATCGAACACCCTTGGCATCAGCCGGAAGCTTTGCTGGAAAGCCTCACGCAACATGACGACAACGAGCAGGCCAGCGCGCAGAAGGCGGTGGACCAACTGACCGAACAGCGCAACCAATTGCGCGAGCAGGTTGGCGGCGTGATCGCCCGCCAGAAAGAGCTGCTTCGCCAACACGAGCAGCTCACCCTGCGTCATCAAGCCCTGGCACCGGATCTGGAATCTCATCCCCTAGCGGCTCAATTGCTCGACCACGACCCAGGCAAGCGTGACAGCTGGCTGAGCCAGCAATTGAATAACCTGAGCGAAGTCATCACCCGTGACGAGCAACGCCAGGAAGCGTTGCTGACCCTGCAGAAAGACGCCGCCCGCTTGCAGCAGCAACTTCAGGCAGCCACAGAAGCCAGTCAGACCGCGGCGAGCCATGTTGCCGAGCAGCTCAAGCAGCTGGACGTCGACAGGCAGCGGCTGGAAGAAGAACTGAGCGCATTTACGCCGCTGGTCTCGCCACACGTGCTTGAAGGGCTGCGCAGTGATGCATCGGCGACAGTGATGCAGCTTGAGCAGCAGGTGACTCAGCGTCTGGATCAACTTGAGCAGCAACACGAAGAGCAGCAGGAGCAGAGCGAGCGCCAGCAGAAGATCGAAAAGCAGCAGATCGAGCAGCAGACTCGCCTGCACCGCCAGACCGAACTGGCGCAGGAAGTCGCCCGGCTCGGCGAGCAACAACAGGCCAGCCAACAAGCACTGACCGGCTTGCTGGGCGAGCATGCGACTGCCGAGCACTGGCAACAGGCGCTGGAAAACGCCATCGAGCAGGCCAGGCAAACCGAAAGCTCGGCCGCCGAGGCTCTGCAGCAGATTCAAAGCCAGTTGATCCAGCTGGCTGCCGAACTCAAGTCCGCCCGGCAACAACAGCAATCCTTACAGCAGGAACTGGCTGAACTTGATGTGCAGATCAGCGAGTGGCGCGGCCAGCATCCCGAGCTGGACGATACCGCGCTCGACACACTGCTGACTTACGATGACGCGCATGTCGAGCAACTGCGTCTGCAACTGAACGCTACCGACAAGGCGTTGGAGCAGGCAAAAGTATTGCTGCAGGAACGCGATCAGCGCCTGCAACAGCATCAGGCGCAACACAGCGACCTTAACGACAGCACGCAACTGGCGGCAGCGCTGCAACAGGCCCAGGAGCAGTCAGCGCTCAGCGAGCAGCAGTGCGCCGACCTGCGCGCCGAACTCAGCGAAGATCAACGCCGCCGCAACGCCAACAGCGAGTTGCAGGCGCGCATCACCGACGCCAACAACGAATACCTGCGCTGGGCACGCCTGGCATCGCTGATCGGCTCGGCCGAAGGCGACAAATTCCGCAAGATCGCCCAGGCCTACAACCTTGACCTGCTGGTCCATCACGCCAATGCGCAGCTCAGGCAACTGGTGCGCCGTTACCGTCTGAAACGCGGCGGCAGCATGCTCGGTCTGCTGGTCATGGACACGGAAATGGGCGATGAACTGCGCTCGGTGCATTCGCTATCAGGCGGGGAAACCTTTCTGGTCTCGCTGGCGTTGGCGCTGGGCCTGGCCTCGATGGCCTCCAGCACGCTGCGTATCGAGTCGCTGTTCATCGACGAAGGTTTCGGCAGCCTCGACCCGGAATCGCTACAACTGGCAATGGACGCACTGGACGGCTTGCAGGCGCAGGGCCGCAAGGTCGGCGTGATCTCCCACGTACAGGAAATGCACGAGCGGATTCCGGTACAGATCAAAGTGCGTCGTCAGGGGAATGGGTTGAGCACAATCGAGGTGGGTAACTGAGAGACCTGTGACGCGGAGCGTCACGAACGGCATTCCCACGCTGGAGCGTGCGGAACGATAATCTCAACTATCGTGTTCTGGACGCTTTCAATTATCGTGCGGCGCTCCGCGTCGCATGCCGTTCTGGACGCTCTGCGTCCGCTCTTGTACGCCATCGCCGTCAATGCTTTCGCGAACAGGCTCGCCTGACATTCCGTGCATGGTCTGCCGCGCAGTGGGCAGTAAGTCGCAGGGACCTGTGTTGGCGAACATGCTCGCGAAAGCGTGACGGCTAATGAATCATTGAGCGGATTTGTGATCCAGCGCTGCGTAGAAATTAGCGCTCTGTTGCAGATATTTCGAGGTGTAGGTCTGAGTGTAGGTCTGAGCAGCGTGGGCTTTTTTGTCAGCTACATCGACACTGGCACTGGCTGGAAGCGCGACGCTTGCGGAAACAGCCGATGCAGCAATGATGGAGAAAAGATTGAAATTCATGTCGGTCACCCCTCGTTATCCAGTTAGTACGTTTGCTTGAAGTGTTGGCCGTCTTGGCCGTGACTCAAACTTACGCCCGAGGGTGGTTCAGCAGAAATCTTTTGTAGCACTAACCCATATCATCAAGAATGATAACGGCTCCAGCCCTTGTAGCTTGCGGGCTGGAGCCGTAGCAGCTTACTTGTCAGTCAGAAAACGCAGGTAAGAAGGTGAATCTGCATCAAATTTCTGCACCGTCTCACCGATCTTCCCGCTCTGCGGATCGCGGCGCACGGTCACGATCTGGTTGCTCTTCTGATTGGCGAACAGCATGAACTTGCCGGTCGGGTCAAAGGCGAACTCGCGAGGTTCCTTGCCTTCCAGAGAACGACGCTGAATTTCTTCCAGCTTGCCGCTGGCCTGATCGATGCGGAACACCACGACCTGATTCGCGTCACCGCGATTGGTCACGTACAGAAACTTGCCATCCGGTGAGGTGTGCAAGGCGCCGCCACCATTTTTCTCCTGCACACCCTTGTTCTTCATATCAACCAGTTGGGTCTGCTTGAAGACGCCGTCATGGTAGTCAAACACCGCGACCTGCGCCGTCATCTCCAGTACCAGCCAGGCATGCTTGCCATCAGCACTGAACAGCGTATGACGTGGTCCGGAGCCGCCCGGCAACTGCACGGTCGGCTCCTTGGCTGGCTGCAACGGCTTGGCCTGGCTCGCGTCGTACTGATAAACAAACAGCTTGTCAGCGCCCAGGTCGGCAGTCACTACGTACTTGTCATCCGGGGTCGGCACGGCCAGATGCACATGGGACGACATCTGCCGCTCACTGTTGACCTTGCTTCCAGGACCCAGCGGCAGCACCTGAACGGCTTCGCTCAACTGACCGTCCTTACCCACAGGCACCACGGTCAGCGCGCCGCCCGGTTCAGGGTTTACTGCGTAGTTGGCAACGAACAGGTAGCGGCCGTCATAGCTCAGGCTGGAGTGCGTCGGTTCTTCACCGCGGCTTTGAACCTGATTGATCGGCGTGATCTGACGGGTTTTCGGGTCGATTGCAAAGCTGCTGACCTTACCGACCACATCTTTTTGCCCTGGGCCGTTTTCATTGACCGCGAACAGATAACGCTGGTCTCTGGAGACGGTCAGCCACGACGGGTTTTCGGTTTTGACCACTTGCAGCGGCTTGGCGTCGATCATCCCGGTTTTGCTGTCGAAGGCAAAACGATAGATCCCTTCACTCTTGCCTTGCGTGTAGGAACCTATCAGCAATTCAGTATCGGGCATGGCTTGGGCCTGCAGGGTAAATGCGCTCATGGCACTGGCAATCGCCAGCCACGGCAGAAATTTATGGGGCATGGAGGGCATCCCTTTTTGTCGAAATTATTGATGCCTGTTACGGCACTGTCGGGGTCTATGACAGCGCCAGCCCGCATTTACTCAATCCTGCGCGGAATCATCTTCATCGGAGGGGGTAAAGGCATCCAGGCAGATGATCCGGTGATCGGCATTGCCGTCATTGATCACCCAGCTTTGCAGGGATTCATCAAAGGTCGCGGCGTCGACTTGGGCTTTGCTGAAGCGCCATACCTTGCGCTCGCGGCCGTCCATGCATTCGACGTTCAATTCCTCGCCCAGAGAGAAGTCCCAGGCGTGCAGACCGTCGATTTCCAGCATGGTGGTGGCTTCGAGTGCGGCGAGCAGTGTGGTGGGTGTGGTAGTCATGAAATTCATCCGGCCAGCAAAAGCGCGAATGATAGGGCAAAAGGCAGGCGCAGATACAGTCGGAGCGCAAGTAGAGCCGTACCAGCGCCGAGCGCTGGCACGGTGAGCAGTCAAACAGGGACTGCGCTTACAGCTTGCCGATGCCGCCCGGCTGAAACACCGGCTCGCTCGGTGCCAAACCGTTAACCAGCGGCTTGCCGAACTCGGCCTGACTGATCTCGAAACGATCGCCCGGCTGGGTGCGCACGCCATCGGCGAACGACAGGGTCGCGGTGCCGAAGAAATGCACATGTACATCACCAGGCCTGAGGAACTGGGCGTATTTGAAGTGGTGATACTCCAGGTTTTCCAGACTGTGGCACATGTTCGCTTCGCCACTGAGGAACTCTTTTTCCCACAGCACCTTGCCATCGCGCCAGACCCGGCTGGTGCCCGACAGGCTTTGCGGCAAGTCGCCCACGCGCAACTCCGGACCGAACGAACAGGCGCGCAATTTCGAATGCGCCAGATACAGGTAGTTGCGACGCTCCATGATGTGGTCGGAATATTCGTTGCCGATGGCGAAGCCCAACCGGTACGGCTTGCGGTCATGACCGATCACATACAGGCCACTCAGTTCGGGCTCTTCCCCGCCATCTTCGGCGAAAGGCGGCAGGGAAAACGAATGGCCGGGGCGCACGACAATGCTGCCGTCACCCTTGTAGAACCACTCTGGCTGAACACCGGCCTGCCCCGCCACCGGCTTGCCGCCTTCAACGCCCCATTTGAAGATACGCATGGTGTCGGTCATCGAGGCTTCGTCGCCGGACTGCTGATGCATCTTGTCGCGTGCCGACGCACTGCCCAGATGGGTCAGCCCGGTGCCGCTGACCAGCAGGTGCGCCGGGTCAGGATGGTCGAGCGGCGGCAGAATCCGCAGTTCCTCAAGCAACTGCGAATAGTCGTGCGTCTCGCCAACGCCACGCTGCTCGACCTGGTGCGCCAGAGCCGAACCCGCCTCGATTGCCGCCAGCGCCAGCTCGCGAACACTCTCGACACCCTGGACCTCACGCACCTGATCACCATCGACCAGACCGACCCGGCGCTGACCGTCGCTCAATTCAAACTGTACTAACCGCATGAAATTCTCCTTCCAGATAATGGGCCGCTGAAAACCTATCTCGCCTTGGCACTCGCCGCGAAGTCGGACACTGGCAGCACATGCTTGCGCTCCAGCACGTGATAGACGATGCCGGTCAGCAGCAGCCCGAAGACCATGACGCCCGACAGAAAATAGAGGCCCGATGCCAGGCTGCCGGTGATTTCTTTCAACGCACCGATCACGAACGGCCCGATGTAGCCGCCCAGGTTGCCGACCGAATTGATCAGCGCGATACCGGCTGCGGCACTGGCACCTGCGAAGAATCGCCCCGGTAGGGTCCAGAACACCGCCGTGCAGGAAAACAGCGCGAACGCCACGACGCACAATGCAGCCAGCTGCGCCACCGGCAGGGTCAGCCAGGCGCTGCAGAACAGGCCGATGGCACCCAGCACATAGAGCACGGCCAGATGCCCGTAACGGTCGTTGAGGCGGTCGGAACTGCGCGGCACGATCAGCAGGCCAATGATGCCGAAAATGTAAGGCACCGATGACACGAAGCCGGTGGTCAGGTCACTGCCACCGAACTGTTTGATCAGCGTCGGCAGCCACAGGCCCAGACCGTAGATGCTCAAGGTCACCGGCAGGTAGAACAGCGCCAGCAACAGCACGCGTTTGTCTTTCAAGGCATGCAGTGGGTTGCCGTGGCGGGTCTGTCCGTACTCTTCCAAGTCCTTTTTCAGCTCACCGGTCAGCCAGTCCTTCTCGGCCTGGTCCATCCATTTGACCTGCTGCGGACCATCCGGCAACCAGCGCAGCACCGGCCAGGTCAGCAGAATCGCTGGCGTACCGATGACGATAAACAGCCACTGCCAGCCATGCAGACCGAGTATGCCGTCCATGCCCAGCAAACCACCGGAAACGGGCCCGGTGATCATCATGGCGATGGGTTGCGAGAGGATGAAAAGGCCAAGGATCTTGCCGCGATGGCGCACCGGAAACCATTGGGTGATGTAGTACAGCACACCGGGAAAGAAGCCCGCCTCGGCAGCACCCAGCAGAAAACGCATCACATAGAAGCTGTGCGGCCCCTGGACGAAGGCCATGCCGATGGTGATTGCGCCCCAGGTGATCATGATCCGCGCGAACCAGCGACGTGCGCCGAAACGCTCGAGCATCAGGTTACTGGGGATCTCCAGCAGGAAGTAACCGATGAAGAACAGTCCGGCACCCAGCCCGTAGGCGGCGTCGCCGATACCGATGTCCGCGCCCATGTGCAGCTTGGCAAAGCCCACGGCAGAGCGGTCTACATAAGCGATCAGGTACAGCAGGATAAGGAAAGGAATCAGTTTGAACGTAATGCGGCGTATAAGCCGCAGTTCCTGGCTCATGTAGGCGGTCTCCCATTGTTTTTGTTATGGAACCTGCGGGGATCGCCTCTGTGCCTGGGGGCTGAATAACGCAGCACATGCGCCAGGATGATCCCTCGTCTACGACCGACTATATAGTAATACTATTTAAACTGACAACTCTTCCAATACGCGTTTTTTAGGCTTACCTTAGCCAGAAGTATCGCCATTAAGTCTTACAATAAGAGAGCCGATCATGTCTGACTCCGATAAAAAACCGACCCTCCGTTCTGCCCAGTGGTTTGGCACCGCCGACAAGAATGGCTTCATGTACCGCAGCTGGATGAAGAATCAGGGCATTGCCGACCACCAGTTTCAGGGCAAGCCGATCATCGGCATCTGCAATACCTGGTCGGAGTTGACCCCCTGCAACGCGCATTTCCGGCAGATCGCCGAGCATGTCAAACGTGGCGTGATCGAAGCAGGCGGCTGGCCGGTGGAGTTTCCGGTGTTTTCCAACGGCGAATCCAACCTGCGTCCTACCGCGATGTTCACCCGCAACCTTGCGAGCATGGACGTTGAGGAAGCGATTCGCGGCAACCCCATTGATGGCGTCGTGCTGCTGACTGGCTGTGACAAAACCACACCTGCCCTGTTGATGGGTGCCGCCAGTTGCGACATCCCTGCCATCGTCGTGACCGGCGGACCGATGCTCAACGGCAAGCATGAAGGCAAGGACATCGGCGCCGGAACCATCGTCTGGCAGATGCACGAGTCCTACAAGGCCGGCACCATCAGCCTGGATGAGTTTCTCTCCGCCGAAGCCGGCATGTCTCGCTCGGCAGGCACCTGCAACACAATGGGCACGGCCTCGACCATGGCCTGCATGGCCGAAGCGCTGGGCACTTCGCTGCCGCACAACGCGGCTATTCCTGCGGTGGATTCGCGGCGTTACGTGCTGGCGCACATGTCCGGCATGCGTGCGGTGGACATGGTTCGTGAAGACCTGCGCCTGTCGAAGATTCTCACCAAGGCCGCATTCGAAAACGCCATCCGGGTCAACGCGGCCATCGGCGGTTCGACCAACGCCGTTATCCACCTCAAGGCCATTGCCGGGCGCATCGGCGTCGACCTGGACCTGGATGACTGGTCGCGCATGGGCCGTGGCATGCCGACCATCGTCGACCTGCAACCCTCGGGGCGCTTCCTGATGGAAGAGTTCTACTACGCCGGTGGCCTGCCTGCCGTGCTGCGGCGCATGAACGAAGCCAATTTGCTGCCCAACCCGGACGCCCTGACCGTCAACGGTAAAAGCATTGGCGAAAACACCTGCAATTCACCGATCTATGGCGAGGACCAGGTAATCCGTGCTCTGGACAATCCGATTCGCGCTGATGGTGGTATCTGCGTATTGCGCGGCAACCTCGCCCCCCTCGGCGCAGTGCTCAAACCGTCTGCCGCTACACCGGCACTGATGCAGCATCGTGGCCGGGCGGTGGTGTTCGAGAACTTCGAAATGTACAAGGCGCGGATCAACGATCCGGATCTGGACATCGACGCCACCTCGGTCATGGTGCTCAAGAACTGCGGCCCCAAAGGTTATCCGGGCATGGCCGAGGTCGGCAACATGGGCCTTCCGGCCAAACTGCTCGCGCAGGGTGTGACCGACATGGTGCGCATTTCCGATGCACGTATGAGCGGCACGGCCTATGGCACAGTGGTTTTGCATGTGGCACCGGAAGCCGCAGCCGGCGGGCCGTTGGCCGTGGTCAAGGAAGGCGACTGGATCGAACTGGACTGCGCCAGCGGGCGCTTGCATCTGGACATCCCACAAGCCGAACTGGATGCACGTCTTGCCGAGTGGCAGGCCCCGCCGCAACTGCTGCTCGGTGGCTATCGTCAACTGTACGTGGACCGGGTGATGCAGGCGGATCAAGGCTGCGACTTCGACTTTCTGGTCGGTTGCAGAGGTTCAGAAGTGCCTCGCCACTCGCACTAAAAGAAGCGGCGGTCCCTTGTTCTGGGGACCGCCGTCACTGTTGTGCGATGGTATGATGCCCAGCAATCACCGCCAGGACCCAATTGCGCTCTCATGGATTATCGAAAGCCTTCCGACCGAAAAAGCATGCACGCGCGCATTGTCCAGGAACTGGGCATGCAAATCGTATCCGGCCGTTTCAAGCCTGACGAAAAGCTGCCTGCCGAAGCACTGCTCTGCGAAGAGTATGCCGTCAGCCGCCCGGTACTGCGTGAAGCCACACGGGTTCTGGTCGCCAAGGGGCTGGTCTACTCGCGGCCGCGTGTCGGCACGGTGGTCAAGGCCCGACGCGAATGGCACCTGCTGGACCCGGATGTGCTGCACTGGGTGATGCAAAGTTCGCCGCAGAATGAATTCTTCAACCTGCTGACCAGTGTGCGCGCTGTCATCGAACCGGCGGTTGCCGCACTGGCCGCGCAACATGCCACCGACGCAGAGATCGAGTCGATCCACGAAGCCTACCTGCGCATGGAAGCTGCACCCACTCCGGAAGACCTGCTGCAACCCGACCTCGACTTCCACAGCCGCATCGCCGACGCCACCCACAACGACCTGCTGGCGCACTTGTGCAACATGCTGTCACTGGCGTTGCGCGAAGCGCTCAAATACTCCAACAAACGCCCTAACCTGCACGAACTGGCCATGCCTCGTCACAAGGCAATCCTCACCGCCATCCAGAACCGCGACGCACTGGGCGCACGCCATGCTTCGCTGGTGCAACTGGACGATGCGCGCAATGCGCTGAGTGTAGTCCTGGGCGGCGGTTGACGGGTTTCCAGCTTGAGGGTCAACCGTTTCAGGCGGCTGATGTTCTCCCGCTCTGGATGCAGCCTATCGCCAGCACGTACATCAACAGGCTGACCAAAAACGGGGCGCCCAGCCACAGAAAATGCTCGCCCGAGCCGACGTTACCCGAAAATATCAGAGCGCCAATCACTGGCGCTACACCGCCCACCAGACTCAGCAGGGATGTCAGCCCCCCCTGCAGCTCGCCCTGATGCCCTGCCTTGGCATGACGCGACAGCTCACCACGCAACGCCGGCTCGGCAATCAGCCCGACAGCATGGAAACACATTCCCACCAACGTCAGCCAAACGCTTGCAGCGGCCGTATAGAAAGCATAACCCAGTAAGCAACAGGCATAACCGGTAACGATTATCCGCTGGTTGGACATGATTGGCGTCAGCTTGCGTACCAGTACGCGCTGCGCGAACGCCATGCCCAGGGCGAGCGCCGCCAATGCGTACGACACTTCAAGCATGCTCCAGCCATAACGCATCTGATTGGCCAGCACAAAGCAGCTTTGAAATATCCCGTAGGCGAACCAGGAGCACGTCGCAGCCAGCAGATACGGGCGCAGGCCTTGCGTACTCCATAGTCCTCGCAGGCTGCCAAACGGGTTGGTTCGCCGCCATTCGAAGGCGCGCCGATGCTCGGCCGCAAGGCTTTCCGGCAACCTCATATAGCCATACAGCAGGTTGATTGCCGCCAGACCGCCAGCGACCAGAAAGGGCAAGTGCGGCCCGTAAGACGCAAGCCCCCCGCCTATGACCGGGCCGAAAACAAGCGCTATGGCGATGACACTGCCCGCTGCACCGTAGAAATGCGTGCGCTGCTCCCCCTCACTGATGTCCGCAATATAGGCCATCGCAGTGGCGATATTAGCGGCAGTGATTCCTGCGATGGCACGGCCTATCAGCAAGACCGTCAGGCTGCCGGCGAAGCCAGCCATCAGATTGCCCAGGCACATGCCGGCCAGCGCCAGAAGCAATACCGGCCGGCGCCCATGACAGTCGCTCAGCGCTCCCAACAGCGGCGCGCACAGAAACTGCATCGCCGAATAAAGTGTCAGCGCCACGCCCAGCGCCAACGAGACATGCTCGGTAGACGATGGCCAGATAGTCGCGATCAGCGTCGGCATGACAGGAATCGCCAGACCGATACCAAGCACATCGAGCCCCAATATCAGAAGAATGAAGCGCATGGGTGGGCGAGTGTCACCTTTTGAGTAACCTCCAGACATATGTAGACCTCAGACTGATTAATGCAGGCGAGCAGGCGTTGAGCCTGCTCGCCATGTTCCGCAACGACGGGTTATCGATCACACTCGGCAAGTTGCCCGATCAACACATCAGCAATTTGCTGGGCGTGGACGGACAGGCAAGTAAAGTGATCCCCAGAGACATCGACCGTTCTTACCTTTGCCGCACTGAACAACTCCCAGCCCCAGGCATCCGTGTCACGGATCTCGGGCAGGTTGATACCGGAGGGCATCGAGTCGACCGCCCTGAACAGTACCAGTGAGGCATCAAGCGCAACCTTGGGCGGGTCATAGCGCATGCCGAAGGCGGCAGCAGCCTTGTACACGTTGAACAGCCCCCGAATGCTTCCCTCATCGCCACGCGCATCCAGCAACCCGTGACTTTCCAGCGTGTCCTTCAGATAGCGGATCTTTTCCTCGTCACCCAGGTGCTCGAGCGCCTGCAACTCCTCGCGGCTGAGCTTGATTGGCTTGTCGAAGTAATGCCCGAAGATACTCAGCAGCGAACCCAACACCTGAGCATCGGTAGGCACCTGCATTTGCGTATACGGAGGGGCTGCCGAGTCGAACAGCGCCAGCAAACCCACCTGGTCGCCACGTGCTTCAAGCAGTCTGGCGATTTCGTACGCCACTTTTCCGCCAAGTGAATGGCCACCCAGCAGATAAGGCCCATGCGCCTGAACCGACTTCATGCAGCGAATATAGTGTTCGGCCATCTCCTCGACGCTGAGGTGAGGCTCAGCCTTGCCATCGAGCCCCAGGCATTGCAGACCATAGAAAGGCCGTTGCGCGCCCATGGCCTTGGCCAACCCAAGCACCTGATTGACGTTGCCGCCCATGCCCGGCAGACAAAAGAATGGTCTCCCCTCGCCGTTTCGCTGCACCGGCACCAGACAGTAACGTACGGCGGCTTCATCGGCGTCGATTGGCGTATCTTCGGCGACACTGTCCAATGAACGGGCGATTCGCTCGATGGTCGGTTCATCAAGGAACTCGGCCAACGTCAGGCACTGCTGAAAGCGCGAACGAATCCGCGAAATCAGCTGGGACCCCAACAGTGAGTGCCCGCCCAGATCGAAGAAGTTATCCAGCACACCCGGCATATCGCCGCCCAGCAGCTCTTGCCACAACTGTGCGACTTCCTGCTCCACAGCATTGCGTGGCGCAACACGCTCGGCACCGGAGTCGAACAGCGGTGTTGCCCGGCCCGCCGATGTCGCACCGCCGCGCTGCAGTTGATCGATCAGTTGCTGCAGATCCTGCGCCTTGTGCACGATGATCTGAGCAGTGTTTTGCGCCAGAGCCAGCTCGAATAACTGGCAACCTTCTGCGTTGGTCAGCCCGCGAACATCGTCAATCGGCGCCTGCTCGGGATGCGCCTTGTCATAGGCAACACGCATACCTGCCTGCGCCCATGCATCCCAGTTGAGCGAAACCACAGGCATGCCCTCCTGACGACAGGCCTGCGCCCTGGCGTCCAGATAGGCGTTGGCAGCGGCGTAATCCGCCTGACCAAGCCCCCCGAGCACCGACGCCAGCGACGAACAGAGAAATATGAAATCGACAGGCTCCTGGCGCAAAACGTCTATCAGCACATCAGTGCCAACCACCTTGCTGCCCATCACCTGTGCCCATGCATTTGCCTGGCTCAGTTGGATGAGACCGCTGGCTTGCACACCTGCGGCATGTATGGCCCCACTGATACCCCCATGCTGAAGCCTGACCTGCTGAAGCGCTGCAGTGAAAGCCTCACGATCAGCACAATCGACCGCCATGTGTTGAATCCGCGCGCCTTGCTGTTCCATCGCCTGCAGCGCTTGCCCGACCTCATCCGTGACCGTCGCCGAACGGGACATCAGGACTAAGGTGACAGCTTTTACCTTCGCAGCCAGATGACTGGCCAGCGCCAGCCCCATGCCGCCCAGACCACCGGTAACCACGTAGGTCCCGCCCTCCTTGAAGTGCAGTGAAGGTTGCGAGACTTGCAGCGCTCGCAGGCAAGGTTCATGCAACGTCTGTTTGCGCAAGGCCAGAGTCGGTGCAAGCGGAGAAGCCTGATCGGGATCGATGTGCTGGAGTACCTGAAGCAGTAGCATCTCATTCTCGGCCGCGTTGGCCAGCGGCAGATCAAAATGACGGCAGCGTATCTGCGGCAGCTCCCAAGTAAGTGTACGAACCACACCAGACAAGGTTGCTACACAGCTGTTGACCGGCTCATCGTCATCCACCTGGCAGGCACCTTCGGTCACCACTGACAGAACAGTGGTGTTTATCGCATGAGGAATGTATGCCTGCACCAACACCATAAGATCGGTAAACAGCGTAATGGCGGCGTGCTCGCCGTCCGCAAGCTGCGTCTTACCGGCCATGTAAATGATCTGGCTCGGCAAGGCATCTTGCGTCGCCAGTGTATTAAACAGCTGTCCATATGCCTGTGCGTCGCCGCGAGCAATTGTTGCGATCGTAGCGCCAGAATCACCTGCATCGCCTATGCAGACACTGTCCGGCGGTAGCGCAGCGAGAATGCTGTTATCGGCTGCAACGCCACGCGTGACAACCAGCCAGGGCCCTTGTAACGGCGAGTCGCCCCTGGGAGGCAATGCCGGCCGCCATGCTGGTACCTGACACCAGTCCAAGGGCTCGGTGCGCTGCGCGTCCGGTGCCACTCGCTCATCGCGCAAAGTAAAGCCGATCACCTCGGCCAGCAGAGCACCGATTCCGCCGTCGTTATCGACTTCGAACAGTTGCATATCATAAACATTACTGCGGACCCGCCTTGCATGGCTGTAAAGCCGGGAGCGCAGTGGTGCATGAATAGTCAGGCGCTGGTAATGGAACGGTAATCTGCGGGTGCTGTTTTCCATGATCGAGAGAAAACCAGTCGCCATGTCGAGCAACGCCGGATGCAGCGCAAAGCGCTCAAGGTCAGCGGCAAACACCTGATCCAGTTCCAGAAGCGCCAGCCCCTCATCCTGGCCGAGCCAGATCGAACGAAAGCACTTCCAGCGAGGCCCGAACAAGCCGAGACGCGTGTTCAATGCCGCATGTTCGACTTCATCGGCAAGACAGTCAGCATGGTCGGACTGAAGCTGCATCAGCCCTTTTAGTAAGAGGCGCTCCCGGTTGTGGCGTTTTATGAAACCTTGCGCGTGCAGCATTCTGTGCTGCTGCGGAGCGTTACCCTCGTCCGATACCGACTCGAGAAAAAACTCAGTGCTCTCGGTGTGATCCTTGAATGTAATCAGCACGCTTTGCGAGGCCTGCTCATCTTCCAGAACCAGAGGGGTCGGGAAGTAAACGTCACTCAGTTCGATCAACTCGATGCCTTCCATACGCGCGTAGGCATTGCGTACCAGCTCGACGCATCCGGTGCCGGAAAGCACTGGCTTTCCTTCGAAAACGCGATGTTCGTCCACCAGCCAGAGTTGTGGCGACAGGCTCAATCGGAACTGCCTGCGATTACCCTGCATACGCTGCCAGTGCAGGAACAACGGTACCTCGTGCGGCGCAGAAGAAGTTGTCCCGGCAGCCTCGATCCAGTGGCTGTCCCGCGCGAACGGATAGGTCGGCAGCGGCACGCGTGCGCCGTCTGTACACCCTGCGGCCTGCGCCCAACCGAAACTTGCTCCCTGCCTCCACAATGACGCGATGCCTTCTGCCAACGCAGCCTCGTCTGATCGGCTGTCTCGCGCATGCCGAGTACAGCCAAGCACACACAAGGGCTCAGCATAGGATTTCAGTGCACTCTGAAGAGCACGGCCCGGGCCGACTTCGAGAAAAATCGGGTCTTCCAGTTCGTCGGCAAGCAGCGCGATACCGTCAGAAAAGCGCACGGTATCCAGCAGATGAGACGCCCAATAATCACTTTGGCTGCTCGAATCGATCGAGAACCAACCGCCGTTGTGATTGGACACGAGCGCGATAGTCGGGGGCTGCACAGAGAACCCGCTGACAACTGCCTTCAACGCGTGCGCAGCAGGAGCCATCATGCGGGAATGAAAAGCGTGCGAGGTATCCAGTACACGCCCCACGAGCCCTTCCTCGGCCAGTTGTCGCTCGACCCGCGCAATGGCTTCAAAATCACCGGCAAGAACACATTGCAGCGGCCCATTGACGGCCGCCAGCTCCACGCCGTGCCCCAGAAAGCGCGCGCAATCTGCTTCAGAGAGGCCAACGGCAAGCATCGCACCCGGAGCTTGACGTTGCATCAGGCGGCCCCGCTCGACAACCAGCTTCAAGCTGTCTTCCAGACTGTAGACACCCGCAAAACAGGCTGCCACCAGTTCACCAAGGCTATGGCCTATCAGCGCCTGCGGGTGGATACCGCGGCTTTGAAACAACAGGGCGCACGCGTACTCGACCACAAAAAGTGCCGGTTGCGCGATTTCCGTACGGCTCAGACTGTTGGCTGTATCGCCATCCGCTGGCGGGTATAGACTGGCCAGAATGTCGACGCCATAACGCTTCAATATGACCGTGCAGCGGTCAACTGTCTGTCGAAATACCGCCTCACTGCCGTAGAGGCCCTTGAACATTCCCTCATACTGGCTGCCCTGCCCGGAGAACATGAACACGATCGGACGGTCCTGTCTGCGCTCCATGAGCGCTGTGGACGAAGGTGTCTGCAGCGCGTGCAAGGCTCCGGCAATGCTCTGGCTGACAACGCTGTCCCTGAAGGCAAATCGTGTGCGGCCCTCTCCCAGCGTGAAGGCGATATCGCGTATATCGGCCACCGGGTTCTGCAGACAGGTAATCAGTTGCCGACGCTGATGGTCCAGCGCTGTAGCGGTACGTGCGGAGAACGGCAGTATGTACCAGCAATCGCTATCGTCATGCGGGCGCACTGACGGCTGCGGAGGCTCCTCGACAATGACATGAGCATTGGTCCCGCCGATGCCGAAGGAGCTGACGCCTGCCCGACGTGGCGAGGCCGTAGCCGGCCAGGGTCGGGACGTCGTGTTGATATAAAAAGGGCTGTCGTTGAAATCAATTTCGGGATTGGCTCGCGTGAAGTTAAGGCTTGCAGGCAGGACGTCGTGCTGCACGGCAAGTATGGCCTTGACCAGCCCGGCGACGCCTGAGGCCGCATCAAGATGACCGATGTTGCTCTTCAACGAACCGAGGGCACAAAAGCCCGGCGTGAAATTTGGCAAAGCGCTGGTATAGGCCTGCGTCAACGCACGGACTTCTACCGGGTCACCCAGGCGAGTGCCGGTGCCATGCGCCTCGATATAACCAATGGAGTCTGCACTGATATTCGCTGCATCGAGCGCGGCGCTCACCACCTGGGCCTGCCCGTGAACACTGGGCGCGGTATAACTGACTTTGCTGGAGCCATCGTTATTGACCGCCCCGCCCTTGATCAAGGCATGAATATGGTCGCGATCTTCGATTGCCCTGTCAGCCAGTTTGAGGACCAGCACTGCACAACCACTGCCACCTGTGGTGCCGCTGGCCTGCGCATCGAACGGCCTGCAATGGCCATCGGCGGAAATGATGCTGCCCGGTGCCGCCTGGTAACCGTAGTATTGAGCTTCGACGGAAGCACCGCCGACGATCACCATATCCGACTCGCCCCGCAGCAAGCTTTCGCAAGCCATCTGGACCGCTACCAGTGAGGAGGAGCAAGCCGTCTCGACGGTAATCGCAGGTCCGGCGAGATTGAGTTTGTAAGCCACACGCGACGCCATGAAATCGCGGCCGTTACCCAATAGCCACTGGATGTTCTCCAGTTGCAGCTCCTGGCGCTTCGGGTAAACGTGATCAAGCAAGTAATGGCTGGTGCTCGCGCTTGCAAATACGCCTACGCGCAAATCGTTCAGAGAACCGCCATAACCGGCGGCTTCCATAGCGGTCCATGCGCATTGAAGAAAGATGCGCTGCTGAGGATCCATCAACTGGGCTTCACGAGGTGAGAAGCCGAAGAACTCGGCATCGAACTTGTCGACATCCTCGAGACGATTGCCACACTTGACGAAATCGGCACGCTCCAGCAGATCAGGGCTTACGCCATGCGCGAGCATGACCTCGTCACTGAAATAAAGGGTCGACTCCACCCCCTCGGTGAGGTTCTGCCAGAACTCGCTCAGGTCAGCGGCGCCCGGAAAGCGCCCGGCCATGCCGACGACCGCCAGCGTACGATTTCCGGGATCAATGGCAGGTGATGCCTCGCTGGCTTGGCGAACCTCCGGCAGCGGCCCATGCAAGCGTTCCAGGTGAGCGACCAGACCACGCAGCGTCGGGTATTCGAAAAGGTCTGTCATGGCCACGGGCGCCTGCAAAAGCTCGCTCAAACGTTTTTGCGTCTCGACAATGCGCAACGAGTGGCCACCGAGATCGAAAAAATTGTCGTCCGAATCGATTTCCTGACAATCGAGTACTTCCTGCCAGATCTTTCTGACCTTGTTGTGCAGGCGTTTTCCAGCAGGCCTGACGGCTGCAGGAAGGGTCGGCGGCGTCCCGACCGCGGTGTTTTCCTGCGCGCGCTGGTCAACGAGGTTTTCGAGTGCCTTGCGATCGACCTTGCCAGTACGGCTAAGCGGTAGTTCGGGCAAGCAGATCAGACGCTCCGGCACCATATGTGTCGGCAGCACTTTCGCCAGCTCTGCACGCACCTGTGCAATGCTCGGCTTGCCGACGTAATACCCCACCAGGATCTTGTGCTCGTGGTCATCCCGTTTAACGACCACGACCGCCTGCTCAAGCCCGACTATCGCGTTCAAGCGCGCTTCGACATCGCCCAGTTCAATGCGGAAACCGCGAACCTTCACCTGATTATCGATACGCCCGACATAGCTCAGGCTTCCATCGAATTGACGAACCACAAAGTCGCCAGTGCGGTACAGCCGCGCCTCGGGGGAAAGACCATATGGGTCGGGAAGAAACGCTTGCGCGGTGCGCTCATCCAGATTCAGATAACCCTGTGCTACCCCGCTCCCGCCGATGTAAAGCTCGCCGGGTACACCGCAGGGCAGAGGGTTCAGGTACGGGTCCAGAACATACATTCTGACGTTGTCCAGAGGCCGCAATACCAAGGCACCTCGTTCATCCCAGTAGTCACGGGCAGATGCATACACCGTCGTTTCGGTCGGACCGTAACCATTGAGGAAACGTCTGCCGGTTGCCCAGGTCTGGGCGACGTTCGCCGGACAGGCTTCACCGGCGCTGATAATGACTTTCAGCTCGGCAAGCTCGGCATGGGGGAGCAAGCGCAGGGCCGTCGGCGTGATCTGCAGATGAGTAATACGTTGCTCGCGCAGAAGCGTCACCAGATCCGGCCCCGGAAGCAGCTGTTCAGAGGCGGCAAATACCAGCGTAGCGCCGCTGATCAGTACCGGAAACACCTCGCCACAGACCCCGTCGAAGACAGGCGAAAAATACTGCAGTTGTCGCGACTGGGCATTCAGTTCCAGTGTTCGCGCAAATGCATTCGCGGTGTTATCGATATTGCGCTGCGAAACCATCACCCCCTTGGGCTGCCCGGTCGAGCCAGAGGTGTAAAGAATATAGGCCAGATCCTGAGGCTCACGCTGGCAGGCCGGAGCAGACCATTCGCCCTCGGCACCTTCGAAATCGTCGACCAGCAACGTCTCCAGCCCCAGAGCCGCAAGCTCGTGTGCCAAGCCTCGATGACCCACCACGCGGCACAATGCTGCGTCTTTGATCATGTAGCCCAGCGCACCTTCCATCGAATCCTGCGGATTCAAGGGGACAAAGGCACAGCGCGCCTTGAGGATGCCAAGCATGCCTGCCACCAGATAGGGATGCCGTCCAGTGAACAGGCCGATGTGCTCACCCGCTTGCACACCCTTCTTTATCAGCGCGTGCGCGATGCCGTTGGCTAACCGGTCCAGTTCGGCGTATGTCCAGCAGCGTTGTTGCAACTGAAGGGCCATAGCCTGCGGAGTCTGACGTACACGCTGTTCAAAACGGCTGACGACATCGCCGTCGCCGAAGTCGCGTGACGTGTCGTTGAACTGGCTGATCAGCCTCTGATGTTCGGTTGCAGGCAGCATCTTCACCTGAGCAACGGTCTGCTCGGCATTGGCCAGCATATTTTCCAGCAGGCACTGGAAGTGCTCTGCCATGCCCGAGATGACGGAGCGCTCGAACAGTGACGTGCGATATTTGAATACCCCACTCACCCCTTCGCCTTTGACAGCACGCAACTCCAGCATCAGGTCCAGCTTCACCTCAGTGGAGGCCAGGGAGATTTCTTCCGATTGCACGTACGGCAAGGTAAGCGGTACGGCCGTCGTGCTCTGCACCACAAGACCCACTTGGAAAAAAGGATGCTTGCCGGGCAGCCGCTGCGGGTTGAGCACTTGCGCCAGGTAATCGATCGGCACCGAATGATTTGCCTCGGCGGCAAGCAGGGCCTGGCGACTCTGCTCGATAACCTGCGCCACACGCAGAGGGCCTCGCAAACGCAGCCGTAACGGAAGCAGGTTAACGAAGAACCCGATCAGGTTCGCACTTTCATCATGGTCCCTTCCCGAGAATGGCATGCCGATCAAAATGTCGTCCTGCCCGGTGTAGCGATGCAATAGCAGCGCGAACGCGGCGTGCATGACCATGGCCGGCGTGCATTGAAGACGCAGGCAAAGCTGATCGAGCCTTGCCGAGCAATCGCCAGGAAGAGTCAGCGCAACGTAGTCGCCGGCCAGTGGATTTCCTGCTCGCGGGCTGGAACGCACAGGCAGTACCAGAGGCGGCGGCAAGTCCTTAAGCGAAGCCTTCCAGGCGTCTAGCTGAGCCTCGAACGCCCCGCTTTCGAGTTGATTTCGTTGCCAGGCAGCATAGTCCTGATACTGAGCCTCCAGTGCGCTCAGCCTGAGGCACTCACCTTGCGTCAAATGCCGATAAAATGCTGCCAGCTCCTGACGCAGCAAGGCACTCGACCAACCATCGTAGGCAATGTGATGCAAGGTCAGGCACAGCACATATTCATCCGAAGCGGTCTGCAGAAGCACCGCGCGTATCGGCAGTTCCTTGTCCAGCACGAACGGCGTGTGCACCTCCCGCTCCAGTGTGACCGAGAGCGCTTCGCGAGCGATTTTTTGCTGCCTGAACGGTACGCGCGCGCTGTCAGCGTGACTTGTCACAACCAGCGGCTCTTTCTGCGTAAGGCCCTGAGCGTCCACAAACGTTTCAAGCTCGCAAGTGAAATGCGTGCGCAAGACTTCATGACGCTCAAGTAGCAGATTCAATGCACCTTCCAGCGCAGGAATATCCAGTTGCCCGGTCAGACGGCATATTTCCGGCATGTTGTAAGCGGTGCCCGGCTCACTGTGCTGGGTCAACCACAGACGGCGTTGCGCAAACGAGAGACGTTGGCGCTCGATACCGCTACTGCGTCCGATCGCGGCAGGCCTGGAAGCGACACTGGCACCTTGGGCGATCTGGATCATATTCAGCATGATCTTTTCGGCGACCTGAGCGACGGTGGGCCCTTCGAACAGGTTTGCAATACTGAGGGCCACACCAAAGCGCTTTTTGATGTGCGCAATGACTTGAGTGACCAGCAGAGAATGCCCGCCACTCTCGAAAAAATTGTCGTCAATGCCGATACGCGGCACATTGAGCAGTTGCTGCCAGTCTTCGACAAGCTGTTCTTCCAGACTGTTGCGCGGTGCGGCGTAAGCGCGTGAGTCCTGCGCCCAATCGGGCTCAGGCAGGCTCTTGCGATCGATCTTGCCATTTGCGGTCAAAGGCAGTGCTGGCAAGACTACCAACAGGCGCGGCACCATATGGCCTGGCAGACGCTCGCCAAGGTAGGCATTGAGTTGCTGCGCTGTAGCGCGGGTTTGCACATAACCGATCAGTTCGGCCTCGGCACCTGGTGACTGACGGGTGACCACCGCGCATTCACTCACATCAGGATGGTCGGCGAGTACGCTCTCGACTTCACCCAGCTCGATGCGGAAGCCACGAATTTTGACCTGGTTGTCACTGCGGCCCAAAAACTCGATGGTGCCGTCGCGCATGTGCCGACACAAATCACCGGTGCGATAGAACCGCTGTTCGCCGACGCCAGGTAAAAACCGTCCGCTGGCCGAGAACGAACCTGTCAGGAAGCTCTTCTCGTTCAATTCAGGGCGATTCATGTAACCGGACGCCACCGCGCCGCCGCCAATCAACAATTCGCCGGGGACAGTACGCGGTACCAGATTCAGCGTTGCGTCAACCAGGTACAGGGAGGTGTTAGGCAAGGGACCGCCGATAGGCAAGCTGCGCTCAGAGTCATACCACCCTGCATCGGGCTCGAACGTGGCGCTTTCGCAGGTTGCCTCGGTGACTCCGTAAACACTGACAACCCTGGTATGCGGTCCACACAACGTCTGCATTTTCCGATACTCGTGGACAAACCACACGTCCGCACCGCAGGTGAGTGTATGCAGGGTATCCAGACGCCGTGCGGTCTCTTCCAGGTAACGAATCATCTGCCGCAGGACCGCAGGCACGAACTCGAGCAACGTCACCCGTTCAGCTGTGATCAGCTCATAGAGTTGTTCAGGGTCAGCCAGACTCTGCCGAGGACACATGATTAACCGCGCGCCAACCGCCAGCGCGCGGACGACATCGCTCATGAATACGTCAAACGTGAAATTGGCCATTTGCAAAATGCCAGTAACACCCGGCTCGGTCTGACCGTAAGTCTGCTCCAAGGCCTGGAGCAGGCTTACCCAACTGCCGTGAGAGACACTGACGCCCTTGGGACGACCGGTAGAGCCGGAGGTAAAAATGATGTAGGCGATGTCTTCCGGTTGCGTGTTGCGCCCCTCGAATTCGCTCTCGAGCAGCGTGCCGGTGGTCTGCGGCAAATCATCCTGCAGCAGGCACGGATAGTCCTGCAGTTGCTTCTGAAAGGCGCGCAGCGTCAGGACCAGTCTGGGCTCGATGTCCTTGAGCAGATCCGCATGACGCGCATCGTCGATTGCCAGCGGCACATAAATACCGCCCACCTGATGCACCGCCAGTAACGCGACGATGACCTCTGGGCCATAGCGTTGCACTACCGCGATCCGGTCACCATGACGAACACCGGCAGCATGCAGATGACCCGCCAGTACCCGGGCCTCTGCATCAAGTTGCGCATAGCTGTATCGACGGTCCGCATAAATCAGCGCATCCATCTCGCCCCACTGCGCGGCACTGCATTTGAACCACTGATGGAAAGGTGCAAAAGGCGCTTGCGGCGCTGCCGGCTGATGATTAGCCAGGCGCAGCGCCTGCTCCACGGCTTCGTCAGACAACAGCGAAAAATCGTCAATAGCCCCGTCCGGGTTGCGCGACACCTGCTCCATAATGATCAGCAGGCTATCGATCATCCCCTGCACTGCGGTCTCATCCAGCAATGCGGTGTCATACTCGACCGCGCCGCTCATGCCGCGCGCAGTCAGTGCCAGGGTCAGACTCAGGTCATATTTGGCGGTGCAGGAGTCGAGCGTATAAACGCGAGTGCGCAGGTTTTCCAGCTCGACCGAAAAATCCTCGTTGGCCATATCGAACAGCACCTGAAACACCGGCGCATGGCTCAAAGAGCGCGGGGGCTGAATGGCCTCGACAATCTGATCGAAAGGCACATGGGCATGCTCGAATGTATCGAGCACCGAGGCGCGAACTCTTTTGAGCAACTCGACGAAAGAAGGAGAACCCGATGCATCGATCCGGTTTGGCAGCGTATTGACGAAGAAACCGATCACGCCTTCCAGGTCAGCGGATTGCCGATTCGACATCGGCGATCCGATGACCAGATCCGCCTCTTGCGTATAGCGATACAGCAGCACGGAAAAAGCCGCAAGCCCTACCATATAGGGCGTGACGCGACATTCCTTGGCCAGTTTTTTCAGCGCGTCCGAGACGGCTGCAGGCACTTGAAAATGACAACGCTGCCCCGCGTAACGCTGAACGGCAGGACGCTTGTCATCCAGCGGTAGTGGCAATACCGGAGGCGCACCGGCCAATCGCTGCTGCCAGTGAGCAATATCGGGATCTCGTTCAGCGCTCGATGGGCTCAGACTTAAATAGTCGCCAAAGTCGAAGTTCAACGGCTCGACGTTCACCTCGCTGCCCTGCACCAGCGCCGAATAGGCTGAGGCCACTTCGGAGAGGAAAATCTGCATCGACCAACCGTCGAAAATGATGTGATGAACATTGATCAACAGAACATGCTCGTCGGTCGCACAGTGCAGCAACGTCGCGCGCAGAAGCGCTTCATGCTCAAGATCGAAAACATAACGGGCTTCGCTTTGCTCGAACGCTTTCAGCGCGGCTTCGCTGTCCGGCTCGGCTCGCAGGTCAACTTTGCGAGTCAACAGTTGCTCGTTGACAAGGCGAATGACCGGTTGCCCATCGATACAGGGAAAACGATAGCGCAGTGCAGTCTGGCGCTGATAGACACTGTCCACCGCCCGCTCAAGGGCTGCGCAATCCAGCGCCCCGTCAATGCGCAGCGCGAAAGGCACATTGTATGTGGCGCTCGCATCTTCCATCTGGTGCATGAACCAGAGGCTTTTTTGCGCAGGCGATAAATTCAGAAACCCCCGGGCTGCCGGGGTCGGACTCCTGACAGCGGATCCGGTGGTTGAAGTGACCGTTTTTTTTTGGGACATGACCATCTCCACCTCGACAGCGAACGATGTCGCTGCGAGGACGGGTTAAATTGGGGGGCTGAGAGGCGAGAAAGCGCGCGGGGGTATTTTTGCTACCCACCACGCGCCGGTAAGCGGTCAGGCGGTCAACGGCTCGGTCGAGCGCTCGATAGCACCTGCAAGCGTCTCGACGCTGGGATACTCAAAGAGCAGATTCAGCGACAGACGACTGCCGAATTGCTTGCTCAGCCGCGACATGATCCGCATGCCGGCCAGCGAATGGCCGCCGATGGAGAAGAAGTCTTCGTTTCTACCCACTTCCGGCACATTGAGGATTTGCGCCCAGACCTCGGCAATGGATTTTTCCAGAGCCGTCGACGGTCGCTCGCTGGTGACTCTTGCACGGCCGTTTTGAGTCGCCAGTTCAAGCAATGCACGCTTGTCGACTTTGCCGCTCGCATTGACCGGCAGTTGCTCGATCACATGCACTTCGGAAGGCACCATGTAGTCGGGGAGGCGATCCCTTAGCGCTACACGAATCTGTTGTTCATCCAGTGCAATGGTCCCGTCCAGACTGACAAAGGCAACGAGTTGCTTATCAAGATTCAGTGTGCGCAGAATCAGCGAGCACGCCGTGACACCAGGCAATTGACGTATCGCCTGCTCAACCTCACCAGGCTCTATGCGCAAGCCACGGATCTTGATCTGGCTGTCACTGCGCCCCAGAAACTCGATACCGCGGCTCTGGGTCCAGCGCGCCAGGTCACCGGTGCGGAAGAGAGTTTTGCCGGGGAACCTCTCCAGTGTCACAAAACGCTCCTGGCTCAGTTCCGGACGCTTGAGGTAGGCGCCGGTGATACCTGTGCCACCGATAAATAACTCTCCTGGAACACCTGGCTCGGCAAGCTGCCCGAAAACATCCACGATGTAGGCATCGGCCTGTGCAATTGGCCATCCGATCAGAGGCTTGTCAGTCACTTGTTCGACTTTGTCCATGCTGTAGGCAGTGGTAAACACCGTACCTTCAGTAGGGCCGTACCCGATGGTGAGCGTCCCGGTGGACTGTGCCAGAAAACTGCGCATGCTTTGCGGTGAAACAACGTCACCGCCGGTCACTACATGTCTGACGCCAGCCATCGCATGAGGATACTGATCGACCATTTCCTGGAACAATGCGGACGTCAGCCAGAGCACGCTGACCTGCTGGCTTTCCAGTGTGTGTGCCAGGTCATCCAGCCCGCCGGCTTCTCCAGGCTGAACCACCAACTGCGCGCCGTTCAGCAAGGCACCCCAAATTTCAAAGGTCGATGCATCGAAGGCGAGGGGCGCGAAAAACAGGAAGCGGTCGTCACCATTGATATCGATATAGTCCGTCCCCTTGACCAGACTCACGACCGCGCGGTGGGTACTGGCAGTGGCTTTCGGAGTGCCTGTGGAACCCGATGTGAACATGTAATAGCAGTGAGCATCGGCGCTGACGACAGGCTTGACCAGCGGCGACACGCGCAGGTCATCCTGCTCAGTCAACAATTGCCCGATCAACAGCGTTGAGGTTGCATCACGTAGAGGCGGAGCACTCTCATCGATCAGTGCCCACTTGACGTCCGCCTCTTCCAGCAGCCAGTCACGACGCTCGGCAGGCGACGCACAGTCGATCGAGAGGTAGCACGCACCGGCTTTGAGTACGCCCAAGAGCGCTGCAACCTGCCACTCGGAGCGCATCATGCAGATACCGACGACATCACCGGGCTGCACATCCTTGCGAAGCAATATGTCGGCAATTTTGTCGGCGGACTCATTGAGCTGAGCGTACGTCAGCACTGCCTCGCCGCAGCGCACAGCGATGGCTTCGGGCTGTGTGGCCGCAAATGCCTCGACGATGGCGTGCAGGGACGTTTCAGGGTAGGTCGAAGCAAGCCCCTCACACTGTGCCTGAATGGCAGCCTGGTGCTGGGCCGACAGGCTTTGTGCCAACGTCTCGTCAAGTGACTCACCGGCCTTTTCCAGCAGCTGGACATAATGCCGGGCCATTGATGTCGCTGTTTCCTGAGTGAACAGGTCAGCGGCATAGCCGAGTGACAACGAAGCCTTTGTGCCGGAACGGTCCAGGACGAATTCGATGGGCGGATGCAGACTGCCCGAAGCACTTCCCTGCTCTGCACGCGCGGACAGGCCGTTGCAGAATACCGACTGTATTAATGACTGTGGCGCTCTTCCCGATGCCGCAACACTGTCATCGAGCGCTTTTTCCAGGCTCTGTGCGGAAGATGCGTGCCACTGACGAGCCTGCTCGCAGTGCTGTTGTGTGCGCAGGAAGACATCGGCAAATGTATCGTGCGCAGTGAGCGTCAGCTTGAGTGGCAACGGTGTGGCCAGACGCTGTCCATCGGCAGCGGTACCCAGACCAGCCACGACGGTTTGATGCCCGCCATAACGTGCCATGACAACGGCATAGAGAGAAAAAAGCGCTACTTCAGGCTCAATGCGGCGCTGTTCACACACTTGAAACAGGCGTGCAAGGCTTTCATCCGACAATGGGATTTCATGACGCACAAGTGGCCCGCTGACAACGCGATTAAGCGCATGGTCAGCCAGAAGCCCCGAGGCTTCGAGGTCGAGAGATTGTTTCCAGAACTCTACGCCAGGACTGACAGAAGTACCGCCTGCGGCAAGGACAGCAGACTTGCGTACATTGGCGAGGCTTTCTGCCGGTTGCTCGAGCCAGGCGCTTGCCAGATGGAGGAAATCATCCATAAGCGCTACGACATCTGCCTCTTTGGCGACAGCGGTGGAGTACTCAAGCATGAAACGACCGCCAGCGGCCGGGTTAACCTCGTCATCGAAAACGCAAATGACATTGAGGTCGAATTTCGCAGAACCGTTTGCCAAGCCCTCCACCACCTCGACATCAATGTCCGCAAAGTCCAGGGTGCGGGACATGGAGTTATGAAAACTGAAAGCAACCTGAATGTAAGGTAACTGCTGAGTTAAACGCTCCGGGCTCAGATCGGCAACCATGGTGGAAAACGGCACATGCGACTGCAAACAGGCCGTGCGGATTTCTTCTTTCACGGCTGCCAGTAGAGGTGCCCAAGGCGTGTTCGCGTCAATGTCGATGCGCAGCGGCAACATGTTCACCAGCATACCGATGGTGTTTTCGATACCCGGCAGGTCGCGGTTGGCGACGGCGGTACCGATCAGTTGTTGCGTCTGACCCGAACGCGCCGCTACTACACAGGCAAACAGTGAAAACATAGTCTCGAACAGCGTGGATTTATTCTTCGAGCCATACGCCTGAAGTGCGCTGATCAACCCACCGGGCAACGGTACCGACACGGAACTGCCGACAAAATCCAACGCCGCTTGCCCACCCTTCGGTGCAGGAAACGGCGAATGCGTGTAGGCAGGCCAGGTTTCAAGACGACCGTACCAGAAGTCTCGGCCTTGACGACCTTGAGCCGAATCCAGCCAGTCGCGCTCCCATTGGCAGTAATCGATAAACTGGATCACCGGCTCAAGGGGCTCTTGATTAACACGGCCCTTTTGTTCGTTGTAAAAATGATTGAGCTCTTTGAGAAACAGCCGAAATGACCAGCCGTCATGAATGAGGTGGTGTTCGATGTGCAGCAATGAGTGGAATTGGTCACTGAATTTGAACAGCACCCATCGAATCAGCGGAAGTTTCGCCACTTCGATTTTCTGGGCAATTTCAGCTTTTATAATAGAATTCATGTAGGTCTGCCGTACCGCTTCACTGCTGGCAGACAGGTCAACGATGGGGATGTTCACGGGCCAGGCGTCCTGAATAGTTTGCCGTGGCTCCCCGTCAACCTCATCGAAAACAGTGGAGAGTGACTGATGACGCTCAACCACCATACTCAGCGCCAGTTCAAGCGCGTTGATATCAAGGTTGCCGCGAATATTCAGCATGGCCTGAAAATTATAAGCGATACTTTCTGGTACTAACGTCTCAAGAAACCAGGCCTGTTCCTGAGACATGGAGAGTGGCCCTTCCGTACCGGTTATATGCTGTACGCCGGCCCGCTTAGCGAGATCTTGAGAGCGTGACGGTGCGGTATTATTTTTCTCAAAACTGTTCATGACGGCCTCAGGTAACATATTAATCAGGTGACATCAACCTCGTAAAAAAACCGATGCAAGAGATTTTGTTAACGACGATTGACTTCTTTCAAAAAAAACACATACGCCCTGTAACCGTCTACCTGTGAAAAATAACAGCTTACGCAGCCCCCCCAACCTTCCTAGTCTATATAACGCCCTAATAACAACGCATTGCAGAGCACAACCTGTCGAGGTAAACGATGCAAACCGTCCAAAGATTTCACTGTAACGATGCACTAAAATTTGAACTCATGCGTCTTTACAAAAAGAATAACTGGCGATGGCTACTGGGTTGGTCAGGGGATATTATTGTCATTGCTTCCGCTGTCGCACTCACCCAATGGTCATCGTATGCTTATCCCCTCAGCGTGCTAATTATCGGTTCAAGGCAACGCGCACTCGCCTCCCTTGTGCATGAAGCAGCCCATTTAACCCTGACTCAAAGCCGTTCCCTCAGTTATGCCATTGGCCACTATCTAACCGGCTTACCCATCTTTCAGGATTACGAAGCTTATCGACATTCGCACGTGCACCTGCATCACCATCATCTCGGTGACGCCGACAAAGACCCGGACTACCGTTACTATATCGATTCTGGACTGCAGGCGACCGTAGATCGGTTTGACTTCATGTTTAACCATCTGCTTAAAACCGTGCTGCTCCTGAATATATTCAGCTACCTGCGTTACCTTGTCATTCATCGGTTGGGCGCACTGTTCAAGTCCCCTCGCAAAGCGCTGACCCTCATCGCAGTACACGCTGTTTTATTCTCGTTGTTCTACGCCACCACAGGCCTGTACGGTTACCTGATGTTCTGGCTCGTTCCTTACCTCACGGCTTTTCAGGTCATCGGCTGGCTGTCAGAGGTTTCTGAACATTTTGGATTGTTCGGCAAGGAACGGGAGGCCCTGCGTATCACCCGCAACCGTTTCCCCTCCTGGTGGGAGAGGCTGTTTATCGGCATGCATGGAGACAACCTGCATCTCACTCATCACCTGTTTGCAGGCATCCCCTACTGGAATCTGTACAAGGCGCACTGCATTCTTCTGCAGGACCCGAGCTATGCTGCAGTCAATCAGGTCAAGGGTGGCATCATCTCGGGTCGTCGCGACAGGCAATCGGTCATACGCCAGATACTGAACATTTATCGCCTGCAAAACAAACGTCATTCTCAGCACAACACTGCGCATCAGGCGCGGTACGAGCAGTCGACGCGCGAAGGTACGCAGGCAACAACAGGCGATAACCGGTAGCCGTCGCGTTCCACTGCAGGTTGTCAATAAGTATTCCGATCGAGCCCGCGCTGTATCGGAATCGCGCACAAAGAGCCGAGGCTCACTCAACGCTTTAATGGCCTTTGCGACCTGCCACTCAGGGCGGTCGTCAAGGCTAGCACCGTCCCTTACAAAATGCCCATCTTGGTCAATTGTATGCAAGCCTGAAGTTTGGTTCGGACACCCAACTTCGAGATCACATTGGAAATGTGAAAATCCACGGTTCTTTTGGATATATTTAGAATGACGGCAATTTCATTACAGGTCTTGCCTATTGCCGTCCAGATGTACACTTCCTTTTCACGGTCCGTGATAGTGAAGTTTTCGTCCGATTCATTCAAGCCCATGACCAGGCCCGTCAACTTATGATGAAACTCACGAACCAGCGACTTCACCTCCGTCGCAAGATTGTACTCGCCTTGCGTATTCCCTGTTCCGGCTTCTTTATTTGCAAACCGAAGTAAACTGAATGCTTTCTCTTCGCCGAGGTAGAACGCCGTCATCCCGTCAGAGGTGGTACCGGCGTCGATCATTTCGCCACGGTCATTTGATGATACAGGCCTGTTCAGTAACCCGGTAAATAGTGGCTCAAAGCAAGCAACGCCCCGAACCGTATCCGCTACGTCCTGCCGCCCTGCGCAATGACTGTTCTTTTCCCCTGCCTCCGGACCGCTGACCAGAACAAAGCCATGTTGCTGTAAGGCTGGCGTGTGATGATAAAAAAAATAGGCATAGTGATGAACACCCCGCTCACTTGCACTCTGTTCGAACTCCCATTCCAGCTTTTGTCTGCCGGTGCTTTTTTCATGGCCAAACATATCGCTGCGCAATGAAAGTGCCATCAGTCTACTCCATGAACTATTTGAAATGGCTACTTCTCAAGTGAGAAGCCCATGCAAATCATGATAACTACGCCCCACCCTTCACGCAACTTAAGTAACTCCCAGACTTTGAATACCGGCACTTTGCCTGCACACTGATACTCACTTTGCGCGATTATAGTATTTCTTACGACATCTTATTAAGCCGCACACTAACAGCTCCACCCCACAGAACAATACCTTGATATTTCTGATAGGTGTCTCATAAAAACTTTAACTCTATCACCCTAAAAACTCTATTCTTCGCCCGTTTTCTCATCCCGCTGTCCCCCTTTTACAGGGCAAGGCAACCTTGACCTGACACACGCCGATCAATAAAAGCAGCCGCGCGTTGCGAAACGTACGGCACAGAGCGAAGACACTTCACCAAGAAGAAGCTGGATAACCTCATGTGTGTCTTAATGTGAAAATAGCGAATTGCCCACCTTCCCCGCAATCTTCTCCGGCTTGATCAGAAACCGTGCCAGCGCGGGCAGCAGCCACAGTGCGCCGAACATGTTCCACAGCAGCATGAAGGTCAGCATCAGGCCCATGTCGGCCTGAAACTTGATCGCCGAGAAGATCCAGGTGCACACGCCGATAGCCAGGCACAGACCGGTGAACAGCACGGCCTTGCCGGTGGACTTCAGGGTTTCGTAATAGGCTTGCTGCAGCGGCAGACCGGCGCGCAGGAAGCTTTCCAGGCGGCTGTAGATGTAAATGCCGTAATCGACACCAATCCCCACTCCCAGCGCCACAACCGGCAAGGTCGCGACCTTGACGCCGATGCCCATGAACGCCATCAGCGCGTTGCCCAGCACCGAGGTCAGCACCAGCGGCAGCACGATGCACAGGGTCGCGGCCCATGAGCGGAAAGTGATCATGCACATGGCTGCCACGCAGAGGTAGACCAGCACCAGAATGACCAGCTCGGACTGCTTGATGACCTCGTTGGTCGCGGCCTCGATCCCGGCATTGCCTGCGGCCAGCAGGAACTGCAGGTCCGGCGTGTCGTTCTCCTTGGCGAAGTCCTGCACGGCATGTACGGCACGGTCAAGGGTTTCGGCTTTATGGTCGTTGAGGAATACCAGTAGCGGGGCCAGGGAACAGTCGGTGTTGTACAGGCCATCAGCGCGGGCGATGGAGTTGTTCAGCACGTCCTTGTTGCGCGACAGGCTCTCCCACTTCAGGTTGCCCTCGTTCATGCCCTTGATGACCTGTTTGGAAACGGTCACCAGCGAAATGGCTGACTGCACGCCTTGGGTGTTTTCCATCTTCCAGGCCAGCTCGTTGATCGCTGACATAGTCGAATACGCCGAGCAGCCTTCGGGGGCTGTCTTGACCATGACTACCAGCACATCGGAACTGGTCGAGTAGTGATTGATGATGAACGCGTTGTCCTTGTTATAGCGCGAGTCGGGGCGCAGCTCAGGTGCGCCCTGGTCCAGATCACCGATCTTCAGGTTCTGGCTGTACCAGAGCCCGCCACCGAAGGCCAGCAACGCCAACACAATCGACACCGGCGCGACTTTGGCACTGGCAAAGTTCGACAGCAGTCGCCAGAAAGGATGCTCGCAGACCGCATCCTGCTTGCTACGGCTCACCGCCCTTTTGCTGATACCCACGTAGGAAATGGCCACGGGCAACAGAATCAGGTTGGTGAAAACGATCACCGCAACGCCGATGGAAGCGCCGATGGCCAGTTCGCGGATCACGCCGATGTCGATGATCAGCAAAGTAATGAACCCGACGGCATCAGCCAGAATGGCGATCATGCCCGGCAGAAACAGCTGGCGAAACGTGCGACGCGCAGCAGTCAGCGCGTTTTCGGCCTCGCTGGATTGCAGGGCGATACCGTTGATTTTCTGCACGCCGTGAGAGATGCCGATAGCAAAAATCAGAAACGGCACCAGCATCGAATACGGGTCAATACCGAAGCCGACGACGTGCATCAGCCCCAGTTGCCAGATCACCGCAATGAGCGTGGTACTCAGAACCGCCACGGTACTGCGGATACAACGGGTGAACCAGATCAGCAATACCAGAGTGATCAGGAACGCGATGCCAAAGAACATCACCACCATGAACAGACCGTCGATCAAGTCGCCGACTTTCTTGGCGAAACCGACGATGTGAATCTTGATATGGGGGTTTTGTGCCTGGTATTTGTCGCGGATCTTCTCTTCAAGCTGATGAGAGAATTGCTGGTAGTCCAGCGCCAGCAACGTGCCCTGGTCTGCCGGGTCCGGGTAAGACTCCTGCAGCGGAACATCAATGATGCTCGACCTGAAATCGTTGGCGACCAGTCGCCCGACCTGCCCGGACTTGAGCACGTTGTTGCGCAACTGATCCAGACTGGCGTCAGAGCCGTTGTAACTCTGCGGTATGACTTCGCCCCCCGCAAACCCCTCTTCCGTCACTTCGGTCCAGCGCACGCTGGGGCTCCAGAGCGATTTGAGACCGGAGCGGTTCACGCCGGGAATGTAAAACACTTCGTCACTGATCTGGCGCAGGGTCTCCATGTACTCTTTGGAGAAAATATCGCCATCCACCGCTTCGACGGAGATACGCACGGTGTTGCCCAGGTTCGCCAGATCGTTGCGGTGCTTCATCATGTTCTGAATGAACGGATGAGACAGCGGGATCATTTTTTCGAAACTGGTGGAAGGCCGAACCTGCGTGGCCTGCCAGAACAGAAAAATACTCGCCAGCAGACAGAGGATAATCACCGCGGGGCGATGATTGAAAATCAGGCGTTCAAGGAAGGTTGCCTTTTCATCCGAGTGTTGCGTGTGTTGAACAGTGCTCATGCCGGAATGTCCCCGCCCTGAAAGGTCTTATTGTTGGGTCGTATCGGCGCCCGTCGGCGAGGTGACGCGCACGCCGCCTTGTCCTACCAGAATCAGATTGCCTTGAAGGTTGCCGGTGACCCCGGCCAGCGAGATGCGATCGGGCCTATTGAAGACCTCGAACGTTTCGCCATCATCAGTGCTGCGCATGACGCTACCGCCGTTACCGACCAGCACCAGCGAACCGTCGCCCAGCAATGTGGCGCTGGCCAGACCGAACTCGACCGGGCCGCGTGCGTCCTTCAGTTCAATGGGCTGCCAGCTTTCACCAAAATCGCTGGAACGAAACAGATTGCCGCGCAAACCATAAGCCAGCAGCGTAGAAGGCTGGGCCGTGCCAATCACGCCAAATAGCGAACCTTGATAGGGGCCTTCGAGTTTCTCCCAGGTCTGCCCCTGGTCACTTGAGCGAAACATGCTGCCCGCCTCACCGACAATGAACAGGCCTGCGTCTTTCACCTGAGCAATGCTGTTCAGGTGATACTGATCTTCGTTGTCCAGCCGCTCGCTGACATCCTCCCAATGCTGACCGCCATCAACGGTGCTCAACAGCGCACCGTAAGCGCCCACGGCAAAACCGGTGTCGAGGTCCTTGAACCAGACGTCCAGCAGCGGTGCCTCGCGCTTCAAGTCCTCGAACTGCTTGCTCCAGCTCTTGCCACCATCGTTACTGGCCAGTATCTGGGCGTCATGCCCCACGGCCCAGCCATGCTGTTCATCCACGAAAAACACAGCCGTCAACAGCTGGCGGGTCGGCACGCGAGCCTGGCTCCAGGTCTTGCCTTGATCATCGGAGAACAGGATATGCCCATGATCACCCACCACGACCAGACGCGCGCCAGCATGGGCGACATCCAGCAACAAACCGCGTGAGGCTCTGGCCGATTCGACAGCGTAAACAGCCTTGCCCGCAGCAGCGGCTGAAGTCGATGCAGAGTCGGCCATTGCAGATACCGCAAAGGAACATGAAGTAAAAATCGCCAGGGAAAGACCCGCGCATAACCGGATGCGTCGATGGACAGGATCACGCATGGACTTCTCCGCTCTTATTATTATCAGGTAGCTGTTATCGACTGCGTGTATCAACCGGCTCGTATTGACCCGGACGTCCACAGCCGTCCGGCTTTACCTGTGTGGAAGACCGTTCATCCTAGGCAGTTTTGCAAATGCCTGACAATCAACATGTCGTTATCTTTTGTTAAGCGCACGAATGTGATTGATGGATCATCACGATGGTTGATTGCCCAGTTTCGCCAGACGCTCGTCAGTGAATACCCCGACGACGCAATGCGGCGGGTTTGAAAGCATTTACGCTGGGCACAGGCTGGGAGAAATCACTGGTGCCGGGCTCCTGATTGTCCAGGTTCTGTACGTGATAACGCCGCGCCTGCAAGTCATGGAAAACGTCCAGTGCAGACCAGGTGGTCGGTAGCTCGTAATAGTTTTTCAGGTAGGCCATGGAGACCCGCCACAATTGCCCTCTGCCGTCATATTGATCGACAACTGCGGCCTGCCAGCTGTCTTCATCCAGGTACAGCGTGCGCCGGGAGTAGACGTGCCGCGCGGTAGGTTTGAGCCTGCCCTCCACCACCCATACACGATGCAACTCATGGCGTGTATAAGCCGGGTTGAGGTGGCCGACCTGCAATAACTGTCGGTAGGTAATATCAGGGCTGGATATCCGGTAGTTGTTGTAAGGAATATAAATTTCGCGTTTGCCCAGCAACGTCCACTCGTAACGGTCCGGCGAACCATTGAACATGTCGGTATCATCTGCGGTACGCAATCCCTCGGAGGCCGGGATCGGCATATCGTAAGCCAGACTCGGCGCCCGTCTTACCCGACGTTGCGCAGCACTGTAAGCCCATGCTTGCCGAGGCTCCTGCACCTGATCAAGTGTTTCATGGACCAGCACGGCGGAACCGGCCATGCGGGTCGGGCACTGGATAAACGACAGGTAATAAAACAGCACATTGTCCAGACTGGCAAAACTGCCCGCGGGGTCATAAAAGCGGAACAGCACTTTCTGACGCGAGGTGTTTAATTTAAAACTGCCGTCACGCTGTATGGCGACCTCCGAAGTCCCTCGCACCACGTAATGACCGCGATAGCGGGCAATATGATTCCACACAGCCTGAATACCCTTTTCCGGAACAGGAAATGGAATGCCGCCATAGGCATCGATAAAACCGTTACCGCCACCGATCAACCGGGCGTTTTGTGCATTATGCCGTGTATTATCGTACACCCATTGCGGTGCCGATCCGGAACGTCGGGTGGTGTATATCGGCATCTGATAACTGTCGGGCCAGGTGTCGAACATCGCCACCTGCCCAGGTGTCAGGTAGCTGCGATAGTGCTGCATATTGGCGTGCGTAATAGTGAACAAGGGCTTGTCTGCGGCATACGGGTCGACATGCCGCGTACCTGAGCCCTTGTATCCAGGCGGAGGCCGAGTGATTCCGCCACGCCAGGGCGGGATGGTCCCTGCTGCGTTACCCGACACCTCGCCTCCCAGCGGTGTCAGGCGGCTTCCGAGCAGCGTAGCGCCAGCTGCCAGACTGGTGTTGAGCGCGAGCAGCATCGCCAGCGCGAACCCCGGCAGTTGTTTCATGAGCATGTTGGCTCTCCTTGCGTGGCCTGTCCGTAACCAGTGTCTGACGTTCAGGCCGATAGTGTTTACGATGTAAACGGAGTGTTGTGAGAGGCGTATAGATTGACTGTCCGACCATCAAACTTTTAAACGGATAAAACAGCCACTGTTATTATTGATCTCACGAACACTGTGTCGGTCAGGCAAGTGCCTGTAGGAGACTTCTTGCACGTGCGATACCGCACACTATGTGCCGATGAAACGGGCACTCAGAGTCGCTCACGGTAATGCAACGCAAATGCCAATAAGCGTAAACATACAGATCACTCTACAGAGCCGGTACAGATCAGTTAATTAATGGACCTTCTGTATGGGCAGCATTAAAAACACGAGCACAGTCTGTTTGATTGTCAGACATAACATCAGACTAGTCACCGGTTGATGCCGGTCATTGCGGGCTCTATAAACGTTCGGTAACAGCGAGAGTGTTACGTGTATTGGACAAGTAACACTTATTGAGGGTAAGCAGCGTTCAGTCGATAACGACGTGGGGCAGGAACCGGCTGGTGTCTTTGGTGATCAGACTGTCGTCTTCACGAATGCCGATTCCGGAGGCAAGGTCGCCGATGACCCACGAGCCAATCAGCGTGTAGCTTTCACCAAATCGCGGCAGCGGCGAGTACGCCTGCAAAATATAAGGCGCATCAGTGTAAGGCCCATCAACTGAAATCACCTGATCGCCAGGCGTGCGCATTTCGATGTTGGCACCTTCGCGGGAAAAGTAAGGTTTGCGCACCCAGCCTTTGGGAACCGGTCTGCTCGGGTCTTGATCGACACGCGAAGGCAGCAGGTTCGGATGGCCTTCATTGAACTGCCACAACAACGGCAGAATTCCCTTGTTGCTGAGAATCGACTTCCAGGCAGGTTCAACGAACTGAGTGCCACTGGCTGGAACGTGCTGGCCAAACTCCTCGTGAAAGATATGCTCCCAGGCGTGAAGCTTGAACAGCCGCTCGATCCAGCGTCCGTCCAGGTCGACAAAGCGGCCCTCGGCACTGAGCCCTATGTCCTCGATATCGATATGCCGAGCATCAATGCCCACGTGCGCAGCCATGCGCCGCAGAAAATCGGTAGTACCACGGTCCTCGACAGAGCCGGACATCGCCGAAAAGTAGAACGGGCTCGCCCCCGGAAACTCGGCAAACGCCCGAACAAGATCCTCGGCAATCGAATTGAACTGGCTGGCATGCGCAGGCAGAACGCCGCGCGCCATCTGCTCATCCAGCCAGAGCAACTGAAACGCACCGGCTTCCATCAGACTGGTGGGCGTATCGGCATTGATTTCGTACATCTTTGCCGGACCCTTACCGTCGTAGGCAAAGTCGAAGCGCCCGTAAAGGTGCGGATGCCCCTGCTTCCATGACGTGCGGATCACATCAAAGAACGCTTCCGGAATCGCCAGCCGGTGCAACAACTCTTCGCTGTCCACCACCCGCGCGACTGCGTCCAGACACATCTGGTGAAGCTCCTGGGTAGGCACTTCAAGGTCGCGGGTAATCTGCTGCTCGGTGAACAGATAATACCCGCGCTCATCCCAATAGCGCTCGCCGTCGATGGTGTGAAAGTTGAACCCTTCACGTTCCGCCGTGGCGCGCCAGTCCGGGCGTTCCTCGATACTGATCTTTTTCATGGCCCGGACCGTCAGCCTCCGAAACTGCTGCTGCCAATGCTGCTCTTGCCGCCCCAGCCACTGCGTGCCGAGGCCTGGCTGCCGAAGCCGCCGCGCGAGATGGTCGACGACACCGAGGACGAGCCGGAGCCCGAACTGCCCAGGTTGCGCCCCAGCGTGCTCTTGCCATAGCTGCGATCGGAACTGGATTGCGCCTGGGTCGAACGGCCGAAGGTCTTGCCGCGATCAATCTGACTTGGCAAGGACGAGCTGTAGTAACCGCCGCGGTCATCGCGCGTCTGGTAGATAGGTTGCGAGTAATAGCGATTGTTGCCGAAGCCATTGCTGAGCAGATTGCCGATCAGCAGACCAGCCATCAGCCCGGTGGTGCCGCTCATGCCTGCGGGAGCGGACTGGGCGACTTCCTGATTGGCCCGGTCCAGCGCCTCTTTGGGAACACGCCCGGAAAAACCCAGCTCAAAGCCGCCGAGTTTCGGCATGTACTTGCCATCCGAAGTGACCTGGCAATAATCCGGTACAAAGTCCGCGTCGCAAGACGCCTTGTCATCATAGGTCGGCGCTATGCGGCGATGGTCGGACAGCGCCTGCATGTAGGCATCCGAACAGACATTTACCGGTACCTTGGCATCAACGCATTCCTGCACCGAACTGAAGTTGGCCTGCGCGTTGAAAGTATCCTTGTCTTCCGACGGGCCACACCCGGCGAGGGCCAGCGGAAGCGTGCTGGCAAGTACCAGCTTTACTGAACTGCGTCTCATCGTGAGTCTCCTTGTCCAAGGCTGCCGTCAGACCGAAGGGGTCATGCAGGCTGCGTTGAGAAGACCGACGCTGATTGCGACGCTGGCCGAGTAAATGGCGGCAGCCATTTCGCCCTTGGCAATACGTGTCGACAGGCCCTTGAGCACCAGGCTGGTAACACCGAACGCCAGCAGTTGCACAACAGCTGCGATCACTACCCAGACGATCACATCCAGAATGCTGATGCTGTAGCTGATGATGTTGCTGGCTGGCAGTGCGAAACCGATCAGCGAACCACCCAACGCCAATGCGGCAGCACTGTTGTTCTCGCGAATCAGCGCAAACTCCTTGTGCGGCGTGATCCTGCTGTAGATGAACTGGAAAAGGGCGAACAGAATGGCCGCCACCAGAATGTACATGATGAAGCCGATCACGGCAGGGGCATTGAGCGACATACGCAGCGCGTCGATCATGAAGATTTCCTTGTCAAAGAACGTTGATATCAGTGGATTGCAGCGTTATGCCAACGGCCGTGGTGAGGGTAATGCTGCCCTCTTCGTCTTCCTCGACGGAAAACAGCAGAAACTCACGGCGGTTGATCAGCCCCGTTTCGCGGGCATACAGCATGCTCAGGTGTTTGACGCGATACGCAGCATCAGGGCTGACAATATCCTCATCCAGCGGCGTCAGCTCGGTCTGGCCGGGCGACGTGCCCCATTGCCGTTCGAATACCTCGCCATCGTGTTCGTAGGTAGGCAGGCCGATCTTCGACGACGGACCGGTCAGGCGCAGCAACTCATCCTTGCTGGTGATCGGCTCGGCGCTGTAGTAACCGAACAGAATGATGTCCTGCACGTCTTCCGGATTGGGGCCGTTGCTGACCACCTGCAGGAAGTAGTCCTCGTTATCCAGGTAGAAGCGATGCAACGCCATCGACTGGCCCAGATCTACGCGCCCCACGGCCCAGACCTTTTCATCGTCTGGGACAACCACTTGCGAATGCCCGTCGAGCAACAGCTTCAACGAGCTGTCCAGGCACAACATGCGACCGGACGCCAACCCTAACGGACTGACCGTGCTGACGGGTTGCACGCCGTCACGACCTGATGCCTTGGGTGCTTCCAGCCCCATGGCACGTTTGAACCAACTCATAGTGCAATTCCCTTGAAGTCGACTGGAGCCGGTATGGACATGTCTTTAACCGGAATAAACACACCCTGTTCACGAGACTGGCTCACTGCTGCGCCAGCAACGCTCTGGAATGCATCAGCCACGCTACACAAATACCCGCCAGTGCGCCGGCAATATGTGATTCAAACGATACGCCAGCTACCGGGACAAAGCCGAAAACCAGTCCGCTGTAACCGGCCAGTACCAACAGCGCGACCAGCACGCTGGCGATACTGCGCTGATACCATGCCCGCGCGAGCAGGTAAGCCCACAAACCAAAAATCAGCCCGCTCGCACCGACATGGATATTGCTGCGACCGAAGCTCCAGACCAGCAGCCCGCCCAGCAGACAGACCAGCCCGGCGACCCACGCATAACGCCTGACACCCTCAGTGGCGACCAGCCAGCTCAGCACAATGAACGGCAGCAGGTTGCTGAGCAAGTGCTGAATCGAACCGTGCAGAAAAGGCGCAAACACAATGCCGCGCAACCCGGTCGCGCTGCGCGGAATGATACCGAAATGAATCAGGCCGTTGCCGGTGATCGAGTTCAGCACTTGCACCGCAATCATAACTGCCGACAGGGCGAGGATGACCTTGAGTCGTTTGGAAAACTCCATTCAACATCCTCGCCTGCCCTGTTGCGTCACTTACTGAGCCGGCGTCTGGTTTTTGGCTTTCAGACGCGCCAGTACATCTTGCGCACCGCCACTTTTGGCACCAATACCGGCATCCTGCAGACGACGCTCCAGGTCACTGCCGCTGGACTGGCTGGCCAGTTCTTCGGCCGCTTCGAGCTTGGCGTCCTGTTCATCCTGACGTTGCTTGAGACGCGCCAGCGAGCCTACTGCGGTTTCGACTGCGCCGCTGGCACCACCGGTTGCAGTGGCCGTTGCAACGCGAGCTTTTTGCACGGTTTCACGGGCCTTGGCCATCTCGACCTGTTGCTTGAGGCTCTTGATTCGCGATTCGGCCTTGACCACCTGCTCTTGCAGCAGGCTGACCTGCTTGTTGAACTGATCGGCCAGTTCCTGCTCCTGATCACGCAGGGCCTCGATCTCGGCGATCTTGTTCGCGCACTCGACAGCCAGCGCTTCTTCACCCTTGTTCAGAGCCTGCATGGCGCGGCCTTCCCAGTTGGCGATGCTGGTGGCGTGCTCTTCAAGACGCTGTGCCGAGAGTTTGTGCTTGGCCTTGATGGTGATCAGCCCGTCGCGGGCCTTGACCAGCGCGTTCTCGGCGTCACGAATTTCCTGATCCAGAATGCGGATGGCATTGGCATCGGCAATCGACTCGCCCACTTCGGAAGCGCCACCACGAACGGCGGTCACCAGTTTTTTCCAGATACTCGTAGTCATGAATATTCTCCGCCTGACAGCGCTGTTCAGTAGATGAAATGATCTTCAAAAGCGTCGGCCGCACGGATCACGTTGTCCGCGAGGGTAAGGATTTCCTGCACGATTACGGTGAGCGACGATGCTGCGCTTAAAGCGCCAAACAGGCAGTAGACTTCCTGACCGTCACCGAGCTTTTCGATACCGACCGATGACAGCGGAAACAGATCGCGGCTGCGCAGAACGACGTCGTTGAACGCCTGCACGTTCTTGATCTTGTTCACTTCGATCAAGGTCGCGTCAGCCAGAATCTGCTCGCCTTCCACCGCGATGTAAATCGGCAGATCGCCATACTCGGCCATGGTCAGCCTGATGCCCGAGGCATCACCCTCGGTTACATCGAGCTCGATCTTTCCATTCGTCACCAGCTCCAGTTCGCAAAGCGCCTTCTGCAAAGAGCTGATGGTCCAGTGGGTATTCTCGGTCATGAAATCCTCCAGTTTTATTCTGTCGCCCAAAAAGGGCTGTCTTAAGGCTTTTTCAATGCCACGCAGGGCATCGACGTTCTCGGGCCGGATCCAGAATTCCCGCTTGACCAGCCCCGCCTCTTTGAGTCGCAGACGCATTTCACGCATGTAATCAGTGGAGCTCTTGGAAACTTTGGCCGGGACCGCTGCGTTGTCGCCCTGGGTTTTACGAGGCATTGGCGCTTCCCCCTTGCTGCTGGCCGTGAATCAGGTAAGCAACGTATCAGATGTTTTTGAAGATAGATACGCATCACATGTGAGATTTTTATGGACACCAAAAATTCTCGCTCCCACGCGGAGCATTGGCACGATAGTCAAATCACCGCACGGCGACGCACACTCCAAAAAAAAGCGCTGTCCGCATCAGCGGACAGCGCCTTTCTCACAAGTGCCTGTCAGGCACTGGGCAACCCTTATTCCGCCAGGCTTTTGCTCACCACTTCATACACGTCCGCCGACAGTTTGCCGGAGGCGAGGATGCGCTCCAGCTCGGCTTTCATCAGCGCCTGACGGGCGCTGTCGTATTTGCGCCAGCGTGTCAGCGGAGCCAATTGGCGAGAAGCGATCTGCGGGTTCAGGGCGTTCAGTTCGATCACCAGATCCGCCAGGAAGCGGTAGCCGGAGCCATCAGCCGCGTGGAAGTTGACCAGGTTCTGCCCGGCGAATGCACCGATCAGGGCACGCACCTTGTTCGGGTTCTTGATGCTGAATGCAGGATGCTTCATCAGCTCCTGCACGCGTTGCAGGCCGCCCGGCTGGGTGCTGGCCGCCTGGACGCTGAACCATTGATCCATGACCAGCGCGTTGCTCTTGAAGTTCTCGGCGAACACGGCGAGCGCTTTGTCGCGCTCGGCCGTAAACGGCGAATTGACCAGCACCGCCAGCGCAGTCAGGCGCTCGGTCATGTTGTCACTGGTATCGAACTGGTCGATGGTCGCCGCCAGTACTTCAGGTTTGCCGCTAAGCATCAGGTACGACAGCGCAATGTTCTGCAGCGCGCGACGGGCGAAATGCGTGGACTCGGCGACGTATGGCGTGGCTCTGGATACCTCGCGGTTGGCCTTGTAGCGCGTCAGCAGACTGTCAAACAGGCCGTCGGCCAGTTGCTGACGGGCAAATTCGCGAGCGGCGTGAATGGCATCGACATCCGCCACCTCGCTGATCTCGGCGAGATAAGCCTCACCCGGCAACGAGAGCATTTCTGCGACCATCGCCTGATCCAGACGCTCATCCGCCAGCACGGTGCCCAGCGCAGTGATCAAACGCTGGTCCATGACCAGTGCCTGACCTTGCTGGTGCTGACCGATCAGTTCCTGCAATACCTGGACCGACAGTTGCTGACCGGCATCCCAACGGTTGAAACCGTCGCTGTCGTGCTGCATCAGGAACATCAGTTGGTCGCGATCATACGGAAAGCTCAGCTTGACCGGCGCAGAGAAACCGCGCAGCAGTGACGGCAGTGGCTTTTCGGCAACGTCAACGAAGGTGAAAGTCTGCTCGGACTCGGTGACCGAGAGCACTCGCGTGGTGCTGGAAGCTGCGGTTTCGTCCGCCAGACGCAGAGCAATTTCGCCGCCCTTGCTGCCCAGCAGCCCCAGTTCGACCGGAATCACAAACGGCTGTTTCTGATCGCCAGGCTGGCCTGGCGTGCTTGGGCAGCTCTGGCGGAAAGTCAGGCTGTAGGTTTTCGCAGCAGCGTCATACGACTCGCTGACCGCCAGACGCGGCGTACCCGCCTGGCTGTACCAGCGCTTGAATTGGGTCAGGTCGACGCCGTTGGCGTCTTCCATGGCCTTGATGAAATCGTCGCAGGTCACGGCCTGGCCGTCATGGCGTTCAAAATACAGATCACTGCCCTTGCGGAAGCCTTCGGCGCCCAGCAGTGTGTGGAGCATGCCAACCACTTCCGAACCCTTTTCGTAAACGGTCAGGGTGTAGAAGTTGGAGATTTCGATGAAGCTGTCCGGGCGCACTGCGTGGGCCATCGGGCCTGCGTCTTCGGCAAACTGGTGAGTTCGCAGGTAAGCAACGTCCTGAATACGCTTGACCGTGGCCGAGTTCATGTCCGCCGAGAAACCGGCGTCGCGGTACACCGTGAAGCCTTCCTTGAGCGACAGCTGGAACCAGTCACGGCAGGTCACACGGTTGCCCGACCAGTTGTGGAAGTATTCGTGGGCAACGATCGCTTCGACCCGCTGATGCGCGGCATCGGTCGCAGTCTCGGCACGCGCCAGTACGGCACTGGAGTTGAAGATGTTGAGGCCCTTGTTCTCCATCGCGCCCATATTGAAGTCGTTGACCGCGACAATCATGAAGATGTCCAGGTCATACTCACGACCGTAGGTTTCTTCATCCCAGCGCATGGATTTCTTCAGGCTGGTCATGGCGTGCTGGCACTTGTCGACGTTTTCTGGCTCGACATAGATGCGCAGGGTCACTTCCCGCTGGCTCATGGTGGTAAAGGTGTCTTCGATGCACCACAGATCACCGGCTACCAGCGCGAACAGGTAAGCCGGCTTCATGAACGGGTCTTCCCACGTCGCCCAGTGCCGTCCGCCCTCCTCTTCGCCGCTGGCAATCGGATTGCCGTTGGAGAGCAGAATAGGGAAATTCTGCTTGTCGGCGCTGAGCGTGGTGGTGAACTTGCTCATCACGTCGGGGCGGTCGAGGTAATAGGTGATCTTGCGGAAGCCTTCGGCCTCGCACTGGGTGCAGAACATGCCGCTGGACTTGTACAGGCCTTCCAGCGCGGTATTGGATTCCGGATGGATGCGCACGGTACTGTCGACCGTGAAGCTTTCGGCTTGCGGATGCAGCGTCAGGTGATCTTCCGTCAGTTGATAATCCGTAGCGCTCAGCTCTACGTCACTCAGCTTGACCGAGACCAGTTCCAGATGCTGACCGTCCAGCACCAGCGGCGGCAGGCCTGCGCCGCGCTCGGGGTTGCGGCGCATGACCAGTTGGGCGTGGACCAGCGAGTGGTCGTCGAACAGTTCGAAGGTCAGGTTCGTCTCATCGATGAGGTACTCGGGAGCCTGGTAGTCCTTCAGGTAAATCATTTTCGGTTGTTCGGTGCGCATGCTGGAATCCTTCTACTGATGCACGGCCAGCTGATAGGCCGTGTACTTGCGAATATTGATCACGCCGGTATCGAAAATCAGGTATTGGCCCTTGATCCCCAGCAGCGTGCCCTCGGCAATCGGGTTCTTGTCCAGGTTGAAGCTGACAATCTTGGTCGGATACGCCTCGACCGGGTAACGAAACTCGACAGGTTCGGCTTCATGTAGCAATTGGATGGCTTGCAGACCGAATCGTTCTTGCAATCCCAGCAAGCCCGCGCCGCAACTGTCGAACAATTCCTGGCGAATGGCCTTGAGATCGACCGGCTGGGCATCACCTTTGAGCAGCGCACGCCAGTTGGTACGGTCGGCCACCTGACTGCGCAGCAAGTCTTCGACAAAGCCTGACTGCTGACGGGTGGCTACGCGCAGAATCGGCAACGCCTGGCTCGCGCCCTGGTCCAGCCAGCGGGTCGGCAACTGCGTAGAGCGGGTAATGCCGACCTTCACGCCTGACGAGTTGGCCAGGTAAACGATGTGATCGGTCATGCAGAACTGCTCGCCCCATGCCGGATCGCGACAGGTGCCCTGATCGTGATGGCATTTTTCCGGGCTCATGATGCACATGTCGCATTGCGCCAGCTTGAGCATGCACGGGTAGCAGTAGCCCTGGCTGTAGCTGGACTTGGTCTTGCGCCCGCAATGACTGCAATGAATGGCGCCGAGAAACTCCAGACGCAACGTCTTGCCAATCAGCGGATTGACCGCGATCTCGGTCTCGCCCAGGCGAAAAGCGTATTGCACACATGACGCATCATCCTGACGCGCCGACATTTTGTTGACTGCTCCGCGACCAATTTCGATCAATGAATAGCATCCGATTTGAACAGAATATTGGGCACTGGCGCTGATTTGGAGGCGCATTCCTGCGGCCCCATGTAGCCCGTGCGCTGGTCTTCCGGCAGGTTCTGCACTTCCCAGGCGATCAGCGCCTGCAACGACAGCTCACGCTGTTCCTGAGTAAGCTTGCGGCCGTCGGACCATTTGCCGATTTCCACAGCCAGCTTCAGGCTCTCGTAGATATCCGGGGTGATGTTTTCGATCATTTCTATAAAAGACGACATGGCGCACTCCAGAAAATAGCGGGTAATTTTACGACTTGCGGCGCGCAATCGCACCGCCAACCAGGCCGGTAGCACAACCGATGATCAGACCGCCGACGTGCGCGCCGTTGGCGATCTCGCCGAAACCGAGCATGCTCACCAGGCCGGACAGGCATAGCGCCAGCCAGATGAGCATCATGATCAATACCCCACGTGGTAGACGGTAGACCGGGTTGGGCGCCAGTAACTGAAAGATCCAGCAGTGACCGAGCAAGCCATAGAGCACGCCGGACAACCCGCCAAACAGGCTCGGGCCGCTGAACAGGTATTGCACGTAATTTGAAACAGCTGAAAACAGCAGCGTGAGCAGCAATAAAGACAGGCTGCCCTGACGATTTTCGATACGTCGGCCCAGTTCCCAGAACCACATGCCGTTCATGGCCAGGTGCAGGATGCCGAAGTGAATCAGCATCGGTGAGACGATCCGCCACCATTGCCCGGCGGCCAGGCTGTCGGACAACGGCAGAAACGTCGCGTACTCGCCACTGATCCGGAAATCCTGAAAGGTCAGCCAGCGGATGACTTCGAGGTTGTCGCCCAGCAGCGTCATGCCCGCCACCAGCAGGGTGACCAGCAATACCAGGGCCGTTACCGGGCTGTTGCGTAGCTGCTCGATCAGGCCCGGCGACTTGTACGTCACGTTTGGGGCGTCTTGCGCCAGTTGAAAATGCTCGTCCCCTTCAGGAAAGCGCGTGTACAAGTCGCGCACCTCATCGGCCAGTTGCGGCGCATCCGGCACCCAAAGTACCTGCTCGCCAGCCTCTTCGCTGACCCTGTGGGGAATCCGCAAGCGCTGCAACAGGCTGACAAAGCCGCTCAGGTTGGTGGTCAACGGCAACCGCAGGACTGCAACAGCACTCATTCTGAAACCTCGGGACGCTGCACGTCGACCCAGACAAACTTGTCCGGGTCGATCTGTGTTTCCTGGTCCAGCCGATAGGCGACCAGCTTGCCATAGAGCACGGCGCTGTAATCCAGACAGGCCAGGTTCGGACGGATGGGCGCAGGGACGCCGCTGCGCCAGTAATGACCGACAAACAGCAGCGGCTCATTGATACCGTAACGCAGCAATGCGTTTTTTTCCGACGTGGACAGCGGGGTCTTGGCTACGCCTTCAGGCAGCGCGTCGGGCTGAAATACTACGTCGCCATAGGTCTGCGGGTCATCTTCCCAGAACTTGGTACGAAAGAACTCGCGGGTCAGCCCGTCACCGCCGGTCAGGGTCAGACCATGCGGCAAACGCATGTCGGTGCCGCGCAGCAGACGGTTGAACACATTGCTGGCGAAACTGCCGGGCACTGCCGAGGCCTGGACAAAATGCTTGTCGATACAACCGGTGCCATGCAGGCCGCGCAACGGATCGATCAGAGTCGCATCCCAGCAGGCATGCACCACCCTGAAACGACCGGCGTCCATGTACAGCGGCAGCTCATAGAACCAGTTGACGAACTCGCTCCATTCATCCGGGTAGCGCTCGAACTGCGCCAGGGTTTCGCCGATCAGCCGGGCATGACGCGGGGTGTGCTCACGTACGAACTCATGACCGCTTTCCGGCAAGGCTGGCGTCATCCAGCCCAGCGCGTTGAACTCATGGTTGCCCATGATGCACAGGGCATGACCGGCCTGAACCATATCGCGGACGATATGCAGCGACTCGCGAATGCGCGGGCCACGGTCGATGATGTCGCCAAGGAAAATTGCAACGCGCTCAGAGTGACGCCAGACGCCAGCCTGCAGACGGTAGCCGAGAAGCTCCAGCAAGTGCTCCAGGGTATGGGCGCACCCGTGCACGTCACCGATCAGATCGTAGCCACGCGCCGGATCGAGCATTAATCGCCCCCGCCGCCGAGCTTGCTGCCCCAGCCAAGCTTGGTGCGGCAGACTTCGTAATAATTGTGATCCAGCGGGTGAATCAGACGCAGCTTCTGCGGTTTCTTGCTGACCGTGATGGTGTCACCCGGTGCGCAGGTAAAGTGATTCTGGCCATCGCAGGATACTTGCGGATAAATGGTCATGTCCTTGGACACCACGATTTTCAGCTCGCTGTTGCCGTCGACCACGATGGGCCGCCCGGACAAGGTGTGCGGGTACATCGGCACGATAACGATAGCGTCGAGCTTGGGATGCATGATCGGCCCGCCCGCCGACAGCGCATAGGCTGTCGATCCGGTCGGCGTGGCGACGATAAGGCCATCGGCCTTCTGACTGCACACAAACTGACCGTCTATATAGATCTCGAACTCGATCATGCGCGTGGATTTGCCGGGGTGAAGCACAACGTCGTTGAGCGCATCGCCCTGACCGATGGCCTCACCGTGGCGGCGCACTTCGGCCTGTAGCAGGAAGCGGTTTTCAACCAGGTAATGCCCGTCGAGCACTTCGGCACATTTGACCTCCAGCTCGTCAGGACGAATGTCGGTCAGAAAACCCAGGCTGCCGCGGTTGATACCCAGCACCGGAACGTTGTGCCTGGCCAGTGCCCGTGCTGCCCCTAACAGGCTGCCATCGCCACCGACCACGATGACCATGTCACAGACTTCACCGAGCATCTTGCGCGACGAGGTTTGCAGGCCATGACCGGGCAGGACTTCGGCAATCGTCTCTTCAAGAATGACGTGCAGGTGGCGGTCCAGCAGGAATCTCTTGAGTCGGCGAACGGTATCGAGCACCTGAACACTGCCCAGGCGACCGATGATGCCGATATTGCGAAATTGCTCCATGAGGCTCCTGCTGCGGTTTCGAGACGACTTAAAACAGCGATTATGGGCGAAACGGCCCGGTAGCAGCAAACCGGCACGTAAAGATCAAGCGAAACGCCTCATCACGAAGCGCTTCAATCAGCAGATTGGCTTTGAATAAATGAGCAGATTCCCGCAATAAACCCGGATTTGCCTTACATACCCCACAGAAGATATTCATTAGCTTCGTCCGTTTTCAATACACCTAAGGACGACACATGATTCCCTCAGGCCGCCAGGGCGACATGCACCTCTGCCCGTTGCCGGGCCACGGTTGCACCCCGATTATCACAGCCTCCTCCGACACCCTGATCAACGGCATGTCCGCCGCCAGAGTAGGCGATATGTGCGGCTGCGGCGCGGTGATCGTCACCGGCTTTCCGTCGATCCTCATCAACGGTCGCCCGATGGCCCACCTGGGCAGCCCGACCAGCCACGGCGGAACGATCATTTCCGGCAGCCCCGATGTGGGTGGCGGCTCCGACTTCGGCGATGCCGCTGGCCCAGCCATCGATTTCTCCAGGCTCGGCATCCTTCGCAAGGACGGCACACTGGACGAACCGAAGCTGAATCAGCTTGTGAACGACCCTGGGTTGCAGGAGAAAGCCAAAGCGGCTGAAGCACTGTTCTCATCTGCAACTTCCAACACGGCCATAGCGCCAGTCTGTAATCACCCGGACCAGATGGAAGAACTGACCCGCTACATCGCTAACGAGATGAACCACAGATACCCAAGAGCAGGTGGGGTAAAGGAGTGAGAGTGCACTCATGCTTCAGCGCGACTGAAAACGAGGGCACTGCATGAAACGAAAAATCCTGATACACGCCATAGCCCGCTGGCCGAAGTTAACGGCGACCTTTCTCATCCTCGCACTATGGGATTTCGCTACGCCCTACGTAAGCGTCTATTACTCAGACAAGGCAGACGGAGAGCTTAGCTACACATGGATTACCGATCACCGCATAAGCAGAGGTGGCATAAGGCCTGGCGGAGCAACTGGGGACAGCGGCCATATATTTCAAAAAAAAGATTTCTTCATGTATTTCCAATGGTGGGACAACGCAGGAATCAGCGGTTGCGTAAACATAGATCCGCAATGGCCAGAGACTACAATCTTCATAGATGCCAACGGCCGCATCGACCTGAACGTCAAGGGGGCAACCGACGTCAAGCGATTCTCGCCCTGCCCCGGTAGTGAAGACCCTGATTTTCTCGGGCTGGCCAGGCCCGTTGGATAGCACCGCATCTTTTCGTCTTCACAATCAGCTCACCTGCACCTCAACTCACGCTATCCTCGGCAAATGACTTTATTCCCCAGCCTGATCGACCTCCCCCGCCAACTACGGCACTCCGAAGTGCGCGACCTTGCCTGGGTGATCCTCGCGCCGCCCATGCTGGAAGTCGCGCCGTGGCCACAGCGTCATCCGCTGGCCGGCAGTGACTGGGTACAGGACCCGCAGCGACTGGCAGACTTTCTCTGGCAACTCGACCGTGACAGTCGCCCGCTGGAGGACTGGCTGGCGCTGGCAACCACACGCCGGCTGGGCCGCTATTACGAACGGCTCTGGCAGTTCGCGGTGCAGCACGCGCCGGGGGTGGAGATCATTGCCGCCAACCTGCCGATCCGGCTCGGCAGCCAGACGCTGGGCGAACTGGACATGCTGCTGCGTGATCGTGAAGGCGTGCATCACGTCGAACTGGCAATCAAGCTCTACCTAGGGCCGCAGGACGGAGACGGCCGCGACCCGGCCAGCTGGCTGGGGCCTGGCTGCCAGGATCGGCTGGACCGCAAGCTTGCCCACCTGAGCCAGCATCAGTTGCCGATGTCTGCACGTCCGGAAAGCCGAGCGGCCCTGGCAGCGCTGGGTGTCGAGGCCTTCAGCGCGCAGTTGTGGCTGGGCGGTTATCTGCTGTATCCGTGGCCAGGCTCATGCGAATCGCCCGCAGGTGTTCACCCGCAGCATCTCAAGGGCCGCTGGTTGCATCAACGTGACTGGAAACCGTTTGTGGCGCAAAGCAGCCCCGGACGCTGGCAACCCCTGCCGCGTCATGCCTGGCTGGCACCAGCGCTTTACCACGATGCGTGGAGCGATCAGCAGCTACGCGACTGGCTGGCCGAACTGGACCCGCTGGCCCCGGCGCAATTACTGGTGCGCCTGAAAGAGAATACCGAGGGCAACTGGGAAGAAGCCGAGCGCTTGTTTCTGGTGTCGGACATGTGGCCGAATCTGGCCGACACCAGCCACCCGCTCAACTCAATCGCAGTGCCAGCGCAGCCAGTGTAATCAGCAACACCGGCACGGTCAGTACGATGCCGACCTTGAAGTAATAACCCCAACTGATGGTGATGCCCTTGCGCTCCAGCACATGCAGCCAGAGCAGCGTCGCCAGACTGCCAATCGGGGTGATTTTTGGCCCCAGGTCGCTGCCGATCACGTTGGCGTAGATCATCGCTTCCTGAATGGCCCCGCTGGCATGGCTTGCATCGATGGACAGCAGCCCGATGAGCACGGTGGGCATGTTGTTCATGATCGAAGACAGAAACGCGGTCATGACGCCGGTGCCCATCGCTGCGCCCCAGATGCCATAGCCGGCAAACCAGTCCAGCAGACTGGCCAGATAACCGGTGAGTCCGGCGTTGCGCAGACCATAAACCACCAGGTACATGCCCAGCGAAAACACCACGATGTGCCACGGTGCTTCTTTCATCACCTTGCGCGTCTTGATCGTGTGCCCTTTGGCGGCAATGGCGAGCAGCAGCAACGCGCAGACCGACGAAATCGCACTGATCGGGATACCCAGCGGCTCAAGAGCGAAACAGCCCACCAGCAAAATCAGCAGCACGGCCCAACCGGCCAGAAACGTAGCGCGGTCATGGATAGCCGTTTCGGGCTTGTCCAGATGTTCGGGCTCGAACTCGCTGGGAATATCCCGACGGAAATACCACATCAGCACGGCCAGAGTGGCGGCGACGCTGGCCAGGTTCACTGGCACCATGACGGCTGCGTAACGGTTGAAACCGATCTTGAAGTAATCCGCCGAAACGATGTTCACCAGATTCGATACCACCAGCGGCAGGCTGGCCGTATCGGCAATGAAGCCGGCCGCCATGACGAACGCCAGGGTCGACGCAGCGGAGAAGCGCAACGCCAGCATCATGGCAATGACGATAGGCGTGAGAATCAGCACGGCACCGTCGTTGGCGAACAAGGCTGACACCAGCGCACCGAACAGCACGAACAGGGCGAACAGACGACGTCCCTTACCCTTGCCCCAGCGCGCCACATGCAGCGCGGCCCAGGCAAAGAAACCCGCCTCATCCAGTAACAGCGTGATAATGATCAGCGAAATGAACGTCGCCGTGGCATTCCAGATGATGCCCCACACCACGGCGATGTCGCTGAGGTGCACAACACCTGTCAGCAACGCCAGAACCGCCCCGAGTACCGCACTCCAGCCTACGCTCAGGCCTTTGGGTTGCCAGATGACCAGCGTAATGGTGAACAGGAAGATCAGCGTTGCTATCAGCATTATTTGGTCCGGGGTAGAAGAATAGCGAGGATGCCGAGCAGCGGCAGGTATGAGCACAGCGTGTAGACGAACAGAATGCCGTGACTGTCAGCCAGATAGCCGAGCAAGGCTGCGCCAATGCCGCCGAAGCCGAACATCAGGCCAAAGAAAAGCCCGGCAATCATGCCCACGTTGCCAGGTACAAGCTCCTGGGCGTAGACGACGATGGCGGAAAAAGCCGACGCCAGTACAAAGCCAATGATCACGCTGAGCACGCTGGTCCAGAACAGGTCTGCATAAGGCAGGGCCAGGGTGAACGGTGCAGCGCCAAGGATCGAAAACCAGATCACCGCCTTGCGGCCAATGCGGTCGCCGATCGGACCGCCGAAAAAGGTCCCGGCCGCCACTGCGCCCAGAAACAGGAACAAGTGCAGCTGCGAACTGGCGACTGAAAGGTCAAACTTCTCGATCAGGTAGAAGGTGAAATAGCTGGTCAGACTGGTCATGTAGAAGAACTTGGAAAACACCAGAAATGCCAGCACTGCCAGTGAGGCAATCACGCGTTTCCTGGACAGGCCATGAGTGGCCGCCTGGCCTGCCTTGAGCTTGAACAGGTTGAGGTGCGCGCGATACCAGCGGCTTATCGCATACAGCAAACCCAGCGAGAACAATGCGAACAGGCCGATCCACGCCACGTTGCCCTGGCCGAACGGGATGATGATCGCCGCCGCCAGCAATGGCCCGAACGCGGAGCCGGTGTTGCCGCCCACCTGAAAGGTCGACTGCGCTAGCCCATAACGACCACCGGAAGCCAGTCGCGCGATACGCGAAGCTTCCGGGTGGAATGTCGAAGAACCGATGCCGATCAATGCGGCAGCCAGCAGAATCAATGGAAAACTGCCCACCATCGACATCATCACAATGCCGACCAGCGTACAGATCGACCCTACAGGCAGTACCAGCGGGTTAGGATGGCGGTCAGTGTAATAACCGACCCACGGCTGCAGCAGCGATGCGGTGATCTGAAACGTCAGGGTAATGAGGCCGATCTGGGTGAAGCTCAAGTCGTAGCTGGCCTTGAGCATCGGGTAAATCGACGGAAGAATGGCCTGAATCAGGTCATTGATCAGGTGAGCAAGGGCAACGGCACCAATAATGCGCATCACCAGCGGGCTGGCTTGAGGGGGGGTCGAGGCCTTTGCCGTCACAGGCTGAGCGCTGGTCGCCATGGGTATTCATCCGTAAAAAGGTTTTCAGGTTCCCCGGACGGATGATTACAAGATGTGTCACGCGTACCAAGGCGCGCCAATGTGCCATTTTTCAGGGCAACTGTGCCATGTTTTGTTGCGTTTTTGCTGACGGGTCGAGAACTGCTCCGCGCTGCACAGCGGTTCTGTGATGTCAGGTGGATTGAGGTTCGGCTCAGATTCTCGTTCCCACGCTCAGCGTGGTAATGCCTTATGCCAACGCGGAGCATTGGCACGATAGTCGTAAACATCAGCAAGCTAGTCACGTCCATCGTGCCCACGCTCCACATCGGCACGACAGTCGGCTAAATTTGTGTATAACAAGAAGAACCAACACGAGGGTGCGCGCCGTGGATACCATCAAGCGTTTCTCAAGCTTTGCCGAGTTCTATCCTTTCTACCTCGCCGAGCACAGCAGCAGTACCAGTCGGCGCCTGCACTTTGTGGGCACCTCTTTGGTGATCTTCCTGCTGGCGTTCGGTGTGGGCAGCGGTCGCTGGGGGTTGTTGTGGTTGTTACCGGTCGCGGGTTACGGCTTCGCCTGGGCCGGGCATTTCTTCTTCGAGAAAAACCGGCCGGCCACGTTCAGGCATCCGTTCTACAGCCTGCTCGGCGATTTCGTCATGTACCGCGACATGCTGTTGGGCAAGGTGCCGTTTTAGGCTGGTTGAATCAGGCCACCGTTTCGCTGACCGGCTCCTGAACCACCGGCTGACTGGCTTTCAAGTGCGCGTCGGCAAGGCGAAACAGTTCGATTGTGCCGTCCAGGTGTTCGATCAGGGCGGTACAGGATTCAACCCAGTCGCCGCAATTGAGGTATTCCACGCCGCCCACCTGGCGGATTTCCGCATGGTGGATGTGCCCGCAGACCACGCCATCCAGTCCGCGCTTCACGCATTCGTGGGCGATGGCTTCCTCGAAATCGCTGATGAAATTCACCGCACTCTTGACCTTGTGCTTCAGGTACGCCGACAGCGACCAGTAGCCATAGCCGTACTTGGCGCGCCAATGGTTCAGCCAGCGGTTGAGGGTCAGGGTGAATTCGTAGGCCGAATCGCCGAGAAAGGCCAGCCAGCGGTGATAACGGGTAATCACGTCGAACTGGTCGCCGTGGATGACCAAAAGACGACGACCATCGGCCGTCACGTGCTCGGCTTCGTCCACCAGCTGGATGTTGCCCAGCACCAACTTGGAGTAACGACGCAGGAATTCGTCGTGGTTGCCTGTGACATAAATAACTTCGGTGCCGCGCTTGCTCATGGTCAGCAGCCGACGGATCACGTTGGTATGCGCCTGCGGCCAATACATGCCGCCGCGCAGCTTCCAGCCGTCGATGATATCGCCAACCAGATACACCTTGTCAGCCTGATAGCGCTTGAGAAACGCGGACAAGTGCTCAGCCTGGCAATCGCGCGTGCCCAGATGAACGTCGGAAATCCACAAGGTGCGCACGCGTTGTTTGCGGCTGGGTGTGGCGAGCTGAGCACTGGTCATGGCATGACCTCCGGCAGGGTTTCCAAGAGAGTGGAGCATGCCGGTTAACCGAATGTGACACGCGCGTGGCGATGTCGTGACAATCGCCCTGTATTACTGAGGACTGGCGGGAGTATGACGGTCGTTGTGGCCCAGGTCGCGGGCCGGGTCGATCTGGTCGCGGAGCCGCTGCTTGAGCACCTTGGCCTCGGGAAAGCCGCCGTCGGCCTTGCGCTCCCAGAGCTGCACGCCATCGCAGGTAATGCGAAACACGCCACCGGTGCCCGGCTGCAACGAGACCTTGCCCAGGTCGTCACTGAACGTGCTCAACAGCTCCTGGGCGAGCCAGGCGGCGCGCAATAACCACTGACATTGAATGCAATAGGTGATGATGACTTCGGGCTTTTCGGCAGACATGGACGTCCCCTCCAGAAATTCAGACGCCCATGATACGCACCCTGCACAGGATCAACGAGCATTGGCGAAACGACGCAGTGCGCTGAGCGTCCCGTCGCGGGCTGGCTCCTGCGTTGCAGTATCGGCAGCCTGCGTCTTCACGCCCAGCAAACCCAGCAAACGGCTACGAATTGCCTGAAACCCGGCCTGCCCGCTGTCGCATTGGCGTGGCAGGTCGACGCGGATGTCATCGGCAATTTTACCGTCGGCCAGCACGATGACCCGGTCAGCGAGCAGGATCGCCTCATCGACATCGTGCGTTACCAGCAGCACCGCCGGGGTGTGCTTGCGCCACAGATCGATGATCAACTGGTGCATGCGAATGCGGGTCAAGGCATCAAGGGCGGCAAAAGGCTCGTCGAGCAACAGCAGTTTCGGCTCACGGACCAGGCCGCGCGCCAACGCCACACGTTGCGCCTCGCCACCGGACAACGTAGCCGGAAAGGCATTCAGCCGATGGGCCAGGCCGACTTCGGTCAATGCTGCTTCGGCCCGTGCCTTGGCATCGTTGATGCGCAGGCCGAGAACCACGTTTTTCCAGGCGCTTTTCCACGGCATCAGCCGCGGTTCCTGAAACACCGCAGCACGCGCCACCGGCACACGCAGCTCGCCGCTGTCGATATCGTCCAGCCCGGCCAGGGTGCGCAGCAAGGTGGTCTTGCCGGAGCCACTGGCACCCAGCAAAGCGACAAACTCGCCCGCGGCAATGTCCAGGTCCAGCCCGTCAATCACCCGTTGTGGGCCAAACTGGCGAACCACGTTACGCAACTGAACCGGGGGCGTGACTGATGAAGTGTTACGCAACTCAAGGGTCGCCATGCTCAATTCCTCACGAAGGTCGGTCGCCAGGCCAGCGCATAGCGCTCCAGCGTGCGAATGATGCCGTCGATCACCAGGCCCAGGACGCTGTAGATCAACAGGCAGATAACGATTACATCAGTGCGCATGAAGTCGCGGGCATCGCTGGCCAGAAAGCCGATTCCTGCGGTGGTGTTGATTTGTTCGACAAACACCAGCGCCAGCCAGGAGATACCCAGCGAATAGCGCAGCCCGACAAAAAAAGAAGGCAGCGAACCGGGCAGGATCACGTGCCAGATCAGCTCGCGACGGCTCAGCCCCAACGTGTTGGCGGCCTCGATCAGTTTCGGGTCGATGTTGCGGATGCCGGAAAACAGGTTCAGGTACACCGGAAAGGTGGTGCCCATCACGATCAGCGCCACTTTGGTGAATTCACCAATGCCGAACCAGAGGATGAACAGCGGCACCAGTGCCAGCGACGGAATGGTGCGCAGCATTTGCATCGGCGAGTCGAGGGCGATTTCGCCGCGCCGGGAAAGCCCGGTTATCAATGCAGCGACCACACCAATACTGACGCCGATGCTCAAGCCCAGCAATGCGCGCTGCAGCGATACCCACAGGTGCACGGCCAGTTCGCCTGAAACAATCATCGACCAGAGCGTGCCGCCGATCTGCGACGGTGCAGCGATCACTCGGCTGGGCAACAGACCGGTTTGTGAGGCCAGCTCCCAGAGCAGCAACAGTGCCAGCGGGCTGAGCAGACGCAAAACAGAGCCCGGCACTTGCCGACGCTGGCGATGCTGTTCAGAAGCGCGACGCTGTTCAGGCTTGTTGACCCGCAGAAAACCGGGGTCGGCGGGGTTGAGCGTTGTGTCAGACATGGGCGCATCCTTTCTGGGCAAATCGGGCATAACGCACCCGATGCAGTATGAACACCATGCTATGAGCATAAGAAAGCCGAGTGAAATTCTATTTGGCTCTAAGCTAATAGTTAAAATATTTGATTACCAACAAAACTTATAATGCATATTTTTTATAATTAACTTAGACCAAAATCGAATTTCACAGCCCCGTCTGCTTGCCTTTATGGTGCTTCTCGACAAGGTCGAACGGACCTCAACCATTGGCAGGAGTTTTCATGAGCATCGAATTCATTGGCTATATCGCCACGCAACCCGGTTCTGAAATCCACCCGCGCAGCGGCGCGACCATCCAGCCCGACTACGTGAAGACAGTGGCCAAGGCTCATGAAGACGCAGGTTTTGATCGTGCGCTGATTGCGTACCACTCCAACAGCCCGGACAGCACACTGGTGGCCGCGCATGCCGCCAGCGTGACCAGCACATTGAAGTTTCTTGTCGCACATCGTCCCGGTTTCATCTCCCCCACCGTGGCAGCCCGGCAATTTGCGACGCTGGACGTGTTCAATGGCGGGCGCACTGCGGTGCATATAATTACCGGCGGCGACGACAAGGAACTGCGTGCCGACGGCAGCCACATCGGCAAGGACGAGCGCTACGCACGCAGCGATGAATACCTCAGTGTGGTGCGTCAGGAATGGACCAGCGACAAGCCGTTCGATCATCAGGGCACCTACTACCAGTTCGAGGGCGCGCACTCGCTAGTCAAGTCCCCGCAGCAGCCACACATCCCGCTGTACTTTGGCGGTTCCTCGGCAGCAGCGATTGCGGTGGCCGGCAAACACGCCGACGTCTATGCCCTGTGGGGCGAGACGTACGAGCAGGTGCGCGATGTGGTGAAACAGGTGCGCGCCGAAGCCGCCAAACATGGCCGGACCATTCGTTTCAGCCTGTCGCTGCGCCCGATTCTGGCCGACACCGAAGAACAAGCCTGGGCACGCGCCGACAGCATTCTGGAAAAAGCCAAGGCATTGGCAGACCGCAGCGGCTTTGTCCGTCGCGAACCACCCAACGAAGGGTCGCGTCGCCTGCTGGCCGCAGCGGCGCAAGGCTCACGTCTGGACAAACGCTTGTGGACGGGCATCGCTGGCCTGCTCGGCGCGCAGGGCAATTCCACGTCGCTGGTCGGCACCCCGGAACAGGTCGCCGAAGCGCTGCTGGACTATTACGACCTGGGGATTACCACCTTTCTGATTCGCGGCTTCGACCCGCTGGAAGATGCTATCGATTATGGCAAAAAGCTGATCCCGCTGACCCGCGCACTGGTGGCTCAGCGTGAACAGCAGGCTCGCGAACAAGTCGCCTGATTCAACGCCATGCGGGCGGGCCAGGCTTCTGACTGAAGACTTCCCGCCCGCAATGGCGTTTTCAGGCGGCTGCTGAAACCGGCTTGAGGGAGCGAGCCACCAGCGCGCCAAAAGCCTCGACCGGTGCTTGCAGATTGCCCAGAAAACGTGGGTAGAACAGCCACAGGTCCATCACCGGTTTGAAGTCCTTGAGCGGCAGCACCACCAGTTGCTCGCGATGAGCGCTGCGCTCCAGCAACGGCCTTGGCACCAGACCCAACCCCATGCCATCGGCTACCAGCCCCAGTTGCAGCTCGGTGCCAAAGGTTTCCAGATTGACCTTCATGCTCAGCCCTTGGTCGGTCAGCGTACGCTGCAAGCCTGCGCGAAAACCGCAGCCGTCGGGGTTGAGTACCCAGCCCTGCTCGTAGCAATCCGCCAGCTTTCCGGGCTTTTTCGGCACCAGCCCCTTGGCGCAGACCACCACCAGTTCCATCTTGCCGATGGACTGACCGACGATGTTGTCCGGGAATATCTTGCCTGCCGGGAACAGCGCTGCCGCGGCATCCAGCTCACCGTTTTCGATCTTGCCGATCAGGTGGCTGCCCCAGCCGGTGCTGACCTGGGCGCGCAGATCCGGGAATTCTCCGCGTAGCTGCTTGAGCGCATCGAGCAGCACCACGTCACCGATGGTTTGCGGCACGCCCAGACGCAGCAGGCCACTGGGCGGCGTGTCGCTGGCCACCAGCTCGCGCAACGCATCCATCTCGCGCAGGATGGCCAGGCACTTCTGGTACACCTGGATGCCCATCGGCGTTGGCTTGAGCGGCTTGGTATTACGGTCAAACAGCTCGACCCCAAGGGCCTGCTCGAAATTCTGCACCCGGCGAGTAATCGCCGGCTGGGTCAGATCCAGCGATTCAGCGGCATGGCTGATCGACTGACAGCGGATGACTGCAACGAACGCATCGATATCATCAATTTTCATTCGGACCGCACATAAAGAAGAGAAGAAACACAGGCAAAAAGAATAGTCCCGGCAGACGTCCATTCATAGCCCGTCCAACAGACCGACGCTAGATTTCACGCATTGCAGCACGGAAGTAAAAGACGTTTTCGTTATAACCTAATCATTAAAAAATAGCATATTAAATATCCATATTATGCTTATATAAAACCATTCCCTGACCTTGATCTGGAAATGGACATGACTCAGAACCGACACCCGGAACGACTCGGGGCCTTTATCGATGCGCTGGGCGAGCTGATTGGCAGCGAGCCGCACGAAGGCGATCTGTTGCGTCGCGGCGGCAAGCTGCTGGCGCAACTGGTCAGCCACGATGACTGGCTGGCAGAAGAATTTGCCGTACCCGACCCCGACCGCTATCAGCAATTTCTGCTGCATGCCGACCCGCAGCAGCGCTTTTCAGTGGTCAGTTTTGTCTGGGGGCCGGGGCAACGCACGCCGATTCATGACCATCGCGTCTGGGGCCTGATCGGCATGCTGCGCGGTGCCGAGCATTCACAGGGCTATGCCCGCAACGCGCAAGGACGCCTGGAAACCAGCGGCCCGGCAATTCGCCTGCAACCCGGCCAGGTCGAAGCGCTGTCACCGAAAAGCAACGATGTGCATCAGGTCAGCAATGCCTTCAACGATCAAGTGTCGATCAGCATCCACGTTTACGGTGCCGATATCGGCACCGTAAAACGTGCGGTCTACGACCTGGACGGCACCGAAAAACTGTTCATTTCCGGCTATTCGAATGCCGCAGCCGTCACCCACGCCACTCAGGATCAGCCAACAGGGAGCCCCGCCCGATGACCACATCTGCCACCCGATCATTCGCCGACGTTCGTCAGGCCTTGCTGGACCGCCAGGAACTGGCCTTGGTAGACGTCCGCGAAGAGGCACCCTTTGCCCAGGCCCATCCTCTGTTTGCGGTGAACATCCCGTTGTCGAAGCTGGAGCTGGAGGTGTTCCCGCGCATCCCGCGACGCCACACAGCCATAACCCTGTACGACGATGGCGAGGGCCTGGCGCAGGTTGCACTGCAACGTTTACAGGCGCTGGGCTACAGCGATGTGAGACTGCTCGAGGGCGGACTGCAAGGCTGGCGTGAGGCTGGCGGCGAGTTGTTCATCGATGTGAATGTGCCGAGCAAGGCGTTTGGCGAACTGGTGGAACACCATCGCGCGACCCCGTCTCTGGCGGCTGAAGAGGTCAAGGCCCTGCTCGACAGCGACGCCGACGTGGTAGTGCTGGATGCCCGGCGCTATGACGAATACCAGACCATGAGCATCCCCGGTGGCATCAGCGTACCGGGCGCGGAACTGGTGCTGCGGGCTCGGGAGCTGGCACCGGACCCGAACACGCGAATCATCGTCAATTGCGCCGGTCGCACGCGCAGCATCATCGGCACTCAGTCACTGGTCAATGCGGGCCTGCCCAATCAGATCAATGCGCTGCGCAATGGCACGATTGGCTGGCTGCTGGCCGGCCAGACACTGGACCATGGTCAGAACCGGCGTTTTGCAGCGGTCAGTGAGCAAACCCGCGAAACCGCCAGTGCCGATGCGCGCAAGGTGGCTGATCGCGCCAAGGTCAAACGCGCCAGCCGCGCGGACCTGCAACGCTGGCAAGCCGAGGCTTCGCGTACCACTTACCTGTTCGATGTGCGCACACCGGAAGAGTTTGCCAAAGGCCATCTGCCCGGTGCGCGCTCCACACCGGGCGGGCAGCTGGTGCAGGAAACCGATCACTTCGCCAGCGTACGCGGCGCACGAATCGTACTGGTGGACGATGACGGCGTGCGCGCCAATATGTCGGCTTCCTGGCTGGCGCAACTGGGCTGGGACGTTTCGGTGCTCGATGACCTGCATGCAGCAGACTTCAGCGAACCGGGTGACTGGGATGCGCCGTTCCCTGCGCCACCGCAAGTCGAGGCGATCAGCGTCGAGACGCTTGCTCAATGGCAGACACAGGTGGAAGTGGCAGTGCTGGATTTCACCGCCAGCGCCAATTACGTCAAACAGCACATTCCCGGTGCCTGGTGGACCTTGCGCGCCGACCTCAAGCAGGCGCTGGAAAAGATACCTGCCGCCGACCGCTACGTATTGACCTGTGGCAGCAGCCGGCTGGCGCGCTTTGCCGTGGCCGACGTCGAAGCGCTGACCGACAAGCCGGTGTTTTTGCTTGAAGGCGGCACCGCCAGCTGGATCAAGGCTGGCCAGCCATTGGAGCATGGTGAAAGCCGATTGGCCTCGCCACGCATCGACCGCTATCGCCGACCCTACGAAGGCACCGATGCGCCGCGCGAAGCCATGCAGGCCTACCTGGACTGGGAGTTTGGCCTGGTGGAGCAATTGGGACGGGACGGAACGCACGGGTTTTACGTGATTTGAGCGTGAGGAACGATAAGTGTCTGGCCAACCGATCAACTCAATGGAGAAACACCTCAATGCTGCCTTTTTTCAAATCACCTCTACCGCTCAAAAGCCTGCTGCTGGGCGCGTTGCTCAGTGTGCTGGCAGGCCAGCAGGTGGTGGCTGCCGAGCAGGCTCCGCTGTTGGTCGCCAATCAGAAGTCGCTGCTGAAAATACTGTTGCAGGTCTCCGGCGAACTCAAGGACGTGCCTTACGAGATCCAGTTTTCCGAGTTCCCCTCGGCGGCCCCTCTGGGAGAGGCACTGAACGCTGGCGCGGTGGATATCGGCGCGCTGGGTGATGCGCCCTATGTGTTCGCGCTGGGCGCGGGTGCGCCCTTGAAAGTGGTCAGTATTACCCATGCGCAGGGCCGCTTCACCACGGCGGTGCTGGTTTCGAAGGACTCGCCGATCAAGACCGTTGCCGACCTCAAGGGCAAGCGCATCGTCACCGGGCGCGGCTCCATCGGCCACTATCTGGCGATCCGCGCCCTGCATGAAGCCGGGCTGAAAACCAGTGACGTCACCTTCATCAACCTGCTGCCCAGCGAATCGCGTCTGTTGCTGGACAGCGGAGATGCCGATGCCTGGGCGACCTGGGACCCTTACACAACGATTTCCATCGCGCAAAGCGACGCTCGTGTGCTGGTCAGTGGCAGCGAGTTGCTGAGCAATCACCTCTACCTCGCCGCCACCAGCAAGGCCATTGAAGGCAAACGTGCCCAACTGGATGATTTCGTCGCCCGGGTGGAGCGCGCCTTCAACTGGTCCAACGCCCACCCCGAGGAATACGCGGCCGCTCAGGCGAAGGTCACCGGCCTGCCGCTGGCGGTGCATCTGGCGGTGGCCAAGGCGACGAAAATGCAGCGCACGCCGATTGATGATCAGATTGTTCAGGGACTGCAGAACACTGCGGACACCTATCTGGCTGAAGGCATCCTGACTAAAAAAATCGACGTTTCAACCGGCTTCGACAAGAGCTTCAACGCCTCGCGCGCGCAGATCGCTCAGGCCGCCACGCAATGACCGCTGCATGACCGCTGCGAAAAGGACCCCGCATGACACTCTCGACCCTGCGCCCTACCCCGCGCCCGCATTATCCGGCAGCCGAGTCGGCTGAAGACTTCAGCGAACGACTGGCTAAGCTGACCGCCACACTGGCTGAAACTGCCGAGCAGTACGACATCAGCGCCCAATTCCCTCACGCCAACTTTCAGTTGCTGCACACCCACGGCCTGCTCGGCCTGACCGTACCGGCTGAACTGGGCGGCGGCGGTGCCGATCTACCGCGCGCGCAGCAAGTGGTCAGCGCAGTGGCAAAGGGCGAACCGTCGACGGCGCTGATTCTGGTCATGCAATACCTGCAGCATTCGAGGCTGCAGGAGAACCGTAACTGGCCGAGCCATCTACGTGTACAAGTTGCCGAAGAGGCGGTACGCGAAGGCGCGCTGATCAATGCCCTGCGCGTCGAGCCGGACCTGGGCACCCCTGCGCGTGGCGGCCTGCCGGGCACCGTCGCGCGCCGCAGCGCCGACGGCTGGCGCATCAGCGGAAGCAAGATCTACTCCACCGGCAGTCATGGCCTGACCTGGTTCGCCGTATGGGCGCGCAGCGACGACGATGACCCGCTGGTGGGCAGCTGGCTGGTCCACAAGGACACGCCGGGCATCAGGATCATCGAGGACTGGGACCACTTGGGCATGCGCGCCACCAGCAGCCACGAAGTCCGCTTCGACGACGTGCTGGTGCCGCTTGATCATGCCGTCAGCGTCAGCCCGTGGAGCGCCCCGCAATCCGAACTTGATGGGTCGGGCATGCTGTGGATGTCGGTGCTGCTGTCGTCGGTCTACGACGGCATCGCCCACTCCGCCCGCGACTGGCTGGTGCACTGGCTGGAACAGCGCAAGCCGTCCAACCTCGGGGCTACGCTGTCGACCCTGCCGCGCTTTCAGGAAACCGTCGGGCAGATCGACACCTTGCTGTTCGCCAACCAGAGCCTGCTGCAGTCCGCGGCCCAGGGCCACACGCCCGCACAGCATGCTGCACAGATCAAATACCTGGTGACCGGCAACGCTATCCGTGCGGTGGAACTGGCCATCGAGGCCTCGGGGAATCCGGGACTTTCACGCAGCAACCCGCTGCAGCGCCACTACCGCAACGTGCTGTGCGGCCGGGTACATACGCCGCAGAACGACGCGGTATTGGCGGGTGTGGGCAAGGCGGTTTTTGCGGCACGTAATAAAGAGCAGTAAAACGCGCTCAGAGCAGTGACGGCGGCTCGAACGCCGTCACTGGGGGCAGCGCCTGATTCCATTTGACGATGTCCACCGACGCGGTCTGCGCCGCACACCCTTGCGACAGGCTGGAAGCACCGATGTCCTGGGTGATCACATTAGGGTTGCCGTGCTTTTCCAGGCTGCCCGGCTCGCCATGCACCAATGGATCGAACCAGGCACCGGTGGCAATCTGCACCACGCCGGGCCGAATATTGTCCGATACGATTACGCCGGCCAGAAACGCGCCCCGCTCGTTGAAGACCTTGACCACATCGCCATCGACCAGCCCGCGCATTTGCGCATCCAGCGGGTTCAGGGTCAGCGGCTCGCGTGCCTGAATTTTCGAGGAACGGCTGTAGCTGCCGTGGTCGTACTGACTGTGCAGGCGGGTTTTGGGTTGATTGGACAGCAGGTGCAGCGCGTGGGTAGGCGCAGGTTTATCCAGCCATACCGGATGGCCAGGACAGTCCGCATAAGCGAAGCCTGCGATGCGCTCGGAGAAAATTTCGATACGCCCGGACGGCGTCGGCAGTGGATGCGCGTCAGGGTCATCGCGAAAGGACTTGAGCAGTACGTTATCGGTCTGGGGATAGTCTATTTCCAGTAATCCGTCACGCCAGAACTGCTCGAAATCCGGCAGGGTAATACCAAAGGTTTCAGCGCGCTGCCGAGACTCATCGTAAATAAAATGCAGCCAGGCCTGGGCATCACGACCTTCGGTAAACGCCTGTGCCACACCCAGCCGCTCGGCCAGCCCGGCCAGAATCGAATAGTCATCACGAGACTCGCCCACCGGCTCGATGGCCTGCTGCATCGCAATCATGAAACGATCAGACGCCGAGCTGCCGATGTCATTGCGTTCCAGCGCCGTGGTGGCTGGCAGCACGATATCGGCATAGCGTGCCTGAGCGGTCCAGAACTGCTCGTGAACGATGATGGTTTGCGGCCGCTGCCACGCTTCCAGCAGCCGATTGAGGTCTTGATGGTGGTGAAAGATATTGCCACCCGCCCAGTACACCAGGCGAATATCCGGGTAAGTCTGCTGCTGCCCGTTGTAATCGAAGGGTGTACCGGGGTTGAGCAACATATCTGTCACCCGCGCGACCGGGATGAAGTCCTTGACCGGGTTGCTGCCCTGGGAAAAACGCGGCCCGGAAAACGCCTTGCGGCCGCTGCCGGTGTTGTTCATGCAGCCATAACCCAGGCCGAAGCCGCCACCGGGCAAACCGATCTGCCCCAACAACGCCGCAAGGGTGACGGTCATCCAGAACGGTTGCTCGCCATGTATAGAACGTTGCAATGAATAAGCGACGTTGATCATGGTGCGTTTACTGGCCATGCGCCGCGCCAGGTCGACAATCTGCTGCGCAGGGATATCGGTCAGTGCTGCGGCCCACTGCGGGTCCTTAGGCTGGCCGTCGACGTGACCCAGCAGGTAATCGCGAAAACGCTCATAGCCCACGGTGTAGCGCTGAACGAAATCTTCGTTGTGCAGCCCTTCGCTGATCAATACCCAGGCAAGCGCCATCATCAACGCCGTATCGCTGCCGGGGCGTACCGCCAGCCACTGGTTATGCGCCGGACCAGCCAGGTCATCATGCAGCGGGCTGACGTTGACGAACTCCACTCCGGCGTCGGACATGCGTTGCAACGCGTCGGCCAACAGATGGTCACTGGCACCACCGGGGCTGGTCTGCGCATTCTTGGCGGGCAAACCACCAAAGGCGACGAACAGCTCGCAGTGCTCGGCTAGGTTCTTCCAGGACGTATGCTCCGCCAGCAGCCAGTCCATATTGCCGACAATATGCGGCATCAGTACCCGCCCGGCCCCCAGGCTGTAGCTGTCGGTACTGAAGACATAACCGCCGATGCAGTTGAGGAAGCGATGCAGCTGGCTTTGTGCGTGATGAAAACGCCCTGCGCTGCCCCAGCCGTAGCTGCCGCCAAAAATTGCCTGATTGCCGTGCTCGCGTCTGACGCGCTGCAACTCGCTGGCGACCAGATCCAGCGCCACCTCCCAGGAGACCTCGACGAACGGCTCCTGCCCACGTAAATCGGGTCGCCCGCCGGCCTGCTGAAGAAAACTGCGACGTATCGCCGGGCGCATGACGCGTGTAGGCGAGGTAATGGCATCGGCAACCGAATCGCCAATCGGTGAAGGGTCCTTGTCCCACTCCGCAGGCAGCAGGGCTTTCAACTTGCCTCCCTCGACCTGCGGGCGATAAACACCCCAATGCAATGACGTAAAACTCATGGTGAAGGCTCCAGGACAAGGCAGTCGTTCAGCGGGCAACCTGCGTCTGGCTATCCAGCGCCGCATTGAACGACTCGTCAAACACGCTGGCAGCAGGATAGCGTTTGGTCAGCCCGGCGTTGTTGAAAAAATCGATAGTCTGCTGTGCGCCTGCCACCACTTGCGGGGTGATCGGCACCACCACGACCTGAGCGCGGGAAAACCAGCGGCGCGCTACTTGTGCATCGGCTTTGGTCAGCGCAGCCCAGGCGTTGGCGTAGATTTCATTGTGCTGCGGGTCGCTGACCGACCAGGCGCGCGCGGCTTGCAGGCGCTGCAGGAAATCGCTGATCTGCGCGCGCTTGTCCTTGATGGCCTGATCGTTGGCGACAATAAAGCTTTGCGCAGGGATCAAGCCGTCGGCAGTTGCAATGATTCGTGCGCCCTGACGCTCCTGTTGAGTGACATAGGGCTCCCAGGTCGCAATCGCGTCCACCGAGCCGCCATCCAGCGCGTGAGAGGAATCCAGTGCACTAAGGTAGCGATAGTCCACGGCATCGCGGGAGACACCCGCCTTGTCCAGCGCGGTGAGCATCAGTTGCTGGCTGAACGAGCCTTTCCAGATGGCGACTTTCTTGCCGGCCAGATCCGCGACGGTTTTGATCGGCGAATCCTTGCGCACCACAATCGCAACGCCGTCGAGGTTCTGCCGCGATACGCCGATGACCTTGATCGGCGCACCCAGCGCGCCCATGAACAGCGCAGGCGAATCGCCCAGCAAACCGATGTCCAGGCTACCGACGTTCAACGCTTCGGCGACCGGGGAGCCTGCGGTGAACTGCTTCCATTCAAGCTCGTAGGGCAGATCCTTGAGTACACCGGCCGCTTCCATCACGGTCCGGGCGCTGTAACTCTGATCACCGACAATCAGGTCGGCAGCCTGGGTGTTCAGCGTGGCCACAAGGCCCAGCGCCAGGCCCGTCAGCAGGCGTTGGCTCCAGCAGATGATAGTTGTCGGCACAGGCAGGGTCTCCAGAAGCATCGGGCAGATCGAATTGATCGGCAACGACCCTAACACCCGAACAAAAATTAGCTAAATTCATTTTTGTTCTAGCCTAAGATGCAAAAAAATTATCTAAACCTGTCCGACGAAGCGCTCACCCAGGCGGTTCATTGAGCTCGACACCTGATTCCAGACGCTCGCGCAGGAATTCGATGAATGCCTGCACTGGACGTGAGGCCTGACGGTGCTGGGGATAAACCGCTGACAGCGTCAAGGGCTCGGGCCGCAAGTCATCTAGTACCCGCACCAGGCTGCCGTCACGCAGCGCCGCGCCAACAATGAACGTCGGCAGGTAGGTGATGCCCAGCCCGGCCACCGCCGTGTCTCTCAGCAGCTCGCCATTATTGGCGCGCATCCGCCCGCTGATGTTCAATATCAAAGGCTTGCCCTGCACCTGAAAACGCCATTGCGCCTGACGGCTGTGGCCATAGGGCAGGCAATCATGAGCGTGCAGATCTTCGGGTTTTTGCGGCGTACCGCGCTCGGCCAGGTAGGCAGGGCTGGCGCAGTAGACCCGATCAATCGAGGCAATGCGCCGGGCAATCAGGCTGGAGTCTTCCAGCACCCCGATACGCAGCACCAGGTCATAGCCTTCGCTGATCAAGTCCACCGCACGGTCGCTCAGGTCCACCTCCACCGCCACGTCGCGGTAGCGCTGCAAAAACAGCGGCAGCAGACAGCCCAGATGCGCAACGGCAAACGACAGCGGCGCACTCAGGCGCAGGGTGCCGCGTGGCTCGCTGTTCTGCCCGGTAATCCCCCTGCTCGACCTGTTCGACCTCGGCCAGCAGGCGCAGGGCAGACTCGTAATAACTCTGCCCCAGCGGCGTGACATCCAGACGTCGCGTCGAGCGGTTGAGCAAACGTACGCCCAGCCGTTCCTCCAGTTGCATCAGGCGCCGACTGACAAATTGCTTGGACAGGCCCAGCTTGTCGGACGCCGCCGTGAAGCTTCCGGACTCCATGACCTGGCAGAAAATCCGCATGTCTTCAAAAGGGTTCATGTGTCGTGGCCTGAGTGAACGCTGAATGCTGTTCGACAGAGCGTAACGTGCCACTCGCTACTGTCAACCACAGCGAGACAGTCATTCATGTTCCAGCTACTTATTGCGACAGTCGATAAGCCGTAACCTTTGTCTCACTTGATCGATTGCTGAATATGCAGCGTCGATAAACGGATGGAGAAAGAATCATGCTGACTCTTCGTAAAGCTTCCGACCGCGGCGCTGCCAACCATGGCTGGTTGAAATCCTTTCATACCTTTTCCTTTGCCGGTTATCGCAACCCTCAGGAGCAGGGCTTTTCCGATCTGCTGGTGATCAACGACGACCGCGTGATTGCGGGCAAAGGTTTCGGCCAGCACCCACACCGCGACATGGAGATCTTTTCCTACGTGCTGGAAGGTGCGCTGGAGCACAAGGATACGCTGGGCACCGGGTCGGTGATTCGTCCTGGCGACGTGCAATTGATGAGTGCCGGCAGCGGCGTGGCGCACAGCGAGTTCAACCATTCGCACACCGAGGGCGTGCATTTTCTGCAGATATGGATCGTGCCGAATGTTGCAGGCGCAACCCCGAACTATCAACAGGAGCATTTCAGCGCTGAACAGAAACGCGGTCATTTGCAGTTGATCATTTCCCCGCAAGGCGAGAACGGTGCGCTCAAGGTTCGTCAGGACGCTCGTGTGTATGCCGGTCTGTTCAATGGCAATGAAACTGCCACCCTGGAACTGGCTGCCAACCGATATGCCTACGTGCATGTCGCCCGTGGCAGTGTGGTGCTCAATGGGCAGCCGCTTGACGAAGGTGATGGGGTGCGTTTGCGCAACGAACAGGTCATTAGCCTGAGCGAAGGCGTTGACGCAGAAGTGTTGGTGTTTGACATGCGGCCCAATGAACTGCCGCAGATGCCCTGATGCATAGGCCCCATTACCGGGACCGACATGGCGTTTCTTTCACTTGATAGGCGCCTGCGCCTGAGCCACGCTCCGCCCGACAAGGCATAGTATTCACTCCCCCCCTGCCCTTGCCGGGCAGCGGGCCGGGTGGATCAACGCTATTGAGCATCAGGCGAGGAAAAAACCGTGGCCAGTGATCAACTTGATTGTGTCCTTTTGAAACCCGCCAAGCCCTCTCAAGGCAAGCAGGGTATGGATTATCAGGTCGGCATCTCCGCACAAAGTGCAGGTGCCCGACATATCCATATGCAACTGCTGACAATTGCCCCCGGCGGCAGGGGCAAGGCTCACAAACATCAGGAGCATGAAACCGCCATCTATGCCCTGAGTGAAGCCACCGGCTGCTGGTATGGCGAGTCGCTGGAAAAGCATGCCATCGTGGAACAAGGCGACTTCTTTTATATCCCGGCGGGAATGCCGCATGTGCCCTATAACCGCAGCAACGAGCGCGAAGCAACGGTTCTGGTCGCGCGTACTGATCCCAATGAGCAGGAGAGCGTGACCCTGATGCCGGAGCTCGACGAGTTATTGGCATCCAGACAGGGCTGAGCGTGACACGCGGGGAAAGATGATCTTTTATAAAGATGCTTAAAACGCACAAACAAAAACGCCGCTCTGATGAGCGGCGTTTTTGTGAATTTGGAGCGGGAAACGAGACTCGAACTCGCGACCCCGACCTTGGCAAGGTCGTGCTCTACCAACTGAGCTATTCCCGCAATATGGCGTCCCCTAGGGGACTCGAACCCCTGTTACCGCCGTGAAAGGGCGGTGTCCTAGGCCACTAGACGAAGGGGACACTGCCTGAAACACAATGGTGTGTGTTTCAGTTCCAGACATCATCCGAAGATGTGTTCTGGTTTCACTCAACCCTGCCCGGAGGCAAAGCTGCTTAAAATTGGAGCGGGAAACGAGACTCGAACTCGCGACCCCGACCTTGGCAAGGTCGTGCTCTACCAACTGAGCTATTCCCGCAATGGCGTCCCCTAGGGGACTCGAACCCCTGTTACCGCCGTGAAAGGGCGGTGTCCTAGGCCACTAGACGAAGGGGACACACGTACAACATTCACTACTTATTTGCGCTACGCTGTGTGCTTTACGCTGTAAGTGGCGCGCATTCTATGGATGGATTGAGGGGTCGTCAACCCCCATGTGAAAATTTATTGAAATCAATAACTTCGATGCCGTTCGGACGCTGACCGACTGTCGCCAATCATTCAGCTGCCTAATCTATATAGAAGAGATGCCGACAAACTCCAGGAGGGACATCTATGCGCAGTAGTGCTTAGCCACTACACTCGCACTAAAACTAATTGAACAAATGAGGTTTGCACAGTGACTCCACTCATGATCACGCTGATGGTAGTAGCAGGTATCGCTCTGCTCATCGCGATCGGCTACCTGAATCACGTCGCTGAAAACGGCAAACTGGAGAAGGCCCGCACCAAGGTCGAACTCAGTGATCGCTTGCGTCGCTGCAGCGAAATCACCGAAGTATTCCCCGGCCAGTTGATGTCGCCAGCCTTGAAGCTGCTGCTTACGCGTCTGGAACTGAACGTCGTGCAGCGCATGCTCAGCCTGGACAAGGGTAACGCTCAACTCAAGCACCGCATCGGCGAGCTGGAAGAGCAGATCGGCAAGGGCGAACGCATCGACATCCCCAACCCGGTCACGCCGATCCAGACCGAAGCCAAGGCCAAGGACGTGCGTTTCCTTCTGGAAGCCCTGCATGGTCAGGTGACCCGCGCTGCGCATGACGGCTTTCTGCAAACCAGCGAAGCCAAACACTGGATCCGCGAAATCCGCACGATTCTGGTCACGCTGCACATCGAGTTCTTCAATAACCTCGGTCAGATGGCCCTCAGTCAGGACCAGCCGGGCCAGGCTCGTCTGGCGTTCGAACGCGGCGTGCAGTATTTGCGCAACCAGCCGGACCCGGTGACGTACCAACAGCAGTTGCTGGCGATGGAAAAACAACTGGCCCGCGCCAACTCGATGGTACTGACCAATACCGCGCCATCCGAAGACGACGACAACGCGCTGACCGAAGGCCTGAAGGCAGACGAAACCGAATCCGAATGGAAGAAGAAAGTCATCTACGATTGATGACTGCCCCGCCGCTGCCGGACCTATGCTCCGGACAGCGGCAGGTCGAGCGGCTCAACAGTCGGTCGATGCCAGAAAGATAGCCGCCAGACGTTCGATCCCCGCCTGATCCACCTCGTTGAAACGCCCCACACTCGGACTGTCCAGGTCCAGCACGCCGATCAGACGCCCGTCCTTGATCAACGGCACCACCAGCTCGCTGTTCGATGCGCTGTCGCAGGCGATGTGCCCTGGAAACTCGTGAACGTCCTGAACACGCTGGGTTTGCCGACTCTGCGCCGCCGCCCCGCAAACGCCGCGACCAAAGGGAATGCGTACGCACGCAATCTGCCCCTGAAACGGACCCAGCACCAACTCTTCGTTGCGATTGAGGTAAAAACCCGCCCAGTTCAGATCGTCGATCTGCGTATAGAGGAATGCCGAGAACTGCGCCGCATTGGCGATGAAGTCGCGCTCGTCTGCCAGCAATGCCTCAAGCTGGGCGGCCAGCAGACCGTAGCCATTGAGGCCGGCACCGGTGTTTTGCAAATCGATCATGTGTGTTGCTCCAACAATTCAAGTCCTACCCAGTAACGTGCAAATTGATATGCGCAGCGGCCATTGCGATTGCCACGCGCGGTCGCCCAGCGAATCGCAGCCTTTTCCAGGCTTTCGTCGCGCTGCCATTGCAAGCCGGCTTTGTCTGCCAGTTGCGTGATCCAGTGCTCGACCACGTTCAGGTAATGCTCCTGAGTGAATGGATAGAACGACAGCCACAGGCCGAAGCGGTCAGACAACGCGATCTTGTCTTCCACGGCCTCGCTGGGGTGCAACTCGCCGTCGACGTGCTTCCAGTCAACGTTGTCGCTTTCCTTTTCGGGCACCAGATGGCGGCGATTGGAGGTGGCATACAGCAATACGTTATCCGGTGCCTGCTCCAGCGAGCCGTCAAGCACGCTTTTCAGTACGCGATAATCACCCTCGCCCGACTCGAACGACAGGTCATCGCAGAACAGTACAAAGCGCTGCGGCAGTTTGTGCAGTTGTTCGACCACACGCGGCAAGTCGCCCAGATGATCACGCTCGATCTCGATCAGGCGCAGACCGGCCGAGGCGTGCTCGGCCAGCAGAGCGCGGATCAGGGACGACTTGCCGGTGCCGCGCGAGCCCCAGAGCAAGGCATGGTTGGCAGGCAGGCCATCGATAAACTGACGTGTATTGCGCCCTAACTGATCGCGCTGCAGGTCGACGCCGATCAGATCGGTCAGGCGCGTATCCAGGCTCACCTGCAACGGCATCAGGTAGCCGCTACGGCCCTCTTGCACCCAGCGCGCGGCAAGCGTCTGTGACCAGTCGACCGGCTCGCGCACGGCTGGCAACAGCGGTTCCAGCCGGGCCAGCACGGCATCGGCGCGCTGCAGAAAAGCATCCAACCGAGAATCCACGGGATCTCCTTATATTTAACTGATTGGTCAGCAGTGCCTATCAGCTATGCTTGGCCAACCAGAAGTGGCAGTAAGTACTCATGGATATATCGCTCAAAAACAGGCTTTCGTTCAAGCAGGCGCGCCTGGCTGTACTGATCGGCTTCGCGCTGGGGACCTTGCTGAGCCTGTTCCAGATTGCAATCGATTATGCCAGCGAAGACGCGTCCATCAATCGCGAAATCAAATCACTGCTGGAAATCATCCAGAACCCGGCATCGCGCATTGCCTACAACATCGACTCGGAGCTGGCTCAGGAGCTGACACTCGGGCTGCTGCGCTCCCCTGCCGTAGTCAGCGCCAGGCTGACCGATAACAATGACGCCGTGCTCGCAAGCGTCGAACGCCCCATGGCGACAGGGCGCTATCGGGTGTTCAGCGACTGGCTGTTCGGTGAAAGCCGCCAGTTTCAGGAAAAACTGCACCTCAACCATTTGCCGGATGAAACCATCGGCACACTGTACCTGACCGTGGACACCTTCGCGTTCGGCAGCCACTTTCTGCAGCGCGCCGAGATCACTTTGCTCAACGGCTTCGTGCGCAGCCTGGCGCTGGCCGGCATTCTGACCATTCTGTTCTATGCCACCCTGACCAAACCGCTGGTAAGGGTGATCCGCGAACTGAGCAGTCGCGATCCGCGCAACCCCGACCAAGGAAAAATAACCTGCCCGCCTCACCATGAGCAGGATGAAATCGGCGTATTGGTCGCGACCTTCAATCGTCAGTTCGAAACCATGAGCAGCGAGTTCTCCAGACGGCGCGCGGCCGAAGATCGGCTGACCGAACATCTCAACGAGCTGGAAAACATTGTTTCGGCACGCACCAATGAGCTCAAGGCCAGCAACATACGCCTGCGCGAATCCAACGAGGAACTGCAGATAGCACGCAGTACGGCGCTGGACATGGCCAATGCGCGCTCGGCGTTTCTGGCGCACATGAGCCACGAAATCCGCACGCCGCTCAACGGCTTGCTGGGCATGCTCGCGCTGTCACTGGACAGCCCGCTCAGCGCCGAGCAGCGCCAGCAACTGATGATCGCCCACGACTCCGGCAAGGTGCTGGTCGAACTGCTCAACGATATTCTCGACATGTCCAAGTTCGATGCCGGTCATCTGGAGATCGAGCGCATTCCCTTCGACCTGGGGGTGTTGATCGAAGACACCGCCAACCTGCTGTCACAAAACGCGGCGCCCAGCGTAGAGCTGACCTGCCTGATTGCGCCGGACTTTCCGGCCATGGTTACCGGCGACCCGACCCGTGTGCGGCAGATCGTCAGCAACCTGCTGTCCAACGCACTCAAATTCACCCGTTTCGGGCGCGTGGATGTACGTCTGACTCACCATAAGGATGTCAGCGGAGAAAACCGGGTGCGCATCGAAGTCCGCGACACCGGCATCGGGATTGCGCAGGACGCCCAGGCGAAAATCTTCCAGCCGTTCACTCAGGCAGAAACCGCCATCACTCGGCAGTATGGCGGCACCGGGCTGGGTCTGGCGTTGACCAACAATCTCTGTGAAGCCATGAATGGCACGCTGAGTATCCAGTCGCAGTCCGGCTTCGGCAGTCAGTTCTGCGCCGAGCTGCCGCTGCCGGTGCATGTGTCCGCAGTCACTCAGACCGCGCTCAGGGGCCGGGTCACTGTGGTCAGCTCGGCCGGCAGCGGCCTGGTGGAGCTGCTTGGCAACCTGCTGCCAACCTGGGGGGTCGATCTCAAGCGACGCAGCATTGATGATCGCCCGGAAGACGTGGACCTCGACAGCAGCCCGGACCTGGTCATTACCGACTGCCCCGAATGCCTGTTTGCGATTCGCCCCACTACACCCGTGCCGATCCTGCTGGTCACCGCCTATGGCAATTTCATGCCCGGCGAACAGGTTACAGCCCTTGCCCCGCTGCAACAGCAGGCTCGACCACTGGCGCGCAACGCGCTTTACCACACGCTGCGGCGTGTACTCGGTCAGGAAGAGACAGGCGTCAGGGACACAAAAGCGCCAGAGCAAACGGCTCAGCGCATGGCCAGAGTACTGTTGGTGGAAGACAACCCGGTCAATCAACTAGTGGCCAAGGGCATCCTCGGCAAGCTGGGGTGCGAAGTGATCATCAGCAGTCACGGCGGCGAGGCCCTGGAACAACTGGAGCAAGGCCACTTTGACCTAGTGTTGATGGACTGCAACATGCCGGTCATGGACGGCTATGAAGCCAGCCGCCAGATCCGCAGCAGCGGCCGCTGGCCAAACCTGCCGATCGTGGCGCTTACCGCCAACGCCATGCCCGATGAGCGAGAGCGCTGCAAGGCGGCAGGCATGAACGACTACCTCGCCAAGCCGTTCCGGCGCGCCGAACTGGCGGGCATTCTGGACCAGTGGATTCCCATCGCTGACATCCGCTGAAACGGCTTAGCGCAGCAGCGCTTCGATTTCACCGGTCAGTTCCTCGGGTTTGGTCAACGGCGCGAAACGCTTGACCAGCGCGCCATCCCTGCCAATCAGGAACTTGGTGAAATTCCACTTGATTCGCTCGGTCCCCAGCAACCCCGGTGCCTGCTGTTTGAGTTGAACGAACAAGGGATGGGCCTGAGCGCCGTTTACGTCGATCTTCTTGAACAGCGGGAAGCTGACCCCGTAGTTCAGTTCGCAAAACCCTGAAATAGCGCCTTCGTCACCCGGCTCCTGCTTGCCGAACTGATTGCAAGGGAACCCCAGTACCACCAGCCCTTTATCCTTGTAGTCCAGCCAGAGTTTTTCCAGGCCTTTATATTGTGGGGTGAAGCCGCATTTGCTGGCTGTATTGACTACCAGCACCGCCTTGCCAGCGTAATCGGCCAGGGTTTTCTGTTCTCCCTTGATCGTAGTGACCGGGATACTCAGCAGGTTTTCACTCATCAAAGGAGGCCTCAAGACCAGGCGGTGGCTGGATCGGAATGTGAGCACTGACGTTAGCCTGCAACGAAGCGCGGCGCACGCCAATTTTCGGTATTGATACGGGTCGATAAGCCCGGAGCCGCTGCACGCAACGGCACAACAATCTCACGGCTACTGGCGCGGGACCAGGTCCAGGCATACCGAGTTGATGCAGTAACGCAGCCCGGTCGGTGGCGGACCATCGGGAAACACATGACCCAGGTGGGCGTCGCATTTGGCACAGACCACTTCGGTACGAATCATGCCGTGGCTGACATCGCGCACTTCGACCACCGCGCTGCCTTCCAGCGGTGCGTAGAAGCTGGGCCAGCCGCAGCCCGAATCGAACTTGGTGGTGGAATCGAACAGCGGCTCATTGCAGCAGATGCAGTGGTAGACGCCTTCTGTCTTTGTCTCGTTGTACTTACCGGAAAACGGCCGCTCGGTGCCTTTCAGGCGGCAAACCTGATACTGCGCCGGGTCGAGCATCTCTTTCCACTCCTCAAGCGTTTTATGCAACTTGTCCACAGGTACACCTCCGAATTCGAAAAACCCCGATCTGTACCTTTTCCACAGATCAGGTGGCACGTATGATTGCGCCAGGTCAGACGTCAGTCTGGCACCCGCGTTTGTCGCATACAAACCCATTTTCATGGCGAACGTGCTGCGACCTTCATTGCAAGCCGGCAACAGCTCGTCCATTTTCGGGATCATCACCATGCAGTTCAACAAATCGAACAAGCTCGCAAACGTCTGCTACGACATTCGCGGGCCGGTGCTCAAGCACGCCAAACGCCTGGAGGAGGAAGGCCATCGCATCCTCAAGCTGAACATCGGCAACCCGGCACCGTTTGGTTTCGAGGCGCCGGACGAAATCCTTCAGGACGTGATCCGCAACCTGCCGACTGCCCAGGGCTACAGCGACTCCAAGGGCCTGTTCAGCGCCCGCAAGGCTGTGATGCAGTATTACCAGCAGAAGCAGGTGGAAGGCGTCGGCATCGAAGACATCTATCTGGGCAACGGCGTGTCCGAGCTGATCGTGATGTCGATGCAGGCGTTGCTCAACAACGGCGACGAAGTGCTGGTTCCGGCACCCGACTACCCATTGTGGACTGCGGCAGTAGCGCTGTCCGGTGGCAGCCCGGTGCATTATCTGTGCGACGAGCAGGCCAACTGGTGGCCGGACCTTGAAGACATCAAGGCCAAAATCACCCCGAACACCAAGGCCATGGTGATCATCAACCCGAACAACCCGACCGGCGCGGTGTATTCCCGCGAGGTATTGCTGGGCATGCTGGAGCTGGCTCGCCAGCATAATCTGGTGGTGTTCTCCGACGAAATCTACGACAAGATCCTCTACGACGACGCCGTGCACATTTGCACTGCCTCGCTGGCGCCGGACCTGCTGTGCCTGACCTTCAACGGTTTGTCCAAGTCGTATCGGGTCGCAGGCTTTCGCTCCGGCTGGATTGCCATTTCCGGGCCGAAACACAACGCGCAGAGCTACATCGAGGGCATCGACATCCTGGCCAACATGCGCCTGTGTGCCAACGTGCCGAGCCAGCACGCCATCCAGACCGCACTGGGCGGCTATCAGAGCATCAATGACCTGATCCTGCCGCCAGGCCGTCTGCTGGAGCAACGAAACCGCACCTGGGAGCTGCTCAACGATATTCCCGGCGTCAGCTGCGTCAAGCCGATGGGCGCGCTGTATGCGTTCCCGCGTATCGACCCGAAGGTCTGCCCGATCTTCAACGACGAGAAGTTCGTCCTCGATCTGCTGCTCTCGGAAAAACTGCTGGTGGTTCAAGGCACGGCGTTCAACTGGCCCTACCCTGATCACTTCCGCGTCGTGACCTTGCCGCGCGTTGATGAGCTGGAGCAGGCCATTGGCCGCATCGGTAACTTCCTGAAGGGTTATCGTCAGTAAACAGACACCGCCCCCTCTCGCGCCGCATCCCTGCCCCGACCTGTTCGGGGCAGTTTATTTGTGCCCTGCCAAAACAGCATGAGCGCCCCGCCCTCAACCCTTCAGGCATCGACCACTCTGGCTCAGGCACCGTTCAGCTTTGCGGGATTACCATCGATTGCGTGAAGAGGACACAGTTTGAAATAGTCCCTCTGTTGAATAGCAGCGGGCATCACCTTATATACCCGGCATCGAGTTACATATTTACCTGAGGAGAACGTTTCGACCATGATGCGCATTTTGCTGTTTTTGGCCACTAACCTTGCGGTCGTGCTGATTGCCAGCATCACCCTGAGCCTTTTTGGCTTCAATGGGTTCATGGCGGCCAACGGGGTTGATCTGAACCTCAATCAGCTGCTGGTTTTCTGCGCTGTGTTCGGTTTCGCGGGCTCGTTGTTCTCGCTGTTCATCTCCAAGTGGATGGCGAAAATGAGTACCGGCACTCAGATCATCAGTCAGCCTCGCACCCGCCATGAGCAATGGTTGCTGCAGACCGTTGAACAACTGTCCCGCGATGCGGGCATCAAGATGCCGGAAGTCGGTATTTTCCCGGCGTATGAAGCCAACGCATTCGCCACGGGCTGGAACAAGAACGATGCACTGGTTGCGGTAAGCCAGGGCCTGCTCGAGCGGTTCTCGCCGGATGAGGTGAAAGCCGTACTGGCGCACGAAATCGGCCACGTTGCCAACGGCGACATGGTCACACTGGCGCTGGTGCAGGGTGTGGTGAACACGTTTGTGATGTTCTTTGCCCGCATCATCGGCAACTTCGTCGACAAGGTGATCTTCAAGACCGAGAACGGTCAGGGTATTGCCTACTACATCACGACGATTTTCGCCGAGCTGGTATTGGGCTTTCTGGCCAGCGCCATCGTCATGTGGTTCTCGCGCAAACGCGAATTCCGCGCTGACGACGCAGGTGCCCGACTGGCCGGTACGGACGCGATGATCGGTGCGCTGCAACGCCTGCGTTCAGAACAGGGCGTACCGGTGAACATGCCTGACAGCCTGACGGCGTTCGGTATCAACGCCGGTCTGAAGAAAGGCCTGGCAGGGTTGTTCATGAGCCACCCGCCGCTGGAGCAACGCATCGAGGCCCTGCGCCGCCGCGGTTGATCCTACCAACGCGATAGCTTTCGCCCCGCGCACAGCAATGAGAGGTGTTCTACCGGACACCTCTCGTTGCACACGCTCCGCATGGGAATGCAGTTCGTGACGCTCTGCGTCACACGGTTCTGCGATCGGAGAAGAATTCAGGCCCAACTCAGCGCGATTGACGCTCCAACCTATAAACGTGCTCATCCATGCGCTCCAATCCGGCCCTCAACGCCTTGGGACTGCTGTGTAGCGCATCTTGCTCGCTGACCTTCGTGATTTCCCAGCTTCCGGATACAAACGCCTGCAGCCACGTGTGCGGCACGGAGAATGGCGGGCCTTCGAGCAGGTTTTGGTCGTATTCAAGGGTGACCAGCAGGCCACTGCATGCCTGAGGCATCAACGCTTCAAGCTGCTGCACATAGTGCTCGCGCATGCCCGAGGGCAAGGCAATCAAGGCGGCACGGTCATAAAAGGCTGTGCAGTGGCCAATATCGTGCGCCGTCAGGGCGAAAAAATCGCCGCACCAGATTTCGATGCCCGGCGCTGCATAGACGCTGAAGTCGCCCTTGCGCGTGATTTGCGGTTGCACACCGCGCTCATTGAAATAGCCTGCTACCGCTGCCTCGGAAAGCTCTGCGCCGACTACGTAGCAACCTTGCTCTATCAACCAGTTCATATCCAGGCTTTTGCCGCACAACGGCACCAGAACCCGAGCCCCAGGCTCAAGTCTCAAATGAGGCCAATGCTGTCGCAGGTCCTGATTGACCTGCGCCTGATGAAAGCCAATCTGTCCTGCCTGCCAGCGCTGCAGCCAAAAATCCGCCTGCATGAAACCTCCTGAAAATTCGATCAAAAAGCGCCATAACTTATATTAGATTTAGATCATGAGAATGAACGACTATGGGGCATTCTCATATTCTGGAGCGTTAAATGTTCCCAAGCCTGTTTATTTCCCATGGCTCCCCCATGCTCGCGCTGGAGCCCGGCGAGAGTGGCCCCGCCCTGACGCGATTGGCCGCCAGCTTGCCCAGGCCTCGCGCCATCGTAGTGGTGTCTGCACACTGGGAAAGCCACGAACTGATCGTCAACGGCAACCCACAACCCGAGACCTGGCATGATTTCGGCGGTTTTGCAGCTGAATTGTTTGCGGTGCAATACCCGGCGAAAGGTCTGCCTGAACTGAGCCGCACAATAGTCGAGCTGCTGGCCGCCAGCGATCTGCCCGCACGCATCGACAGCAGACGACCGTTCGACCACGGCGTCTGGGTGCCCTTGTCGTTGATGTACCCGAACGCCGATATTCCGGTGGTGCAGATCTCACTGCCTAGCCTTCAGGGGCCCGAGCTCCAGACACGGGTAGGCCGCGCGCTGGCCAGCCTGCGCGAACAGGGTGTATTGATTATCGGCTCTGGCAGCATCACGCATAACCTGCGCGATCTGGACTGGAACGCCGGCCCCGGAAGCGCAGAGCCATGGGCTGTGACGTTTCGTGACTGGATGATCGACAAGCTGCAAAAAGAAGATGAAGCCGCCCTGCACCACTACCGCAGTCTCGCCCCCCATGCGATGCGAGCGCACCCGAGTGACGAGCATTTGCTGCCGCTGTATTTCGCACGGGGCGCAGGCGGAGCATTCAGTGTTGCCCATCAAGGCTTCACTATGGGGGCGCTCGGAATGGATATCTATCGGTTCGGCTGAATCCGAAAACGCCGAGTCGCCTGAATTCAGCGCAAAAAAATCCCCGAACCAGTCGGGGATTTTTTATTGACCTATCAGCTCAGAAGCCGATCAGTCTTCGCGATAGCGACGCAGCTTGAGCTGCTTGCCAGCAACACGGGTGTCCTTGAGCTTGGTCAGCAGACGCTCAAGACCATCTTCCGGCAGCTCGACCAGGCTGAAGCTGTCACGCACCTGGATGCGGCCGATAGCTTCGCGGGCCAGGCCGCCTTCGTTGAGGATGGCACCCAGCAGGTTCTTGGCAGCGATACCATCACGCGCACCCAGCGCGGTACGGCAACGAGCACGGCCTTCGGCCAATGGAACCGGCGCACGACGCTCACGCTCAGGACGATCACCACGGTCGCTGCTGCGCTCTGGACGATCACCGCGCGGGGCGTTGTTCGGAACCAGTGGACGCTCGCGCTCGATGGCTGCCAGGGTCAGTGCCTGACCGTTGGTAGCCTTGCGCAGCAGTGCAGCAGCAAGGGCACGCGGGCTGCAGCCGATGTCGGCAGTCAGACGATCGAGCAGATCACCGTGAGTCGATTCGGCATCAGCGACCAGTGGCGACAGGCTGTTGGTCAGCTTCTTGATGCGTGCATCCAGAACGGCCTGGGCATCCGGCAGGCGGACTTCCGCAACCTTCTGACCGGTAACACGCTCGATCACCTGCAGCATGCGGCGCTCGCGAGGAGTTACCAGCAGCAGTGCACGACCTTCGCGACCGGCACGACCGGTACGGCCGATACGGTGAACGTAGGACTCTGGATCGTAAGGCATGTCCACGTTGAATACGTGGGTGATACGCGGAACGTCAAGACCACGGGCAGCAACGTCGGTCGCTACAACGATGTCCAGACGGCCATCCTTGAGGGAATCGATAACGCGCTCGCGCTGGTTCTGAGCGATGTCACCGTTCAGTGCAGCAGCCTTGTAGCCTTTGGCTTCAAGGGCGCTTGCCAGGTCCAGGGTCGCCTGCTTGGTGCGGACGAACATGATCAGGGCGTCGAAGTCTTCGACTTCCAGCAGGCTCAATACAGCCGAGGTCTTCTGGTCAGCGTGAACCAGCAGATGAGCCTGCTCGATCGCGGTAACGGTCTGGGTCTTGGTCTGGATCTTGACGTGCTTCGGATCACGCAGATGGCGCTCGGCGATGGCACGGATCGACTGTGGCAGCGTTGCCGAGAACAGTACGGTCTGGCGGGTTTCAGGCATGGCCTTGAAGATGACTTCGAGGTCGTCCATGAAGCCCAGCTTGAGCATTTCGTCTGCTTCATCGAGAACCAGATGGTTCACGGTTGCCAGGACTTTCTCGTCACGACGCAGGTGGTCGCAGAGACGGCCAGGGGTGGCGACAACAATTTGTGCGCCGTTGCGGATAGCCTTGAGCTGCGGGCCCATTGGCGCGCCGCCGTAGACCGCTACAACGGTCACGCCCGGCATTTGTTTTGCGTAGGTCTCGAACGCGGTGGCAACCTGAAGTGCCAGTTCGCGGGTCGGGGCCAGGATCAGTGCTTGCGGCTCGCGCTTGCTCGGGTCGATGCGATGCAGGATAGGCAGTGCGAACGCGGCGGTTTTACCCGTACCGGTTTGCGCCTGACCAATCATGTCGTGACCGGCGAGAATAATCGGGATCGATTGCTGCTGAATGGCCGAAGGCTCTTCGTAGCCAGTGGCGACGACTGCTGCAACGATATTTGGATGAAGTTCGAGAGCGGCGAAGCCGCCGATTTCCTGGGTCATGGGTCTGCCTCTAGTGCATCCGCAAAGACCCATGCTTCAAAGCTGCGCGTGCCGTGTACGACCTTGAGGTCACCCTGGCTGCTTTGTCGGCGGGGATTTGCGAAAACGTTTGATGAATGGATCGTCCAGGCTAGTCCGTTGTGCGAACAAGCAACCGAAGCTGGCTTCGGGGTACTGCAATACCTTGACGAGGGCCCTGTTAAGGCCGGCGCGCACTATACCGGAAATACGCACCTTAGTGAGTCTTTTTTTGCGAAACATTGCGCCATCCTTGAGCAACCCAAGGCCCTTGGTCCGGGCAGAGGGCTGGCCGACAAGGGCGCGGGCCCGAGATTGCGGGCGTTGCCGCTTAAACGTTTAATCTGCTCTTGCGGATGGCCGGCATCCCGACCTGCGGGGTGTGGCGAATTGTCTCACCCCTGATTTCAGAACAGTCAGCACATGCTTCGCCCTTTCAGGTCGCGGAACGGACCGCTCTGATCAACGACTCCAGCGAGTACCCCAGATGCGGCGCAAGTGCCTCGGCACGCGAACTCAGTGCCTCGATATCCAGCGTCTGATCGAGGTCGGCAGGCACGATCAGAATGACGTTGCCCTCCTTTACCGGCAGCTCCCAGTAATGACGGTGGTACAAACCCCGCAGCAAGGCTGCACCCAGCGGTTTGCCGTCGTCGGTGGCCCACTGGTTGATGATCAGCCAGCCACCGGGATTGAGGCGTTGCTGGCAGCCCTGCAAAAAATTCCAGGCCAAATGCCCGACGCCCGGCCCGACATCGGTGTAAAGGTCGACAAAGATCAGGTCGGCAGGCTCTGCGCTGTCCAGCAACTCCAGCGCATCGCCGATGCGGATATACAGACGCGGATCGTCATCGAGCCCCATGAACTCCATGGCCAGGCGCGGCACATCAGGGCGAAGCTCGATGACTTCAACGTCTTCAAGCGGCAGGAACTTCATGCAGGCCTGGGTCAGCGTACCCGCACCCAGCCCCAGAAACAGCGCGCTGTCCGGCGCATCGTGACACAGTGCGCCGATCAGCATCGCGCGGGTATAGTCGTATTCCAGCCAGCTCGGGTCAGCCGTAAACGTGCAGCTCTGCTCGATGGCCTCGCCAAACTCCAGAAAGCGGTAATCCTCCACTTCCAGCACGCGGATCATGCCGAAGTCGTCGTGGACCTCGGCCAGAATTCGTTCTACGCGCTCACGCTCTTCCGTCATTACCGTTCCTGGTCATCGCTGCGCCGAGCGCAAAACGCGAATTGTCCGGCAAGCGCGCGGCTTTGTCACACATTGCCGGGCGCTATGCCATCCCGGTGGTCTGCCCTACGCTGGCAGAGCAACGGCGAACTGCTAACATGCTGGCCCGATTGCACAACCCTAGAGCCAATAATGAGCCAACCCTGGAGCCCCGACAGCTGGCGGGCACTGCCGATTCAGCAGCAACCTCACTACCCTGACGCCGCGCACCTGCTGAAGGTCGAACAGACCCTGGCCAGCTATCCGCCGCTGGTGTTTGCCGGCGAAGCCCGAGAGTTGCGCCGCCAGTTTGCCGAAGTGACCCAGGGTCGCGCGTTCCTGCTACAGGGCGGCGACTGCGCGGAAAGCTTCATGGAGTTTTCCGCAGCCAAGATTCGCGACACGTTCAAGGTGCTGTTGCAGATGGCCATCGTCATGACCTTCGCCGCCGGTTGCCCGGTGGTGAAAGTCGGACGCATGGCCGGACAATTTGCCAAACCTCGCTCGGCCAACGACGAAATCATCGACGGCGTAACGCTCCCGGCGTATCGCGGTGACATCGTCAACGGTATCGGCTTCGATGAGAAAAGCCGTGTGCCAGACCCCGAACGCCTGCTGCAAGCCTATAACCAGTCCACCGCCACCCTGAACCTGTTGCGCGCTTTCGCCCAGGGCGGGTTTGCCGACCTGCATCAAGTGCACAAGTGGAATCTGGACTTCATCGCTAACTCGGCGCTGGCCGAAAAATACAGCCAGCTGGCCGGACGCATCGATGAAACGCTTGCGTTCATGCGCGCCTGCGGCATGGACAGCTCGCCGCAACTGCGTGAAACCAGTTTTTTCACCGCCCACGAGGCATTGCTGCTCAATTACGAAGAAGCCTTCGTGCGGCGCGACAGCCTGACCAATGATTACTACGATTGCTCGGCACACATGCTGTGGATCGGCGACCGTACCCGGCAACTGGACGGCGCGCATGTCGAATTCCTGCGCGGGGTGAACAACCCGATCGGCGTCAAGGTCGGCCCGAGCATGAACACCGACGACCTGATTCGTCTGATCGACATCCTCAACCCTGACAACGATCCGGGCCGTCTCAACCTGATCGCGCGGATGGGTGCAAACAAGGTCGGCGATCACCTGCCACAGCTGATTCGTGCGGTCGAGCGCGAAGGCCGCAAAGTGCTGTGGAGCTCCGACCCGATGCACGGCAACACCATCAAGGCCAGCAGCGGCTACAAAACCCGCGACTTTGCGCAGATCCTCGGCGAAGTGAAGCAGTTCTTTCAAGTGCATCAGGCTGAAGGCACTTATGCCGGAGGCATCCATATCGAAATGACCGGGCAAAACGTCACCGAATGCATCGGCGGCGCCCGCCCCATCACCGAAGATGGTCTTTCGGATCGCTACCACACCCACTGCGACCCGCGCATGAACGCCGATCAGTCACTGGAGCTGGCGTTCCTGATTGCCGAAACCCTGAAGCAGGTCCGGCGCTAAGCAGAGCAAGCGGCCCGCTCAGCGCTTGAGCGGGTCATCCCAAAACGGACGCTCGGCTTCCTGCTGAATGTCGGCCCGACTCAGCCCCAGGTCCTTCAGCGTGTCATCACTCATCCGCGCCAGATAGCGGCGTTGACGGTACAGCTCCAGCCAGCGCTGCAAGTGATGCTTCAACCACACCAACGCCTTGCCAGGCTGAGCATGCCCGGCAGGTCTTGCGATCAATACAGACTCTTTTTGACCATTCATCATCTTGCCCTCCGTGTGAGATGACTAAAGTCTCGCGCCTGACATAAGATCAATCCAACGAATGTTTCTTATGCAGTGCATCTGGGAGGTTGATGTATTGGCCAGCTATTCGGGCACCCGTTACCCAGGCATAGACACCGAGCTGCTGCGCACCTTTGTGGCTATTGCCGATCACGGCGGTTTCACTCGCGCAGGCGAGGTGGTCAACCGCACGCAATCGGCGGTCAGCATGCAGATGAAACGCCTCGAAGAGGATGTCGTACAGCGTCAACTGTTCCAGCGTGAAGGCCGGACCCTGAACCTGACGGCAGAGGGCCAGGTGTTACTTGGCTATGCGCGGCGCATCCTCAAGCTGCACAGTGAGGTGTTCAATACGCTGCGCGAGCCACACATGATTGGCGTGGTAAAAATCGGCTCGCCCGACGACTACGTGATGCGCTTTCTGCCCGGCATACTTTCGCAGTTCGCACAGGCCTACCCGCTGGTTCAGGTAGAGGTGCATTGCGAACCCTCCGACCTGCTGCTGCAACGCAATGACCTGGACCTGACCATCGTCACGCGCAAGCCCGGCACCGAGATCGGTACGCTGTTGCGTCACGAGCGCCTGGTCTGGATGGAAGCCAGCGGTTTTGCTCCGCATGAGCAAAACCCCATTCCGCTGGCGATGTTCAATACACACTGCTTCTGTCGCGACTGGGCGTGCAACGCCCTGGACAGCGTGGAGCGTGATTACCGCATCGCCTACAGCAGCTCCAGCATGGCAGCAATCACAGCAGTGGTCAGCGCGGGCCTGGCAGTCACTGCACAGTTTCAAAGCCTGATCACTGCAGATTTGCGCATCATCGGCGCGGCCGAACAATTGCCCGAGCTGCCAACGGCAAGCATCGTACTGCTGCGCAATCCGAAAAACCCCTCGCCCATCACCGAATGCATGGCCGACTACATCATCGACGGCTTCAAACCTTGAGCGCGAGAATGACTGCGCAGAGCACCAGAAACACGCAGAACATCAGGCGCAGCGTTCGCTCCGGCAGCGAGTGCGCCAGCTTGACACCCCAACTGATGCTCGCCAGACCACCAATGGCCAATGGAATGCCCATCGACCAGTTGACGTGATCGTGCAGCGCGTAGGTAACCAGCGTGATCCCGGTGCTCGGGGCTGCGAGGGACAGCGCCAACCCTTGCGCCACAACCTGTGTCGTACCAAACACGCTGGTCAGGATCGGCGTGGCCACCACTCCCCCGCCAACGCCAAACAGACCTCCGGTCATACCCGACCCGACGCCCAGCAGCCATAGCCATTTTTCATGGCGCAACCCGCTACCGGCCTGATGGCCGCGCCAATACATCTGCGCCACGTTGAACACGGTCAGAACCACCAGAAAGCCGACAAAGCCCAGGCGCATGCTTTGCGGATCCACGCGCACCGCCAGCAGCGACGTCAGCCAGGCAAAAATAAAACTGGGAATGATCAACATCAACGCATTACGCAGCAAAATCCGGTTGCGCTGGTTATAGCGCCACAAGGCGAGTAACACGTTAGGCAGCACCATCAACAACGCAGTCCCTTGCGCCAGTTGCTGATCCAGACCGAACAGCACCCCCAGCGCAGGAATTGCCACAAGACCACCACCGATTCCGAACAGCCCCCCCAGGGTGCCCATCGCTGCACCCAGTAACACAAACATCACAATTTCAATCACACTACGTCCCCGCCCAGTCGATGGCCAAATGCTACGCAGTCCTGCGCGCAACCAACACCCGGTGTTACCTGTTTTTTTGCGCGCGGCGCAAGCTGTCAGCGCTTTGAGCCTGCACGCTCGGAATTATCTGGCACATTAAAGAATGCAACACTAAGTTAAACTCATTCGACTGAGTTTGAGGACCTGATATGAGTGCCGAAGAAAACCCTGCCCACGCTGCACCTGCCGATTGCGATTCGCTGCTACTGGATAACCAATTGTGTTTCGCCCTGTACTCCACCTCATTGATGATGACCAAGGTTTACAAGCCGCTGCTGCAGGCGCTGGGACTGACCTATCCGCAGTACCTGGCAATGATGGTGCTGTGGGAAAAAGACGGGCTTACCGTCGGTGATGTCAGCACTCGCCTGCTCACCGATCCGGGTTCTCTGACACCTTTGCTCAAGCGTCTTGAGGGCGAGGGCTTTATCAGCCGCACCCGCAGCAAAGAGGACGAACGCGTGGTATTGCTGCACCTGACTGAACAAGGTCGTGCACTGCAACACCAGGCACTGAGCATACCCGGCTGTATTCTGTCGGCGAGCGGCCTGAACATGGAAAGGCTTCGTGACCTGCAGACACAGTTGTTGGACTTGCGTGACCATCTGCACCAGAGCCTTTAAGAAAAAGGCTCACGCCGGCCCGGACTGACCTGCCGTTCGTTGCGCCAGAGCCCCGTGCACCACGGGGCTGGCAAGATTTCCAGCTACCCGCCCTGGTAGCTTTCTTCCTCCCGAAAACGACCTCTTTCGACTTTTCGCAAAATTTAGCTTGCGCGCTAACTATCCGTGAACTACCTTTGCCTTGCAATTAGTTAGCGCGCAAGTATTTTGCGCAACAATCCCTATCAAACGAGGAAAAATCATGGACACTCTTTACACCGCAGTTGCAACCGCCACCGGCGGCCGTGATGGTCGTGCCGTTTCCAGCGACAAGATTCTCGACGTCAAACTGGCCACTCCGAAAGAACTCGGCGGTGCTGGCGGCGCAGCCACCAACCCTGAGCAACTGTTCGCTGCCGGTTATTCGGCCTGCTTCATCGGTGCCCTGAAATTCGTCGCTGGTCAGAGCAAACGCAGCATTCCGGCAGACGCCTCGATTACCGCCCACGTAGGGATCGGCCAGATTCCCGGTGGTTTCGGTCTGGACATCGACCTGCACGTCAGCCTGCCCGGCCTTGAACAAGCCGACGCTCAGCAACTGGTCGATGCCGCTCACGTGGTTTGCCCTTACTCAAACGCCACGCGCGGCAACGTCGATGTGCGCCTGCATGTAACCGTCTAACTCACCGGCCACAGATACGAACATGAGCAAGGGAACGAACATGAAGAACTTCAGCAAAGTCATGACCGGTACGCTTCTCGCACTGTCGATCGGCAGCGCGTTTGCCGCAGGCGATCCTGCCATCGAGCACAACACTCAGGCCTTTCTCGATGCCTTGAATTCGGGCACTGGCAAACCCATCGAGCAGTTGTCGCCCAAAGATGCCAGGGCCGTGCTGGTCGGAGCACAGGCGGGGGTCAAACTGACGCTGCCCAAAGCCGATGTCAGCGAAAAGACCATCAATGTCGATGGCCAGCCGATCAGCCTGAATATCGTGCGCCCTGCTGGCGTAAAAGGGACCTTGCCGGTTTTCATGTTCTTCCACGGCGGCGGCTGGGTACTGGGTGATTTCCAGACCCACGAGCGACTGGTCCGCGACCTGGTCGTGGGCTCGGGCGCGGTAGCGGTGTTCGTCAATTACACGCCTTCACCCGAAGCACATTACCCGACGGCAATCAACCAGGCCTACGCAGCGACCAGATGGGTAGCTGAGCACGGCAAGGAAATCAACGTCGACGGCAAGCGCCTGGCTGTGGCGGGTAACAGCGTGGGTGGCAACATGGCAGCGGTCGTTGCACTGATGGCCAAAGACAAAGGCACTCCGGCGCTCAGGTATCAGGTGCTGCTGTGGCCGGTGACTGACGCCAACTTTGATAACGGTTCATACAACCAATACGCCGAAGGCCACTTCCTGACCCGTAACATGATGAAGTGGTTCTGGGACAACTACACCACCGATGCCGCACAACGTAACGAGATCTACGCCTCGCCGCTGCGCGCCACCACCGAACAACTGAAAGGTCTGCCACCGGCGCTGATTCAGACCGCCAGTGCCGACGTGCTGCGTGATGAAGGCGAAGCCTATGCGCGCAAGCTGGATCAGGCGGGCGTGCCGGTCACGGCGGTACGTTACAACGGCATGATCCATGACTACGGTCTGCTCAACGTGGTCAGCCAGGTCCCGGCTGTCCGCTCTGCCATCCTGCAGGCGTCTCAGGAGTTGAAAGAACACCTGAAATAGCGCCCGAAATAACGGCAGAGGCTCAAACTTCAGCCGTAAAAAAACCCGCAGCGATGCGGGTTTTTTGCGTAACGGGGTTACAAAACCATGCTTACTTCGCACGGCCTTTGTAGGAACCGCCTTCACGGGTATCGATCTCGATCATGTCGCCGATTTCGATGAAGTCAGCAACGCTCAGCTCGGTACCGTTTTTCAGTTTGGCAGGCTTCATGACCTTGCCCGACGTGTCGCCACGAGCAGAGCCTTCGGTGTAGTCGACCTGACGCACGATAGTAGTCGGCAGTTCTACGGAAACCAGACGGTCTTCGAAGAATACGGCTTCACAAACGTCGGTCATGCCTTCTTCGACGAAAGGCAGAACGCTTTCGATGTCTTCGGCGTTCAGCTCGTACATGGTGTAGTCAGTGGTGTCCATGAACGTGTAGGTGTCACCGCTGATGAAAGACAGGGTGGCTTCCTTGCGATCAAGGATCACGTCGTCCAGCTTGTCGTCGGCGCTGTAAACGATCTCGGTCTTGTAACCGGTCAGCAGGTTTTTCAGCTTGGTTTTCATGATCGCGCTGTTACGACCGGATTTGGTGAATTCAGCTTTCTGAACCAGCCAAGGATCGTTTTCGAGACGGATCACAGTACCGGGTTTCAGCTCTTTACCAGTTTTCATTGCATATATCCGAATTTGGATGAAATTAACCAAAGGCTCTGTACGAGAAACAACCTGCGCAGGCCTTTTTCGTACAGAGCCTTGTATCAAGGCCGCGTATCATAGCGAATTTCCATAAAACTGCACCAGCGCCGTGGCAAGATCAGTCTGTGCGGCTTGTTGCTGGCACCAGTGCCCGGCGTGCTTTTCGAGTTCAGCCCAGTGTTCGGTGAGTGCCAGCCAGCTTTCGCTCAGGTCGCTGCCGATATTCCACTTCTGCCAGAACTGATTCACAGCATGCGCCGCCTCAGGCTCAAGACCCGCCAGGTAGAGCGCTAAAAACGCATCAAGCTTGGGCAGGTGCGCGTCGTCTTCCTGCTGATAGATGTGCCAGAGCATCGGCCGCCCCGCCCATTGCGCACGGACGAATGAGTCTTCGCCGCGCACGACGTTGAAATCGCAGCTCCACAGCAGTTGGTCGTAGCGTTCCTGGCGGATGAACGGTAACACCTGCACGGTCAGCCCTCCCCTTACCTGCATGAAACCTGCGTGTAACTCATCGCCGACACCCAGCCAGCGCTGCAGATCGGTGAGGATGCGTCCCTCCGGCACCAGCATGTGATTGGGCCGAGTGTCGCTGGCCAGCGCGTCAAGCCAGCTGCCCAGCCCGGGATTTTCATAGGCAAATACCGAGATCAAGCGGGCATCAGGCAACGGCTCGACACCCAACCCCTGCAAGAAACCTTGCCTCGCGGCCTTGTCTTGCTGAAATCGCTGGCGCTGTTCGATCAGGTTTCTTTCGCGCAGCAGGCCGCCCGTGGCGTCGGAAAATCCGGGAAAGAAAAAGAACTTCTTCAAACCGTTCAACTGTGGCGAAGGCAAACCGTGGCAACCCGAGACCCAGTCTTCGGCGCTGAGGTACTCAAGGTTCAACCACAGCGGCCTTGGCGAACGCTGCAGCATCGACTCGGTATAGGGCGTCGGCAGGCGGCAGGCAAAGGCCTCGATGACCACGTCAGGAATATCGCTGTTTATCCATTCAGCGGGCCACTGGCACACCCTCACGCCCTCTTGCCATTGCTGCTGAGCCTTAAGATCAGCGTCGGGACACAAGCGAACGAAAGCCGACAGGTCGTCGATCCATAAACGCACATGCAGACCCTGCTCGGCAACCAGCTGGCGTGCCAGACGCCAGGTCACGCCGGCATCACCGTAGTTGTCGACTACGCTGCAAAAAATGTCCCACGAGACTTTCATCGTGGCTCCCTGAGGCTGGATGGCAAAAAACGTTGATTGTCGTTCAGAACGCCCCGTTGCCACCAGCCTGATGCCACTGGACAGCACAGTTTTCATGCCCGGCCATCAGGCATGGCACAATCGCATCTGTTGCCCTGCAAGGAGTTCAGCCATGTCATCCACTACCCGCCGTCGCGACCTGTATGTGTCGTTGAAATTGATTGTCTGCATTGCGCTGGGTATCTGGCTGGGCGCAATGGCGGTGTTCCTGACCGCTCTGCTGTATTACAAGAGCCTGCCCCCGGCGCAAACCCAGGCGTTGGAAAACGCCGCCGCCCAGCTCACCGCCCCGCCTGCACAAAAAAATGCCGCGCCGTCCGCCCCGCAGACTGAAATGTTCCGCAAATACGAGCAAAGCCTGCGTGAAAGCGAGGCCCGTCAGGCCCGTGAACAGGCTCAGGAACAACAGCAGCGTACCTTCAACCGTTCCAAGTGTGATTTCTGGATTCAGCAGGACCGCACTGCGCCGAGCGAAAAAAGTCGCGCCAGCATCAATCAGTACTGCGGATAAACCATGAACAAGCAGGACGTGCTGCAATCGATCATCGACAAGCTGGAAATTGATCTGGACATCGCGCAACGGGCGGCACAGACCGCCTACGAAACGGCAACCCACGAAGAGAACATTGCCGAGAACAAATACGACACGCTGGGACTGGAAGCATCGTATCTGGCAGCAGGCCAGGCACGGCGTGTCGAGGAGATTCGCCAGTCGCTGGCGGCGTATCGGAAATGGTCGCTCAAGCCATTCGATGAATCACGCGGCATTCAGACCGGTGATCTGATCGCTGTCGAAGCCCTGAGCGGTCAGACGCAATACCTGTTTCTCGGCCCTGATGCTGCTGGTCTGAAGGTCAGCGCAGGTGAGCAACTGGTCACAGTCATCACTGCCAGGGCCCCGCTGGGGCAGAGCCTGCTGGGCAAATTCGAAGACGATGCCGTACAGATTGTCATCAACGGCAGCGGACAATCCTACGAGATCATACAAACGATGTGACACACCCGGCATCTGCAGGGTTGATCGCACCAAGTTTTTGTGGGTAAGGTGAAGCGTCGCCATCACCACCGCAACCGGGGCAACATCAAAGCAAACAAGGACTAAAACCCAAGGAGATTTTTCATGACGAACGTCATCGCTTTCCCTGACGCCCATGAACGTGATCGCCTGAAGTCCAGTCAAGATCCGGCGTTGAGATACCTGAACAAGAAAGAGCGACAGCTGATCGACCAACTGCGTTCGACCAGCCATGCGGGACGCCAGTACGTCTACGACTATGCCAGCATCATGCATTTGTCCAGGCCGTTGTATCCCGAACCTGTGGATTGACCCTGATTGCAGAGCCCGGCCAAAGGCTGCGCTGTTATATCAGCGCAGCTTCCAGGGTCATGTCTGCCGGGTTCAGCGTGTCAGCGAAAAGATCAGTGCAGAGATCGCCACCACACCGGCGGCCACCACAAAGTAGTTCGACCATGCACCTGCATATTTACGCATGGCGGGTACTTTGTAGACGGCATACATCGGCATCAGGAACAGCAGCGCCGAAATCACCGGCCCGCCCAGGGTCTCGATCATGCCCAGAATGCTCGGGTTCAGCGTTGCTACCAGCCAGCACACCACCAGCATGAAGGCTGCTGTCAGACGATCCAGCGCCTTCGGTGCAGGACGCCGCCCGGTTTTCAGAACCAGCCCTTTCAGGCCCTCGCTTGCACCGATGTAGTGGCCGAGAAACGATTTGGAAATAGCCACAAACGCAATCAGCGGCGCCACGAAGGCGATGGTCGGGTTGTTGAAGTGGTTGGCCAGGTAGGAGAGGATAGAAATGTTCTGTGCCTTGGCCTCGGCCAATTGGGCTGGCGACAGCGTCAATACGCAACTGAACACGAAGAACAGCACCATCACGACCATCAAGCCGTGAGCGCGGGCCAGTATCTGCGAACTGCGGACCTCGGCGTTTTCGCCGTACTGGCGTTTCTGATCAACGGCAAACGCCGAGATGATCGGCGTGTGGTTGAACGAAAATACCATTACCGGAATGGCCAGCCACAGGGTAGGCAGGAACGCTGAAGGCTCGGGAAAGGTGGTCGCGGTACTCAGGATGCCACCGGTCCAGTGCGGAATCAGGAATACCGCCAGAAACAGCAGTGCGACGATGAACGGGTAAACCATCAGGCTCATGGCCTTGACGATGATCCGCTCGCCACAACGCACCACGGCCAGCAGGCCCATGATCAGCACGAACGCCAGCGCTGCGCGTGGCGGCGGCGCTATGTGCAACTGATGCTCAAGAAAACTGCCCACGGTATTGGTGAGGGCCACGCTGTAGATCAGCAGGATCGGAAAGATCGCAAAAAAATACAGCAAGGTGATCAGCGCGCCGGCGCTTTTGCCGAAATGCTGCTCGACCACTTCAGTGATATCGGCCCCTTCACGCCCGGACAGTACGAAACGGGTCAGCCCGCGGTGGGCATAGAACGTCATGGGAAACGCCAGCAGCGCCAGCGCCATCAGTGGCCAGAAACCACCGATGCCTGCATTGATGGGCAGGAACAGCGTACCTGCGCCAATGGCAGTACCGAACAATCCGAGCATCCAGGTGGTGTCATTACGGTTCCAAGAGGCGATGCTCTCGGGAGCTACATCCAGGCGTTCTACGACGCCGTTAGCCTGATCATTCATCCGGTCGACTCTCCGTGGCCGGTTTATCAAAAAGGGCAGCGCGTCGAAAAAGCCGGCAGTTCAGCGCTCCCCTCGAAAACAGCGGGCGAGATTCTCCGGGATTGACGCCAGAAGTCAAAGGCTTGTAGGACAACAATTTCCGGACTGTAGGCAGGCAATCCCGTGCACGCCTTCTGCACAAAGGGCTGGAGAATGATCGACCTCTTGTCGACGACGTCGTGGTTTTACAGGGCAGCGCGCTCATTCAAGCAACGAGGGCCTGCATTCTGCGCGGGAACAGTTTGCGTTTTTCAGCCAGCTTCACTCATTAGCTGGATAAGCAGACAGGCGTTCTTTCACTTGATTCCGGCACAAGTTCTCATCACGATTGAAAGCCTGCTGCATCGATTCATCTATCCATGTATAAATGCGGTTACACATTGGCCCATCTCTGGAGACTCAGCGCATGCGTTACGCGCTCGATCATAAGGCCCAAACCCATCAACGTATCGTCAAGGAAGCGTCCATGCGCTTTCGTCGCGATGGCATTGGTGCTACGGGCCTACAACCTTTGATGAAGGCACTGGGCTTGACCCATGGCGGTTTCTACGCGCATTTCAAATCCAAGGATGATCTTGTTGAACAGGCATTGAGTCACGCCCTCGACAATGTAAAAGGAATCACCAGCGACGTTTTCGCCAGACAGGACTCGCTCAGTGAATTCATTGATCTCTACCTCTCTATAGACAGTCGCGATTCGCCAGACGGCGGTTGTCCACTACCGACCATGTGCCTGGAACTGGGTCAGCGCGACCAGCCCAGCGCGACGACGGATAAAATCATTCTTCACTTGCTGGAACTGTTCGATCAGTCTCTGGCGCAGACGGGTACTGAATCCAAGAGCCTGCCGGTACTGTCTACCTTGGTAGGCGGCCTGGTACTTGCCCGTAGTGCTTTTGACGAAGAACTGTCGCAGCGCATTCTGGACACGACCCGGGACTATCTCAAACAGGAGATAAAGAAGAGCGCCAACTGACTTATCGAAAACAGAACGTTATCAAGATCCGTTCTCGATAAAGCGTGCATAAACAGACAGGCCGATCATTGATCGGCCTGTTTTTTTTAATGGATAGAGCGAGGCTTAATCAATTGCCAGCTTCTCGCGATTCCTCTCCAGAATAGCCTTGCCAATGCCCTTTACTTCGATCAATTCATCGATGGAGGTAAACTCGCCATTGGCGTCCCGGTAAGCAACGATGGCATCGGCCTTGTTTTTTCCGATACCTGCCAGTTCTTTCTGAAGCATTTGCGCATCGGCGGTATTGAGATTGACCTTATCGTTACGTTGCTCGTGAACGGCCGCGGGCGCTGCGTTTTCCATGGTGGCGGGCGACACGGCGGAGGAAGACGGTGCCGCAGTGGCGTTGACCGCAACCGAGGCACTGGTGAGCAAGGCAAAGATCAAAGCACTGAAGATACGGGTTCGCATAGATAAGGCTCCATAACAGTTCGAGGCAGCATTTCACATGCTGTGCCTGAAACTTAGAGCACTGCCGCCGCCTGGAAAAGAAGTCGAGCGTTGCTGCCTATGTCCAGATCAATCAACGTATGTCTGCCGTTGCCGGGCCTTCGGTAATCGTTGATCAAATCACGGTTCGCCGCTGCGTTCCTGATACATCCAGTCAACGATTTCACCTTCCGGCGCATACCCGTTTACGGTTTCTCGCAGCAATTGACGCACGCTGTTGTAATCGTCGCGGTCCACCGCATCCAGCAGTTTTACAAGACGGCCCTTCAAGACATCCCACTGCAGGAAATCCTCATTCGCACTCATGATCATCGGGTGCTCGGTGGCGACGACGTTGTCACCGATCAATAGCTCTTCATAGAGTTTTTCACCGGGACGCAACCCGGTGAACTCGATGGAGATATCGCCCTGCGGGTTTTTTTCGGAGCGAATGGACAGACCGGACAGGTGGATCATTTTCTCGGCCAGTTCGACAATCTTGACCGGCTCGCCCATGTCCAGAACGAATACATCCCCGCCATGCCCCATGGAACCCGCCTGGATGACCAATTGCGCGGCCTCGGGGATGGTCATGAAGTAACGGGTGATCTTGGGATGCGTCACCGTCAACGGTCCGCCTGATTGGATCTGTTTGTGAAACAGCGGAATGACCGAACCGGACGACCCGAGCACATTACCGAAACGAACCATCGTGAAGCGCGTTTTGTTGACCTGATAAACGTTGGCCTTGTCGCCGAAGATCACCGGCGCGGTCTCGCGGCTCAGCGCCTGCAGTATCAGTTCGGCAAGGCGCTTGGTGCTGCCCATCACGTTGGTCGGGCGCACGGCCTTGTCAGTAGAGATCAGAACGAAGTTGGAAACACCCGCCTGCAACGCCGCCTGTGCGGTATTGAGCGTACCGACAACGTTATTGATGACTCCCTCGGCAATATTATGCTCGACCATCGGGACGTGCTTGTAGGCTGCAGCGTGATAGACCGTGTCGACCTTCCAGGTTTTCATGATCGACAGCAGTTTGGGATGATTGCGTACCGAACCGAGTATGGGCAGTAACTTGACCGAAAGAGACTCGCGAGCCGCTCGCTGCTCAAGTTCGGTAAGAATGCTGTAGAGGTTGAACTCGCTGTGGTCGAGCAACAGCAACTGGGTGGGCTGCAACAGTAATATCTGTCGGCACAGTTCTGAGCCGATCGAGCCACCTGCCCCGGTTACCAGCACCGTTTTGCCCTTGATGCAGTGCTCTAGCAGGTTGTCTCGGGCCGGTACCGCGTCGCGCCCCAGAAGGTCAGCGATATCGACTTCCTGAAGGTCGTCTACCTTGACCCTGCCGGCGGCAAGGTCCATGAAGCCGGGAACGCTTCGTACGTGCAACGGAAAGCCTTCCAGAAAGCCCAGAATTTCCCGGCGACGCCCGCGCGATGAAGACGGGATCGCCAACAGGATTTCCTGAGCACCGGTGGAATCTATCATTCGCTGGATATTTCGGGGTTTGTAGACCTGCAGGCCGGAAATCACCCGATTGGAAATCGATTCGTCATCATCAATGAACGCCACCGGATGCATCAGGCGTCCCATGCGCAAGGCAGCAACCAACTGGTTTCCTGCCGCGCCCGCGCCGTAAATGGCGACTTTCTGCAGACCATTGTCGCTCTTGGCAAAGGGGACGTGTTGCGCTGCCGCGAACCAGTCGCCGAGAAAATACTGGCGCATGGCCAGACGCAGGCCGCCGATCATCACCATGCTCAGCCACCAGTAGTTGAAGATGACCGAGCGCGGGACCAATTGCTGGTGATTGCTGTAAACGTAGACCATGCAACCGAGGATCAACGAAGACATCGTAACGGCCTTGATGATCGCAATCAGGGCGTCGTTGCCGAAATAGCGCATCACCGCTCGGTACATGCCAAAACGAATGAACAGTGGAATAGCTGCAAGCGGCGCACTGATGAACAGCCAGGTATGTTTCTCCAGAGGATTGATCAACTCATCAATTCCCAACCGCACGAGAAACGACATCCACAGGGCGAGCCAGACAAGAACAACGTCAGCAGCTACCTGAATTATTCGCTTTTTGCGGCGTGGTAGGGCCAGCAAACTGGCCCGCAACCTGCTCATCAATTGTTTAATGCTCCGTTATGCTACCGGTTGAAATATCACCTCAAACCGGTATTTGTGAAACAACCACGAGTCTGAGACAACCAGAAAACCGCTTCGTTACCCGATTTCCGCCTCACCGGCGCGGAACCTGAGCGCCAGTAATACAAGGGGGACGTAAGCAATTACCGTCCATATCAGCCCTTCGCCATCGCCCAACGCCACCCACATCGCTATAGGTAGCAGCCAAACCAGATTGATCAGCCCCACAGTCAGCGTGACCGGCGAATGCCTGCCGTAATGACGTGACGCGAACTGATACGCATGGCTGCGATGGGCCTCGTAGAGCTTTTCTCTGCGCAACAGACGTCGGACAAGCGTTACCGTGGCGTCGACAATAAACACACCCAGCAGAATCAGCCAGGACCAGAATAACTGAGGCGAGGCCCAGGAACCCTGAATGGATAGCACACCGAGCACAATTCCGAGAAATCCGCTGCCTGCATCGCCCATGAATATCTTCGCCGGCGGAAAATTCCAGTAAAGGAAACCGGCAACGGCAGCGGCAAGCAGAAGCACCTCCCACGACAGCCCGACATAATCACCCAGCGCATAAATGATGCTCATGCCCAGACACACCGTAACTGCCTCGATACCGGCGATACCGTCGATGCCGTCCATGAAGTTATAAAGATTCAACATCCATACCAGGTAGAACGCTGCGAGTACCTGGCCGACAGCACCGGGGGTGAATGTCCACCCCAGGATGTCAACCGGAGCGAGCCCGTCGAGCCAGAACAAAGCCCAGGCAGCGGCAAGAAAATGCCCCAGCAGGCGCCATCGTGCAGCGATGTGCCCATGATCGTCCATGAAACCGATCACGGCGACCAGTCCCCCCGAACCAACAACTGCGAAAAAAACCGATGCAGACAGATGCCCCACCCAGGCCAGAATTGCCATCGCAATGACAAAGGCAACGACGATGGAAACGCCGCCGCCCCTGGGTGTAGGTATGGAATGTGAGCTGCGGGCATTTGGAATATCGATCAAACTTCTGGCAAGGGCATACTTGCGCAGCAACGCCGTTAAAAGCAGAGACACAAAGGCAATAGCAATTACTGACAGCCACTCAATCATGCTTGTCGTGTTCCAGATAATATCGAGCAGTATCCTGCATGGCGTGTTCAATACTCACAGGTGGATGCCAGTCCAGCATCGTACAGGTTTTACTGATGTCGACCTGCAGCGAGCTGCATAACCGTTGTGAGAAGGCTTTCTTGCCAAGCAATGCTGCAGCGCTTTTCAACAGCGCTTCAGGCACCGGCAGCAAGCGGGCCGGTTTTCCAAGGGCCTTGCCCATTTCGCGCAAAAGCCGGGCTGTGGACAGGTCATCCGCGTCACTGACCAGAAATGTCTGGTCAGCTGCTGCAGGATGATCGATGCAGACCATGACCAGATCAGCCAGATTATCCACCGCCACCAGGCTTCGACGATTATTGATGGACCCGAGCGGAAGCGGCAGCCCTTTGTCGAGCCAGCGCATCATGCTCTTGAAGTTGGCCTTGACTCCCGGGCCGTAGACCAGAACCGGGCGAATGATCACAACCTGCATACCGGTTCGGGCAGACAGCTCGCGTAACCCCTCCTCGGCTTTCTGCTTGGAAACGCCATAAGCATCCAGTGGATTACATGGATCGTCGGCTCTGAACGGCGCACCGGGATGGGTAAACTCGCCGTTGGCCTTGATGGAGCTGAGGAAGATAAAGCGCCTGACCCCCGCCGCTGCGGCTTGCTCGGCAAGATTCAGCGTCGCAGTGACATTGGCGCGAAAGTATTCCTGATCCGGCTCGTCAGCGGTCTCGTTGAGTACATGGACCCGGGCAGCACAATGAATAACCACATGCGCCCCGGTTACAAGATCAGACCACTGGTTATCCGGAGCCAGCGACTGTGCGCTGACAACCTTGATGCGTTCTGAAGAGCAGGCATAGGCACCCCGCACCGCAACCCGAACAGAATGACCGGTGCGCTCGATCAATCGGCGCACAACAGCACTGCCCACGAAACCTGTCGCACCTGTTATTGCAACCAATGCAACATCACCGCTCATGCAAGAACGCCCTTCAAAATTGGCCAAATATTCCGTATGTGACGCTTTTTGACAACTGAAAATATCTTCAATCCATTTTATAACTTTCCCGTCGGCGTAAAAAACCCTTTTCGGCAGTGCACCTGAATCAACTGTATAAATGCCTGCATCAGTGACCCTCGGTCCTCCCGTATGGGACGTAGGTGATTTACATTAACCAGGGCCAGGTGCACACCTTGAAAATTCAATTACGCCTTCAACTGATAACTAGCGCGCTCGCCTATCAAGGAATAAGCAGCTCTACCGTTCTTTTTTCAAGCGCGTATTTACGACCCAGAATATTCCCCAGCACCTTTTTCGCAGTTGCCTCGCCGTGCACCAATCGAATCTGCACAGGCCACTCTTTCATGCCCGTGACGAAACCGACGAGTCCGGCCTGATCAGCATGAGCAGAATAGCCTTTGGCGGTATGAACCCCTGCGTGAATATCAAAGCGTTCACGATCCAGTTCGACATAGCCGCCCAACGGACCGTGCAACTGAATGGCTGCACCAGGTGTGCCCTTGCCCTGATAGCCCACAAACACCACGTTATGCCTGGCGTCGCCCAGCATGGCTTTCAGGTAATTGACAATTCTGCCTCCGGCGCACATGCCGTTGCCGGCAATCACGATGGCCGGACGCGCAGTGCTGGTCAGGTAGTTGACGGTACGCAGGTGCTCCTCATGCGTATCGACAGTGATCAGTTGCTCGAAGCCCAGCGGCTTTCTGCCGACATCGAGTCTTAGCCGGGCATCCTCATCCCAATAGTCTTCAAATGCCTGATAGACCTTCGTGAACCGGCTCGCCAGAGGCGAGTCAAGAATGATCGGCAACCTCGACCAATCGGCAGGCGGTATTTCACCTCCAGACGGGAGCACACTGTTTTCAGCAGAATGATTCGACGGCATTTTGCGCCGCAGAATATCCTCCAGCTCGTAGAGCAATTCCTGAGTACGGCCGATGCTGAACGCCGGTATCAGAACCGTGCCGTTATCTTCGAGTGCCTTGTCTATGATCTGCTCAAGTGCCTGCTGGCGAATGCTGCGATCCTCGTGAAGGCGATCACCGTAAGTGCTTTCCAGAATCAGAACATCCGCGCGTTCCGGGGGCTTGGGGGCTGGCAGAAACGGTGTGTGACTTGCGCCGAGATCACCGGAGAACACTACCCGCAGGGAACGCCCTTGCGCAGGGTAGTGCAGATCGCACTCGATATAGGCAGAACCGAGTATATGTCCGGCACGCTGCAGACGAACCCGGCAGTGCAATGTTTCGTGTTCGACCAGACTGAACCAGTTATCGAATGGCAGCGCGATGATTCTCTTGTTGATGAGCTCCAGGTAACGCTGTATTTGTTCGGGGTCATGCGCAAACTCGATCTTCAGGATATCTTCCATGACCAGTGGCAGCAGATGGGCGCTGGGCTCGCTGCACAGTATGGGTCCCTTGTAGCCAGAGGCCAGCAACTCGGGGATACGCCCGACATGGTCATTGTGCACATGGGTGACCAGCAGCGCCCTGATAGTCTCTGGGTCGAACCCGAATGAGGCGGCACGCTCACCGCGCTCCTGCACCGAGCCGCAGTCGATCAACAGGTTGCTCGAGGCGTCCATACACAATTGATGACAGGAACCGGTTACCGTATCGACAGCACCGTGATGAATGATTTCCGGATAAGACATGCAGTTACCTTTTCTTGCCAGCCTGTACTTGATGTTTGCAACATCCGGCATCGGATCTGAACAGTAAGTTTCGGCGCATTCTGCACGTGAAAGGCTTATTTTCAAGACTTGACACAAAGCTGTCAGGACAGCAGCAATCGGCGCTGCTAAAGAAGATAACCGGCTACCCCTTTAGAATGGGCACCTGAATTAAAAAAGAGATTAATCCTACACACTAAAGTAACTACTCTTCGTACAACAGAAGAATAAACTGACAGAATTATAAGCCCGATTTTTTGAAGAATACCGACGATAAGCGTGAAGCAAACGCCAGCCTCGAAACGCCGCATGCCATTCGATGGGGTGCAAGGGCGTGGAGAATACGCATATTACGTCGCCAGAAATGCATTCGGCGACGCCTGATCAGCGCTGCTCAAACGGAGCGAGGGGAAGGCGTACGTTTTTTGCGAAGACTGGATATCCATGTCAGCACCGGACCGATAACCATGCCCAGCAGCAGAGCCAGGACAACTGGCAATGCCAACGGAAGCTGGGGCGCTGACCAGCCGAAAAAAGTTACCGCGACAGATTGCCTGTTTTCAAGCACGAACACGGTTGTTGCCAAAACAGCAAGCAACACGGCGACGATCAAAATGACTCGTTTGAAGATACGCATCTGGTGATCCTGTGGTAAATGGCTTCAAAAGCCCTCTTCTTCATCCTCATTGACCCGATCCCGCAGCTCTTTGCCTGGTTTGAAATGCGGGACAAACTTGCCGTCGAGACTAACCGACTGGCCGGTCTTCGGGTTGCGCCCTACTCGCGGTGCACGGTAATGCAGTGAAAAGCTGCCAAAACCCCGAATTTCGATTCGGTCACCGGTCGCCAGGCACTGGGACATTTGTTCAAGCATGGTCTTGATGGCCAGCTCGACATCCTTGGATGAGAGCAGCCCTTGATGGGTGACAATTCGTTCGATCAACTCCGACTTCGTCATATTTTTCCCTTCTTTTTCAAGCAGCTAGATCAGCGCTTGGAAGGTTTTAGCATGACCGGATGAATTTGAACAGCCCATCTATTGACTTACGTTCAATACTGTCTACCAGGCATGAAAAGATTACACCCACATTACAGGCGAGACGTATCGGAAGGGAGCTGAAGCATTCGAAGAATAGAGACGGCCTGAGAGGCCACTGAGGACATTTGGCAGCCTGGGGAGTGCCTGTGCAGACATTCCCTAAACAAGAGCCTGTAAGACCTTAGCAGCAGAAATAAAAAAGGACGACCGAAGTCGTCCTTTTTGTGGTCAAGCAGAACTTAGTTCTGTTTTTCCATTTGCGCGCGCAGCAGGTCACCAATGGTGGTAGGACCAGTGCTTTCAGCGACTTCAGGCTTGCTACGCAGGCTCTGAATGGCTTCTTTCTCGTCTTCAACATCTTTCGACTTGATGGACAAGCTGATTACGCGGCTCTTGCGGTCAACGCTGATGATCTTGGCTTCGATCTCTTCGCCTTCTTTCAGAACGTTACGCGCGTCTTCAACGCGGTCACGGCTGATTTCGGAGGCTTTGAGGGTCGCTTCGATGTCGTCGGCCAGGGTGATGATGGCGCCTTTGGCGTCAACTTCTTTAACGATACCGCGAACGATAGCGCCCTTGTCATTGACAGTGACGTACTCGGAGAACGGATCGCTTTCCAGCTGCTTGATACCCAGCGAGATGCGCTCACGCTCAGGATCAACAGACAGGATCACGGTGTCGAGCTCGTCGCCCTTCTTGAAGCGACGTACGGCTTCTTCGCCCACTTCGTTCCAGGAGATGTCGGACAGGTGAACCAGGCCGTCGATGCCGCCGTCCAGACCAATGAAGATACCGAAATCGGTGATCGACTTGATGGTGCCGGAGATTTTATCGCCCTTGTTGAACTGGCCAGAGAAATCTTCCCATGGGTTGGATTTGCACTGTTTGATGCCGAGGGAGATACGACGACGCTCTTCGTCGATGTCCAGAACCATGACTTCCACTTCGTCGCCAACCTGAACGACTTTCGAAGGGTGGATGTTCTTGTTGGTCCAGTCCATTTCGGAAACGTGTACCAGGCCTTCCACGCCTTCTTCCAGCTCTGCGAAGCAGCCGTAGTCGGTCAGGTTGGTAACACGCGCGGTAACGCGGGTGCTTTCCGGGTAGCGAGCCTTGATAGCAACCCATGGATCTTCACCCAGTTGCTTCAGACCCAGGGAAACACGATTGCGCTCGCGATCGTACTTCAGGACCTTTACATCGATCTCATCGCCAACGTTGACGATTTCCGATGGATGCTTGATGCGCTTCCAGGCCATGTCGGTGATGTGCAGCAGGCCATCGACGCCACCCAGATCGACGAATGCGCCGTAATCGGTGAGGTTCTTGACGATACCCTTGACCTGTTGACCTTCCTGCAGGGACTCGAGCAGAGCTTCGCGCTCGGCACTGTTCTCGGCTTCCAGAACACTGCGACGGGAAACGACAACGTTGTTGCGCTTCTGGTCCAGCTTGATGACCTTGAACTCGAGCTCTTTGCCTTCCAGGTGAGTCGTGTCACGCACAGGGCGGACGTCAACCAGAGAACCAGGCAGGAACGCACGGATGCCGTTAACGTCGACAGTGAAGCCGCCTTTAACCTTACCGTTGATAACGCCCTTGACCACTTCTTCAGCTGCGAAAGCCGCTTCCAGAACGATCCAGCACTCGGCACGCTTGGCTTTTTCGCGGGACAGCTTGGTTTCGCCAAAGCCATCTTCGACCGCGTCCAGCGCAACGTGAACTTCATCGCCGATCTTGATGGTCAGCTCGCCAGCGTCGTTGTGGAACTGTTCCAGCGGGATGAGGCCTTCAGATTTCAGACCGGCGTGAACCGTAACCCAACCTGCCTGGTAGTCGATATCAACGATGATAGCGGTGATGATCGAACCAGCCTGAAGGTTGAGGGTCTTTAGGCTTTCTTCAAAAAGTTCTGCAAAGCTTTCGCTCATTTTAATTCCTGTTGATCAAGGGCGAAGAATACGCCCATCTGCCACGCTCCAGACAACGTGGGTTTCGTTCAAGTAAAAGAAAGCCTGCGGGACTATGACTGGTCTCCCACACGCTTCTTCGTCATCCGGCGATACCGCGAAGTGCGATTTCGCTCAGAATGCGTTCCAGCACCTGCTCGATGGACAATTCAGTGGAATCCAGCTGTATGGCGTCGTGCGCCGGCTTCAGCGGTGCTACCGCTCGCTGGGTGTCACGCTCGTCGCGTGCACATATCTCATCTAGCAGACTCGACAGACTAACATCATCGCCCTTGGCCTTCAACTGCAAGTAACGTCGACGCGCACGCTCCTCGGCACTGGCAGTGAGGAAAATCTTCAGTGGCGCATCCGGGAACACCACGGTGCCCATGTCGCGACCATCCGCAACAAGCCCCGGCTCCTCCTGAAAAGCGCGCTGGCGCAACAGCAAGGCGTCGCGCACCGCCGGCAGCGAAGCTACCTGCGACGCGCCGCTGCCTACCTGCTCGTTGCGAATGGCGTGGGTGACATCCTCGCCTTCCAGAATGATGCGCTGCCCCTGCCCGGCCGCAGTCGCTTCGAACTGGACATCCAGATGAGCGGCCAGAAGCTTGAGCGCTTCTTCATTGGTCAGGTCGACGCCATGATTGCGCGCGGCAAAAGCCAGCAGGCGATACAAGGCACCGGAATCAAGCAGGCACCAGCCGAGTTTTCTGGCCAGCAATCCGGCTACAGTGCCCTTTCCGGAACCGCTGGGTCCGTCGATGGTGATAACGGGAGCTTTGATTTTCACTTTTTGTCCTCTTGCGCTACACGCATGCCAACTTGAGCGCACAGCGCCAGAAAATGGGGAAACGATGCGGCGGCATCCGCGCACGCTTGAATACGGATGGGCGCCGAAGCCCTCAACGATGCAACGCGAAACGCCATGACGATACGCTGATCGCTGCGAGCATCAACCTCGCCACCACCCGGCACACCGCCTTCGATAATAATGCCATCCAGCACAGGCTCGGCTTCGATACCCAGAGCCAGCAGACCATCGGCCATCAGCCTGACGCACTCTGACTCATCGGCTTGCAGCGCCTGTGCGCCGCGCAGAATGGTACGCCCTTCTGCACACGCTGCGGCAACAAGCAGCACCGGAAATGTATTGATCGCCAACGGCACCAGCGCTTCAGGAATATCAGCCCCTTTCAGCCGGGCGGAGCGGACATGCAGGTCTGCGAGCGTCCCGCTCGCCAGTTTGCGGACATTTTGCAGCACGATATCGCCGCCCATCAGGCGCAGGATATCGATCGCCCCCTCACAAGGGGAACTGACCGGGACGTCCTCGAGCAGCAAGTCGCACCCTTCGCTGATCGACGTCGCCACCATGAACAGCACCGCAGACATGACATCCACCGGCCCTTTGATGTGGTGGCTCACGCTATCCGCAGGCCCGCCGCGAACCTCACGATGGTCGCCAGACGCTGTATCGACCCGGGCACGACTGGCCAGAATTCTGCCGAAGTGCTCCCTGGCTGCGCGAGCGCGTCTGAACACGTCCATCAGTTGTGCGCCGTCGCCTGCATCTACCGCGTCGCGCAAGGCATCGAGATCTGTACGAAAGCTGTCCAGCGTGCGCAGTACTGCTTGCCGATTGGCCATGAAGATGTCGTGCCACATGGTCGGATCGCTGCCTGCGATACGCGTGAAATCACGGAAGCCGCCAGCGGCATACCTGAATATGTCCAGATTTTCATTACGCTTGGCCAGTGAGTCGACCAGACCGAATGCCAGCAAATGTGGCAGGTGGCTGGTTGCAGCCAACACCTCATCGTGACGCTCGACCTGCATGTGCTCGACATCGGCACCCAAGGCAGACCACAGCCGGTCGACAATCGTCACCGCTTGAGGATCGGTCTCAGCCAGCGGGGTCAGAATGACCTTATGACGCCTGAACAGCGCCGCATTGGACGCTTCAACGCCACTCTGCTCGGACCCGGCAATCGGATGCCCAGGCACAAAACGTGACGGCATATGGCCGAATGCCTGGCGTGCAGCGCTGACCACATTGCCTTTGGCGCTGCCAACATCGGTGAGAATTGCGTCACCCAGCTCCAGCGGTGCAAGCAGCGCCAGGAGCTTTTCCATAGCCAGAATCGGCACCGCCAACTGAATCACGTCGGCGCCACGACAGGCCACGGCAAGATCGGCTTCACAGCGATCCACAACGCCCAATTCGACTGCCAGCTTTCGCGACTGCGGATCAAGATCGACGCCGACGACTTCGCGGCACAGGCCGCTTTCGCGCACGCCCTTGGCGAAGGAGCCGCCGATCAGCCCAAGCCCCACGACCACCAGACGACCGATCAACGGCCGGGCCGCTTGTTCCGAAATTACATCAACCACGCGAACACACCTGACAGCCCGACAAGACAACAAACAAACGGATCATGTACAACGCCCTCAAAGAACCGCTTTCGGGTAGGAACCCAGCACCTTCAAGGCAACGGCTTCACTGCTGATTTTTTCCAGCACGGCCTTGACCAGCGGGTCCTGGTGATGGCCGACGAAGTCGATGAAAAACACGTAGGTCCACTTGCCACTGCGCGACGGGCGGGTTTCGATGCGTGTCAGGTCCAGACCGCTCTCGTGAAACGGCACCAGCAGCTCGTGCAGCGCACCCGGCTTGTTGCTCATCGACACAATGATCGAGGTCTTGTCATCGCCGGTCGGCGGCACTTCCTGATTGCCGATGATGAGGAAGCGCGTGGAGTTGTCCGGGCGATCTTCGATCTTTTCTGCAAGACGCGTCAGACCATACAGACCTGCTGCCATATCGCCAGCGATGGCCGCCGAGTTCCACTCGCCCTTGACCCGCTTGGCGGCTTCGGCGTTGCTGGCAACGGCGACGCGCTCGACATTCGGGTAATGGGCATCCAGCCATTTGCGGCACTGGGCCAGCGACTGAGCGTGGGAATAGATGCGCGTGATGCTTTGCGTCTTGGTGCTTTCGCCCACCAGCAAATGGTGGTGGATACGCAGCTCGACTTCGCCACAGATGACCATGTCGTGTTCAAGAAAGCTGTCGAGCGTGTGGTTGACCGCGCCTTCGGTGGAGTTTTCCACCGGGACCACGCCAAAATTCACGGCACCGGCAACCACTTCACGAAACACTTCGTCAATCGCAGCCATCGGCAGACTGATGACTGCATGCCCGAAATGCTTCATCGCGGCGGCCTGGGTAAACGTACCCTCAGGGCCGAGATAGGCGACCTTGAGCGGCTGTTCAAGCGCGAGGCAGGAAGACATGATTTCGCGGAACAGCCGCGCCATCTCTTCGTTGCTCAACGGCCCGCGATTGCGTTCCATGACTCGCCGAAGCACTGCAGCTTCGCGCTCCGGGCGATAGAACACAGGCACTTCGCCTTCAGCCAGCGAGGACATCTTGACCCTGGCCACTTCCTGGGCACAGCGGGCACGCTCGCTGATCAGCTCCAGAACTTTCTCATCGAGGCTGTCGATACGGACGCGAAGCGCCTTGAGTTCTTGCTCGGACATCAGCCGTGCTCCTTCTCGAAGTCTTTCATGTAGGCCACCAACGCGTTGATGGCGTTGATATCGATTGCGTTGTAGATGGATGCACGCATGCCGCCCACCGAGCGATGGCCCTTGAGGTTGAGCAGACCGTTTGCGTCGGCACCGGCCAGGAACGGCTTGTCGAGACGATCGTCAGCCAGACGGAACGGCACGTTCATCCACGAACGATCGGGCTTGTTGATCGGGTTGCTGTACAGCTCGCTGGCGTCGATAAAGTCATACAGCGTGCGCTGTTTGATTTCGTTGCGCTTGCCGATTGCCTCGACACCGCCCTGCTCCTTGAGCCATTCGAAGACCAGCCCCGACAGGTACCAGGCGAGAGTCGGCGGCGTGTTGTACATCGAGCCGTTGTCGGCAGCGACCTTGTAGTCGAGCATGGTCGGGCACAGCGAGCGCGCGCGACCCAGCAGGTCTTCGCGAATGATCACCACCACGATGCCGCTGGGGCCGATGTTCTTCTGGGCGCCAGCGTAGATCATGCCGAAACGCGAGATGTCCACCGGGCGCGAGAGGATGTCCGAAGACATGTCGGCAACCAGCGGCACGTCGCCGGTTTCGGGAATCCAGTTGAATTCCAGACCACCAATGGTTTCGTTTGGCGCGTAGTGAACGTAGGCAGCATCCTTGGACAGCTTCCACTCGTTCTGACCGGGAATGGCAAAGTAATCGTAAGGCTTGGCGCTGGCGGCGACGTTGACCGTGCCATAGCGCGATGCCTCGTCGATAGCCTTCTGCGACCAGATGCCGGTATCGATGTAGTCGGCCTTGCCGTTTTCCGGCAGCAGGTTCAGCGCAATCTGGGCGAACTGCTGGCTCGCGCCGCCTTGCAGGAACAGCACTTTGTAATTGGAGGGGATGGACAGCAGATCGCGCAGATCCTGCTCGGCCTTGGTGGCAATGGAGACGAACTCGTCACTGCGGTGGCTCATTTCCATGACGGAAAGGCCTTTGCCGTGCCAGTCGAGGAGTTCCGCCTGGGCACGCAGCAGAACAGCTTCAGGAAGCGCGGCAGGACCTGCGCAGAAGTTAAAGGCTCGCTTGCTCATATCCACTCTCGTCAAATACGTTGGGTCTGTACGCGCTTGTTTCTGGTTGCTTGCCACGAGCAGACAGACGCCGCAGCGACTGGCAGCTCCTTGCTGAAATTCTGATCCGGCTGCAGGGCTGGCCGAATGTTGCAAGGGCTGGACTTGCCTGGAATGCACATGCACTCACAGACGAGCCAGCCCTTACCTGATTTACGTTACAGCTCAGTTCTGCGGTTCGTCTTCATCTGGCGCAGCGTCCGCCTGCAGGTCTTCACCGGCATCGTCCACTTCAGCTTCAGCGGCATCGACGATCACGCCGTCGATAACCTCTTCGCCTTCAAGCTCTTCGCCTTCGACTTCCGACGGCTCCTGAACACGCTCCAGACCGACCAGCTTCTCGTCGCTGGCCAGCTTGATCAGGGTAACGCCCTGGGTGTTACGGCCCAGACTGGACACTTCGCCGACCCGGGTACGCACCAGCGTGCCCTGATCGGAAATCAGCATGATTTCTTCGCCATCAAGCACCTGAACCGCGCCGACCAGACGGCCGTTACGCTCGTTGCTGACCATGGCGATGACGCCCTGACCGCCACGCTTGTACTCAGGGAACTCGGAAATGGCCGTACGCTTGCCGTAGCCGCGCTCGGAAGCAGTCAGAATCTGGCTGCCTTCTTCCGGGATCAGCATCGAAATCAGCTTTTGCCCTTCTGGCAGACGCATGCCACGAACACCGCGAGCGGTACGGCCCATGGCGCGCACGTCGGATTCCTTGAAACGGGTCACCTTGCCACCGTCGGAGAACAGCATGATTTCCTGCTCGCCATCGGTAATGGCCGCAGAGATCAGGATGTCGCCCTCGTCCAGCTCAAGGGCGATAAGGCCCGAGCTGCGCTGACGGCTGAATGCAACCAGCGGGGTCTTCTTGACAGTACCGTTGGCGGTGGACATGAAGATGAACGGAGCCTTCTTCTTGTCGGCAGCCTTGATACGGGCCTTGCGCTCTTCTTCGGTCTCGCTGCTGTTTTCCGCGTCGTCCAGCTCGCCTTCAAGGGCTTCGCCTTCTTCGTCGGCACGCTTGCGCATCGCTTCGAGGTCGACCGGCAGCATGGTGGTGATGTATTCGCCGTCGCTCAGCGGCAACAGGTTGACCAACGGACGACCACGGGCAGCGCGGGAGGCCTCCGGGATCTCGTAGGTCTTGAGCCAGTACACCTTGCCCTTGCTGGAGAACATCAGCAGCGTGGTGTGGCTGTTGGCGACCAGCAGGTGAGCAATGTAGTCCTCATCCTTGATGCCGGTGGCCGACTTGCCCTTGCCGCCACGACGCTGAGCCTGATAGACCGCCAATGGCTGGGTCTTGGCATAGCCGCCATGGGAGATGGTGACCACGCGCTCTTCTTCGGTGATCAGGTCACCCAGGGTCAGGTCCAGACGTGCATCGAGAATTTCGGTACGACGGGCGTCGCCGTACTCGGAGCGGATCACTTCCAGCTCTTCGCGGATCACTTCCATCAGGCGCGTTGCGCTGTTGAGGATGCGGATCAGCTCGCCGATCTGGTTGAGGATTTCCTGGTACTCGCCCAGCAGCTTCTCGTGTTCCAGGCCGGTCAGGCGATGCAGACGCAGCTCCAGAATGGCCTGAGCCTGTTCCGGCGACAGGAAATACTTGCCTTCACGCAGGCCGTATTGCGGATCGAGGTTCTCGGGGCGGCACGAATCGGCACCGGCACGCTCGACCATTTCGACCACTGCGCTCGATTCCCAAGGCGTCTTGATCAGCGCTTCCTTGGCTTCTGCAGGTGTCGGAGAGGCCTTGATGAGGGCGATGACCGGGTCGATGTTGGACAGCGCAACAGCCTGGCCTTCAAGGATATGGCCACGCTCGCGGGCCTTGCGCAGTTCGAATACGGTACGGCGGGTAACCACTTCGCGACGGTGACGAACAAAGGCTTCCAGCAAGTCCTTGAGGTTAAGGATGCGTGGACGGCCGTCAATCAGGGCAACGATGTTGATACCGAAAACGCTTTGCAGCTGGGTCTGGGCATAAAGATTGTTGAGAACAACCTCCGGCACTTCGCCACGACGCAGCTCGATAACCACGCGCATACCGTCCTTGTCGGACTCGTCGCGCAGCTCGGTAATGCCTTCGAGTTTCTTTTCCTTGACCAGCTCGGCGATCTTCTCGATAAGACGTGCCTTGTTCAGCTGGTAAGGCAGCTCGGTGATGACGATCTGCTGACGACCGCCAACCTTGTCGATGTCTTCGACGATGGAGCGGGCACGCATGTAAATGCGTCCACGACCCGTGCGATAGGCTTCGATGATGCCCGCACGGCCGTTGATGATCGCCGCTGTCGGGAAATCCGGGCCGGGGATGTACTGCATCAGTTCGTCGACCGTCAACTCTGGGTTGTCGATCAGTGCCAGGCAACCGTCGATGACTTCACCGAGGTTGTGCGGCGGAATGTTGGTCGCCATGCCCACAGCAATACCGCTGGAGCCGTTGACCAGCAGGTTGGGAATACGGGTCGGCATGACCGCGGGGATCATTTCGGTGCCGTCGTAGTTCGGCACCCAGTCCACGGTTTCCTTGTGCAGGTCGGCCAGCAGCTCGTGCGCCAGCTTGGTCATGCGCACTTCGGTGTATCGCATGGCCGCAGCGTTGTCGCCGTCGACCGAACCGAAGTTGCCCTGACCGTCTACCAGCAGATAGCGCAGCGAGAATGGCTGAGCCATACGAACGATGGTGTCGTACACGGCTGTATCGCCGTGCGGGTGATACTTACCGATCACGTCACCAACCACACGGGCGGATTTCTTGTACGGCTTGTTCCAGTCGTTACCCAGCTCGCTCATTGCGAACAACACGCGCCGGTGCACGGGCTTCAAGCCGTCGCGTGCATCGGGCAGTGCCCGACCGACGATTACGCTCATCGCGTAGTCGAGGTAGGACTGCTTCAGCTCGTCTTCGATATTGACCGGGAGGATTTCTTTGGCCAGTTCGCCCATGAGAAGCCTGATTCCTTTTTCTGGTGAAACCTCGCAAACCCATTCGGGGTATACGAAGCTCGCCGCTGCCAGCATGTGCAGGGCAGCGACTTACGACAAATCAACGAGTTATGCCATGAATCTACGCAGCGTGGGCGACTACAATCAGTGTCCCCGATAACCGCCGGATATTACCACAATCGCCGAGGTGCTCACATCCTTTGCAGGCGCTGAAAACGAGCCACCGGCGTGCAAGACGCCTGAGAAACGCTTACAGGCCCGCCCAGCCGCATTGCACAGCGGCAACGGCTCGAGCCTGTGCGCATCAGTGAAGGTGTTTACGACTCATCAATTGCGCCATGCGCGCGGTATCGGGACGCTCGACAATGCCCTTCTCGGTCACAATGGCATCGATCAGGTCTGCCGGTGTCACATCGAACACCGGATTGAAGGCCTCGACATCCGCGCCGACCCGCTGACCGCCCACTTCAAGCAGCTCACGACCGTCGCGTTCTTCAATGATGATGTCGTCGCCGCTGGCCATTTCCATGTCGATGGTCGAACTCGGTGCCACCACCATGAAGCGCACCCCGTGGTGCATCGCGGCTACGGCAAGCTGATAGGTGCCGATCTTGTTCGCCACGTCACCATTGGCGGTGATGCGGTCGGCCCCGACGATGACCCAGGTAATGCCCTTGGTACGCATCAGGTGCGCAGCGGCAGAGTCTGCATTCAAGGTGACCGGAATGCCTTCGTTGGCCAGCTCCCAGGCGGTAAGCCGCGAACCCTGCAGCCAGGGCCGGGTTTCATCGGCATAGACCCGCTCGATCATGCCTTCCAGATGCGCCGCGCGGATCACGCCCAGCGCAGTCCCGAAACCACCGGTGGCCAGCGCTCCGGTATTGCAGTGGGTGAGCACCGTCTGCAGATTGCCCTGATGCCTGCGGATCAGGTCGGCGCCCAGTTGCGCCATGGTCAGGTTGGCCTCGCGATCACTCAGGTGAATCGCCACGGCTTCTGCCTCAAGGGCCACGAGCGGATCGTCGCCGTCCTTGACACGCATCAGACGATCACGCATCCGGTTCAATGCCCAGAACAGATTCACGGCAGTCGGGCGTGAATCGGCCAGCAACTGCATGTCTTCTTCCAGCGCCGGATACCAGTCTTCGCCTTCGGCAATGCGCGCACGTGCGCCCAGCACCGCGCCGTAGGCGGCACTGATACCGATAGCCGGTGCCCCGCGCACGACCATCGTGCGAATCGCCTCGGCGACTCCCTCGGCGGTGGTATAGCGGTGCCAGACTTCCTCGAACGGCAGTACCCGCTGGTCCAGCAGGTACAGAGCGTCGTCTCGCCAATCGATGGCCTTAACTTTCTCTGCAGCCAACAGTCGATCGCGCATCGCCAACTCCATCTTGAACATCCGAAACCCAGCATCAAAAGCCGCTGATTATAGCGAGCCGCCTGCGAAGACGCTCGGGTATACTTCGCCATCAACGTAATAAACGATGGAAACCTTCTCATGCCGAACGCGACAGCACCGCTCGACCTTTTGCTCCTGCCCGCCTGGCTGGTGCCGGTCGAGCCCGCAGGCGTGGTGCTCAAGGACCACGGCATCGGCGTGCGCGATGGCTGTATCGTCTATATAGGCCCACGGGCCGAGGCATTGAGGCAGAATGCGGTGCAGGTGCAGGAGCTTCCCGGCATGCTGCTCAGCCCCGGCCTGATCAACGCCCACGGTCATGCAGCCATGACGCTGTTTCGCGGACTGGCCGATGACCTGCCACTGATGACCTGGCTGCAGGACCATATCTGGCCTGCCGAAGGCAAATGGGTCAACGAAGACTTCGTCCACGATGGCACCGACCTGGCCATCGCCGAGCAGCTCAAGGGCGGCATCACCTGCTTCTCCGACATGTATTTCTACCCCAAGGTAGCTGCCGAGCGCGTCCACGCCAGCGGCATGCGCGCACAGATCACCGTTCCGGTGCTGGATTTCCCGATTCCGGGGGCTCACACCACCGATGAAGCACTGCACAACGGTATCGAGCTGTTCAACGACCTCGCTCATCATCCACGCATCAAGATCGCCTTTGGCCCGCATGCGCCTTATACCGTGGGTGATGAAAACCTCGAAAAGGTCCGGGTTATCGCCGATGAACTGGACGCCATGATTCAGATGCATGTCCACGAGACCGCATTCGAAGTCGAGCAGGCTGTCGAACAGCGCCAGGAGCGCCCTCTCGCCCGCTTGAATCGCCTCGGCATGCTCGGCCCGCGCTTCCAGGCCGTGCACATGACGCAGATCAACGATGAGGATCTGGCATTGCTGGTGGAAAGCAATACCAACGTCATTCATTGCCCCGAATCCAACCTCAAGCTGGCCAGCGGTTTCTGCCCGGTCGAGCGATTGTGGCAGGCCGGTGTGAACGTTGCAGTGGGTACCGATGGCGCGGCCAGCAACAATGACCTGGACCTGCTCGGCGAAACCCGCACCGCGGCCTTGCTGGCCAAGGCTGTCGCTGGCTCGGCCACGGCGCTGGATGCCCACCGCGCGCTACGCATGGCGACCCTCAACGGTGCCCGCGCACTGGGCATTCAAGCCGAGACCGGCTCGCTGGAGATCGGCAAGGCGGCGGACATGGTCGCGTTCGACCTGTCGGGTCTGGCCCAGCAACCGATCTACGACCCGGTATCGCAGCTTATATATGCCACTGGCCGCGACTGCGTAAGCCATGTCTGGGTGGCCGGCAAGCAATTGCTCGACGCTCGCCGGCTGACCCGCATGGATGAACCCGCACTGCGCGACACCGCGATTGCGTGGGGCAAGCGTATTTCCGGTAAAGCCGAATAATTCGATTCGGACCGAACACATGCCAGTCAGGCTTATCTATAAGCCTGACTGATGAAAAAGAATTTTGAGTTCAAGAGGGACACCCATGAGCAACGTCGACCGCGCAGAAATCGCCAAATTCGAGGCCCTGGCCCATCGCTGGTGGGACCGCGAAAGCGAATTCAAGCCGCTGCATGACATCAACCCGCTGCGCGTCAACTGGATCGACGAGCGTGTCGGTCTGGCAGGCAAGAAAGTACTGGACGTCGGCTGCGGCGGCGGCATTCTGAGTGAGGCGATGGCCCTGCGCGGCGCAACAGTCACCGGCATCGACATGGGCGAAGCGCCGCTGGCCGTTGCACAGCTGCATCAGCTTGAATCAGGCGTCAGCGTCGAATATCGGCAGATTACCGCCGAGGACATGGCCGAAGAGATGCCCGAGCAGTTCGATGTGGTGACGTGCCTGGAAATGCTTGAGCACGTACCGGACCCATCGTCGGTGATCCGTGCCTGCTACCGCATGGTCAAGCCGGGCGGTCAGGTGTTTTTCTCGACCATCAACCGCAACCCGAAAGCTTATCTGTTCGCCGTGGTCGGTGCCGAGTACATCCTCAACCTGCTGCCGCGCGGGACTCACGACTTCAAAAAATTCATCCGCCCTTCCGAGCTGGGTGCCTGGAGCCGCGATGCAGGCTTGCAGGTCAAGGACATCATCGGCCTGACCTACAACCCGCTGACCAAGCATTACAAGCTGGCCTCCGACGTCGACGTCAACTACATGATCCAGACCCTGCGGGAGGCGTGAGAGATGCGTTTGAGAGCGGTTTTATTCGACATGGACGGCACCCTGCTCGACACCGCACCGGACTTCATCGCCATTGCTCAGGCGATGCTGGCTGACCGCAGCCTTCCCCCGGTACCGGAAAAACTGATCCGCGATGAAGTTTCAGGGGGTGCCAGGACCATGGTGGCAGCGGCCTTCGCAATGTCGCCGCAAGCGCCGCAATTCGAAGCATTGCGCCTCGAGTTTCTGGAGCGCTATCAGCGTGACTGCGCCGTCCACAGCAGGCTGTTCGATGGCATGGCCGAGTTGCTGGCCGACATCGAGAAGGCCGGCCTGATCTGGGGCGTGGTGACAAACAAGCCGGTGCGTTTTGCTCAGCCGATCATGGAACAACTCGGCCTGGCCGAACGCTCCGCCGTACTGGTCTGCCCTGACCATGTCACGCACAGCAAGCCGCACCCCGAGCCGATGATTCTGGCCTGCAAGATGCTCGACCTCGACCCGGCCAGCGTCCTGTTCGTAGGCGACGATCTGCGCGACATAGAGTCCGGTCGCGACGCAGGCACCAAGACCGCTGCCGTGCGCTACGGCTATATCCACCCCGACGACAACCCCGATCACTGGGGTGCCGACGTGGTGGTCGATCATCCGCTGGAACTGCGCAAGGTGCTGGATAACGCACTGTGCAGCTGCTGAACGAGGTTTTTACATGTTTGACTACTCCGCGCACCCGGAACTGCTCAAGGGCCGGATCATTCTAGTCACCGGTGCCGCTCGCGGCATCGGTGCTGCAGCCGCAAAAACCTACGCTGCCCACGGCGCGACTGTTCTGCTGCTGGGCAGGACTGAAGCCAGCCTGGCTCAGGTCCATGACGAGATACAGGCAGCAGGTCATCTGCTGCCGTTGGTCATACCCTTCGACCTGGAAAGCACCGACCCCGCGCAGTATCACGACCTGGCGACCATGATCGAGCGCAAAGTCGGCCGTCTTGACGGGCTGCTGCACAACGCCTCGATCATCGGCCCGCGCACTTCCGTGGAACACCTGCCAGGCGAAGACTTCATGCAGGTCATGCACGTCAACGTCAATGCCACCTTCATGCTCACCCAGGCACTACTGCCGCTGCTTCAGCGTTCAACGGATGCATCGATAGCCTTCACCTCCAGCAGCGTGGGCCGCAAGGGTCGCGCACAATGGGGCGCGTACGGGGTGTCGAAATTTGCTACCGAAGGCCTGATGCAAACCCTCGCCGACGAGCTTGAAGGCGTTACCAGCGTGCGAGCCAACAGCATCAACCCGGGTGCTACCCGCACCGGCATGCGTGCGCAGGCCTACCCTGACGAAAACCCGCAGAATAATCCCGCGCCCGAAGACATCATGCCGGTCTACCTGTACTTGATGGGGCCGGACAGTAAGGGCATAAACGGGCAGGCGCTGAATGCTCAGTGAGCAAAAATAACCAGACATTGCCGTGACGGAAAACTGTCACGGCAGGCGTTTTTAGCGGCATTTTAAGTCAAGGAATTGCCGACTCGCCCTCACTGTCAGAGAGATGGCGTCAGCTAAACCACTGATTTTAATAAGTCCGGGCAAAAATGAACCGAATGGCACGACATCCCCTCTAACCCAGCCAAGCCAGCAATATGTGCTGAGGAGCGAAGAGATGAATTTTCCTACCCAGACCCATGCAATCGATTTCGATACGGCTGAACTGCAACGCCTGGGTTTTCGAAATCGACCCGACGCCATACTTCCACCCCCGTCACTGCCCGAGCTGGTTTATCAGCTTGGGCGACAATTGCAGACCAGCCTGGAAGCCGAGCGGATACTGACCCTGTTTTTTCAGGGTGTGCAACGGTTCCTGCCATTGAGCGGCCTGGCCTATCGACATATCGAAAGTGACCTGAATCTGCGTCTGGGCGAGATGTCATCCGACAGCGCCACTTTTCACCTGCGTCACGAGGGCAAGTGCATCGGTGAGCTGGAGTTTCAAGGCGCCAAGCCATTTGATACCCGGCAGCTGAGCGACCTTGAATCGCTGCTGGTCTGTCTGGTCTATCCGCTACTGAATGCACTGCTCTATCGCATCGCTACACAGACGGCGTTGCGCGACCCTTTGACCAGTACCGGTAACCGTATCGCAATGGATCAGGGCCTGGCTCGCGAGATAGAGATATCGCGTCGTCACAAGCAACCGCTTTCATTGCTGATGCTGGATATCGATCATTTCAAGAAAGTGAACGACGAGTACGGCCATCATACTGGCGATGATGTACTGAAAACCGTTGCGCAAAGCCTGAAAGCGCAACTGCGCAATATTGATCGTGTGTTCCGCTACGGCGGCGAAGAGTTCGTGGTGATTCTTTCCAACACCGGAGCCAGCTCGGCTGAACTGATCGGCGAACGCCTGCGCCAGGCCGTGCGGAACCTCGAGTTTCGCGAGCTAGACCCGGCACTGACCATGACTGTCAGCCTGGGATGCTCGACACTGCTGCCGGCAGAAACCGCCGACAGCCTGCTGCGCAGGGCAGACAACGCTCTGTATGTCGCCAAGCGCGAAGGTCGCAACCGACTCGCCATGGCCAGCTAGCACTTTTCTGCCTCTCTCGCCCTGCCTCTACACTTCCAGCGCGGCAACACGCCCACGCGCAGGCTTGACCTTGTCCAGCTGCATGCAGCGTTCAAGGAACAAATGCATGTAATCGTAGCTCTTGGTAACAGCCTGACGCAGCTCGGCCTGCAGCTGCAGGCTCGGCTTGTTACCCACCAGTGTGCAAATGATCTCGAGCGCCTCCCAAGGGTGCGCGTCGTCGTACTGTGCATGCATCTTGAGCCACTTCATGGCTTTCTTGCGGGTTTCTTCAGGGAATGCTTCGGCGTAGACCCCATTGGAGCAGACCACTGCCGACCACTCGCCCGTTGCCCCTTCAATGGCATAGTTGGTGGCCGCCATCGCAACAGCCAGTGAATCCGAAGAGCTGGTCTGCCAGCACCAGTGGCTCAGTGCATGCAGCTCAGGCGCAACTCGTTGATCGTGGAGATCTTCAAGCGTCACGTCGTGCGCCGCACACCAGTTCACCCAGTAGTCGGCATGATTGAGTTCGACGCGAATATTGCGCATCAGCCAGCGGCGCGCCATGTCTTCGCCGGGATGACGACCAAAGCGGGTCTTGGTGAGGTTCTTGGCCATGTACACCGCGAACTGCTCGACAACCGGCCAACCGCCGATCAGGTAATGGCGCATGATCTGCGGGCTCAGCTTTGCATCACGCATCTGCTGGTACAACTCGTGCTCGACCACCCGTGCCTTTGCAGCGCTGCAATCCTTGATCAACTGCTGCGCCCAGGCCGGATAACTGCTGGCTTCCATGAGCGGACCGGTTCTCTCGAAAGTGTCGATCACTGGGTATCTCCTTATAGGGTTTCAACTGATTAACGTAGCGTTCCTGGCGCGCCGAACATCAGGGGGTCAGGCCGTACGGGCTGAATGTAAAGACTCTCGCAAGTGAACAATTCAGGGCGTGCTATCAGATACCCTTGTGCAAAATCCACGCCCATTTCCTGCAACGCAAACTCTATCTGCGGCGTTTCTACGTACTCGGCAATGGTGCGCTTGCCCATCACATGACCAATATTGTTGATGACCTCGACCATAGCCTTGTTGATCGGATTGTCGAGCATGTCCTTTACAAAACTGCCATCGATCTTCAGATAATCCACAGGCAAGTGTTTGAGGTAGGCAAAGGACGACATGCCCGAACAGAAGTCATCAAGGGAAAACTGACAGCCCAGCCCTTTCAACTCGTTGATAAAGCGAATTGCGCTGTCCAGGTCTGCAATGGCACTGGTTTCAGTGATCTCGAAACAGATCATTCCAGGCGATACGGCAAACGCCTTGAACTGCTGCTTCAGGTATTCGAGAAACGTATCATCTCCGATACTTGAACCGGATAAATTTATAGCACATAGCGCCTGTGGCACCTGATGCCGATCATCACTCTGGCATTGGGCGATCACTTTGAAGACATTGTGCACCACCCAGCGATCCAGCGTAGTCATAAGGCCGTAGCGCTCGGCAGCCGGGATAAAGTTGTCCGGAACCACCATTCGTCCGGACTCGTCACGCAGGCGCAGAAGAATTTCAATGTGCCGCACCTCGTCGCCTTCACCTTTGATCGACGCGATTTCCTGCGCATAAAGGCAAAAGCGATTTTCATCCATTGCCATGTGCAGACGCTGTATCCAGGCCATCTCGCCGAAACGCATCGACAGGGTCAGGTCATCAACACTGTAGACCTGAACCCGGTTGCGGCCCCTCTCCTTGGCCATATAACAGGCCATGTCGGCAGCAGACAACGACCCCTCAAGCGTGGCGGGTGTATCGCCAAGCTGCACCAGACCAATACTTACGGTAGTCATGAATGGCCGACCTTTCCACATGAAATGCAGGGTCTGCACGATCTCGCGCAGCGCCTCGGCTATATCGAGGGCCGTGTCGGCGGGGCAATCGACCAGCAACACGCCGAACTCGTCACCTCCCAGCCGGGCCAGTGTGTCACCGTCACGCAAGCCCTGCGGCAGTGCCCGGCAAAGCTGGCGCAGCAGCTCATCGCCCGCCGCATGACCACCGGTGTCATTGACCAGCTTGAACTGGTCAAGGTCAAGAAACATCAGGCAATGGCTGCCTGCCTGACCGTCAACAGTATCCAGTACCCGCTGCAGGCGGTGCTCGAATTCACTGCGATTAACCAGCCCGGTCAGCGGATCATGAGCGGCCTGCCATGACAGATCGGCGATGTACTGACGCTCCTGTGTCATGTCATGCAGCACCAGCACCGCCCCACTGACCACGCCTTCGTTGTAGATCGGCGTACCGACCAGCGCTACCGAGACCGTACTGCCATCCAGCCGCTGGATAAGCTTGCTGTTGGCGCTGCCGCCCTTGAGCTTGCCGGTAACGATCTGTTCGACCAGCGTCGACGTGTCCTTCTGATCGTTTTCATCCAGCAGATTGAACAGCGCTGTCAGCGGTAGCCCGCTGGCCTGGGTGCTTTTCCAGTGCGTCAGGCCCTCGGCTGCAGGGTTCATATAGACAATGGCCCCGGCCACGTCGATGGTGATCACCCCGTCGCCGATGGACTCCAGGGTAGTCTGGGCGCGCTCTTTCTCAAGTTGCAGGGCATCAGCAAACACGCGCCGCTGGACAATCAGACGACGCACACGCAGCAGCGCCAGAAGAATCAGTAAAACGGCGGTGACCAGATTGACCGCAATCAGCAGGTTGAGGATAAACCTGGACCCCTCGCCCAGCGCATCACTGAACGCCCGTGCTGCGGGCGTTACCCCTTCATTGATGACATTGATCTGCACTCGCCACTGATTGACCTCGGCGGCAGATACGCCGCCCTCACCGACCCGGTCGTGAATATGCCGGGCAAGCTCATTGAGTTGCATGAGGTAGCCATCACCCACCTCCCAAAAGTGAATGGCCTGCTTCATGAAACTGAAGTTATGGAAGTTCAGGTACATCCAGATGATGCCATTAGCGTCATCGGGGTGATTGCCGCCCTGGATGATCCCGGCCCTGGCATCTGCCATGGACGGAATGGGCTGATCGAGCGCCTTGCGCAAGGCGTGGCCACCCTGAGGGACGGAAAAGGCGTTCTGATACTTCAGATAGTCACGCTCATCATGCGTGATGGCGTATAGGCTCAGGTAATGGATGGCATCTTTCTGGCCCTTGGACCAGAGACTCTCGCCCGCCACATAGCTGCGCACCGCAGACATGGTGTAGAGGCTGACACACCCCAGCAACGCCTGAAACAGCGCGACGGCAATGAATGGCCATACGATGCCCAACAGACGGGGCTTGGAGAAGGTCCATGGTTGTTTCATGGGTTTCACCTCACCACATGCCTGAATAAACGTCTAGCGCAGAGACTAGGCTAGATTCGTGAATGATGGCAGGTGATTCTCCCGCAATCGAGCCAACCTGTGCGCTGATCGAAGCATCGCACATCAGATTTGTTGCAAGTGTCCGTACAACTTTGCGTAAAGACCTCCATCGGCAATCAACTGTTGATGTCCACCGTCTTCGACAATCCGCCCGCCATCAAACACCAGAACCCGGTCAGCCTGCTTCACGGCCGACAAGCGGTGAGCGATGATCAGCGTTGTGCGGCTACGCAGAAAACGGGCGAGGGCCTGATGCAGGTTGTACTCGGTAGCCGCATCCAGCGCCGAGGTCGCTTCATCGAGAATAACCACTTTGGGGTCGGACAACACCATGCGCGCGATGGCCATGCGCTGACGCTGCCCCCCCGACATTCTGACCCCGGAGCGCCCTACCACGCTGTCCAGCCCTTGCGGCAGATCGCGAATGGCTGACTCCAGTTGCGCAACTTCCAGCGCACGCCAGCAGGCTTCGTCGCTGCAGTCACGACCCATGGTCAGGTTGGCACGCACCGTGTCGTTGAACAGGGCGGGATGCTGCAGCACCACGGCAACGTTCTCACGCACCGTGTCCAGACCGATATCCTGCTGACTGACGCCGCCAAAACGGATCACTCCGGTGCGGGCCGTATACAGGCCCAGCAGCAACTGCACCAAGGTGCTCTTGCCACCACCACTGGCCCCGACGATAGCGACTTTTTCACCCGGCGCGATGCTCAGGTTCAGCTGGTCCAGCACCAGGTCTTCGCCATAGCCGAAAGTCAGGCCACGCACTTCGACCCCTACGGTTTCCTTACCTTCGAATGGATCAGTACCGCCGGCATATTGCGGCTCGTCGGCACGCGCCAGCAGCTCGTTGATGCGCGTCAGAGCACCACCCGCCGCGTAGTAGGCATATTGCAGATTCAACAGTTGCTCCACCGGCGTCATCATGAACCACAGGTAGCTGAACACTGCGAGCATCTGCCCGATCGACAGGTCCGAGAACAGCACCGTGAGCATCGCTGCGGCGCGAAAGATATCGATACCGAACTGGAACAGCAGCCCGCTGGCACGCCCCGAGGCGTCGCTTTTCCATTGCGAATTGGTGGCGTAATCCCGCACTTCCTGCGCCCGCACGCCCAGGCGGCCAAGGAAGAAACCCTGTCGATTACCCGCCCTGACTTCCTGAATTGCATCGAGCGTTTCGCTCAACGCCTGGGTAAAACGCGACGTGCTGTCGTTCTCCAGCTTTTTGAGGTGCTTGACGCGCTTGCCCAGCTTCACCGTGAGCAGAATCACCAGCGGGTTGAACAGCATGATCAACAGCGCCAGCTTCCAGTGCATCCACATCAGAATGCCCGCCGTGCCTGCCAGGGTCAGCGTGGCTACCAGCAGCCGACTGAGGGTTTCGCCGACAAACTTGTCCAGCGTGTCCAGATCGGTCACCAGATGCGTGGTCACCGTGCCGCTGCCCAGGCTTTCGTATTCACGCAGGGAAATACGCTTGAGCCGTTCGATCAGACGTAGCCGGATACGGTAGACGATGTCCTTGGCCAGCCCGGCAAACAGCCGCGCCTGCAGAACGTTGAACACCAGCGCCCCGACACGCAACACCAGGGTCAGCAAGAGCATCAGGCCGATGTAGCCCGCAGCCTTTTGCAGGCCATCAGGCAGCAAGTGATTCATGACTTTCAGTGCCGCATCGCCGCGCCCCAACAACACTTCGTCAACCAGCAACGGCAGCAACAACGGGATCGGCACGCTGCACAACGTCGCCAGAACCGCGACACCATTGGCCAGCCACAGGGCTTTTTTGTGCCGCAATGCAAGACGACGGATCTCGGCCCAACTCAACGCATCGCCATGCGGGGCGTGCGACTGTCGGGCGGCCTCGGGCGATTCATCACGCACTGGCTGCACGCTCCAGCCATCGACCCAGCAAGGGCGAAAGGCTGCTCAACGGCTGATAACCGTTGGTCAACAGCGCCAGCTGGCCGTTGCGCTCGGCAAGCAGAGTCGGAAAGCCGGCGATGCCCAGATCCTGCGCCCAGGCGAAATCAGCGGCCGTGGCAGCTTGCCGCTCCTTACTCTCGAATTCATCGGCAAATGCCTGACGCGACAACCCCGTCTGCTCGGCCAGCTCGGCCAGCAATGAAGGGCGGGTTACGTCACGGCCTTCGCCGTAGAAAGCCCGCTGAATCAGCCCGACCAGTTCCCAGGCGCGGTCCGGGTCCAACTGCCGCGCCGCAGTGACGGCCAGACAGGCAGGCGTGGTGTCGTAGACAAACCCTTCCGGCAGCGCACCGTCGCGAAGAAACGGCTGGCCGGTGGCCTCTTCGACCGCCTGCCAATGCTCAAGAATGTAACGACGCTTGGCCGGTTCCAGCGCTGCACCCTCAGAGCGCAGACCGCCCATGACCAGATGCAGCGGCACACCCGCCGCCCGAGCCTGTTGCACCAATGCGTCGGCAACCGGAGCGAAGCCCCAGCACCACGAACACATAGGGTCCATGACATAGATCAGGCGGGCAGACATGGCTCAGGCCTCGGAGGGTAGACGATAGTTACGACCAATCGGATGGGGCTGGTTACGTGCCTTGGCCAGTTCGATCTGTTTTTGCCGGTCGATGGCGCTGCGGCGAGTCTTCTCGCTCAGCGAATCCCAACAATGCGGGCAGCTGACACCCGGTGAGTAATGCTCGCTGGCGCGATCCTCGGCACTGATCGGCGTACGGCAGGCATGGCACTGGTCGTAGTCGCCTTCGGTCAGGTCGTGGCGCACCGTGACCCGGTTGTCGAACACGAAACACTCGCCGCGCCACTGACTTTCCTGCTCAGGGACCTCTTCCAGGTATTTGAGAATCCCGCCCTTGAGGTGATAGACCTCTTCAAAACCTTCGCCCAGCATGTAACTGGAAGCTTTTTCGCAGCGAATGCCACCGGTGCAGAACATGGCGACCTTCTTGTGCACCGCCGGGTCGAAATGCGCCTTGATGTACTCCGGAAACTCGCGAAAGGACGTGGTCTTCGGATCGATGGCGCCCTCGAAGGTGCCAATCGAGACTTCGTAGTCGTTGCGGGTATCGATCAATAGCACTTCAGGATCAGTGATCAGCTCGTTCCAATCCTTGGGCTCGACGTACGTACCGACGCTCTTGTTGGGGTCGACACCCTCTACGCCCAGGGTCACGATCTCTTTCTTGAGCTTGACCTTGGTGCGATAGAACGGCTGCTCGTCGCAGTAGGATTCCTTGTGGTCGATGTCGATCAGACGCGGATCGCTCTTCAACCAGGCCATCAGGCCGTCAATGCCTTCGCGGCTGCCGGACACCGTACCGTTGATGCCTTCATCGGCGATCAACAGCGTGCCCTTGATGCCGTTGTCGACCATCGCCTGCAACAGCGGCTCGCGCAATGCCACGTAATCGCTGAGGGTCACGAACTTGTATAGCGCAGCTACGACGATCGGCTGAGTCATCGGCTCTTGAGTCATGTATCTCTCCAGTGGCGACCCTCGCAAAGGGCCTACCGGGTAAAAATGTGCGGACAAAAAAACGCACCGGCCAGGCGGCGCGGTGCGGATTCTAGCAAAAGCCGGAGTGCAGCAGGCAGGTCAGCGGATCAATCGCCCCGGTAAAAGGGCGCAAATCAGCCAAAAAGCCTGATCAGTGACCGCCAGCGCAAGTCGGTGAAGCAGGCGCTGCACCGACCTTCGACCATTCTTCGGGCGTGTAGGTGTGCAACGCCAGCGCATGAAACTCGCCCATCAGGGCACCCAGCGTGGCGTAAACCTTCTGGTGCCGCTTGACCGAATTCAGGCCCTGAAACTGATCACTGACCAGAACAGCCTTGTAATGGGTCTGCTGACCACGACTGTGCATGTGGCTCTCGTCGAGCACTTGCAGATGGTGCGGTTGCAGCAGCGCAAGCGCCGACTCGATTCGTTGTTGCATGGTCATGGTCATGGCAGCAATCGCCTGTCAGGGCTTTTTGGCAGGAGCTGGAGCGGCTGCCTTGGCAGGTTCCAGTTCGGCAGTCATGTCAGCCAGAAGCTTGTTGACGACCGGCACTGCGCCTTCCAGTTTGCTCTGGGTCAGTTGAGCCGATTGCTGAGCCAGCTCAGGCATTTTGGTCATCACTTTCTTGCCCAGCGGAGACTGGTAGAACGCAACCAGGTCCTTCAGCTCGCTTTCAGTGAAATTGGCGGTGTACAGCTTGACCATCTCAGGCTTGAGCTTGTTCCAGCCAATGGCCTGGTCCAGAGCCGTGTTGGCTTTGGCCTGATAGGTTTCAAGCAGGGCTTTTTTCGATGCAGGTGCCTTGGTTTCAGCAAAACGCTGGGCGAACATCTGCTGAACCTGTGCATAGACCGGAGCGCCCAAGCGATCGGCGTTGGCAAGCTTCAGGAACGTTTCGGCGCTCGCGTTGTGACTGGCGGTGTCGGCGAAGACCTGGCCGCTGGCACAGACCAGGGCTACCGCGGTACAAATGGCACGAAGACGGGTCATCGAGTTTCCTTATCTAGCAAACGAGGCATTACCCCAGGGCCGACCATTCTGCGCTTATCTGGGCTTTTGGCTCAACCCCCGGTTCACCCAGCGGTTAAAAAGCACTGCGCGGGAACCCTGTCGGCATATGGACACCTAACCCTGCAACGCACTTAAAGGAGTAAGAACAGTGAGCCGCACCGAAACCGACAGCATTGGCCCGATCGAAGTCCCCGAAGATGCCTACTGGGGCGCGCAGACCCAACGCTCACTGATCAATTTTGCGATTGGCGACCAGCGAATGCCTTTGCCCGTTCTGCACGCGCTGACCCTGATCAAGAAAGCCGCGGCACGCGTCAACGACCGTAACGGCGACCTGCCCGCCGACATTGCCCGCCTGATCGAACAGGCTGCCGATGAGGTGCTCGACGGTCAGCACGACGCGCAATTCCCGCTGGTGGTCTGGCAGACCGGCAGTGGCACGCAAAGCAACATGAACGTCAACGAAGTGATCGCAGGCCGGGCCAACGAACTGGCTGGCCAAGGCCGTGGCGGCAAATCGCCGGTCCACCCCAACGATCACGTCAATCGCTCGCAAAGCTCCAATGACTGCTTCCCGACCGCCATGCACATCGCCACTGCTCAGGCGGTCAAGGCACAGCTGCTGCCAGCCATCGCCGAGCTTTCCAGCGGACTGGCCGAGCAGGCTGCGCGACACATGAAACTGGTCAAGACCGGGCGCACGCACATGATGGATGCGACCCCTATCACCTTTGGCCAGGAGCTTTCGGGGTTCGTCGCGCAACTGGATTACGCAGAAAAGGCCATTCGCGCTGCGCTGCCCGCCGTCTATGAGCTGGCCCAGGGCGGTACTGCGGTCGGTACCGGGCTCAACTCACCGAAAGGCTTTGCCGAGGCCATTGCAGCAGAGCTGGCTGCACTGTCCGGGCTGCCGTTCGTCACTGCGCCCAACAAGTTCGCCGCACTGGCCGGTCACGAGCCGCTTGCAGCGCTTTCCGGCGCATTGAAGACCCTGGCCGGAACCCTGATGAAAATCGCCAACGACCTGCGTCTGCTGGGCTCCGGCCCGCGTGCCGGGCTGGCCGAAGTCAGACTGCCCGCCAACGAGCCCGGCAGTTCGATCATGCCCGGCAAGGTCAACCCGACCCAGTGCGAGGCCTTGTCGATGCTGGCCTGCCAGGTCATGGGCAACGACGTGACCATCGGCTTTGCCGCCAGCCAGGGCCACCTGCAACTCAACGTCTACAAACCGGTGATCATTCACAATGTGCTGCAGTCGATTCGCCTGCTGGCCGATGGCTGCAGCAATTTCAACGAGCACTGCATTGCAGGCATGGAGCCGGATGCTGAAAAAATGGCTGAGCACCTCGAGCGCGGACTGATGCTGGTTACTGCACTTAATCCGCATATCGGCTATGACAAGTCGGCGCAGATTGCCAAGAAAGCCTACACCGAGGGGCTGACCCTGCGCGAAGCCGCGTTGGCGCTGGGTTATCTGACCGATGAGGAGTTCGACGCCTGGGTGCGTCCGGACAAAATGCTCGAGGCAGGCAGTAATGGCTGATGCCAGAAGCGGCGCAACGCCACTGGAAGGTAACGGCAAACGGATTCTGATGGTTTACGGTACGCCGAAAGCCATCAGTCTCTGCCACGCCCTGGGCGAAGCCTATGCACAGGCTGCGCGCAGTGAAGGGCATGTGGTGCGGGAACTCAAGCTGGGTGAGCTGGATTTCGACCCCATTCTGCACAATGGCTACGATCAGACCCAGACACTTGAACCGGACCTGCTCGAAGCCCAGCGCCAGATTCACTGGGCCGAGCATCTGGTATTCGTTTATCCGGTCTGGTGGGGCGGCTTGCCGGCGCTACTGACGGGCTTTTTCGACCGGGTACTGACGCCCGGTTTTGCGTTCAAAACTCACGGCCGCAAGCAATCCTCCAATGAGCTGCTCCGAGGACGGACGGCGGAGCTGCTGGTCACCATGGACACGCCGCCACGCTACTTTCACTGGATTTACGGCGCGCCGGCTCACCGGCAGATGGTGCGGACGATATTGGGCTTTTGCGGGATAAAGACCAAACGCCTTAGCGAATTTGCCCCGGTGCATAGCGCCAGCGAACAGCAACGCCAGGAATGGATTCTACAGGCACAGGCACTGGGCAAGCGCTGACCTGTTCGGGCAGCGAATTCAGGCCTGCGCCAGCCTTGCCTTGCGCGCTCTGAGGCCGGCGACCAGTGAAGGGCCAAGCGCGGTCAGCGCCGACCCCGTTACGACCAGCATCGCGCCGCCGTAACCCAGCACGTTCAATTCCTCTGCCTGCACATAATCAGGCCATAGCCACGCGGCGGCAGCCACGGCGGTCAGCGTGACCAGCGGCGTCAACGCAAGCGTCGCGCTTACCCGTGACGCCTCCCAATGTGCCAGCGCTTCAGCGAAAGCACCATAGGCCACCAGCGTATTCAGACAGCAAGCGAGTAGCAGCCAGCCCTGCAACGGGCTCAACAATAGCGCCTCGGCAGGGTGCGCCCAAGGCGTGAGCAACAGCGCGCAAAACAGGTAGATCACCATCATCACCTGCAGCGAATTCCATACCGTCAGAAGCTGCTTCTGACTCAGCCCGTAGAACGTCCAGATGGTCGAGGCCAGGAGCACCACCAGCACACCAAGGGTGTAATCGCCCAAGGAGGTGAACAGCTCCACCAGACGCTGATTGAAAAAGAAGCCGAAACCAATCAGCAGGACGACCAGACCAATGCCCTGCCCCAGACTGAAACGTTCCTTGAACAAAAAGATACTGCTGATCAACAGGAAGATCGGGCCGACCTGAACCAGTAATTGCGTGGTACCGGGGCTCAGCAGCCGCAAGCCGATGAGGTACAGCACGTAGTTGCCGACCAGGCCGAATACCGCCAGCCCCACCAGTATCTGGCCCTTGCGTCCCAGCACCTTGAAGCTGGGCAGGCGCTTGACCGACGCCAGCCAGATGAACAACAGCGCGCCGGAAACAGACAGGCGAAACCAGGTCACAGTGACTGGGTCCATCACCTGCAGAACCTGCTTGAGCTTGATTGGCAGAATGCCCCAGAGCAACGCAGTCAACAGCGACAGACAAAGGCCATAGACCCAGCGACCAGACGAGATGTGCATTGAACCTTCCGCAAGAGATAGAACAAGCTACTCATTCTAGGCGCTGATCGGCAAAGCAACAGTTACAGCTGGGCGCAGTTAACGCCACCAATTGTGTTCTTTACCCCTGACCGCCGTGATTGCGCTGATACGTCTCACTGCCCATGGCCTGAATCTGACCTTCGATCAAGGCGTCGAAAGGCTTCAGCAGCGCCTCGAAAGAGCGTGGCGCTTCCAGCGTCTGCAAGGTATGAACGATAGCCTCAAGCGTCGATAAGGCGTCCGGGCCCGGCGCTTTGCGCAAGCGATAACGCGAAACCGGCACAGTGCCTGGTGTGACCCTTGGCAGCTCAGCAAGCAAGGGATTGAGATGCAGCAGTTTGCGCGCCTTGCGCCAGGTGCCATCCGGCACGACCAGCAGCATGGGCAGCGAATTCTGCGCATAAGGCGTCAGCGTCTGCGCAGCCTCACCCGGAAACAGCAATCGAGGCTGATAGCCGGGCGGATTCAGAATCTCTTGCAGATCGTCGAACACTTCGCCCACCAACAACTGCGCATTGACCAGACCCAGTGCGGCCAGTCGCGCCGTATTCAGCGCGTGGCTGACTTCATCGGGATGCTGCAGGATCAACACTCGCGTGCGACTGTCCAGTTGCGGAATCAGGGCGCACAGACAATGCGTGGCAGGACGCAGACAACGCTCACAACGGGCGCGGGACATGGATCAGTACTCGGTCTATCTCACAAGGTTAAAGGTGCTGCAAAGCACAACGAATCAGCGTTGCCACCAACCGCCTGTCGAACAGCCCTGCATTTTAAACAAATCGGCACCATAACGGCGGGGCAATCCACAGCCGCAACGGCGATTTGAGCTAGCCTCATGGGTCTGGGCTGGAGAAATGAAGTACGCCTGTTGTATCTGACAAGATCCACATCAGGGGCTTTCATGAATCGCGAAGAGATCAGGCAAAAGGTATTCAACGCCCTAGGCATCATTCTAGTGGACAAGAGTGCGATTCAGGATGACGCCACGCTCGCCGATCTGGCCCTTGATGACGATGATATCGAGCTGTTTTTCCTCGAACTGAAGGAAGCCATCGGCTTCACACTCACGGAAACCATCAGGACAGCGGTAATCGCCAGCCCAGGACAGCTTGCGTTGCACAGGATCATAGGACTGATTTTATTGCAGGAGACGGAAAAGGGCTCGATAGAGCCGAAGAACGAGCCCGGGCATCAGCACTAACGCCAGCTCTTGTATCGGGACGCCCTGTGCGCCCCGACGAAATTCAACATGCGCACTACCCTGTGGCCAGGATCAGGCGAGAGGCTTACCGGCGTTGACGGCGACGATCGTCGTCGGCACGAACCGGAATGGGTTGCAGTTTTGGGCGTTCTATCAGACCCAGTGCAACGCCTACATCGTGGAGCCATTCTTGCAGTTTGCTATTCATAGAGCCCCCTTGAGGGAAATACCCGGCAGTCAATCCGTACTCATCACTCACTAGAGATCATAGAAGCAAATGAACTGTTAGCCGAGTGCAACGAGAAACAATTTTCCCGATGGAGCCAATGTGACAGTTGTGCAGCATCGCTTCTAGTCTTTGCGACGGACGGCCTGTTACTGAACGTTGCGCCGACCAAGCAAACTGATCATTCAGGCGGACTGATCAGGCCGTCATTGTCAGTCATCGCCCGTTCAAGCAAGTCCGCCGGCAGACTCTTGCTGGCACGCGCGCCCAGCAGTTTGAGTTGCTCGCTGCGGCTGATCAGGTTGCCGCGCCCCTCCGTCAGCTTGTTGCGCGCCGCCGAGTAGGCCTTGTCCAGTTGCTGCAGACGGTTGCCTACCTCGTCCAGATCCTGAATGAACAACACAAACTTGTCGTATAGCCAACCTGCCCGTTCGGCAATCTCGCGTGCGTTCTGGCTCTGACGTTCCTGCTTCCACAGACTGTCGATGACCCGCAAGGTGGCCAGCAGTGTGGTGGGGCTGACAATCACGATGTTGCGATCAAAAGCTTCCTGAAACAGATTCGGCTCCGCCTGCAAGGCTGCAGAAAAAGCCGCTTCGATAGGCACGAAGAGCAGAACGAAATCCAGACTGTGCAGCCCTTCAAGGCGCTTGTAATCCTTGCCCGAGAGACCTTTGACGTGATTGCGCAGCGACAGCACATGCTGCTTGAGCGCAGCCTGACCGATAACGTCGTCATCAGCCGATACGTACTGCTGATACGCCGTCAGGCTGACCTTGGCATCGACCACCACTTGCTTGTCACCGGGCAGCATGATCAGTACATCAGGCTGAAAGCGCTCGCCGTCCGGCCCCTTGAGGCTTATTTGCGTCTGGTATTCACGGCCCTTTTCAAGCCCGGCATGCTCCAGCACTCGCTCAAGAATCAGTTCACCCCAGTTGCCCTGGGTCTTCTGCCCTTTCAGGGCGCGCGTCAGGTTGGTGGCTTCATCGCTCAAGCGTTGATTCAACTGCTGCAGACGTTCCAGCTCCTTGGCCAACGAAAAGCGTTCACGGGCTTCGTTCTGATAACTTTCCTCGACGCGCTTTTCGAACGACTGGATACGTTCCTTGAGCGGCGTGAGCAATTGCCCCAGTTGCTGCTGGCTGGTTTCGGCAAAACGCTGCTCACGCTCATCGAATATCTTGCCTGCCAACTCGGCGAACTGCGCACGCAGCTCATCCCGGGAACCCTGCAGATCATTCAGGCGCTGCTGATGGCTGTCCTGCTGTTCACGCAGCTCAGCGTTCAATGCTGCGCAGTGCGCATCCAGACGACGCAACTCGGCTTCTCTGCCGGCACGCTCACGATTCCAGGCATGCGCCGTTTCGCGAGCGCTATCACTTTCCTGACGCAGCAACTCGACCTCGCGCCGCAGCGCTGCAAGGTCGGCCTGTTTGGCCGCATTGGCCTGTCCGAGGTCGCTTACCTCGTCGCGGCAGGCATCCAGTTGCGCATTGAGGCCTTCCTGCGCCATCTGCGCCATGCTCAGGCGCTCGTCCAGCAGCGCGCTCTCGGCCTGACGAAGCGCCAGACGACGCTGTAACTGCCAAAGCAATGCCAGCAAGGGCACAGCAGCTGCAGCAAGCCCCAGTAACAGGCTGTTCAGGTCCAGTGCCATAAAGACTCCATGCAGGCTGAATCATCGCCAGCGGCAGTGTGGGTAAGCGCGTGATAGTGCAGCAGAAACGTCGTCTTGGGCGAGGCAAGATCAACAGGCGGGGGTTAAATCGGGGGGACGGATTGTACGCGCTTTCTACAACGTGCACAGCCCCCATTTCGGGGACATTTCAGCCGGGACAATCCACAGAAGCTGTGGATAACTCAGTGGACAACCCCCCTTTAACTCTCGCAAACGCAAGCAGGATGCGGCCTGCGCTCAAACTGACGATTTTTTCACCAACTAAAAAAAACGATGTTTTTCATTGACTTAATAATTCACCACCATAAATCAAACCCTTAGCAACGCTTGTGACAGTGATGTGGCAGCTTGTTCAGCTAATGTGCACAACTCCTTGCCGGGGCCCTTTTCAGCCATTTCGGGCATCATATGATTGTTGCTCGATTGCATCTTATTCTCAATGAATACGTGGCTTTCAGCAGTCTTTCAGCCGCTGGAATCGGCCTGCCGCCAACGAAGCCCGCACCTCACCAGACACCTTGAAAACAATGCGGGCGACAAATCGTGCATCTCGCGGTCCAACCACTGCCAAAAAAGACCAAATATCAGCCACCAAGGATTCAGTGAAGGCCCATGAAGGAGATAGTGAAGTTCTTCCTGCTGCTGTTGGCCGTCTGCATCGTCGCCCTCGCGGCCAGTATTGTCCTGCCACCGCCGGACGGCGGCGTCTTCGCCTACAGCGTGCTGTTGTCGGCAATTGCACTGCTGCTGATCATCTGCAGCGACCTGAGCAATGGACGTATCAACAAGGCAGGCGACATCATGCGCGCCATCGAAAGCCGCAAGTCTCTGCGCCTGACCATCGCTGCCTACCTGCTCGGCTGCTCGATGGTCGCGTCCGTGACCGTGCTGATCTACCGCCTGGTCGGGCACTGGTAAAATTTATTCAGCGCCGCTTGCAATGCTTCGACATGACGGGTAGCATGGCCGCCGTTAGTACCAAGCTGAAAATCAATTCCGGTCGACAAGTCCCCCGACAGACACTCCTCCATGCGACGAGAATGTTGGCAACAAGGGATCGACCACCTCGATGGTTTCCAGACATGAACCTTTCGCGCTGATGCACCATTTGGGGTGACAGTGCAGTCATGGCTCTCATGGTCTGCTTCAACCAGCCTGCAATTGATCAGGATCTTCACCCGGAGCGTCGAACCTTTGCTCCTGTTGTGTTGCCTGCCCTCCTAAGTACCTACCGGTCAGCCAGAGCGCCATACGATAAAGCGCGCTTCAACTGCCTGTCTCTATTCCAGTCAGGTTCTCCGCCCAGCCAGGCTTTTGTATCAAATGTCGGCCCGCGTTTACTGGAATCTTTATTTATGCACGGTATTGTTCCGTGTTGTTTCAGGAAACACCTTGAATATGAATACTCAAACCCAACACGCAATTCACACATTGACCAACGCTTTTGCCCCGATGAACTGCCTGATCATGGCCGCTCGCAAAGGCTGCTTCAGTTTCACCATCGTCAACGAACACGGCATCGCCCGTCACAGCGAACGCCTGTACCCCGATCAGTACGCAAGCGCCGAACCGCTGCAAGCCGTGATCGAGCGTACCCGTCAGGCCCTCATCGCCTGACGCAAACGATTCATCGCACGCCAAAAAGCCCCGCCCTGCAAAGCGGGGCTTTTTTATGCCCGCTATTTATTGACGACATTGACCAGTGTGCGGCACTGGAACTTTGTCTAAATTGCAACTCCTACAGCATTATCAAGATTGTCCTACAAGAATAGCTCTAAATCGGGCTCCTCAGCCTATAGCGCGCCATCGAAAATGTTGGTAATTTTCGACCGGTGAACAACAAGGAGTTCTAATAATGAAAATAATGACAAAAGCACTGAACCGGACAACACTTGGACTCGCCCTGGGTCTGGCTTCTTCTCAACTGCTTGCAGCCGGTTTTGCCCTCAATGAACAAAGCATCAGCGGCATGGGCACAGGCTTTGCAGGTCGCTCCTCGTCAGCCGATGATGCAAGCACCGTATTCGGCAACCCTGCCGGTATGTCCCGAATCAAACGCGAACAAATCAGCGTCGGCGCCGCAGCCGTGATCGCCAAGACCGACATCGACAACGGTCGTGGCACATTCGGCGGCAGCAACGACGGTGACATGGTTCCGGTGGTCGGCGTGCCAATGGGCTATTACGTCAAACCTATCGATGATCACTGGGCATTTGGTCTGGGCGTGTACGTACCGTTCGGCCTGGTCACTGATTACGAAAAAGGCTTCGCCGGCCGCTACTGGGGCGACAAGAGTCACGTGCAGGTCGTGACCTTCCAGCCAACTGTCAGCTATGCATTCAATGACAAGGTTTCCATCGGTTTCGGCCCGACGATCAACCGCATCGACGGTGAACTGACCTCGGCAACATTGAACGGCCGAAGCCCAGGCACTAACGACGGCAAGGTGAAGATCGAAGGCGATGACACCGCAATCGGCTTCAATGCCGGCATTTTGGTGCAGGCTACCGACACCACTCGCCTGGGCCTGACATACCACTCCAAGGTCGATTACAAGCTCAAGGGCAAAACCAAGATCGAAGGCTCAGGTTTCGGCGGATTTTCCGGTCAGAAGTACGATGCTTCGCTGGACATCTCCACGCCTGAGTCGGTGGACTTCTCCATCACCCAGCAACTCGACGAAAACTGGACTGTTTACGCAGGCAGTACCTGGACTCGCTGGAGCCGTCTGCAGGACATCACAGTCAACAACGATGGCGTCCCTGCCCTGCTGGGCGGTTCTGCCGGCCCGATCGGCACCATCACCGAAGAACAGAACTGGCACGACACCTGGGCACACGCCATCGGTGCTTCGTACAAGGTCAACAAAGAGTGGACACTGCGCACCGGCTTCTCCGTTGATCAGTCGCCGACCAACAACGTCAACCGCTCCCCACGCATCCCGACTGGCGATCGCAAGATCATCAGCTTCGGTGCAGGCTGGAGCCCGACCGACGACCTGACCATCGACGTGGCGTACTCGTACCTGCGTGAAGACGAAACCAAGATCCGCGACTCCAGCGCGACCAAAGGTTCGTACAGCGCCGACTACCGCAACACCGCTCACGGCCTGGGCACTTCGGTTACCTATCGCTTCTGATAGCAACTGCCAGGCTGAAAAAAGCCCGCAACCAGTAATGGTTGCGGGCTTTTTGATGCTCCGCCTCACTGACTGACTATCGTGGCGACGCTCCGCGTCGGCATGCATTTCTGGACGCTCTGCGTCCTCTCTGTGGCGCTCCGCGTCACACAAGGCTTCTGCAATGTCAGGCAGATTCAGACAAGACTCAAGCCCTCCCCTAAGGCTTCGACGCAATCGCCTTTTCAATGGCTGCGATCAGCTCAGGATCATCCGGCTTGGTCATGCTGGAGAAGTTGGCAATGACCTTACCCTGGCGATCAACCACGTACTTGTAGAAGTTCCAGCGCGGCGCACTGCTCTGTTCGGCCAGGACCTTGAACAAATGGGTCGCATCATCGCCGCGTACGGCCTGCGGCTCGGTCATGGTGAAGGTCACGCCGTAATTGACGTAGCAGACCTTGGCGGTCTCCTCACCATCCTTAGCTTCCTGTTTGAAGTCATTGGACGGCACGCCCAATACCTCAAGCCCCTGCTCCTTGTAGCGCTGACTCAGCTCTTCAAGCCCTTTGAACTGTGGGGCGAAGCCACAGAAACTGGCGGTATTGACCACCACCAGCGGCTTGCCGGCAAAGCGTTTGCACAGGTCGATGTTTTCCTTGGCACGCAGCTTGGGCAACTCGCCCTGCAGCAACGGCGGACAGTCGGCAGCCATTGCAGCGCCACTCATGGCCAGCAGCAGAAGAGGAATCGAAACAAAGCGAATGTTCATCATGGCGGCCCTGGATAGTGTTGTCGTTTGTCGACACGCTACCCCATGCCAGGCTGTCTGCCTAGCAAGCGCCCATTCCCAGTTGCAACGCGGCCAGCCCGACGTGCTGCCAGGCCCACCAGACCAGCCCCAACACCACCGCGCCTGCCAGCAACGCCGCCAGCACAGGCCAGCGACGGCTCATGCCAGACTGCCCTGCGCCTGCAACCTGGCCACAGGGCGCTCACGCACCGGCCAGTTCAACGCGGCGGCCAGCAGACTCAGCAGTATCGAGACTTGCCAGACGAGGTCGTAGTTGCCAGTGCGGTCATACACCAGCCCGCCCAGCCAGCCGCCGAGGAATGCGCCTAACTGGTGAAACAGGAAGACGATACCGCCCAGCATCGACAGGTTGCGCACACCAAACAGTGTCGCGACCGTGCCGTTGGTCAGCGGCACGGTGGACAGCCACAGCAGGCCCATTGCTACGCCGAACAGATAGGCAGTGGTCTGGCTCAACGGGACCCACAGAAACAACACGATCACCACCGCGCGCAACAGATAAAGCGCGGTCAACAGTCGAGGTTTGGACATGCGCCCGCCCAGCCAGCCAGCGGTGTAGGTGCCAAAGATATTGAACAACCCGATCAAGGCCAGCACCGTTGTACCGACCTTGGCAGGCAAGTGTTGATCCACCAGATAGGCCGGCAGGTGCACGCCGATGAACACCACTTGAAAGCCACAGACGAAGAAACCCAGTGCCAGCAGCCAGAACCCCGAATGCGAGCAGGCTTCACGCAGCGCCTCGCCCAGCGTCAGCTCGATACCGGTAGACACGCTCGGCGTATCCTTGAGCATGCCTACCAAGGGCAGGATCAACGCCACCATCACGCCCAGCACCAGCAACGCACCGGACCAGCCCAACCAGCTGATCAAGCCCAATGTGCCGGGCAACATGGCGAACTGGCCGAATGACCCCGCCGCGCTGGCGATACCCATGCCCATGCTGCGTTTTTCCGCAGGCAGCGCACGTCCCACAACACCCAGAATGACCGAAAAAGACGTGCCGGACAGACCAATACCGATCAGCAAACCAGCACTCAGGGAAAGGCTGAGAGACGAGTCAGCCATACTCATGCACATTAGCCCTACGGCATACAGCACACCGCCGACGAAGACGACCTTGGCCGCGCCAAATCGATCTGCCAGCGCCCCGGCAAACGGCTGCGCCAGGCCCCACATCAGGTTTTGCAAGGCGATGGCAAAGGCAAACACCTCACGCCCCCAGCCAAAATCCGCGCTCATGGGCGCCAGAAACAGGCCGAAACCGTGCCGCGTGCCCAGCGAAAGCGCAAGGATCAACGCACTGCCCAGCAGAACCCAGCCGCTGGTACGCCAGATCGATGTCATGGTTAAGCTCCCTGCACTTTGTTACATGGTTTTACCTGCGAATCGCGAAACTACGCGCTGCCGGTAAAAGCTGTCAACAAAGCATTGGCAAGGCTGTTATAGCAGCGCCAGCGTCAGCAGAACTGCCAGCTCCAACAGTTCGAGCAGCGCCCCGGCGGTGTCGCCCGTGCTACCGCCCAGACGGCGCATCATTATGTGCCGCAACCACAAGAAACACGCGGCACAGGCCAGCAGCGCCGCGACGCCTGACCAACCGGCCAGCAGCACACACGCTAGCGCACTGGCCAACAACACCTTACGCGCCGGACCATGCGGCAGATGATCTGCAAGAGCCTGACCCAGTCCGCCAGAACGCACGTAAGGTGTGCCCAGAAAAAGCCCAAGCATGGCCGCGCGTCCGATCAGCGGTGCCAACAGCAGCCCGATACTGCTGTGACTTTCGATCAGCGCCAGAATCGCTGCAAATTTGAGCAGCAGCACCAGCACCAGCGTGACCACGGCAATCGGCCCGCTACGCGGGTCCTTCATGATCTGCAAGGTACGTTCGCGATCACCAAAACCGCCCAGCCAGGCGTCGGCACTGTCGGCCAGACCGTCCAGATGCAGCCCGCCGCTGAGCAGCACCCAGGCACTGAGCACCAGCGCGGCATGCAGCATGAGCGGCGTACCATTGAGTAGCGCACTGAAACCCAGCAGCAGCGTGCCGAATACCACCCCTACCAGTGGGTAGAACAATAACGAACGCCCAAGCTCTTCCGGGCGCGGCATGCCGGGCAGACGAATCGGCAGGCTGCCGAGAAATTGCAGGGCGATCCAGAACGGCAGCATCTCAGACCTCCGTGAGTACGCCATCAGCGGCGACCTGAATCGACAGCAGTGCGCCATGGCCGACCACTACCTGCAACAGCTGCTCGCGCGGCAGACCACGCGCCTGCGCCAGCAGCAGGCGCATTACACCGCCGTGACTGACCAGCAACACGCGTTCACCGGCATACGCCTGATGCAGACGCTCTACAGCATTCAGCACCCGTGTCGAAAAATCGATCACAGGCTCGCCATTGGGCGGCGTGAAGGCGTAGGGATCAGCCCAGAACAGGCCAAGGCCTTCGGCATCGGTCTCCATAAGCTGCGCAGGGCTGTGGCCTTCCCAGTCGCCGAAATGCAGCTCCTGCAAACCCGGCTCCAGGTGTATGGGCAGCGACAGGCGCTGCGCCAGCTCTTCGGAAAAACGTGCACAGCGCTGCAAAGGCGAGCTGACAATCCGTTTCCAGGGACCGCCATCAACCACCGCCGCACGCATCTGCTGCCAGCCGAGTTCAGTCAGAGCGTCGTCGAGGCTGCCGCGCAGACCACCGCCCAGCTCTGTTTCGCCATGACGCAGCAAGTCCAGACGCAAGGTCATGCGGGGCGATCCGCCACTGCCGCTTCGGCAAACGTTGCCATGCCGTTATGCAGCTCGCAGGCCAGACGCACCAGTGGCACCGCCAGCGCTGCGCCACTGCCCTCGCCCAGACGCAAGCCGAGGTCCAGCAGCGGTTCGGCCTGTAGCGTTTCCAGCAAGTGCCGGTGGCCCGGTTCGGCGCCACGGTGGCCGAACAACAGCCAGTTGCGGCAAGACGGATTCAGACGCACCGCCACCAACGCGGCCACGCTGCAAATGAAACCGTCGACCAGCGCCACGATGCCTTCCTGCGCACAGGCCAGATAAGCGCCGGTCAGCGCGGCAATCTCGAAACCACCCAGGCAGAACAGGCTATGCAGCGGGTCGCCCGCGTGCTCGGCATGCAGCACCAGTGCGCGTTCGATGACACGGGTCTTGTGCTCGATACCTTCGGCGTTCAGCCCGGTACCGGGACCAACCAGCAACGGCGCAGCACATTCCAGTACCGAGCAGGCAACGGCGCTGGCCGCCGTGGTATTGCCAATGCCCATCTCGCCACCGATGAACAGCTCGGTGCCGACCGCCTTGGCGCGCAACACGCTGTCGCGCCCGGCCTGCAGAGCAGCAAGCCCCTGTTCGGCGCTCATGGCTGGCCCGTGGGCGAAATTGGCGGTGCCCGCGCCGATGCGCAAATGACGCACGCCCGGCAAATCCAGAGGCGCCACGGTACCCAGATCCACCACGTCCAGCTGCGCCGAGAGCTGGCGCGCCAGCACGCTGATCGCTGCGCCGCCGTTGACGAAGTTATGCAGCATCTGGCCGGTGACTTCCTGTGGATAGGCCGATACACCTTCGGCCACCACACCATGATCGCCGGCAAAGATCGCGATCCACAGCTTGTCGGCAGACGGACGCTCGCGCCCTTGCAGGCCGGCGAGCTGCACCGCCAGCCGCTCCAGTTGCGCCAGCGAACCCGCAGGCTTGGTCAACTGTTGCTGACGGGCCAGTGCCGCCTCGCGCATTGGTAAATCGATAGCCTGTGCGGGCTTGAGCCACCAGGAATTACTCATAGCGCGGTTCCTTTCAAAGTCAGGGGCAAGCCGGCAACGGTCAACACGACACGCTGGCAACGCTCGGCCAGCGCTTGATGCAACAGACCGGCTTCGTCGACATAGCGGCGCGTCAGCTCACCCAGCGGCACGACGCCAAGCCCGGTTTCGTTGCTGACAAAAATGATTTCGCCCGGCAAACCGGCCAGGCTGTCGAGCAGGGCTTCTCGCTCCTGGAGCAGATGCTCTGGGTCGTCGAGCATCAGCAGATTGGTCAGCCAGAGGGTCAGGCAATCGACCAGCAGGCAGCGGTCTGACGCAGCATTTTCGCGCAACACCCGCGCCAGCTCGAGCGTTTCTTCGACCAACCCCCAGTGCTCGGGACGACGGGCGCGATGGCTGGCGACGCGCTGGTTCATTTCGCCATCGAGAGGCTGGCTGGTGGCGATGTAAATCACCTTCAGCGCTGAGTCGGCGGCCAGTTTCTCAGCCAGTCGGCTCTTGCCGGAACGTGCGCCGCCAAGGATCAGTTGCAGCATTTCAGTTTGCCTCCAGGCCGCACAATTCGCGAAGCAATGGGCCGTCCAGGTGTTTTTCCACCAGGTCCGCCAAACGTTCTATGTCGCGCTCGCGCAGGGCGTGATAGTCGACGGACTGCACGTTCGCCAACCCCGCCCAGCGCAGTAACGCGCTACAGGCCGCAGGTGATTCGAACAGGCCGTGCAGGTAAGTCCCGAGCACCTGCCCGTCGACACTCTGCGCGCCATCGCAACGCCCGTCGTCCAGTTGCACGGCAGCCTGCTCCAGCGCCGGCCCTGTCGTTACCCCGGCATGAATTTCGTAGCCGCTGACCTCGGCGTCTTCCAGGGTCAGACGACCGCGCACATTGCGCAATTGTTTTTCCGCCTCCAGCACCGTGCTCATCGCCAGCAGACCAAGACCGGGGCTGGAACCGGCTGCGCCCTCCAGCCCCAGCGGGTCGTGCACCTGCTCGCCGAGCATTTGCAGACCGCCGCAGATACCCAGCAGCTTGCCGCCGTAGCGCAAATGCCGCTCGATGGCGGTGTCCCAGCCGTTGCTGCGCAGGTACTTCAGGTCGCTGCGCACGCTTTTCGAGCCGGGCAGAATGATCAGGTCAGCAGGAGGAATGTCCTGACCGGGACCGACAAATTGCAGGTTGACCTGAGGATGCAGGCGCAACGGGTCGAAATCGGTATGGTTGCTGATGCGCGGCAGCACTGGCACCATCACGTTCAGGACCTGCTCGACCTTGTCGGTCTGGCGCTGATCGAGACCGTCTTCGGCCTCCAGGTGCAGGTCCATTACATAAGGCAACACGCCAACCACCGGTTTGCCGGTGCGCGCCTCCAGCCAGTCCAGGCCCGGTTGCAGCAAGGCGATGTCGCCGCGAAAACGGTTGATGATGAACCCCTTGACCCGCGCCTGTTCGCTGGGCGACAGCAACTCCAGCGTGCCGACCAGATGGGCAAAGACCCCGCCGCGATTGATGTCGGCAATCAACAGCACCGGGCAGTCGACCGCCTCGGCAAAGCCCATGTTGGCGATATCGTTGGCGCGCAGGTTGATCTCGGCCGGGGAGCCCGCGCCTTCGACCATGATCACCGGATAGCTCTGGCCCAGCCGCCGATGCGACTCCAGCACCGCCTGCATGGCGATCTCTTTATAGCCGTGGTAAGCCACCGCGTTCATGGTGGTGACGGCGCGACCGTGAATGATCACCTGCGCACCGGTATCACTGTTGGGCTTGAGCAGCACCGGGTTCATGTCGGTGTGCGGCTCCAGAAAGCACGCCTGCGCCTGCACGGCCTGAGCGCGGCCGATCTCACCGCCGTCCGCCGTCACCGCGCTGTTGAGCGCCATGTTCTGCGGCTTGAACGGCACGACCTTGACGCCCTGTCGGGTCAGCCAGCGGCACAGCGCCGTCACCAGTGTGCTTTTGCCGGCGTCGGAGGTGGTGCCTTGTACCATCAGCGTGGTCATGGGTATTCCTTGCGGTATTCAAGCAGAACAGTGTGCAGGCGCAGCCAGTCGGCCTCGTCGCGGGGCAGACCGAAGCGCAGGCTGGCGGACTCGGGTGTGCCGCCCTGGAACAGACGCAACAATACGCCACGTCGCGCACAGAACTCGTAGAGCGTTTGCGCTTCAGGGGTCATGCGCCACTGAAACAGCGCACAGCCGCCCTGCGGGCTCAGACCGTACTGGTCGAGCAAGGCCACCAGACGCTCGCGAGCCTGCTCGCTGCGTTCACGCTGACGGGCCTGCCCTTCCTGATCATTGAGGCACACCTGACCGATGATCCGTGTTGGCCCGCTGACCGACCAAGGGCCGATTTCCTGCGCGAGCATCCTCAGCAATACCGGTTCGGCCATGACAAAACCGAGCCTGACACCGGCCAGGCCAAAAAACTTGCCGAACGAGCGCAGCACAATCAGCCCGGTGCGCCACGTCTCGGCAGCCAGGCTCAGGCCCGGCGTGTTATCCATGAACGCTTCATCGACGACCAGCCAGCCACCGCGCTCGGCCAGTCGTGCATGCCACTCCAGCAGGCGTTCGGCGCTCAGGTGCAGACCGGTCGGATTGTTCGGATTGACCACCACCAGCACATCAAGAGTGTCGAGAAAGTATTCGACCTCCTGCTCGCCTACCTCGCGGACCACGAAGCCGTTCTTGCGCCATGCATGTGCATGCTCGGCGTAGCATGGCGACAGCACGCCAACCCGACCTCCGCTGCGTACCCGCGGCAACGCTTGAATCGCGGCCTGCGAGCCGGACACCGGCAATAAGCGAGGCACGCCGTAATAACGGCAGGCCGCTGCTTCCAGGCCATCATCGGTCTCGGGCAAACGCGCCCAGGCGTGCATCGGGATCTGCGGCACAGGCCACGACCAGGGTGCAATGCCCGTGGACAGGTCCAGCCAGTCGGCCAGTTCGATACCGTAATGCTGCGCTGCGGCGCGCAACCGACCGCCGTGCTCAAGCATAGAATTCAGCTACCACGCATATGACCAGCAACCACAACCAGACGCCGCGCTGCACCAATTGCCAGCCGCGATCAATGGAATCCGCATCGGCAGGCGCACCTTCACCCAGTTGCGGACGCTGATGCAGCTCGCCGTGATAGATCGCCGCCCCGCCCAGTTCGACACCCAACGCGCCTGCTCCAGCGGCCATCACCGGACCGGCATTCGGACTGTCCCAGGTCGGAGCCTGCGTGCGCCAGCAACGCAGCGCCAATCGGGTCTTGCCCAGCAACGCGTAAGTCAATGCCACAAGGCGTGCAGGAAGGTAGTTGAGCAGATCGTCGATCTTTGCCGCAGCCCAGCCGAAACGCTCGAAGCGCTCGTTACGGTAGCCCCACATGGCGTCCAGCGTGTTGCTCAGCCGGTACAGCACCACGCCGGGCGCACCGGCCACGACAAACCAGAACAGCGCGGCGAACACCGCATCACTGCCGTTCTCCAGCACTGACTCGGTCGCCGCGCGAGCCACTTCGGTGGCATCCAGTTCGCTGGTCTGGCGACTGACCAGATAACCGACCCGCTGGCGTGCCTCGACCAGATCGTCACTGCGCAGCGCTTGCGCCACCGGCTGAACATGCTCGCCCAGGCTGCGCATGCCCAGCGCGCAATAAAGCGCCAGAACCTCGACCAGCCAGCCAATACCGGGCAGCCAGCTCAGTAGCGTGGCCAGCAGCGTCAGCGGCACAACGGTGATGACCCAGGCGGTGACGCCGTGACTGCGCCAGCCACGGCCGCCACTATTGAAACGCTGCTCGACCCGGCTGGCGAAGTTGCCGAACGCCACCAGCGGATGCCATCGTTTTGGCTCACCGAGCAGCGCGTCCAGCGCCACACCGGCGACGCTCAACAGCGCCACACTCATTGACTCACTCCCCATTGATTCTCATACAGCAACTCATGCAGCGGACGCGCCTGCGCCCAGCCTTCCATGACCAGCATGGGCGCAGGATAAAATTCCTTGACCGGCCCCAGGCAAATGATCGCCAGCGGCTTGGCGCCGTCAGGCATGCCCAGCAGTTCGGCCAGCGCCTCCGGGTCGAACAGCGACACCCAGCCCATGCCAAGCCCCTCGGCACGCGACGCCAGCCACAGGTTCTGGATGGCGCAGGACAACGAGGCCATATCCATTTCCGGCAAGGTACGGCGGCCGAAAATGTGCTGTTCACGGCCTTCCATCAGTGCGGCGACCAGCACCTCGGCGCAGTCGTTGATGCCTTCGACCTTGAGCTTCATGAACTCGTCGGTGCGCTCACCCAACGCCTGGGCAGTGCGGATACGCTCTTCTTCTACCTGCGCCTGCATTTTTCCGCGCAACGCCGGATCGCTGATGCGAATGAAGCGCCACGGCTGCATCAGCCCGACACTGGGTGCCTGGTGTGCGGCTTCCAGCAAGCGCGCCAGCAACTCGGGCGCCACCGTGCCGCCGACGAAGTGGCGCATGTCGCGACGCTCGGCGATGGCCCGGTACACCGCAGCCCGCTCTTCAGGGCTGAACGCTTGTTCGGTCATGGTTTGAACAGCGCCGCAATCGCCTGAGGGCAGGAAGGGAAATAGAAATGCACGTAGGACGCGGTCAGACGACCCAGGCGATAGACTGCCTCTGCGCCACGCCCGCCGTTGGGGCTGACGCCACGGGCAATCGGCTGCAACTCGGTGCTGGTCAGCGAATGGTGGTACGTGTGGCCGTGCAGCGTGCCCTCGGGCAATTCAACCGCTTGCAAGGCCAGCGCCGCCAGACGCTTCTGCATGACCGCCTCACCGGACAGCAAGCCGACCAGTTCGGCGCGCACACCCTCCACATCGGTCAGCGCTTCGAGTAAATAAAGCATGCCGCCGCACTCGGCCAGAATCGGCTTGCCAGCAATATGGTGCGCCCTGATCGACGCCTGCATCGTCAGGTTTTCCGCCAGCGCAACGTGATGCAGCTCCGGATAGCCACCCGGCAGGTACAGGCTGTCGGCGTCGGGAAGCTCGCGGTCATGAATCGGCGAAAAGAAACTCAGCTCTGCGCCCATGTTTCGCAGCAGTTCCAGGCTTGCGCCGTACAGAAAGGCAAAGGCCTCGTCGCGGGCAATGGCGATGCGCACACCGCGGAGCAACGGCTCGACCTGAACCGGGTCAGGCGCGGTGAAGGTTATGGCTGGCGGCAAGGCCACTTCGCAGGTGCTGGCCAGCGCGGCGGCAGCCATGTCCAGCCGCACGTCCAGATCGTTGAGCTCACTGGCCTGGACCAGCCCCAGATGGCGGCTGGGCAATTCGAAACCGACTTCCCGGGACAGTGCGCCATACCAGCGCAGGCCTTCGGTCAGGCTGTTCTCCAGCAACTGCGCGTGGCGTACCGTGCCAACTCGATTGGCCAGCACGCCGGCAAACGGCAGATCCGGCTGATAACGCGCCAGCCCGAGCGCCAGCGCGCCAAACGTCTGCGCCATCGCCGTGCCGTCGATCACCCCCAACACCGGTACGCCAAAGTGGCGGGCCAGGTCGGCGCTGGACGGTGTACCGTCGAACAGCCCCATGACCCCTTCGATCAGGATCAGGTCTGCCTCATCTGCGGCTTCCCACAACAGGCGACGGCTTTCGTCGGCACCGACCATCCACATGTCCAGCTGGTAGACCGGTGCGCCGCTGGCCCGCTCGAGAATCATCGGGTCGAGAAAATCCGGCCCGCACTTGAACACCCGAACCTTGCGGCCCTGATTGCGGTGCAAACGTGCCAGTGCCGCGGTGACGGTGGTCTTGCCTTGCCCGGAGGCAGGCGCGGCGATCAAAACCGCCGGGCAATCGCGCGGAGCTCTCATTGCAGTGCGCTCAATGATGAAGGGTTCAAAGCTCGATACCTTTCTGCGCCCGGATACCGGCCTGAAACGCATGCTTGACCACGCCGATATCGGAAACCGTATCAGCCAGGTCGATCAATTCGGGTTTGGCTCCGCGGCCGGTCACCAGCACATGCTGCATCGGCGGGCGGGCCTGCAGATCACTCAGCACCTGTTCAAGGTCGAGGTAGCCATGCTTGAGGGCAATGTTCAGTTCGTCGAGCACCACCAGACCAATGGCCGGGTCGCGAAGCATTTCCCGAGACACGGCCCAGGCGGCTTCGGCAGCGGCAATGTCACGCTGGCGATCCTGGGTTTCCCAGGTGAAGCCCTCGCCCATCACGTGATAGCGCACCTGCTCGGGGAAACGGCGGAAAAACATTTCTTCGCCAGTGCTGTTGCGGCCCTTGATGAACTGCACCACGCCGCACTGCATGTCGTGGCCCATGGCCCTGGCAAGCATGCCGAATGCCGAGCTGCTCTTGCCTTTGCCGTTGCCGGTCAAGACCAGCAGCAGGCCGCACTCGTTGGGTGAGCTGGCAATGCGCTCGTCCATCACGGCTTTCTTGCGCAGCATGCGCGCCAGATGGCGTTCGTCGCGTTCGGGGGATTCGTTCATCCGGGTTCTCCGCTCGTGGCAGTCGACAACAGACGGAAGGACAGCACTGGACAGCACGGCAACGCCCTGCACAGAGCATCACCCTCCGTGATGCCATTGAGTGGTTCAGGCCGGTCTCCGGGCTCATGAGCGGGTTACCCCGGCTGCGCGCCTTCCCATGTCGAAACACAGTGGCGTCAGGCACAGCCTTGACTCATTTACCGTTGCGGGGGCAGCGCCGGGATCGGATCGATTGATCCACACCGGCTTCCCTGTTTCACCCTGCCAATCAAGGATTGCAGAGCACCTGAAACAAACCGCGAAGGGTAGAGGGTTGGGCTGGGAGCGTCAATCGACACCGACGCTGTGAAACGTGATTGAACCCAGACGGTTCGCAGTGCCTCTATCAATTATCGGACCACGCCCTTGTTTATGGAGATTCACCATGTTCAGACTCAGACCCCACTACGCAGTGTTGCTTCTGGTTGCCGGTGGCCTTGCTGCCTGCGGCGAGTCTTCGACCCTGCAAGTCTCGGATGGAACAGGCCCCTCGCCCAAACTGCCGGAGCCCAACAAGACGCTGATCCCGACCGTCAACATCGCCCCCGCCGTAGGTTGGGAAAAAGGCGCAAAACCGGTCGCCGCGCCGGGCACACAGGTGGCAGCGTTCGCCGAAAACCTGGACCACCCGCGCTGGCTGTATGTATTGCCCAATGGCGACGTGCTGGTGGCGGAAACCAATTCGCCGGCCAAACCGGATGATTCCAAGGGTATTCGTGGCTGGGTAATGGAAAAAGTCATGGGCCGCGCCGGTGCGGGCGTGCCAAGCGCCAACCGCATTACTCTGCTGCGTGACGTGGACAAGGACGGCGTCGCGGAGACCCGCACCGTGTTCCTGCAAAACCTCAATTCGCCGTTTGGCATGACCCTAGTGGGCAACAAGCTGTATGTCGCCGACACCGACCGCCTGATCAGCTTCCCGTATGAAGCGGGTCAGACCTCGATCAGCGCGCAGCCGACCAAAGTGGTCGACCTGCCGGGCGGCACGCTCAACCATCACTGGACCAAAAACGTCATCGCCAGCAAGGATGGCAGCAAGCTGTACGTCACAGTGGGCTCCAACAGCAACGTGGCCGAGAACGGCATGGACAAGGAAGAAGGTCGTGCAGCCATCTGGGAAGTGGACGCTGCCACCGGCAATCACCGCATTTTCGCCTCCGGCCTTCGCAACCCCAACGGCATGGACTGGGAGCCCAAAACCGGCAAGCTGTGGACAGCGGTCAACGAGCGTGACGAAATCGGCAGCGACCTGGTGCCTGACTACGTGACCTCGGTGCAGGATGGCGCTTTCTACGGCTGGCCCTACAGCTACTACGGCCAGCATGTCGACGAGCGCGTCAAACCGCAGAACCCGGCACTGGTCGCCAAGGCCATCGCACCGGATTACGCAGTCGGCCCGCACACGGCCTCGCTGGGCCTGGTATTCGCCGATGGCAAGACACTGGCGGCACCGTTCAACGAAGGTCTGTTCATTGGCCAGCACGGCTCATGGAACCGCAAACCGCACAGCGGCTATAAAGTGGTGTTCGTGCCCTTCAGCGGCGGCAAGCCCAACGGCGCTCCGGTCGATGTGCTGACCGGTTTCCTCAACAAAGACGAAAAAGCCATGGGCCGCCCGGTTGGCGTGGTCAATGATCAGCGCGGCGGCTTGCTGGTGGCAGATGATGTCGGCAACAAGATCTGGCGCGTGACCTCGGCCAAGGCAGCTCAATAACGCCGAGCGTAGAGGTTTGACGCGGATCGTCGGACGTTAGTTGAGTTATCGTTCCGCACGCTCCAGCGTGGTAATGCAGTTCTCGACGCTCCGCGTCGCAAGAGGACGCGGAGCGTCCGGAACGGCATGCGACGCAGAGCGCCGTACGGTAGTTGAGATTATCGTTCCCTACGCTCCAGCGTGGGAATGCAGTTCTCGACGCTCCGCGTCGCAAGAGGACGCAGAGCGTCCGGAACGGCATGCGACGCGGAGCGTCGCACGATAATTGCGATGATCGTGCCGCACGTCCGGAACGGCATGTCGACGCGGAGCGCCTTACGGTAGTTGAGATTATCGTTCCCTACGCTCCAGCGTGGGAATGCAGTTCTCGACGCTCTGCGTCGCAAGAGGACGCAGAGCGTCCGGAAAGGCATGCGACGCAGAGCGTCGCACGATAGGCGCGATGATCGTGCCGCACGTCCGGAACGGCATGCGACGCAGAGGGTCGTACGTTAGTTGAGATGATCGTTCCCTACGCTCCAGCGTGGGAATGCAGTTCTCGACGCTCTGCGTCGCAAGAGGACGCAGAGCGTCCGGAACGGCATGCGACGCGGAGCGCCGCACGATAATTGCGATGATCGTGCCGCACGTCCGGATCGATATGTCGACGCAGAGGGTCGTACGTTAGTTGAGATGATCGTTCCCTACGCTCCAGCGTGGGAATGCAGTTCTCGACGCTCTGCGTCGCAAGAGGACGCGGAGCGTCCGGAACGGCATGCGACGCGGAGCGTCGCACGATAATTGCGATGATCGTTCCGCACGTCCGGAACGGCATGTCGACGCAGAGCGCCGTACGGCAGTTGAGATGATCGTTCCCTACGCTCCAGCGTGGGAATGCAGTTCTCGACGCTCTGCGTCGCACGATAGGCGCGATGATCGTTCCGCACGTCCGGAACGGCATGCGACGCGGAGCGCCGCACGATAGGTTTTGTGCTGCAGGTTCCAGGCAGACCGCTGGCAGGCGAAGCGCTACGGCCGAATCTGCGCCAGATTTGCTGGTTGAATGACGCGCTTGGCGTTGAGGTAGGCTTTTTGCCAGTAAGGCTTGTCGAGGCTGTCGAGCTTGACCGTGCCGCCGCTGGCCGGGGCATGCACGAAGCGGCCTTCGCCGACGTAGATGCCCGCGTGGGACACCTGCGAGCCGCCCGAGGTGGCGAAGAACACCAGATCCCCTGATTGCAATTGCTCGCGACGGATATTCGGCACGCCCATCACGATCATCTCGCGCGTGGAACGCGGCAGGGAAATGCCCGCTGCATCGCGATAGACATAACCTATAAGACCGCTGCAATCAAAACCGGAGTCAGGCGTGTTGCCACCCCAGCGATAAGGCGTGCCAACCAGCCCCAACGCACGAAACAGCACGTCTTCGGCAGCCGGAGAAAGAATCTGAGGGGGAGCAGTGACCACCGGACGCTGAACGATCCGGGGTGCTTTGGGCGGTGGCGGCGCGCTGGCGCAAGCACCCAGCAACGCAGCAACAGAGATGACTATCAGGCGCAACGCAATCGACATAACCACAACAACCTATCCGGATGCGGCTTACGCTGCCGAGAAGCTCAAAAACGCAGAAAGACCCGAAGGTCTTGTTCTGCGCGTTCTATTTTATTTACGCCGCTTTGGCGCGGTCTTGACTGTAGTCGAAGTCATCGCTGTTGTCTGCGCGGCATCAGGCGTCGACTTTACCGCGACCGTACCTGGCGCCATTGCCAGAGGACGCTTGGCCTCGATAAACGTCTTGCTCCAGTAGGCGTCATCGAGGCTGTCGATGCGTACACCGCCACTGCGACGGCTGCTGGAGTGAATGAACTGCTGATTACCGGCGTAGATCGCTGCATGGCTTACGCGACCACGGCCACGGGTACTGAAGAACAGTACATCACCAGGCTGAAGGTTTTTGCGCGATACCAGCGGTGCGTCAACGTTGATCATTTCACGCGTGGAGCGCGGCAGGCTCATGCCAGCCTCTTCGCGAAACAGATAACCAATGAAGCCGCTGCAATCGAAACCCGATGAAGTCGACGTGCCGCCGAACTTGTAACGCGTGCCGATCAGGGATTTGCCACGTTCCAGGATGCTGTCGGCCAGAACCGGCAGCTGGTAGGACTTGTTGTCGGCGAAGTGAGCGAGTTCGTCTTCGGTGGCAATCTCGTCCTGCAAGGCTGCGGCGTCGGCGCGACGGGCTGCGGACTGAGCGTTTGCTGCGTTCTGATAACGCGCAACGGGCTGAGCCTGTTCTTGCTGTGCGACCGGCATATTGGCCGAGCAACCGAAGAGGAATGTAACGAGTGCGAGAGGCACGAGGGGTGCGAAGCGAACAACCTGCATGGGCACAACCGTGGCTGACTAGTTAAGATGGCGAGACTATGCCTTTTATGAAGGTGATTTGCAAATTCAATCGAACTAGATGTGACTTATGAGTTCCGCCATGACATGTGCTGCGCGGCACTGCAAAAAGACGTCCATCTGCGCGCTGTGATCGGTCGGCTGCGGATTGATTTCCGCCGTAAAACCCCCGGAAACTCTGGTGCGAATGACCGGTTCATGAATGTAGGGGAAGCTTGCCGTGGTACCGATACTCAGGACTGCGTCATAGCCTTTAGCCAGTTGTTCATACAGTGTTTCCAGTGCTCTTTCAGGGAGCATTTCCTGAAAAAGAACGACGGGCGGTCGCATAACGCCACTACATGCCGGGCATAAAGGGGGCAAAGGACGCTGCAAGTGCTCACTCAATTGCGGATCTTCAGCACCACAGGATTGGCAAAACAGTGGCGAGAGTTGCCCGTGAATTTCGATCAGGCGCTCCGGCGGGCTGCCGGCGGCGCGATGATAGCCGTCGACGTTCTGGGTCAGCACCCAGCACTCGGCCTTGATGCGCTGCAACTGGGCGATGGCGTAATGCGCGATATTCGGCTCGCCACCCAGACACGCCCTGCCCAGCTCGGCGATGTATTTCCAGCACAGCTCGGGGTCACGGCGCAGCATGGGCCCGGACAGGGCCATTTCTATAGGCAGGCCGTCGTCGGTCTTGCCGTTGTAGAGACCGCCGACGCCGCGATAGGTCGGCAAGCCCGAATCAGCCGACAGGCCTGCCCCGGTGATTACCAGAATCCGTTGTGCATGGCGCAAGGCTGCCGCCGTTTGCATCAACAGCGCCTGATCTACCACCCCAGCGTCTCTTTAAGGAAGGGAATGGTCAGCTTGCGCTTTTCCTGGAGTGACGCCTGATCAAGGCGCTCAAGCAATTCGAACAGCGCGCTCATGCTGCGCGTACCACGCGTCAGAATGAAATGACCTACCTCATCGGTCAGGTGCAGGCCGCGGCGTGATGCACGCAGTTGCAGCGCACGCAGCTTGTCTTCGTCGGACAGCCCGCGCATCTGGAATACCAGGGCCATGGTCAGACGGGATTTCAGATCGGGGAGTTTGACCGGCAGTTCGCGGGGCGATTTGGACGCTGCAATGAGCAGACGACGCCCGCTGTCACGCAAACGGTTGAACAGGTGAAACAGGGCTTCTTCCCACTCCGGCTTGCCGACAATGGCTTGCAGGTCATCCAGACATACCAGTTCGTACTGTTCAAGATGGTCGAACAGCTCGATACCTTCATCGATGACTTCGGCAAGCGGCAGATACACCGCAGGTTCGCCCAGTTGCTCGAAACGCAGGCACGCAGCCTGAAGCAGGTGCGTGCGCCCTACTCCATCCTTGCCCCATAGATAGATGAGGCTTTCCGTCCAGCCAGCGTCGGCTTCGCACAGCCGCTCGACATAGCCGAGTGCAGCGGCATTGGCGCCTGGATAGTAATTGACGAAAGTGGCGTCATCACGCAGACGCACACTCAGGGGCAGCTGAATCGGTTTCATGCTGACTAACGGCTCATGCAAACCGTCAAGGGCCTCTGTGTAAAGAGCGCAAAGTTTATACCCGTGAAGCGGGTCGCACAATGCGACAGACCTCAAGCAAAATCAAAGGTTTGCGTCAGGGTGCGTAAAGCGCGGGTCGAGAAAGGGCGTTTTGACGTAATGCATGCATTGCCTGCACAAGCCTCTTCACCGGGCAGTGAAGAGGCGTGCGATGCCCTTACAGCTCGGGATCTTCCGCACCTGCATAGATTTCCGAGTCTTTATAAACGTCATGCATGTGGCGCACCAGCACCATGATCACCGCAGCGACCGGCAACGCCAGCAGAATGCCGGTGAAGCCGAACAGCTCGCCACCCGCCAGAATCGCGAAGATCACCGCCACCGGGTGCAGACCGATGCGATCCCCTACCAGCAATGGCGTGAGCACCATCCCTTCGAGGGCCTGACCGATCATGAATACGGCAACGATGCCCATCATCGGGTACAGGTCACCACCAAACTGGAACAACCCGGCGACCAGTGCCGAGCCAATGCCGATCACAAAGCCCATATAAGGCACGATGGCAGCCAGACCGGCGATCACCCCGATCAACAGGCCCAGTTCCAGCCCGACCAGCATCAGACCGGCCGCGTAGATCACCCCGAGACCGACCATGACCAGCAACTGCCCGCGTATGAACGCGCCCAGCACCTCGTGGCACTCGCCCGCCAGCTTGACGATTTGACCTTCACGCTGACGTGGCAGCAGACCGCGGATCTTGCCGGTCATGATGTCCCAGTCACGCAACAGGTAGAAACACACCACCGGAATCAGCACCAGATTGGTCAGCCAGCCGATCAGCGCCAGGCTCGACGCCGTAGCCTGGGACAGCACCACAGAGACGATATCCCCGGCCTGCCCCATGTGTTCGGAGATGGCTGCCTTGATCTTGTCGAACTTCCAGAACCCGTCTGCCAGCCCGAACTTGGCCTGCACCCACGGCAACGCCGAGTGTTGCAGCCAGTCGAGGATCTGCGGGGCCAGCTCATAGAGACGAAACAACTGCTTGGCCAGCATCGGCACCAGCACCAGCAGCAAAGCCATCAGCACCAGCGTGAACAGACCGAACACCGCCACCACGCTCAAGGTTCTGGACAGCCCGGCGCGCTCCAGACGATCCACCAGCGGATCGCCCATGTAGGCCAGCAGCAGCGCTACCAGAAAAGGGGTGAGGATCGTGTGCAACAGCACCACGAATGCGACCAGCAAGGCCAGGCCGCCGATCCAGAACCAACGCCGTGTATCAGTCATCAACATCCCTCAACCCAATGGAAAAGCGCTTTGCCGGATTACCAGCGGAAATAAAGCTGTGGCGCGGACGCCGGAACAATCATCGGTGCGGACGCAGGTGCCGGAACAGCAGCAGCTCCATTGGCTGGCGCAACCGGCGCAGTCGCATCGACAGGCGCAGCAGGCGGCGTTGCGGCAGCGGCTGCCTCGGCTGCGGGCACTTCCTGCAATTTGGCCAGCGACAACTGCGAGCGTAGCTGATCGGTGCTGCCACTGACCTCAAACACCACTTTATCGCCGTCGACAGAACTCAGACGCACGCCGAACGGATCAAGTAACTGAAGCAGTTGTGCATAGCGCTCCAGTGTCATGCCCTGAACCTGCACCAACAGGCCCGTCGAGGCACCGGGCTTGGCGACAAAACGTGGGGCCAGACGCTGGCTGACCGACAGCAGCACCGCATCGGCCAACGCTTCGGAACTAGCCGCGGTCGCGGTGCCCTGCTCGCGCTGATCGCCCAGCCACAAGCGCCATTTGCCCTGCCACTGGCCTGCGTCTTCCTTGGCGTGCACCGCCAGTATCGCGTCGGCACCGTAACGCTCGGAAGCTTCCTTGAGCGGCGCGGCATCAGTGCCTTCCAGTGTCTTGGCGTTACCGATGCCCTGCTCGCTCAAATCCGCCAGCGGCAGACGCAGCGGTAAGCCACGGTGTTGCGCAGCGCGGCGTAGCGGTTCGGCGGCAGCCTGACCGTCACCGACCAGATTCGAGCCTTCCACCGAGTCGTTCAGCCACCAGCCGAGGATCGACGGGCGATTGCTGCCCCAGATCGACAGGCCGGCATCACGCAACGCACGGTCTGTGGTCGCCGGATCGAAGTCCACCAGCAGGGTTTCCGGCGGACCGGCCTCATAGCCGTACTGGCTGATGATTTGTTGCGGATCTTTGCGCAGCGCGGCGATGGCCGAACCCTGCGCGGCCTTGGCGTCACCGGTCAGGCGCAGCACCAGCGTTTCGACCGCGGCCTGGGTGGCCCGTGTGCGCTCATCGGGCGACTGACCAGCAACCGGCTCGCGGACCTGATAAAGGTTGCTGACCGTTTCGGCAAGACTGGGGAGGCTGATCAGGGACAGACAGCCGACTAGAAGAACTCTGGAAAAACGCATGGACAGTTCCCGAACGGAAAAAAGTAAAAAGAAGCTGTTTCAGGAGGTGTACAAGTCTGGGACAGCCTTGAACCACCAATCATTCAATTTGCGCATAAAGTACACCTTAAACGGCGGCACTCGCACTGACGGGAGGCGCCGGATCAGGTTTATTTGGCGCAACACCGCCCTGTTGTCGGCGCAAGGATGGCCCCTGGGGAGCAAGCCTGATAAAATCGCGCGCCTTCGCAGACCGGCAATCGCCACGGCCCAACATTACCACCGCATGACAGCGCGGTGCTGAACGGGTCCCAACGCAGCGGTCGATACCTCCGAATCCCCCCTAAAGGCCTGGATTTTCTATGAGCAAGCAACCCTCCCTGAGCTATAAAGACGCCGGTGTAGACATCGACGCCGGTGAAGCATTGGTCGAACGCATCAAGAGCGTCGCCAAGCGCACCAAGCGTCCGGAAGTCATGGGCGGCCTGGGAGGCTTCGGCGCCCTCTGCGAAATCCCGGCCGGCTACAAGCAACCGGTCCTGGTTTCCGGCACCGACGGCGTGGGCACCAAGCTGCGTCTGGCCCTGAACCTGAACAAGCACGACACCATCGGCATCGATCTGGTCGCCATGTGCGTCAATGACCTGGTGGTCTGCGGTGCAGAGCCGCTGTTCTTCCTCGATTACTACGCCACCGGCAAGCTGAACGTCGACACCGCTGCTCAGGTCGTCACCGGCATCGGTGCTGGCTGCGAACTGGCTGGCTGCTCGCTGGTCGGCGGCGAAACCGCTGAAATGCCGGGCATGTACGAAGGCGAAGACTACGATCTGGCTGGCTTCTGCGTCGGCGTCGTGGAAAAGGCCGAGATCATCGACGGTTCGAAAGTCGCTGCCGGTGATGCCCTGCTCGCCCTGCCATCGTCCGGCCCGCACTCCAACGGTTATTCGCTGATCCGCAAGATCATCGAAGTGGCCGGTGCCGATATCGAAAGCATTCAGCTGGACGGCAAGCCATTGACCGAGCTGCTGATGGCGCCCACCCGCATCTACGTCAAGCCGCTGCTCAAGCTGATCAAGGAAACCGGCGCGGTCAAGGCCATGGCCCACATCACCGGTGGCGGCCTGCTCGACAACATCCCGCGTGTTCTGCCGCAAGGCGCTCAGGCCGTTGTCGACGTCGCCAGCTGGCAGCGTCCGGCCGTTTTCGACTGGCTGCAGCAGCAAGGCAACGTCGCTGAAAACGAAATGCACCGCGTGCTGAACTGCGGCGTCGGCATGGTTATCTGCGTTGCTCAGGAACACGTTGAAGCCGCGCTGAAGGTTCTGCGCGAAGCTGGCGAGCAGCCATGGGTGATCGGTCAGATCGCCACCGCTGCCGAAGGTGCAGCACAAGTCGAGCTGAAAAACCTCAAGGCGCATTGATGCCAGCCACCTGCGATGTCGTGGTGCTGCTGTCCGGCACCGGCGGCAACCTGCAAGCGATGATCGACAGTTTCAAGGACGGGTCCAGCCCGGTCCGCATCCGCGCGGTGATTTCCAACCGCGCAGATGCGTTCGGCCTGCAACGCGCCAGGGACGCAGGCATCGAAGCCTGCGTGCTGGATCACACTGCCTATGAAGGCCGTGAAGCCTTCGATGCAGCACTGATCGAACTGATCGACACTTTCCAGCCACAGTTGGTGGTACTGGCCGGGTTCATGCGCATTCTCAGCGCAGGCTTCGTGCGCCACTTCCATGGCCGCCTTCTGAATATTCACCCTTCCCTGCTGCCACGGTATAAAGGCTTGCACACGCACAAGCGTGCGCTGGAAGCTGGTGACACCGAGCATGGCTGCAGCGTGCATTTCGTCACCGAGGAACTCGATGGCGGCCCACTGGTCGTACAGGCAGTTATTTCGGTACAGTTGCACGACACACCCACAACGCTCGCGCAACGGGTTCATGTTCAAGAGCACCGTATTTACCCACTGGCCATTCGCTGGTTTGCCGAGGGCCGACTGAGCCTTGGTGAACAAGGTGCGTTACTGGATAGCCAGTTACTCCCGGCCAGCGGCCATCTGATTCGACATTAGGAGATATTATGCGTCGCGCTCTGCTCTTCGCTTTCGCTCTGCTCGCATTGCCTGCCGTACAGGCCGCAGAACTTCAACCCTTCTCCGCCAGCTACACCGCCGACTGGAAACAGCTGCCCATGAGCGGCACGGCTGAACGCAGCCTGGAAGCCGGTGCCAATGGCACCTGGACCCTGAGCTTCAAGGCCTCGATGATGATTGCCAGCCTGACTGAAGTCAGCACGCTGAAGGTCGACAAGGAAACCTTGCTGCCACAGACCTACAGCTTCGAGCGCAGCGGCCTGGGCAAATCCAAGAAGGTGGATCTGGCGTTCGACTGGAACACCAAGTTCGTCACCGGCACCGACCGTGGCGATGCGATCAAGCTGCCGCTCAACCGTGGCATCCTCGACAAGTCCACGTATCAGCTGGCGTTGCAACACGACATCGCTGATGGCAAGAAGAGCATGAGCTACCAGGTGGTCGACGGTGATGAAGTAGACACCTACGACTTCCGCGTACTAGGCTCGGAAAAGGTTACCACCAAGACTGGCCAGGTCGATGCGATCAAGGTCGAGCGCGTACGTGACCCGACACAAAGCAAGCGCACCACCGTGCTGTGGTTCGCCAAGGACTGGGATTACCTGCTCGTGCGCCTGCAACAGGTCGAAACCGACGGCAAGGAATACAACATCGTGCTGCTCGACGGCACCGTGAACGGCAAGGCTGTCAAAGGCAGCTGATTGCCCTGACCGACCCGTAGCACCGAGCCCCGCTTATTAGCGGGGCTTTTTATTGGCTGCAAACAAGAGGACGCAGAGCGTCCAGAACGGCATGCCGACGCAGAGCGTCGCACGATAGTGGCGGTGCTCTCCAGGACACCTAGCGCGCCCTACACTCCGCGTGGGAATGCCGACGCCGAACCTCGCGCAATAAGGACACCTATCGTTCCCTACGCTCCGCGTGGGAATGCCGTTCTTGACGCTCCGCGTCATCTTTCTGCACCACTAAAGGCACATGAAAAATCCTTCACTTTGCCGCTTTCACGCTACAGGCCTCGCCATGCAAGGGCTGTAGGCGAACGACCATTTTTTGATCGCTCGGGAACCTGAACAGGCTATTTACTTAGGGAGCTAACAAATTCTATAAAAGAGTCCTGCGACACATCGCCGCAGTATCCAGAGGCCTAACCACTCAGGCCATCAAAGTCAGGAGCTTACTACTATGACTGTCAGAGTTACTGAACGCGACGACGCCCACCTCTCTCACGAAGCCGTTGCCGACGGCATCCAGATCTGGGACGTACATCAACAGGACCAACTTGTAGGCATGTTTCACGTAGAGTCCGATGCTCTACGCTACAAGGAAGAGCTGGAAGCACTGGAAAGCCAAGGCAACCACTAAGCAACTTCCCTGAACCAGAAAACCCCAGAACAATAAACGACAAAACCCGCTGAATGCGGGTTTTGTTTTGACCGGTCAGCGAGTTACCACATCAGGTCGTCAGGCACCTGATACGCAGCGTACGGATCGTCGGCATCCGGCGCTTCGGTCGGAGTGTTGAGCAACACGATACGGCGCGGGTCGCGCTCCTGGATCTTCAGCGCAGCCTCACGCGGAATGATCTCGTAACCGCCGCCGTGGTGAACGATGGCCAGAGAACCGCTGCTGAGCTTGTTGCGCACCAGCGCGTTGACCGAGATCCGCTTGACCTTCTTGTCGTCAACGAAGTTGTAGTAATCCTCGGTAATCAGCTTGGGCAGACGCGACACTTCGATCAGTTGTTTGACCTGAGCGGCGCGGGCCTTCTGCTCGACCTTCTCCTGCTGCTGGCGGTTGAGCTCCTGGTCACGCTTGGCCTTCTCGGCCATGGCTTCCTGAGCCGCACGTTTTTGCGAGTCGTCGGCCTGAGCCTGACCCTTGTGCACCAGACGCTGCTCTTTCTGCTTTTCTTTGCCGACCTGCTTGGCCTGCTTTTGGTTGACCAGACCTGCCTTGAGCAACTGATCGCGAAGGGAAAGGCTCATTGTCTACTCACTTATACCGTTACCGCACGCTCAGCCGCAGCCGGGCGTGCTCTTTTCCTGACGTTTGGCTTCGCCCCACAATGCGTCCATTTCTTCGAGCGTGCACGATTCGATAGGACGCTGGATGTGGCGCAATGCCTGTTCAATGAATCGGAAGCGTCTGTCGAACTTGCTATTAGCCGAGCGTAGCGCAGTTTCCGGGTCGACTTTAAGGTGCCGGGCCAGGTTGACGACGCTGAACAGCAAATCGCCGACTTCCTCGGCAATGCCTTCGGCGTCATTGTCGACCATGGCTTCAAGAATTTCATCGAGTTCTTCACGCACCTTGTCGACCACCGGCAACGCTGCAGGCCAGTCGAAGCCGACCTGCGAAGCACGCTTCTGCAGTTTGGCGGCACGACTCAACGCAGGCAAGGCCACCGGCACGTCATCGAGCAACGACAACTGCTCGGGCGCGCCAGACTTTTCGGCACGCTCCTCGGCCTTGATTTCGTCCCAACGCAGGTTGACCTGCTCGTCGGTCAGGCGCGGCGTTTCTGCCGGCGCATACAGCTCGCCAGTCGGAAACACGTGCGGATGGCGACGCAGCAACTTGCGGGTAATGCCGTCGATGACGTCGTCGAATTCAAACCGGCCTTCTTCCTTGGCCAACTGAGCATAGAAGACCACCTGAAACAGCAGGTCTCCCAGCTCACCCTTCAGATGGTCGAGGTCGCCCTGCTCGATAGCATCGGCCACCTCGTAGGCTTCTTCCAGCGTATGCGGCACGATGCTGGCGTAGGTCTGCTTCAGATCCCACGGGCAACCAGACTGCGGATCACGCAGCCGGGCCATGAGGTTCAGCAGGTCTTGAACTGTATGCATGGGGCTCCCTGTGAGCGCAGGCAACGCTTATGGCGTCCTGTTCCTGCGAGTTTCAATGATGTTCGGCAACTGGGAAATACGCCCCAGCAACCGTCCCAGCGCGTCCAGACCCGGAATCTCGATGGTCAGCGACATGAGCGCTGTGTTGTCTTCCTTGTTCGAACGGGTGTTGACCGCCAGTACGTTGATGCGCTCGTTGAGCAGCACCTGGGTGACGTCGCGCAGCAGGCCGGAACGGTCGTAGGCGCGGATGATGATGTCCACCGGGTACGTGAGCACCGGCACCGGCCCCCAGCTGACCTGAATGATCCGCTCGGGCTCGCGACCGCCCAGTTGCAGCACCGAAGCGCAATCCTGACGGTGAATGCTGACGCCACGGCCTTGAGTGATGTAACCGACAATTGCATCGCCCGGCAGCGGCTGGCAGCAACCGGCCATCTGTGTCATCAGGTTGCCGACGCCCTGAATCTGAATATCGCCACGCTTGCCAGGCTTGTAGCCCGTAGCCTTGCGCGGGATCAGTTCCAGCTGTTCATTGACGCGATCAGGTTCCACCTGCTGCTGAGCCAGATTGACCAGCTGCGCCAGACGCAGATCACCCGCGCCCAGGGCGGCAAACATGTCGTCGGCGGTCTTGTGGTTGGCCTTGTCCGCCAGCTTGTCGAAGTCGACCTGTGGCAATGCCAGGCGCGCCAGTTCACGCTCGATAAGGGTTTTACCGGCAGCCACGTTCTGGTCGCGGGCCTGCAATTTGAACCAGTGAACAATCTTCGCCCGCGCCCGCGAGGTGGTGATGTAACCCAGGTTGGAGTTCAGCCAGTCGCGGCTCGGCGTACCGTGCTTGCTGGTGATGATCTCGACCTGCTCGCCGGTCTGCAGGCTGTAGTTGAGCGGTACGATGCGGCCGTTGATCTTCGCACCACGGCAGTTATGGCCGATTTCGGTGTGCACCCGATAGGCAAAGTCCAACGGTGTCGCGCCCTTGGGCAGGTCGATGGCGTGGCCGTCAGGGGTGAAGACGTAGACGCGGTCAGGCTCGATATCAACCCGCAGCTGATCTGCCAGGCCACCGATGTCACCCAGCTCTTCATGCCACTCAAGCACCTGACGCAGCCAGGAAATTTTCTCTTCGTAATGATTGGAGCCGGATTTGACGTCGGTGCCTTTATAGCGCCAGTGCGCGCAAACGCCCAGTTCGGCCTCTTCGTGCATGGCGTGGGTGCGGATCTGCACTTCCAGCACCTTGCCTTCCGGCCCGATGACCGCTGTGTGCAGCGAGCGATAGCCATTTTCCTTGGGGTTGGCGATGTAATCGTCGAACTCTTTGGGAATATGCCGCCACAAGGTGTGCACAATGCCCAGCGCGGTATAGCAATCGCGCATTTCCGGGACCAGCACACGCAGCGCACGCACGTCATAGATCTGGCTGAATGCCAGGCCTTTGCGCTGCATTTTGCGCCAGATGGAATAAATATGCTTGGCTCGGCCACTGATGTCAGCCGTCACGCCGGTGGCTTGCAGTTCATTGTCGAGCTGGGACATGACGTCGCTGATGAAGCGCTCGCGGTCCAGCCGGCGCTCGTGCAGCAGCTTGGCGATCTGCTTGTACTGATCAGGCTCCAGGTAGCGGAAAGACAGGTCTTCCAGCTCCCACTTGATATGCCCGATACCCAGACGGTGGGCCAGCGGCGCGTAGATGTCGAAGACTTCCCGGGCCACACGGTTGCGTTTCTCGTCGTCGGCGTTCTTTACCGCACGAATCGCGCAGGTGCGCTCGGCCAGTTTGATCAACGCAACGCGAACGTCGTCGACCATCGCCACGAGCATCTTGCGCAGGTTTTCAACCTGCGCCTGACTGCCCAGCACCAGAGATTGACGAGGGCTGAGACTGGCGCTGATTGCGGCCATGCGCAGCACGCCGTCGATCAGCTTGGCAACCGTCGCGCCGAAACGCTGCTCGACCTCCGGCAAAGGGATGACGCCTTCGCGCACGCCGCGGTAAATGACCGCCGCAACCAGCGAGTCCTGATCCAGCTTGAGGTCAGCCAGGATCTCCGCGATTTCCAGACCGGTCTGGAAACTGGAGGTGCCCTCTGCCCAGTGATTCTTGTGGACCTTGTCGTTCTGCTCGGCTTGCCGGGCGAATTCACAGGCCTGTTTCATGACTTCCCGGTCCAGGACCAGGTCGACGCTGACAATATGATCGAGCCACGCGTCGAGATTGATACTGCCGTCTGTGTTTATCGGCTGGTTCGCTCTCACCTGTACCATGCTGCTTACCTTCCCTACGGCGCGATGAATAGCGCCATCAGTCGCCAGCCTTCTGAGCGAATGCCACTTGCCGGGCAAGCAAGGACCGGCATTCGCGGGCCAGTCGGATTAAATGAGGTTCCTTGTCAGCAGCGACCTCGATCCAATGAACGCTGCTCACTTACTCATTTCAAATAAAGCCATCGCCTCGACATGCGCCGTCTGTGGAAACATATCGAGGATTCCGGCACGTTTTAATCGGTAGCCCTGACTGATCAGTTCGACCGTGTCACGAGCCAAAGTTGCCGGGTTGCATGAAACATAAAGCAGTCGCCGGGCACCCGTTTTTCTGATCTGGCGAACCACTTCAAAGGCCCCGTCACGCGGTGGGTCCAAGAGTACCGCAGAAAACCCTTCCGCCGCCCAGTCGGCGTGTGTCAGCGGCTGGGAAAGATCCGCCTGAAAAAACTGCACATTGTGCAGATCATTACTCATTGCGTTGACGGCTGCACGCTCGACCATGGTCGCAACGCCTTCGACCGCCACCACCTCCTTCGCCAGGCCCGCCAGCGGCAAGGCAAAATTGCCCAGACCACAAAACAGGTCCATTACCCGTTCATCTTTGGCAGGTGCCAGCCATTGCAGAGCCTGCTCGATCATCGCGGTGTTAACCGCCGCATTGACCTGAATGAAATCTCCCGGTCGCCAGGCCAGTTGCAGGTTCCACGGCTCCAGCCGGTAACCCAGCGTATCGCCGGGGCTGGCCGGTTGGGGCTCGCCCTCGCCGTGCAGCCACAGCTGCGCGCCGTGCTTGGAGCAAAACGCCTGCAACAACGTCAGGTCGGCCTCGGCAAGCGGCGCGGTGTGGCGCAACAACACGGCAGTCGCAACCCCACTGAACAACTCGACGTGACCCAGCGCCTGCGGTTTGCTGAAGTTTTTCAGCATGCCAGGCAACTCATTCATGATGGGTTGCAAGGCCTGTACCAGCACCGGACAGTGTTCGATGCTGACGATGTCCTGACTGGCGGCTGCGCGGAACCCCACGTCTAGCCTTTTGGCCTTGGCATCCCAGCGAACCGCGACCCGCGCGCGTCGGCGATAGGCCAGTTCGGCACCGCTTAACGGCGCAGCCCATTCATCCGGCACCACGTTCGCCACCCGCAACAGTTGCTCGGCAAGCATGCGCTGTTTCAGGGCAAGCTGTTCTTCGTGGGGCACATGCTGAACACTGCAGCCGCCGCAGCGACCGAAATACTCACAGGCCGGAGCGCGACGCATGGTGCTGGCGGTGAAGACCCGCTCGGTGCGCGCCTCGACGACCTTGCCGCGCGCATTGAGCACGCGCGCCTCGACCTCCTCGCCCGCCAGACTGCCGGCGACAAACCAGGTCTTGCCGTCGAGAAAAGCGATACCGCGACCGTCATCGGACAGGCGCTCGATAGTCAGCCGCTGTTTTTTACCGGCAGGAATCTGCACGGTCTTGACGCCGCCCGTGGGCTGAAAGCGCAGACCTCGTTCATGCTTGGCCATCAGTTGGGCGAATCGTAGACGCCGGTCGACAGGTAACGGTCGCCTCGGTCACAGATGATCGCCACAATCACGGCGTTTTCGACTTCCTGGGAAATACGCAACGCCCCGGCGACCGAGCCACCGGACGACACGCCACAGAAGATGCCTTCTTCGCGCGCCAGTCGGCGCATGGTGTCTTCGGCCTCGGTCTGGCTCATGTCGATAATGCGATCGACGCGGTCCGACTGGTAAATCTTCGGCAGGTATTCGTGCGGCCAGCGGCGAATGCCGGGGATCGAAGCACCCTCCATCGGTTGCAGACCGACGATCTGCACCTCGGGATTCTGCTCCTTGAGGTAGCGCGAGGTGCCCATGATGGTGCCGGTGGTGCCCATCGAGCTGACGAAATGGGTGATGGTGCCCGCCGTCTGCTGCCAGATTTCCGGACCGGTGGACGTATAGTGCGCCTCGGGGTTGTCGCCATTGGCGAATTGATCGAGCACCTTGCCGCGGCCTTCGGCCTGCATGCGCTCGGCCAGATCACGGGCACCTTCCATGCCCTCGTCCTTGCTGACCGAAATCAGCTCGGCACCGTATGCGGTCATTGCGGCCTTGCGTTCGGCACTGGAGTTGTCCGGCATGATCAGAATCATCCGGTAACCCTTTATCGCTGCGGCCATGGCCAGCGCGATCCCGGTATTGCCGGAGGTGGCTTCGATCAGCGTGTCACCCGGATGGATCTGGCCGCGCAACTCGGCACGGGTGATCATCGACAGGGCCGGACGGTCTTTTACCGAGCCAGCGGGGTTATTACCTTCAAGCTTCAACAGGAGGGTATTGCTGGTATTACCCGCCATGCGTTGCAGACGCACCAGCGGAGTGTTGCCGACGCAATCGGCAATGGTTTGATACTGCAGGGTCATGGCGTCTTCGCAATCCAGACTGCGGGGGGTGCCTATCATAACGGCAAACGGCCAAAGCCCATATCACGCAAAGTGCGCTGCTTATTCCCAAAAAGAATAAACACTGATTTTTCCACTGCGCCCCCGTCCTGCACAGAGAGTTAGGTGCCCATGCTGACGGTAAATGGCTAAACTCAACCCCTTGTGCCGATACAGCCAGGCAGCCGATGCCTGTTATCGACGGACTGATACGTGTTGCCGGAGAACGAGCGTGCTGACCAAGCTGGGTATAAAAGGCCGTGTGCTGCTACTGACTATTTTGCCTGCCAGCCTGATGGCCGCAATGCTCGGTGGTTATTTCACCTGGATGCAGTTGAGCGAACTGCAAAGCCAGTTGCTGCAGCGCGGCGAAATGATCGCTCAGGACCTGGCGCCATTGGCCGCCAACGCATTGGGTCGCAAGGACAAGGTCCTGCTGAGCCGCATCGCGACCCAGACCCTGGAGCAGACCGACGTGCGCGCCGTATCGTTTCTCGATGCCGATCGCACGCCACTGGCCCATGCCGGGCCGACCATGATCAGCCCGTCGCCGATCGGCAGCGGCTCGCAGTTGCTCAATTCGACCGGCACCGACGCGACGCGTTATTTGCTCCCGGTATTCGGCAATCAACGCCACCTGACCAGCCCGATCATTCCGGCCGAAGCCGACACCCTGCTGGGCTGGGTCGAACTTGAAATATCCCATAACGGCACGCTGTTGCGCGGCTATCGAAGCCTGTTTGCCAGCCTGCTGCTGATCCTGACCGGGCTGGCCTGCACCGCGACTCTTGCAGTACGCATGAGCCGCACCATCAACGGGCCGATGAGCCAGATCAAACAGGCAGTGTCGCAGCTCAAAGACGGCAATCTCGAAACCCGCCTGCCGCCGCTGGGCAGTCGGGAACTGGACGAGCTGGCCTCTGGCATCAATCGCATGGCGGCGACCTTGCAGAACGCGCAGGAAGAACTGCAACTGAGCATCGATCAGGCGACCGAGGATGTACGGCAGAATCTGGAAACCATCGAGATCCAGAACATCGAGCTGGACCTGGCGCGCAAGGAAGCCCTTGAAGCAAGCCGGATCAAGTCCGAATTCCTGGCCAACATGAGCCACGAAATCCGCACGCCGCTCAATGGCATTCTGGGTTTCACCCATTTGCTGCAAAAAAGCGAGCTCACGCCGCGCCAGTTCGACTACCTGGGCACCATCGAGAAGTCGGCCGACAACCTGTTGAGCATCATCAACGAGATTCTCGACTTTTCGAAAATCGAGGCTGGCAAGCTGGTGCTCGATAACATCCCGTTCAACCTGCGCGACCTGTTGCAGGACACCTTGACCATCCTCGCCCCGGCGGCGCACGCCAAACAGCTGGAACTGGTCAGTCTGGTGTATCGCGATACGCCACTGGCGCTGTCCGGCGACCCGCTGCGCCTGCGGCAGATTCTGACCAACCTGGTCAGCAACGCGATCAAATTCACCCGCGAAGGCACCATCGTCGCCCGCGCCATGCTTGAAGACGAAACCGAAGAGCACGCGCAATTGCGCATCAGCGTGCAGGACACCGGCATCGGCCTGTCCAGTCAGGATGTGCGGGCGCTGTTCCAGGCGTTCAGCCAGGCCGACAACTCGCTCTCCCGCCAGCCGGGCGGCACGGGTCTGGGCCTGGTGATTTCCAAGCGCCTTATCGAACAGATGGGCGGCGAAATCGGTGTCGACAGCACGCCGGGCGAAGGTTCGGAATTCTGGATCAGCCTGAAACTGCCCAAGGCCCGCGAAGACAAGGAAGAATCGTTCAATATTCCGCTGGGAGGGCTACGCGCAGCAGTGCTTGAACACCATGACCTGGCGCGGCAGGCGCTGGAGCATCAGCTGGAAGACTGCGGCCTGCAAACCATCGTGTTCAACAACCTGGAAAACCTGCTCAACGGGGTGACGGCGGCGCACGAGACCCCGTTGGCTATAGATCTGGCGGTGCTCGGCGTGACGGCGCTGGAAATTTCCCCGGAACGGCTGCGCCAGCACATCTGGGACCTGGAAAACCTCAACTGCAAAGTCATGGTGCTGTGCCCAACCACCGAACATGCGCTGTTCCAGTTGGCGGTCCACGATGTCTATACCCAGTTACAAGCCAAACCCGCCTGCACCCGCAAACTGCAAAAAGCGCTGTCCGAACTGATCGCGCCGCGGGCGATCCGCGCCGACGTTGGCCCGCCGTTGTCGAGCCGCGCGCCGCGGGTGCTGTGCGTGGATGACAACCCGGCCAACCTGCTGCTGGTGCAGACCCTGCTCGAAGACATGGGCGCAGAAGTCGTGGCCGTCGAGGGCGGCTATGCAGCGGTCAATGCGGTGCAGCAGGAAGCGTTCGATCTGGTGTTGATGGACGTGCAGATGCCCGGTATGGACGGGCGTCAGGCCACCGAGGCGATTCGTGCCTGGGAAGCCGAACGCAACCAGAGCTCTCTGCCTATCGTGGCGCTTACCGCCCATGCGATGGCCAATGAAAAACGTTCGCTGCTGCAAAGTGGCATGGATGACTACCTGACCAAACCGATCAGCGAGCGACAGCTGGCGCAGGTGGTCCTCAAGTGGACGGGGCTGGCACTGCGCAACCCTGCGCCAGAACGCCAGAACGAAGCACCTGAAGGGCACGTCGGGCCGCTGGTGCTCGATCATGAAGAAGGGCTGCGCCTGGCTGCGGGCAAGGCGGATCTAGCCGCCGACATGCTGGCCATGCTGCTGGCCTCGCTGGCCGCCGACCGCGAGGCCATCCGTGTGGCGCGGGCCAACCAGGATATACAGGCGCTGATCGAACGCATTCACCGTCTGCACGGCGCAACGCGCTACTGCGGCGTCCCGCAGCTGCGCACCGCCTGTCAACGCGCTGAAACCCTGCTCAAGCAGAACGCCGCGCACACCGAAGAAGCTCTGGACGATCTGGACAAAGCCATCATTCGCCTGGAATCCGAGGCGCGGGTGACAGCGTAATGGTAACGCTCGCTCCTCACACGTCAGCGCAGCAATGCCGTTGTGGGTGCCCTGAGTCCGGTCCTGAAGGCGTCGAGCATGATAGGATGCGCGCAATTTTGGAGGACCCATGGTCGAACACGATTTTCGCTACAGCATGCTCAACCCGCAGCACACCTTGACCGAATGCCGCACTTTGGCGCCCGGTCGCTATCAGGTCACCGGTAACGGCGGCTCGATTCACGACAACGACCAGTTGCTGGTGACGATCAAAGGCAGCAAAAGCCTGCACATGCGCCTGACCGTCGAAAAAGTCCGGCACCTGATCAACCCGCCGGGCCAATGGATTGCAGTGGCCAAAGGGCCGGTGTTCGATGAGTTGGCGATTCATCAGTGGAAAGTGAATTGCGACAGCTGCGCCGCCGAACTGAACTTCGAGTTCATGGTAGAGAGCAAGCTGGGCGTCAAGGCGCAGAAACCTGCCGCCATCGCGCGCATCGCGGAGCTGGGCTGGAAAACCGAAGGCGAGAAGCACCTCTGCAAGAAGTGCCAGGAGAAAGCGGCATGAAACAGTTTGCGCTCCTGAGCCTGATCGGCGGCGCGCTGCTGGCCGGTTGTACCGCTGACCCGCTGTCGATCCAGCAGGATCACAGTTATGTAACGGAGTGGATCGGCGAACGTCCGCTGATCGACAACAGCCGCCTGACCATGACCCTGGGCGCCGATGGCCGCGCATATGGCAATGCAGGCTGCAACCACTGGTTCGCGCCGTATACGCTGAACGACCACAGCATCAACTTTGGCCCGGTGGGCAAAACCCGCAAAATGTGCGCCCCCGCGCTGATGGAGCAGGAACAACGCTTCATCAAAGCCATCAGCAGCGTGCAACGCTGGGACATCTCGCCCATCGAGCAACTGCGCCTGTGGCCAGCCCAAGGCAAGCCGTTGCGCTTCTGGCTGGAAGATAGCTGATCCGAAGCTCCGCGTAACTTGCGACGCAGAGCGTCTAGAACTGCATTCCCACGCTGGAGCGTAGGGAACGATCACTATCCTGCGACGCCCCGCGCAACGCCTGGACCGCAGCCGACTGCTCGCATTTCACTATCGTGCGACGCTCCGCGTCGCATGCCGTTCTGGACGCTCCGCGTCCTCTTGCGACGCAGAGCGCGATGTTCTACGCAACGCCTGGACCGCAGCCGACTGCTCGCGCATTGCACTATCGTGCGACGCTCCGCGTCGCATGCCGTTCTGGACGCTCCGCGTCCTCGTTGCGGCGCAGAGCGCCCAGAACCGATCCGATCACCCCTCGCCGCGCAACGTCTTGAGCTTCTGGATCACGGTCGCAGCGGACTGCTCGCCAAGCAGTTGCTCGCGCATCTTGCCCTTGTCGTCGATGATGTAGGTCACCGGCAGCGCCTCGGAGGGCGGCAGGCTGTACTGCTCGGCAGGGTCCTGAGCCAGCACGGTGAATTTGATGCCCAGTGCGTTGGCAGCGCTTTTCAACTCATCGCCCTGCAGGTTGTCAAAGTTGACACCCAGCACCGTGACCTTCTTGTCCTTGAGCTGTTCGGACAATGCGTTGAATTCCGGCACCTCGGTACGGCATGGGCCACACCATTCGGCCCAGTAGTTCACCACCAGCCAATGCCCCTTGATTCGCTCACTGGCCACCTTCTGGCCGTTCTGGTCATTGCCCAGGTCCACGCCACATCCGCTGAGCAGCAAGCTGCCGAAAAGTATCACCGCTGCTGTTAATCGCCTTGCCATTTGCTTCCTTCCTCGCCCCGTTCAACCTGCAATCACTTATATCCAGGCTACGACTATTGACCATTCGATATGTCGGACAGTGCCATCGCTGGTTAGAATACGCCACCCCACACAAGATGCGACGTGCAAATGACCGATCTGACGCTGTATCACAACCCGCGCTGCAGCAAATCCCGCGGCGCGCTGGAACTGCTTCAGGCCCGCGGCCTGACGCCCGATATCGTCCTGTACCTGGAAACCCCGCCAGACGCAGAGCGTTTGCGTGACCTGCTCGGCAAGCTGGGCATCACTGCCCGGCAACTGTTGCGTACCGGCGAAGACGATTACAAGCAACTCAACCTGGCCGACCCGAGCCTGAGCGACGAGCAACTGATCGCCGCCATGGCCGCGCACCCCAAACTGATCGAGCGGCCGATTCTGGTCGCTGGCGACAAGGCTGTGATTGGCCGCCCACCCGAGAACATCCTGGAGCTGCTGCCGTGAGCACACCTTACATTCTGGTCCTCTATTACAGCCGCAACGGCTCCACCAGCGAAATGGCCCGGCAGATTGCCCGCGGTATCGAGCTGGGCGGCATGGAAGCACGACTGCGCACCGTTCCCGCTGTTTCCGCCGACTGCGAAGCGACCGCCCCCGAGATCCCGGAAAACGGCGCGCTGTACGCGACCCTCGACGACCTGAAAAACTGCTCAGGCCTGGCGCTGGGCAGCCCGACGCGCTTCGGCAACATGGCCGCCCCGCTGAAATACTTTCTCGACGGTACCAGCAACCTTTGGCTGACCGGCGCACTGGTCGGCAAACCCGCAGGCGTCTTCACTTCCACTGCCAGCCTGCACGGTGGTCAGGAAACCACGTTGATGTCGATGCTGCTGCCGCTGCTGCACCACGGCATGCTGATCATGGGCCTGCCCTACAGCGAATCGGCGCTGCTGGAAACCACCGGGGGTGGCACGCCTTATGGTGCCAGCCATCACGCCGGAGCCGACGGCAAGCGCGCGCTGGACCGTCATGAAACCGACCTGTGCCGTGCACTGGGCCAGCGTCTGGCCAAAACCGCCTTGCAACTGGACACAGCCCGCAGCTGAATCGGCAGGGCGTGGTCTGACGCTTTCAGTTAAATCGCAAACTTGCAGCGCAAGGGTCGGTCTGAACCCTTGACCTGCCTGTTGAATTTCTTTGGAGAACCGATGCAAGACTACAAATGGCTGAACGAGTATTGCCTGAATCGATTCGGCTCCGCCAAAGCACTGGAAGCCCACCTGCCCACCCCGAAGACACCGAAACAACTGCAAGCCATCAGCGCCGACCGCTATCTGTCGACCATGGCCCTGCGCGTTTTTCGCGCAGGCCTGAAACACAGCCTGGTGGACTCTAAATGGCCGGCGTTCGAGGAAGTCTTCTTCCGCTTCGACCCGGAAAAAGTCGTGCTGATGGGTGCTGATCACCTGGAACGGCTGATGCAGGATGCGCGCATCATCCGCCACCTGGGCAAACTCAAGAGCGTGCCGCGCAATGCGCAGCTGGTTCTGGACATCGAACAGGAGCACGGCAGTTTCGGCAAATTCATCGCCGAGTGGCCGGTCGATAACATTACAGGCTTGTGGCAGTACCTGGCCAAACACGGCAACCAGATGGGCGGCCTGTCAGCACCACGCTTTCTGCGCATGATTGGCAAGGACACCTTCATTCCGACCTGGGACGTGGTGGCCGCGCTAAATGCGCAGGATATTGTCGACCGCGTGCCCACCAGCAAACGCGATCAGGCCATTGTGCAGGACGTCTTCAACCAGTGGCACGCAGAAAGCGGTCGGCCGATGTGCCAGCTGTCAGCCATGCTGGCGTTCACGGTCAACCACTGACAGCTGTCAGATATTCACCACATTGACGAACCGCGATGCAGCGGTTTCGTCGATGCGCAGGTTACTGAAGTCGAACAGGTTGCGGTCAGCCAGTTGTGAGGGCTGTACGTTCTGCAGGGCGCGGAAGATGCTTTCCGTGCGACCCGGGGTCTTGCGCTCCCAGTCGATCAGCATGTCCTTGACCACCTGACGTTGCAGGTTCTCCTGAGAGCCGCAGAGGTTGCACGGGATGATCGGAAATTGTTTCAGGTCCGAATAGGCCTGAATGTCCTTTTCATGGCAATACGCCAACGGACGAATCACCACGTTACGGCCATCGTCGGCCCGCAGCTTGGGTGGCATGGCCTTGAGCGAGCCGTTGAAAAACATGTTGAGGAAGAACGTCTCGACGATATCGTCGCGATGGTGCCCCAGAGCCATCTTGGTAGCACCTATTTCATCAGCGAAGGTATACAGCGTGCCACGACGCAGCCGTGAACACAGCGAGCAGGTCGTCTTGCCTTCAGGAATCAATTCCTTGACCACTGAATAGGTGTCTTTCTCGACGATGTGGTACTCGATACCCAGCTCTTTCAGATACGCAGGCAGCACGTGCTCAGGAAAGCCGGGCTGCTTCTGGTCCATGTTGACGGCCACGATGTCGAATTTGATCGGCGCGACTTTCTGCAAGTGCATCAGCACATCGAGCATGGTGTAACTGTCCTTGCCGCCGGACAGGCAGACCATGACCTTGTCACCCTCTTCGATCATGTTGAAGTCGGCAACCGCCTCGCCGGCCAGCCGACGCAGACGTTTCTGCAGTTTGTTCTGATTGACTGAAAGGGTGCCCATTTATGGAAATATCCGCTGACGATAGCTTGAGAAAAGCCGGGCATTTTACCTACAACCGACCTTTGGTTAAATATGCTGCGCGCGTGCTGTTCAGGCTGGCAATCGCCTTTGATCAAAAACGACCACCGGGCGGCCAGCATTTTCAGAGCGTAGCCACATTGCGGCATACTTGGCGCACTGGAGAACCCTAAAGCATGCCCGACCAACTCAATTCACGCGTTGAAACCTGTTACCAACAAGCAGAAACCTTCTTCAAGCGCACCTTCAAACGCCCGGTGGTCAGTTTCCAGTTGCGCGGCCAGAAGGCTGGTGTCGCTCACCTGCACGAAAACCTGCTGCGCTTCAATCCGCAGCTCTACAAGGAAAACGCCGAAGACTTCCTGCGCCAGACCGTGCCGCATGAAGTCGCGCACCTGATCGCCCACCAGCTGTTTGGCGGCAGCATCCAGCCGCATGGCGAGGAATGGCAGCTGATCATGCGCGGCGTTTATGAACTGCCGCCCAACCGCTGCCACACCTACGCTGTCAAGCGACGCAGCGTGATCCGTTACATCTACCGCTGCCCTTGCCCGGACAGCGACTTTCCGTTCACGGCCCAGCGCCACAGCATGGTTCGCAAGGGCCGGCGCTACCTGTGCCGCCGCTGCCGCGAGCCATTGGTGTTCAGCGGCGAGACGCGCACGGAATAACTCCCCAGACAAACGACAGGCATAAAAAAACCCATCCGAAGATGGGTTTTTTATCGCCTGACGGTTATCAGACGGTTTTGGTGGTATTCACCGCACCGGCTGGAGTCGGGCCTTCGGCAACGCCGAGGTCGTCTTCAGGACGGGTTTCCAGAATGGCAGAGCCACCGGAAGCCAGCTCGGACTGCAGCTTGTCGGTGTCCAGCTCGCCGACCCACTTGGCAACCACAACGGTAGCAACAGCGTTACCGACCAGGTTGGTCAGGGCGCGGGCTTCGGACATGAAGCGGTCGATACCCAGAATCAGCGCCAGACCGGCAACCGGCAGGTGGCCTACAGCCGACAGGGTCGCAGCCAGTACGATGAAGCCGCTACCGGTTACGCCGGCAGCACCTTTGGACGACAGCAGCAACACCAGCAACAGGGTGATCTGGTGCGTGATGTCCATGTGGGTGTTGGTCGCCTGGGCGATGAACACGGCAGCCATGGTCAGGTAGATAGACGTACCGTCGAGGTTGAACGAGTAACCCGTCGGGATAACCAGACCCACGACAGATTTCTTGGCGCCCAGACGCTCCATCTTGATCAGCATGCGTGGCAGGGCCGATTCCGACGAGGAAGTACCCAGTACGATCAACAGCTCTTCACGGATGTAACGAATCAGCTTGAAGACGCTGAAACCGTGAGCGCGGCAGATTGCACCCAGCACCAGCACCACGAACAGCGCGCAAGTGATGTAGAAGCAGATCATCAACTGACCCAGCTGCACCAGCGAGCTTACGCCGTAGGCACCGATGGTGAAGGCCATGGCACCGAACGCACCGATGGGCGCCAGCTTCATGATCATGTTGATGATGTTGAACATCACGTGGGCGAAGCGATCGATGAAGTCCAGAACCGGCTTGCCGTACGAACCCAGACGATGCAGGGCGAAGCCGAAGATCACCGAGAACATCAGGACTTGCAGGATATCGCCGTTGGCAAACGCGCCGACGATGGTGTTCGGAATCACGTTGAGGATGAAGCCGACAATGCTCTGATCCTGACCGGCAGTGACGTAAGCCGCGATCTTGGATGCGTCGAGCGTGCTGACGTCGATGTTCATGCCGGCACCCGGCTGAACCACGTTGACGACGATCAGACCGATCAACAGAGCGATGGTCGAAACGATCTCGAAGTACAGCAGCGCATAACCGCCGGTCTTGCCGACCGACTTCATGTTCTGCATGCCGGCGATGCCGCTGACGACGGTACAGAAGATGATCGGCGCGATAACCATCTTGATCAGTTTGATAAACCCGTCACCCAGCGGCTTTAGAGCCTTGCCGGTGTCCGGGTAGAAGTGACCGATCAGGATACCGATGACAATCGCAACGATTACCTGAAAATAGAGGGATTTGTAGATGGGCTGACGAGTCGTCATTGCAGTTTTCCTCAAGGGCGTCGTCGGCATCTTCACCTGATGCACGCGAGCCTATAAAGCGCTAACCCTCCTGCACTGGAGGGATTTGTTTTGTCGAGCTGCGCAAGGCAGGCCTCTGCCATGTAGATAGCAATAGACGTGCCATAGAATCAAATAGCCATCAAAACCCCGCATTACAAGGCGCAGACGGGTAACGGTAGACGCAAACCGAAAAAGACGTGGCGGTTTTCCGCCGTATGGTGGGAAAAATGGGCACACAGTGGCGGGTATCCGCCGTCTTTATGTGGTGACAGGAGTGCTCGGTGACGCGCAGAGGTGACGCGCAGAGGTGTGACGCAGAGCGTCACGAACGGCATTCCCACGCTGGAGCGTGAGGAACGACAGGTGTCCGGGAGAACACTGCCCTCACTGCGCCAGGAAATGAATCCTGAACGCCGCGCCGCCCAGCGGGGAATCGCCCAGGGTCAGTTGTGCGCCGTAGCTTTCGATGATGTCCTTGACCACCGCCAGACCAATGCCCTGTCCGGGGTTCTGGCGGTCCAGGCGTTCGCCACGCTCGAGAATGCGCGCGCGCTGGCTCTGCGGAACGCCGGGGCCGTCGTCTTCGACGCACAGTTCATCGCCGCCCGCTGAGCGGGTAAAGCTGACGCGTACTTCGCTCAGGCACAGCCGATAGGCGTTTTCCAGCAGGTTGCCGAGCATTTCCAGCAACGCGCCCTCTTCCATGTGCACCTGACAATGCTCCGGCAGGTCCAGCGTGGCCTTGACCTGTTTGTCGCGATACACCTTGTCGAGCGTGTTGCACAGGCTTTCGACCACGGGCCGCAGCATGACGTGGTGGCGCACCAGACCGCTCTTGCGCAGGCTGGCCCGTTGCAGTTGATAGCCGATCTGTTGGCTCATGCGCTCGATCTGCGATTGCAGCACCCACGCCTGCTCGACATCTTCGGGGCGCTTGGCGATGTTCTCGCTTACGCCCTGCAAGACCGCCAGCGGTGTTTTCAGGCTGTGGGCCAGGTCATCCAGCGAATCGCGGTAACGAATCCGCTGTTCACGTTCGCTGCGCAGCAGGCGGTTGAGCGAGTCGGTCAGACGCAGCAGTTCGCTGGGATGCTCCTCGCTCAGACTGTCGCGCACGCCGGCTTCCACCTGATCCAGTTCCTGGCTCAAGCCGCGCAAGGCACGCAGCCCCCAGGTCAGGCCCATCCACAGCAACCCGAGCAGCACCGCGAGTGCTGCGCCAAAGCCCAGATAGAGCTTGCGGCGCAAACCGTCGATGGTTTCCTGATAGCCGCGCAAGGGCTGCACGGCAACGATGCTGAACGCGGCATTGCGCCCGCCGAGCAGCCGGATCTCGACGTCATAGACGAAATACTCATCGCCATTGATTTCCTTGATCTTGGTGAACTCGCTGCCCTGCCCGTCATATTGCGGGCGGTAGTCGATGTTCTCGCCTTCGGTGGACAGTGAGCGCCAGACCATCTGCCCCTGGCGGTTATAGATGTAGCCCAGCAGACGGCTGCCTGGCAGGTTGAACTGTTCGCCCGGCAGCACGGACGGCATCAATAGATGACCGTCTTCGACGCGCGCCGCGGAAATCATGGTGGTCACGTCGGAAGCCAGGCGTTGCTCTATCGCCCCGCGCAGCGCCAGGCTGAACGCCCCCTGCAAAGCAGGCAGCATCAGCAGCATGAAGATCACCGCCAGAGTGGCGGCACCCAACATCAGGCGCAGGCGAAGCGAACGAATCACGTACAGCGCTCATTGAACAGATAGCCCATGCCGCGCACGGTTTCGATAGGTTTGAACGCCACATTACTGTCCAGCTTGCGACGCAGGCGGCCGACCAGCACTTCGATCACGTTTGGGTCGCGCTCGTCGTCATCAGGGTACAGCTGCTCCATCAGGCGCTCTTTGGGCACTACTTGCTGGTGATGGAGCATCAGGTATTCGAGGATGCGGTATTCGTAGGCGGTCAGCGCCAGCGGTTGTTCAGCCAGCGCGGCGTGCTTGCGATTGAGGTCCAGCAGCAGCGGGCCAGCCGTGATGGTGGACTGAATGAAGCCGCTGGAACGCCGCAACAGGGCGTTGAGCCGCGCTTCCAGTTCTTCGAACTGGAAGGGTTTGACCACGTAGTCGTCAGCCCCGGCCGCCAGCCCTTCGACCTTGTCCTGCCAATTGCCGCGCGCGGTCAGGATCAGAATCGGAAACGCCTTGCCCACGGTGCGCAACTGCCGAATCAGGTCCAGCCCACCGATGCCCGGCAAGCCCAGATCGATCACGGCCAGGTCGTGATTGAATTGCGTGACCTGATACAACGCTTCCTCAGCGTTGGCCACCGCTTCCACCACATGTCCCGCTTCGGTCAGACGGGTTCGCAGGTGGTGGCGCAGCAGCGCTTCATCCTCAACTACCAACAACTTCATGCAGCTCTCCCAGGCACAATCGCAGCCTCAAGACAAAGAATGAAACGACATCGTCGCATCAGTACTCAACAGGCGGGCGCTGACGGGCACGTGTTGTGTCACATCATAGCTGCCCAGCAGGATTTCGCGGCTGACAGGCACACCATTGTGAGTCCCTGTCAGGGTGCCGTAAACCGGCGGTGAATAAAGTGTGCCCACAGAAACATTGGTATGTGCCTGCTCCCCGAGCGCATGCCCCCAGCTGTTGGCGTCATCAAGCCTTTCGCTGGTCTTGCCGAACTCGATACGAGCCACGTCAAGCCGACCATCGCCCGCCTGTGCCGCAGCGCTGCCACCCAGAAAAGCCAAGGCCAGGAAAAACTTGTTGAGATTCAACATATCGACTCCTTTTGCGCTCGGGGACGCTGTCAAGGTACGGCCCAACAGTAATCGCGCCGGGCTGAACCCCGACTGAACACGCCATGAACCGGCGCTGAACAGTCATCTACACCGGATGCTGCGGAATCGGCTATGGTTGTTTGCGACCTCAAACTATCAAAAGGAGCTGACCATGCGTGTGTGGATTGCAATGATCATGATGGGCCTGACCGGACTCGCTCAGGCAGCGATCAAGACCGAACAGATCGATTACAAGAGTGCCGACGGAACCAAACTGGTGGGTTACTACGCTTACGACGACGCGGTAAAAGGTCCACGCCCCGGTGTTCTGGTGGTTCACGAGTGGTGGGGCCTGAACGACTACGCCAAGCGCCGCGCCCGCGATCTGGCTGCACTGGGCTACAGCGCCATGGCTATCGACATGTACGGCGAAGGCAAGAACACCGAGCACCCGAAGGACGCGATGGCGTTCATGCAGGCTGCACTCAAGGACAGTGATGCGGCCGACAAGCGCTTTGATGCCGGGCTGGAGCAATTGAAGAAGCAACCTCAGACCGACCCGAAAAAGATTGCGGCAATCGGTTACTGCTTCGGCGGCAAGATCGTGCTGGATGCGGCGCGGCGCGGCGAACCGTTGCTGGGCGTAGTGAGCTTCCACGGCGCACTGGTCACCAATACCCCGGCCAAACCGGGCATCAAAGTGCCGATGCTGGTCGAGCACGGTGCCAAGGACAGCATGGTCACCCCTGAAAACGTTGCTGCGTTCAAAAAAGAAATGGACGACGCCAAGGCTGACTACAAATTCGTCAGCATCGACGGCGCCAAGCACGGCTTCACCAACCCCGACGCCGACCGCCTGAGCCACGGCGACCACGGCGGCCCGGACATCGGCTACAACAAGGCTGCCGACCAGAGCTCATGGTCAGACATGCAGGTGTTCTTCAAGAAGATATTTGGTTGAGTAGCAGATGCTCCTTCTGCACGGAGCGTCGCACGATAGTTGAGATGATCGTTCCGCACGCTCCAGCGTGGTAATGCAGTTCTCGACGCTCCGCGTCGTCAAGAGGACGCGGAGCGTCCGGAAAGGCATGCGACGCAGAGCGTCGCACGATAGCTGGATTCTCGTTCCGCACGCTCCAGCGTGGGAATGCAGGTCTCGACGCTCTGCGTCGTCAAGAGGACGCGGAGCGTCCGGAAACGCATGCGACGCGGAGCGACGCACGATAGTGGGATTCTCGTTCCCACGCTCCAGCGTGGTAATGCAGGTCGCGACGCTCTGCGTCGCCAAGAGGACGCGGAGCGTCCAGAACGGCATGCGATGCGGAGCGTCGCACGATAGTTGGATTCTCGTTCCCACGCTCCAGCGTGGTAATGCAGGTCACGACGCTCTGCGTCGCCAAGAGGACGCGGAGCGTCCGGAACAGCATGCGACGCAGAGCGCCGCACGATAGTTGAGATTCTCGTTCCCACGCTCCAGCGTGGTAATGCAGGTCGCGACGCTCTGCGTCGCCAAGAGGACGCGGAGCGTCCGGAAAGGCATGCGACGCAGAGCGACGCACGATAGTTGAGATTATCGCTCCGCACGCTCCAGCGTCGGAATGCAGGTCGCGACGCTCTGCGTCGCAAAGAGGACGCGGATGTTACCAGTGCCCTTCCCTCAAACCCGTTCCCCCGGCAAAATGCCGCCCATGACTCAATTACCCGACCTTCCCGTCTGCTGTCCCGAACTCGTTCAGCACTGGCCGTTGCCGCATGCGCTGCCGGGCGCGGTGCTGGTCAGTGGGCGGTTCGATCCGCTCAAGCTGGTCGACGGCGATTTTCAGCGCGGTGCGGTGCAGATGCCTGCGAGCATTCAGCGCTCGGTCGCCAAGCGTCAGGCCGAATTTCTCGCCGGTCGGCTCTGTGCCCGCGAAGCCATGCGCCAACTGGATGGCCGCCTGCATGTTCCTGCGGTGGGTGAAGACCGCGCGCCAGTCTGGCCCGCTGATGTCTGTGGCTCGATCACCCACAGCACCGGCTGGGCCGCCGCGGTGGTGGCGAACAAGCGGCAATGGCGCGGGCTGGGGCTGGACACGGAAAACCTGCTGAGCCATGACCGTGCCTCGCGACTGGCCGGGGAAATTCTGACGGCTGCCGAGTTGGCCGACATGGCAGCAGGCCCGCAGGATCAGATCGCGTTGCGCGTGACCCTGACCTTTTCGATCAAGGAAGCGCTATTCAAGGCGCTCTACCCCATCGTGCAAAAGCGCTTCTATTTTGAAGACGCGCAACTGCTGGAGTGGTCCGCCGACGGCAGCGCCCGCTTGCGCCTGCTGATCGATCTGTCCAGTGAATGGCACGCAGGCAAGGAACTCGACGGCCAGTTCAGTGTGCTAGGCGATCATCTGTTGAGTCTGGTCGCAGTCGAAGGCTGATCAGCCGGGCAACGGACAATGCTCGCAACGCCCGACCCACTCCACCCGATGACTCAGGCAGCACACACGCCGTTGCCTGCGCGGTTCACCACCCTGCGCCTGCGGAACGTAACGCACCGCCTGAAACAGAGGATTGGCCCGCCCATCCGGCCTTTTCCTCTCGCTCAACAGCGCCAGCCCTGGCGCCAATGACACAGTGCTGCACGTGGCCAGTTGCACAAGACAGCCTTCCAGATAATCCCCGGCGCTGCTCCACAACACCGCGCAGGGCAGCCCGCCATAGGCGCTCAATGCGGCAATAAAGGGCTGCAGATTGTCATCAAGCAATCCGGCAAACTGTTGAAACGGATCAGCCGGAATGCCCCGCCAGGCCTCTCCCTCACCCGCCAACCGAACACCATTCGGCAGGCCACGTTCATCCACTGCCAGTGCGACCTGCTCAAGCGCCAACGGCCAATGCCAGCCATGCACCAGACTGGCAACCAGCACCGGCGGAATAATCTGCATGAAGTAAAACTTGGCCCACTGCGACACCAGCACCGGCAATTGGCTGGGCATCAACTGCGGCCCGTAAATGCTCAGAAGTAACTGATCAAGCCGCTCGGCTTGCAGCAGATCAGACAACGCCACTACAGGGCGCGAATCAGGGCGCGAATCATCTGCCGCCAGCAACGTCTGCCCGAAGCGCTCAAGCGGACCACTGAACAGCTGAGCACTCAACGCGGCACCTGCGTACGCGGCCAGGACAGGCTGAAACACGCGCCACTCAGGCTCGCACTTCGGCCAATCAGCGCGCGACCTTCGTGCCAATGAATGATCCGCCGCACAATCGACAGGCCCAACCCATGCCCGCCTGACGCTCGGGTGCGGCTGTCATCGATACGCATGAACGGCGTGAAAATCTGCTCCCAGGCTTCTTCCGGAACGCCGGGACCGTCATCGTCCACATCGATACGGCACTGCTGCGCCTCCAGTCGGTAACTTATGCGCACCTCGTTTTCTGCATGGCGCATCGCATTGCTCACCAGGTTCTGTACCGCACGATGCAGATAACGCGGCTCTGCCTCGACCCAGGCGATCTCGCCCTTTTCAAAGATCAAACATTCGCCTCGGGACACCCGCACATCGGCACGCAAGGGTGCCAGTTCGGCGATCACCTGATCGATCAGCGCATCCAGATCGACACGCTGGAAATTCAGGGTCGGCGCGCCCTGCTCAAGGCGCGCGTAAGTGAGCATTTCATCGACCAGCTTGTCGAGGTCCTGAATGTCGCTGTCCATACCGCGCATGTACTTGCGCCGCGCTTCGGGAGTGGTGGCGTCGCTGACCATCTCCAAGCCGAAACGCAAGCGTGCAACCGGCGTGCGTAGCTCGTGAGACACCGCACGCACCAGCTCGCGCTGGATCATCAGCGAGCGCTGCAGATGCTCGGCCATGCTGTTGAACGCCGCCGCCACACGCCCCACCGAGTCGGAGCCCTCGGTCGGCACGCGGGTTTGCAGGCTGCCTTGAGCAATCTGCGTCGCCGCAGCTTCCAGTTCCAGCACGCGCCGCTCCAGACGCCGCACCAGCAAGTACACCACCAGACCGATAAAACACAGGCCCATCAAGGCGATCACCAGCAGCCAGTGCAGCGGATAGGGGTTCATCTGATACAGCGGGCCGATTTCCAGCACCCAGTTGGTGTCGACGATTCCGGCCAGCACGCGGATTGAGTCGCCGCCCTTGCCCAGCGCCATCACCGTGTCGCCTTCATAGATGCGGCGTCGCTGGTCATCGTCCAGGTCAGCCTGGTCCAGCGCCAACAGATGCAAGTCGAAACCAAAGCCCTTGTCAATGCGCAGGGCTTGCAGGCGCGCCGGTTGCTCATCGACCGGAAAGCGCACCAGCTCGTCGATCAGCAGGTAAATAGTGGCTCGCGCCAGTTGTTCGGTGATCTGCTGCACCTCGCCGCTCAGCAGCAGCGGTTCCTTGTCGCTCAACTGACGATAGACCCTGGCGGCGTGCGGGCCGATCTGCTCGACCACCACCTGCCCACGCGCCAGACGACCGCGCGCGCCGCTGTCCAGTCCAGCCTGCTCGATGCTTTGCAGGCTGAGGGGAATGCCCAGCAAGCGCTCCCAGATCGCCAGGGCGCGGCGGCGCTCGATGTCGTTGAGCGGCACAAGGTTATCGGCCATCACCGTAAAGGTGCCGTGGGCCAGACGTTCGCGGTATTGCTCGCCGCGCGACTGATTGAGCACATGCAGGGCGAACACGCCAAGTAGCGCGACCAGCACCAGTACGCCGAGCATGCCGCCGTAGATCCGCAGAAAGATCGAGTTCATAAGGTCAGCCGCTGAACACGTGGCCGCTCATGTCCTGCGCCGCTTCGGGCACAAACAGATAGCCCTTGCTGCGCACGGTCTTGATCAGACGCGGGTGGATGGGGTCGTCGCCGATTTTCGGGCGGATGCGTGAGATACGCACATCGATAGAACGATCCTGCCCGTCATAACCCACACCGCGCAGCGCAGTGAAGATTTCCTCGCGGGACAGCGTGCGCCCGGCGTTGGCCACCAGCAGCCACAGCAGGTCGAACTCGGCGCCGGTCAGCTCGATGCTCTGCTCGCGCAGCCAGGCCTCGCGCAGGGCGTTGTCCACCACCAATGGGCCGAACACCAGCCGCCGCAGCTCTGCTGCAGGCACCTGCGGCGCTTCACTGCGGCGCAGCAAGGCATGAATGCGCGCCAGCAGCACGCGCGGATGCACCGGTTTGCAGACGAAATCGTCAGCCCCGGTATCGAGCCCCTGAATATGATCGGTGTCATCGGTGCGCGCGGTGAGCATCAGAATCGGCCCGTCGTAACGGTCACGTACCGAGCGGCAGATACTGAAACCGTCCTCGCCGGGCAGCATCAGGTCGAGAATCACCAGATCCGGCTGTTCGGCGATGATTCGCGCCGCCGCAAGCGCGCCACTGCCCTCAATACTTACGCGCAGGCCGTTGTTGTGCAGGTAATCGCTGGTCAGCTCGGCCAGTCGCTGGTCATCTTCGACAATCAGTACATGCCAGGTGTGTGGCTCCAAAGCAATCTCCCCTTGTTGTGGTTGACCCATTGTTGTTATTCAAAACAAGGGTTGCGGCACCGCGTCGCAGGCGAGTGTAGCAACCGCCGCCCACCTCGCACGACACCCGGCACGGCTTAGCACATCACATGCCAGACAGGTCTTGCAGCAGCGTTTTTTTGTGATAGGGTTCGCGCCCTCAAAAATCAGCAACCTGTCGCCAGCACCTACAGAAATCGGTGACAAACGGTCACGATCCAGTAGTTATGCGGCCTACACGCATGGTGTGCGATTCATACACAAACTACACACACTTTATCCACAGGCGGTGCGTTGCAATTCATGTCCAAAACGCATTATCTTGTAGCCCGGCGGCGAGACACACCCTACATGTGGGGTTTTGCGCAAAAACACCAGCACAACTCAAATGAGAAATTCAAGCATTTTTGTTGCGTCTGAGGGGTTGAACTTCAAGCCGGTTTAGGCACCCAAACCGCTCGCGCTTGAACCAGAGCCATCCCGTACACGTTTTGCAACATCGAACACGCATTCTTCATCAGATTTTCAAAGGATCGGGCACAGCCCGGTCCTTTTTGGCTTCAAAACCTGGAAGCGGCTGCACCTCCCGCTTCCACCTTCGTTTTGGAGCCCTTGAGTCGCCTTTTGCGACTTACTGCTCGAAACGAAACGGTGGGCAGCAATGCCCGAACAAACTTAAAGGAACGTGGAGTCACACATGCAAACAGACACAACTCGCGAGAACTCGCCGACCGGCGCGCCGCAGGCCAGCCAGACCCCACAGGACCTGTCTGCCACTGCTCCCGGTCAACTGCGCGTGATCAAGCGTAACGGCACTGTCGTTCCTTACACGGATGACAAGATCACCGTTGCCATCACCAAGGCGTTTCTTGCAGTTGAGGGCGGCAACGCTGCCGCCTCGTCGCGCATCCACGACACCGTTGCACGCCTGACCGAACAGGTCAGCGCCACGTTCAAACGGCGCATGCCTTCGGGCGGCACCATCCACATCGAAGAAATCCAGGATCAGGTCGAACTGGCGCTGATGCGTGCCGGCGAGCAGAAAGTGGCTCGCGACTACGTCATCTACCGTGATTCGCGCGCCAAGGAGCGTGCCGTTCGCGCCCCTGAAGATCAGGTCCAGGCTCACCCGTCGATCCGCATCACCCTCGCCGACGGCAGCTTTGCGCCGCTGGACATGGGTCGCCTGAACACCATCGTTACCGAAGCGTGTGAAGGCCTGGCTGAAGTCGACGCCAACCTGATCCAGACCGAAACCCTGAAAAACCTGTACGACGGCGTGGCGCTGAAAGACGTCAACACCGCACTGGTCATGACCGCGCGTACCCTGGTCGAGCGCGAGCCGAACTACTCGTTCGTCACCGCCCGCCTGCTGATGGACACCCTGCGCGCCGAAGGCCTGGGTTTCCTCGGTGTCGCCGACAGCGCCACCCACCACGAAATGGCCGACCTGTACGCCAAGGCGCTGCCTGCCTACGTCGCCGCCGGTATCAAGTTCGAACTGCTCAACCCTGTGCTGGCCGAATTCGACCTCGAAAAACTCGGCAAGGCTATCAACCACGAGCGCGATCAGCAGTTCACCTACCTGGGCCTGCAAACCCTGTACGACCGTTACTTCATCCACAAGGATGGCGTGCGTTTCGAACTGCCGCAGATCTTCTTCATGCGTGTGGCCATGGGCCTGGCAATCGAAGAGAAAGCCCGTGAAGACCGCGCCATCGAGTTCTACAACCTGCTGTCGTCGTTCGACTACATGTCCTCGACCCCGACGCTGTTCAACGCCGGTACCCTGCGTCCACAGCTGTCCAGCTGCTACCTGACCACCGTGCCGGATGACCTCTCGGGCATCTACCACGCGATCCACGACAACGCCATGCTGTCCAAATTCGCAGGCGGCCTGGGCAACGACTGGACGCCGGTTCGTGCGCTGGGCTCGTACATCAAGGGCACCAACGGCAAGTCGCAAGGCGTCGTACCGTTCCTGAAAGTGGTCAACGACACCGCCGTTGCGGTCAACCAGGGCGGCAAGCGCAAGGGCGCTGTCTGTGCCTACCTGGAAACCTGGCACATGGACATCGAAGAGTTCATCGAGCTGCGCAAGAACACCGGTGATGATCGTCGTCGTACCCACGACATGAACACCGCCAACTGGATCCCTGACCTGTTCATGAAGCGCGTCTTCGACGACGGCCCGTGGACCCTGTTCTCGCCATCCGAAGTACCGGACCTGCACGACCTGACCGGCAAGGCCTTCCAGGAGCGTTACGAGTACTACGAAGCGCTGACCGAATACCCAGGCAAGATCAAACTGTTCAAGACCATCCAGGCCAAGGATCTGTGGCGCAAGATGCTCTCGATGCTGTTCGAAACCGGCCACCCTTGGTTGACCTTCAAGGACCCGTGCAACCTGCGCAGCCCGCAGCAGCACGTGGGCGTGGTTCACAGCTCGAACCTGTGCACCGAGATCACCCTGAACACCAACAAGGACGAGATCGCGGTCTGCAACCTGGGCTCGATCAACCTGCCGAACCACATCGTCAACGGCAAGCTGGACACCGACAAGCTCAAGCGCACCGTCGATGTAGCGGTACGCATGCTCGATAACGTTATCGACATCAACTACTACTCCGTGCCGCAGGCCAAGAACTCCAACCTGCGCCACCGTCCGGTCGGCCTGGGCATCATGGGCTTCCAGGACGCGCTGTACCTGCAACACATCCCGTACGGTTCCGATGCTGCGGTGCAGTTCGCCGACACCTCCATGGAAGCGGTCAGCTACTACGCCATCCAGGCGTCCTGCGACCTGGCCGACGAGCGCGGTGCCTACGAGACGTTCCAGGGTTCGCTGTGGTCCAAAGGCATCCTGCCGCTGGATTCGCAACAGATCCTGATCGAGCAGCGTGGCGAGAAGTACATTGATGTCGACCTGAAGGAAACCCTGGACTGGGCGCCGGTTCGTGCCCGTGTGCAGAAAGGTATCCGTAACTCGAACATCATGGCCATCGCACCGACCGCCACCATCGCCAACATCACTGGCGTGTCGCAGTCGATCGAACCGACCTATCAGAACCTCTACGTGAAATCGAACCTGTCCGGCGAATTCACCGTGATCAACCCGTACCTGGTTCGCGACCTCAAGGCCCGCGACCTGTGGGACTCGGTCATGATCAACGACCTGAAGTACTACGACGGTTCGGTACAACAGATCGAGCGCATCCCGCAGGAGCTCAAGGAGCTTTACGCGACTGCCTTCGAAGTGGACACCAAGTGGATCGTCGATGCGGCAAGCCGTCGTCAGAAGTGGATCGACCAGGCTCAGTCGCTGAACCTGTACATCGCTGGCGCATCGGGCAAGAAGCTGGACGTGACCTACCGCATGGCCTGGTACCGTGGTCTGAAAACTACCTACTACCTCCGTGCCCTGGCCGCGACCAGCACCGAGAAGTCCACCGTCAACACCGGCAAGCTCAACGCAGTATCGAGCGGCGGCCACGGCCCGGACGACTCGGCGATCACCGCCCCACGTCCAACCGAAGCAGCACCTGCCGGCCCGGCCCCAGTGCCAAAGGCTTGCGCAATCGACGAGCCGGATTGTGAGGCTTGCCAGTAAGGCAACCCACCTCGCCCCCACAGCGCGTTTAGAACTGTGGGAGCGAGCTTGCTCGCGAAGAGGCCGGTAAGGGAAACCTACCCTTACCGCCCGCCTCCTCACCCAAAGGCCTCAAAAGCCAAAAATTCATGTTCCTTGCGCGCGACACCTTAAAAGCAAGCAACACCCCCTCTGGATCCAACAGGCCAGTCCACCCGACTGACCCTCAAGCAGGAGAATTACACCATGCTGAGCTGGGACGAATTCGATAAAGAAGACGGCGAAGTAGTTGCCAAAGCGACCAACGCCGGTCACGCCAACGAAGCCAACATGGACCGCCTCGACAGCGCCGGTGGCCTGGCTGCACAAGAAGCACGCGCCGTTACCGCCGCCGACTCCGCTGCCCTGATCCGCGCCAAGAAAGCGCTGGACGCACTGGACGTCGCTGAAGGCCTGGCCGAGCTCGAAGGCGCCAGCGCCCGCGTCGCCGTTGACGAAAAAATGATGATCAACTGCCGCGCCGACCTCAACCAGCTCGTACCTTTCAAGTACGACTGGGCCTGGCAGAAGTACCTGGACGGTTGCGCAAACCACTGGATGCCGCAAGAAGTCAACATGACCGCCGACATCGCCCTCTGGAAAAACCCGGAAGGCCTGACTGACGACGAGCGCCGCATCGTCATGCGCAACCTGGGCTTCTTCTCCACTGCCGACTCGCTGGTTGCCAACAACCTGGTGCTGGCCGTGTACCGCCTGATCACCAACCCGGAGTGCCGCCAATACATCCTGCGCCAGGCCTTCGAAGAGGCGATCCACACCCACGCCTACCAGTACTGCATCGAATCGCTGGCCATGGATGAAGGCGAGATCTTCAACATGTACCACGAGATCCCATCGGTCGCTAAAAAAGCAGCCTGGGGCCTGAAGTACACCCGTTCGATCTCCGATCCGAAGTTCGAAACCGGCACCGTCGAAACCGACAAAGAGCTGCTGCGCAACCTGATCGCTTACTACTGCGTACTGGAAGGCATCTTCTTCTACTGCGGCTTCACCCAGATCCTCTCCATGGGCCGCCGCAACAAGATGACCGGCGTCGCCGAGCAGTTCCAGTACATCCTGCGCGACGAGTCCATGCACCTGAACTTCGGCATCGACGTGATCAACCAGATCAAAATCGAAAACCCACACCTGTGGGATGCCGAGATGAAAGAAGAAGCCACGCAGATGATCCTGCAAGGCACCCAGCTGGAAATCGAATACGCCCGCGACACCATGCCCCGCGGCGTGCTGGGGATGAACGCAGCGATGATGGAGGACTACCTGAAGTTTATCGCTAACCGTCGTTTGAGCCAGATTGGCTTGAAGGAAGAGTATCCAGGGACGACCAACCCGTTCCCTTGGATGAGCGAGATCATGGACCTGAAGAAAGAGAAGAATTTCTTTGAGACTCGGGTTATTGAGTATCAGACGGGTGGGGCTTTGAGCTGGGATTGATGGTCTCGCTCGTGGAGTCGCATCAAAAGCTGAAACCTTCTCATTAAAAAATGAAATGGCGCGCCAAGATGAGGCCTCTGCCACGTCAGAAATGGGAGGCAGAGGTCAGTTATAAAAACTGCTCAACTGGATGCTTCAACCAGACAACCTCTTCAATAGAGGGTGACTGTGTATGAAACTGATGGACAGGGTGGCCAAAAAACACAGCCCCTCCCCGCTCAAAAGCACTAGAGCGTGAAACCTTCTCATTAAACTTGAAATGGATGCACCAAAAAGGGTTGCCTACTGGCGACCCTTTTTTGTTTTTGCTTCGCCGGAAACTTGAGGCTTCACACAATTGATTCGGGACGCATAGCGCCTAAAGCTCGCATGATGGGTAATTCAGTGAGGCCGCCCAGTGAGTTAATCGAGCAAAGCGCAGATCCAAGAGCAATCTATTGATAGACTTGAAAAATTTAGCGTCCGAGATTTGCGCTAGCAGTAATCAATAGGAATTCCTCATGTCCGCCCTATCCTCCCTGCTCGATACTTACCGCGCCGCCTCCGCCTCAGAGCGCGAGAAAGGCACCTACTTCGAAGAGCTGATCTGCGCGTACCTTCGCAACGAAGCCACCTACCGCGACCTCTATGACCAAGTGTGGATGTACTCCGAATGGGCCAAGGTTCAAGGGCTGGACTGTCGCGATACCGGTATCGACTTGGTGGCACGTACCCAAGGCACGGACGAGTACCACGCCATCCAGTGCAAGCTGTACGCCGAGGACTACCGCGTCCAGAAGAAGGACATCGACAGCTTCTTCACTGCTTCAGGCAAGGCACCGTTCTCGCACCGCATCATCGTCACCACTACCAACAACTGGAGTGAGCATGCCGAAGATGCTTTACAGGGCCAGCGCCCCCCGGTCAGCAAGATCGACCTGCAAGCCCTTGAAGACAGCCAAATCGACTGGGCTAAGTACCAGCCCAACCAGGCACTTGCCCTCAAGGCGCGTAAGCAATTGCGAGACCACCAGCAGACCGCACTGAATGCCACCGCTGCCGGCCTCAAAGATGCCGAGCGCGGCAAGCTGATCATGGCCTGCGGCACTGGCAAAACCTTCACCAGTTTAAAGATCGCCGAACGCCTGGCCGGCAAGGGCAAACGCGTATTGTTCCTGGTGCCCAGCCTGTCGCTGCTATCGCAGACTCTCACCGAATGGACGCAGGAGAGCGAAATACCGCTCCACAGCTTTGCCGTCTGCTCTGATAGCGATGTAGGCAAGAAGCGCAAGGCAGAAGAAGACACCGTACAAGTCTTCACCCACGAACTGCGTTACCCGGCAACTACTAAGGCAGATCGCCTCGTAGCGGAAATGCTCAAGCGCCATGACGGGGAGCACATGAGTGTGGTGTTCTCCACCTATCACTCCATTGACGTGATCAGTCGTGCCCAGCACGAATACAATCTAGCAGCCTTCGACCTGGTGATTTGCGACGAGGCCCATCGCACAACGGGCGCAACTTTTGACGAGGATGATGAAAGCACCTTCGTGCGTATCCATGATGCCGACTACATCCGCGCCACTAAGCGCCTATACATGACAGCCACGCCACGCATCTATGGCGACAACGCAAAGATCAAAGCTGAGTCCGGCGAAGTCACCCTCTGCTCGATGGATGACGAGGAGCTTTACGGTAAAGAACTATTCGTCATTAACTTCTCCGAGGCTGTTCAGCGTGGCCTGCTCACCGATTACAAGGTGCTGGTACTCACCGTTGAAGAGAGCGCCATCAGTCGCCGCCTCCAGGACTTGCTGAAAGACGAAGATAACCAGCTCAAAGTGGACGACGCTGCCAAGATCGTGGGCTGCTGGAAAGCGTTAGCTAAACAGGGGTTAGTCGAGCAGTTGGTAGGTGACGGTGAGCCAATGAAGCGCGCTGTGGCCTTCTGCCAAGTCATCTCGCCCAGCTACAAGGGTACCAAGCATAAGGTCAGCTCGATCAACATCGCCAGTATGTTTCAGTCGGTGGTGGAGGCTTACCAGGAGTCAGAAGATATCGACGAGGCTTCGCGCATCATCTGTGAAGCCGAACACGTAGATGGCGGTATGAATGCCAGCCAGAAGGAAGCCAAGCTCAACTGGCTAAAGAAAGTAGCTCCAGCTAATACCTGCCGCATCCTCAGTAATGTGCGCTGCTTGTCCGAAGGCGTGGACGTACCGGCACTGGATGCCGTGCTCTTCCTCACTCCGCGAAACTCCCAGGTGGACGTGGTGCAATCGGTGGGCCGGGTGATGCGCAACGCTCCGGGCAAGAAGCGCGGGTATGTCGTGTTGCCGGTAGTTATTCCGGCCGGTATGGAGCCTCACGAAGCCCTCAACGATAACCAGACCTATAAGGTAGTCTGGCAGGTACTTCAGGCACTGCGCTCTCACGACGACAGCTTCGACGCTATGGTCAACAAGTTGGATCTTATCGGCTCAGACCCACGCAAGATGGAAGTCATAGCCATCACCGATAAGGCTGACAAGAAGGCGAAGAAAGCCAGCGGCACTAGCAACGGCAAAGCCGGCAAAGGCCAATACGGTATCGGTGAGACGCGCCAAAAATACGATACCGAAGGCCAAATGACCCAGCAGGCCGAGCTGACCTACGAAGTAGGTGAGATCGAGAAGGCCATATACGCCAAGATTGTTGATAAATGCGGCAACCGCCACCACTGGGAAGACTGGGCTAACGACATCGCCAAGATCGCCCGCACCCACATCGACCGAATCCAGGGCATCTTGGAGAACCCGGCCAACACCCAGGAAAAGGCCGCTTTTAGCGCCTTTGCCGCTGAGCTGCGTGACGACCTCAACGACAGCATTAGCGATGGCGAAATTGTAGAAATGCTCGCCCAACACCTGGTAACCAAGCCGGTGTTCGATGCACTGTTCGATGAATACAGCTTTGCCAGTAACAACCCCATGTCCAAAGCCATGCAAGGCGTACTGGACGCGCTCCATGAGCATCACCTGGCCAAGGAAGCCGACACCTTGGAGAGGTTCTACGCCAGCGTGCGGCAACGTGCTGCGGGCATCGACAATGCTCAGGGCAAGCAGAAGATCATCGTTGAGCTGTATGAAAAATTCTTTGCCAATGCTTTCCCTAAGCTGCGTGACAAGCTGGGTATCGTTTACACCCCAGTCGAGGTGGTGGACTTCATCCTCCACAGCGTCAATCACCTGCTACAAAAGGAGTTCGGGCAGACCCTGGGCAGCAAGGGCGTCCACATCATCGACCCCTTTACCGGCACCGGCACCTTTATCACCCGCCTGATCCAGTCGGGCTTGATCAAGCCGGAGGAGCTGCCGCACAAGTTCAAGCACGAAATCCACGCCAACGAACTGGTACTGCTGGCCTACTACATCGCGGCCATCAATATTGAAGCGGCCTACCACGGCGAAGTGATCGACGAATACACCCCATTTGAAGGTATCTGCCTAACCGATACCTTTCAAATGTACGAGAAGGACGATCTGGTAGACTCCCTGTTGGTGGATAACAGCGCCAGGCGTAAGCGGCAGAAAGAGTTGGATATAAGGGTGATTGTTGGAAACCCCCCATACTCGGTCGGGCAGGGAGATGCGAATGACAACAATCAAAATGTCATCTACCCCTCCTTAGACAGCCGTATAAGAACCACATATGCCGCCCGTTCGAGCCTGACAATGGTACGAGCCTTATATGACAGTTATATACGAGCAATTCGATGGGCCAGTGACCGTATCGGTGATGCCGGCATTATTGGCTTCGTGACTAATGCTGGTTTTATAGAGGCCAATACCGCTGATGGCCTGCGTAAGTGTTTAGCAGAAGAGTTCTCCAGTCTTTATATATTTCATTTACGTGGTAATCAGCGCACTAGCGGAGAAAACTCTCGCAAGGAAGGCGGTAAGATTTTTGGTAGTGGTAGCCGTGCGCCTATAGCCATCTCGCTTCTAGTTAAGAATCCAAATGCGGAGACGCATGGTCAGATTCATTTTCACGATATCGGAGAATATCTCAGCCGAGAAGAAAAGCTGAAAATGATCGCCAGCTATGCAAGTGTCTCGGGTATCCCCTCGTGGCGATCCATCAGCCCTGATATTCACGGTGACTGGTTGAAACAGCGCGACGATAGTTTTGGACAGTTTATTGTCATGGGTGATAAAAAGGGCGGCAGCCCTAAACTTTTTGAAAATTTCTCATATGGAGTAAAAACGCAGCGAGATGCATGGAGTTATAACTGCTCCAACAGCGGCCTTTCGAAGAATATCGGCTTCATGATCGAAAACTATAACAACGAGGTTGCTAGATTTTCTTCATTGCACGGCACTAAAGATAAGAAAGATAGAGAAAAACTGGCGCCCAATTTTGTTGATAACGACTCCACCAAAATCAGCTGGGCACCTAACCTACTGAATGATTTGGTGCGAGGATTGAATCGAGAGTTCCATCCAGAAAGCAAAACAATTGCGTTGTATCGGCCATTTTTTAAAGTGTGGCTTTACAACGAAAGAGCGCTTGTATGGAGTCAGTATCAAATGCCCCGAATTTTCCCCAGCGCTAAACAGGAAAACGTGGGGATCTGTATTCCAGGACTAGGTGGAGATAAGGGATTTTCTGCACTCGTAACCAAACACATACATGATTTGAATTTGGCTCCTGGGATGGGGGGATATCAATGCTTCCCACTCTATATCTACGATGATGTGGCGCAAGAAGGCGGTGGCCTATTCGCCGCAGAGGCAAGCGGCGGCTTACGCCGTCGCGATGCGATCACTGACGAAGGGTTAGCACATTTTCATAGCGCCTATCCGGGCGAGGTCATCAACAAGGAAGACCTGTTCTATTACGTGTACGGCATCCTGCACTCTCCGGAATACCGTGAACGTTTTTCAGACAATTTGAGCAAGGGACTACCACGCATTCCGAAGGTGAAGCCCACTTCTCACTTCTGGGCCTTCAGCAAGGCTGGCCGAGCGCTGGCAGACCTTCACTTGAACTACGAAACTGTTGAGCCGTACCCGCTTACCATCGAGACTAAGGGCTCGCTCACAAATGCCGATTACCGCGTAGAGAAAATGAAGTTCGCCAAAAAGGGCGACAAGACCACCGTCATTTACAACCACCGCATTACCCTTAAGGGCATCCCCGAGGCGGCTTGGGACTACGTGGTCAATGGTAAGTCAGCACTGGACTGGGTAATGGAGCGCCAGAGCGTGAAAACCGAAAAAGCGAGCGGCATCATCAACGACGCCAACGATTGGGCCGTAGAAACCATGGGCAATCCCAAGTACCCGCTGGAACTGTTCCAACGCGTGCTTACCGTGAGCCTGGAAACCCAGAAGATCGTCAATGCACTGCCAGCACTGGATATTGCTCAATAGTGACTTCCGTCCGTTTTTGAGTCACAGATACCCGAAACCGCGAAGCAATCTTCGACAGGGCCTGCCACCAACAGGGTGGTGACAGGCCCTATTGGTGCTCACTATAGCTTGGTGAGCAAAAACAGGCGTCAGTGGCGGGCCTACGCTGAAATCAGGTCGACATCACAGGATGAATTTGCTAGCGTAGCGCCGTGTGTACACACCACATGCTTTTCAACTTTGTAATGGAATACAACTCGGATGACGCATCAGACTATCGACCGTGACGCATCCGATAAAACTAAAGGGTTTCGCCTACAAAAAATTCGAGCAATTAAGCACATAATTGAAGAACTCGAAAACCCAGCCAGCGTCATGTTTTACGCATCTATCGAAGTCCTTGAAGATGTATCAATAATAAAAGTAAGCGAATCTGGAACATCGACTTATCTTGAAGAAGATAAAAACTATGACCCTAATAAAAACTTTACACTCTTTTCGCATCAAGTGTTAAACACCCTTGTGGCATTCGCGGATATTTATTTTGGACAATGGCAGGAAAGTGAAGGGCTTTTATTAGGATTCTATACCACAGCGGGCATAGGCAAAGAAAACAAAATAAAACTCAAAAATGGTACCGATCTGACACTGCCGGAAGATCCGATACTAAAAGTACTAAAAGACAATTCCCAGATTGCTGATACCACTCTGCAAACGATCAAAGAAACTTTGATTGAGGAATATGCCGCTCAATATGAAAAAAGAAACAGCACTGGAAACCTAGAAAACCTTAAAACTCTTACACTACAAGAGCTGTCAAAATTCCTAGGGAAAATTAAATGGTGTTTTGGTCAAGCTGACGAAATCAGCCTAAAACAGTCCGTTCTGTCGGCAATCAAAGAAAGTTCTCTACAAAACATTCATACTGAAAAAAAAGAAGAATGTGTATTTTCACTTCTAATGGAGTGTCTAGATGAGCGGCAAAATCTTCCGAACCTAAATCAGCGGTTCGTACATATCGCCGATGTCAAACTTGTCTTTAAAAATGTGGAATCCGAGCCATTAGATGATCGAACTGATCCAGCTTGGCTTCAACTGAAAGCGCAAAAAGACAGGGTGTCAGACAAAAGAAATCTGGAAAATAAATTAACTGATGTATGCCTAGATTATGATCAGAAAAAATCTGGTCGATATGCTCGCATGGCAAGTATGTCGAAGCATGAGGAGGCCGAGAGCAATAGAAGTTTTAAATCTCTTAAGTACCGTGTCTTTGAAGCGTGCGACGAGTTTTACAGCTGCCATGCACCGATTACTTCCCCAATAGAATTTAAACATATCAAACCAATTGTGGACTCCATAAAAGAAATTGCACTAGAAAACGTACAAAATTTGAAGCACGACTATACATACTCCGCATCCAATAGCATCACAATCGAGCAAATAATATTAAACCTTTACGACGAGTGCTTTGTTTCGTTCGACGTCGGGGTAAGCAATGACTGACGCCATTAAAAAGCGAATAATGTTTTCGCCAGACTATGATTTCTATTTTACGACATACGCACTACTAGTAAGCCTAGACGCACTTGGCTGTAAGAAAGGGCGGTACTTCAAAGACTATCGAAAACTAGCGTTCCTGATCGAGTTCGCAACCGAAGACAAATTAGTTACTATACTAGAGCGCCCCGAAGGCAAAGATCTAAATAGAACTGACAAAGAGTATCTATTCAAAAGCTATACAAACGGTCTAAGCCGGAGAAGTGAAATCCTGAAAATATTATTCAGACTTGAAAAATCAGGATTTGTCATACTACGAAAAGGAGACATAAACTCGCTAGTCGATGTATCCCTCTCCGAACTAATACCTAATAGCTTTTTTGACAAGAATTTTTTTCATAGCGAATATTCAAATATTCGACGGACAACTTCGCAGATCAAACAACTAACTCGACTTACTTTAGACACAACTATACAGAAGATCTACGAAGCTCACGGGGTCAAAACATGGGATTTCTAAGAATAACCAAAGTCAATTACAGAGGCAATATCTACCAATATGAATCACCTGATCTTGATCAGGATATTGTTATGATTGAAGGTGACAATGGCACCGGAAAAACCACCTTTTGCAACCTGATATACTTCGCACTAGGCGGTCGAGTTTCTGAATTTGTTCGGGATGAAAAAGAAACACACAAAGAGATCACAGGAGATCGCGATAACTTCGTAGAGCTTTTTTTAAACCTCAACGGTGAATGTTTCCAAATAATAAGATTTATCGGTGACAACGACGTCACAATTACGCCTTACAATTGCATTGAGATGACTTTACCAGACGGCACAACTAAAACACACTATCACTTTGACAGCCAGAATCTGAGAATTCTTCCTGTAAACAGGACTGCCCACACTCCTGAAACCTATTCAGACTGGCTTCTTGGGAAACTGGGTATTTCTGTAGTAGATATACAACAAGGCATTTCATCGTTCAAAATTAACGCCTACGACATCTTCCGCCTCATTTATGTAGACCAACAATCCGACACTAAGCAAATCTATAAAAAGATCGACAAGCAAGATAACTATGTATCAGACTCAAGCACACTTCGCCGCGCTATATTTGAGCTTTTAGTGGGGAAATCATTTTCAGACTACTACAAAGCAATCATAGACTCGAAGACACTTGAAAGACAGAAAAATGTAGCAAGCGGGTTGCTTCGAGAGTACAAACGACTTGCTGAGGAACTGGGTGACGGTGATACGCCAAAGAACAAATCTTTTTTAGTCACCGACCTCAACTTAAAGGAAGAACAGCTTAATAAATTGCATGACACCAGATCCAGATTCAAACGCAATAGAGGTTCGGACTCTGCAATAGAATCAGCCATTACCAGCACTAAGTCGGCAATGATGAGCGCTCAGATCACTCTCAGCGAGAAGAAGGAAACGCTGACAAATCTTCTAGAAGAGAGGCAGAAGTTAGCGTTGATACGTGAGAGCGCAAAAAAAGAAATTGATCAGATCACAAAAATCATACACTCCCACGACCAACTGAATCTTTTCTCTTCCGACAGTTGTCCGTACTGCCTGGCGAAAGTTGACCGTGTCAGCGGTCACTGTGTTTGCGGCTCGGAAATTGACGAGGAGCAGTACGAGCGTTTTTCGTACACATCACTAGAATATAAAAATATCCTAAAATCAAAAATAAAATCACTTGACACCATCGATCTCGCTATCACTGACTGCAATTCTGAAATCACTGGCATTAGAATTGATGTGAGAAATGCCGAAAATACAATCCCCGTGCTTACTGAAAAATTGCGCTCGCAAATCTCCAACATTGATGAACACGTAGACTTAGAAACAATCAACACCATCGATGACAAAATATTAGATCTGAGAGAAGACATAAGTAGACTACACCAACTTATTGCAATCGAATCCAAACTAGAAATTTTTCAATCAGACTTTGATACAAAAAGAACTGAATTTCAAAAGTCCGAGCTAGCCTTAAAAAGCTTAGATGCACAAACAAAATTAGACATAAGAAATAAAGTTGACGAATTCAGCATTATATATAAAAAACTCATGACTGAGACACTGGCCGAATGCAGAACAGCTCGAATTAGTCCAGACACATACCTTCCAGTGCTCGACGAAGGGGAATATAAAGAACATAGTTCAAGCGTATCAACAAGACTCATGTACTACCTGACTCTGCTTCAGATGTCACTTGACGACCCTGATGTTCCTTTTCCACGTTTCTTGCTAATCGACACTCCTGAAACGGCGGGTATCGAACTAGACAAACTAAAAATATGCTTGAAAAAAATCGAAGAAATCAAAGAAAAATCTAAAATCCAGTTCCAGGTAATATTGACGACTGGCCTCGGAAAATATCCAGAGGAGTTTAAACCATATAGAAAAATATACATGCCAACCAAAGCTAATGCATTGCTGAAGCGCAAGTAATAGTGCGTATCAGGCATCAAAAAGGCCGTAAACGTTGTATCCTACTACAAAATCTACAGCCAAGCCCTAGCAGATTGTGATACAGGCAAATTATGCTACCGGCCTAACTAGCTATGCCTAATAACCTATACGGCTTGACTTATCCAATCAAGACACCGGCGACTTCAGAGTCACGACATGAATTTATACTGGTTTTAAAAAACAATGGCCTGAATCGAGTATATTGCGGACCCAACACCGATAAAAAAAACCAAAGAACTGTTATCGGTGCTGCTGACTCCGCACGTGAATTATTTTATTGATTTTCTAAAACTATCATTTTCATCCTTAATACTCGACTTGGCGACCAATGTGTACTGCATGCGATTCAACATCGCGATACTGGCTACACTGATAAAAATTTTTACGTCTTTAAGGGCAGCCAGTAAGCCACGCAGATGAAGAACTGGTTCAGCCTTCGCGCTAATTTAGATATCCAAGAGTTACTAGTGCAACACCTATTCAAGTCGACAGGCATGCAGTCCTTGCAGGTGCCGCTCCAAGTGTTTTAGGCCAAACCTGCTCGCCAAGCAATGATAAAATTCAAAACACTGCCCAGATCACCACAAAAAACATCCAACAAAAAAGCCATGCGTGTCGACATGCTGGACTCTTGGGCTCGATTTTCAGGAAGCTTTGAAGCTGGCAACCGAGGTTGACCCCATCATACATTTGCAGCGCATGCCAATTGGGTAGTCGAACCGCAGTGCGCATAACAGACGTGTGATCAAAATAGAGCTAATAGAATCGGACTTTTCCCACTGGGAAATTTCCAGAAAATAGAAGCGTTCCAGCACGTTTTCATGAGTTTACCAGCAGCATATGTACAACCGCAGTTCAGTTTACGGGGCCCAGCAGCTACTGCAGTAGGCCTGTATGTTTAAAATCTCAGCAGTAACGAGTGTTGAAACCTCAAGATCAAACGGCACCACCCACAACCGCAACCTCTCCGAAAACTCAAAAACCGGCAACGCCTCCCGAAACGAAGCCCGCTTCGGATAAATCAGCACCAGATCCCCCTGCCCGCCTAGATACTTCTGCCCATACGCAAACAGTTGATAAAAATCAGCCTGGCTCAGGCCATAATTTTTGCTGCCAAGCTCGCTGTCCAGCCGCTTCCATTTGGTGTCCAGAACCCAGCTCTTCTCCCCTTGAGTAATCATCAAGTCAGGCCGTAGCTGAAAGACCTTTTTGTCCTGATGTGTGCACAGATACTCACTGCTGCACTGGGTATGCAGCGTTGCATCTGGCGGCAGTGAATCCGTAAGGCATGCAGCCACGTAGCGTTCAAACAGTTTCTCCATCGGGAACAGTAAGCTCATGCCCTGCCATTCGCCCGCAATCGCCAGTGGCGTTTGCTGTTGGATGATGAGTTCGCACCACGGCTTCACAGGTTGGTAATGAGCCATGAGCCGGTCGTGGCGCCACTGTTTGAAATCTTGAGCGGTGTCTCGGCTGCTAGGGATCTCTAGCAACAGTGAGCGCAGTTCGTGGGAGAGACGCCAGTTACTGGGGTCTTGGGTTGTTTTGCAGACGATGTCTAACGCTGTTTTGAGTAGGCGGTTCTCGGCCCGGTCGGGCAGGAATACGTCGTGACGAATTTGGAAGTGGTGCTGTCGGCCAGGAGGTTGGCGCATTTGGCGGGCGGTGTTGAGTTGGCCGCGCAAATATCGCTGTTCCTCTTCGACTCGTTGGTAGTTGAAGCGAAGGCCGCGTTTAATGAGGTGGTCGAGCGCATCAAGAAAGCTGCTCATCACCCATTCAGTCAAGGGCGCGTCGAAACGCTGTAAGGCGGTAGCGCCGACCTTACGGGTTGGTAGGTCTAATGACTTCTGAATCATGCGTCTAAGCAAAGCTCGGCTTTGCTGGATGCAGTCACCTTGTTCGAAGTGCTTGGGCAGGATTTCGATCCGCGTGCCGCAGGGTGTTTCCAGCGCGCCAACGTAGTTGTCGAGTTTAAGCCAGCGGCGGCCTTCGACTTGAACCAGCGCTGCGCCAGCCTTGCTAAAGCGGGAACTGGTTTCGCAGAGCCAGTCGAAAGCAGTGGTAGACACTTGGGCTACATCAAGCGTCGGGTTGGGAATATTGCTGGTGGTCAGACGAGCATATTCTCGGACCGTTACGGTGGTTTTCACCTTTGCTGTTCGCTCAGGAATTTAATGATCTTGCGCCCGAGGTCCCGAGTATTCAGCGTGATGCCCGATGCTGATGTAATAGACAGACCATGTTTGCTGGCAATCTCTCGCAAATGTGGCTTGGCAGGTTTGACCTGCTGGCCTTCACGATAGACCTGAATACTGCCATTCGCGGCTTGTCGTATGTCTACGCCTTCCGTTCTGACGGTCTTGGCTTCCAGCGGCGCGCTGACGCTCAGGTTGTGATCGATCACGCCCAGATATGACTCGATATTCTTGAATGCAGGCAGATTCAACTCCCAACGCTCGTTGTTCTGCCCCACTGTGACGGCATCTCCAAACAGCACACTGAAGTCTTGGCTCGGCTGGATCAAGAACCTATTTTCTGGGGCTTTGCGTTGGTCGTTGAGGACCCATTGGATACGCTGCCAATCTTCGAAAAAATACTCCTGAAGTAGCGGCAGGATTTGCTCTCGAAAAATGCCTGCCAGGCGCTCCAATGTCGGGTCGCTCTCAAGAGGCATGAAGTACGCGTGCCCCAGGCAATGATCCTGATCGAGCAGGACGGCTATGCGCTGGTTCATCACACTGAGCAATTCGTCGATAGCGATGCCATCAACTTCTATGTCTTCAAGCAGCTCCGGGTTAGGCGGCACCTCAATGAACGTGAATCGACGACGCAGGGCAATATCAAGTGCAGCCAATGATCGGTCAGATGTGTTCATGGTGCCGATCAAGTGGATGTTGCTGGGAATGCTGAAGCGCTCCTTCGAGTAAGGTAGCGTAACCTCGAGAGCCTCTGATGCGCCCGCCCGCTTGGAAGGTTCGATAAGGGTAATCAGCTCACCGAAGATGCGCGAGACGTTGCCTCGGTTAATCTCATCAATGATCAGCACTTTTGGCCGTTCACTCTGAGCGACCTCTGCCGTCCGGAAATCTTCATTTCGCTTGCTGGGCATGTGTTCAATCAATACGGGAACGATATTGCGATAACCTTTGACCAAGTAAGGATCATAAGTAGAGTTCGGTAGTTTTTCCTCCCAATTACCTGTGCTCAAATCATTAACACTCAATACACCTTGAGAAACGTCCTCAGCCAGAGCATTAAGTAGACTCATAGCAAGGCCAAAATTTTTGCCTTTTGGCTTTTCTAACTCAAGAATATCGTCATTTGCTCGAATTACCTTATAGCCTGTGCCGTACCGCTCACCAACCTTGAATGCTCGGTACTTTCCGCTCAGTTCACTCGCAACTGACTCGCAGAGGCTTTTGAAAACTCCAGATACCACCTCGTAACGTATCTGGCCTTGCTCATCAGTACTAGCACGCAGCCCTTCGACAAAGTCTTCATAGCTGAAGCTCTGATGAAAGGTCACAAAGCGCACGTCACCTGCTGCGAGCAGCTCGTCAAACCGAGCTTTTAATGCTGATCGGCTACCAGCATTCTTAGCAAGAAAGGGCTGATCAAGGATCTGCAACGTCGCTTCGACTGTGGCGTAGGTTTTCCCCGTACCGGGCGGACCGAAGAAAATCTGATTAAGCGAAGGCATTGCCGAACGTCCTTGTAGGAAAAGTCCGACAACAGTATCTAGATTGCCAGCATGGGTAAAGCGAAGCCTCGGTGGTGCCGTATTTATGTAGCAGCCATGAGAATGCGACGCAGAGCGTCGCGAACTGCATTCCTACGCGGAGCGTTGGAACGATATGGGTTGCTGAGCCCCATACCTCGCCTGAAGATCGGAATTCCCTGACACCCCCTCCCTCCCCAGTCCGATATCGACACGTTGCCAGCGCCGGTATGGTATGCGCCGGTGCCTAAGAAACACCCAACGTAGATGCAGTGAGTTCACGCATAGCTTCAGATTCCAATCGTTCTAATCAAACGGGAATCTCGGCTTTGCTGATCCGCTCAGTTGGGTTTTCTTACGCCCGCTCTGCGTTGGTCTTTAACGTCATTTCAGTTCATACGTAGAGGTCAGCATGTTAAGCAATCTATTTCAGGCCAGTGCTCGTCAGCCGCGCGAGGTGTGTGCTGGTTTCACCCCAACCCCCTTCCACCGCCACAACCGCCAACTCCTCGCCCTCCTCCTCGAAAACCAGCCCTGGTTCAGTGCCCGTGATCTGGGTCGCATGATCGGCTGGCCGTTGAACGAGCGGACGCTGCGCAAGCTGGACGCTGACCAGCACCGAATGATCACGCTCGACCTGCACGGCGAAGCGCAGTCAGAGCTGATGGTCAGTGAGTCAGGGGCGTACGCGATGATGGTGCATCACTACCATGCGGAGAATCGTGGGTTGCGGCAGTGGATTACTAATGAAGTGGTGCCTGCGTTGCGGGATGGGCAGTTGCCGTTTGATGACTGCACGCCGCACCTGAGCATGCTGCAGTGGCCGGGGTTGTCGGTGAGTATGTTGCACTGGCACAGCGAGCCGTGGATACGGTTGCGGGATATGCCGATGCTGTTGGCGCATCCGCAGATGCAGGTTGAGGGGCGGCCACGTAGTTTGGGGAGGTCCTGGTGGCGGGCGGTGCTGCCTGCTTCTCGGCTGGGTTGAATGCGTGGTGATGGCCGTGCCATGTGGGTAACGGCCATTGTGTCTCGTGGGATCAGTCTTTCAGGCGGCGTCGGTAGTCGTTGATCATTTCTTTGGTGACGTCATCCTTGTAGCAGATGGGTGCGTAGCCGCCTTTGCGGCTGTACGCGCTGCGTTTGCCACATTGACTGCCATTGCTGGCAGAGTTGTAGGGGCACGGGCAGCGGCCGGGGTAGCTGTCGATGGATTCCTGGATGATGGCTTTGACGATTGAGGCGTCTGTGATCTGGGTTTCTCTGGCGTTTGCGGAGAAGGCACAGAGGAATGCGAGTATGGCGACGAAGCCTGTCCCTGTCTTTTTCATGGCTATTCCTTAGCGAGTGCAGACGGGTGTCTGTTGCAAGGTTTTACCATGATGCTATTAGGCCATCAAATTTTGTTTATTGAGGCGATCTGGGGAGGCATGTCTAGGCCGAGCCTGAAATTTGGTTCGCAAATGATGTACCGCATACACAGGTTTTGCTGCCGGTTCCCGGCAGATCGCGAGCAATGCGGATCGCCGCCCCGGTTGCTCCCACGCCCTGCGGGCAGAAGCTTGGACTTATGAGTGATCCAGCATTCGCGTGATGGCTTGGATGTGACGCGGGAGCGTCACGAAATGCGTGCCAACGCGGAGCATTGGCACGATAGTTATTACCGAGTGCCTGCGGGGCTACTGCACCCCGCAGGCATCCCACATCAGAACTGCCAATCCAGCGACAGACCCACGCCGTGGGTTTTATCCCGTGCACCGAGCAAGCCGTTGTAGTCCAGGTTGATGCGTGCATCCTTGCCCAATGCCAGGCTGGCGCGGGCGCCGACTACGGCGGCGTCGCGGTCCATTGAGACGCTTTGCACGTTGAAGCTGTTGCCGGCGCTGGCTAAGGCCAGGTGTTGTTCCGACGAGGTGTCGCTCAGGTTGTGCTGCCAGCCGAGGGTGGCGGAGACGTCGAGTTTTTGTGTGTCGTTGAGGTTGAAGCGGTTTCCGGCGCGCATGCCCAGGGTCGAGAGCACGGTGTCGCGGGTGTCGTCGCTGCCTTTGAGGGCCGTGGCGCCGCCTTTTTCGGTGAAGCTGTCGCTGTCGAAGTGTACGTAGGCCAGGTTGGCGAAAGGCTCCAGTGCCAGCGGTTGCAGGTTCAGGCGGTAGGCGGCTTCGGTGAAGACCTGGCTTGACTGGGCGTCACGCTTGACCTTCTGGCGGTCGGAGAACGCGCCGAATTGCAGATCGCGTTTCACGTCGATGTGGTGCCAGCTGTGCGACGTGCCTGCGGTGAGGCGCAGTGCGCCCTGTTCGTGGCCGATGTAGGCGCCCAGGTGGTAGCTGTCTGCCGAGGCCCGCGAGTGAGTGTCGTCGCCCAGGCTCAGCGAGGTGTCGCTGTAACCTGCCATCGCGCCCAAGCGGGTGTGCTCGCTGATCAGGCCGTCAACGCCTGCCAGCAGGCCGCCCAGCGATGAGGTCGAGCTGGCGCTGTCACTGCTGCCGCTGTTTTTGCCCCAGGCACCCAGCGCTTTGACCCACACCGAGTTATCTTCAGTGCCCGGTGCTGGCTGGTCGTACAAGCCTTCCACCCGCAGACGGTCACCCACGGCGTCGCGCAGTTGGCGGCTGTCGTTGATCAATTGCGTGGCGATGGCCGGGTGCACTTCGCCGGACAGTTGGGTGAATGCGCGGCGTGCGCTGGCGGCGTCCTGGCTGAGGATGATGCTCTCGTAGACCGAGTTGCCTGCACTCAGTTGCTCAATGGCTTGGGCCACGCTGCGTTGGTTGGACGTTTGCGCCGCGCTGGCAAAGCTGTCGCCGTTACGCTCAAGGGCCAGTGTCACGCCTGTACCGGTGTAAGCCAGGTTGCCGTCGAGGAATGCGTAGTTATCGGTCACCGAACCGAACTGACCCTGAATGCCGCCAGCCGCTTGCAGTACGTTGAACTGCTGACCCAGAACGCTGCGGGTCTGGTTGCTGCTGAGCAGTGCTGCGTTGTCGTTTTCCAGGGACAGGGCCATGTTGGCGCCGCTTACGGTCGCGGTGCCGCCGACCACGATGCGGTCGCTGGCAGTGGGCGAGAATTCAACCGCGTAGGTCGAGCCCGGTGCCAGGTTGAGGTTGCCCGCCACCTGCAGGGTGCCGATGGAGTTGCCCGGTGCAATTGTGCCGCCACGGTTGGCGGTCAGCGACGCGACGCTACCGTTGCCACCCAGAATGCCGCCGTTATTGACGGTGACCGCAGAGGCCAGCGAGCCGTTGATGGCCAGGCGTCCTTGATTGACCAGCGTTGGGCCGCTGTAGCTGTTGGCCCCGCTCAACACCAGGGTGCCGATGCCTTGTTTGGTCAGGCTGCCGTGGCCGGAGATGTTGTTGCTCCACACATCCAGCCCGCATTGCGGCCCGGTGCAGGTGCGTTGGGTCGGTTTGCCGGCGTCGACAATCGCGCCGACGCCGGGCAGGTCGGCCACGAACTGGCTGTCGCCGTAGGCGCCGTCGATACGGAATTCGGTAGGAATATCTGCCTCGGTCACGAACATGCTCGGGCCGTTGATAGCCTTGCCGAGGTTGATCATGCCCCAGCCGTATAGCGCGTCGACGCCCGGTGCGCCAAGGTCGGTGGCGGTGGTCTTCAGCACGTCGGCAACCTGCGCACCGGTCATGTACGGGAAGCGCTCCATCAGCACAGCCATGCTGCCTGCCACGTGCGGTGCGGCCATCGAGGTGCCGTTCTTGTTGGCCCAACCGACGGTGAGGTCTGCCAGGCTGGTGCCATTGAGCACAGAGCTGTAGATGCGCGTGCCCGGCGCCGAGACGCAGAAGCTGGCGGTGTAGCCGCAGCGCGACGAGAAGGTGCTCAGCGTGTAGGGCGTGGTGGCGGCCGCTGCGGCATCCGGGTTTTGTTGCAGGGCGGCGACGGTCAGCCAGTTGGGGGCGATCTCCGGTACGAAATAGCCGAGCCCGGCCATTGCGTCGGGGTTGTTGAGGTTGTAGTCGTTGCCTGCGGCGAAGATGGTCACCACGCCGCTGCGTGCCGCGTCGATGGCCCCCTGATACGCGCCACCCGGACGCGTGCCTAGGATCTGGCGGATCTGGTCGAACTGCACTTGTGCGTCCTGCACGGTGAAGTGCGGGAACGCCGGATCGCGACCGCCCTTGCTGAAACGGTCGGTAATGCCGATGCCCCAGCTGTTGTTGATGACCCGCGCGCCGCTGTTGACCAGCGCGTTCCAGCCGGCCTGATACACCGCGCCGTCGTTGCCCAACACGATGCCGTCTTCCGGGCCCGGGTCGCCGTTGTCGGCGCTGATGATTTGCGCGTTGTAAGCCACGCCGTGCATCGGACCGCCATCGCGATTGCCACCGGCGATGCCGCCGACGTGGGTGCCGTGGTTACCGAGTTTGCCGCCGGAGTCCAGGCTCGGTGCGCCGTCGTAGCGGAAAGCTTCGCCCGCCTTCACCGGGATATACGGGTCGGTGTATTCGCGGATGCCGCTGGTGACCAGATTGACCACCTTGTTGGGGCTGTCGAATTCCGGATGCGGGGCATAGACCGGCTGGTCGAAGATGCCCAGTTTGATGTCCTTGCCCGAGTAGCCTGCAGCGTAGGCCTGATCAGCATTGATCGCGCCCAGGCCCCAGTCGGCATTGAATTCGGCACTGCGCCAGCTGGCCGCATTGCCGGCCTGCCCTGCTTCCACATAGGGTGCGGCATGTGCCACGCCCAAGGTCGCGAGGTAGCAGGCCAGTGCGCCGCAAGAGGCGCGGTTGATGGCGCGAATGGCCTGACCGAGGGGTTTGACAGAGGTGTGTCGAGTGGTGGATGCATCTTTCATGAAACGACCGTCCTTAGTTAACGCGCACGAATCTCCGCGCGCATGCATCTGCATGCGCGTCGTTCTTTTTGGTTGGGGGGTTGGTTTGAGGGTTGGTTTAGGTGCTGCCGGGTTTAGAACTGCCAGTTAAGGCTCAGGCCGACACCGTGGCTTTTTTCCCGGCTGGCCAGTTGGCCGCTGTAGTCGAGGCTGACCCTGGCGTCCTTGCTCAACGCGACGCTGGCATGAGCACCGACCAGCGCGGCGTCACGGACCAGCGGCGAGCTTTCGATAGCGAAGCTGCTGCCACCCGAGGCGAATGCCAGGTGCTGTTCGGAATCGGTGTTGCTCAGGTTGTGTTGCCAGCCGAGGCTGCCCGACAGGTCGATTTTCTGTCGGTCGCTGATCGCGATGGTTTTCAGCGCCCGCACGCCGAGAGTGCTCAGCACCGCATCGCGGTTATCGCTACCGGCAGACAGCGCCGCCGCATCGCCCTTCTCGGTGAAGCTGTCGGTGTTGAGGTGGACGTAGGCCAGATTGGCGAACGGCTCAAGGGTCGCGGGTTGCAAGCGGATGCGATACGCCGCCTCGGTGAACACTTGGGTGCTCTGGGCATCGTGCTTGGTTTTCTCCTTGCCAGCAGCACCGCCGACCTGCACGTCGCGCTGTGCATCAATGCGATGCCAACTGTGCGCGCCGCCGAGGGTCAGGCGCAGCGCGCCGATTTCATGGCCGAGGTAAGCGCCCAGATGGTAGCTGTCCACCGAAGCCCGGGAGTGGGTGCCGGAGCCCATGTTCAACGAGCTGTCGCTGTAGCCCGCGACCACGCCCAGACGTGTGTCATCGGTAAGGTTGCCATCGACACCGGCCAGCAGGCCGCCAATCGAGGTGGTGTAACCGGCGGTGTCGTCACGCGAGTCGGTCTTGCCCCAGGCACCCAGGGCTTTGATCCAGACATTGTCTTGCGCGGCCGTGTTGCCATCAGTGCCGAAGACGCTGGCCCCGAGACGCTCACCCACTGCATCGCGGATCTGCCGGCTGTCGTTGATCAGCACGCTACCAATGGCCGGGTAGATCTCCCCGGACAATTGCTGAAAGCTGTCTCGGGCAGCAGCTGCGCTTTGAGTCAGCAACAGGTTTTCGTATACCGCGTTGCCTGCGCCAAGTTGTTCGGCAGCGGTTGCTACGGCAGATTGATTCGGGGTTTGGGCGACGCTGCTGAATGCGCTGGTTTGCTCAACGTTCAGCGCGACTCCGGTGGCTGCATAGTCGAGTCGACCGCCCAGAAACGCGTAGTTTGAAGTCACTGAGCCGAACTGGCCGTTCACGCCATTGGCGGCTTGCAGCACGTTGTACTGGCGACCTGCGACGCTTTGGATCGGTGCAGAACTCAAGGCCACCGGCGTCGCGTTCTCCAGCGCCAGCGTCATGTTCGCGCCTGACACGGTGGCGCTTCCGGTGGCGACGATGCGGTCACTGGCGGTGGGCGAAAGCTCAACGGCGTAGGTCGAACCCGGTTGCAGGGTGACATCACCGTTGACCTGCAACGTACCGATGGAGTTACCCGGCGCAACGATACCGCCACTGCTCGCCGTCAGCCCGCCGATCTGGCCGTTACCGCCCAGCGTGCCGCCCGCGTTGACCTGTACGGCGGAAACCAGCGAGCCGTTGACCGACAGCAAGCCGCCATTGACCAGGGTATCGCCACGGTAGGTGTTGGCACCTTGCAGAATCAGTCGACCGGCACCGGATTTGACCAGGCTGCCTTGGTACTGACGCTGAGCGGCTGCGGCGGCACGCGCGGTGCCGGTCGCGTAATCGGCCTGTTCCTGCTGGCTGGCGGTACTGGCAACGCCGTTTTGCCAGCCTTTGCTGATCAGGGTTTGCTGCCAGGTGGCCTGCTCGGTAGTGTCTTCGGCCTGACGCTGAATCAGCGCCTGATCGGAAATATCGTTGCTCCATACATCGCTCACACCGGCCCCCAGGTTGGCATCGAAGGTGCCGAGCAATTGACCGGGACCGCGCATCGCCCGCTCAAGATTGGCCACGCCCCAGCCGACGCTGTTGGTCGGTGCCTGAGTGACCGAGCCATCGAGCTGGGTGGCGGTGGTCAGCAACACTTGCAGCGCCTGCTCGTTATTCAGGTACGGGAAGCGCTCCATCACCAGTGCCAGCGCCCCGGTGGCGTGCGGTGCAGACATCGAGGTGCCGGACTTGATCCCGTAACCGCCGCCGGGCACGGTGCCGTTGATCAGTCGTCCGGGCATGGTGATGCACCAGTATTTGGACAGGCCGCACTGGTTGTAGCGCTGGCCATTGCTGCTGTCGAGGCCCGACACAGCCAGCCAATGGCCTTCGAGGTCCGGCTCGAAATACGGCAACGACGCCCGCACGCTGGCGTTGGCGTAACCGCTGTTGCCTGCACTGAACACGTTGATCACGCCCTTGCGCGAGACGTTCGCCGCTTCGTCCAGCCAGGTTCCACGGTTGTAGTGCTGAGCGTAGGCAGCACGCACGCCTGCCTCGGTGGCGTAGGTCACGTCGGATGGCTGGCTGCCCCAGCTGTTGTTGATGGCGCGTACTCCGGCGTTCGCCAGCGCCCCATACACCGCCTTGAAATACTGCGGGTCCGGGCTCGGGCCGAACAGGAAGCTGTCGTTCTGATTGGTATTGCCGACGTAGATTTGTGCGTTGTACGCCACGCCATGCACGCCGACGCCATCTCGCGCTGCGCCCATGGTGCCGGTGACGTGCGTGCCGTGGGTATCGTTGTTCGGATTGATGGCGCCGGTGATGCTGAACGGCGAGCCGTCAACGTAGGTGCCGGTAGCGGTGACTGCGTGGTAGCGGGATGGCGTGGCTTCCGGGTGGGACGGGTCGAAACCCGAGTCCAGCGCACCGATCTTGACGCCTGCCCCGGTGATGCCGGCGGCGTATGCCTGATCCGCCTGAATACGGCCCAGGCCCCAGTCGCTCTGAAATTCTGCCGAACGCCAACTGGCAGCGTCACCCGGTTTGCCCTGCTCGACATAATCCGCGTAGGCAGAGCAGCCAAACGTAAAAGACAACGCACAAAGAGCACTGCTTGCTACAGGTTTAAACGAATAACGGACAGCACCCAAACGCTTGGACTTTCGCATCCCTGCACACCTGATAATGGTCGGCTCTTCATTGAGCGATTCCAGAACATAGTCTGCAGTTATGCACTTGGCAACAGATTTATTTCAATTCTGATACAAGTTTCAGGACATAAGGATAATGCATCACTGGATATATAGTTCAGTGATATCCGATTGAATGCATTGAGTTTGTTTGGCTTTTTGATATGGAGATAACCTAATTTCGTAGTGGCCATTTAGTTGCACACCATTCTCTTGTCTTCAGTTTTCCAGCCAATACTTTCAGCAACTTCAGTTAAGCGCCTTATTTATTCGGACGAAAGAATAATTGTCCGACAATAATGGATAACCACCCAAATGGAGCCTACGTTACGGCAAACCGATGACGCAGAGCGTCATGAACTGCATGCCCACGCGGAGCGATGGGCACGATAGGTGGTGGGGTTGGGTTTTGTGTAAACGCACGCAGCCGCAATACCCCGCCCCTCGTTACCACGCTCCGCGTGGTAATGCCGTTCCGGACTCTCTGCGTCCTCTCCGGCTACGCCTTCTGAGGTCAGGCTGAGGTCCGGACAGTGGGGTTGTAGTGTGAACGCACCCAGGCGCAACACCCCAATTCTCGTTACCACGCTCCGCGTGGTAATGCCGTTCCGGACGCTCTGCGTCCTCTTCGGGCTACGCCTTCTGAGGTCAGGCTGGGGTCTGGGTAGCGGGGTTGCTGTGTGAACGCACCCAGGCGCAATACCCCCCATTCTCATTACCACGCTCCGCGTGGTAATGCCGTTCTGGACGCTCTGCGTCCGATCCAGAGAGCGCGGAACAGCGCAGATAGATTCTGGGGTCTGCGATCAGCGCACATGGCCAAATCCAACCCAGATCATCGTTACCACGCTCCGCGTGGTAATGCCGTTCCGGACGCTCTGCGTCCTCTGCGTATGCTTAGCGACTGAACCGTTCGGCCAGGCTGTGCAGGTACTGCGCCATTTCTTCCAGTTCGCCGCTGATCTGCGAGCCTTGCTGCGCCTGGCTGGCACTCTCGTCGCAGAGTTGCGCGATACGGGTAATCTGCTGGCTGATGTTTTCTGCAACGTGGCTCTGCTCTTCAGACGCCGAGGCCATTTGCTGGCTCATGCCGGTGATGCGGGTCACCGACTGGCTGATGCCGTCCAGCGCCTTCTGCACGGCTTCGACGCTGGCAACGCTTTCCTGGGAGATCTGCTCGCCTTTGTTGGCGGTCTGCACCGCACGGTCGGCACCATCACGCAGCGAGGTGATGATTTGCTGGATCTGCTCGGTCGAGGACTGCGTACGGGAAGCCAGCGAGCGAACCTCATCGGCCACCACCGCAAAGCCACGCCCCTGCTCACCGGCACGGGCCGCTTCGATGGCTGCGTTAAGCGCCAGCAGGTTGGTTTGTTGAGCGATGGAGGTGATCACATCGACCACGCTGCCGATTGATTGCGTGGCGCTGGCCAGTTCACCCACAGCGTTGCCGATATCGGTGACCGAGTTGGCCATGTGCCGAATCGCCAACAGGCTTTCATCGGCCAGACCACGCCCCTGCTGCGCCAGTTTGTCGGCTTCCTCGGCGGCGTGGGCAGTGTTCTGTACGTTGTGGGTCACTTCCTGAATGGTCGCCGCCATCTGATTGATGGCCGTGGCCGATTGATCCGCCTCACTGCGCTGCTGGTCCAGTGACTCGGCCTGACGCAACGACAACTGCGCAGAACGCCCGGCATGCTGGCGTACGCTCTCGCCGGTATCGGCCAGGCGCGTCAGGGCAGTTTGCAAGCGGGCTTCTTCGCTGAGCATGGCCAGATCGAGTTGCGCCTGCGGGCCACGGTTGTCGCTGTAGGTCAGCGCAACCAAAGAACTGGTGAACGCTTTGGGGTGTTCTTCGAGGGTGCTGCGAATGCTGCGGCGCTGACGCATTTCCAGAAAACCGCCCAACACCACCATCACGATCGGAATCATGATGATCGAAGGCAGATCGTCCAGCAGGTAGACGCCGACAGCGAGTGCCAGGGCGCAGAGGATCATCGGTAGCTGGCGAACCAAGTGATAGGCCGCCGAGCTGGTTGCCGACACCGCCGATTTGCCAGCACGCAGCCGTGCATACAATGCTTCTGCCCGACGAACCTGGTCGCGGGTCGGCAACGAGCGTACGGATTCATAGCCGACGATTCGACCGTTTTCATACACCGCCGTCACGTAGGCGCTGACCCAGTAATAGTCACCCTGTTTGGAGCGATTCTTGACCACGCCCATCCACGGTTTGCCCTGCTTGATGGTTTCCCACATATGGGCGAACACCGAAGCCGGCATATCCGGATGGCGCACAAGGTTATGCGGCTGCCCGACCAGTTCTTCGCGGGTAAAACCGCTCAACGCGACGAACGCATCGTTGCAGTAGGTAATGTGGCTATTGAGGTCGGTGGTGGAGATGAGGCGTTCAGATGCCGGAAAAGTCCGTTCAGTCTGCGTGATAGGCATGTTGACGCGCATTAATAATTCACTCCGTGATAATGCTTGATATGCCGGGCGTGTGCTGAAGGTGTAGCACAACCCTTCAGGGTGGCAACCGGCAGTCCTCGTGCACTGTTATCGCCCACAAAACGCAGGGCTTTAGCGACTGGCGGCAATTAGGTGGGGCGGGGAACAGCAGACGGGCATGATCGCCACGTAGGAGTTTGCGTCCTGACGAGGATGCCTGCACCATGCCGCCCCTGGACGCGACGCGACTCAAGGCACCTTTATGGCACGCAACACGACATCTGCTCTGGCGGCATTGATCCGCACGTTTCGCAGGCTACTGCGCAGGGTTGCCGGTCAGACAGCGGATCAGCAAAAGCATGCGCAGCCCACCAAACCCGCAGCGCGCTCATCGCAACCGCCTGTCAAAACCAACCCCGCCAAACGCCCGGAAAAGCATCGCGAACCGGCCACACCAAAGCCGCCAACAAAGCCGGCAGCGCCTGCGTGTCCGCACTGTAAAAAAACCATGGTGATCAAGGTGGCCCGCACCGGCAAGAATGCCGGTGAGTTCTGGGGCTGCGTGGCGTATCCGAAATGCCGGGGCATTCGACCGATCTTTCGTTGAACGCCAGACCGGTCACGCCTGCTCAGGGAAACAACGGGTTCAGCTGATGCCAGCCAACAGTTCCCGCGCCATGCGCCGATGCTCCTCGTCGGATTCGGCAATGACCTGTTGCAGAATTTCACGAGCCGACTCGATATCGCCCTCCTCGATCAGCACCTGCGCCTGATTGATCTGGCTAAGCGGTGGTTCTTCAAGGTCCAGCAGGTCGAACTCTGCGTCGTCGCTCATGAAACTGTCGAGAAAGTCATCGCTCAGGTCGTCAGCAGCGGCAGGTGCCACCACTTCGATAGGCTCGATGACATCGGGCTCGGAGAAATCACTGAGGAACTGCTCATCCGAGAGTTCAAAGACTTCCGGCAGCTGAGTCAGGTCCGAAGAAAAACCGGGGTCGACGTCAGCGGGCGCTGGCGCAGCAGTCGCCGCTGCTGGCTTGATGCGCGGCGGCGGGCTGTCGAACGGATCGACCAGATCCCAGTCGGCATCCATCGACAGGTCATCAAGGTTCAACTGAAACTCGTCCTGCGGATTCAGCGCCGCTGCGGCGGTTTCGTCCAGCTGCGCCGCAGGTTCAGGCTCCAGGTCGGGCTGCAGATAGGCCGCAGATTCTGGCTCGGGCTCGGTTTTCTCGAAAGACAGCGCGGTAGCCGCGACCGCAGCAGCAGGGATGACTGCCGCCAAAGGCGCAACTTCGGCGGCCTTGATTTGTGGAAAACGGTCGCGGATGTCTTGGATGGTCTGCGGATCAACACCGTGCTCCAGCGCTGATTGCTCTTCCCGAACGAAGCCGCTGCCATCGCCCTGCTCCGCCAGCAATTCCAGCAAGCGGATGCGAATGTCATCGCGCTCCGGCTGCTTTTCCAGGGCGCTGCGCAGAATGCCCATCGCCTCGGTGAAACGCCCGTAGGCGATGTAAATGCTGACGCCGTCCAGCGCATCCGGCGTAGAGCCAGCCGAACGCTGCGCTGCCGGTGGCTTGGTTGCTGCCGGGGTGGGTGGCGTCTGCACCGCAGGCTGTGGCGCAACGGCGGGCACTTCGAACACCGGAAGCATGGTCGCCTGAGCAGGCTTGATCAGCTGCTCATCCGGCGCAACAGCAGGCGCTGCGGACTGTTTGCGCTGCTGGCGTCGTTTCGAATAAGCAAACGCCACAAGCAGAAGCACAATCAACACGGCAGCAAGCAGTATCGGCAGGCTCAGGAATGAATCGGTGCCCGGCGTATCGGCAACAGCCGGCTGAACGGGAGTGGCCGGGGTTATTGCAGGTGTAGCAGGCGTGGCAGGTCGGGCAGCGGATTGCGCAACGGCAAGATCACTGCGCAACGCGGTGATTTGCTTGTCCTTGCCACTCATCTGCTCTTGCAGTTCTTGAGTCTGGGCTTTGAGCGCCTCCAGCGATTGAGCCAGTTGCTGGTTTTCGATGGCCGCCGCCGACAGTTGCTCGGCGGTGCGCTGCAGCTCGGCAGGCTTGGGTGACGACGCCTCCGGGCTGGCGGCAGGCGCAGCGGCACTTGGCAATACCGCAGAATCGGGCAGCAACAAATCCTGGCCAACTTTAAGCGCAGAACCGGCGCCCGCCGCGAACGCCTGCGGGTTGAGCAAACGAATGCCGTCTGCCAGCTGGTTTGCCGAAACCTTGTTACCCGGCCCTTGCAAGCGGCTGGCAATGCCATTCAGGGTATCGCCATTGGCAACCGTGTAATGCTTGCCCTGCACGGCGGCCGGTGGCGCGACCGGCATGCGGCTTTCCTGTGCCGAGGCCGTCGAACGTTGCGTATTGCGGCTGCGCGTGGCGGCCAGACCTTGCGGTGAGGTGGCAGGATCGAGCAGCAGGGTGTATTCGTGCAGCAAATCGCCATTCGGGCGCGCCAGCTGGACGAGAAAGCTCAGGTAGGGCTCGGTGACCGGTTTGGTGGAAACCACCCGGATCACGCCGCGATCGCCGCGCAGCACTGGGGTGAAGCGCAGGTCGTTGAGAAAGAACACCCGCTCTATGCCCGCCTTGGCAAAAGCCTCGGGCGACGCGAGCCTGGCGACAACGTCTTCGTTGCTCAGACCGCCGGTCTCCAGCAACTGGATCTCGGCATTCAACGGTTGGTTGAGCGCCGAGTGCAAGGTGATTTCACCCAGCCCCAGCGCAGACGCCAGCGTAGAGCAGGCCAGCAATGACGCCGCTATGACGCTCTTGCAAAACACCACGCGCGCCCTGCGACCTGCACCTTCGACAGCAGCCAGTGAACTCTTCAGCATGCGAACCCTTATAGAAACCACAGCAGGCTTCTCACGTAATCAGTTGGACTTCAGTATCCGTTGCACGATTATGGTTGAGAACGCCCGGCTTCGTCTCAGGATCTTTCCAGATTGGCCAGAATCTGCGAGTGCACCCGCATGCTGACGCGCAAATCTTCCTCGCTCACGCCCTCGAACAGCTCGATACGCAGCACATTGGCGATGGTTTCAATCTTTTCAATCAGTGGCAAGGCAGTATCACTGAGCAGGATCTTTTTCGCGCGTCGATCCTCGACCACCGCCTGGCGCTGAACCAGGCCCTGCTTTTCAAGACTGTCGAGCAAACGCGCCAGAGTCGGCCCTTCGACGCCCACGCTTTGCGCAAGCTCGCGCTGGGTCGGCGGTTCGGTGAAACGGGCGAGGTGCAGCAGGACCAGCCAGCGCGCCTGAGACAGGCCAAGATCGGCAAGCCGACGATCCAGTTCGGCGCGCCAGCCCCGGGTGAGATGTCCGAGTTGCATCCCGAAACGGTGTTCATCAGTCAATGGCATAAGGAAACTCATGATTCAAACTAATTATTAGCGAGCTAAGCATGGTCCTTATGTTCAGGCAAGCGCGGGACGGTGACGTTTCGTCGCACGCTGTTATACCTCAAATTCCGATTGCAGCGCCGCTCGCACGCAATACAAAACGCCCTCCGGCACCCGCCCGGCAAATTGCTCGGCAATCGCCGACACCGGTGGCAGTTCTCCTTCGCCATCGAGAAAGGCATCCTGAACCTCGCCCAATAGGTCTTCCGGTAAATCCAGTGCCTGCTCGATGGACAGCTGCTGCTTGCCGATGGCCTCGGCCAACAGGGTGTAGACATTCTTTTCCGAGCACTGCAACTGGCCCGCGATCTGCGTGGGGGTCATACCGGCACGCGCCAGGCTGATCAGCTCGTGGCGTACATCGGCCACCACCCGTGGTGCCTCGGCCTTGCCACTGAGCACTTCAAGAAAAGCCTCGCCGTAACGCTCCAGCTTGCGCGCGCCCACGCCGCCCACTCGGGCCATCTCGGCCATTGATCCGGGTTTGCTGCGCAGCATTTCCAGCAGGGTCGAGTCCGGGAAAATGACGTAAGGCGGCACGGCATGTTCCTCGGCCAGTTTGCGCCGCAAGGCACGCAAGGCTTCCCACTGCTCGCGCTCTTCGCCGCGCACCAGCTGGCTCGCCGGGCTGCCGGAACTGCTCTTTGAAGTGGTTTGTGGCTTGAGGTCGCGGCGCAGTTCCAGAGTAACTTCGCCACGCAGCAAAGGCCGGCACGTGTCGCTCAAGCGCAGGCCGCCATAGCCTTCAAGATCGATGTCTGCCAGCCCGCGCGCCACCAGTTGGCGGAACAGCGAGCGCCACTCGGCCTCGGTGCGTGCCTTGCCCACCCCGAACACCGACAGGTGCTGATGGCCGAAGCTTTCTACCTTGTCGTTGGATTTGCCCAGCAGCACATCGACCAGATGACCGACGCCATAACGCTGGCCGGTCCGGTAGATGGCCGACAGCGCCTGACGCGCAGGCTCAGTGGCGTCCCAGGTCTGCACGCCATCGACGCAGTTGTCGCAATGCCCGCACGGGTTGGGCATGTCTTCGTCGAAATAGGCCAGCAGGGTCTGCCGCCGGCAACGGGTTTCTTCGCACAGGGCGAGCATGGCGTCGAGCTTGTGCTGCTCCAGACGCTTGTGGCGCTCGTCGCCTTCGGAGTTCTGCAACATCTGCTTGAGCATCAGCACGTCTTGCAGACCGTAGGCCATCCAGGCATCGGCAGGCAGGCCATCACGCCCGGCCCGGCCGGTTTCCTGATAGTAGGCCTCGAGCGATTTGGGCAGGTCCATGTGCGCAACAAAACGCACGTTGGGTTTGTCGATGCCCATGCCGAACGCGATGGTCGCCACCATGATCAGCCCTTCCTCATTAAGGAAGCGTTTCTGGTTGGCAGCACGGGTTTCCGATGGCAGCCCGGCGTGATACGGCAGCGCGGGATAGCCGTTTTCGCTCAGAAAAACGGCCACTTCATCGACTTTCTTGCGCGACAGGCAGTAGACGATACCGGCATCGCTGCGCCGTTCGGAGAGGAACGCCAGCAGCTGTTTGCGCGGCTGTTCCTTGGGCACGATGCGATAGAAGATGTTGGGCCGGTCGAAGCTGGACAGAAAGCGCTCGGCGTTTTGCAGGTGCAGGCGCGTGACGATTTCTTCGCGGGTACGCTTGTCGGCGGTGGCAGTCAGCGCAATGCGCGGCACATCCGGAAACAGCTCGGCCAGTTGCCCCAGTTGCAGGTACTCAGGGCGAAAATCATGACCCCATTGCGATACGCAGTGCGCTTCATCAATGGCAAACAGGGCAATTTGAAGGTTTTGCAGGAACGACAGCATGCGCGGCTGCACCAGGCGCTCCGGGGCGAGGTAGAGCATTTTCACTTCGCCCAGGCGAATGCGGTTGGCCAGCTCACGCTGTTGCTCGGCACTGAGGGTGGAGTTGAGTGCAGCAGCGGACACACCCAGTTCATCCAGCGTGGCAACCTGATCGTCCATCAGCGCGATAAGCGGCGAGACGACCACACAGAGCCCCTCACGCAACAGCCCCGGCACCTGAAAACACAGGGATTTGCCACCACCGGTCGGCATCAGCACCAGTGCATCGCCACCGTTGGCTACACGCTCGATAATGGCACCCTGGCGACCACGAAAGCTGTCGTAACCGAAGATGTCTTTAAGTACGCGTTGTGCCTGCTCAAGCATAAAAACCCCGGAATATCCTGCTGCACTGCAAAACGGGGGAGTATACCCGAGCACTCGAGAGCAATGGATGGCTCGGACATGAGCGGTCGAAATTAACCGCAATTGGCCTGCGCGCTGGCGCCAAGGACGCTCAGGGCCTAGAATCCAGCATCGTTTATTTTCAAGGTAGCGCTTCCATGTCCTTCGCTGAGCAATTAACCCGCCTGCAAGTCTTCCTCGATGCAGATGAACTGCACGAAGAAGCACTGGACTACGTGGCCGCTCATGGCTACCTGACCGCCCTGTCCATCTGTGCCGAAGACGTGCCGGAGCGCGAGTGGATCGACGCGCTGTTCTCCGAGCCGCCGCAGTACAGCAGCGAGGCGCAACAGACAGAAGTCGAAGCCACGCTGATCGCACTCAAGGCACACATTGCCCGCCAGCTGGCGTCGGACGAAGAGTTCGAACTGCCATGTGATCTCGACCTGGGCGACGATCCGGATGATTCGGACCTGCGTGGCTGGTGCATCGGCTTCATGGAAGGCGTGTTCCTGCGTGAAAACGCCTGGTTCGAAAGTGCCGAGGAAGAAGTCAGCGAAATGCTCCTGCCGATCATGGTCGGTTCGGGCCTGTTCGATGAGCAGCCGGAGTTCGCCGACATTGCCCAGGACGCCAACCTGATGGACGACATGATCGTGCAAATCCCCGAAGCACTGACCGCCCTGTACCTGCTCTGCCAGGCTCCGGACGAAAAGCCGGCGATCCTCAAGCCCCGCCACCACTGAGTCTGCGCCTATGGCGCAAGACCCACCGCGCACCAGCCGTCACCGGTCGGTGCGCTATCTGCTGATAGCGGTTGGCTGGTTGAGCGTGGTACTGGGCGTCGTCGGTATTTTCCTGCCGGTGCTGCCCACCACGCCCTTTCTCTTGCTGGCCACCGCCTGCTTCGCCCGCAGCTCTCCACGTTTCTACCACTGGCTGGTCAACCACCCGCAGCTCGGCCCGTGGATTCGAGATTACCTTGAAGGCAACGGCATCCCGCTCAAGGGCAAGGTGTACGCAATCGGCCTGATGTGGTTGAGCATCGGCCTGTCGTGCTACCTGATCGCACAGCCCTGGGCACGAGCGTTCATGCTGACCAGCGCGGTGCTGGTGACCATTTACATCATCAGGCAGAAAACGCGCCCGCCTCGCAAATGATGCCCCGCTACGCCCGCCAGTGCCGATGCAGGCAGGCACGCGGTTCAGACGATCACTTCTTCTTGTCTTTACCAAACGCCTTTTCCAGCGCCTCGTTGATCGTGCGTAACACCTTGACCCTCGCCCAGCGCTTGTCGTTGGCCTCGATCAGCGTCCACGGCGCAATTTCGGTGCTGGTGCGATCCACCATGTCGCCCACTGCCTGGCGGTAATCCGGCCATTTCTTGCGGTTGCGCCAGTCGTCTTCGGTGATCTTGTAACGCTTGAACGGGATCTTTTCGCGCTCTTGAAAACGTTCCAGCTGAGTCTGCTGATCGATGGCCAGCCAGAACTTGACCACCACAATGCCTGCGTCCGTGAGTTGCTCTTCGAAGTCATTGATTTCGGCGTAGGCGCGCTTCCAGTCGGACTCGCTGCAAAAGCCCTCGACCCGCTCGACCAACACCCGGCCGTACCACGAGCGGTCAAAAATAGTGAATTTGCCGCGCGCCGGTATCTGCCGCCAGAAACGCCACAAATACGGCTGAGCGCGTTCATCCTGGGTCGGCGCGGCAATCGGTACGATAGCGTACTGACGCGGGTCGAGTGCCGCTGCAACACGGCGTATCGCACCGCCTTTGCCTGCCGCGTCGTTGCCTTCGAACACGGCCACCAGCGCATGGCTTTTCATGCGTTTGTCGCGCATGTTGCCGGACAGGCGCGCCTGCTCGGTGATGAGCTGCTGCTGGTAGTCGTCCTTGCTCAGGTGCAGGCTCAGGTCGAGGCTGTCCAGCAGGGTCAGCTCGTTGTCATGGATTGCCAGCGGGCCGACGGTCAGCGCAGCGGGCTCGGGTTCGACCTTTTTCAGTGCAGCCTGCATGCCTTCCAGCAGCAGGCGGCCAACCGTCAGGCTGCGGTAGTTGGCGTCCACGCCTTCGATCACATGCCAGGGCGCATATTCGCGGCTGGTGCGACGCAACACCCGCTCACCGAAGCGCACGAACTTGTCGTAAGTCTTGGACTGCTGCCAGTCCAGCGGGCTGATGCGCCAGCTGTGCAGCGGATCATCCTTGAGGGTTTTGAGGCGCAGCTTCATCTGCTTCTTGGACAGGTGAAACCAGAACTTGAAGATCAGCGCGCCTTCATCGCAGAGCATCTTTTCCAATCGCTCGGCACCGCTGATGGCCTGATCGAGTACCGCGTCCTTGAAGCGACCTTGAACCCGGTCCTGAAGCATCTGGCTGTACCAGTTGCCGAAAAAAATACCCATGCGGCCCTTGGCCGGCAATTGCCGCCAGTAACGCCAGACGGGCGGGTGAGCGAGTTCTTCATCGGTCTGCTGATCGAAGGTGCGCACCTCGATCAGGCGCGGGTCCATCCATTCGCTGAGCAGTTTGACGGTCTCGCCCTTGCCTGCGCCCTCTATGCCGTTGATCAATACGATGATCTGTCGACCGGCCTGCTCGTGCAGGTCTATCTGCGCCTCCAGCAAGGCTTCGCGCAACTCGGGCAAAGCAGCTTCGTAGGTCTCGTCGTCAATGGCATGACCGATTTCAGCGGATTCAAACATGCACAACTCCTGATTGCGGATGGCTCAGAGAACGCCCGGTGGACAACCCTCAGTGAGCATTCTGACCACCGATTGCGGGCATCGGTCAATCCGTGCAGCAGTGATCGCACTTTTATCCTCGCACACGGCTAAAATGCGCCCACTGCCACCGCTGAGCCTGACATGACCATTACCCGCCAAGCCCGGATAGACTGGGACGAACAAGGCAACCCGCGTTCCCGCGATTTCTCCGATGTCTACTTTTCCACAGAGTCCGGCCTGCACGAGACGCGCCATGTGTTTCTGGTGCAGAACGACCTGCGTCGGCGTTTCAGCGAGCTGCCGGACGACGGCAGGCTGATCATTGGTGAAACCGGATTCGGCACCGGGTTGAATTTCCTCTGTGCCTGGCAGTTGTTCGACGAGTGCGCGCCCGCCAATGCGCGCCTGCAGTTCGTCAGCGTCGAGAAATACCCATTGAGCCGCGCCGACCTGCAGCGTGCCCTGGCGTTGTGGACGGAGCTGTCAACGTTCGCCCGGCAATTGCTCGACCATTACGTAGCCGTGCACGAAGGCTTTCAGCGCCTGATATTCGATAACGGCCGCGTGACCCTGACCCTGCTGATTGGCGATGCGCTGCAGATGCTGCCGCAGTTGGATGGGCAGATTGATGCGTGGTTTCTCGACGGGTTTGCGCCAGCGAAAAACCCGGAGATGTGGACCCCCGAGCTGTTTGCCGAACTGGCGCGCCTGTCCACATCGAGCACCACGATTGGCACCTTCACCAGCACCGGCTGGGTGCGCCGCTCGCTGAACGCAGCAGGCTTCAAAATGAAGCGGGTGCCGGGCATCGGCCATAAATGGGAAGTGCTGCGCGGCACGTTTATCGCCTGGCCAGAGGACGTGGCGCACCCGGCTGCTGCCAAGCCCTGGTTCGCCCGCCCCGCTCCGACTGGCGGCGAGCGCAAGGCACTGGTAATCGGTGCTGGGCTGGCAGGCTGCGCCACCGCGCAGAGCCTGGCGCAGCGGGGTTGGCAGGTCAGCCTGCTGGAGCGCCACGCCGCACCCGCGCAGGAAGCATCCGGCAATCCGCAGGGCGTGCTGTACCTGAAGCTATCGGCGCATGGCACAGCGCTTTCACAGTTGATCCTCAGCGGTTTTGGCCACACGCGAAGGCTGCTTGAACGCTTGCAGCGCGGAGTCGACTGGGACGCTTGCGGGGTGCTGCAACTGACCTTAGATGACAAGGAAGCGCTGCGTCAGAAACAGCTGGCCGATGCCTTCCCCGAATCTCTCCTGCACCTGCTCGACCAACCGGCGGCCGAGGCGCAAAGCGGCGTTGCGCTGAACAGTGGCGGGCTGTTTTACCCCGAGGGCGGCTGGGTTCATCCGCCTGCGCTGTGTCACGCACAGGCCGCGCACGCCAATATCCGTCTGATCGCTCATCAGCAGGCATTGGAGCTGAGACGCGTCGATGATCAGTGGCAGGTCTGGAGTGACGAACAGTTGATCGACAGTGCTCCGGTCGTGGTGCTGGCCGGGGCAGCTGATATCCAGCAGTTTTCGCAGAGCGCCGACTTACCGCTCAAACGCATCCGCGGGCAGATCACCCGTTTGCCGCAGACTCAGGCCAGCACGGCATTGCGCAGCGTGGTGTGCGCCGAGGGTTATGTGGCTCCGGCGCGTCTAGGCGAACATACGCTCGGGGCCAGTTTCGATTTCAACAGCACCGATCTGACGCCGAACCTGGCCGATCATCTGGACAATCTGGGGCTGTTGCGGGAGATTTCCGAAGACCTCACTTCGCGCCTCGAGACCGCCGATTTGTCGCCCGAGCAATTGCAGGGTCGCGCAGCCTTTCGCTGTACCAGCCCGGATTACCTGCCCATCGTCGGTCCGCTGGCCGACCGCGAGGCGTTCATGCAGACCTATGCCGCGCTGGGCAAGGACGCACGTCAGGTTCCGGACATCGCCTGCCCGTGGCTGGACGGCCTGTACGTCAACAGCGGCCACGGTTCGCGCGGGCTTATCACCGCGCCGCTGTGTGGCGAACTGATCGCCGCCTGGCTCGATAACGAACCCCTGCCCTTGCCGCGTAGCGTTGCCGAAGCCTGTCACCCCAACCGGTTTGCCCTGCGCGGGTTGATTCGCGGCGGCGGGAAGTAGCTTTATGATTGTCGTTCGGGAATGCTGGTCGCGACGCTCTGCGTAGCAAAGAGGACGCAGAGCGTCCTGAACGGCATGACGACGCGGAGCGTCGCACGATAGCTGATATCTGGTCGCGACGCGCTTGCGCTCAGGCGTTACTCTTGAGTTTCTGTCAGAACGATTGGGCCGCTCATGCTGCAAGTGCGAAACGTATTCAAGCGCTACACCACGGCACAGGGGCCGCTGGATGTCTTGCGTGGTGTCGATCTGCATCTGGCACAGGGCGAAAGCCTGGCGTTGATGGGCGAATCCGGCAGTGGCAAAAGCACCTTGCTGCATCTGGTCGCGGGCCTGGATCAGGTCGACGATGGCAGCATCGAGGTTGCAGGCCAGCGTCTGGACCTGATGAACGAAAGCCAGCTGGCCAACTGGCGGCGTACCGAGATCGGTCTGGTGTTTCAGCAGTTCAACCTGATCGGCAGCCTGAAAATAGCTGACAATCTGGCGTTCCAGGCACGACTGGCCGGGCGATTCGATGCGCTCTGGCAGACGCACTTGATCGAGCGTCTGGGTCTGGGCACGCTGCTGAATCGCTATCCCGAACAGCTCTCCGGCGGACAGCAGCAACGAGTGGCGATAGGCCGCGCCCTCGCTTCTCGACCCGGCCTGCTGCTGGCTGACGAGCCCACCGGCAATCTCGACGAGACCACCAGCGACGAAGTGCTGCAACTGCTGCTGGATGTGCTCGCCGACAGCCCCACTAGCCTGTTGATGGTCACCCACAGCCCGCGCGTCGCACAGCGCCTGTCGCGTAAAGTGGTACTGCATATGGGGAGTCTGGCTGACGAAGGCGAGCGCTGATGCGGGTTTTCTACTGGACCCTGCGCGCATTGCTGAGCCATTGGCGCCGTCATCCGGTGCAGTTTTTCAGTGTGCTGACCGGCTTGTGGCTGGCCACCGCGCTGCTTACCGGTGTGCAGGCGCTCAATAGCCAGGCGCGGGAAAGCTACCAGCGCGCCAGCCAGTTGATTGGCGGCGAGCCGCAGACCCATATTACGGCCAGCAGCGGCGGGCTGTTCCCGCAGGCATTGTTTATCGAGTTGCGCCGCGAAGGCTGGCCCGTATCGCCCATGCTGCAAGGCCGTATCGTGCTTCAAGGGCGCGAAGACCGTCGCCTGCAACTGATGGGTATCGAGCCGGTGACTTTGCCGACCGGCTCGCCACTGGCCGGGCAGACGCTGAACGCCGAACAGGTCGTGGACTTCCTCACGCCGCCGGGCATGACCTGGATTGCGCCGCAAACCCTGCAAGCGCTGGGGCTCGAAGAAGGCCAGCAGCCGTTGACCGAAACCGGTGTTCCGCTGCCCCCCTTGCACGCCAAACCCGACATGGCGCCCGGCGTTTTACTGACTGACATAGGCTTTGCGCAACCGTTGCTGGGCCAGCCGGGGCAATTGTCCGGAATGCTGCTGGCCAAGGATTTTGCCCGGCAGAACCCTGCGCTACCGGCAGCCCTGAATGACCTGCTGGTGATCAAGAAAAGCGGCGAAGAAAACAATCTGGAGCGCCTCACCGAAAGCTTCCACCTGAATCTGAATGCGCTCGGGGTGCTGTCCTTCATCGTCGGCCTGTTCATTGTCCACGCGGCCATTGGCCTGGCCCTCGAGCAGCGCCGTGGGCTGTTGCGTAACTTGCGTGCCTGTGGCGTCAGTGCACGTCTGTTGATAGCTGCGCTGGGCGTGGAGCTAGGTGCGCTGGCCCTGTTGGGCGGTATTTTTGGCGTGGTCAGCGGCTACTTGCTGGCCAGCCTGTTATTGCCGGATGTCGCGGCCAGTCTGCGCGGCTTGTACGGCGCGGAAGTCGCCGGCCAGTTGAACCTCAGTCTGTGGTGGTGGCTGAGCGGTATCGGCCTGAGTCTGCTTGGCGCGTTGCTGGCCGGTGCCAATAGCCTGTTGCGGGCTGCGCGCCTGCCGTTGCTGGCACTGGCCGATGCCCAGGCATGGCAGCAAGCGCATGCGCGATGGTTGCAGCGCCAGGCGTGGGTGGCGGTGCTGGGCGCGTTGGTGGGCGTGAGCGCGCTGTTATTCGGCACCAGTCTGATGCTGGGGTTTGTGATGATGTCCGCGCTGCTGCTCAGTGCCGCGCTGGCCCTGCCGGTTTTGCTGGACACCATGCTTGGCGGTCTGTTGACGCGCAGCCGCTCGGTGCTCGGGCAGTGGTTTCTGGCGGATTGCCGTCAACAGTTGCCCGCCCTGAGTCTGGCGCTGATGGCCCTGCTGCTGGCGATGGCCGCGAACATCGGCGCAGGCAGCATGACGTCGGGTTTTCGTCAGACGTTCAACAGTTGGCTGGAGCAACGCCTGACCGCCGAACTGTATGTCAGCCCGCAGAATCCGGAACAGGCCGGGCCGCTGAACACCTGGCTGAGCCAGCAACAGGATATCCGCGCCGTGCTGCCCAACTGGCAAGTGCCGGTGCAAGTTCAGGGCTGGCCAGCGGACCTGTTTGGCGTTATCGATCACGACACCTATCGCCAGCATTGGGCGTTGCTGGAATCCGTCGCCGGTGATCCGTGGAATCTGTTGCGCGATGAAGACACAGTCATGCTCAGCGAACAGTTAGCACGCCGCCTTCAACTGGGGCTGGAAGATACGCTGAACATCCCGGTGCCCACTGGCAAATGGACCCCACGCATCGTCGGGATCTATGCCGACTATGGCAACCCCAAGGGCCATCTGCTGGTCAACTCCCGGCACCTGCTCGCGCACTGGCCGCAATCGATGCCGGTGCGTTTCAACCTGAGAGTCGATCAGGCGGCAATCCCCTCACTGGTCACCCGGCTGCAAGAGCGTTTCAAGCTGGACGACAATCACATCATCGATCAGAGCCAGCTCAAGGGGTGGTCGAGCCAGGTCTTTGAACGTACATTTGCCGCCACTGCCGCACTCAACAGCCTGACACTGGGCGTGGCTGGCGTGGCGCTGTTCATCAGCCTGCTGACTCAAAGCCAGAGCCGCCTGGGGCAGCTCGCCCCATTGTGGGCGCTGGGTGTCACGCGACGGCAACTGATGCTGCTCAACCTGGGACAGACCTGGCTGCTGGCGGTCCTGACACTGGTGCTCGCGCTACCACTGGGGCTGTTACTGGCCTGGTGCCTGGATGCGGTGATCAACGTTCGCGCCTTTGGCTGGCGCCTGCCGCTGCAGGTGTTCCCGCTGCAACTGCTGCAATTGATGGCGCTGGCGATGCTGGCGACTTTGCTGGCCTCGGCCTGGCCGTTGCTGAGGCTGTACCGTAGCCGTCCAGCGGATCTAATCAGGACATTCGCCAATGAACAGTAAATGGCTGATGCCGCTGGTCGTCGCAGTGCTGCTCACCGCCTGCGACGACAAACCGCAACCTGAAAGCGGTTTCGCCGGTCTGGGCAATACGGCCGACAGCTATGCGCAGGTGACACCCGGCAAGGTCTTTTCATTCCCGCAGGACCACGGCCAGCACCCCGGCTTTCGTATCGAGTGGTGGTACATCACCGCCACCCTCAAGGACGACGCGGGCCAGCAGTTCGGCGTGCAGTGGACGTTGTTTCGCAATGCCCTGCGACCCGGCCAACAGACCGGCAGCGGGTGGAATGACGGCACGATCTGGCTGGGCCATGCAGCAGCCACATCGAGCAGCGGCCATTACGTGGCAGAGCGTTACGCACGGGGTGGAGTCGACCAGGCAAACGTGACGTCGGTGCCCTTCTCGGCGTGGATCGACGATTGGGCATTCACCAGCACTGCTCAAACCGGAGACCCGCTCGCATCGATGCAACTCAAGGCAAGCGGCAAAGACTTCCGCTACAACCTGCACCTGACCTCCAGTAAGCCGCTGGTGTTGCAGGGCGAACAAGGCTACAGCCAGAAATCGGAAGCGGGCCAGGCGTCGTACTACTACAGCCAGCCATTCTTCGACGCCAAAGGCAGCGTAGTAATTGAAGGAAAAACCTATCAGGTCACCGGTAATGCCTGGCTGGACCGGGAGTGGAGCAGCCAGCCACTGACCGCCAATCAGAGCGGCTGGGACTGGTTCTCGCTGCAACTGGCAGATGGCGATCGCCTGATGCTCTATCGCATCCGCCACAAGAACGGTGCCCCCTACCTGACCGGTAACTGGATAAGCGCCGACGGCACTACCCGGATGCTGCACGCCAACGAGATCAGCCTGGAGCCATTAAAGGAAACCGTGATCGGCGAGCATAAAGTGCCCACCCGCTGGAGAGTCAGGGTCCCCGGCAAAAACCTGGACATCACCACCGATGCGCTGAACCCGGCCGCCTGGATGGGCGTGAGCATTCCCTACTGGGAGGGGCCGGTGAGGTTCAGCGGGAGTCAGGAAGGCGTGGGGTATCTGGAGATGACCGGGTATTGAGCACTCCGATTAGCCGTCATGCCCGGCCCAGTTTTTCCAGCGCCGCGTCGGCCAGGAAGGTGGAACGACTCTTGATGCTGTGATCCCGTACATAGCGATCGATCTGCTTGATCACGAAACCAGGCAGTGTGACGTTGACCTTCTCCGTCTTACCAAGATAAGGCGTTACGTCAATCTCGATCATGCCCCAGCCCATTCCGGCGAAATCGGCATTCCTGGCGTGCTCGGCAACAGTGCCGGCCTTGGGTATGGTTCCACCACCAGCTGCTATTTCCTGAAGCATGATATGAGCAATCTCCACCGCCGCGGCGTGGGCTTCCTCGAACGTATCGCCTGCGGTTACGGCACCTGGGATATCGGGAATCTGGATACCAAACGCCGTGGTTTCGCTTCCCCATTCTATGCACATTGGATATTTCATTTTTTTCTCCAAAAGGGTATCAGGGCAAAACTGGACTAAACCAGCCCGGCAAGCTTTTTGATGGCCCGCACCGTTCCGAATGGCAAGTCTTTCTTGGGATGCGGCACGGGGACTGTCTGAAGTTTTTCAGGATGCTTGAACATATGGTGACTGCCTGAAACACGATCCAGAATCCATCCATCTGCTTCAAGCTCCTTTATCAATTGCCTGCTCTGCACCCCCACCTCCAGTCATTCGACTTAAAGAATATAACCCTGGGCGCATGTTAAGACAATACAAAAACGGCACCCAGAGTTATCTTTTTTATTCCTTCACAACTTATTTCGCGAAGACTAGCCTGTGGTTGCCTGGCTCGACGAGGGAGCCAGCCAATGCAGCCAAACCCGCTGAAAACAAACTCTTATAACTTTTTGATCTAAAACTACCATGCCCTCACTGGGTCAGTTTCTGGGTGACTGCACTTTCTCAGTCACCTCCCCAACGGAAACCCGGTAAGGACTTATGTGCGGATTAGCAGGTGAACTTCGTTTTGACCATCAACCAGCGGACCTAGCCGCTGTTGAACGCATTACCCATGAGCTGGCGCCTCGCGGCCCGGATGCGTGGGGGTTTCACAGCCAGGGGCCGGTTGCCCTTGGTCATCGCCGTCTGAAAATCATGGACCTGTCGGATGGCTCGGCGCAGCCTATGATCGACAGTCATCTGGGCTTGTCCATGGCCTTCAACGGTGCGATTTACAACTTCCCGGAATTGCGTGCCGAGTTGGAAAGCCTTGGCTATCAGTTCCATTCCGGTGGCGACACCGAGGTGTTGCTCAAGGGCTATCACGCCTGGGGCGCAGACATGCTGCCCAAGCTCAATGGCATGTTCGCCTTTGCCATCTGGGAGCGTGACAGCAAGCAGTTGTTCATCGCCCGTGACCGTCTCGGCGTAAAGCCGTTGTACCTGTCGAAAACCGACAAGCGCCTGCGCTTCGCGTCTTCGCTGCCAGCCCTGCTCAAGGGTGGTGATATCAGCGGAATGCTTGATCCAGTGGCGCTCAACCATTACCTCAACTTCCACGCCGTGGTGCCCGCACCGCGCACGCTGTTGGCGGGCGTCGAGAAGTTGCCGCCAGCCAGCTGGATGCGCATCGACGCCAGCGGCAAGGTCGAGCAGAAAGTCTGGTGGACCCTGCCTTACGGTCCTCATGAAGACGAGAAAAACCTCACGCTCGAAGACTGGCGCGACCGCGTACTGGACAGTACCCGTGAAGCGGTGGCGATCCGTCAGCGCGCTGCGGTGGATGTCGGCGTGCTGCTTTCCGGCGGTGTCGACTCCAGCATGCTGGTCGGCCTGTTGCGGGAAGTGGGGGTCGAAGACCTGTCGACCTTCTCTATCGGCTTTCAGGATGCCGGTGGCGAGCGTGGCGACGAATTTCAGTATTCCGACCTGATCGCCAAGCATTACGGCACACGCCACCACCAGTTGCGTATTCAGGAAAGCGAGATCATCGAGCAGTTGCCTGCGGCGTTCCGCGCCATGAGCGAGCCGATGGTCAGCCACGATTGCATCGCCTTCTACCTGCTGTCGCGTGAAGTGTCCAAACATTGCAAGGTGGTACAGAGCGGCCAGGGCGCTGACGAACTGTTCGCCGGTTACCACTGGTACCCGCAAGTGGACGGCGCGAGCGACCCGGTTGCGGCCTACCGCGATGCGTTTGTCGACCGCAGCTACGCCGAATACGCCGAGACGGTGCAGCCGAAGTGGCGCACAGCCAACGACGCAGCCGGTGATTTCGTTCGCGATCATTTCGCCCAACCCGGCGCCAGCGCGGCGGTCGATAAGGCTTTGCGCCTGGACAGTACGGTGATGCTGGTCGATGACCCGGTCAAACGAGTCGACAACATGACCATGGCCTGGGGCCTGGAAGCGCGTACGCCGTTCCTTGACTACCGTCTGGTCGAACTGTCGGCTCGCATCCCGGGGAAATTCAAGCTGCCCGACGGTGGCAAGCAGGTGCTGAAAGAAGCTGCGCGTCTGGTCATTCCTTCGGAAGTGATCGACCGCAAAAAGGGTTACTTCCCGGTTCCCGGCCTCAAGCACCTGCAGGGCGACACCCTTAACTGGGTGCGCGAACTGCTGACCGACTCCAGTCAGGAGCGCGGCCTGTTCAATCCGGCCATGGTCGATAAGTTGCTGACCAACCCCGAGGGCCAGCTCACGCCATTGCGCGGCTCCAAGCTGTGGCAACTGGCAGCGCTGAACCTGTGGCTCAGCGAACAGGGACTGTGATCGATGAAACAGAACGCGACGACTTATAGCCAGCGCCTGTTGCGCGGCCAGTCGCCCTCGTACGAACGCCTGCAGGCACGACTCGCTGAAGACGGCAGCCAGATAGATGCAGACCCTCTGGCGCTGCATTGTGGCTGGGGACGCTTGCTGATCGGTCATACCTACCCTGATCCGGCCGCGCTGGCTCAGGACCTGCTCAACGAAAAACCCGGCGAGCGCGACATCGCCCTGTACGTGGCAGCGCCGCAACAGGTGTTGGCGCAGTCGCCGCAGCAGTTGTTTCTCGACCCGTCGGACACGTTGCGCCTGTGGTTCAGCGATTACCGCCCGGCGCACCGTGTGTTTCGCGGCTACCGCATCCGCCGTGCGCACAATGAAAACGACTGGCAGGCTATCAACAACCTGTATCTGGCGCGCGGCATGTTGCCCATCGACCCCGAGCTGCTGACCCCGCGCCACGAAGGTGGCCCGGTGTATTGGGTGGCCGAAGATGAGGGCAGCAACACGATCATCGGCAGCGTCATGGGCCTTGATCATCAGAAAGCCTTCAATGACCCGGAAAAAGGCAGCAGCCTCTGGTGCCTGGCGGTTGACCCGCAATGCACACGCCCCGGCGTGGGTGAAGTGCTGGTGCGGCATTTGATCGAGCACTTCATGAGCCGCGGTCTGAGCTACCTCGACCTGTCGGTGCTGCATGACAACGATCAGGCCAAGGCGCTGTACGCCAAGCTGAATTTCCGCAACCTGCCGACCTTCGCCATCAAGCGCAAGAACGGCATCAACGAGTCGTTATTTCTCGGCCCTGGCCCGCAGGCGGACTTCAATCCATATGCGCGAATCATCGTCGAGGAAGCCCATCGTCGTGGTATTGACGTGCAGGTGGATGACGCCGATGCCGGCCTGTTTACCCTCAGCTACGGCGGTCGACGTATCCGCTGCCGCGAGTCGTTGAGCGATCTGACCAGCGCAGTGAGCATGACCCTGTGTCAGGACAAGAGCCTGACCCATCGTGCGTTGAAGGCTGCCGGGCTGCGCTTGCCCGCGCAGCAGCGGGCAGGCAGTGCGGACGACAACCTGGCGTTTCTTGAAGAGCACGGGCAAATCGTGGTCAAGCCGCTGGATGGCGAGCAAGGCCAGGGCGTTGCCGTCGATCTACGCACCATTGAAGACGTCCAGAGCGCTATCGAGCAGGCCCGTCAGTTCGACACGCGCGTCATTCTGGAAAGCTTTCATGAAGGCCTCGATCTGCGCATCGTGGTGATCGGCTTTCAGGTGGTGGCTGCAGCGATCCGTCGTCCGGCTGAGGTCATTGGTGATGGCCGCCATACCATCAAACAGTTGATCGAGGCCCAGAGCCGTCGCCGCGCCGCCGCGACCGATGGCGAAAGCCGCATTCCGATGGACCAGGAGACCGAGCGCACAGTGCGCGAGGCCGGCTTTGACTATGCCGATATCCTGCCAATGGATCAGCGTCTGGCCGTGCGCCGCGCTGCAAACCTGCACACCGGAGGCTGCCTGGAAGATGTCACGGCCATTCTGCACCCTGTGCTCAGCGATGCAGCAGTACGTGCAGCGCGGGCGCTGGACATCCCCGTCGTCGGCCTGGACCTGATGGTGCCGGCCGCCGATCAGCCCGAGTACGTGTTCATCGAAGCCAATGAACGCGTGGGCCTTGCCAACCACGAACCGCAACCCACCGCCGAACGTTTCGTCGATCTGTTGTTTCCGCACAGCCTGCCTGTGCATATCTGATCGCAGTTGCGGACACAGGCTGCAAAAGGGCTATCAGCCCTTGCAGCCTGTGGCTTGCAACTGTTCCATAAGGAGCATCCATGACCCCTGCGAATATCCCCGATCCGGATCTGAAATACCTGCAGAAAGTTCTGTTGGAAATGCTCGCGATTCCAAGTCCGACCGGTTTTACCGACACTATCGTGCGTTATGTGGCCGAGCGTCTTGAAGAACTGGGCATCCCGTTCGAGCTGACCCGCCGCGGCACGATCCGCGCCACGCTCAAGGGCAAGCAGAACAGCCCTGACCGTGCGGTATCGGCGCACCTGGACACCATCGGTGCCAGTGTTCGGGAAGTCAAAGACAATGGCCGCCTGGCGCTGGCGGCAGTCGGTTGCTGGTCAAGCCGGTTTGCCGAAGGTAGCCGTGTCAGTGTATTCACCGACACGGGTGTGATTCGTGGCAGCGTCCTGCCGTTGATGGCGTCCGGTCATGCGTTCAACACCGCCGTGGATGAGATGCCGATCAGTTGGGATCACGTCGAGCTGCGTCTGGACGCCTACTGCACTACACGTGCCGACTGCGAATCGCTGGGCATCGGCATCGGTGACTTCGTGGCGTTCGACCCGCTGCCGGAGTTCACCGAGAGCGGACACATCAGTGCCCGTCACCTGGATGACAAGGCCGGTGTGGCGGCGCTACTTGCAGCGCTGAAATCCATTGTCGACAGCGGTGCCGAGCCGTTGATCGATTGCCACCCGCTGTTCACCATCACCGAAGAAACCGGTACGGGCGCAGCAGGCGTATTGCCCTGGGACGTAAGCGAGTTCGTCGGTATCGACATTGCGCCGGTTGCACCGGGCCAGCACTCCAGCGAGCACGCGGTGAGCGTGGCGATGCAGGACTCGGGCGGTCCGTACGACTACCATCTGTCCCGCCACTTGCTGCGTCTGGGCGTAGAGAACGAACTGCCGGTACGCCGTGACCTGTTTCGCTATTACTACAGCGATGCGCATTCAGCAGTGACGTCGGGGCACGACATCCGCACGGCCCTGCTGGCCTTCGGCTGCGACGCGACTCACGGTTATGAGCGCACGCACATCGATAGCCTGGCAGCGCTGAGCAAGCTGCTGGGTGCTTACATATTGAGCCCACCTGTGTTCGCCAGCGATGCCAAACCGGCCCAGAGTTCACTGGAGCGGTTCAGCCATCAGATCGAACATGATGCGCAGATGGAATCCGACACCCGTGTGCCACCGGTCGACAGCCTGATCGGGCAGAATCGCGAGGAAAGTTGAGGGCCTGTGAATTGCGGTGCCTGGCACCGCAGTTCTATCATCGCCGCTCATCGACACGAGAACCGCCATGCTGATCCCCTACGACCAACTGGAACCTGACACCCTCACCCGCCTGATCGAGGATTTCGTCACGCGTGAGGGCACTGACAATGGCGACGAGACGCCCCTGCAAACGCGTGTACTGCGCGTGCGTCATGCATTGACCAAGGGGCAGGCAGTGATCTTTTTCGATCTCGAGAGCCAGCAATGTCAGTTGATGCTCAAGCACGATGTGCCCAAGGAGTTTTTTGAATAACCTTGAGCGGGCCTGAATCGGGTTTTCAATGAGGCGAACAACGTCGCCTATTGAAGCGGCGTTGTCGCTTGTTGCGAAAGTTTGTTGGCAATGCGCTTGTAGACCTCGGCGCGGTGCACCTTGATGTCTTTCGGGGCATTGATCCCGAGCCTGACCTGATTGCCGTTGATACCCAGAATCTGCACGGTGATGTCATCACCGATTGAAAACGTTTCACCAATTTCCCGCGTCAGTACCAGCATTTTTCCCACCCTTCTCGTTGCTCAAAAAGGCAGGGTGCATCGCGAAACCGAGCGCTTCAATGCGCTGATGGCAAATCAGTAACGCCCTTCAAGCGCATCGGAAAAGACTGAAGGAAGGGTCTTACTTTCTAGCTGGATCTGTAGGAAATATCGCTGGCAGCTGCAGTTTTTCATGCAGCAGACCAGCGCGGCCCCAGCAGGATGATGGTGGCGCCGATCACGCAGAAAGCCAGCCCCAGCCAGTCCGTGCCCAGCGGCCTGACCCGCTCGACCAGCCCCAGCCAGGCAATCGACGCTACGATGTAAATCCCGCCATACGCCGCATAGGCCCGTCCTGCATAGGCCGCTTCCACTCGTGTCAGCAACAGCGCGAACAGTGTCAGGCTGATGAGTGCCGGAATGACCCACAGCGCGCTTTTGCCTTGGCGCAGCCATAGCCAGAAGGCATAGCAGCCGAATATCTCGAACAGGGCTGCGAGAAAGAACCACAGGTAATTGAGCACGATGGACTCGCTGAAAGGGGCTTAAAAGAGGGGCGTAACCCTATCAGAAAACAGCGCGGTCATGACCCTGATGACCTTGAACACGTCGCTCAAGAGGACGCAGAGCGTCCAGAACGGCATGCGACGCGGAGCGTCGCACGATAGTCATAGTTGAGGTTATCGTTCCGCATGCTCCAGCGTGGGAATGCAGGTCGCGACGCTCTGCGTCGCAGGAGGACGCAGAGCGTCCGGAAACGCATGCGACGCGGAGCGTCGCACGATAGTCATATCGTTCCGTACGCTCCAGCGTGGGAGCGTCGCACGATAGTGAGATGCTCGCGTCCGCTTCTGGGCGGCGTCAGGCATGCCCTTTCTGCGCCTTGGCGCGCATCTTTGCGCACATGACGGTCATTTCGTCATACATCGCCTGTGGCTGTTTGCGCTTCAGGTCCCAGGCCATTCGGCCTTCTTCGTGGGGCAGGATCATGAACTCGCCTTCGGCTACCTGCCTGAAGATGTAGTCGGCAATATCTGCGGCAGTGATCGGTGACTTCTCCAGCAGTCTGCCGATCTGCGCTTTCATGGCAGGTGTCGGGCCTCGAAACGAATCCAGCAAGTTGGTCTGAAAGAACGACGGGCAGACCACATGCACGCCGACGCCCTGATCATGCAGTTCAACCAACAGGCTTTCGGAAAGCGCTACAACCCCTGCCTTGGCGACGTTGTAATTGCTCATGGCCGGGGCCTGCATCAGCGCGGCTATCGACGCAATGTTGATGATTTTGCCTTTGCTGGCCTGCAACATAGGCAAAAACGCCTTGCAGCCTTTGACGACGCCCATCAGGTTAATTGCGATCTGCCAGTCCCAGTCTTCCAGTGACAGCTCGTTAAAGAAGCCACCCGACGCCACGCCAGCGTTGTTGACGATGATGTCGATGCCGCCCAGTCGCTCTTCACATGCCTGAGCAAACGCCGTGAGCTGACTGTAATCGCGAACATCGCAACGCTGAACGAACCCGTCACCACCCGCCTCGCGCACCAGCGTCAAGGTCTCCTGCAGACCGGCATCGTTGATGTCAGACAGCGCCAGCCGCCAGCCTTCGCGCGCCCAGCGCAGTGCAATTTCACGACCCAGACCTGAGCCGGCGCCAGTAATCATGATGCGGTTTTGCATAGCCGAGTGCCTTGTGATGTGCAGGAGTTGCCTGAGTGTAATCACAGCCGGGGCCCTATAACCCCACCATCAAGGCGCTGAATGCCTGGAGCAAACCCGCAGCTTATGAATGCCGCACGCGTGATACGAAACGCATCAATAACAGGCCGTACACCGACACATTGACCAACAGCACTATGCCCCCCAGCCACAGCTGTATGCCCGGCGTAAGCCCGGCCGGGTAGATCAGCGGAATCAGGTAATGCTCGACGAAGCCGCCGTCATATCCCTGCTCACCGGCTGTGCTGCGCAGTGTATTTTCCAGCGGTGTCAGCGGGCAATACAGGTGCAAAAACTCGACCGCAGCCCCCCACGCAACTGCCGGAACGTGCAGTAATGCCAGCCACGGCCTGCTCACTACCAGCAGACCGCCGAACAGGACGAATACGATGAACAGTAGATGAAACGCGACCACGGCATCTGCCGCCACTCGATAAAACATCTGCGTACCCTCTGCTGGACTTCAATCAGGTCACCTGTGCAAATCAGCCGAAATTTTTCACGTCGTTTAGTTCAATTATTTTTAAAACTATTTCAGGTATTTTCTGTCAATTGGAACCGAATTATTGTCCGACAAAAACACATCAAGCCCATGATTTTAATGATTTTTTAGATATGTAAGAAATTATTAAAAATAGATGAAACCTTTCTTGAGCGACCGCAGTCGGATGAATCAAGCAGGCAAATTCAATACCGTTGGGTATGAAAGTTTTTACTGCATCTGTTAACTAACTTAAATGAAAGAGGGAACTCATCATGGGCATCGGCACTATTCTTATCATCGTTCTGATTCTGTTGCTGGTTGGCGGTCTGCCGGTATTCCCGCACTCGCGCAGCTGGGGCTACGGTCCGTCGGGCATCATCGGTACTATCCTGGTGATCCTGCTGATTCTGGTATTGCTCGGCAAGATATAACCTGTTGCTTCAAGCAACAGGCAAAAGCCCCGCCTCTCCAGGCGGGGCTTTTTTATGGCCCATGAAAAAGCAGCCCGAAGGCTGCTTCATTTACTGCTTCAGCACTTAGTGCGAAACCGCGCCGCTGGCACCCAGGCCTGTTTGTGACCGGACGAATTGCGGGTAGAACAAGGCGCGCTCGCCCTCTGCCGCTTTCGACTTGTCGGTGATGGAGAAGAACCAGATACCTACGAAGGCGATGGCGATAGAAAACAGCGCCGGGTATTCGTAAGGGAAAATGGCTTTCTCGTGATGCAGGATCTGCACCCAGATGGTTGGCCCCAGGATCATCAGCACCACGGCGCTGATCAGGCCCATCCAGCCGCCAATCATGGCGCCACGGGTGGTCAGGTTTTTCCAGTACATGGAGAGCAGCAGGATCGGGAAGTTGCAGCTTGCAGCGACCGAGAACGCCAGGCCCACCATGAACGCGATGTTCTGACTTTCGAAGGCAATACCCAGAAGGATCGCCACGACCGCCAGCGCAATGGTGGTGATTTTCGAGATACGGATCTCGTCTTTCTCGTTGGCCTTGCCCGCTTTGATCACGCTGGCGTACAGGTCATGGGAGACCGCCGAAGCACCTGCCAGAGTCAGACCGGCAACCACTGCCAGAATGGTGGCGAAGGCGACTGCAGAGATGAAGCCCAGGAACAGGCTGCCACCGACCGCATCGGCCAGGTGAACCGCTGCCATGTTGTTACCGCCCAGCAAGGCACCCGCTGCATCCTTGAACGCCGGGTTGGTGCTGACCAGCAGGATCGCGCCAAAACCGATGATGAAGGTCAGGATGTAGAAGTAGCCGATGAAGCCGGTCGCGTACAGCACAGACTTGCGGGCTTCCTTGGCATCGCTCACGGTGAAGAAGCGCATCAGAATGTGCGGCAGGCCAGCAGTACCGAACATCAGCGCCAGACCCAGCGAGAACGCTGAAATCGGGTCTTTCACCAGACCGCCAGGGCTCATGATCGCTTCACCTTTAGGGTGAACCTTGATCGCCTCGGAGAACAGCATGTTGAAGTCGAAGTTAACGTGCTTCATGACCATCAGGGCCATGAACGACGCACCGGACAGCAACATGACCGCCTTGATGATCTGCACCCAGGTAGTGGCCAGCATGCCGCCGAACAATACGTAAAGGCACATCAGGATACCGACCAGTACCACCGCAACCGTGTAGTCCAGACCGAACAGCAGCTGGATCAGCTTGCCGGCACCGACCATTTGCGCAATCAGGTAGAACGCCACTACCACCAGCGAGCCGCAGGCGGACAAGGTGCGAATCTCTTTTTGCTTGAGGCGATACGACGCAACGTCGGCAAACGTGTATTTACCCAGGTTGCGCAAGCGTTCGGCGATCAGGAACAGAATGATCGGCCAGCCCACCAGGAAGCCGATCGAGTAGATCAGGCCGTCGTAACCGGAGGTGTAGACCAGTGCGGAAATACCCAGAAAGGACGCTGCCGACATGTAATCACCGGCAATTGCCAGACCGTTCTGGAAGCCGGTGATCTTGCCGCCTGCCGAGTAGTAGTCCGATGCGGTCTTGTTCTTTTTCGACGCCCAGTAAGTGATGTACAGCGTGAAGGCGACAAATACCACGAACATGATAATCGCGGCGATGTTCAGGGGTTGCTTCTGCACGGCGCCCGTCAATGCGTCTGCCGCCCAGAGAGTCGGCGCGAATGTGGCCAGGCCAAGTGCTGCTGATAGGCGCCGGATCATTGCTGAGCCTCCTTCAGGATGGCGTTGTTCAGGTCATCGAATTCGCCATTGGCACGGCGAACATAGATGGCGGTCAGCACAAACGCGGAGAGGATCAGCCCTACGCCTATCGGCATTCCCCAGGTAATGGTTGAAGTCGGACTCAACTTGGCCCCCAGAATATGGGGTCCGTACGCAATCAAAAGAATAAAGGCCGCATACAGGCCAAGCATGATCGCCGAGAGAATCCAGGCGAACCGCTCTCTTTTGGATACCAGTTCCTTGAAACGCGGGCTGTTTTGAATCGAGAGGTAAATGCTGTCGTTCATTGTTTTTGTCCTCGCAGCACAGATGAGATGTCACGTAACGCACTTTAGTCGGGTCCTGCGCGCACTCCAGACGACCTTAGTATTAGAACGACATTAGCCGCACATGAACCTCTTTGCACGGCACAGGTCCGCCATCAGTCAGCCTGTGCAGAAAATACCGTGATCCAGAAACGCCAAAGGCCGTCTGGCGATGGCACCAGACGGCCTTGAAACGGCTTTTGCAGAGGGCTGTAGAACTATTTAGCGGTCCATGCGGCTACCCGATCCGGGTGCTTGGCTACCCAGTCCTTGGCTGCAGCTTCAGGTTTGGCACCGTCCTGAATCGCCAGCATCACCTCTCCGATTTCATCCTTGGATGCCCACTGGAATTTTTTCAGGAAGGCCACGACCTCGGGGGCTTTTTTCTCCAGGCCAAGGCTGGCGACGTTGTCGACGGTTTCAGCTGCACCGTAAACGCCTTTAGGGTCTTCCAGGAAACGCAGTTTCCACTTGGCGAACATCCAGTGCGGTACCCAGCCGGTGACGACGATGGCTTTCTGCGCTTTCTCCGCACGAGTCAGTTCGGCAATCATGCCTGCTCCGGAACTCGCCTGCAGTTTGTAGCCGTCCAGACCGTAGTCCTTGATGGCCTGGTCCGTCTTGAGCATGACCCCTGAACCTGCATCGATCCCGGTGATCTTCTTGTTGAAGGAAGCATCGGTCTTGAGGTCTTCGATGGTCTTGGCTTTCACGTATTCAGGCACGATCAGGCCGATCTTGGCGTCCTTGAAGTTGGGCCCGTAGTTGACGACCTGATCCTTGTACTTGGTGTAGTACTCGCCGTGGGTGCCCGGAAGCCAGGCAGACAACATCAGGTCGAGCTTGTCGGTGGCCACGGCCTGCCACATGATCCCGGCCGCGACCGATTGCAGTTTGACGTCGTAGCCAAGCTTCTGCTTGATCACTTCGGAAGCCACGAAGGTGGTGGCGACGCTGTCGGACCAGCCTTCCACATAGCCGATGGTCAGGGTCTTGGTTTCAGCAATCGCCAGCGTGGAGCTGACAGCAAGCACCAGAGCGGCACCCGCCCCCAGTATTTTTCGCATCATCATTGTCGCTTCCCCGGAAGTCTGCACCGACGGTTGTCGGCACTGGTTAACGTTGTTTTCAAGACCGCACCCACGCCCGGCTTTGGGGCACGCTGCGCCCTGCACGTTTTGATCGCTGCCACGCGCAGTGACACGCACCGCAACGCCACCTTGATCATCGACTTGCTGCGCAAGCAGACATGCTCTGTCTGCGACACCGGGGCAACGGGAAACGACAACAACGAGCCATCAGCGACAACGCCCACCTAAAAACGTCTTGCCCGACCCTGCCTGTACCTTTCAGAACAGTTTGCGTATACGCCCCCCACACACCGATACGATCGTCGTATAGACGCAGGAGATCTGCGGCGCACCACTCTGGCTCATTCAGCAAAGGAAACAGGATGTGTTACCGCAGCCTCGTGAGCCACGCTTCGAACGGGTAACACGGAAACATTTTTAACGGCGTCAGGCCCGCATGAGCGATGCCAATAATCGTAAGCTTATGATTTAAAAGTACTTTAAAAAGTTGGCACAGCTTCTGCTATCTCTCTTGTACAACAAAAACAAGAAACGAAGCGGCAAACCAATAAGAACAAGACGTAACGGCTCTGACATAACAAGAACAAAACGGACAGAGGCGCAGCTAACAGATTTTTTTGGAGTGGATCAGCTTTACAGGGACCTTTCGGTGAAAGGCCTCGCGACCGGACAGAGAACAATAAAACTACCTTCAGGTAGCTCCCGAACCGGTGGGATCACGATGTTGTGCAGACGGGTGATTAAAGCGAGTCAGCGCTCAAAAAAATACGTTTGCTCTTGACCCCGAATGGGGGTCGCCCAACAACGCTGTAAAGGGACTGGCCATCAACAACAATAACAGGCCGCCCTACAACAATAAAAAGAGCAGGTAAAACACATTGGAGGAGAGCTACGGCTCTCCTTTGTGTTTTTCGTCCCCAGGAAGCTGCAGCGTAGCGGCATGTAGCGGCAGTCAGTCCCCCGCCTGTATGGTCAAACCGAGCCAATCTACGTCGCCTGCGAAAAATAAACCGCATAACTGCATTGCAAATTCCAAAGAACGTGTATTGTTCCGTCATAATTTACACGGTTAACCGGTGGATGCGGCACTTTGGCACTACACCTTGGTCATAGCCTGCGTATCTCATCAGCACTTCTTTCCCAAGGGATTTAGTCATGCTCCGTTTTCTGCGCTTCGCTACCGTTATAGGTGGCTTGTGTTTAAGTGCGTCCGCTCTGGCAACCACCGTCGACTCTGCCACCTATGGCTACCCGCTGACTAATCCGTTTGAAGCGACCATTGCGACCACACCGCCCGATCTGCGCCCCGATCTGCCTGACGATGAAGACATCGATCAGGACGTCTACACCCTGAACCTGCATCCCGAGCGCGAGTTCACCCTGCCGGACAACTTCTGGGCGGTAAAAAAACTGCACTATCGCCTGGCGAAGCAGGACCACGCTGCCCCGCTGATCTTCCTGATCGCCGGCACAGGCGCGCCGTATAACAGCACCATCAATGAATTCCTGAAAAAGCTCTATTACGGCGCGGGCTACCACGTCGTACAGCTGTCTTCGCCCACCAGCTACGACTTCATGAGTTCGGCATCGCGCTTTGCCACTCCTGGCGTGTCCACCGACGACGCAGAAGACATTTATCGCGTCATGCAGGCCATTCGCGCCCAGCAGGCGCAACTGCCGGTGACCGACTATTACCTGACCGGTTACAGCCTCGGCGCACTGAATGCCGCCTTCGTCAGCAAGCTGGATGAAACCCGCCGCAGCTTCAACTTCAAGAAAGTGCTGCTGCTCAACCCGCCGGTCAACCTTTACACCTCGATCAGCAACCTCGACAAACTGGTGCAGACCAACGTCAAGGGCATCAACAACACCACCACGTTCTATGAACTGGTGCTGGCCAAGCTGACCCGTTACTTCCGGCAAAAGGGTTACATCGACCTTAACGATGCACTGCTGTTCGACTTCCAGCAGTCCAAGCAGCATTTGACCAACGAGCAGATGGCGATGCTGATCGGTACCTCGTTCCGCTTCTCGTCTGCCGACATCGCGTTCACCTCGGACCTGATCAACCGCCGCGGTCTGATCACGCCACCGAAATTCCCTATTTCTGAAGGCACCAGCCTGACGCCGTTCCTCAAGCGTGCACTGCAGTGCGACTTCGATTGCTACCTGACCGAACAGGTCATTCCGATGTGGCGCGCCCGCACTGACGGCGGTAGCCTGCTGCAGCTGGTCGATCAGGTCAGCCTTTACGCCCTCAAGGATTACCTGCACAGCAACACCAAGATTGCCGTCATGCACAACGCTGACGATGTGATTCTGGGCTCGGGTGATCTGGGCTTCCTGCGCAAGACCTTCGGGGATCGTCTGACCGTTTATCCGTACGGCGGGCATTGCGGCAACCTTAATTACCGCGTCAACACCGACGCCATGCTGGAGTTTTTCCGTGGCTAAACGTCTTTTACTTCTTGCCGCTCTGCTCTGTGCCGGCACAGTCCAGGCCGCTGACGCGGATACCAGCAACAAGGCTCAGCACCCGGCCACTGTGGCCCGTCAGACCGATGCTGACGGTTTCACTCAGCCGCTGAAGTCACTGCAATTCAACCCGGGGCTGGATCAGCGTGAGTTCGAGCGCGCCTCCATCAACGCGCTGGAAGTCTACGACCCGCTGGAATCCTGGAACCGTCGGGTGTACCACTTCAACTACCGCTTTGATGAATGGGTGTTCCTGCCGGTCGTGGACGGCTATCGCTACATCACACCCGGCTTCGTGCGCAGCGGCGTGAGCAACTTTTTCAGTAATCTGGGCGACATCTCCAACCTGCTGAACAGCCTGCTGCAGTTAAAGGGCGAGCGTTCGCTGGACACCACTGGCCGTCTGCTGCTCAACACCACCATCGGCATCGCCGGTCTGTGGGACCCGGCGACCATGATGGGGCTGCCGCGCCAGAGCGAAGACTTCGGTCAGACGCTGGGCTTCTATGGTGTTCCTGCCGGCCCTTATCTGGTATTGCCATTGTTCGGCCCATCGAACCTGCGTGACACTGGCGGCATGCTGTTCGACTACACGGCTGAAAACCAGATCAATTTCCTGAACGTTGCCGAAGTCAGCGACGACCATCCGGAAATCACCGTGCTGCGTGCGATTGACCGCCGGTATGTCACCAGCTTCCGCTATGGCCAGCTGAACTCGCCATTCGAGTACGAGAAGGTGCGTTACGTCTATACCGAGTCGCGCAAACTGCAGATCGCCGAATAAGCGAAACGCAGCAAAAGGACGGCCAGCCAGAGTGATCTTGCTGGTCGTTTTTTTATGGGCACTTTTACCTGCCGGGCCACTCACATTCCTCGGGCACACAGGCCTCGATCCATTTACTCGATCCATTTAACAGACAAAAAAGGAATTTCCATGCGGTCTTTCGGTTTCAAGGCAATCGTTGTGTGTGTCGCGCTGGCAGCCTGCCAGAGCATGGTCAGCGTTCAGGCGGCGATCAAGCCCCAAGCGGCTGCGCCTGCCGCCGCTGCGGTACAAAAGGCTTCGTTGCTGGGTGGCAAACTGGCGTTTACCATTCCTGCGGGCTACGCGCAGGGCGAGATGCCCGAGATTGACGCGAAGGCCAAGGCTCAGGGGGTAACGGGTGCGCTTTACACCAACGCCGCTGAAAAGCGCGTGCTGATCGTTACCGAGACGCCTATGCCAATGGGCGTCCAGGCCAGCGACAACGACGGCGTAGTGCTTGATGGCCTGGTCACCGGGATACTTGCCCAGCAAAGTACCGGCTACAAGGACTTCAAAAAGCTGGGCGACAAGAAGATCGTCAAGAAGAACGGTCTGGGTGTCCGGCAGCTGGATACCTCGGCGACCATGAGCGACGCCCAGGTTCTGAGCACCTCGATCATTGCCGCTTCGGGTACACGCGCAGCCGTGCTGAACGTGGTCTCTAACGCGAAGAACCCGAAGGAACACGCAGCGCTGGTAAAAGCCGTCATAGGCGAATGATTCGAGCATCGGGTGGCTCTGACCAGTGTGGCTTAATCCACCCGCAACGCCTCTGACAGTCGCTCGACCAGCGCCTGCACCTTGGGCAATGACTCGCGGTTGCGCGGCCAGGCCAGATGCAGCGCCAAACCGTCAGTGGCCAGTTGTGGAAGGATCTCCACCAGCTCGCCACGCTGCAACTGCTCCCTGATCAGCCAGGTTGCCAACTGAGCAATGCCCCACGCCGAAGTCACCGCAGCCACCTGGGCTTCGCCGTTGCCGATAACCAGCCGCGCTTCGACAGCGCGCGCCTCCCGCTGCCCTTGGTCGTCAACAAACAACCAGGGGCTGGTGCTGCCATCGCCACGACCAAACAGAATGCACGCGTGACTGGCGAGGTCCTCGAACGTCGTCGGTACGCCGTGGCGCTCCAGATAAGCCGGTGCCGCGCAGAAGATCACCCGTTCGGTGCCCAGGTAACGGTGCGCCACGCCCGCTGGCCAGACAGGTGGACCGCCGATGCGCACGGCCAGGTCGATACCTTCCTCAAGAATGTCGACGAAACGATCAGTGAAGGTTATCCGCGGGCGCAGCTTGTGATGCTGCCCGGTGAAGGCGAGGATCAGCGGCAGCACGTGCAAACGACCAAAGGTCGCAGGCAGATCGATACGCAATTGTCCGGCAGGTTCTGTGCGCTGCGCCGCTAATGCGGTTTCAGCAGCCTCCAGATCGGCAAGCATGCGCGTGCACACAGCGTGATAAGCCGCCCCCTCCTCGGTCAGCGCCAGACTTCGGGTAGTGCGCTCGAACAGACGCATGCCCAGGCGGCTCTCCAGGCGTGCAACGCTTTTGCTGACTGCGGAATTGGTCAGACTCAAGCGGTCAGCGGCTGCCGTAAAGCTCCCTGCATTGGCAACGGCGACAAACGTTTCGATGCCCTTGAGGCGGTCGGTGGACAGCACGTGGATTACCCATTAGTGAATTCAATTCCGCAATGTAATGAATATTTGCCAAAGATAGGAATCATTTTCTGCAATAAGCTGGCGAACTTATTTTTTCATGGGTTCGTATCATGCCGTCTCTGGAAACTGCCGTCTCTGGCACCAAGAGCGAAAGCTCGACCGGTGCAGGCTTGTCCATCGCGATTCTGGCGCTGGCTGGCTTCGTAATCGTTACCACCGAATTTCTCATCATAGGACTGCTGCCTTCACTGGCCCGCGACCTGGGAATTTCCATTTCTACTGCCGGTTTGCTGGTTACGCTATTCGCCTTCACCGTGATGCTGTTTGGCCCGCCGCTGACAGCCATGCTTTCGCACCTGGACCGCAAGCGTACGTTCATCGTCATCCTGCTGATCTTCGCGGCCTCCAACGCTCTGGCTGCGGTGTCGAGCAATATCTGGGTGCTGGCACTGGCGCGATTCATACCAGCACTGGCGCTGCCGGTGTTCTGGGGCACGGCCAGTGAAACCGCAAGCCTGCTGGCCGGACCGAAACGCGCCGGCAAGGCAGTGGCGCAGGTTTACCTCGGTATCTCCGCCGCCATGCTGTTCGGTATCCCGCTGGGCACCGTATTTGCCGATGCAGTGGGCTGGCGCGGCGCGTTCTGGGCGCTGACGCTGCTGTCTGCATTAATGGCAGTGTTACTGGCGTTGTCGATGCCACGCATTGAACCTACCGCAAAGGTCGGCCTCGCCGAGCAGGCAAAAATCCTGCGTGATCCGCTGTTCCTCGCCAACTTGCTGCTGTCCATCTTGCTGTTCACTGCCATGTTCGGGGCTTACACCTACCTGGCAGATACACTAGAACGCATCGCAGGTATCGAGTCGGCTCAAGTGGGCTGGTGGTTGATGGGCTTCGGCGCGGTCGGCCTGATCGGTAATGCACTGGGGGGACGTTATGTGGACCGCAGCCCGCTCGGCTCGACCATGGCCTTTGCGCTGCTGCTCGCACTGGGCATGACCGCAAGCGTACCCGCCGCAGGCTCCATGCCGCTGCTGGCCGTGGTGCTGGTGATTTGGGGCATTGCTCACACAGCGTTGTTCCCTATCTGTCAGATCAGGGTGATGAAAGCGGCACCGCAGGCCCAGGCATTGGCAGGAACCTTGAATGTCTCGGCGGCCAATGCAGGTATAGGTCTGGGATCGATCATTGGCGGCCTGACCATTGAGCATCTGGGCCTGAATGCGGTGGGGTATGTCGCAGCCGTCGTTGCGTTACTGGCCATTGCAGTTGCCTGGATGACCGGGATTCAGAAAAACAAGGCCGGCGCATAAACTGGCCCGGCTCGATTAGCCGGATATCACCGGGCAGTACTTTTGCAACGACGCAACTACACTGCCCGGTTATTCCAGAGTGCCGCTGCTGGTATGTTTCGTCATATTTTTGAACCTGTTTCCTGGCTGTTTTTGTCAGTTAATTGACTCCGAAACAGGCAAGCCTTCCCGATGTGCAGCTAATTGACACTGCACTGCAAAATGCTCTTCCCATGACACTGGCGAACGCTCAAACTCCAGCCTTTCGGTCAAGGAGTCATGGTTTCTGACCGATTCAAGACGTTATGTCCGGTAAGGAACTATGAGCTCATATCACCGCAAGGGACTGGCATTCGCCAAGCGGATCTACGCGCCGAGATCACTCGGTGTCAGCGTTGGCTTTATTACTGTCGCTGTGTCTTTGTATTACGTGAATGCTGCACACTGGCTTTGGACACTGGCGCTGCTCAATGCCCTGATCTGGCCGCATGTTGCTTACCAGATTGCGAAAAAATCGCGCGAACCCTATCAGGCGGAATGGCGCAATCTACTCTTCGACTCGCTGATGGGCGGGTTCTGGATTGGCGCGATGGGCTTCAGTGCCGTGCCCAGCGTTACGGTCATCGCAATGATGGCCATGCATAACATGGCTGCTGCCGGGCCACGCCTGATGCTGCAAGGCTTGTGCGCACAGGCGCTGGGGGTGCTGATCTCGTTGGCCGTGCTTAACCCCGTAGTCAATTTGCATGGCAACATTGCACAGATCTACGCCTGCCTTCCCGTCCTGGTGATTTACCCTATTTTCATCGGCTGGATGAGCCATCAGGTCACCCTGAAGCTCTGGGAGCATCGCAACATCCTGCGAAAAATAAGCCGTACCGACAGCCTCACCGGACTGCTCAATCATGGCGCATGGAAAGACCTGCTTGATCTGGAGTACGCAAAAAGCCAGAACCAGCATCAGCAGTGCGTCATCGCACTGATCGACATTGACCATTTCAAGGTCATCAACGATACCTACGGCCACCTCATGGGCGACACCGTGCTGCAGAACATCAGCGAAGCACTGATGGAAAACCTGCGGGACTCGGATTTGATCGGACGTTGTGGCGGAGATGAGTTCTGCGTCATTCTGCCGGACACCCGCTTGTTTCAAGCGAGGGAAATCCTGGAGCGCACGCGTCTGGCGATAGATGAAATGACCTACTCTCTGCAGCGCGATCTCAAGGTCAGCCTGAGTATCGGCATAGCCGCCTATTCTCCTGAACTGCCGGATGCTTCATCCTGGTTGCACGAAGCAGACAAGGCGCTGTACCTCGCCAAAAGCACCGGTCGCAACTGCGTGGCCAGCGCTCAGGATATGCCGTCAGAGCTCCAGCCACTGAGTGCAGATGCCTGACCGGTCAACGCCGGTTCTTGAACAGGACGTCAAACAGGGATGAGAAGTTCTTGATGCCCATCGCCTTCATGAACGAGTTGCGCATGTCTTCTCGCAGGCTTTCCAGGGTGATTTCCTTGGGTTTTGCGGTTTTTTGAGCGGGGATGCCGGTTTCCCGAATGTCACCCTCGCCAGGGGCGTACTTTTCCTTTGACAGAGTTCTAATGTAGTCGTTTTTCTGGCTTTTATAGGTAGCATAGTCAGGTCCAAGTTGCTGGTCCCTTTCCCCCGACGTCGAAAAACGATTGATGACTTTTTCCATGAACTCAAAGTGGTTGTGACCAAGGGCACCGTAGTCTTTGTCCGTGATAAAACGAATAAAACCCTGATCCAGCCGTGTCGTTGTTAAAGCGCTTCCCTCACTAATACGCTTGGCCGTCGCCGCATTTGTATCTGTAAAACTGTAAAAGACCTTGTGCCCTTCCATGTCATAGGTCTTGCCTTGGTTATGACGAGACCAGATCCTTCCATCGTCTTTCTCCCTGTAGGATGCCAGCCCAAACGCCAAGTCATCGACGTAGAAAAGATCAGCCCCCTGATCTCTGGCCCACTCATAAACCTCGCCAAGAAGCCTCCGGTCATCCCGTGTTAAAAAAGAGGTTTCAGGCATGGACGTGCCGCACTCTGCCTTACCCAGCATGGGTGCTGGAAATTTAGGGTCTGTCAGTCCGAAAATTCTCTGCTTGAGAATCGCCCCGCCACTGATTGTCACGGAGGGGTCCAGAAAGTTTGTATGACTGGATGAGTTAGCAAGAACGGGTATTTTTTTAGAGGCTATTTTTTCATCGAGTTGCCTTGCTGTTACCAGCGCTTCTATTCCAGAGCTGATTACCCGCATAAAGTGGACTCCTGGCCTATAGAACCCCTGACGTTTATCGTCAGGGGTCGACAATCAATACGTTAAATGAAAGGTGACTGTTTCCGCCCCCAACGGCTTACTTTGCCAAGGTCCACTTTCAGCGTTGTGCCGAATGATCACATCCGACGCGTAGCTAAAACCGAGATTATTGAAGAGCTCAGTACTACCTGGAGCGCCAGGAATAATAGTTACACAATCGATATCGTGCACACCCGTGGTTCGAAAGCAAAGATTGGCGCGCTCACCTTTACTGTCCGGAAATGATGTCGCCGTCCATGAGATTTTCCGCAATCGGGAGTTATTGGCCGCCCCGCGAGGGTAATCGGACAATCTCAACTGGTGCCTGGAGAATGCATTATGCCCAGGTCCGTTTATAGTCGTAGGTGTTCTTGTAGTTGTCACCGAGTAATCTGCAGCCTGACTGGCCGAAGACAAAAACAACAGCAACAGAGGTACTATTTTTTTCATAACACTTTTCCCAATGATTTATCATTAAAAACACGCGGCATTTGCGATTCTTCTTACTACTCTTTTATTGTATAAGCCACTGATAAAAACATGCGGTATTTAATGCTACGCCTTCAAAAAGCTCGAAAAAATTTAAAACCATTACTGAAAAAATCGTAAATCCCGAACAGCTTTATATATCCATATCAAATACTTTTCAGAAAAAGCCTTAGCCCGTGGACATCCAGGGCGGGTTCTCAATCAATCGAAAACTCAAAAGAGGAAAGATTTTCCAACAGCCATGCAGGGGTATGCACTTCAAGCAGTGCGCTAATGGGCTGCTCCATGATCAACTTGCCGTAGAGGGTTTCTTCCTGCTCCAGATGGGCAAGCTGGGTGGCGCGGTAATTGAGCGGGTAGATGCTCTTTTCGATCGGCAGTAATCGGTCGAAGTGTTCGAGCAGGCCGTGGAAGACGATTCGTCGCTCGACTGTGTTCCGTGTGGTGGCAATGAGTTTGACGAAGTACTCACTGTCCTGGTGCCGCAGTGCTTCACCGGCAGTGTAACGCTCGACCAGCGTGTGCAGCGATTCGTCATCGAACACGATGCAACACAGGTCTTCGCGCAACAGGCCTTTGAACGGGTTGTCGACCGCTGGCCGGCGGCCGTGCAAGCCCAGGATGAACTGTACAGCCTGCTCGGCCAGCCACTTGCGCTTGCGCCCCTCAAGCCGCTCGACCTCTTCGATCAACGGGGCCTGGCGTCCATGCGAACGAACCTGTCGGCAGAGCTTGGCAAACAGGCCAACGGGGCCGGACAGTTTTTTCTGTTGCTCGGCAAGTTGCGTTACCGAAAGTGCCGACTGCCGGGTTGCCAGGCGATGGAAGTCTGTTGTGAGATTCAAACCGGGCCGATGCGGATCCAGCCGCAATGACTGATCGGACTCAGACCGGCCCCGAACAAAACAAACAGTCATGATTGCTCCTTTTTATTTTTTACGGTTTGCCGTAAGGACGGACTTTAGAACCATCTGTTCCGGGCAACCAGATAGCCGACCACCGGAAATCAACCGTAGTGCAATAGTGAAATTATTGACCTTGGGGCACTGTCCCGATAACGCTGATCGCCCTGACAAGATGTGTTCTGTGACAAGACACATTATGTATGTGCTGACTCGTTGCGCAATCCGACAGATGTAGGGGGTCGGTTACTTTTTCCCGGAAGCCATAAAGAAACACAACGCGCCATGAGCTCGACACGGGTCTTTACACGGCTCTTTCTTAGTAGCGAAGACACGTGATCACGAACCGTATAGTCACTGATACGGAGCTGCCTGGCGATTTCCTTGTTCGTACAGCCCTGCAACAGCAGGCCAAGAACCTCTTGCTCTCTCATTGTCACCTCCATGCTACTTCCCCTTGCCATCATTTTGCCCTAGAGCAAATTTGTAGGATGTTTCATACACACGTCTTCCATGACCTAAAAAGTAAATCGGCACAGAAACCATTTTATTTAGTATTGTTTTTTATTAAATCCGAATAGAAACCAAAATCCTGCCAAAAACAAAGACCTGTGAGAACAATCATGAAGCAATAAACTATTAAAGAAATCTCCTACAGAAAATACAGAACAATTACCTCTATCAATTTAACGAAATCACAAATAACCCACCAATCGAGGCACGTCGGAATCGTGGCAGCCAACAGCACACCAGCTCAGTAAATAAAAATAATATAGAGGGGCGCAAGATAGACTTGAGCAAACAGAATTACAATCACTTGTTACAATTGACCGCGCCTGACTTGAAGAACTTTCTTGATGTTTTTCATTTGCGCAAACCGCCCATATAGATGAGCGGCTGCTTGCGAGAAAGAGGCGCGCCAGCAGGAACAGGCTTGACGCTAACCGTTTCGGCCGGCTGCAAGGTCATCTACCACCACACCCCGGCGCAAGCCGAATACTGCAGCGGTCGCCAGACCCACAATCCCCATGACCAGGCTGTAGAGCACACAAACCCAGATATTCCAGGGCATCAGCGCGATGAGCAGCAACGGCGTGGTACTCGCCCAAAAAGCGTAGGCGATGTTGTAAGTGAACGAGATGCCAGACACACGAATGTTCGCAGGGAACAGTCCGACCATCACCGAAGGCACCACGCCGACAACCCCGCAGGCCAGCCCTGCGATGGCGTAGGCGATACCCAGCGGCATCCATTGCTGGATAAGGCTGGCGTAAAGCACGCCTATACCCAGCGGCAGCAGCAGGCTGTAGATGATGACGCCGCGCCACGCACCGATGCGGTCAACCAGCATGCCTGCCAACACGCAGCCGATATTGAGGAAGACGATGCCCACCGCACTCAGGGCAAACGTAGTGCTCGCGCTGATGCCGAAGCGCTGCTGCATGACCGTAGGCGTGATCACTACCAGCACGACCACTGCGGAAGTCAGCACAAACGTCAACAGCGCGGCCGGCAGCAAGGATTGGCGATGATCGCGCAGGACCTGGCCAAGCGGCAGTGTCGGCAGGTTTTCACGCTGGGCGTGCATGGCGATGAACACTGGCGTTTCGTTCAGCCAGCGGCGTAACCAGACGCCCACGACGCCGAAAACACCGCCCAGCAGAAACGGAATACGCCACGCCCAGTCAAGAATCTCACCCGGGCTGAAGACCCTTGCCAGCCATGTTGCGGTCAGCGCACCGAGCAGGTATCCAAACGTCAGGCCGGCTTGCAACACCCCGAGTGCGTAGCCGCGATGCCCCTGGGGTGCGTGCTCTGCCACGAAGACCCAGGCACTGGGTACTTCGCCACCGACCGCTGCGCCTTGCAGAATGCGTAACGCCAGCAACACCAGTGGTGCCCAGTAACCAATCTGTGCGTAGGTGGGCATGATGCCGATCAGCAGACAAGGCAGGGCCATCATCAGAATACTCAGGCTGAACACCCGCTTGCGCCCCAGCCGGTCGGCAAAATGCGCCATCAGAATGCCGCCCAGCGGGCGTGCGAGATAGCCTGTCACGAAGATCCCGAAGCTTTGCAGCAGACGCAGCCACTCGGGCATGTCGGGCGGAAAAAACAGCTGGCTGAGGGTCAGCGCGAAGAATACGAAGATGATGAAGTCGTAAATTTCCAGCGCGCCACCCAGCGCCGCAAGGCCCAGGGTCTTGTAGTCGCCTTTGGTGAAAGGTTGCGGAGTGGATTGAACGATGGCCGTCATGAAGCCCCCGAAACATGGCTGAAAAAAGCGCCTGGCGCTCACAGGGCGCGAAGAATAGCAAAGCTTGCGGGCGCACTGATACGGAGCGGAGGCCTGTAGCGGGAACGATGATCGCAACTATCGTGCGGCGCTCCGCGTCGCATGCCGTTTCTGGACGCTCCGCGTCCTCTTGACGACGCAGAGCGTCGAGAACTGCATTCCCACGCTGGAGCGTGAGGAACGATCACTTCAACTATCGTGCGGCGCTCCGCGTCGCATGCCGTTTCTGGACGCTCGCTCCGTCCTCTTGACGACGCAGAGCGTCGAGAACTGCATTCCCACGCTGGAGCGTGAGGAACGATCACTTCAACTATCGTGCGGCGCTCCGCGTCGCATGCCGTTTCTGGACGCTCCGCGTCCTCTTGACGACGCAGAGCGTCGAGAACTGCATTCCCACGCTGGAGCGTGAGGAACGATCACTTCAACTATCGTGCGGCGCTCCGCGTCGCATGCCGTTTCTGGACGCTCCGCGTCCTCTTGACGACGCAGAACGTCGTGAACTGCACTCCCACGCTGGAGCGTGAGGAACGATCACTTCAACTATCGTGCGGCGCTCCGCGTCGCATGCCGTTTCTGGACGCTCCGCGTCCTCTTTACGACGCAGAGCGTCGTGAACTGCACCCCCACGCTGGAGCGTGAGGAACGAGAATCCCGACGATCGTGCCAACGCTCCGTGCAATAGAGCCCGTCCACTAAAAGTTGACGGTGGCCGACAATCTCGCCGTTCTGGGTGCGCCCATGAATAGGTAGTCGTCACCCAGATACTCCCCGGCATCACGCCAGTAGCGTTTGTCGAAGAGGTTGTCGACGGTCAGGCGCAGGACCGTGTCGTAGCCGCTGATTCGGGTGCTGTAACGGCTGCCGATATTGAACAGTGTGTAGTCATTGACCTGCACGGAACCTTCACGGTCAGCGTACTTGCTGGCGCTGTACTGCATCCCGCCGAGTAAGGCGAGCCCGGGCACCGGCAGGCTGTAGTCAGCTTGCAGGGTGCCACGGTATTTGGGCACATTGAGGGCCTGATGATCGTCATAGGCCTCGGTGCCGCTGCCTTCGACCCGCGCCCGGATGGCCGCCGCACTGGCGGATATCTGCAGGCGGTCGGTCACCCAGCCACTCGCCCCCAGTTCAAGCCCGGTGTTTTTCTGCTCGCCTTGCTGCACATAGGTAAACGTGCCGTCATCGTTGGGCCTGGAGTACTGATACGCCTGACGGGCCTGAAACACTGCTGCCGTCAGGCTTATACGCTGCCAGTCATACTTGATGCCCGCTTCCAGCTGTCGGGATACGGTGGGCGCAAGTATTTCACTGGCATTGGTGGTGAACCACGCCGCTGTCCCGCCCAGCGACAGGCCTTTGCTGTAGCTGGTGTAGAGCGAAAGGTTGTCCACCGGTTTGTAGATCAATGCCGCCTGCGGCAGGAACACGTAACGCTCGGTGTGTCTTGCGTCGCTGCCATCCTCGGTAAACGCCTGCTCGTCGAGCCGCACCTGTCGCCCGCCCAGCACGGTTTGCCAGTGCTCGTTGAAACTGATCCGGTCGGTGATGAACAGCCCGTACTGACGACTGTCCAGACGACGCTCGGTATGTGGCAGCGTCAAAGGCGACGGTGCCACCGATTCAGGCGACTCGTTGATCGTGCCCGAGCCGACGAATTCATTGAAGGTCCCGCTCGTATCGACGGTGCGGCGGTAGGCGCTGGTGCCGAAGGTCAGCTCGTGCCCCAGTGATCCGGTAGTGAAGGTACCGGACATGGCCGCTTCGACCTCATCGTTACGCCGCGTGTCGTCCGGGCTGCGGAAGTCGTAGATGTCGTAGCCACCCTCGGCGCTGAAGTGGTTGGGCACCGCTTCGGCTGCGCAACTGGCCGAGCCGTAACAGCCCCATGCAAAGGCGCTGTAGTCATCAATGACCACGCGACTGCGCGACGCACTCAGGCTGCCCTTCCAGCTGTCGTTGAACCGGTATTCGAAACGCCCGTTCATGTTCAGCGAGTCGATGCCCACCGGGTTGGACCAGTTTTGATAGCCCAGCAGCTTGCGTGGCGAGGCGTCGTGAGGCAGCGCCGTACCGCCGAGCAATTGATAACCGGGCACCGAACGCTGTTCTTTGCTCTGATACTCGACGTCCAGTTGCAGTAAGGCGCGCTCGCTGATGTTCCAGTCGAAGGCGAGCGAGGCGAAATCACGCTGGCCGTCGGCGTGCTCGACGTACGAGCGAATGTCTTCATGGGCCAGGTTGGCGCGCAGCCCGAACTGCTGTTCGCTGCCGAACCAGCCGCCGACATCGGTCGCGAGGTAGCGCTCGCCGTGTTCGTTGGTAGAGACCGTGACCGAGCGAACATCCTGCGCGCGCTTGGTCTGGTAGTTGATGACACCACCGGGCTCTGAAACGCCGCTCTGCAAGCCGGACAGCCCCTTGAGCAACTCGACCTGCTGCTTGTTCTCCAGCGCCACGTTCTGCTCGCCGGCAATGCTGCGGCCGTTGATGCGATAACTGTTGGCTGCGTTCAACGAGAAGCCGCGCACCACAAAGTTTTCGTAATAGCCTGCCGGCGCATAGCCGTCGCCGACCGAGGCATCGTTGCGCAGCACGTCACTCAGCAGTTTTGCCTGACGGTCCCTGATCAGCGCTTCGCTGAACACTGAAACCGAGGCAGGCGTGTCCAGCAGCGAAGCCTGATCAAACCCGTAAATCGACGCCCGACCAGCTTTATAGTCGCTGGCACCTTCCTGTTCGCTGAACCCGGTCACGTTGACCGCGTCCAGAGTGAGCGGATCCGCAGCCATTAGCGGCGAGGCAACAGCCATGCCCAACGGTAACAATCGCCAGGCATGACGCATGGCAGGTCGGTAGGGCGTACTCATCGATCAGACTCCGCAAGGACAGGTGCCTGGACAGACGCGATGCACCTTCCGGCAGGGGGCCAACCTTTTACGTTCACCGCCGTTTTTTTTCAACCTTTACGTGATGGTCTGCCTGTAAACGAATGACACGGGAAAACTCTACTTACGTATCAAGGGAAAGAAGCCACCGCAAAAAACGTTGCGCACCGGAATAATTAAGCGTGAATTAAGTAAGCGTGGATAATCTGAGTTCAACAAAACCGCTGAACCATTCAGCGTGTGACGAATCCATTAAAACAGATCAATCAGAAAGGAATACCCTATGAAACTTATGCCTGCCGTCTTCGCCGCTGTTGCCCTCGCTGCTGTTGCAGGTGCCGCCCAGGCCGACGTTGGTCCCGATGAAGTGATCCGCCTTTACAAGTCTCAGGCATTGGGTGACTTTGAACAGTTCAACAAGCAGGCCGTTGCCAAGCACACAGGCTTCACGGTCCACGATACCGAGCTGGAAAAAGAACGCGACGGCCGCCTGGTCTATAAGATCGAACTGAAAGACGCCAAGGGTGTGGAATGGAACTACGACGTCGATGCCAAGACGGGCGAAGTGGTACGTGACGCAAAGGATAACTGATCCGACTGCCCTAAAAGTTATCGCACCGAGAAACCATAAGAAAACTCCCACTACATTGTGGGAGTTTTCTTTTTCAAAGGTTTAACAGGCTATTACTGAGCCAACCCGACTTTCAGCAACTTACCCTCGTCTTCATCCGTCAACAAATACAAGTAACCGTCCGGCCCCTGACGCACATCGCGTATCCGCTGTTTCATGCCTTTCAACAGCCGCTCTTCATGAACGATCTTGTCATTCTCGAACTGCAGCCTGATCAACTCCTCAGTGGCCAGAGCACCGATGAATACACTGTGATCCCATGCCTTGAAAAGGCTGTGGTCATAGAACGCCATGCCACTTAGGCCCGGCGAAACTTCCCAGACCTGAAACGGAATTTTTGTGCCTTCGACAACCTTGCCCTTGGACTCCGAAATCGGCTGACCAGAGTAGTCGATACCGTGAGTCGCAATCGGCCAGCCGTAGTTCTGGCCACGCTCGATGATGTTCAATTCATCGCCGCCCTTGGGCCCATGCTCGTTGGTCCACAACGTACCGGTCCACGGATTGAGCGCTGCGCCCTGCTGGTTGCGATGGCCGTAGGACCAGATCTCGGGCCGGACGTTTTTCTGCCCGACAAAAGGGTTGTCTTTCGGCACGCTGCCATCCGGGTAGATACGTACGATCTTGCCTTGCAGCTTGTCCAGGTCTTGCGCAGTGGGACGATCGTTGTTCTCGCCCAGCGCGATAAACAGGTAACCGTCGCGATCAAACACCATCCGCGCGCCGAAGTGGTTGCCCACCGAGAGTTTCGGTTCCTGGCGGAAGATAACCTCGAAGTCTTCCAGACGGGTCATGTCTTTGGACAGACGACCACGCCCTGCGGCAGTGCCGGCGGTATCTCCCTCGGCGGCGGTTTTGCCACTGCCTTCGGAGTAGGTCAGATACACCATGCGGTCCTTTGCGAAGTCCGGGGAAAGCACGACGTCGAGCAGACCACCCTGCTTTCTTGCCCAGACTTGCGGCACACCGGAAAGCGGCTCGGATAATTTGCCATCCGCCGACACGATACGCAGGTTGCCGGAACGCTCCGTCACCAGAATGCCCTGCTTGTCAGGCAGAAATGCCAGTGCCCATGGGTGATCCAGACCTTCGGCAACCGGGGTGACCGTGACGGTGCCTTGTTCGCTTTTGTAGGTTTCCGGGGCGGCGCCTGCCGTCAGCGGCAGGCTCAAAATGGCAGCGGTACACCATGTGGCGATCAGGGTTTTTCTAAGCATGAGCGTTTCCTTATGCATTGAGTCGACGTCCCGCGGTGAAACGGGCTCGCAGGGTTGAAGATTCAATTGGCGCGGCTGGGGTCGGTTGTCGGCGTAGAGGGACGCGGAGCATTCTGGCGCGTGGGGTAGCCGTTGCCGATACCACCGTTCTCCAGCGTAGGCCTGCGCACAGGCGGCGCAATATTGGAGCCGGGCGCGCGGGGCGTGATTGACTCGGTGCCCTGACGGCTGTTGGGGTTGGAGCGCTTGATCGGGCTGTTATACGGGTTGCTGCTGGCGCCGTTGTTGAGTGTGCTGTTTGGCAGTGTCTGCGCCTGAACAGCACCGATGCCACATGACGCAACCAGCACGCCCCCTACAAGATTGCGCAAAAAACTGTTCATCACTACCTCTTGGCAAAGGTGAAACTGCGGGGTAACCGTGAAGACTCAGGCCTTTGACGGCAGCCCAGGCCTCAGGTTCGACCCGACAGTGTCGATGAGCAAGCATAGCGGTGTGAGAGTTTGTAACAAGGATGTTCAAAGCGCATACCTTCAGCCATGCGCGACGCCACGCAGGCTCGGCCCTGGCGCAAGGCAAGGAAGCGCTGCGCCCAGGTCATGCAATCGCACGTCGTGTTTTACGGGCGTAACTACGCCGACTTCGCCGACTTCGCCGACTTCAAAGGCATCCTGAACGTGAAGACAGTGCCCTGCTCTCGTGTCGAGCACACTTCAAGCGTACCGCCATGCGCCAAGGCTATCTCGCTGGCGATATAAAGCCCCAGACCTAGCCCGGCTTGCGGCTCGTCGGTGATTGGCCGTGAGTAAGGCAGGAACAACTGCGAACGAACGGACTCGGGTATCGGCTCGCCCTGATTGGTAACGCTGAGCAGAAACAGATCACCGCGCACACCCGCCGTCACCTCGACCGGGCTTTGGGGATCACCGTGACTGATCGCGTTGGACACCAGATTGGACAGCAATTGCGCGATCCGCTCGTGGTCGCAGCGAATACGCTCCAGCGCCGTTATATCCGACCTGATCAGCCTGGACGGGTGAACACGGCGTATCTCTGACACAACATGTTCAAGCGTTTCATCCAACCCGTGCGCATCGTGCATGCTCAGCGGAATACCATGCCCCATGCGGCCACGGGCAAAGTCGAGCACGTCGTCGACCAGTTGCGAGGCGCGTTTGCCAGACGTCAGGATGTGTTGCACGACTTGCAGGGCCTTTTCATCCAGTGGCCGACGCAGCAGCAATTCGGCACTGGCATTGATGGCAAACAAAGGGTTGCGCAGGTCGTGCCCCAGAACGGCGATGAACTGCTCGCGCAGCTCTGCCACCTCACGCTCGGCCAGAAGGTCTTCACGCACTTGCTGCAGGTTTTCCTCGGCCTCGATCTGCAGTGCCAGAAGACGCGCAAACGACGCCATCATCGCCTCGATGGGTGTACCGGTCAGCTTGGCGGGCTTGGGGTCCAGCGCACAGATAGTGCCGAAAAAGGTGCCATTGGAGAGGAAGATCGGCACCGATATGTAGCTCTGGAAGTTGTATAAACGCGGCGTATGGTGCTCACAAAACAGCGGATCCTCAGCGACATGATCAATCACCACAGCCTTGTGGGAGCTGCGAATCTCGTGGCAGATTGTGCTGCTCAGTTCCAGCTCGCCGCCGGGTTTCAAACCAAAATCCAGCTTGTCCAGAACCGCGCAGGCCATCCAGGTACTTTCGGTGACACGCGCCACGGCGGCAAAACCCAGGCCGGTGGATTCGGTGATGACTTGCAGGATGGCCGGAACCGCGCTGATCCGACTGATCTTGGCTACATCATTTGAAATGGATTGCCGCATGGAGAACCTGTATCAGCCTTGAGGTAATGGCGCAGCGTTTAGTTTAGGTCTGTAACGATCTTCGTGCACCCTTGAATACGCCACGTTGGCCGAAGAAACCTGGCCGTACGCTCATTCACGCAGGAGGGCGCGGGAAGGCTACGGTGAACGTCGTACCCTCCTCAGCCGAAGAGCGAACCGTCACCTCACCCAGATGGGCTCGAACGATCTCGCGAACGATGAACAGGCCGAGCCCGACTGTGCGGGTTTCGTCACTGTCACTGACCACCCGTACGACGGGTTCGTACAGGTCGTCCACTTTCTCCATGGGTATCGGTTCGCCGACGTTGTGCACCGACAGCTTGATCAGCCAGGTATCGAAGGAAGACGTGATCAAAACCTCGCTGCCGTCCGTGCCATAGTTGATGGCGTTGCTCACCAGATTACCAAGCATTTGCAGCAGACGATCCGGATCCGCCGAGCACGCACCCTGCCCCTCGCTGCGATGCGTCAGCACTCTGTGCGGGAAAACCTGGCGCAGCTCTTCGACGCCCCGGGCGACAACCGCGTGCAGATCGATAGCCTGAGGCACCACGGCAATACCGCTGCCGACGCGGGCATGGGTAAAATCCAGCAGATCCACAATCATGCGGTCAGCCCGGTCAGTGGAGTGATGGATGTGCCCAAGGATTCGTTCTTGCCTAGACTCCAGTTGCGTGCGCTCCAGCAGTCCGGCCGCCATCTTGATCGCCGCCAGAGGGTTGCGCAGGTCGTGGCTGACAATGCCAATCATCTGCTCGGCAAAAATGGCCCGTATTTCCGCCTCGGCGTGAGCCAGACGCAGGCGATTGCGTGCCGAGGTAAGTTCTGTCTGAACAGCCATTTGTTGCTGCAACAGCTCTTCGGCGATCTTGCGCGCAGCAAGCAGTTCGCGTTCGTACTTGTTGCGCTCCTCGGCCATGAACACGGCCACTTCATGCAAAACCCCGGTCGGATGCTCGCGGCGCACGGCATTGAGCATCATGGGGATGGCGCGGCCATCGGCATGAATCAATTCAACCTTGACCTCGGCAATTGACCCCTGAGTCTGCAAGAGCGGTGCCCAGTGGGTTTGCAGGAAGACTTTGCCTGCCACATTAAACAGGTCCTGAAAACGGCGCCCTAGAACAGCTTCACGCCCAAGGCCCAGCCAACGGCAGAACGTCAGATTGGCACGCTCGATGGTGCCATTGGGCAAGGTAACCAACAGACCGCAGGCCGCATGTTCGTACAGGTCTTCTGTCACTGGCAGACTCACCTGTTCAACCGTCATGTGCAGCGCTCTCGTAAGACGCCAGAAACTGATTCATGGCGGTGATGCATTCCTGCGGCGCGCTCATGTGCGGGTAATGCCCCACGTTGTCGATCATGTGCAAGGTGCTGTCGGCAATGACACGGTGCAGGTACTCGCCAACCTGCACCGGCACCACCAGATCGTCACTGCTTTGCATGATCAGCGTCTTGCTTTTGAGTTTCGCGACATCGGCACGATGGTCGGAAAGGAAGGTTACGCGGGCAAACTGCCTGGCAATCTCGGCATTGGTACGACAGAAGCTGCTGGCAAGCTCTTCACCCAGTTCAGGCCGGTCAGAGGCGCCCATGAGTGTCGGCGCCATGGTGCTGGACCAGCCCAGGTAATTGCTTTCCAGCGTCTCAAGCAACGAGTCGATATCAGCGCGAGTGAAGCCGCCGACGTAATCACCGTCGTTGAGGTAATGGGGCGATGGACCCACCATGATATGGCCGTCGAATCGGCCGGGCGACTGCAGTTCAGCAAGCACCGCAATCATGCAACTGACCGAGTGGCCGACATGCACAATCGGCCCGTCTCCGGCGAACTCGTCGACCAGTTCCAGTAAGTCGCTTGCATAGCCCTTGAGTGACGCATATTTGTGCGGGTACCAGGCCGACACGTCGGAATCTCCGCTGCCTACAAGGTCGAACAGAATAACCTTGAAGCGTTCGGCGAAGTGCGGAGCCATGAAGCGCCACATGTGCTGATCACAGCCGAATCCATGAGCAAAAATCAGAGTGGCCGGTCCGTCGCCCACGATATTGACGTTATTGCGCTGTTGGACCGACATATCGGGCTCCGAAAATAACCAGGCAACCGGCCTGTTGTGCATACCGTATGATGATGAGAGGAGATTATCACCGTTAAAGGCACACTAGTGGCACAAACAGCACTTTAAGTCCGGAGCGGAAGAAGATTATTGATCGATGATCAGGGTCGGGGCATTGAGGCCTGAGCGTCGGTTATGCACGCTGCCTCGCCAGGCTGAGGATGTGTGACGCAGAATCTCACCAAAGGCATGCCAACGCAGAGCATTGGCACGGCAGGCAAGTATCGCGATGACTATTGTGGCAATTGCGCTGGTCCGAGCCCGTTCTCGGACTCATGAGCTGGAGGTTTCACCCCCCTTACTCGCCGATATCTTCGTTCCACAACTCAGGCTTGCTGGCGATGAAGCCCTGCATCATGTGCTTGCACTCCTGGTTATCAAGCACCTCGATCTGCACGCCACGCGAGCGTAGCAATTCTTCCTCGCCCATGAACGACTGGTTCTCGCCGACGATCACCTTGCGAATGCCGTAGAGCAGGATCGCCCCGCTGCACATCGCACAAGGAGACAGCGTGGTATAGAGCACCGCGTCACGGTACACGCGGGCCGGTTGGCGACCGGCGTTCTCGAGGGCATCCATTTCGCCGTGCCTGGTTGCACTGCCCTCTTGCACACGGCGGTTATGCCCCCGACCAATGATCTTGCCCTCGTGAACAATGACCGAACCGATGGGGATTCCACCTTCCTTCAGCCCTAGTTGTGCCTCATCGATTGCAGCCTGCATGAATGCGTCCATGGTTTTGCCTCATATCATCGAATGGATGTCAGCGTTGCAGTGCTGCCTGAGCGTTGCCCAGCGCACGACTTACGAATTGTCCCAGCAGCTCCGAGGACCGGGCTTTCATGTCGGCACTGACCTGGGTGTTTCTGGCTCTGAATCTGCTCACCAGGGAAGGCGAGTCCTCGCCCTGATTGAGCGAACGCAATTCCTCGGCCGTAAATGAATGGGCATAGGCCGCTGCCAGATTGCGGTCCCATTGCGATTGATACTCAGGTTGCAGGCGCTGCAACTCTTTTTGCACCAGTTCCTGAGCTTCGGTCTTGCCAATTGCTTGCACGATACCGGCAAACGTCGCTGTGCGCGAGGCGACCTGATAACCCAGCCACGCTAGACCTTCGCCCAGATTTCGCTGTTCCACCAACGCCAGCGCCATGTCATCCGCTTCTTCAGCATTGACCGGGTGCATCGCGTCCAGGCAAAGGCAGGCCGTGAGTGCCAGACAGGTCTGCCACGCACCTCGCGAGCCCTGGATGTAATCAGCCATGGCTCCTCCTGAGCATGAATTGACTGAGTCTTGAACTTAACAGCTCGGCAGGGCTTTACCACCCGACACGTCGTATACCGGCCATTGATGACGTTATCAGCTATGCCCCTTCCATGATCCTTGCAGCGCAACGGTCAAAGGCTGTGACTGACTTTGGCGGCAACATCGGCTGGTAACCAGGCTTTCCAGACCTCAGGGTGTTGCTTGAGGAACCTGGCGGCGGCGACGCTGGGGTCCTCATGTTTGTCACTCATTTCACCCAATGTCCGGTTGAGCAGATCAATTGGAAAATCGACGTTTTTGAAGACACTCACCAACTCTGGGTATTGCTTGCTGAATTCTGCCGACACACCAATAGACAGCGTCGCCGCCAGCGAAGAGGTGCCACGCGGGTTGGGATTACTCGCGTCGGTCAGGGTTTTCCAGGCTTCGGCATCGAAAGCGGGCTCTTCCAGCTTGATCAGCTTGTACTTGCCCAGCAGGGGTGTGGGTGACCAGTAATAGAACAGCACTGGTTTGCCACGGCGGATGGCCGATGCGACTTCGGCGTCCAGCGCCGCGCCCGAGCCGGTGCGAAAGTTGACGAAGCTGTCTGTCAAGCCATAAGCCTTGAGCTTTTGGGTGTTGACGATCTCCGAAGTCCAACCGCTCGGGCTGTTCAGAAAACGGCCCTTGTCGGGCGATTCAGGGTCTTTGAAAACGTCCTTGTAGCGCGCCAGGTCAGCGACAGACGTCAGATCGGGTGCTGCTGGTTTGATGCCTTTGGCGGCATCGCCCTTGATCACGTACTCAGGCACCCACCAGCCTTCGGTCGCGCCTTTGACGATGTTGCCCAGGCCGAGCACCTTACCGTCAGCTTCAGCCTTGACCCACACCGGGCTGCGTCCGGTCCACTCTTCAGCGATCACCTGAATGTCGTTTTTCGCCAGCGCGGTTTCCAGGCTGACGGTGCTGCCGGGCAAGGTATCAGTACGGTAGCCATAGCCTTTCTCGACAAGGGTACGCAGCACCTCGGTGATCAGGCTGCCACTTTCCCAGGTAAGCGCACCGAACTGGATAGGCGCGTTTTTTTCAGCCGCCCCTGCTGTCTGCCCAAGCAGCCCCAGCGCCAGAAGTGAACAGCCCAACAGTCGTGTTATCGATTTCATGCTCACCTCAAATGGCGGGGAAAAAAACGGGTCTGAAACTATCGACAGCAGCCCGTAGCGATTAGTTGTGACGGCTTTAGCCTCTGTATGATGCGAAGCCCACGTTCCGAGCCCGTCCGCGATGTCTGAAATCCGCTTTTACCCGTTACCCGATGCGTGCCGCCCGCTGTTGGGCAAGTTTTACCGCGAGCATCAGTCATCGATGCGTGCGGCCAGCAAGGGGCAGGCGTGGGTGGCGAAGCAGGCAGAAATCATCGGTGCCTTGTGCCTGACGCCCGTCGCTGAGGGACATTGGCTGACCGGGCTGTTCGTAGCGCCCCCCATGCGCGGGAAGACAGTGGCGCGAAGCTTGATCGACGCCGCGCTGCAACCGCTGGCCGGGCCGGTATGGCTGTTCTGCCACCCTGATTTGCTGGGGTTTTACCAGCTCGCCGGGTTTGAGACAGCACAACGTCTGCCACACACCCTCGGCGAGAAATTCATGCGCTACAGCCGCAGCAAACCGCTGATTGCGCTCTGTCGGGAAGCCTGACGGTTTTGCAGAGCCGTCGGGTGATCACTCATCGGCATTGGGGTCCATGTCCGGGAACATTACGTCCATGAAGCCGAACTTGCTGAAATCGGTAATGCGCGACGGGTAGAGACGACCAATCAGGTGGTCGCATTCATGCTGCACGACCCGAGCATGAAACCCATGGGCAACACGCTCGACAGGCTGGCCTTCAGGGTCAAAACCTTCATAGCGAATGCTCTGGTAACGATTCACCATACCCCGCAACCCGGGCACCGACAGGCACCCTTCCCAACCCTCTTCCAGGCTCGGGCTCAATGGGGTAATCAGTGGGTTAAGCAGGATCGTCTGCGGGACCGCCTCGGCCTGGGGATAGCGCTCGCTGCGCTCGAAACCGAAAATGACCAGTTGCAGATCAATGCCGATCTGCGGTGCGGCAAGGCCCACACCGCCCACGCTGTGCATGGTCTCGAACATATCGGCAATCAGCGTGTTGAGTTCGCTGCTGCCGAACATGTCTGCGGGCACCGGAGGGGCGATGCGCAACAGGCGCTCATCGCCCATTTTCAGGATGCTACGGATCATGGCTGCGTGTTCCTTGCCTAAAAAGCAATCTTGCCACAGAACGCGATCAGGTTTCGTCAGCCTTCTGCAGTGGCACCGAGTGATCGCGGCCCAGCCCGGAAACGTGCTGTTTGCCTGTTTCGCTGCTTTCCTCGCCCAGCCCGTCACCGGCTTCCTTCTCGCCTGCGTCCTTGCCTTCGGCGGACATATGCTCGATCACCGCATTCATTTCAGCCCCCAGCAACAGCACGGCAGCCGAAATATAGAAGTACAGCAACAGGACAATGATCGCGCCGATACTGCCATACATGGCGTTGTAATCAGCAAAGGTCTTGACGTAAAAACCAAACGCCAGTGAAGCAACGATCCATACCACCACCGCCAGCACCGAGCCTGGGGTAATAAAGCGAAACTCCTGTTTGACGTCAGGCATCACGTAATAGATCAGCGCCACCGCAACCATCAGCAGAATGATGATCGCCGGCCAGCGCAGGATGGTCCACAGCGTCACGATGAAGTCTTCCATGCCGATCTGGGCTGCAATCCAGTTCATCACTTGCGGCCCCAGCACCATGAAAGCTGCGGCCGCGAGCAACATGCCGGCAATGCCTACGGTGTACAGGATCGACAGCGGGAGGCGCTTCCAGATAGGCCGCCCTTCGACCACGTCGTAGGCAGCGTTCATGGCACTCATCATCAGGCGCACACCTGCTGAAGCAGTCCACAGCGCGATCACGATACCGATGGACAGCAGACCACCCTTGGACTGTTGCAACTGGTCGATGACCGGGTTGACCTGCTCGAGCGCCTGGGGCGGCAAGAGGAATTCCGATTGCAGCCGCAACCAGGAAAAAAAGTCCGGCAGGTGCAGAAAGCCGATCAATGCGATCAGAAACAGCAGAAACGGAAACAGAGAGAACAGCATCTGGTAAGCCAGTGCCGAGGCGTAGGTGGACATCTCGTCGTCGAGAAACTCGTTGACGGTTCTCACCAGCACCTTGCTGACTTTCAATTTACGCAAATGGGGGAAAATCATGGCGCTTCCTCTCGCTCCCTTACTGGAAAACCTCACATCCTGAAAACCGGTACTTCATGCATGCAGTGTCCCGTATGTGGCGCAGAGATGCGAATACCGATGGCACATTGACTGGACAGGTCGTGAAAGGTTTCAGTCCCGCAGAGCAGAAAGCATAACGGCCATCCGCGGATGGCCGTTATCGGTCTTGCCTGATCCCGGAATGAAAGCCCCGGGACCACTCGACTCAAGCCTTGTCCACGCCCTTCTTGATCGCGTCCTTGGCTTTGCCTTTGGCTTGCTGGCCTTCGCCTTTCAGCTCTTGCGCCTTGCCTTCAGCCCGCAGTTTGGTGTTGTCGGTAGCCTTGCCAACAGCCTGCTTGACGTTGCCAACGGCTTCGTTGGCCATACCTTTGGCTTTATCGCTGGTGCTGCTCATCGTGAATCTCCTGGGTCTGAAGACCGCGCTGGAATCGGATGTCGTACTCGACAAAATGGTTGACCTGCGGCTGTCGCGAAGAGTTTCAACTATTTTCTGGCCGGCTGATGCCACTCGTCTGCCATTTGCAATGGCGCGTTTTTAGCGCCGCTGACGGCGAGTTTGCATCGAAGTTTGTGCGAGAATGCGCGCCACTGTTGTCCGGCAGGGCCGACACGCTGAACAAACCGATGCACAGGAACGTTATGAAACTCGATAAAAAGCTGGCCATTGCACGCAGAAACCAGGACTTGGGCGGCGCGGTGCTCGGCGTCAATAACACGCACTTCGCCGTGCTGGACCGAAAAAGAAACATCTGGTGGTTCGACCTGCCTGTGCCGCGCCTGCAAGTGGGTCAGTACGAATGGCTGCACTTGCTGCTGCACACACCTGAAACCGACCAGTTGCTGCACTTGAAAGTGACCACGGTGTTCATGCGCGATCACATGGAAGGCCTTGAGGTGCGCAATGCGGACAAACGCAAGCCGACCGTCAGCCTGGAGCTGAGCGCCGACAAGGATTCATTCCTCAAGGACATGCGCCCCAAGGGCAGCAACCTGGGTTTTGCCGCCTTCTTGCAAAAATAGCTGCACCAGCAGTCGCCACGTTCCCGCACGGCTCGGGATGAAAGTTGCCAATCGGCAACCTCATCCCGGCCTGCCGCTTCACGTAAACCGACGCACCGCCAGATACCCCGCCGTCCCGGCCAATGCCGATACCACCGTGCCCCACGCAAGGTCCACCAGCGCCAGTTGCGCAGGCCAGCCCTGCAAGGTAGCCCAGTTGGTCAGGTCATAAGTGCCGTAGGCAACCAGCCCCAGCAGGCCACTGAACAAGGTCGCACGGCTCAGTCGCTGCTCCCTGACCGCGGGCATTACGCCGAAAACCACAACGCCTGCCCCGTAGAGCAGATAGAACGCTATTGCAGGCCCTGCCACGGGCGTGGCAAGCATCAGCGGCCCGAGCCATTCACGGTAGGTCGGCCCCATGAGCACGCCCAGCCACAACCCGTCGAGGATCAGAAACGCCAGTAACGTGCCGAGGTAAGCGGTGAGTATTCTTTTCATGGGACGTCCTTGATGAGATTCCGGGCCCGGACGATGTATCAGACCAGGTCGATACGGTCAGCGTGAATAACGATCTGCCCCTGTTTGTACAACGCACCGATGGCTTTCTTGAAGTTGCCTTTGCTGACGCCGAACAGACCGCTGATGACCTGCGGATCGCTCTTGTCGCTGACTGGCAACGTGCCGTTGTTCTCGCGAAGCTTTGAGAGGATCTTCGAATTCAGACTGCTCGCTGCTTCTGCGCCCACCGGCTGCAGACTCAGGCTGATATTGCCGTCGGCACGGATTTCCTTGATGTAGCCCTTTTCCTGCTTGCCGGCGCGCATGAACTTGAACACTTCGTTCTTGTGAATCAAGCCCCAGTGCTTGTTGTTGATAATCGCCTTGAAACCCATATCGGTCGCTTCGGCGACCAGCAGGTCAACTTCCTGGCCGACGCTGTAATTGGCCGGGGTTTTGTCCAGATAACGATCCAGACGCGCGGTGGCGGTAATACGCCGCGTGTGCTTGTCGAGGTAAACGTGAACCACGCAGTATTCCCCGGCCTGCAAGGTACGCTTCTCTTCGGAGTAAGGCAGCAACAGGTCCTTGGGCAGGCCCCAGTCGAGGAACACGCCGATGCTGTTGACTTCAACCACCTTGAGGCTGGCGAACTCACCGACCTGCACTTTGGGTTTTTCAGTGGTGGCGATCAGCTTGTCTTCGCTGTCCAGATAGATGAACACATTGAGCCAGTCTTCATCTTCAGTAGGAATATCCTTGGGGATGTACCGATTGGGCAGAAGGATTTCACCATCCTGCGCACCGTCCAGATACAGACCGAAGTTCGTGTGCTTGACGATTTGCAAGCTGTTGTAGCGCCCGATTAAAGCCATTTCCAGATACCCTCATTGCGTGGGCGGCATTCTACCCGACTTTACGGCCGGGTTCGCGCCGCGTGGCAGAAGGTGTCTACTTAGCCTCCACTCGTCAGTTTCCCCGATCGATACGGCTTGACACGCTCGGGCAGCACAAAGGCTACCAGCCAGAAACTTGCCTTTTAAAACAGAGCGTTAGATTTAAACCACGCGGAGTCCAGGCAGCTCCGCCAAACGGCCGACCTCGGGCGAATGCCATATTTGCCAAGCAATAATCAAGCGTTTCCTGTACTCTGGCTGGCCGTATTACGTTTATGAAGGTAAATGGCAGCCATGCGTATCAAAGCATCCCACTCGAAAGCCAAACCCGCCCCAGCCGTTGAAACGAGCGATTCTATCAACGCGCAGATTGCAGCTTTCCTGAAGTCCGGCGGTGAAATCCAGCAAATTGCCAAAGGCGTGAGTGGCCAGACCTTCGCACCTTCCAAGCAGATCAATCTCGGTAAAAAGTAAAACCGCGCCCTGCCTGTCGATCTCTATGCGCCTTGACGCTCAAGGCGCTAGATTGACGATCCTCCGCTGGATATTCTTCCGGTCACGCTGCTACTCTCTCCTCTGATATCACTATGACCACGAGCTGGATCACGCTCTGGACGTTATCTTCTTTGTGGAATGCTCGAATGAAGAACTGGATGCTTTTCGGCGCACTTGTCTACCTTGGCGGCTGCGCATCGCACCACTGCGAAAACGGTCCCAATGACAGTCAGCTCACCGACAGCCCATGCCGGGCGGGGCATCTGCTTTATCAGAACGACATGCTCCAGGCCAAGTTGCTGATCAGCGAAGACGACCGCGAAAACTACGAACTGGCCGAAGCCATGTTGCGCCGTGCCGCACTTGACGACGCATCAGGCGAAGCCGAGTTCTATCAGGCCGTACTGTTGATCCGTCAGCAGGCCGATCAAAAACAGATTATCGAGCTGCTGCAGACTGCGGCAAAACACAAGCATCCACTGGCCATCGCCCTGCTCTCGCAACAGCTGAGCGTCAGCGACCCGAAACTTGCTGAACGTTACCAGGCCGAGTACTCCCAACTGGACGTCGCCAAGAGCGGCTACCCGTCGTTTCAACAGGCGCTGGTAGTGATTCGCGGCCTGGTCATCCCCTCGGCGCGCACCACTGCGGCTAACTGACACACAACGGATCGACGAACGGTGCGCCCTCGGCCAATTTCAACGGTATCCTTGCGAGGCTCTAGCTCGCGGCTTGTGTCGGCTCCTGAGCCATTTTCGATACGCCATCCCTGACCACACTCCTCGCAGATCAAGGAGTGAGCCATGCTCAGCCATCGCTTACATGTGCTGTCTTTCAGCGCCATGCTTGTCTGTCAGTCCGTCTCTGCCCAGGTTCTGGAGCGGGACTTGGGCGACTTCGACCTGAAACTGGCAACTACGCCCACGCGCAGCATGGCGCAAGGCCTGGTGACGCCGAGCGGCGGCTCGGGCTCCTTTCATGGCGGGCTGGACCTGACCCACGAGAGCGGCTTCTACTTCGGCCAGTGGGCACCGAACATGGGTTTTGCTTCCGATTCCGGAATGGAACTCGACTCCTACATGGGCTTCAAGAAACCCTTCGATAATACCCTGGGCTACGAACTGGGGATGATTCGCTACAGTTACCCCGATACCAGCCAGATCGACAGTCACGAGTTCTACGCCGGACTGCGCATGCGAGACAGCCGCATCGGCGCAGCATTCAGTAACGATGTCGGCACACGCGACAGCACGGTATTTGTCGACCTGGGGGCTATCGAGCAACTGGGTGTGGGCGTTCGCATGCAGTACGCCAATCATCAGTTTGATACCCCGCAATCTTCCGCCGACGGCGGGTTGATCAACGGTTTCAACGACTGGTCGCTGAACCTGTCACGCCCCTGGCTGGGCATTGACATGAACCTCATCTACAGCGGCTCAAGCCTGAGCGGCGGCGATTGCAGTGTCTACAGCGGCCACAACGCGCGCTGTGAAGGGACGTTTACGCTCAAAGCAGTGCGCTCGTTCTTTTAAAGGCTCAAACCGGTTGAACTGCCAGACGCTACACTCCTCTACTGCACGTCAGTACGCCAAGGAGTTGTCATGCAGTCTTTATTCAAAGCCCTCATCACCCTGTTGATGACCGTTGCGCTGCTTGCAGGATGCAATCAGGTTGGACTGGCGTATCGCAATCTCGACGTCATCATCCCGTGGACGCTCAGCGACTACCTGGACATGAACTCGGAACAGAAAAGCTGGCTGGATGTGCGGCTCAAGCAACACTTGAGCTGGCATTGCAGTACCCAGTTGCCGGAGTATCTGACCTGGCTGGACAAGCTTGAGGACATGGTCAAAACCGACCAGGTGACGTACGAGGGGCTGGAGGCCCGCACTCGCGAAGCCAAAGAGGCGATAGCGAAAATATCGAAGGAAATTACCCCGTCTGCTGTGGAATTGCTCTCGCGCTTTGATGACAAGCAAGTGCAGGAGATGCAGGAGTCGTTCGCCAAGGATCAGCGCAAACGTGAAAACAAATACCTTGAGCAACCACTGGAACGCCAGGTTGCCGAGCGCGCCGACCGCATGCAAAAACGCCTGACGCCGTGGATCGGCAAGCTGAATCAGGCGCAGAAAGATCGAATTCAGGCCTGGTCCGCCTCGCTTGGCGAGCAAAACAAGGCGTGGATTGAAAACCGTACTCGCTGGCAGAACCTGTTTCTGGCTACTGTGCAACAGCGTCAGGCCAGCGATTTCCCGCAGCGCATCGCCGCACTGTTGCAAGACCGTGAGACCTTCTGGACGCCCGAATATCGCAAGGCCTATGACCAGACCGAGAAAGCGGCGATATCGCTGATTGTCGACGTTACCGCCATGAGCACACCGGAACAGCGTGCAAAACTGCTGAGCCGCATCGCCGACATGCGCAAGGACTTCACTGATCTGGATTGCCTGAAGTCACAACAGTGATCCGATAGCACTCCCACCATCGCGCCCAGGCCCTCCCGCTATCGTGCCCATGCTCCGCGTGGGCATGCCTTTCCGGACGCTCTGCGTCCTGTCTTGATTGCGCGATACGGCGCAAAATCGTGACGCGGAGCGTCACCCAAGGCATTCCCACGCGGGAGCATGAGGAACGATCAGCAGCTAACGCGCCCATGCTCTGCGCCCAGACATGCGTGTGCGGTGCGGAGCAAAATCGTGACGCGGAGCGTCACCCTGGGCACTCCCACGCGAGAGCGTGCGGAACGATAGCCATCTCACCACAACTATCGTGCGACGCTCCGCGTCGCATGCCGTTCGGGACGCTCTGCGTCCGGTGTTGAGTCGGCACGCAGAGCATCTCGGGTATCAGGCAATCTGTGGCTTTTTAGCGATGGTGTCGAAGAGCGCGGGGTCAAGCGGGTCGCCTGCCTGCTCATTCAGTACCTGCCGTGGGTGATCATTTCCCGGAATGCTGCTGTCGATCAAAGAAAGCAGGCTTGCGCCGCGCTTCGTCAGCATGTAACTCGAGCCATCACCGCCCTCCTCGCCAGGACGAGGTTCGACGAAGCCGCGATTAAGCAGTGTCTCAAACTCAGTGGCTGTCGATTTGGTGCCGTCGTTCTGCACTTCGTGCAACAAACGCTCGATAAGGTCCCAGTTGTAAGTCATTTTTCTAAACCTCCGTCCAGCATGGATTGATCGCCCATGACATCCAGCCACAGGCATACGACTCAGAAAATGTGACCTGCGGGGTTTGTCGCGGTTCAGAGAAGCTGCCGGAAGGTATAACGGGGGCTGTCTGCACGGGTCAGACTGAGGAGAAGCTGACCGCTCCCGCCTGCGCGGGAGCGATCATTGCAATCACTCGGCAGCAGGAGCCGGGGTGCTGCGTTTTTTCAGCGGCGCCATGCCGTCCTGGCTGACCAGATCGGACTTGGGACGGTTGACCGTCTTGCGCTTGGTCGGCCCCTTGGCCGCTGTCTTTTTCTTGTCGCCCTTGGCGTCGGTCTTTTTCTTCTTCACGCCTACAGCCTTGCCGGAAGCCTTGACCTTCTTCGGCCCGCCGTAGGTGCCTTTGACTTCCTTGATGACACGACGCTCAAAGCTCTGCTTGAGGTAGCGCTCGACGCTCGACATCAGGTTCCAGTCGCCATGACAGATCAGCGAGATCGCCAGGCCATCGCTGCCCGCACGGCCGGTACGGCCGACGCGGTGGACGTAATCGTCACCGCTGCGCGGCATGTCGAAGTTGATCACCATGTCCAGACCTTCAACATCAAGACCGCGAGCCGCCACATCGGTCGCGACCATGATCTTGGCACCGCCCTGCTTCAGACGGTCGATGGCTGCCTTGCGGTCCTTCTGGTCCTTGTCGCCGTGCAGTACGAACGCTTTATATTCCAGTGCAACCAGACGGCCGTACAACCGATCGGCCATCGCCTTGGTATTGGTGAAGATAATGGCTTTCTGGTAAGTCTCGTTGGCCAGCAGCCAGTTGAGGACCTGCTCTTTGTGCACATTGTGGTCGGCGGTGATGATCTGGTGGCGTGTGCCGGAAGCCAGCTCGCTAACGCTGTTCACTTGCAGATGCTGCGGATCCTTGAGCACCTTGCCGATCATTTCCCGCAGGCCGGCACCACCGGTGGTCGCCGAGAACAGCATGGTCTGCTCGCGACCGGCACATTCGCCAGCCAGACGCTCGACATCTTCAGAGAAGCCCATGTCCAGCATGCGGTCGGCTTCGTCCAGTACCAGCACTTCAACGTGCTTGAGGTCCAGATTGCCTGCGTTCAACTGCTCCAGCAGACGACCCGGCGTGCCGATGAGAATGTCCGGTACCTTGCGCAGCATGGCGGCCTGAACCTTGAAGTCCTCGCCACCGGTGATCAAACCGGCCTTGACGAACGTGAACTGCGAAAAGCGCTCGACTTCCTTGAGCGTCTGCTGAGCCAGCTCACGGGTCGGCAGCAGGATCACCGCACGGATGTCGACGCGAACCTTGGCCGGGCCGATCAGACGGTTGAGGATCGGCAGCACAAATGCCGCCGTCTTGCCGCTACCGGTTTGCGCAGTCACCCGCAGGTCGCGCCCTTGCAGTGCGAGCGGAATGGCGGCCGCCTGCACGGGCGTAGGCTCGACAAATTTAAGCTCGGCCACAGCTTTGAGCAGGCGTTCGTGCAGGGCGAATTCGGAAAACACGGGTGCTACCTCGACGAAAAACAAAAATACAGCCGCATAGCGTAACGGTTTCGAGCGCCGGGGCCGAGTTTCTTTACCAACAAAGGTCGATTTTGTTTATGAATTGCCCGGAGAAGCACCGCCGCAAGCAGCACATTCGAACCGCTGAAGGTGATCAACCAGCACGCCTCAGCACACCGGCAGCACAATATCCACCACCAAACCGCCGCCCGGCCGATTGCGTGCGGCGATCTGCCCGCCGTGCATTTCGATAGCCCGCAGGGCGATGGCCAGGCCCAGACCAAAGCCCTGCGCGGCATTCTCCGGACCGCGCTCGAAGGGCTGGAAAATCCGTTGCAGACACGCCTCGTCCACACCTGGCCCCTGATCGATGACATTGACCATCAGGCACAGCGGCTGCGCCTGAACATTGGCGACCACCACCACATCCGTGCCTACCGCCGTGTGGCGAACCGCATTACGGATCACGTTTTCGAAGGCCCGGTAAAGCAATTCGCTGTCGACCTGTGCCACAAAAGGTTCGGGGGCCTGCAGCCTGACCCGACACTGTTTCAGGCCAGCCTCGAACCCGGCGTCTTCGACGATGGCGGCCAGCAGGCTGATGACATCGACCGTCTCTCGCTCCAGGCTTTCGGCATCGCTCTGCATGCGCGCCAGGGTCAGCAGCTCCTCGATGAGTGCGTCCATCCGTTCCGACTCGCGTTCGATCCGCTCGAGCATGTCCAGTTGCGTCGGTGCCTGGCGCAGCAGGCCGATGGCGGCACTCATGCGCGTCAGCGGCGAACGCAGCTCATGGGAAATGTCATGCAACAGTTGTTGCTGGGAGTCGGCCATGACCTTGAGCTGATTGGCCATACGGTCGCAGTCCTCGGCCAGATCAACGATTTCATCGCGCCGTCGGCCCATATCGGGTTTCACCCTGGTGTCGAAGCGACCTCTGGCGACCTTGCCCATCGCCTCACGCAACTTAATCAGCGGTGCCACCAGATAGGCACTGAGGAACCAGCTGAACAGCGCACTCATGATGGTGCCGGTGATCAGCGGGTTAAGGTGGGAAGGCCGGTCTTCGTGGTTGGGTCGCTGGGTGGCCCTGATGTTTACAACTGCGCCCTCCCGCGTGTGCACGGCCAGTTCGAAACGGGGGTTATCTACCGGCTTGCCCGCCAGCAACCGGCCCTTTTCATCGTACAGCCCGACCCGGTTCTGCCCGTCAGGCTGCCAGGCATCGAGCAACGCCTGCCCTGCGGGAATGCCCGACTGCTGAAGCATGCGCACTTCGTTGTCGAATACGGTGCTGAACGAGGGATCACCCGGTCCCGACCGGGACAGCATGAACAAGCCCGCACCGACCATGAAAGTCATACTGGTCGCCAGCCAGAACGCCAGAAACAGCTTCCAGAACAACCGGCTCGGTCTCATGGCGTGATCAACATATAGCCCAGATTGCGCACGCTCTGTATCCAGCTCTGGTTATCGTTGCGCGGCCCGAGTTTGTGGCGAATGCTGCTGATGTGCACATCGATGCTGCGATCGTAGCGGGCCAGCGGCCGCCCCAGTGCGTTCATTGACAGGTTCTGCTTACTGACCAGTTGCCCGGCATGACGCGCCAGCTCCTCCAGCAGGCAGAACTCGTTGCCGGTCAACTCCAGCGTGACGCCCTGCCAGCGCGCTTCACGCTTGCCTGGCCAGAGCGTCAGGTCACCGGCCTGAATCACCTCCCTGACCGTCTCGACCACCGGCACCGCCCTCACCCTGCGCATGATCGCCCGCAGGCGCGCCACCAGTTCGCCCGGTGAACTGGGCTTGGGCACGTAATCGTCAGCGCCCAGTTCCAGCCCGGAAATACGGTCGATATTGTCGCCACGGGCCGTCAGCAGAATCACCGGCACCTGGCTTTGCGCACGGATGCGCCGAAGCACTTCGATTCCGGACATGCGCGGCATCATGATGTCGAGCACAACAATGTCGTGACGACCGGACAGCGCCTCGATTTCCCCTTCTTCCGCACTGTTGGTGCAGGTCACAGTGAAGCTTTCACGGGTCAGGTACTGGCTGAGCATTTCCGTCAGTTCCCGATCATCGTCGACAAGCAATACGGAAGTCATGGCAGGCCCTTGATTGGTGGTTGCCGATTATCCCGGCGCTGCTGCGGCGTGTCAGCCGGGCTCGATGATCTTTACCTAACCTTACACCGCGTTAACCGTCCCCAACATGCCCTCCCCCTATGCTGCGCAGCCAACAGCGCCTGCCGGACCGGCCCTTTCTGGCGTGTCATCGGCAGCGCTCAAATGCCTTTGTCGCAGCTTTCTGGAAAGGGTTTGATGATTTCTTCGCGTCTGCTTCTATCGTTCTGCCTGTTATTCAGCGTCCCGCTGGTACATGCCGACACTTTTTCCATCTCGGACATCCGCGTCAACGGCCTGCAACGGGTGTCTGCCGGCAGCGTATTCGCTGCGCTGCCGCTCAATGTCGGCGATCAGGCCGATGAACAGCGTCTGGCCGACGCGTCGCGCTCACTGTTCAAGACCGGTTTCTTTCAAGACATCAACATTGCCCGCGACGGCAACGTGCTGGTGATCAATGTCGTCGAACGCCCGTCCATCGCCAGCATCGAGATTATCGGCAACAAGGCAATCAGCACCGACGACCTGATGAAGGGGCTGAAGCAGTCGGGGCTCAGTGAAGGTGAAATCTTCCAGCGCGCCACCCTGGAAGGTGTGCGCAATGAACTGCAACGTCAGTACGTTGCTCAAGGCCGCTACAGTGCCTCGGTCGATACCGAAGCGTTACCTGCACCGCGTAACCGCATCGCGCTGAAAATCACCATCGATGAAGGCAGCGTGGCGTCTATCCAGCACATCAACGTGGTCGGCAACACGGTGTTTTCAGATGAGGAACTGGCCGACCAGTTTCAACTCAAGACCAGTAACTGGCTGTCGTTTTTCAAGAACGATGACAAGTACGCCCGCGAAAAACTCTCCGGAGACCTGGAACGACTGCGTTCGTGGTATCTGGACCGCGGCTACATCAACATGGACATCAATTCGACGCAGGTATCACTGACGCCTGACAAGAAAGGCGTGTTCATTACCGTCAATATCACCGAAGGCGACCGGTACACCGTGGGCAGCGTCAAGCTGGGTGGCGATCTGAAAGTGCCGCAGGACCAGCTTGAACAACTGATTCTGGTCAAACCGGGCCAGGTGTTTTCGCGCAAGGTCATGACCGATACCACCAATCTGATCACCCGCCGCCTGGGCAACGATGGCTACACATTCGCCAACGTCAATGGCGTGCCGAAAGCCAATGATGCCGACCATACCGTAGACATCAGCTTCATGGTCGACCCCGGCAAACGTGCCTACGCCAACCGCATCAACTTTCGTGGCAACACCAAGACCGCCGATGAAGTGCTGCGCCGCGAGATGCGCCAGATGGAAGGTGGCTGGGCGTCGACCTACCTGATCGACCAGTCGAAGGTGCGCCTGGAGCGTCTGGGTTTCTTCAAGGAAGTCAACGTCGAAACGCCTGCTGTGCCGGGCACCGACGACCAGGTGGACATCAACTACGCCGTCGAAGAACAGGCCTCAGGCAACATCACCGCCAGCGTAGGCTTCTCGCAAAGCGCCGGGCTGATACTCGGCGGCTCCATCTCGCAGAACAACATCCTCGGCACCGGCAACTTCGCCAGCCTTGGCATGACTCGCTCCGAGTATCAGACCAAGTACAACTTTGCATTCACCAACCCGTACTTCACGCCTGACGGTGTGAGCCTGGGCTACAACGTTTTCTACAACGCCACTGATTACAGCAAGTATTACGACGATGACGACGAGGTGTCCTACTACTCGCTCAACAGCGTCGGTGCGGGGGTCAACCTCGGCTACCCGATCAGCGAAACCTCGCGCCTGACCTACGGTTTGTCGATCCAGCACGACACCCTCGACCCCGGCAGCTACAGCGCCGACGAGATCTATGACTTCATCGAGCGTGAGGGTGATGCGTTCACCAACCTCAAGGCCAGCATCGGCTGGTCGGAATCGACCCTCAACAAAGGCGTACTGGCCACCCGCGGTCACTCGCAAAGCCTGACCCTGACCAGCACCGTGCCGGGCAGTGACCTGCAGTTCTACAAACTCGACTACAACGGCCAGACCTTCCTGCCGCTCAGCGACACCACCTCGCTGCGCCTGCATACCAAACTCGGCTACGGCAACGGTTACGGCGATACCGACGGCCTGCCCTTCTACGAAAACTATACGGCGGGCGGCCAGGCCACGGTACGCGGCTTCAAGGACGGCACGCTGGGACCACGCAATACCCCGTCGACCGGCACCTACGCCAGTCAAGGGCAGATCTACTATTCCGACCGCGACACCGAAGCCCTGGGCGGCAACATCCTGATCACCGGCGGCATGGAATACCTGTTCCCGATGCCCTTCGTCAAAGACCAGAAATCCCTGCGCACCTCGCTGTTCTGGGACTTCGGCACGGTTTACGCGGACAAGTGCTACCTGACCACCACGCAGAACTGCGGCAACATCAATATCGACCAGATGGCCAGTTCGGTCGGCGTCGGCGTGACCTGGTACTCGCCGCTCGGCCCCCTGAGCTTCGACCTCGCCGTGCCGATCAAAAAGCCCGAAGACGCCGAGACCCAAGTGTTCCAGTTCTCGCTGGGCCAGACCTTTTGAGGCGGAGCTTTTACAGCATGAACAAGGCGGTCTTTACCCAGCATTACCTGGCCCGGACCGCGCTTTACATCCCGCCGTTGAATACTGCCTGCACTACTCATCAGGTCAGGAGTCGTTACATGAGCCGCGAAGTCAGACAGATCACCCCCGATGTGCAGGAAATCATCCAGCACGCCTTGCGCACCCTGCTGGGCAAAGGTTTCGTCATCGCACTGTTCGGCAGCGAAGACGCCACCGGGGCGATGCATTACCACCTGCGCATCGACCACGACGCAACAGGTCTGGGCATTGAGCATCACGACCACGTCGAAGACGGTTTCATCGACGACATCTTTCTGCTGGCCACGCGCATGAAGGCCATGCTCAAACAACGTGAAACTCTGAATCGCATGCACGGCGGCAGCCAGGCTACGAGTCAGGTGCGGATGCTGACCTGGATCACCGAGGACAACAGCCAGACAGTCATGCAAACCGCCGAGGCTGCGGGGCGCGAGTGTTTGAGTGCGTTGCGTGGGCGCAGGCTGCGGGCTTGAATCATGAGCGTCGCACGACTCAATCAATGGCCGAGACCATCAGTTCTCGCAACCACCTATGAGCCGGATCGCGGTGCAAACGCTCTGGCCACAGCATGAGCATTTCAAACCCCGGAATCGAAAGCGGCGGTTCCTGAACCACGAGCGTCGGCTGGCCGCGCACCAGCCGTTCAGGCACCACAGCAACCAGGTCGCTGCTGGTCAGTGCCGATACCAGCGAGCCGAAATGCGGCGCCGATAATACGACCCGCCGGCTTAACCCCAGCGCCGCCAAGGCCTGATCGGTGCTGCCGGCGAAGCCACCGCCGTTGGGAGACATAACCGCATGCTCCAGCTCACAGAAACGTGTCAGCGACACGGGTTGCACAAGGTCCGGATGATCATGCCGGCCAGCAAGCACATAACGCTCATGGATCAACGACCGCTGGCGCAGCTTGGGCGGCGCCTCATCGCGGGTGTGCAACGCCAGATCCAGCCGACCGCTTTCAAGATCCGCGGCCAGGCTGACCGGGTGCTTGTTCAACAGGGCCAGGCGCGTGCCCGGTGCACTGCTGCGCAACCTGCCGAGCGACGGCCATATCAACGCGATGGTCGCGTAGTCGCTGGCGGCCACGCGCCAGGTGTGATCGGCCTTTGCCGGATCGAGATCCCGGCCGGGCAGCAAAGCGGACTCCAGCGCTGCAAGCGCCTGCCTGAGCGGTTCGCGCAGTTGTTCAGCCCGCGCAGTCGGGGTCATGCCCCGCGGTCCCGGCAACAGCAATGGATCATCCAGTACCTGCCTCAGCCTGCCCAATTGCAGGCTGACCGTCGGCTGAGTCAGGTTCAGCCGATGCGCCGCGCGGGTCACGTTCTGCTCCGAGAGCAATGCATCCAGCGTGATCAGCAAATTGAGGTCGATACGCCGCAAGGTATTGTTCATGCACATACCCAGTGTTTGGGAGATTGATTTCCAGCATACCCGATCGAGTCTGTAGCGTTGCCTCATTACAGACAAACCGGAGCCCCTCATGAACGTACTTATTGTCTACGCGCACCCCGAACCGCGCTCGCTGAATGGGTCGTTGAAAGACTTCGCAGTCGATCATCTGCAGAGCAAAGGCCATCAGGTGCAGGTGTCTGACCTTTACCAGATGGGCTGGAAGGCGATCATCGACGCCAACGATGCACCCGGTTTTGAGAACAACAGCCGCTTTGACCCTGCCCTTGAGTCGCAACGCGTATTTGCCGCCGGTATTCAACCGCCGGACATCGAGGCCGAACAGGCCAAACTACTCTGGGCAGACGCCGTCATATTTCAGTTTCCACTCTGGTGGTTTTCGATGCCCGCGATCATGAAAGGCTGGATAGAGCGGGTGTACGCCTGTGGCTTCGCCTACGGCGTGGGCGAGCACAGCGACCATCACTGGGGTGATCGATACGGTGAGGGAACGCTGGCAGGCAAGCGCGCCATGCTGACGGTGACCATGGGCGGCTGGGAGTCCCACTACAGCGAGCGTGGCGTAAACGGAGCGCTGAACGACGTGCTCTTTCCTATCCAGCACGGCATCCTGTTCTATCCAGGCTTCGAGGTGCTCGCGCCCTTCCCCGTGTACCGGGCAGGCAAAGTGGACAGCGCAACATTTGCCCGCATTTGCGCCGATTACGGCAACCGCCTGGATACCCTGTTCACCCTTGAGCCCTTGCCATTTCGCAGGCAGAACTACGGCGACTATGAGATCCCGGCACTGACATTGCGTCCTCATCTTGCAGCGGGTCGGCAGGGGCTGGACATTCACCTTCGTGATGAGGATGAGCCTGCGGATCTTTAGGCAGATTTGAAACCACCAGTGACCGATAACAAAAAAGCCCTGCTTGTGCAGGGCCTTTTCATGCGTAGCGCTTTCAGGCGGATTACTTCAGGTTGTTCTTGAAAAACTCGCCCAGCTTGTCGAACGGGATGAGATCGACCCGATCGTAAAGATCCACATGCCCGGCCTCCGGCACGATGATCAATTGCTTGGGCTGGCCGGCCAGTTTGTACGCTTCCTCGCTGAACTCCAGCGAGTGCGCCTTTGAACCGGCGATGAACAACATCGGGCGTGGCGAGATGGTAGCGATGTCGTTGAACGGATAGAAGTTCATGAACTTGATGTTGCTGGTCAGCGTCGGGTGAGTGGTCAGTTCGGGGGACTGGCCTTCGGGCGTGAACTCGCCCCGTGGCGTGCGATAGAAATCGTAGAACTCGCGTTCGATCGGGCCGGATGTGTCAGTCAGTTTGTGTACGGTGCCGCTGGTGTAGGCCGTATCGCCACCGCTGTATTCCACGTCGCGCTGCAGTGCCGCCTGCTCGATGATTTTCTTGCGCTGCGCCAGCGTCTGCGAATGTTTCAGGCCATTGCGATTGGCGGCCCCCATGTCGTACATGCTGACGGTGGCGATAGCTTTCATGCGCGGGTCGATCTTCGCGGCACTGATGACAAAGCTGCCACTGCCGCAGATGCCCAGAACCCCGATGCGATTCTTGTCCACAAAGGTCTGGGTGCCGAGAAAGTCCACTGCGGCGCTGAAGTCTTCGGCGTATAGATCGGGTGAAACGGCGTTACGCGGCTGGCCTTCGCTCCCGCCCCAGAACGACAAATCCAGCGACAATGTGATAAACCCCTGCTCTGCCAGTTTCTGCGCGTACAGATTGGCGCTTTGCTCCTTCACCGCCCCCATCGGATGGCCGACGATGATTGCCGGAGCTTTAACGTTCGGGTTCGAGCCTTTGGGTATAAACAGGTTGCCCGCGACTTTCATCTTGTACTGGTTGTTGAACAGCACTTTTTGCGCAACGACCTTGTCGCTTGTGTAGAAATTATCGGCACCGTGAGACATGTCTGCTCCTGTCGCAGCGTATGAGCTTATTAAAAGCCCAAGCATCAAAAGAATCTTTTTCATGGCGTGTTACCTCGTTGAGAAATTGACCCGCGTTTATCTGCCCGGCCCTGACCGGTGTTGCTTTCCTGCAGGGACGCGTTGTCGCGTGCCGTCCAGGCCAGCGCGGCCGAACACGCCAGTAACACGCCACCGAATGCGAACGGGCTCCACCAACCGAGGCTGTCGAACAGCGCGCCACCCATGCCGGCCCCGGCGGTGATCGCCAATTGAATGGTCGCCACCATCAGGCCGCCGCCTGCCTCGGCATCGTCGGGCAGCGTGCGGCTCAACCAGAGGCCCCAGGCGACCGGTGCAGGCGTGGCAATCAGGCCCCAGACGGCAAGCACAATGGCGACGGCCTGAGGTGAATGGCCCAGACCGGTGAGCGTCACTGCCAGCACCGCCATCAGCAGCGGAATGGCGATCAGGCAGGCATACAGGCCTGTGTGCAGCAGCCTGCCGATCAGGTAGGTGCCGACCAGCCCGCTGGCCCCCAGCGCCAAAAGCATCAGGGACAACGTGTTGACGCTGACCCCGGTGATCTCTTCCAGAAACGGGCGCAGGTAGGTGAAGACGGCGAACTGGCCCATGAACAGCAACAGGATCGCGCTCATGCCGACGGCCACTTGCGGGTTGCGCAGCAGGCGAAAAGGATTGCGTGCCCGGTTGTGCGGCTGGCTGCGCATGGCCGGCAGGCTCAGCCACTGCCAAGCAAACGCCAGCGCCGCGAGCGGGATGACCAGGAAAAACGCCCCGCGCCAACCGATGTACTGGCCCATGAAGCTGCCCAATGGCGCGGCGACCGTCGCAGCCAGCGCATTGCCGCCGTTGATCAGTGCCAGGCCCTTGGCGACCGATTGCTTCGGCACCAGCTTCATCACGGTGGCGGTCGACATCGACCAGAAACCGCCAATGGCAATCCCGAGCAATGCACGTCCCGTCATGAATAACCAGCCGTTGGACGCCAGCGTGACGATCACCCCGGACACCAGCAACAGCAGGCTGAAGCCCAGCAGGACCGGTTTACGGTCAAGATGCCCAGTCAGCGGTGTGTTCAGCAGGCTAGTCAATACTGCAAAGAAACCCGAGATCGAGATTGCCTGCCCTGCCTGGCCTTGGCTGATGCCGAGGTCCTGCGCGATGGGTGTCAGCAGGCTGACCGGCATGAACTCTGAAGCAATCAGCACCACCACACACAGCGCCATCGAAAATACAGCGCCCCATGCAGGGGGATGCGCGGCTCTGGAGGGCTGCTGCAGGGTTGAATCAAATGCTTGCATGCTTCCTGACCTGGCGACGTTGAAAATAGTCGGCACAGGTTAGGGCAAAGGGATTAGGATTATTAGACGCCGTAATTTCCACGCTCTTGTGAGAGATACTCAGCAATGAGCACACCGAAACTCAATGACCTGCAAGCCTTCCTGCTGGTGGCCCGTGATCAGAGCTTTACCAAGGCTGCGACCAAACTGGGCGTTACGCCCTCGGCCCTGAGCCACAGCATGAGAGGCCTTGAAGAGCGCATGGGCCTGCGCCTGCTGGCGAGAACCACCCGCAACGTGGCCCCGACCGAGGCTGGCGAACGGCTGATGCGCTCGATCGGGCCGCTGCTGGACCAGATTGCCGCAGAAGTCGAAGTGCTGGGCGAACTGCGCGACAAACCCGCCGGCACCATTCGCATTACCTGCTCCGATGACGCCGCAGAAGGCATCATCCGCCCGATGCTTGCAGGGTTTCTGGCGCAGTACCCGGATATTCAGATCGAGATCTGCATCGACTACGGCTTCACCAATATTGTCAGCGAACGTTTTGATGCGGGCATCCGTCTGGGGGAGTCCATCAGCAAGGACATGATTGCCGTGCGCCTGGGGCCTGACTGGCGCCTGTCAGTGGTCGGGGCGCCCGCCTACTTCGAGCGACATCCCGTCCCGCTGCAGCCTCAGGACCTGACTCAACACACCTGCATCAACATCCGCCACTCGCCAAACGGCAGTTGCTACGCCTGGGAGTTCGAGAAGGAGAGCCGCAAGCTCAACCTTCGAGTCAACGGGCAATTCACGTCGAACAGCATGATCCATGTGCTCAACGCCGCACTGGACGGCGTGGGCCTGGCCTACGTGCCGGACTCCATGGCCGAGCCGCACATCGCCAGCGGCCGCCTGAAAGAAGTGCTGGTCGACTGGAGCCCGTATTTCGAAGGCTTTCACTTGTACTACCCGAACCGGCGACAGGCGTCGCCGGCATTCAGCGCGTTTGTCGAGGCGGTGAGGTATCGGGGCTAGCACCACGCCGCCTGATTACTGCGCGGTTTTCAACGCATCCGCGACCTTGTTCAGCGAACCTTGAGCAGGCTCGGCAAGCAGTTTCAGCTCGATGGTTTTGCCACGCACCACCACTTGCATGGCGGTGGGCGCACCCTTTGCGTCACCCACGATCCGGTAAGCGGTATCGCCGCGCACGAAGCTCAATACGTGACTGGCAGCGTCGTACTTCAGTTGCTCACCTTCAGCCTGGGGAAACAGCAGCCCGACCTGATTCTTGCTGTCCACGGCTGCGTAGAAGACCGGGCTTGCGTCCCCTGAACGGAACAACACAATGCGCTTGCCGGAAGGCGCGAGCCTGAACGACAGAAGAATCTCACGCTGCTCGTCTTCCTCCCAGACAATGCGGGTGGTGTGCGTCATCTTGCCATTCTGGTTGCGACTGACTGTTTCAGTCGGCAGCCCCGACCCGCCGGTGTGTTCAATGACTGTTTGCGTCTCCAGAACCGGCTCACCGTTATGAATGCCGTAAGTGGACATCTGGTGCCAGCAGCAACCACTTTTGGTCATGGTCTCGATCTTGTGGGCTTTCTCATCCACGCTGAACAGGCCGCAGTTGTTTTGCGCCAGTTCGGTGAACGAATCGCTGTGCCGAAAACCGTCGGCCGTGCCGAGAAAGACCTGATAAGAGGGGCCGTGATAGCAGCTGTTCTGCCCGTCCATCAACGCCAGGTCCTTGATGCCATCAAAGTTGAAATCCTGATAGATCAGTACGCTCTGTTCGCCATAGGGCAACTCGTGCACGTTGGTTTTGACCTCGCCGGTTTTCGGGTCAGTGCCGAGCACCAGTTCGTCGGACTGCACGCGGATCAAGGCCGCACCGCTGGCCTTGTCGTACACGTTGATGACGCCGGGACGAAACACATCGTCCTTGGCAGAAATATCCAGCGTCGCACGGTATTTATCGGAAAAGTCCTGCAGGGCATAGTTCTCCCGCGGACCGCCCGCAAAGCCTGCTGCATCCATTTCACCGTAGGTCGGTAACGCACCGGCGGCACTCACCAGTGTCGACGAGGCCAGACCGACCAGTACCAACAAGGCCTGCAACCCAAGGCGTGATGCACAGCGTTGAACGATGGATAGGTGCAAGACGCAACTCCTTTGATAATGAGCGATGAGTCTACTTCAGCAATTGATACAATTTGAAATCATTGCCCAACGTGCACTTCGTGCTCACAGGCCGCCCCGTCCGACCCGGTAAATGTTTTAATCACGCCCCTCTTCGCTCAACGGGCCCGATGCTTTTATGGATATTCACTCGCTTTGGCTCAAGACCCAGGAAATCTGGGACATGCTCGATCAGCACCCGTGGGTACGCACCGGGCTGGCGCTGATCCTGTTGCTGACCGCCGCACTGGTGCTTGGCCGCGTGGCGCGCTTTCTGGTGCTGTACGCCGTCAGGATGCTCGGCCGTCAGCCGTCCCTGCACTGGGTCAACGACTTCCGCCACAACAAGGTCTTTCACCGACTGGCGCAGATGGTGCCGTCACTGGTCATTCAGTTCGGCCTCACGCTGGTCCCGGGCCTGAGCACTGCGGGCCGCAACGTGATCGGCAACATCGCCATGGCGTTCACCATCCTGTTCATGACATTAGCCATCGGCACCCTGCTCAATGCCCTGCTGGACATCTACGCGCGCACCGAACACGCCCGCACGCGCTCCATCAAGGGTTACGTGCAGCTGTCGAAGATGATCCTCTACGTCTTCGCCGGGATCATCATCGTCGCCACCCTGATCGACCGTTCGCCCCTGCTACTGCTGTCCGGCCTCGGCGCCATGTCGGCGGTCATCCTGTTGGTCTACAAGGACACCCTGCTCTCCTTCGTCGCCAGTGTGCAGCTGACCAGCAACGACATGCTGCGCGTCGGCGACTGGATCGAAATGCCGCAGGTCGGCGCGGACGGCGACGTGGTGGACATCACCCTGCACACCGTCAAGGTGCAGAACTTCGACAAAACCATCGTCTCCATCCCCACCTGGCGCTTGATGTCCGAGTCGTTCCGCAACTGGCGCGGCATGCAGCAATCAGGCGGACGCCGCATCAAACGCAGCCTGTTCATCGACGCCAGCGGCGTGCGTTTCGTGCGCGACGATGAAGAACAACAACTCATGCAAATCCACCTGCTCACCGACTACATCGGCCGCAAACAGGCGGAACTGCTGGCCTGGAACCAGGCACAAGGCAACGTCGCACAAATGTCCGCCAACCGCCGGCGCATGACCAACATCGGCACCTTCCGCGCCTACGCCCTGGCGTACCTGAAGAGCCACGTCGACATCAATCCAGGCATGACCTGCATGGTTCGTCAGCTCGAACCCACCTCACAGGGCATCCCGCTGGAAATCTACTGCTTCACCCGCACCACGGTGTGGGTGGAGTACGAGCGGATACAGGGGGATATTTTTGATTATCTGATTACGGTGATGCCGGAGTTCGGGTTGAGCTTGTATCAGCAGCCTAGTGGGGCGGATATGCGGGTGGGGTTGAGGGGGGAGACTGCTCGGGTGGGGGCTACACCGCTGGTAGAGCCGTTTCCTACAGAACATTCGGGCTGAACGGCGCAGATAATGCGTAGCTGAATGCTCAAGATGGATTCACACCCCGTAGGGGCTGGATCATGAGTGCTCGAATTTCTGTAGTCGTGTCGGAGTTTGATCAATCCGAAACACGTGCAAAATTGGCACTGCTGATTAGCCCTTTCGAGGTCAGGTCTCGAAGCTGCTCAATCAGTTTGCCTCGCTCGGCCCTGGAAGTGACCGGATCGACAATTTGGTACGCCTATTTGAAGGATGTTCTCAAGCGCCTACCGACGCAGCGGGCGAGTGAAATCGAGGATCTGCTGCCACATAAGTGGGCGCCCGTTTAGCCGCGAAAGGCTTGTCGGCAACCGTCTACTTCAAGCAGATATCAGTCAGCTTTAAATCTCCAATGCCAAGGCTCATAAGCGTAGCCGGCGGCATTGTCGATTGGGTAAGACATGTGAAAACCAAATGATCTCGCGTTTTCTGTCAGCCACTGATAGGCCAACGAATTCTCAAACTCTCGCTCGAGGACAGCGCTTCTGGACGTACCTATATCGACGGCGCATCCGGTATGGTGTTCGCTAAAAAACGGAGGAGCCGAGACCGTCAGGATCTCTTCAATACTTAAACCCGAAGCTAGTTTTTTTTTGATTATTGCAGCCTGCCGTTCAACACTTCTGAAGGCCGAAACAATGTAAATATTCACACCATGCTTGTTGGCAGAAGCCTTCAGCTGCCGCCAGGCCTGAGCAGCAAGAGGCACCAGCAAATGCTGTCTACCGTTTGCATCAACTTCAGCAAGCTCAAGAGCCTTAGCCTCATCGAACTCTTGGAGGTTGCGACAAGTCACGGAACTCAACGAGATGCCTAGGTCATCGAGCCTTCGTAGTGCAGGGGGCGTGTAGTACATCATACGAATCGAAGGACAGAGGGTAATCTAGCCTACCAGAGCCGGTGCATAGATCAGCTCTCTTCACTACAAATAGTTGAATTTCACCTAGCGGGCCAGATGCCTTTACTAGACGCTTACCCGCCGTGTTGTGGGCTGGGCTATGTCGAGAAAGCCGGATGCCGACTTGGTCATCAAGGCCTTGGACATGGCTTACGAGCAGCGAGGGAAGCCTCAGGGGTTGCTGTTCCACTCCGACCAGAGCTCGCAATATGGAAGCCGGAGTTTTCGCCAGCGCCTTTGGCGATATCGCATGGGTCAAAGCATGAGCAGGCGAGGAAACTGTTGGGATAATGCGCCGATGGAGCGGGTGTTCAGGAGCCTGAAAACCGAGTGGATACCGACCATGGGCTACACGACGATCCAACAAGCTCAGCGGGATATCAGCCATTTTTTGATGCACCGGTACAACTGGATTCGACCGCACCAATTTAGTGGTGGGCTGCCACTGGCTCATGCCGAGAAAAAACTTAACGTCGTGTCCGGGATCAGTTGACCACTACACTCACATCCATATTAATCGCCGTAATCAGCAAGCTGCTAGCCGGTATTGGCGGTGTCTGTTCATTGGAATTCGGGGACGTTTCCAGCTTCCGGCATGCACCGGGCGTTGGCGTCCCGTGGGGTCTGCGACAAACGTGACTTTTCTGTAAAGCCCCCCTCGCCTCCCCATACTGACTAAATTGCGAAAGAGCCGGGACCCAAGCGCCAACTATCCGGGCAGCATTTTTTCTATCAAGTAGAAAATTCCTGAACAGGATTCACAGCATAGATTTCAGCAATCTGCTCCACCGCATCAGAAATTCCCGCACCATTACGGATCAATTCCGCTAAATCATAAATTGCCGCCGCCCCGCTTCCATTGGCTAGCGCAGAAGTCATCAACTGCTTAACATGAGCGTCGATACTCGCTTCAATTTCTTCGCGATCTAAAGGTTCTTCATCAGAAAGTGCTTTGATGATTACGGAGGCATCAGTCGTTTCATCAATGTCATACAGCTCGTAGAAAAGCTGACCTAACGTTCCTGCCGGTATCGATTTCAAACGATTCCACTCACCTAAATCGGTTTTCTCCTTACGTGCTTTTTCAAATTGAAGCCGCAGCTTTGACGCAATGGTGCCAGCCGACCGCTCTTTGTTGGAGTACTTATGATTCGAGTTAGACGATACTGTTTGCACGACCCGCCACAGCAAGCTCCATACGTCCCTGGTGCTGTAGTACTTCAATGCCGTGTAAATCGCGCTTTTGATTTCTTCCGTCTTGTGTACAGGAAAGACTTGCCTGAATTCCTGCAACTGATTGTTCAGGTAGGCCATGCAATCGGCCACGGCGTATTCGTACCAAAGCGCCAACATGCCTTCATTCGTAAATGGTCGTACCACCAACTCATTGAAGGCTTCCTCGCCTCCGCCCAGAAGTTCATCGGGAACTAGCATGAACCGAATTTTATTGGGGTCGTAGTTCAGTCCGTTGGCGTTTGCAAAATAGGCGCTTGTGCCAGCAGCGCGTGGGTCGTCCGACAGTACGCCTGACTTCCAAAGACGATTGATGAACATCTCCGAGTGCATGGGTGCTAGAGCCTGGCAATCGTTGAAGGTGAATCTGCCACCGAACAAGCGAGGAGCGATGGCGCGCTCAAGTGCCATCAGGACGAATGCTAGGTCATTAGGGATGGTCGAGTAGTCAGTCTTTTTTGCTATGACACGCTCGGTATGCTTCGCAACTCGCTCTTGCAAGTCAGCCTCCGCTTTCGCCTCAGCTACTCGCCTGGCCTCGTCCAGTTCGGCCTTGCATACCGCGCAAGGGCGGATCGGGTGTTGCTTGAATCTCTTCACCTCGGACCTGCTCGTGATAACCAACGCGCAACCGCAGACCGAACAGTTCTGGTTCTCGTCATACACGGTGCAATGCGCTTTGATATAGGCCGCGAGGGCATGTGGCTTGAGGACTTCGCGAAAAGGCAGCATCGCGCTCACGTTCTCGACAGGCTTACATTCTTCATTCAGTGCCCAGTAGCGCTGGATCAAAGCGATAACTTCAGGATCGGTAGAATGGATCTCTAATTTGATTGTCATCGTGCGAACGGTCCGAGGAGGAGGTTTCGAAGTGTATTAAGCTCGATGGCCATCCTACTCAATTTCCGTCCAATGGCTGCCTAAAATCCACTGGGTGAACGCAAAATCACATCCCAAAATATAGCGCAGCTATGACTGAGTGATCATGCCCCCCATCAAGTCGGAAATTCCTCCCTGCTCGATAACACATGCACTACATTCATCACACTCCACAGGGAGAGCTTTGCTGTCCTGCACCTACATCGATCAGAAGGCGTTGAAACTGTATGAGTAGCTCACCACCGAAAATGAATGAACTTGTTGAGTCATTGACGCTACAAGCTGGGGCGCTTATCCAGGCATCACAGATTGAGGGCGGAGCCTCACTGGATAAACGCGATGAATTTACCCGGCAACAGTTGAGGCGTGCATCGGTCTTGGTAAAAGGCGCTGTGGCTTTGGGCACAGTTGAAAACTCTGCGTGCTTGGGAATTCTGAGCCGAAGCTTGCTTGAACAATTAATCACAACCTTGTGGGGTATCAGGTCCGTCGAGAATGCGGAATCCCAGATGGACGCAGGCCCTGCCGAGTTGGCGAAAGCCCTCAAAATGAACCTTAGATCAGGCACCGCCAAGATGTTTGATCGCACCACTGGGGAAGACGTGACCGCCAATTATCTGGAAAGCGAGCAAGCAAAACAGACTCGTCGACGCAAAAACATAGAAGATCAAGCGAGGGAAGCCGAGGTGCAGGATCTGTATACCGTTTTCTATCGACTGTTATCACTTGAAACGCATGGCCATAGTGAGCCTCCAACTGAACAAGCAGAGATCAGTGCCTTGTGCATCACTCATCTTCAAGGCATCGGAGCCATTAGCCGAGGTATCGGCCAAGCATGCGTTTGGTGGCTGATGCACAGGACCTGGCCAGACAACGAGTCGTTGCGTGACGTGCTGGGTCTGAATACTAAGCCTTAAAAATCCGCACAATGCCAGACTACAGCCTTGCGGTGAGCATGCTGGCTGGCAAAAGGCCCTATGCTTGTCTATATATAGAGACCCAATCACAGGAGCTTCATCATGAGTAAACCTCAGGACCGCACCATTTCCCAGCGCCCAGATGGGAAGTGGGAGAACAAGCGCAACGATTCTGAGCGAGCCTCAAGCGTACATGACACACAAGCCGAGGCTCAGCAGGCCGCACGAGAAATGCTGAAAAACCAGGGTGGTGGTGAAATGACCACAAAAGGCCGCGAAGGGCAATTCAGAGCGAAGGACACTGTCAAGCCGGGCAATGATCCCCGTGACATCAAAGGCTGAGATGGGGCTACTCCCAAAGGGGAGTAGCCGCTTACCCCGCCAATATCCGAACAGCATTTAACGCAAACTAAAAAGCTCTCCTTGCGCTGCACCACTTAAAACGGGAGCAATTGCAACGGGAGAGCTGAAATAATCGAGCACAACACCTATATCATCTTTAAGGGCCGGAGAGGCCATGATCACGTCCTTGCCTTCGCAAGATGATCAAAACTCGACAAAGACGTCAACCAAGCGCATCGGATTGATATCGCTGACATAGTCGTCGAGGCTTTCCGGAAGCAAAGTGCTTTGACCTCTATGTTCACCTTGGATGAAGCGCGTCATGGGCAATCCCTGCGATGACCCCCTCAGAAACCATAGCCAATGGTTCGCGGATGTGCTTTACAAACCGGTGCCGTTTGCAGCCCGCAGGGACAGCAATAGGCTCTCATCCCCCCATAAAATGCCTTCATCGGCATACTCCGCGCGTTCCCATTTTAGCTTTGGGGATCTACGATCCTGAGCCAGGGCCAGCGAGCTTGATAACTTTTCGCCTTCTGATAGAACAGATCTGGCTTGGGATTCTTTGGATTGATACGAAGTAGCCCTTGCTCGGTGTCGGCCAAGCCATTGGGAGCATAGATTTCGCTAGTTTCAACGTCCAAACCAATGCAGGTACCGGCAATTAGGTAGCGATCAATCCCGGCTTTAGCCGAGTGAAGCTGGGGGATAATCCCCGCCAAACCGCTGGCTGTACCACAGGTGAACACGAGCCTGATTTTTGATCTCAATGTTAACTTCGAGGTCCTGAAAGAGACGCAGAACAGAGTCGATGACCTCATTCTCTGCCTCCCGAGACAGATCATTGTCGAAGTAAAAAACGTCGTAATCCTTCACCCCCCAGGCGGACGGCCGGTGAGACTGATGATTCCAGACGGCTTGGAACAGGCATCCAGCAGTGAGCATGCATTGATCCAAGCCGAGTGAAGGTAAGCGTGAGATAATTTCCGCGTTTAATGGATTGGCCATTGCTATCCTGGCCAACCTTTCGACAGTCAACGTCATTTTCATCCTTTTGGAATCGATCTAGTCCTCGTGGCCGACAATACGCCATATCCTTGTAACGCTCCGCCAAGGAGAGCGTTTTTACACACTCTGGGCCAATAGCTGACGCTCAAACCGCTGACCAATACGATGCCACAACGCATGCACTGAAAATACCCTTTGATACTAGGGTTCCTTCAAGAGGAAAGGTTCGAATGAGTCTCGATCTGTATCTAGAAGCTGATAACGTGCTCACAGCACCTGCATTTGAACAAGCCTTGAAAAACGCAGGTGCGTTGGAAGTCAATACGCTAGACGGCGGTTTGGAAGCCGTCTTCATTTCGGGGCTAACATTGACCGCCAATGGCGTAACTATTGACTCTACGATTTACGCTGAGGATACAAAAGGTATCGACTTCCGCGTCGCGATGCGTTGCAACATCAGAATCAAAGGCCCTGAACCGGAAGGCCATTCGGCCATGGAAGATCTGAACAAAATAGCCGAATCTATAGCTGGGATGTGTTCTTCTCTGTTCCTGATCACTTTCCAGTTCGAAGAGACGTTGTATTGGCGGGACGTAACGGGGCTTCATCGCCTCTGACACCAGGACTTTTAGATGTATGAACGCACACAGTCCGCTTCAATCCGATAGCAAATGATGCTCAATGAGTCGTGTTTGGACTGTTCGAAAACGGTCAGCTTCAGCGCGCAATCCTGAAATACGCCATGGCCACATTCCTCACATAGCCACTGACCACCTGAATGCTGGAATTGGCAAGGAATGCTCTCGGAACGCCGACGAATTCATGATAACCGAGCTAGCTGCGAGCTATGCTTGAAGCCTTTTTGTCTGTACAAATCATCGTCATCAGCGCATCAAAAGCCATCTATAAAAAAAATGACAAGTCGAGGGTAAAGATGAATCGCCTATTTCATGCTGCAGCATTTGCAAGCTCCATGATGATCGTTGCAGCACCCGCCCAAGCCCGTATTACACAATTGGAGATCCTGCGAACCGAGCCCGCTTTCGGAGGCGAAAGCTTCGGGAATACAGGTACTTACGAACGCGTCTTTGCGCGCGCTCATGGTGAGTTAGACCCAGGAGCCTCTGGAAACAAGATTATTCAAGACATCGAACTTGCGCCCCGTAACGGTCGCGGGATGGTCGAATACACGACTGATGTTGCAATCCTGCGTCCCGCTGACGTGGCCAAATCGAATGACATTCTTCTATTTGATGTACCAAATCGAGGCTCCAAGCGCGCGATGTTATTGTTCAATGCGGATATGCGGGGCAGTCCAGCAGCGTTCAACAACTTCGAAGTCGCTGGGGACGGTTTTCTACAGCGCCAGGGTACGACGCTGATCGCGTTTGCCTGGCAGGGGGACGTTGCACCGGGTGACAACCGCATGATGGTGCAATTGCCGACGGCCATAAATACTGATGGATCGCCGGTAACAGGTGTGGTGCGCAGTGAGTTGACCACGCTCTCACCGACCGTCAGCCTTAACCTGTCCGCAGGTTGGTTCACCTCCACGCCGCCTCATACAAGCTACAAATCGGTTGAAACCAACAATACCAAAGTGCTCGCAGATGGCTTTCGTCCGACGTTGACGGTGCGTTCGCGGGCAAATGCGCCCAGACAGGAAATTCCAGTGAATGACTGGAGTTTTGGCGATTGCAATACGCCGAGCGAAACCCAGATATGCCTACCCGCAGGTTTTCAGCCCGGTAAGCTTTACGAGCTGATTTACCGGGCCAAGGAGCCGACGGTAATGGGTATTGGTTTTGCTATCGCACGGGATGTTGGTGCGTTTTTTCAGCAGACTGAGCATGACGATACAGGTGTGCCCAACCCTGTAGTGCATGGGCCTAAGGTCAAGTCGATTATCACTGGCTCATCACAATCAGGGCGATTCATCCGCAGCATGATAGCGCTGGGGTTCAACCGCAGCGAGGAAGGTCATCGGGTCTATGATGGTGCGATGCCGCATATTGGTGGCGGCCTGATGCCGCTCAACATCCGGTTTGCTCAGCCTGGCCGGGCGTGGGGCCAGCAGGTCGATCATGACTACCCTGCTTACGATTTTCCGTTTACCTATGGCCGGGAAACCGATCCGATTACCGGACGCTCGCAGGGTTTGCTGGATCGCTGCAACGATAACAACACCTGCCCTCTGATATTCCACATGGCAACGGCCCTTGAACTTTGGGAGGGACGCCAGTCGCTTGGCCTTACCGATCCACTCGGCTTGCGCGATGCACCTGAACCGGAAAACGTCCGCACTTTTATTATGGCAAGTACGCAGCATGCACCGCCGTCTTTGCCACTCCCGGCTAATCCACCCTTTGGGCTTTGCCAGGTCCAATCAAATCCAAACCCACACACCTGGACAATGCGCGCAGCGTTCATCAACCTCGTTGGCTGGGTTCGTGACGAGACAACACCGCCCGCTTCGATAAAGCCCTCTGTGGCGGACGGCACACTGGTGCCGGCGGACAGGGTCAGTTTCCCGCTCATCCCCGCGACCAATTATGGCGGCGTCACGCGCCCCGCGCTCCGCTATACCGGTGCCGTCAATAGCCTGCAAGTGCTTGATTTTGGACCTGGCTTTCGTCCCGAAGACAGCTCTGGCATTCTCACAAACGAGCCGCCGAAATCGGGGGTTGGTAGTTACGGCCTCTTGGTACCTCAAGTGGATGCAGACGGAATTGATGTTGGTGGCGTTCGGGATGTGTATCTGGGTGCCCCCATCGGGACTTACACGGGTTGGAACGCCTTCCGGCCCGAGTTTTTTGATGGCGGCTTTTGCAACTTCCAAGGCAGCTTCCTCCCGTTTGCCGCGACCAAGAAAGAGCGAATCGTGGCAGGAGATCCTCGCCCTTCCCTGGAGGAACGCTACCCCACGAAGGAGGCTTATGTGTCTGCGGTGAGTAAAGTTGCAGACTCGCTGGTTGAGGCGCGGATGCTACTTCCTGAAGACCGTGAGCGGCTTATAAAGGAGGCGCAGGAGAAAGGTGTGCGTGCAGGGCCTTGAGCATGAGCGCTCGAATTTCTCCAATCGCGCCGGAATTTGAAACTGAGGAACAGGACACCCGCTATGACAAGTGGTTTCGTACGCAGGTCCAAGCCTCAATCAACTAACCAGCGCCTAATATTCCAAACGATCAGGTCATGGCCGAGATGCGGGCGCTTTTAAAGCCGAAGCAGCTCGCAGCCATTGACTTTGATTGAACAATCTCGCGGATCACTGTCCCGCCCTCCCCCAGAACTCTTCGACCGATTGACTGGACAATGCTTTTGGCCGGGTCAGATGAACCTCCAGTGGTATATCCCAGCTTTCGTCCAGCGCTCTGACCAGGCGACCATCAAGAACCTCCTGTTCGGTGAGGCTCTTGGGTAACCACGCTACGCCTTTGCTTTCCAGGGCCATGGACATGAGCACCGCCGCAAGATGGCTGCTGAACAGTGGTTTGAGGTGCAGGTAATCTTCCTTGCCGCGCAGTCGGTGGGCGACGATACGGCCTAGTCCGGATTCGTGGGTGTACGCGAGGTAGGGCAACGCCGCAGGCGAGGTGCCGACGTTGGCGGAGGCGCTTGCAAGCGGAACGAGAACGTCCTCACCCACCTTCTTGCTGACAAAATGATCAGGGGCCAGGAGAGGCGGAACGTCGGGGTGGCGGTGGCAGAGCAGAAACTGCACCTGACCATGTATCAGCATCTGCTCACAAGCAGCCATGCTGTCGGAATGCAGTTGTACGGCCTCGATCGGGGCACCGTTTTCTGCGGTTCTGAGCCACTTGGGAAAGAACGTGAACGACAGAGAATGAGTGGCTGCAAACCGCAACGACCTGGCTGCCACGCCAGCGACTTCTTGAGCCTCACTGCGCATTCGGTACAAGTGCCGGGCAGCTTCCTGAGCACTGGGCAAAATCTGCCTTCCGGCCTCGGTGAGGGTGGCTCCTTGCGGTGTGCGGACAAATAACTCCACCCCCATCCAGTTCTCCAATGAACGAACTCTTCGGCTGAACGCCGGCTGGGTGACATGGCGTGCTTCAGCGGCACGAACAAAGCTGCCGTACTCCGCGAGCGCTGAAAGGTCTTCAAGCCAGACGAGTTCCAAGGGCCATGCCTCCTGTGCATAGGGTGCGGCATTAATAGCATTGGGCGGGTGGCGTCGCAACGCATAACGTGGCGCTCACAAACAACAAGAGGAGCCCGTCATGCGCATCGTAGACATTCGTGAAAAAACTGTTTCTATCGCCTCCCCTATTGCCAACGCCTACATCGACTTTTCGAAAATGACCTGCTCGGTCGTCGCTGTGATTACCGATGTGATTCGCGACGGTAAACCTGTTATCGGCTACGGCTTCAACTCCAATGGTCGCTATGGCCAGGGCGCACTGATGCGTGATCGTTTCCTGGCGCGCATCACGGAAGCTGACCCGGACACCCTTGTCGATCATGAAAACAACAACCTCGATCCGTTCGCCATCTGGAAAACCCTGATGACTAACGAGAAGCCGGGCGGCCACGGCGAGCGCTCGGTTGCAGTGGGCACGATCGACATGGCTGTGTGGGATGCTGTTGCCAAGATTGAAGGCAAACCTTTGTATCGTCTGCTGGCCGACCGCTATCGCGAAGGTGTCGCCGATGACAAGGTCTGGGTCTACGCCGCGGGTGGCTACTACTACCCTGGCAAAGACCAGACCAAGCTCAAGGCAGAAATGCAGAGTTATCTGGATCGGGGCTACGACGTCGTCAAGATGAAGATCGGTGCAGTGCCACTGGATGAGGATATCCGTCGCATCGAAGCGGTGCTTGAAGTGGTTGGGGACGGTCGTCGACTGGCGGTCGATGCCAACGGTCGTTTCGATCTTCAGACCGGAATCGCTTACGCCAAAGCCATCAAGAAGTACAACCTCTTCTGGTACGAAGAGGTTGGCGATCCGCTGGACTATGCATTGCAGGCCGAGCTTGCCAATCACTATGAACTGCCCATGGCTACCGGTGAAAATCTGTTCTCCCACCAGGATGCCCGTAACCTGTTACGCCACGGCGGTATGCGTCCTGATCGCGACTATCTGCAGTTCGACTGCGCTCTGTCCTATGGGCTTGTGGAGTACATGCGCACCCTCAAGGTAATGGAAGAAATGGGTTGGTCTTCCCGCCGCGTAGTTCCACATGGTGGTCACCAGATGTCCCTGAACATCGCAGCCGGCCTGCACTTGGGCGGTAACGAATCTTACCCGGATGTGTTCCAGCCTTTCGGCGGTTTTGCGGACGGGATCAAGGTAGAAAACGGTTATGTCGGCCTGCCGGATATTCCAGGTGTTGGCTTCGAAGCCAAGTCCGCCTTGTACGCAGTCATGCGCGAGTTGGGCGAAGGCTGATCTCCCTAGATCTGCGGCCTCCTTGAGAGAGGCCGCAGCATCAGGCGTCACCTACTGACGCCAAGCCACATGCCCATCACAAAAATAAAATGAGGTGCTTCCGTGGAAATCTCCAAAACCCGCTGGTATAGCCAGCTGTATGTGCAAGTGCTGATCGGCATCGTGATCGGTGCAGCCATCGGTTACTTCGTGCCTGATGTCGGCGCCAAGCTCCAGCCCTTTGCCGATGGTTTCATCAAGCTGATCAAAATGCTGTTGGCACCCATCATTTTCGGTACGGTGGTTGTAGGCATCGCAAAGATGGGCAGTATTAAAGAAGTCGGACGGATCGGTGTTAAAGCGCTGGTCTACTTCGAGATTCTTTCAACCATCGCGCTGGTGATTGGCCTGATTGTGGTCAACATTGTGAAGCCTGGCGCGGGTATGAATATCAACGCCAGTACGCTTGATGACAGTGCTATCAGCAAGTACAGCCAGGCTGCCAGTGAGCAAGGAGGCACTATCGAGTTCTTTCTCAATATTATCCCAAATACCTTTCTTGGCGCGTTCTCCAATGGCGTGATGCTTCAGGTGATCCTGCTTTCGGTACTGATGGGTATTGCACTGGTGCAAATGGGCGAAACCAGCAAGCCGTTGATCAATACCATTGATTTGTTCCTGCAAGGTCTGTTCAGGATCGTTGCAATGGTCATGCGCCTGGCCCCTCTGGGTGCTGGTGCCGGCATGGCGTTCACGATCGGCAAATACGGAATTGGTACTCTGCTGTCACTCGGGCAGTTGCTGGTCGCCCTCTACGTTACTACCTTGATTTTCATCGTGGTGGTGCTGGGCTCGGTTGCCAGATGGTCGGGCATGCCGCTGATGCAATTCCTCCGCTACTTCAAGGATGAAATTCTCATCACACTGGGCACCTGCTCGACAGAAGCCGTGCTGCCGCGAATGATGGCCAAGCTTGAAAAGCTTGGCTGCAAAAAGTCGGTAGTGGGCATGGTGCTGCCAACGGGATACACCTTCAACGCGGACGGCACCTGTATCTACCTCACAATGGCCGCCATTTTCATCGCTCAGGCGACCAATACGCCACTGACATTTGTAGATCAGATGATTCTACTGGGGGTGTTTCTGCTGACGTCCAAAGGCTCGGCCGGAGTGGCGGGTGCGGGGTTTGTGACGCTGGCTGCAACGCTCACAACCATCCACTCCATTCCTCTGGTAGGTCTTGTATTACTTCTGGGCATTGACCGGTTTTTGAACGAAGCGCGGGCCGTGACCAACCTGATCGGTAACGGCATCGGCACCCTCGCCATTGCCAAGTGGGACAACTCGTTCGATGTCGAGGCCTGCGAGCGTGAAATCGCCGCGATGAAAGATGAAAAAACAGCGAGAAAAGCATTATTGGCGCAAAAGTAACCCTGGGAGCACCTTGGTCATGCCGTTCAAATACGGCATGACGGTTAGGGTTTGCGGCTTTAGAGCTGGACGTTCTTGTTCAAGCTTTCGGGGCTGCCTGCACATAAACCATCCATCACCAGGTTCAACAATCTGGTGATGCGTGAGCGCCATTCACTTTGAGAATCAACTTGCCATATGCCTGCAATGGCGAGAAAAAAGTCATCGGCAGTTACACCGCTACGAATCGTTCCAGCAGCTTCATTGGCCCGCAAAAGCAGCTCGGCGGCCGCCTGAACGGGTGCGTATCCGGACTGCCCTGGAAATTCATAAACAGACGCGGCCTGCCGAATAGCGGTGGCGAGACCCGCCTTAGTCATTGCATATTCAACGAGGTGGTCCATCCACTCCCGAAGGGCCTGCCTGGGGGCGGTAGTAGCGAGCAGTTGTTCCGCCAACGACGCCACTTGCTGCATTTCGAATTGATAAACCTCGAATACCAGTTTCTCTCGAGTAGGAAAATGGCGATAGAACGTTCCCTGCCCTACCCCGGCCTTCTTCGCAATTGCGCTTAGCGCCACAGCAGGATCGCTGGTCAGCTCAACCACTGCGACCTCCAGTATCCGTTCACGGTTCTTCCTGGCGTCAGAACGCATCACCAATTCGTCAGTCATGAGCAAAGATTTTCCTTGATTGGATTGCTAAGCGGACACCTGTCCGGTAATGTCCTTCAAGTGGACAAGTGTCCGCTTAAGCATTATTTCCGGAGTTTACTATGAACGGCACTGGCAATACGATTCTGGTTACTGGCGGCACCTCAGGCATAGGCCTCGGGCTGGCCCTCAGGCTTCAAAAAGCGGGCAACACTGTCATCATCGCGGGACGTCGCAAGGCTCTTCTCGACAAGATTGTGTCAGAACATCCAGGTATCGAGTCGATATTGCTGGACGTCTCCGATACACAATCAATCCAGCGCAGCAGCGAGGCGCTTGCGATCAGCCACCCGCATCTGAACGTTCTCATCAACAACGCAGGCATCATGCACTGGGAGGATCTGACTGATCCGCAATACCTGAGCACAGCCGAAGATATCGTGACAACCAACTTACTCGGCACTATTCGCATGGTGTATGCATTCACGCCACAGTTGATCAAGCAGCCCAGTGCAACGATCGTGAATGTCAGTTCGGCGTTGGCATTCGTTCCGCTGCCTGCGACACCAACCTACAGCGCAACCAAAGCGGCCGTTCATTCGTTCACTCAAAGTCTTCGAGTGCAGCTAGAGGGCTCGCCGATCGAGGTTATCGAGCTTGCACCACCGGGTGTACGCACCACATTGCTCGGGCAGGAAAATGACGAGCACGCGATGCCTCTGGAAGAGTTTCTGGATCAAATCTTCGACCTGCTCGAGATCTCTCCGACCCCGTCAGAACTTATAGTGGAGCGCGCCAAGCCATTGCGCTTCGCCGAAGCAAGCGGTGCCCATGATGAGGTATTGAAAATGCTTGCAGGGTACAAACCACCGGCACAATGATATTAACCACGTGAGTGGCGGCTGATGCTATCGCTGTCGGCAAATGCATTTGCTTGCCCAGCGGCTCAGCTCGCCTCTCATGCTGAAACATTGTGCACAGGGGCATGCGGGGTGGCTGTCGACAGTGTTCGAACCAGCGGTGCTGCGCCTAACATGACCGCCACCACGTTCAATCGATGATGGGTTCTTAATTGTCAGCAACCTAATGGGACCGGTGCGCGTACTGTGCCCATTTTTCTTCGTGCTAGAAAGTCGGCGGGCCTCGGCGTTTTTTGTAGTGCTGATGGCTGGCATTGGTTTGCCAGCGTGTCACCAAGCGCAAAGGCGCAATCGCGCACCTTATCGAATGGTCGGTCGAGTTATTCCGCAAAGAAAATAGTCAGCGATGAGAGACCTCCGCCAGCCCATTATCCGAATATAAGCAGCGCCATTTCCTACAAACAATTAAGGCCTGAAGGCACAGACAGGAAACAGCCTGGCAACTAAGATAGCCCTACCTAAATTGCATATGGTCAAGTAACTGCCGAAATACAGACATCTTTAGTAACGAGACAACATGCAACACAGTTGCTGCCACGCATCCGATAGAAACATGTAACCCACTAGCGAATCCAAAAAGTTTACCGCCTAACCACGCAAAAAAACCGCACGCAAGCCTACACACATCAAGAATTGAGTTTTTCAATTAAAGGAATATCATGAAAAAAGTATTAATCAGCGCCGCAATTGCTACCTGCCTGCTGGGCATGTCCCTGACCTCTCAAGCGGCGGAAAACTGCCCTACCGTCGCGAAGATCGAGCAGGTCTCACCCGGTGTATACCGGGCGAGCGGCAATGACGGCGAGTGGACCGGCGTGCTGCAAGGCGTTGTAAAAAAGAAAATGCCTGTGCAGTCCTTTGAACTGGCCATCGCTATTCAAGAGAGCGCAGACGCGCCTCAGATGCTGCAATACTGTACCTACAACATCGGTGGGCGCGAGATGCTGGACATGCGCTTTACCGCTAAAAACAATAAGGATTTCACTGTGAAAACTGCAGGCGGTACCTGGAAAAAAGAAAATGGTTTTTTGGGTCTCGTCTATAACGTATGTGAAAAAACATCACCTGAAAACTGCAAGTTCACCGTTGTTAAGTAAAACAAGGTGAGCATGTCGCTCTTCAGCGGGCCTGCAATGGCCGGCTGAAGAGTCACTCACGTCAGATCATGCAAATCCTTGCCCAGCGCAGGCATGACCTCGAAATGAGAGAACACCACCTCCAGCGCAGCCCGTCGCTGGAGTGCTGAATACGCAGCACATGCAATGAGTGGTGAAACCATTCGCCAACGAGATACCTGGCACATGCTTCACGTGCACCACGGTATGGGTATGATTACGGTGAAGCCAGCGGGGCGTTTCAGTATAGGCCTGTTAAAGCCCACACTCCTTCCTTACAGGCTCGACCATGAGCGAAGCTGGCGGCTTCCCTGTCTGCCGATCTATCACCGCTAACGAACATTGGCCGTCGAAAGCTGACGGAGTCACCTTATAGGTCGCTCCCTCCTTAGGAATGAAGCTGCTGACGTTCAAACAGCTTATCTGCACCCAAGTCCGGTTGCGATCCTCTAGTCGTTTGACCCCTACAATGAGTGAATTCAGATAAATGCGTTTCTCGGGCTTAATCAGAAAGCGATTCTTTTCAGGGTCGGTTTGAGAGACACCACCCAGAGCGCCGGTCTCATCTGTGTCTTGGCAACGACTATCGTAGTAAGCCCAGTACCCTTGAAACCCTTCGTGGAGAAAGTCAGTTTTACCCCACGCGGCCTCTATCGTGGCGTGGGGCTCCGTCAACTTAGCTTGCTGATAGTGGCCCACACATCCGGTAAGAAAAGCCACGCAAAAAATCAGGACAGGTCTATTCAAGGTCACACCAAGGCAAAGAGGAAAAACACCTGAGGGTATCGACTGCTCATAGTTAAACTACAGCTACTTTCTGTAGAAAGTTAAGGCTGAGGAATCAGAACTATGCACAACTGAGGTCCGAAGGTAGACCTATGCGCAGCCAGCAGTGGCCGGTAAGAGCCTACCGGTAAGCAACTCACGTCAGATCATGCAAATCCTTACCCAGTGCAGGCATGACCTCGAAATGAGAGAACACTACCTCCAGCCCTCCCCGCTCCGGGCTGCAGCACATTGGGCCTACGGCATAAGACTCACTCACGGGAAATGGTGCCAGGCGCAGCAGCGGCCAGCGCAGCCCGTCGCTGGAGTGCTGAATACGCATAACGCCCTTGGCGACGGTGACTCGCAGCCAGACGCAGGATGACGACTCATCAAACGCACCAGTCGCCCAATCCGATTGCCCGCAGGTCAGAACGCTGCCCAGCATCAGGGCTCCGTCGCTGACTTCAACGCCGGTTTTGACCCAGTTGCGCTCGTCAATGCGGACCATCAAGCCCGCCTGATCGTAAAGCGTCTTGAAATCCCCCTGCACATGCACTTGCGCAGTGAAATCACCGGTCACCGAAACACCCAGAAAATGACCGGTGTCGCGGCAGAAGCCGTAGTGCGTCTGCTGCCAGAAATCGGTTTGCGGGTCTGTGGTGACTGTCAGGCGCTCTTCCGCCACGTTCCAGTGTCGGGGTTGGTTCAGCCAGATGCCTTTGTCGAACATGTTGCCTCCAGTGTGAACTGCATGCCGAGGACAGATTACTTACCAGATCGCCAGCAGCTATTTTCGTACCATACAGAAATTCTACAGGGCAACATTACTCAGTGGCTGATCATCAAGGCCTGCCCTGAGCTCTCCCGTTGGGGCATGCGGGTTTGCCTTGGTCGGTTTTATAACCATTGGCAAGGCCATATAGCCCGCACCCTGATAACGCATGCTGTCCTTATACTCCGCTACGGTTCTAGGCGAATGGCCTTGTCGTATTCGTAGGTGATAGTTTGCCCTTTGGCATCCTGTCGCCATTTGGGCAGGCCACGGCCGTTGCGCAGCAGTTGGGTAGTCTGGCCCTTGCCGTCGGTGTGGGTCAGGACCTGGCCCAGTTCGTTGTAGGTAAAGGTCTCGTGGGTGCCGTCCGGGTGGTTGATGCGCAGCACTTCGCCGTCGGGTTTGCGTTCCAGCGTGGTGGTGTTGTTCAGTGCATCGGTGACGGCCACCAAGTGGTGGCGCTCGTCATAGCGGTAATGAGTGCTTTTGCCCGAACAGTCCTGAAAGCGCTGCACTTGCGCCAGGTTGTTCCACCACAGGTATTTGGACTTGAGCGTCGGGTCGACGATGGTGTGCGGCAGGCCGTCCTCACCGTTGAGGTATTCGGTCTTGTCGCCCAGCGCATCGATCTCGGCGACGAGATTGCCTTTGGCGTCGTAGCGGGCTTTCCAGGTACTGCCGTCGGGGTAATCGACCTGAGGGATAAGATGATGGTATTGATTTTTGAATTAACTACCTAATGAAGCAAGAAAGCTAGTGGCTGAGGCAAGGTTGGCAGCCACTAACGTTGATTATTTTTTATTAAAGAGCACTAGATTCTGACGTCAGCAAAACGAGACTGATCCATAGACGTCAGGCCTTGGAAAGACTCTTTTTGAATTCTAAACCACGCACTTCATTAAGCTCGCATATTTCCTTAAAGCGAGCGGAAGCTAACATAGTTGTAAAATCTTCATCCGCCCTAAAAACATCTACCAACATATCAATATCATCCCTCAGAAAAATCTCAGTATACTTTTGAGGGCCATCTGGCAGATAGCTCAAAATTGGCTCGCTTTTAGATTTCTCTTTATCAAATACGCTGAGCGTTGAAGTTATATTGAAAACTTTATAGCCGTCATATTTCTTTCCACCCATGTAGATGTCTGCATCAAGAAATTGAACACCCATAATCTTGGCATCCAATAATAACTGATGAAGCCTGGAGCTAATAAAATTAGGTCCGTCGCTGAAAAAAAAATCATACTTAAGAACCTTGTCAATACTAGCTCTTGAAGTCAGCGTAAACTCAATTAACAACTCCTCATTTACCTCCACCCCAGTCTTTAGGAGAATTGAGTCTTGACCTGTCAAAATCTTGCTCTTAAACCAATAGCTTTCTGGATAAGATTCAGATATTTTCAGAATAAAGATTTTAGCCACAAGCAACACCTCTTACAGACGCAGAATTTAACATCGTAGTGCCAGAACGCAGTCCTTTACGCTCAGCAGCGATAATCTGATTTACTGCTTTGTCATAATCACCCTTGGTCCAACCGTTTTCCACTCCATACTTATGAACCGAATCAAGCTGTTGTTCAACAGAAGTAGTATAGTCTGCGTGAGAGCCTCGATGAATCGTTCTGGTAGGATGACTTTCAGCATATTTAGGTAAGTAGATAATATTTGAGACTTTGTGAATGTTCATTCCTGCTGCCTTAATAGCATTGTGACCTGCTAATTGCTGAGGAATTATATGGTGCTTTTGAAAGCCCGAAAGAGCTTGCATAGTATTATAGGTAACCCACCCTAACGGATCAATCCAACCGATAGGACTGGGCGCATACTGATATAAATTAAACCCACCCAACAACCCAATCGGATCCTGCGTAATAAACCGCCCAATCTCCGGGTCATAATACCGAAACGTGTTGTAGTGCAGCCCCGTCTCGACATCAAAATACTGTCCCTGAAACCGCAGGTTCTGCTCAACCTCGTTCACCACCAGCTTCTCAACCGCCCCCCAGGCCCGGTACTTCGCCTGCCAGACGATCTGACCTTCGGCATCGGTCATTTCCAGCGGTGTGCCAATCTGGTCGGTATGGAAGTAGTAAACCTTGTTCTCGACTTCGCCTTCTTTCTCGTCAACACGCGCCAGAGGCGCATAGCTTCCGGGCTCGTAAAGGTACAGGCTGTTCTGGCCTGGGCTTTCTTCGCGCAGCATGCGCAGGCCTTGCCAGAGGAAGCGCTTGTGGTCGGTGTGGCCTTTGATCTCGGACTGTTTGGCAACGCGTCGGCCCAGGCTGTCGTATTGGTAGCTACTGGTGCTTTCCACCTGCGTGTCGGCCATGGTTTCGGTTTTGACCAGGCGGTTTTCGCAGTCGTAGGTGAAGGTCTGCCAGCGCACGATGCCGACGACTTTTTCGATCAGGTTGCCCCAGGCGTCGTATTTGTATTCGTGGTTCGCCCATTGTCTGAGGCGGTTGTCTTTGACGTGGTCGAAGCGGCTGGTGTTGAAGTTGAGGCGGTTGGCGGCGGCGTCGTAGCGGAACTCTTCGCCGTCGACCACTCGGCCGGTGTTGCGCGCCAGCAACTGGCCGTTGGCTTCGTATTCGTACTGGGTTTCGCCGCGCAGTTTGTCGAGGGTACGGCTCAGTTCGCCGGCCGGGTCGTATTCGTAGCGGCAGTGGACCGGGTTGTAGGCGTGTTCGACATAGCGTTCTGGTTTTATGAGCGGGTTCTGAATCTGCGACAGCTTTTCGGCGGGCAGGGTGGTTGCATACTGCCAGGCCTTGCGGCCCATGCTGTCGTAGCCGAAGCAGCTCGTGAGTTTGCCTTGGGGGCGATAGCCCCAATACTCATGTCTCTGATCAGTTGGTGTTTAGGATTAAACTGTCTTATTAAAGCCACTGCCAAGCTACGATTAAAAATAAAACGATATCTTTAAGAAGGAATAAATCTAAGTTTTTAAAGATCGCTAGCATTACTTATTCAAAATAAGGTGAGCTAGTCGGTATTTATGTAATTTTTTACTTTTATGGATTAAGTGTGAAAAATCAATAAAAATTTATTTTGAGTCCGCATGTTAGTGCTAGCTTTTGAAATCAGGGTTTTGATGAGAATCTAACAAATTTCCTGTGTAAGTCTAATGCGGATTTATACTTAATAAGTTTCACATTTTCCGAGATGATCTCTTCTTTTTTTTCTAGTTTTTTAGTTAGCAGTGCTATTGAATAGTCTAAATTAAAATCTTTTTTAATTTTCAGTACGTCAGATGCTGACGGCTTGATCTCTGCGACTGAAACTATGTTGCCACTATCACTATCACTATCACTATCACTATCTGCATCAGCCATCACGTAGGCAGTTAGCTTTTCAATGGAGTCAAATACTTCAGCGTCATTAATAAAGGGATCTCCAGACCCTATAAAGTAGAATTTTTCCAAGCCTTTTTTGGGGATTAATATTAATCCGCCTCCAGAGTCATCTCCAATCAAAATGTACTCGGGGAAATTTATATCTATTTCATATGTTTTGTTACGCTCGACAATTTGATCAATAGGATAAATTACGATTTGATCTTCTAATACCGCCCCATTGCATTCAGACCAAAATGTTCTCAACCAGTTTTTTTCTGAGATCCCTAACTCTTTGCAGACGGATTCTATTTCATTTACGTTGGCAGGGCTGTTCTTTTCAGTGAAGGATATCATTAGTCAAATGCTCCCAAGGAGTCGAAGTATTTATATGATCTGCTCGCAGCTTTCTTTGCTACGCTAGGACTAACTCCAGAGTCTATTAGCTCTTTGTATGCGGTTCCAAACTCTTCCTTAATGGTGCCGTTAAATCCGCCCAATCTGCGTCTGGTTCGTTGAAGTGATGAAACAATAGCGTGTGATTCTCCAGAGGAGCTTTTTAATAAAACTGCTGGCGCTGCGTTACGCTTATATCCTGCTACATTCCTCTTTGCCCACTCATCCTGAATAAAGTGGTGTGACTGAACTGATTTATCACTTGGGATGTTTTTATTACCAGGCGCTCTGTTTACGCCCGGTGATAAATTGCCATGGGTATCGACATCACCTGATTTATAGCCCCCCGGACGATTGCAAGCCCAGCCCCATGGATCAACCCATGCTGTGGGATTTGGAACATATTTGTAAAGGTTATCCCCCCCATCCAACCCAATCGGATCCTGCGTTATAAACCGCCCAATCTCCGGGTCATAATACCGAAACGTGTTGTAGTGCAGCCCCGTCTCGACATCAAAATACTGCCCCTGGAACCGCAGGTTCTGCTCAACCTCGTTCACAACCAGCTTTTCCACCGCCCCCCACGCCCGGTACTTCGCCTGCCAGACGATCTGCCCTTCGGCATCGGTCATTTCCAGCGGTGTACCGATCTGGTCGGTGTGGAAGTAGTAAACCCTGTTCCCTACCTCGCCCTCTTTCTCATCAACACGGGCCAGCGGCGCATAGCTGCCGGGCTCATAAAGGTACAGGCTGCTCTGGCCGGGGCTTTCTTCGCGCAGCATGCGCAGGCCTTGCCAGAGGAAGCGTTTGTGGTCGGTGTGGCCTTTGATCTCGGACTGTTTGGCAACGCGTCGGCCCAGGCTGTCGTATTGGTAGCTACTGGTGCTTTCCACCTGCGTGTCGGCCATGGTCTCGGTTTTGACCAGGCGGTTTTCGCAGTCGTAGGTGAAGGTCTGCCAGCGCACGATGCCGACGACTTTTTCGATCAGGTTGCCCCACGCGTCATATTTGTATTCGTGGTTTGCCCACTGTTTGAGGCGGTTGTCTTTGACGTGGTCGAAGCGGCTGGTGTTGAAGTTGAGTCGGTTGGTGGCGGCGTCGTAGCGGAATTCTTCGCCGTCGACCACGCGGCCGGTGTTGCGCGCCAGCAATTGGCCGTTGGCTTCGTATTCGTACTGGGTTTCGCCGCGCAGTTTGTCGAGGGTGCGGCTCAGTTCGCCGGCCGGGTCGTATTCGTAGCGGCGGTGGACCGGGTTGTAGGCGTGTTCGACATAACGCTCTGGCTTTATGAGCGGGTTCTGGATTTGTGACAGTTTTTCAGCAGGCAGGGTTGTGGCGTACTGCCACGCTTTGCGCCCCATGCTGTCGTAGCCGAAGCAACTGGTCAGCTTGCCTTGGGTGCGGTAGATCTCGCGATGAAGATCGTCGCGCTCCATGTCGCTGATCAACTGGCCTACAACAAGAGACATGTAGCGCAGGTTCGCCCAGACACCGTTTCTTAAAGCCTCTGACCTCGTTCTTTAAGAAGCGGCAACCGAGCTCAACTGTAAAACCACCAAGTTTTTAAAAAGCAGTAATCCGACATACTCGCCTAGCCGGATAGTACCCACAGGATGTGACATTCTTTTGATAGGTCGTCAGTATTTCGACATCATACCTTCCATCCTGGCCGAGGCCAAAGCAAGCAATGTTTCCTTTGTTTGTTTCAAGTAGCTCATCTTCTGCAATACTCCACCAATCGCAGGTATCTTCCACCCTGTGTTTGAGGGCGTCGAGATCGAATACCGCAAGTGTGACGGTGTCCGTAAAGAAAAAAACCATCAGTATAGGCCTTTTAGGAAGGCGTGGTTAGCATGTACGAATATCAAATTCTGACAGTTCAGGTGGGTGAGAGCATAGGCTATCTATTTACGTAAAAGGTAGCCATCACTGTTCAAGCTGTATTAACAAAAAATAAGTCTTGGCAGGAGCCATCGCCTTTTCGAGGGTCTCCATCCTTCAGATACGGCTTACGGTGGGAGATAATCACCCGAATCCGCTGTAATCGCGGCAGGAGGCGCCGCGCCGGTCTTTGTTGTAATGAATCTCAAATTTACGCCCAAGCATATCGACTGCTCACGATGTACGCTGTTTGAAGTCGTAACGGCAATCGAAATACTCACTATCGATTATCCCGTGCTCAACAACGCCAGTCTTGAACGTACGGCGATGAAGATCAATCCACTGAACTATTCAGTTGTGTACTGCTTATTCAAATAGCTCATATGCTTTTTCTTGTAGTGCTATTCCAATATCTTCGTATCTTTGAGTTTCGCTTTCATTGTAAAAGTCATCCGAGACATTGAAGTTGACATATATGTCAACGAAAGCTAGTGCTATCCTTTTGGGGATAATGTCTTTTTCACTGTAGTAGCTAATTATAAAGTCAATGGCTGAAAATAACTCAGCAACTTCTTTTTCAGAAACTTTGGCCCTAGTCCGTATTTTTACTGGAATAGAGTCTGCTCCCAAGAGTCTTGCATCGATCAGATCAACGGCGATTTCAGCGTTCATATTTATTACCTTAGCAAATAGTGATCTTGCTTGATGGAACATGCCCTTCGACTAATATTTCTCTTGATGCCGCCGCATAGTGAGCGGCTGGACCTTTCAGTCCCGCCGAGGTAGCCTTGTCAGGAGTAGAAATATCTACAATACTTTTGTTACCGTGGCTGTCGTGTACTACATCATCAGTATCAAAGCTTACAGTGGTTTGTCCCGCTCCTTTATACTTATTTATAACTTCCATGTCTGTGGTCGTAGAGACATACTGAGATCCTTTGAAGTTAGGTGAGCTGCCGTTGCGAACATGGCCCGCGGGTGACATGCCTCTTCCAGGGTTTTTGGCAGAGATACCGTCGCTTACAAGCTCGTCTGGTCTTAGGTTCCGGTATACCTTTACCCAGCCAATGGGGTCTATCCAGCCTGTAGAGTTTGGAGCGTATATGTATAAATTAAACCCACCCAACAACCCAATCGGATCCTGCGTTATAAACCGCCCAATCTCCGGGTCATAATACCGAAACGTATTGTAGTGCAGCCCCGTCTCGACATCAAAATACTGCCCCTGAAACCGCAGGTTCTGCTCAACCTCGTTCACAACCAGCTTCTCAACCGCCCCCCAGGCCCGGTACTTCGCCTGCCAGACGATCTGACCTTCGGCGTCGGTCATTTCCAGCGGTGTGCCGATCTGGTCGGTGTGGAAATAGTAAACCTTGTTCTCTACCTCGCCTTCTTTTTCATCCACGCGCGCCAGCGGCGCATAGCTGCCGGGCTCGTAGATATACAGGCTGCTCTGTCCCGGGCTTTCTTCGCGCAGCATGCGCAAGCCTTGCCAGAGGAAGCGTTTGTGGGCGGTCTGGCCTTTGATCTCGGATTGTTTGGCGACTCTTCGGCCCAGGCTGTCGTACTGGTAGCTACTGGTGCTTTCCACCTGCGTGTCAGCCATGGTCTCGGTTTTGACCAGGCGGTTTTCGCAGTCGTAGGTGAAGGTCTGCCAGCGCACGATGCCGACGGCTTTTTCGATCAGGTTGCCCCACGCGTCGTATTTGTATTCGTGGTTCGCCCACTGTTTGAGGCGGTTGTCTTTGACGTGGTCGAAGCGGCTGGTGTTGAAGTTGAGGCGGTTGGCGGCGGCGTCGTAGCGGAATTCTTCGCCGTCGACCACGCGGCCGGTGTTGCGCGCCAGCAGCTGGCCGTTGGCTTCGTATTCGTACTGGGTTTCGCCGCGCAGTTTGTCGAGGGTGCGGCTCAGTTCACCGGCCGGATCGTATTCGTAGCGGCGGTGGACCGGGTTGTAGGCGTGTTCGACGTAGCGCTCTGGCTTTATGAGCGGGTTCTGAATCTGCGACAGTTTTTCTGCAGGCAGGGTTGTGGCGTACTGCCAGGCCTTGCGGCCCATGCTGTCGTAGCCGAAGCAACTGGTGAGTTTGCCCTGGGTGCGGTAGACCTCGCGGTGCAGGTCGTCGCGTTCCATGTCGCTGATCAGTTGGCCATCGAGGTTGAGCTGATGCAGATGACCGCTGCCGTAATACAGGTGGTTCAGATGCTGGCCGGTAGGAAGGGTAAGGGTGGTCAGGTTGCTGAGTGGATCGTACTCGTAGGCCAGCGCGCCTTGCGGCGTGGTCTCTGTGGTCAGTCGCCCCAGCAGGTCGTAAGCGAATTCCAGTTTCTCGGCGGTGACGCCCAGTTTTCTGCCGGTATCCGTCGGTTTGCGCTCGATTGACAGCAGTCGGTCACCGTCGTCATAGGCGTAGTCCTGACGCGCGTCGTCGTTGAGTTTGGCCAACAGGCGACCAATCGGGTCGCGCTCCAGGTGGGTGCTGCGCCGTGGCTGTTCGCCTTTCTCACCGTAGCCAATTTCCTCGACCTGTGTCAGGTGTCCGCCGAGGTTGTAGCTGAAGCGGCGGGTCAGGTTGTCGATGCGTTTTTCTTCGATCAGACGGTCTGCGTCGTCGTAGGCAAAGCGATAGGTCGCATCGTTTTCGTTGGTCAGGGCGACGAGGCGAATGGCCTTGTCGTATTCGTAGGTGATGGTTTGCCCTTTGGCATCCTGTCGCCATTTGGGCAGGCCACGGCCGTTGCGCAGCAGTTGGGTAGTCTGGCCCTTGCCGTCGGTGTGGGTCAGGACCTGGCCCAGTTCGTTGTAGGTAAAGGTCTCGTGGGTGCCGTCCGGATGGTTGATGCGCAGCACTTCGCCGTCGGGTTTGCGTTCCAGCGTGGTGGTGTTGTTCAGGGCATCGGTGACGGCCACCAGATGAAGGCGCTCGTCATAGCGGTAATGAGTGCTTTTGCCCGAACAGTCCTGAAAGCGCTGCACTTGCGCCAGGGTGTTCCACCACAGGTATTTGGACTTGAGCGTCGGGTCGACGATGGTGTGCGGCAGGCCGTCCTCACCGTTGAGGTATTCGGTCTTGTGGCCCAGTGCGTCGATCTCGGCGACGAGGTTGCCTTTGGCGTCGTAGCGGGCTTTCCAGGTACTGCCGTCGGGGTAATCGACCTGAGTGATCAGCGTGGTCAGGTGGTGGTACTGGTAACGAATGCTGCGGCCCAGCGGATCGGTTTCCTTGAGCAGCCGGGCGAACTCGTCGTATTCGAAGGTCAGCTGGTTGCCGTCGGGCAGCGTCAGGCCGGTCATGTTGCCGGTGTCGTCCAGCTCGATGGCGTAGTGATCGCCGCTGTAGTCGCGGCTCGAGGTGACGCGGTGGTCCTTGTTGTAGTGAATCTCCAGCTCGCGTCCCAATACATCGGTGACCCACGTAGTACGGGCCTCGAGGTCGTAGCGGAAGAGGAAGTGCTCGCCGTCGCTGGTCTGGTGTTCTACGACACGTGGCTGGCCGTCGATGGTTTCCCAACGGTACTCGCAGGTCAGGCCCAGTGCGTTGCTGTGGCGGGTCATGACGCCGTCGGTGTAGCTGAAGCGGCGCACGGAATCGCCGTTGCGGTTGAACACTTCACTCAACTGGCCGTTGCTGTCGTAGCGGTACTGCACCAGTGTTTCGACGGCCTCGTGGTTGACGATGCGCTTGACCGAGTCGAGGCGTGTAGTCACTTCGTCGTAATGCAGGTGCACGCGCACGCCGCCCGTGGCGCTGATGTCGGTCAACGTGCCTTGTTCGGTGCGGGTGAAATGCAGGAACTGGCCCAGTGCGTTTTCGATACGGTCCAGCGGGACCGGCTTGTTGTCGCCGGGCACTTCGCCGAAGTAGAAGAAGATGTTGTCCAGCGTCTGCAGCAGGTAGTGACCGCCTTGTGTGCAGACCAGATACACCTGTTCGTGAGGGTTGTAGATACGCTGGCCCGGCGCGATGTCCACGAACGGAACCGTACGGCCCTGGTTGTCTGTGAGGTAAACGAAGCTGCCGTGCTTGCGCAGGCTTTGTTCCCACGGCAGCACCCAGCCTTTGCCGAGTACGCTGTCGACATCCAGGTTGCTGGCGTAAAAGCGCGACCACTCGATGGGCATCAGGCCGGGCAGACTGAAGTCGATTTCGTCTGGAATCAGTTTGCGCCCAGTGGTGGTGTCGACCGGGTTGCCGGTCATGCCACCGATGGCACTGCGCACGACCGGTTCGACCACATAGCGGCTGGCGACTTCGCCGCCCACAAAGCCTGCGGTGAATTTCAATGCGCAGGGCAGCACGGCTTTCATGCCCGCCTGCGTCCCGGCCTTGATCAGTTGGGCAATACCGCCCGCCGCGCCGGCCACCGCCATCAGCACATCGACGGTGGTGCGCAGCCAGCCAGGAATTTCATCGTCTACCGGCAGGTAGCGGTATCTGCCGCCGCCGATGAACACGTTGTTGGAGCCGCTGGAGATGGTCGCGCCGCAGGTGAGTTTGTCACCCTTGCGCGCCGCCGCCACGCTGTTGATGAAGACGTTGGTCGAGCCTTCGGCAATCCTGATCGGCCCCGGATGCTTCTCGCAGGCACCGATGCTTTTTTCAACATGCGCCGCCTTGCGGTTGTTGATGTACACATTGGGCGAGGCCGTGAGAATCGTACCGGAGGGGGAGGAAAACATACTCCCTATGGCCTCTCCTGCGGCGGTGAGCAGGCTACCTCCGACGCCTGCTGCAAGTCCTGCCAGAAGAGCCACGCCGAACCCGCACGTGAAGGTCGCGATCGCCACCGTCGCGATGAGCGCAATACCGAGCACAGCTCCGATCAGGAAGCCTCCCAGGGCGCTGGAGTGTGATATTTCGTCACCGAAGCGTGCTGCTTCAAACATCGCGCCTACTCCCGCCAGACCGTAGCAGAAGAAACAATGAGGCAACCCGATGGGCTGATGATGTATTGCGGCATTTGATAGTCCATGTACGTTGTCTGTCCTTGAACTCTATTGGTCTACGGTCGGTCAGCGTCAGGCCAACTTCATCTATTGCGACATACTTTACGCGACTGACCCAATGGATTTCTGCGACACCGTTCGAAAAAGATACAACAATCGCATCGTGCCTACCCAAAAAAATGCCGTTTCCTACGCTTCAACCCCACACCCTTGCCACCCTACCCTCACCACGCTAACCTCCCCGCCGTTCGCTGCAAAATCAGCGGCCGGATTTAGCGATCCGTTCTATCCAGGCGTGTCAGCGCCCCACCCACTGCTTCGAGCCAGACTTGAGGCACGTGCTATGGCGGCTGTACGTCGGAGACCTTCGGGTCTGCCGGTTTCCTGGATACCGGTTCGCTAACCTTCGTACAGCTGCCACCCATTCGTTTAGCGACGTCTTGTGGCAGTCTCATATCCAGGAGCTGCACCCATGTTCACCGTAACCCCCTGTGTGCCACAAACACCCCACTTCGAAGCCACCCTCTTCCTCCGTCACAGCCGCATGCTGCGCGCCATTTTTACCGACGCGCAAGCATGGTTTTGCCTCGCAGACCTCGCCCGTCTGATGGGCAAGGCGCTGGACGAGCGTGCCACGCTCAAGCTTGATGCCGATCAGCATCGCGAGGTCTGGTTGCAGGCCAATGGCGAATGCCAGCGGCAGCTGATGATCAGTGAATCCGGCGTGCTGGCGTTGCTGGTTCATCATTACGTGCCGGAGAACCGCGCGCTGCGTCAGTGGCTGACGCATGAGGTGCTTACGGTGCTGCATGATCAGCAGAGCGTGACGCTGGATAACCCCAGAATGAGCCAGTTGCAGTGGCCGGGCGCCTCGCTGAGCGTGCTGCACTGGCGCAGTGAAACCTGGATTCGCTTGCGGGACATGCCGACTGTGGTGACCGAAGCAACACCCCGGCCGAAGCGGGCGCTGTGGCGCAGGGTCTTGAAGCGGATTAGCCACAAGCGTTCTGCGGCCTGACACCGGACAAACAGCGTTGACACCCCGCCCGCCAAAAAACATGATGCATCCACCCTCAAAAACCGGAACGCACTCATGAGCGACAAGAAAAAGCTGTTGCTGACTGGCGCAAGCCGGGGGATTGGTCATGCCACGGTCAAGCATTTCAATGCCGCGGGCTGGGAAGTGTTCACGGCGTCCAGGCAGAACTGGGTGGATGACTGTCCGTGGGCTGAAGGTCTGCTCAACCATATTCACCTGGACCTGGAAAACATCGACAGCGTCAGCGAGAGCATGGCGGCGATCAAGGACAAGCTCGGCGGGCGGCTCGATGCGCTGGTGAACAATGCAGGGGTTTCGCCGAAGACGGCGGAAGGCGGTCGCATGGGCGTTTTGGAGTCTGATTACAGCACCTGGATCAAGGTCTTCAACGTCAACCTGTTCTCCACGGCGCTACTGGCTCGCGGGCTGTTTGACGAGTTGAAGGCAGCCAAGGGCAGCATCATCAATGTCACCTCGATTGCCGGCTCGAAGGTTCACCCGTTTGCCGGGGTCGCCTATGCCACTTCCAAGGCGGCCCTGTCGGCGCTGACCCGGGAAATGGCTTTCGATTTCGGCCCGCACGGGATACGGGTCAATGCCATCGCACCGGGCGAAATCGATACGTCGATCCTGTCACCCGGCACTGCGGAAATTGTCGAGCGGCTGGTGCCGATGCACCGACTGGGCAAGCCCGAGGAAGTCGCTTCGCTGATCTATTTCCTGTGTACGGCTGGCGCGTCCTACGTGAACGGTGCGGAGATTCACGTCAACGGCGGTCAGCACGTCTGATTCAACGCGTGCCGGAAACGCTCTCCGGCACACGCCGCACGCCCAGGCGACTGATCCATACCGACGCCACAATCACCCCGCCGCCGATCAGCAGGCGGGTGAAGTCCTCATGCTGGTTCCAGATCAGCAGATTGATCAACAGCCCCAGCGGCACATGCAGGTTATTCATGACTGCCAGTGTGCCGCCATTGACCATGCACGCGCCTTTATTCCACCAGTACATGCCCAGCGCCGTCGAACACAGGCCGAGGAATAGCAGCACGATCCATTGGGTCGGCGCTTCGGGCAGGTGTTGCGGGTTGCCGAACATCAGGAACGCGGGCAATACCACCGCCAGCGCGCCCAGGTAGAAGTAGCCGAAACGTCGGTAATGCGGCAGATCGCTGGGGTGGCGCGCCACCAGATGTTTGTACAGCACCTGCCCGGCGGCGTAGGTGAAGTTGGCCAGTTGCAGTAGCAGAAAACCGCCGAGGAAGTCGCCGTCCAGGCCGTCGTAACGAATCACGCCCGCACCCAGCACAGCGACCATCGCCGCGAGCAAGGCCCAAGGGTTGAAGCGCCGGTTCAGCGCGTCTTCGATCAGCGTCACGTGCAGTGGCGTGAGGATGGTAAACAGCAACACTTCGGGCACGGTCAGCACCCTGAAACTCAGGTACAGGCAGACATACGTCACGCCAAATTGCAGCGCGCCGATCAGCAGCATGCCCCGCATGAACTGCGGTTCGACCTGACGCCAGCGGGTCAGCGGGATGAATACCAGACCGGCGAGCACCACGCGGATCAGCACCGCGAAATAACTGTCGACGTGCCCGGCCAGATAGACACCGATCAGGCTGAACGAAAAAGCCTGAATCAGTGTGACGATAAGTAGATAACCCATGCCTGCCCCCATTTTTGAAGGGCGCGACCATAGCGGCTGCGTCACTCACTGTCCACTCGACGGCCGCCGCTTTTTGACGCCAACCCGTCGCCGCGCCCCGCGTTACCCGTCACAAATATGACAGCCGCATTATTGACGCACATGTCGTCGGTTTCGACGAAAATATAGCCCATATCAAGCAACTTTTCCTGAACAAAAGGTCTTATCATCCGGACGCTGCAATATTGACTAAATTCATCCACATTCGTCGCCGCCTGGAGTAACACCATGATATTAAACACAAAAGACTTCGGAGCAGTGGGCGACGGCGTCACTGACGATACGGCCGCCATTCAGGCAACTATTGATGCGGCTGCAGCGGCGGGTGGTGGGGAAGTTGTGCTGGCAGCCGGGACCTACATTGTCTCCGGTGGCGAGGAGCCTTCCGACGGCTGCCTGATGCTCAAAAGCAACGTGACCCTGTCGGGCGCGGGCATGGGCGAGACAGTCATCAAGCTTGCGGATGGCTCGGACACAAAGGTCACCGGCATCGTGCGTTCCGCCTACGGCGAAGAGACCCACGACTTCGGCATGAAAAATCTGACACTGGACGGTAACCGTGACGCCACCACCGGCAAGGTGGACGGCTGGTTCAACGGTTACATTCCAGGCTCTGACGGCAAGGATTCGAACGTTACGCTCGACAGCGTCGAGATCAAGGACTGCTCGGGCTACGGCTTCGACCCGCACGAGCAGACCGTCAACATGGTCATCAAAAACAGCGTGTCGCATGGCAACGGCCTGGACGGCTTCGTGGCCGATTACCTGAGCGACAGCGTGTTTGAAAACAACGTTGCGTATAACAACGATCGTCACGGCTTCAACGTGGTGACCAGCACTCACGATTTCACCCTGAGCAACAACGTTGCCTACGGCAATGGCAGCACCGGCATCGTGGTGCAGCGCGGCAGTGAAAACATCCCCTCGCCTGCCAATATCACCATCACCGGCGGCGCGGTCTATGGCAACGGTGCTGAAGGCGTGCTGATCAAGCTGTCCAGTCAGGTCTCTGTCAGTGGCCTGGACATTCACGACAACGGCAATGCCGGTGTGCGCATCTACGGCAGTTCCGGGGTGGATGTGTTTGATAACACCCTGAGCAACAACTCCCTCGGCGCCCCGGTGCCGGAGATTATCATCCAGTCTTACGACGACACCTCGGGTGTTTCCGGCAAGTATTTCAACGGCAGCGACAACCTGATCCGTGGCAACACGATCACCGGCAGCGACAACTCCACCTACGGCGTTGCCGAGCGCAACGAAGACGGCACCGATCGCAACAGCATCGTCGGCAACACCATCAGCCACACCAGCAAGGGGCTGACCCTGGTGTATGGCGATGGCAGCTTTGCGGGCGATGCGTTCCCGCTGGTGACCGTCAATGGCACCGAGGCCAACGACGTCATCAACGGTGGCGCGGCCCACGAAATGATCTTCGGCCTGGCGGGCAAGGACACCTTGAACGGCGGTGCGGGTGACGACATCCTGATTGGCGGTGCGGGAGCCGACAAGCTCACCGGCGGCGCGGGTGCCGATACTTTTCGCTTCGATCAACTGACCGACAGCTATCGTACGGCGACCACCAGCGCCACCGATCTGGTCACTGACTTCGACGTCAGCCAGGACCGCATCGACCTTTCAAACCTGGGCTTCAGCGGGCTGGGCAGCGGCAAGGGCGGCACGCTGAATATCAGCTATAACGCCACACTTGATCGCACTTACGTCAAATCACTCGACGCCGATGCCAGCGGCAACCGGTTCGAACTGGGCCTGAGCGGCAACCTGAAAGACACGCTCAATGCCAGCCATTTCATCTTCCAGCGGGTCATCGAAGGCACTGCGGGCGGCGATACGCTGACCGGCACTGACGGCAATGACTTGATCAACGGTAACGCCGGTACGGACCGTATCGATGGCGGCGCGGGCGCAGACACGATCACCGGTGGAGCCGATGCCGACACCCTGACCGGTGGGGCGGGCGCGGACCTGTTCATCTACAACTCGCGCCTGGACAGCTACCGCAATTACACCGCCAGCGGCACCAAGCAGAGCGACACGATCACCGACTTCAACCCGGCCGAAGACCGCATCGACCTGTCCAGCATCGGCCTGCGCGGCCTGGGCGATGGCAGCGCCAACACCATTTACCTGTCCGTCAATGCCGACGGCAGCAAGACCTACATCAAGACCGATGCGGTCGACAGCACAGGCAATCGCTTCGAGATCGCCTTGCAAGGCAATCTGGCCGACAAACTGAGCGCGTCCAACTTCATCTTCTCTACAGCCTCAGCCGCCAATCAGGCGCCAGTGCTCAATACGCCGCTGATGGACCAGAACGTCACCGAGCTGAAAGCGTTCTCCTACGCAGTACAGCCGGGCAGCTTCAGCGACCCGGACAGCAACACGCTGACCTACAGCGCGACCCTGGCCGATAACAGCGCCCTGCCCGAATGGTTGAAGTTCGACAGCAAGACTCTGACCTTCAGCGGCACACCGGGCGGCACGGCATCGGGGCTTTATTCGGTATTGCTGACCGCGAGCGACGCCACCGGCGCGTCGGTCGCCGACAGTTTTGCCATCAATGTGGGCAACGTCACGCCGGGGACCCTCACTGGCACCGAGAACGCCGAGGCGCTGTATGGCACCGAAGGCAACGACACGATTCTGGGCCTGGGCGGTGACGACACGCTGCGCGGCGATACCGGCGCCGACATCATTAACGGTGGCGCAGGACGCGACGCCCTGTACGGAGGAGCCGATGCCGACACGTTCGTCTACAGCGCACTCACCGATAGCTACCGCGATTACGACGCTGGCGGGCTGACCGCCACCGACACGATCTATGACTTCACCCCCGGCCAGGACAAAATAGACGTTTCTGCTTTGGGTTTCCTGGGGCTGGGCAACGGCGAAGATCACACGCTGTACATGACCCTCAACGAAACGGGCGACAAGACTTACATCAAGTCCGCCACGGCGGATGCCGACGGCAATCGCTTCGAAATCGCCCTGAGCGGCAACCTGATCGACACCCTGACCGATGCGGACTTCGTGTTCGGCCAGCGCGAGGCTCAGGAGATTCTCTATCTGCCGACGCTGGGCCAGTCCAACGCGCGCCTGCTGCGCATGACCGAAGACGACAATCAGTCCGGCACCTCGGAAATGGTCAAGGACCTGGCCCGTTACACCGATTATGACGTGCGCAGCCAGTTCACCGACGCCAACGGTGATGGCATCGACCTTGCCGTAGGCGGCAGCACCGTGGTCGGCTATTCGACCGGCACGCAGGAAGAACAGCGTGTTTCGTGGTGGCTGGTGGATACCGATCAGCCTGGCCCTGCGCTGCTGCGTGCAACCGAACTGCTCAAGTCGCAACTGACGTCACTAACGGCTATCGACAAAGTGACCACCGGGATTATCTGGGGTCAGGGTGAAGAAGCCGCGCAGGAAATAGCCCGCGCCACGGACAAGCAGGCTGCAGCCGACCTGTACAAAGCCTCGACCCTGAAGGTGTTCGATTACCTGCACGCGCAGATAGGCGACTTCACCGTGTACATGGCCGAAACCGGCCACTATCAGACCGAAGCGGCCAAGGCACGTGGCTACACCGAAGAAAAGATCAACGCTATTGTCGAGGGTGCCGGATACGTCAGAAACGCTCAGGAAGCCATCGCCAATGAGCGTGCCGACGTCAAGCTGGCAGTTGACTACACCGACCTGCCGTTGCGTTACGAGGTCAACCCGCTGGTCTACCCCGATGACGTCTGGCACCTGCACGAAGAGTCCGCCGAAATCGTCGGTCAGCGCCTGGCCGACTTCATTGCCGATGACTTGGGCTTTCGTGGCGATGCCAGCGACAACAACGACCCGGCCGCCATTTTCGAGGGTGGCCAGAACGAAGGCGGCAACATCTTCGGCACCAGTGATGACGACACTCTGGTGGGCAGCGCCGGCAATGACGTGCTGGATGGCGATCAGGGCGCAGATGACATGAGCGGCGGCGATGGCAACGATATCTACGTGGTCGACAACGCTTTCGACACAGTCACCGAAAGCAACGACTCGCCCTCGCAGGTCGACACCGTGGTGTCGTCTGTCAGCTGGACGCTGGGCGCAAACCTGGAAAATCTGGTGCTTACCGGCGTGTCTGCCATCAACGGCACCGGCAACGCCGTGAAGAACGTCATCATCGGCAATGCCAGCAACAACATTCTTGACGGTGCTGCAGGTGCTGACATGATGACCGGCGGCGATGGATCGGACAGTTACTACGTCGACGATGCTGCCGACCGGGTGGTCGAGACCAACGCAGATAAGCAGGTGGGCGGCATCGACACGGTGTTCAGTTCGCTGGCTAGCTACACGCTGGGGGCTAACCTGGAAAACATCGTCATCACCGGCACAGGGGCGGCGAACGCAACTGGTAACGCCCTTGATAACCTGATCTACGCAGGCGCTGGCGACAACGTCATGGACGGTCGTGACGGCAATGACACGGTGTCTTATCTGTTTGCCACGGCAGGCGTTACGGTTGCGCTGAACACCAGCGCTCAACAGGCCACCGGCGGCTCCGGGCTGGACACGCTCAAGGGTACAGAGAACCTGACCGGCAGCCTGTTTGCCGACACGCTGACCGGCAACAAAAACGCCAACGTCCTGAACGGTGGCGATGGCAATGACACCTTGTCCGGCGGCGCGGGTGACGACGTGCTGATCGGCGGGTCAGGCGCTGATACGCTGATTGGCGGCACCGGTGCTGACCGTTACGTGTTCAACAACAGCAACGAGACAGGTCTGGGTGGCCTGCGCGATATCATCAACGGCTTCAAGGCAGCTGAAGGCGACAAGCTGGACTTCACAGGCTTCGATGCCCGACCGCTGACCGATACCCACGATGCGTTCGTGTTCATCGGCAACGCGGCGTTCAGCGCCAACAACACCGGCGAGCTTCGCTTTGCCGATGGGGTGCTGTACGGCAATCTCGATGACAACATCGGCGCGGACTTTGAAATCCAGCTGACCGGCGTGCAGAGTCTGCAAGCGGCCGATATCATCGTCTGATTGCGCTGAGCGTATTGCACAAGTCCTGAGAGCTCGGAATGCCGAGTTTTCAGGCTTCTGCGCGAAGGGCGTGGGAGCGAAGCGGCGACGCTTCACCTGTTCGCGAAGACGGTGTTTCACCCGATGCATTTTCGGCGATCATACCGGCCCTTTCGCGAACAGGTTCGCTCCCACGGTCTCCGGCCAGAATTGCGTACAACGCAACGGCAACGCCGTTATAAAATCGATTTATCGATTAAAGACTTCAACACCCTCGCTCAACCCATCCATAAATTTGTTTTATCCATAAGAGCGCTCTACTCTCAGGCTGGCTGGCAGGTGAGCCTGATTCGCAACTTGATGATGCTGCGATTGAACGTGGATGAAGCGTCGATACTCTGACCTGCGCCAACCTGCACACGCCGGGTTCGCGGCGCCTCTGGCCCGTTGACGAACACCACCGAACATTTGGCGTCTACATCCCCGTAGTTGCTGACGGTGATTGACCCGATGTTGTGATAGACGTCGTGCGTCACGTAATCGATCTTCACGCCCTGATACTGCTTTTCCACCTCGATGGGGTACGCGAAAGCCGGCACAGGCAACATGACCAGCAGTACATAGCACAGTCGATTCATTCGGCGATCTCCAAAACGGGATTGTCAGAGTAGGACAAATAGCCAGCACATTAAGAGGAATTACAGCATGAAAGCGCCCCGCGTGACTCTCGACCAGTGGCGCACATTGCAAGCCGTAGTCGACCACGGTGGCTTTGCTCAGGCCGCCGAGGCGCTGCACCGGTCGCAATCATCAGTGAGTTACACCGTGGCACGCATGCAGGAACAACTCGGCGTGCCATTGTTACGCATCGACGGACGCAAGGCTGTGCTGACCGAGGCCGGTGGTGTACTGCTGCGCCGCTCACGGCAACTGGTCAAACAGGCCAGCCAACTGGAAGACCTCGCCCACCATATGGAACAGGGCTGGGAGGCAGAAGTGCGGCTGGTGATTGATGCGGCCTATCCTTCGGCACGCCTGGTCAGGGCGTTGACCGCATTCATGCCGCAAAGCCGCGGCTGCCGGGTGCGGTTGCGTGAAGAAGTGCTTTCGGGTGTCGAGGAAGTGTTGCTTGAAGGCGTCGCGGACCTGGCCATCAGCGGCTACAGCATTGCCGGGCATCTGGGCACCGAGATGAGCTCGGTCGAGTTCGTCGCCGTCGCGCATCCGGACCACGCCCTGCACCAGGCCAATCGCGAACTGACCTTTCAGGACCTGGAAAGCCAGTTGCAGGTGGTGATTCGCGATTCAGGCAGACAGCAACCGCGGGATTTCGGCTGGCTGGGCGCAGAGCAGCGCTGGACGGTCGGCAGCCTCGGTACAGCCGCCACCTTCGTCAGCAACGGTCTGGGTTTCGCCTGGCTGCCTCGCCACATGATCGAACGTGAACTGCGCGAGGGGCTGCTCAAGCCGCTGCGCCTGGACAAGGGCGGCAGCCGCAACCCGACCTTCTATCTTTACTCCAGCAAGGACAGGTCGCTGGGCCCGGCCACGCAGATTCTGATCGACCTGATCCGCACGTTCGACACCGCACCACTGACCACGGCACTCACTGCTCCCCAACACGCCTGACAGGAGTAGGCACATGGCTTTTTTCGAACACGACGACTGCTCGCTGCACTACGAAGAGTATGGCCGGGGCGAACCCGTCCTGTTGCTGCATGGCCTGGGTTCCAGCTGTCAGGACTGGGAATATCAGATCCCGGCACTGGCCAGGCAATACCGCGTCATCGTCATGGACATGCGTGGCCACGGTCGCTCGGACAAACCCTACGGGCGCTACAGCATTCAGGCCATGAGCAATGACGTGGAGGCGCTGATCGAACACCTTCGTCTGGGTCCGGTACACCTGATCGGCCTGTCGATGGGCGGGATGATCGGCTTTCAGTTGGCAGTCGATCAACCGCACCTGCTCAAGAGCCTGTGCATCGTCAACAGCGCGCCACAGGTCAAGGTCAGAAGCGCAGGCGACCTTTGGCAATTGGCCAGACGCTGGACCCTGTCACGCATCGTCAGCATGCAGACCCTGGGCGAGGCGCTGGGCAAGCTGTTGTTTCCAAAGCCGGAACAGGCCGACCTGCGGCGCAAGATGGCCGAGCGTTGGGGCAAGAACGACAAGCGCGCCTATCTGGCCAGTTTCGATGCCATTGTCGGCTGGGGTGTGGAAAACAAACTGGGGCGCATTACCTGCCCGACGCTGGTCATCGCGGCCGAACACGATTACACACCGGTCTCGCTCAAGGAGGCTTACGTCAAACGCCTGCCCAATGCGCGGCTGGTAGTCATCAACGACTCCCGGCATGCCACTCCACTGGACCAGCCCGAGCAATTCAATCGCACGCTGCTGGAATTCATCGCCAGCATCGGAGTCTGAAAACCTTGTGCAGCCCATCGGTGCGCTGGCTGATGGCATGAAGCCGCGCAAACCCTCTAACACGCTGGGCAAAGAGCGCCAAACGTGGTTACCTTGCCGGTCACAGTCGATATCTCTTACCGAAGGACCTGTTGCCACATGCTGAAAAAAATCGCCCTCACCGCCTGCTCCGTATTGTTCGCTGCCAACCTGATGGCTGCCCCGGATAAAGCCACGCACGTGGTACTCGATACCAGCTTCGGCCAGATTGAAATCGAGCTTGCGGACGCCAAGGCACCGGTCAGCACCCAGAACTTTCTGGGTTACGTCGACAGCGGCTTCTACAGCAACACCATTTTTCACCGTGTGATTCCGGGCTTCATGGTGCAAGGTGGCGGTTTCACCCAGCAGTTGGTTCAGAAGCCGACCAAGGACCCGATCAAGAACGAAGCACAGAATGGTCTGCACAACGTGCGTGGCACCATTGCCATGGCCCGTACTTCGGACGTTAACTCGGCCACCAGTCAATTCTTCATCAACACCAACGACAATGCCATGCTCGACAACGGCACACGTGACTTCGGTTACGCGGTGTTCGGTAAAGTCGTCAAGGGTATGGACGTGGTCGACAACATCGTCAACGCCCGCACCACTACTCAGAAAGGCATGGAAAACGTGCCAATCGACCCGATCCTGATCAAGTCCGCCAAACGCGTCAACTGATCGGGAAACCTGCACCGCATGGAGCCTTCGGGCTTCGTGCGGTCCGGACGGGAGAGCCTCCACTTATCAAGGAGAACCCACGTCGCGTGGGTGTGATAGCCAATGCTTTATCGTCGTTTTGAAAAACTGATCGATATCTTCAAAGACGCCCCTACCCCTGCCCCGCCCAACACCGTCTTCGCGTTTTACATGTATTACCTGCGTCAGGTATGGCCGACGTTTCTCGCGCTTCTGGTCGTGGGCCTGATCGGTGCGCTGATCGAGGTGTCGCTGTTTAACTACCTGAGCCGCATTATCGACCTGGCGCAAACCACGCCGCCCAAGGATTTTTTCAGCGTGCATGGCTCGGAACTGATCTGGATGGTGGTGGTGGCCCTGCTGCTGCGCCCGATCTTCGTCGGCCTGCACGACCTGCTGGTGCACCAGACCATCAGCCCCGGCATGACCAACCTGATTCGTTGGCAAAATCACAGCTACGTGCTCAAACAGAGCGTCAACTTCTTCCAGAACGATTTCGCCGGGCGTATTGCCCAACGCATCATGCAGACCGGCAACTCTCTGCGCGACTCGGCAGTGCAGTCGGTAGACGCGCTGTGGCATGTACTGATCTACGCGATCAGCGCCATGGTACTGTTCGCCGAGGCCGACTGGCGCCTGATGATCCCGCTGGGCACCTGGATCGTGGCGTTCATACTCTCGCTGATGTACTTCGTCCCAAGGGTCAAGCAACGCTCGGTGGAGTCGTCCGATGCGCGCTCCAGACTCATGGGCCGGATAGTCGACGGCTACACCAACATCACCACCCTGAAACTGTTCGCGCACACCAATCATGAGCAACAGTATGCGCGTGAAGCGATGCGTGACCAGACCGAGAAAAGCCAGTTGGCTGGCCGTGTCGTCACGTCGATGGACACCACCATCACCACCATGAACGGCGTGCTGATTGTCACCACCACCGGGCTGGCCCTGTGGTTGTGGACCCAGTCGATGATCTCGGTGGGGGCCATCGCGCTGGCCACAGGCCTGGTGATTCGTATCGTCAATATGTCCGGCTGGATCATGTGGGTGGTCAATGGCATTTTCGAGAACATCGGCACCGTGCAGGACGGCCTGGAGAGCATCTCGCAGCCTGTCACGGTGAATGACCAGCCCGGCGCCCTGCCGCTGAAGATCGAAAACGGCGGCGTCCGGTTCGATGGCGTTGATTTCCATTACGGCAATGGCAACGGGATCATTCATAACCTCAACCTGGACATCAAACCGGGCGAGAAAATAGGTTTGATCGGGCCTTCAGGCGCAGGCAAATCGACGCTGGTGAACCTGCTGCTGCGCATGTATGACGTTCAAGGCGGCAGGATCCTGATCGATGGTCAGGATATTTCTGAAATCACCCAGGAAAGCCTGCGTGCGCAGATCGGCATGATCACCCAGGACACGTCGCTGCTGCACCGTTCCATTCGCGAAAACCTGCTGTATGGCAATCCTGACGCCACTGACGAACAGCTCTGGGAATCGATCCGCAAGGCCCGTGCCGAAGAGTTCATCCCGCAGTTGTCGGATTCCGAAGGCCGCACCGGTTTTGATGCCCATGTGGGAGAGCGCGGCGTCAAGCTGTCCGGCGGTCAGCGCCAGCGAATCGCGATCACCCGTGTACTGCTCAAGGACGCACCGATCCTGATCATGGATGAAGCCACCTCGGCACTTGATTCGGAAGTTGAAGCAGCGATTCAGGAAAGCCTGGAAACCTTGATGCAAGGCAAGACCGTCATCGCCATCGCGCACCGCCTGTCGACCATCGCCCGTATGGATCGTCTGGTGGTACTGGAAAAAGGCCAGATCGCCGAAACCGGCACCCACGCCGAACTGCTGGCCCGCGGCGGGCTGTATGCGCGGTTGTGGCAGCATCAGACGGGTGGGTTTGTAGGGGTGGATTGAAGATGGGCCTCTTCGCGAGCAAGCTCGCTCCCACAGGATCTTCAGAGGCCAGTGATCTACCCGCCGCCATTTATACCCATGACTATCGTGCCAATGCTCCGCGTTGGCATGCATTTCGTGACGCTCCGCGTCACAAGTCTCGCGCCGATGCTCCACGTGCGAAGGCCTATCCTCCGCTACTCCACCTGCCGATACGGCAACGCACTCCTCGCCTCGTCGGCATACGCCAGTACGCCGACGCGTTCCTGCTCGAGAAACTCGCTCACTGCGTCTTTCAGCCCAGGATGCATCAGGTAATGCCAAGACCGGGTGATCTGCGGTTCGAAGCCGCGAATCAATTTATGCTCACCCTGAGCGCCGGCATCGAATCGTTGCAGGCCGTGGGCGATGGCGTAGTCCATACCCTGATAGAAACAGGTCTCGAAATGCAGTCGGTCAAACTCGGCCAGGCAACCCCAGTAGCGCCCGTAGAAACTATCGTCACCGATCAGGCTGAAAGCCATCGCCACAGGCCGTGAGCCCTGCAAGGCGATGACCACGCGGATCGATTCGGGCATACGCTCGGCCAGCAGACTGAAAAATTCGCGTGTCAGGTATGGCGCCTGTCCGCGAATTTCGTAGGTATTGGAATAGCAGGCGTAGACGAAGTCCCACAGCACTTCGCTCATCTGCGCGCCTTCGAGCCATTCAAACTCGATGCCCTGCCCCGCCACCTGTTCACGCTCCTTACGCATCTGCTTGCGCTTGCGCGAACTCAATGCGTCCAGAAAGTCCTGAAAGTCGCGGTAACCCCGGTTATGCCAATGAAACTGACAACCAAAGCGCTGCAGCCAGCCCGGTTGCGATTCAAGCAAGGCATCGGCAGCCGGGTCGGTGAAATTCACATGGGCGCTCGACAGCCCCTCGCTCTGCAGATAGGCCGGCAGCTCGCTGAGCAACTCCATGCCGCCTTGAGGCGTTGCCGACAGGATGCGTGAGCCGCCAACCGGGCTGAACGGCACCGCGACCAACAGTTTGGGGTAATAGGCGATTCCGGCGCGACGGCAGGCGTCTGCCCAGGCGTGATCGAACACGTATTCGCCGTACGAGTGCCACTTCCGGTAGGCCGGCAATGCCGCAACCAGTTGATCGTTTTCGTAGTGCAGCACATGTTCGGCACGCCAACCGGAGCGTGGCCCGAGGCTGCCGCTGTCTTCCAGCGCGCTGAGAAAGGCATGCCGCAGGAACGGCTGATTGCCCGGCACCAGTGCGTCCCATTGAGCAGGCGCAACGGTGCTTAGGTTGTCGATAACGTGAACGGGCATGCAGATTCCCCGGATTGTCAGGCGTTATGGAGAGTATCTCTTATTGAGGCCCTGCGTTCACAGCGTCCGAGAGCTGTATGGAAAGTTTGATCGCACACGCCTTGATCGCACGCATGCGTTCCTTGGTGATCTGTTTTACCCGGTCAAGGTATTGTTGATCGGATTGCATGTCCGGCGACAGCTCATCCAGAACGGCGAGACGCTCAGCAAAAGGGCGCTTTACCGGCTCAAACTCGTGGGCGTAGCGGATTTCCAAATAATCCATCCAAAACTCCCTGGCAATCAGTGATTCGAAAAACGCAGGAGTACTTTCACGCGCAATTATCTCGCGGTAGGCGGAATCCAGATCGGCGTCACTCACCCCCGCCAGAGTCCTGAACAGCATGGATCTGGACCGGCTGGCCAATCCAAGCCGTACCTGCAAACCCGTTCGATAGGCCAGTCGTACTTCGGCTTCATCTACCGTTTTATTGCTTGTCATCCGAAGAGCAATATCGCGACGGGCAATTTTTTCCACCTCATCGAGACGGTCGAGACTGCGGGTCATCTTGAACAGCTCCAGTGGCCGTGCGGCTTCCGGCGTGGATGACGTAATCGCGAACACCCCAACGCGAACTTCCATGTCCCCGAATACTAACGCCAGACCATCGCCACAGGTTTGAGGATGGGCGGCAAGATCAAACAATTGCCGACGCAGCTCCCCATTTTCAGCAGCCGCTTCCATCATCGTCCAGACCCGTGTCGTGAGCGCTTTACGATCATTGAAAAAGTCTGCTGAAGTGGTCAGGTCGCTCAGCACCTGAAAAAAATCCGTAGAACCGGAACAGTCCTGCACGTTATGCCAAAGCTCTGTCCGTGCAGCCAGTTGCTCACCACTCGCACCGCCAAGCCAGGTCTTAAGGGCAGGCGTTTCCTGATGCAACAAGCGATTATGGCTGATACCCAAACGGGACTGATACCTTTGCTCACGCAGCACTCTGATCCGTTCATGCGTCTGCACACTCAGCGGATTACCATTCAAATGTATATTCAGACGATTATCGCTGAGGGAGCGATCAATAAGGGCGAGCGCCTGGGTAGTTATGTCCGAGATATGGTTGTCACGAAGGTCGAGAAGCATCAGATCAGAACTGCGCCAGTTCCACTCTGGCACCCTTTCAATACCTGTAGATCGTAAAAAAAGCATGCGCAGTGCGTTGAGCGGACTCAGCCGCGTGCTCCGCCCAAGCGAGCAAAAACTGAGGTCCAGAACTTCCAGTCGGCTCAGATTGCGCAAACCGGCGTTGCACTGGTCGGTCCAGACCAGCGGGTTGTGTCTGAGTGACAACTCTCTGAGTTGAGTCATCCGCCCTATCGACTCTGGCAGGGATTGCAGCGCATTGAAATCCAGGCTCAATGAATGCAGGTTGCTGAAATGCTTAAGTAATACATCAGCCTGTGAATGGGTAAGCCGCATGTTTCGAGCGTTTAAAACCGCCACATGACTGAAGTCAGCCAATACCTGCGGCATGTTTCCTATGCGTAGACCCTCCAGATCAAGCGAATACCCCAAAAACTCACCCTGATAGTTTCTGCAGTGAGCGCTCAGGCGCCTCCAGCAGTTGCGAATTCGCAACGCCGCGATTGCCCTCGGTCTAAGCATTGACGAGGGCTCAGCTTGCAGTACCCAACTGTCCAGGCTGGTTTGCAAAGTGCTCAGTTCCTGAGCGAGGCCTTGCAGCCTTTGTCGAACAAAGTTCGTCAATTGCGAGGCAGAACCTGTGTGCTCTGCACGCAGCGCCTGAAGAAACGTCGTAACCTGCTCTTCGGAAAAATCCGGATACAGGCTTTTTACCGCAAGCTCCGGCGAGTGGCTGGGCGCACCAATGCCGAGCCTGCGGAAGAGGCCACGCAAACGTCCACTCAGGGGATACCCCACACGGCCATCGTGCAGTCGTTGCGGCCATTTGATGCCCGGCTTGATCGGCTGCAACTGCAGGATTTCCGCTATCCGCTCGCGTCTGTCAGAGGCGATACGACACAAAAGACTGCGCAGGTGCTGCTCATCCGCATTCACTGGCAACTCGATGTTGACACGCACCTCATCAGGAAGCGCGTTCAGCAGAGCACTGAAAAAGCTCTGACCGGCCTCACCTATAGACTCACCCAACTGATTGAAGGGCTGAAATACCTCTTCGGTTCGGATCAGAACCCGATGCACGACAGTCGCCTGGTCACTTTCAAGGCTCGCGATCTCATCGCCCTCCAGCGTGTCTTTGAGCAGATCGATTGAAACGTCGCCACGCCAGCCCGGCGTGTACGGCAACATGCCAAGCGCAGCCGCACAGGTGTCCGGATTGCCCGACGAGCGTCGGTAGAAGCCTTCGATGGCCCTGTTTATCCGCAGTTGCTGCTGATACTCACGAGCATGCTCGGCAAGCTCAAGAGGGATGCGTTTTTCCGAGGTCATCCGTGCGGTGTCTGCATCGCTCGCCATCTCGATGAGTTCCAAAGCGATGCTGTCCGGCACACTGCTGAAATCGCGTTGAATCAGCTTGACCAGCGGCTCACTGCTGCGGTTGTGCAGGGCATAAACCTCGTCAAGCAACGGCCCCATGTGAAGTTGCGCACAGTCGGCCAGATAACGTTTGAAACCTTGAACCTGCGAAGTTTTATCTGCACCGCTGGTTCCCGTCAGATGACTGACTTCATCGGGTGTCAGCCCTTCCAGCAATTGGCCGAGCGCCTGCGTGAGGTCTTCTGTCGCGCCCACGACACTGGATGAAAATGTCATATGCGCCCCCACGTTCCAGGCGTCGAGCATGGTTCCGTCTGCGTCTAACACTAACAACCCTCGGCTCTTGTGCCAGTGCGGCGACGACACCAGCAGCTTCATCCATGGCTCGATATGAGTGACAGGCACTGGCGAGGACTCTTCTGCCTTGAGGGCGTCTATGCAGGCTTGCAAGCCCCGCTCGATTTCCATGCGCTGGATGGCATCTCTCAGCAGAGCCGGAAGCGGGTGACTTTCGACATGTATCTGACGCAACAACGCCTCGTTGCTGCCCGTAATGCTCAAGACCCGCGAGATCTCTTCTTCGGTGAACGCATCACACGTCACATTAAGCCGCCTGAACGCTGTGACTTCATCCCAGCCCATGGGGTTTTCCCACTCGTGACGCCAGGCACCGGCCCCGTTGTGCTCAAGCTTAGGCGAGTAGGCGTGCTGATCCTGCGGGTGCCTGATACGCCAGTTTTTTCCGGTTGCGTCTGCTTCAACGCGGTACAGCTTGCCGTTCATTGGCAGCCACGTCTTGCTGTCGAATTCGTAAAGCCCAAGCGGATTGGCACGCAAACCGTCAGGCAACGTAATCGTATCCGCATAACCGCCAACAGTCGGCTTTCCAAGACGAACCGATCCATCCACCCTCTTCTGCACCAGGCTTTCGATAAACATCGACGGTTCCAGCCGATTGAGCGCGCCAATGGCGCTGCCCACTACCACTGTCTGAGCGACGTTTTCCGCGATGTTGTAAACATGTTGCATGGCCTCTTCCACTTCCCCGTGCGTCCAGTCTTCGTAGGCAACGAACGCTTCGCGGACAAGCTGATAGAGAGCAACCACGGCCATGACTTCACCCAGCACAGGCACAAAGAGCCCGGCCGCATTGAGTATGTCCATGCCACTGTTTTTCAGGTTGTCGAGCAGCGCATCCCTGGCTAGCTGATCAGCCTGCGCAGACGGCACCGCTATGGTCCGTGAATCGCCGTAGGTTTTGGCCAGCAGGTGGTCGTAAAGCAACTCGAACGGGGGCTTGGAAAATGGCTGCGCCTGCAACACCAGGTCGGCATTGACGTCCAGCGTGTGCTCCTGGACCGGGTAGAGCCGCGATTTCAGCTTCGCAAAGAATTCCGGACTTTGGTCAAGCCTGACGAAGCGGCTGAAATAGCGCCTGTAACTGTCACTGTCGAGCGCTGCCACGAGGCTGTCGTTGAAGGCCCTGAGTGACGCGAACTGTTTGAGCGGGTGTGACGGCTCTGAAGGCATATAGACAAGACAAGGCCCACTGTCAGGGTCAGCAATCTCCTGCTGAATCAGCAAAGCCCCGTGCAACAGGCAGCCCGAAAAAGCGTAGGTATCGAGCATATGCAACTGACAATAGCGCAACCCCCTGCCCCCCCATTGCGCATGGACGTCGGGCTTCACTACGCTCAACAGCATCTGGTAAGCGGCTTCGCTGACATCACCCTTCATCATGGCAATGTGCGCAAGCACCTCGACAGCATCGCGCTCACCGTCGATAAAAACAGCAGCAACCGCTTTCGCAGCGTCTGGCGTGGAAGGTTTGAATACACTGTCCAGATGCGTCTGATACTGGCCACCAAGATCCAGTTCATGACAAAAATCAGCGAATTGCTCAAGGTCGATATCAAGACGGTCCTTGTATTCCACCTTGTACCTGCGCTGAGCACTGTCGATCAGCCAGTAACGCAGGCCTCCAGTACGAAGTATTGCCGAGTACGGATCGAAGCGGCTTCGGTTACTGGAGGCGAAGTTCTGCAAGGCGGCCTGCAACAGCGTCTGTTCAAGAGGATTCGGCCTCCAGGAACTGTCGTAACGCCAGGTCATCAGCTGAAAGGCTTCGACATCCAATGGAAGTTCGAAGCGTTCGAAAAACGCTTGCGTCAGCAGAGGCGCTGCGAATGCTTGTGCTGATAAAAGGCGATTGCGAACGGGCCCAAGCGCATGGGTGGAACGCAGGGTTTTCTGATGACTGGCGTGCAGTGCCTGGCGCAAGGTCGCCGGGGCGTTCAAATACCAGTCAGGCAGGTTGCCTCTGATAAATCCGGCATTTGGATGCTCCACGTCGAATGGCGCAGAGTCGAGTTGTCGTGAGGCAGACAGGGAACCAGGCGAGACTGGCGTTTCAGGCGTGGTGTAGGCGTTGAACATGATCGATACCCGTGATGGCTTCGGAAAAAGCCAACACGATAAAGATCCGCCGGGGTGCAGGTGACATAACGGGATATGACAGGCAGCGTCTGATATCCAGACGCTGCCCATAAAGCGCTATCAGCGCTTGCGCAGAATCACGCTGCCAATCGAGTAACCGGCACCGAACGAGCTGAGCACGGCGAGCGCGCCCTTGGCCAAGTCATCCTGATAGGTATGAAACGCAATGACCGAGCCTGCCGAGCTGGTATTGCCATAAGTGTCGAGAATCACCGGCGCTTCCTCGACCGTGGCATCGCGACCCAGCAGTTTCTTGACGATCAACTGGTTCATGCTCAGGTTGGCCTGATGCAGCCAGAAGCGTTTGACGTCAGTGATGTTGATGTCGTTGTCCTGCAAATGCGCAGCGACCAGCTCGGCGACCATCGGGCAGACCTCGCGGAACACCTTGCGGCCTTCCTGCACGAACAGCTTGTCCGGCGCATTCTGGCCCTCGTCCGAGGTACGGTTGAGAAAACCGAAATTGTTGCGGATGTTGTTGGAGAACTGGGTCAGCAGGCGGGTGCTGACGATATCGAACTGGTAAGGCGAGGTGGCGAGGTCTGCACGCTCGACCACTACGGCAGTGGCGCCGTCACCAAAGATGAAGTGGCTGTCACGGTCACGGAAATTAAGGTGTGCGGTGCAGATTTCCGGGCTGATCACCAGCAAGGCGCGGGCCTGCCCCAATTGCACACTATTGCAGGCTGCCTGAATGCCGAAGGTGGCCGAGGAACAGGCCACGTTCATGTCGAAGCCGTAACCGGAGACTCCCAGCGCTTGTTGAATCTCGATGGAGATCGCCGGGTAGGCGCGCTGCAGGTTGGAGCAGGCAACAATTACACCGTCGATATCGGCAGCGGTTTTGCCCGCGCGTTGCAGCGCCTGTCTGGCGGCAGCTACACCCATCTCACAGAGGATCGACCATTCGTCATTGCTGCGCTCCGGCAGGTTGGGCTTCATGCGCTGCGGATCGAGAATGCCTTGCTTGTCCATGACAAAGCGGCTTTTGATGCCCGATGCCTTTTCGATGAACGCAGCGCTGGACTCACTGAGCGCTTCCACTTCACCACGTTCGATAGCCGCTGCGTTATCGCTGTTGAACTGTGCGACATAGGCATTGAAAGACTGCACCAGCTCTTCGTTGGAGATGCTGTTGGCCGGGGTAAACAGGCCTGTGCCGCTGATGACGACGTTGTGCACGGTCGTTCCTCTCTTATTGAGTTGCAGGTAAACACCTGCTCAGGCACGGTGTCCGAAGGCCCACTGTTTTTGGGACCAACGTACCAGTGCGACTGTAAAAGCTGCCCGCAACAGAGAGCAGCATTTCATGACACGGTGAAGACAGGCGCGGAGTGTGCCACAGAGCCCGGTTTTGGCGCTATCGGGCCAATGAATATAGGCCCGATAGCGGCAATTGACTGTACTGAGGGCCGGACGCAGGATCAGCCCTCCACCTGACTCCACTGCTTGCTCAACCGTTTGTCCGACACCGGCATTTTGGTGCCTAGCTGCTGAGCGAACAGCGACACGCGGTATTCCTCCATCCACCAGCGATACAGCGCCAGTTCCGGGTCACGCTTGCCTTCCTGAGCGTGCTTGTCGGCACGTGTCTGGTATTGCGTCCACAGGCCTGCCAGCTCGATGCTCCACACCCGGTCTTTCTGCACCTGACCTGGCAGTTTTTCCAGACGCATCTCGATGGCCTTCAGGTAGCGCGGCAGTTCCTTGAGCCACACCGCCGGGGTTTCACGCACGAAACCGGGGTACACCAGTTTGCTCAGTTGCGCCTTGATATCGTTGAGGGCAACCGCCTGGGACAGGTCAATCTTGCCTTTGAAGCGCTTTTGCAGTCCGTGCCACAGCTTGAGAATCTCCAGCGTCAGCTTCGCCAGCCGTTCGGCGTGTTCGGTCCAGTCGGCGCGCTTGCGCTCAGCCAGCGACAACAGGCCGGCACCGTCGCGCGGCAACTCGGCTTCACCTTCCAGCACGCAACTGTCGAGGCTGGCCAGCAGGATGTCCTCTATCAACGCATCGATGCGGCCCAGCTCGCGGTGCAACAAGGCCAGCTCGGTCTGCCCCGGCAGTTTGTTACGCAGAAACTTCGCCGGTTCAGCCAGCTGTTGCAGCAGCAAACGCTGCAACGCACGGCGATGCTGATATTCAGCTTCGGCCTGCGTGGAGAACCGGCCTTCCTTGACCGCTCCGCCCTCTTCGACCAACGCGGGATAAACCGTCATCGACAGCCCGGCGATATTCTGCTGAGTCTTTTGCGCCACTGCAGCAAAGGCCTTGGCCTGCACCGGCTGCTGGCTTTTCGCGGTTTGCGGTACGGCCAGTGCGGCCTGGCTCGCCTCGGCAAAGCGCGCCGTCAGTTCGGCCAGATCGCGCCCTTCACCGAGAAACTTGCCGCTGCCATCGACGATTTCCAGGTTCATCTTTAGATGACCTTCAAGCTGCTGCGCGGCTTCGGCCCAACCCTCGTCGCTGACCCGCACGCCGGTCATGCGCAGAAGCTCACGCCCCAGCGCCTGGGGCAATGAGCCCTCGCCGAAGGTAATACGTTGCAACGCGGCCTTGATGAAATCCGGGACCGGCACGAAGTTCTTGCGCACAGCTTTGGGCAGGTTGCGCACCAGCGCAATGCTCTTGGTCTCGAGCAAGCCCGGCACCAGCCACTCCAGGCGCTCGGCAGGCAGCGACAGCAACAGGGGCGCAGGGACGCGCAAGGTCACGCCGTCACGTGGGTGGTTGGGCTCGAAGTGGTAACTCAGCGACAGACTGAGGTCGCCCAGGTGCAAGGTATCCGGATACTGCGCGGCGGTAACTTCACTGGCCTCGCGGGCCAGCACATCCTCTTCGCGCATGATCAGCAGTTGCGGGTTCTTCTGGCTTTCAGTCTTGTACCAACTGTCGAACGTCGCCGTCTGATGAATCTCGGCCGGGATTCGCGCTTCATAGAAGCTGAACAAGGTGTCTTCGTCAGCCAGAATATCGCGACGTCGAGCCTTGGCCTCCAGCTCATCGAGTTGTTCCAGCAGGCGGGTATTGGCACTCAGGCATTTGGCCCGCGACAGGATGTCACCGCGCACCAGGCCTTCGCGAATGAACAGCTCGCGCGACACCACCGGGTCAATCGGCCCGTAATGCACCGGACGGCGACCAACCACGATCAGGCCGAACAGGGTGATCTGCTCGAACGCTACGACCTGCCCGCGCTTCTTCTCCCAGTGCGGCTCGAAATGATTTTTCTTGATCAGGTGGCCAGCCAGTGGCTCGATCCAGTCCGAATCGATCTTGGCCACCATGCGCGCGTACAGCTTGGTGGTTTCCACCAGCTCGGCGGTCATCAACCACTGCGGGCGCTTCTTGCCGAGCCCGGAAGACGGGTGAATCCAGAAGCGCCGCTGCCTTGCGCCAAGGTAGTCACCCTCGTCGGCCTTTTGCCCGATCTGGCTCAGCAGGCCGGAGAGAATGGCCTTGTGAAATTTCGGGTAATCGGCCGGTTCCTTGTTGACCGTCAGTTGCAGATCGCGACAGATCAGGCTCAACTGCCGATGAGAATCACGCCACTCGCGCAGGCGCAGGTAATTCAGAAAATTGCGCCGGCACCAGTTACGCAGCGGGCTGGCCGTCAGGGTCTGGCGCTGCTCTTCAAAACCACGCCACAGATTGACCAGTCCGGCAAAGTCCGAGTCGGCGTCTTTCCATTGCGCATGGGCCTGATCAGCCGCCTGCTGACGCTCGGGTGGACGCTCACGCACATCCTGCACGGACATGGCGCTGGCCACGATCAACACTTCCTGCAGGCTGCCCTGCTTCGCAGCTTCCAGAAGCATGCGGCCCATGCGCGGGTCTACCGGCAGGCGCGCCAGCTGACGGCCCAGCGGGGTCAGCTGATTTTCGCGATTGACTGCCGACAGCTCCTGCAACAGGTTGAAGCCGTCGCTGATCGCCTTGCCATCCGGCGGCTCGATGAACGGGAAATCGGTGATCTCGCCCAGACGCAGGTGCAGCATCTGCAGGATGACCGCTGCCAGGTTGGTGCGCAGTATCTCGGGGTCGGTGAATTCAGGTCGACCGTTGAAATCTTCCTCGCTGTACAGACGCACGCACAAACCGGGCTCGACGCGCCCGCAACGGCCTTTGCGCTGGTTGGCGCTGGCCTGCGACACCGCCTCGATCGGCAGGCGCTGGACCTTGGCGCGATAGCTATAGCGGCTGATACGTGCAGTACCGGTATCGATCACGTAGCGGATGCCCGGCACAGTCAGCGAGGTTTCAGCGACGTTGGTGGCCAGCACCACACGACGACCTGGATGGGACTGAAAGATACGCTGCTGTTCGGCAGGCGAAAGGCGTGCGTACAGCGGCAGAATTTCGGTGTGCCTGAGCTGCGCCTTGCGCAGTACCTCGGCGGCATCGCGAATCTCGCGTTCGCCGGGCAGAAACACCAGCACGTCACCCGGGCTCTTGCGCTCGCTACGCTCAAAGGCCGCCAGCTCATCCAGCGTGGCCAGAATGGCCTGATCGACTGTCAGGTCTTCTTCCACGCTGTTGCCTTCCTCGTCCTGCTCGCTGGTCAGCGGGCGATACCAGAGGTCGACAGGGAAGGTACGACCGGACACTTCGATCACCGGCGCATCGTTGAAGTGCTCGGAAAAGCGCTGCAGGTCGATGGTCGCGGAGGTGATGATGACCTTCAGGTCCGGGCGGCGTGGCAGCAGGGTTTTCAGGTAACCGAGCAGGAAGTCGATATTCAGGCTGCGCTCATGGGCTTCGTCGACGATGATCGTGTCGTAGCGTTCAAGGAAGCGGTCATGCTGGGTTTCGGCCAGCAGAATACCGTCGGTCATCAGCTTGATCAGCGTGTTGCTGTCGCTCTGATCTTCAAAGCGCACCTGATAACCGACCAGCGCGCCCAGTGGTGTGCCCAGCTCATCGGCCACCCGGCTGGCCACGCTGCGTGCGGCAATCCGGCGCGGCTGGGTATGGCCGATCAGACCGTGCTGACCACGACCGATTTCCAGGCAGATTTTCGGCAATTGGGTGGTCTTGCCGGAGCCGGTCTCACCGGCAATGATCAGCACCTGGTGCTTGAGCAAGGCCTCCTTGATCTCATCGCGCTTGGCGGCGATGGGCAGGTTGTCGTCATAACGGATCGTCGGCACGCTTTCACGCCGCGCCGTCACCTGCGCACAGGAGGCCTGAACCCGCGCCACCCACTGCGCCAGCTTCGCCTCGTCAGGTTTTTTGCGCAGGTCATGCAACTGACGGCGCAGGCGATGACGTTCGCTGATCATCGCCTGGTCGAGGCTTTTCAGAAGTTGGTCGATAGAGGGCGATTCGTCGGTCATCAGGCGTGCAGGGTCTTTTTTCAAATGGCAGGTGCGGATTGTCGCAGATTGTGGCGGGTCGTGACGAATGGCCTGAGTGTCAGGCTATCCATCGCGGCCATGGTTTGCCGGCAGCACGGCTCAATTACAACAAAGTATGAGGTACGCAATACCGGACGCTCCGCGTCCTTTTTGCGACGCAGAGCGTCGAGACCTGCATTCCCACGCTGGAGCGTGCGGAACGATAATCTCAACTATCGTGCGGCGCTCTGCGTCGCATGCCTTTCCGGACGCTCCGCGTCCTCATTGCGACGCAGAGCGTCAAGACCTGCATTCCCACGCTGGAGCGTGAGGAACGATAATCTCAACTATCGTACGGCGCTCCGCGTCGCATGCCTTTCCGGACGCTCCGCGTCCTCATTGCGACGCAGAGCGTCGAGACCTGCATTCCCACGCTGGTGAACTGCCCCCAAGAAGTTGGACACCAATCCGACCTCATGGGGGTGTTCAAATGGGTAAGTATTCAGAACAGTTCAAGCTCACTGTCGTCAAAGCGTATCTTGAAGGCAACATGGGCTTTCGTATGGTAGCCCGCCAGTTCTCGATCGATTTCAGTCTGCTTCGACGCTGGGTCGCTAACTACAAGAGTCATGGTCACACCGGCCATCGCAAGCCTGGTCTTCGATACAGCGAAGCTTTCAAGCGCTCAGTGCTTGAACACAGGCGTGAACACAAGCTGTCGCTCCGTCAGGCCGCTGCGCATTTTGGTATCGGGGATCCCGGCCAAATAGTCATTTGGGAAAAGCGGCATTACAGTAGCGGTACAGCCCCGTATGTTCCTGCCAGAAGAAAGCCTGTCGCCATGCCAAAGAAGCCTTATCCCGCCAAACCAGTAACCGCCGACGATACGCAGAAGACGCGCGACCAGTTGATGAGCGAGCTTGAATATCTGCGCATGGAGAACGCTTACCTAAAAAAGTTGGAAGAGCTGAAGGAGCAGAAACGACGGCAACCGAAAAAGCCCTGATCATCAAGCAACTGAGGGGCCGGTTCCCGCTTTGCGCTCTGCTGAGGCTGGCGGGCTTGGCACGCAGCACGTTTTACTACCAGGTTCAGGTGCAATCCAGACCCGATCCCGATGCTGCTTTGAAACAGTTAATCGAAAGCATTTACCACGAGGAGAAAGGCCTTTATGGCGCTCGGCGTATCACGGCGGTCATTCGCAATGCAGGTATTTTGGTCAACAAGAAGGTTGTAGAACGACTGATGGCAGAACTGGGCCTGCGATCAGTGGTGCGCCCCAAAAAATACCGCTCCTATAAGGGCGTAATCGGAACCATTGCGCCGAATTTGCTGGAGCGCAATTTCAGCGCGCAACGCCCGAACCAGAAGTGGGTGACCGATGTGACTGAGTTCAAGGTAGGCAATCGAAAGCTGTATCTCTCACCCGTGATGGACTTGTACAACGGTGAAATCGTGGCGTATGAAGTGTCGACAAGGCCGAGCTTTGAGCTGGTCACCAGCATGCTGGACAAGGCGCTTCAGCAGTTGCAGGACGAGCCGAAGCTTGTGATGCACTCGGACCAGGGCTGGCAGTATCAACATGCGCAGTATCGCCATAAGCTATCGGTACGAGGCGTCAAACAAAGCATGTCCCGTAAGGGCAACTGCCTGGACAATGCGGCAATGGAAAGCTTTTTCGGTACACTGAAATCCGAGTTTTTCTACCTGAAACAGTTTGAAAGCATCGATGAGTTGAAAGCAGGTCTGGATGAGTACATCCACTACTACAACCATGACCGCATCAAGCTGAAGCTCAACGGTCAAAGCCCCGTAAAGTACAGGGCTCAGGCGGCAAGCTAAACCGTCCAACTTTTGGGGGGCAGTTCACTGGAGCGTGCGGAACGATAATCTCAACTATCGTGCGGCGCTCTGCGTCGCATGCCTTTCCGGACGCTCCGCATCCTCTTGCGACGCAGAGCGTCGAGACCTGCGTTCCCACGCTGGAGCGTGCGGAACGATAATCTCAACTATCGTGCGGCGCTCCGCGTCGCATGCCTTTCCGGACGCTCCGCGTCCTCATTGCGACGCAGAGCGTCAAGACCTGCATTCCCACGCTGGAGCGTGCGGAACGATAATCGCAACTATCGTGCGGCGCTCCGCGTCGCATGCCTTTCCGGACGCTGCGCGTCCTAATTGCGACGCAGAGCGTCGAGACCTGCGTTCCCACGCTGGAGCGTGCGGAACGATAATCTCAACTATCGTGCGGCGCTCTGCGTCGCATGCCTTTCCGGACGCTGCGCGTCCTCTTGCGACGCAGAGCGTCGAGACCTGCATTCCCACGCTGGAGCGTGGGAACGAGAATCCAACTATCGTGCGGCGCTCTGCGTCGCATGCCTTTCCGGACGCTGCGCGTCCTCTTGCGACGCAGAGCGTCGAGACCTGCATTCCCACGCTGGAGCGTGCGGAACGATAATCGCAACTATCGTGCGGCGCTCCGCCCTACTTCTTCACGCCCAGCTTCTTCAATTCCTCATCACGAAGCTCGCGACGCAGGATCTTGCCGACGTTGGTGGTGGGCAGGACCTCCCGGAATTCCACGCTACGCGGCACCTTGTAGCCGGTCAGGTTGGCGCGCATGTGCTCCATGACCTGTTCCTTGGTGAGGGTAACGCCCGGCTTGGCCACGACGAAAACCTTGATGGTCTCGCCTGACTTCTCGTCCGGCACGCCGATTGCCGCGCATTGCAACACGCCCGGGAGCGTGGCCAGCACGTCTTCCAGTTCGTTGGGGTATACGTTGAAACCGGAGATCAGAATCATGTCTTTCTTGCGATCGACAATCCGGATGTAGCCATCGGGCTGGATGATCGCGATGTCACCGGTCTTGAGCCAGCCATCACTGTCGAGCATTTCATCGGTAGCTTCCTGGCGCTGCCAGTAGCCTTTCATGACCTGAGGGCCCTTGATGCAAAGCTCGCCGGTTTCACCGAACGCCAGCTCGTTGCCAGCATCGTCGATAACCTTGCACAGCGTCGACGGCACAGGAATACCGATGGTGCCCATCTGCACGTCTTTAGCGGGGTTGACCGTAGCCACCGGGCTGGTCTCGGTCATGCCATAGCCTTCGCAGACCTGGCAGCCAGTGACCTGCTTCCAGCGTTCGGCAGCGGACTGCTGCAAGGCCATGCCGCCGGACAGGGTAACTTTCAACGCCGAAAAGTCGAGGTTGCGGAAACCCTCGTTATTGCACAAGGCCACAAACAGCGTGTTAAGTCCGACAAAGCCGCTGAACTTCCATTTCGAAAGCTCCTTGACCATCGCCGGCAGATCACGCGGGTTGCTGATGAGGATGTTGTGATTGCCGAGCAGCATCATCGCCATGCAATGAAAGGTGAAGGCGTAGATGTGATACAGCGGCAGCGGCGTGATGATGATTTCACACCCTTCGCCAAGGTTTGAAGCCATCAGCGCCCGACACTGCAGCATGTTGGCGATCAGGTTGCGATGAGTCAGCATTGCGCCCTTGGCCACGCCGGTGGTGCCGCCGGTGTATTGCAGCACAGCAACATCGACGCTGCCGGGCGACACGTCGGTCACTGGCTGGCCACGCCCCTTGCCGAGCACATCGTTGAATTTGACGGCTTTGGGCAAGTGATAGGCCGGGACCATTTTCTTCACGTATTTGATGACGCTGTTGATCAGCAACCGCTTGAGCGGCGACAGCATGTCGGCCACTTCAGTAACGATGACATGCTTGATCTGCGTTTTGGGCACGACCTTTTCGGCCAGGTGCGCCATGTTTGCCAGACACACCAGCGCCTTGGCGCCGGAGTCGTTGAACTGGTGTTCCATTTCCCGCGCGGTGTACAGCGGGTTGGTGTTGACCACGATCAGCCCGGCGCGAATGGCACCAAAGACGGCAATCGGGTACTGCAACAGGTTGGGTAACTGCACGGCGATGCGATCACCCGGCTGCAGGTCGGTATGTTGCTGGATCCAGGCAGCGAACGCGCCGGACAGCTCATACAGTTCGCCGTAGGTGATGGTCTTGCCCAGATTGCTGAACGCCGGTTTGTCGGCGAAGCGTTGGCAGGACAGCTTCAGGACAGCCTGGACATTGGGATATTCGTCAGGGTTGATATCGGCGGGGATACCAGACGGATATTTGTCCTTCCAGAAGTTTTCAATCATTCAGTCGGCTCCGTAGCGATAGCGAATTCTTCACATCGCCTGAAGCGATGATTTTCTTGTGCTTGGAATTATGCAGTAGACGCTTTTTTCGCTTTATGACTGATCAAAAAGCGCGCCGAGAGTAGCAGCTTTGCCAAACATCGACTAGAGGCATAAGAAGGCCGCACAGTCACAAAACAGACCATAAACCACAAATAAGTCATTTTTAAAACTTTAAAAGGATATTGATTATCACCTTGAAAGCACCGGAACAGAGCGGTCGCTCCCCATAATTAAGGGTTTTTCAAAAAACAAGACCCCGCATGCAGCAGTCTGCAAACGGGGTCATGTACACAAATAGAGACGATTAGATGACTCAGGCGATGTCACGAAGCTCCCGGCGCAAAATCTTGCCTACCGGCGTCATCGGCAACGATTCCCGCAGGACAATATGCCTGGGCACCTTGTAAGCCGTGAAATTCTCCTTGCAGAAGGCCTTGAGCTCTTCAATGCTCAACCCCGGCTCGCGCGCCACCACAAACAGCTTTACAGCCTCCCCCGAACGCTCGTCCGGCACACCGATACAGGCGCAGTTGGCGACTTTCGGGTGGGCCATGACCACGTCTTCGATTTCGTTGGGGTATACGTTGAAGCCGGACACGATGATCAGGTCTTTCTTGCGGTCGACAATACTGACGAATCCGTCGGCACCAATCACCGCAATGTCACCGGTCTTGAACCAGCCTTGTGCATCCAGAGACTCGGCGGTGGCAACCGGCTGGTTCCAGTAGCCCTTCATGACCTGAGGCCCTTGGATGCACAGCTCGCCTCGCTCGCCAAAAGGCAACTCGGCACCATCGTCGTCAATAACCTTCATAGCAGTGCCGGGCACCGGAATACCGACCGTACCCAGACGAGCCAGAGCACCGTAAGGATTGGCACTGGCGACAGGCGAAGTCTCGGTCAGGCCATAACCCTCGACGATTGTGCAGCCGGTGATCTGCGCCCAGCGCTCGGCCGTGGCCTTGACCAGCGCAGTACCGCCGGAATTGGTGCTTTTCAGCGCCGAGAAATCCAAACTCCTGAACTGTGGATGATTCATGAGCGCCACGAACAGTGTGTTGAGGCCGATCATGGCGGTGAATTTCCACTTGCCCAGCTCCTTGATGAAGCCGCCGATATCGCGAGGGTTGGTAATCAGGATGTTGTGATTGCCGCTGATCATCATGCACATGCAGTTCGCCGTGAATGCATAGATGTGATAAAGCGGCAACGGCGCGATCATCACCTCTGTGCCCTCTTCAAACAGCGAGCCGCCTTCGGGACGCTGCTGGCGCATGCAGGCATAGACTTGCTGCATGTTGGCGACCAGATTGCCGTGAGTGAGCATCGCGCCCTTGGCCAGCCCCGTGGTGCCACCGGTGTATTGCAGCACGGCAACGTCGTCCAGACCTCGTGGTACGACCTGCATACGGCTATCACGCCCCAGGCGAAGCGCACGCTTGAAGCCGACGGCTTGAGGCAAATGGAATGACGGGACCAGCTTTTTGACCTTGTCGACGATGGTATTGACCAGCCATCCCTTGGCAGGTGACTGCATGTCGCCCATTTTCACTTCGATCAGGTGTTCGATTGCAGTGTCGGGGAGCACTTCCTGCACCAGCTTGCCGAACAAATTGAGGTACACCAGCGCCCTGGCACCAGAGTCCTTGAATTGATGGCGCATCTCGCGTGCGGTGTATAAAGGATTGGTGTTGACCACGATCAGACCTGCACGCATCGCACCAAATACGGCAATCGGGTATTGCAGGATATTGGGCATCTGTACGGCAATACGGTCACCCGGCACCAGTTGTGTGTGCTGCTGCAGATAGCCTGCGAAGGCGGCAGAGTGACGCTCAAGTTCGGCGTAGGTCAGGGTCACGCCCATATTGCTGAATGCAGGTCGGTCTGCAAACTTTCTGCAGCAGCGCTCAAATACTTCAATGACCGACTGATAGGTCTGTAAGTCCACCTCGGAGTCGACACCTGCCGGACGCTTGTCATCCCAGAAATCACTTTGCATTATTTTTATCCTCTTCCCTGCGTAGGCCTGGCCCGACGTTAGCAGTTAAAACGTCTCAGGCAAATAATCGGCCGAGCGTCATCAGCAGCATGAATCTTGCCTCCGTTCAGACTGAAATCTGCCGACGACGATACACTTCCAATTGCAGATGGCCCGCTAATCAACAGACTCTCGATACCGCAACAGCAGTATTCTCATGACATTCGCTTATTATTTGCCTTGAATGTGATCCGGGCAGCCCCGGCAAGCGTCTGAATGATCTTGTCCGCGCAATGGCGGCGGCAGGTCATCAAGTGTTACAAATCAAGGCTAAGTCGGATTGCACGAACCGGCCCGCTTCAATCCATTTTTATTGTCAGGACAGCCACATGACTCAAGTCACCAACACGCCTTACGAAGCCATTGAAGTCGGTCAGACCGCCAGCTATAGCAAGACAGTGGAAGAACGTGACATTCAACTGTTCGCCGCCATGTCCGGCGACCACAACCCGGTTCACCTGGACGCCGAATATGCCGCCAAGACCATGTTCAAGGAGCGCATCGCTCACGGCATGTTCAGTGGTGCGTTGATCAGTGCGGCCGTTGCGTGCGAGCTGCCTGGGCCGGGCACTATTTACATCGGTCAGCAGATGACTTTCCAGAAACCGGTAAAACTGGGCGACACCCTGACTGTGCGCCTGGAAATCCTGGAAAAACTGCCAAAGTTCCGAGTGCGCATCGCAACCCGCGTTTTCAATCAGAACGATGAGCTGGTTGTAGACGGCGAAGCCGAGATCCTCGCCCCGCGCAAGCAGCAGACCGTCGACCTGACCGTATTGCCCGAGATCACCTTCGGCTGAATACCGCGCATGGGCGTGCGCCACACAATGCGCACGCCAGACTCGCCAGTGGCCTGAACAAAAAAATTCATGATGCATCCGGAACTGCTTTGCTGCGCTTTCCACTCAGGAAACCAGCGGCACTCTCTATCCGGATCACGAATTGTTCATCCTACAGGCGGGGAAATCAGCCATGAATATGATCAACAGAAACTATTACCCCGTCTCCGGGATTCCTGCGCAGGATGCCACTGCACAGACCGATCAAGCGCAGTCGCAAGGCCAAGGCATCAAGCCGGGCCACAATAGCAACCTGATCGACTTCGGCCTGACACAACAGGCCAATGGTCCGCACTCCTCGCTGAACACACTAAGCTCCAGAGTCCAGCCGACTGACACAAGCGCATCTTCAAACATGCTGGGCGGTAACAGTGAGCAAGTACTGAACAAACTTGTGGAAGCCATTCGTAACTTCCTCAAGGAACTGTTCTCTCTCTTGCGCGGCAATCAGCAACAGGACGTTACGCCGCCTGCACAGACTCAACACGAACAGGCGCCGACGCTCGCTCAATCGCCCTCTTCCTCATCGTCATCGTCGCCTTCGACGCCTCAGGGCAACGCAGAAAAACCCTTTGTAGTGCAGAACGATCACCCTTCAGAAAAACCTGTATCACTGCAAAAAAATACAGAGTCGACGCCCACTACACCTTCACAAATAGCACCTTCACAAACACCACCGTCACACACTGCCCCCCGCACCGCCGAGCGAAGCAGTGCTCCTCCAGAGACACCGACCAGGCCCGATGCGGTAAAACCAGCAGTGGTCCATGAACCTGCGTTGCCGAAAACCTCGACCTCCACCACCGCCACACCGGATAACACGGTTAAAGCAGCAAAACCCGCCACACCGGCTGCGCACGGCCAGGGCGCAGACATGTCGGGCATCGTGGGTTTCGCCAAAGACGCTGGCACGACCGGCGGTAACGGCGGTCAAGTGGTCACTGTGAATACCGTGGCGGAACTCAAGAAAAACATGGAAGACGACACGGCTCGTACGGTGCGTCTGGGAGCCAACCTGTCTGCCGACAGCAAAGTGACCATCAATTTCGGAGCCAACAAAACCCTGTTGGGCACCGATAAGGGCAACACCCTGCACAATATCTATCTGGCCAGTGGCAAAACCGCGAGCAATGATATTTTCCAGAACCTCAACTTCAACCATGACAGCCGTTACCGTGAAAACGGTGACATGCAGATGTTCATCAGCAGCGGCAAGAAGTACTGGATCGATCAGAACACCTACACAGGCACCAAGGATCAGAACCCCAAAGGGCTGGATAAGCTGCTCTACGTTGGCGGGACGGCAGATAATGTCAGCCTGACCAATTCAAAGTTTCAGAACAACGAATATGGGGTGATTCTGGGCCAGCCCGATGATTCTGCGGCGGCCAAAGCCGCCTACAAGGGTTATCCGCAAATGACCATTGCCAACAACGTCTTCAGCAACCTGGATGTCCGGGCCCCCGGCCTGATGCGTCACGGGCAATTTGACGTGTTCAATAACTCCATCGACAAATTCCACCTCGGCTTCACTGCGACGGGGGATGCAACGATTCTGTCGCAGTCCAACTATTTCGCAAAAGGCGTGGATGTCTCCAACAAGGCAAGTAACTCCGGCGTGCTGGATGACTACGGCGACGCCCACTTCAAAGACATCGGCAGTAACGTCAGTTTCACTCAGAAATCACCGCTGACCGCTTGGTCACCGAGCTATAACCGGGACGTGAAAACAGCCGAAGAGGCCAGAGCCTACAACCTGACTCATGCCGGCGCAAAAACAGTGGCCTAAAGGCCTGGGTTGAAATACGGACGAAAAAAAGGGCGACCTGGGTCGCCCGAAATGCCTTGCGTGCTCACTGACAGAATGACTGGCCCTGGCCAGTCGTTCTTTTTTGTGCCGCCGATACCGAGCTGGCGACGACTGGCTGGTCGTCGTGTTGCGCCGTATTCGATGGCATCAGGTTAAACGCAGCTGCACGAGGGCACCTTGATCCAGATCAATGATGCAGAAAGGAGTTATCAGCGTTTTTTAGGCTTTTTCTTTGGCTTTTTGCTGCTTAAAGGCATCGCCTGTTCGAAGGCGTTGCGCACTTCGTTGAGGCGTTTGTCGTTCAAATCGTGAACGCGTCTGGCGCGCTCTGCGCCCAGGTCGATCAATTTTTCATCGTCGCTCATGGCTTGCCGCTCTCGAACACTGGAAATCAATGCCAATAATGCTTAATCGCAGCGGCCATGACCAGCGAAGAACCAGGCTTTCCCGCTTATCAGATCTGAATATCCACCCAGAGACCCTGACGCGGCTCGTCGTCGATGAGCGGTACGACAGGAACGGTGTTGTCAGCGTTCAGAGAATCCCCTGGAACGACCAACCCCTGATATTCCTCGGCCTCTTCAGAGGTTCGACCCTGCTGCTGTTGCTGACGCTGCTGTTCTTCGCGCAACAGCAACGCGCTGCGTTCGGTATCTTCGTTGCGCAGGTCGATGGAGGTCTCGTTGGAGCTTTGCTGCACCGGTGCGACAGGCGGGATGTCCGGCATGCGTTTGGCCGGGTCCATCTGTGATGTCACAGGCACCACACTTAGCGGAAGCATAGGTTGCAGCATGGTTTTATCTCCTCTTACCGGGGTGTCGGCCGTGCACGAGGCAACTTGAACCGGGCTAAAATAGTCAGCAAATGTTTATAAGATCTTTTTCGACCGCTGACAGTGAAATTAGTGTCATGGAACTAAAAATTCGATGGGTTATCAGCGCTGAAGATGAGTTTTTTCACGCTGCCTTTGGCCTTCGGTGCGCGTTCCGTTAACATACTCAGCTTTTTCAAGCGGGAGACAGGCAGCATGGCGCAGCAGTATCAACCGGGGCAACGCTGGATTAGTGACAGCGAAGCCGAGCTGGGTTTAGGCACCGTTCTGGCACAGGACGGCCGCTTGTTGACCGTGCTCTATCCGGCCACTGGCGAAACACGTCAGTACGCACTGCGTAATGCGCCGCTGACCCGCGTGCGCTTCTCCCCAGGCGATGTGATCACACATTTCGAAAACTGGAAGATGACCGTACGCGAAGTCGACGATGTCGATGGCCTGCTGGTCTACCACGGCCTGAACGCGCAGAACGAAGTGGTGACACTGCCGGAAACCCAGCTGTCGAACTTCATCCAGTTCCGTCTGGCTACCGACCGTCTGTTCGCTGGCCAGATCGACCAGTTGTCCTGGTTCTCGTTGCGCTACAACACGCTGGAGCACACCAGCCGCCAATTGCAGTCCTCGCTGTGGGGCCTGGGTGGCGTGCGGGCACAGCCTATCGCCCACCAGTTGCACATAGCTCGCGAAGTCGCGGACCGTATCGCGCCGCGCGTTCTGCTGGCCGACGAAGTGGGTCTGGGCAAAACCATCGAAGCCGGTCTGGTAATCCATCGCCAACTGCTGTCGGGGCGCGCCAGCCGCGTGCTGATCCTGGTCCCGGAAAACCTCCAGCACCAGTGGCTGGTGGAAATGCGTCGCCGCTTCAACCTGCAGGTCGCGCTGTTCGACGCCGAGCGCTTCATGGAAAGCGATGCAGGCAACCCGTTCGAAGACACCCAGCTTGCACTGGTTGCCCTGGAATGGCTGGTCGAAGACGAAAAAGCCCAGGACGCCCTGTTTGCAGCAGGCTGGGACCTGATGGTAGTCGACGAAGCGCACCATCTGGTCTGGCACGAAGACAAGGCCAGCCGCGAATACTCGCTGGTCGAGCAACTGGCCGAAGTCATTGCCGGCGTACTGCTGCTGACCGCGACCCCGGAGCAACTGGGTCAGGACAGCCACTTCGCCCGCCTGCGCCTGCTGGACCCGAACCGCTTCCACGACCTCAAGGCCTTCCGCGCCGAAAGCGAGAACTACCGCCCGGTGGCTCAGGCCGTTCAGGAGCTGCTCGACAAGGGCAAGCTGTCCGCTGCGGCTCAGAAAACCATTCATGGCTTCCTGGGTGCCGAAGGCGATTCCCTGCTGGCAGCCGTGAATACCGGCGACGACGAAGCCAAGGCGCGCCTGATTCGCGAACTGCTGGACCGTCACGGCACCGGCCGCGTGCTGTTCCGCAACACCCGTGCCGCCGTGCAGGGCTTCCCGGAGCGCAAGCTGCATCAATACCCGCTGCCCTGCCCTGTGGAATACCTTGAGTTGCCGGTTGGCGAACACGCCGAACTTTACCCGGAAGTCAGCTTCCAGTCGCAGTCGGAAGTCAGCGAAGAAGAGCGCTGGTGGCGCTTCGACCCACGCGTCGACTGGCTGATCGACACGCTAAAAATGCTCAAGCGCGTCAAGGTGCTGGTCATCTGCGCCCACGCCGAAACCGCCATGGACCTGGAAGACGCACTACGCGTACGTTCCGGCATTCCGGCCACGGTCTTCCACGAGGGTATGAACATCCTTGAGCGCGACCGCGCGGCTGCTTATTTTGCGGACGAAGAATTCGGCGCTCAGGTCCTGATCTGCTCGGAAATCGGCAGCGAAGGCCGCAACTTCCAGTTCTCTCACCATCTGGTGCTGTTCGACCTGCCGTCGCACCCGGACCTGCTGGAGCAGCGTATCGGGCGTCTGGACCGGATCGGCCAGAAGCACACCATCGAGCTGCACGTACCCTTCCTGGAAACCAGCCCGCAGGCACGCCTGTTCCAGTGGTATCACGAGGCGCTCAATGCGTTCCTCAATACCTGCCCGACCGGCAACGCCCTGCAGCATCAGTTCGGCCCGCGCCTGCTGCCGCTGCTGGAAAGCGGTGACGACGACGAGTGGCAAAGTCTGATCGACGAAGCCCGCACCGAGCGTGAACGCCTGGAAAGCGAACTGCACACCGGTCGCGACCGCTTGCTGGAACTCAATTCCGGCGGCGCCGGCGAAGGCGAAGCGCTGGTTGAAGCCATTCTGGAACAGGACGATCAGTTCAGCCTGCCGATCTACATGGAAACCCTGTTCGACGCCTTTGGCATCGACAGCGAAGACCATTCGGAAAACGCCCTGATCCTCAAGCCAAGCGAGAAAATGCTCGACGCCAGCTTCCCGCTCGGCGACGACGAAGGCGTGACCATCACCTACGACCGCAATCAGGCGCTGTCTCGCGAAGACATGCAGTTCATCACCTGGGAGCACCCGATGGTTCAGGGCGGTATGGACCTCGTGCTGTCCGGCTCGATGGGCAACACCGCCGTGGCACTGATCAAGAACAAGGCGCTCAAGCCGGGCACTGTCCTGCTGGAACTGATCTACGTCAGCGAAGTGGTTGCTCCTCGCTCGTTGCAGCTGGGGCGCTACCTGCCTCCTGCCGCGCTGCGTTGCCTGCTCGACGCCAATGGCAACGATCTGTCGAGCCGTGTGTCGTTCAACACCCTCAATGATCAGCTCGAAAGCGTGCCTCGTGCCAGCGCCAACAAGTTCATCCAGGCGCAACGTGACCAGCTGACCCCGAGAATCAATGCGGGCGAAGAGAAAATCACCCCAAGACACGCAGAACGCGTGGCCGAAGCACAGCGTCGTCTGGCAGCCGACACTGAAGAGGAACTGGCTCGCCTGACGGCATTGCAAGCGGTCAACCCGACCGTGCGCGACAGTGAACTGGTCGCCCTGCGCAGCCAGCGCGAACAAGGCCTGGCCATGCTTGAAAAAGCAGCCCTGCGCCTGGAAGCGATCCGGGTACTGGTAGCGGGTTGAAGCCTTGATACGCTCCGCGTTATCCATAAGCCTTTAGATGACTATCGTGCCGACGCTCTGCGTCGGTACGCCGTTCTGGATGCTCCGCGTCCGATCTTGCGTTTGCGGCGCGGCGCAGATTTGTGACGCAGAGCGTCACGCACGGCATTCCCACGCTGGAGCGTGCGGAACGATAACCTCAACTATCGTGCGTCGCTCTGCGTCGCATGCCGTTCTGGACGCTCTGCGTCCGGTCTTGAGTGTGCGGTGCGGCGCAGATTTGTGACGCAGAGCGTCACGCACGGCATTCCCACGCGGGAGCGTGCGGAACGATAACCTCAACTATCGTGCGTCGCTCTGCGTCGCATGCCGTTCTGGACGCTCTGCGTCCGGTCTGGCGTTTGCGGCGTGGCGCAGATTTGTGACGCAGAGCGTCACGCACGGCATTCCCACGCTGGAGCGTGCGGAACGATAACCTCAACTATCGTGCGTCGCTCTGCGTCGCATGTCTTTCTGGACGCTCCGCGTCCGATCTTGCGTTTGCGGCGCGGCGCAGATTTGTGACGCAGAGCGTCACGCAAGGCATTCCCACGCTGGTGAACTGCCCCCAAGAAGTTGGACACCAATCCGACCTCATGGGGGTGTTCAAATGGGTAAGTATTCAGAGCAGTTCAAGCTCACTGTCGTCAAAGCGTATCTTGAAGGCAACATGGGCTTTCGTATGGTAGCCCGCCAGTTCTCAATCGATTTCAGTCTGCTTCGACGCTGGGTCGCTAACTACAAGAGTCATGGTCACACCGGCCATCGCAAGCCTGGTCTTCGATACAGCGAAGCTTTCAAGCGCTCAGTGCTTGAACACAGGCGTGAACACAAGCTGTCGCTCCGTCAGGCCGCTGCGCATTTTGGTATCGGGGATCCCGGCCAAATAGTCATTTGGGAAAAGCGGCATTACAGTAGCGGTACAGCCCCGTATGTTCCTGCCAGAAGAAAGCCTGTCGCCATGCCAAAGAAGCCTTATCCCGCCAAACCAGTAACCGCCGACGATACGCAGAAGACGCGCGACCAGTTGATGAGCGAGCTTGAATATCTGCGCATGGAGAACGCTTACCTAAAAAAGTTGGAAGAGCTGAAGGAGCAGAAACGACGGCAACCGAAAAAGCCCTGATCATCAAGCAACTGAGAGGCCGGTTCCCGCTTTGCGCTCTGCTGAGGCTGGCGGGCTTGGCACGCAGCACGTTTTACTACCAGGTTCAGGTGCAATCCAGACCCGATCCCGATGCTGCTTTGAAACAGTTAATCGAAAGCATTTACCACGAGGAGAAAGGCCTTTATGGCGCTCGGCGTATCACGGCGGTCATTCGCAATGCAGGTATTTTGGTCAACAAGAAGGTTGTAGAACGACTGATGGCAGAACTGGGCCTGCGATCAGTGGTGCGCCCCAAAAAATACCGCTCCTATAAGGGCGTAATCGGAACCATTGCGCCGAATTTGCTGGAGCGCAATTTCAGCGCGCAACGCCCGAACCAGAAGTGGGTGACCGATGTGACTGAGTTCAAGGTAGGCAATCGAAAGCTGTATCTCTCACCCGTGATGGACTTGTACAACGGTGAAATCGTGGCGTATGAAGTGTCGACAAGGCCGAGCTTTGAGCTGGTCACCAGCATGCTGGACAAGGCGCTTCAGCAGTTGCAGGACGAGCCGAAGCTTGTGATGCACTCGGACCAGGGCTGGCAGTATCAACATGCGCAGTATCGCCATAAGCTATCGGTACGAGGCGTCAAACAAAGCATGTCCCGTAAGGGCAACTGCCTGGACAATGCGGCAATGGAAAGCTTTTTCGGTACACTGAAATCCGAGTTTTTCTACCTGAAACAGTTTGAAAGCATCGATGAGTTGAAAGCAGGTCTGGATGAGTACATCCACTACTACAACCATGACCGCATCAAGCTGAAGCTCAACGGTCAAAGCCCCGTAAAGTATAGGGCTCAGGCGGCAAGCTAAACCGTCCAACTTTTGGGGGGCAGTTCACTGGAGCGTGCGGAACGATGACCTCAACTATCGTGCGTCGCTCCGCGTCGCATGCCGTTCTGGACGCTCCGCGTCCGATCTTGCGTTTGCGGCGCGGCGCGAATTTGTGACGCAGAGCGTCACGCACGGCATTCCCACGCTGGAGCGTGCGGAACGATAACCTCAACTATCGTGCGTCGCTCCGCGTCGCATGCCTTTCTGGACGCTCCGCGTCCGATCTTGCGTTTGCGGCGTGGCGCAGATTTGTGACGCAGAGCGTCACGCACGGCATTCCCACGCTGGAGCGTGCGGAACGATAACCTCAACTATCGTGCGTCGCTCTGCGTCGCATGTCTTTTTGGACGCTCTGCGTCCGGTCTTGAGTGTGCGGTGCGGCGCAGATTTGTGACGCAGAGCGTCACGCACGGCATTCCCACGCGGAGTGCGGAACGATAACCTCAACTATCGTGCGTCGCTCTGCGTCGCATGCCGTTCTGGACGCTCTGCGTCCGGTCTTGCACCAGCGCAATCACTGCCTGGCCACGACAATCCCCTGCGCCAGCTCTTCCACCGGCTCGTCAGCCGCCATTCTCACCTTCATCCGCTCGGCATCCCGGCTGAAACAGCGCGAAGCCTGATACAGGAACAGCAAGGTCAGAAACAGCGCTGCCGGGATCAGGTACATGGCATCGTGCAAACCGATGGCTTTAAAGCTTTCGCTCATCACCTCGACACCTGCAACGCCCATCGCAGCATGGGCAAAGTGATCAGACAGCAAACCGACCACCACCGGCCCCAGCCCTCCACCCAGCAAATAAAGCCCGGCAAAGAACAGCGCCATGGCCGTGGCCCGCAGGCGCGGTTCGATTACGTCCTGAATAGCGGTGTAAACGCAGGTATAGAAGTTGTAAGCGAACAGCCAGCCCAGACTGAATACCCCCACGAACACACCGATCCCGATCTGCCCTGCATGCAGCGCATAGCCTGTGGCCAGAGCGGCGATCAACATGCTGATGGTCGCAAACAACAGCCGTCCATTGGAAAAGCGCTGATGCAGTTTGTCGGCTATCCAGCCCCCAAGCGTCAGACCGATCAGCCCGGTGACGCCGACGATAACCCCGGTCGCCACCGCAGCTTCCTGCAAGGGCAGCAGAAAGTAGCGCTGCAACATCGGCACCATGAATGAATTGCAGGCGTAGGTCGCAAAGTTGAAGGTCAGACCGCCCAGCACCAGCCAGCGAAAGGTCGAAATCGACAGCACACGGCGAATCGGCTTTTCAATCTTCGCCTCTGACATCCGCACGCTTTCAGCCGCGCCGCGCTTGGGCTCCTTGATGAAAAAGATGAACACAGCCAGCAACAGACCGGGAACCGCAGCGATAAAGAACGGTGCGCGCCAGCTGTCAAACGCCTTGACCATAGCGCCGATGGTAAAGAACGCCAGTAGCAGCCCCAACGGCAGACCCAGCATGAAAAGCCCCATGGCCCGCGCACGCCGATGGGCTGGAAACAGATCACCGATCAGCGAGTTGGCAGCAGGCGCGTAGCTGGCCTCGCCTATGCCGACGCCCATGCGTACCAGCAGGAAGGTCCAGAAACTGCCCACCATGCCATTGACCGCCGTCAACCCGCTCCAGACCGCCAGCCCGCAGCCCATGAGTTTCTTGCGCGACCCGTTATCGGCCATGCGCCCCAATGGCAGACCGGCGACAGCGTAGACCAGCGTGAATGCAGTCCCCAGCAGTCCCAGCTGAAAGTCGCTCAAATGCCATTCCAGACGAATGGGCTCGACGATGATCGCCGGGATAGTGCGATCAAAGAAGTTGAACAGATTGGCCAGAAAAAGCAGGAACAGCACGCGCCAGGCATTGGCAGCCTGAGTAGCGTTTTCAGCCTGGAGCGTGTTCATAAGGCATCCATCCCTTGACTCTCAGTCACTTCAATCTAGAAGCAGAAGCGCTATCTGTCTGTAAACATTCGTAACTACACATGGGACATGATGGCCTTTTATAACTATTCGTTATTGAGTCAATATCAAAATGGCGGCTCGTAGAGGTGGCAGGTTGTAAACAGCTTCTATACTCAGCTCAAACCGCCAGGTCCTTAGGCTTGGCGCTCTTGTAGTGAGAATAGGGCGTGCTATGGAGTGGCTGGGTTTGAACGTATTCGCTGGCCTCCCAGCGGACGGGCAATTATTGATCGACTGCAGTCATAACCTGTTTCTGGTAGCGCTGGCTTACGGTGTGGCCTGCGCTGCATGCTTTGCCACGCTGGATATTGCCGACCGTGTCATCCAGGTCGACGCCATCAAGAGCCGTCGCCTGTGGAAAGCGCTGGGGGCGTTATGCCTGGCGGGTGGCGTGTGGGCGATGCACTTCATCAGCATGCTGGCGTTTCAGGCCCCGCTGAAAATATCTTACGACCTGACGGTGACTCTGGCTTCCCTACTACTGATCGTGCTGGTCACCGCACTGGTGGCCATGAGAGCCCTGACCATCCCCCGAGCTGACGCTGAAGCGCTGCCTGATCAGTTCGCTGGTCATGGGCACAGGTATCAGTGTCATGCACTACCTGGGCATGTCGGCGATGCGCTCCGCTGCCACGCAGTACTACGAGCCGCGGATGTTCGCGCTGTCGATCCTTGTCGCGGTGCTTTCCAGTATTGCGCTACTGACACTGTCCCGGCACCTGCGTCAGTACAACGGCATGTTTCATCAGATGTTCCGCTACGGGGTGAGTCTTCTGCTGGGTGCGGGTTTGCTGACCATGCACTTGATGGGCATGAGGGCACTGCGACTGGTCATGCCCGAAGGCGCTGCGCTGCACATCCCCGGCACCGAAAACAGCCAGCAGCTAGGGCTTACCATTGCCGCCATCACGCTGCTTATCATCGCCGGCAGCATCAGCGCGGCAATGGCCGACAAGAAACTGCAAGGCAAGGAGCATGACCTGCAACGCGTCAATGCACTGCTTACCCAGCTGGATCAGGCACGCGTTTCGCTTCAGCAGGTTGCGCATTACGACCCGCTGACCAACCTGATCAACCGCCGCGGGTTCAATCAGATCTTCGCCGAGAAGCTGCAGGAGCATATCTTCAACAAAGGCATGCTTGCGGTGATGTTTCTGGACATCGACCACTTCAAGCGCATCAACGACAGCCTGGGCCATGATGCGGGTGACGAGCTGCTCAAGGTGATCGCCGAGCGTATCCGCAGTGCTACCCGTACCCAGGACGTGGTGGCGCGTTTCGGCGGCGATGAATTCTGCATCCTGCTGAGCATTCCGGACTACGAAGAGGCCCGCCATCTGGCTCATCGGGTCATGCAAAAGATGAAGGAGACCATCGCGCTGGCAGGAAGGCGCATGGTCATGACCACCAGTATCGGCATTGCCGTATTCCCGCGTGACGGTGAGACCTGCGATGAGTTGCTCAAGCACGCAGACCTCGCGCTGTACCAGTCAAAGGACAAAGGGCGCAACGGCGTCAACTTCTTCAATCCGGCCCTCAAGACCAAGGCCAGTCTGGAGCTGCAACTGGAAGAAGAACTGCGCAATGCCCTGCGCGAGGGAACGGGGCTGCAGGTGTATTACCAACCTATCGTCGACATGCGCACCGGCCACGTTGCCAAGCTCGAGGCGCTGGTACGCTGGAATCACCCGCAGCACGGCTTGCTGGTACCCGCACGCTTCATCGGCATCGCCGAGGCCAACGGCCTGATTGCCGAACTGGATAACTGGGTGCTGCGCCGCGCCTGTCACGACTTGCGCACTCTGCATCAGGAAGGGCTGGAACAGCTGATCATCTCCGTCAACTGCTCAGCGCTGACGCTGGGCCGCAACGAACTGGTCGAAGAGGTTGAGCGGGCGCTGGCCGATGCTGACGCAGCGCCTGGACGACTGGAACTGGAAGTGACCGAAAATGCCCTGATGGGCAACATCAGCAACACTATCCTGATGCTCAAACACATCCGCAGCCTGGGTATTTCCCTGTCGATCGACGACTTCGGCACCGGTTACTCGTCGCTCGCCTATCTCAAGCGGCTGCCGCTGGACACGTTGAAGATCGACCGATCGTTCATTATCGACATCCCCCAGTCTCCGCAGGACATGGAAATCGTTCAGGCAATCCTTGTCATGGCGCATACGCTGCGCTTGAAAGTCGTGACCGAAGGCGTCGAAACCCAGGATCAACTGGAGTTTCTCAGGCAGTTTGGCAGTGATTACGTACAGGGTTATCTGTTCAGCAGGCCCCAGCCGCTGGAGCGCATCCTGCCTCTTGCCAGACAGATGAACCAGCGCGAGCCCACGACCCGCTGGTCTGCCATGCCACAACAGCACAGCCAGGGGCAAGACAGCGAAACACCAGACATTCCGGATGTGTTTGCCGACCTGCCTGAAAATGACGACTTCGCCAGTCCCAGACCTGTTCGTACCTGAAGGAGCAGCGCAAGGCTCCATCGTCGAAAGAAACAGTGCAGCCCGCAGAAACCGCCACCTTAACGGTGTGGTTTTACGCTACGCGGGCTGCCGAAGAGTTACCTTCCAACTCACTCCGGAAAACCGCAAGGCACCTGACTGGTGCGCAAATCAATCCTGCGCCCTGTTTTGAATCAAAACCCAAGGTGCCACTACCACAGCCCAGAGCAGCGGATCTGTCTCCACCAGCTCAAGCGCCTTGGTTTCAGACACCTTGCCAACCCGCCCCTCCGCCAGCCACGCAGACACCCTGGCTGCATCATTTTCGGCCACTGCCTCGGCGACTTCGATCAAATCCAGGGGCAGTTCGACCCACAACAGGGCACCCTTGGCAAAGAATGGTTGCAATTCAGTCCAGGTGATTGATGCAGTTTCGCCAAGCAGTTTGGCATAGAGGGTGCTAGGTTCTTGCGTCATGGGTTTTACCAGAAAGAAAATCGGCGCAATGATAGCGCCGACTTTCCCACCGGCAAGCCCAGAAGCAGGTGATTTATCGCAGGGACGTGCAGATAACCTTATGGATCTGAAGCGATTTCAGGCACTCCGGCGGTTTGATTCTGTAACTTTCTTTCGATTAAGCGACACGCATCGGTTTGTCCCCAAACGCCCGGCTTTCCAAGCCAACGAGCGGCACTCTAAACTGTTCCGGTACAGTTGGCGGCGTGGGAAAACCGGTGATCGAATCCGGTCCTGGAGCCTTGGCCATCAGGATTATAAAAACTACAACGCAAGAGTGGAGCATCATGACTAAGGGTACCAATAAGCTTTCAAGGCTGTTTGCCGCACTGGTTATGGCGGGGGTTGCCAGCCATTCGTTCGCAGCTGACACCATCAAGATCGGCATCGCCGGCCCCAAGACCGGCCCGGTTGCCGAATACGGCACCATGCAGTTCAACGGCGCCAAAATGGCCATCGAGCAGATCAACGCCAAAGGCGGCGTGGATGGCAAAAAGCTTGAAGCCGTCGAATACGATGACGCCTGCGATCCGAAACAGGCCGTTGCGGTCGCCAACAAGGTGGTCAACGACGGCGTGAAATACGTGGTCGGTCACCTGTGCTCCAGCTCCGCCCAGCCAGCGTCCGACGTTTACGAAGACGAAGGCATCATCATGGTGACCCCGGCTGCCACCAGCCCGGAAATCACCGCACGCGGCTACAAACTGGTATTCCGCACCATCGGTCTCGACAGCGCCCAGGGCCCGGCCGCAGGCAACTACATTGCCGACGTCGCCAAGCCGAAAATCGTTGCTGTGATTCACGACAAGCAGCAGTACGGCGAAGGTATCGCGACAGCAGTCAAGCAGACGCTGGAGAAAAAAGGCGTCAAGGTTGCTCTGTTCGAAGGTATCAACGCAGGTGACAAGGACTTCTCGTCGCTGATCGCCAAGCTCAAGCAAGCCAACGTCGACTTCGTCTACTACGGCGGCTACCACCCGGAGCTGGGTCAGATCCTGCGCCAGTCCAAGGAAAAAGGCCTGAACGCGAAGTTCATGGGACCTGAAGGCGTGGGCAACGAGTCCATCTCGCAGATCGCCGGCGATGCTTCGGAAGGCCTGCTGGTCACCCTGCCAAAATCCTTCGACCAGGACCCGGCCAACCAGGCGCTGACCGAAGCCTTCAAGGCCAAGAAACAAGACCCGAGCGGCCCGTTCGTCTACCCGTCCTACTCCGCCGTTCAGGTCATTGCTGATGGCATCGCCGCCGCCAAGTCCGAAGACACCGCCAAGGTGGCTGCTGCCATCCATGCTGGCACCTTCAAGACCCCGATGGGCGAGCTGAGCTACGACGACAAAGGCGATCTGAAGAACTTCCAGTTCGTGGTTTACGAGTGGCACTTCGGCAAACCGAAGACCGAAGCCGCCAAATAAGCTGCTTGCGTTAACCCTCAAAGCCCACTGCCAGCGCAGTGGGCTTTGTTTTACGAATCCAGGCCCGTACGCACATTTCGGCGACCCGAACTGCATGCACGAGGCCCCCTGAAAATCTTAAAACCGTCAACAGCGGTTCCCTGACAGCGCGACAGGCTACGCATCGACAGAATGCCACCCCGGCGCAGGTCAGAGAAATGCAGATCAGGTTTTTAGGAGCGCGGTAAATGCCCGAGTTATTCCACTACATGCAGCAGCTGGTCAATGGCCTGACCATTGGCAGTACGTATGCATTGATCGCCATCGGCTACACGATGGTGTACGGCATCATCGGAATGATCAACTTCGCCCATGGCGAGGTGTACATGATCGGTTCCTATGTAGCTTTCATGGCGCTCGCCGGTCTGGCGATGCTGGGTATTCACAGCCTGCCGTTGCTGATGATTGCCGGTTTCGCCGCAGCCATCGTCGTAACCAGTGCCTACGGATACAGCATCGAGCGTGTGGCCTACCGTCCGTTGCGCAACAGCAACCGTCTGATTCCGCTGATTTCTGCAATCGGCATGTCGATCTTCCTGCAGAACTCGGTTCAGCTTTCTCAGGGCTCCGGCAACTTCGCCATCCCCAACCTGCTGCCCGGCAGCCTGTCGTTCGGGCCCGGTGGCGCTCAGGAAGTGCTGATCTCCTACATGCAGATCGTGGTCTTTGTCGTCACCCTGCTGGCCATGACCGGCCTGACCCTGTTCATCTCCCGCTCACGCATGGGCCGTGCCTGCCGTGCCTGTGCCGAGGACATGAAAATGGCCAACCTGCTGGGGATCAACACCAACAACATCATTGCCCTGACCTTCGTGGTCGGTGCTGCACTGGCTGCCGTCGCGGCGATGCTGCTGAGCATGCAGTACGGCGTGATCAACCCGAGCGCCGGCTTCCTCGTCGGCCTGAAAGCCTTCACTGCTGCCGTACTGGGCGGTATCGGTTCGATCCCGGGCGCTGTGCTCGGTGGCCTGGTACTGGGCGTCGCCGAAGCCTTCGGTGCCGACATTTTTGGTGATCAGTACAAGGACGTCGTGGCCTTCGGCCTGCTGGTTCTGGTGCTGCTGTTCCGACCGACCGGCATCCTGGGTCGTCCGGAGGTTGAGAAAGTATGAGCAAGTCTTTCAAACAGGCGCTGTTCAGCGCCGCACTGGTCTGGGCCGTGGCCTACCCGGTGTTCGGCCTGAAACTGGCCTTTTCCGGCGTCACCCTGCAAGTGCAGAACGCCAGCCCGCTGACCCTGACCATCATTGCCTTCTGTTCGGTCATGCTGTTCTTGCGCGTACTGTTCGCAGAACAGATCGGCAGCATGCGCCGCGGTACCGAAAAGCCGTTGATCTCGCAGAAGACCAGCGATTTCCTGACTCAGCCGAAAACCCAACGCTGGGGTCTGGCCGCATTGATCGTGCTGGCGTTCATCTGGCCATTCTTCGGGTCGCGCGGTGCGGTGGACATCGCCACGCTGATCCTGATCTACGTCATGCTCGGCCTGGGCCTGAACATCGTGGTTGGTCTGGCCGGTCTGCTGGACCTGGGCTATGTCGGTTTCTATGCAGTCGGTGCCTACAGCTACGCCTTGCTGTCGCACTACTATGGGCTCGGCTTCTGGATCTGCCTGCCGATTGCGGGACTGATGGCGGCGCTGTTCGGGTTCTTGCTGGGGTTCCCGGTGCTACGCCTGCGCGGTGACTATCTGGCCATCGTGACGCTGGGGTTCGGCGAGATCATCCGCATCTTCCTGCGCAACCTCACCGAGCTGACCGGTGGCCCGAACGGCATCAGCAACATCGACAAGCCGACCTTCTTCGGCCTGACGTTCGAGCGCAAGGCCGCCGAGGGCATGCAGACCTTCCACGAGTTCTTCGGCCTGCCTTACAACTCGATCAACAAGGTCGTCTTCCTTTACCTGATCGCCCTGCTGCTGGCGCTGGCGGCACTGTTCGTCATCAACCGCCTGCTGCGCATGCCGATCGGCCGGGCCTGGGAGGCGCTGCGTGAAGACGAGATCGCCTGTCGCGCGCTGGGGCTGAATCCGACCGTGATCAAGCTCTCGGCGTTCACCCTTGGCGCTGCGTTCGCCGGTTTCGCAGGCAGCTTCTTTGCCGCACGTCAGGGCCTGATCACCCCGGAATCGTTCACCTTCATCGAATCGGCAATCATCCTCGCCATCGTCGTGCTCGGCGGTATGGGCTCGCAGCTGGGCGTGATCCTGGCCGCCATCGTGATGATTCTGCTGCCTGAACTGATGCGCGAGTTCAGCGACTACCGCATGTTGATGTTCGGCGCGCTGATGGTGCTGATGATGATCTGGCGCCCTCAAGGCTTCCTGCCCATGCAACGGCCTGAAATGAAATTGAAAACGGAGCTGCCGAAATGAGCCGCCCATTACTGCAAGCCACCGGCTTGAGCATGCGTTTTGGCGGCCTGCTGGCGGTCAATGGCGTTGCCCTGACCGTCAATCAAGGGCAGGTCGTGTCGATGATCGGCCCCAACGGCGCGGGCAAGACCACCGTTTTCAATTGCCTGACCGGTTTCTACCGGCCAAGCGCAGGCACTATTCTGCTGGACGGCGAGCCCATCCAAGGCCTGGCCGGTCACCAGATTGCTCGCAAGGGCGTGGTGCGTACGTTCCAGAACGTGCGCCTGTTCAAGGAAATGACCGCTGTAGAGAACCTGCTGGTTGCCCAGCATCGGCATTTGAATACCAACTTCCTCGCCGGATTGTTCAAAACCCCGGCGTTCCGTCGCAGCGAACGCGAAGCCATGGACTACGCCGAGCACTGGCTGGAAGCCGTCAACCTCAAGGAATTCGCTAACCGCCCTGCCGGTACACTGGCCTACGGTCAGCAACGCCGTCTGGAAATCGCCCGCTGCATGATGACGCGCCCGCGCATTCTGATGCTCGACGAACCGGCAGCCGGGCTGAACCCCAGAGAAACCGACGACCTGAAAGCCCTGATCGGCGTGTTGCGCAGCGAGCACAACGCTACGGTCCTGTTGATCGAGCACGACATGAAACTGGTGATGAGCATTTCCGACCACATTGTGGTGATCAATCAGGGCACGCCTCTGGCAGATGGCACGCCAGAACAGATTCGTGACAATCCTGATGTGATCAAAGCCTATCTGGGGGAAGCGTAAATGCTGCAGTTCGAAAACGTTTCCACTTTCTACGGCAAGATCCAGGCGCTGCACAGCGTCAACGTTGAAGTGCGTCAGGGCGAAATCGTCACCCTGATCGGCGCCAACGGCGCAGGCAAGTCCACGCTGCTGATGACCCTGTGCGGCTCACCACGCGCGCACAGCGGCAGTATTCGCTACATGGGCGAAGAACTGGTCGGGCTGGAGTCGTCGATCATCATGCGCAAGAGCATTGCCGTGGTGCCGGAAGGCCGTCGCGTGTTCGCGCGCCTGACCGTTGAAGAGAACCTGGCGATGGGCGGTTTCTTCACGGAAAAGGCTGATTATCAGGAGCAGATGGACAAGGTCTTGCAGCTCTTTCCGCGCCTCAAGGAACGCTTCAATCAGCGTGGCGGCACCATGTCCGGTGGCGAACAGCAGATGCTGGCCATCGGTCGCGCGCTGATGAGCAAGCCCAAGCTGCTGTTGCTCGACGAGCCTTCGCTGGGCTTGGCTCCGATCATCATCCAGCAGATTTTCGAGATCGTTGAACAGTTGCGTCGCGATGGTGTGACGGTGTTTCTGGTCGAACAGAACGCCAATCAGGCGCTGAAAGTCGCCGACCGCGCCTATGTACTGGAAAACGGTCGTGTGGTCATGCAAGGCACCGGCGAAGAACTGCTGGTCGATCCGAAAGTGCGGGATGCGTATCTGGGCGGGTAAGCGCTGCGAAGCGCATTAACGTTCAGAACCAGGATGGGCCACGATGATTCTCATTACCACGCTCTGCGTGGTAATGCCTTTCGTGACGCTCCGCGTCACACTGCGGCGCAGGTCTGGCCGTTCCCCCTTGTGATGCACCTCCAGTCTGAGTAACGTGGCGGCACTTGTCTGGAGACCACACCATGTTTGCTGCCCGTTCCGTCCTCGTATTTGCCCTTCTGCCACTGTTCGCCGGGTGCCAACTGCTCGGCAAACAGACCGAGGAACCCAAGGTTTCCACGGCAGGCATGCTCCGTATGCAGGGCGACCTGACGGGCAGCAATGGCCAGTTGCTGTTCAAACCGTGCAACGAGCAGCGGCGCTATGTGGTCAAGGATCGCGGCAATACCGGCATCTTGCAGGAAGCCGCTTCACTGGCAGACAGCAAAGGCACGGTATTCGCCGATCTGCGCGGTAATTTTGCCGCAAGCAAAGCGGCCAACAGCGACGGTCAGCTGGACCTGCATCAGCTGTACCGCGTCGAGCGCCCCGGCCAGGCCTGTGAAGACGCCAATTTCAAACGCCTGACCTTGCACGTCAATGGCAACAAACCCGCCTGGAACGTCAACGTCAGTGGCAAGGGCATGGTGCTGGAGCGCGAAGGTCTTGCACCGCTTGCCTTGCCTTACGTGGAAGAGAAGCTGCCCGACGGCAGCTTCAGCGTCAGCAGCGAAGCCAACAACCAGCGCATCGAGATCTGGGTGGCGCCACAACGCTGCGTTGACAGCGTCAATGGCTCGGTACAACACCTGACTGCCGAGCTGCGTATCAACGGCCAGGCCCAGCGTGGCTGCGGTTATTATGGCGGTTCGCGCGACGAGTGATCAGGCAGGCTCGCCGCCAAAGGGGTTCAGCGCTTATAATCGCCGGTCTTGTAGTGCTGTCGGGCTGAACCTGCGGCCCGAAAACTGGACCCCTTAATGTTACGAATCACCGAACTCAAGCTGCCGATCGATCACCCGGAAGAAGACCTGCGCGTTGCACTCTTGCAGCGCCTGGGCATCGACAGCAGCGAACTGCTGGACTTTACCCTCTTCAAACGCAGTTACGACGCGCGCAAAAAGTCATCCGAGCTGTGCTTTATCTACACCATCGACTTTCAAGTCAGTGATGAACAGGCACTGCTGCGCAAACTGGCCGATGACCGCCACGTCGGCCCGGCACCTGATGTCAGCTATAAAGTGGTTGGTCATGCTCCCGAGGGGCTCACAGAGCGCCCGATCGTCGTGGGCTTCGGGCCCTGCGGTATCTTTGCCGGCCTGCTGCTGGCGCAGATGGGCTTCAAGCCGATCATTCTTGAGCGCGGCACCGAAGTTCGCCAACGCACCAAGGACACCTGGGCGCTGTGGCGCAAAAACGTGCTCAACCCCGAGTCCAACGTGCAGTTCGGTGAAGGCGGTGCCGGGACCTTTTCCGACGGCAAGCTTTACAGTCAGATCAAGGACCCGAAATTCCTCGGCCGCAAGGTACTGCACGAGTTCGTGAAAGCCGGTGCGCCGGAAGAAATCCTTTACGTCAGCAAGCCGCATATCGGCACGTTCCGCCTGACCGGCGTGGTCGAGAACATGCGTCATCAGATCGAAGCGCTGGGCGGCGAAGTACGTTTTCAGCAGCGCGTGACCGACCTGATGATCGAGGACGGCCAGTTATTGGGTGTCCAGCTCGACAGCGGCGAGCAGATCGAATCCCGACACGTCATTCTGGCGCTGGGCCACAGCGCCCGTGACACCTTCCGCATGCTGCACGGCCGTGGCGTGTTCATGGAAGCCAAACCGTTCTCGGTAGGTTTCCGTATCGAGCACCCGCAATCACTGATCGACCGCGCACGGCTGGGCAAATACGCCGGGCACCCGAAGCTGGGCGCAGCCGACTACAAACTGGTGCATCACGCCAGCAACGGTCGTTCGGTCTACAGTTTCTGCATGTGCCCTGGTGGCACTGTCGTAGCCGCCACTTCAGAGCCTGGGCGCGTGGTCACCAATGGCATGAGCCAGTATTCGCGCAACGAGCGCAATGCCAACTCGGGCATTGTGGTCGGTATCTCGCCGGAACAGGATTTCCCCGGCAGCCCGCTGGCCGGTATCGAGTTGCAGGAACGCCTGGAGTCCCATGCGTATCTGCTCGGCGGCAGCAGTTATGAAGCACCGGCGCAACTGGTCGGCGACTTTATCGCTGGCAGGGCCTCGACAGCACTGGGCAGCGTTGAGCCCTCATACAAACCGGGCGTGAAACTGGTGGACCTGGCCGACGCCCTGCCCGCCTTTGCCATTGAAGCCATTCGTGAAGCATTGCCTGCGTTCGACAAGCAGATCAAAGGCTTCTCGCTGCACGATGCGGTACTGACCGGCATCGAAACCCGTACCTCGGCACCGCTGCGCATTACCCGCGGACCGACCCTGCAAAGCCTGAACACCAAAGGCCTTTACCCGGCCGGTGAAGGCGCTGGCTATGCGGGCGGGATTCTCTCGGCTGGCGTGGACGGCATTCGGGTTGCCGAAGCGCTGGTGCGCGACATGCTGGGGATCGAGGACTGACCTCAGAATGACCATCGTTATACATAAGTCTTGCTCGCGAAGAGGCCGCGACACCCGCAAGAAATAGGGCGTTCGATACATCGTCTTCGTGAGCATTGGCACGATATTCACGTCCATTCACGTCTGGCAATAAAAAACCCCGAGCATTGCGGCTCGGGGTTTTGCTGTGCGGTGTTACAGATCAGTGGGTGACGCGGCTTGTGCCGTTGACACTCATGATGCGTACGCGCTCGCCGACCCGGAAAATCTCGTTTTCCTGAACCTGCTGCACATAGGCACGCATGCTGCCGTCATCTTCACGCACGGTGATTTCAACACCCTGCGTACGGGTCAGGCCTTCTTCGGTCGCTGAACCCAGCAGACCACCGGCCACCGCGCCGATTACCGCAGCCACGATGCTGCCGCGGCCGCCACCGATAGCGCTGCCACCTACGCCGCCGACGACCGCACCCGCAGCCCCGCCAATCGGCGTCTTGGTGCCTTCGATTTTAACCGGACGCAAGGATTCGATAGTGCCCATGCGGACGGTCTGTACGGTCCTGGCCTCATCGCGGGAATAGGAATCACCGGTCAGGTTCGAGGCACAGCCGCCCAGCATCAATGCCATGGCAGTGAACGAAGCAACCAGAAGAGCAGACTTGCGCATAAGGGAATCTCCAGAGGAATCAGTGGCCATTAGACTACCTGACAAAGGTGCTGTCACGGCCCCGATCCTGCAATTTAAGTTCATTCAGGCGGCATACAGCGGCCCACCTGCATAACGCTCAGACGATGCGCCGGGCGAATAATTCAATCAGGGCGCAAGGCGCTCGCGCGTCCACCTGCCGTCTACCGAACGATAGTTCAAACGGTCGTGAAGTCGACTGGAGCGCCCCTGCCAAAACTCGATTCGCTCAGGCAAAAGGCGGTAGCCCCCCCAGTGCTCGGGGCAGTGTGGCTGGGTCTCTGCGAAGCGTTGTTCCGTCTGTCTGATCAAACCTTCCAGCTCGTCACGATCTGCGATCACGCGACTTTGTGGTGAGGCCCATGCCCCCAGACGGCTGCCCAGAGGACGCACCTGGTAATAAGCATCGGATTCCTGCGCGCTGACTTTCTCGACCCGACCTTCGATACGAACCTGACGCTCCAGCGTCGGCCAGAAAAAGGTCATGGCCGCGAATGGACGTGCAGCCAGTTGCTGGCCCTTGGCGCTTTCGTAGTTGGTGAAGAACGTGAAACCCTGCGTGTCCAGCCCCTTGAGCAGCAAGACACGGCAATGCGGACGTCCTTGCTCATCAACCGTTGCCAGGGTCATGGCATTGGCCTCGACAGGCGGTTGTTCGGTCTTTACAGCGTCGTCAAACCAGGTATGGAAGAGCGCGAAGGGCTCGTCCGGTGATTGCGCTTCGGTCAACCCGTCGCGGGTGTAATCACGGCGCATGTCGGCCAGGGTCTGAGTCATGGTTTCGTTCCTGCGCAGGTTTTACGTGGTGCTTAGACAGGTGATCATCGTGCCAATGCTCCGCGTTGGCATGCATCCCGTGACGCTCTGCGTCACAAATCTGTGCTGCAATGCGCACTCAGGATCGGACGCAGAGCGTCCAGAACGGCGTACCGACGCAGAGCGTCGGCACGATAGTCATCTACGATGCATGGTCACAAGTAACGCATCAAGCCTCAGTTACTGGCCTGGCTGTCATCTTTCTTGGCGGGCGCCTTGGCCGGGGCCTTGGTCGCTGCTGGTTTTTTAGCTGCTGCGGTGGTCTTGGCAGGCGCAGCCTTTTTGGCAGTGCTGGCCTTGGCCGGCGCTTTCTTGGCAGTGTCTTTCTTCGCCACGGCGGCTTTCTTGGCAGGCGCGGCAGCAGGTGCTGGCGCTACTGGCTTGACGTCCTGGGTGGCAACCATGACTGGAGCAACCGGCGGTAGCGCATAACGGGCCATCAGCGCGCGCATGGTGTCCTGCGGCGTCATGAGGATTTCAACACGACGGTTGAGTGCACGGCCTTGCAGGCTGTCGTTGGCGGCACGTGGCATCACCGCACCCATCCCGCGCTGGCTCAGACGGTTACGCTCCAGGCCACTGAGACGGAAAATCGCCGCAACAGACTGCGCGCGTTCCTGACTGATCTTCTGGTTGGCTTCGGTAGGACCCGAAGTGTCGGCATGACCGAGAATCAGCACGGCAGTTTTCTGATCGCCTTCGACCACCTTGGCCAGACGGGTGATCGGACCCAGCGTGTTGGGCAGCAGCATGGCCGGACGGTCGGGGTTGAACGAACTGTCGACCGGTGCAGTGATTGCCAGCAGGTCTTCGCGACGCTCCAACTGGAACGGGCTGTCCTTGATTGCAGCGCGCAGACGCGGCTCGTACTCGTCCAGCCAGGCCTGGGTCACTTTCGGATCAGGCATCGGCAGCGCTTTAAGCTCGTCCTTCTTGCCCTCGCTACCGAACGGCCACCACCATTTGCTATCAGTTTCCGACTTGGCTACCAAGGCAGGCGCAGCTGGCTTTTCGGCAGGCTTGTCGGCCACGGCATCAGGTTTGGCCTGCGCGTTATCTTTCGAGCCGAACGGCCAGTACCAAGGCGCGCTGTTTTCAGCGCCAGCCGCAGGTGCTGCCGGTGTTGCAGCGGCCTTGGCGACCGGAGCAGGTACCGGGCTCGGTGCCGGAGCCTTTGCAGCAGCGCCTGCATCAGCAGACTCGCTGCCTGAACCGAACTGCCACCAATGGCCTCCGGTTGCAGCAGAGTCGGATTGAGGGGTTTGAGCACAGCCGGTCACAGCGATGCACAGGGCGAGAACGAGGCTTTTATTAGACGACATGGATAACCCGCAACGGTTTTGATCAGACAGAAGGACGTGACTACGCCGGTATAACATGCATAAAGATGCAGTTGGAAAAAGAAACCGTCGTACGGTTCCTGTTACAGCCATTTAACTGACAGTCGGTATGAAACAAGCACTTATGGCCGATACTTACTGCAAACACTCACGCAGGATCCCGACCAGTTTTTGCGCACGCGGGTCCATCAGAATGTACGGCCCCAGGGTGTTGGTAACGAAGCCAAAGGCGACCTCGTAATCAGGATCGGCGAACCCGACCGAACCGCCTGCCCCGGGATGGCCAAACGCCTTGGGGCCAAGACCATAGGTCGCGTTGGCAACGGTCGGCTGGTCAAGCATGCAGCCCAGACCCAGACGGGTCGAGGTCAGCAGAGTCTTGTCCTGACCGAGGCTGTGCTCACGGGTCAGCTCGTTGAGCATGTCTGCTTCAAGCAGGCTGCCATCCAGCAAACCGTTGTAGAAACCGGCAAGACTGCGCGCATTGCCGTGGCCGTTGGCCGCCGGTTGCTGCATGCGGCGCCATTCGGGTTTGTTGGTGCTGGTCATGATCGACGGCGGATTAGTGAACGCCTTGGCAGTGATGGAGGCTGGCTCGCGCATCGTCGCTTGCAGTACGCGCTGAGCGGCATCGTCACCGGTGTTGCCCTTGCCTCGAGCGATATGGGCAACACGATGAAACTGGTCATCCGCCAGACCCACATGAAAATCCAGCCCCAGCGGGCGAGAAATGCGCGCGGCAATGGATTCCCCCGGGCCTCGACCGTCGGCCCGACGCAGCACCTCGCCCACCAGCCAGCCATAGGTGATTGCCGCATAACCATGGCCCTGCCCCGGCGCCCACCAAGGTTCTTCGGCCGCCAGCGCAGCCGTCATGGTGTCCCACTCGTAAAGCGCTTCGGCAGGCAGTTGCTCGCGCAGCGCAGGCAAACCTGCCTGATGGCAGAGCAGTTGACGCAAAGTGATCGATGCCTTGCCAGCCGCGGCGAATTCGGGCCAGAGCCTGGCGACGGGTTCGTCCAGCTTCAACTTGCCTTCTTCAACCAGCTGCAATACCGCCACGCTGGTGAAGGTCTTGGTGCATGAGAACAGATTGGCGATGGTGTCGGTGTGCCAAGCCTCGGCACCGTCCTTGTCGGCGGTGCCAGCCCAAAGATCAACGACCGTCTGGCCGCCGACCTGGATGCACAAGGCGGCACCACGCTCCTGAGGATCGTCAAAAAGCGCCGCAAAGGCTTCACGTACCGCTTCGAATTGAAGTTCGTAATGACCCTGGATCTGCAACGGCTGACTCCTGACTGGCAACATGAGCCTGTCGACAGGCTAAATGGCGCGTATTGTTTCAGCGATCGAGCGCTTTGGGAACAGATGTGAAACGCTCTTCATCTTTGGCTCAGCTTATTTCCCGGCGGAACGGTGGCAGCGCATTGAGAATCGCCTTGCCATAGCGCTGGGTGACGACGCGTCGGTCCAGCAGCGTGATAGTGCCGCGGTCTTCTTCGGTACGCAGCAGGCGGCCGCAGGCCTGAACCAGACGCAACGACGCATCGGGTACGGCGATTTCCATGAACGGGTTACCACCACGCGCTTCGATCCACTCGGCCAACGCAGCCTCGACCGGGTCGTCGGGCACCGCGAACGGAATCTTGGCAATGACCACGTGTTCGCAATAGGCGCCGGGCAAATCCACACCCTCGGCAAAGCTGGCCAGCCCGAACAGTACGCTGGACTCGCCGCTGTCGACGCGGGCCTTGTGCTTGTTGAGGGTTTCCTGTTTGGACAGGTTGCCCTGGATGAACACCTGCTTGCGCCAGTCACGGTCCAGGCCGTCGAAAACGTCCTGCATCTGCTTGCGCGACGAATACAACACCAGCGTGCCTCGCGAACCTTCCACCAGCCCGGGCAGGTCGCGAATGATCGCTGCGGTATGCGCCACCGAGTCACGCGGGTCGGCCTTGAGGTCCGGCACACGCAGCACACCAGCGTCGGCGTGATGGAACGGGCTTGGCACAACCGCGGTAACCGCCCCTTTGGGCAGACCGGCACGCATGCGATAGCGGTCGAACTTGCCCAGCGCGGTCAGTGTCGCAGAAGTCACCAGCGCCCCGTAGGCGATGTTCCACAGGTTGCGACGCAGCATTTCCGCCGCCAGGATCGGGCTGGCATTGACCTCGATATCGAACATTGCACCGCTGTCGGCCAGGGTCAGCCAGCGCGCCATGGGCGGGCTGTCTTCCGGGTCTTCGGCGGTAAAGGCGGTCCACAGTTCCCAGTTACCGTGGGCGCGGGCCAGCAGGCTGCCGAACAGCGGATACCACTCTTCAGCCTGATGGCTGGCGATACCGATGTTGACCTCGCCATCCATGCCTTCCTTGAGCAGCTCGGTCAGGCGTGTAAACAGATCGTCCAGGCGCGCAAAGCCCTTCTTGAGCTCGATGCCCATCTCGCGGATGTGCTCGGGGATCACGCCGCCGACAAAGCGGTGACGGGGCCGCTCGCGGCCCTGCATGTCTTCACCGGCGCGGAAGTCCGCCAGTTGCTCGCAGGCCCCGAACATGAACTGCTGATGCCCCTTGATCTCGCGGGCCAGCTCCGGCACCTGCTCGATCAGCTTGCCCAGATCGCCGGGCAGCGGGTGCTGGGCCAGCAGCTTGGCGAGGTTCTTGGCGGTTTGTTCCAGCCAGTCAGCGGTGGATTTCAGTCGGGTGTAATGAGCAAAGTGGCCGATGGCCTTGTCGGGCAGGTGATGGCCTTCGTCGAACACGTACAGCGTGTCACGTGGGTCCGGCAGCACCGCACCGCCACCCAGCGCGAGGTCGGCCAGCACCATGTCATGGTTGGTGACAATCACGTCGACCTTGCCCATGCCTTCGCGCGCTTTATAGAAAGCGCACTGTTGAAAGTTGGGGCAATGCCGGTTGGTGCACTGGCTGTGATCGGTGGTCAGCCGCGCCCAGTCCTGATCGGCGAGTTCCTGTGGCCAGCTGTCGCGATCGCCGTCCCACTTGTTGCCCGCCAGCTTCTGCAGCATGCTGGTGAACAGCTTCTGACTGGCTTCATCGACCTCGATCTTGAAGCCTTCTTCCTCAAACAGCTGCGCGGTCGCGTTGGTCGCGTCGCTCTCCTGCAGCAACGCGTCGAGTTTCGACAGGCACATGTAACGGCCGCGGCCCTTGGCCAGCGCGAAGGTAAAATTCAGACCGCTATTGCGCATCAGGTCCGGCAGGTCCTTGTAGACGATCTGCTCCTGCAAGGCGACGGTCGCGGTGGCGATTACCAGCCGCTTGCCTGCTGCCTTGGCGGTGGGGATGGACGCGATGGCATACGCCACGGTCTTGCCGGTGCCCGTCCCGGCCTCGACGGCCACGACCGCAGGATCGCCCGAACGACGGCCCTCTTCATCGGTGTCAATGTCCCCCAGCACCTTGGCAACTTCAGCGATCATCAATCGCTGGCCATAGCGTGGCTTGAGGCTCTTGGCTTCGAGGAAACGCGAGTAGGCGCCCTGGATCTGGGTTTTGAGTTCGGTACTGATCATTGGCTTCGGTTCGGGGGCACGGCTAAAAAGGCTGGATAAATTTTCAGTAGTTCTGAGTGGGCGCTATCATAGCGCGCTAAATCCATCCGCGCAGAACGGAGTGTCCGATGACCGCTTTTTCTACTGTCTATACGCTGCATCTGCTGGCTGCCCTGGTGTGGGTTGGCGGGATGTTTTTCGCCTGGATGGTCTTGCGTCCAGCAGTCATTGCAGCACTTGAAGGCCCTTCTCGCTTGAAAGTGTGGGTCCAGGTGTTTCCACGCTTCTTCGTCTGGGTCTGGGCAGCCGTGGTGCTGCTGCCGATTACCGGCATCGGCATGATCCAGCTGAACTTCACCGGCTTTGAAACCGCGCCGCGTTATGTGCAGATCATGATGGGCCTGTACGTGGTGATGGTTGCGCTGTTCCTGCGTATCCATTCATTGCAGTTGCCGGAATTGCGTCGCGCCGTGGACGCCGAACAATGGGCCGAAGGCGCAGCAGCACTCGGTCACATTCGCCGGCTGGTCGGCATCAACCTGATTATCGGCCTGGCAGTAGTGATATTGGCAGCCGCCCGTCCGGGCCTTTGAGGCAAAACGGAACATCGCGGGGCACTGGCGGTGACACCGCGCACAGCTTGCGGGCAGTTTCCTGCCCGATCGGTCATCTTCTGTGCCCGATATCCAAGCCATTCAACATCTTGAAACACTTTGGCATGGGCTGTGCAAACGTTTGCGATCAGCAGTACGCGCCCACGAAAAGGAGCTTCAATGCCACAGCCGCCATTCACTCGATCCGCAACGCCCTCAAGATTCCTTATGCTTCTGTTGTTCGCCGCCGCTGCGGCGTTGCCATGCACCAGCGTCCTGGCACAGCCCGCCGCTGCCGAAGACTCGGCTCAAGGCGAAGCGCTCAGCCCGCCCGCCTCACCCAAGGAAGGCAAAGGCGCGTACTTTTCAGACTGGTTCAACCAGGACCTGACGCTGATCGGCAGCAAGGACATCAGCTTCGGCCCCAAGCCCAACGATGACATTTATCTAGAGTATGAGTACTTCGGCCGCAAGGGGCCGTTTGAGCTCTATGGCTATGTCGACGTACCGAAGATTCTCGGCATCGGCAATGATAATGACAAAGGCGTCTGGGACCATGGCTCGCCGCTGTTCATGGAGCACGAGCCACGCGTCTCGATCGACTACCTCGCCGGGCGCAGTCTGGCCATCGGGCCGTTCAAGGAATGGTACGTCGCCTTCGACTGGATCTACGACCACGGCAGCAATACGGCGAACCGGGCCAACACCCTGTACAGCGGCCTGGGCACTGACATCGATACCCACTCGCGGGTCAATCTGTCGGCCAACTTCTATGGCCGCTACCAGTGGGAGAACTACGGTGCCAGCAATGAGTACTCGTGGGATGGCTATCGCGCCCAGCTCAAATACATCGTACCGATCAGCAAATTCGACAACGGCGCTTCGCTGACGTACATCGGCTTCACCAACTTCGATTTCGGTTCGGACCTCAAGAACGATCCGGCACGCACTGGCAACTCCACAGTCGCCACCAACGTGCTGCTTTACGCCTTCACGCACCTGCGCTTCACCCTGGTGGGTCGTTACTTCCACAACGGCGGCAACTGGCAGGACGGCAGCGAGCTGAACTTCGGCGAAGGCAACTTCCGTGCGCGCTCCGACGGCTGGGGATATTACGCAGGCGTGGGTTACCAATTCTGAACCTGATTATGACGACAGGAGTTTTCATGAAACACATTACCCGCAATACACTTGGCGCCACACTGGCCCTGCTTAGCCCTGCCCTCTGGGCAGCCACCGCGCCGGTTACGCCAGTCACGCCCAAGGTCATGCTGGTCGCCATGTTTGCGCCCGAAGCGCAGAACTGGATCGACCGGCTGCATCTGACCAAAGAGATTCAGGTGCCCGGCCTTGCCGCCGAGTATCCGGCCATCCGCTGCAACGCTCAGGACGTCTGCCTGATGGTCACCGGCATGGGCCAGACCAATGCTGCCGCGTCGACACTGGCGCTGGCGCTATCGCCGCAATTCGACCTGCGCAAGACCTACTTCATCGTTGCTGGCATTGCCGGGATCAACCCGCACCACGGCACGCTCGGCACCACTGCGTGGGCGCATTATCTGGTGGAGTTCGGCACGCAGTGGGAAATCGATTCGCGCGACGTGCCCAAGGACTGGCCGACCGGTTACCTGGGTATCAACACCAAGGGTCCGAACGAAAAGCCACCGCTGGACTACAAGACTGAAGTCTTTGAGCTGAACCCCAAACTTCAGGCCAAGGCCTTCGCCCTGTCGCAAAAAGTGACGCTTAGCGAGAGCAAGGAATCCGCCGCCTGGCGCGTCAAGTACCCTTACGCCCCGGCCAATCAGCCGCCGCAGGTGACGCAGTGCGATACGCTGGCGGGCAACACGTGGTTTTCCGGAACGCGTCTGAGTGAGCGGGCGGAAGTCTGGACCAAGCTGCTGACCGACGGCAAAGGCGTGTATTGCACCACCCAGCAGGAGGACAACTCGACGTACGAAGCCCTGTTACGCGCCAGCAAGGCAGGCAAGGTAGACGTCAATCGACTGGCCGTGGTGCGCGCAGGTTCCGATTTCGACCGTCCGTATCCGGGTTACAGCGAAGTGGACAATTTGCTCAAGTATGCCGACCAGGGTGCCTTCGTACCGGCACTGGAAAACCTGTACCGCACCGGTAATCCGCTGGTGCAGGCCATTGTCGGCGACTGGAAGAACTGGGAAAAAGGCGTACCGCAGTAAGCGCGCTGCCGTGATGACTGCCCGGATCGTGGCCTTGCGCCTGATCCGGGCTGCCTCTCGAGGATGACAGCTGTTGAAGATTACAGGCGCTGCAGAATCAAACTGCCCGCGGGCCCTGCAACACCAGGCAGGCCGGGTTCGCCCGGTCTGCCTGGCTTGCCGCCGTCCGCGCGGTAGACGATGCAGCCCTTCGAAGCGCCGCCTTTGCCTGCCTTGCCGCCTTCACCACCCTTGCCTGCCGCGCCACCCGCAACATTCACCTTGATACGCTCGGCCGGAAAGCTCTGTGGCAGCTCCAGACGAACCTGCGCACCGGCTGCGCCGTCGTGGCCGTTGCCGCCACTGTCACCATTGTAACCACGCCCGGCCTGGCCCCAGGTGCAGCCCGGCTCTTCGCCCGTGCCGCCATCGAGCCCGGCGTAGCCTGGGCTGCCCGCGCCGCCGCGTGCATCGATCGACAGTTGTTCGGCATTCAGGCTCTGTAGACGCAGGGTCAGATTGCGCCCCGGCAGTGCCGGCTTCTCGAATGTACCCGGAGCGCCTCGCGCAGTGATCTGGCTGCCGGTGCCGAATTCACCATGCACCACGACGAGGTTGAACGCCTGTACACCGGGGACGATGGCAATCCGCGCTTCGTGCCCTAGCACCAGTTCGCCGATCTTCACGTCATCGATACCGGCCGGGATCAGCAGGGTGCCGTAGTCGGCCACTTCAAGGCGCTCGACCTGCAGAACGCTGCTGTTGCCAGGCAGACGCATGAGCGAGTGTGGCGCGACGATAATCGCCTGAGCCAAGGCCATAGGGCTGAACAGTGCAGCCAGCAGAACGAGCTTACGCATGAGAGTGCCCTGTGGCCGAACGGCCGATGGATTGAACATGAAAGATGCCGAACAGGATGATTTTGCCCCGGTCGCGCCAGGGATGCCTGCGACCGCGCAGGCTGCCGTTGAACAGGATCAGCTCGAGCAAGTGAGTCAACAACAGTACGGCACCCGCCATGTCGATCATCACGCCAAACGGGCTGGGCGCTTCAATGACCGCATTGGCCAGCACCACCAGCCAGAAGCCCAGCATCAAGATCTTTCCCAGCCCCCAAAACACCTTCATCGCCTGCCCCCTTGTCATGATCCGTTACGAAAGCGCAGTCTGCGCGCGCTTTTCGTCGCCGCACAGTAGACGTGCTGTACGCCGAATATGCCAGCAGTGTATTGAAAAAGATCAAGCATAGATCGTTGTCGTCAGTCTGTGGGCGTTCGCCTGATACTGACGGCTGTTCAGAGCGGGTCCGGCAGGCTAGTCTTGTCAGTCAACCAGAGGACTTTCGATGACCGTCGGCTACTCATCCCGCACGCCGCAGCAAGCGCTGGCGGCCCTGCTCGACCGTTACGCACCCCAGCGTCTGCTGTTGATCGGCGCTCAGGCGTTCCCTGCGTTGCAAGCCTTTCAGGAAGCACACCCGCAGACCGAGGTGGCGCTGGCCGAACCCGGCCCCCTGCCCGCAAATCTGGCGGCGCAACGTTTCGACCTGGCGCTGGTGGTCGATTGCCTGGAGCACATCCCCAAGCGCACCGGTCTGGAGCTGCTGGGCGGTATCCGCAACCTTAACGCCAGCCGCATTGCGGTGCTGGCCGACTTGCAGGCCTGCGGCTGGCAGGAGACCGACTTTTTCTCGCTGGCCCTGCAATCCAGCGAACGCTTCACCCGCGACGAGCAGGTGCTGAACCTGTTCACCTACGACTTGCGCGAATACAAGCAGGTGCCTGACTGGCTGAACGCGAAGTATTGGGCCAACCCGGAGAATTTTGGAAAGTATTGGTGGTGACCTATGAGTAGTGCTATTTGCCCGTGCGGCAGCGGCGATCTGTTGCTGGCCTGCTGCGGTCGCTATCACGCAGGTCAGCCTGCGCCCTGCGCTGAAAAGCTGATGCGCTCGCGCTACAGCGCCTACGTGCTGGGGCTGACTGATTATCTGGTCCAGACGACGTTGCCTGTTCAGCAAAGCGGGTTGAACCGTGAGGCCATCGCCCAGTGGAGCGCGCAAAGCACATGGCTGGGGCTGGAGGTAGAAAGTTCTGAGGTATTCGGCGGCAAGCCCGAGCATGCTTTTGTGACCTTCACTGCCCGCTGGCACGACGGTAACGGTGAACACAGCCACAAGGAACGCTCGTCGTTCGTGCAGAATCAGGGCCGCTGGTATTTCATCGATTCCACGGTCCCGCTCAAGGCCGGCCGCAATGACGCGTGTCCGTGTGGCAGCGAACAGAAATTCAAGAAATGCTGCTCGCCTTACGTGGTTTGAGATAGTCGAGATGATCGTTCCGCACGCTCCAGAGGGGGAATGCCGTGCGTGAGCCCTGCGCCGCACCATCAAGAGCGTTCAGAACGTCGCACGATGGTGAATATCGTTCCCACGCTCCGCGTGGTAATGCCTTTCGTGACGCTCTGCGTCACACAGTTCTGCGATTCAGTGAGATTCAGGCTCGACTTGAGTCACCTTTTCGCCCCTCGGCGACCTACTTTGATGGGGCCAAAGTAGGCAAATCCCCTCGCTCCTGTTTCCGGCCCGACTTCGTCGGGTTCCTTCGCCCTGACACTGATCCGGGGGTCGCCGCAACAGGCCATCCTTGGCCCGGTGCGGCTTGCTCGGCGTCCTGCCTCGCATCCCCCGGATCAGCGCCAGGACTCAGCCGTCACTAACGTCGCACTCTGCGTCGTCAGTACCATCGTGATAAAAAAGCACTTCTGTGGCAGTGGCCAGCCCACGCTCTACATCACACAGCGGTCTGCCGTATCAGGTGGATCGGGTTGACTCAGAACTCCAGCTGCGCCGAGAACGCTACAGTGCGCGGGTCGCCCAGGTAGCTGCTGTTGAGCCAGTATTCCTTGTTGGCCAGGTTGCTGACGTTGACCCGCAGGGTCAGGTCGTTTTCCGAGACGCGCATGCGGTAGCGGGCACCGGCGTCGAAGGTGGTAAAGGACGGCAGGTCGTTTTCGTTGCTTTGGTCGGTGTATTGCTTGCCGGTGTAAAACGCGCCACCGGTTACCGCCAGCCCAGGCACCGGGTTGATGTCGTATTCGGCATAGACCTTGGCCAGTTGCTTGGCGACGTTGGTCGGTGCGTTGCCTTCATCCGCGGCAATGCCGGTTTTCTTGATCTTCGGGTCCAGCAAGGTAAAGCCGCCGACCAGTGTCAGTTCCGGAACGACTTTACCGGTCACGCTGAACTCCAGGCCGTTGTTTTCCTGACGTCCGTCCACCACGTAAATATTCGAGGCCGTGGTGTAGCCGTTGGGCTTCTCGATGTTGAACAGCGCCAGGGTAAACAGGGTTTCACCCAACGTCGCCTTGGCACCGATTTCATATTGCTCGCTGACTTCCGGTGCGAATGCCTGGCCGGCATTGGCCGCGCCGCTCGGGGCGACACCGCCGGATTGCAGACCTTCTATATAGGTGGCGTAAGTGGTCAGCCACGGCAGCGGCTTGTAGACCAGCGAGATGTTTGGCGAGGTCTTGCTTTCGTTGTATTTGGTCTCGGTCTCTGCGGAGCCGAAGGCCTTGGCGTAAACGAACTCGTTGGCGTAAGTCTTGATCTGCGTGTTGGTCACGCCAAGAATCGCCGACCATTGCTCGTTGAAGGTGATGATGTCGCCGATCAGGAAGTTGTTGCTCTCCGAGCTATTAGCCAGACGCTGGTTGCCGTGGCCAATCGAGTACGACGGTTTGCCGACCTGGGGTGTCTGGTCGAGCGGTATCGTGCCGACTGGCGAGGTGTATTGCGGACCAGGCTGACCAGGCGTGTACGGGATGTGGTCTTCGTACTGCTTCTGGCGAGATGTATTGCCCTGGTACCCCATCGTGACCTTGTGGCCGAGAAAACCGGTATCGAATGCTGCATCCAGAAACAGCGAGCCGGTCTTTTCTTCGGTTTCGATCGGTGCGAAGGCGTACAACGGCTGCGAATACAGACCCGCGCTGTAAACCGTCGGCCCGGTGTAGGTGTTTTCCGAGGTGTACTGCTGGGCTGCAAAAGCCGCGCGCAAGGTGAATGTATCGTTCAAGCGCCACTTGGCGCGTACGCCCGCCTTGTCGGATTCATAATCGGAAAACGACCACTTCTGGCTGTAGAGTTTGTCGTTGTCCAGCGAGGCTGCGCTTGGGCGTAACGACTGGTCACCAAAGTACCAATAGCTGGTCAGACCGCGGATTTCGGTCTTTTTGTGTGAAGCGTCGAACTGCACCAGCAGGTCGTCGGAGACGTTCCAGTCCAGCGCCAGGGAAATCATTTCGCGACGACGCTTGTTCATGTCGACAGCGGTTTCGCCATCCTGAGTCAACACGTTCAGGCGATAGGCAAACTTGCCTTCGCTGTCGATCGGCCCGCCGAAGTCGCCATGCAGGTAGTAGTTCTCGCCACCGGCATTGCCCAGCGTGACGCTGTTATAGCGTTCGTAAGTGGGGCGCTTGATGACGTAGTTGACCAGCCCGCCCGGCGAGGCCGGGCCATACAGGAAACCGGTCAGACCGGTGATGACTTCCAGCTGTTCCATCTCTTCAATGTAGTTGCTGCCATCAGCACCATTGGTAAAGCGCAAGCCGTCATTGGCGATGTTCAGGCTGCCCGAGCTGCTGAAACCACGAATGTTGACGGCGCTGGCATAACCGGCGCTGGTCGGTGAGTACATCTGGGTGAACGGGTTGTGCTTGATGACATCGTCGAGCGAGGTGGCCTGAATGTTTTTCAGTAGAGCCTGAGGCGTCACACTGATGGAGTACGGCGCGTCCTGCAGTTTCATGCCGCCCAGTGCACCGACGCTGCTGATGTTCTCGCTGCGATAACCTGCAGCTTCCGAGCCTTCGGCGGGCGCGCTGTTGGCGTTGATGTTCACGTCCGACAGGTTCAAGGCGTTCTGCTCCATGACCATCAGCGTGTAGGTCCCGGCGCTGCTCTGCACCAGTTGCAGGCCGCTGCCACGCAACGCCTCACGCAAGGCTGTCGCCGCGTCGAAATCCCCCTTCACCGCTGGGCTTGTTTTGCCAGCAACCAGCGCAGGATCGAGGCTCAATGCCAGACCACCCTGGCTGGAAATCTGGTTCAGCGTGGTCGCCAGGGGGCCTGCAGGCAGGTCATAGGCAACCACGCTGGCCTGCTGCGCGGCCATCAGCAGCGGGCTGGCCAGCGGCGTGCACAGGGCAATCGCCACGGCCAACAGACTGGGACGCAGAAGGGTGTCTAACGAACGGGACATCGGGCAACTCCTGATGGAATATTTCTCAATGCCTGTTAGCCGAGCGAAAGTTCGAAAGTAACAGAGCTGATTGAAAATAATTCCGTTTCAGGATTCAGTTGGCCCGCAGCATTACTCCGGAATGACCTTCAGGTGAGAAGTATCGGGAGCCGCCTGCGACTCGGGCCTTTCGGCCTGCCCCATGTCGCTGCCCACCGGTGCCAGGCTCAACCGGGAAAGATCCAGCAGTGGCGCTGCGGGCTGAGGTTTGGCGGGCGACAGGTCGGCCCCCGCTTCGGCCACCGAATAGTCCGGCGCATCGACATTTTCGAAAGCAGCCATATACGCGTCACGCGGTTTGATCTGCAGACGGCCCGTACCCGACTGCGGGCCAGCCGGAGATTTACGCAACCAGGTCGGTGCGTCGGGCGGCGGAGCCAGTTCGACCTCTTCCATGGGCAGCGGCGTATTCATTTCCAGCACATGGACCCGTGCGCCTGCCCGCTCCAGCGTAGCGCGGTATTTTTCAGCGGTTGCCGCATCGAGATTGTTTTTCAGGACCAGTCGGCGCCCGGAGAACAGAAGCTCCAGACGCTCGGCGTCGGCATTGAACAGCTTGCCAAGGTTGGCCCTGACCTTCTCGGGCTGGGCTCCGGCGACCAATTCGGCACTGAAGACAATTTCGTAGACATTCATGGAGACACCGGTAAGCACGTCAATAAAAAGTATGGCGTAGCATCAGACAGCGCAACAAGCGCGTTACCCTTGACCGTCGAGTTGTTAGACTCAGGCGTCAAACGGAGCACATCCATGTTTTTTCAGGCGCACATTACAAGAATCATAAGCCTCGCGCTGGTCATGTTCGGTCTCAGCGGATGCTCGTTACTGAGCTTTGACAGCGTGCAGGATCCGGAAGTGCATTTGCTCAAAGTCCAGGTGGTCAAGGCAAGGCTGACACAACAGGATTTCAAACTGTATTTCGAGGTCGATAACCCCAACGACTCGGACCTGTTCGTACGCGGCCTGAACTATAAGATCTCGCTTAATGACGTTGTGCTCGCTGACGACCAATTCAGTGATTGGTTTTTCGTCGATGCGCATAGCCGGAAAACCTTTGTGGTGCCTGTTCGTACCAACCTGTGGCGTTACGCGAAATACATCGCTCAACTGCTGAAAAAACCTGATGAGCTGATCCATTACCGGCTTGAAGGCAAGCTCAAGACCGGAATGCTGTTCAGGCACAACGTGCGGATCGGCAAAACCGGCGACGTGGCACCAGATGAGCTGATTCAACGCAAATAATCACGTGGCCTAACCGCCCAGCTTGCCCTTGATCAGCTCCAGCAGAAACTTCCAGATATCCGCCGCCCACAATGCCCGATTGATTGCGCTGATCAACGCGCCACCAAACGAGCCCAACAGAAAGCCCACGCCGGTGGTGTTGCGAGGGTCCGCCACGCCAAGATAATCACTGGCGATGCCGGTGAGAAACACCGCACAGGCCACGCCGGTGACCAGAAAAACCAGCCAGGCACGCCAGTCGAGCAAGCCTGCCTTATGCCACCAGCCAGAGATGATTGCACCCACCAGACCGGCGACCAGCCATTCGCCTCTGTCTGCCAAACCATTCAAGATATCCATCGGACCTGACTCCGCTCAAGAGATACAGCCGTTCACGAACACAGAAATTCAGACGCTGAGAGCCTGCCATTCGAATGGCAGGGAACGGGTTGATGAGGGTCATCCTGGTTGACGTTCGGGCCCGCCCTGCCCTTTATCGCTTCCTTGCGCGTATTGCGGGTCGATGCGACGGCGGTATTTGAAGCCGAAACCAAAAAATTAAGCATGCTTAAAAATAAAATGAAACGTTTGCCATCAAACGTGGCGGAGTACCGTATAAAGGCTCAGTTGTCGATATAGCGCTGCCAGCCGATCCTTACCGAACCGTCTGGCTGACGGTCGACCTCGATCCCTTCGGTTTCTTCGATTTCCCGGAGCACCACGTTCCAGCTGTCCACAGGCTCATCGTCGCGTCGGGCTACGATGACCCACTGGATCTTCTGAACATTCGGCGCAGATACCAGCCGTTGAATGCGCTTGCCGATCTGTTCATAAGACGACGCACCTGTCGGCCCATTACGAGTGCCAGTCATGACTGCCTCCCGGAGATAACTGTATATAAATACAGTATTCCAGCTGCAAGACCTGCGCAAGCACTTCGTAGGACGCGCCCCGCCTCACGTCGCGACGGATAACGCCCGCAAGCCTTGTAAAACAAGGCTCATAGCCTGGCGGTCATTCTCACAGCTACACCAATGATGCGACAGTCGGCACCGCACTCGATCATTTTGTACGCAGGATTCAAGGGCTTCAGGTAGCGCGTGCCGCCGTCCTCGACCAGCTTCTTGAAGGTTGCCTCGTTGCTGGCGGGCAGCTTGGCGATCACGAGCCTGCCGGGCTGCACATCGGCTTCTGTATCAACCAGAATCATCATCCCCTCTGGCACGCTGACGCCAGTGGGTGCAGTCATCGAGTCGCCCTTGACCTCCAGCCAGAACGCCGGGCCCTTGGAGTCGTAATCGGAGATTTCATAGCGATCGGAAAAACCGTCAGGGTAAGGCTCGACGGCTTCCTCCCAGGAACCTGCCGACACCCAGCTGATTACTGGATAACGAAAGGACATGTTCGGCTGATCGATCCGGGCAACGTTGGCGTCAAAGTGGGCGTCCTTTTCAGGCCCTTCGCCAATCGCCAGCCACTCGGCACGAAAGCCCGTGGCCCGCGCCAGTGCATAGAGGTTTTCCGGCCGCAGGCTTTTGCTTTCGCCGCTGATCCATTGGGTGACGGCAGAATTGGCAACGCCGCACTGTGCGGCAATTTCCCCTTTCTTCATGCCGCTGGCGGCAATTGCCCTGGCGATACGCTCTTGTCGGGTCATAAGGTTGGCTCTGCGCATGAAAATACAAAGACGCTGAAAAACGCCCGAAAAAATAAGCATACTTAAATTTGCAATCATATGTGAATCGAAATATGCCGATACTGCTTCGTCCCGATTTGCTGGATAATGCGCGCCAGATTTATTTGCGGAGTAAAACCGATGAACCAGCAAGCCCATGTTCATGGCCCCGATTGCAACCACGACCATGATCACGATCATCACGACCACCAGCATGGCCATGTGCACGGTCCGAACTGCGGGCATGCCCACCAGGAACCGGTGCGCAACACCCTGAAAGATGTGGGTCGCAACGATCCTTGCCCGTGCGGCAGCGACAAGAAATTCAAGAAGTGCCACGGCGCGTAAAGCGTTGAGCGTTCTTCTGACGGCCTGCATAAGCAGGCCGTTTTCATTTGCGCGCATCTTCAAACGCGGCGGAACAAGAGGCGTGTGGCCAGCTTCTGCAAAATCCTGAAATAAACTCGCCCTCCCCGCTTGCGCGCTGACGGCCTGCTCTCTAACGTAGCGACTTTTGTACGTTACCCCTCCAGGAGCTTGCCCATGGCCTCGCCAGCCCTTCGTCATTTTCTACCCCGATTCGGCGCTGCCGCCGCTGCGGCGAGTTTCCTGAGCCTTGCCGGCTGCCAGTTGGGCGGCGGTGATCCCGAGACCGTACTGCCTGCTTCCGGGACGTTCCCGCTCAAAGGGCTGGCGCAAAACGTTTCCGTGCGCCGCAACAACATGGGCATGCCGCTGATAGAAAGCAGTACGTACCACGATGCGCTGTTCACCCTCGGATACATCCATGCCGGTGATCGCATCGGTCAGATGCTCGGAATGCGCCTGCTTGCGCAGGGCCGTTTGTCGGAAATGGCCGGGGCGGACGCGCTGGAAGTCGACCGTTTGATGCGCTCGGTCAACCTCAAGCAAAACGCCAGCGACCTGTATAACGCCGCCTCGCCTCGCTTGAAGCGCTTCTTCGACGTTTATGCGCGCGGCGTTAACGCTTACCTGTTCCGCTACCGCGACAAGCTGCCGGCCGATGTCGCCAGTTCGGGCTACAAGCCGGAATACTGGAAACCGGAAGACTCGGCGCTGATCTTCAGCCTGCTCAATTTCAGCCTGTCGGTGAACCTGCAGGAAGAGCTTTCGGCACTGGTGCTGGCGCAGAAAGTAGGGGCAGACAAACTTGCCTGGCTGCTGCCGACCTACCCTGACGAAGAACTGCCATTTGCCGAAGCCGACAAGCTCAAGGGCCTGAACCTGAATAATCAGGTCAACGGCCTGAGCGACCTGAACAAGATCGCCTTGCAGCTCTCGGACCTGAACATGCTGGGTGTTGCAGCCTCCAGCAACTGGGCCATCGCGCCGCAACGCAGCCGAAGCGGCAAGAGCCTGCTGGCCAGCGACATGCAACTGCCTGCCGGGCTCAACTCCGCCTGGAGCTTCGTGCAGATCCGGGCACCGAAATATCAGGTGTCCGGTGTTTCCATCGCAGGCTTGCCGCTGGTCCTGAGCGGTTTCAACGGCAAGCTGGCGTGGAGCATGAGCAACGTCAAGGGCGACAACCAGGACCTGTTTCTGGAGAAGATCAAGCGCGAAGGCAACCGCATCTCTTACATGGCGGATGGCAAGTGGGTGCCGGCAGCCTCTCACCAGGAAACCTTTCTGGTCAAAGGCGGCAGCCCAATTCGTGAAACAGTTTACGAGACGCGTCATGGCGCATTGCTCAATGCCAGCGCAACGCCGCCCGGCAATGGCTTGAGCCTGGCGCTGCAAGTGCCCAACTTCAAGGACGACAAGAGCCTGGATGCGTTCTTTGATCTGTCCCGTGCACCCAACGTCGAGAAGGCGTTCGATACCAGCCGCGAGATTCGTGCGATTACCCTGAACATGATCTTCGCCGATGCCTCGAATATTGGCTGGCAGGTCACCGGCCGCTTCCCGAACCGCCGTGAAGGCCAGGGCCTGCTGCCTTCGCCGGGCTGGGATGGCAAATATGACTGGGACGGTTTCGCCGACTCAATGCTCCATCCTTACGACCAGGACCCGCGCCAGGGCTGGCTCGCGGCGGCCAACCAGCGCACCATTCCGAAAGGCTACGGCATGCAGTTCTCCAACTCGTGGGGCTACCCGGAGCGCGCCGAGCGCATTGCCGAGCTGGCCAACAGCGGCAAGCAGGACCTGCGCAGCACCGTCGCCATGCAGTACGACCAGACCACGACATTCGCGGCCAAACTCAAGACCATGTTCCAGGCACCGGGCATGAGCAAGCCGCTCAAGCAGGCTATCGACGCCCTGCCGGAAGCGGATCGCAACAAGGCCCGCGAAGCGTTCACGCGCCTGATGGCATTTGATGGCAAGCTCAGCGCAACGTCGGCTGACGCTGCGCTGTACGAGCTGTTTCTGCAGGAAAGCGCCAAACAGATTTTCCTTGATGAGCTAGGCCCGGAAACCAGTCCTGCCTGGCAGGCGCTGGTGGCCAACGCCAGCTCGTCGTATTCGCCGCAAGCCGACCATTTGCTGGGCCGTGATGACAGCCCTTACTGGGATGACGTCAAAACTCCGCAGAAAGAAGACAAGCCAGCCATCCTGGCGCGCAGTCTGGCGGCTGCTGTCACCAGTGGCGACAGCCTGTTGGGTAGCGATCACAAGACTTGGCAGTGGGGCAAATTGCACCGCGACAACTGGACCTCGACCAGCCCGCTCGCCAAACAGTTGGGTGGCGGCGAGTTCAATCGCGGTGCGTCTCCGGCAGGTGGCGACCACAGCACGCTGAACGTGTCCGGTTTCGAGTGGGGTAAAGGTTTCGATACACACGTGGCCCCCGGCCTGCGCATGATCGTCGACTTCAGCCTTGTCGAGCCTATGACCGGCCTGATCAGCACCGGCCAGTCCGGCAACCCGGCCAGCCCGTTTTATGCCAACAGCATCGAGCCGTGGCAGAAAGGTCAATACATGTCGATCCCGCTGCAACAGCAGAACTATGAAAAAGGCTACGGCAAGCAACGCCTGACACTCACGCCGGGCAAGTAAGCGCCGAAAACCGGACGCGGAGCGTCCAGAACGGCATACCCACGCGGAGCATGGGCACGATAGTGTTCTCCCGAACGCCTATCGTTCCGAATGCTCCAGCGAGCATACCTACGCGGAGCAGGCTCCCGAACGCCTATCGTTCCCACGCTCCGCGTGGTAATGCATTTCGTGACGCTCCGCGTCACACCGTTCTGCGATTCAGTGAGATTCAGGCTCGACTTGAGTCACCTTTTCGCCCCTCGGCGACCTACTTTGATGGGGCCAAAGTAGGCAAATCCCCTCGCTCCTGTTTCCGGCCCGACTTCGTCGGGTTCCTTCGCCCTGACACTCAGGTCGCACTCTGCGTCGTCTGTGCCATCGCGACAAAAAAGCGCTTTTATGCACGATAGTGTTCTTTTGGACATTTATCGCACCTCACGCTACGCAGCCCTCACGCAAACTCCCCGAACTTCCCGCCCTGCCCCGGCTCATAGCTAACAAGCCCATCCATACGGTTGCCTCATGGATCTTGTCGTTGCTCGTCCCGAAGGTTTGTACTGCCCACCCGGTGATTTCTATATCGACCCGTGGCGCCCGGTCGAACGGGCCGTCATTACCCATGCGCATGGCGACCACGCCCGTACCGGCAATCAGCATTATCTGTCGGCGGCCAGTGGCGAGGGCATTCTGCGTTCGCGCCTTGGCCAGGACATCAACCTGCAGACCCTGGAATACGGCGAAACCATCACCCATCACGGGGTAAAACTCAGCCTGCACCCGGCCGGGCATGTGCTGGGGTCGGCGCAGGTGCGGCTGGAATACCAAGGCGAAGTCTGGGTGGCTTCCGGGGATTACAAAGTCGAACCAGACGGCACCTGTGCGGCATTCGAACCGGTGCGCTGTCATACCTTTATTACCGAATCGACCTTCGGCCTGCCGATCTATCGCTGGGCACCGCAGTCGCAGATTTTTGAAGGCATCAACCAGTGGTGGCGTGGCAATGCGGCTCAGGGCAAGGCCAGCGTGCTGTTCGCCTACTCGTTCGGCAAGGCGCAACGCATTCTGCATGGCATTGATTCGCAGATCGGGCCGATTCTGGTGCATGGCGCTGTCGAGCCGTTGAACCGGGTCTACCGCGAAGGCGGCATTCGTATTCCGGAAACCCAATACGCTGGCGATTTCAAAAAGACCGATCCGGCCCTGCGCCAGGCGTTGATTCTCGCCCCACCCTCGGCCGGTGGCAGCAGTTGGATGAAGCGCTTTGGCGAATACAGCGATGCCTTTGCCAGCGGCTGGATGATGCTGCGCGGCACTCGACGTCGGCGCGGTGTAGATCGCGGTTTCGTGCTGTCCGATCACGCCGACTGGCCCGGCTTGCTGTGGGCCATCGAACAGACTGGTGCCGAGCGGGTCATGGTCACCCACGGTTCGGTCGGCATACTGGTGCGTTATCTGCGCGAACTGGGTCTGGATGCGCAAGGCTTCAGCACCGAATACGGCGATGAAGAAGACAGCAATCCGGCGACGGCAGAGCCTGAGGCAGCAACTGCGGGGGCGGCTCAGTCATGAAAGCCTTCGCGGAACTCTACGCACAGCTGGACGCAACCACATCGAGCAACGCCAAACTTGCCGCGATGCGTGACTATTTCGAGAAAGCGGCTGCAGAGGATGCTGCCTGGGCCGTGTACTTCCTGTCCGGTGGACGCCCCAGGCAATTGGTGCCGACCCGCGTGTTGCGCGAACAGGCAATGACTCTGGCGAATCTGCCGGAGTGGCTGTTCGAAGAAAGCTATCAGGCGGTCGGCGATCTGGCGGAGACCTTGTCGTTGTTACTGCCCCAGGCCGATCACAGCAATGACGAGGGCTTGGCAACCTGGATGGAAGAAAAATTGCTGCCGTTACGCGGCCTGCCGCCCGAAGAGCTGGCAGCCCGCCTGCCGATGTTCTGGTCGCAACTGGACCGCAGCAGCCTGATGGTCTGTATCAAACTGATCACCGGCAGTTTCCGGGTTGGCGTGTCGAAACTGCTGGTGACGCGCGCACTGGCTGCGCTGGCCGATATCGACAGCAAGCGCGTCGCCCAACGACTGGTGGGCTATACCGACCTGTCACATCGGCCCAGCGCCGAGCGTTACCTGAAACTGATCGCCCCCGAATCCGAAGACGAGCACGCACAACGTGGCGGTCAGCCCTACCCGTTTTTTCTTGCCCATTCCCTGCAACAGCCAGCCGATCAGTTCGAGGAGTTGCTCGGGGCGGCCGAGAACTGGCAGGTGGAATGGAAGTGGGACGGTATTCGCGCACAACTGGTCAAACGTGACGGACGCTTGTGGATCTGGTCGCGCGGCGAAGAGCTGGTCACCGACCGGTTTCCCGAGCTGCACAGCCTGGCGCAGTGCCTGCCTGACGGCACAGTTATCGACGGAGAAATCGTCGTCTGGAAAGCCCCCGAGCCGAGCCCCGATAGTGGCGCTGAATTTGCGTTGAACGGTGATGCCACCACAGCGTCACCTTCGGTTCAGCCCTTCGCCCTGCTGCAACAAAGGATTGGCCGCAAGACCCTCGGCAAGAAAATTCTCGCTGACGTTCCCGTGGTGGTGCTGGCCTATGACCTGCTTGAATGGCAAGGCGATGACTGGCGCAGCCGACCGCAACATGAACGTCGCACACAACTGGAAACCTTGATCGAAAGCGTCCAGAGCGAGGTGTTGATGCCCTCCCCGGTACTCACCGGCAAGGATTGGCTTGATCTGGCGACTCAACGTGAAGCCTCTCGCAGCCTGGGCGTCGAGGGCATGATGCTCAAGGCCCGCGACTCGCTGTACGGCGTCGGTCGCACCAAGGACATGGGCGTGTGGTGGAAATGGAAAATCGACCCGTTCAGTGTCGATGCCGTGCTGATCTACGCGCAACGCGGCCACGGCCGACGTGCCAGCCTGTACAGCGACTACACCTTTGCGGTGTGGGACGGCCCGCCCGACGCCAGTGAGCGCACGCTGGTGCCATTCGCCAAAGCCTACTCAGGGCTGACCGATGAGGAAATGCGCAAGGTCGACGCCATCGTTCGTAAAACCACCGTGGAAAAATTCGGCCCGGTGAGCAGCGTCACGCCGACGCTGGTATTCGAACTGGGCTTTGAAGGCATCGCCTTGTCAAAGCGCCACAAGAGCGGCATTGCGGTGCGCTTCCCGCGTATGTTGCGCTGGCGGCAGGACAAGCCGGTGGCCGAAGCCGACAGCCTGGCGTCATTACAGGACCTGCTGAACTAGAGCACCAAAAAGGCGCACGAGAAATACCGTGCACCTTTTTGAAACACCGACGAACGAATCATCCCGTCTCCATGCAGGAAACTTCCCGATTCGTTACCAATCTTCCGCTCTTTCTTACCTGAACAAGCATCTTGTATCGGACCGGGCGATGAACACCAGCCCTGTAAGCGCGCATGGGCGGCCTATTGCCAGCCGTTTATATGAAATAGCGACAACCCCTTATATTTCAAACGCACGTTCGTTCCTCTGGTTCGGAAATTGCTAACCAATGCCTGTCTGGCACTTGCCGGTAGCACGCTTCGCGTATTCCCAACGCCCCATTTAAGGTTTTAAGGACTGAACAATGAAAAAAGCATGGCTGACTCTTTCTGCACTGGCTCTGTGCATCTCCGCCGGTAACACCATGGCCAAGGAATACAAGGAACTGCGCTTCGGCGTCGATCCATCTTACGCACCGTTTGAATCCAAAGCCGCCGACGGCAGCCTGGTCGGCTTCGATATCGACCTGGGCAACGCGATCTGCAAAGAGCTGAAAGTCACCTGCAAATGGGTTGAAAGCGATTTCGACGGCATGATCCCCGGCCTCAAGGCACGCAAGTTCGACGGCGTGATTTCCTCGATGACCGTGACCCCTGCTCGCGAAAAAGTCATCGACTTCTCCAACGAATTGTTTTCCGGCCCGACCTCGCTGGTGTTCAAGAAAGGTGCAGGCTTTACCGCCGACCCGGCCAGCCTGAAAGGCAAGACTGTGGGCTATGAGCAAGGCACTATCCAGGAAGCCTACGCCAAGGCCGTACTGGACAAGGCCGGTGTATCCACCAAGGCCTACGCCAACCAGGACCAGGTTTACGCTGACCTGACTTCGGGCCGTCTGGACGCCTCGATCCAGGACATGCTGCAAGCCGAACTGGGTTTCCTGAAGTCGCCAGCCGGTGCCGACTATGAAGTCAGCAAGCCTATCGACGACAAATTGCTGCCAGCCAAAACCGCCATCGGCATCGCCAAGGGCAACAAAGAGCTGAAAGCGCTGCTGGATAAAGGCATCAAAGCGATGCACGACGACGGCACCTACGCCGAAATCCAGAAAAAGCATTTTGGCGACCTGAACCTGTACAGCGGCAAATAACACCCCGACGCCCATCGATTTCGGCGATGATTCGCCGCTCAATCGATGGGCGTCTCTGTTTTTGAAAGCAAGGCCTACCCATGCTCGATGCACTCATGCAAAACCTGGGACTCTCGGCGTTCAGCCTGAAGGGCTTTGGCCCGCTGTTGCTGGAAGGCACCTGGATGACCATCAAACTGGCTGTGCTGTCCCTCGCGCTGAGCATTCTGCTCGGGCTGATCGGGGCAAGCGCCAAACTGTCGAGCTCGGCGCTGCTGCGCGTGCCGGCACAAATTTATACAACACTGATTCGCGGTATCCCGGATCTGGTGTTGATGCTGTTGATTTTCTACAGCCTGCAAACCTGGCTGACCATGCTCACCGACGCGATGGAATGGGAATACATCGAGATCAACCCGTTCGGCGCGGGTGTCATCACTCTGGGCTTCATTTATGGGGCATATTTCACCGAGACGTTTCGCGGTGCGATTCTGTCCGTGCCTCGCGGTCAGGTAGAAGCGGCAACCGCCTACGGCTTGAAGCGCGGCCAGCGATTTCGCTACGTTGTGTTCCCGCAAATGATGCGTTACGCACTGCCGGGGATCGGCAATAACTGGCAGGTGCTGCTCAAGGCCACCGCGCTGGTATCGATCATCGGCCTGGCTGATCTGGTCAAGGCCTCGCAGGACGCCGGCAAAAGTACCTATCAGTTGTTCTACTTTCTGGTGTTGGCGGCATTGATCTACCTGCTGATCACCAGCGCCTCGAACTTCGCCCTGCGTTGGGCTGAACGGCACTATGCCGCAGGCAGCCGGGAGGCACAGCGATGATCGAGTTGTTACAGGAATACTGGAAACCCTTCCTTTATACAGACGGCGTAAACATCACCGGGCTGGCCATGACCATGTGGCTGCTCAGCGCCTCTATCGCCATCGGCTTTTGCGTGTCGATCCCGCTGTCGATTGCACGGGTGTCGAAAAACCGCTGGGTACGCTGGCCGGTGCAGTTCTACACCTACCTGTTTCGCGGCACGCCCCTCTATATACAGTTGCTGATCTGCTACACCGGCATTTACAGCATTGCCGCGGTGCGTGAACAGCCGATGCTGGATGCGTTTTTTCGCGATGCGATGAACTGCACGATCCTGGCATTCACCCTGAACACCTGTGCCTACACCACAGAGATCTTTGCCGGTGCGATCCGCAGCATGGCCCACGGTGAAGTCGAAGCGGCCAAAGCCTATGGCCTGACCGGCTGGAAGCTTTATGCCTACGTGATCATGCCATCGGTGCTGCGCCGTTCGCTGCCGTACTACAGCAATGAAGTGATCCTGATGCTGCACTCGACCACGGTGGCCTTTACCGCCACGGTGCCAGACATCTTGAAAGTGGCGCGGGATGCCAATTCTGCGACCTTCATGACCTTCCAGTCCTTCGGTATCGCCGCCGTCATGTACCTGACCGTGACGTTCATTCTGGTCGGGCTGTTCCGCCTTGCCGAACGCCGCTGGCTGGCCTTTCTCGGCCCGGCCCACTAATCAGGACTGAACATGCGCCATCACACCCATGACTTGCTGTCGCCAGTGCCAGGCACTGCCCGGCAGGTCCACAGCTTTCACTACGGTCCGCAAAACGGGTCCGGCAAGGTTTATATCCAGGCTTCACTGCATGCGGACGAACTGCCGGGCATGCTGGTTGCCTGGTATCTGAAGCAGCGTCTGGCCGAACTGGAAAGTGCTGGTCGCCTGCTGGGTGAAGTCGTCGTAGTGCCGGTCGCCAACCCGATTGGTCTGGAACAGGTCCTGATGGACACACCTTTGGGCCGCTACGAGCTGGAAAGCGGCCAGAATTTCAATCGCTGGTTCAGCGACCTTGGCGCGCAGGTCGGCGATGATATCGAAGCCCGGCTGACTGCCGATGCAGAGCACAACGTCGCACTGGTGCGGGACAGCCTGAGAGCGGCGCTGGATGCCGTACCCGCAACCACCCAATTGCAATCGCTGCGCCTGACCCTGCAGCGCCTGGCTTGCGATGCCAGCATGGTGCTGGACCTGCACTGTGATTTCGAATCGGTCGAGCACCTGTACACCACGCCCGAAGCCTGGCCGAAAGTCGAGCCGCTGTCGCGCTACCTGGGTGCACAAGCCAGCCTGCTGGCGACCGACTCGGGTGGTCAGTCGTTCGACGAATGCTTCACGCTGGTCTGGTGGCAATTGCAGCAACGCTTCGGTGAGCGCTTTCCAATTCCCATGGGCAGCTTCTCGGTGACGCTGGAGCTGCGCGGGCAAGGCGATGTAAACCATGCCCTCGCCAGCCGTGACTGTCAGGCCATCATTCATTACCTGATCGACGCGGGCATCATCGACGGCGAACTCCAGCCTCTGCCCGAACTGCTCTACCCCGCGACGCCATTGGCAGCGGTCGAACCGGTGACCACGCCGGTCGGCGGCCTGCTGGTGTTCTGCGCGATGCCCGGCGAACACGTCGAGGCTGGCCAACTGATTGCCGAGGTCATCGACCCGATCAGCGATACCGTGGCCTGCATCCATGCCATGAACGCGGGCCTGCTGTATGCGCGCTCGCTGCGCCGCATGGCGACTGCCGGCATGGTCATTGCGCACATCGCCGGCACCCAGGCCTATCGCAGCGGCTATCTACTTTCTCCTTGAGGACCTGTCATGTACAAACTGACCATCGATGGCCTGCACAAAAGCTATGGCGACAACAAAGTGCTCAAAGGCGTATCGCTCAAGGCCAGCAGCGGTGACGTGATCTGCCTGATCGGCGCCAGTGGCTCCGGCAAGAGCACCTTTCTGCGCTGCATCAACTTTCTCGAACAGCCCAATGACGGGGCAATGAGCCTGGACGGCAAGCAAGTACGCATGGTCAGCGACAAGGACGGCATGCGCGTTGCCGACGCGGATGAACTGCAGCGCATCCGCACGCGGCTGGCGATGGTGTTTCAGCACTTCAACCTGTGGGCGCACATGACCGTGCTGGAAAACATCACCATGGCTCCACGCCGCGTACTGGGCGTGCCCAAGGCCGAAGCCGAGGCCCGCGCGCGTAAGTACCTGGAGAAGGTCGGGCTGCCGGAGCGCGTCGCCGATCAGTACCCGGCGTTCCTGTCGGGCGGCCAGCAACAGCGCGTGGCCATTGCCCGTGCGCTGGCAATGGAGCCGGAAATCATGCTGTTCGACGAACCTACCTCGGCACTGGACCCGGAACTGGTCGGTGAAGTGCTGAAGGTCATTCAGGGCTTGGCCGAGGAAGGCCGGACCATGATTCTGGTGACACACGAGATGGGCTTTGCGCGCAAGGTTGCGAGCCAGGTGGTGTTCCTGCACCAAGGCCAGATCGAAGAATCCGGCCACCCGGACGAGGTGCTCAACAATCCGAAAAGCGAGCGCTTACAGCAGTTTTTGAGTGGCAATCTGAAGTAGCGCTTTTTGTGTATGAAGCCGGAAACGCGTGGTAACCGGAACTGAAATATCCACGACTATCGCCCCCACTCCAGCGTGGGGATGCAGTGCTCGACGCTCTGCGTCGCACGATAGTTGAGATTATCGTTCCGCACGCTCCAGCGTGGGAATGCAGGTCTCGACGCTCTGCGTCGCAAGGAGGACGCGGAGCGTCCGGAAAGGCATGCGACGCGGAGCGACGCACGATATTGAGATCATCGTTCCGCACGCTCCAGCGTGGGAATGCAGGTCTCGACGCTCTGCGTCGCCAGGAGGACGCGGAGCGTCCGGAAAGGCATGCGACGCGGAGCGGCGCACGATATTGAGATCATCGTTCCGCACGCTCCAGCGTGGGAATGCAGGTCTCGACGCTCTGCGTCGCCATGAGGACGCAGAGCGTCCGGAAACGCATGCGAGGCGCAGCGCCGCACGATCGTTGAGATTCCGCATGCTCCAGCCATATAACCATTTAAAACTATTACCCTTTCTTCGCTGTCTCTGACTTAACACCACTCAGAGCACACGCAAACGGATGAGCAGACCCACCGATTTCGCTCGACGATGGTTTCTCGCCCGAGGCTGGAAGCCGTTCGCTTTTCAAAAGGAGGTCTGGGCGGCGGTGAAGATGGGTGAGTCCGGCCTGCTGCATGCCAGTACCGGCTCAGGCAAGACTTATGCAGTCTGGTTTGCCGCGCTCAACCGCTTTGCCAAAGCCAATACGCTTACCGCTGACAACAAACCTCGTAAACGCAAACCGCCCGCTGAACCGCTGAGTGTGCTGTGGATCACGCCCATGCGCGCCTTGGCCGCCGATACCGCCAGAGCCCTTGAAGCACCATTGGCCGAGCTGGATATTCCGTGGTCGGTGGGCTTGCGCACCGGCGATACCAGCGGCAGCGAACGCGCCCGGCAGAGCCGGCGGCTGCCCTCTGCCCTGATCACCACCCCTGAAAGCCTGACGCTGCTGCTGACTCGTGCCGATGCCCAGGTCGCCTTGTCGACGCTGAAAATGGTGGTGGTGGATGAATGGCACGAACTGATCGGCAACAAGCGCGGCGTGCAGCTGCAATTGGCACTGGCGCGCCTGCGGCGATGGAATCCGCAACTGATCGTGTGGGGCATTTCGGCAACGCTGGGCAATCAGGAGCATGCGCAGCACGTACTGATCGGCGACGGCGGCGTGACCGTGCAAGGCAAGATCGTCAAGGATTTACAGGTCGATACGCTGTTGCCGTCCTCCATCGAACGCTTCCCGTGGGCCGGACATATGGGCCTGCGCATGCTGCCGCAAGTGGTCGCCGAGGTGGACAGCAGCGCCAGTTGCCTGGTGTTCACCAATACAAGGGCGCAATCGGAAATCTGGTATCAGGCGCTACTCGAAGCGCGCCCGGACTGGGCCGGATTGATTGCCCTGCACCACGGATCGCTGGCCCGCGAAGTCCGTGACTGGGTCGAACGCGCGCTGAAAGAAGGCGCGCTCAAGGCCGTGGTGTGTACATCGAGCCTGGATCTGGGCGTGGACTTTCTGCCGGTCGAGCGCGTGTTGCAAATCGGCTCGCCTAAAGGTGTCGCACGGCTGATGCAGCGTGCCGGACGCTCAGGCCACGCGCCGGGTCGCCCTTCGCGTGTCACGCTGGTGCCGACCCACAGCCTGGAACTGGTCGAAGCTGCTGCCGCTCATGACGCCGTCGCCGCGCGGATGATCGAGCCGCGCGAATCACCACAGCAGCCGCTGGACGTTCTGGTCCAGCATCTGGTCAGCATCGCGCTGGGCGGTGGCTTCATGCCCGATGAGCTGTTGACCGAAGTGCGCAGCGCCTGGGCCTACCGCGACCTCAGCGACGAGAAATGGCAATGGGCGCTGGCCTTTGTGCGCAACGGCGGCCACTCACTGACCGCCTACCCCGATTACCGCCGCGCCGAACCGGATGAACAGGGTGTCTGGCGTGTTCCCGATGCGCGTCTCGCCAGGCGCCACCGCATGAGCGTCGGCACCATCGTCAGCGAAGCCACCGTTAACCTGAAGTACTGGAAAAAAGGCGGCGGTGGCGGCTCGCTGGGCAGCGTTGAAGAAGGTTTCATCGCCCGGCTCAAACCTGGTGACGGCTTTCTGTTCGGTGGGCGCCTGCTGGAGCTGGTCCGGGTGGAAAACATGACCGCCTACGTCAAGCGGGCTACGGGCAAGAAAGCCGCCGTGCCACGCTGGAACGGTGGTCGAATGCCACTTTCCAGCGAACTGGCGGACGCCGTGGTGGAGAAGTTCGATGCGGCGGCACGGGGTGAATTCACCAGCCCGGAAATGCAAGCCATCAAACCCTTGCTGGAAGTGCAGCAACAATGGTCCGGGCTACCGCAACGCCACACGCTGCTGGCTGAAACCCTTAAATCCCGTGAAGGCTGGCACCTGTTTCTCTACCCGTTCGCCGGTCGGCACGTGCATTTGGGGCTGGGTAGTCTGCTGGCCTGGCGTCTGAGCCAGCATCGACCGTTGACCTTTTCCATCGCCGTCAACGACTACGGGCTGGAACTGCTCAGCGCCAGCGAGATTGACTGGGCCCAGGCATTGCAGGCTGACCTTTTCAGCGAGACCGATCTTTTGGCCGACATTATTGCCAGTCTGAATGCGGGCGAACTGGCGCTGCGACGCTTTCGCGAAATTGCCCGCATCTCGGGACTGGTGTTTTCCGGCTACCCGGGTGCGGCGAAAAGCAATCGACAACTTCAGGCATCGAGCGGGTTGTTCTTTGAGGTATTCAAGCAATACGACGCTGACAACATGCTGCTGACCCAGGCCGAACAGGAAGTGCTACGCCAGGAGCTGGATCTGCAGCGTCTGGAGCTGACATTGCGCCAGATCAACAGTCGCAGGCTGGACCTGCATGCGATAAAGCGCGCGACCCCGTTGGCTTTTCCTCTACTGGTAGAGCGCTTCCGCGAAAGTCTCAGTTCGGAAAAACTCGCTGACCGCATTGCGCGCATGGTCCGCGACCTGGAGAAAGCCGCAGGTCCGGAGCATGAGCAATGAAGCCGTACGTCGCGATAACACTGGCGGGAGAAGAGCTGTGGCTGCTGGCCGACAAGGCCATCTACTACCCCGCAGAACGATCCTTGCTGATTGCCGATGCGCACTTTGGCAAGGCAGCGGCCTACCGCAAGCTGGGTCAACCAGTGCCACACGGCACCACTCAAGCCAATCTGCGACGACTGGACAGCCTGCTCGATGCGTATGCCTGCGATCATCTGATCTTTCTGGGCGACTTTCTGCACGCGCCGGAATCACACGCAGCGGGCACGCTCGCGGCACTGGAACAATGGCGGGGCGAACACCCGGCGTTGCGCATCACCCTGATCCGCGGTAACCATGACAAACGGGCGGGCGACCCGCCCGCCTATCTGGGCATAGATGTAGTTCCCGAACCCCTGACGCTGGGGCCCTTTGCCTTGCAACACGAGCCTGACCCACACCCGCAATTGCACGTACTGGCCGGGCATGTTCACCCGGTTTACCGGCTGCATGGGCGTGGCAGGCAAAGCTTGCGACTCGCGTGCTTCTACCTGGGCCAACGCGTCAGCCTGCTGCCAGCGTTCGGTGAGTTTACGGGTGGGTTTCAGATTCGTCCGGCGCAGGAGTGCTCAGTCTATGTGACAGGCGGCGATGCGGTATGGCGAGTAGTGTAGCGTCGCTCTCAGCCATATAAGACAAGAGTCCCCTGCCCCTCACAAGGAGAAGCAGGGAACCGGTAATCAGGCAACCGGAGCAGGTGGCGGCTCGTCAGGAACGGTAGGTCCACCTGGCTCAGTGGGCTCCGGAAAAGGAGTATCTGGCCCTGGATCACCCGGAATGCCACCACCGACCACATTCAGCTCGGGAAGCAGGTCTGAATGAGCCATCAATGACCAGGCCAGCAGCCCGATCTCGTTAAGCGGAGATTCAACCTGTTCAGAGATTTTGAAAGTAGTCTTCATAGGGCACTCCAGATCAAAGGCCGTCGCACATATCGATTATGCGAAAGCATGTGAGCAGATAGAGTGCGAAATAGAGTATTAATTCAATTCCACTAATCACCTGACCGGCAAATCAGGTGCGAGGCAGGGTGACGCCGCGCTGGCCCTGGTATTTGCCGCCTCGATCCTTGTAGGACACTTCACATTCCTCATCGGACTCAAGGAACAGCATCTGCGCCACGCCTTCATTGGCGTAGATCTTGGCCGGCAATGTCGTGGTGTTGGAGAACTCCAGCGTCACATGGCCTTCCCACTCTGGTTCAAGCGGCGTGACGTTGACGATAATGCCGCAGCGCGCGTAGGTGCTTTTGCCCAGGCAGATGGTCAGAACGTTCCGCGGAATGCGGAAGTATTCGACGGTGCGTGCCAGTGCGAACGAGTTGGGGGGAATGATGCACACGTCGCTCTTGATATCGACGAAGCTTTTTTCATCAAAGTTTTTCGGATCGACCGTGGCCGAATTGATGTTGGTAAACACCTTGAATTCGTCGGCGCAACGCACGTCGTAGCCGTAGCTGGACACGCCGAAGGAGATCACCCTGTCAGCCCCTTCACCACGTACCTGGCGCTCGACGAAGGGCTCGATCATCCCGTGTTCCTGCGCCATGCGGCGAATCCACTTGTCCGATTTGATGCTCATGGCGGTGTCCTGAATAGCGAGGTAAAAAAGATATCCGGCATCTTACCGGGCCGGGGCCGACGGTTCAAAGGCAACCGGTAGCGAGTTTGCGTGACAGGCCGGGCTCTTTCACTGCGAATGGAAATAATCATCAACAGACCATTGGCACGTTCGGAAAAAAGGGTTAAGGTGGCGTCACTGTGTTGCTTGTGTCACTGAGAATCTCTACACGATGTTGAATTTCGATCCAACCATCTCCATGAATTTTCCAGCTCTTTGCACTCAGTCTCGGCCAGGGCTCTTCCTACGCCGCAGTTAACTTTGTCCAAGGAGATATACTATGTCCAATCGCCAAACTGGTACCGTTAAGTGGTTCAACGATGAAAAAGGCTTCGGCTTCATCACTCCACAATCCGGTGACGACCTGTTCGTGCACTTCAAAGCTATCCAATCCGACGGCTTCAAAAGCCTGAAAGAAGGCCAACAGGTTTCTTTCATCGCTACCCGCGGTCAGAAAGGCATGCAAGCTGAAGAAGTTCAAGTTATCTAACTTGTACTGATTCGCTTAAAAACCCCGCCCTTAAAAGCGGGGTTTTTTATTGCCTGTCGTTTGAGCATTTGCTTACCCATCAAGCCACGCATAAGCCTGACCGAGAGACGTCAATTGGCTGCGCCTCCCCGCCAGAGCACCACTACAGAATCAATCGTCGCTGACAGAAATGGTCGGCATCGCCGGGCTTGCAGCTTCCTGCAAGACGATTCGTGCGCCCACGTGACGTGCCAGCTCCTGATACACCATCGCAATCTGACTTTCAGGCTCGGCAATAGCGGTAGGCTTGCCGCCATCTGCCTGCTCGCGAATCAGCATCGACAACGGCAGTGATGCCAGCAACTCGACATTGTACTGCGACGCCAGCTTCTCGCCCCCGCCCTCACCAAACAGATGCTCGGCATGGCCGCAGTTGGAGCAGATGTGCACCGCCATGTTTTCCACGACACCCAGCACCGGGATGTTGACCTTACGGAACATCTCGACACCCTTCTTCGCATCCAGCAAGGCCAGATCCTGAGGCGTAGTGACAATCACGGCACCGGCAACCGGGACCTTCTGCGCCAGCGTCAACTGGATATCGCCTGTGCCGGGCGGCATGTCGATAACCAGATAGTCCAGATCATTCCAGGCAGTCTGGGTGACCAGTTGCAGCAACGCCCCTGACACCATTGGCCCGCGCCAGACCATAGGCGTGTTGTCATCGGTCAGAAACGCCATCGACATCACGTCAATGCCATGAGCCTGGACCGGTACGAACCACTTCTGGTCCTTGATCTTCGGCCGCGTGCCCTCGGCAATACCGAACATCACACCCTGACTCGGCCCATAGATATCTGCATCGAGGATACCGACCCGTGCGCCCTCGCGAGACAGTGCCAGTGCCAGATTGGCCGCCGTTGTGGACTTGCCGACACCGCCCTTGCCCGACGCGACAGCCACGATGTTTTTCACATTGGCCAGACCGGGGATCTGACTCTGCGCCTTGTGCGCGCTGATCACGCTTTTAATGGCAACCGTGGCCGAGCTGACGCCGTCCAGGTTCTCGATGGCGGTTTTCAGCACTTGCGCCCAGCCGTTCCTGAACAGGTCGGCGGCATAGCCCAGTTCGAGTTGCACGCTTACCTGTGCACCCTGGATATCGATGGACCGCACGCAACCGGCACTGACCGGGTCCTGATTCAGATAAGGGTCGGTGTACTGGCGAAGAATCGTCTCCACCGCTGCGCGATTGACTGCGCTCATGGGCTTACTCCGTAAAAGACTGAGTGAAACAGCCGGCTATCGTACCTGTTCTGTCCGTAGCCGACATGATTTCACTGAACCCCGCCCAACCGTTCAGGAGCATTCGCGCAACCGAGCGGGGTGAAAAAAATCGCTCAGACCTTTATAGTGGCCGGTCTCCGTTTCACTTCAAGTAGCCGAGCCCCATGTCCGAGCCACGCAAGATTCTCGTTACCAGCGCCCTGCCCTATGCCAATGGCTCCATCCACCTTGGCCACATGCTCGAGTACATCCAGACCGACATGTGGGTGCGCTTTCAGAAGCACCGCGGCAACCAATGCATTTATGTCTGCGCGGACGACGCTCACGGTTCGGCAATCATGCTGCGCGCTGAAAAAGAAGGCATTACGCCAGAACAGCTCATCGACAACGTCAAAGCCGAACACAGCGCCGACTTCGCCGACTTCCTGGTGGATTTCGATAATTTCCACTCGACGCACTCGGACGAAAACCGCGAACTGTCGAGCATGATCTACACGCGTCTGCGCGACGCAGGTCATATAGCAACCCGTTCGGTGACCCAGTATTTCGACCCGGAAAAGAAAATGTTCCTGGCCGACCGCTTCATCAAAGGCACCTGCCCGAAATGTGCGGCTGAAGATCAGTACGGCGACAACTGTGAAAAGTGCGGCGCAACCTATGCCCCGACCGACCTGAAAAACCCCAAGTCGGCAATTTCCGGGGCCACGCCGGTACTCAAGGACTCGAAGCACTTCTTCTTCGACCTGCCTGCATTCGACACGATGCTCAAAAGCTGGACGCGCAGCGGAACCCTGCAGGACGCCGTCGCCAACAAGATCGCCGAATGGCTGGACAGCGGCCTGCAGCAGTGGGACATCTCCCGCGATGCGCCGTATTTCGGCTTTGAAATTCCCGACGAGCCGGGCAAATACTTCTACGTATGGCTGGATGCACCGATCGGCTACATGGCCAGCTTCAAGAACCTGTGTGCACGTCGTCCGGACCTGGACTTCGACGCGTACTGGGGCAAGGGTGCGACCACCGAGCTCTATCACTTCATCGGCAAGGACATCGTCAATTTCCACGCACTGTTCTGGCCAGCCATGCTGGAAGGTGCGGCCTTGCGCACACCGACCGGCATCAACGTACACGGCTACCTGACCGTCAATGGTCAGAAGATGTCGAAATCGCGCGGCACCTTTATCAAGGCGCGCACCTACCTCGACCACCTGCCACCCGAGTACCTGCGCTATTACTACGCGTCGAAACTGGGTCGTGGCGTCGACGACCTGGATTTGAACCTCGAAGACTTCGTGCAAAAGGTCAACTCTGACCTGATCGGCAAGGTCGTGAACATCGCCAGCCGTTGTGCCGGGTTCATCCACAAAGGCAACGCCGGTGTAATGGTCGAGGCCAATGCGGCTTCCGAATTGACCGATGCGTTCCTCGCGGCAGCCCCAAGCATTGCCGACGCCTACGAAGCCCGCGACTTCGCACGCGCCATGCGCGAAACCATGGCTCTGGCGGATCGTGCCAATGCCTATATCGCGGAAAAAGCGCCGTGGGCGCTGGCCAAACAGGAAGGTAAACAGGATGAGGTCCAGGCGGTCTGTGCGTTGGGTATAAACCTGTTCCGCCAGCTGGTCATTTTCCTCAAACCGGTATTGCCGAATCTGGCCGCCGACGCAGAGAAATTTCTCAACGTCGAGCCGCTGACCTGGGAAGACCACAAGACCTTGCTGGGCAATCATCAGCTCAATCCGTTCTCGGCCCTGATGACCCGCATAGATCCACTCAAGGTAGAAGCCATGGCTGCTGCTTCCAAGGAAGACCTGACCGCTACCGACACTACCGCGAGCAGTGCGCCTGCCGGTAATGGTGAACTCGCCAAAGACCCGCTGTCGGCGGAAATCGACTTTGATGCTTTTGCCGCTGTAGACCTGCGCGTTGCCCTGATTCTCAAGGCCGAACATGTGGAGGGTGCCGACAAGTTGCTGCGCCTGACTCTGGACATCGGCGATGAGCAACGTAATGTCTTTTCCGGCATCAAAAGCGCCTATCCGAACCCGTCCGAACTCGAAGGCCGTCTGACCATGATGATCGCCAACCTCAAGCCACGAAAAATGCGTTTCGGCATTTCGGAAGGCATGGTGATGGCGGCAGGCCCTGGCGGCGAGGAGATCTATCTGCTGAGCCCGGACAGTGGTGCAAAACCCGGCCAGCGCATCAAGTAAACCCAGACAAGGCCCGGTATCCAGCCATCAGGCGGATACCGGGCCTTTGCGCATTCGCAAACCTCCCGATCTGTCCGATAATGCTGCACCCTGGATAGACAGAACACCTGTTGGTCACCTGGCAAGATCATGACTGAATTGATTCGCCTGCTTCCCGGCGTGGACCTCATCCGCAGTATCGACGCCCTTCTGCCGCAGACTCAGTGCGGCAAGTGCGGCCATCCCGGCTGCAAGCCCTACGCCGAAGGCATCGCTGGCGGTGAAGCCATCAACAAATGCCCGCCGGGCGGGGACGAAACAATAGCCCAACTGGCAGAGCTGTTGGGTGTTCCGGCTCTGCGGCTGGATATGGAACGCGGTGCAGCCCCTGCGCAGGTTGCGTTCATTCGCGAAGCAGAGTGCATCGGTTGTACCAAATGCATTCAGGCCTGCCCCGTAGATGCCATTCTCGGCGCATCCAAGCTGATGCACACCGTGATTATCGATGAATGCACAGGCTGCGATCTGTGCGTTGCGCCATGCCCGGTGGACTGCATTGAAATGCATCCGCTGCCACTGGCAACGGTCACGCCCATCGTGGGTGGTCTGGCCCCTACACCCGAGCTGCAGGAGGCGCGGCAGCGCAAGCGTAGCCATGCCCGGAAGCGTTTCGAAGCACGAAATGCGCGCCTGCACCGTGAACAGCAAAAACGGCTGGCAGAGCGCCTTGCGCGGTCGCAACGCATTGAATCCGCTCGTGACGTGCTGCCTCATTCCGCCGTTGCACTCGCCCGAAACGACAAACCTGCCGGACCGGATGAAGCGGTGAAAAGAGCCCGTATTGCCGTGGCCATGAGCCGCGCGCAGCTCAACAAGTCGCTCAAGGCCTTCGGCCATCCACCGATTGCCGAGCAGGCCGCCAGGCTCGTGGAGTTGCAGCGCGAATACGAAGCCGCCGAGCAAACACTTGCAGCACTTCTGCCGCCTCCCGCACAGGCTAATTCCGAGGAAAAGCTCCGTCCATGAATGCCGCAAAACGCCAGGAAATCTTTCGCAGGCTGCATGAGGACAATCCGGACCCTAAAACCGAACTGGCCTACACCACGCCTTTTGAGCTGTTGATCGCCGTCATCCTTTCTGCCCAGGCCACTGACGTGAGCGTCAACAAGGCCACGGCGAAGCTGTACCCGGTTGCCAATACGCCACAAGCCATATATGACCTGGGCGTCGAGGGGCTGTCCGAGTACATCAAGACAATTGGCCTCTACAACAGCAAAGCCAAAAACGTAATTGAAACCTGCCGGATGCTGGTGGAGTTGCATAACAGCGAAGTGCCGCAGACCCGAGAAGCACTCGAGGCATTACCGGGCGTAGGACGCAAGACTGCCAATGTCGTGCTCAACACCGCTTTCCGTCAGGTCGCGATGGCTGTAGACACTCACATCTTTCGCGTCAGCAACCGTACGGGCATCGCGCCAGGGAAAAATGTGGTGGAGGTGGAGAAGCAATTGATGAAATTTGTGCCAAAGAACTATCTGCTCGATGCGCACCACTGGCTGATCCTGCACGGACGCTACGTTTGTCAGGCACGCAAGCCGCGATGCGGCAGTTGCCGCATAGAAGACCTGTGCGATTACAAGGAAAAAACGTCCGACGATTGAGCCAGACAGCTGGTTGCTATCCTGTCGATTGAAAAAATCTTTTTTACCCGCTTGTGGATTGTCGATATAAGAGGCGCCAGAGAGCCCAAGCCCTGGAGTCGACTTCATGAGCACTGACAACGAGCAACTGGACGTGGACGATGACCTTGTTTCCGTCGAAACGGATGAAACCGAAACAGCGACTGTTGAGCCGGCAAAGACCAATCTGAGCAAACGACGCACCATCGACAACCTGCTTGAAGAGCGGCGCTTGCAGAAACAGCTGGCCGACTACGATTTCGACTTCTAGACAAGCGCAAAAAACCTCGCACCGGCTTCCTGCCACCTACCGTTCCATTCAGGCATTTGAAGCCTCTCACAGAAGAGGCTTCAATACGTGAGTGGCTGCTCTTCACCCGCTCCACATACGTGGGCGTCAGGCACGCGGTTATTCAGACCAGCCCGTTACGCTGGGCGAGCTCGATCAGATCGACCAGTGAATGCGCGTTGAGCTTGAGCAACAAACGCGTTTTATAGGTACTGACGGTTTTGTTGCTCAGAAACATACCGTCTGCAATTTCCTTGTTGGTCTTGCCTCTGGCCAGTTGTTGCAGAACCATCATCTCCCTGCCGGAAAGTCGGTCAACCATGTCCGACTCGCTCGCGTTGCCCATACTGGAACGAACCGTGTGCAACGCCTGATTGGGAAAGTAGCTGTACCCCGAGAGTACCGCCTTGATAGCGCTGAGCAGCTCGGTCAGGTCCTGTTGCTTGCAGACATATCCGGCGGCCCCTGCCTGCATGCAGCGCATGGAAAAGTGGCCGGGTGCCTGAGACGTCAGAATCAGGACCTTGAACGGCAATGTCATGGCTGACAGGCGGGCAATAACTTCCAGCCCGTCGAGCTTGGGGATACCAATATCAAGAATGACGATATCAGGAAGGTGCTCACGAGCCAGTTGCAGCGCATCCACACCGTTGTCAGTCTCCGCAATGACCTCATAGCCATGACGCTCCATCAGCATGCGTACAGCAAGGCGAATGACGGGATGATCATCCACGATCAGCACTTTATTCATGGGCAGTCCATTTTTCGCTATTCGAATTTTCAGAGCCAGCACAATAACTTAGTCGTTTACTGCTTTGCATGGCGCTCACCCTTGTGGACTGACAGCCAAAGACCATTCCTACAATTACAGCAGAAACTTCCTACAAAACTCGGCAGGAACGTACATTTTTTATTAATTTTCACAGAGCCTTCCTTTTCGGAATCTGGTGATTTTTTATTGCTGGCGGCTACGGCATAAGCATCACAGCGCCAGTAAGTAAATGCATGCAGCAAACCCAGCCAAACTTTTACGTTCAAAAATGACCTTGCTGCATCTGTTAAAAGTATCGCCACACTGTTTTTGCGTTAGCGTCAGAACACGCCGGGCACATGGCTTATCGCCAGCAAAAACAGCCGGAAAACTGTAGAGGCCTTGCATCCGGATGCCCTACCCGAAACCCCATGATGGAAAATCAGTGAATACACACCACGCATTACATACGCAAACGGGGATTAAAAATTACACATCGATTCCGGAATTTCGTACAAATATTTATTTAAGGACGCTCCTTACAGGCATGAAGGAAAGTTCCTACAACCGAAGCGCACAACGTAAACGCGGCGTGCCAATTGAACCATTGCCGACAAACGCCAAATAATGATAGTCCATCCCCCTTGCATTGTCGCAAGATCTTACACACACCATAGCATAACCCTACATCATTCAAGACCATAAGCAGCTCTTTCGACAAGTAGCAAATACCATTTTCTATTTCAAATCCAGACACAGGGAATCGAATAGGAAACGTACTACAAAACTCACGGACGCAACATTACAGCACGTAAGACTTTATAAAGAGCGACAAATCAATTCTGGCGGCACACCATTTTTCACTTGCAAATTTTATTACCAGTCGTTACTTTTTTAACAGAGACTTTATTACTTACTGCCATTAACCATGTGCAGCCCTATGAAACACTATCATTGGGTCATACACGTTTGCAGTTCATGAGCGGCGCGTTTACACGCACTTGGTGTATCACGCGAACCGGCTGAATTCAGGTGTTGCGTACACGGCTCATCAGGCGACACTGCCGCGTGACAAACTCTGAGTGCCTGGCAACTCTTTTGAATGGGCCCTGTGTATAACCATGTTCAAAAAGGGATACACCATGAATACTAGATACGCGCGCACGCGCTCATCAATACCCACCGCTTCCGAGTTAATCACCGCTGTGGAAAACTTTGTTGCCAAAGGCGGTATTATTGCAGTCATACCCGATGGAGAGATGGCAGGCGCATCAAACCCGTCCTCGACCGATATAGCGCCAACCCTGCCAGACGGACCTGAACACGCAGGCAAGCTGGAACAACTCAAATACCTGGCCGCCAAGGGCGCAGGCTTTACAGCGCTGCAATATTCATTACGCATGAATAAAAAAGACGTTCGCCAACTGGCTACCGAAAACGGTGTGACGATCACTGTCAGTCAGCCCATGCTCACCACCCGCAGGGAGGCCCGTCATGACGCTACGGATATCGACGACGTGGTGGCCGGCCACGCCATGCATTACTCGGCGCTGGGCTATACCGCAGCCGAGATTGCCCAGGTACTGGACCTGAGCCTTCGCCAGGTATGGAATATCGGCAAGGCCTATCGATTCGAGTTCAAGCAGCAACGCGAGAGCGACACGACCTGAAGCCCGACTCTAAAACAGGTATCGAGTGCACAAGTTTCGACTGCCACGCAGAAAGCACCAGGCACCCTGCTTTTAACTTCGACAGCCACTGTAGGAAAAAACCAAAAGCAGACCTGCACTTTTCGCCATGAACGGTAAGAACGAATTTAATGAGTACATGCGCGGCGATACATAATCGCCTGCACCCGGCGAACTGCTGCTTACATGACTTGCCGATGGAAATACTCTGTCAATATCAAACGAGTACTGCGACGCCGAAAACACACTGAGCGTCCGGCAGGACGGTCTAGAAACACTCATGAACAATGAGCAACTTGTCAGAGAGCCTGAATTCGAGAAATGGCTACAGACGTTGACGCTTTAAAGGCGTGACGGGGAACCTGGATTTAAAGTGCAGCCCTGCAAGGGCTGCACTCATCGAACAACCAGCAGTATCAGAACAGCTTACGGCCTTTATTCGCAGCAATACGCATACGCAAGGCATTGAGCTTGATGAAGCCTGCCGCATCGGCCTGATCATAGGCACCTGCGTCATCTTCGAAGGTAGCGATATTGGCATCGAACAACGAATCGTCCGACTTGCGACCGGTAACAATCACATTGCCTTTATAAAGCTTCAGACGTACAACACCGTTCACATGGGCCTGAGACGCGTCGATCATCTGCTGCAGCATCAGACGCTCCGGGCTCCACCAGTAACCTGTGTAGATCAGGCTGGCGTATTTGGCCATCAGTTCGTCCTTGAGGTGGGCGACTTCACGGTCCAGAGTGATCGATTCGATGGCGCGGTGAGCACGCAGCATGATGGTGCCGCCCGGCGTCTCGTAGCAGCCACGGGACTTCATGCCCACGTAACGGTTTTCAACGATGTCCAGACGTCCGATGCCGTTTTCGCCACCGATGCGGTTCAGGGTCGCCAACACAGTGGCAGGCGTCATCTCAACGCCGTCCAGCGCAACGATGTCGCCATTGCGGTAGGTCAGCTCCAGATAAGTTGCAACGTTCGGCGCGTCCTCAGGAGACTTGGTCCAGCGCCACATGTCTTCTTCGTGCTCGGTCCAGGTGTCTTCCAGCACACCGCCCTCATAGGAGATGTGCAGCAGGTTGGCATCCATCGAGTACGGGGATTTCTTCTTGCCGTGGCGCTCGATCGGAATGTTGTGCTTCTCGGCGTAGTCCATCAGCTTTTCACGAGAGAGCAGGTCCCATTCACGCCACGGAGCAATCACTTTGACACCTGGCTTGAGCGCATAGGCGCCCAGCTCGAAACGCACCTGATCGTTGCCTTTACCGGTGGCACCATGGGAAATGGCATCAGCGCCGGTTTCGTTGGCGATCTCGATCAGGCGCTTGGCGATCAGCGGGCGAGCGATGGAAGTGCCCAGCAGGTACTCGCCTTCATAGACGGTGTTGGCACGGAACATCGGGAACACGAAATCACGCACGAACTCTTCGCGCAGGTCATCGATGTAGATTTCTTTCACGCCCATGGCCTGAGCCTTGGCGCGTGCCGGCTCGACTTCTTCACCCTGACCCAGGTCAGCGGTAAAGGTCACCACTTCGCAGTTGTACGTATCTTGCAGCCACTTGAGGATTACCGAAGTATCCAGGCCACCGGAATACGCGAGAACTACCTTGTTTACGTCCGCCATGCCATCACTCCACCGGGTTGTACGGAAAACCGCTGATTCTACCGTTCAAACCAGCAAATTTACAGGGGCGCGACAGCTTGTGACGACAAGGCGACGTTTGGCAGGAGCCTTATGCAGCCATCAGGACGTGTGCGCTGCACTGACCGCAGAGGCTACCGGCACCGGACGCTCATCGGGCGCAACACGCTCCAGATGCACGTTCACGCGGCGGTTGCGCGCACGATTGGCCTCATTGGTGTTGGGCACCAGCGGGTAGCGTTCGCCATGAAAGCGCAGGGTGATTTGCTGCTCGGGGATGCCCTGAGCCTTGAAGTAGTCCATGACCGCCAGCGCACGGCGGCGGGAAAGGTCGCGGTTGGTGAGCCGATTGCCACTGTTGTCCGAATGGCCGTCAAGCTCGATACGGTTAACCGTCGGGTCGGCCTTCAAATAAGCCACCATGTTGTCCAGACGCGCCTTGGCATGGGCATCCAGTTCAATACCGCCACCGGGAAATCCTACTTCAGCCTGTTTGACCTGATCGAAGTTCATCGGCAGAAGTTTGGCTGTGCACGCCTGGTAATCACTGAACGCCTTGCTGAACTTGACCGGCAGCAGGCGCACTTCCATCTGGCCACCGTCACGGGTGTAGTGACGGATAAGCGGGCTGCGACCGTCCATCAGACCACTGATCAGACGCCCGGCCTGTGCCTGGGAAGTATTGAAGGGTATGTCGCCATTGCTGACGCGCACCGACCCCAGATTGATATCACCACGCCCCGGCTGCCACGGTGCGGCGGCGGCCAGCAGCGTTGCGGAACCGTTGCCCAGCATGTTGTAGGAAGCCTTGAGGCGAAACGTCGCCTGCTCACCGGCACGGCGCACGAACTCACCGGCACCGAAGTCGGTGATCGGCTGAGTCAGGCGGCATTCGAACTGATCGCCTTCGACCTTCCACTCGATGCTCTCCAGACGAGTCTGGAAACTGATAGCCATCGCCGGGAGGCTGGCAAACATGCTGAGCAGGGCTAAATATCGCTGGCGCACGGGAGGCTCCACTGGAAATAAACGCGAAACAAAAAATGACTGACTGACAAGGGGGCTATCGGTAACTTCGTGCAAAACTTGATAGCGGATGCCTGAGAGAGTCTTTTCCGGTAGCATTCCCAGCGAGTTTGACCCGCCTGGAATCCCCAATGTCTGACCGCCTGACCCTCCTGCGTCCCGACGACTGGCACATTCACCTCCGTGACGGAGCTGTCTTGTCTCATACCGTTGCTGACGTAGCGCGAACTTTTGGCCGCGCAATCATCATGCCCAACCTCGTGCCTCCGGTGCGCAACGCGCAGCAAGCCGATGCCTATCGTCAGCGCATTCTGGCTGCACGCCCGGCCGGCAGCCGCTTCGAGCCGTTGATGGTGCTGTACCTCACCGACCAGACCACGCCCGACGACATCCGTACCGCCAAGGCCAGTGGCTTCGTGCACGCCGCCAAGCTGTATCCGGCCGGCGCGACCACCAACTCCGATTCCGGTGTCACCAGCATCGACAAGATCTTCCCTGCCCTCGAAGCCATGGCCGAAGTCGGCATGCTCCTGCTGGTACACGGGGAAGTGACGCGCGGCGAGATCGACGTGTTCGACCGCGAAAAGGTCTTCATCGATGAGCACCTGCGTCGTGTAGTCGAACGCTTCCCGACCCTGAAAGTGGTGTTTGAACACATCACCACCGGTGAAGCGGTGCAGTTCGTCAATGAAGCATCAGCCAATGTCGCGGCGACCATCACCGCACATCACCTGCTGTACAACCGCAATCACATGCTGGTTGGCGGCATTCGCCCGCACTTCTATTGCCTGCCGATTCTCAAGCGCAATACGCACCAGACGTCCCTGCTCGACGCCGCCACCAGTGGCAGCGGCAAGTTCTTCCTGGGCACCGACTCGGCACCGCACGCCCAACACGCCAAGGAAAACGCTTGCGGTTGCGCCGGTTGCTACACCGCCTACGCGGCCATCGAATTGTATGCAGAAGCTTTCGAGCAGCGTAATGCTCTGGACAAGCTGGAGGGCTTTGCCAGTCTTCACGGTCCGGAGTTCTACGGCCTGCCCGCCAATCAGGACACCATCACGCTGGTGCGTGACGAGTGGACCGCCCCTGCCAGCCTGCCGTTTGGCGAGTTGAACGTTATCCCGCTGCGCGCTGGTGAAAAACTGCGCTGGCGTCTGGAGGAACACGCGTGAGTGAAGATCATTTTGACGACGAACACGAAGGCCACGGCGGTGGCGGCGGTTCTCGTCACCCGATGGCAGCACGCTTTCGCGGCTACCTGCCCGTGGTCGTCGACGTAGAAACCGGCGGTTTCAACTCAGCCACCGACGCACTGCTGGAAATTGCTGCCGTGACCATCGGCATGGATGAAAAAGGCTTCGTGTTCCCGGAACACACCTATTTCTTCCGCGTCGAGCCGTTCGAAGGCGCCAATATCGAAGCCGCTGCTCTGGAGTTTACCGGGATCAAGCTGGATCACCCGTTGCGCATGGCGGTCAGCGAAGAAACCGCAATGAACGACATCTTCCGCGGCGTGCGCAAGGCACTCAAGGCCAATGGCTGCAAACGCGCCGTACTTGTCGGCCACAACGCCAGCTTCGACCTCGGCTTCGTCAATGCCGCTGTCGCGCGAATGGACATGAAGCGCAACCCGTTTCACCCGTTCTCAAGCTTCGACACCGCTACCCTCGCAGGCCTGGCTTACGGTCAGACCGTGCTGGCCAAGGCCTGCCAGGCTGCCGGAATCGACTTCGACGGCCGCGAAGCCCACTCGGCTCGCTACGACACCGAGAAGACTGCAGAGCTGTTCTGCGGCATCGTCAACCGCTGGAAGGAAATGGGCGGCTGGGAAGACTTCGACGACTAACGTCGGCACGGCAGTGAACGGACCGGCTTCTCGCCGGTTTTTTCATGCCTGTCTGGAACGGGATATATGGATACGCTGACTCTGAAAACAACCACTCATCGTTCTACCTGAATCGAACCCAAAACAGTTTTGACAAGCATTCTCATTAACATTAAGCTCCTCGGCACCAAGCAATAAACCAGCGACGGTCAATAGCTTATGTATGTTTGTCTTTGCCAAGGTGTCACAGACGGTCAAATCCGGGATGCAATTCTGGAAGGCTGCTGCAGTTATCGTGAAGTCCGTGAAACGCTGGGTGTTGCGAGTAAATGCGGAAAATGCGCCTGCCTTGCGAAGGAAGTGGTGCGTGACACGCTGACAGAACTGCAAACCACTCAGGCATCGCTGGCCTATCCAGCAGAATTTTCAGCCGCCTGAATACCCCTCTTTTAAAGAACCGGGCACCCTGCCCGGTTTTTTTATGCCTGTAATTCAAGCGCTTAGCGTCAAGATGCGGAACTCAAACATTCTTATTCCTATTTAAATTCACTTATTATTCAACAACTTAGGTTTGACAGGCGTTTAAGCGCGGCTCACACTCGGCGCTTATATACACAAGCCACCGGCAGGACCTCGAACATGAAAGGCGACATTACAGTCATCCAGCATCTCAACAAGATCCTCGGAAACGAGCTGGTCGCCATCAATCAGTATTTCCTGCATGCGCGCATGTATGAAGACTGGGGTCTGAAAAAGCTCGGCGGCCATGAGTACAAAGAATCCATCCATGCGATGAAGTATGCCGACAAGCTGATCAAGCGCACGCTGTTCCTTGAAGGGCTGCCAAACCTGCAGGATCTGGGCAAGATCCTGATTGGCGAGCACACCAAGGAAATGCTGGAGTGCGACCTGAAGATCGAGCAGAAAGGCCTGGCTGATCTGAAAGCGGCCATCGCTCACTTCGAAACGGTAGGTGACTTCGGCAGCCGTGAACTGCTGGAAGACATCCTCGAGCCCAAGGAAGAGCAAATCGACTGGCTCGAAACCCAGCTGGGTCTGATCGTCAAGGTCGGTATCGAGAACTACCTGCAGTCGCAGATGGGCGACTGATTCACCGGTTGCGCTGCAATGAAAAAGCCCGCCTCAATCGAGAGCGGGCTTTTTCTTGTGCGTAAAACCATGCTTGGGCGCAGGGCACGATAATCTCGACTATCGTGCCCACGATGCAGCGCAAGGCTTTACTCGGCTTTGGCGGCCGATGCTTCCTTGACCAGAGTTTGCAGCGAACCATCAGCCATCATTTCGGTGATGATGTCGCTACCGCCGACCAGTTCACCAGCCACCCACAGTTGCGGGAAAGTCGGCCAGTTGGCGTACTTTGGCAGGTTGGCGCGAATTTCAGGGTTTTGCAGAATGTCGACGTAGGCAAATTTTTCGCCACACGCCATCAATGCCTGGGAAGCCTTGGCCGAAAAGCCGCATTGAGGGGCATTCGGAGCGCCTTTCATGTAAAGCAGAATGGTGTTGTTTGCAATCTGCTCTTTGATCGTTTCGATGATATCCATGGAGCACCTCGGCTGAAATATCCGACTCAGTTGTCGGCACGGTGGCGCATTGTAACGAAATCCCGAGCATGACGCTCTGTCTTGAGCCTTAACAGGCAGCCACCTGTACCGGCACACCGTTCAACGCCGCATTGCCGGAGAGTACGTCAAGTTGCCGTTCGTCGGTCAGGTCATTGGCGCTCACCCCTGGCTGACTCCGGGCGATATCCATTTTCACCCCGGTACGCGAATGTCCCCAGCCATGCGGCAGGCTGACCACCCCGGGCATCATGTCGAGACTGCCCAGCACCTGCACCTCGATCGTCCCGACCCGAGAGCTGATCCGCACCTGCTGGCCATCGCTCAAACCACGACAGGCAAGATCGTCAGGGTGCATCAGCAATTGATGCCGGGGCTTGCCTTTTACCAGCCGGTGATAGTTGTGCATCCACGAATTATTGCTGCGCACGTGCCGACGACCAATCAGCAACAACGCTGCGGAATCGGGAGCGGGGTCGGCCGCGAAGCGCGCCAGATCGGCCATGATGACCTCTGGGGCCGCCTGAATCCGCCTATTGGCGGTTTTCAGGCGCTCGGTGAGGTTAGGCTTCAACGCGCCCAGATCAAGCCCATGCGGGTGGCTGGCCAGCGTTTCCAGTGACAATTTGTGCGGCGATGCATCGCCATAGAAGCCTGCGCGCAACCCGCGATCGATCATCTGCGCGGGTGGCAGGGTCGGTTTGAGTTCCCGCTGCGCCCTGGCTGCAAATGATCTGGCCAGACCGACAAAGATCTCCCAGTCATGCAGCGCACCTGCGGGCTTGTCGAAAATGGCCTGATTGAAGCGAGTGACGTTGCGCACTGCCAAGGTATTGAAGGTGGTGTCGTAGTGATCGTTTTCCAACGCCGAGGTGGACGGCAGGATCAAGTCGGCGTGGCGGGTAGTTTCGTTGATATAAAGATCAATGCTGAGCATGAACTCCAGACCTTCGAGCGCCTGTTCCAACTGACGGCCGTTGGGGGTGGACAGAACCGGATTACCCGCGACAGTCACCAGTGCGCGAACCTGCCCCTCTCCTTCCACGAGCATTTCCTCGGCCAGCGCTGACACCGGTAATTCGCCGCCGTACTCAGGCAGGCCGGACACCCGGCTTTGCCATAGATTGAAATGGCCGCCCGAAGTCGAACTGACGAGATCAACTGCGGGTTCCGTACACAGCGTTCCGCCCACGCGATCCAGGTTGCCGGTCACCAGATTGATCAGTTGCGCCAGCCAATGACACAACGTGCCGAAGGTCTGGGTCGACACCCCCATTCGGCCATAACAGACCGCCTTGTCAGCGGCCGCGAAATCCCGCGCCAGTTGCCGGATCTGCTCGGCAGCAATGCCGCAGCGTGGGCTCATGGCCTCGGCAGTGAAGCCGGAAATGGCGTGGCGAACCTGCTCCAGGCCGTCGACGGGCAAATGGCTCTCGCGGGTCAGCCCCTCCTCGAACAGCGTATTAAGCAGCCCGAACAGCAACGCCGCATCACCGCCCGGACGTACGAACAGATGCTGGTCAGCGATGGCAGCCGTCTCACTGCGGCGAGGGTCAATGACCACCAGTTTGCCGCCGCGCTGCTGGATCGCTTTCAGACGCTTTTCGACATCCGGCACGCTCATGATGCTGCCATTGGACGCCAACGGATTACCGCCGAGAATCAGCATGAAGTCGGTGTGATCGATATCCGGAATCGGCAACAGCATGCCGTGGCCATACATCAGAAAACTGGTGAGGTGATGCGGCAACTGATCAACCGAGGTCGCCGAGAAGCGATTACGAGTCTTGAGCAGCCCGAGAAAATAATTGCTGTGGGTCATCAGCCCATAGTTGTGCACGCTGGGGTTGCCCTGATAAACCGCTACCGCGTTCTGCCCATGGCGCTGCTGAATGGCGTAAAGCCGCTCTGCCACCAGATCGAACGCGGCCTGCCAGGCGATCGGTCGCCATTGGTCACCGGTGCGCAGCATCGGCTGACGCAGGCGGTCGGGGTCGTTCTGGATGTCTTGCAGCGCAACAGCCTTGGGGCAGATGTGGCCACGGCTGAAAGTGTCCAGCGGGTCACCCTTTATCGAGGTGATGCGCGGGGCAGAATCCGGCTCGGTAACGGTCTCGATGGCAAGACCGCAAATGGCCTCACACAGGTGGCAGGCGCGGTAGTGTTCAGTCCGGGTCATCACAGCCTCAGATCTTGTCATGGCAATCCGGTTGATTGCCTGACAAGCACTATGGCCGCTGCCAATAACCCGCGCCACTGACGTTTGTCGTGTGAATCGGGGGGCATCAGGCGGGCCGATGAGTGGACCGTATCAGCCGCCGATAGGCGTGACGACCTTGCGCTGCAGCTGGATTTCAGTGACGGTTTCGACCTGCTCCTGAGCCAGGTGAACACCGGTCAGGTCACCGATCAGGCGCCAGTGCTCGTCGAGTCCCGAGCTGATGGTCGCCATGCGATCAATCATGCGCCGCCCCGCATTACGCGTGACTTCGTCCTCGCTGCGCAGCAACTCAAAGGACATCGAGGTCATTGAGGCGGTCAGATGGGTAAGCGTGCGGGCGGTCAGCCCGAGTAACTCCGTTAGTTGACGCTCTTTTGAGTCCATTCCCCACCCCTCGATCAGTAATGTATCGGCAACGATTTATAACCTACGCCCGGCATTAAAGAAACGGTCCTTGTTTCCAGCCCGTGAAGCGGGTCGCATTCAGCGCGCCCGCGCAAACCCGGACTGTTGCAGGATTGGTACTAATTGCCAAGCGCTATTTGAGCAGTGTACAAATGCTGCCTTCGGAAAAAGCAGAGATGGCTATTGGCCTTATCAGCTTAGCCAGTTTTTAACTCGTCAACAAAGAATAACAGTGCCCCCTGACGGGGAGCGCCAGTGACATCGGTGTTTCAGAAAACAGCATGCTATTGGTAAGACGCGACATTTTTTTATACTATCGCGCCTTTCTTATTCGTCGCCTCGTGCGGCTTCCGCCGCAGGTCTCGCCCGTTTTCCCGATAAAAACCGGCTTTGATAACCTGCGGTCTGTTGCAAAAAAGGTAGTTAATCATGAACGCCAGGCACTTTCTCTCGATGATGGATTACACCCCAGATGAACTCCTGGGCTTGATCCGTCGTGGCGTAGAGCTCAAAGACCTGCGAAATCGCGGTGAGCTTTTTGAACCGCTGAAGAACCGGGTATTGGGGATGATTTTCGAGAAATCCTCGACACGTACCCGTCTTTCTTTTGAAGCAGGGATGATTCAGCTGGGTGGCCAGGCCATCTTTTTGTCCCATCGCGACACCCAATTGGGCCGTGGCGAGCCGATTGCCGACAGTGCAAAAGTCATGTCACGCATGCTCGATGCGGTAATGATCCGTACCTACGCGCACAGCAATCTGACCGAATTCGCCGCCAATTCCCGCGTTCCGGTTATCAATGGTCTGTCGGATGACTTACACCCGTGTCAGCTGCTGGCCGACATGCAGACCTTCCTGGAGCATCGCGGCTCGATCCAGGGCAAGACCGTTGCCTGGATCGGCGATGGCAACAACATGTGCAACAGCTATATAGAAGCGGCGATTCAATTCGACTTCCAGTTGCGTGTGGCCTGCCCTGCCGGCTACGAGCCAAACGCCGAGTTCCTGACGCTGGCTGGCGAGCGTGTCACCGTGGTCCGCGACCCGAAAGCCGCAGTTGAGGGCGCCCATCTGGTCAGCACCGATGTGTGGACCTCCATGGGTCAGGAAGAGGAAACCGCCCGGCGCAAGAAGTTGTTCGCGCCGTTTCAGGTCACGCGCGCCCTGCTCGACCTGGCTGACAAGGACGTGCTGTTCATGCACTGCCTGCCTGCTCATCGCGGCGAAGAAATCAGTGTCGACCTGCTGGATGATTCACGCTCGATCGCCTGGGATCAGGCAGAAAATCGCTTGCACGCGCAGAAAGCGCTGCTGGAGTTTCTCGTCGCGCCGGCCTGCAAGCCCGCATGAACCCGTTGCTGCTGAACCTGCGCAACCTCGCTTGCGGCTATCAGAAACAGCGCGTGGTGCAGGATTTGAACATGCACCTCAACGCGGGCGATATTGGCTGCCTGCTAGGCTCGTCGGGCTGCGGCAAGACCACCACACTGCGTGCGATTGCCGGTTTCGAGCCGATACATGCAGGGGAGATAACCCTGGCGGGCGAAGTCATTTCCCGTCCGGGCTGGACTCTGGCACCGGAGAAGCGCCGTATCGGCATGGTGTTTCAGGATTACGCGCTGTTCCCGCACCTGAGCGTCGCCGAGAACATCGCATTCGGCATTCGCAACCACCCGCGCCTTGATCAGGTGATCGCCGAGTTGCTTGAACTGGTCAACCTCGGTGCCCTGGGCAAACGCTACCCTCACGAGTTATCCGGCGGGCAGCAACAACGAGTGGCCCTGGCCAGGGCGCTGGCACCGGAGCCACAACTGTTGTTGCTCGATGAACCCTTCTCCAACCTGGATGGCGAGTTGCGTAGACGTCTGAGCCATGAGGTGCGCGATATTCTCAAGGCGCGTGGCACCAGTGCCATTCTGGTGACCCATGATCAGGAAGAGGCTTTCGCGGTCAGCGATCATGTCGGCGTATTCAAGGAAGGTCGCCTGGAGCAGTGGGATACGCCTTACAACCTGTATCACGAACCTCGTACGCCCTTTGTCGCCAGCTTCATTGGCCAGGGGTATTTCATTCGCGGGCAGATGATAGACCCCGAATCGGTGCGCACCGAACTGGGTGTTCTGCGCGGCAACCGGGCATATCCGGGCGTCAGCGGCAGCGCCGTGGATGTCTTGCTGCGACCTGACGATATCGTCTACGCGCCGCGCAGCGACCTGAAAGCGCGGGTAATCGGTCGAACATTTCAGGGCGCATCGACGCTGTATCGCCTGCAGCTGTCTACCGGCAGCCAACTTGAAGCCATTTTCCCCAGTCATGCCGATCACGGTCAGGGCGAGGAAGTCGGTATTCGTGTGGCAGCTGACCATCTGGTGCTGTTTGCAGCGCCAGGCAGCGTCGCGGCGCATACGGTCAATCACTGAGCCCCAGCTTATTCCCGGCCAATCGCTGCGAAGCGAGCCTGCGTATGCTCGGCCAGCACGGCTGCCGAAAGCTCAACCTCCAGCCCCCTCCTCCCGGCGCTGACGTGAATACTCTCAAAACCCTGCGCTGTGTCGTCAATGAACGTACGCAGGCGCTTCTTCTGGCCCAGTGGGCTGATGCCACCCAACAGGTAGCCCGTTGAGCGCTGCGCCGCCGCGGGGTCAGCCATTTCGGTTTTTTTCGCCCCGGCGGCCTGTGCCAGAGCCTTCAGATCAAGCGTTCCGACGACCGGCACTACGGCGACCAGTAACTCGCCCTTTTCGGTACTGGCCAACAATGTCTTGAAAACCCGCGCGGGCTCCAGCCCTAGCTTTTCCGCTGCTTCCAGCCCATATGACGCTGCTTTGGGATCGTGTTCGTAACTGTGGATACGATGTTCGGCGCGAAGTTTTTTCAGTAAATCCAGTGCAGGGGTCATGCAACGCTCCTTAGGCTTCCGACTGCCTGCCACTTTAAGCCAAGTAAAGTGAACATGCCTTGATTCACGCCACCTGCAACACTGATGGCTTTTTGGTAACAGCCATAAAATCCCGGTATAAAGCGGCTGTGCGGGCTCGTATCCACTCCATGACCGTTCGGTTCCGACCTTTGACAGCGTTGTTTCTTGTCTATATTTTTTCGTTTACGAATATTATCGAAAGCGGTTTTTCGGTATAACTCGCACCAGCGATCAGAAATGGGGTTTTTCTGATACGCACGAATAACGAGCACCCATGCCTGTCTCAGGGTGCCGAGACAAAAACAAAAATGAGGTATCCATGACCATCGCACTAAAACAACCGACACTCACCGGGCAATGTGTAGCTGAATTTCTTGGCACAGCCCTGATGATTTTTTTCGGCACAGGATGCGTTGCAGCGCTCAAGGTCGCGGGAGCCACTTTCGGCTTGTGGGAAATCTGCATCATCTGGGGCATGGCCGTCAGCATGGGGATCTACCTCAGCGCCGGCATTTCAGGTGCCCACCTCAACCCGGCCGTCAGCATCGCGCTAAGTCTGTTCGCCGGTTTCGAAAAACGCAAATTGCCCTTTTATATCTCGGCGCAAATCGCAGGCGCGTTCTGCGGAGCGGGTCTGGTGTACCTGATGTACATCAGCCTTTTTTTCGACTTCGAACATGCTCACCACATCATTCGCGGCAGCGAGCAGAGTCTTGAACTGGCGTCGGTATTCTCGACATACCCAAACCCGGCCATTTCGGTCGGTCAGGCCTTTCTGGTCGAAGTGGTCATCACCACCATTCTGATGGGTGTGATCATGGCTCTGGGCGATGACAGCAACGGCTTGCCGCGCGGCCCGCTGGCGCCCTTGCTGATCGGCCTGCTGGTAGCCGTGATAGGCAGCTCGATGGGCCCACTGACCGGTTTTGCCATGAACCCGGCGCGCGACTTCGGTCCGAAGCTGATGACGTTCTTCGCTGGCTGGGGTGAAATGGCCTTCACCGGCGGTCGTGACATTCCTTACTTCCTGGTTCCGATTTTTGCGCCCATTCTGGGTGCCTGCCTTGGTGCTGCTGGCTACCGCGCGCTGATTGCGCGTCATCTGCCCAGCGCCGCTCCTGTTGAAAATGAAAAAGAGGCTCCTGTGGTTCGCGGCAAAGTTCAGGCTTCATCTTGAGCACCCCTCAATTTGAATCTCACTCAACTGAATCCCACCCAATAAATGCAAGGCAATCGACATGACTGACACACAGAACAAGAACTACATCATTGCTCTTGACCAGGGCACCACCAGCTCGCGCGCCATCATCTTCGACCGCGATGCCAACGTGGTGAGCACTGCCCAAAGCGAATTCGTCCAGCATTACCCGCAGGCAGGCTGGGTCGAGCATGACCCGATGGAAATCTTTGCCACCCAGACGGCCTGCATGACCAAGGCGCTGGCGCAGGCCGATCTGCACCACAACCAGATCGCCGCCATCGGTATCACCAACCAGCGTGAAACCACGGTCATCTGGGAGCGCGACACCGGCCGCCCGATCTACAACGCAATCGTCTGGCAGTGCCGCCGCAGCACCGAGATCTGCCAGCAGCTCAAGCGCGACGGTCTTGAGGAGTACATCAAGGACACCACAGGTCTGGTGATTGACCCGTACTTCTCCGGCTCCAAGGTCAAGTGGATTCTGGACAACGTCGAAGGCAGCCGCGAGCGCGCCCGCAAAGGCGAGCTGATGTTCGGCACCATCGATACCTGGCTGATCTGGAAATTCACCGGCGGCAAGGTTCACGTCACCGACTACACCAACGCCTCGCGCACCATGCTGTTCAATATCCATACGCTGGAATGGGATCAGCGCATGCTCGACGTGCTGGACATCCCGCGCGAGATACTGCCAGAGGTCAAAGCCTCCTCCGAGGTCTACGGTCACAGCAAAAGCGGCATCCCGATTGCCGGTATCGCAGGCGACCAACAGGCGGCGTTGTTCGGCCAGATGTGTGTCGAACCCGGCCAGGCCAAGAATACCTACGGCACCGGCTGCTTCCTGCTGATGAACACCGGCAAGAAAGCCGTGAAGTCGGCGCACGGCATGCTGACCACCATCGGCTGCGGCCCGCGTGGTGAAGTGGCCTATGCACTGGAAGGCGCGGTCTTCAACGGTGGCTCGACCGTGCAGTGGCTGCGCGACGAACTCAAGCTCATCAACGACGCGCTGGACACAGAATACTTCGCTGGCAAGGTCAAGGACAGCAACGGCGCGTATCTGGTGCCGGCGTTCACGGGCCTGGGCGCACCTTACTGGGACCCGTACGCACGAGGCGCATTGTTCGGCCTGACCCGCGGAGTGAAAGTCGATCACATCATCCGTGCAGCGCTGGAATCCATCGCCTATCAGACCCGCGACGTGCTCGACGCCATGCAACAGGACTCCGGCGAACGCCTCAAGTCGCTGCGCGTGGACGGCGGTGCCGTGGCCAACAACTTCCTGATGCAGTTCCAGGCGGACATTCTCGGCACCCACGTTGAACGCCCGCAAATGCGTGAAACAACAGCCTTGGGCGCCGCGTTCCTGGCCGGCCTGGCGATCGGGTTCTGGAGCAGCCTGGACGAGTTGCGCAACAAGGCCGTGATCGAGCGCGTGTTCGAACCTTCCTGCGAAGAGGCCCACCGCGAGAAACTCTACGCAGGCTGGCAAAAAGCCGTCGCGCGCACCCGTGACTGGGAACCGCACGAAAACGAAGAGTGATACCCGCTGTTGTGCGGAGGGGACAGGATTCCGGCTGACAGGTCACACTTTCCTGCGGCATGATGGGCGCCATTTGCAGAGGGCGCTCAAGGAAAAACAATGAACCTGCCTCCCCGCCAACAACAGATCCTCGAACTGGTCCGTGACCGTGGTTACGTCAGCATCGAGGAAATGGCGACGCTGTTCGTCGTGACCCCACAAACCATCCGCCGTGATATCAATCAATTGGCGGAAATGAATCTGCTGCGTCGCTACCACGGCGGCGCGGCCTATGACTCCAGCATCGAAAACACCGCCTACGCCATGCGTGCGGATCAGATGCGCGACGAAAAACAACGGATCGCCGAGGCCATCGCCGCGCAGATCCCGGACAACGCCTCGTTGTTCATCAATATCGGCACCACCACCGAATCCATCGCACGCGCCCTGCTCAACCACAACAACCTGAAGATCATCACCAATAACCTGCATGTGGCATCGATCCTCAGTACCAAGGACGATTTCGAGGTCCTGATAGCCGGTGGCAATGTGCGTCGTGACGGCGGCGTGGTGGGCCAAGGCAGTATCGACTTCATTACCCAGTTCAAGGTGGACTTCGCGCTGGTCGGCATCAGCGGCATTGATGAAGACGGCAGCCTGCTGGATTTCGATTATCAGGAAGTACGGGTTTCCCAGGCGATCATCGCCAACGCACGCAAAGTGCTGCTTGCCGCTGACTCCAGCAAGTTCGGGCGCAATGCGATGGTCCGGTTGGGACCAATCACCCTGATCGATTGCCTGGTCACCGATCAGCCACCTGTGCCCGCACTGCAACAACTGCTGACCCAGCACAAGATTCGTCTGGAAGTGGTGTGATTGTCAGGAACGACCGGTGTCCGCGATAACACATGCCGTTCTGGACACGCTGGAGCGTGAGGAACGATAAGCCCGAATATCGTGCGACGCTCCGCGTCGCATGCCGTTCCGGACGCTCTGCGTCCTCTTTTATGCGCAGAGCGTCGCGAACTTGATTCCCGCTGGAGCCTGAGACACGAGAGGTGTCTAGGCTGGCGCGTGCAGAACGAAAAGCATCAGATAGTACGATCATCCCCCGCGTGACATCCCGCCCTACAATGTTCATTTTTGTTCTTTTCCTGACTTCACCATCAGTATTTTCAATCGATACTCGCTAGCAAGGGTCATTTTATTGAGCTATTATTTTCGAAAGTGAACATTAATGTTCAGATTCGCCTTTCGAGCTTTGCTCACGAATTGTCCAGGAGGCCACCAATGCCCCACACTACCGTGCCAACCCAACCCCTCTCCGAGGTTTACGACATCGCCGTTATTGGCGGTGGCATCAATGGTGTCGGTATTGCGGCGGATGCCTCCGGTCGCGGCCTGTCGGTTTTTCTTTGCGAAAAGGACGACCTGGCCAGCCACACGTCTTCTGCCAGCAGCAAGCTGATTCATGGCGGCCTGCGCTATCTTGAGCACTACGAATTCCGTCTGGTCCGCGAAGCACTCGCAGAGCGCGAAGTGCTGCTTGCCAAGGCGCCGCACATCGTCAAACCCATGCGTTTTGTCTTGCCGCACCGTCCGCACCTGCGTCCAGCGTGGATGATCCGCGCCGGCATGTTCCTGTATGACAACCTCGGCAAGCGCGAAAAGCTGCCCGCCTCGAAAACCATTCGTTTTGGTGCGGACAGCCCGCTCAACTCGAGCATCACCCGTGGCTTCGAATACTCCGATTGCTGGGTCGACGACGCCCGTCTGGTGGTGCTCAACGCCATGGCCGCGCGTGAAAACGGAGCGCATATTCATACGCAGACCCGCTGTGTCAGTGCCCGCCGCATCAAGGGCATGTGGCACCTGCACCTGGAACGCAGCGATGGCAGCCTGTTCTCGATCCACGCCAAGGCATTGGTCAATGCGGCAGGCCCGTGGGTGGCCAAGTTCATCCGTGAAGACCTCAAGCTCGATTCGGCTTACGGCATCCGCCTGATTCAAGGCAGCCACCTGATCGTGCCGAAACTGTACGAGGGTGAGCACGCGTTCATTCTGCAGAACGAAGACAAGCGCATCGTGTTCACGATTCCGTACCTGGAACACTTCACCATCGTCGGCACCACTGACCGTGAGTATCAGGGCGATCCGAACAAGGTGGACATCACCGAAGGCGAGATGGATTACGTGCTGAAAGTGGCCAACGACCACTTCAAGAAACAGTTGAGTCGCGCAGACGTGCTCCACACATTCTCTGGCGTGCGCCCGCTGTGCAACGACGAGTCCGATAATCCGTCTGCCATTACCCGTGATTACACGCTTTCGTTGTCAGGCGGCGCGGACGAGGCGCCAATTCTGTCGGTGTTCGGCGGCAAGCTGACCACCTACCGCAAACTGGCCGAATCGGCGATGACGCAGTTGGCACCGTTCTTCAAACAGATGAAACCGAGCTGGACGGCCAAGGCAGCACTGCCAGGCGGCGAAGACATGACCACGCCAGAAGCCCTGGCAGCAGAAATGACTCGCCGCTTCAGTTGGCTGCCCGCACCTATCGCCAAACGCTGGGCGATTACCTACGGCAGCCGCAGCTGGCGTTTGCTGGAAGGCGCGCAAGGTCTTGAAGACCTCGGCCAGCATCTGGGTGCCGGTCTGTACACTCGAGAGGTCGATTACCTGTGCGACCAGGAATGGGCTACCAGCATCGAAGACATCCTGTGGCGCCGTACCAAGCTTGGCCTGTTCACTACGCCTGAAGAACAGGCCGCTGTGCGCAGCTACCTGGAAACTGTTGTGCGCAACAAGGCAGCTATCGAGGCTGCCTGATAGCTCGCATACCACCTGTTCGCCCATCGCGCGGCGAACAGGTTTGTTCCTCTGCACCGCCCTCCCCCTGAATACTCCGTTGCATTCGGTTTTCCGAACATTTCGCTCTGCCTGATTCGGCTTCCCGGACGCTTCGATTCCGGGCGTCGCATTCAACCACGAATAAAATCCTTTAAATTCATAGCCTTGATTGATTCAAGCTGCTTGGCACGACTCATGCTCTACACTCTGAACCGAGCGTTTCGACAGGGCGTGTGTCTGGATCTGGACGCCGTTGAAGCATTCGCCAAGAAGCGGGCCGACTCCCATTGCGGCCCCATCAATAAAAATGAAATCAAGGATTCATCAATGCGCATCGTTCCCCATCTGTTGGGCGTAGCAATCACTGCCGCTCTGATCAGCACCCCGGTTTTCGCCGCCGAACTTACCGGCACCCTGAAGAAAATCAAGGAATCCGGCACCATCACGCTGGGCCACCGTGACGCGTCCATTCCGTTTTCCTACATCGCAGACGCTTCTGGCGTACCGATGGGCTACTCGCATGACATTCAGCTGAAAATCGTCGAAGCCATCAAGAAAGAACTGGACATGCCTGACCTCAAGGTCAAGTACAACCTGGTAACATCTCAGACCCGTATTCCGCTGGTTCAGAACGGCACCGTCGACGTTGAATGTGGTTCGACCACCAACAATGTCGAGCGCCAGCAGCAGGTCGATTTCTCCATCGGCATCTTCGAAGTCGGCACGCGTCTGCTGTCGAAAAAGGACTCCAGCTACAAGGACTTCGATGACCTGAAAGGCAAGAACGTCGTGACCACCGCTGGCACAACGTCCGAGCGCATCCTCAAGGCGATGAACGCCGACAAGCAGATGGGCATGAACGTGATCTCGGCCAAGGACCACGGCGAATCCTTCCAGATGCTTGAGTCCGGCCGTGCGGTCGCATTCATGATGGACGACGCACTGCTGGCCGGCGAGATGGCCAAGGCCAAGAAGCCGGATGACTGGGCAGTGACCGGTACTGCGCAATCCTACGAAATCTACGGCTGCATGGTCCGCAAGGGCGATGCCCCGTTCAAGAAGGCAGTGGATGACGCCATTGTTGCCACCTACAAGTCTGGCGACATCAATGCCATCTACAGCAAGTGGTTCATGTCCCCCGTCCCGCCTAAAGGGCTGAATCTGAATTTCCCGATGAGCGACAAGCTCAAGGAACTGATTCAGAACCCGACCGACAAGGCCGCAGAAGACAAGAAAGCCTGAGCAACCGGTTCAGCCAGTCTGAACTGATGGCATCCCGAACAGGCAAAACCTGTTCGGGACCGGCCCCTCACTCTCGAAGTCCGACAGTGCGTGCATCTCGATATAAATAGAAAAATAGGGGGAGACCCTGATGAATTACAACTGGGACTGGGGCGTGTTCTTCAAGTCCACCGGCGTCGGCAGCGAGACCTATCTGGACTGGTTCATATCCGGCCTGGGCTGGACCATCGCCATTGCTGTCGTTGCCTGGATCATTGCCCTGATACTGGGTTCGGTACTGGGCGTCATGCGCACCGTACCAAGCCGTCTGGTGTCGGGTATTGCCACGGTATACGTGGAAGTTTTCCGTAATGTGCCACTGCTGGTGCAGCTGTTCATCTGGTACTTTCTGGTGCCCGATCTGCTGCCGGAAAACCTGCAGGAGTGGTACAAGCAGGACCTCAACCCGACTACCTCAGCGTTCCTGAGCGTGGTGGTCTGCCTGGGTCTGTTTACCGCTGCACGGGTCTGCGAACAGGTGCGTACCGGCATTGAAGCACTGCCAAAGGGCCAGGAATCGGCCGCGCGTGCAATGGGCTTCAAGCTGCCGCAGATCTACTGGAACGTGCTGTTGCCACAGGCTTACCGGATCATCATTCCGCCGCTCACTTCCGAATTCCTGAACGTGTTCAAGAACTCGTCGGTAGCGTCGCTGATCGGCCTGATGGAGCTGCTCGCGCAGACCAAACAGACCGCCGAGTTTTCCGCCAACCTGTTTGAAGCCTTTACGCTCGCAACCCTCATCTACTTCACGCTGAACATGAGCCTGATGCTGCTGATGCGCATGATCGAGAAGAAAGTCGCTGTACCCGGACTCATCTCGCTGGGGGGCAAATAATGGACTTCACTGGAATCGTTCCGGCCATTCCCGGCCTGTGGAACGGCATGGTCATGACCCTCAAGCTGATGGCAATGGGCGTTGTCGGCGGTCTGGTGCTTGGCACTTTGCTGGCGTTGATGCGTCTGTCATCGAACAAGCTGCTGGCCAATTTGGCTGGCGCTTACGTGAACTACTTCCGTTCGATCCCGCTGCTGTTGGTGATCACCTGGTTCTACCTCGCAGTGCCATTCGTGTTGCGCTGGATTACCGGTGAAGACACGCCCATCGGGGCCTTCGCCTCCTGCGTCGTGGCCTTCATGATGTTCGAAGCCGCGTACTTCTGCGAAATCGTCCGTGCCGGCGTGCAGTCGATTTCCAAAGGACAGATGGGCGCAGCCCAGGCGCTGGGCATGAATTACTCGCAGATGATGCGACTGATCATCCTGCCCCAGGCATTTCGCAAGATGACGCCGCTGTTGCTGCAACAGAGCATCATTCTGTTTCAGGACACCTCTCTGGTGTACACCGTGGGCCTTGTGGACTTTCTCAACGCATCGCGCTCCAGTGGCGACATCATCGGGCGCGCCAACGAGTTCCTGATCATTGCCGGTCTGGTCTATTTCACGATCAGCTTTGCCGCCTCGCTGCTGGTGAAGCGTCTGCAAAAAAGGTTTGCCGTATGATTTCCATAAAAAATGTCAACAAATGGTATGGCGACTTCCAGGTGCTGACCGATTGCAGCACCGAGGTCAGCAAAGGTGAAGTGGTGGTGGTGTGCGGGCCCTCCGGTTCCGGCAAGTCGACCCTGATCAAATGCGTGAATGCGCTGGAACCGTTTCAGAAAGGCGACATTGTCGTCGACGGCACTTCCATTTCCGACTCGAAGACCAACCTGCCAAAACTGCGCTCGCGGGTCGGCATGGTGTTTCAGCACTTCGAACTGTTTCCGCACCTGAGCATTGTCGAAAACCTGACCATCGCGCAGATCAAGGTACTGGGCCGCAGCAAGGCCGAAGCGACCGAAAAAGGCCTGAAATTGCTGGACCGCGTCGGCCTCTCCGAGCATGCGCACAAGCATCCCGGGCAGCTTTCCGGCGGTCAGCAACAACGTGTTGCCATCGCTCGCGCCCTGGCGATGGACCCGGTGGTCATGCTGTTTGACGAACCGACGTCTGCGCTGGACCCGGAAATGGTCAACGAAGTGCTCGACGTGATGGTGCAACTGGCGCACGAAGGCATGACCATGATGTGCGTGACCCACGAAATGGGCTTCGCTCGCAAGGTCGCCAATCGGGTGATTTTCATGGACAAGGGTCAGATTGTCGAAGACTGCGAAAAAGAAGAGTTTTTCGGTGACGTCAGCGCACGCTCGGAACGCGCTCAGCAATTTCTCGCCAAGATTCTCCAGCACTAGGTAATGCCGGCTGCCCGCGCGCTCGCGGGCAGCTGTTCGGTTCAGGACGACTGTGATGAAATGCGACCCCACTCTGTATCGCGCCGCGCCGCCATCACTCGCCGTGAAACCTCGTCTGATACGCCAACTGTTTTTGCCGCCACTGATCCTCATGCTGATGATCGGACTGGGCTATATCGCCTACCTGATCAGCGAACACAGCGGTATCAAGAGCCTGCGCGAGACCGGTGAGCGCCAGCTGGAGCTGCACGCCCGTACGGTCGAGAGCGAAATAAGCAAGTACACCTATTTGCCCAGCGTGCTGGAGCTTGAATCCAGCGTGTCGCAGATGCTCAACAAGCCGAGCCCCGAGCTTCAGCAGCAGGTCAACCGTTATCTGGAAGGGATGAATCGACGCAGCGGCAGCCGCGCCATTTATGTGATGGACACCACCGGCCGAGTGCTGGCCACCAGCAACTGGCGTGATTCCGACAGCTATCAGGGTGAAGACCTGTCCTTCCGCGCCTACTTTCAGGACGCCGTGCGCGGCCTGCCCGGCCGTTTTTACGGGATTGGCACCACCACAGGCGAATCGGGTTACTACCTGGCCCACGGGCTGGAAGACAAAGGCCGGATCATCGGCGTCGCCGTGATCAAGGTGCGCCTTGAAGCACTGGAAGAACGCTGGCAGCGTGCTCGTCTGGAGGCATTTGTCAGCGACGAGAACGGCATCATCATCCTCTCAAGTGACCCGGCTCGACGCCTGAAGTCAGTTCGACCGCTCACTCCGCAGGTCAAGGAACGTCTGGCCCGCAGCCTGCAATATTACTGGTGGCCGCTTAACGAACTGGTGCCGCTGGAACGGGAAACCCTTTCCGAAGGCGTCGAAAAGCTTGTGTTCCCGGCCAACGTCAGTGTCGATCGAGAGCACAAGCAGGTCAGCTATCTGGCCCAGAGCCGCCCGCTGAGCGATACCGCCTGGCACCTGACACTGCTTACGCCCCTGGAAGACCTGCGCCGTGAAGCGGCCAACCAGGGCATGCTGGTAGCTGTGGCCTGCGCGCTGGTGACCTTTCTGCTGATTGCCTGGAACGAGCGGCGCAAGGTTATCTCGACCCGGCTGGCGGCCAGAGAGGCGCTGCAGGCTGCGAACAATGAGCTGGAACGCAAGATCGCCGAGCGTACCGAACACCTGCGTGCCAGCAACGAACGCCTCAAGGCGCAGATTCGCGAACGAAGACAGGCTGAAGACACCCTGCGCAAAGCCCAGGACGAGTTGGTGCAAGCTGGCAAGCTGGCGGCTATCGGCCAGATGTCGACCAGCATCGCTCATGAACTGAACCAGCCTCTGGCAGCATTGCGCACCTTGTCTGGCAACACCGTGCGTTTTCTTGAGCGAGGCGCACTGGACACCGCCAGCGCCAACCTGCGCACCATCAATGATCTGGTCGACCGCATGGGCCGCATTACCGCCAGCCTGCGCGCATTCGCCAGACGCGGCGACGATCAGGGCCAGGCGCAACTGAGCAAGGCCGTCGAGGCGGCGGCGCAGTTGCTCGGCGTACGCCTGGAGCAATCCGGCCTGGCATTGCATCGAGACTTCGTCGACGCCACCCTGACCATCGATCAGACCCGTCTGGAACAGATTCTGGTCAACCTGATCGGCAATGCGCTGGACGCCATGTTCAACCAGCCAGCGCCCGAATTGTGGCTTACCGGGTCAATTGAAGACGGCCGTTATCGCTTGCGGGTGCGTGATAACGGACACGGCGTCGATACCGAAACCCGCAAGCACCTGTTCGAACCTTTCTTCACCACCAAACCCGGCGAACAAGGCCTGGGACTGGGCCTGACGCTGTCGGCGAGCCTTGCCGCCGCAGCCGGGGGCAGCCTGAGCGCAGAGCATCCGGGCGACGGCGGCACAACATTTGTCCTGAGCCTGCCATTTGTCCCGGATGCCACGACCGACAATCGCCCGACCGGCCCCGGCCCAGGTGGACTGACATGAGACGACACCCATGAGCATCAACAGCGACCTGACTGTGCTGATCGTCGAAGACGACCCGCATGTGTTGCTCGGCTGCCAGCAGGCGCTGGCGCTGGAAGACATTGCCAGCGAAGGCGTATCCAGCGCCGAAGACGCCCTCAAGCGCATTGGTGACAATTTTGCCGGTATCGTCATCAGCGACATTCGTTTGCCGGGTATCGACGGCCTGGAATTACTGAGTCGCCTCAAGGCGCGTGACAGCAGCCTGCCGGTGGTGCTGATCACCGGTCACGGCGACATCACCATGGCCGTCAACGCAATGCGCGATGGTGCTTACGATTTCATGGAGAAACCCTTTTCTCCCGAGCGCCTGGTCGACGTCACCCGGCGCGCGCTGGAGCAGCGCGGGCTGGCCCGTGAAGTCTGGGCCTTGCGCAAGCAACTGGCCGAACGCGATTCGCTGGAAGGCAGGATCATCGGCCGCTCCCCCGCCATGCAAAACCTGCGCGCATTGATTGCCAACGTCGCCGATACATCGGCCAATGTGCTGATCGAAGGCGAGACCGGCACCGGCAAGGAGCTCGTTGCGCGCTGCCTGCACGACTTCAGCCGGCGCAAGGACAGCCAGTTCGTGGCACTCAATTGCGGCGGGCTGGCAGAAAGCCTGTTCGAGTCGGAAATTTTCGGCCACGAAGCCAATGCATTTACCGGCGCGGGCAAGCGGCGCATCGGCAAGATAGAACACGCCCACAATGGCACGCTGTTTCTTGATGAAGTGGAAAGCATGCCGGTCAACCTGCAGATCAAACTGTTGCGCGTCCTCCAGGAACGAACTCTGGAGCGGCTTGGTTCGAACCAGAGTGTCGCGGTGGATTGCCGGGTCATTGCGGCGACCAAATCCGACCTCAATGCACTGAGCAAGACCAGTCAGTTCCGCAGCGACCTGTATTACCGTCTGAACGTCGTCACGCTGGAGCTGCCACCATTGCGTGAGCGCCGCGAAGACATTCTGCAGCTGTTCGAACATTTCCTGCAGTTGTCGTCATTGCGCTTCGACCGTGAGCCGCCAACGCTGGACAGACAGACCAGTTCAAGCCTGATGAGCCACGACTGGCCAGGTAACGTGCGGGAGCTGCGCAACGTAGCCGAGCGATTTGCCTTGGGTCTGCCGGCGTTCAAACAGACAGGCACGGTCAGTGAAAATCAAAGCCTGGGATTTGCCGAAGCGGTTGAAGCCTTCGAACGATCCCTGCTCAGCGAAGCCCTGCAACGCAGCGGCGGCAACCTCAGCCAGGCCAGTCAGGAGCTGGGCATGGCCAAGACCACCTTGTTCGACAAGGTCAAGAAATACGGGCTTTGAGCACTGCGTCCGATCTTGAGTATGCGGTGTAACGCAGATCTGTGACGCAGAGCGTCACCCACTGCATTCCCACGCTGGAGCGTGCGGAACGATAGGCGTCCGCACGTCCCTAAGCAGGAGCGCGAGGAACGATAGGCGTCCGCAAGACACCTATCGTGCCCATGCTCCGCGTGGGCATGCCTTTCCGGACGCTCTGCGTCCTATCCTGCACAGGCAGTGCGTTACTGCGATTCACCGACAATCTGGCGGATCGCGCTGACGAATACCTCGACCGGCTGACCGCCCGAGACAGCGTACTGGTCGTTGAAGACCATGGTCGGCACCGACGTGATACCACGGGATGTCCAGAGTTGCTCGGCTTCGCGGACCTCTGCGGTGTACTCGCCGCTGTCGAGGATGGCCTGAGCGCGCAAACGGTCCAGGCCGACCTTCTGCGCTACGTCTGCCAGAGTCTGGTGGCTGGACGGGTCTTTCAGGTCGCTGAAATAGGCTTCGAACAGCGCCTGTTTCAATGCGTACTGCTTGCCTTGTTGTTCGGCCCAGTGCAACAGGCGATGGGCGTCGAACGTGTTGTAGATACGCCGCTCGCCGCTGGCAAAAGTGAAGCCGAGTTCAGCACCGCGTTCACGGATGGTCTGGTGAATACCTTCGATCTGTTCCGGCGTGGAGCCGTACTTTTCGGCAATGTGCTCTTTGATGTCCTGCCCTTCGGCAGGCATGTTCGGGTTCAACTCGAAAGGCTGGAAGTGGATGTGCGCTTGCACTTCATCCCCCAGCGCCTCCAGCGCCTGATCCAGCGCGCGCAGGCCGATGACACACCAGGGGCAGGAAACATCGGAGATGAAATCGATCTTCAGTGCAGTCGTCATGTCGGCCCTTTTCAGTCAGCAGATTCAATAAGCAAGGGCCATACGATACACCTCTGTCAGTGCCTGACAACCGGGCAGGCTTTACAGTTGGGCAAGGCTGCGACCGTCTTCATGCTGGGCTTTCAGGTACGGCAGCACAGCCCCGAGCAACGGTGCCTTGAAGGCTTCCTGAAAACGGTGCGCCAGCCCCGGAATCAGACGCAGCTGGCTGCCCTGAATGTGCGCGGCCACATGCACACCGTGCATGACCGGCAACAATGGATCAGCCGTGCCATGCACCACCAGCACCGGCAGGCGCAGACGGTTCAGCAACTCCACCCGGCTCGGCTCGGCCAGAATCGCCATGATCTGACGCTTGACGCCCTCGGGATTGAAGGCCCGGTCGTAGGACACCGCAGCCTGATGCAGCAATTGCTGGCGATCGTCCTTGACCTGCGGGCTGCCAAGCGCTGCAAGCAGATCAGCCTGTTGCTCGATGGCCATTTCCCGATTGGGCGCGCCGCGCCGCGCCAGCAGTTGCATCAACGCCGCACTGGGCATCGGCAAGCCCTGTGCACCGGAGCTGGTCATGATCAGCGTCAGGCTTTCGACCCGCGACGGGGCCAGATCGGCCAGGTGCTGAGCAATCATGCCGCCCATGCTCGCGCCAAGAACGTGAAACTGGCGAATCTGCAGGGCGTCCATCAGGCCCAAGGCATCGTCGGCCATATCGGTCAGCGAATACGGTGCAGAGACCGGCAGGCCCAGCTTGTAGCGCAGCACTTCAAAGGTCAGATTGGCCTCGGCGGGCTGTTGCACCCAGGTGGACAGACCGACATCGCGATTGTCGTAGCGAATCACCCGGTAGCCCTGCTGACACAGCGCGACCACAACCTCGTCCGGCCAATGAATCAACTGCCCGCCCAGGCCCATTACCAACAGCAAGGCAGGGTCGGACTCACTGCCGATGCTTTGATAGGCAATTCGTACCTCTTTAAGGTCAGCATGCTGTACAGGAACATCGACATCACAACGATCGGCCGCAAAAGACGGCAAGCCGCACAGAAGCGCGGCCAGAAAAATTAAAACCCGCATGAAAAACACCAAAAAACAGATCCCCAGTAGGCAGAGAGTCTGATGATGTTTTGCCAAGCGCGCTGCCACACTTGCGTGACAGTTTGATGAATGGCGCTGAGCGGTCGTTAATCGGGTGTTGCGTTACGCAGCGACCTGATCCGCCACCATCAGGTTTTCCCCAAAACGGGCGCGCGCTTCGAGGAGGGACTCCTGGTGCCAGCCCGAATGCGTGTCGCACTCGCCCAGGGACAGGGACAGGGACAGGACCTTGTAAACCGGCAGACGATCAAACACCGGAGCCAGCAGCTCCGGTTCGGTCACGCTGTCCAGATGCAACCCTGCAACCGGCAGCAAGGCCGCGACACCCAGGTTGGGCCGCAGGTCACCGTGGTAAAGGCCAATGAGCTTCTTCAACGGCGAATACTGAAGAATGTGATAGGCGCGTTCGAAGGCGTTGCTCCATGCCAGAGGCAGGTCGAGCGCCAGGATCGGCTCGTCGATCTGAATCCACTCGACACCGCGCGCCGCCAGACGCCCGAAGATCTCGCCATACACCGGCAGTAGATGCTCCAGCAGGTCGAGGCGATCGACCTCGCCACCCTGAACATCACTTAGCCAGAGCAGTGTCAGAGGACCGATCAACGCAGGCTTGCGGCCTTGCTCGCACGCTTCAGCGACGCTCGCCAGCAGCGGTGCCCAGTCAGGCTGAAAACGCTGGTCGCGTTTCAGGTGTGGCACCTGCTGCGGGTAACGCGCCATCAGCCAGGTGCGCAGTTCGGCGTCCGTTGTCGCAACACCCTGATCCTGTTTCCAGAAAGCCTGCAGAGCGTGCTGCAATTCACGGTCTGCGCCAATGTGAAAATAGTCAGGGTGTTGAGTCAGGGCCACGATGCGTCCTCCATAAAAGATGGGTCTATTGTCGACAGCTGACACAACATGAGACAAACTCATTTTTTTCGTGTTGATCACAAATACTGCTCATGGAGCACTCACGGTGCTTGAAATACGCCACCTCAAAACCCTGCACGCCTTGCGCGAGGCCGACAGCCTTGTGGAGGCCGCCGAACGCCTGCACCTGACGCAGTCGGCGCTGTCCCATCAGTTCAAGGAACTGGAAGAGCGCATGGGCATGCCGTTGTTCGTGCGCAAGACCAAACCGGTACGGTTTACCAGCGCCGGTCTGCGCCTGCTGCAACTGGCCGACTCCATGCTGCCGCAACTACGCAGTGCCGAGCGCGACATTGCCCGTCTGGCAGGCGGCACGGCGGGACGGCTGCACATGGCAATCGAATGCCACAGCTGTTTTCAATGGTTGATGCCGACCATCGACCAGTTCCGCGATGCCTGGCCTGAGGTCGAGCTGGACCTGTCTTCCGGCTTCTCTTTCGCGCCATTGCCGGCGCTGGCGCGTGGTGACCTGGACCTGGTGGTGACGTCCGACCCGCTGGAATTGCCCGGCATCACCTACGTGCCGCTGTTCACCTATGAAGCGATGCTGGCGGTGGCCAATCAACACGCGCTGGCGGGCCGACCGTACATTGTTCCGGAAGACCTGCTCAGCGAAACGCTGATCACCTACCCGGTGGAGCGCGACCGACTGGACATCTTTACCCGTTTTCTGGAGCCCGCCGATATCGAGCCTGCACAGGTACGAACCTCGGAATTGACGGTGATGATGATGCAGTTGGTCGCCAGCGGACGCGGGGTCTGTGGCATGCCGCACTGGGCGCTGCATGAATACAGCTCACGCGGTTATGTGAAGGCCAAGCGCCTGGGTGAGAAAGGGCTGTTCGCAACGCTGTATGCCGGTATTCGCGCCGACATGCTCGATGCACCGTACATGCGCGATTTCCTGCTGACCGCCAAGGACACCTCGTTTTCAACGCTGGACGGGGTGAGCGTGGTTCGCTGACAGTATCGTCCTGCGCCAAGGCACAGGACGACACGGGTTCAGTTCGCTCGGGTTTGCCGCTGGCGGTACAACGGCAGGATCAGGTCGCGTGTCAGCGGAGCCAGATGCACATCCGCAAGACTGTCTGCGCCGACCCAGAGTACTTCTTCGATCTCGGCGGCGGGCAGAACCTGGGCATCAGATCTGACCTCGTAAAGCTGACAACACACCTCAAAACCTGGCTCATTGGCAGCCGGTGCAACGAACTCGCCGAGAAACAGCGCCTGCTGCGGATCGATGATCAGCCCGAGTTCTTCTTCAAGCTCCCTGGCCAGCGCCCGCGGTGCCGGTTCGCCAGGTTCAATCTTGCCGCCCGGTTGCATGAATGCCTGAGTGCCGCGCTTGCGCACCAGAAGAGTCCGGCCGTCTGTGCCGACCAGTAGCGCCGCCGCGATGCGGATTATCTTCATGCAAAGATTTCCGTTTTCAGCAAACGCGCCTGATCAGCGCGCTCAAGGGCCAGCACGATCAGGCGATGGATCAGTTCGGCATAGGTCAGACCACTGGCCTGCCAGAGCTTGGGGTACATGCTGATCGAGGTGAAGCCGGGCAGCGTGTTGACCTCGTTGATGATGATGTCATGCATATCGGTCACGAAGAAATCGACCCGCGAAAGCCCTGCGCAACCCAGCACTTTGTAAGCCTGCAACGCGACTTCACGTACCTGATCACTCAGATCGGCGGGAAACTCGGCGGGTATCGCGATGCGCGCCTGATCACCATTCAGGTACTTGGTGTCGTAGGCGTAGAACTCGTCGTTGGCAATCACTTCGCCACAGACACTGACCTGCGCATCGAAGTTACCCAGTACCGCGCACTCCACTTCCCGGCCGACGATGCCCTGCTCGATCAGCAGCTTGTGGTCAAATTCGAAACCCAATGCCAGTGCAGCCACGAAGCCAGCCTCGTCAGACACTTTGCTGACGCCCACCGACGAGCCTTGATTGGCCGGTTTGACGAACATCGGCAGGCCCAACTGCGTGGTCGCATCGGCGAATGACAGGGTTTCCCCACGGCTGAGCACCATGAACGGCGCGACAGCAATGCCTGCATCGCGCAGCAGACGCTTGGTCACGTCTTTGTCCATGCACGCCGCCGAGGCGAGTACGTCAGCGCCCACAAACGGAACGGCCAGCATGCGCAGCACGCCTTGCAATGCACCGTCTTCACCAAACGCGCCGTGGATCAGCGGAAATACCACGTCGATAGCTGCCAGCGGTTTGCCTGTCTCGACCTCGACAAACTGGCCGCCAGTGCTGCCAGGCAACAGCGACAACTGCTTGCCGGATGCACTCAGTTTGATCCGCGCAGGATCATTGGCATTGAGCAGGTAGTCGGCTTCGTCGAAGCGCAACCAGCGGCCCAGCTTGTCGACACCGATCAGGGTCAGCGCATAGCGATCACGATCAATCGCATTGATCACGTTGCGTGCCGACTGCAACGAAACCTCATGCTCGCTGGATTGCCCACCGAAAACGATGGCGACTGACTTTTTCAAAGCGGTTACTCCTGTTTTTCAGGCCGCGAAGATAAAAGCAATGTCGGCTGTTAGTCCAGCAGATGATTGGCCGTACACCTGAAATTCAGGCAAAAAAATCCCGGTGGTGGGCAATCCATGCGAAATGCCCATCACCGGGAGATCAGACAGCTCATTGAGCCGCTGCGGTTTCTTTCTTGCCGCCAGAGCCAAAGGTGGCGAAACGCTTGTTGAAACCCGCGATCCGGCCTTCGTTGGTGGTCTTGCGCTGCTGTCCGGTGTACATCGGGTGCGAGGCGCTGGACACGTCGAGTGCGACATAAGGATAGGTGTTGCCGTCGGTGTGCTGCTGCGTGCGGTCTGTGTCTACGGTCGAGCCGATCAGGAAGTAAACGTCGGCAGCGGTGTCGTGGAACAGCACAATACGGTAAGCAGGATGGATATCGGGTTTCATGGTTAGCTCTCCGGTGAGTTGACTGCAATCGTTATACAGTAACATAACAGAAGATGAGAATGATTGCTGTTGATTGCCATCATCGGCGAGCTTGATCGAACGCGCGCATGCAGCCGCTGTCGCCCTGAAACCGCCAGAACCAGCGTGCCAGAGACATTCTGTAATAGCGTGACTTTGCAATCGAGCCGAATTAACGGCACCCTGCCGCGCCGCCGAACGTCACTGGTCGCCGGCCTGGAACCTGAGCCTCTGTGGCCGATCTTTACTCATTAGCACTTTCAAGAGTCCACCGTTATGAATAACGGACGCGATCATCGAATCGACTTCTTTCGTGGCCTGGCGCTGGTCTTCATATTCTGGGATCACGTGCCGGACAACCCTCTCGCTCAGTTGACCGTACGCAACTTCGGCTTCAGCGACGCAGCGGAAATCTTTGTTTTCCTTGCCGGTTACGCATCGATCCTGGCCTATGGGCGCATCGCCCGGCGCGACGGCATGCTGGTGGCTGGCGTGCGGATCCTGCGCCGCACCTGGGTGCTGTATGTCGTGCACATCTTTCTGCTGACCTTGCTGATGGGCATCGTCTTCGTCGCCAACAACCATGTCGAAACCCGCGACATGGTCCAGCAGATGGGCCTTGAATACTTCGTCGGCAACCCGCAACAGGCATTGGCCGATGAACTGCTGCTGCGTTTCAAGCCCAACCTGACCGACCCGTTGCCGCTGTACATCGTCCTGCTGCTGACCTTGCCCCTGACCTTGCCATTGATGCTGCGCAAACTGGAACTGGCGGTCGGCCTGTCGATCGCGCTGTACCTGATGGTGCCGTTGTTCGGCTGGAACCTGCGTGCCTATGAAGGCGGTGGCGTGTGGTACTTCAACCCGGTGGCCTGGCAGTTGCTGTTCATCCTCGGCGGTGCCTGCGCGCTACGCAGCGAAACAGCCACAACTGCTGTGCAACCTCCGCTGCGCCAACAACCGCTGTTCCTGACAGCCGCCGCCTACGTGGTGATTGCCGGAATGTTGACCTTCAGTGAAAAATGGCCCGGCCTGCACAGCGCGCTAGTCTCGACCCTGCACCTCGACGCCTTGTACCCCATCAGCAAGACCGACCTGGCACCCGCGCGCCTGCTGCACTTCCTTGCACTGGTCTACGTCGTCGCCCGACTGCTGCCGACCTCAAGCACCTGGCTCGAAAACTGGCCCGCCCGCCAGACCTGCCGCATGGGCCGTTATTCGCTGGAAGTATTCTGCCTGGGCGTATTGCTCGCGCCACTGGCAGACATGGCAAATGCACTGGCAGGTGATACATGGCCTATGCAGGTGACTACCGCGATTGTCGGGCTGGGCTTGATGATGCTTATGGCCAATGGGCTGGAGTTGAATAAGCGGCTGGGGAAATCGCCCCGCTTGTTAACTACTTGAGAACAGCGTCACGTTTGCACGCCCTCTCGGAAATCTCCTACTGGTTTATCAGGCCAAGTTTTTCAGGAACTGGCCGCTATTCGTTATGAGACCAAAGGGAGGGCAACGTTTTGAACATTAATGGCATTCCGAATCAGGCAAACACCCTGCAACAAACGGCGCTGATACCTGGCACCAAAAATGGCGATCCGACAGAAGATGCTGGCTTGGAAAAGGCCATTGCATCCGAAGCAAAAAAGACAGAAGAAAATGTATTTTATGAATATCAGAAAGAGCCGTGGTTATTGGAGTCGATCAACGAGCACATTACAAATCGGCTCGACTACGTGGCGCATAAAAAAATAGTCGACGTACTGGAGCTTGCGTTGATAAATGTCACCTACGACAGTTTTCGTAAAGACCTGCAAGAAACGCACCCCGATATCGCAAGTAAAAAATTTGGTTTTACACTGAACGAAAGCGCGTCCATCAAGATAATTGACTACGATAACAGCCTGACTGAGAATGACAAATCAGTGCTTACCCATGCCATCAACGGGTTCAGAGAGTTCAAAGAGCAAATACAGCAGCACGCAAAGACGGTCATGACCTTGGTTGACCATGATCATGAAACATTTGGTGGTCGATATAAACTGGATATCAGTAATTTTCAGGATGTGATCGATTATGGCAAGATTATGAGCACCAGCGTGCAAAAAATGCAGGACGAATGGATACAGCAAGTCCAGAGCAATGCTGAAAAGCGAGATTTTTCCTATATTTCTTTGGCGGTATGAGAAATCAGTCTGGCGAGACAAACGGCTCGCCAGACTGAGCTGAATGTTAACCACGAGGAGCGACAGTTCGCAGAACGGTCTGTGTACAGATATGCCCCATGTAAAAAATATGAGGGGTCGCTGTCATTGGTCCCAATGAAAAATTGTGTACGGTGTAGCCAGCAACTTTATAGTGACTTCTCCATGTATTGAAACCTCTTTGTGCGTGCACAAAATCTTGGGCCTCCACGCCACCGTAACAGCGTCCAAACTCGATACGCTGAGAAGCAAAGCCGGTAGCATCACTGACTACAACATGCTCAATTGAAGGTTCTGCTTTACCAAAACTCAGGTCAAGAATCGCCATGCCGCCTTCCAAGGGCGTGCCTTTGGTGTCGGTAAATCTCGCCTCAAAAACAGCCTCTTTATAAATCTGGGTGGCCAACCAGTCAGGATTGGTATACCCACTTGGAATCCTTATCACACCCGGCTCGTCAAGCAGTTCGTAGCTTTTTAGAACAGGGTAGGAACCAAATCTGACGGTGTATGGGAGAGTGCTCCCTACTAACGGGTTTCTTGGCGTGATTCTGACAATCACCTCTGCCTCGGGAGTCAGATTTGTAAAAACCTTGGTCTCAAGTGTCTGAGCAACCCACTCACCATTTTCGTAATACTCGGTCTTCCACTCGTTAGTTACCGGGTCACCAACAGGCGCATAGAGTAGTACATCTTGCCCACGATGCGACACAAAACCGTAGTAGTGAACAGGATATTTAACTGTCAACGCATCTGCTACCGAGTGCAGCTTATCCAGCATGACGGTGAATCTTGGCTCGGAAATTTCTTGAACAGCTTCAGCCAAAACGGTTTCGCTGGTTTCGTTAGTTGATGCAACGACCGGATCCTCACTACCTGTATTGGCGTGAGCGCCGGACGCCGATGCCAGTACCACGAAGATAGAAAACAAGCAAAAACCAACACATTTTTCCCCATAAATATTCATAGATACTCTTGCAGATTATGCAGAGGCAGGTTGCCACTGACAAAATCGACGTAATAGAGAGCCGAACACTTAGTCAACCATCATATTGAAATTAAGGAAATCTCCTACAAAAACAACCACCACCTACAGCCTGGGAAATATCCTACACGCTTATCAGGCAAAGTTTTGCAAAGGCCTGCCGTTAGATAGCTATCACTAACACCAAAGAGCGCCTAGCATGTATATCAACCCCTTGGCTTTTCCATTACAAAATCAACAGCGCACTCTCTTAGGCTCGCCACCCCTCAATTCATCTGCTGCTCTGCCGATCAATGTCCCTCTGGCACATGATAAACCGCGTGACCCGAACGCTGAATTCTATACAACCGAAGAGACACCTTGGTTTTCCAGCTACAAAAATTCGGCGGCAGGACGCGCTATTTTAGAGAACATGTCTGAAAAGGAAGCAAAAGATATCCGAGGCAGGTATCTGGAAAACTACATTAAGGATTTTGACCAAACCATATGCCGTATGTACGACAATTTCCACGATTTCAAGCAGCAGCTTTTTTACCTCAATACTGAGCTGTCAAAAAAGCATTTCGGCTTCACGCTGGGCTTTAATCAGGACATTCAGGTGACCGACCCGGACGAGGTTCTCACCCCGGCAGAGTTCACGTACCTGACCGAAAAGCTGAACGAACGTCAACAACTGAAAGAAGATCTGCGTGCGCACGCAAAAATCGTGATGACGCTACTCGACCATTACACGGAAAAATTCGGCGATCAGCACACGCTCAACCTTGAGAATTACAGCAAGGTCATCGACTACGGACAGATCTTCAGCCGCAACCATATTGGCAATTTCATGGACACGATTATTTACCAGATCGAGCGCTATGCGCCGAAGCGTGAGGAAGAACCAAAACCTCTGGTTGATGTACACGTTTGATGAATGCAAATACAGGCCGTTGATATTTCGCTCGGAATAACCAGTGACATGCGGTTGGTTCGTGACGCAGATCACACAAAGCCTGTGACCAGGAATTTTCCTACAGCTTTATCAGCCCAAGTATCCAGCCCATTCACCGATAACAAGAAAGATACAGTCATTCAGCAAGGAGCAGAAAATGTACATTAGCACTATTACTTCCGACTTTTTACTTCCTCCGTCGCGCCCCTTGACCCACCTTCAAACAAAACCCCTCCCACGATCGCCTGAGGATAAACCGGCACTGAGTAAAAAAGAAGAGTTTGCAAATGCTTTCTACACGCGTGAGGAAGAGCCGTGGCTGCAATTCACCTCCAACCATCCCGACGAGAAAGACCCGACTAAAAAAGTCATTCGCCCAATGACAAAAGAGCTTTATCTAGAGCACCTTAATGTGGATGCATTGCTCATGTCGGAATTACAATCCTGTTTCTACCAAGAGTTCAGAGCGGAGCTTATAGATTTGCGGCCCGACCTGACGGGTAAAAATTTCAGCTATACGATAGGCGATGATGCCGAGCTTAAAATAATAGACTTGGACGATAAGTTAGGCACCAATGAAATCAAGTATTTATCAGATGCCATCAACCAAAAAACCCACCTCAAGGATGCTGCGATCACGCATGCCAAAATCCTCATGACGCTGGCTGACCATGACACAGACACATTCAAAGGAACCTACAAACTGGACCTGCTAAATTTTCAAAACGTCATTGATCTTGGAAAAATAGCACTCAGCAAAAAAGATGACCCTAGTGAAATCTGGATAAGTCAGATCAAAGAAAAAGCAGAAAAAGATTCGACACACTTGATCGATACAAGGGCCTGACGGTCAGAAAACGCTCTGTAGCGCCTACGGCAGACAGAGCGTTTTTTAAATCAGTTCCTTGACCAGTTGATCAGCCAGCGATTGCAAATCAGCCCCAAGTTGTACACATGAGGTTTATCCGCCAATTGTTCAGCGAGCCTATTATTAGCCCAATACTTTTTTGGCTCGTAGCGAGTACTCCAGGTTTCTCGCCCGTTTTCACTTAAGTGAGTGAAGTTATCAGCGAGCAAACCACCCTCGCAGCGTTTAAACGTTACCCGCTGCATTATTTTCCCCGAACTGTCCGAGGTATATTGCCCGTTAGCCTGGTGATGTTTGATACTGAGCTCGAAATCAAAAACACCGCCCTCCAGCGGAAAAGCCTTGCTGTCGGTAAACGTAACCTCGAGCATTGCCTCTGTGAGCGCTTGAGTCGCCAGAAAAGCGGGTTTGGTGAAACCATAGGGAATCAACCTGAAGCCCTCTTCGTGGTGCAAGTCATAACGCATATGAGGAAACGAGCCAAACACCACGCTGTAATCAGTGGTATCAAACCTGGCACCGTCAGTCGCGATAATACGTATATTGACTTGTGAACCAGGATTGAGCCCTTCGATTCTCTGCGCCGATGAATGACGCTTGGGCTGCCACTCTCCGCCATCCACCTGATACTCCAACCTCCATTTCTGGTCGTAATCCGAATCCGGCGTTGTAATCAGCACATTCTGGCCGCGCGTAGCGGTGAAATTATACTGATGAACTGCCGAGGTATTCTCCAGAATATGACTGATCTGATGAATCTTGTCCGATAGCACCACAGGATTCGAATGGCTTGGGTTTTGTACAGCCTGTTCCTGCAACATTGGTTGTTGACTGACTACAGGAGCTCCTTCTACTTGTGCCATGGCGTGGTAAGACATTGCCAATAGCAATCCAGACACAAACGCACGACCTGCTTTGTTTTTCTTGTTATTCATTTTATTGATCTCGATAGGGATTAACTAATCAGGGCATCATTGCCACTGACAAAACCGGACGTAATCACCTGTTTAATTCAAGATCAAGCGCTGGAAACAATTATCAGAAACGTCCTACACATAACCAATAGGCTTTTATAAGTCCAGCGCCTGGATTTATAAAGACTGGTTTTCAGGCGCTTATCTATGACTGATATTTTTTCAGTCAAATCCTGTGCTTAGACGAAAAAGCATACAAGCCATGCCAGTCCAGGCATCGCCTCAGCCAATCTCGAAAACCACCACACAATTCCCCCCACATTCCCATCCAGCGTCTAAGCTTGGGTCAGGTGCGTTGACAGGATGACCGGACAATCGACTATGGGCGTATTTCGGCATTCCGATAGCAAGCATGAAGCGCTGTCAGCTGACCGCCAGGATGACCCACGCGCGCCAAAGCGTCCGCGTCGCAAGCGATACGGATGGCGGGTGTTTTGGGTGATTGTGGTGCTGGCCTGCATTGCGCTGGGTGTTGCAATAACCGTGGAGAGCCGCAGTTCAAGGCTGCAGGCGCGTGAGTTCAGCCGATTTGCCGCGAGCCTGAGTTATTCAATGCAGCCTGGGCCGAGCCATGACGTGGTGTATCCCGGTGACGGGCCGTTCGACAGGCGCCTGGGCTATTCGTCGCTGGATGAGTTCCTGCAGCGCCTGCTCAAGCGCGATTATGTGATTACTCGCCAGACCCGTTTCTCTCCAGAGCTGATGCGCTACGTTCAGCATGGCTTCTTCGTGCCTTACGAGGAAAAAACCCAGGCTGGCCTGTCGATCACTGATTGCCGAAATGAACCGTTGTATGAGTTCAGATACCCGCAGCAGTTTTACCCGACCTTTACCGCTATTCCGCCACTGCTGGTGAACAGCCTGCTGTTTATCGAAAACCGCGACTTGCTGGACCCGCAGCAACCCTTGGCCAACCCGGCAGTGGACTGGCCACGCTTCGTGAAGGCTGCGTGGTCGCAACTGGCGAAGATGTTCGCCCTTCCCGGCCAGTCGGCCGGCGGCAGTACGCTGGCGACTCAACTGGAAAAATATCGCCACTCACCCGACGGGCTGACGCTGTCGGGTTCAGAGAAGTTGCGGCAGATGATTTCCGCCAGTGTTCGCGCCTATCAACCGGGCACCGAGACCCTCGCGGTACGCCAACGGGTGGTGCGTGATTACCTGAACAGCGTGCCGTTGTCCGCGGTGCCGGGGCACGGTGAAGTGCACGGGCTGGCCGAAGGGTTGCGGGTGTGGTTCGGTGCAGATTTTGCCAAAACCAATGAATTACTAGCCTCCAGCCCCACTGACAAACAACGGCTGGCCGATAAGGCACTGGCCCTGCGCGAAGTGCTGTCACTGGTCATTGCTCAGCGTCGTCCGTCGCATTATCTGGCCAAGGGTCGCCTGGAACTGGCGGACCTGACCGATAGCCACCTACGCCTGCTGGCCCAGGCCAATGTCATTGATCAACCGCTGGCCGATGCCGCATTGGCAGCCCAGGTTACCTACCGTGACTGGGCACAGCAGCCGACCATTCAGCCTATCGAAACCAACAAGGGCATCAGTGTCGCGCGCACTCGTCTGTCGAACCTGCTCAATCGCCCGCTTTACGATCTGGACCGTCTTGATCTATCGGCCACCAGCACCCTGCACGGCGAATTACAGCGCAGCGTCAGCCAATACCTGCGTGACCTGGCCAACCCTGAGTTCGCTGCAAAAACCGGTTTGATGGGAGAGCGGCTGCTGACCCCGGCCAGTACCACCCAGGTACGCTATAGCTTCACGTTGTTCGAACGCGGCGTGGATGGCTCGCGGGTCAGGGTGCAGACCGATAGCACCGATCAGCCCTTTGACATCAACGAAGGCAGCAAGCTGGAACTGGGCTCGACCGCAAAGATGCGCGTGCTGACCACTTACCTGGAGATCATCGCCGAGCTGCATGGGCGGTATGGGAACCTGAGTACCGCGCAACTGCGCAAAGTGCCTGTCGAAGAACCGGACCGGCTGACTCGCTGGGCAGTGGATTACCTGCTGATGAACAAGGACCGTGATCTGGCGAAAATGCTTTCGGCCGCACTGGACCGCACCTATTCGGCCAGCCCGGCAGAAGCGTTCTTCACCGGTGGCGGCATGCACCGCTTCAATAACTTCCGGCGTGAGGACAACGAGCGGATTCCCACCTTGCGCGAGTCGCTGCGTGAGTCGATCAACCTGCCGTTCATTCGCCTGATGCGCGATGTGGTGCGCTACAGCACGTATCAGGCACCCAACAACAGTGCCGAGTTGCTCAAGGATGACGACAACCCGCGCCGTCAGGAATACCTCGCGCAGTTTGCCGACCGCGAGGGCACGGTGTTCCTGCTGCGCTTCTGGAAACGCTACAAGGAAAAGACCACTCAGGAACGCCTCGATACTTTTCTGGACGGTATCCATCCCACGGCCATTCGCCTGGCTGCCGTGCATCGCTACTTGCTGCCTGGGGCTGATCAAGCGACGTTCAACGCGTTCATCCGCGCGCATCTGGATGAGCCGAAAGCAACCTCGAAGCTGACCGACAAGCGTCTTGCCGACTTGTACAAGGGCTATGGGCCGGGCACTTACGACTTGCCCGATCAAGGCTACATCGCCCGCGTCCACCCGCTGGAGCTGTGGCTGGTGGGCTACCTGCTCAAACACCCTGAAGCACAATTCAAGGACGCCGTGGCCGCCAGTCGTTACGAGCGCCAGGAAGTCTACGGCTGGCTGTTCAAGAGTCGCCACAAAAGCGCTCGCGACAGCCGCGTAAGGACCATGATGGAGGTCGAAGCGTTTCTGGATATCGAACAGCGCTGGCAGCGCGTGGGCTATCCGTTCGACCATCTGGTGCCATCGCTGGCAACGGCTATCGGCAGCTCGGGTGATCGCCCGGCGGCGCTGGCCGAGCTGATCGGCATCATCCAGAACGATGGCATCCGTTTGCCGCCCGTGCGCATCGACAGTCTGCATTTTGCCGCTGATACACCTTACGACACCGAACTGACCATCAACCCGGAGCTGGGCCAGCGCGTGCTGCCATCAGAAGTTGCCGCGGCAATGCGCGAAGCCTTGTCGCAGGTAGTGGATGGCGGCACCGCCAAGCGTGTGCAAGGCACCTTCAAGATGCAGGACGGCAGCGTGCTGGCGATGGGCGGCAAGACTGGCACGGGTGATAACAGGATCGAGAGCATCGGCGCAGGCGGACGCATTCTCAGTTCCAGGGCGATCAATCGCACGGCGACCTTTGTGTTTTATATCGGCGACAACCACTTCGGCGCATTGACCGCGTTCGTGCCAGGGCGCGCCGCCGAAGGCTTTCGTTTTACTTCGGCGCTGCCGGTGCAGGTACTCAAAGGCATGGCTCCGATCCTGACCCCGTACCTGGAGAATCATGGGCAGGCGATGTGCAATACCCCACTTCCCGACCCACCCAAGGGTGCCTGACCGTTAACGACCGCTCGTCTGCCGACTCTGTGAATACTTTTAGATATATCTTAAGGTATATCTAACGTGTAACCAGAGATCAAAAACATGCGTGAAGACAAACATCCTCCCCACCACCGTCCGCCGCATCTTCGTGAACCAGGTGAAGATCGCGACGGCTTTGAAAAACGCCCGGGCCGTGAACGCGGTGGACGTGGCCCTCGGGTTTTCGCCCCTGGCGATCTGAAATTGCTGCTGTTGGCGTTGATCGCCGAACAGCCGTCCCATGGCTATGACCTGATCCGCAAGATCGAAGGTCTGTTCGAAGGTGCGTACTGCCCCAGCCCCGGCGTTATCTACCCCACCCTGACGTTTCTTGAAGAAAGCGAAATGGTGGTCGGCGATGCCCAGGCTGGCAAGAAGCTCTACACCATCACCGATGCGGGTCGCCAATCCCTGAAAGATCAGGCCGTGGCGCTGGAAGGTGTGCGCATGCGCATAGATGTCAGCAAGCGGTCACTGCGCGGCCACGATCGTCCGCCGGAAATCCACGAAGCGGTGCACAACCTGCGCCACGCGCTGCAGATGCACCATGGCCGCTGGAGCCCGGAAGAGATTTTGCGCGTCAGCGAACTGCTCAACAGCACGGCCAAGGCTGTCGTCGATGGGCCTCAACCTGCCTCGGAGGAGTCGGCATGAATTCGCCCCAGTCAATCCATCGCGTCATGCATGAAATCAAGCGTCGCAAGCTGCAGGTGGTGCGGGTCACGGAACTGACACCCCTGATGCGCCGCATTACCTTGCAGGGGCCGGAGTTGGCGGGTTTCATCAGCCTGGGTACCGACGACCACGTCAAACTGTTCTTCCCGCAAACGGCAGAAGAGCAGGCCGCGCTGGAAAACCTGAACCCTGCCGGCGACAAGGACACGCCGCGCCCGCCGATGCGCGATTACACGCCGCGTCGCTACGACGAAGAAACCGGGGAACTGGATATCGATTTCGTTCTGCATGGCGAAGGCCCGGCTGCCACCTGGGCGGCTCAGGCTGAACCGGGGCAATTCCTGCACATCGCCGGTCCAAAGGGTTCGATGGTGGTGCCGGACATGTTCGACAGCTACCTGCTGATCGGCGACGAAACAGCCATTCCGGCCATCGCCCGACGCCTTGAATCGCTGCCCGCCAACCGCGCTGCGCTGGTGGTGGTCGAAGTCGCCAGCCCGCAGGAAAAGCAGGTGTTCGACAGTGCCGCACAGGTCGACGTGATCTGGATCGTACGCGGCGAACAGAGTCTGCTGGACGTCACGCGTCGTCTGGAGATGCCCGAGGGCAAGCTGTACGCCTGGGTCGCGACCGAATCCGCGCTGTCACGCAAGTTACGTCGTGTGCTGCTCGACGAGTTCGGCCTGCAAGAGGACTTCGTCAAGACCGCCGGTTACTGGAAGCTGGACAGCACTGAAGAATGAGCAGGACCGGGCGACTCACCGGGTACGACGAGACGCCCGTTTATCAACTGCCAGCAGCACCAATGCGATCAGCACGAAACCGAGCAGCACGCCCAGCGCGTTGATGAATGCCGCCGAGAAACCGAGCGTGCCGACATCGATGAACGGGTACAGGTAATCACCGAACATGTGGCCACGCAGCAGGACATAGGCGAAGTAGACGATCGGATAGATCGCCCAGAGCACTACATGGCTCAGACGCAGCGTGCCCTTGGGCACGTACAGCCACCAATAGAGCACGAACGCCAGCGGCATTATGTCGTGCAGCAGTTCGTCGGCCACCCACTGCCAGCCTTCCGGGTGCCACAAGTGGCGCAGCAGAATATTGTAGGCGATGCCCACCAGCGCAATACTCACCGCAATGCCACCACACACCACCGGATGCCGGAAAAACCGGTGGCCTGCCGACTGCCGCGACGTCAGGGCACAACTCAGCGCAACGGCTGCAAGGGTGTTGGTCAATACGGTAAAGAAGCTTAAAAACCGCACCAGACCGCCCAGCAGACTGGCGTGATCGGCATAACGGCCAATGAAGATCAGGTAAAGCTGGATGACCAGCCCCGACCAGCCGAGGCACGCTGCAACAAGGGTGTAATAGCGCTGTCCCTGCGCAGGTTGTGGATGTTCACTGAGCATCAATCGGTATCCTTGCGTGCCGGCGTCCATGCCGGACTGTCTGGCGGGCCTGTTACCAGCCCTTGCTGCGATGCAATTTCACATACAGCGCTTCGACCTTTTCCCGCGCCCAGGGTGTCTTGCGCAGGAAGGTCAGGCTGGACTTGATGCTCGGATCGCTCTTGAAGCAGCGAATATCGATGCGTTCGGCGAGGCCGGACCATTCGTAATGTTCGACCAGCGCCCTGAGGATCTGCTCCAGCGTGACGCCGTGCAACGGGTCGGAATTGGGTGTTGTCATGATGAGCCTTGCAACGAAATAAGAAGAGACGAACCTGGACGGATCTCTGGAGTACGCAGGTGCTTCCCGAAAGTCTGCCATTGTAAGCGCCGCGCTTTCATAAAACACCGTCGACCTGCAGCACTGTTGCCGGCGTTGCAATGATCCATGTCAGGTTTTTCGCTTTTAGAAAAATCGTTAGCGCCCTATCATTGCCGGGTTAAGGATTGAAGATTCCCCCTTCTGCAGATGTTCCTTCGGACAAAAAGCCTATGCACGAATTCGGGCGGTAATGGTCTACGACTCAACGACCGCGCCAGCCGAACGTGCAGCCGCGCTCTGCCTGACGGTTTAATTCCACCGTCGGCGATTCGTCTCAACAAGCAGCTTCAAGGAATGGCGCCAGGGCAGGCGATGCTTAAAAAAAGATTTCAATTACTTACTTCTCGCGGAGATTCGCATTATGAGCACTGACGGTGCTTCAAATAGAAATCGCCTGTTGCCGACCCTGCTCGGGCTGGTGATCCTGTTGATGGGGCTGGCCTTGCTGGTCGGTGGTGCCCGACTGCTGCAACTGGATGGCTCGTTGTATTACCTGTTGGCCGGTATCGGCTTCGCCGTGACCGGCGTGTTGCTGATCACGGGTCGCGCGGCTGCGCTGGGCCTTTATGCACTGCTGCTGTTCGCGAGCACTGTATGGTCGTTGTGGGAAGTCGGTCTCGACTGGTGGCAATTGGTGCCACGCCTGGCGCTGTGGTTCGCACTGGGCATCGTCCTGCTGCTGCCGTGGTTCCGTAAGCCACTGCTGCGCAACGGTCCGGCACGCATGGGCACCGGTGCATTGAGCATCGCTGTGGTGCTGGCCGGCCTGACCGCGCTGGCGAGCCAGTTCACCAATCCGGGTCGTATCGAAGGCCAGCTGGACCGCGAGACGGCTGGCACGACCAACACCGCCCCAGCCATGCCTGACGGCGACTGGCAGTCCTATGGCCGCACCGCCTTCGGTGACCGTTACTCGCCGCTGGCGCAGATCACGCCGGAAAACGTCAACAAGCTGGAGCCGGCCTGGACCTATCGCACGGGTGACATTCCGGGGCCGAACGATCCGGGGGAAACGACTGCCGAGAACACCCCACTCAAGGTCAACGGCATGCTTTATGTGTGCACGCCGCACAGCCAGGTGATCGCGCTTGACCCGGATTCGGGCAAGGAAATCTGGCGCTTCGATCCGAAGCTCAGCACTCAGAACGCAGCCAACTTCAAGGGCTGGGCGCACATGACCTGCCGTGGCGTCACCTATCATGACGACGCTGCCTACGCCGCCAGCGCCCCGGCGCAAAGCCCGACGGTCCCGGCTGCTGACGGCACGGCCACTGCCAGTGCTGCCTGCCCGCGCAGAATCTTCCTGCCGACTGCCGACACCCGTCTGATCGCGCTGAACGCCGATACTGGCAAGATGTGTGAAGACTTCGGCAACAAGGGTTCGGTTGACCTGACCGCCAACATGGGCACCTTCGCTCCGGGCGGCTACTACTCCACGTCGCCACCCGCGGTCACCAAGGACCTGGTGATTATCGGTGGCCACGTCACTGACAACGTCTCCATGGACGAGCCGTCCGGCGTGATCCGCGCCTATGACGTGCACACCGGCCGTCTGGTGTGGAACTGGGACAGCGGCAATCCGGAAGAAACTGCACCGATTGCCGAAGGCAAGATCTACACCCGCAACTCGCCGAACATGTGGTCCATGTTCAGCGTCGATGAAAAGCTCGGCATGATCTACCTGCCGATGGGTAACCAGACCCCTGACCAGTGGGGCGGCGACCGTACGCCAGAGTCCGAGAAGTACAGCGCGGGCCTGGTTGCACTGGACATCGCTACCGGTCGCGTGCGCTGGGACTACCAGTTCACTCACCATGACCTGTGGGACATGGACGTGGGCGGTCAGCCGACCCTGCTGGACATGAAAACCGCTGACGGCGTCAAACCCGCAGTGCTGGCGTCGACCAAGCAGGGCAGCATCTACGTGCTGGATCGCAGCACCGGTAAACCGATCGTGCCGATCAATGAAGTGCCGGTCCCGCAAGGCGCTGTCGCGGGCGATCACACCTCGCCGACCCAGCCCAAGTCCGACCTGAACTTCATGCCGCCGCCGCTTAAAGAGCGCGACATGTGGGGCGTGACGCCATTTGACCAGATGATGTGCCGGATCGACTTCAAGTCGCTGCGCTATGACGGCCCGTTCACGCCGCCTTCGCTGCAGGGTTCGATTGTTTATCCGGGTAACTTCGGCGTGTTCGACTGGGGCGGTATTTCGGTCGACCCGGTGCGTCAGATCGCCTTCGTCAATCCCAACTACATGGCTTTCCGTTCGAAGCTGGTACCGTCTGCCGAAGTTGAAGGCGGCCCGGGTCGCAAGAGCGAAACCGAAGGCGTACAGCCGAACAAGGGCGCCCCTTATGGTGTGATCCTGGAAGCACTGCTGTCGCCGATGGGCCTGCCTTGCCAGGCACCCGCTTGGGGTTACGTGGCAGCAGTCGACCTGACCAACCACAAGACCATCTGGATGCACAAGAACGGTACCGTGCGCGACAGCTCGCCGATCCCGCTCCCGCTGACCATGGGCGTTCCAAGCCTGGGTGGTACGTTCACCACCGCCAGCGGCCTGGCGTTCATGAGCGCTACGCTTGACCAGTACCTGCGTGCTTATGACGTGCGTAACGGCAAGCAGTTGTGGGAAGCCCGCCTGCCCGCAGGTGCGCAAACCACCCCGATGACCTACACCGGCAAGGACGGTCAGCAATACGTGCTGGTCGTTGCGGGCGGTCACGGCTCACTGGGCACCAAACAGGGTGACTACGTGATGGCGTTCAAACTGCCGAAGTGATGCGTTATTGAGGTAAATGGAAAGCGGCTATCGAGAGGTAGCCGCTTTTTTTATTGTAATTTAAACCTTGGCCTCAGTTGCACCTGCTACCGGACAAGGCTTTGGATTTGTGACGCAGAGCGTCACGAAATGCATGCCAACGCGGAGCATTGGCACGATGGTGCTCTGACGATTATCGTTCCGCACGCTCCAGCGTGGGAATGCCGTTCTGGACGCTCTGCGTCAGCTCTTGAATGTGCGGTGCGGCGTAGACCTGTGACGCGGAGCGTCACTAACTGCATGCCAACGCGGAGCATTGGCACGATGGTGCTCTGACGATTATCGTTCCGCACGCTCCAGCGTGGGAATGCCGTTCTGGACGCTCTGCGTCCTCTCTTGAATGTGCGGTGCGGCGCAGACCTGTGACGCGGAGCGTCACGAAATGCATGCCAACGCGGAGCATTGGCACGATGGTGCTCTGACGATTATCGTTCCGCACGCTCCAGCGTGGGAATGCCGTTCTGGACGCTCTGCGTCCTCTCTTGAATGTGCGGTGCGGCGTAGACCTGTGACGCGGAGCGTCACGAACTGCATGCCAACGCGGAGCATTGGCACGATGGTGTTTTGACGATTATCGTTCCGCACGCTCCAGCGTGGGAATGCCGTTCTGGACGCTCTGCGTCCTCTCTTGAATGTGCGGTGCGGCGCAGACCTGTGACGCGGAGCGTCACGAAATGCATGCCAACGCGGAGCATTGGCACGATGGTGCTCTGACGATTATCGTTCCGCACGCTCCAGCGTGGGAATGCCGTTTCTGGACGCTCTACGTCCGCTTTTGAATGTGCGGTGCGGCGTAGACCTGTGACGCGGAGCGTCACGAACTGCATGCCAACGCGGAGCATTGGCACGATGGTGTTCTGACGATTATCGTTCCGCACGCTCCAGCGTGGGAATGCCGTTCTGGACGCTCTGCGTCCTCTCTTGAATGTGCGGAGCGTCACGAACTGCATGCCAACGCGGAGCATTGGCACGATGCTGCTCTGACGATTATCGTTCCGCACGCTCCAGCGTGGGAATGCCGTTCTGGACGCTCTGCGTCCGCTCTTGAATGCGTGCCTAACGCGCTTTGGCGCTGCTTTTGCCACTGGCGCGCAGGATGTCGTTCCAGCGGCGGACCAGGTAGTTGTGTTCGTTCATGACGGAGTTCCAAACCGCGATGTGGCCCATGCGTTCCTCGTAGGAACCGCCGTCGCGGATCTCTCCGGCGTCGATCAGTGGCAGGCCGTCGCTGCCGAGCAGTTGCTCTCGGGCAGGTAGACCGGCGTACCAGTAATCCCATTCAGCGGCGCTCAGATGATCACGACTGCGCGCCGGATTGCCAATGTAATACCCCTGCCGTGCCATTACTGCGCCCGGCCAGCCGGACAGCCACCAGTTCAGGTAGGCGTAGGCTGCATCCAGCACCGGGCCTTTGGCGTGGCGTGATAACGACAGCCCGCCGAACCAGCCGCGATAACCCTCTTTGGGCACTGCGACGCGGTACTTCACACCCGCGCGGTGCAACCTGACCAGGGTCGGTGACCAGAGGCTCTGAATGTCGATGGTCGGGCTGAGCATCAGTTCGGCGGCTTCTTCGTCGTCTGACCAGAACGCGCCAAAATGCCCTTGCTGCTGTTTACGCACCAGCACGTCGGCCAGCACGTCGATTTCTTCGATGCTCATGTTGCCGATGTCCTTGAACGCCGCCAGCCCCGCGCCCTCCACGGCCAATGCGGCATCCAGAGCGCCGATGGCAGCATCGCTCTGCAAGGCGATGCGTCCACCCCACACAGGGTCGAGCAGCCAGCCCCAGCTTTCGTCAGCAGGGCTCAGCCCATCCGGCAAACGCTCGGGGCGATAGGCAAAACTGTCGGCGTTGTGGGTCAGCGGCAACATGCTGATGCGCTCAGTCACCGTACTGCCCAGGCTGCCATCGTGCTGCACGAACAAACGTTCGCTGGGCACACTGCCGCTGCCCGGTTGGTCTGTGGGTCTCAGTCGCCCCTGTTTGGGCAGGTCATTGATTTCATGCCAAAGCGCGATGCGCCGCGTGTCGATGGGTTGAATGGCCCGCGCAGGCCAGACGAAATCCACGTTATGAAACCACTGATCGTAAAGGTCGTAGCTGTCGGGCTGCATGACCGCGATGCGTTGCGCGGTCTGCACGTCATGGATCTGGTAGATCAGCTTGATGCCCAGTTCCTGCTCGGCCCGCTCACGCAAGGACTCCAGCAAGGTCACGGACGTACCCAGCACACGCAAGGTAATGGTCATGCCACAGACTCGCTGAGTGATGGCGCGAAGCTGCTGGAAAACACTTCGAATGAACGACGCAGCAACTCGGGATCAAGACCGCGCAGGATGAACACCAGCCGGGAAGTACGATCCTCTCCTGGCCAGGCTGCAAGATGCACCGGTGCATGCAGGCAATGCTGCACACCATGAATCACGATGGGAGCCTGGTTGTCGTTCACGTTGAGCAGTCCTTTGACACGGAGGATTCGTTCACCGTGGCATCTTAACAGCATCGACAGCCACACCCCGAAACCGACCCAGTCCAGAGGCCGCTCGAACGTCAGGCAACAGACCTGCGCATCACCATGCCGCGCGGAAGTCGACAGCACCCGATGCAGTTGCCAGCGCGTCACTTCAGCGGCCGGTTCGTCGCTGCGCATGCCCTCGCCCAGCAACAGTTGATCACCACTGTGGATCTGCGCCGTATCCCGCAGCGGCGCAGAGAAATTCAGCGCTTGCAGGCGCTGACGAAGCGCATCCAGTGCGGGCTGATCGACCAGATCGGTCTTGCTCAACAAAAGCCGGTCCGCCGCCGCGATCTGAGCCAGCCACTCCGGATGCAGACGCTCTTGCAACGTCGCGTGACAGGCGTCCACCAGCGTGACGATCAGGCCGATATGAAAACGCCCGCGCAGTTGCGGATCATTGCTCAGCGTGGTGAGAATCGGGGCCGGATCCGCCAGGCCGGTGGTCTCCAGAATCACCCGGCGAAACGCTGGAATCTCGCCACGATTACGCCGCTCCAGCAGGCCGAGCAACGCATCTTTCAGTTCCCCCCTGACGGTGCAGCAGACACAACCGCTGGGCAGCAGAACGGTATCCGGGGCAACCTCTTCAACCAGCAGATGATCGATACCGACATCGCCGAATTCGTTGATCAACAGCGCAGTTTCGCCCATGTCTTCATCGGCCAGCAGGCGTTTGAGCAACGTGGTCTTGCCGCTGCCGAGAAAGCCGGTAATCACATTGAGAGCAATGCTCATGATGACCTCTGCAGGTGGTCGAGCAAACGGGAATCCAGCGGGTCGAGCGGGCGACCAATCAGTAACTCGGCTTTCTGCCAGAGCTGCTCCAGGCCGGTCGCCAGTTCCTGCTTGCCGGTAGCCCCCAGCAGAAGGTAGGAAACGCCCTGAAAGTCCTCGACCTTGAGACGAAACGGCGCCACGACCTTGTTGATCGCAGCAATACGCCGCAAACGCTCACGCCGCCGGGGCAGCTCGGCAGCCAGCGGGTCGCTCCAGTGCACGTCTTCGCCCAACAGCCCGCACAATCCACACATCAGGTGTTCTCCAGCAGTTTGCTCATGGCATGACGTCGCCTGAATTGGGGCCAAGCGTCTGGCCGACGAACAGGTTGCCACCCGGCTCGCTGGCCAGCAGCACAGCCACCGGCGCAACTTCCTCGGCCAGACCGAAACGTCCCAGCGGCAACTCGGCAGCCTTGGCGGTTTTCCACGCGCTGCTGATCCCGGCGACCAGCGGTGTTTCGATAGGGCCGGGAGCGATGGCATTGACCAGCACGTTGTCCTTGGCGACTTCCAGCGCAAGGGATTTGCTGAAACCGATCACACCGGCCTTGGCAGCAGCGTAATGGGTCAACTCGGCACCGCCTTTGATGCCCAGTTGCGAGGCAACATTGATGATGCGTCCCCAACGCTGGGCAATCATGTGCGGCAAGGCGCGCTGGCTGGCCACGAATACGCTGGTCAGGTCGACGCGCAGCATGTCGTTCCACATCTCGATGCTCAGGTCGACGCAACGTGCCTGGGTCAGCATGCCGGCGTTATTGACCAGAATGTCGATGCCGCCAAAATGCTCGATACAGGCATCGACACTGGCCTGCGCCCCCTCGACGCTGCCGACGTCGGCCACGCATTCGTGCACCTGCGCGCCGAGCTGACGGCAGTGTTCGGCAACCTTGCCCAGAGTGACCGGATCACGATCGCCCAGCACCAGATGCGCACCTTCACTCGCGTAGGCAAGCGCGATGGCAGCACCAATGCCGCTGCCTGCACCGGTGATCACCGCACGTTTTTGTTTGAGCTGTTGCATGGGTCGGGCTCCTTGGTTGAATTTGCGCGATCTACCCCGGCCAGCGCACGGTCAGGCCGCCGTCGATCACGATGCTTTGCCCGGTCAGGTAACTGGCTTCGTCGCTGCACAGAAAACGTACCAGCGCAGCGACTTCGTCCGCTCGGCCTACTCTGCCCAGCGGGATGGCTTTGGCCGCCTGCGCCAGACCCTCAGGGCCCAGCGAGTTCTTGCTGTCCAGCGACTGTGGCGTTTCGATCAAACCGGGAATCACCGCATTGCAGCGGATGCCCTTGGGCGCCAGTTCCACCGCCAGCGAGCGACACAACCCTGGCACACCCGCCTTGGCGGCGGCGTAATGGGAATGGTCCTGCCAGCCGTAGACACCACCGGCAATCGAGGAGATCGCCACCAGCGAACCGCCCTCGTCCATATGCCGGGCGGCGGCGCGAAAAGTACGCATCACGCCGGTCAGGTCAACGTCGAGCATCTCGTCCCAGCGTTCGTCGGTCATTTCCAGCAAGGGCGCACGACGCAACAATCCGGCATTGGCCACTGCGTAATCGATTCGGCCATAGGCCTTGATCGCAGCCGCAGCCAGATCGTCGACCGACTCGGTGCTGGTCACGTCCAGCGGCAGCATCAGGCATTCGCCACCCGCCGCCTCCACCAGCCTGCGGGTTTCATTCGGGTCATGCGGGTCAGCCGGATAGAACCCGCCTGCCACCGCCACACCGTGCCGGGCAAAAGCCACTGCCAGCGCCTGGCCGATGCCGCTGGCGGCACCGGTTACTACTGCAACTTTACGAATCATGTGTTGCTCCTCATTTCACGGTTTCAGGTCGCACATGCCTGGCCGCAAACATCAGTGCACCCGACAGGAAGCAAGGCAGCGCGCCGAAATACAGCGCCGAGGTCTGCCAGTCTCCGCCTGCACTCAATACCGACGTGGCACCGAAGCCTGCGACCACGGCACCGAGCGGGCCCATGGCGTGAATGATTGCGCCGCCCGTTGCACGAATGCTGGTCGGGAAGCTTTCGCTGATGAAGAACAAGGCCGCCGAGTAAGGGCCGATCAGGAAGAACAGGCCAAGGCTGTACAAGCCAACGACCGTCACCATGTTGCTCGGCCCGTAGAGCATGCCGGCGAACGCCAGACCACCCAGCATCCAGCCAAGACCGATCACGTTACGACGACCGATGCGGTCACCCATCCAGCCGTGACACAGGTAACCGCAATAACCCACCAGGTTGGACAGCACCAGAATGATCAGCGAGTTCTCGAACGAGATGTGGTGAACGCTGACGATCACCGTTGTGCCCAGCACGCTGAACACCTGAATAGCCGCCCAGTTGAGCAGGATCGCAGCACCGATCACCAGCGTGGCGCGGCATGAAGAACCACGGAAGGCAGCACCGATCCCCGCTTTGCTGTGCTCGTCGTAATCGACCCCGTAGGTTTGCGCCACAGCCTGTGCCTGGCTCACGTCGCCCTTCTTGCGCAGTTGGGTGATGCGTTGATGGATCTGGAACTGCGGGCTCTCTTTGAGCTTGCGCGCCATGATCGCGATGACGATGGCCGGAATGGCCGCGAACACGAAGCAACCCTGCCAGCCAATGATCGGCAGCAGCACAGCGGTCAGCCCTGCTGCGATCAAAGCGCCGACCGGCCATCCGCCCTGCACCAGGCTGTAGATGAAGCCACGGCGCTTGGCCAGACGCGGGTCGTCGGATGCCGCGTAGATTTCGCTCAGGTAGGTCGCGTTGACCGTTTCTTCGGCATAACCCAGACCGCCCAGCGAACGAATCAGGATCAGCGGCGATTTGCCCCATGATCCGCCGATGGCCGTGAGCGCCGAGCAGATCGCCGAACCGCTCACGGTAAAAATGATACCCACGCGCCGTCCCAGGCGATCTACCAGCGGACCGATGGCCAGCGCCACCACCGCCGTGCCGACCGCGACCCAGGTCGCGATTTCGGCCTGTTCGACCTCACTCCAGCTGAAATGCCGACCGATTTCCGGTAACAGCGTGCCAAACAGAATGAAGTCATATACCGCAAACACCCACGCGAAAAACGCAATCCATGTGGCGAACCGTACTTGCTCCGGAGTCAGTTGCTCAGGTTTCCAGCCGGTCAGGTCGAGCTTGTTGTAAATGGACATGAGTGACGCCTCGGACAGGGCAATGTATCAACGGGTACGGGGGTTACGACGCACGAAGTCGTCGGCAATCTCGTCGAAAGTGACGAACTTGACGCCTGCATGGCTTTGAATGTGCTCGATCAAGCGCTCCAGCATCAGCAGCACTTGCGGGCGACCAGACACGTCCGGGTGAATGGTCATGGTGAATACGGCGTGTTCATGCTCGCGATAGACCCAGTCGAACTGGTCGCGCCACATCTCTTCCAGGTGCCGGGGGTTGACGAAACCGTGGCTGTTCGGTGCCTTCTTGATGAACATCATTGGCGGCAGGTCGTCCAGGTACCAGTTGGCCGGAATTTCCACCAGGTCGGTTTCTTCACCGCGCACCAGAGGTTTCATCCAGGTGTCCGGGTGCTGGCTGTAGTCGATTTTGGTCCACTTGTCGCCCACACGAACGTAGTAAGGATGAAAGTCGTTGTGCATCAGGCTGTGGTCGTACTTGATGCCCTTCTTGAGCAGCAGCTCGTTGGTGACGTTGCTGAATTCCCACCAGGGTGCGACGTAGCCGGTCGGGCGCTTGCCGGTCATTTGCGTGATCAGGTCGATGGATTTATCGAGGACGATCTCTTCCTGCTCCGGAGTCATGGCAATCGGGTTTTCATGGCTGTAACCGTGTACGCCGATTTCATGCCCGGCGTCTGCCACGGCCTTCATCTGCTCGGGAAACGTCTCCATGGAGTGGCCCGGAATGAACCAGGTAGTGCGCAGACCATAACGCTCGAACAGCTTGAGCAGACGCGGCGCGCCGACTTCCCCGGCAAACAGCCCGCGAGAAATATCGTCCGGCGAATCTTCACCGCCATAGGAGCCCAACCAGCCCGCTACCGCATCCACATCCACACCAAACGCACACAGAATTTCTTTGGCCATCTTTGTTCTCCCACGGGTTAATCAGAACGGCTTCGCGATGTACCGCACGCGGGCCGGTTTTAAAATTCACAGGTCGTTCAAGGGGCTGCGATCAATGCTTCCACGGCCAGCGCTGCGCGCAGCAACCGTGCGTCTTCCCCCGCCGGAGCGCTAAGCAACACTGCGGTGGGCAGGCCCGAAGCATCACAGCCGCTGGGCAGTGACACGCCGGGCATGTTCAGCAGGCTGCCCGGCATGGTCAGGCGCAGCGTGGCGAGGTTGGTTTGAATGAACAGATCTTCGTCGCTCAACAACTGCGCGAGCGGCGGCGCAACGTGAGCAACGGTCGGGGTGATCAGCAGCGCACCATCGAGTTCGAGGGTCAACTGCTCCTGCAAGCGTTCGCGCGCGGCGTACAGGTTGACCAGCAGGCTGGCGGGCATATGCCGTGCCGCCTCCAGGCGCTTGCGCACTCTGGGGTCGAGCTGGCTGGCGGCGTCGCTGTCGAGCAACGACTGATGCAGCGCGAATGCTTCGGCAGCGCCAAGCCAGCCCTTCTGCTGAATCAACTGCAAGGTGGCCTGAAATGCCTGACAGGGGCGCACGTCAACAAAAGCGCCGTGGTCATGCAGGATGCCGATGACACGAAACAGGTTGTCACGAACCGCAGGCTCGACACGCGGGTCTTCCAGCATGGCCTTGTCGACCAGAAACCGCTGGGTGGCCACACTGCGAGGCAGCAATGACGAAGGCTTGCTGCGCGCGCACAGCAGGTCATCGATCACCAGCGCATCACGCACGCTGCGGGTCAGCGGACCGACACTGTCCAGTGTCAGCGCCAGCGGGAACACACCGTCGCGACTGTAGCGGCGGCTGGTGCTGCGAAACCCTACAAGACCGTTAAGCGCGGCCGGAATACGAATCGAACCTGCGGTATCGGTGCCCATGGCAATCGGCACAATCCCGGCAGCCACTGCAACTGCAGAACCTGAAGAAGAGCCGCCGGGAATGCGCGGAGTGCGATCACTCATCGGGTTGACCGGCGTACCAAAATGCGGGTTCAGGCCCAGCCCGGAATAAGCGAATTCGCTGAGGTTGGTCTTACCCAGACTGACCATCCCGGAGCGCGCCAGCAGCCCGACGCTCGGCGCATCCAGCAGTGCCGGCGAAAGGTTGTTGCGCAAGGCGGCACCGGCCGTTGTCACGCAACCAGCCACGTCGAACAGATCCTTCCAGGCGATCGGCACCCCATCGAACGGGCTCAGTGGCTGCCCGTGTTTCCAGCGGGCAGTGCTGGCTTCGGCTTCCCTGTAGGCACGTTCGACACTCATGGAAATGAATACATGGTCAACCTGAGCTGCCTGCTGCAGCGCCTTGTCCAAAACCTGCAGCGGGTCACTGCGCCCCTGAGCGAAGTCCTCAGCCATTGCGCAGGCATCACGAGTAACGCTGTGACGTCCTGTATCGATCATGGGCACCGGACCTTTAAAATGTACTTATTAGTAAAATGTACATTTAACAAAGGCAGATTCCATGCCAATCTGTACTAACGGGCTTTCGGCCGCGCCAGAGATCAGGTCCCTTCGGGCTGGAACCGCCGTGCTAGAACTCTCTCTGCAAATGACTCAATCCGTTGCGGCAATGCTTGAGCCGAACACCAGAGCTTCATAAAGAAATAATGTATCTTTTACAAAAGGTACATTTAAGTGCAAAAAAGTAACGGTGGCCCCATGAGCGAGCATCAGGACGTGGCCCAAGGTGACAACGGCGCATCTGTGCGAGAATTGCCCGTCAACCGCCAGAAGTGTATGAAACCGATGTCAGAAGAGGACACGCGCACTGCGTCGCGTTACGCCACGATCCGTGAGGTGTTGCGTAACGCAATCGTCTCGGGTGCGGCTGCCAATGGACTGGTGCTGCTTGAAGCACCGTTGGCAGAACTGTTCGGCACCAGCCGGGTGCCGGTGCGCAAGGCGCTCAATCTGCTGCATGAAGAAGGCTTGATCAGCCGCTTCGATGGCCGGGGTTATCTGGTCAATCCTGACGCTGGGGAAGTCGAGCCGTTGCGGTTGAGCCTGAGCCACAAGCAGTTTGGGCTGGACAGCAGCGAAGAGCTGGTCGACACCCGCCCACTCGGCGAACGAATTCATGACGAGATCGGCGCGGCGCTGTCGGCCTGTATCGCCTTTGGTCATTATCGGCTGGATGAACAAAACGCCGCGCAGCATTACGGCGTCAGCCGCGCGGTGGTTCGCGAGGCGCTGATGCGTTTGCGTGATCGCGGCCTGGTGGAGAAAGAGCCCTACTCACAGTGGCTGGCAGGGCCGCTGACGGCCCGGGAAATCACCGAAGACTACGAACTGCGCGCCTGCCTTGAGCCTGAAGCCCTGCGCCAGACCGCGCCGCAATTGAGTCGCGAAACCCTGGAAGCCATGTTGGCCAGAGTCATTCAGGCGCAAAACGCCGAACAGTGCAGCCTGGAGGAGATAGAGCGCCTTGAGGACGACCTGCATCAGCAGTGTCTGGGCGGGCTGCAAAACCGCAAGATAGCCACCCTGATCAGTCAGGCGCAGAGCCCGATGATCATCAACCGGATTTTCTACCGATTGCTGGACATTGGCGCGGATGAAGCGATGCTGGCCGAGCACCGGCTGATCATTGAGTTATTGCTGCACGGTGCTTTCGACGCCGCGGCCTTGAACCTCAAGGAACACCTGCAACGCGCCCGGCAGCGCATGCTCCAGCGCCTGAAAGTGCTGTCGGTGCTGCCGGAGCAGGAAGTGCCGGGGTACCTGACGCGACTGAGCTGAGGCGGGGCTGGAAGATTCATTGCACACGCTCCAGTGGGAACGCTGTTCTGGATGCTCTGCGTCCAATCCTGAGCGCGCGGTGCGGCGACGATTTGTGACGCGGAGCGTCACCAACGGCATGCCAACGCGGAGCATTGGCACGATAGTGTTCTCGCGTAAGTGCTCTCCCTGAAGATTATCGTTCCGCACGCTCCAGCGTGGGAACGCCGTTCTGGACGCTCTGCGTCCAATCCTGAGCGCGCGGTGCGGCGACGATTTGTGACGCGGAGCGTCACCAACGGCATGCCAACGCGGAGCATTGGCACGATAGTGTTCTCGCGTAAGTGCTCTCCCTGAAGATTATCGTTCCGCACGCTCCAGCGTGGGAATGCCGTTCTGGACGCTCTGCGTCCAACCCTGAGCGCGCGGCGCGACGGCGATTTGTGACGCTGAGCGTCACCAACGGCATGCCAACGCGGAGCATTGGCACGATAGTGTTCTCGCGTAAGCGCTCTCCCTGAAGATTATCGTTCCGCACGCTCCAGCGTGGGAATGCCGTTCTGGACGCTCTGCGTCCGATCCTGGACGCGGAGCATTGGCACGATAGTCAGAGTGCATTTAAAGGCTACGAATTACTTGCCAACCACGTCGCCACGCATTGGCGCCAACCGGGCTATCAAACGGTTCTGGACCGGAACCGGAACGTTTTCGGTGTCCATCGCTGCGATCAGGTTTTCAACCAGTGCGTTGAAGTCGCTCGGAGTAAGGTTCTGGCCCTTGTGCGACTCGGCCATGCTGTCACCGGTGTAGCGGCACGGGCCGCCCGCTTCGACGCAGAACTGCTCGACCAGTTTGTCGCGCAGACGCACGATGTCGACTTTCTTGAAGTGCTCGACAATCCGGTCATCCTTGGCCACGTTCATGAGCATGCCTTCGACGATGCGCTGGATGCCGGCACGCTGGCCAAGGTCTCGATACAGACTGTCGTCCTTGGGGGGCTGTTGCTGTTGGGCGCAACCGGCCAGTACCGTCAGCATCAGACAGATCAGCAAGCGTCTCATCAGAAACTCCCCTGCACAGACAGATAAGTGCCGTTCTGGTTATCCAGCGTGGCGATTTCGCCCAGACGGGCGTAGGCCAATACAACGGACAAGTGCTTGTTGGGGAAATAACCGAGAAACACATCTGCCCAGTCGCTTTCTCCAGCAAACGAAAGGTTATCCGGCTTTTCGCGATATTCGACGCCCAGCGCCCAGCGCGGATTGAACAGCACCGCTACCGAGCCCTCCTTGAGCAGACTGCGGCTGTCACGCCGGTCCCCGCCAAACCCGAGCAGGCCGGTTTCGTTGGCGCGGCTGTAACGCATGCCACCGTTGACCACGACGTTGTAGCCAAACGCCGCGCCCATGAACAGCCGACTGGCCGTCAGATACCCTTCGACATCCGAATCACGCTTGGCACCCACCAGACTCGGGATCAGGAAATCGTTCTGATGCTTGTACTGCACGCCCAGCGAAACCTGCGGCAGGCTTTCATAGATCAGGTCGCCGAACAGGCGCACTTTGACGCCGAACACGTCCTGACTGAGGTTGTCGTCCGGCAGACTGAGCCTGTGCTGCAGGTTGCTGATATCGAAACGTTGGTGAGCATAGGAAAACTCGACGCGGTTGCCATAGGCGACGGCGAGGCCTGCCACATCAAGGTTGTAGTCGGGCAGATTGACGTGCGTGGCGAAGGCTGTCGCGCCCCACTCGCCCTGCTCGCTGTAACCGGTGATCACTGCCCATGGAGTGATACCGCCACCGGCGCTGCCTTCAATGCTGGTCGCGCCGCCCGTGGCAATCAGCCGGCCGTTGTCGCCCAGCGCCAGCGTCGGGACAACCCCTGCCACGCCCGCCAACAGATAACCCAACAGTAATGATGTCTTGTAGGACATGGATTAATTCACCATAAGACTGGGTGATGCCTGATACGTAGCAATCCATGCCTCGAATGCTGACGCTGTCAGCGGCCGACTGATCAGGTAACCCTGGGCCGTATCGCAATGCCACCGCCGGAGCAGGTCCAGACTGTGTTGGTACTCGACACCCTCTGCCACCACCTTGAGTCCGAGGTTGTGGCTCATTTCAATGGTCGACCGCACGATCACCGCGTCTTCGCTGGTTTCATCCAGGTTGCGCACGAACGACTGGTCGATTTTCAACTCCTGCACCGGCAAACGCTTCAAGTGGGCCAGTGACGAGTAACCGGTGCCGAAGTCATCGACCGACAGGCTGATGCCGCAGTCGCGTAGACGGTGCAGGACCACCAGGGCTTTCTCCGGCTCGCTCATGACCGCGCTCTCGGTTATCTCGAATACCAGTTGTTCGGCAGGCACCGCGTATTGCTTGAGCAGTTTCATGACATAGCCGGCCAGATCGTCGCCCAGCAGGTCGTCGGCGGAAATGTTGACCGATACCTGCAGCACCAGACCGCGCTGGCGCCATTCGGCCAACTGACGCATTGCCTCTTCGATAACCCAGTTGGTCAGCAGGTTAATGCTACCGGTGCGCTCGGCCAGGACGATGAATTCAGCAGGCGAAACATTCCCAAAGCGCGGGTGAGTCCAGCGCAGCAGGGCTTCCGCCTGACGAACATAGCCCTGACGGATATCCAGTTTGGGTTGGTAATGGAGCATCAGCTCGCCATTCTGCGGAGCCTTGCGCAGGTCGCGGATCAGACATATCTGACGCTGGTGAGCGAGGTCACGTCCGTCCTGGTAGATCTGCAGGCGACCGGGAATGAACGCTGCATCCTTGCGTGCAATCGCCGCACGGTTGACCAGTTCCTGAGCCGAATCACCGTGTTCCGGATAAACCGTGATGCCTATACAGCACTCAAGCATCAGATCATGGTTGTCGATACGTTGCGGCTCGATGAGCAAACGCTGCACGGCATCGGCCATGCCCACCGCGCCGTCACTGGCAGTGTTGTCCAGCAACAGCAAGAACTCGTTGGCACTCAGCCGTGCCACCGTGTCGCCAGACCGCAAATTGCCCTGCAAACGCTGCCCCAACTGGCGTAACAGTTGCTCAACGCCTTCGGCACCCGCACTTTCGTTGATCGTGGCCAGGTTCTCGATGCCCAGGTACAGCAAGGCGACCGTGCGATTTGCCGCGATCAAACTGCCAAGACGTTCCATCACCAACGCTCGATTGGGCAGGCCGGTCAGGTTGTCGTGCAGAGCGTTGTGAGCCAACTGCCCTTCGCGCACGGCGATGCCCTGTTGCATGGTGTTGATCGCGTCGGCGAGCATGCCCAATTCGTCACTGCGCACCAGGGTTACCGGCGTTTTATAGTCGCCATCGCCAATACGTTTGGCCGCAATAGCCAGCTCCTGCACAGGCAGCGACACGCTGCGGGCCAGCGCCAGCGTACCAAGCAGCGACGCCAGCAATGCGATCATGGAAATCCAGAAAATCTTTTCATCCAGCGGCGCAAACGCTTGATAGGCCTTGTCCAGCGGGCTTTGCAGGAGCGCGATCACTTGTCCGCCGTCGCCATTGCTGCTTTTGGCAAGCATCAGCGTCTGGCTGAGGAAGTTAAGGTTCGCTTGCTCGGTCAGCAGCATCTGCCCTTCTGAAGAACTGCGCATCAGCTCGACCAGCCCCGCGTGCATGGCTGGCGGCTGGGTACTGATCAAATCACCGGACTGACCGTTTTCCACCGTGAGAAACGACACTTCCAGCCCACTGAGAGAACGCAGCTCTTCGGCAATGCCACTGTCGATGGTGAAGCCCATCACCACGCGGCCTATCGGCAGCGGCGCAAGCACGGTACTTTCCACCAGCAAATGAGGTATTCCGCCCCCCGGAATAATAAGCACTGACTGACCAGCACGCTTGGCGTTGCGCAGCGCCTGGTCATAGACAAACCTGGACCCCTCCGGCACTTCTTTCTCGGTACTGGCAACCACCACGCCATCCATGCCCAGCAGGAACATATCGCTGGCATTGATGCGTTTGCCATGATTGAGCAGTACCGATCGAATGGTCGATGAGTCGGCACTCGCTACAGCATCACGAAACCCGAAGTCGGCCGCCAGCAGTTGCACGGCATCACGCAGGCGCTTGCCACGCAGATCAATCAACCGCTCGAACACGCGGCTACCCACTTCCAGTTGCGCCTGAGCCTGGGTGCGCACCGCGTCGCCGGTCGCAACCTTGACCGCGAGAAAAACTGCGGCCACGACAATCAGCAACAGGGCAATCAGAACCCCGGCGATGCGCGCCTGAAAGCTGGCTTTAAATTTCATTCATGTGCGGCCTTGTGAAAAGCGTCGCCGAAACCACCGGGGGCCGGCTTGCCGGGTTTGTCCTCGGCTTTCACTTCGACCGCGAGGTTGAAACGCTGGGTGAGGCCCGATGCGGGCACATCGAATTCACCGCCCGATACGGGCTGCATGTCTTCAATTTGCGGATGCCAGAGCGTGGCAGCGTAATGTCCGGCTGGCACCTGATCCAGTTTAAGCAGGCCATTGCTGTCCGTTACGCCGAACCAGGGTTCGTCCGTGACATAGATGTAGCCGACCATCCAGTCATGGATGTTGCAGCCCAGCACTACCACACCAGGCTTGTCGAACAACAGCGGTTCCGAGGGGGTGCCTTCGTAAAGTCGCAACTCGAAACGCTTGGCCGGGGAAAAGGAATAAACCTGATGGCGGATGTTGTCGCTGTTGGGAAACTTGACCTGCGTGCCGGTATGTACAGCCAGCACATGGGGGGCAAACTCCTGGTCGCGCTGGTCCATGGCAGCCTTGAGCACAGCGGGCGACGGATCAGCCGGGCCTTTGAGCGTCACGACTGCATCTGCAAGGGGCTTGCCCTGCTTGTCGAGTACCTGTGCGGTAAAGGCAGAGGCCGATGCATTAGCAGCCGATGCCATCCATAGTCCAGCCAGTAATGCCGAAATAAGTACGTTGGTCATACCTGATTCAACCCATAACGGCAGCGCCGTAAATGAAATAAGCCAGCGCTGGCCAGCACGGACTGGACCAACAACTAATAAATGACGGTTTTGCAACCGCTTTACAGACTATCGACCAAGACTATTGAAACCTGAGGGCTGCTGCCCCATCTAAGAAGCATGTTCAACTTCTCAGGTGCCCCATGAGCGACCAGCAGACAGACTCGCCAGATTTGCCCGATGACGCAGACGAGCACGACGTGTCTCTGAGCTCCGACAGCACCTCGCTTGCCTTGCCCGGCCAGAACCTGCCCGACAAGGTTTACATCATCCCGATCCACAACCGTCCGTTCTTTCCGGCGCAGGTCTTGCCGGTTATCGTCAACGAAGAACCGTGGGCTGAGACGCTGGAACTGGTCAGCAAGTCCGAGCACCATTCGCTGGCGTTGTTCTTCATGGACACCCCTCAGGAAGACCCGCGCCACTTCAAGACCGATGCGCTTCCCGAATATGGCACTCTGGTCAAGGTTCACCACGCCAGCCGCGAAAATGGCCGGTTGCAGTTCGTGGCGCAGGGCTTGAGCCGTGTGCGCATTCGTACCTGGCTCAAGCATCACCGTCCGCCTTATCTTGTGGAAGTTGAATACCCGCAACAACCCAACGATCCGACCGACGAGGTAAAGGCTTACGGCATGGCCTTGATCAACGCGATCAAGGAGCTGCTGCCGCTCAACCCGCTGTACAGCGAAGAACTGAAGAATTACCTCAACCGCTTCAGCCCCAACGATCCTTCGCCGCTCACCGACTTCGCTGCCGCCCTCACCTCGGCCACCGGCGTCGAGCTGCAAGAGGTACTCGACTGCGTGCCGATGCTCAGGCGCATGGAGAAAGTCCTGCCGATACTGCGCAAGGAAGTCGAGGTCGCCCGCCTGCAGAAGGAAATCTCTGCCGAGGTCAACCGCAAGATCGGCGAGCATCAGCGTCAGTTCTTCCTCAAGGAGCAGCTCAAGGTCATTCAGCAGGAGCTGGGGCTGAGCAAGGACGACCGCAGTGCAGACATCGAACAGTTCGAGCAGCGACTGGAAGGCAAGACCCTGCCACCGCAGGCGCGCAAGAAATTCGACGAAGAAATAGGCAAGCTCAAGGTGCTGGAAACCGGCTCGCCGGAATACGCCGTGACGCGCAATTATCTGGACTGGACCAGTTCGTTGCCGTGGGGTGTCTACGGCGAAGACAAGCTGGACCTCAAGCACGCGCGTAAAGTGCTCGATCAACACCATGCCGGCCTGGATGACATCAAGGCGCGCATTCTCGAGTTTCTTGCGGTGGGTGCCTATAAAGGCGAGATCAGCGGCTCGATTGTCCTGCTGGTGGGTCCACCAGGGGTCGGCAAGACCAGCGTCGGGCGCTCGATTGCCGAGTCGCTGGGGCGACCGTTCTATCGCCTGAGCGTGGGCGGCATGCGCGATGAGGCCGAAATCAAGGGCCACCGCCGCACCTACATCGGCGCCCAGCCAGGCAAACTGGTGCAGGCGCTGAAGGATGTAGAAGTCATGAACCCGGTCATCATGCTCGATGAAATCGACAAGATGGGCCAGAGCTACCAGGGCGACCCGGCGTCTGCGCTGCTGGAAACCCTGGACCCGGAACAGAACGTAGAATTCCTCGATCACTACCTGGACCTGCGTCTGGACCTTTCCAAGGTTCTGTTCGTGTGCACCGCCAACACTCTGGACTCAATTCCCGGCCCGCTCCTTGACCGCATGGAAGTGATCCGCCTGTCCGGCTATATCACTGAAGAGAAGCTTGCGATTGCCAAACGCCACCTGTGGCCCAAGCAACTGGAGAAAGCCGGTGTTGCCAAAAACAAGCTGAGCATCAGCGACAGCGCCCTGCGCGCCGTCATCGAAGGTTACGCTCGCGAAGCCGGTGTGCGGCATCTGGAAAAACAACTGGGCAAGCTGGTGCGCAAAGCGGTGGTCAAACTGCTGGATACGCCCGACTCGGTGATCAAGATCGGCCCGAAAGACCTTGAAGCGTCATTGGGCATGCCAGTGTTTCGCAGCGAACAGGTGCTGTCAGGCACTGGTGTGATCACAGGCCTGGCCTGGACCAGTATGGGTGGCGCTACGCTACCGATAGAAGCAACGCGCATTCACACCTTGAATCGCGGCTTCAAACTGACCGGGCAACTGGGCGATGTCATGAAAGAGTCGGCTGAAATTGCCTACAGCTACGTCAGCGCCAATCTGTCGAAGTTTGGTGGCGATGCGAAGTTCTTCGATGAAGCGTTCGTGCACGTACACGTTCCCGAAGGTGCAACCCCGAAAGATGGCCCTAGCGCGGGCGTTACCATGGCCAGCGCCTTGCTGTCCCTGGCGCGTAACCAGCCGCCGAAAAAAGGCGTGGCCATGACCGGCGAGCTGACCCTGACCGGGCACGTACTGCCTATCGGTGGGGTACGCGAGAAAGTCATTGCCGCGCGGCGTCAGAAGATCCACGAACTGATCCTTCCGGAGCCTAACCGTGGCAACTTCGAAGAACTGCCGGACTATCTCAAGGAAGGCATCACCGTTCACTTTGCCAAGCGCTTTGCGGACGTGGTGAAGGTGTTGTTCTAAAGATTGATACTGCGCAGGTCCCACGCTGAACTGGCACGAGAGGTGTTCTATCGGGCGCCTCTCGTTCCGCACGCTCCAGCGTGGGAATGCGGTTCTGGACGCTCTGCGTCCTATCCAGAGCGACACCTGTTGTACTCCCCCACAAAACTCCGATCAGTTATCCTTGCGCCTCGTCTCGCAAAACCGGAACTTGCCATGACCCCTGCCCGTTTCCTTGCACCGTTGAGCCTTGCGCTGCTGACGGCCTGTGCGCAAACACCGAAAAACATCGTGTCCATCGAGGCTGAAAACGACTGCCCACTGACACTCCAGGGCGGACAGACGCTGATCCTCACCCTGCCCAGCAACCCGACCACCGGCTTTCGCTGGCTGATCCAGAACCCGGCGCAGAACATCCTGCGCAGCCTTGGGCCAGAGGTGTATGCCAACGCCGAGAGCAAGGAGATGGTCGGCAGCGGCGGGCAGTCAGTCTGGCGCTACAAGGCAACCGACGCAGGCACCGGACGACTGGTGATGACCTACCAGCAGCCGTGGGCTCCGGAAGTGGCGCCGGAGCAGACCTTCGAATGCGCAATCACGGTGAACTGACCGTTTGCCCGCGGCTTGTCCGAAGGCACGCGCTGCACCATGCATCACGGCGACAACTTGGCTAGAATGCCCGCTTTTCAAAGCCTTCGCCGGAACCGCCGTGAGCAAAGAAACCGACCGCATTTTCGCCCAGCCACTGGCCAAGGTGCCTGACTTCGCCTTCAACGAAGACGTCGTGCGGGTTTTCCCGGACATGATCAAACGCTCGGTACCCGGCTATCCGACGATTGTCGAAAACCTCGGAGTGCTTGCCGCGCAGTTCGCCCAGCCGGAAACCGTGCTCTACGACCTTGGCAGTTCGCTGGGTGCCGTGACTCAAGCCTTGCGCCGCCATGTACGCAGCGAAGGCTGTGAAGTCATTGCGATAGACAATTCCAGTGCGATGGTCGAACGCTGCCGTGAATACCTCAATGCGCAGAATTCCATGTTTCAGGAGCTGTTGCCGGTGCAGGTCATCGAGGGTGACATTCTGGCGCTGGAGTTCAAACCTGCCTCGGTGGTCGCGCTTAACTTCACCCTGCAATTCATCGCCCCAGAGCAGCGTCTGACATTGCTTGGTCGCATTCGTGACGCACTGGTGCCGGGCGGCGCGTTGATCCTTTCGGAGAAACTGCGTTTTGATGACGAGCAGGAGCATGCGCTGCTGACGGATCTGCACATCGCCTTCAAGCGCGCCAACGGCTACAGCGATCTGGAAATTGCCCAGAAGCGCAGTGCCATCGAAAACGTGATGAAGCCCGACAGCCTGGAAGAACACCGCCAACGTCTGCTCGCCGCCGGTTTTTCCAAGGTGGTGCCCTGGTTTCAATGCCTTAACTTCACCTCGTTGATTGCCCTGCCATGATTGATCTCGCTCCTCTTGTCCGCCGTCTGGCGGGAACCCCTCTGGCTGACTGGGCAAACGGCTTGCAAGCCCAGCTCGATAGCAAAATGGCCAAGGGTCATGGTGACTTGCAGCGCTGGCAAAGTGCGCTGGACGCGCTTCCGGACCTGCAGCCCGAGCGAATCGATCTGCTCGATAGCTTTACTCTGCAAGCCGAGTGCAACGGCGAAACCCGCACTGTGCTGCGCAAGGCATTATTAGGCCTGTCGCCGTGGCGCAAGGGGCCGTTCAATGTGTTCGGCGTACATATCGACACCGAATGGCGTTCTGACTGGAAGTGGTCACGGGTATCGCCGCATCTGGACCTGAAGGGCAAGCGCGTTCTGGATGTTGGTTGCGGCAACGGCTATTACCAGTGGCGCATGCTTGGTGCCGGGGCTGACAGCGTGATTGGTGTTGACCCCAACTGGCTGTTCTTCTGTCAGTTTCAGGCCATGCAGCGCTATCTGCCTGACCTGCCCGCCTGGCACCTGCCGTTCGCACTTGAGGACTTGCCAGCCAACCTGGAAGGCTTCGATACGGTGTTTTCAATGGGGGTGCTGTATCACCGCAAATCGCCCATCGACCATTTGCTGGCGTTGAAAGATTGCCTGGTAAAAGGCGGCGAGCTGGTGATGGAAACGCTGGTAGTGCCGGGCGATGTTCATCAGGTGCTGGTGCCGGAAGACCGTTACGCACAGATGCGCAACGTCTGGTTCCTGCCGTCGGTCCGCGCGCTGGAGCTGTGGATGCGCCGCGCAGGCTTCACCGATGTGCGCTGCGTCGACGTCAGCCATACGACGATCGAGGAACAGCGCAGCACCGAATGGATGCGCTTTCAGTCACTGAGCGACTATCTGGACCCTGCCGATCACAGCAAGACCGTCGAAGGCTTGCCAGCGCCGATGCGCGCTGTGATTGTGGGGCGCAAGCCCTGAGAGATTAGTTATCTGGCCGCCGCCACGATCAACGCTTTCATCTCGGCCACTGCCGCCTTGAAGCCGACGAACAGAGCATGAGCCACCAGCGCGTGGCCGATGTTCAGTTCGTTGATGCCCTTGATCGCGGCGACCGCTTCGACGTTGTGATAATGCAGGCCGTGACCGGCATTGACGATCAGGCCCTGGGCGAGACCAAACGCTACGCCGTCGGCGACCCGCTGCAGTTCTTCGGCGACTTCAGTCGGGGTCTGAGCATCGGCATAGCGCCCGGTGTGCAGTTCGATGGCTGGCGCTCCGACGCGCTTTGAAGCAGCGATCTGGCGCTCATCGGCGTCGATGAACAACGAGACCTCGCAGCCGATTTTCGCCAGCCGCTCGACCGCTGCCTTGATCCGCGCTTCCTGGCCCGCGACGTCCAGCCCGCCTTCGGTAGTCAGCTCCTGGCGTGTCTCCGGCACCAGGCAGATATGCGCAGGACGAATGCGCTCGGCAAAAGCGAGCATTTCCTCGGTCACGCCCATCTCGAAATTCATGCGGGTCTGCAAGACATCCTTGAGCAGCAGGACGTCGCGCTCCTGAATATGCCGACGGTCTTCACGCAGGTGAACGGTGATGCCGTCGGCGCCTGCCTCTTCGGCGTCCAGGGCAGCCTTGACCGGGTCCGGGTAGCGCGTGCCACGGGCCTGACGCAAGGTGGCTACATGGTCGATGTTCACGCCGAGAAGGATGCGAGTGCTTTGGGTCACGGTTGTCTCCAGAAAAATGGGCGAGCTGGTCGAAGCAGGCTGTAGAGAATAAAGCCTGATCAAGGCTTGCGAAACAGTTCACGACTGACAAGTGGGCGGCCGCCCAGATGCACAGCCAGCGCCTGACGCATCAGACGCTTGGCAGCAGACAACGCACCAGGGACGCTCCAGTCCGCTTCAGACATGGCCAGCAATTCTGCGCCTTGAAACAGGCCGGGCTGAAGCAGATAAACACGCTCAAGCCCGGCATCCACTTGCAGGCGGTACATGCCATCAATTGCCAGCGGCTCGCCGTTGATGTCGGCGTCCATCGCAAAGCCGTAGCCCAGATCATCCAGCAACCGCCATTCGAACGAACGCAGCAACGGTTCCAGCGGACGGCCCAGTGCGAGGGCCAGCAATGTGGCGGCGTAATGTTCGAATACGGCTGGATGCGGATCTTCGGCAGGCAGCAGGCGAATCAGCAGTTCGTTGAGGTACATGCCGCTGAACAGCGCCTCGCCGGTCATCCAGGTAGCAACGCCTGCGCTTTCCATGCGCCCGACATTCTTGAGTTCGCCACGCCCTCGAAACTCGACTTCAAGGGGCACGAACGGACGCGCCAGCGAGCCTGCCTTGCCTTTGGCACTGCGCAGCACGGCACGTAGCCGCCCTTGGGGCGTGAGGAAATCGACCAGCGCGCTGTTTTCGCGATACGCACGGCTGTGGAGCACATAAGCAGGTTGGCCGGTGGGCGCGCTCATCAGGCTGGCTCGAAAGAGAAGTGTTCGCCCAACCGCAGACGGGTCAGGCGAAAGGGCAGCTTAGAGGTCGCCGTAGCCGAGCGAGCGAAGGGCGCGCTCGTCATCGGACCAGCCACCTTTGACCTTGACCCACAGGTTAAGCATGACTTTGGAGTCGAACAGCAGCTCCATGTCGCGACGCGCATCACTGCCGATGCGCTTGATACGGTCGCCCTTGTCGCCAATGATGATTTTTTTCTGGCCGTCACGCTCGACGAGAATCAGCGCATGGATATGCAGGGTGCGGCCCTGCTGCTTGAACTCTTCGATCTCGACGGTGATCTGGTACGGAAGCTCGGCACCCAACTGACGCATGATCTTCTCGCGAACCAGCTCGGCAGCCAGAAAGCGGCTGCTGCGATCAGTGATCTGATCTTCCGGGAAGAAGTGATCGTTCTCCGGCAGGTGCGAGGCAATCAGGCTTTCCAGCGCTTCCAGGTTGTGGCCATGCTGCGCGGAGATCGGCACGATGGACGCATTCGGCAGCTGGCCTTGCAGCCACTCGAGATGCGGCATCAGATCGCTCTTGTCTTCAATGCGATCGGTTTTGTTGATCGCGAGAATGACCGGGCCTTGCACGTACTGGACACGCTCCAGAACCATCTGGTCTTCGTCGGTCCAGCGGGTGCGATCCACGACGAAGATCACCACGTCGACGTCTTTCAACGCAGCCGAAGCAGTCTTGTTCATGTAGCGGTTGAGCGCTTTCTCGCCATTCTTGTGCATGCCGGGGGTGTCGACATAAATCGCCTGCACGGCACCCTCGGTCTTGATCCCGAGCATGTTGTGACGCGTGGTCTGCGGCTTGCGCGAGGTGATCGCCAGCTTTTGACCCAGAATATGGTTGAGCAGCGTGGACTTGCCTACGTTGGGACGGCCGACAATGGCAACATAGCCACAGCGTGTTGCGGTTGTATCATTCATGACCGTTCTCCACGCCCAGGGCAATAAGTGCAGCTGCTGCGGCTACCTGTTCGGCAATCCGGCGGCTGACACCCTGTCCTCGGCTTTTTTCATTCAATAGGTTGATCTCGCATTCGACGAAAAACGTCCGGCAATGCGGTTCACCCTGGATATCCACCACCTCGTAACGCGGCAGTTCGCAAGCCCGCGACTGGAGAAATTCCTGCAGTCGGGTCTTGGGGTCCTTGTTGGTGTCTACCAGCGTCAGGCTGTCGAACTCGGTCGTCAGCCAGGCCAGAACGCGCTCGCGCGCAGCCTCCATGCCAGCGTCCAGGTAGATCGCCCCGATCAGCGCTTCAAGGGCGTCGGCGAGAATCGACTCGCGACGGAAACCACCGCTTTTCAGCTCGCCGGAACCCAGACGAAGGTACTCGCCCAGATCAAAACCACGGGCCAGCAACGCCAGGGTTTCACCCTTCACCAGGCGCGCACGCAAGCGAGACAACTGGCCTTCGCGGGCCTGAGGGAAGCGTTCGAACAACGCCTCGCCCGCCACGAAGTTGAGAATGGCATCGCCGAGAAATTCCAGACGCTCGTTGTTGCGACCGGCAAAACTGCGATGGGTCAGGGCCAGGACCATCAGTTCCTGATCCTTGAAGGTATAGCCGAGCTGACGCTCAAGGCGGCTCAAGGATACGCTCACGGTTTACCCACACTGAATTGCTTGTCGAACTTCATCACCAGATCGATGTTCTGGAACCACGGTTCACGCTGCTCATAGTTCAAATGAGCTTTGAACGCATTGTTCTCCACCGTCACTTTCAACGCCTTGTTCAAATCTATATCCCGAATGCTGTTGACCTGCATGTTCTTACCGACATAACCGTAGAAATCGTCGACCGTGGTAATGTCCAGGGCCTGATTGGTGTCGACCGTTTCGATGATTTTCTTCATCGTCATGTAGTCGAGGTAATGCGGGACCAGCTTGAAGGCCGTGCTCGTCGCAAACGCGACAAGCGCCAGCACCAACAGCCATCCCACTAGCGAAAAACCTTTTTGAGAAGTAGAGAACGTCATGTTCGACTTCAACCTCGAGAGTTCACTGCCTGCCCGACCGGGTCGACTCAGGGTTCAGAGGCGTTTCCAGTCAGCCCAAATGACATACGGCGCTGCTCCAGGCAGCGCCGCATCGATTACTTGATCAACCCTACGCGTGCAAAATTAGGGAAGTGGCTCAGTTTCGGTTCCGGCCAGCTCATCCAGACGGCGAACGCCTTGCCTACGATGTTCTTGTCCGGGACCATGCCCAGTTCGTCCTTGGGAATATTGGGATCGTCCCAGTAACGGCTGTCGTTCGAGTTGTCGCGGTTGTCGCCCATCATGAAGTAGTGCGCAGCAGGCACTGTCCACTCACTGTCAGGCGGCGCGCGGTATCGGCTCATTTCCTGGCGGATCTGATGTTCGACTGCGCCCAGTTGTTCTTCGTACAGTTCTGCGCTGCCCAGTGTACCGGGCTCGGTGCCGATCAGTTTCTTGGCAACCAGCTCACCGTTGATGAACAACCGCTTGTCGCTGGTGTAGCGGATGCGATCACCCGGCAGACCGACGACACGCTTGATGTAGTTGACGCTTGGGTCGCTTGGGTAGCGGAACACCATCACATCACCACGCTGCGGATCACCGAGCTGGATGACCTTCTGATCCAATACCGGCAGGCGGATGCCATACGCGAACTTGTTGACCAGAATGAAATCACCCACATCCAGCGTCGGCTTCATGGAGCCCGAAGGAATCTGGAACGGCTCTACCAGAAACGAACGGAGCACCAGCACGATAAACAACACTGGAAAGAACGATTTGCCGTACTCAACCAGCAAAGGCTCTTTGTTCAAGCGCTCTACGACAGCAATGTCAGGTTCGCCGACGCTTCCCTGATAGTTCGAAATGGCAGCCCGGCGACGAGGCGCCAGGATGACCAGATCAATCAGTGCAAGCACGCCACAGACGAACACAGCGATGACCAACAACAGCGGAAAATTTAGTGACATAGGACCTGACTATTCCAACCTGAGCACTGCGAGGAAGGCTTCCTGTGGAATTTCCACGTTACCGACCTGCTTCATGCGTTTCTTACCGGCCTTTTGCTTCTCCAGCAATTTACGCTTGCGGCTGACGTCGCCGCCGTAGCATTTGGCCAGTACGTTCTTTCTAAGCGCCTTGACGGTTGTCCGGGCCACGATCTGACCGCCAATGGCGGCCTGAATTGCCACGTCGAACATTTGTCGAGGGATCAGCTCTTTCATCTTCTCGGTCAACGCACGCCCTTTGTAATGAGCGTTGTCGCGGTGAACGATCAATGCCAGGGCATCGACCTTCTCGGCGTTGATCAGAACGTCGAGCTTGACCAGGTTGGCCGACTGGTAACGATCAAAATGATAATCCAGCGAAGCATAACCGCGGCTGACAGACTTGAGACGATCGAAGAAGTCCAGAACCACTTCGTTCATCGGCAAATCGTAGCTCACCTGAACCTGGGTGCCGAGGAACAGCATGTCGTGCTGTACGCCACGTTTTTCGATGCACAACGTAATGACGTTGCCCAGGTGCTCCTGCGGCACAAGAATATTTGCGCGAACGATAGGCTCGCGCATGTCTTCGATGGCCGACAGGTCAGGCAGTTTGGACGGGTTATCGACATAAATCGTTTCGCCGCTCTTCAGCAACAGCTCGAAGATTACGGTTGGCGCAGTGGTGATCAGGTCGAGATTGTATTCACGCTCAAGACGCTCCTGGATGATCTCCATGTGGAGCATGCCGAGGAAGCCACAACGGAAGCCAAAGCCCAGTGCATCGGAGCTTTCCGGCAGGTATTGCAGCGAAGAGTCATTCAGCGTCAGCTTTTGCAGGGCTTCACGGAAGTCTTCGAAATCGTCCGAGCTGACCGGGAACAGGCCGGCGTATACCTGAGGCTGGATACGCTTGAAGCCGGGCAGCACGTCTACATCGGGCGTGGTGCTCAGGGTCAGGGTGTCACCGACCGGCGCGCCATGAATGTCCTTGATACCGGCAATGATAAAGCCCACTTCGCCGGCTTTCAGATCAACGGTTGCCGTGTGCTTGGGGTTGAACACCCCAACGCTGTCGACCAGATGCAGCTTGCCGGTGGACTTGACGAGGATCTTGTCGCCTTTCTTGACGCGACCGTGGCGCACGCGCACCAGAGACACGACGCCCAGGTAGTTGTCGAACCAGGAGTCGATGATCAACGCTTGCAGCGGATCTTCGATGTTGCCGGTCGGTGCGGGAATGGTTGCTACCAGACGCTCGAGGACCTCGTCCACGCCCATACCGCTCTTGGCGCTGCACGCCACGGCATCGGTGGCGTCGATACCGATGATCTTCTCGATCTCTTCCTTGACGCGGTCCGGATCGGCCTGCGGCAAGTCCATTTTGTTCAATACCGGCATGACCTCAAGGCCCTGCTCGATGGCGGTGTAGCAGTTGGCGACCGATTGAGCCTCGACGCCCTGCCCTGCATCGACCACCAGCAACGCACCTTCGCACGCGGCCAGAGAACGGCTGACTTCATAGGTGAAGTCGACGTGCCCCGGGGTGTCAATGAAGTTCAACTGGTAGGTGATACCGTCTTTGGCCTTGTAATACAGGGTAACGCTATGGGCCTTGATGGTGATCCCGCGCTCGCGCTCAAGATCCATGGAGTCGAGCACCTGGGCTTCCATTTCGCGCTCGGACAGGCCACCGCACATTTGAATGAAGCGGTCGGCCAGCGTCGACTTGCCATGGTCAATGTGGGCGATGATGGAGAAATTGCGGATATGACTCAAATCACTCACGGATCAACACTCAAAAAGGTTGCAGGCAGATTGCCCGCCGAAAAATAGCCGGGAATTGTACCTGAACTAAGCAAGAGGCGTCACGCTTACAGGTACCCGGATAGGCGCAAGGTAAACAAACAGGTACAAAAAAGGGTGGCCGCAGCCACCCTTCCCGGTCAAACCGCCCTGTTACTCGGACAGCTTGAAGGTGATGAAGGTCGCACGGCCCTGACGCAGAACGCGCATCGAAACAGAGCGATCCTTGGGCAGGCTTTTCGCCACCTCAGTGAACTGCTTACTGGACGTAATCGCCTGATTGTTCAGGTGAGTGATCACATCACCCGGCTGCAGGCCAATCAACGAAGCCGGACCACCTGTAACTTCCTTGATGGCCACACCGCCCTTGAGGTCCAGGGATTTCTTCTGCTCGGCAGTCAGTTCGATCACCGACACGCCCAGACGGTTGCTGCTGCGTTCGGCGCCTGTGCCAGCAACATCGCCCATTTCCTGACCTTCATCAGGCAGCGCGCCAACAGTGACCGTCAGTTTCTGACGCTTGCCGTCGCGAATCACTTCAAGTTCGGCCTTGCTGCCGTCCTTGAGGTTGCCTATCAAGTGCGGCAGGTCAGCCGACATGATGATTGGCTGGCCGTTGGCACTCAGAATTACGTCACCGACCTGCAGACCACCCTTGGCAGCCGGGCCATCTTCAAGCACCTGGGCAACCAGCGCACCGGCAGGCTTGTCCAGACCAAACGATTCGGCAAGGTCCTTGTTCACTTCCTGAATAACCACACCCAGCCAGCCACGGCTGACTTTACCGCTAGCCTTGAGCTGATTGGCCACGTCCATGGCGACGTCAATCGGAATCGCGAACGACAGCCCCATGAAACCACCGGAGCGGGTAAATATCTGCGAGTTGATCCCAACTACCTCACCGGCCATGTTGAACAGCGGGCCACCCGAATTACCCGGGTTGATGGCAACGTCGGTCTGAATGAACGGCACATAGGTGTCGTTTGGCAGACTGCGGCCCTTGGCACTGACGATGCCTTTGGTCACCGAGTGATCGAAGCCGAACGGCGAACCGATCGCCAGCACCCACTCACCCACCTTGAGCGTATTGGAGTTACCCAGTTTGGCTGTAGGAAGGTCCTTGCCGTCGATTTTCAGGACCGCAACGTCGGTACGCGAGTCGGTGCCGACCAGCTTGGCTTTCAGCTCGCTGCGATCAGACAGGCGCACAAGAATCTCGTCGGCACCGTCGATCACATGATTGTTGGTCAGAATGTAGCCATCGGGGGAAATGATAAAGCCCGAGCCCAGTGACTGGGCCTCGCGCTGACGATCACCCTTGCCTGCTCCCGGCGGACGCGAACCTGGCGGCATGCTGCGCTCAAGAAACTCGCGGAGCATGGGCGGCAAGCCTTCCAGATCAGGCATCTGCTGATTGGCTATGGCGCGGTCCGGCAGTTTCTGGCGCGTACTGATATTCACCACTGCAGGCGAGGCCTGCTCGACCAGCCCGGTGAAGTCCGGCAGGTTCTCGGCTTGAGCCGTAGCAACCTGGCCGAGCATCAGCACAGCGGCAATCAGTGAAAAGTAGGATTTCATGCGTGGTATCGACATATGGCTCCCGTTGGTAACGAGCAAAAAATTAAGCAGTACAAGCAACTGACTCAAAGACCTCAAGCAGCGATGCTCATCCCTGGATCAGCGACATGGCCTCTGGAAACGACAAAAGGCCAAAGCTGCGAGGCTGTGACCTATAGAAAAAAACCAGAGTTTTTGCAACGTGCAAACCTCACCAAACATTTCAGTACCTGCGCCCAGGCCAGGTTAAATGCGCCCTGGCGACTCTTGAAACCCAGGATGAAAATTTTTACATCCTGGAATTCGTGACTTCAAATGTTTATTTTTTGGCTGGAGATTCGTCGTTACGCATCGACAAGGCTATACGCTCGGCGGTACCCATCGGTATTTCTCCGACGACCGTCACCATCATGTCGCCCTGCGGCGTTGTGAGGCGACGCGAAACAGCCACTGTCGGGCCTAACTGGGTGCGAATATCCGAGGAAGATCCGCCTTTCACCGCCTCGATGAACACCGAAAAACGCGCCAGACCGTCGCCATACATCAGATGGGTTACGGAGGATTGCGTGGAGGCGTCCTTGCGCACACCACTGCTGCTGACTTCGAAACCAGGCGGCAGCCAATCAGAATGCCAGGCCACAGGACTTATAGAGGCCTCAGGCTTGGCTTTCACCACAGAAACAGGTTTGCAGTCGGCGCTGGCCTTGAGCAACTGCTCGGGCAGAACGCCGGCGGTATCGAGATCGGTAAACTGGAAACGTTCGAGCAACTGCCCCTTCTCGCTCAACAGAAGCGACTTGAGCACAAGACCGGTTTCGTTATCCAGGTGAAGTTCGAGGCCGTATCGATGCTGGTCCTTGGGGGACAGCGAAACGATAGTTGCCTGACGACCGGCCACTCTGGACTTTCCGACAATTTTTATGTCGTACCAGGCGGAAAGTCTTTTTACATCGAATGCGCGGGCAGATGAGTCGGCCGGATTGGCCACACCCGCTTCGAGCGTGCCGCTGACGCACTGTGTGAGTCCGTCAACACGCAGCACTTCCTGAGCAGAGCCATCAAGCTGCAACAAACGCTCCTGAACATGACCGTCCGCTATGCGGTGCCAGATTCGATGGGTAGAAAAACTACCATTGCGTTCGTATACAAAGGTGCCTTGATAGCTCTGCTGCTGATCAACCTTGGCAAGACGATTGATTGCGTCTTGCGCATCATCAGCCTGTACCGGGAGGGCAAGCCATCCACCAAGCAGTAATGGCAGTAGAGGGACGGCTCGCATGATCCTCCTTAACGGTTTTCCAGACTCGCAGCACGTGCGTAAGGCAGCGCGCTTTCAGTACCTTTCAGCGCTGCTTCCTGGGCGTGCTGACGCAGATAGCCAGGCAAACGTTGATCACCTTGACCAGCACCCTGCAACACACCGTTGGCCATAGGACCAGGTGCCTGCTCGTTACTTTCAGTGTAGCCAGCCAGTACGGCAGGGCCTTTCACTTGTGGAACGGTCAGGTTGGCAGGCTGTTGGGTCTGCTGTGCCAGTTGCGCACCGGCAATCTCGTCATTGTTGTACATGCGGACACCGGCCAGAACGGCTACGGTAACCGATGCTGCAACAGCCAGACGACCCAGCGTGCGCCAAGGTCCGCGTGCTGCTTTGAGCGGGCTGACTTCATCGGCGATTGCGGCAGATACAGCAGCCGAAATATCCAGATGCGGCATCAGCAACTCTTTGTGCATAGCTGCACGAGCGACTTGGTAACGCGACCAGGTAGCACGAGTATCGGCATCGTCAATGGCATTCAATACCCGACGTAATTCCAGTTCGTCCGCTTCGTTATCCAGTACCGCGGACAGCGATTCCTGCAGGGCTTCACGACTCATGGCGGGTTCCTCTCTTGGGCTATCGCCGCTGTCTCAGGATTCCTGCAACAACGGCTGCAGGGCTTTATCGATGGCTTCCCGAGCGCGGAAGATCCGAGAGCGCACGGTACCAACAGGACACTGCATGACGCTCGCAATGTCTTCATAACTCAGACCATCGAATTCACGTAAAGTTAGTGCCGTACGTAAATCTTCCGGGAGAAGCTGGATGGTCCGATGGACGGTGCCCTCGATCTCATCTCTCAACAATGCACGTTCCGGCGACTCGATGTCCTTTAGGCCATGATCGCCGTCGTAGAACTCCGCGTCTTCAGACCTTACATCGCTATCCGGTGGACGCCGACCTCGCGACACCAAATAGTTTTTCGCCGTGTTAATGGCGATGCGATACAGCCAGGTATAGAAAGCACTGTCACCGCGAAAGTTTCCGAGAGCACGGTAAGCCTTGATAAAGGCTTCCTGTGCAACGTCCTGAGCCTCATGGGTGTCGTGCACGAATCGCACGATCAACCCTAGAATTTTGTGCTGATACTTCAGCACCAACAGATCAAATGCTCGCGTATCGCCACGCTGTACGCGCTCGACAAGCTGCTGATCCTCTTCCTGGGTTAGCATGAACACTCCTCGTTAAGCATGAAGGAGTGTTGCAACTGACATTGCTCAGGCTCGCAAACATAGACTCGGGCTTTTCGCAAAAGTTCTCCCCCTTCAAGCAAGTTTCCTGCGGGCCATCGTAAAGCCTGCACGAAAAACGCAGCTCGACACGGTCGGCTGCGTGAATAGTCTTGTCGCCATTCTCGCAGTTGATGATCACTTATCTAACCCTGCGAAAACGACGCTGTTCCTGTGTAGGCAACCTGCTATTGAGCATGGATCCTGGCAAAAAGTTCCATTGACACAATCACAGGTGTGAGCCGCACACTGCACAAAGTTCTTTGAAATCAGTGCACTGGAGCATTTCCAGTAACAGATAACAGGGAAAACAATATGCATGACATCCGGGACTGGAGCACAATCCATACCCGCCGTGGTCTCACATTGCCATGTAGGCGTGGCTATTGTGCCGTTACCCCAATACTTATACTAGTGGTCGCCAAGGGCAGAATTCGCAGATGAGTCAACATTTTCAGCATGACGTACTGGTAATTGGCAGTGGCGCTGCCGGGCTGAGCCTGGCATTGACCCTCCCCGGCCACCTGAGCATCGCAGTGCTGAGCAAAGGCGATCTGGCCAATGGCTCGACATTCTGGGCCCAGGGCGGTGTGGCAGCGGTACTGGATGACACTGATACCGTGCAGTCTCATGTTGAAGACACGCTGAATGCCGGCGGCGGCCTTTGCAACGAAGAAGCGGTGCGTTTCACCGTCGAGCACAGCCGCGAGGCCATTCAGTGGCTGATTGATCAGGGCGTGCCTTTCACTCGGGGCGATGACGCAGATAGCGATGAGAGCAGCTTTGAATTCCACCTGACACGCGAAGGCGGCCACAGCCACCGGCGGATCATCCACGCCGCCGATGCGACAGGCGCAGCTATCTTTCGCACCCTGCTTGAACAGGCCCGTAAACGGCCGAACATCGAACTGCTCGAGCAGCGCGCCGCCATCGACCTGATCACCGAACGCCGTCTCGGGCTGGAGGGCCAGCGCTGCCTGGGCGCTTATGTACTCAATCGCACCAGCGGTGAAGTGGACACCTACGGCGCGCGCTTTACCATCCTCGCGTCAGGTGGCGCTGCCAAGGTCTACCTGTACACCAGCAACCCAGACGGTGCCTGCGGCGATGGCATCGCCATGGCCTGGCGTTCCGGTTGCCGAGTGGCAAACCTGGAATTCAACCAGTTTCACCCCACCTGCCTGTATCACCCCCAGGCCAAGAGCTTTCTGATCACCGAAGCACTTCGCGGTGAAGGCGCCTACCTCAAGCTGCCCAGCGGCGAGCGCTTCATGCAGCGCTTCGACGAGCGGGCAGAACTGGCCCCGCGCGATATCGTGGCCCGCGCGATAGACCATGAAATGAAGCGACTGGGCATCGACTGTGTGTATCTGGACATCAGCCACAAACCGGAAGCCTTCATCAAAACGCACTTTCCAACCGTCTACGAGCGCTGCCTGGAGTTCTCCATCGACATCACTCGCCAGCCGATTCCGGTGGTCCCGGCAGCGCATTACACCTGTGGCGGTGTCATGGTGGACAGCAAGGGCCACACCGATGTGCCTGGCCTGTACGCCATCGGCGAGACCAGCTTCACCGGCCTGCACGGTGCCAACCGCATGGCCAGCAATTCACTGCTGGAGTGCTTCGTGTATGCCCGCTCGGCAGCGACAGACATCGAGCAGCAACTGGCCGACGTACAGATGCCCACCGACCTTCCGGCCTGGGACGCCAGCCAGGTCACTGATTCGGACGAAGACGTGATCATCGCGCACAACTGGGATGAACTGAGACGATTCATGTGGGACTACGTCGGCATTGTGCGTACCAACAAGCGCCTGCAACGCGCTCAGCACCGTGTACGTTTGTTGCTGGATGAGATCGACGAGTTCTACAGCAACTACAAGGTCAGCCGTGACCTGATCGAGTTGCGCAATCTGGCGCAGGTCGCGGAACTGATGATCTGCTCGGCCATGCAGCGCAAGGAAAGCCGTGGCCTGCATTACACACTGGACTATCCCGACATGTTGCCGGAGGCGCTGGACACTATTCTGGTACCGCCCACTTACGTCGGCTGAACTTCAGGCGCACGCGCAGATGCCGGTGAATGTCCGGTGTAAGCGCATCAAGCGGGATACAGCAGCTTTTTATCGGGCGGCCCGGCCGGCCTGCGATAATCGGGCGAAAACGCAGAATCACGACCAACGGTAACGCAAGGCTGTCCGGGCATAACTGCACGGGCTGCCAGCCGTCGCGTTGATTCCACAATTGCCAGCCTTGATGATCGCGCTTAAGCGCGGTGAAGGCTGCCGGATGACTGAGCAGAATCGAGCGCGGCAACGTCCAGGCAGCATGCATCAAGCAAAACAGCACACCCAGTGCCAACGCCCACGAAGCGATGTTCAGCCAGGACAGCGCGACCAGCGCCAGCAACTGAACGGCGAGATACGCCGTCAGCAGCAGGCGCGAGGCCTGCCAGTGACATTCAAATCGATCACTTGGGCTGGACACGATCCAGAATCATGCGAACCATACGTTGCAATTCAGCATCCTCTGACTCGGCGCGCTGCATGAACCAGCCGAACATGTCCTGATCTTCACAAGTGAGCAGACGGCGATACAGATCGCGGTCCACGTCATTCAAATGCGGATAGACCTCACGGACAAACGGCACCAGCAGCACGTCCAGTTCAAGCATGCCACGGCGGCTGTGCCAGTAAAGGCGGTTGAGTTCGACGTCTTCGACCATGGAGCGCTCCTCAAAGTAGGCGGCAAGTATACAGCCGTGAGCCGGACACGCGAATCTTGCAATGGTCGCAGCAGTTTTCACGTACCCCGTATGCATAACCTCGACTCGGCACTATGATGTGCCCCCGGACTTTTTTCCCAATCTGCGATGACCATGACCCAAAAAGCTTTTTTCTGCACGCTATCCCATGAGGGCGTTCTCGCCGTTCGCGGCGTGGATGCCAGCAAGTTTCTTCAGGGTCAGCTGACGTGCAACCTCAATTATCTGAATGAAGACAAGTCCAGCCTCGGTGCGCGCTGCACGCAGAAGGGCCGGATGCAGTCGAGTTTTCGCATCGTTTTCGAAGGCGACGGTTGCCTGCTGGCGATGGCCAGCGAGCTGATCGAGCCGCAATTGCTGGACCTGCGTAAATACGCAGTGTTCTCCAAATCGAAACTGACTGACGAAAGCGCAGAATGGGTGCGCTTCGGCCTGCAGGATGGCGACAGTGCACTGGTCGGCCTGGGTCTGAATCTGGCGCAGGAAACCGATGCGGTGGTGCGAGCCAATGAGCTCATCGCAATCCGCGTCTCCCCGGGCCGGGCCGAGCTCTGGGTACGCGCCGGGCAGGCAGACAGCATCAAATCACAGCTGGCTTCGCAGTTGAGCGAAGGCCCGCTCAATGACTGGTTGCTGGGTCAGATACGGGTCGGCATCGGCCAGGTATTTGGCAGCACCCGCGAGGAGTTCATCCCGCAGATGATCAACCTGCAGGCCGTCGGCGGCGTCAGCTTCAAGAAGGGCTGCTACACCGGCCAGGAAATCGTTGCGCGAATGCAATACCTGGGCAAACTCAAACGCAGGCTTTACCGCCTGACCCTGAGCAGCGAAGAAATCCCCGAGCCGGGTACGGCACTGTTTTCGCCGGTACACGCCAGCGCCGTGGGCAACGTGGTCATCGCCGCACAGTCCGGCCAGAATGTTGAACTGCTCGCCGTATTGCAGGGCGATGCGGCAGAAAATGGCCATATAAATCTTGGCTCGCCAGAAGGCGCAGCGCTGCAAATGAGTGATCTGCCCTACATACTGGACAGCAAACTCGAAACTCAGCGCTGAGCCAGACGAACACATTCAGGTTCCTAGTGTCTTTAGAGCGTTCCAGTGCACATGCTGGCGCTCTGCGGAGCGCGCGGAAAACTCTGGACACCCCCAACGGCTGCGAGATGCAACATGAGCAAGATGGCTGACGAGGTGCAGAGAAACTTGATCAAGGCCATCGACAGAGATGCCTTGTTTCTGCCTACCCTGCCGGAAGTAGCACTGAGAATTCGCCTTGCCGCCGAAGACACCGAAATCAGTATTTCGGCCCTGAGCAAGGTCATCGGTAGCGATACAGCCCTTTCCGCACGCCTGATAAAGGTCGCGAACAGCCCCCTGCTGCGCCCGAATTTCGAAGTCAGCGACGTCACCACCGCGGTTCGGCGCCTGGGCGTCAATTACACCTGCAACCTGGCCATCGGTCTGGTGGTCGAGCAGATGTTCCACGCCAAGTCTCCAGTCATCGAGCAGAAGATGCGCGATATCTGGAAGCAAAGCCTGCAGGTTGCCGGCATCAGCTACACCCTTTGTCAGAACTACACGAATCTCAAACCCGACCAGGCCACGCTTGCCGGGCTGATCCACTTGATCGGGATTCTGCCGATCCTGACGTATGCCGAAGACCATTACGAACTGCTGGCTGATCCGATCAGCCTCAACCACGTGATCGACAGCATTCATCCGGTCATTGGCGAACGCTTGCTGCGCTCATGGGACTTTCCCGAGCCGCTGGCCTGCGTGCCGATTCAGTTCCAGAACTTCGCGCGCGTATCGAAAAGCCCGGACTACACAGATCTGGTGCAGATCGCCACAGTGCATATCCACAGGAACACCGACCACCCCTTCAGCCTCATCGAGATGGTCGACCTGCCTGCGTTCAGCCAACTGAGGCTTTCCAGAGCTGAAGGCATGCTGAGCGCCCAGATGGACGAAGCGAAGAGCATGCTTTACTAGGATCAGGGCGCACTGAAACTGACCCGAACCTTCAAACCCCGCTCGGCACCATCGTGCAAGGTGATTCTGGCCAGATGCGCACGGCAGATCTCCCCCACAATAGCCAGACCGAGCCCGGCACCGCTGCCCTGCTGACTGCGACGGTAGAAACGCTCGAAAACCCGCTCACGCTCATCTGCCGGAATGCCGGGGCCATCATCCTCGACCTCCAGCACGCCCGGCGCATACACCCGTAAAATCACGTTGCCGCCCGGTGAAGTGTGAGCCAGCGCATTGTCGATCAGGTTGCTCAGCAGTTCGTTCAGCAACGTCGGCTCGCCACGCAGCCAGACCGGTTCGTCAGCCTCCAGCGCCAGCGCGACGCCGCGTGAATGAGCCAACGGCGCCATGGCCATGCCCAGCTCTCTTGCCAGCTGGCTGAGGTCCAGTTGTTGCGCGCCACCTTCGGCAATGGCCCGCGCACCGTTTTCGATCCGCGCCAGCGACAACAACTGATTGGCCAGATGCGTCAACCGATCCGTGCCAAGCGCGGCTGATTCCAGCGTACTGCGCCAGTGTTGCGGGTCGCGCTCGCGCAGGCCCAGCTCGACCCGCGCCTTGAGCGCGGCCAGCGGTGTGCGCAGCTCATGGGCGGCATCGGCGATGAACTGCGCCTGGCGCTCGAACTGCAGGCGCAGCCGCTCGGTAAAGTGGTTCAGCGCCCCTACCAGCGGACGCAGTTCATGCTGCACCTCAACCATTGGCAATGAGCGCAGATCATCCGGCTGACGCTCTTCTACTGCGGTGCGCAAGCGTTCCAGCGGTCGCAGTGCCGCACTGACCGTGAACCAGACCAGCAGCAGTGCGCCCCCACCGAGCATGCCCAGACGCAGCAACGTGTCGGCCATCAGGCTGCGCGCCATGCCCTTGCGCGCCTCCTGGGTTTCGGCAACACGAATTTCAGCCGTGCCGTTCATGCCTGGATCAGTCACCGGCTTGAGCAGGCTGACCACACGTACATCCTGCCCTTGATAAATCCCGTTATAAAACTTCGCCAGCGCAGGGTAATCGTCGGTACGCAAAGTGCCCGGTGGCGGCGAAGGCAGATTTTCATAACCGGAAATCAGCTTCTGATGGATGTCATTGACCTGATAATAGATTCGTCCTTCGCTGTCGTAGGCAAAGGTATCCAGCGCCACATAGGGAATATCGGCGCTCAGCGTGCCATCACGCTGCGTCAGACCGGCAGCGATGGTCCGTGCTGAAGCCAGCAACGTGCGGTCGTAGGCGGTATCGGCCACTTCGCGGCCATTCCAGTAAGCGCTCATGCCGCTGGCCAGCATCAACACCACCAGCAGCAACGCCAGGTTCCACAACAGCCGCCAGCGCAGGCTGTCGTTAATCATCGCGGCTTTCAAGCAGATACCCCAGACCCCGAAAGGTCACGATGGCCACAGAATGCCCGTCGAGCTTCTTGCGCAGGCGATGGACGTAGATTTCGATGGCGTCAGGGCTGGCCTCCTCGTCGAGGCCGAAAACCTGCGCGGCCAGTTGCTCCTTGCTCATCACCCGACCTGGCCGGGCAATGAGCGCTTCCAGCACCGCCTGTTCGCGAGACGTCAGGGCCAGCAGTTCCTCGCCGAGCGTGAAACGCCGCGTGTCCAGGTCATAGGCCAGTACGCCGCAGCGCTGTTGCCGCTCGCCACCCAGCACACTGCGACGCAGCAATGCCTTGACCCTGGCCTCCAGCTCGGAGAGCTCGAAAGGCTTGGCCAGGTAATCGTCGGCCCCCAGGTTCAGGCCATGAACGCGATCCTTTACGTCGCTGCGCGCGGTAAGCATCAATACCGGAAGGTTTTTGCTGCGCGCCCGCAGACGCGCCAGCACTTCAAAGCCGTCCATGCGCGGCAAGCCGACGTCGAGAATGGCGACGGCGTATTCCTCGCTGCTCAACGCCAGGTCGGCGGCAACGCCATCATGCAGTACATCAACGGTCAAACCCGCGCTTTTGAGCGCCTGCGCGACACTTTCAGCCAATTGCAGATGATCTTCCACAAGAAGAACACGCATCGCCGTCTCCTGATTGTCACTGTTGTTATCGATCTGGGCATCGAGGCTTGTGGCGGTGGAGTTTACAGGCAGGCCGCCGCCTGTGAAGGACAGAAACGATTCGCGGACCTTCAATTGCGACATGAAAGGTAGCTGAAAGGTTTACGAAAGGTTCGTCATCTAGCATCGCCACACGACCCGGCAAAAGGGTACGTACAAAACAGGCGCCCGGATGCGTCTGGACAATAAAAACAATAAATCGCTAAACGGAGTCACGTCATGTCTACGCCAGCACAGGCTTGCCCGTCCATTGAGCACAGTCCGTCGCGGATTTACCCGCACCCGTCGCGCCCCAGCTCCACCCTCCTGCAAAACATCAGCGTCCACCGCAGTACCGATGGCACCTGCGTGTCAGCGAAAAGGCTTCGCGGTGCGCGAGACAAAAGCATCTGCTGAACAGCTTCTCTCTTCCAAAAACAAAAATACCTCTGGAGACTGAACATGAAATTCCCTCTGCGTCAGATAGCCGTCACCGCCGCCTGCATGCTGGTTGCCAGCCAATTGTTTGCTGCCGAACCAAAACGTCCGGAATGCATTGCACCCGCCTCGCCGGGTGGCGGATTCGACCTGACCTGCAAGCTGGTGCAAAGCGCGCTTATCAACGAGAAGATTCTGACCTCGCCCATGCGCGTGACCTACATGCCTGGGGGCGTAGGCGCAGTGGCCTACAACGCAGTCGTGGCGCAGCGCCCCGCAGATGCAGGCACGCTGGTCGCGTGGTCCAGCGGTTCGCTGCTCAATCTGGCGCAGGGCAAATTCGGCCGCTTCGATGAAAACGCAGTGCGCTGGCTCGCCGCCGTGGGCACAAGCTATGGTGCCATTGCAGTGAAGAGCGACTCGCCTTACAAGAACCTCGACGATCTGGTCAAAGCACTCAAGGCCGACCCGAGCAAGGTAGTCATCGGCTCAGGCGGCACCGTAGGCAGCCAGGACTGGATGCAGACCGCGTTGATCGCCAAGGCTGCAGGCATAAACCCGCGCGCCCTGCGTTACGTTGCATTGGAAGGTGGTGGGGAGATCGCCACCGCCCTGCTTGGCGGCCACATTCAGGTGGGCAGTACCGACATCTCCGACTCCATGCCACACATTCTGAGTGGCGACATGCGCCTACTCGCCGTGTTCGCCGAGAAGCGCATCGACGAACCCGAAATGAAAGACATCCCCACCGCCAAGGAGCAGGGCTACGACATCGTCTGGCCAGTGGTGCGTGGCTTCTACCTCGGGCCGAAGGTCAGCGACGAAGACTACAACTGGTGGAAAGCCTCGTTCGACAAAATACTGGCCTCTGAAGACTTCGCCAAACTGCGTGATCAGCGCGAGCTGTTCCCCTTCGCCATGACCGGCGCGGAGCTGGACACCTACGTCAAGAAGCAGGTTGCCGACTACAAACTGATGGCCAAGGAATTCGGCCTGATTCAGTAATTGAACTCAATTGACTGACGTTAAGTTGCGCCTGCATAGCGGGCGCGACTCAGGAGCTTCTCATGGTCATACAACGCATTTTTGCTGCCGTACTGCTACTGGCATGCGCAGGCCTGGCTCTAATGGCCTGGCCTTATCAAGCGCCTTTCTCCTATGAACCGGTCGGACCACGCGCTTTCCCACTGCTGATGCTCGGATTGATGGGTGCCGCCCTGCTGTACCTGCTGATTCGGCCCACACCCATTGTCCACACCGAGGAAGAACCGGCACTGGACCGTGAAACCCTGATCAAGATTGGCGCATGCATCATTCTGCTGCTGATATTCGCCGGGCTGTTCGAACCTTTGGGCTTCATCCTCAGCAGCATCCTGATCGGCATTCCCATGGCACGCCTGTATGGCGGACGCTGGCTGCCGAGCGTGGTGGTGGTGATTCTGATGAGCGTCGGCCTTTACCTGTTATTCGACAAGGCCATGGACGTTCCCTTGCCTTTAGGCCTGCTCAGCGTTCTGGAGAACTGACATGGATACTTTCAGCTACCTGGGCCAAGGCTTCGGCGTCGCCCTTACCCCTTACAACCTGATCACCGCACTGTCCGGCACACTGATTGGTACCGTTGTCGGCCTGCTGCCAGGGCTTGGGCCTATCAACGGAGTGGCGCTGCTGATCCCCATTGCCTTTGCCCTGGGCCTGCCGCCCGAATCAGCACTGATTCTGCTGGCAGCCGTGTACCTGGGCTGTGAATACGGCGGGCGTATCAGTTCGATCCTGCTGAACATTCCGGGCGAAGCGTCCACCGTCATGACCACGCTGGACGGTTATCCAATGGCACGCCAGGGGCTAGCCGGCGTCGCGCTGTCGCTGTCAGCATGGAGCTCGTTCATCGGTGCATTCATCGCCACCTGCGGCATGGTGCTGTTCGCGCCGTTGCTCGCCAAGTGGGCGATTGCCTTCGGTCCGGCGGAATATTTCGTACTGATGGTGTTCGCTATTGTCTGCTTGGGCGGGATGGCCGGTGACAGGCCGTTGAAGACGTTCATTGCCGCGCTGATCGGGCTGTTCCTGTCTGCAGTAGGTATCGATGCCAACAGCGGGGTATACCGTTTTACCGGCGACAACATTCATCTGACCGACGGCATTCAGTTCGTGGTGCTGGTCCTGGGTCTGTTTTCAATCAGTGAAATCCTGTTGCTGCTGGAGAAGACCCATCGCGGCCAGGAGGCGGTCAAGGCCACCGGGCGCATGATGTTCAACGTCAAGGAAGCCGCCGCTGTGTTTGTGGTGAACATTCGCTGCGGTCTGCTGGGCTTCATCCTCGGCGTACTGCCGGGTGCCGGTGCGACGCTGGCCAGCGCGGTGGCATATATGACGGAAAAACGCATCGCCGGCCCTGGCGGCAAGTTCGGCCAGGGCGACATGCGAGGTCTGGCCGCTCCCGAGACCGCCATCGGGGCAACCGCCTGCGGCGCGTTGGTGCCAATGCTGACGCTGGGTGTTCCGGGCTCGGGCACCACGGCGGTGATGATCGGCGCATTGTCGCTGTACAACATCACCCCCGGTCCGATGCTGTTCCAACAGCAACCGGACATCGTATGGGGCCTGATCGCTTCGTTGTTCATCGCCAACATCATGCTGGTGATCCTCAACATCCCGATGATCCGCATCTTCACGCGCATCCTCGCCGTGCCGAACTGGGCGCTGGTGCCGGTGATTGCAATCATTACCGGCATCGGTGTGTATGCCGTGCACGCCACCACCTTCGACCTGTTCCTGATGGTCGGTATCGGTATCTTCGGTTACGTCCTGCGCAAGCTGGATTTCCCGCTGTCGCCGATTCTGCTCGGTTTCATCCTCGGTGGTCTGATGGAGCAGAACCTGCGTCGCGCCCTGTCGATCTCCAACGGCGAATTGGGGATTCTCTGGGCCAGCCCGATCACCCTCGGGGTCTGGGTGGTGACCGTGTTCATGCTGCTGTTCCCGCTGATCCGTATCTGGCGCAAGCGCGCAAAACAGCAGGCTGCCGTAACGCATGGCTGATTCGTCACTGCGTCAATGGTGGGCAACGCCGCTGGTCGGCCTGCTCGGCGGCTACCTCGCCAGCCAGGTTGGCTGGCCGCTGCCGTGGATGGTTGGCTCATTGCTGGCAATCATCCTGGTGCGCTGCCTGACACCCTGGCAACTGACGCAGATTCCGGGCGGTCGCAAATGCGGCCAACTGATCATCGGCATCGGCATCGGTCTGCATTTCACGCCAGTGGTCATCGAGCAGGTGCTGGCGCATTTCGGGCTGATTTTCATCGGTGCGCTGGTCACCAGCCTGTCGTGTCTGGTTGGCGTCTGGCTGATGCTGCGTACCGGAGAAGATCGCCCTACTGCTTTCTTCTCCAGCATGCCGGGCGGCTCGGGCGAGATGGTCAACCTTGGCGCACGTAACGGTGCGACGCTCAGCAGCGTCGCTGCCGCGCAAAGTCTTCGGGTGCTGGCCGTGGTGTTATGCGTGCCGGCGATCTTCAAATACCTGCTGGGCGACGGTACGCCTTCACTGCATGCCACGGCGGTCGATTGGCGCTGGCTGGCATTCCTGCTGCCGGTCGGCGCAGCACTGGCCTGGCTGTGGCAGCGTCTCAAGCAACCCAACCCGTGGCTGTTCGGCCCTCTGTTGCTCAGTGCCGTAGTGAGCGTGGTCTGGGACCTGAAAATCGGCTTGCCCAACGGTGCCAGCCAGCTGGGTCAGCTACTGATCGGCAGCGGGCTGGGTTGTCATTTCAATCGGGCATTCTTTCGGCGTGCGCCATCGTTTCTGGCGCGTACGCTGTTGGGCACTGCGCTGACCATGCTCATCGCCGCACTGGCTGCACTGGGGCTGAGCGCCCTCACCCACCTGGACCTGCGCTCACTGACGCTGGGCATGATGCCCGGTGGCATCGCGGAAATGAGCCTGACCGCAGAAGTGCTGCAACTGTCGGTCCCCCTGGTGACGGCCATGCAGGTCATGCGCCTGCTGTTCGTGCTGTTTCTTGCCGAGCCGCTGTACAGGCGCTGGAACAAGCGGCTCGCTGACTGAACCCAATCAGAAGCACTTTGATCAGACAGCGGGCAATCGCCAGTCGATTGGCTCGATGCCGTTTTGCTCAAGGTACTTGTTGGCTCGACCGAAATGCCCATTACCCAGGAAGCCTTTGTAGGCTGACAACGGCGAAGGATGGACGGAGGTCAGCACCAGATGCTTGGTCGCATCGACCAGCTTCTGCTTGCTCTGCGCATGAGCGCCCCACAGCAGGAACACCAGATGCGGCTGGTGCTCGCTGACCACTTGAATGATCCGGTCGGTGAAGTGCTGCCAGCCTTTTCCTGCATGGGAAGCCGCGTTGGCGCGCTCGACAGTGAGGGTGGTGTTCAGCAACAAAACGCCCTGATCAGCCCAGGATTGCAGGCAACCGTGATTGGGAATGTCGATATTCAGGTCGCGCTTGAGTTCTTTATAGATGTTGACCAGTGACGGGGGTGTCGGCACGCCAGGCTGCACCGAAAAACACAGGCCGTGAGCCTGATTCGGGCCGTGATACGGGTCCTGACCAAGGATCACCACTTTCACATTGTTGAGCGGCGTCGAATTCAGCGCATTGAAAATCAGCGGCCCAGGCGGATAGATTTCCTTGCCCGCGGCATGCTCCTGGCGCAGAAACTCGCGCAACTGCGACATATAGGGCTGCTCGAATTCATCGCGCAGCGCTTCCTTCCAGCTGGGCTCAAGCTTGATGCGGTCGTCGCTAGTCATGGTTACATCCGGTAAAAACAATGCGCGGACACTAGGAAAGCCCGGCAGCAAAGTCAATGCCGGTTGCGCTATGCGCCTGCAAGATCGGACACAGAGCGTCCAGAAAAAAGAAGTGCCGACGCGGAGCGTCGGCACGATAGTCAGTTCGCAGCAGCCAGTTCACAGCGCTGGCATGGTAGTGAGCGCAGGTTTCAGCTACCGATGCCCGCCCCGACCATCACCGCGCCCGCCTCGTCCATGATCACGGCCATCGCGTCCGCCTCGACCGCCATGGTCCTCCCAGCCGCGGTTGCCTCGGTCGCCGCGGAAGCCGTCATTGCGTCCGAAACCACCATTGCCTCGAAAGCCGTCATTACGCCCAAAACCGCCATTGCCGCGAAAGCCGTCGTTTCTCCAGCCATAACCCGGTGGACGTCCCGGCTGGTAGTAGCGTGGCACTGGCGGCGGCGCGTAATAACGCGGTGCAGGGGCGTAGTAGCGCGGTTGGGTGTAATAGCGTGGCTGAGGCGCTACATAGATGCGCTGCTCCTGATAGTAGGTGGAGCGGTGGCCATTGTCGTACGCGTAAGCGCCACCGACGACGGTTGTCGGCTGCGTGTACACATCGGATTCGTAGTAACCAGGGCCTGCGTAGCAACCAGCAAGGAAAAGGGTCAGCAACGTGATAAGCAAGGGTCTTCGATACATGGCGGCCTCCTGGACCGCGATTGGGCACGAATCAGCGACGCTGATCGGCGTCCGCCAAAGCGGTTGGCGAACAAAGGTTAAGACACCGAAAAGGCACTCTAGTGCGTTGGCGCAACGTGTGCGCCCTACGAAAGATGATGGCCATCCTTCACTCAAGGGCTCTAAAACCGCGGCGTGCAGGCATATTTCAACCTCCTGCAAAGATGCTACAAAACATTTCAAAGCACCGATGCATCAACACAGTGCAGTTACGCACCAGTACAAGGCGGTTTCCTTCGGACCTGACCTGCGATGATCCGGGCAGGCCTTGAAAAACAAAGGTCCGGGCGAGTTGGCACAAGTCTCGCTTGATGAATGGCGTGCAGGAGTCAACACAGGTTCGCGGCACCACAATTTGCAATAGCCGACTAGGGTTCCGGCTTGCCGACAGGCAAGTGGCTGGTCCGAGAGTTGGCGACCTCCAGTAGAGGTTACACGGCGGGACAAAAGCCCGGGAGACAGGGACACCAGTGGTGTCACGTTGCTCCTGGCCGCCTTTTTTCACTACTGGAGATTTCTCAACATGCAAAAGTCTCGTCTCTTCGGCCTGCTCACGGCAGGCCTGCTTGCTGCGTTGAGCCTCTCGGCGAATGCCGCCCAAAAAGATCACTTCAATGTCTGCTGGACCATCTATGCAGGCTGGATGCCGTGGGAATACGCAGGTAGCCAGGGCATCGTCGACAAGTGGGCGAAAAAATACGGCATCAAGATCGATGTCACCCAGCTCAATGACTACGTCGAATCCATCAACCAGTACACCGCCGGCCAGTTCGATGGCTGCACCATGACCAACATGGACGCACTGACCATTCCGGCTGCAGGCGGGGTGGAAAGCACTGCACTGATCGTCAGCGATTTCTCCAATGGCAATGACGGCATCGTGCTCAAGGGCGAAGGCAAAAAAGTCGCTGACCTGAAAGGTATGGACGTCAATCTGGTCGAGCTGTCGGTGTCTCACTACCTGCTGGCCCGTGCGCTGGACAGCGTCAAGCTCAGCGAAAAAGACCTCAAGGTGGTCAACACCTCGGATGCCGATATCTCGGCAGCCTTCAATACCGATGATGTGCAGGCAGTTACCACCTGGAACCCGATGCTGTCGGACATCAAAGCCAAACCCGGCGTGACCGAAGTCTTCAACTCCAGTCAGATTCCTGGCGAGATCATGGACATGATGGTCGTCAACACTCAGACCCTGAAGGACAACCCGGCGCTGGGCAAAGCCCTGACCGGTGCCTGGTTTGAAGTGGTCGCGCTGATGAACGCCAAAAACGCCCAGAGCAAGGCGGCGCTGGAGCATATGGCCAAGGCATCGGGCACCGATCTGGCCGGCTTCCAGGCGCAACTGGACACCACCAAGCTGTTTGCAACGCCCAAGGAAGCCCTTGAGTTCGCCACCAGCAAACAACTACCGGACACCCAGCGCAAGGTGGCCGACTTCTCGTTCGCCCACGGTTTGCTCGGTGAAGGCGCACGCGATGCCAACGCGGTCGGCATGTCGTTCGCCAATGGCGTGAACCTCGGCGACAAGGCCAACGTCAAGCTGCACTTTGACCCCAGCTACGTGCAGATGGCCGTCGACGGCAAGCTGTAAATCACGCTCAGTAAAAAGGTCATTGCCATGCGTTTGATAAACCGCCATCCGGATCGTGCCGGTCGCCTGATTCTGGTGATCCTGCCGTTCGCCCTGTTGCTGTTCGCCTACTTCATGGGCTCGGCCACCCGGCTTGCGGAAAACCCCACCGACAAACTGCTGCCCAGCGCGGTGCAGATGGCCGATGCGGTCAAACGCATGGCGTTTGTTGCCGATACCCGCAGCGGCGACTACCTGCTGTGGCAGGACACGGCATCGAGCCTGCAACGTCTGGCCATCGGCCTGGGGATCAGCGCGCTGTTGGGCCTGTGCCTGGGCATTGCGGCAGGCATCCTGCCGCTGTTCGGTGCGCCGCTGTCGCCCTTGTTGACAGTAATGTCGATGGTGCCGCCGCTGGCGATCCTGCCGATTCTGTTCATCGTCTTCGGTCTGGGCGAGCTGTCGAAAGTGATGCTGATCGTGATCGGCATCACACCGATTCTGGCCCGTGATCTGGAACAGCGTGCCCGGGAAATTCCGGTCGAGCTGCTGATCAAGGCGCAGACCCTCGGCGCCTCGACCTGGACGCTGATCCTGCGGGTGGTCCTGCCGCAGCTGCTGCCGCGTCTACTGATTGCCCTGCGGCTGGTGCTGGGTTCGGCGTGGCTGTTCCTGATCGCCGCCGAGGCCATCGCCTCGACTGACGGTCTGGGTTACCGGATCTTTCTGGTCCGCCGCTACCTGGCGATGGACGTGATTCTGCCGTATGTAGTGTGGATCACCCTGCTTGCCTGGCTGATGGACTGGGGCCTCAAAGCCCTGACCCGACGCGCCTTTCCCTGGTACGAAGGAGCGCGGACATGAGCTTTATCTGTGTGCGCAATGTCTGGCAGCAATACGACGATCAGGTGGTGCTTGAAGGCCTGAATCTGGACGTGGCAGAAGGCGAGTTCTGCACGCTGGTCGGCGCATCGGGCTGTGGCAAATCGACTTTTCTGCGCCTGCTGCTGGGTCAGGAAACCCCGAGCCGTGGTCTGATCACGCTGGACGGCAAGGCGCTGCGCAATGAGCCGGACGCCAGCCGTGGCGTGGTGTTTCAGCGCTATTCAGTGTTCCCGCATCTGTCGGTGCTCGACAACGTGGCGCTGGGTCTGGAGCTGCCCCGCTCGGCGTGGCTGGGCCGACTGTTCGGCCAGGCAAAAAGCGAGGCGCGCGAGCACGCTGCGCAACTGCTCGGCAAGGTTGGCCTGGGGCATGCGCTGGATAAGTACCCCACGCAATTGTCCGGCGGCATGCAACAGCGTCTGGCCATTGCTCAGGCACTGATCATGAAACCCCGCGTGCTGCTGCTGGACGAGCCCTTCGGCGCGCTCGACCCCGGCATTCGCAAAGACATGCACCACTTGCTGCTGGACCTGTGGCGCGAAACGAAGCTGACCGTGTTCATGGTCACTCACGACCTGTCCGAAGGTTTCAACCTCGGCACCCGCCTGCTGGTGTTCGACAAGGTCCGCCACGACCCGCACGCGCCCGGCGCGTATGGCGCGCGCATCACTTACGACATCCCCCTCAACAGCGAACGCCGCGCCGAACGCGCCGCCATCGATTCGCTGCTCAACGTTTCAGAGGAGCCCGTTCAATGACTGACTCAACCACGCTGTACCCGGTTTTCGCCGAAGAGATGCTGCCCGGTGGCGGCCATCGTTCGTTCATCCTCAAGCGCGGCGAACTGCTGCGCCTGACCGACCTGCACGGCAACGCCAACGTCAGCCTGACGCTGCTCAACGCTCAAGAAAAAACCGAGCGGCTGAACCTGCCCGACAGCCTCAAATGCCAACACACCGCCAGGTTGAGCAACGGCCATTGCCTGTATTCGGACATGGGCCGTGTGCTGGCGGCCATCGTCACTGACACCTGCGGCTGGAGCGACAGCATTGGCGGCGTGCTCAATGCGCAGGAAGTCGCTGAAAAATACGGCCAGGGCCGCTATCAGGAATTGCGCAACGGCTTCTTTCGCAATGGTGTCGACAACCTGCTGGTCGAGCTGGGCAAATGGGGGCTGGGGCTGTCCGACCTGCTGATGACCCTCAACCTGTTCAGCCGTGTTGATGTCGATGAAGCAGGAACCCTGCACTTCGCGCCGAACAACTCAAAAGCCGGGGATTACATCGAACTCTACGCACCGATGGACACGCTGGTGGTGCTGACCGCGCTGCAACACCCGATGGACCCCAACCCGGAATATGCCCCGCAACCGCTGAAGCTCAGCTGGATGAAAGCCGACGCCAGCGTTGCCGAGCACTGCCGCACCTCGCGCCCGGAAAACGAGCGCGGCTTCATCAACACTGACCGCCTGTTCGCCTGAGGAGCCCTGTCATGAATTCACACACTCACATTTGCTGCGACGCAACCATACCGGCAGGCGAGCCGTTCCTGGCCGAAGTCAAAGCCGGGCAGACCGTGCGCATCCTCGATCTGCAAGGCAATCAGGCGGTCGATACGCTGTTTTTCAGCCTCGCCAACCCGCGTGAACGCTACGACGTACAACGCACCTTGCGCCGCCAGAACAGCGTGTATCTGACCACCGGCAGCGTACTGTTTTCCAACCTCGGCCAGCCGATGCTGACCATTGTCGATGACACCTGCGGTCGCCACGACACGCTCGGTGGCGCATGCGCGCAAGAGAGCAACACCGTGCGCTACGCCCTGGAAAAACGCTACATGCACAGCTGCCGCGACAACTACCTGCGCGCCTGCCTGCACGACGGGCGTCTGACCAAGGCCGACATCGGTCCGAACATCAATTTCTTCATGAACGTGCCGGTGACAGCCGAAGGCGGCCTGACCTTCGAAGACGGTATTTCCGCACCCGGCAAGTACGTAGAACTGCGCGCTGAAATGGACGTGATCGTGCTGATTTCCAACTGTCCGCAGCTCAACAACCCCTGCAACGGCTACAACCCGACGCCTGCGCAGTTGCTGATTCGCGACTGACCCGGCACCAGCCCTCAGCAACGGACGACCGTTGCGTAGATAGATCAATAGCGGGACGGCCCGCTTCCCATCACGAAACCGAGCGCGTCTGGGTTTCCGGGGTTATGCCATGTTCGACAAACTGCTGATCGCCAACCGTGGCGCCATTGCCTGCCGTATCCTGCGGACCCTGCGCACTTTGCAGGTGAAAGGTGTGGCGGTGTATTCCGAAGCCGACGCCGCAAGCCTGCACCTGATGCAGGCCGACGAAGCCCACAGCCTGGGCGAAGGCGGCGCAGCGGGGACTTATCTGGCGGTGGACAAGATCCTCGCCATCGCCAAAGCCAGCGGCGCCAGAGCCATTCATCCTGGCTACGGCTTTCTCTCCGAAAACGCCGCGTTTGCCCAGGCCTGTGAAGACGCCGGTATCGCCTTCGTCGGGCCAACGCCCGAGCAACTGCGCGTCTTCGGCCTCAAGCATACCGCTCGCGCACTGGCCAGACAGCACGGCGTGCCCATGCTGGAAGGCACAGAACTGCTCGACAGCCTTGAATCAGCCATCGCAGCGGCGCGTGATATCGGCTATCCGGTCATGCTCAAGAGCACTGCAGGCGGTGGCGGCATCGGCATGCGAGTGTGCCGCAGCGCTGAAGAACTGGCCGACTCGTTCGAGGCGGTGAAGCGCCTTGGCCAGAACAATTTCAGCGACGCGGGTGTGTTCATCGAGAAATACATCCAGCGTGCCCGCCATCTGGAAGTGCAGGTGTTTGGTGACGGTCAGGGCGAGGTGCTGGCGCTCGGCGTGCGTGACTGCTCGGTGCAACGCCGCAACCAGAAAGTGCTGGAGGAAACCCCGGCCCCCAACCTGCCCGACGGCATGGCCGATGAACTTTGCGCAGCAGCCATCAAACTCGCCAGAGCGGTCAATTACCGCAGCGCAGGCACCGTCGAATTCGTCTTCGACAGCGAGGATCAGCGCTTCTACTTTCTGGAAGTGAATACACGTCTGCAGGTCGAACACGGCGTCACCGAGCAGGTGTGGGGTGTCGATCTGGTCAGCTGGATGGTGCAACTGGCTGCCGGAGACCTGCCGCCGCTGGAGCAATTGCAAGCCGGCCTGAAACCGTCCGGCCATGCCATTCAGGCACGGCTGTATGCTGAAGATCCGGGCCGTGACTTCCAGCCCTGCCCCGGCCTGCTGACGGCGGTGAATTTCCCGCCTGCCGATGGTCACGCACTGCGCATCGACACCTGGGTTGAAGCGGGCTGCGAGATACCGCCGTACTTTGACCCGATGATCGCCAAGCTGATCAGTTGGGCGCCGACCCGTGAGCAGGCCAGCACCGGGCTGATCGATGCGCTGAACGAAACGCGTCTGTACGGTGTGGAAACCAATCGCGACTATCTGCGCCAGATCATTGCCGACACGCCGTTCGCCAGCGGCCAGCCGTGGACCCGCTGCCTGGAAGGTCTGGTGTATCACGCTGACACGTTCGAGGTGTTGAGCGGCGGCACGCAAACCAGCGTTCAGGATTATCCGGGGCGGCTGGGTTACTGGGCCGTCGGTGTACCGCCATCCGGGCCGATGGACAGCCGCGCGTTGCGCCATGGCAATGGCCTGCTGGGCAATGCCGAAGGATGCGCTGCGCTGGAAATCACCATGAGCGGGCCGTTGCTGCGCTTCAATACCGATGCAGTGATCGCAGTAACCGGTGCGCAGATCCCGATCACGCTCGATGGCGAACCCTGCGCCATGAACACCGCGCTGCTGGTGCGCGCAGGCTCGACCCTTGCGCTGGGCACCATTGCCGGTGCTGGCGTGCGCAGCTACCTGTGCGTGCGTGGCGGGCTGGACGTGCCGGATTATCTGGGCAGCAAAAGCACCTTTACCCTCGGTCAGTTCGGCGGGCATGGCGGGCGGGCGTTGCGGGCCGGTGATGTGCTGCACATTGCGCCGTTGCTGGATCGTAGCGCGGGCCAGCGTGTTGCCGATGACGCACTTGAAGCGCTGCCTGACATTCGCCGGATAAGGGTCATTTACGGCCCCCATGCTGCGCCGGAATACTTCACCGAAGCGTACATAGAGAGGTTTTTTGCGACCGACTGGGAAGTGCATTTCAACTCCAGCCGTACCGGCGTGCGCCTGATCGGCCCGAAACCCGAATGGGTGCGCGCTGACGGTGGCGAGGCGGGGTTGCACCCGTCCAACATCCACGACAACCCCTATGCGATCGGCGCGGTGGATTTCACCGGCGATATGCCCGTGATCCTCGGCCCGGACGGACCGAGCCTGGGTGGGTTCGTGTGCCCGGTAACCATTATCGAAGCGGACTTGTGGCAGCTGGGGCAGTTGAAGGCTGGAGACAAGGTCCGGTTTCATCCGGTGAGTGTCGAGGCATGTCATGCAGCGATGAATTCAACGATGGACCCACGTGGGAGCGAGCTTGCTCGCGAAAGCGATATTCCACACGCAGAAAATACATCGACTGTACCGACCTCTTCGCGAGCAAGCTCGCTCCCACAAGGCACCGCAAACTCCTGTGGGAGCGAAGCTGTGCGCATAGAGGATTTGCCCTCCCCGGTCATTCTCGACATAGGTCAGGACGATAAACGCTTGGTCGCACGCCTGTCCGGCGATACCCATCTGCTGCTGGAAATCGGGGCGCCGGAGCTGGATCTGGTGCTGCGCCTGCGCGGCCATGCCTTGATGCTGGCGCTGGAGGCCAAGCAACTGGAGGGCGTGATTGACCTGACGCCAGGTATTCGTTCGCTGCAAGTCCATTACCGCCCCGAACAACTGCCGCTCCGGCAATTGCTCGACATCGTCGCCGGAGAGTGGGACGCAGTGTGCGCAGCGAAAGACCTGCAAGTGGCGTCGCGCATCGTCCATCTGCCCTTGTCCTGGGATGACCCGGCCTGTCAGCTGGCCATCGAGAAGTACATGACCACCGTGCGCAAGGACGCACCGTGGTGCCCGAGCAACCTGGAGTTCATCCGGCGCATCAACGACCTGCCCAATCTTGACGAGGTGCAGCGTACGGTGTTCGACGCCAGTTATCTGGTCATGGGACTGGGCGATGTTTACCTCGGCGCACCGGTCGCCACGCCTCTGGACCCGCGTCATCGATTAGTGACCACCAAGTACAACCCGGCGCGCACCTGGACCGCCGAGAATTCGGTCGGCATCGGTGGCGCCTACATGTGCGTGTACGGCATGGAAGGCCCCGGCGGCTATCAATTCGTCGGCCGCACGCTGCAGATGTGGAATCGCTACCGCGACGTTGCCGCCTTCGAGGGCAAACCGTGGCTGCTGCGCTTTTTCGACCAGATCCGCTTCTACCCGGTCAGCGCCGACGAATTGCTACGCATCCGTCGCGATTTCCCGCTGGGCCGCTTCGACCTGAACATCGAACACAGCACCTTGAACATGGCCGACTACCAGGCCTTTCTGAGCCGCGAAGCCGACGGCATTAAAGCATTCCGTGCTCAGCAACAGTCCGCGTTCAATGCCGAACGCGAACGCTGGATCGCCAACGGCCAGGCCGACTTCCAGAGCGATGAAGGCGTCGCCCCAAACACCGAAGAACTGCCTCTGCAAACAGGCCAGCAAGGCGTCGACAGCCATATCGCAGGCAATCTCTGGCAGGTCCAGGTGCAACCCGGCGAGCGTGTCGAAGCGGGTGATGTGCTGGTGATTCTGGAGTCCATGAAAATGGAAATCCCCCTGCTCGCGCCGGTCGCAGGAGTGGTGCAGGAAGTCCGGGTGCAACCCGGCTCGGCAGTACGCGCAGGGCAACGGGTGGTGGTGCTGGCAGCAGACTGAACCCATCAATTTTTCACTTTCAATGGAATCGCGTCATGAACGACACAGCACTGCCCAATGACCTGTGCCTGGATACCGTACGCACCGCTTACCTGTCCGGCCAGACTTCCCCACGCCAGCTGATTCTGGCGCTGCGGGAAAAAGCCGCAACGCTCAACGCGGATTATCACCTGTTCATTCACCTGCTCAGCCCGGCTGAACTGGAGCCTTATCTGGCCGCGCTGGAAAATCGCGATATTCATAGCCTGCCGCTGTACGGCGTGCCCTTCGCGATCAAGGACAACATTGATCTGGCCGCCATTGCGACCACCGCGGCCTGCCCGGCGTATGCCTACACCCCAGAGCGCTCGGCAACCATCGTCGAGCAATTGATCGCGCTGGGGGCGGTGCCCATGGGCAAGACCAATCTGGACCAGTTCGCCACCGGCCTGAATGGCAGCCGCTCGCCCTATGGCGCCTGCCCTAACAGTGTCTTGAAAGAGTACCCGTCCGGCGGCTCAAGTTCCGGCTCGTCACTGGCCGTCGCGCTGGGGGTCAGTAGCTTCTCGCTGGGCACCGACACAGCGGGTTCGGGCCGTGTGCCCGCAGCGTTGAACAATCTGGTGGGGCTGAAAGCCAGCAAGGGGCTGATTTCCACCGCCGGTGTCGTGCCCGCTTGCCGTACGCAGGATTGCGTGTCGATCTTTACTGCCACGGCAAGGGAAGCCAGCCAGTTGCTGGGGCTGGTTGCCACGCTTGATCCGCGCGATGAATACAGCCGATACAACCCGCAGTGGAATGACGTTTCGGCTTTCGGCGCACCTCGGCCGTTTCGCTTCGGCGTACCGCGCGCTGAAGATCTGGAATTCTTTGGTTGTGCCGAAGGACCGAGGCTGTTCAGCGCGGCCATCGCCCATCTCACTGCGCTGGGCGGCGAAGCTGTCACAGTAGACCTGTCGCCGTTTCTCGAAGCTGCGCGGCTGCTGTATGAGGGCCCGTGGGTGGCAGAGCGCTACAGCGTAGCCGGACAATTAATGGAAGAGCATCCCGACGCGGTATTACCAGTGATTCGCGACGTGCTGGCCAAGGCACCCCAGGTCAGCGGGGTCGATACGTTTCGCGCGCAATACCGTTTGCAGGCGCTCAAGGCGATTTGCGATCAGGCGCTTGAAGGGCTGAACTGTGTGGTAACGCCGAGCATCGGCCGCCCGGTAACGTCAGCAGAACTGGCTGCCGAGCCGGTGCTGCGCAATTCTGAGCTGGGCTATTACACGAACTTCGTCAACCTGCTCGACTACGCCGCCATCGCCGTGCCCAGCGCCTTCATGAGCAACGGCCTGCCGTGGGGCATTACGTTGTTCGGACGGGCATTCACCGATCAATACCTGCTCAGCCTGGCCGATGCTTTCCAGCGGCACACCGACCTGCCTTTGATCGGCGGTGAAGCACCTCGATTGCCCGCGCCGAAGAGCGCAGCAGGTAACGATATGGCCCGGCTGGTGGTCTGCGGCGCGCACCTGGACGGACTTGCGTTGAACTGGCAGCTCAAGCGACGCGGTGCCCGCTTGCTGGAGTCCACACACAGCTCAGCCGACTATAAGTTGTTCGCGCTGGCCGGTGGCCCGCCATTTCGTCCAGGCATGGTACGGGTGGCCGAAGACGGTATGGCCATTGAGGTGGAAGTCTGGGAGTTGCCCAGTGTCGACCTGGGTTCGTTTCTGACCGGCATACCGGCACCGTTGGGCCTGGGTAAGGTGCAACTGGCCGATGGTCGCTGGGAGACCGGGTTTATCTGTGAAGCCTACGGCCTGACAGGTGCTCGCGACATCAGCCATCTCGGCGGCTGGCGTGCCCACTTGCAACAGATGTAAGCGAAAAGGCGGCATGCTCTGACATGCCGCCCTGTCTGAAACGGCTCTGTTGCCTGGAAGGCTCTGCCGCTACTACATAGTTATGTCATGTTCGGACGGCCTTGCCGACATAGTGCGCATCCACTCACTTCGACCGGCCGTCATGAACCACATCTGGAGTCCGCTTCGCCAGGACACCCTCTTTCACGCCTCATCGTTTCTGCTGGAACAGCCAAGCATTCTGCTGCCCGAGTACAGCAACAGCCGACACGATACGCTCAACGCCTGGGCGCCCTTTACCCTGCCTGCGCTCCAGCTTCCAACCCGTGAACAGCCACTGCCGCCGCTGGCCGAGAAGCACGCTACGCAAGATACGACCGCACGCATCGAACGCACGCTCGACGTACTGCGCAAAAGCCCGGGCTTCGAGCTGATCGCCAACTCGGCCTTGCTTCTTGAAGCCTGCCAGCTGGATATGGACTTCCCGCCGACTCGAAAACACTATGTCCGCCAACAACTCATCATGCTGCTCGAACAAAAGACCGGCAAGACGCTGGACCCGGACACGCTGCGGATCACGTTCAGCACGCAGACCCTGCCCGCACTGAACGACGAGGGGCATGAGCGTTACAGCATTGCCCTGTCGCTGACCAACGTAGCGTTGGCGGTCTTCGATCCGGAACAGTTCGTGGCGCTGTATCGCAGTGAAATCACCGACATGCCCTTGTCCGAGGAAACCCCGTCACTGAGCGCAAAACAGGTGCTCAAGTGGATCAGCGAGACACCGCTCGATCGCGACTACAGCATGACTCTGGAGGCTTTCAGGACACGACACACAGTCACCTGCCGCACCTTGTCGCGGTTGGGTTTTCTGGATGCGCTGGCTCGCCAGTTCTTCCACGGGCACATCAGCCGTGACGGCTATTTCCTGACGCTGGACGCCCTGGGTCTCAGCGATTTCCCGGCCGACGCAGCGACACTGAAACAGAGCGGCTGCGGTGAGAAATCAGAGGTTCGAGTCATGTCACTCAACGGCGAAACGGTACCGGGCATTTTTCAGGTCAGGTCAAAAACCACCTCCCACTGCTTCATTCACATACTGAGTGCCAAGGGCAAAGTCATCGAATACATCAGTGATGATCCGGAACAGATGACCAGCAGGCTGCTGGAGGCCATGAATGCCTCGGGGCTCTATGGCTATGCGTTGCATGCACTTGATCAGGACGCAGGCATCGTTGCCAGCGCGCCGCTGCTCGCAGAAGACGTTTTTACCGAACTGACCCAGGCAGCATTCGCCGAGACACAGCTCAACAGCCAGAACATCGACCTGCTCAAGACCGTATCGCGCAGCCTCAAGCTGGCCGGGGCGGCAGACCTCTGGCAGACCGCTCCTGCCCTTCTGGAACACATTCCCTCGGCCTCCAGAATGGCTGCACAAATCATGGCGACTTATCTACTGGAACATCACGGTCTGACGCTCAACCCTGACCACGTGTTCATCGCCTATCTACCCGGTAACTCGATCAGCCCGCTGGGCGGAGCCCGCAATCCAGCCACGCATGTTCATACGCCCGATGAAAAACCGATCAGCCTGAGCGAAGCGCTGGTGATCAACTACCGGGTCGATTATCCCCAGGGCTATATTGATCACGACGGTACTACAGAGGTCTTTCTCGACACCACCGGCCAGGGCGTACGCATTCAGGGCCAGAGTTTGGCGATCATGCCGCAGGCACTCGAGGACTATCTCAAGGCATTCGATTTCCTGACCTGGATGACCACACGTATTCAAGAATTCTGGGGACAACAAAAAGAAGCCATCGAACAGGCACTCAAATCAGCCTTTATCCATCAGGCGCTGATCAGCCTGAAGCGCGGTAGCCTCAAACGCAGCAGTTTCGATCAAGTCGTTGAAGCGCTCGCCCCTTCTGCGCCACATCACTGGCTGGTACTTGGCTTCTTCGTTCAGGGCTCGCTGATCGACGGACTGGAACATCAATACACCGGGCTACTGATACTTGAGCAACCCGGTAAAACGAAGGTGCTCTATCAGCCAGGGTATCCCGAAGCCTTTATCGAGTTTGCAGACGGCGATGCGCTTGAACGCTATCTGAACCTGAAGACCGCTCAACCGGACTGGCGGGCAGCCGTGATGCGCTACGTTCCTGTGCGCCATCACCAACGCCTGGAATACCTGTTCAAGCTTTGGGGCGGCGTTCAGGCACCCAGTCCGCCCGCCTCCATCCTGCGCCCGTGGACAGATGCGCTGTACAACCCAGACACTCGAAAAGCCTTGCACCACTCATTGTGTGAAAAAAAACTGGAGGGCTCGCCGTTCGGTTATCTGCATCAACTCCTGAAACAGAATTCGCTGGATGATGCAGATGAGCAGATCGTGACCTCCGCACAGGTTTCGCTGGAGTACTGGACAGACCGCTTACACCACTTACAGCGTTTGCTGGCACCCATGTCTCTGTTACTGACACCGGCATTCATCGCGTCGCTGGCAGCGGATGTCGGCCTTACTGCACTGAGCCTTGCCTCCGCGAACTTGCCGGGCAGTCGTTACGCAGAAAAGAATCAGGCGCTGCTGGCAACATTATCGCTGGGCTTGTTACAGCTTGGGCCGCAGACACCCAGACTACTGCGCACACTGACTAAAATCGTCAAACCTGCTGGTCATACGGCGGGGGCGTCTTTAGCGTTGTCAGGTGCCTCGCGAGGCTCCAGCCGGTTGAGCGCGCGGCCAATGAAGCCGCGCAAGACACGACTGGAAAAATTCTTTCATACCGACACCCTGCTAAAACGCTGGACCATCGCCAGCATAGTGTCGCCCGGCTTGTTGCCGGTTCATGCCTGGAAGCTGGGCCGCCGTTTCCTGCTCTGGACGTCAGACAGAGGTCAGGCGCGAACACTGGTGGTCAGCACCCACGGGTACTACACGCCGTGGGCTGCGACGGTGAAGATCCCCAACGGCACAGAGATCCGCACCTATGCGCCGCATGGTTATGAATTGGTCGACCCCAAATTGCACCGTATCGTCAACAAGAATGCCCGGCCGTTTGCCATCTCCAATACAGCGGAAAATATTCTGATGCATTCAGTCGTCGCGCATGAGCCATTGCTGATGACTGACAAGATACTCGCGGGCACTTCGCTGCCTGGCAGGCTGAAAAACTACAACCTGTCCAAGTTCCAGACAGCCAGTGACGAAACTTATGACGATATTGCACGGGTGGTAGGCAACTCGAACGCATCGCCCCTCAAAGGCTGGTTACCGCCAACGCCAATGGATGTACTGACGGTACGCAACCGCTTCGGCAAGACGCCCCCGTCGCTGAGCGACCTGTTCAACAGCCTGTCGACACAGGGCATTCATTACGACAGGGTGCTGCTGGTGCACTGCCGGTGCGCAGCAATATCTGCACTGTTGCGCCGCGCACCGGTTTATCATCCCCCTGCAACATAGCCAATTGGCAGAAGCGCCTGAACCAACTGCACCGATCATCGAGCAAGACAATCGCCATGAACGACACCCGCCTTTGCCCTTTGTGCGGCTTCAGCAACCAGTGCAGCCTGGCTGACCCGCGCACGGCAGATCAGGCCTGCTGGTGCTTTTCGGAAAGCATCGATCCTGCTTTGCTTGAAGCACTGCCTGCGGAAATTCGCGACAAGGCGTGTCTGTGTCCGCGTTGCGCCGGAATCCAGGAGGCTGCATCCGGCCAGCCTGCCGACCGGATCAACGAGTAAGATGCGCCCCCCATCTCCTGCCAGCCACTATCGCCATGCGTCTTGATCGCTTCCTCAGTAACCTGCCAAGCCTCAATCGCAAAAGCATGCGACTGGCGCTGGCCAGCGGGCGGGTGCAGGTAGACGGGCAAACAACCAGCGACCCGCACCACGAAGTCCGCGAGTTCAGTTGCGTAGCGCTCGACGGGGAAATACTGCAAGCCGGCAAAGCTGCGCGCTATTTCATGCTGCACAAACCTGAAGGCTGCGTCAGCGCGACAGTTGATACACAGCACCCGACAGTCCTCGACCTGCTGGACGAGCCTGACAGACACGAGCTGCATATCGCCGGGCGGCTGGACTTCAACACCACTGGCCTGATGCTGATTACCAACGATGGTCAATGGTCACGACGCCTCACCCAGCCGAAGACCAAAATGCCCAAAGTGTATTACGTCGAGACCGAACAACCGATCGACGAACGCTACGCGGCCACATTTGCTGCTGGAATGTATTTTTCATTTGAGAACATCACCACGCAACCGGCGCAATTAACCCTGCTGGGGCCACGTAGCGCACGCCTGACTATTGTCGAAGGTCGCTATCACCAGGTGAAACGGATGTTCGGTCACTTCGATAACAAAGTGCTGCGCCTGCACCGGGAGAATATTGGCGAGCTGGCGCTGGACTCCGCCTTGGCACCCGGCAGCTACCGAGCGTTGCACGCTGCGGAAATCAGCATGTTCTGAAAAGTCACAACCGTTTGGCGGATTACGCAAACAAGGTACGAATGACACTTGCGGGTTAACGGATCGACTGCTTGACTGGGATTGTCAGTCCTTATGCGACTGATGAGTCAATCCATTATTCCAAGAAACACTTTGTCGTATCGAGCCGCTGGCTCGCGACACATTGCCCGCCAATAACAATACCTGTCGAACAGCTTGTCGGATCGACATGGGCCTTTAATCGGCTATCGCCTGCCTGTCACGAAACTCGTGCAACGTTATGTGCACGCTTACCTGTTTACGCCAGGAGTTACACCTATGTCGCCAGAAAAAGCAGTGCTGGACATACAAGGACAGTTTCGGGTTTATACCGAGTTCTATCACACCGATGCCGCCGCAAAGACCATCATTCTGGTCAACGGCTCACTGGCCACCACCGCGTCATTTGCTCAGACCGTCCGCAACCTTTACCCCACCTTCAACGTGGTGCTGTATGACCAGCCTTACTCGGGCAGGTCCAAGCCACACAACGTGCACGGCGCACCGCTGACCCGGGAAGAGGAAGGTCAGCTTTTGCTGGAACTGATCGACCATTTCAACGCCGAGCACGTTCTGTCCTTCTCCTGGGGCGGCGCAGCTACGCTGGTTGCGCTGGCGCATCAACCAAGACGCATCGAAAGCGCGGTCATCAGCTCGTTCTCACCGGTTATCAACGGTGCCATGCGCGAGTACCTGGACAAAGGCCTCGACTACCTCGGCGCACATAGCCGTTACGACATGGGGCATTTGATCAACAACACTATCGGCAAGCACCTGCCGTCGCTGTTCAAGCGCGTCAACTATCGCCACGTCAGCAGCCTGGACGGTCATGAATATGACCAGATGCACTATCACTTCAGTCAGGTACTGGAGCTTGACCCGGACAACTACCTGACAGCAGGAAAGCGCATCAAGGCCCCGGTATTGTTCATCAATGGCGCCTGGGACGAGTACACCTCCGCGAACGACGCCGCGCAGTTCTCCCGATACCTGCAGAACTGCAGCTTCAGCACCATCGAAGCCACAGGCCACTTCCTGGACATGGAACACAAGGCCGCCTGCCGCGACTCGAAACAGGCGCTCATGAACTTCCTGCAACCGGCACACGCGTCACCCAGCGTCTACAACCGGGTTCAGGGTCACCATGCTTTCGCCTTCTGAAACCCGTGAACGCCTCTCCGTCAGCCCACACGCATGTGCAGCTGGCGGGGGGTGTGATCAGGAGGGAAATCGCTGCGCGGTGAAATTAGCGCTTCAAATCAAGGCAGGGTTCTGGTACAAAGTCAGCCGCTCAGAGCAGGTCCCAGAGCGGGTATAGTTTAGTGGTAAAACGAAAGCTTCCCAAGCTTTAGTTGAGGGTTCGATTCCCTCTACCCGCTCCACCCCTTGATCTTGAGCCTCTGGTTCACCCTCCCTTACTCCCTACTCCCCTCGCTCAAGCGTTACCTGGGTGCGGTCAGCTGTCCTCGAAAAAAGCGAAGCTCCCCCTCCCAAGTCTGCCTAGAAAGCCAAGCGGATTGTCCTTTTCCGTTTACTCACCGACCTTCAGTCGCCTGTCGCTACCGCCCCCTTTACTCGCTTCCCTCGCCACTCCGCGAAGCCCTAGCAAACCAATAGCCATGCCAGCCGACCCGGCACAATGTTCATAGTTTTTTCGCACCCAGGCTTTCGTTAACCTTTCTGTCGGGTGGGCGCTCGCACCCAGCAACGCCAATAACACCTAAACACCGCGCAGTCACCAACGCCAACAAAGCCAACCCACGCAGGCCAGGAAAACCATGGATACCCGTCAACGAGAACTCCTCCGGCAATTACGTTTGAAAGCAAGAATTAGCGTGAAACTTGCGGCGCAGTGGGCTCAAGTAAAAGAGCGGACTTGGCGCGCCTGGGAGTCGCCGGAAGACTCATCCACTGCACGCTCGCCATCTCGGGCTGCCCTATGGAGTTTCTTTGCTCGGTCAGGACTGAGGATGCTTGAAGAATTGAAACCCAATGCCGGGTCAAATCCGCTTGGCATTGCATTTTCCATTTCTTCGTACAAAGGCGGGGTGGGCAAGTCCCCAATCACCATCAATGTTGCAGCCTGCCTTATTGAGTTCGGCTATAAAGTCGCCATCGTCACGAACGATGGCGTTTATCGTGCCGCTTGCCATTTAGGCCGCAGCCCAGCTCCAGGAACCCTCGTAAGCCAGATCGACTTCTACGATGAGTTCGATCTCATCACTGCTCCTGGTGAAGTCAAAGAGATTCGCAAACAAATTAGAGACAATGCCTCGCTCGCCTCTCCGGAGGATAAAGCCCTGGCGCAGTTTCTATTTGATGGCTCGATCGCCGCGTTACGACGCAAGGAAAAGGCGACCGAAACGCTCGAAGACCTCATTGGTCGTTATGATTACGTTCTAATCGATTTTAACAAAAACGTTGATGTGATACGCCGGCACGCTCAGCTCGTAGCGATCGTGGTGGATTCCAACTGCCTTATGTCAGTCGATAGCGCTAGGGCCTTTGTTGCTGCACTCAGGCGCGTTGACTGTCGCGAAACCACGCCCAGTTATTTCGGGTTGCTGACAAACTGCGACGTTGGCGGTGTGAGCTCAGAATTAGAAGAATTTATTGGCGACATTGAAGACCTTGGCGAGGAGAAAGCGGAATCGCTCCTCTATGTCAAATATAACATCTGTCGCCGCCGGGAGATGATTTTAAGGGAAATAGAAGCTCTTCCTTTCCCCCCCCTGACCACCGAGCTGACATCAGCCTATAAAATAGCCATCGAAATGTTTAATGAAAACAAACCCATGAATGACCAGTATGGATATTTCAACTCAGTATTAGACTGCGCCCCACGCTCACATGCCAGCCGAGATATCCGACGCCTCACTGATGAGCTGATCAATTGCCGGCTCTGAGACGATCCGGGAGTCCCTCCCAACAACCTATGCCAAACCATTCACCATCTTTACGTGCTTGATAACGGTGACCGCAATGTCTGTGACGCCTCGCCCTGCGAAGTTAAGAATTGTGCTGTCGCGGTAGTGGGCCTGAATATGTTCGGCATGGTCGTGAAGGCAAACAAATAAAACATCTGCCTTTCTCAAGCACGCCTTCAACGATGGTAAATATTCAGGCATGGCCTCAGAGCCAACAATCATAATACGGGGATTAGCAAAAACTGCCATTGGTTGTCTATCAATGATGGTGACGGCGCGATTGACAGTACGCATCCCCTCATCCCAGAAACCATTGATTAATGAATCAACCAAGGAAAACTGGTCGGAATCATAAATGATATCGACATATTTGGAGAATCAGGCACGGTAACCAATAGCCGAAGGCGTTAACTCAGCATCGTCAAAGCATGCCCGCACTAAAATTTCCCCAAGCGTTGTGAGCTCATTCTCTGAATACATCGACCGCGCGAGCAGCTCTGCGTATTCGTGCTTTTGCACGGGATCACTGAGATTCAAAACTGCCACCTGATCGACTCTACCACTCCCTTGACCAGGCTTCAGATCATAACGGGACGCGACATAGGACTGACGCAGCATCTGCACCTGCTGATGAGAAAGCTGGATCAAGAACCGCCTACTGCTCCCTTGAACCTCACCACGCCCGACGGCAGCAGCCAAGCGACCGTAGTACCTGGCATTCTCGTTCTCCATGTCGGCCATGCAACCCGAGAGCAGCGCGGTGTAATCATCGGCAGTGAGGTACTCGGTCAAGTCGGAGGTAATCTCCGCCTCGAAAACGCTTCGGATGAACTCCTCGTAGCGCTTTTGCGACCTGCGCTCCATTTGCGCAGCGGCCTCCTTGCTCAGCACCTGCAACGCTTCATAACCTGCGGTCAGCAAGCCGCCCCCTCGCACTAAACCTATACCGGCTTTAGCAGCAATCGCGATCAACTCAGTGAGGGGGTGTTGAGCATCCTTCGTCATAAACGTCTCCTGCAGGTTCCAAGTCATCCGCATTGATAACACGTTTAGCATAAGTTGGTGCGTCACCCTTAACAAATAATCTGGCAAAAACAGCGATACTGTTTGCCAAGGGTAAACAGGCACAGATCACTCCCCAGGCGCACCAAGGAATTAGCTACTCAAAAACCAACCCCCGACAATGGCAGCCGACCATGACCGGTGGAGAATTGGCAAAAATTTCCACAGGGCGTGGGTATTTGACCATCGATACTGGAGATTCACTCGACCCAACAGAATTACTGTACACAGACGGTGTAACCCAATATACAAAAAGTGGACTGTTACACCATTCGTGAAATTTTTACCAAGTCAGGGCACATCACGAAATCATGCAATTTTGACAAAATGTCAAAAATTGCTTTTTACAATATTCAACCTACAAAATCGGGGCTTACAGCGGTTTTTTAATAAATTGCTTGCCCAGCCGATTTTTCTCGCTACAGTATTCTCCACACGAACCAAATCCATAGGTCAGCCAAGAGGCTGGCCTCGCTGCGCACTTTTAATAACAACTGGGGAGTCTGCTGGTGGGAGAATGGTCAAAAAATATTGGTGAGCACGGGGAAGACATCGTCCTCTCGTTTCTGAGGTTCATAGGTTGGCAAGCTGCCTTACCGGGGATTGATGTTGGCTGCACACGGCCTACCGCACACCAGATATCGAGCTCCGAGCGGTCGTCACATGGTATCGACTAAGTCTACACCGGCCGGTCGCCGTTAGAGGACGGCGTGCTCAAGCACCTATGCATTTCTTCGAAGTTCTCCACCAACGCTTACCCCAACTCCCCAGCCAACACCTTCAAAAGCCATTTTACTGATCTGGCCATGGCGATCGAGTGCTTCAGACGCTCCTCTCAACGAAGGCAGCTCAACGTCGGTCATACAGGAATCAGCGCTGAAGTCGTGGCAGGTGTGCTTTTCTGGATCAACGACAAGGACGTCAAGGATTACGACGTAGTGACCGAGGTCGCCACCTGCAGAGGGCTGGATGACTTCAATTATGGAACGATCTACGTGGTCGATAACCGGCGAGCCTGCTTCCTGTACGAAGCCATTTCGCACATGCGAAACACCTTTGGTACGCCCAACGTCAAATTTCTGTACCCGTCTACTGGCAGGAACGTTGATCCTTCGCAGCGCGTAAACACTGGCTATGTGTTGCCCGCCGAATACCTCACGAGTGGCATCATTCCGTTCTTCATTGAGCACGATGGCAAGAAAAAACTAGCGGTGTGTTGCGACGATGAGTTCAGCGAAGAAGGGTTACGCCGCCTAATCGGTTACCTAAATTCAGTCGCCTCGGAATTCCCGCAGCAGGTGCTGATTGCTTTCCCCAACTACAGCTTCAGCGCCCACAGCCGGCAAGCCGCGATAGTTAAGTCCTCTATTGCCGATAAGGGGTTCGCGGAACTGGTGGAAGTCGTCAGCTACCGCTCGGATTTTAGGAGTATTGCGTAATGCATATGGAAGATGAAAACGCGATTCTGCCCCAAGGTGAGAGTCTCAGGGCGTACCTCGTGCAGCCGTTCGTGTCCAAAGGTGACCTAAAGAATCTGCTTCGCTTGCGCGGCGTATTTACATCGCAACAGGATAAAGAGCAGACCATACCTGCGCTGACCCTGTCGCTGATCAAGCCCACCGAGTTTGTTGAGCTGCAGCAGCTCTACACTGCGAAAGAGGACAACCCCAAAATCACCACTCAGATAATTGAGTGGGCCGGCACCGAAACACTGATTGACAGCATTCCTGAAAACATTGATGTGAACAAAGTCCTAGATCTCGACTTTGAAAATTTTAAAGTCATCAACGCCCCCAGCTTCTTCCCAGTTGCTGGAAAGGTGGACGCGATCCGCATGGACTTTGAAATTGAGCGTCTTGATCGATCAAAGAGCTGGGCCGACTCACGCAAGCGGTTCACTGCCTCAATTGAAATCCAGAAAAATAACTCCCAGGATGAGCTGATCATCATCAGTACTCACACCGCTCCTGAAACCAAGCAGACGAACCGCGCGGTTACACAATATTTGATTAATCAGTTCAAGGAAAAGGGGCAAATTGGCAAGAAGGCCAAGGTACGCCGGATTCGCTTCTGCGACTTCACCAATGTGAATCGGTTTGACTATCTATTGGGCTTAACCCGATATAGCAAGTTCGCCACCGTTTCCTTCGAGGAGGTGGTGGACATTGGCCTGGTACCCGACGAAGAACACACGCTGCCTGATGAACTTGAATGGATGGAGGAGCGTATTCGAGGTCTAGATCTGCACGGCACCAGCCTGGAAGACTCCGAGTTCCTGAGCAACCCCAACTACCGCCCTTCACTGCTCATCCACCGTCTGGATGCCAAATTTCGGTTCAGTCTTTCCGCCATGGATGGCCATTGCGTGATATCCCTGGCGTTTACCGACTTCAACAATGGTCACAATCGGGAGAGTGAGATCGAGCTGCGCATTAAGAAGATCGATTTCGATGAGGCTCGTCGTGGGCTGGACAAGAATGAAGCGAAGCAGACGATCCTCAAGGAACTCGAATTTGAGAAGATCGAAATGTTCAAGAGGTTAGCGAAGGTCGACGAAGCTGCATAACGATGCAGTTTCAGCAAAGGGTGTCAGCAGCCTCTCACGACCAATGTTCTTCACCTCTTTTTCACATGCTGTATGCGAACGTTAGCTATCCCTACGTGTGATAAAGCTTCTTTTGCCCGCTTACCAGCGGGCTTTCTTTTGCTCAGAATTCCTCCTCGGCTTGAGCCATTCGTCCGCTGGGCGTCCGCTTCAACAGCCCAGGCTCTCCTCCAAGGACACCAGCCACAACCATGCCCAAGCTGACGCGGCTATGGTCGAACAGCGAAATCGCCGCTTGGGGTAAATGCGGCGCAATCCGTAGGTTCCAGATAGTTTGAGGACTACACGAATACACGCTTCAAAGGATCTTTGACAAATAAGGGTTCGATTCCCTCTACCCGCTCCATTTCCTTCCTGACTCGTTGATTCTCCTCAAATCTCCGAATGGCACGCAGCGTGACAACCTCTACCACTGTCCGAACGGGATCTACGCTCCTTCGTATAGCTGCTCATGTTCGGTATCGCTTCTATCTTCAGTCAGACTGATATCCATACATCAACGCATTCCAGCCACCTGACCGCCGAAAAAGCGATAGTACGCAGCGTCTGGAATGACGACTTACCAAGCTTTGGTACATGCTAACGACTTGGCACGAAGCACGTGCTCGTGCCAGCTCAAGCTTCAGAACCCTGGAAACTGAAATCAACTACTTGACTGTTTTTTGAAGATGGCCTGCGAACGTTAACAGGCCACTGCCCCCAAGCCATCAAGTTCAGAGGGGCCTGAGAGTAACCAGCATCCCGCCAGTCCCATCCTCAATCAACCAAATAGCACCTTCAGGCGCAACACCTTTGACCTTATCCCCCCGGGGAGGATAAGGTCCCAGCCTGGATCATTCACCCAACAGGCTCGAGCAATGAGTGAGCACGACCACCCACACGACCATACGCACCAGTCACACGAGGCGATCATCAAACGTCTCAAGCGTGCAGACGGCCACTTGCGAAGCATCATCACCATGATCGAAGACGGCCGCGAATGCGTGGACATTGCTCAACAGCTTCATGCAGTCGAGAAAGCGATATGTCAGGCGAAACGCACGCTGATCCAGGATCATATCGATCACTGCCTTGAAAACACCATGGGGGCTCTTGCCAAAGGCGAGCGAGCGCCACTTGAAGCCTTCAAGCAAATCACTAAATACCTGTAAGGCCTCACATGCCCGACTTTGCCGATTTATTGCAGCGAGGCGGTGCCCACGCTTGGCTGTACTTCCCCAGCGCCATCCTTTTAGGGGCATTGCACGGCTTGGAGCCAGGGCACTCCAAAACCATGATGGCGGCATTCATCGTGGCCATTCGGGGATCGGTGAAGCAGGCTGTCATGCTCGGGCTGGCGGCAACGCTTTCCCATACCGCTGTTGTCTGGTTGGTCGCCATCGGCGGCATGTATTTGGGTCAGGGCCTGGATGCCGAAACGACCGAGCCCTACTTTCAACTTGCGTCCTCAGCGCTGATCATCGCCATCGCGCTGTGGATGCTGTGGCGCACATGGCGTGGCGAGCAGCTGTTTAAATTCGAAGAAGAAAACGGTGCCCACAGCGATCACCACGACCACGAAATACACCATCAAAGCCATGACCATGACCTGGAACACCAGCACGGCCATAGCCATGATCACGGCAATCCGCAAAGATTCACGCTGGCTGCCGAGGGCTATCAGGATGCTCATGAGAAGGCCCATGCCGAAGACATTCGCAAGCGGTTCACCCACCGAGAGGTCAGCAACGGTCAGATTCTGATGTTCGGTTTGACCGGCGGGCTCATCCCTTGCCCAGCCGCAATCACTGTTTTGCTGCTGTGCCTGCAAGTGAAGCAAGTCACGCTGGGGGCCGCGATGGTGCTTTGTTTCAGCATTGGTTTGGCAATCACTTTGGTGACTGTCGGAGCCGCTGCCGCTATCGGCGCTCGCAAAGCATCAAGCCGTTTTCCCTGGCTCAATGCAGCTGCCCGACGAGCTCCGTATCTTTCCAGCGTGTTGATCATTTGCGTCGGCGTGTACGTGGGTGTCCACGGCTGGAACGGATTGTATTCGTGAGATGACATCGTGTTCGAGCTGACCAGCTATCTGGGCCTCTTTGCCGTGGCATTTGGTGCCGCAACGCTTCTGCCGTTGCAGTCTGAGGCAATGCTGGCCGGTATGCTCCTTTCGGAACGCTACGCGACGACTCTTCTTTTGGTGACGGCAACGACGGGCAATGTTCTGGGGTCGGTCGTGAACTGGTATCTGGGGCGCTCGGTTGAACGCTTTCGGCACAAGCGCTGGTTCCCCATCAGCGAGCGACACCTCGACAAAGCTCAAATCATTTACAGACGCCATGGACGCTGGGCATTGTTGCTAAGTTGGGTGCCTATCATCGGTGACCCTATCACCATGATCGCCGGTGTCCTGCGTGAGCCGCTTTGGAGCTTTCTGCTGGTTGTCACTTTTGCAAAAGCTTTACGCTATTTGACGCTGACAGCGATCACGCTGGGGTGGGCGGTATAGAGGAGATCGGCGGTGGTAGCGTTGCACCCCGTCGCTGATCCAACCCATGCTTCACCCTAACCCCATTTTGTGCTTTCATCGTGCGCCTTTAAACTCTCAAGGACGAAAAATGCGTGCTGCCATTCTGATGCTGATCATTGCCTGCGTTACAGGCTGTGCATCCAAGCCCGATTACTATGTATCGCCCACCCCGGTCTACATTTCCGCCACCGCCACTTACTGGGTTGAATCTTTCAAGATATCCCTGGAAGGTGAGAACGATCGCTTTCTTTCAAGGGCCCAGGTAGAAGAGGGTCTTGAATTGGAATTGATCAACCAGCTGAAGCAGGCCCATCGTTATGCAACGACAAAAGAGAGTGCCGATTACCTGCTGGACATTACGGGCTTGTACAAGCGACGTATCGGTGACTCAAAAGGCGGATTCATATCGCTTATCGTCGATGACAATACGGTGATGGGCAGCGTGGACTTCAGCTATCAGGTCTCGGTAAAAAAAGCGGAGAAGGAACTGCTGCACTTTGGCCAGTACCGGGATTCGCTTCAGCCTGCCGGAGCGATGGGCAATTGGGAAAACATGAGGACCATGGCCGGAGCTATTACCAACAAGGGTAATTCCGACGTAGAAAAATTTTATATTCGTGTACTGCCTCGCTTCATTGTCGACGATATCAAAGCCATCCCCTCACGTTGATATCGCGTTGCGGATGCCCAGCCTTACTGCACCCAGAGGCTGAAGCGCACCCAAACTGACGATATGGACTTCACGCACCTCATCGGCTAACAATGCCTGGCCATTACGCGGGCAACCGAGGAATCACGATACGTCACGAAGCTATCGTGATTCCCATGAACCAACATCCATCTTCCCCACTCCCGCGTCACGCATCACCTGCCCTCTGGCCTCTTGCGCCGAAACCGGCACCACCAGAAACTGCCGATAATCCCTGAAAGCCTCCAGCACAGATGTGTCCTGAGGACGATAGTCATCGCCACTCATCTGTTGCTGATTCGCCACACACGCTCTTCCAATAACACTCATACACACATCGTTTGCGCCAGCTGGACCCGGACCAAACAAAGCAAACGCGGTACCCGGCTGATCCGTATCGTTGAACAGTGGATGAGCTACGTTTTCAAAATCGTTTCCTTCCACCAGCAACTGTGAGGATGAAGTCCGCGACATGATTGCGCCCTGGTAGGTCATGCGCTGAAAAACGTTATTGACCAGTTGAGCGCGGACTTGCGCATTATTCATGCCTCCGGAATGCGGCGCTCTTCCCGAGGCGTCGTGTATGTAGTTTTTCGACAGCGTCAGCGTGTCCTGACTGCCGAGGAACAGCCAGACCCAGTAATGATGACCATCGCAGGTCGACGAGTAAGGCGTGCGACCGTCGAATTCATTGCTGGAAATGGTGACGTGTGAAGCAGTGCCCCAGCCTGTCACGATCATTTGTCTGCCGATACGCGCGAAGGTGTTGTGGTCAATCCACACGCCATCGGCCTTGTTCAGAGTGAGCGCATCTCCGCCCCATACGACACTCGGGTTGATGTCTGAAAGCGTCAGGTTACGGACAATCACGTTATGCGCGCCGTCACCGATGAACAGCCCCGCACCTTGGATACCAGCCTTTTTGCCCACGCCTATCAGGGTCTTGTTCGATCCGACTTTCAGTGGCTTCAGCCCTGCATTGTCGTAGGTCACCATGACCGGTGGCCTGGATTGGCAGAAGTTGTTGGGACCATTGAGTGCAAGCTGCTCGCCGCCATGCGGACACTGTTTGACCATGCAACCCGGTTCGGTGGTTTCGGCGCTGCCTTTGGCAACGAGACTCCCGCGAAAATCGAACAGGTGCTCCAGCACAATGACCCGCGGAGTTTCATCGGTACAGGCACCGCGCGAGTCGTAAGACGCGCACAGTGCAGACCGAAGCTGATCAAGTGTCGAAGGGTGTACTGCCGCGGCGGCTCCGCCCCCCGTAACCCCTTTGGCAAAACCTTCAGGCAAGTCCGCTGCCTCCAGGTATTGCGCCCCCGACAGCATCAGGAACAAAGCAGAAACGCACTGCAAAAGAGCACTCAAAAGCCTCATTTGTTGAACTTCCAGTCCCATTCGCGAAGGGTCGCGAAAACAGTCTGAATGCTAAACGCAGAGCGGCCTGCCTTACTCGTATTCTGTAGACTTGGTCAGGCTCTGTTCAGCCGCGAGCATCACTCACGAAAACGCCAGCTCCATTCTGATACTGTCGATTCCAGGACCATGCCCGTCCACTTCGACAGAGGTCACGACAAACCCCAGATTCAAGTAGAAGCCCTGAACATGCTGGCTGGTATCGATGTGGGAACGGGTGACGCCCGGTGATGACCTTACGACATCAAGTCTCGCCTGGGTCAGAAACCTGCCCAGGCCGCTACCGTGTTGCTCACCGTGGACCATGCCCCATGTAAGCTCGGCCACTGACGGGTCTGACAGCACGAGGTATCCCCCGCAAGCCAGAACATCGCCATCACGCTCGACAACGAAGTAATGACCCAACGGTGCCAGCAGGAAGCTGGCAAATTGCTCGCGCTCCGCAGGATCAAAGTAACGCGGTACGTTGCTGTCAAAAATATCCAGACAGATATTCCGGGCCGAAAGTGTGTAGGGTAAGAGCGTTGCCATTTTTAGCCTGTCTGTTGCGGTTGATCACATTGCCTGACGAAATATCTCCTGAATCTGCTCAAGATCGGCACGACGCGGATTGGTCAGACCGCACGCATCTTTCAGGGCATTGGTGGCCAGGATCGGGAAATCCTCTTCCTTGACGCCAAGCACCGCGAGCCCCGCCGGGATTTCCACAGCAGCAGACAGTGCGCGAATGGCCTCGATTGCCGCCTGAGCGCCTTCTTGCGGAGAAAGACCACGAATATTGCAGCCCATCGCATGTGCAACATCAGTCAGCCGCGCAGCGCTGACGCTCGCATTGAAACGCTGAACATGAGGCAGCAATACGGCGTTGCACACACCGTGCGGCAAATCATAGAAGCCGCCCAGTTGATGCGCCATGGCGTGTACATAGCCCAATGATGCGTTGTTAAACGCCATGCCGGCCAGAAACTGTGCGTAGGCCATGTTCTCGCGCGCAGTAATGTTCGCTCCATTGGTGAAGGCGTCGCGCAGATTGTTGGCAATCAGTGCCATGGCCTGCAACGCGCAGGCATCCGTGATCGGAGTGGCAGCCGTCGAGACATAGGCCTCTATCGCGTGAGTCAAGGCATCCATACCGGTGGCGGCGGTCAGTGACTTGGGCATGGCAATCATCATGTTCGGGTCGTTTACGGATAACAGTGGCGTCACGTTACGGTCAATGATGGCCATTTTTACGTGGCGCGCTTCATCGGTGATGATGCAGAAGCGGGTCATTTCGCTGGCGGTTCCGGCGGTGGTGTTGATCGCAATCAGCGGCAACTGGGGTTTTGCCGAACGGTCGACGCCTTCATAGTCACTGATATGCCCACCGTTACTGGCGCACAGGGCAATTCCCTTGGCGCAGTCGTGAGGTGAACCGCCGCCCAGAGAAATCACGAAATCGCACTGGCGTTCCCGCAGCAAGGCCAGACCGTTCTCGACGTTGGCGATGGTCGGATTGGGTCTGGCACCGTCATACACCACCGAGTCGATGCCCTGCTCCACCAACAGCCCCGCGACCTGACTGGCCACCCCGGCCTTGGCCAGCCCTGCGTCGGTCACGATCAACGCCTTGAGAAATCCGTATTTGCGAATGGCGAGCATGGCTTCATCAATGCAGCCAGTGCCGATGATGTTCACTGCGGGGATGAAAAAGGTGCTGATCATGACGGACCCTCGTGGGTAGCTCGGATGCTTGGGTGATAGCTCAAGCATCCGCCGTGTGCGAGGTACAACCATTGACCTGGCGCAACGAAGCAGCCCGATAGCAGACCGTTGGTCGAAGATTCTTCGGTCTACGTGTGCAGGGTGGCTATTTCAGCCGATGAAGCCGTCCGCCCTCAGCAGCGTTTCAAGGCACTGCTCGCTGATGCCGTAAAACGTCTTCAGTTCCTGGATACGCGCGATCAACAGGTCAGGGTTGACCGGTTCGGCGCGCTTGACCGCCAGAATCATCTTGTTCTTGTTGGTGTGCTCCAGAGAGATGAACTCAAAGACCTTGGTCTCGTAATCGCACGCTTCCAGCAACAAGGCCCGCAGGCTGTCAGTGACCATTTCTGCCTGCTGGCCCATATGCAGGCCGTATTGCAACATCGGTTTCAGCAAGGCCGGGCTCTGGATCTGCAGGCGAATCTGTTTGTGGCAGCACGGCGAGCACATGATGATCGAGGCACCGGAGCGAATCCCCATATGAATGGCGTAGTCGGTTGCGATGTCACAGGCATGCAGCGCGATCATCACATCCAGCGCGCTGGGCGCGACAGTACGCACATCGCCGTGCTGGAACGTCAGGCCTGGGTGTTCAAGACCCGCCGCAGCGTTGTTGCACAAGGTGACCATGTCCTCACGCAGCTCGACACCGGTCACCTGGCCTTGCGCCTGCAAGGTATTGCACAGGTAGTCATGGATCGCGAAGGTCAGGTAGCCCTTGCCTGAGCCGAAGTCTGCCACCTTGATCGGTTGATCAAGCTTGAGTGGCGATGAACTCAAGGCATGGGAAAACACTTCGATGAACTTGTTGATCTGCTTCCACTTGCGCGACATGGCCGGGATCAGCCCATGCTGCCGATTGGTCACACCCAGTTCGGCCAGGAACGGGCGGCTCAGCTCCAGATAGCGTTTTTTCTCACGATCATGCCCGGCCGAAGGAGCTTCGCGCTCCTGCTGAGCCTTGCTTTTGAACAGCGTGGTCTTGCCCTTCTTGCTGAATTCCAGTTGCACCTCGTCGGTCAGCGACAGCAGATGCGCGTTTTTGAACGATTCAGGTATCAGGCTGGCAATAACGCCCACAGCTTCTGCAAGCGGGAAATTCTTGGTGATATCGCGGGTCTTGTAGCGATACACGAAGGTAAGGCACGGCTGTTCCTTGACGGTCAGCGGCTTGATGATGACCCGCTGCAATTCGGCCTCGCTGCCCACGTATTTGGCCAGCACCAGCTTGATCAACGAGTTCTGTGAAAGGCTGGTGTCCAGCAGGCCAAGAAACTGCGCGCGGTGATCGGGCGCAGTGCTGGATGACGTGGGGGTAATGACTGACATTGAAAATGTGCCTCAAGCGTCCCGGCCGGGACTCGAAAAATCAGACCGGCATTTTAGGCGCGTCGGCGCGTCAAGGGCACCCCTATTTTTCAAAGACTACACACACTGTTTGCACGGCCCTACACACCAAAGAGAAACACACACAAACCGTAAAACAATCCCTGCCGAAAATCACGAGCCACTACTTGTAGCGCGCAAAAACACCTTTATAGTCGCCATCACTGATGACAGACGATCAGATCTCACTCCTGGAGCTTTTTGCTCTAACAGAATAACTTGTACAAGGAACGTGCAGTATGTTGAGTCAAGCAGCACTCTTGGAAAACGAAGATATCGCACGGGTTACTTTAAAACCCGTAGAGTACTTGAGCCTCATATTCGATGATGAAAAAAACGGAGGCCGGAGCGCGGCACTTATTCTGACCAGGGAAGACATCCTCAGTCTTAAGCGTTACGAGCGTCACGCCCTGAATATTCCCACCTCGCTTACTCGTGTCGAACAGCAATTGGGTTTTACAAGAAGTTACATTCCCGGGCTTGAGCCCAAAGATATGCTGGTGACTTACCAGGCAATCAATAATCATGGCAAGAGCTGGCTCAGTATCGAGGATGGCATCAAACGCAGCGGGTTCGCCATTGAATTGTTTGCCACCCAATTCTCGAGACAGGGCGAACAGATCATCAACCACATCGAAAAAATGGATTTTGCCAGACAACTGGACCTGACCGTTGCCGATTTAAACATCGAGGAGGTCCGTAACACTGCGCCGGTACCACTCGGCGAAACCGATCAGAGGGTGTGTATCACGCTGGCAGAGTTTCTGAAGAAAACGGCGTCACAAATAAAAAACCATCAGCACGCTGCGCAAACCCTGGCGGACCACATCGATACGTTCAGCACCGTCCTCAGCGTCCAGCTCATTCCCGGCATCAATGACAAGGTGAAACTGGCAAATTGTTCTGATCTGGACCAGCAGATCCAGGATCTGGAAAAAGATATCGAACAACTGACGACGGAAATCGAGCAGAAAAACAACGAGTATAAAACCGCCCTTTATAATATTGCCTGGGGTCTTTTCGGCGGGCCCATCGGGGTCGCTATCACGGGGGGCATTTTTGGCGCCCAAGCGGAGGACATCCGAAAAGAAAAAAATCGAATGGTGGATTCCAAGAACCAGAAAGTTCAAAAACTCGAAGAAAAATCTCCTTTGGCAGCCGCCGTGCGCAGCCTGCAAATACTGTTTGAAGACATGAATATTCGCATGATGGACGCTCACCAGAGCGCCACCCATTTGAAAGACCTCTGGACCATGCTGGCGGCGTATATCGACCGTTCTGCCAGTGAACTTTCAGCGATCACGACTGATCAGGCGCTGATGATTTTCGCTATGCAGTTTCACGGCGTAGTCACACCTTGGCGGGAAATAAGAGGCATGGCGAATCAGCTACTCAAGATATTTGATAGTGCACTGGATCAGTTTCAACGCGAACAGCAATCCGGCAAGAGAGGACAATGATCATGAGCACTGAAACCCTGAGTGAGCCGTTGGTCCTCACCCCTCCCGACAATGAAGTCATGACAGCCGCCCGCCAGAATATTCTTGCGCAGGTGAGCAGTTTGAAGCTGAACTTTCTGCCGGCCATGAAAGAAAAAATGCTGCCGCTTCAAGACGCATTGATTAGCGCAGACAAGGCCTATCGCCAGGAACTGGCCAATATCACCGTGCAGTTGAATACTGTAAATCTGAAACCGATCGATCAGAAACAACAACTGATTGAGGCCGACGCAACGCTCAGCGACAAACAGAAACAACAAGCGATCAACCTGCTGAACGGGCAGCGCATTCGGCAGATATCGAATATCACAGCTGCGGTACGCCGCAGCGCGGCGGCCATTGCCGAGCACAGCGATAATATGGCGCAGATCAACCTGACGCTGGAAAGCAATCGTTTGCTGGAAACACTCCAGCAACAGATCGACAGCATCACCCAACGATCAGCCACGTTAGAAAGCGCAATGGCTCTAATCGCTGAAGACCGACGCCTGCTTGACGCAACGATCAGTACGCTTGAAAAGTACAACATTGCCGACCTGTTCAAGGAACTACTGCCTACCCCGGAGGAGCTACAGCTCATCATCACACCATCGCCAGAACTTGCGCTGGTCTCCGCAGGGATTGCCAGACTTGAAAAACTACTCGACAAGATCAGCAGCGCCCTGACTTATCTTGATCTTACTCGAGAGCGCGACAGGCTAAGGTCGCGCTATAACGCCCTGCTCGACGACTCCCGCCTGTCTACCCAGGAAACAAAGGTAATCAAGGAAAAACTCGACGAGTTGACAGGGCTCGCTGGCGTCGCTCAGAGCAAAGCACTTTGGGTACAAGAAGCGAAAAAGGTTTATCAATCGCTCTATCATTTTCTGGATCAGATAACATCGCCAGGTGATGCTTCGGCGTTGATCAGCCAGCATGTCGAACAACTGAAGACCTACATAAAATCGTTTTATGACGTAAAACGTATCGTCTGACCCGGACGATTTTCAAGCAAGGCAGATGTCGATAAAATCGACATCTGCCTTTTGCCGTTACCCCAACACCACCAGCCGATTCGGCAGCTCATTCCTGCCGTGCGTCACTGGAACGTGATCGGCAAGCAACTCGCCACAGGCATGGATACAGCCAAGAAACCCCTGCAAGGTCTGCCCGTCTCTGACCTGCTGGGTAAATACGTCGACCATCGCCTTCCAGGTATCGTCATGCAGACGACTGGCAATGCCATGATCAACCAGAATTTCGACATACCGTTCGGCCTCACTGACAAAAACCAGAATGCCGGTTCCGTCATGGGTCTTGTGCAGGTTTTGTTCAAGAAACTGCCGACGTGCCAGATTTCCGGCTCTCCAGCGCCGAACCGAAAGCGGCACCAGCAAGGCCGACACGTTCGAAACGCGGCAGACCAGCGCCACAACAATGAACGTACTCATTTGCGCCAGCATCAGTTCGTCCGCGCTCAACCACTGAACGCAGTAATTGACCGTGCCCGGCAGCAGCAGGCCGATCAACCCGGCCCAGATCAGCGGCATGTACGCGTAGTCGTCGGCACGAGCAGCCAGTACCGTAACCAGTTCGGCATCGGTGCGCTGCTCGACGCGATCAATCGCTTCGGCGACCTGCCGCTGTTCATCTCTGTTCAATAACGCCATGCTTCCCTCATTGACCAATCGATCCGCTACCAGTTGCCCGAAGCCCCGCCACCGCCAAAGCGACCGCCATTGCGGTCAGCGGCCCTTTCACGTGCAGGCCGGGCAGCGGCCCCGCGTATGATACTGATGATCACGATGCCCAGCACGATGAGGGTCAGAACAATCGCGATCAGCCAGACCTGATCGTCACTGGTCTGCTCTTCATATTCGGACATCTGTCTCGTCGGTTCGGGATAATCCGGTATCTGACCGCCCAAAGCCGCGATAACTGCCCGCGTACCGCGCTCGATGCCGACCGCAAAACGATTGTCGTCAAACTCGGGCGTCATCAACATATCGATGATCAAGGAGGCCTGGGCTTCATTGAAACGATCCTTCAGGGCAGCACCGACTTCCATGAATACTTTGCGCTTGTCACGGTAAACCACCAGCAGAACGCTGTCGTCTTCGCCGTGCGGCCCAAGGCTCCAGGCATCACCGAGTCGGGCTCCGAACTCTTCGATGCTCGTGCCTTGCAGATCGGCCAGGGTCACCACTACAACGCGCTCGCCGGTGGCTTGCTCGTGGGCACGCAGAAGTCTGGCCAGACGAACTGTGGTCTGGCTGTCGAGCATTTGTGCAGCATCGACCACACTGCCGGTCATTGGCGGAAAAACCAGCGCGGTTGGCTCCGCCTCGGCACGCAACCCACCTCCCAATAGCATCACCACGTACAACATCCATTGTGAAACAGACTTCAAAATCAGACCTCCGGTGCTTTTTTGAATCTATTGAAACGACACGCCTTAGCCAAAACACAAGTTCCCCGGCATAATCCATCGCCAACGCCTGATGCGGTCAATAGCTGATCGAACAGGGTTTGTATAAAAGTCAATCAAACCTCCATTTTCGTACACACCTTGGGGGACTTCGTACAGTGAAGCGGATGGCAACTATCCTTGCGCCCTGTACGAACCATAACGCCAAAGGTCCATAACCCAAAAACTGGCTGTCGGATATTAAACGCGAGTTGCTGACAAAAGCCTTGAGAAATCATTCATGAATAAGCTGTGTTTATTAGGTTTGCTGGTCGGGATGGCCAGTCAGTCGGTGATGGCCCAAAGCGCCGCCGCCACGGACAATACAACGCTTCAAGCCAAGAATGCCTTCATCGGCAAACTCATGAAACAAATGACCCTGGACGAAAAGATCGGCCAGTTGCGTTTGATCAGCATCAGCGCCGACATGCCACAGCCGCAAATTCTCAAGGAAATTGCTGCCGGAAGAATCGGCGGCACGTTCAACTCCGTTACCCGTTCGGAAAATCGTCCGCTGCAGGAAGCTGCTGTCGCCAAAAGCCGTCTGAAAATTCCGATGTTTTTTGCCTACGACGTGGTTCACGGTCATCGTACGATTTTCCCGATCAGCCTGGGCATGGCCGCCAGCTGGGACATGGACGCCGTCGCACTGATGGGCCGGGTTTCGGCTAAAGAGGCAAGTGCTGACAGTATCGACATGACATTCGCGCCCATGGTCGATATTTCCCGCGATCCACGCTGGGGCCGCAGCTCCGAAGGCTTTGGCGAGGACACCTACCTGGTGTCACGCATTTCCGATGTGATGGTCCGGTCTTTCCAGGGCAAGAACATCGCAGCCAATGACAGCATCATGGCTGCCGTCAAGCACTTCGCTCTGTATGGCGCGGTCGAAGGCGGACGCGACTACAACACCGTGGACATGAGCATGACGCGCATGTATCAGGACTACCTGCCGCCCTACAAGGCTGGCATCGATGCAGGGGCTGGCGGCGTAATGGTTGCGCTCAACTCGATCAATGGTGTCCCGTCGACCGCCAACAAATGGCTGATGCAGGATCTGCTGCGCAAGGACTGGGGCTTCAAGGGCGTGACCATCAGCGACCATGGCGCGATCAAGGAACTGATCGACCACGGCGTGGCCAAGGACTTTCGCGAGGCCGCCAAGCTGGCGATCAAGGCTGGCGTCGATCTGAGCATGAACGACGTGGCCTATGGCGAGCAGTTGCCCGGGCTGGTCAAGGACGGCGAGGTTTCCATGAAGGAAATCGACAGCGCCGTGCGTGAGGTACTTGGGGCAAAATACGACATGGGCCTGTTCGCCGCTCCTTACGGCCGAATCGGCGTCGCTGCCGATGACCCGGCAGACACCTATTCCGACGACCGCCTGCACCGTGCCGAGGCTCGCGATGTTGCGCGCAAGACACTGGTGCTGCTGAAGAACCAGAACGACACGCTGCCATTGAAGAAACAAGGCACCATCGCGGTTATTGGTGGATTGGCTCAAAGTCACCTCGACATGCTCGGCAGCTGGTCGGCAGCGGGCCGTCCCAACCAGTCGGTCACTGTCTATGAAGGGCTGGCCAACGCGGTCGGCGACAAGGCCAAACTGGTTTACGCCCGTGGTGCCAACGTCAGTGACAACGAGCACATCCTCAACTATCTGAACTTCATCGAGAAGGAAGTCGAGGTCGACCCGCGTCCCGCGCAGGAAATGATCGACGAAGCGGTCAAGGTCGCCGAGCAGGCTGATGTGATTGTTGCCGTGGTAGGCGAGTCGCGCGGTATGTCCCATGAGTCGGCCAGCCGCAGCAGCCTGAACATTCCGGGCAAGCAGCGTGACCTGATCAAGGCACTCAAGGCCACGGGTAAACCACTGGTGCTGGTGTTGATGAATGGCCGTCCCCTGGTACTGGTCGACGAGCAGGAACAGGCCGATGCCATGCTCGAAACCTGGTTCCCGGGCACCGAAGGTGGCAACGCGGTGGCGGATGTACTGTTCGGCGACTACAACCCGTCGGGCAAGCTAGCCATGTCGTTCCCGCGCTCGATCGGTCAACTGCCGGTCTACTATGCACACTTGAATACCGGCCGTCCGTATCATGAAGACAAGCCGGGCAACTATACCTCGCACTATTTCGAGGAGCCCAATGGCCCGCTGTTCCCGTTCGGTTACGGTCTGAGCTATACGCAGTTCGACGTCTCGGACATCAAGCTGTCTGACGCCAGCATGACGCGCAAAGGCAAGCTCACTGCCAGCGTAACCGTGAAAAACACCGGCAAGGTTGCAGGCGCGACCGTGGTGCAGTTGTATCTGCATGATGTGGCTGCCTCGATCAGTCGCCCGGTGAAAGAACTGAAGAACTTCGAAAAAGTGATGCTTGAGCCTGGCGAGGAAAAAGTCGTTAACTTCACGCTCAGTGAAAACGACCTCAAGTTCTACAATAGCGAGCTCAAGTACGCTGCGGAACCTGGTGAATTCAAGGTCATGATCGGCCTGGACTCGCAGACCGTGAAGGAAGCGACCTTCAATCTGTTGTAACGCTCGTCCATGGCGCGTTCGCAGGCATTGGTCTGCAAACGCGCCAGCAGAGTCCGATCAGGCCGCAACATGACGCTCAAGCATCGTTACTGGCGCATTACCCTGTACATGCTGCTGATTATGGCCGGTGCGGTGCTGTGCGCCGGGCTTGCGATGCATCAGGCCCACCGTCACGCGCTATCAGAAGATGCGGTGCGTGCCGAAGGGCAATTGGCATTGTATGCCAATACCCTGCATACCCTGATCGAACGTTATCGCGCCCTGCCCTCTGTTCTGGCACTGGACCCGGAGATACGTGCGGCGTTGAGCGGTCCGGTAGCCGCTGACGTGCAGAACGCGCTCAATCTCAAGCTGGAAAAAATCAACAATACGGCGCATTCATCGACGCTTGAATTGCTCGACCTGCACGGTCTGGCAATCAGCGCGAGCAATTGGCGCGCACCCAACAGCTATGTCGGCCACAACTACGGCTTTCGCCCCTACTTTCTGCAAACACGGGCTCAGGGTACCGGGCGCTTTTACGCGGTCGGTGTGACCACCGGAATCCCTGGGTACTTCTTGTCCAGTGCGGTGGTGAACGATACGGGGGCCTTCATCGGTGCGATGGTCGTGAAGCTGGAGTTTCCGGACCTTGAGCAGGAGTGGGGCCAAGGTGACGACCTGCTATTGGTCAGCGATGAAAAAGGCATCGTTTTCATTGCCAATCAATCGGGCTGGCGCTATCGCGAGCTGCTGCCTATTTCTGTAGAGGACCGTGCCGACCTGCTGCGCACGCGCCAATACGACAAGAAAGTACTGTCCCCGCTGCGCAGTAGGGTCATCGAAAGCTTTGGCGAAAACAGTCATCTAAGCCGTGTCGAAGGCCCGGATGGCACCACGGATTATCTTTGGCAGTCGCTGCCGCTGCCCGATGAAAACTGGACCTTGCACCTGTTGCGCAAGCCACCCACGTCCAGCGAGGACATTCGCAACGCGGGCCTCGCCGCAGCGGGTATCTGGCTGGCACTGGTATTTCTGGCTCTGTTTCTCTATCAGCGCTGGCGACTGGCGCGATTACGGGAGCGCAACCGGGACGAACTGGAGCGTCTGGTACAGGAACGCACCCGTGATCTGCAAACCGCGCAGGACGGTCTGGTCCAGTCGGCCAAACTGGCGGCGCTGGGGCAGATGTCGGCAGCGCTGGCCCACGAAATCAACCAGCCGCTGACAGCCCAGCGCATGCAACTGGCAACCGTACGGCTGCTGCTGGATCAGGGCCGAATCGATGAAGCCTGCAAAGCGCTGATTCCGGTCGATCAACAATTGACACGTATGGCCGCCTTGACCAGCCATCTGAAGACCTTTGCCCGCAAGAGCCCCAGCGGTTTGCGCGAGAGGCTGGACCTGGCCACGGTAGTCGATCAGGCCTTGCTGTTGCTCGATCCGCGCCTGCGCGAGGAGCACATCGACTGCGTGCTGCATCTGTCACGTCCCGCGTGGGTGCGTGGCGATGCCATACGTCTGGAGCAGGTGCTGATAAACCTGCTGCGCAATGCACTGGACGCCATGCGCGAGCGCCCGTCCAGGCGCCTTGAAGTGCGTATCGACGCCATCGACAAGCAATGGCGGCTCAGCGTCAAAGACAACGGAACGGGGATCGCCGAGGAAAACCTGGCCAGTATTTTCGATCCGTTTTTCACCACCAAACCTGTGGGCGATGGTCTGGGCCTTGGCCTGGCCGTGTCGTACGCCATCATTCACGAACTGGGCGGGCAACTTAAGGCGCAAAACCATGCCGAAGGTGCTGTGTTCTGGTTCAGCCTGCCCAATGACTTTCTGGAGGCCTGACCCGGCATGTTGAACTCGGTCATCGTGGTAGACGACGAGGCACCCATTCGGCAAGCCGTCGAGCAATGGCTGACGCTGTCGGGGTTTGAGGTGCAAGTCTTCGCCCGTGCCGAGGAGTGCCTGGCACAACTGCCGGAACATTTCCCCGGTGTGGTGCTGACCGACGTCCGCATGCCGGGCATGAGTGGTCTGGAACTGCTAAGCCGCCTGCAAGGCATGGACCCGGACCTGCCGGTCATCCTGCTGACCGGCCATGGTGATGTGCCAATGGCTGTAGAGGCGATGCGCGAAGGTGCCTATGATTTTCTGGAAAAGCCCTTCAGCCCCGAAACGCTGATCAGCAACCTGCGGCGCGCGCTGGAGAAGCGCCAACTGGTGCTGGAAAACCGCCGCCTGCATGAACAGGCAGATGCAAGAATCCGACTGGACGCCACGCTGCTCGGCGTGTCGCCCAGCCTGCAGACCTTGCGCCGCCAAGTGCTTGAGCTCGCGCAACTGCCGGTCAATGTAATCATTCGGGGGGAAACCGGCAGTGGCAAGGAATTGGTCGCTCGCTGCCTGCACGATTTCGGTCCACGCGCCGGCAAACCTTTTGTCGCGCTCAATTGCGCGGCCATCCCCGAGCATCTGTTCGAAGCCGAGTTGTTCGGGCACGAAAGCGGCGCGTTTACCGGTGCACAGGGCAAACGTATCGGCAGACTGGAATATGCCGACGGCGGCACCGTGTTTCTTGACGAAATCGAGAGCATGCCCATGGCGCAACAGGTCAAGCTGCTACGCGTTCTGCAAGACAAGCGCCTTGAACGGCTGGGTTCGAATCAGAGTATCGATGTCAACTTGCGGATCATTGCTGCGACCAAACCGGACCTGCTTGAAGAGGCCCGCGCCGGGCGCTTCCGTGAAGATCTGGCCTATCGCCTGAACGTTGCCGAACTGCGTCTGCCGCCGTTGCGCGAACGCCTTGAAGACATCGCGCAACTGTTCAGCCACTTCACCCGAGCCGCCGCCGAACGCATGGGCCGTGAAGTTCCAGCACTCAGCGCCACGCGCCTGACCCAGTTGCTCAGCCATGACTGGCCCGGCAACGTACGCGAGCTGGCCAATGCGGCCGAGCGGCAGGCGCTGGGCCTCGAACTCACCCCGACGCAGCCCGATATTCAATTGCAGGGGCACTCTCTGGCAGCACGCCAGGAAGCCTTCGAGGCACAATGCCTGCGCGCTTCGCTGACCCGTCATAAAGGTGATATCAAGGCTGTGCTCAACGAGCTGCAACTGCCGCGAAGGACGCTGAACGAGAAAATGCAGCGTCATGCTCTGGTACGGGAAATGTTCCTGAACTGATGGCTGCGCACATCCTGTATAGCTTCTTCTGGCGATAACCGAACATTTCCCGCGCTGCCGGGTCTGCATACTGTCCCGGCTATGTAAGGCCGTGATGGCTGGATAGCTTTAAGGCATAATGACATCATTCCCGCCTGGCTATTCAAGCTCACATTGGCAGTCCGAAAGTTGGGGCATTTTCTACCGTGAATACTCCCCTCGACCTCCCACTGGGAGGCGGCGATATGGGCCGGCTCATCCGAGAGACAGACTGGTCGACGTCTGCGCTGGGACCGAAGCAAGCATGGCCAGCAGCGCTACTGTCATCAATGAACCTGATGCTAAGTTGCCCCGATAGCATGTATCTGCTTTGGGGGCCGGACTTTGTCCTGTTTTTCAATGACGCCTATGCCCAGGTTTTGCCCGTTGCAGCAGAGCAGGCTCAAGGACAACCCATTGCCTCGGTGTGGGGCGATGCCTGGGAGGCCGTGCGCCCGCTGGCCGAGCAGGCGCTTGGTGGACACAGCCGCCGGTCTGACAATATTGAGCGCACCATCGTCCGCAACGGCAAGCCCGAGCAGACCTGGTGGTCGCTTTCCTATTCGCCGCTCTACGGCGATAGCGGCCTGATCGAGGGCGTGTTCTGCCGGGTCAATGAAACCACTTCCCAAGTCATTGCCCAGGCCCGACAAAATGAAAACGAAGCGTTTACCGAGCGTGTTCTGTCGAGCATCAATGATTGCATCAAGGTGCTGGACCTCGATTCGCGCCTGACCTTCATGAGCGAAGGCGGTCAGCGGATCATGGAAGTCAGCGATTTCAACGCGATTCGCGGCTGCCCCTGGCCTGACTTCTGGCAGGACCAGGGCAATCTGGACGCCATCGCTGCTGTCGAAGCGGCCCGCGCGGGTCAGAACGCCAGTTTCATGGGCTCGGCGCAAACCATGGCGGGCACTGTCAAATGGTGGCATGTGCAAGTCAGTCCGATCTTCGGCAAGGACGGCAAGCCGGAGAAAATTCTGTGCGTGTCCCGCGACATGACCCAGCTCCGAGACGCTGAACAAGCGCTGATGTCTCTCAACGAAACGCTTGAGCAGCGTGTGATCGAGCGCACCCGTGACCGTGACCGCATCTGGCGCCTGTCGACTGACCTGATGCTGGTGGCGCAATTCGACGGGATCATCTGCGCGGTCAATCCGGCCTGGACTCAGGCTCTCGGCTGGTCGGAAGAACAACTGCTCGACAGCCAGTTCCTGGGGCTGGTACATCCTGAAGACGTGGACAGTACGCTGGCCGCCATGAGCGGGCTGGAAAACGGCCAGACCATTCCTCACTTCAAGAATCGCTATCGTCATCTGGACGGTTCGTACCGGACCATCTCGTGGACTGCCGTGCCGGACCAGCAATACATTCATGCCGTCGGCCGTGACATTCAGGCCGAGGAAGAGGCCAATGCAGCGTTGCGTCTGTCCCAGGAGGCCCTGCATCAAGCGCAGAAACTGGAGGCTATCGGCCAACTCACCGGCGGTGTGGCGCACGACTTCAATAACCTGTTGACGGTAATCCGCTCCTGCAGCGACCTGTTGAAGGCACCTAACCTTGAAGAGCATCGCCGTGTGAAGTACGTCGAGGCCATTTCCAGTACGGTAGACCGGGCGGCTCGTCTGACCGGTCAGTTGCTGGCCTTCGCCCGCCGTCAGGCCTTGCAGCCGGAAGTGTTCGATGTCTGCAAGAGTGTGGCGCGTATTGGCGAGATGATGGATACGCTCACCGGCGCACGCATTCAGGTGAGCATCGACCTGCCTGCCGAGCCGTGCTTTATCTTCGCCGATGGCAGCCAGTTCGACACTGCGCTGGTCAATATGGTGGTCAACGCACGCGATGCAATGTCGGGCGCGGGCCGACTCAGCATAAGCGTTGAATGCGCTGCCTGCCCCACTGCCGATCAGCCTGCCTCACTCAGCGATGGCGATTATGTGAAGGTGTCGCTGACCGATACCGGCGCGGGTATCGCCAAGGAAAAACTGGGCATGATCTTTGAACCGTTCTACACCACCAAAAGCGTGGGACAGGGTACAGGGCTGGGGTTGTCGCAGGTATTCGGCTTTGCCAAACAATCGGGCGGCGAAGTGCTGGTTGAAAGCGAACTGGGCAGAGGCAGCTGCTTCACGCTATGTCTGCCGAGTGCAAAAAATCACGAAGTCGTCGCGCAAGACAAGCACTGCGCGCCTGCCGCTTTGCCCGGTCTTTGCGTTTTGATGGTCGAGGACAATCAGGACATCGGCACGTTTACCCGACCGATGCTTGAGCAGCTTGGTTTTCAGGTGCTTTGGGTCAAGAGTGCCACCGAGGCGCTGCATGAGTTGTCCGGTAACCCGGAAAACTTTCATGTGGTGTTTTCGGATATCGCGATGCCCGGCATGAGCGGGCTGGAACTGTACGCTGAAATCGAAGCTCGTTATCCCTGGATGCCGGTCGTCCTCACCTCCGGCTACAGCACTGAATTTGCAACGATCGCTCAGGACGAAACACACCGCTTCGACCTGTTGCAAAAACCCTACTCCAGAGAAGATCTGGCGGCGATCCTGCACAGGGCGGTGAGTCGCACTGGAGAATAATAATGCTGCAAAGGCATCCTGACGCGGGGTGCCAGCAGGCATTCCCGACGCATAAAACCAAGACAACACCTGTCGCCTTGATTCAGAATCACGCAAAACATTGCAACAATCCTTGAGCAGGGAGCATTTTTGAGATGATCGTCGGTATTGACCTGGGCACCACCAACAGCCTGGTGGCTGTCTGGCGCGACGGCAGCAGCGAGCTGGTTACCAATGCGTTGGGAGAAACACTGACTCCAAGTGTGGTCGGGCTGGACGACGAGGGGCAGATTCTGGTCGGCAAGGCGGCGCGCGAACGTCTGCAAACTCACCCGGACAAAACCACGGCGCTGTTCAAGCGTTATATGGGCAGCGCTCAGGAGATTCGCCTGGGATCTGCCACCTATCGCCCGGAAGAGTTGTCTTCACTGGTGCTCAAGAGTCTTAAAGCCGACGTCGAGCGCGCGTTCGGCGAGCCTGTCACCGAGGCGGTGATCAGCGTTCCGGCATACTTCAGTGACGCTCAGCGTAAAGCGACGCGCATTGCCGGGGAGCTGGCCGGCCTCAAGGTCGAGAAGCTCATCAACGAGCCGACAGCAGCAGCCCTGGCCTACGGACTTCATCAGAAGGAAGGCGAAACCTCGTTTCTGGTCTTCGACCTGGGCGGCGGCACGTTCGACATCTCGATCCTCGAACTCTTCGACGGCGTGATGGAGGTGCGTGCCAGTGCAGGCGACAACTTCCTGGGGGGTGAAGACTTCGACCGTCTGCTGGTCGAGCACTTTCTGACCCTGCACCGAGATGAGCAGGACTTCCCCGGCAAGGAACTGGTAACGCCCTCGCTACGACGTGAAGCCGAGCGCGTGCGCAAGGCGCTGGGCCAGGAAAACAGTGTCGATTTCGTGCTGCGCCATGCCGACCGCGAATGGCGCAAGACAATCACGCAAGAGCAGATGAATGATCTGTTTGCGCCTCTGCTGGCCCGCCTGCGCGCGCCCATCGAGCGAGCCTTGCGCGATGCGAAAATTCGCGTCGCAGATCTGGACGAAATCCTGCTGGTGGGCGGCACTACACGTATGCCGCTAATCCGCAAACTGGCCGCCGGGATGTTCGGGCGTTTTCCGGCCATCACGCTCAACCCGGATGAGGTCGTCGCGCAGGGTGCTGCGATTCAGGCAGCACTCAAGCAGCGCGATGCGGCGCTGGAAGAAGTCGTTTTGACCGACGTGTGCCCCTACACCCTGGGTATCGAAACCACACAATACGTGTTCAACGGCTATCAGTCCGGGCATTACCTTCCGATCATCGAGCGCAACAGCGTGGTGCCGGTCAGCCGGGTGCGTACCGTGAACACGGTTGCCGACAACCAGGAGCACGTTCTGCTGCGGATCTTTCAAGGTGAAAGCCGCCTGGTCAAAGACAACATCGCGCTGGGCGAACTGAATATTCCCGTGCCGAAAGCCAAGGCCGGCGAGGTCGAACTGGACGTGCGTTTCACATACGACAACAACGGCCTGCTGGAGGCCGATGTGCGGATCCAGATGACCGGCGAAAATCACAAGCTGGTTATCGAGAACAACCCCGGGGTCATGACACCCGCCGAAATCCGTGAACGACTCAAGGTGCTGGAAGCGCTCAAGGTTCATCCTCGCGAACAACAGGTCAACACTCACCTGACAGCACGTCTGGAACGGCTCTATCAGGAGTATCTGGGCGAGGCACGTGAAACTATCGGAGTCTGGGCTGCACAATTCCAGCGCGTGCTGGAAACCCAGGATGACCGGCAGATCAATGAACTGCGCAAACAGCTCGAACAGGAAGCAGACCGTTTCGAACGAGGTGAATGGTGACGGCAATGGATTGCTGGAGCGTACTGGATCTGGGCCATGATGCCGACGAGCGCAGCATCAAGCGCCAATACGCCAGGCTGTTGAAAACCACACGTCCCGACGACGACCCGGTTGCCTTTCAGGCGCTGCGCGATGCTTACGAGCAGGCGCTGAACTGGGCAAGAAATCGTGCTGAAGACGACGATGAGGGCAGTGACGTCTGGGCAGTTGCTGGTCAGCCCCACGAATCCCTGCCCCTTGATGAGCCTGCGCTGGTAGTCCGACCGGACCATCGACAGGTACACCCGGCATTCGACATGGCCGAGCCTCCTGCCCGCCCGGCAGTAGAGTTGAGCTGGTATGAGCAAGCCAGTCAGACCACACCGGAAAACCTGCACTCACAACGTCAGATAGCCCAGGATCAAGGCTGCGATGAGCTCTTCCAGCAACATCTGGCCCGGCGTTGCCTGCTGGACCCGGAGGACAATCAGGCGCTGATCAAGGCCGCCGTCGAACAACTGCATTGGCTGACACCCTGGCAAAAAGTGCAGCTCAGGACTCATCAGGCACATCGGCTGACTCAGGCTCTGCTGGACAGCTCGCTTGAGTCATTTCATGCCATGCTCGAAAACAACGAGGAACGTGCCTTTCTCGATGCGCTCAAGGCACTCCGGCAGCAGCCATGGCTGACATCATTTGATCGCCAGGAGCAACTTGAACAGTGGACCATGACACTGCTGCTCAACAACCATGACTGGTCCCCTGCCCTGTTCGAACGCTTGAGCAGCCTTTTTGCCTGGGATCAGAAACATGACGTGTATGCAGGGCCGCTTTCCCTGTGGATGAATCTGGTCCAGCGTTGTGAAAAGAAGGCATTCGTCGCACACCAGCAGAAACTGCTCGAAGCCTCACAAGACAGTCCCGAGGCCATGGCTGCGCGTCTTCTTCTGCAACCACCACCCCTGGATGAAAGGCTGCGACTGGCAAGGCACGGTAATCAAGAGCTGTGGCAAGCCTGCGAAAAACTGGCGTCCGACCTGATTCACCGGTTCCCGGATGCCATGCAAGAGTTCCCGGACGCCGACGTACAATCCTGGCGTAAATTGCCTGAGCAGGTGTCATCCAATCTCAATCTCAGGGCCTATTTTTTCGGCGTATTGACGATCTTCACGACGGCATCACTGGACCCTTCCGGCAGCAACGTCACCTGGTACGAAATAGCTGGCCTTGCGCTGACCGCGCCGGTTTTCCTCCTGCCTGTCATCCATATATTCATGTCGTTCTGGCGCCCTTTCGCTGAGCGTATCAAGCCGGTGGATATGCGCTGGAGTGCGCGCTTGCTGCCCGATTACCTGAGCTGGCCCGGTTATCAGGCGCTGGCGCTGCGCCACGGTATTCCGATCGTCACGCTAGGCTACGTCTGTGTACAGAAAGGGCCCGTACTGGCAGCGCTGTATGGCGCAGTCCTGCTGCTATGGATCGTGCTGTCGCCGTACCGGATTTCATGTTTTCAGGACGCCATTTCCGTCAGGACCGGAGGCTGGGATAGCGTAAAAGCCTTCTGCGTCAGAAATACCTTCAAGGCAATCATGATCGTTCTGGGTCTGATGCTCGCTTTCGTCGTGGGCGTGATTGTGTTCGGCCCTGCACGCAGTCACTAACCTCGCTTGAGTACCCATCGGCAAGAATCCGCCTACCTCAATCGGGCAGATAAGCGGATTCTTGCTCATCAAAGTCTCTCAACCGCTCTAGAACAGGCTCTCATGGTGTGGCACAGCTCCTGCTATGTCACAGGCAGGGCATCCAATGCCTCCTTCCAAAAATAATGAAAAACAAGGAACACCATGGAAACTTCCAATCCCGCCTCCCGTGGGTCGGCTGCTACTGCTGCTGGCCAAAAAACCACTTCCAGCCGTTTGAAATCCATTTTCAGCGGCTCGGTCGGCAACATGGTCGAGTGGTACGACTGGTACGTCTACGCCGCTTTCTCGCTGTACTTCGCCAAAGCGTTCTTCCCCAAGGGCGACACCACCGCACAACTGCTCAACACCGCCGCGATTTTTGCCGTGGGCTTTCTGATGCGGCCTATCGGTGGCTGGCTGATGGGGCTTTACGCTGACTACAAGGGGCGCAAGGCTGCGCTGATGGCATCGGTACTGCTGATGTGTTTCGGCTCGCTGATCATTGCCCTGACCCCGGGCTATGAGAGCATCGGCGTCGGTGCCCCGATCCTGCTGGTGTTCGCCCGACTGCTGCAGGGCCTGTCTGTCGGGGGTGAATATGGCACCTCGGCCACCTACCTCAGCGAAATGGCCAGCAAGGAACGTCGCGGCTTCTTTTCCAGCTTCCAGTACGTCACGCTGATTTCCGGCCAACTCATCGCGCTGGGCGTGTTGATCGTGCTGCAGCAGACGCTGACCACCGAGCAGCTGTATGCCTGGGGCTGGCGTATCCCGTTTGTCATCGGTGCCCTGTGTGCAGTGGTTGCGCTGTTTCTGCGCCGTGGCATGGAAGAAACCGAGTCGTTCACCCGCAAGAAAAAGGAAAAGTCCAAGGAAAACCTGATGCGCACATTGATGCGTCATCCCAAGGAACTGATGACCGTAGTCGGCCTGACAATGGGCGGGACCCTGGCTTTCTATACCTACACCACGTACATGCAGAAGTACCTGGTCAACACCGTCGGCATGAGCATCACCGACTCGACCTCGATATCAGCCGCGACGCTGTTTCTGTTCATGCTGTTGCAGCCGGTGATTGGCGCCCTGTCCGACAAGGTCGGGCGGCGTCCGATCCTGATTGCGTTTGGCGTACTGGGAACGCTGTGTACCGTACCGATCCTGACCACGCTGCATACCATTCAGACCTGGTGGGGCGCGTTCTTCCTGATCATGGCGGCGCTGATCATCGTCAGCGGTTACACCTCGATCAACGCAGTGGTCAAGGCCGAGCTGTTTCCGACCGAGATCCGTGCGCTGGGTGTCGGCCTGCCGTATGCACTGACAGTGTCGATTTTCGGCGGTACTGCGGAATACATCGCACTGTGGTTCAAGAGCATCGGCATGGAAACCGGCTACTACTGGTACGTAACCGCGTGCATCGCCTGTTCGCTGCTGGTGTATGTCTTCATGAAAGACACGCGCAAACATTCGCGGATCGAGACAGATTGATCACTCTTCGTTAACACGCCTGAGCGGCATGCCCACGCCTGAGTTGGCGTGCCGTTTCCACGCCGGTGTGAGAAACACAATATCGGTTACATCGATACAACCTTCATCATCGCCCCCTGAAACGACATGAGCACTTGCTACAAAGTGTTTCAATACAGTGCACACTTTCGAGACCAATCAGCGATAAGACATTGAAAAAATTACACTTCCATTTTGTCAAGTGGCTTTATTACAAGATTTTTCAAAATATGCACCTCGATAACGCAACATCGCCTGCAAGGCCCGAAATCAGAGCATCACAGCCAACTATCATTTTCAGCGATGGTCGCTAGCAATCCGATTAACTTCTTAATAATCCGCTGGCGCGTAGCATTGCCTCCATACCGGGATGACAACTCACCCGACACTCATTGGAGACATCATCATGAAAACCACTAAATTGATCTTCGGCCTGGCTTTCTCTGTTCTGGCTTCCAGCGCCTTTGCACTTCCAGTCACAACTGTTCAAAACGATATGTCCCGCTCGACCATCGTTGCTGAAGGCGGCACCAAACACACTAATGTCGGTTCAATTCGTGTCGCTGCTGACGGCGCAGACCGTGTCGGTGCGAATCGTCAGGCTGCCGATGGTGCAGACCACGTCGGTGCCAATCGCCTGGCCGCTGATGGCGCGGACCGTGTCGGTGCAAACCGTCAGGCCGCCGATGGTGCAGACCACGTCGGTGCCAACCGTCTGGCCGCTGATGGTGCAGACCGCGTAGGTGCCAATCGTCTGGGTTGATAGCCCACGCAACGCCCCAAGCCCGGCCGATGTCGGGCTTCTTCATGTCTGGCCCAGGCGGAAATACACGCTGCTCTGGCATCCTCTGCAAATGCGCAGCACTATGTCCGCATCCTACAGAGCCCATCAGGAATCGAGCATGTCAGACGCTATTCACTCCTACGAGCCATCCAAGGGTCACGGCCTGCCGCATGACCCGTTCAACGCGATTGTAGGGCCACGCCCGATCGGCTGGATTTCATCGCAGGATGCCAACGGCAAATTGAATCTCGCACCCTACAGTTTCTTCAATGCGTTCAACTATGTGCCCCCCATCATTGGGTTCTGCAGCGTTGGTCGCAAGGACAGTCTCAATAACATCGAGCAGACCGGTGAGTTTGTCTGGAATCTTGCGACCCGCTCGCTGGCTGAAGCCATGAACCAGAGCTGTGCCCCGGTAGCGCCGGATGTCAGCGAGTTCGAGCTGGCCAACCTCACGCCACTGGCCTCCCATATCGTTTCGGTCCCACGTGTGCTGGAGACGCCGGTGTCGTTCGAATGCAAAGTCACCCAGATCATTCAATTGCAACGCGCCGACAAGGAGCTGGTGCCCAGTTGGCTGATTCTGGGCGAAGTGGTGGCCGTACACATCGAGAAATCCCTGCTCAAGGACGGTGTTTATGACACCGCGGCCGCTGAGCCGATCCTGCGTGGCGGCGGTCCTGCAGATTACTTCCAGCTGGGGCCGGAAGCGCTGTTCAAGATGTTCCGTCCAGGCGCCTGATCAGGAATCGCCCCATACCGGCTCGCCCTCGGCATCAATGTCGATCAGCCGCTGCAGTTCCTGTGCAGCGGCCAGGTCGGCGTCATCGGCAGTCTTGAACTTCTGGTCCGGCAGCAGCGCATGAAAGCGCGGCGCTCCGCCGGCACCCAACCCCTTGATGGCAATTGCCGCGTTGTACCCCTGCTCGGAAGGCATGACTGCCGACACCACTTCAAACCCGTTGTATTCCTTGCGTGCCATGCGTCTGGACCCTGCTCATAAATCAAAGCGCGAATTCTAGCGCGTCTTCCAGCGCATTCGTCACGCAGCAAGCGCAGATGATGACTACCGACGCAAACTTCAACCGTGTCCTACACTTTAATCAGTTCTTTCAAACTGCTCTGTAGCCGAGGTAAGGAGTGCGTCATGAAAGCAATAACAAGAAAATGCATGGTTGTCGCAGGAGCTCTGGCGGTATTGGCCGTGTACAGCGCCGGTGCCTATCGTAACGAACTGGCGCGCCAGGCCCCCTATGTCTCCAGCTGTACGTTTGGCCATTGCGTGCCAACCGATGCCACCTTCAGCGCCTTGCGATGACGCTTGCGGAGCATGAATTGCGTCATCGTTCAGCAAAGGCAGCTATCGATTAGCAAGCTATCGGATTAGACTGGCCAGACTCTCCCGCCACACTTGCGGCGGGTCAACACTGCCATCAGGTTTTGCCTTGACCAGTCTTACTCAAACGCCTCCGGCCATTCGCAGCATTCTGTTTGCGTTGATGATGGCGGTATTGCTCAGCGCGCTGGATCAGACCATCGTTGCCGTTTCGATGCCTGCCATTTCCGCCCAGTTCAGGGACATCGATCTGCTGGCGTGGGTCATTTCCGCGTATATGGTTTCCCTGACCGTTGCAGTGCCGATCTACGGCAAGCTGGGCGATCTATACGGGCGGCGTAAACTGATGCTGTTCGGCCTGGGGCTTTTCACCCTCGCCTCTTTGTTCTGTGGCATGGCGCAGAGCATGGAACAACTGGTGCTGGCGCGCGTCCTTCAAGGCATCGGTGCAGGCGGCATGGTTTCGGTAAGCCAGGCAATCATCGCCGACATTGTTCCGCCTCGTGAGCGGGGCCGCTATCAGGGTTACTTCAGCAGCATGTACGCCCTGGCCAGCGTTGCGGGCCCGGTGTTGGGCGGTTTGATGACCGAATACCTGTCATGGCGCTGGGTGTTCCTGATCAATCTGCCCTTGGGGGCCGCCGCGCTGATCGTCGCATATCGAACCCTGGTCGGCCTGCCGGTGCCACAGCGCAAACCGATTATCGACTACCTGGGTACGGTGCTGATGATCATCGGCCTGACCGCGCTGCTGCTGGGAGTTACCGAAATTGGTCAGGGGCATGGTCTGGGCGATTTAGAGGTTCAGCTGTTACTGGGCACCGCCCTGCTGACGCTGGGCATTTTCGTCTGGTACGAACGCCGCACCGCCGAGCCCCTGTTGCCCATGCACCTGTTCACCAATAAAAGTGCCGTGCTTTGCTGGTGCACGGTGTTCTTTACCAGCTTTCAGGCTATTTCCCTGATCGTCCTGATGCCGTTGCGTTACCAGACCGTCACCGGTGGCGGTGCAGACAGTGCCGCCCTGCACCTGCTTCCGCTGGCGATCGGCATGCCGATGGGTGCCTATTTCGCCGGGCGACGCACCGCGCAAACCGGGCGCTACAAACCACTTATCCTGACCGGGGCGTTGCTGATGCCCATCGCGATTCTGGGCATGGCCTTCACGCCTCCCCAATCGCTGATAGCGATGAGCCTGTTCATGGTCCTGACCGGCATCGCCACCGGCATGCAGTTCCCCACTTCATTGGTCGGTACCCAGAACTCGGTTCAACCAAGGGATATGGGCGTGGCCACCAGCACAACCAATCTGTTCCGCTCGCTGGGTGGTGCAGTAGGCGTAGCGTTGATGTCGGCGCTGCTGCTGGCTATGTTGCAGCATACCGGTGTCGGTCTGCCCGGCTCGGGAGCGCTGGGTGGCGAAGGCAGCTCCGGTAATGTCCTGCTCGACAGCCTTAATGCAGCAACCGGACCGGCTCTGGAAACACTGCGAGCCGAACTGGCGCTGACCTTCAGAAACCTGCTGATCACCAGTGCGGCCATTTCGCTGCTCGGCCTTGCCGCAGCCGTAGCAATGCCCAATACGCTATTGCGAGGCCGCGATTAGCTCGACGCGCTGACTCAGGACGACATCCCGGCCCAGAACCACTGGGTTTTCTTGCTTTTTATATGGGTGAACGCCGGCATGAGTTCACCTTCGTCGAAATGTCGACGAGAGCCAAACTGTGCGCTGCTGAACCAGCAGCCAGATCGAGGGCATGCCTGCCCCGCATCAACCGGCGGCAGCGGTTTTTCATCAAATCGCGCATACCATTGCGCGGTGGTTTCCTCGGTAAAGCCGATACCGGGAGCAAGGTAGGGATGAAGGTTGCCGGTATCCTGCAGGCGAACCGGTTTGATCATCCGGTTGACCGTCACATAAGGTTGCGGCGGCAGGCCTCGACCACCCAACTCAGGCACCGCACCCGCCCGAATGATCAACCCGTTGCGATAGCTATGAAACACGATGTCGCTGTGCGCGCTCATCTCGCCCCGCAATCTGTCGCTCCCTCCCAGCTGCCTGACAAACCCTTCGCCCAGCACCGTATACCAGCTGACGCCCTTTATACGGTCCAGCAAACGCAGGCTTTCAATGTGCGGACCGGGATCGACCATCAACCCGATGTAGTCCTGAGCCAGTCGATACTCCCAGGGTAAATACTGGTGCCCATCGCAAGGCAATACACAGGCGAGCCCGCCAAAACCATGCTCGGCCTGCACTTCGCTGCTTAGATAGCGGATCCAGGCTTCATAGTTCTTCAAACCGTCAGGCTCGGTCAGGCAGGACCAGGGCAAGACCATTTTCAGGCAAGAGCGATCGTTGTCGGCTTGCCCCTGCGGGGTGTTCATGACAAACAGGCTGTACATGGCGACCTCGGCCTGGGTCGCACTGGCGATAGACCAGATGAACTGCTCGTCCGGGAGGCTCTCGACAACCTGACGCCGGGTCGACGCAAACCCCGATGCGCTCAAGCGACGCATGCGCTTGAACAGTTGCCATTTGAGTTTCGGCTTGAACGCCTCATAGAAGCGCGAAAAGCAGGCTTCGACCCGACGCTTCATCTCCAGCGTGTGACCATTGCGGAAATACAGTGTAGTGATCAACCCAAGCCGAATGACGGGTGTCCCCAATTCAGAATCCATGGCAACCCGTTCGGATTGCTGCGCGACTCCGGCCAGCAGCCTCACAGCATCAGTTGTAGTGTCCGACATGCTCTGCCCTCCCCTTGATCGAGAGAGCCAGATTTACGCTCATGCCTGCATGCCCTTTGCATGTTTCGATCACGTCCGATGCAGACCTGCGCTTACGCAAGCCACGACCCTGCCCACGCGCGTACATTTCAGCGGATCTGGCGTTGATTTCAGGGCACATGGGCGCAAGATTCGGCAAAAACATGCAACCTTCCTCTCTTCTGATCTTTCCGGAGCCGAAGAGTGAAGGGAGTTTTCCCGCGGGGCAATACTCGGAAATTACTTTGGGAAATCAGCTACATGTATCAGGAAATGTCCTACCCACTTCCTACAATATTTTGTCGGATCAATACCCGGTCGGCAGCAATCGGTGAGTGCAATAGATCAGGACGGGTAAACAGTCGGTAAACACACTGTATAAAAAATACGAATTGGAGTTAGGCTTTGTATGAAAGATAACGGCCCGACTGAACCGGCATGCTCCAAGGCCTGTCATCTTCAGTCAGGAAGCCTTGCTGATTCTTAGCGTAGGGCTGAAGCGCAGCATGTCCAGACACACATCAACCAGTTGCTCGGCCTCTGCCGGCAATGAAAAGCTGTCTGGAACCAGCAGCCATTGATAAATGATGCCATTGACGTAAGAAAACAGGGCGACTGCGGCCCGGGCCGTATCAAGATCTTTGGGAAGTTGCCCCTGGCGCACGGCATTGTTCAGCCCCAGGGTGATCCGGTCGTGGCACTGTATGGCGTTGTCCTGACGCTGACGACGAAAATCACACATCTCGTCAGTAAACTCGCACTTGTGAAACAGGATTTCATTGATGCGACGGGTTTTCGGGTCCAGTGCGAGCTCATGAAACAAATGAATCAAAAGATTTCTCATACAGCCCAGCGGGTCTTCCTCGTCCTCGCTCTGACTGGCCTCCGCCATTTCGTCGAGAGGCTCCTGAAGACTGTCGAGCATGGCCTGTACCAGATCGGCCTTATTATTGAAGTGCCAATAAATGGCGCCTCGCGTCACACCGGCAAGCGTCGCAATATCGGCCAGCGTGGTGCGGGCGACGCCTCGCTCATAAAAAGCCTGCTCAGCAGCCTCCAGGATCTGGCTGCGAGTGATCTGAGCTTCCTCTTTGGTGCGACGAACCATGGCAATAAGACCTCAAAAAATTCACCTCAGGCACGCGTCTTGCGTCATGCCTTGAGATATGGCCGGGCGGCATTTGTCTCGCCTTGTCCCGAATCGGCTCCCGGCTCCCTGAATAGTGGCCGAATGCGCATTGCGGTGTTTACAAACAGCCGCGAATGTAAGTATATTCCTTAGCATGCTACTTATCTAGCCGAAATATTTTTTTACACTTCAACGTACTGTTGAGATAACAGGCTCCTGCCCCGAGGATCTTCATGCAATTCAAGCCAGCTGTTACCGTTCTGGTCACTGCCGTCGCCCTGGCAACCCTGCTCAGTGGCTGTAGCAAGAAGGAACAGGCGGCCCCGCCTGCGCAAACCCCTCAGGTCGGCGTCGTTACCCTCAAAGCACAGCCCTATACCCTGACCACCGAGCTGCCAGGCCGGACCACCGCATTCCGCGTCGCCGAGGTACGCCCTCAGGTCAACGGCATCATTCTCAAACGTCTGTTTACCGAAGGTGGCGACGTCAAAGCCGGTCAGCAGCTTTATCAGATTGACCCGGCTGTCTATGAGGCCAATGCCAACAGCGCCAAGGCGACTCTGCAGTCCGCCAAGTCGATGTCTGATCGCTATAAGCAACTGGTCAGCGAGCAAGCGGTAAGCCGTCAGGAATACGACACCGCCCAGGCATCCACGCAGGAAGCTCAGGCCGCCTTGCAGACCGCCCAGATCAATCTGCGCTACACCAAGGTGCTGGCACCTATTTCCGGTCGTATCGGCCGCTCCGCAGTGACCGAAGGCGCACTGGTGAGCAGTGCACAGACCGATGCGATGGCAACCATCCAGCAGCTCGATCCGATCTACGTGGACGTGGTTCAGTCGTCTGCCGACATGCTCAAACTGCGCAATGACCTGGAAAGCGGCAAGCTGCAGAAAGCTGGCGATAACGCGGCCAAGGTCAAGCTGACGCTGGAAGACAACAGTGTCTACGGCCAGGAAGGCAAGCTGGAATTCTCCGAAGTATCGGTTGACCAGACCACAGGCTCGGTAACCTTGCGCGCCGTGTTCCCGAACCCGGAACATCGCCTGCTGCCTGGCATGTTCGTCCACGCTCAATTGCAGGCTGGCGTCAGTGCGAAAGCCATTCTGGCGCCGCAGCAAGGCGTGACCCGCGACCTGAAAGGCACGCCGACCGCCATGATCGTCAACCAGGACAACAAGGTTGAAATGCGTACGCTGGTGGCCAACCGCACCGTGGGCAGCGACTGGCTGATCGAAGACGGCTTGAAAGAAGGTGATCGGGTCATTACCGAAGGCTTGCAGTACGTCAAACCAGGCGCCGAAGTGAAAGTCGCCGAAGCGACCAACGTCAAAGGAGCAAACCCGGCACCTGCCCCGGCCACTGATAAAGCCGCAGGCAGCAAAGGGGAGTAACCCATGTCGAAATTCTTTATTGATCGACCCATTTTTGCCTGGGTTATTGCCCTCGTGATCATGCTGGTCGGTGCGCTGTCGATTTCCAGCCTGCCGATCAACCAGTACCCGAGCATCGCACCACCAGCCATCGGTATTCAGGTTACCTATCCGGGCGCTTCTGCCCAGACGGTGCAGGACACTGTGGTGCAGGTGATCGAGCAACAGCTCAACGGTATCGACAACCTGCGTTATGTGAGCTCGGAAAGTAACTCCGACGGCAGCATGACTATTACCGCGACCTTCAATCAGGGCACCAACCCCGATACGGCGCAGGTTCAGGTACAGAACAAGCTCAACCTCGCGACCCCGCTGTTGCCACAGGAAGTGCAGCAACAGGGTATCCGCGTGACCAAGGCAGTGAAGAACTTCCTGATGGTGATCGGCCTGGTGTCCGAAGACGGCAGCATGGGCAAGGAAGACCTGGCCAACTACATCGTGTCGAACATGCAGGACCCGATTTCCCGGACCTCCGGTGTGGGTGACTTCCAGGTCTTCGGTTCGCAGTACGCCATGCGTATCTGGCTGGACCCGGCCAAGCTGAACAACTTCCAGCTGACTCCGGTGGACGTGAAAAACGCGATCACTGCGCAGAACGTTCAGGTATCGTCCGGCCAGTTGGGTGGCCTGCCGTCCATCAGCGGTCAGCAACTGAACGCCACGATCATCGGCAAGACGCGCCTGCAGACCGCCGAGCAGTTCGGCAACATCTTCCTCAAGGTCAACACCGACGGCTCGCAGGTTCGCCTCAAGGACGTCGCGACTGTCGGCCTGGGCGCAGAGAACTACAGCACCGACTCGCAGTTCGACGGTAAACCGGCATCGGGTCTGGCGATCAAACTCGCGACCGGCGCCAACGCACTGGATACCGCCAAGGCTATCCGTGCGACCGTTTCGTCGCTGGAGCCGTTCTTCCCGCCAGGCATGAAAGTCGTGTACCCGTATGACACCACGCCAGTGGTCAGCGAATCGATCAACGGTGTGGTTCACACCCTGATCGAAGCGATCGTGCTGGTGTTCCTGGTGATGTACCTGTTTCTGCAAAACTTCCGCGCCACGGTCATCACGACCATGACCGTACCGGTGGTATTGCTGGGCACGTTCGGCATCCTCGCGGCATTCGGCTTCACCATCAACACCCTGACCATGTTCGGTATGGTGCTGGCCATCGGCTTGCTGGTGGACGATGCGATTGTGGTGGTGGAAAACGTCGAGCGGGTGATGGAGGAGGAAAAGCTCTCCCCGCGCGACGCCACGATCAAATCCATGACCCAGATCCAGGGTGCGCTGGTCGGTATTGCGCTGGTGCTGTCGGCGGTTCTGCTGCCCATGGCGTTCTTCGGCGGCTCTACCGGGGTGATCTACAAGCAATTCTCGATCACTATCGTCTCGGCCATGGCCCTGTCGGTGGTTGTCGCCCTGATTTTCACCCCGGCGCTGTGCGCCACCATGCTCAAGCCTATCGATGAGAAGACCCACGGCCAGCCAAAACGTGGTTTCTTCGGCTGGTTCAACCGCACCTTCGACCGCAGCGTTCTGAGCTACGAACGTGGCGTCGGCAACATGCTCAAGCACAAATGGCCGGCCTATCTGGGCTATATCCTGATCTGCGCAGGCATGGTCTGGATGTTCATGCGTATCCCGGCCGCGTTCCTTCCGGAAGAAGATCAGGGCGTCATCTTTGCCCAGATTCAGACCCCGGCAGGCTCCTCGACCGAGCGTACGCAGGAAGTCATCGACAACATGCGTGAATACCTGCTGACCAAGGAAAGCGGCGCAGTGAAGTCGGTGTTCTCGGTAAACGGCTTCAACTTTGCGGGCCGCGGCCAAAGCTCGGCGATTGCGTTCGTCATGCTCAAGCCGTGGGAAGAACGGGATTCCAACAACAGCGTCTTCGAACTGGCCAAGCGCGCTCAGGGCTATTTCTTCAGCCTGCGCGACGCAATGGTGTTTGCGGTCGTTCCACCGTCTGTTCTCGAGCTGGGTAACGCCACAGGTTTCGACGTTTACCTGCAGGATCAGGGCGGCGTGGGTCACGACAAACTGATGGAAGCGCGTAACCAGTTCCTCGGTATGGCGGCGCAGAGCAAGGTTCTCGCAGGCGTGCGTCCGAACGGGCTGAACGACGAGCCGCAATACCAGTTGATCATCGACGACGAACGCGCCAGTGCGCTGGGCATTACCCTGTCGGACATCAACAACACACTGTCCATCGCGTTGGGTGGCAGCTACGTCAATGACTTCATCGACCGTGGCCGTGTGAAGAAGGTGTACATCCAGGGCGATGCGGGTGCCCGTATGACGCCTGAAGACCTCAAGAAGTGGTACGTGCGCAACAGCTCGGGTGAAATGGTGCCGTTCTCGGCCTTCGCCAGCGGCAAATGGACCTACGGCTCACCGAAACTGTCGCGCTACAACGGCGTGGCAGCAGAGGAAGTGCTCGGTACTCCTGCCCCGGGTTACAGCAGCGGCGAGGCGATGGCCGAGGTAGAAGCCCTGGCCAAGAAACTGCCGCAAGGTATCGGCATTTCGTGGACCGGTCTGTCCTACGAGGAACGTTTGTCCGGCTCGCAGGCCCCTGCCCTCTACGCGCTGTCGTTGCTGGTGGTATTCCTGTGTCTGGCGGCGCTGTATGAAAGCTGGTCGATTCCGATCGCGGTCATCCTCGTGGTGCCGCTGGGGGTTATCGGTGCACTGATGGCGACCAGCCTGCGCGGCCTGTCCAACGACGTGTTCTTCCAGGTGGGCTTGCTGGTGACGGTGGGTCTGGCGGCGAAGAACGCCATTCTGATCGTCGAGTTCGCCAAAGAGCTGCACGAGCAGGGCAAGAGCCTGGTCGACTCGGCAATCGAGGCGTGCCGTATGCGTCTGCGCCCGATTATCATGACGTCCATGGCGTTTATCCTCGGCGTTGTGCCGCTGGCAATCTCCACGGGCGCAGGTTCAGGTAGTCAACATTCGATCGGTACTGGTGTAATTGGCGGTATGATCACGGCCGTTATCCTGGCGATCTTCTGGGTGCCCCTGTTCTTTGTCTCGGTTTCAGGGCTCTTCAAGAGCAAGAAGAAACATATTTCACACGATGAGGCTGGCCAATGAGCAAGTCATTGATCTCTCTTGCAGTTACCGCGTTCATTCTCGGCGGCTGCTCTTTGATCCCCGAGTACAAGCAGCCGGAAGCACCGGTCGCCGCACAATATCCGCAAGGGCCAGCGTACTCGCCGGTCGAAGGTGCCAAAATGGCCGCTGCGGAGCAAGGCTGGCGGCACTTCTTCAATGATCCGGCGCTGCAACAGCTGATTCAGACTGCACTGCTCAACAACCGCGACCTGAGGGTCGCGGCCCTGAACATTGACGCCTACCGTGCCCAGTACCGTATTCAGCGCTCGGACCTGTTCCCTGCTGTTTCGGCGACAGGTAGCGGTACTCGTCAACGCGTGCCAGCCGAACAGTCGCAGACCGGTCAAGCAGGCATCACCAGCAGCTATTCGGCAACGCTGGGTGTCAGCTCGTACGAGCTGGACCTCTTTGGCCGGGTGCGCAGCCTTAGCGAGCAGGCGCTGGAAACCTACTTCTCCAGCGAAGAAGCGCGTCGCAGCACCCAGATCAGTCTGGTGGCCAGCGTCGCCAATGCCTACATGACCTGGCAGGCCGACAAGGAACTGCTCAAGCTGACGCAGGACACCCTCAAGACCTACGAAGAAAGCTATCGCCTGACCTCGCGCAGTAATGAAGTCGGTGTTTCCTCGGCCCTGGACCTGAGCCAGTCACGCACCGCCGTCGAAAGCGCGCGTGCCAAACTGGCTCAGTACGAGCGTCTGGTTGCACAGGATCAGAACAGTCTGGTGCTGCTGCTCGGCACCGGGCTGCCCGACAACCTGCCGGCCAGCCACTTGCTGGATTCCGACATGCTGACCGAAATGCCGGCTGGCCTGCCGTCCGATCTGCTGCAGCGTCGTCCGGACATTCTGGAGGCCGAGCATACGCTCAAGGCAGCCAACGCCAACATTGGCGCAGCACGCGCAGCGTTCTTCCCGAGCATCAGCCTGACGGCCAGTGCCGGGACCAGCAGCACTGAGCTGTCCGGCCTGTTCAAGGGAGGCTCGGGAACCTGGCTGTTCCAGCCGAGCATCAATATCCCGATCTTCAACGCCGGCAACCTGCGCGCCAGCCTGGACTACTCGAAGATCCAGAAAGAAATCAGCGTCGCCAACTACGAGAAGGCGATTCAAACCGCCTTCCAGGAAGTGTCTGACGGCCTGGCTTCGCGCAAGACCTACGACGAGCAGCTCCAGGCGCAACGTGACTTCGTCGCGGCCAACCAGGACTACTATCGTCTGGCCGAGCGTCGCTACCGGATCGGTATCGACAGCAACCTGACCTTCCTCGACGCCCAGCGCTCGTTGTTCAGTGCGCAACAAACGCTGATCACCGATCGCCTGTCGCAGCTGACCAGCGAGGTCAACCTGTACAAGGCCCTCGGCGGCGGCTGGTACGAAAGGACCGGGCAGACCGAAACCATCTCCAAAGAGAAGCCTTCGGTTCAACTGTTCTGATTTAAAGCGGCACACAAAAAAACCACCTGATCAGGTGGTTTTTTTGTGGCCGAAACAAACCTGCGATCAATGGTCCTGATGCAGGTACTTGGGTTCTTTGGGCAAACGCAGACTGAACAGGAACGCTACCGCCATCATCGCCGTCACGTACCAGTAAAAGCTGTTTTCCATTCCGGCACTCTTGAGTTTCAGTGCAACCCACTCAGCCGAGCCGCCGAACATTGCGTTGGCCACTGCATAAGCAAGCCCGACGCCCAGTGCGCGAACCTGGGGAGGAAACATCTCGGCTTTGACCAGCCCGCTGATCGAGGTGTAGAAACTGACGATCGCCAGCGCCAGGGTAATCAGCACAAAGGCTATGAACGGGTTGGTGGTGGTCTTGAGCGTCATCAGGATCGGCACCGTACACAGCGTACCCAGGGCGCCGAACAAGAGCATCGAATTGCGACGGCCGATACGGTCCGCAAGCATGCCGAAGAAAGGCTGCATGCACATGTACAGAAACAGCGCGCCGGTCATGATGTAACTAGCGGTCTTGGCTTCCATGCCTCCGGTGTTGACCAGGTATTTCTGCATGTAGGTCGTGAAGGTGTAGAAAATCAGTGAGCCACCGGCGGTGTAACCCAGCACGGTGATGAAGGCCGCTGCGTGATGCTTGAACAGTGCGGCAATACTGCCTGCATCCTTGTCCTGACGGCTTTCGGCGGTAGTGGTTTCATTGAGTGTGCGACGCAGCAGCAAGGCAATGACAGCAGCGGCCGCACCGATCACGAACGGGATACGCCAGCCGTAGTCACGCAGCTCTTCGGTGGTCAGAAACTGCTGGAGGATGACCACTGTCAACACGGCAAGCAACTGGCCGCCGATCAGGGTGACGTACTGGAACGAGGCATAAAAACCGCGCTGCCCGCGTAAGGCCACTTCACTCATGTACGTGGCCGTGGTGCCGTATTCACCGCCCACCGACAGGCCTTGAAGCAGGCGCGCCATGAGCAGCAAGGCCGGTGCCCAGGCACCGATCGAAGCGTAGGTTGGCAAGCAAGCGATGATCAGCGATCCCGCGCACATCATGGTGACCGAAATCAGCATGGAGTTCTTGCGGCCATGCTTGTCCGCCACACGGCCAAACAACCAGCCGCCAATCGGGCGCATCAGAAAACCAGCAGCAAACACGCCTGCGGTGTTGAGCAACTGTACCGTCGGATCATCGGAAGGAAAAAAGGCAGGCGCGAAATAGATCGCGCAGAAGGCGTAGATATAAAAGTCGAACCATTCGACCAGGTTGCCCGATGACGCCCCGACAATCGCGAAGATTCTTTTGCTTCGCTCCTCGCCGGTGTAATGCGGTGCTTTTGAAGTTGTAGTCATTATTTTCCCCACGCGGATTTGTCCATAAGCAACAATCTGTAACATCCTACTCACCCAAGCACAACAACCCGAACCAGCGGATTGCCTTTTCGTGGAGGCAATCCGCTGAGTCGGGTCATTGAACCGTGGATTATGTCAGGGTTATTGGCGCTCTATCGCCAGGGCAAGGCCCTGCCCTACGCCGACGCACATGGTTGCCAGACCTTTGCGTCCCCCGGTTTTTTCCAGGTGGTGCAACGCAGTCAGCACCAGCCGCGCGCCGCTCATGCCCAGTGGATGGCCGAGCGCAATGGCCCCGCCGTTGGGGTTGACCTGCGGTGCGTCGTCCGCCAGGCCCAGCTCGCGCAGAACTGCCAGACCCTGGCTGGCGAAGGCTTCGTTGAGCTCGATGACGTCGAAATCAGTCACCGCAAGACCCAGCCGTTCGACCAGCTTGCGTACCGCAGGCACCGGGCCGATGCCCATCACCCGAGGCGCAACCGCCGCGCTGGCCATACCCAGTACACGGGCGCGTGGCGTCAGGCCGTGCTTTCTTACAGCTTCGGCCGAAGCCAGAATCAATGCAGCAGCCCCGTCGTTGACCCCGGAGGCATTACCTGCGGTGACAGTTTTGTCCGCGCCGTTGACTGGCTTGAGTTTGCTCAGGGTTTCCAGGCTGGTATCGCTGCGCGGATGCTCGTCCTTGTCGACGATGGTTTCGCCTTTTTTGTGCGCAACTCGTACCGGCACGATCTCTTCCTCGAAAAAGCCCGCAGCCTGGGCAACGGCAGTGCGCTGCTGGCTGCGCAGGGCGAAAGCGTCCTGATCGGCTCGAGAAATCCTGAAGTCGGTTGCAACGTTGTCGCCTGTCTCGGGCATTGAGTCCACGCCGTACTGCGCTTTCATCGCCGGGTTGATGAAGCGCCAGCCGATGGTGGTGTCTTCCAGCTTCATGTTGCGCGAGAACGCTGCATCAGCCTTGCCCATCACGAACGGCGCACGGGACATCGACTCAACGCCACCAGCAATCGCCAGTTCGATTTCGCCGGAAGCGATGGCACGGAACGCGGTGCCGATGGCGTCCATCCCGGAAGCACACAGGCGATTGAGGGTCACCCCCGGCACGCTTTCCGGCAGCCCCGCCAACAGCGCAGCCATGCGCGCAACGTTGCGGTTGTCCTCACCGGCCTGGTTGGCACAGCCGAAGAATACTTCGTCGATCTCTTCCCAGTTGACCGATGGGTTGCGCTCCATCAGTGCCTTGATCGGCACAGCGGCCAGGTCGTCGGCACGCACCGAAGACAGCCCGCCGCCAAAGCGACCGATGGGTGTGCGAATCGCATCGCAAATAAATACTTCACGCATCACGCTTCTCCTGCAACCTGACCATGAGCGGCGGCAGTCCGGGCTTCCAGATCACGCAGCGCCGTCAGCTCGACCTCGGTAGGCTCTTCGGAAACGACCACTGTGTCGGCAAAGCGGATCTCCCAGCCCGTGGCAGCGATCACCTGCTCGCGAGTCACGCCAGGGTGCAGCGTGGTCACAACGAACTCGTTGGTGTCAGCTTCCGGCTCCATGATGCACAGGTCGGTAATGATCCCCACCGGGCCTGCACCGGGCAGCCCCAGGCGCTTGCGCGAATCGCCGCCCTCGCCATGGCCGACTGAGGTAATGAAGTCCAGCTTGTTGACGAACGAACGCGCCGACTGCTTGAGAATGATCAGCACTGACTTGGCCGAACCGGCGATTTCCGGCGCGCCACCGGCACCCGGCAGGCGCACCTTGGGATGATGATAATCACCGACAACGGTGGTGTTGATATTGCCGAAGCGGTCCACCTGCGCTGCGCCGAGAAAGCCGACGTCGACGCGCCCACCCTGCAGCCAGTAACGAAAGATTTCGCTGGTGGACACCACCGTGTCGGCGGTTTCCGCCAACTCGCCATCGCCAATCGACAGCGGTAACACGGTAGGTTTGGCACCAATCGGGCCGGACTCGTAGATCAACACCACGTCGGGCGCTGATGTCAGACGCGCCAGGTTCGCAGCCTTGGAGGGCAGACCGATGCCAACGAAGCATACCGAGCCATTACGCAGACGACGGGCTGCGGCAACGGTCATCATTTCACTGGTGGAGTAGGTCATTATTTGGCCTCCGAAGCGCGAGCCAGCTTGCTCTGGAATTCACTGAAATCTGCGGTGCCGTGGATGTATTCATCGATCCACGCGGTGAAGGTGTCACGGTCCCGGGCAATCGGGTCCCAAGCCTGGTAGAACGGGTTGTCACGCTCGTAATAGCCATGCGCATAAGACGGGTGAGCACCACCGGGCACCAGACACACGGCGCTCAATGCCCAGGTCGGCAGTACGCAGGAATTCATCGGCGCTTTCAGGTCATCGACAATTTCTTCCACCGTCACAATGCAACGCTTCGCAGCCAGCGCGGCCTCTTTCTGCGCGCCGAGAATTCCCCAGAGCAGCACGTTGCCTTTGCGGTCGGCTTTCTGTGCATGGATAACAGTCACGTCCGGGCGTACCGATGGCACCGCCGCCAGCACCTCACCGGTAAACGGGCAGGTCACCGTCTTGATCAGCGGGTTGACCTTGGGCAGGTCGGACCCGGCGTAGGCGCGCAGCACCGCGAACGGCAGGCCCGACGCACCAGCCACGTAGGCGTTGGCGAGGTCGGCATGGCTGTGCTCTTCAATTTCCATCGCGCGCGGCCATTGCTTTTCAACGGCATCACGCAGGCGGTGCAGAGAACCGACACCGGGGTTGCCGCCCCACGAAAAAATCAGACGCTTCGCACAACCGGCACCGATCAACTGGTCGTAGATCAGGTCAGGCGTCATGCGCACGAGGGTCAGGTCTTTTTTACCCTGACGGATAATTTCATGACCAGCGGCGGTGGGGATCAGATGCGTGAAGCCTTCCAGCGCAACGATGTCGCCATCGTTGACCAGTTGCTTCACCGCATCGCGTAGAGAAAGAATGTCTGCCATGAGGTGCTCCGAACCCAACATCACGTTCAATAAACAGCGCGAAGACCTGCGCCGGAATGAAAATGAGGTTATGCCTGAGCAGACAGGCAAACAATCCGATAATCGACTAACCGTTCGGTAACCGAACAAATTCAGCTGACTAACAATCGCTCACGAGCTCGGATAACCAGGCCCGTTTAACCATACCCAGGCAAACAAGGTCAGGTAAACAGCTGCGTACTCAGGTCGCGACTGGCATCGAGCATGATCGGCAAAAAGCGCTGTTCCAGCTCGCTGCGTGCCACACGGCCGGCGCTGGTACTGACATTCAGCGCCGCCAGCACCTGGCCCGACGCATCATAGACCGGCACGGCAATCGAGCGCAGCCCCTGCTCCAGTTCCTGATCGACAATACACCAGCCTTGTTGACGAACCAGTTGCAGACATTCCAGCAGCGCTTCCGGCGTGCGAATGGTACGACTGGTCTTGGGCTGCAGATCTACATGATCAAGGTATTCATGCAACGACACATCATCCAGCGCGGCCAGCAGAATTCGGCCCATGGACGTGCAATATGCCGGAAGGCGACCGCCCACCGACAGGTCGACCGAGATCAATCGCTGCGTGGTCGCCGAGCGCGCTATATAAAGGATGTCGTCCCCTTCAAGCGTGGCCATGTTGCAAGCCTCGTGCAACTGATCGCTCATACGGTCCAGATAAGGCTGCGAAGAAGTCGCCAGAGGTGTAGATGACAGATAGGCGTGGCCCAGGGTCAGCACTTTGGGCAGCAGCGAGTACGTACGACCATCGGTGGTCGCGTAACCCAGCTTGATCAACGTATGCAGACAGCGACGCACTGCAGCCCGGGGAATTTCCGTCCGGTGGCTGATCTGGGCAATGGTCAGGTGCCGCTTGCGCTCCTGAAAAGCATGAATAACGGCAAGCCCGCGCGCCAGCGAAGTCATGAAATCCGGGTCACCGGTCAGCGCCTGAATGCGCTTTGCGGGTGACGCCACGATGGGCGGTGCCAATGAGGCAAAAGATTTACGCAGTTCATCGTTCATTGACACACCCTCTGTAACTCCCTTTCAGGCCCTGTGGAGCGCAGGTTTCAGGTCTATTGGAAGCAGTGAAGACAGCCTCTGCTTGTGCGATTATCGAACAGGTGGCCGATAATCGCAATTGACCCGCCGTAAATATACTTATACCTTTACCTCTGCCACGAAGTGACTTCTTGGAAATTACTGGTCAGGTACCCACTGAGAAGTCCAAGGCAGCGGCCTTGCTTACCAAGCAAGGCCGTTTTCATTGCGGCAGCGCCTGCTGCGCATGAACACGCCCCGCCTGCTGAACCCCGCATCACAACTCCAGACATCGTGCATATAAAACTCTCTGAATTTCATCGTCAGGGTTTTGTCACCAGGTGTGTAAAATTTGTTTTATAAAAGTTCCGTCATATAAATGGCTCACTAAAACTTCGGAACAATCGTACAAAAAAACCAGACCTGTGAACTTATTCAACCTCTGTTGTTGACGTAACAGAACTTCTTGGAGATAGTATCCATCAGTGGGTCGGCAACACCCTCGCAAACGATTGATCCGTTCACCCGATTTCTGCCTCGATTATCCCGTCGAAGCGCTGTCACGGTGCACCATCGCCGCGCGATCAAAGGGAAGCCTGCCAGCGCAAGCCTTGCGTTCGAAATCACACACATGTCGCTACGACAGCTGTTTCTCTGGTGTACGTAGCCGCAGGCAATAACAGGATGTTCCGCAACCTCTTCGGGCAATGGCCCGAGCAGGTCTCTGACTGTATCTGGTATACAGTCCGAATGGCGTGAACATACTTGCATTGTTTTGCGTCATCACCAGAACTCAATCGACTCGATCAGGTATTACAGTGACTAAAGATGAACTGCGCGCGGAACTTGAGCGCCAGGAACAACGTTACAAGGATGTCTACGGCGGTGAAATCACCACCTACGCCGCGCAACCGGAACCGGAACGCAAGCCTTGGCGCAAAAGAGCCAGCCTGCTGGACCAGGCGTTCAAGCAAGAATTGCAAAAAATGGAAGAAGGCCTGAAAGAAGAGCAGTGACATCGCGGGTCTCATGATCCCCGACTGCTCATCTCTGCCTTCCAGCCCCCGGAACTAACCGCCTTACAGCCTCATTGAGCATTCAACGGGGCGGCGCTCATGCGTCTTTTTTTTGGTTTGAGGCGACACCTCGCAGTGACGACAAGTCGTTCGGTATTTTTTCTGTCATAATCGCGCCCCCTTCAGACCCGGTCAGAAAACCTACATGATCGATTTATTCAGCGGGCTTGATGCCTGGGTGCTTGTGAGCCTTTTGCTCGCCCTGGCTTTTGTCCTCACCTTCGAGTTCATCAACGGCTTTCATGACACCGCCAACGCGGTGGCGACAGTCATTTATACCAAAGCCATGCCGCCTCATCTGGCCGTGTTCTTCTCTGGTGTATTCAACTTCCTCGGCGTGCTGCTGGGCGGTGTGGGCGTTGCTTACGCCATCGTCCATCTGCTGCCGGTCGAACTGCTCATCAACGTCAACACCGGACATGGCCTGGCCATGGTGTTCTCGCTGCTGGCGGCGGCCATTACCTGGAACCTCGGTACCTGGTACTTCGGTATCCCGGCCTCCAGTTCGCACACCCTGATCGGTTCGATACTCGGTGTCGGTCTGGCCAATGCACTGATCAACGGCATCCCGTTGGCCGACGGCGTCAACTGGCAGAAAGCGATCGACATTGGTGCTTCGCTGGTGTTCTCGCCGCTGGCCGGCTTCATCGTTGCCGGCCTGGTGCTGGTTGCGCTGAAATGGTGGCGCCCGCAGTCGAAGATGCATAAAACCCCGGACCAGCGTCGCAAGCTCGACGACAAGAAGCACCCTCCATTCTGGAACCGCCTGGTGCTGGTCATTTCCGCAATGGCGGTCAGCTTCGTACATGGTTCGAACGACGGTCAGAAAGGCATCGGTCTGATCATGCTGGTGCTCATCGGCATCGTGCCCAGCCAGTTTGTACTGGACCTGACCAGCACGACCTACCAGATCGAACGTACCCGCGATGCGACCCAGCATCTGAGCCAGTTCTATCAACGCAACAGCAGCACGCTGGGCGAATATCTGGCCATGGGCAAGGCTGAAAAAGGCGACTTGCCGTCCAGCTCTGCCTGTAATCCAAAGCAGACCGAACCCACCATCGACGCGCTGCTCGACCGCCTCAAAGGCGTCTCCGACTACCACTCGCTAGCCCCTGAAAGCCGCATCGAAGTGCGCCGCTATCTTTTGTGCCTGGACGACACGGCGCGCAAGGTCGGCAAACTTCCAGACCTGTCAGCGCGAGAAAAATCCGATCTGGAGAAACTTCGCAAGGACCTGACCACCACCACAGAATACGCTCCGTTCTGGGTAATTCTGGCGGTCGCACTGGCACTGGGCATCGGCACCATGGTTGGCTGGAAACGCGTGGTACTGACGATCGGCGAGAAGATCGGCAAGCAAGGCATGACTTACGCACAGGGCATGTCGGCGCAAATCACCACCGCCTGCGCCATCGGCATGGCCAACGTGTTCAGTCTTCCGGTATCTACCACCCACATCCTGTCATCAGGTGTTGCCGGGACCATGGTCGCCAACAAGAGCGGCCTGCAAGGCGGAACCGTTCGCACCATCCTGCTGGCCTGGGTGCTGACCCTGCCTGCAACGGTAGCGTTGTCCGCAGCGCTGTTCTGGCTGGCCTCCAAGGCACTGTCCTGATTCAGAGCCCCTCAGGCGGTGCAGCCTTGCACTGCCTGAAGGGCTTGATTCACCCCTCCCCCTTCGCTCCTTTCTCGACAAGCCTTTCATCGGGCACTTCCGATTGCTGCAATTCACGCCATAGCGCTGCCGCACCGTCGAAATCGGCACCGTTTTCCGGAGTCAGGGCGGCGGGGTCATAGCGACTGATACAGCCCTCGCCAAGTGTGGCGGGAGCGGTGGATGTGGCTTTATCGAGAGGATCGGTCATTGGCTGTCACCTTGAGCGTTGCACCATTGCCGACGAGCCAGGTCGGGAGCGCGACAGGCGCACTCCCGAAAAGATAGATCAGTCGAAGACGACTGTCTTGTTGTCGTGTACCAGAACACGGTCTTCCAGATGAGCGCGCAGGCCGCGGGCCAATACCATCTTTTCCACGTCGCGACCGAAGCGCACCATGTTTTCGATGCTGTCGCGATGGCTGACGCGCACCACATCCTGTTCGATGATCGGGCCGGCATCGAGCTCTTCGGTCACATAGTGGCAGGTTGCGCCAATCAACTTGACGCCACGCAAAGACGCCTGATGATAAGGCTTGGCACCGACGAAGGATGGCAGGAAGCTGTGGTGAATGTTGATCACCTGATGGGCATATTCACGGCACAGTTGTGGCGGCAGAATTTGCATGTAACGCGCAAGAACCACAACGTCAGCCTGATGATGCCCGACCAGACGCGAGACTTCGGCAAATGCAGGCTCCTTGTCTTTCGGGTCTACCGGGACATGGTAATAAGGGATGTCATGCCACTCGACCATGCTGCGCAGGTCCTGGTGGTTTGAAATCACACAGGCTATATCGCAGTCGAGTTCGTCGCTGTGCCAGCGGTGCAGCAGGTCGGCCAGACAGTGCGATTCGCGGCTTGCCATGAGCACGACGCGCTTCTTCTGCGCCGAGTCGGTGATGCGCCAGTCCATCGAAAACTCTTCCGCGATCGGCGTGAACGCTTCACGGAACCCGTCCAGATCAAAAGGCAGGGTGTCGGCACGTATTTCGTGACGCATGAAAAACCAGCCGCTGAGATTGTCCGAATGATGACTCGCTTCGGTGATCCAGCCGTTATGGGACGCCAGAAAGTTACTGACTTTGGCAACGATGCCTACACGGTCCGGGCAAGCAATCACCAGACGAAAAGTGCGCATTGGGGGAAACTCCAGAACTTCGCAAAGCCGCTATTCTAGCGGCTGCGCAGCAAAACTGCAGTATCTTTGCTGCCTGAATGTGCAGGCCGAAAAGGACACCGCCCAGGCAAAAGATTGCACCGTGCCACTATCGACTTTTACCCCCCGCGACGCTTAACAAGACCTATATAAAGGAGGGCTTTATAGCGAGGATCTTTTGAAGGTGGCTCGGCGCCTGCCTAGTTCAGACGTCTGTAGGACGCGTGTATATTGCTAAATAATTCAAATAAAACTTTTATTTAATGTTTACTTGCTGATTTACAGTGACTATTATTGCCCCACTGTATCCCTGCAACCTACACAACATAAGGTCTCCTCATGTCCCTGATCAACGAATACCGCGCCACAGAAGAAGCCATCAAAGAACTGCAAGCCCGTTTGAAGAACCTGTCGCAAGACGACAAACTGCAAACCGAGCTGGAATTCGAAGGCAAGCTGCGTACGCTGATGGGCGAATATCAAAAGTCGCTGCGTGACATCATTGCCCTGCTGGATCCGGATGCCAAGGTAAACAAAGCCCCCCGTGGTGGCGCTGTTAAACCTGCCGGTACCAAACGCGCCCGTAAGGTCAAGCAATACAAGAACCCGCACAACGGTGAAGTCATCGAAACCAAAGGTGGCAACCACAAGACATTGAAAGAGTGGAAAGCCAAGTGGGGCAGTGACGACGTCGAAAGCTGGGCCACTCTGCTGGGCTAAGCTTAAAACGGTCGCGCTTCATTGCGATTGCAAAAACGCCAGCCTGCTGGCGTTTTTTATTGTCCGTTATTTATACACCCAGACGTTTACTCAGCGCCTGCGCGTAATCCTGCCACTGGCGCAACACCTCCAACTGCTCTGGTGCGGCACTAAGAGAGCATTCAGCCAGCGCAGTCGCAAAGTCCTTCAGGGTATTGGGTGCGCCCCGCTCCGGGTCGCTCAGACGCTGCTGACAGAAGTCTTGCCAACGTTGTTGCTCTTCACTGCTCAAGGTGTCAGGAAAGTTACGAGCCCGGTACCTGAATAACAATTCAGGCAATCGGGCGTCATCAAAAGGCCACGCGTCACGCGCCAGTTGTTCGGGCTCGGCTTGCCGAACTTGCTCGCACAGTCGACGATCACGATCACCGATAAAACCGTCATATAACTGCTGTTCTGGATCCTCACTTGCGGCAAAATCTTCCTTGCCATAAAGGACTCGCAGTTTATCCTGCCAAACTTCCGGGCTTTCACTCAATTGCGTTGCACGTGCCTGGTAGCCCGTCATATCCAATTGCAGCCGCTGCTGATCTTCGCTGCGCAGCACCCCCAGGGGGGCGATCACCGGGCAACGGTTTATATGCAGTAATTTGAGCGGCACCGGCAATTCGCCTTCCCCCAGCGCGTCATGCCGGGTATATAAACGCTGCTTGAGTACTTCAGCGTCGTCTTGCAACAACGGTGAAGGGTCAAGGTGCAGGTCACAGACGATCAGGGCGTTGCGGTTATGCGGGTGCCATGCCAGCGGCAGCACCACGCCAAGGTAACTGCGTGCCGCAGAAAAACGTCCCGATATATGTACCAGTGGCTGCATCAGACGAACCTGCTCCTGAACTTTCTGTTTACTGCGCAGTGTAAACAGATAGTCATAAAGCTTCGGCTGTTTTTCACGAATCAGGCGCGCCAGGGCAATAGTTGCACGCACGTCGGATAACGCATCATGCGCCTGTCCGTGATCAATGCCGTTGGCAGCAGTCAGTCGTTCCAGCTTGAGTGTGACCCGGCCGTCCTGTTCGGGCCAGACAATGCCATCGGGGCGCAATGCATAGGCTGCGCGCACGACATCGATAAGATCCCAGCGGCTGTTACCGCCCTGCCACTCGCGTGCATAAGGGTCGAAGAAGTTGCGATAAAAACTGTAACGCGTGACTTCGTCGTCGAAACGCAGTGTGTTGTACCCCGCACCACAGGTACCTGGCGCAGAAAGTTCGGCATGTACGCGAGTCATGAAATCCGCCTCGCACAAGCCTTTTTCTGCCAGCGTGGCCGGCGTGATTCCGGTGATCACACAGGCAGCGGGATGGGGCAGAATGTCGTCACTTAGCTGGCAATGCAGATTGACCGGCGGCGCGATTTCATTGAGTTCGGTATCGGTGCGGATTCCGGCCATCTGCAGCGCACGATCATTGCGCGGGTTGATGCCGGTGGTTTCGTAGTCGTACCAGAAAATGCTGGAAGTCACGGGCTGATCCTGAACAAAAGACCCGCGAAGTGTAGGGCGTGACAGGTGTCATTGCCTAATCGGGTAATATCCGGCGTACCGGGAAATGTTTTCTTACAGCCCGCGTCTTGAATGGTCGGTTGCTTAGCTCCGCTGCGATAGCTAGCATCAGTTTTCGTTTTCAGGCGCGTCCTCCCGACAATGTCATCTCCTCCCGCTTCGCCAAGGAATGCAGCGCTGCCCACGCCACTGGACACCCGCATTGAAATCGAGACGCCGGAAGGCATCGATATGGTTCTTCGCCCTGCCGGACTGGTTTCCCGCGCATTGGCGTTCGGTATCGACTTCGCCATTCGCGCAACCCTCATCGGCGTGTTTTTTTTACTCTTGCAGTGGTTTGACAAGCTCGGCATGGGCCTGGCCGCCATCGTGTTTTTTCTGATCAACTGGTGGTACATGGTGCTGTTTGAAGTGCTGAGTCAGGGGCGTACTCCCGGAAAGCGAATACTAGGCCTGCGGGTGGTGCACGATGACGGCACGCCGATAGACTGGTCCGCGTCGTTGATACGCAACCTGCTGCGTTTCGTCGACATGCTCCCGCTGGGCTACGGGCTGGGTGCAATCAGTTGCCTGAGCCATCCATTATTCAAAAGGCTGGGTGATCTCGCAGCCGGGACGCTGGTCATCTATAGCGACCAGCCGATAACGCGCCCCACCCTGCCAGAGGCAGAACCGGTGATTGTGCCGTTCGCCCTGCATCTGGATGAACAGCGGGCAGTGCTCAGTCTGGCGGAACGACAAGGTGAACTGTCCATTGCCCGCACCCGGGAGCTGGCCGCAATTCTTGCAGAACCCTTGCACATCCCCGCTGATAAAGCGGTCGCTCATGTAAACGGCATCGCCCGCAACCTGCTGGGGCATAGATGAAGCAGAGCCTGTTTGAAACCCGCCATAAAGATGAGTGGCAACGCTTTGGTCAGCGCCTTGATGCGCTGGAAAACGGCAAGGCCGATGCCAATGCCTGCGAAACATTCCCCGGTGATTATCGACGCGTCTGCCACCACCTGGCGCTGGCACAGGAGCGTGGCTACAGCAGCCACCTGGTCGACCCCTTGCATCAACTGGCCATGCGTGGCCACCAACAGCTTTACCGACACCGCAGTGCGATGGGCGCTCGTCTGCTGGGCTTTGTTCTCGGAGGCTTTCCGCGACTGGTGCGCGCCGAGTGGCGTTTCGTCCTGGTCGCCAGCCTGTTGTTCTTCGGCAGCCTGATAGGCATGGGGCTGTTGGTCTACGGTTTTCCGCAACTGATCTACAGTATTGTCAGTCCTGAGCAACTGGCCGACATGCAGAGCATGTATGACCCATCGGCCAGCCGGATCGGACAACCCGTCGAAAGAGCCTCCGACGCGGACTGGATGATGTTCGGCTACTACATCATGAACAATATCGGCATTGCCTTTCAAACCTACGCCAGCGGTTTGCTGTTCGGGCTGGGCAGCCTGTTTTTTCTGCTGTTCAATGGATTGATGACAGGCGCAATTGCCGGTCATCTGACCGACATCGGCTTCGGGCAGACATTCTGGACATTCGTCATCGGTCACGGTGCTTTCGAGCTGACCGCCATCGCCCTGGCCGGGGCGGCGGGTCTTAAGCTGGGATGGGCTTTGCTGGCCCCTGGAAAGCTGACGCGCAGTACCGCGCTGCGTGTTGCGGCCAGGACCAGTGTGCAACTGATCGGCGGGGTCATCCTGTTTCTGCTGATTGCGGCATTCATCGAGGCTTACTGGTCATCGATGACCTGGCCCGGACCGCTGCTCAAGTACCTTGCAGGTGCCGCCCTATGGCTGCTGGTCGCTGCGTATCTGACCCTGGCAGGACGTACACCTCATGCGCCTGACTGAGTCAAACGTCGCCATACGCCCTCGATCCCCTTGGGAAGCCATCGACCTGGGCGTGCTGCTAGCGGGTCGTCACCGCGGTCTGCTGATGAGCAGTTGGGCAATCGTCACCCTGCCCGTTTTCTGCCTGCTCAGCGCACTGCTATGGGACTACCCCACGGCCGCCATTCTGCTGTTCTGGTGGCTCAAGCCTGCGTTCGAACGCTTTCCGCTGCTCATCCTTTCGCAGTCACTGTTCGGGGCAACGCCGACGCTCGGGCAAGCCCTCAAGGCGTGGCCCGCGACCTTGAAAAGCCAGCTGTTGCCAAGCCTGTTGTGGCGAAGACTCTGCCTGAGTCGCAGCTTTCAGTTGCCGGTGCAACAACTGGAGCATCTGGCAGGCACGGAACGCGACCTGCGTATCAGCCTGCTCAGCCAGAAAGACCTGCGCGCCGCACGGCTGCTCACCATTGTCGGCGCACACCTGGAATACTCATTGTGGGTAGGTCTGCTGATCCTGCTTTACGCGTTTATTCCGCAGCAGATCCAGATCGACTGGCACTGGATGAGTCTGCTCGACGTTGAAAACCAGTGGCTGTGGATCGACCACCTGACCAACCTCTTCTATGCACTGGCGCTGGTACTCTGGGAACCCATCTACGTTGCGTGCGGCTTCACCCTGTACCTCAATCGCCGAACGGTTCTTGAGGCGTGGGATATAGAGCTGGTTTTCAGACGCCTGCGTCAGCGCCTGATCGGCAGCGCCTATGTAGTGTTGATCGGTGTCGGACTGGTGCTTTCGACGGCACCGGCCAAGGTCTGGGCCGAACAACAGAGCTACAGCTGCCCGCTGCCCGATAGCAGCGCGACAGAACCGCCCACCTCCCTGGCTGCACCGGACACGCCGCGCCTGACCCGCCAGACACTGACCAGCGAAGCGGCACGTAGCGAAATACACAGCATCCTGCAACAGCCGCCCTTCAAGAACCCCAAAACCGAGACAGGCTGGCGCTTCCCTGAACAACAGAAAAGCCAGTCTGTGGTTCGGGACACCCACGACCAGGGCTGGCTGCTTACCTGGCTCAATCGGCTTCTTAGGGCCGCGAGCGCCATGGCCAGCCTGATTGAGGTGCTGCTGTGGGGCGTGGTTATCGGCCTGACCGGGCTGGTGCTCTGGTATTACAGAGACTGGTTCAAGACCTTTGTAAGCCGGGCGCCCGGCAGAACAAAAACCACACGCCCGGCTCCACGGCAGCTATTGGGCCTGCAAGTGAATGCCGAAAGCCTGCCTGACGATGTCGCGGGCCGGGCCGAGCAGCTCTGGAGCAGCCAGCCTCGTGAAGCCCTGAGCCTGTTGTACCGCGCACTGCTCAGTCGCTTGCTGAGCGACTATCGACTGCCGTTGAAAAGTGCCGATACCGAAGCTCAGGTACTGGCGCATATCGCTGCGCTGAACCAGCCGCTGCTCAGTGAATTCAGTCATGACCTGACCATGCACTGGCAAAACCTCGCCTACGGGCATCGACTGCCACCGGCGCATGCCCGGCAGCAGCTTTGCGATGGCTGGCGTCGCCTGTTCAATCCGGCGGTGCAGGCATGAGCCGCCGCACCGGAATACTGATCGGGCTACTGGCCCTTTTACTGCTGACAGGCGCAGGGCTTTACCTCAGCCGTCACCTGGAGCGCTACGAGAAAACCGTGGATCAGGGCCCCTCGCCACAGGCAAAGGCCAATCCCTGGCTTGCGGCCGAACACTTCCTGCGTAGCCTCTCCATCACGGTAAACACCACTGACACACTGGCCCGGCTTCCCGACCCGAGTCAGAGCACCCAGACGCTGCTGTTGCTCAATGACCGGGAAGACATGACACCTGCGCAAACCGAACGGCTGCTGAACTGGGCCGAAGCGGGCGGGCACCTGCTGGTAGTGGCCGAGCAACTCTGGAATGAGAAAAAAGGTCGCAGCGGCGATCTGTTGCTGGACAGGTTGCAAGTTCATCAATACCTCACTACGGACATCAATGCGCAGGAACAACAGCTGAGCGACGCTCAGCAGCCGCTGCCCATCCCGTTGATAACCCCCTCGCCAAAACGCAAAAAAGAGCCTTGGCCGGAACTGACCCGCTTGTATCTGGAAAACGAAAGTGCCCCGGCATACATGAGCTTCGATCCTGCGTTCCATCTGGAAGACCCGCAAGACCATGCACAGTCGTGGGCCAACAGCGCCGATGCCACACACCTGCTGCAAATAAACCGTGGTAACGGATTGATCACGATTGTGACTGACGCCAACCTGTGGAAAATCCGCTCGATCGGCAACTATGATAATGCCTGGCTGCTCTGGTATCTGACCCAGGGCAGTGAAGTGACCCTGGTGCTGCAAACCGAACACGACAACCTGCTGACCCTGCTGCTGCGCAACTACCCTCAGGCACTGCTGACGCTGGCGTTGCTGATTGGCCTGGGCCTCTGGCACATCGGCCTGCGCGAAGGCCCGATGCGACGGCCCGCCCCCCTTGCACGTCGCCAACTGACCGAGCACCTGCGTGCCAGCGCCGAGTTCCTGCGCAGACGCAGCGGGCAACAAACGCTGATAAAGAGCCTGCAACAAGACATCCTGCGCCGCGCCCGCCAGCTTCATCCAGGCTTCGAGCGGCTGGCTGTCGCAGAACAATGGCAGGTGCTTTCGCGTCTGACCCGACAGCCCACCAGCGCCATCAGCGACGCCCTGCGCCCTCGCCCGCCGCAACGCGTCTCACACAGCGAATTCACCCGTCAGGTAGCCCACCTGCAAACGCTCAGGAATGCCCTGTGATCCTGTACTGGCGAATCGTTGGATATCTGCGGTATTGAAATCAAACCTTTAGAAGCTCATGGGTACGTAGTGTTGGATACCTCATTTGGGCAGGCTTCGGCGCTGCGAATGAATCCCGACTCAACTTACTGTAATAACCGCATTCAAGATCAACACCACAACCAATCCGACCACCGCCACAATGGATTGAACCACCGAGATAGTCTTCGTCGCTTCTCCCATTGTCATGCCAAAGGACTCCTTTACCATCCAGAAGCCTGCATGGTTCGCATAATTGAAAAACAGCGAACCGCAGCCGATTGATAATGCCAGCAAGGGCAAGTTAAGGGTGGGATCAGCGCCCGCAAGTGGTGCCAGCAAGCCTGCAGCCCCTACGATGCCCACAGTTGCGGAGCCAGTGGAGACCGAGAGTAACATCGCAATCAGCCAACCCAGGATTAACGGAGGGAAGGCAGACTGCTGGGTCAGGTGCACGATAGCATCGCCTACCTTGGCACTGGTTAGCATCTCCTGAAATGCCCCGCCTCCTGCGATGATCATGATGATGGAGGCAATAGGCTTGAGGCTTTTACCCAGCGAATCGCGCACCTTTTCGGCGTCGCCACCGCGCGCCAGTACCAGGCTTGCGCCGGCGAAAAGCACGCCTAAGAGCATGGATATCAGCGGGTTGCCCACGAAACTGGCCATTTGCAGCATCGCATTGCCCTTGGGTAGCACCATCTCGGCGACGGCATTGATCAGCATCAGGATCGCCGGTAGCAAGGCTGCCAGTACGCCGAGCAAAACGCCGGGGCGGGGTTGATTGTCGGTTTTTTCGGCCAGAGTGAACTGATCAAGTAATGCCTGATCAGGCCTGGTGCTCATGCGCTTCGAAATGAACGCGCCATAAAGTGGACCGCCCAAAATCATTGCTGGAATAGCCGCGAGAAAGCCGTAGAGCATTGTGGGCCCCACTGAGGTTTTGAGTGCAGCGATGGCCGTCAACGGGCCAGGGTGCGGCGGTACCATGCCATGCATGGCGGCGAGCGCCGAAATCACTGGAACACCCACATACACATACGCCGAGCCTTTGAAGCGAGCCTGGCTTTCCAGCTTTCGCGCCACACTGAATATCAGCGGCAGCATAATCACCAAACCCACCTCGAAAAACATGGGTATGCCAACGACAAACGCAACCATCATCATTGCCCAAGGTATCAGGCGATCCGGGGTGCGCTTCAGGATGACCTCGGCCAGCTGCTCCGTGACGCCAGCATCAGCCAGGATTTTGCCTAGCATCGCGCCAAGCGCGATCACAATCCCAACGGCCCCTAGTGTCTTTCCGGCACCGGCGATCAAGTGAGCGACGATACTTTCTGGCTGCATTTGGGTAGCAAAGCCCACACCAACAGAAACTACCATCAGGGCCAAAAGCGGGTGCATCTTGAGGCGCGACACGATCAGTGCCACCAATACCACGACGCTGACAAGCGCGGTCATTAGAAGCTGTATATCTAAGGTAGTCATGAAAATATCTCAGTTGGGCTGGCGCTGAGGCTGCACTCAGCATTTGAAAAACCGGTTCGAGACGTAACGCTCGACGAAGCACGCAAAAAACCAGACAGCGTATGGGTACCTTCACGTGCAACACCCGTTTCAGGAAAGGCAAACACTTCGCAACCTGCTGCCATGTCACTGCTGTCAGGTAGTTCAGTCAGGAGGTCAACATGAAAATAGGCATGAGAGCGACGCCACTCTAGCGGGGTGCCGGCGTAGTCACGGGCCAGGGTGCCAGTGATTGGCTGCAATCTGCTGGGCCAACTGGTCATGAAGACGTTGATACAGCGGCAAACGGGCATCGTTGGACAGAGCATTCATTGACCTATTCGCCTTGTTATATAGTCATATATATGAATTGCAGCAAAGTATTTCCCCAATGACAAAAACTTGTCAAGACTGATCTTCTTTCATAAGCAAGATCAGGTCGTAACTGCAGACAGAGGGCAGATGCAAGCTGTGTTCAGGGACGCCAGCTAATCTGCGGAGCAATGCAGTCGATCAGAAGTCCGCCACTTTACTCCAGGCTGATTTCCGGAATCGGCCCGGGTGATACGGTCGCGGATCAACGATCGGGGGTGCGCCGCTGACAATATCGGCAATCAAGTGACCAGCGCCGGGGCTTAAAGACCGACCAATCCTGGCAATCCGCCAATGTCCGGGATCTGGTGGTAGCCGAAGGCGACATCCGTCGGCTGCTAATGGCCGTAGGCGACGAAGGCTTTGTGCTTGATTTTCATGTCATGGGCCGACATCAAGTCATAACGGAAGCTTGAAGATACGTGCAGCACATCTTCAGGCGCGCAGCCAAGGCTATCGAGCATGAACTCAAACGCTGCCAGGCGCGGTTTATAGGCTTGAGCCTGTTGAGCGGTGAACACTTTGTGGAACGGCGCTCCGAGCTTGTTGACGTTGGACATGATTTGTTCGTCCAAGGCGTTAGAGAAAATCACCAGTGGAATCTTGCCGGCGATTTTTGCCAGGCCCGCTGGCACATCCGGGTGCGGCCCCCAGGTCGGCACCGCGTCGTAGTAGGTCTGGCCTTCATCGCGGTATTCGATGCCCCATCGCTTGCATGTTCGCGCCAGCGCGGTTTGAGAATTTCATCGTAAGGCCGCCAGTCACTCATGACGTGGTCCAGGCGATACGCAGCGAAATCCTTGATGAATTGCTCCATGCGCTCGGGGCCGATGCGATCGGCGAACAGCTCGCGCGTCAGGGCCGCCGTCTTGAAGTTGGTCAAGGTGCCGTAGCAGTCGAAGGTGATGTACTTGGGACGAAGAAAGCACTGCTTTTGTCGAGCATTGGGAGGATTTGAGCACCAAGTTGCTAAGAGCCAATTTTGAACGGCGCTACTCCTGAATAAAGCCGGAGGGGCACTGCCTGTGAGTGCCCGATCCTGGTCGATTGCTGTCTTTACCTAACAGGCACGTAAACGCACCTGCCTTTCAGACAGAAAAGGCATCCTTACGCAGTTTTCTATCTTTGGTGCAGACGGCAGCTATGTCAGTGCAATTGAATGGCATGCACCAATACGCCGCATGCCCTGAGCGGTTACCATGGAAATAATGCTCGGCAAGAGAAAAAAACATTCAGTCGCTGCGCAAAAAAATTACGAAAAAGCCAAATCAGGTAAGTAATTGATTTATGGACGATAAATCTAATATCACAGTTAGTGACGCTCCAGAAATCGTGAGCGAGCAAACGCCCGAAACATCAGGCAGCACCAAGCCATTTATCGAACCCGCCACCGAACCGGCCAGCCCGGCAAATGCTGCAAGCACTCAGTTGCAGCAGCGGCAACGCGCCAGCCAGCTGGCTCAGGCCTTGCGTAACGAGCTGCAAAAGGCTGTGATTGGCCAAAACGCAGTGATCGAGGACGTGCTGACCGCCCTGATCGGCGGCGGGCATGTGCTGCTCGAAGGCGTACCGGGGCTGGGCAAGACGTTGCTGGTAAGGGCGCTTGCCAGCTGCATCGGCTGTGAGTTCGCGCGCATTCAATTTACGCCGGACCTGATGCCCAGCGATGTCACCGGCCATGCTGTGTACGACATGCAGACCGAGCAGTTCAAGCTGCGCAAGGGGCCGCTGTTCACCAACCTGCTGCTGGCCGACGAAATAAACAGGGCACCGGCCAAGACCCAAGCCGCGCTGCTCGAAGCCATGCAGGAGCGCCAAGTAACCCTCGAAGGTCGGGCGCTGCCCATCCCGCAGCCGTTCATGGTGCTGGCAACCCAGAACCCTATCGAACAGGAAGGCACTTACCCACTGCCGGAAGCCGAACTGGATCGTTTCATGCTCAAGCTGCGCATGGACTATCCCGAAGCGCTGGAAGAGCTGAACATGGTGCGCCAAGTCACCCGCTCGACCCGTGCCGACATGCTGGATGTGCGGCCGCTGCGGGTCATCATGCAGGCTCGGGAGGTTCAGGCACTGCAACGCATTGCCAGCGAGCTGCCCATTGATGAACAGGTGCTGGACTACGCAGTACGCGTGGCGCGCAGTACGCGCACCTGGCCAGGTCTTAGCCAGGGCGCAGGGCCGCGCGCTTCAATTGCACTGGTGCGTGGCGGGCGGGCCAGAGCATTGTTGCGCGGCGGTGAGTTCGTTACTCCGGACGATATCAAGGGCTGTGCGCTGGCTGTGTTGCGACATAGGGTCAGGCTGTCACCGGAGCTGGACATCGAGGGCCTTTCAGTGGATCAGGTGCTTCGGCAGATCCTTGATCAGGTCTCGGCACCGCGCCTGTGAAACAGCTTCTGAAACCGTCGATTCCGATGCTGCGCTGGCTCGGTGGGTTCATGTGCGTTGCGTTACTGACAGGAACGCTCCATGCGCTGGGCATCGAGTATCCGGCAAAAATCGACGAGTTTTATTGGGCAGCGTTGCTGGCATTCGCGGGTGTCAGCCTGCTTGATGCATTCTGGCTGTTCAGGCGTCCCTCGCCACGCGTGCAGCGCGAGCTTGCGGGCAGCCTGGCGCTGGACCGCTGGAACGAGGCGCGGCTCGACCTGCAACACAACGGTGCCAAGCCAGTCACCATGCAGGTGTTCGATCATGTGCCGCATGGCCTGGAACATGAAAACCTGCCGCAGTCCATCATCCTGCCTGCGCGCGGCAAAGGCAGCATCGGTTACCGTCTGCGCCCCTCGAGCCGTGGCCATTTTACCTTTGAGCAGTGCGAAATCAGCCTGCCGGGGCCTTTGGGTTTGTGGACGGCACGCCGCTATCTTCCGATACACAGCACGACCCGCGTCTACCCGGACTTCGCCCGGCTTTACGGTGGGCAACTGCTGGCGGTGGACAACTGGCTGAGCCAACTGGGGGTGCGCCAGTTGCAACGTCGCGGGGCAGGAATGGAATTCAATCAGTTGCGCGAGTTTCGTGAAGGCGACAGCTTGCGCCAGATAGACTGGAAAGCTACCGCCCGCCAGCGCTCCCCCATTGCTCGCGAGTATCAGGACGAGCGGGATCAACAGATCGTTTTCATGCTCGATTGCGGACGTCGAATGCGCAGCCAGGACGGTGATTTGTCTCACTTCGATCACGCGCTCAATGCCTGCCTGCTATTGAGTTATGTCGCACTGCGTCAGGGTGACTCGGTTGGCCTTGCGACGTTTGCGGGTGAGCAGGACCGCTATCTGGCCCCCGTAAAAGGGCCGGGGCAGCTCAACCTGTTGCTCAACTCGGTCTATGACCTGCAGACCACCCGGCGCCCCGCTGACTACAGCGCCGCCGTTCGCCAATTGATGGTGCGCCATAAAAGACGTTCACTGGTGGTACTGATCACCAACCTGCGCGATGAAGACGATGAGGAACTGGTGGCTGCTGCAAGACAGCTTGGCAAGCAGCACCGGGTGCTGATTGCCAGCCTCAGGGAGGAAGTGCTCGACAGTCTGCGTCAGGCCCCCGTACAAACCTATGATCAAGCGCTGGATTATTGCGGAACCCTGAATTTCCTCAACGCTCGCGCTTCGCTGCACGACCGCTTGAGTGCTCAAGGTATTGCAATAATGGATGCTCGACCAAGGGAGCTGGGGCCGCAGCTGGTCAGCCGTTATCTGAGCTGGAAAAAGGCAGGTACGCTATAAGCGAAACCTTGCGAGTCAGCCAGCAGCCTCAGGCTGAGGCTTCATAAAAGGGGTAGAAACAGAAATACTCCCGCAAGAGCTGGACGAACGCCAGGTATTCTGTCGAGACCTGAGACAACTCGAAACCGGAGTCGTAGCTCCCTGGCGTCTCGTCTTCGTGGCTCCAGAGGCACTTGGCGCTAAGATCTATTGATTGCCCGATATTGCCATTCGGCATTTTCAGACACAGATCGAACCTGGCCCCTACCAGAACGGGCAGTTCGCTGATCAGCATCAGCCCTTCCCCGGACACATTCCCCAGACACCCCATCAGCTTGCCAGTATGACGATTGAAGACCTGCAGGTAATCCTGCAATTGGTGCCGTTCTATTTTCCGCTCTTTATACATGGCAGGCTGCCTTCCAAGACCACTGTTGCGATCACGTAACACCGTTCGCTGGCTGCGGACTTCAAAAACGAGGCACTGCGCGATAACCGCCTCGGCCTAGAGCTCTGCAGCTCGTCCACTATGTGATCACAGCCTAGCTCAGAATTTTTCAAAATCCACCCGAACACGGCGCCTGCCATTCAAATGAGGGTAACTACTTTGATACGGGAGCGTTTCGAACAGGTGCAGGGATCGGCCTGGCAGGCTGAGCCCTGGGGTAGAGACCCGTTTGTGCGAGCGTATCGAGCCTGGCCCGTGCACGGAACGCGTATTCGCTCTCTGGATACTGAGTCATCAGGAATTGATAGGTCTGCGCAGCGTCGACATACAGCTTCTGCCGCTCCAGGCACTGGCCACGCAGCATCGACACTTCCGGCTGAACATAACGGCGCGAACGGCTTTGACGCTCGACCTTGGAAAGATCCAGCATGACCCGGTCACAATCACCTTCCTGATAGGCACGGTAAGCGTGATCGAGGTTGGAATTCATCGCCCAGCGGGTGCAACCGCTGAGCGCAGTCAGTAATACAACAATCGTTACAATACGCATGGGACTCTCCTGTTCTCTGCCCTGTATCGGCGTCACAGCCTGTTTCTTCAAGTAAATCGCACACCGACCGTCAGCCGATTGCCCTCCCTGACAGCAACACGGTAGTGCAAAGGAACAATGACTAAAGACCCAGACAGGAGTAGCCTCTCGCTGCGCTTCAATTAAGGAGTTTGTGCATGACCGTTCGCCGCACCAAAATCGTCGCCACACTTGGCCCTGCCAGCAACTCGCCGGAAGTCATCGAACAACTGATCCTTTCGGGTCTGGACGTTGCTCGTCTGAACTTCTCTCACGGTACTCCGGATGAGCACAAGGCACGCGCCAAACTGATCCGCGAAATCGCCGCCAGACACGGGCGCTTCGTCGCTCTGCTGGGCGACCTGCAGGGTCCTAAAATCCGTATCGCAAAGTTCACCGACAAGCGAATCGAGCTGAAGGTCGGTGACAAGTTTACCTTCTCCACCGCTCATCCGCTGACCAGTGGCAACCAGCAAATCGTGGGTATCGACTACCCGGATCTGGTCAAGGATTGCGGCGTAGGCGACGAGCTGCTGCTCGACGACGGTCGCGTAGTCATGCGCGTCGACACCCAGACGGCTGACGAACTGCATTGCACCGTGCTGATCGGCGGTCCGCTGTCCGATCACAAGGGCATCAACCGTCGCGGCGGTGGCCTGACGGCTCCGGCACTGACCGAGAAAGACAAGCAGGACATCAAGCTCGCTGCCGAAATGGACCTGGATTACCTGGCCGTTTCCTTCCCGCGCGATGCCGCCGACATGGAATACGCTCGCCAGTTGCGCGACGAATCCGGCGGTACAGCCTGGCTGGTGGCCAAGATCGAACGCGCCGAAGCCGTTGCCAACGACGAAGTACTCGATGAGCTGATTCGCGCCAGTGACGCTGTCATGGTTGCGCGTGGCGACCTGGGCGTTGAAATCGGTGATGCCGAGCTGGTTGGCGTACAGAAACGCATCATTCTGCACGCACGTCGCCACAACAAGGCGGTGATCGTTGCCACGCAAATGATGGAGTCGATGATCTCAAGCCCCATGCCGACGCGTGCCGAAGTGTCCGACGTGGCCAACGCCGTGCTCGACTACACCGACGCCGTCATGCTGTCGGCGGAAAGTGCTGCGGGCTCCTACCCGATCGAAGCGGTTCAGGCGATGGCGCGTATCTGCATCGGCGCTGAAAAGCACCCGACCGGCAAGACTTCCAGCCACCGTATCGGTCACTCGTTCACCCGTTGTGATGAAAGCATCGCGCTGGCCGCCATGTACACCGCCAACCACTTCCCGGGTGTGAAGGCGATCATCGCACTGACCGAAAGCGGCTATACCCCGCTGATCATGTCGCGCATCCGCTCCTCGGTGCCGATCTACGCGTTCTCTCCGCACCGTGGTACTCAAGCGCGTGCAGCGATGTTCCGTGGCGTCTACACCGTGCCGTTCGACCCGGCAGCCCTGCCACCGGGTCAGGTCAGCCAGGCCGCAGTCGACGAACTGCTCAAGCGTGGTCTGGTCGAGCAAGGTGACTGGGTCATCCTCACCAAGGGTGACAGCTACCACACCATCGGTGGCACCAACGGCATGAAGATTCTGCACGTCGGCGACCCATTGGTCTGATGGCAGAACGCTGCAAGCCAAGGCCCCGTCTCGCAAGAGTCGGGGCCTTTTTGCATTGTGTATGCCTGACGAATCTTTGTGATTAATCGTGCCGAACGAGAGCTGTGACTAACATGCACCTTATTCCCGCGCCACAAACACATCCGCCAGCAATTGATTACGCGGCAGCCCTGCCAGATACAAACGCTTGGCAAATATCTCCACGCTCTCGGCACTGCCACACAACAACGCCATCGCATGCCGCGACAACAGGCGCAGCTCGGCCAGGGTCGTCTCCAGCGCCTGCACGGTAATCAGTTGAACAAGCAACTGTGGATAACGCTCAGCCAGGGCTTGCAGCTCATTGGCCAGATAGTGCTGCTGGCTGTCATGGGCCAGATGAATCAGGCGGATGGTGCCCAGATGCTCCTGACGCAACGCCTCACGCAATACGCCCCACAACGGGCCCAGCCCGGTACCGGCAGCCAGCAAGAGCAGAGGTTTTTCCTGCCAGTCAGGGTCATAGCGCAGTGCCCCTCCGCGCAGTTCGCCGAGCCTCAACGTGTCACCGACCCGCAGCTGTCGGGCGACGTCGCGGAAGGCCCCGGACTGGTGGCAGTCGATATGAAATTCCAGAAACGGGTCCTCGCCCGGAAGGCTCGCCAGCGAATAAGGCCGGGCGACACCGCTGTCAGTCCACAACACCTGGTGTTGCCCGGCGCTATAGCGCAGAGGTCGCGCAGGCTCCAGACGCAAACGCAGCACGGTCGGGCAGAGCCAGTCGCAGCCCACTACTGTCGCAGGCAGGCCGTCACGCTGCGGGTCAAACACCTCGACAGCCAGGTCACCGACCACTCGGCACTGGCAGGCGAGCCGCCAACCCTGCTGGCGCTTTTCAGCGGGCAAGGCGTCGGGCAACGCGTCCTCAGGCTCGCCTTTGACACAGCGCACCAGGCACGCATGGCAACTGCCGGCACGACAGCTATAGGGAACCGGCACACCGGCATGGTTCAGGGCGTCGAGCAGATTGCTGGCCGATGGTAACGACCAGCTACGCTCACCAACATGCAATTGAGGCATTCAGGCGGCCTGTGCAGAAAATAACGGCGATTGTACAGACTGGCCTGTCGGGCGGGTTATACTGCCGCGCCTTTTTGCGCCCGCTACGGCTAACCTGACAGCTCTGGTTCAAGCCGCAGTTCCAGACTGCCGCCGATAGCGTAATTGAATGTTCCCGTCCTTACAGAGGAGCGCGCCGCATGACCGTGATCAAGCAAGACGACCTGATTCAGAGCGTTGCAGACGCACTGCAGTTCATTTCCTACTACCACCCCGTGGATTTCATCCAGGCCATGCACGAGGCGTATCTGCGTGAAGAGTCGCCTGCCGCTCGCGACTCCATCGCTCAGATCCTGATCAACTCGCGCATGTGCGCGACCGGTCATCGCCCGATCTGCCAGGACACCGGTATCGTTACCGTTTTCGTACGCGTGGGTATGGATGTTCGCTGGGATGGCGCCACCATGGGCCTGGACGACATGATCAACGAAGGCGTGCGTCGCGCTTACAACCTGCCTGAAAACGTGCTGCGTGCCTCGATCCTCGCCGACCCGGCAGGCGCTCGCAAAAACACCAAGGACAACACCCCGGCTGTTATCCACTACTCCATCGTTCCAGGTAATACCGTGGAAGTGGACGTCGCGGCGAAAGGCGGTGGTTCGGAAAACAAATCGAAGATGGCGATGCTCAACCCGTCCGACTCGATCGTCGACTGGGTCCTGAAAACCGTTCCAACCATGGGCGCAGGCTGGTGCCCACCGGGCATGCTCGGCATCGGCATCGGCGGCACCGCGGAAAAGGCAGCGGTCATGGCCAAGGAAGTGTTGATGGAGTCCATCGACATTCATGAGCTGAAGGCCCGTGGCCCGCAGAACCGCATCGAAGAGATGCGTCTGGAACTGTTCGAAAAGGTCAACCAGCTGGGCATAGGCGCTCAGGGCCTGGGCGGTCTGACCACCGTGCTCGACGTCAAGATCATGGATTACCCGACCCATGCTGCGTCGCTGCCGGTGTGCATGATCCCTAACTGCGCGGCCACCCGCCACGCGCACTTCGTACTCGACGGCAGCGGCCCTGCCTCGCTGGAAGCGCCGTCGCTGGACGCCTACCCGGAAATCGTCTGGGAAGCTGGCCCATCGGCCCGCCGAGTCAACCTCGACACCCTGACCCCGGAAGAAGTGCAAAGCTGGAAGCCGGGCGAAACCGTGCTGCTCAACGGCAAGATGCTTACCGGCCGCGACGCCGCGCACAAGCGCATGGTCGAAATGCTCAACAAGGGCGAAACCCTGCCGGTCGACCTCAAGGGTCGTTTCATCTACTACGTCGGCCCGGTTGATCCGGTACGCGAAGAAGTCGTTGGCCCGGCAGGCCCGACCACGGCCACGCGGATGGATAAGTTCACCCGCCAGATCCTCGACCAGACCGGCCTGCTGGGCATGATCGGCAAATCCGAACGCGGCCCGACCGCCATCGACGCAATCCGCGACCACAAAGCCGTGTACCTGATGGCCGTCGGCGGCGCTGCGTACTTGGTGGCTCAGGCGATCAAGAAATCCCGAGTCGTGGCCTTCGCCGAACTGGGCATGGAAGCGATCTACGAGTTCGAGGTCAAAGACATGCCGGTGACCGTTGCGGTGGACAGCACGGGTGAATCCGTACACATCACCGGCCCGCAGATCTGGCAGAAGAAGATCAGCGACAGTCTGGCGGTGGAAGTGCAGTAAGTAACGATGGCAGCAAGCCCGGAAAACAGGTCGGGCTTGCTGCATTAGCTTCGGAGTGCAGTGCCTTACCCCACGCAATCACCCACAACTAAATCGAATAAAGACGCACTGGAATGGCATTTTTTTTGAAAAAAGCTACAGTTGAAGGATCCGACCTTGCTGTGTCCAGTTCAGAGAACTTCTCGAACTTCAAAAACTTCATATCTCGCCATTTTACGGGCGCATGCGACTGCCACTCGATATAGTTGGAGGACCCAGAGATTGGCACGGTAATTTCCTGGCCACTCATGTTTTCGTTGAGCGCCTCCCATGTATCTGCACGCATATCACGTATCAGCGGAAATACATTACAGGCTGAGGCAAGGTTATTCATGCTCGCACTCATCATCTTCATCCATGAAGGTTTGGTAAACAGCTTGTTTCCGGCAGAAAAAAATCAGCGATAGTCTGGCGGTCGTAGTACAGCAAGAAAGCCTTTAGCCGCCCCCATGCCAGCCTCCCATAGCACGGGTAGCCAGTCACCTCATATCAGAACAACTTTCCCCAGCGTCTGAGACTGCTTTTTACCGTCGATTCCGCAAGCATAATACTTAACATCGCCAAGCTGTCTGCATTGTTCATCAACAAGTTGGTCCGCACTGCGGGGTCGCTCAAACGCTCGATTTTCATGTCCTGCATGCTCTTGACCTCGAAGAGTCTCAGGGCCCTCTCGGTACTCAATACATTCTTTCCTATCATCCGCTCGACACTTCTGAACATGTGGGCGTTCTTACGCCCGTAAGAATACTCCATCGCTGAATTAAGCCCGCCTTCAAGGTGCTGTATGTAGCTGTCCTCACTGATCGCTGCCGCTTTTTCGTCCCGGAGACCCGCTGCCAGATACCCGAAATCAAGAATTTTGTTATTGAGAACTGTGTGAGAAACTTCATGCCCAAGCGTGATTGATGTACCCGCAACGTGGACGTTTAAAAGATCCTCGACCATGAAAATGCGTTTATGCTGATCCTCAAGATCAATAAATGCATCCGTCCCCGAATAGTTTTTCATTATGGCTATCTGATTGTAATGCCCCCCAGCTTCATTGTAGTCTTTCAGCATGCAAGCCGTTGTACTGTATGTTTCAGCCAGTTCGCCACGCCTCTCCTTGGCGCCGTCCCCCAACACGTAACTCATCAATAGCTCAGGCAGTTGCGCTATCGCCGGTGCTGCGAGGGTTTTTGAACTTTCACTCCATGCAGAGTAAGCGAGTTTGAACGCGCGGTTCAAATGATCAGGTTCAGTTTTAGGAAGCTTCGATATTTCGCTTCTACCTCGCGCGAGGATGCCGGTGTCAAATAATACATCACGCTCTACACTGTCTCTCCGCCCACGATATTCCCCGGTCAGTCCATAAGGATCTGTGTAAGCTGTCGGATTATTCCGAACCATTGCATAAAAATTCAACCCATCCACATCCCCCGCCGGGTCCGGATTGATCCAGCGTTGCAACCACGGCGCGTAATACCTGAACCCATAGTAATAAAGCCCACTCGCGTCGTGCTCCTTGCCCGAATAACGCACCGTCTTGTACTTCGCTTCCACTGCACTGCGCGCCGCCCACCAGGCCGTGCCGCCAAACGGGTAGTAGCTTTCCTGACTGATAAGACCGCCTTGATGATCCAGTTCCAGCGTGCTCGATCCCAAGTGATCACCCAGGCTGTAACGCACCTGATTATTTGCGATGCCGTCCGGTTTACCGGCTTCCCAGTGCAACACCCGCACGCTGTTGCGACCGGCCTGAACCGTAACGACATGAAGGATTTCGCCATCGGCTGTGGTGCGAATTTCCAGTCCCGGCAGGTAACGCACTTCGTTAGTCAGCGTGCGACCTGATGCCTGCGCAGTGCTGATTTTTCGGCAGCGTTGACCCTGGCCGTCATAGACATAGCGCTCGTCATCATTCGGCCCGTCCCTACGTTGCACAGTGGTGATGTGCTGCAACTGATTACGCACATCCCAACCCATGGCCTGCCCGCGCACCAGTTGCAGCAGGTTGCCGTTGGCGTCAAAGTTTGTGGCGAAATCCACGTCATCGTCATCGTCGGGAAGGCTGCGATTACTGTCGGGGGCGACGTGCATGTTGCGGGTGAAGTTCTGCGCGCCTTCGTGACGCATTTGCAGCAGATTGCCCGCAGCATCGTAGCTGTAACGCTGTTTGTAATTGCTGACCTGACAAGGATCAAGCGTCGGAATAGATTGCAGACCGGGCAACGCCGGACCACGACTGACACCGTTTCTAACCTCACGACCAGTGGCTTCGATCAACTGGTACAACGTGTCGTAACAGTAACGGCTGATCGGTTCGACAAGCTGGTTGTCGCAATATTGATCGGGCTGAGAAGTATCGTTGATGAGCAAAACATTGCCCACCGGGTCATAGCTGTAATTCAGCCTTTGCAACACAGAGCCATCAGCAGATACCGCGCTGAGTTGAGTCAGCCGACCGTCCTGTTGATCATAGGAATAATGACTGACGACGCCATTACCGGCCGTCTCCTGCTCTACCTGACTGAACGCGTCGTAGCGAATTGCACTGACCAGCGTTTGCGGCTGTTCGGTATTGGCCAGGGTCAGTTCAACAGCGTGCAGTTGCCCTGCCAAATCGTGACTGAAACGATGGAAATTATCGTTGGCATCAGTCTGCACCAACACTTCGCCCTGCGCGTTGAAAGCCCAGCGTGTCTGCAAACCGACGGGCTCCAGCAGTGCATCACGATCAGGCTCGGCAAGTGGCCAGTCCGGGCTGTCAGGCGACTGCAGAAAATACCGTTTCTCACTCAAAACTCCACCCGACAGACCATAGTCCGCAAGCAAGCACGAGCCTGCCGTATCGTCATGGCGAATCAGCTGATTACATTGATTATGCTCAGCGACGTCCGCAGCTCCATAGCCCAGGCACTCGACAACATGTCCTTGCTCTGTAACTGATAAAGGACGCAGCGAGTGGTCGTATTCGATGCATCGTAGCGTGCCTCGCCCGTCCCGGCTTTCAAGCAACTGCCCCGCATCGCCAATCAGGTTCATTCGCCAACCCGAATCGACGCTTTCGTTCAGCAAAACCGCTCCAGACAGACTAAACCTGACCACCAGATTTGCCGGGATACCGGCTTCGATTTCCGAACGACTGAACAAACGGGGATCACGACCCACAACCGGTCGCCCTGACCAGTCAAAGCGCTGGTGCGTCACCCGCGCGTCAAGAAGCTGCCCGGCCACACTTCTACAGAACTGCACGTTACGCACAGCCAGCGCACGTGGGTCAATGATCGCCAGTATTGGCGTATTGCTATGCACAATCGAGTTCATCGCTTTCATCCATGAATGTTTGATAACCCAGCTATTCGCTATAGCACAACAACGATCAGCACCGTTTGTGCACCCATGGAAATAGCGAAATTGATTATCGAAAGCCGGCTTGTTACCAAAAGGCATAAGCAAACGAATCGCAGATAACGCATTGCTTTTTATGGATATTTAACCCTTCTCGCGCAATAGCTGTCATTTGTATCAGGTAGACGACGACCGCCTTTTGAACAACGCTTGAGCCATGATTAATGAGGCGCCGAACATGACAAAACCTCCCCTTTCTTTGCTGAACAATCTAGCCAAAACCGATGCGGTCGCCCACGAGCGGACGGACGGCAAGTTGTCTTTCACTGACGCTCTCGCGACGCTGAACATTCAATCGGTCTTCGATATCGTGCGGCGCTCCAAGTCAGCCTTTGTCCGTGATATCTCGCGAATCAGCGACGCCAATGCGGCGCTTGCTTATGAAAATGCCCGCTGTTATGCGACGCAGATCGTACGGCTTTATCGCAACCAACTGGTGTCGTCTGGCCGTACGCAGAAACTGACACGGCGCTCGGGCGTACGCTCGTTGGTAGAGATCGGTCCTAGTTTCCCCAATCTGTTCAAGGAGAACTGGGATCTGTTTTGCAAAGTGGGAGCAATAGAGGCCAAGGACTCGCCCGTTGCATACCTGACATCCTTGTATCGTTTTGCGCTGGAAGAACTGGAAGGCAGCTCTGTCGATTCCAGCCGAATCAAGCTTGATGAACGACGCCCAGACCTAAAAGACCTGATTGTCGATCAGCAAAGCACGTTCACGCCGGTTCCTACGCTGCAGATAGTCAACCAGGTGTTGGGCAAAGCTATAGAGGCTTACGTGGACACCGTGGCGGAGGACAAGGACAAGTCTCTTTACCAACTGGTCGCTGAAAAACAGCATCCGTTCATGTTCCCTTACAACTTTCACTTTCAACAGATAACGCTGGGGCTGGCAGGCAAAAAGCCGACGCTGGGCGAGCTGAGTTATCACATCAGCCTTGAGGTTCCGACGACTTCAACGCCGACTGATGACTTTGGAAAAGTGCAGCAATCCAGCGCCGTCGCACAGGCCCTGATGAGCGGTTTAGGCCCTGAACAACAGGCAATCGCGCTTGAACCTGCAGTGGCAGCCGAGCCGGAGGCGATCAACCGTTTCTTCAACACAAAATACGACATTGTTTACGTGGACGGCGCCAGCAATCAGCTCAATACCCTCGATATCTTCATGGCAAAAACGGATCTCGACAGTGACGCAGTAGAAGCCCTTCTTGCCACAGGCAGTCACACCCCTTACCGCTCAGCCAATATCCAGTCGGCCGGGCAAACCGCCGACGCAACGCCGTCACCCGATGAAAGCCCGGCTGCAATCGGGACTCGATTTGGTGCTGAATACGTCAATGGCCCAGCCGTCGAGCCAGCAATGGAACTGCTCAAGGAAGCCGATGGTGTCGTACGCCTGACCAACACCAGCGTGGACCGCTTCGACCGCCTGCAACGCATGATTCGTTTGCAACGCTGGATGAACATTCCTTTTACAACGCTGGATACGTTGATCATCGCGGTCATTCGTTCGGAAGGTGATGCGAACTCTCCGGGAGTCCTGACTGCAAACACACTGCGCGCGCTGGGCGTCTACCGTTACTTGAGCAAACATTACAACCTCACGCCCGAAGAGTTTGCCAGTTTTGTTCATTGCATGGCTGGCGAGGCAAGCGATGGTCGCTTACCTCTGTTCGACCGGGTATTCAACAACCCGATCCTGTTCGACACCCCGTTGTTTTTAAACGGATCACCCCTTTATCTGGATAACGAAAGTAGCGAGCATATCAAGGCTCGCGCGCAGTTAAGCGCCGCCCTGCATTTATCCAGTACGCAGGAAGGCTTGTGGCTGCTGGTCGTTGATACTCGCGATCTGCTTGAAGGCACAAGTACCGATTTCAAACTCAAATTGAGTATGGTTTCTTCGCTGTATCGCCAGACCCGTATTGCTTCGATGTTCGGCCTGACAGTCCAGGATAGCCGGGCACTGATCGACCTGCTGGGCGGTGAACCTTACCGGGCAAACATTGTGAAAGGCAGACTGGGAAGCGCTCCGGCCGAGACAGACAGCGATGCCGAACCCGACGTGCTCGATATCCTGATGCAACTGGACTGGGCCGTTACCTGGCTCAAGGCTTATGGTCAGAACGTTGCCACACTGCGCCGTCAATTGGGCGTGGATATGACCGAACCAGCGACATCGCAGGAGCTGGCCGGTCAGCTTGAACAGTTGACCGATGACGCTCTTGCAGTTGCACTGACTGACCAACAACTTGCGTCACTGAACCTTCCAACCTATGACGACGAGGGCTCGGTGATCGAATGGTGGGCTGTAATAGCGCCGCTGATCGACTCACACGGGCTGGTAGTAGCCCAACCGTTGGATGAAGAGCCTGCTGTCAGTATCCGTCAGGCAATCCTTACACAACTCACCTCTATTAGACTTGGCGATTCGCTGAAGAGCGAACTTGCCGCAAAACTTGAAGTGTTCGTCTTCAACGGCTACCTGACCCAGCATCGCCTGATGGAAGGTCTGATGCAAACCGTCGCGGGTTTGCCACTTGATCGTTGCGAACCGGTACTGCGCTGGTCAGGCAGTAGCGTGGACGTGTTTCTCGGCTCGCTCATGGAGGGCACCGAAGTAAAGCTGACGGAACTGATGCGCTATGCAGAAGTTAATCAGCAGTTAGGACTGAGTGCCCAGGCACTGCGCACGTTTCTGATCAACCCGCACTGGTTGCATACAGGTTTTGACAGCCCGCTTCCTCTCTCTTTGAGCAGCCTGTACCTGCTGGACCGCTATCGCAACTGGCGTGACCAGAGTGGTCACCCGGAAGACGCTTTGCTCGATTATTTCAAACAAGCGAATGGCGGTTCAAAGGACAAGGCGCACTGTGCTGCGCTGCTGGCAGCACTCACACACTGGACGTCGTCCGAAGTGCTGGCGGCGACTGTATTACTCACTGCTTCAGATGAAATCGCGTCTTCCATGCACGAGGTGGACTGGCTGAACCGAATGCACAGCGCCAGTGAACTCACAGGGCTCTCGGCTGGACAATTACTGTTGGCCACGGACCTGACAGTGACCAGTCCTGCCACGCAGTGGAAGTCCACAGGCGAAGCCGTTATATCCGGCAACCGTTGATCTGCACTTAACCTGTTCAATGCCATGGAGGCCTGATCATGTCCAATACCGTGGAAAGCCGGATCAACGAATCCTTTCGTGATGCGCTGGTGGCTTATTACCTGAGTGAAGTTGTACCCAACTCTCCACTGCTCAGTCGCCTGGGCCTGGACCAGCGTTTGAAAACGGCCAATGACCTGTATGAGTTTTTCCTGCTCGACAATCAGGTCGGCAATGAGGTCCAGACCAGCCATGTCGCATCAGTAATCAGCAGCCTGCAACAACTCATCAATGGCACCTTGCTGGGCATGGAGCCGGGCTACGACACCCTGCTGCCTACCGAGGCACGGTTTGTCGAATGGCGCGACCGCAGCAGTCAATACCCGATCTGGGCCGCCAATATGCAATTGGCGCTGTACCCGGAAATCTATATTTCTCCGGCACTACGGCTGAAAAAGTCCAGCTACTTCGCGCAACTTGAAAACGACATCAATCAAAACAGGATCAATATTGACACCACCCAGGAAGCAGTGAAGTCCTACCTTGCCAGTTTTGAAGAGGTCGCCAACCTGACCATTATCAATGGCTACATCGACAGCGACCGATTTGCAGAAGGCAAATATTACTTTATCGGCAAGTCGCGAGCCGAGAATATTTACTACTGGCGCACGGTAGACATGAATGAGCGCGCCTACAAAGAAGGGACTGAAGGGCCGAAATACGATAATCCCACGCCGGGCGCCTGGTCGGACTGGAACCGGGCCGAGATCGGTATCAATGCCAATACACTGGAAAGAACCATCCGCCCGGTGTTTTTCAACAATCGACTGTTTGTAACGTGGGTGGACTTGATTCATGTTACCGAGGAGGTGGAAGTTACGCTGCCTGACGGCACGATAGAAGCCGATATAGATGGCGGCTTCCCTGTCAATCCGCCGCCGTCCATAGCGCCTGTCACTGTGATCACACCAAACGTGCGGCTGGTACTTAATATTTCTTACAAGAAATATGACGATTCCTGGAGCGCGCCGCAAATCTATATGGACGTGACCACACCCAATGCATTCACCCGTGCAGATAAGCCAGTCAATCTGGAAAGAGACCTGAACACTATTGCTATTTACGATGTCTCCGCATCACCGGAGTCGTTATTTATCGCCATGTATGCGGGAGAGACGCTGGTTGAGGGTGATGCTGACGGATCGAGTTCAACCTACACGTTCCTTCACACCGCATTTATCGACAAAAATTTCAATAAGAGGCAAGCGTTCCCCGTGGACAATCATGTTGAAGCGATGGCCTATGATGATGACCCAGAACTTCAGCAACCAAGAGTGCGAAAAACGTGCTGGGCATTTGCACTTAAAAACAAGGAGAATTTTCAGTTTACCTGGAGAGTGGTAATAACGGTACTGAAGGTTAAAACACAATCCGCCCATGACGACGAACCCGCTTGGAACTACAACAACCTGCAAAAAAAAATAGGTGAAATGCAATTAATTGCCGCCCCGGTCGTTGACGAAAAAAGCTCGACTATCACAATAACGACACATATCACATCCGATATAGACGCCATTCACGCCCCCAGCGTACACATGCGAATTACTTACTGGCGCCTGGAAAAATATGTACTCCTCGACCTATATGCAAAACCCTACGACGAACATCATTGGGCGCTCTTGAACGACTCAACATTTTCCACAACCCTGATTATAGCCACTGAAGCCCTTGGCATATTCAGCCTATCAGATGTCAATGGGGCCGCTGCCCCAGAACTTAAAAATTTTCTATCAAACCATGACTTTAATAACTTTCTCTTTTACGCGCCTGCATCGAACTCCGCCCCCATCAGCCTTAGCGGAGGTTATATAAATGCAGCCATTGTAGAAGAGCTAAACAAAACAGCGTCACTTAGAAGTGGCTCTGCCGTTTTTTCAGGAACAGCCATTGTGGCAGGGCCGCTTGTTACACTCGAAGGTACTGGAGAGCAAAAAGTCATTTACCGGCAAGTCGTCAGATACCCTTCCAGCATGAGCAGCCCCTATTCCAACAACCAACTCGATCTTGAAATCGGTTCCCCTGCCGAGCGTGTAAGTGCGCCCGCGCTTTATACTGTCACTCTTCCATTCGACAAAACCACGTTGCTGCCCTACCTGAAAGACACAGCTTTCGTTCCAGAAAAAAAGAATTTCTACATTACGCACGGTGTGGCCGTATTGGACGCCACATCAGGCGACACTATCGGTAATGCACTTAAATCCACAGAAATCGAACTTGCCTTCGCAGCCAGTGACGGGACAGATCCCATAGCGCCAAAAATCAGCAAGCGCGTCGATCAGCTTTTAGGCATCGCGGAATACATTGATTTCTCGAGCTCAAGCATCCTGTTCAGCGACGACTCGACCGATAAACGTGACCCTATCCGCATGAACACCCTGTTCGCCCGCGAGCTGATCAACAAGGCCAACATCGCACTTGAAGCGTTATTGTCCTGGGACACCCAACAGTTGCAGGAGCCGCCTATCGATGAGGACAACATCCCTGACCTGATGGACTTCAAAGGTGCCAACGGTCTGTACTTCTGGGAACTGTTTCTGCACCTGCCGTTCATGATTTCTCATCGACTCAATCTGGAACAGCGCTTCTCCGATGCAGAACGCTGGCTCGGTTTCATCTTCGATCCGGGTCGCAAGAAGATCGGCAATGCACCTGCTTACTGGAACGTGCGGCCATTGGTGGAAGAGCCAGACCCGGATTACTTTCTGCGCTCGCCCATTGACCCGGATGGCATCGCCGCCAGCGATCCGGTGCGCTACCAGAAAGCGGTGTATTTCCATTACATCAAGAACCTGATTGACCGGGGCGACATGGCCTACCGGCAACTGACCCCCGACAGCCTCGGCGAGGCCAAGCTCTGGTACGTGCGTATTCTCGATCTGCTGGGGCCGCGCCCGGATATGAAACTGACCAGCCAGTGGACGCCCATTGCACTGGGCGATCTTGCAGCATCTACAAGCCCGGGGCTACGAGCTTTCGAGCAGCAGTTCGTCAAGCAGGAACAACAGGTACGTACCAGCGCCACCGCCAAAGACGGCAAGGCAACGGTCAAATTCAGCCCGCCTCCCCTTCGCCTGAGCACCTTCGGCAGCGACCCGACACTGGCCGAAGAGGACAACGAACATTTTATCCTTCCGATCAATTCAGAACTGGTCAAATACTGGGACATGCTTGAGACGCGTCTGTACAACCTGCGCCACAACCTGACCCTGGACGGCAAGCCTTTGTCGTTACCGCTGTTTGCAGCGCCACTGGACCCACGGGCCTTGCTCGCAGCCTATGCCAGTGGCGCAACCGAAGGCGGTGCGGGCAGCCTGCTGGCGCAGGAAACGCCGCACTATCGCTACCCGGTCATGTTTGCCAAAGCCTGCGCCGCCGTCGAGACCTTGACCCAGTTCGGCTTCACGCTGCTGTCGGTCATCGAGCGTAAGGAACAAGGGCAGCTTATGGAGCTGCAACAGCAGCAAGTCTGGGAGTTCGCCCAGTACGCTATCGATCTGCAGCTCGAAGCACAGAAAATCGAAGTTCAGACACGCAAGGCACTGGAAGCCAGCAAGGCGGTGGTTGATGCAAGAACCCGTTTTTACGCGCAACTGGCGGAAGAGAACGTCAGCCCCGGCGAAGTCGCAGCGGCCAGCGCGCAGCTTGCGGCAAGGGTTGCCGAAGGTGTCGGATCAACCGCTAATGCTGCAGCATCGGCCCTTAAGGTAGTGCCCAACCACGCAGGTTTTCATGCCGGGGCTACAGGCGGCATGGCTGTCGGCGCTGCGGCGGGTGGAGCTGTCGGCGGTTTTCGTCTGGAAGGTGTGCCGGAGATGGTCGCCATTGCCGCGCAAGCAAGGGCCACACTTTCTGCATCCATCGGCTACGCGCTTGAGCGTACGGAGGGCTTCCGTCGTCGTCTTCAGGAATGGGAACACGCACGGGATCAGGCACTGCTTGAGTCCGAACAGATCACTCTGCAACTCGCCGTTCACGACGCCCAGACCCGCGCCACAGCGTTACAGTTGCGTCAGGCTGAGGATGCTAAAAAGCAGGCCGAGACCGTCTATGCATTTCTCAACAAGCGCTTCACCAACAGCCAGCTGTATCAATGGCTCAATGGGCAGTTCTCGACCTTCTACTACCAGGCCTATGACGCCACGTTCTCACTGTGCCTGGCGACGCAAGCCTGCTGGCAGTATGAAATTGCCGACTACTCGGCCTCCTTCATCCAGCCCGCGGCCTGGAAGGATGCCTGGCGGGGCCTGACTGCTGGCGAGGCCCTGAAACTGAATCTGCTACGCATGGATGCCGCTTACGTGACCCGCAACGAACGCAAAATGGAGATCGTCAAGACGGTTTCGGTACACCAGCTGCCGATAACCGAGGGGGATGATGCCGGGATGAATCACGGCTGGGATGCAGTGGTCAAACGCCTGGCGGAAAAAGGGATTGCCGAGTTCGAAATCACTCGAGCCATGCTTGACGAGGATTACCCGGACCACTACCTGCGCCGCATCAAACGTATCAGCGTTTCGTTGCCGGTCACGGTCGGGCCGTATCAAGATATCCGCGCCACGCTGACCCAGTCGTACAGCGCAGTACAGATGGACGCTCAGGCTGACGGGGTGCTCAAGGAAAACATGCGCGCCAGCCAGCAGATCGCCTTGTCCACCGGCGTGGACGATGACGGACTGTTCGTTTTCAACTTTGACGATGAGCGCTATCTGCCATTTGAGGGCACCGGTGCGATCTCTCGCTGGGCCCTGAGCTTTTCCAACCCCGCATCGCAGCGCGACATGATCGACTCGATCACTGACATCATCGTGCACATGCGCTACACGGCGAAAAGTCGTTAACCGACAGGGAGCAAGGGCCATGGAAGCTCAATCGCAATCGCAGAATCAATCGCCGCCGTCCCTGCAACCGACTGTTGCCACTCCGTCATTACCCAAAGGCGGTGGCGCGATTCAAAGCATCGGCAAGGGCTGGGGATCCGTGGGTACCAGTGGCGCGGCGTCACTGGAAATCGCTCTGCCTATCAGCCTTGGACGCGGCTACGCGCCAGCCCTGTCGCTGAGTTATCAAAGCACCTCTGGTAACGGCGTGTTCGGGCTTGGCTGGAACCTGAACATCGGTAAAGTCGCGCGTCGTGCCAGCAAGGGCGTACCGGGCTACAACGACGATGATCTTATTTTCGGCCCCGGAGGCGATGTCTGCCTGCCGGAACGCGACGACAGCGGCGCGCTTGTCTCGACTCAGGTCAGCAGCTACAACGGTCATGATTTGACGGCGACTTATCAGGTGGTGCGTTACTTCAACAGAGTCGAAGGGGCCTTTGCGCGCATTGAGCATTGGCGCGTGGACAACACAGATCCCGGCTTCTGGCTGATTCACGACGCCGACGGCAGCCTGAACCTCTATGGCAGGAAGACCTCGTCGCGTATTGCCGACCCGGCAGACATGAACCGGGTTGCCGAATGGTTGCTGGATGAAAGCATGAATGCCGTCGGCGAGCACATCCTCTATGAATACAAGCCCGAAGACCATCAGGGCCTGCCAGAGAATCACCCGAGAAACTTCCGCGCCCAGCGCTACCTGAGCAGGGTTCGCTACGGCAATGCCAAGGCACATCCTGTGCTTTACCTGTGGGAAGAAGGTTCGCTGGATAGTTTGCTGTGGCACTTCGACCTGATATTCGACTATGACCAGCGCGACACCCGCAGTGACCCGCCCCCCGAATATGACGAGCAATTTACCTGGCCCGTGCGCAGTGATCCGCATTCAAGTTTCGCCTATGGTTTTGAGCTGGGTAATCTGCGCCTGTGTCGGCAGGTTCTGATGTTCCATCACTTCCCGAACGAGCTCGGAGAAGCACCGCTGCTGAACCGACGGCTGCTGCTGGAGCACCTTCAGACAGCGCTCGGCTACAGCCTGCTGAGCGCGGCGCATTCAGAAGCCTGGGATGGCACTGACTGGCGGCGAGTCGATCAACAACCCCCTGTGCAGTTTCAATACACCGACTTCACTCTTGAGTGGGGCATCTATACGCCGCTGGAGCCCATGGCCGGCCTGAATGACGGCCAGCAATACCAGTTGGTTGACCTCTACGGCGACGGCTTGCCCGGCATTCTGTATCGAGACGACAAGGCATGGCTATATCGCGAACCGATCCGTGATACCGCTGGCGCAGCGGACGCCGTTGCCTACGGAGCCTGTGAATTGCTACCCCGCATACCGACGGCTGATTCAGCCACACCGGTTCGTCAGACCCTCACAGATCTGACTGGCGACGGGCGGCTGGACTGGGTAGTCGCCCAGCCGGGAATGGCCGGATTCTTCACGCTCAACCCTGACCGAAGCTGGTCGAACTACGCAACGTTCTCGGCTTTTCCTGCAGAGTTTTTCCACCCGCAAGGGCAGATGGCGGATCTGGTTGGCGACGGGCTGTCCGATCTGGCCCTGATCGGCCCACGCAGCGTTCGCCTGTATGCCAACCGTCGAGCCGATGGGTTCGCCGCAGCAATGGACATTCCTCACGACGAGGATCGCCTGCCATTGCTCAGCGACAGTCCCACTGAACTGGTAGCGTTCAGCGACCTGCTGGGCACAGGGCAACAACACCTGATCCGGATCCGGCACAACGAAATCCGCGTCTGGCCGAACCTGGGGCGTGGCCAATTCGGCAAAGGGCAGCTCTTCGCCAGCCTGCCTTACACCTACGAAAGCTTCGATTCCAGCAGGGTACGGCTGGCCGACCTGGATGGCTCAGGTGCCAGTGACGTGCTGTACCTGCAAACCGATTGCTTTCAGGTCTTCATGAACCAGGGCGGGAACGGCCTGGCTGCGGCCTTCGATCAGCTGTGGCCGGAGGGTGTGCGTTATGACCGGCTCTGCCAGTTCAGTGCGGTCGACCTGCTGGGCCTGGGTTTCTCTAGCCTGATACTCACCGTACCGCACATGACGCCCCGGCACTGGAGCCTTTATTACGCGGCCGACCGGGCAGGCACGGTCCGCAAACCTTATTTGCTGAAGGCCTCGGACAACAACCTCGGTGCTGCCGGAGAAGTCAGCTATCGCAGTTCGGCGCAGGAATGGCTGGACGAAAAAAACGAGCTGCGGGCCGCTGGCAGCGTTGCTGTCTCGGAATTGCCGTTCCCGGTTCATGTGGTTGTCAGGCAAACCATGCAGGACAATGTCACTGGCAATACGCTCACCCAGCTGTTCCGCTATCGGCAGGGTTTCTATGACCCTCGGGAACGTGAATTTCGCGGCTTCGGCCTGCTCCTGCAGACCGACACCGAAACGGCGTCGCAGAATCAGGAGGATTTTACCGCTCCGGTATTGAACAAGACCTGGTTCCACACAGGACGCTACCCTGCCAGACCCTGCACCGACTATGACCGCAGCGACCTCGCTGCTCGCTTGCCCGGCGAGCATGTGTTGTCCCGACTCGACCCAACAACCGGAACCGATTTGCCCGTCACAGACGCAGATGACGCGACCTTGCAGGAAATGGCACGAGCGCTGAGCGGCTCTGTACTGCGCAACGAAGTCCTCGGGCTCGATGCCAGTCAAAAAACCACAGTGCTGTACTCGACCCGATCAAACCGCTATCTGGTTCGCCAACTGCAAGCACTGAGCACGCATCGACCCTACGCGTCGATGCTGCCGCTCAGTCTGGAAGTCATCACCTATCGTTACGAGGCCGACGAACTGGACGATCCGATGTGCGAACACAGCCTGAATCTGGCGTGGGACCGCTACGGTTCGACGCTCCACTCAGCCAGCTTCAACTGTGCGCGGCGCAAGAAACCGGGGGACGCACCACCCTTTGCGGACCCTCACCAGCAACAATGGTGGGAAGCATCACACGACGAGGCCCAGCAACAGTTTTACGTGAATGAAATGCGCGCCGAAGCCATTCACCTGGACAGCCCGCAGAGCTGGCGTCTGGGGCTGCCTTACCGCATACGCGGCGATGCCATGCTCATTGCGGCAAGCGCCTTGACGCCTGCGCAGATCAGCTACGAGCAATTCGTCGATCCGTCCGGTCCATTCGCAGCGTTGCCACGTACGCTCACCAGCCTGTCAGTGCAACGCTATATCGGTTGCAGCGATGGCGAGGCGACCTTTGAGGCGCTGGCTGACGCCGTTGAAACGGCTGAACTGGATGATCACGCACTGAGCGCCTACGAGCGAGTCATGGACAGCGCCACTCTGGCCAAAAAACTCGTCGAGATCGGCTATCAGCAAATGCCGAGTTTTCTGCCGACGGACAGCTTGAACCTGTGGTCGGTAAAACGCGGCTTTGCCATTTACGCCGGTCCAGAGCACTTCTTTCACCCCACTACGTTCAGGCCTACACGCAGTCATGGCTGGAGTCTCGTCGAATACGACGCCTACGATCTGTTCGCAACTCGCATCACCGACCCGGCAGGCTGCGTCACCACTGCTGAATATGATTATCGTGTGCTGCAACCAAGACGAATCATCGACCCCAATCAAAACAGTCGGGAAGCCGATTACGACGCCTTCGGCAGGGTATGGACAACCAGCTTTTACGGCACGGAACTGGGTGAGGCGGTCGGCTTTCCTCCACTCAATCGCACCGTACATTACTGGGCTTCGGCCAGCGAGATAGCGCTGCAACCCGAATACGCTCTGGACAGACAAGCCAGCGCGCTCTATTACGATGGCAATACGGCGCTGGGGCTGGTTCACATCCCGCTGGCAACCGCTGCCTTGGTTGCAGACCGCTACCCGGAAGATAAGGACGCACAAATCCGCATCAGCATGGCGTCGATAGACGGCTTCGGTCGCACCCTGCAAACCCGCCAAAAAGTGGAAGACGGCGACGCCTATTCTGTCGATAACTGGGGCAATCTCGAACTGGTCGACGGTCAACCGAAAATTGTCCATGCATCGCCGCGCTGGCGTGTCAGTGAACGGGTGGAATACAACAATAAAGGCCTGGCAGTGCGGGTTTACCGGCCATATTTCGCCAACAGTCATCGGTATGTGAACGACGCATCGATACGCTCACAAAACATCGTCGACAAACAGTTCTACGACCCGCTGGGGCGTCCGACCATCACCATTACCGCCAAAGGCTGGATGCGCCGGCAGACCTATCGTGTCTGGTACACCATCAGTGAGGACGAAAACGATACGGCCGAGGAAGTGCTGGCAGCAAGAAAGGCGGCCGGGCATGGTCAGTAGCGCGGTAAATGCACGTACGCCGGAATTGATCGTTTCCGAGGTTCGTGGGCTGGTCGTGCGCCAAGTCCTTTTACATCGAGCCGAAGCCACGCAAGCGGCAGCAATCAGAGTTACCAGGCAGCGTTTCGACCCGGCAGGCAGGATGATTGCCGCCACTGATCCACGCCTCGCCAACGCCAACCGGAGCACTGTCTACAGCCTTGGCGGCAACGCGTTGGCCACCGAGAGTGTCGATGCCGGCTGGCGACTGATGTTATTCGGCGAGGCGGGCCAGGTTTTGGGCGGCTGGGACGGTCGTGGCACCGAGCGGCAGCTCGAGTACGACCAGCTGCTACGCCCGACGAGGATCATCGAACAGCATCGGTGCGTGGAGCGGTTCACCTACGGCCAGGCAGATGCAGCGGCACACAACCAATGCAATCAATTGATTCGCCATGACGATACGGCGGGCTCGCGCTTGCTGCAGGATTACAGCCTGAATGGCTCGGTACTCAGCGATATACGACATTTCCTGCTCGTCGCCGAAGGACCGGACTGGCTACCGGCCGAGCGTGATCGCGATGCGCTGCTGGAGCCGGTCGGACTACAGACCCGTTGGGCGTTCAACGCACAGGGCGAAGCGCTTGCGCAGACCGACGCCAAGGGTAATACCCAACTCTCCGCTTATAACGTAGCCGGACAGTCGAACAGCACAGATCTGATGCTGAACGGCAGCACGCACTCGCAGACACTGGTCAGTGCCATTCACTACAACGCCTTCAATCAGGTTGAACAGGAAACAGCAGGCAATGGCGTCGCCAGCCTTTATTCCTATGATCAGCAGGACGGCAGGCTGACCGGGCTGAGCGCGACCTCTGCTGACGGCACGTTGCTGCAGCAACTCGATTACAGCTATGACCCGGTGGGCAATATCCTGCTCGTCACCGATGCGTCCCAACCAGACCGGTATTGCGACAACCAGCTTATCGAACCGATCAGCCGTTACCGTTACGACACGTTGTACCAGTTGATCGAAGCCACAGGCCGGGAGGTCAGAAACGGGGCAAGCCATGGTCCGGCGCTGCCCGGTTTACAACCCGTTTCGACGCTTAATCCCTGTCAGGTCAGCAACTACAAACAGCGTTACAGCTACGATGCAGCGGGCAATCTGCTGCAAATGCGTCACGAAGGCGCGCACAACTTCACTCGTATCATGCACGTCGCACCGGACAGCAATCGCAGCCTGCCCGACGATGACGGGGACGTGGATTTCGCCACGCGCTTTGACGCCAACGGCAACCTGCTGCAACTGGTACGCGGGCAGGCCATGGGCTGGGATGTGCGTAATCAGTTGCAGCACATCACCACTGTGCAACGTAAGGACGGACCGAATGATGACGAGCGCTATGTCTATGACGGCCAGGGTCTACGCTGCCGAAAAATCAGCACTGCGCAGGCATCAGGTCGCACGCTGACTGACGAAGTGCGTTACCTGCCGGGACTGGAAATTCGCACAACGGCTGATGGCGAAACCCTCCATGTCATCACCGCTCAGGCGGGTCGTAACAGCGTGCGGGTATTGCACTGGGAAGCCGGTAAACCGGACGGCATTGCGAACGATCAGGTGCGTTACAGCCTGGGTGATCACTTGGGATCGAGCACGCTGGAGCTTGATCAGCAAGGCGGTCTGATCAGCCAGGAAAGTTATTATCCGTTCGGCAGTACGGCTTGGTGGGCGGCTCGCAGTGCGGTAGAAGCCAAGTACAAAACAGTTCGGTACTCGGGCAAGGAACGCGATGCCAGCGGGCTTTATTATTATGGGTTCAGGTATTACGCGCCGTGGTTGCAACGCTGGATAAACCCGGACCCGGCGGGGGATGTGGATGTGTTGAATCTGTTTTGCTTTTTAAGAAACACGCCCACTACGTTGGTAGATCGAACAGGCTTGAGCCCTTTCAACTTCTCTGAAGTACTTAATAAATCAAAGGAACAGGGTGATCCTGTTCAGGCGAGGGGTCTCGCAGACATTACTCGTTTTAACCCTGTTTTTGGCGGCACACTCGCGGTGGCCTTGTCATCCAGTCAAAAAAGTCTCGCGTTCGCTCGTCAAAAAACAAACCAGATCCTGTCTCCATTTGCGGACCTTCAAGAAAGGGAGACTGTACTCGGGCACTTTAGAATCCCGGCCGAGGCCAACCCTGATACGGACTCGAAAATACTCTACATGCTGAGTTCAAGTATTGGAAAGCTGACGTCGTTCATTCAACAGTATGACGGTACAAAAATCGTGGGGGTTGGCGGGTCTCGAAACAGTAAAGCGGTGGCATGGCAATATCCTGAGGACGCAGAGCATCATTTATTCATTAGAGACAGTGTTGTACATGAACATCCTCACATGGTCGCCTGGAACATTATTCATGAGGCATCCCACATGCACCTGCTTACGCAAGATAGTTGGTACATGAATGTACCGGGCACGACCGATGAAGGCACCTCAGGCGCGCAATCTTACAGCGGCCGTCTTGATATTCTGGCTACCGTACAAAGGCTTCAGAAGCGCTATGAAGGTTTTGTCTGGGACGGGCCGGACGCTGTAGACGTTAATCGTAGCGCTTTTGAAGAAACCCCTTTAGCACGTGCGCAAGCCATTTTGAATAACGCTGACTCCATCTCTCTGCTGGTCTCGGTTATCAATCAGCAGTTCAATGGACCTATGGCCAGGCTCACAGCACGTAACGCTAGCCCTTCAGCAATTTCCGCATTGGATCTTGCGTCCCATGCGGAACAAAAACATGCGACTCAACGACGTTTTTCAATTGGATGATGCCGCCAGTCTCACACTCTCCAGGAAAGGGTAAAGTTGTGATTCGCCAAAAATTTTATCGCATGGAATAGCGACACACGCTGCATGGAAAGCCTCTCTTGGCTAACGCCAGGCCCATAAAAGGACGTTTCGTCATGAACAGAGCTATGCATGCCCACACACCAACGCTGGCAGTGACCGACCCACGATCGCTCACCGTGCGTGGCATCGCCTTTCTACGACAGGATTCAAGCCAACCCGCCGATGAGCGCGTGACCCATCAGACATACGATGTGGCGGGACGTATCATCGCTCAGCGAGACCCACGCCTGAGCAGCGATGCGTTGCCCACTATCAGCACACTACATTCGCTTTCCGGCCTTTCTTTGCTGACCAACAGCGTCGATGCTGGCTGGCAGCTTGTCCTGGCGGGCGAAGCAGGTCAAAGACTGGCGAGCTGGGACGGCCGTGGCAGTGAGCGAAATATTGAGTACGACGTTATGTTGCGTCCCTTGGCCATCATTGAACAAGGTCGGATCGTTGAGCGCTTTAGTTATGGCAACATGGACGTAACGTTCGGGCATAACCAATGCAATCAACTCGTCCGACATGACGATACGGCAGGCACACGTTTTTTCCCGGACTACGCATTGCAGGGGGCGTTGCTGACCGAGGCGCGGCAATTCCTTTTGTCGCTCGACGTGCCGGACTGGCCGGTCGCCGAAGCCGAGCGCGATGCCTTGCTTGAGCCGGCTCCGTTGCAAAGTCGGTGGAGATTCAATGCACTGGGCGAAGCCATCGAGCAGGCCGATGCCATGGGTAACCGACAGGTGTTCGGCCAGACCGTCGCCGGGCAATCGAAGACCCTGGGCCTGACGCAGGCGGGCATTTCCCAGCCGCAGGCATTGCTTGCGGATACCCGTTACAACGCGCTCAATCAGGTCGAACAGGAAACAGCGGGCAATGGCGTAGTCAGCCTTTACTCCTATGATCAGCAGGACGGCCGGCTGACCGGGCTAAGCGCGATCTCTGCTGACGGCACGCTGCTGCAGCAACTCGATTACAGCTATGACCCGGTGGGCAATATCCTGCTCGTCAACGATACTTCTCAACCAGACCGGTATTGCAACAACCAGCTTATCGAACCGATCAGCCATTACCGTTACGACACGCTGTATCAGTTGATTGAAGCCACTGGCCGGGAGGTCAGAAACGGCGCCAGTCATGGCCCTGAAATGCCCGGCCTGCAACCTTTGCCCACCATTGATCCCTGCCAGGTCAGCAACTACAAACAGCGTTACAGCTACGACGCTGCGGGCAATCTGCTGCAAATGCGCCACGAGGGCGCACACAACTTCACCCGCAACATGCACGTTGCTCCCGACAGCAATCGCAGCCTGCCAGATGATGACGGGGAAGTGGATTTCGTCACGAGCTTTGACGCCAACGGCAATCTGCTGCAGTTGGTGCGCGGGCAGGCCATGCGCTGGGATGTGCGTAATCAACTTGCCCTGGTCACCCTGCTGCAGCGTAAAAGCGCACCGAATGATGAAGAGCGCTATGTCTATGACGGCCAGGGTCAGCGCTGCCGCAAGATCACGCGTGCGCAGGCATCGGGGCGTACCCTCGTCAACGAAGTGCGCTACGTGCCGGGACTGGAAATTCGCACCACAGCCGATGGCGAAATCCTTAATGTCGTCACGGCTCAGTCGGGTCGTAACCGCGTGCAGGTGTTGCACTGGGAGGCTGGAAAACCGGGCACTATTGCGAACGATCAGGTGCGTTACAGCCTGAGTGATCATCTGGGCTCGAGCACGCTGGAACTGGATCAACAAGGTGGCCTGATCAGCCAGGAAAGTTATTACCCCTTTGGCGGTACGGCCTGGTGGGCGGCGCGCAGTGCAGTGGAAGCCAAGTACAAAACCGTGCGTTATTCAGGCAAGGAGCGCGATGCCAGCGGGCTTTATTACTATGGGTTCAGGTATTACGCGCCGTGGTTGCAGCGGTGGATAAGTCCGGATATATCCGGCGAGGATACTGACCTTAATCTGTATAAAATGCTAAAAAACAATCCTCTTAATCATGTTGACCTGAAAGGTAACGTAGCCATACCCCTTAACGCACATTTTTACTGGGAAGGTGGCGATATTCCAATACCACACCTGCAGAACATGCTGCTTTTTAAAGAAATAAATCCCGACTACCAAGTCAATGTGTGGACATCCAAGGTAAAGCACCTGCTAACCCCATTGGCTGTAATGAGTGAAAGCAACGACCCTGCCGAACGCCATCTGGCATTGGCGCATGGCGATTCGCTAATACAGCGCAATCCTGAAAAGCTATTCAGCTCACTGGGCCAGGCCTACCCAAACGCACAGAAACTCGAAGCGATTTATAGCCGCGAGACAAATGGACCTTATAAGAATTACGCTGCAGCCAGCGATGTAATAGAGCTGGCCTCAACTTACATGGAGGGCGGCCTGTACATGGACGCGGATGTCGCGGTCGGACAGCCGCTCGGGAGCCTCGATGCACCCCATGGATTTCTTGTACACATTGAAAACGGATTGACGTCTAACGCCATACTCGCCTCTGCACCCCGAGGCAAAATTGCTGGCGAAATAATGGACACCATTGTTGACCTTTACACAAGAAGCCCTGGAATGATGGATGACAATGAAAATTACGGGTGGGAAAAGAAACGCAGTACCCCGGGCGAAGGACTATTCAGCCGACTGAAGTTAACCATGCACATGACCGGCCCCTCATTGATCCGTAACTTCCTTCCTGCAACAGCGGAAGAAAATAAAGCATACGCCGTACCTCATGATAAGTTTTTCTACCGTGAGACACCTTACACAAATAATACGCAACTGGAACAACGATCACTGTCCGCGATTTTTTTTCGAAACCTTAGGCACGGACTAAATGGTGAAGGCCGCTGGGCAAATGTTCGCCCGGGCAGAAAAACCTCAATATAATAAAACTTGAAACGTGATACTACACAATGCGTTGAGCAAGGCAATGAAGCCAAGGCATTTTAATCTGTACTATATTTCCCACAAAAATTAGAGACATTTCAGTCAACACCAAAGGGATGCTGATCCCACATTCGATAAAAATAAAGATTACGCTGCTGAAACATATGGATACCTGTATGCAACGTAAACCGATCAAACGTGGAGATTTGAAACATGGCATTTGATGCGTACATCAAAATCGAAGGCATTCCAGGCGAAGCGCTGGATGACCGCTACAAGGACTGTATCGAGATCACCGGGTATGGCTTCGGCATGCATCAAAGTACTTCCGCCACGGCGAGTTCTTCCGGTGGTGCATCGTCCGGAAGGACTTCCTTGAGTGATTTCTCGTTCACCAAATCACTGGACAAATCGAGCTGCAAGCTCATTGAAACCTTGTGCGCAGGCAGACACCTGAAAGAAGTTGTTTTGTCACTGCATCGTGCAGGCGGAGAAAAGGTCAAATACTTTGAAGTGCTGCTGGAAGAAGTCATCATTTCCAACTACACCCAGCATGCCAATGATGGCATACCCAGTGAAACGGTCAGTTTAAATTACGGAAAAATAAAAACCACCTACACACAGCAAAAAAGATCGGATGGTGCCGGTGGAGGAAATGTTTCGGGGGGCTGGAACCGTATTAACAACAAGGTCTATTCCTGATTTTTTTGAACGCTCATGCATTGAACCTTACAGAACGATCAGGGAAAGACTATGGCACGGCCATTTTTTACTGCCGCCTGGGCGGCTTCGCAACATATTTATGATCCGGTGGCACCGGAAAAACGAGTGGCAGAGGTGATTGGAGGGTTTGTGGCGCAGAATATAAATAATCCTGATCCTTCGACAAAGTGGAGGAACACCTGTGCTGTGCGATTAAGTTACATCCTGAACTACTCAGGATTGAAAATACCTAAGATAGCTAAACAGACAGTCTCTGGCGCAGATCAGCATCAGTACTTTTTCCGTGTATCGAACCTGAAAAGCTTTTTGGAAACGCACTGGGGCAAGCCTGAGGTCGTCAAATACCCGCCCTCTGACGGCGGAGCGCTTGCAAGAAAAAAAGGAGTTATATTATTTGAAATATCGGGTTGGACAGACGCAAAAGGCCATGCAACGTTATTTGACGGTGACATTTGCTATGACCATTGCTACTTTAACGAGCCCGACGTTAACTACCGTACGGATATGGCAAATTTCTGGAGCTTAGTTTAATGAAGCTCATTGTCACAGCCATCACAGTCTGTCTCGCACTCTTGGCAACCGAGAGCTTCGCACATACAAAATCCTCATCACCAGAGGGCATGCACCGAAGCTATGAACAAAACTTCAAGGATCTGGTCCTTGCTACCTGTATAGCAAACGCTTACGCCTCTGACGTAAAGGTCGGAATTGATGCTGGAAGTAGCGTCACCGCCATTGAGGACTGGGCAAATTACGACTGGGAAGTAGGACCCGATGAAATTCGAGCGCTCGTGAGCAAGTATCTGGCCAGAGATTATACGAACCCCTTAACCGAGTCCGAGATAAAGGGTGTGAAATTTGACCTTTTAAAGTGCTTGGACCTTTACCACAGCAAGGAGCTGAATGCCTTGACAAAAAAAACTGTCGTAAATCCAACACACACCTACATGCAGGACTACAAATAACATCCATATTCACAGGGAGGTTCGTAGAATGAAATCATGTCTTACGGCCCTAACAGCATCTCTGGTCTTAACAACATCCAACAGCTTCGCCTACACCCCCACCTCATCGCCTGAAGGAATGTACAGAACCTTTGAAAAAAACTACAAGGACATGGCCCTCGCCACCTGCATAACCACCGCTTATAAATATGATGTGAACGTCGGCATTGACGCAGGCAGTAGTGTCAGCGCGATGCGTGACTGGACCTACTATGACATGGAAAAAAGCCCCCTTGCGGTCAAGGCATTGGTTGAAAAACACCTCGCCAGAGACTACACAAACCCTTTGGCCGAATCCCAGATAAAGGGAATAAAATTCGACCTGCTGAAATGCCTGGACATGTATCACAGCAAGGAACTGGACGCGTTGACGAAAAAGGTCGTGACTCACCCGAATCAGACCTACATGCAGAATATCAAAAAGCCTTAACTACTCTCTTCATGCAACAAGCCTGTCCGGCAAACGCTGCACAGGCTATTTTCATTGCAAGCACTCTACTCCGCACATTATCTGTAGGGCGGAGACACATCATACTGACTCAATGTAATCCGATAGCTTTTTAACGTCTCCCCTCGGTGATGTATTGCTTGCTGAAATACTGATAAACAGCGCCAGTCACTTCCCCGCCTATACGGCGAACATCCTCAGAAAACCTTTTTCGATAACTCTTGTAAGAATTAACCGCAGGACACCTCCCTTCCATTTGAAGGAAATTTCCGAGAAAATCCCGGCCTCTTGCGCTTGGCTGTTCAGGTCTCTAGCCTTCATCGGTCGCTGCCCAATCAGCGATCAGGTTTGGTAGACCTGCTTTTGCTGGCGCAATGTGCCACCTCTGCGAGGCGATCCTTCTCGTCTCGTCTTTATGGTGGCCGTGCGCATGGCGTCTTCGGATGCACCGGGTGCCAGCAGCCGGTCTACCAACTTGCACACGGCCGCCACCTTATCGTTTGGTAGCGATTAGTGACGGCTCCCCCCAAGTTCTGCTGGAGTTGCAAACATGCCCCATAAAATCGTCCCCGACCCGCCCACCGCCCTGTTCACCGTCAACGCATCCGTCAGCCAGGAAGAAGCGCTCAACTACGCTTCGGATCTGCTGCGCTGCATCATCACGACGGCCTATGAGTCCGGCGACAGCACTCAGGGCACCAGCCGTGATCTGGCGTTTTCAGTATTGCACATGGCCGAGATGGCCAAAGCCATGGTTGACCGCTCACTGGAATGCATCGTTTGACCAGATGACAACCCGGGGCCACGCTCGGCCCCGCGTACACCTCAATTACGCTGATCCAGCAGGTTCACCACCAACCGGTCGATCCAGCCCCACAAGCGCTGTTTGACGCGTCGCCACAGTGGTCTGGCCTTCCAGTCTGCCAGTGTGGTTTCGGCGCTCAGGGCGAAGTCTTTTTCGAAACTGGCGACCACATCGCGGGTCAGCCCTGGGTCGAGGGCTTCGAGGTTGGCTTCAAGGTTGAAGCGCAGGTTCCAGTGGTCGAAGTTGCACGAGCCGATGCTCACCCAGTCGTCGATCAGGACCATTTTCAAGTGCAGAAAACACGGCTGGTATTCGAAGACCTTGACCCCGGCCCGCAGCAAGCGCGGGTAGTAACGGTGACCGGCGTAGCGTACGGACGGGTGATCGGTGCGTGGCCCGGTCAGCAGCAAACGTACATCGACGCCGCGCGAGGCTGCCCTGCGCAAGGCGCGGCGAACTTTCCAGGTGGGCAGAAAGTAAGGGGTTGCCAGCCAGATGCGCTTTTGCCCGGTGTTCAGCGTGCGCACCAGCGATTGCAGAATGTCGCGGTGCTGGCGAGAGTCGGCGTACGCCACACGGCCAAGGCCTTCACCGGCTACCGGGGCGGTGGGCAGATGATCCAGACCGAAGTTTTCTTTCGGGCGCCAGGCGAAACGTCGGGCATTGGCGTGAAACTGCCGGTTGAACAACGCTTGCCAGTCAAGAACCAGCGGCCCGGTGATTTCCACCATCACTTCGTGCCATTGGCTGACATCCTTGTCTGGCTCCCAGAATTCATCGGTTACACCCGTACCGCCGACCACCGCCAGCGTCTTGTCGACTACCAGCAATTTGCGATGGTCGCGGTAGAAGTTGCGCACGCCGCGTCGCCAGTGAATAGGGTTGTAGAAACGCAGAATCACACCGGCATCGGTCAGTTGCTTGCGCAGGCCGGCGTCGAAGGCTTTAGAACCGAAGTCGTCGAACAGGCAGCGCACGATCACACCACGCCTGCCCGCCTCGACCAGCGCCCGCACGATGGCATCGGCGCAGGCCCCGGCTTCGACCAGGTACAGCTCCAGGTCAACCTGCTGCTCGGCCCTGTCAATGGCTGCAATCATGCGCGGGAAGAACGCAGGACCGTCAATCAGCAATTGAAAGCGGTTGTTTTCACGCCACGGGAAAATCGCACCGTTCATATCAACGCGCCGTGAAGATCAGGACAGCCCCGACCGGGACTGACAGACTGACCGCCGACAAGCCTGCCGCGTTGCGCAGGGCATTGAAGTCCGAAACCATATCGAAGTCCTGAGCATGAATCACCAGCGGTTCGAGCGTCACAACCTGAAAGCGGCGCTCGTCGAGGCGCGTCGCCAACAGTTCGGCGTTATAGCTGTGACTCTTGCCGCGCAGGCTGACGGTCAGTGGTAAACGCAATTCCAGTTGCGCGCCGGGGGCAAGATTATTGATCGGGCGCATGTCGAGCTGGGCATTGATCTGCGCAACGGGAAACTTGTGTACCTGAAACACCTGCTCCCGCAGGCGCTCGTCACGCAGGGGAATACCGGTGCTAACGGACTCCGTTTCGACTTCCACCTCAGCCAGCCCTTTGGGGTCGACCTTGCCATGCAGCACGAGGAAGCGATGCACCTCGGCAATATCGGCATTCTTGGTTGACGTGAACGAGAGCCGCGACGACTCGTTATCCAGATACCAGTTCGCATGGGCAGGTAACGCCACTGCGGCCAGCATGACCAGCAGCAGGCGATTCATAGTGAGCATGCAGACTCCAGACGTGCAATTGAGGGCCACCTTATCCGCCTGTCTGACCTCTGGCAAACCACGACGTTCGGCAGTAATCCATCAAGGCTCGGATGGCAACAGTCGGCAGCCTTGTCGCTCACCCTGCCACGACGCACTGCTGGTTCGTCCAAGCCCGTTGGCAATGACCTTTTTCTGGCTGCTGTCGTCGATCAGCGCGCTGGGCACGTACTGTTTGACGTAGCCCATGCAATACGCCTCGGAGTTGTTCATGACGTACCTGCACGAGCAGTATTCCTTGGCGGTGTAGGCACTGATGATGGTGGGGAATGCCTGCAGGTTCACGCGGTACTGCCAGGCAAGTACCGCGAGCGCAGCAAGGATCAGCAACAGCAGGCTGCTGAAAGGTCGACGCAGGATGAACATTCGGCGACTGCTCATTGCCCGCCCTCCTTGCCAAAGGCTGCCTGTATGCGCTTGAGCATCTGATTGTGGTCGTAACTACCGTCGCGGTCATCGGCATAGCGCACGATCACCAGTTTCCGGTCAGGGATCACGTACAGCGCCTGCCCCCAATGGCCCAGTGCGGCAAAGGTATCAGGGGGCGCATCCGGCCACGGCCCCCTGCCGCCATCGGCAGTTCGATTGAGCCACCACTGGCCGCCAGGGACTTCGACGTTGGCATCTATCTGCTCGCCTGCAAACGGCGTCAACACGAAGTCCATCCACTCCTTGTTGAGCAACTGCCGAGCCTGCCATTGCCCGCCGCGCTGCATCAGCAAGCCGATGCGCGCCAGGTCGCGGGCAGTCATGTAGGCATAGGACGATCCTACAAATGTACCCACGCCATCGGTTTCCCAGACGGCACTGCGAATGCCAAGCGGGTCAAACAGTGCGGTCCACGGATAATCCGCATACGCCTGTGGCCCGACGATATTTTTCAACGCAGCAGCCAGAACCGTGCTGTCGCCGCTGGAATACAGGTACGCCTTGCCGGGGGATTTGGCTGCGCGGTGCTCGGCGGTGAAGCGCGCCATGTCGTCACGCCCACGGGTGTAGAGCATGGCGACTACGGAAGAGTTAAGCGGTGCATATTCGTAATCTTCCTGCCAATTCAGCCCCGAAGCCCAGTGCATCAGGTCTTTGATGGCGATATCGGGGTGCGCCTTGAACGGCGCGTAGAACTTCGCCACTGGATCATTGAGTTGAAAGCGCCCGTCGTTAAACGCCACGCCCAGCACTGTCGCCATCACGCTCTTGCTGATCGACCAGGTCAGGTGCGGGGTTTGCGCGGTGGTCACACCGCCGTAGCGCTCATACACAACTTCGCCATCACGAATCACCAGCAGTGCATCGGTGCGAATGCCCTTGCGTGTGGCGTCGTCGCGAGCTGGGAAGGCGTAGGCCTCGAGTTCTTCGATTGCCGCAGATCGCGGCGCAGGCTGAGATGACCATTGCTCTGTCGGCCATGTTTGAGCAACGACGCCCTGGGCACTGAAGCCCAGGATCAAAACCAGACACAGGCGGAAAGATCTACGCGGCATGACAGAGCCTCTACAGAGTAATCCGCATACCGTATCAGGGCTTCGTGACAGTCAGCCATTACCCCGGGACAGGACGCAGAGCGTCCAGAACGGCATACCCACGCGGAGCATGGGCACGATAGTGGTCCTTCGTACGCCGCTCGCTCCTCCCGCTCCACCAGCGTGGAAATGCCCACAGCGTTGCCCGTCACACAACCATCACCAAAGCTTCACAGGCATGACACGCCATCTCCCTAGCCTGCAAGTACGGCAAAGCGCCTGGACAAATCAGTCAACCAGCCAAACTCTGCATGGCTGGCTCATGGAGATTCGTATGACCCAGATCGCCCGCATTCGTGACAACACTTCTGAACGTCGTCTTCAGGCCGAGCGCCTGATTGGAGCGCGCGCCCTGCAGGAAGCACAGGCGTTGCGTTTCAGTGTGTTCAGCGAAGAGTTCAACGCCCGTCTCAACGGTGCTGAACAAGGCCTGGATATCGACGATTACGATGTTCACTGCTCGCACATTGGTGTGCGTGACCTGAACACCGGGCGTCTGGTTGCCACTACCCGCCTGCTCGACCACAAGGCCGCCAGCACGTTGGGGCGTTTCTACAGTGAAGAAGAATTCAGCCTGCACGGCCTGGTTCATCTGCAGGGTCCGATTCTTGAGCTGGGCCGTACCTGCGTAGACCCGGCCTACCGCAACGGCGGCACCATCGCGGTGTTGTGGAGCGAGCTGGCCGAGGTGCTGAACGAAGGCGGCTACAGCTACCTGATGGGCTGCGCGAGCATCCCGATGCACGACGGCGGCATTCAGGCGCACGCGATCATGCAACGCCTGCGCGAACGCTACCTGTGCAACGAGCACTTGCGCGCCGAGCCGAAAAACCCGCTGCCGACGCTCGATATCCCGAGCAATGTGATCTGCGAGATGCCGCCACTGCTCAAGGCTTACATGCGCCTGGGCGCCAAGATCTGCGGCGAACCTTGCTGGGACGAAGATTTCCAGGTGGCCGACGTCTTCATCCTGCTCAAGCGCGACGATCTGTGCCCGCGTTACGCCCGCCACTTCAAGGCGGCCGTGTGATGAGCCGGGCACGCGGCTATGCCCGCGTAGTCCGGGTGCTGCTGGTCGTGGCGCTCGGCTTGACGATTGCCGGAACGTTCGCGGTTCTCGAACGCACCAGAATCGGTGGGTCGATGGAACGCAGGCAGCGCTGGAGCCGTTGGTTCATGGCGCGCCTGACCAATGCCCTGCCGTTTCGCGTCACCGTGACAGGTCAGTTGCCAACCCAGCCCATGCTGTGGGTCAGTAACCATGTGTCGTGGACCGACATTGCACTGCTGGGCATGCTGGCACCGCTGTCGTTTCTGTCGAAGGCCGAAGTCCGGACCTGGCCGGTAGCGGGCTGGCTGGCACTGAAGGCTGGTACGCTGTTCATTCGTCGCGGGTCGGGCGACAGCCGTCTGATTCAAAAGCAGATGTGCAATCACCTGCAACAAGGCAACGCACTGCTGATCTTCCCGGAAGGCACCACCACCGATGGCAGAAGCCTGCGCACCTTCCACGGCCGTCTGCTGTCCAGTGCCATTGAAGCCGGCGTGCCGATTCAGCCTGTGGCCATCGGTTACTCGCGTGACGGCAAACCGGACCCGATTGCCCCGTTCATTGGCGACGACGATTTGCTGTCCCATTTGCGCCGGCTGTTCGCCAATGAGCAGAGCGATGTGCACATTCACCTGCTGACCCCGATTCCGACGGCGGATCAGGAGCGCGCTGCACTGGCGTTCAAGGCCCAGCAAGCCGTTCAGGTGGCGCTGTTCGGTGAACCTGTCACGGGGGATTCAGTGATCGGTAAACAAGTACCCGGCGAGCCTGCTCAGCCGAGCGAAGTGGCTTCGCGCTCGGCCAGGGCAGCCTGAGCAAAATCCTCCAATAGCGGATAGAACTCGGCGAAATCCGCACTCAAGGGCTGGTAAAGCGCCTGCAGTTCCTGCATGCCGCCTGCCAGCCCTTCGGGCCGTGACAAGCGTCGCGATATCCCGCTCAGCACCTGCCCCAGCACGTCGAAATTCCGATACGAACCCAGCCAGTCCTGCGCGGCCATGCGCGGCGCGATCAATGCGAGCCGCTCGGGCAATTGCGGCTCGGCGGCCAGCGTGCCATAGACTTTGCCAGTGAATACGTCCAGCGGCAGATCGGCATAGCGATGCCAGTCGCGAGCCAGACAATGATCGAAAAAGACGTCGAGCATAATGCCTGCATAGCGTCGCCGCTGGGATGGAAAGCGGGCAATGGAAGCCTTGATCAGCGGGTGGCTGTCAGTGAAAGCGTCAATGCTGCGATGCAGCCGAATGGCCGCTTCAAGCTCTGCAGGAAAACGTCCCGACAGCGGACCTTTGACGAAGTCGCCATACAGGCTGCCAAGCAATTGAGCAGGCCGATGCCCGCCGAGATGGAGATGTGCCAGATAGTTCATGCCTGCAAGCCTACGCCGCTTTCAAGGCCGAGGTCTATATATCGATATAACCCGATATAGCGATTTTGGCGATCCTAAGCACAAAATCATATTTGTATATCGCGAAATACAGATATAAGGTTCGCCCTATCGCGATATATCGCTACACCGCCTGTGAGAACGACATGCCTATCGACCTCGACGACATAATAAAAGCCCTGGCCCATCCGGTCCGCCGAGAAATCCTGAACTGGCTGAAGGACCCCCGCGCGAGCTTTCCTGCTCAGCAGTACTCGATCGAACACGGCGTGTGTGCCGGACAGATCGATCAGCGTGCAGGATTGTCCCAATCCACTGTCTCGGCCCATCTGGCGACCTTGCAACGCGCTGGCCTGATCAGCAGCAAGAAGGTCGGCCAATGGCATTTCTTCAGACGCAACGAAGAAGTCATACAGGCATTCGTTCAGGCGCTGGTTGAAGAGCTGAACAACCCGACCTGATTTTCCAACGTTTACCAGGAGCTGCCCCGTGCCTCTTTCGCTACTCATTCTGGCCCTGAGCGCCTTTGCCATCGGCACCACCGAATTCGTCATCATGGGCCTGCTGCCCGATGTGGCGGCTGACCTTGGTGTATCCATCCCCGGCGCAGGCTGGCTGGTCACCGGCTATGCGCTGGGCGTGGCCGTCGGCGCGCCGTTCATGGCCATGGCCACGGCAAAACTGCCACGCAAGGCTGCGCTGGTCACGCTGATGGGCATTTTCATCATCGGCAACCTGCTCTGCGCACTGGCCAGTGACTACAACGTATTGATGTTCGCCCGCGTGGTTACAGCGCTGTGTCATGGTGCGTTCTTCGGCATCGGTTCGGTAGTTGCTGCTGGGCTGGTGCCTGCCAATCGCCGCGCTTCGGCAGTAGCGTTGATGTTCACCGGTCTGACCCTGGCCAACGTGCTGGGCGTGCCTTTGGGTACTGCATTGGGTCAATACGCAGGCTGGCGCTCGACCTTCTGGGCGGTAACAGTCATCGGCGTGATTGCGCTGATCGGCCTGATCCGCTTTCTGCCGACCAACCGCAATGAAGAAAAACTCGACATGCGCGCCGAACTGGCCGCACTGAAAGGTGCCGGTATCTGGCTGTCGCTGACCATGACCGCTTTGTTTTCAGCGTCCATGTTCACCCTGTTCACCTACATTGCCCCACTGCTCGGCGAAGTCACCGGCGTATCGCCCAAGGGCGTGACCTGGACCCTGCTATTGATCGGCCTGGGCCTGACCGCAGGTAACGTGATTGGCGGCAAGATGGCCGACCGCCGCGTGTCATCCACGCTGATTGCCGTGTTTGTTTCGATGGCGGTGATCTCAACCGCTCTCAGCTGGACCAGCGCCACGTTGATCCCGACTGAAATCACCCTGTTCCTCTGGGCGGTCGCTGCCTTTGCCGCTGTACCCGCCTTGCAGATCAACGTGGTGACCTTCGGCAAAGCCGCGCCCAATCTGGTTTCAACCCTGAACATCGGCGCTTTCAATGTTGGCAACGCGCTCGGTGCCTGGGTCGGTGGCAGCGTCATCGCCCACGGCCTGGGCCTGACCAGCGTACCGCTGGCCGCAGCCATGCTGGCTGTGCTCGCGCTGCTGATCACGCTGATTACTTTCCGTCAGACCGGCAACCCCGATCTGGCACCTGCTACACACTGATCAATCACGAGGATTCGACACATGACGACTATCTTTGACCCGATCACCATTGGCGATCTGCAACTGCCAAACCGCATCATCATGGCGCCACTGACGCGCTGCCGCGCCGACGAAGGTCGCGTGCCCAATGCATTGATGTCCGAGTATTACGTGCAGCGTGCTTCTGCAGGCCTGATCCTGACTGAAGCCACATCGGTCACGCCGATGGGTGTTGGTTACCCGGACACACCCGGCATCTGGTCCAACGATCAAGTACGTGGCTGGAGCAACATCACCAAGGCCGTGCATACCGCTGGTGGCCGCATCGTGCTGCAGCTGTGGCACGTTGGCCGCATCTCCCACCCGGCGTACCTGAACGGCGAAACTCCGGTGGCCCCTAGCGCTATCGCAGCTGAAGGCCACGTCAGCCTGATGCGCCCGATCACCCCGCTGCCGACCCCGCGCGCGCTTGAACTGGCGGAAATCGGTGACATCGTCGAGGCCTATCGCGTCGGTGCGGAAAACGCCAAGGCTGCGGGCTTCGACGGCGTGGAAGTACACGGTGCCAACGGCTACCTGCTGGAACAATTCCTGCTGACCGGCTCCAACCAGCGAACTGACGAGTACGGCGGTTCGGTAGAAAACCGTGCCCGTCTGCTGCTGGAAGTGACTGATGCGGTCATTGAGGTGTGGGGCGCTGGTCGCGTGGGCGTACACCTTTCGCCTCGCTTCGACATGCACGACATGAGCGATGCTAACCGCACTGAAACCTTCAGCTACGTGGCCAAAGAGCTTGGCAAGCGCGGTATCGCGTTCATCTGTGCCCGTGAGCGTGACGCCGAAGACAGCCTCGGCCCGCAGTTGAAGAAGGATTTCGGAGGCGTCTACATCGCCAATGAAAAATTCACCAAGGACACCGCAAATACCTGGCTGGCAGAAGGCAAGGCCGACGCTATCGCATTTGGTGTGCCTTATATCGCCAACCCGGACCTGCCTGAGCGCCTGGCCAGCGATGCACCTCTGAATGAAGCGCATCCCGAAACGTTCTACGGCAAAGGGCCGGTCGGCTATATCGACTACCCACGCCTGTAACACGGCGCTGCAACAGCAAAAAACCCTGACTCGCAAGAGCCAGGGTTTTTTATCGCCCGTACTTATTGCTGTTACAGCTTAGCCTCAGGCCCGACTGTACCTAGCACATTGCCTTCGGCATCAGTGATCGTGCCGTCCGTTAACTTCCAGCGACCGTCGGGGTAGTTGACAGAGCCATCTGCCATGACCCAGGTCCCGTCCTTGTGTTGAACATCGCCGCCGGGGTGCTCGACCGAACCGTCGGCACGCACGGTGGTGCCATCCAGGTGTTGAACAGTGCCATCCGTGTGCTTCAAGGACTGGCCATCTGCCGCCGCAACACTTCCATTCGGATAGCTGACCGTACCATCCGGGTTGAAGACACTGTTGAGCGGGTGGATCAGTTGTAAAACACCGGTGCCCGTGTTGATGATTGCCAGCAGCTTGTCCAGGCGCGAAGGTGCCTCAGGGGCCGGCGGTAACTTTCGCGCAACGGGTGGTTTGATAACCGGTTTAACAGGCGGTTTTACAGGTGGCCTCACTGGCTTTCTCACCTTGATCGAGGGTTTCACAGGCGGTCTCACGGGCGGTCTCACGGGCGGTCTCACCGGACCTGTCACCTTGACCGGAGGTTTTACAGGTGGCTTTACAGGCGGTTTGAACTTCACCGGTGGCTTGGCCCGCTGGAGTAGCAAATCCTCCGGATAACCCGGTACTTCGGCGTAAGTGGGCAACGGCGTCCTGGCAACTTCGTCTACTCCCTGGCCTGAGTCTTCAGCCGGGATGTAATTTTCGGTCGTTTCTTGCGGGGCATCGGCGTACATCTCATTGATTCCATTCATTATTGAAACTCCATTTATTTAACAGTCAGGCAAGCGTAAGCCTTCCCTCCATTGGCAAGCACATATCTATTTAACGAGTACAAAAAAATGTCAGGAAATTTGCCAGCGGCTATCTGCTATGGACAGCCGCCGGCAAGTCTCGCCTTCAACGACGCGCGTTGAGCTGTTGCGACAGATTCTGGATCTGGCTGGTGAGGGTATTGATATTGCGGGTGACCTGAGCACGAAACGCGTCGAACTCGGCAGTATTGGCCTCTGCTGAAGGGGCCGGGCGGTTTTCCTGCTCGCTTTTCATGACCATCAGGTCCTGTTCCAGGCGCTCGACAGCAGCCGACGGGTTGCTCTGTTTCTTCAGTGTCGCAACATCGGCTGCCACGCTTTTGATCTGCGCATCCAGCTTGCCCTGATCGGCCTGTGCGGTTTTCAGATCGGGTAGCGCGGCTTTCAGCGTGGTCAGCTCAGCGACGACGCTTTTGAGCTGCTCCTGCAACTGCGCGCTTTCACTGTGCTGCTGGGCGGTTTGCGCGGCCATCTGCTCCAGGCGCTTGTCGAGACTGCCCTGCTGGCCTTCAACGCCCTCGCGCTGTTTGTCCTGATCTTCCAGTTGCGCTTCCAGCAGCTTGATGCGCTGCTTGAGCGCCTCGCCATCGCTGGACAGCGCCTCGGTCGCAACGACTTTGCCGGAAATATCCTGCAGGCGTCCCGCCGCTTCTTCGCTGATGCGCGCAAAGCTCTCCTGAGTGGCGACCAATTGCTGCTCCATGAGAGAAACTTGCTGAAAGCTCCACCAGCCCAGACCACAAAAGGCAATGAACAGCGCGCCGACCAACGCCCATAACGGTCCTGTGCTCGGCCCCTTTACCTTGACCACCGGTGTGGTACGCGAATAGACCGTGGTGCGTTCGCGTGCACCATTGCCCGGCGCGAAGTCGTCATCATCGTCCTTGGCGCTCAGGCTGGGAACGTCATCGACGTCATCGTATGGATCGTTGCGCATGAATAACCCTTCAGGAAGCTGTTAAACCAAAGTCGGGCAGTATAACAACAGCGCGTAACCAATCTCACTGTGCCACTACCGCATTCAGATTGCGTGCTGTGCCTGCCACCAGCCACAGAATTCATCCAGCGCCGTCCACAGGCTGACCTGAGGCTGATAATCCAGATAATGCCTGGCGCGACTGATATCAAGCGTAAAATCCCTGTTCATGACCTGCATGCCCATTCTTGACAGGGTAGGTTCAGGTCGGCCCGGCCACAGCAGGCAGGCACCTTCATTGATCGCCGCGGCACTGTAGGCCAGCCCGTATGAACGATAACGGGTGACTTGAGGCAGATGCATCTGGCGCATCACATAATTGATCGCATCCCACAGCGGGACCGGCGTGCCGTTGCTGATGTTGTAGGCCTTGCCCAGCGCCGAGCCGGTTGCCAGCAAGCTGCTCAGCATGGCTTCGTTGAGGTTGTGCATGCTGGTGAAATCCACCACATTCAAACCGTTGCCGACAATCGACAGACGCTTCTTGCGCTGCATGTGCAGCAAACGCGGGAAAATACTGTTGTCGCCTGCGCCGGTGACAAAGCGCGGCCGCAGGGCGATCACCTCCAGGCCGAACTCTTCGGCACCGAAGACCTTTTGCTCGGCCAGGTATTTGGTCGCCGCATAGTGGTTATGGAAGCGCTTGGGCACCTGCTCTTCCTTGATGCCACGGTGCGACTTGCCATCAAAGTAGATGGAGGGCGACGAAAGATGAACCAGCCTTCGCACCCTTTGTTTCAGGCAGCCTTCGACGATATTTTCGGTGAGCTGCACGTTGCCCTGCATGAAATCCTGGCGCCGTCCCCACAGGCCGACCGAGCCTGCGCAGTGCACCACCGCTTCCACGTCATCGCACAGCGCCCGCACCAGATAAGGGTCAGCGAGGTCGCCCTGGATGAACTCTGCGCCACGCCTGACCAGGTGCTCGACACCTTCGGCACGACGGCCATTGATCCGTACGCTCATGCCCTGCTCAAGGGCAAAACGCGCAAAGCGTCCGCCGATGAAGCCGCTCGCGCCGGTGACCAGAATCTTCATTTACCGCTCCGTTAACGCATCTGCAGGAAAGGGAAAACCCTGCCTGCATGGATTACACATGATCATGTTGACGATCATTCCTCGCTCAGCGGCACCAGCCAATCGGCCGAATGTTGCGCAAGATGTTCGGTAAGCCGGGTCAAGAGCTGCCCGCCATTGCGCCAATGGTGCCAGTAAAGCGGCACATCGATGCAGCGCTCCGGCAGCAATTCAAGCAGAGTGCCGCTGCGCAATTGGTCGCGCACCTGCAACTCGGGCGCAAGGCCCCAGCCCATTCCGGCCTCGATCATACGTATGAAACCTTCGGAGGACGGGCACAAATGATGCTCGAAGCCGTCCTGAACACCAAGAAGTGCCAGATAACGATGCTGCAAAAGGTCGTCCGGCCCGTACACCAGCGCTGCCGATCTGGCCAGGTTTTCCGGGCTCACACCGTGCGGAAAATGGCGGGCGATGAATGCCGGACTGGCCAGCGCCCGATAGCGCATGGCCCCCAGCAACAGGCTGCGCGCCCCGGCCACCGGACGCTCGCTGCCACACAGGCAGGCCGCGACCTCGCCGGCACGCATGCGCTTGAGGCCTACGTCCTGATCTTCAACGACCAGATCCAGCAACAGCCGGTGTTGCGTGCAAAACGCGCCGATGGCCGGTGCCCACCAGGTCGCCAGACTGTCGGCATTCAAGGCGATTCGCAGACGCTCGGGCATGCCCTCTTCATCCAGCGCCGGCACCTGACTTTGCAAGTCGCGCTCCAGCAGCCGGACCTGCTGCACGTGATTGAGCAGGCGCCGTCCGATGTCGGTCGGGCTCGGTGGCGTCGCCCGCACCAGCACCGGCAGACCAATGCGTGCCTCCAGCAATTTGATGCGCTGCGAAACCGCAGATTGAGACAGCCCCAGTACCTGAGCGGCACGCTCAAAACCGGCTTGCTCGATCACAGCCGCCAATGCAGATAACAATTTGTAGTCGAACATCAGTTTTCCTAATGAGCGATGAACATTATTTATTTTCCTTATAGCGCTCAACGCATAAGAATCGCCATCCGAATCTGCTCAATGGAACGTCTTTATGTGGCAAAGCTACCTCAATGGCCTGCTGATCGCGGCAGGCCTGATCATGGCTATCGGTACTCAGAACGCTTTTGTGCTCGCTCAGGGCCTGCGCCGTGAACATCACGTACCCGTCGCGCTATTGTGCATTGTCTGCGACGCCATTCTGGTAGCGGCAGGCGTCTTCGGACTGGCCAATGTGCTCGCACAAAACCCGACATTGCTGGCGGTAGCGCGCTGGGGCGGTGTGATATTCCTGAGCTGGTATGGCCTGCAGGCATTGCGCCGCGCCTGCTCGCGGCAAAGCCTTGAACACAACGCAGCCGTTGGCAAAAGATCATTGCGCACGGTGTTGCTCAGTGCGCTGGCCGTTACCTTGCTGAACCCGCATGTGTATCTGGACACCGTGCTGCTGATTGGCTCGCTCGGAGCGCAACAGGACGTGCCGGGGGCTTACGTGGCCGGCGCTGCCAGCGCCTCGCTGCTGTGGTTCTCAAGCCTGGCACTTGGCGCGGCATGGCTCGCGCCCTGGCTCGCCCGCCCCGCCACATGGCGCATGCTGGACGTGATGATCGCCGTGATGATGTTCAGCGTGGCCTTTCAGTTGATCCGCTCAGCCTGACCGGTTTCATGAGCGCCAGGTCAAACGCGTTGGAACCTCTATCCCACACAGTTGTTGCGTGGTTAAGCCGCAGACCCGGTGCTATGATCCGGGGTCTGCGCCGCAAAAGAGTAAAACTCCCGGTGCATGCTGTATCTGGCCGCCCGTGATCGGCCGTGCGATTACCGCAATTGACCTGAAAGGAGATAAACCATGGCTTTTGAATTGCCGCCACTGCCCTACGCCAAAGACGCTCTGGTGCCGCACATTTCTGCGGAGACTCTGGAATATCACCACGACAAGCACCACAACACCTACGTCGTGAACCTGAACAACCTGGTGCCAGGCACCGAGTTCGAAGGCAAGACCCTGGAAGAAATCATCAAGACCTCTTCGGGCGGTATCTTCAACAACGCCGCTCAGGTCTGGAACCACACGTTCTACTGGAACTGCCTGGCCCCTAAAGCTGGCGGCGAACCTACCGGCGCGCTGGCCGAAGCAATCAACAAGGCGTTCGGTTCCTTCGACAAGTTCAAGGAAGAGTTCAGCAAAACCTCCATCGGCACTTTCGGCTCCGGCTGGGGCTGGCTGGTTAAGAAGGCTGACGGCTCTCTGGCTCTGGCCAGCACCATCGGTGCCGGCAATCCGCTGACCAGCGGCGACAAGCCATTGCTGACCTGCGACGTCTGGGAACACGCCTACTACATCGACTATCGCAATCTGCGTCCGAAATACGTAGAAGCGTTCTGGAACCTGGTGAACTGGGACTTCGTGGCCGAGCAATTCGCAGCCTGAGTCCAGCGTCATCGAAAAAACCCGGCCTCGCGCCGGGTTTTTTATGCTCCAGGTTTACACCTGTAGTCTTTCCGGATTCGTGTTTAATAAACGGCGTCAGACTTCGACCTGCCAGTCAGGTGAACAGCAAATGTTTTTTCGCCTGCCGCTGTTACTTTGTGTATTGTCAGAAAACGCTAGCTGACTCGCATCACGACGTAATTCTTTACAGTGTTCTGCTCAAGTTACCCACCTGGCCACCCGACACACTCAGGTGGCTTGGGCCAGTAGGTGCAAGGAACGCGAAGATCAGCCAGACGCACCGTTTCTGACCACGTCACGACGGGCGGATCTGGCTTTTCGAGGGTCATGGGGCGATATGTCCTCCGACACGAACTAAGGAACGGCCATTGAAGCTGGAACTCAAGAATAGCCTGTCGGTAAAGTTGCTGCGCGTCGTACTGCTTTCGGCGCTGCTGGTAGGCGTCATACTCAGCTGTGCGCAAATCGTTTTCGACGCCTACAAGACGCGTCAGGCCGTGGCCAGCGATGCCGAACGAATTCTCGGAATGTTCCGCGATCCCTCCACGCAGGCCGTTTACAGCCTGGACCGCGAAATGGGCATGCAGGTCATCGAGGGTCTGTTCCAGGACGACTCGGTACGCATGGCGTCGATAGGCCATCCCAACGAAAGCCTGCTGGCAGAAAAAGACCGCCCGCTGAAAAACTCTCCAACCCGCTGGCTGACAGACCTTATCCTCGGCCAGGAACGCAGCTTCACCACCCAACTGGTCGGTCGCAGCCCCTACAGCGAGTATTACGGCGACCTGCGTATCACGCTGGACACCGCCAATTACGGCGAAAGCTTTCTGGTCAATGCCGCAATCATCTTCATCGCGGGTGTATTGCGTGCATTGGCAATGGGGCTGGTGTTGTACCTGGTCTATCACTGGTTGCTGACCAAGCCACTGTCGAAAATCATCGAACATCTGATCGCGATCAACCCTGACCGTCCCAGCGAACACCAGTTGCCATTGCTCAAGGGCCACGAGAAAAACGAACTGGGGATTTGGGTCAATACCGCCAACCAACTGCTGGCCTCCATCGAGCGCCACACTTATCTGCGCCACGAGGCGGAGAACAATCTGCAGCGCATGGCGCAATACGATTTCCTGACCGGCCTGCCCAACCGACTTCAGTTGCAGACCGGGCTGGACAGAATTCTCGAAGATGCGGGGCGTCAGCAGCACAGGGTCGCGATTCTCTGCGTGGGTCTGGATGACTTCAAGGGTATCAACGAACAGTTCAGCTATCAGGCAGGCGATCAACTGTTACTCGCGCTGGCTGACCGGCTGCGCGCCCACAGCGGACGACTTGGCGCTCTGGCGCGATTGGGCGGCGATCAGTTTGCACTGGTGCAGGCCAAAATAGAGCAACCCTACGAGGCAGCAGAGCTGGCGCAGAATATTCTGGATGAGCTGGAGGCCCCGTTTATAGTCGGTGAACAGCAGATCCGGTTACGAGCGACCATTGGCATCACGCTGTTTCCCGAGGACGGCGACAACACCGAGAAACTCCTGCAAAAAGCTGAACAGACCATGACGCTGGCCAAAGCCCGCTCGCGTAACCGGTATCAGTTCTACATCGCCAGCGTCGACAGCGAAATGCGCCGCCGTCGTGAACTCGAAAAAGATCTGCGCGACGCCTTGCCGGGCAATCAGTTGTACCTGGTCTATCAACCACAGATCAGCTATCGCGATCACCGCATCGTTGGCGTAGAAGCCTTGATCCGCTGGCAACATCCAGAGCATGGTCTGGTGCCGCCGGATGTATTCATCCCGCTGGCCGAGCAGAACGGCACCATCATCGCCATCGGCGAGTGGGTGCTTGACCAGGCCTGCCGCCAGCTACGGGAATGGCTTGATCAGGGCTTCACCGACTTGCGCATGGCGGTCAACCTGTCGACCGTGCAACTGCACCACGCGGAACTGCCGCGTGTGGTCAACAACCTGTTGCAGATCTACCGCCTGCCACCGCGCAGCCTGGAACTGGAAGTGACCGAAACCGGCCTGATGGAAGATATCAATACCGCCGCCCAGCACCTGCTGAGCCTGCGACGCTCCGGCGCCTTGATCGCCATTGATGATTTCGGTACCGGTTACTCGTCGCTGAGTTATCTGAAAAGCCTGCCGCTGGACAAGATCAAGATCGACCGGAGCTTCGTTCAGGACCTGATTGACGACGACGATGATGCCACCATCGTGCGGGCCATTATCCAGCTGGGTAAAAGCCTTGGCATGCAGGTCATCGCCGAGGGTGTGGAGACGCTCGAGCAGGAAGCCTATATCGTCACCCAGGGCTGTCACGAGGGCCAGGGCTACCTGTACAGCAAGCCGCTGCCCGGTCGGGAACTGCTGGCCTACCTGAAACAGTCGAGAGAGCGGAACGCCGCCAGCCTCTGAACGACCCAGAACGGTACGGCTCTTTCGAGCCATCTTGAAACCGACTGTTACAACCTGCTGAATGCCTGAACACGACCGCAAAGGCGTTTTGCCTTTACATCGAATGCAAATCTTTCGCATCATGTCGCAGATTTTCTGGGCGCACCCCGCCATCAACTTTATCGACGCAGGATTCCGTCATGATTCGTATGCCTCTGGCAACCGCTAGTCTGTTGGCCATCGCTATCTCTCTCGCCGGTTGTGGCGAAGGCAAGGACAAGGCTGCCGCCCCGGCACCCGCGCCAGCCGCTGCTCCGGCGACTCCCGCGGCGACGCCTGCTGCCCCTGCCCCTGCTCCGGCCGCAGCCGCCCAGACTGACGAAGCGGCGGCCAAGGCTGTGGTCGCGAATTACGCCAATATGGTTTCTGCGGTGTTCGACGACGCCGAGGCTGGTGCGAAAAAACTGAGCACCGCCGTCGACGCATTCCTGGCCAAACCCAACGATGAAACCTTGAAAGCCGCACGGGATGCGTGGGTAGCTGCGCGTGTGCCTTACATGCAGAGCGAAGTCTTCCGCTTCGGCAACACCATCATCGACGACTGGGAAGGACAGGTTAACGCCTGGCCCCTGGACGAAGGCCTGATCGACTATGTCGCCAAGGATTACCAGCACGCGCTGGGCAACCCGGGCGCGACTGCCAATATCATCGCCAACACCGAAATTCAGGTGGGTGAAGACAAGGTCGACGTGAAGGAAATCACCTCCGAAAAACTCGCCAGCCTGAACGAGCTGGGCGGTTCCGAAGCGAACGTTGCTACCGGCTACCACGCCATTGAATTTCTGCTGTGGGGCCAGGACCTGAACGGCACCGGCCCTGGTGCCGGCGCACGTCCGGCCAGCGATTACCTGGAAGGCGCCGGTGCGACCGGCGGCCACAACGACCGCCGCCGCGCCTACCTCAAGGCCGTTACCGATCTGCTGGTCAGCGATCTGGAAGAAATGTCCGGCAACTGGAAGGCCGGCGTTGCCGACAACTACCGTGCCACGCTGGAAGCTGAATCCGGCGAAAGCGGTCTGCGCAAAATGCTCTTCGGCATGGGCAGCCTGTCGCTGGGTGAACTGGCGGGCGAACGCATGAAAGTCGCACTGGAAGCCAACTCCAGCGAAGACGAACACGACTGCTTCAGCGACAACACGCACAACTCGCACTTCTACAACGGCAAGGGTATTCGTAACGTTTACCTGGGCGAATACACGCGCACCGATGGCAGCAAAGTCAGCGGCCCGAGCCTTTCGTCTCTGGTTGCCAAGGTAGACCCGGCCACTGACGCCACCTTGCGCGCCGATCTGGACGACACCCAGGCCAAGCTGCAGGTCATCGTTGATCACGCCAACAAGGGTGAGCACTTCGACCAGTTGATCGCTGCCGGCAACACGGCAGGCAATCAAGTGGTACGTGACGCCATCGCTGCGCTGGTCAAACAGACGGGGGCTATCGAACAGGCCGCTGGCAAGCTCGGCATCACTGACCTGAACCCGGACAACGCTGATCACGAGTTCTGACAGGTACTGTTTGCGGTAACAACCAATGCCGGTCAGTTCGCTGACCGGCATTTTTTATGCCTGACCGATATGCGTTGCTTTCAACTGCTGAGCGCCCCGACCATTACAGAAACGAGTTCCCGAGCTTCAATACAACGTATCCGCAATGCGTCCCGGCAAAGCCTTGTCATAGGCATCACCATCGATCTGCTCGGCCGAAACCGCTTTTAGTATTTGCCCGGCAGTCGGCAGCGCGCTGCGTTCGATGTGCCGGGTTGCATCCCATAAACCGGACCTGATGGTTGCCCTGCTGCATTGGAAGTACACGCTGGTCACGGAGATGCGCAGCACTGACCTGGGCAGTTGGCCGTTCACCTCGAAACGCGACAACAGTTCGGGCTGAACCGATATCTGCGCTGTTCCGTTGACCCGCAAGGTCTCGCCCACGCCAGGGATGAGGAACAGCAACGCGACACGTGGGTCGCTGATGATATTGCGCAAGGTGTCGATGCGGTTGTTGCCGCGCCGGTCAGGCAGATAAAGCGTCTTGCTGTCCTCGATATGCACGAAGCCCGCCTGATCACCACGCGGGGACGCATCAAGGCCGTCGGGCCCGGCAGAGGCCAGCACAACAAAGGGTGCCGACTCGATGAAGGGCCGGTAAACCGCGTGAATATGGTCGACTTCCTTGGTCATGGAAGGAGGAGCAATCGGGCCATAGAGCGCTTCCAGTGCTTCGGTGGTGGTCACGAACGCGCTGTTTTCCGGGTTATCCATCGATGTGGTCTCTGCTGGGTGTTTTATCTGCGTGTGTGCTGTCAACTTCGACATGTGCAGCATAGGCAAAAATGCCGGGAGCAGACCAGCCTCAGAGATTCGTAACAACGCATTACGTCAGAGCAGGCAAACGATAATCCCTCTTATTCAAACTGCACGAGGCTGCTAAGCTTGCACGCCCCGATTTTCGCCTCGTGGCAGGATGTGTATGAGTACGCGGCTCCGTCTATCCCTTGCCTTGCTTACGACTCTGGCCGTGAGTGCATGCGATGACGCCCCGCGTTTCACTCATGCCGAGCCGGGAGAAGCCTTGTCCGGTGGCAGTGCGACGGTCAGGAAGAGCGATCAGAATGCCTTTTCCATGCCCTCGGCCAACTTGTCGCCCGTGCGGCGCCTGGACTTCAGTGTCGGTAACAGTTTTTTCCGCAGTCCATGGGTGATTGCGCCATCGACCACCACAGCTCGTGACGGACTCGGGCCGTTGTTCAACACCAACGCCTGCCAGAACTGCCATATCAAGGACGGTCGTGGTCATCCACCCGAAGCTGGCGACAGCAATGCCGTGTCGATGCTGGTCAGGCTGTCGATTCCTGACGACCCGGCCTACGCCGATCTTGTGCAGCGTAACGGCGTGCTGCCTGAACCGACTTACGGTGGGCAGTTGCAGGACATGTCAAACCCCGGCGTAGCCCCCGAGGGCAAGGTGCGGGTCGAGTACGATGCGCTGACGGTCGAGTTTCGCGATGGCACCTCCGTCGAGCTGCGCCAGCCGACCCTCAGAATCACCCAGTTGGGCTACGGACCGATGCACCCCGATACCCACATCTCGGCGCGCATAGCCCCGCCGATGATCGGCCTGGGATTGCTTGAGGCCATTGCCGATGAAGCAATCCTTGCCAATGCCGACCCCGATGACAAGAACGCCGATGGCATCTCGGGACGCCCCAACTGGGTCTGGGACGATGCACAGCAAAAGGTCGTCATGGGCCGATTCGGCTGGAAAGCCGGGCAACCCAACCTCAACCAGCAGAACGTGCACGCCTTTTCCGGCGACATGGGGCTGACCACCAGCCTGCGCCGCTTTGATGACTGCACGCCAGCCCAGACCGATTGCCTGGCAGCGCCCAACGGCAATGGCCCGAACGGCGAGCCAGAGGTCAGCGACAACATCCTGCGTCTGGTGGAGTTCTACACACGCAACCTCGCGGTTCCGGCACGCCGCAAGGTCGATGACCCGCAAGTGCTGGCGGGCAAGAATCTGTTTTTTCAGGCGGGCTGTCAGCAATGCCACACGCCCTCATTCAAGACCCGTAGCGACGCTGCCGAGCCTGAGCTGGCCAATCAGGAGATTCGCCCGTACAGCGATTTGCTGCTGCACGACATGGGCGAAGGGCTGGCCGATAACCGTACCGAGTTCCAGGCCTCCGGCCGCGAGTGGCGCACGCCACCGCTGTGGGGGCTGGGCCTGACCGGCACCGTGAGCGGGCACACCCAACTGTTGCACGATGGTCGCGCCCGCAATGTACTTGAGGCGATACTGTGGCATGGCGGCGAAGCACAGGCGGCGCAGCGGCAGGTTCTGGCATTTGACGCGCAACAGCGTGAAGCGCTGTTGGCGTTTCTGAATTCGTTATGATTGCTCCCTTTCCAGAATCGTCTCGTTCAACATGATTTTTTCAAAATCACCTTTCGAAAATAAATAAAGGAGCCGGACATGTTCCGACCCAAGTTGTTGCTGACCAGCCTTGCGGCGCTTGCATTGGGTGCCTGCTCGCCATCCGACCCTCAGGCGGTCACGTCCGCAGCCATTGCCAAACAGGTAATCCTGCCGACCTACAGCCGCTGGGTCGATGCTGATCGTCAGTTGGCGACCAGCGCACTGGCGTTCTGTCAGGGCAAGGCTGATCTGGCCACAGCCCGTGCCGACTTTCTCAAAGCGCAGAAGACCTGGGCCGAACTGCAACCGCTGTTGATCGGCCCACTGGCCGAGGGCAACCGCGCCTGGCAAATACAGTTCTGGCCAGACAAGAAGAACCTGGTTGGCCGGCAGGTCGAGCAACTGGTGACGGCACAGCCGCAGATCACTGCTCAGGAGCTGTCCAAGGCCAGCGTCGTGGTGCAAGGTTTGTCCGCTTACGAATACATTCTGTTCGACGCGGAAATCGACATGGCCAATAGCGAACAGAAAGCGCGCTATTGCCCGCTGCTGATGGCAATCGGCGAGCGTCAAAAGCAGCTTGCCGAGGAAATCCTCAACAGTTGGAACAGCACCGATGGCATGCTTGCGCAACTGAGCAAATTCCCCAACCAGCGCTACGCAGATTCTCATGAAGCCATCGCCGAACTGCTGCGGGTTCAGGTCACGGCCCTCGACAGCCTGAAGAAGAAACTGGGCACGCCACTGGGTCGCCAGAGCAAGGGCCAGCCACAACCCTTCCAGGCAGATGCATGGCGCAGCAAATCGTCGCTCAGCAGCCTGGAAGCCAGCCTGATCAGCGCCGAAACGGTGTGGACCGGTGTCGACAACAAGGGCCTGCGCAGCTTGCTGCCCGCCGAGCAGAAACCGCTGGCTGACAAAATCGATGCGGCCTACGCTACCAGCCGCAAATTACTGTCGGAACTCAAGCCGCCGCTCGCCGACCTGCTGGCCACCGAAGCAGGACGTCAGCAGCTCAATGCGTTCTACGACAGCCTCAATGCGGTACACCGCCTGCATGAAGGCGAGCTGGCCAAGGCACTCGGCATTCAGTTGGGCTTCAACGCCAACGACGGCGATTGATCAAGAGGTACACGTGATGTTGCGACGTCAGGCCATGGCCCTCGGCAGTCTTTTGCTCAGCACTTTCACGCTGGGCGGCTGGACGCTGTTCAGGCAAAAAGACGCACACCCTCTGCTGCTCTCCGCTCGTGACGATGGCGACGGCAAACACTACGCGGTGGGTTTCCGGCTTGACGGAACGCAGGTATTTGCCACCCAGGTGGGCCAGCGCTGCCACGACATCATCAATCATCCCGAACTGCCGATTGCGGTGTTCATCGCACGTCGTCCAGGTACTGAAAGCTATCTGATCGATTTGCGCGATGGCCGCTTGCTGCAAACCATCGCTTCGCAGCCGAACCGGCACTTTTATGGTCATGCGGTGATTCATCGCGACGGCGAATGGCTGTATGCGACGGAAAACGATACCCGCGACCCTGGCCGCGGCTTACTGGGTGTCTATCGATTCGTTGATCAGCGACTGGTGCACTCGGCTGAAATTCCTACGCATGGTATCGGTCCGCATCAGGTTTCGTGGATGCCGGATGGCGAAACGCTGGTGGTCGCGAACGGCGGTATTCGCACCGAAGCGGAAAGCCGGGTAGAGATGAACCTGAATGCCATGCAGCCCAGTCTGGTGATCATGCAGCGTGACGGTACATTGCTGAGCAAGGAGACACTTTCCCAGCAGATGAACAGCGTGCGTCACATGGGCATCGCCAGCGACGGCACCATCGTGGCAGGCCAGCAGTTCATGGGCGACAGCCACGAAGTAGCCGAGTTGTTGGCGATCAAACGGCCGGGGCAGCCATTTCAGGCGTTTCCGGTGGCAGAAGAACAACTTCGGGCGATGGCTCATTACACCGCAAGCGTTGCAGTGCACAGTGATCTGCGCCTGGTGGCCCTTACGGCACCGCGCGGCAACCGGTTCTTCATCTGGGATCTGGACAGCGGCGCATTGAAGCTGGATGCACCGCTACCGGACTGCGCAGGCGTGGGTGCGGTAGCTGATGGGTTTGTCGTGACCTCGGGCCAAGGGCGTTGCCGCTTTTATGATTGTCGCAAAGCGCAACTGCTGGCCAAGCCGTTGGACCTGCCCGCAGGGCTGTGGGACAACCATCTTCATCTGGCCCAGGTGGGATAGTCAGCAGTCAGGCAGCAAAGCGCCTCAGTTCCTGACCCCGGCCCCTTGCGCCAGACTGTACATGAACAGCAACAGGTCATGATCGGGCTGCACGCTCACCAGACTCTTGGCCACACGCGGCAACGGGCAATATCCCTCGCCGTGCTGTGTCGTGAGTATCTGGGTAGACGGTTGTTCAAGCGCTGCCACTGCGACGGTGGCAATTGCCAATGCACCGAAGATAAACAGACCTCTTGCCATTTCTAGCTTCATGACTCTAAACCTTTGATAGAGCTGCCAAACGCTGCCTGATAAAAGTAGATCAACTTTTGCCAGTCTGCAGCGCTGAATGACGAATGGCGTCGTAGCTGTTTCATATCATGCTGGGCCGCCCCTTGGGCTGTCAGGCGACGACGGCCTTTTTCGAGGTCCAGCAAGGCAACCTCGACTTTGGCATCCGGCCCCTCACCGGTCACACGTACAAATATGTGTTTGATATACAGGCAGCTGTGCTGCCAGCGGCCAAGGTGCATACGGGCCAGGGTAGCCGCCACGTCCTTGAGCACGAGCTCATAAAACAGCTCGCCATGCCGCTCGCGCCCTCCGCCAGCCTCCCACTTTTCTATCTCTTCGAAACCTTCCAGCGCCACCGTGACCAGCAATGCCCGCCAGGCATTGTCCTCGCCACGCTCGGCACCGCAAAACACCACTTCCGGCACAACTACGCCAAGCTTGCGCAGACCCTCAAGCGCTTCGCGCTCACGCAATACAGTCGGTCGCCCCAAGGGGTGCAGCAAACTGCGGTATATATGCCCTGTCTGACGCTTGGCATAAAGCGTTTGCCCGTTGTCCATCGTGAGCCGCTGTACACCACTCTCTCCACCTCGACGGGCATTGGGTTCTTCAACCCATTCGCCGTGCTGACTCCAGAAATGGTTGAACTCATCCTGCACCGAGTTCACAACTGGCTCTTTCAAGGACTGCAAACCCATCTGTTTACCTTTTACGTAAGACATAGACACGCCACATGGCGTACATCGGCAGAAAATCCATCCGGTTCTGGATACGAAATCCTGCCTGTTCAAATTCGGATTCTGCGGTAGCAACCGGTAACACAAAACGATTCTGGTAACTTTCCTGCCCGTTTTTCTGCAGGCGCTGCTTCTCAAGGCGTGCACGCTTCCATGCTTTGAAATTGCCATCGACCCACAATGAGACAATCACACTGTCACGGGTTACGCGCTGGAACTCACGCAATAGAGCCATCCGGTCGCTTGACTGGCCGACATGGTGCAGCAGGCGCATGCAGAAGATGCTGTCTACTGCGTTATCAGGCAGGTCGATGTCAAAGGCAGATGTCTGCAAAGGTTGTACCCTTTTTACAACTTCTGCCGGCTGTGATGCACAAGCGGTACTGAGCATGTCTGCGGAGTTGTCAGCACCGATGATCGAGCGGTTCGGTTTCTCGGCCAACAATGGCCAGAAACGCCCTGCACCGCAAGGCAGGTCCAGCACCAGGCCCGGGTCACCGGCCAAGTGAAGCGCCTTTCTCGCCAGTTGTTCATCGCGGTGATGCGACAACTTGCGCCACAGACCGTCCTGATGCTTTTCAAGGTACTGACGAGCATGCGACTTGTCGTACTTGCGGGAAAACTCGAGTTCTATACGGTCGCTCATGGGAGCCGCTCCTGACGTTGATGCGGGCCAAACTAAAGGCACCGCTGTCACTGTCAGGTCATCTGAATGTGAAAATATTGTTACCTTTGTACTTCAGATGTTTCGAGATTTTACAGAGAGTTAAACGCCATGTGTGACTTATCGACGAAGTGCGGTCGATTTACCGCCACACACTGAGGTGGATTTGCTCAAAATGAACGTCAGGTTTTGTTCAGGTTCAGTGTCACTTCGAACCGGCAACCGTGCGGCTCCATGGGCGTGAGATCAACGCTCCATCCCTGGTTGGCGCAGATGCGCTGCACCAGTGACAAACCAAGGCCCAGGCCTTCCCCGCGCTGCTCATTGCCACGCACAAATGGCTCGAACATGGCCTCGCGTTTTTCCTCGGGAATACCGACGCCACTGTCTTCCACGGTGAAACTTTCGGCGTGCAGGGTCAGCGCAATGAATCCGTAATCGGTGTAGTGCAGCGCGTTGCGCAGTAAGTTGCCCATCACGGCATGGAGGAAGGTCGCGTTGTAACGAATTTCGGACAGCTGGTCATCGGCAGGTGGCGTGTAGGTCAGTTGCAGCCCCTTGCCTTCTATTGGATCACGCCATTGAGAGATCAACTGTTCAGCCACCCCGACCAGCGTGGCCTTGGGCGTCATGGCCGGGTCTTCACGCTGGGTGCGGGCGAGCATGAGGAACGTTTGCACCAGATCACGCATCTCCTCGCAGGCGCGGCCAATACGCTCGACCTGACGACGCCCTCGCAGGTCGAGCGCAGGGTTTTCCAGCAGCAGCTCGCAGGAGCTGGCCAGCACCATCAGCGGGGTGCGCAGCTCATGACTCACGTCACTGGTGAACATGCGTTCACGAATCAACGCTTGCCTCAGACGCCCCAGCGTTGCATCGAACGCCACCGCCAGCTCGCCGACCTCATCAGCGGCGTAGTCAGGCGCCAGTGGTGGTGCCAGCCCCAGCAACTGGTCACGGTGACGAACCTGCCTGGCCAGACGCACTACCGGCGCCATCACCCGGCGGGCCAACACCCAGCCGAGAAATACCGCCAGCGCCAACGCCAGAACAAAACCGACCAGCACGACCGCGAACAGGACCCGCTCACGCTCTTCAAAATCGCTCTGATCCTGAAGAAGAGCGTAATGCCGACCGTCCACCACCTCGATCATGGCGTGGTACGACAGTGGCCCACGGAAGACCTCATGAAAACCGGGTTCAAGGTGCCGAAGGTCTTTGGGCAGATCGAAATCGCCCGGACCGTTGCTGAAGTAGAACAACTGATCGGGCTTGGGCCGGTGGCTCCAGTCACTGACACTGTCCATCAGCATCAGGCGATTAAGATCGCCGCCGAGGCCGGCAGAAATCAGTTTTTCTTCGACCAGATGGACCGTGGAGATGATACCGATGGCGAAAGACCCGGCGACCAGTGCGCTCATCAATGCAAAGGCAATGATGATCCGTTGGGCAAGACTCTGTTTAAACTCCATCCCGGCCCTCGGCCAAGCGATAGCCCACACCGTGCACGGTCTGCAACAGCGGTTTGCCGAACGGTTTGTCGATCACCTGACGCAACTGGTGCACATGGCTGCGCAGGCTGTCGCTGTCCGGGCAGTCGTCGCCCCACAGTGCCTCTTCCAGAATCTCGCGGCGCAGTACATGCGGGCTTTTCTGCATCAGGACGGCGAGCAGCTTGAGCCCGACCGGGTTGAGCTTGAGCATCCGGCCTTCACGCGTCACCTCAAGGGTATCGAGGTCATAGACCAGATCGGCCACCTGCAACGTCCGTCGCCCGCCGCCCTGGGCACGGCGCAACACCGCTTCGATGCGCGCGGCCAGTTCGGACAGGGCGAACGGCTTGAGCAGGTAGTCATCAGCGCCAGAGCGGAAGCCTTGCAGACGGTCGTCCAGTTGATCGCGTGCGGTCAGCATGATGACCGGGGTATCACGACGGGCATCTTCGCGCAGACGCTTGCACAGCGTGTAGCCGTCGATGCCCGGCAGCATGATGTCGAGGACAATCAGGTCATAATGCTCGGTGGCTGCCAGGTGCAGTCCTGAGAGGCCATCCTGAGCGCAGTCGACGGTATAGCCTTTCATGCCCAGGTAATCGGCCATGTTCGCCAGGATGTCGCGGTTGTCTTCAACCAGAAGAATTCGCATAACGCACTCTCATATGCAGTTTGGGCTGGCGCAGCTTAAGACGAAGTGAGCGTCAGAGCCAGCGCCGATATGGTATGACGATTTTTTCACCTATGATTTACAAAGCACATGACACACTTTGAGACAAACCGTCGCACACAATGAACGCGGCATGCCTTTCACCGATCTGGATTCGATATGTCGAAAACCGTCGCCCCACCCTACTCTCGCCCAATCAATCCGTGGATTTATCTGGGTATCCCCGCTGTTGTAGCGCTGACCCTCGTACTCCTTGAGCTGACTTCGCTGGACATGGACATCGCCAGGCTTGCCTTCGATCCCGTCAGTGGGCAATTCATTGGCAGGCACAGCTATTTTCTGGAAGACGTCCTTCACGACCGCGCCAAACAACTGGTGATGGTTTTCGGCGTACTGGCCATGATCGGCTTTGCTGCGTCGTTCAAGGTAAAACGTCTGATCCCCTGGCGCAGAGAACTGGGTTGTCTGGTGCTGTCCATGGCGCTTTCAACCGCCTTTGTTACCCCGGTGAAAGTGGTGACTTCAGTGCAATGCCCCTGGAGCCTGAAAGAATTCGGTGGGCAGGAAACCTACAGCGAACTGTTGAGCCCACGCCCTGCGACCGATAAACCGGGACGCTGCTGGCCGGGCGGGCATGCGGCGACCGGCTTTACCCTGTTCGCGCTGTTCTTCGCTTTTCGCGACCGTCGTCCACGGATGGCGAAAATGGGCCTGGCTCTGGCGTTCGGCCTTGGATCGGTGTTCTCTGTCGGGCGGATGCTGCAAGGTGCGCACTTCTTTTCCCATAACATCTGGACCGCAGTGTTCTGCTGGCTGATCTGTCTGGGGGTTTACTACTTTGTGCTTTACCGCCCCGAACCCAAGGGTCTCGAGAACAGCAAGGTACAACCGACGCATTGATTGATCCGGCACACAAAGACCATAAAAAACCCCGCACAAGGCGGGGTTTTTTATGGGTGTAGCTTTAGGGGGAAAGCCGGCTTACATCATGCCGCCCATACCACCCATGCCGCCCATGTCCGGCATGCCGCCGCCTGCTGGCTTGTCTTCAGGCACGTCAGCGATCATCGCTTCAGTGGTGATCATCAAGCTGGCGATGGAGGACGCCGCCTGCAGAGCAGAGCGAGTCACTTTGGCCGGGTCAAGGATACCCATTTCGATCATGTCGCCGTATTCGCCGGAAGCAGCGTTGTAACCGAAGTTACCCGAACCCTGCTTGACCTTGTCGACAACAACGCTTGGCTCGTCACCGGAGTTGGCAACGATCTGGCGCAGAGGCGCTTCAACTGCACGACGCAGCAGAGCGATACCGACGTCCTGATCAGCGTTGTCGCCTTTCAGACCTTCGATAGCCTGCAGGGAGCGAACCAGTGCCACGCCACCGCCAGGTACCACGCCTTCTTCGACGGCTGCGCGGGTTGCGTGCAGGGCGTCTTCAACGCGGGCTTTCTTCTCTTTCATTTCAACTTCGGAACCGGCACCGACCTTGATCACTGCAACGCCGCCAGACAGCTTGGCCAGACGCTCTTGCAGTTTTTCCTTGTCGTAGTCCGAGCTGGTGTCGCCGATTTGCTGACGGATCTGGGAGATGCGCGAGTCGATATCGGTTTTGACGCCAGCACCATCGATGATGGTGGTGTTTTCTTTGTTCAGGATGACGCGCTTGGCATTACCCAGGTGTTCCAGGGTAGTGGTTTCCAGGCTCAGGCCGATCTCTTCGGAGATAACGGTACCGCCGGTCAGAACAGCGATGTCCTGCAGCATGGCCTTGCGACGATCGCCGAAACCTGGAGCCTTGACGGCTGCAACTTTCACGATACCGCGCATGTTGTTGACAACCAGAGTTGCCAGCGCTTCGCCTTCAACGTCTTCAGCGACGATCAGCAGAGGACGGCCAGCCTTGGCGACTGCTTCCAGAACCGGCAGCATTTCGCGAATGTTGGAGATCTTCTTGTCGACCAGCAACAGCAGCGGGCTGTCCAGCTCGGCAACCATGGTGTCTGGCTTGTTGATGAAGTATGGAGACAGGTAACCGCGGTCAAACTGCATGCCTTCTACAACAGACAGCTCATTTTCCAGGCCCGAACCTTCTTCAACGGTGATAACGCCGTCTTTGGTCACTTTTTCCATGGCTTCGGCAATGATGTCGCCGATGGAGTGATCAGAGTTGGCCGAAATGGTGCCGACCTGAGCAATTGCCTTGGTGTCGGTGCAAGGCTTGGACAGCTTCTTCAGCTCTGCAACGATGGCGATGGTCGCCTTGTCGATGCCGCGCTTGAGGTCCATCGGGTTCATGCCGGCAGCGACAGCCTTCAGGCCTTCGTTGACGATGGCCTGAGCCAGAACGGTAGCGGTGGTAGTACCGTCACCGGCGTCATCGTTGGCACGGGAGGCAACGTCTTTGACCAGCTGCGCGCCCATGTTTTCGAAACGGTCTTTAAGCTCGATTTCCTTGGCAACCGACACACCGTCTTTGGTGATCAGCGGAGCGCCAAAGCTTTTCTCGATGATAACGTTACGGCCTTTAGGGCCCAGGGTCGCTTTAACTGCGTCAGCCAGGACGTTTACACCGGCGAGCATTTTTTTGCGGCCAGAATCGCCGAATTTAACTTCTTTAGCAGCCATGATCATTATTCCTTGAATACTTTGTAGTAACGGAAATCAGCGGGAGCACTCAGCCTTCGACGACAGCAAGAATCTCGTTCTCGCTCATCACCAGCAGGTCTTCGCCGTCTACTTTCACTGTGTTGCTGCCGGAATAAGGGCCGAACACAACCTTGTCACCCACTTTCACAGCCAGCGCACGTACTTCGCCGTTGTCCAGCACGCGGCCGGTACCCACAGCAACGATCTCGCCGCGGTTAGGCTTTTCAGCAGCCGAACCTGGCAGAACGATACCGCCGGCAGTTTTCGTTTCTTCTTCACTGCGACGGATGACGACGCGGTCATGCAGAGGACGAAGCTTCATTGTCGATCTCCTGATTATGTTTGTTTGATCGTCCGGTGAGTGCACCGGCCGGTTTAAATCCGGACTTGCCGGTTACGGTTCGACGCGCGAACCGCAGAATACGGTCTGGCCTTCATGCCAGAAACCTTGCGGTGACCCATACATAAGGGCGAGCAAAGTGATTACAAGTCTTGGGCAAAAAAATTTTACAGCCCAATTGCCACCCCAAAACGAGCGCGGCACCCGAAGGTGCCGCGCTGCCGGGGGTGTAACGGCTACTTGTCGCGATGTTCGAACTCGCCTTCGATCACATCCGGCTCGCGGGTCGGCTGGTGAATGGCATTCGGGCGATGGCTGGCAGGTCCCTGATTGGCCTGAGTCTGCAGATCATCGGCGAAGGCGCGCTGACGCATAGCCTGATCCTCTGCACGGCGACGAACCTTGTTGATCAGCAGACGACGAGTAATCGGCAGCAGACAGATCACACCCAGAATGTCACTGATGAAGCCGGGCAACAGCAGTAGACCGCCACCGACGGCGACCATTAGGCCTTCAAGCATTTCCTGGGCAGGCAGCTCGCCACGCGCCAGGCTTTCGCGCGCACGCAGCGCCGTGGCAAAACCGGCTACCCGCATGACGAACAAGCCGAGCATAGACGTCGCGACGACCAGCAGGAAGGTCCAGAGAAAGCCGATGGACATCCCGACACGAACCAGCAGAAACAGCTCAAGTACCGGGAATAATAAAAACAGCAGCAAAAAAACACGCATCAAATGAGTTCCTCAAGGGAAGAATGCCTTCCGAGTAGACCGTATGTGATGTCAGAAGGTCGTTAATTCAAGCTCCCTGCGCTTGGGTAACAGCTCAATTATGCGCATAAGTCAGCTGAACCTGGGCTTCACAAACGTGTATCGGTGTATTTCAGGCCAGATGGCAGACCCGAGACGAACGCGCAAAAACAGCCTATAACGTGCTCTGGCTATGGCATAAGCACTCGCATCAAGCCAGTGATGCCATGGAAACGATCAACTGTGATTGGGCACGCACATGGAATTGAAAGACAAGCTGATAATTATCACCGGCGGATGCCAGGGTCTAGGCAGAGCCATGGCCAAATATCTGGCTGGCAAGGGCGCGAACCTGGCACTGCTGGACCTGAATCAGGACAAGCTTGATCAGGCTGTCGCAGCCTGTGAGGCGCTCGGGGTCAATGCTCGCGCCTATCTATGCAATGTTGCCAATGAAGAACAGGTCGTCGACACAGTCAACAAGGTCGCCGAGGACTTCGGGGCCATTCATGGCCTGGTCAACAACGCCGGTATTTTGCGTGACGGCCTGCTGGTCAAGGTCAAGGATGGCGAAATTACCAAACTGAGCCTGGCGCAGTGGCAGTCGGTAATTGACGTCAACCTGACCGGCGTATTCCTCTGCACGCGCGAGGTAGCGGCGAAAATGATCGAGCAGAAGACTCAGGGCGCGATCATCAATATCTCGTCGATTTCACGGGCAGGGAATATCGGACAAACCAACTATTCGGCAGCCAAGGCCGGCGTTGCCGCTGCGACCGTTACTTGGGCAAGGGAACTGGCACGCTACGGAATCCGCGTGGCGGGCGTGGCACCTGGGTTCATTGAAACCGAAATGACCGAAAGCATGCGCCCCGAAGCACTTGAGAGGATGACCTCGGCCATCCCGCTCAAGCGCATGGGCAAACCGGACGAAATCGCCCACTCGGTGGCTTACATTCTTGAAAACGATTATTTCAGCGGCCGCATACTGGAGCTGGACGGCGCGATGAGAATCTAGTCAACCCATCCTGGCAGAGCGATGCACACAGTGCGCATCGCTCGCCACGTTGCTTACCAGCTCACACCGAAACCGGCGGTGTAGCGGGTCTTGTCCACGTCGCCGTTATCCGAGCCACTGATGATGTTTTTCTCGGCCTTCAGGTTAAGCGATGCCCAGTCGGTAACCTTGTAGCGCAGCCCGGCTTCGACATCCATGGAGTAATCGGCAACGCCACTCAACGGCTTGCCCAGCTCGCCGTTGCTGAAGAACTCGAACTTCTTGCCGATCAGGTAGCGGTTGTAATCCCAGGTACCTGCGACTGAATAGAAGTTTTCCTTCTGGCCATTGGAGAATTCGAAATCTGTGCGGTTAAGCAGCGCACCGACCTTGAAGGCTCCCAGCTCGTCATCCCACAGCTGGTAACCAGGACCTGTACCGACAACACGCTGGCGCGACAGGTCTTCGATCTTGTCACGCTTGTAGGTCACACGAGCATCCCAGAAGAATTTCTCGGTCAGGAAGCGGTCCAGCGAGTATTCGGCGCTCCAGTTGTCGGTGCCGACCACATCATCGGTCGTTTCGCGGTTGTAATCGCCTTTGGCGTTATGGCGCCATTGGCCGTGACGCGCCGAAGTCTTGAAGGCAATGTTGTAGTCATTGGTGTCGTTTTCTGCCTGCTGGAAATCCAGCGCCGCATCGATATTGCCTTTCCAGACAAGATCAGTGATAACCGGCTTGGGCTTGATGATCTGATGGATACTTGCCAGTTCGACGGTCTTGGGTGCATCGCCATTAGCCAGCACGACCTTGCCATCGTCGGCAGCCTGCAACGACTTGGAGACTTCGCCTGTGTGCTCATCCTGTTTGACCAGCAGTGGCTGATCGCTTTGCAGGGTTTTGACCTGCTTCCAGTCCAGCGGAATAGCGCCGCCGTATTCGGTCTGCAACAGTAGCTTGCCACCATCGAACACTTTGATTGTGCCAGTCAGCCGGTCACCGTTCTTCAACCAGACAGTGTCGGCAAGCAATGGAGTGGAAACAGTAGTAATTGCGAGGCACAGCAGGGTTCTGGACAACATAAGCGGTAATCAGGCTCTGTTTGGCGGGAAGGCGGGCATTATCCTGCAGAAGAACATCAAGGCGATCTCAATCCATTGACCGCCGGACACGGTGGTAACAGACAGCAGCGATCGACCAAAGTTCCGCGAACGACAATCAATATCGTTTTATACAGGATAAATGTGTGACCAACCCAGACTTGACACTTCTTTACCCTGGCGAGCCGTCATCTGCCGAAATACGACGTACGGCCCTCTACCTGACGATGGCGCAAATACCGGAGGGCAAGGTGGTCGCCTACGGTCAACTGGCTGAAATGGCAGGGCTAGGCAAAGCTGCGCGCTGGGTGGGCCGTACATTGAGTCAGTTGCCGGACGGCTCTTCCCTGCCCTGGCATCGAGTGTTGGGGGCCGGTGGTCGGCTCAGTCTGCCCGCTGGAAGTGTGTCCGGCGACGAACAACGGGCCCGTTTGCGCGCCGAGGGCGTTACCATTCTGAATAATCGGGTGGATATGCAGCGCCATGGCTGGCGTCCCCTATAGCACAGCGGTTAGAGTGCGCCCTTTGTTTTCGTAACCTGAGGCAGATTCCAGCCCATGCCCCGTAAAACCTGGCGCGCCGCGCTCGCCGCATATGCCAGCCCGTCGACATTAGTGTTACTGCTGCTCGGATTCGCTGCGGGCATGCCTTATATGCTGGTCTTTTCGACCTTATCCGTGTGGTTGCGCGAAGCCGGTGTTGCTCGCGAGACCATCGGCTATGCGAGCCTGATCGGTCTTGCCTACGCCTTTAAATGGGTCTGGTCGCCCTTACTCGACCAATGGCGCCTGCCGTTTCTGGGCAAGCTGGGGCGGCGGCGCTCCTGGTTGGTGCTTGCACAGAGCCTGGTGATTCTCGGCCTGATCGGTATGGGTTTCTGCGATCCGCAGAAGCATTTGTCCTGGCTGATCGCAATTGCTGTAGTAGTGGCCTTCGCCTCCGCAACGCAAGACATCGCCATCGACGCCTATCGCCTTGAAATCGCTCAGGACACCCAGCAGGCCGCCCTCGCCGCCAGTTACATGTCCGGCTATCGGGTGGCCGCACTGTTGGCGACCGCGGGCGCGCTTTACTTCGCTGAAGGTTTCGGCTCAACAGGCTTTGCCTACAAGCATTCGGCGTGGACCGGCACCTATGTGCTGTTTGGCCTGCTGATGCTGCCAGCGCTGGTCACTACGCTGATCATGCGCGAGCCGCCAGTACCGTTGCGCACCCAGCTGTCGGCAGCGCGCTATGGTTTTACCCACCAGTTGGCCTCGGTGTTCGTGCTCATTGTGCTGCTGGTTTCAGTACCGGCAATGTTTACCCAGCTTTACAACACCGACTTCGCCAGCGTGCTGTTCAACGGCACCAGCTGGATGGACCTGCTGCTGGAAGACCGGGCTTTCCTGCGCGCCATTCTCTATACGCTTCTGACCTTCGCCTGCCTGTCGTCAATGGGTCGTCGCGGGCTGGCGCCGGTGCTTACGCCGATCAACGACTTCATCATGCGTTATCGCTGGCAGGCCCTGCTGTTACTGGGCCTGATTGCGACCTATCGAATGTCGGACACGGTGATGGGCGTCATGGCCAACGTGTTCTACATCGACCAGGGCTTCACCAAGGACCAGATCGCCAGTGTCAGCAAGATCTTCGGCCTGATCATGACCCTGCTGGGCGCTGGTGCCGGTGGTCTGCTGATCGTACGCTTCGGCATCATGCCGATCCTGTTCATCGGCGGCTTCACCTCGGCAGCGACCAACATCCTGTTCCTGTTGCTGGCGGACATGGGCCCGAACGTGAAGATGCTGATCCTGACCATCTCACTGGACAACCTCAGCTCAGGGCTGGCGACATCAGCGTTTGTCGCCTACCTGTCGAGCCTCACCAACCTTAAGTTTTCCGCCACTCAATACGCACTGCTCAGCTCAATCATGCTGCTGTTGCCGCGTTTGCTGGGCGGTTATTCCGGCGTGGTGGTGGAGAAATTCGGTTATCACAATTTCTTCCTGATCACCGCTCTGCTGGGCATTCCAACGCTGGTGATGATCATCCTGCAATGGAGCCGCGAGATACGCACCGCGAAGGCCGAGGCACCGACAGCAGTTTCAGAGATTGAGAAGCCCTGATCGCCGGATCACTCATCAAGGAAAAAAAGTGGACACCGAAAACCAAACACGCCCTTTCAACCCCATCCCACTGATTCTTATCAGCCTGGGGATCTGGCTACCCATCATCGGCACTCTGCTGACATATTATCTGTCGCGAGACGCTGATGGCCTGTCCGGATCAATGGCCTTGGGCAGTGCGGTAGTCCTGCTCGCGCAGGTGGAAATCTTCGCGATCATCTTTCTGCTGATTTATGCGTTCGCTGTAAAGCCATGGAGACTGTCCAGAAAGATACGCACAGTGTTCTCCATCAACGCAGTAGCCGCCACTGTCGCGGGCATCGGCATTATCGTCACGCTGGCCAATATAAGCCTGCAGTAAACGCCAACTAAAAAGCCCTGATGCTCGTGAGCCAGGGCTTTTCATAGCACACGCCTCCAGCCCTCTCCAAAAGCAAAGTCTTGCAGCCTGCATGGCTGTGTTCATTGCGCCGTAAGAAACGCACTACAGCTTCTTATGAATTGGACGACGAAATCGTTAGCCATTCCCCACTACCTCACCGCGCCGTGAGGAGTAATGTTGCCCGGTGATGGCCCATTGCAATTTAAGTGTGTGCCCCCGGAAAGAAGTCTATAGACTCACGCCCCTCTCTATATCAGCACTCTCTAGCGGAACGAGCAGCTGGTTTTATATAACGGAGCAACAATGTTAAAGGATCTAACGGCGCTATTTGCGCCACAAAACCGTCGCTTGATCAAGCTGACGACCGTTGCCCGTGACGAACAGGAACTCCTGCTGGAAAGTTTTTCCGGCACTGAAAGCCTGTCCGAGCTGTTCAGTTTCGAGTTGTCGATGATCAGCCGCGATGCCAGCCTGGAGCTCAAATCGCAGATCGGCCAGCCTGCACAACTGGCAATAGAACTCGCCACCGGCGAATCGCGCTACATTAATGGCTATATAAGCACCTTCAGCCTGGAAGGCAGCGACGGCGGTCTGGCCCGCTACAGCGCCACGCTCAGCCCCTGGCTGTGGATGCTCTCGCGACGCGTCGACTCGCGCATATTTCAGGAACAGACCATCGAAGCCGTTATCCGAACGGTATTTGCAGCCTACGGCGCATTGCCCGACTTCGAGTTTCAACTCAGCCAGCCACTCAAGACGCACAGTTACATCACCCAGTACCGTGAAAGCGATCTGACCTTTGTATTGAGGTTGCTGGAACACGAAGGCCTGTTCTTCTATTTCGATCACAATCAGGAAAAGCACACGCTGATCATTCTTGATCACTCGCGTGACCTCTCGCCCCTGCCGCAACAGCCAAGCATTCGTTATCACAGCGCATCCGTTACCGAGACAGCGGACTCGATTACCGAATGGCGCAGCCATCGACGTCTGCAATCGGGGCGCATGTCCATTCAGACATTCGACTACAAGCAGCCCCGTAATCAGTTACCTGTCGGCATGCCGAGCCTCAATGAGCAAGGCAACGTCGACGCGTATGAAGTGTATGACGTGCTTGATCACTACAGCCATGGCACCTTCAAAGACGGTGAACGCCTGGTGCGTCAGCGCCTGGAAGCCATTGAAGTACAGGGCAAGACATTCACCGGCAACAGTACCTGCCGCGCCATGTACCCTGGCCACACCTTTGAGCTGACCCAGCATTTTGATCATGACCGCGGCTCTGCTGAAGATCGCAGTTTTCTGCTGATAACGGTCAAGCATGAGGGCAGCAATAATTACCTGTCGGACGAAAGCGCGGGCTACAAAAACGAGTTCGTGTGCATTCGCCACAAGATCCCCTATCGGCATCCGATCACCGTTCCGCGCCCAAGCATTAACGGCCCGCTGAGCGCCATCGTGGTCGGGCCGGAAGGTGAGGAAGTGTTCACTGACGAGCTGGCGCGGATACAGGTCAGGTTCCATTGGCAGCGTGGCGACAGCCTGCCGCAAGGCACCACCTGGTTAAGGGTGGCGATGCCCAGTGCTGGCAGCGGCTTCGGCCATCAGTTCATGCCACGCATCGGCCAGGAAGTGCTGGTGACATTTCTGGCAGGCGATATCGACCGGCCTCTGGTGACGTCGGTGCTCTACAACAACATTAATCTGCCGCCACGCTTCAGCAAGGCCTCGGGGCTGCCGGGCAACCGCACGCTGTCGGGGATCCGCACCCAGGAACACAAAGGCAGCGGCTTCAACGAACTGCTGTTCGATGACACGCCAGGCTCACTGCGAGCGCGCATGGGCACAACCCATCAGGCCACAGCCCTCAACCTGGGCAAACTGACCGACCCGCGCACTGACGGCACCGCCCAGCCACGCGGCAACGGTGCAGAACTGCGCACCGATGCCGCCATCGCCCTGCGTGCCGCGCAGGGCATGTTACTCACCACCTATGCGCGTACCGACGCAAAAGGCTCGCAACTGGATCGCGAAGAGCTGCTCAAACTGCTGGCCGAGTGCGGCGAGTTGTTCAAATCCCTCGGCGAAACCGCTGCCGCGCGCGGCGGTCAGGCCGTGGATGTTCAAGGCATCGACGCCTTGCGTCAGTCGCTGAATCAATGGCCCGCGCCGGACAGCAACGGCCTGGGCGACCCGGTACTGGCCATGACCGCAGCAGCAGGTATTGCCAGCGCCACGCCGCGCTCGCAGGTTCACTATGCCGGTGAACATCACGACACCACCGCGCAGAGCAACCTGCAATTGACCAGCGGCGCGGCCATGCACCTGCAAGCGGGCAAAGGGCTGTCAGCCTTCGCCCAGGACGCTGGCATCAGCGCCATCGCCAACCGCGGCAAAGTGCTGGTGCAGGCCCAGGAAGACGACATCGCCCTCAATGCCCAGAAAAACCTGCATGTCTCGGCCGTCGAAGGCGAAGTGGTCATCACCGCGCCGACCATTCGCCTGGTCGCCGATGACGGCAGTTACATCAAGATTGGCGGCGGCGTCGAGATCGGCTCGCAGGGCAAAGTCACCGTGCACGCCAGCGAACACGACTGGATCGGCCCCAAGACCGACAGCGCTGCGATCCCCTCTTTCGGCCGCGACCCCGCCGCCCAGCAGGTCACCTTCCACTACCCCGGCCACAGCGAACAAAGCCCACGGACAGCAGCGGATCACTCGTATGAAATCAAACTGGAAGATGGCAGCCTGGTGAAAGGAATGACGAACGCAGACGGACTGACCGAGCGCGTGGAACGCGAAATGATGCATCAGGCACAGGTATCGGCATTACGCAGCGGCACACCGAAAGGAGGTGCCCAATGAACGGCGCCGATGAATACGCCGTTGCCCAAGGCAACACACGCCTGATCCCCAACCTCAATACCACCTGCAAAATGGAAGTGCCCGGCGATTTGCCAGGCGTAGTGATCTTTCTGCACGGTGTGAATGACCCGGGGGCTTCTTATGAGTCGGTGGAGACCGGGTTGTGTCAGGGGGTTAATGAGCGGCTGGATCGGCCGGATCTGGTGGCTGGAAGGTATGGGGTAAGGTACAACGAGGCAAAAAAAGTGCCCTACGAGGAAAGGGACAGTGATCAGAAAGCCATGCTCGATGATCCTGACACCTATCTTTATCGGCGCGACGCATCTGACCCGAAAACCCATAGCGTGTTGATTCCCTTTTATTGGGGACATCGGGCAGTACCCGATCAAATCAAGCGTGATGACGCGGGCGATCCGTTCAGAATGCGTAATCAGTTTCAGGACATTAACGGTAACCGGCTGGATCGCCACTTTGCCAAGGCGGGAGGTTTTATTGCTAACGCGACCAATAACATACCGGATGTCTACGGTGAAGGCTTTAAGCCCAATCTGAAAAGCATCGCTCTGGAAACGTTTAAGCCAGACAACGCTTTATATTTTGGTCACTCGCCAGCGCGGCACTATTGCGTATTAGCGGCTCACCGCTTGGCTATGCTCATACGCGAGATCCGTCGCGTGTCGCCTGACGAGACCATAACAATCATGGGGCACAGCCAAGGCACGATAGTCACCTTGCTGGCGCAAGCGTTGCTGGTAGATGGAGGAGACCGTTGCGCAGATACTTTTATCATGGTTGATACGCCTTATTGTGTGTTACCTGGTAACACTCCCAAAAACCAAGACACATTTTCAACGCTAGTTGGGATCGTAACTGCGATAACAAATAAGCCACACACACAACCAGCAATGTCAGAACTCAGGGACGCTAAAACCTACTGCGGCAGAAGCGGTTCGCGATGGTCACCCAATCAAGGTATCCGCAAAAATAAAGTGGGCAGCATGATAGTCTTTCCCGAGCGTGACAACCGAGGAAAGGTGTATCTGTATTTCTGCCCGGATGACACCACTGTCTCACTGGATGACGTCCAAGGTATCGGGACATATGGAATGCCTGATGCTCTACCTGATGGACGAATGGCAATGATGGTGCTCCAGCAACTACGCTTCTATCAACGCATGTGGACTAAGCGCCATCGCTATGGTGAGCCGATCCTGATCGGCAACACGCCACAACCTGAACTCATGCGTGCCGCAGGCGAAGCTCGATACCCAGGCAGCTCATTTGGAGCCGGTATGATTGCCCGCGCGCCCATCCCGGAGGGACAGGAACGCCTTATTAATGCCGAAGCGCTGACTCCGCCTCATGCACCAGAAATGTTCGGTGGCGAAGCGGAAACTGGCACACCAACAACTTCAGGCCTGGATAAACCAGACGACGTTGGCAAAAGCGTTGCGTTAGGGAAGGACGCCGCTACGTTCTTATGGATAGAAATGCCTCCTGAATATGATGGTCCAAAAGTGACGCTTCGCCAAGCCTTAGAACGCTTCAACGCGCTTTCTGATGATCCAGAAGAAAAAACTCGCCAAGTACGAATAGGCAGATCCAGAAACCCTGCAAATCCTTTATCAGGATACAGTAGTCAAAGAGAGGAGACTCCCAGAGAAGCTCGAGACCGTATGGAGAAAAACCGTAATGCCTGGAGCGATAATTCTTATCACTCTGGATTGCTTCGCAGCCCGGAAAACCATCGCTGGGTGACTGCAATGGATATTGCTATTGGCCAAGCTAAATGCCTGGATGATCCCGCGATGCGTGATGTGCTGGTGGCTATTGCGGATTGGAAGATCGACGAGGCGCAATTTCTCGCAATTAGTGAATCACCAGGCTGGGAAAGGCTCAGTGAAGAAGCTCAGGCTCTAGTCAAAGCTAGCTACCTGTACTATGAAGAAGGGGAATTCCCTTCAACGGATCTAGTGTCACTAACACCGCCGCAACTCATCCAGAGCGCCCCCAAATTTCGGGGTATCCAATGATCAATCGCCCACAAAGCGTGCTACTTCGCCCGAAATTGAAAAGATATTTATGGGTGACCGTCGTTTTGCAGGTCCTTTGGCTTGGATTTGTCCTGCTTGTCTACCTAAAAGCACAGGAAAACGATATGCAACTTCGTGACATAAACCCGGTATTGCGGTGGGGCATCGCTGGCATTTTAGGCTTGGTTTTGCTGGTCTATAGCGGACACTGGTGGGGAAAAGCCATCACCCATGAGAAAGCTGAGCTGGCAGCTTATAGAGCAGAGGTTACAGCTCAAAAGAACGAGCAAACGGCGACTCAGCAACGTACATATTCGCTGGAAATAAGAGGAGCGGGAATTGCCATTTTTCACGATAACCAATCAGAAATTTGGAGTTTTATAAAGAAAAAAAACAACAATCTCACCTCCATCTACTCCAATGACGCCAAGGACTACGATGCCTCGCTTGACTCACGCAAAATTAGTAGAGATATAAAAATTCGTGCAGCTTTCCAGCATTCGGCTGGAGACGCGGTCGCCTATTGGCCAATACCCGTGTTCGCACTGGGGCCTCCGAATCTGTTCGATAAAGCCTATAGAGCTGCAGGCTTGATCAACTCTGGCCGAAATGCAGCAACACTGGGAGTTACGCTGTTTCTCTGGCAAGACGATGAAAGCACTACCCATGCACAAGCCATGATCGAACGACTATTTAATTTTTTCGACGACAATTCACAGGTTCCACAGGCCTTAATCGCAAGCCGAGATGGGGATATTACTCGTGACGTTTATAGAAAGCCTGGGACACCGGCACTGCAAAACGCCCAAGTAGTACCGACAATATTCGAAAGTATGACCGGGCTGCTGGTCGCTCGTTCGGATCGAGTGGACAAGTATATTCGCCCTTACGCGACTCAAGAACCCGAAGACAATCAAAACAAAAATACTGACCTGGGCAAACTGTGGGCTTTCTACTGGGATCAGCCGCGAAAGTTCAGAAAAATATATGAGGATGCAGAAAAAGCCAAAGGAGTTAAAGCTCCGCTCGCCCCCGGTACGATATCGACCGCCTACTGGCAGTCCCAACTCCCCACCCTCTGGAAAACCATCAGCAACCGTGGCCCTGGCAACTTCGAGCCCTCACCCTGGCTGCCCATTCGCTGGGGGCAGCATCAGGTCAAGGAGTTCGACGCTGCGCCAGTACTCGGCTATCTGCACCGCCCGATCAAGGCGCCCATGCAGGATGAAAACGGCAAGCGCCTGAAACCGGCCTTGCAAGCCAAAGCGCTGCAAGCCGCTTGGGTGCAGGCGCTGGATACCTTGCCTGAGGGTCAGAAACCTGTGCGGGTGTTCTACGACAGCACCAACAACCCTGAAGCGGAAATTGCCCTCAACAATGCCCTGCACGACCTGAACAAGGACGGCTACGGTCTTGAGCTGGGCAACGTCGAAGAGGGTTACGACATCGGTCGCCGTCTGGGTAATACCGGGGTCAGCGGTGCATTGGTCGAGATCAATCTGGCAACCATCGCCAGTTACAAGGATGGCGGCGTCAGTGCGGTGGTCTACGCCGGCACCGATGGCAGCCTGACCGTACAAATGGTCCGCCCGCCCGATGAAGCCCGCAAGGCCAAGAACAGCCAGAACCGTGGCGCAGATCCTTTCACCTTCGGCTCGCCAACCGGCGGGGCACCTGCAGAGTGAGTTATCCGGTCTGTCTGGGCGATGCCACCAGCAGTGGTGGCCGAGTGGTGTCCTGCCAACTGGCAGGCACCCACACCCTCAACGGCAAGCCTCCGGCCGTGCTGGGCGACAAAGCCACCTGCCCGCTTCATGCGGGTGAGTTCGCCTTTATCGAGGGCCACCCCACCCGAAAACTGAACGGCATACCGGTGGTCCTGCACGGCCACCGACTGGCGTGCGGCTGTCAGGGTGTGGCCAGCCACGCCATGAATGTGCGAGTGATTTAGGATATTTCGTGATCAGGTCATGCAGCGCAAGTACAGGAAACAACATGGAACTGCCCCCTCAATTGGAACAAGGAAGAAACATGTACACGCGTTTTTGTCAGGCCGTCGTAGGGATGCATTTAGTCGCCGGGATGGTTCTATTAGCGGGCTGTGCGCAAGAGTCAGTGTCCCCGTGTGACGAGTTGATTGGTGACTACGCCACAAAGCCCAAGAATCAGCCAAGGATTCGTATCGAGAAAAGCGGCGAGAAGTTCTTGTTCACGCATAGCGAATCGGGTGCACAGGTCAGTGAGCCGCTCACCCCCTTACCCAACGCCGAAATAGTGGAAATGTTTGAAGGCAAGATAGTCCCGCCTCGCTGCATTCTCACCACTGATGGTATGAAGATAATGAAGCTCCCCGCTGGCAGCGGCGTTAATCCCACAGAGGATCCCGATCGGAAACTTTCGCAGTATCCCGAGCCGACCCCATTCCTCATGGGCATATCTGCAGGAGTAGCGGCTGTACTGGGTCTTTACCCGGTGCCTCATCAAGAAAAACTCAAAGATATCGACGAGGAAGATGAGGAAGACGGTTACATTTACAGTAAATAACGTACTTTTTGTGCCGGAGAGCTGAAAGGCATGTTCGTATCAACAGACGGTAAAGCGCCCGGGCATCGCTGAAGGCAGACAATCATCAATCATGAAAATAGCCTTTTCCTGAACCTGCAGATAAAGAAAAGCCCCGACTCTCACAAGCCAGGGCCTTTTCATACCGCACAAACCACTATTCCTGAACCACCCGCACAATCCGCTGCGGCAATGGAATCTCGATGCCTGCGTCCTTCAGGCGGTCGCGCGCTTCGATGTTGAACATCGACGTCACGTCGCCCATATCGCCACTGCTGGTCCAGACGCGCAGGGACAAGGTAATTGCGTTCTCCCCCAGCGCTGCGACCACGGCCTGTGGGGCCGGGTCCTTGAGTACGCGTGGGTCGTCTGCCATGTCCAGCAGGACCTGCAACGCTTTCCTCAGATCCGCGTCGTGGCTGACGCCGATGTCGAAGGTGATCTTGCGGGTTGGCTGACGGTTGGTGTTGGTGATGATGCCGTTGGACAGGTTGCCGTTGGGAATGATCACCGTACGGTTGTCGCCGGTGCGCAGCACGGTGTGAAAGATCTGGATGTTGTCGACGGTTCCCGACACACCCTGGGCTTCGATCGAGTCACCGATGCGGAACGGACGGAACAACAGAATCAGCACACCACCCGCGAAGTTCGCCAGGCTACCTTGTAATGCCAGACCAATCGCCAGGCCGGCAGCACCGATAGCGGCCACAAACGAGGTGGTTTCGACGCCGATCATCGATGCGACGCTGACCACCAGCAGGATTTTCAGAATGATGTTCGCCAGGTTGCTGACGAAGCCCTGCAAGGCCAGGTCGGCGTTTCGCAACGCCAGCAACGCACCAAGCTTGCCGGTCAGCCGGTTGATCAGCCACCAGCCCACACACAGCGTAACGACTGCCAGCAGCAAGCGGCTGCCGTACTCCATGATCATCGGAATCCAGGCCTGCGACGCTTGCCACAGATGACCGACTTCTGCGTTTAAATCCATCGTTATCTCCTTACCCGCCATGAACTGCCATCGAAACCACGGCGGCCTGCCGTCATTTCAATGCTCAAGGCGATTCGGACTGGCCGGGGGACGCAGGGTTCCCCGGCTTTCAGTGCAAATAAAATATTAGTCGCGGAAGTTGTTGAATTGCAGCGGCATGCCCGAATCATAGGCACGCAGCGCTGCGATGGCCTCTTGCAGGTCGTCGCGTTTCTTGCCGGTAACCCGCACCTGCTCGCCCTGAATGGCGGCCTGGACCTTGAGTTTGGCCTCTTTGATATGGGCGACGATTTTTTTCGCCAGTTCCTTGTCGATGCCTTCGCGCAGGGTAACTTCCTGCTTCATCAGTTTGCCGGAAGCGTAGGCATCCTTGATCTCGAGGCATTTCGCGTCGATCTTGCGTTTGACCAGCGCCAGCTTGAGGATTTCGATCATGGCCTCCAGCTGGAAGTCTGCTTCTGCGGTCAGCGTGACGGTCAGTTCCTTGAACTCGAACGTGCCTTTGCCTTTGAGGTCATAGCGACGGTCCAGCTCTTTGATGGCATTGTCGACGGCATTCGTGACTTCGTGTTTATCCAATTCGGACACTACGTCGAACGAGGGCATGTATGTTCTCCAGATAAACGGCGTGCGCACGATTCGGGCACGCGTGACTTGACGGTTTGAAAGAACGCTCATTATAACGAGACTTTTCCTGCATTCACTGTGAGCCTTTCATGCACATCCTTGTTTTCACCTTCAGCAGACCGCTTCAACGCCTTAACGTGCCTCACTGATGGCGCTGACATGGCATGTTCTCGGCGCGGGAAGTCTGGGCACTCTGTGGGCGGCAAGACTGGCGCGCGCAGGCCTGCCGGTGCGGTTGATTCTTCGCAATGCTGAACGGCTGGCGGCGTATAACGCCAGCCGCGGTTGCGTGACACTGGTCGAAAACGATATCGCCCATACGTACTCGGTCGAAGCACAGACCGCCGAACATCAACAACCCATCGAGCGGCTGCTGGTCGCCTGCAAGGCCTACGACGCTGAGCAGGCTGTTGCGCAGTTGGCACCGCGCCTGGTGGCTCGTGCAGACGTCATCCTGCTACAGAACGGCTTGGGCAGTCAGGACGCTGTGGCTGCAGGAATTCCCCATATCCGCTGCGTGTTCGCCTCCAGCACCGAAGGCGCGTTTCTGGAGTCGGACTGGCGTGTCAGGTTCGCAGGCCACGGTTTCACCTGGCTGGGCGATGTATCGAACCCGGCAGCCCCCTCACTTCTGCAGGACTTGCACGACAGTGCAATTCCCCATGAATGGACGCCGGACATCCAGACGCGGCTGTGGCGCAAGCTGGCGCTCAACTGTGCAATCAACCCGCTGACGGTGCTGCACGACTGCCGCAATGGCGGCCTGCTCGAGCACACCTGCGAGGTCGCTACACTGTGTGCCGAGCTGAGCGATTTGCTGGGCCGCTGCGGCCAGCCAGCGGCAGCGCATGACTTGCATGCTGAAGTGCTGCGGGTCATTCATGCAACGGCAGCCAATTACTCATCCATGTATCAGGACGTGCTTCACGGGCGACGCACCGAAATCAGCTACCTGCTGGGTTACGCGTGTGCGGCAGCCGTGCGTCATCGCTGTCCGGCAGCACACCTGCAGCAATTGCAGACACGTCTGACAGCCCATCTGGCACACAAGGGTTTGCGTACTGACTAGCGCGCGCTACCCTGCTCGCATCACACGTCACTGCGACCTTCCCAATGCCTTTGCGCCAACGCCTGGAAAACCTGCCGGTAGGTCAGAAACTGCTGGCCGCCCTGCTGGTCCTGATGACCACCGTGCTGCTGGTTGCGAACCTGACCTTCATCAGCGCGGCTTATTACATCTCTCAGGAAGCGATGGCCCCGCAGGCCCTGCAGACCATTGGCCGTCTGATCAGCAGCGCCAATCTCAACGAGCGCGCCTTGAACTCGCCTGCCGATGCGCGTGCCTTGCTCAAGGAACTCAAAAGCTACGGCCCGCTACGTGCAGCGGCCATATACGACAACGACGGAGAGCGACTTGAGCAGATGCAACAGGGCGAGGGCCTGCAACTGCCCAGGCACTACAAGGACCTCGAAAGCTGGCGGCTTACCGAGTTTCGCAGCACGCAGGTCATCACCGTACCGAAAGGCGACGAACCGCCCGGGCACATGTTGCTGGTTGCCAGCAGCGAGCTGCCTCCCGCTTTCTACACCGGCACGCTGACTGCGAGTCTGGGAATTCTGGTGTTCAGCGTGTTGCTGTGGCTGGTGGTGGCACGACAGATCCGGCGCTTGATTACAGAGCCCATTTATCAGCTGGAAGAACTGTCGCGGCAGGTCACCCGCGAAGAAAACTACGCACTGCGCGCAGAGCCTGGCAACGAGGACGAAATCGGCAGTCTGGCCGAAGCGTTCAATACCATGCTGTCGCGTATCGAAGCGCGTGAGCAACAACTCAAGCGCGCTCGGGATGATTCCCAGGAAGCTTACGATCAGGCACAGGGACTGGCCGAGGAAACCCGCCATACCAACCGCAAACTGGAACTGGAAGTTCAGGTGCGCAGCAAGATCGAGAAGAAGCTCACCGGCTTTCAGAACTACCTCAACAGCATCATCGATTCGATGCCCTCGGCGATGATCGCGCTGGACGAGCAGCTGTATGTCACCCAGTGGAATCAGGAGGCAACAGCGCTGTCCGGAACCACGCTGGACGAAGCGTTGAACCAGCCGATCTTTCTGGCCTTCGAACCGATGCGCTCGTTTCTGCCGCAAATCAAGCACACCGTCGAGCGCCACAGCGTGACCAAGATCGAGCGCGTGACATGGATCAAAAACGACGAGTCGCGCCACTACGCGCTGACGTTCTACCCGCTGACCGGCGATGCCGGGCGTGGCGTGGTGATCCGTATCGATGACATCACCCAGCGTATATCGCTGGAAGAAATGATGGTGCAGTCGGAGAAGATGTTGTCTGTCGGCGGTCTGGCCGCGGGCATGGCCCACGAGATCAACAACCCGCTGGGCGCCATCCTGCACAACGTGCAGAACATCAGGCGGCGTCTGTCCCCGGAACTGCCGAAGAACATTGAGCAGGCCGAAGCCGATGGTGTAGACCTGGCGCAGGTCAATCATTACCTGGAAAGCCGCGAAGTACCAAAACTGCTCGATGGCATCCAGCAAGCAGGTGCCAGGGCAGCAAAGATTGTCAGCCACATGCTCAATTTCAGTCGTTTGAGCAGTCGTCAACTGTCAGCCTGCGACTTGCCGGCGTTGATCGATCAGGCAGTGGAAATTGCCAGCAACGATTTTGACCTTACCATCGGTTTCGACTTCAAGGGCCAGCACATCATCCGTCAGTTCGACCCAGAACTGGGTCCGGTACCGTGCATCGCCAACGAACTGGAGCAGGTGCTGCTGAACCTGCTGAAGAACGCCGCCCAGGCCATTCACCAGCGCCCGGAGAGCGAGGAGCCTGGACGCATCATCCTGCGTACCCGTCTCAACCCGCCCTGGGCCGAAATTCAGGTGGAGGACAACGGCATCGGCATGTCCGAAAACGTCCGCAAGCGTACTTTCGAACCGTTCTTTACCACCAAGGAAATTGGCCAGGGCACCGGGCTGGGTCTTTCGGTGTCGTACTTCATTGTTACCAATAATCATAAAGGCCAGATGGAGGTGCATTCCTCTCTCGGCACAGGCACCTGCTTTACACTGCGTCTACCGCTGGTGGCCAACCAGGTAAGCGTTCAGCAGCAGGTTATTTCCAAGTCTTGATCAGGAATCGCAGCAATGGGCTTTCGTTTGTCGAAGATTTACACACGCACCGGTGATGCCGGAGAGACCGGTCTGGGCGACGGTCGTCGGGTGTCCAAGGATCATCCGCGCGTCGAGGCCATTGGTGAGGTCGATACGCTCAACAGCCAGCTCGGCCTGTTGCTGGCCGGGCTGATCGATGAGGCCAAAAGCGTGCCGGCCCTCAACGAAGTGATCGAGGTTCTTGCCCCTTGCCAGCATCGGCTGTTCGATCTGGGTGGAGAACTGGCGATGCCGACTTACAAAGCCCTGAATGGCGCGGAGGTCGAGCGGCTGGAAGCGGCAATCGATGTGTGGAATGAAGAGCTGGGGCCGCTGGAAAATTTCATCTTGCCAGGCGGCTCTTCGCTGATCGCTCAAGCGCACATCTGCCGCAGCCTGGCGCGCAGTGCCGAACGCCGTTGCCAGCATCTGAACGCGGTCGAGCCACTGGAAGGCGCCGGGCTGGCGTATATCAACAGGCTGTCGGATTTGTTGTTCGTCGCAGCTCGGTTGATCGCCAGAAGACAGGGCATCGCGGAAATACTCTGGCAGCCCGCGCCCAAGCCGGTTTGATCGGCGCCACGAGGCTTATCGCTCCCCCTGCGGGGTAATGCATTTTCATGACGCTCTGCGCGACTATCGTGCGATGCTCCGCGTCGGCATGCCGTTCAGGACGCTCTGCGTCCTCTGTAGCAACTCAGACGATCTCGTCAGGCCAGAACGCGCGGATCCCAGCCACGCCCTGTGCGCCGCTTTCCCAAGCCTGTTGGCGCTGCGCAGGGCCTACGCCGCCCAGCAGAAAGACGGGCTTGTTGAAACCTGCTATCAATCGGATGGCCTGCTCCCAACCCAGCGGCTGTGCATCGGGATGAGTCAGGGTGGGCTGAACCGGTGACAGGGTGACGAAATCCACCCCCATCTGTTCGGCCAGGGCCAGCTCTTCGGCGTTATGGCAGGAAGCAGCCAGCCAGCGGTTCTCGGGGAACGGACGTCCACGACTGGCGTACTTGCGCAGTTGCTCCGCCGTCAGGTGCCAACCGGCGGACGGAAAGTCGCCCAGCCACTCCAGAGGCCCTTTGAGCATGAGCTGCGCCTTGCCGGCACACAGACCCGCCGCATCCACGGCCAGGTCACGGTACTTGGGGTCGTAACCACCCGGCGCACGCAACTGGACCAGTTTGATGCCGCCTGCGATGGCTTTCTGCATACCGCGCAACAGCTCGATATTGTCCAGCCCGTCAGGCGTGATCAGATACTCGCCGGGCAAACGTGCCGCGGCGACAATTGGCTGGTTGGCGGCCGGAAAGTCGTAGTCAGGCAGCTCTCGCGGAGCCGCCCAGACCAGTGGCTGCCCTTCAGCACCATGCGGCTCGCCGGTAAATGCCGAAACTTCCCAGACATCCAGCAATACCTGCTTGTCCGCATAGTCGTGACAGACCTTGATCAATGGGCGCGCTGCCGTGACCTGAATCCCCAACTCTTCCTGGAGTTCACGTGCGAGTGCGGCCTGGACGGTCTCACCCTCTTCGACCTTGCCGCCGGGAAACTCCCAGAGGCCACCTTGATGCTGAGTGTCGGCACGTCGGGCAATCAATACACTGCCGTCAGCGCCACGAATGACGGCGGCAGCCACATGAACTCGTTTCACGATCAGGACTCCTGCAGACCGGCCTGCTGCCAGCGCTTGAAAGCGGGCCACTGGTAGATGGTTTCGATATACGCCAGTGCCTCTGCTGGCAACTGGACGTGATAGCCGCGCAGACGAATCGCCACCGGTGCGAAGAACGCATCAGCAATGCTCGGCTTGCCAAACAGAAAAGGACCACTTTCGGCAGCGGCAGCGCGACACTCGTCCCACAGCTCGACAATGCGGTCGATATCGTTCTGGGTGTCGACGGTGATCACTTCCAGCGCCTTATCCTGACGCAGGTCCATTGGCATGTTCGAGCGCAGATTGACGAAACCGCTGTGCATCTGCGCACACGCCGAACGGGCCTGGGCACGCGCGGCGGTGTCACGCGGCCACAGCTCGACGTCCGGGAAGCGCTCGACCAGATATTCACAGATCGCCAGCGAATCGATGATCGTGCCGTGCTCACACTGAAGCGCAGGTACCTTGCCGGTTGGCGAGTACTTGAGAATGTTCTCGCGGGTGTCCGGCTGGTTCAGGCGGATGACCTGATCGGTGAACGCAGCACCGGTCATTTCCAGCACCAGCCAGGGACGCAGCGACCAGGAGGAATAGCGTTTGTCGCCGATAATCAGATGCATGCTCATGGTTCAGCTCCATTGAGCCCGGCGCGAAGGCAGGATGCTCGCGCGCCGGGCATTGAGTCAGGTGCGATATTCCGCGTTGATCTTCACGTATTCGTGAGAAAGGTCGGTAGTCCAGATGGTTTCGCTGCAATCACCGCGACCCAGCTCGATACGAATGGTGATTTCTTCTTCGGCCATTACCGCCGAGCCCTGCTCTTCGGTGTAGGTCGTGGCGCGGCAGCCCTGGCTGGCAATGCATACGCCGCCCAGGAATACGTCGATCTTGCTCACGTCCAGGTCAGGCACGCCGGCACGGCCGACAGCCGCCAGGATACGTCCCCAGTTCGGATCGGAGGCAAACAGCGCGGTCTTGATCAGTGGCGAGTGGGCCACGGCATAACCGACGTCCAGGCACTCCTGATGATTGCCACCACCGTTGACTTCTACCGTCACGAACTTGGTCGCGCCTTCGCCATCACGCACGATGGCCTGAGCAACATCCATACACACGTCGAACACAGCTTTCTTCAACGCGTCGAACAGCGGGCCCGTGGCCTCGGTGATCTCGGGCAAATCAGCCTGACCGGTGGCAATCAGCATGCAGCAGTCGTTGGTCGAGGTATCGCCATCGATAGTGATGCGATTAAAGGACTTGTTGGCACCGTCGCGAATCAGGTCCTGCAGTACGCTCTGCGACACTTTGGCGTCGGTGGCGATGTAGCCAAGCATGGTCGCCATGTTCGGGCGAATCATGCCTGCGCCTTTGCTGATGCCGGTCACGGTGATGGTCACGCCATCGTGGGTGAACTGACGGCTGGCGCCTTTGGGCAGGGTGTCGGTGGTCATGATGCCGGTCGCCGCAGCGGCCCAGTTATCCACAGACAGATCATCAAGTGCAGCTTGCAGCGCGCCTTCGATCTTTTCCACAGGCAACGGCTCGCCGATCACGCCCGTTGAGTAAGGCAGCACTGCTGATGCATCGACGCCAGTCAGTTGCGCCAGCTTTTCGCAGGTACGTCGCGCAGCAACCAGACCTGGTTCGCCCGTGCCTGCGTTGGCATTGCCGGTGTTGGTCAGCAAATAACGCACAGTGCCCTGAACACGCTGTTTGGCCAGAATGACCGGCGCTGCGCAGAACGCATTCAAGGTGAATACACCGGCAACGCTGGAGCCTTCGGCACAGCGCATGACCACGACATCCTTGCGCCCCGGGCGTTTGATGCCGGCAGAAGAAATGCCAAGTTCAAAACCGGGAACCGGGTGCAACGCAGGCAAAGGACCAAGACCAACAGCCATCGGGGTGCTCCTCAAGGAGTATGGCGCCGTCCGCATCGGTACGGCGATCAATGAAAAAACGCCGCGACGGGCAAGCCGGTCGCGGCGCAGGTATTACACAGTCAAAGGCTTAGTTGATCTGGCCGTGACAGTGTTTGAATTTCTTGCCCGAACCACACCAGCACAGCTCGTTGCGACCCAGTTTCTGGTCGTTGCGGACCGGCTCGGATGCGACGGCTACCGGCGCTTCGCCACCCTCTTCATCCGGCAGCGGCTGGTCGATGCCCGGCGCAGGAGCGTGTTCGAACTGCATGCGGCTGGCCAGTTCTTCGGCTTCCTGACGCAGGCGCGCCTCTTCTTCCTCTGGATCTTCGCGACGAACCTGAACATGCGAAAGCACACGGATGGTGTCGCGCTTGATCGAATCCAGCAGTTCCTGGAACAGCGTGAAGGACTCGCGCTTGTATTCCTGCTTCGGGTTCTTCTGAGCGTAGCCGCGCAGGTGGATACCGTGGCGCAGGTGGTCCATGGTCGACAGGTGATCTTTCCACAGGTCGTCCAGCACGCGCAGGAGGATCTGCTTTTCGAAGGAACGCAGGGCTTCGGCGCTGGCCTGATCTTCCTTCTCGTTGTACGCCACCAGCAACTGCGCCATGATTTTTTCGCGCAGGCTGTCTTCGTGCAGGTTGTCGTCTTCGTCCAGCCACTGCTGGACGGGCAGTTTGACGGCAAAGTCGGTGTTCAGTGCAGCTTCCAGACCAGCAACGTTCCACTGCTCCGGCAGGGATTGCGGCGGAATATGCTGACTGATGAGGTTGTTGAGTACTTCCTCACGGAAGTCAGCAATGGTCTCACCAATGTTCTCGGCAGCCAGCAGCGTGTTACGCATGTGATAAATCACTTTGCGCTGCTCGTTGGCCACGTCATCGAACTCGAGCAATTGCTTGCGGATGTCGAAGTTACGACCTTCCACTTTGCGCTGCGCTTTTTCGATGGCGTTGGTCACCATGCGGTGCTCGATGGCCTCACCGGACTGCATACCCAGCGCCTTCATGAAATTCTTCACACGGTCAGAGGCGAAGATGCGCATCAGGCTGTCTTCAAGCGACAGGTAGAAACGGCTGGAACCGGTGTCACCCTGACGGCCGGCACGACCGCGCAGCTGGTTATCGATACGGCGCGATTCGTGACGCTCGGAGGCAATAACGTGCAGGCCGCCCGCCTCGATCACCTGCTGATGGCGTTTCTGCCAGTCAGCCTTGATCTGTGCGATTTGCTCAGGGGTTGGGTCTTCCAGATTGGCGACTTCAACTTCCCAGTTACCGCCCAACAGGATGTCGGTACCGCGACCGGCCATGTTGGTAGCAATGGTCAAAGCGCCCGGACGACCGGCCTGCGCGATGATTTCTGCTTCTTTCTCGTGGAACTTGGCGTTCAGAACCTTGTGATCGATGCCTTCCTGCTTGAGCAGATTGGACATGTGTTCCGAGGTTTCGATGGTCGCCGTACCTACCAGCACCGGGCGGTTCTCTGCAATGCAGGCCTTGATGTCGGTAACGATGGCTGCGTACTTCTCTTCCGCCGTCAGATAGACGAGGTCGTTAAAGTCTTTACGCGCCAACGGCTTGTTCGGCGGGATGACCATGACGGCCAGGTTGTAGATCTGGTGGAATTCGAACGCTTCGGTGTCGGCCGTACCGGTCATGCCGGACAGTTTGTTGTACAGACGGAAGTAGTTCTGGAACGTGGTCGATGCCAAGGTCTGGCTTTCGGCCTGAATGTTCAGGTTTTCCTTGGCTTCGATGGCCTGATGCAGGCCCTCGGACAGGCGACGGCCCGGCATGGTACGGCCGGTATGCTCGTCGACCAGCAGAACCTGACCGTCTGCAACGATGTACTCGACGTTGCGGTTGAACAGTTTGTGCGCACGCAGACCCGCATAAACGTGAGTCAGCAGGCCCAGGTTATGCGCCGAGTACAGGCTTTCGCCTTCAGCCAGCAGGCCGACTTCGGTGAGCATTTCCTCGATGAACTGGTGACCGGCTTCGTTCAGCTCGACCTGACGGGTTTTCTCGTCAACGGTGAAGTGGCCCGGCTTGGTGACTTCGCCTTCCACTTCCTCGATATGCTGCTCGAGCTTGGGGATCAGGCGGTTGATTTCGGTGTACAGCTTGGAGCTGTCTTCGGCCTGACCGGAGATGATCAGCGGCGTACGCGCTTCGTCGATCAGAATCGAGTCGACTTCGTCGATTACGGCGAAATTGAGTTCGCGCTGGAACTTGTCGTCCATGCTGAACGCCATGTTGTCGCGCAGGTAATCGAAGCCGTATTCGTTATTGGTGCCGTAGGTGATGTCGGCAGCGTAAGCGGCGCGTTTTTCTTCCGGCGGCTGGAATGGCGTGACGATGCCTACGGTCAGACCGAGGAATTCGTACAACGGACGCATCCAGTTGGCATCGCGGCGAGCGAGGTAGTCGTTCACGGTGACTACGTGAACACCCTTGCCGGACAGCGCATTGAGGTACACAGCCAACGTACCGACCAGGGTTTTACCTTCACCGGTACGCATTTCCGCGATCTGACCTTCGTGCAGGGTCATGCCGCCGATCAACTGAACGTCGAAGTGGCGCATGCCCATGACGCGCTTGCCCGCTTCACGAGCGACAGCAAAGGCTTCAGGCAGCAATTGATCCAGGGTCTCGCCTTTGGCTATGCGGGCCTTGAACTCTTCGGTCTTGGCGCGCAATTGCTCGTCCGAAAGGGCCACCATTTGCTCTTCGAAGGCATTGACGATCTGTACCGTCTTGAGCATGCGTTTTACTTCACGCTCGTTCTTGCTTCCAAAAAGTTTTTTCAACAAAGGCGCAAACATATCGACAGGATCTTCCACACATAGGAATGGAGGGCGGCCCCGTGAGTCGCCCGTGCAGCCCAGATGGCCGCATGCGAACGAGCATTCTACCCGGAAACGATGGTGAGGAAAGTGGCGTTATTCCACGATGCTGGCACAGCGCTGTTACGGGGCAGGTTTACAATGGGGCCAATTTCAAGCACTTCAACCCATAATCCGGGGAAGTTACTCATTGATTTGCATATGAAAGCACGGAAATGCCCTGAAAAGCAGCCGTTAGAACGCTTTCTGTTAAGATGTTCATCTTGTTACCAGGCACTCCACCATGGCCTTTCGTCCTCTGAACGCCCGCCCGCCCGCGGTTCTGCTGCGTGAAGCCAAGCCTTTGAAGGCTATCTTTCGTCACGCCGAACGCCTTAGCCATTTGCAGCGCCTGCTCGAAAGTCAGCTGCAGCCAGCCGCGCGCGAGCATTGTCGTGTGGCCTCGTGGCGCGAAGGCACCTTGTTGCTGATCGTGACGGATGGTCACTGGGCCACGCGCCTGCGCTATCAGCAGAAGCGCCTGCACCGGCAACTAATGGCCTTCGACGAATTCATCAACCTGACGCGTATTGTCTTCAAGGTGCAGCCACCTGAAGCCCCGCGTGGAGCGGCCACGCACACCATCGACCTGTCTTCGATTGCCGCCGAGAACATTCAGGCCACCGCCGAGGGCATCACTGATCCCAAGCTGCGGGCCGCACTTGAGCGGCTGGCCAGCCATGCCAAGGACAAGAAATAGCGTCTGAGTGATTTTCGCCAGATCCTCTGCGCAACTGACTTTCCCAATGAAGCCAATAAAAAAAGGCCACCCGAAGGCAGCCTTTAAAGAACAAAAGGAAAGAGAGTAAAGCTTGCCTACACAGCCGCGACAGGGCGCATGTAGGAAATAGGTGCCGTACTGGCATCCTCGAAAGTCACCACTTCCCAGGCGTCTTTCTGCTCGATCAACGTGCGCAGGAGACGATTGTTCAGTGCATGCCCCGATTTGAAGCCCCGGAACTCACCAATCAGGCTATTGCCCAGCAGGTAAAGGTCACCGATGGCGTCGAGGATTTTGTGTTTGACGAATTCGTCCTCGTAACGCAGGCCGTCTTCGTTCAGTACGCCGTCCTTGTCGACCACGATGGCGTTTTCCACACTGCCGCCGAGTGCGAGGTTGTGCTTGCGCAGGTACTCGATGTCACTCATGAACCCGAAGGTCCGGGCACGGCTGACTTCCTTCACGAAGGAAGTGCTGGAAAAGTCCACGCTTGCACTCTGGGTGCGATCACGGAAGACGGGGTGATCGAAATCGATCTCGAAACTGACCTTGAACCCTTCGAAAGGCACGAAAGTAGCGCGTTTACCGCCCTCCTCCACTGTGACTTCACGCAGGATGCGGATGAATTTCTTCGGCGCGTCCTGTTCTTCCAGGCCAGCCGATTGAATCAGGAATACGAAAGGGCCTGCGCTGCCGTCCATGATAGGAACTTCGGAGGCAGAGAGCTCGACGTAGGCGTTATCGATGCCAAGGCCAGCCATGGCCGAGAGCAGGTGTTCTACCGTGTCAACTTTGACATCACCATTGACCAGAGTGGTCGACAGAGTGGTGTCGCCGACGTTTTCCGCACGCGCAGGGATCTGCACGACGGGGTCAAGGTCAGCTCGGCAAAACACAATGCCGGTATTCACAGGTGCGGGCTTGAGGGTCAGGTAAACCTTCTCCCCGGAGTGCAGGCCTACACCTGTGGCACGGATAATATTTTTCAGGGTGCGTTGTTTAATCATGGCATGGGCCGCTTCAGCGCAAGTTGCGAACTGGTATCAACAAAGGCTGGCGATGATAGCAGACCATGCCTTTGCTGAACACCAATCACCCTAATACCCCTGATACATTTCATCAATCGGCCTGACGACGCAGGAAAGCCGGGATATCCAGGTAATCCAGATCATCGTTAGGGTTCATCTTCGCCGCTGCCGTAGCGCCTGCGTGTGCCTGATTGCGCATCACGGTAGGACGGTCCAGATCGCGGTAGTTGACCGACGGTGCTTCCTGACGCGACGCCTGCTGGGCAGGAGCCTGCTGGGCGGTCTGCAGCGTGTTGTCGATGACCTTGACCGGCTTCTCGATTTTCGCGCCCAGGCCGGTGGCAACCACAGTCACGTGCAACTCGTCACGCATGTCCGGATCGATAACCGTACCGACCTTGACCATCGCGTGCTCGGAAGCGAACGCTTCGATGATGCTACCCACGTCCGAGTACTCACCCAGCGACAGGTCAGGACCGGCAGTGATGTTGACCAGGATGCCGCGAGCGCCCTGCAGGTTGACGTCTTCGAGCAACGGGTTGCGAATGGCCGCTTCGGTGGCTTCACGTGCACGGTTAGGACCGCTGGCGCAGCCAGTACCCATCATCGCCATGCCCATTTCGCTCATCACGGTACGGACGTCGGCGAAGTCGACGTTGATCATGCCCGGACGCTTGATGATGTCGGAGATACCGCGAACGGCACCAGCCAGTACATCGTCAGCCTTGGCGAAAGCCGACAGCAGGCTGGCGTCTTTACCGAGTATGGTCAGCAGCTTCTCGTTGGGGATGGTGATCAACGAGTCGACGCTTTCGGACAGCATGCGGATGCCTTCATCGGCGATCTGCATACGCTTGCGACCTTCGAACGGGAACGGACGGGTCACGACTGCGACCGTCAGAATGCCCATTTCCTTGGCCACTTCAGCAATGATCGGTGCTGCACCGGTACCGGTACCGCCGCCCATGCCAGTGGTGATGAAAACCATGTTGGTGCCCTGCAGAACTTCTGCAATGCGCTCACGATCTTCCAGTGCGGCCTGACGACCGACTTCAGGGTTGGCGCCAGCGCCAAGGCCTTTGGTCACGCCGGTGCCCAGTTGCAGAATGGTCCGCGCGCCAATGTTTTTCAGCGCTTGAGCATCTGTGTTGGCGCAGATGAATTCCACGCCTTCGATGTTGCTCTTGACCATGTGATTGACAGCGTTTCCGCCACCACCGCCTACACCGATAACTTTGATAACCGGGCTTTGCGGGACGTTGTCTACGAGTTCGAACATTTCTCTCTCCTTCCGCTTTCTAGTTAGTTTTGCCTACTGCCTGCCGATATTGCTTTTGAAGCCCTGAATCTGAAGCTGTGAAACTTTTAAACGTTGAAACTTAAAAATTGCCCTGCACCCAACGCTTGATACGCTCAAGCACCGGTGCCTTGGTTTCGTCGCTGTAACTGCTGTTGCCGACCATCCCGGACAGCGAAATGCCGTCCGACTGCTTTTGCAGCCCGTACATCAACAGGCCTACGCCAGTCGAGTAGATCGGGTTGCGCACGACATCAGCGAGCCCTTTGACGCTGTGCGGCACGCCAAGGCGTACCGGCATGTGGAAGATTTCCTCGGCCAGTTCGACCGCACCTTCCATTTTCGCTGTGCCCCCGGTCAGCACGATGCCGGCCGGGATCAGGTCTTCGTAACCGCTGCGGCGCAGCTCGGCCTGGATCAGGGTGAACAGCTCGTCGTAACGAGGCTCTACCACTTCGGCCAGGGCCTGACGCGACAGCTCGCGAGGTGGACGGTCGCCCACACTCGGTACTTTGATGGTTTCACCGGCACCGGCCAGTTTGGCCAGGGCGCAGGCGTAGCGAATCTTGATTTCTTCGGCGTACTGGGTCGGGGTACGCAACGCCATGGCGATGTCGTTGGTGACCTGATCGCCCGCAATCGGGATAACCGCCGTGTGACGAATGGCGCCTTCGGTGAAGATCGCGATGTCGGTCGTACCGCCACCGATATCCACCAGGCACACGCCCAGCTCTTTCTCGTCATCGGTAAGTACGGAATACGCCGACGCCAGTTGTTCAAGAATGATGTCGTCAACTTCCAGACCGCAGCGACGCACGCACTTCTCGATGTTCTGCGCGGCGTTCACTGCACAGGTCACGACGTGAACCTTGGCTTCCAGACGTACACCGGACATGCCCAAAGGCTCACGCACGCCTTCCTGGTTATCGATCACGTAATCCTGAGGAAGGGTGTGCAGCACGCGCTGGTCGGCAGGAATGGCCACCGCCTGAGCAGCATCGAGCACACGCTCCAGGTCCGCAGAACTGACTTCGCGATCACGAATCGCCACGATGCCGTGCGAGTTCAGGCTGCGAATATGGCTACCTGCAACGCCGACAAATGCCGAGTGAATACGGCAACCCGCCATCAGCTGCGCTTCTTCGATTGCGCGCTGGATCGACTGCACGGTCGACTCGATATTCACTACCACGCCTTTCTTCAGGCCGCGGGAGGGATGGGTACCGATACCCACGATTTCCAGCGAGCCATCGGCCGCGACTTCGCCTACCAGTGCCACCACCTTGGAGGTACCGATATCCAGCCCGACGATCATTTTGCCGCTTTGCACGTTTGCCATGGTCCTGCCTCTTATCAATTCTTCGCGACAGCGGGTTTATCCGTCGTTGCCGCTGCCTGTTCGCGCCAACCGACCGCTAGGCCGTTGGAGTAACGCAAGTCAACGCGCGCGATATTCGTGATTTGTTCTTTCAGCGTTTTGTCGTAAATCGCGATGAAACGGCGCATTTTTTCGACGAGGTGGTCGCGTCCAAGCAACAATTCGATACCCGGGCCAGCACTACCGGCGCCTGTTGTCAGGAACCAGCTGCCGCGCTCGCGCAGCTCCAGGCGCACGATGGAGAAGCCCAGCGGGCGCAACATCTGACTCAACACCTGATACTGCTGCATCACCTGTTGCTGGGCCCGCTGCGGGCCGAACAACTGGGGAAGATGTTCGTAATTGGACAGTTCACGCGGCGTGAAAGCCTGTCCCTGGTTGTTCAACAGTGCTTCATCACCCCAACGGGCAACCGGCAACTGCTCTTCAAGACGAATCACGACCTGATCCGGCCATACACGACGAACTTCGGCGTGGGCGATCCAGGGCATCTGCTCAAGCTCGGTGCGCATGCCGGTCAGATCAATCTTGAAAAAGCTCGACGCCACATAAGGCGCAATCCGCTGCTGCACAGCCTGCTGGCTGATGTAACTCAAATCGCCCTGCACATTGATGCGGGTAATCGGGCGGTCGGCGTACGGCAGCAGACGTTGCGCTGCCTCATAAGTGCCGAAGCCCAGAACCACCAGCAACACAGGCCAGAGCAGGCGCTTCAGAACACTGAAGTTGGCCTTGGGCAGGCGCGCCGACAGAGGCTCCTTGGCCACCATTCGGCTGGCGCCACGCGGCACCGGCTTGTTGCGGCCGGGTGCAGGTGGCTGAGGACGTGCCGACGCGCCGTACATGCCTTACCCTCTCGCCTGAACACTGTCGGCCAGAATCGCCAACACCAGTTGTTGAAAATCCAGACCTGCAGCACGCGCAGCCATTGGCACCAGACTGTGATCGGTCATGCCGGGCACGGTGTTAACTTCCAGTAACCAGAACTTGCCTTGTGCGTCCTGCATGACATCCGTGCGCGCCCACCCTGCAATACCGATGGCGTCGCAAGCGCGTGCTGCAAGTTGTTTGAGTTCCTGTTCCTGCGCATCGCCAAGCCCGCAAGGGATCCGGTACTGAGTATCGGACGCCAGGTACTTGGCATCGTAATCATAAAAACTGTGAGGAGTGCCCAGGCCAATGGGAGGCAACACCTGGCCACGCAGAGACGCCACAGTGAACTCAGGTCCCTGAATCCACTGTTCGACTAATACTTGCGAATCGTAGGTACTGGCGGCTTTCCAGGCGGCGATCAATTCATCGACGCTGTTCACCTTTGCCATACCGATACTTGAACCTTCATGGGCCGGTTTGACGATCAAAGGGAAGCCCAGTTCCGTCGCTGCGCAAATACAATCGCTCTCGTTTTCAAGAACGGCATGCAAGGGCGTCGCAAGGCCGAGACTCTGCCAGACCTGCTTGGTGCGCAACTTGTCCATCGCCAGCGCGGAAGCCAGTACACCACTGCCGGTATAGGGGATTTCCAGGCACTCCAGCAGGCCTTGCATAGTGCCGTCTTCGCCGCCTCGCCCGTGCAGAACAATGAAGGCACGGTCGATCTTTTCGCTGACCAGTCGCTGCAGGAAGTCATCGCCCACATCGATGCCGAACGCGTCCACGCCAGCATCGAGCAACGCCTTGAGCACCGCATTACCGGAGTTCAGGGAAACTGCCCGTTCAGCACTCTTGCCACCGAAGAGCACGGCGACACGGCCGAAGCTTTTCGGCTCGAGCGTCGAGCGCAGGGAAGACTGGGCGACGGCTGTCATTTCAGCTTCCCTTCGGTGGGAGCCACTTTAGCGCCAGCGAACAGCGGGCTTTTCAGCAGTTGTGGCGCGAGTCCGGCGATGTCGCCAGCGCCCTGGCACAGCAGAATGTCCCCAGCGCGCAGCAGCGGCTTGACCAGCGGCGCCAGCTCGACGCCGCGCTCGATGTAGATAGGGTCCAGCTGACCGCGCTGACGAATGCTGTGGCACAGATTGCGGCTGTCGGCGCCGGGAATCGGTTCTTCACCCGCCGGGTAGACTTCCATCAGCAGCAACACATTGGCATCCGCCAGAACCTGTACGAAATCGTCGTACAGGTCACGGGTACGGCTGAAACGGTGCGGCTGGTAGACCATCACCAGACGACGATCCGGCCAGCCACCCCGTACGGCGCTGATCACAGCAGCCACTTCGCGCGGATGGTGACCGTAGTCATCGACCAGCATCACGTTACCGCCTTCGACCGGCAGCTCGCCGTACACCTGGAAGCGACGACCGACGCCCTGGAACCCCGAAAGGCCCTGCACGATCGCCTCATCGCTGACACCTTCGTCGGTAGCGATAGCGATGGTCGCCAGCGAGTTGAGTACGTTGTGATTGCCGGGCATGTTCACCGACACATCCAGCGGCTCGCGGTCGCGGCGCAGTACGGTAAAGAATGTCAGCATGCCGTCCTGACGCACGTTGATCGCACGTATGTCGGCAGACTCGCTGAAGCCGTAGGTCAACGTCGGGCGCTTGACCTGCGGGAGAATTTCACGCACTACCGGATCGTCGATGCACATGACCGCCAGGCCATAGAACGGCAGGTTATGCAGGAACTCGACAAAGGTCTTCTTCAGTTTGTTGAAGTCGCCTTCGTAGGTCGCCATGTGATCGGCGTCGATATTGGTGACCACCGCCACAAGAGGCTGAAGGTGCAGGAAGCTGGCGTCGCTTTCATCGGCTTCGGCGATCAGGTAACGGCTGGTGCCCAGCTGGGCGTTGGTGCCCGCAGCGTTCAAGCGGCCGCCAATCACAAAGGTAGGGTCCAGGCCACCAGCAGCGAACACCGAAGCGATCAGGCTGGTGGTGGTGGTCTTGCCATGCGTACCGGCGACAGCGATGCCGTGGCGATAGCGCATCAGTTCGGCGAGCATCTCGGCACGAGGCACGACTGGAATACGGCGTTCCAGCGCGGTAGCGACTTCCGGGTTGGAAGTGTTCACAGCGCTGGACACCACCAGTACGTCGGCACCCACGGTGTTCTCGGCGCGATGGCCAACAAAGATCTGCGCGCCGAACGATTCCAGACGCTCGGTCACGGCCGAGCCTTTGAGGTCGGAGCCCGAGACTTCGTAGCCCAGGTTCAACAACACTTCGGCAATCCCGCACATGCCGACACCGCCGATACCGACGAAGTGGATGCGACGGATACGGCGCATTTCAGGTTGCGGCATGGCGCGTTGATTCTCAACCATGAGCCACCTCCACGCAGACGTTGACGACGGTGTTGGTTGCATCAGGCTTGGCCAGGCTACGTGCTGTGCGGGCCATGCTGTTCAATTGTTCGGGTTGCATCAAAACCTCTTTCAGGCGTGCTGCCATCTCGGCGGCGCCAGTTGTCGCTTGCGGCATGACGAAGGCTGCGCCTTCGCGAGCCAGATAGTCAGCGTTACGTGACTGATGGTCATCAATCGCGTGGGGCAGCGGTATCAGCAACGACGGCAGACCTGCGGCGGCCAGTTCGCTGATGGTCAATGCGCCTGCGCGGCAGACCACCAGATCGGCCCAGCTATAGGCTTGGGCCATGTTCTGGATGAATGGCGCAACCTGCGCCTCGACGCCCACGTTGCGATAACGCTCGGCGGTGACTGCGTCGTGATTCTTGCCCGACTGATGAAACACTTCGGGCTGGATGTCCTGAGGCAACTGGGCCAGCGCCTCGGGCAGCAATTTGTTCAATGGCTCCGCGCCCAGACTGCCGCCCAGTACCAGCAGACGCGCCTTGCGCCCGGCCAGCGTCTGACGCGGTGTTTCCAGAAACAGCTCGACACGCACCGGATTGCCGGTGGTGCGGCGTTTGGACGAGGCCGCAAAGGTGTTCGGGAACGCCTCGCACACGCGGCTGGCGAACGACGCCAGGCTGCGGTTGGCTGTGCCAGCAACGGCGTTCTGCTCATGAATGATCAACGGTACGCCTGCCAGCTTCGCCGCCAGACCGCCAGGGCCGGTGACGTAGCCACCGAAGCCAACCACGCAGACCGGCTTCACCTGACGCACAACCTTGCGCGCCTGCATCAGGGCCTTGAGCAACATGAACGGCGCCTTGAGCAGCGACAGCCGGCCTTTGCCACGCAGCCCGGTGACATTGATCAGGTGCAGCGTCAAACCGGCCTGCGGGACCAGTTCGTTTTCGATTCCGCGTGGCGTGCCCAGCCAGTGGACCTTGTAGCCACGAGCCTGAAACTCGCGTGCACAAGCCAGCGCCGGGAATACATGCCCGCCGGTGCCGCCAGCCATGATCAGCACATTAGCGTCCATGGGGCGTGTCCTCGGCGAAGTCGCTTTCCTTGAACTCGGCTTCTTCACTGCCCATGTTGTTGCGCGATTCCCACTCGATGCGCAGCAGCAGGCCAAGACTCGCGCAGCAGATCACCAGCGAGCTGCCGCCGTAGCTGAGGAACGGCAGAGTCAGTCCCTTGGTTGGCAGCAGACCGACGTTCACACCGATGTTGATCAGGAATTGGCCGATCCACAGGAACGATAGACCGTAGGCCACATAGGCACCGAAGAACTGCTTGGCACGCTCGGCCCACATACCTATGTACATACCGCGAATACTGACAAACAGAAACAGTGCGACGGTGATCAGCGAACCCACCACGCCCAGCTCTTCTGCAAGCACCGAGAACACGAAGTCGGTGTGCGCTTCCGGCAGATAGAACTGCTTCTGCACACTGTTGCCCAGCCCGACACCGAACCATTCGCCACGACCGAAGGCGATCAGCGCCTGGGTCAATTGATAACCGGAACCGAACTGGTCGGCCCACGGGTCGGTAAAGTTGGTCAGACGCGCCATCCGGTAAGGCTGTGCCTGGACCAGAACAACGACCGACGCCACAGCCAGAACCACCATCAGCGAGAAGCGGAACAGACCGACACCACCGAGAAACAGCATGGCTGCGGCCGAGCCCATCATTACTACGGTCGCACCGAAGTCAGGCTCCATGAGCAGCAGACCTGCCATCGGCAACAGCACGATGAACGGCTTGAAAAAGCCCATCCAGCTTTCGCGAACTTCCTGCTGCTGACGGATCAGGTAGCCGGCAAGGAAGATCACAACGAATACCTTGGCGATTTCCGACGGCTGCACGTTGAACGCGCCGAAACCGATCCAGCGCATCGAACCGTTTACCTCGCGCCCGATTCCCGGCACCAGTACCAGCAGCAACAGGCCGAACGCGCCAAGCAGCATCATCCAGCCCAGGCGTTGCCAGGTGGCGACCGGAATCATCATGGTCACGCCGCAGGCACCCAGGCCTATCAGCAGATAAACCAGGTGGCGGGTCATCATGTACAGCGTGTTGCCCGACTGAACTGCAGCAACTTCCGACGAGGCGGAAGTAATCATTACCAGCCCAAGGCCCAGCAGCGCCAGGCAGCCGACCAGCATCGGGAAGTCGAGGTCAATGCCGCGCCCGCTGATCAGTGGCGATGGATAAGGCTTGATCACACCGAAGATCATGACAAGCACTCCACTGCCTGCGCGAACACACGTCCGCGCTCTTCATAATTCTTGAACATATCCAGGCTGGCGCATGCAGGCGAAAGCAGTACCGCATCGCCACGCTGAGCCAGTCGGGCACTTTGCTCGACAGCGGCCTGCACGGTATCGACACGAACCAGCGTAACGGCGTCGCCCAATGCCTGAGCAATCAGCTCGGCGTCGCGGCCCAGTAACACCGCAGCGCGGCAATGCTCAGCGACTGGCGCACGCAATGCGCTGAAGTCAGCGCCTTTGCCATCGCCACCAGCGATCAGCACCAGCTTGCCGTCGATATCCGAACCCAGGCCTTCGATGGCAGCCAGTGCGGCACCAACGTTGGTGGCCTTGGAGTCGTTGTAGTAATGAACGCCGTCATGCTCACGCAGCCACTGGCAGCGATGCTCCAGCCCGGTGAATTCGCGCAGGCTGGCGAGCATCGCATCGAACGGCAGGCCGACCGCATGCCCAAGCGCCAATGCAGCAAGGGCGTTGGCCTGATTGTGAGCACCACGAACTTTCAGCTCACGTACCGGCATCAGGTTTTCGAACTGGAACGCCAGGTATTTTTCGCCGTTTTCTTCACGCAGACCAAAGCCGTGGAAATCAGGCTTGTTGAGACCAAACGTCCAGCAAGGCAGGCCTTCACCGATCAGCGGACGGGACAGCGCATCCTGACGATTGACCACCACTTGCCGCGCGCCACGGAAAATCCGGTGCTTGGCCAGGTGATAAGCCGGCAGGCCGCTGTAGCGGTCCATATGGTCTTCGCTGATGTTCAGCACGGTTGCCACTTCAGCGTTGAGCTGGTCGGTGGTTTCGAGCTGAAAGCTGGACAGCTCCATTACGTACAGTTCGACATCGTCGCTGAGCAGGTCCAGCGCCGGAGTACCGAGGTTGCCCCCGACCGCAACGCGTTTGCCTGCAGCGACGGCCATTTCACCCACCAGCGTTGTCACCGTGCTTTTCGCATTCGAACCGGTGATGGCGATGACCGGCGCCTTCGCGTAACGCGCGAACAGCTCGATGTCGCCGGACAGCTTGACGCCACGCGCGTGCGCCTGCTGCAGGGCCGGTGTGGCCAGCGCCAGACCGGGGCTGACATACAACTCGTCGGCACGGCAGAGGAAATCCACGTCCAGCTCGCCACAACGCACTTCCACCTGCGGATAGTCACGACGCAAGGTCGCCAGCTCAGGAGGATTCTCCCGCGTGTCGGCCACGGCAAAGGACACGCCCCGGTTCGCCAGGAAGCGAACCAGGGACATGCCACTTTTGCCAAGCCCCACAACAATGCGGAAGCGGTCGGAGACGATCAGGGACACTCGTTCTACCTCAGTTTCAGTGTGGCAAGGCCAATGAGCACCAGAATCACGGTGATGATCCAGAAACGGACGATCACGCGTGGCTCGGGCCAGCCTTTGAGTTCAAAGTGGTGGTGAATCGGCGCCATGCGGAACACGCGGCGACCGGTAAGTTTGAAAGACGCAACCTGAATGACCACTGAAAGGGTTTCCATCACGAACACGCCGCCCATGATGAACAGGACAATTTCCTGACGCACGATCACGGCCATGGTGCCCAGTGCAGCGCCCAGCGCCAGCGCACCAACGTCGCCCATGAATACCTGCGCCGGATAGGTGTTGAACCAGAGAAACCCGAGCCCCGCACCAATCAGCGCACCAGAGAAGACAATCAGCTCACCGGCCCCCGGTACGTAGGGAATCAGCAGGTATTCAGCAAACTTCACGTTACCCGACAGGTAGCAGAAGATGCCCAGCGCACCGCCCACCATCACCGTCGGCATGATCGCCAGACCGTCCAGGCCGTCAGTCAGGTTGACTGCGTTGCTGGAGCCGACGATCACGAAATAGGTCAGCACGATGAAACCGATACCCAACGGGATGCGCACATCCTTGAGCATCGGCACGATCAGCGTGGTTTCGGTAGCCGACGGTGCAGTCGTATAAAGGAAGATCGCTGCACAGAGGCCGAATACCGACTGCCAGAAATACTTCCAGCGGCTCGGCAGGCCACGCGAGTTCTTTTCGATCACTTTGCGGTAGTCATCGACCCAGCCGATGGCCCCGAACAGCAGTGTCACCAGCAACACAACCCAAACGTAACGATTGCTCAGGTCAGCCCACAACAGCGTACTGATACCGATGGACGAGAGGATCAGCGCGCCGCCCATGGTCGGCGTACCCGATTTGGACAAGTGCGACTGCGGACCGTCGTTGCGGACCGACTGGCCGATCTGGCGCATCTGCAAGGTGCGGATCATCCACGGCCCCAGGCACAGCGACAGTGTCAGTGCAGTGAGCACGCCAAGGATCCCGCGCAAGGACAGGTACTGAAAGACCGCGAAGCCTTTGTAGAACTGTTGTAAAAACTCGGCCAACAGCAGCAGCATTAATGTTTCTCCAGGCTAGAACCGCACAAGGCAGCCACGACGTTTTCCATCGCAGCGCTACGCGAGCCCTTGATCAATAAAGTGGTATTAGGGTCCTGCTCGGCGCCCAGCGCCGCGATCAGCTCTGCCTGACTGGCGAAGTGGTAAGCATGTTCACCAAAGGCGCTGACGGCATGAGTCATCAACGGGCCGACGGCATACAGCGCCGAGACCTTGCCAGCGGCATAGGCCCCTACGTCGCGATGGCCTTGTTCGGCCCACTCGCCCAGCTCGCCGATATCGCCCAGCACCAGCACGGTACGACCGGTAAAACCGGTAAGGATGTCGACGGCCGCGTTGATCGAGGCAGGGTTGGCGTTGTAGGTGTCATCAATGACGCGCGTACCGTTGCTGGCGATTTGCGCAACCGCACGGCCCTTGACCGGCTGCACGTTGTTCAGGCCCGCAACAATACCTTCCAGCGTCACGCCCAGAGCGCAGGCTGCAGCCGCAGCTGCCAGGGCGTTGGCTACGTTGTGCGCGCCCAACAGATTCAACTGAACCTGGGCGACGCCGAGCGGGCTGTTCATGGTGAAGCCCGGGCAGCCGCGGGCATCACGACTGAGTTCGCTGGCGTACAGATCCGCCGCAGGGTCAGCCAGTGCGAAGGTCAGAATGTTGCGATTGCCGGCACGCTTGCGCCAGACAGGGAACGCCTTGTCTTCCAGATTCAGCACCGCAGTGCCGCTGGCATCGAGACCTTCCAGAATCTCGCCCTTGGCTCCGACAATTTTGTCCGGCCCGCCAAATTCGCCGACATGGGCGGTTCCGGCGTTGGTAATGATGGCAACGTGTGGCTTGGTCAGGCTCACGGTGAAGGCAATTTCGCCCACCCGCGATGCGCCCAGCTCGATGACCGCCGCACTGTGCTCGGGAGCCAGCTCCAGTAACGTCAATGGCACGCCCAGCTCGTTGTTCAGATTGCCACGAGTGGCCAGCACAGGTCCGCGCGTACGCAGGATGCTCGCGAGCATTTCCTTGACCGTGGTCTTGCCGCTGGAACCGGTCATCGCTGCAACCGGCTTGTCGATGAACGCATTGCGGTTCATTGCGCCCAATTGCGCGAGCGCCTTGCGGGTATCGAGCACGACCAGTTGCGGCAGGCTTGCGCCCTGCACTTCGCGCTCGACCAAAGCACCTACCGCACCTTTGGCAGCCACCTGCTCAAGGTACTCATGGCCGTCGAAGCGCGGTCCGGTCAGGGCCACAAACAGCTGGCCCGGCTCGATGCCACGGCTGTCAGTGCTCACGCCGTCAAAGCTGCAGTCGCCAGCGACCAGACGGGCGTCAAGTGACACGACCAGTTCGCTGAATGTCATTGGCTTAATCATTCGCAGGCCCCCATGCAGCAAGCGCCTTTGAAGCTTCTTGCAGGTCAGAGAACGGATGGCGCTGACCGTCGACTTCCTGATAGTCCTCGTGCCCTTTACCGGCCAGCACCACGACATCATCGGCACTGGCGCTGGCAATCAGCTCGGAAATGGCCTGGCCGCGACCTTCGATGAAGCGCACCTTGTCGACAGCAGTGAAGCCAGGGCGAATATCGTCAAAAATACTGGCTGGAGATTCGGAGCGCGGGTTGTCGTCGGTGACCCACGCACCGTCGGCCAGGCGTTCGACCACTTCAGCCATCAGCGGACGCTTGCCGCGATCACGATCACCGCCGCAGCCGAACAGGCACAGCAGGCGGCCTTTGGCGTGCGGGCGCAAGTGCTTCGAGGACTTTTTCCAGCGCATCCGGAGTATGCGCGTAATCGACAACCACCAGCGGCTTGTCGGCACCACCCAGACGCTGCATGCGCCCGACAGGACCTTCAAGTTTCGGCAGCACCTTGAGAATTTCGTCCAGCGCGTAATCCAGGCCCAGCAAAGCGCCGACCGCAGCCAGCACGTTGCTCAGGTTGAAGCGACCCAGCAGGCTGCTGCGCAGGAAATGCTCGCCCTGAGGCGTGACCAGCGTAGCGCGCACGCCATCGTCATCGAATTTCGCATCGCGGCAATACAGGTAGGCCGAGCTGTCCAGCTGGCTATAGGTGATCAACCGCGACTCTTGCTTGATACCGGCCAGTTCACGACCGAAAGCGTCATCCAGGTTGATTACCCGGCATTTCAGGTTGGACAATGCAAACAGCTTGGCCTTGGCGGCAGCGTACGCTTCCATGGTGCCGTGATAATCCAAGTGATCACGGGACAGATTGGTCAGCACCGCCACATCAAACGCCAGCGCCGTCGCCCGCCCTTGATCCAGCCCATGAGACGAAACTTCCATCGCCACTGCACGCGCCCCGGCCTTTTTCAGATCGGTCAGCGTCGCCTGAACGGCAATCGGGTCAGGCGTGGTATGACGGCCGCTTTGCAATGCGCCGTAGAAGCCTGTGCCCAGTGTGCCGACAATGCCGCAATGCTGACCCAGTGCATCAAGCGCCTGTGCAACCAGTTGGGTGACGCTGGTCTTGCCGTTGGTGCCGGTAACACCTACCAGATTCAGACTGCGACTCGGGTCGCCGTAGAAGCGGCCGGCAATATCGGACAACTGCGCGGCGAGCCCCTTGACCGGGATCAGCGGCACGTCGGTGATCGGCAGAACGGTCGAGCCTTCGACTTCGTACGCCACAGCCGCAGCGCCACGCTTGAGCGCGTCGGCAATATGTGCACGGCCATCGACCTTGATACCCGGTATGGCTAGAAACAGATCACCCGGACGGACATTGCGGCTGTCGAGAGTCAACTCGCGAATCAGCGCATCGCGATCGGTGTGAGCGAAAATCTTGCTCAGATTAAAGGCCATCAACCACGCCCTCCTTTGGCTGCCGGTGCTGCATTGACTTGTTCCGGTGGGGCAAGGTTGTCAGGCGTAACGTTCATCAGACGCAACGTACCGGACATGACTTTGCTGAATACCGGAGCCGAAACCAGACCACCGTAGTAACCGCCCTTGCTCGGCTCGTCGATGACCACGACGATGGCATAACGCGGGTTACTCATCGGGCCGAAACCGGCGAACAGGGAGCGATAGGAGTTCTCCGCATAGCCCTTGGTGCCGATCGACGTCTTACGCGCCGTACCGCTCTTGCCGCCGACGTGATAGGACGGCACACGGGCGCGATAAACGCCGCGCGGGTCTTCGATAACCTGCTGCAACATACCCTGCAGAGTCTTGGCGGTTTTCTCGGGAATAGCCTGGGTCGATTCCGGCTCTTTATCCGTTTTCAAAATGGTCAGTGGCACGATGCGGCCGTTATTGGCCAGCGCGCCATAGGCGTGTACCAGCTGCAAAGCGGTGACTGACAGACCGTAGCCATAGGACAGCGTGGCGGTTTCAGCCTTGCGCCATTCGCGGTAGTTGGGCAGGTTGCCGACGCGCTCGCCAGGAAAGCCGAGGCCGGTGTACTGACCGAAACCGACGCGCTGCATGGCACGGAAGATCGCTTCGCCGCCCACATCGAACGCGACCTTGCTCATGCCGACGTTACTGGAGTTGATCAGGATGCCGGTCAGATCGAGGATCGGGCCCTCGGTCTTGGTCACGTCACGAATCGTGTATTTGCCGATCTGCAGGGTGCCTGGATAGACCTCGACCTTATCGGTGGGCTTCCAGCGGCCACTGTCCAGCGCAGCAGTCATGGAGATCGGCTTCATGGTCGAACCAGGTTCGAACACGTCAATGATGGCCCGGTTGCGCATGGCAGCAGGCACCATGGTGCGGCGATTGTTCGGGTTATAGGTCGGCTGATTGACCATCGCCAGAACTTCACCGGTCTTGACGTCCATGATCACCATGCTGCCTGCCTTGGCCTCGTTTTCCACGATGGCGTTGCGCAGCTCACGGGTTGCCAGGTATTGCAGGCGCAGGTCAATAGACAAAGCCAAGGTCTTTCCGGCCTTGGCATTCTTGGTCACCTGAACATCCTTGATCAGTCGGCCGCGCCGGTCCTTGATGACCTGACGCTTGCCGGGCACTCCCGCAAGCCAGTCGTCATACGCCAACTCGACACCTTCGCGACCGTGGTCATCAAGGTCGGTAAAACCAACCATGTGCGCGGTAACATCCCCTGCCGGGTAGAAACGGCGGAACTCTTCGATGCCGTAAACGCCAGGGACTTTCAGATCCAGTGCTGCCTGACCCTGCTCCGGCGTCATGCCACGAACAAGGTAGATGAATTCCTTGGTGGATTGCGATTCCAGGCGATCAGTCAACGCTTTCAGATCCTGCCCGGTAGCCGCTGCGAGCATTGGCCACTTGGACTTGTCCTGCTGCATTTCGCGCGGGTTGGCCCACAGCGTCGTCACCGGAGTACTGACGGCAAGCGGCTCGCCATTGCGGTCGGTGATCAGGCCACGGTGAGCCGGAATCGGGATATGCCGCAGGCTGCGGGCATCGCCCTGCTCCTTGAGAAAGGTGTGGTCGATAACCTGCAGGTCAACGATGCGCCAGCAAATGGCGAGCACGAGGGACACCAGCAGCCCCACGACCACGCGAAAACGCCACGGATAAAGCGCGCCTTCAAGTTTCATCATGGCGCCACCATCCGCACTTCGGCAGCGCTTGGAATGCGCATTTTCAGCTGTTCGGTGGCCAGATTCTCGATGCGGCTATGTGCAGTCCAGGTGCTCTGCTCAAGAATCAGCCGGCCCCACTCTGCCTGCGCCTTGTCGCGCACGCTCATTTCCGAATACAGCGAGTTGAGCAGTTGACGATTCCAATGTGCGCTATAGGAAACGCCAATCGCTGAAATCAGGACAGCAATGAACAGCAGCAGCATAATGAAGCTGCCGCCGGGCAAAGGCTTCAGAAACAGACGGCTCACCTGAGCTTCTCCGCTACACGCATGACAGCACTGCGCGAACGCGGGTTGGCTTTGGTTTCGGTATCCGAGGCGAATTGAGCCTTGCCGTGAATTTTGATTTTCGGTTCAAACGGCTTGAACTGGATCGGCAGATTGCGTGGCATGTTGTCGGCTTCGCCCTTGGCGAGCTTGCGCATGAACAGCTTGACGATACGGTCTTCCAGCGAGTGAAAACTGATGACGACGAGGCGACCACCAACTTCAAGGGCATCCAGCGCGGCTTCGAGACCGGCTTCCAGATCGCCCAATTCGTTGTTTACATGAATACGCAGGCCCTGAAAGGCACGCGTTGCAGGATTCTTGCCCTTTTCCCAGGCGGGGTTGGCGACCTTGAGCACTTCCGCCAGATCAGCGGTACGCTCGAAAGGCTGGACTTCACGGCGCGCGACGACCGCATTGGCCATCCGCTTGGCAAATCGCTCTTCGCCGTATTCCTTGAATACGCGGGCAATTTCTTCAGCAGGTGCAGTCGCAATGAACTCGGCAGCGCTTACGCCACGGGTAGGGTCCATGCGCATGTCCAGCGGACCGTCGTTCATGAAGCTGAAACCGCGCTCGGGATCATCCAGTTGCGGGGACGACACGCCCAGATCCAGCAGGATACCGCTGACCTTGCCCGCCAAACCGCGCTCCTGAGCCTCGGATCCCAATTCGGCAAAGCTGCGCTGCACAATGACAAAGCGGCCGTCTTCGGCCGCTAGCGCTTGCCCTGTGGCAATCGCTTGAGGGTCCTTGTCGAACCCCAGAAGCCGACCGTCAGGACCAAGCTGGCTCAATATCAGACGACTATGCCCGCCACGTCCGAACGTGCCGTCCAGATAGCAGCCATCGGCACGCACCGCGAGAGCCTCCACGGCTTCTTCAAGCAGCACGGTGATGTGGGTAAAGCCGCTGTTCATAGTCACAGGATCAAATCACGTAATTCGTCGGGCATAGCGCCAGGTTTTTGAATGGCAGCCAGGTCAGCATCAGCAAGAGCATTCCAGGCGTCCTCGTCCCACAGTTGAAACTTGTTGAGTTGGCCCACCAGCATTACGCGCTTATCCAGCCTGGCGTATTCGCGCAAGCGTGGCGGCACCAGAAAACGCCCGCTGCCATCGAGTTCCAGATCGACAGCATTACCAATCAAAAGCCTTTGCAGACGACGGTTCTCTTCACGAAACGTCGCCAGATCACGAAGTTTTGCCTCTATCAGTTCCCATTCGGAAAGCGGATACAGGCAAAGACAGGGATCAACGGCATCAATGGTCACGATAAGTTGCCCGGCACTACGCGAATCCAACTCGTCACGGTACCGGCTCGGCATAGCGAGACGGCCCTTGGCATCGAGATTGATCGCGTTGGCACCACGGAACACAGGCGCATTCTCCGAATATTAGCTTTTTGCGCTGAAAAAACCCACTTCGTGCCACTTTCTGCCACTTGTGCACACTATAGGAACGCGCCCACCACACCGTCAAGGCACGGTCTTAAGGAAAACCCTTACATTTCGGAGATTTAGGAGAGGTATTGGGTATGAAAGGGGAATTTTACGAACGTTCCGACAGATAAATCCCACGCGACTCAAATCGTTGCGATTCAAAGTTAATGTGATTTATGAGCTGTAAGATTTTTTTGGTATTACGAGAGGGTTTTGCTGCTTGAAACGAAGGGTAGGAAAAAGGTGGAGAGTCGATCTGTAAGCCGGGTTCTGTCGAGAACAGTCATTCCTCTACGACGGCCATCACTGGACGTCTTTAGCAACCTACCCGGTTCCAGCGCGGGCCACGCCTAGGAACCCTATTTGGTCTTGCTCCGAGTGGGGTTTACCTTGCCACGAACTGTTACCAGACGTGCGGTGCGCTCTTACCGCACCTTTTCACCCTTACCGGCACCGAAGTGCTTAGGCGGTTATTTTCTGTGGCACTTTCCGTAGGCTCACGCCTCCCAGGCGTTACCTGGCACTCCGCCCTATGGAGCCCGGACTTTCCTCCCCCCCCTGTTGCGGAACAACAAGAGGCAGCGACTGTCCAATCGACTCTCCGCCGCCAAGGTTAGCGGCACATGCCTTCAAGAACAAGCTTTAATAGCACGTGGGGTGCGCTTGTCCCCGTTATCCACCCCTTTTAAAGGCAACCCATCATTCCTTCTGTTTCTCCAGCGCCACCTGATAAAGCAGGTTCTTGCGCACGCCGGTTATTTCGGCTGCCAAGGCTGCGGCGCGCTTGAGAGGCATCTCCGCAAGCAGTAAATCCAGTATGCGGCGCGCCTCCTCACCAATGACATCCTCGTCCTCGGGCGGTGTCCAGCCGGCTATCAGCACAACGCATTCGCCACGCTGCTGATTACTGTCGGCCTCGACAAAAGCCCGCAGCTCACCCAAAGGCAGACCCTTGAGCGTTTCAAAAGTTTTGGTTATTTCACGTGCCAGCAAGGCCTGACGGTCGGCACCAAAGACTTGCTCCATGTCCTGTAGACACTCGAGAATCCGGTGCGGCGCTTCATAATAAATAAGCGTGCGCGGCTCTTCCTTTACTCGCTCAAGCTTTGCCTTGCGCCCTGCAGCCTTGGCGGGAAGAAAGCCCTCGAAAATGAATCGGTCCGAAGGCAGTCCGGCCGCAGAAAGAGCGGCGATCAGGGCGCAAGCGCCCGGCACGGGCACAACCGGTACACCTACAGCACGCGCCTGACGTACCAGGTGATAACCGGGATCAGAGATCAGCGGCGTGCCCGCGTCGGAAATCAGCGCGACATCATCGCCAGCCAGCAGACGCATTATGAACCGACTACCCTCATCACGTTCGTTATGCTCGTGACAGGCGGCCAGCGGGGTGGATATCCCGAAGTGCTGCATCAGACGTGCAGAATGGCGCGTGTCTTCAGCCGCAATCAGCGTGACCTCACGCAACACCTTCAATGCCCGCACGCTCATGTCGTCCAGATTGCCGATAGGAGTCGCCACTACATAAAGCGAGCCCGGAGTGGAATTCGAAACAACCGGAACAGTCAAAACGCAAACCTCACAGGTTAAAGCTGATACTTGGAAAAAATGCATTGTACAGGCTGAAGCACGGCCAAGCGGCTCGCGCATCAGGGATGCCGATAAAAAAGGAATAAATACATGATCAAGGCCGGACACAACACAACGCAGCCCCCTCGAATTGAACGATTTGGCCGCCAGATGACCCTAACGCGACCAATATCACGGCTTTAAACACCTTCGACATCGCACCCCGGCCAGCGCTTGGGTACAATTCCCCGTTAATTCGCTCGAGTTTCAGGAACATACCAATGATCGCTTGTCTGCGGCTGCTCTCTGCCCTCTGCCTCGCTGCCCTTCTCGCAGCCTGTGCCAGCTCGCCCTCGTCCAGCCTTGGCGAGCTGCCTCGAACCCCTGACGCCAGCATCGAGCAGTTGCTTGATCAGGCCGCCACAGCCAAAACACCCGAGCAGGCTGCCACGCTGCGCTTGAGTGCGGCCGACCTGGCCGCCCGCCAGAATGACGCAGGACGCGCTGCGCAGATTCTCGGACAGGTGCAAATCGATCAACTCAAACCCGGACTGCAGGTTTTCGCCAGCACATTGTCCGCAGAGCTGGCGACGGGCCGCAATCAGCCCAAGGCAGCACTGACCGCACTGAACCACCCGAGCATGCAACGCCTGGGCGAACTGTCGGTCGAGCAGCAGGTTCGCACCCACATGGTCAAGGCGCGCGCCCTGGAAGCCGATGGCCAGGCCCTGGCAGCCGTCAATGAACGAGTATTCGCCGGCCCTCTGCTGCAAGGTGCAGAAGCCAGCGCCAACAATGATGCAATCTGGACGCTAGTGTCCGCTCTGCCGGCCGAGCAACTGCAAAGTACAGCCAGCGGCGATATGGGCGGTTGGCTGAACCTGGCCCGCTCGATCAAAGGCGCAGGCACACTTGAGCAGCAACAGGCAGCCATCGACAACTGGAAAGCCCAGAACCCGAAACACCCTGCAGCACTGCAACTGCCTACCGCACTCGCCCAACTGCGCGCCCTGACTAGCGAGCCGATTACCAAAATCGCTCTGTTGCTGCCGCAGGATGGTCAACTGGCCGCAGTTGCCAAAGCGTTGCGCGAAGGCTTCATGGCCGCGCACTTCCAGGCACAACAAGCAGGACAGAATCCACCCGCCATCCAAATGTTCGACAGCTCGCGCGTTACTTCGATGGACGAGTTCTACCGTCAGGCTCAGGCCGCTGGCGTACAGCTGGTCGTCGGTCCACTGGAGAAGAACCTCGTCAAACAGCTGAACAGCCGCCAGCAGCTCCCGATCACTACACTGGCGCTGAACTACAGCGACACCAGCAACGAAGGCCCCGCTCAGCTGTACCAGTTCGGCCTGGCTGCCGAAGACGAAGCCCGCGAAGTTGCACGTCGCGCCTGGGCCGATGGCAAGCGCAGCGCTGTAGCAATGGTGCCGAAAGGCGAATGGGGCGACCGCGTACTGGATGCCTTCCGCAAGAGCTGGCAGGCCAAGGGCGGTACGCTGATCGCAGCCGAGCACGTTGACCAGCCCGTAGAGCTGGCACAACAGGTCGCCGATCTGTTCCAGTTGCGCAACAGTGAAGGCCGCGCCCAGCGCCTGCAGAGCACTGCCGGTACTCAGGTAGCCGCGCAGCCAAGCCGTCGCCAGGACATTGACTTCATGTTCCTCGCCGCGACGCCGCAACAAGCGCAGCAGATCAAGCCAACCATGGTTTTCCAGTACGCAGGCGATGTTCCGGTCTACGCCACCTCGCACCTGTTCACCAACAGCAACGATCATGCGCAGTACATGGACCTCAACGGTGTGCGCTTCTGCGAGACGCCATGGCTGTTGAACGCTGAAGACCCACTGCGCCAGCAAGTCACCGCGCAATGGCCCCAAGCTGCTGGCAGCCTTGGCCGCCTGTACGCAATGGGCATCGACGCCTACCGCCTGGCCCCACGCCTTGCGCAACTCAAGGCGATGCCTGACAGCCGCATCGATGGCCTGTCGGGCAGCCTGAGCATCAACCCTGGCCGTCGCGTCGAGCGCCAGCTGCCATGGGCGGAGTTCGTCGACGGCAAGATCCAGCGTCTGCCGGACACAGCGCCTTGATACCACGCAGCAGCCGCCAACAGGCAGGGCGCGAGGCTGAAGCCTTCGCCCTGCAGTTTTTACAACAACAGGGGCTGCACCTGATTGAACAAAACTGGTTATGCAAACGCGGCGAGCTTGATCTAGTCATGCTTGACGGCGATACAGTAGTATTCGTCGAAGTTCGCTACCGGCGCCATTCAGGCTGGGGTGGCGCTACGGAAAGCGTTGATTTTCGCAAGCAGGCAAAACTTGTCACTGCCGCACAGCTTTTTCTGCAGCAAGCAACAGACTGGGCCAGTCACCCCTGCCGTTTCGACGTGATCGCCATTGAAGGCCAGCCTGGCAACGCTGCACCGCTGAACTGGATCAAGAGTGCTTTTGACAGCTGACCTTGTGCTCGAGCAAAGCAGCTCCGCCGTGCTGATGATCTGCAATAGCTTCTACGCTCACCGATTTCGCTATTTGTTTTGCCGGCTGCACACCTTGTGTGCCGGATAGCTCCCGGGAGAACCCGGCGCATCCGTCCCGCCGCCGTACGCTCTAATTAAGGTCACATTGATGGACATGCAATCCCGAATTCGCCGGCTGTTCCAGGCCAGCATCGAAACCAAGCAACAGTCGATGGAAGTCCTTGCACCCTATATCGAGCAAGCCAGTCAGGTCATGGTCAATGCCCTGCTCAACGAGGGCAAGATGCTCGCGTGCGGCAACGGCGGGTCGGCTGGCGATGCACAGCACTTCTCCTCGGAACTGCTCAACCGTTTCGAGCGCGAGCGGCCGAGCCTGCCAGCCATCGCCCTGACAACCGACAGCTCTACGATTACCTCGATTGCCAACGATTACAGCTACAACGAAATCTTTTCCAAGCAGATCCGCGCACTGGGCCAGCCAGGTGATGTGCTGCTGGCCATTTCCACCAGCGGTAACTCGGCAAATATTATTCAGGCCATCCAGGCCGCACATGATCGCGAAATGATTGTCGTAGCATTGACGGGACGCGACGGTGGCGGCATGGCTTCCCTGCTATTGCCCGAGGACGTGGAGATCCGCGTACCTGCCAATGTCACGGCACGCATACAAGAAGTCCATCTGCTGGCGATCCATTGCCTTTGCGATTTGATCGACAGCCAACTGTTCGGGAGTGAAGAATGACCCCTAATCGTCTCAGCCTACTGGTTCTGACACTGTGCCTCAGCATCACCGGATGCAGTTCGGTGATCACGGCCACTCGCGAAAAACCGATCGAAGACGATCGCGGCACCCGCACCTTCGGCAGCAAGATCGACGATTCACTGATCGAGACCAAGGCAGCCGTCAACATCTCCAAAGCCAACCCTGATCTCGCAGAAGGCTCACACATCGTTGTGACCAGCTTCAACGGCATCGTGCTGCTGGCTGGCCAGACACCCCGCGCCGACCTCAAGGCAATTGCCGAACAGGCCGCCAGCTCGGTCCAGCGCGTCAAGAAGGTCAACAACGAGCTGCAGGTCATGGCGCCCTCTTCGCTGCTGGCGCGTAACAACGATGCCTGGCTGACCACCAAGATCAAAAGCCAGATGATTGCCGACGCATCCATCCCCGGCTCACGCATCAAGGTGGTGACCGAGAACGGTATTGTGTTCCTGCTGGGCCTGGTGACCCAGGACGAAGCCAATCGCGCCACCAACCTGGTACAGGGCGTTTCCGGCGTGCAGAAGATCGTCAAACTGTTTGAGTACATCGACTGACGGGTAACCGGCAGGCGAAAAAAAGGCGATCCGGAGATCGCCTTTTTTATTGCGCATTTTTTACTTCACGACCTTCAGACTCGGCCGGCCACTCGGGCGCGGTGGCTCGCTGTCGGGCGGGGTATCATCTTCGATCTCGATTTCCTCACCCTCATCCATGGAAGGCTCCAGATCGAAAACCATACCCTGACCGTTCTCACGGGCATAAATACCCAGGATGGCAGCTACAGGCACGTAAAGCGTATGCGGCACACCGCCGAAGCGGCCTTCGAAGCTGACAGCTTCGTTATCCATATGCAGATGACGCACCGCACTTGGCGAAACATTCAGGACAATCTGCCCGTCATTGGCAAACCCTTGCGGGACCTGCACCGAGGGGTAATCCGCATTGACCAGCACGTGCGGGGTGCAATCGTTATCGACGATCCACTCATAGAGAGCGCGAACAAGATAAGGGCGACTGGAGTTCATTAACGGCTCCTTAAGCCTTAGCGCATTTCACGTTCGGCAGCAGACAGACTCGTCTGAAAAGCCTCACGCGCAAATTGGCGCTCCATGTAATCAAGCAACGGCTTGGCAGGCCGTGGCAATTCAATACCCAAAATTGGCAAACGCCAGAGTATGGGGAGTAGACAGCAGTCAACAAGACTTAGCTCGTCGCTCATGAAAAAAGCTTTTTCCGCAAACAACGGTGAAACCCCGGTCAGACTTTCACGAAGCTCCTTGCGCGCCTGAACACGAGCAGGCTCTTTGCTGCGCGTATCGAGGATCAGGTCCACAAGACCACACCAGTCTCGCTGGATGCGATGGATCAGCAGACGGCTGTTGGCGCGAGCCACGGGATAGACAGGCAGCAAGGGCGGATGCGGATAGCGCTCATCCAGGTATTCCATCACCACCGTCGACTCGTACAACGCCAGGTCACGATCAACGAGAGTCGGCAAGCTGCCATACGGATTTACTTCAATCAGCTGCGGCGGATGACGACCTGCCACAACCTCAATGATTTCGGCGCTGACACCCTTCTCGGCGAGCACAATGCGCACACGATGAGAATAGTGGTCGGCGGGGTCGGAGTAGCAGGCCAACCGGTTGGTCACGCCCATGGCGATCCTCCTCGCTTGTTAAAATTTATCGGACAGACGAACGAACACGCCTTAAGGGCGCATCCGATAATGAACGCAACAGGACAGGTGTTCGTCGCGGGCCACAAGATAGCTCATTTACGCGATGTAAATTCTGTAATCTTCGCCGACAGGCTTATAAATCTCGCAATATCGACGTGACACGCCCAGCTTGAAAACACCTCGACCGCAAGAATCACGCCCATAAAAAAACGCCCAGCCCCGCGAGGGGATGGACGTTCTTTCTTTGAACGAAGAACGAATTAACGCTTCGAGTACTGCGGACGCTTACGCGCTTTACGCAGACCGACTTTCTTACGTTCAACTTCACGAGCATCGCGAGTCACGAAGCCTGCTTTACGCAGAGCGCCACGCAGAGTCTCGTCGTATTGCATCAGAGCGCGAGTGATACCGTGGCGGATTGCGCCAGCCTGACCACTTACACCGCCACCGATAACGGTGACGTAGATGTCGAACTTTTCAACTGTCTCGGTCAGTTCCAGCGGCTGACGAACTACCATGCGGGCAGTTTCGCGACCGAAGAAATTGTCCAGGGAGCGGTTGTTGATCGAGATGTTACCAGTACCCGGACGCAGGAAAACGCGAGCGGTTGCGGTCTTGCGACGGCCAGTGCCGTAATTTTGAGTCGCCGACATAATGAACTATTCCGTTAAAACTTCAGTTCTTGGGGCTGCTGAGCAGTATGAGGGTGTACAGCGCCCGCATAGACTTTCAGCTTACGATACATGTCGCGACCCAGCGGGTTCTTAGGCAGCATGCCTTTGACCGCGGTCTCGATCACGCGCTCAGGAGCTTTGGCGATCAGCTTTTCGAAGTTGATCGACTTGATCCCGCCCGGAAAACCGGAGTGTGAGTAGTAGATCTTGTCGGTGGTTTTGGCACCAGTAACGCGGATCTGCTCGGCATTGATCACGACGATGTAGTCGCCGGTATCAACGTGCGGAGTGTATTCCGGTTTGTGCTTGCCACGCAGACGGCTCGCGATTTCGGTGGCCAGACGACCCAGGGTCTGACCAGCAGCGTCGACGACGAACCAGTCGCGCTTAACTGTTTCCGGTTTAGCAGTAAAAGTTTTCATTCTTTATAGCCTCAGGGGCCGCCCTGAAAATTAGACGGCGGATCTTACTGAATAGTGCGTACTTTGACAAGTCAAAGGCAGCCGGAAACAGACGCTATCGGGGGCTCGGGTCAGCGCGTCCGTTATACGGCAAGATTCTTCGGCAGACGGCGCATCACTTCCACTGCAAAGAGCTGGCGGATTATACAGACTGTAAAAATAACCTCAACCGGATTTTTTGTTCACATTCTGTTTATTGCCTGCGGGGCGTGGATTGGCGGATATTTACCCGCTTAGCACAAAGCCATCATGCACACCTCTCGCAGAGATACTGGCATGAGGAGGCTGGACACACCCGACAAAAAATAAGACGATCCAGCCGTTGCTTGACCATTTACCCATATAAGAATAACGATTATGCCGATCCAACACGCCACTCTGCTGCGCCGCGTAAGCATTCTGACCACCGACAAGATGTTTGCCTCGACGGTCATGCAGGCCAAGGACTTCTTCCACCTGGCCAGCCTGCGCTACAGCAAACAACTGGGCCAGGGCCTGGTGCCCGCTTTCGAAACCCGCCTCGTCAGCCCGGACGGACTCTCCGTCAGCAGTTTCAGCGACGTCACACTGCCTGTCGACGGCGCGCTTTGCCAAAGCGACATCATCGTTATCCCGGCCTTTTGGGATGATTTTGAAACCCTGTGCGAACGCTACCCGCAGATTCTGCCCTGGCTGCGTGAGCAGCATGCCAACGGTGCCGTACTCTGCGCCGAGGCCACCGGGGTCTACTGGCTTGCCGAGGCAGGATTGCTCGACGGCAAGGAAGCGACTACCTACTGGCGCTTCTTCAGTGCATTTGCCGAACGCTACCCCAAGGTGCTGCTCAATCAGGAAAAGCACCTGACTGACGCCGATAACGTGTACTGCGCAGGGGGCACGACGTCAGCGTGCGACCTCTACATCTACCTGATCGAGCGGTTCTGCGGGGCCAACGTTGCCCAGGCCGTGGCCCGCGATATTCTTTATGAAGTGCGCCGCACCTACTCACCGGGCCGGATCGGCTTTGGCGGGCAGAAACTGCATCAGGACGTGGTCATCCTGCAGATTCAGCACTGGCTGGAAGAGCACTTTGCCGACAAGTTCCGCTTTGAAGATGTGGCCCGCGAGCACGGCATGAGCATTCGCAATTTCATGCGCCGCTTTCAGACCGCAACCGGCGACAAGCCGCTGCATTACCTGCAACGGCTGCGGATCGAAACGGCAAAGGGATTGCTGTCAGGGTCTCGCAAAAGCATCAAGACCATCAGCTACGAGGTGGGCTATGACGACGCCAGCTTCTTCGCCCGGCTGTTTCGCCAACACACCGAGCTGTCGCCCAACCAGTACCGGCAGCAGTTCGAGAGCCAAAAGGAAAAGCTGTGAGCTGCAGCATGGGCGAGTTTCAAGCGTGTAGCTTGAAACTCGCCGCTTGCAGTCGCTGCTAGGGCTTGTGCGCCCGCGAGAGGAATTCGTGGGATTGCATTTCCAGCAGACGGCTCAGGGTGCGTTGAAACTCGAACATCAACCGGCCACCGGTATACAGGTCCTTCAACTCAACCTCGGCTGAAATGATCAGCTTGACGTTGCGATCGTAGAACTCGTCGACCATGTTGATAAAACGTCGGGCGATGTCATCGGTAGAAACGTCCATCTGCTCGACACCGCTGATCAGCACGGCATGAAAGATCTTGCCCAGCTCGATGTAGTCGTTCTGGCTGCGTGGCCCGTCGCACAGTTCGCGGAAGTCGAACCAGGCCACATCATCACAGGTACGCAGGGCGCGGATCTCGCGGTTTTCGATCATCAACACATCGTTTTCGATGGTTTCTGCGCAATCCGGGGTCAGGGCCTTGAAGCTTTTACGCAGGCTTTCCTGCGCAACTTCGTTGAGCGGGAAGTGAAACAGCTCAGCCTGTTCCAGGTGACGCAGACGGTAGTCGACGCCGCTGTCGACGTTGACGATGTCGGTGTTCTGCTTGATCAGCGCAATTGCAGGCAGGAAGCGCGCACGCTGCAGACCGTCCTTGTACAGGCCGTCTGGAACGATGTTGGAGGTTGCCACCAGCGTTACGCCATTTTTGAACAGCTCTTCCATCAGCGTGCCCAGGATCATGGCATCGGTGATGTCGGAAACAAAGAACTCGTCGAAACAGATAACCCGTGCCTCGTCGGAAAAACGCTTGGCGATGATCGTCAGCGGATTTCTCTCGCCCTTGAGGGTCTTCATCTCTTCGTGCACGCGCTTCATGAAGCGGTGGAAGTGCGTACGGACCTTGTCCTGAAACGGCAGCGCGTCAAAGAACGTGTCGACCAGGTAGGTCTTGCCACGGCCTACGCCACCCCAGAAGTACAACCCCTTGACCAGGGTCGGCTCTTTTTTGCCGAACAGCTTGCCGAACAGACCGGGCTTGCTGTCGTGAGCGGCAACCAGATCGTCATACAGGCGCTGCAAATGGCGCACAGCGTTTTCCTGCGCGGCATCGTGAAAGAAGTCCGGGCGTTTCAGATCAGATTGATATCGTTCTAGGGGCGTCATAATTCGTTAGCAAGGCAACAAAAACGGGTCGTCACTGTAGCGACGACCCCGGGGATTGGCAATCAGTCCTGTTGAGGAGCAAGTGCCAGCTTAAGGGTTTGAATCGCGTTGTCGCGCGCAGTGGCATCGGCGAACACCGGGCTATCAGCCACACACTCACCGTCCAGCCACAGCGTGAAGCCATTGGTTTCACTGCGCAGATCCAGCTCACCGCCCTGCTGCAACTGCTTGCTGGCGATACCGGCTGCCTTGCCGTCGGCAAAATTGCGCGACAACAGCAGTTGCTCGCCATCGGCGGCCAGCAGGCGGAAACGGAAGCTGCCGTCGTCTTCACGGAAGCTGACGAAACGAGCGCCCTTGCTGGCCTTTTTCTTGCCGGTGTCGGCGTTCTGCACCACAGTACGGAACGACCGCAGGCCCACCGCCTCACGCAGTTCCTCCAGGAATGGCGTGGCGACGCGACGTGCCTTCTGCGCGCCGGCCAGCAGGATATCTTCGAGATCGGCAGGACGCTCGATCAGCCCCAGATATTTTTCACGGGGCTCGCTCAATTGCGCATCCAGCAAAGCGAACAGACGGTTCTTCGCTTCACCCCAGCCCAGCCCCTGCAAAAGGTCGGAACGGAATTCAGCGCACTGCTCTGCCGTCGAGAAGGCTTGATACAGGGTGAACAGGTGCGAGGTATCCGGATCCTTCGCTTCACCCGGCGCACGCGAGTCGGTGACGATGCGCGATATGGCGCTTTTCATCTCCTTGGCACTGCTGAACAACGGGATGGTGTTGTCGTAGCTTTTAGACATCTTGCGCCCGTCCAGACCGGGCAGCGTGGCGACGCTCTCTTCGATCAAGGCCTCGGGCATGACAAAGAATTCCTTGCCATTGCCAAACAGGTGGTTGAACCGCTGGCCGATGTCGCGGGCCATTTCAACGTGCTGGATCTGGTCGCGCCCCACCGGAACCTGATGCGCATTGAACATCAGAATGTCGGCGGCCATCAGTACCGGGTAGCTGTACAGCCCCATGGTGATGCCTGCATCCGGGTCCTCGCCACCTTCGACGTTCTTGTCCACCGATGCCTTGTAGGCGTGCGCGCGGTTAAGCAGGCCCTTGGCCGCCACACAGGTGAGCAGCCAGGTCAGTTCCGGGATCTCCGGAATGTCCGACTGGCGATAGAAGGTCACACGATCAACGTCCAGGCCAGCTGCCAGCCAGGTCGCAGCGATTTCCAGACGCGAACGCTGAATGCGCAGCGGGTCATCGCATTTGATCAACGCATGGTAGTCGGCCAGAAAGTAGAACGAGTCGAAATCGCTCTGACGGCTGGCGACAATGGCCGGGCGAATCGCGCCCGCGTAGTTACCCAGATGGGGAGTGCCGGTGGTCGTGATACCGGTCAGGATACGAGTGGTCATGGCAGGTCGCTTATCTAAAGGATGCAATACGGGCTGCAATCAGTTGGAAAGTCGCGGCAGAAGCAGATCTTTCAGATCGGTCAGCTTGCCGTGAAAAAAGTGTCCGCATTCTGCCACTTTCAGCAGCTCATGGGGGCGTTGCAGGGCGGCCGACCATGCATAGACCGTTTCGGGATCGATCACTTCATCGTCTTCTGGCTGAATGATCGTCAGCGGGCAGGCTCGCGGCAAGACGCTTTGATCCTTGAGCCGCGAGGCCGCTGCAGCAATCAGAAACAAATGCGTCAGTTTTTCGCCCTGCCCTTCAAGACGACCGCCCAGGTTGGCGGCAACGTAGCCACCGAAAGAAAAACCGAACAGAGTCATGGGCAGATCAGGATGTTGCGCGCGCAGCCATTGCGCGGCAGCCTGGGCATCATCGATCTCGCCTGGCCCGGCGACCGATGTACCGGCACTGGCACCGACACCGCGATAATTGAAGCGTAAGGTGATCAGACCTTGATCCCTTGCGGTACGCTGCAACGTCGAGACGACTTTATTGAGCATCGTTCCGCCCTGTATCGGGTTAGGATGGCAGATCAGTGCAACGCCTCGGGCGTCGGGTATATCCTGATACAGCGCTTCGAGCTGGCCTTCTGGGCCATCGATAAATAATGGGGTTTCACGCATGAGCAAAACAGAACTCCGTGACCTCGAAATGGGTCGACTCGTCTAGCTGATTGTCTGCGGCTTGCATATCAACGATACGTCGCGGGTATACAGCGCAGGTTCCAGCCGTTAACGTAAAGCAAAGCCGTTTATAGAGGAAGGACTCGTGGAACACTCGCTCTTAGTCTGGTTGTTGCCGACGCTCGCCCTGGTGGCCGGTGTCGTCATTGGTTTTCTGGTAGCACGCCTGCTGCCCAACACCGTTCCGAACAGCACCCAGCGCCAGCTGGACAACATTCAGGAGCGCTTCGACACCTATCAGAACGAGGTAGTCACGCACTTCAACAGCACGGCCAATCTGGTACAGAAGCTTTCGCAGAGCTATCAGGATGTTCAGGAACACCTTGCCGAGGGCGCCAATCGTCTGGCTCTCGACGAGCTGACCCGCCAACGCTTGCTGGCCGCCCTGCACCCTGAGGCCAATCATGCGCACCGCGATCATCGCGACCGCCTGACTCCTCCGCGCGACACCGAGACACCCAAGGACTACGCCCCCAAGTCGCCCAACACGCCTGGAATGCTGGATGAGCATTACGGCCTGAAAAGGTAAGGATTCACAGCCACACAAAAGCCCGCTGGCGAGAAAATCTCCAGCGGGCTTTTTTGTGCCCTACCCCTTCGCGAACAATGCGGATCGCCGCCCCGGTTGCTCCCACAAGATCGTGCGTATACACCATTGTGGGAGCGAGCTTGCTCGCGAAAGGCCAATGCAGGGCGCTGAAGACCATTGGTCTCTCACGCCTGCATTCGTATCAGATCGCGCCGCGACTGCGCAGCAGATCCAGCACCTGTTTAACGCTTTCTTCCAGGTTGAGTGTCTGCGTGTCGATCACCAGATCGGCATTCAGCGGCACGTCATACGGGAAGGACTCGCCAGGAATGTTGTCGCCATCAGCGGCATACAGGCCTTGCGGGTCACGCTCGCGGCAGACCGCTGGCGACGCCTGAACATAGACGGTCAGCAGACGATCCTTGCCGATCAGCGCCTTGGCGCGCTCACGGCCCTCGGCATCCGGCGCAACAAAGGCAGCCAGGGTCAGCAGGCCCGCTTCGTTGAACTGGCGCGCCACGTGGGCGGCACGGCTCCAGTTCTCGGTACGCCCGGCACGGTCCTGTGGCAAGCCCTTGTTCAGGTCATGACGCAGGTTCTGACCATCCAGCACATAGACCGCACGGCCCATGTCGAACAGCTTGCGCTCGACTGCGTACGCCAACGTACTTTTACCTGCGCCGGACAGGCCGCTGAACAATACGGTGGCCGGTTGCTGGCCGAAACGCTGCGCACGCTCTTCAGTCGAGACGTGGGCCAGCTCGCCATGATGCAGCGAACCACCGCCTGAAACCGGCTTGGCAATGATCATGCCCGCAGCAACAGTGCCATTGGTCAGACGATCGATGACGATGAACGAGCCAGTGGTGGGGTTTCTGTCATAGCCGTCCAGCGCGATGGGCGCATCAAGGCTGACTTTGACGCGGCCGATCTCGTTCAACTGCAACGAGCTGGCAGGGCCTTCCTGCAGCGTGTTCACATCGACCCGATGAGTAATGCTGGCAATAGAGCCCGGCACATAGCTGGTAGCGCGCTTGATGTCGTATTTCTTGCCCGGCAGCATGGGCTCTTCGGCCATCCACACCAGCATGGCGTCGAACGCATCGCTGACCTGCGGGACGTTGTCGGCATGCACCAGCAGATCACCGCGGGAAATGTCGATCTCGTCTTCCATGGTCAGCGTCACGGCCTGACCCGGTCCGGCATGCTCCAGCTCGCCTTCAAAAGTGACGATGGACTTCACGCGACTGCTCTTGCCCGACGGCAACACGACGATCTCGTCGCCCTTGTGCACGATGCCGCTGGCCAGTGTGCCAGCAAAACCGCGGAAGTTCAGGTTCGGACGGTTGACGTACTGCACCGGGAAACGCAGGTCCGCATAGTTGCGGTCGCTGGCGATTTCGACAGTTTCAAGAATTTCCATCAGCGACTGGCCGGTGTACCAGGGCGAACGCTCGCTCTTGTTCACCACGTTGTCGCCCTTGAGCGCCGACATTGGAACAAACGCCATGGTGGTCGGCTTGAACGCGATACCCTCGGCGAACTTCAGGTAATCGGCCTTGATCGATTCGAACACGCCCTCATCGAAGCCGTTGAGGTCCATCTTGTTGATGGCCACGACGATGTGCTTGATGCCCAGCAGCGAAGCGATGTAGCTGTGACGACGGGTCTGGGTCTGCACGCCATAGCGCGCGTCCACCAGAATGATCGCCAGGTCACAGGTGGAAGCGCCAGTCGCCATGTTGCGAGTGTACTGCTCATGGCCCGGCGTATCGGCAATGATGAACTTGCGCTTGGCCGTGGAGAAATAGCGATAGGCGACATCGATAGTGATGCCCTGCTCCCGCTCGGCCTGCAGACCATCCACCAGCAACGCCAGATCGACGTCATCGCCAGTGGTGCCGGACTTCTTCGAGTCACGGGTGATGGCTTCCAGGTGATCTTCGTAGATCATCTTCGAGTCATGCAGCAGACGCCCGATCAGCGTGCTCTTGCCGTCATCGACGTTGCCACAGGTAAGAAAGCGCAGCATTTCCTTGCGTTCGTGCTGGCCCAGATAGGCGAGGATGTCCTCGCTGATCAAATCAGATTGATGCGACATGTGACACCCCTTAGAAATAACCCTGACGTTTCTTTTCTTCCATCGAGCCTGCACCGTCGTGGTCAATGACCCGGCCCTGGCGTTCGGAAGTTCGCGTCAGCAGCATTTCCTGAATGATGTCGGTCAGGCTGGTCGCTTCGGACTCGACAGCGCCGGTCAGCGGATAGCAGCCCAGTGTGCGGAAACGGACCTTTTTCTTGACGATGCGCGACTTCTCTTCATCGGTGAGATGCTCGAGGATGCGCTCGTCGTCGATCATGATCAGCGTGCCGTTCTTCTCGATCACGTCGCGCTCGGCGGCGAAGTACAGCGGCACGATCGGGATGCCTTCAAGGTAGATGTACTGCCAGATGTCCAGCTCGGTCCAGTTGGAGAGCGGGAATACACGGATCGACTCGCCTTTGTTGACGTTGCCGTTGTAGACATTCCACAGCTCGGGGCGCTGGTTTTTCGGGTCCCAGCGGTGTTTGCTGTCGCGGAACGAATAAACGCGTTCCTTGGCCCGGGACTTCTCTTCGTCGCGTCGGGCACCGCCGAAAGCGGCATCGAAACCATGCTTGTCGAGCGCCTGCTTCAGGCCCTCGGTCTTCATGATGTCGGTATGTTTGGCGCTGCCGTGGGTGAAGGGGTTGATGCCCTGCGCCACGCCATCGGGATTGATGTGAGTGATCAGGTCCAGGCCCATTTCCTCGACCATCTTGTCGCGAAAACGATACATCTCCTGGAATTTCCAGCGAGTATCGACGTGCATGACCGGGAATGGCAACTTACCGGGGAAAAATGCCTTGCGCGCCAGGTGCAGCATCACGGCCGAATCCTTGCCGATCGAGTACAGCATCACCGGGTTATCGAACTCGGCAGCGACCTCGCGGATGATGTGGATGCTTTCCGCCTCCAGCTGTTTCAGATGCGTCAGTTTGTCAACCATGGCTACTCACGGATTGCGTTCGTTATGGACCGGGAAACCCCGGGGCGGCCTGCGGGCCGTATTCGAGCCGCGCACTTTAACATGCGTGATATCGCTAATCAGCGATGCAACTAGATCGAAACGATCTATGCATATGCCCTGCCGTTTGATGGATCAGATCGGGTTCGGGCAGTCGATGAAGATATGCTCGAGCGCAAAGCGTCGGGCCAGATAATCACCCAGGGCCTGAACGCCATACCGCTCGGTGGCGTGATGACCGGCCGCGATGAAGCTGATGTCGTTCTCCCGCGCGCTGTGGAATGTCTGCTCCGACGCTTCGCCACTCAGGAAAAGATCGACGCCTTCCAGCACTGCCTGATCAATGTAGTTCTGACCGCCACCGGTGCACCAGCCTACACGGCGAATCATCTGCGAGCCTTCGATGAGCAACGGCTCACGGCCCAGCGCATCCTGTACGCGACGGGCAAAATCCCGCGGGGTCATGGGTTCGGACAACGAACCGATCAAGCCGACCACTCGCGAATTTTCGGGATCCAGCGGGCCTTCGACAGTGATGTCCAACTGACGCGCCAGCTGCACGTTATTGCCTACTTCGGGGTGCACATCCAGCGGCAGGTGATAGGCAAGCAGGCTGATGTCGTGCTTGAGCAGGGTTTTCAGGCGGCGCTGCTTCATACCGACCACGCAGGGATTTTCGCCTTTCCAGAAATAACCGTGATGGACCAGAATCAGATCAGCCTGAGCCTCTACGGCAGCGTCCAGCAATGCCTGGCTGGCGGTCACGCCGCTGACGATACGCATCACTTGAGGCCGGCCCTCGACCTGCAGGCCATTAGGGCAATAATCCTGAATCCGGGCACTGCTCAGATAGCGGTCGGCTTCTTCGACCAGGGTGCTCAGGGCAACAGCCATAAAAGACTCCTAAATATGCAGTTCAGAGCTGCGTTGTACTCGTATAATGCCCGCCATTATGGCGCACCCGTGGCAAAACTTTCTGCGCCCGCAACCATCAGGACTTGTTAAATGTTCAAGGCACTGCGTTTTTTCGGCTGGCCATTGCTGGCTGGCGTGCTTATCGCCCTGCTGATTATTCAGCGCTATCCGCAGTGGGTCGGCCTGCCGAGCATGGATGTCAATCTGCAACAGGCTCCGCAGACCACCAACGTCATGCAAGGTCCGTCGTCCTATGCCGATGCGGTCATTGCCGCAGCGCCCGCGGTGGTCAACCTCTACACCACCAAGATGGTCAACAAGGGTAACAACCCGCTTTTCGAAGACCCGCAGTTCCGGCGCTTCTTCGGCGACAACACGCCCAAGCAGAAGCGCATGGAGTCAAGCCTTGGCTCTGGCGTCATGATGAGCCCCGAAGGCTACATACTGACCAATAACCACGTCACCACCGGCGCGGACCAGATCGTGGTGGCACTGAAAGATGGCCGTGAAACCATTGCCAGAGTTATCGGCAATGACCCGGAAACCGATCTGGCAGTGCTCAAGATCGACCTGAAAAACCTTCCGGCAATCACCATCGCGCGCTCTGACGGCATTCGCATCGGCGACGTTGCACTGGCCATCGGTAACCCGTTCGGGGTCGGTCAGACCGTGACCATGGGCATTATCAGTGCCACCGGACGCAATCAACTGGGCCTCAACACCTACGAAGACTTCATCCAGACCGACGCGGCCATCAACCCCGGCAACTCGGGCGGCGCACTGGTGGACGCAAGCGGCAACCTGATCGGTATCAATACTGCGATCTTTTCCAAGTCCGGCGGCTCGCAGGGCATCGGCTTTGCCATTCCAACCAAGCTGGCGATGGACGTCATGAAGTCGATCATCGAACACGGTCAGGTCATTCGTGGCTGGCTGGGCATCGAAGTTCAACCGCTGACCCAGGAACTGGCCGAGTCGTTCGGATTGAAGGACCGTCCCGGAATCGTTGTCGCGGGTATCTTCCGCGATGGACCGGCGCAGAAAGCCGGCCTGCAACTGGGCGACGTGATCCTGAGCATCAATGGCGAACCTGCCGGCGACGGTCGTCGCTCGATGAACCAGGTGGCGCGCACCAAACCCAAGGACAAGATTGCTATCGACGTGATGCGCAACGGCAAGGAAATGCGCTTGAGCGCCGAGGTCGGCCTGCGCCCGCCACCTGCACCGACACCTGCCGCAGCGCCCGAGTGATGCGCCAGTACCTGAAAGTGCGGTACAGCACAGATCTGTGACGCCGGGAATAAAGGGCGTCCGGGCCTCTGCCCGGAGGGCGTGGGGGGAGCGAGCTTGCTCGCGAAGACGGATTACCTGATCAATGGATTTTCAGCGGCTGAAAGGACCTCTTCGCGAGCAAGCTCGCTCCCACAGGTCCGGGGTGTTTTCGGGCCATGTGAATTCCTCACACAGGTCCGGGATGTTTCAAGCCATACGGATGCTCTGCGGTATTGATGATCTTGTGGGAGCGAGCTTGCTCGCGAAGGCGGATTACCTGATCAATGGAGTTTCAGCGGCTGAACGGGCCTCTTCGCGAGCAAGCTCGCTCCCACAGGTCCGGAGTGTTTCAAGCCATGCGAGACACTCACAAAGGTCCGAAGTGTTTCAAGCCATGCGGATGCTCTGCGGCAGCGATGATCTTGTGGGAGCGAGCTTGCTCGCGAATACGGTGTTTCAGTCGATGCATTTTCGGCGCTTGTGCAGGCCTTTTCGCGAGCAAGCTCGCTCCCACAGGTCCGGAGTGTTTCAAGCCATGCGAGACACTCACACAGGTCCGAAGTGTTTCAAGCCATGTGGATGCTCTGCGGCAGCTTTGATCTTGTGGGAGCGAGCTTGCTCGCGAAGGCGGATTACCTGATCAATGGAGTTTCAGCGGCTGCGCGGGCTTCTTCGCGAGCAAGCTCGCTCCCACAGGTCCGGGGTGTTTTCAAGCCATGTGGATTACTCACACAGGTCGGCGGTGTTTCCAGGCCATGCGGATGCTCTGCGGCATCGATGATCTTGTGGGAGCGCAGGGTCAGCCCGTATTCGGGCTGACCGGTCCGCGCCTCAGATGTCGCTCAACCCTTCCAGCAAAGCCTGATGCTGCTCTGGCGTGCCGATGCTGATGCGCAGGAACTGGGCGATACGCTGCTGTTTGAAGTGACGGACGATGACGCCCTGCTCGCGCAGTTTCGCAGCCAGGGCTGCGGCATCGTGCTGCGGGTGGCGAGCGAAGATGAAGTTGGCTGCCGATGGCAGCACTTCGAAGCCTTTGCCCTGCAACTGTTCGACCAGCGCCTCGCGGCTTTCGATGACCTTGTTGCGCGTCGACTCGAAGTGCTCGCGGTCCTCGAAAGCTGCCGCACCACCCACATTGGCCATACGGTCCAGCGGATAGGAGTTGAAGCTGTTCTTGACCCTCTCCAGCGCTTCGATCAGATCAGGATGCCCCACCGCCAGGCCGACACGCAGACCGGCCAGCGAGCGCGACTTTGACAAGGTTTGAGTGACCAGCAGGTTCGGGTAGCGATCAACCAGCGTGATCGCGGTCTCGCCACCGAAGTCGATGTACGCTTCGTCAACGACGACCACTGAATCCGGGCTGGCCTTGATAATCTGCTCGACCTTGTCCAGACCGAGCAGGCAACCGGTCGGCGCATTCGGGTTGGGGAAGATGATCCCGGCATTGGGTCTGGCGTAGTCTTCGGCACGAATCTGGAACTGATCGTCCAGAGCGATCATTTCGTAATCGATCCCGTACAGACCGCAGTAGACCGGATAGAAGCTGTAGCTGATGTCCGGAAACAACAGCGGCGCATCGTGCTGAAACAAGGCGTGAAAGATATGCGCCAGCACTTCGTCTGAACCGTTGCCCAGGAACACCTGATTGGGCTGCACCTTGTAGTAATCGGCGACAGCGTGCTTGAGCAGGTCGCTGTTGGGGTCCGGGTACAGACGCAAGTCGTCGGTCAGCGCGGCACGCATGGCCTCGACAGCCTTGGGCGACGGGCCATACGGGTTTTCATTGGTATTGAGTTTGACCAGCCTGGTCAGCTTCGGCTGCTCGCCCGGCACATAAGGCACCAGACCGCTGACGAAAGGGCTCCAGAATTTGCTCATTATTTGCCGTCCTCTGTATTGCCTGCTTTCCAGTCGGGATCAGTAATTCGATATTCAGCACTGCGGGCATGGCCGCTCAGGGATTCGCCACGAGCCAGCACCGACGCTGTCTTGCCCAGCTCGGACGCACCCTGCGGCGAGCAGTAGATGATAGACGAGCGCTTCTGAAAATCGTAAACGCCCAGCGGCGAGGAAAAACGCGCCGTGCCGGAGGTCGGCAGTACGTGGTTGGGACCTGCGCAATAGTCGCCCAGTGCTTCGGAGGTGTGGCGCCCCATGAAGATCGCACCCGCATGGCGGATCTGCGGCAGCCAGGCTTCCGGATCGGCGACCGACAATTCAAGGTGCTCGGGCGCGATGCGATTGGCAACTTCGATGGCTTGCGCCATGTCTGCCACTTTTATCAATGCGCCGCGACCGTTGATCGACGTTTCGACGATGGCCGCGCGCTCCATGGTTGGCAGCAGACGGGTGATGCTGGCCGCGACCTTGTCGAGGAATTCGGCATCCGGACTGACCAGAATGGCCTGGGCATCTTCGTCGTGCTCGGCCTGGGAGAACAGGTCCATGGCAATCCAGTCGGGATCGGTCTGACCGTCACACACCACCAGAATCTCGGAAGGACCGGCAATCATGTCGATCCCGACCTGACCGAATACGTGGCGCTTGGCGGTGGCCACATAAATGTTTCCGGGGCCGACAACCTTATCGACCTTCGGCACGCTTTCCGTGCCATAGGCCAGTGCTGCCACAGCTTGCGCACCGCCGATGGTGAACACCCGGTCGACACCCGCAATACAGGCAGCGGCCAGCACCAGCTCGTTGATTTCACCACGCGGTGTCGGCACGACCATGACCACCTCGGTCACGCCCGCCACTTTGGCCGGAATGGCATTCATCAATACCGAAGACGGGTACGAGGCTTTGCCACCGGGCACATACAGGCCTGCGCGGTCCAGCGGCGTAACCTTCTGGCCCAGCACCGTGCCATCGGCCTCGGTATAGCTCCAGGAATCCTGTTTCTGTTTCTCGTGGTAGCTGCGCACACGCTCGGCGGCTTTTTCCAGCGCCTCGCGCTGGACCGGCGTGATGCGGGTCAATGCCAGTTCCAAGCGCTCGCGAGGCAGGATCAGGTCGGCCATCGACGCGACCTGCAGCCCGTCAAACTGCTGGGTGAACTCGACCAACGCCTCGTCGCCGCGCTCACGTACCGCCTTGATGATGTCGAGCACGCGCTGGTTGACCGAGTCGTCAGACACGCTTTCCCAGCTCAGCAGGTGATCCAGATGTCGTGCGAAATCCGGGTCAGCAGCGTCGAGTCGGCGAATTGCAGTGGGCGTGGTCATAGCGGGGGCCTCAATAATTGGCGGATGCTCAGGAGCCTAAAGCTACCAAGCTATCCGCGCAGGCACCTGAGAAATTTGGCTATGACACGGATAGCTGGACGCAACTCAACGTTGCGTGGATGAATCAGCTACGGTGTCGCGACTCCACTGCCTTGCGCAGGGTGTCGATGAGGGCCTGAATGCGTGCGTGCTGCATCTTCATGGAAGCCTTGTTGACGACCAGACGCGAGCTGATGGTAGCGATCAGTTCCTGAGGCTCAAGGCCATTGGCTCGCAAGGTGTTACCGGTGTCGACCACGTCGATGATCTTGTCTGCCAGACCAATCAGCGGTGCCAGCTCCATGGAGCCGTACAGCTTGATGATGTCGACCTGACGACCCTGCTCGGCGTAGTAACGCTTGGCAACGTTGACGAACTTGGTCGCCACACGCAGACGGCCCTTGGGCTCGACCGCACCGATGGCACCGGCAGTCATCAGCTTGCACTTGGCAATTTGCAGGTCCAGAGGCTCGTAAAGGCCCTGGCCGGTATATTCCATCAACACATCCTTGCCCGCGACGCCCAGATCGGCGGCACCATGCTCGACATAGGTCGGCACGTCGGTGGCACGCACGATCAACAGGCGTACGTCGGCCTGGGTCGTGGGGATGATGAGCTTGCGGCTCTTGTCCGGATTCTCGGTCGGCACGATGCCCGCTTCAGCGAGAAGCGGCAGGGTGTCGTCAAGAATGCGGCCCTTGGACAGTGCGATGGTCAACATGGGAAACGTAAGTCCTTATCAGGAAACTTTTGTCACGACGCAAGCGGCGCGTGACAACCCCCAGGCCTGTTCGGCCTGAAGTGAAACGAATCAGAAATCACACCCGCGACAGAACAGGCGGCCCCGATGCCAGTGGCATCAGGGCCGCGCGCTACTAGCCCGGAACGCGGCGGATCTTGGCGCCCAGCATTTGCAGCTTCTCTTCGATGCACTCGTAACCACGGTCGATGTGGTAGATACGGTCGATCAGCGTGTCGCCCTGGGCAACCAGCGCCGATATCACCAGACTGGCCGATGCCCGCAGGTCGGTCGCCATGACTGGCGCGCCCTTGAGCATTTCGGTGCCGGTGACAATGGCAGTGTTGCCTTCAACCTGGATCTGAGCGCCCATGCGGTGCATTTCATACACGTGCATGAAACGGTTTTCAAAGATGGTCTCGATGACCGCTCCCGTACCGTCGGCAATCGCATTGAGCGAGATGAACTGCGCCTGCATGTCGGTCGGGAACGCTGGATACGGCGCGGTACGCACGTTGACAGCCTTCGGACGCTTGCCGTGCATGTTCAGCTCGATCCAGTCTTCACCGGTCGTGACTTCGGCACCGGCTTCCTGAAGCTTGAGCAGCACCGCTTCAAGGATGGTCGGATCAGTGTCCTTGACCTTGACGCGACCACCGGTAACGGCAGCGGCTACCAGGTAGGTGCCGGTCTCGATACGGTCAGGCATGACCTTGTAGGTGGCCGGGCCCAGACGTTTGACGCCATCGATAGTAATGGTGTCGGTGCCTGCGCCGTGAATTTTTGCACCCATCGCGATCAGGAAGTTGGCCAGATCGACAACCTCGGGCTCGCGCGCAGCGTTCTGCAGAACGCTGCGGCCGTTGGCGAGGCTGGCGGCCATCATGATGTTTTCAGTACCGGTCACGCTCACGGTATCGAAGAAGAAGTGGGCACCACGCAAGCCACCCTCGGGTGCCTTGGCCTTGATGTAGCCACCCTCGACATCGATGATCGCGCCCATGGCCTCAAGACCACGGATATGCAGATCAACCGGACGCGAACCAATGGCACAGCCACCTGGCAGCGCCACTTCGGCCTCACCGAAGCGAGCGACCATCGGACCCAGTACCAGAATCGACGCACGCATGGTTTTCACCAGTTCGTACGGAGCGACCAGAGTCTTGATGGTGCGCGGGTCGATCTCGACGCTGAGCTTTTCATCGATCACAGGCTCGATGCCCATGCGACCGAACAGCTCGATCATGGTGGTGATGTCGTGCAGGTGCGGCAGGTTCTGAACAGTAACCGGCCCATCAGCCAGCAACGTGGCGGCAAGGATCGGCAAGGCAGAGTTCTTTGCCCCGGAAATGCGAATTTCGCCATCAAGACGAACGCCGCCGGTAATAATCAATTTATCCATTAGAGTCTCGACACCAATTTGGCTCAGGAACGCTCGGCCCATGCAGCGCGGCTGAAAAATTTCATGGTCACCGCGTGGATGCTGCCATCGGCAATCCAGGGGTTCAGATGGGTATAAATCTGTTGCTGACGCTTGACCGGACTCAGGCCGGCCAACTCGTCGCTGATGATATTCAGCTGGAAGTTGCAGCCTTCGCCTTCGACTTCCACCTTGATTTCCGGCAGCTTTCCTTCAAGGAAGCTTTTAACTTCTACGGCCTGCATGCTTAACCTCGATCGGCGCTGTACGCGCGCGGGTCGGCCATCATACAAAAAAGCCCATGTTATGCGAAGCCCGACAAGCAGGTCCCGGATAAAGGGCTTCTTCGATGACGCCTGTCAGTGGGTGTCCAGTAGCTCGGTCAGACCTGATACACGGGCTATCTGACGCATGTCTTCAGGCAGCGAGCGGACGGTGATCGACTTGCCTGCTTCCTGTGCATCACGCATGAAAGCCAGCAGCAGGGCAAGGCCCACGCTGCTGGACTTCTCGACGCCCGAGCAATCGAGTGTCAGATCGGCCAGATCACCCGACTTGATCAGTGCCGCACCCTGCTTGCGCAGCTGCGGCCCGGTGCGGTAATCCAGCACACCGATCAGCCTGAGCTCGCCAGGCCCGACGAGACGGACGGCGGACTCTGTCATTGTGCAGGCTTCTGCGCAGCGTCTACGGTGGATTTGGTCTTGGCAACTTCGCCAGCCCAGTTGTTGATGGTGGTGTCCAGGTCGTTGCCATTACGCTGCATGGCGTCGGCGAACTGATCACGGAACAGTTTGCCGATATTGATACCGTTGATGACAACGTTACGCACCTTCCACTCGCCGTTCAGCTTGACCAGCGTGTAGGAAACCGGATAAAGCGCGCCGTTGTTGCCTTTGACCTGCATATCCACGCTGGTACGGTCATCACCTTCATCCTTGGCAGGAGCTACGGTGATGCCCTGGTTGTTGAACTCAAGCAGCGCGTTACCGTAGAACTGCATCAGGCTGCGCTTGAAGTTTTCTTCAAAGCGCTTCACCTGCTCAGGCGTCGCCTTGCGGGAGTACTTGACGGTCATGATGCTTTTGGAAATGCCATCGGCATCGACGACCGGACCGACAATACGGTTCAGCGCATCATAGAACGCACTCGGATTGGACTTGTACTGTTCACGGTTGGTAGCCAGATCGCTCAACAGTTCCTTGGTGGTACGTTCCACCAGATCGTGAGCTGAGGGCGTTGCCGCAGCGTTGGCCAGCATCGGCAAGGTGGCCAGCAATATCAACAGACCACGGCGCAGGATAGAGATCATTTAAAGCTCCTTACTTGGCTTACTTGGCGTCTTTGCTTACGGTATTGAGCAGGAATTTCCCGATCAGGTCTTCCAGCACAAGCGACGACTGCGTGTCATGAATGGTTGCACCGTCTTTGAGCAGCTTGTCATCGCCACCGACGCTGAGACCAATGTACTTCTCACCCAGCAGGCCAGCAGTCAGGATCGACGCCGTGGAGTCGGAAGGCAGGTTATCGACCTTCTTCTGTATCTCCAGCGTGACGCGACCGGTGAAGGTGTCGTGATCCAGATCGATCGCCGTCACCTTGCCGATTGTGACGCCAGCCATGCTTACCTTGGCTCTGACAGTCAAACCGGCAATATTGTCGAAGTAGGCATAAAGTTTATAGGTGTCAGTGCTCGCACTGGTGCTCAGACCACTGACTCGCAGGGCCAGCAGGAGCAGAGCCAGTATCCCGGCCAGCAGGAACAGACCGACTCCGGTTTCGATGGCGCGGTTTTGCATCAGAAATCTCCAAACATCAAGGCGGTCAAAATAAAGTCCAGTCCCAGCACGGCCAACGAGGCGTAAACGACGGTTCTGGTCGTCGCGCGGCTGATCCCCTCGGAAGTAGGATCGCAATCGTACCCCTGGAAAACGGCAATCCACGTCACTACGAAGGCAAATACGACGCTTTTGATCACCCCATTGAGCACATCGTTCGTGAAAGAAACGCTGTTCTGCATGTTCGACCAGAAAGAACCGTCATAGACGCCCAGCCAATCGATCGCTACCCAGGAAGCGCCCCAGATACCAACCACACTGAAAATCATCGCCAGAATCGGCATCGAGATGAAACCTGCCCACAGGCGTGGCGCAACGATGTACTTGAGTGGATCGACACCGATCATCTCAAGGCTCGACAGCTGCTCGGTGGATTTCATGTTGCCGATCTCGGCGGTCAGCGCAGAACCTGCACGCCCGGCGAACAGCAGGGCTGTAACCACAGGCCCCAGCTCACGCAGCAGGGTCAGTGCGACCATCTGACCGACCGCCTGCTCGGAGCCGTACTTGGTTAGAATGCTGAAGCCCTGCAGCGCCAGCACCATGCCGATGAACATGCCGGACACCACAATGATGACCAGCGACATGACACCGACCGAATACAGCTGCCTTACCAGCAGTTGAAAACTGCTGCCCGCACCGCCGCGGCCAAGCAGGGCGTTTACCAGAAACAGACCGGAACGACCCAGAACAGTAACAATATCAATGGCCGAACGCCCCAACAGGCGTACCCGGTCCATCAGTGACTTATTGCGCATCAGCGCTTCCCCAATAGATCTTCGCGAAAATCCGGCGCCGGATAGTGGAACGGTACAGGGCCATCAGGCTCGCCGGTCATGAATTGACGAATGCGTGGGTTGTCCGAGGACATCAGTTCCTCGGGCGTGCCCTGCCCCAGCACCTGCCCGTCACCCACTACATAGAGATAGTCGGCAATGCTCGCTGTCTCGCTGAGGTCATGGGACACCACGATACTGGTGATGCCCAATGCATCGTTGAGCAAGCGGATAAGGCGTACGAGCACGCCCATCGCAATCGGGTCCTGCCCGACAAAGGGCTCGTCATACATGAGAATCTGCGGATCGAGAGCGATGGCCCGGGCCAGCGCGACACGACGCTTCATGCCACCCGACAGTTCATCGGGCATCAGTTCGACCGCACCGCGCAGGCCCACAGCCTGAAGCTTGAGCAGCACGATGTCGCGGATCATTTCTTCCGGCAGTTCAGTGTGCACGCGCAAGGGAAAAGCAACGTTTTCGAAAACGTCCAGATCGGTAAACAGTGCTCCGCTCTGAAACAGCACGCCCATCTGCTTGCGAGCATCGAACAGATCACTGCGCGACAGCTCCGGCAGGTTCTGGCCATTGACCCATACCTGCCCTTCGCTCGGACGCAACTGAGCCCCCATCAAGCGCAGCAAGGTAGTCTTGCCACAACCGGACGGCCCCATGATCCCGGTGACCTTGCCCCGCGGAATACGAATATCAACGTTATTGAAAATGCTGCGCGTACCGCGTTTGAAAGACACACCTTTCAACTCGACCGCATAGGCGTCATCAGGACTCATCTAAACTCCTTGCGATACAGCCTCCGCCCTCAGCCGTCGGTTCTTGGAGGCCGACCAGCTGTCCAGGCGCGCCGAACAGGCCGCGAACTATACCACCGCCGCCACCCGCCCCCAAGAAGAGAACCGAGCGGTTCAGGTAATCGTTGAATTATTCTGTACCACAATGTTATGGCATCAGGCGTGGATACAGACCCTCAAGCGCGTAGGAAATTCGTTTAAAAACAACACAACGACGATCAGACGTGAGGGAATCGTTCATTACCGCTATAATCGCCGCCTTTCAGCAGGCTGACCCTTTCCAGACATGAACCAATCCAGTGACCTGATCCAATCGGCGCAACGCACCATTCGCCTTGAGATAGAAGCCATACAAGGCTTGCTTGAACGTCTTGACGGCGATTTTGTGCGCGCGTGCGAAATGATCCTCGCCAGCAAGGGCCGAGTCGTTGTGGTCGGTATGGGCAAGTCCGGACACATCGGCAACAAGATCGCCGCCACGCTGGCAAGCACGGGTACTACCTCTTTTTTCGTGCACCCGGCTGAAGCCAGTCATGGCGACATGGGCATGATCACGCGCGATGACATCATTCTGGCCCTGTCGAACTCCGGCAGCACCAACGAGATCGTGACCCTGCTGCCGCTGATCAAGCGTCTGGGCATAAAGATGATCAGCCTGACCGGCGACCCCGAGTCCATTCTGGCCAAGGCTGCCGATATCAATCTCAACGCCCACGTCGTGCATGAGGCCTGCCCGCTCAATCTGGCACCGACCTCTTCGACCACCGCGGCACTGGTCATGGGCGACGCTCTGGCCGTGGCGCTGCTGGACGCACGGGGTTTCACCGCCGAAGACTTTGCATTCTCCCATCCAGGCGGCGCGCTGGGTCGTCGTCTGCTGCTCAAGGTCGAGAATGTCATGCACTCCGGCGACGCGCTGCCCAGCGTTCAACGCGGCACCCTGCTCAGGGATGCGCTGCTGGAAATGACCCGCAAGGGCCTGGGCATGACCGCGATTGTCGAAGCTGACGGCACACTGGCCGGCATCTTCACCGATGGTGATTTGCGCAGAACACTGGACCGCCCTGTCGATATTCGCCAGACCATCATTGATGAAGTCATGACCCTTCATGGCAAGACGGCCCATGCAGAAATGCTTGCCGCCGAAGCGCTGAAAATCATGGAGGACAACAAAATCAGTGCGCTTGTTGTCGTAGACCAGTACGACCGGCCGGTTGGCGCTTTCAACTTGCAGGATCTTTTGCGCGCAGGCGTCATGTAATGGAAACCGAAACGATGACCCAGGACCTCATGCAGCGCGGCAAGGCTATCAAGCTGGCCGTTTTCGATGTCGATGGCGTACTGACCGATGGCCGCCTTTACTTCATGGAAGATGGCAGCGAGATCAAGACATTCAACACTCTCGACGGCCAAGGCATAAAAATGCTGATAGCCTCAGGCGTCACAACAGCCATTATCAGCGGCCGCAAGACTGCGATAGTCGAGCGGCGGGCAAAGAGCCTGGGCATTGAACACCTGTTTCAGGGACGTGAAGACAAGTTGGTAGTACTGGACAAACTGCTCGCAGAACTCCAGCTTGGTTACGAACAAGTCGCCTATCTGGGTGATGATCTGCCAGACTTGCCAGTCATCAGGCGCGTCGGTCTGGGCATGGCGGTTGCCAATGCCGCGAGTTTTGTACGCGAGCATGCACACGGAATAACCAGGGCGCGAGGCGGCGAAGGTGCGGCACGCGAATTCTGCGAACTGATTCTGAGTGCGCAAGGCAACCTTGAAGCGGCTCACTCCGTCTATTTATAGAAGCCATTATGTTCACTAAAAAAATTCGCAAGTTCCTGCTGCTCGGGGTACTGGCGCTGCTGCTGGCAGCGGTCGGTTACTGGAATATCAGCCCGGAAAGCTTTATGGATCAGCCGGTATCGACCGTTGACGACACGGTCATCGACTACTATGCAATCAATGCGCACAGCGTGCAGTACCTGCCCGATGGCACGCTCCAGTACGACATGACCTCCGATAAGGTCGAGCACGTGAAAGCCACTGACGTGACCCTGTTGACCACGCCCGACCTGCATATGTACCGCGGCGGCGAGTTTCCATGGCACGTACAGAGCAAGAAAGGCGAAGTTTCGTCCGGCGGCGACCAGGTCGAGCTGATCGATTCCGTTCGTGTCGAGCGTACTGATGAAAAACAACGTACGACTATTATCACTACCAGTCGTATGACCGTATTCCCTCAGAAGCAATATGCGCAGACCGAGCAAGACGTTAGAATCGACGGCGCCGGCGGTGTGACTACGGCCAAGGGAATGAAAGCATATTTGAAAGACAGCAGGATGGACCTGCTGTCCAACGTAAGAGGACAGTATGAGGCTCGTTAAAACTCTTCCTTTATTGCTCGGCCTGGGCGCAGCACTGGGAAGCGCGAGCGCCTGGTCCCTGCCAACCGACCGCGATCAGCCGATCCACATCCAGTCTGACGATGCTCAGCTTGATGACAAGAAAGGCGTAGCAACCTACAAGGGCAACGTCATCATCACCCAGGGCTCGATGAAGATCACCGGTAACACTGTGACGATCACGCGTAATGCCCAGGGCGAAGTGGATGTGTTCACCTCTGTCGGCAATCTGGCTTATTACGAGCAGAAGCCTGCCGTAGACAAACCGATCGTGCAGGCCTATGCCGTCACTATTCAGTACTACGCCGGGCAGGACCGTATCGTCCTCATCGACAAGGCCAAGGTCATCAATGATGGCAACACTTCCGAAGGCGAGAAAATCGTCTATGACACGGTCAGACAGGTCGTCAGCGCCGGTCGGGCCAATGGCGGCGCCAAGGTGACCACACCACGTCCGCGTATCGACATGGTCATCCAGCCGAAAAAGAAAACCGACCAACCTCAGAAGGCCCAGTAAATGGCGACGCTCAAAGCCCAGCATCTGGCTAAAAGCTACAAAAGCCGGCAGGTCGTGCGCGATGTGAGCATTTCCATCGACAGCGGCCAGATCGTCGGCCTGCTGGGCCCCAACGGTGCCGGCAAGACTACCTGCTTCTACATGATCGTAGGTCTGGTCCAGGCTGATCAGGGTCGCGTGCTGATTGATGACCTGGATGTCAGCCATCAACCCATGCACGGCCGCGCCCGAGCCGGCATCGGCTACCTGCCGCAGGAAGCCTCGATTTTCCGCAAGCTGTCAGTGTCCGACAACATCATGGCGATTCTCGAGACCCGCAAGGAACTCGATGCCGGAGCACGCCGCAAGGAACTCGAAAGCCTCTTGCAGGAGTTTCACATCACCCACATTCGCGACAACCTGGGCATGAGCCTGTCGGGTGGCGAGCGCCGCCGTGTGGAAATTGCTCGCGCCCTGGCCACTGCGCCAAAATTCATACTGCTGGATGAACCGTTCGCAGGCGTAGACCCTATTTCAGTGGGTGATATCAAGCAGATCATTCACCATCTCAAGGCCAAGGGTATCGGCGTACTGATCACCGACCACAACGTCCGTGAAACGCTGGACATCTGCGAAACTGCCTACATCGTCAACGATGGACAGCTGATCGCAGAAGGCGATTCCGAGACCATTCTGGCGAATCAACTGGTGAAAGAGGTCTACCTCGGTCACGAATTCCGCCTTTAATCGACAGCCCTTTGCGCTTGGCGGCCGATTGATGCCAGTGCAGTGTGTTGACAATATTTTATTTGTCATATCACTCTAGGCAAAGGCACAGGTTTCAGGCATATAATTTGCTTAAGTTGGCGCCCCGGCGCCTGTAGTAGATGGCGCATGCGCGCCGGCGAATAAGGTGTTTAGCCCCTGCCATGAAACCATCGCTAGTCTTGAGAATGGGCCAGCAGCTGACGATGACACCGCAGCTGCAACAGGCAATCCGCTTACTTCAGCTTTCTACACTGGACCTCCAGCAGGAGATCCAGGAGGCGCTGGAGTCAAACCCCATGCTGGAAAGGCAGGAAGAAGGCGACGACTTCGACAACTCCGACCCGCTTGCCGACAACATCGAACAAAAGCCCAATCCCGACGTTCAAGAGCCGACCTATCAGGAATCCGCACCTACTGTGGATAACCTTGAAGATGGCGAATGGAGCGAGCGCATTCCCAATGAGCTGCCTGTCGATACCGCCTGGGAAGACATTTACCAGACCAGCGCCAGCAGCCTGCCAAGTAACGATGATGACGAGTGGGACTTCACCACACGCACGTCTGCAGGCGAGAGCCTGCAAAGCCACCTGCTGTGGCAGTTGAACGTCGCTCCGATGTCCGACAAGGACCGCCTGGTGGCAGTCACGCTGATCGACTGCATCAATAACCAGGGCTATCTGGACGAAACCCTCGATGAAATTCTCGAGTCTTTCGATCCCGAGCTGGACATCGAGCTCGACGAAATCGAAGCCGTACTGCACCGCATCCAGCAGTTTGAACCGGCAGGCATCGGTGCCCGAAACCTGAGCGAATGCCTGCTCCTGCAACTGCGCCAGTTGCCAGCGAAAACACCCTGGCTGGCGGAGGCGCAACGACTGGTCACCGACTACATCGACCTGCTGGGAAGCCGCGACTACGGCCAGTTGATGCGGCGCATGAAGATCAAGGAAGACGAGCTGCGCCAGGTCATCGAGCTGGTCCAGAGCCTCAACCCGCGCCCTGGCTCACAAATCGAATCCACAGAAGCCGAGTACGTCATTCCCGATGTAATCGTGCGCAAGGACAATGAGCGCTGGCTGGTCGAGCTCAATCAGGAGTCCGTACCGCGCCTGCGCGTCAATCCGCAATACGCAGGTTTTGTGCGTCGGGCCGATACCAGCGCAGACAACACGTTCATGCGCAACCAGTTGCAAGAGGCGCGCTGGTTCATCAAGAGCCTGCAAAGCCGCAACGAGACACTGATGAAGGTCGCCACCCAGATCGTCGAGCATCAGCGCGGCTTTCTTGAGTACGGCGACGAGGCGATGAAGCCGCTTGTTCTGCACGACATTGCCGAGGCAGTGGGCATGCATGAGTCGACCATCTCGCGCGTGACCACCCAGAAGTTCATGCACACGCCACGCGGCATTTACGAGCTGAAATACTTCTTCTCGAGCCATGTGAGCACTTCCGAGGGCGGTGAATGCTCGTCCACGGCAATTCGCGCAATCATCAAAAAACTGGTTGCGGCGGAAAATCAGAAAAAGCCGTTGAGTGATAGCAAGATCGCTGGTTTACTGGAGGCACAAGGCATTCAAGTAGCCCGTCGCACAGTCGCCAAGTACCGCGAGTCACTCGGGATAGCGCCTTCCAGTGAGCGTAAGCGGCTGATGTGATGCAGGCCAAGCCACAGCGTCCCAGAGACAGGCGCCATGCCTGTCTCTTTATGCACTGGCAAAGGAGAAAGCTGTATGCAAGTCAACATCAGTGGACACCAACTGGAAGTGACCAAACCCCTTCGTGAATACGTTGAGCTCAAGCTCAAAAAGCTCGAGGGGCATTTTGACAAGATTACCAACGTGCAGGTCACGATGACGGTCGAAAAGCTCAAGCAGAAGATCGAAGCCACGTTGCACATCCATGGTGGAGAGGTCGTTGCCAATGCTGAACATGACGACATGTATGCTGCCATCGACCTGCTCACTGACAAGCTAGACCGACAATTGCTCAAGCATAAGGAAAAGCAGCAAAGCATCCTCAAAGGTGCGGCCGCTCGCTAACGCCCATTTAAATGATCCGAATCGAAAATATCCTGACCCCCGACCGCTCCCTTGTGAACGTGTCGGGTGGCAGTAAAAAGCGTGTACTCGAAGAAATTGCCAAACTGATCGGTCGTAAAGTACCGGGCATGGCTTCGGACACAGTATTCGCAAGTCTTGTTGCCCGCGAAAAACTGGGTTCAACCGGTTTCGGCAACGGTATTGCCATCCCTCATTGCCGCCTTGCTGACTGCAGCGAGCCTGTCAGTGCAGTCATTCACCTCGCTACCCCCGTGGATTTCGACGCCATCGATGGCGCGCCGGTTGACCTGCTGTTTGTCTTGCTGGTCCCGCAGGCTGCTACCGATGAGCACCTGGAGTTACTGCGCCAGATCGCCAGCATGCTTGATGACAAAGATGTGCGTAAGCGCCTGCGCAGTGCCGAAAGTGCTGAAGCGCTTTATCAAGTGGTGCTGGACGTGCAGAACGGAAACTGAACATGCGCATGATCATCGTCAGCGGCCGTTCCGGCTCGGGTAAAAGTACAGCCCTCGACGTGCTGGAAGACAACGGTTTTTACTGTGTCGACAACCTGCCGGCCGGACTGCTGCCGGAACTGGCCGAGCGAGCGCTGATCAATACTGAACTGGCCGAGCCCTTGCTGGCGGTGTCCATCGATGCGCGAAACCTGCCCAGTCACCTGACCCGCTTTCCGCAAATGCTGGATGAAGTCCGCTCACGCAACATCCAGTGCGACGTGCTTTACCTGGATGCGGATGAAGCAACCCTTCTCAAGCGTTTCTCGGAAACCAGGCGTCGCCATCCTTTGAGCACGGCAGATCGTTCGCTGGCCGAGGCGATACGCGACGAGACAACGCTGCTGGGCCCGATCATCGACCTGGCCGACCTGAAGATCAACACCACCCACCTGAACCTCTATCAGTTGCGCGACGCGCTCAAGCTTCGTCTGCTGAACAAACCCGAGCCAGGCACCGCGTTTCTGATCGAATCCTTTGGTTTCAAGCGTGGCATGCCCGTCGACGCAGATCTGGTGTTCGATGTGCGCTGCCTGCCCAACCCGTACTGGAAGCCTGAACTGCGCGACCATTCCGGACTTGAACAACCGGTTATCGACTACCTGTCGGTGCAGCCCGATGTTGAAGAGATGTTTCAGGACATCTTCGCTTATCTGAACAAATGGTTGCCCCGGTTTGCAGCCAGCAACCGTTCTTACGTTACCATTGCCATCGGCTGCACCGGCGGACATCACCGCTCCGTCTACCTGACCGAACGGCTCGGCAAGGTCTTGCAACAATCACTCAAGAACGTTCAGGTTCGCCACCGCGACCTTAGCTGAAAGGATTTTCACTGCGATGCCCGCTCGTCAAATCACCATCATCAACAAATTGGGCCTGCATGCCCGCGCTGCCGCCAAATTCGTCGGCGTCGCAGGCAAGTTCCCTTGCACGATCAGGGTTGGCCGCTCTGAGCAGACCATGGTCGATGGTAAAAGCATCATGGCCGTGATGATGCTGGCGGCAGGCAAAGGCACCGAAATCCATCTGAAAACCGAAGGCGAATTCGAGCAGGAAGCGCTCGATGGCCTGGTTGAACTGATCAACAACAAGTTTGATGAGGGCGAGTAAGCCCTCAAACACGCCCCTTCGATGATCACCAGCAGTGCATCTGCAACCAGCTCAAACCGTGAGCAATCAGTAACGCCATACCGGCCAACAGCAGCCCGGTGCCTACGACGAGCCGCAACAACCGCACACTGCTGATAGCTAATATTCCTGAGCGCATAAGCTGCCTTGGGCCCGGTTACTGGAGTCAGACCAGAGCGGCCTGATAACGTCGAGACACTTCATCCCAATTGATCACGTTGTAGAACGCGTTGATGTATTCGGGGCGACGGTTCTGATAGCGCAGGTAGTAAGCGTGCTCCCATACGTCCAGACCCAGAATCGGCGTATTGCCATTCATCAACGGGCTGTCCTGATTACCGCTGCTTTCAACCACCAGCTTTTTGTCAGGGGTGACGCTCAGCCATGCCCAGCCGCTGCCGAAACGAGTCAATGCGGCTTTGGTAAACGCCTCTTTGAAGCTGTCGTAGCCGCCCAGCTGCTCGTCGATGGCCAAGGCGACAGGGCCTTTTGGCAAACCGCCCCCGCCTGGCACCATTACCTCCCAGAACAACGAATGATTCGCGTGACCGCCACCCTGGTTGATGACCGCCGGACGCAGGTTTTCAGGCAACTGCTTGATGCTGGCCACCAGTTTCTCGACGGACCAGTCAGCAAACTCCGTACCTTCGACCGCCGCATTAAGGTTGTTGATGTAGGTCTGGTGATGCTTGGTGTAATGAATCTCCATGGTTTGCGCATCGATGTGCGGCTCCAGGGCGTCGTATGCGTAAGGCAGTGCAGGCAAGGTATAAGGCATTTCAATGTGCTCCGTAGAAAAGTCCGGAAGTGGCTGCCGAGTTGCGCTGCAACGATGAGCGCGTGTGCTCGCTGCTGCTGTTCAGCAGCCGATGAGTGCGCGGGTATTCGCCGTGTTCACTGATAAAGCTCAGCAACTCGGCGTAGGTTTTGCTGCTGTGGCGCAAGGCTGCCTCACGGAGCGCCGGAGGAAGACGCTGATCCTGCATGGTCCGCAACAGATGTTGATGAATGGCACACAGGTATTCGGCGCTTTCCTCAGGCTGACCGAGGCTCAGGTGCAGGTCCGCCAGGTTGTGGTGAGAAATCACACAGGCTGCGACGGCTTCGTCGACATCCGCCCAACGCTCGAACAACACCTGCGCCAACGCCAGCGCCTGAAGGTACAGCTCGCGGGCTTCGACCCACTCGCCCAGATTGAAACAGCGATTGGCCTGCTCGATGGTGCGTTTCCAATGCTGCATGGTCATACCTCCAGGGGACGTTGGCTGGCTGGAATCAAATACCGCCAGCGGTGAGTTTTTCAGGGTTGAGCAACACTTCCAGTTCGCTACGTTGCAAATCGGTGTGCTCAAGGGCGACGTCAATGACCGGACGGCCCTGCTTGTAAGCGGTCTTGGCAATTTCGGCGGCTTTCTGATAGCCAATGATCGGGTTGAGGGCCGTCACCAGAATCGGATTACGCGACAGCGCTTCCTTGAGCTTGGATTCATTGACCTTGAAGCTCGCAATCGCCTTGTCAGCCAGCAGCCGACTGGAGTTGGCCAGCAGCTCGATGCTGCTGAGCAGGTTCTGGGCGATGATCGGCAGCATCACGTTAAGTTCGAAGTTGCCAGACTGCCCCGCCACGGTAATCGTCGCGTCGTTGCCAATCACCTGCGCGGCAACCATGGCGGTGGCTTCCGGAATGACCGGGTTGACCTTGCCCGGCATGATCGATGAACCCGGCTGCAAAGCCTCCAGCTCGATCTCACCCAGCCCTGCCAGTGGCCCCGAATTCATCCAGCGGAGGTCGTTGGCAATTTTCATCAGCGACACCGCCGTGGCTTTGAGCTGGCCGGATACCGCAACTGCGGTGTCCTGCGAACCGATCAACGCGAACAGGTTCTTGCCGGGCGCGAATTGCACACCGGTCAACGTGCTCAACTGACGACTGAAACGAGCCGCAAATTCGGGATGCGCGTTGATCCCGGTACCGACTGCGGTGCCGCCCTGCGCCAATGACTGCAGACTCGGCTGGAGACCTTGCAGATGCTCGACGTTGGCGCGAATCTGCTGTGACCAGCCGTTGAGCACCTGGCTCATGCGCACGGGCATGGCGTCCATCAGATGCGTACGGCCGGTCTTGACGAAGGCATGGACCTGCTCGGCTTTGTGTTCAGTCACTTGCACCAGATGGGCCAGCGCAGGCAGCAGTTGTTCGTGCAGGGCCAGTGCAGCGCTCACATGAATCGTGGTCGGGATGATGTCGTTGCTGCTCTGCCCGCAGTTGACGTGGTCATTGGGATTGACCTCTTCGCCCAGCACGCGCGTGGCCAGCGTGGCGATCACCTCGTTGGCGTTCATGTTGGTACTGGTGCCGGAACCGGTCTGAAAGATATCGACCGGGAAATGCGCCATGTAGTCACTGGCCAGCAGGTCCTTCACGGCACTGACAATCGCCCTGCTCTGCCCCTCGCTGATCTGCTCCAGCTCCAGGTTCGCCTGCGCTGCGGCCGCCTTGGCCAGCAACAGGGCGCGAATGAATTGCCGGGGCATACGTTGATGGCTGATCGGAAAGTTTTCCACCGCACGCTGAGTCTGCGCGCCGTAAAGGGCCTCGGCCGGGACCTGTAGCTGGCCCATGCTGTCGCGTTCGATACGGGTATTACTCATCGCAATGTCCTTGCACCAGTTCAGAGAGGGAAATAGAGGGCTGTAGCACGCAGGTCGCCAGTTGATGAACACAGGCTTGCCAGCGCTGACGCCGCGCAGGCGTGGAGGCGATTGCCTGTAAATCACGCAGTGGACGCCAGGCCTGATCCAGACACAGGCAGCGCCAGTGCCACGGCAATGCCGTATCGCGTGCGGTGTCTATCAAAAGACGGAAAGTGGTTTCGGCAATCATGGGCTGGGGCGTGGCGGTAAAACGCGCCAGATAGCGCCCTTCGGCGAGGTAATGCTCGATCAGCCGAGGCTCGTCGGGCTCAAGGGCGCAACGAATCCGCAGACTCAATCCACGCCAGTTTTCCAGATAAGACATCTCGTGCAGAACAGACCCCATGACCGCAGCTCATTTTAGAAATGATATTCATTATTAAATGAGATATGAACTCAATACAAGAGCGCAGATTTTCGGGATCGGGCCTTAAAGTGATATGCATGCCCCGGAGGTGCCGGAAAACAGGCCTGGAGCTGTCCGAGATGAGGTGCGCGATGCGCGCGTGGATGTGTGACGCAGAGCGTCACGAAATGCATTCCTACGCTGGAGCGTGAGGAACGATATTTTCGCAACTATCGTGCCCATGCTCCGCGTGGGTATGCAGGTCTGGACGCTCTGCGTCCAGGGGCACGATAGTCAGGCGAAGGTAGCGGTCAGGTCAGCTACCCGCTACGGTCATACGCTCGATCAGCACCGAGCCGGTACGGATGTTGCTGCGCAGTTCAAGATCGCTGCCAACGGCGACGATCTGCTTGAACATGTCACGCATGTTGCCGGCAATGGTCACTTCCTGAACCGGGAATTGTATTTCACCGTTTTCGACCCAGAAACCTGCTGCGCCCCGCGAATAGTCGCCGGTAACCATGTTCAGTCCGCTGCCCATCAATTCGGTCACCAGCAAGCCACGGCCCATACGTCGAATCAGCGCGGCCTGATCTTCCGAACCATGGGTGACGAACAGGTTATGCACCCCGCCCGCATTGGCGGTGCTCGGCATGCCCAGCTTGCGACCGGAATAAGTGCTCAGCACATAGGAAACCAGATCGCCGCCTTCCACGAACGGTTTGGCAAACGTCGCCAGACCGTCGCTGTCGAACGCCGAACTGCCCATTGCGTGCTTCAAGTGCGGACGCTCATCAATGGTCATCCACTCCGGGAACAGCCGCTGACCCAAGGCACCCTCCAGAAATGACGACTTGCGGTACAGGTTGCCACCGGAAATGGCACCGAGAAAGCTGCCGAACAGGCCACCTGCCAGTTCTGCGGCAAACAGCACCGGCACTTCACAAGTCGGCACAGGACGCGCACCCAGACGGCTCGCCGCACGCAACGCAGCCTTGCGACCAATGCTCTGGGCATCGGCCAGCAACTCACCCTGGCGATTGACGTCGTACCAGTAATCACGCTGCATCTGGCCTTCGCCCTCGGCGATCATCACGCAACTGAGGCTGTGCCGCGTTGATGCATAACCACCGACGAAGCCATTACTGTTGCCATACACACGGCAGCCCTGATGGGTATTGAGCGTGGTGCCATCGGCGTTCTTGATCCGGCTGTCGGCGTCGAAGGCCGCGGCTTCGCAGATCAGCGCTTTCTCAATGGCCTGCTCGGGCGTTATATCCCAGGTGTGATAAAGATCGAAATCCATGACCTCTTTGGCCATCAGCGCAGCATCAGCCAGCCCGGAGCTTTCGTCTTCGGAGGTGTGCTCGGCAATCGCCAATGCAGCGGCAACGGTTTCACGAATGGCATCGGCACCCGTGGCCGAGGTGCTGGCCGAGCCCTTGCGCTGCCCGACATACAGGGTGATACCGAAACCCTGGTCGCGGTTGAACTCTACGGTTTCAACTTCACGCTGACGGACCGACGTCGACAGCCCCTGATCCACCGACACTGCGACTTCGCAGGCGCTGGCGCCCTGACGCCGGGCTTCGGCGATGATCTGCTCGACCTGTTCCTGCAGTTCGGGCAAGGCTTGCGGACCGACGCTTTGGGTTGCACTCATGACTTTCTCCATCAAATTCTTCTTTCAGCACAGGCCGAATACCGACCGGGCCGGACAAGCGGCCCACGACTGGTTATCATGGCGGCGTTTCTTTGCGGACTGCCCCCATGGTTGATTCTTACGACGACTCCCTCGACGGGGAGAAAAGCAAAACCCAGGTCAAACGAGAGCTGCATGCTCTGGTCGACCTCGGCGAGCGACTGACAACACTCAAAGCCGATGTGCTGGCCAAGCTGCCGCTGACCGACGCTTTGCGCAAGGCCCTGGCCGAAGCGCCCAAGCACACGGCGAACATCGCGCGAAAGCGGCATATTCTGTTCATTGGCAAGCTGATGCGCGATCAGGACCAGGAAGCCATTCTGGTGTTGCTGGACCAACTCGATGCCTCCACTCGCCAATACAACGAACGTTTTCACAATCTGGAGCGCTGGCGTGATCGCCTGATCGCGGGTGATGACGCCGACCTCGAGAAATTCGTTGTCGAATACCCCGATGCCGACCGTCAGCAGCTGCGCTCGCTGATTCGTCAGGCGCAACACGAAGTTGCACGTAACAAACCGCCGGCCACCAGCCGCAAAATCTTCAAATACATCCGTGAGCTGGACGAACTTCAACGCGGTCTGCGTTGATTTCAACCGCGGGGCCGGCAGCAGCAAGCGGCCAGCCCCGACTCACCTTCAACTACCCGTACCACCTACCGTGATCGCATCGATTTTCAGCGTGGGCTGACCCACACCGACCGGCAGAGACTGGCCGTCCTTCCCGCACGTCCCCACGCCGCTGTCGAGCGACAGGTCGTTGCCCACCATCGATACCCTGCTCATGGCTTCCGGCCCGTTACCGATCAAGGTCGCACCCTTGACCGGCGCAGTGATTTTGCCGTCCTCTATCAAATAAGCCTCGCTGGTCGAAAACACGAATTTGCCGCTGGTGATATCCACCTGACCGCCACCCAGATTGGCGCAGTAAATACCGCGCTTCACCGAGGCGATGATTTCCTGCGGGTCGCTCTGCCCGCCCAGCATGTAGGTATTGGTCATACGTGGCATCGGCAGGTGAGCGTAGGACTCGCGACGACCGTTACCAGTGCGTGCGACACCCATCAAGCGGGCATTGAGCTTGTCCTGCATGTAGCCCTTGAGCACGCCGTTCTCAATCAGTGTGGTGCACTCGGTCGGTGTGCCTTCGTCATCGACACTCAGCGAGCCGCGACGCCCTGCAAGGGTACCGTCGTCAACAATCGTGCAAAGTTTCGATGCAACCATCTCGCCCATGCGCCCGCTGTAAGCCGAGCTGCCCTTGCGATTGAAGTCACCTTCAAGGCCGTGACCAACCGCCTCGTGCAGCAGCACGCCTGACCAGCCGGAACCCAGCACCACCGGCAATGTGCCTGCCGGAGCAGGAATAGCTTCCAGGTTGACCAGCGCCTGACGTAGCGCTTCACGCGCGTAGCCCATGGCACGATCATCGGTCAGGAAATAACGGTAGTCCGTACGCCCGCCACCGCCATGCCCGCCCCGCTCGCGGCGGCCGTTCTGCTCGACAATGACACTGACGTTGAAGCGCACCAGCGGACGCACATCGGCGGCCAGACTGCCATCGGCGGCGGCCACCAGAATGCGCTCCCAGACACCGGCCATGCTCACCGACACCTGCTGGATACGCGAGTCCAGCGCGCGCGTCGCGACGTCAATGCGTTTGAGCAGTTCGACCTTCTCGGCGCGGCTCAGCACTTCCAGAGGATTATCCGGGGCGTACAACTGGGCCACATCCTGCGAGGTAAAAGCCTGCACCCGGCCATTCTGCCCAGCGCGGGAGATGGAACGGGCAGCACGGGCAGCGGTGCGCAGTGCGTCCTCAGTGATAGCGTTGCTGTAAGCGAAACCAGTCTTTTCGCCCGATTGAGCGCGCACGCCCACGCCTTGATCGAGATTGAAACTGCCTTCCTTGACGATGCCGTCTTCGAGCGACCAGGACTCGGAGATCATGCCCTGAAAATACAGATCAGCCGCGTCGATACCCGGCCCGGCAAGCTCTCCGAGCACCGATTGCAGGCTGTCGAGGCTCAGGCCACCAGGGGCCAGAAGGTGTTCGCTGACTGAGGACAGATCACTCATATTCACTCCGAAGCAGGCCGCATGGCGTCCTGCGAAAAAAAGCGCCGGTGACTGGACACCGGCATCCGCGCCCGTATGGACGCCTGTTCTTCACTGTCGCGCTTGGCCAGCAGCACGGCTTCACCCTGTGCCTGCTCGGCCAGTACGCAGCCCCATGGATCAACGATGGCCGCGTGCCCGTAAGTCTCGCGAGGCCCCGGATGGACCCCGCCCTGTGCCGCCGCCAGCACGTAACACTGGGTTTCGATGGCGCGCGCCCGGATCAGAATGTCCCAGTGCGCAGCACCCGTTACCGCAGTAAAAGCTGACGGCGCGGTAATCAGTTCAGCACCGGCCTCCCGCAGCGCGGTGTACAGCTCGGGGAAGCGCAAGTCATAACAGACTGTCAGCCCCACGCGCCCTACAGGTGTATCGGCCACCACCACATTGTTTCCGTGAGCATAGTCATCGGATTCACGGTAGCGGCCCCGATTGTCAGCAACATCCACATCAAACAGATGCAGCTTGTCATACCGGGCCACCTGCTCACCGTGTTCATCGATCAGCAACGAACACGCCGTCACCTTGCCATCGGGTCGCTCATCCGGCGGCAGTGGCAAGGTTCCGGCAACAATCCATAACTTGAGGTCGCGAGCGGCCAGTTTCAACCATGGCAGGATCGGCCCATGCCCATGAGCTTCGGCACGACCGATGTTGGCCACGTCACGCCGCCCCATGGCAACAAAGTTTTCGGGCAGCACCGCGAGCCGCGCGCCACCTTCGGCTGCCTGCTCCAGCAAGCGGCGAGCGCTGACCAGATTAGCCTGGACATCGCTTTGGCTGACCATCTGAATCACAGCAAAGGACATGGCGACCCGCTCCTTGATGACCTGGCCACCACTGTACTCCATGCGGCGCTATTGGGGCTTTTCAAATGGCTTGTCGAACGTGATCTTCGGCTCTTTCCAGGGCCCTTCGACCTTGTATTGCACGCTGGCGAAGCGGGCAACCCTGTCGCCCAGCAGCTTGTCGACCAGGAACAGCGCGCCGCCAATGGCGGGCGCACCGACAATCAATGCCGCGATCGGCAGGTTGTTGGTCACCGGCAAGGTCACCAGCAGCTTCGCATCAACACGGTCACGGACCATGTCCAGCGTACCGTTGAGCTCAAGATTACTCGACGGCCCGGTCAGGGTAATCGGGTTGCGCGTCACATAAACACCGTCGCTGGCGACCAGCAGCCCTTTGACCCGGTCGTAACTGAGCCCTTTGCCCAGCAGGTCGGAGAAGTCCAGGCGCAAGCGACGGCCGATGGAGTTGAAATTCAACAATCCAAACACCCGCAGCGCCTGAGCACCGCCTTCTACCTCGACAAACTGGCCTCTGTTCAACGTCGCATCCAGGCTGCCGGAATAGCGCTTGAGGCCCACCCAGGCAGGCGAACCCGGCCAGCGTCCGTCGACATTCATTTCGAAACTTTCACTGGTGACCGTCGGCGCGAAGTTCCAGGCCTTGAGCACGTCGGCCAGATTCTTGCCTGCCACACGCCCCTTGAACGAGCTGCTGCTGGAGCCCGGAGTGCCCTCCCAGGCACCATCGCCCTCGAGCAAAATACCTTTGAGCCCCAGACTCAGGTCGGACATGCGCATACCGGTCGCCGTCGGGCGGGTTTTCAGCGACCAGGCACCCAGTAACTGGTCACCCTGAAACAGCTGGGCAATCTTCACGTCCAGCGCAGGAATATTGTGCGGGTCGATATCCGCCAGAGGGTCAGGCGCGTTCTCGACGACCGCCGCATTCGGATCAGAGGCAGGCAGTCGCACGTAGAGCATGTTGATACCGATCGGCGCGGACTTCGCGTCGGGCAGCACGGCAGTGCCCTTGGCCAGCGCGCTGTCCAGCGACAAGGCCCAGGCCGCAGCATTGCGCTGCAATTGAACACGTACGTTATCCAGCGTGGTGCCCATCGCCGTCAGCTTGCCGATCTGCAGGTCGACGCTGTTGAGCAGTTGTTTTGCGCTGCCGCCAGGATCATTGCCGGTATATCGTCCAGCCAGCTCCTGCCAGGGCGCTACGTCCAGCTCAGACAATTCGCCACGAATCCGCAGCCCTTTGGCGTCCGGCACTATCGCCCCGCCGCGCCCGAGATAAAGCTCGCCGCGACCGTCGGCAAACTTGCCATTCGGTGCGGCAAAAGCAAAGTTGGCCTGATCGTTATACGCCGCGCCAAGCCTGCGCTCCGCGCCTTGCAGGGTCATGCGGAACTCGCTGGGACGCTCCTCCTCGGCAGTCTTGCCAAACGGTGCAGGCAGATCGATTGCCACGCCCTTGAGCGTGGAGTTGATCACCAGCGGGCTGTCCTTGCTGTCCAGAGTCAATTGCAGCTGATACGGCAAGTCACCCGACACCGGCAGTGGCTGAGTAACGCTCAGCCAGTCGGTCAGCCGCTTCACGGTGATCTGCCCGTTTGCCACAATGCGTGTCACGTTGTCGCCTGGCTTGCCTTCGGCAGCGATTTCTGCGGTCACGGGACGATCAAATGCCTGCGCCTTGATGCCCTTGCCGCTCAGCCCTTTGGCGCTGTCAAAGCGGAAATCGCCCTTGAGGCGAGTCAACTCCAGCACCGGGTCAGCCAGTTTCAAACGCGCATTGTCGGTACTGAAATCCACCACAACCTTTGGCTCGACGCCCTTGGCCAGCGGAATATCCAGCTTCAGCTTGCCATCCAGCGGACCTTCGCCGGTCCAGCCGGCAAACGTGCTGGCCGTGCCGATGGGCGCTTGCTGGAGAATCTTCAGGCCATCGATCAGATTGCCGGAGAAGCTGCCATCGACCAGCAGGTGGCTGTCCTGACCTGCCGGGACGTGGGGAATATTGACCAGCACGTTGCTTACTTTGGTATCGAGCAACTGCCCTTTGCTTGCCTTGACTCGCACGCCGCTGTTTTCGACGTAAACCTTGCCGTCGACTCCGGTCAATGAAGGCCAGCCCGGCTGGAAAGCCAGCGTTGCGTTGCTGACATCGAAAAACAGGCTGATGACGCGGGCGGTGTCGGGCGAACTCTTGTTCAGCGACCCTTGATACTGAAAGAAACCCTGCTTGACCGCACCACTCACCACGGCGGTGCGCAGCCAGTGATCAAGCTCGGGACTGAGGGCTGTAGGCAGATACTTGCTGGTGTAACGGCCATCCCCGTCGACCATGCCGACCCGCAGGTCCATGTAGTCTTCCTGCTCATGGCTGAGATGAATCCTGATCAGAAAGTCTGCCGCGATCTTGCCTTCGTCGCCGAGCACCTTGATATATGGCGCGATCAGGGTGAATGCCTGATCATCGAGCTTCCAGGTCAGACGGGCATTGGCCTTCTGGTAGCGCCAGGGCTTGGCGAAGATAGGGTCCAGATGAAGCATAAAGTCATTGGTGTCGAGCCGCAGTTCGCCCTGGCCCAGATCGCCGCTGATGGCACCGGTGACATTTCCGGCCGCCGGGGCACCGTGATAGGCGTTGAACCCCACCTTGTCCAGATTGGCGGCAAAGCTCAGGCGCTTGTCGCCGGTTGCCTGTGGCCGGTAATCCAGCAACACGTTACGCAGCCCGCCTGTCACCTTGAGACCGTCGACCACTGCCATGGCTTTCTCCGGCAACGGCGCGAGGGAATCAATAAGCGGCGTGAGCGGCGTCAGGTCCAGGCGATCGGCCTGCACATGCCAGAGTTCTTCGCTGTCGGGCGTCGCAGCGGTTTGCGTGAGTTGCAGGCGGCTTTCCCAGCGCTTGTCGCCCAGGCTCATCGCCAGTGAATCGAGGTTCAGGTCGAAACCTGTGTCAGTGCGCGCAAACCAGGCGTTGAGCGCGAGGTTGTCGACAGTCGAGGGTTTGCGACCGGCATAAACGCCTTTGACATGCGGCGCATTAAGCCGCGCAGTCGCGCTTTGCACAGTGCCCTTGCCCCAGCTCATCCACAGCTCGCCACCGGCCTGCAGCTTCGACAGTGTCCATTCCCGGGTGAGGCTTTTTGGCAACCACCTGGCCCAGTCGCTTTGCGGCAGGCTGGCGTAGACATCTGCCTCGCCGTCCTTCCACTGACTGGCCTGGATACGTGAACGCACATTCAGGGCAAACGGCTGGCCATCCGGCAGCGTCAGGCGTGCATCAAGGCGCTGGTGATAACTGCCTGTGGCCAGACTGAGGTTTACATAGGTCAGGGTCAGCGGCGCGGCGTCAAACGGTTGCACAGTGACCTGGCTGTCGAGCAGCGACAAGTGCGAGACCATCTGCATTTGCTCAAACACTTGCCCGGGGTCGAACGGGCTGTCGTTGCGCACTGGCAAGCCCTGTACCGACCAGTTGCCCTCCTTGTCCTGCGTGAGCATGAACTGCAGGCCGTCCACCTCGAGATGAGCGATGCGCACTTGACGCGCCAGCAGGCTTTCCCAGAGGTCGGGAACAACCCTTACACGATCAAGACGCACAGCACTGGAACCCTCTCCGACCATGACGTCGTGAGCCAGAAAAACCGGGGCAAACCGGCTCCAGCTGCCTTCCAGACTGCCAATGCTCAACGGCATGCCCAGCGCGCTGCTGGCCCTGGTTTCCACATCCACACGGTATTCGGCAACCAGCGGCGTGAGCTGACGCCCGAGGCTTACGTACAACGCCGCGAGCACCAAAACCAGTGCGCACAGGCTCAGACCCCAACGAGTCAGGGTTGCAACAATGCGAGGAAGACGACCCATCTCAGAATGCCCTCCGCTGCGGGATACAAGCAGCGGAATCGGCGAATCGATTCCGGCTCAGGTGTGCAGGTGCGTTCAGGTACAGGTTTTGCTCATTTCCCACGCATCATTCTCGATAAAACGGCATACCTGCCAGAAACCCGAAGGGCACTTGTCATCATATTTCAAACGATCAGCACCCTCAGAGCAGCACCACGTCGTATTGTTCCTGCGAGTACATGGTTTCTACCTGAAAACGGATGGTCCGGCCAATGAAGCTCTCCAGCTCAGCCACATTGCCCGACTCCTCGTCGAGCAAGCGATCGACCACGCGCTGATTGGCCAGAACCCGATAACCCACCGCCTGATAGGCTCGAGCTTCTCGCAGGATCTCGCGAAAGATTTCATAGCAAATAGTCTCGGGGGTTTTCAGCTTGCCCCGACCCGCGCAGCAATGGCAGGGCTCGCAGAGCACTTGCTCAAGACTTTCACGGGTGCGCTTGCGGGTCATCTGCACCAGGCCAAGCTCGGTGATACCGATGATATTGGTCTTGGCGTGATCGCGCTCCAGCTGCTTCTCCAGCGTGCGTAACACCTGACGCTGGTGCTCACCGTCTTCCATGTCGATGAAATCGATAATGATGATGCCGCCCAGATTGCGCAGGCGCAGCTGCCGGGCAATGGCTGTCGCGGCTTCCAGGTTGGTCTTGAAGATGGTTTCTTCAAGGTTGCGATGCCCCACAAACGCGCCGGTATTGACGTCGATGGTGCTCATCGCCTCGGCCGGATCGACCACCAGATAACCACCGGACTTGAGCGGCACCTTGCGTTCGAGAGCTTTCTGGATTTCATCCTCGACCCCATAGAGGTCGAAGATCGGCCGTTCGCCCGGATAATGCTCCAGCCTGTCGGCAATCTCCGGCATCAATTCGGCCACGAACTGGGTGGTCTTCTGAAAGGTTTCCCGCGAGTCGATGCGGATTTTTTCGATACGCGGGCTCACCAGGTCACGCAAGGTACGCAGGGCCAGGCCCAGGTCCTCATAAATCACCGTAGGCGGGCTGACGGTCTTGATCTGCTCGCCGATCTGATCCCAGAGTCTGCGCAGATAGCGGATATCCATGAGGATTTCATCAGCACCGGCACCTTCGGCCGCGGTACGCAGAATAAAGCCTCCGGCCTCTTTGATACCTTCCAGGGCGACACAATCGCTGACAACTTTTTTCAGTCGTTCACGCTCTGCCTCGTCCTCGATTTTCAGGGAAATACCTACATGCGCAGTGCGCGGCATGTACACCAGATACCGTGACGGAATGGAGAGCTGGGTAGTCAGCCGCGCGCCTTTGCTGCCGATGGGGTCCTTGGTGACTTGCACCACAAGGCTCTGGCCGTCATGCACCAGCGACGCAATGCTCTCGACGGCAGGCCCTTCACGCATGGATATTTCCGAGGCATGAATGAATGCAGCGCGGTCCAGACCGATATCGATGAACGCCGCCTGCATGCCGGGAAGCACCCGCACTACCTTGCCTTTATAGATATTGCCGACGATGCCGCGGCGCTGGGTACGCTCGACGTGCACCTCTTGCAGAACACCGTTTTCTACCACTGCCACCCGTGATTCCATCGGGGTGATGTTGATCAGGATCTCTTCACTCATGACTCGTCACCTTCCAGGCATTGCCAGCAGGGTATGCCGAAATGGCCAAGCAGTTCTGCGGTTTCACACAGAGGCAGACCAACCACCCCAGAATAGCTGCCTTGCAGGCCCTCGACGAAAATCGCCGCCAGCCCTTGAATGGCATAGCCTCCGGCCTTGTCGGCAGGCTCGCCACTGGCCCAGTAGGCTTGGGCCTCGTGGGGTTGAATCGGGCGAAAGCGCACGCGACTGGTCACAATACGGGTTTCACTGCGATGCCGATCACTCAGCGCGACGGCAGTCATCACTTCGTGCTCGCGCCCGGACAGGGCCGTCAGCATGGCCAGAGCATCCGCCTCATCGGCCGGCTTGCCAAGAATGCGCCCATCAAGCACCACCGCCGTGTCAGCGCCCATCACGCAGGCCTGTTGTTCGGCCGCCAGCACAGACAGCCCGGCCTGGGCCTTGCCGAGCGCAAGACGCTCGACATAGGCAGCCGGGGTTTCGTGGTCGAAGGGAGTTTCGTCAATCTGAGCGTTCAGTACGGTAAAGGACACACCGATCTGAGTCAGAAGTTCGCGGCGGCGCGGCGAGCCAGAAGCCAGATAAAGCGAGGGCATAAGGACATCTCCGTGTCTGTTCGGGTGAGCGCCAGGGACGCAGCGGGGCGTCGCGCTCACCTTGCGCTTAATTGATTTTCAAACGTTTGCGCAATCCACGCAGGCCATAGCTGATCCAGGGCCACAACAGGGCACTGACCAGCGCGGGTAGAACCAGCGCCAGCGTAGGCTGACGGTTGCCGGTCAATGCACTCAGCCAGAGCTGCGCAAGCTGCGCCAGACCGAATACGACCAACAGCACCAGACATTGCTGCCACATGGGGAACATACGCAGACGCTGCTGCAGGGACATCACCAGAAACGTGATCAGGCTGAGGATCAGCGCATTCTGGCCAAGCAATGTGCCATACAGCACATCTTCCATCAGCCCCAGTATCCACGCAGTGGTCATACCGTATTTGTGCGGCAGCGCCAGAACCCAGAAGGTCAGCAACAGGGCCAGCCACAAGGGCCGGAAGATTTCCATGAATTGCGGCAGCGGCGAAACGCTCAGCAACAGACCGATCGCAAACGTCAGCCAGACCACCCAGCCATTGCGCCCGGAAACATGACTAACCATCGATAGGCTCCCGAGCAGTGGAAGGTCTTGAAGCAGGCGGCTGGGAAGCAGCAGGCCGGGCGGCTGGCCTTGCCGGTGTCGCTGGCGTTGCCGCTGGCGCTTGTGCTGGCGTCGTCGATTGCGCAGCAGGCTTATGCGTTGCAGTGCTGCCCGGAAATACCGGAACAGTTGCTTGCGGCCACATTGGGAAAGCAGGTGTCGGCGGCGGCAGGGTCGCCATTACCGAAGGCTCGATGCCCTTGTCGATGGATTCCTGCGCTTGCGCTGCGTCGGCAGCGCGCTCTTCCGGCGAACGACCGTCCGAGAACACCAGCAACAGATAACGGCTGCGATTCAATGCGGCGGTAGGCACGGCACGCACGATTGCGAACGGCTGGCCGGAGTCGTGAATCACTTCTTTGACCGTTGCCACCGGGTAGCCAGCCGGGAAACGCTGACCCAGACCGGAACTGACCAGCAGATCGCCCTCTTTGATGTCGGCAGTATCTGCCACATGCCGAAGCTCCAGCCGTTCCGGGTTGCCGGTGCCGCTGGCGATGGCGCGCAGACCGTTGCGATTCACCTGCACCGGAATGCTGTGGGTCGTATCAGTCAGCAGCAGGACCCGCGAGGTGTAGGGCATCAACTCGACCACCTGGCCCATCAGGCCACGCGCATCGAGCACCGGCTGGCCCAGCACAACGCCGTCGCGCTCGCCCTTGTTGATGATAATGCGATGGGTAAAGGGGTTCGGGTCCATGCCAATCAACTCGGCGACCTCGACCTTTTCGTTGACCAGCGCAGAAGAATTCAGCAACTCACGCAGACGAACGTTCTGCTCGGTCAGTGCCGCCAGCTTTTGCAGGCGACCTTGCAGGAGCAACGCTTCGGTCTTGAGTTTTTCGTTTTCGGCGATCAGCTCTGTACGGCTACCGAACTGACTGGCAACGCCTTGATACAAACGTTGTGGCAGATCAACGATCCAGTAGGACTGCATGAGCACCATCGACATCTGGCTGCGCACGGGCTTGAGGATCGTAAAGCGGGCGTCGACAACCATCAACGCAACCGACAGAACGGCCAGCACCAGCAGACGTACGCCCAGCGACGGGCCTTTTGCGAAAAGCGGTTTAATAGGCCGCTCCTCCGGGGCATGCGATCGTTGGATCGAACTTCGATTGGCAATTATTCATGCGGTATGTAACCGGCCTGGACAAATGAAAGAGACAGGCACCCTGTTTCGGTGTCAGCACGATGCATACAGGTAGCACATACGCCACCTGCATACAAAAGACTCCGTGAAAGGCACCCCGGCGAATTACTCGCTGGAGAGCAGATCCATGGTGTGCTTATCCATCATTTCCAACGCACGGCCACCGCCGCGCGCAACGCAGGTCAGCGGGTCTTCGGCAACGATCACCGGCAGACCTGTTTCCTGAGCCAGCAATTTGTCCAGATCACGCAGCAATGCACCGCCACCGGTCAGGACCAGACCACGCTCGGCGATGTCCGAAGCCAGCTCCGGAGGCGACTGCTCCAGAGCGCTCTTGACCGCCTGAACGATGGTCGCCAGTGACTCCTGAAGCGCTTCGAGCACTTCGTTGGAGTTCAGGGTGAATGCACGTGGCACGCCTTCAGCCAGGTTGCGGCCGCGGACGTCGACTTCACGCACTTCGCCGCCCGGGTAGGCCGTACCGATTTCCTGCTTGATGCGCTCGGCAGTGGATTCGCCGATCAGGCTGCCGTAGTTACGACGCACATAGGTGATGATCGCTTCATCGAAACGGTCACCGCCGACACGTACGGATTCGGCATACACCACACCGTTCAGGGAAATCAGCGCGATCTCGGTGGTGCCGCCGCCGATGTCGACAACCATCGAACCGCGAGCTTCTTCCACCGGCAGACCGGCGCCGATTGCAGCAGCCATCGGCTCTTCGATCAGGAATACTTCGCGCGCTCCTGCACCCAGGGCAGATTCGCGAATGGCACGACGCTCAACCTGGGTGGATTTGCACGGAACGCAGATCAGCACACGAGGGCTGGGCTGCAGAAAGCTGTTTTCGTGGACCTTGTTGATGAAGTACTGCAACATTTTTTCGCAGACGCTGAAGTCGGCGATAACGCCGTCTTTCATGGGACGAATGGCTGCAATGTTGCCTGGAGTACGGCCCAGCATGCGCTTGGCTTCGGTACCGACGGCTACGACACTCTTCTGGTTGCCGTGAGTACGAATGGCAACGACAGAGGGTTCATTCAGAACGATACCGCGCTCACGCACGTAGATAAGGGTGTTGGCAGTGCCCAGGTCGATGGATAGATCACTGGAAAACATGCCACGCAGTTTCTTGAACATGGGAAAGGGACCCTAGGGAACGCGTGGTAAAAAAAGTGCGGCAAACTCTAACAACGACAGGGATTTTGGGCAAGGAGCCAATATGCTAAATTGGCGGTTTTCCGAACACGACCCTCGACGTTAGCGGCTTGAGACAGTAATAACGCGATAGTGTTCCGCAATTGGCAACAAAGCAAATCCATAAGCATTCCACTGGAGATACCCCATGGCGCTTGAACGCTCCGACGTGGAAAAGATCGCTCATCTGGCCCGACTGGGTCTCAATGACGCCGATATCCCGCGTACCACCGAAGCACTTAACAGCATTCTCGGGCTGGTCGATCAGATGCAAGCGGTCGACACCACTGGCATCGAGCCTCTGGCTCACCCGCTGGAAGCCACCCAGCGCCTGCGCGAAGACGCCGTCACCGAGCAAAATCGTCGTGACACTTACCAAGCCATCGCACCAGCGGTCCAAGACGGCCTCTATCTGGTTCCGAAAGTCATCGAGTAAGGGAAAGCGCCTGCATGCATCAAATGACTCTGGCCGAGATCGCTCGCGGACTCGCCGAAAAAAAGTTTTCTTCTGAAGAGCTGACCCGCGTTCTGCTGTCGCGTATCGCGACGCTTGACCCGCAGCTCAACAGCTTCATCAGCCTCACCGAAGACCTGGCCATCACTCAGGCCCAGGCGGCAGACGCTCGGCGCGCCGCCGGTGAGAACGGCCCGCTGCTCGGCGCCCCGCTGGCGCACAAGGACCTGTTCTGCACTCAGGGCATCCGTACCAGCTGCGGCTCGCTGATGCTCGACAATTTCAAGGCCCCGTATGACGCCACTGTGGTTTCGCGTCTGGCCTCTGCCGGTACGGTGACGCTGGGCAAGACCAACATGGACGAATTCGCCATGGGTTCGGCCAACGAATCCAGCCATTACGGCGCGGTGAAAAACCCGTGGAATCTGGAATGCGTGCCCGGTGGCTCTTCCGGTGGTTCGGCAGCGGCGGTTGCTGCACGCCTGCTGCCTGCGGCAACCGGCACCGACACCGGCGGCTCGATTCGCCAGCCAGCGGCACTGACCAACCTCACCGGCCTCAAGCCTACCTACGGTCGTGTGTCGCGCTGGGGCATGATTGCCTACGCTTCAAGCCTCGATCAGGCAGGGCCAATGGCGCGCACCGCCGAAGATTGCGCACTGCTGCTGCAAGGCATGGCTGGCTTCGACCCGCAAGACTCGACCAGCATCGACGAGCCGGTTCCGGACTACTCCGCCAGCCTCAACACCTCGCTCAAGGGGCTGCGTATTGGCGTACCGAAAGAGTATTTCAGCGCAGGCCTGGACCCGCGTATCGCGCAATTGGTGCATGAAAGCGTCAAGGAGCTGGAAAAACTCGGTGCGGTCGTCAAGGAAGTCAGCCTGCCAAACCTGCAACACGCAATCCCGGCCTACTACGTCATCGCGCCGGCTGAGGCCTCGTCCAACCTGTCGCGTTTCGACGGCGTGCGTTTCGGCTACCGCTGCGAAGACCCGAAAGACCTGACCGACCTGTACAAGCGTTCCCGCGCTGAAGGCTTTGGCCCGGAAGTCCAGCGCCGCATCATGGTGGGCGCCTATGCGCTGTCGGCGGGCTACTACGACGCTTATTACCTGCAAGCGCAGAAGATCCGTCGCCTGATCAAGAACGATTTCATGAGTGCATTTGCCGAAGTCGACGTAATCCTCGGCCCGACCACGCCCAACCCGGCCTGGAAAATCGGCGCCAAGACCAACGATCCGATTGCCGAATACCTGGAAGACTTCTACACCATCACCGCCAACCTGGCGGGCCTGCCCGGCTTGTCCATGCCCGCAGGCTTTGTCGATGGCCTGCCGGTCGGCGTGCAGTTGCTCGCTCCGTATTTCCAGGAAGGCCGTCTCTTGAATGTGGCGCATCAGTATCAGCAAGTCACCGACTGGCACACTCGCGCACCTGAAGGCTTCTGAGGAGAAACACATGCAATGGGAAGTCGTCATCGGGCTGGAGATTCATACCCAGCTTTCGACCCAATCAAAGATTTTTTCCGGTAGCGCCACCACGTTCGGCTCCGAGCCCAACACCCAGGCCAGCCTCGTCGATCTGGGCATGCCCGGCGTTCTGCCGGTGCTGAACAAGGAAGCCGTGCGCATGGCCGTCAAGTTCGGCCTGGCGGTGGATGCCGAAATCGGCCAGCACAACGTGTTTGCCCGCAAGAACTACTTCTACCCCGACCTGCCCAAGGGCTACCAGATCAGCCAGATGGAGCTGCCGATTGTCGGCAAGGGCCACCTGGACATCACTCTGGAAGACGGCACAGTCAAGCGCATCGGCATCACCCGCGCGCACCTTGAGGAAGATGCAGGCAAAAGCCTGCACGAAGACTTCCAGGGCATGACCGGTATCGACCTGAACCGTGCCGGCACGCCGCTGCTGGAAATCGTTTCCGAGCCGGACATGCGCAGTGCCAAGGAAGCCGTGGCCTATGTAAAAGCCATTCATGCGATTGTCCGTTATCTGGGCATCTGTGACGGCAACATGGCCGAAGGCTCGTTGCGTTGCGACTGCAACGTGTCGATTCGCCCGAAGGGCCAGGTCGAGTTCGGCACACGTTGCGAGATCAAGAACGTCAACTCGTTCCGCTTCATCGAGAAGGCGATCAACAGCGAGATCCAGCGCCAGATCGATCTGATCGAAGACGGTGGCAAGGTTATCCAGCAGACCCGCCTGTACGATCCGAACACCAACGAAACCCGCGCCATGCGCAGCAAGGAGGAAGCCAACGACTACCGCTACTTCCCCGACCCGGACCTGTTGCCGGTGATCATCGAGGATTCGTTCCTCGAAGAAACCCGCGCCACATTGCCGGAACTGCCGCCGCAGAAGCGCGAACGTTTCCAGAGCCAGTTCGGCCTGTCGACCTACGATGCCAGTGTGCTGGCCTCCAGCCGCGAGCAGGCCGACTACTTCGAGCAGGTGGTCAGCATCGGCAGTGACGCCAAGCTGGCCGCCAACTGGGTCATGGTCGAACTGGGCAGCCTGCTGAACAAACAGGGCCTGGAAATCGAACAGTCGCCGGTCAGTGCCGAGCAACTGGGTGGCATGCTCAAGCGCATCACCGACAACACCATTTCCGGCAAGATCGCGAAAATGGTTTTCGAGGCGATGGCCAATGGCGAAGGCAGTGCCGATGAAGTCATCGACAAGCGCGGCCTGAAGCAGGTAACCGACAGCGGTGCCATCGAATCGATGCTCGACGAGATGCTTGCTGCCAACGCGGAGCAGGTCGAACAATATCGCGCCGCTGATGAAGCCAAGCGCGGCAAGATGTTCGGTTTCTTCGTCGGTCAGGCAATGAAAGCCTCCAAAGGCAAGGCCAACCCGCAGCAGGTCAACGAGTTGCTGAAGGCCAAGCTGGAGGGCTGATCCTCGTCACTCTCGTTCCCATGCTATGCGATCAGCGTTATACACGAGTCTTGTGGGAGCGAGCTTGCTCGCGAATAGGCCGGTACAGCCTCTAGAGACAGGGCGTTTGGACCAAGGTCTTCGTGAGCAAGCTCACTCCCACAGAGATCTTTATTCACATCGCGATTGCGGTCAAAGACCCCGCTTTTTGGGCTCTTCATGACTTATGTATAACGCTAGCGCTCCGCGTGGGAATGCAGTTCTGGACGCTCTGCGTCCGCTGTTGCGTGCGCGCTGCAACACCGAGTTGTGACGCGGAGCGTCACGAAATGCATGCCAGCATGGAGGATTGGCATGAGCGTCAACCACACCTACTCCGGCACTCAGGAACCCAACCCATGCGCCGCCTTATTTTTGCCTGCAGCCTGCTGACGTTACTGGCAGGGTGCGCCAATCACATCATCGACCCTCACGGTTATGACGAAACCGGCACAGCCGCTTATTACGGTGCCCGCCATCATGGCAATCGCACAGCCAGTGGCGAACCCTTCAATCAGAACGCCCTGACTGCCGCCCACAGGCAGTTGCCATTCGGCACACGCGTCAAGGTCACTAACCTGGACAACGACAAGTCAGTGGTCGTACGCATCAATGATCGCGGCCCTCACACCCGCGGCCGTCTGATCGATGTCTCTCGCGAAGCAGCCGAACAACTGGGTATGCTGCGTAGCGGCACCGCGCCAGTGCGTGTTCAGGCCCTCGATTAGCCTTAACCCCGATCAACACCAACAAGGACACTCGTATTCTCCAGCTATCAGCCCTGCCCGCCCCCGCGCTCATTCAAATGCTCAGCGGCCTGCTATTGCTGCTGATCGGGGCAGAACTGTCAGTGCGTGCGGCAGTGCATCTGGCGGCGATTTTCAAGGTCAGGCCACTGATCATCGGCCTGACCGTGGTGGCGATGGGCACCAGTGCGCCGCAAATGGCGGTAAGCCTGCAAGCGGCGTTTGCCGATAACACCGACATCGCCGTAAGCAGCGTCATCGGTGGCAACATCTTCAATGTCCTGGTGATTCTTGGCCTATGCGCGCTGATCATTCCGTTACGCGTTGCCCGCCAGGTGCTGCACATCGATATTCCGCTGATGATCGGGGCCTGCCTGCTGGCGATCGGCCTGTCATGGAACGGCGAATTCAGCAAGTTTGACGGCGCACTGCTGCTTGCCGGGTTACTGGTCTGCCTGATTGTCATCATCCGCCAGGGCGGTCACACGCCGCGCCACGGCCATGCCGAAACGACAGAGAAACCACGCACCTTCACGCGCATCCTCATGCTTGCCGCGGGCTTGCTGCTGCTGACCGCTGGCGGGCACCTGCTGGTTGACGCTTCGGTCGTGATCGCCATCCATCTGGGGCTTTCCGAGCGCATTGTCGGCCTGACCATCATCGCCATCGGCACCTCACTGCCTGCCCTGATGACCTCGATGATCGCGGCGTTTCGTGGCGAACGGGATATTGCAGTGGGGAACGTGATCGGCAGCAATCTGTTCAACCTGCTGGGGGTATTGGGAGTGACCGCACTGTTCGCCCCCGTGCCGCTGACGATCTCGCCTAATGCAATGGTGTTCGACCTGCCGATCATGCTCGGTGTTTCGCTGCTTTGTGTGCCGCTGTTCTATTCCGGCTACCGGATAGACCGCATGGAGGGTCTGTTTCTGCTGTCGTTGTACCTGACTTACGGGCTGCATATTCTAGCGATCAGCACCGGAATGGCACTGGCCGAAAGGCTCGAAACGAAAATGCTTACCCTGGCTCTGCCTGTGCTCGGCGTTATTGTTGCCTGGGGCACGATCCGCGCCTGGCGACGCCAGCACTGACCTCAACCCGCATCGATACAAGGGGAATGCCATGACAGACAAGACAATCAGCGAAGGCGAGCAGATCCGTCGTCAGGTAATGGGCGATGTTTACGTCGACCGGGCGCTGGGTAACGCGACCGAGTTCAGCCAGCCGCTGCAGGACTTCGTCAACGAACACGCCTGGGGCAGCGTCTGGAGTCGTGAGGGTTTGCCGCTGAAAACCCGCAGCCTGATCACCCTGGCCACCCTCACCGCCCTGAAATGCCCGCAAGAGCTAAAGGGCCATGTTCGTGGAGCACTGAACAACGGTTGCACAGTGGAGGAAATTCGCGAGGCGCTGCTGCACTGCGCGGTCTATGCCGGCGTGCCAGCAGCCATCGACGCGTTCCGTGCAGCACAGGAAGTCATCGACAGCTACGTAAAGCCGGACTAGATCCAGCCGCCCCATTGCAGAATGAAAATTCCCACGTTGGTGGTGACCGCTGCGGCCAGTGTGGTGATGACGATGATCGCGGCGGCCAGTTCGTAGTTGCCGTTGGCGGTGCGCGCCATGATGTAGCTGGCAGCGGCCGTCGGGCTCGCGAAGTACAGGAACAGAATGCCCAGTTCCGCGCGGCGAAAACCGACCAGCCAGGCGGCCAGCGTGCAGAGCAGCGGCAGCGTGATCATTTTCATGACGCTGGCACTGATCGCCAGACTGCCACTTTTACGCAGCGAGGCCAGCGACAGCGTGCCGCCGATGCAGATCAGCGCCAACGGCAGGGTCATTTGCGCCAGATAACTGCCGGACGTCTCCAGCCACCTGGGCAGGCCTATGCTGAAGTAAGCGAAAGGCGATGCGATGATGACGCTGATGATCAGCGGGTTGGCCAGCACACTTTTGAACACGCTCCACGGGTCGGACTTGATTACCGGGCTGTAAACTGCCAGCACAATTGTCGACAACGTGTTGTAGAAGACGATGACCAGCGCGGCCAGAATCGCCCCCAGCGAAATGCCATAAGGGCCGTACATGCTGGCCGCCAGGGCCAGACCGATTACCCCGTTGTTGCCACGAAACGCGCCCTGAACGTAAACGCCACGCTCTTCTTGCGGGCAGCGCCAGATCGCCCAGCCCCAGGCGAATGCGAAGCTCAGCAGCGTCGCGACACTGAAGAAGATCAGCAGCCTGGGTTGCAGGGCCGCGCGCAAATCAGCGTGAATGATGCCCAGAAACAGCAGCGCAGGCATCGTGACGTTGAACACCAGCCCGGAAGCCGCGACGATAAACCCGTCATTGATAGCACCGATGCGTTTGAGCAATACGCCCAGAAACAGCATGGCAAACACCGGGGCGGTGATGTTCAGGGTTTGGAGAAAAATAGCCAGCATGCAACACACCCGGTCCCGTCGTTAGGTAGCTCATGATAGGCCACACACGACAAGCATGTTGCAAGGAATTTCCTAAAGGCTTACCTGAACAACCCCGATTCTCTGTCAGACAATGCGGCTAACCTCCACGGTCGGCTGCAATTTGCGCTCGAACACTGAAACGCCATCAAGATCGCGCAGGGCAACAGACATCTCGCCGGTCTGCCCGTCGATGTTCACTTCGCCAAAGAACTGATAACCCGCAAAAGGCGAGGTGTTCTGTGCAGGGGGCGCCTTCTGGAACACCAGTTCCGGACCGAACGTCTTGTCCAGTACATTGGGACCGAAGCTGCCCGCATTCAGCGGCCCGGCGACGAATTCCCAGAACGGGTCGAAGTCCTGAAACACGGCACGATCCGGCTGGTAATGATGCGCGGCGCAGTAATGGACATCGGCCGTCAGCCAGACACAGTCGCGAATCTTCTGCGCGCGCAGGTACGCCAGCAATTCGGCAACCTCCAGCTCGCGGCCAAGCGCCGGTCCGTCATTGCCGTTGGCGATGGCTTCCCAGCGCGCCACACCGGGGCTCACCTCGCCATCCGGTACGCCAAGGCCGATGGGCATGTCAGCAGCAATGACCTTCCATTGCGCGCGCGACGCATTGAGTTCGCGCTTGAGCCAGTCAAGTTGCTCACGGCCAAGAAATGCAGTGGTAGGGCCCGGTTTTTCGGCCAGATTGGCATCATTGCCATCGCGGTAGCTGCGCATATCGAGGACAAAAACGTCGAGCATTGGACCGTAGGGAATCTTGCGATAAATGCGTCCGCCATTGTCGGCTTGCTGCAAGCGCAGCGGCGCGTACTCCAGATAAGCCTGGCGGGCACGCGAGGACAGCAGCTGGATATCCTTGACCTTGTAACGCTCATCAAGCTGTTTGCTGGGCGACCAGTTGTTGGTGACTTCGTGGTCATCCCATTGCCAGATCTGCGGCACTTCTGCGTTGAAGCAGCGCAGATTTTCATCCATCAGGTTATAGCGGTAATTGCCTCGGTACTCGTCGAGGGTCTCCGCCACCTTGCTTTTCGCCTCGGTGGTCAGGTTGCGCCAGATCCGCCCGCCTTCCGTGGTGATCTGCTCGGGCACTGGCCCGTCGGCGTAAATGGTGTCACCGCTGTGGATAAAAAAGTCCGGCAAGCGCAAGCGCATCGCCTCATAGATACGCATGCCACCAATGTCAGGGTTGATGCCGAAGCCCTGCCCCACCGTGTCGCCACTCCAGACGAAGCGGATGTCACGACGCTGTTGGGGCGTGCTGCGCAGATGGCCGAACCAGGGCTCGCTGGCGACACCGCTCTGGGCATCCTCGAACGAGACGCGGTAGAAAATCGCCTGATCGACCGGCAGCCCGCTCAACTCGACCCGCGCAGTGAAGTCGGTACGCTGATCGGCGAGCGCCGAGACCACGCGCCGTGGCTGGGTGAACATACTGCGTGTGTCCCATTCAACCACCATCCGCGAAGGCCGGTCGCTGCGGCTCCAGACCATGGCCTTGTCGCCGAGCACATCTCCGGACTGCACACCATCGACCATTTTCGGGCGGTCCTGCACCGAAGCGATCACCGCAGGCGCAAGCCCCGGCAACAGCAAACCGGCCCCCACGGCCTGGATGACACGGCGACGCTTGAGATCGAACTGGCTCACGGTTATCCCCTCGCTGACAGGCAAAAAAGTACCGTAACAGGGGAATGTTGGCGCTGTATGACAGCACAGGACCTGAACAACGCGGCTGACGCTAAAAACCGTCAGCGCCCGCTAGCTGTTAAACTCCCGCGCCTTATTCCAGCCCGAGGCGCTTAGCATGTCTTCCTTGAATCAGGCGCTCAGCGTCGCCCTCGATAATCGCCAATCGTTGCTGGGCGAACTGCATCAGCAGGGCACAGACTGCTATCGGCTGTTTCACGGCAGCCAGGAAGGCGCCAGCGGGCTGACAATCGACCGCTACGGCCCGCAATTGCTGGTACAAAGCTTTCACACCCGCCTGGATCGCGATGCATTGCTTGCGCTGCACGAGCAGGTCAACGCGCGACTGGGCCTGGAAACGCTGCTGGTCTATAACGATCGCTCGCAAGGCAACTCACGCGTGGATCGCCAGGATACGGTCTACAAGGCTGACGAAGCGGCGCTGGCCGACCACATCGGGCATGAGTGGGGGCTCAATTATCGAGTCCGCGGCCGGCATGCAGGCCAGGACCCGCTGTTGTTTCTGGACCTGCGCAACACGCGTGGCTGGGTCAAACAGCACAGCGCCGGCAAAAGCGTGCTGAACCTGTTCGCCTACACCTGCGGCGTCGGTCTCAGTGCTGCGGCCGGTGGCGCGAGCGAGGTGTGCAATCTGGACTTCGCCGAAGGCAACCTGGCCGTGGGTCGAGAGAATGGTGCACTTAACCCGCAACTGCCACCCATGCAGTTCATCCAGTCGGATTATTTTCCGGCGATCCGCCAACTGGCAGGGCTGCCGATTGCAGCGCGGCGCAGCCAACAATTGCCCAGCTACATGAAGCTGCAACAGCGCCAGTATGATCTGGTTCTGCTTGACCCACCTGCCTGGGCCAAAAGTGCGTTCGGCACCGTTGACCTGCTACGCGACTATCAAAGCCTGCTCAAGCCGGCTCTGCTGGCGACGGCAGACGGCGGCGTACTGATCTGCTGCAACAACCTTGCGAAGGTCAGCATGCAGGACTGGCGTGAGCAGGTATTACGCTGTGCCACCAAGGCTGGACGCCCGGTACGCGACTGCCAGGAGATGCTTCCTGCCAAGGACTTCCCGTCTCTGGATAATCAGCCACCCCTGAAAACGCTGATCCTGCAACTCTGACCCGGCGGCTGATATCACAAAGCACTGCCGGAAAGTTCCTACGAGCGGCGACGGCAGTGCCTTGGGAACCGAACAGGCATGCCATACTCCAAGGGCTTCCAAAAGAGAGAGACGCCGCTGCCCATGTCCAGAGGATTGAAACGCACACTTGGCTCCTTGCTGACTGTGATCGTGCTCTACAGCTTGCTGGGGTTCTTCATTCTTCCCGGTGTCGCTCTGCGGATCGCCAATCAGCAATTGGCCAACTACGCCACCGTGCCGGCGAAACTTGAACGCCTGGAATTCAACCCCTACACACTGGAGCTGACGCTCTGGGGCCTGAACATCGGCACGCCGGGCAAGGAACAGGTCGCATTTGAAAAGCTTTATGCCAACCTGCAAATCAACAGCCTGTGGACACGAGCGCTGCATCTGCAACGCATCGAGCTGATCAAACCCAAGACCGAGCTGTTGTTCGACAAGCAAGGCAAGCTCAATCTGGCGCAACTGTTCAAGCTGCCAGCCAGCGAACCTACCAAGGACGAACCACCCGGCAAGCCGTTCCCGCTGCGTATCGACGAAATCAAACTGGCCGATGGCTACGTTCACTTTCGGGATATGCGCCCCAGCCAGCCCATCGAATTTCTCTACGACACACTCAATTTCGAACTCAAGAACCTCAGCACATTACCCGAAGACAATGCCGACATGACGCTGGTCGCGGCAGGTCCGGATGGCGGGCAGATCGACTGGGTCGGCCGTATCAGCCTGATACCGATCACCTCCGAGGGAACGCTGAAAGTTACCGACAGCAAGATGAAGCTGTGGTGGCCTTACGTGCGTGATGCCCTGCCGCTGGCGCTTGAGGATGGCGTACTGAATTTCAGCACGGCCTACACACTGAATCTGGCCAAGGAAACCGAGCTGAAGCTGACCAATGTGTCGGCCAGCGTCGCGCCCTTCGCGCTGAACACGCCAGACGGTCGCCCTCTTGTTCGCCTGCAACGCCTGGACGTGAGCGAAACTTCGGTCGATCTGGCAAAGCAGCTGGTGACCGTAGGCAAGATCCGCAGCCAGAAGCTGGAAACCTGGGCAGCGCGCGAAGCCGACGGGCAACTGGACTGGCAAAAGCTGTTTGCCAGCCAGCCGGGCAAGCCAGCGGCACCGCAAACACCGGCCGTGGACGACAAGGCGGCTGAACCGGCCCCAGCCACAGAGGCCTCTGCCAAAGCCAAGCCCGCCACGCAAAGCACGCCATGGCAGGTGCTGCTGCGAGATGTGCAGCTGCGCAATTACATGGTCCATCTGGCAGATCGCGTACCTCAAGAGCCCGTTGCTCTGGATGTTGGCCCGCTGAATCTGGACATCCAGAATTTCGACAGCCTGAACAAATCCCCCTTCACGCTCAAGCTTGATACCGGGCTGGGCAAACAGGGCAACCTCACTGCAGCCGGCGATGTGAACCTCAACCCGGTCAGTGCACAACTTAACGTAACTACCCGCGACATCGACCTGCGCCTCGCCCAGGCCTACATCAGCCCATTCATTCGTCTGGAAATGCGCAGCGGCATGCTGGGCAGCGATCTGGCGGTTAACCTGAAAAGCACCGAACCGCTGGCGTTCAGCGTCACCGGCAAAGCGCAGGTCAATCAGCTTCACACACTGGACACGCTCAAACAGCGCGACTTCCTGAAGTGGCAACAACTGCAACTCGAAGGGCTGGACTACCAGCACGGCACGGGTCTTTCGATTGCCAAAGTCAACATGGATCAGCCTTACGCGCGCTTCATGATCAATGAGGACCGGACCACCAACATTGATGATCTGCTGATTCCGCAGCCTGATGACAAGACTGCATCGCAGCCAAAACCAGCCAGAACACAACCCAAGGCCAAGGCAGAGAACCCTCTGGCGATCTACGTCGGCGAAGTGAATATCAAGGATGGCTCGGCAAACTTTGCCGACATGACCCTGACCCCGAACTTTGCCACCGCCGTGCAGCAGCTCAATGGTCGTATCGGCACCATCGACAACCGCAAGGCGACACCGGCACCCGTGGACATCCAGGGCAAGGTCGATCGCTACGCGCCTGTGACCATCAAAGGCAGCCTCAACCCGTTCGACCCGATGGCCAGCCTGGATATCACCACCAGCTTCAAGCGCGTCGAGCTGACCAACCTGACTCCCTACTCCGGCAAGTTCGCCGGTTTCAGAATCCGCAAGGGCAGGCTCAATCTCGACCTGCACTACCTGATCACCAAAGGTCAGCTCAAGGCGCAGAACAAGGTGCTGGTTGAACAGTTGCAACTGGGTGAGCGTGTCGACAGCCCGGATGCGCTGGACCTGCCTATCCGTCTGGCGGTCGCGCTGCTCAAGGATACGCAGGGACGAATTTCCCTGGAGCTGCCGATCGAGGGCGATCTGAACAACCCGCAGTTCAGCGTCATGCCAATTGTCTGGCAAACCCTGCGCAATCTTGTGCTGCGTGCTGCGCAGGCTCCGTTCAAGATGCTCGGCGGTCTGGTCGCCGGTGGAAGCTCCGAGGACCTCGGCAGCGTGAGTTTCGCGCCGGGCTCCAGTGATTTGTCGGCAGAGGCGCAAAGTGCTCTGGACAAGCTCTCGGTGGCGCTCAAGGAGCGTCCGGACCTGAAGCTGGAGATCGAAGGCACCAGCGCTGCCAGCAGTGATGGTCCATTGATCGCCCAACAGCGGCTGGAGCGCGAATACCAGTACACCTATTACAAGATCCTCCAGCGCCGCGGCGACAAGGTTCCAGCCAGGGCCGGTTTGATACAGGTCCCGGAAGAGGAGAAGGCGCCCATGCTCGAAGGTATCTACAGAACGCGCCTGAAACAGCAACCGCCTGCTGAATGGGCCAGTCTGGGCAAGGAGCAGCGTGCTGCCCAGATGCGTGCCGCCGTACTCAAGTTCTGGAGCAGCAATGAGGTGCTGCTGCGCGAACTGGGCCAAAGCAGAGCCAGCAGCATCAAGGATTACCTGGTGGACAAGGGCAAGCTAGAAGACGCTCGCGTGTACTTCGTCGACGCGCAACTGGGTCAGGCCCAACCGGATGGTAAAGTCATCAGCCCCCTCCACCTCGACAGCGAATGAAGCCATTGGCACACACCCGAATCAAACGGCTGATCAACCTGACCCTCGCCGCCATGGCCGGGTCAGTTGTCGCATCAGCGTATGCCACCTCGACCCTGCGTTGCGGCAGCCAGCTGGTCAGCACCGGCGACCGGACGTTCGAGGTCCAGCAGAAATGCGGCGAACCGGTCAGCCAGGAAGTACTCGGCACTCGGGAAACCTTTAGTAGTAATTATCGAAGGTCAGAAGCCGTGAAGATCGAGGAATGGATCTACGGTCCTGATAACGGCATGTATCAGTACCTGCGCTTTGAAGGCGGTCGCCTGGTAGGCATCGAGAGCAAACGCCGCAACTGATCCCCCAGCTCCCCTTCCCTTCATATGTTTCGTAGCGCCATAGAAAAGGCCCCGACTCTTCAGTCGGGGCCTTTAATGGCTACATCCTTGTAGCCTCGCATGAACTTTCCATCAATCAATGACTGCGGCTGTTCATGGGCAGTATTCGATTACTCGGCTTTCAGGCCAGCAGCCGATACGTCTTTAACACCTTTGATTTTCTTGGTGATAGCGACGGCGGTGTTTTTCTGAGCTTCGGTAACTTTTACCATGGAGGACAGGGAAACCACACCTTTGTTGGTCTCAACCTTGATGTCCGAACCTGGGATGCCTTTCTCGGTCAGCAGGTCAGCTTTGACTTTGGTGGTGATCCAGGTATCAGAAGTATCTTCTTTGACTTCTTGAGTAGTGGTGTTAGCTGCCAGAACCATTGGCGCTTGAGCCGAGGTCTGTGCGAAAGCAGCGTTGGCCATGGTCAGAGTCAGGGCAGTAGCGGTAGCAGCGGCAATAGCGAACTTCTTCATACGATAACTCCTGTTTTTCTCGAAATCTGCACCAGCGTGTGGTGGCAGGGTTAACAGGTATATCGCAAGCGGTGTGCCAAAAACCAAATATACTAAAAACCCTTTAAAATCATAAGGTTGTGTTTTTTTGTTTTCCACCAGGTCGTGCAGTTTGCCCGTTCGTCACTAATCGGGCTTGCAAGATGCATGTTTGCACCGAGCAGTTTGCATGCCCCGTTTGTAACCCTCTAATTGCGCTCATAAAAAAAGGACTCCGAAGAGTCCTTTTTCACACGCCGCTCAGGTCAATCAGACGCCCGACGCTTTCGCTGCCGCTACGTCTTTGATCGACAGCTTGATACGACCGCGGTTGTCCACGTCCAGTACCAGCACTTCGACTTCCTGACCTTCCTTGAGGATATCGGTCACTTTCTCTACGCGAGCATCGCTCAGCATCGAGATGTGAACCAGACCGTCCTTGCCCGGCAGGATGTTGACGAACGCGCCGAAATCGACGATGCGCTCAACCTTACCGACGTAGATCTTGCCGATCTCGGCTTCTGCGGTAATGCCCAGAACGCGCTGACGTGCTGCCTCAGCCGCTTCCTTGGACTCGCCGAAGATCTTGATCGAGCCGTCGTCTTCGATGTCGATCGAAGCCTTGGTCTCTTCGCAGATGGCACGGATGGTTGCGCCACCCTTGCCGATCACGTCACGGATCTTGTCGGTGTCGATCTTCATCGCGATCATGGTCGGAGCGTTGGCCGACAGTTCGTTACGCGACTGACCGATGATCTGGTTCATCTGACCGAGGATGTTCAGGCGAGCTTCCAGGGCCTGACCCAGGGCGATCTCCATGATTTCTTCGGTGATGCCTTTGATCTTGATGTCCATCTGCAGCGCGGTAACACCTTTAGAGGTACCGGCTACCTTGAAGTCCATGTCGCCCAAGTGGTCTTCGTCACCAAGGATGTCGGTCAGAATGGCGAATTTCTCGCCTTCCTTGACCAGGCCCATGGCGATACCGGCAACCGGTGCCTTCATTGGAACACCAGCGTCCATCAGTGCCAGAGAAGCGCCGCAGACCGAAGCCATGGAGCTGGAACCGTTGGACTCGGTGATTTCCGACACAACACGGATGGTGTACGGAAATACGTCAGCGCCCGGCAGCATGGCCTGTACGCTGCGGCGTGCCAGACGACCGTGACCGATTTCACGACGACCCGCGCCGCCCATACGACCACACTCGCCCACCGAGAACGGAGGGAAGTTGTAGTGCAGCATGAAGGGGTCTTTTTTCTCGCCTTCAAGGGTGTCGAGCAGCTGTGCGTCACGCGCGGTACCCAGCGTCGCAACAACCAGCGCCTGAGTTTCGCCACGGGTGAACAGTGCCGAACCGTGAGTCTTCGGCAGAACGCCAACTTCGATGTTCAGCGGGCGAACGGTACGGGTATCGCGACCATCGATACGCGGCTTGCCGTTGACGATATTTTCGCGAACGGTGCGGTATTCGATTTCACCGAAAGCAGCTTTGACTTCGCTGGCAGACGGGCTGCCTTCTTCGACAGCCAGCTTGGCAACGACCTGATCTTTCAGCTCGCCCAGACGCGCATAGCGGTCGGCTTTGACAGTGATGGTGTAAGCCTGGGAGATCGCGTCGCCGAACTCGGCACGGATAGCGCCCAGCAGTGCGGTTGCCTCAGGCTTCGGCTGCCAGGCCCAGACAGGCTTGGCGGCTTCTGCAGCGAGTTCCTTGATGGCGTTGATCACCACCTGGAATTCGTCATGGGCGAAAAGCACAGCGCCCAGCATCTGGTCTTCGGTCAGCTCTTTGGCTTCAGATTCAACCATCAGAACGGCTTCGGAAGTACCGGCTACGACCATGTCCAGGCTCGAAGCCTGCAGTTGCTCGTAAGTCGGGTTCAGCAGGTAGCCGGTGCTTTCGTGGAAAGCAACGCGCGCAGCACCGACCGGACCGTCAAACGGAATACCGGAGATGGCCAGTGCAGCCGAAGTACCGATCATCGCAGCGATGTCCGGATCGATTTTCTTGCTGGTGGAGACGACGGTGCAGACAACCTGCACTTCGTTCATGAAGCCTTCTGGAAACAACGGGCGGATCGGACGGTCGATCAGGCGCGAGGTCAGGGTTTCCTTCTCGGAAGGACGGCCTTCACGCTTGAAGAAACCACCAGGAATCTTGCCGGCAGCGTAGGTTTTTTCCTGATAGTGCACGGACAGAGGGAAGAAGCCTTTGCCAGCGTCAGCCTGTTTGGCGCCGACCACAGTCACGAGTACGCTGACGTCGTCGTCAACGGTGACCAATACTGCGCCAGAGGCTTGACGGGCGATACGGCCTGTCTCGAGGGTTACGGTCGATTGACCGAACTGAAACTTTTTGATTACCGGGTTCACGGTTTCCTACCTTTCTTTGTGGCTCTTGGGGAACTGGTTTCTTGCGAATTCTTGGGCAGCGTGGGGAATCGGCCCCTTCCACAGTCCAGATAAAACTTGAGGCTGGGAGCCTGCCAGAACCACCGGGAAAACCCGACGGATCGTGACAGACAACCAACCTCTAGCAACGTCGTTATTAGCGACGCAGACCCAGACGACCGATCAGGGCGCTGTAACGGCTAACGTCCTTACCTTTCAGGTAATCCAGCAGCTTGCGACGCTGGTTTACCATACGGATCAGACCACGACGCGAGTGGTGGTCCTTACCGTTGGCCTTGAAGTGGCCTTGCAGTTTGTTGATGTTGGCGGTCAGCAGTGCAACTTGCACTTCTGGCGAACCAGTATCACCAACAGCTTGCTGGTAGTCGGTTACGATCTGAGCTTTTTCTTCAACGCTGAGTGCCATGTGGGCAATCCTTTTGTTCAAGGAAGCGCTTCCGGAGAAACGTTTCCAACAGGCCGAGGACAGATCCTCGTATTAAAAAAGGAGGTATGACCGTGCCTGTTGACAGCCATCCTCGTTCCACCCCGCTCGCAGGCTAGCCTGCGGACGGACTGGTTCCGGTCACTCTGACCGAATCAATCGACGCGGCGCAATACGCCCGTCTTCGCCGACTTCACCGATACCGATGAAGCGACCTTCGTGATCCTGCACACGAACCATACCGAATTTCGGTGCGTCCGGCGCGCGCACTGGCTGCCCGTGCAACCAGTAAAACGAACTGTGCTCCGAAAACTTCAGCAGCGGCCAGTCCAGCAGACCGCTGTCCGATGGCATCAGGAAGCGGTCAACCGCCTCATTGCCGCCGTCGGCATGCACTTGCTCCAGCTCTTCCAGCGTAACCGTCTGAGCCAGCGTGAAAGGCCCCGCCTGAGTACGGCGCAGCTCTGCGACGTAAGCACCACAACCGAGCTTTTCACCAATATCCTCGACCAGCGTACGGATATAGGTGCCTTTACTGCAATCGACGGACAGACGTGCTGTGTCGCCTTCGCAAGCAAGTAATTCCAGGCGCGCAATAGTAACAGAACGGGGCTCGCGCTCCACTACTTCCCCTGCACGTGCCAGCTTATAAAGTGGCTGGCCATCACGCTTGAGGGCCGAGTACATGGGAGGTATCTGGCTGATTTGCCCACGAAAATGCGGCAACGCCGCTTCAATATCGTCGCGACCAACGGTCACCGGACGCGTGAGCAAAACCTCGCCTTCAGAGTCGGCGGTCGTGGTGGTCTTGCCCAACTGCGCCAGAGTCTCGTAGGACTTGTCCGAATCGAGCAGGTACTGGGAAAACTTGGTCGCTTCGCCAAAGCACAACGGCAAAACACCCGTTGCCAGAGGATCAAGACTGCCCGTATGCCCGGCTTTCTCGGCATTGAGCAGCCAGCGAACCTTTTGCAAAGCGGCGTTGGAAGTGAAACCCAGTGGCTTGTCGAGCAGGATGATCCCGCTGACGTTGCGGCGTATACGCTTGACCTGAGCCACTCTTTATTCCTCGGTACTTTCAGGCTTTGCGTCTGGCGATGCCGAGCCTTCCTGATGCTGACAGTCCTGTGCCACTGCACGCTCGATCAGTGCCGAGAGATGCGCACCACGCACGACGCTTTCGTCGTAGTGGAAATGCAGTTGAGGCACGCTGCGCAGCTTCATTTCGCGTGCCAGCTGCATGCGCAGGAAGCCTGCGGCAGAGTTGAGCACCTTGATGGTCTGTGCGATCTCTTCCGCGCTGTCCTGGCCCATGACGGTCATGAAAATCTTCGCATGACCCACGTCACGGCTGACGTCTACGGCGGTGATAGTGACCAGACCCACGCGTGGGTCCTTGATTTCGCGACGGATCAGTTGCGCCAGCTCGCGCTGCATCTGATCGCCAATGCGTTGGGTACGGCTGTATTCTTTTGCCATGCTTGTTACCTGTTACTGATCCGGGACCAAACCCTGACAGTCTGAAAGCGGCAAACGCCCGGCCTGACAATTGCCAGACCGGGCGTTGCGTTTAGAGCCCATGGGGGAAGCAGGGCATTTGCATGCGAAGCTCCCACCATGGCTCCTGAAGCTCGCGATTTAGAGGCTGCGAGCCACTTGGACCTTCTCGAAGACTTCGATCTTGTCACCGACCTTGACGTCGTTGTAGCTCTTGACGCCAATACCGCATTCCATGCCTGCACGTACTTCGGCAGCGTCGTCCTTGAAGCGGCGCAGGGATTCCAGCTCGCCTTCAAAGATAACGATGTCTTCGCGCAGAACACGAATCGGACGGTTACGGTAGACAGTGCCTTCCAGAACCATACAGCCTGCGATCGCGCCGAATTTCGGCGAACGGAACACATCGCGGACTTCGGCAATACCCAGGATATTCTCCCGGACGTCGCTGCCAAGCATACCGGTGAGGGCTTTCTTGACGTCTTCGATGATGTCGTAGATCACGTTGTAGTAACGCATATCCAGACCTTCCTGCTCGACAATCTTGCGCGCGCCAGCATCGGCACGCACGTTGAAGCCAAACAGTACAGCGTTGGAGGCCAGTGCCAAGTTGGCGTCGCTCTCGGTGATACCACCGACACCGCCACCGACTACGCGCACTTGCACTTCGTCGTTACCCAGGCCGCCGAGGGCGCCCTGCAATGCTTCCAGAGAACCGCGGACGTCGGATTTGAGGACGATGTTAAGCGTCTTCTTCTCTTCCTGACCCATGTTCTCGAAGATGTTCTCCAGCTTGCCGGCATGAGCGCGAGCCAGTTTGACCTCGCGGAACTTGCCTTGGCGGAACAGAGCGACTTCGCGGGCTTTCTTCTCGTCAGCCAGCACCGACATCTCGTCGCCAGCATCCGGAGTACCGTCAAGACCCAGGATTTCGACCGGGATCGAAGGACCTGCTTCTTTGACCGGCTTGCCGTTCTCGTCGAGCATGGCGCGGATGCGGCCGAAGTTCGAACCGACCAGAACCATGTCGCCCTGACGCAGCGTACCGTCCTGAACCAGAACAGTAGCGACCGGACCACGACCCTTGTCCAGACGGGACTCGACAACAACACCACGACCCGGGGCCGAAGGAGTTGCCTTGAGTTCCAGAACTTCAGCTTGCAACAGAACAGCTTCCAGCAGCTCGTCGACGCCAGTACCCATTTTCGCGGATACCGAAACGAAAGGCGTATCACCGCCCCACTCTTCGGACGTCACGCCATGGACCGACAGCTCGCTGCGGATACGATCGAGGTCAGCACCAGGCTTGTCGATCTTGTTCACCGCAACAACCAGCGGAACGCCAGCCGCTACAGCGTGCTGAACAGCTTCGATGGTCTGCGGCATCACGCCGTCGTCAGCTGCAACCACCAGAATCACGATATCCGTTGCCTTGGCACCACGGGCACGCATGGCGGTAAACGCGGCGTGACCAGGGGTGTCGAGGAACGTGACCATGCCGCGTTCGGTTTCAACGTGGTAGGCACCGATGTGCTGGGTGATGCCGCCGGCTTCGCCAGCTGCAACCTTGGCACGACGAATGTAGTCGAGCAGCGAGGTCTTACCGTGGTCGACGTGGCCCATTACGGTCACAACCGGTGCACGGGAGAACGACTCACCTTCGAACTTCAGCGATTCGGCCAGGGAATCTTCCAGGGCGTTGTCGCTGACCAGCGTGACCTTGTGGCCCAGCTCTTCGGCGATCAACTGGGCAGTTTCCTGATCCAGTACCTGGTTGATGGTCACCGGAGTGCCCATCTTGAACATGAACTTGATGACTTCAGCAGCCTTGACCGACATCTGTGCCGACAATTCGCCGACAGTGATGGTCTCGCCGATGGCAACGTCACGGATCACAGGGCCGGTAGGGCTCTGGAAACCATGTGCATTGCGCTTCTTCAGCTTGGACTTGCCGCGACCACCACGACGGAAGCTGTCGCTTTCTTCGTCGGTAGTACGAGGAGCAACGCGAGGGGCTGGAGCCTTCTCCTTGACCGAAGCGCGATGCGGAGCGTTTTTACGCTCCCCGTCGCCGCCGCGGGCATTGCGGTCGTCAGCACGAGGCTTGTCAGGGCGACGCTGTTCGTCACGCTTGCGAGCGTCAGCAGACGGCGCTGCGCTGGCAGGTGCCGGAGCAGCCGCTGCTGGTGCTGGCGCTTCACGCACAGGCTCGGCTGCAGCAACAGGTTGCTCAGGTGCCGCAGCAGGCTGGCCGGGGGCAGGCTGATTGCGCGCATCTTCTTCAGCGCGACGCTTGGCTTCTTCTTCAGCCTTTTGACGAGCGGCATTTTCTACCGCACGGCGTTCGTCCATCTCGCGCTTGCGCTCGGCTTCGATCTCTTCCGGGCTACGCTGCACAAAGACTTTCTTCTTGCGCACTTCAACGCTGATGCTCTTGCTGCCAGCAACGCGCAGGGTGCTGGTGGTCTTGCGCTGCAAGGTAATCTTGCGAGGCTCTTCCACCTTGGCCTTGTGACCGCTTTTCAGGTGCGTCAACAAGGCTTGTTTTTCGTTATCGGTCACAACTTGCTCGGCGGCGGTGTGCGGCAGACCTGCCTCACGCATCTGCTGTAACAGGCGCTCTACCGGTGTGTCGACCACTTTGGCCAGTTCTTTCACCGTGACTTGCGTCATGCACTTCTCTCCTCAGGCCGCGCCCAATTACTCGAACCAGTGGGCTCGGGCGGCCATGATCAACTTGCCGGCACGATCATCGTCAATGCCGTCGATGTCGAGCAGGTCATCTATAGACTGCTCGGCCAGGTCTTCGCGGGTAATTACGCCGCGCACCGCCAGTTCCATCGCCAAATCCTTGTCCATACCCTCAAGCGAGAGCAGGTCTTCGGCCGGATGGGCGTCTGCCAGCTTTTCCTCTGTAGCGATGGCTTTAGTCAACAAACGATCCTTGGCACGAGCGCGAAGCTCGTTGACGATGTCTTCGTCAAAGCCGTCGATGTTGAGCATTTCTTCCAACGGTACGTAGGCAATCTCTTCCAGGCTGGTGAAGCCTTCATCAACCAGCACCTGTGCCAATTCTTCATCGACTTCGAGTTCTTCGATGAAATTGCGCAGGATGTCACCGGTTTCAGCTTGCTGCTTGGCCTGGATGTCCGATTCGGTCATTACGTTCAGGGTCCAGCCAGTCAACTGGCTCGCCAGACGCACGTTCTGACCGCCACGACCAATAGCCTGGGCCAGGTTGTCCGCTCCCACTGCGATGTCCATTGCATGCGCGTCTTCATCTACGATGATTGCCGCTACTTCTGCAGGAGACATTGCATTGATCACGAACTGCGCCGGGTTATCGTCCCAAAGAACGATATCCACACGCTCGCCACCCAGCTCGCCGGAAACAGCCTGAACTCGCGAACCGCGCATGCCGATACAGGCACCTTGCGGATCGATTCGTTTATCCTTGGAGCGAACAGCGATTTTCGCACGAGAACCCGGGTCACGGGAGGCAGCCATCACCTCGATGAGACCTTCGGCAATTTCCGGCACTTCAATGCGGAAAAGCTCGATCAGCATCTCTGGCGCAGTACGCGACAGAATCAGCTGAGGACCACGGTTTTCAGTACGAATTTCCTTCAGCAAAGCACGGACGCGAACACCGACCCGGAAAGTTTCCCGGGAAATGATGTCTTCACGAGCCAGCAAGGCTTCGGCATTGTTACCCAGGTCAACGATGACATTGTCACGCGTAACCTTTTTAACAGTACCAGAAATGATTTCACCCAGACGCTCACGGTAGGCGTCGACTACCTGAGCACGCTCGGCTTCACGAACTTTCTGCACAATGACTTGCTTGGCGGTCTGTGCGGCGATACGACCGAATTCGATGGAATCGATTTTTTCTTCGATCAGGTCGCCCGCAACGGCACCTGGCTTCTTGACTTGAGCCTGGTCTACGGCCAATTCGTACGCAGGATCGTCCAGATCTTCGTCTTCGACAACTGTCCAGCGACGGAAAGTCTCGTAGTTGCCTGTCTGGCGATTGATCTCTACACGCAGTTCTACTTCATCTTCAAAACGTTTCTTGGTAGCGGTGGCAAGAGCCAGCTCCAGCGCTTCAAAAATTACACTTGCCGGAACGCCCTTTTCATTGGACACCGACTCAACAACCAGCAGTACTTCTTTGCTCATCGTACGCCTCGCCTTTCGCAAGCCATTGGATCCGCGGGATCCGCAGTAACCGGCACGTCTCAGTCAAACGTGGGAATAATGTTGGCCTTGTCGATCATGTCGATCGGCAACAGGAACTCATGGTCTTCAACCTGCACCACGACATCCTGCTCCTCCACCCCGCGGAGAAGGCCTTGAAAGTTGCGTCGCCCTTCGAAAGGTGAACGCAGCTTTATTTTCACTTGTTCCCCGGCGTACGAAGCAAACTGCTCAATAGTGAACAGCGGGCGCTCCATGCCAGGAGACGATACTTCAAGGGTGTATTCAGTGCTGATCGGATCTTCTACGTCCAATACACCGCTGATCTGGCGACTTACGATTGCGCAGTCGTCGACCAGAACACCACCTTCCTTATCAATATAAATGCGCAGCACCGAATGCTTGCCCTGGGAACTGAAATCGATCCCCCAGCATTGATAGCCAAGGGCTACGACCACCGGGGCCAACAAGTCCTGCAACTGTTCTAGCTTGCTCGACACCTGAACCCCCTCGTGCATGCTTTAGAAATAAAAAAATGGGCAAAAGCCCATCCCTGAAAACGCCGCTGAACATCGACGTCATGTACTGTCCAGCTAACAAAAAGCCCCTTAAAAGGGGCTCCGCTAAAACTGGTTGCGGGGGCTGGATTTGAACCAACGACCTTCGGGTTATGAGCCCGACGAGCTACCAAACTGCTCCACCCCGCGACAAAGCTGGGGCGGAAGTATACGACCGATCCATTGCTGGGTCAATCCAACATCCACCTACAAGAAAGCCCGCGAATGCGGGCTCCCTTGTTAATTGGTACCGAGAAGGGGACTCGAACCCCTACACCCATTGGGCACAACCACCTCAAGGTTGCGTGTCTACCAATTCCACCACCTCGGCATTACAACTTTTTGGCGACCTCACGAAACATCGCCGAATTCTTTTTTACTTCTTCTCTGGGGCTTGAGGTACGTCAGCTGGAACAACAGCTGGCTTTTGCCCTTCGAGAACCGGTACATCATCTGCTGCCGGCTTTTGCTTCACTTCCAGTACTGCGGGATCTGGCAAACCTACTTGAGTCAGCTGTTGAGCTTTCTCTTTAGCAAAGTAACCTAACCCCAAGCTGGTTATGAAAAAACATGCTGCAAGTATAGCAGTAAACTTACTGAGAAAGGTAGAGGTTCCTTGACCTCCGAAGACAGTATTTGATGCACCTGCTCCGAACGACGCACCGGCGTCAGCACCTTTACCCTGCTGCAGCAATACCAAAGCGACAACGCCCAGAGCGCCCAACAGGTGAAAAACGATTACGACTGTTTCCAGCATTTTTTCAGTTTCCCGCGGCGCGACAGATCGCACCGAACTCATCTGCATTCAGGGAAGCTCCACCAATGAGCCCCCCATCGATATCCGGCATGCTGAAGAGCTCGACCGCATTGGCCGCCTTCACGCTGCCGCCATAGAGAAGTCGCACGCCTTGTGCGACTTCGGCATTCTCTTTTGCCAGTTGCGCACGGATTGCTGCGTGCACTTCCTGCGCTTCTTGAGGCGAAGCAGTCAATCCGGTGCCAATGGCCCAGACCGGCTCGTAGGCAATTACGGCATTGATCAGTGCGCTGACGCCAAACTCGGCGATAACACTGTCCAGCTGACGCCCGACAACCTCAAGCGTCTGCCCAGCCTTGCGCTCTTCGAGCGTTTCGCCTATGCAAAGCACAGGTGTCAGACCGCTTGCCTGGATCGCCGCAAACTTCTTGTTGAGGACATCATCCTGCTCGCCGATCAACTGACGACGTTCGGAGTGCCCGACAAGTACCAGTTTGCAACCTGCATCAGCCAGCTGACTCGACGCTATCTCACCGGTCAGCGCGCCCTGCTCAGCCTGAATGGCTGCATCCTGCGCACCGACGATGATCGACGTTGCCTGAAGCCCTTCGATCACCTGATTGGTAAACAGACTTGCAGGCATTACGGCGATATCGACGCTGCCAGGTAACACCTGCTTGCCCAAACCCTCGATCAGCTCAGCGACGCTGGCGCGGGTACCGTGCATTTTCCAGTTACCCAGCTACCATTGGGCGACGCATGCTACACCTCGTGGGTCAAAGTGGGCGCAGATGTTACCCAACACTTCCGACACTGGCAAGCCGAAATCAGGCGCAAACTTCAGCAACCAGTTTTGCGAGCTCTTCGGCATACGATCTGACCTGGGTTTCATCCTCACCTTCGACCATCACGCGCACCAAAGGCTCTGTGCCCGACTTGCGCAGCAGCACCCTGCCCCGTCCGGCCATCTGCTCGGTAACACGTGCACAGGCTTGCTGGACCGAAGGGTGCGAAACCGGGTCTACACCTGAACCTGCAAAACGCACATTGATCAGGATCTGCGGGCATTTGCGCAGTTTCAGGCGCGCTTCGGCGAGGCTGATGCCGCTGCGACGCAGAGCCAGTATCACCTGCAACGATGCAATGATCGCATCACCGGTAGTAGCGTGCTGGAAGCACACGATATGGCCGGAGTTTTCACCGCCGATCTGCCAGTTGCGCTCAAGCAGCTCGGCGATCACATAACGGTCACCGACGTTGGCACGAACAAACGGGATGTTCTGCTCGGCCAAGGCCAGTTCAAGCCCGAGATTACTCATCAACGTGCCGACGACGCCACCCTGCAAGCGCCCACGCTCATGCAGATCACGGGCAATGATGTAAAGCAGCTCGTCACCATCGACGATGGTCCCGGTATGGTCGACCATCAATACGCGGTCGCCGTCACCGTCGAAGCCGATGCCCATGTCGGCATGCTCTGCGACCACTGCCGCCTGCAAGGCTTCCATGTGAGTGGAGCCGCAATTCTTGTTGATATTGAGACCGTCAGGCTGCGCAGAAAGCACCACAACCTGCGCGCCAAGCTCACGAAAGACGTTGGGCGCAACCTTGTAGGTCGCACCGTGCGCGCAGTCGATGACCACCTTCAGGCCGGCAAAGTCGGTGCTGGTCGGCACGCTGCTTTTGCAGAATTCGATGTAACGCCCTGCGGCATCGTTGATTCGCGAAACCTTGCCGAGGTTCTCGGACTCCGCCACGGTCATCGGCGCATCGAGCAGCTCTTCGATCATCATTTCGATCTCGTCAGGCAGTTTGGTGCCCTGACCGGAGAAGAATTTGATGCCGTTGTCGTAGTGCGGATTATGCGAGGCACTGATCACGATGCCTGCTTCGGCATGAAACGTACGTGTCAGGTAGGCAATCGCAGGTGTCGGCATAGGCCCCAGCAGGAGCACGTCAGCACCGGCCGCAGAGAGCCCGGCCTCAAGGGCGGATTCGAACATGTAGCCGGAGATGCGCGTGTCCTTGCCGACGAGAATCCGGCAGGCGCTCATCTTGCGAAAGGCCATGCCTGCAGCCCAACCCAGTTTCAGCATGAACTCGGGCGTGATCGGAAATTGCCCTACGCGACCACGAATGCCGTCGGTTCCGAAATATTTTCTGGTAGTCATGGATGCCCCACTGTTGTTATTCAGCTGCCTGGACAGCTGCGATCATGCGCACCACGTCAGCCGTTTCGGCGACATCGTGCACACGTAGAATTCGGGCTCCCTTGGTCATAGCCAAAGCAGCCAGGGCCAGCCCACCGGATAGACGCTGATCTACGGAGCGCCCCAATACAGCACCAATCATGCTTTTGCGTGAAACACCTACCAGCAAAGGCCTGCCGAGCGCTTGCAGCACCTCCATATGCTTGAACAGACTCAGATTGTGCTCCAGCGTCTTGGCAAAGCCAAAGCCCGGATCAAGAATGATCTGCTGCTGACCGATTCCCGCCGCAACACACTGTTTCATCCGCTCAGCCAGGAAGGCACAAACCTCGCCCATCAGGTCTTCGTAGTGCGGGTCATTCTGCATGGTTCCGGGCTCACCCAGCATGTGCATGAGACACACCGGCAAACCAGTGCTTGCAGCCGCCTCAAGCGCTCCTGGCCGCTGAAGCGAGCGGACGTCATTGATAAGCCCGGCACCCAGGCCAGCCGTCGCCAGCATGACCTCAGGCGTGGAGGTGTCCACAGAGATGATCACATCCAGCTCGCGCGCGATGACCTCAACCACCGGCGCCACACGCTCGACCTCTTCTGACGCAGACACCGGACGCGCACCAGGGCGCGTCGACTCTCCACCAACGTCGATCAGTGTGGCACCTGCCAGCACCATCGCCTCGGCATGACGCAAGGCAGCATCAAGCTGGCTGTAGCGGCCGCCATCCGAAAACGAGTCTGGGGTTGCATTGAGGATACCCATCACATGCGTACGGGCCAAATCAAGAACCCGATTGCCGCAAGGCAACCGGGTTGGGTACAGCGCAGATGTCATGTCAGACCTTAGTGCTCGGCAGCAGGGCCGCCAATCGGAGTTTCCGGACGAGGGTCAGGTGTGATCGGAGTACCGCTGGTACCCGAACCACCGCCCCAGTCACGCGGTTCACGAGGCACGCGACCGGTCATGATGTCGTCGATCTGATCGGCATCAATGGTTTCATACTTCATCAGCGCATCGGCCATCGCTTCAAGCTTGTCACGATTGTCCGTCAGCAACTGCTTGGCAGTGCCGTAGCAGTGATCAATGATGCTGCGCACTTCGGAGTCGATGAGCTTGGCAGTATCGCCGGAAACACTGGAGTTCTGGCTGCTGCCGCGCCCCAGGTAACCTGCATCTTCGTCTTCCGAGTACATCAGCGGGCCGAGTTTTTCAGACAGCCCCCACTTGGTGACCATGTTCCGGGCAATCTGGCTGGCACGCATGATGTCATTGGAGGCACCGGTTGTGACGCCATCGAAGCCAAGGGTCATTTCTTCCGCGATACGGCCACCGTACAGCGAGCAGATCTGGCTGATCAACGCACGCTTGGACAGGCTGTAACGGTCTTCTTCCGGCAGGAACATCGTCACACCCAGCGCACGACCGCGCGGAATGATGGAGACCTTGTAAACCGGATCATGCTCAGGCACCAGGCGTCCGACGATAGCGTGTCCCGCTTCGTGGTAAGCCGTGTTGCGCTTTTCCTTTTCGGACATGACCATCGATTTGCGCTCAGCGCCCATCATGATCTTGTCCTTGGCAAGTTCGAACTCTTTCATCTCTACGACGCGCTTGCCGGAGCGAGCAGCGAACAGCGACGCTTCGTTGACCAGGTTAGCCAGATCGGCACCGGAGAAACCCGGCGTACCGCGAGCGATAACGCCTGCGTTGACGTCTTCGCCCATCGGAACCTTGCGCATGTGAACCTTGAGGATCTGCTCGCGGCCACGAATGTCCGGCAGACCTACAACTACCTGGCGGTCGAAACGACCTGGACGCAACAGCGCCGGGTCCAGTACGTCAGGACGGTTGGTAGCGGCAATGACGATGATGCCGTCATTCATTTCAAAACCGTCCATCTCGACCAGCAACTGGTTGAGAGTCTGTTCACGCTCGTCGTGACCACCACCCATGCCAGCGCCACGATGGCGACCGACAGCATCGATTTCGTCGATGAAGATGATGCAAGGAGCATGTTTCTTGGCCTGTTCGAACATGTCACGGACGCGGCTTGCACCAACACCCACGAACATCTCGACGAAATCAGAACCGGAAATGGTGAAGAACGGCACTTTCGCCTCGCCAGCAATGGCCTTGGCGATCAGTGTCTTACCGGTACCCGGAGGACCGACCATCAGCACACCACGCGGGATGCGGCCGCCCAGACGCTGGAACTTGCCCGGATCACGGAGGAACTCGACCAGTTCGCCGACTTCTTCCTTGGCTTCGTCACAACCGGCAACATCGGCCAGAGTGGTCTTGACCTGATCTTCAGACAGCAGACGCGCCTTGCTCTTGCCGAAGCTCATCGGGCCGCCCTTGCCGCCCGCCCCGCCCTGCATCTGGCGCATGAAGAACATGAACACCGCGATGATCACCAGTATCGGGAAGCTGGCCACCAGCAACTGGGTCCAGATGCTCTGCTGCTCAGGCTGCTTGCCTTCGATCACGACGTTGTTGCTGACCAGATCACCGATCAGACCATTGTCCGGGATGTTCGGCCGGATGGTCTTGAAGGTGTCGCCATCACTGCGCTTGCCCGTAATGACGTAGCCGTCGACAGAGACCTTCTCGACCTTGCCATCCTTGACCTGCTGGATGAACTCGGAATAGTTGAGGTTCTGCGGCTCGTTAGGGCTGGAGAAGTTGTTCATCACCGTCACCAGGACAGCCGCGATGATCAACCACAGGATCAAATTCTTTGCCATATCGTTCAATTAGCTACCCTCTGAAGCAAGCTCCACGCAGCAAGCGTGCCTCGCATGATATTCACCGGCCTAACTTACTACAGAACCTACAGATACGGCAGACACCGTCTGTAACCCTTTGTGAAACTTTGACAACACAATGTTCAGTCATGCTGCATCGGCAACGCCATTTGAAAAAAGCTATCGCGCCCCTTCAAAAACGTTCGATGCTGGCTGCCCCGTCGATTCCACGAAAGCCGCGAGCCAGCAGATATTGCTCACGTGACCTGTCGCGGGATGACGAAGGCTTGCGCATCTGCACCTTGTCAAACAGCTTGCGAATATCCTTGTGGTAGACATCGAAGCCTTCACCCTGGAAGACCTTGATCAGAAAATCGCCACCGGGACGTAGTACCCGACCGGCCAGATCGAGCGCCAATTCACAGAGAAACATCGCACGCGGCATATCTACAGCGCTCAATCCACTCATATTGGGGGCCATATCGGAAATCACAAGGTCTACCTGCGTATTACCGACTGCCTCCAGGATCTGCTCGAGAATCTTGTCCTCGGTAAAATCCCCCTGAATGAAGGTCACATCCGGGATGCTGTCCATTTCAAGGATGTCGGAAGCAATCAGACGACCTTGACCGCCGATCAGACGACTGGTCACCTGCGACCAGCCTCCCGGCGCAGCACCAAGGTCGATAACGGTCATGCCCGGACGGATGAGTTTGTCCTTTTCCTGGATCTCGAGCAGCTTGTAGCTGGCACGCGAACGGTAACCGTCCTTCTGCGCCATTTTGACGTATTTGTCGTCGAAGTGTTCTTTGAGCCAGTTATGGCTTGTCTTGGAACGGGCCACGGGGCACCTCAAAAATAAACGAGTCGTGATTAACTGGGCGGTCCCGGACTCGCTCGGGTAAACTGGCCGCCGCTTTTAAAAGATCAGACGCAGAGGTCAGATTATGCCGCTCACTCCAGAGCAGAAGAAACAATACAAATCCATTGGCCACCATCTGAAACCGGTGTTGATCGTGGCTGACAATGGTTTGACTGAAGGTGTACTTGCAGAGCTTGAACGCGCATTGAGCGATCACGAGCTGATCAAGATCAAGCTCAATATCCTTGACCGCGAAAGCCGCCTGGGCGCCGTTTCAGAACTGTGCAAGGCCGGTTCGGCGGACCTTGTACAGGTCATCGGCAAAATGGCGCTGATCTACCGCAAGAACCCAAAGGTAAACAAGCAGCTCTCCAACGTCCACCGCGCACACGGATAAAAACAGAAGTCAGGGCCGCCAAAAGGCGTGCCCTGACTCTTTTTTGCTGCTGACTGTGCCCGCCAAAGCGGGCGACAGGCATCAGATGTGACGCACTTCGATGATTTCGTATTCGATAACGCCGCTAGGCGTTTTCACGACGACGACATCGCCCTCTTCCTTGGCAATCAAGGCACGAGCAATGGGCGAACCCACTGAAATCTTGCCCTTCTTGATATCCGCCTCGTCCTCACCAACGATCTGGTAGACAACGCTTTCGTCGGTTTCGACGTTGGCGATTTCGACTGTCGTGCCGAAAATCACCTTGCCAGTGTGCGGAATAGTCGTAACGTCGATCACCACAGCGTTCTGCATGCGGCCTTCGATATCACGAATACGCGCCTCGACCATACCCTGCTGCTCGCGGGCAGCGTGGTATTCGGCGTTTTCCTTGAGGTCGCCCAGTTCGCGCGCAGTACCGATGTCCTGGCTCAACTTGGGACGGATCACCTTGGTCAGGTGAGTCAGCTCTTCTTCCAGGGCGCGAGCGCCCTGAACAGTCATTGGGTATTTGATCATGCCTTCAATCCTGCATGGAGATCCTGCAAGCGACGTACGGTCTTCTCGGGACCGAATTTGAGCGCTTCACAGATCGCTTCGCCTGCTGCAATGGTAGTGGTGCAGTAGATCTTGTGCTGCAAGGCGTTGCGACGGATGGAGTAGGAATCCGCGATCGACTGACGACCTTCGGTGGTGTTGATGATCAGGGTAACTTCGTCATTCTTGATCATGTCAACCACGTGTGGGCGCCCTTCGGTCACCTTGTTCACGCGACGTACTTTCAGGCCTGCCGCTTCGATCAGCTTGGCAGTACCTGCGGTAGCAACAATCTCGAAACCCAGATTGATCAGGTCACGGGCGACCGCTTCAACCAGAGGCTTGTCATCGTCACGCACACTGATGAAAGCAGTACCGCCAGTCGGCAGCACTTCGCTCGCGCCCATCTGGGCCTTGGCGAACGCTTCACCGAAGGTATCGCCCACGCCCATCACTTCGCCGGTCGATTTCATTTCCGGACCGAGGATCGGGTCAACGCCAGGGAATTTGGCAAACGGGAACACTGCCTCTTTCACGCTGTAGAAGTTCGGGATGATTTCCTTGGTGAAGTTCAGCTCTTTCAGGGTTTTACCTGCCATCACGCGAGCCGCGATCATGGCCAGGGAAACACCGATGCATTTGGAAACGAACGGCACGGTACGCGATGCACGCGGGTTGACTTCAATGACGTAGATATCTTCGCCCTGAAGTGCCAACTGTACGTTCATCAGGCCGACAACGCCCAGCTCCAGGGCCATTTTCTTGACCTGCTCGCGCATTTCGTCCTGGATGTGTGCAGGCAGCGAGTAAGGCGGCAGCGAGCATGCGGAGTCACCGGAGTGAACGCCCGCCTGCTCGATGTGCTGCATGATCGCGCCGATCACCACGTCAGTTCCGTCGCAGACCGCATCGACGTCCATTTCGATGGCACAGTTCAGGAAGTGGTCCAGCAGTACAGGGCTGTCGTTGGACACTTGAACCGCTTCACGCAGGTAACGCTTTAGCTCGTCTTCCTGGTACACGATTTCCATCGCGCGGCCGCCCAGTACATAGGACGGGCGCACCACCAGCGGATAACCGATCTTCGCCGCAGCACGAATGGCTTCGTCTTCGCTGCGCACAGTGGCATTTGGCGGCTGACGCAGGTTGAGGCGCTCGACCATCTGCTGGAAGCGCTCACGGTCTTCCGCACGGTCAATGGCGTCAGGGCTGGTGCCGATGATCGGCACACCGGCTGCTTCAAGGGCACGCGCCAGTTTCAGCGGCGTCTGGCCACCGTACTGAACGATCACACCTTTAGGCTTCTCGACCCGGACGATTTCCAGCACGTCTTCCAGGGTGACAGGCTCGAAGTACAGGCGGTCAGAGGTGTCGTAATCGGTGGAAACGGTTTCCGGGTTGCAGTTGACCATGATGGTCTCGTACCCGTCTTCACGCAGCGCCAGGGCGGCGTGTACACAGCAGTAGTCGAACTCAATACCCTGGCCGATACGATTAGGGCCACCGCCGAGAATCATGATCTTGTCGCGCGTCGAAGGGTTGGCTTCGCACTCTTCTTCGTACGTCGAGTACAGGTACGCGGTGTCGGTTGCAAACTCGGCAGCGCAGGTGTCGACGCGCTTGTAGACCGGAAACACGTCCAGCTTGTGACGATGCGTACGCAGGTTCTTTTCGGTGACGCCGACCAGCTTGGCCAGGCGCGCATCGGAGAAGCCCTTGCGCTTGAGGCGGAACATCAGGTCACGATCGATTGCCGACAGGCCCAGCGTCTTGACCTTCTCCTCGTCCTTGACCAGATCTTCGATCTGCACCAGGAACCAGGGGTCAATCATGTTCATGGCGAAGATATCTTCAACCGTCATGCCCGCGCGGAAGGCGTCAGCGACGTACCAGATACGCTCGGCACCCGGCACAGTCAGCTCGCGCTTGAGCGTGCTCATGCTTTCAGGGTGGCTCAGGTCCAGCTTCGGATCTAGACCGCAAACGCCGACTTCCAGACCGCGCAGGGCTTTCTGCAGGGATTCCTGGAAGGTACGGCCGATGGCCATGACTTCACCGACCGACTTCATCTGAGTGGTCAGGCGGGCATCGGCCTTGGCGAACTTCTCGAAAGCAAAACGCGGCAGCTTGGTGACGACGTAGTCGATCGACGGTTCGAACGAAGCCGGGGTCTTGCCGCCGGTGATTTCGTTCGACAGCTCGTCAAGGGTGTAACCCACTGCCAGCTTGGCGGCAACGCGTGCAATCGGGAAGCCGGTCGCCTTGGAGGCCAGCGCCGAGGAACGCGATACGCGCGGGTTCATCTCGATCACGACCATACGGCCGGTGTCCGGGCAGATGCCGAACTGAACGTTGGAACCACCGGTTTCAACGCCGATCTCGCGCAGCACTGCCAGCGAGGCATTACGCAGGATCTGGTATTCCTTGTCGGTCAGAGTCTGTGCCGGAGCAACGGTGATGGAGTCACCGGTGTGCACGCCCATCGGGTCGAAGTTTTCAATCGAGCAGACGATGATGCAGTTGTCCTTTTTGTCGCGGACAACTTCCATTTCGTACTCTTTCCAGCCGATCAGCGATTCGTCGATCAGCAGCTCTTTGGTCGGCGACAGGTCCAGACCGCGAGCGCAGATTTCTTCGAACTCTTCACGGTTGTACGCGATACCGCCGCCCGTGCCGCCCATGGTGAACGATGGACGAATGATGCACGGGAAGCCGAGCTTTTCGAGAACCGCGTTGGCTTCTTCCATGCTGTGCGCGATACCGGAACGCGGGCACGCCAGGCCGATAGACTTCATGGCCTTGTCGAAACGCGAGCGGTCTTCAGCCTTGTCGATGGTGTCGGCGTTGGCGCCGATCATCTCCACGCCGAACTTCTCCAGAACGCCTTCGCGCTCCAGATCCAGTGCGCAGTTCAGAGCCGTCTGGCCGCCCATGGTTGGCAGCAGTGCGTCAGGACGCTCTTTTTCGATGATCTTGGCAACGGTCTGCCACTTGATCGGCTCGATGTAGGTGGCGTCGGCCATGGCCGGGTCGGTCATGATGGTGGCCGGGTTGGAGTTCACCAGGATGACGCGGTAACCCTCTTCGCGCAGTGCCTTGCAGGCCTGGGCGCCGGAGTAGTCGAATTCACAGGCCTGGCCGATCACGATGGGGCCGGCGCCGAGAATCAGGATGCTTTTAATATCTGTACGTTTTGGCATGGGTTGTCACTCAAATCCGCAGGTCAGTCGGCAAGCCGTCTTGAACATTTCTTTGAGGTGGCCTGGGCGGCAGCAACCGGACATTGAGTCCGGGGCCGCCCAGGGCACCTGCGTATTACAGTCTCAAGGCAACCGGTCAGCGTCGCTTGGCCATGGCTTCGATAAAGCGATCAAACAGAGGCGCGACGTCATTCGGGCCCGGGCTCGCCTCAGGGTGACCCTGGAAGCTGAACGCGCTCTTGTCGGTCAGCTCGATACCCTGCAGGGTGCCGTCGAACAGCGACTTGTGAATGGCGCGAACATTGCCCGGAAGTGTGGCCTCATCAACAGCAAAACCGTGGTTCTGGCTGGTGATCATGACCACACCGGTGTCCAGATCCTGAACAGGATGGTTTGCACCGTGGTGGCCGTGGCCCATTTTCACGGTCTTGGCACCGGCAGCCAAGGCCAGAAGCTGGTGACCCAGGCAGATACCGAATACCGGCACTTCGGTTTGCAGCACTTCCCTGATCGCCTTGATGGCGTAGTCGCACGGCTCGGGGTCGCCAGGGCCGTTGGACAGGAAAACACCGTCGGGCTTGTAGGCAAGCACGTCGCTGGCAGGCGTTTGCGCAGGCACCACAGTCACCCGGCAACCGCGCTCGACCAGCATGCGCAGAATGTTGACCTTGACGCCGTAGTCGTAAGCGACCACATGATAGGGCAGTTCGGAAGCAGCGATTTCAGGGTGGCTGTCGGTCTTCAGGTTCCAGACGCTGGAACGCCACTCGTAAGTGTCCTTGGTGCTGACTTCCTTTGCCAGGTCCATGCCTTTGAGGCCGGGGAACCCGCGAGCAGCAGCGATGGCTGCTTCTTCGGAAATGTTATCGCCAGCCATGATGCAGCCGTTCTGGGCGCCTTTCTCACGCAGGATGCGGGTCAGGCGACGCGTGTCGATACCGGCGATGGCAACGACGTTATTGGCTTTCAGGTAATCACCGAGGGACAGCTTGTTACGCCAGTTGCTGGCGACCAGCGGCAGGTCACGGATGACCAGGCCAGCGGACCAGACACGATCGGACTCTGCGTCTTCAGGCGTGGTACCGGTATTGCCGATGTGCGGGTAAGTCAGGGTAACGATTTGCTGGGCGTAGGAAGGATCGGTAAGAATTTCCTGATAGCCTGTCATTGCGGTGTTGAACACCACCTCACCAACGGTCTGACCGTCGGCTCCAATGGCTTCGCCGCGAAAAATGCTGCCATCAGCAAGGGCGAGTATGGCTGGCTTAGTCAAGAAGACCTCCCGTAAATAAAACCTGAAAGGGCGATCGCAGGCTGCAAAAAAGCGGAATGACGTAGTTACGTCACCCCGCTTTCTTATGGAATCATCTGCGCGCTTTTAGTGGACACACTAAAGCTGTAGCTTACAGAAAAGGCCCTTTTTGGTCTACCACCAATGAGCCTGAAGTGCGGGAAAATGCGACAGGGCCACGAATGGCCCTGTATGAAATCAATGCAGGCCCAGTACATCCTGCATGTCGTAAAGCCCTGGCGCCTTGCCGTCGAGCCACATTGCAGCCCGTACGGCCCCCTTGGCAAAGGTCATGCGACTGGATGCCTTGTGGGTGATCTCGACCCGCTCGCCGTCTGCTGCGAACAGCACGGTATGGTCGCCGACAACGTCACCGGCACGAATGGTCGCAAACCCGATGGTCTGACGATCACGCGCGCCGGTCTGGCCTTCACGGCCGTAGACAGCGACTTTTTCCAGGTCGCGACCCAGCGCACTGGCAACCACTTCCCCCATGCGCAAGGCGGTGCCGGACGGCGCATCGACCTTGTGCCGGTGGTGCGCCTCGGTGATTTCGATATCGACCTCATCACCCAGAACACGCGCGGCGGTGTCCAGCAACTTCAAGCAAAGGTTTACACCAACGCTGAAGTTGGCAGCGAACACAATCGGGATGTCTTTACCCGCTTCGACCAGACGCTGCTTCTCTTCGGCACTGAAGCCAGTCGTGCCGATAATCATGGCCTTGCCGGCCTTACGGCAGAACGCCAGATTTTTCAGCGTTACTGAAGGGTGGGTGAAGTCGATCAAAACGTCGAACTCATCCGCCACTTTTGCCAGGTCGCCCGACAACGGCACACCGATACGCCCCAGCGCAGCCAGCTCGCCTGCATCCGCACCCACCAGCGTGCTGTCAGGACGATCGATAGCGGCGGTCAACCCGGCACCCGCTGCCTGCTGAACCGCCTCGATCAAGGTCTTGCCCATGCGCCCGGCGGCGCCCACTACAGCAATACGTCGCATGCCCTGCTCCCGTTGATAAGCCTTACAGATCGCCGAAGAAACGCTTCACACCCTCAAACCAGCCACTGGCCTTGGGAGAGTGGGATTCGTCGTTTTCAAGCGAAGTGCGGAACTCTTCAAGCAGCTCGCGCTGACGCTTGCTCAGGTTAACCGGGGTTTCAACTGCTACACGGCACATCAAGTCACCGGCACCGCCGCCACGCACCGGAGCGACACCCTTGCCACGCAAGCGGAACTGCTTGCCGGTCTGGGTACCTTCGGGGATTTTCAGTTTGACGCGACCATCGAGCGTCGGCACTTCAAGCTCGCCGCCCAGCGCCGCATCGGTAAAGCTGATAGGCACTTCGCAGAACAGGTGCTTGCCGTCACGCTGGAAGATCGCGTGTTCGCGCACATTGATCACGACATACAGGTCACCGGTAGGCCCACCCTGAGTACCCGCCTCGCCCTCGCCAGACAGACGAATGCGGTCACCGGTATCGACACCTGGCGGCACCTTGACCGAAAGCGTCTTGGACTCTTCGACACGGCCTTCGCCGTGGCACGAATCGCACGGGTCGGAAATGATCTTGCCGTGACCATGGCAGCGTGGGCAGGTTTGCTGCACAGAGAAGAAACCCTGCTGCATGCGCACCTGACCGATACCACCGCACGTAGGGCAGGTAACGGGCGACGAGCCTTTCTTGGCACCGCTGCCATCGCACGGCTTGCAGTTGACCAGTGTCGGAACGCGGATATTCACGTTAGTACCGCGAACCGCTTCTTCCAGATTCAGCTCCAGCGTATAGCGCAGATCGCTGCCGCGCTGGGCACCGCCACGACCACCGCCACCACCGCCGCGGCCACCGCCAAAGAAATCACTGAACACATCACCGAAGATATCGGAGAAGTTGGCACCACCGGCACCGCCACCAAAACCACCGCCGCCACCCATGCTTGGGTCGACACCGGCATGGCCATACTGATCGTAGGCCGCGCGTTTGCTGGCGTCGGAAAGCACTTCGTAGGCCTCGTTGGCCTCTTTGAACAGCTCTTCCGATGCTTTGTCATCAGGGTTGCGGTCAGGGTGATGCTTCATCGCCAGACGGCGATAAGCCTTCTTCAGGTCCGCCTCGCTGGAGCCTCGCTCCACTCCCAACACTTCGTAATAATCACGCTTTGCCATAATTCTTCCGCACTCTTGAGGACGTTCGGCAAGACCCTCCTGAGCCCTGCCAAACTCGTTGAGCCCCATACAGGCCCCGGACCCAACTCACGTCAATTCAACGATCCTGGTCTTCGTTCAACAACCAGATGGATCTGGCCGAGAAAGCGGCAGAATGATTCGCCACGCAGGAGCGTAGCGATCTTGCCACATGGCTTGCGGAGCAAATCCGCACGCCGAAATTTTGCTTGTTCCAGACACGCCAACGCGGGAGCAAGCTCCCGCGCGGCGACATCCTACCAGTCAGCGCTCGAAAGAGGTCAACCGGCGTTCAAGTGAGCCTGCGCTTACTTGTGGTCTTTCACTTCTTCGAACTCGGCATCGACAACGTCGTCAGCCTTGGCGTTCTCTTCAGCAGGCTTGGCCGCTGCTTCAGGGTTTTCGGCCTGCTCGGCGTACATCTTCTGAGCGATTGGCGCGGAAACCTTCGACAGCTCTTCAACCTTGGCTTCGATGGCAGCCTTGTCGTCGCCTTTGATAGCGGCTTCCAGAGCAACCAGCGCAGCCTCGACAGCCGTCTTCTCTTCAGCAGTGACCTTGTCTCCTGCATCAGCGATCATCTTGCGAGTCGAGTGGACCAGTGCATCACCCTGGTTACGGGCAGAGGCCAGCTCTTCGAACTTGCGATCTTCTTCGGAATTGACCTCAGCATCACGGACCATTTGCTGAATTTCTTCCTCGGACAGACCGGAGTTGGCCTTGATCACGATGGACTGCTGCTTGCCGGTCGCCTTGTCTTTCGCGCCAACATGCAAAATGCCGTTTGCGTCGATGTCGAAGGTTACTTCGATCTGTGGCACGCCACGTGGAGCAGGTGGAATCTCGGCCAGGTCGAACTTGCCCAAGGACTTATTCTGACCGGCTTGCTTGCGCTCACCCTGCAGTACGTGGATGGTTACCGCGTTCTGGTTGTCATCGGCAGTCGAGAACACCTGGGATTTCTTGGTAGGAATCGTGGTGTTTTTCTCGATCAGCGCAGTCATCACGCCGCCCATGGTTTCGATACCCAGAGTCAGCGGGCTGACGTCGAGCAGCAGAACGTCTTTGACATCACCGGCCAATACAGCGCCCTGAATAGCAGCACCCATTGCAACGGCTTCGTCAGGGTTGACGTCTTTACGTGCTTCTTTGCCGAAGAACTCGGTTACCAGCTTCTGAACCAGCGGCATACGGGTCTGACCACCGACCAGAATCACGTCGTTGATCTTGCTTCTGTCGATGCCAGCATCTTTAAGCGCCATTTCGCAAGGAGCGATGGTGCGCTGAACCAAGTCTTCAACCAGCGATTCCAGCTTGGAGCGCGAAATTTTCACGACCAGGTGCTTTGGACCGGTTGCATCTGCAGTGATGTACGGCAGGTTGACTTCGGTCTGCGTGCTGGAAGAAAGCTCAATCTTGGCTTTCTCGGCAGCTTCTTTCAGACGCTGCATGGCCAGCGGGTCACCCTTGAGGTTCATGCCGCTTTCTTTCTTGAATTCGTCGACGAAGTAGTCGATCAGACGAATGTCAAAGTCTTCACCGCCCAGGAACGTGTCGCCGTTGGTGGCCAACACTTCGAACTGGTGCTCGCCATCGACTTCGGCAATCTCAATGACCGAGACGTCGAAAGTACCGCCACCCAGGTCATAAACGATGACAGTGTGGTCGCCCTTGGCCTTGTCCATACCGTAAGCCAGAGCGGCCGCGGTTGGTTCGTTGATGATGCGCTTGACGTCCAGACCGGCGATACGACCAGCGTCCTTGGTAGCCTGACGCTGACTGTCATTGAAGTAGGCCGGAACGGTGATGACCGCTTCGGTAACCGCTTCACCGAGGTAGTCTTCGGCGGTCTTTTTCATTTTCTTCAGGATTTCAGCGGAAATCTGAGGAGGTGCCATTTTCTGGCCATTCACTTCAACCCAGGCATCACCGTTGTCAGCCTTGACGATCTTGTAAGGGACCATCTGGATGTCTTTCTGAACGACATCCTCTTCAAACTTACGACCAATCAGACGCTTTACCGCATACAGCGTGTTGTGCGGATTGGTAACGGCCTGACGCTTGGCGGACTGACCAACCAGGATCTCACCGTCATTGGCATAAGCAATGATCGAAGGTGTAGTACGAGTACCTTCTGCGTTCTCGATAACCTTGACGTTACCGTTTTCCAGAATGGAGACGCAGGAGTTGGTAGTCCCCAGGTCGATACCGATAATTCTGCCCATCTTGACTCTCCCGAAACTTGCAAAACTTGGATTTGGTTGCCGCCGGTGCATCTACACCGTGCGGTAGCTCTTAAACGCTTGACCTTTAAATGGGGGCCTTACAGCTGATTTCAAGCCTGCTCGTTGATTGACGGCGTTGCAGGCGACGGTGCCTTGCTGACCACGACCATGGCCGGGCGCAACAGGCGACCATTAAGCTGATAACCCTTCTGGAATACCTTGAGCACAGTATTAGGCTCGACGTCGGCACTTTCCTGCATGGCCATCGCCTGGTGCTGGTCGGCACTGAACGGTTGACCATGTGGATCAATGGCTTCCAACTGATAACGCTTGAGGGTGTCCTGAAACATCTTCAAGGTCAGCTCGATGCCTTCACGCATCGGGCGAATGCTTTCATCGTCCGGACTGGACAGATCAAGGCCTCGCTCCAGACTGTCGATGATCGGCAACAGATCACCGGCAAATTTTTCCAGCGCAAACTTGTGCGCCTTTTCAACATCCTGCTCGGCACGGCGGCGGACATTCTGCAGATCCGCAGCCACGCGAAGGGATTGGTCCTGCGCAGCAGCCAGTTGCTCTTCGAGCACCTGCACGCGAGTTGTCAGTTCATCACCCGCGCCCGCTTCGGCAGCCTGATCCTGAGCCTGCGCATCCAGATTCTGTTCGTCAGCCATACATGTTCTCCTCTAAAAACGTCCGCGATCCCGATTCGCGCTTCTGTCCACCTATATGGGATCGGAATTTCCGGCTTCAAGGGTTTCATGCAATCGAGATACGCATTCCCTGACAAATAATGCGGATTCCGGACGAGCGAAAAATTGCGGGTCGACACAAGAGCGACTAAAAACCACTGCAAACCGATCAAATCGAGCTAAGCGAAGGCATTGTCAGCAACAAATAAAACACTGTATAAATAACCAGACAAACCGCCCGGGAGCCGCTCAATGCTGGTGCACCTTTCCGTACACAATTACGCCATTGTCGAACACCTTGACCTTGAACTGGATCGAGGCATGAGCGTCATCACCGGCGAAACCGGCGCTGGCAAGTCGATCATGCTCGACGCCCTGGGCCTTACGCTGGGCGACCGTGCCGACAGCGGCGTGGTCCGGCCGGGTGCCGACAAGGCCGATATCCTGGCCACATTCGACCTGGGCGACATTCCCGAAGCACAGATCTGGCTCAAAGAGCGCGACCTGGATAACGACGGCCCCTGCATCCTGCGCCGGGTCATTACCGCCGAAGGTCGGTCACGCTCGTACATCAATGGCTCGCCCTGCCCTCAGGGAGATTTGAAGGCGCTGGGCGAATTGCTCATTGATATCCACAGCCAGCATGAGCATCAGTCGCTACTCAAGACCGATACCCACCGACGCCTGCTGGACGAATACGCTGGTGCTACTGACCTGGCCCGTCAGGTCCATCTCGCTGCGCAACGCTGGCGGCAGACGCGACAAGAGCTGGAGCGCCTTTCCAATTCAGGGGACGAGCAGCGCGCACGCCATCAACTGCTCAGCTATCAACTCGAAGAACTGGAAAGCCTGAGCCTGGGCGAAAACGAGCTTGAGCAGCTCGAGCAGGAACACAAAGACCTGACCAATGCCGAAAGCCTGCTGAGCATTTGCCGACAAGTGGTCGAGCAGTGCAGCGAAAGCGATTCCGGCAACGTGCTCAATGCCCTGACTGCCAGCCTGCATAGGCTCGGCAGCGTCGACCATTCGCCGTCCGCCCTGAGCGAGGCTACCGGCTTGCTGTCCAGCGCGCAGATACAGGTAGAAGAAGCGGTAGGCGAACTGAACCGTTTTCTGGATCACTTCGACGCCGATCCGGCCAGACTGCAACAGCTTGAAGAGCGTCTTGATGCCATCTATACACTGGCGCGCAAGCACCGGATCCAGCCAGGTGAAGTGGCCACGCTGCAGCAAAAGCTGCTGGATGAAATAGAAACACTGAATGCCAACGACGAATCCATCGAGCGCCTGGAGCACGAAGTACAGGCATTTGCCCGGCATTACCAAGAGAAGGCCCGCGAACTGAGCGACCTGCGCCGCAATTCGGCAACGACACTGGCCAGCGCTGTAGAGCAGGAAATTCATCGACTGGGCATGCCGGGCGGTCGTTTCCAGATCGACCTTAAAGCCAATGCCAGCGTAGAACCGTCGCCTCACGGTCTTGAGCAGGTAGAGCTACTGGTCAGCGCCAACCCTGGCCAACCACTGAAAGCGTTGGCGAAAGTCGCGTCGGGTGGCGAGCTGTCGCGCATCAGCCTTGCGATTCAGGTTATTACTGCACAAACCTCGCGGGTGCCGACGCTGGTATTCGACGAAGTCGACGTGGGCATTGGCGGGCCGACGGCCGAGATCGTGGGGCAACTGCTGCGTCGCCTGGGCGAGCGCGGCCAAGTCATGACCGTTACCCACCTGCCGCAGGTTGCCGCGCAGGGCCATCAGCATCTGTTTGTGCACAAGGTCCGCGACAACGACGCCACGCGTACGGCGGTCTCAAAGCTCAGCAAGACCGAGCGTATAGAAGAAGTGGCCCGAATGCTGGGGGGCATCGACCTGACCAAGGAATCTCTGGCGCACGCCAAAAAGATGGTCGTTACCGCTAAAAGCTGAACCGCAGAAAGCACAAAGGCGACACGGGGTCGCCTTTGGTGCTGGTTTTTACGCCGTCTGGCTTACGCCTTCTTGTTGCGGACGTAGAGCACCAGATTGTGGTCAACCAGATCAAAGCCGTGTCTTTCGACAATAGCCTTTTGAAGCTTCTCGATTTCTTCGTCGAAGAACTCGATCACCTCACCGGACTCCACGTTGACCATGTGGTCGTGATGGCCGCCATCAGCCAGCTCAAACACAGCATGACCGCCGTCGAAATTGTGGCGCACCACTAATCCAGCAGCTTCAAACTGGGTCAGAACACGGTAAACCGTGGCCAGGCCGACGTCCTCGCTTGCCTCCATAAGCGCCTTGTAGACATCCTCGGCACTCATGTGGCGCTGCTCGGCAGAATCGAGCATTTGGAGTATTTTAACCCTTGGTAGGGTTACCTTTAGTCCTGCTTTACGTAGTTCGCTATTTTCAACCATGGTCAGCTTTCTCGCAGACGCTGCTTCGCAGCTTCTCTTAATGCAGGTATGATCGGGGTTTACGTTGTCCCAGCCAAGATAGTGGAAGTCGCCCACCGATGCAAAACACCAAGCTCTTGCTAACCAGTTTCACCTTCGTGGGACTGCTCGCACTCGCCGGTTGTTCATTCCCCGGGGTTTACAAAATCGACATCCAGCAGGGTAATGTCGTCACGCAGGACATGATAGACCAGTTACGCCCCGGAATGACCCGACGGCAAGTACGGTTTATCATGGGCAACCCCCTGTTGACCGACACTTTCCACTCCGATCGGTGGGATTACCTGTACAGCCTGCAGCCAGGTGGCGGTGAACGCCAGCAGGAGCGTGTCAGCCTTATATTCAACGGCAATGATCAGCTTGTGAGCCTGTCTGGCGACTTCATGCCCGGTGTCAGCCGCGATGAAGCCATTCTCGGCAAAGGCAGCGATACCACTGTCCCGGCAGAGAATCAGCCGGTGCAGAAGCCTGAAGAGCCGGCCAAGCCAGGTTCGTTGCTGGACAAGATCCAGAAAGACGTGGACAGCGTCGAGACCGTACCTGTCCCGACCCAAGAGCCTCTGGACACCAACTCTCGTTAGTCCTCAGCGCTCAACAAAAAGCCCGGCATGCCGGGCTTTTTTGTGCCTTTCGTTCAGTCAGCGTTCAGCCGGGAAGCGTCCGTTTCTCCCGTGCCCTGGCGGCACGCAGACGCCTGATCTCCATGGGATCGGCCAATAGCGGACGATAGATCTCTATTCGCTCACCCGCCTCCAGCACCCGCGTGAAAGGATCTGTCACCACCTTGCCGAAGATGCCTAAGGCACACTGCGTCAGATCCAGCTCGGGAAACTCCCTGTCCATGCCACTGAGAGCCAGTGCCTGACGCACCGAAGAGCCTGCCGGAACATCCAGCGTCATTAACACCTGACGCTGCGCAGAGGCGTACACCACCTCAATCTGAATCACTACTTCAGCCATGCAGCTCTTTCGCTCGCTGGCAGAACGCGTCCACCAACGTATTGGCCGCCTGATTGAACAGCGGCCCGAGGGTGGCGCGAACGATAGAGCCAGCATAGTCGAAGGACAGATCCAGGCTGATCTTGCAGGCCTTCTCGCCCAGCGGCTTGAATGTCCAGACGCCATGAAACTGCTCAAAAGGCCCCTCAACCAGGTCCATCACGATCGACTCGCCTGGGGTAAGCGTGTTGCGCGTCATGAACTTCTGGCTCAGACCGCCCTTGGCAATTTCCAGGCTGGCGCGCATCTGCGCTTCGCTGGACTCGAGCACGGTGGCAGAGGAACACCACGGCAGAAACTCGGGATAACGGGCCACATCATTGACCAGGTCATAAAGAAACCCGGCCGGGTACGGCAGTAAAGCAGAGCGTTGTATATGCGTAGTCATGTGAGCGTCATTTCCAGAGCTGAGCGGCAAACACCACAAGAATGCCGAGCGGCGCCACGTAGCGCATCAAAAAGAACGTCAGGTTGAAGAGCAACGGACTGCGAATCGACAACTCGTCACGCACCGTCTCACGGCTCATCACCCAACCAGCGAATACCACAAAACACAACCCACCCAGCGGCAACATGATCCGCGAAGTGAAGAAATCGATGACTCCAAAGAAGTCCAGGCCAGTCGATGCGCCCCACTGGTAGAGATGGAATACACCTCCATCGTTCACGAAAAACTTGGCTTTTTGCCAGATATTGAACGAGAACACCGTTCCCAGCCCCACAAACCAGCAGGTAAATGCCAGCCAGAACGTCACCCAGGCGCGGCGAATACGGGTGCGCTCAACCAGATAGGCAACCATGGGTTCAAGCAGCGAAATCGCCGAGCTCCAGGCCGCTACAGCCACCAGCACGAAGAATACGACGCCCATCAACTGCCCGAATGCCACGTTGCCGAACGCGTATGGCAACGTTACAAACATCAGGCCCGGCCCCTCGCTCGGGTTCAGGCCTGCAGCAAAAACGATAGGGAACAGCGCAAGGCCCGCCAGCAGCGAAACAAAGGTGTCGAGCAACGCAATGCCAACGACCGTGGTGCTGATGGATGCGCCCTTGGTCATGTAAGCGCCGTAGACCATGATCGAGCCGACACCGACGCTCAGGGAAAAGAACGCATGCCCCATCGCAGGCAGCAAACCATCCAGTACCTTGTCGGGATTGAAGTCGAACATGAAATGCACGCCTTCCATGAAATGCCCGGTGGTCAGGCTATAGCCCAACAGCGCCAGCATCAGCAGGAACAGCATCGGCATCATGATGCGCAGGCTCTTCTCCAGACCGGCCTCGACACCCTTGCCGATCACCACAGCCGAGAGCAGCATGAAAATGGTGTGCCACAGAATAAGACGCCATGGGTCGGCAATCACTGCGCCGAAATAGGCACCGACCTGATCTGGCGAAACGCCCTGAAAATCGCCGCGCCCCATATCGATGATGTAATCCAGCGACCAGCCGCCCACCACACTATAAAAGGAGAGAATCAGCAAAGCCGTGATCATTCCGGCAAAAGCCCCCCATGACCACCGCGCCGAACGCCCGGCTTCCAGTGCCAGCGTCTTGAGCGCATTCGCAGGACTGAGTCGGGAACGACGGCCAATCAGCGTCTCGGCGATCATGACCGGAATGCCGATCAGCGCGATGCACGCCAGAAACACCAGTACAAATGCACCGCCGCCATAGGCACCGACCATGTACGGAAATTTCCATATGCTGCCCAGCCCCACGGCAGAACCTGTGGCAGCCAGGATGAACACCCAGCGGCTTGCCCAGCTACCGTGGACTGAAACCTTGTCCGTCGACATTATCGAAACGCCCAGCCAAAAAAGATCGCGCATTGTCCGGGATTCAACCTTTGTGCTCAAGCACGCGCTTTCCCATAGCCGACATTGATGCAACTCCCTATAATGCGCCCCCTATGGCTAAGCTCAAGAAAAACCCTACAGGGACCATCGCGCAAAATAAAAAGGCGCGTCACGATTACTTCATCGAACACAAGTTCGAGGCCGGTCTGGTCCTGGCTGGCTGGGAAGTAAAAAGCCTGCGTGCCACCAAGGTACAGCTGGTCGACAGTTACGTGCTGCTCAAGGATGGCGAGGCCTGGCTGATGGGTTGCCACATCACGCCTCTCAAGACTGCCAGCACGCACGTCATCGCTGACCCGACACGCACCCGAAAACTGCTGCTGAACAAGCGCGAGCTCGAAAAGCTCACCAGCTCTGTTCAACAGAAAGGCTATGCCTGCGTGGCCCTTTCCGTTTATTGGAAGGAGCACTTGATCAAGTGCGAAATCGCGCTGGGTAAAGGCAAGAAGGAATACGACAAACGCCACACCGAGCGTGAACGCGACTCGGACCGTGAGCTACAGCGTGCCGTGCGCTCCAAGGGCAAGGACGACTAACTTCCTGCCTGTGCCAAATGCCTGTAGCGGGCATTTGGCAGTGCGCACTTTCAATCCATCTGCCACTTATCCCACCCCGCACAATCACAACCTCAACGCGAAGATCGCCCCACTTTGGTGCCTTAACCGCCCAATGTGGCTTTTTCGCATCTGTCTGAAAATAAAATAGAACGCCTGCGCTACAGCACAGTCAATCCTTTAGGCCCTGAACATGAACGGGCTTTCAAACCCTCGGGCGACGGCCTCAACGACCGGCCATACCGAGTCCACAGGTTATAAGGAGAGACACATGATGCGTACCGCCCTCACTGGATTGTTCCTCAGCGCCGCCCTGTTGGCTTCGCCGGTTTTTGCCGCCGATGATTTGTGCGCTGCAAACATCAAAACGATCGAAAATGCTCAGGTTTCTTCCGGCACCAACCTAAGCCCGGAAAACAAGAAAATGCTAGAAACCACTGAGAGCGACGCCAAAGCGGCCCAAGCTAAGAACGATGAGAAAAACTGCATCGAAATCACTCAAAAGGCGATCACCTCGCTGAAAAACACCGGCTCGGGCAGCGAAGGCACCAAGTAACCCCTTCGATCAGGCTCGCCACCAGGCTAGCCTGATCGATTGCAGCAAACGGGTCGACGTGACACGCCAATGGGCGTACACTGCGCCCCAGCGACTGTGAAAGCAGTCTCGGGGCCGATTTGGATTCGACGCCGGTGATGAAACTTTAGGTGCATGCCGAGTTGGTAACAGAACTCGTAAATCCACTGTTGCAACTTTCTATAGTTGCCAATGACGAAAACTACGGTGCTCAACTAGCTGCGTAAGCAGCCTAGCCGCACTTCTGGTAGCTTCGGCTCCAGCAATCATCAGGGGATGTCTGTAAACCCAAAATGATTGTCATATAGAACAGAATCGCCGTGCAGTACGCTGTGGACGAATCGGCTAAAACTTACACAGCTCGCCCAAAGCACCCTGCCCGTCGGGTCGCTGAGGGTTAACTTAATAGACACGGCTACGCATGTAGTACCGACAGCGGAGTACTGGCGGACGGGGGTTCAAATCCCCCCGGCTCCACCAAATGATCAGAAAAGACGTCCACGGACGTCTTTTTTTGTGCCTGAAAGCCAGTAAATACGCGGCCTCCAGCGCTTTTTAGGTCTTTTGAGAGTTTTTGAGTTCCAGCCGTTCGGGTATTCCAGGCGGTATTCCACCTCACCCGGTGCTAATCTTTGGAATACCGAATCAGTGCTTGAGGACAATCTCGTGCCTGCTCAAAACCTCCGCCTCTCCGATCGACAGCTCAAGGGAGTCAAACCCGCGTCCAAGGATTATGTCCTCACTGACGGTGACGGTTTGCAGCTCCGCGTACGCAGCAACGGCTCGTTGCTGTGGAATTTCAACTACCGCGAACCGGTGACCAAAAAGCGCATCAACATCGGCTTCGGGACCTACCCCGAACTGTCACTGGCGAACGCTCGAAAGATGGCAGTCGAAGCCCGCGAGCTGCTCGCCCAAGGCATCGATCCGAAGGTGCAGCGCAATACGTTGAATGAAGCCAAGCGCGCAGAAACGGAACACACCTTCGAGAACGTGGCCACCGCCTGGTTCGAGCTCAAGAAAGACTCGGTCACCCCAGCCTATGCCGAGGACATTTGGCGCTCGCTCACATTGCACGTATTACCCGATTTGAAGACGACACCACTTGCGAAGATCACCGCGCCGATGGTGATCGCATTACTTCGCCCAATCGAAGCCAAAGGCAGCCTAGAGACGGTCAAGCGTCTCAGCCAGCGGCTAAACGAGATCATGACCTACGGCGTAAACTCCGGCCTGATCTTCGCCAACCCGCTCACCGGCATCAGGGCAGTATTCAAGAAGCCCAAGAAAGAGAACATGGCTGCACTTCCGCCCGAAGAACTCCCCGAGCTCATGCTGGAGATCGCGAACGCCAGCATCAAACGCACCACCCGCTGCCTGATCGAATGGCAATTGCACACGATGACTCGCCCCGCCGAAGCGGCAACTACTCGCTGGGCAGACATCGACTTTGAAAGGCGTGTCTGGACTATCCCTCCGGAGCGGATGAAGAAGCGCCGCCCACACAGCATTCCTTTGAGTGATCACGCTGTCGCGTTGTTGGAGTCACTGAGGACTCACAGCGGCCATCGCGAATACGTCTTCCCGGCTGACAGAAACCCGCGTACTCATGCCAATAGCCAAACGGCCAACATGGCATTGAAACGCATGGGGTTCCAAGATCGGTTGGTGAGCCACGGCATGCGCTCAATGGCCAGCACCATCTTGAATGAGCATGGGTGGGACCCGGAGCTAATTGAGGTCGCACTGGCGCATGTCGACAAGGATGAGGTGCGCAGCGCCTACAACCGAGCCGATTACATCGAGCGCCGGCGCCCGATGATGGCCTGGTGGAGTGAGTACATCCAGAAGGCCGCCACCGGCAGCCTGCTCGCCTCTGCTTACGGCCAAGTCAGAGACAAGAATGTGGTGCCGATCCGCTAGGGCTATACAGGCGCAATAACGGCGGCGACAGCAACTGAGCGCTCAAGATTCAGGGAACGCAGCCTCGTTTATCCGCTTGTCAGCGCGGGTCCATCCAAACAGGGCTGCAAAGCCGCCCTGTTTAGATGGACCTCACTTTGAAGAGCTAAAAGCCACGACGTTGTCCGGGATTTACCACGGAATTCCACAGATGGATAACCGCTTTTCACGTCCTCAAGGGCGCTTAATTTCGGCCCTTGACCGGGCTTATCCACAGGCGTAGAACTGGCCGTGCAAAGGCTGTCGATGACAGCACCCCAGGTGACCCGAACCTTGAAGGTCATGCCGCTCTCGCGGTGGTTCTCCTCCCAAATGGCGATTCGCATCCGGCAGCTCGCCCGGTCACCTCCCCGGTGATGGATGCCTACTTCAGATCATGGCCCTCGTGCGCCAGACAACACCTCCTACTTCGCTGCCCTGCAGCAACCTATCCGCTTGGCCGAATCTTGCGCCAACCTGTGCCCGTCTCTTTCCGTGGAAAGAGACGGGCACTCCTACCACTGCTGCAACCCTTATCGCACATGGCTTTTCGGCATTCCTCCTTGTGACAATCGGCGTGACAAACGCCGATGTCACCAGCAACAGCCATGCATATGATGGTGCCGCAGACCAGGGAATGGACTGCACCTGACTGACAGTCAGGCATGCCCCAGTCATCGCGTTGCTGCGTTCACCCGGCTCAGGATCTTCAGGCGCTGGTTTAGTCACCCAGCGCTGCCTCCACCCGCCCACCGGCAACGGTGTTAAGGAGGTCAGATCATGAGATGCCCTTGCTCCCGGTCGTAAGGAGCCGCCAGTCCCGCGTAGAGGACACTCCCCACAGGTCGCAGGGGCCTTGATCCCTGATAACACTCAGCATTCTTGGCGGGATGACGTGGGGCTAGGACTGGAGAGCAAGAGATGAGGTGACCGATATGGCATTGGTGGGTAAACGCGGTGGCCGTAATTTCGGCTACGGTAGGCAATTGAGCTACGCAGGCCCGCAGGCGCTGAAAGACATGTTCGGCGGCGGTCATTACGGCACGGTGAAAGCACACTGTGATCGGTGGCAGGCATTCGTTAAGTGGTGCCGCTCAGAACAGGGGCCGGGTATCAATGATGCGCGGCAGATTGATCGGAAGGTATTGGCGGACTATGCAGCGTATTTGCGCGACCTGGTTCGGCGCGGTGACCTCGCCGTCAGCACCGCACAAAACCGGCTATCCAGCGTTAACAGGACCATGGCGGCGCTTCGCGGTGATCAGTACGTGAAGTTGCCAAGCCCGAGCAAGGCGTTGGGTATGCAGCGCTCTGGCATTCGCCACTCAGTGCCTCAGGGCCAAGACCGCGAACAGGTCAAGCAGATCGTTGATGCCCTTTGCGACCAACAACACCTACGACCCGCCGCGATTATTCTTTTGGCGCGGGCTACCGGCATGCGCTTGCGTGAAGCCATCTTGGCTGATCTGCCACGGCTTAGGCGTGAGGCTGAAACCTGCGGCAAGATCAACATCCAGGACGGCACCAAAGGTGGCCGCGCCGGTACCTCGGCACCTCGCTGGATTACGGTGGATGAATATGTTCAAAGCGCGCTTGGATTTGCACAGCGGGTGTCGCCCGGAAGTAGCCGCAACCTGATTGCGCCACATGAAAGCTACCTGAATGTTCTGCAAAAAATCATCCGCCCTGCGCGGGACATCTTGCATGCACACCACCTCAAAGGATTCCATGAGCTACGAGCGGCGTAAATCAACGCAGCGATGCGACGCGGTATTACTACTTGTTGACCGTACGGCTGCTCGCTCGTAGGTTACAAAAAGCATGGAAGTTCAATCGATGAGTGAGTCCAGCTGCTATCGACCCATTTTCGCTGAATTCGGCTAACGGCCAGAAGCTGCCCTCTCGTGCAAAGGCAGTCAGGACTGAACTATCTGCATAACCAATTACGATTCATGCCAATGCCTTACCGGACAGCCGAGTACACGCTCTCACCAGCCCCGTAGTAACTCGTGAAAATGTGGTGGAAGGCCAGTTCGCACTTTTCGTTGTAAATCCCCTCGTCGTAGCTCTCAGGCAAGCCCCGATCGAAGACGATCTCCAGAGTACGCCGCACCTCGCTCCTGGCCCTGTCTTTCTTGCGCCAGTCCAGCACCAACTTCTCGGCCTTCAGCGTCTCCAAAAGTTCTTTGCAGACCTTCTTTACTAGCGTCCTTTCCTTATCAGCAAGCTCAGGCACTGGCTTGGTTAGTATGTCGAACAGGGCTAGTTCTTCCTCAGAGAGATTCTCGCGGATAGCCCGCTGATCCTCGACCTTCAAATCAGCGGTGAGATCTACCAGTTCCTTGAAGAACACCTCAATGTTCAGACTGCCAGAGTTGTAGGCATCGATCAGCTTCTGGAACTTTTCCATGAAGTCCTTGCGAGTGGGATTCTCGGTCAACATGGTTTCCAGCTTCATGCTCAGCAAGGCCCGTAGCTTTTCTGCCTCGGTGCGCTTGCGCCCCTGATTGAACTTCTCCTTGAGCTTCTCGAAGTCGATCTGGCTGAGGTCATGCAGAGGCTGATCGTCGTCTTCCTTGATGATGTAAGGCACCGGAGCGATGGATCGATCCAGCAACTCCTCGACCTGCTGCATCACATCCGAGATGTCGACAGGAGGAGCCAGTGCCTTGATCTTCTGGGCAATCACGGAGATCAGCACAGCGTCAGGAGCGAGCTCATTGGCATCAGGATCGGGAAGAATCGCTCTGTAGACGCGAGACACAATCCGGGCCTGACTCATAAAGCTGTTCTTGGTTTCCTCATTGGCAATCAGTTGCTCAACAGCATCATCCAGCTTGGCCACCTTCTCGAAGCCTTGAGCATCTTTGATTGCCTGTGCATTCACACCATGCTCGGACAGGAACGCGATCCCCCTGGCAAGTAGGTGCTTCAAGTACTCGACCAGCTCGGCCTTGTTCTTGATTGGCTCACCTTCACCACCTTCGCCAGAAGAAGCCCCGCCATAGATCGCCAAGGCCTCCTGTAGCTTACGGAAGACCCCCACATAGTCGACGATCAGCCCCGCTTCCTTGCCCGAATACTTCCGGTTGGCCCGTGCGATGGTCTGCATCAAAGTGTGGTTCTTCATCGGCTTGTCGAGGTAGATGGTCGAGCAAGACGGCACATCAAAGCCGGTGATCCACATGGCGCACACGAATACTAACCGCAGCGGACCCTTGGAGTCCTTGAACTTCTCGCCTAGGTTCTCCTCGTTCATGCGCTTACGGTGCGGAAGAATGTCAAGCCCTTTATCGGCCAGCTCCTTCACTTCGTTCTGGCCCTGGGAGACGACCACAGCCATGTCGGTCGATGTCATCACCTGGATCTTGTGCTGCAACTCCTCCTGCTGCTCGTTGGGAGCCTTTGCGAGCTGAGCTTTCAGGTCAGCCAGATACGTCTTCCAGTGATCCTGAACCTTGTTGTACATGCGAACGGCGGTGGCCTTGTCGATGCACACCAGCATAGCCTTGCCCTGGTAGCCACGCCCAACGAAGTGGCTCACCAGATCCTTGGCGATGGCCTCAAGGCGATCCTCTCGGGTGATCAGGTGGTACTCACGAGCGAAGACCTGCTCGACTTTGCGTTCCTGCTCCTCATCCAGCTCGGCCTCTTCGAGCAGTGCCGCCATGTCCTCGTTGAGGTTGTCATTGATGAGCTGCATCTCGGGAATGCGGTTCTCGTAGTACAGCGGAACCGTGGCACCGTCAGCGATAGACTGACCGAAGTCATAGACGGAGATGTAGTCACCGAAGACCTCTTTGGTCTTCTCCTCGCCAGCCATCAGTGGCGTCCCCGTGAAGCCCAGGAAGGCGGCATTGGGGAGGGCCGTCCTCATGTTCATGGCTAGGGTATCGTATTGAGAGCGGTGAGCTTCGTCGGTGATGACGACGATGTCTGGGCGATCAGAGAGTTGCGGATAGACCTCGCCTTTCTTGGTGCCGAACTTCTGGATCAAGGTGAAGACGTAGCGGTGATCTTCGCTGAGCAACTGCTTGAGGTGAGCACCACTGGTGGCATGGGCCTCGACATCGCCCACAGCCCCAGTAGCGGCGAAGGTCTTGTAGATTTGATCGTCCAGTTCGTTGCGGTCAGTGACGATCACGAACGTCCAGTTGCCTGGGATCTTGCGTAGGATCTTCTGAGCGAAGAAGACCATCGATAGCGACTTCCCTGACCCTTGGGTGTGCCAGAATACGCCAAGCCGTCCAGCCTGATCCTTTGGGCGATCCTTGGTACGCCAGGCCTCAGCGATGGCCTTATTGACCCCCAGGTACTGGTGATTCTTGGCGATCTTCTTGATCACACCACCAGCCACATCCTCGAAGACGGTGAAGTTCTCTACGATGTCTAGCAGCCTGGAAGGCTCACCGATGCCTCGGATCGCCGTTTCTAGGGAGACAACGCCCTTCTCACCTTCATCGTTGATCCGCTTCCACTCGAATAGATGTTCCCAAGGCGAGAAAGTGCTACCCACGACCGTCTGAGAGCCATTCGACAGCATCAGTACGCCGTTGTAGGTAAAGAGCTGCGGGATGACCGTGCGGTAGTCGGTGAGGTTGTCATCGTAGGCAGCCTTGAGTGTCTTGTGCGTCGCCTTCAGTTCAACGAACAACAGCGGGATACCGTTCACGAAGCCAAGCAAGTCCGTGCGCCGAGTGTGGTAGTCCCCCTTCACCCAGAACTGGGAGGCGAGGAAGAAGTCGTTCTCCTCGACATCACCCCAGTCGATGACCTTGGCAACCTTGAGCGTGTTGTGTCCATGTTCATCGGTAACCGAGACGGGCACCCCATCCTTCAGCAGCCGGTAAACTTCCTGATTGGCGTTGACCGGCAGCAGCTTGGAGCGATCTCGGGCCAATTCCTCGACCACCAAATCGATAGCCTCGTCAGGCAGATCAGGGTTGAGCTTGCTGAGCGCAGCCCGCAGACGACTCTCCAACACCACCTCCTGCTGGGTCTGTCGACCTTCGCTGGAGAAACCTGCCCACTCTGCGTAGAGGTTCCCAGTTTCCCAGCCGAGAGACTCGAACAGCGCAATGGCTGGCTGCTCGACCAGCGTGCCCTCGGAATAGTCGTACGAATGTGGTGCTGCTGGACTCATGCGCCTGAACTCCTTTTAGGTCGGCATGGGGATATCGGATACGTCGATCTCACCGGAGATTAGCTTGGGAAGGAGCAGGTCACGCTGTGCTCGGAGGTTAGCGATTTTCCTGTAAAGAGCAAAACATAGTGTCAAGAATGGAGTCACGGCCATCTCGAATTGATTATGAAGCTCATCAGAAGCCCTCAACAACCTGAACCTCTTTATCACATCCTGACTAATGTTTTGCTGCGCAGCGCCGGCTCTGAGATCAATCAGAGCTTGACGCCTGGAAAAAAGACTTAAATAGGCGTAGCCCCACCCGCAACCTTGACTATTTGGCAGGATCGCACAGCAGGCCTGATTAGTTGCAGACTCTTCTTGAAGCACTCCCAAACGGCCAATAGTTGCACCATACATAGCAATCAGCACAGTGTTGCGAGGAAATAGCTTAGCTGATGATTTTTTAAGCCCCTCCTCACTGATCCTCTCCTCAGTATCAAAGACGGGGCAATCCTGGAGTTCTTTTGTTTTTACCCAGCGATAATCGCCACCATAAAATTCCGGCTTTTTCCGGCTCGGAGTTCCACCCGATCCTGTTCGGTAGATATCACCCAATGGAACTAAATCCCAACCTTCAGGAATCAGCCCAAGCTCACTCTCCTTGAAACCTACCTCCTCATGCCCCGGAAAGCGGAACTGAACGAACCACTCCTCGTACAACCGCCGCGCCATTTCTTCGAGAATCTCGATGCGGCGCGTGTTGTTTTCGATTAGATCGTCGTAAGCTGAAAGGGTAAAAGCTATCTTTGACTGGATATCAATTGGCGGAATAGAAACCGAGATCCCACAAAATGACGATTTATTGACAATTGGTGTTGCGGCTCCGCCCGCCAAGGCCTTCACCTTATCCGCCATGCCCAGCATTAAGTAATAAACAAAGTCAGGAGAGTGCCTGTCGCAATCAACAACTATGCTATTGATCTGCTGATTAGTGAAGCTATCCTCGGAAGTCAGGCAGACCTTGCCTATCGTCGCTCCGATACAGACAAATGCGACTGACTTCGGTGGAAGTTTAATTCGACTTAGAGCCAAGGATCCGACAAGGGATATTGATCGTTCCGTAGTTACGCGCCGCAGACCAAACCTCATATCGCTGGGAGTAATGAAAGGATACAAACTTCCAAACATCTCTGGCTTGCTTGATGGCGGAGTTCGTCCTGTGACGACTTGCCCAAGGTCTTCTATGGTAACCGTACGCCAAGCCTGTGGCTGATCGTGACTCATGCCGTTCCCCCTAGAAGTAGGGCAATGCTGCGACCAACAGACTCTTCTAGTTCACGAGCCTCAGCATTCAGAACCTCTAACTCCTCAGCTAAATCCTCCAGTCGCTCCGTAAAGTCCACATCCTCGGTTTCTCTCGCAGTTGCCCCCACATACCGCCCAGGATTCAACGACCAGCCCTGTGCCTCAATCTCTTCCCGAGTGGCAACCTTGCACAGCCCTGGGACATCCACATAAGCGTCGCCCAGCCCCCTCTCGGCCAGCAGTTCAGCACTTCCCTGATCTAGCTCTAGGGCTTCGCCTCGATACAATCGCACAACATTGGCAAGAAATTCGATCTGCTCAGGCATGAAATCACGGTGAGCCCGGTCAATTTGCCGGTAGATGTGGCGAGCGTCGATAAACAGAACCTTGTCTGCTCGCTCTGCATTACGTTCTTTCGCCCTGTCGAAGAACCAGAGCGTGCAAGGCAGAGTCACGGTGTAGAAAAAGTTCGAGCCAACCGAAACGACTACATCGACTGCGCCGCTCTCAATCAGCTTTTGCCGAATCACCTGCTCGCTGCCTCGTGCATCACCTGCCGAGTTTGCCATAACGAAACCAGCGCGACCGTTCTTGTTCAGCGATGCGTAAAAGAGCTGAATCCAGAGGTAGTTGGCGTTGTCGGTCTTCGGTACGCCGAACGGGAACCGCAGGTCGCCCTCAAGACGCTCCTTATCGACACCCGATACGTTGAACGGCGGATTAGCCATAACGAAGTCGAAGCGCCCACCATCACGAGTAACAGCCTCATGCGGGTCTTCGTAGTAGGTGTTGGCAATACGCACATCACCCGACAGGCCGTGCACAGCCAGGTTCATCTTGTTGAGATTGACTGTGACCTGCTCTTTCTCGGTGCCGAAGATGGAGATTTCTTCCATCGCCGTCTTGTGGTGACGCTTCACGAACTCAGCCGACTGGGCGAACATACCGCCCGACCCACAGGCCGGGTCGAAGATCCGCCCCTGAAACGGTTCGATGATCTCGACGATCAGCTTCACAATGGACTCAGGGGTATAGAAGACACCGCCTTTCTGGCCTTCCTTCAACGCGAAGTTGCCCAGGAAGTACTCGTAGACCTTGCCGAAAGCGTCTCCGCTCAGATCAACCGGCCCAAGCAGCTTGATCAGCTCCAGCAGCACCTTGTTGCCAAGCTGGACGTAGTTGCGAGGCAGAGCGCCTTTGAGGTCGACATTCTCTTCCTCAACGGCCTTCATAGCTTCGTTGATCGCCAGCCCAATGACATCGCCTTCGGTGAGGGTCTGCAGGTAGGAGAAGCGAGCCTTCTCTGGCAGGAAGATCACGCCCTCGGCCAGATAGTCGTCTTTGCTGACCTTGCGGCGCCCACCAGAGCCGATCGGCCCCAGCTTCTCTTCGGCAGCGGCGTACATCTTCTCGGCATATCGCAGGAAGATCAGCCCCAGAACAGGCACCGAGAACTCCCCCGGCCTCAACCCCGTATTGGCCCATAGCTGGTCTGCTACAGCCCACAAACGCTTCTCTACATCTCCACTGACCAAGGCGTTCTCTCAACAATGCTTAAAAAATGCAAGAAGCTTACTACAGTGGCTCAAAAATCGATCAGTGTTGCAGGGATTTTCTGATGCTGATCGGTAGCGCTTTTTCATAAGTGACCGATTTGGGCCAAATGCGGCCGTTCTTGACCGGCAGCATTTAGGCCGACGCTGGCCCGCTACCAGCCACCGTTTTGATTCGCTTGCTGCCTATCAACATAATTGGCCCGCCCAACTACAGCTGGGTAGCCATCGGGCCAAATCTGGTCGTGCGTGACGGCAAGGTAGTGACCTCTCCGGATGAGCGCGCCAAGCACGATAAATCGATTCTCGATAGATTCGGCTCTGATTAGTATTTGGAGCCAGTTCTCAAAAAGCACCGTCCATCAGAATCCAGAGCACGCAGCGTTCCATCTGGTATTCCAAGCAAATTGACCAAACAATTATTTATTAAACAATACAGATAGATACCGACTGGTTTCAAACTACCCCGGCCCATCAAATTGCAGACGAAGACGCCCTAAAGCGTCTTTTTCGCATCCTCTCGCCTACCAACGCCCCCCGGTATCGAACGAGCATATGGCCCCCCCCTCAGCAACTAACCCCCGGCACCCGCCCCCGCCAAGGCCGCACCCGCTCCAACTGCCCAGCCAACCCCAACAACACCCCCTCCTCCCCAAACCGCCCAGCAAAATGCGCCCCCATCGGTAGCCCCGCCGCACTCCAGGACAACGGTACCGACATCGCCGGTTGGCCACTCGCATTGAACAACGCTGCAAAAGGCGAATACCGATGCGACCGCTCGATCATGTCTTCAAGGCTCAGGCTTTCGTCCGGCACCACAAGCTCACCAATGCGTGCCGGCTCGCGTGTCAGCACTGGCGAGAGAATCACGTCGTAATCCTGCATGAATGTCGCCAGTTGGCGGCCCAGGGCGTGTATCCATTCGACGGCGGCGGCGTATTGCGCGCCGCTGACGCCGCCTTTGTCGCGCAGGATGATGCGTGTGCGCGCTTCCAGTTCGGCGTCCTGTACGTCAAAGCCACGCATGCGGCCCAACAAATCGACGTGGTTGCGGGTGTTCGCGCCGATGATGGTGAAGACGTGGTCGAGGAATTCCGGCAACACCACTGGCAGGCTGACGGGTTCGATGCGGTGCCCAAGTGACTCGCATAACTGCGCGACGTCCCGTACGGCGGCCAGGCTCTCGGCGGAGGTTGGCCAGGTGCCTGATTGTTCGATGAGCGCGATGCGCAGGGTGCCGGGGTTGCGTTGGACGGCGCTGACGTAAGACAGGCTCTGGACCGGGCCTGCGTAAGGCGCGCCGAGGTCCATGCCTGCCGTGGCGTCGAGCAAAGCCGCGCTATCGCGTACGGTCAGGGTGATGGCGTGCGCGGTGCTCAGGCCTGCCCAGCCCTCGCCGACCATAGGGCCTGAAGGCATGAGCCCGCGGCTGGGCTTGAAGCCGAATACGCCGCAGCAGGATGCAGGCACTCTCAACGAACCGCCGCCGTCGTTGCCGTGGGCAAAGGGCACTACCCGTGCGGCCACCAGTGCAGCCGCTCCGCCACTTGAGCCTCCGGCGCTGTGCTCGAGGCTCCACGGGTTGCGGGTCGCGCCGAAGCGTGTGGACTCGGTGGAATAGGACGTGCCGAATTCCGGTGCAGTGGTCGTCCCGGCAAGCACGCAACCGGCACGCCTAAGGCGGCTGACAATTTCGGCTTCAAAGGGGGCACGGAACTCGCCCATGGCCAGGGAGCCATTGCTCATCCGCGCGCCATTGACCGGGGTAAACAGGTCCTTGATCAGCGTTGGCACACCTGCGAAAACGCCTTGGCTTTTTGCAGCGTCCAGCGCCGCGCTGCGGGCCGAGTCATACAGTCGCTCGGCGACGGCGTTGAGTTGCGGCTCAACGTGCTCGATGCGCTGAATCACCCCCTCCAGCAAATCGATCGGCTGGACCTCGCCGCGCCGGACCCACTCGGCCAGGCCGGTGGCGTCTTCATCGTTCAACAACGTTTGAATGTCTTTCATAGGAAGGTTCCTGATGGCCTGAATTCGAATTGAAACAAGATCGCCGATCTTGCAACCGTTTTTAGAAACTGTGACCTACCCGCAACGCCACGGTGTAGCCCTCGGTGCGGTTGCGTGCGCCGAATTCCTTGTAGATGTGAAACCACGCCGCAGGCATGCCGGGCGTGAAGTAGCTGATCGCGGGGCCGGCTGCGACCACTCGGGCGCGGTTGCCGGTTTCCAGCCCTGGCGCATCGTCATCGGAGAATTGCCGATAATAGAACCCGCCCATCCCCAGCGTGAAAGGACCTGCGTGCTGGCCCACGGCAAACTCGTGACGGTATTCGACACCGTTCTTGTAGTCGGTCGCAGGGTTGCGGGTGTTGATGTCAGTCTGAAAGCTGCTGGACACTTCAAAACCGCTGTCGCTGATGTAGGTCGCGTTGACGGTGGGAGAAAACGTCCAGTGATTCAGCCCCGGCGAAATAGGACGATTCTTGTCGTAGTCGCCGGTAGGTGTCTGAATCTGCATCTGTGCGTTCACGAACAGGTTGGGGGAAAGGTCCCATTGCAGTATGAGCGGTGACACCGAAATGTCGGCCATCCTGAACGGATCCGCCTTCAGGTCCAGCGGGCCGCCAGGCGTCTGGACCCGGAACGAGGCATCCATCTCGAAGAAAGGCACCGCCACGCTGTAGCCATAGCGCGCGCCCAGTATTCTGTATTCGGTCATGCGAAAGTACGCAACGCCGATGGACAGAACGTCCAGGGAAAAATTGTTGTCCAGCGAGCGACCGTGGCGGTCTTTCTGCACATTGGTCGAATAAAACGCCACGCGCATTCCCAGCGTACCCACGGGGGTCGACGGAGGCAGGATGCCTGCACCGAAATCGTAAACACCGAAGGAGGTAGTCGGTGCTCCGTTTTCAGTTGCCTGAACTGTGGCAGCAAGGCTCATCAAGCCGAGCGTCAAGAAAGTGAAGCGTCTGATATTGGAATTATTGTTATGACTCATCGCATGCCCCTGACCACGAAGGTGGTGGGGTCATGCTATTGAGTCATGCTTTATGCCGTTATCCGATTTCAGCAAAGATGTTTGCGTTGCAAGGTCTGCGAGGGTGTTTCCCCGAACAGTGTCCGGTAGTCACTGGAAAACCGGCTCAAGTGCCAGAAACCCCAGCGCGCGGCGACCGTCTGCACGAGTTCGATCCGGCTGCTTTCGCGCAACTCGCGCCGCGCTGCGTTGAGGCGCAACGTGCGCAGAAAAGCCACCGGGTTGATGCCCAGCGTCTCCTGAAAACAGTACTGAAGTTTGCGGCGACTGGTGCCAATGTGGTTGCACACATCCAGAATCGACAGCGGTTCATCCAGATGCGCCAAGGCATAATCGCGGGCCCGATCCACCATTCTCTTGCGCGCCGTGGGATTTAGCGGCGGCGCCTGATCAGGTGCCACAAGTTCCAGCACCTGCAACATTACGGCATCACGAATGCCACGCCGGATCGACTCGTACTCAAGCTTCTGCAGGCACACCTGCTCTCCATTCAACAGGTTATCGAACAGCGCAGTGAACCTCGTGCGAACCGTTGGATCGGTCAAACGGTAACACTTGGGAAGATCGGTAATTTCAAAACGGCTGCCCTGACGTTCCAGCGCGTGAGCCAGGGCACTCTCTTCAATCGCAATGCCCAGCGCATCCAATTGCAGCGGCGTACTCAATTCCGGAAGATTCTCGCCGTGCGCGACGATCATGCTCGACTCCGGAAGCGTGTGCCCGGCACAGAACGCAGGACCGTTGGCACTCAACGGCAAGGCGAAAATAATCGCCCCCTTCCAGGCTGTACCACTCTTGACCAGGGCCTGATTAGAGCGGTCGCGGACCAGTTGCAGCCAGTCCGAACGGAATTCCGTCAGCTCGCCTTCAAAGCCACCGGGCGTCACCTGGTCGTAACGAACCTGCCAGCCGCTGAGGTTGCGACCGTGCTCGTCGATGTCACAGGTTTGAAAACGCCTCAGGTGAGGTGGCGGTGCCGCCTCAATCGAAGCCTTGTTCATCTCCACATAACGACTACTCATCGGCCTTGCCCTTTAATACGTTTCAAGGTCATGAGGCTAAGTGAAGGCAAGTTTCATTCCGGCAGCAAGGAGTTTGAGTGATTAATACAGCGAAGCTACCAAACTGCTTTCAAGCTTCATAAAAACTCTGCTCGCTTCAAATAGAAAGCGTCCCGTCGAGTCATGGTGTAGGCCCACTCGCTGTCCCAGCAAGACAAGCGGCCATCGCTCTCGAGTGACGATCACGTATACTGGCAATATATCATCACGCATCTCGACCAAGGTATGTGCCGTCGATTACGCTTCGGCTGGCAGAAGTATGGAAAACAGCACATGCCACAAAGAAGAAACCTGAAAGACTCTATTTTCATACCCTTGAAGCTGTCTCAATTGATCGGCCTTTTCAGTTGGATTATCAGCTGGTATGTGAATCCGTCTATTGAGCAATCACTGGATATATTTATTTATTGCGCTCTGGCGGGGGCGACGCTGTCAATCATTGTCACTTCCAACAGCAGAAGCATGGTGACGTGGCGCCTGTTCGGCATTATCTACATGACGTCACTTACCGTTCTGTTCAAGGTACAGATCGAACGCATGGGCGTAGAGGCGTCGATGTGGGGATTGGTTGTCACTTCCCTGCTCATCACGGGAATGAGCGTATTCTTCGTCAAGTTTATTGACTACGTCGCTGCGGCTGCTCTGATCTGGTTGATCATGTGGCAAACGGACCTGACGGCGGTCGGCGTCCACCATGCGCCTCTGTTTTATGTTTTCCTGATCAGCTCGACCTTGTTGGGCGGCTCCCTGAATGCAACCTTCCTGAGCCTGGTCATGCAGACCATGGCGGCGAGTGATCGCTACCAGAAGCTGTCCGAAACCGACACGCTGACGAACGCCCCAAATCGCCGTGCTTTAGTCGCCAGCCTGGACAACGCACTGACGTCAGATGACACGTCCTCGCTGTGGTTCGCCATGCTTGATCTGGATAACTTTAAAAGCATCAACGACAACCATGGCCACGACGTGGGTGACAATGTCCTTATATGTTTCGCAACACTCATAAAAAACACAACGGGGCTGGTCAGCTTTGGTCGCCTGGGGGGAGAAGAGTTTGGCGTGATGTTATCCGCAGCAAACGCAGCAGACGCCATAGCGGCAATGGATCATTTATTGATGCACGTCCAAAAAGACCAAACAGCGAAAATGCCCTATTCATTCAGTGCAGGTATTGCGAGTTTGGCTCGGGCAAAAAACGTCAATGACCTGTTGAAAGAAGCCGATGAAAATTTGTATCTCGCCAAACGGAGCGGCAGACAATGTATTGCCTTTGAAGGCAGGATAGTTTCCGCGACCGCTGGAAGTGTGGAAAAGCAGAACCAAGGAGTGAAATCGGTTAATACCCATGCATAGCGCTCGGTCCTCTCAAGCATTCTCGCCGCCCTGCCGAACCATCGAATAGCGGTCAATATCCTCTCGCAATGTCCACCCCTGCCCTGACCAATATCGGCCAGCCGCCTCATTACCCTTCAGCACATCCAGATGACACTTATAAATTCCCAGCGCTTCCAGACACTGAAGGCAGCGCTCGACCAACTCGTGAGCTATCCCTTGTCGACGATACTCCGGCAGCACAATCAAATGTTGTAGATAACCCCGGCGGCCGTCATGCCCACACATGACACAACCGCACACAGCCCCCTCCGCCTCGGCGACGAAGCTCATATCGGGGTTTCTGTCGAGGTAGCGTGCCGTCGATTCACGCGAATCGGCATCGCGCAGAGAGATGCCCGGTGTATTGCGCATCAGTTCGATGACCGATTCGTAATCCTTGATTGTCATGCTGCGAATCGTGATCACTGGCTATGCCCGGCCTGTTATTCCAATGGCGGAGCAGATTAACAGAGCATTTCGCTGATCAGATGACAGCGCTGCCAGAGTTTGCCTATCAACCCATAACGTTCTTTCTATTAGAAATATCCACAAAGAAGGCTAATCTGCAAGAGCATCGGCGAAGGCCGTGCGGTTTTACCCTGATAAGGAGATAAGAATGAGCTCAAGTTTTCTGTGCACGTTGTGGGCTCGTATCGCAGCAATCCAATGATCGCTACTGGCCTGATCGTTGATCGAGCGGCCGGTACGAACCCAGTGCTATGGAGTTCCGTCATCACTGTCTGAAGCCCCGCGAGTGGGCTGGATGGCCGGATGCAAATGACAAAAAGGTGTATCAAGCATGTCAACTGAATCGAAATGCCCCTTCAACCACGCTGCTGGCGGCGGCACCACCAACCGTGACTGGTGGCCCAAGCAGCTGAATCTGAAGATTCTGCATCAGCATTCCTCACTCTCCGACCCGATGGGCGAGAGCTTTGATTATGCCAAGGAGTTCAAGAGCCTTGACTTCGAAGCGGTCAAACAAGACCTGCGCGACGTCATGACCCGGTCGCAGGACTGGTGGCCGGCCGACTTTGGCCATTATGGTCCGCTGTTCGTTCGCATGGCCTGGCACAGCGCCGGTACTTACCGTACAGGCGATGGCCGTGGCGGTGCAGGTGCTGGTCAGCAACGTTTTGCGCCGCTCAACAGCTGGCCTGACAACGTCAGCCTGGACAAGGCACGTCGCCTGATCTGGCCAGTCAAGCAGAAGTATGGCCGCAAGATCTCCTGGGCCGACCTGATTGTGCTTACCGGCAACGTCGCGCTGGAGTCGATGGGCTTCAAGACGTTCGGTTTTTCCGGTGGTCGCCCGGATGTCTGGGAACCGGAAGAAGATGTGTACTGGGGCTCCGAGACCACCTGGCTGGGTGGCGAAGAACGCTACGGCGCACAGAAGAAAATGCAGCAGCCGGGCGACGGTACGCTGGTCGCCGAGCCGGAGAATCATGCCAACGAAGAAAGCCGCACCGCGAGCGGTGAGCGCAATCTGGAAAACCCGCTTGCCGCTGTGCAGATGGGCTTGATCTACGTGAACCCGGAAGGGCCTGAAGGCGTGCCGGACCCGGTCGCTTCGGCGCGGGATATCCGCGAAACCTTCGGTCGCATGGCGATGAACGATGAAGAAACCGTAGCGCTGATCGCCGGTGGTCACGCCTTCGGCAAGACTCATGGCGCAGGCCCTGCCGACAACGTCGGTCCGGAGCCGGAAGCAGCCGGTCTTGAAGAACAGGGGCTTGGCTGGAGAAACAAATTCGGCAGCGGCAAGGGTGGCGACACCATCACCAGCGGCCTGGAAGTGACCTGGACTTCGACTCCAACCAAATGGAGCAACGAGTACCTGGAAAACCTCTTTGGCTTCGAGTGGGAGCTGACCAAGAGCCCTGCAGGCGCGCATCAATGGACGCCGAAGAATGGCGCAGGCGCGGGCAAGATTCCGGATGCCCACGATCCATCCAAACGTCATGCGCCGAGCATGCTGACCTCTGACCTGGCGCTGCGCTTCGATCCAGCTTACGAGCAGATCTCCCGTCGCTTCCTGAACAACCCTGAGCAACTGGCCGACGCGTTCGCCCGCGCCTGGTTCAAGCTGACTCACCGTGACATGGGCCCGCTCGCGCGCTACCTGGGCCCGGAAACACCGGCCGAAGAGCTGCTGTGGCAAGACCCTATTCCGAATGTGGGTCATGCGTTGGTGGATGATCAGGATGTTGCCGCGCTCAAAGGCAAGATTCTCGCTTCGGGCCTTTCTGTCTCGCAGCTGGTTTCAACCGCATGGGCAGCCGCTTCTACCTTCCGTGGCTCTGACAAGCGCGGCGGTGCCAATGGCGGCCGTCTGCGTCTTGCTCCGCAGAAGGACTGGGCGGTCAACCAGCCTGCACAACTGGCGGGCGTACTGAAGACGCTTGAGAGTATTCAGAGCGAGTTCAACGCAGCTCAGTCGAGTGGCAAGCAGGTTTCCATTGCTGACCTGATCGTCCTAGCCGGTAGTGCAGGTGTCGAGCAGGCTGCGAAGAACGCTGGCCAGCACGTCACGGTGCCGTTCACACCAGGCCGTGCCGATGCATCGCAGGAGCAGACAGATGTCGAGTCGTTCAGCTTCCTTGAGCCGATCGCCGATGGCTTCCGCAACTATCAGAAGGCGCACTACAAGGTCTCGGCAGAATCGCTGCTGGTCGACAAGGCGCAACTGCTGACCCTGACTGCACCGGAAATGGCTGTGCTGTTGGGCGGCCTGCGGGTCTTGAATATTAACGTCGGACAGAGCAAGCACGGCGTATTCACCGACAAGCCGGAAATCCTGAGCAACGACTTCTTCAAGAACCTGCTGGACATGGGCGTTGAGTGGAGAGCGACTTCAGGTGCCAACGACACCTTTGAAGCACGTGACCGCAAAACCGGCGCAGTCAAATGGACCGGCACCCGTGTCGATCTGGTATTTGGCTCACATGCCCAACTGCGTGCGATCTCCGAGGTGTACGGCAGTTCGGACGCTAACGAGAAGTTCGTCAAAGACTTCGTGGCCGCATGGACCAAGGTGATGAACCTGGACCGCTTCGACCTGGCTTGATGTGTTTGATGTGCTGAGTTGAAAAAACGCCTCCCTTGCGGAGGCGTTTTTTTGCGGCTATGAAAAAGCGAAGTCTGGTTTTATCAGCGGCTCATCATGCTTGCCGCCTGCTCCGTCGCTTCGGTCGTTCGAGTCGCCAGCTTGCGCACTTCGTCAGCTACCACCGCAAAGCCCCGCCCAGCTTCCCCGGCACGTGCAGCTTCAATCGCGGCATTGAGCGCCAGAAGGTTGGTTTGGCTGGCAATGCTCTGGATAGTGCCGACTATCTGGGTCAGTTGAGTGATGTTCTCTTCCAGGTTTTTCTGATGCTGTGCTTCGGTGTCGCGAAGAGCATCCTGCTCATGCTTCAAATGCACATCCACCAACGCACCGACCACCCTCAGCGGAACACCTTCGGGATTGCGACGAGTCTGGCCGCGTGCACGGAACCAGCGGTACTCGCCGGTTTTCATCTTCAGGCGGTACTCGATATCGAACGGCGTCTTGCCAGTCCGGTCATTCAAGTGCGCACCGAATGCTGTCAGACTGCGCTCCTTGTCGTCAGGGTGCAGCCGTGACGCCCAGCTATCCAGTACGTCAGGAAATTCTTCAACTGTTTCGAAACCCAAGAGCCGCCTGAACTGTGGAGACCACCAGAACGGGTTTCTCGCATTGACCGGGTCGCCAGCAATGACCTCCATGTCCCAGAGCCCGTCGGAGAGCATCTCCCGGGCCAGTTCGAATCGGGTAATGATCACATCGTGTTCCAGATCACGCTCAAGCTCATCGTGAATATCACGAAGCGAGCCGGCGACACGCAGCGGCGTTCCGCGTGCGTCTCTTAACGTTTCGCCTTGGGCATAGAACCAGCGATAAGTGCCGTTCTTCATCGCCAGACGATTCTTGACTCGGTACGGCGTGTTACCCGAGCGATCATTCAGATGCTTGGCAAATGCGTCGAGCGTGGCTTGTTTATCCTGCGGATGAAGCCGGTCTGCCCAGCTCGCCAGTACGTTAGGGAAATCTCGCTCGTCGTTAAAACCGAGAAGCGTGCGAAGTTGCTGCGACCACCAGAATCGATTGTTCGGGTTGACCGGATCGCCCGCTACGACCTCCATATCCCAGAGGCCCTCGCTCGACGCACGGTTGACCAGATCAAAGCGGGTCTCATAGGCGGCAGCCGAGGCAGAGGCTTCACCCAGAAGGTGGCGGGCGGTTTCCAGTTCCTGCTCAAGATCGGCGATACGTTGCTCGTCAAGACGACGCTGGGTACTCAGCGAACTCCAGCACTCAAGTACGCTGCTCTCTTCAGCGCAGCCTCTTACCACCGGCTCGCCAGCCCCCTTGAGAGAGGCAATAAGTTGTTGAAGGGCTTTTCTGTCACGACGTGGTCGGAATAAGTGAAACATGCACCGGGCTCTCGAAATAAAGTCAGATTTGCCGAGTCCCTGGCATGTCACTTCTTTATCGACATGCCGTGCGGTTTCTGAATCGTCAGATTGCGATCAGGTAATGGTCACTTGTTCCAGAATCAACTTCACGGCTTGCTGATCGGTTTGCGCCCCAGCCATCAACTCCGCTACCCAGCCGCAGCCGGACTTCTCCAGATGAACTCGCCAATCACCGGGCCAGTTCTCAAGCCCGGCCAGGTTCAGAAATATACAGCCACCCCGCTCAGCATGCCCGCCGGTAATTGACTGTTCAAAACAGAACGGTTTATCGGCTCCGGATGTGTCGACACTGAATAGGTACACATCGTGTTTCGGGTCCTCAAGCGAAGGCGCGCAATTGCGCTGACTGATCAGCTTCAACATTTCTCAATCTACTCCTGGCTATATGATTGACTGTGACGTCCATTACTTCGGGAATGCAGTTCGCGACGGTTTACGTCGCGAAGAGGACGCAGAGCGTCCAGACCGGCATGCCGACGCGGAGCGTCGCACGATAGTTGAGATTATCGTCCCCTACGCTCACCCCCTCGCTCCAAACCTGCGCAACACCACAACCCCAAGCAACGCCGATAACACCGACCCGATCAGTACGCCCACCTTGACCTCATCCACCAGCTCCGGTGCGCCCGGGAAGGCCAGTGCGCCGATGAACAGGCTCATGGTGAAGCCAATACCGCACAGCGCCGCAACACCGTAAAGCTGGCCCCAGTTGCTGCCGTCCGGCAAGCGGGCCAGGCCGGCGCGGATGGCCAGTGCAGCGAGGGCGAAGATGCCGACCTGTTTGCCGATCAGCAGCCCCAGCGCGACGCCCAACGGCACCGGGTCCAGCAGTTTGTCGACAGTGATGCCTGACAGTGAAACGCCGGCATTGGCGAATCCAAAGACCGGTACGACGGCAAAGGCGACCCACGGGTGCAGTTTTTCTTCCAGATGCAGCAGCGGCGAGCTGGCTTCTTCATCGGGTTTGCCGAGCGGAATGCACAGTGCCAGCGCTACGCCCGCCAAGGTGGCGTGAATACCGGACTGGAGCATGAAGAACCACAACAGCGCGCCGACAATCAGGTAAGGCAGCAGCTTTTTAACGCCCAAGCGGTTCAGCGCGACGAGCACGGCGATGGAGCCAAGTGCGGCCAGCAGCATGGGAATGGACAGATCGCTGGTGTAGAACAGCGCGATGATCAGCACAGCGCCGAGGTCATCGAGAATTGCCAGTGCCGACAGGAATATCTTCAGCGACAACGGCACACGCTTGCCCAGTAATGACAGCACGCCCAGGGCGAATGCGATGTCGGTCGCTGCCGGAATGGCCCAGCCGCCAATGGTGTCTGGCTGGCCCCAATTGAATGCCACGTAGATCAACGCCGGAACCACCATGCCGCCCAGCGCCGCGAAGCCTGGCAAGGCGCGCTGGCTCCAGGATGCAAGCTGACCGGCCAGCATTTCGCGTTTGATCTCCAGGCCCACCAGCATGAAGAAGATTGCCATCAGGCCATCGTTGATCCAGTGCGCTACCGACATCCCGGCGAGCACGGTATGCAGCGCTGCAAAGTAGCTGTCGGCCAGCGGCGAGTTAGCGACGATCAGGGCTGCCAGCGCAGCCGCCATCAGGATCAGACCGCCAGCGGCCTCAGCGGCGAAAAAGCGCTTGATGAACGCCAGCGCGCTCGGGGATTCGGTACGGGGGGTGGGGTTGTGCATGCAGGGCTCCGCAGGGTACAGCGCAAAAAGGCCGCAACCTTACCACTCGCAGAGCCTGCCACAGCGCAGGTAAACCTGAGGATACAAATTAACGCGCATGCCCATCATAGCTTGAGGAATCAGGGCTCCTGTCTGCCAGACAACAGCCCTGCCCGCTTCACTTCTTGACGGTTTCTTCAAGCGTGAACCGGCCTAGCGGGTTCTGGCCGAAGTGCTCGACGTTCTTGCGTGAAACACTGATGTAAGGGCTGTAGTAGAGGTCGATCCAGTTGACGTCGGCTTTGGCCATTTTCTGCAGGTCGACGTACATCTGCTCACGCTTCTTGGGGTCCATTTCAACCCGTGCAGCAGCAACCAGCTCCTTGACCTTCTCGTTCTTGTAACGGGTCATGTAGTTGTTGTTGGTGTCATGGCCAAGCACGAAGGTGGTTTTCTGATCCGGGTCGAGGATGTCGTTGGTCCAGTACATCACGGAGATGTCGTAGTCACCGGCAATCAGCATGTCCCAGCTCTGGCTCGGGTCGACTTTCTGCAGCGTGGTGGTTACGCCAACCTTGGCCAGCTGCTGTTGCAGCATGACCGCAATTTGCTCGTCGACTTCGTTGCCAGCGTTGACTACATAGTTGAGCTTCAGGTCTGACGCACCGGCATCCGCCAGCATCTGTTTGGCCTTGACCGGGTCATACGGGCGTTGCAGGTTATCGGCGTAGTGATACAGCGCGCCCTTGGGAATGTAGGAATTGGCTACTGTGCCCAGCCCGAAGGTGGCAGCTTCGACCAGCGATTTCTTGTCGATAGCCATGTCCAGTGCCTGGCGTACCTCAGGCTTGGCCAACGCGCCGTGCTCATGGTTGAGCAACAAATGATCTTCACGGGTGGACGGGTCCAGGTGAACCACCAGATCAGGGTTCTTCTTCAGGTTTTCGACACGGGAGAACGGCACATAGATCGCTGCATCCAGTTCGCCCTTCTGGACCATCAGCATACGGGTGTTGTCATCCGGCACCGAGATCCACTCGACACCATCCAGACTAACGCTCGGCGCTTCCCAGAAGTCGGGGTTCTTGGCCAGAATCACCCGGTCACCGCGCCGCCATTCTTTCACCGTGAAGGCTCCCGAACCGACAGGCTTTTCGGCGTAGGCCTCTTCACCCAGGGTCTTCATGGCCTTCTCGGAGAGAATCGACACGTTGGGCAACGCCAGTTGCGAGAGGAACGAGGCCGATGGGTTCTTCAGGGTGATGACCAGCGTACGCGGATCTGTTGCGACGGCTTTGTCGATAATCTTGTAGGAATCGCTCCACAGCGAGCCCTTGTCGTCGCGGATTCGCAGCAGGCTGAATACTGCGTCGCTGGCGGTCAGCTCCGAGCCATCAGAGAATTTGGCCGGGCGTATCTTGAGCGTATAGGTCAGCCCGTCGGGCGAAATCGACCAGCTTTCGGCCAGCCCTGGCACCAGCTTGGTGCCCTTGTCGTCAACCCGGATCAGCACATCGTAAACGTTGGAAAATACCCAGTTGTCGATGTTTTGCGCGCTTTTGATCGGGTCGAAGGTGGTGCCGTCCTCACGACGGCCGATGGTCAGCACGCCCGCGGCTTCCGCCACTCCCGCTGCCAGGGAACAGGCCCCCAGCATGGCGACGGTCAGCATTTTCATTGGTCGAGCTTTCATACGAATGAACTCCTTGCCGGTGTCGGGACAGATGTTGTTGTAGGTCTGGATCAAAAAACGGGTGCATCAAGTACGCAGTCGTAGCGCTGCTCGCCGACATGCCGGGTGGGTGGCGCGACGCTGGAACAGGTCGGCCTGGCGAACCGGCAACGCGGGTGAAAGGCGCAGCCAGCGGGCAAATTCAGGGGGCTGGGCGGCTCGCCCTGCAAGGGTTCACCGGGCAGCGGACGATCCGGATCAATCTCCGGAATAGCCTGGATCAGCGCCGCGGTATAGGGATGACGCGGTTTGAGAAAGACCTCTTCGACCGGGCCCTCTTCAACGATTTTGCCCAGGTACATCACCGCCACCCGGTCACACAGGCGGCGCACGATGGCAAGATCGTGGGCAATGAACAGAATCGCCAGGTTCATACGCTGGCGTAGTTCCAGCAGCAGGTTGATGATCTGCCCCTGAATCGACACGTCCAATGCCGCCACGCACTCGTCGGCGATGATCAGCCGCGGCTCGATGGCCAGTGCGCGGGCAATGCCGACACGCTGACATTGCCCGCCGCTCAAGGCGCCCGGTTTGCGTTCGGCAAATTCGGGCCGCAGACCGACCATGTCGAGCAACTCGATGACCCGCGCCGGAATCTCGGATGCGCTGACCTTGCGTTGCACTTTCAGCACCTCGGCCAGCGTGGCACCGACGGTCATGCGCGGGTTGAGCGAGGAAGACGGGTCCTGAAAGATCATTGCTGTTTCACTGCGCAAACGCTGCAGACTGATACCGCTGCCCTGGGCCATGTCGACATCATCGAAGACGATCTGCCCGGAAGTAATGTCGTTCAAACGCAGAATGGCGCGCCCCAGCGTGCTCTTGCCGCTGCCAGACTCGCCCACCAGGCCCAGCGTTTCACCTGCACGAATGCTCAGCGACACACCGTTGACGGCATGCACCCAACGCTTGTTGAGGCCCATGAAACCTGATCCGGGGGCCGGGAAGCGCACCACCAGATCGTTGACGTTCAACAGCACGGAGCCGCTCATGAAACGGCCTCTCGGGAGTCTGCCAGCGGGTAGTGACAGGCCGCTTGGTGGGCAACACCCATCGACCGCATCAGGGGTAGCGTCTCGACGCAGCCTGCGCCCGCATGGCCGCAGCGCGCCTGAAAACGGCAGCCGACGGGCAGCGCATCGAGCAATGGCGGCTGTCCGGGAATGGTGCGCAGCAGGCCACTGCCCGCGCTGCTGGCGGGCTGGCAGTCGATCAGGCCGCGGGTGTAAGGATGGCGGGCGCGGGCCAGCACGTCGCGCTTGCTGCCGTGTTCACACAATCGACCGGCGTACATCACCGCGATGGAGTCGCAGGTTTGCGCCACAACACCCAGGTCGTGGGTAATCATGATCAACGACAACCCGTGACGGTCACGCAGGTCCAGCAACAGCCGCAGGATTTGCGCCTGCACCGTCACGTCCAGCGCGGTGGTCGGTTCGTCGGCGATCAGCACCTGCGGCCCGCAGCCTAGCGCCACGGCAATCATGGCGCGCTGGCGCATGCCGCCGGAAAACTCATGGGGAAAGTTATCCACACGCGAAGCCGGGTCGGGAATGCCGACCTGACGCAGCAGATCAATCGCCTGCGCCCGTGCCTCACGTTTCGAAGCGCCCTGATGCAGACGAAAACCTTCGGCAATCTGCTCGCCGATACGCATCAGTGGGTCCAGATGACTGCTGGGGTTCTGGAAAATCATGCCGATCCGCCGTCCACGCATGGAGCGCATGCCGGTTGCATCCAGCTTTAACAGGTCGACATCATTGAGCAGCACCGAACCACCGCGCACGTGCAGGTCCGGCGATGGCATCAGTTGCATCAATGCCCGGCAAGCCATCGTCTTGCCAGAGCCACTTTCACCGACCAGCCCGAGAATCTCGCCCTGCTGCAGATCGAACGACAGCCGGTCGACCAGCGTTACCTCGCGGCCACGATTGTTCGCAATCACGCTCATCTCGCGGACTGTCAGCACCGGCGTACTCATTGTCGCTCCCCCAGGGTTTCGGCAACGCCGTCCGCCAGCAGGCTGAAGCCCATGGCCAGCGTCACGATGGCCAGCCCCGGAAAGGTGCAGATCCACCATGCAGACGTCAGAAACGCCTGCCCTTCGGCAACCATGGTGCCCCACTCCGCCAAGGGTGGCTGTACACCCAGCCCCAGGTAGCTGACCGACGCACCGCTGAGCAGCACCAGAACAGCGTCAGACATGGAAAACACAATCGAGCCGAACATCGCGTTGGGCAGCAGATGGCGGAACAGAATGCGCAAGTGACCAAACCCCAGACTTCTGGCCGCCAGGGCGAAATCGCTTTCCTTGAGGACCAGAATCTGTGAACGGATCAGCCGCGCGTAAGACACCCAGCCCACCAGCGCCATGGCGATGTAGAAACTGCTCAGGCCAGGGCCGAGAATCGCAATGATCGCCAGCATCAGCACCAGAAACGGAAAGGCCAGAACGATGTCGATTACGCGCATGCACAGGTTGTCGAAACGCCCGCCGATGTAGCCCGACAATGCGCCGACAAACGTGCCGATGATGAACGGGAAAACCACCCCGAGCACACAGATCTGCAGGTCGATGCGTGCCGCCCAGATGACTCTGGACAGAATGTCGCGGCCAAAATTGTCGGTGCCGAACGGATGCGCGAGGTGCGGTGCGAGCATGCGCAGTTCGGTGTTCTGGTAAATCGGGTCATAAGGTGCCAGCCACGGCGCGAAGAGCGCCAGCAGCATCCACAAGCCAAGCAATGAGGTGCCCAGCAGCATCGCCAGCCGGCCATTGCGCAAGCGCAGGCGCAGCCTTGAACGCCAGTGTGGGCGCAGATGGGCGTGGGCGAAGGTCATTTGATGTTCACCCGCGGGTCTATAGCGACAGTGGCCACATCAGCGAGGAAGTTGACGATTACCGTGGCACAGGCGAGCACCATGGCTACCCCCTGCACCACCATGTAATCGCGACTGAAGATGCCGCGCACCAGCAACTGGCCGATGCCGGGGATGGCAAACAGGCTTTCGATAACGACAGTGCCGCTGATCAGCCAGCCGATGTTCACCGCCAGCAGATTGATCGACGGCACCAGCGAGTTGGGCAATACGTGACGGCGAAACACTGCACCCTCACTGACGCCGCGTGCCCGCGCCGCAGTAACGTGATCAGCTTGCAGTTCCATGAGCATGCTCGCGCGCAGGTTGCGAATCAGCACAGCGGACAAAGCCAGGGCGATGGTCAGGCACGGCAGCACCATGTGGTGGGCCTTGTCCAGCCAGTCACTGCCGTAACCTGACACCGGAAACCAGCCAAGCTGCACACTGAACAGCAGAATCAGCATGATGCCCAGCCAGAATGCCGGCATGCCCAACCCCGTGGTGGTGAAGACACGAATCAGGTTATCGCCCCAACTGCCCTTGTTGCGTGCAGCGACCGTGGCCAACGGCACGGCGATCAGCAGAGCCAGCAGGACGCTGCCACACACCAGAAACACAGTGGGCTCCAGCCGGGTAACGATCAGTTTGAGCACATCGATCTTGTACAGCAGCGATTTGCCCATATCGCCCTGCAAGAGGTTTTTCATGAAGTACACGTACTGCGTCCACAAGGGTTCATCCAGCCCGTACTGGGCGCGGATGTTGGCCAGTGCCTGCGGTGTGGAACGTGCGCCCAGCAGAATGCGCGCCGGGTCGCCGGGGATCGAGCGCACCAGAATGAAGGTCACCAGACTGATGCCGAACAGCACCGGCAGCAACTGCAACGGACGCTGGAGGATGAAACGATAACGACCCAGATTCATCAGACGCCCCGATGCTGTGACAGAAAATTCAGCAGGACCGGAAAGTACGCCGCCACCCCTTTCACGCAAAAGGGCAGAGCGAAGTTGTAGTCGAACATTGACCATCCGTCGACTTTGATTGTTTTGCGCTCATCCGCCTTGCTCGCATACCCCATCGCACCTCACCTTTGCGGACGTCGCTCATGGCCTCAACCCTATCGCGCAGCGCCATGGCAAACAGCTAGCAATTCTTATAGGTTTTACACGACTGACAGCCGGTTGGACGCAGGCGTGGCACTGTCCTTGCTAATTGCTATATTAAGACCCCCACACCGGCTCAATGACAAAGGAGGTCAAGCCATGCATATCAGGTTGTCGGATTTCAATTCGCGTCTGCAATCGGCATCTACAGTGGATCAGCAAATGGATTGCGCACTGTTACTGGCCTCGGATCTTGGATTCGATGCAGTGATTTACGATTACAGCCCGGTGCCCGTGTCCCATGATGGAGCACTGATCACACCTTCGTTGCTTTCATTGCGCAACACCCCCGCCGACTGGCACGCACTCTGGTGCAGCCAGGGGTACTACCAGATCGACCCGGTGCAACACCTGGCCGTGGCCAGCGTTTCGCCTTTCGTATGGTCATACCAGCCCAAGGCCGAAACGGTGCTGCAAACCTTTATTACCGACATGCACAAGCCGGTGGTGCGCTATCTGCATGACTCACACATGACGTGTGGCGTGACAGTACCTATCCACATGCCCAAGGGCGGTTTCGCCACCCTGACAGGCCTGTGTTCCGACAGCAGCGACGCGGCGCTGGAAGATGCCCGGCAGAGCCTGGCCGAGTTCGGTCTGCTGGCTCATGCCTTTCAGGAAGTCGCCTATCCGCTGTTTGACCAGAAGATGCGCTCCTGCAATGCGATCAAGCTCACCCGCCGCGAGCGTGAATGCCTGAGCTGGTCTGCCGAAGGGCTGACGGCCAGAGAAATCGCCGATCAGCTCAACCGTTCGGTCGCCACGGTAACGCTGCATCTGAATTCGGCCATGCAGAAACTGGGGGCCAAAAACCGTGTGCAGGCGGTCGTGCGTGCCGTTCACTACCGTTTACTCGACCACTGACCGGTTTATCAGCCAAAACCTATCATTTTCTATAGTTTTAAGATGCCACGCGCAGCGCTATGGTGCCCCGAACTATCCAGCAGGGACCGGCGACATGGCAGACATGACGATCAAGGAAGGTTTTGCGCCGTTCGGCGACTATCAGACGTGGTATCGCGTCACCGGCAACTTGCAAGGCCCGCGTACACCGTTGGTCATTCTGCACGGCGGCCCCGGTTGTACCCATGATTACGTGGACTCGTTCAAGGACCTCGCCAGTAACACTCAGGCCGTGATCCATTACGACCAGTTGGGTAATGGAAAATCGACTCGCCTGCCCCATGAGAGTCGCGAATTCTGGACAGTCGATCTGTTCTTGAGAGAGCTGAACAACCTGCTTGCCCACTTGGGCATCGAAGACAATTACGCGTTATTGGGCCAATCGTGGGGCGGCATGCTGGCTTCGGAACATGCGGTGCTCCAGCCCAAAGGCCTGAAAGCGCTGATTGTCGCCAACTCCCCGGCAGACATGCGTACCTGGGTAAGCGAGGCCAACCGACTGCGCGAGGCTTTGCCCGCAGCTGTGCAAGCTGCATTGCTCAAGCACGAACAAGCGGGAACGTTGACTGACCCGGAGTACCTGGAAGCATCGCGGGCATTTTATGACCGTCATGTATGCCGCATCACACCCTGGCCGGACGAGGTGAAACGCACCTTCGACCAGATCGACGCGGACCCGACCGTGTATCACGCCATGAATGGCCCTACCGAATTTCACGTTATCGGCACTTTGAAGAACTGGACCATTGTCGACAGGCTGGAAAACATCAAGGTCCCGACCTTGGTGATTTCGGGGTTTTATGACGAAGCCACTCCACTCGTGGTGAAACCTTACGTGGAGAACATCCCTGACGTTCGCGCGTCGGAGTTCAGAGAGTCCAGTCACATGCCCCATGTGGAAGAAAGAATGGCCTGCATGGGCTGCATAGCCGGTTTTCTGGACATATTGCCTGTGACCGCTACTCAGTCAGCGGCTTAGCCAGCAGGCTACCAATGAATGCAGACCTCGAAAAACCACACTACTAGAGTTAATACTTTAACAACAGTGAATCGTGTAACCCGTTGACAGGATTCACTGTGTGACGGGAAGTTTTAGGAACACTTGCTTAACAAACCCTAAACAACATTACACTCATCATGAAATAACTTTCATCGCTATTAATTAAAGCTCTCACGGCTTCAGCAGAAAAACAGTTATCGGAAAGGAACGTATTGTCCCTCCGCCTGTTTTGCCGCTGGAGGCAACCATGAACATCAGATCGCTGAATATTTCACGCAGGGCATCCCTGTTTTTTGGCGTTATTACCTTGCTGCTGATCGGCCTCGGAGGATTCTCCTACGTGCAGATCGACCACCTGCGCACGGCCGAGCAGAACATCGAAGAAAATTCGTTGCCCAGCATTCAGATCGTCGACGACATTCAGATCGCCCTGCTTCACGCTCGACTGGAAAGCATCAGAATGCTCGCCAGTAACGATCCTGCCGTGCACAGCACAGCAGAAGCCAAAGCTCGGGAGGCGATCGAGGCGCTTCGCTCAAGCAGCGAGTTCTATCGGAAAAACCTGATTTCGGGCGAAGCCGACCGTGCGCAATTCGAAGACGCCAACAGCAAGATGGGGGCCTACATCGACGGCGTGAAACAGATCATCGCCATGGACAGCTCCGATCATGAAAAAGCTGTTTCCTTTGCGAACTCAGAGCAGGTTCAGCGCGCCACTGCCTATCAGGAAAAACTCACCACGCTGCGTGGGCACAACGCTGAAGAAGCCGTGAGCTCCGGAAAAGATGCCACCGACGTGTACAACCACAGCGTCAATGTATTGCTGACCGTTGTTATTGCAGCGTCCCTTCTGACCGTGGTTCTGGCGATTACCCTGACACGCAGTATTGTCGATCCGCTCAATGCTTCTCTCAAACTGGCAGAAGACATCGCCTCAGGCGACCTGACCCGGCAACTGGGCGTTACCGGCAGCGACGAAGCATCACGCTTGATGACGGCCCTCAACACCATGTCGGGGAACCTGCGTACCACCATTCATGAGATTTCCGGCGCATCCGCCCAACTGAGCACCGCTGCCGTCGAGATGACGTCAATCACCGAAAGCGCCGACCGTACACTGCAACAACAGAACAGCGAAATCGAACAGGCCGCCACTGCTGTAAACGAAATGAGTGCTGCCGTAGAAGAGGTCGCTCGTAATGCTACGTCTACCTCCCAGGCTGCCCAACAATCCAGCCTCTCCGCCGACCTGGGCAACCAGCGCGTAACCGAAACCCTGACCGCCATGCAGAACCTGACCGGCCTGGTCGAGGGCTCCTCTGCACAAGTCACTGCCCTGGCCGGCCAGGCGCAGGACATCAGCAAAGTGTTGGGCGTGATTCGCGGAATTGCCGAGCAGACCAACCTGCTGGCATTGAACGCAGCCATCGAAGCCGCGCGTGCCGGTGAACAAGGTCGTGGTTTTGCCGTGGTGGCTGATGAAGTGCGCGCGCTGGCGCATCGCACACAAACGTCCACTCAGGAAGTCGAACAGATGATCTCGGCAATTCAGGCCGGTTCTTCGGCCACGGTCGAGTCCATGCAGAAGAGTACTCAGGAAGTCCACAGCACTCGCAAGACAGCAGAAGACGCCGGGCAATCGCTGCGCCAGATCACCGACTCGGTACTGGAGATCAATAACCGTAACCTGCAGATCGCTGCAGCATCCGAGCAACAGGCGCATGTAGCGCGTGATGTCGACAGAAGCCTGATCAGCATCCGTGATCTGGCCGTACAGAGCAGCGAAGGCACCCGGCAAACACTGATTGCCAGTACCGAACTTTCGCAGTTGGCAGTCAACTTGAATGATCTTGTACTGCGCTTCAAGACATGAGGCAAAACGGGATCCATAACTATCGGGCATGGCGGCAATGCAGCGGATTCGTCTGCTGCACCTTTTTATAGCGCTAGTGCCATTTCTGGCAAAAAAACAATAACAAAATGCCAGCACTCGACCGCCATTAAAGTTGCACTTCATTTGTTTCATTAACGATACAAATACGTTCTATCAGGTATGATGCGCGCTACTTGAATACGGGAAGTATGAGGTATGCCGTGCAGAATCATCGTGGCCGACGATCACCCACTGTTTCGTGAGGGCATGCTGCGTACTATCGAGCGGCTGATACCTGAAGCGATTATCGAAGAAGCAGGCAATCTGGATGAAGTACTCACCCTCGCACGCCGGGGTGATGAGGTCGATACCCTGGTGCTCGACCTGCGCTTTCCGGGGCTCACTTCGATACAGACCATCGGCAGCCTGCGCAGCGAGTTCAAACGCACATCAATCATTGTGGTCTCGATGGTCGATGATCTGGACACCATTTCACAGGTCATGTCTCAGGGTGCGGATGGCTTCATTGGCAAAAATATAGACCCCCTGGAAATTGCCGAATCCATCATCGCCATTCGCGATGGCGAAGTGGTGGTCAAGTACAAGCCCGAAGGTTCGTTACTGAGTGATCTGGATACTGGCGCAATCAGCCATCTGACCGCACGTCAAAGAGAAGTACTGGGGCTTGTGGCGTCGGGAAAAACCAACAAGGAAATCGCCAGGGATCTGGGTATTTCACCCTTTACCGTGCGTATTCATGTCTCCAGCCTGCTCAAGGCGCTTGGTGTGCCCACCCGATCGGCTGCCGCTGCACAGTTTTCCAGCCTGGCCGGCAAACAGCACTGAGACGGTAGCCGCCATGTCATTACTGCCCAAACGAATAGATCTGGAAATGACTCAGGCGCTACTGCGCATGGCGGTCATTGCCACCTCGATCCTTTACGCACTGATCGCGTACGGGATGGGGGAAATGTCAGAGAACAAGCTGTTTGTGATCCTGGCTTATTGCATGGGTTTCGGCGTCGTCACGGTGGGGTTGATCATACGCATTGCCCAGCGCCCGGGCGCCTCAGGCAGACGACGTCTGTTTGCCCTGGTGACCGATAATCTGGCGGGAATCGTGACGATCTCGGTTGGCGGCGAGGCCATGTTGCCGGTGTATTCGGTGATGCTGAGCATGACGGTCGGCTATGGCATGCGCTACGGGCGCAACTACTTGCTGCTGGCAACCGGCTTTTCCATGATTTCGTTGATGATCATCATCGTGCTCACGCCGTTTCTGCGTGAACACCATGCTGTGGCCATCATGATGATCCTGACCATGCTGGTCCTGCCGCTGTTTGTCTATTTTCTGCTTGGCCGACTGCACATGGCCCTTGAAGAAACCCAGGCGGCCAATCAAGCCAAGTCAAGGTTTCTGGCACAGGCCAGCCATGACCTGCGCCAGCCGATCCACTCCATCAGCCTGTTTACCGCCTGCCTGCGCGATGCGCCTTTGGGCGATAACGAACAACGTCTGGTGAATAACATCGACCGGGCGTTGAGCGCGGTAGAACAACTGTTTCGTTCGTTGCTGGACATCTACACCCTCAACCAGGGCGAAGTCGCACCGCGTCCCGAATCAGTCGACCTGGATGCACTGCTCAACGGGCTGGCCGCGCAGAACAGCGAGGCTGCTACCTGGGCTGGCGTGGATATTCGCGTACACAGCGGCAACCATCACGTCTGGACCGACCCCGCCTTGCTGCGCACGCTATTGCAGAACCTTGTTTCCAATGCATTCAAATACGCACCGGGCAAACCGATTCTGATTGGCTGTCGCCGGCAAAAAGGCACCGTCAGCATTGGTGTTTATGATCGGGGCCGCGGCATACCCGCCGAGCACTTGCCGCACTTGTGCAACGAGTTCTATCGCGTCCGCGAGAAGCGTGACCGCGACATTGAAGGTGTTGGCCTGGGGCTGAGTATCGTCAGCCGTATCGCCAGGCTCATGAACCTGCGGGTCAATATCAGTTCAGTGCCCGAGCGTGGCACTGCGGTAACCGTCAGCGGCCTGAAAGCGGTGGCCGCCAGCCAGCCGGTGAACAACATCGAAATCAACTGGAATACCCGCCTGCTTTCCGGTCTGCGCGTCATGCTGATCGAGGACAATCGCAACGTGCTTGAAGCCACCGCCATGTTGCTACGCAGATGGGGCTGCGAGGTCCAGACCTTCAGCAGCATCCCCGAGATCAGTGTCGATTGTGATCTGGTAGTCACTGACTTCGATCTGGATCGTACGGCGTCGGGCGCCGACTGCATTGCCTACCTGAGCGGGCTGCAGGGAAGGCGCATACCCGCCATCGTGATTACCGGCCATGAGCTTCAGCACGTCCGGCAGACACTGAACGATCCGGATATCCCCGTTCTTTCAAAACCGGTGAGGCCGGTCGAACTGCGCTCGCTGTTGCTGAGTTTCAAGGCCGGTTCGGCGGTGTACTGACAGCCGTTGGAATGTGTTGTTTTCAGACGTTGGGCAGCAGGCTGTGGTCAATCCGTTGTGAAGCGTTCAACCACGTTGCCTTTGAACTTGATGAAGATGCGCGTAATCGACGCTTTTCTTCCGGTAGCTTGCGTGCCGCTCAGTGTGCTTGCGTCGCCCATTATTTCCTGTGCATCGCCCATGCGCGATTGCCCCTGAAGCAAGGTGGATGCCGCGTCTCCGGAACCATAGCGGTTAGAGTACTTGACCGCCATCTTGGTCAATGAGTTAAGACCTGATTCGTTACGGTCGTAGTACCACTCAGAGCTGTTATCGGACACATTGTCCTGCGCCGAATAAGGCGCACCAAACGCCTGGCGAATCTGTTCCTTGGTCGACTTTCGGGCAATGATGTTGGCCCTTATATAGTCAGGCGCATATTTGTAATCACCGGTCAGGGTATCGAGCGGGTTGCTGCCACCGGTCGAACAGGCCGTCATGGTTGCTGTAACCAGCGTAATCGCCGCCAACCCTCTTATGTTTGCCAAATGGCGAGAAATACCCATGCGCGTTCCCTCTGAAAACAAGTCTGTTGTGAGTGATCCGTTTACACCACTGCAAGACCTTTTACGGTCGCGCACGCGCGGCCGGCGACGTTATAAAAACGTCGTCTGCCATCGACAAGTCAGGGTGTTATTCAGCGCATTAGCTTAAGTGGCCGACCCAGGGCCAGCCATAGTACGGATGTACTAGTAACAGTACGGATGTACTGCCTTTGCAGATTTACAACTTTCTCAGAAACGGTAAGTCGCCCCCACACCCAAAAAGCTGGCGCGGTTCTGATAGCGCGCGCTGTAACTGGCCAGCGCATTGGCACGGCTGACATCAACACTTTCTTCTTTAAGATAGGCGTAGGCAACATCAAGGGTCAGTTCTTTGCTGACGTCATAACCCGCGCCCACACTGAAGATCGTACGGTCGCCGGTCGGTGTGCGTGGCGAGCGATTGGTATTGCTGGTCGGTGACTGATCCAGACGGATGCCGGTACGCAACGACCAGTGTGAATCCAGTCGATACGATGTGCCGAGCGCATAGGCCCAGGTATCGTGCCAGTCCAGCCCGCCTGCGATAGCGCCAGACAAGGACGCAGCCAGTATCCCACCGCGCGCGGGGCTGATGTTCTCGGTACTGAAACTCAGGTCCTTCATGCGGCTCCAGCGCGTCCAGGTCGTTCCCGCATAAAGTGTCCAGGCATCGGTGAGCTTCTGAGTGACTGACAGCTCGTAGGATTCAGGAGTATCGACCTGTAGCGAGCAGTCATAGCGATTGCTGCTCAGCAACTGGGCTGGCGTACCGGCACCTGTGGCAACCTCGGTGTGGCAATCAAGGTCATAGCGCACTTTGGAGTGGTAGGTCAGACCAGCCTGCGTGGTATCAGTCAGGCTGGCCAGAACGCCGATATTGAAGCCCAGCGCGACATCCTTACCCTTCACTTTCACATTACTGTCGGCGATGGCCGGGTTAAGCGTCAGGTCCGACTCCAGCGAGCCGGCAAACTGATTGATGGTCGGCCCGAAGCCCACCGATACCCTGTCATTGAAGGCATAACTCAATGTCGGTTGCAGGGTCAGAACTTTTGCATCGCTCTTGCTGGCAAAGGCGCGCCCCTGAAAACCGCGCTCGTAATCCGTCGCCAGGCCGAACGGCACGTACGCGCCAAGGCCAATGGCCCAGTGTTCATTCAGCCTGCGGGTATAGAAACCGAACGGGATGGCCTTGAATGGCACCATGTCGCCATCGTTGCTGCCGCTCGAACGTCCACTCGCCCGGCTGATATCCGTCGATGCATCGATAAAGGTAGCGCCACCGGTGACCTGCTGGCCGGCCAGACGCGCCATGCCTGCCGGGTTGCCGTATACCGTACCGGCATCTTCGGCGGCAGAGGCCCGACCCGCAAACGCTGTGCCCATGCCGCTTATGCCTTGCTCGTTAAGCGCAAAGCCACCTGCATACAAGTGCGTGGAAATCATGGCAACCGTGAAGCCCAGGGTCGTCTTGTGCATGGTGTTCAATGCTCGCAGTAAGGGGTTCCGGTCAATCCGGCTGAAATAGGAAACTGCCTGCATACACCTTCAAAGTGTTTTCAGGCATTCCATGCGCTGGCAAACCTGCGATTTTATCAACGCAAAAATGGGATCCCTATAGTACACATGTACTAGTACACGCCCCTGGGTAAGTCCTTAACGTTGACAAGGGCATTAAACTCGTTAAATAGTTGGAGGCGACGAACACGATATTTCATGTAAGCCACGATCAGGTATGGCACGATCACTTCCTGCACAAGATCTGCAGCGCCAGGCGTACTGCCAAGGCTGCATCAGTGCTTTCTATGACCAGGGTGACGCATTTTGAACAACAAATTGACTTCAGCAGAGCTGGCAGTCATCAGTGAAATCGAGGCCACTTCCAGCCTGTTACGGCTGGTAACCCGGCTGACCGGCCTGAGATTCGCGGCAATTGCCAAAGTAACCGAAACCAGCTGGACGGCATGTGCTGTGTACGACGAGATCAAGTTCGGACTGGAGGCCGGTCACGAGCTCAAACTGGAAACCACGCTGTGCAATGAGTTACGACAGCACAAGCGTCCTATCGTGATCAACGAAGTTGCCACGGATGCGGTCTACGCAGAGCACCCCATCCCGAAACTCTATGGTTTTCAGAGCTATTTCTCGTTGCCGATCATTTTCCCCAACGGAGACTTTTTCGGCACGCTGTGCGGTCTGGACAACGTGCCGACGCCACTCGACGACGTCGATACGCTCGATACCCTGAAAGTCTTCTGCACGTTGATCGCCAGCACGCTGTACGCGCACTACCAACTGCAGGAAATGCAGGAAGTCACTGCTTAAGGCATGGAATGCCTCAGGTGCGCAATTGCCGTTCCATGATCAATGTGCGCTCCTCCCCTTCCTGATGCTCTCGCACCAACCTGAAACCCAGCGCTGTATAAAACTCCTGCGCGGTCAAGGATGACGGCACAATCAGCAGCTCCAGGCCTGCCCCACGGGCGATATGCTCCAGCTCTGCCATCAACAAACGCCCGATGCCCCGACGATGCCAGTCAGGGTCGACAAACACCGAGCGCATAACCTGACCCTCCAGGCTGGCAGTTCCGACAACCACCTCCCCCTCCAACGCCACCGCCACCGCCACCGCCACCGCCACAAACATCCGACGTTGCTGCATGAGCCGCTCAATGGCAGCCGGGCTGAAACTCAGTTGCACGCGCTCGATCACACTGGCCGGGTAATCCCTGGCATTGCTGGTGCGCAAGGCAGTCAGCACCACTCGACTGATAGCGCCAGCGTCTGCTGTACGTGCGGGTCGAACCTTGATGTTCATTTTTCGTACCTGGGCAGATAAACCGCAAATGAAGCGCACAGTGAAAGCCGTGCTTCGTTCATACCGAGCCATGAGCGTTTTGCTCATTTGCAACCAAACGACGAATGGCAATGTTTGTAACACTCAGAATACAAAAGAGCAGGCCCTTTATTTTATGGGGCTGCAAGACCGATAGCGCTCAAAAATAACCGTTTGTGGCCGATCAACCTGTACCTCGCCTGTAATTGAAATTTTTTCATCTGTTAAAGTCAGCTTCGTGATGTCATATAGTCATCACCGAACACCCATCGAGAATTTTATGAACGCCAGTGCCCCCATTCCGCTGAATGAAACGCAACGTCTGTTGCGCATCAGGGAGCTGTGCGTGCTTGAAGACACCTCCGACGATGTGTTCGATGAAATCGTGGCAATGACCGCCGATTTCTTCCAGACGCCGATTGCGTTGATCTCGATTGTCGATGAACACCGTCAGTGGTTTCGCGCCCGAGTGGGGCTGAGTGCCCGGGAAACGCCACGCAACGTCTCGTTCTGTGCCTACACGATCCTTTCCGACACGTTGTTCGAAATTCCGGATGCGACCCTCGACGACCGGTTCGTGAACAATAGCCTGGTGACCGGCCACCCCGATATTCGCTACTACGCGGGTGCCCCGCTGATTACCGATGACGGCATCGCTCTGGGCAGCCTGTGCGTGATCGACACCAAGCCGCGTGAACCGATGAGCGAGCATCAGACGCAGATGCTCAAGCGTTTCGCCTCATTGGTCATGAAACGCATAGTCAGCTTGCGTCTCAGTTGCTTCATTGACCAGCCGACCGGCTTGTATAACCGCTCACGCCTGCAGGAAGACATCCATCAGGCACTGGCATCGAGCGTTGATTATCAGTTGGTCGTGGTGGACATGATCACCTCCGCGTTCCTGAACGACATTGTCAAGGCTCTGGGCTACAGCTTCTCTCAGGACCTGGTGACCGAAATCAAGAGCCGCCTGGAGCATCTGCTGCCGCCAACCTGTTCGCTGTACAAGGTCAGCCCTACCCGCTTCGGCTTTCTGCTGGCCGGAGACCGAGTGCCTGATCATCTGTTTCGGACCATTCTCGAAGACTTCGAGACCCCCGTGGAATGCCGGGGCATTCCGGTGCAGATGCAGGTAGGTCTGGGGGTTGTCACCCTGAACCGCGACCCGACCGAAGAGCAGGACTGGATGCGCATGGTCATCAGCGCTGCCGATGATGCTCGCGACCGGAATCTGGGCTGGGCGATGTATGAGCCGCACTTCGATGCCGCTCAGCAACGTGCTTTCAAACTGCTCAGTTCGTTGACCAGCGCGGTGCACTCGCATGATCAACTGCGCCTGGTCTACCAGCCGCGCATCGACCTCGCCTCCGGCCTGTGCACCTCGGTAGAAGCCTTGCTGCGCTGGAACCATCCGACGCTCGGCCCCATCGGGCCTGCCGAATTCGTACCGCTGGCCGAGAAAACCGCACTCATGCGTCCGCTGAGTCTGTGGGTGCTGACAAGCGCAATCGAGCAGGCCGCCCGCTGGCAGCAACAGGGCTTCGATTTCCGTATTGCGATCAACGTCACCCCGGAAGACCTCACCGGTCCGGCTTTCACTGACCGGATGATCCGCCTGCTGGGTCAGCACAAGATCGACCCCACGCGCTTTGAGCTGGAGTTCACCGAGGGCGCGTTGATGCACAACCCGGCCGAAGTGCGCCACCAGCTGGAACGCATGCGGCAGATGGGCATGGATGTGGCGATCGATGACTTTGGTACGGGCTACAGCAACTGGAACTACCTGCGGCAATTGCCCGCAACCACCGTCAAGCTCGATCAGTCGCTGATTCGCAATCTGGCTTCCGACAAGACCGATCAGCGTCTGGTCAAGGCACTGATCGGTCTTGCCAAGAAGCTGGGTTATTGCGTGGTGGCCGAAGGCATCGAAACAGACGACATTCGCCGTCTGGTCAAGCAATGGGGTTGTGACGAGGGTCAGGGCTATCTGATTTCCAAGCCTATGGAAGCCGACGCCGTACTGAACTGGCTAGGCCCTGACCGCCGCCTGCAAACGGTCACTGAAGCCGCCGAAGCCGCCGTCATCCGCGACAAACGGTTATAACCTTAGAACACTTCTTCATAACCGTTTGCAACACAAGCCGTTATGCTGCCCGCCACTTTTTGCCTGATGCGTTTGCTTGAATGGGTTGGTTATGGAAGCGGGTGGTCTGGGGTTTGTAGTTGCAGGGTTGGTAGTCGGTTTTATCGTTGGCATGACCGGGGTCGGCGGTGGCTCGCTGATGACGCCCATTCTGTTGTGGTTCGGCATCAACCCGGCCACAGCGGTCGGCACGGACCTTTTGTACGCAGCGATTACCAAATCCGGCGGGGTTCTGGTACATCGCAAAAATGACAACATCGACTGGAAAGTCACCGGTCTGCTGACCCTGGGCAGCGTCCCTGCCGTGCTGCTGACGCTGTGGTTCCTGAGCACACTGCATACCGCACCTGAGGCCCTGAACGCGATCATCAAGCAGGCGCTGGGCTTTGTGCTGCTGCTCACTGCTCTGGCCGTTCTGTTCAAGAAAAAGCTGCTGGCCTTCGCTCATGGTCGCGGGGACGGGCATTCGTTTTTCAGCGGTACGAGCCTGACCGTATTAACGGTCATCACCGGTTTGATCCTCGGCACCATGGTCGCACTGACCTCCATTGGTGCAGGTGCGCTGGGTACCGTGGCGTTGTTCATCCTCTATCCGCTGCTACCGACCCGGCGTCTGGTAGGCACGGAAATCGCCCACGCCGTCCCTCTCACGCTGGTTGCGGGTCTGGGCCACGCGAGCATGGGTAACATGAACTGGGAATTGCTGGGCTGGCTGCTGATGGGCTCATTGCCCGGCATTTACCTGGGCAGCCACATGGCGGGCCGCGTTTCCGACGACCTGCTACGGCCGTTCCTGGCCATCATGCTGGGCATGATCGGCTTCAAGCTGGCGTTCTGATCCTGACGCCCATCAGCCTGTCACATTTTTGCGTCAGGCTGCCCGCTTGGCAAAACCTGAAAAGCCGCCCGTATCTGTTCAGTTGCGAACGGCGCGCATTCATCGGGAATTGTAATTTTTTGTAGCTCGATACCGATTTTCGGCGCAGGATTTCGTCCGTCTGCTTTCGCGCCGATGACCCGGCACAGACTTACCCTCACTGACAGGAGATGCCAACAATGCTCATCCGAATTGAAGAAGGTGTACATGGGGCTGCTTGGGTTGTAAAACTGGACGAATACCCGGTCAAGTGCCGGAGTTGGCAGGAAGCCAGAGAATTTGCCGATCGCATGAAATCCAGGATCGATGCACCTCATTCGTTGCCTCATCTGGCACGACGCGTAGCACCTGAAAGACACTCAAGCGCAATGGCCCGCTAGGCTCCAGAACCCGCTCCTGAATAATTCGAGACCGCGTTGTCAGGCGACTGGCAACGTTGTTTCATCCCGTCACAATGCCTTTCATTCTGTTACACCACTTCTCGTTTCCATGACATCCGTTTCACATCCTCTTCACGTCCGGCTGCGTAAATTGACCCTACTCCTTTGATGAATCCCATTTGGCCCACCCCGTTGTGGGCCATTTTTTTGCCTGCAGAAAAGGATTAACGCGCCGCTATCAATCAGGCCGGGTTACTCGCTTTGCACCTTTTGCGACGAGGAAGCAGTCAGGACCGGGCTGCTCAAGACACCAGCGCTCAACTCCGCCAGGCGATCATTACCCGTACCATTGGCCATGTTGTTGCTCCAATTCGCTGTCGTCGTTGCCACCCAGCCCAGCACAAACAATGCAACCGCCTGCAACGCCCACTTGGTAATGATCGACATGTGCTCTCTCCTTGTTCGGGTCTGGATGGCGAGCATGTAAACACCCCACCATGACAGAAGAATTGCAGAGATTTTTATTTTTACCAGCCACAAGCCCATCTTTGTGAAAAGAATGTTTGCGAAACGGGAATGAGCGGTCTGCAAGAGAAATACCCACACCCGTGGGTGGGGTATTTCCAGAAGGCGGGGTCAGTACTTGGTGCTTTGCTGCTCAGGCCTGGCAGGCGTGTCCACATGGCGCGGGCCAGCGACCAGCAGGGCCAATACGCCAACAATCGGCACGGCAACAACGACGATGATCCACATCAGCTTGTTGCTGGATTGCGTCTTGCTCTTGCGGATACGCATGACTGCCCAAATGTCTGAAATCACGATCAGAGCAGTCAGCGCTGCAAACAGCCACAAATGATTTTCCGATATCCAACCCATTTGAAATCTCCTGCACCATCAACGAAGGCAGCCAGACCGGCTGCCCTACTGTAGAAGAGGCCGGAAAGCGGCCTAAAGTTCAGAGAATCTTTCGGATTGTGCGTCATGTCCTGGATCGGACGCAGAGTGTCCAGAATGGCATACCGACGCAAAGCGTCGGCACGATAGCTGCGAAATTATCGTTCCATACGCTCCAGCGCGGAAATGCCGTTCGTGATGCTCCTGTCAGGTAATCGGTGCCGGGTTGAACAGCGTGATGTCGTTGTGCAGCCGATAGTGCTCGGTCCAGGTCTTTTTCTTGCCGCTGGCCACGTCCAGATAAAAGTGGAAAAGCTCCCAGCCCAGATCCTCGATGCTTGCGCGTCCAGTCGCAATGCGTCCGGCGTCTATGTCGATCAGGTCAGGCCAGCGCTGAGCCAGTTCGGTGCGGGTCGAAACCTTCACCACCGGTGCCATCGCCAGACCATACGGCGTACCGCGTCCGGTCGTGAACACATGCAGGTTCATGCCCGCAGCCAGTTGCAAGGTACCGCAGACGAAGTCACTGGCCGGCGTAGCACAGAAGATCAGCCCCTTGCCATTGACCCGCTCACCAGGGCCGAGCACGCCGTTGATGGCGCTGCTGCCTGACTTGACGATAGACCCGAGGGACTTCTCGACAATGTTCGACAACCCGCCCTTCTTGTTGCCCGGCGTAGTGTTGGCGCTGCGATCTGCCTCGCCTTTGGCCAGGTAACGGTCGTACCAGTCCATTTCCCGTACCAGTGCCTGCGCGACCTCCTGATCCTGCGCGCGGGATGTCAGCAGATAGATGGCGTCGCGCACTTCGGTTACTTCAGAAAACATAACCGTCGCACCGGCACGCAGCAACAGGTCCGAGGCGTAGCCCAGCGCCGGGTTGGCGGTGATGCCGGAAAACGCATCACTGCCGCCGCACTGCATGCCAAGGATCAACTCCGAAGCAGGTACTGTTTCACGACGACGCAGGTTCAGCTTCTGCAGACGCGTCTCGGCCAGCTCCATGATCTGTTCGATCATTTCGTTGAAGCCGTGACTGGAGTCCTGAAGCCGATACAGCCAAGGCTCGCTCAGGTCCACAGAACTGTCGCCCTCGTGCATCACCTGCCCGGCCTGCAACTTCTCGCAGCCCAGGCTGATCACCAGCGCCTCGCCACCCAGGTTCGGGTTACGTGCCAGATTGCGCACAGTGCGAATCGGGATGTAAGCATCGGTGGCGGTAATGGCCACGCCGCAGCCGTAGCTGTGGGTCAGGGCCACCACGTCATCGACGTTCGGGTACTTGGGCAACAGCTCGTCGCGGATGCGCTTGACCGCATGATCAAGTACGCCGGTCACACACTGCACGGTGGTGGTGATACCAAGAATGTTGCGGGTACCCACGGTGCCGTCGGCGTTGCGATAGCCTTCGAAGGTGTAACCCTCGAGCGGTGCCTGTTTCTCGGGCACCGCGTCGGACATCGGCAGGCTGTCGAGCGCAGGTGCCGAGGGCATGCGCAGCTGGTCTTCCCTGACCCAGCTGCCACGCGGTATCGGTTGCAGCGCATAGCCAATGGTGTGGCCGTAACGAATCACGGCCTCGCCCACGGCCAGGTCAACGGTGCTGACCTTGTGGCTCTGCGGGACGTTATCGACAGTCACCAGGCCGTTGTCGAATTCGGTTCCGGCCGGCACGCCCTGGTCGTTGACCACGACCACGACGTTATCCAGCGGATGCAGCCGGATATAGCGCGGCGAATCGGCATGTTGAATCAGGTTCATCACGGTTTCCTCAGGATTTCGCTTCGGAAAGGTCGCTGACCGAGTCGTTCAGCAATGGCCCCTTGGCAGGCGGCTCTTTCAATTCCACACGCTTGATTTCACCCACAATGAAAATGTAACTGATTACCGCCAGCAGCGCGTTGGCGCCCACGAACACCAGTGCCCATTTGAACGAGCCGGTGCTGCTGATGATGTAACCAATCACGATCGGAGTGGTGATCGATGCAATGTTACCGAAGGTGTTGAACAGACCGCCGCTCAGACCGGCAATCTGCTTGGGTGAAACATCGGACATGACAGCCCAGCCCAGTGCACCGACGCCTTTGCCGAAGAATGCCAGGGCCATGAAGCCCACCACCACCCATTCGATATCAACGTAGTTGCAGGTCACGATCGAGGTGGACAGCAGCAGGCCACCGATGATCGGCGCCTTGCGGGCAAAGGTCAGCGAGTGGCCCTTGCGCAGCAGGTAGTCGGAGATGATTCCGCCCAGCACGCCGCCAATGAAGCCACAGATAGCTGGCAACGAGGCAATGATGCCCGCCTTGAGGATGGTCATGCCGCGTTCCTGAACCAGGTACACCGGGAACCAGGTCAGGAAGAAGTAGGTAATGCCGTTGATGCAGTATTGGCTGAGGTAGATACCCAGCATCATGCGGTTGGTCAGCAACTGGCGGATGTAATCCCACTTCGGTCCGCTGCTGGCTGCTTTTTCCTTGCCTTTGCCCTTGTCCTGATCCAGGTCGACCAGCGCACCATTGCTGGAGATGTGTTCGAACTCGGCCTCGTTGATCATCGGGTGATTGCGCGGACCGTAGATGACCTTCATCCAGATCATCGAGAACAGGATACCGACTGCGCCCATGACCACGAACACGTGCTGCCAGCCGTAGGTGTAAACAATCCAGCCCATAAGCGGAGCGAACAGAACGGTGGCGAAGTATTGCGCCGAGTTGAAGATCGCCGAGGCCGTGCCGCGCTCGGCGGTCGGGAACCAGGCGGCGACAATGCGGGCGTTGCCCGGGAAGGAAGGCGCTTCAGCCAGCCCGACCAGAAAGCGCAGCATGAACAGCGCGACGATGGCGGTGGAAATGCCGAACTCACCCACATAGCCTTGCAGCAGGGTGAACAGCGACCAGGTGAAAATGCTCATGGCGTAGACTTTCTTCGACCCGAAACGGTCGAGCAGCCAGCCACCGGGGATCTGACCGGCCACGTAGGCCCAGCCAAATGCGGAGAAGATATAGCCCAGAGTGACCGGAGTAATGCCAAGGTCTTTCTGGATGCTGGAACCAGCGATAGCGATGGTGGCACGGTCGGCGTAGTTGATCGTGGTGACCAGAAACAGCATCAACAGAATCAAATAGCGGACGTGCGTCGGCTTGGACTTTTGCATGGTAGAGCTCCCACTGATTATTTTTTTACGCGGGTAAAGCTGTTTTTGGGTGTTGCATTACAGGCCCCTTGGCAGTGTCGCGGCGACGACAGCTACCACCTGTAAGGGTCATGCATTCCAACGACAAAACCGCTGATCGCTCAGCGGTTTTGTCCTGGGGGTGTTACTGCTTGCCTTGTTTGTCCATCAGCGCGGCGAGCATGTCGCACTCGTCCGGGGTCAGGTCGGTCAATGGCGCACGCACCGGGCCTGCGTCGTAGCCGGCGATTTTTGCGCCGGCCTTGACGATACTCACGGCATAGCCAGCCTTGCGGTTGCGGATTTCCAGGTAAGGCAGGAAGAAATCGTCGATGTATTTACCGACCGCCTGATGATCGTCGCGGGCGATGGCGTGGTAGAAGTCCATCGCCAGTTTCGGTACGAAGTTGAACACAGCAGACGAGTAGACCGGCACGCCCAGCGCCTTGTAGGCAGCGGCATAGACTTCAGCGGTCGGCAGGCCGCCCAGGTACGAGAAGCGGTCGCCGAGACGGCGGCGGATCGAAACCATCAGCTCGATATCACCCAGGCCATCCTTGTAACCGATCAGGTTCGGGCAACGCTCGGCCAGTTGTTCCAGCAGGGTTGGCGTCAGGCGGCAGACGTTACGGTTGTAGACAACCACACCGATCTTGACCGACTTGCACACCGCTTCAACGTGGGCGGCAACGCCGTCCTGGCTGGCTTCGGTCAGGTAATGCGGCAGCAGCAACAGACCTTTGGCACCCAGACGCTCGGCTTCCTGAGCGTACTCGATGGCCTGACGGGTCGGACCGCCTACACCGGCCAGAATTGGCACGCTGGTGGCGCAGGTGTCGACGGCAGTCTTGATGATTTCGGAGTATTCGCTGGCGGCCAGGGAGAAAAACTCACCTGTACCACCTGCAGCGAACAGAGCGCTGGCGCCGTACGGTGCCAGCCACTCGAGGCGTTTGATGTAGCCCGCGCGATGGAAGTCGCCCTGAGCGTTGAAATCGGTAACCGGGAAAGACAGCAGACCGGATGAGAGGATGGACTTCAGTTCTTGTGGATTCATTATTCGAACACCCTGGAGGACATAATTGTTAGAAGATCACCGGGTCAGTGCCGATGTCGTAAGTCATCGTACAACTGATAATAAAATCACTCAACAGGGATTTTCGGGTTTTTTTAGAGGGAGGGGACGGGGGCCGGTTTTGACTCCCGTGATGCCGCGCAGATTTGTGACGCAGAGCGTCACGAAAGGCATTCCCACGCTGGAGCGCGCGGAACGATGACCTCAATCCACCTGACCTATCGTGCGACGCTCCGCGTCGCATGCCGTTCTGGACGCTCTGCGTCCTCTTTAATCGTCAGGCCCGCTGAGACTCGGCTTCTTCATGCGCGTGGCGCAGGCGTTCGCGGCTATTGGTCAGGTGCAGGCGCATGGCGGCGCGGGCCGCATCGGAGTCCTGACGGGCGATGGCGTCGAAGATTTCCTCGTGCTCGCGGCTCAGGCGGTCCATGTAATGCTGCTGATCATCATGAGCCAGACGCGCAGAGTTCAACCGTGTGCGCGGGATGATGCTGGTGCCCAGATGGGTCATGATGTCCGTGAAATAGCGATTGCCGGTCGATAGCGCAATCTGCAGGTGGAACTGGAAGTCAGACGCCACCGCATCCGTGGCGTGTGCGGCACTCTCATTGAGCGCGTCCAGCGCCGAACGCATCGCCGCCAGTTGCTCGTCACTGCGGCGCTGGGCTGCCAGCCCGGCCGACTCGACTTCCAGGCTGATACGCAATTCGAGAATCGCCAGCACATCACGCAGAGTGACAATGGTGGCCGGATCGATCCGGAACCCACTGGGGCTTGGCGTATCGAGAACGAAGGTGCCGATCCCGTGACGGGTCTCGACCAGACCGGACGCTTGCAGGCGCGAAATCGCCTCGCGCACCACGGTGCGGCTGACGCCCTGCTCTTCCATGATTGCGGATTCGGTAGGCAGTTTGTCGCCACGCTTGAGCTGACCGCTGCGAATTCGCTCGGACAGCTCAGTCACCAACTCCTGCGCGAGGCTGCGGTGTTTTCTACGGGCGCGGGGCGGAGCGCTTTGATTTTCCATCCAACATCGATCTCTGGACTGCTAAACATGGGCTAATCATAGCTCAGCGGTTGTATGATCACACCCTCAAAAGCGCCACCCGCCCAACAGCGTCAACCTCAAACCGCTGCAGGTGTCGGTTGCTCGAGCAGTTTTGCGTTCTCGATACGCACATGCCGACCATGAAAGCGTTTGAGGCTGCTGCGGTGTCCGATACTGACCAGCGTCAGACCGGGCAGGCCATCAATGATTGCGCGGTGCATGGCAGCCTCGTCATCCTCGTCCATGGCCGAGGTGGCCTCATCCATATACAGCCAGCTCGGCGCGACCAGCAAGGCGCGAGCAAACGCCACTCGCTGCTGCTCGCCGGGCGACAAAAAGCGCTGCCAGTGATTGCTTTCATCCAGTCGCGGTATCAGGTGCTCCAGACGGCACTGGCTCAGCACATCGGCAAAGCGTTCTGCCGGGTAGCGCTGCGCAGGTTGTGGATAACTCATTGCCTCACGCAAGGTGCCGATGGGCAGATAAGGCCGTTGCGGCAGGAACAGCGCCGTCCCTGTGGGCACACGAATCTGGCCCGAGCCGTGCGGCCATAGACCACCGAGAGCCTTCAGCAACGAGCTTTTGCCACTGCCCGAGCGACCACTGAGCATCACTCGCTCTCCCGGACCGATATGCAGATTGGCATCGCTCAACAGTTGACGCCCCCCTGCGAGGCTCAATTCCAGGTCACGCAGGTCCAGCGTGTCGTTAGCGTTAACCCTTTCAATGGCCGGTTGCTGCGCTTCATGATCAGTCATGGCCTGACGGAAGCTCAGCAGACGGTCACACGTGGCGCGCCATGAGGCCAGCGTGCTGTAGGCGCTGATGAACCAACTGAAGTTCTCCTGCACGTTGCCAAATGCCGAATTGATCTGCATCAGATCACCCAACTCGATCTTGCCCGAAAAATACCGCGGCGCAGCCACGATGAAAGGAAAAATCAGGGCAATCTGCGAATAACCGGATGTGAAGAAGGTCAGCCGCTTCTGGACTTTCATGGATGCCCGGAAGTTATTCCAGATCATCATGAAGCGCCCGCTAAGGCGCTGGTTTTCATTACGCTCGCCCTCGGACAAGGCAATGCTTTCGGCGTTTTCCCGTACGCGCACCAAGGCAAAACGCAGGTCCGCCTCAAAGCGCTCCTGTTGGTTGTTCAACGGGATCAGACGCTTGCCGATCCAGTGCGTCAACAGGCTGCCGACAAGCGCATAAAGCAAGGCCGCCCAGAACATATAGCCGGGTATGGTGACCCCGAACAGTTCGATGCTGCCCGACACGCCCCAGAGAATGACCGAGAACGAAACAAGACTGACGACCGCGCTCATCAGGCCAAGCCCGAGGCTGAGGGTGCTGGTGGTGAACTCGTTGAGGTCTTCGGACAGACGCTGGTCGGGGTTGTCGGTATACCCGCCCTGCTCCAGGTGATAGTAGTTTTTGTCTGCGAGCCAACGGGCGAAGTGCTGCTCAGTCAGCCAGCGACGCCAGCGAATGGTCAGCAATTGGGTCAGGTACAGACGATAGACCGCCGCCAGAATGGCGATCGCGGCGATCCCGCTGAAGTACAGAATCAGGTGGGTGAAGGCAGCCAGGTCCTTATTCTGCAGCGCGTTGTAAAAATCCCGATACCAGCTGTTGAAGAAGACCGACACTTGTACGCTGAACAGCGACAGCGCAATCACCGAAACCAGCAACAGCCAGGCGGTGACCTTTTCCTCACTGCGCCAATAAGGCGTTATCAGCTTCCAGACGCGGCGTAGAAACGCCCCTTTCACAGTGTCGTTGACGGCAGAATATTCAGCATTGCGATTCATGTGGGTCAGGCTCGCTCTCTTTGAAAGTACGATGCCTGAGCACAATGAAGCAAAAAAACGCCTACACGGCCACTATGAAAAAACCTTCATTAACGCCGCACCGGACGCTTCTGCAGCTTGCGCTGCAAGGTCCGGCGGTGCATGCCCAGCGCCCGGGCTGTGGCGGAAATATTGCCCTCGTGCTCGGTCAGCACGCGCTGGATGTGCTCCCACTGCAAGCGATCCACCGACATCGGATTCTCGGGGACCAGCGTGTCGAGGTTGGCGTGTTCGGACAGCAGAGCCGCCAGCACATCATCGGCATCAGCCGGTTTGCACAGGTAATTGCACGCGCCGCGCTTGATGGCTTCGACCGCCGTGGCGATGCTCGAATAACCGGTGAGGATCACCACACGCATGTCCGGGTCCATTTCCAGCAGCTTTGGCAGCAGCACCAGCCCCGAATCGCCATCCATTTTCAGGTCCAGCGCGGCGTATTCAGGAATGTCCTGCTGCGCCAGCGCCAAGCCTTCCTCGGCTGAACCTGCGGTGCTCACCCGAAAACCACGACGGCTCATGGCCCTCGCCATTACACGGGTGAACGTCGCGTCGTCATCGACCAGCAACAGGTGCGGAAGCTCTTCGCCTTCGACCTGGATGTCTTCGTCACTCATGCTTCTTCTCCTCGCGTATCTCGGGGCAGGCGCAGCTCGGTGAGCGTACCGCCTTCTTCATGACTGTAGAGCTTTACCGAGCCACCCGCACGGGTGACGCTGGCCTTGCTCAGAAACAGACCCAGGCCGAAACCTTTGCCCTTGGTAGTAAAGAACGGCTTGCCGATCTGTTCGGCAATCGCCAGCGGCACACCTGCGCCGTGGTCGCGAATACTGATACAGACTTCTGTGCTGTCCCAGTTCAGGTTGACTTCAAGGCCATCGGGGCAGGCGTCGGCCGCGTTGTTGAGCAGGTTGAGCAGCGCCTGGGTCAGGTCCGGTGGCGGGGCCAGCATCGGCACCTCGCCCTTGCCCAACTGGTAAAAGCGGTAGCTCACTTCCGGACGCATCAAATGCCAACGGTTAAGGGATTCGTCCAGCCAGCGGGTGGCAGGCTGCTGTTCAACGGCCATGCGCCGGTTGGCTTCGGCGGCACGCACCAGTTGCTGAAGGGTCTGTTTGCACTGCTTGACCTGCTCCTGCAACACCGACAGGTCCTCCTGCAATGCAGGGTCACCGTGGTCCTGGCGCATTTCCTTGAGCAGCACGCTCATGGTCGCCAGTGGAGTCCCCAGTTCATGGGCCGCGCCTGCTGCCTGGGTCGCGACGGCAAGCAACTGTTGATCGCGCAAGCCCTCCTCCCGGCGCTCGGCACGCAACTGCTCCTGGCGCCGCAGCTCTTCGGCCATCTTTGCCGCGAAAAAGGTGATGACGGAAGCCGCCAGCGCAAAACTCAGCCACATGCCGTAGACCTGCATGTTTTCCCGGGCAATGGAATCGGTTTCCAGCGGGTAGGAACGCACCATCAGCAAGGTGTACATGCTCAGCGCAAAGCCGGACAGGATCAGCGAGTAACGCCACGGCAGTGTGGCGGCGGCAATGGTCAGCGGCACCAGATAATAAGAAACGAACGGGTTGGCCGAGCCGCCCGAGTAGTACAGCAACGCACTGTGGATCAGCAGGTCCAGCGCCAGTTGCAAGGCGTACTCAAGCTCGGTGAGCGGCAGCGAGGTGCGCAGACGGATGACGGTCAGCCCGCACAGCACCAGCGAGCAGCCCAGGGTGATCGACAGTTGCAGCCACGGCAGTGGTAGAAAGTCGAACAGCCAGGCCATACCCACCGAGCCGGCTTGCGCGGCCAGCACCAGAATACGGATGAATGTCAGGCGCCACAGGTTTTGACGTGTGGCTGAAAGCATTTGAACGGGGGCGAGCATGAGCTCTCCTGATGAGTGCTCCAGGCGGATCGCAGCGAGTATAACCAAGCGAGAGGCAAAACTGGAAAAGTGCGTCAACGCACCGCACACCGGAGCAGCCCGGCATCGCAGGAACCGGGCCAAAGCGCTACAGTCAGAACACTTTGCGCCGAGCGACACGTGTCGCAGGCCGTTTGATAACAAGGAGCTCTCATGTTCAATCTTCGCCCTGCTGCCACGCTTGTCGCGCTGGCCGCTGCCCTGTCCAGCCTGCCGGCTCTGGCTGAAGAAGCCCGTTATAACCAGATTTCCTTGCGTGCCGAGGTCAATCAGGAAGTCCAGCGCGACCTGATGCTCGTCACCCTTTATACCGAAGCGCAGGACAGCGACCCGGCCAAACTGGCGGCACAGATCACTGAAACCCTGAACAAGGCGCTGGGCCAGGCGCGGCAGGTCAAGGATGTGAAGATCCGTCAGGGCAGCCGCAACAGCTATCCGGTTTACGACGACAAAGGGCAGAAGATCACCGGCTGGCGTGAACGCGCCGAACTGCGTCTGGAAAGTGCCGACTTTGCGGTGCTTTCGAAGCTGACCGGCGAGCTGCTGACGGATCTGAAAATGGGCGGCATGGACTTCTCGATCTCGCCATCAACCCGCAAGGCCAGCGAAGACGCCCTGCTCAAGGACGCCGTAACTGCGTTCAAGGCCCGAGCGCAACTGGTCACCGAAGCCTTGGGCGGCACGGGTTACAAGCTGGTTAACCTGAACCTCAACACCTCGGGCTACCCGCAGCCGTATGTGCGTGCACCGGTGATGATGATGGCAAAATCTTCGCGTGAAGACGCAGCGCCGACGCCCGATGTCGAAGCGGGCACCAGCCAGGTCAGCGTTGCGGCCGATGGCGTGATTGAAGTCGCGATTCCCTGAGAAACGGTCATCATTTATTCCGAGCCCGGAAACCGGAGCTCAATCAGCACAACTATCGCTCCCATGCTCTGCGTGGGAATGCAGTTACCGACGCTCTGCGTCCAATATTGAGAACGCAGCACTACGCGAGGGATCCATGGGACACACACTCTTCAAACCGCTGCTGCTGACCTCCGCCCTGCTGGCGTGCGCACCACTGGCCCAGGCGGCGAGCACGCTGGTGTACTGCTCCGAAGCCAGCCCGGCCGGTTTCGACCCCAGTCAGTACACCAGTGGCACCGACTTCGATGCCTCGGCCGAAACCGTCTTCAACCGCCTGACCCAATTCAAGCGTGGCGGCACGGAAGTAGAGCCAGGCCTGGCCACGCGCTGGGACGTCTCGCCGGATGGCCTGACCTACACGTTTCATCTGCGCGACGGCGTGAAGTTCCACACCACGGACTATTTCACCCCTACTCGCACATTCAATGCGGATGACGTGCTGTTCACGTTCAACCGCCTGCTCGACGCCAACCACCCGTTCCGCAAAGCCTACCCGTCCGAGTCGCCCTACTTCACTGACATGGGCCTGAACACAACGATCAAAAGCGTCGAGAAAGTCGACCCGCTGACCGTCAAGTTCACCCTGAACAACATCGATGCCGCCTTTGTGCAGAACCTGGCGATGAGCTTCGCCTCGATCCAGTCTGCCGAGTACGCAGACAAACTGCTCAAGGAAGGCAAGGCCGAGGACTTGAACCAGAAGCCCATCGGCACGGGTCCGTTCGTCTTCAAGCGCTATCAGAAGGATTCACAGATCCGTTACGTCGGCAATACCGAGTACTGGAAGCCCGAGGATGTGAAGATCGACAACCTGATCTTCTCGATCAGCAGCGATGCCGCCGTGCGCCTGCAGAAGCTCAAGGCCAACGAATGCCAGGTCAGCGGCTATCCGCGTCCGCAGGACATCGAGGAGATGAAAAAGGACCCGAAACTCAAGGTCCTCAGTCAGCCGGGCTTCAACCTGGGCTTCCTGGCCTACAACGTTACGCATCCGCCGCTGGACCAGCTTAAGGTGCGTCAGGCGCTGGACATGGCCATCGACAAGCCGGCAATCATCAAGGCGGTTTATCAGAGTGCAGGCCAGCTGGCTGAAAATGCCCTGCCGCCGGGTCAGTGGAGCTTCGATCCGACCATCAAGGACGCCCCGCACGACCTGACCAAAGCCAAACAACTGCTCAAGGAAGCAGGTGTGGCACCGGGTACCAAAATCGATCTGTGGGCCATGACCGTCCAACGCGCGTCGAACCCCAATGCACGCATGTCGGCTCAGATGATTCAGTCCGACTGGGAGAAGATCGGTATCAAGGCCAACATCGTCAGCTATGAATGGGGCGAATACATCAAGCGCGCCAAGGCCGGCGAACATGACGCAATGATCTATGGCTGGACCGGTGACAACGGCGACCCCGACAACTGGCTCGGCGTGCTTTACAGCTGCGCAGCCGTCAAAGGCAGCAACTACGCCAAGTGGTGCGACCCGGCTTACGACAAGCTGGTGCAGAAGGCCAAGCTGACCAGCAACCGCGATGAGCGCATCAAGCTCTATCAGCAGGCTCAGCACATTCTCAAGCAGCAGGTGCCGATCACCCCGATCGCCAACTCCAAGGTGTTTCAGCCAATGCGCCAGGAAGTGCAGGACTTCAAGATCAGCCCCTTCGGCCTGACACCCTTTTATGGTGTCAGCCTGGGAACAGTGAAGTAACAACACAGCGCCAACCGGGTGCATTTTTCTCACCTGGTTGCGCTTATTTAGTGCACGAAACGATTGAAAAAGCGTCGCGCAAACGATCAACTACCAAGAAAGTTACACTTTCGCGACATTCCTGTACGATCGTGCCACTCTTTGTCGCTTCTTTCGCCTCACTGTCTTGCTTTGGGTATGGCCCCTGCATAAGTATCGGACGGATCGGCTCACGAGGTCGTTCCCTCTAATCAAAATGACAACAACTGAGGCAACCATGCTCAAACACGCGGTCATTCCGTTTCTGGTCGGCGCCAGCCTGCTCGCCAGTGCTCCTTTCGCTCACGCAGCTTCGAATCTGGTGTTCTGCTCCGAGGGCAGCCCTGCCGGATTCGATCCGGGTCAATACACCACAGGTACTGACTTCGACGCCGCAGCAGAGACCATTTTCAACCGCCTGAGCCAGTTTGAACGCGGCGGCACCGCCGTGGTGCCCGGCCTGGCAACCAAGTGGGACATCTCTGATGATGGCCTGACGTACACCTTCCACCTTCGCGAAGGCGTCAAGTTTCACACCACGCCCTACTTCAAGCCGACCCGTGAATTCAATGCCGATGACGTGCTGTTCACGTTCAATCGCATGATCGACAAGGACATGCCTTACCGCAAAGCGTATCCGACCGAATTCCCGTACTTCACTGATATGGGTATGGACACCAACATCACCAAGATCGAAAAGGTCGACGACCACACCGTCAAGTTCACTCTTGGCAAAGTCGACGCTGCCTTCATCCAGAACATGGCGATGAGCTTCGCGTCCATCCAGTCCGCAGAGTACGCCGCCAAGCTGCTCAAGGAAGGCAAGCCGGAGCTGATCAACCAGCAGCCGATCGGCACTGGCCCGTTCGTGTTCAAGAGCTACCAGAAAGACTCCAATATTCGTTACACCGGCAACAAGGACTATTGGAAGCCTGAAGACGTCAAGGTCGACAATCTGATCTTCGCCATCACCACCGACGCCTCGGTGCGCATGCAGAAGCTCAAGAAAAACGAATGCCAGATCACCGCTTACCCACGTCCTGCCGACCTTGAGCCACTCAAGGCCGACAAAAACCTGAAGATGCCTGATCAGGCTGGCTTCAACCTTGGTTACATCGCCTACAACGTGATGCCTGAGATCAAGGGCGAAGACCATCCAAATCCCCTGGCTCAGTTGAAAGTGCGCCAAGCGCTGGACATGGCGGTCAACAAGCAGCAGATCATCGACTCGGTTTACCAGGGTGCAGGTCAATTGGCGGTCAACGCCATGCCGCCGACCCAGTGGTCCTATGACACCACCATCAAGGACGCCAAGTACGATCCCGAGAAAGCTCGCGAGCTGCTCAAGGAAGCCGGTATCAAGGAAGGCACCGAAATCACCCTGTGGGCGATGCCGGTTCAGCGTCCTTACAACCCCAACGCCAAACTGATGGCCGAGATGCTCCAGTCCGACTGGAAGAAGATCGGTATCAACGCCAAGATCGTCAGCTATGAATGGGGCGAGTACATCAAGCGCGCCAAGAATGGCGAGAACGGTGCCATGCTGATTGGCTGGAGCGGCGATAACGGTGACCCCGACAACTGGCTCGGCACCCTGTTCGGCTGTGACGCCCTGAACGGCAACAACTTTGCCAAATGGTGTGACAAGCCGTTCGACACGCTGATCCATCAGGCCAAGGAAACGTCCGATCAGGCCAAGCGCACCGAGCTGTACAAACAGGCGCAACACCTCCTGAAAGACGCAGTGCCGATGACGCCTATTGCGCACTCGACGGTCTATCAACCCATGCGCACCAGCGTACAGGACTTCAAGATCAGCCCGTTTGGCTTGAACTCCTTTTACGGTGTGAGCGTGAGCGGCAAGTAAAAGTGACAGTTTGCTGCGCCGCTCATCCGGCGCAGCAAACCGCTCTACTTGAATATTAAGCCCCGAGCGATGGGTTGAAAAAGTGCCGATAACGGCATTCTTCTACTATCACTAAGATATTTCCTACGAGCTTTGCAGCCTTCGAGCCTATATACCGCGGACCTCTGACGACTTACCGTCGAAGGGCAGCGGCAATGGCAGGAAGCCCGTCGCTTCGTGTCCAGGTGCGCCGGGCATGTCGTGCGAAGTTGCGTGGGGCGACGCCTTTGGGCCAGTTAGACATTCGAGCCTCGGCTCATCCTTCGAGGATAGGGATCATCATGCGTAAAACTCTTGCGATGACGTCGTGCCTGGGACTGTTGGCACTGGCCCCGTTTGCCCAGGCGGCAAGCAATCTGGTGTTTTGCTCCGAAGCGAGTCCGGCTGGCTTCGATGGTGCGCAATACACCTCCTCCACCGATAACGATGCATCCGAGCCGATCTACAATCGACTCACCGAATTCAAGCAAGGCGACACCACCGTGGTTCCAGCGCTGGCGACTTCCTGGGACATCTCGGAAGACGGCCTGGTCTACACGTTTCACCTGCGCGAGGGCGTGAAGTTCCACAGCAACAAGAACTTCAAGCCCAGCCGTGACTTCAACGCCGACGATGTGCTGTTCACCTTCAATCGCATGCTCAAGCCCGATCATCCGTTCCGTGTCGCTTACCCGACCGAGTTCCCCTACTTCACCAGTATGGGCCTGAACAAAAAGATCAAGTCCATCGAGAAGACCGACCCGTTGACCGTGGTGTTCACCCTCAATACGGTCGATGCAGCGTTCATCCAGAACATCGCCATGAACTTCGCCGGCATCCTCTCCGCCGAATACGCCGAACAACTGATGGCCAAGGGTGATGTGCGCGACATCAACCAGCAACCGATTGGCACGGGGCCTTTCGTGTTCCAGCGCTATCAGAAAGACTCGCAGATTCGTTACAAGGGCAACAAGGAGTTCTGGGACCCGAGCCGGGTGAAGATCGACCAGTTGATTTTCGCCATCGTGACCGACGCCTCTGCCCGCATGCAGAAGCTCAAGGCCAACGAGTGCCAGGTCTCGGTCAACCCGCGTCCGGCAGACCTCGCCAGCCTCAAGGAAGACAAAAGCCTGCAGATCATCGAGAAGCCAGGCTTCAACCTTGGTTACATCTCCTACAACGTACGCCACGAGCCGCTAGGCAAGCTGGAAGTGCGCCAGGCGCTGGACATGGCCGTCAACAAAAAGGCAATCATCAACGCGGTTTATCAGGGCGCAGGGCAGCTGGCAGTCAATGCCATGCCGCCGACCCAGTGGTCCTACGATGACAGCATCAAGGACGCGCCTTACGACCCGGAAAAAGCCAAAACCCTGCTGCGCGCGGCTGGCGTCAAGGAAGGCACCGAACTGACCCTCTGGGCCATGCCGGTCCAGCGTCCTTACAACCCCAACGCCAAGCTGATGGCCGAAATGCTGCAGGCCGACTGGGCCAAGGTTGGCATCAAGGTCAAGATCGTCAGTTATGAATGGGGTGAATACCTCAAGCGCACCAAGAACGGCGAGCACGATATCTCGCTGATCGGCTGGACCGGCGACAACGGTGACCCGGACAACTGGCTGGGCACGCTGTACAGCTGCGCCGCCATTGGCGGTAACAACTACTCGATGTGGTGCGACGAAAAATACGACCAGCTGGTCAAGGCCGCCGTCGCTGTCACCGACCGCGAGCAGCGCACCGACCTGTACAAACAGGCGCAACGCTACCTCAAGGAACAGGTGCCGATAACACCGATTGCCCACTCGACGGTCAATCAGCCGTTGCGCGCCGAGGTCAGGGACTTCCACGTCAGCCCGTTTGGTCGCAACAACTTTTCAGGCGTCAGCATCGCCGACTGATCAGAAACTCCGCATGCCCTCGCCGTCTTGTGTCACGGCGAGAGCCAACACTTGCGCGTTTATACCGATAACAACGCAGGGCCCAAAGCCCTGCACCACCAAAAGCCAGGCTTAAGAACTGGCATATAAAAAAGTGATAAAGGGAGCTGCACATCGTGAAAACAACAAGTACTGCGTTATTGGCCTTATCTCTCTCGTCGTTCGGCGCATTGGTTCAGGCAGAACCAGCCAGCCAGACGTTCATACCGACCGAGCTGAGCTCCAAGAACGCACAGGCCGACGCCAACGGCTTTATCGAAGATCAACACCTGACCGGCACGACCCGCAACTGGTACGCCAACGAACTGAAGCGTCGTGGCGAGGTTTTCCGCTACAACGACAACGGCATCGCTGAGCAGACCTCGCGTCGTATCAACTGGCAGCAGGGCACCATCGTCAACTACACCTCGGGCTACACGCAGGGTGTTGTAGGTTTCGCCACCGAGCTGGCACTGTACAACGCCATTGCGCTGGACCGTGACACCGATGACTTTGCCGGCAACTCCAACCGTACCCTGGCACACAGTGACGGTGATGCAGTGGGTCAGTGGAGCAAGATGGGCCTGGGCAACGTCAAGGCGCGGGTTTCCAACACCGTCCTGACCATGGGTCGCCAATCGGTGAACACCCCGGTCATCGCCTTCATTGGCAACCGCGCACTGCCTTCCAGCTTCCAGGGTGTTGCCGTACAGAGCGACGAGCTCAACAACCTGTCGTTTCAAGCCGGTAGCTTCGACCGCGTATCGCCACGTATGGAACAGAGTCTGGACAAGTTCCGCTCCGAGTACGGTGATCGCAGCCAGACCGCCGACCGCCTGGACATGTTCGGCGCTGACTACAAGCCGACCGACAGCCTGACTACCAGCTTTTATGCATCGAATCTGGAAGATTTCTGGCACCAGTACTACTTCGGCTTCACCCACGAACTGGGTGACAGCAAGGCACTGGCGCTCAGCACCAACCTGAACTACTACAAGACCAAGGACTCCGGTCAAAGCAAACAGGGCCCCATCGACAACGATACCTACAGCCTGTCGTTCACCGGTACACATAACGCTCACAGCATCAGCCTTGCCTATCAGCAAGTGTCTGGCGATGAGTATTTCGACTATGCGCACGACACCAACGCAATCTTCCTGGCCAACTCCCTGCTCTCGGACTTCAACGGCCCGAACGAGAAATCCCTGCAGATCGCCTACGTACTGAACATGGCCGAATATGGCGTGCCGGGCCTGAAGTTCAACATTTACCAAGCGCGCGGCTGGGACATCGACGGTACCAAATATAAAGGCAACGTCTACGGCGACGTCCAGACAATCAATGGCGTTCGGACAGCGAGCGGCGTAAACGCAATGGACGGCGAGACTCACTACGAATACGGTATCGGTACGTCGTACTCCGTGCAGTCCGGCCCGCTCAAGGCCACTGCCATCCGCGCCACTTACACCACTCACCGCGCCAGCGAGAATCAGGCTGATGGCAACATCAACGAATTCCGTCTGGTGACCACCGTTCCGTTCAACATTCTTTGATTCGCTGAAAACCGTTCTGGTGCAAGGCAAAAGCCTTGCGCCAGAACATCACCATCGGCGTCAACTCTATGGAGGGTTCACAATGAAACTGTTATCGCTACGCAACTCGATCGCCCTGGCCCTGCTCAGCGTCGCCGTCAGTGTTTCGGCAAAACCCCTGGTAGTCTGCACCGAAGCCAGCCCCGAAGGCTTCGACATGGTGCAATACACAACAGCCGTGACGGCCGACGCCGTGGCTGAAACCGTATTCAATCGCCTGGCGGATTTCAAACCCGGCACCACGGAAGTCATTCCAGCGCTGGCTGAATCCTGGGACATCAGCGAAGACGGTCTGACCTACACTTTCCACCTGCGCAAAGGTGTCAAGTTCCACACCACCGATTACTTCAAACCGACCCGCGACATGAACGCCGACGATGTGCTCTGGAGTTTCCAGCGTCAGCTGGACCCGAAACACCCGTGGCATGACAAGTCGAGCGTTGGCTTCCCCTACTTTGAAAGCATGGGCTTCAAAGAGCTGCTGAAAAGCGTCGAAAAAACTGACGACTACACCGTCAAATTCACCCTGACCCGCCGCGAAGCACCATTCCTGGCCGACATGGCCATGGCGTTCGCCTCTATCTACCCGGCAGAATACGCCGACCAGTTGTTGAAAGCCGACAAGACCAACGATCTAAACAGCAAGCCGATCGGCACCGGCCCGTTCATCTTCCAGCGCTATGCCAAGGATGCGCAGGTACGCTTCAAGGCCAATCCGGACTACTTCCGCGGCAAGCCGCCTGCTGAAGCATTGATTCTGGCCATCGCCACCGACAACAACGTGCGCCTGCAGAAACTCAAGGCCAACGAATGTCAGATCGCGCTGTATCCAAAGCCGGACGATGTCCCGAGCATCAAGAAAGACCCGAATCTGAAAATCGATGAAATGGAGGCCATGACCACCGGCTACATCGCTATCAACACCACGCACAAGTATTTGAGCGATGTGCGGGTACGCAAAGCCATTGACATGACGTTCGACAAGAACGCTTATGTCAACGCGGTGTTCGGCAAGGGCAATGCGTTGGTAGCGGTCAACCCGTATCCGCCAACCCTGCTGGGTTACAACAACAGCCTGAAGAATCCGCCGGTTGACCTCGACAAGGCACGCGCCTTGCTGAAGGAAGCAGGTGTTCCGGAGGGCACTACGTTCACCCTGTTCACCCGCAACGGTGGTGGTCCGACCAACCCTAACCCGATGCTCGGTGCGCAAATGATGCAGTCCGATCTGGCAAAGATCGGCATCAAGATCGACATTCGCGTCATGGAATGGGGCGAAATGCTCAAACGCGCCAAGAATGGCGAACATGACATGGTGTCTGCCGGCTGGGCAGGCGACAATGGCGACCCGGACAACTTCCTGACCCCGATGCTTAGTTGTGAAGCGGCGAAAAACGGCGAGAACTATGCACGCTGGTGCAATGCCGAATTCCAGACGCTGATCGACAAGGCTCGCGAAACAGTGAACCCGCAGGAGCGTGCAGCGCTCTATGAGCAGGCTCAGGCAATATTCAACAAGGATCAGCCGTGGATCAGCATGGCTCACACCAGAATGTTCACGGCCATGCGTAAAAATGTGGAGGGCTACCAAATCAGCCCGCTCACAACCAACAACTTCGCCACTACCCAGGTGAAGTAGAAAAATAATCCGGCGAGCTCATAACCCGAGACTCGCCGGAGCACGCCTAACCGGCTGATGAGGTACACACCAAGATGTTTAGTTTTATCGCCCGCCGAGTGGGGTTGTTGATACCCACTTTCTTCGGCATCACCTTATTGACCTTCGCCCTGATTCGCCTGATTCCGGGCGACCCGGTCGAAGTCATGATGGGTGAGCGCCGGGTCGATCCGGAAATGCACGCTCAGGCCATGGAACGTCTTGGTCTGAATAAACCACTGTATGCCCAGTACATCGATTACATCGGCAAGCTCGCCCACGGCGACCTCGGTGAATCGCTGCGTACGCGTACCAGTGTCTGGAGCGAATTCACCTCGCTGTTCCCGGCAACCCTGGAGTTGTCGCTGGCGGCGCTGATTTTCGCGGGTATTCTCGGCCTGTTGGCCGGGGTGATCGCCGCACTCAAGCGAGGGTCCCTGTTCGACCATGGGGTCATGGGGATTTCCCTCGCCGGTTATTCCATGCCGATTTTCTGGTGGGGCCTGATCCTCATCATGTTCTTCTCGGTAACACTGGGCTGGACCCCGGTTTCCGGGCGAATCGACCTGCTGTACGACATTCCGCCAGTCACCGGCTTCATGCTGATCGACACCTTGCTCAGTGACGAACAGGGCGCGTTTCTCGATGCGTTGCATCACCTGATTCTTCCGGCCATCGTGCTGGGCACCATACCGCTGGCGGTAATCGCCCGGATGACCCGCTCATCGATGCTGGAAGTATTGCGTGAAGACTACGTGCGTACTGCACGGGCCAAAGGCCTGTCGCCGACTCGCGTGGTATTCGTTCACGGCCTGCGCAACGCGCTGATTCCAGTGCTGACCGTGTTCGGCCTGCAAATCGGCACACTGCTGGCCGGTGCGGTACTGACCGAAACGATCTTCTCGTGGCCCGGTATCGGCAAGTGGCTGATCGAAGCCATCGGCGCCCGGGACTATCCGGTCGTGCAAAACGGCATTCTGCTGATCGCCTGTCTGGTGATCCTGGTCAACTTCGTGGTGGATATCCTCTACGGCTTTGCCAACCCACGCATCCGTCATCAGCGCTGAGATCATCGATATGAGCACCCCTACTCCTGCGGTAGCAGTCGATCAAAGCCTGCTTTACCCATCCCCGTACAAAGAATTCTGGCAAGCGTTCTCGAAGAACAAAGGCGCGGTTGCCGGCCTGCTGTTCATGATCCTGATCGTGTTCTGCGCCCTGTTCGCCCCGTGGGTTGCACCCCATGATCCGAGCGAGCAATACCGTGATTTCCTGCTGACACCTCCGGTGTGGCTTGAAGGTGGTCAATGGCAATTCATCCTCGGCACCGACGAACTGGGCCGCGATCTGCTGTCGCGCCTGATCCAGGGTTCGCGCCTGTCGCTGCTGATCGGTCTGGCATCGGTGGTCATGTCGTTGATCCCCGGCATCCTGCTGGGCTTGCTGGCGGGCTTCTTCCCTCGCGTGCTCGGCCCTTCGGTGATGCGCCTGATGGACATCATGCTGGCCCTGCCATCGCTGCTGCTGGCTGTAGCCATCGTGGCAATTCTTGGCCCTGGCCTGATCAACACCGTGATCGCCATCGCCATTGTGTCGCTGCCTTCCTACGTACGTCTGACCCGCGCTGCGGTAATGGGCGAGCTGAACCGTGACTACGTGACGGCTGCGCGTCTGGCCGGTGCCACCCTGCCACGCCTGATGTTCATCACCGTGCTGCCCAACTGCATGGCACCGCTGATCGTTCAGGCAACGCTGAGTTTTTCCTCGGCCATTCTCGACGCCGCAGCGCTGGGCTTCCTGGGCCTTGGCGTACAACCGCCGACGCCTGAGTGGGGCACCATGCTCGCCTCGGCGCGCGACTACATCGAACGTGCCTGGTGGGTCGTCAGCCTGCCCGGTCTGACCATTTTGCTCAGCGTGCTGGCAATCAACCTGATGGGCGACGGTCTGCGCGATGCGCTGGACCCGAAACTCAAGAACGCCGCCTGAGGAGATTCGCATGTCACTTCTTGAAATCAAGAATCTCAACGTCCGCTTCGGCGACGCCAAGGCCGTACCTGTTGTGGACGGCCTGTCCCTGAGCGTCGAAAAAGGCGAAGTATTGGCCATCGTTGGCGAATCGGGGTCCGGTAAATCCGTGACCATGATGGCGCTGATGGGGCTGATCGATTCACCCGGCATCATCACCGCCGACGCGCTCAACTTCGACGGCAAGGACCTGCTCAAGCTGAACGCACGGCAGCGTCGTCGCATCATCGGCAAAGACCTGGCGATGGTTTTCCAGGACCCGATGACTGCGCTGAACCCCAGTTACACCGTGGGCTTCCAGATCGAGGAAGTGCTACGCCAGCACCTGAACATGTCGGGCAAGGCGGCACGCCAGCGCGCGCTGGAACTGCTGGAAAAGGTCGAAATCCCTGGTGCGGCTGCGCGCCTGAATGCCTACCCGCATCAACTGTCGGGCGGCATGAGTCAGCGTGTGGCAATTGCCATGGCCATCGCCGGCGAACCGAAACTGCTGATCGCCGACGAACCGACCACCGCGCTGGACGTGACCATTCAGGCGCAGATCATGGAGCTGTTGCTGAGCCTGCAAAAAGAGCAGGACATGGCGCTGGTGCTGATCACTCACGACCTGGCGGTAGTGGCTGAAACCGCGCAGCGCGTCTGTGTGATGTATGCCGGTCAGGCCGTCGAAGTCGGTCAGGTGCCGGGGCTGTTCGAGGTCCCTGCCCACCCGTACAGCGAAGCCTTGCTGGCTGCTATTCCCGAGCACAGCATGGGTGCCGAACGCCTCGCCACGCTGCCGGGCATGGTTCCGGGTCGCTATGACCGGCCACAGGGTTGCCTGCTTTCACCGCGCTGCCCGTATGTGCGCGACAACTGCCGGACCGAACGTCCTGGCCTGGACCCCAAGGCCCATAGCCTGGCGCGCTGCTTCTATCCCTTGAATCAGGAGGTGGCGTAATGAGCGTCGTACTTACCGCCCGCGACCTTACCCGTCACTACGAAGTCTCCCGAGGCCTGTTCAAAGGCACAGCGCTGGTGCGCGCGCTAAACGGTGTGTCCTTCGAACTGGAAGCCGGCAAGACCCTGGCTGTGGTCGGCGAGTCCGGCTGTGGCAAGTCGACGCTGGCCCGCGCGCTGACACTGATTGAAGAGCCTTCATCGGGTTCGCTGAAAATCGCCGGTCAGGAAGTGGCCGGTGCCAGCAAGTCCGAGCGCAAGCAGTTGCGCAAAGACGTGCAGATGGTATTTCAGAGCCCTTACGCGTCGCTCAACCCACGTCAGAAAGTCGGTGACCAGCTCGGCGAGCCGCTGTTGATCAACACCAAACTGTCGGCGGCAGAACGTCGGGAAAAAGTGCAGGCGATGATGGCTCAGGTCGGTTTGCGCCCCGAGCACTATCAGCGCTACCCGCACATGTTTTCCGGCGGTCAGCGTCAGCGTATCGCGCTGGCGCGGGCCATGATGCTGCAGCCCAAAGTGCTGGTCGCGGACGAACCGACTTCGGCGCTGGACGTGTCGATTCAGGCCCAGGTGCTGAACCTGTTCATGGATTTGCAGCAGGAATTCAACACCGCCTACGTGTTCATCTCCCACAACCTGTCGGTGGTGCGTCATGTCGCCGATACGGTATTGGTAATGTACCTGGGCCGGCCTGCGGAAATGGGTCCCAAGGAAGAGATCTACAACCGTCCGCTGCACCCTTACACTCAGGCACTGTTGTCAGCGACCCCGACCATCCACCCGGACCCGCTCAAACCGAAGATCAAGATCGTCGGCGAGCTGCCCAACCCGCTCAGCCCGCCAAGCGGCTGCGCTTTCCACAAGCGCTGCCCTTATGCGACCGAACGTTGCGCAACAGACGTACCGGAACTGCGCCTGGTGGATAACCGCCAGGTGGCCTGCCACTATGCCGAGCAATTTGTAGCGGCTTAAGCTAGAAGCTAGAAGCTAGAAGACTATCGTGCCCACGCTCCAGCGTGGGCACGCAGTTCTGGACGCTCTGCGTCCGGTTTTGAGTGTGCGGTGCGGCGCAGATTTGTGACGCAGAGCGTCACCCAAGGCATTCCCACGCTGGTGAACTGCCCCCAAGAAGTTGGACACCAATCCGACCTCATGGGGTGTTCAAATGGGTAAGTATTCAGAGCAGTTCAAGCTCACTGTCGTCAAAGCGTATCTTGAAGGCAACATGGGCTTTCGTATGGTAGCCCGCCAGTTCTCAATCGATTTCAGTCTGCTTCGACGCTGGGTCGCTAACTACAAGAGTCATGGTCACACCGGCCATCGCAAGCCTGGTCTTCGATACAGCGAAGCTTTCAAGCGCTCAGTGCTTGAACACAGGCGTGAACACAAGCTGTCGCTCCGTCAGGCCGCTGCGCATTTTGGTATCGGGGATCCCGGCCAAATAGTCATTTGGGAAAAGCGGCATTACAGTAGCGGTACAGCCCCGTATGTTCCTGCCAGAAGAAAGCCTGTCGCCATGCCAAAGAAGCCTTATCCCGCCAAACCAGTAACCGCCGACGATACGCAGAAGACGCGCGACCAGTTGATGAGCGAGCTTGAATATCTGCGCATGGAGAACGCTTACCTAAAAAAGTTGGAAGAGCTGAAGGAGCAGAAACGACGGCAACCGAAAAAGCCCTGATCATCAAGCAACTGAGAGGCCGGTTCCCGCTTTGCGCTCTGCTGAGGCTGGCGGGCTTGGCACGCAGCACGTTTTACTACCAGGTTCAGGTGCAATCCAGACCCGATCCCGATGCTGCTTTGAAACAGTTAATCGAAAGCATTTACCACGAGGAGAAAGGCCTTTATGGCGCTCGGCGTATCACGGCGGTCATTCGCAATGCAGGTATTTTGGTCAACAAGAAGGTTGTAGAACGACTGATGGCAGAACTGGGCCTGCGATCAGTGGTGCGCCCCAAAAAATACCGCTCCTATAAGGGCGTAATAGGAACCATTGCGCCGAATTTGCTGGAGCGCAATTTCAGCGCGCAACGCCCGAACCAGAAGTGGGTGACCGATGTGACTGAGTTCAAGGTAGGCAATCGAAAGCTGTATCTCTCACCCGTGATGGACTTGTACAACGGTGAAATCGTGGCGTATGAAGTGTCGACAAGGCCGAGCTTTGAGCTGGTCACCAGCATGCTGGACAAGGCGCTTCAGCAGTTGCAGGACGAGCCGAAGCTTGTGATGCACTCGGACCAGGGCTGGCAGTATCAACACGCGCAGTATCGCCATAAGCTATCGGTACGAGGCGTCAAACAAAGCATGTCCCGTAAGGGCAACTGCCTGGACAATGCGGCAATGGAAAGCTTTTTCGGTACACTGAAATCCGAGTTTTTCTACCTGAAACAGTTTGAAAGCATCGATGAGTTGAAAGCAGGTCTGGATGAGTACATCCACTACTACAACCATGACCGCATCAAGCTGAAGCTCAACGGCCAAAGCCCCGTAAAGTACAGGGCTCAGGCGGCAAGCTAAAACCGTCCAACTTTTGGGGGGCAGTTCACTGGAGCGTGAGGAACGATACCCTCAACTATCGTGCGATGCTTAATACACATCCCGCCGATAACGCCCTTCCTCGATCAATTCGCTGACCGCCTGCTCGCCCAGCACCTCGTTCAACACCTGATCCACGCCCGCCGCCATACCCAGCAAGCTGCCACAGATGTAAATCGCAGCCCCTTCGTCGAGCCATAGACGCAGTTCATCGGCCGCTTCGCGCAAGCGATCCTGCACGTAGATTTTCTCCGCCTGGTCACGTGAGAAGGCAAGATCCAGTCGATTCAGATGACCAGCCTCCAGCCAGTCCTCCAGTTCGTTACCACAATGAAAATCGTGGGCGCGGTTACGTTCGCCGAATAGCAGCCAGTTGCGCATCTGCCCTTGAGCGATGCGAGACTTGAGCAGACTGCGCAAACCGGCCAGCCCCGTACCATTGCCCAGCAGGATCAGCGGGACGGAATCGACAGGCAAATGAAAACTGCTATTGCGGCGCAAACGCAGACTGATCGCGCTGTCGAGGTCAGCATGGGTGGTCAGCCAGCCGGAGCCCAGCCCCAGACTGCCGTCAGGATGAACTTCCTGACGCACGATGAGTTGCAGACGTCCGTCTTCCGGAATCGAAGCGATCGAATATTCACGAGCAGATACCGGCGCCAGCGCGTCGATCAGCGCCTGCGCGTGCAGGCCGACCAGATGCGCACGATTGTGCGGCAGTTGGCGGGTTGCCAACGCCTGACTGAGCGGCTCCTGCAAGCCATCCACGGTTACCGGCGTGGCAGGATCGACACCCAGCCCGGCGAGAAAGGGTTCAATGACCTGCGCCGCATTGCGCGGCATCACCTCGACCAGATCCCCCGCCTGCCAGCTCGCTGACGTCGACGCTGTCAGGTCCAGCAGGTAAACCTTCGAACCACTGCTGCCCGGGTTCAAATGCTCGCGCCGCGCCAGCGTCCAGTTCTCGAACCCCGGTGCCTGCCAGTGCGTTGAAGGCACGGAGCCAGTCAATTGTCCCAGCTGCTGCTGCCAGTGTTGCAGGGCTGCTGGATCAGCGCTGTCCACTTCAACAGGCGGGAACAACGTGCGCCCGCCACGCTCAGCCAACCAGCCATGCAAACGATGGGCAAAACCGCAGAAATGCGGGTATTGACGATCGCCCAGGGCCAGAACGGCGTAATCGAGCTGCTTCAGTTCCAACGGACGGCCCAGCAACTTACGCTCGAAACCTCGCGCGCTATCGGGCGCCTCGCCCTCACCAAAGGTGCTGACGACGAACAGCGCCTTACGACTCTGACTGAAATCCTCTTCGGTCAAATCGCCCAGCCGCTTCACGCGCACAGACACTCCTGAAGCCTGCAACTGGCCAGCAGCCTGCCAGGCCAACTGCTCGGCAAAACCGCTCTGGCTGGCGAAACCTATCAGCCAGGAAGCAGCATCATCTGCTCCTTCACTCTGAACCTCGCCGCGCGCACTTCTGACAGCGCGCTGCTTGCGACGTCGATCCAGGTACAACAACCAGCCAGTGATAAAGAACAGCGGCATCATCAACGATGCAGCCGTCATGATGAGCCGACCGACGAGGCCGAAATAGCTGCCAACGTGCAGCGCATAGTTGCTGGCCAGCAATTGCGCGCCGAAACTGCGCTCTGCATAGCGCGAAACCGAGCTGACCTGACCGTTGGCCGGGTCAAGCGTGATGCTGTTCAAGGCCCGTGGATGAGGTGAGTCCTTGAGCAGGTAGAACACCGTGGCCGGTTGGCCGCCAGAAGCAGGCAAACGCAAGTTATAAGCACGTAGCTCAGGCCCGGCGGTTTTCTGCACACTGTCCCAGATGGCAGCATAATCAACCAGCAACGGCGCGGATTGGCTGGACGGGACCACAGGGGCTTTGCGCTGTACAGGCAGCGAATCTCCCAGCAGCCCGTTCAGACCATTGCTCACCCAGTCATAAGACCAGTTAAGGCCCGTGATCGCGAACAGCAGGTAGAACAACAGGCACCAGGTACCAAACACCGAATGCAGGTCCCAGTTGAAACTGCGGCCCTTTTTAGCCCAGTCCATCGTCAGCCAGACACGCCAGTTCAGCGCGTTGCGAGGCCAGCGCAGGTAGAGCCCGGACAGGCAGAAGAACACCAGAACCAGTGTGCAGGCCGCAGTGATCTGTTTACCCACCTCACCTGCTGCCAGATAACGATGCAGTTGCAGGACAAAGTCGAAAAAGCCCTCACCTACAGCATCGCCTTTCAGCTCGCCGGTATAGGGATCGAAATTGCGTTTGGGACCGCGCCGTTCGCCCGGCTCCGGTGTGAAATACACCTGAGCGGCACGATTGCCCAGCGTATCGACACGCAGAATAGCGACGGTCAGCCCGGTCGCCGCCTCCAGCCTGTGAACAAGCTCAATCGGTGGCAAGGTAGCCGTACGCTCCTGCACGAGCAGAACGTCTGGGTTCAGAACATCAAGAATTTCGTCTTCGAACGAATACAGCGCGCCGGTAATCCCCATGAGGGTCAGCACCAGACCTGCCGTGATCCCGAAGAACCAGTGCAGTTGGAACAAGACTTTCTTCAACGCCGACGCTCTCCCCTCTACAGGCTGCGGCGCGCAGTATGCTCCAACCGCGACGCATTCTCATCTTTAAATTGAGGCAGCGCGGGTTTTCCTGTTCATTCGCGCTGCTGACGGGAACAAAACCTATTTATTAAAAGCGTTGAATTTTATACATGTACCACCTCTGTTAAAAATGACCGTCGCCCACGGCAGACTGACTGTAAAGAGTTATTTATCTTACATCTTTAATCCATGTTTATGCTTTGACGCCCTCGCCCTTAAACCCCTAATCTTTTTCAACACGAGAACATCAACTTATTGAGGAGGTCAACATCTGTTCTCCCGGTGAAAATAAGGACATCCCCATGAACCCAATGTTTTATGACGTCATGCAGGCAGAACCGTTATCCGCAGACCCCAAGGCGGATGAGGCGATAAAAACGGCCGAACTGTTCGGTACGATGTCGTCTGCCAATGATAAGCACGTCACCCGCGCACCCGGTTTGATTCTGACCAAAGAACAGATTATCAACCTCAAGAAATATGAATTGGCGGGGCTCGCCCTGCCCATTGAACTGGAGGACATCATTGTTTATCTCGGCTATTCAAAAGGCGCCGGTGCAGGGCTTGAACCTGAAGACTTCCTGAAAAGTTTCAACCTTATCCACCGGCATGCGCGTCGCTGGAGTCCGCTGCGCACCGACCTTCTGGGCATAGGCAGCAAACTGAAGGTCTTTGCAGGCAAGATGCTGGTGTACGGCCAAAGCATGGAGGAGATCAACGGCGACGTCAGGGCCGGAAAAATCGTTGACCATCATCAGATCAAGACACTGGAGGATGTAAAACGCTTGAGTGTTGAACTGGGCAAGGACTTTCCGGGCATCGAACTGGACGAAAACGATAAGGAGATCACCCAGGAAATCGGCTCTCACCTCACCGATATACTGGACCTGATTACAGCCAATCTGGCCGATGCGCAAACCATCAAGAAGGAACTGGATCAGTTTGGCCTGGACCTGTCGCTGCATGTCGGGCCCGAGATACAGCGCAAAATGGTTGCCATCGACAACAGTTCACTGCCGGCCGACGTGGCGAAGCTGATCCTGGATATCGAACAGCGCGCAAAGGACATCGATGAAAAGAACAAAGAGTACAAAACGGTGGTACAACAATCGTTGAATTCGGTCAGTAGTTTGAACATTGTGGGCTTGGCATTGGGCATTTATTTCGGCGTCGAAGCCGAAAATGTCAGGGGCGCACGCAATGAATTAATGGCGCAACAAACCGCCGACATAGACACCTTGCAAGACAAGAACACTATTCTGGGCTCATTGAGCAGGGTAAAGTTTAATTTGCAGAACCTGGCAACGATTGTGGTCGATGCCGACGTGGCCACTAAAAACCTGATTACCGTATGGAACAAGCTGTTTTTGTTTATTGAAGCGTCTGCGGTATCGGCGTCCGAAATAAACGACGCCTTGTCTTTACGGCAATTTATGAATCACTTCAGACAAGTCGTTCACCCCTGGAAGACCATCGAAGTCGACTCGGACGCCTTGCTTAATGTGTTTAAGGAAGCCGATGAAGAATATAAACGGATTTATGGATAACTCGACAATGAAAAATACGTTCACGCCCAATGACACAGCCTTCGCTGGTCAAGTACCCGACCGCGATATCATGACTCGCAGTCTTCACCTCATGCGTAACAGTCTGGTAACGGCAGACCTTCTGTTTGCCAAGACCCAGTACCTGCCCAACCTTTATGAAAAGCTCGCACGCCTGAACATCCTGGCCGTCACTGAACAACAGCACCTCGGAGAACACACTGAACGGCTGATCATCGATATCGAGTCGAAGACCGCCCTGCTGAGGCAGTACGCTCAACCCTCCGCCACTCCCATCGATGCCGAAGAGCTGGAAGATATCGACGTTCAGTGTCAGCGCCTTGTGAACAATGCCGCTGGCACAGCCCAGCAACTGGCCAGTGCTCTGAGTGAAATGACACAAGGTATTGATCGACAGCAGACCGCTGAGTTTGCACAGAGTCTGCAAGGTGACATGGCAAAAGCAGGCACCAGACTCGACGCTTTACACACCGGCCTGGAGAAGTTGAAAGAAGAGCGTCAAGTGCTGAGCACCGCTATTGACGCCCTGGAAAGCAAGGGTGCGGCGAGTATTGCCAAGGACACGTTGATCACTGCGGAGAAGGTGCTGGGCCTGGGAATGCAGCCCCCTGAACTCGCCGTGATCATGCTGGCGCTCGAGCAAATGAAGGCGACCCTGGAAAAGGGTGAAGCGGGAATCAACCTCATCATGATGATCAAACGCCGTGATGGTTTTCGCGAGCGCATCAATGCCCTGTCCCAGCAACTGGCAAGCATGGACAAGGAAAAAATATCGCTCGCACAGCGCATTGAGCTGATTGAATGCTTCAACGCTTTTGACGAGCAGCGTGCCGCTTATGTCGAGCAATACCAGAAAATCAAAAACACTCTGGACAGCTTTCTGGTCGTCAACACCAAGGGTGCATCCGATGACAGGCAACGCAGCATGCGCCTGATCGAATCGGGCCAACAGTTGATCGGCTACTTGAACCGCATTCGCTGACGCCACCGAAGGCCACGTTGCAAGGGTAACGGCCTGTACGCCCTTGCAACCTGCGTTTATGCAGCTGCCGTTAAACGGCAGCCAAACAGCTATCAATTCAACGTGCGGGAAATTCAGCGTCTTTCAGAAGCGTTCGACACTGGACAGGATCTGACTGTCTGAACCCTGGATGACACGCAAAAAAAACCCGCGATCACTCGCGGGTTTTCATATCAGGACAACGCTTACAGATAGAACGATTTCAATGGCGGGAAGCCGTTGAATTCCACTGCGCTGTAGCTGGTGGTGTAGGCACCGGTCGACAACCAGTACATACGGTCACCGATGGCCAGGTTGAGTGGCAGGCCGTACTTGTAGTTCTCGTACATGATGTCGGCGCTGTCGCAGGTCGGGCCGGCAATGACCACTTCTTCCATTTCGCCCTTCTTCTCGGTCCAGATCGGAAACTTGATGGCTTCGTCCATGGTTTCGATCAGGCCGGAGAATTTGCCCACATCGGTGTACACCCAACGCTCGACCGCAGTACGCGACTTGCGCGCGACCAGCACGACTTCGCTGACCAGAATACCGGCGTTGGAGATCAGCGAACGGCCTGGCTCGAGAATGATTTCCGGCAGGTCATCGCCAAAGTCTTCCTTCAGGAAGCGGATGATCTCTTCAGCGTAGGTTTCCAGGCTGTTGGTGCGGGTGATGTAGTTGGCCGGGAAGCCGCCACCCATGTTGATCAGCTTGAGAACGATGCCGTCTTCTTCTTTCAGACGCTCGAAGATCACTTTGACCTTGGCGATGGCAGCATCCCAGACGCTGATGTCGCGCTGCTGCGAGCCGACGTGGAACGAGATGCCGTAAGGCACCAGACCCAGATCACGGGCAAGAATCAGCAGGTCCATGGCCATGTCGGTCTGGCAGCCGAACTTGCGCGACAGCGGCCAGTCGGCGGTGGTCGAGCCTTCGGTCAGAATACGCACGTAGACTTTCGCACCCGGCGCAGCCTTGGCAATGTTGCGCAGGTCCGCTTCCGAGTCGGTTGCGAACAGACGCACGCCCTTCTCGTAGAAATAGCGAATGTCCTTGGATTTCTTGATGGTGTTGCCGTAGCTGATGCGCTCCGGACCAACGCCACAGCTCATGACCTTGTCCAGCTCGTAGATCGACGCGATGTCGAAACTGGAACCCTTGTCCTTGAGCAGATTGATGACTTCGACGGCCGGGTTGGCTTTGACAGCGTAATAGACCTTGGCAAACTCGAAGCCCGCACGCAGGTCGTCGTAGGCTTTGCTGATGATGGCGGTATCAATGACCACGAACGGAGTTTCTTGCTTGTCAGCGAACGTCTTCATTTTCTTGAAGGTTTCGGCTGAATAGTAGTCTTCGACATTGATCGACATGCTGCTGGAACTCCTGATGGCAAGCGGTATTGGTAAATGGGTGCAAATGAACGCCCTCCGTATCCCCACTTTGGTTCGCCTACTTCCCAAGGCATGTCGCCGAAAGCAAAAAGGCCCTGAAGGGCTGCCTTCCTGGCCTTGCTGTCTCGTCGTCAGTACTTGAGCCGGATGGATCGTTTCCAGCATGGACGTTCGGCGCGAACTTTAGGACCTGAGGGGCCGGATATCAACAAAAAATGTCGCGTTTTTGCACAGAGTGCTTGAGTTGCCTTCCCAAGGACCTGTTTAACCGACCTGCATGACAGGCAGATGTTCCCCGCAGGGTAATAAGCGACTGAAAGGCGCTGGGCGATCCGACAGTTTTCAAACGCGAAGATCAGCCGTGAGCTTCGACAGGAGAATGGCTGACGACCGGTGATCGAATAGCTGTGGCTACTAGCCGTCTGGAAAACGGCCTGCACGGAACGATAAAGAGAGGGCTTGCGGATATTCGCGGTAAAACGGTGTGGAAAACACGATCAGCCCGACACCTTTGCGGCACCGGGCTGATCTTTCCAGACTATGCCTGTGCTTCGGCTGCAACGTCCGCAGGCGAAACAATACTGGTCTTCATACCACGCGAACGACCCGAGCTCAGGTAAGCCGCAATGGACTCCTGCGTCACTTCACCCAGGAACACGTTCTCGGCGTCCAGTACCGGCAGCCAGGCGCGGTTGAACTCGTACATGCGCGACAGCAGGATGCGCAAGTGCTCGTCGTAAGCGGCGGTTGCGTTGAACTCACGCAGGAACTGCGCGCACGTGCCCTGCTGGCGATGCAGGTCACGGCGACGTACGTAGCCCATTGCCTTGTTCTCGCTGTCGGTGACAACGATGTAGCGACGGTCATTTTCGTCCATCACGTCCAGCGCATCGGCCACCGGGGTTTCCGGGCTGACCGACGGTGCGTTGTCGGCGGCGTCTTCGGCTTTGACCAGCAGCAGGCGCTTGAGCGTGCTGTCCTGGCCGACGAAGCTGCTGACGAAGTCGTCAGCCGGATGTGCGAGCAAGGTGTCCGGGTGATCGATCTGCAGCAGTTTGCCGCCACGGAAGATAGCAATCTTGTCGCCCAGCTTGATGGCTTCATCAATGTCGTGGCTGACCATGATCACGGTCTTGTTCAGCGCGCGCTGCATCTCGAAGAACTCGTTCTGGATCATCTCACGGTTGATCGGGTCGACCGCACCGAACGGTTCGTCCATCAACAGCAGGGGTGCGTCTGCAGCCAGTGCACGGATCACGCCGATACGCTGTTGCTGACCACCGGACAATTCACGCGGGTAGCGATGCAGGTACTGCTTGGGCTCCAGCTTGATCATGCTCATCAGTTCACGGGCACGGTCATGGCAACGCTGCTTGTCCCAGCCGAGCAGCTTGGGCACCACCACGATGTTTTCTTCGATGGTCATGTTCGGGAACAGACCGATCTGCTGAATCACGTAGCCGATGTTGCGACGCAGGGTCACTTCGTCCAGATCAGTGGTGTCTTCGCCATTGATCAGCACTTTGCCGGAGGTCGGCATGATCAGGCGGTTGATCATTTTAAGCGTGGTGCTCTTGCCGCAGCCCGAGGGGCCGAGGAAGACGCAGATTTCGCCTTCGTTGACCGTGAGGCTGACCGAATCGACAGCCTTCACTTCTTTGCCGTTGCTCTGGAAAGTCTTGGAGAGGTTCTGGAGTTCGATCATTTCAGTAATCCTTTTGGAGTCAGCGTGCGTTGCAGCCATTGCAGGAGAAGGTCGGCGATGATGGCCAGAATGCTGACCAGTACCGCGCCGACGATCAGCATCGACATATCGCTGCGGCTGATAGAAGCAAGAATGAGTACACCTAGACCACCGGCACCGATGGTCGCGGCAATGGTCATGACACCGATATTCATCACCACGGCGGTGCGCACACCAGCGAGGATGACGGGTACGGCGATAGGTAGTTCAACCATGCGAAGGCGCTGGCCGAAGGTCATGCCGATGCCTTTGGCGGCCTCGCGGATACCCGGTTCGACGCCAGTCAGCGCCAGGTAGGTATTACGCATGATCGGCAGCAGCGAATAGAGAAACACTGCGGTAATAGCCGGCATCGGGCCAAGGCCCTGGCCGAATTTGGAGTAGAACGGCAGCAACAGGCCGAACAGGGCAATCGACGGCACGGTCAGCAATACCGTGGCGCTGGCCTGCAACGGGCCCGCCAGAGCCGGAAAACGTGTCATCAGGACGCCCAGTGGCACGCCGACGAGAATCGCCAGGGTCACGGCAATGCCCACCAGCGTAATGTGCTGCCAGGTCAGTTGCAGAACCTGTGCCCAGTCCAGATGGGAGAAGGCGCTCAAGAAACTCATATCGTCTCCTTCCTTAATTCAATGGGTGCTGGCGCAGAAAGTCTGCAGCCACCGTGGAGGGGCTTTCATGGCCGACGTCGACGCGCGCGTTGAGGTCGATCATGGTCTGGTTGTCCAGCAGGTCAGCCAGCGGCTTGAGCAGCGTGGCGATGTCCGGATGCTTGTCCAGATATTCCTGACGGATCACCGGCGCTGCGGTGTAGTCAGGGAAGTAGTGCTTGTCGTCTTCCAGCACTTTCAGCTTGAACGCATTCAGACGACCGTCGGTTGTGTACACCAGACCGGCGAAAACCTGACCGTTGCGCAACGCGGTGTAGACCAGCCCGGCGTCCATCTGCCGGGTGTTTTCACGACCGAGGTTCATGTCGTAGTGCTTGACCATACCGATAAGGCCGTCGGAACGGTTGGCAAACTCGGTGTCCAGCGCTACGACATGACCCTCTTTGGCTTCGTCCTTGAGCACTTTGGTCAGGTCGGTCATGGTGTTGATCTGCGGGTACTTGTCAGCCACTTTCTGCGGCAGTGCCAGCGCGTAGGTGTTGTTGAACTTCGACGGTGAAAGCCAGACCAGGCCTTTCTTCGCATCCACTTCCTTGACCCGCGCATAGGTCTGAGCGCTGTCGAGTTTTTCGTCGATGTGGTTGTAGGCCACCAGCGATACACCGGTGTATTCCCACAGCAGATCCAGCTGACCGCTCTCCTGAGCGCTGCGCGCCAGGTTGCTGCCAAGGCCGCCGGTAATCTGGACGTCGTAGTTCTTGGTCCGCAGGTATTGCGCGGTCAGTTCGGCAAGCATGGTCTGTTCGGTGAACACCCGTGCGCCGATACGTAGCAGCGGCTTTTCCGCAGCCTGGGCAAGTGCCGGAAACAGCAAGGCAAAGCCTAAAAACAAGCATATTCTTTTCATGAGAATTCCTTCGCTCAGCGAGCCAGTCCGCGTTCCAGCCAAAGACGACTGGCCAGTGTCACCAGACCATCGAGCAGTAGCGCCAGCAGAGCGGTACACGCTGCACCCAGCACCAGTTGCGGCTGGTTGTTCAACGCAATGCCCGGGAAAATCAGGCTGCCAAGGCTGTTGGCGCCGATGAGAAACGCCAGTGGCGCGGTCCCGACATTGATCGCCAGCGCGACACGCACACCGCCGACAATGATCGGCACGGCGTTGGGCAGCTCGACACGCCACAGCACCTGACGCGGAGTCATGCCAATACCGACGGCAGCTTCCTTGAGTGAACCCTGGACGTTTTTCAGGCCTTCGTAAGTATTACGCACGATAGGCAACAGAGAGGCGAGGAACAGCGCGAAGATCGCCGGCCCGCTGCCGATCCCGAGAATTCCGAGGGCAATGGCCAGAACGGCGAGAGGAGGAACGGTGTTGCCAATGTTGAAGATCTGCATGAAGCGTTCAGCGCGGCCAACCATGCTCGGTCGGCTGAGAGCAATGCCTGCAGGAATGCCGACCACCAGGGCCGCCAACATTGAAACCAGAACCAGAATCAGGTGAGCCTGAAGGTAGAACAGCAGGTCATCCTGGTATTGCTTGATAGTACTGATGCCGATCCAGTGGATCAGCAGGGCCAGGAGTGCGATCACAACCGCACCTCCCAATAGCCCCTTGCCATAGCGATTAGCCACAGGCGGACTCCTTATTTCAGTCGGCGAACGCGTTGACCAGAGCATCCAAACAAGGACACCGGCAATAACGTTCGCGAAGAGCAGCGGGTGGGTCGCCGGTAAGGGTTTAACCTCGGCGAAAACACAAGCCATAAGCGCAGCTTCGTCAAACCAACATGCTGATGAATCAGCCCCTTGCGTTGGCTTCGTTGCGAGCCTTGACGGGGGAGTGGACGTCTCCACGACCTGAAAGGTTCCCACACGAGACATTATCTGGCCATCGTTTATTGTCTGAACGGTTCGGTTATTGCCGCGAGTTGAGCTATAATCTGCGCCCTTTTTCAATCCCATCCCAGGCGATTTCCCATGACCCAACAGGCCGCCGAAGTCGCGAAACGCCGCACTTTCGCCATTATTTCCCACCCGGATGCGGGTAAAACCACCATCACGGAAAAACTCCTGCTGATGGGCAAGGCCATTTCAGTCGCCGGTACGGTCAAGTCGCGTAAATCCGACCGTCACGCCACCTCCGACTGGATGGAAATGGAGAAACAGCGTGGTATCTCCATTACTACGTCCGTGATGCAGTTTCCGTATCGCGAGCACATGATCAACCTGCTCGACACGCCGGGCCACGAAGACTTCTCCGAAGACACCTACCGCACCCTGACGGCAGTCGACTCCGCGCTGATGGTCCTCGACGGCGGCAAGGGCGTCGAGCCACGCACCATCGCGCTGATGGATGTCTGCCGTCTGCGCGACACGCCTATCGTCAGCTTCATCAACAAGCTCGACCGCGATATCCGCGACCCGATCGAGCTGCTTGATGAAATCGAAGCCGTGCTCAAGATCAAGGCGGCACCGATCACCTGGCCGATTGGTTGCTACCGGGACTTCAAGGGTGTCTATCACCTGGCCGACGACTACATCATTGTCTACACCGCAGGTCACGGCCACGAGCGTACCGAAACCAAAATCATCGAGAAGCTCGATTCGGACGAAGCCCGCGCCCATCTGGGTGACGAGTACGACCGCTTTGTCGAGCAACTGGAACTGGTGCAGGGTGCCTGCCACGAGTTCAACCAGCAGGAATTCATCGACGGCCAATTGACCCCGGTGTTCTTCGGTACCGCGCTGGGCAACTTCGGCGTCGACCATGTACTCGATGCCGTGGTGAACTGGGCTCCCAAGCCTCTGGCACGCGTGGCCAACGAGCGCACCGTCGAGCCGGCCGAAGAGAAATTCAGCGGTTTCGTGTTCAAGATCCAGGCGAACATGGACCCCAAGCACCGCGACCGTATCGCGTTCATGCGTATCTGTTCTGGCCGTTACGACAAGGGCATGAAAATGCGCCACGTGCGCCTGGGCAAGGACGTGCGGATCGGTGATGCGCTGACGTTCTTCTCATCGGAGCGCGAGCAACTGGAAGAAGCCTATGCCGGTGACATCATCGGTTTGCACAACCACGGCACCATCCAGATCGGCGACACCTTCACCGAAGGCGAAGCACTGGGCTTTACCGGTATTCCGCACTTTGCCCCGGAGCTGTTCCGCCGCGTGCGCCTGAAGGACCCGCTCAAGTCCAAGCAATTGCGTCAGGGTCTGCAACAGCTGGCCGAAGAAGGCGCCACGCAGGTGTTCTTCCCGCAGCGCAGCAACGACATCATCCTCGGCGCCGTCGGTGTGCTGCAGTTCGATGTGGTCGCCAGCCGTCTGAAGGAAGAATACAAGGTCGAATGCGCCTACGAGCCGATCACCGTGTGGTCTGCCCGCTGGATCGACTGCGACGACAAGAAGAAGCTAGAAGAGTTTGAGAACAAGGCGGTGGAAAACCTGGCAATGGACGGCGGCGGTCACCTGACCTACCTCGCCCCTACCCGCGTGAACCTGGCGCTGATGGAAGAACGCTGGCCCGACGTGAAATTCCGCGCGACCCGCGAGCATCACTGACAGGCCGACGGCGTCGCTGTGTGACGCAGAGCGTCACGAACGGCATTCCCACGCGGAGCGTGAGGAACGATAGTTCTGTAACTATCGTCCCGACGCTCCGCGTCGGCATTCGCTGATCTGGATCAACCATTCAGCGCAAAATGAGAATTAATCTCAATAGAGCCTTGCTATTATCCCGATAAGAATTATTCTCATCTAACTTACACAGGAGATGAGACATGACCTATTTGATCGATGCATGGCTGGACAGACCCCACCCTTACCTGAGAATTCTTCATCGCGAGACAGGCGAAGTGTGTGCGGTGCTGGAAGAGGAAGCGCTGGAGGAGTTACGTGATCAGGGCGATCTGGATGTGTGCAGCTTGAGTTCCAGCGAGCCATTGGTGCTCAAGGAACTGGTGAGAAACCTGTTTCTGTTCTGCTACGCGCGGGCGTTGCGCCCGATGGGTGAGTTGCACTGAGCATGGAGCATCAGCACAACCCCACCGCTGAACGAATCAGCGCGATTCGTTCAGCGACTATCTGCATCGACCGGGTCGCTTACAGAACGTCCAGCAGTTCCACGTCGAACACCAGCACGCTGTGCGGTGCGATGCTGCCTACGCCCTGAGCGCCATAAGCCAGCTCGCTCGGTACGTGTAGACGCCATTTGCTGCCAGCGTTCATCAGTTGCAGTGCCTCGGTCCAGCCAGCAATCACGCCGCTGACCGGAAATTCCGCAGGCTCGCCACGATCGTAGGAGCTGTCGAAGACGTTACCGTCGATCAGCGTACCGTGATAGTGCACGCGCACCTGATCTTCACGGGTTGGCTTGGCGCCAGCGCCAGCGGTCAGCACTTCGAATTGCAGACCCGAGGCCAGTGTGGTCACGCCTTCGCGCTTGGCATTTTCTGCCAGGTAAGCCTTGCCGGCACCCGCAGCCTGTTCAGCCTTGGCGGCCGCTTCGGCCTGCATGATTTCACGGATGACCTTGAAGCTGGCGGACATCTCTTCCTGCCCCACTCGGCTTGGCTGACCGCCAAACGCATCACGCAGGCCAGCCACGATGGCTTCCAGGTTGACACCCGGTGGCGGGTTGTCGCGCAACTGATCGCCCAACTGACGGCCAATGCCGTAGCTGACGCGGGTTTCGTCGGTGGACAGATTGACTTCGGACATGACACTGCTCCGCAGAGGGGCACGCAGTCGGTATCGCGCAAAACCTGAACGGCAATCACGCTACCCTGATGCGCCCCGAACCAAAAGGCCGAGCAGCCTAGCACAATTGCCGCTACAGCCCCTACCGCAGCAGCAATACGCGGCTGGCGATCAGGACCAGGAGGAATGAAACGAGATCGGCAGGCGCATTTCAGAGCGGTCATTGACCGGCATGCCGCACAGCTCGTCATGGACCACACAATGGACCAGGTAAAAAGGCACCACCGGTATGTCCTTGAGCAAATCCCGCGCATGCTCCACCGAGCGAAGATGCAGGGTCTTGCCTGCCGGGTCCTTGAGCATCACCGAAGTGCCATTCATGCGCACATCCAGCAGATAGATGCCGCCTTCGATGGAGATCAGGTTCAGCTCATCGACCCGCCCGGCCTGGGCGTGTTCGATAAATTCCTGATAATTCATGATCGAACCTCCTGCGCAAATGCCTGATGCATCGGAACGGACGTTTTACAACACACAGCGCCGACATGCCAGAAACGATAACGCCCGCCCCTTTCATCGCGCGTCGCCTTAGTGCTTGGTGACCTTGTCCAGATAGCCCATCGCAAACGCGGATATCACGAAGGTCATGTGGATAATCACGTACCACATCAGGTATTCAGGCTTGATGTTGGTGGCATCCATGAACACCCGCAGCAGGTGGATGGAGGAAATTGCCACAATGGAGGCCGCCACTTTCATCTTCAACGAAGACGAATCCATGGTGCCCAGCCAGTTGAGCTTTTCCTTGTCCTCATCGATGTCCAGCTGCGATACGAAGTTCTCGTAGCCGGAAATCATAACCATCACCAGCAAACCACCCACCAGCGCCATGTCGATCAGCGACAGCAGCACCAGAATCAGATCAGCTTCGGCCAGCGAGAAGATGTTGGGGATGACGTGAAAGATTTCCTGGAAGAATTTCAGACACAACGCCAGCAGCCCAAGAGAAAGACCGAAATAGATCGGCGCCAGCAGCCAGCGCGATGCGTACATGGCATTTTCAAAAAAACGTTCCATTGATACTCGCAAGGTGTTTTGAAGAAGCGGGCGAGTATATCAGCGGTAAAGCGCTGCTCTGGAGATGCGACAAAATATCGCACAGCACGCAGATATGCACTGTCAGGAGACCGGTTGGCGTAGCGCCGACTGGCTAGAAAAGCGATGAGCGCTCACATACCACCATGCCACTGTTGATACGGCGCAGTTCGGCTTGAATATGCAAGGTCCATATTGGTACATCATCGGCGCATTGATAACCATGCAGCGACAGGCTCTCGATGATGCTCGTCAGTACCGCCTGCGCTGCTGGCAGGCCGTTGAACGGCCCTTGGGACTTGATCGCGGAGGGCTGTTCTTCAGCCATGCCGGCAGCGAAAAACACCATCCACTGTCCGCCATCGTGGGGAAGAGGCCGAATGACACATTCGATGCGGGTCATCAGCCCCATGCATTCTCGGGTAAGGCAAAGGCTACGCTGCATGATGCGCTCCTGATCAGCAACAGTATTCATCCGTCTGGCAAAGCAGGATGTGCGCCAATCCGATTGGCCACTGCGGTCATGATCAAGATTAGAAGAAAACCGTCCCGCGGGAAATATCCCTGATGAACGGATTGCTGATGAACGCAATACCGGGCGGCGTAAGCACCGCCCGGCTAGCGCCGTTGTCAGACCTTCAGTTCAGGCTGTAACTGGGCTGGCTCCTTCTCCAGCTCTTCCTTGAGGTCTTCGTCGCTGAGCATTTCCGCGATATCGCGCAAGCGCTCAACCACACGTGCGTTCACGCTGCCTTCCGGAAACTCGCCATTCTCGTCAGGCGCACCGGCAGGCTCGCCGACCAGCAGGCTCAAGGCCTCGTCAGCCTGACGTACCGCATAGATATGGAATTGCCCGTCACGCACGGCCTGCACCACACGCTCATCCAGCATCAGCGTGGTGACGTTGGCGTGCGGAATGATAGCGCCCTGCTCGCCCGTCAGCCCGCGTGCTTCACAAAGACGGAAGAAGCCTTCGATTTTCTCGTTGACCCCGCCCACCGCCTGCACTTCGCCGAACTGGTTGATGGAGCCGGTAATTGCGAAGCACTGCTTGAGCGGTGTGCGTGACAGCGCTGAAATCAGCGTGCAGGCCTCGCCCAGCGACGCACTGTCGCCGTCCACGTAACCGTAGGATTGCTCAAGCGCGATACTCGCGGAGATCGCCAGCGGGAATTCCTGAGCGTAACGGCTACCCAGGTAGCCGGTGAGGATCATCACGCCTTTGGAGTGGATCGGCTGGCCAAGATTGACCTCGCGCTCGATGTCGACAATCCCGCTGCCACCCGGATAGACCGTGGCGGAAATACGCGCCGGCACGCCAAACGCCGAATCACCGACTTCCAGAACCGTCAGGCCGTTGCATTTGCCGACCGCGGCACCGTCCGTGTCGATGAGGATCACACCCGCCATCATGTCATCGAGAATCCGCGCGGAAACCCGCCCGGTGCGCGTGGCCTTGGCCTTCAGCGCACGCTCGATATGCCCGGCGTCGGTCTTGTCGTCGTTGGCCAACTGGCGGATGAAGTCTGCCTCGCTGACCAACTGGAACAGATCGCCGATACGCGCCGACAAACGCCCCTGATGTTCAGCCAGTCGAGCGCTGTAGGTCGCCAGTCGCGCCACCGCATCGGCGGTCAACGGCGCCATGCCCTCTTCCGAGGTTCGGGTCTTCAGCAATTGGGCGAATTGCTCGAGCGTCTCGTCGACCATCGGAATTTCTTCGTCGAAATCGACCAGTACCCGGAACATCTCCTGAAAGTCAGGATCGAGGTCTTGCAGGGTGTAATACAGCGAGCGCGAACCAATGATGATGATCTTGACGTTCCACGGAATAACCTGCGGCGTCAGGCTCACGGTTGCCACGCGCCCCAGCTCGCCCAGCGGCGATTCCATCTTCAGCTTGCGCGACTGCAGGGTGCGCTTGAGCGCATCCCAGACGAACGGCTCGCCGAGCATTTTTTCGGCTTCCAGAATCAGAAAGCCGCCATTTGCGCGATGCAGCGCACCGGGCCGCAACTGGCGATACGTGGTGTACAGCGCGCCCTGATCGGTGCTGTATTCAATGCGCCCGAACAGGTTGTCATACGTAGGATGCTGCTCGAAAACCACCGGTGCGCCGCCGTCGCGGGTATTTCCCACCACCAGGCTCGGGCTGTACTGCTCTTCCAGTAACTTGCGTGCCTGAGCATCGGTTTTGGCGTCGTCGACCAGCTGCTCGACCAACGTCTTGAGCAGGTACACCTGCATCGCTTGCAGGTACGCGCAGACCGCAGCGTTCTCGGCATATTTTTCCGAGAGCGGTGCCAACAGTGGCTGCAAGGTCAGCGTGATGGTTTCTTCGTTCAACTGACGAAGCTGGTTGTTCGACTCACGCTTCCACTGCGGCAGGCTGGCCAGCTCTTCGTTGAGGCGCTCCTCAAGGGCGGAGATATCTTCGTGAAAACGCTCCCGATCAGCCTCGGGCAACTGCGAAAACTCGGCCTCGTCCAGCGCCTTGCCATCAGCCATCGGCGTGAAGGCGATGTTGGAGCTGTCGCGATACAGCGCGATGTCCTTTTCCAGCGACAGGCGCTCGATCACATCCAGTGCGCGGTCGTAGCGCTGATTGAACGCACGGTCGATCGAGCTTTTTTTCTGCTGATAGGACGGGTGCTCGAAAACCGCCGGGAAGGTCACCAGCAGGTTATCGATCAGGCCACCGATGTCGGCCGTGAACTCATGGGCAGTGCCTGGTGGCAGTTCCAGCGCCTTGGGCTCGCGGGGCTCATCGAAATTATTGACGTAAACCCAGTCCGAAGGCGTCTTCATCCGCTTGCCTTCGGCCTTGAGGTAGCGTTTGACGAACGAAAAGCGGCCAGTGCCGGGTTCGCCCATGACAAATACGTTGTAACCGGGGCGCGGCATGGCAACGCCGAACTGCAAGGCCTCTACGGCACGCTCCTGGCCTAGTACACCGCGAAAGGGTTCAAGCTCGTTAGTGGTCGCAAAGCTGAACTGCTCAGCGGAAAACGGACGGGTCAGCGCATGTGGCGCCAGGCGTAGGTTGGCTGCGACAGAATCGGGCATCAGTAATCCTTACATCAGGCGGGGCAGATGTCGGCATTCTGGCGCTCGCCGTACAAGACTTGCAAGGCAGGAAAAACCGAAAGGCGCCTACAGGCTCAAAGCAATTGCCCGCGGCCCGGAAAATTTCCATTTCCGGCAATAATCTGTAATAGCTCACGGAACCCTTGGAACCCGCCTAAGCTCCAAACTGCACAGGTGGTTGCTGGTTGGCCGTCTGTCTTGATGTGACTACTCAAGAAACTCGACCCTTGGCTGAACTAAAAAGAGAAAAAGCTATGAAACGGATTCTTCTTGGAACGCTCTTCGCCGCTGTATCCATCAACGCTATGGCTCAAGCGCCAGGCGGTCCGGACTGCGGCTGGGGCAACATGCTGTTTGAAGGTCAACGCGGCACTCCAGCTCACTTCCTGGCCTCAACCACCAACGGCACCTCGGGTAACGCCACCTTCGGCATGACCTCCGGTACCAACGGCTGCTCGACCAACGGCGCACTGACTTACGGCGGTAAATCCTGGCTTGCCATGAACGGCATGATGGATGAACTTTCCAAGGACATGGCGATGGGTCAGGGCGAAGCACTGACTACCTACGCTGTGGTATTGGGCGTTGCACCAGAAGATCGTGAGCACTTCGCTGCGGTCACTCACGAGCACTTCTCGCAAATTTTCAGCAAGGCCGACGCCACCGCTGAAGACGTTCACACCAACACCGTCAACGTTCTGAAAAACGATCCGACTCTGGCCAAGTACGCTACCCAGGCTTAAAGTCGTTCGCCCGCCCTTTCATTGCAAAGGGCGGGATCACCTTTCCTGACTTCTCCTGACTAGTTGCCCTCTATGCTCAAACGTCTTGTCTCGCTGGCGCTGTTTGTCTGTGCCCCCTTGTCTGCGGCACCTCATGCTACCGCTGACCGTTTGCAGCAATTGGCCAATGAGCCGTTCTGGATTTCACTGGGTCACTACGAGGCAGGCAAGCTCGGTGGTTGGCGCAGCTATGTGACAGACCCGAAATTCTTTCTCGCTGCCGACGGTGCACACGACCCGAAGGCGGAACTGAGCGCGACACTTGACGCCATATACGCCCCCGTAACCAACGAACAGACCCACGCCCAGTGCGTGTACCCGGCACGCACCCGCTGGCTGCGCGACCAGTTGCAACTGACTGACCTGCCCACGCCGGACTGCAAGGAGTTCAAGGCCTGGTACAAGGATGTGGCACCGGACAGCACCGTGCTGATTTTTCCGGCCGCATACCTCAACAGCCCCTCGTCGATGTTCGGCCACACGTTACTGCGCATCGATCCGGCCAGCGCGAAAACCAACAACACCACGTTACTCAGCTATGCGATCAACTTCGGTGCCTACATAGAAGGCATGGACAACAGCATTCTGTATGCCTGGAAAGGCTTGGCTGGCGGCTACCCTGGCTTGTTTGCGCTGGTGCCCTATCAGGAAAAGCTCTCGGAATACCGCAGCCTGGAAAACCGTGACCTGTGGGAATACCGACTGAACCTGACCCCGGAAGAAACCGGGCGCATGGTCGAACATGTCTGGGAATTGAAGCAGATTCGCTTCAGCTATTTCTTCTTCGACGAAAACTGCTCGTACCGTCTGCTGGAATTGCTGCAGGTCGCACGACCCGGGCTGAATCTCACCGAGCAGTTCGGCCTGACTGCGATCCCGACCGATACGGTCAAGGCGATCAAGGCTGCAGGGCTGGTTGAAAAGATCGACTATCGCCCTTCCCGCGAGCGGGAACTGCTGAGCCGCGCCGAGCCCCTTGATGCCGACGAGCAACAGTGGGTGCTGAAAGTCAGCGCCGATCAGAAACAACTGCAAAACAGCGAGTACCTCGCGCAGCCGAAAGAACGCCGCGCGTTGATTCAGGACGCGGCCTATCGTCTGGAGCGCTACCGCGCCAACGGGCTTGAACGCGACACGCAGCGCTCGCAACGCAGTTTCGAATTGCTGCAGGCGATCAATCAGAACCCGCCGCCACAGCTGGACATCCCGCGTCCCGGCCTGCCGGAAGAAGGCCACGAATCACGTACCTGGCAACTGGGTGCCGGCACGCGCGGTGACAAAGCGTTCGCCGAATATGGCCTGCGCATGGCCTATCACGACCTGAACGACAACGCCTATGGCTTTCCGCTGGGTGCGCAGATCGAAATTCTTCAGCTCAAGGTGCGCCAATACGAAGGTAACGACTGGCAAGTTCAGCAACTGGACCTGGCCACCATTCGTTCCCTGACCCCGCGTACCGAGCTGCTGAAACCCTGGTCATGGCAAGTCACCGGCGGGCTGGAACGGGTACTTGGCAAACATGGCGATGAAAACCTTGTCAGCCACGTCAACGGTGGTGGTGGCGGTACCTGGCAATTGGGCGACGAAGTGCTGGGCTTTGCGCTGGGCACCGTGCGCGTCGAGCACAACAACGACTTCGCCGAATTCATCTCCCCCGCTGCTGGTTTCAACACTGGCGTACTGTGGCGCAACCCGCTGGGTAACCTGAGCCTGGAAGCCAAGGGCGACTATTTCACCAATGGCGAAGTACGCCGCAGCGTCAGCCTCAATCAGCAGTGGGAGCTGTCGCGCAACCTCGGCCTGCGCCTGAGTGCCCAACGCGAATTCAGCCAGATGAGTTCACCGCAAAACGAAGTAATGCTTGAAGTGAAGTGGTATCACTACTGACAAGGTGAGTGCAAAAACTGCGGGCGGCGCTGCCTCAAAATAAAGGCACGCCGCCATCACTTATTCCCTACATCGCTTTTACAAATAACTCACAAATTACCTTCTAGACTCCTCTCATAAGTAGAGGGAACCACCATGAAGCGGTATTGGGTGTTGTTGTCGCTGGCCATCGTGCTGGCAGGTTGTCAGTCCACCCGTGACCAGATGTTGGCCGAGGGTTATCCGCCGGGCTTTGCAGACGGTTATCAGGATGGTTGCAGCAGTGGCAGGGACGCAGCAGGTGCCAGCACCGGTCAATTCAGAAAAAACGTACCCCGCTATCTGAAGGACAAGCTCTACGCCCAAGGCTGGACTGACGGTTTTCGCCAGTGTCAGGCCTCGCAGGATAACCGCGACCGACTCGACCCCGGCCAGGTCTTCAACGATCGTGACCGTGCCTGGGAGCGAGAGAAGACCCGCAGTGCAGCCAAGGCCTATCGCCCCAACTGACGCACTCGGGAAAATCGACGAAACCAATGCTGTCCGCTTGTGGCCCAAAGCTCATTAGGGAGGACACCTCATGAGCCGCGCATTTGTAAACGAAGACAACGCTGCCGCCGATGCCGAGCAACCGGTAGAGCGGCTGGTCAGCGCACAGACCAATTACGTCACTGCCGAGGGCCTGAAGTTGCTCAAGAAGCACGTCAGCAGCCTGCAGGCGCAGCACAGTGCGCAAACCGCGTTGGGAGACGCCGCTGACAAACAGCGCCAGGCTGACCTTGAACGCGACCTGCGTTACTACACCCAGCGCCTGCAAAGCGCGCAGGTTGTGACAACGGCCGTCTCGACCGAAAAGGTACAAATTGGCAGTTGGGTGACGTTCGCGGATGAAGAAGACAACCGGCAGCGCGTGCATCTGGTCGGGGAGGATCAGGCGGATGCCGCCAAAGGGCTGATCAACTGGGGCTCGCCACTGGGACGTGCATTGATCGGTGCGCAGAAAGGCGATGAAGTGGTGTGGGAGCGGCCGGCAGGGAATCAGTCGATTGAAATACTGCTGATCGAGCCGGATGCTTAAAGCGCGCTGATGAACAATAACGGCAGCGCCGTTCCCGGTCAGGAACGGCGCATGCCTTAACGCTGATCAGGCCAGCTTCTTGTGACGCACGCGGTGCGGCTGGGCAGCTGCTTCACCCAGACGCTTCTTGCGATCCGCTTCATACTCGGTGTAGTTACCTTCGAAGAAGATCGCTTGTGAGTCGTCTTCGTACGCCAGGATGTGCGTCGCTACACGGTCAAGGAACCACCGATCGTGGGAGATCACAATGGCGGCGCCCGGGAAGTCCAGCAGCGCTTCCTCCAGCGAACGAAGGGTTTCAACGTCGAGGTCGTTGGACGGTTCGTCGAGCAGCAGCACGTTGCCGCCCTCTTTCAGGGTCAGCGCCAGATGCAGACGGCCACGCTCACCACCGGACAGGTCCTTGACGAACTTCTGCTGATCGCCGCCCTTGAAGTTGAAGCGGCCAACGTAGGTGCGCGACGGGATTTCATAGTTGCCGATACGGATCACATCGGAACCGTCGGACACCGCCTGAAACACCGATTTGCTGCCGTCCAGGTCATCGCGGCTCTGGTCCACGCAGGCCAGTTGCACGGTCTCACCAACTTCGATGCTGCCCGAATCCGGCTGTTCCTTGCCCATCAGCATGCGGAACAGGGTCGATTTACCGGCACCGTTACCACCGATCACGCCGACGATGGCACCTTTAGGCATGGAGAACGACAGGTTGTCGATCAATACGCGGTCGCCGTAGCCCTTGGTAACGTTCTTGAACTCGATAACCTTGTCGCCCAGACGCGGACCGGCCGGGATATAGATCTCGTTGGTCTCGCTGCGCTTCTGGAATTCCTGCGACTGCATTTCTTCGAAGCGTTGCAGACGCGCCTTGGATTTGGACTGACGCGCCTTGGCGCCCTTGCGGACCCATTCCAGCTCGTCTTTCATGGCCTTTTCGTGGGCGGTCTGTTGCTTGGACTCCTGAGCCAGACGGTCAGACTTGGCTTCAAGCCAGCCAGAATAGTTACCCTCGTAAGGAATGCCCGCGCCGCGGTCGAGTTCCAGAATCCAGCCAGCCACGTTATCCAGGAAGTAACGGTCGTGCGTGATCGCAACCACGGTGCCCGGGAAGTCGTGCAGGAAATGCTCCAGCCAGGCGACAGAGTCGGCATCCAGGTGGTTGGTCGGTTCGTCGAGCAGCAGCATGTCCGGTGCCGACAGCAACAGGCGGCACAGCGCAACACGGCGCTTTTCACCACCTGACAGGACCGAAACCTTGGCATCCCAGGCGGGCAGACGCAGTGCGTCGGCGGCTACTTCCAGCTGGCGTTCCAGGTTGTGACCGTCGCTGGCCTGCAGGATCGCTTCAAGCTTGGCCTGCTCGGCTGCCAGCTTGTCGAAATCAGCGTCCGGCTCGGCATATTCGGCGTAAACCTGATCAAGACGCGCCTGGGCGTCCTTGATCACGCTGACTGCCTCTTCAACCACTTCACGGACCGTCTTGTTCGGGTCAAGTTGTGGCTCTTGCGGCAGATAACCCACATTAAGCTCGGGCATCGGGCGCGCTTCGCCGTCAAATTCGGTGTCGACGCCAGCCATGATTTTCAACAGCGTGGACTTGCCCGAGCCGTTGAGACCCAGCACGCCGATCTTGGCGCCGGGGAAGAAAGACAGAGAGATGTTTTTCAGGATTTCACGCTTCGGCGGCACAACTTTGCTCAGCCGATGCATGGTGTAGACGTATTGAGCCATGAAATGAAAACCTAGCGTCTGTGATGAGGACCGATTTAGAACGCGAGCTTAAAGCTCCGGCCGGAAAAAAGCTTTTATTTGTCCGCAAGACTTGCCGCGAGACCGTTCCGAGCCTTGAATGAACCCAGGCAGAAACAGATCGGGCCGTGCTGACACATATAAAGCCTGGTCGATATTGCAAAAAGTGGAGTCACTCATGCAGGAGTCGGTGGATACCACGCGTTGCGCAAAGCTACCCGAATGCAGCGTGCAGGGCAAACGATCCGGCCCAATGGGGCTGGCACTCTGCCACAAGTAAAGGCATGCTAGCCGCCCTCTTTGGGCGACCCGCTTATTTTACATAAAGCATCGCTGCTTCAGTCCAGCAGTCAGGAACAACGATTTGCCCACTTCAACGCCTCTGCCGTCATCCAGTGTCGCTACAGACAGTGCGACCAGGCCTTTGCGCGGCTCAGTGAAAGGTGCATTGGCCGCGCTGGTGTTGGTGGTGCTTGCACTGCTGCTCTGGCAATTGATCGAACAGTTTCATCAGACTCAGGAACGCCAGCGCCAGCGCAGCCTGGAGTACAGCATCCAGCTTTCCGACCGGATGAGTCTGAACATGGCACTCAAGGCGCAAATCGCCATGAATCTGCTGGACGAAGCGCAATCCTCCGGAGACCGGCTGGAGCAGCCGACGGCGCTGGCAACCCTTCGTACTGCCCTGCCCGCGCTGCGCAGCGCCGCGCGACTGAACCCGACGGGTGACATTGTCAGTGACAGCGCCGAGGCATCCCGCGACGGAGAGTTTCTCAAGCAGGCCATGAAAAAGGCCCAAGGCCACCCCTATTTCTACACCGGCACCGAAGACGGTAAACAGATTTATGTACTGATTCGCCAAGGCGGTGGCGTCAGCGGCGATTACTGGGCGCTGCGCATGGCACCCGATGCCTTGAAGGACCTGACCAGCCAGCCCGCTCAAGACTTTCAACATGTGTGGCGCCTGGAACAACGCAAGACCCAGCGGGTTCTCATCCGTGAACCGGCACCCTCCAACGAGGCGGACAGCGGTCTTTCCGAGACCGTTCTGCTTCAGCCACTGAGCAACAGTGACTGGCAACTGCGGGGCCTGTTCGATACCTACAAGGCCCGCAGCGAGCTGCTTGCGCCATTGATCGGCAAGTGCCTGGTCGGCCTGCTGCTGTCGATCCTGCCGCTGATCGCGCTGATGAGCCTGCGCAAGCGTCAGCGCCAGATGCTGCAAAGCCGCCGCCGCTATCGCGATATCTTCGAGGGTGCGGGCGTTGCGATCTGCGTCATGGACATGTCGGGTCTGCAAGAGCAACTGGAAGCACTCGAAGTCAGAACGGACGAAGACTTCGAACTTCTGCTCAAAAGCCAGCCAGCCTCGCTGAAAAGACTGTTGCAGCAGTTGCGAATCAACGAACTCAACGAAGTTGCCCTGGGCCTGCTGGAAATCGAACACAGTGAACAGGCGTGGCAGCCGTTGATCGAGGGCGAATCGCGCTCGCGCCCCGGCATCGGCGTTCAGGTTATTCAGGCTGTTCTCGCCGGGCTGCCCAGGCTGGAACTGGAAATATGCCTGACACGCGCGAGCGGCCAGGACCAGCATCTATGGCTGGTCATGCGCCTGCCCGAGTCACGTAGCGACTTCGATGCCGTTATTCTCAGCATCGGCGATATCACCAGCCGCAAACAGATCGAGCTGTCCTTGCTGGACCGCGAGAGCTTTTGGTCCGACGTGGTGCGAACCGTGCCGGACCACCTGTACGTTCAGGACGTACTCAGCCAGCGAGTGATCTACAGCAACCACCATTTCGGCTACACGCTGGGCTACAGCAAATCCGAGCTGCGCGCCATGGGCGAGTTCTTCTGGGAAATCCTGCTGCACCCTGACGACGCCAGAAGCTATCAGGACATGCGCTTGCGCCAGCGCCATCACGGCCATAACGAGTTATTGCAATGCGTGTTGCGCTTTCGGGATCGCGAGAACAACTGGCGCTGCTTCGATGTGCGCGAACAGGCGCTGGCCTGGGACGCAGAAAACCTGGTCACCCGCATCATCGGCATCGCCAAGGACATTACCGAGCAGGTCGCGTCCAGCCAGTCGCTGCGTGACAGCGAACAGCGTTACCGGATGCTCGCTGAAAGCATCAGCGATGTGATCTTTTCCACGGATGGCCAGTTGGCAGTCAATTACGTCAGCCCCTCGGTGGAACGCGCACTGGGATACAGCGCCGAGTGGATTCTCCAGAACGGCTGGTCCGCCGTCATTGCCAACCCTCAACAAGTGATCGGTTTCGATGCGCTCATCAGCCGCATCGGCAAGGTGCTGCACAAACCTCAGGAACTCGCCAGATTGCGCGAAGAGGTGACGACCAGAATGTTTCTGTTCGACTGCCTGCGTGCAGACGGTCGCAAAATCCCGGTGGAATTGCGGGTGGTTCTGGTGTGGGACGAAAACGGCAATTTCGAGGGCATCTTCGGGGTCGGCCGGGACATCAGCCAGCAGCGTCGGGCAGAAAAAGACCTGCGCATGGCCGCCACCGTATTTGAACACTCGACATCGGCGATCCTCATTACCGACCCTGCCGGCTATATCGTTCAGGCCAACGAGGCGTTCACCCGCGTCAGCGGCTATGAAGTTGCCCAGGTGCTCGACCAGCTACCGGGCATGCTCACGGTGGAATCGGAACAGGAAAACCACCTGCGCTACATCCTCAAACAATTGAACGGCCAAGGCACCTGGGAAGGTGAAATCAGGCTCAAGCGCCGTAACGGCGAGCACTACCCGGCCTGGGTCGGCATTACCGCAGTGCTCGACGATGAAGGCGATCTGGCGAGTTATGTGTGCTTTTTCAGCGATATCAGCGAGCGCAAGGCCAGTGAAGACCGTATCCACCGTCTGGCCTACTACGACGCCCTGACTCACCTGCCCAATCGCACCCTGTTTCAGGACCGCCTGCATTCGGCGCTGCAACACGCCGAGCGCCAACAGGCCTGGGTGGTGCTGATGTTTCTCGACCTGGACCGCTTCAAACCGATCAATGACTCTCTGGGCCATGCCGCTGGCGACCGGATGCTTCAGGAAATGGCCACGCGGCTACTCGCCTGCGTATCTTCCGACGACACCGTGGCACGTATGGGCGGGGATGAGTTCACCCTGTTGCTGCAGCCGGACACCTCGCGCGAAGCCGCACTGACTCGCGCCATCCACGTGGCCGAGCGGATTCTGACCAGTCTGGTAACGCCGTTTGTACTTGAAGGCCGCGAGTTCTTTGTCACTGCCAGCATCGGCATCGCACTCAGTCCGCAGGACGGCAAGGAACTGAGCCAGTTGATGAAGAACGCCGACACGGCGATGTACCACGCCAAAGAGCGTGGCAAGAACAACTTCCAGTTCTATCAGGCGGACATGAACGCAACCGCTCTGGAGCGTCTGGAGCTGGAAAGCGACTTGCGGCATGCGCTGGAACAGCAGGAGTTCACCCTTTATTACCAGCCGCAGTTCAGCGGCGACGGCAAGCGCCTGACGGGTGCGGAAGCCTTGTTGCGCTGGCGCCACCCACGCCGCGGGCTGGTTCCGCCCAACGACTTCATCCCGGTGCTCGAGGAGCTTGGGCTGGTGGTGGAAGTCGGCGACTGGGTGCTCACTGAAGCGTGCCGTCAGCTCAAACAGTGGCATCAGGCGCGAGTTCGCGTCCCGAAAGTGTCGGTCAACATCTCGGCGCGACAGTTCTCGGACGGCCAGCTCGGCAAGCGCATCGCCAACATCCTGGAGCAGACCGGCCTGTCACCTGCCTGCCTGGAGCTGGAACTGACCGAAAGCATCCTGATGCGCGAGGTCAACGAAGCCATGCAGATCCTCGACGGCCTCAAAAACCTTGGCCTGAGTATCGCTGTCGATGACTTCGGCACCGGCTACTCGTCGCTGAACTACCTCAAACAGTTCCCGATCGACGTATTGAAGATCGACCGCACCTTCGTCGACGGCCTTCCGTCGGGCGAACAGGATGCCCAGATCGCTCGCGCCATCATCGCCATGGCCCACAGCCTGAACCTCTCGGTCATCGCCGAAGGCGTGGAAACCCACGAGCAACTGGAGTTTCTTCGCGAGCACGACTGCGACGAAGTCCAGGGCTACCTGTTCGGCCGCCCGATGCCAGCAAGCCAGTTCGAAGCGCAATTCAGCAACGATGCGCTATTCATGCTGGATTAAGGGCGACGGCAAGCTGAGGGATGGGCAAAACAGGTGCTCTACCGGACACCTGCCGCTCCTCACGCACCAGCGCAGGAATGCCGTTCGGAACGCTCTGCGCTGCAAGCTCGGGACAGGACGCGGAGCATCGGCACGACAGTTACAAGACTATCGTTCCTCACGCACCAGCGCAGGAATGCCGTTCGGAACGCTCTGCGCTGCAAGCTCGGGACAGGACGCGGAGCATCGGCACGATAGTTAAAAGACTATCGTTCCTCACGCTCCAGCGTGGGAATGCCGTTCGGGACGCTCTGCGTCCTATCCGGGCCGCGATGCGTAACTCAAGCCGAGCGGTAGACAGTCAAGCTTGCCGCTTGAACCTGTTTGCTACTCAAGATGATTCCCTTTCATATGCCAGATAAAACCCGATAGGGTAGAATACCCGCCTTTTCCGCCATGCCCCCTTGAGGACTGCCATGTTCAGCCGTGATTTGACTATCGCCAAGTACGACGCCGATCTGTTTGCCGCCATGGAGCAAGAAGCTCTGCGTCAGGAAGAACACATCGAGCTGATTGCCTCGGAAAACTACACCAGTCCGGCCGTCATGGAAGCTCAGGGCTCGGCCCTGACCAACAAGTACGCCGAAGGCTATCCAGGCAAGCGCTACTACGGTGGTTGCGAGTACGTCGACGTTATCGAACAACTGGCCATCGACCGCGCCAAGGAGCTGTTCGGCGCTGATTACGCCAACGTCCAGCCACATGCGGGTTCGCAAGCCAACTCGGCGGTCTACCTGGCCCTGCTGCAAGGCGGCGACACCATTCTGGGCATGAGCCTGGCTCACGGTGGTCACCTGACCCACGGCGCCAGTGTTTCGTCCTCGGGCAAGCTGTACAACGCCGTTCAGTACGGTATCGATGCCAACGGCATGATCGACTACGACGAAGTCGAGCGCCTGGCTGTCGAGCACAAGCCAAAAATGATCGTCGCCGGTTTCTCTGCCTACTCGCAGATCCTCGACTTCCCGCGCTTCCGTGCAATCGCTGACAAGGTCGGTGCCTACCTGTTCGTCGACATGGCTCACGTAGCCGGTCTGGTCGCCGCAGGCGTCTACCCGAACCCGGTGCCATTTGCCGACGTCGTGACCACCACCACACACAAGACCCTGCGCGGTCCACGTGGCGGCCTGATCCTGGCGCGCGCCAACGCCGAAATCGAGAAGAAGCTGAACTCCGCGGTATTCCCTGGCTCCCAGGGCGGTCCGCTGGAGCACGTCATCGCAGCCAAGGCCGTGTGCTTCAAGGAAGCGCTGCAGCCTGAGTTCAAGACCTACCAGCAGCAAGTGGTCAAGAACGCCAAGGCGATGGCCGGTGTGTTCATCGAACGCGGCTTCGACGTGGTTTCCGGCGGTACTGAAAACCACCTGTTCCTGCTGTCGCTGATCAAACAGGACATCTCTGGTAAAGACGCCGACGCTGCCCTGGGTCGCGCCTTCATCACCGTCAACAAGAACTCCGTACCGAACGACCCGCGCTCCCCGTTCGTCACCTCCGGCCTGCGCTTCGGCACCCCGGCAGTGACCACTCGCGGCTTCAAGGAAGCAGAGTGCAAGGAACTGGCCGGCTGGATCTGCGACATCCTGGCTGACCTGAACAACGAAGCGGTGATCGACGCCGTTCGTGAGAAGGTCAAGGCCATCTGCGCGAAGCTGCCGGTTTACGGCGCTTGATAAGCTTCGTTTAAACGCAGTACCAAAAGCCCCGACTCGTGAGAGCCGGGGCTTTTTGTTGGGCGGGTCGCTGTATGGGCAGAAGCTCAGCCGCTGCCCGACCTCTCAGCCGCATACCTTCTCGAACCCCGCCCGAATCTTCTCCTCCGGCAACTCATCGGCAATAAACACGATTACGCTCTCACGCAATTCTCCCTCGGCCCACTCGGTATCCCAGTCAAAGCCGTACAGTTTGAGCACGCCCTGAAACACCATTTTGCGTGGTTCATCCTCGATGTTGAGCACGCCCTTGTAACGCAGCAGTTGCTTGCCGTGGTCTTCCAGCAGCTCGTTCATGAACTCGCTGAGACGGTCCAGGTTCAGCGGTTTTTCACTGCGCAGAACAAGGCTGGTGATGCGGTCGCCTGAATTGCCGACCGGGGCCAGTGGGCGCAGTATCATGCCGCCGATGAGGTCGGCGTTGAGGTTGAAGCCGCGCACGTCGAGCAGTTCGGCAAGGTCAATGTTGCCATGGTCGACGATGCGGATCGGGGCGCGGCGGTTGATGCGGGTCAGCCGCGCGCTAAGGGTATCGAAGGCTGCGTCGTCGACCAGATCACGCTTGCTCACCAGCAATCGGTCGGCAAAGCCGATTTGCGCCTGGGCAATGGTTTGCGCCAGGTGGGTATCGGCATGGGCAGCATCGACCAGGGTGATGATGCCGTCGAGGATATAGCGCTCGCGCAGCTCTTCATCGATGAAGAAGGTCTGCGCGACGGGTGCGGGGTCGGCCAGCCCGGTGCACTCGATCACCAGCCGGTCGAAAGCGATTTCGCCACTGTCCAGGCGCTCCAGCAATAGGTAGAGCGCCTTGGTCAGGTCGGTGTGGATGGTGCAGCACACGCAGCCGTTGGACAGGGTCATGATCTGCACTGGATCGGTGCCGAGCAACTGGCTGTCGATACCTGCATCGCTGAATTCGTTTTCAATCACGGCGATTTTCAGGCCGTGCTCGGCCTTGAGCAGGTGGCGCAGCAAGGTGGTTTTGCCTGCGCCCAGAAAACCGGTCAGCACGGTCACTGGGATGGGTTGCAACTCAGTCATAAGGCTCCTGGCGTGATGCATTGAGCAGAAATGAAAACGCGCCACAGGTGATGGCCTGCGGCGCGTCGGATCAAACAATAACGCAGATCAGCGGATCAGCAGCACTTCGGACCGCCCTTGCCGCCGTAACGTGCCTCTTGCCGCTCCCGGAAGAACTGCTCGTAGGTCATCATCGGCTTATCCGGGTGGGTGTTCTGCATGTGCTCTACGTACGTGTCGTAGTCAGGCATGCCCACCATCAGACGCGCGGCCTGACCGAGGTATTTGCCGAGGCGACTCAGGTCATTGAACATGGGCAAATCCTCTATGGGTAAGCATGGTCACACCTGCGACGCTGGCGGCATGGCCTGGAACGGAGCTTCCTTGTCGGTGCGCTCCTTGGTGCTCCAGGCCGCTCGGCCGACTTTAATGGCGTAGAACAGGATGCTGAACACCACGAACAGGAACAGCACGGTCAGCCCGGCGTTGGTGTAAGCGTTGAAGATCACATGCTGCATCTGGTCCATGGTTTTGGCCGGGGCCAGAATCTGGCCAGCATCTGCCGCCGCGCTGTATTTCTTGGCCAGAGCCAGGAAGCCCACCGCAGGGTTGGCGTCGAACAGCTTGATCAGGCCAGCGGTCACGGTGCAGATCAGCAGCCAGGTGGCAGGCAGCATGGTCACCCACACATAGCGCTGACGCTTCATCTTGATCAACACGACGCTGGCCAGCATCAGAGCGATACCGGCGAGCATCTGGTTGGAGATGCCGAACAGCGGCCACAGGGTATTGATGCCGCCCAGCGGGTCGATTACGCCTTGATACAGCAGATAGCCCCACAGCGCCACGCAACCACCGGTGCCGATGGCGTTGGCCGTCCACGACTCGGTGCGTTTCAAGGCCGGAACGAAACTGCCCAGCAGGTCCTGCAGCATGAAGCGTCCGGCTCGTGTACCGGCGTCGACTGCGGTCAGAATGAACAGTGCCTCGAACAGAATCGCGAAGTGGTACCAGAACGCCATGGTGTTTTCACCCGGCAGCACTTGGTGGAGGATCTGCGCGATACCGACCGCCAGCGTCGGCGCACCACCGGCACGCGCCAGCACAGTGTTTTCACCAATGTCTTTCGCGACAGCAGTCAATTGCTCCGGCGTGATGGCAAAGCCCCAGCTGGAGACAGTCTGCGCGACAGTCACCACGTCACTGCCAACTACCGCAGCCGGGCTGTTCATGGCGAAGTACACGCCTGGCTCAATCACCGAGGCGGCAACCATTGCCATGATGGCCACGAACGACTCCATAAGCATGCCGCCGTAACCGATGTAACGAGCGTTCTTTTCGTTATCCAACAGTTTGGGCGTGGTGCCCGAAGAGATCAGCGCGTGGAAACCCGATACCGCACCGCAGGCAATGGTGATGAACAGGAACGGGAACAGTGCGCCCTTCCAGACCGGGCCTGTGCCGTTGGTGAACTGGGTCAGGGCCGGCATTTTCAGCTCGGGAGCCAGAATCAGGATGCCGATTGCCAGTGCCAGAATGGTGCCGATTTTGAGGAAGGTCGACAGGTAGTCACGTGGCGCAAGCAGTAGCCAGACCGGCAGCATGGCCGCGACAAAACCGTAGCCGACCAGCATCCAGGTGATCTGCACACCGGTGAACGTGAACATCGGCCCCCAGGTCGGATCCGCCGCGACCATGCCGCCGACCCAGATCGAACCGAGCAACAGAATGACGCCGACGATGGAGATTTCACCAATACGGCCCGGACGGATGTAGCGCATATAGATGCCCATGAACATCGCGATCGGGATCGTTGCCATGACCGTGAACATGCCCCACGGGCTCTCGGCCAGGGCCTTGACCACGATCAGCGCCAGCACCGCCAGGATGATGATCATGATCAGGAAACAGCCGAACAGGGCGATGGTGCCGGGAATACGGCCCATTTCCTCGCGAACCATGTCGCCCAGCGAGCGACCGTCACGGCGCGTGGAGAGAAACAGGATCATGAAATCCTGTACCGCACCGGCCAGCACCACGCCAGCGATCAGCCAGAGCGTACCGGGCAGATAACCCATTTGCGCGGCCAGTACCGGGCCGACCAGCGGGCCTGCACCAGCGATGGCAGCAAAGTGGTGACCGAAAAGGATGTGTTTGTTGGTCGGCACGTAGTCCAGACCATCGTTGTTGACCACCGCCGGTGTCGCGCGCAACGGATCGAGCTGCATGACATGAGTGGCGATGAACAGACTGTAGTAACGATAGGCAACCAGATAGATAGCCACCGCAGCGACCACTATCCACAAAGCGTTGATCGCTTCTCCGCGACGCAAGGCCACGACCCCAAGGGCACATGCCCCGACAATTGCGACGATGAGCCAGGGAACATGGCGCATCAGACTATTATTATTTTTCATTTTTTTATTCCAGCAGAGTTGACTAGAAGGCAAGCAGTGCGAGTTTAGCGCTGGATCAGCGAAAGACCACCCCCAACCATGGTCTAGAGCGAAATTTGATCAATTGCGGCAGATACCCGGCATAGAGGGCTGGAATGGACTCGACAGATGGTTGCCGGATCACAAAACAGTGATGCGGAACTGTTCTGTAATGGCTTTCAGGTCTATCGTGCAGGAACAACAGAATTGATCAGATAACGACCTGCCCGCTGCCCCCCCCGCTGCCCCCCCGGTGGCGGTCAACAAGAGAGTTCATTCGATGACCGACTCACCCGAAGATCGCCGTCGTTTCAAACGCATTGCCTTTGATGCCAAAACCGATTTGAAGCAAGGCGATCAGACCTGGAAGGTTCAACTGGTCGATATTTCCCTGAAAGGGTTGCTCATCGAACGGCCTGATCCGTGGAACGGTGATCAGGCGCAGCTCTTTGAAGTCGACATCATTCTAAGCAACGAAGCCAATGTAAAAATGGATGTCAAAATCACCCATGACAACAACCGGCAATTGGGATTCGTTTGCCGGCACATAGGGCTGGAGTCAATCAGCCACCTGAAGCGGCTGGTCGTATTGAACCTCGGAGACCCCGAAGAACTGGATCGGGAACTGGCAGCCTTGATCGAACTGCAGGGATAATCCTCAGGGCGAGGTTACTCGAACAACGCATCCAGTGCCTGCTCCAGACGCGTGACGGCAATGATCTGCAAACCGGGTGGTGCTTCCTTTGGCGCGTTGCCCTTGGGCACGATGGCGCGTTTGAAGCCGTGCTTGGCGGCCTCCTTGAGTCGTTCCTGCCCACTGGGCACCGGCCTGACTTCACCCGACAGCCCTACCTCACCGAACACCAGCAAGTCATGCGGCAGCGGACGATTGCGCAGGCTGGACATCACCGCCGCCATCAAGGCCAGGTCGGATGCGGTTTCCAGCACTTTCACACCACCTACTACGTTGAGAAACACGTCCTGATCGTGAGTCGGAATACCACCGTGTCGATGCAGGACCGCCAGTAGCATGGCCAGACGATTCTGATCCAGACCCAGCGTTACACGACGCGGGTTGGACATATGGCTGTCATCCACCAGCGCCTGAACCTCCACCAGCATCGGCCGCGTGCCTTCCCAGGTAGCCATGACCACACTGCCCGGCACCTCTTCCTGAGCACGGGTGAGGAAAATCGCCGACGGGTTGGAGACTTCTTTCAGGCCCTTGTCGGTCATGCCGAACACGCCCAGCTCGTTGACCGCGCCGAAGCGGTTCTTCACAGCGCGCAGCAGACGCAGACGGCCATCGGACTCGCCCTCGAAATACAATACGGTGTCGACCATGTGCTCAAGCACACGCGGACCGGCCAGCGCGCCCTCTTTAGTGACGTGACCGACCAGAAAGATCGCCGTGCCGCTCTGTTTGGCGTAGCGCACCAGCAAGGCCGCGCTTTCACGAACCTGCGACACGCCGCCCGGCGCGGACTGCAACTGTTCGGTGAAAATCGTCTGGATCGAATCGATCACCATGACCTTGGGCTTCTCGACCTTTGCCGTGGCAATGATGGTTTCGATACAGGTTTCAGTCATGACGCGCAGTTTGTCCTGCGGCAGCCCCAGGCGTCGGGCACGCATGGCCACCTGCTGCTGGGATTCCTCGCCGGTGACGTACAACGCGGGCATGCGCTGGGCGATATTGCACAGCGTCTGCAAGAGGATCGTGGACTTGCCGATGCCGGGGTCGCCGCCAATCAGCACCACCGAGCCGTCAACCAGCCCGCCGCCCAGCACCCGGTCGAGCTCGGTGGAATTGGTGGAGAAGCGCGGGATCTCTTCGACACTGACTTCTGCCAGGGTTCTGATTTGCGCCTGTGAACCGGTCCAGCCGGTGCGCCCGGTGGGCGGCGCAGCAGCGCCACTCTCAATCATGGTTTCGACCAGTGTGTTCCAGGCGCCGCATTCGCTGCACTGGCCCGCCCACTTGGGAAATGTCGCGCCGCACTCGGTGCAGCCGTACAAGCGTTTGGCCTTGGCCATGACAACCCCAGTCGTAAAAAACGCCCATGATAACGCAGGTTGAGCCGGCAGCTACCTGCGCAGCGAACCATGACTTTCAAAACCGGATAAAACTTACACAGGCCGCTTCGGTCGATTGAACGTAGAACGGACGGCAACTGTAAGGCTGGACTACACTCTCTCGGATCACTTTTATCTGTAACAAGGAATTACCCATGAGCGTACTTAGCGAGTTCAAGGCCTTCGCGGTCAAAGGTAACGTGGTCGATATGGCCGTCGGTATCATCATTGGCGCGGCATTCGGCAAGATCGTTTCGTCGTTCGTCGGCGATGTGATCATGCCACCGTTAGGCTTGCTGATCGGCGGCGTCGACTTCAGTGACCTGGCCATCACCCTGCGCCCTGCGCAAGGTACGGCACCTGCTGTGCTGCTGGCTTATGGCAAGTTCATCCAGACCGTTATCGACTTCATTATCGTCGCGTTCGCGATCTTCATGGGCGTCAAGGCCATCAACCGCCTCAAGCGCGAAGAGGCCAAGGCACCGACCTTGCCACCGACGCCGTCCAAGCAGGAAGTGTTGCTGAGCGAGATTCGTGACCTGCTCAAGGAACAGAACAAACCGGCCGCGCCAGTCACTGTCGACCCTACGCGTCCGCTTTGATTTGACGTCCGGAGTGCGTAGGAGATGGCTATCGCATCCCCACGCAGTGCTTTTCAAACGCGATGGCACAGACGACGCAGAGTGCGACCTTAGTGACGGCTGAGTCCTGGCGCTGATCCGGGGGTAGCCTGGCAGGACGCCAGGCTAGCCGCACCGGACCATGGATGGTCCGTTGCGGCGACCCCCGGATCAGTGACAGGGCGAAGGAACCCGACGAAGTCGGGCCGGAAACAGGAGCGAGGGGGTTTGGTTACTTTGCCCCGTCAAAGTCACTCGCCGAGGGGCGAAAAGGTGACCTGAGTCGGGCACCAATTCGCCTGATGTCGAAGAACCGCTGTGTGACGCAGAGCGTCACGAACTGCATGCCAACGCGGAGCATTGGCACGATAGTCATCGTTAGCCGCGAGCCATCACCAATACGTCTCCACCGCAACCTGCCCCGGCTTGCGTGACAGGCTCAGGCGCATGTCGCGCTGTTTGAGCACTGCGCGTGTGTCGTCGATCATCTGCGGGTTACCACACAGCATTACCCGGGAATGCTCAGGTGTCAGTGCGATGCCTGCAGCGCGCTCAAGCTCGCCGTTTTCAATCAACTGCGTAATGCGGCCACTTAATGCGCCCGGATGCTGTTCGCGGGTCACAGTCGGTAGAAACAGGAACTTGTCTGCGTATTCCGCCAGGTATTCACGCTGCATCAGTTCGCCAATCAACTGCTGATAGGCCAGTTCGCGGGACTCACGAACGCTGTACACCAGAATCACCCGTTCGAACTTCTCCCATACCTCGAAATCCTGAAGGATCGACAGGAACGGCGCGACACCCGTACCGGTGGATAACAGCCAGAGGTCGCGTCCATCGACAAAACGGTCCAGGGTCAGATAGCCAAACGCGAGTTTTTCCACCATCAATTCGTCGCCTTCGCGCAGACGGCTCAGTTCGCTGGTGAATTCGCCATCCGGCACCACGATGGAAAAGAACTCCAGAAACTCGTCGTGCGGTGAAGACACCATCGAGTAGGCACGCCATACGGTGGTGCCGTCGGCCTTGGTCACACCGAGGCGCGCAAACTGTCCTGCCCGAAAGCGAAAACCGGGATCGCGCGTGGTGCGCAGGGTGAACAGGTTGCTGGTCAGCGGCGTGACACGCTGCAGTGTCTGTCGGGTGAATTTGTCGTCACTGACGGTCATGGTGTGCTTTGAACTCCTGAATATGAAAAGCAGAACCCAGTGTCCCGCAAAGCGGGCCCGATAAACACCGGCTGTTTGTGGTGAATTACCCGGTCAGCCACCCTGCGGCTTAGAGTATTTGGTTCTTGAGTCAGCCAATGCCCGACCGAACCTCTACAGGGCAAATTGCCGCGACCTCTCTTGCACAGGGGTTCCAGCCAAAAGGCCGATAACACGCTGCCAAGTGCCATCAGCCCATCCGTCCGGGTAATGCGCGCAGGCGCAGTTTGCGATGTTTTTGTTCCTAGACTGGATAAACGAACAGCAAGGTCTGGACACGTACTGCAAGGAGGCTACATGAACACAATGGAAATAAAATTTTCACAGCCCTCGCCAGCAAAAAACCTGACTCAGAGAGAAATCGAAGTCCTCAAGTGGTCCGCCGAAGGCAAGACAGCTGGCGATATCGCAATGATTCTCTGCCTGAAGGAGCGCACCATCCACTTTCACATTGCCAGCGCCATTCAGAAAATGGGCGTTTGCAACAAGACGGCTGCTGCCGTACAGGCCGCACTGAGCGGGATGTTCTGATAAAGCCGGCAGCCGAGCCGCAATCAAACAGGTATCAAAACGAAAAAATACGTAAAATCGTCTGTCTCGGCGAGCCCACCTGTCTTCGGGCTCACCGGCACACTTTCGATTGCACAGAGTTCTCCCGCCAATGCCCCTGCTCATCAGTCCTTTCGCTGAACTTGATCTCATTCGCCAACCCGAGCAACAGGATGAGCCGCTGCAGGCATTCGATGCTGCTGACGAGTACCTGCTCAATCATGTTGCAGAAACCGGGCTGAGCCTGCAAAGCCGGGTACTGGTGCTCAATGACAGTTTCGGCGCGCTGGCGGCGAGTCTGGCGTCTCATGCCACAGTGGTCAGCAGCACCGACTCTTTCCTGGCTGCACAAGGCCTGGAAAAGAACCTGGCACGCAACGGCATGAGCTATGACGCCGTACCGCACATCCCGGCCAGCGAGCCCTTGAACGGGCCGTTCGACTGGGTGCTGATCCGGGTGCCGAAGACCCTGGCGCTGCTCGAAGAGCAACTGATACGCCTGCAGGGTCAACTGGCACCGGGTGCTCGCGTTGTCGCTGCAGCCATGGTCAAGCATTTGCCACGTTCGGCTGGCGACCTGCTGGAGGAGTACGTAGGGCCGGTGCAGGCCTCACTGGCGGTGAAAAAAGCCCGGCTGCTGTTCGCTACGCCACAGCCCATGGAAGTGCGGACTTCGCCCTACCCGACCCGTTACCGTCTCGACGAGCCGGCCATCGAACTGCTCAACCACGCCAATGTGTTCTGCCGCGACGGGCTGGACATCGGTACCCGGGCATTCCTGCCTTATCTGCCGAAAAACCTCGGCACCGCAAGGGTCGCCGACCTGGGATGCGGCAACGGCGTGCTGGCCATTGCCAGCGCGCTGGACAACCCGCAGGCGCACTACACGCTGGTCGACGAGTCGTTCATGGCCGTGCAATCGGCAGCCGAGAACTGGCGCGCAACGCTGGGCGAACGTGCGGTGGAAGTTCGGGCAGCCGACGGGCTGGACACTCAGGAACCTGACTCGCTGGATGTGGTGCTGTGCAACCCACCCTTCCATCAGCAACAGGTGGTGGGAGATTTTCTTGCCTGGCGCATGTTCCTCCAGGCGCGTGCCGCACTGGTGACCGGCGGCGCGCTGTATATCGTCGGCAATCGTCACCTGGGGTATCACACCAAGCTGTCACGCCTGTTCCGCGGCGTCGAGCAAGTGGCGGCCACGCCGAAATTCGTCATTCTGAAAGCACGCAAGTAATACCGCGCAAAAAAAGACCCTCTTGCCAGCGGGTGGCAAGAGGGTCGCAAAACGTGTCCGCAGACACGAACGGGAATTCGGAATCAGTGTGTCGTCAGGCCCGCTGCGCTCATGAACATGCGCATCAGGCTGGCTACGATGAACAGCGCAAATACGCTGCCCGCCCAGATCCCGACCAGCCAGGCCAGTCGTTGCCAGAGCGGCTTGCTCAGCGCCGGATCAGGATCGTGCATGGAATTTTTACCAGACATCGTCAATCTCCTCGGTTCGAACTAGTGATAACCGTCTGCAGCCGTCACCTTGCCGCGGAATACGTAGTAGCTCCAGAAGGTGTAGCCCAGGATGAACGGAATGATGAACAGCGTGCCGACCAGCATGAAGCCCTGGCTCTGCGGCGGCGCTGCGGCTGCCCAGATCGTTACCGAAGGCGGAATGATGTTTGGCCACAGGCTGATGCCCAGCCCGCTGTAACCCAGGAATATCAGCAACAGCGTCAGCAGGAACGGCGTGTAGTGGGCATTGCGGGCCACCGCCTTGAACAGACCGTACATAGTCACCAGCACCAGCACCGGCACCGGCATGAACCACAGCAGATTGGGCATGCTGAACCAGCGATGGGCAATGTCCGCATGGGCCAGCGGCGTCCACAGGCTGACCACCGCCATGACCGCGAGCACGGCCAGTGCCAGAGGGCGGGCCAGATCATGCATCGCCTTCTGCAGCGAACCTTCGGTTTTCATGATCAGCCAGGTACAGCCCAGCAGTGCATAGGCGACGATCAGGGCCAGGCCGCAGAACATCGGAAACGGCGAGAGCCAGTCCAGTGAACCGCCTGCGAACTGGCGATTGACCACCGGAATGCCTTCAATGTAGGCGCCCAGTGCAACGCCCTGAAAGAAGGTTGCAGCCAGTGAACCGCCAATGAACGCCTTGTCCCAGAGGTGGCGTTTCTGTTCGGTCGCCTTGAAGCGAAACTCGAACGCCACGCCGCGAAAGATCAGGCCCATGAGCATGAACATCAGCGGCAGGTACAGCGCAGACAAGACCACCGAGTAGGCCAGCGGGAATGCACCGAACAGTGCCGCACCGCCCAGCACCAGCCAGGTCTCGTTGCCGTCCCAGACCGGCGCGACGGTATTCATCATCACGTCACGGTCGGAACTGTCTTTCATGAACGGGAAGAGAATCCCGATGCCCAGATCGAAGCCGTCCATCACCACGTACATCATGATGCCGAAGACGATGATGATGGCCCAGATCAGCGGAAGATCGATACCCATGGCTTAAATCCCCTTGCCGAGACGGTCAGGATGGTCGCCATCTTCTTCGCCTTCAACAGCAGCGGAGAGAGGACGGGCCGGAGTGCGTTGCTGGCCGGGACCACCGTGAGGCACATGTTCGACGTAGGCTTTCGGCCCTTTGCGAACCAGACGCATCATGTAGCCAAGACCTGCACCGAACAGCACGAAGTAGACGACCACGAACAGCACCAGGGTGATGCTCATCTGCGCCACGCTGTGGCCGGACGATGCATCGGCGGTGCGCAGCAAGCCATACACGACCCACGGCTGACGGCCTATCTCGGTGGTGAACCAGCCGGCGAGAATCGCGATCAGGCCAGACGGCCCCATCCACAACGCCAGGTACAGGAACGGACGCGAGTTATACAGCGTGCCGCGCTTGCGCAACCACAGGCTCCATAGGCCGGTGAAGATCATCAGCATGCCGAGGGCGACCATGACCCGGAACGACCAGAACACGATTGTCGAGTTAGGGCGATCCTCAGGCTTGAACTCCTTGAGCGCCGGCACCTGCTTGTCGAGACTGTGAGTCAGGATCAGGCTGCCCAGGTACGGAATTTCCACCGCAAACTTGGTCCGCTCTTCCTTCATGTCGGGAATGCCGAACAGGATCAGCGGGGTCGGTTCGTCACCGACGTTCTCCCAGTGACCTTCGATGGCCGCGATCTTCGCGGGCTGATGCTTGAGCGTGTTCAGACCGTGGAAGTCGCCGACCACTGCCTGAATCGGCGCAACCAGCAACGCCATCCACATGGCCATCGAAAGCATCTTGCGCACGGCGGGTGTATCGCGACCGCGCAACAGGTGCCAGGCAGCCGACGAGCCGACGAAGAACGCAGTTGCCACGAACGCGGCGATGGCCATGTGCGTCAGGCGGTACGGGAACGAGGGGTTGAAGACCACCGCGAACCAGTCGGTCGGAATGACACGGCCGTCGATGATCTCGAAACCTTGCGGCGTCTGCATCCAGCTGTTGGACGACAGAATCCAGAACGTGGAGATCAGCGTGCCAATGGCAACCATCACCGTGGAAAAGAAGTGCAGCTTACGGCCGACACGGTTCCAGCCGAACAGCATGACGCCGAGGAAACCCGCTTCCAGGAAGAAGGCGGTCAGTACCTCGTAGGTCAGCAACGGGCCGGTAACAGCACCTGCAAAGTCAGAGAAGCGGCTCCAGTTGGTGCCGAATTGATAGGCCATGACCAGTCCGGAGACCACGCCCATGCCGAAGTTGACGGCAAAGATCTTCGACCAGAAGTGGTACAGGTCACGGTAGACGTCATCGCGGGTCTTCAGCCACAGACCTTCGAGCACAGCCAGGTAGCTTGCCAGACCAATAGTGATGGCAGGGAACAGGATGTGAAACGAAATGGTGAATGCGAACTGAATTCGGGCGAGATCTATAGCCTCTAAACCGAACATAATATGTTCCTCTCTCAGATGAAACCTGTTGCCGGCTGTGAGCCAACAACGATTGCTCCCACGGTAATGAGTGCTTATGTTTCTTTATTCTGGCGTTTCCAATGGCGAAAACGCTGGCCGAAGCACTGATCACTGCCTGAACGCAATGATGCAGATCAATCGACCATGAAAGAGTAGTCCTGTTCAGCCGCTTGAGCCGTGTGGTCTATTGTCGCGTGGCGGGTTGTCTCACCTGCACAGCGCTTGCAGATGCGGAGTCCTTCCGGGCACCTATCGTTCCTCACGCTCCGCGTGGGAATGCCGTTCGTGACGCTCCGCGTCACCCCTGCGCCGCACTGCCTGCGCAGGAGGATGTAGAGCGTCACGCACTGCATGCCAATGCAGAGCATTGGCATGATAGGCCGTTGGATTTGCGCGCGCGGTTACAACAACTTGTCCAGCGTGATCGGAAACTCGCGTATCCGCTTGCCGGTGGCGTGGTAGATCGCGTTGGCAATCGCTGCCGGTACGCCCACAATGCCGATCTCGCCGACGCCTTTGGAACCCAGCGCGTTGACGATCTCGTCGTGTTCTTCGACAAACAGCACGTCAATGTCGCCGATATCAGCATTAACCGGAATATGGTACTCGGCCAGGCTGTGGTTCATCGGGCGACCCAGGGTGTGATCGAGCATCGCCTCTTCCTGAAGCGCCATGCCCATCCCCCAGACAACACCGCCCAGAATCTGGCTGCGCGCCATCTTCGGGTTCACGACCCTGCCCGCCGCCACGGCACTGACCACGCGATTGACCTTGATCGTGCCCAGGTCCTCGTCGACCAGCACTTCGACGAATACCGCCGAGTGCGTCGCCGCTGCGTAGGCTTCACGCTTCTTGTCCGGTTCGGCGTCGACTTGCACCTCAATGACACCGTGAGCCTGAGACGCTGCCAGTTCTGCCATCGACAGCACCTGATCGCCAAGGTACAGCTTGCCTGATTCAAAGCGAGCTTCATCCGGCGTAACAGACGCAAACTGCGGATGCAGCCCTTTGGCCACTTCCAGCACCTGACGCTGCAAGGCCTGACACGCCTGCTGCACCGCTGTACCCACTGAAGACACGGTAAACGAGCCGCCCTGCAAAGGCGCGGTCGGCAACGAAGAGTCGCCCAACAGAAAGGTGACATTCTCCACATCGATGCCCGAAGCCTCAGCAGCGATCTGCGTCATCACGGTGTACGTCCCCGTGCCGATGTCGGTCGTGGCACTGCTGACCACCAAAGTGCCATCAGCCTCAAGACGCGCCTTGGCGCTGGCTTTCATTTGCATGGCTTCCCAGACACCGCCCGCCATGCCCCAACCGACGAGTTGGCGACCTTGACGCATGCTGCGCGGCTCGGGGTTGCGACTTTCCCAACCAAAACGCTCGGCACCCTGGCGATAGCACTCACGCAATTCTTTGCTGGAGTAAGGCTTGTCTTCATTACCGTTGCGTTCGGCGTAATTGGTCAGGCGCAGACGCACAGGATCGATGGCCAGCGCACAGGCCAGCTCGTCCATGGCGCACTCCAGACCAATCATGCCCAATGCAGCGCCCGGCGCACGCATATCCAACGGCGTGAACACGTCGAGCGGCACCAGTTTGTAGGTCAGTTGCACGTTATCGCAGTGATAGAGCATGCCGCTCCACTCGACAACATGCTCGCTGAAGTCCTCGAAACGCGAAGTCTGACCGATGGCTTCATGTCCAATGGCCAACAGACGACCGTTGGCAGCCGCCCCCAGACGCAAGCGCTGCACGGTGCGCGGGCGATAGCCGAAGGTGAACATCTGTTGTCGAGTCAGCGTCAGGCGCACCGAGCGCTTCAGATGCAACGCCGCCATCACCGCCAATGGCAGCTGATATTGCGGGCGCAGGCCTGAACCGAAGGCACCGCCGACAAAGGCTGCCAGCACGCGGATCTTGTCCTTTTCCAGACCGAAGACCTTGTGCAGGTAGTCCTGACAGTTCTGCGTACCCTGGGTCTTGTCGTGAATCTGCAAGCTGCCGTCGGCCTGATACAGGACTGTCGACGCGTGCGGCTCCATCGGGTTGTGGTATTCGCTGGGCGTGCTGTACGTCACGTCCACACTCAGCGCAGAGCTGGCCAGTTCACCCTCAAAGTTGCCACGCGGCGGCGGCAATTCGGCAGGCGCGTCATAGGCGGTGTCGAGCATGGCCTGAAGATCGGTCTGGTGCTCCTGCTGCTCGTATTCGATACGCACCAGCGAGCCCGCATGCCGCGCCAGTTCCAGCGTATCGGCAACGACCAGCGCCAGTGGCTGGCCGCTGTACATCACGTTGTCGTTGTAAAAAGGACGAAACGGCGAACCGTCAGCCGAATCGGCGTCCTCATAGTTTTCGTCGTAACTGGCCAGCCACGGTCGATTGGTATGATCGATAACAGCGACCACACCCGGAACCTTCATTGCCTCGCTCGTATCGATGCTGGCGACGCGCCCGTTGGCGATGGTGCTGGAGACCACGCTGGCATACAGCAGCCCTTCTTCAGGGTACTCACCGGCGTAGCGCGCGCCGCCTGTCACTTTCAGTTGGCCGTCGACGCGGTCCACCGGCTTGCCCATTGGCGAAAATGGCTGGTTCATTGGGCGCTCCCTCCTGTTGCTGCGTCGCTCAAGGCGCGAATGATCGCGCGGCGCGCCAGCCTGACTTTGAAACCGTTATGTTCAAGAGGCTGCGCGTGCTCAAGCATGGCGTCTGCCGCAGCGGCGAAGTTCTCGCGAGTGACCGGTTTACCGATCAGCAGCGCTTCGACCGCCTTGTCGCGCCATGGCTTGTGCGCGACACCACCCAGCGCCAGACGCACGTCGCGTACCACGTCACCGTCCAGATCGATGGCAGCAGCGACCGATACCAGGGCAAACGCATAGGACGCACGGTCACGAATCTTCAGATAAGCGTTGTGACTGGCAAAGCCCTGTGCAGGCAGCTCGACCGCGATGATCAACTCATCATCGGCCAATTGATTGTCGCGTTGCGGCGCATCACCCGGCAGGCGGTGGAAATCCGCGAACTCTATGGTGCGACGACCGGCACGTCCTTCGACATGCACCACAGCCTCCAGCGCAGCGAGGGCAACGCACATATCGGATGGATGCGTGGCGACACAATCGTCACTGGCACCGAGGATTGCGTGAATACGGTTCAGACCTTCACGCGCCGGGCAGCCGCTACCCGGTTCACGCTTGTTGCACGGAACACCGGTGTCATAGAAGTAATAGCAACGGGTCCGTTGCAACAGGTTGCCGCCAGTGCTGGCCATATTGCGCAACTGTGGCGAGGCACCGGCCAGTACGGCTTTGCTCAGCAACGGGTACCGCGCTTCGATCAACGGGTGATACGCGAGGTCGGCGTTGCTGACCAACGCACCGATCATCAGACCGCCCGACGCGGTTTCAGTGACATCCCTTAAAGGCAGGCCGGTGATGTCGATCAGGTGCTCGGGCGTCGCGACGTTTTCTTTCATCAGGTCGAGCAGGTTGGTGCCGCCCGCAATGAAGCGCGTGGCCGGGCCGCTCAGGTTGACCGCTGCGGTGATGTCGGTCGGCTTGCTGTAGGTAAACGGATTCATGCGTTCACCTCCGGCTTCGGCGCCGCATTGTGGAACTGTGGCAACGCCTCTTCGACGGCGGCGAGAATATTGCTGTAGGCACCGCAGCGGCACAGGTTACCGCTCATCAGTTCCTGAATCTCGGCACGCGTGCTGGCGCGACCTTCATTGGCAAGCCCGACAGCCGAGCAGATCTGCCCGGGCGTGCAGTAGCCGCACTGGAACGCATCGTTCTTGATGAACGCCTGCTGCATGGGGTGCAACTGGTCGCCATCAGCCAGGCCTTCAATGGTGGTCAGCTCGGCACCGTCGCACATGATCGCCAGCGTCAGGCAGGCATTGATGCGCGTACCATCACGCAGTACGGTGCATGCACCACACTGGCCGTGGTCGCAGCCTTTCTTGGTGCCGACCAGGTCAAGCTGATCACGCAGCAGGTCCAGCAGGGTGGTCCAGGGCAGCACGTCCAGCTGGCGCTGCTGCCCGTTCAGGGTAAGAGAGATCGCGTGGGTCGCGAAATCCTTCGGGTTCGGGGTCGTTGCACTCATGGAAACCTCACGGTAGGCGGTCGCTTAGCGCACTTTTTATGCGTCTTAAGGGGTGGGACTTCGCGAGGTTTGCAACGTTCAGGCTTTCTTGATGAGCGTACTTGTCATCGAAAGGCAGTCATCCACAGGCAGCCATCCCGCCAAGCTGCTGGTATGATGCGCGGCTTTTTCCGACCCGCAAAAATCAAACGGGCTGCCCTGCAGTCTGTGCATTGCTGCTGGAGTCGATCATTCACGACGCGCGCCGCGTCACGGAGAGCCAGACATGCTGGAAAGGCTGTTTCAACTCAAGGCACACAACACCAACGTGCGGACCGAGATTCTTGCGGGCGTCACGACTTTCCTGGCGATGGCTTACATCCTGTTCGTCAACCCGAGCATCCTCGGCGAAACCGGCATGGATAAAGGCGCGGTATTCGTCGCCACCTGTCTGGCAGCCGCCATCGGCTCGACGGTGATGGGCCTGATCGCCAACTACCCTATCGCCCTCGCTCCGGGCATGGGCCTGAACGCCTTCTTTACCTACACCGTGGTCCTGCACATGGGCCACACTTGGCAGGTCGCGCTGGGTGCAGTGTTCATCTCGGCGGTGATGTTCTTCATTCTGTCGATCTTTCGCATCCGTGAATGGATCATCAACAGCATTCCCCTGCCCCTGCGTTCGGCCATTGCCGCCGGTATCGGCCTGTTTCTGGCGCTGATCGCCCTGCATAACGCCGGAATCGTGGTCAGTAACCCGGTGACCATGGTCGGCATGGGCGATCTCAAACAGCCAGCCCCCGTACTTGCGACGCTGGGCTTCTTTTTGATCGTGGCCCTGGATTACCTCAAAGTGCGCGGCGCCGTGCTGATCGGCATCCTCGCGGTCACCCTGGTGTCCATCGCCTTGGGCTTCTCGCCGTTTGGCGGTGTGGTGTCGATGCCGCCTTCGCTGGCACCCACGTTCATGCAACTGGACATCATGGGTGCGCTGGACGTTGGTTTGGTGAGCATCATCTTCGCCTTCCTGTTCGTCGATATCTTCGATAACTCCGGCACCCTGATCGGCGTGGCCAAACGCGCCGGGCTGATGGGCAAGGACGGGCACATGCCGAAAATGGGCCGTGCGCTGATCGCCGACAGTACTGCCGCGATGGCCGGTTCCCTGCTAGGCACCTCGACCACCACCAGCTACATCGAATCGGCTGCGGGCGTCAGCGCCGGTGGGCGCACCGGTCTTACTGCCGTGGTGGTCGCCGTGCTGTTCCTGCTGGCGCTGTTCTTCGCCCCGCTGGCCGGCAGCGTGCCCGCCTTCGCCACCGCACCGGCGCTGCTGTTCGTCGCCGTGTTGATGGCGTCCGGCATGGCTGAAATCGACTGGGACGACATCACCGTCGCAGCGCCGGTGGTGATCACTGCCCTGGCGATGCCGTTCACCTACTCCATTGCCAACGGCATTGCCTTTGGCTTCATTTCCTGGACAGCGATCAAGCTGTTGTCGGGACGCTGGCGCGAGCTGAATTCCGCGCTGGTGATCCTGTCTGTCCTGTTCGTGATCAAGCTGGGCTGGTTCAACGCATGAGTGTTCCTTTCGACCCTGCGAGCTACGACCGTCAGCTCGAAGAAAAAACCGTTCGCCTGCGCGAGTTGCTGGCGCCGTTCGATGCACCTGAGCCGCAGGTGTTTGATTCACCGCGCGAGCACTATCGGCTGCGCGCCGAATTTCGCCTGTGGCGCGAAGACCAAAAGCGTTATTACGCGATGTTCGCGCCGGGCGACAATCGAACGCCGATCCTGCTGGAAGGCCTGCCGATCGCCAGCGAGCGCATCAACGCGCTGATGCCGGTGCTGCGCGAGCGCTGGGAAGCCAGCCCGACGTTGAATCACAAGCTGTTTCAGGTGGACTTCCTGACCACGCTGGCGGGTGATGCGATGATCACCATGTGCTATCACCGCCCGCTGGACGCTGAATGGCAAGCCGCTGCCGAGCAATTGGCGGCTGAGCTGAACGTGAGCCTGATCGGTCGTTCCAAGGGCCAGAAGCTGATCATCGGCCAGGATTACGTGACCGAGAAGCTCGACGTGGCTGGCCGCACCTTCAGCTACCGCCAACCGGAAGGCGCGTTCACCCAGCCCAACGGCACGGTGAACGGCAAGATGCTCAACTGGGCGTTTGATGCGCTGGGCGAGCGGCAAGACGATCTGCTGGAGTTGTACTGCGGCAACGGCAACTTCACCCTGCCGCTGGCCACCCGCGTGCGCAAGGTATTGGCAACCGAGATCAGCAAGACTTCGGTCAATGCCGCGCTGAGCAACCTGGATGACAACGGCGTGGACAACGTCACGCTGGTGCGTTTGTCGGCTGAAGAGCTGACCGAAGCACTGAACGAGGTTCGCCCGTTCCGCCGTCTGCACGGTGTGGACCTGAAGAGCTACGATTTCGGCAGCGTCTTCGTCGACCCGCCACGCGCCGGCATGGACCCGGACACCTGCGAACTGACCCGCCGCTTCGAGCGCATTCTGTACATCTCCTGCAACCCGGAAACCCTCGCCGCCAACATCGCCCAGTTGCACGACACACACCGGGTCGAGCGCTGCGCCCTATTCGACCAGTTTCCATACACCCACCACATGGAATCGGGTGTACTGCTGGTTCGCCGTTGAGGCATATCACTATCGTGCGGCGCTCTGCGTCGCATGCCGTTCTGGACGCTCTGCGTCCTATCCTGAACATGCGGCGCGACGCAGACCTGTGACGCAGAGCGTCACCCACGGCATTACCACGCTGGAGCGTGAGGAACGATTATCTCGACTATCGTGCGGCGCTCCGCGTCGCATGCCGTTCCGGACGCTCTGCGTCCTATCCTGAACATGCGGCGTGGCGCAGATCTGTGACGCGGAGCGTCACCCACGGCATTCCCACGCTGGAGCGTGAGGAACGATAACCTTAACTATCGTGCGGCGCTCTGCGTCGCATGCCGTTCTGGATGCTCTGCGTCCTATCCTGAACATGCGGCGCGACGCAGACCTGTGACGCAGAGCGTCACCCACGGCATTCCCACGCTGGAGCGTGAGGAACGATAATCCCGACTATCGTGCGGCGCTCTGCGTCGCATGCCGTTCCGGACGCTCTGCGTCCTATCCTGAACAGGCGGCGCGGCGCAGATCTGTGACGCAGAGCGTCACCCACGGCATTACCACGCTGGAGCGTGAGGAACGATAATCCCGACTATCGTGCGACGCTCTGCGTCGCATGCCGTTCCGGACGCTCCGCGTCCTATCCTGTACAGGCGGCGCGGCGCAGATCTGTGACGCAGAGCGTTACCCACGGCACTCCCACGCTGTAGCGTGAGGAACGATTATCTCGACTATCGTGCGGCGCTCCGCGTCGCATGCCGTTCCGGACGCTCCGCGTCCTATCCTGTACAGGCGGCGCGGCGCAGATCTGTGACGCAGAGCGTTACCCACGGCATTACCACGCTGGAGCGTGAGGAACGATTATCTCGACTATCGTGCTGCGCTCTGCGTCGCATGCCGTTCCGGACGCTCCGCGTCCTATCCTGTACAGGCGGCGCGGCGCAGATCTGTGACGCAGAGCGTCACCCACGGCATTACCACGCTGGAGCGTGAGGAACGATAATCCCGACTATCGTGCGGCGCTCCGCGTCGCATGCCGTTCCGGACGCTCCGCCTCCTATCCTGTACAGGCGGCGCGGCGCAGATCTGTGACGCAGAGCGTCACCCACGGCATTACCACGCTGGAGCGTGAGGAACGATTATCTCGACTATCGTGCGGCGCTCCGCGTCGCATGCCGTTCCGGACGCTCCGCCTCCTATCCTGTACAGGCGGCGCGGCGCAGATCTGTGACGCAGAGCGTCACCCACGGCATTACCACGCTGGAGCGTGAGGAACGATTATCTCGACTATCGTGCGGCGCTCCGCGTCGCATGCCGTTCCGGACGCTCCGCCTCCTATCCTGTACAGGCGGCGCGGCGCAGATCTGTGACGCAGAGCGTCACCCACGGCATTACCACGCTGGAGCGTGAGGAACGATTATCTCGACTATCGTGCGGCGCTCCGCGTCGCATGCCGTTCCGGACGCTCCGCGTCCTATCCTGTACAGGCGGCGCGGCGCAGATCTGTGACGCAGAGCGTCACCCACGGCATTACCACGCTGGAGCGTGAGGAACGATTATCTCGACTATCGTGCGGCGCTCCGCGTCGCATGCCGTTCCGGACGCTCCGCGTCCTATCCTGTACATGTGGCGCGGCGCAGATTCTTTCATGCCCGTCACGGCGAAACTGTCAGAATATTTATTAGCTTCCTATCGATACGCTAAGGTATAAACCGAAAACGTGAATTAGCCGCTTCAATGGGATCCCTTTCTTGAGCTCTGAGTCTTCCGCCGCCCCTGCCCCGGTCAAGTTGTCCAGCCAGCCCGGTTTCGTCAGTTTTATACTCTCGCGCCTGATGGCAGTGTTTGCCATGCAGATTCAGGCAGTGGTGGTCGCCTGGCAGGTCTATGACATGACCCGCGAGCCAATGGCACTGGCGTACGTCGGCCTTGCTCAGTTTATTCCCATGTTGCTGCTGTTGATGCCTGCCGGGGACCTGATCGACCGCTACAACCGCAAGGTCATCCTGATGATCAGTTGGGGCGTGCAGGCATTCTGCGGCACCATTCTGTTTGTGTTCTCGGCCTTGAAGCTACAAGACCTGCGGCTGATCTACGGCGCGCTGATGCTCTACGGCTGCGCCCGCGCCTTCACCGGGCCGGCGCTGCAAAGCCTGCTGCCGCAGATTGTCCCGCGTGATCAGTTACCCTCGGCCATTGCCACCAACAGCGTGATCATGCGCTGTTCGACCGTTGGCGGCCCGCTGATCGGCGGCTATCTGTACTGGCTGGGCGGCGCAGAGCTGACGTATTCAGTCTGCGTGGCAGCATTCATAGCTGGCATCCTGTTTCTGGCCCCTGTAGCGACGCCCTTTGCCGGCAAACCGGTGGAACTGGGCTCCAGCGCCTGGGGCCGGTTCACCGCGGGCATTGCCTTCATCCGCTCGCGACCGATCATCCTCGGCACCATTTCACTGGACCTGTTCGCCGTGCTGCTCGGTGGCGTGGTAGCGCTGCTGCCGATCTATGCCCATGAAGTGCTGCATCTGGGCCCCCAAGGGCTGGGCATGCTGCGTGCGTCGATGAGCCTGGGCGAACTGGGCGTCGGTATTTACCTGAGCATGCGTCCGCTGCAGCGCAACGTCGGCATAACCATGTTTCTTGCCGTCGGCCTGTTCGGCGTAGCGAATCTGGTGTTTGCACTGTCGACACTGTTCTGGCTGTCGTGCCTGGCTCTGCTGGTCGCGGGCGCGGCGGACATGGTCAGCGTGTTCATTCGCTCGGCGCTGGTGCAGTTTTCGACGCCGGACAACATGCGCGGCCGGGTCAATGCCGTGAACATGCTGTTTATCGGTTCATCCAATGAACTGGGCGAGTTTCGCGCAGGCACCAGCGCCTCGCTGGTCGGCGCCATACCTGCGGCAATCATGGGTGGCGTCTGCACATTGGGCGTGGTCGGCGCATGGATGACGTGCTTCAAATCGCTGCGGCAGGTCGACCGTTTTGCCGATGCGTCGCCGCCTGACGTGTTGCAGGCGCAGCCCGTGAAAAGCTAGACACGGACTTCCCGAACCAATCGGCGCTCTCGCACCTCTATACCCTCGCATCCTGCACACGCTGGCCGGACCGCCAGACTGGCGCAGACCTGTATCAGCAGCGACACTCATTGCACGAAAAGAAGAGGGATCCGACATGCTCTGGAAAAAAGGCCGACGTAGCGACAACGTAGTCGATGCGCGCGATGGCGGCAGCAGTGGCGGCGGCGGTGGTATGCGCATCGGTGGCAAGGGGCTGGGCCTGGGCGGCATTGTGATCATCGTTGCCATTGGCCTGCTGACCGGACAGGACCCGATGCAGATCCTCGGGCAACTGACCGGGCAAAGCACCGAGCAAAGCGCTCCACCCAGCGCGCAAACGCGTCAGGCACCACCGGCCAACGACCAGCAAGCCGAATTCGTACGCAGTATCCTCGGCGACACTGAAGACACCTGGCGCGCCGTGTTCGCTCAGAACGGTCGCGAGTACAAGGACCCGACGCTGGTGCTGTTCAGCGGCCAGGTCAACTCGGCATGCGGTCGCGCCACCTCGGCGACCGGCCCGTTCTACTGCCCGGCTGACCAGCAGGTCTATCTGGACATGGACTTCTTCCGCGAAATGGCCCAACGCTTTTCCGCCGCTGGAGACTTCGCCCAGGCTTACGTGATCGCCCACGAAGTCGGGCACCATGTGCAGACCCTGCTGGGCATTTCTGCCAAAGTCGACAAGGCTCGTCAGGGCGGGCAAAAAATGGAAGGTGCCAACGGTTTACTGGTCCGCCAGGAGCTTCAGGCGGACTGCTTTGCAGGTGTTTGGGCGTACAACGCACAAAATCGTTTGAACTGGCTTGAGCCGGGTGATATTGAAGAGGCATTGAATGCGGCCAACGCTATCGGCGATGATCGCTTGCAACAGCAAAGCAGTGGTCGAGTCGCTCCGGACTCCTTTACTCATGGGACGTCTGCCCAGCGTGTACGCTGGTTCAAGGCAGGCTTTGCCCAAGGCCAAATCAATCAATGCGATACATTCGCCGCCAAGAGTCTCTGAACACATGATTAAACCGCTTCTGGTCCTGTTGTTGAGCACTGCCTTCGCGAGCCTCGGGGCGCATGCCGAGGATCAAGCGGTTACGTCTATCAGTCCGGATCGCCTGGCCATCAATGGTGCAGAGGCGACACTCGGGCTGAGTCAGGAATGGGTACACCCCAAGCCGAAGATCGAGCGCGCGGTAATCGTGCTGCACGGCCGCCTGCGCAATGCGCAAACTTACCTGCGCAGCATCGAACGTGCCGCTAATCAATCCAAAGAGCGCAGCAAGACCTTGCTGATCGCCCCGCAGTTTCTGGATGAGAAGGACATTGTCGCGCATCACCTGCCGGAGTCGATTCTGCGCTGGCGCCAGAACAGCTGGATGGAAGGCGCAACCGCCACCAATCCCAAGCCCGTCAGTTCGTTTCTGGTCCTGGACCATATCCTCAAGCGTCTGAGCGACAGCAAGCTGTTCCCGAATCTGAAAGAAGTGGTCATTGCCGGGCATTCCGGTGGTGCTCAGGTGGTGCAGCGCTACGCGATGATCGGCGGCAAGGAAGATGCGCTGCTGCAGCGGGAAGGCGTGAAGCTGCGTTATGTGATTGCCAACCCGTCGTCCTATGCCTATTTCGACGCAGAGCGGCCTGAACCGGTAACGGCGCAGAGCTGCCCTGATTTCGATGAGTGGAAATACGGTCTGAACAAGATGCCGTTCTATTCGGGCAAGGAAAAACCGGCTGACATCGAGAAGAATTACGTGAAGCGCGACATCACTTACCTGATGGGCGAGCTGGACACCGATCGCAACCACCCTGCTCTGGACAAGACCTGTGCCGCCGAAGCGCAAGGCGCGTATCGCCTGATTCGTGGCCAGAACTACTTCAACTACCTCAAGAAGCGCCACCCTGAAGGGCTGAACCAGCGCCTGGTGATCGTGCCGAAAGTCGGCCACAACGGCGACGGGATCTTCACCTCGCCCGAGGGTCAGGCGGTGTTGTTCAAGCCGTTTTGATTGGATGACTCTCGAGCACTATAACTATCGTCCCCACGCTCCGCGTGGGGATGCATGTCCGGACGCTCTGCGTCCTATCCTGCGTGTGCAGTGCTGCGCAGAGCTGTGACGCAGAGCGTCACGAAATGCATGCCAACGCGGAGCATTGGCACGATAGGCGGGGTCAGCCTCCCGCCTTCACCCCAACATCCCGCGTAGCACAGTGCAATCCACGGCATGCCAGTCCGTCAGCTCAGGCCAGGGGTTGTCTTTCAGGTTGACCAGAACGGTCTTGGCGCCCGCCGCACGGCCGCAGTTCAGGTCATGCATGTAGTCGCCGATCATGACCATCTGCTCCGGCTCGACACTCCAGCGATTGGCCAGTTTCAGCAAACCCGCCGGATCCGGCTTGGGGGTCGCTTCGTCGCGGCCCAGTACATCCTCGACAGCAAAGCAGTCCGCCAGGCCGATGGCTTTCAAGGTGATGTACGCGAGCTCTTGAGCGTTACGGGTCAGTATCCCCAACCGATAACCGCGCGCCGACAACTCACGAACCAGTTCGACCGCGCCCTCGGCTGGCTGCGAAGCCAGCGCCAGCTCCCGTTCGTGTTCCAGCAGCCATGCATGCTTGGCCGCCGACTCGTCAGCGGGCAACGCGGCAAGATGCCCCAGAATATCGTGGTCCTGAGGGATGCCCAGTTCACGCTTGATTGCCGGAAAGTCATGGACCGGGATGGTCAGGGTGCCATCCATGTCGAAAACCCAGTGCCGTATACCGTCGAGTGTCATGCCCAATCCTTACGGTGGCGGATCAGCCCTTCCTGGCTGACCGATGCAACCAGTTGCCCGGCGCGGTTGAAGATACTGCCGCGTGAGAAGCCGCGGGAGTTGCCAGCCCAGGGACTGTCCATCGCATAGAGCAGCCAGTCATCGGTACGCAGGTCGTTGTGGAACCACAGCGAGTGATCGAGGCTGGCGACCTGCATATCGCGCTGCCAGACCGTCTTGCCATGCGGCCGTAACGAAGTGGTCAGCAGGTTGAAGTCGGAGGCATAAGCCAACATGTAACGATGCAGCGCCTGCACGTCCGACAGGCTGCCATCGGCGCGAAACCACACGTACTTCACCGGCTCGCCTGGCTTGGGATCGTACGGATCTTCGGATGTCACGGGGCGGAACTGAATCGGTTTGGGGCGCAGAAACTTGTCGTGCATCGCTTCGGGAATCAGGTGTGCTCGGCCCGTCAGCAGCTCTAGCTCGGACGGCAGGTTTTCCGGACCGACAATCTGCGGCATCGACGCCTGGTGCTCAAAGCCCTCTTCGTCGTACTGAAACGAGGCGCTGCACGTGAAAATCGGCTTGCCCTTCTGAATGGCAGTCACACGGCGCGTGCTGAAACTGCCGCCGTCGCGCACGCGGTCCACTTGATAGACCACCGGCAGGCCTGCATCGCCAGGGCGCAGAAAATAGCCGTGCAGCGAGTGAACGTGGCGGTCCTCTTCGACGGTCTGACTGGCGGCAGACAACGACTGCCCCAGCACCTGACCGCCAAACAGCTGGCGAAAACCCAGGTCCTGGCTGCGGCCGCGAAAAAGGTTCTCTTCAATGGCTTCCAGCGTCAGCAACTCAACCAGATCATCCAGCACTTGGCTCATTCTCACTCCTCTTGCACATCGACTCTGCACTTTTACGGCAACGGCAGTCGCTGCATTTTCCGACAGGCCTCTGGCCCATCCCACTGGAATGGAATGATACAGATTTAAGATGGTTGGCCTAATTCAATCTACACCCTGATCAAGGCTTCAGCGTCCTGAGCCACTGCTCATGGCTGATCCGGTACAGCACGTGCGGCTTGAGCGGATGGCCGTCATCCAGATTGGGATGATCGAAGTTGCCGGACTCATCCTGCTGCATACCGATTGCCTGCATAACTTTTTGCGACGGCTGATTATTAACCGCGGTAAACGACACGATCTCCTTCAAATTCAGGCGCTCGAAACCACAGCCCAGCGCGGTCCATGCCGCCTCGCTGGCAAAGCCCAGGCCCCAGTGGTCATAAGCCAGCCGCCAGCCGATTTCCACGGCCGGCGTAAAAGATGCCTTGAAACCCACGACATGCAGCCCGGTAAAACCGATGAATTCGCCGGTATCCTTACGCTCCAGCGCCCAAAACCCGAAGCCCAATTCGGCAAAATGACCACGTAACCGTCCGATCATGGCGGCGCTTTCAAGACGGCTCAGCGGTTCGGGGAAATAACGCATCACGCGCGGGTCCGCGCACATCTCGGCGAATGCTGGCAAATCATCGTCGCGCCACTGCCGCATCAGCAGCCGGGCGCTGTCTAGCTTGAGTATCGGTTCCATCGATTCCCCCGTGTAACGAGACATAAGTGGGCGTCAGCGTAGTTATCCACTGCGCCAGACAACTGGGCGTGCGCACGCTTTGCTGGCACTATCGGGCTTCGACCTGTCAACGGACGCAAAATGTCCCTACCGCTTATCTACCATGAAGACTACAGCCCGGACTTCCCGGCGGATCACCGCTTCCCGATGGACAAGTTCCGTCTGTTACGTGACTACTTGGTCGACAGCGGCCTGACCAGTGACGTTCAATTAATGCGTCCCGAGTTATGCCCGGCGGACATTCTGGCGCTGGCTCATGACCCGTCCTACATCAGCCGCTACCTTAATGGCGACCTGTCCCGTGAAGACCAGCGGCGTCTGGGCCTGCCATGGAGCGAGGCGCTGGCCCGTCGCACGGTTCGTGCCGTGGGTGGTTCGTTACTGACTGCCGAGCAGGCTTTGAAGCACGGCATGGCCTGCCATCTGGCGGGCGGCACCCACCATGCGCACTATGATTACCCGGCCGGTTTCTGCATTTTCAACGACCTGGCGGTGATCAGTCAGTACCTGTTGCAAAGCGGCCGCGTGGACAAGGTCCTTATCTTCGACTGCGATGTGCATCAAGGCGACGGTACGGCGCGTATTCTGGCCGATACCGAGGACGCCATTACCGTCTCGCTGCACTGCGAAAAGAACTTCCCGGCGCGCAAGGCGCAGAGCGACTGGGATATCCCGCTGCCGATGGGGATGGGCGACGCCGATTACCTCAACGTGGTCGACGATCTGCTCAACTACCTGTTGCCGTTCTACAAGCCGGATCTTGTGCTGTATGACGCAGGAGTGGACGTTCACAAGGATGATGCGCTGGGCTATCTGCAACTGACCGATCAGGGCGTGGCCAATCGCGACGAAGCCGTGTTGCGTCATTGCCTGAGCCGCGACATTCCGGTCATGGGCGTGATCGGCGGCGGCTACAGCAAGGACCGTCAGGCGCTGGCAAGACGCCACGGGATCCTGCATCACAGTGCGCAACGGGTCTGGGACGACATGGGCTTATGACAGCGCGCTGCACCTCACCACAGTCGCAGCCAATGAGTTGCACCACACCTGAAAACAACGCTCGGGTAGAATGCCCACCTCCTCTGCTATCGATACTTCGCTGACCATGACCGACCTCGCCTCTCCTGCTTCCCGAACCGTCGCCATTATCGGAGGCGGCCCTGCGGGGTTGATGGCAGCAGAGGTGTTGAGCCAGGCAGGGCTGAACGTCGATCTGTATGACGCCATGCCTTCAGTAGGACGCAAGTTTCTGCTGGCCGGGGTGGGCGGCATGAACATAACGCACTCCGAGCCCTACCCGGCTTTTCTGTCGCGCTACGCTGAACGTTCGCCGATGATCGCGCCTTTGTTGCGTAGTTTTAGTGCCGATGAGCTGTGCCAGTGGATTCATGCGCAGGGTATCGAGACGTTTGTCGGCAGCTCGGGCCGTGTGTTCCCCACTGACATGAAAGCAGCACCGCTGCTACGCGCCTGGCTCAAGCGCCTGCGTGATGCGGGTGTCACGATTCACACGCGGCATCGCTGGCTGGGCTGGAACGCTGATGGCAGCCTGCGCATTGCCTGCGCCGATGGCGAAAAGGCGCTCAACCCGGCAGCCACATTGTTGGCGCTGGGCGGAGCCAGTTGGGCGCGGCTGGGGTCTGACGGGGCCTGGTTGCCATGGCTGCAAGCCAGGCAGGTCGAGGTTGCGCCTTTGCAGGCCGCCAACTGTGGTTTCGAGGTGAGCGCCTGGAGCGACCTGCTGCGCGACAAGTTTGCCGGTGCGCCGTTGAAAAACATCGCCATGGGCCTGCATGGCCATGCCCTGCGCTTGGGCGAATGTGTACTGACCGGGACGGGTGTGGAAGGCAGCCTGGTGTATGCACTGTCGGCGCAGATTCGTGAACAGATCAACCTTCACGGTTCGGCGATTGTGGACATTGACCTGCTGCCCGGCAAAACGCTGACAGATATTCAAAAAGCCCTGAGCAAACCACGTGGCTCGCGCTCGATGTCCAAGCACCTGCACAGCCAATTGGGCCTGGACGGCGCAAAGGCAGCGCTTTTACGCGAACTTGCGCCTCGTGAAGCGTTTGCCGATCCGCTGTTGTTGAGTGAAGCCATCAAGGCGTTGCCACTGCCCCTGATCAAACCACGCCCCATCGATGAGGCCATCAGCACCGCAGGTGGCGTGACCTTCGAAGCCATGGACGAACGTCTGATGCTCAGGCAATTGCCCGGCGTGTTCTGCGCAGGCGAAATGCTCGACTGGGAAGCCCCTACAGGCGGCTACCTGCTGACCGCCTGCTTCGCCAGCGGCCGCGCTGCGGGGTTGGGGATGGTGGAGTGGCTGCAATCGCGCTGATCTTGTCCCCCACGTGATCACGGCTTCTTCTTGCGCGGGCCGGTGTTGAAGACCGGCACTTTACGTACGGGTTTGACCGCTGGCGCAGGCTCTGACTCGCCGCTGTCGACCCATTTGCCCAGGTTACGTTTGCTGCCCGAGACCTTGGGCTTTTTCGGTTTCTTGGGCTTTTTCAGGATCTGGCCGCTGGCATCTGTAGTCGGCACCCGGTGCTCAGGCTCAAAGTCCTGTTCTTCCTTGCGCTCCAGGGTCTGGCGGGTCAGCACTTCGATGGCCGACAGCAGTTCGACTTCATCAGCACACACCAGCGAGATCGCCTCGCCCGTAAGCCCCGCCCGGCCGGTGCGGCCAATACGGTGGATGTAATCCTCGGCCACAATCGGCAGGTCCAGATTGACGACCGTAGGCAGATCATCGATATCCAGACCACGAGCCGCCACGTCGGTGGCAACCAGAATCTTCACTTCATTGCTCTTGAAGCGGTCCAGCGCACGCTGGCGAGTAGCCTGCGGCTTGTCGCCGTGAATGCCATCAGCGTTCAGACCCAGACCCTGCAAACGGTCCACTAGTTGATCAACGCCAACCCGGGTCTTGGCGAACACCAGCACCTGGCCCCAGCGATGTTTTTTCATCAGATGGATGAACAGATCAGCCTTGCGCTTCTTGTCCACGGTCACAACCCATTGCTTGACCGACGACGCCGCCACGTTGCGCGGGCTGACCTCGATGGTCAGCGGATCATTGAGCATCTGCGCGGCCAGCAGACGAATTTCGTCGGAAAAGGTCGCGGAGAACAGCAAGGTCTGGCGCTGCTTGGGCAGTACCGCGTAGATGCCACGCAATTCCTCGGCAAAGCCCAGATCAAGCATGCGGTCGGCTTCATCAAGGATCAGGGTCTGCAACTGCGAGAACTTGACTGCATTCTGACGATGCAGGTCGAGTAGACGTCCCGGTGTCGCAACCAGCACGTCCACGCCCTTGCGCAGCTTCATCATTTGCGGGTTGATGCTCACGCCACCGTAGGCTGCGTAAGTGCTCAACGGCAGGTGCTCGGCATACTGACGAATGCTTTCGTGAACCTGATCGGCCAGTTCGCGGGTCGGGGCCAATACCAGCGCGCGAACGCAATTAGGCGCGACTTTCGGCCCTTCCATGGTCAGGCGCTGCAACAGCGGCAAGGCAAAACCTGCGGTCTTGCCGGTGCCGGTCTGGGCAGCTGCCATCAGATCGCGGCCCGCCAGTACCGGAGGAATTGCCTGGGTCTGTACAGGCGTCGGAGTCTGGTAACCGAGCGCTTCAAGGGCGCGCAGCAAGGGTTCGATCAGGCCGAGAGAGGCGAATGTCATGGAGATACCGTAGGAAAAATTCAACGCAAGGCGCGCAGTTTAACCTGTCCGGCCCGCCTCGGTTAGCTTGTGCGTGTCGATCCGACCTTTCGTACCGCCGACCTGCGCCATTGCGGCAGGCCAATCAGCACCACAGCGCTGATAATCACCACCATGGCCATGCACTCTTCAATACCGATTGTCTCTCCCGCAAACACCACGCCAAGCATCACCGCCACTGCCGGGTTGACGTAGGCATAGCTGGTTGCGGCTGCCGGGCGCACATTCTTGAGCAGGTACATATACGCGCTGAATGCGACGATAGAGCCAAACACCACCAGATACAGCAGCGCGCCCCAGCCCGCTGCAGTCGGCATGTGCGCAAGGCGCTCGCCGCTCAAAGTGCTGCCGATCAGCAGCGTCGCGCCGGCAGTGATCATTTCTGCCGCACTGGCCATCGGACCTTTGGGCAACGGCATATGCTTGCTTAATACAGAGCCGAACGCCCAAGACGCCGCGGCAAAGAGCACCAGCGCAGCGCCATAAGGGCTGGCTTGCAGATTGGAACCGAGATTCAGCAGACCGATACCGATCAGGCCCAGCACGATGCCCGCCCACTCCAGATTAGTGGTGCGGTTGCCCCAGAACAGGCCGAACAGCAAGGTAAACAGCGGCATGGTCGCCACCGCCAGCGCCGCAACGCCTGATGCTACGCCTGCGTGTTCGGCCAGCGTCACACCGCCATTACCGCATGCCAACAGCAGGAAGCCAATCACAAACGCCGCCTTCCACTCGCGCCAGGTCGGTGCTGGCACGCCGCGATAACGCAGGAAGCCGTACATCAGGCACCCGGCAATCAGAAAACGCACGCCAGCCATCATCAGCGGCGGCCATGACTCCACGCCGATACGGATGACCAGATAGGTAGAGCCCCAGATCAGGTACAAGGCCAGAAAGGCACCAATGAGCAACGGCGAAATACGAACGGACTGAGGCATGGCAAGGCTCTGGGATCATTGTTATGGTGGACCTATTGTATGAAGGCCTAAGGCGGATATTAAGCAGAAAAACCTGTTTAAACCGCACTGAAACTTACGATTCAATGCTTGTAAGGTCTGCTTTCCTTTTATTTTAAAATTACCCATCGCACAGCACGAGGCACGTCATGACGCTGGATAAATACGATCGGATTCTGCTCGATGAGCTGCTGAAAAATGGCCGGGCGTCTTTTGCGCAGCTGGCGAAACTGGTCAACCTGTCCGCCCCTGCTGTGGCCGAGCGGGTCGCCAAGCTTGAGGCGAGCGGTGTGATTACCGGGTACGAAGCGAAGGTCGATCTGTCGAAGGTCGGTTTGCCGATTCAATGCCTGATCGAGTTGCGCATGGGCAGTCACGGCAATCAACAGGCGTACAAGGAGCTGTGGCAGGTCCCTGAGCTGATCCAGTGTTACCGGGTGACGGGCGACCCGTGCGTGATCATGAGGGCTGCGGTGGATTCGATGCCGCACCTGGAAGACCTGATCAATCGGATCGCCAGGTTTGGCTTCAGCAAAACCTCAATCGTGCTGTCGACAGCGGTGGAACGCAGCCTGCCGGCCGATTATCTGACCAGCAACGGCAAGCAGGAACACTAAAAGATCAGAAGCCGCGCTGACGCTTGAGCGTTTCGCCGATCTTGGCGGCGGGGACTTTCTGAAGGGAACACAGCATCTGGTGGGAGATTGACGCGATGCCGTGAGTGTTGCGCAGTTCGTTGGTCAGATACGCCGTGAGGTTGGCGGCCATTTCCGCATCGGCCATCGCCCGGTGAGCCTTGCCGGTATTGGGCAGGCGCGCGTAGCTGGTCAGCGTGCCAAGCTTGTGATTCGGTGCGCCAGGCATCAGGCGTCGGGCCAGCAGCATCGAACAGGCAAAGCTCTGTTCGCGCTTGCGCTGAATGCGCGACAGTTCGTAGTCCCAGAATTTCTGGTCGAACGAGGCATTGTGCGCGACCAGCGGCGTGGCACCGACGAAATCTGCCACATCGCCCATCACCCGTTCGGCGCTGGGGGCGGTACGAATCATGTTGTTGCTGATACCGGTCAACCCTTCGATGAACGCAGGAATACGCACTCCGGCATTCATCAGGCTCTGAAAGCGCTCGACAATACGCCCCTGCTCCATGATGACCACGGCAATCTCGGTTGCCCGGCAGCTATGGCCCGGGGAGATGCCGGTGGTTTCAAAGTCGATGACTGCAATACGTTCCAACACTGGCCTGACCCTGTAAATTCATTTCAGCAACAACGCGCCTTCGATAGGCACATAACGACTGGCTGCGCGAATCAACGAGTTCGCGGTCAGCCCCGGCACGCCATAGGCCACCGCCTCAACACCATGTTTGCTGATCACACGTTCGAGCAACATGTCGAAATCGCCATCACCCGATGCCAGCACGACTTCGTCCACTTGCGGCGCGAAATCCATGATATCGATGGTGATGCCGACATCCCAGTCCCCTTTCGCCGAACCGTCGCTGCGCTGGATGTACGGTTTGAGCCTGACGGTAAACCCCAGATTGCGCAGGATCTGCTGGAACTGCTGTTGTTTGCTGTCGCCACGATCGATGGCGTAGGCAAACGCGTGAACAATCTCGCCGCGCTTGCTGATATCCGCCCACAAGGCGGCGTAATTGAAATGACAGCCATGCGCCTGGCGCACGGTGTAATACAGGTTCTGCACGTCGGCGAACACCGCGATCTTCTTCACCGCAATTCCTCATGGCGGGCAACACGCCCACTGGTTACAGCGATCCGGAATGTGAATCGGCGCCCAGTATGCCAGCTTGAGAACGGAATTGAGCTTCAACTATCGTGCGACGCTCCGCGTCGCACGCATTTCTGGACGCTCCACGTCCGATCTTGAATAGCCGGAGCGGCGCAGACCTGTGACGCGGAGCGTCACCCAGGGCATTCCCACGCTGGAGCGTGCGGAACGATAATTGTCTGTTCTGGAGCGTGAGAAGCGATCACTGCGTCCTCACACAAACGAATCATCATCAGAGAACATGTCGCCGCCATCGTCAAAGTTGTCATCGGCGGTGTACTGCTGATCCGGCTGTCCCCAGCCGCCCTGATCATTGAACGAGCCAGTGTCCTGAGCCTGTGGCGCGTCGTGAATGACCTCGACGATCTCCTGCGGCTGGCTGTGGTGGCTGAACATGCTGCTGATGCCCTCTGCCAGCAGCACACCGCCCGCCACACCGGCCGCGGTCTTCAACGCACCGCCGATAAAGCCACTGCCCGCAGCCGGAGCAGGCGCGGCATAACCGCCCTGCGGCGCTGCGGGCGCAGGGGCTGGATTGAAACCGGCACCGTCGCGCCAGCCGCCACCCGAAGCCTGGGCCGGCTGAGCCTGAGGCGCTCGCGAGGCGCTGCTGCCGAAAATACTCGACAGAAACCCGCCGCTGGCCGGTGCTGACGAAGATTGCCCTTTGGCCTGCTGCAGCTCGGCCTGCAACTGCTGAATCTGCTCGTCGCGCTGTTTCACCTGCTGATTGAGCTGGTTGACCGCAGCTTCCTGCACCAGAATCGCCTGCGTCATGTAATACGGCGCAGCGGGCTGGCGAGCCAGATGCTCCTTGATGCGCGCCTCGGCCGCAGCATCTCGCGGGGCGGATGCCGTTTCTGCGTCTTTCAGTTTCGAGAAAAGACCATCAATCAGGGTTTGCTCTTCGCTGTTCATGACCACCTCACTGAGTTGCCACTGGAATTCTTTCCTGCCGCACCGGCAGGACCATGCTCAGAAAATGGGGCCTCATCCACCCGCTTCAATGACATGAAGAAAAAGATAAGAAGATCTCGGCCCACCACCACTGCGCTTGGTTCGGCAGGGGCCATGGGCTAAAGTGTGCGCCTGCTTTTAGCCAGCGATCTATCTACATGAACCCGTTGACCGTCATCCAGGATTCGCTCTATTTCTTTCGGCGCAATCTGGGCAGCATCGTGCTGCTGTGCCTGCCTGTCGTGATACTCGAGGTGCTGGCCAAACAAGCGCTGAGCAACGCCATGTCCGCCGACACGTCGCCTGCCTACGAATTGGTCATCGGGCTGTTTTTCTACCCTATCTATACAGCGGCACTGATCCTGTTTCTCGACGCACGCAGCCGTGGCGAAGACGTCTACACCCGCGACCTGCTGGCCATGGCGTTGCGCCTGTGGCCCACCTTCGCCGTACTCTCGGCAATGAGCACCCTGCTGATCATGTTCGGCCTTTCGCTGTTCGTGGTCCCCGGCCTCTGGGTCATGATCAAACTGGCGTTCTGCGAATACCTGCTGGTCCTGCGCAAGCTCACACCGTTCATGGCCATGCGCGAAAGCATGCTGATGACCACCGGGCACTTCATCCGCATTCTGGTGTGCGTGCTGAGCGTCTACATTCCCCTGTGGCTGCTTGAGGGCGCCAGCCTGTACCTGTTTCCGGAACCGCAAAGCGCAGCGGTTTCCGTGATCACCGACAGCATCGGCAGCTTCCTGCAACTGTTCACCACCATTGTGACCTTCCGCCTGTTCATGCTGATCAGCGAGCCCGCGCACAGGGCCTGAACCAACAGCTGACGCCAGACGCACCGATTCGGTATGCTCAATACCGAATCCCTCACCGAGCGCCTGGCGCTCCAAGTCGAGCCGATGCCACGTCTACTGCTACGTCTGACTCTGTACAGCCTGCTGCTGGTCGCCGTATTGCTGGTAATGGTGTACCAACTGACCTGGCGCCCTCCAGCCCGCGAGTTACTCCCGGCCACCTGCAACCCTGCGGTTCAGGCGCCGAAGCTGGTGCCGGGGCAAGCCCTGAAAGTCATGACCTGGAACATCCAGTACCTGGCGGGCAAGCGCTATGTGTTCTGGTACGACATGGCCGACGGCAGCGGCCCGGACGAACGCCCGACGCATGAAGACCTGGCCTACAACCTGGATGAAGTGGCGCGGGTCATCCGTGATGAACAGCCGGATATCGTACTGCTGCAAGGGGTCGACGATGGTGCCAAAAACTCCGATTACGAAGACCAACTGGCATTGATCAAAGAGCGAGTGGCGGACCTCTACCCCTGCAGCACGCAGGCGTTCTACTGGAAGGCAGAGTTCGTACCCAACCCGCATATCTGGGGCAGCGTCGGCAGAAAACTGGCGACCCTCAGCCGCTTCCACATCGACAGTGCCGAACGCGTGCAACTGCCGGTGCCAGACGCCAATATCATCAGCCGTCAGTTCCAGCCCAAGGATGCCTTGCTGGTCAGCTACCTGCCCCTGCGTGACGGCGGCAAACTGGCCGTCATCAACACCAGCCTGACCACCGCCAGACACACAGGCGACACCGCACAAAAACAGGTCGCTGCCACTGAGACGCAGCTGGACAAGCTGGAAAGCGGCGGCACACCGTGGCTGATCGGCGGCGACTTCAACCTGCTGCCGCTGGGTCAATACCAACGCCTCCCAGAGGAGCAACGCCTCGGCTACGCCGCCGACAGCGAACTGCACGAGCTGTGGGAAAAATACCCGATGATCCCCGACAACGCCGAATCCAGCGGCATAGACCGCAGCAAATGGCTGACGCACTTCCCCAACGACAGCCGCATCAACGGGCCGGACCGGACGGTGGATTACCTGTTTTACAGCCCGAGTTTGAAGCGGGTCAGTGCGCGGGTGCGGCGGGACGATACTTTGTTGATATCTGATCACCTGCCGGTGATTGGGCGGTTTTTGTTGCCGGTTTTGCCCTGAGGGGTTCCTGCTCTGTAATCAGATAGTTTTCTAAAATAAGGATATTGAATTGAAAAAACTTAACGTTGCTAAAACTATTCTGGGGGGCGCTGCAGCACTTTGCTTCATGACTCCCCTGACTCCCCTCTGGGCTAAAGATGGAAACGAAGCGCTGGCGGCGGTAATCGATCAGCAAAAGACACAGCTTCCCATCATGCTGGACCTTATGACCCGAATAGACACGATTGCCTATGCTGATCACACCGTCCTCTACAACCTCACGATCAATGGTTACAACGGAAGGCCTGGCGAAAAAGTCTACTACGACAGCTACCTGACTCAGCAAATCCAAGGCAGCTTGTGTAAGCAGACAGCCTATCTATTGGTGCTGGAGCTGGATAACAAAATCACTTATTCGTACTCCAGCTCGACAGGCGAGTTCATTACATCGATCACGCTTTCACGCAAAGACTGCGAGTAAAGCAACAGGTGCGTCTTTGTGCTCGCCCTGAAAAAAGACAGGACGCTCATGAGCGTCGGGTTGTAGATATGGGCCTGCGTTATCGCACGCACCTGATAATTGAAGCGTATCCCCCGCTGCGTCAGTCCGCGCCGCTCCACATCGCATCAAGCGCCCGCTCAAGCGCAGGCGTCTTGATCTCGATGCCATCGCCGTAAGCCGCCGTGCCACGAGCGCAGTCGATAATCACCGTGATTCCAGCACCGGTGAGCCGTCCGGGGTATTTGCGCAGGGTCAACTCAACACATGAGCAATCCAGCCAGCGTGCCTGATCGGCTGACCAGCCATTGTCTTCGAAAGCAAACACGCGGATGTCGCGCCTGATGTCGATTATCTCGGGTGGGTAAATCCATTGCGTGGCAAGTGCCTCGTAAGGCGTCGTCTGGACACGATAGCGAGCACTTGGGGACAGGGCGATCACTTCAATGCGCTCTCCGCGCATGGTGTCGCCTTCATGCTCGGAGCTGGCAAATATGGGCTCATAACCTTTCCCGGTGAACGTAAAGAATTTCGTTTTTCCATCAGCCTTCAACTGGGCCAGAGCTGCGCTCACCAACGGGAGAGACCTATCGTCAGGCTCAAGCGCTCGGTCATATCCGTCAAACTCGATACCCATAAAGTTGGCTTCATCAGCATCATCCGTGAAGCAGCGAGCGGCGAGGGACAGAGTGCCTTCCGTGAAGTAGTACATATCGTACTCATAGTAATAGTCGTAGAAGCCGTCCTTATCCTGCTCGCTGGCGTCGACATGGTGATACCGCTCCATGCGGATTGAACCCGGGCCTTGGGATGTCCACTCGGGTTTGAGCTCGCCGTCACGGTGGTACTCACGTGAAAAGATGTTTTTCATCCAGCGCTTGATAAGGGATTTGAAAACAAATCTGGCAGTGTTCAATGTCTTTCCCTGGTTACCCGGTTGCTCGGAAACTTTCCGTGATCGATTCCTGAGTATTCGTGTGATTGAAAATACCGGAGCCGAGTGCGAATGGCAGCCCTATAGCCCGCAATAAGCTGACGAGTCGCCGAGCATCTGAATGTCGTCCTTCAGCAACTGAAAGGGTCAAAACAGTTTGAACCGTTTTCAGACGCGCTCGCCTAATGATTAGCCTGTGGATACTCCCACAGGCTACGTGCCAATACCGGCATACCCAAAGGGTGATCAACGTGGCTAAAGACGACAAGAAAAGCAAAGGCGAAGCCTCGAAAGCCAGCAAGGATCTGAAAGACAAAAAAGCATCACCGGCAAAAAAATCTGAAGCGGCTTCGACGCTTTCCAAGTCTTCCGAAAAGAAAGACAAGAAAAAAGACGCCGAGCCAAAGAAAGCAGCCAAAAAAGCTGATAGCAAGCCAGACAAGGCCAAGAAGTCAGACAAGGCGGAAAAGCCGGCTAAAAAGAAAAAGTGATGTTTGCTGCCTGCCAGGGCGTTGTGCCCTGGTGTTATCTTGCGCTGTCGCCTTGCGTTTTAGCTCCACGACAGCCTGCTAATCCTCCATTCACAACAGCACTCTGACAGCCTACGAATATAGATAGACGGTGTCCGCGCGCGAGTTCACTTTCTCCCGTTCGCTTGGATGGGCGATGAAAAACCTGCTTATCAGACTACGTCGGACCCTTTTAAAAAATTGATTTCGGATCCAATATTTTGTTAATCTCGGGATCGGCTTACGGGCAGATTTTGGATCGCGCATCGCGATCAGTGAAAAAATTGTCCGAAAGGATTGCCCTTGTGGTGACTTGTCGCTTCTTGACGGTCCTGGCACAGTGCGTAGGAGTGCCCGTAAGCCAATTTCCTTTTTACAAAATTAAGTCAACACATGAAAATGATCAGTGCCTTGCGCGTAGCAAAGACTAAGCCAGACCTTGCCTTGCTGATGGGTATAGATGCTTCGTTTCTCACAAATATTCTTTATAGACTTAAACCGGCGACTCAATACACGAGTTTCACCATCCCGAAAAAAAGTGGTGGGGTACGTACGATCTATGCTCCATCCGATGAGCTGAAGTCAATTCAGAGAGCTCTATCTAACTTACTTCAAAACTGCATGCAGGAAATAAACACTTCCAAGGGAACGAAATTTAATCCGACTCTTTCTCACGGCTTTGTACGTAACCGATCAATTTTAACAAATGCAATAATGCATCTCAACAAAAAAAATGTTTTGAACATCGACTTGAACAATTTTTTTGACCAGTTTAATTTTGGTAGGGTGCGAGGGTATTTTATATCGAACAAAAATTTCCAGCTTGACCCTGCTGTTGCAACAGTAATTGCTCAAATTGCTTGTTACGACAACAAACTACCTCAAGGAAGCCCATGCTCTCCAGTTATCACAAATCTGATAACCCATTCGCTTGACATTAGACTAGCATCATTGGCAAAAGATAACTCGTGTACTTATACTAGATATGCTGACGACATCACCATATCAACTCGAAGAGAAGCTTTCCCAAATAATTTAACTTCGGACGGAGCATCTGGGTATATTATTGAAAGTAGGCTCGCAGCAGAAATTAAGCGAGCAGGATTTAGTATCAACCCTGCAAAAACAAGAATCCAATACAAAGATTCTCGCCAAGATGTCACAGGATTAGTCGTTAACAAAAAACCCGCAACAAAGTCAGAGTACTGGCGCACGGTCAGATCTCAGTGTCATGCGCTATTCCAAACCGGGAAGTTTTTAGAGAACAATTCAAATCCTCCTCAGACGGGTAATATTTTTGTACTGGAGGGAAAACTAAATTTTATAGACCAGATTGATTTATTTAATAGAAAACGAAGTAAGCCACTATTGAATCCAGAATACGAGCCTTCAAAAAACAAATCGAAAACTAGAAAACTGCTTAATGGAAGAGAACGTACATTCAGCAGATTTCTTTTCTATAAGTATTTTTATGGAAATACTAAACCTACTATTATATGCGAAGGCAAGACAGACAACGTCTACCTGAAAGCTGCAATAAACAAACGTGCATCTGCGTTTCCAAGCCTCGCCAAACCTAAGTCTGGGAACGACCCATACGAACTCCTTGTCCGCTTTATCAATTATACTAGCCGTACAAGATTTCTACTTGAGCTCTATGGAGGAACCCCATACTTGAAAGAGTTCATACTCGATTATGATGAGTACTTCAATTTTTATAGAGCACCCGTGCCGACTCACCCCGTGATCATAATTCTAGACAACGACGATGGGTTTGGAAAAATTGAAGGAGCTTTAAAAGGAAAGAGGTACAATCCGACAATTTTCCCTAGCACCTTACCAGCTAACGATTTTCGAAATGCAGAATTTATATATATCGCACACAATCTTTATATCGTACTTACCCCACGAAAAGGCAAGACTGAGAAAAGTTCGATCGAGGAATTATTTCCAATAAAAATCAGAGCCACAAAACTTGGAGGAAAAGTATTTAACAAACAAAATAAGACCGACAGCGAAACTGAATATGGCAAGGAGTATTTTGCGAGTAAGGTTGTGACCCCCAACAAAGACAAAATAAACTTTTCCGGATTCAACCCACTTTTAGAGCGCATCAATAAATGCATTCAACATTTCACTACAGTGAAGCTGGTGAAACCATTATAGCTCCAGAGCTTTGTTAAAGCTGCTACTTTACTGGAAGTACTCGTATCAATACCTGACTTACCCGACAACTGACTCCACACTCAAGGCAGCAAAAGTGGGCAATCCTAGCCGTATGGAAATTTTGTCTATGGACGAGAAGCATATCTCGGCTGAAAATTTAACTTTCGCGGATAAGCCGCATGAAGCGAAGCGAACGTTCTTGATTGATGGATACAGTATCAGCTATGAAAAACAACGCTTTCATTCTACAAAATTGCTCTTGTCGTAAACTTCACGAGTTTTTGTTCTTGACTAGATCCTCTCAACACTTTTCCCTTCTACCTCATGCTGGAGCTCGGAATACTTGAACCCAGTCATTGCAAATTCTTCGGAGTTACTTATTAGATAATCCGCACCGGTATCTCTACCCTGCCCTCCGAGTGAAAAGCAATGATGCGTAAGCCCTGCCCATTTAATTTATTTACGCATATACCATCAAAAATATCCGAAACCGCTTATCCTAAATACACCATATAAAACCTCTTAAACACTAATGTGATATCGATCGATTACGGACAAGCAACGAAAACGGCTTGATTCACTATTACCTTCGTACTCATACTAAAATGGCGAAGCTCTAAATTATAATTTGAAGCTCTCGTTACTGCCTGAAGAAGCTGCCTAACCATGGTGCCTTTTTCTGCATTTAGCAAAAACCCCTGCATCATCCGAAATCTTAAAAACCCTGACACCTTGCCTTGCTGTATGACTGCCAAAAAGCTATACATTACAACTATTCAGCCCACATAGATATTTCCGCTCGCAACTTGTTCGCCGTAACGAATCCAGCAAGCTGCACCAGTGTCGCAACTACTATACTCAACAGGCATGCACCACGAATAGAAAGCACAGCCCACACAAGAAAATCAGAAAATTTCACGCGTTTAAGAAAAACCATGTCACCGACAGCACCTGCAACAAACGCAACCAGAAGCAAAATAACAACCAGAAAAATATTAGAAATAATCTCTTGTTTCAACTCAGTCAGAGCACTTACAACTTTCGCATAAGCCTGCGAATTTTGAATTTTTAACTTTTTAGGGACGTCTTTCATAACACCTTCCACATAGTTAAAGAACGCCAGAGACATAGCCCCAAAGAGCGCAGCCAAAGCAAACAAAACAGCATTGGCATTACTAAACACAGCGCTAAACTGCCCTTCACTACCCCACAAAGAAACATATGAGAGACCAAATGATATAAAAAACACGAAAAATACACGAAGCATACTAGCGCCTCAAAAGACTAATTATTTTAGAATATGTCTCAGCAACCAATCTAGCATCGCTATCAAAACGTCCTGGTGCGGGCTTACCGGTTTCAAGCTCCAATTGCTGTTCTTGCATAACTACTTCGTCCGCTGGCACTTCAAGATCAATCTTAACTACAGCAGACATACTCTTATAGACTTTCTTGCCACCTCTATCCCCTTCAGTCGTGACACTCCATTTACCCTCGCCCTCTTCAATGTAATCTATATAACCCTCAACAGGAGCCGCTGGAACCTTAAGGTCACCATACTCATTACTCAGTATGACCTTCACTTCATCCTGATCAAAAAGCTCTTTCATAGCCTTAAGAGCGTCCCGGGCTTTTACGTTAGTCTCCAGAATATTGGGGGATATGAGATCCAACTCAACCTTGTAAACTTTTTTATGAGTATTTATAATATTCCAGAACTCGCCTTTTATAGTTTTAGGCTCGATAAAAATAGAATAATTATATTGATCTAAGACCGCAGATTTCAATCCAGCATGAATGGCATTCATAATCTGATCCTCAGTACCAAATCGCCAGTCATGCTGTACAAAGATATATTGATCAATTACATCGACTATTGTAATTATCGGAACCCAATCATCCGCATCATGAGGTACAATATCGCCAGGTATTTTATCGCCAACTTTGGTGATTTTGTGCTTAGCCGTTTTACCGACTAAAAACCTGCGTTTCGGAAATTCGTCATCGGAGGGCTCCACATATGAAAAACCCACAAAACCATAGCGAACGTTGTTTTTAAAAAACTCACGTCCATCATCTTGAAGGGCAGGAACAACAACGGCCCCCTTGGGATTTGGTAGAGGTTCGGAAACGAGAGTACCCTGCTTATTTTTGATTAACGAGTAACGCAGCACCAAAAACGACTTGAATCCTTTCACAAAACACCCTTTAAATTTACGATCCATTCTTATCAAGCAAGCTACGTTATTTAGCAATTGATATCAATATGAGATCAATCAAAATCCGGGCACATCACGTGAGCTCGTAGACATAGCATGTCTGCTCTCTCCATGCCCAGCAACTGACATATTCTTGCTCACCATAGGTAGCCTATCGACGCACCCACTACTCGAAAAGTGCGCGTGATCGCGAAGTTGCACTCGGAGCTACCCTCAAGTCCCCCTCGGCTTGACCCGCGCCGTAGCCTCCGCCACCAACGGATCATCCGGCCAGTAATGCTTCGGATAGCGCCCCTTCAAATCCTTCTTCACCTCAATATAGGTAGACCGCCAAAAGTTGGCCAGGTCCTGCGTCACCTGCACCGGGCGGCGTGCTGGAGACAGCAAATGCAGTTTCAACACCTGCCGCCCATTGGCAATGCGCGGGGTATCGGACAAGCCAAACAGCTCTTGCAGCCGCACCGACAGAATCGGCGGCTGTTCGCTGTAGTCGATACGGATATTCGAGCCAGACGGCACCTGGATGGTCTGCGGGGCCTGCGCTTCCAGTTGTTGCGGCATTGGCCACGGCAGGAGGTTGCGCAGGATGGAGGGCAGGTCGAGCTGGCTGAAATGGCTGAGCCGGGTGACTTTGCCCAGGTAGGGCATCAGCCAGTTTTCGAGTGTCGCCAGCAGTTGCGCGTCACTCAGGTCGGGCCATTCGCTTGCTGCGCTTTTGTCGATGTCCAGATTGCGTAGCAGCGAGACACGCGCCTGCCACTGGCGCAGTTCGGGCGTCCACGGCAGCAGTTCCAAGCCTTTGCGACGTACCAGCGCCAGCAGTGCCTGGCTGCGAGCTGCGTCATCGAGGCCGGTCAGCGGTTCGCGGTTGATAATAAGCTCGCCCGCCTTGCGCTGCCGTTCTGCGCGGAACACGCCTTCGCGCTCATCCCACTCAATCTGGTCCACGGTGATGACCTGCTCGGCCAGCACAGAGTCGAACAGCGCTGGATCGAATTCGGCAGCGAGGTAAATCCGCTCCTCACGCTGCCCCTGACGGCTGCCTAAATCTGCGATGACCAGCCAAGGCTGCTTCATCAGTGCGTCGGCCTCGGCGAAAAGTGCCGCGCGACCGTTGGCCAAGCGATATTCAGCACCGCCGGGGCGACGTTGTTGTGCCACGCGATCCGGGTAGGCCAGTGCCAGCAGAGCGCCCAGCCAGCGTGAATGATCGGGATCGATGACCGGGCTTTTCGCAGTGCCGCGCAGGTATCCGCGATATTGCCGTGCCAGCTGTTTAGCTCGCTGCACACCGCCCTGTGCACCACGCGCAGCACGCTCGGTGCCCGCCAACAAGGTCAGGCGGCTGTGCAGATCGGCCCCGCCGCCGCGCAGAATATCGCGCTCGCCCAACAGTGCGGCCACGTCACACGCCAGTTCGCCCAAGCCCAATGCATGACCGCGTAGCAGCAGGTGCGCGATGCGCGGATGTGCGGGCAGCTCGGCCATCGCCTGACCGTGGGACGTCAGCGCTGGCGGTTGGCCCGGCTGGTTGCTCAGCGCCTCAAGCCGCACCAGCAAATCCTGCGCCTGCGCATAAGCCGCCGCTGGCGGGACATCGAGCCAAGCCAGTTGCGCAGGCATGACGCCCCAGCGCGCCAGTTGCAGCGCAAGCCCGGCAAGGTCCGCCTGAAGAATGTCTGCCGCGCCGTAGGCGGCCAGTTGATCGTGTTGCGCTTCGGACCACAGCCGGTAACACACACCCGGCTCCAGCCGCCCTGCCCGCCCGGCACGCTGAGTGGCGCTGGCACGCGAGATACGCTGGGTTTCCAGACGCGTCATGCCGCTGCCCGGATCGAAACGCGGCACCCGCGCCAACCCGGCATCGATCACCACACGCACGCCGTCGATGGTCAGGCTGGTTTCCGCAATATTGGTCGCCAGCACGACCTTGCGCGTACCTTGGGGGGCAGGCTCGATGGCCGCACGCTGCGCATTGAGATCAAGCTCGCCATGCAAGGGGCAGAGCAGAATGTCGGCGCGTTCGCCCAGCGCTTCTGCCAGTTGCTGGTTGACACGACGAATCTCGGCCTGCCCCGGCAGAAACACCAGCAGGCTGCCGGACTCGCTGCCCAGCGCATCCAGCACCGTCTGCACGACACGCGGCTCGATGAATTCACCCGGCTGAAAAGGACGCCCCCACTGCATCTTCACCGGAAACATCCGCCCGTCGCTGCGCACTACCGGTGCATCGTCCAGCAACGCCGCCAGCCGCTCGCCTTCCAGCGTGGCCGACATCAGCAGAATCTTCAGCGGCTGATCGTCACGAAACAGCTCACGACCATTGAGGCTCAGGGCCAGGGCCAGATCGGCGTCCAGACTGCGCTCATGAAACTCATCGAAAATCAGCAGCCCCACACCTTCCAGCGCAGGGTCGTCCTGCAAGCGACGCGTGAGAATCCCCTCAGTCACCACTTCAATACGCGTCTTCGGGCCGACCCGGCTTTCCAGACGAATCCGATAACCCACCGTCTCGCCGACCTTCTCGCCCAGCTCACTGGCCAGCCGCTCGGCAGCTGCTCTTGCCGCCAGTCGCCGCGGCTCCAGCATCAGAATGGTCTGCCCGGCCAGCCAGGTTTCCTCAAGCAGCGCGAGCGGCACACGCGTGGTCTTGCCCGCGCCGGGAGGGGCTTCGAGTACAGATTCATGGCGCGTGGTCAGGGCCTGGCGCAGGGCTGGCAGGACGGCATCGATGGGTAACGAAATCATGGGGGCTCCCGGAGAGATGCGGGGAGTATACCGGGGTGGGGTTGGGGAATCAGGCGGCGTGTTTTAGCTGAACGGCAGTCGCCAGAAAGACTGCCGCAAGCATGCCTCACGCCGAAAAATCAGACCTGGACCTCGTCGCCTTTCTCATCAATAAGGCCATTGTCGTATTTCTTGCGCAATTCTGGATCGGACAAAATCTTGAACGCATTTGAAATCACTTTGAAACGCTCAGTCGCCTCAGCCTCCTTACCGACATTCTTATCAGGATGATTCTTCAGCGAGGCTTTCCTGTAGGCCGTTTTGACTGCGGAGAGATCTGCCGTCATGTCCGAGAGGCCCAAGTGTTCGTACAACGGCTTGACGGGTGGCTTGGCGGGGACGGAATCGCCCACCTTCGCGGAAGCGTCAGCGGCTGGTGTGTCGTAAGGCCGTTGTGTTGAAGGCCGCTCAGCGCCTGCATTGGGCTTTGCTTTCGGTGGCGGCGGCGCGCTGTTGGCAGCCTGGGGGCGAGTGCGTGGAGGCGTTTGCGGACGTGCTTGCTGTTGGGCGCTGTCAGGTCTCCAGGATGGGCCCGGTGTGGGTCGTCGCACGCGATCGGTGTTCGACTGACGAACCTCGTTGATCAACTGGTCAGCGATGTCGTTCATCAGCTTGTTCAGCTTCAGGTTGCTGGAGAAGAACGCATGGTGCGCCTCACTATTTCCCTTGCCCTGCTCGGGTTCAGGCTTGGCCATCGCGTCGACCAGCTTCTTGCCCAGAGAGAACAACATCTTGCCCTGGCTGTCGCTGACGCCCAAAAAGCTCATCACGTTATGCATCGACTTGTCGCGCTCCCAGACAACGCCGGCCAAGTCAAAGGCAGCTCGTGCCAGATTGAATCGGCCTCCGCCTTCGTGAGTCTCGACATTGGTCACCGGTTCCTTGCCGCGCAACGCGTCCAGGATTACCGCGAGGCCTTTCTGCTGACGCTCGTTGAGCCGGCCTTTCTGCTCCAGCGATGAGCTGTTGACCTGCAACGCCCCATTTTCAGCAGTTGTACTGGCCCATTCGCGAGCAAGCTCGCTCCCACAGGGGTCATGTGTACCGGGTTTGTGGGAGTGAGCTTGCTCGCGAAGAGGCCCTTATGAACGCCGAAGTTTTATGCTCAATGTGAGTACGCCTTCGCGAGCAAGGTCGCCTTTTTGGGCATGGATCCGAGGGTGACTAACTCAGGCCAAAAAACGGCCGGAGATCGCTGACCAAGCCACAGGGTGCTCGGAAATTCGTCGATTGCTGCACAACACAGCCAGGTCGGCTAGCTGAAGAGTGCATGGAAAGAGTTCTACAACCATTATCGCGGCCGCGGGAATCTCCCACGACCTTCGGCCAGAATCAAAAGCAAACTTATGCATAACGCTGAGCTCTCAAGCGCAGGGATCACGGCGTTCCGTTTCGGCCGTGCAAGCGGTAGCCGGGACGTTCGCTCAGTCGTTCGTAATAGGCCTTCACTGCCGGGAAGTCCGGATGACTTAACGGGGTTTCAAACCAGCGATTTACTGAAAGGCCCATCGGGATGTCTGCCAGCGAAAACTCGCTGCCGCTGACGTACGCCCCGGTGGCATCAAGTTGTCGATCCAGGATCGCCATGTGTCGGGTCCATTGACGGCATCCGGCAGCCAGCGCGTCAGGGTCTTGATGGGCGACGCTGTGCCTGACCAGCGACATTAAGGCATAACCCCAGGATTTGTTGAGGTCTGTGGCCTGCCAGTCGATCCATTGATCCACTCTGGCTCTGGCTATTGCGTCCACCGGGTAAAGATGCACGGCGTTGTTGCGGTTCGCCAGGTACCTGATGATCGTGTTCGACTCCCACAGAACGAAGCCATCATCCTCAATGACTGGAACCATCGCATTGGGGTTGAGAGCCATGAATTCAGGCGTGTTGGTTTCCCTGAAACCAGAGCCCCAGTCCTGCCGTTCGAACGGGATTTCCAACTCTGCACAGGTCCAGAGCACTTTGCGGACATTGATTGATGAGGCTTTGCCCAGTATCTGTAGCATTCCACCTCCTTATGGTTAGCCCGCCTTGGCCGCCATCGCAAAAATCGAATCACCCACGATTATTTGTAAAGTCATTCACGTCCATAGGCACCAATTTTTTATTAAATGAATACTCACCGCCGAGCTCATAAAATTTCGCTTTGGTGTAAACATAGATTTTCTTGCTGGTCGCGAACATAAATGTGTCGGAAGACGCCATATCAGCAAATCGCTCAGCGCCAGAGGTATGCAGAAAGACGAGATCATTGCCTACCACCCCCAGCAGGCCTTGACCCCAATTATCATACTTTAAAAAATCCTCTAACTCTCTATGCCCCGCACATTCAGAAATACCGTGTTCAGGACAATCAACAGGAATCAACGGACGAAAATCGTATAAATCAATGTCGCCAATACTCAAACCGCCGACGAACATCTCGGTGCCGCTCATAGAGGCACTAAGACTGCGCCACTTTTTGTCGTCACCCAAGGGAAAAACCACCGAAAAAAGATGTGGATCTGCGCCCTTTATCTTTCGTCCCCCATAGTAAACAGAAATATCGTCTTTGGCGTAATAGGCAAGCTGATCAGTCTGCCAGTCAACACCCCCCTGAAGGCTGCCCTCCAGCGGCTTGAAGGAAGGCGAGTAATGTGCCACCAGGTTAAGCTCGCGCGTCTCTATCGAGTTGATCTGACCTTGTTTTGATAATAGGCATGAAAACGAAAAATTACTAATCGCTCCTGAGGCATCGCCGGCGCCAGTAATGCAGGGTTTCTCCTTATAACGTACTTGGTTCATCCAATAGACGTCGTCGTCAAGCACCACGTAATGGGCAGAAAGAGTACGAAGATCCGAAGAACACTTTCGTGTCTTCTTTTTTGAATCATCAATGGTCCCGTCTCCATTGAAGCGCCCGCTAACAACCTCCTCGCATACGACATTGATATGTTCATTACCCATATCACCGGGCAGAGCTTCATATACGGCATGGCCAACAAAACCCAGCACTGCCAGCCCTCCCGAGATCATCAACAGTCTACGACCCGGTCTCACATACATCTCCTTATGTTTAGTGCTGCTGGAGGCTGACAGACGTGCTTCGCCTCATTATTCATGACAAGCATGTTATGACGAAGAGCGTTACAAAATGCGTCCCCACGCAGAGTGTGGAACGAGCGACTGCATTCAGCCCGCCTTGGCCGCCATCGCCGTTACTTCCACGCGCATACCCTCGACCGCCAGCGATGCCACGCCCACTGCTGCGCGCACTGGCCACGGCTTTTTGAAGAAGCGTTTGTACACTTCATTGAAAGCCGCGCGATCTGCCATGTCGGTCAGGTAGATGGTCAGGTGCATGACCCGGTCCATCGAGCTGCCGGCGCGTTCGAGGGCGTCTTTCAGGGCACGCAGGGTGCATTCGCTCTGCTCGGTGATGCCGCCCAGTTCCAGGCTACCGTCGGGATGAGTAGGGATCTGGGTGCTGACCAGCACGCCGTTGAAGTGGGCGACGTCCGACGAGATGGACTCCGGATCTGGATCGGGGGTAAAGGTGATGTCTGCGTTTGCCATGGGATCTCTGCTTTGCAAAGGATGGAAAACGCCAAGCCTACGCGAGCGACAGGTGGGGGTCGAGCCGTGGGCTTTGTCGCGGAAAGTTGAAATGCGCCGCGTTGCTCTACAGAATCGCGCCCGGACCCGGCCGTGCTGCCGGACGCTTGTGCTGAAAGGGGTTGCCGTTGAACGAACAGAGATTGTCCATGCGCCTTGAGCGCGTGGCGGCGCACGTACCCGCCGGTGCACGGCTGGCTGATATCGGCTCGGATCACGGTTATCTGCCGGTCGCGCTGCTGAACCGTGGCGCCATCTCGGCGGCGGTGGCTGGCGAGGTGGCGTTGACGCCGTTCCACGCAGCCGAACGTAGCGTGCGCGAGAATGAACTGGAGCAACAGGTTAGCGTGCGTCTGGCCGATGGTCTGGCGGCGATTGAGGCGCAAGACGAGATAACGGCGGTCAGCATGTGCGGGATGGGTGGCGAGACGATCCGCGACATCCTTGAACGTGGCAAGGCGCGCCTGAGCGGTCGGGAACGCTTGATCCTGCAACCCAACGGCGGCGAGCAGCCGTTGCGTCTTTGGCTGATGGAGCATGACTACCGCATCATCAGCGAAGAGGTGCTGCGGGAAAACCGCTTCGACTACGAAATCATCGTCGCCGAGCGCACCGGGCCCGTGACCTACACCGCCGAGGAGCTGTATTTCGGCCCACTGCAGATGCAGGCGCGCAGCCCGGCGTTTCTGCTCAAGTGGCAGCGTTTATTGGGCAAGAAAAAGAAAACGCTGAACAACTTCGAAAGAGCACAGAAAGCCGTGAGCGAAGAAAAATGGCAGGAGGTTGCGCAGCAGATTCGCTGGATTAGCGCATTGCTGGCCTGAAAATCGAACTCATGCCCGAACCTGCTCTCAAACCCGCATGATCCGCAGTTCAGGCTTTTATGGCGCCTCCATCTGGTGGTGTCAAAGTTGCAATGTGTGACGCGGAGCGTCACGAACTGCATTCCCACGCGGAGCGTGAGGAACGAGAGGTGTGCGGGAGATTACTTCTCGTGACCATGCCCGGCGCAAGGCAAATCAGCCGGGCGCGCCTTGTTTATCTCGCGCCAATGCTCTGCGTGAGGAACGAGAGGTGTTCGGGAGAACGCTTCTGGTGACCATGCTCGGCGCAAGGCAATCAGCCCGGCGCGTTTTCTGTACAACCATCGACGGGAGCAACACGACCATGTATTCAGACGTACTTTCCTGGGGCCACGGACCTCGTCTGTTCGAAGTCTTCCTTGAGCCAACCTGCCCTTTTTCAGTGAAGGCGTTCTTCAAGCTTGATGAGCTGCTGACTCAGGCCGGAGAAGACAAGATCACTGTCCGAATCCGCCTGCAATCCCAGCCTTGGCACATGTTTTCGGGCGTTATCGTGCGCTGCATACTCGCGGCTGCGACGCTGGAAGGCGGCAAGGAAAGCGCCAAGGCCGTCATGACAGCGGTTGCCTCGCACCGTGAAGAGTTCGAGTTTGAACACCACGCAAGCGGCCCGAACATGGATGCGACGCCCAATGACATCATCGCGCGTATCGAGCGTTACAGCGGCCTTGCGCTGGCTGACGCATTCGCCAATCCCGAGCTTGAGCACGCCGTGAAATGGCACGCTAAATACGCCCGCCAGAACGGCATACACGTCTCGCCGACCTTCATGATCGACGGTCTTGTGCAGCCGGGCTTGAGCAGTGGCGACCCCGTGTCGAAGTGGGTCGCAGAGTTGGGTTGAGCAGCGGGCTCAACCCAGCGCGTCGATCCGCTCATTGATCCACTCGCGGCTCCGCGCCAGAGCCCTGCGCGCCAAGGTGGTCGGGAAGTGGATGAAGCCGTGCGGCGACTCGGGCATGAGGTGCATTTCGACCTCTGCCGAGTCGGCCCAGCGCTCGGCCATTTGCAGTGTGTCATCCAGCAGCGGGTCGATCTCTCCAACGAACATCAGTGCGGGCGGAAGGCCGGTCAAATCGCCATACAGCGGTGACAGTGGCGGCTCGCGGCGTTTATCGTCGCTTCGGTCGGGGGTGAGCGCGCGCATGGCGCCGACCATGCCCGGACCGTCCAGCACCAGCGTCTCCGGCCCTGCGGTACGCACGCTCTTGGTGCCTGTCAGGTCGTAGACGCCGTAGTACAGCACCGTCCCCACTATCCGCTCGAGCAGATCAGGTCGGCTTTTCAATTTCAGAAGCGTGGCTGCGGCAAGATGCCCGCCAGCGGATTCTCCGACCACGATAACCGGCAGGCCGGCAAACTCCTCGCAGTCTTTGCCCAACAGCCAGCAGGCGGCAGAAAAACAATCCTCCATCAGGCCCTCGATGGGGGTTGTTACAGCAAGTCGGTAATCAACCGAAACAATGGCTACGTCGCAGGCGTTGACCATGCCGACGTTGAGATCATCGTTCATCTGGGCGTTACCGATCACCCATCCGCCGCCGTGGATGTCGAACACCACGCCCTTGGGTTTACCTTTGGGGCGGATGATGCGCACGGGCACCGGTACGTTATCCGAACTGACCGTTCTTTTCTCTATGCGCAGGTCGTGGCCTCCCGGTTTCAGGGCGCTGCCGATCTGAGCTGCACGCAATAACGCCTGAATCAGCCGGGGTGTAACACGATTGCGAATCTGGAAACGCGGCATTCGCGCGAGGGTTTTATTAAACCGTCGCACTTCTGACAACTCCTGCTCACTGCAAGGCCAAGGCTGTTTTGTGTCCAATTTCTGCTCTCTTGTCAGGCTGACGTGTGCGGGGGCCGACAAAGCGCTTGCCCCCACCTGTACCTGAGAGGCTCTTAGTCGTAGAACGGTTCAACGGATGCCCGACTGCCCACGAAAAAACTGTCCGCGACCAGCCGCAACGGTTGCAGGTCCAGGTCACTGGCCTTGTTGCCGATCAGCTGTTGGAAGTGTCGATACACCGCCGCGTACTCGCCCTCCTCCGAAACCGTCTGGCGCACGCCATCGATACTCAACAATGCGCCGCCGTTATCCAGGCGCAAGGTGCCTTCGGCGCAACGAATCTCGATGCTCCAGAGTTCGTCATGACCGTGATCGAAGTCGAACTCGGCACGAATATCGAGATGGTGCGTGTCGGACATCTTGATAGACGCGGCAATTGGCGACTGGCAGTTGCTCGGCACGCGCAGTTCGGCAGATTCGACGAACAATGGCAGTGGCAGCAAATGGGTCACTATCGACAGGGCGTTGATGCCCGGATCGAACACACCCAGGCCACCGGGCTGCCAGATCCACGCCTGACCGGGGTGCCATTTGCGCACATCTTCCTTCCAGTCGATCTGAACGCTGTGCAGAGTGCGGGTGGACAACCACTCACGCGCCGCTTCGATACCCTGCGCATAACGCGAATGCCAGGCGAACAGACCACTGACGCCCTGCTCCGACACGTGCTCCACCAACGCCATCGCCTCACCCAGGGTCGCGCACGGCGGTTTCTCGACCAACACATGTTTGCCGGCCGCCAACGCTTCCTGCACCAGGGCAAAGCGACCTTGCGGGGGCGTACAGAACGCAATCGCGTCAACCTGCAGCCCGCTCGCAAGGAGTTCGCCCAGGGATTTGAAATTCTCTACCCCGGCGCACGGCTGGCCTTGCGTGGCCACGGCCACCAGCTCAAACGCGGGGTTGGCGTGGATCGCCGGGACGTGTTGATCCTGCGCAATCTTGCCGTAGCCCACCAGACCGAGACGAATCGGTTGCATACATGACTCCTGAGTTTTTGTAGTTATCGTGCGGCACAGTAAACCAGATGTTAATCGTGGTCGGTAAGGGGCATCGGCGCGGGAGCTGTTTCTCTGGTCAATCTCATATTCGACAAATCTTCAGCGCCTGCTCAGGCCCCTTCGTGAGCAAGCTCACTCCCACCACTGCGATGGCTCCGCATCCCATTTGGTTTAACTTAACGGCCGCAGAACCACGCCATCACTCAATAGTCTTAGCCTTGCAGCCATTGCCTTGTATAGTTGCCCTCTTCATCTCAGGAGCTTTCCATGCGCATTCCTTCTCGCTTGATCGGTGGCGTTCTGGTCGCCACGTTGCTGACTCAGATTTCTGCCTGCGGCAGTATTTTCTATCCTGACCGTCGCGGTCAGATTGATGGCAAGGTTGACCCGGCCATTGCGGCGCTGGATGCTTTCGCGCTGCTGTTCTATATCGTTCCCGGGGTGATTGCGTTTGCGGTGGACTTCGCGACGGGCGCTATCTATTACGCGCCCGGCGAGCATGCGCAGATCGATCCGCAGAAGCTGCAAAAGGCGATCAAGGCTGACGGCAGCGTCGACAACACCAAGCTGCAAGCCATCATTGAAACCGAGCTGGGCCGTTCCCTGCCACTGAACGACCCACGCCTGATTCAGCACAAAGGCAGCGTGGAACAACTGGCAGCTTTGGGCCTGGTCCCGGCAGCCTGATATCGATACGGTTCAAGGAAGCGTCATGAGCACCACTGCCGAACATTCCCGACTGCTGCGTCTGGCGACGCGGGCCTCGCTGGCGGTTGCCGTGACGCTGATCCTGGCCAAGGGCGTTGCCTGGTGGCTGAGTGGTTCAGTAAGCCTGTTGGCCGGTCTTACCGATTCGTTACTTGATGGCGCGGCCTCGTTCCTCAATTTGCTGGCGGTGCATTACGCATTGCGTCCAGCCGATGAGGATCATCGCTATGGTCATGGCAAGGCAGAAGCGCTGTCGGGTATGGCGCAGGCGCTGTTCATCACCGTCAGTGGCGTGCTGATCGCGGTTCAGGCGGTCGAACGCATCCAGAACCCGGAACCGCTGGGCGCGCCGCTGTTGGGTATGGTGGTGATGGTTATTTCCATCGCCCTGACGCTGGCACTGCTCACCTTGCAATACCGGGTGATCAAGGCGACAGGCTCGGCGGCCATCCGTGCCGACTCGCTGCACTACCGTTCCGACTTGCTGCTGAACGCCAGTATTCTGGTGGCGCTGACCCTTGCGTATTTCGGCTGGCAACAGCTGGACGCGTATTTTGGTCTGGGCATCGCGCTGTACATCTTGTGGAGCGCTTTGCAGATCGCCCGCGAGACAGTGTCGGTGTTGATGGATGAAGAATTGCCCGCCGATGTCAGCACGCGCATGCTGGCGCTGGCGTGCGACGTGCCGGGCGTGCTTGGGGCGCATGATCTGCGTACACGGATATCCGGCAATCACTGGTTTGTGCAGCTACATCTGGAGTTGCCGGGCACACTGACCCTGTCGGTCGCCCATGCGCTCTGCGACAAGGTCGCCGACGCTATTCACGAGCAATTCCCGAAGGCCGAAGTGCTGGTGCACGCCGACCCTCAGGAAGTCGTCAAGCAGGCCAATGTCTGATCAGCGTCAATTGCCGCTGACGTTGTAGCCCCGCCCCGCCAGACAGTCGCCCATCGAGCGACGATAGGCATCCACCAGATCCGGCGGCGGCTGGCCGCTGACATTGGCCGGGTCGAAGCCGCTCTGCTGCGCAGCCTGCAAGTAGCACTGATAGTGATCAAGCTCGACCTGTTGCGGGCTCTGGCCATTGGCAGGGTAGGCAACCGGATCGTAGCCATTGACCTGCTGTCCAGCAGGGGCCTGATACACCGCCTCGTTCTGCGGCGGGTTGACCACCACGTAGTCCTGACTGTCAGGCTGGTAGGCATAATAAGTACCGGCTGCCAGAAACAGCAGGCTGCTGCCTATCCATACTTCCTGAGAGTAGGACGGTAGTCTGCTGACACGCACACCGTAAGGCGGTGTCACCACGACATAACGCGGGCCTTGCGGGCGATACCAGTAGCCACCCGAGTAGTAATAGTCCTGACCACGATAGGGAATACGCGAGTAGCCACCCGGTACGCGATCTATCGCATAGCCAGGCCGGTATTGCGGGCCGGGTCCCCAGCCGTTGCCACGCCCGTCCGGGCGTCCTTCCCAGTGATCATTCGGGCGACCGTTACCGGCCTGCCAGTTGCGATTGTTGCCGCGTGGAATGTCCTGGTAATAGCCCTGACGCGGCGGCTGGGTTTGCCACGCCTCTTTCGGGCCGCTCTGAATCGGCAGGTTGTCCTGAGCCTGGCGCAACTGCTGACGCTGCTGGTTTTGCTGCTGCTGAATCTGGCGCTGCTGATCGCGCTGTTGCTGCTCGATCTGCTGTTGCTGCTGGCGCTCGACATTGCGCTGCTGAAGCTGCTGTTGCTGGATCTGCTGCTGTTGCTGACGCTCGACCTGACGTTGCTGGTTCTGCTGTTCCTGAATCTGGCGTTGCTGATTGGTCTGCTGCTGGTTGATCAGTTGTTGCTGCTGACGCTCGACCTGGCGCTGCTGGTTTTGCTGCTGTTGGATCTGCCGCTGCTGATTGTTCTGCTCTTGAGCACGCTGTTGCTGCTGCTGACGCTGCTGCGCGTTTTCACCGGGGCTGCCGTAAAGCGGATTGCGCGGCGGTTCATCACGTTCGTCGGCCAGCGCGTGAGCACTGATGCTCAGACACAACAGACTTACACCCGCAAACTGCCAGATGCCAGATTTCATGCTTTCCTCACTAGAGCGCGGGTTGACGTCATTAAGACTATTTAAGCGTAGCGCCGTTCTGCGCACTTTATCAGCAGACAAAGAAAAGGGGACCAAATGGCCCCCTTGAGATACTTCGTCCTGGCGCAGCGCTTTTGACGCTGGCTCACCTCATGCCGTCTTCTGGACAGTATGTAGCCCGGGGGCCTGACACACCCTGTTGGGTGGGAGGCCGCGACTGGCCTGATTCGGCGGGTCGCGCTGGACGCTGTGTCCGGGCAGTGATTCTGTTTAAAAGAATAGGCCTGAGGCTGAGGCAGAAGATTGCTAATATTGCGGATTAAAACATTACTTGCGCAATTTTTGACTTCAGATGAATAATCCAGCGCAATTGAATTGATAATGGGGTGCATCGTGAGCAAGCTCGACAGATACGACCTGAGCATTTTGGCTGAATTGCAACGGGACGCACGGATATCCAACCAGGAATTGGCCGAACGCATTGGTCTGTCGCCGTCGCCCTGCTCGCGCCGGGTCAAGCAACTGGAAGACGACGGTTACATCGTGCGCCAGGTTGCCCTGCTGGACCGCAAGAAACTGGGCCTGAACCTGACCGCCTACGTGCTGATCGGCATGGACCGGCACACACCCGAGCGCTTCGAGAACTTCGAGCAGCAGATCCGCAACCTGCCTCAGGTACTGGAATGCAGCCTGGTGACCGGCATGGACGCGGACTATCAACTGAAGGTGGTGGTGCCGGACATGGATCACTATCAGAAGCTGCTGTTGGGCCATCTGACCCGCATCGAAGGCGTGACCAGCGTCAAGTCGAGTTTTGTCCTCAATCAAGTGCTGGCCAGCACCGAAATGCCGCTGACTCACCTGCGCAACTGAGCCAGCACCGGTATCACAGTTTTGCGGCGACTTCCCTGTACTGGCCCTGATCCAGGCCCTCCAGCGTCCAGTCGCCAATCCTGACCCGCACCAGCCGCAGGGTCGGTAAGCCAACGGCAGCCGTCATGCGTCGCACTTGCCGATTGCGCCCTTCCTTGATCACCAGCTCCAGCCAGCTTGTCGGCACACTCTTGCGAAAGCGCACGGGCGGGTTGCGCGGCCACAGTTGCGGTTCATCGAGCTGCCGCGCTTCGGCGGGCAAGGTCGGGCCGTCGTTGAGCAGGACACCGTCGCGCAACTGCTGCAACTGCTCATCGGTCGGCTCACCCTCGACCTGCACCCAGTAGGTCTTGGCCAGTTTGTGTTTCGGGTCGGCGATGCGCGCCTGCAACTGGCCGTCGTTGGTCAGCAGCAATAAGCCTTCACTGTCGCGATCCAGGCGTCCTGCCGGGTAAATGCCGGGGATCTTGATGAAGTCCTTGAGCGTGGCGCGCCCTCCTTCGTCACTGAATTGAGTCAGCACATCGAATGGCTTATTGAAGAGGAACAGCTTCGGCTCGGCCGGTGGCGCTTTGGCGACACGCCGGGCAGCGCCTGCCGGGTTGGAGGCAGGACGGCGGGAAACGGGGCGTTGGGTGCGGGACATGGGGATAGGCAATCAAAAAACAGAAAGGGCCACTTTAGTGGCCCTTTGTGCAAATACCAATCTATTAACGGAATGCTATTAACGGAACGGCGGCTCGTCGAAGCTGCGCAGTTTGCGTGAGTGCAGCGAGTTGACCTCGGTACGCAGCAGGTCCAGCGCGGCGATACCGATTTTCAGGTGCTGGCTGACCGCACGTTCGTAGAACGCATTCGCCGAACCCGGCAGCTTGATTTCGCTGTGCAACGGCTTGTCGGATACGCACAGCAACGTGCCGTAAGGCACCCGCAGGCGATAACCCTGAGCGGCGATGGTGCCACTTTCCATGTCGACCGCGACTGCGCGCGACAGGTTGATCAACGGACGTTCCTGAGCCCAGCGCAGTTCCCAGTTACGGTCGTCATAGGTCAACACAGTGCCGGTGCGCAGGCGCTTCTTGAGCTCTTCGCCGCGCTCGCCGGTAATCTGCGCCGCCGACTCCTGCAAGGCCAGTTGCACTTCGGCAAGCGCCGGAATAGGGATATGCGGCGGCAGTACACGGTCGAGAATACCGTCGCGACGCATGTAGGCGTGCGCCAGTACGTAGTCGCCGATAGTCTGCGACTGACGCAGGCCACCGCAGTGACCGATCATCAGCCAGCAATGCGGACGCAGTACTGCCAGGTGATCGGTGATGTTCTTGGCGTTGGACGGGCCGACGCCGATGTTGACCAGGGTCACGCCATGACCGTCTTCGGCGATCAGGTGGTAGGCCGGCATCTGGTAGCGGTGCCAGACCACGCTGGCGACGATGGCCTGGGCTTCTTCCTGGCCCATGCTCTTGTCGACTACCACGTTACCCGGCAGGACCATGCGCACGAAACGCGGGTCTTCGCGGAGTTTTTCCAGCCCGTGCAGGATGAACTGGTCAACATAGCGGTGGTAGTTGGTCAGCAGAATCCACGGCTGCACATGACGCCAGTCGCTACCGGTGTAATGCACCAGACGGCGTAGCGAGAAATCCACCCGCGCGGCATCGAACAGCGCCAGTGGCAGCGGATCGACGTTGGCCCAGTCATAAAGGCCGTCGGCAATGCCATCGGTCGCAGCCGACAGGTCGGTACTCGGGAATACCCGCGCCAGCGCCGCTGCGGTAACACCGGTGCCGGCCAGCTCGTCGCCCTGCTCGACCACGTAAGGATAAGGAATGCTCTGCTCGCTCATGCCGACTTCGACCGTCACGGTGAAATCTTTCATCAGCGGGACAAGTTGTTCGAGCAGGTACTTTTTGAAGGCCTTGGGCTGCGTGACGGTAACGCTGTAAGTGCCCGGCAGCTGCACCTTGGCGTAGGCACGAGTGGTTACCGGCACTTCACCCTGGCATTTGTAGACCAGGCGCAGTTCCGGGTAGCTGAATTGCGCACGCTCCTCGGCAGTGGGCTCAACGCGGTCTTTCAGGTAGCGCTTGAGCGCCTGACTCAGCGCACTGGTCGCGCGTTCATGCAGCTCGGCTAGCCGCTCTACGGCCTGCTCGGCGGTGTCGACAACAACAAAGGCTTGGGTCACGATTCATGTCCTGTCTGATCTTGCAGACGTGCATCGTAACGGGTTCGCGTGCTCATGCCACCTGTGGCGAGGACCTGAGCAGTAATGTTTCTACGTCAACACCCTTGGGCAAAGCGCCATACACCCGCCCGCCAGACACCAGTCGACCGGCAATGAAGCCGTCACTGACCGCTGCGTTACCCGCTTCCAGCAACAACTTGCCCTGCAAAGCGATGGCGATGTCTTCGGTCAGTTGGCGGGCGCGGTACTGAATGTCGCCGGTGTCCTGAAACGCCGCCTTGAGCTTGCCGATATGTGCCGCCAGTTGCCGGTCGCCATGTCCGTCGCCCAGTTCGTCGAACAGCGCATCGAGTGCGCCGGGCTCCTTGGACAGGGTTCGCAGCACGTCCAGGCATTGCACGTTGCCGGAGCCTTCCCATGTCGAGTTGACCGGCGCTTCGCGGTACAAGCGGGGCAGAATGCTGTCCTCGACATAACCGGCGCCGCCCAGGCACTCGGCGGCTTCGTTGATCATGGCCGGGGCGCGCTTGCAGATCCAGTATTTGCCCACTGCCGTGACCAGACGCACAAAACGCTTTTCGTGGTCATCATCCAGGTGATCAAGCGCGCGCCCCATCCGCAGGGTCAGGGCCAGCGCGGCCTCGCTTTCCAGTGCCAGATCAGCCAGCACGTTCTGCATCAACGGCTGCTCGGCGAGCAACCGGCCACTGACCGCACGATGCGCGCAATGATGCGTGGCCTGCGTCAGCGCCTGACGCATCAAGGCGCTGGAGCCAATCATGCAGTCGAAACGGGTCATGGCGACCATTTCGATAATGGTCGGCACACCGCGCCCTTCCTCACCGATCATCCACGCCAGCGCGCCGCGAAACTCGACTTCGCTTGATGCGTTGGACCAGTTGCCGAGCTTGTTTTTCAGGCGCTGGATATAGAACTCGTTGCGGGTGTCGTCCGGCCGGTGGCGCGGCAGCAGAAAACAGCTGAGGCCCTTGTCGGTCTGCGCCAGGGTCAGAAACGCGTCGCACATCGGTGCCGAGCAGAACCACTTGTGTCCGACCAGCTCATAAGCCTGGCCAGGGCCACCTGCGCCTACCGGGAACGCGCGCGTGGTGTTGGCGCGCACGTCGGTGCCGCCCTGTTTTTCGGTCATGGCCATGCCGATGGTTGCGCCACGCTTGTGCGCAATGCCCACGTTACGTGGGTCGTACTCAGTCGACAGCACCTTGGGCAGCCATATTTCAGCCAGATCCGGCTGCAGCCTGAGTGCGGGAACACTGGCGAAAGTCATGGTCAGCGGGCAGCCGCTGCCAGGCTCTGCCTGGGTATGCAGATAACTCATGGCCGCACGCGCCACGTGAGCGCCGGGCTGCGGATCGGTCCACGGCAGCGACGGGATGCCGTGCTCGATGGCAGCGCTCATCAACTGGTGGTACGCCGGGTGAAATTCGACCAGATCGATGCGGTGCCCGTAACGGTCATGGCTGGCGAATGCAGGCTTGTTCTTATTGGCCAGAAAGCCCGCCTCCATCAGCGGGCCGCCTGCCAGCGCACCGTAAGCGTCGATACGCGGTTGCGCCCAGCCCGCACCGAAGCGGCTGCTCCACTCCTGAAGCGGCACGTCGATACGGTAGAGGTTCGCCCCGTCCAGCGGTGGCGGTTGATTGGTGACTTCGTGGGTTTCGGCGAATTGATTCAGGTTCATGAGTCATCTCCTGCCTGTGTGCACACGCAACATGCAGACAGTGAATCACGCGCCCGACACTTGCAAAAGTGCCGTAGCCGCCGAAATCTCGGCGCTTTTACCTGATGCGCACATCAAACGACGCTTTATATACCCCACTGGGCTTTGAGTTCTGGGGCTCTGCGCACTGCGCCCGGTACAACCATCAGCATCGGGACGTTCAAGGTAAAGCAACTGCCCTTGCCTGGCTCGGAACGATGACTCAGCTCGCCACCCTGCAGCTCGACCAGCTTCCGGCAAATCGCCAGACCAATGCCCAGCCCGCCGTATTCGCGGGTCATGGAGCCGTCGACCTGAAAGAAGTGTTGATACAGTTGGGCTTCGTCCAGTCGGCTGAAACCGATGCCGCTGTCCATCACTTCAACCCGCAGGTACATGCGCTCCAGATCCTGCGGGTGCCCGCTGAAGCGCACTTGCACCGCGCCCTTACGGGTGAATTTGATCGCGTTGTCCATCAGGCACTCGATGCACTGGTAGAGCTTGCCGATGTCGCCACGCAGGCACGGCGGCAGCTTATCGTCCAGATCGAGCGTCAAAATCAGCCCCTTGGACTGAGCGGCGCCCAGGAAGCGATTGCGTAGCCTGTCGGCGAGGTCTTCGGGCGAAAAGGCATTGCAGTCGGCATACAGCACACCGGCTTGAAGTTCGGTGAGGGTCAGAATGCCGTTGATCATACTCATCATGTCGCGCGCGGAACTGGCAGCCGTTTGCTGATACATCTCCAGCTCGTCATCCATATCGAGTGTCTGCATCACTTCCAGCGACCCGATCACGCCGTTCATCGGCGTGCGCAGCTCATGGGTAAGCGTGGCAAGGAACTCATCTTTCAGCCGGTTACTGTTGGCCAATTGCTGATTGAGACGCTCCAGATCCTGACCTGCCGCCAGCAGCGTTCGCGCCTGCTGGCACCGGGCATGGTTGATACGGTCGGCAAGCGCCATGGAAAGGAATGCCATTTCCAGCACCGTGCCGATGTGCGAGGCGTACATGGTCAGGAAAGTGTTGGGCAAATAGCCCAGCAGCATCAGCCCGAAGATCAACCCGCTGACCATGAAGACCGACCAGGCCAGCACAAAATAGCGCCCTACCCGCTCGCCTTTCATGATGGCGACAATGCCCGCCAGGTAGATCGTCACGGCCCCTGTCATGACCAGTTGAGTGGCCCCGCGCAGGGCTGGCCCGTAACCCAGGAACAAGGCCATGCCCATCACCAGCACAGCAGCGCCGATGACTATCAGCAGCAAGCGGTCCAGCCAGCGCGCCAACTGTGCCGTACCCAGAAAACTGCGGGAAAACTGGCACGCGAACAGCGTGGCCAGCGCCATCAGAAAGGGCGTCGACGCATTTGCCCACCAGGGGCTGTCAGGCCACAGGTATTCAATTGCGACGCCGTTGATCGACATCTGGTAAAGCCCGAACGAGGCGACATACAGCAGGTAGTACAGGTAATCCACCTCACGGACGCTGAGGTAGATGAACAGGTTATAGACCAGCATGCCCAGCAGCACGCCGTAGATCAGTCCGAAGACGTAAACCTTGGTGGGCTGCGCCTCGAGGTAGGCGTGAGTAGACCAGAGATTGAGCGGAGCCTGAACCGACCCTTCACTGCGTATGCGCATGTACAGGGTTCGCGTCTGACCCGCTGGCAGGTCCAGCTGGAAAAGGTAGTTGTTCTGGGCGAACTGGCGGCTGGAGAACGGCAACATGTCGCCGGTCTGCCAGACCCGCCCGGGATTCCCGTCGGCATCCGGGACATAGAAATCAACGTGGTCCATTGGCGGATAGGCCAGTTCCAGCAACCAGTCGTTATGGATGCTGGCGTCTATCGGGCGATAGGTCAGCTCGACTTTCAGCCAGAAGGCGGAATGCGAATACCCGGCGTTGAAGGTCCCGGCAGGCACGGACTGAAAGGCACCGGCGTGAGCGGCGGCGATGACGCTTTCAATGGTCGCCTCGCCGGTCGGGTCTTCGAATACCTGAATGGCACGACCCAACGGCAGAAAACGAGTGTTTTCATCAAACTCGACTGCATGACTCTGCAACGGCAGCCAAAGAGCCAGAATGATCAACAGATAGCGCATTGAAGCCCCAAGGTAGGTCGTCGCGTTCAATCCATCCATTGATTACGACGCCCCGCAATTTTCTGTCCTTGAAACAGGCTAATGATTCAAACAGACCATTGAATGTTGGGATAACCCGGCAGACATTGGTATAAAAAACGATGCAAACCGTCGGTAATGGGTCTGACCACACAAGCATAGCCGCTAATAGCGTAAAGACAGTATCGCGATAAAAATCAAGGCAATAGCTCTATATCGGCTATTTCAGGCCAAACATGAGTATTTTTTGCAGGCTTGTCGAATCTGCGGCAGTCGCCGACGGACCATTACCAGCAAGAAAAACCCGGTACCCCGAGCGGCCCGCGAAAGGTTTAGTGATAAGCTCGCGCACCATGAATATCTATAGCTCCCGCCCCGTTGTCCTTTGCCTCTCCGGCCACGACCCTAGTGGCGGTGCCGGTATGCAGGCCGATATAGAAGCCCTGCTCGCCCAAGGCTGTCACGCCGCTCCGGCGATTACTGCGCTCACCGTGCAAGACACTGTAGATGTCAGTGATTTTCGCGTGCTCGATCGCGAATGGGTCATGGCCCAGGCCAATGCCGTCCTCAACGATTCGAACGTAGCCGCCGTCAAGCTGGGCATGCTCGGTTCGCTGGAGATGGTCGACACGGTCGTCGACCTGCTTCTCGCTCACCCGCATTTGCCAATGGTCTGCGACCCGGTGCTGCGTGCTGGCGGCGGCGGACGGCTGGGCAAGGACGAAGTCGGCTACGCCATGCGCGAACGGCTGCTGCCATTGTCGACCATCGCGACCCCCAATCTTCCGGAAGCACGCATTCTTGCCGAGCTGCCTGAGGGTACTGCGGACGAGTGCGCCGACAAGCTACTGCTGTTTTGTGAATACCTGCTAATCACTGGCGGTCATGGTGACGAGCAGCAAATCCATAATCGTCTTTATGTGCGTGGCGGCCAGACCCACACTTTCATTTGCGAACGTCTACCCGGCAGCTACCACGGTTCAGGCTGCACACTGGCCAGCGCACTGGCCGGGCGTATTGCCCAGGGAGAAGAACTGGTCAGCGCGGTAAGATCGGCGCTGGACTACACCTGGCGAACGCTCAGGGACGCCGAGCAGCTGGGCCGCGGGCAATTTGTGCCTCGTCGGTTGCCGCTGGATTTTTGCTCGTAACACATCGCCATGAGGCTCGATTCATGAAACTACGTGGCCTGTATGCCATTACCGACAGCCAGTTGCTGTCCGGCAAATTTCTCTCGTACGTCGAAGCTGCGCTGGATGGCGGCGTGACGCTGCTGCAATACCGCGACAAGACCAGTGACGAGTCCCGCCGTCTGCGCGAAGCGACTGAGCTGCTCAAACTCTGCGAGCGCTACAAGACGCGACTGATCATCAACGATGACGCCGAACTGGCGGCGCGTCTGGGCGTGGGTGTGCATTTGGGCCAGACCGACGGCTCGTTGCCGGATGCGCGTGCCCTGCTGGGGCACAAGGCGATTGTCGGTGCCACCTGTCACGGCAGTCTGGAACTGGCCGAGCAGGCAAAGGCTGATGGCGCTACGTACGTAGCATTTGGCAGGTTCTTCAACTCCCTGACCAAGCCCGGCGCACCCGCAGTACCGCTGGACCTGATTGCTCAGGTGCGTGCCAGGGTTCACTTGCCGATTGCCGTGATCGGCGGCATCACCCTCGAAAACGCCCCGCAACTGGTCGAACATGGAGCAGACCTGCTCGCCGTGGTACACGGCCTGTTCGGCGCTGAAAACACCCAGGAAGTGACGCGCCGGGCAAAAGCCTTCATGGCGTTGTTGTAGAGCAGAATTGCTGTGGGAGTGACCGGGGATCCGCATTGCTCGCGAAGGCGATGGTTCAAAATGCTCTGTTTTCGGGGTCTGCACTGCCCCCTTCGCGAGCAAGCTCGCTCCCACGAGTACGTGGATCCTCCTTCATTTGATATAGTGCGCGTTCCTGCGCCTTCTCTGGCTCATGCCACCCAATAAAGCAGCCCACCCTGAAGCTGCCCGCCTCGGCTGACCCCAGCGTAGACACGAATTCCCCGTTTCAAAGCAGAGACCCGATCATGTCCCGTTCCGAAACACTGTTCGCCAACGCCCAAAAACACATCCCCGGTGGCGTCAATTCGCCGGTTCGTGCTTTCAAGAGCGTGGGTGGTACGCCGCTGTTCTTCAAGCATGCTGCGGGCGCTTACGTGACTGACGAAGACGACAAACGCTATGTTGATTACGTGGGCTCCTGGGGGCCGATGATTCTTGGCCATAGCCACCCGGAAGTGCTCGATGCCGTGCGCAGCCAGCTGGAACACGGCCTGTCTTACGGTGCACCGACGGCCATGGAAACCGAAATGGCCGATCTGGTCTGCGAACTGGTACCGTCCATGGAAATGGTGCGCATGGTCAGCTCCGGCACTGAAGCGACCATGAGTGCGATCCGTCTGGCCCGTGGTTTCACCGGCCGCGACAGCATCATCAAGTTCGAAGGCTGCTACCACGGTCACTCCGACAGCCTGCTGGTCAAGGCTGGCTCCGGTGCCCTTACCCTGGGCGTACCCAGCTCGCCTGGCGTACCGGCGGCGTTCGCGAAACACACCCTGACCGTACCCTTCAACAACCTCGACGCCGTGCGTGACCTGTTGGCTGAAGTGGGTCAGGAAGTGGCGTGCATCATCGTCGAGCCCGTTGCTGGCAACATGAATTGCGTGCCGCCTGCGCCTGGCTACCTGCAAGGTCTGCGCGACCTGTGCGACGAGCACGGCGTGTTGCTGATTTTCGATGAAGTGATGACCGGTTTCCGCGTAGCCCTCGGTGGCGCACAGGCTTACTACGGCGTGACGCCCGACCTGAGCACTTTTGGCAAAATCATCGGCGGTGGTATGCCGGTCGGCTGCTTTGGCGGCAAACGCGAAATCATGTCGCACATTGCACCGCTTGGCCCGGTCTATCAGGCGGGCACCCTGTCGGGTAACCCGTTGGCGATGGCTGCCGGCCTGACCACCCTGCGCCTGATCAGCCGCCCGGGCTTTCACGATGAATTGAGCGACTACACCCGTCGCCTGCTCGAAGGCCTGCAACAGCGCGCCGATGCAGCAGGCATTGCGTTCGTGACGACCCAGGCGGGTGGCATGTTCGGCCTGTACTTCAGTGAAGCCCCTGAAATCGTAACGTTTGAAGACGTGATGACCAGCGATGCCGAGCGCTTCAAACGTTTCTTCCACTTGATGCTGGAAGGTGGCGTGTACCTCGCGCCGAGCGCGTTCGAAGCCGGTTTCACCTCCATCGCCCATGGTGATGCCGAGTTGAAACTGACACTCGATGCCGCTGAAAAAGCGTTTGCTGCGCTGAAATAAGCTCGTCAGACTCACCCGCGCCGGGTGTCATTGAACCGGCGCGAGTGATGCCTGTGAATGAAACGGAACGCTAAGTACGTATTTTGCTTCTACAATGCAGGGCGGATGCTGCAAACACAGGTCACTGGAAGTGTTGTTTCAGGTAATGCCCCCCTAAAGAAGGGCGTTTTCAACGCCGTGCAGCAGAAAATCCGTAAAGACTTTGTAAGGTTGGCTCTGCTTATTTCATAATGCGCAGCCAGCACGTTTAGCTGGCCGGGCATGCCCGCACCTTTTTCAGAGGTAAGTCGACTCCCATGAACCGCACCGGCCGCACCCTTGTATTGGGCTGCCTGTTGCTTGTCTATCCCCTGCTGGCGACTGCTGGCGGCAACTCGTTGTTAATCCCGGCGATGGGTCGTTGCACCCTCAATACCCAGCCAGAGAACCTGCCCGCTGCGCTTGAAGCGTGCCAGCAGGCCGCCAAGGGTGGGGATGCGCAGGCGCAGTACGAGTTGGGTGAGTTCTATTACGAGGGCAAAAATGCACCTCGCGATTTGCCGCAGGCGCTGAATTACTTCGAGCAGGCCTCATTGCAGGGCCATGCCCAGGCGCAGTATCAACTGGGCTTGATGTTCAGCCGTGGCGAAGGGGTGCAGGCCAATAACATTCAGGCGTATATCGTGCTGAAGATGGCCGCAGTCAATGGCTCTGAAGAGGCGCTGGATGCCGCCGACGAGGTGTCGGCAAAGATGCAGCGCGACGAACTGGAAGTTGCCACCCAGGTACTGGGGCAGATCTTCCGCAAATACCTGCTTGAACTGCAGACCGCCGAAGGGCGCAGCCCCTTCTCTCCGCTGCCCTGACCAGCAATAGCTCAGGGCACTTGCGACTCAGACTTATTTTTCCGGCATCGGCATGGGAAACGGCATTACGTTGCTGCTGCCGCGCGCTTCGCTGATCTTCGGCGTGCCCATGCGCTCGACTTCGTCGATACGCACAATCGAATGCATCGGCACGAAACTGCGCACCACGCCTTCGAACTGGGCCTTGAGCTTCTCTTCGCTCGGGTCCACCACAACCGTCGTGCGTTCGCCGAAAACGAATTCTTCAACTTCCAGAAAGCCCCACAGATCACTTTGATAGATCTGCTTGGCGTACATCTCGAACACCTGTCCCTGGTTGAGGAAAATCACCTTGTAGATTGGAGCTTCGCGTTTGGTCATAACGGGCGGGTAACGATCGGAGATGAAAAAGGGGCACGGACTATAGCATGTCCATCGGACAGCCAACGCTAGGAACCCGAGCCCTTCATCCTTATAATGCTCGGTTCACTGATACGGTTGATGATCACGCATGGCCAAGAAGCTTTATATCGAAACCCACGGTTGCCAGATGAACGAGTACGACAGCTCGCGCATGGTCGATCTGCTGGGCGAACATCAGGCCCTGGAAGTCACCGCTCGCGCGGAAGACGCCGACGTGATCCTGCTCAATACCTGCTCGATTCGCGAGCGCGCCCAGGACCGGGTGTACTCCCAGCTTGGCCGCTGGCGTGAACTGAAGCTGGCCAATCCGGAAATGGTGATTGCTGTTGGTGGCTGCGTTGCCAGCCAGGAAGGCGCAGCCATTCGTGATCGCGCGCCCTATGTGGACGTGGTGTTCGGCCCCCAGACCCTGCACCGCCTGCCGGAAATGATCGACGCAGCGCGTATCACCCGCTTGCCGCAGGTCGATGTCTCGTTCCCGGAAATCGAAAAATTCGACCATCTGCCCGAGCCGCGCGTCGATGGTCCGAGCGCTTATGTATCGGTGATGGAAGGCTGCAGCAAATACTGCACGTTCTGCGTGGTGCCCTACACACGTGGCGAGGAAGTCAGCCGGCCGTTTGACGATGTGCTGAGCGAAGTCATCCACCTCGCCGAAAACGGCGTGCGTGAAGTCACCCTGCTGGGGCAGAACGTCAACGGCTATCGCGGCACCACCCACGACGGTCGCGTTGCAGACCTGGCGGACCTGATCCGCGTGGTTGCCGCCGTCGATGGCATCGACCGTATTCGCTACACCACCTCGCACCCGCTGGAGTTTTCCGACAGCCTGATTCAGGCCCATGCGGAAGTGCCGGAGTTGGTCAAACACCTGCACTTGCCGGTGCAGTCGGGCTCCGACCGCATTCTGGCGGCCATGAAGCGCAACCACACCACGCTGGAATACAAGTCCCGCTTGCGCAAGCTCAGGGCGGCCGTGCCGGGCATCAGCATCAGTTCCGACTTCATCGTTGGCTTCCCCGGCGAGACCGAAAAAGATTTCGACAACACCATGAAGCTGATTGAAGACGTAGGTTTCGACTTCTCGTTCTCGTTCGTCTACAGCCCGCGCCCGGGTACGCCTGCCGCAGATCTGAAAGACGACACGCCAGAAGCCCTCAAGAAAGAGCGCCTGGCCGCGCTGCAACACCGCCTGAACCAGCAGGGTTTCGAGATCAGCCGGCAGATGGTGGGCAGCATCCAGCGCATTCTGGTAACCGACTATTCGAAGAAAGACCCTGGCGAACTGCAGGGCCGCACCGAGAACAACCGGATTGTGAATTTTCGCTGCAACAACCCGAAGCTGATCGGGCAGTTTGCCGACGTACACATTGATGATGCGCAGCCTCACTCTCTGCGTGGCTCGCTGCTACAGTAAACCTTGAATGTCGCCGCAGAAACGAATCGCCGAATGAATTCGGTTCTGCGCGGTCCCTACCATTGAGCACGGTGAATCCCTGGCGCGGCCTTTAACACGGCAAAGCTTTCACACAACCAGCGCCAGGGGTATTCTTCAATACATCTCAATTGCCGCCGGACGGCCATTAAACGACCTTGAACGCACCCATAGAACCTCATCGCTTCACCCTCGAGCCTTTCGAGGCCCATCGTTTCGCCAACCTGTGCGGGCAACTCGACGAGCACTTGCGCCTGATCGAGCAACGCCTGGACATCGAGATCCGCAATCGCGGCAATCAATTCGAGCTCATTGGCGACTCAAAACAAAATCACTCCGCCGAGAATCTTCTGCGCCGCCTGTACCGGGAAACCAAAGGTACCGAGCTGACGCCGGACATGGTCCACCTGTTCCTTCAGGAATCAGGCGTGGACGGCCTCGACAACCACCCTGCCGCCGAAGTCGGCGTCTCGCTGCGCACCAAAAAGGGCATGATTCGCCCGCGCGGCCTGAACCAGCAGCGTTACGTCAAGGAAGTCCTCAGCAACGACATCAACTTCGGCATCGGCCCTGCGGGTACTGGCAAGACGTACCTGGCGGTTGCCTGCGCAGTCGATGCGCTGGAACGCGAGCAGATTCGTCGCATCCTGCTGGTGCGCCCGGCGGTCGAAGCGGGCGAGAAACTGGGCTTCTTGCCCGGCGATCTGGCCCAGAAGATCGACCCGTACCTGCGCCCGCTGTATGACGCGCTGTACGAGATGCTCGGTTTCGAATACGTCGCCAAGCTGATCGAGAAGCAGGTCATTGAAGTGGCACCGCTGGCTTACATGCGCGGACGCACCCTTAATAACAGCTTCATCATTCTCGACGAGAGTCAGAACACCACTGTCGAGCAGATGAAGATGTTCCTGACCCGTATCGGCTTCGGCTCTACCGCCGTGATCACCGGCGACATCACCCAGGTCGACCTGCCCAAGGGCACCCGGTCGGGGCTGACGCATGTCATCGATGTGCTCAAGGACGTGCCGGGCATCAGCTTCACGCACTTCAAACCCAAGGATGTGGTTCGCCACCCGCTGGTGCAGCGCATTGTCGAGGCCTACGAGCGCTTCGATGATCAGCTCAGCGACGGTTCGTCGGGCAACAACAGTTACCCACGGGACAAGAACCGCGATGCTTGAGCTGGACCTGCAGATTGCAAGCGAAACAAGCGCCCCCGACGAAGCCCGATTCCGCCTCTGGTGTGAAATGGGCTTGCGTCAGCGCAGTGCCGATTCCGAGCTGACCATCCGCCTCGTCGACGAAAACGAAGGGCGCGAGCTCAATCACACCTGGCGACATAAAAATTACGCTACAAACGTGCTTTCATTCCCGGCGGATGTTCCGGACGACATGCTGGACATCCCGTTGCTGGGCGACCTGGTCATCTGCGTCCCGGTGGTCAACCGCGAAGCCGCTGAACAAGGCAAGTCCGTTGACGCGCACTGGGCACACATGGTCATTCATGGCTGCCTTCATCTGCTGGGTTACGACCACATCGATGATGAAGAAGCCGAAGAAATGGAAGCACTGGAACGAACGTTGCTTGAGGAGCTGGGCTACCCCGATCCTTACGCCGAAGATGAAAGTGCCGACCACCCCCATTCAGACACACCAAGCAAGGACCACGAGTAAGGGCTATGAGCGAAGACCGATCGAGCAACGGGCAAAAGTCATGGTTGGGTAAACTGACCCAGGCCTTTGTCCATGAGCCGAAAAACCGCCAGGAGCTGCTTGAGCTGCTGCGCGAAGCCCACCAGAACAAACTGCTGGACAGCGAAGCGCTGGCCATCGTCGAGGGCGCCATTCAAGTGGCTGACCTGCAAGTACGCGACATCATGGTGCCGCGCTCGCAGATGATCAGCATCAAGGCGACCCAGACACCCCGTGAATTTCTGCCTGCGGTCATCGATGCTGCGCACTCGCGCTATCCGGTGATCGGCGAGAGCCACGATGACGTGCTCGGTGTGCTGCTGGCCAAGGATCTGCTACCACTGATCCTTAAAGCCGACGGCGACAGCGACGACGTCAAGAAGCTGCTGCGTCCGGCTACGTTCGTGCCCGAATCCAAGCGCCTCAACGTGTTGCTGCGCGAATTTCGCGCCAACCACAACCACATGGCCATCGTCATTGACGAATACGGCGGTGTGGCAGGTCTGGTGACCATCGAAGACGTGCTGGAACAGATCGTCGGCGATATCGAAGATGAGCATGACGTCGAGGAAGACAGCTATATCAAACCACTGCCCAGCGGTGACTTCCTGGTCAAGGCCCTCACGCCGGTCGAGAATTTCAACGAATTCTTCGACAGTGCGTTCTCCGACGACGAGTTCGACACCGTGGGCGGCCTGGTGATGAACGCCTTCGGCCATCTGCCCAAGCGCAACGAAATCACTGAAATCGGTGCATATCGTTTCCGCATCCTGAGCGCTGACAGCCGCCGCATTCATTTGCTGCGCGTGACCCCCATTTCACGTCCGTAACCACTTGATGCTGCTTTAAGGAATCTACATGCGCTGGATAACCCGCCCCGGCTGGCCCGGTAACCTGCTGGCCCTGGCGGCTGGCGGGCTCACGACCCTGGCCCTGGCACCATTCGACTTCTGGCCGCTGGTGCTGGTGTCGGTGGCCCTGTTCTATCTGGGGCTGCGCGAGCTAAGTCCGCGCCAGGCATTGGCTCGTGGCTGGTGTTACGGCTTTGGCCTGTACGGCGCGGGCACCAGCTGGATCTACGTCAGCATCCATACCTACGGTGGTGCTTCGGTACTGCTGGCCGGGCTGCTGATGCTGCTGTTCATCGCCGCCATTGCCCTGTTTTTCGCCCTGCCCGCCTGGGTCTGGGCGCGCTGGCTACGTCGCAACGAAGCGCCGTTGGCCGATGCACTGGCGTTTGCAGCGCTATGGCTGTGGCAGGAGGCATTTCGCGGCTGGTTCCTTACCGGTTTCCCGTGGCTCTATTCCGGTTACAGCCAGCTTGACGGACCACTTGCCGGGCTCGCCCCGGTCGGCGGTGTATGGCTTATATCGTTCTCACTGGGCCTGACTGCTGCACTGCTGTGCAACCTGCACCGCTTGCGGGCACGCAAATCGTTTCTGGCGACGGGTGTGGTGCTGTTGCTGGCGCCGTGGATTGCTGGCCTGGGACTCAAGGATCATGCCTGGACATCACCGTCCGGCCCGCCGCTGAAAGTCGCGGCGATGCAGGGCAACATAGAACAAAGCATGAAATGGGACCCGCAAAAGCTCAATGATCAGCTCGCGCTGTATCGGGACATGACCTTCCGTTCGCAGCAGGCTGACCTGATCGTCTGGCCGGAAACCGCCGTACCGGTGCTCAAGGAAAGCGCAGAAGGCTATCTGGCGATGATGGGCAAGTTCGCTTCGGACCGCGGCGCAGCGCTGATCACCGGCGTGCCGGTGCGTGAGCCGACCGGGCGCGGTGAGTATCGTTATTACAACGGCATCACGGTTACCGGTCAGGGCGACGGCACCTACTTCAAACAAAAGCTCGTACCATTCGGCGAGTACGTGCCACTGCAGGACCTGTTGCGCGGGTTGATTTCCTTCTTCGACCTGCCGATGTCGGACTTCGCTCGGGGCCCGAACGACCAGGCGCTGTTGCAGGCCAAGGGTTATCATATTGCGCCGTTTATCTGCTACGAAGTGGTCTATCCAGAGTTCGCCGCAGGCCTGTCGGCGCAAAGCGATCTGTTGCTGACCGTGAGCAATGACACCTGGTTCGGCACCTCGATTGGTCCGTTGCAACACTTGCAGATGGCCCAGATGCGCGCCCTTGAAGCGGGCCGCTGGATGATCCGCGCCACCAACAACGGCGTGACAGCACTGATCGACCCGTTTGGCAGGATTACGGTACAGATTCCGCAGTTCGAACGCGGCGTGCTGTACGGCGAAGTGGTGCCGATGCACGAACTCACGCCTTACCTGCGCTGGCGCTCATGGCCACTGGCAATTGTCTGCCTGCTGCTGTTCGGCTGGGCATTGATGGCCGCACGGATTGCCAAAACCGTCTGATTGCATGAAGCCGGTATCGCCTGTTTTCAGGCGATACCGGTTAAGGAGTCAGTGGCTGGCCGGATAAATCCAAGGATAAACCAGCCAGCCTGCCGCTTCGTTAAGCAACACGCCGCTTTGCGTGAACACACGACTTTCAGGCAGCCAGCCACCAAAGGGTCGGGCGTTGTCGACACCGAGAAAGCCGACCGGCGCACTCACCACGGTAAAACCCGCCTGTTCGAAACTCCAGCGCGCTCGTGGCATGTGCCAGGCTTGCGTGACCAGCACCACGCGCTTGATACCTAGCGGTTGAAGAACCGCAGCGGTCATCGTCGCGTTTTCCCATGTTGTACGGCTCAGCCCTTCCTGCCAGCGTACCGTCACACCAAAATCATCATGCAGCGCCTGCGCCATGATCGACGCCTCACTGGGCGGCTGGTCAAAGTGCAAGCCGCCGGTGGTGAGTATTGGCAGCCCGGACGCTTTCGACAACCGCGCCGCCAGACGCAGTCGCTCCAGCCCCAGCCCGGTCGGTGTATCTGTGCCCCACGTCGGAGAATTGCGCTCACGGCCATTGCCCAGCACCACAATGGCGTCCGCCTGCTGCGCCAGTGTTGCCCATTGCTGCTGCGGCAAGGGCGGGACCTGCTCAATTTTTCGGGCAGCGAATTCCACCGCCACAGGCAGGCTCATCAGCCATAACCCGCCGAGACCGACGGCAAAAAATGCCGTTGCCAGGCGCGGACGGGAGCGACGCAACCACCAGCCAAGAATGAGCAGAACAAAGAGGATACCGGGCGGCAACAGGAGGGTTTTGAGCAGGTAGCGCAGAGGCATCGGGACATCTCCATGGATGTCCGCAGCCTAGAATGTTTGAAGCCAGGCGACAACGCCCGAAGTAAGCAGGCCCTTCGCCTGCGCGCAGAAGCGAGATTTTAAGTACTTAACTGTGGCGACCCAACCGTGCCAGGCCCCCGCCTCGTCGCCTGTCTTTCAGCCAGATGATAGTCGCTGACGCTCTGGAAGGCCTGCCGAGATCCGGCTGGAACACCAGGCGCTCCCTGACAGCGACGTCCGCAGCCCTCAGGCCTTTTTCCAGATAGGCTTCGATCAGCTGGAATTCGGCACTGCTCAAGCCCTTGAGCTCAAGCTCGGCTGGCGACTCGTTTCGTAGCCTGACTGAAGTACTTGCCGTCTCGAGCGCAAGCCCGAGGCGGTCGATCAGACGTTCATACAGCTCGGACAGGCTTATTACATGCTGCAACTCGGTCATCCGCTCACCTCATCGAAGATAATCATCACCCTCGAAATTGAGCTTAGCGCTGCTGTGCAAACCGGCATGGAACTGCGACCAACGGGCAGATGGGGCTGTCAGCCGGGCTTTGAGCCCCGCGAGGCGCAATCAGGGTTTCCCTCGATAGACAGCCCTCATGTATGCTACTGCGCTTCCTGTAATTCCACTTCCGTGCTCTTGAGCCCGAACGCACCGCACAGACAGTTGCAATTGTCCGCCACGCGGTGCCGACCTGACTCGGCGAAGCAATGAAGAGGTCAAGGGTCACTAATCTTTAGTAAAAAGTAGCCATGCACGAACTCTATCAGCCCCGCGAAATCGAAGCCGCTGCCCAAACATTCTGGGATGAGCAAAAGTCTTTTGAAGTCAGTGAACAGCCAGGCAAGGACACTTTCTATTGCCTGTCGATGTTTCCTTACCCGAGCGGCAAGCTGCACATGGGTCATGTGCGCAACTACACCATTGGTGACGTGATCTCCCGTTACCAGCGCATGCTGGGCAAGAACGTCCTGCAGCCGCTGGGCTGGGACGCGTTCGGCATGCCGGCCGAAAACGCCGCCATCGACAACAACGTCGCGCCGGCCAAGTGGACCTACGAAAACATCGCCTACATGAAGAACCAGCTCAAGAGCCTGGGTCTGGCGGTTGACTGGTCGCGCGAAGTCACCACCTGCAAGCCTGATTACTACCGCTGGGAACAATGGCTGTTCACTCGCCTGTTCGAAAAAGGCGTGATCTACCGCAAGAACGGCACCGTCAACTGGGACCCTGTCGACCAGACCGTACTGGCCAACGAGCAGGTCATCGACGGCCGCGGCTGGCGTTCCGGCGCGCTGATCGAAAAGCGCGAAATCCCGATGTACTACTTCAAAATTACCGCCTACGCCGACGAGCTGCTGGAAAGCCTCGACGAGCTGCCGGGCTGGCCTGAACAGGTCAAGACCATGCAGCGCAACTGGATCGGCAGGTCGCGCGGCATGGAAGTGCAGTTTCCGTACGATCAGGCCTCGATCGGCGAAGCCGGTGCACTGAAAGTCTTCACCACCCGCCCTGACACACTGATGGGCGCGACCTATGTCGCCGTTGCCGCCGAACACCCGCTGGCAACCCTGGCCGCTCAAGGCAACCCTGAGCTGCAAGCGTTCATCGATGAATGCAAAGGCGGAAGCGTTGCCGAAGCCGACGTTGCCACTCAGGAAAAGAAAGGCCAGCCGACTTCGCTGTTCGTCGAGCACCCGCTGACCGGCGAAAAACTGCCGGTGTGGGTCGCCAACTACGTGCTGATGCACTACGGCGATGGCGCTGTCATGGCCGTACCGGCACACGATGAGCGTGATTTCGAGTTTGCCACGCAGTACGGTCTGCCGATCAAGCCCGTAGTACGCACCAGTGCTGGCGACCAGACGCCTGCCCCATGGCAGCCGGCCTACGGCGAGCATGGCGAGCTGATCAATTCCGGCGAATTCACCGGCCTGAATTTCCAGTCCGCATTCGATGCCATCGAAGCGGCACTGGTGAAAAAATCCCTCGGCCAGTCGCGCACCCAGTTCCGCCTGCGTGACTGGGGCATCAGCCGCCAGCGTTATTGGGGCTGCCCGATCCCTATCGTGCATTGCGATACCTGTGGCGACGTGCCGGTTCCTGAAGACCAGTTGCCGGTTGTCCTGCCTGAAGACGTAGTGCCCGACGGTGCTGGCTCGCCATTGGCGCGCATGCCCGAGTTCTACGAATGCAGCTGCCCGAAATGCGGCGCACCGGCCAAGCGCGAAACCGACACCATGGACACCTTCGTCGAGTCCTCGTGGTACTACGCTCGCTATGCGTCGCCGCATTACGAGGGTGGTCTGGTCGAGCCGAACGCTGCCAACCACTGGTTGCCGGTGGACCAGTACATCGGCGGCATCGAGCACGCCATTTTGCACCTGCTCTACGCGCGCTTCTTCCACAAGCTGATGCGTGACGAAGGCCTGGTGACCTCGAACGAGCCGTTCAAGAACCTGCTGACCCAAGGCATGGTCAACGCCGAAACCTACTTCCGCATGGAAACCAGCGGCAAGAAGACCTGGATCAACCCGGCCGACGTGACCCTGGAAAGAGACGCCAAGGCCAAGGTGATCAGCGCGAAGCTGACCAGCGATGGCCTGCCGGTGGAAATCGGCGGCACTGAAAAGATGTCGAAGTCGAAGAAAAACGGCATCGACCCGCAAACCATGATCGATCAGTACGGTGCCGATACCTGCCGTCTGTTCATGATGTTCGCCTCCCCGCCCGACATGAGCCTGGAATGGTCCGACTCGGGCGTTGAAGGCTCGCATCGCTTCCTGCGCCGCGTGTGGCGTCTGGCTCAGGCGCATATCGCTCAAGGCCCGTCGACCGGCCTGGACGTTGCGGCATTGTCCGATGAGCAGAAAGTCATCCGCCGCGCAATTCATCAGGCGATCAAACAGGCGAGCCAGGATATTGGCCAGAACCAGAAATTCAACACCGCTGTCGCGCAAGTGATGACGCTGATGAACGTGCTGGAAAAAGCCCCGCAGGACACACCGCAGGATCGCGCGCTGCTGCAAGAGGGTCTGGAAACGGTCACCCTGTTGCTGGCACCTATCACGCCGCACATCAGCCACGAGCTGTGGACGCAACTGGGCCACAATGAGCCGGTGATCGACGCTGGCTGGCCTGCATGCGATGCAAATGCGCTGGTTCAGGACAGCCTGCAACTGGTGATTCAGGTCAACGGCAAACTGCGCGGCCATATCGAAATGCCCGCCAGCGCCAGCCGCGAAGAAGTCGAAGCGGCCGCACGTATCAACGAGAACGTATTGCGCTTCACTGATGGCCTGACCATTCGCAAGGTGATCGTCGTGCCTGGCAAGCTGGTCAATATCGTCGCAAGCTGATTGGATCGGGCGCCAGGCAAACGCCGGGCGCCGAACATATTTCCAGGGTACGCACTGGCGGCCCAAACGGATTCAAGGGGAGCATCAAGATGATCAAACGCAATTTGCTGGTGATGGGCCTGGCTGTTCTGTTGAGTGCCTGTGGCTTCCAGCTGCGTGGCACCGGCACCACCGAGCTGGCGATCAAGGAGTTGGATGTCAGCGCGCGTAACGCCTATGGCGAAACCGTGACTCAACTCACTCGCCTGCTGACCAGTTCCGGCGTCAAGGTCTACACCGGCGCGCCTTACAAGCTCATGCTGACCAACGAAGCCGAAACCCAGCGCACCGTCAGCTACTCGGGCTCGGGCCGCTCGGCTGAATACCAGCTGACCACCACCCTGACCTATGAAGTGCATGGCGACAGAGATCGCTTCCTGCTCGGCGACAAGGTCAGCACGGACCGCTCCTACGTTCACGATGGCAACAACCTGACCGGTTCCGATCAGGAAGCCGCCCAGGTTCGTCAGGAAATGCGCAACGACCTGATCCAGAAATTGATGGCGCGCTTGCAGCAGATGACGCCGGCACGCCTGGAACAGCTGCAGGCCAAGGCTGACGCAGTTGCCAAGGCTGAAGCCGACGCACAGGAAGCCGCTCAGCGGATCCGTGACGAGACGCCTCAGCAGTCGCCTGTCGAAGTACCGGCCAGGTAAGTGTCCGGGGCCAGTCAGCTGGCCCCGACATGCTCTGACTCATGAAACTCGCCCCCGCCCAACTGGGTAAACACCTGCAAGGTGCACTTGCGCCTGTCTACGTGATCAGCGGCGACGACCCGCTGCTCTGCCAGGAAGCGGCTGACGCCGTGCGCGCCGCTGCGCGCCAGCAAGGCTTCGATGAGCGACAGGTGTTCAGCGCTGACGCCAGTTTCGACTGGGGTACGTTGCTTCAGGCCGGCGCCAGCATGTCACTGTTCGCCGAGCGCCGTCTTCTGGAACTGCGTTTACCCTCAGGCAAACCCGGTGACAAAGGCGCTGCGGCGCTCATGGAATACTGCGCAAGGCCGGCCGAAGACACCCTGCTACTGATCAGCCTGCCCAAGCTCGATGGCAGTGCGCAGAAAACCAAATGGGGCAAGGCACTGGTTGAGGGTGCGCAAACCCAGTTCGTGCAGATCTGGCCGGTAGACATTGGCCAACTGCCGCAATGGATTCGCCAGCGCCTCTCTCAGGCAGGGCTTGCTGCGACCCAGGACGCTGTCGAATTGATCGCTGCCCGGGTCGAAGGCAACCTGCTGGCAGCCGCGCAGGAAATCGAAAAGCTCAAGTTGATGGCCGAAGAAGGCCAGATCACCGTCGAGACAGTACAGGCGGCCGTGGCCGACAGTGCACGCTTCGATGTATTCGGTCTGACCGATGCAGTGCTCAACGGCGAAGCAGCCCATGCGTTGCGCATGCTGGAAGGCCTGCGCGGCGAAGGGGTCGAAACCCCCGTGATCCTCTGGGCCCTGACCCGCGAGCTGCGCGCACTGGCCAACATGTCCCAGCAGTTCAGTCAGGGCGTGCCGCTCGACAAAGTGTTCAGCTCGGCCCGCCCGCCAATCTGGGACAAGCGCAAGCCGCTGATGAGCAAAGCCCTGCAACGCCATTCGGCAAAACGCTGGAGCCAGCTGCTAATGGATGCACAGCGCATCGATGCGCAGATCAAGGGTCAGGCGGCAGGCTCGCCCTGGAGCAGCCTGAGCAGGCTGGCGCTGCTGATGGCCGGGCAACGGCTGGCATTGCCTGCGGAGTAGGCAGGTGCTGTCGACTCTCGTTCCCACGCTCTGCGTGGTAATGCCCTTCAGGACGCTCTGCGTCCTCTTGTGACGCGGAGCGTCACGAACTGCATGCCGACGCAGAGCATCGGCACGATAATCAAAGTGAGGCGCCTGCACTGCCCCCTTCGCGAGCAAGCTCGCTCCCACAGGTATTGCATTCAAGTCCGTGCTCAGCGTCATAGCACACGACTATTAGACACAACCGTCAATCTGCCCGATGATTTGCAGCGTTTTACAACACCCATCAGGAGTCCCCCGCCATGAGCAAGCCAAAGCGGCCGAACAAGGCCAAATCCATTATCGCCCAGCCATTGTTCCGCAGTCGTCAGGAACAACCCGCCAAGGGCAAAGGCAGCTACCGCCGCGAAGCCTTCCAGTCTAAAAGCTGGGAGGCTTCCTGCTTTATGGCGGCCTGATATCGAGCAACATCTCCGAGGCGCTTTCAACCGCTTAGCCGTGTTATGGTCTGCACCTAACGGTAATACCCTTGGACTCAAGCATGCCTTCTCGTTTTACCCATCGCCCGCAGCTGCGCCAACTCATCGCTGCCTCCAGCCTTATTGCCTTGGTAGCCTGCGCAGAAAAACCCACTGCAGCCGATGCCACGCCTCTTCAATCCAGCAAAGCACAGACAAACGCTCCTGCCGTAGCCCCTACGCCTGCGCTGGTCGTTGATGACACCCTCACGATTCAACCCGCCGTCAGCTTCAGCGAATGGCAGGCCGGTTTTCGTGTTCAGGCGTTAAAGTCAGGTATCCGGGCGGATGTATTCGATCTGGCATTCGCCGGTGTCACTCCCGACATGAGCGTGGTCAAGGCCGACCGCAGCCAGCCTGAGTTCACCCGTCCGATCTGGGAATACCTGGACGGTGCCATCTCCGCCGCACGCGTGCGCAAGGGGCAGGCGCTGCTTTCGCAATACGCTGACGACCTGCAGAAGATCGAGCAGCAGTATGGTGTGGATCGTCAGGCGCTGGTCGCGGTATGGGGCATGGAAAGTAATTTCGGGTCGTTCCAGGGCACGCAATCCGTCATTCGCTCGCTGGCTACGCTGGCCTATGAAGGCCGTCGTCCGGGTTTTGCGCAGAGCCAATTGCTGGCCGCGCTGGAAATCATCCAGCATGGCGACATCACACCGGACAAGATGCTGGGTTCGTGGGCCGGTGCGATGGGCCAGACCCAGTTCATCCCGACCACCTACAACACCCACGCCGTCGACTTTGACGGCGATGGCCGCCGTGACATCTGGAACACTCCCGCCGATGCCCTGGCCTCCACTGCGCATTACCTGCAAAGCTCTGGCTGGCAACGTGGTCAGCCCTGGGGCTTTGAAGTGGTGCTCGGCTCCGGGTTTGATTACTCACTGGCAGATTCGACCACCCGCAAGAGTCTTGCGGAGTGGCAGCAGTTGGGCCTGAAACAGCCGGACGGCTCGGCGATTCCAGTTGCAGCCAGCCAGCAGCAAGCCGCCTTGCTGTTGCCAGCCGGTTATCGCGGGCCAGCCTTTCTGGTGCTGGATAACTTCCGCGCCATTCTCAAGTACAACAACTCCACCTCCTACGCACTGGCGATCAGTCTGCTTTCTGACCGCTTCAAAGGGGCTGGCTACGTAGTAGGCGCATGGCCACGCGGGGACACTCCGCTGAGCCGCTCTGAACGCATTGAACTGCAAACCCTGCTCTCGGCACGCCAGTACGACGCAGGCGCACCAGACGGCATTATCGGTGCCAATACGCGCAAGGCCATTCGTAGCGCGCAGCAGTCATTCGGCTGGCCAGCCGATGGTTACCCGACGCATGAATTGCTGGAGGCCCTGCGCAAGCCTGCGGGGCAGTAATCGGGAGGACGCAGAGCGTCCAGAACGGCATGCCAACGCAGAGCATCGGCACGATAATCAACCGCAAAAAAGGGCCAGGTATCGCTACCTGGCCCTTCTTCGTTTCAACGCTCGCTATCTATCAGAGCATCGCCTTGGCAATCTTGGCCTGTTCGTCGGCATGGTACGAAGAACGCACCAGCGGCCCGGATGCGACGTTCTTGAAGCCCATCTTGTAACCTTCCTCGGCGAACCAGGCGAAAGTGTCCGGGTGCACGAAGCGCTGCACCGGCAGGTGGTTACGCGACGGTTGCAGGTATTGACCCAGCGTCAGCATGTCGATGTCGTGCTCGCGCATGCGCTGCATGACTTCGATAACCTCTTCGTCGGTCTCGCCCAGGCCCAGCATCAGCCCGGATTTGGTCGGTACATGCGGGACCATCTGTTTGAAGCGCTGCAACAGGGTCAACGACCACTGGTAGTCCGAACCCGGACGCGCAGCCTTGTACAGACGCGGCACGGTTTCCAGGTTGTGGTTAAACACATCCGGTGGCTCGGCAGCGGTGATTTCCAGCGCCACGTCCATCCGGCCACGGTAGTCGGGCACCAGTGTTTCGAGCTGTACGCCCGGCGACAGGAGGCGGATTTCGCGAATGCAGTCGGCAAAGTGCTGAGCACCACCGTCACGCAAGTCATCGCGGTCTACCGAGGTAATCACTACGTACTTCAGACGCAGGTCGGCAATTGCGATGGCAAGGCTCTTCGGTTCGTTGACGTCGAGCGGCTTCGGACGACCATGACCCACGTCGCAGAACGGGCAGCGACGGGTGCAGATGTCGCCCATGATCATGAACGTTGCGGTGCCACCGGAGAAGCATTCGCCCAGGTTCGGGCAGGACGCCTCTTCACAGACGCTGTGCAGCTTGTGCTTGCGCAGCAATTGCTTGATACGGTCGACTTCCGGAGAAACGGGGATGCGCACGCGAATCCAGTCGGGTTTCTTCGGCAGATCTACCGTTGGAATGATCTTGACCGGGATGCGCGCAACCTTTTCCGCTCCGCGAAGCTTGACGCCCGCTTCGACTTTCGGACGGGCCACTCGCTCGGAAACATCCAGCGTCGGGATCAGGGTTTGCACGGTGTCAGTCATAATGGTTTATTCCGCCCGTAAGGGTCGCCTGCTCAGCGTAGTCGAGGTGTTTGACGAGCTGCGCACGCAGTCGGGCACTTACCTCGGAAAATTCTATCTGCCCTGCCTGATCGCTCAGTTGGGTCATGGCCAACCCGGCGTATCCGCAAGGGTTGATGCGGCGGAACGGCTCAAGGTCCATGTCGACGTTCAACGCCAGACCATGAAACGAGCAGCCGTTGCGAATGCGCAGACCGAGCGACGCGATTTTCGCGCCGTCGACGTATACACCCGGTGCATCGGCCTTGGCGGCTGCCTTGACGCCGTAGTCGGCGAGCAAGGCAATAAGGGTATTCTCGATCCGGGTTACCAGATCGCGAACGCCGAAACCAAGGCGCCTGACGTCCAGCATCAGGTAAGCCACCAGTTGGCCCGGGCCATGATAAGTCACTTGGCCGCCACGATCGACCTGTACGACAGGAATATTGCCCGGCAGCAGCAAATGTTCGGCCTTGCCGGACTGCCCCTGGGTGAAAACCGGGGGGTGCTGGACCAGCCAGACCTCATCGGCAGCCTCGCGGCCACGCCCATCGGTAAAGCGTTGCATGGCGTGCCAGGCAGTTTCGTAATCGATCAGGCCCAGATCACGAAAACCCAGCGCAGCCGTCATCAGAGCACCATGTGCACGAAACCCGTAGCGCGAAGGGCACTATTGATATCGCGCAATTGATCTTCGCCTGTAGCGACGATGTGCAACTGGACGGTGGTGTATTTGCCGTTGCTGCTCTGACGCTCGGCGAGCGTCTTGAGGTCGACCTGTGCGTACTTGTGCAGGACTTCCATGACAGCAGCAGTAAAGCCCACGCTGGTATCACCGATCACCTTGATCGGATAGTCATCGCAGGGGAATTCGATTTTGTGCGACTTGATGTCGGTATCAGTCATGGCAGTAAAGGTCTCACAAGCCGTGACGACGGACACGCAGCCCGCTCAGATCATGAGCAGGCCGCGAGAAGGTCGGCAGTAGTTACTGGAAGGTCAGTTGAACAAGCCGTAGAAGAACAGGCGGATGCTATCCCACACGCGGCGGAAAATGCCACCCTCCTCAACTGCATCAAGCGCAATCAGATTAGCGGTGTGAACCACCTGATCGTCTTTCTTGACCTCGACCTTGCCGATCACGTCGCCCTTGGCGATTGGCGCAACCAGTTGCGGGTTCATGGTCATGCTGGCGGAAAGCTTCTTCATGTCGCCTTTGGGCATGGTCATGCTCAGATCTTCAGCCAGACCGGCCTTGACCTGACGCTCGGTGCCCTTCCAGACGGTAGCCTGAGCCAGCTCGGTGCCCTTCTGATAGAAGTTCTGGGTTTCGAAGAAACGGAAGCCATAGGTCAGCAGCTTCTGGGTTTCAGCCGCGCGGGCCTGCTCGCTGTTGGTGCCGAACACTACCGCGATCAGACGCATGCCGTCACGTACAGCCGAAGACACCATGCAGTAGCCGGCTTCGTCGGTGTGACCGGTCTTCAGACCGTCAACGGTCTTGTCGCGCCACAGCAGCAGGTTGCGGTTAGGCTGCTTGATGCCGTTCCAGAAGAACTCTTTCTGCGAGTAGATCGCATAGTGAGCCGGGTCTTCGTGAATGATTGCACGCGCCAGGATCGCCATGTCGTGAGCCGACGAGTAGTGCTCGGGGTTCGGCAGACCGGTCGGGTTCATGAAGTGGCTGTTGGTCATGCCCAGGTCGCCAGCGGTCTTGTTCATCATGTCGGCAAATGCATCTTCGCTGCCGGCAATGTGCTCGGAGATCGCAACACTGGCGTCGTTACCCGACTGGATAATGATGCCGTGCAGCAGGTCGCTGACCGTCACCTGGCTGCCCACCTTGATGAACATCCGCGAACCGCCCGTGCGCCAGGCGTTTTCACTGATGGTCACCGGATCGTTCTCGCCGATCTGGCCGCGACGAATTTCCAGGGTCGCGATATAGGCGGTCATCAGCTTGGTCAGACTGGCAGGCGCCAGACGCTGGTCACCGTTGTTCTCGACCAGAACGTTACCGCTGGTGGCATCCATCAGTACGTAGGACTTGGCTGCCAGTTGCGGTGCAGCAGGCGTCATCTGCTCTGCCGCCCAGACGGTCGGGGTGATAATCAGTGGAACAAGCAGGCACAAACGTTTTGCAAAGGTGGTGATGTTCATCCGTCTCTCTAGAATCCTAATGGGCAAACATGCCCTTGCGGGCAAAACTGAACAGACCGGCGAGGCGAAAACGCCTCGGTACGGCTCGTGGCGCCAGGCTGTAACCCTGGCTGACAAAGTCGCCTGTTCGACACACGACCTTGTGGGCAGTTACCTGCAACGCGTGCCCTGATGGCAAAGCTGCGCCGCCTGCGACTGCATACCGTCCTCTATTGTTGCCGGAGAACGGTTGTCGATAAAACTTACTGATCCGATGTCACTACGCTTGGCTGACCAAGATTGGCCGACCTGACGCTGTTTTGCAGTTGCTGGGCTTCACCCGGCGTGTCGATCGGTCCCATCCGGACCCGATAGAGCGTTTGCTGATTGCGAGCTATCGAGCTGACGAATACCGGCGCTCGAACCATCCCGCTCAGTTTCGACCTCAGGAGCTCCGCAGCGTCCGGGTTGGCGAAGGCTCCCACCTGGAGAAACAGCCCAGCGGCTTGTCCTGAAGCGTTTTTTTTTGCGTCAACCTGCAACGGCACGACAGGTGCGGCGTGTTGCTGCGGTGGCGGCGTGTATTGCTCGACGGTTCCGGTCGATGTCGACAGCGCGGGCGGCGTGGCCTGGGCCATCACTTGCGGCTGATTGAGCATCAGCGGTGCCGGACGGCCACGTTGGGCCCACCATTCCTGCGGGTCGATACCTTCGACCTTGACCCGGGCAGTGCCGGTTTCGGCATAGCCCAGCTTTTTGGCGGCAGCATAGGACAGGTCGATGATGCGGTCCGAATAGAACGGCCCGCGGTCGTTGACGCGCAGAATCACCGTGCGGTTGTTGTCCAGGTTGGTCACTTTGACATAGCTGGGCAGCGGCAGGGTCTTGTGCGCGGCGCTCATGCCATACAGGTCATACACCTCGCCGTTGGCGGTGTTCTGGCCATGAAACTTGGTGCCATACCAGGAAGCGGTGCCCGAAGCGACGTAACGCTTTGAATCGCTCATCGGGAAATAGGTCTTGCCCAGCACCGTATACGGGTTGGCCTTATAGGCACCGGTGTGCAGGGTCGGCGTCGCATCGGGGATGCGCGAGACATCCACATCCCACCACGGCGCGCCGTCCTTGTGGGCACGGTTGATGTCCAGCCCCGGCATCGAGCGCACCGCGGCACCGCCTTTTGGCGACTGTGACGAGGTTGTACGTGACGGCGACGAGCAACTGGCAACCAGCACTGCGAGGCCGGTCAACGCCAGAAGCTTGAATGTTTGCAGAATCGGCAATGCCCGCATTACTTGACGCCTCGAGCTTGAACCAACGATTCAGACAGCTGATACACGGCCATGGCGTACATCACACTGCGGTTATAACGGGTGATTGCATAAAAATTGTTCAAACCCAGCCAGTATTCAGGACCATTGTCGCCTTCCAGACGGAACGCCGTCACCGGCATATCGTCGCGCAGCGCATCATGACTCGCCCAGCCCAGCTGTCGCAACTCCCCGACCGACATTACCGGATCAAGCGCAGGGCTCAACCCTTCGTCAACCCGGTCGCCACGTGCGGTCGCGCGGCTGACTACCGGCTGCCCGGCTACCCAGCCATGACGCTTGAAGTAACTGGCAACGCTGCCGATGGCATCGTCCGGATCGGTCCAGATGTTGATATGGCCGTCGCCGTCGAAATCCACTGCATAAGCGCGGAAACTGCTCGGCATGAACTGCGGCAGGCCCATTGCCCCGGCGTACGAGCCTTTGAGGGTCAAGGGGTCAACCTGTTGTTCGCGCGCCAGCAGCAGAAACTCGCGCAACTCCTTGCGGAAGAACTGGGCGCGTGGCGGGTAATCGAAACCGAGCGTCGACAATGCATCGATCACCCGGTAATTGCCGGTGTTGCGGCCGAAAAAGGTTTCCACGCCAATGATCGAAACGATGATCTGCGCCGGAACGCCATATTCCTGCTCGGCGCGGGCCAATGCGGCCTCGTGCTGACGCCAGAAATCGACACCGCGGGCGATGCGCGTATCGGTGATGAACATCGGCCGATACTCTTTCCACTGCTTGACCCGTTCGGCCGGGCGGGAAATGGCATCGAGAATGGCCTGCTTGCGCTCGACCTCACGGAACAGGCTCATCAACTGCTCACCGGCAAAACCGTGATCGCGGGTCAGCTCACCGACGAATTCCGCTACCTGGGGCGAACCTTCATAGTCGCCGGCCAGTGCCTCTTGCACCGATCCAAGGATGCCCACCAGACCGACCACCGGAGCATATCGAGCCCAGTTACGCATTGCTTGCATTTAATAGTTCACCTTAATCAAACTTGAGCAATCCATTTACGGTGTGTATGGATCGACATCAAAACCCCAAACGCTGACAGTAGGGTCACCAGCGAAGTTCCGCCGTAGCTAATGAAGGGCAATGGCACCCCCACCACTGGCAGCAGGCCACTGACCATACCGATGTTGACGAAAACGTAAACAAAAAACGTCATGGTCAACGCTCCGGCCAGCAGTTTGCCGAATAATGTCTGCGCCTGCGCAGTAATCACAAGCCCGCGGCCGATCAGCAGCATATAGATGATCAGCAGCGCGCAGATGCCTACCAGACCGAACTCTTCACCCAGCACCGCGATGATGAAGTCGGTGTGGCTTTCCGGCAGAAAGTCCAGGTGAGACTGAGTGCCCAGCAGCCAGCCTTTGCCGAAAACGCCGCCCGAACCGATGGCTGCCTTTGACTGAATGATGTTCCAGCCGGTGCCCAGCGGATCGCTTTCCGGGTCAAGGAAGGTCAGCACACGCTGTTTCTGGTAGTCGTGCATAAAGAAGAACCACATGGCCACCGCCGCAGGCACAGCGGCCGCCAGCACACTGATAATCCAGCGCCAGCGCAGGCCGGCCATGAACAGCACAAAGGCACCTGAGGCCAGAATCAGCAGTGACGTCCCCAGGTCAGGCTGGCGAACGATCAGAATGAACGGCACACCGACCAGGGCGAGACTGACCGCTACATGCTTCAAATGCGGGGGCAGCGTGCGTTTGGACAGATACCAGGCGATGGTCGCCGGCATGATGATCTTGAGAAACTCCGAAGGCTGGAAGCGGATCACCCCGGGAATGTTGATCCAGCGCGTCGCGCCCATGGCGTTGTGACCCATGACATCCACCACTACCAGCAGCAGGACGCCGATGACATACAGTACCGGCACCCAGCGCGCCATGAAGCGCGGCTCCAACTGGGCGATCACCACCATCGCCACCAGACCGATACCAAACGAGCTGGCCTGCTTGATGAGCAGGTCCCAGTTTTTGCCGCTGGCCGAATACAGGACAAACAGGCTGCCAGCCGCCAGGGTCAGCAACAGGATCAACAACGGGCCATCGATATGAATGCGCTGCAAAAAAGTGGCACGGCGACGCATCACGTCTTCGCTGGACAGGATGCGGTCGAAATTACTCTTCACGGGCCGCAGCCTCCAGATTCAGGGAACCGGCATACTCAGGCTTGAGATGGCCGTTTTCGTCGAGCAGCCAGGCGTCCATCACCTGACGCACAACGGGTGCAGCAACGCCGGAACCGGACTCGCCGTTCTCGACCATCACTGCAACAACGATTTTCGGGTTGTCGGCCGGTGCAAAGCCGACAAACAGGGCGTGGTCACGGTGACGCTCCTGAACCTTGGTGCGGTCGTATTTCTCGCCCTGCTTGATGGCGACAACCTGAGCCGTACCGCTCTTGCCCGCGATCCGGTATTGCGCACCAATGGCAGCCTTGCGCGCCGTACCACGCGCGCCGTGCATCACTTCCTGCATACCATGGTTGACTCGCCCCCAGTTGGCCGGATCACGCAGCACGATATCCGGCATCGGGTTTTCATCCACAGGCGCCTTGCCTTCGATGGTTCTGGCCAGATGCGGACGGTTCCACACACCCTTGTTGGCTACCAATGCGGTCGCCTGGGCCAGTTGCAACGGCGTGGCCTGCATATAGCCCTGCCCAATGCCGAGAATCAGCGTTTCGCCAGGGAACCACGCCTGACGACGGGTCGCGCGCTTCCATTCACGGGACGGCATCAGACCGGGGGATTCCTCGAACATATCCAGCGACACTTTCTGCCCGATGCCGAACTTGTTCATGTAGGTGGAAAGCCGGTCGATGCCCAGTTTGTGCGCCAGATCGTAGAAGTACGTGTCATTGGAACGCATGATCGCGGTATCCAGATCCACCCAGCCATCGCCGGTGCGGTTCCAGTTACGGTACTTGTGATCGTAATTGGGCAGTTGGTAATACCCCGGGTCGAACACTCTTGAACCGGGCGTTACCGCACCGGCGTCCAGCCCGGCAATCGCCACGGCAGGCTTGATGGTCGAACCGGGCGGGTAAAGGCCGCGCAGAATGCGGTTGAACAGCGGTCGGTCGATGGAATCGCGCAGCTCGGCGTAGGCCTTGAAGCTGATACCGGTGACAAACAGGTTCGGATCGAAACTCGGCGCGCTGACCATCGCCAGCACTTCTCCGGTGGCCGGGTCCAGCGCCACTACCGCGCCACGACGCCCACCCAGTGCGGCCTCGGCAGCTTCCTGAAGGTTGATGTCCAGGCTAAGAACGATGTCCTTTCCAGGGATCGGGTCGGTGCGCTTGAGCACACGCAGTACGCGACCACGGGCGTTGGTCTCGACCTCTTCGTAGCCGACCTGACCATGCAGCTCGGGCTCGTAAAAGCGCTCGATACCGGTCTTGCCGATGTGGTGCGTGCCGCTGTAATTGATCGGGTCGAGGCTCTTGAGCTCTTTCTCGTTGATCCGTCCCATGTAGCCGACCGAGTGAGCAAAATGCGGCCCTTGCGGGTAATGCCTGACCAGTTGCGCAACCACTTCGACACCTGGCAGGCGGAACTGGTTGACCGCAATCAGGGCGATCTGCTCTTCGCTCAGCTCGAACAGGATAGGCACCGGCTCGAACGGCCGACGCCCCTGCTTCATACGCTTTTCGAAGATGATGCGATCATCCGGGGTGAGCTGCAGGATCTCGACAATGGTGTCGAGCACACTGGACCACTCGCCGGCACGCTCACGGGTCATGCTGAGACTGAAACTGGGCCGGTTGTCGGCGACCACAACGCCATTGCGATCGTAGATCAGCCCACGACTAGGTGGAATCGGCTGAACGTGAACGCGGTTGTTTTCCGAAAGCGTGGAGTGATACTCGTACTGGATGACCTGCAGGTAATACAACCGGGCAATCAGCACGCACACCAGCAACACCACCGCCACGGCACCGAACACGACCCTGCCGCGCACCAGGCGTGCGTCCTTTTCGTGGTCTTTGAGGCGGATCGGTTGAGACATTTAGGCCGTATTCACAGTAAAGACGATGCTACTTGTGATAAGGGTGCCCGGACAGGACCGTCCAGGCGCGATACATCTGTTCGCCGATCAGAATGCGCACCAGTGGATGCGGCAGGGTCAGCGGCGACAGAGACCAGCGTTGCTCACTGCGGGCACAGACTTCAGGTGCCAGCCCCTCGGGGCCGCCGACCATCAGGTTGACCGTGCGCGCATCGAGGCGCCAGCGATCGAGTTCGACCGCCAGCTGTTCGGTACTCCACGGTTTGCCATGCACTTCAAGCGTGACAATCCGCTCGCCCGGCTGCACTTTCGCCAGCATCGCCTCGCCTTCCTGACGGATGAAGCGCGCGACATCGGCGTTCTTGCCTCGGGTATTGAGCGGGATTTCCACCAGTTCCAGCGCAAGCTCGGAGGGCATCCGCTTGGCGTACTCGTGCCAACCTTCCTCCACCCACTTGGGCATGCGCGAACCCACAGCAATCAGACGCAGACGCACATCAAGGCCTTATTCGTTGCCTGGAGTGTGATGCGCAGCGCTTGCGGCACGGCTTTGTTCGGCACCCTGCCACAAGCGTTCCAGGTCGTAGAACTGGCGTGCCGCAGCGGTCATTACGTGAACGATCACATCGCCCAGGTCCAGCAGAACCCAGTCGCTGTCGCCCTTGCCTTCTTCGCTCAGGGATTTGAGGCCGGCCGCCTTGACCTTGTCACGGACGTTATCGACCAGTGCGTTCAGCTGACGGTTGGACGTACCGGTGCAGATCAGCATGTAGTCGGCGATGCTGGTCTTGTCACGCACATCGATGGTCAGGATGTCGGCACCCTTGACTTCTTCAAGGGCTGCAATCGCAACATTGATGACTTCTTCACTGCTCATTTTTTGCTTTGTCATATAAAACTCATTCAGCTCGTATGTGTGGGACCGTTCAAACGCTTATCGATCAAAGCAGTTTCAGGACGACCCATCAGTGTTCGGCGCGCGGTAAAGTCCGCGTGCATCGATATAGGCCAGTACCGCGTCTGGCACCAGAAAACGTACCGACTTACCGCTGGCCAGCAGTTGACGGATCTGGGTGGCAGACACCGATAAAGGCGTCTGCCAGACGAATGTAATGTGTCCACCCGGCCCTTTCAGGGCCTTGGGGTCGCTGACCGCGCGTGCCGCCAGCAGATTGCGCATGGCATCCGGCGACTCGCTGTCCGCGTCCGGGCGTTGCAGCACCACGATATGGCAGTGCTCCAGCAGTTCTTCCCACCTGTGCCAGGTCGGCAGCCCGCAAAAGGCATCCCAACCCAGCAACAGGAACAGCTGGTCCTGAGGTGCCAGTTCGGCGCGCATCGATTCCAGTGTGTCGAGGGTATACGACGGTTTGTCCCGTTTCAGTTCACGGTCATCCACCGTCAAGGGCGACACGCCCGCAACCGCGCTCTGAACCATCGCCAGACGGTCCTCGGCGGTGACACTCGGCATGTCACGATGCGGAGGCCTGGCGCTGGGCGTCAGGCGCAACTCATCGAGCTCCAGCAGTTCGGCCACTTCAAGCGCACCGCGCAAGTGACCGATATGAACCGGGTCAAACGTACCCCCAAGCATACCGATACGTCTGGGCAGCGCTGTCGTGGGGTTGTTCAAGTCAGGCTTGTCCGCGCAATTGACCATCACCGATCACGATGTACTTCTCGCAGGTCAACCCTTCAAGCCCGACTGGACCGCGGGCGTGCAGCTTATCAGTAGAAATGCCGATCTCGGCACCCAATCCGTATTCGAAACCGTCCGCAAAGCTGGTCGGTGCATTGACCATGACCGAACTGGAATCGACCTCGGCCATGAACCGGCGAATCTGACTTTGATGGTCGGAAACGATGGCATCGCTGTGATGCGAACCATAATGGTTGATGTGCTCGATGGCTTCGTCCAGCCCTGAAACGACGCGAATCGACAGGATTGCAGCCAGGTATTCGGTGTGCCAGTCGTCTTCGGTGGCCGGAATTACGTCGATCAGGTCACGGGTGCGCTCGCAACCGCGCAACTCGACGCCCTTCTCGCGAAACTGCGCGGCCATGGCGGGCAGGAAGTCGGCGGCGATGGTTTGATCGACCAGCAGGGTTTCCATCGCGCCGCAGATGCCGTAGCGGTAGGTCTTGGCATTGAAGGCAATCTTCTGCGCCTTGGCCAGATCGGCGTGAGCGCTGACATACACGTGGCAGATGCCGTCCAGATGTTTGATGACCGGCACACGCGCATCGCGGCTGACCCGCTCGATCAGGCCCTTGCCGCCACGCGGAACGATGACGTCAACGTACTCGGGCATGGTGATCAATGCGCCAACCGCTGCACGGTCGGTGGTTTCAACCACCTGCACCACGGCAGCAGGCAGACCGGCCTCGGCCAGACCACGCTCGATGCAGGCGGCAATGGCACGATTGGAATGAATGGCCTCGGAACCGCCGCGCAGAATGGTCGCGTTACCGGACTTCAGGCACAGGCTGGCCGCATCAATGGTCACATTCGGACGCGACTCGTAGATGATTCCCACAACCCCCAGCGGCACACGCATCTTGCCGACCTGAATACCCGACGGCCGATAGCTCATGTCGCGGATCGCACCGACCGGGTCTGCCAGACCTGCTACCTGACGCAACCCGACGATCATGCTGTCGATACGCGCGGGGGTCAGGGCCAGTCGTTCCAGCATTGCCGGCTCAAGGCCGTTGGCCTGACCATTGGCCAGGTCCAGCGCATTGGCGGCAGACAGCTCGGCGCGCGCTTCATCCAGAGCAGCGGCAGTGGCTTGCAGGGCGCGGTTCTTCTGCGCAGTGCTGGCACGACCGATCACTCGCGATGCTTCGCGGGCGGCGCGACCCAGGCGGGTCATGTAGTCAAGAACGGACTCAGTCATGGTCTCAGAGGTCTTGGCAAAGAGGAAAGCGGCTGATTATAGCTGTCGTGCCGCACGAACGACAGCGCAGACAGGCGGATGGTCGATATCAGTGCGCAGATTTATTGACCGGCGACTGGCATTGCAGCACGCCATGCGCATGCAGACATCGCGCATGGCGCTGAATGGCTTGTCATGATTCAGTCACGTTCAGAAACAACAAAGCCGTTAATCCAGACACATTCAGCTGCAATTAAAGTTGCGCTTGTTATTATCGGGCACCTTCTCAACGTACCTGCCTGACTATGCCCGCAGCTCTTCCGGACCATTTCTTCCATCGCGATGCTCAGTTGCTGGCCCGCGATCTGCTGGGCAAGGTCATTCGGCATAAGGTGGGCGAGCTGTGGCTGGCCGCCCGAATCATCGAAACCGAAGCGTACTACTGCGCTGAAAAAGGCAGCCATGCTTCGCTGGGCTATACCGAAAAGCGCAAGGCACTGTTCCTCGACGGCGGGCATATCTATATGTACTACGCGCGCGGCGGTGACTCGCTGAATTTCAGCGCCGAGGGGCCGGGCAATGCAGTGCTGATCAAATCGGCATTTCCCTGGACCGACGCAACCAGCGACGAAAACGCCCTGGCGCAGATGCAGTTGAACAACCCCGACGCCAGCGGCGCAATCCGCCCGCCGCAACGGCTCTGTGCTGGCCAGACGCTGCTTTGCAAGGCGCTTGGTCTGAAAGTACCGGAGTGGGACGCCAGGCGCTTCGACCCCCAGAGGTTGCTGGTCGAAGACATCGGCCAGACACCCGAGCGCATTATCCAGACCACCCGCCTGGGTATCCCTGCCGGGCGCGATGAGCATTTGATGTATCGCTTCGTAGATGCCGGTTATGCCCGTTTCTGCACACGGAACCCTCTCAGACGCGGTCAGGTCGAAGGCCGCGACTACTTATTTCTCGATCAAGGAAACTGACCGATGGGCGATCTGCTCAATGGCATGACCGGCTGGCTGACCGCAAACCCTTCCTGGGTGGCTGTCGCGATCTTTTTGGTGGCCTTCACTGAATGCGTCGCGATCGTCGGGATCGTCGTGCCGGGCACGGTCATCATGTTTGCCATCGCCGCCTTGGCGGGCAGCGGCATACTGCCGTTGAGCGAAGTGCTGTTACTGGGTTTTCTCGGTGGGCTGCTGGGTGACGCGGTGTCGTACTTCATAGGTCGGCGCTTTCATCAGAATATCCGTCAGTTGCCCGGCTTGCGCACGCACCCGGAGTGGATGGAAGGTGCGGAAAAATACTTCCACCGTTACGGCATCGCCAGTTTGCTGGTCGGGCGCTTCATCGGCCCGCTACGCCCGATGCTGCCAATGATTGCCGGCATGTGCGACATGCCGCTGCCGCGCTTTGCGGCCGTCAGTGTATTGGCCGCGGCAGGCTGGTCGATTGCCTACCTGATGCCGGGCTGGGCGGCGGGCGCGGCCATTCGCCTGCCGCTGCCGGAAGGCTTCTGGCCTGAGGCGGCAGTGGTCGGTGCCGGTCTGGCGATTCTGTTCGGGCTGAGTATTCAGAGCAGCATTCGCCAAAAGCGTTATGCAACCAAACTTATTTCCGTGCTCAGCCTGACGCTGGTCGCGGCGCTGTTCATCGGCTGGCCCTATCTGGCAGACTTCGACAACGGCCTGATGACGCTCATTCAAGAGCATCGCAGCGAGGCCGCACAGAACATCGTGATCTTCGTCACCAGCATCGGCGACTTCAAGGCCCAGTTGCTGGCGGCCTCCCTGCTGATCATCGTGCTGGCCGTTGCCAGACAATGGCGTCACGCAGCCTTTGCCCTGACCGCAACACTGGGTACCGCGATTGCCAATGGCACCCTGAAAACGTTCTTCGCCCGCGCTCGTCCGGAGGTGCTGGTAGAGCCGCTGACCACTTACAGCATGCCCAGTGGCCACAGTTCTGCGGCCTTTGCGCTGTTCATGACGCTGGCGGTGCTGGCCGGGCGCGGCCAGCCCGTGCGCCTGCGCCTGAGCTGGATGCTGGTCGGCGGCATTCCAGCACTGGCCATCGCGCTTTCCAGGGTTTATCTGGGCGTTCACTGGCCAACGGACATCCTCGCTGGAATGCTCCTGGCGTTCTGTGTCTGCGCCGCCAGCCTGGCATTCATTCAGCGCAACGACCCCTTGCCCGCCATGTCGGTCCGGGTCTGGTGGCTCATCGTCCCGGCAATGACCGCGCTGCTCGGCATTTTTGCAGTGCGCGCCCTCTCCCACGCGGTACTGCGTTACCAGTACTGATCGGCATACCTGATCGCGCCCGTACGAAACGGGTGCGACACTTCTCAAATCTGGCACCTTGCCAGTGCTCTTTCGAGGCGTTGACTACACTCCCCTGAAGCAGATGAGTGAGCAACGGCGTGGCCGAAGGAGTGCTGATGTCCCCACTGGATGGTTATGCGGCAATGCCCACCCGGCAACGCGGCGCGATCGGCATGATGGCCGCGCTGACATTGGGATTGGCGCTGCTTTGCACGCTGATAGTGGTCGACAGCGGCAGGCTGTATCTGGAAAAACGCTCGTTGCAGCGGATCGCGGACATCGCCGCCCTGGAAGCTGCGGGGCGCAGGGGGACATGCAGCGATGCGGCCACCGCCGCTGGCTTCGCCACGCAGAGCGCCACGCGTAACGGCTTTACCCCGAATACCGGAGGGCGAACGCTAACGACCCTCTGCGGCACCCTTACGGTGGGCCTGCAGAGCCAGCGCGTATTTGTCGCGGACTCCACTCAGGCACTGGCCATTCAAGTGGTCGCGGCGCATCCGGTGCCACGAAGTATTGCTGCCGGTATTGTTGCCCTGTTCGAAAAAACGCCCTCCCCTGCGAACATCACCATCAGCGCCACGGCCGTGGCTGCCAGTGCCGCGCCACTGGCGGCGCTGACCATTCGCAGTGCGACCGTAACAGTGGACAGCACTCGGGCGGCCATTCTGAATCCGCTCATCGGCAGCCTGCTCGGTGGCACGCTTAACCTGAGCGTAGCGAACTGGCAGGGCCTCGCCAGCACCGACCTCAGCCTGTTGAGCTATCTGAACCGACTCAAGACCGACCTTAACCTGACTGCGGTCGGTTACAGCGAGGTGCTCAACACATCGGTTTCTGTCAGCCAGTTGATCCAGAGTGCTATCAATGTGCTCGACCCCGGCGCGACCTTGAACGGTACGGCTACCATCGCGGGCCTGCAGGCATTGAAGCTGGCGGCTGGCGCAACCACTGTGTTGCTCGGTGACTTGCTGTCGATACAAGGCAGTTCGGACCTCGCTGCATTGAACACCAATCTGCGCCTTCTGGACCTGGTCCAGGGCATTGCGCAACTGGCCAATGACAAGACCGGCATATCCACAGCTGCGCAGATAAATGTCGGCACCCTGGCACAGGTCACCACACGATTTCAGGTGGTTGAGCCGCCTCAGTTATCGGCCATCGGCGACCCGAGCAAGATTGATCCGCTCAATCCCAAAACCGGTGCCAACCGGATCTACGTGCGCACCGCGCAGATGCGCGCGCTGGTGTCGATCAATCTGCCAGTGCTGGGCACCATTACGTCATTGGCCAACACTGCGGGCTCGGTGGTCGGCAGCCTGACACCGATCCTCAATAGCGCGTTGAGCCTGAACATCGCGGGCCTGGTGACATCAGCCACCTGCGCCGTAGGGCTAAACAGTTGCATGGTCACCGATTTCAAGTTTCTGACCTCGGACTCTTCTGCCAGCGCCGGCCCCAGGATAGATCTGAGCCTGTCGCTGGCCAGCGCCGACACCTATGTCACCGGCTACACCTGTACCAGCAACACCAGCAAAACCTTGAGTGTCAAAACAGATGCAGGATTGCTCAGCGCCAAGGTTGGCTGGATTGACAGTACGGCAGCGTTTCCTGCCAGCACTGACCCCTCGGCAATCACCGCACTGCCTCTGCCGGTGCTGGATATAGGCACCAAGACCTGCCAGAAGATAGCGGGACTGTTGGGCAACTGCACCGCCCGTACCCCCTTCGGCGGTGGCGGCATAGGTCTCACGTTCGACACGGTAAGCCAGTCGCCGCTGGGCAGCTCATCGGTCGTCAGTACAACCTTCAGCTCGCCCAATCTGCCGGAAATCAACAGCGCGCCCTATTTCCTGACAAGCGTTGCGCACACCAAACCCAGTACGTTGCTGAACGGCACGGTTTCCAGCGTAAAGGTGAATGTCTATAAACCTGCGACCAGCAATGTGCTAGGCAACGTCATTACTGGAGCAGCTGCAACGCTGAACAGCCTGACCGTTGCGCTGGACGCTATTGTGGAGAACACGCTGACCGGCTTGCTGACATCAGTCGTCGACCCGCTGTTCGAGTCACTTGGCCTGAATCTGGGTGCCACCGATGTGGGTGCCAATTTAAGCTGCAACATCGGTCAGGCGACGCTGATTATCTAACTGGCATTGAATATCGGCAGCTCGATCTGGAAACGAGCGCCCTCCCCGACGTTGCCGACGCTGAGCTGGCCGCCCATCTGATCGACGATGCCGTAGCTGACAGACAAGCCCAGTCCGGTGCCGACGCCCACCGGCTTGGTGGTGAAGAAAGGCTCGAAAATGCGCTCCAGCAAACGCGGATCAATCCCCCCGCCGTTGTCCTGAACCGCCAGCCTGATGATGTTTTCATCCCGCTCGGCCTCGACGCTGATCCACGGTTCGAAATCCCGGTCTTTTTCCCGGCGCGACAACAACGCATCACGGGCGTTGACCATCAGGTTGATCAGCACCTGCTCAAGCTGATCGACATGCCCGCGAACCTGCACGTCTTCGATCATGGTGCCGACCCGCAACTGCACACCCTTGCCCTTCATGCCTTCGGCCAGCATCGAGATAGTGCCTTCCACCGCCTGCGCCGGATCGAACAGCTGCTCCTCCACTTCGGAGCGCCGCCCGAATACCCTCATGTGGTCCACCACGCGGGCAGCGCGCTGTACCTGTGTGTCGATACGGTTGAGTTTTTCGGTGAGGTATTCGATGTCCACGTCCCCGCGCCCCAGACGCTTGAGGACATTGACCACCGCCATGCGCATGACGTTGAGGGGCTGATTGATCTCGTGGGCAAGGCCTGTGGACATTTCGCCAAGCGTGGCCATTTTCGCGCTCTGGTTCAATTGCATCCTGGAGCGGCGCACATCGGTGTTATCACGGCCTACAGCCTGAACCTCGACCAGCGTGCCGTGCTCGTCGAATATTCCCCGGTCAGCCCATACCCACCAGGCGTACTCACGGCCGGGCAGTTCGATACAGATTTCTTCGGTGCTCACCGGCGCTTGCGGGGTGAGTTGACCGATACGCCGAATGAACGCCTCGCGCTGCTCGTCAGAAAGCCAGTCCCCCAGATTGATCCCGGTCAGTTGTTCCGGCGTGCATTCCATGTAATTGGCCAGTGGCCGGTTGCCGAAACTCAGTACCAGCTCCGGAGAGTAGCGGCAGATCATGGCCGGTGAGTCTTCAACCAGAATGCGGTAGCGCTCTTCGCTCTGACGCACATGCTCGGCCGCCAGAGTGGCTTCGGTCACGTCCAGCCACAGGCCGACCGCCTCCACCGGCATGCCGAGGTCGTCACGCAGCAATCGCGCTTCGTCCAGCAACCAATGGTAATGGCCGTTCTTGTTGCGCAACCTGTAACGCCGACTGACAACGCCTTCGCGCAACAGCTGCCGGTTACGCTCGAACCAGATGTCGCGGTCTTCGGGATGAATGTATTCCGCCAACTGGCCGTCTACGCATTCAGCCAGCGTCCAGCCCAGCAAGGGCGTGAGGCTGTCACTGAAAAAGGTTGGCTCAAGGTTGCCGTGATCGTAGCGCTGCACGTAAATCACGGCCGGCGAGCTGGCAATCAGGTTATCCAGCCGGGCGTGAGCGGCCGCTGCTTCGGTTTCCTGATTCTTGATATCACTGACATCGAGCATGAAACCCAACACCCGCTGAACCTGACCACTGATCAGCGCCTGACCCTGAATACGAAACCAGAGGGTTTCCTGGGCAGGGTCGCTTTGCGCCAGACGCACGCAAAGCATCAGCGCCGTGCCTTTGTCACGCAACTGCGCCAGACGACTGGAAAGTTCTTGTCGATCGACCGGATGAATCAACGCCAGCCAGTCCTGACGTGACAGGCTTTCGACCCGATCACTCAGACGTAAACTGCGCGCCAGTTGCGGTGCCAGCAGGATTTCGTCACGCGCAGGCATCAGCTCCCACCAACCGGTGCCCAGCAGATCCTGAAGCACCGCCAGGCGCTCTACATGGTGACGGTTGTGCTGCTCGGACAAGCGAAAAAGCACCGGCCCGGCCAGCGCCGAACACAGGTTGAGCCACTCGCGCTCTCCCAGGTCTGGAGCCTGCTGCTGCGGGTTATAGAAGCCGAACATCAGCCACGCCTTGGCAACGTTGTCGCGGCTGTGGGGAATCAGAAAACCGTCCGCGTTGCCGAAGGCACTCTGCAGCGGCCCTTGGTCGACGCCGCCACCAAACCTCAGTTGATGGGTAATGTTGGCGTCGAATCGATCCAGCGCATTACCCAATCGCTGCCCGACCTGCCATAACTCCGGCGCGGTGTGGGCACTGTACTGACAGTAGACACGCCAGCCAGTGCCGCTGACTTCCGGCAATACCAGCGCCAGACAGGGAACGCGCCATAGCTGCGCCAGTTCCTCGAGCTGCTCGGTCACCACGGCAGTCAGCCGGTCCACGCTGCACACGCGCACACGCTCGGCCATCTGCCCGGCGAAGCGCAGGCATTGCTGGCGGCTGCGCGCGGCACTGGCCTCTTCCATCAAGTCGCTGATATCCAGCAGTTGCAACAGCCAGCCCTTGCCATGCGCCTGCACCCAGCCACGAGCGTGCAAGGTGTGCGCATCGGCACTCTTGAAGTCCAGGTCCAGCATGTGCCCCAGCCAGTCATGCGGCACGCCTTCAATGACCAGCGCGCTATTTGGCAGCAACAGGTTCATCAACCGCTGCGCAGCCGACAGCGGAGCAGCAATACCCAACCGCGCAAGCAACTGCGGGCTGATGCTCTCTATCCGCCCTTCGTCATCGAGCAGCACATAAAGGTCGACCCCGACCGGGCCCGGCTCGCTTGACACGGGCACAGCCTGGGATACCGGCGGCGCTTCACCACGGCCCAGCCAACGGCTCAGACGATTTTTTTCAAGGGGCAAGTTGCAGACTCGCTTGTGCAGTAAGGTTGGTCGGCAAGCGCGGAACCTCGCCGATGCCAGGGAGCGTCAATAACGGGAGTACCTGGGTCAATCGGGTCTTGGGGTACTGGATGGTCACCGTCAGAACACCGGCGGTGTAGGTCACGTTGGTATAACTGGCGTTGAAACCCAGCGCAGGTGGCATCCATGACAGCTGATTCATGACGACACTCTGTGCCTGGCTGACCAACAGGGTGTTATAGCCAGTTACTGTCGGGCTAAGGGCAACACTTCGGCGCACGGCTTCACTCGCCGCCGCATTGAAAGACTGCATCATGAGCAACGGCAGGCTATAACTCACCATGCCATAGAACACAGCAAAGAAAACAACGAACACCGCAGCGAACTCAATAGCGGCGGCACCCTGTTGCCGATGGGGCAAGGCATGCTGCAGAACGGTTTTCATATCAACGTCTACCCTGACATTTACTGCTTCAACAGAGCATAGATTCTTTCCGGAAAACAGGATGTTTTTTGCTTGATAAAACTATTTCTTCTGCTTGTCTGGTTTGCAATTTGCGCCGAACAGGACGCGCGACGCAAGCAAATTTCAAACAGCCTGACACTGGGCGCAGCAGCACTGGCCGCTGCCTGGCTGGCAGGCACAGGAACAACCTGGCTGGGCGCCGCACCGCTGGAAGCCGCGCAGACACTGGCGCTGGCACTGGGCCTGACGTTGCCTGGTTATGCGCTCGGCAAGCTGGGCGCCGGAGACGTCAAGCTGATGACCGCACTCGCGCTCGCCTCCAACAGCGCCTATTTGCTGTGCACGTTTATCGGCGCAGGCGTCGCCGTGCTGATCTGGGCGTTGCTTGCCAGGAAAGTACAGCGTCATATAAACCAACAGGTTGCGCGGCGTTACGCCTATATGTTCGCTGATGCGTCAGATAAATATCCCTTTTCACCTTTTTTGTTGGCTGGCTCGCTGCTGACAGTCGCGTTGCTCCATTAGTCGACTCTCGGCCAATTGGAAGTTTAATGCTATGTACATAGTCAGAAAGTACGACTACGGTTAATACATCGCTGTGGCGTACTGTCATCGGAATACCCGAGACGGTTCATACAACGCTTAATCATGTTTGCTGAATGGATAAAGGTTCCGGTCTGCCGGCCTTACAGCATGGAGTTGCATGTGGATAACTACCCGGTCACGAAAGTTCTGGTGGTCGATGACCAGCCTCTTATCGTTGAAGAACTCTGTGAGTTTCTGGAGAGCAGCGGCTATGAGTGCGTGCGCTGCCATTCAAGCCTTGAGGCCATCGAGCATTTCAGCAGCGACAGCGCTATTGGCATCGTAGTGTGCGACCTGGAAATGCCAGGCATGAACGGGATCGAGATGGTCGAAGCGATGAAGATGGCTGGCGGCAAGACGCATTTGTTCGAGGCCATCATGCTGACCGGACAAGCCGAGAAAAAGGATGTCATCAAGGCCCTGCGAGCCGGCATCGCTGATTACTATCAAAAGCCGGTCAACCTTGAAGAGTTGCTTGAGGGTGTCCAGTTGCAGGTGGAAGCGCTGAACGAACGGCAGAAAAATCGCCAACAATTGGGCCTGCTCAACGAGAAACTTCAGTTTCTGGCCGCCTCCATAGACGACCTCTATCAGAATCTGGATAACGTTCAGAACAGGGCGCAGTCGGAGCGCAAAACCAGCCTCGAAAGTGATGCACAGATGCCCGTGGCATTGGCCAAATTGTCACCCCGCCAGCTTGATGTGGCGCGGCTGGTCAGCAAGGGACTGACCAATTACCAGATTGCCTGCGAACTGGGCATTACCGAAAACACCGTCAAGCTCTACGTTTCCCAAGTGCTGCGCTTGACCCACATGCATAACCGCACCCAACTGGCCTTGGCATTTTCACCCGGCCAATCGGCAGAGCGGCAAAAGCTGATCGAAAGCCAGGGCTAAAAACGGAATCAGGCCTCGATTTCCGTCAACACGACGTGATAAGGCACATCCACGAGGGCCGAATGCACCTGATTGCGGCCCGCGTGCTTGGCGCAGTACAACGCCGTATCCGCCTGTGACGCAAGGCTCAGGCTGTCGTCATTCGCCCCCAGAGAAACTACCCCGGCGCTGAAAGTGCAGAACAGATCAGTCGGCTGCGCGGGATAATGGATCTCCGCAAAGCGATGGCGAATCTCATCAAGCACTTTATGGGCACTTTGAATGTCGGTGTCCGGCATGACGATGGCAAATTCCTCACCACCGTAACGACCGATGAAGTCGGTTTTGCGCAGGCGCTGCTTGAGAAACAGCGCCAGGCTCTTAATGACGCGGTCTCCCATCGGGTGACCGTGGCTGTCGTTGACCTTCTTGAAGTGGTCGATATCGAGCATGGCAAAGCACAGCGGCTTGCCCTCGCGTCGTGAGCGAAAGCTGCAATCTTCCAGCAGTTGCAGAATGTGCGTGTGATTGTAGAGCCCGGTCAGGCTGTCACGAACCATGCGCGACTTGAGGCTGCGGGCCCTGGCGGCGCGGTTGCGAACTGTGGTGATCAGATGACGTGGCTTGATCGGCTTGGTGAGGAAGTCATCGCCGCCCTCGCTCATGGCGTCAAGCTGCTTGTCCTGATCATCTTCGGCCGACAGGTAAATGATCGGCACGCTGACGTAGCGGTCGTTATGGCGAATGACCTTGGCCAGCTCAGTGCCGGTGCAACCGGGCATGTACATATCGAGAATGATCAGATCCGGCTGGAACTCCGCCAATTCGGACATTGCCTGAATCGGGTCGAGCAGAACCCGCGTAACAATTCCCGCTGCATTCAGAATGCGTTCGGTGTGCATTGCCTGAGCGCGGGAATCGTCGATGATCAGCACTTTATAGGGTTCGTATTGAGCGACGCAGGTCAGAACTTCGATTTTTTCCAGCAGACTCGACGCTTCCAGCGCGCCGGTCAAAAACTCTTCGCCACCGGCCCGCACTGCTGCGAGGCGGGTGGGCGTATCGGTTTCGTTAAGGCTGAAAAACAATAGCGGAAGCTTCTGCTCCAGGCCTTCCTGGGCCTGTGAGGCCAGCTTCAGACCCTGACCGGCCCCGCTGAAATCGACATCCATGACAATCGCCGCCGGATGCCGTTGCGCCATTGCGCGCTGAAACTCGGCAACACTGTGCAGCGACAGGGCTGCCAGACCGAAAAACTCCAGCTGCTTGGCCAGACGCTCGGCCCGCTCATGGTCCTGAAGGACCACATAGACCGGCTTGCGCAGCGGAGGCAGCGACGTTTGCTCAAGCTGGTCGCCATGCCGCAGCCCGGTGCGGGAGAGACGTTGCATCAGACGATTGAGGTCAGTGATGACGCTGCTGTTGAGGCGACCGCGATTGGCTTCGACAGCCTCAAGTGCCTGGTTGATGTCATGCGCCAGTGAAATGTGTTCAACCTGCTCGAAGCGCTCGGCAAAGCGCAGTAAACGCAACGTCGATTCCTTGAGCTCAGCCATGTCGCCAGCCGACCACTCGGCTTTCTGCAGACGTTGCCACGTCTCCAGAATCTGGCGTGCCTGGTGGATGACCCGTTGGGCAAAATGATGCTTCAGGCGATCTCGGCTAGGGTCTTCTGGCTCGGTCATATTGAGACTACTGTGGTTTTACTGAGCGATACGGCTGATGGCGCTATGCTAGCACCTCCGTTACAACAGAACAGTGCCGTAAGTCACTTATTTGACAACATTTTGATGGCGCTTAGCCATTACTCAAAATCAATCGACTGATAGAGCCTGGCTATAGGCCTTGAGTTGCAACCTGGAAGTTGAAAGCAATTCGCTTCTGGCTTGAAGCTCGAAGCTTGCAGCTGCCCCGATCGCACCTTAGGGTAAGGTTGCGGTCGAACCCCACGTGAAGCATTCAACTCAAGATCGAAAGGACCCTACCATGCTGGATTGGAAGAACCGCGCAGGCAGCGCGGGTGAGCGCACCGCTGACACTTCATCGGTCAAACGCCGCGGTTACCTGGGTAACCTGTTCTATAGCCGCGCTCTGGGCGCCTTGATCTTGATTTACCTGCTGGTTGCACTGGTAGTCGGCTGGTACTGGAGCAAAGAGCCTGCACTGTTCCCGGTACAACAGAACGCTCAAGCCGCCGCCGAACGCGAAGGCAAGCCAATGGTTATTGGTTACACGACCGTTGAAACGCTCAAGACCGTGGCCGGCACACTGCTCAACAAGCGCGGTGGATATCTGTCCAACGACCGCATGCCTCCGGGCTTGTGGCTGGATAACATTCCAAGCTGGGAATACGGGGTACTGGTTCAGGTGCGTGACTTGAGTCGTGCGCTGCGCAAGGACTTTGCCCGTTCCCAGTCTCAATCTGCCGAAGATGGCGATCTGGCCCGTGCCGAGCCGCTGTTCAACTTCAACAATCGCAGCTGGGTCCTGCCTTCCAGCGAGTCGCAATACGCCGAAGGTATCAACTCTCTGAGTCGCTACCAGGCACGCTTGTCCGACCCGAACCAGAAGGGCGCGCTGTTCTACGCCCGCGCCGACAACCTGAACAACTGGCTGGGTGATGTCGGCACCCGTCTGGGCTCGCTGTCGCAACGCCTTTCGGCCAGTGTCGGCCGGGTCAAACTCAACAGCACACTGAAAACCGAGTCTGCTGCTTCGGTCAAGCCCGGCGAAGTGCCGCAGGTAGACGAGGAAATCGTCGAGACCCCATGGCTGGAAGTGGATAACGTGTTCTATGAAGCACGCGGCCAGGCCTGGGCTCTGTCGCACCTGCTGCGCGCCATCGAGGTCGACTTCGCCGATGTACTGGCCAAGAAGAATGCAACCGTCAGCGTGCGTCAGATCATTCGTGAGCTGGAAGCGTCCCAGGAACCGCTGTGGAGCCCGATGATTCTGAATGGCAGCCCGTTCGGTGTGTTCGCCAACCACTCGCTGGTCATGGCCAACTACATCTCGCGTGCCAACGCCGCGGTCATCGACCTGCGCCAGTTGCTGAATCAAGGCTGATGCCTATTCCTGCCAACGAGGCCGCGCACCGCGCCGCCTCGGATGCCGAGCAGATCGCCTGGGTCGACGAGCAGGACCGACTGCTCGGCTCGCGGGTCCGCGCCGATTTGCGTGAGCGCGGACTGATCGGGCGCGGCACTTATATCCTGCTGTTCAACAGTGCCGGTGAGCTTTGCGTGCATCGGCGCACACTGAGCAAAGCGATTTATCCCGGTTATTGGGACGTCGCCGCAGGCGGAATGGTGCAGGCGGATGAAAGCTATGACGAGTCCGCTGCCCGGGAACTGGAAGAGGAGCTGGGCGTCAGTGGCGTACCGTTGCAGGCCCACGAACGGTTTTTCTTCGATCAGCCGGGCAACCGGCTCTGGTGCGCCGTGTTTTCAGCCGTGTGGGACGGGCCCTTGAGATTGCAGCCCGAAGAAGTGCTGGAAGCGCGCTTCATGCCCATCGCCGACGTTCTGCATCAGGCTGAAAAAATCCCTTACTGCCCGGACTCGCTCGCGGCGCTGAAACGTTACCTGCAGCAGATAGAGAATGCTCAGTAAGCCAGTGTTCAGAAATTGGCGTATCCAGCCCCTTAGCAACCGGTCTGTTTGCCGTTACACTGCGCGACCTTTTCAAACTGGACCGGCCCTGCCGTTTCAGTAGCGCTGCCCCTGCCAGAGTGGGGCTTCGCGGTCGATGGTTCGTGTGAGCCCGACCCATCTTCAGTCCTCAACAAGAGGATTTTTGCGTGGCTAAAAAAGCCGCTTCTCTCGCCGCCCTTGGTGGCCTGGTGTTTTCAACCGACGCAGGGCGTCACTGCCCGGATTGTCGTCAGCCCGTTGCCGACTGCACCTGCAAACAGACCGCCATCCCCGAAGGTGACGGTATTGCCCGCGTGCGCCGGGAAAGCAAAGGCCGTGGCGGCAAGACCGTGACTACCATCAGTGGTGTCCCGCTGGCAGAAGAGCCGCTCAAGGACCTCGCCAAGGCCCTCAAGCAGCGCTGTGGCACAGGCGGATCGCTCAAGGACGGCGTGATCGAGATTCAGGGCGATCACGTCGAACTGCTATTGGCAGAGCTGATCAAAAAAGGCTTCAAGGCTAAAAAGTCCGGCGGCTGAATCCGCGTAGCGGGCAGCGAATCAAATCGTCATTTCAACTCATTACACTGCGCCCAGCTGGCTATTGGCTGGCGCAACGACTTCTTTATAGGGGACTTCGATGTCCGTACGACGCACACGCAAAGACGATGGCAGCCAATGGACAGTTGCGGACAGCCGCAGCGTTTATGGTATTCGCCATTGGGGCGCGGGTTATTTTGCAATCAACGAAGCAGGTCGCGTTGAAGTCCGTCCCAATGGGCCGGACAGCTCGCCCATCGACCTTTACGAACAGGTCGACAACCTGCGCAAGAGCGGCCTGTCGCTGCCCTTGCTGGTGCGCTTCCCCGACATTCTGCAAGACCGTGTGCGTCAACTGACCGGTGCATTCGACAGCAACATCGCGCGCCTGGAATACCAGAGCCAATACACCGCGCTGTACCCGATCAAGGTCAACCAGCAGGAAGCGGTGGTGGAAAACATCATCGCCACGCAGAACGTCTCCATCGGTCTGGAAGCGGGTTCCAAACCGGAGCTGATGGCCGTGCTGGCATTGGCGCCCAAAGGCGGCACCATCGTCTGCAACGGTTACAAGGACCGTGAGTTCATCCGTCTGGCGCTGATGGGCCAAAAGCTGGGCCACAACGTATTCATCGTCATCGAGAAAGAATCCGAAGTCGAGCTGGTGATCGAAGAAGCCGCCGAGCTGAAAGTCGCCCCTCAGGTAGGCCTGCGCGTGCGTCTGTCTTCCCTGGCGTCGAGCAAATGGGCGGACACCGGCGGCGAGAAATCCAAGTTCGGTCTGTCGGCCGCACAATTGCTGTCGGTGGTCGAGCGCTTCCGCAAGGCCGGGCTCGATCAGGGCATCCGCCTGCTGCACTTCCACATGGGCTCGCAGATCGCCAACCTGGCTGATTACCAGCACGGCTTCAAAGAGGCTATCCGCTATTACGGCGAACTGCGCAAACTCGGCCTGCCGGTGGATTACATCGATGTCGGCGGCGGTCTGGGCGTCGACTACGACGGCACCCACTCACGCAACGCCAGCTCGATCAACTACGACATGGACGATTACGCAGGTGTGGTGGTCGGCATGCTCAAGGAGTTCTGCGATGCGCAAAGCCTGCCGCACCCGCATATTTTCTCGGAAAGCGGCCGCTCGCTGACCGCCCACCACGCCATGCTGGTGGTCCAGGTGACCGACGTCGAGAAGCATAACGACGAAGTGCCGGAAATCTCCGACAAGGAAAGCCTGCCGGAAACCGTGCAGTGGCTGGTGGACCTGCTGGGTCCGACCGACATAGAAATGGTCACCGAAACCTACTGGCGTGCCACGCACTACATGAGCGACATCGCTACCCAGTACGCCGATGGCAAAATCAGCCTGGCGGAGAAAGCACTCGGCGAACAATGCTACTTCGCCGTCTGCCGCCGCCTGTACAACTCGCTGAAGGCACGTCAACGCTCACACCGTCAGGTGCTCGACGAACTCAACGACAAGCTGGCCGACAAGTACATCTGCAACTTCTCGGTGTTCCAGAGCCTGCCCGATACCTGGGCCATCGGCCAGGTGCTGCCGATTCTGCCCTTGCACCGTCTGGACGAAGAGCCGGTGCGCCGCGCCGTGCTTCAGGACCTGACCTGCGATTCCGACGGCAAGATCAAGCAGTACGTCGATGAGCAGAGCATCGAGACCAGCATGCCGGTGCACTCATTGAACGAAGGCGAAGACTATCTGCTGGGGATCTTCCTGGTAGGCGCCTACCAGGAAATTCTGGGGGACATGCACAACCTGTTCGGTGATACCGACTCGGTGAACATCTACCAGAACCCGGACGGCAGTGTTTACCACGCAGGCATCGAAACCCACGACACCATCGAAGACATGCTGCGCTACGTGCATTTGTCGCCGGAAGAACTGATGACCCATTACCGGGACAAGGTCGCCAGCGCCAAGATCACCCCGCGCGAGCGTACCTACTTCCTCGACGCCCTGCGCCTGGGGCTGACACGCTCTTCGTACCTGTCGTCCTGATTTCGGGATTTGCGATGGGGCCTGCAATCGGGCTCCATCTACTGTGACTGTGGTGCCAATGCTACGCGTTGGCGCGATGGTCATGCGCACATCGTAAGCCGCTACCAACATTCCTTGTAGGCAACGTCCTGTTCTACCTGCAGCCCTCTACCCTGCCCGTTTTCTGCGCCAGAATTCGCGGTCGCATTCCCGGTAGAGAAGCACTCCATCATGCCCGACCCCACCAGCGCGCCGCTCTTTCGTCTGGAAATTGCCCGCCTGCAGCGCTGCTTCACTGTCATATCGTTCAGCGCAAGCGAGGCGATCAGCCAGCCTTTTACATTTGAACTGGACATTCTTGGTGACGGCCTGGATCTGGACCTGACCGGCCTGATGTACAAACCTGCCTCGCTGAGCTTCGGAAGCCGGAAGAACTTTCACGGTCAGATTCAAGGCGCGACACGCAAGCATTACCAACCCGGCCCGGCGTGTTACACGCTGATAATGGGGCCTCGGCTGGCCTGCCTCGGGTTACGCCACCAGTCGCGTATCTTTCAGCACATGAACGCCACCCGGATCATCGCCCAGGTGCTCGAAGAACATGGCCTGAAGAACTGTTTCCGTTTTGACCTGCCGACCGAGTGTCGCGAACGCGACTGTTGCGTGCAGTATCAGGAATCCGACCTGCAACTGGTCCAGCGCCTGTGCGCAGAAGAAGGCATTCACTACCACTTTGTCCATTCACGACGTCGCCACGAACTGGTGTTCGGTGCCAACCTGCACGGGTTTGCGCGCAGCCCTGTCGCACGCTGGCGTCAATTCGCGCAACAGTCCGGTGTCACCCGGTTTGCCGTCACCGAGCATGCAACGCAACTGCCCGGCAGCCGCGCAAGCCAACACGCGACCGGCGAGAGTACCTTGCCGTTCGTGACCTGCGCAGAACTGCTGCCGCTGGCCGACCATCCCGAGAAGCACTGGAACCACATGTGGCTGATCACCGAAGTCCGGCATCGCTTTGGCCTCGTTGATGGCAATGACTGCGGGGCATCAAATCGGTACTCGAACCAGTTCAAGGCCATACCATGGGAAGTCGGCTTCAGAACGCCTGCCCCGGCGCCGCGACCGCCCATTGCGCCACTTCAGCGGGGCTGGATCATCGGCATCAACGGCGAACCGGCAAGGCTTGATGCGGCAGGCCGGGTGCGCGTCCGGCTGGAATGGGAGTGGCAGCTCCCGAATGATCCCAGCAGTGGCTGCTGGCTGCATCTGGCGCCGGGGCTGGATATCGAATGTCGCGCCGGCATGTCAGTGGCGGTGAGCTTTTCTGTGAATGACAAACACCCACCACTGATCATCGGCTGTCTGCCGTCACAGGAGGCGCGCCGCGAGAATGATCCCGCGCCTGTCGATAACGTTCAAATGCACCTCGACTGGCAAATGGTCATTGGCGCTGACCGACTGCTGCAACTCGCAGACGGGGTCTGCCTATACCTTGGCGAAGGCAGCAAAGTCACGCTGGATGCGGGGTCCAGCACGGTGCAGATCGACGATGATGGCCTGACACTGAACAGCCCGCGCATCAGCTTTGCCAGCAAGGTGAATGGCCGTTCTTCGGGTGATCCGGACGCTATTGAATGAAATAGCACCCGCTATGCGGCACTTGGGCGAAGCGCGAAGGTCTGAGGCATATCCGACTCATCTGCCAGAGCACTTCCCTTATGATGCGAGTGATTTTCCTGACACTGATGACGGGTGCCGTACTGGCAGCATTGTCCGGTTGCTCGCCCTTGAAGCTGCTCAACACGTTGAATCCGACCGGCCCTGTCGATCATGTCTACGGGCTGGCCTACGGGCAGGATCCACGGAACACGCTGGACGTTTACACCCCGCAGGCTAAACCGGCCAACGCGCCAGTCGTGGTGTTTTTCTATGGTGGCAGCTGGAACACCGGTTCGAAAGCCAATTACGCCTTCGTCGGCGAGGCATTGGCTGCGCGTGGCATGGTCGTCGTGATTGCCGACTACAGGCTCTATCCGCAAGTGCGCTACCCAAGCTTTCTGGAAGATTCGGCCAAAGCGCTGGCCTGGGCGCACAAACATGCAAAAACCTACGGTGGCGATCCTGACCGCTTGTACGTGATGGGCCACAGCGCAGGTGCCTATAACGCTGCAATGTTGGCGCTCGACCCGCGCTGGCTGGCCCGTGAAGGCTTGTCGCCGTCCATTCTCAGCGGCTGGATCGGGCTGGCAGGGCCGTACGACTTTCTGCCTATCGAGGAGGCCGATGTGAAACCGGTGTTCTTTTTCCCCAACTCACCGCCTGACTCGCAACCCATCAACCACATCAGTTCCAGTGCGCCCCCTGCGTTGCTGATGGCCTCGAATACGGACTCGCTGGTCAACCCCAAACGCAACACCGGTGGCCTGGCGCGGGCTTTGCGCGAGGCGGGTGTGCCAGTACGCGATCTGTACTTCTCGCGCACTAACCACGGCACGCTGGTCGGTGCATTTGCCAAGCTGTTAAGCGGCCTGGCACCGGTGATCGACGAGGTCGACATGTTCGTCAATCACACCCCGCAAAGGCTCGCGGAAAAGAACCGTGCGGTCTTGAAGACTCAGTGAACGAACCAGCCGTCGCGGCGCGTCAATCGCCAGGCAATGGTGCCAAGGCTCAGGCCGCGCAGCAGGGTAAAGGCCAGAAACGTCAGCCATAGCGCGTGATTGCCGTGGCTGGAAGCCAGATAAGCCAGCGGCGCGATGCCTGCTGCGCTGAACAGCATCGCGTTGCGCATTTCACGCGCACGGGTGGCACCGATGAACAGCCCGTCCAGCAGGTAACTCCAGACGGCCAGCAGTGGCATCAGCGCCAGATATGGCAGATAGGTCATGGCCGTTGCGCGAACCTCGGGAATATCGGTCTGCACGCTGACGAACCCATGCCCGCCCACCAGAAACAGCAGCGCAAATGCCACGCTGGCAATCAGTGACCAGCCTCCCGCGACCACCAGCGAGCGCCGCAGCGTATCCCGGTCACGCGCACCAATGGCATGGCCGCACAGAGCCTCGACTGCATGCGCCAGCCCGTCCAGTGCATGGGCAGTCAACAGCAGGCCGTTGAGCAACAATGCGTTGGCGGCAACCGTTGCGTCACCCAGACGAGCGCCCTGCACGGTGATCAGGAACATCACCGATTGCAGCGCCAGTGTGCGCAGAAAGATGTCTCGATTGACCGCCAGCAAGGGTCTCCAGTTACTCCATAGCCTCAGGGCTGACCAGACGATCTGCCCCGGCCAGGCGCGCAAGGTCTTGCGGGCCAGCAGCAGACCGAGCACTACGCCGGTCCACTCTGCCAGCACCGAGGCACGCGCCGAACCGACCACGCCCCAGTCCAGGCCGATGACGAACCACAGGTTGAACGCGATATTGACCAGATTGGTGATGAGCAGAATGGCCAGTGGCGCTCTGGCGTTCTGCGCGCCGAGAAACCAGCCGACCAGCGCATAGCTGGCCAGCGCCGCAGGCAGGCCGAACAGCCGGGTGTGGAAGAATTCCAGGGTCATTTGCTGCAGATCGGCAGACGGCTGCATCATCGCCAGCGCCAGATGGCTGAACGGCAAGGCGATCACACCCAGCAACAACGCCAGCCCGACGGCCAGCAACAGCCCCTGCAACAGGATCCGGCGCAGTGCAGCACTGTCATTGCGCCCTGCCGCCTGCGCGGCAAAACCGGTGGTGCCCATGCGTAGAAAACCCATGGCCCAGGCAAGGAAGGTGTAAAGCGTCGACCCGACCGCGACGGAACCCAACTGATGCGCGTGCGGCAGATGACCGATCACTGCGCTGTCGACCAGCGCTACCAGCGGAACGGAAATATTCGACAGAATCATCGGCGCAGCCAGCGCCCAGACACGACGATGGGTTGAGCGATGACGCCAATCGTTGAGCAACGTGGACATGAGAACTCCCGGCAAGGCGAGCATTGTAGCCAGAGCGCCAAGGCTTTGCTGTGCAGATGATGGTGGCCAGGTCGTGAATGTGCAGCGCAGCGAACAGTTGTGACGCGGAGCGTCACTCAAGGCATTCCCACGCTGGTGAGCGTTAGGAACGATCGCGCGCTCTGTGTCCTGCGCTGGCGTGCGAGGAATGCGAGGGGCTACCTGTTCAATCTGACAGTAATACTTGTCATCACGACTGTTATATAGTCGCACCCTCTCTACCGTTGCCGATGAGTGCCACCATGTTCAACAAAGGATTGTTTCTGGCTTGCGCGCTTGCGTTGCTGAGCGCCTGTGATTCCTCCTCTCAGGATAAGCCTGTGCCAGCCGCGGCACCCACGACCCAGGCAGCGGTTACCGATACAAAGCCCAAACCCGCAGTCGACCTCGCCGCGCTGAGCAAGCGCTACGCAGGACGCGAACTGACCGTGATCGACGTGTCGGAAATCCAGATCGACGGCGCAAGCGCATTGTCAGTGAGCTTTTCCGTGCCGCTCGATCCGGAACAGAAATTCGGCGAAAAACTTCATCTGGTGGACAGCAAGAACGGCAAGGTCGACGGTGCCTGGGAGCTGTCGGACAACCTCATGGAATTGCGCCTGCGCCACCTGGAGCCGCAGCGCAAGCTGGTGCTGACCGTCGATGCCGGTCTGCAGGCCGTCAACAAGGCCACACTCGCGGCCGAATACATCAGCCGTCTGGAAACCCGTGACCTGCAAGCCACCGTCGGCTTCGCCAGCCGTGGCAGCCTGTTGCCGACGCGGCTGGCCGAGGGCCTGCCGGTCATCGCCCTGAACGTCGACAAGGTGGATGTCGAATTCTTCCGCGTCAAACCCGACTCGATGCCCAACTTCCTCGCCCAGTGGGACGGCGCGTCGAGCCTGTCCAGCTACAGCTCCGAAGAACTGCTGCCCATGGCCGAACTGGTCTACAGCGGCCGTTTCGACCTCAAGCCTGCGCGCAATACCCGTGAGACCCTGCTGCTGCCGATTGCCGGTATCAAACCCCTGCAACAGCCGGGTGTTTATCTGGCGGTCATGCGCGCTTCGGGGACCTACAGCTACTCGCAGCCAGCGACCTTATTCACCCTCAGTGATATCGGCCTGTCGGTACACCGTTACAGCAACCGTCTGGACGTCTTCACTCAGGCACTTGAGGGCGGCAAGGCCCTGAGCGATGTGAGCATCGACGTGTACGACGACAACGGCAAGGTTGTCGCCCAGGGCAAGACCGACAGCGACGGCCACACTCAACTGCCGCTGCCAGCCAAGGCCGCGGTGGTGCTGGCGCACAAGGACGAACAGACCAGCATGCTGCGCCTGAACAGCTCGGCGCTGGACCTGGCCGAGTTCGACATCTCCGGCCCGCAGGCTCACCCGCTGCAATTCTTCATTTTCGGCCCGCGTGACCTGTATCGCCCCGGTGAAACCGTGCTGCTCAACGGCCTGCTGCGTGACAGCGACGGCAAGAACGTCAAGCCACAACCCATCACCGTCGAAGTGCGCCGCCCTGATGATCAGGTCAGCCGCAAATTCGTCTGGGAAGCCGACAGCAGCGGGTTCTACCAGTATCAATTGCAACTCGCCGACGAAGCGCCCACCGGTCGCTGGCAACTGGTGTTCGACCTAGGCGACGGCAAACCGCAGCTTTATGAATTCAAGGTTGAAGACTTCCTGCCCGAGCGCCTGGCTCTGGAACTCAAGGGCAGCGACACACCGGTTGCGCCTGCTGACAACCCCGAGTTCGATATCACTGGCCGCTACCTGTATGGCGCGCCCGCCTCGGGCAATACCCTGACCGGTCAGGTCTACGTGCGTCCGCTGCGCGAAGCCGTGCCGAAACTGCCGGGCTATCAGTTCGGTTCGATCACCGAAGAAGACCTCAAGCACGACCTGGAGCTGGAGCCCGTTACGCTCGACGCCGAAGGCCACTCGACGCTTGCCGTGCAGAGCGAATGGGCGCAAGCCAAATCGCCACTGCAACTGATTCTGCAAGCCAGCCTGCAAGAGTCCGGCGGGCGTCCGATCACCCGTCGTCTGGTGCAGCCGATCTGGCCTGCCGAGCACTTGCCCGGCGTGCGTGCGTTGTTCGGCAGCAGTACAGGCAGCGATGACTACGACGACGAAGCCGGCAAGGGCGAGGCGCAGACCAACGGCGACGGCCCGGCCGAATTTGAAATCGTGATGGCCGATGCCGCTGGCAACAAACTGGCCGCTGATAATGTAAAAGTCAGGTTGATTCGTGAGCGCCGCGACTACTACTGGAATTATTCGGCCAACGATGGCTGGAGCTACCACTTCAACGAGAAATTCCTCAACCTGAACGAGGAAACCCTCAACATCACCAAAGACTCGACAGCCAAAATCAGCTTCCCGGTCGAGTGGGGCCCTTACCGTGTCGAAGTGGAAGACCCGTCCACCGGTATGGTCAGCAGCCTGCGCTTCTGGGCGGGCTATCGTTGGCAGGACAACACCGATGGCGGCGCGGTCAGGCCGGATCAGGTCAAGCTGGCGCTGGACAAACCGGCCTACAACGACGGCGACACCGCCAGTGTGACCGTCACTCCACCCGCTGCGGGCAAGGGCTATCTGCTGATCGAGTCCAGCGAAGGTCCATTGTGGTGGAAGGAAATCGACGTGCCGGCCGAGGGCAAATCGTATGAAATCCCGCTGGATAAAAAGTGGGCGCGCCACGATCTGTACGTCACCGCTCTGGTCATACGCCCCGGCGAGCGCAAGGCCAACGTCACACCGAAACGCGCAGTGGGAGTGCTGCACCTGCCGCTGGATCGTGCGCAACGCAAACTGGCGCTGACGGTCACCGCACCGGAGAAAATGCGCCCCAAACAGCCGCTTAAACTCAAGATTGTCGCCAAAAATGCCGATGGCAGCGTGCCAAGGCAGGTGCAAGTGCTGGTGTCGGCAGTGGACGTCGGCATTCTCAACATCACCCGCTACGCCACGCCCGACCCGTTTGCCAGTCTGTTTGGCCGCAAGCAGTATGGCGCGGACCAACTGGACATCTACGGCCAGTTGATCGAAGCCGGTCAGGGCCGTCTGGCCAGCATGGCATTCGGTGGTGATGCGCTGGCCAAAGGCGGTAAGCGTCCGGACACCAGCGTGACCATCGTGGCACTGCAAAGCGCGCCGGTTACCCTGAACGACGCGGGTGAAGGCGAAGCGAGTGTCGACATTCCAGACTTCAACGGCGAACTGCGGGTCATGGCTCAGGCCTGGACTGACGACCGCTACGGCATGGCCGAGGCGAAAACCGTGGTGGCTGCGCCGATCATCGCCGAGCTGTCGACGCCGCGTTTTCTGGCCGGTGGCGACCAGACCAGCGTCGCGCTGGACATCTCCAACCTGTCGGGCAAAGCACAGAAACTGGACGTGAAGATCAGCGCTGAAGGCCAGTTGAGCATTCCTGGCGGCGATCAGAGCAAACCCTTGCAACTCAAAGAGGGGCAGCGCGTCACCCTTAAAGTGCCGGTACTGGCGCAGGGTGGACTGGGTCAGGGCAAAATCAAATTGCTGGTCGACGGTCTGGACCTGCCCGGTGAAACCCTGCCCGCCTTCACTCGCGAGTGGAGCATCGGTGTGCGCCCTGCCTACCCGGCGATGCTCAGGCATTATCGCGCCACTCTCAACGAGCAAAGCTGGAGCCTGCCGGACGGTGCACTTGAAGCCTTCGAGCCTGCCGGTCGCGAAGCCATGCTGTCGCTGTCGAGCCGTCCGCCGCTGAACATCGGTGAACAGATTCGGGCATTGAAGGCCTACCCTTACGGTTGTCTGGAGCAGACCGCCAGCGGCCTGTATCCATCGCTGTATGCCGACGCGGCGACCCTCAAGCGTCTGGGTCTGAGCGGCGAACCGGATGCCGAACGCAAGCGCAAGGTCGAGATCGGCATCGAGCGCCTGCTGGGCATGCAACGTTACAACGGCAGCTTTGGCCTTTGGGGCGCGGACAGCGACGAGGAATACTGGCTGACCGCCTATGTCACCGACTTCCTGCTGCGCGCCCGCGATCAGGGCTTTGCCGTACCACCGGACGCGCTGAAGAAAGCCAGTGAACGTCTGCTGCGTTATTTGCAGGATGCAGGGCAGATTCAGGTCAATTACAGCCAGAACGCTGAACATACGCGCTTTGCCGTGCAAGCCTACGCGGGGCTGGTGCTGTCACGCAGCCAACAGGCTCCGCTGGCGGCCTTGCGCAGCCTGTTCGACCGACGCAGTGACGCCCGCTCCGGGCTGCCGCTGGTACAACTGGCGGTCGCATTGGAGAAGATGGGCGACAAACCGCGTGCCGATCTGGCCCTGAGCGCCGGCCTGGCAGTCAGCCGCAAAAATGAATGGCTGGCCGACTACGGCAGCTCGCTGCGTGATCAGGCGCTGATTCTGGCCTTGCTGGAAGAAAATGATCTCGCCAGGGAAAGGCGTGACGAGCGCCTGTTTGCCTTGGCCGATGAAGTGGCCGCCAATCGCTACCTGTCCACTCAGGAAAGCAACTCGCTGTTCCTTGCCGGTCGTAACCTGCTGGGTAAGGCGGAGAAGGACTGGACCGCCAGCCTCGCCAGCGGCACTCAAACCCGCGAGCTGAGCAACAAACAGCCGGGCCTCAAGCTGGACGGTGCACTGCTGGCTTCGCCGCTTTCAGTGCACAATCAAGGCAGCGAGCCGCTCTATCAGCAACTGACCGTCTCCGGTTATCCAACCCAGGCGCCTGCGGCCGGTGGCGAAAACCTGAGCATTCGTCGCGAATACCTGAGCCTGAGCGGCGCGCCACTGAACGTCGGCGCCTTGAAAACCGGGCAACTGGTGCTGGTGCATCTGGAGATTGGTGCCAAACAGCGCGTACCGGATGCGTTGGTGGTGGACCTGCTGCCTGCGGGCCTGGAACTGGAAAACCAGAACCTGGCGCAAAGCTCGGCAAGCCTGGAAGACGCCAGTGAAGAAGTGAAGACGATCCGCGAATCGATGGAAAACGCCGGGATCAAGCATCAGGAATACCGCGGTGATCGTTACGTGGCGGCGCTGGATATCGACGGCAGCAGCACCGTGCACCTGCTCTACCTGGCCCGCGCAGTCACGCCGGGTACGTACCGCGTGCCGCCGCCGCAGGTCGAATCGATGTACCGCCCGAACTGGCAAGCCCTGGGCGAAGCGCCAGCGCAGATGGTGGTGAAGGGAAAATGATCGCCAATTGATTGGAATGCATGACAGTGGAAGCAAGCTTGCTCACAAAGGGGCCGACGAACCACAGATCCAGTAGGAGCGACCGGGGCGGCGATCCGCATTGTTCGCGAAAGGACCGGTACAGGCTTCGGAAACAGCGTGCCCGAACCATCGTCTTCGCGAGCAAGCTCGCTCCCACAAAGGCCTCACTGCATCGACAGCAATGGTGGTTCTTCGGTGTATCTACGTGGGAGCGAGCTTGCTCGCGAAGGCGTCGCCCCGTTCACCCACAATGGCGGCAGGCTAGCCTTCAACGCATCAATGAATGATCCAGCTCAGCAACCACAGGCCCAGCGCCAGCCAGATGATCCCGAGGATGATCGAGGCGCGCATGAATGCCCGGACAGCCGAGTAAAGCAGCATCAGGCCGATGATCAGTGCGACGATGCTGATCAGTGAAGTGTCCATGCCCAGCGTGCGGGACAGGCCATCGACAAAATTTCCTCCAGCATGGGTAAACCCGTTGAACAACCACGCCAGACCGTCGACGAAGAAGCGAATCACCGCGCCGATGGCCTGCCCGAGCCATTCAAAAAAGCCTTCTACCTGCATATGTACGTCCTGATTGGGGTCGTGAAGAAAATGATCTGTCCGCTTTGGCCGTCGCAAGGCGTGTCAGGTTCCGTGGATCATAAAGGCTCTTTGCGTTGAAACCTGAATTTCTTCTGCGTCTGCGGCAAAAACTCAAGTGGCTGGCAGGCGCGATCATGCTGCTGATCGCCCTGCTTTGGCTGGCGGATCGCCTGTGGCCGTTGCCACTGCCCAAAGACGATCTGGCCCGCGTCGTGCTGGCCGAGGACGGCACACCGCTGTGGCGCTTTGCCGATGCCAATGGCGTGTGGCGCTATCCGGTCAGCAACGAGCAGGTTTCGCCTTATTACCTTGAAGCACTGCTGACCTACGAAGACCGCTGGTTCTACAGCCATCCTGGCGTAAACCCGCTGGCGCTGGTGCGCGCCACCTGGCAAAACCTCAGTGGCGCGCGCGTGGTATCCGGTGGCAGTACGCTGTCAATGCAGGTGGCGCGGCTACTCGACCCGCACTCGCGTACGTTATCCGGAAAGTTTCGCCAGTTGTGGCGCACCTTGCAGCTTGAGTGGCACCTGTCCAAGGATGAAATCCTCAGCCTGTACCTCAATCGCGCGCCATTTGGCGGCACGTTGCAAGGGGTGGCGGCCGCCAGTTGGGCGTATCTGGGCAAATCCCCACACAATCTGACTCGCGCAGAGGCTGCATTGCTCGCGGTGCTGCCACAGGCACCCAGTCGGCTGCGGCCGGACCGTCATCCACAACGGGCGCAAGCTGCCCGCGACAAGGTCCTGAGGCGTCTCGCCGAGTTTCAGGTGTGGCCGCAAGCGAGCGTGGACGAGGCTCTGGAAGAGCCGTTATGGCTGGCACCGCGACAGGAACCGAGCCTTGCGCCGCTGCTGGCCAGACGCCTTAATCGCCCCAATAGTCCGCCGCTGATCCGCACCACGCTGGATGCCTCACTGCAACGGCGCATGGAAGACCTGCTGATGGGCTGGCGCGCGCGCCTTCCGGAACGGACCTCGGCAGCGATTCTGGTAGTCGAGGCAGAAAACATGGCCGTGCGCGCTTATGTGGGTTCAGTGGACATCAACGACGCCAAACGCTTCGGGCATGTGGACATGGTGACGGCGCTGCGTTCGCCCGGCTCCACCCTCAAGCCATTCCTGTACGGCATGGCAATGGATGCCGGGCTGATCCACTCCGAATCACTGATGCAGGACGTCCCGCGTCGCTATGGCGACTACCGGCCGGGCAACTTTTCGACCGGTTTCGGCGGGCCGGTCGCGGCCAGTTCGGCGCTGTCGATGTCGCTCAACCTGCCTGCCGTACAGTTACTGGAGGTCTATGGACCGAAGCGCTTCGCCGCCGAACTGCGCAATGGCGGCGTACCGCTGACCCTGCCGCCGCTGGCCGAGCCGAATCTGGCGCTGATTCTGGGAGGTGCGGGCAGTCGGCTGGAGGATTTGGTGACGGGATACAGCGCCTTCGCTCGTGGCGGGCGAAGCGCCGATGTTCGATTGCAACCGCAGGACCGATTGCGCGAACGGCGGATGATGTCGCCAGGGGCCGCATGGATCATCCGGCGCATCCTCAGCGGCCAGTCGCGTCCGGACATAGACCCGCACGCCGAGCTGGTGCAGCGCCCGCAACTGGCCTGGAAGACCGGCACCAGCTATGGCTTCCGCGATGCCTGGGCGATTGGTGTGGGACCGCGTTTTCTGGTCGGGGTATGGATCGGTCGCCCGGACGGCACACCGGTGCCGGGGCAGTTCGGGCTGGCGTCGGCAGCGCCACTGATGCTTCAGGTTCATGATGTGCTGGTCAATCGCGACAGCCAGCGCGGGATCGCTGCGCCGGTGCAACCGGTGCCGCTGAATGTCGGCGTGGCAGCGATCTGCTGGCCGCTGGGTCAACCGATGAGCAAAAGCGACCCGAACTGCCGTCGCCAGCGCTTCGCCTGGACACTGGACGGCACCACGCCGCCAACCTTGCAGGCGGCCGATCAGCCGCTCGGCCTTGGCTTGCAGGAACGTGTCTGGATCAACGCCAAGGGGTTACGCGTGGCGGCCGGTTGCCCGGACGCTCAAGCGCAGGACATCGCGCTTTGGCCTGCCCCTCTGGAACCCTGGCTGCCCAGGGCTGAACGACGCGAAGCCCGCCTGCCACCCGCCGATCCGGACTGCCCGCCACAGAACCTCAACCTGGCACCGCCGCTTAGCATCGTCGGCGTGCGCGAAGGCGATAACCTGCGCCTGCCAGCGAGCAGCCGTCAGGCGCTGCGCCTCAGACTCTCGGCCCTGGGCGGCAGCGGACATCGCTGGTGGTTCATTGACGGCGTGCCACTGGCGGACACCGACACCCGGCAAGACTTCACCCCGACCCTTAGCAAACCGGGCCGTTATCAATTAAGCGTGCTGGACGAAAGCGGCCAGACCGCGAGGGTTGAATTCAGCGTGGTGGAGTGAAGGTTACGAAAACGCTGTGGTCACTGAACCTGAAAGATTTTCGGCTCGGGGAACAGGTTGTTGAGCGTTTCCAGCAGACGAACGTGGTAGATGGGTTTGCGGAACAGGTCCAGCACGTGCAGGCGCAACAGATCGCTGACGTCGTCCATGTCGGCGTGCCCTGAGGTCACGATGACAGGCAGGTGTTGACGCGACGTGTGCTCGCGCAGGTGGCGGATCAGCTGGATACCGCTTTCCTCCGGCATCCGCAGATCGGTAATCACCAGCGCGATATCCGGATGGGCTGTCAGCTGGTGCAGGGCCATTTTCACGGACGACGCCGTGAAACAGCAGAACCCCTCGCCTTCGAGCAGTTCTGCAAGCTCCTCGTTCGCGTCCTCTTCGTCATCAACCAACAGCAACTGTTGGCGGGTAGGATGGACAGCCATTTTGACACCTTTAAACGTGAATAAATGCGATCAGGATATCCAGATTACTCCTGTTGAAAAAGGCTATCTACTGACATATCTCCATCTGTGCTCAACTCACAACGCATTCTGAATAGTTGTAAACATTGCAGTGATCCTGCCGCTTATCGTGGGAACAAAAGCGACGATAGCCACTGCAACCATCGCTGCGATCAAGGCGTACTCTATACCCGAAGCAGCTTCACGGTCTTTGATAAAGGATTTAACCCGGATATAGGTACCTACGTATAGCCGTGTAAGGGACATCTCATTTCTCCTTGTGCCTTCTAGGCGCGAACATGCGTATCACATGCGAAACCGTCTGCCTGCACAGCATTGTCTCCAATACGTAAACCCACAATCTCAATAAAGCATTAACCGGAAAGTTATAAGACTGGCCATCCCCTGCGTCTGGCGTGGTCAAACGCTATGTTGTTCACGCAACAGCATTTTTATACCGAAGCACAATGGCATTCTGAGTGTCTTGAGCTAACGTCACATAACGGACGGGAACGTCGTCCGCCGCGCCACATTGCGAAGTTGTCGCACCGGTTTGAAGTTGTCCTGCAATGACAAAGGGAACGTTGCCATGAGCAGTCGCATTACCATGGTGCTTGCTGTCCTGTTTTTGCTGGGAGCGTTGATTGCCGGTTATCTGGGAATCGCCGTCAGCAAACCGGCCGAGGCACCTGCAGTTGTCACGCCGCCCACGGTGCCTGACGCCACCGAAATATCGCCCCAAACGCCCCCGACTCCGCCCGTCGAGGATGCGCTGCGCCACAACGTAGTGGTTTTGGCCCGGGACGTACCGGCCTATACCCCCATCACGGCTGAAGACCTGACCGTAGAGCGCCTCAAGGTCGCTCCGCCTGGAAGTTTCGAGCACATCGACAAACTGGTGGGCCGCAGCACTTGGCGAACACTGACGGCCGGAACCTGGCTTAGCGAGAACAGTTTTGAAGCAGGCGGCACACTGGCGCGGATGATTCGCCCTCATGAACGAGCGCTGGCGTTGCAGGTTGACGAGGTGATTGGCGCATCCGGGCAGCTCAGCCCAGGCGACTATGTGGATGTGCTGCTTTACCTGCCCGAGGACACCAGCAACCTGAATCGCTCCAGCCAGGTGGTCGTACCCGCCCTGCGAGTTCTCGGGGTTGGCGGGCTGCTCGGCCCGGATCGCAACGGCAAGCCGGTGCAGGACATCAACGCTGACGAACGCCTTAAACAGGAACAGCTGCGGATCAACGCGCGAACCGTCACCGTCGCGGTACCGGAAGCCTTGCTGGCACGGCTGATGCTGGCGTCGCAAACCGGTGTCCTGCGTCTGGCCGTGCGCAGCGCCGACGAGGGCAACCTTCAGAATTACTGGGCGAGCGAAGCCGGTAGCCGTGATGCCGCCGAACGACTGGACTCTGCCAACCGCCAACTGGTCAGCTTCAGACAATTGAGCCTGGGCCCGGCCAACTCGCCGACACAGGGCGCAGCCACTCGCACGCCTCGCGCAGTCGAGGTCATACGCGGTAACCAGATCACGCAACAAACTCCCTGATTGAGCAAGGATTGCATTTGATGAGCTGTTGTTCCGTGCCAGTAATAAAACCCCGGCTGCTGGCGTTAGCCTTGGCGGCGCTGTCTGCACAATCAGCCTGGGCCGCTTCCGGCAGTTGTGCAGGACTTGCTGCAATGCCAGCGGCGGTGGAAATCGATCAAGGCATTCAGCAGGAAGTGCGCTCACCTGTGGCCATCACCCGCATTGCCGTGGGCGACCCGAAAATCGCCGATGTGCATGTCAACGGCACCGATGGCTTTCTGTTGACCGGCGTTGCGCAGGGCACCACCAGCCTGATGGTCTGGACCGCCTGCGCCACCGCTCCGCGCCAGAGCATGGTGTTCGTGCGCGGTCGGGCCACGGCGTCGATGGTAGAGACCGTCCCTGCGCCATCTGCTGATTCCGAGTTACCCAGCCAGGTGCAGACCGACATCCGCTTTATCGAAGTCAGCCGCACCAAACTCAAGGAGGCCAGTACCTCGATATTCGGCAAGGGCTCGAACAACTTTCTGTTCGGCGCGCCTGGCACGGTTCCCGGCGTCAACGTCACCCCCGGTACGGTGAGTGGCACAAGGCCGAGCATTCCGCTGAACAACAGCAATTTCAATATTGTCTGGGGAGGTGGCAGCAGCAAGGTGCTGGGCATGCTCAATGCCATGGAAAACAGCGGCTACGCCTACACCCTGGCACGACCCAGCCTTGTTGCGCTCAATGGGCAAAGTGCAAGCTTTCTGGCCGGTGGCGAGTTCCCGGTGCCTGTGCCCAATGGCGAGAGCAATGGTATTTCCATCGAGTACAAGGAGTTTGGCGTACGCCTGACCCTGACGCCGACAGTAGTGGGTCGTGACCGAATCCTGCTAAAAGTTGCCCCGGAAGTCAGCGAACTGGATTTCTCTGCCGGTATCACTATCGCTGGCACAAACGTGCCAGCGCTCAACATCCGGCGTACCGACACCAGTATCGCGCTTGCCGACGGAGAAAGCTTTGTGGTCAGTGGGCTGATCAGCTCCAGCAACGTCGGCTCGGTAGGCAAATTTCCCGGTCTGGGTGACATCCCCATTCTCGGCGCGTTTTTCCGCAACTCGCAAATCCAGCGCGATGAACGCGAACTGCTGATGATCGTCACCCCGCACTTGGTTCAACCGCTGGCCGCCAACGCGCAATTGCCCTCGCTGCCGGGTGAGGGGCTGCGCACCTACGACCCAAGCTTTCCGCGCCTGTATTTTCTGGAAAACGGCGACTTCGACCGCCGCGACGGGTTATCCAAATGAGCCAGAGCCTGAGCCAGACCTTCCTGGCAATCACTCGAAACAATACTGATCTGGAATGGCTGCAGAGTGCCCTTGGCTCACTGGGCCAGGTGGTCAGCGCAGGCACCGGCAGCCTCGACGATCTGCTCGCTCTGGTGGACGTGACCTTTGCCAGCGTGGTGTTCGTCGGGCTGGACCGTGAGCATCTGATGACCCAGAGCGCCCTGATCGAGAGTGCGCTGGAGGCCAAGCCGATGCTGGCCATCGTCGCGCTTGGCGACGGTATGGATAACCAGCTGGTGCTCAACGCGATGCGTGCCGGGGCGCGGGATTTCGTCGCTTACGGCTCTCGTTCGAGCGAGGTCGCCGGCCTGGTCAGACGTTTGAGCAAGCGCTTGCCTGCCGTGACGCCCAACCCGAACATGAGCGGCCTGTCAGTGCTGTATGGCGCGCAAGGCGATGACGACGGAGCCTTGATCGCGACGCACCTGGCGATGGTGGTGCACAAGACCGGGCAACGCACGCTGCTGCTGGACCTCGGCCTGCCGCGCGGCGACAGCCTGCTGATGCTCGGCCTTGAATCCACATTCAGCTTTGGCGATGCCCTGCGCCACTTGCGCAGGCTCGATGCAACGCTGATCGACAGTGCGTTCACCACCAGTGAAAGTGGTCTGCGCATTCTGGCGTACAGCGAAGCCGACGATCATCTGGAGCAGTCCAGCGCAGCGGAGCTTTATATGCTGCTCAGCGCCCTGCGCCAGCATTTTCAACATGTGGTCGTGAACCTCGTGGGCCAGCCGGACAGCGAGGCACTGCGCTCGCTGGTCAGCCATTGCGATCAGTTGCTGTGGTACGCCGACCAGAGCGTACTGGGCTGTCGACGTAACCTGACGGTGCTTAATAACTGGCGTGAGAAAGGCATGAGAATGCAACACGCCAGCCTGCTGATTGATCGCTATCAGCGCTCGGTCGCACCCAATTCGGAAACCGTGGCCAAGACCTTCGGCCTGCCGGTGCAGGCCGTATTGCCGCTGGCACCAGAGCTGCGCCTCAACGCCAAAAACCAGGGAGTGACGCTGTTCGAGCTGGCCTCACGCGACGCGTTGTGTTCCGGGCTGCGTCGGCTTGGCGAGCATCTGGCACGCAATGCCGAGGCTCACGATAAACCCGATCAGGGCTGGCTCGCTCGACTGTGGGGGAACAGGTAATGGCGGAAAAACTGTTTGGCATCTCGTCGCGTGGCAGCGGGCAGGCAGATGACGGCCAAGGCCTGAAACTGGTGCTGCACCGTTACATCATCGATGGCATCGAAGAAAGCGGCAAAAACCTGCTCGAAGGCTCACGACCGGCGCTGGCGCAATTTGTCATCGACAAGGTGGCCGAATACGTCGCGCGATTGCGGCTGGCTATTTCGCGCTACGAAATGGAGCGACTGGCCGAAGAGCTGGTCGATGAGCTGACCGGTTTCGGCCCGCTTGAAGTGTTGCTGCGCGACACGTCGGTCACGGAAATTCTGGTCAACGGGCCGGGCAAGGTGTTTGTCGAACGCGATGGTGTGCTGCACCACACCGACCTGCGCTTTATCGACTCACACCACGTCGAGCGCGTGATGCAGCGCATCCTCGCGCCACTCGGGCGGCGCCTGGATGAATCTTCGCCCATGGTCGATGCGCGCCTGCCCGACGGCAGCCGGGTCAATGCCATCATCCCGCCGATTGCGCTGGACGGCCCTTGCCTGTCGATCCGGAAATTTCGCAAGGACATGCTCAAGAGCGCAGATCTGGTGGCCATGCAAACCATTGATCAATCCATTTTCGAGTTTTTTCAGGAAGCGGTCGGCAAGCGCTGCAACATCCTCGTCAGCGGCGGTACCGGCACAGGCAAGACCACCATGCTCAACGTTCTGAGCCAGTTGATCGACAGCAACCAGCGCCTGGTCACTATCGAGGACGTTGCCGAGCTTCAGCTCAGCCACCCGCACGTGGTGCGTCTGGAAACCCGCCCGCCCAATGCCGAGGGGCATGGCGAGGTGCGCGCCAGCGACCTGATTCGCAACTCGCTGCGGATGCGCCCGGACCGCATCATCCTTGGCGAGATCCGTGGTGTTGAAGTGCTCGACGTATTGACGGCAATGAACACCGGCCACGACGGTTCCATGAGTACGGTTCACGCCAACAATGCTCAGGATGCTCTGCTGCGCCTGGAAACACTGGTTGGCCTGACCGGGCGACTGATCCCGGAAAAGACCCTGCGCCAGATGGTCTGCGCAGCGCTGGATGTGATTATCCAGCTGGCACGCCTGCCTGATGGTCGACGCTGTGTCAGCGAAGTGGTGGAAGTGGTCGGCATACGCGATGACATCTATGTCACCAATACATTGTTCCGCCTTGATCGCCGCACCGGGGTCGGCTTCATGCGCGAAGCTGCACACGCCGCAGGCGACAAGCTACGGCCAGGCTACTGACGTGCTCAGGGAGGCGGCGCAATGAATGCATCACTGGTACTCGGCCTGATCTCCTTGCTGCTGCTGACTGCGTCCATTCGCATGTTCTACCTCGCGCTCAATCAGGGTGCCAGTGAACGGGTCAGGCAGCGTCTGACCGCCGGACAGGTTCAGCCAGTGGTCGAAAAGGCTGGATGGACCTACCTGGATCGGGCCTTTTTGCGGGCAGGGCTGGGTCAACCGACCGAGCGCATGGGCCTGGCATTGTCGCTCTATGCCTTGTTGATTCTGATCGGCTACGGACTGGGCGGCGGCATCGGCGCGGTCGCGTGCTGCTGGCGGTGCCACTGACGCTACGCCTATTCGTGTCGTGGCGCTATGAGGTTCGTGTGCGCCGCATGATCCAGCAATTGCCGCAACTCCTCGACCACACCGTACGCAGCCTTAAATCAGGCAGAACCCTGGCCGACGCGGTGCTGCACGGCATCGAAGCAACGGATCAGCCACTCAAGGACGGCATGAGCCGTATCGAGCGTAACGTACAACTGGGCGTCAGCCTGCCGGATGCCGCGAGGGATTTCGCCGAGCTGTATGAGCGCGACGAGTTTCATCTGTTTGCCCTTGGCTTGCGGGTCAATCATCGATATGGCGGCAATGCCAGCGAGCTGATGGAAAACCTGATCAAGCTGATTCGTGACCGGGAACAGGCCGGTCGCCAATTGCGCGCAATGACCGGTGAAACCCGCATGACAGCGCTAGTGCTGGCGCTGCTGCCAGTCGGCATGGCCGGTTACTTTCTGACCGTGAACCCCAGCTATCTGTTGCATATGTGGAACGATGACAGCGGAAAGATCCTATTGAGCATGGCCTTCGTTCTACAGGCAACAGGGTGTGTGGTGCTGTGGCGCATGCTGAGGAGCATTTGAGATGGAATTGTTACTCGCTGCCTTGATGCTCGCCGCTGCCGCATTTCTGCTGCTGTCCGGCATGGCTCGGCAACGCCGCAACGAACGTTTGGTGGCAAGACGATTGAGGGGCCAGGTGATTCGCGAAAGCCGCATCGGCAGCCTGTTGCGATTGCTCGGCGATACCCGCGTTGGCCAGCGCAGCATCAGCCTGGACTCGGAAACCCAGATGTTGCTCAATCGAATCGGCTGGCGGCGCGCCAGCAAACGCTCATTGTTTGCCGCGTGCCAGGTCGGCGTTCCGCTCGGCATGATGGTCGTGGTCATTGTGGCCCAACTGCTGCTTTTCAAAGGCGTCGAGCAGCCGCTCATAGCACCGGTATTTGCCTTGGGAATCGGTTATCTGCTGCCCAAACGGATTCTTGCGGCCGTCGCTCAGCGCCGCCAGAAACAAGTGGTGGTGGAAATTTCTACGTTTATCCCGTTGCTGCGCATCCTGTTCGAGTCCGGCATGGCAGTCGAGCAAGCGCTGCGCGTGCTGAGTATTGAGGGTAAAGACCTGCTGCCGGTGCTGTCCGAGGAAATTCGCGTGGTGCTGATACGGGTCGACTCTGGCCTGGAACTGGGCGAAGAACTGCGAAAAACCGCGGCCTTGCTGGCCGTCGATGAATTGAGTGACACGTGCGTGATCCTCAATCAGTTGATTCATCAGGGCGGCGGTGCCCTGAAGTCTCTGCTCACGCTCAAGCAACTGATTGACGACCGACGCCTGACCCGCCTGCAGGAATATATTTCCAAACTGTCGGCAAAAATGTCGGTGGTCATGATGGTTTTTCTGTTTCCGGCCCTGCTGATCGTACTGGCGGGGCCCGGGTTTATCGCCATAAGCCGCGCACTGGGCAGTTAAGCTCCAGTGCTAACAATGCACGAAAGGACGCATTGCAATGAAATCAGTGATCGCTCTAATCGGGCTGCTGTTACTGAACGGATGTACCAGTGACGGTCGCACGCTCTGGACGCAGGCCACGGCTCAGCCCGGCCAGTGCCCCAAACTGACATCGGATCAGGAGTTCTCCCTGAACCTGGCTCAGAACATGGCAGATGAGGGCCGCCTGCACGCCAGCCTCGCCAATCTGGAGAGCCTGCCGGACAGCCTTGGTGAGGTTCGCCTGCGCAAGGCGCGGGTATTGCGGCTGTTGGGCAGCAACGAAGCCGAGCCGCTGTATCGCAGCCTGCTGGGCACCTGTCTGGCAGCCGAGGGTGAGCATGGGCTGGGACAACTGGCTGCGGCGCGTGGCGACAACGTGCTGGCCCAGCAACATCTGCTCATGGCCAGCAAACTGCAACCGACTGACGAAAAAATCCGCAACGACCTGGGCGTTGTCTATCTTAACCAGTTGAAACTGGAGCAGGCGCGCTTCCAGTTTCTGACCGCCATGGAGCTCAAACAGTCCGATCCGCTGGCGGCAATCAATCTGGCCACCTTGCTGATCTACCAGAACAAATGGACGCAAGCCGCCGAACTGGCCTCCCGCGCCGGTTTGACACCCGAGCAGATCACCGAGGCCCAGGCGCGAGCCGAAAAAATCGGAAAAACCCGGGCCACACCACTCGCGTCCGCCAGTACAACAGGAGCACAACCATGAAAGGCGCACTCGTCGGCAGCATTTTCACCCTGTTTATCGTCAGCAGCGCCTGGGCTGCGAGCGACGAGCAATCACCTTACGCGCAGAAACAGACTGAAACCTGGCTGCAACTGCAAGCCAGCGGCAAGGCTGCATCGCCGACGCCACAAATCAATACCGCCGCCGAGCGTGACCTGAGCCTGCAACGCTGGCTGGAAACCTATAAGTACAAAATCCCCGAGTACTACGAACAGGAGGCTGGCGGCAAGTTTTCAGCGGGTAGAAAATAGCCTCGCGGGGCGGTTCTGTTACCTGAATGACACCACACCTTACAAACCTCCTGTCAGCAGGCCGCGAAACACTCCGCTATCATGCGCGGACTTTCGAGATTCGAGACTGCCATGCGCCGTTTGTTATGCCTGATGTTATTGATCCTGGCCCTGCCCGCCTCCGGTGCCGGTCTACTGGACAGCCGCCCGTCGTCAACCCTGGGCGGCGGCTCGCTGGATAACAGCAAGGATTTCCTGCCAGTGCGTCAGGCTTTTCAGCTGAGCCTGATCGAAACCACACCAGAATCGATCAAGCTGAGGCTGGTCGCCACCGATGGCTATTATCTGTATCGCCATCGTTTCCAGTTTCGCACCGAGCCTGCTGATATCGGCCTGGGCGAAGCGCAACTGCCCAAGGGCGAACAGAAACACGACGAATACTTTGGCGATGTCGAGGTCTATCACGGCATTCTCGACATCGACCTGCCACGCAAACCCGGTGAACAACGCCCCTTCACGCTCGCTGTCACCTATCAGGGCTGCGCCGACAAGGGCCTGTGCTATCCGCCTGAAACCGAGCGTTTGAACATTGGCGATGTGGCCGCCAGCCCGGCCGCCTCGGCATCCGCCACTACAGCAGCCACCGCAGCCGCCTGGAGCTGGAAAGAACTGGCGCTGTTTTTCCTCGCAGGCGTAGGCCTGACCTTCACCCCCTGTGTACTGCCCATGCTGCCGATTCTGTCCGGCGTGGTGCTACGCGGCAAGGTTGGCGGCCTGCGCGGCCTTAGCCTGTCACTGGCTTACGTACTGCCGATGGCGGCCTGTTTTGCCTTGCTTGGCGCGCTGATGGGTATGTTTGGCGCGAGTCTGAATCTGCAGGCACGCCTGCAATCGGCCTGGGTGCTGGTGCCGTTTTCGGCGTTTTTCGTGATCTTCGCCATCGCCATGTTTGGCGCTTTCGAGCTGCGTCTGCCGCAGTCGATCAGTTCTCGTCTGGACCGTATCGCTGGCAAGACCGAAGGCGGATCACTCTGGGGCGCAGCAGTGCTGGGCGTGGTTTCCAGCCTGCTGGTCTCCCCCTGTGTTTCCGCACCGCTGGCCGGTGCGTTGCTGTACATCAGCGCCAGCGGCGATGCTGTTGGTGGCGGGTTGAAACTGTTCGCGCTGGGCCTGGGCATGGGCGCGCCATTGCTGTTGATAGCCACCGGTGGTGCTGCATGGCTGCCGAAAAGCGGGCCTTGGCTGGTCACGGTGAAAAATGCAATCGGTGTGCTGCTGCTGGCACTGGCCATCGGCTTGCTGAGCCGCGTCCTGCCGGGGCAGATCACCTTGCTGCTGGTCGGCCTGCTGTCTGCGGGCGTTGCGCTGTTTCTCGGCGCACTGGAGTTCACTGAAAAGACCACTCGGCAAAAGCTCGCTCAACTGCTGGGGCTGGCGCTGTTGGTTTACGCACTGGCCAGCTGGTATGGCGCGCTGTCCGGGCAAACCGACCCGATGCGTCCGCTGGGCCGCGAATACGCCACGGCAAACAGCCCGGCAGTCGCATCAACCTCGAACCAGTGGCAGACGATCACCACCTCGGCCGAACTGGACCGTGTGATGCAGGAAGCGCAAAGCGCAGGCAAACCGCTGTTGCTCGACTGGTATGCCGACTGGTGCATCAGTTGCAAGGTCATCGAGCACGAAGTTCTCCCCGATCCTGGGGTCGTTGCCGGGTTATCGGGTTACAGTCTGGTTCGCTTCGACATGACCGACAGCAACGCAGAGCAACGTGCCCTGCTCGACCGCTACAAGCTATTCGGTCCTCCCGCGCTGCTGTTTTTCGCAAAAAACGGCGAAGAGCTGCAAAATGTGCGAGTCGTCGGCGAAATCGACGCCACGGGCCTGATTGAACGCTTGAATAGGGCAAATGACCAAAACTAAACGGTGAGTCACAAACTTTGCGCGAATATCGCTCATCGTGCTGGCTACTGTTGTTAACTGGACAGTCCATTGCCCTTCCGGCATAGTCGCCGGGCGTAAACCGCTCGCAGACAATAAAAGGAACACGCAATGGCGACTATCCTGGTCCTTCACGGGCCCAACCTGAACCTGCTGGGCACTCGGGAACCCGGGGTCTACGGCACCATTACCCTGCCCCAGATCAATCAGGACCTGGAGCAACGCGCGCGCGATGCCGGTCACCATCTGATGTACCTGCAAAGCAATGCCGAGTATGAACTGATCGACCGTATTCACGCCGCCCGCGGTGAGGGTGTGGACTTTATTTTGATCAATCCGGCCGCTTTTACGCACACAAGCGTTGCAATACGTGACGCGCTGATGGGAGTGAGCATCCCATTCATCGAAGTGCATTTATCAAACGTGCACAAACGCGAACCTTTCCGCCATCACTCCTACTTTTCAGATGTCGCTGTAGGAGTGATCTGCGGCCTGGGAGCCAGCGGATACCGCCTGGCCCTGGAAGCCGCCCTGGAACAACTGGCCGCCAGTGCCAAGCCATGACGAGTCCAGCCTGAAGCTGACCACATCGCTTGAAACGGCCGACAAATTGCCCTTACAGAACCTTGGGAGTTGATTAATGGATATTCGCAAAGTCAAGAAGCTGATCGAATTGCTGGAAGAGTCCGGCATCGACGAGCTGGAAATCCGTGAAGGCGAAGAGTCCGTACGGATCAGCCGCCACAGCAAGACTCCAGCGCAGCCTTACTACGCGCCAGCCCCGGTTGCTGCGCCTGTCGCCGCACCGGCTCCAGCAGCCGCTCCGGCCGCAGCAGAAGCACCATCGGTTCCAAAACTGAACGGCTTTGTGGTCAAGTCGCCAATGGTCGGTACGTTCTACCGCACCCCGGCACCTACTTCGCCTGCATTCGTCGAAGTGGGTCAGACCGTCAAGAAAGGCGACACCATCTGCATCGTTGAAGCGATGAAAATGATGAACCACATCCAGGCAGAAGCCAGCGGCGTGATCGAATCCATCCTGGTAGAAAACGGTCAGCCGGTTGAGTTTGACCAGCCGCTGTTCACAATCGTTTGACCCGGGGAGAGCCTGCGATGTTGGAAAAAGTTCTAATCGCCAACCGCGGCGAAATTGCCTTGCGCATCTTGCGTGCCTGTAAAGAACTGGGCATCAAGACCGTCGCTGTACACTCCACGGCAGATCGCGAGTTGATGCACCTGGGCCTGGCAGACGAAACCGTCTGCATTGGTCCGGCACCAGCCAATCTGTCCTACCTGAACATTCCGGCGATCATCTCGGCTGCCGAAGTGACCGGCGCCACGGCGATCCACCCTGGCTACGGCTTCCTCGCTGAAAACGCCGATTTCGCCGAACAGGTCGAAAAATCGGGCTTTGCCTTCATCGGCCCGAAAGCAGACACCATCCGCCTGATGGGCGACAAGGTTTCTGCCAAGGACGCCATGAAGCTGGCCAACGTGCCAACCGTTCCGGGTTCCGACGGCCCGCTGCCGGAAGACGAAGCAACCGCTCTGCGCATCGGTCGTGAAGTGGGTTACCCGGTGATCATCAAGGCCGCCGGTGGCGGTGGTGGTCGCGGCATGCGTGTGGTTCATCGCGAAGAAGACCTGATCGAAGCTGCCTCCCAGACCCGCGCAGAAGCTGCGGCCTGGTTCAGCAACCCGATGGTCTACCTGGAAAAATACCTGACCAACCCGCGTCACGTGGAAGTCCAGGTTATTTCCGACGGTCAGGGCCAGGCGATTCATCTGGGCGACCGCGACTGCTCGCTGCAGCGCCGTCACCAGAAGGTTCTGGAAGAAGCACCGGCACCGTTCATCGACGAACAGGCGCGTGCGGATGTTCTGGCTGCCTGCGTCAAGGCATGTATCGATATCGGCTATCGCGGCGCGGGTACTTTCGAGTTCCTGTACGAGAACGGCCGTTTCTACTTCATCGAAATGAACACCCGTGTTCAGGTGGAGCACCCGGTATCCGAAATGGTCACCGGTATCGACATCGTCAAGGAGATGCTCAGCATCGCCGCCGGCAACAAACTGTCGTACACCCAGGATGACGTGGTCATCAAAGGGCATGCGCTGGAATGCCGGATCAACGCCGAAGACCCGAAAACCTTCGTTCCAAGCCCAGGTCTGGTCAAGCACTTCCACGCACCGGGCGGCAACGGTGTACGGGTCGATTCGCACCTGTACAGCGGCTACAAGGTTCCGTCCAACTACGACTCGCTGATCGGCAAAGTGATCACCTGGGGCGCGACCCGCGAAGAAGCCATGGCACGCATGCGCAATGCCCTGGACGAAATCGTGGTCGACGGGATCAAGACCAATATCCCGCTGCACCGTGATCTGACCCGTGATGAAGGCTTCTGCGAAGGCGGAGTCAACATCCACTACCTGGAGCACAAACTGGCCAATCAATAAGCCAGTGTGTTTCAGAACGACAAAGCCGCAGCGATGCGGCTTTGTTGTTTGCAGCGCATAGCAGTAAACTTGCCCGCTTCCTGCGGCCGCGCCGGCCGTGCAAGCCGCACCTAATTTCCAAATCGAAGGTAATCCGCCATGCCTTGGCTGCAAGTCCGTCTCGCCATCAGCCCAGAACAAGCCGAAACCTACGAAGACGCCCTTCTTGAAGTCGGCGCCGTGTCCGTGACATTCATGGACGCCGAAGACCAGCCGATTTTCGAGCCTGAACTCAACACCACGCCGCTATGGACACACACCCATTTGCTGGCGCTGTTCGAAGCCGACACCAATGCCGAAATGGCTTTGGCACACCTGAGCCTGCTGACCGGCGAAGAACTGCCCGAGCACAGCGCCGAAGTCATCGAAGATCAGGACTGGGAGCGCAGCTGGATGGATAACTTCCAGCCAATGTGTTTCGGCAAGCGCCTGTGGATCGTGCCAAGCTGGCATGCTGCACCGCAACCGGATGCCGTGAACCTGCTGCTTGATCCTGGCCTGGCATTCGGCACCGGCACCCATCCGACCACCGCACTGTGCCTTGAATGGCTGGACGGCCAGGACCTCAAAGGCTGCAACGTGCTGGATTTCGGCTGCGGCTCGGGCATTCTGGCCATCGCCGCTCTGCTGCTGGGTGCCGAACAGGCCGTGGGCACTGACATCGACGTGCAGGCACTGGAAGCCTCTCGTGACAATGCCGGACGCAATAACATCGCTGCCGAGCGCTTCCCGCTGTACCTGCCCGAGGACCTGCCACATCAGCAAGCCGATGTGCTGGTCGCCAACATTCTGGCTGGCCCGCTGGTTTCCCTGGCACCGCAACTGGCATCGCTGGTCAGGACCGGTGGTCGCCTGGCGCTGTCAGGCATCCTGGCCGAACAGGGTGAGGAAGTCGCTGCGGCCTATGCTGACAGCTTTGATCTGGACCCGATCGCAAACCGAGATGGCTGGGTACGCATCACGGGACGCCGCCGTTAACCGCCGCTTCAACCGGACAGCCGCATGACCGACAGTTTTGTCACCCAGTGCCCGCACTGCCAGACCAGTTTCAGAGTCAGCCACGCTCAACTGAGCGTGGCCCGCGGCGTGGTGCGATGTGGAGCCTGCCTGCAGGTTTTCAACGCAGCCCGGCAGTTGCTGGAGCAACGCGCCATAGTCGACTCCGAAAAGGAGGCCCTGAGCGCCGCACCGGTGGTCATAGCCCCGCCCCAACCAGAGCCTGCGTCGACGCCCGAACCCGAGCTGAAGCCAGAACCGGAAAAGGCACTTGAAGACGATGACCCCTGGCAGGTCAGCGAGCTGGATCTGGACAATCTGAACCTGGACGAAGAACTGGCTCGCCTCGAACAGCGCGAGACTCGACGACCCGACACCTTCGCCCGCCCGGCCAGCGATGACGGCACTGACGATGAGAGCCTTACCGCGAAGCGTGACAACCGCCAGACCGACGAGGCTGCCTGGGTCGGCACGCTGCACAACGACGATGTCGAACGTCTGCCCGAGCTGCACGCCGAGGTCATCCCCGACCCGGATTCGCCCGAAGACCCGGAGCCGTTGCCCGACGACAAAAGGACCGAGCCCTCGCTGTCACTGGACAAGCACCTGGACGATGACGAACCCGTCGTGCTTGTTACCACACCGCGCAAGGCCCTGCCTGCCGAGAAAGTGCAACGCTGGTCAGCCGTGGATGACGACGAAGATCAGGACGACGACGAACCAGAACCTGAACCCCGTGGCAGACGCAGCCGTAACGAACCTGCAGTGCGCGAGCAGGCACTGCTTGACCTGACTGACGACCCTTTGCAACTGGACTGGCAGCCGCCCAAACCGCGCTGGGGCCGACGCCTTGCGTGGGGCCTGTTGATCGTACTGGCTCTGGCGGGTCTGGCCGGTCAATACGTCTGGTACCATTTCGATCAACTGGCTCGCCAGGATCAATATCGCCCGTGGTTCCAGCAGATTTGCCCGCAAATCGGCTGCAAGGTGCCGACCAAGGTCGATATATCCCAGCTCAAGAGCAGCAATCTGGTGGTACGCAGCCATCCCGAGTTTCAGGGGGCTCTGGTGGTGGACGCGATCATCTACAACCGTGCCTCGTTTTCCCAGCCGTTCCCGCTGCTGGAGCTGCGTTTTTCCGATACCGGCGGTCAGTTGATTGCCAGTCGTCGGTTCAAGCCCGGTGAATACCTGAGCGGCGAAATGGCCGGCAAGGAAGAGATGCCACCGCAAACGCCGATCCATATCGCGCTGGATATCCTTGATCCAGGCGCCAAGGCCGTGAATTACAGCCTGAACTTCCGTTCGCCGGAATGACAGGCCCACTGCCATAACGTCGGCTTTACTTGATCCAATACAGGCTCGTTATGCCAGGGAACGCTGCATGATCGCAGAATTTACAGTGCTAAATGCCGTGTAATCGTTCCCTGCAAGCGCCGCAACGAGCTGTTCAGATTTTATCCAATTCAGCCTTTATCCAGTCATCGAGAGCGGGTATCATGCCAACCCTTTTTCAAACTCTCGGTTCGATCTGACGGTGGCGCAAGCGGCTGGTGGGACGGGCCGTTGCAGACCGGGTGAAACGGTTTTTTACACGGCCTGCGGATGATTTGGCCTCCACAACAGGTAAGGCTATGTCGGCAGTACGCATCGGCCCATATACAGTGCAAAACGGCTTGGTCCTCGCCCCGATGGCGGGCGTCACCGACCAGCCTTTCCGTCAGCTGTGCCGACGACTCGGTGCCGGCCTGGTGGTTTCGGAGATGGTCACCAGTGACATGAGCCTGTGGAACAGCCGCAAATCGCGTCTGCGCATGATCCACGAAGGTGATCCCGAGCCACGCTCGGTACAGATCGCCGGTGGTGATCCGCAGATGCTGGCAGACGCAGCACGTGCCAATGTCGAACTGGGTGCCCAGATCATCGACATCAACATGGGTTGCCCGGCCAAGAAGGTCTGTAACAAGGCAGCAGGCTCGGCGCTGTTGAAAGACGAGCAACTGGTGAACGACATCCTGCAGGCCGTCGTGGCTGCTGTCGATGTGCCGGTCACGCTGAAGATCCGCACCGGATGGGATCGCGACAACCGAAATGGTCTGACGGTGGCGAAAATCGCCGAGCAGGCCGGTATTCAGGCACTGGCGGTACACGGGCGAACCCGTGCCGACCTTTACACCGGCGAAGCCGAGTACGACACCATTGCCATGATCAAACAGGCAGTGTCGATACCGGTGTTTGCCAACGGCGACATCGATTCACCCGAAAAAGCCCGGCGCGTGCTACAGGCCACCGGCGCAGACGGGTTACTGATTGGCAGGGCCGCCCAGGGGCGTCCCTGGATTTTTCGCGAGATAGAACACTTTCTGCGTACCGGAGAAAAACTCCCGGCGCCGCAGTCGAGTGAAGTGGAACGTATTCTGCTTGAGCATCTGGCAGCGCTCCACGTTTTCTATGGAGATGTGATGGGCGTGCGTATTGCACGCAAACACGTCAGTTGGTATCTCGCAACCCTGCCGGGCGCCAGAGAGTTTCGCGCCCACTTCAATCGTTTGGAAGATACGGAAGCACAGTGCGCCAACGTCCGGGAGTTCTTCAGCCAAGGCTGCAAGGGCCCGGATAACGAGAATGATAAAGAGGTGGCCGCATGACGATGATGACCGAGACTTTAGTGAGTGGAACAACACCCGTGAGCGACAACGTCAATTTGAAACAGCACCTCAACACGCCGAGCGAAGAGGGTCAGACCCTGCGCGGAAGTGTCGAGAAGGCGCTGCACAATTATTTCGCCCACCTCGAAGGCGCATCCGTCACTGACGTCTACAACCTGGTGTTGTCGGAAGTCGAGGCTCCGCTTCTGGAAAGCGTGATGAACTACGTCAAGGGCAACCAGACGAAGGCTTCCGAGCTGCTGGGACTGAACCGCGGCACGCTGCGCAAGAAACTCAAACAGTACGATCTGCTTTAAAGCATTCAAAACAGAAAAGGCGACCTTGCACCGCGGTCGCTTTTTTTTGCTGACTTCTTTTGCTTTTGATGGAAATCGAGATGACCGACCAGACTACCCGCCTGCCTATCCGTCGCGCCCTGATCAGCGTATCCGACAAGACAGGAATCCTTGAGTTTGCCCGCGAGCTTGAAGCGCTGGGCGTCGAGATTCTTTCCACTGGCGGTACGTTCAAACTGCTCAAGGACAACGGCGTCGCGGCAGTCGAAGTGGCTGACTACACCGGCTTCGCTGAAATGATGGATGGCCGGGTCAAGACTCTGCACCCCATGATCCACGGCGGTATTCTGGGTCGTCGCGGCATCGACGACGCCATCATGACCGAGCACGGCATCAAGCCGATCGATCTGGTTGCCGTCAATCTGTATCCGTTTGAAGCCACTGTCTCCAAACCGGGCTGCGACCTGCCGACCGCCATCGAAAACATCGATATCGGCGGCCCGACCATGGTCCGCTCCGCTGCGAAGAACCATAAAGATGTCGCAATCGTGGTCAACGCCAGTGACTACGGCCAGGTATTGGAAAGCCTCAAGGCTGGCGGCCTGACCTACGCACAGCGCTTCGACCTGATGCTCAAGGCGTTCGAGCACACCGCCGCCTACGACGGCATGATCGCCAACTACCTGGGCGGCGTCGACCAGACTGCCGAAACCCTGAGCACCGAAGGCCGCAGTCAGTTCCCGCGCACCTTCAACACCCAGTTCGTCAAGGCTCAGGAAATGCGCTACGGCGAGAACCCGCACCAGAGTGCGGCGTTCTACGTCGAAGCCAAACCTGCCGAGGTCGGCATTGCCACCGCCACCCAGCTGCAAGGCAAGGAACTGTCGTTCAACAACGTCGCCGATACCGACGCCGCGCTGGAATGCGTCAAGAGCTTCGTCAAACCGGCCTGCGTGATCGTCAAGCACGCCAACCCATGCGGTGTCGCGGTCTGCCCGGATGATGAAGGCGGCATTCGTCAGGCGTACGAGCTGGCCTATGCCACCGACTCCGAGTCGGCATTTGGCGGCATCATCGCCTTCAACCGCGAGCTGGACGCAGCAACGGCCAAGGCCATCGTCGAGCGCCAGTTCGTCGAAGTGATCATCGCGCCAAGCGTCAGCGCCGAAGCGCGTGCCATCGTGGCCAGCAAAGCCAATGTGCGCCTGCTGACCAGCGGCCAGTGGAGCGAGCGTCTGCCTGCCTGGGACTACAAACGCGTGAATGGCGGCTTGCTGGTACAGAGCCGCGATATCGGCATGATCACTCAGGCGGACCTCAAGGTCGTTACCCAGCGTGCCCCTACCGAACACGAAATGCATGACCTGATCTTTGCCTGGAAAGTCGCCAAGTACGTCAAGTCCAACGCCATCGTCTACGCCCGCAACCGCCAGACCGTCGGCGTCGGCGCAGGCCAGATGAGCCGCGTGAACTCGGCACGCATCGCCGCCATCAAGGCCGAGCATGCCGGGCTGCAGGTGCAGGGCGCGGTCATGGCCTCCGATGCGTTCTTCCCGTTCCGTGACGGTATCGACAACGCGGCCAAGGTCGGCATCACTGCCGTCATCCAGCCCGGCGGTTCGATGCGTGACAACGAAGTGATTGCAGCTGCAGATGAAGCAGGCATCGCGATGGTCTTCACCGGCATGCGCCATTTCAGGCACTAATCAGAAAAACGGTCGCACTGGCGCAGGCGTCTGCTGCGCCATTACGGCCTCGTACGGCGGTTGGGTCGCCTCAGGCGCACCGCGTACTCCAGAATCAGCGTCATCGAGGTTTTTGAAATGAATGTTTTGATCATTGGCAGCGGCGGTCGTGAACACGCCCTGGCATGGAAAGTCGCTCAGGACCCACGTGTGCAGAAGGTGTTCGTCGCACCGGGCAACGCAGGCACGGCGATCGAAGCCAAATGCGAGAACGTGGCTATCGACGTTCTGGCACTGGAGCAACTGGCGGATTTCGCTGAAAAGAACGTTTCGCTGACCATCGTCGGTCCTGAAGTGCCGCTGGTTGCAGGCGTTGTCGACCTGTTCCGCAGCCGTGGTCTGGACTGCTTCGGTCCGACCGCCGGCGCTGCGCAGCTTGAAGGTTCCAAGGCGTTTACCAAGGACTTCCTGGCGCGCCACAAGATCCCCACTGCCGACTATCAGAACTTCACCGAGATCGAGCCTGCCCTGGCCTATCTGCGTGAAAAAGGTGCTCCGATAGTCATCAAGGCCGACGGTCTTGCGGCAGGCAAGGGCGTGATCGTCGCCATGACCCTGGCAGAAGCCGAAGATGCCGTACGTGACATGCTGGCTGGCAACGCCTTTGGCGAAGCCGGTTCCCGCGTTGTCATCGAAGAGTTTCTCGATGGCGAAGAAGCCAGCTTCATTGTCATGGTCGACGGCAAGAATGTGCTGCCCATGGCCACCAGCCAGGATCACAAGCGCGTCGGCGACGGCGACACCGGCCCGAACACCGGTGGCATGGGGGCCTACTCCCCTGCCCCGGTGGTCACCGCCGAAGTTCATCAACGTGTCATGGATCTGGTTATCTGGCCGACCGTCAGGGGCATGGCTGATGAAGGCAATGTTTACACCGGATTCCTCTATGCTGGTCTGATGATCGATAAAGCTGGCAACCCGAAAGTCATCGAATTCAATTGCCGCTTCGGCGACCCGGAAACCCAGCCGGTCATGCTGCGCCTGCAATCGAGTCTGGTACTGCTGGTTGAAGCTGCGCTGGCGCAGGCACTGGACAAGATCGAAGCACAGTGGGACCCCCGTCCAAGCCTGGGAATCGTCCTGGCCGCCGGTGGCTACCCTGGCGACTACGCCAAAGGCGCAGTCATCGAAGGTCTGGACGCTGCTGCACAGCTGGAAGGCAAGATATTCCACGCGGGCACTGCCTTGCAGGATGATCGTGTCGTGACCGGCGGCGGTCGTGTACTGTGTGCTACAGCACTGGGTGACAGTGTTGGCAATGCGCAGCAAAATGCCTATGCGTTGGCTGCCAAGGTTGATTGGCAAGGATGTTTCTATCGCAAGGACATTGGCTACCGTGCCATTGCCCGTGAGCGTGGCGAAGAGCTGGAATAATCAATCAGGCCTGTCTCTTCAATCAGAGGCAGGCCGATTTGACCCGGCATTCGCGGTTTTACCCGGCATTCACTCACGAAGGGATTTCATTGTGCGCTGGCTCAGGATTGCCATAGCCTCAATCGCTGGACTGCTGACCCTGCTGTTCATGCTTTCGGCACAGGCCGAGCATGGCGCAGGTTGGTCGACGCTGCTCGACGAAAAGGCCCACCTGACGCTGGATGAAATTCGTTCGGCGCGCTACCAGAATCAATTCAGTCCTATCGAGCTGGAACGAGTCACTGCAGCGGAACGTGACAGTGCGGTATGGCTGCACTACCGCCTGCTGCCTACCCAGCACGAGCAGCTTCTGCGCATCTTCGCTCCGGACCTCGCCAGCGCGGACATGTATGTCATGGACGGCGATCAACAGATTGATCACCTGCGCACCGGCAACGAGGTGCCCAAGGAAGATCAGCGTCTGCCCTCGAACGATTTTCTGCTGCCGATCCCGCAGAGTTCAAACACGCTGGATATCTATCTGAAGCTGGTCTCCACCCAGAAAATGCGCCCCAGCATTACCCTGGAGCCGGCCATCAAAAGCGCCGCCGACGAGACTGAACCCTTCCTGTTCGGGCTGCTTTTCGGTGCGCTGTCGATGCTCATCGTGCAGAACCTGACGCGCTACGGGCATACACGGTCGCGTAGCAATCTATGGCTCGCCGCCTGCGAAGCACTGCTCGGGCTCAGTGCCCTGTTGCTGCTTAACCTGCTCCGCCCGATTGATCCGTGGAATATCGCACAGACCCCCAGTGCGCACATTGCGCTGTTGCTGGCGGCTGTCGCAGGCCTGATCTACACCTACTGCTTCTTCGTCCATCGCAACGCCCGCAAACTGGATCGTCTATTGCTGGGCAACGCCGTGCTCATGGGCATCGGTACTGTGCTGGTACTGCTGGACGACAGACTGCCGATCAATATTCTGACTTTCGGCCTGGTCTCGTTGACGACGTTGAGCATTCTGGCGGTGTCGATGTGGCACTGGCAGAAAGGCTATCGTTCGGCGCGCCTGTTTGTCCTCGGGATGATCATTTTCAACATTGGTTACATGGTGGTTCTGCCGGGCCTGCTGTGGCTGAGTCTGGTGCCGCCACAGTGGCTGATACTCGCGCTGCTCAGCGTGTTCTGCATCAGCGGTCTTTCGATGAGCCTGGCCCTTAGCGAACGCCATCGCAGCATCACCGAAGACCGTTTCAGCCTCAGCCGCGATCAGGCTGCGAGTACCGCCGAAATCAACGCCAAAGCCGAATTTCTGGCCAAGATCAGTCACGAGATTCGCACACCCATGAATGGCGTGCTGGGCATGACCGAACTGCTGCTCGGCACGCCGCTGTCAGTCAAGCAGCGCGACTATGTGCAGACCATTCACAGTGCCGGTAACGAACTGCTGACGCTGATCAACGAGATTCTGGACATCACCAAGCTCGAGTCAGGGCAGATAGAACTGGACGATGTGCAGTTCGACATCGGCGCGCTGGTCGAGGACTGCCTGAATATCTTCCGCGCCAAGGCCGAGCAGCAGCAGGTCGAGCTGATCAGCCAGATCCAGCCCCAGGTGCCACGGGTTATCAATGGTGACCCGACTCGCCTGCGCCAGACGCTGTTGAGCCTTCTGGAAAATGCCCTGAAGAAGACTGACGAAGGTGAAATTCTTCTGGCCGTCGCCCTTGAGTCTTCGAAAAACGGAAAGACGCGTTTGCGTATTTCGGTGCAGGACAGCGGTGAATCGCTTTCCGACGAAGAACGTGAAGAGTTGCTGCACGCCGAACTGCACAGCCGGAACTTCCTGGCCAGTAGCAGGCTCGGTGGTCACCTGGGGCTGGTCATCGCCCGCCAGTTGATCATCCTGATGGACGGTGAATTCGGTATTCAGAACAGCGGCACCCAGGGCAACACGTTATGGCTGAACCTGCCGCTGGACGCAAAGCTGCTGGAGCAGCCGACCATCGATCTGGACAGCCCGCTGAAAGATGCCAGAGTGCTGGTGGTTGACGACAACGATACCTGCCGCAAGGTGCTGGTCCAGCAATGCAGCGCCTGGGGCCTGAATGTCAGTGCAGTGGCGTCCGGCAAGGAGGCACTGGCCTTGCTGCGGACCAAGGCGCATCTGCGCGACTATTTCGATGTGGTCCTGCTCGACCAGAACATGCCCGGCATGACCGGCATGCAACTGGCCGCCAAGATCAAGGAAGACCCAAGTCTGAATCATGACATTCTGTTGATCATGCTTACCGGTATCAGCAATGCCCCAAGCAAGATCATTGCTCGCAACTCCGGTATCAAGCGCATTCTGGCCAAACCGGTGGCGGGCTACACGCTCAAGACGACGCTGGCAGATGAACTGACCCAGTTGAACAAGGGCGTTGCTGCACAAAAGCCTGGCCCGGTCATCAATACGCCGGTCAGCGTACCGGGCGACTTCCGGATCCTGGTAGCCGAAGACAACAGCATTTCGACCAAAGTGATCCGCGGCATGCTCGGCAAGCTCAACCTGAATCCCGATACGGCGAGCAACGGCGAAGAAGCGCTGCGTGCCATGAAGGCGCAGCGTTATGACCTGGTACTGATGGACTGTGAAATGCCGATACTCGACGGTTTCTCGGCAACCGAGCAATTGCGTGCCTGGGAGGTCGGCAATCAGCGGGTGCGCACACCGGTCGTTGCACTGACTGCGCATATTCTCACTGAGCACAAGGATCGTGCACGCCAGGCAGGTATGGACGGTCACATGGCCAAACCTATCGAGCTGTCGCAACTGCGCGAACTGGTCGAACACTGGGTAGCACACCGCGACAAGGCTCGCGGACTGTCTTCGGACAGCGAGCAGTATCGACAAAACTGACAGCAACGGGAAAGGCACACAGTGGCCTGATAGACTGGCACTGCCATCCACCTGCTGCTGTGAGTCGAAGCCATGCTTCACGTGTTGTTCAGCGTCTACCTGAAAATGCTGGTGCTTTACAGCCCGTTTTTCGTCCTTTCCTGCTTCATCAGCCTGACCCGCGGTCACTCGCGCAAGGAGCAGCGGCGTCTGGCCTGGAAGGTAGCGCTGGCGACACTGGTTTCCAGCGTCTTGCTGTATCTGTTCGGTAGAGTGATTTTCGATGTATTCGGAATCACGGTCGATGCATTCAGGATTGGGGCTGGCAGCGTGCTGTTCATATCCGCACTGGGCATGGCCCAAGGCAAATCGGCAGTCCAGACCGACAATATCCAGCAGGATGTGACCATTGTTCCTCTTACCATTCCCCTTACCGTCGGCCCCGGCACCATCGGCGCGCTACTGGTCATGGGCGTCAGTCAGCCTCATTGGGATGACAAACTCACCGCCATCCTGAGTATTGCACTCGCCAGCCTTACGGTTGGCGTAGTGCTTTACCTCTCCAATCGTATCGAACGTATCCTGGGCGATCAGGGTTTGCAGATTGTCAGCCGCCTGATGGGGTTGTTCGTCTGTGCGTTGGCGGCACAAATCATCTTTACCGGTATAAGGGGCTATCTGCTGCCCTGATAACACTCAGATAAGTGCAGCCCGCACCAGCCCTTGCGCCCTGCCATCCAGATACCGCATTACATCATTACGATGTGCGGCGTAAATCTTACGGTCAAAGATGTAACTGCCGCCTTTGAAGTGAAACAGCAGCCGTCGGCTACCCGCCGCGTGCTCGTCCACGCTCAGATGCAGACTGCACAGCAACAGAAGTACCCGATCAGGTTCATACTTCTCGCAGGGCACTACCTGGAAGCTGCCCAGACGGCCTTGTTCAAAGCCGTTTTTAAAGTAAGACTCTGCCGCCTGATTCACTCCCAATGCTGCGACAGCGCGCTGCACCATGCCGCCGAGGCGCTTGCGGTCCGCTGGATTGCTGACCTTGAAGGTCGCCTGCAACAAATCGTCGACATTGCTTACGACCAGTGAGTCGCCCAGAACCACGCCTTTTTGCTGTATTCCACGTCTCTTGAGCCGGCTGCGGTAGTAATGCATCCAGCTGCTCCACTGCGTCTTGAAATCAAACTGCTTACCTGCGAACAACTGCGCATCCAGAAGTACATCCTGAATGTCCGTGCGCTCCTCACTTGTAAGGCCCGGAAGAAACGTCACCATACTGGGGATATCGCCCAGATACGCTGCATTGCCTGTACCTGCTTTCATTTGAGTGACTCCCTTCCATGGGAACTTGACCGTCGTTATAAATTGATGATTTCAGCGGCAGCACGATCAGCCAGCATGTCCTGAACAGTCTGGCGAAAAGGTTCGAAGCTCTGGCGACTGAACCGAAACGCAGTACCAACAGCATGTACTTGCATTTCTCCGCCAAGAATCTGCCAGAAATAAAGCGCGGGCCTCGACGCAATGGTTGTCATCTGCAGGCTGCACAACAGGATCATCACCTCGTCTTCGCTGTGCATCGCACAAGGCATGAGTTGAAAGCTTTCAGAACGTCCAGACGTAAACCAGCTGCTGAAAAATGTCTTCGCATGATCACTGCTCAGCAGCCTGTCGAGTGAGCTGCGATAGAGCCGGCGAAGCTCGACGGAGTTATTGACGATGGGAAGCTGCAATTTGCCAATGTCCCTGAAACTGTGAATTCTCAAGCGCACGTCGTTAATCACCGCGCTGCGCCGTCCACCCGTTGCAAGAATGGCTTGCTGGTAAGCGTCCAGCCATGAACGCCAGGCCATGCGCGGGGAATGCTGGTCATCCGCAACAAGTTGCGCATGATGCAGACAGTCCTGTACGTCCTGACGCAAACCGGGCTCTACATTACGGGCGAACGACAGGAGATTGGCCCCTGCCAGCAGAGTCTCATCCAGATCAGACATAAGGCGTTGCCCCAAGCGACATGATCATACCGGGACGCCTGCTCGACAGCGCCGTATCGATGTCATCGCGAAACTGCGAATAGACCTGTTCAATCAATTGCATTTTATAAACGGTCACAGCGATGTTGCCGTAGACACTTTGCGGTTCGAGTACTTCGAAAAGAAAACCGGATGGCAACGGCTGACGTGTGGCGAACTGCAGCTGCGCCAGTGCCAGGTTGTGCCGATCGTCGAAGAACCCCAGTTGCAGGACCACGCTGACCTGCAACTTTCCCGCATGATTCAAACCGCTCTGTACGGTCTGGCTACGCAGCAACTGAAGCGCCGTGTTACTAGCCGATTGCTTGCACACTTTACGCATCAATGTTTCCGCGCCCTGCAGGGTCTGCGCTGCCACTGACGGTGCAAGGGCACGCTCGAGGCAACTCCATACGGTTCGGACAGCATCTACCGGCAAAGGCTCGCTGACATGTTCGCTGGCATTCAGCACCCAGCCGAAACGCAGAGCCGCAGCAAGGCGGGTTTCATTCCATTTTTCGAACTCGGCAAACCTGGGGTGCTGCTTCGATGCGGCCAACTGCACGTACAGCATCGAGTCCAGCACATCGTTTTTCGGAGCGACCTGCTGCGAGGTGGGGAAAAACAGCAAACAGCCGGCATTGACGACTGCGGCATCCAATTCCTGCTTCATGGGAGAAATTCCTTTTTATCCCGAAAGCGGAGGCAACCCCTGCCTCCGCAAATAACCCGATCAGATTTCAAACTCTTCGATCGCGCTTTTGGCGTTGTCGCTCAGCTTTTGCTGGACCAGGTCGCGATGGCGCGAATACAGGCTCGTGTTGAGCACCAGATTGTCCTCGCCTTTCCAGGTTTCAACGTTTGTGTCCTGCCACTCCCAGAACAAGACATTGGTGACGTTACTGTCGGTCTGGAAACTGACCGCGCCCATGGACAGAGTCACGGTCTTGTCATCGGACTCGATGCACGAGGCAATGCGGAAACTGCCGCCGCGGTGGGTTTTTGCCTGGCTTTCAAACAGGCGAAGAGGCTCTTTTTTGGCTTTCAGCGCAGCGATGGCATCCGCAGCGACCTTGAGCATCAGCAGCGATGCAGGCCCAGGCAAAGCGGCAGCCGCAACAGCCGAGCCAAGGATCTCAAGGCCGACTTCGTCCATGGTGAAACGCTGCTGGGTAGCACGATAGCGGGCATAGTTCCAATGGGTGGAAAGCCAGCCAACCTTCGAGAGTACTTCGTTGAATTTGTCGTACCACTGATCACCCTGGGTTTCAGGGCTGAACGCCTTGTTGGCCACAAGGGTGGCAAACAGAAAGGAGTCCATGACGTCTTGCTTGCTCTGCAGCGAAACGCCCTCGGCAAATGCCACCAGACTGCTTGCAACCACGGCCCCCTTGGCAGGTTCATCGCCTGGGGCGGAGTCAGTCTCGTCACTGGCCAGAAGCAATTCAGGCTTTATGACTGCTGCGTGGGCGATGGACGAAGCAGGGCATTGAGCCAGCTCACAAGCGGCAATGTAATCAAGGTTGTCGGTCATGCTCATCGTATTGTCCTGTTTCATTTCATTTAGTCCTTTAATTCGTGAGTCCTTGTGGACAGATACGAGACTAATCAAATAAATCAGGCTGTTTTTCAGAAACTTTCGAGCGGTTCATTGATGGCTTTTTGAACTGCCGCGACAACACTTGATGGCCCGCGCAAAACTCAAGCTGCGCTAAGCCCCCGGTCAACAGCGGGCGAAAGAACAATCCGTGGCAGGACAGAGAAAAAAGCCACAAGCCTGGCAGCTTGAAGAACACCCGTTCGCTCAAGCACCCAAGCCGAAAACTCGGCCTGAATGCCTGTTACTACGCAGAGGTTTAAGCACTTTCCCACAATAAATTCAATACAGGTACGACAAGCCTGTGAGCTCAGGCTGTAGGTTTCGCGCCATACCAGCGCGGCGTATAGACCCAATTGCCGCCTTCGTTGCGAGGGAAGGTGCAGGTCAGAGAAGAGCCGATCAGCACCATGGTTCGCATGTCTACCTGCTCCGGCGTCAGTTCACCCAGCGTAATGACGCGCAGTGTCTGGCCAGGACGACCGATGTCGCGCCCAAGCGTGACGGGCGTTTCAGGAATGCGGTGCTGGCGAACGATCTCCAGCGCACGCCCCAGTTGCCAGGGTCGTGAACGGGAAATCGGGTTATAGAAGGCCAGCGCAAGGTCAGCCTGACAGGCAAGGTCCAGACGCTTTTCGATGATCTCCCAAGGCTTGAGGTTATCGGACAGCGACAACACACAGAAATCATGCCCCAACGGCGCACCCGCCTGAGCGGCGGTTGCCAGAGAAGCAGAGACACCCGGGAGAATCTCCAGCTCGACCGAGTGCCAGTGCGGGTTGTCGGACTCATGCAGTGCTTCAAGCACTGCCGAGGCCATAGCGAATACGCCCGGATCACCGGACGACACCACAACCACCGAGCGACCTTGCGCGGCCAGTTCGAAGGCATGCCGGGCACGCAGCATTTCTTCGCGATTGTCGGTGCAATGCAGCACCTGATCGGCACGAAACGGCCCGGCCATGCGCACGTAGGTTTCATAACCCAGCACATCATTGGCGCGTGCCAGTTCAGCCTTGACCGCAGGCACCATAAGGTCCGCTGCGCCGGGGCCCAGGCCAATGACTGCAAGCCGCCCACGCCCACGGCCGATGTTCGGTACATCCAGCGGTCGAGTCGCGACGGCAATCGCCATGTCGTCGACGCCCAGTGGCGGCAACAGTTGCGGCACGGCGCGGGCGGCCATTTCGCGGGCAGGCCCAGCCTTGTCGAAGCGTACCGGGACACCCAGCTCGCGGGCTGCCTGATGCAGCTGCGCATTGGCCATTTGCTCTTCGCTGGCCAGCAGGCAAGCCAGGGATTGCTCGGCAATATTTGCGTCGTGCAACACCGAGCGGACCCGCGTAGCCAGTTCAGCGGTTATTTCGCTGACGGCGACCAGCACACTGCGTGGGTAAATAAGTAGTTCATGGGGAGCGGGCTCACGTAGGACGCAGCCGACATGAATCGTCAGTTCAGCCTGCGGGTTTTCGGGCAGTTGCGCTCGCTCCAGCCAGGGTGCCTCGCCTTCAATGCGCACGGTCTCACCGGAGAGCAAGTCGGAAACAAAACGCTTGCCCAGCTCGAGATCACCCAGTGCGTAGCCGCTGGGCGGGTTGAGCAGGCATGTGCCGAAACGCAATTCGCCGCTGGTGGTGATTGCCGGTGCAACGCCAAGCCCGTTGGCAATGCTGCGCGCCATGACATTGACCCCGCCCAGGCCGCCAAGCAGTGGCACCACGGCGCTGCCGTCCTCAGCCACGGCCAGCACCGGCGGCTCGACGCCCTTCTCCAGCAACAGCGGGGCCAGGGTGCGAATCACGATGCCGGCGGCACACAGGGCGATAATCGGGGTGTTCTGCTGATACAACTGACGCAACGTGCTGCCGAATTCGCTGTAGGTAAGGTCAGCGTTCTGCACACGCTCGGCCAGGCCATGAATCTGCGCATCGGGAAACAACTGCTGAATGCGCCGCGCGGTAGCCAGGCTGCCATTGCCGAGAATGACGATGGCTGGAGTGTTGAAAGTCATCAGCCTTGCCACCTGTCACCGGGAACGATAATCAGCGAAAAGTACGGCGAAGACATCGGATCAACCTGATCCAGCGGCACTATTTTCTGGTTGCTCATGGTCGCGCGCTCGACATACAGCGCACGCCCGGCCATGCCCAGCTCGGTCAGCACCTCGCGAACCTTGTGGAAGTTACGTCCCAGTTTCATGATCACGGCTGCATCGGCATCAGCCAGCTTGCGTTTCAGGTCCTCGTGGGACAGCACACCGGACAGCACCGAGAGGCTCTGGTTGCGATACACCAGCGGCGCGCCCAGTACCGAAGCGCCACCAAGCATCGAACACACACCCGGGATCACTTGCGCCTCATAGCGCTCGGCCAGGCGGTCGTGCAGGTACATGTAGGAACCGTAGAAGAACGGGTCGCCTTCGCAGATCACCGCAACATCACGCCCGGCGTCCAGATGCGCGGCAATGTGCAGGCTGCACTCGTCGTAGAAGTCGCTGATGACTTTTTCGTAGGACAGCGGCGCTGGCAAAGCCTCGGTGGTGACCGGGTAGACCAGTGGCATCAACGTTTGAACGTCCTGCAAGTGTGCTTCGATAATGCCGAATGCGTTGCCCTTTTTACCCTTGGCCACGAAGTACGCCACCACAGGCGACTCCCGCAGCAGGCGCAGCGCCTTGACGGTGATCAGTTCCGGGTCGCCGGGGCCGACGCCCAGGCCAATCAATCGACCGCGTGCCTGCATCATTCGATCTCCGTGGCCAGTGCATTGACAGCGGCCACGGCCATGGCGCTGCCGCCACGACGACCCTGCATGATCACAAATGGCACGCCACGGCTGTCTGCGGCGAGCATGGCCTTGGACTCGGCAGCGCCGACAAAGCCAACCGGAAAGCCGAGAATCAGCGCTGGTTTCGGCGCGCCTGCATCGAGCATTTCAAGCAGATAAAACAGCGCGGTCGGCGCATTGCCGATAACTACTACGCTGCCTTCCAGGTGCGGACGCCACAGCTCCAGCGCCACCGCAGAGCGCGTATTGCCCAGTTCCAGGGCCATTTCCCGCACGCCGTCATCGTGCAATGTGCAGATGATCTGGTTGTTGGCGGGCAGCCGGGTACGGGTGATACCTTCGGAGACCATGCGTGCGTCGCAGAGGATCGGCGCACCGGCGGCCAGGGCATTGCGCCCGGCTGTGCCGGCACCCGGCGAGAAGCGCAGGTCTTCGATGACTTCGACCATTCCGCAGGCATGGATCACGCGCACGGCGAGTTTTTCCAGGTCGGCGGGGATCGTGTCCAGGCGCGCTTCGGCGCGAATGATCGAGAAAGAGTTGCGATATATCTCCTGACCATCGCGGATGTAATCAATCATGCAATGTTGCTCCGTGAGTCGGCGTTCAACTGCGCACCGACTGCTTCAATAGTAAGGTCACGCGCACGCAGCACACCGAAACCGGCATGCGCTGCGTCGCGAAAATAAAGGTCGTAACGGCCGGGCGAAACGGCCAGCAAGGTTACCGGCGCTACGTGAGCAGCGGCGCAGGAGCGCGTGCAACCACTTAAATGAACGGCCTGACTGGCAACCAGGCCGTTAGCCAGTTGCAGCGCATCGGCCTTGGTATCGGCCAGCCCTTTTGCACAGCCGGCAGAACCGGTACACGCCACCATCTGCGCCAGTGGCTGTTCGGCTGAACAGATAAGACCCACTGCCTGCAACGCCATCATCACTGTTGCAGCGCGCTCGACCGGCACATTGGGCAACAGCAGGCTTTGCCAGGGCGTCAGGCGCAGAGTGCCGTCGCCCTGCTCTTCTGCCAGCTGCGCGACGATGGCGAGCGTGGCGGCATCAAGACGCCCCAGCGGCACCACCGCCCCCACCGCAACCTGCGCAGGCTCGGCCTGTGGATAAATACCGATATGCCGATTGCCCTGAATGGCCGGGCGCTGCCAGCCGGTGACGGCTTCGTCCACCCGCAACGCGCAGTTCAGCCGGGTAGAAAGCTCGCGCAACACATCGTCGGTCGACACCTCGGCCAGCAGATGCCGCATCCGGGTGCGCTCCGGGCGGGCCAGGTCGAGGAACAGCTCCAGCAACGCGACAACCAACGCCTCTCCAGCCGCCAGCGGCACAGCGGCCAGCGGTCGATCATGGGCCGGGCAACCGGCCAGCCCGAACGCCAGCAGCACTTCGCCGTCGAGTTTCAGCGCCGACAGCCACACATCATGCGCGTGTTCGAGCATCACCAGCGCTTCACCAGCATCCAGCGACAACGCAAACTTGGGTGACAGCTCATGAAAGCGCGGGTGATTTTCCAGCGCATCGAGAACCTGCGCCGCGAGCGGTCGGGCATCGAACAGCATGCTCGAATCCAGCCCGGCGGTCGGGCTGAGCATCAGGTTGCGCACATCGTCACTGGCAGGGTTGGCCGGGCCGAGTCCTGCCGCCATCAACGCCTTGATCAACCCATCGTGATCAGCGCCGATGCCGCGAATCTGCAGGTTGGCGCGGTTGGTGGCTTCGATAACGCCCTGTGCATAAGTCTGCGCAGCCTCTGCAACCGCCATGGCCTGCGCACTGGTGATGACCCCGCCCGCCAGCTTGATCCGGCAGATCCCGCCATCCAGTGCCGGGACGATACGCAGCAACCCCGGACAGGCCGAGGGGCGTAGCGTTGCAAAGGATGTGTGAGCGGACTGCGGCTCGTTCAATGGATCACCCGGTATGAACTGGACGTGGATTAGAGCACTTGTACCCCGTCGGGCGCGGTATTATGCCTGCTTTGTCCGCAGGCATGAAAAGGCGCTCTGTCGGAAGTTCGGATTGAGGTAGGTACATGTCGCCGTGGCTGACAGTCGTGGGAATCGGAGAAGACGGTTACAAGGGCCTGGGCAAGAACGCCCGGCACGCTCTGCTGCACGCTGATCAGGTGTTCGGCGGTCCGCGCCAGTTGGCATTGCTGCCGCCGTGCATTCGCGCCGAGCGGCGTGCATGGCCGAGTCCGTTCTCGCTGAACCCGGTGCTGGAACAGCGCGGTGCCGAAATCTGCGTACTGGCCAGTGGCGATCCGATGCTGTTCGGCGTCGGCGCCAGTCTGGCACGCGTGGTAGCCATCGACGAAATGCGCATTCTGCCCGCCCCTTCTTCTTACTCTCTGGCCGCCGCTCGTCTGGGCTGGCCGTTGCAGGAAGTCGTTACCTTGTCAGTGGTTGCCCGGCCGGTGGCCGCTCTGAACGCCCATTTCCATCATGGCGTCCGTCTGTTGGTGCTGAGCAATGACGGCAGCAGCCCCGCAGTAATTGCCGGTTTGTTGCGCGAACGAGGCTTTGGCCCAAGCCGCATGACGGTCCTGGAGCATCTGGGAGGTGAAGCCGAACGGCGCGTCGAGGGGCTGGCCAGTGAATGGGGCAATCCCGAGATCGCTGCACTGAACCTGGTTGCCGTCGATTGTCGCGCCGACGCCAGCGCCATTCGCCTGAGTACAGTGGCCGGTTTGCCAGACAGCGCTTTCGAGCATGACGGCCAGTTGACCAAACGCGACGTGCGGGCCATCACCCTTGCCCGCCTTGCTCCGGTGCCGGGCGAACTGCTGTGGGACGTCGGCGCGGGCTGCGGTTCCATCGGCATCGAATGGATGCGCGCGCACCCGACCTGCCGGGCGATGGCCATAGAAGCGGACGAAGGCCGTCAGCAACTGATCGAATTCAATCGCGATGCGCTGGGCGTGCCGGGCCTGCAATTGGTCCGTGGCAGCGCACCACAGGCGCTGAGCGGTCTGGAACGTCCGGATGCGATTTTTATCGGCGGTGGCGTGACCCGTATCGGCGTACTGGAAACCTGCTGGGAGCAGCTGCGCTCCGGCGGACGGCTGGTCGCCAATGCAGTAACCCTGCAAAGCGAGGCTGCACTCATGGCCTGGCGCGAGCGGCATGGCGGCGAACTGACGCGTATTCACGTCGCCCATGCTCAGCCTCTTGGCGAGTTCGATACGTGGCGTCAGGCCTTGCCGATCACTCTGCTGGATGTAGTCAAACCCTGATGCGCGAAGAAACCGCCGAACAGCCTGCTCCGCTGCGCAGTGGCCTGACCACCGGCAGTTGCGCCACCGCAACCAGCCTCGCGGCGGCGCGGCTGTTGCTCAGCGGGCAAATCAGCGATGCGGTGGAAATTGTGTTGCCCAAGGGCAAACAGGTGCAGATGCGCCTGGAGTTCTGCCGCCTTGTGGATAACTTCGCCGAAGCCGGAACGCTCAAGGATGCCGGTGACGACCCCGACGTCACCCACGGCGCTCTGGTGTTTGCCCGCGTCAGGCTGGAAGCGGCACCCGGCGTGCGCTTCGTGGCGGGCGCAGGTGTGGGCAGCGTGACCCGTCCCGGTCTGGTGTTGGCGGTGGGCGAGCCCGCCATCAACCCGGTGCCTCGACGCATGATGACCGAACACTTGCTGGGGCTGGCGGAAGAACTCGGCTACAGCGGTGGTTTCGAAGTCACGATTGGCGTCGAGGGCGGCGAAGCGCTGGCGCTCAAAACCATGAATCCGCGCCTCGGTATTCTCGGGGGGCTGTCGATTCTCGGCACCAGCGGGATAGTCCGGCCCTTCTCCTGCGCGGCGTACATCGCGTCGATCCATCAGGGCATCGACGTCGCCACCACCAACGGCTATCGGCATATTGCCGCCTGCACCGGCAACGCCAGTGAAGACACCATGCGCCGCGTGTACAACATCCCGGATATCGCCCTGATCGAAATGGGCGATTTCGTCGGCGCAGTGCTCAAGCACCTGCGCAAGGTGCCTGTGGATAAGTTGAGCCTGTGCGGTGGCTTCGGCAAGATCAGCAAACTGGCCGCAGGCCACATGGACCTGCACAGCCGCCATTCGAGCATCGACCTGCCGCAACTGGCGCTGTGGGCTGCGGATATAGGCGCGGACGCAGACCTGCAACAACGTATTTGCGATGCCAATACCAGCCAGCAGGCACTTGCGATGTGCGCTGCAGCGGGTGTGCCGCTGGGTGATGAGGTGTGTCGTCATGCGCTGGCTTTTGCGCGTAGCGTGGTGCCTGCACAGGTTCAGGTCGAAGTGTTCGCCATCGACCGCCAGGGCGGAATCGTCGGTCAGGCGGGCGCTGCGTTATCCAAGGAACACACATGAAACGAATTCTGCTGCTGGGCGGCATTACCGAAGCGCTGGCGATTGCACGCAAGCTCGGGCCTGAGCATATCTATAGCCTGGCAGGTGTGGGTCGAGTGCCGGCAGATCTGGCCTGTCAGTTGAAAGTTGGCGGCTATGGCGGCGCAGAGGGCATGGCGCAGTACATTCGCGAACAGGGCATCGACTTGCTGCTGGACGCTACCCATCCGTATGCCGCGCAAATCAGCCGCAACGCTGCATGTGCAGCCCGGCTGACTGGAATTCCCTGCTGGGCCTTGCGTCGCACTGCCTGGCAGGCTGGTGCGGGTGATGACTGGCGCGAAGTGGCCGACTGGTCAGAACTGGTCACGGCACTGGCGCCCTTCAAGCGCCCACTGTTCACGCTGGGGCGCGAGCCTTTGCAGCATCTGCACGAGATTCCGGAGCATCAATTCTGGACGCTTCGGGCATTGGACAGCTACCCCGGCAATGACCACTGCGAAGTGATCGGCGCGCGCGGCCCGTTTGCACTGGAAGACGAACGTCAGCTGTTTGAACAACGCGATATTGATGTGCTGATCAGCAAAAACAGTGGCAGCAGCTCCACCGAACCCAAGCTTGAAGTCGCCCGCGAGCGCGGCCTGCCCGTCCTGATCCTGAAACGCCCGGAGTTGCCGGAGGTGGATCGGATTTTGTGGAGTGTGGATGAGGTGCTGGAGGCCTTGGGGCTGGAGTGAATGAACCGTCTTCAGTCCTCATGAAAATCCTGAAACAACCCGGCCAGTGGGAGTGAGCTTGCTCACGAAGAGGCCGGTATAGCCGCTGAAAATCAATTGATCCGTTAATCCGCTTTCGCGAGCAAGCGAAGCGTCGCCCGGCTCGCTCCCACAGGGTCGTTATTTTCAAAGCCAAATTGCGTCCCATAAGGGATAATCACGCACGCTTTTGACCAAGCCGGCTCGAACAGGATTGGCAACAATATAACGGGCGAAATTTAAAAGGCTTTCTTCAGTGCGGATGCTTACGTCGTGGAATCCGCTTTGCCAAAAAGGTCCACTGCAGCCGCTGGCTCTGTTTATGGTGATCGCGCTTTTCGATTTGACGCGCTGTACAACTCTGGATAACGAGTGGCTATTCAACTGCAGCAGCCAGTGAATATGGTCCGGCATGACGACCCACGCTAATGAATCGGCCAGTTGCTGCTCCTGGACTTGCCGAAGCTCATCGACGAACAGACGCCCCATGCGCCAGTCAGAAAAAGCAGGTTTTCTCTGGAGTGTTTTCGCGGTGACCAGATAAATCTGGCCTGTACCGGAGATCCGTCCGATGCGCAAACGATGCGACTTTGCCCTCTCACTCATCCCATCACCTTATGGCTGCGTGCTTGGGAGCGACTCTACAAAACGCGCACACTTAGCGGTGCTTAAAGGTTTACCTGAGTGTTTCGTATGTCCAGTCGAGCTGCCCTTCACTCTTTTTCTAAAACTTCCGGAGAACCCCCTCAATGCTCAAAAACGCACTCCTGTTGGCCGCATTACTGCTGCCATCCTGCTTCGCCCAGGCCCATGAGTACAAGGCTGGGCCGTTGCTGATTGGCCATCCCTGGTCAATGGAGCTGCCGCCCAACGCACCGACGGTCGCGGCGTATTTCACTGTCGAGAACAAGGGCGACAGCGCAGATCGTCTGATCAGCGTCGACAGCCCCATCGCCGGGCAAGCGCAGTTGCATGAGCATATACACGCCGACGGGCTGATGAAGATGCAGCACGTTCAGGCGGTCGACATCCCGGCCGGTGCGAAGGTGAGTTTCGCGCCGATGGCCTGGCACGTGATGCTGCTGGACCTCAAAGACCGTTCGAAGCTGGTCACCGGCCAACGCTTCCCGATGACCCTGCATTTTGAAAAGGCGGGAGATGTCGAGGTGCAGGTCGTGGTACAAAAGCAGGCTCCGGAACACCAGCACTGAGTCGTTTTACAAAGTGAGCACATTGCGCCGCGTTCGCGACAGATCAGCCCCCCGTAACAAACGGGGCGCATGGCTGAGTCTGTTCGCCATGTTGATGATCTTTATCGGTCCACTGGTTTCCCAGTCGATGCCGATGGATCATCACGCCGGCATGTCGATGTCCATGCCAGCCAGTATGGATATGTCGGCAGACAGCCACGCCCATCACGGCGGCGAGCATGCCATGCCTGCCGACGCGGACATGAGCGATCACGCGCTGTGGGCAAAATGCGGCTATTGCACACTGCTGTTCAGTTGCCCGGCGCTGCCCCATGTGCTGGAACTGGTCGCAGCCCCGCCACCAAGGCCGGGTGATTTCTTTGCCTCGCAGCCGCTGCCGGGGCATGCACACAAGGCTATATTCCCCAATGCCCGAAGCCGGGCACCGCCAGCGCTCACCACGGCATAACCCGAAAAAAAGATTCCACGACGGCGCGCAGCTCAAGGCTGCGCGCCATTCGTGCTGTGTTATCCCTATTGGGGAGCGTTGAACGTGTCCAAACCTGATGTCTCTTTTTACAACCTTGCCTGGCGATGGCATTTCTATGCAGGGCTGTTCGTCGCGCCGTTCATGATCCTGTTATCGCTGACCGGCATCATTTACCTGTTCAAGCCGCAACTGGACAACCTGATGTACCACGACCTGCTCAGCGTGGCACCGGCCGAGCACCGCCTCACTGCCGACGAGCTGCAACAGCGGGTAAAGAGTGCTTACCCACAGGCAGCCATTGGCAAGTATTTCCCGCCGTTAAACGCCGAGGGCAGTGCGCAGTTTGTGATCAGCGAGCAGGGCCGGGAGGTGAATGTCTTCATTGACCCCTATCGCGGCGAGATTCTTGGCACCCAGGACGCCAAAAAGAACCTGCAGGCGATTGCTCGCGCACTGCATGGCGAGCTGATGATCGGTACGCTGGGTGACCGGCTTGTCGAGCTGGCGGCTGGCTGGGGGATTGTGCTGGTGGTCTCCGGCCTTTATCTATGGTGGCCCCGAGGCCGCTCGGCCGCCGGCGTGTTCTGGCCACGCCTGACCGCCAAGGGGCGCGTGCTGTGGCGTGATCTGCACGCGGTGACGGGTTTCTGGGGTGCGTTGTTGCTGCTGTTCATGCTGTTGAGCGGCATGACCTGGACCGGGCTATGGGGCAAACAATACGCGGCGGTGTGGAACACCTTTCCGGCAGCCATGTGGACAAACGTGCCCAAGTCCGACAAGCAGGCTGGCGAGTTGAACAGTGCCAGCGTGCAGACCGTGCCGTGGGCCATGGAAAATACGCCGATGCCGGTTTCAACCGGCGAGCACGCCGAGCACATGGACCACATGCATATGTCCAGCGCACCGGCAGCGCCAACCGTGTCATTGCAGCGAGTTGTCGACATTGCACGCGCCAGAGAGATCGTACCGGGCTACAGCATCACCCAGCCTAAAACAGCTGATGGCGTGTTCACCGTGTCGGTGTTCGCCGACGACCCGCGCGATGACGCGACGCTGCATATCGATCAGTACACCGGCAAGGTGCTGGCCGACGTGCGCTACGTCGATTACAGCGCAGTTTCCAAGGCCACCGAGCTGGGCGTGATGCTGCATGAAGGCAAGTTTTTCGGCTGGATCAATCAGTTGCTGATCCTGCTGGTCTGCCTGATGGTACTGCTCAGTTCGGTCAGTGGGCTGGTGATCTGGTGGAAGCGCCGACCTCGGAGCGGGCTGGGTGTACCGCCATTGCGCCACGACCTGCCACGCTGGAAAACCGCGACAGTGGTCATGATTGCCCTGGGCGTCATATTCCCTCTGGTGGGTATTTCGATGCTTATTGTCTGGGTGCTTGATCGAATAGTGCTTTCACGCTTTGCCAAAACAGCGGCAACAGCTTAGATTGCTCGCTGCGGGGCCTGAAACCATTGAGTGGCGTTGTGATGAATTCCTCCTCATACCCGGTTTCAGGTCCCGCCCTGCCTCGATTCGCTCCTGCCACCCGAAACTTCCTACCGATTAGATCGCCAATGCTGCCTTCCCCGACCTGCGCTGGCCGATAGCAGTGCGTCGTCAGCCCTGACTACAAGGACCACTTCAGTCAGCCGGATATCGAAAGCCGTACTTACCTCACGCGCTTTATCGACAAGCAACTGGATAAAGTGCTGAAACAGCCATCCGTAATGCCCGAGCACAACTGACCAGCCTGACAACTGCCTGGCCTGCATCCTTGCAGGAAGCAAACAGCGCTGAGCGTTTGAAGTTCGAGTCGCGTGCAACTGGGTGCGACAACACGGGTCAATGGCCAGCTGTTCGTCTGGTTCGATGCTCCCGAGCGACTCGTTGACCAGACCTACGATCTTTACACCGGAGCACAGGAGTTCTGGGTATGAGGCGCTTGGCCGCTTGAGCACAAAGGCAGTAGAGACAATGCTGGTATTTCATGGCCCGCACCATTGCAGCGCATAGCGCACGCCCTCTTCCCGCCCCTGTTCCAGGTTGGTGCGCATACCCTTTACTGCGCGACACATTCGTTCCGTTTTGCGACGCGCTTACGTTGGCCCAGACCTTGCTAAAGCCTGAAAGAGCAACGTAATGCACCGCCGCAAACCCATCAAAAAAATGAACCAAGGGAGCTAGTCAATGAAGCGTCGCAGCCTGATCAAAGCCTTTACCCTGTCCGCATCGATCGCCGCCATGGGGCTGACCTGGACCGTTCAGGCTGCCGAAACCATCAAGGTCGGTATTCTGCATTCGTTGTCCGGGACCATGGCGATCTCCGAGACATCGCTCAAAGACATGGCCTTGATGACTATTGACGAAATCAACGCCAAAGGCGGCGTCAACGGCAAGATGCTCGAAGCAGTGGTTGTCGACCCGGCTTCCAACTGGCCGCTGTTCGCCGAAAAAGGCCGCCAGTTGCTGACCCAGGACAAGGTAGCGGTGGTCTTCGGTTGCTGGACATCGGTGTCGCGCAAATCGGTGCTGCCGGTCTTTGAGGAACTCAACGGCTTGCTGTTCTACCCTGTGCAGTACGAAGGCGAAGAGATGTCGCCCAACGTGTTCTACACCGGTGCCGCGCCTAACCAACAGGCGATCCCTGCGGTCGAGTACGTAATGAGTGAAGAAGGCGGTTCGGCCAAGCGCTTCTTCCTGCTCGGCACCGACTATGTCTACCCACGTACCACCAACAAGATTCTGCGTGCATTCCTGCACTCCAAAGGTGTAGCGGATAAAGACATCGAAGAGGTCTACACCCCGTTCGGTCACTCCGACTATCAAACCATCGTGGCCAACATCAAGAAGTTCTCTGCGGGTGGCAAGACAGCGGTTATCTCCACCGTGAACGGCGATTCCAACGTACCGTTCTACAAGGAACTGGCCAACCAGGGCCTGAAAGCCACCGACGTACCGGTTGTAGCGTTTTCGGTAGGCGAAGAAGAACTGCGCGGCATCGACACCAAACCACTGGTAGGCCACCTCGCCGCCTGGAACTATTTCCAGTCGGTGGAAAACCCGGTCAACAAGAAGTTCGTCGCTGACTGGACTGCCTACGCCAAAAAGAAAAACCTGCCAGGCGCTGACAAAGCGGTAACCAACGACCCGATGGAAGCTACTTACGTCGGTATTCACATGTGGGCACAGGCAGTCGAAAAAGCCAAATCCACTGACGTGGACAAGGTACGCGAGGCCATGGCCGGACAAACCTTCGCAGCACCGTCGGGATTCACCCTGACCATGGACAAAACCAACCACCACTTGCACAAGCCGGTAATGATTGGCGAAGTGGAGGACAACGGTCAGTTTAACGTCGTCTGGCAGACCAAAGAGCCGATCCGCGCCCAGCCATGGAGCCCCTACATTCCTGGCAACGACAAAAAGCCTGATCATCCCGTGAAGAGCAATTGACCTTCGATTGATGATGATCGCTCCCACGCTCCAGCGTGGGAGCGCAGTTCTGGACGCTCTGCGTCCGATCCTGAGCGCGCGGCTCGGTGCATGATTGACGCAGAGCGTCACGAAAGGCATTCCCACGCAGAGCGTGAGGAACGAGCAGTGTCAGGGCAAACAGCCACGAGCGCTTTGTGGAACGCCACAACAGATCAAGGCCATATTGATATGCCTTCTTATCTCTACCGTATGATCCTCGCCATCAGCCTGCTGCTGCCCCTTGCAGCTCAAGCCGGCGATGCCAGTGATTTTGTCGCAGCCAGTTCTGCGCAACAGGCAGAACTGCTGGAGAGCTGGGCAGCCAAGCCGACAACCGAACGCGTCGAACTGCTTGAAGCTCTGCGCGATGGCCGTGTTGCCGCCGACAGCAGCAAGCGCGCCTGGATCGAAAACAACGATCAATACGTGCCGGTCGATGCACAAGCCCCCGCAGCAGCCGACGCCCCAACCCCTGACGAACCGCGCAAACTGCGCCTGAATAACCGGCTGCGCGGTCTGGTTGAAACAGCGCTGGCCAGCCACCAGTTGCTGGCAGCCGATACGCAACTGCGCATGGCAGCTGCCCTGCAATTGCAAAAAAGCGCTCGCCCTGCACAACTGGAACTGCTGACCGAACGTGTCGCCAGCGAAAACGATTCCAGCGTCAAAAGCGCGCTGACCCTGGCGCTGGCCAACCTGCAAATGGTCGACTCCAGCCCGACAGTACGTCTGGCTGCCGTGCGACTGCTGGGTGAAACCGGTGACCCGCTGGCGCGTACCCGTCTTGAATCATTGCTGGCGCCCGGCGTGGAAACCGACGCTTCGGTACGGCTGGCCGCTGAAACCAGCCTGGCACAGGTGAAGCGCAAGCTGATGATCGGGGAAATCCTCGGTCAGGCGTTCAGCGGCATGTCGCTGGGGTCGATCCTGCTGCTGGCGGCGCTGGGCCTGGCGATCACCTTCGGCCTGCTGGGCGTGATCAACATGGCCCATGGCGAGATGCTGATGCTGGGCGCCTATTCAACCTATGTCGTGCAACTGATGCTGCAGCGCTACGCGCCAGGTGCCATCGAATACTATCCGCTGATCGCGCTGCCGGTGGCGTTCTTCGTCACAGCCGCTATCGGCATGGCCCTGGAACGCACAGTGATTCGTCACTTGTATGGCCGCCCACTGGAAACCCTGCTAGCCACCTGGGGCATCAGCCTGATGCTGATTCAGGCCGTGCGTCTGGCCTTCGGCGCGCAGAACGTTGAAGTCGCCAACCCGCAATGGCTGTCGGGCGGTATCCAGGTGTTGCCTAACCTGGTATTGCCCTACAACCGCATCGTAATCATCGCCTTCGCGCTGTTCGTGGTCGTGCTGACCTGGCTGCTGCTGAACAAGACCCGATTGGGGTTGAACGTGCGCGCCGTCACCCAGAACCGCAACATGGCCGCCTGCTGCGGCGTGCCGACCGGGCGCATCGACATGATGGCATTCGGTCTGGGTTCGGGTATTGCAGGTCTGGGCGGCGTCGCCCTGAGCCAGATCGGCAACGTCGGCCCCGACCTTGGCCAAAGCTACATCATCGACTCATTCCTGGTGGTGGTGCTCGGTGGTGTCGGGCAACTGGCCGGTAGCGTGATGGCGGCCTTCGGGCTGGGCATCGCCAACAAGATTCTCGAACCGCAAATCGGCGCTGTATTGGGCAAGATCCTGATCCTGGCGCTGATCATTCTGTTTATCCAGAAACGTCCGCAAGGCCTCTTCGCATTGAAAGGACGGGTGATCGACTGATGAGCCAGCCATTGATGGTAACTGCCGCGCAAAAAGTCGGGCCCAAGGGCACGCTGACCGCAGGTATTGTGATATTGGCTGTGCTGTTGGCACTGCCGTTGCTGTCGTTGTTGCCTGCCGATAACAGCTTTCAGGTATCGGCCTACACCCTGACCCTGGTGGGCAAGATCCTCTGCTACGCCATTGTCGCCCTGGCGCTGGATCTGGTCTGGGGCTATGCCGGACTATTGTCGCTGGGCCACGGCCTGTTCTTCGCGCTGGGCGGTTATGCCATGGGCATGTACCTGATGCGCGAGGCCGCAGGCGACGGTTTGCCTGCGTTCATGACTTTCCTGTCGTGGACCGAACTGCCGTGGTACTGGGCAGGCACCGACAATTTCCTCTGGGCGCTGTGCCTGGTGGTCCTGGCGCCGGGGTTGCTGGCGCTGGTGTTTGGTTTCTTCGCCTTCCGCTCGCGGATCAAGGGTGTGTATTTCTCGATCATGACCCAGGCCCTGACGTTTGCCGGCATGCTGCTGTTCTTTCGCAACGAGACTGGCTTTGGCGGTAACAACGGGTTTACCAACTTTCGCAGCATTCTGGGTTTCAGCATCAGTTCCCAAGGAACCAGAGCGACGCTGTTTCTGGCGACGGTCGTGTTGCTGGTTGCCAGCCTGTACATCGGCTGGCGTCTGGCGCAGAGCAAGTTCGGCCGGGTTCTGACGGCGTTGCGTGATGCGGAAAACCGCCTGATGTTCTGCGGTTACGATCCGCGCGGCTTCAAGCTGTTTGTCTGGGTCTTGAGCGCCGTGCTGTGCGGGCTGGCCGGGGCCCTGTATGTGCCGCAGGTCGGCATCATCAACCCCAGCGAAATGTCCCCGACCAACTCCATCGAAGCTGCGGTTTGGGTAGCATTGGGCGGCCGTGGCACGTTGATCGGCCCGTTATTGGGCGCGGGTCTGGTGAATGGCATGAAAAGCTGGTTCACCGTGGCTTTCCCGGAATACTGGCTGTTCTTTCTCGGCGCGCTGTTCATCATCGTCACGCTGTACCTGCCCAAGGGCGTGATCGGCTTGCTGAAGAAAAGGAGCGAGCAATGAAAACCACTCCTACCCCGTCGTTCATGCTTGAACCGGTTCTGGCACCCAACTCCGATGCAGGCACCAGCCGCGATGCGGTAGGCCTCGGCAAAAGCGCTGGCAAAGGGCTGAACACGCGGCACGGCACGATCCTGACGCTGGAAGACATCAGCGTCAGCTTCGACGGTTTCAAGGCGCTGAACGACCTGAATCTGTACATCGGCGTGGGCGAACTGCGTTGCATCATCGGTCCCAACGGCGCTGGCAAGACCACGCTGATGGACGTCATCACCGGCAAGACCCGCCCCAGCCACGGCAAGGCCTGGTTCGGTGAAACGCTGGACCTGACGCAGATGAGCGAAGTGCAGATCGCTCAGGCCGGGATTGGCCGAAAATTCCAGAAGCCGACGGTGTTCGAAGCCTTGAGCGTGTTCGAGAACCTCGAACTGGCGCAAAAGACCGACAAATCGGTATGGGCCAGTTTGCGTGCGCGGTTGAGCGGCGAACAGCAGGACCGGATACACGAAGTGCTGGAGACCATTCGCCTGACCACCTCCATGCACCGTCCGGCGGGCTTGCTGTCCCACGGCCAGAAGCAGTTTCTGGAAATCGGCATGCTGCTGGTTCAGGACCCGCAACTGCTGCTGCTCGACGAGCCGGTGGCGGGCATGACCGACGCCGAAACCGAATTTACCGCCGAGCTGTTCAAGGGCCTGGCCGGCAAGCATTCGCTGATGGTGGTCGAGCACGACATGGGCTTCGTCGGCTCGATTGCCGACCACGTCACCGTGCTGCACCAAGGCAGTGTATTGGCCGAAGGCTCGCTGAACGACGTGCAGGCCGACGAACGCGTGATCGAAGTGTATTTAGGGCGCTGACGCAACGAACTGATCGGCGCGCGGCGCGCAAATACCTGTCCAGACGCCCCGCGGCGCAACATTGCGATTACGCTGCAACCGACGAGAACACCAACCATGCTCCAGGTCGAAAAGCTTCATCAGTATTACGGCGGCAGCCACATTCTTCGTGGTCTGTCGTTTGATGTGAAGGTCGGTGAAGTCACCTGCCTGCTGGGCCGCAATGGCGTGGGCAAGACCACGCTGTTGCGTGTGCTGATGGGCTTGTTGCCGTCGAAGGAAGGCTCGGTGCAATGGGAAGGCAAGACCATCACCCAGTTCAAGACGCATCAGCGGGTGCATGCCGGGATTGCTTACGTGCCGCAAGGCCGGGAAATCTTCGGCCGGCTGACGGTCGAGGAAAACCTGTTGATGGGCCTGTCACGTTTTCCGGGCTCCGAAGCCAAGGAAGTGCCGGCATTTATCTACGAGCTGTTCCCGGTGCTGCTGCAGATGAAACATCGGCGTGGCGGCGATCTGTCCGGCGGTCAGCAGCAACAATTGGCGATAGGCCGGGCACTGGCGAGTCGCCCACGCTTGCTGATTCTCGACGAGCCCACCGAAGGTATTCAGCCCTCGGTGATCAAGGAGATCGGCGCAGTGATCAAAAAACTGGCCGAGCGCGGCGACATGGCGATTCTGCTGGTCGAGCAGTTCTACGACTTCGCGGCGGAACTGGCCGATCAATATCTGGTGATGTCGCGGGGAGAAATCGTCCAGCAGGGCCGTGGCGAGAACATGGAGACCGACGGGGTTCGCGGTCTGGTGACTATTTAATTAATGCGCCAATCCGTTATCGTGCCGCACTCGACAAGCCAATGAAGACACCATGAATCTGCCTGCCAACACCGCCCTTTTCACCCCCAGCTGGCATGCCGAGCTGGAATTGGGTTATGGCCGTTTCGATGACTGCACACGCCCGACCCAACGGCGCCACAAAGGACCGCTGCGGGTGCAAAAGCATCTGTATGCCGAAGGGCCGCAGGTGTGCCAGCACATCATCGTTCACCCACCGGGCGGTATCGCCGGGGGAGACCGGCTGGATATTTCGGCCACGGTCGGTGCCGATGCCTGGGCACAACTGACCAGCCCCGGCGCAGCGAAATGGTATCGCGCCGCCAGCCCGGCCTTTCAGCAACTTGAACTGCACGTCCACCCCGGCGCGACACTGGAATGGCTGCCGCAGGAAACCATCGTCTTCAGCAATGCCCAGGCAGAACTCACCACCCGCATAGAACTGCACGATGACGCGAAGCTATGCTACTGGGATGTAGTAGCACTGGGCCGTCCGGCCAGCGGCGAGTGTTTCGAGCAGGGGCATTTTCAGTCGCATCTGGATATCCGTCGCGACGGCACATTGCTCTGGCACGAACGGCAACGCATCATCGGTGGCGACGGGCTGCTGGACTCGCCCATCGGTCTGGACGGCAAAACGGTATTCGCCACCCTGCTACTGACCGGTGAAGTGAGCAGCGATCTGCTTGAAGCCTGTCGCTCACTGTCGATGCCCAACCCGGTGCGCGGTGATCTGACCCAATTGCCGGGCCTTGTGGTGGCTCGCTGCCTGGCAGACGAAGCATTGCACGCGAGGGCCTGGCTGATACAAATCTGGAAATACCTGCGCCCTGCCCTGCTGGGACGCGAGGCAGTAACGCCAAGAATCTGGAACACCTGATTGATGACTGGACGCTCTGCATTCCAGGCTACACCCTCGGCGCTGATGCACTCAGCGTGGTACATAAGTCCTGAAAAGCCCGAAAATCGGGGCTTTTAGCGCTTCTGCCCGCAGGGCGTGGGAGCGAACTTGTTCGCGAAGACAATGTTTTAGGCGCTGCATTTTCGGCGACTACACCGGCCCCTTCGCGAACAAGTTCGCTCCCACGGCCTTCGGCCAGAACCCAAAACAGACTTATACATAACAATGAGGGCTCAAGCCTGGGAACGATCAACCACCGAATTTGAACAAACGGAACCCCCATGGACCTGACACCACGCGAAAAAGACAAGCTGCTGATCTTCACCGCCGGACTGGTTGCCGAACGGCGTCTGGCGCGCGGCGTGAAGCTCAATTATCCGGAAGCCATGGCTTACATCTCTGCGGCACTGCTGGAAGGTGCGCGTGACGGGCAGACCGTCGCTGACCTCATGCACTACGGCACGACCCTGCTGACCCGCGATCAGGTCATGGAGGGCATTGCGGAGATGATCCCGGAGATTCAGGTGGAAGCCACCTTCCCGGACGGCACCAAACTGGTCACCGTGCATCAGCCGATTGCCTGAAGGAGTGATCATGCAAGACGTGATTCGCGATGCCCTGCCGGTCGATCTGCCAGGCATTCTGGCCATCTACAACGACGCAGTGCTCAACACCACGGCTATCTGGAATGAACAACCGGTCGACCTGGCCAACCGCCAGGCCTGGTACGCAGCTCGCCAGAGTCAGGCGTATCCAATTCTGGTGGCCGTCGATCACGCAGGCGAAGTGCTCGGCTACTCATCGTTTGGCGACTGGCGCCCCTTCGAAGGGTTTCGCCATACGGTGGAGCATTCGGTCTATGTTCGCGCAGACCAGCGCGGCAAGGGGCTGGGGCCGCAACTGATGGCATCGCTGATCGAACGGGCCAGAGCCTGCGACAAGCACATGATGGTAGCCGCCATCGAAAGCGGCAACGCGGCCTCCATCGCCCTGCATGAACGCCTTGGCTTTCAGACCACCGGACAAATGCCGCAAGTCGGCACCAAGTTCGGCCGCTGGCTGGACCTGACCTTCATGCAACTGGATTTGTCGCCAGGTGTTCCGGCACCCGCGTCACAAGCACCCAAGCCCCTCTAGAGAGCACGCCATGAACCATGCACAACTGCGACGTGTTACCGCTGAAAGCTTCGCCCATTATCGCCATGGCCTGGCGCAGTTGCTGTTCGAAACGGTTCACGGCGGCGCATCGGTGGGGTTCATGGCTGATCTGGATATGCCGCAAGGGTACGCCTGGTGCGATGGCCTGAAGGCCGATATCGCCGCGGGCAGTCTGCTGCTGTGGGTGGTGGCCGAAGACGATAACGTGCTGGCCAGCGCGCAGTTGTCACTGTGCCAGAAGCCCAATGGCCTGAACCGCGCCGAAGTGCAGAAACTGATGGTGCTGCCCAGCGCCAGAGGTCGTGGTCTGGGCAGGCAACTGATGGACGAAGTCGAGCAGGTTGCAGTCAAACACAAGCGCGGGTTGCTGCACCTGGACACCGAGGCGGGCTCGGTGGCTGAAGCGTTCTATAGCGCGCTGGCCTACACCCGCGTCGGCGAACTGCCAGGCTACTGCGCCACACCGGACGGTCGACTTCACCCGACCGCCATTTATTTCAAAACCTTGGGGCAACCGACATGATCCCTGGTCAATACCAGATCCAGCCCGGCGATATCGAACTCAACGCCGGACGCCGCACCCTCAGCCTGACCGTCGCCAACAGCGGCGACCGGCCGATTCAGGTGGGCTCGCATTTCCACTTTTTCGAAACCAATGACGCACTGACCTTCGATCGCGCCGCCAGCCGTGGCATGCGCCTGAATATTCCCGCCGGCACCGCAGTGCGCTTCGAACCGGGCCAGTCCCGTGAAGTCGAGCTGGTGGACCTGGCCGGATTGCGCAAGGTGTACGGCTTTGCCGGACGGGTAATGGGCGATCTGGATTGAAGCCTTTTTGAATATCGTTCCGACGCTCCGTGGGAATGCCGTTGGTGACGCAGGGCGTCGCCGGATGCATACCAACGCGGAGCATTGGCACGAGAATCAGTCAGGTTTGCGTACAACGATGCATAAGGAATCACCATGAAGATTTCCAGACAAGCCTACGCCGACATGTTCGGCCCCACCGTTGGCGACAAGGTTCGGCTGGCGGATACCGAGCTGTGGATCGAGGTCGAAAAGGACTTCACCACCTATGGCGAAGAAGTGAAGTTCGGCGGTGGCAAGGTCATCCGTGACGGCATGGGCCAGGGCCAATTGATGGCCGCCGACGTGGTCGACACGCTGATCACCAACGCCCTGATCATCGACCATTGGGGCATCGTCAAAGCGGATGTCGGCATCAAGAATGGGCGCATCGCAGCCATCGGCAAGGCCGGGAACCCGGACATTCAGCCAGACGTGACCATTGCGGTCGGCGCGGCCACCGAAGTCATTGCCGGTGAAGGCATGATCCTCACCGCTGGCGGCGTCGACACGCACATCCACTTCATCTGCCCACAGCAGATCGAAGAAGCGCTGATGAGCGGCGTGACCACCATGATCGGCGGCGGCACCGGCCCTGCCACTGGCACCAACGCCACCACAGTCACGCCCGGTCCTTGGCACATGGCGCGCATGCTCCAGGCTTCGGATTCGTTTCCGATGAACATCGGCTTCACCGGCAAGGGCAACGTCAGCCTGCCCGGTCCGCTGATCGAGCAGGTCAAGGCGGGCGCTATCGGTCTGAAGCTGCACGAGGACTGGGGCACCACGCCTGCGGCCATCGACAACTGCCTGAGCGTTGCCGATGAATACGACGTGCAGGTCGCGATTCACAGCGACACGCTGAATGAGTCAGGTTTTGTCGAAACCACCCTCGCCGCGTTCAAGAACCGCACCATCCACACCTACCACACTGAAGGTGCAGGTGGCGGCCACGCGCCGGATATCATCAAGGCCTGTGGTTCGCCGAATGTGCTGCCCAGCTCGACCAACCCGACCCGGCCCTTTACCCGTAACACCATCGACGAACACCTGGACATGCTCATGGTCTGCCACCACCTGGACCCGAGCATCGCCGAAGACGTGGCCTTCGCGGAAAGCCGCATCCGCCGCGAAACCATCGCCGCCGAGGACATTCTTCACGACCTGGGCGCCTTTTCGATGCTCAGTTCAGACAGCCAGGCCATGGGCCGGGTTGGCGAAGTGATCATGCGCACCTGGCAAACCGCCGACAAGATGAAGAAACAACGCGGCCCCCTGCCGCAGGACGGTCCCGGCAACGACAACTTCCGCGCCAAGCGCTACATCGCCAAATACACCATCAACCCAGCGATCACCCATGGCATCAGCCATGAAGTGGGCTCCGTCGAAGTCGGCAAGTGGGCGGACCTGGTGCTGTGGCGTCCGGCGTTCTTCGGTGTCAAACCGACCCTGATTCTCAAGGGCGGCGCCATTGCCGCCAGCCTGATGGGCGACGCCAACGCTTCGATCCCGACCCCGCAACCGGTTCACTACCGCCCGATGTTCGCCAGCTACGGCAGCTCGCTGCATGCCACCAGCATGACCTTTATCAGCCAGGCAGCATTCGACGCAGGCGTACCGGCGTCACTGGGCCTGAAGAAGCAGATCGGTGTGGTCAAAGGTTGTCGCACCGTGCAGAAGAAAGACCTGATCCACAACGACTACCTGCCGGACATCGAAGTCGACCCACAGACCTATCAGGTCAAGGCCGACGGCGTGCTGCTGTGGTGCGAACCGGCCGATGTGCTGCCGATGGCACAGCGGTATTTTCTGTTCTAGCAAAGCGCTCGAAAGTGGGGGGCTCTTGTTGAGCCCCTGCTGCTCGACGTACAAACTGGATTAAAGCCCTAAGGCTCAAGACGCCCCAGGAATGTCTCTTTAGAGTTCAGTATCTGCAACGACTGCAGCGAGTCGTTGATGGCGTCGAGCATGCCCAGATCCTGTTCAGTCGATTTACCCTGCAACACCCGATGCAGAGCAAGAAATACGCTGAGTTTGCCTCCAGCCATATAGTCCCGTTTGCTTACTTTTGCATCTGCCAGTATCTCCCCCGCCAGCGCGATCTGCTCTTCGACGAACGCTGCAAACTCTGTCTTCAACATGTTGAATCTCCGGTTATGAGGTGAGTAGCAACTCATCCAGCACTTGCACCATCCGCTCCCTGGTTTGCTGCCCTACAAGGTCTTCCCGTACTCTTTTGCCATCCTTGAAAAAAACCATCGTCGGACCGTGATTTATCTCGTACTCGTTCGAAGTCACGGGGTTCAAAGAGTCTTTGAGATCCGAATCCAGCTCGATCTCTACTCTGATCAGGCTTACCTTTTCGGCGTATTTCTCTTCCAGCGCATCAAAAATGGCATCCATTCTGGCGCTGGCGTTTTGATCACCTCGTTTACTGACTTTTCCTTTCGTCGAGAACTCCACCGCCACAAGCCTGTGGCAGCTGGCATCGACAACCTCTTTCTGGAAGGTTGAATCGGTAGCAGTGATGACACTCATGTTCAGGCCCCTCATTCAATTAATCGCTGATTGAACATAGGCCTGCAAAAAAAGGGCGTCTACTGACAGAAATGACAGTGAACGCCCTGTTTGTCGTGTCATGCAAAGGAGGTAATATGCGCCCATCTTCCGTCACGCTCCTCCAACAAGGTAGTCGGCCATGCGCCTTTCCGAGTTCATCGTTGTTCATGTGGATCGCATTGTCGATGAATGGGAAGACTTCGCCAGGACTCTGAAACCTGCCGCCGACTCGATGAGCAAGCTGGAGCTACGCGATCACGCCAAATCGATTCTGCTCGCAGCTGCACGGGACATGAAAACCGCGCAGAGCAAAATCGAGGAGATTGCCAAGGCCAGAGGCGAGGAGCTTAACAAGACGCCAAGCCTGGACGAGGCCGCCAGCAGCCATGGCGAGTTGCGCCATGAAGTCGGCTTTGATCTGGTGCAGATGACTTCGGAATTCCGCCACCTGCGTGCCAGCGTTATCCGTTTATGGGTAGAAAGCCTTGCAGCACCACAGCTGGCCGATTTTCAGGACGTGATTCGCTTCAACGAGGCCATTGACGAAGCACTTGCCGAGTCCACTGCCGCCTATGCCGAACGGGTCGGTCGCTCGCGGGACATCTTCCTCGCCATTCTGGGTCATGACCTGCGCGCGCCGCTTCAGGCCGTCAGCATGTCCGCCGAGTTGCTGGCGCGCAAAATAGCGCAGGATGAGAAAACCCATTCATATATCTCGCGCATTCAGATGAGCACTCGTCACATGGGCGCGATGGTCAGCGATCTGCTTGAGTTTGTGCGCAGCCGTCTGGGCGCGGGCCTGCCGGTGGAGCGTAAGTACATGGACCTGGCGCATGCCTGTCGCGAAGCCATCGAGGAAGCCTGCGCCGGACATCCCGGCGCTGTTCCGGTTCTGGAAGTCGAGGGCGACACAAAGGGCCACTGGGACGCCGCGCGGATGGGCCAACTGCTGCAGAACCTGATCGGCAACGCCATGCAGCATGGCGCGGCCGCCCACGAGATCAGGCTCAGGGTCAGCGGCAATCAGAACACTGTCGAGCTGATTGTGCATAACGAAGGCAAGCCGATTGCCGAAGACGCAATAGGTACCATCTTCGACCCGCTGGTGCGCAGCACCCATGAGGACAGCGATACGCGCAACACCACTACCAGCCTCGGGCTGGGCCTGTTTATCGTCAAGGAAGTGGTCAACGCCCACAGCGGCAGCATCACCGTCACCTCGACCATAAACGAAGGCACCACGTTTACTGTGGTACTGCCCAGAACCTGACTCAGGCTGTTGATCGCGCAGCCACGCAGTCAGCTCAACCCTTCCACTGCGCCCGGGGATCAAACGAGGAGCTGTCTGCCAGTTTCTGCCAGAGTGCCCGGGTTGCCTCGTCGGTGTGCTTGGGCACGACGATTTTCAGCTGGGCGTAAAGGTCGCCCCGCTCGCCGCTCTTGTTCATCAGGCCGTTACCCTTGATCCGCAGGCGCTGACCGTTCTGACTGTCCGGGCGGATGGTCAGGTTGATCCTGCTGTTCAGCGTCGGTACCGCCACCTTGGTGCCCAGCACTGCTTCCCAGGGCGCCAGTGGAACGGTAATGACCAGATCATGGCCCTCGACCTCGAACAGAGGGTGCGGTGCCAGGCGAATGATCAGGTACAGATCGCCATTGGCACCCCCGCCCACTCCAGGCGCGCCCTGGCCCTTGAGACGAATGCGCTCGCCGTCAACGACGCCCGCTGGAATCTTCACATTCAGGGTCTTGGTGATATCGCTCATGCGCTGCCCGTTGGGGCTGTGCTGAGGCACCTTGAAACTGACCTGCTTGGATTCACCCGACAAGGTCTCCTCAAGGAAGACTGCCAGCTCCATCTCTACGTCCTGCCCGGTACGCCCCGGGTTGCGGGTACGGCCGCCCTGCTGTGGCCGACCACCGAAAATGGAGCTGAAAAACTCTGAAAAGTCTGCCGTTTCCTCGAATCCGCCAGCGCCTGCGCCAGCCCGGCTTTGCCAGCCTGGCGGGGTCTGGAACGGACGGCCCTGCCGACCGTACTTGCGCAGTTCATCGTACTCGGCGCGCTTGTCAGGGCTGCTGAGCACCTCGTAGGCTTCGGACGCTTCCTTGAACTTGTCTTCGGCGCCTGCTTCCTTGCTGACGTCAGGGTGATACTTGCGCGCCAGTTTGCGATAGGCGGTCTTGATCGCCTTGTCGTCCGCAGTCGGCTCAACGTCAAGTATCTTGTAGTAGTCTTTGAAATCCATGTAACGATCACCCATCCGAATTATCCGGCAAAGCCAGATACGCTGGCGTCACGCGCCCAGCTCCCTCTGTTCACGAGGTATCTGGATTACCTAACGTCGAAAATTTATAGATAGCCGGCCGTCTTTGCAGACGGGTCGATAGCTCGACAACATCGTGTTCGACAGCCAGGTCTACCGAGAATCCCTTCAAGATTGGGGGTAACGGGCTTCAGTTCAAGCCTTGACGGTAAATACAGTCAGGTAAATATAAGCGACGTGTCGCGCTACGCAATTGGCGCGCGCTGACATAAACTGCGCGGCCGTTTTTTGACTGGAACGTAAAAGACATGAATGACCAATCCCCGGCCCGTGCCTGCGGCATCGATTTCGGCACGTCCAACTCCACCGTCGGCTGGCAACGACCCGGCGTGGAATCGTTGATCGCGCTGGAGGACGACAAGATTACTCTACCGTCGGTGGTGTTCTTCAATATGGAGGAACGCCGCCCGGTGTATGGCCGTTTGGCGCTGCACGAGTATCTGGAAGGTTATGAAGGCCGCCTGATGCGCTCGCTCAAGAGCCTGCTGGGCTCAAAGCTGATCAAGCATGACACCAGCGTGCTGGGCACGGCGATGCCGTTCAAGGATTTGCTGGCGCTGTTTATCGGCGAGCTGAAAAAACGCGCCGAGCACACGGCCGGACGCGAGTTCGAGCAAGTGGTACTGGGCCGCCCGGTGCATTTTGTCGATGACGATGCACTGGCCGATCAGGAAGCCGAAGACACTCTGGCCGAAGTGGCCCGCAAGATCGGCTTCAAGGACGTGTCGTTCCAGTTCGAACCTATTGCTGCGGCATTCGACTACGAGTCCACCATCAAAGACGAAGAGCTGGTACTGATTGTCGACATCGGCGGCGGTACATCGGACTTCTCGCTAGTGCGCCTGTCACCTGAGCGACGCCAACACGATGACCGTCAACAAGACATTCTTGCCACGGGCGGCGTGCACATTGGCGGCACTGACTTCGACAAGCAGTTGAGCCTGCAAGGCGTAATGCCGCTGTTCGGTTATGGCAGCCGCATGAAAAGCGGCGCCTACATGCCGACCAGCCACCACATGAACCTGGCGACCTGGCACACCATCAATGCGGTGTACTCGCAAAAGTCGCAGCTGGCGCTGGGAAGCATGCGTTACGACATCGAAGACACCGGGGGCATTGATCGCCTGTTCAAGCTGATCGAACAGCGCGCCGGGCACTGGCTGGCCATGGAAGTGGAAGAAACCAAGATCCAGCTGACCCACGCTGAAAACCGCCATCTGCCAATGGACCGGGTGGAAGCAGGATTGAGTGTGGACCTGAGCCGGGTGATGTTCGAGGCGGCAATCGACGCTCAGCTTGAGCGCGTGCGCAACAGCGTGACGAACTTGCTCAGCGACGCGGGCGTGAGTGTCGAGCAGGTCAACACGGTGTTCTTCACCGGCGGCTCCAGCGGCATTCCCGCCCTGCGCAACAGCGTCTCGGCCATGCTGCCCAACGCGCGCCACGTCGAAGGCAACATCTTCGGCAGCATCGGCAGCGGCCTGGCGATCGAAGCGAAGAAGCGCTACGGCTAGTGGTATGACTCGGAGCGCAGGCACGGTAGTTAAAGAACTATCGTTCCTAACGCTCCAGCGTCGGAATGCCGTTCGTGACGCTCTGCGTCACAGATTCCAGCCGCACCGCAGACTCTAGCCAGTCAGATATCCACGCGCCCTAGACCAACCCCTCCTTCTGCAACTCGCTCTTCAGGTACGCATAGTAAATCGGCCCTGCCACCACACCTGGCAGGCCGAATGCGGCTTCGAACAGCAGCATCGCCAGCAGCAACTCCCACGACTTGGCATTGATTTGCCCGCCGACGATGCGTGCATTGAGGAAATACTCGACCTTGTGAATCACGATCAGGTAACCCAGCGCAGCCAGCGCTACCCAGATCGAGATCGACATGCCGACAATGAAAATCAGCGTGTTCGACATCAGGTTGCCCACCACCGGCAACAGGCCGAGCAGGAACGTCATGATGATCAGGGTCTTGGTCAGCGGCAGGTGAATCCCGCACAACGGCAGGACAATGGCCAGGAATACCGAAGTAAACGCCGTATTGAGCAGGGAAATCTTGATCTGGGCGAAAACGATGTTGCGAAAAGCCCGGCTGACCAGATACAGACGATCGAACAGTGCGGCAGCCAGCGGCTTGCGCGCATGCACGTCGGAAATACGCTGCAAGGCGATGATCGCGCCCAGCACCATGCCGATCAGCATGGTGACGAACATGTGTGCCGCGCCCTTGCCTATCAACTGCAACTCGCCGACGTGCTTCTGCAGCCACTGCCCAAGGGAGACCTGAAACTCCGCCGCACTGGCAGGCAGATAGGCATCAATGAACGGCGGCAGCTGACCGCGCGCGCGATCCACCAGGGTCATGAACTTGTCCAGCGAGGCCCCGGGGTTTTCGGCTTCGTGCAGCACAAAGCTGATCACACCGGCAAAAATCAGTGTCAGCAGGCTGACCACCACAGTACCCAGTAGCGCTACCGCCAGCCAGCGAGCGCGTTCGCCGGAGATCAGGCGCTGTAACTTGGGGGTCAGCATGTTGACCAGTTCGAACACCAACAGTCCGGCCAGCAGGCTGGGCAGCAACTTGAATGGCAACACCAATAACAGACCGCCAAATACAAGAATCCAGCTGGCTATTAACACCTGACGCGCAGAAAACGTTGGCATAGACCCTCAACGGGCAACACAAGGAAGGTGGGCAGTCTGCCAGCCTTCTTAGTCGAGAACCAGTGATCCGAAAGCCGGAAAAAGTGCGGCGCAATCATCTGCCCGATGATCGGCTCGATAACGGCGCCAAAGTGCAGTGTTTACTGCACCCGCGCGCCTGCTCCGTAACGATGGGTATGGCCGGAAAATTATTTCTTCTTGAGACAATCACTCATGAAACTCTTGCGAGCATCGCCCTTGAGTGCCTGAGTGCTGGCAGTCGCATTGCAGGTCTTCATCTTGTCCTGCTGGGTAGCTGCCGGCGCTGGTGCCGCTTTCAGGCAAGTGCTCATGAATGCCTTGCGCTCGTCGCCCTTCAGCGATTTGGCGCTGGCGTCGGCATTACAGGTGGTCATTTTGTTCTGCTGCGCAGTCGCCGCGAAACCCTGGGCAGACAGCATCAAGCCAACGAGCAACAAAGGAATACCGAGCTTCTTCATCGATCCACTCTCCAGAACCACTGCACCGGACGGCGCAGGCTGAGATTAAGTGTAGTCAGATGTTGCGACACATGACGGGGCAAACAGCATCGCTGCTGGCATTCTCGAACAACAGGCGGATAATTACGCCTCGCTTTAACGATGATTCCCTCATGCAATACGCTTTTCCACTGATTACCGTCCTTATCTGGGCGATCAACACGGCCGTCACCAAGGCGTCTGCCGGAGTGATCTTTCCGGCTGAAATAGGCTTTTATCGCTGGGCGCTGGCCGGCTTGCTGTTCACGCCCTTCATGCTCAGGCCTGTCTGGGCAAATCGCGCCGCAATCAAACCGGTGCTGGGCAAAATTTTCATTCTTGCCGTGCTCGGTACAGCGATGTACCAAAGCCTGGCGTATTTCGCAGCAAGCCTGACGACCGCCACCAACATGGGGATCATTCAGTCGCTGGTGCCCATGATGGCGCTGGGGCTGTCGATAGCCTGCCTGGGCAATCGCCTGACCTGTGGCGCGCTGCTGGGCGCTGTGCTGTCGTTTGTGGGAGTGGTAGTCGTAGTGTCGGCGGGCAATCCCGCGGAGCTGATCGAGCATGGCGTCAATCGGGGCGATGTGATGGTGCTGGTGGCCGCTGCGTCGTATGCGGTCTACAGCACGCTATTGAAGAAGTGGCAGTTGTGCCTGCCGCCCCTGCAATTGCTTTACGTGCAGATTCTACTGGCGCTTATCGTGTTGCTGCCGCCCTTTATCCTGTCGGCAAAAACCGGCTTGAATGCCAGCAACATTCCGATGGTGCTGTACGCAGCCATTCCGACTTCCATGCTTGCGCCATGGTTGTGGATGACCTCGATAATGCGCCTGGGGCCCAGCCGCACAACGCTGTTCTTCAACCTGATGCCGATCGCCACGGCATTGATTGCCGCGGCGACGCTGGGCGAACAACTTGCGATCTATCACCTGTTCGGCGGAGCGCTGACCCTGTGCGGCGTCATCCTTGCAGAACGCTGGACGACTCCGCTGCGGTCAAAGGCGAGTTAGGCCGTCGCGCTGCCTTCGCTGCCCTCCACACTATGAATCGACACATCGGTGATTCCGGCGGCGTGAGCCATGCCGGCTTCACCGACTGAAAGATCGTCCAGCTCTACATGATGCTTGAGCGCCAGCTCGTGTACCACTTCGATGATGGGCACATCCAGATTCTCGATGACGTCTACGTGGTGCTCGCCCAGCAAGGTGTACTCGATTTCATACAGTTCTTTATCGCTCATCGCATCTTCCTGGCCGTCACAGAGGAGCGGCTGATTAACGAACTACGGTCCGACAACCGATGACCGAGCCCAGGGCCGGACCCTAATGTCCGACCGTGCCATCAGATTGACCTCGCGGTTTCGGGAACGTGCTGGCGAATATTCAAAGGGCCACCTCGCGGTCATGGATCCTGTCGCAAGAGATACTGCCGTATCGCCATCTTTTTTTTCGAACTCTTACCCCGGTTTCCTGCTCAAAGTGCTACCGGGCCAAGACCGGCTCTGACATGTGGAGCAATAACGATGTACAAGAAAATCTTCGCGGCGACTTTTGTATTGGCGACGATGGCCGGCTGCAGCAACACAACCGTGCAGAACCCGGTGGATTACGTCACTTATCGCAACGAACCGCTGGTCAAGCAGGTTGAGAACGGCATGACGCGCCAGCAGGTCCTGACCATCGGCGGCGAGCCGTCGAGCACCATCGAGCGTAAGGTCAACCCAGGCACCTGCAACAATTACGTCCTGGCCAAAGATGGCCACAAACAGGTTTACCACGTCAGCTTCAACAGCGACGGCCGCGTGACCAACAAAGGTTTCATGACCTGCGAACAACGCGAGAAAAACGAAAAAGCGATGTAACGGAAATAACTTACAGACGCCCGACGCGCAATGCGCCGGGCATTTCTATTTTGATGTTTAAGTATTAAACCCGTCATTAGACATTGCGTTTCAAACCACCGCTTGCGCCTTGAAACCCATGTACAAATTTGCTGTCATAGCCCCTCATCTTAAAATCACTACACCGCATCACTAATGACCAAGGAAAGGTTCATATGGCTTTCGACGCTTTTATTCAGATCGCAGACATCCCGGGCGAGGCGCTGGACGAGAAGTACAGCAAGTGGATCGAAATCACCGGCTATAACTTTGGCGTCAGCCAGAGCACCTCTGCCACCGCCAGCTCCTCGGGCGGCGCTTCATCCGGTCGTACCACCATGACCAACTTCACCTTCACCAAATACCTCGACAGCGCCAGTTGCAAGCTGATGGAAGCCAGCTGTGCAGGCCAGCACCTCAAAGAAGTGAAGCTGGTGCTGTGCCGCGCAGGTACCGACAAACTCAAATACTACGAAGTGGTTCTCGAGGAAGTCATCATCGCCGACTACACCCAGAGCGCAAGCGCCGGCATCCCCATCGAAATCGTACAGCTCAATTACGGCCGCATCAAAACCACCTACACCCTGCAGAAACGTGTCGATGGCACAGCAGGCGGTAACGTGGCTGGCGGCTGGGACCGGATCAATAATAAAAAGTACTCGTGAGGCATGACCATGGCCGAAGCACGATCGTTCATAAACCCCAGAACACAGACTTTTGACTCTCTGAAAACGAACCTTGCGCTGCCAAAGAACAGCAAGGCCAAGTTCGTCGCCCTCAATTCCCACATCTCGGGCGGCGTCGTACTGGCCGGTGAGCTGGTCATCGTCGGCGACGCGTCCACGCCCTCGTCTACCGCCCAGGAAGCCTTCCTGATGGCCAAGGCTGCGGAAGTGCATACAGCGTTGCTGGTGAATGGCGTGGAGGGAGATGACTTTTTTCTTGAGAATTTTGAGTTGCTCAAGCAGACGATTTCTTATACGTCCATGGGGATAGGCGCCACGAGTGATGGCTGGGCCAAGCATATGGACGAGATCAAGAAAGCCCTTCAACAGATCGAAAAACTCTACCGGGAACACATGGGCTCCGGCACGATGACCCAACGAGACGCTTTCTACGCCAAACGAACTGAGTTGTTCATGAAGCTTGATAAGCTGCTGAACAATTTTCTGGCGTATGGATCCGGACTGCGCAACGAAGGCTCGATCAAACGACTGCTTGGACTTTCGACTAATAGCTACATGCACACAGGAGAAATCGCGGGATACGCTGACAAGGTATCTGGCGTGGCCAAAGCCTCCAAATGGATCAAGAGAGGAACGTATATAGGGACTGCGCTTGAGGTGGGCGCCACAGGGCTTTCGATTCATAAGGCCTGTACGGTAGGCCGCGAGGAGCAATGTCAAAGGGCGAAATATGTGGAGGGGAGCTCATTACTGTTTAGTATCGGAGGCTCCACTGTTAGCGGGGCTGGGGGTGGGTACATAGCTGGCGGTATATGTCTTGTGGCGCTAGGTATCACAACAGGGCCTGGGGCACTGGCTTGCACTGTAATCGGGGGTGCAGCTGGAGGATGGGTAGGCGGAGAAGGAGGCCAATGGGTCGGCGAGCGAATTGGAGAGTACATTTATGAGGCAGTTTCAAAATGACAAATATCCCAGTAGGCTTGATCGGTATACTCATAATGGTACCTATGATACTCAACCTTTTCGCCACCGCTATCATTGCGCATAAGTACGTTGAGATCATTGAGGAGCAGCTACCAAACTGCTCTTCCGTACAGACCATTAGAGAGGCATGGTCAGGTGGAGGCCTGCTCGGAAAGGTTATGCGCGGCGGCGTTATTTCAGTAGTGCTAATGTTACCAAAACTAAGCGCCAGAAGAGGAGTCATTGATGCCTCGGAGGTTGAACGCCTTCCAGCACGTTACAAAAACCTCTTGATCATTCCGACAACCATAACCTTTATTTTATTCACAGCGATGATGGCGCTCAGAATCGCCGGACACTACCTAGGACTTTAAGGTACTAGACGAGATCAAAAATTGACCAGTATCGAGTCAGGATTAGCAGACATTATTATCTTTACAATTATGGCGCTCAGCTTGCCCTCTATTATTTATGTAGCGCACATTTACACAGGTGGAATCGAATCACAGCTACCAAAATCCTCATTCGTCTCATCAAACCGAAAAGTACTGTACGTAGGTGGCTTACCCGGCAAACTTAAAGGCTGACTGATGCAGATGAGTTGAACAAATTCACTGGCCACCTCAAGAGGAGATTACTAATACCCGGACAATTCCATTGGCGTGCGCCGCAGCGCCGAGTCATCTTCTAGCGCACTGATTAAGCTTCAGGGAATTGTAATTCTCACATCATCTAAAGTTCAGAGACGCAAAAAATCAGCTCAAACAGGGAGCCAACGTATTGAACACTGTAGAGCCTGGAATCATAGCCGGCATCATCATGGCTTCAGTATTTCTAAATTTGATTACAATGGCATATACAGCACATCGGTACATCGACACTGTCGAATCACACCTATCGAACTGTCAGTTTGTAAATGATTATAAGCGACTGTATGCAGGTGATGATTTACGCAGCAAAGTGCAGCGCCTTTGGATGGCTGCATTGGTTTTATCGACGCCGGGCCTGCTTATCAGAAGGAAACTCGTCGATCCTCAGGATCTTAAAAACTTTCCTGCGGAGCTCAAAGTGCGCATTCTGGCGGCGTGGATGATCGGCATGCTAGCCATGACGGCATCCGTGATATTTTATTTCTGGACCAAATACCTCTGACGAGCACCGCCTGACGCCCAGTCCATTTCTAAAAAATCATTACCACGCCCCAGAGAACCCTCCAGAGCGCAGTATCAGGCCCACCAGCAGCCTGACGCTTAAAAAACCAGCTTGAACAGGGCAATAACCACGACCAGGCCGATCAGAAAGATGATGCCGACGGTGCTTCCCAGGAACTTGAGCATTGTGTATCTCCACGATTTATTTGGGTCTCATGGTTGGGACCGCAGTGTTCAGCACTCGTTTCTTATATTTTTACATTCAGTCACAACCGCCCGCACCGGCGAAAATCCGATAAAACTTTTCCCCTCCTCCAGCACTCACAACCTTTGCTGATCCTGCCGGGCAACACACAGAGCGGGACAGCAAAACCTGATGAACCCTGGAGATAAATGATGATTTCTGCACCGCAATCACAGCTTTCCGATGTAAATACTCTGCGCCAGCGTGCGCGCCAGAACGTTGAGAATGGTGCTGTGACTGAAGGTTACAGCGCTGACCGCGAAACCGTGCTGCGCCTGCTCAATGAGTCGCTGGCCACCGAGCTGGTCTGTGTGCTGCGCTACAAGCGCCACTACTACATGGCGTCCGGCATCAAGGCGAGCGTGGCGGCAGCCGAGTTTCTGGAGCATGCTGAGCAGGAAGCACAGCACGCCGACAAGCTGGCCGAGCGTATCGTGCAACTGGGCGGCGAGCCGGAATTCAACCCGGACCTGCTGTCGAAGAACTCCCACGCACAATACGTTGCGGGCAATACGCTGAAGGAAATGGTCTACGAAGACCTGGTTGCCGAGCGCATCGCGGTCGACAGCTATCGCGAGATCATTCAGTACCTCGGTGACAGCGATCCGACCACCCGCCGCATCTTTGAAGAGATTCTTGCTCAGGAAGAAGAGCACGCCGACGACATGTCGGACATCCTCGAAGGCCTGTAACAAGCGGCGACAAGTGAAAAGCCAGGACCTGTGTCCTGGCTTTTTTTGTGGGCAACTGGAATGCGTGTTCGACGCACGACTATCGTTCCCTGTGCTCCCTTTGCATGCCGATCGTGACGCTCTGCGTCACAAACCTGCATCGCACCGCTGATCCTTGAGAGTGCAATCACTTCACCGTCTTCGGTGCCTTGCCGGTGCGCATCTGCTCCAGCAGCGGGCCGCATTGGTTCGGTGCACTGTCGCCGGTCGCCACCAGCGCCAGCAAACCGGCCACCGGGCCTACGGTTGCACCGAGCAGGACCATGCCGGCGCCGCGCAGCAGTAACGGGCCGGACTGCACGCCTGCATTGGGCTTGGCGAACGGACCGTTGACGTACAGTGGCGAGCGCAGCGAGAACACGCGGAAGCCCTTGGACTCCGGGTTGACCTGCAGGTCCAGCTGCTCTGTCTTCATGTTTGCGGTGCCATTGATGTAGATGATGGCGTTCTCGGTATCGAAGACGAACAGCCGACTGGTCGCCAAGCCGTCCTTGATGCCAAAGTCAGAAGCCGCGCAATTGATCTTCACGTCCTTGTCGCCAAACAACTTGCCCACCACGTAGTTGCCTACGTTGAGCCCGGCGATCTCCATCAGGCCACGGCTGATCGCGCCGTCGTTGACCAGCATTTTCATTTCACCGTTGGCGGTGCCGAGCAAAGCGGCAACCGAGTTGCCTCGGCCACTGATGTCGGCATCGCCGTTCAGCTCACCGAAGCTAGTTTTCATCGGTTCAAAGGTCGGGAACAGCTGCTTGAGCTTGAAGTTGCGCGCCGACAGCTTCGCCCTGCCCTGCAACGGTTTGTTGCGACCGTCGAGGCGGATATCAGCATCCAGCTTGCCGCCTGCCACACCAAAGCGCAGCGGCTCCAGGCTCAATTGCCCATCGTTGAGAATCAGATGGGTATACAGGTCGGTGAACGGCAAGTCCGGGCTTTGCACGATGCGCTTGCCGGTGAACTCCACGTCGGCATCCATCGCTCGCCAGCGGTCGGTCTGAAATTCTTCTACGGGCAGGACCTTGCCCGACGGCTGCTTGCTCTCGCCACCGCGTTTTTTCTGAGCGGCATTCGAGTCCGCACCAATCAGCGGCGCGAGGTCGCTGAACAACAACTGATTGGACACCAGTACGCCGCTCAGCTTCGGCCGTGGCTGGCTGGCGACGTAACCCAGATCGCCGTGGATATCGCTGTTGCCGATCTTGCCGTTGAAGCCTTCGTAACGAAAGTTGGCTCCTGCCGGGTCATGCAGTTTGGCGATCAGGCGGCCATCAGTGGAGTAAGCCGGAGAGTCCGGCAGGGTAACGCCGGTCAGCGGGTACAGATTGCTCAGGCTCGCGCCGGAAAGTTTGAGGCGCAGATCCAGCGCACCCAGGTTATGTGGGTCGGTCAGGGTCCCGGCGATGACCGCGTGGGTATCACCAACCTTCACATCGGCCTGCACCGGGAACGGCTGACTGGCATCCTTGAGCGCCAGAAGGCCACCCACCTTGCCGGTGCCGCTCAGTTTCTGACCATGGTACTGGCCTGTTACAGCCAGACCAAACGCATAGTCCTGCGGTACTGCGCCCTTTTCCTGGGCCTTTTGCGCTTCCTTGCTGCCAACGATTTCGCCAAACGGGATCGGCTTGCCGAGCAAGTCGATCACCACATCCAGATTGGCATTCAGTGTCTGGTCATTGAAACTCACCAGTCCCTTGTCGAACTTGATGGCTCCGATATCCACCACCCACTTGGAAGGTTCAGCGTTCGGGTCGGATTTGGGCAGGTCGAACACCCAGTTGGCGCGACCATCGGCCAGCCGCTCAAGCTTTGCCTCGGGGCCGGTCAAATCGATACGCGGGATGACCACTTGCTGAGCCAGCAGTGGCAACAGCGACAGACGAAACTCAACGTGCTTGAGAGTGACCATCTGCGGGGTTTTCGACCACTCGGGATTACCCAGTGTCAGGTCATCGGCCACGAAGTGCGGCGACGGCACCCAGGCACGCCAGCCGCCGAGTTCGGGCTCGCGCGTCCAGCGCACATCCAGGTCACCATTGATGGCGAACGGGCGATGCAGCGCTTCGCTGACTTTCTCATTGAGGGTAGGTTTGATGCGGTTCCAGTCGAACGTGACAAGCACAATGACCAGTATGGCCAGCACCACCAATAACGTGGCACCTGTCCAGGCGAAAATCTTGCGGCTGCGCGTCATGCGTGACTCTCCAGAAAACAGCGCCCCGACCCTGGCGCGCTGAATACGACATGAATGTTCGACTGACAAACGCGCCGAGGGTTTGATTTGAATACGAAATCGCACCAAAGGCCAGCACCTGTTTTGCAACGCACGCCGAAGCGACTCACTGAAAACCCTTTCGACGCAGGTAAAGCGCATTTGCTAAAGTGCAACCCAGCCTAATCCAAGAATCGTTTGAGCCATGCTGCCCCGCGCCGAACAGAAACAACAGACCCGAAGAGCCTTGCTTGATGCTGCCCATCAGTTGATGGAAAGCGGACGCGGCTTCGGCAGCCTGAGCCTGCGGGAAGTGGCGCGCACGGCAGGCATCGTGCCGACCGGGTTTTATCGCCACTTCGAAGACATGGACCAGTTGGGCCTGGCGCTGGTGAGTGAGGTCGGCCAGACCTTCCGCGAAACCATCCGGCTGGTACGCCACAATGAATTCGCCATGGGCGGGCTGATTCGCGCGTCGGTGAAGATATTTCTAGAGCGTGTAGCGGCCAATCGCTCGCAGTTTCTGTTTCTGGCCCGTGAACAGTATGGAGGCTCCCTCAAGGTGCGTCAGGCGCTGGGGGCTTTACGCGAGGGCATCAGCGCCGACCTGACGGCCGACCTGGCAAAAATGCCCAAATGGCAGCACCTGAACGCTGACGCGCTGTCGATCATCGCCGACCTTGTGGTCAAAAGCGTGTTCGCCATGCTGCCGGAACTGATCGACCCTCCACCCGCTTCGCTTGCACCGCACCTGACACCTCAGGCCAAGATTACCCAGCAACTGCGCTTCATCTTTATCGGCGCACGGCACTGGCGTGGGCTCGGCAGTCACGATTGAGCGTCAGTTGAAGTCAGTGATAGCACCAAAACAGGTCGCTTTTTTGGTTGCGCACCATAAATGAGCACGACAAGGCCGTGCACAATTAAAAGTCAGCCACTTCCGCCAGCAATTTCCTACAGCCTGCCCTGTTGGCAAGCCCCTTGCTCTGATTTGAAGCATCGCAATTGGCTGGAAGCTATCTAATGCTGGTGATTCACAACCGAATCGAACCTCAGGCCGAATGGGCCGCCGAGTTGCATTTGAATTTCGAGGCACGCAGCAAGAGTCGCCTGCGCTGCTTCAGTGCGGAAAACGAAGACGTGGGCCTGTTTCTGCAACGCGGTCAATCGCCCCTGCGCGATGGCGAGTTTCTAAAGGCCGAAGATGGCCGCGTGGTGCGTGTCTGCGCACGCCCGGAAAAGCTGATGCACGTTACTTGCAGCAGTACCTTCGAACTGACCCGCGCGGCCTATCATCTCGGCAATCGTCACGTAGCCCTGCAAGTCGGCGACGGCTGGCTGCGCCTGCTCGATGACTACGTGCTCAAGGCCATGCTCGATCAGCTCGGTGCCACCGTCGAAACCATCGAAGCGCCGTTCCAGCCGGAACATGGTGCCTATGGCGGCGGGCATCATCATTCGCGCGCGGGCGAGGAGGATTTCAACTATCCGCCCCGCATGCACCAGTTCGGCGTGCGCAAGTGAACAGCGCCTGGGCGCTTTTGCGTCTGGCCAGCCCGCAGCTGCCGATTGGTGGCTACAGCTATTCACAAGGGCTGGAAATGGCCGTGGAGCAATCCATCGTGGTAGACCCGCAGACTGCAGGGCGCTGGATCAGCGATCAGCTGTTGCTCAATCTCGCCCGTTTCGAGGCCCCCTTGCTGCTGGCCCACTGTGAAGCAGCGTCGGCCGGTGACTGGGGCCAACTGCTGCAAGTCAGCGAGCAACACCGCGCCAGCCGTGAAACGCGCGAGCTGCATCAGGAAAGCCGGCAGATGGGTTATTCCTTGCAACAATTGCTCAATGGCCTGCCTGAGCTGGATCGCGATGCACGCCACTTTCTTGAACAGACTGCAGAGCCGCACCTGGCCCTGGGCTGGGCGCTGGCCGCACGTGCCTGGCAGATCAGCCCGCAAGACGCACTGGCCGCATGGCTGTGGAGCTGGCTGGAAAACCAGTTGGCCGTGCTGATGAAAACCCTGCCACTCGGCCAGCAAGCTGCGCAACGCCTGACCAGCGAGCTGTTGCCGTTACTGCAGCAAGCGCAGGTCAATGCCACCCGACAAGATACCCACCATGCTGGCAGCGCGGCCTTAGGCCTGTCCTTGGCGAGCATGGCGCATGAACGTCAATACAGCCGGTTATTCCGGTCCTGATCAGTCTTTATGGAGAACTCAATGAACAGCCAACCTCTGCGCGTCGGCATCGGTGGCCCGGTAGGGTCCGGCAAGACAGCTCTGACTCTGGCGCTGTGCCTGGCATTGCGCGACCGCTATAACCTGGCGGTCGTGACCAACGATATCTATACCCGCGAAGACGCTGACTTTCTGGTGCGCAACGAGGCACTGGCCCCTGAGCGCATCATCGGTGTTGAAACCGGTGGCTGCCCGCACACCGCCATTCGTGAAGACGCTTCGATCAACCTGGAGGCGGTTGACCAGCTCAATCGCCGCTTTGAGGGCCTGGACCTGATCATTGTCGAATCCGGTGGCGATAACCTTTCCGCAACGTTCAGCCCGGAGCTTTCCGACCTGACGATTTACGTGATCGACGTATCGGCAGGCGACAAACTGCCTCGCAAAGGTGGCCCGGGTATCTGCAAGTCCGATCTGCTGGTGATCAACAAGATAGACCTTGCACCGCTGGTGGGCGCGTCACTGGAAATGATGGACAGCGACACGCGCAGGATGCGTGGCGAAAAGCCGTTCGTGTTCAGCAACCAGAAAACCGGTCAGGGTCTGGAACAGATCATTGCCTTCATTGAACGCCAGGGTCTGCTCACTGCAGCCGCCTGAATTCACAACCAAAAGGAACCCGTCGATGAACTACAAAAAAGCCCTTGGCGCCCTCGCGCTGCTGCTGATCCCGACCCTGGCGCTGGCCCACCCCGGTCATGGCGATAACGGTCTGATAGCGGGTATCAGCCACCCGATTGGCGGTCTGGATCATTTGCTGGCAATGCTTGCCGTCGGCTTGTGGGCCGCACAACAGCAAGGTTCCGCACGCTGGGCGCTGCCCTGCACTTTCGTCGGCACCATGCTGATCGGCGGCGTGCTGGGCTTTGAAGGTCTGAACCTGCCAGCACTGGAAAGCGGCATTGCCGCGTCGGTACTGGCGCTGGGTCTGGCTGTGGCACTGGCAGTGCGCCCGCCATTGGCACTGGCCGTTGCAGCGACAGCACTGTTTGCGTTGTTTCACGGTGTGGCGCATGGCCTTGAGCTTCCGGACATGTCCAGCCCATGGGCTTACGCAGCAGGCTTCGTAGCAGCGACTGCAGCCTTGCATGCAGCAGGTTATGCCGTGGTTCGCGTATTGCCTCAGGCGGCAGCACCGCTGGTGCGCATCGCAGGTGCAGCCTCTGCGGCAACGGGTGTGTGGTTGCTGGCGGGCTGATCGGATTTCCGCTGGTCGTACCCACTTCGTCTGGAAAAATCAGCCAGGGTCGATCAGCGGGAAAGCGCAGGAATGCGGTACAGGTAGAGCAGCACTGCGCTGGCAAACGCCAGCAGGCAGACCGGCAAAGGGTGCAAGCCGAACAGCACTGCGATGGCGGCGATCCAGGCGGGCAGCCCGGCAGCGAGAAAGGCCAGGCGGCGGACAGCAGCGAGTTTGAGCCATGCTGCCGGCTCTTCCGGCGTGTCGAGTGCAGCCTGGGTAGCCGTTAACGCTCGCTTGTAAGCCCCGAAGGGCTTCAGGCTGACGAACATCGAGCCTATCCCGGCAATGAACAGCGGTATCGCTAACACAGGAATGAGCGGCTCGCTGGCACCGAAAAACACACAGACCACCAGCAATGGCGCCAGGGTCAGACCCAGTTGACGCCACCACGCCATTTCCAGCTTTTGGCGCACCTCGCTGCGTGTCACGCGGGGCCGACCTCGCTTTGATGCTCGTTACCCATCATGTGTCCCAACTTGCCCGCCTTGGTCGCCAGATAAAGGCGGTTGTGCGGGTTTTGTCCGGTGTGCAACGGCACACGCTCGGCGACCGTGATGCCCATGTCGGTCAAGGCTTTGACCTTGCGCGGGTTATTGGTCATCAGACGCAACGATTGAACGCCCAGGTGCTGAAGCATCGGCAGGCAGATCGCGTAATCGCGCTGGTCGGCAGCAAAGCCCAGACGCTCATTGGCCTCTACTGTGTCAGCGCCGCCATCCTGCAGCTCGTAGGCGCGAATCTTGTTCATCAGGCCGATACCGCGCCCTTCCTGACGCAGATACAGCAATACGCCGCGCCCTTCGGTAGCAATGGCGCGCAGGGCGGCTTCAAGTTGTGAACCGCAATCGCAACGCTGACTGAACAGGGCGTCGCCTGTCAGGCATTCGGAATGCACGCGGCCAAGAACCGGCGCACCGTCCGCCACATCGCCCAGACTCAGGACGACATGTTCACGGCCGGTTGCCGACTCGATAAAGCCGTGCATGGCAAACTCTGCAAAGGGGGTGGGCAGTTTGGAAGCGGCGACAAATACGACGGGCACCGTGTGCTCCTGATCAGTATGAAGACTGGAAATTCGCAAGATTCGCATTGTAACAGCAGGTTCCTGCGGACGCTCAGGCTGAATTCTCGGGCGTTTAGATCATAAAGTTCGATAGATAGATGCAGTGCATCGCTTCACTGCGCGCTGTCGAAATGCTGGTAGCCACGCGTATCGGGCGTGACATCCAGCCCTGCGCCGTCGACAACAATGACACCCTGGCCCTTCTCTACCCGGCCAATCACATGCACCGGCCAGCCTTCATCCAGCAAGCTGGCAAGGTGCCCGGACGGCAGCGTGAAAGCCAGAATGTAATCGTCGCCACCGCTAAGCGCAGCCTGCCGGGCAGACGGCAGATCGAACAACGTCAGCAGCTGATCAGACATCGGCAGCCTGTCACGCTCGACAACCAGCCGGACGCCTGATGCACGGGCAATGTGTCCGCAATCAGCCAGCAGCCCATCGGAGATGTCCAGCGCCGACGTCGCCCTGCCCCGCAATGCCTGCCCCAGCGCCAGTTGAGGTTGCGGGGACCAGTAGCGGGCCAGCAATGCCTCGGCAATCGAAGCCTCGGTGCTGCGTTGCTTCAAGACCAGCGGCAACGCACCTGCGCCATCACCCAGCGCGCCGCCAACGCAGAGCAAGTCGCCCGCGCAAGCGCCGCTGCGCGTCAGGGCCGAGCCGGCTGGAACAGCGCCAAACACCGTCAGCGTCAGGCTCAAGGGCCCGCGTGTGGTATCGCCGCCGATCAAACGCAGCGAACAGCCCTGCGCCATGTGATTGAGGCCGCGAGCAAATGCCTGCAGCCAGTCGGCATCGACCTGCGGCAGGGTCAAGGCAAGGGTAAACGCGACAGGACGGGCGCCCATGGCCGCCAGATCACTGGCAGACACCGCCAGCGCACGCTGGCCGAGCAGGAAGGGGTCACAGACGTCAGGAAAATGCACCCCGGCAACCAGGGTATCGGTCGAGATCGCCAACTGCTCGCCGGGCGGTAACGCCAGCAGCGCGCAGTCGTCGCCGATCCCCAGAGCAACTTCCCCGCCTGCCTGCGCACAGGGCGCGGCGGCGAAGTAATTGCGGATCAGCTCGAACTCTCCCATAAAGGTCAGGCGCGAATCAGCGCTTGTGGGCCTTCACTTCGACTTCACGCAGGCGCGGTGCCAGCTTGTCCAGCACACCATTGACGAACTTGTGGCCGTCAGTAGAACCGTAGACTTTGGCCAGCTCGATGCCTTCGTTGATTACAACGCGGTAAGGCACGTCGATGCGCTTGAGCAGCTCGAAGGTGGACAGGCGCAGGACGGCCAGTTCAACCGGGTCGAGTTCTTCGATGGTCAGGTCGAGGCAAGGCGAGAGCGCGGTGTCGATCTCGGTCTTGTTGGTGGCCACACCGTGCAGCAGCTCACGGAAGTAGGCACCGTCGACATTGCTGAAATCGTTATCTACACGGAACTGTGCTTCGATCTCGTTCAACGCATGGCCAGCCATGTGCCACTGATAAAGGGCCTGAGTAGCCATCTGCCGCGCTTCGCGACGTTTGGCACTTTTGCCCTTGGCAGCTTCCGGCGATTTGGCGTCGCGCGGGTTGAACTGGTCGGTATCGTCGGAAATCACTTGGCCTCCAGCTGCGACAGCAGGCTTACCATTTCAATGGCGGACAGAGCAGCTTCAGCGCCCTTGTTACCGGCCTTGGTACCGGAACGCTCGATGGCCTGCTCGATGGAGTCGACGGTCAGTACGCCGAAAGCGACCGGAACGCCGAACTCCATGGACACCTGAGACAAGCCTTTGACGCACTCGCCTGCAACGTATTCAAAGTGCGGAGTACCGCCACGGATCACCGCACCCAGCGCGACGATGGCCGCGAATTCGCTGCGCTGGGCAACTTTCTGCACGACCAGCGGGATTTCGAACGCACCCGGCGCACGGATGATGGTGATGTCGCTTTCGCTGACACCGTGGCGTACCAGCGCATCAACGGCACCGCTAACCAGGCTTTCCACGACGAAGCTGTTGAAACGGCCCACTACCAAGGCGTAGCGGCCTTGTGGGGCGATGAAGGTACCTTCGATGGTCTTCAAGGTCATTCGGTGAGTCTCGTATTAAAGAGCAAGCCCGCCTTGGGGCGGACTTTGAGGGATATTAGGCCACGAATCGCAACTGTCAGGCCAAAAGCTGCGAAAAAACCGTCTTTCGCACGCCCCGACCTGCCGGTATTTATTCGGAGGGCACGTATTCTACAACTTCCAGATCGAAACCGGATATCGCATTGAACTTCATCGGTGAACTCATCAGGCGCATTTTGCGCACGCCGAGGTCACGAAGGATCTGCGAACCGGCACCCACCGTGCTGTAAGTGGTCGGCGTCTTGATCGGTTGCTGCCCTGCCGTTTCGCGAATGTGAGCCAGCAGCACATCGCCATCCAGCGGATGACCGAGCAACAGTACGACGCCGCTGCCAGCCTCGGAAACCGCTCGCATGGCGGCGCGCAGGCTCCAGCGGCCGGGCTGGCTGACCATCAGCAGGTCGCGCAGCGGGTCCATGTTATGAACGCGCACGAGGGTTGGTTCTTCTGCGCAGATCTTGCCCAGGGTCAGCGCCAGGTGCACATCACCCTCGACCGAATCGCGATAGGTCACCAGGTTGAAACTGCCCAGTTCGCTGTCCATCGGCTGCTCGGCAATCCGCTGAACGGTACGTTCATGGATCATCCGGTAGTGAATCAGGTCGGCAATGGTGCCGATCTTGATGTCGTGTTGCCGGGCAAACTCTTCAAGTTCGGCGCGACGCGACATGGTGCCGTCGTCGTTCATGACTTCGCAGATCAGCCCCGTCGGTTCAAAACCGGCCATGCGCGCCAGATCGCAAGCCGCCTCGGTATGACCGGCGCGAGCCAAGGTGCCGCCAGCCTGAGCCATCAGCGGGAAGATGTGCCCAGGACTGACGATGTCTTCGGCTTTGGCTTCTTTGGCAGCGGCGGCCTGAACGGTGCGTGCACGGTCGGCTGCGGAGATACCGGTGGTCACGCCTTCCGCGGCTTCAATGGAAACGGTGAACTTGGTGCCGAAGCCGGAGCCGTTACGCGGTGCCATCAGCGGCAGTTTGAGAGTTTCGCAGCGCTCGCGGGTCATCGGCATGCAGATCAGGCCACGGGCGAAGCGCGCCATGAAGTTGATGTGCTCGGGCTGCACGCATTCGGCGGCCATGATCAGGTCGCCTTCGTTCTCACGGTCTTCGTCATCCATGAGGATGACCATCTTGCCCTGGCGAATGTCTTCAACCAGTTCTTCGATAGTGTTGAGCGCCACGCGGCACCCCCTTGATTCAGGATTTGAGGTAGCCGTTCTCGGCCAGAAAGCTTTCGGTGATCGTGCCGTGGCCAGGCTCTGCAGCCTTGTCGCCCAGCAGCAGGCGCTCCAGGTAACGTGCCAGCAGGTCTACTTCCAGGTTGACCTTACGGCCAGGCTGGTAGTCGGCCATGATGGTTTCGCTGAGGGTGTGCGGCACGATGGTCAGTTCGAACTCGGCACCATTGACCGAGTTGACCGTCAGGCTGGTGCCGTCGACCGTGATAGAACCTTTGTGGGCGATGTATTTGGCCAGTTCGCGTGGCGCACGCACCGTAAACTGAATGGCGCGGGCGTTGTCCGCACGGGCGACGATTTCGCCCACGCCGTCGACATGACCGCTGACCAGATGGCCGCCCAGACGCGTAGTCGGGGTCAGGGCCTTTTCCAGGTTGACCCGGCTGCCGCTCTTGAGGTCGACAAAGGCGGTGACGGTCAGGGTTTCCCGGCTGACATCAGCCCAGAAGCCATCACCGGGCAATTCGACGGCGGTCAGGCATACGCCATTCACGGCAATGCTGTCGCCGAGTTTGACGTCGGTCAGGTCAAGCTTGCCGGTTTCCACATAAACGCGGACGTCGCCGCCTTTCGGAGTCAGGGCGCGGATGCTGCCAATGGATTCGATAATGCCGGTAAACATGGGTCCTCCGGGAGAACAAGGGCTGCGCGCTAGGCGAAAGCCGGGAATTATACGCCGGGTGCGCGCACAGGGAGAGCGATGACTCGCCAGTCATTACCGACGGCACGCATTTCCACGATGTTCAGCTCCAGCGCTTCGCTCATCTGCGCCAGGGGCAGATCGAGCAGCGGGCGGGCCGATGAGCCGAGAAACTTGCCGGCGATGAAGAGCTGAAATTCGTCGACCAGCCCGAGACGCGCAAAAGCCCCCGCCAGTCGCGGACCGGCCTCGACCAGCACTTCATTGACGCCACGCGTGGCCAGTTCGCCCATCAACTTGCGCAGGTCGACGTGACCGGCACTGTCAGCCAGTGCCAGCATTTCGTGGCCTTCTTCCTGATAGCGACCTCGCGCCGACGCCGCAGCACAGGTCACTACCAGCGCACTGCCCGCCTGAAAGAACGGCGCGTCCAGCGGCACGCGCAGACGACCGTCAATCAATACCCGCAGGGGCGGACGCGCAGCGGCCAGCGCGGTCAATTCTGCATTGAGCCCCAACTCATCGGGGCGCACGGTGAGGCGGGCCTTGTCGGCCAGCACCGTATCGGCACCGGTCAGCACTACGCTCGACTGCGCGCGCAGACGCTGAACGGCAGAACGCGCCTCGGGACCGGTGATCCACTGGCTTTCGCCGCTGGCCATAGCGGTTCGGCCATCCAGGCTCATGGCCATCTTCACGCGTATGTAGGGCTGTCCGGTTTCCATGCGCTTGAGAAAGCCTTTGTTCAGCGCTCGCGCTTCGCTTTCCAGCACGCCGCATTGAACGCCGATACCGGCATTCATCAGGCGTAACAGGCCACGACCGGACACTTCGGGATTGGGGTCCTGCATCGCAGCGACAACCCGCGCCACTCCGGCTTCGATCAGTGCATCGGCACAGGGCGGTGTGCGCCCCTGGTGACTGCACGGTTCGAGGGTGACGTAAGCGGTCGCGCCTCTGGCCAGCTCGCCAGCCTGGCGCAAGGCATGCACTTCGGCATGCGGCTCACCGGCCCGTACATGCCAGCCTTCGCCAACGATCCGGCCTTCACGCACGATCACGCAGCCGACGCGCGGGTTGGGGTGCGTGGAGTAGAGCCCGTTACGCGCCAGCTCCAGCGCACGCGCCATGTAATGAACGTCGAGAGCCGCCTGTTCAGTCAGCAATGCACTTATTCCTTACCCGGCTCGCGGGCCAGACGGTCGATTTCTTCACGAAATTCGTTGAGGTCCTGAAAGCGGCGGTACACCGAAGCAAAGCGGATATAGGCCACTTCGTCGAGCTTCTGCAGCTCGGCCATGACCAGTTCGCCAACCACCAGCGATTTGACTTCGCGCTCGCCGGTCGCTCGCAGCTTGTGCTTGATGTGCACCAGTGCCGCCTCAAGGCGCTCGACACTCACCGGACGCTTTTCAAGCGCACGTTGCATACCGGCGCGCAGTTTTTCTTCATCGAAAGGCTGACGACTGCCATCCTGTTTGATCAGACGCGGCAAAACCAGCTCGGCAGTTTCGAACGTCGTGAAGCGCTCGCCGCAGGCCAGACACTCGCGTCGGCGGCGTACTTGCTCGCCTTCGGCGACGAGGCGGGAGTCGATGACTTTGGTGTCATTGGCACCGCAGAAGGGACAGTGCATGGTGGCTGGCAACGAAAGAATGAGGAGCGCCATGTTAGCGCATCCTGCTGGCAAGACAAGGCTGAGGGTTTACGGTATATAGACGCGCATTAAAGCGATGTGAAATTGCCTGCGCTCGGTAATACTGCATGCATGGCGTCACTCAGCCTTTCGATTTTTGTCTTGTGGAGCTCTTGATGACGTTACGCCCCGTTATTCTAATCGGCCTCATTGGCTTGCTGGCCGCGTGCAGCAGCAATGACGCGCCAAAACCGGCTGCGGCACCGCCCGTCGCCCCGGCAATCAAAGTGCCTGCCGGGCCCGGCCCGCTGCAACCGTACCAACGTGAACTCAGCGGGCAACTGCTCGGCGTACCTGCCGGGGCCGAGGTCGAACTGGCGATGCTGGTGATCGACGAGCGCGGTCGTCCACAGAAGCTGCTGACCAACACCTTGCTGAAGGGCAACGGCCAGTCATTGCCGTTCCAGTTACGCTTCAACCCTGAAGCCTTTCCGGTAGGCGGGCGTGTCGAACTGCGCGGCCGCGCCAGTCAGTCGGGGCAATTGATACTGCACCTGCCGTCGATGCGCATCGACCAGCCCACCACTCAGGCACTGGGGCAATTGCAATTCGTCAAGGCGCCATGATTGCTCCGCGACACCTTCAAGACGCGCTGAGCGAGCTGCTCGGCGACGCCCGGCTGGTTGTCACAACGCTGCCGGGCACTGAGCTGAAGCTGTGGCTGATCGACGATGCCAACATGGACCGTGCCTTCAGCCCGGATGAAACGCGGCGTATTCTGGAAGATCCACCGTACTGGAGCTTCTGCTGGGCCAGCGGCCTGGCTCTGGCGCGTTTTCTGGCCGAAAACCCGCACTGGGTGGAAGGCAAGCGGGTACTGGATTTCGGTGCAGGTTCGGGCGTGGCAGGTATTGCCGCGCTAAGGGCAGGAGCACTTGAGGTGGTGGCCTGTGATCTCGACCCGTTGGCGATCGCTGCCTGCCGGGCCAATGCCGAACTCAACCAGGTGCAGTTAAGCTACTCGACGGATTTTTTCGCCGAAGCGGATCGTTTTGATCTGATTCTGGTTGCCGACGTGCTGTACGACCGCGCCAACCTGCCGCTGCTGGATCAATTTCTGTCCCGGGGCCGCGAAGCACTGGTGGCAGACTCCCGCGTGCGCGACTTCAAGCACGCTGCCTACCAGCGCCTGACGATGCGCTAAATAACAGCCCAGAATCGCTCAGCTAAACGGTTTCTGTAGGAGCGAACTTGTTCGCGAAGACGGTTGTTCGAACGATAAATTCCCAGAGAGTTTTCCGTCCCTTTCGCGAACAGGTTCGCTCCCACGGCCTTCGGCCAGAATCAAAAGCAAATGTGTGGATAGCGCTGAGCGTGCGGGGCAAGAATGATGCCCCACCGCCGACGCCGCTTTCAGCATTGCCCTGCGGGCTTTATAGTTGGCGGCATTCAGATTCTTCGAGACGTGCAATGAGCCAGGAAACTGCTTACATCTTCGACGCAACCGCCGCGAACTTCGATCAACTGGTGATCGACAAATCGTTCGACCAGCCTGTACTGGTCGATTTCTGGGCAGAGTGGTGTGCGCCCTGCAAGGTCTTGATGCCCCTGCTGCAGCAAATCACCGAGAGTTATCAGGGCGAATTGCTGCTGGCCAAGGTCAATTGCGACATCGAGCAGGACATTGTTGCGCGCTTCGGCATTCGCAGCCTGCCGACCGTTGTGCTGTTCAAGGACGGCCAGCCGGTTGATGGTTTTGCAGGAGCCCAGCCTGAATCGGAAATCCGCAAGATTCTCGAACAACATGTCGTCATGCCGCCTCCTCCGGCCGCCGATCCATTCAAGCAGGCGCAAGAGCTGTTTGCAGAAAGCCGTTTTGCCGAAGCCGAAGCACTGCTCAAGGTGCTGTTGGGCGAAGACAACACCAATGCCGCAGCGCTGATTCTGTATGCGCGCTGCCTGGCAGAACGTGGCGAACTGAGCGAGGCAAAGGCGGTGCTGGATGCCGTCACCGGTGATGCACACAAAGCCGAGCTGGCGGGTGCCAAGGCGCAACTGACGTTCCTGGCAAAAGCGGCCACCTTGCCGGATGTGGCCGAACTGAAAAGCCGTCTGGCGCAAAACCCTCAGGATGACGAAGCGGTGCATCAACTGGCGATTCAGCAATTGTCGCGTCAACAGTACGAAGCCGCGCTGGATGGCCTGCTCAAACTGTTCATTCGCAATCGCAATTACGCCGAGGGCCTGCCGCACAAGACGCTGCTGCAAGTGTTCGACCTGCTGGGCAATGAGCACCCACTAGTAACCGCATACCGTCGCAAGCTGTTCGCCGCGCTGTATTAAGGCAACTTGCCACCGGCACCGCACCGGTGCCGGTGGCTGAACCACCAGGTCAGATCACGTCGCGGCGACCCAGCTGTACAGCGGCGCATCCCCGCCACTCTCGACCTTCACGTTCGCAGAGTGGCGCAAGCGCACCAGTAAATGCTTGCCTGCCGCAGTACTGCCGGCCAGCCCTTCCAGTTGCCCCAGCAGATCCGGCCCACTCATCTGCCCGGCCTTTTGCAACAATTCCTGTGCGACCTGCCACAGCCTGTCGTCCTGATTAAGCGGCTTGCTCTCGACCACGGCGGCCGATACGTCGGGAGCTGCGGCCTTGAGCTGCGCGCCCAGTTGCGCCCAGTCGCCTTCGTCCAGTTCAAGGGTCAAATCCACCGGCCACTGGCCTACGGTTCCACGAATACGCAACATGATGTGTACCTGCTGACAGTCAGGCGTACATGCTCCCACAGGCTGGCGCGCATGCCCATGATCAACCGTAAAGCCACTGGCTGATGACCGGCTCTTTGCCGTTCATGAAGTTGCCAAGCGCCCGCACGTCATAGACATTTTCCCAATGCTCGACAATTCTGCCATCACGAAACCGCCACAGGCCGCAAAACGGCATGATGATCTTCCGGCCCTCGCAACTGGCGCGCATCTCCCCCAGCACCGAGCCATAGTGCTCGTTGGCAATGATGTCGTGGACATCCATGTACAGGGTCTGACGTGTGCGCCTGAGCAGATTGATCTCGTGGGAAAGCACTGCGTCCTTGCCAATGGCTATGGACAAGCCACCACCAGCGCCCTGATCGGCTTTGTGCAGCACAATGTCAGCGTCGGCGAACTCGGTAATTCGTGTTGGATCCTTGTACACCGCACGCAGGATTTCTCTATTCGGATGGAGCTTGTTCATGAGTATCTTCCCTGATGTCGCACTCGGCTGGCGATGAAAACCCTCCCGGCGCATCCGGCGCAGGTACGGCGATTTTCACTCTCCAGAGTAGGAGCTGCTGACGCGAAGGCTGAGACTACTTCAGCATAAGCACGGGCTGGGGTATTCCAGATAACACCCTCAGGTAAAGTCCCACGGAGACCAGATCGTCCAGCGCTCGAACAAAAACCCGTCCACGCACACCGACACTTGTTATAAGATCACATAACAGATTTTCTCGAATATTACCCCCGGAGTCCGCTATGCGCCGTTTGCTACTCGCCCTGCCTTTCGCCCTGTTGCCACTCGTAGCTGCCCACGCAGCCGAAGTACATGACCATGATCACGGCGATGAACACGGCAGTCTGGGTGCCCACGAGCATGGCGTCGGACGTCTGGATGTAGTGCTGGAAGGCAAGACGCTGGAGTTTGAATTCGACAGCCCGGCCATGAACATCGTCGGTTTCGAGCACGTTGCGACCTCGGATGAAGACAAAGCCAAAGTCGCCAAGGCGCGAGAGTTGCTACTCAAGCCAAACGCGTTGTTCAGCATCGCCGATGCCGCCAACTGCTCGGCCACTTCGGTGAAACTGGAAAGCCCGCTGTTCGGCGACAAGGATGACGATCACGATGAGCACGCAAAGGGCGGCGATGCCGATCATCATGAGCACAGCGAAATTCACGGCCACTACAAGTTCGTCTGTGACGCACCGGCCGTTCTGAAGAAGCTCGACCTGTCGCAAATCTTCAAAACCTTTCCCGACACCAAGAAGCTTCAGGTACAACTGATCTCGCCAGGCGGCCAGTCGGGCGCAGAAGTGATCGCAGCCAACCCAACGCTTAAATTCTGATCGCACTCTGCGGTACAACGACCGGGCCTGGCCCGGTCTTTTAATTTCCAACCGAGCGTGAGTCAGCCCATGACCCAAGCACTGATCGAGCTATCGAACCTGAGCTTCAACTGGCCAGGCCACCCACAGTTACTGGACATCCCCGAGTTTCGCCTGCAAACCGGCGAAACCCTGTTTCTCAAAGGCCCCAGCGGCAGCGGTAAAACCACCTTGCTGGGCCTGCTGGGCGGTGTGCAAAAGCCTGTCAGCGGCAGTATTCGACTGTTGAATCAGGACCTGTCGACACTGTCGGCGGCAGCACGTGATCGCTTCCGAGTCGATCACACCGGCTATATCTTTCAGCAGTTCAATTTGTTGCCGTTTCTGTCGGTGCGGGAAAACATCGAGCTGCCCTGCCACTTTTCCAGCGTCCGCGCCGAGCGTGCGAAGCAACGCCACGGCAGCGTCGAAAAAGCGACCACCACCCTGCTCGCCCACCTGGGACTGAAAGACCCGGCGATGCTGGCCCGCCGCGCCGACTCATTGTCCATCGGCCAGCAACAACGCGTGGCCGCGGCCCGTGCGCTGATCGGTCAGCCTGAGCTGGTGATCGCCGACGAACCCACTTCGGCGCTGGACGCCGACTCTCGAGAAGCGTTCATTCGCCTGCTGTTCGCCGAATGCCGCGAGGCCGGGGCCAGCCTGCTGTTTGTCAGTCATGACCAGAGCCTGGCACCGCTGTTTGATCGCAATCTGTCGCTCAGCGACCTGAATCGCGCCGCCGTCGCCGTGGAGATTTGAGATGTATCTGTTTCGTCTGGCCATAGCCAGCCTGGCCAACCGCCGTTTCACCGCGTTTCTCACTGCCTTCGCCATTGCGCTGTCGGTGTGCCTGTTACTGGCCGTAGAGCGAGTGCGCACCGAAGCGCGCTCCAGCTTCGCCAGCACCATCAGCGGCACCGACCTGATCGTCGGCGCACGTTCCGGCTCGATCAACCTGTTGCTGTATTCGGTATTTCGCATCGGCAACGCCACCAACAACATTCGCTGGGACAGCTTTGAGCATTTTGCCCAGAGCAAACAGGTTAAATGGGCGATTCCGGTTTCGCTGGGCGACTCCCATCGTGGCTATCGGGTGATGGGCACCAACGAGGCGTATTTCGAGCATTATCAGTTCGGTCGCCAACAGCATCTGGAAATGGCCGAAGGACGCGAATTCAAGACCGATCCTTTCGAAGTGGTGCTGGGCTCGGAGGTCGCCAAGGCGCTGCATTATAAATTGGGCGACAAACTGGTATTGGCGCACGGTGTCGCGGCGATCAGCCTGGTCAAGCATGACGACAAACCGTTCACCGTGGTCGGCATACTCAAGCCGACCGGTACACCGGTGGACCGCACGCTGCATATCAGCCTGGGAGGCATGGAAGCCATTCATATCGACTGGCACAACGGCGCACCGGCGCGAGGCAACGAGCGTATCTCTGCCGATCAGGCACGCAATATGGACCTGACGCCGACTGCGATCACCGCCTTCATGCTGGGTCTGAATAGCAAGATCTCAACCTTCAGCCTGCAACGCGAAATCAACGAATACCGTGGCGAGCCCATGCTGGCGATTCTGCCCGGCGTGGCGCTGCAAGAGCTGTGGAGCCTGATGGGCACCGCGGAAAAGGCACTGTTCGTAATTTCGCTGTTCGTGGTGCTGACCGGTCTGATCGGCATGCTGACCGCGATTCTCACCAGCCTCAATGAACGACGCCGGGAAATGGCCATCCTGCGCTCGGTCGGCGCGCGGCCCTGGCATATCGCAAGTCTGCTTATACTCGAAGCCTTCGCCCTGGCACTTGCTGGCGTCATCAGCGGCCTTGCACTGCTCTATATCGGCATCTTCGTGGCCCGCGACTACGTGCTCGACAACTACGGCCTGTACCTGTCGTCTATGCCACCTGGCCAATATGAATGGACCCTGCTCGGTGCCATTCTCGGTTGCGCGCTGTTGATGGGAACCGTGCCAGCCTGGCGAGCCTACAGGCAGTCACTGGCCGATGGACTGTCGATTCGTTTATGAGGACCTTCATGATGCGGCGCATGCTACTCACTCTGCTGCTCTCGGTTTCCACTCAACTGTGGGCCGCCGAGCCGCGTGAACTGACCTGGAATGACATGATTCCGCCCGATGCACCCGTGGTGAAGCCGGTAACGGCTCCGATACACGATATGTCCAAGCTGTCCGATGCACTGGCCATGGAGGCAGCGCCTGCGGCCCATCAACTGGCTCCGCATGCGCCAGTGGTCAAGGCACTGGATGGCAAGCTGGTGCGTTTACCGGGCTACATCGTGCCACTCGAGGTCAGTGAGGAAGGCAGAGTGACGGAGTTTTTGCTGGTGCCTTATTTCGGTGCCTGCATCCATGTGCCGCCGCCGCCAGCGAACCAGATCGTGCATGTCACGAGTGAGCTGGGTGTGAAGGTCGATGAGCTGTATCAGCCGTACTGGATCGAAGGACCGATGCAGGCCAAATCGTCTACCAGCGAACTGGCAGAAGCGGGTTATCAGATGCAGGCAGACAAGATATTTGTCTACGAGTTGCCGGATTCATAAGGATGACGAGGTTCCCAGCGATTTCATTGAGCTGAGTCAAAGTCGCCGCTCGACAGCGCTTTAACATTATGCCCATAAATTTTGACTGATCTCTGGAGCCTCCATGAACAAGCACTTGCTACGCGCGTCTATTGTCGCGCTTGCCCTCACCGCCCCGGTCGCGGCACACGCGTACCAGTCCGGCGACTTCATCGTTCGCGCCGGTGTTGCGCACGTCCAGCCCAATGAAGACAGCGGCGAAGTGCGCCTCGACGGTGCCAAGGTTTCCGGCACTAAAGCGACTGTCGACGGCGAAAACCAGCTCGGCCTGACCTTCGCCTACATGCTGACCCAGCATGTAGGCATCGAGTTGCTGGCTGCTACACCGTTCAGCCACACCGTTTCAGTAAAAGGCCTGGGGCCAGGCCTGGACGGCAAGCTGGCTGATATCAAGCAACTGCCGCCGACACTGTCGTTGCAGTACTACCCGATGGAGCCTTCGTCGAAGTTCCAGCCGTATGCGGGCGTGGGTATCAACTACACCACCTTCTTCGATACCGACCTGACCGGCAACCGCAAGGATCAGGGTTTCAGCAACCTCAAGCTCAAGGACTCGGTTGGTCTGGCCGCTCAGTTGGGCATGGACTACATGATCACTGACAACGTACTGGTCAACGCCTCGGTCTGGTACGTCGACATCGATACCAAAGCGACTGTGGACGGCCCTTCTGCCCTGGCCGTCGGCAAGACCAAGGTCGACGTGGATATCGACCCATGGGTGTACATGGTGGGCGTGGGTTACAAGTTCTGATCTGCACACCTTCAAACGCCACAGACACAAAGGCACCCTCAGCGGGTGCCTTTGTGTTTTGTGGTTTGAATTCTGCGTGCCGGATTCCTGATTATCGTGCCGTGATTTAACCCGCGCCCCGGATTCCTGGCTATCGTGCCGATGCTCCGCGTCGGCATGCTGCTCGTGACGCTCTGCGTCACAAATAGGCGCTGCACCGCACGCTCAAGAGCGGACGCAGAGCGTCCAGAAATGCATCACCACGCAGAGCGTGGGGACGATCAGCACTTACAGTCGATGCGGGGCTCATTGCCCCATCAGCAACTCAAGCCCGCGCTTCAAGGGTGTAGGCTCATCAATGCTGAAGTGCTCCAGCAGACGCTGGTTACCGGCCCGGGAATGTTTGATGTCGCCCGAGCGCGGTGCCTGATAGCTCACTTCCGGCTGTTTCCCGACCACTTGCGAGAGCGCCGACAGCAGCTCGTTGAGCGACGTGGTCTTGTTCAGGCCGACGTTGATCGCGCCTTCGATGGCGCTTTCCCGTGACAGGGCCTGTAGCAAAAGCTTGAGCAGGTCGCCCACGTAGAAGAAATCGCGCGTTTGCTCGCCATCGCCAAACACGTTGATCGGCAGGCCTTTCTGGATGCGTTCGGCAAAGATGCTGATCACGCCCGAATACGGCGACGACGGATCCTGGCGCGGGCCGAAGATGTTGAAGAAGCGAAAGATCACCGGCTCCAGACCATGCTGACGGCGGTAGAAGTCCAGGTAGAACTCGCTGGCCAGCTTGTCCGATGCGTAAGGAGTCAGCGGTGCTTTGGCGGTGTCTTCGGTGATTGCTTCACCTTCGCCGTTGTTGCCGTATACCGCCGCGCTGGAAGCAAATATCACGCGTTTGATGCCCGCTTCGCGCATGGCCTCACAGACATTCAGTGTGCCGATGAAGTTGCTTTGATGAGTGCGCACCGGGTCGTCGACTGACGCCTGAACCGAGGCCACCGCCGCCAGATGCACGACGGCCTTACAGCCTTGCGCAGCGCGCTTGACCAGTTCGGCATCGGCTACGTCGCCTTCGATCAGTTCAACGCGCGGGTTGTCGAGCGGCAAATTGCTGCGCTTGCCCGCCGAGAGGTTGTCGAGGATGCGCACGCAATGCCCGTCGGCAAGCAATGCATCGGTCAGGTGCGAGCCGATGAAGCCGGCACCTCCCGTAATCAGAACAGGGGCGTCAGACATGTCGATAATACCGGTCCAGCAGGCTTGGCAAGCCGGCCCGCCAGGCGCGGGGCTTGATGCCGAAAGTGTGGAGAATTTTCTTGCAGGCCAGCACCGCGTGCTGCGGTTCCTCGGCTGCATCGGGACGCGCGGCGTGAGCCTGTGCGGTGGGCGATTCAATGGCCAGCGGGTGCAGCAGACGCGCTTCGGTGAGCACCGCCTGACCCAGCGCCAGTGGCGTGGTCGCTTCGTGTCCGGCGTAGTGGTACGTGCCCCACAGCGGCGCTTCGCAATCGAGTTGCTTGACGATTGAAATAATCACCCGCGCCGCATCATCGATCGGCGTCGGGTTGCCGCGTCGATCATCGGCCAGCAGCAGCTCTCCGGGTTCTTTGGCGCGCGAAAGAAAGCGGCCAAGCACGCCATCGGCGCTGTCATCCAGCAACCAGCCAAAACGCACAAGCACATGTTGCGGGCAGGTGGCGCGCACGCTTTGCTCAATACGCCACAGCGCCTGACCGCGCAGACCCAAGGGCACTGGCTCGTCTTTTTCGCTGTAGGCAGTCGCGCGCGAGCCATCGAATACACGATAACTGGAAGGCTGGACCAGCGTGATGTTGTGGTGCTGACACAGTTCGGCCAGGCGCTCGACAGAGCGCTCCTGATGGGTCAGGCGCGCTGCGCTCACGGTCTCCGCCTGAAACCAGTCGAAGTAGTAAGCGAGGTTTATCAGGGCATCGGGGCGGGTGTCATCAAGCAGTTGCGTGAGGCTCGCCACGTCCCAGCCGTCTTGCGGTGGACGTGGTGCGAGGAAACCAATGTCTTCCTCGGCACCCAGACGAATCAGCGCCTGCCCGAGGGCATTCCCGCCGCCCAACAGCATAAGGCGCATTCGCATAGAGTCAGCAGGCTCGGTATCAGATAATCAAACAAACAATTGAAAAACGCCTGCAAACATAACACGTTGCCTGCCAACCCCCAACAGTTGCGCAGCCTGGCGGGTCAATGACGCCGCCACAACGCGTTGCAGCGTCTCATCGCGCCCCATTGATTACTGAGCTGCCGGCCCTGGCGGGCTGTTGCCCTTGGGCAGACCAAGCGGTGCAGGTGCCGGCGCGGAAGGTGTCGCAGCAGCTGGGTCCGAAGGCGCAGGAGGCCCCTCGGCTTCAACGCCAGCCTGCGGGTTGTTGAAGCCCGGCCCCATGACCATCTGTGGATAAGTCTGCGCAAAACGCACGTTCGGGTTTTTATCCACAAGGCGCTTGAGGCGCTCGTTGAAGGCGCGCCCCACTGCGTACTGCCCGCCGGAAGAGGTACGGAATTGCGCGGTCAACACCATGCCGTTGAGGTTCATGCTGTCGACGCCGAACACCTCCAGCGGTCCTTGCAGGTTGTGCTTGAGCAGAATGTCATCGCTGATCGACTGCCCGGTTTCGCGGATCAGCGCCAGCGCATCATCAATATCCGAGTCGTAAGTGAACTGCACCGAGAAGAAGGCATACGCGAACTGCCGCGACTGGTTGGTGACCGCCTTGATCTGCCCGAACGGCACGGAATGGACAAACCCCTTGCCGTCGCGCAGGCGCACGGTACGGATGGTCAGGCTCTCCACCGAGCCGGAATGGCCGGTACTGAGCACCACCCAGTCGCCCACCGAGAAGGTGTCTTCGATGATGATGAAAAGACCGGTGATCACGTCCTGCACCAGCTGTTGCGAACCGAAACCGATGGCCAGACCGACAACCCCGGCACCCGCCAGCAGCGGTGCAACGTTGATGCCCAGGTTGGCCATGGTGGTGATCGCGCAGATCACCACCAGAATGATTTTCACCGCGTTGCGCAGCAGCGGCAGAATGGTCTTGATTCGCGTGCTCGGTTGGCGGCCACTGCGATGATTGGCTGGTGGTTTGAGGGCTTCCTGAATGGCAGTGTCGAGCACCACCCACAGCAGCCAGGTGACCACAAATATCAGGCCGATGCTGCTCAGCGAATCGCTGATCACGCGCCCCAGCGTATTGCGCTGGGCAAACTCGAACATCGAGAAGCCCCAGATGCGCCCCAGTATCTCGATGAACCCGATGGCCAGCGCAATGCGCAGCACCGCGTACACCAGGCTCAGCAGACGCGCCTTGTATACATGCCCGCCGCGCCCCAGGGATTCGGTCGGTTTGAACAGGTGCTGGAACACTGTGCTCAAAAATACCGTGGTGATCAGCAGAATGGTGGTGAACAACGCACAACGCAGCGCTTCCTGACTGTCTTCACCGGCGCCGATCAGGTTGATCGCCGAGACCAGAATCATCAGCAGGATCGGCAGGTGCCACAGGTTGGAGAAGATTTTCAGCGACTGCTGCAGCGCTGGCCGTTGCAGGCGGCTGCTCAAGGAACGGTTACGAATCAGGTGCGCCACCGGGCGGCGCACCTTGATGATCAGCATGCAGAACACCACCGAGGCAAACAGCCCGGTGAACACTGCAACGCTGGTGGTGACGTTGCTGCCCAACTGGCGGGCGATCTGCGGACTGGTCAGTGCATCGCTCAGCGCCGCCAGAAAACCGACCACAAACAGTGGCCTCGGCGCGTAGCGGCGAATCATGCGTACCGCGGCGCGCTTGTGCCCGGAGTTAAACATCACAATCACACAGAGCAGCACCGAGGTCGACACGATGCCGCTGCTGGTCGCATAGGCAAAGCACAGCGCCAGCGCACGGCCCACCGAAGAAGGCATGAAGTGGCTGACGTAGAGAGTCAATGGCAGGCAGACGATGGCTGGCAAGGTAAACGGCAACACGTATTTGAGCAGCGCCTGACTGCGCTCGCGCACCCGCATGAATGGCGTTCGGCACAAGCGCACCGCCAGAAAACGACCCAAAGTGGTCAGAACGGCAAACGAGCCGATCCAGACAAACGACAAGGCGAGGAAGTCCCCGGCAACACTCCAAGGAGAACGTGTAGTGCGCTTGTTGACCAGTTTCTCCAGTTCGTCGGCTGCACGGTCGGCGCGCAATTGCCAGGCGTCGAAGAGGTTGTCGTCAAGATTGAGCTTTTCCTGGACGTCATCAATGCTGGAACTGATAGCACCGAGCAATCCGCCCTGCACCAGAAGCTCAGGGGCTTCGGCCGCTGCTGGCTCCCCGCCGTCTGCCGGTTTTGCATCCGCCTTTTCAGCGGCCTTGTCATCCGCTTTCGCCGCGGGTTTGTCAGCTGCCTTGGCATCGGCCTTTTCTTTGCCATCGGCCTTCTCGGCCGCTTTGTCGTCGGTCGGCACCGCAGCGCCCATTGGCAGCGCAGGTACATCGGCTGCGTGGAGATTGAAACTGCCTGCGAATAGCAGCAGACCCGACAGGATCAAGATTTTCAGCTGAGACGCCACGCAGTTTTCTCCTTCGATGGGCAAATACAACCATGCACAGGCCAAAGCGCGCTTTGATCCCAAGGAACTGATTCCCTTATGCCCGGCAAGTTCGGTTCCGGCAGGGAAATACGATGAGCCGATGTTTCAAAAAATTGCGCCAGAACAGTACGCTCATTCTTCCCGACTGAACTATGCAAAGCGCCAACTGCCGGAATTATCGGCGGCTGCCGAAGGCGTGCATGAGCCTGTGCGCCAAAGCGCTTGCCCGATCAACCCGACATTGAGAGGAATCTGCATGAGCACGTTCAACGCAAAAGATGGCACCGAGATCTATTACAAGGACTGGGGCGAGGGTAAGCCGGTACTGTTCAGCCACGGCTGGCCGCTGGATGCGGACATGTGGGAATACCAGATGGAATACCTCAGCAGCCGAGGCTATCGCACCATTGCCTTTGACCGCCGCGGCTTCGGTCGCTCCAGCCAGCCGTGGACCGGTTATGACTACGACACCTTCGCTGACGATATCGCCGAACTGATCGAACACCTCGATCTGCGCGAAGTGACGCTGGTGGGCTTCTCGATGGGCGGCGGCGATGTGACGCGCTATATCGCAAAATATGGTAGCGAGCGAGTTGCCAAACTGGCCTTGCTGGGCTCGGTCACACCGTTTTTCCTCAAGACTGACGACAATCCGGAAGGCGTCGACAAATCAGTGTTCGATGGCATCAAGGAGGGTCTGCTCAAGGACCGCGCGCAATTCATCAGTGATTTTGCCACGCCGTTCTACGGCCTGAACAAAGGCCAGAAGGTTTCCGAGGGCGTACAGGCCCAGACCTTGAACATCGCCCTGCTCGCCTCGCTCAAAGGCACGCTGGATTGCGTGACTGCATTCTCCGCAACCGACTTCCGCCCGGACATGGCGAAAATCGATGTGCCGACCCTGGTGATTCATGGCGATGGTGATCAGGTTGTGCCGTTCGAAGCATCAGGCAAGCGCGCCGCCGAGCTGATCAAGGGTGCCGAGTTGAAGGTCTATTCCGGCGCGCCGCACGGTTTTGCCGTGACCCATGCCGAGACACTCAACAAAGACCTGCTGACGTTTGTGCAGGGCTGATATTTTTGTGTAACAGGGAGCCGATTACCGACTCCCGGCAGGCAGCGAATCAGTCGGCCTGAACGGTCAGCTGATTCTGCTCGCCCAGCCCCGCAATCCCCAGGCGCATGCGTTGCCCTGCGCGCAGGAAGACCGGTTCTGGCTTGACGCCCAGGCCCACACCCGGCGGCGTACCCGTGGAGATGACATCACCCGGTTGCAGGCTCATGCAACGGCTCAGGTAGGTGATCAGTTGCGGCACGCTGAAAATCAGCGTGCGCGTATTGCCATTCTGATAACGATGACCGTCGACCTCCAGCCACAGGTCGAGCGAGTGAGGGTCGGCAACCTCATCGCGGGTCACCAGCCACGGGCCTATCGGGCCGAAGGTATCGAAGCCTTTACCCTTGTCCCAGGTCCCGCCGCGCTCAAGCTGCCACTCGCGCTCGGACACATCGTTGACCACGCAATAACCGGCAACGTGCTCCATGGCAACGGCTTCGTCGATATAACGCCCGCCCTTGCCGATGATCACGCCCAGCTCGACTTCCCAGTCAGTCTTGAGCGAACCGCGAGGAATTTCGACATTATCGTCCGGACCGCAAATTGCGCTGGTCCACTTGTTGAATATGATGGGCTCCTTGGGCACTTCCATCCGCGATTCGGCTGCGTGGTCGACGTAGTTCAGGCCTATGCAGATAAACTTGCCGACCTGCCCGACGCACGCCCCGATGCGCGGTCGGCCCGCAACCAGAGGCAGGCTTTCGGGATCAAGCGCAGCCAGGCTGGCAAGGCCTGCCGGGCTCAACACCTCGCCAGCGATGTCCGTGACATGTGCGGACAGATCGCGGATCTGGTAGGCAGCATCAAGCAGACCTGGCTTTTCCTGGCCCTTTTCACCGTAACGAAGCAATTTCATCGAGTTCTCCCGTTTCTGTCCAAGGTGCAAAACGCGGATTCAGAGAGTGACGCCCTGTTGCCCAGCCTTCGGAAATACGTATTCACGAATGGGCTGAACCCCACTGAATCTGGACAGATAGCATCGCAACGGACGCCTTGCCTAATGAAATTTACGACCAACTGCCCAGCACTCCGGTTGGCATTGACCGGCAGAAAAATCGGGATAACGCGCCACTGGTCATAATTAATACACACAGTGAGTATTAATATCACCCCCAGTTCAAACGAGCCCTTTCGTTGAAACGAGCGCCCCTCGAAAACACGACGGACTCGTACGCCTTCAAGGGCCGACTGAACTCATTTCAACGCTAATACGTCCTGCAGATTCCCCGTCGCAAGCGCGGCGCCCTGACGCCCCAGGAAAACCTTTTCATGAACAATCGATCAATACCGCGTGCTTCTCGATTCCCGATAACGCGCCTTGCGCTGCTGGTTTCATTGAATTCACTGTGCCTGATCAGCCCGTTCATTCAGGCCGACGACGATGTGCCCACCTCAGTGACGGCGCCCGCCAGCGACGACACCGCTGCCGTGACACTGGGCACGGTGTCAGTGATTGGCCAGGGCGAAACCCGGCAGGTGCAACGCGTCACGCAAAAGGACGTAAGCGCTTATTCCGCAGGCACCAGCCCGTTGAAAGTTCTGCAACGGCTACCGGGGGTCAACTTCCAGTCCGGCGACCCGCTGGGTCGTGAAGAAGGCAGCCAGCGCATCAGCCTGCGCGGTTTTGACATGCACCACCTGGGCTACACGCTGGACGGCGTCACGCTTGGCAACATGAGCTTCGGCAACTTCAACGGTCTGAGCATCACCCGGGCGATCATCGCGGAAAACATCGCTGCCAGCGAAGTGGCTCCAGGCATCGGGTCGCTGGGCACGGCATCGAACAGCGATCTGGGCGGCACCATCCAGTTCACCAGTTCCAATCCGGACAAGGAGTTCGGCGCGCGACTGTCACAGACCCTGGGCAGTTACGACACCTCGCGCACTTTCATGCGCATCGACACGGGCGAATACAACGGTCTGTCCGCTTATGTGTCGGGAGAAAAGTACGACGCCGATGCCTGGAAAGGCCACGACAACCCGCAAAAATCCGACGCTGTGAACGCCAAGGTCAATTACAACTTCGGCGAAAACCGCGTGAGCTTTTTCCACAGCACCTCGTCTCACGACGAGGCCAATCTGCCCAGTCTGTCGAAGAGCATCATCCAGCGTCTGGGCTACAACTGGAGTTACTACACGCCGGACTGGACCCGCGCGGTCAATGCAGCCAACGGCATCTACACCGGCGGCGTAACCAGCGCAAGCGATGCGACCTACAACGCCAGCAGCCTGCGCGACGACGAACTGGACATCCTCAGCGGCAATTTCTCGCTGACCGATGATCTGGTGCTGGACGCCACGGTCTATCACCACCATGACTCGGGCCGGGGCAATTCGTATTATCCGTTCATCTTTACCAGCGGCTCGACCACTGTCCCCAGCAACTCGATTCGCAGCACGGTGTATGGCATTGATCGAACCGGCTTCCAGAGTTCGCTGACCTACTTCCTGGGCCAGCATGAAATTCAGGGCGGGTTCTGGATTCAATCGAACAAGAACGACATCGCCCGTTACCTGTTCGATACCACCAATGCGACGCCGCAAAACCACATCGTCAAAACCAATGGCCTGAGGCAAGCGGCTACGGTACTGGACCAGAGCTACAACGACCTGACCCGGCAGTTCTACCTGCGCGACACCTACACCCTGCTCGATGACCGCCTCAAGCTTGAGTTCGGCGCAAAGAATACCGTCACCACCTCCACTGCCGAAGGGAAAGGCGGCGGTTATGCCAGCGGCTCGCTGGAAGCACGGGACAGGTTTTTGCCGCAAGTGGGCGCGACCTACAAACTCAATGACAGCGATGAAGTGTTTACGTCTTATTCGGAAAACATGGCGGCCTTTCCGAGTGGCGGTTACAGCCCGTTCTTCACCACGCAGACTGCAGTGGATGCGCAGAACGGCTTCAAGGACCTCAAACCCGAAACATCGAAAACCGTTGAACTGGGCGTGCGCCGCAGCACAAAGCTGTACTCGGCATCCGCGGCGGTCTACAACACCAAATTCGACAATCGCCTGGTGGCCATCACCAACTGCACCGGCATTGTCATCTGCCAGAACGGCGTCGCCAACGTCGGCTCCGTCACCAGTCGGGGCCTGGAACTGTCATTCGGCCTGACGCCCGACGAGCACTGGCGCTGGTCCAACTCCATGTCCTACAACCACAGCACTTATGACGACGACTACGCCAGCGGCGGCAGTACCGTTCACGTGAAAGACAAAACCGTCGTCGATACGCCCAAGCTGATGTATTCCAGCAACCTGGACTGGAATTGGGAGCACTGGAATGCCGGCATGCAGGGCAACTACATCAGCAAGCGCTATTACACTTACACCAACGACTCCAGTGTCAGCGGCTACTGGGTAGCGAACGCCAACCTCGGTTACGACTTCGGCAAACTCGGTGCCGTCAAAGACACCACCGTCTCGCTGAACATGGTCAACCTGTTCGACAAGCGTTACATCTCCACCCTCAACACCGACGCCAGCGCAGCGACCGACCCTGCGGGCAATTTGCAGATTCTGCAGGTGGGCACGCCACGCAGTGCGTTTGTAACACTGGGCGTGAAGCTTTGATTGACGCTGACTGAAAGCGGGCGAAGGATCGCCCCGTTCGCCACTCATATTGAATGATGCCGCGTAACTTACGCCAGGGAGATGTATCCCAGTGGGAGCGAGCTTGCTCGCGAAGGCAATCTACATGTCTCTGCACAGCAGCGTGGGTTGCCAACCCCAATGGCGACGAATAGCGCACCGTGCTGCATACTCCCACGCACCTATAGCGCCTGACCTTCATCCGGACACCCCATGACACCCAACGCAGAACTCTATAACCCGTCCACCGAATACGCCGACAAGCTGATCTCGCGCATCGGCCAAACCCCTTCGTGGATCGCCAAACGCATTGGCGTGACTGACAAGCGCATTCGCTACATCCTCGATGGAGAACGGACCGTCAAAGGCGAGACCACGCCGATTCAGATGACCTATACCGAGCAGTTCGCACTGGAGTGCCTTGTGGCAGAGGCTATAGCGCTGAGGATGTAGGGCCCGCAGGCCATCAAGCATTGCCCTTGAATCTGAGGTTCCTGATAATCACGCCCTCACATAACTCAGACAAGGAAATGCAGTGAAGGGAAATCTAGTATTGGTGGCGTTGCTTGCACTGTTGATGCAAGGCTGTGGCGTGACCATGACGCGTTACGAGCCCAGCTTCGATAACGTCCAGAAGCTCAAGCAAACGCCTCCCCTTTTACCGATCCGTCAGACTCAGGTCAGCGCTGCGGCAGGTCAGGATTCACTGCAAGTGCGCGGCAATCCTGTCACATCCCCTAGCGGCAGCATCACGCAACACATTCAGGATGCCCTGACGGGTGAACTGGACCGCGCAGGTCTCATCGACCCGCAATCGCCGCGCCAGCTAAATGTGCTGGTTACGCAGAATGAACTGACCGCCGGCATGGGTACAGGCTCCGGCATAATCGCCGCGCGCTTCACCCTGCTTGACGGCGAGAAAGTTGAATATGACGCCACCAAGCAGGTCAGCAGTCAATGGAACAGCAGCTTTTTGGGTGCGGTCGCTATCCCCAATGCGGCAAACGCCTACAACCCGTTGGTGCGTGATTTGCTCAAGGCTTTATACAGCGACCCACTGTTTACTCAAGCGCTGAATCACAAATAAAAAAAGAGCCCACATGGGCTCTTTTTTTTCGGGCGTGAGTTCATTACGCCTGTGGAACAGTACCCTTCAGCATTGAATACTTCAGATTCTGGCTATCCACCAACTGCTTGAGCAGTGAATTGACCTGGCGCGTAAATGTATCGGTCACAGCCTTCTGCGGTGTATTGGCCATCATCGGCACAAACCAGATACCCATCCAGGTATTGATTGCATCATGGTTACTGAGTGTTCTCAGCACCTTCCCCTGGGGGTCCTGCGCGTCCAGGCTCATGCTGTACTGATCGGTAGCCATCGTCGGAATAATAGTCAGGGTCAGGCCACTGATAAACGCCATTACCAATTGGCCACCGCTTGGCGGATGGTTATAAACCTTGAGGTGCAGGCTGTAGTCGCCTGGCTGTTTCTTGAATTCATCAAGGGTCACTCGGCCAAACAAACCAGAGTCAGTCAGCGCTTTTTGCAGTTGGGGCTTGAGTGCATCCCGAGCTTGCGGCACTTCCAATGCGCCGGCGGTACCAGGTGTGCCCTGGTAGAAATCGAAGGCAACAAACACGTTGGGCTTATTCGCGTAGCTGGCCATCGAGGGCATGGTAACGGGCGCTACTTCATCCTTGGTAAAGCTGGCGCAACCGCTCAATACCAGCATTGCCGCAAGGCCCAGTGTCTTCAAGCGTTTCATTTACGATTTCCTTAGTCAATAACAGAACGTCTGTCCGAATCCATTCAAGAATTGCGGCCTTAACACTGCCTCATACAGCAGCGCCAGAGGCCACTATTGTGCCATCAACCAAAGATTCGTCAATAATCTTCAGGCTGGCGCAGGCGTGCCTGACGCCATAAGCGTGAATAGGTAATGACCAGCGATAGCCCGGTCAACTCAAACGCTACCCTCACGTTCGATAACCAGAATCCGTGCTTCTCCACAAGGATGCGCAACATGTTCACATCCATCCCCTGCGAAAAACACGTCGCCAACCTCCAATCTAACGATGTGTTCGATGCCTGACTCGCGATAATGCATATCCACCGTTCCATCGAGAACGGCGAAAACTTCCTCACCATCGTTGATGGCTTATCGGTCCAGTGGAGGCGTACAGTGGTTCCACCCATATTAGCTATGTCGTCAGCGCCCCAAGCTTGAGTGGCGGTGAAGTCTTTGCTACGAATAACTCTCATGGTCGCGGTTCTCAAGCAGGTATTTCCAACTCTCTCAGACTGCGTGACGATTTAATCATAGAAGCACACGCTTCACTGATGACAGGCTTACTAAAAAGATAACCCTGCATTTGATCGCAGCCATACGTCACGAGCAGCGCTAACTGGTCGACTGTTTCGACACCTTCTGCAATGACTTTAAGACCCAATTCGTGCGCCAATACGATGACCGCCCTGGTGATAGCGGCGTCTTCATGATTGCTCGTTATATCTTTTATGAACGCCCTGTCGATTTTGAGGGCGTCAAGAGAAAATCGCTTCAAGTAAGCCAAACTCGAATAGCCCGTTCCGAAATCATCGACCGAAAGGCTTATACCATACGACTTTATATCTCGAAGTATTTCAACCGCCGACTCGGGATCGATCATCAGCATCGACTCGGTCAATTCGAACTCTAAAAGAGCGGGGTTGATACCGTACCCTTCAACGATATGTTTGACGGTCTCCGCCAGGCCTTTTACCTGAAGCTGCCTGACGGACAGATTGATGGCGATCGGTACCTGCCTGATATTATTCTCTCCCCAGCTTTTTATGGTTTCACACACGTTGCGGATAACCCATTCGCCGACAGGAATAATCAGGCCAGTGTCTTCAAGAATAGGGATAAACTCAGCCGGAGAAACCATACCCTGCTCCGGGTGATTCCACCGTAACAAAGCCTCCAGACCACTTATCCTGCCATCGGCAAGGCTGACCTTTGGCTGAAAATGTAGAATAAACTCATCACGTTCAAGCGCACCCCGCAATAGCGTTTCAGTTTGCAAGCGCTTGACTAAACTTTCGTTCATCGTGGCCTTATAAAACTTATAATTATTACGGCCACTTTTTTTCGCATGGTACATGGCGGTATCCGCATTCTTCAGGATAACGCCAGTGTCTCGCCCATCAAACGGATAATTAGCGATGCCGACACTCGCTGAAACAAATACATCCTGGCCGCCCAGATTGAATGGTTTCCCCAACGCTTCAACAACATGGTTCGCAAGGGTTTTTATAAGGCTTTCGGAATAAACATGATGGGTAACGACGATAGAAAACTCGTCGCCTCCCAGCCGCGCAACCACACTGTTTTCATCAATGCAGTCTTTCAAGCGTCGCCCCGCCTGGATAAGCAATTGGTCGCCCACTGAATGCCCCATGGTGTCATTCACTGCTTTGAACCTGTCCAAATCGATGAATATAACGCTGACTGCATCTGGCACTGACGTTTTCCGACTGATTATCTCGCGCAGATAATTGCTGAGAAACCAGCGATTAGGCAGATGGGTGAGCGAATCATTTTCGGCCAGATAGATTAGCTTTTTCTTGGCATCATACCGCTCAAGCGCGGCGGCCAACAGGTTAGCAAGTGTTTGAAGGTAGCTGACATCTTCACGTGTAAAGGAGTAGTCAGTGCTGGCATACACCCCAAGAACACCCTTGAAAACCTCCCTGCAGGATATCTCAATCTCTAGACCACTTCTAATACCACAAGCCTCCACTGTTTCATCCGGCAGCAGCGTGTACCTGTTATCAGGTGTATCAGAATTAATGACACACCCGGTGGAAGCAGCAGTACCGTTCAAAAAATCATTGTGATAACCACTGCGGACTTCCACGTGGTTCAAGCCAACCTCCGCGTTGAGGATGACCCCATGACTCACTCGATCAACGACTAATAAAGCCGCCTTGCACAATGTTAATCCTTGCGCCGCGTTCAATGCTGCCAGTCCACCCAGCGCACTGACGTTTTCTTCTGTCAATGCCTGCTGACCAAACAAGGCAATAAGGTTTTGCCTTCTGGAGTTATCCAGAATCGCGACCTCAAACTCCTTTCGATCAGTAATATCGATATCGATGCAAATATATTTTTCAACGCCACCCATGTCATCGAGAATAGGTATTATGGTGCGTCGATGCCATGCATCCTTACCGGTACGACCCGAAAGCCTGAGTTCACCGTTCCACACCTCATTTTCAGGAGCCCATCGCCACGGTTCAGAAGTTGAAGAGATGCCGGTCCAGACTTCATCGATCGTCAACTCTAAAAGCTCGGCTCGCGAATGCTGTGAGCTTGTTAAGAATCGTTCGTTAACGTAGGTGATACGTCCGGAGGCCGAAACTTCGCAAACGATTGAAACCTCGTCCAGGGCATTTTTATGCTGCACCAAGGTATTCATCAACGATTCGATACGCAGGCCAAAGTGATTGCGCATACTGGCGGCAGTGCGGTTTACCGCTTTTATAGCCTCCTGTATTTCCATGGGAGCATCAGCGACCAACATCGCTTCTGCTGCCACTGCACCTGAAGCAATTTCCGCCTCATAAGAGTGAAGCTTGCCCAGGTGAGCAAGCGAACGCTTGATCATGAACCCCATCAACATCAAACTTATCAACAGAAAAAATACCGCAAACAATGTAGCCTGGATCACAAGACTATAGAGTTCGGTAGCAATTCTCTCGGCATTAAAAGACAAACGCATCACGCCATAATCTTTTCCGCCAATAGTGATCGGGCGATTGACATCGAATAATCTTGCAGCGACTTCAGACTCTATCCACGCAGGCGCTCTTCCAACAGGCGCACTGGCTGCCTCAAGGCGAATCACGCCACCCGACAGGTCAATAAACATGGCCGACTTGAACGGCGAGCGAGCCAGGGTTTTTTCGAGGGTTCTTTTGATGGTGTCGTAATCGCCGATGACGACACTTTCCTCAACCGCTTGCGCCGCCACCTCAATGAGCATGTTAGCGGTGTCTTGTATCTCTTCAATATGCTGAAGCAGCTGATTTTTATAAAACAGTCCCAGCCCTGTCGTCAAAAAAGTCAGTATCAGAATGGATAACATCGCCAGTATTCGCGACGTCAGTGATTTGGGCAGCAGGCTTTTAAAGAAATTCATTAACAGCCTCTCCAGCTAAAGTTGAAATTATTTACTTAAGGTTTGCTGGCAAACTGTTATAAAAATCACGATAGGACGCATAATCCGCTTCCGTCGCAGGAATGAAGGTAATCGGTGCCGGTGCATGGACCAGCTCGGTCGCCTCACGAAGAACCCTGCTACCGTCGGGATCGTTTTGCATATTAAAAAATGCGTTGGCTACCGCATCACGTTCTTTTTTAGAAACCCGAGGGGATGCCATGAGGGCCAAATCATTGAACGAGGCTGAACTCCACAGTACGCGGAACGACTTCCCTTCTCTCTCCGTGTAGCCGCTTACCAGCTGTGAATTGGCTCCCATCGCCTGAGCCTTACCACTGAGGAGTTGGCTGAAAGCACCGTCCATATTCCCTGCAAACACAGTAGACGTGTTGATCCCTTTCTTGACCAATTCCGAGTTTGTGACTTTATAAGCGATGAATGCTTCCGGTCCCGGATACACGACTTCCTTGCCCTCTAACTCTGAAAGGCTATGAATGGGCGAGTCGGCAGGCACCACGATTTGCCCCACGATAGCAGGCGCGTCACGGCGACCAAACACCTTCCAGCCCATCTTGTCGCGTTCCGGGCTAAAAAGATGGTTGGTGAACGCGAAGTCAACTTCTTGCGCGAGCACATAACTTGTCGTATCAGAGGAGGTCCGCCCTAATTTCAGCGTAAGGTTCACACCGCTTTTTTCGGACACATACTTTATGATTGGATTCCAAAAACCGGCTGAAAGATTAAGATTGTATTGATTGACAGGCGAAAAGTTGTAGACTTTCAGCTCTTCAGACGCGGCCATATTCGACAAGGCAAAAGACAGGGCGATCATTATAGCTTTGCAGCCTAGGCGTAAGTTCACTTGTCCACTCCACAGGTATAATAACTTCTTAGTCAACGGTGATGAGCGCCAACTTAAGCCCAGCCATCTAATATGATCGGCCGAGGCTCTTGAATCTTAAGCAAAGACCGCATGAAGAAATATTAATTGGCCAGCCAATGCACCTGCCTGCTGCATCCGCGCGATAGTCTCGAACTGTGCAGGCCGAGGTGTCTTTTGCTGCATGACCATTGCCTTGGTCGCAACGTGCAGTACCTATCAAGGAACCATCGCAGACAACAGATCAAACAAAAAACCGCTCTTTCAACGGCACCAGTGCCGCCCCGATAGCCGCCGCATCGCCATTGGTCTCACTCAGCAATAACTGAGGCCGGGGCGGTGGCGCGTTGTAGCGGTGGGCTCCCCAGAAAGTCGTCGCCGCAATCAGGCGTCTGCCCAGCTCTGGCGGCAATTGCCCGCCAAACACCACCGCCTGTGGATCGAACAGGCCCGCCAGTGCGTTAACCAGACGATCCAGGGTTGGTTTCACGCGTGACAGCCAAGTGTCCACGCCGGGCCAGTCGGGGTCGAAGCGCAGGCGCAGGTCTTCGATTGAGTCCACCTGTACGCCGTTCTGATGCAATTCATCCAGCAGGTAACGCAAGGCCGGACGGTTTATCGACTCTTCGTCGCTGTAGAGGGTGATCTCGCCCGCGTTGCCGTGACTACCGAAATAAGGTTTGCCGTTGATCACCACGCCTGCACCGAAACCAAAGTTGAACGACAGGTAGATGAAGTTGCTGGCCCAGGCCCCCACGCCCACCAGGCTTTCACCGATGGCCGCAGTGGTGGCGTTGTTTTCCAGCCAGACCGGCATGCCGAAGCGCTCTTCGAGTATCGGTTGCAAGTCAATCAATGACCAATCGCGCAGCGGTTCGGGTGCGTTGATCTGGCGGTTCTCAAGAAAAAAACCGGCGATGGCGAAGCCCATACCAATCACTCGTTGCGCCTCGATGCCATTGCGCTGAAGCATGCGTTCGATGGTCTGATCCAGCGAATCCAGCGTGCTGTTACGGCTCAACGGCGGCGTACGCAAGGTGACCTGTTCCAGCACATTGCAGCCCAGATCAGCGACGCAGACCACTGCCGAGTCGGTATTGATCGATACGCCGATGACATACACCGCCTCGTTGACCAGCTCAATGCGCGGACTGGGCTGACCACGGCCGTTCTTCACTCGCTCGCCGCTACGCAGCAGGCCTCGGCTGATCAGTTCTTCGATCAGGCGGTGCACCGACTGCTGAGCCAGGTCCATCTCGGTCGAAACCGTGGCGCGGGTGATCACGCCTCGACGGCGAAGGATATCCAGCAATTTGCGTTCATTCAGGCTCAGCGGTTGGTGCGCATGAAGTGGCGTATCGAGGTCGAGGGGCATGGAATCTACAAATCAGGGGAGGATTAAAAACAGTGGGCGTGTAAAGCAGTGTATCGCCCGCCACTCATTGCACACTTCCATCATGAAAATTTAATAAAAGTCGCGCAGGTCACAAATACTACACACAAGCTGTATTAAATAGCACTGAGTTCTCGTGGGTGTCCTCATGCCTTTCATCAGTAAGACGCTTTCCATGCTGGCACTGCTGCCGCTCGCTGCTCAGGTCTTCGCCGCCCCCGCCGAGTTCTGGTATAGCCACGGCGGCGCGGCCGGAAGTGCCATCGCAGATTTGTGCAGAAGCTTCAATGCGCAGCGTGAGGATGGGGACCGCCTGCACTGTATCCGCCAGGGCAGTTATGAGCAGACGCTGCAGAAGACCGTCGCCGCGTACCGCGCAGGCATAGGCCCGGCGCTGGTCGAAATTTACGATGTGGCTACGCCTGACATGCTGCTGGGCGGTGCCACTCTGCCTGTCGAGGCCATCATGGCCGATCATCAAAGAGCCTATTCCGACGACACTTTTCTGCCAGCCTTGCGGCGCTATTACTCCGATGATCACGGCACTCTGGCGGCCCAGCCTTTTGCGGCGTCCACGGCCTTGCTCTATACGCACCGAAATGCCCTGGCCGCAGCCGGTATCAGCGAGCCACCCGCCACTTGGGAAGCATTTGCTACTGCCTTGCGGGCCTTGAAGAAAAACGGCCACACGTGCCCTGTCGTCAGCGAATTTTCGCCGTGGATCTGGCTGGAGCAGACCAGTGCAGCGCAAGGTACCGAAGTCGCGGTTCGCGCCGCTGGCACGGAGCGCTATCAGTTCGACAAAGGCGCCCACCTGCGGCTGATGAACGATCTGGCGCAATGGACCGCTGAAGGTCTGGTTGTGCACGAGGATTCGACGCGCAGCGGCCAGCAGGCGCTGGCGTTCGCCACCGACGACTGCGCCATGCTGATCGACTCCACCGGTGCCTGGAATATCGTGCACAGCACGCTCAAATCCGACATCGACGTCACAGCACTGCCGATTTACGCCAACACCCAACGCCGTACCAACGCTCCCGGAGGTTCCTCGCTGTGGGTGATGCGTGGGCATGCCGCGCGGGATTACCGGCTGGTCTCGGAGTTTCTGGCGTTCGTACTGCAACCGGATAATCAGTTGGTATTCAGTGCCAGAACCGGCTACCTGCCAGTCACTCAGACGGCCGCAGCAAGATTGCAATCCGCAGGCAGAGAGCCGTCGGCCGTGATGGTCGGGCTTGCTGCACTTCACGACATCGACGGCCAGCCCTCTGCGCCTTTGCGCTGCGGTTTTATCACGCTGATGCGTCTTATCTGGTCGCAGGAAATGGAAAACGCGCTCGCCGGTCGCCAGAGCGTTGAACACGCCCTGCGTCAGACAACGCTGCGCGCCAACGAATTGCTCAGTCTGTTTCAGCAGATGCATCAGGCCCAGGCCAGCAACGAGTCAGACGGGGCAACGCCATGAAGCCTCGTGCGCATTTTCCGCAACCGCGCCTGGCGCTGCTGTTTGCCCTGCCCCAATTGCTGGCACTCGGGTTGTTCTTTTATTGGCCTGCAGTCCAGGCAATCTGGTGGTCGTTTCATCTGGTGCCGCCCTTCGGCGGTAACGAAATCTTTGTCGGCCTGAGCAACTATTTGCGGGTATTGAGAGACCCTGGTGTGCTCGCGTCGCTAGGCTCGACGCTGGTGTTCAGCCTGTCGAGCGTTGTGCTTTCGATCCTCATCGCACTGGTGCTTGCGCTGTGCCTTGAACTGAAACTGCGCGGCAACGCAGTGTTTCGCAATCTGCTGATCTGGCCCTACGCCGTATCGGGCGCCACCATCGGCATTGTCTTTCAAGTGCTGGCCAATCCGGTGATGGGCATTTTCGCCTGGCTCAACGCGATTGCCCCCGGCACCTGGGCACCCTACGCCAGCCCGATGCAGAGCATGTCGTTGCTGATCGTGGCGTATGCGTGGTGCCTGGTGCCGTTCAACTTCGTGATGTTGGTCGCCAGCTTGAAGTCCGTCCCCGATGACTACCTCGCCGCAGCCGCACTGGACGGGGCAGGCCCGTTGCGACGCATGCTCGACATACAGCTGCCGCTGATTGCGCCCTATCTGCTGTTCGTGTTTGTCATCGACCTGCTGGAAAGCCTGTCGAACAGCTTTGGGCTAGTCGACACCCTTACCCACGGCGGGCCCGGCGATACCACCAATGTGCTGGCCTACAAGATTTACACCGACGGTTTCATGGGCCTGGATCTGGCAGGTTCGTCGACACTGTCAGTGCTCATGTTGCTGGCAGTCGTAGCGCTTAGCATCGCTCAGTTCAAACTCTTGTCCCGCTTCCAGCGCCGTGGGGTGAAAGCATGATCGAGCGTCACCGTTTGCTCGATACGGGCGCTTATCTGCTGCTGACGCTCGGGTTGGTGTTCGCGTTGGGGCCGCTGTACGTCGCAGTCTGCTCGGCAACTGTGAGCAACCCACAACTGTTCGCCCACGGTCTGGCGGTGATCCCCGGCGACCAACTGCTGGAGAATCTGCAACAAGTCACCCGACGTCTCGACCTGCTGCGCTTGCTGGGCAATAGCCTGCTGGTCGCCACACTGGTGGTGATCGGCAAGCTGACACTTTCGGCGCTGACGGCATTTGCCGTGGTGTACTTTCGCAGCCGCTACACCTCGGTGATCTTCTTTGCCGTGCTGGGCGCTCTGCTGCTGCCGCTGGAAGTACGCATCATCCCCACGTATGCGGTGGCCAGCGACCTGCTCGGACCGCTACGCAATCTGTTGCAATGGCTGGGCATCCAGTGGCTGCCGGTGCCGACCATCAACCTGCTCGACAGCTACACAGGGCTCGCCTTGCCGCTGATCGCCTCAGCCACCGGCACCTTTCTGTTCCGGCAGTTTTACCAGACGCTGCCCGCCGAACTGGTCGAGGCCGCACGTATGGACGGTGCCGGGCCCTGGCGTTTTTTTGTCGACATTCTGCTGCCGCTGTCGAAGACCAACTTCGCGGCGCTCGGCACGCTGGTGTTCATCGGCGCGTGGAAAGACTACCTGTGGCCGCTGGTCGCGACCAATCGCGAGGACATGCGCACGCTGGTGCTGGGCGTCGCCAGCTTTCTGCCGACCGATGCAACCCAGGTCCCCGAATGGAACCTGCTGATGGCCGCCGCCGTGGTCAGCATGCTACCCCCCATCCTCGTCATTGCGCTCATGCAGCGATGGTTTGTCAAAGGTCTGATCGGAGTCGGTAAATGAACGCGCTCACCCCTATTGCCTGCGCGCCGGATATCGTCCTCAAGGGCCTGCACAAAACCTATGGCTCTGGGCACATCCTTCACGGGCTCGATCTGGTTTTCAAGGCGGGCGAGCTTAACGTCATCCTCGGCCCGTCCGGGTGTGGCAAGTCTACGTTGCTGCGCATGGTCGCCGGGCTGGAGGACGTCACCCAAGGGCAGATTCTGATGGGTGGCCGCGACGTGACGCGCCTGCCGCCCAAGGAACGTGGCTGCGCCATGGTGTTTCAGAACTACGCGCTCTATCCGCACATGAGCGTCGCCGACAACATCGGTTACGCGCTGAAGCTGGCACGCATCTCACGCAAGGAGCGCGAACAGCGTATTCGCGAGTGTGCCAGTTCGCTGGGGCTGGAGGAGTTGCTGCAACGCAAGCCCGGAGAGCTTTCCGGCGGTCAGCGTCAGCGCGTTGCGATCGGTCGGGCGCTGATCCGCAAACCGCCGGTGCTGCTATTCGATGAACCGCTGTGCAATCTGGACAGCGCGCTGCGCCATGAAATGCGCCTGTTGATTCGTAACCTGCACCAGCAGACCGGGGCGACGATTCTGTATGTCACCCACGATCAGACCGAGGCCATGACCCTGGCCGAGCGTGTGGTGATTCTCAACAAGGGCCATGTCGAGCAGATCGGCACGCCCACCGACATCTACGATCAGCCCGCCAGCACATTTGTCGCCAGCTTCATCGGCACCCCGCCCATGAACCTGCTGCCTGTGCACTGCCTGGACGACAACGTTCTGATCCTGGCCGACGGACAACGCCTGCCCATCAAACTCGGCATTGCCAGCAACCGGACAGGCAAATGGCTGATGGGCCTGCGCCCTGAGACCGTCGCGCTCGGCCAGACAGGCGTCACCGCCACCGTTGAATCTTCGGAAAATCTCGGCAGCCACAGCCTGCTGTATTGCCAGTTGGCCGGAACACGCTGTGTTGTCAGCCTCGCCGAACGGCAGCATCTGATGCCCGGCACCCAGGTTCGAATCGCCATCCATCCCGCGCCCTTGCTGTTCGATATCGAGAGCGGCCAACGCCAGCTCGTTTCCTTCTCCCAAACCACCAAGTGACCCGCCATGCTCAAACCTGCGCCCCTCGTCCGCTCGTCCCTGATTGCCCATCGTGGTGCCAAGGCTTACGTACCGGAAAATACCCTGCTGGCCCTGGAGAAAGCCGCCGAGTGCGGCGCCGAGTGGGTCGAGATCGACGTGAAGCTGACCCGCGATGGCCAGCCTGTCGTGATTCACGACGACTTGCTGGACCGAACCACCAACGGGCGCGGCGCTGTCGTGCTTCACGAACTTGAGGCCATCCGCAAACTGGACGCAGGCAGCTGGTTCGCACCTGAATTCGCGGGCTTGCAGATCCCGACCTTCGAAGAGATCGTGGCATGCGCGCTGCGCCTCAACCTGGGTTTGCAGGTCGAACTCAAACCGACCATTGGCGACGATATCGAGACGGCGGAAGTGGTGATGCCGATCCTCAAAAATCTGTGGCCCGCCGACAACGATCGGTTGTTCGTCTCCAGCTTTTCGGTGCGCTCACTAACGGCCGCGCGACGCTTGTGGAACGATGTACCGCTGGCCATCGCCTGCGTGGTTGCGCCTGCTGACCCGGTCGCTTTGCTGGCCGAATATGACTGCCGAATACTTCACGTACTTGACGACATGCTCGATGACCATCACCTTGTTCGCCTGAAAAGCAGCGGCGTCGAATTCGCCGTGGCTACCATCAACAGCCCGAAGCGTGCGCATTACCTGCTGGAACACGGCGCGCAGTCGATTCTCAGTGATTACCCGGACTTGTTGAACCTGCCGAACGGAGGCTGTCTGCAATGAACAAACGACTCAGCGTCGCCATGCACGCCGTAGAACAGGCCACCGGCCTGGCCATGGCGTATTTCAACGACCGCCACACCCTCGACATCACCACCAAAAGCGCACAAGACCTCGTCTCCCGCGCCGACTTCGAAGTGGAGCAACTGCTCCGTGCAGAGCTGAGCAAACACTTCCCCGACGATGCAATTCTTGGCGAAGAAATGGGCGGCGAATTCATCACCGACGGCTGGGTTATCGACCCTATCGACGGCACCGGCAACTACCTGCGTGGCACACCGCTGTGGGGAATAGCAGTGGCGTACATGTCCGCAGGTGAACCCGAAATCGGCGTCGTCGCCTACCCGGCATTGGGCTACACCCTGGCAGCGCGCACGGGCGATGGCCTGCTGCGCAATGGCATCCCTTTCGTCCGCCCGCAACCGCCAGAGCATTTGCGTATTGCCGGCGTAGGCGAAAACACCCGATGGGACGCTGAAGAGTTGGGACGACTACAACTGACCTTGCGCCAACAAGGCTGGGGCCTGGCAGGCTATCGCTGCGCAACCATCGGCCTGGCGTTCGCCGCGCTGGGGCAAACGGATGGGTACATGGAGAAATTCACCAGCCTGTGGGACATCGCGGCAGGCGCAGTGATTTGTAGGGAGGCCGGATTGTTGTGCACGATTGAAGGCGAACAGAAACAAGGGTCAATGACCGTGATGGTCGGGCGTGAGGAGTTGATGGGGATCTTTGGTGCGTAATGCGCCGGGCTAGTCGACGCAGTTTTCTGACTGCGTTTGTCCGCCTGCTGGCGTGTATGCCCTTCGTCAACAGCAGGCTGCTGGCGGCAGAACCCTTTCCCGCATTGCGCCAGCCTGCAGCCGAGAAAGGTATTCGGTTCGGCTTTGCGATTGATCCGGCAAAGCTGAATGACGATGCGGCCTATCGGCAGCTGGTCGCCCGTCAGGCCAGCATCGTAGTGCCAGAAAACGCCTTGAAGTGGCAGACCGTCCACCCCGAGCCAGAGCGTTACAACTTCGCACCCGCCGACGCAATCGCGGCGTTTGCGAAAGCGCATGACCAGCGTATGCGCGGCCACACTTTCTGCTGGCATCGCTCTTTACCCGACTGGGTTCACCACACCGTCACCCCGACGAACGCCGAAGCGGTGCTGACGGCGCACATCAGTACCGTCGCCAGCCATTATCGTGGCCTTATCAGCGCATGGGACGTCGTCAACGAAGCCATCCAGCTGGAGGACGGCCAGCCTGACGGGCTGCGCAATTCATTCTGGTATCAGATGCTCGGGCCTCGCTATCTGGACATAGCCTTCAAGGCTGCGCACAAGGCCGACCCGGACGCCCTGCTCTGCTACAACGATTACGGCCTGGAAAAGGATGCCCATTACGGCGAAAGCAAACGCACTGCCGTGCTCGCCCTGCTGCGCGGGCTCAAGCAGCGGGGCATTCCGATACACGGCCTTGGCATTCAGTCCCACCTGCGTGCAGGCGACACATTTGGTCCGGGTCTTTCCCGCTTTATTCTTGCAGTGCGTGATATGGGGTTGTCGATCCATATCACGGAACTGGACGTCGACGACAGCCACTTGACGGGGTCTATCGCAGAGCGCGATGGATCAGTTGCAGCGACTTATAAGCGGTATCTCGACGAGGTGCTTGCCACGCGCTCGGTATCTACCGTTATTACGTGGGGTGTTTGGGACAGCCCGCATGTTGCAGGCGCCACGGCCAGCAACGGGCCGTTGGCACAACGGGCATTGGCGTTTGGCCCACGAGGTGAGGTGAAGCCGGCGAGCTGGGTGATCGCGCATTGTTTCGAAAACGCGCAAATGCAGAAGGATGCGCGGATTTAGGTGCTCAGCGGCTCCCACGGCAGCAGTGCAGCCAAAGTGGTTCAGCGCTTTCTGACGCCTGAAAACGACGAAGCCCCCGATAAACGGGGGCTCCGGCTCTGGACCTGAACAGCAGGTTCCAGCGATGTGCTAGAACGGAATATCATCATCAAAGCTATCGAAATCAGCAGCTGGCTGCGGCGCTTGTTGTTGCGGCGCCGGGCGCGAGTCGCGTTGTGGCGGCTGCTGGTTGTAGTTTTGCTGAGGTGCGGACTGCTGCGGCGCCGATTGCTGTGGGCGCGACTGCTGTGGACGCGGTGCGGACTGGTTGTAGTTGCCACCGCCCTGACCTTGTTGGGAGTCGCCCTGAGGACGGCCGCCCAGCAGTTGCATGGTGCCCTGCATGTCGACAACGATTTCAGTGGTGTAGCGCTTGATACCGTCTTTTTCCCATTCGCGGGTCTGCAGCTTGCCTTCGATGTACACCTGCGAACCCTTGCGCAGGTATTCGCCAGCGATTTCGGCGACCTTGCCGAACATCGATACGCGGTGCCATTCGGTCTTTTCGACTTTCTGACCGCTCTGCTTGTCAGTCCATTGTTCGCTGGTTGCCAGACTCAGGTTGGTCACGGCGTTACCGTTAGGCAAGTAGCGAACTTCGGGATCCTGGCCGCATGTACCGACCAATATGACTTTGTTAACCCCACGGGCCATAACGTTCTCCTAGGCTTCGCACGCTTCTGACGCTGGATTGACCAGCTTTTCGAGAGAGGCGCGATCCAATAATTTTGTGTCGAGTTTTATGTAGATGGCCGCCTCTTCAGCAACCACCACTGCATCTGTCACGCCTGCTACGGACATCAAACGCTCTGCCAGGCCTGCTTCACGCTGCGCCTGCGGCGACAACGGCAGACGTAGGCTGGTCACGTAAGGCGGTTCTCGCATGGTCACTGCGAAGGCGAGCCAGACGGCGGCCATGGCTGCACCACCCAGGAACACCACATCGAGCCCACCGTGCTGGAACAACCAGCCGCCCAGTATCCCACCTGCGGCCGAACCAAGAAACTGGCTGGTGGAATAAACTCCCATTGCCGTGCCTTTTCCGCCGGCCGGTGAAACCTTGCTGATCAGCGACGGCAACGACGCTTCCAGCAGGTTGAACGCAGTGAAGAATACCACTGTCCCGATGACCAGTGCCCGCAACGTGTCCCCGTAGGCCCAGAAGAATAGCTCAGCCAGCATCAAAACTGTGACGGCGCCCAGCAGAACGCGCTTCATTTGACGTTTCTTCTCGCCATAGATGATGAACGGGATCATCGCGAAGAAGGAAACCAGCAAGGCGGTCAGGTAGACCCACCAGTGTTGTTCCTTGGGCAAACCGGCTTTTTCGACCAGCGCCAGCGGCAAGGCCACGAAGCTGGACATGAGCATCGCATGCAACACGAAGATACCCAAATCCAGGCGTAGCAGGTCGGGATGACGCAAAGTTGCCCCAAGGGCCTGTCTGGCAACGCCGGATTCGCGGTGCATCAACGGGCCATTGGCCTTGGGCACCACAAACGCGACGATCAGAAGCCCCAGCAAGGCCATACCGCCTGTGGCCAGGAACAATCCCGAAAGACCGAACATACCGGTGATCACTGGGCCGACCACCATGGCGATGGCGAACGACAGACCGATGGTCATGCCTATCATGGCCATGGCCTTGGTGCGATGCTGTTCGCGGGTCAGGTCAGAGAGCAAGGCCATGACCGCTGCGGAAATCGCGCCAGCACCCTGCAGGATGCGCCCGGCGATGATTCCCCAGATCGAATCGGCATTTGCCGCCACCACGCTGCCAATCGCAAAAATGATCAGGCCGAGATAAATAACCGGTCGCCGTCCGATACGGTCGGAAATGATCCCGAACGGAATCTGCAGCACAGCCTGGGTCAGGCCATAAGCGCCAATCGCCAGACCGATCAGTGCAGGGCTCGCGCCCGCCAGGTCCATGCCGTAGGTTGCCAGAACCGGCAAAACCATGAACATGCCAAGCATGCGGAACGCGAACACCAGGGCCAGACCGCCTGCTGCGCGGGTCTCGCCGCTACTCATACGCTCGCTGTGGGTATCGTGCATGGAATAACCTCGTGTGAACCGGCGGCGATTCTACCAGTCCCATCGTTGTACAGCACATACGCGACGCTTTGCCGCGTAATGGCTCGGAGCCTTATACTCCGTCGTTTATGCCCGCCAAGCGAGGCCGCAGTGGACAAGATCCTGATACGTGGGGCACGAACCCACAACCTGAAAAATATTGACCTGACACTTCCCCGCGACAAACTGATCGTTATCACCGGACTCTCCGGTTCAGGCAAGTCTTCGCTGGCTTTCGATACGCTGTACGCCGAAGGGCAACGCCGCTATGTCGAATCGCTGTCGGCCTATGCCCGCCAGTTCCTGTCGATGATGGAAAAACCGGACGTCGACACGATCGAAGGTCTGTCGCCAGCGATTTCCATCGAGCAGAAGTCTACGTCTCACAACCCGCGCTCGACCGTGGGGACAATCACCGAGATTTACGACTACCTGCGTCTTTTATACGCACGAGTCGGACAGCCTCGCTGCCCGGACCACGATATCCCGCTGGAAGCGCAGACCGTCAGCCAGATGGTCGATCTCGTGTTGACCCAGCCCGAAGGCAGCAAGTTGATGCTGCTTGCGCCGGTTATCCGTGAGCGCAAGGGTGAGCATCTCTCGGTCTTTGAAGAGCTGCGCGCGCAAGGTTTTGTCCGCGCGCGGGTCAACGGCAAGCTGTGCGAGCTGGATGAGCTGCCGAAGCTGGACAAGCAGAAGAAGCACTCGATTGATGTAGTCGTGGACCGTTTCAAGGTCCGCGCCGATCTGCAGCAGCGTTTGGCCGAGTCCTTTGAGACCGCCCTGAAGCTGGCCGACGGTATCGCCCTGGTTGCGCCAATGGACGACGAGCCGGGCGAGGAAGTGATCTTCTCCGCCCGCTTCGCCTGCCCGATCTGTGGCCATGCGATCAGCGAGCTGGAACCGAAGCTGTTCTCCTTCAACAACCCGGCCGGCGCATGCCCGACCTGCGATGGTCTGGGCGTAAAGCAGTTCTTTGATATCAAGCGACTGGTAAATGCCGAGTTGACGCTTGCCGAAGGCGCGATACGAGGCTGGGACAGGCGTAACGTCTATTACTTCCAGATGCTGGGGTCGCTATCCAAGCACTACGGTTTCAGTCTGGAAGTGCCGTTCAAAGAAATCCCGGCCGACATGCAGAAAATTCTGCTCAACGGCAGCGGCTCGCAGAGTGTCGACTTCCGCTATCTGAACGACCGCGGCGATATCGTCAAGCGCGCGCACCCGTTCGAAGGCATCGTGCCGAATCTGGAACGTCGCTACCGGGAAACCGAATCAGCGACCGTGCGTGAAGAGCTGGCCAAGTTTCTGGGCACGCAGCCCTGCCCCGATTGCCGAGGCACCCGCTTGCGTCGTGAGGCGCGCCATGTGTGGGTAGGTGAAAAGACTTTGCCTGCGGTGACCAATCTGCCGATTGGCGATGCCACGCATTACTTCGAAACGCTCAAGCTGACCGGACGGCGCGGCGAAATTGCCGACAAGATTCTCAAGGAAATCCGTGAGCGTCTGCAGTTTCTGGTCAATGTCGGGCTGGATTACCTGACACTGGATCGCAGCGCGGACACTCTGTCCGGCGGTGAGGCTCAGCGTATCCGCCTGGCCAGCCAGATCGGTGCGGGTCTGGTCGGGGTGATGTACATCCTCGATGAGCCGTCCATTGGCCTGCACCAGCGCGATAACGATCGTTTGCTGGGCACGCTCAAGCACCTGCGCGACATAGGCAACACCGTGATTGTGGTGGAGCACGATGAAGATGCGATTCGCTTGGCCGACTACGTGGTCGACATTGGCCCGGGCGCGGGTGTGCATGGTGGGCATATCGTTGCCGAAGGTACGCCGGACGAAGTGATGTCGCATCCTGACTCACTGACCGGCAAGTACCTGTCGGGCCGTGTGAAGATTGCTGTACCCGCCAAGCGCACGCCGCGTAACAAGAAGCTGTCGCTGACGCTCAAAGGTGCGCGTGGCAACAACCTGCAGGACGTCAATCTCGATATTCCGATTGGTCTGCTGACCTGCGTGACGGGTGTTTCCGGGTCGGGCAAGTCGACGCTGATCAACAACACACTGTTTCCGCTGAGCGCCACGGCGCTGAACGGTGCCACGACGCTTGAGGCGGCCGCGCACGACAGCATCAATGGCCTGCAGCATCTGGACAAGGTCGTCGACATTGACCAGAGCCCTATTGGTCGTACGCCGCGCTCCAACCCGGCGACCTATACCGGGCTGTTCACGCCGATTCGTGAACTGTTTGCCGGTGTACCTGAATCGCGCTCACGGGGTTACGGTCCGGGCCGGTTCTCGTTCAACGTCAAGGGCGGACGCTGCGAAGCGTGCCAGGGCGACGGGCTGATCAAGGTCGAGATGCACTTTCTGCCGGATATCTACGTGCCCTGCGATGTGTGCAAGAGCAAGCGTTACAACCGTGAAACGCTTGAGATCAAGTACAAGGGCAAGAACGTCCACGAAGTACTTGAGATGACCATCGAGGAAGCGCGTGAGTTCTTCGACGCCGTTCCCGCACTGGCGCGCAAGCTGCAAACCCTGATGGATGTAGGACTTTCCTATATCAAGCTGGGGCAATCGGCGACAACACTGTCAGGCGGTGAGGCGCAACGGGTCAAGCTGTCGCGTGAGCTGTCCAAGCGCGACACTGGCAAAACGCTGTACATCCTCGACGAGCCGACCACGGGCCTGCACTTTGCGGATATTCAGCAGTTGCTGGATGTATTGCATCGCTTACGCGACCACGGCAACACGGTGGTGGTGATCGAGCACAACCTGGATGTCATCAAGACGGCCGACTGGCTGGTGGACCTGGGGCCGGAAGGCGGTTCGAGAGGTGGGCAGATCATTGCGACCGGCACACCTGAACAGGTCGCCGAGATGGAGCAGTCGTACACCGGGCATTACCTGAAGCCTCTGTTGATCAGAGACAGGGCTTAACCGGCGCCGCGAAACGGGTCTGGCTTCAGTCAGACCCGGATACAAAAAAGCTCCTGTCACGCAAGTGCAGGAGCTTTTTTTATGGGTGCCGAATCAGAACTGCGATTGCAGGTAGTTCTGCAGGCCGATGGACTTGATCAAGCCCATTTGCTGTTCAAGCCAATAAGTGTGGTCTTCTTCCGTATCAGCCAATTGCACACGCAGGATTTCACGGGTCACGTAGTCACCGTGCAGCTCACAGAGCTCAATCCCCTTGCACAGCGCAGCACGAACCTTGTATTCCAGACGCAGATCGCTGGCGAGCATCTCAGGCACTGTGGTGCCGACGTCCAGATCATCCGGACGCATGCGTGGCGTGCCTTCAAGCATCAGGATACGGCGCATCAGCGCATCAGCGTGTTGCGCCTCTTCTTCCATCTCGTGGTTGATACGCTCATAGAGCTTCGAAAAGCCCCAGTCTTCGTACATGCGAGAGTGAACGAAATATTGGTCACGAGCTGCCAGTTCGCCCGTGAGCAACGTGTTGAGATAATCGATTACTTCGGGGTGGCCTTGCATCGCACCAGACTCCTGCTTCAAAGCCGATAGTTTGAACCAAGCGCCGCGCGAGGTCACTGAGAAAAACGCAATAAACCGACGAAAAGTGGCGAAACTACGCCGTTAAGAAGCGAAAAACCGCCCAAATGAGGGCGGTTCTGTTTCTCACTTCGACTCAGCCCAGTTTTATACCCAGAGCGCTGGCAATGCCTTCCCCGTAGGCAGGGTCAGCCTTGTAGAAATGCTGCAACTGACGCTGCACGATGTCACTGGAAACACCCCCCATCGCGCCGGCAATGTTACTGATCAGCAGCGCTTTTTGATCAGCGCTCATCAGGTTGAACAACTTGCCCGCCTGACTGTAGTAATCGCCATCCACACGATGATCATGACGACCTGCGACACCGCTCAAAGCCAGCGCAGGTTCTGCATAGCGTGGATCTTCTTTCGGTGCATCCGAATAGCTGTTTGGCTCATAGTTCGGAGCCGCCCCGCCATTGGTACCGAAGGCCATCGACCCGTCGCGCTGGTAGCTATGCACTGGGTTCCTCGGTGCATTGATCGGCAATTGCTGGTGATTGGTACCTACGCGATAACGATGTGCATCAGCGTACGCAAACACGCGTCCTTGTAACATGCGGTCCGGTGACAAACCAACACCGGGCACCATGTTGCTGGGACCAAACGCTGCTTGCTCAACCTCGGCAAAGTAGTTGAGCGGGTTACGGTTCAGCTCCAGTTCACCGACTTCAATCAGCGGATATTCTTTCTGCGACCAGGTCTTGGTCACATCGAACGGGTTCTCGTGGTGGTTCGCAGCCTGGGCTTCGCTCATCAGTTGAATGCAAACCTGCCACTTGGGGAAGTCGCCCCTCTCTATGGCAGTGAACAGATCGCGCTGGGCGTAATCGGGATCAGTACCCGCAATGCGCGAGGCCTCGGCTGGCGTGAGGTTCTTGATGCCCTGCAGGGTCTTGTAGTGCCACTTCACCCAATGACGCTCACCTGCAGCGCTGATCAGGCTGTACGTATGGCTACCAAAACCGTGCATGTGACGATAGCCGTCCGGGATGCCTCGATCCGAGAACAGGATAGTGATCTGGTGCAGCGCCTCAGGCGAGTGCGACCAGAAATCCCACATCATTTGCGGACTTTTCAGGTTGGTTTGCGGAAGACGTTTCTGGGTGTGGATGAAGTCAGGAAATTTCAGCGGGTCACGGATAAAGAACACTGGCGTGTTGTTACCCACGATGTCCCAGTTACCTTCCTCGGTATAAAACTTGATTGCAAAGCCACGCGGGTCACGTTCGGTATCAGCCGAACCACGCTCACCACCTACAGTGGAGAAACGCAGAAAAATCGGGGTCTGCTTGCCGATCGTATCGAACAGCTTGGCGCTGCTGTATCGGCTGATATCACGGGTAACGGTGAACGTGCCATGAGCACCCGATCCTTTGGCGTGTACACGACGCTCCGGGATATTCTCGCGGTTGAAATGAGCAAGCTTTTCGATCAGGTGGAAATCGTCGAGCAGTAAAGGACCACGCGGGCCTGCCGAGCGGGAATTCTGGTTGTCGGCGACTGGGGCACCGCTGGCAGTCGTAAGGGTCTTCTGGCTCATGTAAGTCTTCCTCTGGCGTGTATAGCCGGTTAATTGGCTTGAGAGGAAGTATTGTGGAAAACTATTGCAGCGTCGAATTCATTAAACCATGACTATCGATAGGTTTTCTTAATCCCAGACAACAAAAAACCGGGCGCAAGGCCCGGTCTCTTGTTCAAACTGATGTCTTATTCAGCGGCTTCTACAGAGCCACCGACAGGACGATCAACCAACTCGACGTACGCCATTGGCGCGTTGTCGCCAGCGCGGAAACCGCACTTGAGGATACGCAGGTAGCCGCCCTGACGGGTTGCATAGCGCTTGCCCAGATCGTTGAACAGCTTGCCGACGATTTCTTTCGAACGAGTACGGTCGAAAGCCAGACGACGGTTAGCAACGCTGTCTTCCTTGGCCAGGGTGATCAGCGGCTCGGCAACGCGACGCAGTTCCTTGGCTTTCGGCAGGGTAGTTTTGATCAGCTCGTGCTCGAACAGCGACACCGCCATGTTTTGAAACATGGCTTTGCGGTGAGAGCTGGTACGGCTCAGGTGACGTCCACTTTTACGATGACGCATGGTTTATTCCTTACCAAACTCGCGTTCGGTGATTACGACGATCAGGCCGTAGCCTTGTCGTCCTTCTTAAGACTTGCCGGCGGCCAGTTGTCGAGGCGCATGCCGAGGGAGAGACCACGAGAAGCCAGAACGTCCTTGATCTCGGTCAAGGATTTCTTGCCCAGGTTCGGAGTCTTCAACAGCTCTACTTCGGTGCGCTGAATCAGATCGCCGATGTAATAGATGTTCTCCGCCTTAAGGCAGTTGGCCGAACGCACGGTCAGTTCCAAATCGTCAACCGGACGAAGCAGGATCGGATCGATCTCGTCTTCCTGTTCGATTACCACTGGTTCGCTGTCGCCTTTGAGGTCCACGAACGCAGCCAACTGCTGTTGCAGGATGGTTGCAGCGCGACGGATAGCCTCTTCAGGGTCCAGAGTACCGTTGGTTTCCAGATCAATAACCAGCTTGTCCAGGTTAGTACGCTGCTCGACACGGGCGTTTTCCACCACGTATGCGATACGGCGAACCGGGCTGAACGAAGAGTCAAGCTGCAAGCGACCAATGCTGCGGCTTTCGTCTTCATCGCTTTGACGCGAGTCTGCCGGCTCATAACCACGACCACGAGCTACGGTGAGCTTCATGTTCAAGACGCCGTTAGACGCCAGGTTAGCGATTACGTGATCGGGGTTAACGATCTCGACATCATGATCCAGCTGAATATCGGCAGCGGTAACCACCCCCGAACCCTTCTTCGACAAGGTCAGCGTAACTTCGTCTCGACCGTGCAGCTTGATAGCCAGACCTTTAAGGTTCAACAGGATTTCAATGACGTCTTCCTGTACACCTTCGATGGCGCTGTACTCATGGAGTACACCGTCAATCTCGGCCTCGACTACTGCACAGCCGGGCATGGAGGACAACAAAATGCGGCGAAGCGCGTTGCCCAGGGTATGGCCGAAACCACGCTCGAGAGGCTCGAGAGTGATCTTGGCGCGGGTTGGACTGACAACCTGCACATCAATATGGCGGGGTGTCAGGAACTCATTTACCGAAATCTGCATGGATGCACCTATTTTCTAGCCCTTACTTGGAGTAGAGCTCGACAATCAGGCTTTCGTTGATGTCGGCGGATAGATCACTGCGAGCTGGAACGTTCTTGAAAACGCCCGATTTCTTCTCAGTGTCTACTTCTACCCATTCTACGCGGCCACGTTGGGCACACAGATCGAGAGCCTGGACAATACGCAGCTGATTCTTAGCTTTTTCGCGGATAGCAACAACGTCGCCAGCACGAACCTGATAAGAAGGAACGTTAACGGTTTTGCCGTTTACGCTGACCGACTTGTGCGAAACCAATTGACGGGATTCGGCACGCGTCGAGCCGAAGCCCATGCGGTATACAACGTTGTCCAGACGGCATTCGAGCAGTTGCAGCAGGTTCTCGCCTGTTGCACCTTTCTTGCCGGCGGCTTCTTTGTAGTAGCCGCTGAACTGACGCTCGAGAACGCCGTAGATACGACGGACTTTTTGCTTTTCACGCAGCTGAGTACCGTAATCGGACTGGCGACCGCGGCGTTGGCCGTGGATACCTGGAGCTGCTTCGATGTTGCACTTGGATTCGATAGCGCGAACGCCGCTCTTCAGAAAGAGATCGGTGCCTTCACGACGAGCAAGTTTGCATTTTGGACCAATGTAACGAGCCATTTCTTACAGTCTCCTGGATTACACGCGGCGCTTCTTCGGCGGACGGCACCCGTTGTGCGGGATTGGCGTCACGTCGGTGATGCTGGCGATCTTATAGCCACAGCCGTTCAATGCACGGACAGCGGATTCACGACCTGGGCCTGGACCCTTGACATTGACGTCGAGGTTCTTCAGACCGTACTCCAGCGCAGCTTGACCAGCACGTTCAGCAGCTACCTGAGCAGCGAACGGAGTGGACTTGCGCGAACCACGGAAACCCGAACCGCCGGAGGTAGCCCACGAAAGAGCGTTACCTTGACGATCGGTAATGGTGACGATTGTGTTGTTAAACGACGCGTGGATGTGGGCGATGCCATCAACCACTGTCTTTTTAACTTTTTTACGAGGACGAGCAGCAGGTTTTGCCATGACTAAATTCCTGTCGTTGCGCTGGTGCGATTACTTGCGGATCGGCTTACGCGGACCTTTGCGAGTACGCGCGTTGGTCTTGGTACGCTGACCGCGTACTGGAAGACCACGACGATGACGCAGACCGCGGTAGCAGCCCAGGTCCATCAAGCGCTTGATTTTCATGTTGATTTCGCGACGCAGGTCACCTTCAGTGGTGAACTTCGCCACTTCGCCACGCAGCTGTTCAATCTGCTCGTCGCTCAGATCTTTGATTTTCACCGCCGGGTTTACACCGGTGGTTGCACAAATTTTCTGTGCAGTGGTGCGACCAACACCATAGATGTAGGTCAGCGAGATAACAGTATGCTTGTTATCTGGAATGTTAACGCCTGCAATACGGGCCATTCAGTGGGACTCCAATTGACAGCTACCTACGCCCCGGAAGCCAAGAAATAGGGCGCGAGATAATATCGCTGTAGTAACAAATAATCAACCCAGCAGCGCACTAGCTGCTGGGCTTAAGCACAAATCACAATCAGCCTTGGCGCTGCTTATGACGTGGTTCCGCGCTGCAAATTACTCGAACCACACCTTCGCGGCGAATAATCTTGCAGTTACGGCACAGCTTTTTCACCGATGCACGAACTTTCATCACCAACTCCTCGAACCTTAGGGGTGCTTCAGCGCAGCATACCGCCGCTGCCACCGTAGCCCTTCAGGTTGGCTTTCTTCATCAGGGATTCATACTGGTGCGAAACGAGGTGAGATTGCACTTGCGACATAAAGTCCATCACAACCACGACCACGATCAGCAACGAGGTCCCGCCAAGGTAGAACGGTACGTTTGCCGCAACCACCAGAAACTGGGGAAGCAGGCACACGGCCGTCATATATAGAGCACCGAACATGGTCAAGCGAGTCAAAACGCCATCAATATAGCGCGCCGACTGCTCGCCTGGACGAATACCCGGAATAAAGGCACCGGACTTCTTCAGGTTTTCCGCTACGTCTTTCGGATTGAACATCAACGCCGTATAGAAGAAGCAGAAGAAAATAATCCCTGCACTAAACAGCAGAATATTCAACGGCTGACCAGGAGCGATCGACTGCGAGATGTCCTGCAACCAGCCCAGACCTTCAGACTGACCAAACCAGGAACCCAACGAAGCCGGAAACAGCAAAATGCTGCTCGCGAAGATGGCTGGAATAACGCCAGCCATGTTCACTTTCAGCGGCAAGTGGCTTGTCTGTGCAGCGAAGACCTTGCGGCCCTGCTGACGCTTGGCGTAGTGAACAGCAATACGACGCTGACCACGCTCAATAAACACCACGAAACCGATGATCGCTACCGCCAGCAAACCGATAGCAACCAGAGCGAAGATGTTGATATCACCCTGACGCGCAGACTCGAAAGACTGCCCAATTGCTCTCGGAAGACCAGCGACGATACCTGCGAAGATCAACATCGAGATACCGTTGCCGACACCGCGCTCGGTAATCTGCTCGCCCAGCCACATCATGAACATCGCACCTGCCACGAAGGTAGTTACGGCCACAAAGTGGAAACCCAGGTCCCCAGAAAACGCGACGCCCTGACTCGCCAGGCCAACGGACATGCCGATAGCTTGAACAAGAGCCAGGACAACAGTGCCATAGCGGGTGTACTGGCTTATCTTGCGACGGCCAGCTTCACCTTCCTTCTTCAACTGCTCCAGTTGCGGGCTGACGGCGGTCATCAGCTGCATGATGATCGATGCCGAAATGTACGGCATGATCCCCAATGCAAAGATGCTCATCCGTTCCAGCGCGCCACCGGAAAACATGTTGAACAAGCTAAGAATGGTCCCCTCATTCTGTCGAAACAGTTCTGCGAGTCGGTCAGGGTTAATACCTGGAACCGGGATGTGTGCGCCTATTCGGTAGACGATAATCGCCAGGAACAGAAAACGCAGACGAGCCCAGAGTTCAGACATACCGCCTTTGCCGAGCGCAGAGAGAGCACCTTGCTTAGCCATTTATTCCTCGAACTTGCCGCCAGCTGCTTCGATAGCCGCACGCGCACCTTTGGTGGCGGCGATACCCTTGATAGTGACAGCGCGAGTAACTTCGCCCGACAGCATGATTTTCACACGCTGAACGTTCTGGTTAATCACGTTGGCATCTTTCAGGGACTGCACAGTTACGATGTCGCCTTCCACTTTAGCCAGCTCGGACAGACGCACTTCTGCGCGGTCCATGGCTTTCAGGGAAACGAAACCGAATTTTGGCAGGCGACGATGCAGCGGCTGTTGGCCGCCCTCAAAGCCCGGAGCAATAGTGCCACCGGAGCGGGAGCTTTGACCTTTGTGGCCACGGCCACCGGTCTTGCCCAAACCGCTACCGATACCACGGCCCGGACGATGCTTTTCGCGACGGGAACCCGGCGCTGGACTCAGATCATTGAGTTTCATCGATTAACCCTCGACTCGCAGCATGTAGTAAGCCTTGTTGATCATCCCGCGATTTTCGGGAGTATCCAGGACTTCTACAGTGTGACCGATGCGACGCAGACCCAAACCCTTAATGCACAATCTGTGATTAGGGATGCGGCCGGTCATGCTTTTGATCAGCGTTACTTTAACGGTAGCCATGATCAGATGATCTCCTCAACACGCTTGCCACGTTTGGCAGCGATCGACTCAGGAGACTGCATGCCCTTCAAACCCTTGAAAGTGGCGTGAACCACGTTTACCGGGTTAGTCGAACCGTAGCACTTGGCCAATACGTTCTGGACACCAGCAACTTCCAGCACTGCGCGCATAGCGCCGCCAGCGATGATACCGGTACCTTCAGAAGCAGGCTGCATGTACACCTTCGAGGCGCCATGAGCAGACTTCATTGCGTACTGCAGGGTAGTGCCGTTCAGATCAACCTGAATCATGTTGCGACGAGCAGCTTCCATCGCCTTCTGGATAGCAGCAGGCACTTCACGTGACTTGCCACGGCCGAAGCCAACGCGCCCTTTACCATCACCCACTACGGTCAACGCAGTGAAAGTGAAGATACGGCCGCCTTTTACGGTTTTGGCCACGCGGTTAACTTGAACCAGCTTCTCGATGTAGCCTTCGTCGCGTTTTTGGTCGTGATTTGACATAACTTAGAACTCCAGCCCGCCTTCACGAGCAGCATCAGCCAGCGCTTTGACACGGCCGTGGTACTTGAAGCCAGAACGGTCGAAAGCGACTTGCGATACACCCGCGGCTTTCGCGCGCTCGGCGACCAGCTTGCCAACCTTAGTGGCCGCGTCGATGTTGCCAGTGGCGCCATCACGCAGTTCTTTGTCCAAAGTCGAGGCGCTTGCCAGGACTTTGCTGCCGTCGGCCGAGATGACCTGGGCATAAATGTGCTGCGAAGAGCGGTGCACGCAGAGACGCACGACTTCTAGCTCGTGCATTTTCAGGCGTGCTTTGCGAGCGCGACGCAGTCGGGTAACTTTTTTGACGGTCATTTGCTATGCCCTACTTCTTCTTGGCTTCTTTACGGCGGACGACTTCGTCTGCGTAACGCACACCTTTGCCTTTGTAAGGCTCAGGACGGCGGAAGTCGCGGATCTCAGCGGCCACTTGACCAACCAACTGCTTATCGATACCGCGAATCAGGATATCGGTCTGGCTGGGGGTCTCAGCGGTGATGCCATTCGGCAATTCGTAGTCCACTGGGTGCGAGAAGCCAAGTGCAAGGTTCAGTACCGTGCCTTTTGCTTGCGCCTTGTAACCAACACCGACCAGCTGGAGCTTGCGCTCGAAGCCTTGGCTCACGCCTTGGACCATGTTGTTTACCAGTGCACGAGTGGTGCCTGCCATTGCGCGGGTTTGTTGATCGCCATTGCGAGCAGCGAAACGCAGCTCACCAGCTTCTTCAACAATCTCAACGGACGAATGGATGTTCAGTTCTAGAGTGCCCTTGGCACCCTTCACCGAAAGCAGCTGGCCGACGAGTTTGACTTCGACGCCGGATGGCAGCTTAACGGGGTTCTTAGCGACGCGTGACATGCTTATCCCCCCTTAGAACACAGTGCAAAGCACTTCGCCACCGACACCGGCAGCGCGCGCAGCACGATCCGTCATCACACCTTTACTGGTGGAGACGATAGACACACCAAGACCGCCACGAACTTTCGGCAGATCATCGGAGGACTTGTACTGACGCAAGCCTGGGCGGCTGACGCGCTTAACCTCTTCGATGACCGGACGGCCTTCGAAGTACTTAAGCTCGATGGACAGCAAGGATTTAACTTCGCTGCTGATCTGATAACCCGCAATGTAGCCTTCGTCCTTCAGGACTTTTGCTACAGCAACCTTCAACGTGGAAGATGGCATGCTTACGACGGGCTTTTCAGCCATCTGGGCATTACGGATACGAGTTAGCATGTCCGCTAACGGGTCCTGCATACTCATGGGCTAGACGCTCCTAAAACAAAATAATTAGCCTTGCGGCTACAGCTTGATCGCAGAGAACTTCCGGGCAAGTAAAAACACGGGCTCAGGCGAGCCGGCAATTCTAGTCCTACGCCGGAAATGAATCAAGCCCCAAAAGGGGCTTGATTCAAATTCAGGCGCCATCCCGACCGGTGACTTGCGTAGCCGGCGGGAGGACGCGAGAGGTGTCGCCTTACCAGCTGGCTTTAACCAGACCTGGAACGTCGCCACGCATAGCTGCTTCACGCAGCTTGTTACGGCCAAGGCCGAACTTGCGGTAAACGCCGTGCGGACGACCAGTGATGCGGCAACGGTTACGCATGCGCGCAGCGCTTGCGTCACGTGGTTGCTTCTGCAGGGCTACGGTCGCTTCCCAACGTGCTTCTGGACTTGCGTTCAGATCAACGATGATAGCTTTCAGCTCTGCACGCTTCTTGGCGTACTTGGCAACGGTGAGCTGACGCTTCAGCTCACGGTTTTTCATGCTCTTCTTGGCCATCTTCCTACTCCAATCAGTTGCGGAACGGGAATTTGAAAGCACGCAGCAATGCGCGGCCTTCATCATCGTTCTTGGCAGTGGTGGTCAGGGTAATGTCCAGACCGCGGAGAGCATCGATCTTGTCGTAGTCGATTTCCGGGAAAATGATCTGCTCTTTTACGCCCATGCTGTAGTTACCACGACCATCGAAGGACTTGGCATTCAGGCCGCGGAAGTCGCGAACCCGAGGCAGGGAGATCGACAGCAGACGATCCAGGAATTCATACATACGATCGCGGCGCAGAGTCACTTTGACGCCGATCGGCCAACCTTCGCGGACTTTAAAGCCAGCGATGGATTTCCGAGCGTAAGTCACAACGACTTTTTGACCGGTGATCTTTTCCAGGTCAGCAACAGCGTGCTCGATGACTTTTTTGTCGCCGATCGCTTCGCCCAGACCCATGTTCAGGGTGATTTTGGTAACGCGCGGAACTTCCATCACGTTCGAAAGCTTAAGTTCTTCCTTAAGTTTCGGAGCGATTTCCTTCCGGTAAATCTCTTTTAGTCGTGCCATGGTCTTCTACCTAGCAGTGTTCAAGCATCAACCGCTTTTTGGGTCGACTTGAAGACACGAATTTTCTTGCCGTCTTCAACTTTGAAACCAACGCGGTCAGCCTTGTTGGTTGCGCCGTTGAAAATGGCGACGTTGGAAGCGTGCAGTGGCGCTTCTTTCTCGACGATACCGCCCTGTACGCCCGACATCGGGTTTGGCTTGGTATGACGCTTCACCAGGTTGATCCCACCAACGACCAGACGGTCGTCAGCGAGAACCTTGAGCACCTTACCGCGCTTACCTTTGTCTTTGCCGGCGATCACGATGATCTCGTCGTCACGACGAATCTTTTGCATGTCGGATCTCCTTAAAGCACTTCAGGGGCGAGCGAGACGATCTTCATGAACTTCTCAGTACGAAGTTCACGGGTCACTGGCCCAAAGATACGGGTACCGATCGGCTCTTGCTTGTTGTTCAACAGAACAGCAGCGTTGCCGTCAAAGCGGATGATGGAGCCGTCTGCACGACGAACACCGTGGCGAGTGCGGACTACAACTGCAGTCATCACCTGGCCTTTTTTCACCTTACCGCGCGGAATTGCTTCCTTGACGGTCACTTTGATGATGTCACCGATACCAGCGTAACGACGATGGGAGCCACCCAGCACCTTGATGCACATAACGCGGCGTGCGCCGCTGTTATCGGCCACATCGAGCATGGATTGAGTCTGAATCATATAATTTCTCCGACCCCTAGCCCTTAGACTTCCACAGCGCGTTCGAGGATATCAACCAACGCCCAAGACTTGGTCTTGGCTACCGGACGAGTTTCACGAATCGTGACCTTGTCGCCGATATGGCACTGGTTGGTTTCGTCGTGCGCGTGCAGCTTAGTCGAACGCTTAACGTATTTACCGTAGATCGGGTGCTTTACGCGACGCTCGATCAGAACGGTGATGGTCTTGTCCATCTTGTCGCTGACAACACGGCCAGTCAGCGTACGGACAGTTTTTTCGGCTTCAGCCATGATTACTTACCTGCCTGCTGGTTGAGCACAGTTTTCACGCGAGCGATGTCACGCTTAACTTGCGAGAGCAGATGAGACTGCCCCAACTGGCCAGTTGCTTTCTGCATACGCAGATTGAACTGGTCGCGCAGCAGGCCGAGCAGTTGCTCGTTCAGCTGCTGTGCTGATTTTTCACGAAGTTCATTCGCTTTCATCACATCACCGTCCGCTTAACAAAGGAGGTGGCGAGCGGCAGCTTTGCAGCAGCCAGGGCGAAAGCCTCACGCGCCAGCTCTTCAGTAACACCCTCGATTTCATACAGGACTTTGCCTGGCTGAATCTGGGCAACCCAGTACTCCACGTTACCCTTACCTTTACCCATCCGAACTTCGAGTGGCTTTTTGGTTACAGGCTTGTCCGGGAACACACGGATCCAGATCTTGCCGCCACGTTTAACGTGACGGGTCAGAGCACGACGCGCTGACTCGATCTGACGAGCGGTGAGACGACCACGAGCAACAGACTTCAGCGCGAACTCGCCGAAGCTGACTTTGCTACCGCGCAGTGCCAGACCACGGTTGTGGCCGGTCATCTGCTTGCGGAACTTCGTACGCTTTGGTTGCAACATTTGGCGTACCCCTTACTTAGCAGCTTTTTTACGAGGCGCTGGTGCTTGTGGTTTCAGTTCTTCTTGGCGACCACCAATTACTTCGCCTTTGAAGATCCAAACCTTTACACCGATCACACCGTAAGTGGTGTGAGCTTCGTAGTTGGCATAGTCGATGTCGGCACGCAGGGTGTGCAGTGGCACACGACCTTCGCGATACCATTCAGTACGTGCGATTTCAGCACCGCCGAGACGACCGCTCACTTGGATTTTGATGCCTTTGGCACCAATGCGCATGGCGTTCTGAACAGCGCGCTTCATAGCGCGACGGAACATTACGCGACGCTCCAGCTGCTGAGCTACGCTCTGCGCAACCAGCATACCGTCGAGCTCCGGCTTACGGATCTCTTCGATATTGATGTGCACAGGCACACCCATTTGCTTGGTCAGGTCCTGACGCAGTTTCTCAACATCTTCACCTTTCTTCCCGATAACGATACCTGGACGAGCGGTGTGGATGGTGATACGTGCTGTCTGAGCCGGACGATGGATATCGATACGGCTGACGGACGCGCTTTTTAATTTGTCTTGGAGGTACTCACGCACTTTCAGATCAGCGAACAAATAGTCCGCATAAGTCCGACCGTCTGCGTACCAGACGGAGGTGTGCTCCTTGACGATTCCCAGGCGAATGCCAATGGGATGTACTTTCTGACCCATCTCTTCGACTCCGTTACTTGTCAGCAACCTTGACAGTGATATGGCAAGACCGCTTGACGATGCGATCAGCACGGCCTTTAGCACGTGGCATGATGCGCTTCAGCGAACGCCCTTCGTTGACGAAAACGGTGGAGACCTTGAGGTCATCAACGTCTGCGCCTTCGTTATGCTCGGCGTTGGCTACAGCCGACTCCAGCACTTTCTTCAGGATCTCGGCGGCTTTCTTACTGCTGAAAGCCAACAGGTTGAGCGCTTCGCCCACCTTCTTCCCGCGGATCTGGTCGGCGACCAAGCGGGCTTTCTGGGCGGAGATTCGAGCGCCCGACAACTTAGCGGCTACTTCCATCGTTCCTTACCCCTTAACGCTTGGCTTTCTTGTCTGCCACGTGCCCACGATATGTGCGGGTACCGGCAAACTCGCCTAGTTTATGGCCGACCATGTCTTCGTTCACGAGAACTGGGACATGTTGACGACCGTTATGCACTGCAATGGTCAGACCGACCATTTGTGGCAGGATCATCGAACGACGCGACCAGGTTTTAACTGGTTTGCGATCGTTCTTTTCCGCCGCCACTTCGATCTTCTTCAGTAGGTGAAGATCAATAAAAGGACCTTTTTTCAGAGAACGTGGCACTGTCGTATCCCTCTATTTACTTGCGACGACGGACGATCATTTTGTCGGTACGCTTATTACCACGAGTCTTCGCGCCCTTAGTCGGGAAGCCCCACGGCGATACCGGATGACGACCACCAGAGGTACGACCTTCACCACCACCATGTGGGTGGTCAACCGGGTTCATGGCAACACCACGAACGGTTGGGCGAACGCCACGCCAGCGTTTGGCACCCGCTTTACCCAGCGAACGAAGGCTGTGCTCGGAGTTCGAGACTTCGCCCAGCGTTGCACGGCACTCAGACAGTACTTTACGCATTTCACCGGAGCGAAGACGCAGGGTAACGTACACACCTTCACGAGCGATCAGCTGTGCCGAGGCACCAGCGGAACGAGCGATTTGTGCGCCTTTACCTGGCTTCAGTTCGATGCCGTGTACGGTGCTACCAACTGGAATGTTGCGCAGTTGAAGAGCGTTGCCCGGCTTGATTGGTGCCAGAGCACCTGCAATCAGCTGGTCGCCAGCACTCACGCCTTTAGGGGCGATGATGTAGCGGCGCTCGCCGTCTGCGTAAAGCAGCAGAGCAATGTGAGCAGTACGGTTTGGATCGTATTCGATACGCTCGACGGTGGCAGCGATGCCATCCTTGTCGTTGCGACGGAAGTCGACCAGACGATAATGCTGCTTATGGCCACCACCGATATGACGGGTGGTAATACGACCATTGTTGTTACGACCACCAGACTTCGATTTTTTCTCGAGCAGCGGTGCGTGAGGAGCGCCTTTATGCAGCTCCTGGTTGACCACCTTGACCACAAAACGGCGGCCAGGGGAAGTCGGTTTGCATTTAACGATTGCCATGATGCACCCCTTCCTTACTCAGCACTGCTGCTGAAATCGAGATCTTGGCCTGGCTGAAGGGAGATAACTGCCTTCTTCCAGTCATTACGCTTGCCCAGACCGCGAGCAGTGCGCTTGCTCTTACCCAGAACATTCAGGGTAGTAACACGCTCTACTTTCACGCTGAACAGGCTTTCGACGGCCTTCTTGATTTCCAGCTTGGTTGCGTCAGTAGCAACCTTGAAAACGAACTGACCTTTTTTGTCTGCAAGAACCGTAGCCTTCTCGGAAACGTGCGGGCCAAGCAGAACTTTAAATACGCGTTCCTGGTTCATCCCAGCAGCTCCTCGAATTTCTTCACGGCCGACACAGTGATCAACACTTTGTCGTATGCGATCAGACTAACTGGATCGGAACCTTGAACGTCACGTACATCAACGTGCGGCAGGTTACGAGCAGCCAGGTACAGATTCTGGTCAACAGCGTCAGACACGATCAGGACGTCAGTCAGGCCCATGCCAGTCAGCTTGTTCAGCAAATCTTTGGTTTTCGGTGCTTCAACAGCGAAGTCCTGAACCACGACCAAACGATCAGTACGAACCAGTTCAGCAAGGATGGAGCGCAGAGCAGCGCGATACATCTTCTTGTTGAGCTTCTGAGTGTGATCCTGAGGACGAGCTGCGAAAGTGGTACCGCCGCCACGCCAGATTGGGCTACGGATAGTACCGGCACGAGCACGGCCAGTACCTTTCTGACGCCAAGGGCGCTTACCGCCACCACGAACGTCGGAACGGGTCTTTTGCTGCTTGCTACCCTGACGACCGCCAGCCATGTAGGCCACGACTGCCTGGTGAACCAGCGTCTCGTTGAATTCGCCGCCAAATGTCAGTTCGGAAACTTCGATTGCCTGAGCGTCATTTACATTTAATTGCATGTCAGCTTCCCCTTAACCGCGAGCCTTGGCTGCCGGACGTACAACCAGGTTGCCGCCAGTAGCGCCAGGAACAGCACCCTTGACCAACAACAGATTGCGTTCAGCGTCCACGCGCACTACTTCCAGGGACTGCACGGTCACGCGCTCAGCGCCCATATGACCGGACATTTTTTTGCCCTTGAATACACGACCAGGAGTCTGGCACTGGCCGATAGAGCCTGGGACGCGGTGGGAGACGGAGTTACCGTGGGTATTGTCTTGACCACGGAAATTCCAACGCTTGATCGTACCCTGGAAGCCTTTACCCTTGGACTGACCGGTTACATCAACCAGTTGACCAGCGGCGAAGATTTCAGCGTTGATCTGATCGCCAGCCTGGTAGTCGCCTTCTTCAAGACGGAATTCCATGACAGTACGACCGGCAGCAACGTTCGCCTTGGCGAAGTGGCCAGCCTGAGCGGCTGTAACACGCGAAGCGCGACGCTCGCCGACAGTGACTTGCACTGCACGATAGCCATCGGTTTCTTCGGTTTTGAACTGAGTGACGCGATTCGGCTCGATCTCAATGACCGTGACCGGAATGGAGACACCTTCTTCGGTGAAAATACGGGTCATACCGCATTTACGACCGACTACACCAATAGTCATGTTGTAAACCTCATGAGTGTACGGGGCTTTCACCCGCTATGGCCGCCCATTTCAGAGCGTTACACGACTAAGACCCAAGTCTTAGCCGAGGCTGATCTGAACTTCCACACCGGCCGCAAGATCAAGCTTCATAAGCGCATCAACGGTTTTTTCCGTTGGCTGAACAATGTCCAGAACACGCTTGTGAGTACGGATCTCATACTGGTCGCGCGCGTCTTTGTTGACGTGCGGAGAAACCAGAACGGTGAACCGCTCTTTACGAGTCGGCAGTGGAATCGGACCACGCACCTGTGCACCAGTACGTTTCGCGGTTTCCACGATTTCCTGGGTTGATTGGTCGATCAGGCGATGGTCAAAAGCCTTCAACCTGATACGGATTTGCTGGTTTTGCATTGGATTCAGACTCCAGATTGCTGTTCCCACCGAGCGCAATACGCCCGTTAAAAGGAGGCGCAATTCTATAGACGACCTCACTAGGTGTCAACCCAATAAAAAAGCCCCCGCGTTGCGGGGGCTCTTTTTGGGAATCAACGCTTACGCGATGATTTTGGCCACGACGCCAGCGCCGACGGTACGACCGCCTTCACGGATTGCGAAACGCAGACCATCTTCCATTGCGATTGGCTTGATCAGGGTAACGGAAACTTTAACGTTATCACCTGGCATAACCATTTCTACGCCTTCCGGCAGTTCGCAGCTACCAGTTACGTCGGTAGTACGGAAGTAGAACTGTGGACGGTAGCCCTTGAAGAACGGAGTGTGACGACCGCCTTCTTCTTTGCTCAGAACGTAGATTTCAGCTTCGAACTGAGTGTGCGGCTTGACGGTACCTGGCTTGACCAGAACCTGACCACGCTCAACGTCGTCACGCTTGGTACCACGCAGCAGAACGCCGCAGTTCTCGCCAGCACGACCTTCGTCGAGCAACTTACGGAACATTTCAACACCGGTGCAGGTGGTGACGGTAGTGTCACGCAGACCAACGATTTCCAGTGGATCCTGAACCTTGACGATACCGCGCTCAATACGACCAGTCACAACAGTACCGCGACCGGAGATCGAGAACACGTCTTCGATTGGCATCAGGAACGGCTTGTCGGTCAGACGAACTGGTTCTGGAATGTAGGAGTCCAGTGTTTCAACCAGTTTACGAACGGCAGTGGTGCCCATTTCGTTGTCATCTTTACCTTCCAGAGCCATACGAGCAGAACCGATGATGATCGGAGTGTCGTCGCCTGGGAAGTCGTAAGTGCTCAGCAGATCGCGCACTTCCATCTCAACCAGTTCCAGCAGCTCAGCGTCGTCTACCAGGTCGGCCTTGTTCAGGAAAACCACGATGTACGGAACGCCAACCTGACGGGACAGCAGGATGTGCTCACGGGTTTGTGGCATCGGACCATCAGCGGCCGAACAAACCAGAATAGCGCCGTCCATCTGGGCAGCACCGGTGATCATGTTCTTCACGTAGTCAGCGTGACCTGGGCAGTCAACGTGAGCGTAGTGACGGATCAACGATTTGTATTCGACGTGCGCGGTATTGATGGTAATACCACGAGCTTTCTCTTCAGGTGCGCTGTCGATCTTGTCGAATTCAACAGCAGCCGAACCGAAAACTTCGGAGCAGACGCGAGTCAGAGCAGCGGTCAGCGTGGTTTTACCGTGGTCAACGTGACCAATGGTGCCAACGTTGACGTGCGGGAGGGAACGATCAAATTTTTCTTTAGCCACGACAAATAACTCCTAGCCTAAAGGCGCTGAATCAGCCTTGTTTTTTGGTTACAGTTTCGACGATGTGCGACGGAGCTGTATTGTATTTTTTGAATTCCATAGAGTAGCTTGCGCGACCCTGAGACATGGAGCGAACGTCGGTCGCATAACCGAACATCTCACCCAACGGAACCTCGGCACGAATTACTTTGCCGGAAACCGTATCTTCCATACCCAAGATCATGCCGCGACGGCGGTTAAGGTCGCCCATCACGTCACCCATATAGTCTTCAGGCGTAACAACCTCTACCGCCATGATCGGCTCAAGCAACTCACCACCGCCCTTCTGGGCCAGTTGCTTGGTCGCCATGGAAGCAGCCACCTTAAACGCCATCTCGTTCGAGTCGACGTCATGGTAGGAACCATCAAACACGGTAGCCTTCAGGCCGATCAGCGGATAGCCGGCAACAACGCCGTTCTTCATCTGCTCTTCGATACCCTTCTGGATAGCCGGGATGTATTCCTTGGGAACAACACCACCTACCACTTCATTTACGAATTGCAGACCTTCCTGACCTTCGTCAGCAGGTGCAAAACGGATCCAGCAGTGACCGAACTGGCCACGACCGCCGGATTGACGAACGAACTTGCCTTCGATTTCACAATTCTTCGTGATGCGCTCACGATAGGAAACCTGAGGCTTGCCGATGTTGGCTTCGACGTTGAACTCACGGCGCATCCGGTCAACCAGGATGTCCAGGTGCAGCTCGCCCATGCCAGAGATGATCGTTTGACCAGTCTCTTCATCAGTCTTGACGCGGAAAGAAGGGTCTTCCTGAGCAAGTTTGCCCAGAGCGATACCCATTTTTTCCTGGTCATCCTTGGTTTTTGGCTCAACGGCAACCGAAATAACCGGCTCCGGGAAGTCCATGCGAACCAGGATGATTGGCTTGTCAGCGTTGCACAAGGTCTCACCAGTGGTGACGTCCTTCATGCCGATCAAGGCCGCGATGTCACCAGCGCGAACTTCCTTGATTTCTTCGCGGGCGTTTGCGTGCATTTGCACCATACGACCCACACGCTCTTTCTTGCCTTTCACCGAGTTGATCACGCCGTCGCCGGATGCCAACACGCCCGAGTAAACGCGGACGAAAGTCAAGGTACCCACGAATGGGTCGGTAGCGATCTTGAACGCCAAAGCCGAGAACGGCTCGTTGTCGTCTGCATGACGCTCCATCAGGACTTCTTCGTTATCAGGATCGGAACCCTTGATAGCTGGAATGTCGGTCGGAGCCGGCAGGTAGTCGATCACGGCGTCGAGAACCAAGGGAACGCCCTTGTTCTTGAAGGAAGAACCGCAAACAGCAAGAACGATCTCACCAGCGATAGTACGCTGACGCAGAGCGGCCTTGATTTCCTCGTTGGTGAGCTCTTCACCTTCGAGGTATTTGTTCATCAGCTCTTCGCTGGCTTCGGCAGCAGCCTCAACCATGTTGCTGCGCCACTCATCAGCCAGTTCCTGCAGCTCGGCAGGGATAGGCTCACGACGTGGAACCATACCCTTGTCGGCATCGTTCCAGTAAACAGCTTCCATGGACATCAGATCGATCTGACCCTGGAAGTTGTCTTCGGCACCAATGGCCAACTGGATCGGTACCGGGGTGTGACCCAGGCGCTGCTTGATCTGAGCGATTACGCGCAGAAAGTTTGCACCAGCACGGTCCATCTTGTTCACGTAAACGATACGTGGAACACCGTACTTGTTGGCCTGACGCCATACGGTTTCGGACTGCGGCTCTACGCCGGAAGTGCCACAGAACACAACGACCGCGCCATCGAGTACACGCAGGGAACGCTCAACTTCAATGGTGAAGTCAACGTGGCCCGGGGTGTCAATAACGTTGAAACGGTATTGGTCTTTGTGTTGCTTCTCGGAACCCTGCCAGAAGGCAGTAATAGCAGCAGAAGTAATGGTAATACCACGCTCCTGCTCCTGAACCATCCAGTCCGTGGTCGCGGCGCCGTCATGCACCTCGCCCATTTTGTGGCTTTTGCCGGTGTAAAAAAGGACGCGCTCGGTGGTGGTGGTTTTACCAGCATCCACGTGAGCAACGATACCAATGTTACGGTAGCGGCCAATCGGAGTAGTACGAGCCATAAAGCCCTCGCAAAATTAGTGACGCTGAAATTAGAAGCGGTAGTGCGAGAAAGCCTTGTTGGCCTCAGCCATACGGTGCACGTCTTCACGCTTCTTGACCGCAGCACCTTTACCTTCGGCGGCGTCCAGCAGTTCGCCAGCCAAACGCAGCGCCATTGACTTCTCACCGCGCTTGCGCGCGAAGTCTACCAGCCAACGCATTGCCAGAGCATTACGACGGGACGGACGAACTTCGACAGGAACCTGGTAAGTGGCACCGCCTACACGGCGCGACTTTACTTCGACCAGCGGAGCGATGGCGTCGAGAGCTTTCTCGAAGATTTCCAGGGGGTCGCTGTTCTTGCGTTCTTTAACCTTTTCCAGCGCGCCATAAACGATACGCTCGGCAACGGCTTTCTTGCCGCTTTCCATAACGTGGTTCATGAACTTGGCCAGGATCTGGCTGCCGTATTTTGGATCGTCAAGCACTTCGCGCTTGGCTGCTACGCGTCTTCTTGGCATGGATAAGCCCTCAAACGGTCTTCAGGTTAGCTCGGGACCACCATCCTGCAAGGGATGCGCCCGACCTTACTCTTATCGACTCAGAAAAATAGAAATCTGCAATTTCACACAGAAGCCAAAAACTACTTAGGCTTCTTAGTACCGTATTTCGAGCGACCCTGGTTACGGCCTTTAACGCCGGAAGTATCCAGAGAACCACGAACGGTGTGATAACGAACACCTGGCAAGTCTTTTACACGACCGCCACGGATCAGTACCACGCTGTGCTCTTGCAGGTTGTGACCTTCACCACCGATGTACGAGGAAACCTCGAAACCGTTGGTCAGGCGCACACGGCAGACTTTACGCAATGCCGAGTTAGGTTTTTTCGGCGTGGTGGTATACACACGAGTGCACACACCGCGACGTTGCGGGCAGTTCTGCAGCGCAGGCACGTCGGATTTCTCGACGATACGCTTACGCGGCTGACGTACCAGCTGGTTGATAGTTGCCATCTACTAGCTCCACTGTTGTCTTGCGACGCTATTGTCTTACAAGAAAAGCAAATGACAGGGCACAAGCCCCGCCAAATTTAGGGGTACAAGAGTCTAAAGAGGATCCCGCCCCCAGTCAAGACAAAGCCCCGACATCCTCAAGAGGCAAACGACACGAAAACGTGCTGTCTGCCAGATGAAAATGCCGAGGCTTTAGTCTCAATTACCGCTGGAGTTCAACGCTTCAGTCAGAGCGGCTTCTACTTCGCTCGCGCTGACACGGGTCGGTTTGTCCATTTCACGGCGACGCTTACGCTCGCTGTGATAAGCCAGACCGGTACCGGCCGGGATCAGACGACCCACAACCACGTTTTCCTTCAGGCCGCGCAAGTAATCGCGCTTGCCAGTCACAGCCGCCTCGGTCAGTACGCGGGTTGTCTCCTGGAAGGAGGCCGCGGAGATGAACGACTCGGTGGACAGCGATGCCTTGGTGATACCCAGCAACACGCGAGTGAACTTGGAGACAAACTTGTCTTCCGTGCTCAAACGCTCGTTTTCTACCAGTACGTGAGTCAATTCCATCTGGTCGCCCTTGATGAAACTGGAATCGCCAGACTCGGCAATTTCAACTTTGCGCAGCATCTGACGCAGAATCGTCTCGATGTGCTTGTCGTTGATCTTCACGCCTTGCAGACGGTATACGTCCTGAATCTCGTTAACGATGTACTTGGCCAGCGCACTCACACCCAACAGACGCAGGATGTCGTGTGGATCGCTAGGACCGTCGGAGATAACTTCGCCGCGGTTCACTTGCTCGCCTTCGAAGACGTTCAGGTGACGCCACTTCGGAATCAGCTCTTCGTACGGATCGCTACCGTCGTTCGGGGTAATGACCAGACGGCGCTTGCCTTTGGTTTCTTTACCGAATGCGATGGTACCGCTGACTTCTGCAAGGATCGACGCCTCTTTCGGACGACGGGCTTCGAACAGGTCGGCAACACGCGGCAGACCACCGGTGATGTCACGAGTCTTCGAAGTTTCCTGCGGAATACGAGCGATAACATCACCGATCGCGATCTGCGCACCGTCAGCCACACCGACCAGGGCGTTGGCTGGCAGGAAGTACTGAGCAGGTACGTCAGTACCTGGCAACAGCAGATCCTTGCCATCCAGACCAACCATCTTCACAGCAGGACGGATGTCCTTGCCGGCAGCCGGACGGTCTTTGGCATCAAGCACTTCAATGTTGGTCATACCGGTCAATTCGTCTGTCTGACGCTTGATCGTGATGCCTTCTTCCATGCCGACGTAGGTAACAGTACCTTTCATCTCGGTGACGATTGGGTGAGTGTGCGGATCCCACTTGGCCACGATAGAGCCAGCGTCGACCTTGTCGCCTTCCTTCACCGAAATCACTGCACCGTATGGCAGTTTGTAACGCTCACGCTCGCGACCGAAGTCATCAGCGATGGCCAGCTCACCGGAGCGGGATACCGCAACCAGGTGACCGTCAACACGCTCAACGTGCTTCAGGTTGTGAAGACGGACAGTACCGCCATTCTTCACCTGAACGCTGTCGGCTGCCGAGGTCCGGCTTGCCGCACCACCAATGTGGAACGTACGCATTGTCAGCTGGGTACCCGGCTCACCGATCGACTGTGCAGCGATTACGCCGACAGCTTCACCGATGTTGACCTGGTGACCGCGAGCCAGGTCGCGACCGTAGCACTTGGCACAGATGCCGTAGCGCGTTTCACAGCTGATTGGCGAGCGAACGATCACTTCGTCGATGCTGTTCAGCTCGATGAACTCGACCCACTTCTCGTCTACCAGCGTGCCAGCAGGAACGATGACGTCCTCTGTACCCGGCTTGAACACGTCACGGGCGATAACTCGACCCAGTACGCGCTCACCCAGCGGCTCTACAACGTCACCGCCTTCAATGTGCGGAGTCATCAGCAGACCGTGCTCGGTACCGCAATCCACCTCGGTAACCACCAGATCCTGAGCAACGTCTACCAGACGGCGAGTCAGATAACCGGAGTTAGCGGTTTTCAGTGCGGTATCCGCAAGACCCTTACGAGCACCGTGAGTGGAGATGAAGTACTGAAGTACGCTCAAACCTTCACGGAAGTTCGCAGTGATCGGCGTTTCGATGATGGAGCCGTCAGGCTTGGCCATCAGACCACGCATACCTGCCAGCTGGCGAATCTGGGCAGCAGAACCACGCGCACCGGAGTCAGCCATCATGTACATCGAGTTGAAGGATTCCTGGTCAACTTCGACGCCATGACGATCGATGACCTTCTCTTTCGAGAGGTTCGACATCATTGCCTTGGACACTTCGTCGTTGGCCTTGGACCAGAGGTCGATCACCTTGTTGTACTTCTCGCCCTGGGTTACCAGGCCGGAGGCGTACTGACTTTCGATCTCTTTAACTTCTTCGGTGGCCGCGTCGATGATGCGAGCTTTTTCATCCGGGATAACGAAGTCGTTAACGCCGATGGAAACACCCGAAATGGTCGAGTAGGCAAAACCGGTGTACATCAACTGGTCAGCGAAGATCACGGTCTCTTTCAAACCAACCACGCGATAGCACTGGTTGATCAGCTTGGAGATCGCCTTCTTCTTCATAGGCTGGTTGACGACGTCGTACGACAGGCCGGCCGGAACCACCTGGAACAGCAACGCACGGCCAACAGTGGTGTCGACGATACGGGTGTTCTTGACGCTGCCACCATCACGGTCGTTGACCGTTTCGTGGATACGAACCTTGACCTTGGCATGCAGAGCCGCCTCGCCGGCGCGGAATACGCGGTCGACTTCCTGCAGATCCGCAAACACACGACCTTCGCCCTTGGCGTTGATCGCTTCACGAGTCATGTAATACAGACCCAGTACAACGTCCTGCGAAGGAACGATGATTGGCTCACCGTTGGCTGGCGACAGGATGTTGTTGGTCGACATCATCAGTGCACGCGCTTCGAGCTGAGCTTCCAGCGTCAGAGGTACGTGAACGGCCATCTGGTCGCCGTCGAAGTCAGCGTTGTACGCAGCACAGACCAGCGGGTGCAGCTGAATAGCCTTACCTTCGATCAATACTGGTTCAAACGCCTGGATGCCCAGACGGTGAAGAGTTGGCGCACGGTTCAGAAGCACTGGGTGTTCGCGAATGACTTCAGCAAGAACGTCCCAGACCTCTGGCAGCTCGCGCTCGACCATCTTCTTGGCAGCCTTGATGGTCGTGGCCAGGCCACGCATTTCCAGCTTGCCGAAGATGAACGGCTTGAACAGCTCGAGAGCCATTTTTTTCGGCAGACCGCACTGATGCAGACGCAGGGTCGGACCTACGGTAATTACCGAACGGCCCGAGTAGTCAACGCGCTTACCGAGCAAGTTCTGACGGAAACGACCTTGCTTACCCTTGATCATGTCAGCCAGGGACTTCAGAGGACGCTTGTTCGAACCTGTGATCGCACGACCGCGACGACCGTTGTCGAGCAATGCATCGACCGCTTCCTGCAGCATGCGCTTTTCGTTACGCACGATGATGTCGGGAGCAGACAGATCCAGCAGACGCTTCAGACGGTTGTTACGGTTGATCACTCGACGATACAGATCGTTGAGGTCGGACGTCGCGAAACGGCCCCCGTCAAGCGGAACCAGAGGACGCAGATCTGGCGGCAGAACCGGCAGAACGGTCAGCACCATCCATTCAGGAAGGTTGCCGGAACCCTGGAAGGCTTCCATCAGCTTCAGACGCTTGGACAGCTTCTTGATTTTGGTCTCGGAATTGGTTTGCGGAATCTCTTCGCGCAGACGGCCAATTTCGTGCTCCAGATCAATAGCGTGCAGCAGTTCACGAACAGCCTCGGCACCCATGCGGGCGTCGAAGTCGTCACCGAACTCTTCGAGGGCTTCGAAGTACTGCTCGTCGTTCAGCAGCTGACCTTTTTCAAGGGTAGTCATGCCTGGATCGATAACGACATAGCTCTCAAAGTAGAGAACGCGTTCAATATCACGCAGGGTCATGTCCATCAGCAAGCCGATACGGGACGGCAGCGATTTCAGGAACCAGATGTGAGCAACCGGCGAAGCCAGCTCGATGTGAGCCATACGCTCGCGACGAACCTTGGCCAGTGCTACTTCAACACCGCATTTTTCGCAGATGACACCGCGGTGCTTCAGGCGCTTGTACTTACCGCACAGGCACTCGTAATCTTTTACCGGGCCAAAGATCTTGGCGCAGAACAGACCGTCACGCTCAGGCTTGAACGTACGGTAGTTGATGGTTTCCGGCTTTTTAACTTCACCGAACGACCAAGAGCGGATCATCTCAGGCGATGCAAGTCCGATACGGATTGCGTCGAACTCTTCGACTTGACCCTGGTTTTTCAGCAAATTCAGTAGGTCTTTCAAGGCTTTTCCTCCTGGCGGAGCAGGGAGCAGGCAATACCGCCCTGCCCCCGATTCGCGTCACGTGTTATTCGGTTTCCAGATCGATATCGATACCGAGCGAACGGATTTCTTTGATCAACACGTTGAAAGACTCGGGCATGCCCGGCTCCATACGGTGATCGCCGTCCACGATGTTTTTGTACATCTTGGTACGACCGTTCACATCGTCCGACTTCACTGTGAGCATTTCCTGCAGAGTGTACGCCGCGCCGTATGCTTCCAGCGCCCACACTTCCATCTCCCCGAAACGCTGACCACCGAACTGTGCCTTACCACCCAGCGGCTGCTGGGTAACCAGGCTGTACGAACCAGTGGAACGCGCGTGCATCTTGTCGTCCACCAAGTGGTTCAGCTTCAGCATGTACATGTAGCCAACCGTTACAGCACGTTCAAACTTGTTGCCGGTACGACCGTCGAACAGCTGCATCTGGCCGCTTTCCGGCATATCTGCCAGCTTGAGCATTGCCTTGATTTCGCTTTCCTTGGCACCGTCGAAAACCGGGGTAGCCATCGGTACGCCGTTACGCAGGTTCTTCGCGAGGTCCAGGATTTCGTTGTCGCTGAGGTCTTCCAGAGTTTCCTGACGACCGCCGATTTCGTTGTAGATCTCGTTAAGGAACTTGCGCAGCTCAGCAACTTTACGCTGCTCTTCAAGCATGCGGTTGATCTTCTCGCCCAGACCTTTGGCCGCGAGGCCCAGGTGGGTTTCGAGAATCTGACCAACGTTCATACGCGAAGGTACGCCCAGCGGGTTGAGGACGATATCCACCGGCGTGCCATTGGCATCGTGCGGCATGTCTTCAACCGGCATGATCACGGAGACCACACCCTTGTTACCGTGACGACCGGCCATCTTGTCGCCCGGCTGGATGCGACGACGGATTGCCAGGTAGACCTTGACGATTTTCAGAACGCCTGGAGCCAGGTCATCGCCTTGCTGCAGTTTGCGTTTCTTGTCTTCGAACTTGTCATCCAGAAGACGGCGACGATCAACGATGTAGGCCTGAGCTTTCTCAAGCTGCTCATTCAGAGCGTCTTCAGCCATGCGCAGTTTGAACCACTGACCATGCTCAAGACCATCAAGCACTTCGTTGGTGATTTCCTGACCTTTCTTGAGGCCAGCACCGCCTTCGGCTACACGACCCACCAGCGCAGAGCGCAGACGTTCGAAAGTAGCGCCTTCGACAATACGGAACTCTTCGTTCAGATCCTTGCGGATCTCGTCGAGTTGCGACTTCTCGATGGACAGGGCACGCGCATCACGCTCGACACCATCACGGGTGAAGACCTGAACGTCAATGACAGTACCTTTGGTACCGGTTGGTACACGCAGGGAGGTGTCTTTAACGTCGCTGGCTTTCTCACCGAAGATCGCGCGCAACAGTTTTTCTTCCGGAGTCAGCTGGGTCTCGCCTTTCGGAGTGACCTTACCGACCAGGATGTCGCCGGCGCCGACTTCGGCACCTACATAAACGATACCCGCTTCGTCCAGCTTGTTCAGAGCAGCCTCACCCACGTTAGGGATGTCAGCTGTGATTTCCTCTGGCCCAAGCTTGGTGTCACGTGCCACACAGGTCAGTTCCTGAATGTGGATCGTGGTGAAGCGGTCTTCCTGAACAACACGCTCAGAAAGACAGATGGAGTCTTCGAAGTTGAAACCGTTCCAGGCCATGAACGCGATGCGCATGTTCTGACCCAGCGCCAGTTCACCCATATCGGTGGACGGGCCGTCGGCCATGATGTCGCTACGCTGAACACGGTCACCCTTGCTGACCAGCGGACGCTGGTTGATGCAGGTGTTCTGGTTGGAGCGGGTGTATTTGGTCAGGTTGTAGATGTCTACACCTGCCTCACCTGTTTCTACTTCGTCATCGGCAACGCGAACAACGATACGGCTGGCGTCAACCGAGTCGATCACACCACCACGACGAGCCACGACGCAAACGCCGGAGTCACGGGCAACGTTGCGCTCCATGCCGGTACCTACCAGCGGCTTGTCGGCACGCAGGGTCGGTACAGCCTGACGCTGCATGTTGGAACCCATCAATGCGCGGTTGGCGTCATCGTGCTCGAGGAACGGAATCAGCGACGCGGCTACCGACACAACCTGCTTGGGCGAAACGTCCATCAGGGTGACATCGGCAGGTGCCTTGACGGTGAATTCGTTCAAGTGACGCACAGCAACCAGCTCGTCGATCAGCTCTTGCTTGTCGTTCATTGCAGCCGAAGCCTGAGCAATGACGTGGTCCGCTTCTTCGATCGCAGAAAGGAAAACGATTTCTTCGGTTACCAGACCTTCCTTGACCACACGGTACGGGCTCTCAAGGAAGCCGTACTGGTTGGTGCGGGCATAGGCCGCCAGGGAGTTGATCAGACCGATGTTCGGACCTTCAGGCGTCTCGATCGGGCAAACACGGCCGTAGTGAGTCGGGTGAACGTCTCGAACTTCAAAGCCAGCACGCTCACGAGTCAGACCGCCAGGGCCGAGTGCAGAAACACGGCGCTTGTGAGTGATCTCGGACAGCGGGTTGTTCTGGTCCATGAACTGGGAAAGCTGGCTGGAACCGAAGAATTCCTTGACCGCCGCCGCAACAGGCTTGGCGTTGATCAGGTCCTGAGGCATCAGGCCTTCGCTTTCTGCCATGGACAGGCGCTCTTTGACAGCGCGCTCGACACGGACCAGACCTACACGGAACTGGTTCTCGGCCATCTCACCAACGCAACGAACGCGACGGTTACCGAGGTGGTCGATGTCATCGACAATGCCTTTGCCGTTACGGATGTCAACGAGGGTCTTGAGGACCGCTACGATGTCTTCCTTGCACAGCACGCCCGAGCCTTCGATTTCAGTACGACCGATACGACGGTTGAACTTCATCCGACCTACAGCAGACAGGTCGTAACGCTCAGGACTGAAGAACAGGTTGTTGAACAGTGTTTCAGCGGCATCCTTGGTTGGCGGCTCGCCAGGACGCATCATGCGATAGATCTCGACCAGCGCTTCCAGTTGGTTGCTGGTGGAGTCGATCTTCAGCGTGTCAGAGACGAACGGACCGCAGTCGATGTCGTTGGTGTACAACGTTTCGATGCGAACGACCTGAGCCTTGGCGATCTTGGCCAGGATTTCAGTGTTCAGCTCGGTGTTGCACTCGGCAATGATCTCACCGGTTGCCGGATGCACGATGACCTTGGCAGTAGTACGACCCAGGACGTAGTCCAGAGGTACTTCCAGCTCTTTGATCCCGGCTTTTTCCAGCTGGTTGATGTGACGAGCGGTAATACGGCGACCCTGCTCGACAATGACCTTGCCCTTGTCGTCCAGAATATCCAGAACGGCAATTTCACCACGCAGGCGCTGAGGCACCAGTTCCAGGCTCAGGTTTTCGCCGCGCACATGGAATACGTTGGTGGTGTAGAAAGCATCGAGCACTTGCTCGGTGGTATAACCCAGAGCGCGCAGAAGTACGGACGCAGGCAGCTTGCGACGACGGTCGATACGGACGAATACGCAGTCTTTCGGATCGAACTCGAAGTCCAGCCACGAACCGCGGTAAGGAATGATACGAGCGGAGTAAAGCAGCTTACCGGAGCTGTGCGTCTTGCCACGGTCGTGGTCGAAGAATACGCCAGGCGAGCGGTGAAGCTGAGACACGATAACGCGCTCGGTGCCATTGATTACAAAGGTACCGTTTTCAGTCATCAGGGGGATTTCACCCATGTAGACTTCTTGCTCTTTGATGTCCTTGATCGCTTTGTTCGACGATTCTTTGTCGAAAATGATCAGACGGACCTTGACCCGCAGAGGTACTGCGTAAGTCACACCGCGCAGCACGCATTCCTTGACATCAAATGCCGGTTCGCCCAAGCGATAACCTACATACTCCAGCGCAGCATTGCCGGAGTAGCTGATGATCGGGAAAACGGATTTGAAGGCTGCATGCAGACCGACGTCGCGGAACTGATCTTTGGTCGCTCCCGCCTGCAGGAATTCGCGATACGAATCCAGCTGGATGGCCAAGAGATACGGCACATCCATTACGTCCGGCAACTTGCTAAAGTCCTTGCGGATACGTTTTTTCTCAGTATATGAGTAAGCCATCAGCGTTCCCCAGCTTGGTCACCTGCTTGTTTGGCTCCCTCCCGACGGAAGCAGCCAGAAAATCTTGCAAACCCCTTGGTTTGCGCCACCGCCATCGGTGGATACCGCACATTACAGACGTTGACAGCGCCAATCGTCTATAACGGAAAAAGGCCGGTGGCAAAAGCCACCAGCCATCAGCCTTTCGCTAATCGCGTGGGCTGGACACTCAAAGTCGATGCTTATTTCAGCTCGACTTTAGCGCCTGCTTCTTCCAGAGTAGCTTTGGCTTTGTCAGCTGCGTCTTTGGCAACAGCTTCCAGAACCATTGCTGGCGCGCCGTCAACGACTGCCTTGGCTTCTTTCAGGCCCAGACCGGTCAGTTCACGTACTGCCTTGATGACGTTAACTTTCTTCTCGCCAGCTTCCAGCAGCATGACGTTGAATTCAGTTTGCTCTTCAGCAACAGCGACAGCAACAGCTGGACCAGCCGAACCGGCAGCAGCGGTAACGCCGAACTTCTCTTCGAACGCCTTGATCAGCTCTACAACCTGCAGAACGGACATTTCAGCTACGGCGTTAAGGATATCGTCTTGAGAGATGGACATGACTCAATTTCCTGAATTGGGGGACGGCCTACGCGACCATCAAAATAAACAAAAATACGCGAAAAGATCTGACTCAGCCTTAGGCTGCAGCTGCTTCTTTTTGGTCGCGAACAGCCGCCAGAGTACGAGCCAACTTGCTGGTAGCGCCTTGAATCACGCTCATCAGCTGAGAAATTGCTTCGTCACGGGTCGGCAGGCTTGCCAGTACATCGATCTGATTAGCTGCGAGGAACTTGCCCTCGAACGCAGCTGCCTTGATCTCGAACTTGTCCTGACCTTTGGCGAATTCCTTGAACAGACGGGCAGCAGCGCCAGGATGTTCGTTGGAGAACGCAATCAAGGTCGGGCCAGTGAACACGTCGTTGAGGACACTGAATTCAGTGTCAGCAACAGCGCGCTTGAGCAGGGTGTTACGTACAACACGTACGTAAACGCCAGCTTCACGAGCCTCTTTACGGAGTCCGGTCATAGCGCCGACCGTCACACCGCGGGCATCAGCCACGACAGCGGACAGACCAGCTTTGGCAGCCTCGTTGACTTCAGCGACGATGGCCTTCTTGTCTTCGAGTTTAATTGCCACGGGTTTAACTCCTGCTTGTTACCGTTTCATCCGACCGGAGTCAGATGTCGTTTTGGTGTCTGATTCGGTAAGGAACCGGGAGCACCATCTGCGTAGGCTTGAGGTTTAAGACTTGCGTCGCCTACGGTCTTGGATAGCCCCCGCCAGGCAGGGACCCCAATCTTTCAAACGGTACGGCGTAAAACCGCACAGTTTCTGTCTTACGCTTCCAACGAACCCTGGTCGATGACCAGGCCTGGGCCCATAGTGGTGCTCAGGGTGATGCGCTTGACGTAAATACCTTTCGAAGAAGCAGGCTTGATACGCTTAAGATCAGCGATCAGGGCTTCAACGTTTTCCTTCAGCTTGACGGCGTCGAAACCGACCTTGCCAACGGAAGTGTGGATGATGCCGTTTTTGTCGGTGCGATAACGAACCTGACCAGCCTTGGCGTTCTTGACGGCGTTAGCCACGTCAGGAGTAACGGTGCCGACTTTCGGGTTAGGCATCAGACCACGAGGACCGAGCACCTGACCCAGCTGACCCACAACGCGCATTGCGTCCGGGGAAGCGATAACGACGTCATAGTTCAGATCGCCCGCTTTCATTTCAGCAGCCAGATCATCCATACCAACGCGATCAGCACCGGCAGCCAGAGCAGCTTCAGCAGCAGGACCCTGAGTGAACACTGCAACGCGTACAGTTTTACCAGTGCCGTGCGGCAGTACGGTAGCGCTACGAACAACCTGGTCGGACTTACGAGGATCAACACCCAGGTTAACAGCAACGTCTACGGACTCGCTGAACTTGACGGTCGACAGCTCGGTCAGCAGGGCTGCGGCGTCTACGAAATTGTAAGACTTACCAGCTTCGATCTTGCTGGCGATTGCCTTTTGACGCTTGGTCAGCTTAGCCATTACACACCCTCCACGTTAAGGCCCATGCTACGAGCGGAACCGGCGATGGTACGCACGGCCGCTTCCATGTCAGCTGCAGTCAGATCCGCATTTTTTGCTTTAGCGATATCTTCCAGCTGAGCACGAGTCACGGTGCCAACTTTAACGGTGTTCGGGCGAGCCGAGCCGCTGGTCAAGCCTGCAGCTTTCTTCAGCAGAACCGATGCAGGAGTACTTTTTGTTTCGAAAGTGAAGCTACGGTCGCTGTATACAGTGATGATCACTGGAGTCGGCAAGCCTGGCTCAATACCCTGAGTACGGGCGTTGAACGCTTTGCAGAATTCCATGATGTTCACACCGTGCTGACCCAGAGCAGGACCAACTGGCGGGCTTGGGTTAGCCTGAGCGGCTTTCACTTGCAGCTTGATGTATGCGGTTATCTTCTTGGCCATGAGGCACTCCAATTACGGGTTCAAGCGCCAATAAAGGCTCCCCGGTTACTTACGCGTATATCCCAGTGACGAAAAAACCCCACAGCCTTGGGCTGCGGGGTATGGGATTCCAGCTCAGTTATGCCTTTTCGACCTGACTGAACTCCAGCTCTACCGGGGTAGAGCGTCCGAAAATGAGCACCGCCACTTGAATCCGGCTCTTTTCGTAGTTAACTTCTTCAACCGTGCCGTTGAAATCAGCGAACGGACCGTCGGTGACACGAACAACCTCACCCGGCTCGAACAGAGTTTTCGGCTTCGGCTTGTCGCTACCGTCAGCAACACGACGCAGAATCGCTTCTGCTTCTTTGTCAGTGATCGGAGCAGGCTTATCTGCGGTACCGCCGATGAAGCCCATGACACGCGGGGTGTCCTTGACCAAGTGCCAAGTACCCTCATTCATGTCCATCTGGACAAGCACGTAACCTGGGAAGAACTTGCGTTCGCTTTTGCGCTTCTGGCCATTACGCATTTCAACCACTTCTTCAGTGGGAACCAGGATTTCGCCGAAGCCATCTTCCATGCCTGCCAGCTTCACACGCTCGATCAACGAGCGCATGACATGCTTCTCGTAACCCGAGTAAGCATGCACTACGTACCAACGCTTAGCCACGGGACACCCTTAGCCAACTATCAAGGAAACAAGCCAGCCGAGCAGGGAATCAAGCCCCCACAACAGCAACGCCATAACCAGCACAACTGCCACAACGATCAACGTGGTTTGAGTGGTTTCTTGGCGAGTAGGCCATACGACTTTACGAATCTCAGCGCGAGCTTCTTTCGCCAAAACGAAGAAGGCTTTACCCTTACCGGTCTGCAACGCTACAAATGCAGCGGCAGCAGCAATCACAAGGAGAGCAAGAACGCGGTACAGGATCGGCTCAGCAGAATAATACTGATTACCGACAACACCCACGACAACCAAAACGACTACCAGGAGCCACTTCAGCATATCAAAGCGAGAGTCTGATGCTTCAGCCTTGGGATTCATCTACGGAGATCCTGTGAAAAGAAAGCCAGATTACATCTAGGGAATCTGGCAGGTCAGGAGGGAATCGAACCCCCAACCTACGGTTTTGGAGACCGTCGCTCTGCCAATTGAGCTACTGACCTAAAAGCAAAATCAGGCCGACCATTATGCGGACCTGACGAGAGTTTTTCAACACCTTATTCAGCGTGCGCCTTACAGGCAACGCACACCGAACAAGCCTCAAGCGGATCACGCACAACGCAACCACCTAAAACAAAGGCAGATATTTTCATATCTGCCTTTAGCAATGGAGCTCTTGAGCGGATTTGAACCGCTGACCTCACCCTTACCAAGGGTGTGCTCTACCAACTGAGCTACAAGAGCAAAACACAATGCATGAACCACAAACCTGGAGCGGGTAGCGGGAATCGAACCCGCATCATCAGCTTGGAAGGCTGAGGTTCTACCACTAAACTATACCCGCGCAATTTGCAGATCGCGCTAAATCTGGTGGAGGGGGAAGGATTCGAACCTTCGAAGTCGTAGACGTCAGATTTACAGTCTGATCCCTTTGGCCGCTCGGGAACCCCTCCTAAGCGAGGCAGCATTCTCAACTCATGCTGCCCTTCTGTCAACCTTTTTCTCAGTAAAAACCTGAGGTTACATGCGTTGACTACTACCACCTCGTTCGCGAGACTTTCACCTCGCTGCGAAGCGGGCGCCATTCTATGTAAACTACTCAGCAGTTGCAATGCCCTCGCACGACATTATTTGATTTTTTAATTGCGGGAAATCCTGACTCAATTGATTGATCACCCCCGCCTCCACAAGACGTCGACTTTCCGGGGCAATTCTTAACCAGTAGGCCGTCGCCCCGCTCGTTTGCAGTGACTGAAATTGAGACTGGATATCCAGACTGTTCAAGCGCTGCTCCACCAGCCGAGCATCCTCTTGCCTGGCAAAGCCACCGACATACAGACACCTCGTGTCAGCATCACGCGACGCGCGCCCCGCATCCGACTCGCTAAGCAGACGAATATCCTGCTGGGAAGCGCGATGCAACGACAGTGGCATGACCTCTTTGGCCCTGAGCGGAGCCTCCTGCTGATGCCAGAGGTAATAAAAGGCATTAAGCATCAACAGCAGAAGAAATAACCAACGCATAGAGACCTCAACGCAAAGGGCAAGCCAGAGCCAGACCCACGAAGACCAGATCAGGAACAATACGAGCCCCCGGCAGTACATCCGCAACCAGTGCAGCATCCCCACCAGTCACAAAAATAGCAAAATCATTGCCCCAGTACCCCTGCGCTATCTCCATCTGAGTCAATGCAAAACCGCGAAGCATCAACGAGCAGCCGCGCTCTACAGCCTCTGCAGTCGCACGCCCAGGAACAAGACGGGCCAGGGCTTTTTCAGCCTCTGTGTCGTCATATCTGATGCGACGGGTATGGGTACGCAACTGATTGCGCATCAAGGGCATTCCAGGACAGATGAAGCCACCGAGATGGGCGCCACCGGCGTCGACAAAGTCAGACGTCACAGCGGTTCCCAGATCGATCACCAGGCACGCACTCCTGGCGAGATGGTAAGCACCTACAAAAGCCAGCCAGCGGTCCAGCCCCAGACGCGCAAAGTCGTCATAGCCATTAATCACGCCAGCAAGCTCTTGAGCAGGTTCCGCGCAGACAGGCGCAACGGAAAAGGTGTCAGCCAGCAAAGAGACAAGCCTCGCCGTTTCTTCGGCGCTACGCACACTCACCAGACGGCAGTCAGTGAATGATGTGTCAGGCAGATTGCTCAAGTGCGTCAGCAAGGCAGCATCGGAGTCCACAACCCCGCCGCTAATCACTGTTGCATCACCTTTCGCTGTTATCCGCCACTTGATGAAGCTGTTGCCACAGTCGAGCTCAAGAATCATCTCGCAACCTCAGGCTGAGCTCGCCACCACTAAAGCTCTTTTCTACCCCATTCACTTCCAAACGCAACGCTCCAAGCGAATCGACTCCCAAGACCACCCCTTCAACTGCCTCAGCTCCTGAAAGCAATCTGACGGTAGCTCCCTGCCACAAATGCCCGCGCTCCCACTCGTCCTGAAAAGCCACGAAGCCTTCCTTGCGATGAACTGCCAGAAGAGACTCAAGCTGGCTGCTTATAAGGGCTGCAATCCGATTTCGATCAGCAAGGCTGCCGGTTTCGAGTCGAATCGACGTCCATAGCTGATCCACTTCGCTCGATGACCGCATGTTCACGTTCACCCCTATTCCGATGATCACATGACAAACATCTGCCGGATCACCAACAAGCTCAAGCAAAATGCCGGCAATCTTCTGCCTCCCTACCAGCACATCATTAGGCCATTTCAGGCCAGCTCCTTGAACCCCAATATCACGCAGTACTTTCATCACAGCCAATCCGACCAACAGGCTGAGACCTTCCAGCTGACGCATTCCACCATCAATGCGCAGGACCAGACTGTAATAAAGGTTCTCGGCAAATGGACTTACCCACTTTCGACCACGCCTGCCCCTTCCCGAGGTTTGCTGCTCGGCCACTACCAGCAAAGGCATGGGAGCCCCTTGAGCAATCAGGCGCGTGGCCTCTGCATTGGTTGAGTCGATAGTGTCGTAGGTGCGTACAGACCAGTTGGCAGGGAATCCACACTGGGCTATGCCAGCGGGGCTTAAAAGCGAAATAGGCGTTGCCAGTCGATAACCCCGTCCGCGCACTTTGTGCACCTCTATGCCGAGGTCAGCTTCAAGTTGCTGAAGCTGCTTCCAGACCGCACTGCGGCTTATGCCGAGGGCACTGCCTAATACCTGTCCAGAATGAAATGCACCATCGGCAAGAAGCGTTAACAAGGTCAGCATTTGGAGTCGCCTGGCAATGAGGCACGCATAATAGCCACGCAGGAGCATGCTGCATAGAAACGAAAATGTATTTTCATGGTGGCTTTTGTGCAGCAGAAAAACAAAAACCCTCAACGCGTAAGCGATGAGGGTTTCTGGAATTTAATCTTGACGATGACCTACTCTCACATGGGGAAACCCCACACTACCATCGGCGATACATCGTTTCACTACTGAGTTCGGGATGGGATCAGGTGGTTCCAATGTTCTATGGTCGTCAAGAAATTCGGGTACCGAATCGTGCCGTGCGGCGCGCTTCAGCAAATCGGGTATGTGATAGCTCGGTGCGGTTGTGACGCAAACTTTCGGTTCGTGTCGTCTTCACAGTCACCGCAATCTGGTCGTTCGACTCAAATTGCTTGGGTGTTATATGGTCAAGCCTCACGGGCAATTAGTATTGGTTAGCTCAACGCCTCACAGCGCTTACACACCCAACCTATCAACGTCGTAGTCTTCGACGGCCCTTTAGGGAACTCAAGGTTCCAGTGAGATCTCATCTTGAGGCAAGTTTCCCGCTTAGATGCTTTCAGCGGTTATCTTTTCCGAACATAGCTACCCGGCAATGCCACTGGCGTGACAACCGGAACACCAGAGGTTCGTCCACTCCGGTCCTCTCGTACTAGGAGCAGCCCCTCTCAAATCTCAAACGTCCACGGCAGATAGGGACCGAACTGTCTCACGACGTTCTAAACCCAGCTCGCGTACCACTTTAAATGGCGAACAGCCATACCCTTGGGACCGGCTTCAGCCCCAGGATGTGATGAGCCGACATCGAGGTGCCAAACACCGCCGTCGATATGAACTCTTGGGCGGTATCAGCCTGTTATCCCCGGAGTACCTTTTATCCGTTGAGCGATGGCCCTTCCATACAGAACCACCGGATCACTAAGACCTACTTTCGTACCTGCTCGACGTGTCTGTCTCGCAGTCAAGCGCGCTTTTGCCTTTATACTCTACGACCGATTTCCGACCGGTCTGAGCGCACCTTCGTACTCCTCCGTTACTCTTTAGGAGGAGACCGCCCCAGTCAAACTACCCACCATACACTGTCCTCGATCCGGATAACGGACCTGAGTTAGAACCTCAAAGTTGCCAGGGTGGTATTTCAAGGTTGGCTCCACGCAGACTGGCGTCCACGCTTCAAAGCCTCCCACCTATCCTACACAAGCAAATTCAAAGTCCAGTGCAAAGCTATAGTAAAGGTTCACGGGGTCTTTCCGTCTAGCCGCGGATACACTGCATCTTCACAGCGATTTCAATTTCACTGAGTCTCGGGTGGAGACAGCGCCGCCATCGTTACGCCATTCGTGCAGGTCGGAACTTACCCGACAAGGAATTTCGCTACCTTAGGACCGTTATAGTTACGGCCGCCGTTTACCGGGGCTTCGATCAAGAGCTTCGCTTGCGCTAACCCCATCAATTAACCTTCCGGCACCGGGCAGGCGTCACACCCTATACGTCCACTTTCGTGTTTGCAGAGTGCTGTGTTTTTAATAAACAGTCGCAGCGGCCTGGTATCTTCGACCGGCGTGGGCTTACGCAGTAAATGCTTCACCCTCACCGGCGCACCTTCTCCCGAAGTTACGGTGCCATTTTGCCTAGTTCCTTCACCCGAGTTCTCTCAAGCGCCTTGGTATTCTCTACCCAACCACCTGTGTCGGTTTGGGGTACGGTTCCTGGTTACCTGAAGCTTAGAAGCTTTTCTTGGAAGCATGGCATCAACCACTTCGTGTTCTAAAGAACACTCGTCATCAGCTCTCGGCCTTGAGATCCCGGATTTACCTAAGATCTCAGCCTACCACCTTAAACCTGGACAACCAACGCCAGGCTGGCCTAGCCTTCTCCGTCCCTCCATCGCAATAACCAGAAGTACAGGAATATTAACCTGTTTTCCATCGACTACGCTTTTCAGCCTCGCCTTAGGGACCGACTAACCCTGCGTCGATTAACGTTGCGCAGGAAACCTTGGTCTTTCGGCGTGGGTGTTTTTCACACCCATTGTCGTTACTCATGTCAGCATTCGCACTTCTGATACCTCCAGCAAGCTTCTCAACTCACCTTCACAGGCTTACAGAACGCTCCTCTACCGCATCATCAAAAGATGATACCCGTAGCTTCGGTGCATGGTTTGAGCCCCGTTACATCTTCCGCGCAGGCCGACTCGACTAGTGAGCTATTACGCTTTCTTTAAAGGGTGGCTGCTTCTAAGCCAACCTCCTAGCTGTCTAAGCCTTCCCACATCGTTTCCCACTTAACCATGACTTTGGGACCTTAGCTGACGGTCTGGGTTGTTTCCCTTTTCACGACGGACGTTAGCACCCGCCGTGTGTCTCCCATGCTCGGCACTTGTAGGTATTCGGAGTTTGCATCGGTTTGGTAAGTCGGGATGACCCCCTAGCCGAAACAGTGCTCTACCCCCTACAGTGATACATGAGGCGCTACCTAAATAGCTTTCGAGGAGAACCAGCTATCTCCGAGCTTGATTAGCCTTTCACTCCGATCCACAGGTCATCCGCTAACTTTTCAACGGTAGTCGGTTCGGTCCTCCAGTTAGTGTTACCCAACCTTCAACCTGCCCATGGATAGATCGCCCGGTTTCGGGTCTATTCCCAGCGACTAGACGCCCTATTAAGACTCGCTTTCGCTACGCCTCCCCTATTCGGTTAAGCTCGCCACTGAAAATAAGTCGCTGACCCATTATACAAAAGGTACGCAGTCACCCAACAAAGTGGGCTCCCACTGCTTGTACGCATACGGTTTCAGGATCTATTTCACTCCGCTCTCCGCGGTTCTTTTCGCCTTTCCCTCACGGTACTGGTTCACTATCGGTCAGTCAGTCAGTAGTATTTAGCCTTGGAGGATGGTCCCCCCATATTCAGACAAGGTTTCTCGTGCCCCGTCCTACTCGATTTCATTGCAAAGGGATTTTCGCGTACAGGGCTATCACCCACTATGGCCGTCCTTTCCAGAACGTTCCGCTAATCTCAATACAACTTAAGGGCTGGTCCCCGTTCGCTCGCCACTACTAAGGGAATCTCGGTTGATTTCTTTTCCTCAGGGTACTTAGATGTTTCAGTTCCCCTGGTTCGCCTCTTGCACCTATGTATTCAGTACAAGATAACCATCTTATGATGGCTGGGTTCCCCCATTCAGACATCTCCGGATCACAGTCTGTTTGCCGACTCCCCGAAGCTTTTCGCAGGCTACCACGTCTTTCATCGCCTCTGACTGCCAAGGCATCCACCGTATGCGCTTCTTCACTTGACCATATAACCCCAAGCAATCTGGTTATACTGTGAAGACGACATTCGCCGAAAGTTTGCATTTCACAAACTTTACCTTAGCCCGGACACACACCAGTGAAAGAGGTGCCCGGTCTATTTCTTTCTATCACATACCCAAATTTTTAAAGAACGATCTAATCAAAGACTAGAAATCAACATTCATGCATTGATCATCAGGATCAATGGAATGCTCATTTCTAAGCTTTCAAACAGAAGCAGTAAGTGGTGGAGCCAAGCGGGATCGAACCGCTGACCTCCTGCGTGCAAGGCAGGCGCTCTCCCAGCTGAGCTATGGCCCCGTATTTCTACATACCGTGGAGGCGTCTACTCTGACCAGCTATCTCACCAGTAAACTGGTGGGTCTGGGCAGATTCGAACTGCCGACCTCACCCTTATCAGGGGTGCGCTCTAACCAACTGAGCTACAGACCCGAACTCGGGCGCTGCTTCTAATCGTCTTCTTCAATGAATCAAGCAATTCGTGTGGGTGCTTATGGTGCAGCTGAGTCGTCGATTAAGGAGGTGATCCAGCCGCAGGTTCCCCTACGGCTACCTTGTTACGACTTCACCCCAGTCATGAATCACACCG
>NZ_CP076652.1:5320000-5999881 GCF_020917325.1 Pseudomonas savastanoi
ACATCTTCTTCACGCCATCCAGGCCTTCCAGCAGCGGCATGGTCAGAATGCATTGCGGCTCCTGCCCATACGCACGCTGAAGCTCGCGCCCCATCAGCAGGTTGAATTTCTGATCAGTACCACCCAGCTCGACGTCAGCCTTCAAGGCCACGGAGTCATAACCCTGCACCAGCGGGTAAAGGAATTCATGAATGGCGATGGACTGATTGCTTTTATAGCGCTTGTCGAAATCGTCACGCTCAAGCATACGGGCGACTGTGTACTGCGAAGACAAGCGAATGAAGTCAGCCGGACTCAGCTTGTCCATCCAGGTGGAGTTGAACGCGACTTCGGTCTTGGCCGGATCGAGAATCTTGAAGACCTGAGACTTGTAGGTTTCGGCGTAGTCGAGAACCTGCTCACGGGTGAGCGGCGGGCGCGTCGCGCTTTTGCCGCTCGGGTCGCCGATCATGCCGGTGAAGTCACCGATCAGGAAGATGATCTGATGCCCCAGGTCCTGAAACTGCCGCAGCTTATTAATAAGCACGGTGTGTCCAAGGTGCAGATCGGGCGCTGTCGGGTCGAAACCAGCCTTGATACGCAGTGGCTGGCCACGCTTCAGCTTCTCGACCAGTTCGGCCTCGACCAGGAGTTCATCTGCACCGCGCTTGATCAGCGCCAGCTGTTCTTCAACCGACTTCATTTCAGCCCCCAACTCAAAGGGAACCAACCTTACAAGATCAGAGCCCAATTACAAGTTTTGCCCAGCGTTCGCCTGCGAATCAGTGACTGATACGCGGGAAGGGTTGCTTCGAGCAGGTTTTGGTTATATTTTATACAGTTATTTCATCTTCATCATGTCATTCATCTTTTCCATTTCACCTTTTTCAAAGTCAAATTACCTATGAAAGACACACCGCCTAAAGCGCCCCCGCTTTATCCGAAGAGTCACCTGCTCGCTGCAAGCGGCATTGCCGCATTGTTGAGCCTGGCTCTCCTGGTTTTTCCTTCCAGCGAAGTTGAAGCCAAACGAACGAATCTTTCCCTTGATCTGGAGATGCCGGATCAGGACGCACAAGACCAAGACGCTCCAGACGCTGCTCAAGCCACACCTGAAACCACTGAATCGCCATTTGCCCAGATCGACAATGCCGATGACCAGGCCCAAGACACCGCCACAGCACAGTCTGAAGCAGAAAAGCCGGCGCCGGCCAAAGACCCTAACCATCGGGAAGTGATCGTCAGCAAGGGCGATACGCTTTCGACTCTGTTTGAAAAAGTCGGGCTGCCAGCCGCTACCGTTCATGAAGTGCTGGCCAGCGACAAGCAGGCCAAACAGTTCACCAAGCTGCAGAACGGGCAAGCCTTGCAGTTCGAGCTATCGCCGGACGGCCAGCTCAAGCAACTGCATACCAAACTCAGCGAACTTGAAACCATCAGCCTGTCGAAATCGGCTTCCGGCTTCGTTTTCAATCGCGAAATCAGCAAGCCCAACGTGCGTAAAGTCTACGTCCACGGGGTGATCAACAGCTCACTTTCACAGTCAGCACAGCGCGCCGGCCTGACTCATAGCATGACGATGGACATGGCCAACATCTTCGGCTACGACATCGACTTCGCGCAGGACATCCGCAAGGGTGACGAATTTGACGTGGTGTACGAACAGAAACTGGTCAACGGCAAAAGCGTCGGCACAGGCAATATCCTGTCCGCTCGCTTCACCAACCGTGGCAAGACCTACACCGCCGTTCGTTACACCAACAAGCAAGGCAATACCAATTACTACACGGCCGACGGCAACAGCATGCGCAAGGCATTCATCCGCACCCCGGTAGACTTTGCCCGCATCAGCTCCATGTTCTCGATGGGTCGCAAACACCCGATCCTCAACAAGATCCGCGCGCACAAGGGCGTCGACTATGCAGCGCCACGCGGTACGCCGATCAAGGCGACCGGCGATGGCAAGGTTCTGCTCGCTGGCCGTCGCGGCGGTTACGGTAATACCGTCATCATCCAGCACGGCGATACCTACCGCACGCTGTACGGTCACATGCAAGGCTTTGCCAAAGGCATACAAACCGGCGGAACCGTTAAGCAAGGTCAGGTAATCGGCTATATTGGAACTACCGGCTTGTCTACTGGCCCGCACTTGCACTATGAATTTCAGGTCAATGGCGTTCACGTAGACCCGCTGGGCCAGAAGCTTCCGATGGCGGATCCGATCGCCAAATCCGAAAAACAGCGGTTCATGCAGCAAAGCCAGCCGTTGATGGCGCGCATGGATCAGGAAAAGGCCACCACGCTGGCCTCGAATAAAAGGTAATCCATGGACTTCTTCTATATAGGTGTGATGTCCGGCAGCAGTCTCGATGGGATTGATATCGCCCTTTTGAAGCAGGATGACCGATCAAGGCTTCTGGCTACTCACTACATCCCGATGCCGGAAGATCTGCATGCCGAACTGCTGGGGCTTTGCTCCAGTGGTGCCGATGAGCTTGCACGCGCAGCAATCGCCGAGCAGAAGTGGTGCAGGCTGGTCGCACAGGGCGTGCAGACCTTGCTGGAAGATCAAAACATGGTGCCCGCTCAGATTCGCGCCATTGGCAGCCACGGCCAGACTATTCGTCATGAACCTGCGCGCGGCTACAGCATTCAGATCGGCAACCCGGCGCTGCTGGCAGAGCTGACAGAAATCACCGTGGTAAGCGATTTTCGTCGTCGCGACATCGCCGCAGGTGGACAGGGTGCGCCGCTGGTGCCCGCCTTCCACGAAGCACTGTTCGACGATAACAAAGATCACCGCGCCGTATTGAACATCGGCGGCTTCAGCAATTTGAGCCTGATCGAGTCCGATCGCCCGGTCGAAGGCTTCGATTGTGGACCCGGCAACGTACTGCTTGATGCGTGGATACAATCCCAGCGCCATGAAAGCTACGACAAGGATGGGGCGTGGGCGGCGAGCGGCAAGGTTGATCAAGCCCTTCTCAAGAAACTGCTCAGCGATCAGTTCTTCCTGACCAAAGGCCCAAAAAGCACCGGTCGGGAAGTATTCAACCTGGGTTGGGTGCACCATCATCTGTTCCAGCTGCCAACGTTGACTGCTGAAGACGTGCAAGCCACGCTGCTGGAACTGACTGCACTGACCATCACAGAGTCGCTGCAATCGGCACAAGCGGTCACCAAGGAGCTTCTGGTCTGTGGCGGCGGCGCACATAACAAGGCGCTGATGAAACGCCTTGCAGAGCTATTGCCCACTACCGAGGTCAACAGTACCGAGAAGTTCGGCGTAGACCCTGACTGGGTTGAGGCCATGGCGTTTGCCTGGCTGGCTCATTGCTGCCTCGAAGGCGTACCGGCCAACCGCCCAACGGTAACCGGCGCCAAAGGCAGACGTGTTCTGGGCGCGATCTACCCCGCCTGACGTCATGCCACAATGCAAAACGCCGCTCAATGAGCGGCGTTTTTGTTTACAGCACGCTTCGATCAGATCGAGAACGAGGAGCCACAGCCACAGGTCGTGGAAGCATTCGGGTTTTTGATCACGAATCGCGAACCCTCAAGCCCTTCCTGATAATCGACTTCTGCGCCAGCCAGGTACTGGAAGCTCATCGGATCGACAACCAGACTTACGCCCTCGCGCTCGACGATAGTGTCATCGTCGGCCACGTCTTCATCAAACGTAAAGCCATACTGAAAACCTGAGCAGCCGCCACCTGTAACGAATACACGCAGTTTCAGACGATCATTGCCCTCTTCGTCGACCAGGGTTTTCACCTTGTGCGCTGCATTCGGAGTGAACTCCAAAGCGGTAGGCGTGAAGGATTCGACACTCATGTCAGATATCTCCCGGCGTTAGCCGTCGTAATGCGTAATGACGGCATTATCCGCTTCTCCTAGAAAATCGGTCAACTATTTGCTGGACGGCGGCATTCCTTACGGCATCATGCCCGCGTGAGACAAACCGGCACGCTCATCAAGACCAAACAGGATGTTCATGTTCTGAACCGCCTGACCTGACGCACCTTTGACCAGATTGTCGATAACCGACAGCACGACAACCAGATCGCCGCCCTGTGGACGGTGCACCGCGATGCGGCAAACGTTGGCTCCGCGCACACTGCGGGTCTCGGGGTGGCTGCCTGCGGGCATTACGTCCACAAAAGGCTCGTCGGCGTAGCGCTTCTCGAACAGCGCCTGCAGGTCTACCGAACGATCAGTGACCGTCGCATAGAGCGTGGAGTGAATGCCACGAATCATCGGCACCAGATGCGGGACGAACGTCAGGCCGATATCACCGCCCGCAGCGCGACGCAGGCCTTGGGTGATTTCAGGCAGGTGACGGTGGCCCTTCACAGCGTAGGCCTTGAAGCTTTCATTGGCTTCCGAGTACAGCGAACCGATGTTCAGACCACGTCCAGCGCCGCTCACGCCAGATTTGCAGTCGGCAATCAGACGAGTGTTATCGGCAATACCGGCTTCAAGCAGCGGCAGGAAACCCAATTGGGTAGCCGTCGGATAGCAACCCGGCACGGCGATGAGCCGCGCATTCTTGATCTGCTCGCGATTGACTTCCGGCAGCCCGTACACCGCGTCTTCCAACAGTTGCGGAGCGCCATGAGGCTGGCCGTACCACTTGGCCCACTCGACCGGGTCCTGCAGGCGGAAGTCGGCAGACAGGTCGATCACCTTGGTGCCTGCCGCAAGCAGTTCACCGGCCAGCGCATGAGCAACACCGTGAGGCGTGGCGAAGAACACCACATCACAGGCACCCAGGGTTTTCACGTCAGGTACGCTGAAAGCCAGGCCGTCGTAGTGACCTCGCAGGTTCGGGTACATCTCGGCGACTGGCATGCCGGCCTCCGAGCGCGAGGTAATGACCACTACTTCTGCCTGCGGATGCTGTGCCAACAGACGCAGCAGCTCGACCCCGGTGTAACCCGTGCCGCCGACGATACCGACCTTGACCATAACCTGCCCTCAACGAAACAACTGGAAAGCGGTCGATAATAGGAGCCTATCGCCTCTGCGACAACCGACAACGTGACGTACGGACGCACAAGACACTACTATTCGGCCACCGTGAACCTGGGAATAATCAAAAATGCTCTATCTATGGGTCAAAGCGCTGCATGTCATTTCAATGGTCTGCTGGTTTGCAGCCCTGTTCTATCTGCCAAGACTGTTCGTCTACCACTCGATGAGTGAGGACACGGTCAGCCGTGAGCGCTTCATGGTGATGGAGCGCAAGCTCTACCGTGGCATCATGACCCCGGCGATGATCGCAACGCTGGTCTTCGGCGGCTGGCTGATCAGCTTTGATGCCAGCGGTTATTTCAGTCAGGGCTGGATGCACGCGAAGCTGACACTGGTGTTCCTGCTGATCGGCTATCACCATGTCTGTGGCGCACAGGTCAAACGCTTTGCCCGCGGAGAAAATGGCCGCAGCCATGTGTTCTATCGCTGGTTCAACGAGATTCCTGTGCTGATCCTGATCGCTATCGTCATTCTGGTCATCGTCAAACCCTTCTGACCGGAAAGCATTCGGCCTCTCCAGCAACACAACAGGGCGCTCGGCTTTACGCAATGTGTAACGCAAGCGCCCGGTACTGTTCCCACCCACAAGACAAGGAAGCCCTGTATGGCCGATTCCCTCTTCAAGATTGTATTTGAAGGACAGGTGCGTGAAGGCGTCGAGCTTGATACCGCGAAGGCCAACCTTGCGGGGTTGTTCAAAAGCGAAGCTCGCGCAGTGCAAAAGTTGTTCAACGGCCAGCCCGTTGCGCTCAAGCGCGGGCTGACCCACACAGATGCAGAGCGCTACCTGAAGGCACTTAACGATGCAGGTGTCGAAGCACGCATCGAACCGGACAGCGACATCAGCCTGAGCCTCAATGAAATAGCGAGCCCGCCACCACAAAAACCCGCGCATCTGGAAATATCGCCCTATGCGCCGCCCAAAGCACAGGTTGGCGGTGATCAGCCGGAGCATTCGACTCTAAAAGTCCTGAGCATAAACGGGCGCATCGGGCGTTTGCGCTATCTGGCCTGGAGCCTGGTATTGAGCGCAGCGGCACTGGCGCTGGTTGCCGTGTGCCTGCTGACGATGAACGAGTCACTGGTCGCTGGCGGGCTACTGAGCGCGGTGGTGCTCGTGGTGTTTGCAGTCATCGGTGCACAGATCGGTATACAACGGCTGCACGACCTGGGCTGGTCGGGCTGGCTTTTACTGCTGACGATGGTGCCCTTCATAGGCAGCGTCTTCCCGTTCCTCATGGTCCTGCTGCCGGGGACAAAAGGCCCCAATCAGTTCGGCCCGCCGCCACCGCCGAACTCGAAAGGCGTAAAGACGCTGGCCATTCTGTGGCTGTTGCTGCTACCGATTATTCTGATTGGCCTCACTGCCGGAGGCGCAGGCATGCTGCGCGACGAGCTGGAACTGCAGACCGACGAGTACGAGCAATCCCTCCCGTACGACGATGAACAAGACCAGGACAGTGCCTTGGTCGTGCCGGTGGATGTCAACAAAGAGCTCAAAGAAACACAGTGACACGTAATAGACTGCTCACGGTTCGGCAGACTGCCGGGCGCAATATGCTCAATGGAGAAATGCATGACCCGTTACGCCCTGATCACCGGCGCGTCCAGCGGCATAGGCCTGGCGATGGCCGAAGCGCTGGCGCGCCGTGGTCGCAGCCTGATTCTGGTCGCCCGCCAACGCGACCTGCTGGAAACAATTGCACTGGAATTGACTCAGCGTTTTGGCGTGGAAGTGCTGTTTCGTGCATGCGACCTGGGCGAACCGCTGCGACTATCGGGCTTCCTGCTGGAACTGGAAGACGGCGCGCATCAGATTGATCTGCTGGTCAATGCAGCGGGCATCGGCACGTGCGGACCTTTTCTGGCGCAGGACTGGAGCGCCGAGCAGGACCTGATCGACCTGAACATCCTCGCACTGACTCGCCTGTGCCATACCGTCGGCAACCTCATGGCCATTCAAGGTGGTGGCCAGATACTCAATGTCGCCTCGGTGGCGGCTTTCCAGCCAGGGCCGTGGATGAGTACCTACTACGCGAGCAAAGCGTATGTACTGCATTTTTCCGAGGGGCTGCGCGAGGAAGTGAAGAAGGCCGGGGTGAAGGTCTCGGTGTTGTGCCCCGGCCCGACCCGAACGGCTTTTTTCCGTACCGCGCAGTTGCAGGTCAATGTCGACAACCTGATGAGCCCCGAAGAAGTGGCCCTGTATACCGTTCGCGCACTGGCAAAGGACCGTGCGGTGATCATCCCCGGCTTCAGCACCCGGCTATGGACGTTCAGTCCGCGCCTGGTCTCGCGCTGGCTGGCCCGCCAGATCAGCGGCTACATCAACAGGAAGTACTGCCCACGCTGACAGACAAACGACTGGGCGAGCGGCGTCTCGCTCAGTACACTCAGGCGCACTGCTGCTCAGCGATACCCTGCGACCACCATCAACCGACAAGGAGCAAACGGCTGTGGAAACTTTGTTTACCAAGATCATCAATCGGGAAATTCCGGCGAAGATCATCTACGAAGATGACCAGGTACTGGCTTTTCACGACATCGCCCCACAGGCACCCGTGCATTTTCTGGTTATCCCGAAAAAGCCCATTCGGACCCTGAACGATCTGACCGAAGAAGACAAAGGCCTGGCGGGGCATATCCTGTTCACAGCGCAGCGTCTGGCTATTGAACTGGGTTGTGAAGAAGGCTTCCGCGTGGTCATGAACTGCAATGATCTGGGCGGACAGACCGTTTATCACATTCACATGCATGTACTCGGTAAGCGTCAGATGAACTGGCCGCCGGGCTGATCCAGCGTTTCCGGGCTTTGCAGCCGGTCAGCGGCCGTTATGTTCGCTGGCCGGCCGACACAAGCCCTGCTGCCTGCGGCCGATTCGGGTAAACTGCCCGCATGATCTTCCGGAGGTGCCCATGGCTACCGAACGTCACTATTCCCCCCTCGACCGTCTTTTACTGCAAGCCGATAGCGCAATGCGTACATTGCTGCCATTGAGTGCACATCCGCAGCGCCCCTCCCCTGCGGTCGTCCAGCCCGATCACAAGATGAGCGACGTCGACACTCGCCACGTTGCAGGCCTGATGCGCATCAACCATACCGGTGAAGTCTGCGCTCAGGCGCTGTACCAGGGACAGGCGCTGACAGCGAAGCTGCCCAAGGTGCGCAAGGCGATGGAGCATGCGGCTGAAGAGGAAATCGATCACTTGGTGTGGTGCGAACAGCGCATTCATCAGCTTGGCAGCCATACCAGCGTACTGAACCCGCTGTTCTACGGCCTGTCCTTCGGGATCGGCGCGGTAGCCGGCGTTATCAGCGACCGGGTCAGCCTGGGTTTCGTCGCGGCGACAGAGGATCAGGTCTGCAAGCACCTGAGTGAACACCTTGAGCAATTGCCGAGCGAGGACGGAAAGTCGCGGGCCATTCTGGAACAGATGCTCAGTGATGAAGAACACCATGCCGAGTCAGCGCTGGAAGCAGGCGGCTTTCGCTTCCCGGCACCGGTCAAGTTCGGCATGAGCGTACTGGCCAAGGTCATGACCAAGTCGACTTATCGCATCTGACGACGCAACCGGACCGATAAGGACGAATAAAAAAGGCGCCTGCAACAGGCGCCTTTTCATTACCCGAAATACAGGCTTATACCGCTACGTTACGGCCGTAGAAGATTTCCAGCATTTCGTGTTTGACCTTGGCGGTCACTTGTTCGCGCTGCTCGGCAGACAAGTTGCTGGTCGCGTCGCCGAACAGGTAGTTATCCAGTTCGAACTGCTTGAGCAGCATCTTGGTGTGGAACAGGTTTTCCTGATACACGTTCACGTCGGTCATCTGGTAACCGTTGCGCGTGTCTTCGGACAGGTAATTCTGGATCGAATTGATTTCATGATCGATGAAGTGCTTCTTGCCTTCCACGTCACGGGTAAAGCCGCGCACGCGATAATCGACGGTCACGATATCCGACTCGAACTTGTGAATCAGGTAATTCAACGCCTTGAGCGGTGAAATAACGCCACAGGTCGACACATCGATATCCACGCGGAACGTGGCGATGCCATCTACCGGGTGAATTTCCGGGTAGGTATGAACCGTGATGTGGCTCTTGTCCAGGTGCGCCAGGATGGTTTCCGGCAGTGGACCTGGCGACTCTTCGATCTGGCTTTCGGTAGGCGTCACCGGCTGCTCGGAGATCAGAATGGTCACACTGGCACCTTGTGGATCGTAATCCTGACGCGCAATGTTCAGGATGTTGGCACCAATGATATCGACAACATCAGTCAGAATCCGCGTCAGGCGTTCTGCGTCGTACACACTGTTGATGTATTCGACATACGCCTGCTGGTCCTGCGGGGTTTCCGCATAGCAGATGTCATAAATGTTGAAGCTCAAGGTCTTTGTCAGGTTATTGAACCCGTGGAGCTTGAGTTTGCTTTTCACCGTTAAAAACTCTCTATATGGGTGCGGCGCCAGCCGCGTGATCAAGCATGCCCGTCAGTTGAGTCCGGCTCATCTGCGTAGGACGGTTAACACCTCTTCGCGTTGGCGATTTTGGTTGTCTGTTCGGGCCTGCAGCAGAAAACCAGTACATGCTGCGCCCTGAAAAAGTGGCGCATTATGCAGACGTCCGAAGCCGTCTGCCAGAGTGTGCGCCGTTTTTATGATCGTTGGATGTCTGGCGTTCAGGTCAACTCGACAATTTCATAATCGTGAGTGATCTTCACACCCGCGTTTCCGAGCATTATAGAAGCAGAGCAATACTTCTCCGCTGACAACTCGATAGCCCGTTTGACCTGAGCTTCTTTCAGGCCGCGGCCCTTGACGACGAAGTGCAGGTGAATTTTGGTAAACACTTTCGGATCTTCATCCGCGCGCTCGGCGTCAAGAAATGCCTCGCAGCTTTCCACTGGCTGGCGCGACTTCTTCAGGATGCTCACCACGTCAAAGTTGCTGCAGCCGCCCAGGCCGATCAACACCATTTCCATCGGGCGTACACCCAGGTTGCGGCCACCGCTTTCAGGCGGGCCGTCCATCACTACCACATGACCGCTGCCGGATTCGCCGAGGAACATGGCTTCGCCAGCCCATTGAATGCGTGCCTTCATCGCCAGGACTCCACTGTAAAAAAGGGGTCGCCAGCTTAGCACAGCGCCAAACGCTGCCTGGACGCATTGGAAAAATGCTTTTCGTAGGAAACGCGTAGGAATATTCGCAAATAGCTTCCTACACGTCTGGAAAAGCTGGTGAGAATGCAGGCGCAGCCGATACCTACAGGTATGCCATTTGGCCATACACCTTATTTCGGAAGTCACGCATGGTCGCAATAACTTTTACGCCCAAAGCAAACAGTCTCGACAAGCTGCTGCCCCATGCGGAACGCCGCCGCTGCCCCGCCAAAAGCAACATCATCAATGCGGGTGATCGCTCTGAGTCTCTGTTTCTGATCTTGAAAGGCTCAGTCACGGTTCTGATCGAAGATGACGAAAGACGCGAGATGATCGTCGCCTATCTCAACAGCGGGGATTTTTTTGGTGAACTGGGTCTGTTTGAGCAGCCGGGACGCGAATCCGTGCGCAGCGCATGGGTGCGAGCCAAGACCGAATGCGAAGTGGCCGAGATTTCATACGGCGCCTTCCGCGAGCTGACCCGCCAGGAGCCGGAAATTCTTTACGCGCTGGGCAGCCAGATGGCCGAACGCCTGCGCAACACCACACGCAAGGTAGGTGATCTGGCGTTTCTGGATGTCACCGGGCGAGTAGCTCGCACGTTGCTTGAGCTGTGCAAGCAGCCAGATGCAATGACCCACCCGGACGGGATGCAGATCAAGATTACCCGCCAGGAGATCGGACGCATCGTAGGCTGTTCAAGAGAAATGGTCGGGCGCGTGCTCAAGGCCCTGGAAGAACAGAGCCTGGTCAACGTCAAGGGAAAAACGATGGTGGTGTACGGTACGCGCTGAACCTCTGCCAGTCAGAGTTCAGCGAGCAGCTGCCGATAGGCCTGCGCCAAGCGCGGCAGAACGTCGACATCCGGAAACACTTCGTGCAAGGCAATGTGGCTTTCGGCCCGAACACGTGGCTCAAGTTCACAAAGCTCATTGAAGCGGTTGACCGCTCCCGCCATCTGTACACGCTCATCATCCAGCAGCAATGCGCCGTGGGCCAACACTACAGGACGCGTTCCGCCCTGACTCTGCCGCCAGCGCTGGGCAGTTCCGACCATCTTGCGACCATCGAGGTTGACGTTGAAGCGGCCGTCACAGAATGCACCTGCCACTTCGCCCAATGAAGCCTGGCCGCCCAATTCGACCAGCAGGTCGAGCAGCGGCTGACACAAGCGCAGGTAGGCGGTTTCTATGCGGTCACGATCAACATCAGCAGCGGGCTGTGCATAGACCAGCGCGATATTCACCGTGGCAGAGGATTGTGGCACCGGCTCACCACCGGTTTCACGCAACAACACGGGCCATCCATTGTCAGCCAGGGTCTCGCTTGCCTCGACAAAACCCGGCAAGCGGCTCATGCGCCGCGGCATGACCAGCGCCCGGTCATTGGGTCGCCAGAACAGCAACCCATGATCGGCAGCGCCGGAACACACAGCCGCCAGAAGGTCCTGCTCGGCCTGCAAGCCTTGTTCGACGCAGATGTCGATGATCGAGTCTTGCATGCCGGACCTCAGTGTGGTGTTCAGTTCAGTCAGTCGATGGACGGGCCGCTCGCCGCAAGCTTGCGCTCCGGAAAGAACAGCCGCTGCAACTCGGCGCCCGGGTGTTCGGCGCGCATGAAAGCCTCGCCCACCAGGAACGAATAGACATCGTTGATTTCCATCAACTCGACATCCGCACGATTGAGAATGCCGCTTTCGGTGATGACCAAGCGATCACGCGGGATGCGCGGTAGCAACTCCAGCGTGGTTTCCAGGCTCACTTCAAAGGTGTGGAGGTTGCGATTGTTGACACCCACCAGCGGTGTATCAAGCGTCTTGAGTGCGCGCTCCAGCTCGTCGCCGTCGTGCACCTCGACCAGTACGTCCAGCCCGACACGCTTGGCAACGTCGGCCAGCTCAGCCATTTGCGCGTCTTCCAGTGCCGACACGATCAGCAGAATGCAGTCAGCGCCCAGCGCGCGAGCCTCGACCACCTGATAAGGATCGATCATGAAATCCTTGCGGATCACCGGCAAATTGCACGCCGCCCGAGCTTCCTGAAGATAGGCATCGGAACCCTGAAAGAAATCGACATCAGTGAGCACTGAAAGACAGGTCGCGCCTCCCGCCTGATAACTTCTGGCGATCTCGCCCGGCAGAAAATTCTCCCGGATAACGCCTTTGCTTGGAGACGCCTTTTTGACTTCTGCGATGACGGCAGGCTGCTTCAACCTGGCCTGAGTGATCAGCGCGTTGGCAAAGCCACGTGGCGCACCGGCGCTGGCAACCTGTTGTTCAAGTTCGGCGAGGCTGACAATTGCTCGACGGGCCGCAATTTCCTCGGCCTTTCGGACAAGAATCTTTTCCAGTACGGTTGGCACGCTCATGCTTCGTTCTCCTGTTTGAATACTGCCGTGAAGGCACCCAACTCTTCCAGCTTTTCCCGCGCAAGGCCGGTGTGCAGGGCATCGTGTGCCAAGGCCACACCCTCTTTCAGGCTGGTCGCATGATCGGCAGCATAGAGCGCGGCGCCGGCATTAAGCACGATCATTTCCGCGGCTTTCTGCCCGTTCTCGGTCTTGCGTCGCCCAAGCGCATCACGAATCAGTTCCAGCGAAACTGCCGGACTTTCCACAGCGAGGCCATACAGACTCTGGCTTTTGATGCCGAGGTCTTCGGGCTGTACCCAGTATTCAGTCACTTCGCCATTTTTCAGCTCGGCAACGAAGGTCGGCGCGGCCAGACTGAACTCGTCCAGGCCGTCCTGCGAGTGCACCACCAGCACATGCTTGCTGCCCAGCCGCAGTAGCACTTCGGCCAGCGGCCGGCACAACGCCTGATTGAACACGCCGACGATCTGGTGGCGAACCCCAGCCGGATTGGTCAGCGGGCCAAGCATGTTGAACAGTGTGCGCAGCCCCAGCTCTCGGCGCGGCCCGGCAGTGTGCTTCATTGCGCTGTGATGGGACTGGGCAAACATGAAGCCGATGCCCACGCTGTCAATGCAGCGAGCCACCTGAACAGGCGTAAGGTTCAGATAAACCCCGGCGGCTTCCAGCAGGTCGGCGCTGCCGCTCTTGCCCGACACTGCGCGGTTGCCATGTTTGGCCACCGTGCAGCCAGCAGCGGCAATGACAAAAGCCGACGCCGTGGACACGTTGAAAATGTTTGCGCCGTCACCGCCAGTGCCAACGATGTCTACAACGCCATCCAGTGTTTTCAGCTCAACACTGCTGGCCAGCTCACGCATGACCGAAACAGCACCGACGATCTCATCGATGGTTTCACTCTTCATGCGCATGCCCATCAGAAACGCACCGATCTGCGCTTCGGTGCATTGGCCGGTCATGATCTCGCGCATGACGTCGCGCATCTCGTCAGTGGTCAGGTCCAGCTGGTTGACCACGCGGTTCAGCGCGCTTTTGATGTTCATGGGGGTAGTCATAAAAAATCCTTAGCCCTGACGATGGCCGCCGCTCTGCTTGAGAAAGTTGGCGAACAGCTCGTGGCCCTGCTCGGTCAGAATCGACTCAGGGTGAAACTGTACCCCTTCCACGTTCAACGTTTTGTGACGCAGGCCCATTATCTCGTCAACCGAGCCGTCTTCCAGCGCAGTCCAGGCGGTCACTTCCAGGCACTCGGGCAAGGTATCGCTTTTTACCACCAGCGAGTGGTAGCGGGTTACCACCAGTGGATGATTAAGGCCGTCGAACACGCCGCCGTCCTGATGCACCACCGGGCTGGTTTTGCCGTGCATCACCTGACGCGCACGCACCACATCGCCACCAAAGGCCTGCCCGATGGACTGATGCCCCAGGCACACACCCAGAATCGGCAGTTTGCCCGCGAAATGTTTGATCACTTCAAGCGAGACACCGGCTTCATTGGGTGTGCACGGGCCGGGCGAGACCACGATGCGTTCGGGGTTCAGGGCTTCGATCTGTTCAATGGTCAGTTCGTCGTTACGAATGACTTTGACATCGGCCCCCAGCTCACCGAGGTACTGCACGACGTTGTAGGTGAACGAATCGTAGTTATCGATCATCAGCAGCATTTTGCTATCAACCTTTTGATTTACTGACTTGATTCAGGCCTTCCGGATTCTGCTTCACTCATGCATCCCCTCGTCAGCCATAAGGCCGGGGGACGGAGAAAAACATCACAAAATCGAAGGCATACAGGTACGGGTCCGGCAGGGCCGGCAAGGAAATAGTCAGGCGCGCCAACGCCAACGGGCGTGAGCCTTGATAACGCGCATCAAGAGTTTGCTGACAGTCGTCACGGAAGGGGTCTCATCGGTACGTTTCGGGACATTAGCGTACCGAACCGACCGGTGCAATATGAATGTACCGGGCTGCGCCGATTGAAAAGCGGTTAAAGGCTGAAAAGAGGGCCGCGCCTCCTTGTGGAGGCGGGTTTCAGGCAGGGGCACGATGGCCAAAGGTGGGGTGCCGGAGGGAACATCAGTGCGCAATCTCGCGCACGTAGGCCTGGCAGGCCTTCAAAGCGATCAATCCCTGATCGCCGTAGTCGGTGATGGCGACAATTCGTCCAGCAGCCGCTGGGTCAAGTTCGCCTCGCGAGCTTCCATGAACCACGCCGCCGGAACCGGAGGCGGTTGGCATTCCATCGCCACCGGTGGGGCTGGCAAGGAGGACTGACAGCCGCAAATCAGCGGTAGCCAGACGATCACGCAAGCGAGCCTGAGAAGTCTGTGCATCGCTCAATTCCTTATGAATGGTTGTATCGTTATCTTGCAGACGGAGTTCAAGCGCCCGCCTTCGCGCTTGTTCAGCGTTCTGCCAGTCGACGACCGCCAGCGCCGCCTGCTCGCGCTCTTGCTGCCAAGCCAGCGTTTGCGTAGACAGTTGCAGACCATAGTGAGCCGCCTGCCACTGCCAGGCGGCCCATGTACCCAGCCCTGACCCAAGCACGAATGCGAGGATCAGGAATCGCATATCCAGCACTTTCACGGCAGCACCTCCAATGCCCGCTGGTAAAGCGCCTGCCGATCTGCCAGGCCATTGGTGCCTCCGTTGATACGCCGGGTGATCATCAGAAAATCCCCCTTGTCTGCCAGCGCGTTGAGGTTGGCACGGTCCCAGAACCACGCTGCCGACATGGCGGCATGCTCCGGCTGTTCAAGCAGTTGCGGCTGGCGCAACAAGTCCAGCCCCAGCGCCTCCCCGCACGCTTCGTAGTTAGCCCGCCCCGTCACCTGAATCAGCCCGCGCCCTCGGTACAGTTGACCGTCGCCATCTGCCTCTGGCGTGTTGCCCAGACGCAGCGCCAACTGCCCGGTGTCGTACTTGGCCAGATAGCTGTCGCTACCCAGCTCGCGCACATAACGAAGCTGCCCGGATTCATGCCCGATCTGAGCGATGAACCCAGCGATACGCAGGCGGGTGTTGATGGTGTAGCGGGTCATGGCGGTGTTGAGAGCAGGAACAAAAACGCCGGCTTTAGGGCCGGCGTTGGGGAGGATTTGCAGTAGTTGTTGCTGGTTGATAGGCATCGGTCCTCCTATTAGGGGTTACAGGACTAACCCGCCCCCTGAGTCGATAAAGTTCCCCTGTTTAAAAGCAAGTTGAACGGCAGATAAAACAACGCCCCGTCAGTGCGGGGCGTTATGGCTTGGGCAGTTCGTCTTCACTTACGCCTATTGATAACAGCGGTGCTGCAGACGGTTTAACATATACAAATGGCGTCGCAGGCGGCACCGGCCAATCGAACGACATTGGATAGCCTGGCAATGTCTCGAGTTGGGCAAGTTGCACTCGATACAGGCGTAGCGCGTCGAGCTCGGCGTTTACAGCAGGCAGTGATTTACGCTGATCGTCAGTGGCCATATCCAACGTTATGGCATCTTGCAACATATCCAGATCGGCAACCAATCCGTTGATTTTCGCAGTGACCTCGGCCGAGTAAATACCACGCTGGCACATCACCTGCGCCTGAACCATCTGCTCGGTGGGTTCGAGAATCTCGCCAAACTCGCCTGCAACTGCACGGTTGAAAAGATCTACACCGTGTGGCTCAGGGTCATGGGCAGAGGCACCAAAAGGCACCTCACCGAAAACATCCTTTGTTTCCTCGAAAATCACCGACAGGACGATGGAGGTATGGGCCAGATCGGACCAGCGAGGATTTCGTGCACTTATTACTGTGTTCATATAACTACCTTTATCCAACTCGTTGAAAGAGTGTACGTTCGCTGCCCGAAAAAGCGCCGTGTGCACGCCAGGTGCCTCCGCCAATAAGGCCAGAATTGTTACCGGCACCATCGCTACCGTTTGTAGAGCTATAGATCAGGTTGGTGCCGGATACCATGCCTCCCTGATTAACCAGCCCTTGGGAATTGATGACACGTGCAAATGCATAAGAGCCGATGCCACCGAGCCCCAGTGCGGCAACTTTTGCGGGCAAATTCTGATCGTTGATCATGTCGCCAAAGTCAGAGCTGTCGACCTGAAGGCGCAAACTACCGGCACCGTTGTAGCCAAGGCGAACCTTGTTAGCGGACATGTTGGCACCGCCGCCCTGCTCGACTGGCGTGTAGCCAAGACGCGGTTGCAGGTAATAGACCTGACCGTCAGAGGCTCTGCGCATATAAGGCAGGTTTACGTCATTACCGGCAAAGCCGAGAACAGTTATGGAGTCCGCTGTGGGTCGCTGCGCATCACGAGCATCCGTCTCGGCCTTGGTATAAGCATCGGTGATGCCATATGCAGCAAGCGTGGTGCCCCAGTTGGCCTTGCCGTTGGGATCAAAGTTAGCCGCATACCAAACGCGTCCCAAATCGGTAGCGTCCACGGTCAATTTGAGGCCGTTATCAGACCAGCCTATCTTCACAACGTTATTGGATTGACCTGTGCCTGTACCTTGCTGGACGGGCGTGTACCCCAACTTTGTCTGAAGCCAGCTAATAGCAGAGTCTGCAACACGCCGCATGTAGGGCTGCCCTAGATCTCCACTGCCCAGCCCTACATAAGAGATAGCGTCCGCCAACGCCCTACTGGCCAGTCGCGTATCCACTTCACTTTTGGCATACACCTCAGCCTTGGTGTAAGCGTCAGTAATTTTATAAGACGCCAGCGTAGTGCCCCAGTCAGCTTTGGTGGCTGGATTAAAGTTGTTCGCATACCAGATATTGCCAAGATCAGTAGCATCGACCATCGCCTTGAGGCCGTTATTCGACCAGCCGATCTTCACCTTGTTGTCGAGCTGGCCTGTACCACCGCCTTGTTGTACCGGAGTAAAACCCAGGTTCGGTTGCAGGGAAACCAAGGCGCCATCGGACTCACGGCGCATATAAGGCGCATCAGGCTTGTTATTGGAAAGACCTACATGCGTGATGGAATCACGCAGCGGCCGCTGAAGATCGCGCAGATCGGCCTCGGCCTTGGTATACGCATCCGAAATACCATTACCGCTAAGTGTTGTAGGGTTGCTCCCCTCTTCCACCTGCCCGAACTTATTGACCTTGACCCGGGTGTAATCACCCGCAGCAACACCACTGCGTCCCAATAGACGCTCGAACGCAAGGTCAGTTGTACCCAGCACCGGCACTGTCGTATTGACCAGTTGCCATACGGTGCCCGCGTTCTTCGTGCCGGCCTGCACCGGCACCAGATGACCCGGCGTGCATTCGGTGCTTTCGTTCGCATCCTGCGCACGAGCCCAGGCGCCTGCCGCGGCCACGTAAATCCAGTTCTGCGACGCAGTGTCCTGATTCTTGACCAGCACCCGATCACCGGCCACCAGCGTGACGTCATCAATGGTCTGCAAACCGCTCAGCCCAATGGAGACTGTCGTGGCGCAACGCACTGCTTTCTTATAGTCAGATGCGGCGAGCCCGAGAATGGCCCTGTGCAATTGAGTGACATCTTCCTCATTCGGCACCAGGCCAGCGCCGAGGATGACGTTCAAAATCTCCTGCGTCACCGAATTCCCCCATGCCGCAGGGATCAGCGAGCCGGGTGTGCCGGTTGCCGGGTTTTCATCTACAAACTTGCCGCTTGCCAAGCCTACGCCTGGCACACTCTTGGGATAATCCACGTTGTGTTCCTCAGTTGAAGTTAACGAATTCGACGCTATGCGCCGGTGCAGCTCGACGGATCAAACATTCGATAGCGAGCCCGGGGTTGACCCCGAATCGCTCTCCCCAGTAGCTGGCCCCGAAGCGCCGCCCCAGCCGCTGGCGACCGCCGGTGTTCAGGGTCCACATGAACTGCGCGTTCCAGGTGCCGAAGTGCGCCTGGCCAAAACGCGAACGCCCCATACGGGGCGCTCGAAATTCGGTGACGGTGGCGTCGGGGTAGCCCTGGCTGACGGCAATGTCGATGTAGAACGCTACGTTCTGCCCTCCTGTTGCCACCAGCCGCTGGCGCACTGACAAGCGTCGATCTGCGAACAAGGGTTTGAGCCCCAGGCACGGATCCGGCAGGTTCATGACCCGCTCCCAGTCCGGTACCAGTTCACTGACGGTTGCAGGGTCCATCTCGTTGAGCAGGTCGAACGCACGGCCATCGATGCGTGCGAACTCGCGGGACAGGCCGGTAATGACCTGCTGCAATTCCGGCACCCGCTCCGGATCCCACGCGGGACCGGGTGGCAACAGCGCCTGCAGTTGTCCGGCGTAATGTTCGGCAGTTCTTATGACGACCATTGAATACCCCCGAACGTGAGCAACTGGTTGGCCGCAGCAGTAACGTTGGCCACGGGTGAAACCAGCACATGATCGGTTTCGCCGGTCGCGCGGCTGATGGCCTCGGCGATGTGCGTCAGCAACAGAGTTTCGCCCAGTCCGCCCTCACGGTTGTGCAGGTCCAGTAGCTGAGCCTCGACCGCTGATCGCACGGCAGAGGTATCAGGCGTGAGCCGGATGGTGTAAACCACCGGCTTCTGCACCGGCGCCAGCACATACACGTCTGCCGTGACCGGACGCAGCGGCTCGATATACGCAGCGACCGCAGCCAGCTGCTCGGCGTCAGGAATGGGATCGGCCTGGTCGTCACGCATGAAGAACACCGCCACCGTCCCCGGCCCCATGAACCGGCGCACACACCAGGCGCGCGTCACGCCCGGCACTTCCAGCGCCCAGGTCACGTAATCATCCTGATTGCCGCCATGCGGGATGACCCGGTAGGAGCGCACGACACGCGCACGTAACGACTCGATACTTTCCTGCGAGATGCCGCCGGAAAGTCCGTCGGCAATGACGGTGAAGGTGCTGTCGATGCCTTCGACCGGTTGCACCGCAGTCATGACCAGACCGGCATCCGCATTACCCAGAACACCGGCATCGACTGCTTCGACCGTGGTGGTGTTATTGCCCGCAACCGTGGTGACGCCTTTGGTCACGCGGTAGAAGCGTCCATCACTGAACTGCAGCACAGTGTCCGCATCCAGCACCGCGCCGGCTGCAGCGGTAAAGCGCACCGTGCCGGTAGCCGCCTGTGCCACCTTGCGCGGCTGCCTCAGGCGCAGGATGGCCTGCCGCTCGAGGGTCTCCTCGTCGGCGGTGTCCGGCAGAATCTGGTCGGCGATCCAGTCCTGATAGCCGTACAGTCCGTAGGCCGCGCCGCTGTGCGCACGGGACAATACCCGAGCATCGGACTGACGCAGCGCTTCGTCGGCGAGGTCGACCTGGGTTCGGTTGATCAGCGCCGGTAACGTAGGTGTTTCAAACGGCATAAATCACCTGCCACTGTTCAGAAGGGTTGAAGCGCACGATCTGACCGTCCGAAACGACCAGCTCGACGCCCAGGTTCAGGCGATTGCTCTGAACCTGTTCGGTAAGGATGTTGATGTTGCTGACCTGACCGTCGTCGATCAGCCAGGCAAGCGCTTCGCGCGCATAGAACTCGGCGTCGCGCTGGGTCTGCGCAGTGAGCCGGACCCTGCGCAGCAGCCACAGCCTGGAGCCGATACGGTCATTGGCCTGTGCCGGGTAGGTGTCGCCCCACCAGCCATAGCGCTCGGCATCGTCGAACGGGTCGTCCGCTTCGGCACGCCGCCAGGTGAACAGGCTGATGACCACCGAGCGCAGCAAGGACGCCTGCAGAGAGCCTTCAATAATCATCCGGCACCTCCAGCGGGCGGTCCGCTCTGGCCGTTACCTGCCTGAACACCGCCATGCAGATGGCTGATCTGACTGATGCCAGCGGCAAGCTGGTCGCCTTTGGAAACAATCTTTCCGGTCTGGGTGATCTGCGGTGTGTCGAAGTTCACCGCTACCGCGGCCTTGATGTTCAAGGTGTCGGTTTCAATGTCGATGACCTTGCCGCGCTTGAGGTGAATCTTGTCGCCCTCGTCGGTGTAGATCGCTACTTCGCCCGACTCCAGGCCCTTGAGGCGATAGCGCCGGTCGGCCACTACCAGCAGCAGACCGTGCGACCGGTCGCCACCAATGAAGGCGGCGATGCCCTCGGCGCCGGCCAGCGGGTTGCTGGTGAAGCCATAGGGTTCGAAGTGCTCCATGTCGTCCTTGACCTCTCCGGCGGTGAGGCGCATTTGCAGCGCCTGCATTTTGCTGCTGGCCCTGGCGAGCACCACCGTGCCGCGCACCAGCATGCGATTGAGTAAGCTCATGAGGTTGTTTCCTCGTCGATGGGCAGCAGCCAGGAGTAAGCGTCCTGATTGACCTGCACCTTGCTGCGCTTGTTGGGGTCACCTGGCTCGGCCTGGAAACCTTCAGGCGGACCGACCACCAGTGTGGTGATCGTGCCTTGGTCGCTCAGCGAGTAGGTCACGGCTGAAATCAGCATGTTGCGGCTTGTGAAACCGATGACCGGATCAATCACCCGGACCATGGTGTTGTGCCGCCAGAGCGCCCCGTTGGACTGCCGCCAGCCCTGGACCTTGTAGGTGGTGAGCAGTGCCTTGCCGGCCCGCTGACCACGCTCCCAATTGGCGCGACTCAGGGCGAGCTTCGGTGTGATCGGCGCATCCTCATGAACGACCAGTACGCGAAGACGCTTTTTATGCGCGGGGTCGTCATGCCGGTCATCCGTGACTTCTGCCGAGACCTCCGACGACTCCTTGCCGAACGTCTGGTCATTACCGGTCTGTTGACCAATGACCCGGTATTCGGAAAAAAGCCCGGAAAAGTCCCGCGCGATGACGGCGCTCAACACATTCTTGCCGAGTTCGAGCGCGTCTGCGCTCTGCCCGCGACTACCCGGCCTGGCCAGCACCACATTGCCGTATTCGTCATCGGTGGAAAAAATCCGGAACAGGGTCAGCAGCCGGTCAATGGACTTGAACACGGTTTCGGCAGGCTCGATGGTGTGATCGGCCATCTTCGAGGTCTCCGGTATTTCGCTGATCACCGACAAACCATAAGGAGCAGCCAGCGCTTCAACGATCTTCAACACCCCCACCTCCTTCCACTGGCTCGGCCTGTTGATGGCCGAGCAGTCGATGAGGTCGGCGGTTTTCGAGCGTCCGGAAATCTTTAGCGTGATTTGCTTGCCGTCATAGCTGATCGGCGCGGCAAACACCCAGCCGGTCAGAATCAACTCGCCGCCGATACGTACTTCGCACGCTGCGCCGGGCGTGATCGGATGCGAGATTTCAGTGCCCGGCCACTGCCAGGTAATGCTCACGTCAAAGCTGCGCGCCTGACGTTCGATCCCGGCAGAGATTTCCACCGACTTCCAGCCGGCATAGTCGTGCTCGTCAACCGTCAGGGTGACAACGTTAGGGTCGATCATGGGTCACTCCTGTGCGATCTTCAGCGTGCCTGGCGGTACGAAACCCGGGTGGGCCAGCCGATTGCGCTGCACCATTTCCTGCGCCCGGCTGGCGTCACCGAATCGGCGATAGGCCAGCACCAGCGCGGGCAAAGGCTCAGAGACCTTCATGTCCACCAGACGTACACCGGAGGCCGCCACCGCGTTGAGGTGCCTGATCAACGCCTGACGCAACGTGTTGAGCGCCAGGTAATGTTCGGGATCGGCTTTCAACGACGCTTCCCAGATGGCCGAACTCAGCGTGTCGCGCAGTTCGATGACGTCATCGGCAACCGGCACATCCACGCGTTGCAGGGCTTGCGTCACCTGCTGATCAAGCGAGGGCACCACGTTGAGCGGCGTGACCGTCGTCGCAATCGGCATGCTCGCGACGATTCTCGCCACCTTGACCAACAGCGCATCCTGAACCAGGTTGGCAGTGGCCTGAGCCGTCACACTGGTATCACGACCGCTGCCCTGGCTGACCAGATTGATACCGGACACCGCCTCTGCCTGTTGTGTGGCCTCGGAAATCACAGACCGGTAATCGACCGTTTCAACAGAGGACGCTCCACCGTTGCCGCTGGACCTTGATGCAATGCTGTTGGACGTGCCGCCGCTATTGCCGCTCGCGGAAGCGCTTGCTGAACTGCCGGTGACCGAGCTGCCGGAACTGCTGGTGCCGCTCGCTCTTCTGGCTCTTTGGCTGTCACCGTCGAAACTGGCGAAGAACGTGGTAAACAGCGTGCTGACCGTCAACGGCGCATTGACCAGCGAATGCACCAGCGCGGTGACATCCGAATAGATCGCCATAAACGGTACGAACTGCCGCTGAATGGTCGCGAACACACCCGACAGGGCGCTGCGCAGCGCCTGAATGTTGATACGTACCGCGTCCACTGTGGCCATCACCGAGCGATAGCGCCTGAGCGCCGAATCCAGCAGGCTCTCGGACGCGCCCAGCAACTGCCGTCGCGTATTGAGCGTCGACACGGGAAACTTGAGCGGGTTGGCCGGATAGAATTTCAGGTCCAGCCGGACGAGTCCGCCTTCGCTCAGGTTGTGTGTCACGCCGCACTCGCCAACCTGAACCTGCACGCGACCCAGCCAGGGATGTACCAGCTCGCCGGCACCTTCCTGCTCCAGTGCCTGCAGCAGTCTGTCTCGCTGTTCGAAACAGTCGGGACCGACAATGAACCCCGTCAGCGTATGAACTTTCGACTGTTTGCCCAGCGACTCGAAATAAGGCTCGTCGCGCTGTGGAAACTCATGCAACTGCCCCTTGCGGCCTGCCGGGACGACGGCTTTTTCAATGAAAAAACCGACGCCCCGAAAAGACGCTGGCAGCAGGCTGTCACGCCATGTACTCATGATCCGGCTCCTGCACCGAGGGTTCGATAACCGACGTTTGGCGATATCGTCAAACCCGGCTGGTTGGTTTGCACTTGCCCGGCGCGCATGCCCGGCGGCGCGTTTTCAAAGCGAATGTTGAGCTCGCCTTCAAGTCGCGGGCCGGCCCCAGCTGCGCCCTGTTGCAACAACAGGCTGCCGGGCGCCAGCGGGGTGGGTACGCCGAGCAATTGGCTGGTCGGCGGCACGCCAGTGGCCTGATTGAGCAACTGCTGATTCATGCGAACGTTCTCGACGGCACCGGCCGCCAGAAACGCACCGGTCCCGCCGCCCGGGCCTGCATTGCGTATCCGCTGTTCTTCCGCGAACTGATTGGCCTTCTCGGTCGCCCTCTGCAGCACGGTCTTATCAGTGTCGCCACCAAACCAGCTCATGATCGGTTCGATGAATGGCTTGATGTCCGCCCACAGACCTGCGAACCAGGTTTTGATCGGCTGCCAATTCTCGATGACCATGCCCAGCGGCGAAAAACTGAACAGTGTTGCCAGCACATCGGTAAACGGCTGCGACTCGGCCTTGATGGTTTCCCATAGCCCGGCGAAGTACTCGGAGATTGGCTGCCAGTTGGCCACGACCATGCCCAACGGCGTCCAGGCGAACAGCGTCTGCAGGAAGTCGAAAAACGGGGTTGCCAGCGCCTTGATAACGTCCCAAAGCGCAGCAAAGAACTCGGACAGCGGCTGCCAGTTGGCTGCGATCATGCCCAGCGGCGTCCAAGAGAACAGCGTCTGCAGGAAGTCGAAAAACGGCGTGGCCAGCGCCTTGATAACGTCCCAAAGCGCAGCAAAGAACTCGGACAGCGGTTGCCAGTTGGCGACGATCATACCGAGCGGCGTCCAGGCGAATACCGCCTTTAGTACGTCCCAAAGCGCCATGGCCGGCCCACGAATCGCTTCCCAGACAGCTTGAAAATAAGGCGCGACGGTCGACCAGTTGGCAATCAGAAGACCTGCCGCCAGCGCCAGGCCGCGCACGATCAGGGCCAGCGGTGACAGGCCCATCACCGCGCTAAGTACACTCATGGCGGTCGTCGCGGTCATGACCGCAACTTGCAATACACCGAACGCAATCGCAGCGGCCACCACACCCTTGATCACGCCAGGGTGTTCGGCCGCCAGCGCGGCGACCTGAGAAATCATCGGCCCGATCACGGCCATTGCTTCGTTCATCGCCGGCAGAAACATACTGCCGATGTTGATGCCCAGACGATCGACACGGTTGGTCATCTCTTTGATGGCCGTGGCCGTGGTCTGGGAGTTGTCTGCGAACTCCTTCTCGATGGAGCCGCTGTTTTGCACTCCCTCGCCGACCTTGGCCAGGTTGGACCTGAGCACATCCAGATTGGCCAGCAGTGGCGTGATAGCACCCAGCGATTCGGCACCGAACAGTTGCGTGATGACATCCGACTGCTTGCCGGGGTCAACACTGGAGACCGCCGTCAGAACCTTTTCAATGGTCCCGGACGGGTCACTCTGCATGCCTTGGGTCAGCTGATTGACGTCGAGCTGCAACGCCTCGAACGCCCCGGCTTTCGCCGCGCCACCTTCGGTCAACGACTGCATGAATCGCTTCATGCCGCTGGCGGCCACATCGGCCGGCACATCGACGCTTGCCAGGGTTGCGCACATTGCCGCCAGCTGCCCGGAGGCCATCCCCGCAACCGGCCCGAGCGGGCCCATTGCAGTCACCATGGTGGCGATTTTCTTTTCCAGGTTGTTGCCGCCGAGCACATTGATCTTCTCGGACAGCGCCGCGACTTGCGGTTGGGTCATCTGGAACGATGAGCGCCACGAGGCCATCATGTCGCCCGACTCGGCCGCCGTCTGATCGAATGCGACACCCATTTTCACGGCATCGCTGGCAAACCCGGTCAGTTCTTCACGCGGTACATTGGCCTTGGCACCGGCAGCAACAATCGCCGCGATGCCATTGGCGCTTTCCGGCAGCCGTTCACTGAGATCCAGAATATCGGACCCCATCTGCTGGAACTGCTGCGGTGTTTCAAAGCTTACCGAGCGTTTCACGCCGGCCATGCTGGTCTCGAAACCGATCGCTGCCTTTACCCCGGCAATCAAAGGCCCCGCCAAAGCGTTGTCCGTGACTGCCTTGCCAAGGTCTATGGCCCCCAGACTGGTCTCGAGGCCTTTGACATTGTTGCGGATAGTTGCCAGCGTTGGAGACAGCTGGTCGACGCCGGTAATCAGCGTCTTGATAGTGTCTGCCATCACTCCCCCTGCAGGATCTGGTTGATGCGTTGCGTCTGCAAGATCGACTCGGTGATGACGTCCAGCTGCCTGGACATCATCAGTTCGGGATCGGTCTTCCAGAAATACGCGAGGTCGTAAACGACGGCGATCAGTCCTTCGAGGTCGCTGATGCCGCTGCCATGAAAAAACTCGCAACCTTCCAGCTCAGCGTGTTGATGTCGCACAGGTCCATCTGATTGACCGACGAGGGCGGGATGCCGGCGCAGACGGCGATGTACTTCGCCGCCACGTCCAGATCCAGGGAAACTTCCTCGTTCTTGTCGATCCTGTACGGCAGAGCCTTGATGGCCCGCGCTTCCTGCGCCGTAGGGCGCCGGAAGGTCAGTTGCGAAAGGGTTTCGCCGTGCGCTTCGATCGGGCTGGCCAGGTCGATGACTTCACTCATTGCCAGCTCCCCTGATTGCCGTCGAATCTCAGCTCGATGGTGCCGTCGTCAGCCTTGCTGATCGGCTCATCGACCAAGTAGGCGCCGGACAGGACGTAGGTCTTGCCGTTCTTGAATTCACAGGTGATGGTCATGTCCACACCGGTAGTGAGCAGCTTGAGCGGCAGATCCGCGGTATGCACGGCGGTGAATTTCAACCAGGCGGCCTTTTCGGTTTCCTTGTAGTAACCAGGCACGACGGTCTCGCGCTTGATGTTCATCAGAGGCGCTTCGCCGCCGCCGCTGATGGTCAATTGGGTGCCATCCACTTTGATGTAGCAGGTACCCGCAACTTTCTGACCCATGTTGTTTATCTCCAGAATGAAAAAACCCGCACGAGGCGGGCTTGAAAGGGTTGGTTAGGCTTATGCCGCTTCGTCGTACTGCAAGCGGAACTGGTTGAGCAGCGCGAACACGCGCAGGCCGTTGATGTAGTCAGGCGGGAACATCACGTTCACGCGGCTTGGGTCATTGCCGTCACGCTCGACAATCAGGTGCTGGGCGAACGTTTCGGCGTTCTCCACATGACCCTCTTCTTCAAGACGTGCGTATTGCGCAATCAACTCGCCACGGATGGTGCTCGGCGTGATGATCGGCTGGCCGGCACCGAAGCGCGTGCCATCGTTGGCCAGCTTGTGGCGGCCATACTTGCTGGTGATGATGCCTTGCAGACGACGGATGATGAACGCCGACTGGTGCATGGTTTCGCTGTCCAGGTACGAGTTGTCAGCCTGGCCGTAAGCGTTCTTCTGGTAGGTGGTGATCGAACGCTGAATGCGTACGTAACCGCCTTCGTAGTACGCCGTGGCGATGCCGTAACGCAGCAGCGACTCACGCTCGGTCAGGGTGAAACGCTGACTGGCCGGCGCCGGATCGATGCCAGGCATGGTGCCGCTCTGGGTCGGACGGCTGGCGTCGGCAGAGATGAACACCGCCGTGCGTGCAGCCAGGGCAGCGGCTTGCAGCCAGACAGGTTGCGGCACACCGTTTTCGACACCCTGCAGGGTGATGTGCTGATCGTTGCGCAGTTGACCTGCAGCCACCAGCGTACCGACCGTGCCGCGCTTGGCGGTGTAAACGTGGCCGTACAACTGACGCGCCCAGCTCCAGCGACCGGTGCTGTCATCCATCGCCGCTTTCCAGGCATCCAGCGTGGCGGTGTCGGTCCACGGCATGCACAGGAACTCGAACGGTTCGTCGCCCAGCGCAGCCAGTGCCTTGAGCTGATCAGGCGTACCCACGCCACCGGTCATGGCAGTGACTGCTGCCGTCAGGCCAGCCGGAATGACTTCACCATTGGTCTTGCCCTGGCGGTTGAATTCCAGCTGGATGTCATTGCCGCTCGCCCCGCTCCATTTGCAGGAAAGGGTCAGCACACCCGCTTCGACAGCCGCGGTGATCGGCAGATCAGGCGTGGCGTTGATTTTCACCGACAGTGCCGTGGCCGCCTGGGCAGCGGTTGCGCCGTTAACGACGGTGGCCTGTACTCGCATGCCGCCGACATACAGGTTCAGCAAACCGGCTTCGGTCGCCGCCCCGCTGAGGGTGACTTTCGCGCTGGCCTTGGCGCCTTCGGTATTGATCAGCGGCAGGCACCAGACTTCGCCGGTGGGGTCCGCCTTGCGCCAGGTTTCATACATGGCGGCCAGCATGGAGCCCTGACCGCCAATGTTTTTCGCCAGCGCCACACTCGGCACCAGCACCAGAGAACCCAGTTCGGGGCCGGACACATCGTCGTTGACCTGCGCAACGATCAGTCGGCGCATGCTGGCCGACGCACTGTTGGCGGCCGAGTTGTCCATCTCCGCATAAAACAGCGGCACGCGAACATCGGATGGAATGTTGTTAAAGCTGATAGCCATTGTTTGGCTTCCTCTTGGTTAAGCCGTGAAGGCTTGTTGGGTGGTGGTGGATTGCTCGGTTTGAAGGGTGATGTCGCCGTCGTTCTGACGACGCTGCCACCAGGCGTTGAAGGTCACCTGCCGGCCTTCGACGGGCAGCAAATCGCCCGCCTCCGGATCCGGCACAGTGCGGCCCTCGGCCGGTACTACAGTGATGCGTTGAGTCATGGTGTTACCTCTATTGTGAATTTCGCTTCGATACGGCCATCAGGGCCGGGGGATTTCAGGTTCGGATCTGCGGGGTCAACGCAGTCCATCTCGAGGGTGGCGCCGGTAAATCCGGGCAAACCGTCCAGATACGCTTCATGCCAGGTCTCGGCAGGCTGATCGGAGGTGTTGCGGCCCAGTTGAAACTGCGCTGCAAACCCGAAGCGATACGTCACCCGGTCGCCGCTGATCTGCACCAGCGCGCCACCGGTGTACTGCATCGCGTCGTAATCGCGATCCGGGTTCCAGCCCACCAACGCTCGCCACAACTCAGCGCGCAGGGTGTGCAGTTGCTCACTGGCTTCCTGCCCGCGCTTGTCACCGCCGTCGAGCACCACCACCACGTCAATCCGGTCGGTGATGTTCTGGCGAATGACGTTCTGCAAATCGTTGGCGGTGGACTGATCGCCAGTGGCAATCACGTACGCCGACGGGTGGGCGAGCTGATCACCGAGGGCGACCGCCGCCCAGTCGATACCGGCACTGATTCGCCCGGCAAAGCTGGGGCAGGTCGCCTGCAAGTGGGCAACTATCGGGGTTATCTTCATGAGGGGTTCCGCGTGTGTTGAAGGTTGATTGCGGCGTGGGAAACGCCTACTGGTTCGCCTTGCCCAACGCCTCATCAGCCTTGTCTGCAGCACGGCTGGCCGTGTGAGCGGCCTGATTGGCAATTGATGCAGCACTCTCGACCTTGTCTGCCGCCTGGGTGGTGGTTTCGGCCAGCCTGTCCAGGCGCCGGTCGCGCTTGCCCAGTGCTGCGTCGTAGGCATTGCGAACCTCGGCCAGCTGCTGCGTATGCTCGGCATTCGCCGACCACTGCCCGGCCTGAAAACCGAGCATCAGGCAGCCAGCGATCAGCAGCACGGAAATCAGCCAGACCTCCAGGCGCCGCCACCAATGGCGAGCGATGAAATCAATTGCGCATCTGTGCATCGTTTGCACCTCCGAGTTGGGATCGCAGCCGGGCTATTTCGGCGCTTTGCGTGGTGACCTTGTCGGTGAGTTGAACGATGTGGCTGGTGAGGGCTTCGATCTTGCCCTCCATCCGCCCAACCGCTGCGGCGAGCTCGTTGCGCTCCTTGGCGAACTGATCAGCCCGCGCTTCAGCTTCCTTGCGCGCCTGGCGCTCGGAGTCGAGCAGTTCATTGAGGCGGCGCACCGTACCGATGTCCGCGTTGTCCATCGCCCGGTCTGTTGCATCTCTGGAAAGAAACTTACGCAGCCAAAGAAAGCCGCCAAGCAGAATTGTGCCCGTGCCGCCCAGCCAGGTAGCTGTGCCTGGGCCTAGGTCGGTTGGGTCCATTGGTGCTCCGTAATAGGGTGGTGGACTCTCAAGGCCCTCGAAAATCGAAAGCCTGAATAAACTGGAAAGAGCCCCTTGATGCGGGGCTCCGTTGTTGGGTCAGAACGGAATGACTTGCACCGTCATGCCTGTGCATAACCCCACAGGGCAATGCGCTCGGCAAAGTACGGTGTGACCAGTGCGACGGTCTCCGCCTGATTGCTGGCCTCCAGGCTCATCTTTTCGCCATCGGTGCCTGGCCCTGTGACCCACAGTGTCACTGGCACTTTTTCCGCCTTCGCTTTATCGAGCAGGTTTTTCAGCGCGGTGCGACCGGCAGCCGTTGGCGGAATCCCTGTTTCGCCGATAAATGCGGCCATCTTGTTGGTCTTGGCATAGGTCAGAAACGGCCCCACGATTTCATCGCGCAGAACGGTCGGCGAGATCAGGTCGTTGTTATTGGCGTAGGCACCGCTGGAGCTTTTATCGTAATCGCCGTAAGCATGGGCTTCCCAGACAATTGCATTGGCCGGGTCGACGATCTTCGACTGAAGGTTGGCAGAGACGGTGGCCCAGTTTCTGGCGCTTGCAAACTCAAGCCCACAAATGAACACCGGCTTTTTCGAGCTGTTGCGCAACGCCTGCAGCACGGTATTCATCGTGCTGATGTACAGCGCCTCAAGAGCAGGGAACGTAATGTAGTCCTTGGCACCCACCGTAGTATTCGAATACGGCTCGTTACCCAACCCCCAGCCCAACACCATTGGATCGTCGCATTCGGTGACCAGCTTCTGGTGAAAGTTGGCCAAGTGAACGGCGCTCCAGAAAGTGCCACTGACACCGTTCCCATCCTTGATCAATACCGACTCGGTTGCCTTCCAGCCGTTCTGATTACCGGCCTCCGCGGCAGGAAGAATGCGCCCGGTCAGGTTCCCGTTTGCATCGGTTTCGTAGCGATGCAAACGCATGTAGTGGTGCGGATCAGGAATGATTCTGGCCTCGCCATTGGAGTCTTCACGAATCCAGCCAAGCATTTCTTTCCAGCGCTTCACGAAGTCGGTATTCAGGTTCGCCCCTTGACCTGGCAGGCCGTCCAGAGTCGACAGCTGAATAGCGCGCTGAAGTTCGAACGGGAAACGGATCAGACGCACGCCCCGATTCTTGACCCAGGTAGTGATGGTTCCACGATTGGGCCACTGATAATGAGTCCCTGCCTCGCCAGGCACGATCTGCCCGGCGTTAGCCACTGAACCCAGGTTGATACCTACCAGCGGAATATTCTTGAGCTGGCTGACAGCAGAACTGCTATTGGACATGATTAATACCTCTGATTAGCACCGCGAGGCAGCAACGACGCTGCTGTACCTCTGTCGCTCAACGGCGATAACTCGAGGCGCGCGGCCTTCACATGATTCAACGTTCCGCAGCGGGAACATTTGATCTGGAGCTCTGTGTACTCACCCATGCGGGCCAGCAGTTTCTTGCACTGCCCGCATCGAAAGTCCTTCAACATGTGCACTGGCCTCCGTGTGCCTGACCCAATGAAAAACCCCGCCGAGGCGGGGTTTGAGGTGGGTCGCGAGTGACCGGTTGTGGCTGTTGTTCAGCCTGTTTCCGGCTGCTGCCCTGAGGCGCAAATCGCATATCGTGGGACCTTTTTACCCCCCTCCGGAAAGCCTGGGAAGGGGCAGTTTCGGGGTGGGTCGAGTTTGACCGGAGTTCAACACGAGTTCGGCCACAGCTGTGCAATCGACCCGGATAAACGGCGTGAAACCGTGTCTTCATTTACCCTTGCGCAGCCTTGTCGGCGACGGCGTTATTGCTTCTGGAAGCGCTGCGCTCAGCGAGAATCGCCAGCACTTGCTGGTGAAGCTTGTTGATCCAGTTGCGGTAGGTGCGGTCTGCGCCTTCATTGATGCCCACCAGACGCATCTGCTCGCGCACCGGCAACGACTCGACATAACGCAATGTCGCCAGTTGCGCCAGTTCAGGCCCGCGGCTCTTTGCAGGGCTGCGCGAAAGCTGCGCCACAGCCGCCTCGACTTCGCTGCTTATATAGTCCAGGCCGCTGCCATTACCCACCAGTGCGCGCGAGCCGGGTGTGCGACGCGGAATGTACGCGCCCCATTCCATGATCCCGGCCATCGGGCTGCTCAGTCCGCCGCCCAGGCCAATGCGCATGCGCTGTTCACCCCAATGCTGCATCACGGCTTCTATTTTCTCGATCATCGTGTCTCTCCTGTAGGACCTTTCTGAAACGCTGCGCAACGTCTTCGCTGCGCAGAACCAAGGCCTTACAATACATTTTGTATTTTTATGACACAACGAAGCATTACATTATGTATATTGCTCAACACCCTACAGCCTGTATGATTCGACGCATGAACAGAAAATGGTATGAAGTCGCAAGACAGGTCATGGAAACCCAGCAGATCAGCCAGGAAGAGATGGCTGAGCGGATGGGCGTGACGCCCGGCGCGGTAGGGCATTGGCTGAATGGCAAGCGTGAGCCGAAGATCGAGGTCATCAATCGATTCCTGACCGAACTCGGCCTGCCGATTCTCACCACCTCCATTCCGGCCAGCGAGCCCGGCATGCACAACGTGGAGCCCACGGTGCAGCCCTCGCGTTTCTATCGCTATCCGGTCATCAGCTGGGTAGAGGCCGGTGGCTGGAGTGAAGCCGTCGAGCCCTACCCTGCCGGCTATTCGGACACCTTCGAGATCAGCGACTATAAAGCCAAGGGCAGAGCCTTCTGGCTGGTCGTGCGAGGCGACTCGATGACTGCGCCCGCAGGCCAGAGCATTCCAGAGGGCATGCTGATTCTGGTCGATACCGGAATCGAGCCCACTGCCGGGAAGCTGGTCATCGCCAAGCTGCCGGAAAGTAACGAGGCCACGTTCAAAAAACTGGTCGAAGACGCCGGACGCTACTTTCTCAAGCCGCTGAACCCCGCCTACCCGACCCTTGCGGTGACCGAGGAGTGCAAACTGATCGGTGTCATCAGGCAGATGACGATGCGTCTCTGACCCCCGGCATGCCACGTCCAAGCCCCGATAACCGGGGCTTTTTTCATGCGCCACTGTTTCGTCCCGGGCAGCTGTCCGTGTAGGAAACATTTGTAGCTTGCGTGAGAAACACCCCTCAATTACTGTATGCACATACAGTAAAAAGGAGTTCACTCATGCTCAAGCAGTTCCCCGACACCTCGCAACATGACGCTTACCTGGCCTTGGCACAGCGCATTCAGGACGCTATCACCAGTGACAAGGCGCAGATCGAGCATCAGGTCCTGCTGATCAGGGAGCCTGGCGAATCGGTGGCTCACTGGGAGCGCATCATGGATCAGATCAGCGAGGCCGAAGGTATCAGCGTCACCCGCAACCCTGAAAACGGCACTGCTCGCGTGTCCTGGTACATCGATTCCCTGTGAGACGAACAATACAAATCGTATTTAAAATACAAACTGTATTGTCACGACGCACTACATATCGTATTGTTTGTCTGCACCCCATCTCGGGAGTACTCACATGCAAACCACAGGGAGTCATGGAATGAACGAAATACTGGATCAACTTCGCAAAGAATTCGCCACGCCGTGCCCTTCGCTGAGCGCCGTTAGAGAGCGTTATTTTTCGCACCTGTCGAACGACAGAAATCTGCTGCGCAAGATCAACGCAGGACGCATCGACTTGAAGGTCAGCCGCACAGGCGGCAGTCGTCAGGGTCACCCCTTCGTGTACCTGCATGACCTGGCCAACTACCTGAGCGCCATCGTGACCAACAGGGCTGCCTGAGGTCAAAAAAGCACCGCCGCAGCGCGATAATGTTCATCAAACTTTGCAGCCATGAAAAATCTTGCTACGTTTCCGGTACAAAACAAAAACAATCGGGATCCGTTCATGACCAAGACATCGAGGCGCTGGCCCTTCGCGGCCTGCCTGTTATCGCTTGCCTGCGGCACCGCTGCTGCCGCGCCCTATTCGACCATGGTGGTGTTCGGTGACAGTCTGGCCGATGCCGGGCAGTTTCCGGATACCGCAGGGCCAAGGGGCTCTACGCTAAGGTTCACCAATCGTGTCGGCCCCACGTATCAGGACGGCAGCGGTGAAGTGTTCAATCTGAACTCATCGACGCTGATTGGCAGAATGCTCGGTGTTCCGGCAGGAGATCTGGCGGCCTCCACGTCGCCAGTCAATGCTGCGCTGGGCGCCCCGGATGGCAATAACTGGGCAGTCGGCGGCTATCGGACCGACCAGATTCTTGAGTCGATCAACTCGCAATCCACCGTTGTCGACCCGAACACAGGCACACTGCTGCGCAGCCGGACCGGCTACCTGCCCGCAAACGGTTTTCGCGCCGACCCCAATGCGCTTTATTACCTGACCGGAGGCGGCAACGACTTCCTGCAGGGTCGCGTGGTGAGTGCCAGCAGCGCAGCGCAAGCCGCCAATCAGCTGGCTGACAGCGCGCAAGCCCTGCAACAGGCCGGTGCGCGCTACATCATGGTCTGGTTGCTGCCGGACATCGGTAAAACGCCAGCCTTGAGCGGTTCGCCACTGGCTTCGGCCACCTCGGCACTCAGCGCGGGCTTCAATCAGCAACTGGTCAGCCGACTGGCGCAGATCAATGCCCAGATCATTCCGCTGAACGTTCCGTTGCTGATCAATGAGATCCTCGCTGAACCGGCACGCTTCGGGTTCGATCCCAACGAGAATCTGGTCAGCACCTGTTTCAGCGGCAATAGCTGCCGGGAAAGCACCACCAACGGCAGGTCCAGTACGACGCCGAATCCGAACCGGCTGTTCTTCAACGATCGCGTGCACCCGACCGAGGCCGGACAGAGGTTGCTGGCCGACTACGCCTACTCGCTGCTTTCGGCCCCTTGGGAAGTCTCCCTGCTGCCGGAAATGGCCAATGGCACGCTGCGTATGCATCAGGACGAAATTCGCGCCCAGTGGCTCAGCGACTGGGGCAACTGGCAAGGTGTCGGGCAGTGGCAGAGCATGCTTTCGGCAGGCGGTCAGAAAATGGACTTCGACGCGCAGAACAGCTCGGCTGATGCTGACGGAAGAGGCTATAACCTGACCATAGGCGGCAGCTACCGGTTTGCCGAAAACTGGCGCACCGGTGTTGTTGCCGGGGCTTATCGCCAGAATCTTGAGGCGGGCCCCAGGGACTCGGACTACAAGCTCAACAGCTACATCGCCACCGCGTTTCTGCAGTATCAGGCCAACCATTGGTGGGGTGATCTGGCGGTGTCGGGCGGCAAGCTTGATTACGAAAATGCCGAGCGCAAGTTCGCGCTGGGGGTCAGCGAGGGTCAGGAAAAAGGCGATACCGACGGCGAGATGTGGGCGGCCAGCGGGCGAATCGGCTTCGACATCGCGGGGGCTGCCAGCCGCTGGCATCTGTCGCCTTTTGTCAGCGCCGACTACGCGCATATCGATGTCGATGGCTACTCGGAAAAAGGTGATCGCTCGACGGCACTGACCTTCAGTGATCAGACCCGCAAGTCGCGGCGTGCAGGCGTTGGTCTGCAGGGCAAGTTCCAGGTGACACCGAGCACGCAGGTATGGGGAGAAGTTGCCCATGAAAGGGAGTTCGAGACCGATCAGCAGGACGTGACCATGGCGCTCAACAGCGTACAGTCAGTGGGTTTCACGCTGGAAGGTTACACACCGCAACGCGACCTGAATCGGGCAACGCTGGGCGTCAGCCAGAAGCTGACCCAAGACCTGACACTGCGCGGCAACTACAACTGGCGCAAGAACGACGACGTGACCCAGCAAGGGGTAAATGTTGCGTTGAGTATGAGTTTCTAGACAGGCCGCAGGAGCGAGCGTGAGGCACGATAATCTGACTATCGTGCGTGGCGCTTTTTCAGGGTTTCACTATCGTGCGACGCTCCGCGTCGCATGCCGTTCTGGACGCTCCGCGTCCTCTCCTGAGAACTGCGGCGCGGCGCAAATCTGTGACGCGGAGCGTCACCCACGGCATTCCCACGCTGGAGCGTGAGGAACGATGATCTCAACTATCGTGCGTGGCGCTTTTTCAGGGTTTCACTACCGTGCGACGCTCCGCGTCGCATGGCGTTCTGGACGCTCCGCGTCCTCTCCTGAGAACTGCGGCGCGGCGCAAATCTATGACGCGGAGCGTCACCCACGGCACTCCCACGCTGGAGCGTGAGGAACGATGATCTCAACTATCGTACGTGGCGCTTTTTCGGGGCCTGACTATCGTGCGACGCTCCGCGTCGCATGCCGTTCTGGACGCTCCGCGTCCTATCCTGAGAACTGCGGCGCGGCGCAAATCTGTGACGCGGAGCGTCACCCACGGCATTCCCACGCTGGAGCGTGAGGAACGATGATCTCAACTATCGTACGTGGCGCTTTTTCGGGGTCTGACTATCGTGCGACGCTCCGCGTCGCATGCCTTTCTGGACGCTCTGCGTCCTATCCTGAGAACTGCAGCGCGGTGCAAATCTCTGACGCGGAGCGTCACCCAAGGCATTCCCACGCTGGTGAACTGCCCCCAAGAAGTTGGACACCAATCCGACCTCATGGGGGTGTTCAAATGGGTAAGTATTCAGAGCAGTTCAAGCTCACTGTCGTCAAAGCGTATCTTGAAGGCAACATGGGCTTTCGTATGGTAGCCCGCCAGTTCTCAATCGATTTCAGTCTGCTTCGACGCTGGGTCGCTAACTACAAGAGTCATGGTCACACCGGCCATCGCAAGCCTGGTCTTCGATACAGCGAAGCTTTCAAGCGCTCAGTGCTTGAACACAGGCGTGAACACAAGCTGTCGCTCCGTCAGGCCGCTGCGCATTTTGGTATCGGGGATCCCGGCCAAATAGTCATTTGGGAAAAGCGGCATTACAGTAGCGGTACAGCCCCGTATGTTCCTGCCAGAAGAAAGCCTGTCGCCATGCCAAAGAAGCCTTATCCCGCCAAACCAGTAACCGCCGACGATACGCAGAAGACGCGCGACCAGTTGATGAGCGAGCTTGAATATCTGCGCATGGAGAACGCTTACCTAAAAAAGTTGGAAGAGCTGAAGGAGCAGAAACGACGGCAACCGAAAAAGCCCTGATCATCAAGCAACTGAGAGGCCGGTTCCCGCTTTGCGCTCTGCTGAGGCTGGCGGGCTTGGCACGCAGCACGTTTTACTACCAGGTTCAGGTGCAATCCAGACCCGATCCCGATGCTGCTTTGAAACAGTTAATCGAAAGCATTTACCACGAGGAGAAAGGCCTTTATGGCGCTCGGCGTATCACGGCGGTCATTCGCAATGCAGGTATTTTGGTCAACAAGAAGGTTGTAGAACGACTGATGGCAGAACTGGGCCTGCGATCAGTGGTGCGCCCCAAAAAATACCGCTCCTATAAGGGCGTAATCGGAACCATTGCGCCGAATTTGCTGGAGCGCAATTTCAGCGCGCAACGCCCGAACCAGAAGTGGGTGACCGATGTGACTGAGTTCAAGGTAGGCAATCGAAAGCTGTATCTCTCACCCGTGATGGACTTGTACAACGGTGAAATCGTGGCGTATGAAGTGTCGACAAGGCCGAGCTTTGAGCTGGTCACCAGCATGCTGGACAAGGCGCTTCAGCAGTTGCAGGACGAGCCGAAGCTTGTGATGCACTCGGACCAGGGCTGGCAGTATCAACATGCGCAGTATCGCCATAAGCTATCGGTACGAGGCGTCAAACAAAGCATGTCCCGTAAGGGCAACTGCCTGGACAATGCGGCAATGGAAAGCTTTTTCGGTACACTGAAATCCGAGTTTTTCTACCTGAAACAGTTTGAAAGCATCGATGAGTTGAAAGCAGGTCTGGATGAGTACATCCACTACTACAACCATGACCGCATCAAGCTGAAGCTCAACGGTCAAAGCCCCGTAAAGTATAGGGCTCAGGCGGCAAGCTAAACCGTCCAACTTTTGGGGGGCAGTTCACTGGAGCGTGAGGAACGATGATCTCAACTATCGTACGTGGCGCTTTTTCGGGGTCTGACTATCGTGCGACGCTCCGCGTCGCATGCCTTTCTGGACGCTCTGCGTCCTATCCTGAGAACTGCAGCGCGGCGCAAATCTGTGACGCGGAGCGTCACCCACGGCATTCCCACGCTGGAGCGTGAGGAACGATGATCTCGACTATCGTACGTGGCGCTTTTTCGGGGTCTGACTATCGTGCGACGCTCCGCGTCGCATGCCGTTCTGGACGCTCCGCGTCCTCTCCTGAGAACTGCAGCGCGGCGCAAATCTGTGACGCGGAGCGTCACCCACGGCATCCCCACGCTGGAGCGTGAGGAACGATGATCTCGACTATCGTGCGATGCTCTGCGTCTGCTTTGAGACGCAGAGCAGCAAGCCTGCTCAACCCTCGGCAGGCTGCGACGCCAGGGCTACAGCACGGAACATGGCGCGGCGCTTGTTCAGGGTTTCTTCCCATTCCAGTGCCGGCACCGAGTCGGCAACGATACCGCCACCGGCCTGTACATGCAGTTCACCGTTCTTGATCACCGCAGTACGAATCGCGATGGCCGTGTCCATGTTGCCATTCCAGGCCATATACCCCACCGCGCCGCCATAGACGCCGCGCTTGACCGGCTCCAGCTCGTCGATGATTTCCATGGCGCGAATTTTCGGTGCGCCAGACAACGTGCCAGCCGGCAGAATCGCCCGCAGTGCATCCATTGCCGTCAGCCCGCTTTTCAGTTGACCGGTGACGTTGGAAACAATGTGCATCACGTTGGAATAACGCTCGATAACCATCTTCTCGGTCAGTTTGACCGTACCGATCTCGGACACCCGCCCAACGTCATTACGGCCCAGATCGATGAGCATCAGGTGCTCGGCGATTTCCTTATGATCGGACAGCAGGTCTTCTTCCAGCGCAAGATCAGCCTCTTCGGTGGCACCGCGAGGGCGAGTACCGGCGATTGGACGCACCGTGATCAGGTTGTCCTCGACCCGCACCAGCACTTCCGGCGAACTGCCGACGACATGGAAATCGCCGAAGTTGAAGAAGTACATGTAAGGCGTCGGGTTGAAGCAGCGCAGCGCCCGATACAGATCGATGGGCGCGGCGCTGAAATCGATGGACATGCGCTGTGACGGGACAACCTGCATCACGTCGCCAGCAAGGATGTACTGCTTGATTGTGTCGACCGCAGCCTCGTAATCATCCTGAGTAAAGCTGGAGCGAAACACCGGATCGGCGGCCGGAGGTCGGTCCAGATCAAGACCGCGGCGCGGCGTGATCGGCTGACGCAGTTTGTGCATCAGTTCATCAAGCTGCGCAACGCCACGTGCGTAGGCATCCTGTTGCGCCGGATCGATCAGCACGATGGCGTGCATCTTGCCCGCCAGGTTGTCGAACACTACGACCGCGTCAGACACCATCAACAGGATATCCGGCACGCCGAGCGGGTCGGGATTCGGGCAGTTGGCCAGACGCTTCTCGACATAGCGCACACAGTCGTAGCCAAAGTAGCCCACCAGCCCGCCGTTGAAGCGTGGCAGCCCGGCAATCGTCGGTACGTTGTATCGCGCTTTAAAGGTCTCGACGAAGTCCAGCGGGTCTTCGACATCCAGGCTTTCGATCTCGACGCCATCGTGGGTCACGCTGACGTGATGGCCATGAACGCGCATCACGGTGCGGCATGGCAGGCCGATGATCGAATAACGCCCCCACTTCTCGCCGCCCTGAACCGACTCCAGCAAATAGGAGTTGGGCTGATCGGCAAGCTTGAGGTAGATCGACAGCGGCGTGTCGAAGTCGGCCAGGGTTTCGCGGGCAAGCGGGATACGGTTGTAGCCTTCAGCGGCCAAACGCAGGAATTCTTCACGGTTCATGAGCAACCTCGTGGTTTGAGGAAAAACGGTCAGTCAGGCAAACGTGCCGGCAGGCCGGCCAGGATCAGGTCAGGCGCGCCAACGCCAGCGGGCCAGGGCCTTGATGACTTTCATCCAGAGCTTGCGAGTGACCACCACGATGGATTCTCTTGAGGAGGGACGTTTGATGTCGGGCAACAGTATCTCAGCGTCCATGTCCAGGCAACCGGGAATCAGCTTGCGCAGATCATCGATGACCATTGCCGGGTTTTCCTCGGCAATCGGCCGGCCATGGTTGTAGCCATAACTCAACGCGACACAGGCAACACCGGCCGCCTTGGCAGCCTGTACATCACTGCGCGAGTCGCCAACGAACAGTGCTTGCGAGGCCGGAACACCCGCCATTTTCATTACGAAAAACAGTGCGGCAGGGTCAGGCTTTTTCTGCGGCATGGTGTCGCCACCGATGATCCAGCGAAAGAAACGCCCCAGCTTCATCTCATCCAGCAGCGGCGCGACAAAGCGCTCCGGTTTGTTGGTGATGAGAGCCATTTCGACGCCCATCTTCTGCAGCCATTTCAGGGTTTCACGCACGCCGGGGTAGACCACGGTGAACTCGTGCTTCTGGGCGTAGGCACGCATGAAGATTTCCAGGCCCTGCTCAGCCAGAGCATCATCGACACCACTGTGGTCGAGTTGGTTGGCCAGTGCGCGGCGTACCAGCACCGGAGCACCATTGCCTACCCAGGCACGGACCGATTCAAGCCCGGCTATTGGCCGGCCAAGTTCAGCCAGCATGGTATCCACCGCTACTGCCAGATCAGGGACCGAGTCCACCAGGGTCCCGTCCAGATCGAACATGATCAGCCTGGGCAACTTGCCTGCAAACAGCTGCTCAAAGCCGCTCATGCGCGGGATGCTGCCAGTTCTGCGCGCATTTTCTCGATCACTTCCCGGTAGTCCGGTGCGTTGAAAATGGCTGAACCGGCAACGAAGGTATCAGCACCTGCCGCTGCGATCTCACGGATGTTGTTGACGTTTACGCCACCGTCGATTTCCAGACGGATGTCACGGCCCGACGCATCGATCAACGCCCGCGCTTCACGCAGCTTGTTGAGCGTGCCGGGAATGAACTTCTGCCCGCCGAAACCCGGGTTGACGCTCATGAGCAGAATCATGTCGACCTTATCCATCACGTACTCCAGCAGGTTCAGCGGAGTTGCCGGGTTGAACACCAGCCCCGCCTTGCAGCCGCCTTCACGGATCAGTTGCAACGAACGATCAATGTGCTGGGTCGCTTCCGGGTGAAAGGTAATATAGGTGGCACCTGCCTCGATGAAATCCCCGATGATGCGATCCACCGGGCTGACCATCAAATGCACATCGATCGGTGCAGTAACGCCATATTTGCGCAACGCGCTGCACACCATCGGACCAATGGTCAGGTTCGGGACGTAGTGATTGTCCATCACATCGAAGTGGACAAAGTCGGCGCCGCTGGACAGCACGCTGTCGACTTCCTCGCCCAGACGGGCGAAGTCAGCGGAAAGAATCGATGGGGCAATAACGAAGGGCTGCATGACGCACCTGTTTGAGCAGAATCACGGTGCGCGGATTGTACGCCAAGCTTCGCCCGGAGCGGTAAGCCTCAAGCTGCACGCCAATGGATTCGCCTTGGCTGGCAGCTTGAAACTTGCGGCGCCCGGTTATTGAGCCGTTCGGAGTTTTTCACTACGCCCGCGTAACCACTCCAGTACCAGCAGCAACAGCACGGAGAAGCCGATCAGCAAGGTCGCGGCGGCAGCGATGGTCGGGCTGAGGTTTTCGCGAATGCCGCTGAACATCTGCCGAGGCAAGGTCGCCTGCTCCGGCCCGGCGAGGAACAGCGTCACCACCACTTCGTCGAACGAGGTCGCGAAGGCGAACAGCGCACCGGAAATCACCCCTGGCGCAATCAATGGCAGGGTCACGCGACGGAATGCAGTCAGCGGCGATGCACCGAGGCTGGCGGCAGCGCGTACCAGATTGTGGTTGAAACCCTGCAAAGTGGCCGACACGGTAATGATCACGAACGGCACGCCCAGTACCGCGTGGACCAGAATCAGCGAGGTGTAGCTGTTGCCCAGGCCCAGTGGCGCGAAGAACAGGTAACTGGCGACACCGACGATAACCACTGGCACCACCATCGGCGAAATCACCAGCGCCATGACCAGCGCCTTGCCGGGAAAGTTGCCACGGGTCAGGCCGATCGCCGCCAGCGTGCCGAAGCCCATCGCCAACAACGTAGCGGCCGGGGCAACGATCATGCTGTTCTTCAGCGCGCGCATCCACTCGGCAGAGTTGAAGAAGTCCTGATACCACTGCAACGAGAACCCTTGCAGCGGATAGACCAGAAAGCTGCCTGAATTGAACGACAACGGCACGATGACCAGCACCGGTAACACGAGAAAGAGCAGCACCAGCGCACAGATGATGCGCAGGGCGTAATACCAGATGCGTTCGATCGGCGATGTGTAGGGGTTCAACATGGTGACACTCCTCAGCTCAGACGCAGGCGGCTGGCGCCGACCAGCCAGCTATAAATCAGGTACAGCACGATGGTCGCCAAGAGCAGTAACCCGCCGAGCGCGGTGGCCATGCCCCAGTTGATGCTGGTGTTGGTATAGAAGGCGACGAAGTAGCTGACCATCTGGTCGTTCGGGCTGCCCAGCAAGGCCGGGGTGATGTAGTAGCCGATCGACAGAATGAACACCAGCAGACAGCCTGCACCGATCCCGGCGTAGGTCTGCGGAAAGTACACGCGCCAAAAACTGGTGAACGGATGGCAGCCGAGCGAAATGGCGGCACGCATGTAAGTCGGGGAGATGTTTTTCATCACGCTGTAGATCGGCAGGATCATGAACGGCAGCATGATATGCACCATCGAGATGTATACGCCCACCCGATTGAAGACCAGTTCCAGCGGCTTATCGATGATGCCCATCGCCAGCAACGCGCTGTTGATCAGACCGCTCGACTGCAGTAACACAATCCAGGCAGCCACCCGCACCAGAATCGAGGTCCAGAACGGCAACAGCACCAGAATCATCAGCAGGTTGCTCTGCCGCGCAGGCAGGCTGGCCAGCAGGTAAGCCAGCGGATAAGCCAGCACCAGGCAGATCGCGGTAATCACCAGGCCCATCCAGAAGGTGCGGGCGAAGATATCCAGATAGATTGACTGATCCGGGGTTGCAGGCGCCACTTCCCCAAGGTCGTCGATACGATGGTCTACCGCCGCAAGCAGGTAATACGGGGTGATGCTGCTGGTATTGCGGCGCACCGCCTGCCAATAGGCCGGGTCACCCCAGCGCTCGTCCAGCGCTTCGAGCGCTTCTTTATAAGAGGCCGGTTCAGTCTTGAACGGCAAGGCGCGAGCGGTCTTGCTCAGCAGGCTGCGATAACCGGCCAGTTCCATGTTCAGACGCTTGGACAGATCGCCCAGCGTGGAATTCTTGCGTGTTTCGGCCAGGTCCAGGCTCATTGCCTTGTAGACCGACTCGGGCGGCAGCCCTTTTCCATCCCACTTTTGCACTTCGACCACTGTGGTCGGCAGTGCAGTCACGACTTCCGGGTTGCCGACACTCTTATAGAGCAGCGCAGCAATCGGCACCAGAAACACTAACAGCAGGAAAATCACCAGCGGAGCGATCAATGCCTGAGCCTTCCAGCGGTTGACCCGCTCGGCGCGAGCGAGACGTTGCTTCAAGTTAGGGCTGGCGCCTTCAGTCAGGGGCACGGCGATGGCCATAGCGAACTCCGGAATCTTTCAACGAGAGGGCGCTCCCTACAGCAGAGAGCGCCCGGATCTGACGTGATGCAGCCTGTTTACTTGGCAGCCCAGGCAGTGAAACGCTGCTCAAGGGATTCGCCGTTGTCGGTCCAGAACGCTACGTCCATCTGCACCTGATCCTTGATGTTCTCAGGCGTGGTCGGCATGTTCTGCAGGGTTTCCTTGTCCAGCAGCTTGACCGCCTGGGTATTGGCCGGGCCGTAGGCGATATTCTGCGAATAGGTCTTCTGCTGCTCGGGGCTCAGCATGTAGGCGATGAACTTCTTCGCGGCATCGGCGTTTTTCGAGCCCTTCGGGATGGCCCAGGCATCGAAGTCATATACGCCACCGGTCCACACGACCTTGAGGTTGCTTTCCTTCTGCACAGCAGCGATCCGGCCGTTGTAGGCCGAGCTCATCACCACGTCACCGGAAGCGAGGTACTGCGGCGGCTGTGCGCCTGCTTCCCACCACTGAATGTTTGGCTTGAGTTCATCGAGCTTCTTGAACGCGCGGTCCTGGCCGTCTTTGCTGGCCAGCACTTTATAAACGTCTTTCGGCGCAACGCCGTCAGCCATCAGGGCGAATTCCAGCGTGTACTTGGCACCTTTACGCAGACCGCGCTTGCCCGGGAATTTCTTGGTGTCCCAGAAATCGGCCCAGCCGTTTGGAGCTGTGGCGACCTTGTCGGCGTTGTATGCCAGCACGGTGGACCAGACGAAGAAACCGGCACCGCAGGTGGTGATGGCGCCAGGCACGAAGTCAGCGGCATTGCCCAGCTGTTTCGGGTCCAGCTCTTCGAACATGTCCTCATCGCAACCACGGGCCAGTTCCGGCGATTCGACTTCTACCAGGTCCCAGGAAACGCTCTTGGTGTCGACCATGGTTTTGACCTTGGCCATCTCACCGTTGTATTCACCGGCGATGATCTTGCCGTTACCGGCCTTTTCCCACGGCGCGTAGAACGCCTTTTCCTGAGCGGCCTTGTTGGCACCGCCAAAGGAGATGACGGTCAGGTCGGTGGCTGCCATGGCCTGCGCGGCGCACATGAGGCCCAACGTGATGGCGGTGAACTTCAAAGACTTCAACATAGGTTCTTTTCTCCACGAGCAGTGTTGGTAAGCGATTGGGATGGGCGATCAGGTCGCCTCTGTTATTGCTTTTATCGGTAGATCAATGCACTTGCTGCAAGGGGTCGAGCGCGCGAACGTGCTCGACTTGCCAGCCGATGGGCACCACGTCGCCCACACTCAGGCCAGGGTCCAGTTCGGCAATCGGCTGTTTGACGAAGAAGTCGCTCTTGCCTGCTACCTCCAGACGCACGCGAACGTGGTCACCCAGGTAGATGAACTCAGCCACACGGCCGGAAAAACGGTTTGCACAATTCTCGCTGCGACCATTGAGGTTGATGCGCTCAGGACGGATCGACAGGGTCACCGGGCCGCCAGGCTGGCCGACGTTGATCGCCAGCGCATGCACTTTCTCGCCACGCTCCAGCTCGACCACACAGCGGTCGCCGTCCTGGCTGACCAGACGTCCATTGAGGCGGTTGTTCTCGCCGATGAAGTTGGCCACAAAGGTGTTCTTCGGCTCTTCGTACAGGCTGCGGGGCGGTGCGATCTGCTGGATCTCGCCCTGATGGAAGACGGCGACCCGGTCGGACATGGTCAGGGCTTCACCCTGATCGTGGGTCACGTAGACCACGGTCACACCCAGACGCTGATGCAGATGTTTGATCTCCATCTGCATGTGCTCGCGCAGTTGCTTGTCGAGCGCGCCGAGCGGTTCGTCCATCAGCACCAGTTGCGGTTCGAACACCAGCGCACGCGCCAGCGCCACACGCTGCTGCTGACCACCGGACAACTGCGCCGGGTAACGATGTGCAAAGGTGTCCAGCTGGACCATGCCCAGCGCCTTTTTAACTTTCTCGCCAACATCGGTCTTGCTCATGCCACGCACCGACAGCGGGAACGCCAGGTTCTCGGCCACGGTCATGTGTGGAAACAACGCGTAGTTCTGAAACACCATGCCGATGTCGCGCTTGTGCGGCGGCACATTGTTGATGGCGCGCCCACCGAGAAGAATTTCGCCGGCAGTCGGGGTTTCGAAACCGGCCAGCATCATCAGGCTGGTGGTCTTGCCGGAGCCGGAAGGCCCGAGCAGGGTCAGGAACTCACCTTTGCGAATATCCAGGTTAAGGTCTTTGACGATCAGTGCTTCGCCGTCGTAGCTCTTCTGCACACCACGAAAGCTGACCAGAACATCATTTGCTCCAGCGCTTGTATCGACGTCGCTCATTACCCACACCTTTGTTTTGTCTGCGTGGGCTCAAGCCTAGAGCAGCCCGAAGCCCCGGCAAATCGGGGGCCGGGAGAGAATCGCCTAGGCTGGCTGGAAGGCCAGGGGTAGGGATTGCCCTACAGCGATGGCGCGATTGGATATGTCGGCCAGCCTGATCGTTCCGCACGCTCCAGCGTGGGAATGCAGTGCGTGACGCTCTGCGTCACAAAAGAGGACGCGGAGCGTCCAGAACGGCATGCCGACGCGGAGCGTCGCACGATAGTTGTGAGTAGAGCACCGACCCGACACTCAACTGGAGTGTCGTTTTCAGACTCAGAGCAGTTTGTGCTCCATCGCGTATTTGACGAGATCGGCCAGTGAGTTGAGTTTCATTTTCTGCATCAGCCGCGCCTTGTGGGTGCTGATGGTCTTGCTGCTCAGGGCCAGTTGCTGAGCGATGTCGTTGACGTTGGCACCCTGCGCCAGGCGCTCGAACACCGAGAACTCGCGCTCCGACAACAATGAGTGTAAAGGCCGGCTATCGGTCAGGCCCACTTCAAAAACCATGCGGTCGGCGAGGTCCGGGTCGATATAGCGCCCGCCTGCCGCGACCCGACGAATTGCCGTCAGCAGCAGCGCCGGGTCGCTGTCCTTGGTGGCATAACCTGCGGCCCCGACTTTCAGCGCACGTGCCGCCATCTGCGCTTCATTGTGCATCGACAGCACCAGAATGGCGGGCGGACTGGCCAGTGCGCGAATCCTCGGAATCGCCTCAAGACCATTGACGCCGGGCATGGAGATATCCAGCAAAACCACTTCGCAAGTCACATGACGCAAGGTTTCGAGCAACTGCTCGCCGTTGCTGGCCTCACCGACCACTTGCAGGTCTCTGGCCAGACCAATCAGTTGCTTGATCCCTTCACGCACGATGGTGTGGTCTTCGGCTACCAAAACACGAATCACTGGCTTCGCTCCTGTGCGACGGGGTCCAACGGGATGTAGGCGCGCAAGGTTGTGCCCTCACCGGCCTCGCTGTCCAGCTCCAGTCTGCCGCCGAGCATCAGCACCCGCTCGCGCATCCCGACCAGACCGAATGAAACCACCCTGCCCGACTCGACGACAAACCCCTGCCCGTCATCGGCGATGGTCATGCACATCACGCCATCCTGCAACGTCAGGCTGATTTCCACCGTGTGCGCCTGGGCGTGGCGCATGACGTTGGTCAGCGCTTCCTGAAGAATCCGGAACATGCCTGTGGCTCTGGCATCGCTAAGCACTGGCAGGTTGTCCGGCACCTGCACCAGACAAGGGATTTGCGTGCGCGCCTCGAAACGGCGTGCCTGCCACTCGATGGCCGACGCAATGCCGGCGTCGAGAATCGGTGGCCGCAATGCCGTGGCAACATCACGCACCAGTTGAAACAGCTGAGCGATAAGACGCTTCATGCTGTCCAGTCGCTCACCAAGGCCGGGATCCAGGTCTGCATAGGCCAGCTCGCACATCGACGTTTCCAGCTTCAGCACCGTCAGCATCTGCCCCAGCTCGTCATGCACCTCGCGAGCAATACGCGCCTTCTCTTCTTCACGCACGCTTTCCAGGTGCGCTGATAATTCACGTAACTGATCATGCGCACGGCGTCGTTCGCTGGCGTCGCTGAGAAACACCACCAGGTATTCCGCCTCGTGAAAGCGCAGGAAGCTCAACGAGACATCGGCAGGCAGAAGACTGCCATCAGCGCGCAGACAATGAGCCTCGAACACCTGCGGGCTGTCTTCGCGGGAACGTGCGTTCTTCCACAGGTTGAGCCAGCGGTCCATATGCAGACCGGGCTCGAAATCAATCAGCGGGCGCTCGACCACCTGTCCCGGCGCGTAGCCGAGCATGGATTCCGCCGCCCGGTTGGCGTAACGCACACGACTGTCCCAATTGACCCAAAGGATGCCGACGGTGCTCTGGTCGATGGAGAATTGCGCCAGACGCAGCGCCTCCTCACCTTCAACGCGACGGGCAAGCTCTTCACGCGCGCGCAGCAACTCCTGCTCCTGCGCCTGCTGCTGGCGACGCTGCCAGACCACGATCGCAAAACAGGCCAGCAGCATCACCAGCAGCAGAATGCACAGGTTTTTCCAGAGCTTGGTCGACTCGATGAAATGCGATGGGGTGAGCGGCATCCAGCGCGCGTGCAGTTGCTCAAGCTCTTTGGCAGGAATCGCGCGCAACGCTTCGCTGACGATGGCGGCCAGCTCCGGCATGTCACGGCGCGAAGCCACGCGCAACAATTGCGGCAGCCCGATATCCCCCACTACCGCCAGCCCGGCAAATTCCGGCTCGCGGAGCAGGCGGCTGAGCTGCGCTTCGTCCACCACGGCATAGCGTGCCTGCTGACTGAGCAGCAATTGCAGCGCCTGACGCTCCAGCGGCACGCCTTGCAGGTTCAGGTGCGGAAAGTTGCTGCGCAGGTAATCGGCGGCAGGGCCTGGCATGCGTACAGCAACCCGCGAAAGGCTGTCGAGTTTCTCGAGGTCCACGGTAGTGCTGCCATCGCGTTCGCCGATCAACAGTTGCGAAACACGCAGATACGGATCGGAAAACAACCACAGACGCAGGCCCGCCGGGCTCTGCATCAAGCCAGGCGCAACATCGATTTCACCATTGGCCAGGGCCTTCTCAAGCGCCGCCTGATCAGGAAAGTTTCGCCACAGCAACTCGACCGGTAGCGTCGAGGCCAGCGCATTCATCAGGTCGACATTGGCTCCGGACAACTGCTGCAAACGCTGATCAAACTGAGCATAAGGCGCACGCAACACCAGACCCACCCGCAGCGGACCGTGCTGGTCGAGCCAGCTACGCTGTGCTGAACTCAACTGCGCAGACGCAGGCATTTGTGGCTCGTCAGCCTGCGTAATGGCCATCTGAACCATCAAGAGCAAAGCCAGGCAGCCGATAAAATCGGTGCGCAGAAGACCAATCATCAATGTGTCGCTCTCGTGTGTTCGTATGACGGCCATATGCCGCGCAGGCTCAGGCCTGACAAAAGCCGATCAACCCATTAGGCTGCCGGGATAGTTTCTGGCTTGGAATATCCGATGTCCTACACCTTTCGCGCAACGTTTCCTGCATTGTTTCTGTCATTGGTCCTGCCTTGCGCACTGCCTGTACTCGCAGCCGACCCGGCCCCGGCGAAAGACGCTGCTGCCGAAGCACCGGTAGAACGGGCACCGCTGCTCAGCCGCTCGCAGGAAGACGCGATAGCGCTGGAGCGTCAATTGCCTCGCGAGGATCAGCAGCAGCTTCAGGCGGGTGACGAAAGCTTTCTCGCGCTCTGGAAGCCCGCAAACAGTGACACCCCCCAAGGCGCGGTGATTATTGTGCCTGGCGACGCCGAGTCACCAGACTGGCCGGATGCCGTCGGCCCGTTGCGAAGGAAGTTTCCGGATGTCGGCTGGTCAAGCCTGAGCATCACCCTGCCGGATGCGATGGACAACAGCCTGGTGCCACGCGAGCCCGACGCCGCCCCGACCGACGCGAACGCTGCCAAACCCAAGGAATCCCCCAAGGACGCCAGTCCGAAAGCGCAAGACCCGGCAGCTGAAGCCGAGGCCCTGGCTGCCGCAGCAACCGCAAAGGCAGCTGCCGACGAGGAACTCAACAAGGCTCAGGCCGAGCGCATCTTCGCGCGGATCGAAAGCGCGATCAGCTTTGCGCAGCAGAACAAGGCCCGCAGCATCGTATTGATCGGCCATAGCAGCGGCGCCTACTGGGCAGCCAGATTCCTCAATGAACGCACATCGCCTGCCGTGCAGAAGCTGGTGATGCTTGCTGCGCGCGAGCCGGTAAATGCTGCGCCTTCGCTGCTGGACATGGTGCCTCAGCTGAAAATAAAGACCGCCGACTTCATCTACAAAAACTCGCCGGACCAGGCCGCCAAAGCACGCCTGCAGGCCAGCAAACGCGCCAAAGGCCCCGGTTTTACGCAGATTGGCCTGATCAATATCGTAGGCAATGAAGATACCGAGCAAGAACAACTGTTCCGCAGGGTTCGTGGCTGGATAGACGCCAAGGAAGAAAAATAAGCTTCACGCCAAGCACCCGACGCACGAGCAGGCTCAGTTGAACCCGCGTCGGGCCTTCACCACCCGATAGGCGTTATGCAACTGGCTGGTCTTGTCGGTCGCCAACCGCACTTGCTGAGGGTTGGCACCCGAACCGGCAACCTTGTCAGGGTGATGCCGACTGAGCAGCCGGCGGTAGGCGCGCTTGATGCTCGACGGGTCGGTGTCCGGTTTTATTCCCAGAAGCGTCATCGCGCTTTTGTAGTCATCCCCGCTGCTGACCGGCGAACGCTTCATCGGGTCGTGATCGGCAGCCAGCGCTTCGACTTGTGGCCCTGTCCAGCCCAGCCACATGCCCCATACTCCGATCAGCTCACGCTCGACCCGGGAAGCCTTGCCATCCGCCCAGGCCATGCGCCAGCAGGCACGCAACAACTCCTCGGCGGTGTCCGGCTGCCCGTGCAGGCCGCGCAAATAACTGCGCAGGCCGTCGGCACCATCACGACCACGCTTGAAGGCGTTGATGGCGCGCAACTGATCCGCCTCGTTCAGGTTCAGACGGCGCATTTCGGTACGGGCCTGATGAATATGGCTGGCCAGGACACGTCCGTCACTCTTGGCCAGACGGCCCAGCAATACAAACAGCAGGCCATCCGCAGGTATCGCCGCCCGCCCGCCCAGACGCTCACGCAGGTGCGCCCAGCTCTGCAGCTTCAGGCGACGATCCAGCGCCTGCCCCAATAGAGCACCCAGCATCGCGCCCGGGATGCTGGCAATTGCATAGCCGACACCCGCGCCGATCAATGTGCCAGGCCAAAGCATTCAGCGGGTCTCCGCAAGCAACTGCTCGACTTCTGCCAGACGCTCGTGAGTGCCCACATCGACCCAACGCCCTCTGTGGTGCTCACCCGTTACCAGGCCTTGATGCATGGCCTCACGCAACAACGGCGCGAGTTTGAACGCACCGGGCTCACAGTCGGCAAACAACTGTGGATGCAGGATGGCGATACCGCTGTAGGTGAGCCGCTGACCTGCCGAATCGTCATCGCGCACCTGCCCGTCGACCAGCGAGAAATCGCCAGTGGGGTGATGTGCCGGGTTATCGACCAGCACCAGATGCGCGAGACCGGTAAGCGGCACGCGCAACGCGCTGAAGTCATAGTCCGTCCAGATATCCCCATTGATCACCACAAAGGGCTCAACGCCCAGCAATGGCAATGCCCGATGAATCCCGCCGCCTGTTTCCAGCGGCTGGCCCTCGGGGGAATAACGGATACTCAGGTCGAAACGCTGACCGTCGCCCAGATAATCCTCGATCTGCTGCCCCAGCCAGGCATGGTTGATGACCAACTGGTGAAACCCGGCTGCGCGCAAGGCGTTCAGGTGGTACTCGATCAACGGCATCCCCCCGGCACGCACCAATGGCTTGGGCGTGTGCAGGGTCAACGGGCGCATTCGCTCGCCTTTACCGGCGGCGAGAATCATCGCTTTCATGCAGTCCTCTTCAACACAATCAGGTTTCTTTCAAAATGGCCGTTTTTCAGGCCGTCTCTGCCGTATCAAACAGCCGTCTCTACCGGTTGCTGCAGACTGGTGAGCAACTGCCCGAGCTGAGCCAGCTCGGGGCGGCGCGACAGAACTGCCTCTATATAAGCGAAAAAGCGCGGAACGTCTTGCAGATAGCGCGGTTTTCCATCGCGGTGGCAGATGCGGGCAAAAATACCGATCACCTTCAGATGGCGCTGAACACCCATCAGATCACTGGCGCGCTCGAAGGCGGCAAAATCCTCCTGCACCGGGATACCAACGGCGCGCGCCTGATCCCAGTAGGTCCTGAGCCAGTCGCTGACGCGTTCTTGTGGCCAGCTCAGGAACGCGTCCTTGAACAGGCAGGTCACGTCATAGGTGACCGGGCCGTAGACAGCGTCCTGAAAATCCAGCACGCCTGGGTTGGGCTCGCTGATCATCAGGTTTCGCGGCATGTAGTCGCGATGCACCAGCACTTTGGGCTGCGCCAGAGCGCTGTTGATCAACAACTCGCTAGCCTGCTGCCAATCGCTCAGTTGCGCCTCGTCCATCTCGATACCCAGGTGGCGCTTCACGTACCACTCGGGGAAAAGCTCCAGCTCACGACGCAGCAACGCGACGTCATAGCTAGGCAGCGGCGCGTCCATCGGCAATTGCTGATAGGCCAGCAACGCCTGGATTGCATCGGCGAACAAGGCATCGGCATTGTCAGCGTCAATCACATCCAGATAGGTCTGACGACCAAGATCATTGAGCAGCAAAAAGCCTTGCGTCAGGTCTTCGGCATAAATTTCCGGAACATTAATGCCCGACTTTTTCAGTAAATGAGCGATATCCACAAACGGTTTGCAGTTTTCCTGCGGTGGTGGCGCATCCATCACAATAAAAGTTCGGCCAGCGCCCTCCCAGCGAAAATAACGACGAAAACTTGCGTCACTACTGGCCGCAGTCAATGTGGCCGGGGGTACAGCGCCCCAATTTTGCGCCGCAAACAGCGCTGGCAACTGCTCATCGAGCCAAACTTTCAGGGATTGCAGGCGTATATCTTGATCTGACATTACAAGGGTCTCCGACGGCGCTAGCCGTCAAGCGGGTCATGCTTTATTATCCGGAATCTTTTTCAGCCCATCGAGAGGCGTGCGGCCCCCCCGCGGGCAGATGGCGCGCAGGAAGCCCGGACTAATAAGATGGCATTGAAATCCCCCGCGTTTCGTAAAAAATTTCCGTTGCTCGTAACCGGCAGTCTGCTGGCGATGCAACCTCTGGCCACTCAGTTCGTGGTCGCCGCGGAACAGTATGACTGCTCAGTCTCTGCTTCGGGTGCCTGGAACTGTGCGCCGAAATCCAATGCTGCTGCAGTGGACCTGCCTCCGCGCCCCGTGCATGACACGACGTCGGTCAGTTCCAACGGCACAGTCACCTCGCAAGGCACCTCTTCGGGTGAGCAGGTTGCAGGTACGCAACTGGTTACCGAAGCCAAGGGCAAAGGTCTGCGGTCGCGTAGTGCTGACTACAGCCACCTTGATTGGGTTCCTCGCGAAAAGCTGACCGCAGCACAACTGGCCGAGACCGGTCCGTATTGCTCGGGTGCCTACGTCGAGCCGATACGCCCAGGCATGGACGACAAGACGCCGATGAAAGACGCGCCTATGTTCGTCGGAGCCAAGGCTTCGCGTTACGAACAGGAAGCGCAGGTCGCGACGCTGGCAGGTGATGTCGTGTTGCGCCAGGGCAGCATGCAGGTACAGGCCCAGGAGGCCGCACTGCATCAGGCCGAGAACCGTGGCGAGCTGAACGGCGATGTCCGTCTGCGCGACAACGGCGCGCTGATCGTCGGTGACAAGGCCGAGCTGCAACTCGATACCGGCGAAGCCCGTGTCGACAATGCCGAGTACGTCCTGCACAAGTCGAACATTCGCGGTAACGCCCTGTACGCCAAGCGTGCAGAGAACGCGATCATCCGGCTCAAGGACGGTACCTACACCTCGTGTGAGCCGAACAGCAACGCCTGGACGCTCAAGGGCAACAACATCACGCTGAACCCGGCCACCGGCTTTGGTACAGCGACCAACGTTACCCTGCGGGTCAAGGACATACCGGTTCTGTACACGCCGTATATCTACTTCCCGATCGACGACCGTCGCCAGTCCGGCTTCCTGCCGCCGACCATTGCGGCAGGCGGCGATAACGGTTTCACGCTCGTTACTCCGTACTACTTCAACCTGGCACCGAACTACGACGCCACGTTGTACCCGCGTTACATGGCCGACCGCGGCCTGCTGATGGAAGGTGAGTTCCGCTACCTGACCAAAGGCAGCGAAGGCCAGTTTGGCGGCGCGTACCTGAACGACGAGAACGACGACCGCAAGCTGCAGTCGGACTATGACAAGACTCGCTGGATGATCAACTGGCAGCACAAGGGCGGGCTTGATACGCGCTGGCTGACCCAGGTTGATTACACCGACATCAGCGACCCGTATTACTTCCAGGATCTGGAAACCGATCAGATCGGCGTTAAACGGACTGACTTCCTCAACCAACAGGGCTCTTTGACCTACCGTGGCGACAGCTACTCGGCAGTGCTCAACGCTCAGGCTTACAAGCTGGCTACGGTTGCGAACGTTACGCCTTACAACCGCCTGCCACAGTTGACGCTCAACGGTACGTTGCCTTACAACCCGGGTGGTCTGAAGTTTGATTATCAGACTGAAGCCGTTCGCTTCGAACGTGATCTGCGCAGCGGCGCGTTCATCGATGAAGATGGCAACTCCGAGACACGCCTGGACAACAACATCACCGGCCTTGCCCGGGCAAACGGGGACCGCCTGAATCTGGCGCCGTCCGTCAGCCTGCCAATGAACTGGACCTATGGTTTCCTGACACCGAAGCTTAAGTACGTCTACACCCAGTACGCGTTGGACCTGGACAGTCAGGGCAAAAGCTCGCTTCTGGCTGGCGAGGAATACAGCAGTAGTCAAAGCCGCAGCGTGCCGATCTTCAGCGTCGACAGCGGCCTGTACTTCGACCGCAACACCAACTGGTTCGGCAAGGATTACCGTCAAACCCTGGAACCGCGCCTGTTCTATCTCTATGTACCCGAGAAAGACCAGACCGACATCCCGGTATTCGACACCAGCGAAAGCACGTTCAACTATGCCTCGCTATTCCGTGACAACCGCTTCACCGGTTCCGACCGCATCGGCGACGAGAACAAGCTGTCGCTGGGTATCACCAACCGCTGGATTGAAAGCAACGGCTTTGAACGTCAACGCTTCAGCATCGGCCAGGCGCTGTATTTCGAAGACCGCAAGGTGCAATTGCCTGGCGTAGTGTTCGCTGATCGTGATGATGCGCGCGCCAACGTTTCGCCTTACGCACTGGAATATGAATACCGCTTCAACCGCGACTGGCGCTTCAACTCCGATTTCAACTGGGATCCGGACAGCAAGAGCACCCGTTCGGGCAGCGCAATGTTCCATTACCAGCCTGAAGACAACCCGAACAAGATCGTCAACCTCGGCTATCGCTATCGCAACGACCAGATTCGTTACGACGAAAGCACTGGCCGCTGGATCGTGGGGGGTGGCGACTACGGACGTCCGGGTGATGCCAACTACGTGAAGGACTACTACAAGATCCAGCAGCACGATTTCTCGGTCATCTGGCCAATCGTGCCGCAGTGGAGCCTGATCAGCCGCTGGCAGTATGACTACAACCGTGAGCGCACCATCGAAGCTTTCGGCGGGTTCGAGTACGACAACTGCTGCTGGAAAATGCGTCTGGTCAACCGCTATTGGGTCGACTACGACGAGTTCAGTCAGGCAGCGCCTCAGAACGAGAAAGGCGACCGCGGCATATTCCTACAAATCGTGTTGAAGGGGCTCGGCGGTGTAACTGGCGCCAAGGTAGACAGCTTCCTCGACAAAGGCATTCAAGGTTATCGTGAACGTGAAGACCAAGCTTTCTGATTGTCTGCGCCCGCTGATGCTGGGCGCGTTACTCCTGAGCGGTGCAGTGCATGCTGCGGTTCAACCTCTGGACAGTGTCGTGGCTATCGTCGACAACGATGTGATCATGAAAAGCCAGATGGACCAGCGTGTACGTGAGGTTCAGCAAACCATTGCCAAGCGCGGCTCTGGTGTACCGCCTGCAGAAGCCCTGCAACCACAGGTTCTGGATCGTCTGATTCTGGAAAACCTGCAGCTGCAGATGGGCGAACGGTCCGGCATTCGTGTCTCCGACGACGAACTCAATCAGGCCATTGGCACCATTGCCCAGCGCAACAACATGAGCGTGGAGCAGTTCCGCGCCGCGCTGGCTCATGACGGTTTGTCCTATAACGATGCACGCGAGCAGGTGCGCCGTGAAATGATCATCAGCCGTGTGCGTCAGCGCCGGGTGGCCGAACGTATCCAGGTATCCCAGCAGGAAGTGAAAAACTTCCTCGCCTCCGATCAGGGCAAGGCTCAGTTGTCTGAAGAGTTCCACCTGGCCAACATCCTGATCGCCACGCCTGACAGCGCCTCTTCGGATGCCATCCAGGCTGCTGCGGTCAAAGCCAAGGGCATTTATGACCAGCTGAAGAAAGGTGCTGACTTCACCCGACTCGCAGCCACCACCTCCTCCAGCGAAAACGCACTGGAAGGCGGCGACATGGGCTGGCGCAAGGCTGCGCAACTGCCACCGCCGTTCGGTGACATGCTCAGCGCGATGCCTGTCGGCGACGTGACGCCTCCAGCGCGCACGCCAGGCGGTTTCATCATCCTCAAGTTACTGGAAAAACGTGGCGGCCAGGGGCAGGCACAAATGCGTGATGAAGTGCATGTGCGTCATATCCTGATCAAACCAAGCGAAATCCGTAACGAAGAAGAAACCAAGCGTCTTGCCGAGAAAATCTACGACCGCATCCAGAATGGCGAAGACTTCGCCGAACTGGCGAAAAGCTTTTCGGAGGATCCGGGCTCGGCACTCAATGGCGGCGATCTGAACTGGGTTGATCCGAACTCTCTGGTTCCGGAATTCCGTCAGGTCATGAACGAAACGCCACAAGGCGAATTGTCCAAACCGTTCCAGACCCAGTATGGCTGGCATGTTCTCGAAGTACTCGGTCGTCGCTCCACGGACGCTACCGACCAAGCTCGTGAACAGCAGGCGTTGAACGTACTGCGTAACCGCAAGTACGACGAAGAGCTGCAAACCTGGCTGCGTCAGATCCGTGACGAAGCCTACGTTGAGATCAAACTCCCTGGCGCGACCCAGGCTGCGCAGTGAAACCCAAGCGTTTCGCCCTGACACCCGGCGAGCCGGCCGGCATTGGTCCTGACCTTTGCCTGCTGCTCGCCACGCAGCCTCAGCCATACCCTCTGATTGCCATCACCAGCCGTGACCTGCTCCTTGAGCGGGCCGCGCAACTGGGTGTGGCGGTCAGTCTGCTTGACGTCACCCCTGATTCGCTTCCCGACCTGCCTGCGCCTGTCGGCAGCCTGTATGTCTGGGATACGCCCCTGGCAGTTGCGGTAGAAACCGGTGTGCTGAACAAGGCCAACGCAGCGTTCGTGCTGCAAACCCTGACTCGCGCTGGCCAAGGCTGTCTCGACGGGCTGTTCAGCGGGATGATTACTGCCCCGGTGCACAAAGGCGTCATCAACGACGGCGGTATCGCTTTTTCCGGACACACCGAATTTCTTGCCGAACTGACCCACACCGAACAGGTGGTGATGATGCTGGCGACCGGCGACCTGCGCGTGGCACTGGTGACCACGCACCTGCCGTTGCGCGAAGTGGCTGATGCCATAACACCGGACCGACTGGAGCGCGTGACACGCATCCTGCATGCCGATCTGGTGAACAAGTTCGGCATTGCCCACCCGCGTATTCTGGTCTGCGGCCTCAACCCTCATGCTGGCGAAAGCGGGCATCTGGGCCGAGAGGAAATCGACATCATCGAACCGACTCTGGAGCGCCTGCGCAGCGAGGGCCTGGACTTACGCGGCCCACTGCCTGCCGACACTCTGTTTACCCCCAAATATCTGGAGCACTGCGACGCAGTGCTGGCGATGTACCACGACCAAGGCTTGCCCGTGCTGAAATACAAAGGTTTCGGCGCAGCAGTCAATGTGACGCTCGGCCTGCCGATCATCCGCACTTCTGTCGATCACGGCACGGCGCTGGATCTGGCTGGCAGCGCGAACATTGATACCGGCAGCCTGCACGTTGCACTGCAAACCGCCTACCAGATGGCCGAGACCCATTCATGACCGAGCAATACCAACACCGGGCGCGCAAGCGTTTCGGGCAGAACTTCCTGCACGACGCAGGCGTTATCGACAAAATCCTGCGCGCCATTCGTGCCAAACCTGAAGACCGGCTGCTGGAAATCGGACCGGGCCAGGGCGCACTCACCGAAGGGCTGCTCAACAGCGGCGCGCAGCTGGACGTGGTCGAGCTGGACAAGGACCTGATCCCGATCCTCACCGGCCAGTTTGGCAACAAGCCGAATTTCAACCTGCATCAGGGTGATGCACTGAAGTTCGACTTCAACAGTCTGGGCGCCGAACCGCGCAGCCTGCGTGTCGTGGGCAACCTGCCGTACAACATCTCGACGCCGTTGATTTTTCATCTGTTGCAGAACGCCAGCCTGATCCGCGACATGCACTTCATGTTGCAGAAGGAAGTGGTCGAGCGCATGGCTGCAGGTCCGGGCGGCGGTGACTGGGGTCGCCTGTCGATCATGGTCCAGTACCATTGCCGCGTGGAGCATCTGTTCAACGTAGGACCGGGGGCGTTCAATCCGCCACCGAAAGTGGACTCGGCCATTGTGCGCCTCGTCCCTTATGAAACACTGCCGCACCCTGCCAAGGATCACCGTGTGCTGGAGCGCATCGTGCGTGAAGCGTTCAACCAGCGTCGCAAGACCCTGCGCAACACGCTCAAGCTGCTGTTGACCAGCGACGAGATTACCGCTTCCGGAGTAGACGGCAGCTTGCGTCCCGAGCAGCTCGATCTGGCTGCATTCGTCCGCCTGGCAGACACTCTCAGCGAAAAAGCTGTAACAGAGTGAACCCTGAGGACAAGTAAACGGCACTGCCAGTCGTCATTTCCCGCTTACTTGTCCTAGACTTGTCTACCTGCCGCACACGCCCTTTTTTTCGTTATGGATTTCAAGGCCTATTGCATGCCCGATTCTCGTTACAAGGTCGACGTCAGCGTCGTCACACGCTTTCTCTCGGAACAGTCGCAACCCGAGCAGAACCGCTTCGCTTTCGCCTACACCATCACCGTGCACAACAACGGTAAATTACCTGCCAGGCTGCTGTCGCGTCACTGGGTTATCACCGACGGCGACGGCCATGTCGAAGAGGTGCGCGGCGAGGGCGTGGTCGGTCAGCAACCGTTGATCGAGGTCGGTAAAAGCCATACCTACAGCAGCGGTACGGTAATGACCACCCGGGTAGGCAATATGCAGGGCTCTTATCAGATGCTGGCTGAAGACGGTAAACGCTTTGAGGCGGTCATAGAGCCCTTTCGTCTGGCCGTCCCGGGTTCGCTGCACTGATGGCGGTGTACGCCGTTGGTGACCTGCAAGGTTGCCTTGAACCTCTGCAATGCCTGCTTGAGCACGTCCACTTCAACCCCGAGCATGATCGACTCTGGCTGGTGGGCGACCTGGTCAACCGTGGTCCGCAATCGCTGGAAACACTTCGCTACCTGTACGGCCTCCGTGAATCGCTGGTGTGTGTGCTGGGTAATCATGACCTGCACCTGCTTGCCGTCGCCCGTAAACACGAACTGCTCAAAAAAGGCGATACGCTGCGCGAAATCCTTGAAGCGCCGGATCGTGACGAATTGCTCGGCTGGGTGCGTCGGCAAAAGCTGATGCACTACGATGCAGAACGCAACGTCGCCATGGTGCATGCCGGTATCGCGCCGCAGTGGTCGCTGAAAAAGGCCTTGAAGCACGCAGCCGAAGTCGAGCATGCACTTCAGGACGACCAGCTGTATGGCGCTTTTCTCGACGGCATGTACGGCAATGAGCCGGCCAAGTGGGACAACGACCTGCAAGGCGTCACGCGTTTGCGGGTCATTACCAACTACTTCACCCGTATGCGCTTCTGCACCAGCGACGGCAAGCTCGACCTGAAGAGCAAGGAAGGCGTTGAAACCGCCATACCTGGCTATGCGCCCTGGTTCAGCCACCCGAAACGCAAGACCCGTGAGCTGAAAATCATTTTTGGCCACTGGGCGGCGCTTGAGGGTCGCTGCAACGAGCCCGGTCTTTGCCCTCGACAGCGGATGTGTCTGGGGGCGGCTCGATGACGCTGCTCAACGTTGATACCCTTGAACGTCACCAATGCAATTGCGATGCTGTCGGCCAGGCCGCCAACGGGCTTGTTACAAGCGCACAGGCCGGCACCGCCACTAACCCCCAGGCTCAGGAGCCCAGGCAATGACCGAATTCAAACGTATTCCACCTGAACAGGCACAGGCACTGCGCGAGCAAGGTGCAGTGCTGGTCGATGTTCGTGATGCGCAGACTTTTCAAAGCAATCACATTCCTGACTCCGTGCATCTGGACAATCACTCGATTGCCGACTTCATTGCCAAGGCCGATCTGGACAAGCCGCTGGTCGTTGTCTGCTACCACGGCAACTCCAGCCAGAGCGCTGCCGCTTACCTGGTGGGCCAGGGTTTCTCCGACGTATACAGCGTGGACGGCGGCTTTGAGCTGTGGCGCGCCACTTACCCTGACGAAACCGTGCAAGGCTGATAAAAAATATTTTTATGACAGCTGATCCCGCGTTCTACGCGGGCTCGCGAGCCATCTGACGAACGGTCAGCCAGTCTTCTCGCGCATCCCTTCTTTATCTTTCCGAATCCGAACTATCCTTAGCCTAGGCCATCCGTATTCAGGGGAGAGCCGGTACACCGGCGCGTGGGTCATCGGTAGTTACTTTTAAGGTGTTCTGGGGGGAAACAGCGGCCGCATTGCGGTCGCTGCCAGCATCGACTGACGATCCGCCGCCGGCTCCACGTATCGAGCGAGGTGACGTCATGAGTATATTCAGCCACTTCCAACAACGCTTCGAAAGCACACGGCAAGAAGAGCTCTCGCTACAGGAGTATCTGGAGCTCTGCAAACAGGACCGCAGCGCCTATGCCTCTGCCGCAGAACGTCTTCTGCTGGCCATTGGCGAGCCCGAACTGGTGGATACCTCTACCAACTCCAGGCTCTCGCGAATATTCTCCAACAAGGTGATACGCCGCTATCCAGCCTTTGCCGACTTCCACGGGATGGAAGAATGCATCGACCAGATTGTTTCGTATTTCCGCCATGCCGCCCAAGGCCTGGAAGAGAAGAAGCAAATCCTTTACCTGCTCGGCCCGGTTGGCGGCGGTAAGTCGTCCCTGGCTGAAAAGCTCAAGCAACTGATCGAAAGAGTCCCGTTCTACGCCATCAAGGGCTCGCCAGTCTTCGAGTCGCCTCTGGGCCTGTTCAACGCCACTGAGGACGGCGCGATTCTGGAAGAAGACTTCGGAATTCCGCGACGCTACCTGAGCACTATCATGTCGCCTTGGGCGACCAAGCGCCTGGCCGAGTTCGGTGGCGACATCAGCCAGTTCAAGGTTGTGAAGCTCTACCCTTCGATTCTCAACCAGATCGCCGTAGCGAAAACCGAGCCCGGCGACGAAAACAACCAGGATATTTCCGCGCTGGTCGGCAAGGTCGATATTCGCAAACTGGAAGAATTCCCACAGAACGACGCCGACGCGTACAGCTACTCGGGCGCACTGTGCCGGGCCAATCAGGGCCTGATGGAATTCGTCGAGATGTTCAAGGCACCGATCAAGGTCCTTCACCCGTTGCTGACCGCGACCCAGGAAGGTAACTACAACAGTACCGAGGGACTGGGTGCCATCCCGTTCACCGGTATTCTGCTGGCGCACTCCAACGAATCGGAATGGCACAGCTTCCGCAACAACAAGAACAACGAAGCCTTCATCGACCGTATCTACATCGTGAAGGTGCCGTACTGCCTGCGTGTCAGCGACGAGATCAAGATTTACGACAAACTGCTTTTCAACAGCTCGCTGTCCAAAGCGCATTGCGCACCTGACACCTTGAAGATGCTCGCACAATTCACCACGCTGTCGCGCCTCAAAGAGCCGGACAACTCCAACATCTACTCCAAGATGCGCGTGTATGACGGCGAGAACCTGAAAGATACCGACCCCAAAGCCAAGTCGATCCAGGAATACCGCGACAGTGCGGGCGTCGACGAAGGCATGAACGGTCTCTCTACCCGCTTCGCGTTCAAGATTCTGTCCAAGGTCTTCAACTTCGATCCACACGAAATTGCTGCCAACCCGGTGCACCTGCTGTACGTGCTGGAACAGCAGATCGAACAGGAGCAATTTCCGGCCGAAACGCGTGAACGCTACCTGCGTTTCATCAAGGAATACCTGGCACCCCGCTACATCGAGTTCATCGGCAAGGAAATCCAGACGGCGTACCTGGAATCCTACAGCGAGTACGGTCAGAACATTTTCGACCGCTACGTGCTGTATGCAGACTTCTGGATTCAGGATCAGGAATACCGCGATCCGGAAACCGGCGAGATTCTCAATCGCGTGGCCTTGAACGAGGAGCTGGAAAAGATCGAGAAACCGGCCGGCATCAGCAACCCGAAAGACTTCCGCAACGAAATCGTCAACTTCGTGCTGCGTGCCCGCGCCAACAACAACGGCAAGAACCCGACCTGGCTCAGCTACGAGAAGCTGCGCGTGGTGATCGAGAAGAAAATGTTCTCCAACACCGAGGACCTACTGCCCGTCATCAGCTTCAATGCCAAGGCCAGCAAGGAGGATCAGCAGAAGCACAACGACTTCGTCACACGAATGGTCGAGAGGGGCTACACGGACAAGCAGGTACGTCTGCTTTCCGAATGGTATCTGCGCGTGCGGAAATCGCAATAAAGCAGCTGCAAGCTTCAAGCTATCAGCTGCAGGCGAAAAGCGATCGAGGCCCGGCTCCGGGATCGATGGCGCGCTCGCTTGCAGCTTGAAGCTTACAACTTGAAGCTCCCCGGAGGAGCCTATGAGCTATGTGATCGACCGACGTCTCAACGGCAAGAACAAGAGCACGGTAAACCGGCAGCGGTTTCTGCGGCGTTACCGTGACCACATTAAAAAGGCAGTGGAGGAAGCGGTCAGCCGGCGCTCCATTACTGACATGGAACACGGCGAGCAGATCAGTATTCCCGGACGCGATATTGACGAGCCGGTCCTGCACCACGGTCGTGGCGGCAAGCAGACCGTTGTTCATCCTGGCAACAAGGAGTTCACCACAGGTGAGCACATCGCCCGCCCTCAAGGCGGTGGTGGCGGCAAAGGGCCTGGCAAGGCAGGCAACTCCGGCGAAGGCATGGATGAGTTCTCGTTTCAGATTACTCAGGAAGAGTTTCTCGAGTTCATGTTCGAAGACCTGGAGCTGCCGAACCTGGTCAAGCGTAACCTGACCGGTACCGACACCTTCAAGACCGTGCGCGCGGGGATCAGCAACGAGGGCAACCCTTCACGCATCAACATCATCCGCACCCTGCGCTCGGCGCATGCGCGACGCATTGCGCTGTCCGGCAGCAGCCGGGCAAAACTCAAAGAGGCAACTGTCGAGCTTGAGCGTATGAAGCGCGAAGAGCCCGACAACTTCGGCGATATTCAGGAACTGGAAGTAGAAATTGATCGACTGAAAGCACGTATTCGTCGCGTACCGTACCTCGACACGTTCGACCTCAAGTACAACCTGCTGGTCAAACAACCCAACCCCAGCTCCAAAGCGGTCATGTTTTGCCTGATGGACGTCTCCGGCTCCATGACCCAGGCGACCAAAGACATCGCCAAGCGCTTCTTCATCCTGCTGTACCTGTTTCTCAAGCGTAATTACGACAAGATCGACGTTGTGTTCATTCGTCACCACACCAGCGCCCGTGAAGTGGACGAAGAAGAGTTTTTCTATTCTCGGGAAACCGGCGGCACCATCGTTTCCAGCGCATTGAAACTGATGCAGGAGATCATGGCCGAACGCTACCCAAGCAGCGACTGGAATATTTACGCGGCACAGGCCTCGGATGGAGACAACTGGAACGACGATTCGCCCATTTGCCGGGAAATCCTGACCAAACAGATCATGCCCTTCGTGCAGTACTACACGTACGTGGAAATCACGCCGCGTGAGCACCAGGCCTTGTGGTACGAATACGAGCGTATCGGTGAAGACTACGCCGACACGTTCGCCCAGCAGCAGCTGGTCTCTGCCGGTGATATCTATCCGGTATTCCGCGAACTCTTCCAGCGAAGGTTAGTGTCATGACCGCCAGAGAGCAGAAGCGCCAACCCCTTTCCACGGGGTCAGAGTGGACATTTGAACTGATCCGGGCCTACGACCGTGAGATCGGCAGAATTGCCGAGCGGTATGCTCTGGACACCTATCCCAACCAGATTGAGGTGATTACTGCCGAACAGATGATGGATGCCTACGCCTCGGTGGGCATGCCCTTGGGCTACCATCACTGGTCCTACGGCAAGCACTTCCTCAGCACTGAAAAATCCTATTCGCGTGGCCAGATGGGGCTGGCGTACGAGATTGTGATCAACTCGGACCCGTGCATTGCCTACCTGATGGAAGAAAACACCATCTGCATGCAGGCACTGGTCGTTGCGCACGCCTGCTATGGCCACAACAGCTTCTTCAAGGGCAATTACCTGTTCCGCACCTGGACCGACGCCAGCTCAATCATTGATTACCTGGTGTTCGCCAAGCAGTACATCATGCAATGCGAGGAGCGGCATGGCATCGACGCCGTGGAAGATTTACTCGACTCGTGCCACGCGTTGATGAACTACGGCGTGGACCGCTACAAGCGTCCGTATCCGATTTCTGCCGAAGAGGAACGGCGGCGTCAGAAGGATCGGGAAGAACATCTTCAGCGCCAGATCAACGATCTTTGGCGCACTATTCCGAAGAACGCCGAAAAAGGCAGCAAAGAGGACAACGCACGCTTTCCTGCCGAGCCGCAGGAAAACATTCTCTATTTCATCGAGAAACACGCGCCGCTGCTGGAGCCCTGGCAGCGCGAAGTGGTGCGTATCGTGCGCAAGATCGCGCAGTATTTTTATCCACAGCGCCAGACCCAGGTGATGAACGAAGGCTGGGCAACGTTCTGGCATTACACGTTGATGAACGACCTGTACGACGAAGGTTTGGTCACCGACGGCTTCATGATGGAGTTTCTGCAGTCGCACACCAGCGTGATTTTCCAGCCCGGTTTTGACAGCCCCTACTACAGCGGCATCAATCCCTACGCGCTGGGCTTTGCCATGTATCAGGACATACGCCGGATGTGCGAAAACCCTACCGATGAGGACCGGCAGTGGTTTCCGGAAATTGCCGGCACCGACTGGCTGACGGCGATCAAGTTTGCGATGACCAGCTTCAAGGACGAGAGCTTCATTCTCCAATACCTGTCGCCCAAGGTGATTCGCGACCTCAAGCTGTTCAGCATCATGGACGACGACCAGCAGGAAGACCTGCTGGTGCCTGCCATTCATGATGAAAACGGTTACCGGACCATTCGCGAGATTCTCGCTGCGCAATACAACCTGGGCAATCGGGAGCCCAACGTGCAGATCTACAGCATCGACCGCCGAGGCGATCGCTCGCTGACCCTGCGCCACCAACAGCACAATCGAAAACCGCTGGGCGATTCGACTGACGAGGTGCTCAAGCACCTGCACCGGCTATGGGGCTTTGATATCCATCTGGAAACCCTGCAGGGCGATCAAGTGGTCAAGACTCATCACGTACCTCCAAAAGGCGAGCATGCCGACAGTGAGTATCCCCGGCTTGATATGGCGGTCGTCCATCTTTAGGCGTTAGGGAAAAGCTGTTTAAACGGCTGCTCATGCAGCTTTAGCCTCCGCAAGCACGGCACAAGGTTTATCCTGTCGCGCTTACGGAGGCTTTTTATGCAGATTTATAAAGTGGGCGGTGCTGTACGCGACCGCCTCCTGGGTCAACCTGTCACTGATATCGATTGGGTCGTGGTCGGCGCGAGCACTGAGGACATGCTGGTCAAGGGCTATCGCCCGGTCGGCACAGACTTCCCGGTGTTTCTGCACCCGCTGACCAATGAGGAATACGCGCTGGCGCGCACCGAGCGCAAAAGCGGCGTGGGCTATGGAGGCTTTGTTTTTCATGCAAGCCCCGAGGTAACGCTTGAGCAGGACCTGATTCGGCGCGACCTGACGATCAATGCCATGGCCGAAGACAAGGACGGAAACCTGACCGACCCGTACAACGGTCAGAAAGACCTTGAAGCGCGAATATTGCGCCACGTTTCCCCCGCGTTCGCCGAAGATCCGCTTAGGGTCTTGCGCGTGGCCCGGTTCGCAGCGCGCTACGCACGTTACGGTTTCACCATCGCTCCCGAGACTTTGGGGCTGATGCGCCAGCTCAGTGAATCCGGCGAACTCAAGGCGCTGACTGCCGAACGAAGCTGGAAAGAAATCTCTCGCGCGCTCATGGAAGATCAGCCTCAGGTGTTCATCCAGGTACTGCACGACTGCGGCGCACTCAAGGAACTGATGCCCGAGGTCGAAGCGCTGTTTGGCGTGCCGCAACCCGCTGCACATCACCCGGAAATAGACACCGGCGTACATGTCCTCAGCGTGCTTGAGCAATCTGCGATTCACAAACACCCGCTGACCGTACGCTGGGCCTGTCTGCTGCACGATCTGGGCAAGGGGCTGACGCCGGAAGCCGAATGGCCCAGGCACATTGCCCATGAACATACCGGCCTGCGCCTGATTAAAGCGGTCAACGAGCGCTTTCGGGTGCCCAGGGAATGCCAGGAACTGGCACTGCTGGTCGGCCAGTACCACACCCACGGCCATCGGGCGCTGGAACTGAAACCCTCGACCTTGCTGGATCTGCTGCAAAGTTTCGACGTCTACCGCCGCCCGCAGCGTTTTGAAGAGTTCATTGCGGCGTGCGAGATGGACGCGCGAGGACGTCACGGCTTCGAACAACGCAGTTATCCACAGGCTGATTACCTGCGCGGTGCAGCACAGGCAGCTCGAACGGTGTCAGTACAGCCGCTGCTGGAAAAAGGCCTCAAGGGCAAGGAACTGGGCGACGCGCTAAAGAACGAACGGCTCAAGGCGCTGAAAATCTACAAGGCAGAGCACGTCGCCTGACTCTAAATGACTATTATCGCTTCCACGCTCCGCGTGGTAGCGCAGCCCTGGACGCTCTGCGTCCGGTCTTCAGCACCCGAGAGCCACACACCGACTCAGCTACGCAGCAGACTCTCAGGCGTAAGACCCACTCCGCGCCACTCAAACGCTACCGGCCAGAGCTGCTGATCGATCTGCGCGTCAGCCCAAAGCTTGCTGAAGGCAATACCGACACCCGGATGCAGGCGTTCAGGGGCAATCAATGCCAATGGGCACAGCACGAAGGCATTCTTCAGAATCTCCGCTCTGGGCAAAATCAGCCCGTCGAAATTGCCGACCTGCTCGCCATACAACAGCACATCGATATCCAGCGGCAGCCCTTTGCGATCCGGGGCATAGCGGCCATTGTCCGCTTCGATGAATTTCAGGCGGCGATCCAGCTCCATCAACGGCAGGTCGGTCAGCGCCGACACCACCAGATTGAAGAATGGACCGCTCTTGATGCCCACCGCATGGCTTTCAAAAACCGGCGAGCAATGGAGGTCAGTCAGAAAGCCATCCAGTGCATCCAGCCCGGCATGCAGATGACGTTCGCGCTCGATATTGCTCCCCAGGCCGAGGAAAATCCGCGTCAGCGACATCCGCGCTCGATCTCCACGCCCACACCGGCAGCGGCGGCTACGGCACCCGGCTTGGTCAGTTTCAGACGCAGCCAGGGAATATTGAATTCGCTCATCAGCACTTCAGCCAGCCGCTCAGCGAAGGTCTCTACCAACTGAAACTGAGCCTGCTCGGCGAAAGCCTGAATACGTGTCGAAACACTGGCGTAGTCAAGGGCCTTGCTCAGGTCGTCGCCTGCCGCTGCAGGGCGATTGTCCCAGGCGAAGCTGAGGTCCAGACGCAGGCACTGACGAATGCCGCGCTCCCAGTCATAGGCGCCGATGACCGTATCAACCTCAAGGCCCTCGATGAAAACTCTGTCCAAGCACTACTCTCCACTGCACGACAAGGGCGCGATGCGCCGTTAGAATCAGGGCATCCTCGCCCGGAATGGTTAGCATGTTTTGGTTACTGGCCACCTTCGCCTACCTGCTTGGCTCGCTGTCCTTCGCCATTCTGCTCAGCCGCCTGAGCGGCAGGCCAGACCCGCGCGCCAGTGGCTCGGGCAATGCCGGTGCTACCAACATGCTGCGTCTGGCCGGAAAAAAACTGGCCATCCTGACCCTGCTTGGCGACCTTTGCAAAGGCCTGCTGCCGATTCTGATCGCCAGCGCCTGGAACCTGAACATCGCGCAACAAGGCTGGATCGGCGTCTGTGCAGTGCTGGGCCATCTGTTCCCGTTGTACTTCCGCTTTCGCGGCGGCAAAGGCGTAGCGACCGCCGCCGGTGTGCTGCTGGGCCTGTACCCGCCCGCCGCTGCCCTGGCGATAGTCGCCTGGCTGCTGACGCTCTACCTGACCCGCACCAGCTCGCTTGCCGCCCTGATTGCCACACCGCTGACCCTGCCATTACTGGCATGGCAAGAACCTCATGCGCTGTTACCGATGAGCGTGCTGACGCTGCTCATCGTCTGGCGCCATCGCGGCAATCTACGCGACCTGCTCGCCGGGCGCGAACGACATTTCTGAGGGGCAACCTGAAATCATTTCACCCTCGCCTGCCATCACAGCCCTGGCAACTGCTCCATGGGCCAACGCGCCTGCACGCTGATGCTCAAATCTTCCTTCTGCCCTGCCTGCAAGCGCTGACAGCCAGCAAAGGCAATCATTGCGCCGTTATCGGTACAGAACTCGGGCCGTGCGTAGTAAACATTGCCGCGCAGGTCGCCAAGCATGCTTTCCAGCGAAGCCCGCAGCGCCTTGTTGGCGCTGACGCCGCCCGCAATGACCAGGCTCTTGAGGCCGGTCTGTTTGAGCGCGCGCTTGCACTTGATGGTCAAAGTCTCCACTACCGCTTGCTGGAACGCCAGAGCGATGTCGCAGCGGGTTTGCTCGCTGTCGTCTCCAGCGCCCTGACATTGCTGCCAGGTATTGAGCGCAGAAGTTTTCAAGCCGCTGAAACTGAATTCCAGCCCGGGGCGATCGGTCATTGGTCGGGGAAAGACAAAACGCCCCGCCACGCCCTGCATCGCCGCCTTGGAAATCTCCGGGCCGCCTGGGTACTGCATGCCCATCATTTTGGCGGTCTTGTCGAACGCCTCGCCTGCTGCATCATCCAGCGTCTCGCCCAGCAGTTCGTACTGACCGATACCATCGACGCGTACCAGTTGCGTATGACCACCGGACACCAGCAACGCGACGAACGGGAACTGTGGCGGGTTTTCTTCCAGCATCGGGGCCAGCAGATGGCCTTCCATGTGGTGAACGCCCAACGCCGGGATATCCCAGGCGAATGCCAGCGCCTGAGCGCACGAGGCGCCGACCAGCAATGCACCCACCAGACCCGGCCCGGCCGTGTAGGCAATGGCGTCGATGTCAGTGGCCACACAGTCAGCCTGCGCCAGTGTCTGGCGAATCAGCGGCAGCATGCGCTTGACGTGATCGCGCGAAGCCAGCTCCGGCACCACACCGCCGTAGGCCCGATGCAGGTCGATCTGGCTGAATAATGCGTCCGCGAGCAAACCGCGTTCGCTGTCGTACAACGCGACACCGGTTTCGTCGCAGGAGGTTTCTAATCCCAGTACTAGCATGGGGTTGCGCCTTGTAGGGGGCAGATTTGAAGGCGCGCATAATAGTCGTCGACCGAGGTGCCGACCAGCGGTTTTCGATCAGAGGCTTTGCATTCCTCTCAATGAGGGGTTAACATCCGCAACCCTTAAAAACCGACGTACTTTTGTGCAGTGTTTGCACTAAGCGTTGACCCCGGTAATGAATGAAGGTAGCTCTGGATGCCAGCCGTCAAAGTTAAAGAGAACGAACCCTTCGACGTAGCTCTGCGTCGTTTCAAGCGCTCCTGCGAAAAAGCCGGTGTTCTGGCTGAAGTTCGTAGCCGCGAATTTTACGAGAAGCCGACTTCGGAGCGTAAGCGCAAGGCAGCAGCTGCTGTCAAACGCCACGCCAAGAAAGTCCAGCGCGAACAGCGCCGCGCCGTTCGTCTGTATTAATTTACAGACCTTCGTCGCAAGCTTCTGCCTTGCCCGGCCAACCAGCCGGGCTGTCGGCAGTTCCAGCTTCGCTTTTTTGCGTTAACTGGATTGCGCGTTAGCTAGATTGATTGACCTAGTCCAGGCCGCCGATGCGACTCAGACATTCAATCAAGCACGTCCAGCCTGTTCACAGGCTACGTTGGCCATGCCCACTCGGGCAGCAGACGGTCGATGACAAGACGAGTATGCCTTGATGACTTCGCAAGAAGCTCAGCCAAGGCAGCGTCTTCCGTGCACCCAGGCTTATGTATCCGGGTTTTGTCCCCCTCAGGTGGACACCCAGCGTGAAGCCTTATGACCTGCCCGCAGGCTCAAGTTTATTTCCCTTTCAGGCCCACACCGACCATCGGATGCAAAGACGTGCCCGTTGATTGCCCACGTCTTCAAAAAGACGGCTGACAGGCTGACGGAACGCTCGTAGAGTCTCCCGATACTTTTGCACCACGCTTGAATGATGAGAACGCCATGGCCGGGCTGATTCCCCAGAGCTTTATCGACGACCTTCTGAACCGCACCGACATTGTCGATATAGTCAGCTCGCGTGTGCAGCTCAAGAAAGCCGGGAAGAACTACACCGCCTGCTGCCCGTTCCACAAAGAGAAAACACCCTCTTTCAGCGTCAGCCCGGACAAACAGTTCTATTACTGCTTCGGTTGCGGCGCTGGCGGCAACGCGCTCGGCTTCATCATGGATCACGACAATCTGGATTTCCCCCAGGCTGTCGAAGACCTCGCCAAAGCAGCAGGCATGGAAGTGCCTCGCGAACAGGGCGTAAAAGGCCAGAAGCCCCGCCAGCCAACCGATTCCCCGCTCTACCCGCTGCTGACTGCCGCCGCCGAGTTCTATCGCCAAGCCCTGAAAAGCCATCCATCGCGCAAGGCAGCAGTGGATTACCTCAAAGGCCGCGGGCTGTCCGGTGAAATCGCGAGGGACTTTGGCCTGGGCTTTGCTCCGCCAGGCTGGGACAACCTGTACAAGCACCTGAGCAGCGACTCACTGCAGCAAAAGGTCATGATCGATGCCGGCCTGCTGATCGAAAATGCTGAAACCGGCAAACGCTACGATCGCTTCCGTGACCGGGTGATGTTTCCAATCCGTGATTCACGCGGACGCGTCATTGCCTTTGGCGGTCGCGTACTGGGCGATGACAAGCCCAAATACCTGAACTCGCCGGAAACACCGGTTTTCCACAAGGGCCAGGAGCTGTACGGGCTGTTCGAAGCCCGAAAATTCAATCGCAACCTCGATGAAATCATCGTCGTTGAAGGCTACATGGACGTCATCGCTCTGGCCCAGCAAGGTTTGCGCAATGCCGTGGCCACGCTGGGTACGGCGACCAGCGAAGAGCATTTGAAACGCCTGTTCCGGGTCGTGCCCAACGTGCTGTTCTGCTTCGACGGCGATCAGGCCGGGCGCAACGCCGCGTGGCGGGCACTGGAAGCCACCCTGTCGAACCTGCAGGACGGGCGTCGGGCGCGTTTTTTGTTTCTTCCCGAGGGCGAAGACCCGGACACGCTGGTGCGCTCCGAAGGCACCGACGCGTTCAAGGCGCGCATCAATCAGCATGCCCAGCCGCTGGCCGATTATTTTTTCGAGCAACTGACCAAAGAGTCTGACCCGCGCTCGCTGGAAGGCAAGGCGCACATGGCCACCCTCGCGGCGCCACTCATCGATAAAGTGCCTGGGGCGAACCTGCGCATTCTGATGCGCAAACGCCTGACCGAAATTACCGGGCTTACCGGCGAGGCCGTCAGTCAACTGGTACAGAGCGCGCCGGCGGATGCACCGCCGAGCTACGACCCGTACGTCGATTACGACGCCATGCCTGACTTTGCCGATTACCAGCCCCAAGGCGGTTATGAGCCACAGCAGGAATGGACGCCAAAGAAAACCGGCGGTCAGAATCAAAAAAAATGGGACAACAAATCCTGGGGCAAAAAAGGCAAGCGCCAGGACTTCGAACCTCGAACGCCGCGTGTACCGACCGCTGTCGAGCCACCCATGCAGGCCGCACTGAGAACATTGCTGCATCACCCTGAACTGGCCGAAAAGGTCGAAAATGCCAGCCATTTCGCTGCAGAAGACCAATCTAACGCGCAACTGCTGGTCGCCCTTATCGAAGCCAGGCAAAAGAATCCCAACCTGCGGTCGTTACAGTTGATAGCGAGGTGGCACGGGACTGAACAGGGCCGCTTGCTGCGCGCTCTGGCAGAAAAGGAATGGCTGATTGAGGCCGACAACCTTGAACAACAGTTTTTCGACACTATAACTAGCTTATCCGCTCGCCAACGCGAGCGCAGTCTGGAACATCTGATCAGCAAGGCTCGTCAAACCGAGTTGAGCGCAGAAGAGAAAATTCAGCTTAGGGAACTGCTAAATCGCAATGTTCCCGCACAAACCCCGACCTCAACTGGCGCGTGAGGTCATAGCTCGGGTATAATCCTCGGCTTGTTTTTTGCCCGCCAAGACCTTCAGTGGATAGGGTGTTATGTCCGGAAAAGCGCAACAGCAATCTCGTATCAAAGAGTTGATCACCCTGGGTCGTGAGCAGAAGTATCTGACTTACGCAGAGGTCAACGACCACTTGCCCGAGGATATTTCAGATCCCGAGCAGGTGGAAGACATCATCCGCATGATCAACGACATGGGGATCCCGGTACACGAGAGTGCTCCGGATGCGGACGCCTTGATGCTGGCCGACGCCGATACCGACGAGGCAGCCGCAGAAGAAGCGGCTGCAGCGTTGGCAGCGGTCGAGACCGACATCGGGCGTACCACCGATCCCGTTCGTATGTACATGCGTGAAATGGGTACCGTTGAACTTCTGACCCGTGAAGGCGAAATCGAAATCGCCAAACGTATCGAAGAAGGCATCCGTGAAGTGATGGGCGCAATTGCGCACTTCCCTGGCACGGTTGACCATATTCTTTCCGAATACACACGTGTCACCAGTGAAGGCGGTCGCCTCTCCGATGTTCTGAGCGGCTATATCGACCCGGACGACGGCATTGCGCCGCCTGCCGAAGTACCTCCGCCTGTCGATCCCAAAGCCGTCAAGGCCGAAGGCACCGATGACGACGAGGAAGAATCGGCAGACGCCAGCGACGACGAAGACGAAGTCGAAAGCGGTCCCGATCCGGTCATCGCCCAGCAGCGCTTCGGTGCGGTTTCCGACCAAATGGAAATCACCCGCAAGGCGCTGAAGAAATTCGGTCGCGACGACAAGCACGCCATTGCCGAAATGGTTGCACTTGCCGAACTGTTCATGCCGATCAAACTGGTTCCAAAGCAGTTTGAAGGTCTGGTAGAGCGTGTGCGGGGTGCTCTTGAGCGTCTTCGTGCTCAGGAACGCGCCATCATGCAGCTGTGTGTACGTGATGCACGTATGCCGCGCGCCGACTTCCTTCGCCAGTTCCCGGGCAACGAAGTTGACGAAAGCTGGACTGACACACTGGCCAAGGGCAAGAGCAAATACGCCGAAGCCATCGGTCGTCTGCAGCCTGACATCCAGCGTTGCCAGCAGAAGCTGTCGGCACTGGAAGAAGAGACCGGCCTGAAAATAGCCGAGATCAAGGACATCAACCGTCGCATGTCGATCGGTGAGGCCAAGGCCCGCCGCGCGAAGAAAGAGATGGTTGAAGCGAACTTGCGTCTGGTTATCTCCATCGCCAAGAAGTACACCAACCGTGGTCTGCAATTCCTCGATCTGATTCAGGAAGGCAACATCGGCTTGATGAAGGCTGTGGACAAGTTCGAATACCGTCGTGGCTACAAGTTCTCGACCTATGCCACCTGGTGGATCCGTCAGGCGATCACTCGCTCGATTGCCGACCAGGCCCGCACCATCCGTATTCCGGTGCACATGATCGAGACGATCAACAAGCTCAACCGTATTTCCCGGCAGATGCTGCAGGAAATGGGTCGCGAACCGACCCCGGAAGAGCTGGGCGAACGCATGGAAATGCCTGAGGACAAAATCCGCAAGGTATTGAAGATCGCGAAAGAGCCGATCTCCATGGAAACCCCGATCGGCGACGACGAAGATTCGCATCTGGGTGACTTCATCGAAGACTCGACCATGCAGTCGCCAATCGATGTCGCCACTGTTGAGAGCCTGAAGGAAGCGACACGCGAAGTGCTGTCGGGCCTTACCGCCCGTGAAGCCAAGGTTCTGCGTATGCGTTTCGGCATCGACATGAATACCGATCACACGCTTGAAGAGGTCGGTAAGCAGTTTGACGTTACCCGTGAGCGGATTCGTCAGATAGAAGCCAAGGCACTGCGCAAGCTGCGTCACCCGACAAGAAGCGAGCACCTGCGCTCGTTCCTCGACGAGTAATCGCATCTGCGAGTCAAACAAAACCCCCGGCCTGCCGGGGGTTTTGCGTTTCAGAGAAAAAGAAATCCAGATTTGCAGGTCCAGTCGTCAATTGATCAAATCAAACAGATGTCAGACGTCGGTCTAATTGCAGGCCCTGACGAATTGACCTACAACTATGTATCACACAGGACACAAGCGCTTTTCAGTCCAGCCTTGACCAGTGATTGTTACAAATTCACGCCACAACAATATCAGCGATAGTCAAACACGGACGTAAGCCGCATATGCGTGAAGTAATAATCGACACCAATGACCGGGAAGCGTCGTGCCTGTCCGAGGGAAAATTCGCCTCGGTCTTCGCTCAGTGCCCGGATGCCATGATTATCGCAAGCCTTGTCGACGGGCATATCATGGATGCCAACGCGGCATTCGTTGAACGGACCGGCATCGCCCTTGACGAAGTGATCGGAAAAACACCCACCGAACTGGACCTGTGGGCAGTGCCAGGTATAGGCCCAAAAGTTTTGCAGCAACTGCAGACAGGCAACATCCATAATCTGGAGATACCCTTTCGGCGCAAGAACGGCGAAACCTTTTCCGGGCTCATGTCCGCCCAGCCTTTCGACCAGAGCTCCACGCCAGCCGTACTGGTGATAGTGCGTGACATCACCCAGCGCAAGCAGGCCCAGCAGCAACTTCAACTTTCCGAAGAAAAATTCGCCAAGGCTTTTCATGCCTCGCCTGACGGGCTGGCTATCACCCGCCAGCAGGACGGGATGCTTTTGGAGGTGAATGAAGGTTTCTGCCGCATCACGGGGTATAGCGAAGCGTACTGCCTTGAACACTCGACATTCGACCTGGGCATCTGGGTGGATCTGGGCGAGCGCTCCAGGCTCATTGAGCAGTTGAAACGGTACGGCTCCGTACGGGACTTCAGGGCCCGGCTTCGTAATGTTGATGGCAGTATCAAACTGTGCGAACTGTCCTCGCACCCGCTCGTCATCGCAGGCGACGACTGCCTGCTGACGATTGCACGAGATGTAACCGAAAGCAGGCAAATGCAGGAAAAACTGCACCTCGCTGCAACGGTGTTCGAGAGCACCGCCGAGGGCGTGCTCATTACCGACACCAACCAGCGCATCAATGCCGTCAACCGTGCCTTCACTGAGATTACCGGCTACAGCGAGAGCGAAGCCATCGGCCAGACGCCTCGCATGCTCGCCTCAGGCCAGCATGACAGCGCGTTCTATGCCTCAATGTGGCATCAACTTGCAGCCGAGGGCCACTGGCAGGGCGAGATCAGCAACCGGCGCAAGAGCGGCGAGCTCTACCCAAGCTGGCTGACGATCAATGCAGTGCGCAACAAAGCCAACCTCACCACCCACTTCGTCGCCGTCTTCGCTGACATCTCAAGCCTCAAACACGCCCAGGCGCGCCTCGACTACCAGGCCCACCACGACCCGCTCACAGGCCTGCCCAACCGAACCCTGTTCGAGAGCCGCCTTCAATCGGCATTACTGCACAGCGAAGAGTCCGGCAGCCTTGGTGCAGTGCTGTTCCTCGATCTGGACCGTTTCAAGCACATCAACGACAGCCTGGGCCACCCGGTCGGCGATCTACTGCTCAAGGGCATCGCACACCGGCTCAAGGAGACCCTGCGCGATGTCGATACGGTCGCGCGCCTTGGCGGTGACGAGTTCATCGTTCTGTTACCTGGCCTGCTGCAGCCCAGCGACGCACAAGCCATTGCCAACAAACTGCTGTCCAGCTTCAACACACCTTTTGAAGCTGGCGAACATGAGCTCTACATCAGCCCGAGCATTGGCAGCTGCGTTTTCCCGACTGACGGCACCGACGTAGCAACGCTGGTCAAAAACGCCGACGCTGCGATGTACCGCTCCAAGGCCAAGGGCCGCAACCGGGTCGAAAGCTACACCTGCGACCTGACCACACAGGCCAGCGAACGTATTGCCCTTGAACAGGAATTGAGAAGAGCGCTGGACCGCAATCAGCTGTCCCTGGCCTACCAGCCCAAAATCAGCCTTCTGACCCACACGCTGATAGGCGCAGAAGCGCTGATCCGCTGGAACCACCCGACCTTCGGCGACGTGCCGCCCGAACACTTCATACCGCTGGCCGAAGAAAACGGCATGATTCTGCAAATCGGCGAATGGGTGCTGGAGCAGGCCTGCCAACAGATGGGCAAATGGCACAAAACCTGTCAGCCGTTCGGCCCCGTGTCAGTCAACCTGGCAGGCGCTCAATTGCGCCAGACAAACCTTGTCGAACACATCGAACAACTGCTGGCCGACAACGGCCTGGAGCCAGGCTGCCTGCAGCTGGAAATCACCGAACACTTCATCATGAGCCAGACCCAGGAGGCGCTGGCAGTGCTGCACAAACTGAAGAAACTAGGCGTGCAGCTGGCCATCGACGACTTCGGCACCGGCTATTCCTCACTGAGCTACCTCAAACGCCTGCCGCTGGACATCCTCAAGATCGACCAGTCCTTCGTTCGCGGCCTGCCCGAAGACACCCACGACGCCGCCATCGTCCGCGCCATCATCGCCCTTGGGCGCAGCATGCAACTGACCGTGATTGCCGAAGGCGTAGAGAACAGCGAACAGCAGCAATTCCTGACCCGCGAGGGCTGTGAACAGATCCAGGGCTACATCATCAGCCTGCCCCTTCAACCCGAAGAATTCAGCGCGAGATTTCTTCTTATGAATCTTTCGGACGTTTCGGATAGCACAGCCGCGAAACCGCCGTTATAATCCGCGGCCTACTGAGGGCCCATAGCTCAGTTGGTTAGAGCAGAGGACTCATAATCCTTTGGTCCACGGTTCGAGTCCGTGTGGGCCCACCACCTTTGAAAGCCGCGCATTGCGCGGCTTTTGTGTTTCTGGGGGCCCTTGAGATCGCTTTTGACAGAGCCTGGCACAAAGCTTACCTTCTCCAATTAACCCAGAACGCAGGAGCGGTGAATGCCTTTATGGACAAGGATCCCCAGCTGGCTCGATATCGAGGCTTATGCCGAACGCCTATTTAGTAAGCGCGGCCTAGGGGAACGCGAAAGGGGCATGAATCCTCTCAGCCCACCCAACTCCATAAATGTACCTAGTATCGATCTGATATATCGCCGAGTCAGATGTGTTCGCCGAGCGTGTGGTTTGGGCGAAAAAGAGGCCGCTAACAGCATCCTGAAGCGCTTTTCTGACCTTGATATTCGAAGCATCCTTGATGAGATGATTAGCTCAGTGGTCGACATGGCCATGATCATTATCGGCAGTGCGTTAACTGGCGCTACGATAGGTGGAGGGATCGGATTACTTGCAGGCGGCATCGGCGCGTTCCCAGGCGCAACGGCAGGAGCACTGGTCGGTGTGCAAGCGGGAACGTGGATTCTTGGCGTACTGGGGCTGGCCTCGATTGCTGAATTCTTCACAGAAGGCCTTAAGCCAATAGCTACGGGCTACATTCGTGGGGTTTCCACCGCTTGGAACGGCCCTCGAGAGCGAACCGGTAATCCGTTGAGTTCCTTTTCCAATGACAGCATGGCGGCACAACAAGGTGCGTGGGATATTGCACGCTCCCATGAGGCCGTAGTGATTCTCCTGCTAAGCGCTATCGTTGCTTATCTGACGCGAGGCCGCGGAAACGCAAGTGTGCTTGCAACCGAAATGAGAACTAGCGAGCGAGGTGCAAAGCTTGGCCAGTGGATGCTCAAGCACGAAGAAGCATTGAAAAAACACCCTGACCTACAAACGGCAGAACCTCGCAGAGGCGCACTTGGGCCGCAGGAACCAACACCGAACCGCCCATCTGGAAAAGACAAAGAGCCGCCCAAGGGCAAGCCAAATACCATGCCGCTCCATAACGTCGAATGCTTCAAGGCAGACAAGATGCCAGCGTCCAAGATTGGGGAATTCGAAAGGCAATTGAAGGGGCAAGAGGACGGGCTGAATCGGCTGACAGTTGATGAGTATTTGGAGAATATTGCTAATCCTATAAAACGTAGCAAAGCAGCTGCTACGATGGCTCGAAAAAAACTACAAACCGACCTTCAACAAAGATTTCAAGATGAATTTTCGCACACCATGGACGTGCTTGATGCAGAGGACGCAGCTATCAAAAAAACGAAGGAAGTGATGTCAAGCCTTGCAGGGCTACATAACCCTGACTTGAGTGCTGGCGGCAAGGACGTTATTGCGGACTTTGGTGACAAACAGGTAAATTCAAGCATTGGTCCGCAGTGGAGAAATAAAATACAGAATTTAAAAAAAGAGGCTGAAAACATACCTCAGTCAATGCGAGAGTCAACCTTTCTTAATGTGAAATTACATAAATGCTAATCAGTGAGGCCGCGTCAATGGACAGAGTATTCGCTAGATTTATAGAAAAGTTTGGCGACCCTGTTGATCGCCAAGAAGTACCAGTATCAAGTATTGATCGTTACCAAGGTAAGCTACCAAATTTACTTTTAGAGTATTGGGCCGAACACGGCTGGTGCGGTTACGGTGACGGAATTTTTTGGCTAGTCAATCCGCAAGAATATGAAGGTGTAGTGGCCTCCTGGATTGAAGGGACTAAATTTGAAAAACTCGATACTTACCATATAATCGCCCGCAGCGCTTTTGGCGACTTATATTTTTGGGGTGAAAAAACTGGAGCCGCCCTTAATATAACCAGCATTTTATCTAGATATATAGAATTCAACTCAACGCTCGGATCAGAGCATATGGATAAACAGCTACAGAATTTCTTACTAACCAGAAATATAGATAATGACGATTATGGTGGGCTTTTTAAACCCGCAAGGAAAAAAATCGGCGTCTTACGTCACGATGAAATGTATGGCTTTGTCCCGGCATTAACGCTTGGCGGGCCGGATACACTTGAGCATCTTGAAAAATTAAAAGCTGTCGAGCATCTGATACTGCTTTCTCAGATTACAGAGCTTCAGCCTTATAGCTTTTGAGCTATTCATGCGGGCATCCCGTCAGAGTACTTAATCCAGCTGCCACTTGTGCGGCAGCAACTGACCGATTTCACTCGCTCGCTGAGTCGGCAGTTGCGCGAGGACATCTTTTATATAAGCGTACGAATCATAGCCATACAGCCGCGCAGATTGGATCAAACTCATAATCGCCGCCGCTCGTTTGCCGCTGCGCAACGATACTGCAAAGAGCCAGTTCTTGCGTCCAAATGCCCATGGCCGGATCTGGTTCTCGGCCCAATTTTGTCAATGGGTACGGCCCCGTCATTGAGGTAGCGGGACAGCGCTGCTCAGCGTCTCAGGCAGTAATCGAGTGCTTTGCTGATGGCTGAGCCTTCGGGCACGAGGTCACGCTGTGCGATCATCTAGGCGTGCAACATATTCATCGCGGGTACTGCTTTTCGCCAGACTAATATAATGAAATCCACGGATCCGCGTAGCGGCACAAGCAAGAGCGCTATCGATGCGAATCAAAGCGTAGTCTGGATATTATTCTTGAAATTGTACCGAAACCGGTCACCGTAAATGGATTTCACTATGAGGGTAAAATCCAGGTGTTGCTGGATTTCGGACCCAAGCAACAACTTTGTAAGCGCACACGCAATGGGAGCACTTTTGCTTATCTCAATTAGGCCAATTTCTTCACTTAGTTTCAGAGAGTCATTGGGGCGAGGCTCGCCTATAGTGAGACAATCAGTACCAAGGCGCATTAATTGAACGGCACCACCGAATCGGCCGTAACTATTGTCCGTAACAGGTTTGCCATCGACCGCTACTTCAAGGCTTTCAACATAGGCAGGACCTAAACCATTGTTGAAAACGTAAAGGCCATTCTGGTCCGTTTTGCCGTCGAGCTTGAAATAGGCATTGATCCTTGGCTCAACAGCAACATGGTTTTGTACTCTCTGCTGATACCCCTGCCATAGCGAAAGGCCCAATGCACAAACTGAAATGGCCAAGCTCAATTTATCAATGTGCGACTTCTTCAATGCTCTGCCTTTTCTTTAGGGATTGTGTGAAGATGAATTTATACTAATCGGGACATCACAAAAGCAATTGCAAACTAGTTAGCCCGTTCCTCAGCTAGGCGGCGACCTGAACTTTCTTTTCGAGAAGGCTATAGGTAGCCACAGCACGCACTATCAGATCGTGACGACCTAACCCTATCTACTAACGTAGCAATACCATGATGCATCACGCTGCATTTTTAAAGTCTGACAGGTACAGAAGCTGTAATTTATACACCACTATATTTCCAGCTTATAAATAAAGCAGTCATCCTTGCAGTTGGAATAAGCAGTTTCGTTATAGCTTCCAACTTCCGCATAGCATACCTGTACACTAGGATTATCTATAGCCGCCAACCCCGCCCCAACGGTGGATAACTTGTTATTCAATGGAGCGAGGACAACATTACAACCGCTTCTAGAACCAATGATTTCTTTTAAATCGTTTCTGACTTCATTGGGATCTTTTAACGAGTGACAGAAAACTTTTACTAACTCTGGCGGATAATAGCCAAGCAATTTCTCAGTAAGCTCTTTATTCCGCTCATATGAAGATGATGATATTGACCTTCCTTTATCTCCGTAACCAATTGATATAAAATCCGGCTCCAAATTATCTATAATTTCTTTTGCACGTTCATACTCAAAGCCAGACAGCAAGATCAAATGCAACGGACGCTCAGAAATGAAATCGCCCATATATCCTAAAACAGATCTAATCTGTACTACTTCCTCACTCAGCTGGCTCGATGCCTCTGCAACTCTGTAGAATATATATACATCTCCAAGCCTTCCCTTATTTACTTGGAGGTACCTCATGGTAATCAGTAGGCTTTCTCTAGTAAAGGTAGATATATCCACCACCACATTTGGATGCTCCACTTCTTCCAAGATTGTCGTAAAGTAGTCAATTAATGCATCAGCGGTAGTCGTTGGTCTAGAAATATCCATCTCGTAAGAACGGACATTGAACTTTTCTTTGTATTTCTCCATGTGAACGCGGCTTGAATTTTCGTATTTCCCGAAATAAAGCAGGCATAGGCTTGATATACGAGAACTTTCAAAACTTTCACTAACTGTCAGGCATCGGTTTTCATAGCTCGCACAAACAAGCATGCAGTCAATTTGAGCTGGGAGATCAGATTGAATCTTTTTCGAAATAATAGGATTTTTCATTTAGTCAATCCTCAAAATTTAGTGATTTCTGGATTTCTGGAATTGAAGGATCGCTTACCTTTAAGCGAGCACTAATGAAAGCTCTTGGATTTTCTATAGCTAATAACAAATGCTCCGGCGTTACAGACATATGAGCAGCATACCCGGATGGATCTAACTTAAAATGAGGCGCCAACCTACGATTCATTGTATACACTAAATTTCTGCCGGCACCCTCTTTTCTTGCAATGGTTTTAACGGTCAAATATCCCCACTCAATTGCAAGATCTAGAACTTCCTGTACTTCATATGAGGTCTCCCTCGTCACCATAAAGGAAATGAAGTGGCGCTCACTATCAGAGGATACAAGTTTTTTCTGAAAACATTCACCAAATGAATTTATAAGTCGCTTTAATCTTTCGACTTTTCTTAAATTGACTATACTTTGGGAAGTTTCATCTGATTTTATTTTGTCTAATTCAGCAAGGGCATATTCTTCAGACCACTTATAAAGAACTCTATCCTGTACTTCAATTGGGATGCATTCATAATTAATTGCATTATGGTTGGCGACAAGCTCTGAGTACATCCTAGATGCGGACTCCAAAAAAAAGCGCACCATTCCAGAGGACAAATCGACTAACGATCTAAAGCCCGCGTAGCTGTACATGTTGGTTTTTTTGTCTTTCGCTAAGGCTTTTAGGTACTCAGAAACAGCATATCGGCGAACATCATCAGACTTTCTACTGGAGACTTTTTCTCCACCATCCCAATCCAGTTTTATTTTTTCAGCAATATCAGAAAGCTCTTTATTTTGTAGTTCATTAGCTGGAAAAAAGTCAATTGGATTTGTATTTTTAAACCCGGCCATTTCAAGCCTTCTTTGAACTATTTTCTCAACCCTGTCATAATAATTGCTATATTGCTTAGATGTGTAGAAAGTATTGATATCTATATCTGCGTAGTCGTGCGGGCTTTCGATCAATATACCTTGGCTTGTCCTCCATGTTTTATATTTCTTTTGAACGGAAACTTTCAAACAGATATCGTTAGTTGTTCTATATGACACCCAGTCATTCAATATCTGTTGCATACGCAGTGGGAGATTGTCTGCGTCATCCAGCATTAAAAATATCGGCCCACTTGGCGAGCAACTTAACTTCTTAGTAAGCCTTATATAGGGCAGAAAGAAGTCTTCATAGCTAAAGATAGCTCCTTCATAAGGAACCATTTCTTTAATGAAAGACAGTTTCCCAACATAATGTTTAGCAGCAGCACGCTCACGCGAAAAAAGACGAGGAAGATATTTCAAATCACTACCGTTATTTGAACTATCAATTATACTGCCAGATGCAATCGTTAAATCAATAACATCACTTACATACTTTCTGATTTCAGGGTCTTTTGAGTACTCCTCAGAGTCAAACAAATTTTCCACTGAGGATGCGATATGGTAAGAGGCATTTAGTATCAGCAAATGCTCCGCAAGCAGCCAATATGGAGCACCGTCCAAACGTTCAAGCTCAGCCAGGCAGTAATTAGCTGTCTTGATTGGAACATGCACGGAGAAATGTTTAAGTTCAGATACTTCACTTACCTGATGAGCGGCAAGCTGCACTAGAGGCTCTAAATAACGCAGCATCATACTTTTCCCAGTGCCTCTAGCCCCCTGAATAAAAGTATGCTCCTGTGCGAGTATTCTCGGAAAATCAGAAAACACATCAACAAATAAGCTTGCGATATTATCTGGAGTTAGAGTCTCTGGCGTTTTTATTGAGAAAGGGTTCATTTAAGCTCCTTTACTACGGCAGTGATTTTCTTCTTTAGAGCCTGCCCACACCATTCCGGATGAGACCTTTTAAATGAAAATCCGCTGGTAGGATACCCCTCTTCTTTCAACTCAAAAACTTTTGACTCAAGTATACCGCCCAAAACGCCATCGCTGGTAAGGTCATAGATAGCAATAGTAGCTCTGATCTGATTGATATGCATAACTTCGATCAAATGTGGCTTACAGTATAAAAGCTCATAATACATTTTCTCTAATCGCTCGTTAATCTCATCGATTAGAAAGCAACGTTTAGGCATTTCCTTACCTACATCTTTACCGAACCTTCTAGTTATAACATCCCTGGGTATTTCAAACTTGATATTTATTCGCTTACTCCGAGCATCAACATCAACACTAGTTATAGATGCAGCATACTGATGATATACTTCACTTTTTTCTGGAAGTTTATTTTCGCTTATAAGATATGCGGATGCGCGACTTCTGTCCTCACATATCTCGTCTGCAAATCGAACAATTGCAGCTATTAGCTTCGGCCTGTAGTGCTTGCCACCATAGTCGTCATCGTGTCTTAGCAAGGAAAATGTATCTTTAGATATATTGCCACGTGCATCTTTGGCCTTCCCACCGTGAGCCTGAGCTATATCTGCAATGGGTTTTGCTTCAAACTTGTCAGGTATCTGAGTTTTGCAATATTTCTCCAAGATTTTTTGCGGATGCTTCTCGTGGCCTCTACGCCCCTCAATATTACCCGCATCATGCACCAAGATGGAAACCAGCATGATAAAGACTTCATACGGACCTAAATCGATCGTTGCTGTGTTGCCAGCGCTGTAATCATCTGGAAGACCTAGGAGCTTACCCGCATATCGAATAACGCAGTTAAAATGGTCAATACTGTGATCGGTATATATGCCCCCATCCTCAGCAGAAGTTCCAGCACCTATATACGGATATATATTATCCGCAAGATACTGTTTTATTTGCCAATACTTGTCAAAATAATTATTAGCACCATTTGGGAACGCTTTAGTATCGCCTTGGCGCTCTGTAAACCAAACTTCTATAGGCTCAAGCGAATTTTTATCGAGATTCACTATATGCCCCTACATCTGCGAGACTAAGGAATTAAAAATAGCTTTTGCAAGCAACGGGGGGACCGCATTACCTACTTGCTGTTGCTGAAAACCAATTGATCCATCAAACACGAAATCGTCTGGAAAAGACTGTAATCTCGCTGCTTCACGAACAGAGAGCCCTCTATGTTGCGTAGGGTGTATCAGCATATTCTTCCTATAATTGCCAATTACAACAGATGGCTCATCAGCACTCAGCCTACGATAAATCCCTGTATGGCATCTTGACTTATCTGCATAGTTAGACATCAGATGATTGGGTATATCTTCCCAGTTTCCTCCCTGGGGGATATGGGCATAACGCTCAATAATCATATTATTATTCTTTGTGACCAGATGATTGCTACAACTTTCCAATTGACCACGAAGCTGTATCGTATAAGGGTTCGTCGCTTTTTTTGCGTATGGCAGATTACAAATTGCAGCACCATTTTCCAAAGCAGGTAGATCTTCAAGAGCCATTGCAACTGTTAATGGTTTGAGGTGCGTTGGCTTAGGGAATTTGTATGATATTCCATGACGAGATCCCACGATGAAGAAACGCGCTCTTTTTTGAGGAACGCCATAGTCAGCAGCATGCAGTAGATCTGCACTGACTGTGTATCCTAATTTTTCAAATTGTTTGGTAATTTGATCTACAAAAATACCGCCTTCTGTTTCCAAAATCCCACGGACATTTTCAAATACAACCCAGTCCGGATTGTACTCTTTAACAACTCTTACGAATTGCTCAAACAACCAGTTTTTGTCATTCTCTGCGGAACGAGTTCGCTGATTAGAGGTTGAAAACCCTTGACAAGGCGGCCCCCCAAAGACAATCAATCCATTTTTTTGGGTTTTACCCAAATCAAATGGCGTAAAATTTCGTATATCGTTGACGAATATTCCATGCTTCGGCTTGTGATTATGCAGGTAGGTGCTTGCCGCATACCGGTCAGCTTCTACAACCACCTGCACATCTACACCCGCCATCCTTGCGCCGAGAGACATCCCACCCGCCCCCGAAAAAAGATCTACACCTATCATTTTACTATCCACAACGTTTATTTAGAGGCAACGCAACCTAAGGTCCCCTGCCAGCCGTATCCTTCGTGAGCAGGGATCTATAGGCGACTAACCCTGACGATCCTCAGTAAAAAACGCCACGCATATGACTCACTGACCAGCCAGCATATATTACCCTAAATAATGGTTGGAGCCAGGGAGCACAACGCCCTCTACGCCACGGCGTCATAGGAGGCGACGCACGATTTGGGCGGACTCATCCGGCCCATAGCCCTCGAGTGGCATCGCAACTGCTGGTATCACAGCGAAGCTTCGCTTGCCTTCATTCGGCTGCCCCGAGGAAACTCGCCTATAGGCTCCATGATCATTACTTAGGTCATGTGAATGGTTTCAGGGGAAGGCGGATCGCTCAAAACTTGTTGCGTCCCCTAGCGCTTGCGTCGGGTACGTCCGGGGACGCAGAGTCTGATGGAAGCTGAATGATTCCACAGATGAGTCAATTATTGCTGCTGGTGCCTTGAGTTTCTGGATGTCTTAGCAACAAACATCGCTCCCGTTACGCCTGCTGTCTTGGCCGTCTATTCAAATCATTTGTAGACAAATACTCATTGAGGATTCGCCGCCGGAGCAGTAACAGCTAGGGTACAGTGCTCAGCTTGTTTCGGCTTCTCAAAATTACGCTCAACACCAGTTAAGACGGGGCCTCCAGCTATGCCAACCTACGTTCACCTACGCACGATTTCTCTAGGCATAGCACTTCGCCCAGCAACTCATAATCCTTTGGTCCACGGTTCGAGTCCGTGTGGGCCCACCACCTTTGAAAGCCGCGCATTGCGCGGCTTTTGTGTTTCTGGGTGGTATCTCTCAGATACAGGTCAGCTTTGCGCTCTCCCCTATCCCAGCCTTTCCCGGTGCAATTCAGGTTCAAGCCCGCTTGGGCAACTTCCAGTTCGGCCGGATGAAGTGACAGGTATACCCGTTCGGTATCCGCTCCAGATAATCCTGATGCTCCGGCTCCGCCTCCCAGAACTCGCTGGCGGGCTCGATTTGTGTGACCACACGCCCCGGCCACAGCTTGGAGGCGTCCACGTCAGCCGCGGTATCTTCGGCAATATCCCTTTGCTGTTCGCTCAGGTAGTAAATCGCCGAACGATAGCTTGGTCCAAGATCATTGCCCTGCCGGTTAGGCGTGCTCGGGTCATGGATCTGGAAAAAGAACTCAAGAATCTGCCGGTAGCTGATCACCGCCGGGTCAAACACGATCTCAATCGCTTCGGCATGATTGCCGTGGTTGCGGTAGGTGGCGTTCGGTACGTCACCACCGGTGTAGCCGACTCGCGTATGCAGCACGCCGGGGTAGCGTCGCAATAAATCTTGCATGCCCCAGAAGCAGCCGCCGGCAAGGATGGCGGTTTCGGTTGAGTTGGTCATGGTCTGTCCTTGCTGTTCATGGATACAGGAATAGTTATGGGGTGATGTCAGGCAATACCAAGCCGGATGAAGTAAAAAACCGGATCGTGTTGCGGAACGAGTACACGTCCTACAGAAGCCTTGGCGCCTTGCTCCGTTGCCTACAGTTGCATCAGAATCCGCTGGCTTGAGCGCTTGAGTCAGCGTTTCCAAGATGGCTCGTTCGCTGACAACTCAGTGATCGGGTTTAGTTGACCCACTACAGACCTGCCAACCAAACAACTGTAAGTCCAGTCATCGACCCTCTCAATCACCCGATCAAAACATCCGATTAGCCATCCTTCGAAACATTCCGTAACGTTGTTTCCCCGTGCGACAGATGCGCGCACCGCTTGAGCTTCTGCTCCCCACGCTCAGCCCACGACCACGCACGAGCCCACCATGTCTCTGAACACCCCGCAGCAAATCGCTGAAATTGCCGTCGAAAGTGGCGTCAAGAAAGCCCACTTGGGCCTGTCGTCGTTGATGATCCTGGGCTTTCTGGCAGGGGCTTTCATTGCCCTCGGGTTTCTTCTCGATATTCATGTCAGCACCATGATCCCTCACGAGTGGGCGTCGCTGGGCAATCTGCTTGGCGCTGTGGTGTTTCCGGTCGGGCTGATTCTGGTGGTGCTGGCCGGTGGCGAGTTGCTGACCGGCAACATGATGAGCCTGCCCATGGCGCTGTTCGCCGGGCGTATCGGTCTGGGTCAGTTGGTGCGCAACTGGGTACTGGTGACGCTGGCCAACCTGATCGGCGCGCTGTTCGTAGCCTATTGTTTCGGCCATGTGGTGGGGCTGACTGAAGGCGCATTCATGGCCAAGACTGTGGCCATCGCCAATGCCAAGGTGGGGGCCAGCTTCGAACAGGCATTCATCTCGGGTATTGGCTGCAATTGGCTGGTGTGCCTGGCGGTGTGGCTCAGCTACGCGAGCAAGGACGTGATCGGTAAAGTGGTCGGCATGTGGTTTCCGGTGATGGCATTCGTCGCGATCGGCTTTCAGCACATCGTCGCCAACATGTTCGTCATTCCTGCAGCGATCTTTGCCGGCGCCTTGAGCTGGGCGCAGTTCGGCGACAATTTCGTCCCGGTATTTTTGGGTAACGCGGTGGGCGGCGCGGTGTTCGTCGGCCTGGCCTATCACTTGGCTTTCTTCAATGCGGCAACACGACCTGCTGAGCTGTCCAGGACCAGCGGCGCGCAAGCACCGGAATAGTCTGACGCCATATAAGCTCTGCGGTGAAAAGAGATGACGACCGCAGAGCAAACCAGCAAGTTGAAGAGCAAAACTCACGTCACAAGCAAATAGTCGAGTTGCTCGACAAGAGCAGCCTTTGATTTGAAATGAAGCCGACTCCTCGCGTGCCTGCTGCCAACCCATGCCGCACACGTTCAGACACTGTCCATAAAACCGATCCACGCCGCCAGCAGCAACAAAACCGCCAGCACTCTATTCATGCACTTCACTCGCCAAGGCGATGTGAGCCAGCGGGTCGAGCCTGCGCCCATCAACGCCCAGCTGCCGAGGCAGGGCAAGGAAATCAGAAAGAACACCAGCGCCAGGTAAGACACCGGGTTGCTCTGGCTGAATACACTGACCACCGCCAGCGCCATGACCCAGGTCTTGGGATTTACTACTTGCAGTGCTGCGCCACCGATAAAGCCCATCGGCAGGCTGTTTTGCCGCTCGATTGAGTCGGTCGGGCTGGCACCTATCTTCCAGGCCAGCCAGGTCAGCCACAGCACGCCGACCCATGCCATGACGCGCTGAGCATTGGGGATCGCGAGCAGTGAGTGGCCGACACCCATGCCGACGAGCAACACCAACAGTGCAGCGCCGGTGCAGGCTCCCAGAATCAACGGTACGACGGCGCGCCAGCCGAAGCGGGCACTGTTGCTTAATACCAGGATGTTGGTGGGCCCGGGGGTAATCGAGGCGACCAAGGCGAACAGAATGAAAGGCAGCATAATCGGCAATCCAGGGCTGAAAAAGCCCATGCTGCGACATACCACAGGATCAGTCTGGAAGGTTTGAGCAGCGCAAGCGATAGGCCGCCGGGCTCAGTCCGTAGGCGCGCATGAACCAGCGGCCCAGATGGCTTTGGTCAGCAAAGCCCAGATCGCTGGCCACCTGAGCGGGCCAGATTCCGGCTGCCAGCATTCGACGAGCCTTGGCCAAGCGCAGCTGTACCAGATATGCATGAGGCGGCAGGCCGAAGGCGGCCTTGAACGCTCGCGTCAGGCGAAAGCGGTCAACGCCACAAACAGCTGCCAACTCGTTCATGCCCACGTCTTGATGCAGATGCGCGTGCAGATAATCCCTCGCCCGCAAGGCCACCTGCGGCAAGCGCGGATCGGGATCGATCATGCGTCGCCAATGCACCCGATCAATGAGCTGCGCCAGTAATTCATCCAACGCGCTTTGACGAACGATGCGTAGTTCTTTTTGATGCAGCGCCGTGAAAGCGAACGTGACCGCGTGAGCCAGCCGTGATTCGGTTTGCAGGGTGTTGGCGAAAGAAGGCAAATGCTGGTCGGGAGCCTGTTCGAACAACCCGCTTAGCTCCCGGCTCAGCCAATGCGGGTCCAGGTACAGCATCTGATAGGTGAACCCTTCGGCGCACGGGGCATTGCCATCATGGATTTCTCCCGGTTCCAGTGTGAACACCTGCCCGGGCGTGCTGGCATGGCGCTGACGGCGGCAATTGAATTGCTGCACACCTTGCCGGGTAACACCCACCAGATAGCTGTCATGCCAATGGGGATCATAGGCATGCCCCTGAAAGTGCGCGTGCAGCGTCTCGATGCCTGTATCAAGGTCGCGAGCGAGATCTATCCAGTGTGTGGAAGGCATAAAACACCTGAATCGATGAAAGCGATTGGTTATCGCTGACGTCAGGAGGTGAGTCTAGAACATTCGTGCATTCATCTGTCTGTTGGAATTGCAGTTGCCAAAGGTCGCGACACGAAGCCCAACGGCTCGCTATCCAAAAGTTTTCATAAACGGCTCAGCACATCGCCTGACCGCAGCGATGACCTCCGGCGCCCGCTCGTTCAGCTCAACCGAACGGGCCAGTACTTGCTCCAGTGCCTGAAGTTGCCCGGAAATCACCTCCTCTGGACGTGTCACATCACAGATCTGGGCGAAATCCAGTAGGCCCTGCCGCGAGGCGAATAGCGACTTGTTGCCGAGCAGATCCAGTGCCAACACGTCCTCGGGGATGTAAGCCGTGGTGTTGACGATGTCGTAAGCTGGAGCGAGCCGTGCATCTCGTTGGGTGGGGTTGGAATACAGCAAACCGAAGTTTTTCAGGTGGGCGTCGCCGTTGCCGACAATACAGCTCAGGGTCACGATGGCGAATAGCTGGGCCAATGAGTCCTGTACCTGGTCGGGGGCACAGAACAGACGGATTGCTTCGGCGATAGCGGAGTAGCTCTTGCAGCGTGGTCATCATCAGTCGAATACTCCCTCAATTTCATCCAGTGTAGGCATGACAGCGGGTATGACCGAGAGCTCACAATCCAGCGCCCCGAGCACGCGCGCATAGGCCGTCATACCTACTGAGAGGTCACCTTTTTCTACGGCAATTATCTTTTGCCGGGTGACGGCTGCCATCGTGGCAAGCCTGGCTTGCGTAAGCCCTCGATTGAGGCGGCGCTGCCGAATCTGCTCGCCAAGACGCGTTGTGATGAGGGAATAGTCCATGTTCCGTATACATAACAAATTAGATGAAATGTAACGTATACCTAACCTTTGAATAAATCAAACTGTTGTGTGAACGGGGCTTTGAATCGCGGCACCGGCTAGCGGATTTATTGAAATGCTATTACAAAGTCAGATGAGGCCTGGCGGCTCTGAGCTACACATCGAGGCCATTTCAAAGCCACCATCCCAACCACATTCGTCCCCAATTCAACCTCGATGCCCACGCCCTCCAACTGCCCCACCTCTATCCATTCCCCCAACTCACGCCCATGCAGTTTCAAAACCGCTTCTCGCTCACACCAGGCCCTGGCAAACGCGACCGGGCGCATCGCCTCGGAAACATCCCGCAGTCGCGCACCTACATCTGGCCCGAGATAATCCCGCGCAACAACCTGCCAGTCCGGTACAGGCTGGACCTGCATCAAGTCCACACCCACCGCTCCGTTGAGATTGACCGCAGCCAGAGAGAATCCAGCTTCGTGGCTGATGGAAAAACCGGGCTCCGGCAGGCCGTCGATCATCAATCGCGGCGCAACACCTGGAGTGCTGATGAACGTGATCGCGTCCGATGGCAATTCGAGCCACTGCCCCACGGCTTTACGCGTGCAGGCCCGAATGCGGTTTCTCGCGTCATCTCTTGCAGAGCCAGGCCTGGTGACGCAACTGACCAGCAATACACCGTGATGCGGGAAAGACTTGGGAGGGGCAAGCTGGCCATTTTCATCAAATGTCCAGCTCGCTCCGGGCCTCATGCTTTGTCAGGTGCCGCCGGGCAGCCGGCCCAGCGACTGCACGCGGGGATGTGTTCGCCTTTCATCACCAGGGTCAGTGGGCCAAGGTGCGCATCGTTGCCGACTACGGCGCTGTACAGCACGGCGCTGCGTGGGCCCATGTACACGCGTTCGCCGATGATGACGTGATCAATCTTCATGACCCGGTCTTCAAACAGGTGTGTTTGCGGGCAGGCACCGGCATTCAGCTCACTATCTGCACCGATGCTGACGCAGTCGAATTCGGTGATGTCGGTTGTGTCCATGTAAACCCCTCGGCCAATCTTGCAGCCGAGCAGGTTGAAGGCCAGCGGCAACCACGGAGTACCGCGCAGGTAGCGCATGAAGTTTGGTGCGGCCATGCCTTCATAAAGGCTGGTGATGCCTTCCGAGAGCCATACGAATGGCGTCCACATAGGGTCTGCGCGTTTGCGATAGCGGCCCATCACCAGCCATTTCAGGGCCGCGATCAGCAGAAAATTACCCACGCTGTATGCCATGCCGATGACGGCGAGGTAGGCCAGCACCGCGCCCCAGCGCTCGTCGTCGGCGAGTGGCATCAGGTCAAGCATCACCGTGTAGCCGACGGCAATCACCACCGCGTGCGGGGTGACAATGCGCACGCCTTCGACCAGACCTCGGGCCAGACGACGCAATGGCGAGGGCTTGAAGGTCAGAGATTCCGGAGCACCGCTTACCTGCTCGCGGGCTGGCAGGTGAATTGGTGGCAAGCCCAGCCAGGTGTCGCCATCGGCCATCTTGCTGTTATCCGGTGCACAGGAGTGGACGCCGATCAGGACGTTTTCTGGCAGCACCGTGCCATCTGAAATGTAACCGCCGTTGCCGACAAAGCTGCGATTGGATACGACTGTGGGTTGCATGGTCATCCAGCCGCCATCGATACGCTCATCGCCCAGCATCACCGCATCGGCGATAAAGGTTTCATCACCCAGGGTCAGCATGTCCGGAATGACGCCCTGGGCGCTGGAAATCTCGGCGTCGCGCCCTACTTTCGCACCCAACAGTCGATACCAGAAGGGCGAATACACCGTGGCGTAGATGCCGGACAGCACGTTGAGGCTCGCTTCCTGAATCTGGCTGATCAGCCACTTGGCGCAGTAGGTATTGCTGTGTACCGCATAGCGACCCGGCTTGAGACGTGGAAAGACGATCCAGCGCAATGCCGCAGACGCCAGAACAGTCGCGACGATCAGCACCGCACTGGCCGGAAACGCGAGTATGAAATAGCGAGCCAATTGCCCCGCTGCCCCGCTGCCCTCAAACCACGGCAACACGTGCCGGGTATCGAACCAGTCGATCAGGAAAAAAGTAGGGAAGACCGGAATGAAGAACAGCGTGGCAACCGACAGAATACCGAGGGCAAAGAACAGTTTTTCTGCACGCAAGCGCGCACGACTTGCCATGGGCCGCGCAGGCTGACTGAGCGTATCGAACGCGCCGACATCACGCGCAGGTGAGCCCTGCCAGATACGCCCAGCCGGAACCTGCCGGCCGTCGGCCATGGCCGATTGCGCCTCAAGATGCCCCCACGGACCGATAGCGGTATTGCCTTCCATGATCACGTAAGAACCCACACAGGCATTGTCCTGCAAGGCGATACGTCCCAGATGCAGCTGACCCCGCTCGACGCGTGCGTTCTCGAAGCTCACGCCGTTGCCGACGCTGACCCCGTCACCGATTTCCAGCAGGTCGTGGGCCCGCATTGTGGCCCCGCCGATAATCACTTCCTCACCGATCTTTGCTCCCAGGGCGCGCAGCCACAGGGGATAAAGCGAAGAACCACTCAACAGGTAAGTCGGTGCCGACTCGACCATACGGTCGGCGGCCCACCAGCGAAAGTAAGTGACGCCCCACAATGGGTATATTCCAGGCTTCAGGCGACCAACGATCAGCCATTTGGCCGCCCACGCGATGAAAAACTGCAGAACGGTGGCAATCAGAAACACCGAGATAGAAGCCAGAGTCGCCAAAGCCACAGAGTCGTCAGGCGAACCGGTAAGCAAGTGGTAGGTAAAGAACGGCGCGAGCCACTGGGTCATTCGCAGGCTGACCATTACCGGCAATGCCAGGGCCTGAGCCACGCCGCAGCGCCAGCGACGCCACGCGGACGGAAGCGTCCAGTCGACCGGGGCAGCCATCTCTTGCGGTGCTTGATCCAGCACTTCGGCAATCGCGCCGATACGGCGTTGCTGGTAAATGTCGCGCACGGTGATTTGTGCAAAGCGAGGGTTCGCCCGCAAGGCCGAGGCCAAACGAGCGGCAAAGAAGGAATGCCCGCCCAGATCGGTGAAAAAGTCCGCATTGCGGCGGATCGGCATGCCTGGAAAGAGTGTGGCCAACGCAGCAAACAGTGCAATTTCGCCTTCAGTTTCAGCCACGTCGGACTCTGCGTCAGCACCAGCGGCATCAACCGTCAACGGGCGGGCCTTGAGTGTTTTGCGGTCGATTTTTCCGGACGTGAGGCGCGGCATGCTATCGAGCAGCTCGAAATGCCCCGGCACCATGTACGACGGTAACCGGGCCTGCAAGGCCTTGCGCATCTGGCTGGTGAATGTGGAATCCGTCGATGTGTCGCAAACCAGATAAGCAATCAACTGATCAACGCCACCCTCGTTGCGCAACAGGACTGCGACAGTACCTACACCGGGTTGTTGCGCCAACAGCGCTTCAATCTCGCCCAGTTCGACGCGAAAGCCACGAATTTTCACCTGATCATCGGCACGTCCCAGGCATTGTACTTGCCCTTCATCGTCGATCCGTGCGAGGTCGCCGGTCCGGTACAGGCGCGCATCGTGATAGCCGGTGGACCACGGGTTAGGCAGGAATTTCTCCTGGGTCAGATCCGGCCTGCCCAGATAACCTTCAGCCAGACCTGGGCCGATGATGCACAGTTCGCCGACTTCGCCACGGGGCAGCAGGCTGGGTGCCAGGCTGCTGCCGACCGCTGGGTCATTGGCGATTACCAACAGACCATAATTGGGGAGCGGCGTACCAATCGAGACCGGGCGACCACGCGACAACCGCGCCAGACTCGCCGATACAGTGGCTTCGGTGGGCCCATAGGTGTTGAACATTTGCCGGTTCGGCGTTGCCCAGCGGTCGACCAGCGACTCAGGGCACATCTCGCCGCCCAGATTGATCACGCGCAGGCCGGGAACGTCTTCGCTGAACAGCGCCAGCAAAGTAGGCACCGCGTGCAAAACGCTGATGCGCTGCTCGTTCAGCAGACGTGGCAGGGTTTCAGGGTCTCCGCTGGTTTCCTTCGGGCCTATCCACAACGTTGCGCCCACCAGATAGGCAATCCAGATTTCCTCGAATGACATGTCGAATGCCACGGAAAAGCCCTGATAAACCCGGTCGCTGGAGCGGATACCGAGTACCGCGTTTTCGCTGCGCAGGAAATGGCAGATGCTGCGCTGGGAAATCAGGATGCCCTTGGGCTTGCCGGTGGAACCGGAGGTGTAGATCACGTACGCAGGATGATCGGGAAGCACACCACTGCGGCGCACCAACGCTGCGTCGGTCAGTGTCAGCAGCGCTTCGGCCGTCCATACGTTCAGACCGCTACCAGCCAGCAACGGGCTCAGCGCGTTGCAGGACACCAGCCCCACTGCGCTGGCATCGTCCAGGCATATCTGCAGACGCTCAACCGGCGTGTCCTGATCCAGAGGCAACCAGGCGGCACCCGCCTTGGCGATACCGGCCTGCATCACCAGAAGCTCAATGCCTCGCGGCAGCCACAGACCAACGATGTGCCCAGGCCTTACGCCAGCCTTGATCAGCGCAGAAGCCACCTGATCAGCCTGCCGGTCCAGCTCCCCATAACTGATCCGGTGCTCGCCGAAGATCAGCGCCACTTGCTGCGGATTGCGCCGGGCGCTGGCTTCCAGCAAATCGGCCAGCACTTCCTCGCGTAGCAGTTCAGGTTGAATCGGACCGTAAATCACGTCCGCCGATTGTTCGTTCTGGCAGGTCTGCAGCAGGTTCAGGTTATTCATGGCAGCAAATATTCGCTCGTCTGAAGGAGATGCCTGAGATTTCTGGTTATGGGGTCAGAGCCGGTCCATCAGCGAGTGGCGTGCATTTTGTGGTGACAAGGTGTCCACGATATTTCTGTTTTGATACATTTTGGCTGGAGCGCTGCAGCTCTCACCGCAGTGAAAGAACAGGCTGGCAAAGCGAATATGGCAAAGACTGGCTGTACGAATCTTGAACGATGCAGCGAAGGCAGGAGGTGCCTGTCGAGACAATGATCTGCGCGCTTTTTCAGTTCTATGACTGCACGCAAGAATCGTTTAAACGGATGGCGCGCACCGTTTCAAGTGCTCCATTCGAAAGAGAACTTCGGTGACGTGAGCTAGGGAAGGAGTGGATCTTTCAGTGGTAAAAACCTTGAGGACGGCAACACGCATAAAGTGCTGCCGCCGTCCTTGTGCCCTTCAAGCCAGGCAGGGCTCAGCGCCCGACTGAAGAGCAGCTATTTGCCATAGCGGCTGATGAACAGCGCGGCGCGTTTGGTCACCACGGGCAGCGAACTCAGATCGATGGTTTCATTCTCGCTGTGGGCACCCTGCCCCCACGCGCCAAGCCCGTCCAGGCTCGCCGTTACATATTTGTTCACATAGGAAATATCGGCACCGCCTCTTTCCGCTGACGGAGCCGATTCCAGTGCAGGTCCATCAAGGTCCTGGCTGACCTTGCTGTAGGCTTGCAGAAGTTTGCGATTACTTTCGCGATCAACCATGACCGGCATGATTGCCTTGATCTTCAAATCGCTATGGGTCTGTGCCAGCGAGTGACTGGCTATTTCCTGCAAACGGGCTTCGGCAGAGCTTCGCTGTTCTTCACTGCTGAACCGCAAGTCGCCGTGCACGGACGCTATTCTGGCAATTGTGGTTTTTCTCCCCGAGGCAGTGCCTTGTCCGCTGGGCACATCTTCCTGGGCTGTGGCGCCGCCCAGAATGAGCCCTGGGTTAATGGTCAAGCCTTGCTCTCCGGAGAGTTTGGAGCGAATTTCGTCAAGTACCCGGGCCGACTCGTACACCGCACCGAAACCGGTTTCAGGCTGAAAAATAGTCGCTGAGTGTTTGTCTATGCCGGTACTGGTCAGAAACCATTCGCTCAACCCTCTGCGCTCGGTGATCAACTGATTGGGCGACAAGGCGAATTCAAAGCCCAGTGCTATGTCGCTTCTTTTGGCTTCGGCAATCAGCCATTCTCTGGAAATTTCAGTCGGCTTGGCCGCCAGCTCTTCGTCACCAACCAGGACCACAGAGATATTCATGTCCTGCAATGCGCCGCTATGCTTCAGCGCCTGCAAGGCGTAAAGAATGGTGACCAGGCCGCCCTTGTCGTCGATCACTCCGGGGCCTTTGGCTTTTTTGCCGCCATCTATCAACGAATACTCCTGAAACTTGCTGGTGGCCGGAAACACCGTGTCCAGATGGCCTATCAGCAGGATTCGTTTCGCAGACTTGTTACCGTCATGCACCGCGACAAGGCTACCCGCATGGTTCATCCCTGCCGGCAGCTCGTGCCAACGGGTATCGAAGCCCAGTGCTTCCAGCTCTGCCTTCATCAGATCACCGACCTTGACCACACCGTCTACGTTGTCCGTGCCGCTGTTGATGTTCACCAGTTTTTCAAGCAACGCGACCTGCTCGGCACTGTGACTGTCGACGTACGAAGTAATGCTCTGTTCATCGAGCATCGTTCCTGCCAATGCGCCATGGCAGAAAAACAACGTCGTGAGCAGGGAAGTACTTTTTTTCATTGAAGATAAACTCCACTTGGCCATTAGTGATGACCGGGGCATTGCGCCCGGGATCTCATCAGATTGCCCACAAGGAGCGATGCTGTGCCGCCATAAGTGTCGGGAAGGCTGATACGGTTCCATTGCGCCAGCAAGTGAACCACTATGAAGGCGGACGAACGGTAGTTGAATTTTTTTGGCCCGAAACAACGTCTGGACGGTGAGCCGAATAGCCAGCACAATCGGCTCACCTTATGAGCCGATTAAACCCGTATTCGGCTCACCTCAAAGGCATATCCAATGTCCGAACATCTCTGGATCTGGCAGCAGCCGGACTGGCCCCACTTCAACTGGAGCGATGAACGCATCGCGCCCTTGATACGAGCGTGCGCTAAAGCTCAAGGTCGCCTGCTGGGAATGAGCGGCGTAGTGAGTGGCGATGCCGAAATGCGCGAGGGCGTGGACACCCTGTTGCAGAATATTGTTACCTCGTCTGCCATCGAAGGCGAGCGACTGAATGTGGGCTCTGTCAGGTCTTCGTTGGCGCGTCGTCTGGGTATTGCCAATAACGGTAAACAAAACCCCCGCAGCGAGGGGTTGGCAGAGCTGATGCTGGACGCCACACGCAGGCACGATCAACCGCTTGACCTGCAACGCCTGTACACCTGGCATCGCTGGCTGTTCCCGGCAGAAGACAGCTTTGTATCCGCTCGCATCCTGGCAGGCCAGTTGCGTAGCGACGAGCCCATGCAGGTGGTCTCCGGGAGACTTGATAGACCGGTCGTGCATTTCGAAGCACCACCGCGCGCGGTGCTTGCGCAACAACTGGACGACTTCCTCGACTGGTTTGCCGCCAGTCAAAATGATCCGGGGCTAGATCCATTCGTGCGTGCCGGCATCGCACATTTCTGGTTTGTGACGCTGCATCCATTTGACGACGGTAATGGTCGCCTGACGCGGGCGCTGACTGACCTGACGCTGACTCAGGGCGATCAACAAGCCATTCGGCTGTTTTCCATGTCTGCCAGCATCCTCGATGACCGCGCCGGGTATTACCATGTTCTGGAAACCAGCCAGAAACGTACAACCGATATCACCGAGTGGCTGGAATGGTTTTTGCGCACATTGCTGAACAGCATTGAGCATGCCCTGGTTCGTATCGAACGGGTGTTGGCCAAGACGCGATTCTGGCAGTTGCACAATGGTGACGGCTTGTCCGCCGAGCAGGTCAAGGTGTTGAATCGACTGCTTGATGGCGGCGAGCGGGGCTTTGAAGAAGGTCTGAGCGCCGCGCAGTATCAAGCGGTAGCGAAAGTCTCCAAGGCCACGGCGACCCGGCATTTAAGTGATCTGCTTGGCAGAAACTGCCTGACTCGTCTGCCCGGCGGCGGCCGCAGCACTCGCTACCAGATCAATCGGCCCTTGCCATAAGGGCTGCAGAATCTGAGGGGGCTACTGGCCCTTCAAGCGCGCGGCACTGGTAGCATCGACCGTAGCGTCCAACTCTGCACACAGGACACTCCATATACTCCATATAAATGTAGGCCTGAGCCATCAGAAGTCCTCCGGCTTGCTTCTGGGCAGGCGAACGCGCTTGCGGTCGGCGGCTTCAAGCTGTTCGACGCTAAACGACTCGTCGTCTCGCAGCCCCTGAAACAAGCGCTCTGACACACCCAGCCCCCAGACCACCAGCATGAAGTCGCGCAGCGATACGCCGTCTGCACTGCCCGCTTCGATGCGTCGAAATGTACGCAGCGAAATGCCCAGCCGCTCGGCAAGATCTACCTGGCGGACGCCCTGTTGTAGGCGGGCCTGCTTTACCAGCAGGGCAATCCGCAACAGCGTGTCGCTGCATTGAACGGGGAAAAAAGCTTTCATGAGCAGTTACCAGCGAGCAGGCGCGGGGGTTCAAGGAATCACAAAGTAGCACGTTTGCAGGCTTGAACCTGTAGATAATAGATCATGAAAGTACACATTAATGACCATAAAGCCTCATATAAAGGCATCTTAAAAAGTGCTGGATTTCATCCTTACTGAATTCAGATCGTCATTCCTACCGCTTGAATCCACGATGTCATGTTCACTGAACACCAACATACACCACCCATCTCCTCTCAAAATGTGGCTTACTGAGACCTGCCATCATCCAATCAGGGAATCTCTTCCCTACCCTCGCGGTCTCTTAACGCATGACGAATTCGCGCTCTGCTTTCATACCCTCCTGGCTTCGCCCTGTTCTGCGTCCGCTGCTGGACCCGTATCGCCGTTATCGGCATGCGCGGCTGATCCACGCGGCGCGAATTGCGGTGGGCTTGCTGGTAACGATTCTGTTGACCACGGGCCTCAATCTGCCCCATGGCGAGTGGGCGTCGGTGACGATGCTGATCGTCATCGGCGGTTTGCAGCACCACGGCAATATCGGCAAAAAGTCAGTCGAGCGCGCCTACGGAACGTTGATTGGGGCTGGTCTTGGCCTGATCGTGGTGGTTCAGCAGGGCTATCTGGAGATGCCGCTGCTGACCTACGCAGTGATGTCGGTGCTGTGCGGTTTTTTTGCCTATCACGCTATCGGCAAAGGCGGTTACACCGCGCTGCTGTCGGCGATAACGCTGTTTATCGTGGCTGGTCATGGCTACAACCCGATCAGTGACGGGTTGTGGCGCACAGTAGATATTTTGATCGGTATCGCGCTGGCGCTGGCCTTCTCCTTCGCCCTGCCGCTGTATGCCGTGTTTTCCTGGCGCTACAACCTGGCCAGTGGCTTGCGTGACTGCGCCAAGGTCTATGGACGCATCGTGCAAGGCCAGCCGGTCACCGCAGACGAGCATCTCAAGCTGACCGCCAGGCTCAACGCCACGATGCTGCAATTGCGCTCACTGCTGCCGTCGGTTTCCAAGGAAGTGAAGATGTCCATGGTCGAACTGGACGCCATTCAAGGCCATTTCCGCATGTGCCTGAGCACCCTGGAAATTCTTGCCAATATTCGCCCCGCCGATCTGGATAAAGTGGCGGGCGAGTCGTTGAAGACTTCGCTGGATAACGATTACCGGCAGATCCGTCGTCAGTTGATCGGCATGGCTCGCGCGCTGCAAACCGGCGCAACCGAGCGTCTGGTGCGCACATCGGAAAGCGCTCCCGCGCAGCCGGTCATTCCAGCCGAGTTGATGGGCTATCACTTGATGACTCAGCAACTGGCACAGAACCTGGATGGCCTGCAGGCACGCCTGGCCAAGACCGCCAAACGCTGGAAGTTTTAAGGAAATACCCGTGCCCGATACCCGCCCGCCCGTGCTGGACGAAATTGATCGCCAGTTGATCGCAGCGCTGCAAATCAATGCACGCGAAAGCGTTGCCATGCTCGCCCGTCAACTGGGCATCGCCCGCACCACCGTTACCTCCCGGCTGGCACGCCTGGAAAGCAGCAAGGTGATTACCGGCTATGGCGTGCGCCTTGGCCAGCGAGTGGTCAGTGGCGGATTGCAGGCGTATGTCGGCATAACCGTGCAACCCCGTTCGGGCAAGGAAGTGCTGCGCCGACTCAGCGCCATGGCGCAGGTGCAGCAATTATGCGCGGTCAGTGGCGAGTTCGATTATGTCGCGTGGCTGCGCACGGATTCTCCGGAGCAGCTGGACCAGTTGCTGGACCTGATCGGCAGCGTGGATGGCGTGGAGAAAACCACCACATCGATCATCCTCAGCAGCAAGATCGACCGCGGGCAACCGGTATGAGCAAGCAGTAGTCAGACGCAACCATACGAAATGGCCGGCAGGCTCGTCATTTAGCACAAACAAACAGCATAACGACGACACTTTGCGTCTTATTTACGTGCTCACCCTTCTCTAGACTGTTGTTTTTCGCCGTTGCCCATCAAGGTCCGTCATGAAGAACAACCGTCACCCTGCCAACGGCAAAAAGCCGATCACCATGTTCGGCCCCGACTTCCCCTTCGCCTTCGATGACTGGATCGAACACCCGAAAGGTCTGGGCAGTATCCCGACTGAAAATCATGGCGCGGAAGTGGCAATTATCGGTGCCGGTATCGCCGGGCTGGTGGCGGCCTACGAGCTGATGAAGATGGGCCTCAAGCCAGTGGTGTACGAAGCCTCCAAGATGGGTGGGCGGTTACGGTCGCAAGAGTTTGAAGGTGCCAAAGGCATCGTTGCCGAACTGGGCGGCATGCGTTTTCCGGTGTCATCGACCGCTTTCTTTCACTACGTCGACAAACTGGGCCTTGAGTCCAGGCCCTTTCCCAACCCGTTGACCGCCGCTTCAGGCAGCACCGTCATCGACCTGGAAGGCACCACCTATTACGCACAAATGCTATCGGATCTGCCCGCGCTGTTTCAGGAAGTGGCCGACGCCTGGGCCGACGCACTGGAAAGCGGCTCGCAGTTCGGTGACATCCAGCAGGCTATCCGTGACCGTGATGTGCCGCGCCTCAAAGAGCTGTGGAACAAGCTGGTGCCGCTGTGGGATGACCGCACCTTCTACGATTTCGTCGCGACGTCCAAGGCCTTCGCCAAACTGTCTTTCTATCATCGCGAGGTGTTCGGTCAGGTAGGCTTCGGCACCGGCGGCTGGGACTCGGATTTCCCCAACTCGATGCTGGAAATCTTCCGCGTGGTGATGACCAATTGCGATGAGCACCAGCACCTGATAGTCGGCGGCGTGCAGCAGGTGCCGGTCGGTTTGTGGAGCCATGTGCCCGAGCGTTGCGCACACTGGCCCAAGGGCACCAGCCTGTCTTCGCTGCACCGTGGCGCACCGCGTCCTGGCGTAAAACGTATTGCTCGGGCCGAGGACGGAAGCTTTTCCGTGACTGACAACTGGGGCGACACCCGGCAATACGCAGCCGTGCTGACCACCTGCCAGAGCTGGCTGCTGACCACGCAGATCGAATGCGAAGAATCGTTGTTCTCGCAAAAAATGTGGATGGCCCTGGACCGCACCCGCTACATGCAATCCTCGAAGACTTTCGTGATGGTCGACCGTCCGTTCTGGAAAGACAAAGACCCGGAAACCGGTCGCGACCTGATGAGCATGACCCTCACCGATCGCCTGACCCGTGGCACGTACCTGTTCGATAACGGTGACGACAAGCCGGGCGTGATCTGCCTGTCTTACTCGTGGATGAGCGATGCGCTGAAGATGCTGCCGCAGCCTATCGAGAAGCGTGTGAAGCTGGCGCTTGATGCGCTGAAGAAGATCTATCCGAAAGTGGACATCGCGGCGCGCATCATCGGCGACCCGATCACAGTTTCGTGGGAGGCCGACCCGCACTTCCTGGGTGCATTCAAGGGTGCGCTGCCGGGGCATTACCGCTATAACCAGCGCATGTACGCGCACTTCATGCAGCAGGACATGCCCAGCGAACAGCGCGGCATGTTCATAGCCGGTGATGATGTATCCTGGACACCGGCCTGGGTTGAAGGCGCAGTGCAGACTTCGCTCAACGCCGTGTGGGGCATCATGAACCACTTCGGTGGCAAGACTCACGCCGAGAACCCAGGCCCCGGTGACGTGTTCCATGAAATCGGCCCGATTGCACTGGGCGACTGACAGAAGGAAGCTCCCATGCGCATTGCGCTGTATCAATGCTCGCCGTTGCCGCTGGATGTCAGCGGCAACCTGACGCGTCTGGAACACCAGGCCCAGACTGCCGCAGAGCAAGGGGCACAGCTGCTCATCTGCCCGGAAATGTTCCTGACTGGCTACAACATCGGAGCCCAGGCAGTCAGTGAGCTGGCGCAAGCGCAGGACGGTCCGGCGGCGACACGCATTGCCGCCATCGCGCAAGCCAGCGGCATTGCGATTCTGTACGGCTACCCGGAGCGCAGGCCTGATCAGCAGATCTACAACGCCGTGCAGTTGATCGACAGCCAGGGCACACGTCTGTGCAACTACCGCAAGACCCATCTGTTCAGTGAGCTGGACAGGTCGATGTTCGCAGCAGGCGAGGATCATTACCCGGTGGTCGAATTGAACGGCTGGCGTCTGGGCATGTTGATTTGCTACGACGTGGAGTTTCCTGAAAACACCCGTCGGCTCGCGCTGGCAGGGGCCGAGCTGATACTGGTGCCGACCGCGAACATGCTGCCTTACGACTTTGTCTGTGAAGTGACCGTACGGGCGCGAGCGTTCGAGAACCACTGCTATGTGGTGTACGCCAACTATTGCGGCAGCGAAGGCGAGATTCGTTACTGCGGGCTCAGCAGCATCTGCGCACCGGACGGCAGCCGCCCGTTGCTGGCAGGTCAGGACGAAGGCTTGCTGGTGGGGACGCTGGACAGGGCACTGCTGGCCCAGGCCAGGACGGTGAACGACTATTTCGTTGATCGTCGGCCAGGGCTGTATACGTCGCTGACTTGATCCCGAGGCGTCACGCTCGGCGCTCCTACACTGGAGTGACGATCTCGACTATCGTGCGACGCTCCGCGTCGGCATGCAGTTCTGGACGCTCCGCGTCCTGCCTTGGTTCAGCCATGCTCGCGAACTTCGCCGGTTATCCGCTAGCATGATGCTTTGCATTCCCTGCCGCCGTGGACACCCTCATGCCTGCCCCGCCTTCCTCTGACATCAAACGCCTAACGCTGGCCAACGGCCTGAATGTGGTGCTGTGTCACGAACCGCGCCTCAAGCGCTGCGCAGCTTCATTGCGCGTAGCGGCGGGCAGCCATGATGCGCCGAAGGCCTGGCCGGGGCTGGCGCATTTTCTGGAGCATCTGTTGTTCCTCGGCACCGAGCGCTTCCCTGCCAGCGAAAACCTGATGACGTTCGTGCAGCGCCATGGCGGTCAGGTCAATGCCAGCACACGCGAACGCACCACTGACTTCTTCTTTGAGCTGCCGCAGGCGGTCTTTGCCCAAGGGCTGGAGCGACTGTGCGACATGCTTGCCCGGCCGCGCATGACCATGGCCGATCAACTGCGCGAGCGCGAAGTGCTGCACGCCGAGTTCATCGCCTGGGTCGGCGATAGCGCAGCACGCGATCAGGCGCGCCGGCTGGCATCGATCAATCCACAGCATCCGCTGCGCGGCTTTCATGCGGGCAATCGTTACAGCCTGTCAGTGCCCAACCCCGCGTTTCAACAGGCGTTGCAGGACTTTTATCGATGCTTCTATCAGGCCGGACAGATGACCCTGTGCCTGAGTGGGCCGCTACCAATCGCCGAGCTGGAAACGCTGGCAATCAACCATGGCGCAATGTTCGCCAGTGGTGTGAAGGTCATACAGCAACCGCCTCCAACGCTGATTGCCAATCGACCAAAGGCTGACGAGCAAAACCACCTGCTGTTTGCCTTTGAGGACTTGCCGGAAAAGTCTGACGAAGCGGTGGCGTTCTTCTGTCACTGGCTTAATGCAGCTCAGCCGGGCGGACTGATTGCCGAGCTGGCCGACAGGGGCTTTGCCAGCTCCCTGAAAGCTGCACCGCTGTACCAGTTCGGCGGGCAGCTCTTGCTGGATATCGAATTGAAAGATGCCCTCACGAACACTCTCACTCTCAACAGCCTGTTTTTCAGCTGGCTCGATTTTTTCAAGGCTCACTGGCCGGTACTGGTCGAGCAATATCAACGCCTCGAACAGCGCCGCCTGCACATGCTCGGTGCGTTGGCGCTGGCACATCATTACTGTCGCAAGACGCCTGCACAGTTAAGCGAGCAAGGCAAAGAGGCATTGCGCGTGCTGCTTGAACACTTCACGCCCGACGCGCTGGTCAGCTTCGCCATTTCCGACCATCACAGCATTGAGCAGGTCAATTGGCGTTTGCCAGCGCCGAATCCGTTTCTCGGTACGGTACTCAACAACAGCGATGAAGCCGCGTTTTATCTGCGTTGGGAACTGCCCTCCCCGCAGCCAGCTCTCTGGCGGATGCTCGATGCAGGGCTCAAGCCATTGATCGAAGACGCACGTCAGGCTGGTGTGGCCCTGACGTTCAGTGCTTACGGGCCTTATTGGCAGCTTCAACTGAACGGCCTGCTCGAGCCGATGGTTGCGGTTATCGAACACGCTCTGCATCGCTTGCAGCACCCTGAGCCCGCATCGCTGGCAGGCGACGAGTCTGAGTTGATTCCGATTCGTCAGTTGCTCAAACAGCTTGCCGATCATTACCTGAGCAGCGAACCGCAACTGACGGTTGGCGATCTGCCGAACGTATGGGCGGCTTCGCGCTGGACCAGCTTCGCCAGTGGCTTGTGTGCGGCCAGCCAGCCCCTGATAGACGCCACATTGAAAGCAGCACCGGGCGTTCGGCAACCAGACTCACCAACGCTGCCCGCCACTCGCCCTGGCAAGCGCTGGGCGACTGAAGCATCTTCCTCGTCGGAAGACGCGGTGCTGGTGTTTTGCCCGGCCCCTACGGCCTCCATTGCAGATGAAGCTGCCTGGCGGCTGCTCGCACACGTATCACAAGCGCCCTTCTACCAGCGGCTGCGGGTCGAACTGCAGTTGGGTTACGCCGTGTTCAGTGGCATCAGGCAGATCAACGGAAGAACCGGGCTACTGTTTGGCGTTCAATCGCCCTCATGCGACGCAGAGCAACTTTTTCAGCACATTGAAGCGTTCATCGGCAGATTGCCCGAGCGGGTTCGCGACGCAGATCTGCCTGAGCAGATAAAAGCCCTTTCAGCCCAATTCGAGCCGTCGAGCATGCCGGACCAGCAGCAGGCAGACATGCAGTGGCAAGCGCATCTTGCCGGGCATCAGGGTAGCCATTCGCAGGCGTTGCAACGCGCTCTGTCAAATCTGGATACACACTCGTTACTCGCTGCTGCGGAGCAACTGACCAATGCCACTGGCGGCTGGCTGATCGTGGCCAATCGCCCTGCCAGCGCGGCCATCCCGCTATCCTTACCTGAACGGTAATGGTCTTTCCTGCAGATTCCAGTCCTGCACAATTGTTAAATTGAGTAACATAGCTCCCTAACTATCTGAACGTATGCCTTCAGCGATGCACTAAGATGTAGTCACCAACCGCAGCACTTATCCGAGGAGATTTTTATGTCGTGGACTAAACCTGCTTACACTGATCTGCGTATCGGTTTTGAAGTCACCATGTACTTCGCAAGCCGTTGATTTCAGTGCGCTGTGAAGCCTCGGTTCGCCGGGGCTTTTTTTATGGTTGTGGCTGTTTTTTATTTCAGAACGTGTGCCAGGAGCTGTCATGTACATCCAGATTCTAGGTTCTGCTGCTGGCGGTGGATTCCCCCAGTGGAACTGCAACTGCGTCAATTGCGCAGGTTTTCGCGACGGCAGCCTGCGTGCCCATGCGCGGACCCAGTCGTCCATTGCGCTGTCCGACGACGGCATAAACTGGGTGCTGTGCAACGCCTCACCGGATATCCGTGCGCAACTGCAGGGCTTTGCGCCGATGCAGCCGGGGCGCGCATTGCGCGACACCGGCATCAGCGCGATCGTGTTGATGGACAGCCAGATCGACCACACCACCGGTTTGCTCAGCCTGCGCGAAGGCTGCCCGCACCAGGTCTGGTGTACCGACATGGTCCATGAAGACCTGAGCACCGGCTTCCCGCTGTTCGAAATGCTCAAGCACTGGAACGGCGGCCTGAACTGGAATCGTATCGAGCTGCAAGGCAGCTTCGTGATCCCCGCCTGCCCGAATCTGCGCTTCACGCCATTCCCGCTGCGCAGCGCCGCACCACCATATTCGCCACACCGTTTCGACCCGCACCCGGGCGACAACATCGGCCTGCTGGTCGAAGATACCCGCACCGGCGGCAAGCTGTTCTACGCGCCGGGCCTGGGCAAGGTCGATGAAGCGCTGGCCGAGAAAATGCGTGATGCCGACTGCCTGCTGGTCGACGGCACAATGTGGGATGACGACGAAATGCAGCGCCGTGGCGTCGGCACGCGAACCGGCAGGGAAATGGGCCATCTGGCGCAGAACGGCCCCGGCGGCATGCTGGAAGTGCTCGAAGGCTTCCCCGAGCAGCGCAAGGTGCTTATCCATATCAACAACACCAACCCGATTCTCGACGAAGACTCCCCGGAACGCGCGGAGCTGGTTCGTCGCAACGTCGAAGTGGCCTTCGACGGCATGAGCATCGAGCTTTAGGAGCTGACATGAGCGAATCGACTGCGCTGTCCCCCGCCGAATTCGAACAGGCCTTGCGCGCCAAGGGCGCCTATTACCACATCTACCACCCGTTCCATGTGGCGATGTACGAGGGCCGCGCGACCCGCGAGCAGATTCAGGGCTGGGTCGCCAACCGCTTCTACTATCAGGTGAACATTCCGCTCAAGGACGCAGCGATTCTGGCCAACTGTCCGGATCGCGAGATCCGTCGCGAGTGGATTCAGCGCTTGCTTGACCATGACGGTGCGCCCGGCGAAGACGGCGGCATCGAGGCCTGGCTGCGCCTCGGCCAGGCCGTGGGGCTGGACCCGGACCAACTGCGCTCGCAGGAACTGGTGCTGCCGGGTGTACGTTTTGCCGTTGACGCTTACGTAAATTTCGCCCGCCGCGCCAACTGGCAGGAAGCGGCCAGCAGCTCGCTGACCGAACTGTTCGCACCGCAGATCCACCAGTCACGCCTGGACAGCTGGCCGCAGCATTACCCGTGGATCGACCCGGCCGGCTACGAGTATTTCCGCACTCGCCTGGGCCAGGCCCGACGCGACGTGGAACACGGCCTCGCCATCACGTTACAGCACTACACTACGTATGAAGGCCAGCAGCGCATGCTGGAAATCCTGCAGTTCAAGCTCGATATCCTGTGGAGCATGCTCGATGCGATGTCCATGGCCTACGAGTTGAACCGCCCGCCGTATCACAGCGTTACAGACAAAAAGGTCTGGCATAAGGGGATTACGCTATGAAGCACGATCCGCAGTTCCGAGCGTTGACACCCAAATGGCATCAAGGCTATCGCTTTCAGTACGAGCCTGCGCAAAAGGCGCATGTGGTGCTTTACCCTGAGGGCATGATCAAACTCAATGATAGCGCTGCCCTGATTGGCGGGCTGATCGATGGCAAGCGCACCATCACCGCCATCATTCATGAGCTTCAGCAGCAGTTCCCCAATGTTCCCGAACTGGGCATGGACGTAGACGAGTTCATGGAAGGCGCCAAAAAGAAAAACTGGATCGATCTTGTCTGACCTGGCCCCCGTCACCAACACCCCGTACATACCGCCCACTCCCGAGGTCGGGCTGCCCCTGTGGCTGCTCGCCGAGCTGACCTATCGCTGCCCGTTGCAATGCCCGTATTGTTCCAACCCGCTGGACTTCGCCAAACAGGGCCAGGAACTGACCACCGAGCAGTGGTTCAAGGTCATGCAGGAAGCGCGGGAGATGGGTGCGGCGCAGATCGGCTTTTCCGGCGGCGAACCGCTGGTGCGCCAGGACCTTGCCGAGTTGATCGCCGAGGCGCGGCGTCTGGGTTTCTACACCAACCTGATCACCTCGGGCATCGGCCTTACCGAAGAAAAGATCATCGCCTTCAAGGAAGCAGGCCTGGACCACATCCAGATCAGCTTTCAGGCCAGCGACGAGCAGGTCAACAACATGCTCGCCGGCTCGAAAAAAGCCTTCGCGCAAAAGCTGGAAATGGCCCGCGCGGTGAAAAAGCACGGCTATCCGATGGTGCTGAATTTCGTCACCCATCGGCACAACATCGACCGGATCGACAAGATCATCGAGCTGTGTCTGGCGCTTGAAGCGGACTTCGTCGAACTGGCCACCTGTCAGTTCTATGGCTGGGCGCACCTGAATCGCCTCGGCCTGCTGCCGACCAAAGATCAACTGGTCCGCGCCGAAGCCGTTACCAACGAATACCGCGCCCGTCTGGAGGCAGAGAATCATCCGTGCAAGCTGATTTTCGTCACGCCTGATTATTACGAAGAGCGTCCCAAGGCGTGCATGAACGGCTGGGGCAATATCTTCCTGACCGTGACACCAGATGGCACCGCACTGCCCTGCCACGGCGCACGGCAGATGCCGATCCAGTTCCCCAACGTGCGCGACCACAGCATGCAGCACATCTGGTACGACTCGTTTGGCTTCAATCGCTTTCGCGGTTACGACTGGATGCCAGAGCCATGTCGCTCGTGTGACGAAAAGGAAAAGGACTTCGGCGGATGTCGCTGTCAGGCTTTCATGCTGACTGGCGACGCCGCCAACGCCGACCCGGTGTGCAGCAAGTCCTACCATCACGGGATCATCACTCAGGCTCGTGACGAGTCCGAAACCGCTACTCAAACCATTGAAGAGCTGGCCTTTCGTAATGACCGAAACTCACGACTCATCGCAAAATCCTCCTGAACGCCTGAGCGCCGCACAAGCGGTTGCCGCAGGCGTCGACTTCGCCGAACTGGATGTCAGTTCGGCAGGCCTGTTCTGGAACGAATACCGACCCGAAGACGGTGCCTGTCGTATCTGGCACTGGTACGCGAACAGCAAGCGCTGCCTGACGCCACAAGGCTTCAGCGTTCGCAGCCGGGTGTATGAATACGGTGGTGGTTCGTTCTGTCTGGCCGACGACGCGCTAGTGTTCGTCAATGAGCGCGACCAGCAATTGTACCGCCAGGCGCTGGACGCCAGCGAGCCAGTAGCGCTGACCGAGGGCGACAAGCGTTACGGCGGCCTGTTCTTCAGCGGTGGTCAGATTCTCGCCGTTGAAGAAGACCACAATACGCATCGGCTGGTCGCTATCGATCTGGCTGACGGGCAGCGCCGATTGCTGGCAGAAGGTGCTGACTTCTACGCATCGCCGATCATCAGCGCCGACGGCAAACGCTTGGCCTGGATCGAATGGCAACGCCCGCATCAACCGTGGACCAGCACCCGCTTGATGTGTGCAGCCAGGCAGGACGACGGCATCTGGGGCACTGCGCGGTGTGTTGCAGGTGAAGGCACACAAGAGTCACTGCAACAGCCACGTTTTGACGCCCAGGGTCGCCTGCATTGCCTGACTGACCGCGCGGGCTTCTGGCAGCCGTGGGGTGAATCGCCTTCCGGGGTTGCGCCGCTGCCCGCCAGCCCGGCCGATCACGCTTCCGCGCCTTGGCAACTGGGCAGCTGCACCTGGCTGCCGATCAACGATGGCTATCTGGCGAGCTGGATCGAAGACGGCTCCAGTGTTCTGGGGCTTTGTCAGGCTGACGGCAGCGTCGAGGATTTCAGCGTTGGTTACAGCCGCTTTCGCAGCCTCGCCATTGACGAAGAGTTCGTCTATTGCATCGCGGCATCCGCGGTGAGCACATCTGCCGTACTGGCTATTTCTCGCCATGACGCCGGTGTGCAGGTGCTTGCCGGGGGAGGCTCGCCGCTGCCGCCCGAACTGATCAGCCGCCCTCAGCCGCTGCGTTATCCCAGCGGTGGAGCCGAGGCCTACGGCTATTTCTACCCGGCCATGACCGGCGCGCAAAAGCCGCCACTGGTGGTGTTCATCCACGGCGGCCCGACTTCCGCCTGCTACCCGGTGCTGGACCCGCGTATTCAATACTGGACACACCGCGGCTTCGCCGTGGCAGACCTCAATTATCGCGGCAGCAGCGGCTACGGTCGCGTCTACCGGCAAGGCCTGCACCTGACATGGGGCGTGGCGGACGTGGAAGACGCCTGTGCGGTTGTCACGCATCTGGCGGGGCGTGGCCTGATTGACCAAGGACAGGCCTTCATTCGCGGCGGCAGCGCAGGCGGTTACACCACGCTTTGTGCATTGGCCTTCAAGGATGTGTTTCGTGCAGGGGCCAGTCTGTATGGTGTCAGCGACCCGGTGGCGCTGGCCAGGGCCACGCATAAATTCGAGGGCGATTACCTGGACTGGCTGATCGGCGACCCGGACAAGGACATCGAGCGCTACCAGGACCGAACGCCGCTGCTGCACGCAGACAGAATCAAGGTGCCGGTGATTTTCTTTCAAGGCGAGCTGGATGCCGTGGTAGTGCCCGAACAGACCCGGGCCATGCTCAAAGCCCTGCAAGACAACGGTATCAAGACTGAAGCGCACTTCTACGCAGACGAGCATCATGGATTCCGCAAAGCGAGTAACCTGGCAGATGCTCTGGAGAAGGAATGGCGTTTTTATCGGGATGTGCTTGATGCCTGATCAAGCCGTGTGATCGTTCCCGCAGCAGGGAACGATCAACGAGTGCGACAAGGTCTTACTTACGCGAGACGATGATGTAGATCGCGTGGATGATTCCCGGGATGTAACCCAGCAGGGTCAGCAGGATATTCAGCCAAAAAGCGCCAGCAAAGCCTACTTGCATGAACACGCCTACCGGGGGCAGCAGAATGGCGAAAATGATACGAATGATGTCCATGGAAAGCTCCTGATTGAATTGGCTCTGATTGGCCATACAGCTAATCGACCCTTGTCGTCGGTGAGGGTTCAACCGGCTCTGGCACGACGCCATTATTCTTTCTCGGGAGATGATTGCCACACGCATGGGTAGTGCATGCGCAAGACAGAATTCTGCGGGCAGGAAAAACCGAATCGTTAAAACGCAGACAAAGAAAACCCCGCCTAAGCGGGGCTTTCCAGACTGTTTCCCTGATTTCCCTTTCACCCCACCGTCCTGGCAGGCTTCCCTACGTGTCCCTGTTATGTCTTGTTGCGCGTCCTGCGCTACGTCCATGGGTGAAGATTAACTTTGGATCCCTTTTTTGGGAAGAGGGCAATGTCCACTACGTCGTGTAAGTTAATGCTTACACGAATTTTTCAGGTCAGAATTGTGACGCCTCCAGCAGGAACAGCGATTCGCTGCCGGCACGCACCGAAGCATCCAGCGAGTGGATACGTGGCAGCAGGCGCGCGAAGTAGAAGCGTGCGGTGCCAAGCTTGCTCGCATAGAACTCCTCCTGCTGCTCTTTACCGAGCGCTGCCTTGGCCATCATCGCCCACATGTAGGCGTAGGCGGTGTAACCAAACAGATGCAGATACTCCACGGATGCAGCGCCGATTTCATTGGGGTTGCCGCGCGAGCGGTCCAGCACCCAGCCAGTCAGCTCATCCAGCATGTTCAAGGCTTTTGCCAGCGGCTGGGTGAACTCGTTGAGTGCGCTATTTGCGCCATTGATGAACTGGCGCACTTCATCCGAAAACAACTGATAGAACGCGCCGTTCGAACCGACGATCTTGCGTCCCACCAGGTCCAGCGCCTGAATGCCGTTGGTGCCCTCGTAGATCTGCGTGATGCGCACGTCACGCACTAGTTGCTCCTGGCCCCACTCGCGGATGTAACCGTGGCCGCCGAAAACCTGCTGGCCATGCACGGTGGTTTCCAGACCGATATCACTCAGGAACGCCTTGGCGACCGGGGTCAACAGCGCCACCAGATCATCGGCACGCTTGCGCGCGATATCGTCTTCGCTGAACTTGGCGATATCCAGTTGCAGAGCTACGTAGCTGGAAAACGCCCGACCGCCTTCGTTGAACGCCTTCATGGTCAGGAGCATGCGACGCACGTCAGGATGGACGATGATCGGGTCAGCAGCCTTGTCCTTGTTCTGCGCACCGGTCGGGGCACGGCTCTGCAGACGGTCCTGCGCATACTCGACGGCGGCCTGATAAGAGCGCACGCCAGAGGCCAGGCCCTGGATACCGACGCCGAGGCGCTCGTAGTTCATCATCGTGAACATCGCCGCCAGCCCTTTGTTCGGTTCGCCGATCAGGTAACCAATGGCGTCATCGAAGTTCATCACGCAGGTCGCTGAAGCCTGGATGCCCATCTTGTGCTCGATCGAGCCACAGCTGACGGTGTTGCGCTCGCCAAGGCTGCCGTCGTCGCCGACCATGAACTTGGGCACCAGAAACAGCGAAATGCCTTTAGGCCCAGGCGGTGCATCCGGCAGCTTGGCCAAGACCAGATGAATGATGTTTTCGGTCAGGTCGTGTTCGCCGCCGGTGATGAAAATCTTGCTGCCGGTGATCTTGTAGGCACCGTCAGCCTGCGGTTCGGCCCGGGTGCGAATGATGCCCAGGTCAGTACCTGCGTGGGCCTCGGTCAGGCACATCGAACCGGCCCAGACGCCTGAATACATATTGGGCAGAAATTTGGTCTTGAGCGCTTCGCTGGCGTGGGTGTCTATCGATACGCAGGCGCCGGACGTGAGCATCGCGTACAGACCGAACGCCAGGCTGGCAGAGTTGAGCATCTCTTCGACCTGGGCCGACACCACCTTGGGCATGCCCATGCCGCCAAACTCGGGATTGCCGCCTACACCGACCCAGCCGCCCTCAGCGTAGGTCTTATAGGCCTCGGGGAAACCTGCAGGTGTGGTGACGACGGTGTCCTTCCAGTGACAGCCCTCCTCGTCACCGTTACGGCTCAGCGGCGCAATGGTCTTGCTGGTCACTTTACCGGCTTCTTCGAGAATGGCTTCGACCGTTTCAGCGTCGACTGTTTCGGCCAGCTCGGGCAGTTGAGCCCAGAGCTTTGAAACCTCGAAGACTTCATTGAGGACGAAGCGCATATCGCGCAGTGGCGCTTTGTAGTCAGCCATGGCAAACCTCGTGAACACGGAGCGAAATTCTGTTGGAGGCTGATCGATGCATGCACAGACGCAGATCAGCAGTCGAGTTTCACGAGTCTACCCGAACAACATTTCAGAGACATAGGGTCGTGTCATGACTGAATAGTCACGGCAGGTCACGGGAAATAGCAGGATTGCCTCAGGTGGCCGCTTCGGTCGTACGAACAGCACCGCGCCGGTTCAACTGCCCATAAGCGACCACGCAGTTGCGCCCGGCCCCCTTGGCCGCATACAGCGCCTGGTCAGCACTCTTGAGCACCTCTTCCGGCGTGCGATGCTCCGGCTGGCGTTCGGCAACGCCGATACTGACCGTTACCGACACGCTGCCTGCCTGCGCTCCACCACGGCGTTGTCGGCCTTGCTGATCATCCTGAGGACGACTGTCCTTGTTGCGCAGCTGAATCTCGTAATTGGCGATGGTCTCGCGAATGGCTTCCAGATGCGGCATGCATTCATCAATGCTCTTGGCGGCAAACACTATGGCGAACTCTTCGCCCCCATAGCGATACGCCTTGCCACCACCGTTGGTGATTTTCGACAGCTTGCTGGCCACCAGACGCAGCACCTGATCGCCCACATCGTGGCCGTGGGTGTCGTTGAATTTCTTGAAGTGATCGACGTCGCTCATCGCCAGCACGTAGTTGCGTCCCAGACGCTGCATGCGCTCATTGAGCGCCCGGCGACCAGGCAGTCCGGTCAGTTCATCCCGGAAGGCCATCTGATACGCCTCGTGAGCCACGGCGGCGGCAATCATCAGCATTACCTGACTGCAGAGAATATTCAGCGTGAACGGCAGGATGAAGGTTTTCGGCAGTGCCCAGAACAACCCCAGCAGGCCGACAATCTGCGCGGCGTGCAGCGGTCGCGGTTTTTCCAGGTATTGCCAGATCAACACCCCGAATGACACCAGGAACATGGCATAGGACAGCTGAATCAGACTCATCCATGCGCCATGCAGCGCAGGCCAGCGGATGTCGGCCAGCCAGACTTGCAATTCGACCGGATAACTCTGTTCAAGACCCAGTGCCACGCTGCCTACCGCCACCAATACCGCAAGCCGCGCGACCATGTCCTGAAACAGATGCGTACGCTCTTCCCACGCGGCATACAGCCCGAACAGCACCGGCAGCAGCAGGCAGACCAGGTGGAAAATCACCGCCGCATCCTCACGGACCTTGCCGTTATCACGGTAAAAGTCGGTCTGGGTATCCAGCAGGTAGTAGGCGATATACACCGTGAGCATCAGAAACAGCTCGCGCTGACGCCGGTAAACACAGCAATACGCACCGCCCAACAGCAGGACCAGCGTGGGCAGCACATTGAAAAGCGATGTGAAGAAGACGTTCAGGTCCTTTACGTACGCAGCCGCAAGCCCCGCCACCAGCAGACCCAGTGAGGGCAAAAAATGACTCAATCGCGCAGCTGATGGACGCAACAAAAGGGGTTATCTCCTACCCGGCATCTGAATGAATGGCTGGCCTGATGGCATTGTGCCCTCCGCCAGCGAACAATGCATCGGCAGGATCACTAAACGAGCTACTTTCTGTAACGGCAGGAGTTGGAAAATGTTTATTGCGGAAGTCGCGGGCGTTGGTGCTGCCTGTATCCCGGGCTGGATTGAGTGATGCGCTATGGCTGTGATGTGACGCAGAGCGTCACGAAATGCATGACCACACGGAGCGTGGGAACGAGAGTTATCCGGGGTCAGTGCTCCCCAAAGTCTCGTTGAGATTGGCGTTAACAATGAGCCAAAACGCACCCATAAAAAAACCGCCTGATCAGCGATCAGGCGGTTTTCATTACCGCAGCGAAGCTTAGTAAGCCAGGCCGAAGTCTTCCTCTTTCATGTCCATCAGGTTGGCAGCGCCCGACAGGATGGCGGCAACGTGCGTGCGAGTGCGCGGCAGGATGCGCTGGAAGTAGAAGCGCGCGGTCTGGATCTTGGCGCGGTAGAACGCCTCGTCCGATGTACCGGCAGCCAGCTTCTCGGCCGCAAGACGCGCCATGTCGGCCCAGAAGTACGCCAGGCAGGCATAGCCGGAGAACATGACGTAGTCCACCGATGCAGCACCCACTTCTTCGCGATCCTTCATCGCCGCCATACCGACTTTGAGGGTCAGGTCGCCCCACTCCTTGTTCAGCGCAGCCAGTGGCGTCACAAACTCCTGAACGACTTCGTTGCCTTCATTGCTCTGGCAGAACTTGTGAACGATCTTGGTGAAGCCCTTGAGCGCTTCGCCCTGGGTCATCAGCACCTTGCGGCCCAGCAGATCGAGCGCCTGGATACCGGTGGTGCCTTCGTACAGCATCGAAATCCGGCTGTCGCGAACGTTCTGCTCCATGCCCCACTCGGCAATGAAACCGTGACCGCCGTAGATCTGCACACCGTGGTTGGCGGCTTCAAAGCCCACTTCGGTCATGAAGGCCTTGGCAATCGGCGTCATGAACGCCAGCAAGGCGTCGGCGGCTTTCTTTTGCTCCGGGTCTTCGCTGTACTTGACGATATCGACCTGTTTGGCCGTGAAATACACCATGGCACGCGTGCCTTCGGCAAAGGCCTTCATGGTCAACAGCATGCGGCGCACATCTGGATGGACGATGATCGGGTCAGCGGCCTTGTCCGGTGCTTTAGGGCCGGTCAGCGAACGCATCTGCAGACGGTCACGGGCATATTGCAGGCCACCCTGGAAAGCCAGTTCGGCATGCGCCAGACCTTGCAGTGCAGTGCCCAGACGCGCGGTGTTCATGAACGTGAACATGCAGTTCAGGCCCTTGTTCGCCGGGCCGATCAGGTAGCCGGTAGCGCCGTCGAAGTTCATCACGCAGGTAGCGTTGCCGTGGATGCCCATCTTGTGTTCGATGGAGCCACAGTTAACCGCGTTGCGCTCACCGATGCTGCCATCAGCCGCTGAGAGGAACTTGGGCACGATGAACAGCGAAATGCCTTTGGTGCCAGCCGGTGCGTCCGGCAGGCGCGCCAGCACGATGTGGACGATGTTATCGGCCATGTCGTGTTCGCCGGCGGAAATGAAAATCTTGGTGCCGGTAACCTTGTAAGTCCCGTCAGCCTGAGGTTCAGCCCTGGTGCGCAGCATGCCCAGGTCAGTGCCGCAGTGAGATTCGGTCAGGCACATGGTGCCGGTCCATTCGCCGGAGACCAGCTTGGTCAGGTAGGCGTCCTGCTGCTCGGGGGTGCCGTGCTCGGAAATGGTGTTCATCGCACCATGCGACAGGCCAGGGTACATGCCCCACGACCAGTTCGCTTCGCCGACCATCTCGCTCACCGCCAGACCCAGCGACTCGGGCAAGCCCTGGCCGCCATGCGCAACGTCATGCGCCAGACTCGGCCAGCCGCCCTCGACAAATTGCTTGTAAGCCTGTTTGAAACCGGTCGGAGTCTTCACGCCCGACTCGCTCCAGGTGCAGCCCTCGGTATCGCCCACCCGGTTCAGCGGTGCCAGAACCTGCTCGCAGAACTTGGCACCCTCTTCGAGAATGGCGTCGACCATGTCGGGGGTGGCGTCATGACAGGCTGGCAGACTTTGATAGTGCGCTTCATAACCGAGCAGCTCATCACGGACGAAACGAATATCACGCAAGGGGGCCTTGTAGTCAGGCATAGCGATAAACCTCTGCTGATGAATCCTGGAACGAATGACCGGGCGGTCGCTGAAAGCATAGCCTCAAGCACCAGACAATCTCGTATGCCTTGCGGTCAAACAGGTGTTTGAAACATACGTTTACGCCTAAACCTTGTCAATAGCGAAGCGCGCACCATTCGTCCACCCTGCTCTACAGACCGCGCAGGCAAAAGGATCAGGCGCAGGAAAAACGTAAGCGCAAGTTTAGTCGAGGGCGGAAGGTGTTACGGGGGCGATACAGGAGGGTGATGGCGGGCAATTCAGCAAACGACGCCGTGCAGGTGTGGCACGGCGTGGGCGTTACACGAAGCTTTAGAACACAGGATGTTAAGCGTAAGTGTCGATCAGAGTGCCAAGCGCTTCGTCGCTGGCCTTTTGAACCGCAACCCCGGCTTCGACCTGAGTCTTGCCGGCGTTGAGCTCGACAATATTGGCAGACAGGTCAGAACGCTGGCTGCGATCAACAGAGCGCAGGTTTTCGAGCTGAAAGTCAGAAGACTGACTTCTGCCCGACACTTCGATGTTGGAGCTGGCGATCTGGGTGGCCGCCTGATCCACACGACCTTGCCCGACCTGCATAGCGCTCAGGCCCGGGTAGAGGGTGTTGTTCATGGTGATTTGCATAAGCCGATCCTCAGTTCAAAAAACGAACACGTGTCATTGAACCAGCATTTGCGCAGAAATACTCGACAAATAGACTAATGGCACTAGGCCGCATGATAGCCTGACTCTTGAAAAAACCAAAACAACGTTGCCTGCCAGCAAGATAGCGACACTGTCAGCGCAGTTGCCCCAATTCAAGGTATTGCGCCACATTTTCGGCACTCGCCACATTCAATCGTGGCACGCGTCCAAGACAGGGTGCAGGCAGACGCTCGACCAGCGTGGCGAGGTTTTCTTCAAGCCGTGAGGTGTTTGCGTCTATGACGTTGGCCACCCAGCCTGCCAGGTGCAGACCGTCCCGGGCGATGGCTTCGGCAGTCAGCAGCGCATGATTTATACTGCCCAGACGCACGCCCACCACCAGAATGATCGGTAGATCCAGCGCAATGGCCAGATCGGACAGGTTACTCTGCCCGGCCAAGGGCACGCGCCAGCCGCCTGCGCCTTCGATCAAGGTGAAGTCGGCCTGTTTATCCAGAATATGCTGCATCGGCTTCAGCAACGAGTCGACCGTCAACACGACACCTGCCTCGCGCGCGGCCAGATGCGGCGCAATGGCCGGTTCGAAAGCCAGCGGATTGACTTCATCGTAATCCAGCTCGACAGAGCACTCGGCCTGTAACGCCAGCGCGTCGGAATTGCGCAGTCCCTGTGCAGTCACTACGCAACCGGATGCCACAGGCTTGCCCGCTGCGGTGCTCAAGCCCTTCAAGCGGGCGGCATGCAGCAAACCGGCAGCTACCGTGGTCTTGCCAGCATCGGTATCGGTTCCGGTGATGAAATAAGCAGCGCTCATCTCGGTAATCTTCCTTATAACGTGGAGCCGTCAGGCTTTTTCAAGCACTGCGTACACCACTTGATAGGTAGCGGGCAGACCGGCTTCCTGACGGAAGGCTTCGTAGGCCTGAACCATGCCCTTGATCCGCTCGCGTCCGGTCAGGCCACTGGGCCGCCCAGGGTTGAGGTTGTGCGCCCCGAGCGCTTTCAGTTCATGCGTCAGGCTGCGCACATCGGGGTAATGCAACACCTGCGGGCACACGTCCAGGCTGCGCACCTGTAAACCGCTGGCGGTGCACAACTGACGATAATCATCTTCGTGACGAAAGCGGTTCACATGCACCTGGCCGTCGACTGCCTGCCAGCTGTCGCGCAACTCGTACAGCGTGCCGACACACAGGCTGGCGAAGGCAAACACACCGCCTGGTTGCAATACCCGGTGAGCCTCACGGAGCACCGCGGCGAAATCCGCACACCACTGCACGGCGAGGCTGGAGAAAATCAGCCCGCAACTCTGATCACGCAGTGGCAGGTGCTCGGCATCACCTGCCACAAAGTGCTGTGCACCACCCAATGGCTGCGCATGCCGCAACATGCCTTGGGCGATATCCAGTGCAATACCTTCGCTGCCACTGAAAACTTGATCCAGTGCCCGGCTGAAATAGCCAGTGCCGCTCCCCAGATCCAGCCAGCGAGTCGGACTGAACTGCGCAGGCAGACGCGACAGCAGCTCGCTGCCGACGCTGCGCTGTAGTTCGGCCACGCTGTCATAGCTGCCCGCGGCCCGGGAAAAGGACGCGGCGACCTGCCGTTTGTCAGGCAGGACAGAGGGCGGCTTGGGCATAGAAAGATCAGTCATCGTCCAACTCGTGCAGAAAGGCGTGGATCGCAGCGGCTACTCCATGGGGATTTTCCACAAGGAATGCATGGCTGGCCTGTTCGATCAGACCGACCTCGACATCCGGCAACAAGGCCAGCAGATCACTTGCTGCTTCAGCCGGCACGAATGCATCGAGTCCGGCAAACAGGTGCAGTTGCGGGCCGCGATAGGTTTGCAGCGCGCCACGTGTATCGAGTTGCTGGAGTATCTTCAGGCCATCGACCAAAGCGGTTTTGGAGCTGTGCGGCGCGCCAGCCTTGAGCAACCGGGCGAGACCGCGTGAGTCTTCTGCGCCTTGCGTACATAACAGGCTGAAACGCTTGAGGGTCGCGTCAGGGTCAGCGGAACAGCCAGCCAGAAACGCATCGAAATCCTGCGCGGGCATCGCATTCGGCCACGCGCCCTGGGTGACGAAACAGGCATTACTGGCCAGGGTCAGCAGCCCGCAGCAACCTTCGCCACGCCGTGCTGCAAGCTCGGCGGCAAGCATGCCGCCCAGCGACCAGCCGCCCAGCCAGACGTTATCCGGCAGGTTGGCATCCAGTTCGTCGAGCCAGTCAGGCAGGTCGCAGCTGTCGATGTCCGGCAACGGCTCGATTTCGACCCGCAAATGCTCGTCAAGCCCGCGCAACGCGGCGGCAAGCGGCTCCAGCGGCGAAACGCCCAAGCCCCAGCCCGGCAGTAGAATCAAACGATCACGCATGGACGGGCTCCATGGATTCACTTGCATCCAGCAGCGGGTAGCACTGCTCCAGAGCCTCTAATAATAGCTGTACGTCGGCCTCGCTGTGCGCGGCAGACAACGTTACGCGCAATCGGGCACTGCCCGCAGGCACGGTCGGCGGACGAATCGCCGTCACCAGCAAGCCACGCTCACGTAGCAACTGCGACAGACGCAGAGCCCGTCCGGCATCGCCGATCATGATTGGCTGGATCGGCGTAAAGCTGTCCATCAATTGCAGGCCGATCTGCTCGGCACCCTGACGAAACTGCTGGATCATGCTCGCCAGATGCTCGCGACGCCAATGTTCGTTACGCAGCAATTGCAGGCTTTTCAAGGTCGCGCAGGCCAGCGCAGGTGGCTGGCTGGTGGTGTAAATGTAGGGCCGGGCGAACTGGATCAAGGTTTCGATCAACTCTTCACTGCCGGCCACGAATGCTCCAGAGGTGCCGAACGATTTACCGAGGGTGCCGACCAGTACCGGCACATCCTCCATGCTCAGGCCGAAGTGCTCGACGATTCCGGCACCGTTTGCACCCAGCGGCCCGAAGCCGTGGGCGTCATCCACCATCAGCCAGGCACCCTTGGCCTTCGCAGCTTGCGCCAGCGCAGGCAAGTCAGCGATGTCGCCATCCATGCTGAACACGCCGTCAGTGACCACCAGCGTATCGCCCACGGATTTCTCCAGGCGGCTTGTCAGGCTGGTCACATCGTTGTGCAGATAGCGCGAGAACCGTGCGCCGCTGAGCAGACCGGCATCCAGCAGCGAGGCATGATTGAGGCGGTCTTCCAGAACTGTATCGCCCTGCCCCACCAAGGCTGTCACCGCGCCGAGGTTGGCCATGTAGCCATTGGAGAACAACAGGGCACGAGGACGACCGGTCAGCTCGGCCAGCGCTTCTTCCAGTTCGTGGTGCGGCGTGCTGTGGCCGATCACCAGATGCGACGCCCCGCCACCCACGCCCCAGCGCTCGGCTCCCGCCTGCCAGGCGGCGATCACTTCCGGATGGTTGGCCAGGCCCATGTAATCGTTGTTGCAGAACGCCAGCAATGGCTGACCGTCGACAACCACCTGCGGGCCTTGCGGGCTTTGCAGCAAAGGGCGCTGACGGTAGAGATGTTCGGCGCGACGTGCGTCGAGGCGCGTGCGGAGATCGAAAGACATGCAGGCCCCGGTCCGAAAGATGGCAGTTCAAAACGGGCCGGAGCAGGCCGGCCCGTTCAAGGGGTCAGGCAGAGGCAGCGTCGTAGAACATCGAACTGCTTTGCTGTTCGACCAGCGCCTGTTCGATGGCAGCCTGATGCACTTCGTCGGCATGGCCTTCGCCCGCTTCGGGCTTGATGCCCAGACGCGAGAACAACAGCATGTCCTTGTCGGCTTGCGGGTTGGCGGTGGTCAGCAGCTTGTCGCCATAGAAAATCGAGTTGGCACCGGCGAAGAATGCCAGCGCCTGCATCTGCTCGTTCATCGCTTCACGCCCGGCAGACAAACGCACATGGGACTGCGGCATGAGAATACGTGCCACCGCGAGCATGCGGATGAAGTCGAACGGGTCGACGTCTTCAGCGTTTTCCAGCGGCGTACCGGCAACCTTGACCAGCATGTTGATCGGCACCGACTCCGGGTGCTCCGGCAGGTTTGCCAGCTGGATCAGCAGCCCGGCGCGGTCGTCGAGGGACTCGCCCATGCCCAGAATACCGCCAGAGCAGATCTTCATCCCGGCATCGCGCACGTAGGCCAGGGTTTGCAGGCGCTCGCTGTACGTACGGGTGGTGATGATGCTGCCGTAGAACTCCGGCGAAGTGTCCAGGTTATGGTTGTAGTAATCCAGGCCCGCAGTGGCCAGCGCTTCGGTCTGCTCCTGATCGAGACGGCCCAGGGTCATGCAGGTTTCCATGCCCATGGCTTTCACGCCTTTGACCATCTCCAGCACGTAAGGCATGTCCTTGGCGGAAGGATGCTTCCAGGCCGCGCCCATGCAGAAACGGGTCGAACCAATGGCCTTGGCACGCGCAGCTTCCTCAAGCACCTTCTGCACTTCCAGCAGTTTTTCTTTCTCGAGGCCGGTGTTGTAGTGACCGGACTGCGGACAGTACTTGCAGTCTTCCGGGCACGCGCCGGTCTTGATCGACAGCAGCGTGGAAACCTGCACACGGTTGGCGTCGAAATGAGCGCGGTGCACCGTTTGCGCCTGAAACAGCAGGTCATTGAATGGCTGTACGAACAGCGCCCTGACCTCGGCTAAAGTCCAGTCGTGACGCAAAGTGGCGGTGGTGCTGGCGCTCATCGGGCGGCTCCTTGGTGTTTCTGGGCAATGCGCGAGGGCGTAAAGGCACCATGCGCTACACGGATGTCGGGCATATTTAAGGAAGAGCCATGCGCTGTCAACCCAACCGCCAATACGAGGTTTACATCTGGTTAAAAAACAAACAAATCTGCTTGTTATGCGATGAGCGCAGCGAGGTGCCCATGCCTGTCTGCGTGCCGTGCGAAGCCGAGTTGCCGTGGCTGGGCAGCCAGTGCGACTGCTGTGCGCTGCCGTTACCCATCTCCGGCATGAGCTGCGCGCAATGCTGCAAGCGCCCTCCCGGATTTGCTCAGGTGATCGCGCCGTGGCTGTACGACTTCCCGGTGGACAGCCTGATCACCCGTTTCAAACATAACGGTAAATGGCCGATGGGACGCCTGCTGGCCGAACTGTGTGGGCAGTTTCTACAACACCGTTTCGAGGAAGACCTGCCACGTCCCGATTACCTGATTCCAGTTCCTCTCGCCAACAAACGCCTACGCCAGCGCGGCTATAACCAGGCGGCGATGCTGGCCGGGTGGCTGGGTAAACAGTTGCAACTGCCCGTTGACGAACACCATGTGTTGCGCAGCCGGGAGACAGCAGCGCAACAGGGGCTGGACGCCAAGGCACGCAAACGCAACCTGCGCGACGCCTTCACCCTGGTTGATCCCGAATGGGTGCAGGGCAAGCACCTGGCACTGGTCGATGATGTTCTGACCACCGGTTCGACGGCAGAGGTCATTGCGCGACTCCTTAACAAGGCCGGCGCACAAAGAGTGGACGTGTATTGCCTGGCCAGAACGCCGAAGCCGGGCGATTGATTGGGCGCTATGCTCAGGAACCTCAAGACGCTCATCGCTTCCACGCTCCACTTCCGATCCTGAGCGTGCAGTGCGGCGCAGAATTGTGACGCAGAGCGTCACGAACGGCATGCCAACGCGGAGCATTGGCACGATAGTCAATTGAAATAATATCGCGGGACGCTCCGCGTCCGGTTTCGACGTCATGCACGAGAGCGATCATACTGCCCTCTCCTACTCGACCATCGCAGATCGCCATGTCGCTACCCACCCTGCTGACGCAACACATGGTTCACCGCCCGCAACGTATCGCGCTGTTGCAGCACATTGCCGAACAGGGCTCGATCACCCGTGCCGCGAAAAGCGCAGGCTTGAGCTACAAGGCTGCCTGGGATGCCATTGATGAGCTGAACAATCTGGCGCAAAGCCCGCTGGTAGAACGCAGTGTCGGCGGACGTGGCGGTGGCGGCGCAAAGCTGTCGGTAGAGGGCGAGCGAGTGCTGCGTCTTTATCAGCGGGTGCAGGCATTGCAGGCGCAGGTGCTGGAAGCGACCGAAGACAGCAGCGACCTTGACCTGCTCAATCGTCTGACCTTGCGCACCAGCGCACGCAACCAGTTGCTGGGGCGGATCGTCAGCATCACCCGTCATGGGCACAACGATCAGGTTCGCCTGCAATTGGCTGGTGAGGTGTTTATCGAAGCACAGGTCACCCATGACAGCACCCTGCGTCTGCAGCTGGAAAACGGCACGGAGGTGGTTGCACTGATCAAGGCCGGCTGGCTGGAACTGCATGCAGACAACGGCGAAGAAACAAATGGAAACAATTGCCTGATCGGCCGAATCGACAGCGTGACCGACGCCGAAGATGGCCCAAGCGAAGTACGCATCTTACTCCCCGGCGGCCAGACGCTGTGCGCCCTGGCGACACCTGAGCACCTGCATGCACAGCAGCTGAAAACCGGTGCCACGGTGCAGGCAAGATTTGCCGCTTCACTGGTGTTGCTGGGTATACCGATGTAAGCGTCGGCAAGTCATTACCGCGACACAATTCCGTCATATGCGCGCACTAAGGTGGCTGCCATATTCGAGGGAGCCGTGATAATGAAACTATTAGAAGAAAATCAAACCACCGATCTGGAAAACCTGGTCGGCACAGACAAGGTCGGCCTCACCCGCCGCGGCTTCATCAGCGCAGGTGCCCTGTGCGGCGCAGCGATGTTTCTGGGTGGCAACCTGTTGAGCCGCACGGTTCTCGCGAACAGCATCAGCGCAGCGTCCGGCACATTGTTGGGCTTCCAGAGCATCCCTGCCGCCACCGCCGACAGCATCAGCCTGCCGCAAGGCTACACCTCATCGGTTCTGATCAGCTGGGGCCAGCCTTTGCAGGCAGGCGGCCCGGCTTTCGACCCGAGCGGCAAGGGCACAGCCCAGGCTCAGGAAGTGCAGTTCGGCGACAACAACGACGGCATGTGCCTGTTCCCGATGCCAGGCCACAAGGATCGCGCACTGATGGCGATCAACAACGAATACACCAACTACCGTTACCTTTTCGATCACGGCAAAGAGCCGCAATCAGCTGAAGAAGTGCAAAAGGCACTGGCTGCAGAAGGCGTTTCCGTGATCGAAGTGCAGCAGCACAATGGTAAATGGCAGTTCGTTCAGGACTCGCGCTACAACCGTCGCATTCACGGCAACACGCCGATCAGCCTGAGTGGTCCGGCAGCCGGGCACGACTGGCTCAAAACGGACGCCGACAAGACCGGCACCCAGGCGCTCGGCACATTTCAGAACTGCTCCAGCGGCCAGACGCCGTGGGGCACTTACCTGACCTGCGAAGAGAACTTCACTGATTGCTTCGGCAGCAGCAACGCTGAGCAGAAGTTCGACGCCGGCATGAAGCGCTATGGCGTGGTTGCCGCCAGCAAGGAGATCAACTGGCACCCGCACGACCCACGCTTCGACGTTGCGAAAAACCCCAATGAGGTCAACCGTCATGGCTGGGTGGTCGAGATCGATCCGTTCGATCCCAAGTCCACACCGGTCAAACGCACCGCACTCGGTCGCTTCAAACATGAGAACGCGGCGTTCACCCAAACCAAGGGTGGCCGCGCCGTGGTGTACATGGGCGACGACGAGCGTGGCGAGTTCATCTACAAGTTCATCAGCCGCGACAAGATCGATCATCAGAACCCCAAAGCCAACCGTAACCTGCTTGACCACGGCACCTTGTACGTGGCGCAGTTCGATGCAGGCGACAGCAATCCGGATCATCCAAAAGGCAAGGGCCAGTGGGTCGAACTGACTCATGGCAAGAATGGCCTGGACGCGGCTGCCGGTTTCAATAATCAGGCAGAAGTGCTGATTCACGCGCGCCTGGCGGCCAGCGTTGTAAAAGCCACGCGCATGGACCGCCCGGAGTGGATCGTAGTCAGTCCCAAGGACGGTCAGGTCTATTGCACACTGACCAATAACGTCAAACGCGGCGAAGAGGGTCAGCCTGTAGGCGGGCCGAATCCGCGCGCCAAGAACCAGTACGGGCAGATCCTGCGCTGGAGCGAAGAAGACAGCAATCCTTCAGCGATGACCTTCGACTGGGACCTGTTCGTGGTCGCCGGTAACCCGACTGTGCATGCCGGTACGCCGCAAGCCGGGTCGAGCAATATCAACGCGCAGAACATGTTCAATAGCCCCGACGGCCTGAGCTTTGATGAAGCCGGCAGGCTGTGGATTCAGACCGATGGCGACTCAAGCAACAAGGGCGATTTTGCAGGCATGGGCAACAACCAGATGCTCTGCGCCGACCCTGCCAGCGGCGAAATTCGTCGCTTTCTGGTCGGGCCGATCGGTTGCGAAATCACCGGCATCAGCTTTGCGCCGGACTATAAGACGATGTTCATCGGCATCCAGCATCCCGGTGAAAACGGTGGCTCCACGTTCCCCGAGCATTTGCCAGACGGCAAACCGCGCTCATCGGTGATGGTGATTACCCGGGAAGATGGCGGCGTTATCGGCGCCTGACAGACGATAAGCGTGCCTACGCTCTGCGTCACAAGAGGACGCAGAGCGTCCAGAACAGCGCTACCACGCAGAGCGTGGGAGCGATAGCGAATGAACAATCAATCAATCAACCCGTTCACATCGTAGAACGGGTATGGCCCTTCATAGTCGCCGAACACGGCGTTATGACTGACAAACCCCTGTTCCGAATGCCAGCGATGCAGCACGTAGCCGGCCGGTTCCAGGTTGAAATGGGCAGGCGCGGCGTCGTCGAGGTCCAGCACGATCTGGTGTGAGGTGCCAGGGCAGATGCTTGCCACGCTGCCACCAAAACGCCGCTGCATGGGGCGATGCAAATGCCCGCACAACAAACGCTCCACTTGCGGATGCTGGGCAATCACACGCTCCAGCGCCGACGCGTTGCCGAAGGGTTCGCGGTCCATGTGCCCTATGCCGGAAATGAACGGTGGATGGTGCAGGATGATCACCGTCGGCACATAAGGACGACGTGACAGCTGCGCGTGCAACCAGTCCAGCTGACAGTAATCCAGTTGCCCGCCATGTTCGCCGGGAATGGTCGTGTCCATACCGATCAGCCGCACCGGGTACTTTTCCACAACCCAGTCCAGAGGTCCGCTGGCCGACAATGGCAGGTACACCTGTTCGGCAAACGCCGCCAGCAGGTTGTGTCGATCATCATGATTGCCGGGCACCAGATAGAACGGCATGTGCAGGCGTTCCAGCTCAGGCTTGAGCACGGCGTATTCGTCCTCACGCCCGAAGTCGACCAGATCACCACTGATCACCACGATGTCTGGGCGCTGCTTGCTGGCGTTGATGTGTTCGACTGCGCGGCGCAATGCACCCAGGGTATCGACCACGCCATAGGTCAGGCGCCCGTCGGCTTTGAGGTGCAAATCACTGATCTGGGCAATAAGAAACGGACGATTCAAAATAAGCTCTCTACGGAAACGATGTTACGAATGCAGGGTGAACAGCGCCTGCGGCTCAACACTCAGGGCGATGGCAGCGTTGGCGGCGTGAATAACGTTGTCGGTGCTGTCTACCAACAGTGGTTGCGGACCACCGACATCGACCAGCAAGCGGCTTTGCGCCCCCTGAAAAAACTGCCCGACCAGGCGACCCTGAAGGTGCCCGCGCTCCGGCATCAAACGCAGATGCTCCGGGCGGCAATACACCGTGCCCGGCAGATCAGCGCCACTCCATGGCAGCTCGCCGCCGCTTACCTTGAGACCGGCAGGTGTGCGCTCGACCACGCTGAACGCGTTGAGGTTGCCGACAAACCCTGCGACAAACGCATTGGCCGGCTGCTGATAGATTTCTCTGGGCGTTGCCAACTGCGACACGCAGCCTTTTTCCATGACCAGAATCCGGTCGCCCAAGGCCATGGCTTCGCCCTGATCGTGGGTGACGAACACCGAGGTGATGCCCAACCCACGTAACAACTGGTCGAGCTCGCTGCGCAAGCGCTCACGCAGCTGCGCATCCAGTGCCGCCAGCGGTTCGTCGAGCAATAGCACCCGAGGACGCGGTGCCAGCGCTCTGGCCAACGCGACCCGTTGACGCTGACCGCCGGAGAGTTCGTTGACACGACGATTGCCGTGACCGGTCAGGCCAACCAGTTCCAGCAACTCATCACAACGCTTGCTTCGTTCGACAGGCGACAGGCCGCGAATCTTCAGGCCGTAAACAATGTTGCCGGCGACGTCGAGATTCGGGAACAGCGCATAGTTCTGAAACACCATCCCGACGTCACGCCGCTCGATAGGCAGACGTGTCACGTCCTGATCATCGAACAACACCTGACCGACGTCCGGCCGCTCCAGCCCGGCGATCAGACGCAAGGTGGTGGTCTTGCCGCAACCGGACGGACCGAGAATCGCCAGCGTTTCGCCAGGCTCGATGGTCAAGTGCAGATCCTGTACAGCAACGGTGCCGTCGGCAAATGCCTTGCGGCAGCCTTTCAGGCGAATGGTGGTTCCGCTCATCGGCTCTCTCCACGGGCAAGACGCGCACTGATGGCCTGCAACGCAATCAGCAGCGGCACAATCAGCAACAGAAAAAGAAGGGTGTAGGCGCTGGCGACTTCCAGTCGGGCTGAGGCGTAGCTGTCGGCCAGACCGACCGGCAGGGTCTTGGTCATCGGCGTGTGCAGCATCCATGTCAGGTTGAACTCGCCCAGCGACAGGGTCACAACCATCAGCACACCGGCCAGAATTCCGGCCCGGCAGTTCGGTACTACTACGCTGAAAAAGCGCTTGATCGGGCCAGCGCCCAGACTGGCGGCAGCCTCTTCAAGCACCGGCAACTGTTGACGCTGCATGACCGCCATGACCGGGCGCACCAGAAACGGCAATGTGAACAACACATGGCCCACCAGAATGAACAACCAGCTGCTGCGAAAGCTGCCGAACTGGCCGTAGGTCAGCAGCAACGCCAGGGCGCTGGCCAGGCCGGGCATGGCGACGGGGAGAACCATCAGTTCTTCAAAGGCCCGGCTGAAGCGATTGTTCATGCGTACCAGCGCATACGCCGCAGGAACGCCAACCAGGCATACGCAGATCGCGCACGCCACAGCCAGTTGCAGCGACAACCAGACGGTCGGTGAATAGGCCTGCCAGACCTGCACCAGCCAGTCGAAGGTCAAACCGCTCGACAGGCCCAGAAAATAATTGCGGGTCAGCCCGGCAAGCAGCGAGAGCACTACCGGGACCAGCATGAACGCACAAACCAGCAACGTGAACACCAGCTGCGCAGCAAACAATGGAGAGCGTTTCAAAGGGCAACCCCTGATGTCCCGACCATGCGACGAGCCAGTAACAACACCGCCCACGTCACCAGCCCGAGGATCACCGACAGCGCGGCGGCTACGGTGAAGTTGGCGTAATTGGTGAACACGTTGTAGATCGCCACCGGCGTGACGTTCAGGCGTGTACCAAGCGTAAATGCCGTACCGAATGCGCCCATCGACGTGGCGAAACAGATCGCACCGCAGGACACCAGCGCGGGTGCCAGCCCCGGAACGATCACATCGCACACCACCCGCCAATGACCCGCACCCAGCGAATGCGCAGCTTCTTCGAGGCTGCGGTCCAGGCTTTCGCAAGCGGCCATGACGGTGAGGATCACGCGCGGAATCGAGAAATACAGGTAGCCAATGAACAAACCGGTCAGCGAATAGGCGAATATCCAGCGTTCGCCAGTCAGCTCCAGCCCGAGTGCCGCGAAGATACCTTGGCGACCGGCCAGCAGAATCACCAGAAAGCCCACCACTACGCCAGGAAACGCCAGCGGAAAGGTCAGCAGCGCCACCAGCGCAGAGCGCCCAAAAAACTGGTTACGGGCCAGAAACACACCGCTGATACCGCCAACCAGCAACGCTGCAAGAGTGACCACCAGTGCCAACAGACAGGTCTGCACCAGGCTGCCGAGGTATTGAGCACTGCTCAACACCTGCCAGTAACCGCTGCCATTGCCGTCAGCGCCTTGCGCGCCGAGCAGGATCAGGCGGGTCAGCGGCAGCAGCCAGAATGCCAGCAATACCGCCAGCGCCGGAGCAAGCGCCAGCGCAGCGGTCGGGCGCAGCCGCAGCCTCATAAATCCGCCCTTGTGCAGAGCCAGCGCGTGTCCCGGCGAGGCTGACATTACTTCACCTCACGCAGATAACGGGCAGCAAAGGCTTCCTGCACGGCGGCCATGTGCTGGTAATCCACCACGCCGGCACGAGCGTAATCGCTGTCGGGCAGGAACTGCGCGGCCACGTCGGCAGGCATCTTCCAGCGCACTGGACGCAGATAAGCCTTGGCCCACAGCGCCTGGCCCTCGTCAGACAGGACGAAATCCAGCACCTTCTCGGCATTGGCGCGGTGCGGTGCCTTGGCAACCATGCTCATCACGTACGGAACGCCGATGGTGCCTTCCTTGGGAATCACGAAAGCAACGTTGGCCTTGTCCTTGTAACGGGCGCGATAGGCGTTGAAGTCGTAGTCGACCAGAATCGGCAGCTCACCGGACAGTACGCGGGCATACGCGGTTTGTTTGGGCACGATGGGCGAGTTCTTCGCCAGCTTCTGGAAGTAGTCGATGGCCGGGCCGAAGTTGTCCAGTGTGCCGCCCATGGCCTGATTGATCGCAACGGCGGACACGTAACCGACGAATGCACTGGAGGGGTCGAGGTAGCCGACCATGCCCTTGTACTCGGGCTTGAGCAGATCCGCCCAGCTTTGCGGCACCGGCAGACCGCCCAGCGCGTCGACGTTGACCATGATGCCCAGCGTGCCGGAATGAATGGCGAACCAGTGCCCTTCAGGGTCTTTCAGACCTGCGGGAATGTCGTCCCAGTGTTTGGGTTTGTAGGTATCGACCACGCCGGCCTTCTGCGCTTGCAGACCGAAGGTCACGCCGTAATACACCACGTCTGCGACCGGCGCGGCCTGCTCGGAGACGATCTGCGCCAGCGCCTGCCCTGAGTTCTTGTTGTCCAGGGGCACTTGTACACCGGTGCTGTCGGCAATCGCCTTGAGCTGCGTTCCCCAGTCAGCCCATTCGGGCGGGCAGTTGTAGCAGATGGCGGTTTCGGCGGCCTGGGCGAGGCTGGCCGCACCACATAACAGCAGTGCCGCGAGGGTTTTACTGAGGCTGAGCATGAAGCATCTCCTGGTAGGGCTGGGTGCTTTCGCCGGGCCGGATATGGCACGGCAGACAATGAGAAACCGGTGCCGCGCCGGCAATTCGCGACAGCAACTGGTCGATGACGATGTCCGCCAGTTCGCCAATCGGCTGAACCACACTGCACAGCGTCGGGTGCATCTGCGTGCCCAGCGTGATGCCATCGAAGCCGATGACCGAAAGGCGCTCGGGAACGCCCCAGCCGTTGCGACGCAATTCGGCAATCAGGCTGATGGCCAATAGATCGTTGGAACAGACCAGCGCGCTGGGCGCGGTCGGTCCACGTAACAGCGGTTCGAGCGCGGCGAAATCGGCGTTGGTATGGGCGGGCATTTCAATCACCGGCCGCGTCTCAAGCCCATGCTCGCTCATGGCATCGCGATAGCCTTCGTAACGCAGACGGGCGCGGTCGGACTGCATGACCGGGCCTGCGACCATGGCGATACGCCGGTGGCCGGCGTCGATCAGATACCGCGTCGCCAGCGCCATGCCTGCGCGGTTATCCACAGACACAGCGCTGTAATCCTCATTGTCGGTCTGGTGATAAGCCAGCACGAACGGCGTGTCCTCGATGGCCAGGCTCTCCAGCACACGGTTGTGCTCGGCGTCGGTTACGGTCAGCACCAGCCCGTCGACCCGCTGGCGCAGCAATTCTTCAACCACGGCGCTTTCACGCTCGGCGCTGTAGTCGGTGGTCGCCAGCAACAGGTTGTAGCCCCTCGCCCGCGCCGCTCGCTCCATGGCCTGAAACTGCTCGGCGAACACCGGGTTGAGCAGGTTTGGCACGATGACGCCAATCAGATTGGTGGTTTGCAGACGTAACTGTCTGCCCAACCGATTGGGGCGAAAGCCAAGTTCACGGGCAGCGACGAATACTCGCTCGCGGGTCTCGGCTCGCACCACCTCAGGGTTTGCGAAGGCACGTGCAGCGGTGGCCCGGGAAACCCCGGCCAGTCGTGCAACTTCTTTCAAATCAGTCATGGTCGCTCGCTTGAGATCGATCTCATTGGCGGCAACTCTAAGTGGCGAACATGGCTAAACAGCGACCGGAGGATGACCGTTTGGTGACAACTCGACCCTTGGGCACTTTAAACTGAAGGGGTTTAGCGAACCGGGACCGGTCTGCGTTACCATCAGCGGTCCGACGCGGCAACCTGCTGCGCGCAGGAGTAGTCATGGCTCACCCGTTTGCAACACTTACTCCCGATCTGGTCCTGGATGCTGTCGAAAGCATCGGTTTTCTCAGCGATGCCCGCATCCTGGCGCTCAACAGTTACGAAAACCGCGTGTATCAGGTCGGTATCGAAGACGGTCAGCCGCTGATCGCCAAGTTCTATCGTCCACAACGCTGGACCAACGAAGCCATCCTTGAAGAACACAGCTTCACTTACGAGCTGGTCGAGGTCGAAGTGCCCGTCGTCGCGCCCATGGTGCATAACGGCGAAACCCTGTTCGAACATGCCGGTTTTCGTTTCACGCTATTCCCGCGCCGGGGCGGACGCGCGCCGGAGCCGGGCAATCTGGATCAGTTGTATCGCCTGGGCCAGTTACTGGGGCGTATCCATGCGGTCGGCTCGACCAAACCGTTCGCGCACCGCGAGGCACTGGGCGTGAAGAACTTCGGCCATGCGTCGGTCAATTACCTGCTGGAAAACGACTGCATCCCGCGCAGCCTGCTTCCGGCTTACGAGTCGGTAGCCCGCGATCTGCTCAAGCGTGTCGAAGACGTTTACGCCGCCACGCCGCACACCAACATTCGCATGCACGGCGACTGCCACCCCGGCAACATGATGTGCCGCGACGAGATGTTCCACATCGTCGACCTGGACGACTGCCGCCTTGGCCCTGCCGTTCAGGACATCTGGATGATGCTGGCCGGTGATCGTCAGGAACGGCTCGGTCAGTTGTCGGAACTGATGGACGGCTACAACGAATTTCATGATTTCGATCCACGCGAGCTGGCCCTGATCGAACCACTGCGTGCCCTGCGCCTGATGCACTACAGCGCCTGGCTCGCCCGTCGCTGGGACGACCCTGCGTTCCCGCACAGCTTTCCATGGTTCGGCACCGAGCGTTACTGGGGCGACCATATCCTGGCCCTGCGTGAGCAGATGTCAGCGCTGAATGAAGAGCCGTTGAAACTGTTTTGACCTGATGAGCCCCAGGTTATCGTGCGGCGCCAATCTGTGACGCGGAGCGTCACCCAAGGCATTCCGGTGCCGGAGTGAGGATCGACAACACAGATTATCGTGCGGCGCTCCGCGTCGCATGCAGTTCTGGACGCTCCGCGTCCGATCCTGAATGTCCGGTGCGGCGCAAATCTGTGACGCGGAGCGTCACCCAAGGCATTCCCACGCTGGAGCGTGAGGAACGATAATCTCAACTATCGTGCGGCGTTCCGCGTCCGATCCTGAGCAAGCGGCGCGGCACAGATGTCGTGAATCAGCCGAACCTGTGTATAACATCGAGCGCTCCAGCGTGAGTACGATCAAAACCATCAACCGCATCACCCCACAATAAAACCGGAAATTTCTGTATTAAAGGGACGCTCCATGCAAGCTGCCAATCCACGCCGTGGATACATTCTGGGCCTGAGTGCTTACATCATCTGGGGCCTGTTCCCCATCTACTTCAAGGCTATCTCCGCCGTTCCGGCCATCGAGATCATCATCCATCGTGTGCTCTGGTCAGCCCTCTTCGGCTCGATTGTGCTGATGTTCTGGAAGCATCCCGGCTGGTGGCGTGACCTGCGCAACAACCCACAGCGACTGGCCGTGCTGGCACTGAGCGGCACGCTGATCGCGGCCAACTGGATCGTCTACGTGTGGGCCGTGAACAACGGCCGCATGCTTGAAGCCAGTCTCGGCTATTACATCAACCCGCTGGTCAACGTACTGCTGGGCATGTTGTTACTGGGCGAACGGCTCAGGCGCCTGCAAATGCTGGCGGTCGCTTTCGCCGCCATTGGTGTCGCCCAACAGGTCTGGCACGTGGGCAGCCTGCCTTGGGTGTCACTGGCGCTGCCATTGACCTTCGCTTTCTACGGCCTGATCCGTAAAAAAGCCCCGGTTGCCGCCCTCCCTGGCCTGGTGGTGGAAACCTGGATGCTGGTGCCACTGGCATTGATCTGGCTGGCACTCAACCCGACAGCCATCAGCGCACAAGCACAATTCTGGACCACCACCCAGGCCCTCTGGCTCGCAGCCGCAGGCCCGGTAACGCTGATCCCGCTGGTGTGCTTCAACGCCGCAGCCCGCCACCTGCCCTTCACCACCCTGGGCTTCCTGCAATACCTTGCGCCCACGCTGGTCCTGCTGCTGGCCGTACTGCTGTATGACGAGCATCTGACCACCAGCACCATCATCACCTTCGCCTTTATCTGGGCGGGGCTGGCAATCTACAGTGTGGATATCTGGCTGAAATCCCGCGGTCGCAGCTGATCAAAAAACACACAAACCCTTGCAGGCCACGCTCCCCGTGGCCTGCAAGACGTTCTCCAAGGGTTATCCACAGGCAGGCTAACCTTATCTGTGCACAAGCCCTTGAAACTGTTGGTTTTTTGATCAACTTTCGCCAAGCCACGGCTAACGTGGCGCGCAAGGCTATTCCCCCAGGTTATCCACAGGCAGGTGCACGGTTAACTTGGATAACCTGAAAGCGGATCTAGTCCTCGGTACCCAACACCAACTCCACCATCAGATCATCAGCCAGGGTCTCAAGCCCTGCCTGCAGGTCATCCAGCGACAAGCCCAGCGGTAAGCCCAGCACGGCATCGGCGTGAAACAGCAACTCGCTGCTCATGGGCGCAGGGGAAACGTCGGTGATCAAGTGTTCGACGTTAACGCCCTGCCCGGCCAGCAAGCGGGTGATGTCGCGCACAATGCCGGGACGGTCGTTACCGACCAGTTGCATGCTGATCAACTGGGTCGGGGCAGTTGTCTCGATCACGCTTTCAGCCAACAGCATGCGAATGCCGTGGGCTGACAGTGCGTTCAACGCCTTGATCAGGTCATCGTACTTTTCCGGCTCGACACCCACCTTGAGGATCCCGGCAAACTGCCCGGCCATGCGCGACATGCGGCTTTCCAGCCAGTTACCGCCCTGCTCGGCAATGCACTGCGCGATACGTTCGACCTGACCCGGTTTGTCGGGAGCAACCAGCGTTACGACGAGATGATCCACGGTCAATTCCTCTCTCTGTGCAGGTGATTTGAAAACGGCGTCGGTCGCACGAGTATAGACAGACCCGAGGGCAGCCCGTGCGCGGTAAATCGTGTACCGTTTACCACGCTTTATGGAACAATCCCGAGCGCTTTTGGGAGCACAATGAATATCATCGTGACCCGATATGAATATCCAGTCGTTTAGTGACATATTCAGCGACGTTTTCACGCGACGGCGGCTCATGTAGTATCCGAAATCTCGCACTACATGACACCAAGATCAATAACAGAGCGCTCCCCGAGTGTGCTCGACCCTGCTGAGCAGAGTGAGGCAAGTGCAATGACTGAGTACGTTCAAGTCGGTGACCTGCAAGTCGCCAGAGTCCTGTTCGACTTCGTGCAGAACGAAGCCACACCCGGAACCGGCATCGACGCCACTGCGTTCTGGGCCGGTGCGGACCAACTGATCCACGACCTTGCGCCAAAGAACAAGGCACTGCTCGCCAAACGAGATGAATTGCAGGCGCAGATCGACACGTGGCACCAATCGCGTGCCGGACAGGCTCACGACGCCTCGGCTTACAAAGCCTTCCTTCAGGAGATCGGCTACCTGCTGCCAGAAGCAGCGGACTTCCAGATCACCACGCAAAACGTCGATGAAGAAATAGCCACCATGGCCGGACCGCAACTGGTCGTGCCGGTGATGAACGCACGGTTTGCGCTCAATGCGTCCAATGCCCGCTGGGGCTCGCTGTATGACGCGCTCTATGGCACCGATGCCATCAGCGAAGAAGGTGGCGCGGAGAAAGGCAAGGGCTACAACAAGGTGCGTGGCGACAAGGTGATCGCCTTCGCCCGCGCGTTCCTCGATCAGGCTGCCCCTTTGGCGGCTGGCTCGCACGTTGATTCGACTGCTTACAAGTTGATCGACGGCAGACTGGTCATCAGCCTCAAGGGCGGCAGCAACACCGGCCTGCGCGACGATGCACAACTGGTGGGTTTCCAGGGTGATGCCTCAGCGCCGTTCGCCGTGCTGTTCAGGCACAATGGGCTGCATTTCGAATTGCAGATCGACGCTTCCAGCCCGGTTGGCCAAACCGATGCGGCAGGCGTGAAAGACATCCTCATGGAAGCCGCGCTGACCACCATCATGGACTGCGAAGACTCCATTGCGGCCGTCGATGCCGACGACAAAGTGGTCGTCTACCGTAACTGGCTGGGCCTGATGAAAGGCGATCTGGCGGAATCGGTGTCCAAAGGCGGCGAGACCTTCACCCGCACCATGAACCCGGACCGGGTCTACACCACGCCACAAGGCGGCGAAGCCACGCTGCACGGTCGTTCGCTGCTGTTCATTCGCAACGTAGGTCACTTGATGACCATCGACGCGATACTCGACAAGCATGGCAATGAAGTGCCGGAAGGCATTCTCGATGGCCTGCTGACCAGCCTTGCAGCCATCCATAACCTCAACGGCAACACCTCGCGCAGCAACAGCCGCAGCGGCTCGATGTACATCGTCAAACCGAAGATGCACGGCCCGGAGGAAGCTGCATTCACCAACGAACTGTTCGGGCGCATCGAGCAGGTACTGGGTTTGCCGCGTAACACCTTGAAGGTCGGGATCATGGACGAGGAACGCCGTACCACGGTCAACCTCAAAGCCTGTATTCAGGCAGCCAGCGAGCGCGTGGTGTTCATCAACACCGGCTTCCTCGACCGCACCGGTGACGAAATCCATACCTCCATGGAAGCAGGCCCGGTGGTGCGCAAGGCGCAGATGAAAGCCGAGAAGTGGATCGCTGCCTACGAGAACTCCAACGTCGACATCGGCCTGAAATGCGGCTTGCAAGGTCGTGCGCAGATCGGCAAAGGCATGTGGGCCATGCCCGACCTGATGGCTGCCATGCTGGAACAGAAAATTGCCCACCCGCTGGCTGGCGCAAACACGGCCTGGGTGCCCTCGCCTACAGCGGCCGCGCTGCACGCCCTGCATTATCACAAGGTCGATGTGTTCGCTCGCCAGGCCGAACTGGTTCAGCGCGAGCAGGCATCGGTGGATGACATTCTGACCATTCCCCTGGCGCCGAACACCGACTGGACGCCCGAAGAAATCCAGAACGAACTGGACAACAACGCACAGGGCATTCTTGGCTATGTAGTGCGCTGGATCGATCAGGGCGTGGGTTGCTCGAAAGTACCGGACATCAACGACATCGGTCTGATGGAAGACCGCGCAACGCTGCGCATCTCAAGCCAGCACATGGCCAACTGGCTGCGTCATGGCGTTGTCACCGAAGCTCAGGTGCTGGAAAGCTTGAAGCGCATGGCACCCGTTGTGGATCGCCAGAACGCCAACGACCCGCTGTATCGCCCACTGGCACCAGACTTCGACAGCAACATTGCCTTCCAGGCAGCCGTAGAACTGGTGATCGAAGGCACGCGGCAGCCTAACGGCTATACCGAGCCGGTATTGCACCGTCGCCGTCGTGAGTTCAAGGCTAGTAAAGGTCTGTAACGAGTCGTCTGAGCCATTGCGGGTGCTTGTCCTTGCCGGATGAGCAATCCGCAAAGGCTCACCGTTTCAACTTATCCCCAACTCCCGCTTCACCAGCTTCACCAGTTGCTTGGTGTTAAGCGGCTTGAGCAGGAAGTCCACCACGTTCAAGTGCATGGCATCGATGGCATCGCGCACGTTGGCATCGCCGGAGACGATAATGATCGGCAGTTCGGCGCGATCCGACTCCCTTACCTTGCGGATCAGGTCCAGCCCGTCGAAAGGCGCCATGCGCAAATCGGTGATCAGCAGTCCGATGGACTGACGCGTCTGGATCATTTCAAGCGCGCTGTCGCCACCGGGTGCGGTCATGCAACTGATGTCATTGAGGCTCAGAATTTCGGCCAGCAGCTCTCGCGCGTCGCTGTCGTCATCGACGATCAGAACTCGTTGCGGTGCGTCACGGGCGGGCGTGAGCATGACCTCATGGAGGGCATTACGCTCTTCGTCGCTCAAAATATCGTGATCAATCATTGCAATCTCATCATTCCCTGAACTAATCCGACAGCAGATATGGATAAATCTGCGATGCATTTCGTCGGCATCCTGGCCAGTCTTCGCTCGCAATCCATTGCGTTCGTCAAATCAGTTACGCCGCAGCAGGCACGGCACTGTCACTCGGTTCAAGCGTAAGACTTACGTCCAATGGGCACCTGGCTGCAAGCGGCCGACCATGAGCACCAATAACAAGAACGCGGAACAGGCCATGAGCAAGGCAGATGCTTTCACCCAGGCAGGCAAGACAGCCGTGCTACAGAACATACACGGCACCATGCAGTTTCTGCAAAAATTCCCGCCTTTCAACCAGATGGAAAACGCGCATCTGGCGTACCTCGTAGAGCAGTGTCAGCTCCGGTTCTATGCCGCGGATGAAAGCATCATCAAGCCTGGCGATGGCCCGGTAGAGCACTTTTACATCGTCAAGCAGGGGCGAATCGTCGGTGAACGTCCGCATTCTGCCAAAGGCGGCACAGAAACAACATTTGAAATCACCACTGGCGAGTGTTTTCCACTTGCGGCCCTGCTGGGCGAGCGTGCCACTCGTACCGAACACCTGGCTGCCGAGGACACCTTCTGCCTGCAATTGAACAAGCAGGCGTTCATCAAGCTGTTCGCGCTTTCCACAACGTTTCGCGACTTTGCCCTGCGCGGTGTCAGCAGCCTGCTGGATCAGGTCAATCAGCAGGTTCAGCAGCGCGCCGTTGAAACCCTGGGCACGCAGTATTCACTGAATACACGTCTCGGCGAACTGGCCATGCGTCACCCGGTGATGTGCAGCCCTGAAACACCCATGCGCGACGCGGTGAAACTGATGCATGAACAGCAGGTAGGCAGCATCGTGATTGTCGACGAGCAGCAGGCCCCGCTGGGGATTTTTACCCTGCGCGACCTGCGTGAAGCGGTTGCCGATGTGAATGCCGATTTCAGCGCGCCGGTCAGACACACCATGAGCCTGTCACCGTTCCATCTGAGCCCGGACGCCAGCGCATTCGACGCGGCTATCGCCATGACCGGACGTCACATCGCCCACGTGTGCCTGGTCAGAGACGGGCGATTGTGTGGCGTGGTGTCGGAGCGCGATTTGTTTTCCTTGCAACGGGTCGACCTGGTCCACCTGGCGCGGACCATCCGCAATGCACCGCGTATCGAAGCGCTCGCCGGTTTGAGAGGCGATATCGTCCAGTTGGTCGACCGCATGCTGGCCCACGGCGCCTCTTCGACCCAGATAACCCAGATCATCACCCTGCTCAATGACCACACCGTGTGCCGCGTGATCGAGCTGACGCTTGCAGAAAAAGGCGACCCCGGCATTGCATTCAGCTGGCTGTGCTTTGGCAGCGAAGGCCGTCGCGAACAGACGCTGCATACCGATCAGGACAACGGCATTCTGTTTGAAGCCAGCGATGCGGCAGAAGCAGAGCAGATCCGCACGTTACTGCTACCGATTGCCGAGCGCATCAATCAAAGCCTGGCGCAGTGCGGTTTTACCCTGTGCAAGGGCAACATCATGGCCGGTAACCCCGACCTGTGCCTGTCCCGGCTCGAATGGTCAAAGCGCTTTGCAGCCTTTATCCGCGAAGCAACTCCGGAGAACCTGCTGGCATCGAGTATCTATTTCGATCTGCGCGTGGTCTGGGGCGATGAAAGTGGCGGCGAGCAACTGCGCCGCGGCATTCTTGATCAGGTGGCAGACAACAAGCTGTTCCAGCGCATGATGGCCGAGAACGCTCTGCGTCAAAGGCCGCCGGTGGGCCGTTTCAAGGATTTCGTGCTGGCGCGCAAAGGCAGCGAAAAAGACACCCTGGACCTCAAGACCGAAGGCCTGACGCCCTTTGTCGACGGGGCGCGCCTGTTGGCGCTGGCCAACGGTGTCGGTGTCAACAATACCCAGGAACGCCTGCGCCAACTGGTCGAACGTGAAGTCATCGACCCGCTGGATGGCGCTGCGTATGAAGAGGCTTACCACTTCATTCAGCAGACCCGCATGCAGCAACATCAACTGCAAAGCCGCCAGAACCTTCCCTACTCCAATCGCATCGACCCTGACACGCTCAACCATCTGGACAGACGCATTCTGCGCGAATCGTTTCGCCAGGCGCAGCGACTGCAAACCAGCCTGACCCTGCGTTACCAACTATGAACCTATTCGAATGGCTCAAGCCGCGCGCGAAAAAGACACCCTTGCAAGCGCATCAACTGGATCGCCTCAAAAAGCTGCCGGTCTGCGCGAACCTCAGCGACAAGCCGCTGCGCCAACAGCGCTGGGTAGTGCTGGACCTTGAAACCAGTGGCCTGAACATGAACCGCGATCAAGTGCTGTCCATCGGCGCGGTCGTGATTGAAGACGGTGCCATCGATCTGGGCCAGCAGTTCGAGCGCACGCTGTTGCGCGTCGATCACAAGGTCAGCCCGGCCGTGCTTATTCATGGCTTGGCGCCGAGTGCGATTGCCGCGGGCAGCGAGCCGGCCGAGGCGTTGCTGGACTTCATGGAGTTCGTCGGCGAAAGCCCGATTCTAGGTTTTCATGCGCCGTTCGATCAGCACATGCTGTCGCGCGCGCTGAAAGAAAGCCTGGACTACCGCTTGCAGCATCCGTTTTTCGATGCCGCCGAAATCGCCCCGATGCTCTGCGAGCAAGCCAATCTGCGTCACGCAGGGCTGGACGACTGGACGCAGTTTTTTGGCCTGCATGCCGAAGAGCGTCACAACGCCAGCGCTGATGCACTGGTCACCGCAGAACTGGCGCTGATCCTGTTCAGCCACGCACGTCGTCAGCAGATCGACAGCCCGCGGCTACTGGAAGAGCGCCTTGGGCAATGGCGCAGACGTAAACAATCGCACTCGTTTTGACTGCGACCTGCGCTCAGCTCTGGGAAATGGTCTTGGCGATTACATCCACCGTCGCGTCCACCTGCTCGCGGTAACGCTTGAGCTCGACCTTGTGCAATTGCTCAAGCTCGATTTGCTGCGAACAGAGGTTCAGCGCTGCCAGAACCAGCAGACGGTCACCGATCAACGTCGGGTATTTGCGCTTGGTGTCGGCCAGCGACGCGTTGAGCATCGCGGCGGCTTTCATGAGGGTCAGGTCTTCACCGGCCGGGGCTTTGACCGAGTACTCATTACCCAGAATGGTGAGAACGGTTACACCGTTGCCATCGACGTTCATGCGCCAACAGCACTTGCGCTGGTCGCGCGGTCAACCAGTGCCTGGATACGGGCGGCGGTGCTGCCCTGCTTCTCTTCCTGCTCCATCAGGCTCAGTTGCAAGTTCTCGTTCTCGTCCTTGGCTTTTGCCAGCTCGGCACCGAGCTGTGCATTTGTGTCTTGAAGGGCCTGGTTCTGTTGCACCAGATCACCGACAAGTTGTTCCAATTGGCTAAGGGAGGCTTCCAACATTTTGATTTCTCGAGCAAATTTCAACGGGCGCGTACGATAAAGAAAAGTCGCTGCGCATGCCAGCGCTCAGGCTTTGATACTGATCTGTCATGACGTTGACATGTCCATAACGTAGACGCGTAGGGGGCTTGTGACTACGTATTCGGAATCCGGTTCCTGCTGTTCGTCAGACCGCCCCGAACTGCGACAAATGCGCACAGCCAATGGGCAAACTGACATCACCCTAATCCCCCTCAACCCAGTCTTTTCAAGGGTTTGTGCGAATGTCAGCCATATCCAAAGATAACCGTCAGTAATAAGTCGTCAATATTTAGTGCCTACTGACTCAAGACGTTAGTCGCATGACCGATAGGCCCCCCATTCACGGCTCTATCTCCGTCTTTCAATCGCATGGATCGCGTACCTGACCCTGGAAGCTTTCTATGTCCCTGCGAAATATGAACATCGCGCCCCGAGCGTTTCTTGGATTTGCCACAATCGGCACACTCATGTTGATTCTGGGTGTATTTGCACTGTCACAGATGAGCAAGATCCGTGGCGCCACTGAAGTGCTGGCCGACAACAATGTGCCGAGCATCAAGAGCCTTGACCGATTTGCTGAAGTCAGCATCCGGTTGCGCGTTCTGTCCTACCGATTGCTGGTCAACCGCGACCCGGAAACCCAGCAGAAAACCATCGATTTGATGGCGATGCGCAACAAGCAGATCACTGACGCTCAGGCGATTTACGAGAAGCTCATCAGCGATCCCGATGAGCGCAATCTCTACAGCCAGTACGTACAACTGCTGGGACAATATCGCCAGCTTGAAGAGCGCCTGAAGACCCTGACCCGCGCCAACAAGATCGATGAGTTGCAGGGCCTGCTCAATAACGAAATGCTCAACAACTCTGACCAGATGAACGTTGTGCTGAGCAAACTGGTGGAGTTCAACACGGCTCAGTTGAACCAGGTGAAGAAGGATGCGTCCAGCGAGTACGACTCGGCATTCAATCTGGTCATCGGACTGTTGATCGCTGCCACCCTGCTGACCATCGTGTTTGCCTGGATGCTGATCAAAAGTATTACCACGCCGATTGCCACAGCTCTGCATGCAGCGGAGACCATCGCGCAGGGCAACCTGACCCGGCCGATCGAGATCGACGGCACCGATGAAGCAGGTCGTTTGCTGCTGGCCATGAAAACCATGCAGGACAAGCTGCGCGACACGTTGCAGGGCATTTCCGGTTCGGCCACGCAACTGGCCTCGGCTGCTGAAGAGCTCAATGCTGTCACCGACGAAAGTGCATGCGGGCTGGTGCAGCAGAACAACGAAATCGAGCAGGCGGCAACCGCGGTCAACGAGATGACCAGCGCCGTGGAAGAAGTCGCACGCAATGCCGTCAGCACGTCCCAAGCGTCGCGCAATGCTGCGACATCTGCTGGCGACGGTCGTGATCTGGTTCAGGAAACCGTCAGCGCCATCGAACGCATGAGCGGCGATGTGAAAGATACTGCTGAACTGATCATCAACCTGGCCAGTGAATCGCGTGATATCGGCAAGGTGCTGGATGTGATTCGCGGCCTGGCAGACCAAACCAACCTGCTCGCCCTCAACGCCGCCATTGAGGCTGCACGCGCCGGTGAGGCCGGGCGTGGCTTTGCTGTAGTCGCCGACGAAGTCCGCGCCCTGGCGCACCGTACTCAGCAATCGACCAGTGAAATCGAACGCATGATCGGTAGCATTCAGAGCGGTACGGAGCAGGCGGTGAGCTCGATGCGCAACAGCACAGAACGCGCCGAATCGACCTTGAACATCGCCAAGGGCGCAGGCTTGGCGCTGAACACTATCAACGTCGCGGTCGAAGAGATCAACGAACGCAACATGGTCATCGCCAGTGCTGCCGAAGAGCAGGCGCAAGTCGCTCGCGAAGTGGACCGCAATCTGGTCAACATCCGCGACCTGTCCGCACAATCCACCACCGGCGCCAACCAGACCAGCGCGGCCAGCACCGAGCTGTCACGCCTGGCCGTGGACCTCAACAGCATGGTGTCGCGCTTCGCGCTTTAAACACGCGAAAACTCAACTAGCGTCCCGGCGCTCCGCGTCCTCTTGCGACGCAGAGCGTCGAGAGCTGCATTACCACGCTGAATCCCGACTATCGTGCGGCGCTCCGCGTCGCATGCCGTTCCGGACGCTCCGCGTCCTCTTGGCGACGCAGAGCGTCGAGAACTGCATTACCACGCTGGAGCGTGGGGACTATCATCGCAACTATCGTGCGGCGCTCCGCGTCGCATGCCGTTCTGGACGCTTCGCGTCCTCTTGGCGACGCAGAGCGTCGCGAACTGCATTACCACGCTGGAGCGTGGGAACGATCATCGCAACTATCGTGCGGCGCTCCGCGTCGCATGCCTTTCTGGACGCTTAGCGTCCTCTTGGCGACGCAGAGCGTCGAGAACTGCATTACCACGCTGGAGCGTGGGAACGATCATCGCAACTATCGTGCGGCGCTCCGCGTCGTATGTCTTTCTAGACGCTCCGCGTCCTCTTGGCGACGCAGAGCGTCGAGAACTGCATTACCACGCTGGAGCGTGGGAACGATCATCGCAACTATCGTGCGGCGCTCCGCGTCGCATGCCGTTCTGGACGCTCTGCGTCCTCTTGGCGACGCAGAGCGTCGCGAACTGCATTACCACGCTGGAGCGTGCGGAACGATCATCGCAACTATCGTGCGGCGCTCCGCGTCGCATGCCGTTCTGGACGCTCTGCGTCCTCTTGGCGACGCAGAGCGTCGCGAACTGCATTACCACGCTGGAGCGTGGGAACGATCATCGCCACTATCGTGCGGCGCTCCGCGTCGTATGCCTTTCTGGACGCTCCGCGTCCTCTTGGCGACGCAGAGCGTCGCGAACTGCATTACCACGCTGGAGCGTGGGGACTATCATCGCAACTATCGTGCGGCGCTCCGCGTCGCATGCCGTTCTGGACGCTTCGCGTCCTCTTGGCGACGCAGAGCGTCGCGAACTGCATTACCACGCAGAGCGTGGGAACGATCATCGCAACTATCGTGCGGCGCTCCGCGTCGTATGCCTTTCTGGACGCTCCGCGTCCTCTTGGCGACGCAGAGCGTCGCGAACTGCATTACCACGCTGGAGCGTGGGAACGATCATCGCAACTATCGTGCGGCGCTCCGCGTCGCATGCCTTTCTGGACGCTTAGCGTCCTCTTGGCGACGCAGAGCGTCGAGAACTGCATTCCCACGCTGGAGCGTGCGGAACGATCATCTCGACTATCGTGCGGCGCTCCGCGTCGCATGCCGTTCTGGACGCTTCGCGTCCTCTTGTGACGTAGGGCGACTAAAGCCTCACGCTCGCAAACGTCGACTCATTACGCGCTTGACTCAACGCTGACATCGGTCCGGACAACGGGGCGAGCACCATTGCCTGCGGGATCGGCATCATGGCGACCTGCTGTGCGGTGTTGGAACCTACGCGCTCGTCACGCGGCGGAATGCCGAAGTATTCGCGGTAGCATTTTGAGAAGTGTGGCGTCGATACGAAGCCGCACACCGACGCCACTTCGATGATCGACATCGGTGTCTGCTTGAGCAGTTGCCGGGCGCGGATCAGGCGCAGTTTCAGGTAGTAGCGCGACGGCGAGCAGTGCAGGTATTTCTGGAACAGTCGCTCCAGTTGCCTGCGTGATACAGCGACATACACCGCCAGCTCGTCAAGGTCGATCGGCTCTTCGAGGTTGGCCTCCATCAGCGCCACAATTTCCTGCAGCTTTGGCTGATTGGTACCCAGCATGTGCTTGAGCGGCACGCGCTGATGATCCTGTTCGTTGCGAATGCGTTCGTAGACGAACATCTCGGAAATCGCGGCCGACAATTCACGACCATGATCGCGACTGATCAGGTGCAGCATCATGTCCAGTGGTGCGGTGCCACCCGAACTGGTGAAGCGGTTGCGGTCCAGGGTGAACAGCCGGGTGCTCATCGACACGCGTGGAAAGGCTTCCTGCATTGAAGCCAGACACTCCCAATGCACACTGCAATCGAAGCCATCCAGCAAGCCGGCACACGCCAGCGCCCAACTGCCGGTGCACACCGCGCCGAGGCGACGTGACTGACGCGCCTGGCTCTGCAGCCAGCTCACGTGTTCACGCGTCACGGTGCGCTGAATGCCGACACCACCACAGACGATGACGGTGTCGAGTGCCGGGGCCTTGTGCATGGCGGCATCCGGTGTGATCTGCAAACCGTCACTGGCCCACACCTGACCGCCGTCCACGCTCAACGTGGTCCAGCGATACAGCTCGCGGCCCGACAGCTGATTGGCCATGCGAAGAGGTTCTACCGCCGATGCGAGGGAGATCAGGGTGAAGTTATCCAGCAGCAGAAAGCCGATGGATTGTGGCGCGCGGTTCTGAGGTTGAGCCCCTTGATTGAACGATGTCATCACACTATCTCCTCACATATGGCATAGGTTGGCCCCAGGACAGGCTCTTCTTATAGCCCTCGTCATTGATGGGCTTTGTGATGACATCGCAAATCCCATGCCGGAAATTGATCAGCCATTCAATAACACCTGAAAACGACGTCGCGAAGTGTCTATCCGGCAGCGACCCGAGTGTCTGTTTGCGACGCCAAGGCGCGCTAGCCGTACTCCTGATGAGCAATTCGGTAGCACACTGGGAAACGCCATGGGGCCCCAAGGTGCCACGAGTGCTACTCAAGGCACGCCCTGAAAAATCAGGTCGTCAGCAGGTTTTCGCGCTAAAAGGTGGCGGCCACCGAGACGTGTGATCAAAAACCGCGCAGCCATCAAAAGTGATGGTCAGACCTGGCGTCACGACCGCATGGGCTGACCCGATAATGAACTTGTCGGCGTTACCCCCCTCCAAAAGACCGCGTTCGCGCAGGCACCGACCTGCCAACCGACCGCTGCCGACCTGCGCAGCGACTGTGTAACGTACTGGCCGCTTTTCAGCAGTTCCAACACTGCAACCGGGCGTGTGTACGATGCAACGAATCTGTAAGCGACCTTGCGCGCACTGGATACGACGCCTCCTGCACTGGATACGACGCCCCCTGTAGGCGTTTGATTTTCCCTGTTACATGATCGGTTCCGACTCGATCGCCCGGCGCAGTGATGGAGCTTCGCGAAAAGCCTCGCCAACCCATAAGCCGCGTCAGCGTTCACCTGCTGATGACTAGAAGAAACTCACAGGAGTCTCCACCCATGAAAGGTTCCAAATCGTTGCTGTTGGCCGCTACGCTCTGTATGCCGGTGCTTGCTCAGGCAGCCGAGCCAGAGGCCTGTCATACGGTCAACTTCTCCGACGTAGGCTGGACCGATATCACCGTTACCACTGCGGTCACCAGCGCTGTACTCGAGTCACTGGGCTACAAGACCAAGACCACCATGATTTCCGTACCGGTGACCTACAAGTCGCTGGCCGACGGCAAGAACATGGACGTGTTCCTCGGCAACTGGATGCCGACCATGGAAAACGACATCAAGCCTTACCGCGAAGCCGGGACCGTCGAAACCGTGCGTGCCAACCTGGAGAACGCCAAGTACACCCTGGCCGTCCCGGAAGCGCTCTACGACAAAGGCCTGCATGACTTCGCCGACATCGTCAAATTCAAGAAGGAGCTGGGCGGCAAGATCTACGGCATCGAGCCCGGCAACGACGGCAATCGCCTGATCCAGAGCATGATCGACAAGAACGCCTTCGGCCTGAAGGACGCAGGCTTCAAGGTTGTAGAGTCGAGCGAAGCCGCAATGCTTTCGCAGGTTGACCGCGCCGTGAAACGCAAAAACGACGTCGTGTTCCTCGGCTGGGAACCGCATCCGATGAACACGCGTTTCAAGATGAAATATCTGACTGGCGGTGATGACTTCTTCGGCCCCAACTATGGCCAGGCGACCATCTACACCAACACCCGCAAAGGCTACAGTCAGGAATGCAGCAACGTAGGTCAGTTGCTCAAGAACCTGTCCTTCACACTGGACATGGAAAGCACCCTGATGGGCAACGTGCTGGACGACAAAATGAAGCCTGATGCCGCCGCCAAGGCGTGGATCAAGAAAAACCCGCAAGTACTCGACACCTGGCTCGCCGGCGTGACCACCGTCGATGGCAAGCCAGGCCTGGAGGCAGCCAAAGCCAAGTTGACCCAGTAAGCCGACAGCAGGCGGGGCTGACCCGCCTGCTGCCCTCTTCACCTTCCGCAAGCGGACACCCGAAATCATGCTGACTGACCATAAAATCCCTCTGGGCGAGTACATCGCCGCATTTGTCGATTGGTTGACGGCCAACGGCGCCGACTACTTCGACGCGATTGCCTCGACACTGGAAATGATGATCCACGGGTTCACTTTCGCGCTGACCTGGTTCAATCCATTCGTACTGATCGGCCTTATCGCCGCCCTCGCGCACTTCATCCAGCGCAAGTGGGGCCTGACGGTTTTCGTCATCCTTTCGTTTCTGCTGATCCTCAACCTGCACTACTGGCAGGAAACCATGGAAACCCTGGCGCAGGTGCTCTTCGCCACGCTGGTCTGTGTTGTCATCGGCGTGCCGCTGGGCATCATTGCCGCGCACAAGCCGCTGTTCTACACCATCATCCGGCCGTTGCTCGATCTGATGCAGACTGTTCCCACGTTCGTCTATCTGATCCCGACCCTTACGCTGTTCGGTCTGGGCGTGGTGCCCGGCCTGATCTCGACCGTGGTCTTCGCCATTGCTGCACCGATTCGCCTGACGTATCTGGGCATCCGCGATGTACCCCAGGAATTGCTGGACGCAGGCAAGGCCTTCGGCTCGTCGCGCCGCCAGTTGCTGACCCGCATCGAACTGCCCTACGCCATGCCCAGCATCGCTGCCGGGATTACCCAGTGCATCATGCTGTCGTTGTCGATGGTGGTCATCGCGGCCCTGGTCGGCGCCGACGGCCTGGGCAAGCCAGTGGTCAACGCGCTGAACACGGCCGACATCGCGCTCGGTTTCGAAGCCGGTCTGGCAATCGTATTGCTGGCCATCATGCTCGACCGTATCTGCAAACAACCCGAAGCCAAGGTAGGGTCCGACGCATGAGTATCATCAAATTCGACAAGGTAGACGTCATCTTCTCCAAGGACCCGCGTGAAGCCCTCAAGCTGCTGGATGAAGGCCTCACGCGTGACCAGATTCTGAAGAAAACCGGGCAGATCGTCGGCGTCGAGAACGCCAGTCTGGACATCGAGAAAGGCGAAATCTGCGTGTTGATGGGCTTGTCCGGCTCGGGTAAATCCAGCCTGTTGCGCTGCATCAACGGTCTCAATACCGTCAGCCGTGGCTCGTTGTTCGTCGAGCATGAAGGCTCGCAGATCAACATCGCCAACTGCAGCGCGGCCGAGCTGAAAATGATGCGCACCAAACGCATTGCGATGGTCTTTCAGAAGTTCGCCCTGATGCCTTGGCTGACAGTACGCGAGAACATCAGCTTCGGCCTGGAAATGCAGGGTCGCCCGGAAAAGGAACGACGCAAGCTGGTCGATGAAAAGCTCGAGCTGGTGGGCCTGACCCAGTGGCGCAACAAGAAACCGGACGAGCTGTCCGGCGGCATGCAGCAGCGAGTGGGGCTGGCCCGCGCACTGGCAATGGATGCCGACATCCTGTTGATGGACGAGCCGTTTTCGGCGCTCGACCCGCTGATCCGCCAGGGTTTGCAGGACGAACTGCTCGCCCTGCAAACCAAGCTGAGCAAGACCATTGTGTTCGTCAGCCACGACCTGGATGAAGCCCTGAAGCTCGGCAGCCGGATCGCCATCATGAAAGACGGCCGCATCGTTCAGTACAGCGTGCCGGAACAGATCGTCCTCAACCCGGCAGATGAATACGTTCGTACCTTCGTTGCGCATACCAACCCACTGAACGTGCTGTGTGGTCGCAGCCTGATGCGCACGGTCGATGAGTGCACGCACGTCAACGGCTCGGTGTGTCTGGACCCGAGCGGCGACTCATGGCTCGACCTGGCCGAAGGCAATGTGATCAAGGGCGCACGGCAAGGTGCCACGCCCCTCGATCTGCAGAACTGGACCCCCGGCCAGGACGTCGGCACGCTGGACCGTCGCCCTACCCTGGTGCACTCCAACATCGGCATGCGCGACGCATTGCAGATCCGCTACCAGACCGGCAACAAGCTGGTCCTGCAGGATGGCAATAAAGTGGTCGGCATTCTCGGGGATACCGAGCTGTATCACGCGCTGCTGGGCAAAAACCACGGCTAAGGCCTGAACGTTAGCGCCTGAAACCGACAAGCCCGCTCCCCTGCGCTGGAATCAATCCAGCCGGGAGCGGGCTTTTTCGTTTACGGCCTCGTCACCGCGCAACGCCTCTTCTGCTATTTCCGTTCCCTTGGCCCCCATGTCGTAAACGCACCTTTGTGTGGCGTCCATAGGCATTTGGCGACTTCGGTCCGGCCCTACCATCGCTCTCAGAGGGCTCTGTTCGGCCCTAACGACAAGTCAGGCGCCGCGCCGCCGCTGGGAGATCCGCGATGTTCAGCAAGCAAGACCAGATCCAGGGTTATGACGACGCACTGTTGTCGGCAATGAACGCCGAGGAGCAGCGTCAGGAAGACCATATCGAGCTGATCGCCTCGGAGAACTACACCAGCAAGCGCGTGATGCAGGCGCAGGGCAGCGGCCTGACCAACAAGTACGCAGAGGGCTATCCCGGCAAGCGTTACTACGGCGGCTGCGAGCACGTCGACAAGGTCGAGCAACTGGCCATCGAGCGCGCCAAACAGCTGTTCGGCGCCGATTACGCCAACGTCCAGCCACACTCCGGCAGCCAGGCCAACGCAGCGGTCTATCTGGCGTTGCTGCAAGCAGGCGACACTGTATTGGGCATGAGCCTGGCGCACGGCGGTCATCTGACCCACGGTGCCAAGGTCAGCTTCTCGGGCAAACTCTACAACGCCGTGCAGTACGGCATCGACACCACCACCGGGCTGATCGATTACGACGAAGTCGAACGTATCGCCGTCGAATGCCAGCCGAAAATGATCATTGCCGGTTTCTCGGCCTATTCCAAGACGCTGGATTTTCCGCGTTTTCGTGAAATCGCCGACAAGGTAGGTGCCTACCTGTTCGTCGACATGGCGCACGTTGCAGGTCTGGTGGCTGCCGGTCTGTATCCGAACCCGCTGCCGTATGCCGATGTGGTCACCACCACTACGCACAAGACACTGCGTGGCCCACGCGGCGGTCTGATTCTCGCCAAGGCCAACGAAGAGCTGGAGAAGAAATTCAATTCCGCCGTCTTCCCGGGCGGTCAGGGCGGCCCGCTGATGCACGTTATCGCCGCCAAGGCCGTGTGCTTCAAGGAAGCGATGGAGCCAGGTTTCAAGGCTTATCAACAGCAGGTCATCGACAACGCGCAAGCGATGGCGCAGGTATTCATCGACCGCGGTTTTGATGTGGTTTCAGGCGGGACCGACAACCATTTGTTTCTGGTCAGCCTGATTCGTCAGGGCCTGACCGGCAAGGACGCCGACGCCGCTCTGGGCCGTGCGCACATCACGGTCAACAAGAACTCGGTGCCCAACGACCCGCAGTCGCCGTTCGTGACCTCCGGCCTGCGCATCGGCACGCCGGCCGTCACCACCCGCGGCTTCAAGGTGACCCAATGCGTCGAGCTGGCGGGCTGGATCTGCGACATTCTCGATAACCTCGGTGATGCCGATGTCGAGGCCAACGTCGCCAGCCAGGTAGCAGCTCTGTGCGCCGATTTCCCGGTTTATCGCTGAGTCAGGAGTAGCCTTACATGCAGCATTACTCAGGCTTCGGCCTTCTCAAGCATTCCCTCAGCCATCACGAAAACTGGCAGCGCATGTGGCGCACGCCGACCCCGAAAAAGGTCTACGACGTGGTCATCGTCGGCGGTGGCGGGCACGGTCTGGCGACTGCCTACTATCTGGCCAAGGAGCACGGCATCACCAATGTGGCCGTGGTCGAGAAAGGCTGGCTGGGCGGCGGCAACACCGCACGTAACACCACCATCGTACGCTCCAACTACCTGTGGGACGAGTCGGCCCACCTTTATGAGCACGCGATGAAACTGTGGGAAGGCCTGTCTCAGGACCTGAACTACAACGTCATGTTTTCCCAGCGCGGCGTCTACAACCTGTGCCACACCTTGCAGGACATGCGCGACTCCGAGCGGCGTGTCAGCGCCAACCGCCTGAACGGTGTAGATGGCGAACTGCTCAACGGCAAGCAGGTCGCTGAGGAAATCCCATACCTGGACTGCTCGAAAAACACCCGTTACCCGATCATCGGCGCAACCGTTCAACGCCGTGGCGGCGTGGCCCGTCACGACGCAGTGGCCTGGGGCTTCGCGCGTGCCGCCGACGCCTTGGGCGTGGACCTTATCCAGCAGACCGAAGTCATCGGCTTTCGCAAGGAAAACGGCGTGTGCATCGGCGTCGAAACAAACAAGGGTTTCATCGGTGCCAAACGTGTCGGCGTGGTAACCGCCGGTAACTCCGGGCACATGGCCAAACTGGCGGGCTTTCGTCTGCCGATCGAGTCACACCCTTTGCAGGCACTGGTCTCCGAGCCGATCAAGCCGATTATCGACAGCGTCATCATGTCCAACGCCGTGCACGGCTACATCAGTCAGTCCGACAAGGGCGACCTGGTGATCGGTGCCGGTATCGACAGCTGGGTCGGTTACGGCCAGCGTGGCTCATACCCGGTTATCGAACACACTATTCAGGCCATCGTCGAGATGTTCCCGGTACTGTCGCGTGTGCGCATGAACCGTCAGTGGGGCGGCATCGTCGACACCACGCCGGACGCCTGCCCGATCATTTCCAAGACGCCGGTGCCGAACATGTTCTTCAACTGCGGCTGGGGCACAGGCGGCTTCAAGGCCACGCCGGGCTCGGGCAACGTGTTTGCCGCCAGTCTGGCCAAAGGCGAAATGCACCCGCTGGCCAAACCGTTCTCCATCGACCGTTTCCACAACGGCGCGCTCATCGACGAACACGGCGCTGCAGCCGTAGCCCACTAACAGGAGAACCCGACCATGCTGCATATCTTCTGTCCTCACTGTGGCGAACTGCGCTCCGAAGAGGAATTCCACCCGTCCGGTCAGGCGCATATCCCGCGCCCGCTGGACCCCGGTGCCTGCACCGATGAGCAATGGGGCGACTACATGTTCTTTCGCGATAACCCCCGCGGCCTGCACCACGAGCTGTGGATACACGCTGCCGGTTGCCGCCAGTACTTCAACATGACGCGCAATACCGTGACCTACGAGATTCTCGAAACCTATCCGATTGGTACGAAGCCGCAGTTCACGGATCAGGGAGACAAGGTATGAGCCAGACCCAGCGCCTGCCCAACGGCGGCCGTATCAATCGCAGCAAGGTGCTCAACTTCACCTTCAACGGCCAGACCTATCAGGGCTTTGAAGGCGACTCGCTGGCCTCTGCCCTGCTGGCCAACGGCGTCGATATCATCGGCCGCAGCTTCAAATATTCCCGCCCGCGCGGCATCTTCGCAGCGGGTTCGGAAGAGCCAAACGCCGTGTTGCAGATCGGCGCGACCGAAGCGACGCAAATCCCCAACGTGCGCGCCACGCAACAAGCGCTCTATGCGGGACTGGTAGCCACCAGCACCAACGGCTGGCCAAGCGTGAACACCGACGTCATGGGCATTCTGGGCAAGGTTGGCGGCAAGCTGATGCCACCGGGCTTCTACTACAAAACCTTCATGTACCCGCAATCGTTCTGGATGACTTACGAGAAGTACATCCGCAAGGCAGCGGGCCTGGGGCGCTCGCCGACCGAGAACGATCCGGACAGCTACGACGCGATGAACCAGCACTGTGACGTGCTGATCGTCGGCGCAGGCCCTGCCGGTCTGGCCGCCGCGCTGGCTGCGGGCCGCAGTGGTGCCCGGGTGATCGTTGCGGATGAACAGGAAGAGTTCGGCGGCAGCCTGCTCGACAGCCGTGAAAGTCTCGATGGCAAACCCGCTGCCGAATGGGTGGCTACGGTGGTCGCCGAGCTGAAAAGCCTGCGCAACGTGACATTGCTGCCGCGCGCCACGGTCAACGGCTACCACGATCACAATTTCCTGACCATTCACGAACGTCTGACCGATCACCTCGGTGATCGCGCCCCTATCGGCATGGTTCGCCAACGCATGCACCGGGTACGCGCCAAGCGTGTGGTGCTGGCTGCCGGCACTCACGAGCGCCCGCTGGTTTACGGCAACAACGATGTGCCGGGAAACATGCTGGCCGGCGCCGTTTCGACCTATGTCCGGCGTTACGGCGTAGCGCCGGGAAAAAAACTGGTGCTGTCCACGAACAACGACCATGCCTACCGCGTTGCGCTGGACTGGCTCGACGCCAGCCTGCATGTGGTTGCGATTGCCGATGCGCGGCACAACCCGCGCGGCCCGCTGGTTGAGGAAGCCCGTGCCAAAGGCATTCGCATCCTGACCGGCAGCGCAGTGATTGAAGCGCGTGGCAGCAAACGCGTGACAGCTGCCCGCGTCGCCGCCATCGACGTCAAGGCGCACACCGTCACCAGCCCCGGCGAATGGCTTGAATGCGATCTGGTGGCCAGTTCCGGCGGCTACAGCCCGATTGTGCACTTGGCCTCGCACTTGGGTGGCAAGCCGGTATGGCGTGAGGACATCCTCGGGTTTGTACCGGGCGAAGCACCGCAGAAACGTATCTGCGTAGGCGGCGTCAACGGCGTCTACAGTCTGGCTGACAGTCTGGCCGATGGTTTCGAAGGCGGCGTGCGCGCTGCCAGTGAAGCAGGCTTCAAGGTTGTTGAAGGCGTGATGCCCAAAGCCCTCAGCCGTACGGAAGAGCCGACGCTGGCGCTGTTTCAGGTGCCGCACGAGAAAGGCACCGCTCGGGCACCCAAGCAATTCGTCGATCTGCAGAACGACGTGACCGCTGCCGCCATCGAGCTGGCGACCCGCGAAGGTTTCGAGTCGGTCGAGCACGTAAAACGCTACACCGCGCTGGGTTTCGGTACCGATCAGGGCAAGCTGGGCAACGTCAACGGTCTGGCCATCGCCGCGCGTTCGTTGAACGTGTCGATCCCGGAAATGGGCACCACCATGTTCCGCCCCAACTACACGCCGGTCACGTTCGGCGCGATAGCCGGGCGTCATTGCAAACACATCTTCGAACCCGTGCGTTTCACTGCGCTGCACGCCTGGCATGTCAAAAACGGTGCCGAATTCGAAGACGTCGGCCAGTGGAAACGGCCGTGGTACTTTCCGAAAAACGGTGAAGACCTGCCCGCAGCCGTCGCTCGCGAATGCAAGGCTGTGCGCGACAGCGTGGGTCTGCTGGACGCTTCGACGCTGGGCAAGATCGACATTCAAGGCCCGGATGCCCGCGAATTCCTCAACCGCATCTACACCAACGCGTGGACCAAACTGGACGTGGGCAAGGCTCGCTACGGCCTGATGTGCAAGGAAGACGGCATGGTCTTCGATGACGGCGTGACTGCCTGCCTTGCCGACAACCACTTCCTGATGACTACCACCACAGGCGGCGCTGCACGCGTCCTGCAATGGCTGGAAATCTATCAGCAGACCGAATGGCCGGACCTGAAAGTGTATTTCACCTCAGTGACCGATCACTGGGCGACCCTGACGCTGTCCGGCCCCAACAGCCGCAAGCTGCTCAGCGAAGTCACCGATATCGATCTGGGCCGTGAAGCCTTCCCGTTCATGACCTGGAAGGAAGGTCTGGTCGCCGGTGTGCCGGCACGCGTATTCCGTATCTCGTTTACCGGTGAGCTGTCTTACGAGGTCAACATTCAGGCCGATTACGCCATGGGCGTTCTGGAAAAGATCGCCGAGGCAGGCAAACAGTACAACCTGACGCCTTACGGCACTGAAACCATGCACGTACTGCGCGCCGAAAAGGGCTTCATCATCGTCGGTCAGGACACCGACGGCTCGATGACCCCGGACGACCTGAACATGGGCTGGTGTGTCGGCCGGACCAAGCCATTCTCCTGGATCGGCTGGCGCGGTATGAATCGCGAAGACTGTGTACGCGAACAACGCAAGCAACTGGTCGGCCTCAAGCCTGTCGACCCGACCAAATGGCTGCCAGAGGGTGCGCAACTGGTGTTCGACACCAAACAGACCATCCCGATGAGCATGGTCGGTCACGTGACCTCCAGCTATGCACACAACTCGCTGGGCTATTCGTTCGCGATGGGCGTGGTCAAAGGCGGCCTGGCGCGTATGGGCGAGCGGGTGTTCGCGCCTCTGGCAGACGGCAGCGTGATCGAAGCCGAGATCGTTTCCTCGGTGTTCTTCGATCCAAAGGGTGAGCGCCAGAATGTCGAGTAACACGCGGAGCGCCGATCATCAGCAGCACACAGAATTCAAGGCAGGTGATTCATGACCACAGCGAACGTTTACCAGCAGCGCCCGACCACCGATGTCAAAGCCGAGTCGCCGCTGTTCCATGCAAACCTCGACAGCCTGATCGGCAAGGGTCGCGCCAGCCCCGGCGTGTTCCTGCGCGAGAAAAAGCTGTTGGGCCATCTGACTATTCGCGGTGATGCCCACGACCAGGCCTTCGCCGCTGGCGTGCACAAGGCGCTGGGCATGGAACTGCCAGCGGCACTGATGCTGGTGGTCAACGGCGAAAGCTCACTGCAATGGCTTGGCCCGGATGAATGGCTGCTGATCGTGCCGAGTGGCGAAGAGTTTGCGGCAGAGCAAAAGCTGCGCGAGGCGCTGACCGGGCTGCATATCTCCATCATCAACGTCAGCGGCGGCCAGTCGATACTTGAACTGACCGGGCCGAAAGTGCGTCAGGTGCTGATGAAGTCCACCAGCTACGACGTGCACCCGGACAACTTCCCGGTGGGCAAGGCCGTCGGCACGGTGTTCGCCAAATCACAACTGGTGATCCGCCGCACTGGCGAAGAAACCTGGGAACTGCTGGTGCGCCGCAGCTTCTCGGATTACTGGTGGCTGTGGTTGCAGGATGCGAGCGCAGAGTACGGGCTGAGCATTCAGGCGTGAAGAGCCGGGAACCGGGGCTGAAACCGTAGCGTCGGTCTCAATGAAGACTCTTGGATTATCGTTCCCACGCTCCGCGTGGGAACGCAGTTCCGGACGCTCTGCGTCCTGCCCAAGCCTACAGGCTGGCACTGTCAGTCATATTTGCGGATAACAAATACTCTGGAGCATTGATTCAATGAGCCGCGCGCCCGATACATGGATTTTGACCGCCGACTGCCCCAGCATGCTGGGTACGGTAGACGCAGTGACGCGCTTTCTGTTCGAGCAGGGTTGCTACGTCACAGAACATCACTCCTTCGATGACCGTCTCTCGGGACGCTTCTTCATCCGTGTGGAATTTCGTCAGCCCGAGGCTTTCGACGAGCAGGCGTTCAGGGCCGGGCTGAGCGCGCGCGGTGAAACGTTCGGCATGATCTTCGAACTCACGGCGCCCAACTACCGGCCAAAAGTAGTGATCATGGTCTCGAAAGCCGATCACTGCCTCAATGACCTGCTCTACCGCCAGCGTATCAATCAACTGTCCATGGACGTGGTCGCGGTGGTGTCCAATCACCCGGATCTTGAGCCATTGGCTGGCTGGCACGGCATTCCGTACTACCATTTCCCACTGGACCCGAACGACAAGCCCGCGCAGGAAGCCAAAGTCTGGCAGGTCATTGAAGAGTCTGGTGCAGAACTGGTGATTCTTGCCCGCTACATGCAGGTCCTTTCACCCGATTTGTGCCGCAAGCTGGACGGCAAGGCGATCAACATCCACCACTCGCTGCTGCCCGGTTTCAAGGGTGCCAAGCCTTACCATCAGGCTTACAACAAGGGTGTGAAACTGGTGGGTGCCACCGCGCATTACATCAACAACGATCTGGACGAAGGCCCGATCATTGCTCAAGGCGTGGAAGTGGTTGATCACAGCCACTATCCCGAAGACCTGATTGCCAAAGGTCGAGACATCGAAGGACTGACACTGGCCCGTGCGGTCGGTTATCACATCGAACGGCGGGTGTTTCTCAACGCCAACAGGACGGTGGTTTTATAGCTGCAACGGCTTCTCTCTGCTCCACCACAATAAAAGCGAGGTGACATGTATGTCTGGTAATCGCGGTGTAGTGTATCTCGGCGCTGGCAAGGTCGAAGTGCAATCAATCCCCTTCCCGAAAATGGAAGACCCACGCGGCAAGCGCATCGAACACGGCGTGATCCTGCGCGTGGTCTCCACCAATATCTGCGGCTCTGATCAGCACATGGTGCGTGGTCGCACGACGGCGCAAACCGGGTTGGTACTCGGTCATGAAATCACCGGCGAGGTGCTGGAAGCCGGGCGCGACGTGGAACATCTGAAAGTCGGTGATCTGGTTTCTGTGCCGTTCAACGTGGCGTGCGGTCGCTGCCGCAGTTGCAAGGAACAGAACACCGGCGTCTGCCTGACGGTCAACCCGGCCCGCCCCGGCGGTGCATACGGCTACGTCGACATGGGCGACTGGGTCGGCGGTCAGGCCGAGTACGTGCTGGTGCCTTACGCTGACTTCAACCTGCTCAAACTCCCGGACCGCGACGCGGCAATGGAAAAAATCCGCGACCTGACCTGCCTGTCCGACATCCTGCCCACCGGCTACCACGGCGCAGTGACTGCCGGGGTTGGCCCTGGCAGTACGGTTTATGTTGCAGGCGCCGGCCCGGTCGGCCTGGCTGCGGCGGCGTCAGCACGCTTGCTGGGCGCTGCCGTGGTGATCGTCGGCGACGTCAACCCGACGCGTCTGGTTCATGCCAAGGCTCAGGGCTTCGAAATTGCCGACCTGTCCCAGGACACCCCTTTGCACGAGCAGATCGCTGCCCTGCTCGGCGAGCCTGAAGTGGATTGCGCCATCGACGCGGTGGGCTTTGAGGCTCGCGGCCACGGTCACGCCGGAGCACAGGCCGAAGCACCCGCCACCGTTCTCAACTCGTTGATGGGCGTGGTGCGCGTCGCAGGCAAGATCGGCATCCCCGGCCTGTACGTCACCGAAGACCCGGGAGCCGTGGACGCCGCCGCAAAAATGGGCAGCCTGAGCATTCGCTTCGGCCTGGGCTGGGCCAAATCCCACAGCTTCCATACCGGCCAGACCCCGGTCATGAAATACAACCGCCAGTTGATGCAGGCCATCATGTGGGACCGCATCAAGATCGCCGACATAGTGGGTGTCGAGGTGATCAGTCTGGATGAGGCTCCGCGGGGTTATGGCGAGTTTGATTCGGGCGTGCCGAAGAAGTTTGTGATTGATCCGCATGGGTTGTTCGGTGCTGTGTAGGCATCTAACAGCAAATGGGTTTATTGACTAATTACGTCAGCAGATTCAAGAGCGGGGAATGCTCTTTCACATCTGCTGGCGTATTAATCTTAACTCTTTTTCAGCACTAGCAATTTTAGGGGCTAATTTGTAAGAGGGTGGCGTCGATAGATCCTGAATAGGGTTAGCGAGGTTTTTCTGCGATTTCTTGTATTGTTGAACCAGATCATACTCATAAGGGAGACCATCCTCATCATACAAACTTAACGCAGTGTTTGCCTCTTTTTTCAGCTGTGTAGCCCTTTCAACATACTGACTATAAAGCTTATCGTTGGCCTTAAACTCTTTTGCAGATTTTCTATAGTCAAGACCTGCTTGTTTATTCAATTTTTTTGCAGACACACTCACTGACTTGACTTGTCGCACCGCTGCAGAGCGACTTAACTGTGGCGCACTCGCACTTAAGTTCATCCCGTCAGAACCGCGCAACACAGAACTACCAATAACGCCATCCGTAGACAAACGCCGGGAAGGCTTCATTATTTTAAAAGCTCTTAAAAGTCCCTTCATCAAGGTTGGTGTACTCCCTGTCAAGTCAACCCAATTAACCGGATCCCCCTCACAATACCCATACGCATTCACCCCACCCTCACCAAACGGGCTCAGACTGTCCGGGCTGTTGAACCTCATCAACACCGGGTTAAACGCCCGATACCCATTCCCCAGCAAATAGTGCCCCGTCACCGGGTCAACTCGCTGGCCGGTAAAGCCCGGCAGGCTTGCGGGGCCTGAAGGATGACGATGTCCGTAAGGCGTGTAGGCAAACTCCAACCCCTGAGCGGCAATCACTGACTGCTGTTGATCCGTCGCCAACAACGCGCCGTCGCGCTGATTATTTTCTGCACTCAGGCACGCCAGCAAATGCTCATCTGTGCGCATAAGCGTGTGCTGGACCTGCCCCTGAATCTGCGTAGCCAAGAGTATCTTCTGATAAAAAAGGCGAGTGCTGCCCTGCCCCGCAGCCGAACAATCGGCCAGGCGATCCAATGGATCGTAGCGGTAGACACAGAGCACGGATTGCCCGGACGAAGCCATGGTTTCACTCCTTTGAAGTCAGCCAGGGCAGCAAGTCTGGGCTGAGTCCGTGCTTCCGCACAGCTAGCAGAACTAATAGGTGCCAGGCAGAAAGGCGCTGAACACAGTCATGCCGGCGCTCAGACCGAAGCGCCCGCCATCGTGGAGTTTGATGCGGACGTGACGAAGAAATTTGTAATTAATCCGCATAAGTTGTTGGGTACGACTTGAGCACTGCAACCTTATTATCGCCTTCATGATTAAAAGCCCCCCACCTAACCTCTAACCAACCGGGTGATTGGCCTTTATCCGAATCGACTTGGCACAACGACCGGCTTGTGCAACGCGCCATTGCCATGTCGAAGTTTTTAACGACCGTTTTATAATAGTTAACATAATTAACTACAACGCGCGATACCTGCTTACCCTTGCCAGAAAATTATTCACGTTTTCGGGATCCATTGTTCCAACTTTCTAACGGCTTCACGAATATCCATTTTTTCACCTGCTATAGACACAATCGTTCGACGAGGGGGTGATGGGGAATTAACGGCCTGCCCGTTCTTGGGAGGAAGGGGTGGTGGTGGCATGTTTTTGGGAGGACGGGGTGGTTTGGGTGGGATAACACTCGATCGCGCGTTTCTGGGAGGAAGGACCGGCGGAATGCCGTTCAGCTGTCCTGTCTTGGGAGGGCGGGGTGGTGGGACAACAAATTGTGACCCATCGATAACATCAGGTGCAGACGTATGCGAGCTCACCGAGTTAGTTGAAGTAGTTACCTGTGTGGACCCGGAACGATCAAGCAACGGGGAAGATAGAGAATCCTGGCTACCTTTTCGACCAAGTAAACGCTGTTTCACACGGCTTGCTCTTTTCAAAATTTTCACTAAAAACGTTGGCCAATGTCCGCCCGGATCAACCCGATTAACCGGATCCGCCTCACAGTACCCATACGCATTCACCCCGCCCTCACCAAACGGGCTCAGACTGTCCGGGCTGTTGAACCTCATCAACACCGGGTTAAACGCCCGATACCCATTCCCTAACAAATAGTGCCCCGTCACCGGGTCAACTCGCTGGCCGGTAAAGCCCGGCAAGCTTGCGGGGCCTGAAGGATGACGATGTCCGTAAGGCGTGTAGGCAAACTCCAACCCCTGAGCGGCAATCACGGACTGCTGTTGGTCCGTCGCCAGTAACAGACAATCGTTCTGATTGTTTTCTACACTCAGGTGAGCCAGCAAATGCTCGTCCGTACGCAGAAGCGTGTGCTGTATCTGCCCCTGAATTTGCGTCGCCAAGCGATTCTGCTGATAAAAGAACCGGGCGCTCCCCTGCCCCGCAGGCGAGCAGTCGGCCAAGCGATCCGTTGCGTCGTAATGGTAAGTGCAGAGCACCACAGGGCTGGCAGAAGACATGAACATCACCTTCGGCAATCGATGATAGAACCGTAATTCTGGGCGTGTGATCTCGTGCTGCACAGCTAGCAGAAATGCTAGGGAGCCCACCTCGTCTGCCAGAGCCGATTCAGGCAAATGAAATAACTGCCTGTCTTCAGCGCGTTGGGAACAAGCCTCTGTTGCTCACAGTCAAACCGTCTGCTTTACCGCCCACTCATGGGCGGTTCAGGTTTGATAAGGGTGACGCAATGAAAACTGCACGCGGTATGGCTTTGGTAACGTTGATGGCACTGGCTGCAAGCCCGGTGTTTGCCTTCAATCTGAATGACGCCGCAAATGCGGTTTCCAATGCCACGAGTGGCAATCAGAAAGCCACGGCGGCCCCTGAAGTCGCAGGGCTGCTTAATACCCTTGGCACCCAGCTCAATGTCACCCCTGAACAAGCCGTTGGCGGAACAGGCGCATTGCTCGGGCTGGCAAAAAATAAACTGACCAGCACCGATTACTCGCAACTGGCCAAATCCGTTCCTGGCCTGGAGCAGATGTCCGGCACCTCCGCACTGGACAGCCTGGGAGGCGCAAACGGGCTGGGCAGTCTGCTCGGTGGCAAGTCCGGCGATAACTCGATGCTCAACAGCGCACTGGGCAACGTGCAGAGCATGGGTGATGTGAATAACGCCTTCAAGGCACTGGGCATGGACAGCACAATGGTCAGCCAGTTTGCCCCGCTGATTCTGCAATACCTCGGGCAGCAAGGTGCCAGCGGTTCGGCGTTGCAGAGCCTGAGTGGGTTATGGGGTACCGGCAGCTGATTCAAGCCGCAACGCCGCAATACGCGCATCTTTCTCCACCCAGAGCTGGTTGACCCAGCTCTGGATTTTCTCGCGAAACACCGGATCGTTCTCGTAGTCGCCCTGCCACAGTGCCGGGTCCATTTCGCGGGTCTTGATGTCGACGATCACCTTGGGCACGCGCCCGCACAGCATGTCCCAGAACCCGGGAATGCCTGAACCTGGATAGACCACAGTGACATCCAGAATGGCGTCCAGTTGCTCACCCATAGCAGCCAGCACGAATGCGACGCCACCGGCCTTGGGCTTGAGCAGATGGGTATAGGGCGATGCTTGAGTCGCATGTTTGCCCGGAGTAAAGCGCGTGCCTTCCAGATAGTTGACGATGGTCACTGGCTGACGCTTGAACAGCTCGCAGGCAGCCTTGGTGATCTCCAGATCCTTGCCCTTCAGCTCCGGGTGCTTCGCTAGAAACGCCTTGCTGTAGCGCTTCATGAACGGGTAATCCAGCCCCCACCACGCCAGACCCAGCAGGGGCACCCAGATCAGTTCTTTTTTCAAAAAAAACTTGAAGAAGGGTGTGCGCCGGTTGAGTGCCTGGACCAGCGCAGGAATATCCACCCACGACTGATGATTGCTGATGACCAGATACGAAGTATCACTGCGCAACCCCTCATCGCCACGAATATCCCATTGCGTCGGTACACAGGTTGCGAAGATAACCTTATCAATCTCGGCCCAGGTTTCGGCAATCCACATAACGGCGACTGAACAGCGATCGCGCATTCGGCCTCTGAAAAGCAGCTTGAGCAACGCAAAAACCAATAACGGACCTATCAATACCAGCGTATTGATCAGTAACAGCAAAGCAACAAAACAGCCGGTGAGCAGACGGCGCATGGCGGACTCTTGAAGGTTCAGGGGCGGCAATAATAAAGACCCACGCGTTTTACGCCAATTACACAGGTGCTTACAAATGTTTCACGTCCGGGCATTTATGCTGGCCTGACACTCTTGCTGGCGAACCTACTGCAGGTTCGCTGTCTAAAAACGCGCGCCAATCAGGCGCTGACCATTGCGAGGAACCTCTCACGTGAAACCGATCCTGGCGCTATTGTCGTTGCTGGCCCTGCCGGTCATGGCTGCTGAACCGACGCTGTATGGCCGCTATGAGAACATCAAGGTTCTGGACGTAGACCAGACTTTCAAGGCCAAGATGGACACCGGCGCACTGACTGCTTCACTGTCGGCCAAGGACATCGAGCTGTTCCAGCGTGATGGCGATGACTGGGTGCGATTCCGTCTGGCAACCAAGGGCGCCGACAACAAGGTGTATGAGCACAAGGTGTCGCGGATCAGCAAGATCAAAGGGCGTGCAGAAGGTGATGACGAAGACGACGAAGGCATCAACCCTGCCAAGCGTCCTGTTGTAGACCTGGAACTGTGCCTGGGAAACAAGAAGCGCACTGTCGAAGTCAATCTGGTCGACCGCAGCCACTTCAACTTCCCGCTACTGATCGGTGCCAAGGCGCTGCGCGAGTTCGACGCAGCGGTTAATCCGGCACGCCGCTATACCGCTGACCAGCCTGACTGCTGAGGCGTCTCTCATCCCCAACTATCGTGCGACGCTCCGCGTCGCATGCCGTTCTGGACGCTCTGCGTCCGATCTTGAGGGCGTGGCGCGGCACAGATTTGTTACGCAGAGCGTCACCCACGGCATTCCCACGCTGGAGCGTGAGGAACGATAGCCGCACGCGAGAACACCATCGTGCCAATGCTCCGCGTGGGTATGCCGTTCAGGACGCTGCGCGTCCTATCTTGACTGTGCGGCGCGGCGCAGATTGACTCAAACTGGCGGCAGGGTCGCGATCATCGACGGGCGTTGACTGACGTCCAGATACCAGGCGGCCAGTCGCGGATAAGTGCTGCGCCAGTTCAGATCCGGCTGGCGGAAATCCAGATATCCAAGTGCAGCGGCGACGCTGATCGATGCGACATCGAAGGATGTGCTGAGCTCGGTGACCGCGTCGCTTTCGAAGTAATGCAGCGAGCGTTCAATCTTCTGCTGCTGGTTGTCCAGCCACTGGTCCCAGTGTTTTTCCTGCGGACGCAAGGCAGTTTCGTAGCGGATCATTACCGCTGCATCCAACACCGCATCGGCCAGCGAAGCCAGGGTCAGGCGCCTCCAGCGTGCCGAGCCTTCCCGGGGGATCAGTGGCAGGCCCACGTGCTGGTGGTCGAGATAATCAAGAATCACCCGGCTGTCGTGAATGACGTTGCCGTCAGCCAGCCTTAGCGCGGGAAGTTTACCGGCCGGGTTGTCTTCATTGAGCTCGGCAGACGGGCTGATCGGTGTCAGCACTGTGGTCTGCAACTCGACGCGGTCGAGCTGAGCGGTTTCATGAAGCATCACCATCACCTTGCGGGCAAAAGGCGAGGCGGCGTTGAAGTACAACGTCATCGTGGGCGCTGACATGGGTGTTCCTCGAATGAGACAGGATCCTAGACTAGTCAGCCTGTGACGCGCCTGCAATGAGCGTTTCAATCAGCCGCGCCGCACTAGCAAGCCCTTGATGCTCAACAGGGCAGCCGTCCCCATGCCCAGCCACGCCAGCGTATCCCACCAGCCATCACCCAGCAGCGCGGCGAACAAGCCGACGCCGATAAGCAGCGCTATCAAGGCGGGTATCGCAGAGGTCTTCCAGAATCGCGATGGCCTGGAACTCATTGCGCCGCCTGAGCGCGAATCACGCTCACCGAGCGCGTGGCACGCCGTCTCACCCACCACAGGTACACCCCGCTGCCGAGCACAATGATGGTCAGCACATCCAGTACCGCCCAGAGAATCTTCATCGGCATGCCGCCATAATCACCGAAATGCAGAGGCTGCGACATACCCAATGCATCCATGTACCAGGGACGCTCGACCACGGCCGTGACTTGCAGCGTCTGCGCGTCGATCAGCACTGGCGTGGCCAGATGCGCAGTCAAGTGCGTGTTGCCTTTGAGGAACACCGCGTAATGATGCTCGCTGGAGAAGCGCGTACCGGGGAAAGCGATGAAATCGGCCTGCATGCCGGGCGCAGCGGATTCAGCAATTTCCAGCAATCGAGTCGCCGGGGCGCGCTGGGTCAATGGCGGCGCGTCCTTGTAAGGGGCGATCATGGTGGCCAGCGCATCATTGCGCCAGGAGGCAATCAGCAGATCGGCACAGGCACTGATCACCCCCGTCACGCCCACCACCAGCGCCCAGGTCAATGTGACTACGCCAATCAGGTTGTGCAGGTCCAGCCAACGCGTACGCCTGGATTTATTGACCCGCACCTGGCCGAACTCCAGCTTGCGCATGAACGGCGCATACAACACGGTCCCGGAAACAATCGCCACCACAAACAGCAAACCCATGAACGCCAGCAGCAATTTGCCGGGCAGGTTGGCGTACATGTCTACGTGCAGGCGCAGCATGACCATCATGAAGCCGCCATTGGCAGAAGGCATTTCCAGCGCTTCACCGGTGCGTGCATCAAGGGCGAAGGTATGCGATGAGTTGGGCTCGGTATCTGCGGTTGCCGCGGTGATGGCCATCACGCCATTGGGGTCTTCGTCATCCCAGCCGAAATACTGCATCACCTCGCCGGGGCGATGCGCTTCGGCAGCCCTGGCCAGTTGCTCCAGGTTCAGATGCGGCGTGTCGGCAGGCATCTCCCGGTAATGCGGAGCGTCGCCGAGCAGATGATCGATTTCATGATGAAAGATCAACGGCAGGCCTGTAACCGCGAGCATCAACAAAAACAGGGTGCACATCAGGCTGCTCCAGGTATGCACGATGGACCAGCGGCGCACGGTTTGGCTTTTCATGGTTTATCCACAGGCGAAGGGACGCAAAACCGAGCGTGCCCCCGAAATGACTTGTAAGACTAAGCCGCTCGAAACCGGAAAAGTGTCAGGGCGATCCGGTGCAGGCATGAAGAGGTATGTTTCAGAGTTTTGCCGGATTGCTGCTGGCCTGCTCATCCCTGGCCAGCACAGTGACCCACCACGCGGTGTGCTGTTCGATCTGCACGGGCAAGGTCGGCAACAACGCCTTGAGCGCCAGGTCAGTGTCGGCCAGCGGGAATGTGCCGGTAATACGCAGATCAGCCACCGTCGAGTCGACACCCAAATGCCCTGTACGGTAGCGACCCAGTTCAGCGAGCATGTCCGCCAACCGGGCGTTGTCCACCACCAGCATGCCGCGCGTCCAGGCGTCGACACCGGAAGGCATGCTGAGCAACGGGCCAAGGCCATTGCGCGTGAGGAGAACCTGCTGGCCCTCGCGCAGAACCTGCTCACCGGACGCATTGCGCGCATTGGCGGCAACCGCCGATTGCAGCACGCTGAGCAGGGTTCCGTCTGACTCGCGCCGGACCAGAAAGCGCGTACCCAGGGCGCGCATCTTTCCATCCGCAGTTTCGACGATGAAGGGCCGCGGATCGTCATGATTGCCGGTCTGCACCAGTATTTCGCCGTCCTGCAGAATCACCCGACGTTGCTGCGCATCGAAGCGCACATCAATCGCGCTGTGGGTGTTAAGGCGAATCAGGGTGTTGTCCGCCAGACGTACTTCACGCTGTTCGCCGGTGGCGGTGCGCTGGTCGGCAAGCCAGTAATCTATCGGCAGGTAGCGGTCGCCGACGAACAATGCCAGACCCAAGGCCATGAACACCCCGGCCAGACCGCCACCGAGCTTGCGCAAACTGTGCCGCTGGGCACCGGGCGATTGCTGCAATGCCTTGCGCGCCGGACCTGCTGGCAAGGAAAAACGCTGATTGACCATGCCCAACTGGCTCCAGGCCCTGGCATGCTCTTCGTCGGCGGCCAGCCAGCGAGCAAGTTCAGCGTCATTGCCGCTGCTGCCATCCATGTTCAATTGCCACTGGATCGCGGCGTCCAGAACATGAGCGGATACCGGCCTGGTGTTCATGTCGGCTCACCGTAGAGCGCCACATAGCACTGACGCATGGCCTGAGCCAGGTATTGCCTGACGCGCGAGACCGAAACGCCCAGCCTCTCGGCAATCTCAGCGTGACTCATGCCGTCGAGACGACTGTACAGAAAGGCTGCCCGTGCCTTGCTGGAGAGACTGCCCAGCATGCGGTCGATCGCTTTGAGATCTTCCAGAATCAGCAACTGCTCTTCCGGCGAAGGCTGCTCGGCCTCGGGAACCTGCATCAACTCCACGAGATAAGCCTGCTCCAGCGCAGCGCGGCGGAAGTAGTCGAACATCAGTCCCTTGGCAACGGCCGCCAGGTAAGCTCGCGGTTCTCTGGGCGTCAGCAATTCCTGACGCCCGAGCAAACGCAAGAACGTGTCCTGACTCAAATCCTGAGCACGCTGCGGACAGGCGACATTGCGTCTGAGCCAGGCCAGCAGCCAACCACGATGATCGCGATACAGCGCGCCAACAATCTCGCTATGAGTGCTTGGGACTGACGACACGAATAGCCTCGATGAGAAAGATCTAACTAAAGAGAATCATTCGCGATTGTGGCAGAGCGGAGGGATGGTGGCAATTCGCGTCTGTCGGGAGGAGGGTCTGAATCGAGTTGGCGCTCGTACCAATGCTCCGCGTCCATTGCGACGCGGAGCGTCGGGAAATGCATTCCCACGCTGGAGCGTGAGGAACGAGAATCTTATAACTATCGTGCCCATGCTCCGCGTTGGCATGCCGTTCTGGACGCTCCGCGTCCATTGCGACGCGGAGCGTCGGGAAATGCATTCCCACGCTAGTGAACTGCCCCCCAAAAGTTGGACGGTTTTAGCTTGCCGCCTGAGCCCTGTACTTTACGGGGCTTTGGCCGTTGAGCTTCAGCTTGATGCGGTCATGGTTGTAGTAGTGGATGTACTCATCCAGACCTGCTTTCAACTCATCGATGCTTTCAAACTGTTTCAGGTAGAAAAACTCGGATTTCAGTGTACCGAAAAAGCTTTCCATTGCCGCATTGTCCAGGCAGTTGCCCTTACGGGACATGCTTTGTTTGACGCCTCGTACCGATAGCTTATGGCGATACTGCGCGTGTTGATACTGCCAGCCCTGGTCCGAGTGCATCACAAGCTTCGGCTCGTCCTGCAACTGCTGAAGCGCCTTGTCCAGCATGCTGGTGACCAGCTCAAAGCTCGGCCTTGTCGACACTTCATACGCCACGATTTCACCGTTGTACAAGTCCATCACGGGTGAGAGATACAGCTTTCGATTGCCTACCTTGAACTCAGTCACATCGGTCACCCACTTCTGGTTCGGGCGTTGCGCGCTGAAATTGCGCTCCAGCAAATTCGGCGCAATGGTTCCTATTACGCCCTTATAGGAGCGGTATTTTTTGGGGCGCACCACTGATCGCAGGCCCAGTTCTGCCATCAGTCGTTCTACAACCTTCTTGTTGACCAAAATACCTGCATTGCGAATGACCGCCGTGATACGCCGAGCGCCATAAAGGCCTTTCTCCTCGTGGTAAATGCTTTCGATTAACTGTTTCAAAGCAGCATCGGGATCGGGTCTGGATTGCACCTGAACCTGGTAGTAAAACGTGCTGCGTGCCAAGCCCGCCAGCCTCAGCAGAGCGCAAAGCGGGAACCGGCCTCTCAGTTGCTTGATGATCAGGGCTTTTTCGGTTGCCGTCGTTTCTGCTCCTTCAGCTCTTCCAACTTTTTTAGGTAAGCGTTCTCCATGCGCAGATATTCAAGCTCGCTCATCAACTGGTCGCGCGTCTTCTGCGTATCGTCGGCGGTTACTGGTTTGGCGGGATAAGGCTTCTTTGGCATGGCGACAGGCTTTCTTCTGGCAGGAACATACGGGGCTGTACCGCTACTGTAATGCCGCTTTTCCCAAATGACTATTTGGCCGGGATCCCCGATACCAAAATGCGCAGCGGCCTGACGGAGCGACAGCTTGTGTTCACGCCTGTGTTCAAGCACTGAGCGCTTGAAAGCTTCGCTGTATCGAAGACCAGGCTTGCGATGGCCGGTGTGACCATGACTCTTGTAGTTAGCGACCCAGCGTCGAAGCAGACTGAAATCGATTGAGAACTGGCGGGCTACCATACGAAAGCCCATGTTGCCTTCAAGATACGCTTTGACGACAGTGAGCTTGAACTGCTCTGAATACTTACCCATTTGAACACCCCATGAGGTCGGATTGGTGTCCAACTTCTTGGGGGCAGTTCACTGGAGCGTGAGGAACGAGAATCTTATAACTATCGTGCCCATGCTCCGCGTTGGCATGCCGTTCTGGACGCTCCGCGTCCATTGCGACGCGGAGCGTCGGGAAATGCATTCCCACGCTGGAGCGTGAGGAACGAGAATCTTGTAACTATCGTGCCAATGCTCCGCGTTGGCATGCCGTTCTGGACGCTCCGCGTCCTCTTGCGACGGGAACCGCCGTGAAATGCATTCACGCTGGAGCATGCACAACGAAAGGCGTCCAGGGAGGACGCCCGTCGTCAGATCAGGCCTGGTGGCTGATTTCGCGCAGCGGCTTGCCACGTGCAGGTTTGTCGCCTGCAACGAAGTAGTCGGCGGTGCTGCGAGGCAGGGGCTGACGACCGCGGATCTTGTCGGCGATTTTCTCGGCGATCATGATTGTCGGTGCATTCAGGTTGCCCGTGGTGATGATCGGCATGATCGAGGCATCGACTACGCGCAGGCTTTGCAGGCCATGCACACGGCCCTGACCATCGACAACGGCCATCTCGTCGGTGCCCATCTTGCACGAGCAGGACGGGTGGTAAGCCGTTTCGGCATGCTCACGTACGAACTGGTCCAGCGCTTCATCAGATTGCACATCGATACCAGGGCTGATTTCGCGGCCACGGTACGGGTCCAGAGCCGGTTGCTGCATGATCTCGCGAGTCAGGCGGATGCCATCACGGAACTCCTGCCAGTCCTGCTCGCTGGACATGTAGTTGAACAGGATGCTCGGGTACTCGCGCGGGTCTTTGGATTTGACCTGCACACGACCGCGGCTCGGCGAACGCATGGAGCCAACGTGAGCCTGGAAGCCGTGCTCCTGAACGCCCTTGGTACCGTTGTAGTTAATCGCGACCGGCAGGAAGTGATACTGAATGTTCGGCCATTCGAACGCTTCGCTGGAGCGAATGAAACCACCGGCTTCAAACTGGTTGCTCGCACCGATACCCGTACCGAGGAACATCCACTCGGCACCAATGGCAGGCTGGTTCCACCACTTCAGCGAAGGGTACAGCGACACCGGCTGGGTGCAGGCGTACTGCAGGTACATCTCCAGGTGATCCTGAAGGTTCTGGCCAACGCCCGGCAGGTCATGAACCACCGGAATATCCAGCTTGTTCAGCACTTCGGCCGGGCCGACACCGGAACGCTGGAGAATCTGCGGCGAAGCGATTGCGCCGCCACACAACAGCACTTCCTTGCGGGCACGGGCCTGGATGCGGGTGTCGCTGTCGCCTACCAGGTACGCCACGCCGACGGCACGCTTGCCTTCGAACAGAATGCGATCGGTCAGCGCGTGAGTGACGATGGTCAGGGTCGAGCGCTTCTTGGCCTCGTCCAGATAACCACGGGCGGTACTGGCACGACGACCGTTAGGCGTCACGGTGCGGTCCATCGGACCGAAGCCTTCCTGCTGATAACCATTGAGGTCGTCAGTGCGCGGGAAACCGGCTTGCACGCCCGCTTCGACCATCGCATGGAACAGCGGATTGTTGCCCGCCTTGGGCGTGGTCACGCTGACCGGACCTTCACCACCGTGGTAGTCATTCGGGCCAATGTCGCGGGTTTCGGCCTTGCGGAAGTACGGCAGGCAGTCGAGGTAGCTCCAGTCTTCGAGACCCGGCTCCTTGGCCCAGCCGTCATAGTCCATCGCGTTGCCGCGGATGTAGCACATGCCGTTGATCAGCGACGAACCGCCCAGGCCTTTACCACGACCGCATTCCATGCGGCGGTTGTTCATGTGTGGCTCTGGCTCGGTCTCGTAGGCCCAGTTATAGCGGCGTCCCTGTAGCGGGAATGCCAGTGCGGCTGGCATCTGGGTACGGAAATCCAGACGATAGTCCGGGCCACCGGCTTCCAGCAGCAGAACAGTGACGCCTGCGTCTTCGGTGAGACGGGCTGCCAGGGTGTTACCGGCAGAGCCGGCACCAATGATGATGTAGTCGTATTCGGATTGAGTCGTCATAGAGGCTCCCTCATAGAGCTGCAAGTCTCAAGCCTCGGCTGCAAGCAGAAGCAGCGAGGCGATACTTGTGAGAATGGGGTGCGGCAAGCCGCTTTTGATTGCGTCTGCTTGAGGTTTGCCGCGTGCCACTTGAACCGTGTTTAGAAAACCGAGGCGTAGTCGCCCAGTTCGATCTGTACCGACTTGATCCGCGTGTACTGCGCCAGCGAGCTGATACCGTTTTCACGACCAACGCCCGACTGCTTGTAACCGCCGACCGGCATTTGTGCCGCCGATTCGCCCCAGGCGTTGATCCAGCAGATACCGGCTTCCAGCAGATGAATCACGCGGTGTGCGCGGTTCAGGTCACGGGTCACGATGCCTGCGGCCAGACCGAAATCGGTGTCGTTGGCGCGGTGCACCACTTCTTCTTCGGTGTCGTAGCCGAGGATGCTCATCACCGGGCCGAAGATTTCTTCACGCACGATGGTCATCTCGTCGGTGCAGTCGGTGAACACGGTTGGCGCAACGAAAGCGCCCTTGTCGAACACACCACCGGTCAAGCGATCACCGCCGCACAACAGGCGTGCGCCCTGCTCTTTGCCCTTGGCGATATAACCCAACACGCTTTCCATGTGCTCGAAGCTGACCAGCGGGCCGAAGTTGATGTTTTCGTCTTCCGGGTTACCGGCGCGAATACGCTTCACACGCTCAAGGATTTTCGCTTCGAATTCGGCTTTCAACGCGTTCGGTACAAACACGCGCGTACCGTTGGTGCAGACCTGGCCGGAGCTGTAGAAGTTGGCCATCATTGCGATGTCGGCAGCACGGTCCAGATCAGCGTCGTCAAACACGATCAGCGGCGACTTGCCGCCCAGCTCCATGGTCACTTCCTTGAGCGAAGAGCTCGATGCACTGGCCATGACTTTCTTGCCGGTGTCGGTGCCGCCGGTGAAGGAGACTTTCTCGATGCGCGGATGCTCGGTGATCCAGGTGCCGACTTCACGGCCGCTGCCGGTCAACACGTTGAATACGCCGTTCGGCACGCCTGCTTCGGTGTAGATTTCTGCCAGCTTCAAGGTGGTCAGCGAGGTGACTTCACTTGGCTTGAAGATCATCGCGTTGCCCGCCGCCAGCGCCGGTGCGGATTTCCACAGGGCGATCTGGATCGGGTAGTTCCACGCACCGATGCCTGCAACCACACCCAGCGGCTCTCGGCGGGTGTAAACGAAGGAGGAATCACGCAGCGGGATCTGTTCGCCTTCGATGGCGGGCACCAGGCCTGCGTAGTATTCCAGCACGTCAGCGCCGGTCACGATATCCACGTAACGGGTTTCGGAGATGGCCTTGCCGGTGTCCAGCGTTTCCAGCGCAGCCAGTTCGTCGTTGCGCTCACGCAGGATATCGACAGCACGACGCAGGATGCGCGAACGCTCGACGGCGGTCATGGCAGCCCAGATCTTCTGGCCTTTTTCAGCAGCAACGACTGCGCGCTCGACGTCTTCCTTGCCGGCACGCTGGATCTGCGCCAGTACTTCGCCGTTCGCCGGGTTGATGGCATCGAAAGTTTCAGTGTTGCTGGCATCGACGTAACCGCCATCGATGTAAAGTTTCTGCAGTTCAAAACGGGCCATAAAGTCCTCGCAAATTCAGTGGGGGGGGCGATGACTGATTTCAGTGTGCCGGAAACATTGGGCAACACGGTCTTGCAGTCGTTCGGCAGGCAGGCTTCGAAAGCTCTCAGCCAGCCGATTTCGCCAGTTGAAAATCCATGTATTCGTAGGCAATCCGTTGTGCTTGCTCGGTGTCGAATGCATCGCCTGACAACGCGCCTCTCAGCCACAGCCCGTCTATCAGGGCGGCAAGCCCGCGGGCGGCGCTGCGTGCCTGTTCCAGTGGCAAGGTACGGCGGAACTGACAGCACAGATTCGAATACAAACGGTGGTCGTTGATACGCTGCAATCGGTGCAGCGAAGGGTGATGCATGCTGGTCGCCCAGAAGGCCAGCCAGGTTTTCATGGCCGGGCCGCTGACCTGACTGGCATCGAAGTTACCTTCGATGATCACTTGCAGATGAGCCCTTGGGCTGTCTTCGGTCAGCGCCTGCCGACGTTCGCGGACGTTCAGGATCAAGGCGTTCATCAGATGCCGCATCGTGGCGGCAATCAGGCCGTTCTTGTCCTGAAAATAGTGACTGATGATGCCGTTGGACACGCCCGCCAGTCGCGCAATCAGAGCAATGCTGGCGTCGCCCATACCGACCTGATCGACCGCTGTGAGCGTGGCCTGGATCAGTTGTTGGCGGCGGATGGGTTGCATTCCGACCTTGGGCATTGGCGCGATTCTCCCGGGTGTCTGCAATGATCGTTGTACCAAAACGGTGAGGCCAGTCTAAAGATTTTTTATTGAACGATCAATCAATAAAAAATAATCGGCAGGTTTTCGCCGGTAAACGGCAAGCTGAAAAGCGCCTGAATGCGGGGGTTCTGGAGGATGCGTCAAGGCGCAGATACGTGACGCGGAGCGTCACCCACGGCATTCCCACGCTGGAGCGATATCTCAACTATCGTGCGACGCTCCGCGTCGCATGCAGTTCTGGACGCTCTGCGTCCGGTCTTCAGCGCCGGAACAGTCAATCCTGCAAAACCACATCCGCCAGTTGATCAATCGCTTCCTGCCGCTCAGCCTGATTCGGTTTGGCGTGCGGGTTAAGTGTTGACCATTGCGGGTGGGCACGGGCGCGGGTGAGCGGCTCGGGGATTTTGCCTTTGCGCCAGGTTTTGTCCTGCGGCGTGGTCAATTCCATGCTGTGAATGGCCGCATGGCCTCTCACTCCCAACGCCAGCAACAAGTGCCCCTGTCGCAGAGCAAGCAGGCGCAACACTGCATCGTCCACCGTCAACTCCCTGCGGCCCTTCAACTTGCCCAGCAAGCGTCCGCCGTAGCTGCGCGCCGTCAACAGGGCACCGCCTGCAATCGCACCGACCAAAGCCGCCGCGCCAAGCGTTACGCCGCCGACCATCAGGTCGACCCCTGCCCCGGCCGCCGCACCGGCTGCCACGCCGCCACCAACCCGCACGCCCATCAACCTGAGGGTTTCCGGATTGAACAGATCATCGCCCCAACGGCCGTCCATCAACGGCAAATCGCTGGTAGACACGTCGTCCTTGCGAAAGGCATACAGCTTGAGCAGCGCCTCGACACATTGCTGCTCACGCTGACGAACAGCCTTGCGCAACGCTTCCACAGCCTGCTGTTCCTGCTCGGCACTGGTCTCGACGCTACGCCGACACGCTGCACAGTCAATCAACAGTTCGGCGATAAGCCGCGCCGCGCTGTGTTTTCTGGCTCGACGTTGTTTCTCCTGATCCTCAATCAAACGTTCAAGCCGAGGCCGCGCGCTTTCCAGCAGCAGCGCCAGGCTTTCATACAGACGACGGCCGCCATCTTCCGGCGGTGCGACGCTGTCGAAGCGCACCAATGCATGCAGCCCCAGGCGTGAAAGTGCCTCTCGCCATTCCGGCTCGCGGTGCTCGCGCGCACTGACGAAATTGAGCACAGGCAGCAACGGCTTGCCACAACTGGCCAGCACCGCCAGCTCGTCACGGTACTTGGCGAGCACCGGTTCGCGTGCATCGATCACATACAGCCCGGCGTCCGAGCCGAGCAACTGGCGCATGACCTTGGCCTCTTGCTCAAAGCGTTGGCGTGCCTCGCTGCCCTCCAGAAAGCGCGCCAGTCGCGCCGGCCCGTCCAGACGCTCGCCGGGACGGTCCAGGCGCTCCAGATAATCGAGCAGTGCGATAGCGTCTTCCAGGCCAGGCGTGTCGTACAGCTCGACCAAGGCCTCGCCGTCCACAGAAAGGCGCGCGCCTTCCACATGACGGGTGGTGCTGGGCCGGTGAGACACTTCACCGAAGCTGACATCGCCGGTCAGGGTGCGCAGCAGCGACGTCTTGCCGACATTGGTGTGGCCGACCACCGCCAGCTTGATGGCACGGGCATTGTCTGCTTCAGTCATGGCCTGTCTCCAGCCAGTTCAAGGGCGCGCTGTCGGTGCGCGGCAACTGCAACCCATCCAGAGCGGCGTGCCAGTCGCCCAGACGCTCCAGATCGAGCACCTGCCCGGCAGGCGCGGGCAGCAGCCAGACGCGTGTCGCCCCCGCGCTGCGCGCCAGTTCGGCCATCAGCGCCAGACTGCCGCGATCCGGTGAACGGCGAGGATCACAGGCGACCACCATGCGCGCAGGCGGATAGTGAGTCAGTTGTTCCAGCAGCTTGTGTCGCGACTCGCGGCTGTCGAGAATGCCCGCATCGACCACGCCGGACGGCAGTTCTGGCGGCCAGACGTGTTGATCATCCAGCTCGATGGCCACCAGCAACGCGCCATTGCTGTCGGACGCACCTACGCCGGGCTGAACCTGATGCAACGCGGCGGGTTCGACGTCATTGACGCCCAATCGCTCGCTGCTGGGCATCAAACGTTCACGCAGTTCAAGGTACTCGGGCAATTCAAGATCGAGACGCAGCCCCGCCCGCCCCTGCTTCCAGCGCCACAGGCAGAACGCTGCCAGCAACAGACGCGGCACAATGCCGTAGACCAGCAGCACGCCCACCAGCCACGCAGCCCAGGCCTGACGCGCATTCTCGATACTCAAAGCGCCATTGCCGCTGGCGCGAATCATGGCTTCGTCCGGCACACTGAAGCCCAGCCACGCCGGGACGGTACTGAGTGTCTGGGTCATGCTGACAAAAGTGTCGCTGCTCAAAATGGTGGTTTCCCAGACAAACCCGTAGCGTCGGGTCGCCATCAGCATCAACAGCACCACCAGCGCACTGACCAGCGCCAGCAGCCACAGGCTGTGAACCACCAGGCCGAGCACCCAGCGATTCAGGCGCTTGCGTTGCAGCAGCAGAACCAGCGCGGGGGCGAGCTGCGCAGCCTGGGCGTCACGGGCAAGCTTTTCACTCAACCACAGCCATAACCGGCCCAGCCCACTGTTGCTGCGGCCAGCGAAGATCAAGCCCAGCGCCCACGCAGCCAGCAGCACCAGATTAAGCCCAAGCAGACTGCCCAGTGCCCAGAACACATTGACCGGTGCCTGCCCGTCGCCCATTGCGGCGAAGGCCAGGCCCGCGCCACTGATGACAGCGAACACCGCCAGCGCAACCAACGCCAACCGCGCGCCCTGCTTCCAGTGGTGCAATGCGCCGAGCATGCCGTCACGCTGTGCCAGCCCAAGGGCGCGATGGGTAATACGGGCAGTCAGGTCGCCTCCAGCGGCCCGGGCGCGGCGATTGGCTTCCTGATCATCCAGCACGCCAGCCTGTTGTTCACGCAGGCGCACGGCTTCGGTCAGCCAGATGGTATCGAGTGGGGTCAGTGCAGTCACACAGTGTCTCTTGGTTGAATTCAGCGGTGAGCATAACCGCAGTCATGGGACTGAGCACGGCGCATGTCAGTTCATTCGCCTGCCCCGCGACCTCTGATATCCTCGGCGCATGAAAACTCATCTCCCCCTCAGCCTGATTGCCGCCCTTGGTGAAAACCGAGTGATTGGCGTCGACAATTCCATGCCCTGGCATTTGCCGGGGGATTTCAAATACTTCAAGGCCACGACGCTCGGCAAGCCGATCATCATGGGTCGCAAGACCTGGGATTCGCTGGGCCGCCCGCTGCCCGGTCGCCTCAACCTGGTGGTCAGCCGCCAGACTGATTTGCAGCTTGAGGGCGCGGAAGTCTTCCCTTCGCTGGACGCCGCAGTCGTGCGCGCCGAGCAATGGGCGCAAGAACAGGGTGTCGATGAAGTGATGCTGATCGGCGGCGCGCAGCTGTACGCCCAAGGCCTTGCACAGGCGGATCGCCTGTACCTGACTCGCGTAGCGCTTAGCCCTGATGGCGACGCGTGGTTTCCAGAAATCGATACGGCGCAATGGGCGCTGGTGTCCGATACCGAGAACGCGGCTGTCGATGACAAGCCTGCTTACAACTTTGAAGTCTGGGAACGCGTCTGATAAGCGTTTTTCGGCGCATTTGAGGTCGCTGACGAAAAACTGCAATAAAAGTGTCGCTTTTGGTTTAACTGTCGCAAATAAAGGGGCAAACGGCGTCTTTTGGCCTTTTTCGGGTCGCTGACGTACTTTTGCCTTCACAATAATTTGTTACGGTCTGCCCCTTCGTTTTTTCGACAAGGGGAAATCGCCTATGAAACTCGTGCCAAAACTGTTGGCTGCTGCCGTCTGCTTCGGGCTTGCCAGCCAGGCTATCGCAGCCACCGAATTGAAGCATTGGCCCGAGCCTGCCGCCAAGGCGCTCGACGCGATGATTGCGGCGAATGCCAACAAGGGCAATTACGCAGTCTTCGACATGGACAACACCAGCTACCGCTTCGACCTCGAAGAGTCGCTGCTGCCGTACATGGAAAACAAAGGCCTGATCACCCGCGAAAAACTCGATCCCTCGCTCAAGCTGATCCCCTTCAAAGACACCGCCGAGCACAAGGAAAGCCTGTTCAGCTACTACTATCGCCTTTGCGAAATAGACGACATGGTCTGCTACCCGTGGGTCGCGCAGGTGTTTTCCGGCTTTACGCTGCAGGAGCTCAAAGGCTATGTCGATGAGCTGATGGCCCTGAAAAAGCCGATCCCTGCGACCTACTACGAAGGCGATACCGTCAAGCAGCTCAATGTCGAGCCGCCGCGGGTATTCACCGGGCAGACCGAGCTGTACAACAAGCTGATGGAAAACGGCATCGAGGTGTATGTGATGACCGCCGCGTCCGAAGAGCTGGTGCGTATGGTCGCTGCCGATCCGAAGTACGGCTACAACGTCAAACCGCAGAATGTGATCGGCGTGAGCACGCTGCTCAAGGACCGCAAGACAGGCGAGCTGACCACGGCACGCAAGCAGATCACGGCGGGTAAATACGATCCGAAAAGCAACATGGGTCTGGAGCTGACGCCATACCTGTGGACACCGGCAACCTGGATGGCGGGCAAGCAGGCGGCCATTCTGACCTACATCGACCAGTGGAAAAAACCGGTCCTGGTCGGCGGCGATACCCCGACCAGCGACGGCTACATGCTGTTTCACAGCGTCGACGTGAGCAAGGGCGGCGTGCACTTGTGGATCAACCGCAAGGACAAGTACATGACCCAGCTGAACGGCATGATCAAGGACAATGCCGAAGCTCAGGCCAAGGAGAAGCTGCCGGTCACGGCGGACAAGAACTGGGTGATCGTCAAGCCGGACGAGATTCAGTAAGCCGCCGGACAAGCTTCATGCTGCGTGATCGTGCCCAGGTGACCGGGCACGATCAGCATACTCAGTCGAGCTTTTCGAACTTCAGATCCCAGACGCCGTGCCCAAGCTTCTCGCCACGGCGTTCGAACTTGGTGATCGGCCGTTCCGCAGGGCGCGGAACGTACTGGTTGTCTTCGGCCTGGTTGCGATAACCGGGCGCCACGCTCATCACTTCCAGCATGTATTCCGCGTACGGGCCCCAATCAGTGGCCATGTGGAACACGCCGCCTGCCTTCAGCTTGCTGCGCACCAGTGCGGCGAATTCAGGCTGCACGATGCGGCGCTTGTGGTGACGGCTCTTGTGCCACGGATCCGGGAAGAACAGCATCAGGCGATCAAGGCTGTTATCGGCGACGCAGCGGTTCAGCACTTCAATGGCGTCGCAATCGTAGACGCGCACATTGGTCAGCCCTTGGGTCAGCACACCGTTGAGCAGCGCGCCTACGCCTGGGGAATGCACCTCGACACCGATGAAATCGTGCTCGGGAGCCGCTGCCGCCATTTCCAGCAACGAGTGGCCCATGCCGAAGCCGATTTCCAGCGTGCGCGGCGCGGCGCGACCGAACACCTGATCGAAATCCACCGGCGCATCGGTCAGCGACAGGCCGTACAAAGGGAGACCTTGATCAAGGCCGCGCTGCTGACCTTCGGTCATGCGACCGGCACGCATCACGAAACTCTTGATGCGGCGGTGCGGGCGCTCTTCGCCTTCTTCGACAGCAGGCGACTCTGGGTGCGGAACGTGCGAATCAGTCATCAACGGGCTCTTACTTGATCAGGCCATCCAGCGGCGAAGACGCGCTGGCATAGAGTTTTCGTGGCATGCGGCCGGCGAGGTACGCCAAACGACCGGCAATTACAGCGTGCTTCATGGCTTCGGCCATCATCACCGGCTGCTGGGCATGGGCGATGGCCGAGTTCATCAATACGGCTTCACAGCCCAGCTCCATTGCGATGGTGGCGTCGGAGGCAGTGCCGACACCGGCATCGACCAATACCGGGACCCTGGTTTCTTCAAGAATGATCTGCAGGTTGTATGGGTTGCAGATCCCCAGACCACTGCCGATCAGCCCTGCCAGCGGCATGATCGCGATGCAGCCGATTTCGGCCAGCTGGCGGGCGATGATCGGGTCATCGCTGGTGTAGACCATCACATCGAAACCGTCCTTGACCAGTATCTCGGCGGCCTTGAGGGTTTCGATCACATTCGGAAACAGGGTTTTCTGGTCGGCCAGCACTTCGAGCTTGACCAGATTGCGACCGTCGAGCAGTTCGCGGGACAGGCGGCAGGTGCGCACGGCCTCGGTCGCATCGAAGCAGCCAGCGGTGTTCGGCAAGATGGTGTAGCGATCAGGCGGCAGCACGTCCAGCAGGTTCGGCTCGCCGGGGTTCTGGCCGAGGTTGGTGCGACGCACGGCAACGGTCACGATCTCGGCACCCGAGGCTTCGATGGCCAGACGGGTCTGTTCCATATCAATGTACTTGCCGGTGCCGACCAAAAGACGCGACTCGAAAGTCCGACCGGCCAGGACGAAGGGCTTGTCGCTGCGAACATTGCTCATCGGAAATCCTCATAACGTGCAGATGGGGGTTGGGCCAGGTGCGGGTTGCGAACTAGCCACCGCCAATGGCATGAACCACTTCGACCTGATCGCCTTCGCGCAGGACGGTCATCACATGCTGACTGCGCGGCACGATATCCAGGTTCAGTTCCACCGCAACCCGGCGTCCGGCAAGGTCCAGGCGGGTCAGTAATGCCGCGACGGTTTCGCCATCGGGCAATTCAAAGGGTTCACCGTTCAACTGAATGTGCATGCGAGAGCAGCCATCATTTTTGGGGGGCCAGCATTCTAGCCCGATCAGCCGGTATGACCAAGGCAAAGCCACGCCATTCGTCTCAAGCGCGGCCGGCTTCCAGGGGAGCAGATGCTCACGGAGGCGACCCCAGCCTCCAGGCCGCCAGCCCCAGCATCGACCAGCCGAACAGAAATGCCAGACCACCGAACGGGGTGATGATGCCCAGCTTGCTGAAACCGGTCAGGGTCAGCGCGTACAGGCTGCCGGAGAACAACAGTATGCCGATAGCGAACGAGAACCCGGCCCAGGTGACGAGGCGCCCGGGGATGTGCGTCGCCAGTATCGCCACACCGAGCAAGGCCAGCGCGTGGATCAGTTGGTAAAGCACACCCGTATGGAACACCGCCAGGTACTCGGCACTCAGGCGCTCCTTGAGGCCGTGGGCGGCAAATGCGCCCAACGCCACACCCGTGAAGCCGAAGAAGGCAGCAAGCATCAAAAAGCTACGAAGCATCAGGAACTCCAGTGAAAAATCGTCGAAAGGCGCACGGTCTGTATAATGGCCCGCTCAACGGGTTCGGCCAAGCCATCTCTATGCTGCAGTCTATTCTTCGTCGCATCGTCAAAGCCCTGCTATGGTTCGCCGCAGGCAGTGTTCTCGTGGTTCTGGTTCTGCGCTGGGTGCCGCCACCAGGCACCGCGCTGATGGTCGAGCGCAAGGTCGAATCCTGGGTCGACGGCGAGCCTATCGACCTGCAACGCGACTGGGAACCGTGGGACAGGATCTCCGACAACCTTAAAATTGCGGTCATTGCCGGCGAGGATCAGAAATTCGCCGAGCATTGGGGTTTCGACGTCGACGCCATTCAAGCGGCCATCCTGCATAACGAGCGCGGCGGCTCGATCCGTGGCGCCAGTACGCTTAGCCAGCAGGTGTCGAAAAACCTGTTCCTGTGGTCCGGTCGCAGCTACCTGCGCAAAGGGCTGGAGGCGTGGTTCACTATGCTCATCGAGCTGCTGTGGTCCAAGGAGCGCATCCTTGAGGTGTACCTGAACAGCGTCGAATGGGACGAAGGCGTATTCGGCGCGCAGGCCGCAGCGCAACACCACTTCCGCACCAACGCCAGCGCGCTTTCCGTACAACAGGCCAGCTACCTCGCCGCCGTCCTCCCCAACCCGCGCGAATGGAGCGCCAGCCACCCGAGCAGCTACGTCTCACGCCGCGCTGGCTGGATTCGTCAGCAAATGCGTCAATTGGGTGGGGATGAGTATTTGCTGGGGTTGAACAGCAGTCGTCGCTGGTGATGGGCTGGCGCTAGTTCGGAGCAGAGGACGCAGAGCGTCCAGAACGGCATGCCGACGCAGAGCATGGGCACGATAGCCAATCCCACTAACAAAAACGCCCCGATCATCTCGGGGCGTTTTTCGTTGCCGGGTAGCCTTACGCAGCTATCGACGTCTTGAGCTTGTTCATCGCGCTTTTTTCCAGCTGACGAATACGCTCGGCGGAGACGTTGTACTTCTGCGCCAGGTCGTGCAGCGTGGCTTTTTCTTCTGCCAGCCAGCGCTGGTAGAGGATGTCGCGGCTGCGTTCGTCCAGCACGTCCAGCGCCTGATGCAGGTTGGCGGTGGAGTTGTCGGTCCAGTCGGAATCTTCCAGTTGACGCGCCGGGTCGTAGCGGTGGTCTTCCAGATAGTTGGCTGGCGACTGGAACGCACTGTCGTCATCCGCTTCGGCTGCCGGGTCAAAGGCCATGTCATGGCCGGTCAGTCGGCTTTCCATCTCACGCACTTCACGCGGCTCGACACCCAGGCTTTCCGCGACGCGATGCACCTCGTCGTTGTTCAGCCAGGCCAGACGCTTCTTCTGGCTGCGCAGATTGAAGAACAGCTTGCGCTGCGCCTTGGTGGTGGCGACCTTGACGATGCGCCAGTTACGCAGGATGAACTCGTGAATTTCGGCCTTGATCCAGTGCACGGCAAAGGACACCAGACGCACGCCCATTTCAGGGTTGAAGCGCTTCACGGCCTTCATCAGACCGACGTTACCTTCCTGAATCAGGTCAGCCTGAGCCAGACCGTAACCCGAATAACTGCGCGCGATGTGCACGACGAAGCGCAGGTGGGCGAGGACCATTTGTCGGGCCGCGTCCAGATCCTGCTCATAGTAGAGACTCTCAGCCAGTTCACGCTCCTGCTCGGGCGTCAGCAAGGGAATGCTGTTGACCGTGTGCACATAGGCCTCAAGGTTCGCACCCGGGACTAAAGCATAAGCAGGTTGCAAAGAAGTGGTCATACGAAAAAACCTCCAGCGCACAGGTTATGTGCAGTTCAGCAATAGCCAGATTGACCCGGAACCGCTAACCAAGTTCCTTGATTTTCAGAAGCCAGTCTGGTGAACGAAAAATTTGCCTCTAACGGGGCGCCAGTTCACGCAAGTGACGAGCGACCGCAATCCAGGCACCGATATACCCTAACAGAACCGCTCCAAGCAAGAGCGAAAGACCATCACCCATCGGAACACCTGCCAGCGCAAAGTCGCTTCCATAGAGACCTGCCAGCCCGACGACCGCACCGTTCAGCCAGTTCAGGCCATAAGCCAGAACGCCCCAGGACAGGATACCTGCCCCGAAACCGTACAGCGCGCCCATATAAAGGAAGGGTCTGCGCACGTAGCTGTCAGTACCGCCCACCAGCTTGATGACTTCGATTTCGATACGGCGGTTTTCAATATGTAGACGAATTGTGTTACCAATTACTAACAGCAAAGCTGAGACAAGCAAAACCGTCAAGCCGAAAACGAAGCGGTCCCCCAGTTTGAGGATCGCGGCCAGCCTTTCGACCCAGACCAGGTCCAGCTGCGCCTGCTCGACTTTAGGCAGTTCTGCCAAGCGCGTGCGCAAGGCTTCCAGCGCAGGTTTGTCCACTTCATCCGGCGTTACCAGCACCACACCCGGAAGCGGGTTCTCTGGCAATTCCTTGAGCGCCTCGCCAAGACCGGACTGCTGCTTGAACTCACCCAATGCCTGTTCGCTGCTTATGTACTCGGCATCTGCCACGCCGGGCATCGACTTGATTTCATCACGCAGGCGAGTGCCATCAGCGGTGCTGGCATCCAGCTTCAGGTAGATCGAAATCTGCGCAGCGCGCTGCCACGAACCACCCAGACGCTCGACATTGCTCAGTAGCAATGACAGGCCCATCGGCAAGCTCAAGGCAATCGCCATCACCAGACAGGTAAAGAAACTGCCAATCGGTTGTTTTCCCAGACGTCGCAGGCTGTCCAGCAGACTGGAGCGATGGCTTTCCAGCCACGCCGACAACAACGCACTGAAATCCGGGCCGTCATCATCATGGTCGTGACGCTGCTTTTTCTTTTTCGGCGGCACTGGATCGGCGGCCTTGGGCGCAACGCGTTCGGAAACCTTGGGGCTGCGTGTAGCACTCATACTCCGGCCTCCCCGTCACCGATCAGACGCCCGCGTTGCAGGGTCAGCATGCGATGGCGCATGCGGGCAATCAATGCAAGGTCGTGACTGGCAATCAGCACGCTGGTCCCCAGTCGGTTGATATCTTCAAACACGCCCATGATTTCCGCCGCCAGACGTGGGTCGAGGTTACCGGTAGGTTCATCGGCCAGCAGCAAGGCCGGGCGATGGACAATGGCGCGGGCAATCCCGACACGCTGTTGCTGACCGGTGGACAGGTCGCCGGGGTACAGCTCGGCCTTATCGGATAGCGCCACACGCTCAAGGGCCGAATCGACCCGTTTGGCAATCTCGGGCTTGGACAGACCAAGGATCTGCAAGGGCAACGCAATGTTATTGAACACCGTGCGATCGAACAGCAACTGGTGATTCTGGAATACCACGCCGATCTGACGACGCAGAAACGGGATTTGTGCGTTGCTGATTTGCCCAAGGTCCTGGCCGGCCAGCATCAGTTTGCCGGTGGTCGGACGCTCCATGGCCAGCAACAGGCGTAACAGCGTGCTTTTGCCGGCACCGGAATGACCAGTGACGAACAAAAACTCGCCGCGACGTACTCGAAAGCTCAGTTCATGCAACCCGACATGTCCATTCGGGTAGCGCTTACCGACCTGCTCGAATCGAATCATGGACGCTCCCGCTCCGCAAACAGTGCCTGAACAAAGGGTTCGGCCTCGAAGGTACGCAAGTCATCGATACCTTCACCGACGCCGATATAGCGAATCGGCAAGCCGAACTGCTTGGCCAGGGCGAAAATCACGCCGCCTTTGGCTGTGCCATCCAGCTTGGTCAGCGCCAGCCCGGTCAACGTAACCGTCTGGTTGAATTGCTTGGCCTGATTGATAGCGTTCTGCCCGGTGCCTGCATCGAGGACCAGCAGGACTTCGTGAGGAGCATCTGCGTCCAGCTTGCCGATCACGCGGCGAACCTTCTTCAACTCCTCCATCAGGTTGTCCTTGGTGTGCAGGCGACCTGCGGTGTCGGCGATCAACACATCAACGCCACGGGCCTTGGCGGCCTGCACGGCATCGAAAATCACCGAGGCGGAATCGGCACCGGTGTGCTGGGCGATCACCGGAATGTGATTGCGCTCACCCCAGACCTGCAACTGCTCGACGGCCGCAGCGCGGAAGGTGTCGCCCGCTGCCAGCATGACTTTCTTGCCTTCCAGTTGCAGCTTCTTGGCCAGCTTGCCGATGGTCGTGGTCTTGCCCGCGCCATTGACGCCGACCACCAGAATCACGAACGGCTTGTGCTCGACCTTGATCACCAGCGGTTGCTCGACAGGCTTGAGCATCGCGGCCAGTTCACCCTGCAACGAGGTGTACAACGCCTGGGCGTCGGTCAACTGCTTGCGCGCGACTTTCTGGGTCAGGCTCTTGATGATGACTGAGGTGGCTTCAACGCCGACATCGGCGGTCAGCAGACGGGTTTCGATTTCTTCCAGCAGATCATCATCGATGGCCTTCTTGCCCAGAAACAGGCTGGCCATGCCTTCGCCGATGCTGGCGCTGGTTTTCGACAGCCCCTGCTTCAGACGAGCAAAAAAGCCGACCTTGCCGGTTTCGGGCTCTTGTACCGGAGCAGAGGCCAGAGCAGGAACCACTTGCGGAACAGGCGCTACCGGTTGTGGCACAGCCTGCGCGACGACGGGTTCTGGTTCTGGTTCTGGAACAGGCTGAACCAGCAGCGGCTCGGGAACACTCAGCGGCACGATATCGGCCACAGGTTCCGCCGCGACCGGCTCGGGCACGGCCTGAGCCTGACTTTGCTCCGGGATTGGCGGGGTGATGTGCGGCTCGCGCTCGTCACTCAGTGCCACTGGCTCTTCGGTTACCGGCAAGGTCAGCCACGGCTGAGGCGACGGCGCACCCGGCTCGACGTGGCCTTGCTGCGAATGCGCAACCGGTTCGACGATGCTCTCGGGTACAGATTGCGAGGCAACAGGAGGCTCAACCTGCGGCGTGGTCACAACCGGGTCGTGGACCGGATCGGGTTGCGTCGGGGATGATTCTTGTGGCGCTGGCTCGGCTTGCTGCGGTTTCTTGCGCAGCCATCCGAACAGGCCTTTCTTCTCTCCAGCCTCGGCTGGGGTCTTCTTGTCGTCGTTGGAACCAAACATGGAGGACGGCTATCTCAAGGTTGCGGGGCGCCAGAGGGCGACCCGGAAAAATTCTGACATGCAAAACAGACTGCGTTTAGGACTTCTTGTTCACTCAACGGCCGCGTGAAGCGCTACCTTTACCTGCGTTTCAGACAGGTTTCACTCGCAATCGGCCAGTGAAGGCTGTCTCTGAAGCAAACGGATCAGTATCCTAACACCCCCGCGCCCGCCGACGCTAAGTTCACGCGGGCCGTCCTACAGGTTCAAACTACGAATGAATGCTCTAGCCCGCCGCGCCGCAGGCCTGCTGCTCAGCACTATTTGTCTGCCTTTGACAGCATTGGCTGCTGATTCGCAACCGACCCATGAATTTACCCTGGACAATGGCCTGAAGGTTGTCGTCCGCGAAGATCACCGCGCTCCGGTGGTGGTTTCCCAAATCTGGTACAAGGTCGGCTCCAGCTACGAAACACCCGGCCAGACCGGCCTGTCCCATGCCCTTGAACACATGATGTTCAAGGGCAGCAGCAAGACCGGGCCGGGTGAGTCTTCACTGATTCTGCGCGATCTGGGCGCTGAAGAGAATGCGTTCACCAGCGATGACTATACCGCCTACTATCAGGTCCTGGCCCGCGATCGTCTGAGCGTCGCCCTGGAACTGGAAGCCGATCGCATGGCAACCCTGAAATTGCCCGCCGATGAGTTCAGCCGCGAGATCGAAGTCATCAAGGAAGAGCGTCGCCTGCGCACCGATGACAAGCCGATGGGCAAGGCATTCGAACGTTTCAAGGCGATGGCCTACCCTGCCAGCGGCTACCACACGCCGACCATTGGCTGGATGGCGGATCTGGAGCGCATGAAGGTTGAAGAGCTGCGCCACTGGTACGAATCCTGGTACGCACCGAACAACGCCACGCTGGTGGTGGTTGGCGATGTGCAACCGGACGAGGTCAAAGCCCTGGCAGAGCGTTTCTTCGGCCCGATCCCGCGCCGCGACGTGCCGCCCTCGAAAAAACCGCTGGAACTGGCCGAGCCGGGCGAGCGCAAGATCACTCTGCACGTCAAAACCCAGTTGCCGAGCCTGATTTACGGCTTCAACGTGCCAAGCGTTGCGACCGCTGAAGACCCACGTTCGGCGAATGCCCTGCGCCTGATTGCGGCACTGCTCGACGGTGGTTACAGCGCACGCATTTCCTCACGCCTGGAACGTGGCGAAGAACTGGTCTCCGGCGCATCGTCGCGCTACGACGCATTTGCTCGCGGCGACAGCCTGTTCATGATCAGCGCCACACCCAACCTGCAAAAGAAAAAGACCCTGGCCGATGTGGAAGCCGGCATCTGGCGTCTGCTCGACGAGCTGAAAACCAAGGCACCGTCCGCCGAAGAACTGGAGCGCGTTCGGGCTCAGGTCATTGCCGGTGTGGTCTACGAGCGCGACTCGATTACCAGCCAGGCGACCATGATCGGCGAGCTTGAAACCGTCGGCCTGTCCTGGAAGCTGATGGACAATGAGCTGGAAGCCCTGCAGAGCGTGACCCCGCAGGACATCCAGAAAGCAGCCAACACCTATTTCACCCGTGAGCGCCTCAGCGTTGCGCACGTTCTGCCTGAGGAGAAAGCCAAATGATCACGCGCAACGCTCCACGTCATGCGCTGCTTGGCCTGATCCTGGCCGGTTCGCTCGGCACCTTTGTCGCACTGCCAGCCGTGGCCGACAACGCCGCCCCTGCCGAGCAGGGCCAGGCTGCTCCGGCACTGGGCAGTAACCTGCAAACCCTCAAGGAGCTGGACGGCAAGGCACCGGCCCGTCGCGCCCTGAACATCCAGACCTGGAATACCGCCGAGGGTGCCAGGGTGCTGTTCGTGGAATCGCGCGAATTGCCGATGTTCGACATGCGCCTGACATTCGCCGCAGGCAGCAGCCAGGACCAGAAATCGCCCGGCATTGCCCTGTTGACCAACGCCATGCTCAATGAGGGCGTCAAAGGCAAGGACGTCAACGCCATCGCTCAGGGCTTCGAAGGCCTGGGAGCGGATTTCAGCAACGGTTCCTACCGTGACATGGCGGTCACGTCCTTGCGCAGCCTGAGTGCTGCCGACAAGCGCGACCCGGCCCTGAAGCTGTTCAGCGAAGTCGTGGGCAAGCCCACCTTCCCTGCCGACTCTCTGGCCCGTATCAAAAACCAGTTGATCGCCAGTTTCGAGAATCAGAAACAGAACCCCGGCGCTATCGCCAGCAAGGAACTGTTCAACCGTCTCTACGGCGACCATCCCTACGCTCACCCGAGCGAAGGCGACGCAAAAAGCATCGATGCCATTACCCTGGCTCAGCTCAAGGCTTTCCACGCCAAAGGTTATGCGGCAGGCAATGCGGTGATTGCTTTGGTAGGCGATCTGTCGCGGGACGAAGCGCAAGCCGTCGCGGCGCAGGTTTCCGCCTCGCTGCCCAAAGGCCCGGCACTGGCGAAGGTCGCTGATCCGGTTGAGCCGAAGGCAGGCACCACGCATATCGAATTCGCGTCCAACCAGACCCACCTGATGCTCGCGCAACTGGGCATCGACCGTAACGACCCGGACTACGCGGCGCTGACCGTGGGTAACTCGGTATTGGGTGGTGGCGGCTTCGGCAGCCGACTGATGACCGAAGTGCGGGAAAAACGCGGCCTGACCTACGGCGTGTCATCTGGCTTCACCGCCATGCAGGTTGCCGGACCGTTCATGATCGGCCTGCAAACGCGTGCGGAAATGAGCGAAAACACCCTCAAGCTGGTGCAGGACATCGTTCGCGACTTCCTCGCCAACGGCCCGACCCAGAAAGAAGTCGACGATGTGAAGCGCGAACTGACCGGCAGCTTCCCGCTTACCGCAGCCAGCAATTCGGCCATCGTGGGTCAGCTAGGTGCAATCGGCTTCTACAACCTGCCGCTGACCTACCTTGAGGACTACATGGCCGCCGCCCAGAGCGTGACCGTCGAACAGGTGAAAGCTGCGATGAGCAAGCACCTGAGCGCCGACAAGATGGTCATTGTTACCGTTGGCCCGACCGTGGAGCAAAAGCCATTGCCAGCGCCGACCGACAAACCCACCCGCCAACCTGTAGGGGTCCCGGAACACTGATGGCCAATCCACGTCCGAAGGGCCACAACGGCCTGGGTCAGCTTCGTATCATCGGCGGAGAATGGGGCAGCCGTCGCCTGACCTTCCCCGACGCCCCCGGCCTGCGCCCGACGCCTGATCGGGTGCGCGAAACCCTGTTCAATTGGCTGGCACCCTACATCGCTGGTGCCAGGGTGCTGGACGTTTTCACTGGCAGCGGCGCACTGTATTTCGAAGCCCTGTCCCGTGGCGCCAGCATGGGCCTGGCGCTGGACAGCAACGCGGCGGCCATCGCCAGCCTGCGCCAGAACCTCAACGCACTGAACTGCACCAACGGCCAGGTCTCCCAGACCGACGCCCTGCGCCATCTGGAAACCGCCACGGCATCGCCCTTTGACGTGGTGTTCCTCGACCCGCCCTTCCATCAAGGCCTGCTGGCTTCAGCCTGCAACCTGCTGGAAAGCCACGGCTGGCTGGCCGACACCGCCTGGATCTACACCGAAAGCGAAACCCCGCCATCGACCACCGGCTTGCCGGGAAGCTGGCGATTGCACCGCGAGAAAAAGGCTGGTCAGGTGTATTACGCGTTGTGGCAGCGGGGCTAGGCCGCTTTCATACGCTACTGGGTGGAGCGCATGGCGCGCTCCATTCTTGCCTCAATATCCCTCTCAGATCATGCGACCTACTTGAATTAAAGACCCATCCTACGTCGCACTCGTTGACCCGTAATCGCAAAAATAGTCCCATTTGCTCACGACATTTACACGTTCTGCATGGCCTCTGCGTGCATGAAGGAAAGTTATGAACAAAGAAAACAGGACAGCAAAATGGCGATTGCGGAGTGTGATGTGCCGCATCACAATCACAGCTTGATCGTCAGCTGGAGACACAAAGGTCTCAGGATTTTTTTTGAAACCGGCTCTACAAGCGGAATCAGGGCAGATCATTCAAGACGTATCGCACATGTCCTGATGGTTCTGAATCGAGCGAAAGTGCCAGCTAACATCAATATACCCGGCTGGCGGCTTCACCCCCTCAGGGGAGAACTGGAAGGGTTCTGGTCAATAACTGTAAACGCCAACTGGCGTATTATTTTTCGTTTCCTAGAGACAGATGTCGAGCTGGTCGATTATCTGGATTACCACTGAGCGGAGGTCCCTGTGGAAATGCATAACCCCCCACATCCGGGTGAAATCCTGCTTGAAGAGGTGATTCCTGGTCTGCAGACCACCGTTTCGGAGTTCGCCAGTCATCTGGGCTTTGCCAAAGAGACCCTTTCAGAAATACTGAATGGGCTTGCACCTGTGAGTCCTGACCTGGCAGTAAGGCTTGAGCGGGCGGGCATCAGCAGCGCGCGTCTTTGGCTGAGCATTCAGGCTGATCACGACCTGTGGCAGGCCGAGCGTCGCGAGCAGCCGCCAATCGAGCCTTACGTCAGAGCGGGTCAAGGTTAGCAACGCATCACGGGGACACGCCACCACGCTACTTGAATCTCCCCTTACATCCCGGTCCACTTAATGGCAACGTACAGCTTCAGTCACTGCACCGATCGTTGAGCAAGCACGTGTCCACACGCCCTACCTTTCTGTCCCATGCCAATCCATTCATCCCGGCCGTCGGCATGGGCAATCCGCATTTGCAGACGCTGTGGGGGCCGCTGCTGCGCAGGCCGACGTTGCTGGCGCGCACTCGCGAGCGGTTGTGGTTGAAGGATGGGGATTTTCTGGACATGGACTGGCATGGTCCGGATGAGCCCGATAAACCCCTGGTTCTTGTACTGCACGGCCTGACCGGGTCGTCCAATTCGCCGTATGTAGCCGGTCTGCAAAAGGCCATGGCGGCGCAGGGCTGGCCCAGTGTGGCGCTGAACTGGCGCGGGTGCTCGGGAGAGCCGAACCTGCTGTCGCGCAGCTATCACTCGGGAGCCAGCGAGGATCTGGCCGAGGTGATCGCTCATTTGCGTTCGCTGCGGCCACTGGCTCCGATTTATGCGGCGGGGTATTCGCTGGGCGGCAATGTGTTGCTCAAGTACTTGGGTGAATCCGGCGCTAGCAGTGATCTTCGGGGAGCGGTGGCGGTGTCAGTGCCGTTTCGGCTGGACGAATGCGCCAACCGCATCGGCCAAGGGTTCTCCAGGGTTTATCAACGGCACTTCATGCGCGAAATGCTGGCGTATATCCGTGACAAGCAGCATCGCTTCCAGCATGAAGGCATCAGCGAGGGGCTGGCCGAACTCGCCGCGCTGGGCTCACTGGAGAACATGCGAACGTTCTGGGACTTCGATGGACGGGTGACTGCACCGCTGCATGGTTTTTCCGACGCCACGGATTACTACCGCAGGGCATCCAGCCGCTACTATCTGGGGCAGATTCAGACGCCGACGCTGATCATCCAGTCCAGCGACGACCCGTTCGTGTTCCCCCACAGCCTCCCCGAACCGAGCGAGCTGTCGTCCTGCACCGAGTTCGAGCTACACGCCAAAGGCGGGCATGTCGGTTTCGTCGACGGCTCGCTGCGCAATCCGGGCTATTACCTTGAGCGCCGCATCCCGCTTTGGCTAAGCGCTGCACATCAGCGCGAAAACGCCTGATCAGGCTGACGACGGATCAAGCGGCGCCCGTGGCGATTTCATGCTCAGGATCGTTGATCCACTCGCTCCACGAGCCCGCATAAAGCGTTGCCAGCGGGTATCCGGCCAGACAAAGGGCGAACAGGTTATGGCAGGCCGTGACGCCTGATCCGCAATAAGACACCAGACTTTCCGGCGGACGACCCTGCAGTTTTTCGGCAAAACGCTGCCTGAGCTGCTCAGGTGGCAAAAAGCGTCCATCCGGGCCGAGGTTATCGGTGCAGGCCGCACACTGAGCACCGGGAATATGCCCGGCGACGGGGTCAAGAGGCTCTACGTCACCTCGGAAGCGCGCTTCGGCACGGGCGTCGATCAAGGTCATTTCCGGGCGACCGAGGCGGCCATGCAAGCGACTGCCGCTGAGCACCATCGACATGTCCGGCTCACCGCTGAAACTGCCTGGCTCACGATTCGGCGCGTCGAGGCTCAACGGCAATCCGGCAGCGTGCCAGGCTTTCAGCCCGCCATCGAGCAGGTACACGCCTTCGCGCTTGCCCATCCAGGCCAGCAACCACCAGGCGCGCGCGGCATACATTCCAGGTCCGTCGTCATACAGCACGATATCGCTGTCAGCGCTGATGCCCCATGCCTGAAAACACTGTAACAAGACTTCCGGGTCCGGCAGCGGGTGGCGGCCTGTTTTGCCTTTGATCGCTGGCCCGCTGAGGTCGCGCTTCAGATCGGCAAAGGACGCGCCCTCAATACGCCCCTGGGCGTAACTGCGCTGACCGTAATCGGAATCTTCGAGCGCATAACGGCAATCGAGAATCACCAGACCTGGGGTTTTCTGTCGTGCAGCCAGTTGCTCGGGGCTGATCAGTTGCGCAATGGACATGACACACTCCTGTGGCAGAGAACCGACAAGCGGGCCGCTCATCGGCTCTGAAATTCACATCAGAACCTCAGGCAACGTCGAGTGAAACGTTTCGCATAGCGCGTCGAACGCTTCGCGAGCCTGAGGCGCGACAAATACAGATTCGAGCATAAGTACCTGATAGACGCCACGTCGAATCGCTGATTCGTTCAACTCTGTAGCGTTTTCCCGGTTGGTGCACAGAAAACGCACCCACGACGTCAGAACGATCCAGGTGTTGAGACTGGTCCATTCGATCTGCGATTCATCCATTTTCAGGATGCCAGCCTTGATAAACCCCCGATAGATAGTCATCGCCTGCATCAGGCAGCGATACGAAAAGCGCCGGTAACGCCTCGCCAGCTCTGCATCCGACGTCAGTAGATGCTCAAGGTCGCGGTGCAGAAAACGGTAGCGCCACATGGCGTCCATTATCGCCAGAAAATAATCGCGCTTGTCTTCGATGGTCGGCGGGCGGTCGGCAGGCAGGGTCAGAAAACTGCCCACCAGCGTTTCATACTCGGTGAACAGCTCGGCGATGATCACCTGCTTGTTGGCGAAGTGGTAATAGAGATTGCCGGGCGAGATTTCCATGTGCGCAGCAATATGATTGGTGGTCACGCTTCGTTCGCCCTGCTGATTGAACAGCTCCAGACTGGTTTGCACGATGCGTTCACGGGTTTTGGTACGGGTTGCCATGCGGACAAGGCCACTCTAAGTGCTAATCAGATGATGGCAATCTTAACGCAGGCAGATGCCGCAATGGTGGCAGAATCGAAGCAGCACCAGTGACGAGTCGACGCAGGCAAGCTGAACACAAGGTGTCTTAGCCAATTGCTGCGCGTCGAGCATCATCCGCACCACAGTAAATAGCCCCAAAATCGGGGGTTTGGGCTGAAACATGGCCGATAATCGGCGCAATACGACGCTTGGCGCTTATTACGCAGCTTGGCCCATCGGGAAGGCTGCGATACCATCCGAGTCCCACAACGGACTCCGACCAGGACGACGCGATGAACCGAGTGTTGTACCCAGGCACCTTCGACCCGATTACCAAGGGCCATGGAGATTTGGTCGAGCGCGCCTCGCGCCTGTTCGACCACGTGGTCATTGCGGTTGCCGCCAGCCCGAAGAAAAACCCGCTGTTTCCTCTGGAACAACGCGTCGAACTGGCCCGCGAAGTCACCAAACACCTGCCCAACGTGGAAGTCGTCGGCTTCTCGACGCTGCTCGCGCATTTTGCCAAGGAACAGAATGCCAACGTCTTTCTGCGCGGCCTTCGCGCGGTATCAGACTTCGAGTACGAGTTTCAGTTGGCCAACATGAATCGTCAGCTGGCACCGGACGTCGAAAGCCTGTTCCTCACACCTTCAGAGCGCTACTCGTTCATTTCCTCGACGTTGGTGCGTGAAATCGCGGCGTTGGGCGGTGATATCACCAAATTCGTTCATCCTGCTGTCGCTCAGGCGCTGACCGAACGCTTCAAGCGCTAGACGCACTGCATGTGAAGGTGCATCCCGAAGCCTAATGCGGCACAATTCGCCGCATTGGTTTTAATGTGCCCCGGCGTCGGCTGCGGCAGGAGCAATTCATGTCCCTTATCATCACTGACGATTGCATCAACTGCGACGTCTGCGAACCCGAGTGCCCAAACGAGGCGATTTCACAAGGCGAGGAGATCTACGTGATCAACCCGAACCTGTGCACCGAATGTGTGGGTCACTACGACGAGCCTCAATGCCAGCAGGTTTGCCCGGTCGACTGCATCCCCCTGGATGAAAATCACGTCGAGAGCAAAGAACAGCTGATGGACAAGTACCGGATCATCACCAGCAAAGCCTGATACAGCCTTTACTGCTGCTTGCCATACCCGTCACCGGTGCAACCCAGGCAACGCACAAAAGCTGCCTTGCCCGGATCGACCACCAGCGCCTTGCCCGTTGCGCCGAGGTTGCCGCCTGCCGCTGCAAAAGGCGCAGCAATCACGAACAGCCCTGTACCGATGACCGTGGCCGCGATCAACAGCGGTCGGGCGATCAGCAGATCGCCGATCATCGCGAACGCTGGCGGGTTCTGAATGGTGTAGACCGGATCGCCGCTGCCGGTGGAGACATCGGCGGCAATCGCAGGCAGTGCCTGCAGGCCGACAAACAGCGCCAGCGTGGCAGCAAGAATACGAAACGGGCTCATGGCTTGGTCCTTCAGGCGTAGCAAATAATTAAGGTGCCATCACTATAAACAGGGGTGCAGCTTAAGCAAGTGGCCTTATGCTCTGCGCCTCTCGTATTTCAGCGCTGGCATTTTGGACAATAAACACTGGCGCGCTGCCCCAGCTTGATTTCACGCAACGTTGTACCGCAGACCTTGCATGGCTGGCCGCCACGCCCGTAGACAAACAATTCCTGCTGGAAATACCCCGGCTTGCCGTCGCCGCCGATGAAGTCACGCAGCGTGGTGCCGCCGCGTTCTATAGCGTAGGCCAGAATGCGCTTGATCTCGATGGCGAGCTTGAGATAACGCGCCCGTGAAATTCCTCTGGCTTCGCGTCGCGGGTCTATACCTGCCGCGAACAGCGCTTCGGTCGCGTAGATATTGCCCACCCCGACCACCACGGCGTTGTCCATGACAAACGGTTTGACCGCAATCGACTTGCCGCGCGAGCGCTCGTAAAGGCGCTCACCGTCGAACAGATCGGTCAGCGGCTCCGGCCCCAGACGAATCAACAATTCGTGGTTATGCGGATCAAGGCTCCAGAGCATCGCCCCGAATCGACGCGGGTCGGTATAGCGCAAGGCCAGCCCGGACTCCAGTTCGATATCGACATGCTCGTGCTTGAGCGCCGGAAGCCCGGCCTCGACGAGGCGCAGATTGCCCGACATGCCCAAGTGGCTGATCAGCGTACCCACTTCGGCCTGAATCAGTAGGTACTTGGCGCGCCGGTCCACCTGCACAATGCGCTGTCCGGAAAGTCGGATGTCCAAATCTTCGGGAATGGGCCAGCGCAAACGGCTGTCGCGCACGATAACGCGGCTGACACGCTGACCTTCAAGATGGGGCGCAATGCCGCGACGGGTGGTTTCTACTTCGGGTAATTCAGGCATGGATAACTCGGTTTTACAGGGATGACAAGCCAGCGCACAGACTCAACGTGCGCCCAGCTCGCGGATGCTTTCCCTCAGGTATTCAAAGTCATATTCGGACAAGCCCACGTAGTCCAGCACCAGCGCACCAATGCATTCCCATTCGTGATCTTCGTCCTGATTGCCCAGTACCTGGTAGGACTGGCAGATGTGCTCAGCCATTTTCAGGGGCGCCAGGAGGTTCTTGAGCGGGGCATTGCGACTGGTATCGTCCTGAAAAATCGCCAACGCGTTGTGATGATTGGCGATCGCGTCAGTCACGTGCGCAGGCAAGCGCCATGACTTGGCCGTGTAATAGCCGACCACCGAGTGGTTGGTATCGAACGCGGCGTTTTCAGTATCGACGATGCGACAATCAGGCCCTGCGTTGGCGTAGGCTTCTTCAAGGACCGGCATGTAATTCGGGAAACGCTTGAGCATCAGCGGAATACCGCAGTCATGGAACAGGCCCAATGCGTAGGATTCATCCACAGTCTGCGAGCCGATGCGCTTGGCCAGGGTCAGACTGGTCATTGCGACATCCTGCGCGGTATCCCAGAAGCGGTTGAGCGCGACGATGGTCTCATCGGTCATCTCGCCCCTGATCGACTGCGCGTTGATCAGATTGATCACGGTACGGCTGCCCAGCAGATTCACAGCCTTGTCAATCGAGGCGATCTTGTTGGACAGGCCATAGTGCGCAGAGTTGACGATCTTCAGCAGCGCCCCGGACAACCCCGGATCTTGCGCAATCAACCGCGCAATTACACCCAGGTCCGGATCGGGCATGTACTGCTCCATCTGCAGATCCACCATGATCTGCGGCTGCGGAGGCACACTGATGCCCTGCAACGCTTGCTGGATCTGTTCTGGGCTTAGCTCTTCGGACATAGGAATTTACTCACCGTAATGACTGGATTCTGACCCCTTGCGGGGAAACGGTCCATCACCCGAGACGAAGATATTCTCGGAACTTTGCCACATGCCAGGCTTCGGACCTTGTGTTGACGGCGTATATAGCGGCCTCAAAACGGCCGCCAGACGCCACCCTGAAAGCCCGACACTGGAGGATCCCATGTCTAAAGCACTGACTGGCAAACGCATCGCAATTCTTGTAACCGACGGTTTCGAACAGGTCGAACTGACCGGTCCGAAAGAAGCGCTGGAGCAAGCAGGTGCCACCGTGGAAATCCTTTCCACCGAAGAAGGCCAGGTCAAAGGCTGGAATCACGACAAGCCTGCCGATGATTTCAAGATTGATCGCACATTCAAGGCGGCCAACGCCAGCGACTACCACGGCGTAGTTCTGCCAGGCGGCGTACAGAACTCCGACACCATCCGCATAGACACTGACGCCCAGAAGCTCGTCAAGGATATTGAGGGTTCCGGCAAACCAGTGGCGGTTATCTGCCATGGCGGCTGGCTGTTGATATCGGCAGGCCTGGTGAAGGGTAAGACCCTGACCAGCTTCAAGACGCTGAAAGATGACCTGGTCAACGCTGGCGCCAAGTGGGTTGATCAGGAAGTTGTCACCGACGGCACGCTGATCAGCAGTCGTCAGCCTGATGACATCCCGGCCTTCAACAGCAAATTGATTGAAGCGCTGTCGGCGTAACAGGTTGCGATTATTGTAGTCATCCCGGCGCACTACCGGGATGACGCGCTATAATCCCGCTCTTTTTTCAGGAGCGACGTCATGTCCCTGCCTAGCTTGCGCCTCAAAGCCAACGCCGACCGCCGCCTGCGCGCCGGTCACTTGTGGGTCTACAGCAACGAAATCGACGTAGCCGCCACCCCGCTGCATGGTTTTGCAGCCGGTGATCAGGCAATCCTCGAAGCTGCTGGCGGCAAGCCGCTGGGCATTGTCGCCATGAGCCCCAACAACCTGATCTGCGCACGCTTGCTGTCGCGCGATATCAAGCTGCCGCTCGATAAGTCTCTGCTGGTCCATCGCCTGAACGTGGCGCTGTCGCTGCGCGAGCGCCTGTTCGACAAGCCTTTCTACCGCCTGGTCTACGGCGATTCAGACCTGATGCCGGGTCTGGTGGTGGATCGGTTCGGTGACATTCTGGTTGTCCAGCTGGCCTCGGCCACCATGGAAAACCACAAGGAAGACATCATTGCCGCGCTGGTTCAGGTCATCAAGCCAAGCGGCATCCTGTTCAAGAACGACTCAGCCGCGCGCGATGCGGAAGGCCTGAATCGTTACGTCGAAACCGTGTTCGGCCTGGTTCCCGAATGGGTTGCGCTGGAAGAAAACGGCGTGAAGTTCGAAGCACCGGTGATGGCCGGGCAGAAGACCGGCTGGTTCTACGACCATCGCATGAACCGCGCGCGCATTGCCCCCTACGTCAAAGGCAAGCGTGTGCTGGACCTGTACAGCTACATCGGTGGCTGGGGAATTCAGGCAGCAGCCTTCGGTGCCAGCGACGTGACCTGCGTCGACGCATCGTCCTTCGCCCTTGATGGCGTAGAGCGCAACGCAGCCCTGAATGGCTTCGCAGAAAAAATGACCTGCATCGAAGGCGATGTCTTTGAAGCGCTGAAAGAGCTGAAGGCCGGTGAAGAGCGTTTCGACGTGATCGTTGCCGACCCGCCTGCGTTCATCAAACGCAAGAAAGACATGAAAAACGGCGAAGGCGCTTACCGCCGCCTGAACGAGCAAGCTATGCGCCTGCTCAGCAAGGACGGCATTCTGGTCAGCGCTTCCTGCTCCATGCACCTGCCGGAAGACGACCTGCAAAACATCCTCCTGACCAGCGCCCGCCATCTGGACCGCAACATCCAGCTACTGGAACGCGGCGGCCAGGGCCCGGACCATCCGGTACACCCGGCAATTGCCGAGACGCGCTACATCAAGAGCATTACCTGCCGGTTGCTGCCTAATAGCTGATACCTCCAGCGTCGGAATGCAGCTCGTGACGCTCTGCCTCGCAAGAGGGCGCAGAGCGTCCGGAACGGCATGCGACGCGGAGCGTCGCACGATAGTTGAAGTTATCGTTCAGCCACGCTCCAACGCCGTCCGCAAACCCAGCAATACCAGAAAGTGCAGCGGGTAAATCGCATAGGCCCAGCGCCGCATCGGGATCACTGCGAACTTCGGTTTGGTGCGCAGTAGCGCTATGCCCAGCGCAGGTGCCACCAGGCAGGCGGCTATCGAGCCAATGGAAATCGGGTCGCCCCAGCTCGCGCCGGCAATCATCTGCGGCCAGGCATTGGCTGCGAGACAGAAAACTGCCGGAAACACCGAATACCAAAGACGCTTTTGCAGCACCAACAGAAAAACCAGCGGCAGCAGCACGCCAGCAAAACCAAACATCAATTGTTGCTGAAAAACCGCCCCAAACAGCAGGGCCACGATGGCCATGATCCGCGTCGTCACGTTGCGATGCTGCCAGCCTTGAGCAATCAGCAGCCCCAGCAACAGGGTCGGCATCACGTTCAGCACGGTCACGTCCGCCATGAACAGCCGATACGGTATTTCTGCTAGCGCTGCGAATACCAGCAGCCAGCCCAGATAGCGCCATTGCACCCGCGGGGCCAGAATGGCTGCGCTGCGCCGGGAAAGGTTTACGGCAATTGCCAGACAGAACCAGGGAAAGGCGAAACGCCCCGGCACGTAAAGAAAATCAACTGACCAGCCCACATAGCGAAGATGATCGAGCACCATGCTCAGCATCGCCAGCCACTTGAGCAGGTCCAGCGCCTTGTTGCGTCCGGGCAGAAAAGGCGGGTTGGACAGATCCATATCGCTCCTGAATGGGGAATTGCGTCATGCAGTCAATACATGACCGAACCTTATATTGTCGCTACAGTGCGCACCATAATCGCCCATAAGGAATCGGCCATGACAGACCAAAGCCAACAGTTCGCCAGCGACAACTATTCCGGTATCTGCCCTGAAGCCTGGGCAGCCATGGAGCAGGCGAACAAGGGGCATCAACGTGCCTATGGTGACGATCAATGGACTGCACGCGCATCAGATGATTTCCGCCGTCTGTTCGAAACCGACTGCGAAGTGTTTTTTGCCTTCAACGGCACAGCGGCCAACTCGCTGGCGCTGTCATCGCTGTGCCAGAGTTACCACAGTGTCATCTGTTCGGAAACGGCTCACGTTGAAACCGATGAATGCGGCGCGCCGGAGTTTTTCTCCAACGGCTCCAAACTGCTGACAGCACGCAGCGCAGGCGGCAAGCTGACCCCGGAGTCGATTCGCGAAGTGGCGCTCAAGCGTCAGGATATTCACTACCCCAAACCGCGCGTCGTGACGCTGACCCAGGCCACCGAGGTAGGCGGCGTTTATCAGCCCGAAGAACTCAAGGCAATCAGTGCGACCTGCAAGGAGCTGGGCCTGCATCTGCACATGGACGGTGCCCGCTTCTCCAATGCCTGCGCCTTTCTGGAAGCCTCACCGGCAGAACTGACCTGGAAATCCGGTGTCGATGTGCTGTGCTTCGGCGGTACGAAAAACGGCATGGCGGTGGGTGAAGCCATCCTGTTTTTCAACCATGACCTGGCTGAAGACTTCGATTACCGCTGCAAACAGGCCGGGCAACTGGCGTCGAAAATGCGCTTTCTGTCTGCGCCGTGGGTCGGGCTGCTGGAAAACGACGCCTGGCTCAAACACGCCCGCCACGCCAACCATTGCGCACAACTGCTGGCCGAACTGGTCAAGGATATTCCCGGCGTGGAGCTGATGTTTCCGGTACAGGCCAATGGCGTGTTTCTGCAATTGTCGGAACCGGCCATTGCAGCATTGACCGCCAGGGGCTGGCGTTTCTATACCTTCATCGGCAACGGCGGCGCACGCTTTATGTGCTCGTGGGACACCGAAGAAGAGCGCGTGCGTGAACTGGCCGCCGATATCAAGCTGGTGATGCAGGGCTGAAGCGTCTGGCTCAAAGCTTGCAGGTGCAGCCTGGCAATCGTGGAGGGTAATCTCCCTCTCAACGGTAATCGGCTCAAAAGGCCGCCCGGACTTCACTGACCACCCTCAAGAAGGAGCTTGTCTGCATGTTCGATTTCTCCGCCCGGCTCAAGCAGCATTTCGCTGCTCTGCAGAGTGAAGCGCAATTTTTTTCCGTACGTTACGTGCACCGCACCGGCCAGCGCCTGTGCGTGCGCAAGAATGTGGCCGAGCCACCGTCGCTGAGCAGCGACGAGGGCGCAATGCTGACCGTGCGCCTGAACGGTGTTGAAGCCTACGCCGCCACCAACGACATTTCCCTTCGGGGTTTGCAAGCCGCCTTGCAGCAGGCCGAAGCGCTGGCACGTCGCCTGGCACCACACGCGTTGCTGAACCTGAGCGATCAAGCTGTCTCGACCGCCAAGGCTGACTATCTGTCGCCGCACATGGATCAAGCCTTCCCGCCACTGAGCGACTGCATCGGCCTGCTGATGGCCGAGTCCAGCGCCGTCCCGAAAGACGAACGGCTGGTCAACTGGCAGGCCGTACTGGGGCTGGAAACGGTTGAGCAGATTTACCTGAACACCGCGGGCGCAGAGCTTCGTCAGGCGCAGCGCTTCGTTTTTCCGGGCCTGAGCGTCACCGCCTACGATGGCCGTGACAGCCAGACGCGTAACCTGGGCGGCGACAACTTCGGCCAACAGGGCGGTCTTGAAGTGCTGAGCAGTTGCGGTCTGATCGGCTCTGCGGCCAACGTCGCCGATGAGGCCTTGCAGCTTATCCTCGCACCCAACACACCGTCAGGCCCACGCGACCTGCTGCTGATGCCGGATCAGATGGTGCTGCAGATTCACGAGTCCATCGGCCATCCGCTGGAACTGGACCGGATTCTCGGCGACGAGCGTAATTACGCAGGTACCAGCTTCGTCAAGACGACCGATTTCGGCACCCTGCAATACGGCTCCAGCCTGCTGAACGTGACGTTTGACCCGGACATTCCTGAACAACTGGCCAGCTACGCGCACGACGACGATGGCACGGCCGCCAGTAAACAGTTCCTGATTCGTGACGGCCTGTTGCAACGCCCGCTCGGCGGCGCACTGTCGCAATACCGCAGCGGCCTGGACGGGGTCGCCAACAGCCGCGCCTGCGGCTGGAACCGTGCGCCCATCGATCGCATGGCCAACCTGAACATCGAACCGGGCGACCAGTCACTGGACGGCCTGATCGGTAACATCGAGCACGGCATTCTGATGTCGAGCAATCGCTCCTGGTCCATCGACGACGCGCGCAACAAGTTCCAGTTCGGCTGCGAATGGGGCCAATTGATTGAAAACGGTGAACTCAAGGGCGTGGTGAAGAACCCCAACTATCGGGCGATTTCTGCACAGTTCTGGAAAAACCTCAGCGCAGTCGGTGACGCCAGCACCTTCAAAGTGCTGGGCACGCCCAACTGCGGCAAGGGCGAACCCAATCAGGTGATCCGTGTAGGCCATGCCTCTCCGGCGTGTGTGTTTGCCAATGTCGATGTGTTTGGAGGGGATGCCTGATGTCGCACCAACAGCAATTCGAGGCGCTGGTCGCCGTGCTCAAGGCTGCCATCAGCCCGACGGAACACTTCACCCTGGCCTACGACGCCGAAGCGTCCGATTTCATTCGTTTCAACCACGGCCATGTTCGGCAGGCCGGGAGCGTGCAGCAGGTCATTGCGACCTTCAAACTGATCGACAACGGGCGTCATGCCAACCTGGAAGTGACCCTGTCCGGAGATCAGGAGACCGACACTCGACGCCTTTCCAACGCCTTGCAGCAGTTGCGCGAAACCCTGCCTTCGCTGGCGAAAGACCCGTATCTGTTGCCTAACATACAGGCCTGGCAGAGCAGCAATGTGCAGGACTTACCGCTGCCGGACAGTGCAAAAGTGGTCGAGCAGATCAGCCAACTGTCAGGCGACCTCGATCTGGTGGGTTTTTACGCGGCTGGCCCGCTGTACCGCGGTTTCGCCAGTTCGTGGGGCGCGCTGGGCTGGCATCAGGCCAACAGCTTCAATTTCGACTGGAGCCTGTTTCATGAAAACGGCCAGGCGGTGAAAGCCAATTACGCAGGTCACGACTGGAACAACGAAGCGTTCGTGCAACGCTTTCAGCAGGCCCGTGAGCAGCTCGAATTTCTCGGCCGCCCACTGCACACCCTCAAGCCCGGTCAATACCGAGCCTATCTGGCTCCGGCGGCGCTGGACGAAGTCATTGGCATGCTCAGCTGGGGCGGCTTTTCCGCGCAAGCGGTGGCCAGCAAGCGCAGCCCGTTGCAAAGGCTGTATGACGGCGAGACTCATTTCAGCCCGCTGATCAGCTTCGACGAGCAAGTCAGTGGCTCGCTCTCGCCAGCCTTCTCGCGCGAAGGCTACCCGCGCAAGGACCTGAAGCTGATCGTCAACGGGCAGGCCCGCGAGCGACTGGTGGACTCAAGCAGCGCCGCTGAGTACGACCTGCCTGCCAACGGCGCGGATTATGGCGAAGGTCCAAGCGCGTTGAGCATTGCCGGCGGCTCGCTGGAGCTGGACCAGATCCTTGAAAAGCTAGGCACAGGCCTTTACATCAGCAACCTGTGGTACCTGAACTTTTCGGATCGCGCTGCCGCACGTCTGACCGGGATGACACGTTTCGCAACATTCTGGGTCGAAGACGGCAAGATCGTCGCACCGGTCAGCACCATGCGTTTCGATGACAGCGCCTACAGCCTGTTGGGTAGCGCACTGGAGGACCTGACTCGCGAGCGGGAACTGATTCTTCAATCGAGTACCTACACTCAGCGCCAGACGGGGTCGATTCAACTGCCCGGCGCTCTGATAAGCCGACTCACCCTAACCTTGTAGCAGGAGCTTATGTCGAACTCAGCAGCGCCAATCATGGATGAAAAGACCCTGCGCTGGATGCCCTGGGTCATCGCCATTGCGTTCTTCATGCAAAGCCTGGACGGCACGATCCTCAACACCGCCCTGCCGTCCATGGCCAGCTCGCTGGCTCAAGACCCCCTGCGCATGCAGTCGGTGGTTATCGCCTACATGCTGACCATCGCACTGCTGATCCCGGCCTCGGGCTGGATTGCCGATCGTTTCGGGATCAAGCGCATCTTCTTCAGCGCCATTTTGCTGTTCAGCTTCGGCTCGCTGCTGTGCGCGCTGTCCTGGTCGCTCAATGTGCTGGTGGCGGCGCGGGTGATTCAGGGGCTGGGTGGCGCGCTGATGCTGCCCATCGGACGCCTGATCGTCTTGCGTGCGTATCCGCGGTCGGAGCTGGTACGGATCATGGGCTTTATCACCGTGCCCGGTCTTCTGGGACCGTTGCTGGGGCCAACGCTTGGCGGCTGGATGGTCGAGTACCTGAGCTGGCACTGGATTTTCCTGCTCAATATTCCGGTCGGGATTCTCGGCTGCTATGCCGTCAAACACTTCATCCCCGACCTTCCCGGAGGCGGTCGAACGCGTTTTGACGGTATCGGGTTCATCCTGTTTGGCGCGGCAATGGTGCTGATCACCATTGCCCTTGAGGGGCTGGGCGAGCTGAACCTGCCACACATGCGCGTGGTGCTTCTGCTGTTTGTCGGGATGGGCTGCCTGGCAGCCTACTGGCTACGCGCCGGGCACATTGAATCGCCATTGTTTGCCCCTTCGCTTTTTCGCACCCGCACGTTTGCCGTTGGCATTCTGGGCAATCTGTTCGCCCGTCTGGGCAGCGGAGCCTTGCCGTTCCTGATCCCGCTGCTGCTGCAAGTGGCGCTGGGGTATTCGCCCTCCGAGGCGGGCATGAGCATGTTGCCGCTGGCAGCTGCAGGAATGTTCGCCAAGACGGTAGCGCGTTGGCTGATCGAGCATATGGGCTATCGCCTCATTCTGACCGGTAACACATTGCTGCTGGGCATCCTGCTGGCAAGCCTGGCACTGGTCGATGTGCAGACGCCGTACTGGGTTTTGCTGGTGCATCTGGGCCTGCTCGGCGCGGTCAACTCCTTGCAGTTCACAGCGATGAATACCGTCACCCTGATCGATCTGGACGATGCCAGCGCGGCAAGCGGCAACAGCCTGCTCTCGGTGGTGGCCCAACTCTCACTGAGCCTTGGGGTCGCAAGCGCTGCGGCCTTGCTGGGCGGTTTCAGCGAAGAAGTTGCCACCGGCGAGCTCAGCAGCGTGCTGGAGGCTTTCCAGCTGACGTTCCTGAGCGTCGGAGTTCTGGCCATGTTTGCCGCCGGGATTTTCCTGCAGTTGCCAGCGAAGGAGGCCAAGGCCGCGACAACCTGATTGACAACCCTTCTGGACAAGAGCAAACCTGCATGGCGAAATCCCCCTTTAAAACAGGGACTTTGCCCGAAAAACGAGCAGTTTCAAGTATCCGACCAGATACATTGAAGAACCTGGGCAACCGGCCGACACTTTTATAGCACTAAGCCACTGTGGTCTCTTGTAAGCACGAGCCGCATCATGCAACCTTGCCATACGCGAAAGTGGGGTTTACGCCCGTCGCGACTAGTATTTCGGAAGCGAGTTTGTTCATGAAAAGCCAAACCGATGCTGCCGGTAGATCCGCAGCCGAGGTAGTGACGCAATTGCCAGTGCCTTCGCGCCTGGGCATGCTGCGTTTCGAGCGGCTGAATGAAGCCAATTGGGCGCTATTGTTTCTCGATCCGAATTGCGAAAAGCAGTTCGGCCTGCCTGCCGTCGACCTTTGCGCCTTGATTGGATCCCCTTATGCCAGCCTCATGGAGCCGCAAGCACGTTATCAACTGCATGACGACATCCAGCAGCAACTGGCTTCTTCTCCGAATTACCTGATTCGCTACACCCTGCACAGCCCCAAGGGTACGCTTGGTTTGCTGGAGATCGGCGAAGCCTACAAGCAGCACAATCGTCATCTGCTGCGTGGTTATTTTCTGATCGTCGATGGCCTTGTCACAGAAAGCGAGATCGCCACTGACTCCGATCTCGAAACCCGCAACCTGCGCCTGCAGATTGCCCTTGAACTCAACCAGCGCGCCCAGCGTGACCAGTTTGCGCATCTGGAACGCGTGCGCGCCCAGCAGGACCTGATCCTGCGCCTGACCCGGCATCGTTACACCACAGCCAATACCCTGCTGGAAGCGGCAAAGCTGATCACCAAAAGCGCTTGCGACATTTATGACGTCGATCATGTCAGTATCTGGAACCTCACCGACAAGCGTCTGGAGCCGATCACCGACTATCGTCGCGAAAGCGGCGACTATCAGTCGCGTACTCCGATTGATATCAGCGCCTACCCCACCTATCTGCAAGCGCTTAATACCAGCAGGGCGATTGACGCCAGCAATATCCAGACCGACCCGCGCACCCGCGAAATGGCCGAAAGCCTGACGCCTGGAGAAGACAAGGCGGTCCTCGATGCGAGTATTCGTATCGATGGCCAGGTCATTGGCGTGCTCTGCCTGGAACAGTCCGGCTCGATACGCGAGTGGCAGTCCGACGAGATCGCCTTCGCTGGCGAGTTGGCCGACCAGTTCGCCCAGGTCATCAACAACCACAACCGTCGGGCCGCGACCAATGCGCTGCACCTGTTCCAGCGTGCGGTCGAACAAAGCGCCAACGCCTTTCTTCTGGTCAACTGCAACGGCGTGGTCGAATACGTCAACCCAAGCTTCACGGCGATCACGCAGTACAGTTCCGATGAGGTCTCCGGGCACAAGCTCTCGGAACTGCCTGCGCTGGAAAACCTCAACCAGTTGTTGCTGGAAGCCAACTCCAGCCTGACCAACAGCAACAGCTGGCAGGGCGAGTTCAAAAGCCGACGCAAGAACCTCGAACCCTACTGGGGCCAGCTGTCGATTTCCAAGGTGTATGGCGATAATCGCGAGCTGACGCACTACATCGGCATCTATGAAGACATCACTCAGAGCAAGCTGGCCCAGCAGCGTATCGAGCGCCTGGCCTACACTGACAACCTGACCAATCTGGGCAACCGTCCGGCCTTCATCCGCAACCTGGACGAACGTTTTGCCCGTGACACCGACACGCCGATGAGCCTGTTGCTGGTCGACATCGACAACTTCAAGCGCATCAACGACAGCCTCGGCCACCAGACCGGCGACAAACTGCTGATCAGTCTGGCGCGCCGCCTGCGTAACACCCTGAGCCCGACCGACGTGCTGGCGCGCTTTGCCAGTAACGAATTCGCCGTTCTGCTCGACAACACGGATCAGGAAGCCGGACAGGCCACCGCCAGTCAGGTACTGGCCACGCTGGACAAGCCGATGTTCGTCGATAATCAGCTGATCAGCGTCACCGGCTCGGTGGGCCTTGCCTGCGCGCCGCTGCACGGTCGTGACCCGCAGACCCTGATGAAAAACGCAGGTCTGGCCCTGCACAAGGCCAAAGCCAACGGCAAACATCAGGTTCAGGTGTTTACCGAAGCATTGAATGCCGAGGCCAGTTACAAGCTGTTTGTGGAAAACAACCTGCGCCGCGCCCTGACCCAGAACGAACTGGAGGTGTTCTACCAGCCCAAGCTGTGTCTGCTGACCGGTCGTCTGCTGGGCATGGAAGCGCTGCTGCGCTGGAATCATCCTGAAAAAGGCATGATCCGCCCCGATCAGTTCATCAGCGTGGCGGAAGAAACCGGCCTGATCATCCCCATCGGCAAGTGGGTCGCTCGCCAGTCCTGCCGCATGAGCAAGGACCTCACCGCCGCTGGTTTCGGCAATTTGCAGGTGGCGATCAACGTGTCACCCAAGCAGTTTTCCGACCCCGAACTGGTGTCATCGATTGCCGCTATCCTCAGAGAAGAAGAGCTGGATCCTTCGCTGCTGGAACTGGAACTGACCGAAGGCCTGCTGTTGGAAGCCACCGAAGACACGCGCCAGCAGCTGGACTCGCTGAAGAAGCTTGGCCTGTCGTTGGCCATGGATGACTTCGGCACCGGTTACTCCTCATTCAGCTACCTGAAGAAATTCCCCATTGATGTGATCAAGATCGATCGCAGCTTCATCCGCGATATTCCGGATGATGAAGACGACATGGAAATCACCTCTGCGGTCATCGCGATGGCCCACAACCTCAAGCTCAAAGTGGTCGCCGAAGGCATTGAAACCGCTGCACAGCTGGCGTTCCTGCGCCGTCATCGTTGCGATGTGGGCCAGGGCTATCTGTTCGACAAGCCTATCCCTGGCGAAGAGCTGATCGAGAAACTGAAGCGCTACCCGCGTCGTCCGTCCGCCTGACAACCTTCCCTGCACCCTGCTCTCTCGGGCACACTGTCAGGCTGTTATTACACGGCAGCACTTGTTTGTGCGTGTAACGGGACCTATGTAACTCTGCTCATCTGTCCTGGCCCCTGCTGCCTGTCTCTAAACGAGAGGATATGGTTCATGACTCTGCGCTCGGAAATTCTAGTGAACAAAAACGTACTGCCCACCGCCGAACAAGCACTGCCGGGTCGTGAAACGCCTATGGCGCTTCCGGAAACTCATTTCGTCAACGGCAACCCGCTGCTGGGACCGTTTTCGAGCAATGTGGAATTCGCCATCTTCGGCCTGGGTTGCTTCTGGGGCGCAGAACGCCGCCTGTGGCAACAGGAAGGTGTGGTGAGCACCGCCGTGGGGTATGCGGGCGGATTTACCCCGAACCCGACTTACGAAGAAGTCTGCTCCGGTCTGACTGGCCACACTGAAGTGGTGCTGGTTGTCTACGAGCCCGAGAAAATCAGCTACAAGTCTTTGCTCAAGGTGTTCTGGGAAGCGCACAACCCGACCCAGGGTATGCGTCAGGGTAACGACATCGGTACTCAGTACCGCTCGGTGATCTACTGCACCACTCCCGAACAGCTCGACGCCGCCAAGACCAGCGCTGCAAAATTCCAGGCGGAACTGAGCAAGGCCGGGCTAGGCGCAATTACCACTGAAATAGAAGAAGCTCCGACGGTCTACTTTGCCGAGGCATACCACCAGCAATATCTGGCCAAGAACCCTCAGGGTTATTGCGGCCTTGGTGGTACCGGAGTTTGTCTGCCAGCTTGAGCTGGCTGATTGGCAGGAAAAGGGGACTGATGCCTTGTTAGCAGGATAAGTGGGAGCGAGCTTGCTCGCGAAGGCAATGGTTCAAACGCCCTGTTTTCGAGGACTGCACTGGCCCTTTCGCGAGCAAGCTCGCTCCCACAAAAGCTCATTCATTGCTGCGTTTGGGAATACAAGAGCTATCTCCTGAACCTCTCGCACCCTTCGGGCTTCAGAGTGGTCACGACTGGTTCAATTACTCGGCGATCAACCAGTCCATCTTCCAGCCGCCCTGGGTCTGGCCCAGTTTGTCTGCCAGATAAGGCATCAGCTCACGCAGCTCTTCTTCCAGGCCCCACGGCGGGTTGGCGATGGCCAGGCCTGAACCGTTGAGGCTGGCCGGGGTGTCCAGCGGGTGGACGAACAGCTCGACGCGCAACAACTTGGGTGCGCCAGTCTCGGCCAGGTCCTGATAGAAGCGGCGCAGCAGGCGGGTATCCTTGATCGGGTACCAGATAGCAGCCACCGTCTGACGCATGCGTCCGATGGTTTCCTTGAGCGCTACAGCGCAGCGTTTCATTTCATCGAGCTGCTCGAACGGCGGGTCGATGAGCATCACGGCACGCTTTTCAGCCACCGGCAGCAAGGCGCGTGGCACATGCCAGCCCTCCCCCAGATGCACCGCCACGCGGCGGTCGCCCTTCATGTTTTCCTTGAGCAGACGCCCGTCTTCGGGGTGCTTCTCGTTGAGCAGCACACGCTCGCGCTCGCGGGTCAGGCGACGGGCCAGCTCCGGCGAGCCGGGGTAGTAGCGCAGCTCGCCGTCGGGGTTCATGTCGTGCAGCACTTGCAAGTAATCGGAGGCCAGCGCGGGCAAATCCGGTGCATCCCAAAGACGGCCGATGCCTTCCAGCCACTCTCCGGTGCGGGTGGCCTGATCGCCCTTGAGGTCGTATAACCCCAACCCCGCGTGGGTGTCGAGATAGGCGAACGGCTGCTCCTTGCGCGCCATGAGGGCGATCAAGCGAGTCAGAGTCAGGTGTTTGAACACGTCGGCGTGGTTGCCGGCATGGTAGGCGTGACGGTAATTCATGGCAGCTCCTGGCAAGCTGCGCAGTTTAGCAAACCTGAGCAATGAACAAGAATTTGTAACGAATTTGCGGGACTCGTCTCTTTCGTTTGAAGGAAATTTCCGAGAAACTCCCGCCCCCTTGTGCCTGCCGATTTCGATCACTACTCTGCGCCCGTCGCTGCATATTCAGCGATGAGGATTAGTAGCCCTCGTTAAATCCAGGCGCATTGCGCCACCTTGTGCAGGTGCCCTTTCACGGCCTGCATTTTTTATGGTGGTCGTGCGTGGGGCATCTTCGGATGCACCGGGGTTCCTGGACCGGGCTACTACCTGCGCATGATCACCACCCTCGCTTAGTAGCCGACGGTGATGGTCTTCTAAAACTCCAGGAGATACATCACATGCTGAAAATCGTCCCCGACCCATCCCTCTTCAACGCCCGCCCCAAAGTCAGCCATGAAGATGCGCTGATGTATGCCAGCGACCTGCTGCGCTGTGCTGCAACCAGCGCCTTTGAATTCAGCGACAGCATGACCGGCGCGCAGCGAGACATGACGCTCACCATCATGCACCTGGTGGACATGGCAAAGGTCATGGTCGACGACACAATAGAAAACCTGCAAATCGAATAGCATGACCTGAACTGAAAACGACGTACCTGTAGTCAATCCTGCCATGTGCGACGCACAGGACTTGCCCTTGGCAGTCTGCCCTACCAGAATCGGAAAAAAGCCCGATCAAAGGAACAGAAGCCATGATGCACGCAGATTTGATTGACCAGGAAGACCTGCTCGGCCAACTCAGAGCCCTGGGCTTCGAAGCACCCGGCGGCGCAACCGCTGAACAAGCCTGCGCGCAAGCCGTTTGCGGCCTGAACGTCGAACGCGCTACAGCCCTGCGACGTCTGGTAGAGCAACTCCTGACCGGCAGTGCCACCCTCCTCCCCGCCGTCCGCCAGGCCATCGACCAGCAACTGCTGCCAGCGCTGGCGGCTTATAAGCAGAGTCACAGTGGGTCATGAAGTCCCGGCTAAATCCTGACTACGCAGCGCGACGCAGATGTATGACGCAGAGCGCCACGACAGGCATTCCGACACCGGAGCGTGCGCAACGATAATCTCGACTATCGTGCGAAGCTCAGCGTCGGAATGCACTTCCGGGCGCTCTGCGTCCGGTCTTGAACAGGCAACAGCCCGGATACAAGGGCTGCTGCTGATGAAGGAAGGAGGGAAGTAAGGAAGAAACGCTACAGGCGGCTAATGACTTGCACTGCAATCAATGTGGCAAGCGCGGCCAGGGCTCCTGTGGCGAACGGCAAAAGGCCTATGCGCGATGCAAACGACTCCTTTGCATTCATGCGTGCGTCCAGATCGGCTATTTCACGACTTACGGGTGAATCAACTTTTGAAGTTAAGGTATCCATGATTCGTCCTGTAAAAATATAGTGCAGGCCTATCGCGAGCCCTATGAAAGCAATCTGAACCGTTCACCCGCAAATTTCAAGAGATCGCCTGGACTCCTCGTCGGTCGGTCAGCTTGGAGCAAGCAGCTTGAGGACTGCGCTACCTGCAGTTATAAGTCCCGCGCCCACCAGAAACGGATACCAGAAAGCCTCTCGTTTCAGTTTTTTGTCTTCAGACAACAGCTTTCGCGTTTCTGCAACGAGCTTGCGACATTCCAATTGCAGCTTCTCAAGCTCAAGATTGTGACGATTATTTTGTAACATCACACGTCCTGTGGAATACCGGCATTGCAGCTCGCAATGCCCTAAACAGAAAACCGATGATTACCCTTCGAGGTCATTGTGTAAATCATCTTTATGATACAGAAACACATTAAATCTAAAGACACGAGACGAATGCCTCAATACTCAATCCGCACATCCCCCTTCGGTACGCTGCAGCAGGACAGAATGTAGCCCTCTGCAACATCCTCGTCGGTGATACCGCCGTTGTGCTCCATTTCCACTTCGCCGCTCAGCTTCATGACCTTGCAGGTGCCGCAAATGCCCATACCACAGGCTTTGGGGATCATCAGGCCGAGTTTGGCGGCGGCGGCGTGGACGGTTTCGCCCGGGGCCACGCGAATGCTCTTGCCGGTGTCGGTGAATTCCACCTGATGCAGGTCGGCGGCGTCGACATCCGGCGCGTCGGCTGCGATTTCAGCCTGCTCGACTGCATCGGCCCGCGCCTCAGGCGGTGTCGCGCCGAACGACTCTTCATGGTATTGCGCCATGTTGAAGCCGTTTTCCAGCAGCAGTCGCTTGACCGCCGCCATGTACGGCGTCGGCCCGCAGCAGAACACCTCGCGGTCCATGAAGTCCGGGGCCATCAGTTCAAGCATTTTCTGGTTAAGGTAGCCGCGATAACCGGCCCACGGTTCACCCAGCCCATGCTTTTCGCAGACCAGATGCAGGCTGAAGTTATCGATCCGCGATGCCATGTGCTCCAGCTCACGGTGATAGATGATGTCCTTGGGCGAGCGGGCGCTGTGCACAAACACCATGTCGACATTGGCGTTGGTGTCATAGAACCAGCGCGCCATGGACATCACCGGCGTGATGCCGACGCCACCGCTAAGGTAGAGAATCTTCGGGTTGGGGAAATCGATGGCATTGAACAGCCCGACCGGCCCGTGCACGGCCAGTTCCTGACCCTCACTGAGTGTGTCGTGCAGGTAGTTGGAGACCTTGCCGCCCGGTACGCGTTTGACGGTGATCGAAAAGCTGTAGGGCACCGACGGTGAGCTGGAGATGGTGTAAGAGCGCATGATCGGCAGACCATCGATCTCCAGCTCCAGGGTCACGAACTGCCCTGGCTTGAAAAAGAACATGATCGGCTGGTCGGCCATGAAGCAGAAAGTGCGCACATCCCAGGTTTCCTGGATGACTTTGACGACACGTACCAGGTGGCGACCGTTGGCCCATGTCTGGGTCGTGACCGGGCTCAGGAAACTTTGCGACATACTCGATCTCCACGGCCGACTGTCGGCCTCTCATGCTGCGGATTCTGCGTAACGCGCGAGGCGGCCATTTACCTATCAACGACATTCACGTACTTACCGCGACCAGCCCCGGACAACAAGGGCTGTCGCGTCGGGAACGGATGCGGCCATGTCGCCCATGGATAAGGTTCACTCAGCGCCCGGCTCCACACTCGCCACCAAGGGTCATGAGCATAATTGACTGATCTATCGTCATGCGTGCAACGCGATCACACCCGTATCAGCCACATTCGCAGGCCGCCCATGCCGCGGTCATGAGGGATTTAATCGATGGACGTCACCGCAACCTTGAGCCTGGGCGATCCGCTGGAACCTGCACGCAAGGCCACTGCCGAGATGCTGCAGAATCGCGAGCGCACCTACTCGCTGCCGCAGCCTTTTTACAGTGATGACCGACTGTTTGAAATCGACATGCAGGAAATCTTTCACAAGGAGTGGCTGATTGCCGGGATGACGTGCGAGATCCCGACCAAGGGCAATTACCTGACGCTGCAGATCGGCAAGAACCCGATCCTGGTGGTGCGTGGTCCGGACGGTGCAGTCAACGCGTTCCACAACGTATGCCGCCATCGCGGCTCGCGCCTGTGCACCGCCGAGAAAGGCAAGGTCGCCAAACTGGTTTGCCACTACCACCAGTGGACCTATGAGCTGGATGGCCGCCTGCTGTATGCGGGCACTGAAATGGGCGACGACTTCGACATGAAGCAGTTCGGCCTCAAGCCGGTGCACGTCAAGACCGCAGGCGGTTACATTTTCATCAGCCTGGCGGAGAACCCGCCTGCCATCGACGAGTTCCTGTCGACGCTGCGGCACTACATGGAACCCTATGATATGGAGAACACCAAGGTGGCGGTGCAAACCACCTTGATGGAAAAGGCCAACTGGAAGCTGGTGCTGGAGAACAACCGCGAGTGCTATCACTGCGGTGGCTCGCACCCTGAGCTGCTCAAAACCCTGCTGGAATGGGACGATGTCACAGACCCGCGCGCCGATCAGGCCTTCAAGGACCATGTAGCCGCATCCGCCGCCGCCTGGGACGCCGAGAAAATCCCCTACGCCCACGCCAGTTTCGGCCTGCGTAACCGTATCGTGCGCATGCCGCTGCTCAAAGGCACGGTGTCGATGACTCTGGACGGCAAGGTTGGCTGCAAGAAACTGATGGGCCGCATCCAGAACCCGGACCTCGGCTCGATGCGCATTCTGCATTTGCCGCACTCCTGGAACCACTGCATGGGCGATCACATCATCGTATTCACGGTGTGGCCGATCAGTGCGCAGGAAACCATGGTCACCACCAAGTGGATTGTCCACAAGGATGCAGTCGAGGGTGTGGACTACGACGTGGAACGCATGCGCCAGGTCTGGGATGCCACCAATGATCAGGACCGCCGTCTTGCCGAAGAAAACCAGCGCGGCATTAACTCTACCGCCTATCAACCCGGGCCTTATTCGAAAACCTATGAGTTCGGCGTGGTCAACTTCGTCGACTGGTACAGCTCGCGCATGCTGGAAAACCTCGGGGCAGAGCCTGCACCCTATCTGAAGGGCGTGGCGGTGAATCACGAGTAGAGGGCACACCTGCCCTTGGCAATACTGAGTACGGCTCACTCTCCAGCGAGGTGAGCCTGCTCAAACGATCGTCGACTGACGAATTTCCCGTTTCCCCCGCACAACAACTCCTCCGCCGATACCGTCATTTCTGACAGTTACCTGAAAACCCCTCTCGTGATCAACTCTCGTTGAAGTCAATCCAACGGAAGGAGACACGGACTATGCTCAAGCCAAAAATCATTAATCAATATAAAAACAAAACAACCGATGCCGCCTCGGCCATGCCGGATATAAGGGGCAAAAATATTCTCATGGGGTTCTGGCATAACTGGCCTTCCGAACCCGGTCAAGGTTACCAGCAAGGCCTCTTCAAAGAGATGGCGCTGACCGACATACCCGAAGCGTATAACGTCGTGGCCGTGGCCTTTATGAAAGGTGCCGGCATTCCCACCTTCAAACCTTATAACCTGAGTGATGATGCGTTTCGCGCTCAGGTGGCAGCACTGAATGCACAAGGCCGTGCAGTGCTGATTTCTCTTGGCGGGGCTGACGCGCATATTGAGTTGCATGCCGGTCAGGAAGATGCACTGGCCTATGAAATTATTCGTCTGGTTGAAACCTATGGCTTTGACGGCCTGGATATCGACCTTGAACAAGCTGCTATTACCTTTGCCGATAACCAGACCGTATTACCGGCTGCGTTGAGGATGGTGCGCGAGTATTACGAGACAGAAGGGAAGCACTTCATCATCAGCATGGCCCCGGAATTTCCTTACCTTAGAGTCAGCAAAAAACTGCCTTTATTGAAAGAAATCACTGCGTACTTTCCGTTCCTAAAAGACGTCGTGACGTTTCTGGAATCGTTGAGAAGCGGCGGCGCTTACCTGGCCTACATCAACGCACTGGAAGACATCTATGACTTTATCGCGCCACAGTATTATAACCAGGGCGGCGATGGTATATGGGTTGATGAGCTGAACCTGTGGGTCACTCAAAACAACGACGCCCATAAGAAAGAGTTTATTTACTACCTGACCGACAGCTTGATCCACGGCACGCGTGGCTTCACTAAAATTCCGGCCGACAGGCTGGCCATTGGTCTACCGACCAACAATGACGCCGCCGCCACCGGTTACGTGGTTGATCCGCAGGACGTCAAGGATGCACTGCAAGAGCTGGAAGACGCCGGCAATCCGATTCGCGGGCTGATGACCTGGTCAGTCAACTGGGACGCCGGCAAGGACAAAAGCGGCGAGGAGTACAACTGGGAGTTCGTGAACCGCTACGGTTATCTCACCGGAGGCGAAACACCTGTACCGGAAAAACCATCAGTACCTGCTGATCTCAGATCAACCGAAAAAACTGCAACGTCGGTGAAACTGAACTGGTCACTCTCGGAAGGCCCGCAACCGGTCTTGCAATATGAATTGCGTCGTAACGGTGCGGACTCCTTTCTTGTAGACAACCCTGTTTATAACAATACCGGCCTTCAGCCCGGTACTGCTTACAGTTACCAGGTGCGTGCAATTGATGTCATGGGCAACACATCCGAATTCTCGGCCGCACTCACCGTGCGTACACAGAGTGAAGGCGGAGGCGATGCAAAACCGACGACACCTGTATTGAGCCTCGCGGAGGTCACCGAGAGCAGCGTGTCGCTAACGTGGACACCGTCTACCAGCGATAGCCAAATCGTCAGGTATCAAATTGGCCGCAATGGCTGGCCTTTTCAAACGATCGCAAGCGTAACGACCGCGTATACCGATAGCGACGTCACTGCCGATACTCAGTATGAATACTACGTCGTTGCACAAGATACCGAACTTCAGTGGTCAGAGGTCAGTAATGTATTAAAGGTCAAGACCGCTGGCGAAACACCTGTGCCCGGTAACCCGTCACTGCCTCTCGACTTCAAATCCACCGAACAGACCACAACGTCGGTAACGCTCGACTGGAGCAAGGCGAAAGTTGCTCACGTCCAATATGACCTCTTCAGGGATAATGTTTTTTTACAGCGCGTTGAAAGCGCACCCCTTACTGACGCAAGTGTCTTGCAAAGCCGTCTTTATGGTTATCAGATCCAGGCGATTGACAGCGTGGGAAACAGCTCTGAGCGCTCTGAAACGCTCTTGGTCACTACAAAGTCCGAGCCCTCTGACGATCGCCCTACGCCACCAGGCAACTTACGCCAGACCGCCGCAACAATGACCAGTGTTTCATTAGAGTGGGACGCGTCTTTCAGTGCACTGGGTGTCGCGTCCTACCGCCTCATAACCTTTGGCGGGGAGACAGTGAGTCTCGACGCCACAACACTCAAGTACACTGTGGAAGGACTAACAGCGGCTAAAACGTATCAGTGTCTTGCCGGCGCGCTCGATACAGAGAAAAACCTGTCTGGCCCAAGCAATGTTGTACACGCTTCGACCAGCGCAGCGATTCCTGAGTGGAAAACAGCTCAATCCTATTTGGAGGGGGATAAAGTGACGTATGGCGGCGACACCTATATCTGTCTCAATCCTCACACCTCACAAATAGACTGGAAGCCAGGGAGTGCACCAACGTTGTGGGCGCTTTGGGTGGAGCAAGCAGGCGGCAAACTTTATCCCGGTTTGCCGAAAAAATGGCTGTGATCCTCGTGGCGTCAGGTACCTGCTGCCATAGCCGATGAGACGGGCTTGAAAATATAGCGACGAAATGACTTATCCACACAGCCTTCAAAGCGTTCATGTGGGTGAGTCGTTGCGCTGACGCAGGAATGCACTGGATAACAATCACTTATCCAGATCAACTTGCAAACATGGCACCTGTACATTTTTTGCTCAAAACCTTGTAGCCCGCAGTTTCACTGGGTTACAGAGGAGCGCAAACACCTTATCCACAGAAGCGCCAACAGACTTTGGGTACAACTTCGTCCCAATCACCCGGCCTGCTGTGGACAACGTATGAAATGGCTGAAAAACCACCCGAATGAACCAACGCCGCACACAAAACCCTGCTTTGATCATTTTTTATACAAAACCTCCAAAGCCTTTACTTACAAGGCTTGCAGGTAATCACAAACAACTTGTCCACAAGCACGCTCACAGAGATTGTGGGCAAACCCAGTGGCTGGCAGATGGCAGTGCGCATTTATCCACAAAAAAAATGCAATGAAAATAAAGAGTTAGATTGATCGTTTTTTGAACACCACTCCAAAAGCCACGTTCTACAGGCCCTTCAGACGTTCACGAACACATTATCCACAGGCACACGCACAGGGATTGTGCGTAAGTCTTCCCGAAAAGAATATTGGTCAAGGCCGTACAGGCGTGACGTTCAAACGAGCCATTTTGCTACCCATCACCATTTCGAGTTTCAACCGCAGTTACGAAAACGCGGATGTAAAAGTCGAGGTCAGTAATGGCGATGGTCTAGACGGGAGTATTTCCTATGCCTACTCCCGGCCTCTCTCCGAGCAGAAAGGCAAACCGCCCATCAAAGAGGGCAGCACAAGACCATAGCCTTACTTTACGACGCCCTCATCGATCAACAGCTTCAGAATCGCGGCTGCGCCCTCTTCCGGGCACAGCCCCTTCAGCACTTGGCCTGCGCCGCCGCTGGCCTTGGCAGTGGCGGCTTTCATGCGATCAGCGCCGCTCTTGGCCTTGATCACTTTCAGGCGTTTAGGCCGCGGTCTGGCTGGCTGCAGCGATTGGTTGGTCAATAACTCATCGGCAACGACCTGAACTCTTTCGGTGTCCAGCGTGCCACGCTGTGAGGGCCCGAATGCGCTCTGTCGAGGTTTGGGAGCCGCGTTATCCACAGTGGCCAGAAACGGCAGGCGGACCTTCAGCCGACGACGCTGGCCGCGAGGCAGAGCCTGCAACACCACTGCGGTACCGTTGTTCAGCGACTCGACTTCAGCCAGACCGGTCACCAATGGCCAGCCCAGCCTTTCAGCCAACAGAAAGGGCAGCATGCCCGACCCTTCACCGGTTTCAGCCTGACTGCCAGCCAACACCACCTGTGCGGCAGAATCGCGGAGGTAGTCAGTCAGAGCGACCAGCGCATCGGCGCCCTCGGGTTGCTCCAGCACATGTAGCTCGTTGAGCCCCATGCCAAGGTAAGCGCGCAGCGCCGGTTCTTCGGCATTGCCGGCGTGCAGTACCTGCAAGTTATCCCCAGCCAGCTGCAAGCCAAGCTCGACGGCCCGCGCATCCTGTTCGGCGCGGCGCGCACGACCCGATGTCGGGTGGGCCCCGATTGACACCAGACTGATGATCTGTACCGCATGCTTATCCACAGACACTTCAGGCTGCATCACGCTTACCTCCGCTGCGCCAGGCTGCCACCGCAGCGATCAATGCCGTGAGCACTTCGGCGCTCTCGCCGATGACCGATAGATCAGCGCGTTTGACCATGTCGCACCCCGCATCCAGATTGATCGCAATGACCTTGTCACAGGCGCCGATGCCCTGCAGATGCTGGATGGCCCCGGAAATACCAACGGCAACATACACCCTTGCGGTCACCCAGGTGCCACTCGCGCCTACCTGACGCTCGCGGCCCATGAAACCATCGTCCACCGCCACCCGCGACGCCCCTTCGGTGGCCCCGAGTGCCGAAGCGGCGTGATGAAACAGGTCCCAGTCTTTGACACCATTGCCGCCAGACAGAATGAATTCGGCTTCAGCCATGGGGATAACTCCGGGATCGACGGCAACCGCTCCCAGGTCTTCGATACGCGGCAGGCTGCGTGCTATGCCTGTGGACAACTCGACCGGCACTACCTCGTGGCGGGTTTCGCTCACCGGTTCGGCACACTCTACGGCGGCCAGAATCAGACGGGCCAAAGGCCGAACCAGGTCTTCGCGCCCGGCTCCTGCCCGACTTATGCACAGCTGGTCCTTGACCTGCCAGACCCGCGTTGCAGGTCGCTCGCCGATGCTGGCGGCAAAACGTCTTCCCAGTTCGCCACCGCCGGTGCGGCTATCCGGCAGCAGCCAGTGGCGCGGGGTGAACTGGTTATCCACAGCTCGCAATACCTGCACGCGCTGTTCCGGTGAATAACCGTCGAACCCGGCACCGTCGATAATCAATAACCGATCCACGCCAGCAACGTCGAACGCAGTTTCCTTGTGTTCGCCGAACACCACTGCCAGCACGGCACCGTCGGCTCCCGCAAGCTGACGCGCCAGCCCCAATAGATCGCGGTCGTGGCTGCTCAGGCGGCCGCCGACCATATCGGGCACCACCGTGATATAGAACGCTGGCTCGACGATGGTATGCAGTGGCAACTGCACGTCGGCGACGGCTGAACGCTTGACCGCGCCACCCTGCTGAGCGCCGCTACGGTCGATGCGCTTTATACCGTTGGGACCGATAAAACCCTGGCCATGCACGTTCTTGCGCAGCAAACCTTTTGGTCCCATCCAACTGCTCTGCGCAGGCTGCATGGCGGCATGCAGCGGATGCAGTCGATTGCGAGCGATCCATTCGGCACGAGGGTCGCGGCGGATAATGTCGCTCATCAGTGCACCTCCGCGGGTTCACGTTTGCTGGCAACAGACGGGCTGGGGATAACTTCTTCAATCAGCGCGTCGGCCACCAGCTCGGCGATATCCTTGATCAGCGGGCGCGGTTCAACCACGCCTTCAAGCATGGCTGTGCACTGTGGACAACCGACTGCTACCACCTCGGCAGCGGTTTCACGAATGTCGTCCATGCGCATGTCGGGAATTCGCTGTTTGCCGGGGATATCGGTAATCGGCGCGCCGCCACCACCGCCACAGCAGCGGGAACGAAAGCCCGAGCGCTGCATTTCCCTGATCTCGATACCCAATGCGCGCAGCACTTCACGCGGAGCCTCGTATTCACCGTTGTAACGGCCCAGGTAACACGGGTCGTGATAGGTCACGCTGGCGCCTTTGTGCTGGCCCAGATTCAAGGCACCATTGCGCACCAGTTCAGCCATGAAGGTGCTGTGATGCTGCACCTGATAGTCGCCACCAAAAGCGCCATATTCGTTTTTCAGCACATGAAAGCTGTGCGGGTCGCAGGTCACGATACGCTTGAAGCTGTAATTGGCCAGGGTCTGAATGTTGCGTCGGGCAAGTACCTGAAAGGTTGCCTCATCGCCCAGACGCCGTGCCACGTCACCGCTGTCGCGCTCTTCGAGGCCCAGCACGGCGAAATCGATCCTGGCCGCTTTAAGCACTTTGACGAAGGCGCGCAGCGTGCGCTGATTGCGCATGTCGAACGCGCCGTCCCCCACCCAGAACAGCACGTCCACACTCTTTCTCTCGCTGAGCAGACTCAGGTTCAGATCCGCTGCCCAGTTCATCCGACCACCCGGTGCAAAACCGCCGGGGTTATCGGTGGCGATCAGGTTATCCAGCACCTCGGCACCCTTGTTTGGCGTCGCGCCCTTTTCGAGGGTCAGGTGACGGCGCATGTCGACGATGGCATCGACGTGCTCGATCATCATCGGGCACTCTTCGACGCAGGCTCGGCACGTGGTGCAGGACCACAGCGTTTCGGCGTCCACCAGCCCGTTGACGATGGGCTGATGTGGATTGCCGCCATGCTCGCCCAGCGGCTTGCCTTTGCCATCCAGCGACGGATATGGACTGCCCGCAAATTTTGCGTCGGTGCCACCGGCAAGGCCGACCACCATGTCCTGAATCAACTTTTTCGGGTTGAGTGGCTGGCCTGCCGCAAACGCCGGGCAGGCCGCTTCGCACTTGCCGCACTGCACGCAGGCGTCGAAGCCCAGCAGTTGATTCCAGGTGAAGTCCTGAGGTTTCTCCACACCCAGCGGTGCGGTTCGATCGTTCAGGTCCAAAGGTTTCAGGCCCGTGGAACGTCCACCACCAAAACGCTCGGCACGCCGGTGCCAGGCCAGGTGCAGCGCCCCGGCAAAGGCATGCTTCATCGGGCCGCCCCAAGTCATGCCGAAGAACAGCTCGCTAACGCCCCACAACACGCCCAACCCGAGGATCACAACCAGCACCCAGCCACCAAAATGCTCGGGAAGAATGCCCGCCACCGGCAGCGTGACCAGAAAGAAACTCGCTGAAAACGCCATGAGGCTTTTCGGCAGACGCATCCAAGGCCCTTTCGACAAACGCGCGGGCGGATTGAGACGACGCTTATATACAAATACCGCGCCGACAAACATCACCGCCGTCATTAGCAATAGCGCGTAGCCAAGAACGCGGTTATGCAGGCCGAAGCCGTGCACCAGAATCGCCAGCACGATTGAGGCAACCGCCCCGCCTGCAGTGGCAACATGGGTGTTGGCGATGTATTTATCGCGTGCGACTACGTGGTGCAGGTCAACCATGTAGCGCTTGGGCATGGCCAGCAGCCCGCCGAGCAAGTCGACTTTCGAGGGCCGTCCGTTGCGCCACATGCTCACCCGCCGCCACGCACCCAGCGCCGCAAGGGCCAAGGCGCTGAACAGCAGGATGGGAAGAAGGGTGTCTAGCATCACGTTGCCCTCAAGGTGCAAGCTTTAAGCTGGAAGCCTCAAGCTGCAAGCTTCAAGAAAAAGCACCGAGCAAAGGCTTCTACTTGCAGCTTGCCGCTTGCAACTTGTAGCTGTTCTCAAAAATCCTTGCACAGGCGCAAGCCGTCATAGATCGCTGCATGAGTATTGCGCTGCGCCACGCAGTCGCCGATACGGAACAACAGGTAACCGTCGCCCGGCTGGCTCAATGAAGGCTGTGGCTGAATGGCGAACAGCGCATCGATGTCGATCTGGCCCTTGTTGCGCGAGCCTTCCTTGAGCGCGTAATAGATCGCTTCGTCCGGACGCACGCCGTTTTCCACAACCACTTGATCGACCACTCGCTCTTCCTTGGCACCGGTGTATTCGTTCTCCAGCACCGCCACCAGCTTGTCGCCCTCGCGATAGACCTTTTCCAGCATCATGTCGCCGGTCATGATCACTTCCTTGGGGTACATGCTGCGGTAGTAGGTCGGGAACGAGGTTCCGCCAATTGCCACGCCCGGCTTGATGTCATCGGTGACGATTTCGACCTGGCTACCCTTGTCGGCCAGATAGTCGGCTACCGACATGCCGGTGAACTCGCAGATGGTGTCGTAGACCAGCACGTTCTTGCCCGGCGCAACTTTACCATCCAGCACGTCCCAGCTGCTGACCACCAACCCCTCGGCAGCGCCCCAGTGTTCGTTCTGCTCCAGAAACGGATGACCGCCCACCGCCAGCACCACGATGTCTGGGCGCAGGTCGAGGATGGTTGCTGCATCGGCCGCAACGCCTAGACGCAAATCTACTTTCAGGCGCGCCAGCTCCAGCTGGAACCAGCGCGTAATACCGGCAATCTGGTCGCGCTGCGGTGCCTTGGACGCGGTAGTGATCTGCCCGCCGATGAACTCCTTTTTCTCGAACAGCGTTACGTCATGGCCACGCTCGGCAGATACCCGAGCCGCTTCCATACCGGCAGGACCGGCACCGACCACCACGACCTTGCGTTTTGGCCCGGCTGATTTTTCGATGATGTGCGGCACGCCCATGTATTCGCGGGACGTCGCAGCGTTCTGAATGCACAGCACATCCAGCCCCTGATACTGGCGGTCGATGCAGTAGTTGGCACCGACGCATTGCTTGATCTGATCGATCTGGCCCATCTTGATCTTGGCGATCAGGTGCGGGTCGGCAATGTGCGCGCGGGTCATGCCGACCATGTCCACATAGCCGCCTTCCAGAATGCGCGTTGCCTGGTTCGGGTCCTTGATGTTCTGCGCGTGCAGCACCGGGGCCTTGACCACTTCCTTGATCCCGGCAGCCAGGTGCAAAAACGGCTCCGGTGGATAACTCATGTTCGGAATGACGTTGGCCAGGGTGTTGTGGGTGTCGCAACCCGAGCCCACCACGCCGATGAAATCGATCATGCCGGTGTCGTCGTAATACTTGGCAATCTGTTTCATGTCCTCGTGACTGAGGCCATCGGGGTGGAACTCGTCGCCACAGATGCGCAGGCCCACACAAAAGTCGGGGCCGACCTCCTTGCGCACCGCCTTGATGACTTCCAGACCAAAGCGCATGCGGTTCTCGAAACTGCCGCCCCATTCATCCGTGCGCTTGTTGACCCGCGGGCTCCAGAACTGGTCGATCATGTGCTGGTGCACCGCCGACAACTCGACCCCGTCCAGCCCACCGGCCTTGGCACGCGCCGCTGCGCTGGCGTAGTTGCCGATCACCCGCCAGATCTCTTCCGGTTCAATGGTCTTGCAAGTCGCACGGTGTACCGGCTCGCGAATGCCTGACGGCGACATCAGGGTCGGCCAGTGATCACCATCCCAGCGCGAGCGACGGCCCATGTGAGTAATCTGGATCATGATCTTGGCACCGTGCTTGTGCATGGCGTCGGCGAGGTTCTGGAAGTGCGGGATGATTCTGTCGGTGGCCAGATTGACCGATTTCCACCAGCCTTGCGGGCTGTCGATGGCGACACTTGATGAACCGCCGCAGATGGCCAGACCGATACCGCCCTTGGCCTTCTCTTCGTAGTACTTCACATAACGGTCGGTGGTCATGCCGCCGTCTGTGGCATAAACCTCAGCGTGCGCGGTACTCAGCACACGGTTACGGATTGTCAGTTTGCCAATCTGGATCGGCTGGAACATCGCTTCGAAAGCCATAACGCGATCCTCGATTTACAGCGGCTTGACGACAAACAGTCCGTCGTCGTGACCTTCTTCGGAGCCACCGTAAACCTGCTCGGCTACGGTACGGATCGAGCTGCCGCTGGCGGCGAGTATCTGGTCCATCGCCCCGGCAAACCAGCCGGTGAACATGTAGTCGACCTTGCGCCCGACCTTGCCGTAGACATACACGAAACAGGAGTGCTCAAGCTTCACGCTGGCGGTGCCTTTTTCGATATCGATGTCCTGAATCTTGAACAGTCCCCAGCCGCGTTGCGACAGACGCTTCATGTAGTGCTCGAACACGGCAACACCTTGCAGGCCGTGGCATTCGGCTTCCTTTTCACACCAGTGCCAGGCGGACTTGTAACCGGCTTTGTAGAGAATGTCAGCGTAGGCATCGGCACCCAGCACTTCTTCGATGCCCATGTGGTTGTTGACGAAAAAGTGCCGGGGCACATAGAGCATCGGCAACGCATCGGAGGTCCAGACGCCGGTTTCGCTGTCGACTTCGATAGGCAGTTGCGGGGCGATTTTAGCCATGGGGGTCAAACTCCAGATGATTCGGGTTACACCCACCGCCTGAAAGGCCGCGGGGGTTCAATTCGATAAGGTGTGGCTGGCGGATTACTCGCCCCAGACGTCGGCCAGTACGTTGACCCAGTTCTCGCCCATGATCTTGCGCACCACGCGTTCGGAGTGACCGCGCTTGAGCAACGTTTCAGTCAGATTGGGAAACTCGCCCACGGTGCGGATGCCCAGCGGGTTGATGATCTTGCCGAAGCTGGTCAGGCGGCGGGCGTAGCCCTTGTCGTGGGTCAGGTATTCGAAAAACTCCTGACCGTGCCCCTGGGTAAAGTCAGTACCAATGCCGATGGCATCTTCACCCACGATGTTCATCACGTATTCGATGGCTTCGGCGTAATCGTCGATGGTCGAATCGATGCCCTTGGCCAGAAACGGCGCGAACATGGTCACGCCTACGAAGCCGCCGTGGTCGGCGATAAACTTCAGTTCAGCGTCGGACTTGTTGCGCGGGTGTTCCTTGAGGCCGGACGGCAGGCAGTGGGAATAGCAGACCGGCTTTTTCGATTCGAGTATGACCTCTTCCGAGGTTTTCGAGCCGACGTGGGACAGGTCGCACATTACTCCGACCCGGTTCATTTCAGCGACGATCTCACGTCCGAAACCCGACAGCCCGCCGTCGCGTTCGTAGCAGCCGGTGCCGACCAGGTTCTGGGTGTTGTAGCACATCTGCACGATGCCGACGCCCAGTTGCTTGAAGATCTCGACGTAACCGATCTGGTCTTCATAGGCATGCGCATTCTGGAAGCCGAAGAGGATGCCGGTCTTGCCCAGTTCCTTGGCCTTGCGAATGTCGGCGGTGGTGTGCACCGGCATGACCAGGTCGCTGTTCTCGCGCATCAGTTTCTGGCTGCTGCAGATGCTGTTGATAGTGGCCTGGAAGCCTTCCCATACCGACACCGTGCAGTTGGCCATGGTCAGGCCGCCCTTGCGCATGTCTTCAAACAGCTCGCGGTTCCACTTGGCGATGATCAGCCCGTCAATAACGATGCTGTCGGCGTGCAATTCGGCTGGGCTCATCAGGCTGTCCCCTTTTTTGATTCCGGCGCGCCGAATCGGCTGTCGGCGCTAATGGGGTCAGCATATGCCGGAGGGTCGCGTGAACCGGGTGCAAAAACGACAGGGGGTTTGCCGAAAGCGTCAAGATGCGACAAAGGGTGACGGCGTGTCGCCCCACGATGTCGTAAACCTGTTCATTGTCTCGCGCTTGAGACAGAATCCAGCGTATCAATGGATCGGAGCGACTCGATGAAAACGTTTTTGCTGACCCTGGCCCTGATGGCAACGGCTGTGACAGGCGTACAGGCTGCTCAGAACCCGGATGTCTCGCCTTGCGACGGTGTCGACGATGACAAGCAGACTCTGGAGTGCTCGGCTTACAGCCGCACGACTGCAGAAGAATTGCTCAAGGAAAATTTCAACAACCTGCTCAAGCGTGTTCAGTCGCAGTTCGTTGCCAACAAGACGCAGTTCAACGACTTTACCAGCAAACTCAAGACCGCCCAGCAAGCCTGGGAGAAGCTGCGTGACGCAGATTGTGCCGTTGAGGTATTCCCTTCTGCGGCAGGCAGCAAAGCATTCACCATCAGTGAAAACGACTGCATTGCGCGCATGAGCGACGAGCGCTCGGAGTACCTGGAGTCGATTGCACAGGAATAACGTCTACGATGAGATAACCTGCTTCTTTATATGAACGAGCTCATCAGGTTTTCTCATGATTATTTGCGGTGTAGAAATCAAAGGCAGCGAAGCCATATTCGCCCTTGCCACTCGGCAGAGCAGCGGGCTCGCTCATCTGCCGCTGGCCACGAAAAAGATCGCGCTGGAGGACGATGAAGAGCCTGCCAACGTCAAGGCTTTCGCTACGCAGCTCGCCAGCTTCGTACGCGAACACGGCGTCAGCCACATCGCCATCAAAAAACGCAGCAAGAAAGGCGAATTCGCCGGCGGCCCGACCACATTCAAGATCGAAACCATCTTTCAACTGATGTCCGATTGCGATGTAGCGCTTATCTCGCCGCAGACCATTAATGCGCAGAACAAGAAACACGCTTTCGCCCTGCCTGATACGCTTAACAAGTATCAGCACGAGGCTTACAAGGCAGCGTGTGCGGGGTTGATGAAGAGCGTTTAAGCACTTTAAGAGAGGACGCAGAGCGTCCAGAAAGGCATGCGACGCGGAGCGTCGCACGATAGTTGTAGGTGCTCTCCCGGACGCCGATCGTTCCTCACGCTCCAGCGTGGGAATGCCTGTCGTGACGCTCCGCGTCACAAATCTGCGCCGCGCTGCATACTAAAAAGCGGACGCAGAGCGTACAGAACGGCATGCGACGCGGAGCGTCGCACGATAGTTGTAGGTGTTCTCCCGGACGCCGATCGTTCCTCACGCTCCAGCGTGGGAATGCCTGTCGTGACGCTCTGCGTCACAAATCTGCGCCGCGCTGCATACTAAAAAGCGGACGCAGAGCGTACAGAACGGCATGCGACGCGGAGCGTCGCACGATAGTTGTAGGTGCTCTCCCGGACGCCGATCATTCCTCACGCTCCAGCGTGGGAATGCCTGTCGTGACGCTCCGCGTCACAAATCTGCGCCGCGCTGCATACTAAAAAGCGGACGCAGAGCGTACAGAACGGCATGCGGCGCGGAGCGTCGCACGATAGTTGTAGGTGTTCTCCCGGACGCCGATCGTTCCTCACGCTCCAGCGTGGGAATGCCTGTCGTGACGCTCTGCGTCACAAATCTGCGCCGCGCTGCATACTAAAAAGCGGACGCAGAGCGTACAGAACGGCATGCGACGCGGAGCGTCGCACGATAGTTGTAGGTGTTCTCCCGGACGCCGATCGTTCCTCACGCTCCAGCGTGGGAATGCCTGTCGTGACGCTCTGCGTCACAAATCTGCGCCGCGCAGGTACTTTTGAACCGACATAAAAAACCCGCATTTCTGCGGGTTTTTTCAATGCGCAATCAACTCAGTTGATCTTGGCATCCAGCTCGCCACGCGCGTAGCGTTCGAACATGGCGTCCAGAGAGATCGGTTTGATCTTCGAGGCGTTGCCAGCGGTGCCGAAGGCTTCGTAGCGCGCGATGCACACGTCACGCATGGCCGAGACGGTTTTGGCCAGATACTTGCGCGGGTCGAACTCGCTTGGGTTTTTAGCCATGAATTCGCGGATTGCACCGGTAGAGGCCAGACGCAGGTCGGTATCAATGTTGACCTTGCGCACGCCGTGCTTGATGCCTTCAACGATTTCTTCGACCGGTACACCGTAGGTTTCTTTGATGTCGCCGCCGAACTCGTTGATGATCTTCAGCCATTCCTGTGGAACGGACGAAGAACCGTGCATCACCAGGTGAGTGTTCGGGATGCGCTTGTGAATCTCTTTGATGCGCTCGATCGCCAGGATGTCGCCAGTAGGCGGCTTGGTGAACTTGTACGCGCCGTGGCTGGTACCGATGGCAATGGCCAGGGCATCGACCTGGGTACGCTTGACGAAGTCAGCCGCTTCCTCAGGGTCGGTCAGCATCTGGCTGTGGTCCAGAACGCCTTCCGCGCCAACGCCGTCTTCTTCACCGGCCATACCGGTTTCCAGCGAACCCAGCACGCCCAGCTCACCTTCCACGGAAACGCCACAGGCGTGAGCGAAGGACACTACGCGACGGGTAACGTCGACGTTGTAGTCGTAATCGGCTGGGGACTTGCCGTCTTCACGCAGCGAGCCGTCCATCATCACCGAGCTGAAGCCCAGCTGGATCGAGCGCTGGCAGATGTCAGGGCTGGTGCCGTGGTCCTGGTGCATGACCACCGGGATGTGCGGGAATTCTTCAATCGCGGCGAGGATCAGGTGACGCAGGAACGGCGCACCGGCGTATTTGCGGGCACCGGCAGAAGCCTGGACGATCACCGGGGAGTCGGTCTTGTCGGCCGCTTCCATAATGGCGCGCATCTGTTCCAGGTTGTTTACGTTGAAAGCTGGAACGCCGTAGCCGAATTCGGCTGCGTGGTCCAACATCTGGCGCATGCTGATAAGTGCCATTGTCTGTCTCTCTCCCGGTAGGGTCGTTAATCGAGCAAGCCTGCCGTAGTGGCGGCTGCCATTCAAGTTATAAGCTCAGCCATAAAGGCTGTGCGTGTGTGCCCGAGATCCGACTTATCTGGCCTTGCAGCCGCGACCGATCAGATCGTTGGTAGCGTCCCAGTAGATCAGGCCCTCGCTACCCTTGTTGACGAATGCCAACACGTTGTTGCTGTAAAGCGTTCCGCTGGCAGCGCCGGGTTCAGCCTTGAGCCTGAACACCTGATCGCTCTGATTCAGGCGAACATCGACTTCCTTTTTGGCCGAATCGATGTAGCGCCAGTTGACCTCTGCATTGCTGTCACACACCCAACGGTTCCAGGGGTCATTGTGCTGCGATGTGCTCATGCTCGAACAACCGCCAAGCACTGCCAAAACCCCAAAGGCAATCACGCGTCTCATTACATCTCCTGGCTGCCCTGCGAAACGCGGTGTATGCCGGTCGTTTCAACTGTCAGGGGCAGTTCTGTTCCTGTTTACGGTCATCGGCCGGCTCACCCGTTACATGTGCCTCGACCCGTTGACTGTTTTCAGTCGTCGGCACATTCACAGAGGCCGGGCTGAATATCTGACAGGTCTTGGCATGCGAGCCAGAACCGGTACAACCAGCCAATACAACGCAGCTCATCAGAGCCAGGGCAGCGATCTTCATGGCGAAACGCCTTTGCCGGAAAAATATCCACTCTTTAAAGACCGCCCAAGCCCGTCAATGTTGCCAAACGGATTTCAGACCTGGCTCACAAACATCCTACATTGCCTGTTCTGGGCATGAACTCGTAACGATCCCATACCTGCGGACCGCCACGCTTGTAGATGACCGGCACTGTTTCAGCCTGCCAGCCCGCCTGATAGCAGCTTAACTGGAGCGGTTGGCTCGGGGAGTCGCTCTCCACCTCTTCAACCGCAGGTTTGCCCGCGCAACCGGCCAGCAAACCTGCGATGAGAAACCACGGTAACGCCCTGACCATTGACCACTCCTTGTCCAAAGCTTTCATTCAAGCCTTGGCGCGTTGTTCGAGCACTTCTACCGCTGGCAGAACCTTGCCTTCCACGAACTCGAGGAATGCACCGCCACCGGTCGAAATGTAGGAAATCTGTTCTGCAACACCATACTTGTCGATGGCCGCCAATGTGTCGCCACCGCCCGCGATGGAGAACGCTTGGCTTTCGCCAATGGCCTTGGCCAGCGTTTTGGTGCCTTCACCAAACTGATCGAATTCAAACACGCCGACTGGACCGTTCCACAGGATAGTCCCGGAAGATTTCAGTAATTCGGCGAAATGCGCAGCAGTTTGCGGGCCAATATCAAGAATCATGTCGTCATCGGCGACGTCAGCGATCAGTTTTACGGTAGCGGCAGCACTCTCGGCGAACTCCTTGGCAACCACCACGTCCTTCGGCAATGGCACGCTGACCTTGGCGGCAATGGCACGCGCGGTATCGAGCAGGTCAGGTTCGTACAGCGATTTACCGACCTTGTGACCCGCTGCAGCCAGGAAGGTGTTGGCAATGCCGCCGCCGACGATCAACTGATTGCAGATGCCGCTCAGGCTGTTGAGTACGTCCAGCTTGGTGGACACCTTGGAGCCCGCAACGATGGCAGTCATCGGCTGAGCCGGAGCGCCCAGGGCCTTGCCCAGTGCTTCAAGCTCGGCGGCCAGCAACGGACCTGCCGCTGCCACCTTGGCGAATTTTGCCACGCCGTGAGTAGAACCCTCGGCACGGTGGGCGGTGCCAAAGGCATCCATCACGAACACGTCGCACAGTGCTGCGTATTGCTGCGCCAGCTCGTCGGCGTTCTTTTTCTCGCCCTTGTTGAAGCGAACGTTCTCGAACAGCACGACATCGCCGGCCTTGACGTCAACGCCGTCCAGATAATCGGCAACCAGCGGAACATCACGACCCAATGCCTTGCTCAGGTACTCGGCAACCGGCTTGAGGCTGTTTTCAGCAGAGAACTCGCCCTCGGTCGGACGACCCAGGTGCGAGCAGACCATGACGGCCGCGCCTTTTTCCAACGCCAGCCTGATGGTCGGCAGCGAGGCAAGAATACGTGCATCACTGCTGACAACGCCGTCCTTTACCGGGACATTGAGGTCTTCGCGGATCAGTACACGTTTACCTTGCAGATCGAGGTCGGTCATCTTCAAGACGGTCATGAGCATTCCTGTTTTTTTACTGTTATTGGTCAGCGACGCGCAGAAAGTGATCGGCGACGTCGAGCATTCGGTTGGCAAAACCCCATTCGTTATCGAACCAGGCCAGCAGATTGACCAGCCTGGGACCGGAAACGCGGGTCTGACTCGCATCGACAATCGCCGAATGCGGGTCATGGTTGAAATCGCAGCTGGCGTGCGGCAACTCAGTGTAGGCCAGCAGTCCCTTGAGCGGGCCGCTGGTGGCGGCCTCACGCAAAATACGGTTGATCTCGACAGCGTCGGTGTCTTGCGACATTTGCAGCGTAATGTCCAGGCAAGACACATTGACGGTCGGAACACGAACAGCTTTGGCCTGAATTCGGCCGGCAAGTTCCGGAAGCAGCCGTTCGATTCCTCGCGCCAGACCGGTGGACACCGGAATGATCGACTGAAACGCCGAGCGGGTACGGCGCAGATCTTCGTGGTGATAGGCGTCGATCACCGGCTGATCATTCATTGCCGAATGGATGGTCGTGATGGTGATGTACTCAAGGCCGATGGCCTGATCCAGCAGACGCAGCAGCGGCACACTGCAATTGGTGGTACACGACGCGGCAGAGACCAACAACTCGCGGCCGGTCAGCTTGTGCTGGTTAATGCCGAACACCACGGTGGCGTCGACATCCCGTTCGCTGGCCATCGGCTGGGAAAACAGCACCCGCGGCGCACCGGCATCCAGAAAGCGCTGGCCGTCTTCGCGAGTGTTGTAGACACCGGAGCACTCAAGCACCAGATCGACTTCCAGACCGGCCCAGTCGATGCCTTCCGGTGTCGCGCTGCGCAGGACCTTGATGCGGTGATCATTGATATGCAGGTATTGCCCTTCGACCCGCACTTCGCCGGGAAACCGGCCGTGTGTGGAGTCAAAGCGCGTGAGGTATTCGAGACTGGCCATGTCGGCCAGATCATTGATGGCAACCACTTCAAACCCGGCCTTGGCCCCCCGCTCGCACAGCGCGCGAACGACGCAACGACCAATACGGCCGTAACCGTTCAGAGCAACTTTGTAAGGGCGGGGCTGGGGCATGAAGTTTTCGCCAGAGGATGGATCTGATTGCGTAAACGATAAAACCTGTGGGAGCGACCGGGGCGCGATCCGCCTTGCTCGCGAATGAGAGCACCCGGTTTGCCAGACTCACCGAGGCGCTTTCTTCGCGAGCAAGCTCGCTCCCACACAACACAACATTACATAGCTGATCAGTCTTCGAGCAGCTCTTCAGCCGTGCTCAGGACGTTTTCCAGCGTAAAGCCGAACTCTTCGAACAAGGCTGACGCAGGGGCCGACTCGCCGAACGTGGTCATGCCGATCACGCGACCTTCCAGACCCACGTATTTGTACCAGTAGTCGGCGTGAGCCGCTTCGATAGCAATACGTGCACTGACCTGCAGTGGCAGAACAGCCTGCTTGTAGGCCGCATCCTGAGCTTCGAAGATGCTGGTGCATGGCATGGAGACCACACGAACGTTGCGACCCTGCTCGGTCAGCTTGTCATACGCCTGCACAGCCAGACCGACTTCCGAACCGGTCGCGATCAGAATCAGCTCAGGCTCTGCAGCGCAGTCACGCAGCACATACCCGCCACGGGCAATGGCATCTATCTGCTGCTGTTCACGCGCTTGGTGGGTCAGGTTCTGACGCGAGAAAATCAACGCGGATGGACCGTCATTGCGCTCGATGGCGTGTTTCCAGGCCACGGCCGATTCCACGGCATCTGCCGGACGCCAGGTGTCCAGGTTCGGCGTGGTACGCAGGCTGGTCAGTTGCTCGATCGGCTGGTGAGTCGGGCCGTCTTCGCCCAGACCGATGGAGTCGTGGGTGAATACGTAGATCACGCGCTTCTTCATCAACGAGGCCATACGCACCGCGTTGCGAGCGTATTCCATGAAGATCAGGAAGGTTGCGCCGTACGGCACGAAGCCGCCGTGCAGGGCGATACCGTTCATCATGGCGCCCATGCCGAACTCACGAACACCGTAGTGCAGGTAGTTGCCGTTAGGGTCTTCGCCAGTGATGCTCTTGCAGCCTTTCCAGATGGTCAGGTTGGAGCCGGCCAGGTCGGCCGAACCACCGAGAATTTCCGGCAGCAACGGGCCCAGTGCGCTCAGGGCGTTCTGACTGGCCTTACGGCTGGCGATGGTTTCGCCTTTGGCGTTGACTTCGGCGACATAAGCAGCGGATTTTTCCGCAAAGTCAGCAGGCAACTCGCCGCTCATGCGACGGATGAAGTCGTTGGCCAGTTCAGGGAAAGCGGCGGAATAGGCAGCAAAGCGCTGATCCCACTCGGCTTCGGCAGCCAGACCTTTTTCTTTCGCATTCCACTCGGCGTAGATATCAGCCGGAATTTCGAAAGGACCGTGGTTCCATTTCAGGGCCGCGCGAGTCAGGGCGATTTCGTCCGCACCCAGCGGCGCACCGTGGGATTCTTCCTTGCCCTGCTTGTTCGGCGAGCCAAAGCCGATGGTGGTCTTGCAGCAGATCAGCGTCGGCTTGTCGCTCTTGCGCGCGGTGTCGATGGCGGTCTTGATTTCTTCAGGGTCATGACCGTCGACATTGCGGATAACCAACCAGCCGTAGGACTCGAAGCGCTTAGGCGTATCGTCGGTAAACCAGCCTTCGACTTCGCCATCAATGGAGATGCCGTTGTCGTCGTAGAACGCGATCAGCTTTTTCAGCTGCAACGTGCCGGCCAGGGAAGCGACTTCATGGGAAATACCTTCCATCATGCAGCCATCACCCATAAACACGTAGGTATGGTGATCAACGATGGAATGGCCTGGACGGTTGAACTGTGCGGCGAGGGTTTTCTCGGCAGCGGCAAAACCGACGGCGTTGGCAAAACCCTGACCCAATGGGCCAGTGGTGGTTTCAACGCCTGGGGTATAGCCAAACTCGGGGTGACCCGGTGTGCGGCTGTGCAGTTGACGGAAGTTTTTCAGGTCGTCGATGGACAGGTCGTAGCCGGTCAGGTGCAGCAACGAATAGACCAGCATCGAACCATGGCCGTTGGACATGATGAAACGGTCACGGTCAGCGAACGCGGGGTTTGCCGGGTTGTGCTTGAGATAATCACGCCACAGAACCTCGGCGATATCCGCCATGCCCATCGGGGCACCCGGATGGCCGCTGTTGGCTTTTTGCACGGCATCCATGCTTAGGGCACGAATAGCATTGGCACGCTCACGACGGCTTGGCATCGCTGATCTCCTGGGAATTGTAAAATTAGGATCGGAAAAAAGACGGCCATTTTCCCTCAGGGACAGGCCGGGGGCAATCACAGATAGTCGACCATAGGCTTTTTTCCGGGGTTACGGACATTATTTGCCCTGTAAAGACTGGATTACCCGTCAGCGCAACAAGTTCACTAGGCCTGACCGGTGCCACCCATCCAGCAATATCAAAACTTTTTGATATTGCCCTTGCAGCGCTCCGGATCGCTCTCTAGACTGCGCAGCTATGAACCTGCGTGTACCTGCCATTCGCCATGATGCATGCGACGACCTCTCTGCATTGTGCAAGGCCGGCGGCGATCCCTTGCGGCTTAACGTACTGCGTGTGCTGACCAACGATTCGTTCGGCGTGCTTGAGCTGGCGCAGATTTTTGCCATTGGCCAGTCTGGCATGAGTCACCACCTCAAGGTGCTGGCGCAGGCGGATCTGGTTGCAACGCGGCGTGAAGGCAACGCGATTTTCTACCGTCGCGCCCTGCCCCACACTGAATTGCCGGGCGGCAGGCTACATGCGGCGCTGCTTGATGAAGTGGACACGCTGAACCTGCCGGAAGACGTACAGAGCCGCATAGGTCTGGTGCATCGGCAACGTGCATTGGCCAGTCAGGATTTCTTTGCCCGTACTGCCGAAAAGTTTCGTGCCCAGCAAGACCTTATCGCCGGTCTGGCGCAGTACAGCGAAAGCCTGCTGACATTGCTCGACAAACTGAGCTTCGGCGCGCAGGCAACGGCGCTGGAAGTAGGCCCCGGCGACGGCGGCTTTCTGCCAGAGCTGGCCCGGCGCTTCCGCCAGGTTATCGCGATGGACAACAGCCCGGTGATGCTGGACCTGGCGCGTGGCGTCTGCGAGCGCAAGGCGCTGGCTAACGTTGAGCTGAGGCTGGCCGATGCACTGACGGACGCTAAAGTCAGTGCCGACTGCGTCGTCCTCAACATGGTGCTGCATCATTTCGCAGTCCCGGCCCAAGCCCTCAGGCAACTGGCCGAACACGTAAAACCCGGCGGTAGTTTGCTGGTAACAGAATTGTGTAGTCATGACCAGAGCTGGGCCAGGGAGGCCTGTGGCGATCTCTGGTTAGGTTTCGAGCAGGAAGACCTGGCCCGTTGGGCCATCGCTGCGGGGCTAGTTCCCGGGGAAAGCCTCTATGTAGGCTTACGTAATGGTTTCCAGATCCAGGTTCGCCATTTTCAGCGACCGGCTGGCGACACTCACCATCGGTAAAATGAAGGAAACCCGTAGAGATGAGCGAATATTCACTTTTCACCTCCGAGTCCGTGTCCGAAGGGCATCCGGACAAGATCGCCGACCAGATTTCCGACGCGGTTCTGGACGCTATCATCGCTGAAGACAAATACGCCCGCGTAGCGTGCGAAACACTGGTCAAGACCGGTGTGGCAATCATCGCTGGCGAAGTGTCGACTTCGGCCTGGGTCGATCTGGAAGACATTGTGCGTAACGTCATCCTCGACATCGGCTACAACAGCTCCGACGTCGGTTTCGACGGCGCGACTTGCGGCGTGATGAACATCATCGGCAAACAGTCGGTAGACATCGCCCAAGGCGTTGACCGCAGCAAGCCTGAAGATCAGGGCGCTGGCGACCAGGGCCTGATGTTCGGCTACGCCAGCAACGAAACCGACGTGCTGATGCCCGCGCCGATCACTTTCTCTCACCAACTGGTGCAGCGTCAGGCTGAAGCGCGTAAATCCGGCCTGCTGCCGTGGTTGCGCCCGGATGCCAAATCCCAGGTTACCTGCCGTTATGAAAACGGCAAGGTTGTCGGTGTCGACGCCATCGTGCTGTCGACTCAGCACAACCCGGATGTGTCGTACAAGGACCTGCGCGAAGGCGTGATGGAGCTGATCGTCAAGCACGTCATCCCTGCGCACCTGCTGCACAAGGACACTCAGTTCCACATCAACCCGACCGGCAACTTCATCATCGGTGGCCCGGTAGGCGACTGTGGTCTGACCGGCCGCAAAATCATCGTCGACACCTACGGCGGCATGGCCCGTCACGGTGGCGGTGCATTCTCCGGCAAGGACCCATCGAAGGTTGACCGTTCGGCCGCTTACGCCGGTCGTTACGTTGCCAAGAATATCGTGGCTGCCGGTCTGGCCGAGCGTTGCGAAATTCAGGTGTCCTACGCTATCGGCGTGGCACAGCCGACGTCGATCTCGCTGAACACCTTCGGCACCGGCAAGCTGTCCGATGACAAGATCATCAAGCTGGTCCGCGACAACTTCGACCTGCGCCCATACGCCATCACCACCATGCTCGACCTGCTGCACCCGATGTACCAGGCCACTGCGGCCTACGGCCACTTCGGTCGTACCCCGGTCGAAATGACCGTTGGCGATGACACCTTCACCGCCTTCACCTGGGAAAAAACCGACCGCGCCGACGCCCTGCGCGCCGCTGCCGGTCTGTAAAAACCCAGAAAAAAGCCCCGTACGACCTAGTCGTTTCGGGGCTTTTTTTCGTCTGCGCGGCAGTTATTCCGCGTTCACACTTCAAGCACGCCGCGACACCAGCAGTACCGATGCAGCGCCCGCCAACAACCCTGCGCACACCCTGTTGAACAACCGCTTGCCACTGGGTTTCGCCAACAGGCGACGAGCATGTATCCCCATCGCGGCATACAACGCGATCGCTACGCACTCCAATACCAGAAACAAACTACCCAGCACCGCGAACTGACCTGACACATCACTCTGGTGATCCACAAACTGCGGAAGAAAAGCAGTAAACAGCAGGATCGCTTTCGGATTACCAATAGCCACCAGAAACTCTTGCCGCGCAAGGCTGCCAGCGTTGGCTGTTGTGACCGCTGCCTGGTCCTGTATGGACGGAGCAGCGCGCCACAACTGCACCGCGAGATAAAACAGATACGCCGCACCAACGACCTTGATCACATGAAACAACCATTCGGACGTATGCAACACGGCAGTCAGTCCTGCACCAGCCAAGGCGATCATGATGACAAACGCCAACAAGCGCCCCGCTCCGCCGACGCAAGAGCTGGTGAAGCCATAGCACGTAGCATTACTGATCGACAGAAGATTGTTCGGACCGGGCGCCATGTTCAGCGCAAAGCAGGCCGGAATGAATACAGCAAGAGTCGAGATGTCCATTGGCTCCAATCCCTGAGTTGAATCAACTACTCAGTCTGGCTTTTTTTAATGAGTGGTCAAGACACAGTTTCGCCGTGAAATGCGGCCGGGCTGTATTGGCAAGAGTCATGCGTACCCAGCCTTTGTGGGAGCTTGCTCACGAAGGGGAAGGGGCAGGTGCAGTCGCGACTATCGTGCGGCGCTCTGCGTCATATGCCTTTCTGGACGCTCCGCGTCCTCTTGACGACGCAGAGCGTCGAGAACTGCGTTCCCACGCGGGAGCGTGAGGAACGATAACCTCAACTATCGTGCCCGATGCTCTGCGCTTCTGCCCGAAGGGCGTGCGAGCTTGCTCACGAAGGGGCAGGTGCAGTCGCGACTATCGTGCGGCGCTCTGCGTCGCATGCCTTTCTGGACGCTCCGCGTCCTCTTGACGACGCAGAGCGTCGAGAACTGCGTTCCCACGCGGGAGCGTGAGGAACGATAACCTCAACTATCGTGCCCGATGCTCTGCGCTTCTGCCCGAAGGGCGTGCGAGCTTGCTCACAAAGGGGCAGGTGCAGTCGCGACTATCGTGCGGCGCTCTGCGTCGCATGCCTTTCTGGACGCTCCGCGTCCTCTTGACGACGCAGAGCGTCGAGAACTGCGTTCCCACGCGGGAGCGTGAGGAACGATAACCTCAACTATCGTGCCCGATGCTCTGCGCTTCTGCCCGAAGGGCGTGCGAGCTTGCTCACGAAGACGCCGGTGCCGGCGCGACTATCGTGCGGCGCTCTGCGTCGCATGCCTTTCTGGACGCTCCGCGTACTCTTGACGACGCAGAGCGTCGAGAACTGCGTTCCCACGCTGGAGCGTGAGGAACGATAACCTCAACTATCGTGCCCGATGCTCTGCGCTTCTGCCTGAAGGGCGTGTGCGCTTGCTCACGAAGAGGCCGGTGCAGCCGCTGAGCACTCCGCGTGGGCGTGCCGCCCTGCGCTATCGCAAAACCCGGTAACCAAGCCTTACCCCTTCACCATACGACAACGACTAGCCTCATCGAGCCCATTCCTAACGCAAGGATGCTTCGATGCTGCCCACCATTCGCCTGATGACGTTCGCTCTTGTGTTTCTTCTGCCCGGCCTCGGCCATGCCAGCCAATGCCCTGGCTGGTCTGCAGCCAAGGCACGCAGCGAGGTCACGGCCTTGCAACAGCAGGTTGCCGCGTGGGACGACAGCTACCATCGCCAGGGCCTCTCGCAAATCCCGGACGAGCTTTACGATCAGGCGCGGCAGAAGCTGAGCGTGTGGCGCTCGTGCTTTGCCGTTTCCACACCCGAGTCCGATCCGCTAACGACAGCTGTTGGCCCGCTGCCTCATCCCGTACCGCATACGGGCGTTAACAAGCTGGCGGACGAAAGCAGTGTCGAGGCCTGGCTGAAAGGCCGCAACGACCTGTGGATTCAGCCCAAGATCGACGGCGTGGCAGTCACACTCGTTTACGAAAAAGGTCAGCTGGTGCAGGCGATCAGTCGCGGCGATGGGCGCAAGGGCCAGGACTGGACTTCGCAGGCACGACTGATAAAGGCCATTCCTCAGCGTCTACCCCAACATGACTCCCTGATCCTGCAAGGCGAGCTGTACTGGCGGTTGACCGATCATATTCAGGCAATATCCGGCAGCGTCAACGCGCGCAGCAAGGTTGCAGGGCTATTGGCGCGACAGACAATCAGCCCGCAGCAGGCTGATGCCATCGGGCTATTCGTCTGGGACTGGCCGAACGGGCCTGCCGATATGGCTCAACGACTCGCAGGCCTGCAAGCCATGGGCTTTGAGGACAGCGAGGCGTACACGCACCCATTGGAAAATCATGTTCAGGCTGCGAAATGGCGCGAGCACTGGTACCGCAATCCTCTGCCATTCGCGACAGATGGCGTGATCATGCGTCAGGGCCAGCGCCCACCGATGCAACGCTGGCAAGCCAGTGCGCCTTACTGGATTGCGGCCTGGAAGCACCCTTACGCACAGGCACTGGCCGAGGTGCGCAAGGTCAGCTTCAATATCGGTCGCAGCGGCAGGATTACCCCTGTGCTGGAGCTGACCCCGGTACGTCTCGACGACCGTACCGTCAGCCGCATCAGCACCGGCTCACTGCAACGCTGGCAAACGCTGGATATAAGGCCTGGCGATCAAGTTGCCGTAAGCCTGGCCGGGCTGACGATTCCGAGACTCGACGGCGTGATATCCCGCGCGGCCGAGCGAGTTGAAATGATCATTCCGCAAGCCGATGACTTTCATGAGTTGAGCTGCTGGCAAGCCACACCAGGCTGTGAAAGCCAGTTCCGCGCCAGACTGATCTGGCTCAGCGGCAAGAAAGGCCTTGCGCTGCCCGGCGTCGGTCCGGGGACCTGGGACAAACTCATTGAAAACGGCCAAATAGAGAGCCTGCTCGATTGGATGACCCTGAATCATGCTGAGCTTGCTAACATTCCCGGCTTCGCAGAGCGCAGCAGCGCTAAACTGCTCGCCAGCCTGCAAACAGCGCGTGAACGGCCGTTTCAGACGTGGCTCAAGGCCATCGGACTGCCGCCTACAGGAAGCGCAACACTTCCTGACAATTGGCAGGAACTGGCCGGGCGTAGCGTTGAGCAATGGCAAGCAGAGCCGGGCATAGGGCCTGGCCGGGCAGCGAAACTGAGGTCTTTTTTTCAGGCCCCAGAGGTGCAGGCATTGAGCCATCAATTGCAGGCTCAGGGTATTTCAGGTTTTAAGTAGCGGACGTCCATTTTTTGTCCGTGTTCAAACGGAGTTCATATGCAGTTTTTATCACCACTGATCCTTTTCACCAGTTGCACGCTGCTGGCTACAACGCTGCTGGCAGATGAGCAGGCACCCGCACCTTCCGAGTGCCAGATCAAAAGCCAGGAAATCAGCAGCAAGATTCAGGACGCCAAAACTGAGGGTAACAAGGCCGAGCAGACCGGGCTTGAGAAGGCCCTCGCCGAGGTCAATGCCAACTGCACCGAGACCTCATTGATCAAGCAGAGAAAGCAGAAGGTGCTGGACGCCAAGCAGGAAGTCAGCCGCCGCCAGACCGACTTGAACAAGGCCATGGACAAGGGTGATCCGGAGAAGATCAACAAGCGCAAGGACAAGCTGGCCGAGTCGCGCAAAGAGTTGCAAGAAGCCCAGACCGACCTTGAGAAAGTCCAGCCGGACGATTGATCAAGGTCGCGGCGCTGCTGCTTATCGGCAGCGCCGCAACCTGGCTGTCAGGATACGGCCGGGAAAGCCGACACGCCGAACAGCGCGACGATGAGCCCCATGCCCACCAGCCAGACTATCGAACGCAGTGCGGCGAGGTCAGCCAGATAGAAGATGATGTAAAGCAGACGACTGGTGATGAACAGCACGGCCAGTACATCGATGGTCACCAACTGCGCATTGCCGGCAATGTGCGCAATGATGACCGCTGCGGCGAACGCCGGGGTCACTTCAAAGCTGTTCAGTTGAGCAGCATGCGCACGGCGCGGGAAACCCTCCAGCTTGTCGAGAAAGGCGCGCGGGTCATGATTGTGCCCACTGCCGAATTTGCCGCTGCCGAACTTGGCGATACCGGCACACATAATCGGCAGCAGGATCGCGACCAGCACGCACCAGAAAGCAACTGTCATACGTCCATCCTTATAGGTTCAGCTTCATCTGAAGCATCCGGGCAATACCCGCTCACAAGCTATGAGCCGGGGGGCAGCGAAAGGTTCTTGAAGAACGACCAGCAACCTGACGCATTACACCAGTTTAGGAAAGATCAGGCTGAACGTAGTGAAGTGTCCGGGCTCGCTCTCGACCGTCACCTGCCCTTCATGCAGGCTCATGATGGAACGCACAATCGCCAGCCCAAGCCCCGTCCCGCCCTGCTGTCGCGCGCGGCTGACATGAACCCGATAGAAGCGATCGAACAGCCGCGGCAGGTGTTCGGCATCGATCCCCTCGCCCGCATTGCGCACCGCCAGTGACACTTCATCTGCATGCGTGGCAAGGGTGATAGTAATGAGACTGCCGGACAGACCGTGGCGAATAGCGTTGGACAGCAGGTTCGAAATCGCTCGCTGAATCATCAGCCGGTCGCCTGTTGCCTTCGCGTTGCCCTGAACCTGCAAGGTGATGTCGCGCTCTTCCGCCGAAGATGAAAACAGCTCGGCGACCTTGTCGGCCTCTTCGCGCAGGTCGATGACCTCAACCGGCAACGGCGCGGCAGGCTGGCTGACACTGGCCAGAAACAGCATCTGGCTGATCATGCGCGACATGCGTTCCAGTTCCTCGGTGCACGATTCCAGCGCCTGCTTGTACTCTTCCGAAGGGCGCGGCCTGGAAAGCGTGACCTGCGCCTTGCCCATCAGGTTGTTCATGGGCGAGCGCAACTCATGCGCGAGGTCGTCCGAGAACTGCGCCAGCTGCTGCACATCGCCGTCCAGCCGGTGCAGCATGAAATTGACCGCATGCGCCAGGTCGCGCAATTCATCAGGCAGGCCCTTCACTTTCATGCGATGAGACAGATCGCGAGCCGAGATCAGCGCCGTTACTTTTCTGAAAGCGCCCAACGGCCTGAGACCACGACGCACCACCCACCAGGCACCGAAGCCGACCAGCAGCAAGATCACCGGCAGTATCAGGAAAGTCGATTTCAAATAAGCGTGCAGCAGCGTGCTGTCACTTTCCCGATCCATCGACAGCCTGACGAGAATGTCCTGCCCTGTCTTGAGGTGTATTTCCCTGTAACCCATCAGAATCTTGTGGCCGTGTACCGACTGCAACTCCTGAAAGCCTTGAGGTATGTGATCTGCCTCGGGGACAGGCAGGTTCCGGCCTTCCTCGTTACCGACCATCATCAATTGCTGCCGAGGGTTGCCCGCGTCGAGCACCATCAACGAATAGCTGTCGTGTCCGATGATCTGGTCACGCAGGGTATGAGGGTATTGAACAATGTCTTCGATGCCGAGAAATCCCTCGCTCATGCTGTGTTCGATCTGCGCGAACTTCTCGTTCAGGCTGTCTTCGGCGCGCAGATCGAGCTGACGGGAAATAGCCGCATAAGCGAGCATTTCCATTACCAGCACCAGGCACGCAATCAGCGCAGTGACGGTCAGCCCCAGGCGCGTCGACAGACGCGTCGGTTTCATTCACGCACTTCCAGCACATAGCCCACGCCGCGCAACGTGTGGATCAGCTTGGTCTCGAAAGGATCGTCGATCTTCGCGCGCAGGCGACGGATCGACACTTCCACCACATTGGTGTCGCAATCGAAGTTCATGTCCCAGACCAGAGAAATGATCTGGGTACGCGACATGACTTCACCGCTGTGACGCATCAGCAAGTGCAGCAGCGCGAACTCCTTGGTGGTCAGGTCGATGCGCTGGCTGCCGCGAAACGCCCGGTGCCGCCCTTGATCAAGCTCCAGATCGCCAACCTGCAACACCTTGGAGGTGGTGGTCTGCTCGCTGCGCCGCATCAACGTGCGGACCCTTGCCAATAGCTCGGGAAACTCGAACGGCTTGACCAGATAGTCATCCGCGCCCAATTCCAGACCCTTGACCTTCTCTTCCAGGCGCCCTCGTGCAGTGACCATCATGACGCGCGTACTGACCGTCTTCCTCAGGCGACTCAATACCTCCCAGCCGTCCATTTCCGGCAGGTTCACATCCAGTATCACCACATCGTAAGCCTGATGCTGCGCGAGATAGAGGCCATCGAGCCCGGTTGCAGCGATATCGACGATATAGCCACTTTCGGTCAGACCCTGATGCATGTACTCGGCAGTTTTCGGCTCGTCCTCTACGACAAGGATTCGCATAACCAGGCTTCCTGTTTGATGAACGGATGATGACGATGCCGTGCAGTGTACTGAAAAGAAACGCTTATCTTGCTGGATAACAAAATCGTAATTTTCCAGCAATCCCTCTGATAGCTCCGGTTACATAAAGTCCCCACAGCCAACTTCAGCGCCAAGGTGCCTGTTTGTTTTTTGTTTTGATGGGGTGCTTCATGGACAGGGTAATTCATGCGACTGAAGAACAACGTACGCACTCGGCGTACCGGTCTGGTAACAGGGTGCCCGGCATGAAAGTCGCTGCACTTTGCCTGCTGCTGTTGCCGTTTGCTGCTCCCGGCATCGCAGCAGCCCAGGGCATCAGCCTGGCTCAGGCGCTGGACGCAGCCTTTGCGCGCAACCCGGAACTCGCCGCCGCGCAATGGGAGATCGGCGTTGCCGAAGGTGATCGCCAGCAGGCCGGGCTGATTCCCAACCCGGTGGTGTCGTGGGAGGTTGAAGACACACGCCGCGAGACCAGCACCACCACCGTGATGCTCAGCCAGGCACTGGAACTGGGCGGCAAGCGCGGAGCACGCATCGAAGCCGCCAGCAAGGGCCAGGACGCCGCCCGGCTGGAGCTTGAGCGACGCGGCAACGAACTGCGGGCCGAAGTGGTTCAGGCGTTCTACGCAGCGGCGCGGGCGCAGGCAGGTCTGGACCTGGCGCGCCAGTCCAGAACACTGGCCGAACGCGGCCTGCAGGTTGCCGAAGGGCGTGTTCGGGCGGGCAAGGTGTCACCGGTGGAGGGCACGCGCGCCCAGGTGCAACTGGCTGAAACCGACCTGCTGGTACGGCGCGCCGAGACCCTGAAGATCAACAGCAACCGTGAACTGGCGCGCACCACAGGTTCGCCGGTCGCCTCTTTCGAGCGTCTGGAATACACCGATCTGTCGCCGGGCAAGCTGCCACCGAGCGCAAAGCTACTGAGCGCCATCAACCAGTCCGCAGAGCTACGCCTCGCTCAGGCGCAAATAGAACAGCGCGAAGCCGCGCTGGGTTCAGAACGCGCCAAGCGCATCCCGGACCTGACCGTCAGCGTCGGCAGCCAGTACAGCCGCGAAGAGCGCGAACGGGTCAATGTCGTGGGCCTGTCGATGCCACTGCCGCTATTCGATCGAAACCAGGGCAACGTGCTCGCAGCATCCCGCCGGGCCGACCAGTCACGCGACCTGCGCAATGCCGTTGAGCTCAAGCTGCGTACCCAGACCCAGTCCGCCCTCGATCAGTGGAGCACCGCGGCGCAGGAAGTCGAGTCCTTCAATCAGGTCATCCTGCCCGCCGCGCAGCGCGCCGTCGACACCGCAACGCGCGGTTTCGAAATGGGCAAGTTCGGTTTTCTGGAAGTGCTGGATGCGCAACGAACGCTGATTTCAGCGCGCAGCCAGTACCTGGAATCACTGGCGACTGCCACCGAAGCCCGAGTGGCTGTCGAGCGAATTCACGGTGATCTCAACCGGTTCAGCTTCAACCCCTGACTTTCCTTTTCCGCCTGTATCGAGCGTATCGCAAGGTGCCGCAAGCACCTGATCGCCGGGAGCCTTTATGAACAACAAACGAAGCATTGCCATCACGCTGGCGGTGGTGGCCATCATTGGTCTGGGCAGTCTGACGCTGAACCCGCAGATGCTGCCATTCGCAACTGAAACAGAGCCGTCAGCCGATGGGCACGCGCATGAATCCGAGCAGGGCCATGCTGAAGAGCCAGACCACGGCAACGAGGCGAAAAAACCGGACGCCGCAGCCTCCGAGTCTTCCCATAAAGAAGAGGAAGAAGGACACATCGAACTGAGCGCCGAGCAGATCAAGACTGCCGGCATCGAGCTGGCAAGCGCAGAACCTCGACAGATGAGCACCACTGTGACCTTCCCCGGCGAAATCCGCTTTGATGAGGACCGCACCGCGCATGTCGTGCCTCGGGTCAGCGGTGTGGTCGAATCAGTGAAGGTCGATCTGGGTCAAGCCGTGAAAAAGGGCCAGGTGCTGGCGGTGATTGCCAGCCAGCAGATCTCCGATCAACGCAGCGAACTGAACGCCGCACAACGCCGCCAGGAACTGGCACGCCTGACGCTACAGCGCGAGAAAAAACTCTGGGAAGACAAGATTTCCGCCGAGCAGGACTACTTGCAAGCGCGCCAGGAGTTTCAGGAGGCCGACATCAACCTGGCCAACGCCCGACAGAAGATCAGCGCCATCGGTGCCAGCCTGAACCCATCCGCGGGCAATCGCTACGAATTGATCGCGCCATTTGACGCCATGGTCGTGGAGAAACACCTCGGCATCGGCGAGATGGTCAGCGAAGCGAGCAATGCCTTCACGCTGTCCGACCTGTCGCGTGTCTGGGCCACCTTCGGCGTAGCGCCCAAGGATCTGGACAAGGTGGTGGTCGGTCGTCCGGTCATCGTCAGCGCGCCCGATCTGAATGCGCGGGTCGAAGGCAAGATTGGTTACGTCGGCAGCCTGCTGGGCGAGCAGACCCGCGCCGCCGCCGTGCGCGTGACCCTTGCCAACCCGCAGGGTGCCTGGCGTCCCGGCCTGTTCGTGTCGGTGGAAGTCGCCGCCGAGCAGACCAGCGTGGCGGTCAGCATTCCCGAGTCTGCGATTCAGTCGATTGAGGACAAACCCTCGGTCTTCGTACGCAACGCTGAAGGCTTTCAACTGACACCGGTAACGCTCGGTCGCCGCGATGGCGGCCATGTGGAAATCGTCAAAGGCCTGGCTGGCGGTACACAAGTGGCTGCCGCGGGCAGTTTCATCCTCAAGTCGGAGCTGGGCAAAGGCTCCGCCGAGCACGCCCATTGATCTGCGTCACACGAGTACACCTCCATGTTTGAACGGTTGATTCAATTCGCGATTGAACAGCGCATCGTCGTGATGCTTGCTGTGCTGCTCATGGCTGGGCTAGGCATTGCCAGTTACCAGAAACTGCCTATCGATGCCGTCCCCGACATCACCAACGTACAGGTGCAGATCAACACGTCGGCACCCGGCTTCTCGCCGCTGGAAACCGAACAGCGCATCACGTTCGCCATCGAGACCAACATGGCAGGCCTGCCCGGTCTGCAACAGACGCGCTCGCTGTCGCGCTCGGGCCTGTCTCAGGTCACGGTGATTTTCGAAGACGGCACTGACCTGTTCTTTGCCAGGCAGTTGGTGGGCGAGCGCCTGCAGATTGCCAAGGACCAGTTGCCTGAAGGCGTCGACGCGATGATGGGGCCGATTTCCACCGGCCTTGGCGAGATATTTCTGTGGACGGTCGAGGCCCGAGAGGGCGCACTGAAAGAAGACGGCACGCCTTACACGCCGACCGACCTGCGAGTGATTCAGGACTGGATCATCAAGCCGCAACTGCGCAACGTGCCGGGCGTGGCCGAGATCAACACCATCGGCGGTTTTGCCAAGCAGTATCAGATTGCGCCGGATCCGAAGAAGCTGGCGGCCTACAAACTGACACTGAACGATCTGGTGGCTGCGCTTGAGCGCAACAACGCCAACGTCGGCGCAGGCTACATCGAGCGCGGCGGTGAGCAACTGCTGATACGCGCACCGGGTCAGCTGGGCACCGTGGACGACATCGCCAACATCGTCATCGCCAATGTGCAGGGCACGCCTATCAGAATCAGCAGCGTGGCCGAGGTCGGTATCGGCAAGGAAATGCGCTCCGGCGCAGCCACCGAAAACGGCCGTGAAGTGGTGCTTGGTACGGTGTTCATGCTGATCGGTGAAAACAGCCGGACGGTGTCACAGGCCGTGGCCGCCAAACTCGCCGACATCAATCGCACACTGCCCGAAGGCGTCGAAGCGGTAACGGTTTACGACCGCACCAACCTGGTCGAAAAAGCCATCGCAACAGTGAAAAAGAACCTGATCGAAGGCGCGATTCTGGTCATCGTGATTCTGTTCCTGTTTCTGGGCAATATCCGTGCTGCGCTGATCACCGCCATGGTGATTCCGCTGGCCATGCTGTTCACCTTTACCGGCATGTTCACCAACAAGGTCAGCGCCAACCTGATGAGCCTGGGCGCGCTGGACTTCGGCATTATCGTCGACGGCGCGGTGGTGATCGTCGAAAACGCGATCCGCAGGCTGGCGCATGCCCAGAAGAAATACGGCCGCATGCTGACCCGCTCCGAGCGTTTCCACGAGGTCTTCGCCGCCGCCAGAGAAGCCCGTCGGCCGCTGATTTTCGGCCAGTTGATCATCATGGTCGTGTACCTGCCGATCTTCGCCCTCACCGGTGTGGAAGGCAAAATGTTCCACCCTATGGCGTTCACTGTGGTCATCGCCCTGCTCGGTGCCATGATCCTCTCGGTGACCTTCGTGCCTGCCGCCATCGCCATGTTCGTCACCGGCAAGGTCAAGGAAGAAGAAGGCCTGGTGATGCGCACCGCTCGCCACCGTTACGCGCCGATCCTGAGCTGGGTGCTGGGGCATCGCGCCATCGCATTCAGAATGGCCTTGGTGCTGATTGTCTTGTCGGGCTTCACCGCCAGCCGCATGGGCAGCGAGTTCATCCCGAGCCTGAGCGAAGGCGACTTCGCCCTGCAGGCGCTACGGGTTCCCGGCACCAGCCTGACCCAGTCGGTGGACATGCAGCAGCGTCTGGAAAAAGCCATCATCGAAAAAGTACCGGAAGTGCAGCGCGTGTTCGCCCGCACCGGCACCGCCGAGATCGCCGCCGACCCGATGCCGCCCAACATCTCCGACAGCTACGTGATGCTCAAACCACAAAGCGAATGGCCGGACCCGGACAAGTCCCGTGAGGCACTGATAGCCGACCTGCAAAAGGCCGCCGCCAGTGTGCCGGGCAGCAACTACGAACTGTCCCAGCCGATCCAGTTGCGCTTCAACGAGCTGGTTTCCGGTGTACGCAGTGACGTCGCGGTGAAAGTGTTCGGCGACGACATGAACGTGCTCAACCAGACCGCCGCAAAAATTGCCGCCACCCTGCAAAAAGTGCCAGGCGCTTCAGAAGTGAAAGTGGAACAGACCACCGGCCTGCCGGTACTGACCATCAACATCGATCGCGACAAGGCCGCGCGTTACGGCCTCAACGTGGCCGATGTGCAGGACGCCATCGCCATTGCGCTGGGCGGTCGTCAGGCGGGAACGTTGTATGAAGGTGATCGCCGCTTCGACATGGTGGTGCGCCTGTCCGAGCAACTGCGCACCGATGTGAACGGGCTCTCCAGCCTGCTCATTCCGGTGCCTGCGAGCGCCAACAGCAACCAGCAGATCAGCTTTATCTCGCTGTCCCAGGTCGCCAGCCTTGACCTGGTGCTCGGCCCGAATCAGATCAGCCGCGAGAACGGCAAACGTGTGGTCATCGTCAGCGCCAACGTGCGCGGCCGAGACCTTGGCTCGTTTGTCGAAGAAGCAGGCACCACTATCGATAACGGCGTGCAGATCCCGGCCGGCTACTGGACCAATTGGGGCGGCCAGTTCGAGCAACTGCAATCGGCCACCAAACGCCTGCAGATTGTCGTGCCGGTGGCGCTGCTGCTGGTACTGGCGCTGCTGTTCATGATGTTCAACAACCTCAAGGACGGCCTGCTGGTGTTCACCGGCATACCGTTCGCCCTCACCGGCGGCGTCATGGCCCTGTGGCTGCGCGATATTCCCCTGTCGATCTCCGCAGGCGTGGGCTTCATCGCCCTGTCGGGTGTGGCGGTGCTGAACGGCCTGGTGATGATCGCCTTCATCCGCAGCCTGCGCGAAGAAGGCCGCTCGCTGCACGACGCCATCACCGAAGGAGCCCTCACCCGCCTGCGCCCGGTGCTGATGACCGCGCTGGTCGCTTCCCTGGGCTTCATCCCCATGGCCCTCGCTACTGGGACTGGTGCCGAAGTGCAGCGACCACTGGCGACGGTGGTGATTGGCGGGATTCTGTCGTCGACAGCGCTGACGTTGCTGGTGTTACCGGCGTTGTATCAGTGGGCGCATCGGCGGGAGGATGAGGTCGAGGCGTTGAAATAGGGTTTCAAGTAACCGCCAAAGCTTCAGGAGGCTAGTGCTAGAGCATCCTGAAGCTTTCACCTGCCCGCAGTGAACTTCCAGTTAAAGGAAGGTCGAAACACTCGCCATTGAAAGTAGAGTTCGTCCGTAGCTTTTGTCCCACAGGATTTTCAGGGTTTTCCTGCTCATCAGTCGGCTCAGAGATATAGGCCGGTCCCGTTAATGTGCTTATCGTCCAGTTACAAATGGGCCACGGGGCAGTACGTTGCCTGCATAAGGAGATGTAGCAGTTGATGAACAAGGTTCAAGCCGCATGACGCGCACCAGTCTCTACGACCGTATCTCTGAACGCCGACTGGCTGACGAAGCACTGGCGCGCGAGGAAGCCGAGCGGGCTGCCGCGCAACAGGCGCTCGACATCATTCAAGCGGCTATCCCCGTCCCACAAGCCTTGCGCGACGCAACCTGCAGTTTCAATTTCGGCGGGTTCCACTTCGGCTTCCCGGAAGATTTCCAGTGCAACGCGATTGAAGCCTCCGTTCAAGTGGGCGGAGAGCCTGTCGTCGTCTCCATTCAGCGTCGCGATGTACCTGAAGAGGCAACGCTTGCCGAAGCGTTCGCCGAAGCCGTCAAGGCGCTGCAGCCACTGCATGGCGAAGTCCAGGTCATTCGCCACTATGAAACGCTGTTGGCGGGTAATGCCGCGCTGGCGCTGGATTTTCATTTTCACGCAGGCCTTGAAGAGCGGCATGGACGCCTGATCGGTTCCATCGTGCCGTGTGCCGATCACAACGAACGCCAATGGCTGAGCGTGGGCTGCGTGATTGACTCCGAAAAGACCGCGCTGAAAACCTGGTTGCTGGATTTTGACAGCATGCTTGAAGGCCTGACCGCCCCCTGAACTCTATTTCATCGCTGACAGGACACGCTTTAATGGACTATCCGTTGCAGAATATCAGTGTCACGCCAGGTGATCGCACCTCAACTACTCGCAGCCCGCAGGAGTAACGGCGATGTTCGAGGCAGCGCGGTTACTGGATGAGATCGAACACACCGGTGCAATGGCGGGCTTTGTGCTCGGAGCGATCGTGGGCATCGCGGCAGTGGCGTATGTCTCGCTCACCTTTGCCACGTGCGGGTTCGGCGGTTTTTTACTGGCCATGGCAGTCGGCCTGGCCGGTAATGCCATCGCCAGTATCGGGGAGAGTATCGGCAGCGCCTTCAGCTCTCCCGCGGGGCAGATCGAATCTGCCTCGCCCAACGTGTTCATCAATGGCCGCCCCGCTGCCTTTGCCATCGAAAGCACCGCCGTGTGTGACAAGCACTCGCCGATCGTCAAGGTGGCCGAAGGCTCCAGCAACGTCTTCATCAACGGCCAGCCCGCTGCGCGCAAGGGCGACAAGCTGACCTGCGGCGCGAAGATCGGCACCGGCTCGCCCAACGTCTTCATCGGCGGCGGTACCCAACGCTACCTTCCGGTGGACGACGAAGTCTCGGCGATGGCCCGCTACACCGTGGACATTCTGTTGGTCGTAGCCGGCGGCGCCAAGGCCGTGCTCAGCATTGCCAAGCTGGGCATGCAGGCCGGTCTGAAAGCGGCAGGCCCTTGCGCCCTGCAGTTCATGGGCGGTGTCTTTCTCGGGGACGCCATTTTTCGCTTCGGCGTCGCCCCCGTGGCCGAAAAAGTGCTGGGCGGCCTGCACGGCAATCCGGTCGACACCACCACCGGGCGCAAGCTGCTGATCGACGAGTCCGATTTCAGCCTGCCCGGCCTGATGCCAATCGAGTGGACACGCTTCTACGCCAGCGACCTTGATGTCGACAGCGCGCTGGGCAAGGGCTGGGTGCTGCCCTGGGAACAAAGCCTGCGGCGCAAGGGCAGCTTTCTGTACCTCAGCGACAATCAGGGCCGCAGCGTGCCCTTCGTGACACTGGACTACAACCAGCGCATCTACAACGCACAGGAACAGCTGTACCTGGTGCGTACCGAGGGTGGTCATTACCTGCTGCAAACACTGGATAACGTCTTTTACTACTTCGGTGAAGTGCCCGACGACAACCAGCCAGTTCCCCTGCAACGCGTCGAAAACGCCCTCGGTCATTTTCTGCATTTCGTACGCAGCGAAGACGGCGTTCTGACCGACATTTGCTCCACCGGCGGGCATCGCGTGCACCTGCACTACGACGAGGTGACCAACCGTCTGAGCACCGTCAAGCGAATCGTCGGCGACCAGGCCGTCGAGACACTGGTGCGCTATGGCTACGACAACAATGGCCAGTTGAACAGTGTGTACAACCGCAATGGCGACTCGGTGCGTAACTTCAGCTACACCGATGGCCTGATGACCCGCCACGCCAATGCGCTGGGGCTCAGTTGCGAATACCGCTGGGAGGTTCTTGACGGCAAGCCGCGCGTGGTCGAGCACTGGACCAGCGACGGCGAGCACTTTCATTTCGATTATGATTTCGAGGCGCGCCGGACGCGCGTAACCGATGTGCTGGGACGTCGCGCCGAGGTGACCTGGAACAAGGACCGTCGCGTCGTCGCCAGCACTGATTTCGGTGGTGAGCAGTACCGTATCGCGCTGGACAACACTGGCAATATCACCGGCCTGACGCTGCCCGATGGCAACCAGCTGGGCTTCGAGTACGACGATCTGTCACGCCTGACCGCAGAAGCCGACCCGCTGGGCCGAACCACGCGTTATCAGCATCACTACAAGACCACACTGGTCAAACAGATCACTTACCCTGACGGCGCCATCTGGACGGCCCGCTACGATTCGAAAGGCAATCTGGTTGCCGAGATTGATGCGCTGGGTCAAAAGACCGAATACCTCAACAGCGAAGATGGCCTGCCGCACACCATCATCGATGCGACCTATAAATCCAAATACCTGTGGTGGAACAACCTGGCGCAGGTCGAGCGCTTCCAGGACTGCTCGGGCAAGAGCACCTGGTACCGTTACGACGAGCGCGATCAACTGGTGGCCGTCACTGATGCCCTGAACAACACCACCACACTGGAACGCAAACCTGGCGGCGAAGTGCTGAGCATCAACCATCCGGACGGCACCCGCGAGAGCTTCACCTACAACGCCCACGGTCAGGTCATGACACACACTGACGGCAAGGACCAGACCACCCATCTGGCCCGCAACGCACGCGGCCTGCCGACCAGACGTCAGGACCCTAAAGGGCTGATGGTCGCCTACCAGTACGACAGAGCCCTGCGCCTCGTGGCGCTGAGCAATGAAAACGACGCCACTTACACGTTCGCCTACGATCACTCCGATCGGCTGATCGAAGAAAAACGCATCGACCAGTTGACCCGCCGTTTCAGCTACAACCTTGGCGGGCATCTGACTCAGGTCGAAGAAACCGGCTACAGCGAAAAAGGCGAACGACCACAGCGCAGCACGTATTTCGAGCGCGACCCGATTGGTCGCCTGCTGGCCAGACTCAACGACGACGCCCGTCAGGATTTCACCTACGACGACAGCGACCGCCTGCTGTCCATTCAGCGCACACCCACCGACGGTGGCAGAAAACTCGGTGTCACGGCCGAAAAACTGGAATTCGCCTACGACATTCTGGGCCGCCTGACACAGGAATCGTCGCCCCAGGGCACGCTGGCCTACGACTACGATCCACTCAGCAACCTGACCACGCTGACCCTTCCTACCGGCCAGCACCTGAACCATCTGTATTACGGCAGCGGTCACCTGCATCAACTGAATCTCGATGGCCAACTGATCAGCGACATGGAGCGCGACGACCTGCACCGCGAGATCTACCGCACGCAGGGAAAACTCACCAGTTGCTTCGGCTACGACGCCCTTGGCCGCAAGACCTGGCAGTACGCAACCACACTGCCCGCTGAAAAACTCTCACAGATCCAGAACCCGCTCATAAAACCAGAGCGCTACGTCGAACACGCCTACAACCCGATCCACCGCCGCTACGAGTACGACCCGGCTGGCGAACTGAGCCGCACCCTCGACAAACTGCGCGGCGAGGTCACCTACGAATACGAAGCCAACGGCCGCCTGCTTGAACACAACCCCGAAAAACGCTTCGAAGGCGAAGCCTTTCGCTACGACGCCGCTGGCAACCGCCTCAACTTCAACACCAGCCGCTTCGACCGCGTCAAAGACAACCGCCTCAAGCAATGGAGCAACCACGAATACAAATACGACGCGTGGGGCAACCTGGTCGAGAAAATCGTCGGCATCGTCCGTTGGCAAACCTTCACCTACGACAGCGAAAACCGCCTGGTCAAAACCGAGACCATGGCTAACAGTCAGGTGGAAAGCACCAGCAGCTATCAATACGACAGTCTGGGTAGGCGCGTTGGCAAACAGTCGGAGATCAAGGGGCAGAAAGACCATCGACTATTTCTCTGGCAAGGCCTTCGCTTGCTGCGTGAAGAAAGCCCGGAACAAAGCAGCTTGTATCTGTATGAGCCTGGCAGCTACGCGCCTTTAGCCCGTGTTGATGAGAAAAAGGGCGAGTTAGAGAACAAGGTTTACTACTTCCACACAGACCAGATTGGTACACCGCTGGAGATGACTGATGCCGAAGGGCAGATCGTCTGGCAGGCCAAATACCGGCCGTGGGGAGCGATTGAAAAGCTGGTGGTGAACGAGGTCGAGCAGAACCTGAGGTTTCAGGGGCAGTATTTCGATGTCGAGACAGGGCTTCACTACAACACGTTTCGGTATTACGATCCGGAGATTGGACGGTTTATTACGCAGGATCCGATTGGGTTGAGTGGGGGGGATAATCTCTATCTGTATGCACCTAATCCTTATGGGTGGGTTGATCCTTGGGGTCTGTGCAAGAGTGCTGCAAGTGGTGAAAAAGGACGACTTAAAGCCAAGCGTGATCTTGAGCGCAATAATTACGAGGTACTTGCAGAAGAACTGACAATGAAGGTTAATGGTATCAGAATACGTGCGGACTTCGTGGCCAAAGATAAAAATGGTGTAATTCACGTATTTGAAGTAAAGCACAGATCAGGCGGACTCACAAAAAACCAAAAAGCAGCAGGCATATACAACATGTCCACACCTGCCAATACCACTATTCACTTAGGCGGGGGGGGTGATCAAGCAATCAAAAGGAATTGCAGGGACTTTTAAAGTTGACACTAAAGGGCAGCGCGGCATTGAACTGGGCGGCAAAGGAGCCACTCACAATGCGATCTTTAGCATATTAAAATATAGGTAATTTTATGAGCCTGGAAAATAGAAAAATATTTGAAAACGAACTATTAAAAGAGCTTAAAGCCATCAACACCTCCAAGTCAATCGGCACAGACAAAATAAAAATCTTAGCATCTAAAAACAAACTAAAGTTTAAGTTTGAAAAAGCATATGTTGCCGAGCTTTATTTGGAACACCTTACCAACGCCAATGGCTACTATCTCGGCTGGCACGTTTTCGGCGGGCCTATTTTCGAATGCACCGCAAATTTTATCGCCCCCTATAAAAGCAACTTACTGAACAAAGCGTGCAGCTCTTATACCACATTAAAAATAGAAGATAAAAAACTCACACTGGTGAGCGGTGGCGTATTAAAAACACCGACTCCTGAAGATGCCGTCGCTATAAGCAAGCATATCAGACAAATTATCGAAGAAGATTACATACCAAAAATCGCAGGTTGCATAATTGCAAGCGAACGCACAATTCAAGACGTAAATAACGCCCCAAATATTTATGCATATCCTGCTATTTTTATACATTGCGCTATTATGCAAAACCCAAAAATCTCCAAAAAAGATTTACTTAAGGAAATACTCTCTAACAAGAAAATAATTAAAGACAATAACTTTGATTTAGAGCTATTAGAAAGCTATCTTGATGGCCAGCTAACTGATTAACATTACACCATAGGTTAATTGGGGCGGCTGGCCAAGAACATTGCGCCCAAGGCGCGCTGACCTACGACTAAGACTCACCTAGCCACCTGAACAAGCGGGCGCTCTCCACCAAGAGATCTATTGGGAAAAGAGATCACTTAACTTTTGAAACGCACCTATGAATTATTTAGAAATTATTGAATCCGAAATGAATGCAAGTAGAGAAGAGCTGACATTTGCAGGAAGTGCAAGTGATAGCTTAATTCTAGAATTCGAGAAAGAAATGGGTATAAAGCTCCCATACTCATACAAACTATTCCTTAAAAAATTTGGCGCATTATCATTCGCCGGGGACACATATTATGGCGCAACCAAAAGCGGATTAGCAGCCACTTCGATTCCCAGCGTATTTTTTGCAACAATGAAAGCACGCTCACAAGGCGATGCGGATTCAAAAATGGTTGTTATCCAGTCTTCCGGATACGGTCCTATATATTCTATTGACACTTCTATCAATAGTGCCCCCCATGAGAATCCAATAATAGAAACAGAACTATCATTCAAAAGAGAACCCAACAAAAAAATAATATTTGAAAACTACGAACTATTCTTACTATCTACGATTAGAAAAGCAATCGAAGAGCTATGATACCAGTCTGGGTTAATACTTTAGATACGTGCGCAGCTCGAATATCACTTGAGGTTCCGCAGGGCGGCAGTTATAGTGCGGCGTACTCAAGAGCAAAACTTAACAACGTCGGAAAACTTTTTCCTTATGCACCATAACTGACATAAGACTATAACCATGAACATCGATGCGGAGTTTGAGAAAATAGAAGAAAGCCATTTCTTCTCTAACATGGGGGAGTTATTTTCTAGTGAAGGGAGTATTATCTGCATAGAGAACGTGCGAAAGGTTTTTCTTGAGCCTTCGGAACTAGAATTCAAAGGATGTTATGCGGAGGTTGAATGGCTCCCCATATCGCCAACCCAAGACGCCCCATTTTATAAACTACCTAAACCGTCAGCAGAACTAACCGAGCTCAGAGTAAAAGTAAATAAATCTGTTATGGCAGTCACAAGAAATTTGGAGAAAGGCCTTTTTTATGTGGGCCGCATGATTTCAGTATTGCTGCCAGAAATGGGATCTGTTTTGCTTTTCGACAGTATATATCTGAATGCAATTATGACCTTGGCGATCACTGGAAGAAAATCGTAGATATTTATTATAACGGACATTGGCCTGTCGGCTTTAAAAAAGACAAACTAGTGATAATTTAGAGACCAAAGCCGCCCAGTAAAAAACCTTAGAAGCATTAAAAGACAACACTCTTCTTTATACTTAAAAGCTCTTTAAAAACCAGATTGGCAGATGGGACTACTAACATCGAGTTAGTCTCTTTTCTGTTTCATTGATGCAACCCACAAATTCAAATACATATGGTAGAACAATCTGACTCAGGTCGAAGAAACCGGCTACAGCGAAAAAGGCGAACGGCCACAGCGCAGCACGTATTTCGAGCGCGACCCGATTGGTCGCCTGCTGGCCAGACTCAACGACGACGCCCGTCAGGATTTCACCTACGACGACAGCGACCGCCTACTGTCCATTCAACGCACACCCACTGACGGCGGCAGAAAGCTCGGTGTCAGTGCCGAAAAACTGGAATTTTCCTACGATATTCTGGGGCGTTTAACGCAGGAGACGTCGCCCCAAGGCGCACTGACCTACGACTACGATCCACTCAGCAACCTGACCACGCTGACCCTTCCTACCGGCCAGCACCTGAACCATCTGTATTACGGCAGCGGTCACCTGCATCAACTGAATCTCGATGGCCAACTGATCAGCGACATGGAGCGCGACGACCTGCACCGCGAGATCTATCGCACGCAGGGCAAACTCACAAGTTGCTTCGGCTATGACGCACTGGGGCGCAAGACCTGGCAGTACGCAACCACCCTGCCCGCTGAAAAACTGTCACAGATCCAGAACCCGCTCATAAAACCAGAGCTCTACGTCGAACACGCCTACAACCCGATCCACCGCCGCTACGAGTACGACCCGGCTGGCGAACTGAGCCGCACCCTCGACAAACTGCGCGGCGAGGTCACCTACGAATACGAAGCCAACGGCCGCCTGCTTGAACACAACCCCGAAAAACGCTTCGAAGGCGAAGCCTTTCGCTACGACGCCGCTGGCAACCGCCTCAACTTCAACACCAGCCGCTTCGACCGCGTCAAAGACAACCGCCTCAAACAATGGAGCAACCACGAATACAAGTACGACGCGTGGGGCAACCTGGTCGAGAAAATCGTCGGCATCGTCCGCTGGCAAACCTTCACATACGACAGCGAAAACCGCCTGGTCAAAACCGAGACCATGGCCAACAGCCAGGTGGAAAGCACCAGCCGCTACCAGTACGACAGCCTGGGTAGGCGGGTCGCTAAAAAGTCGGAGATCAAAGGCCAGAGCGACGAGAAGCGCTTTCTTTGGCAAGGTCTCAGGATGCTGCGTGAAGAGGGTCCCGAGCACAGCAGCTTGTATCTCTATGAGCCTGGCAGCTATGCCCCGCTCGCCCGTGTTGATGAGAAAGAGGGCGAGTTAGAGAACAAGATCTACTACTTCCACACCGACCAGATTGGTACACCGCTGGAGATGACCGACGCCGAAGGGCAGATCGTCTGGCAGGCCAAATACCGGCCGTGGGGAGCGATTGAGAAGCTGGTGGTGAACGAGGTCGAGCAGCACCTGAGGTTTCAAGGACAGTATTTCGATGTCGAGACAGGGCTTCACTACAACACGTTTCGGTATTACGATCCTGAGATTGGGCGGTTTATAACGCAGGATCCGATTGGGTTGAGTGGTGGGGATAATCTCTATCTGTATGCGCCTGATCCTTATGGGTGGGTTGATCCTTTAGGTCTTTGCAACGGTTCCGGAAATGGCTCACTAGAAATTGCACCGGGCAAATTTGACTACCTATTTGGCCGCGCAGCTAGTAACGCTCATAATGCAGCCAGATCGAACCAGCTTGCTCTCGAAATGAAGAGACTTGGTGTTCCTGATACTACTTCTGGCCGTCAGATGCTAACTGAGCATTTGGCGTCATCCACAAAAACCCAAGGCAACGTTATGAGTACTTTTTCCAATCAGTATGGGATGTTTGAGGTCAGAGAATCCCTATTCATAGGCCCATCGGGTCGAGCAGCCAACTTCAAAAGTACTTTCCAAATACTTGATAATGGAACTCGTAAACTTATAACCTTAATACCCGTTCACTAAGGAGTGACTATGAAATTTCCGAGCCCCGATGATTTCTTAGAAGAATTTGGCATTGAGCCTGTCGAGATGGATACCAGCTCAGCTCTATTTCGTTATAATATAAAATCGAAAAACAGTGAGATTGAAGCTGATATATCCTTCAGTGCCGTAATGCGATCTTTTCAAATAGCACTTTATGTTTCAGCGAAGGAAACTGCCATAGTATCATCAGAAAATGTAGAATCCATTGAATTTATGCGCACTAGTTCCGGAACAGGAATTCGCGTAATATTTGATATATGCGAAACCATTTCAGAAGCTCAGATTTTAATTGAACCTGAACTGAGCTGTCGTTGGTGGACATTACGGAACGCATGAGCACCTTAGAATTCCATATGCTTTTCAATTTACTTTCATTATTAAGATGATCAACCAAGTCCCCCCATTATAGAAGCTGCCCTCTAAGCTTCTTGGGGCAGCATTGGGTAACAAAGACGGGTTGCTCCCGTAGTTAAAAGATGTAAATCGTTGTCAATTTAGAGCTTTTGAAGCGGTTACTGCCAGCACTGTAAATAATAGAGGGCAGTAGACATTGAGCTTGACTTAATATATGACAGCGGCGGCGCACAAACTATATATCAATAATGCCTATCGTCAAGACAAGAAAATACTAGAAGGTATACTTGAGAATACATATGAAAGATAAAGATTCTTCAAACCAAGCCCTGTAAACTATCGAAAAGTTCATGCAAGAAATGAACACTTGGGAAGTCGAGCTGTTCAGGCTAAGAAAAAAGAGCTAATAGAGGGTAAAGACAATTTACCTCTAAAGAAAGCTTACAGAAGCAAACTAGAAGCAATACTAAAAATATGCAATAGAAGACAAAAGCAACTTCTGCAGACTAATAGGCTCAGGCTATACGAATCCACCCACATACCACCCCAAAAGCGATATATTGGAAAAATCGCTAATGAAAAAATCTTGTTACTATAATAGCCCAGTAAACGATTAGAACAGAAACCTTATCGAAAATAACATTAAAACTCCAAAACAATGAATGATTGATAACGAAAAAGGAAATCTTAAGCCATGATGAAAAATCGCGACGCGCACCATTATAAGTCAATTAGCAACAATGTAAATCTTACTAATAAAAAAGAGCACTTACAAGCTAAAATTTCGGATCGAAGCCATGAAAACCTTGCCTGACTGTTTGATTTTGTGCGTATGGCGCGCTCTAATTGGTGAGATATATCCTGAAATAAGAGCAATCGCCATTTCTCTAACGGATGATCGAACACTATTTATTTGTTACTATCTTGACAGGCCACCCACAGACTTTGACTGGGAAAGCTTAGAGGTCGTCTCTACAAATATTTCAGCATCAATTGGTCAAGACAAAATCCTCCAAATAGACCTGGAGTGTAAGTTTGACTTGAGCCCAATCGGAAGTCTTGAGCATTTTGAAGGTTTTGTCTACTGCCGTCGGGAGTATGAGTCATAGGGGCAATCGGACCATCTAAGAAAACAGCATGATCAAAAGCAAGGTCCAGCATCAATCCTTTCGAATGTTGCTCAAAATATCCAACAAGCAAACAACCTGTATATTTACGGGTCCGGCAGCTGTGCCAGCAGCCCATGCTGATCAACAGAAAGTTGAAGTATAGGACTTTATTACTTTCACATCGAAAAGACTGGTAAAGTCTTAGAGATTACGGGTAATGAGGAAAAAGCAATCGTGCAAAGCTTGAGGTGTTCAATCCAAATGAACTCTAAAATAATCAACCAAGAAACCATTGAAAACATATTAAAAGCTGACAACATAGATATCCACACAGCCAAAGTCCTAGAACAGGCTAAGGCACATGCTGAATTTATACACGGGTTAAACCTTGAAATCTACAACATAAATGGAAGCTTAAGCATGAGACAAATTGTAGATTACAGAATAAACACTCTCGAGAAAAGCGGCAGGACCTTCCACGGAGCAAAGGAATGCACACTCAAATTAGGAAGATTGGCACCAGACCACCCAGTTAGCTGGATCGCTAAAAAGATGGAAAACAACGTCTTAGTTTTAATAATTGACCGCAAATCTAACGGCGTTATACATGCAATGTCGACCACGGCTAAAACGACCTAATACTAGGTATGTAGAGCACAATTACGACTTTGCCTAAGCAGCTACTGAATTAAAGTTGGCATAGCGTGGACGCCCCATGGCCTTGAATTATATCAATGCACAAAGAAAGCTCGCCTCATCATTTGGTGAGTTCATCAGCGGGTTGAAAAATGAAGATGAGGTAGATCTCTGATTCCCTTGCCATCAGTCGTCTACTTTCTAGCCAGTCCAATTGTGAAGCGCCCCAAAGGACGCCTCACTCAATCATCCCCCCTCAAAGCACACTCAACGGATACTCCACAATCACCCTCACCTCATCCAGATCCGATTCGAACGCTGTGGCACGAGTCGTTGCCTGACGCACGCGCAGCGAAAGGTCTTTGAGTGATCCGGTCTGCACGATGTATTTCGCTTCTATATCGCGCTCCCAGCGTTTTTGATCGGTCAGCGGGTTGCCTTGTGCGTCGCGGCGCATGTAGGTGCTGTTGGCGTTGGAGTAGTCGGCGTCGGTGCCTTTGCCGTAGCGGGTCATGAACGACAGGCCGGGCACGCCGAAGGTGGACATGTCGAGGTTGTAGGTGACCATCCACGAGCGTTCTTTGGGTGAGTTGAAGTCGCTGTACTGGATGGAGTTGGCCAGGTAGATGGAGTCGGACTGCCGGAGGTAGTCGAAATCGTCATCACCTTCATTGCGCTGGTGCGAAAGCGACAGGGTGTGTGCGCCGTATTGCAGGGCGAGTTTTGCGCTCCAGATGTCGTTGTCGAATTCGCCGAGCAGCTTTTTGCCTTCGTCGGTGGCGTTGTAATAGTTCAGGCTGCTGGTCAGCGACAGGTCATCAGAGAGCGGCAGCACGTAGGACGCTGAAGCGTATTTCTGATCCCAGGCGTCTTTGAGTCGGCTGGTGTAGAGGCCAAGGCTCAGCCTGTCGGAGGCCTGATAGTCACCGCCGAAGTAGGCAACCCATGGAGAGTCCACGGCACCGCCGTAGAAGGTGACGAAACCGTCGCGCATGTTGCTGGAAACGGGCTGGCTCATGGCGTGCAGGCGACCGCCTTGCAGGGTCAGGCCGCTGATGCTGTTGTTGACGGCGGTAACGCCGCGAAAGCTTTCCGGCAGCAGTCGGGAGTCGCCGAAGGCAACCACCGGGGTGGAGGGAAACACATCGCCCACGTTGACGACGGTGTCGAAGGCTCTGGCCTTCAGCGAGCCACCTACCTTGGTGTATTCGTCACGGGCGCGGCCTTCCCCATCGACCGGCAGCACGTCGAACGCGCTGCGGCCGCCGTTGCGTCCGTCACCGGTGTCGAGCTTGATACCGATCATGGCAAATGCATCGACCCCGACGCCGAAGGTGCCTTGAGTGAAACCTGACTGGAATCGCCCGATGATGCCTTGCGCCCACGCTTCGGAGTAACCATTGCCGGTAGGGCTGGATTCGCCGTTGCGGTGGTCGCGGTTCATGTAGAAGTTGCGGTTGAGCACCGTCAGTGTGCTGCCTTCGATAAAGCCTTCTTTCTGTTCTTCGGCGAATACGGCAGCCGGTGCGACACCGGCGAGGGTCGAACACAGGGCCAGTGATAGAGTTTTAAGTTGAGTCATGTGCGCTCCGTCTAATCGGCAGATTGTTATAAACATGTCGATCTGGCTGTTTTTATTAACCCGAGCGCTGCCAGTGGGGCACAATCTTGAAGTGGCGAAGATAACGCCGAGGTGACGGGAAGATTACAAATATGAAAGGAAGTGCATTACAGCACGCCGTTGCTCAATAAAATAAAATAAAATACGCTTTGACCGGTGTAATCAGACATTCAAGATAGGACGCAGAGCGTCCAGAACGGCATTCCATGGTTCAAGTGCGCTCCTTCTGGCGGCTGTACCGGCCTTTTCGCGAGCAAGCTCGCTCCCACGGGCGCTGGAGCATGGGAGTGATAACGATTTGTGTAGATACGGGAATAAAAAAAGCGCCCCGAAGGACGCTTAAAGATTCGCCCCGACCAAAGGAGCAGGGAGCTACCAAGGGCGAATGGGGGTGCAGCGGGTCGGGCATCAAAGGCATCAGCCTTCGGACTTGGTCGACCGCTCGGCCTTGGCGTTGTCGTCTGTGTTGACGTAGCGCTCGGCTTTGTTGCTGCTGTTCTGTTCCTTGAAGCGCAGTTCCTGTGCAAGACGCATCTTGTCAGCCGCTGTGCTTGCGTACTCGTTGCCGTCGTCGGCGAAGGCTGCAGTGGCGGACAAGGCAGCTACGGCGAAAACCATCGACTTGATCAGTTTCATCATCATTACCTCTTTCGGTGTGTAAGGAGTTCCTTAAAAGCGCAGTGCTCGTCAGGGATGAAACAAGCTTACGTCCGGGTAGCTAACAGGAAGGTGAGCAGAGAATGACAATACTGTTAGAAAGCTGACATCTGCGAGATTACCGATTTGTAATGTTTCAGCCACTTTCCGGTTAGTGCGCACTTGGTAAGGTTGAACCACATTCAAACGGAGACAAAAGAAAATGCGCACCGCCAAATCGTTGTTACTTGCTCTGGTCATTCTTTCGCCACTGAGTGCTTACGCTTACACCACTGATGAAGTCAAAGCCACCACAGTGATCAAGGAACACCAGGCCAGCGTGCAGAAATACGCGGCTATCCATAACAAGCCGATGCCGGAGATCAAGGAGTACAAATACGGAATGAAGCTCGACGTTGCCAAGGTCATTCGCAAATCCCCGGATCTGCAAACCTGTAGCGTGATGCCGAAACTGATGACCTACGAGGACTCCAAAGGCAAGCTGAACACCGTGCAGTACCAGGTCCTGAGCGGGTGCAGAAACAGCCAGTGATTCTGAACCTGCCAGGGAGGCCACCCACCGTTACATCCCCCGTCAGCCCGGACCGTTATCCGGGCTGACTTTTTTGTGTCTGCAATGCCCCGCTTCTTGCGCTTTCAAGCCTGCTTCATGCACTGATTCCTGCCTTTTTTGCAACATCACCGCATCTGCGTGGTCAACGCAAACCCCACTGTGTCGTGTCGCGATGTGTCTGGACATGGATCCGGTCCATCAAACACAGGCTCGGTTACGGTGATCGAGACACTGCACTTACGGATTCTGGAATGACGGATGCTTGAACTTGCTGCTGGTTTTATCTGCCTCACTGCGCTGCTGACCTATGTGAACTATCGCTTTATCGGTCTGCCGCCCACCATCGGTGTCATGGTCACCGCGCTGATGTTCTCTTTGCTGCTGCAAGGGCTGAGTTTTCTGGGCTATCCCGGTCTGGAAGATCGCGTCCAGCAGCTGATCGGTCAGATCGACTTCGGCGACCTGCTGATGAACTGGATGCTGTCCTTCCTGCTGTTCGCCGGCGCGCTGCACGTCAACCTTGCCGACCTGAGAAGCTATCGCTGGCCCATCGGCCTGCTGGCAACCTTCGGTGTACTGATTGCCACCACCGTGATCGGCGCGCTGGCCTACTGGATCTTTGCCCTGTTCGGCTGGCACGTCAGCCCGTTGTACTGCCTGCTGTTTGGTGCGCTGATCTCGCCCACAGACCCGATTGCCGTGCTCGGTGTGTTGCGTACCGCCAACGCCTCGAAACCGCTGAAAACCACCATCGTTGGTGAAAGCCTGTTCAACGATGGCACGGCGGTGGTGGTGTTCACCGTTCTGCTGGGTATCGCGCAGCTGGGCGAAACGCCGACGGTTGGCGAAACCGCCCTGCTGTTCGTCCACGAAGCAGTCGGCGGTGTGCTGTTCGGCGGCCTGATTGGCTATGCCGTGTACCTAATGATCAAAAGCATCGAGCAGTATCAGATCGAAGTCATGCTGACTCTCGCACTGGTGATCGGCGGCTCGGCAATGGCCTCCGAGCTGCATGTGTCAGGCCCTATCGCGATGGTCGTGGCCGGGCTGATCATCGGCAACCTGGGGCGTAATCTGGCAATGAACGACATGACCCGTCGTTACATGGACGGTTTCTGGGAATTGCTGGATGACATGCTCAACGCGTTGCTGTTTGCGTTGATCGGCATGGAGCTGTTGCTGCTGCCGTTCTCTTGGCAGCACCTGATTGCCGCCAGCCTGTTGGCCGTGGCAATTCTGCTGTCGCGCTTTGTCACCGTGGCCCCTGCGATTCTGCTGCTGCGGCGCTGGCGCAAGGTGCCACACGGTACGATCCGCATCCTGACCTGGGGCGGCTTGCGCGGCGGTGTTTCGGTGGCACTGGCGCTGGCCTTGCCCACCGGGCCGGAGCGTGACCTGCTGCTGAGCATCACCTATATCGTGGTGTTGCTGTCGATCCTCTTGCAGGGCCTGACGATCGGCAAGCTGGTGCATGCCGTCACCCGCTCGCCACAGGCGAAAGAGCCGGCAGAGCATTGATCAGAGTGATGCAGCGGCTCGCCGGTACTCACTGGGCGTCTGCTGCATCTCCACGCGGAAATGCCGGTTGAAGTTGGACAGGTTGGCGTAACCCACTTCAAAGCAGATGTCCGACACCGACATCTCGCTGTGCAGCAGCAACCGGCAAGCCCGCTGAACCCGCAGCTTGCGCATCAGATCGATAAAACAATGGCCCGTGGTGCGCTTGAAGAAGCGTGAAAAACCCGGATCGCTCATGTCCAGCCGCTGCGCGATGACGGACAGGCGAATATCGCTGGTCAATTCAGTCAGCAGATAATCGAACGCCTTGTTGATCCGCTCGGAACTGCGCGCATCCAGGGTCGGGGCATACCAGGCGCTGGCCAGCAGACGAGCCTCCTGCGCAGGTGCCTTCATCAGTGTATTGACCAGTTGTAGAAACAGAATCAGCCGTTCCAGGCCTTGTGCCGGGCCGATCTGCTCCAGCAGTTGCGCAGCCTGCATGGCCGTTTCGCCGGTGAACTCCAACCCGCGACGTGCCTGTTCGAACAGACGCTGCAAATCGCCCAGTTCCGGCAGCGTGCCACGTAGCGCCAGCAACGCCGCGCCATCGAACTGCAACACCACGTCACGCCCGGCCAGGTGCTCGCCGGGGGCAAGATCGCCGATCCAGTCGTGGGGCAGATCGGGACCGATCAGGGCCACATGACCGGCACCGAACTCACCGATGTAATCACCGGCCACCAGCTTGCCACTGCCCTGGCGGATCAGGTGGATTTCAAATTCTGGATGGTGGTTCCAGCGGGCCAGCGAGTAGGGATAGTCGTGCTCGTACCAGCGAAAGCAGTGGTCTGGTTGCGGGAGAATAACCTCAAGCTCGGCGGGACGCTGCTCGAACAAGGCCGCTCGGCTATCAGGCACTGGATGCCCCTTTTATCGTTATAAATGCTCTATGGACACCTAAACATACGCCCTACGGCTCGGCCAGTGCTAGCTCACAATTAATCCGCCACCGGTACTTTTTTGCTTTCAGAGCGCCGCATGGCAAGCGGTTAAAAAAGTATCAGCCGATCGTTCGCCGTGCGTTTGTTCAGGCCGCAACAGGCTGCTGTAATCAAGCCGTCCACCATGGTGATTCAGCCGTGGCCAACAACAAAAACAATGACTCCCGCCAGCCAAGGCGCGGGATGGAGTGCCCTGAGATGAAGATCCGCAAAGCGCTTTTCCTGTCAGCGGGCGTGTCTGTCGCCCTCAGCAGCATGGCCGCGCAGGCCGCCGAGACCGTGACCATCGCCACCGTCAACAACGGCGACATGATCCGCATGCAGCGCCTGTCGAAAATCTTCGAACAGCAGCATCCTGATATCAAAATCAATTGGGTGGTGCTGGAAGAAAACGTCCTGCGCCAGCGCCTGACCACCGACATTGCCACCCAGGGCGGCCAGTTCGACGTGCTGACCATCGGCACCTACGAAACGCCACTGTGGGGCGCCAAGCAGTGGCTGGAGCCGATCACCGGCCTTGCGCCCGAGTATGAGCTGGAAGATATCTTCCCCTCGGTGCGGCAGGGTTTGTCGGTCAAGGACACGCTCTATGCCCTGCCCTTTTATGGCGAAAGCACGATCACCTATTACCGCACCGACCTGTTCAAGCAGGCAGGTCTGATCATGCCGCAGCAGCCAACCTGGACCCAACTGGGTGAGTTCGCGGCGAAGCTGCATCAGCCCGACAAAGGTATTTACGGCATGTGCCTGCGGGGCAAGGCCGGTTGGGGCGAGAACATCGCGCTGCTGAGCACCATGGCCAACGCGTTTGGCGCGCGCTGGTTCGATGAGCAATGGAAGCCCGAACTGAGCAGCCCGGAATGGAGCAAGGCTGCGAATTTCTACGTCGATACGCTGAAAAAGTATGGCCCGCCGGGCGTGTCGAGCAATGGTTTCAACGAAACCCTCGCGCTGTTCAACAGCGGCAAATGCGCCTTGTGGGTCGACGCCAGCGTGGCCGGCTCCTTCACGACGGACAAGGAACAGAGCAAGGTGGTCGACAGCGTCGGCTTTGCGCCTGCGCCGGTTGAAGTGACCGACAAGGGCTCTTCGTGGCTCTACGCCTGGTCGCTGGCGATACCGGCCACCTCAAAGCACAAGGACGCGGCCAAGACGTTCATCACCTGGGCGACGTCCAAAGCGTATATCCAGCTGGTCGCCGAGAAAGACGGCATCAGTAATGTACCGCCAGGCACTCGAACTTCTACCTACAGCGAGGCCTATCTCAAGGCTGCGCCGTTTGCCAGCGTCACGCTGCAGATGATGCAACACGCCGACCCCGCGCACCCCTCGGCCAAACCTGTGCCTTACGTCGGCATCCAGTACGTGACCATTCCCGAGTTCCAGGCCATCGGCACCTCGGTCGGCAAGCTGTTCTCCGCCGCCGTGACCGGCCAGACCACCACTGAACAGGCGCTCAGCGCTGCACAGGCCGTCACCGAACGCGAGATGAAACGCGCCGGTTATCCGAAGTAAAGCTGCGGCCCTCAACTGTATTGGACGGATGATGAACCCATGAAACGACTTGAAGGTAAAAGCGCGCTGATCACCGGATCGGCGCGGGGTATAGGACGGGCTTTTGCCCAGGCGTATATCCAGGAAGGTGCTCGCGTAGCCATTGCCGATATCAATCTGCAACGCGCACAAGCCACGGCGAACGAGCTGGGGCCCAACGCCTACGCGGTCAGCATGGACGTGACGGATCAGACGTCCATCGATCAGGCCATCGCCGCTGTGGTCACACAGACCGGCAAGCTGGATATCCTGATCAACAACGCCGCGCTGTTTGATCTGGCACCAATTGTCGATATCACCCGCGACAGTTACGAACGGCTGTTTTCGATCAACGTCGCGGGCACCCTGTTCACTTTGCAGGCTGCAGCCAGGCAAATGATTGCCCAGGGACACGGCGGCAAGATCATCAACATGGCCAGCCAGGCCGGACGGCGTGGCGAGGCGCTGGTGGCGGTGTACTGCGCGACCAAGGCTGCGGTGATCAGCCTGACCCAATCGGCCGGACTGGACCTCATCAGGCATGGCATCAACGTCAACGCTATCGCACCGGGCGTGGTCGATGGCGAACACTGGGATGGCGTGGATGCGATGTTCGCCCGCTATGAAAACCGCCCGCTGGGCGAGAAGAAGAAACTGGTCGGCGAGCAGGTGCCATACGGACGTATGGGCACGGCGGACGACCTGACCGGCATGGCGATTTTCCTTGCTTCGCCGGACAGTGAATACGTGGTTGCGCAGACCTATAACGTCGATGGCGGCAACTGGATGAACTGAGGTGTGTCGGCTTCAAAGATGAGCAAGTCCGTGCAAAAAGGCCCGTCGCTGCTTCCATTGCCGGAGCGATTGGCTAAGATGCGCGGACCGCCTGTTGTCTTGGCGGCTCATCAAGGAGCACGAATGTCCACTGAAGAGGAGATCGCCATTTCCGGCGGTACACCTATGATCCCCGATCAGCGCCGGGAGCTGATGCTGCGTCAATTGCGCAAGCATCAGGTGCTCAGCGTTCATCAGTTGATGGAGATGTTCGACTGCTCGCACATGACCATCCGCCGCGATATCGCCCAGCTGGAACAGGAAGGCCGCGCCTACTCGGTTACCGGGGGCGTGCGTATCGCCAGCCAGGTGCACAGCGAGCCCAGCCATCAGTCCAAGGCGGTTATAGAGCTGCCGCACAAACAGGGCATGGCGAGGCTCGCGGCGGGTTTGCTGCATCCGGACATGACGATTTACCTGGACGCGGGCACCAGCACACTGGAAATCGTGCCGCATATCATTGCGTTGTCAGGCATGACCGTGGTGACCAATGATTTCGGCGTAGTCAACGCACTGGCCGATGCTGCGCATGTGGATGTGATTCACACCGGCGGGCTGCTCGATCATCCGAACCGCTCCAGCGTAGGCGGGCTGGCGGCAGCGACGTTGCGGCAACTGGCGACCGATGTGGCCTTCATGTCGACCAGCTCGTGGGACCTGCAACGCGGCACGACTACGCCGTCGGCGCTGAAAGTCGAGGTCAAACAGGCCGCCATGCAGTCAGCCTCGCAAACCGTATTGGTCGCGACCAGCTCGAAATACGGCACCTTCGGCATGTACAAGGTGGCAGGGCTCGAGCAGTTCGACACCATCATCACCGATGCCGCACTGGCTGAAGCGGCAGCGGATGGTATCCGTAAGCAGCGTATCGAATTGTTGCTGGCCCCGGTGGGTGGCAAGCGCTAGACACTTGATACCCGCCCTGAGCTTCAGCCGGCTGCGTGTCCCGATAATCCATCAGGCATAAAAAAAACCCCGGTCTCTCGACCGGGGTTTTTTATTCAGCGCGGGCTAAGTATCAAGCCTTGGCTTTCTTGGCAGCGCGGGTACGCTCGCTTTCGTCCAGGATCTTCTTGCGAAGACGGATGGATTTCGGCGTTACTTCGCACAGCTCGTCGTCCTGGATGAATTCCAGAGCCTGTTCAAGGGTGAACTTGACAGGTGGAACCAGAGCGATGGTTTCGTCTTTGCCCGAAGCACGCATGTTGTCGAGCTTCTTGCCTTTGGTAGGGTTCACACCCAGGTCGTTGTCGCGGCTGTTCAGACCAACGATCTGACCACCGTAGATTTCCTGACCGTGCTCGACGAACAGCTTGCCGCGCGCCTGCAGGGTTTCCAGGGAGTAGGTCAACGCCTTGCCGGTTTCAACCGAAACCAGAACGCCGTTCTGACGGCCGGACATGTCGCCGGACTTCATCACGTCGTAACGGTCGAAGATCGAGGTCAGGATGCCAGCACCGGAGGTGAGGGTCAGGAACTCGTTACGGAAACCGATCAGGCCACGGGCCGGGATGTTGTACTCAAGGCGAACACGGCCCTTGCCATCCGGAACCATGTTGGTCAGGTCGCCTTTACGCAGCCCCATTTGCTCCATGATCGCGCCCTGGGATTCTTCCGGCAGGTCGATGGTCACGTTTTCGTACGGTTCGTGCTTCACGTCACCTACGCGACGGATGATCACTTCCGGACGACCTACACCCATTTCGAAGCCTTCGCGACGCATGGTTTCGATCAGTACCGAGAGGTGCAGCTCACCACGGCCGGAGACCTTGAACTTGTCGGCGGTGTCGCCTTCTTCAACGCGCAGGGCAACGTTGTACAGCAGTTCCTTGTCCAGACGTTCCTTGATGTTACGGCTGGTGACGAACTTGCCTTCCTTACCGCAGAACGGCGAGTCGTTAACCTGGAAGGTCATCGAAACGGTTGGCTCGTCGACGGTCAGCGGCTTCATCGCTTCAACATTCAGCGGATCGCACAGGGTGTCGGAGATGAACAGCTGGTCGAAGCCGCTGATGCAGACGATGTCGCCGGCAGCTGCTTCTTCAACGTCCACACGGTGCAGACCGTGGTGACCCATCAGCTTCAGGATACGACCGTTGCGCTTCTTGCCTTCGGCATCGATAGCAACAACCGGGGTGTTTGGCTTGACGCGACCGCGAGCGATACGGCCAACACCGATGACGCCCAGGAAGCTGTTGTAGTCCAGAGCCGAGATCTGCATCTGGAACGGGCCGTCACGGTCAACCTTTGGAGCAGGAACGTGGTCGACGATCGACTGATACAGCGGAGTCATGTCTTCAGCCATGTCGGTGTGTTCCAGACCGGCAATACCGTTCAGGGCCGAGGCGTAGACGACTTTGAAGTCCAGCTGTTCTTCGGTAGCACCGAGGTTGTCGAACAGGTCGAAGATCTGGTCCAGAACCCAGTCCGGACGCGCGCCTGGACGGTCAACCTTGTTGATGACCACGATTGGACGCAGGCCGGCTTCGAAAGCCTTCTTGGTCACAAAACGGGTTTGCGGCATAGGGCCGTCCTGGGCATCGACCAGCAGCAGTACGGAGTCGACCATCGACATCACGCGCTCTACTTCACCACCGAAGTCGGCGTGGCCCGGGGTGTCCACGATGTTGATGTGGTAGCCATTCCAGTTGATCGCGGTGTTCTTCGCGAGAATGGTAATACCGCGCTCTTTTTCCTGGTCGTTGGAGTCCATCACGCGCTCGTCGTTGAGCTCGTTGCGCTCAAGGGTGCCGGACTGGCGCAGGAGTTTGTCTACCAGGGTGGTCTTACCATGGTCAACGTGAGCAATGATGGCGATGTTGCGTAGATTTTCGATCACTTGTGTATCTCGATCAGAGGATTCGGTCTGCTGACTGTTTATAAGGCAGCGATTAACTATTTCGAGTCGGCAAAAGCCGTTACGGCATGACGACTGGTGTCGGGGGGCCGGTGACGCAAGCCACAGGCAAACAGCCCCGGGCACTTAGCTCGGTCGATAAACGCGCACATTGGCATGCCCCTCACTGAGCAAATGGTGAGCATGCAGGCGACTCATGACGCCTTTGTCGCAATACAAAAGGTACTGGCGCGTGTCATCCAGTGCCTTGAAACGGCTGTTCAATGCGTAGAACGGCAACGTCTGTATCTCCACGCCAGGCACTTGCAGCGGCTGGTCCTCCTGAGCATCCGGGTGACGGATGTCGATGATGACCTGACCGGCCAGCGCCTGGCTGACTTCTTCTATGTCGACATTGCGGCTCAGATCGTCGATGACCCGATCGATCGAAATCAGCTTCGCGCGTTCAAGCGCTTGCTCGAGAATCGCCATGTCGAACTGTTTTTCTTCGTACTCAACGCGATTTCGCTTGGCGTTGGTCTTCGGGTTGACCGAAATCACCCCGCAATACTCAGGCATGTGCCGGGCAAAATCGGCAGTGCCGATTTCAGTCGCCAGGTCCACGATGTCCTGCTTGTGGCTCGCAACCAGCGGTCGCAGGACCAGCTTGTCTGTAGCCGCGTCGATCAGCGACAGGTTTGGCAGCGTCTGGCTGGCAACCTGTGAAATCGCTTCGCCAGTTACCAGCACGTCGATTTCGAGACGATCAGCCACGGCGGATGCAGCGCGTAACATCATACGCTTCAAAACTACACCCATATGACTGTTATCGACTTTCTGCAGAATTTCTCCGAGAACTTCCTCGAATGGCACGCTGACAAACAGCACCCGCTGCGAACTGCCGTACTTCTTCCAGATGAAGTGAGCGACTTCCATCACGCCCAGTTCATGGGCACGTCCGCCCAGATTGAAGAAGCAGAAGTGCGCCATAAGGCCGCGGCGCATGATCTGGTAGGCCGCAACGGTCGAGTCGAACCCGCCGGACATCAATACCAGGGTCTGCTCCAGCGCACCCAGCGGGTAGCCGCCCATGCCCTGATGCTGGTCATGAACGACAAACAACCGTTGGTCGCGAATTTCCATCCGCACGACCAGATCGGGCTTTTTCAGCTCGATTCCGGCGGCGCCGCATTGCATGCGCAACTTGCTACCGACGTATTTCTCGACATCCATCGAGCTGAAATCGTGACGACCGGCGCGTTTGCAACGCACTGAAAACATCTTGCCGGGCAGCAGGTCGGCGTAGTGCAGTTTGCACTTGGCGACGATGTCATCCATGTCGCCCAACGGGTACTCGGCCACCTGCAGAAAGTTGGCAATGCCAGGCATGCAACTCAGCCGGTCCCTGATGCCCTGCAGCACTTTGGGGTCGGTCTTGCGGGTCTCCACCTCAAGGTTGTCCCATACGCCACCCACGACAATGTCCGCGTCCAGTTCACGGAGCACGGTACGAATGTTCTTGCCCAGTTGCCGGATGAATTTCTTGCGCACCGGCGGGCTTTTAATGGTGATTTCTGGAAAAACTTTAACGATTAGTTTCATGGAAACAGCGCGTGAGGTGCCGACTGAAAAAGGGGGGCGCGGATTATAGCGGAAATTGCTCAACGTTTAACCAGTTATCGTACACCCGACCATCAACGCACCAAAAAGAGTCGGCGCACCAAATTGCAGCGCCATAACGGTGCGTACTTTTCTCGGCAGACGCGTTTAAATCCCCTGAAAGCCAGCTTTTGAAGCAAAAAACCCAACACGGGGCACTGGCATGCAAATTGCTCCCTTGTGAGGCAGGTTGCCTTGGCAGAATATTCGCGCCGGCATCACCCAAATTCAAGGGACCCAGCCTATAGAAGGCGGTTCTTAGCCACCCGGAGGACACCATGTCGAAGTCGGTTCAACTCATCAAAGATCATGACGTTAAGTGGATTGATCTGCGCTTCACGGACACTAAAGGTACGCAGCACCACGTGACCATGCCAGCTCGCGATGCGCTGGAAGATGACTTCTTCGAAGTCGGCAAGATGTTCGACGGCTCCTCCATCTCTGGCTGGAAAGGCATCGAAGCTTCCGACATGATCCTGCTGCCGGACGACGAAACCGCTGTTCTGGACCCGTTCACCGAAGAACCGACCCTGATCCTGGTGTGCGACATCATCGAACCGTCGACCATGCAAGGTTACGATCGTGACCCACGCGCCATCGCTCGTCGCGCCGAGGAATACCTGAAGTCCACCGGTATCGGTGACACCGTATTCGCAGGCCCTGAGCCAGAATTCTTCATCTTCGACGAAGTGAAATTCAAGTCCGACATCTCGGGCTCCATGTTCAAGATCTTCTCTGAGCAAGGTTCGTGGATGTCCGACCAGGACGTGGAAGGCGGCAACAAAGGCCACCGCCCAGGCGTCAAAGGCGGTTATTTCCCGGTTCCGCCGTTCGACCATGACCACGAAATCCGTACCGCCATGTGCAACGCTCTGGAAGAAATGGGCCAGACCGTTGAAGTTCACCACCACGAAGTGGCGACCGCTGGCCAGAACGAAATCGGCGTGAAATTCAACACGCTGGTTAAAAAGGCTGACGAAGTTCAGACCCTGAAATACGTTGTTCACAACGTTGCTGACGCTTACGGCCGCACCGCGACCTTCATGCCAAAGCCTCTGTACGGTGATAACGGTTCAGGCATGCACGTGCACATGTCCATCGCCAAAGATGGCAAGAACACCTTCGCAGGTGAAGGCTATGCCGGTCTGTCCGACCTCGCTCTGTACTTCATCGGCGGCATCATCAAGCACGGCAAGGCGCTGAACGGCTTCACCAACCCGTCCACCAACTCGTACAAGCGTCTGGTTCCAGGCTTCGAAGCACCGGTCATGCTGGCCTACTCGGCGCGTAACCGTTCCGCTTCGATCCGTATTCCTTACGTCAACAGCCCACGCGGCCGCCGTATCGAAGCACGCTTCCCGGATCCTTCGGCCAACCCGTACCTGGCCTTCGCGGCTCTGTTGATGGCTGGCCTGGACGGCATCCAGAACAAGATCCACCCTGGCGACGCAGCTGACAAGAACCTGTATGACCTGCCACCTGAAGAGGCCAAAGAGATCCCACAAGTTTGCGGCAGCCTGAAAGAAGCGCTGGAAGAACTGGACAAGGGCCGTGCGTTCCTGACCAAAGGCGGCGTGTTCAGCGACGACTTCATCGACGCTTACATCGCACTGAAAAGCGAAGAAGAAATCCGCGTTCGTACCTTCGTACACCCACTGGAATACGAGCTGTATTACAGCTGCTAATCCAGCCGCGCCAGCGTTGATGGCGTAACAAGAGACCTCCTTCGGGAGGTTTCTTTGTTTCTGAGGACCGATTTTTTATTTTGTGCAATAACGGGATACCGCATCAGAAAAAAAATACCGGGCAAACTTCTGGCTCGAATTTCAGCCAGCAAGGCCATCCCGACATGCCCTACAGACTTCTGATCACAGCTGCCCTGATAGCACTGACAGACAACGCCGTTGCCCAACAGGCAAGCCCCACCGTCGAATCCCGTGTTCTGCTGAAAAGCAAAACTTCCTGGGATGGCACGCCTTACATTGCCTACCCCAAAGGCCAGCCCGAGCTGACCGTTCTGAAAATCAACATTCCTGCAAACACCGCGCTGAAATGGCATAGCCATCCGATCCCCAACGCCGCCTACGTGGCCTCAGGAGAAATCACCGTCGAAAAACGGGACAGCAACAAGGAAATCCGCCTGAAAAAAGGCGACGCACTCGCAGAGATGGTTGATATCGTGCACCGCGGCAAGACGGGCGACACACCGGTCGAACTTATCGTCTTCTACGCCGCGACAGAAGCAACGCCGTTGTCGCAATAAGCTCTCACCAGCACGTACGCGGAATGCAGCCTTGCAACGTGAAATTCTTTTCACCACCGGGCACTGGCTGCATACCCAAGAATCGGGCTTAACTCTGAACCCGCCCCGATCAATATGGAGTTGAATATGCGCCTGCTTCTGGCCACTTCCCTGCTGACCCTGACGTGCATGTCTTCCTGCTTCGCCTTCGCCGCCGAGCAGAAGCCCTCTTCTATCGAGCCGCTGTTGCAAGCCATCAGCGAGCGCCTGTCCATCGCCGATCAGGTTGCCCTGAGCAAATGGGACAGCGGCAAAGCCGTCGAGGACCCGCCGCGCGAGCTGCAAGTCATCAGCGCAGCGCAGGCCCGCGCTGCCGAGTTCAAGCTGAACCCTGACGACGTTCAACGCTTATTCAAGGCGCAGATCGAAGCCAACAAGCAAATACAGAATGCACTGCTTGCCCAATGGCATGCAGCGGGCAAAGCCCCTGATACGACCAGGCTGAGCCTGGTGGACGATATCCGCCCGAAACTCGACCGGCTGCAAACCCAGCTGCTGCAGGCATATGCCGACTTCCAGCCACTGCGCAAGACCGAAGACTGCAGGATCAAGCTGGATATGGCGCTCAAGCGCTATCAGACCGACCCGATTCATGATCAGGCACTGGTACTGGCCACCGCCGATCTTTGCTCGGCAAACCTCTGACACATCAGGCGGATAGCGCAGCATAGGGCGATGTGTTCTATGCTGACGGCCAATTGTGCCATTGCTGTCGAGAGTCTCATGCGTCAAAGCCTGATTTGCCTGCTGCTGTTGATCAGCCTGCCTGCCTTGGCGCAGATCTATAAGTACACCGACGCGAACGGCAACACTGCGTTCAGCAATCAGCCACCCAACGGCACCAAAACCGAAGTGGTCGAGCTGCCGCCGCTCAACAGCATCGAAAGGCAGACACCCGCCAGGCCGGTCGTCAACAGCACGCCGCAACCGGCCCCTGCACAACCTCAGCCACAATCACAGCCACAGACGGCCTATGACGTGCTGGAACTGACGGACCTGCCAGCCGATGAAGCATTACGTGCCAACAACGGTACGTTCATTATCGGCGTGAAGATTCAGCCACGCCTGCAACAGAACCATCGCCTGCAATTGTTGCTGGACGGCAATCTGTATGGGCAGCCCTCCAACCTGCCGCGCTTTCAGGTGGTCAACATCGATCGTGGCGAGCACAGTTTCGCGGTAGTGGTGAAAGACGGCGAGCGGATTATTCAGCAGAGCGAGACCATTACGCTGACCATTCAACGCGTGCACCTCGGCAAACCATGAACAGACACACAATGCACAGCGCGCTGATCTGCTTGCTGCTGCTGATAGCGCTGCCAGCCGCTGCCGACGTCTATACCTACATCGACGCGCAAGGCAATCGGGTGTTTACCGACCAGCCGCGCAAGAACGCCACACGCGTTGATGTTCCACCCAGCAACAACATGACCGGCACCCCGCCAACCCGAACCTTGAAAGCACACCCTGCCAAACCCGCCGTGCAGCCAATGTTTCATTATCAGCTGCTGAGAATTCTGGTGCCCGAGCCGGACGCCACGCTGGTCAATCCCAGTGGCGATCTGATCGTTACCGTCACCAGCGAACCGGTTTTACAGCCGGGTCACAGCTACCGGCTATTGCTGGATGGCGTTGCCGTCGGCGAGGCCGGACGCAGCCCTGTCTTCCCGCTGAGCAATGTGGATCGGGGCACGCATCAATTATCGGTAGAGATTTTCGACGAACTTGGCCGTGTCCTGGAAAAAACGCCGAACCAGCCGTTTCACGTGCAGCGCATTTCCCTCGCGCAAAAGCGCGCGATTCATCCCTGCAAGGATGATGACTACGGCGTGCGCCCGGAGTGTCCGCTCAAGGACAAGCCCGAGCCTAAAAGCAGCATCCTGCCTTTCTTCTGATCCTCGACAACGCAGAAGCACCTTTTTGGTGCGCCACCTGCACGCCTGCGCAACAATACAGTCCAATTTGGTTCAGGAACGCACTGAAAGTAGCGCCGTATGCGGGCACTCGCTCGAAAAACGGCCCGATTTTGCAGATAAAGCGCTTCTTTTCGGAGCCTTGGTTTGGTTTTTGCAACTTCACTGAGACAGCACCGTATTGGTGGCCTTGCTCCTGCTGGCGCAGACCAACCAGCACCAGCATTGCGCAACTGCAATGTGCCAAAAGAGGTCAACACGATTCATGACTATCAGCGACGCGCTGCACAGACTGTTACTGGATAACCTGACCACTGCCACCATTCTGCTCAACGCCGACCTGCGACTTGAGTACATGAACCCGGCAGCGGAAATGCTGCTCGCCATTAGCGGGCAGCGCAGCCATGGGCAATTCATCAGCGAGCTGTTCACCGAGTCGGCTGAGGCACTGAGTTCGCTGCGTCAGGCAGTGGAACAGGCTCATCCTTTCACCAAGCGCGAAGCGATGCTCACCGCACTGACCGGTCAGACACTGACGGTTGACTATGCCGTGACGCCGATTCTCAGCAAGGGCGATACCCTGCTGCTGCTTGAAGTGCACCCACGTGACAGGTTGCTGCGCATTACCAAGGAAGAAGCCCAGTTGTCCAAGCAGGAAACCACCAAGATGCTGGTGCGTGGCCTGGCTCACGAAATAAAGAACCCGCTGGGCGGCATTCGCGGCGCCGCACAGCTGCTGGCCCGCGAGCTGCCTGAAGAAAGCCTCAAGGATTACACCAACGTCATCATCGAAGAGGCCGACCGTTTGCGTAATCTGGTCGACCGTATGCTGGGCTCCAACAAGCTGCCGTCGCTGGCGATGACCAACGTGCACGAAGTGCTTGAACGAGTGTGCAGCCTGGTCGAGGCCGAAAGTCAGGGCTGCATCACGCTGGTGCGCGACTATGACCCAAGCATTCCCGACGTCTTGATCGACCGCGAGCAAATGATCCAGGCCGTGCTCAATATCGTGCGCAACGCCATGCAGGCCATCAGCGGCCAGAACGAATTGCGCCTGGGACGAATCACCCTGCGCACCCGCGCCATGCGCCAGTTCACTATCGGCCACGTTCGCCATCGGCTGGTCAGCAAGATCGAAATCATCGACAACGGCCCCGGTATTCCGGCCGAACTTCAGGAAACCATTTTTTACCCGATGGTCAGTGGCCGCCCGGATGGCACAGGGCTAGGTCTTGCCATTACCCAGAACATCATCAGCCAGCACCAGGGCCTGATCGAGTGTGACAGCCATCCCGGCCACACCACGTTCTCGATCTTCCTGCCGCTGGAACAAGGAGCAGCTTCGACATGAGCCGTAGTGAAACTGTCTGGATCGTAGACGACGATCGTTCTATCCGCTGGGTACTGGAAAAGGCCTTGCAACAGGAAGGCATGACCACGCAGAGCTTCGACAGCGCCGACGGGGTGATGAGCCGTCTGGCCCGTCAGCAGCCGGACGTGATCATTTCCGACATCCGAATGCCCGGTGCCAGTGGTCTGGACCTGCTGGCGCGGATTCGCGAGCAGCATCCACGTCTGCCGGTGATCATCATGACCGCCCATTCGGACCTGGACAGCGCCGTGGCGTCTTATCAGGGTGGCGCTTTCGAGTACCTGCCCAAGCCGTTCGACGTCGATGAAGCCGTCTCGCTGGTCAAACGCGCCAATCAGCACGCCCAGGAACAGCAAGGCCTGGACGTCGCACCGACCCTGACCCGCACCCCTGAAATCATTGGCGAAGCGCCAGCGATGCAGGAAGTGTTTCGCGCTATCGGGCGCCTGAGCCACTCCAACATCACTGTTCTGATTAACGGTGAGTCGGGGACCGGTAAAGAGTTGGTCGCTCATGCACTGCACCGCCACAGCCCGCGTTCGGCCTCGCCGTTCATTGCACTGAACATGGCGGCGATTCCCAAGGACTTGATGGAGTCAGAGCTGTTCGGCCACGAAAAAGGCGCATTCACCGGCGCGGCCAACCTGCGTCGCGGTCGTTTTGAACAGGCCGACGGCGGCACGCTGTTTCTCGATGAAATCGGCGATATGCCAGCCGACACCCAGACCCGTCTGCTGCGCGTGCTGGCCGATGGCGAGTTCTACCGGGTAGGCGGGCACACGCCGGTCAAGGTCGATGTGCGGATCATTGCCGCGACACACCAGAACCTGGAAACCCTGGTGCAGGCCGGCAAGTTCCGTGAGGACTTGTTCCATCGCCTGAACGTGATCCGCATCCACATTCCGCGCATGTCGGACCGTCGCGAAGACATCCCGACCCTGGCCAAGCACTTCCTCAGCCGTGCCGCACAGGAACTGGCAGTCGAACCCAAGCTGCTCAAGGCCGAGACCGAGGAATACCTCAAGCATCTGCCGTGGCCTGGCAACGTGCGTCAGCTGGAAAACACCTGCCGCTGGATCACGGTCATGGCCTCGGGTCGTGAAGTGCACATCAGCGATCTGCCACCGGAGCTGCTGAGCCTGCCGCAGGACGCCGCCCCGGTCACCAACTGGGAACAGGCGCTGCGTCAGTGGGCCGACCAGGCCTTGTCTCGCGGTCAGTCCAGCCTGCTGGACAGCGCTGTACCGACTTTCGAGCGGATCATGATCGAAACCGCCCTCAAGCACACCGCCGGCCGCCGCCGCGACGCCGCCGTGCTGCTGGGCTGGGGCCGCAACACCTTGACCCGCAAGATCAAGGAACTGGGCATGAAGGTCGATGGCGGGGATGACGACGAGGCTGATGAGGGCTGAGTGGTTATATGATGGTCATTGGTGCCAATGCTCCGCATTGGCATGCATTTCGAAACACTCTGCGCCACGCCTACTATTCAAGGCAGGACGCAGAGCGTCCAGAACTGCGTTCCCACGCGGAGCATGGGAACGATAGTCATCTCAGGAATTGCGTGTAACGCGCAGCTCAGCACCGCATCACTCAGCCAGTGATGGTTTTTCCCAAAGGTTGATTCCGCCTTCCACCGCAAAGCTGTCGATCTCGGCCAGTTCTTCCGGGCTGAACGCCAGGTTCTTCAGTGCGCCGACGTTTTCGATGATCTGCTCGGGACGGCTCGCACCAATCAACGCTGACGTCACGCGCGGGTCACGCAGCGTCCAGGCCAGGGCCATTTGTGCCAGGCTCTGACCACGACGCTGGGCGATTTCGTTGAGCGCACGCACGTGGGCGATGTTCTGCTCGGACAGGTGCGAAGCCTGCAACGAGCCGCCGCCCGGACGATTGACCCGCGCATCCTTGGGCACGCCGTTCAGGTACTTGTCCGACAGCAGCCCTTGGGCCAACGCGGTAAAGGCGATCACGCCCGCGCCCAGCTCTTCGGTAGCGTCGAGCAGGTCTTTCTCAACCCAACGGTTGAGCAGGTTGTAAGCCGGCTGGTGAATCAGCAACGGCACTTTCCACTCTTTGAGCAACGCCGCTATTTCGCGGGTCTTGGCCCCGGAATACGACGAGATGCCGATATACAACGCCTTGCCCTGCTGCACTGCCGTAGCCAGCGCGCTGGCGGTTTCTTCCAGCGGGGTGTCCGGGTCGAAGCGGTGCGAGTAAAAAATATCGACGTAATCCAGGCCCATGCGCTGCAGGCTCTGATCGAGGCTGGCGAGCACGTATTTGCGCGAACCACCGCCCTGCCCGTACGGCCCTGGCCACATGTCCCAGCCAGCCTTGCTGGAGATGATCAGTTCATCACGGTAGTGCTTGAAGTCTTCGCGCAGCAGACGGCCGAAGTTGATCTCGGCGCTGCCGTACGGCGGGCCATAGTTGTTGGCCAGGTCGAAATGGTTGATGCCCAGATCGAACGCCGTGCGCAGCATGGCACGCTGGGTGTCGATCGGCGTGCTGTCACCGAAGTTGTGCCACAAGCCCAAAGACAGTGCCGGAAGCACCAGCCCGCTGCGGCCGGTACGGCGATAAGGCATGTCTTCGTAACGATTTTCGGCAGCGATGTAGGTCATTGAATCCTCTCTTGTCTGGGGGATATTCGAGGCGTCTTGATTGCGTTTGCGAACAGGCGACGCCTGTTCGCAACGCCGGAATCATGGCTTTTGCCAGACAACCTGCTGAATGTCGACCCGCTTGGGTATCAAGTGGTTGTCGTAAAACAGATCAGCGGTCGCCTGCTGCGCACTTACGATCTCCGGCGTGATCGGCAGGCTGGGTGATACAGGCCGATGGTCAAGATACTGAGTGATGACCGCTTCGGACAAGCCCATGCTGCGCGCCAGGATCTGAATGCTTTCGTTGCGTTGCGAGCGAGTCAGCCCATCGGCCACCGTCAGTTCGTCGAGAACCTGCTGCACAAACGCCGCATTTTTCTCGGCAAAAGCCCGGCGTGCGGTATAGAACGGCCCGGACAGTCCAAGTCCTTCTCCATTGGCCAAGAGGCGGCTATGGCCTTCGTTCAGGGCGATGGAGTAGTACGGGTCCCAGATTGCCCAGGCATCGACACTGCCGTTTTCAAAGGCGGCGCGGGCATCGGCGGGGGTCAGGTAAATCGGCTGAATATCCTTGAACGTCAACCCTGCCTTGTTCAACAAGCGCAACACCACGTTATGCGAGCTGGAGCCTTTCTGAAGTGCGACCTTGCGGCCTTTCAGCTCTGCCACGCTGTGCAGCGGGCTTTCGTTGCGCACCAGTATGGTTTCCGCCTGTGGCTTGGCCGGTTCTGCGCCGATGTAGACCAGGTCTGCGCCTGCGACCTGAGCAAAGATCGGCGGGATGTCACCGGTGGACGCAATGTCCAGACTGCCAATATTCAAAGCCTCAAGCATCTGCGGCCCGGCCGGGAATTCGATCCATTTGACCTTTGTAGCAGCAAAGCGCTTCTCCAGAAGGCCATGTTCCTTGGCCAGCACCAGCGTGATCGAGCCCTTCTGATAGCCGATGCGTAGCGCGTCAGGTTCGTCGGCAGAAGCTGTGTTGAGCAAGCCGCTGAAAGCCAGAATGGCGGCGATGAAGGTGAATGGTTTCATGGGTAATCCTTTCTCGGTCGACTCTCGTGCCAATGCTCCGCGTTGGCATGCATCCTGTGACGCTGCGCGTCACCTCTCTGCAGCCAGGCTCGGTATCTGGTACGGGAATTATCAAAATCCATAAGCAGGCCGCTGCAGCCCCAGGTTTTCGCGCAACGTTGTGCCTTCATATTCAGTACGAAACAGCCCGCGCCGCTGCAGCTCCGGCACCAGCAATTGCGCGACGTCTTCCAGGCCTCCCGGCAAATGCGGCACGAGCACGTTGAAGCCGTCTGCCGCGCCGTGTTCGAACCAGGTTTGCAGCTCATCAGCGATCTGCTCGGGCGTACCGATCAGGCTGTAATGCCCTCGCCCACCGGCAATCCGCCGTCCCAGTTGCGCCAGGGTCAGGTTTTCCTGATCGGCCAGTTCGGTGAGCAGTTTCTGCCGGCTGCGCTGGCCGCTATCAGTCAGCGGCAGTTCTGGCAACGGGCCGTCCAGCGGGTAGCCCGACAGGTCGAAATTGCCCAGCATACGGCCTAACAGCGCGACACCAACCTGAGGTTCGACCAGCTCCTGAAACGACTCGAATTTCGCTTTCGCCAACGCCTCGGTTTCGGCCACGACAATGAACACGCCGGGCATGACTTTCAGCGAATCTGCGTCACGTCCGTAGGCGCCAAGGCGGCCCTTGATGTCCGCATAAAACGCTTGGGCACTGGCCAGCGAGGTCTGTGCGGTGAACACCACTTCCGCGGTCTGCGCCGCCAGATCGCGGCCGACTTCAGAGGAACCCGCCTGCACGACCACGGGCTGCCCTTGCGGCGAACGCGCCACGTTCAGCGGGCCTTTGACACTGAAGTGCTCACCGTGATGATTGAGCACATGTAATTTGGCCGGGTCGTAATATTCACCGCTGGTCTTGTCGCGGGTAAACGCGTCATCTGCCCAGCTGTCCCACAGACCGGTCACCACCTGATGAAACTCCCGTGCGCGGCTATAACGCTCGGCATGCCCCACATGCTCGGCGCGACCGAAGTTCTGCGCTTCGGCGGCGGCATCGGAGGTCACCAGATTCCAGCCCGCTCGCCCACCGGACAAGTGATCCAGCGAGGCGAACTTGCGAGCAACGTGATACGGCTCGTTGTAGGTGGTGGTCGCCGTCGCGATCAGACCGATGTGATCGGTCACCGCGCTCAACGCCGAGAGCAGGGTCAGCGGCTCGAAATGATCAGAGCGGGCCATGCGGCTGGCGATATCGCCGGTGGCGGCAGCCACGCTGTCGGCCACGAACAACGTGTCGAATTTTGCCGCTTCCGCGACCTTGGCCACGTGCCGATAGTGCTTGAAATCCAGCCCTGCATCGGCAGGCACATCAGGGTGACGCCAAGCCGCAACGTGGTGCCCGGTGGCCATCAGAAAAGCGCCGAGTTTCATCTGTCGAGCAGTCGTGCTCATTCTTCACTCCTTACTGTGTTACCGCGTGCCACGACTCAAAAATCCTTGCGTAGCTGTACGCCGAAATAACGCTCGTCATCACGCGGTACAGACCGGTAAACATAGCTACCACCGGTGGCCAGCATCGGCGAATAGGACTTGTCTGCCAGATTCTTGCCGAGCAGCGCCACGCGCCAGCCACTGTTGTAATCGGCCAATGCCACGCTGGCATTCCAGATGCCGTAAGCGCCTTGCTTGGTGTCCGGGTTCTGGCTGATGTCGTACTGCACTTCGCTCTGCCAGCTGTAATCGGTGCCCAGCTCGATATCCAGACCGTTGTCCAGCGGGATGGTGTAGTCGGCACGAACGTAGCTTTTCCAGTCAGGGCTATACGGCAGGGTTTTGCCATCGACGTTGCACGACGCCGCTGCACCGGCCGGGCAGGCAAAGCTGTCGATGCGCGCCTTGGTGTAGGACAGCGCGCCAGAGAACTTCAGGTTACGGGTGGCCTGCAAGGCGTAATCCAGCTCGACGCCTTCAGTGCTGACACTGCCTGCGTTGATCAGGCGCGTGACAACCTGCCCGGCAACGCTGTCGAAAAAGTTCGCCTGATAGTTGTCGTAATCGCTGTGGAACACCGCCAGGTTGGTGGTCAGGCGATTGTTCCAGGTGGTGGCCTTGACGCCGACTTCCCAGGTGTTCGAGGTCTCCGGTTTCAAGGCCTCGGTGTCACGCGGCTGCATGTTGAAGAACACGTTGTAGGCCGGGCCTTTATAGCCGCGCGAGTAGGTGATGTAGGTCATCACGCTGTCGCTCAGGTCATATTGCAGACCCAGCCGACCGGACTTGCCGTCCTCGTCCACCGAACCGGAACTGCTGGTCGCAGGCTGAATACCGCTGACGGTCGTAGCCGATGTCGATACGCGGCGATGATCGTATTCCAGATCGTCGTGGGTCCAGCGTGCCCCGGCAATCGCACGGAAGTCCGGGGTGAAGTTGAAGGTGGTTTCGCCGAATACCGAGTAGCTGTCAGTGGTAGTGCTGTAGTCGGCGATGCCGCGATCCTGAGTCGTCGGCGTTATCAGCGTGCGCTGATAGGTCTCGTCGCTCTTGCCGTGCATGTAAAACAGACCGCCCACGTATTCGAAAAACTGGCCTTTCGGCGACGCCAGACGTAGCTCTTGGGAATACTGGTTGAACTCCAGATCGCCTTTATCTTCGGTGCCGGGGAAGGCAGCGGTGACAGTGCCAAGACGGTCGCCATCCTGATACTGGGTGTTATCCCAGCCCCGCCAGGCGGTAATGGAAGTCAGGGTGTAATCGCCCAGTTGCCAGTCGAGCTGGCCGGACAGGCCCTTGTTGACGTCCTCGACATGGCTGCGGTAATCACTGAGCACGTTGCGGTTGTCACTGTCGGCGCGTACCGGTGACAGCGCACTGGCGAACGCCGGGGTCAGCGCCTTGCTCACCACGCCGTTGGGCGCGTCGTCATGGGACTGCATGTAGTCCGCTGCGAGGGTGAAAGTGATGTCGTCATTGGGCGTGAATTCCAGCTTGCCGCGTGCGCCCTTGCGGTTGTAACCGTTGACCTCCTGACCGTTGAGCTTGTTATCGACGTTGCCGTCATAGCTGCCGAACAGCGTGGTAATCGAGCCCTTGAGCGTTTGCGGAATCAGACTGCCGCCGATGCCGAAACGGGTGCGGCTTTCGTTGCCGCTGTAGTACGACTGATCGATGTAACCGTGGGTCTCTTCGGTCGGCGCCTTGGTGGTGACGTTCAGGACGCCAGCCGAGGCGTTCTTGCCGAACAGCGTACCTTGCGGGCCGCGCAGCACTTCGATGCGCTCAAGGTCGAGCAGGTCCAGCGTGGCCTGGCCCGGACGCGCGTACACCACGCCATCGATGACTGTCGCCACTGTAGGCTCGACACCCGGCGAGGTGGAAATGGTGCCGACACCGCGAATGAACAGCGAGGTGTCCTTGTTGGACGCACCGGTACGAAAATTCAGCGAAGGCACTTGCTGCACGATGCTGGCCACGCCGTTACGATTGTCCCGCTCCAGTTGCTCGCCCTGAATCACCGAAACTGCGACCGGTACTTTTTGCAGCGACTCTTCACGGCGCGTGGCCGTTACGGTGACGGACTCCAGCGCTACCGTTTCAGTGCTCTGCGTTGCTGCGTTATCTGCCATCGCCGGAACCCACGGCAACGCCGCAAGCCCCATCAACAGCCAGCCATAACGACGCCCCCGCGCCGCATGAGCCTGATCGATGGCTTGCGCCAGAATTGTGTGTTTGACGCCATCCCCATGTGTTGTGTGCATCTGCGTGCCTACCTGAAATATGCCCTGATCCGACAATGCGATACGCACTGGCGCCTGTTGATTGCTGGCTAAACCGGGGTCCGGGCATTCGCGGTGGCGAGTAGCAGACAAACCATCTTTGTTAGCGCTAACATCGCCAGTATCAGGAAACGGCGAATAGATCGTCCAATACTGAAAAATTAGTTTTATATTCTTTTTACTTTTATACGAAGTGATCGAGCATGGCCGACGAGAAACCTGCGACACGCAAACGCCGAGGCGCAGGCCGGGTGACGATCACGGTAGTGGCGCGTGAGGCCGGTGTCTCGGCCATTACCGTGTCGCGCTATTTCAATCAGCCGGAGCAAGTCTCGCCCGAACTGCGTGAGCGGATTGCAGCCGTGGTCAATGCGCTGGGCTATGTGCCCAATCTAGTGGCAGGCGGCCTGGCGTCGGCGCGCAGCCGGGTGGTTGCGATGGTGATTCCCAACATCTCCGGGCCGATCTTCGCCAACACCATTCAGGGTTTCAGCGACACCCTGAGCCAGCACGGTTTCCAGTTGCTGCTGGCCTCCAGCTACTTTTCCGCTGAACAGGAAGAAAGCGCAGTGCGGGCGTTTCTGGGCTGGTCACCGGCAGCACTGGTGCTGACCAGTCGTTTCCACAGCCCGGCTACCGAGAAAATGATCGAGCAGACCGATGTCCCGGTGATCGAAACCTGGGACCACCAGCCCGAACGCAGCCCGATCCAGATTGGCTTTTCTCACTATGACGTCGGCGTCACGGCAGCCCGCTATTTGTACGGCAAGGGCTACCGCCGCATAGCGTTCGTGCAGAACAGCATCGCAGGCGACTTCAGCGCACTGGAGCGGCGTGACGGCTACGCTGCGACTCTGGAAGGGCTCGGTATCACGCCGTGGGTCTTCGTCCCGGACGCGGACCGAGCGCCATTCGAGGCAGGCAAACAGGCGATGGACACCCTGATGAACCAAGAGCCCCGCCCTGACGCGATCTTCTTCGCCAACGACAACCTGGCAGCCGGCGCCCTGCTCGCCAGTCAGCGCGCAGGCCTGCATATACCGAAGGATTGTGCCGTGATGGGCTTTGGCGATTACGCCTTCGCAGAAATGATGCTACCCAGCCTGACCACCATCAAACCGCCAGCACTGGAGATCGGCGTACTGGCCGCAACGCGTGTGCTTGAAAGCCTTGGCGTGTTGCCGGTGGAGGGAGAGATACAACGGCTGAATTTGCTGGAGTGCAGATTGGTGGAGCGGGAGAGTACATGAGCCCGAAACAATCTCGCGCCTACGCTGGAGCGTGGAGAACGATGACGTCAGCCATCGTGCGAAGCTCCGCGTCGCATGCCGTTCTGGACGCTCTGCGTCCTCTCCTGAACATGAGGCGCAGCGCAGAGCGTGAGGGACGATAGTTATAATCGCCCCCCACGTCCCTATCACCGCACCAGATGCAGAAACTGCATATGCCGCTCGTACTGGTCGAGCACGTCGTTGATGACCTGTTCCTTGGTGTAGCCCACCAGGTCGTAGTCCTGACTGCCTTCGCTCAAGTGAACCTCAGCACGGTAGTAGCGGCGGTTGTTCAATTGCTTGGAGCCCATGCCGCCACGGGCGAACGAAGGGGTGAAGAAGCCTTTCATCTGCACCTGATAGATGAACGGACGCTCTTCGCCGTGACCGATTTCCAGAGTCACCGAGTCGTTGGACGGGTCAGGTACGTTGACCACGCTCAAGCCCTTCTCGACAAACACTGCCGTCACTTCATCAATGGCCGGACGCACGGTTTGGTCAAGGAAGCGATACACCTCGTCTCGCGACGGGTAATGCACAGCCTGGCTCAGGCGCTGACGCCAGCCGCCACGTCGTGAACCGGACACTGGCGCCAACGAATACAGTTGCGCAATCTGGCGCTGGGATTCCATGACGAACGCTTTGTGCAGGCCCCACATCATCAGTAGCAGGATCAGCGAGAACGGCAGCGACGTCAGCACCACCGCCGATTTCAGCGCATCGATACTGCCCGAGAACAGCAGGCCGCTGGTGATAAGTGCAGTCGCTACACCCCAGAACACCCGCAACCATTTCGGACCGTCTTCGTCAGGGTTGCCGCCTTTGGCTGACAGCGTCGACAGCACCACAGTGCCCGAATCGGCCGACGTCACGAAGAACACAAAGCTGATAAATACCGTGACCGCAATGACGGTCTTGCTCCACGGATAGGTTTCCAGCAGCAGGTACAAGGTCATAGACGGATCATCGATAGCCGACTGGCCCAGCGCAGTCATGCCGTGGTTGAGCACCTGATCGATGGCGCTGTTGCCGAAGATCGACATCCACGCCAGGGTGAAGCCCAGCGGAATCAACAACACGCCGAAGACGAACTCGCGAATGGTCCGGCCACGGGAAATACGCGCAATGAACAGGCCCACGAATGGCGCCCAGGCAATCCACCAGGCCCAATAGAACACGGTCCAGCCGCCCAGCCAGTCACTCGGCTCGTTATAGGCGTAGACGTCGAAGCTCTTGCTCGGCAACGCACCCAGGTAGTCCCCGATGTTCTGCACCAGCGTGTTGAGCAAGTGCTGAGTCGGGCCGGCAAACAGCACGAACAGCAGCAGCGCACAGGCCAGCAGCATGTTGATGTCGGACATGACGCGCACGCCCTTGTCTACACCGGCTATCGCGACCAGAATCGCCGCGCCCATCATCAGGGTAATCAGACCGACCTGAATCCAGTGGGTATGCGCCACGCCAAACAGGTAATCCAGACCGGAATTCAGGTGCAGTACCCCGAAACCCATGTCTGCGCCCAAGCCGAAGATGGTCGCAATGATGCCGAAGCCATCGACTGCATAGCCTATAGGGCCATTGATGCGCTTGCCGATCAGCGGGTACAGCGCCGAACGCAGGGCCAGCGGCAGGTTGTGGCGATAAGCGAAGTAGGCCAGCGCCATGCCGACAAAGGCGAACACGCCCCAGCCATGCAGGCCCCAGTGCAGAAACAGCAACTGCATGCCCTGACGCGCTGCCTCAGCCGTACCGCCTTCGCCCTGCGGCGGTTGCAGAAGGTGTGTCAGCGGTTCTGAAACGCAGAAGAAGAACAGCGTGATGCTGATCCCCGCGGCGAACAGCATGCCGGCCCATGACAGGTAACTGAACTCGGGTTCGTCGTGGTCGGCACCGAGCTTGATCTTGCCGAAGCCCGACAAGGCGGTGACCACCACGAAGACCAGATACAGGGTCATGACCATCATGTAGTACCAGCCGACCGTATTGGCCGCCCAGTTTTGCGCCGCCAGCAGCCATTCTCCGCTGGCTTGCGGGAAGGCAATGACAACGATGCCGAAAATCAGAATAAAGCTCGCAGCGAAGTAGAACACTGGAGCGTTCATGCGGACGTTGCCGCTTGAAGAAGTACTCGGAGAACTCATCGGTTGCGTGCCTCCGGACTGATAAAACCAACTGCAAAAAGCGGATACGGCAAGGGTAAGCCTCCTGTTGTGAGCGGGCAGCGAACCACCGGTTTAACTTGAACGAGCGTTCAATTTAAACATGAAAGTGCCCGTAAAGACTAATCGGGGGCCAGTGAATGCTCGCTCAGGCTTGGGTATGACGCATGCTTGAGCGGGATCGTTCCCATCCTCAGGCGACACAATTCAGGCCCTCCCGACAGGGACTTTGCAGGCATCGATAAATAACCGGTGTTGACCCGGCGACCCTGCGCATATTTCCCGCACCATTCTGTTACCTCCCGCCCCAAAAGCGCGCAAATCACGCTTCAGGTAACAGGCCTGACCTCGCCTCACACATTTGTTCGCCGGTTCGGAAAAGTCCGCTACCCCCTGAAAATACTGAGCCGCAGGGCCATCGAACGATCAATGAATAGCCGCCAAGTGAAGTTGGTCCTCTGATTGCATATGCTTGTATGTACAAGTAGAGACAGGCTAGACATTCTGTCTTTCTACCGGACTGAATCGGCCTGCTTCGCCAGGCACTGCTCGCCCTTCAACGGGCTGGTTCGAATTGATCGCCGAGGATTTTTTTGTGACCGAGAATAATCAAGACCTGAAGCAGGACTGGACCCGCCACCGCGAAGGCGTCGTAAGGGCTGCTCGCGGCACCCAATTAACGGCCAAAAGCTGGATGACCGAAGCGCCTCTGCGCATGTTGATGAACAACCTCGACCCGGAAGTTGCCGAGAACCCCAACGAGTTGGTGGTTTACGGTGGCATCGGCCGCGCCGCGCGTAATTGGGAGTGCTACGACAAAATCATCGAAAGCCTCACTCAGCTCAACGATGATGAGACCCTGCTGGTGCAGTCCGGCAAGCCGGTCGGCGTGTTCAAGACCCACAGCAACGCTCCGCGCGTGCTGATCGCCAACTCCAACCTGGTGCCGCACTGGGCCAGCTGGGAGCACTTCAACGAACTGGATGCCAAGGGCCTGGCCATGTATGGCCAGATGACCGCCGGCAGCTGGATCTACATCGGCAGCCAGGGCATCGTGCAAGGCACTTACGAAACCTTCGTCGAAGCCGGTCGCCAGCACTATGACGGCAACCTCAAGGGCCGCTGGGTGTTGACCGCAGGTTTGGGCGGCATGGGTGGCGCGCAACCGCTGGCCGCTACACTGGCCGGGGCCTGTTCGCTGAACATCGAATGTCAGCAGAGCCGTATCGATTTCCGCATCAAGACCCGCTACGTCGACGAGCAGGCGGCTGATCTGGATGACGCTCTGGCACGCATCGCCAAATACACCGCCGAAGGCAAAGCCATCTCCATCGCTCTGTGCGGCAACGCAGCAGAAATTCTGCCGGAAATGGTCCGTCGCGGCGTGCGTCCGGACATGGTCACAGACCAGACCAGCGCCCACGACCCGCTCAATGGCTACCTGCCCAAAGGCTGGACCTGGGACGAGTACCGTGCCCGCTCAGTCAGCGAACCGGCCAATGTTGTGAAAGCCGCCAAGCAATCGATGGCCGAACACGTCGAAGCCATGCTGGCGTTTCAGCAAGCGGGCATTCCGACCTTCGACTACGGCAACAACATTCGCCAGATGGCCAAGGAAGTCGGCGTCGCCAATGCCTTCGATTTCCCCGGTTTCGTCCCGGCCTACATCCGCCCGTTGTTCTGCCGTGGCATCGGGCCGTTCCGCTGGGCCGCGCTGTCGGGCGATCCGCAGGACATCTACAAGACCGACGCCAAGGTCAAGGAACTGATTCCGGACGACGATCACCTGCACAACTGGCTGGACATGGCCCGTGAACGCATCAGTTTTCAGGGCTTGCCAGCTCGCATCTGCTGGGTCGGCCTGGGTCAGCGCGCCAAGCTGGGCCTGGCCTTCAACGAAATGGTCCGCAGTGGCGAGTTGTCGGCACCGGTGGTAATCGGCCGCGACCACCTGGACTCCGGCTCGGTCGCCAGCCCCAACCGCGAGACCGAATCCATGCGCGATGGCTCCGATGCCGTCTCCGACTGGCCTCTGCTCAACGCCCTGCTCAACACCGCCAGCGGCGCGACCTGGGTTTCGCTGCACCACGGCGGCGGCGTGGGCATGGGTTTCTCGCAGCACTCCGGGATGGTGATCGTCTGTGACGGTACGGACGAAGCCGCCGAGCGTATCGCCCGCGTCCTGCACAACGACCCGGCCACCGGTGTGATGCGCCATGCCGATGCCGGTTATGACATTGCCATCGACTGTGCCAAAGAGCAGGGCTTGAACCTGCCGATGATCGGGCGTTAAGGAGTCTGCGGTTATCAAACCGACAGACTCGGGGAACGGGCATGAACATGCCCACGGGCCGGATGCCTACTTGAAGCTGCCGCCATCCATTTCAAGCTTGGGAGCATCGATAATGAAAATGAAAAAGGCCCTGTTGACCACCTTGGTATCCGCAGGCTTGCTCGCCAGTGCAGGCGCAAGTCAGGCTGCCGGCTGGTGCGAATCAGGCAAACCGGTGAAGTTCGCTGGTCTGAACTGGGAAAGCGCGATGCTGCTGACCGACGTTCTGCAGGTCATTCTGGACAAGGGTTACGGCTGCGCCGTGGACGCCCTGCCCGGTAACTCCATCGCCATGGAAAACGCCCTGAGCACCAACGACATCCAAATTTTCGCCGAAGAATGGGTCGGCCGTAGCGAAGTCTGGAACAAGGCAGCCGCAGCCGGAAAAGTGGTCGGTGTCGGCGCACCCATCGTCGGCGCAGTCGAGGGCTGGTACGTGCCGCGTTACGTGATCGAAGGCGATGCCAAACGCAAGCTTGAAGCCAAGGCGCCGAACCTGAAATCCATCAGCGATCTGGCCCAGTATTCGGCGGTGTTCAAGGATCAGGAAGAACCCGGCAAAGGCCGCTTCTACAACTGCCCGGCTGGCTGGACCTGCGAGCTGGAAAACAGCGAAATGCTCAAGAGCTATGGCCTGGAAAGCAAATACACCAACTTCCGCCCGGGCACCGGCCCTGCGCTGGATGCGGCTATTCTGTCCAGCTACAAACGTGGCGAACCGATCCTGACCTACTACTGGTCGCCGACCCCACTCATGGGCCAGGTGGATCTGGTGCGTCTGGAGGAGAAAGCCGGGGTCAACAAGACCATCGATATCAAGGTTGGCGTATCCAAAGTGTTCCACGATGAGGCCCCTGAACTGGTCGCCATCCTGGAAAAGGTCAACCTGCCTATCGACCTGCTCAACCAGAACCTGGGGCGCATGGCCAAGGAACGTATCGAATCGCCGAAGCTGGCGAAGATTTTCCTGAAAGAGCACCCCGAAGTCTGGCACAAATGGGTCAGCGAAGACGCCGCGAAAAAGGTGGACGCTTCGCTGTAAACGAAAGGGCAGTCGGACTGACAAGTCCGACTGCCCTGACGTTGACCCGACACACCTCATTTGAGAGCCGCTTATGTTTCCTGAAAGCTTCACTTTCTCGATCGCCAACTGGGTCAACGATGGCGTCGACTCACTGGTCACGCAGTATGGCGATGTGTTCCGGCACATCTCCGACACCCTGCTATGGGCCATCGTCAACCTCGAAGGCCTGCTGCGTATGGCGCCGTGGTGGCTGATGCTGATGATCGTCGGCGGTATTGCCTGGCACGCGACACGCAAGATCGTCACGACGCTGGTCATCGTCGGCCTGCTGTTTCTGGTCGGCGCGGTCGGGTTGTGGGACAAGCTGATGCAGACATTGGCGCTGATGCTGGTCGCCACGATCATTGCGGTACTGATCGGCATTCCACTGGGCATTCTCTCCGCGCGCAGCAATCGCCTGCGCTCGGTGCTGATGCCGCTGCTGGACATCATGCAGACCATGCCCAGCTTCGTTTACCTGATTCCGGTGCTTATGCTGTTCGGCCTGGGCAAGGTCCCGGCCATCTTCGCCACGGTGATCTACGCCGCGCCGCCATTGATTCGTCTGACCGACCTGGGCATTCGTCAGGTTGACGGTGAAGTGATGGAAGCCATCAACGCCTTCGGTGCCAACCGCTGGCAGCAACTGTTTGGCGTGCAACTGCCGCTGGCCATGCCGAGCATCATGGCCGGGATCAACCAGACCACCATGATGGCGCTGTCGATGGTGGTCATCGCCTCGATGATCGGCGCACGCGGGCTGGGTGAAGACGTGCTGGTGGGCATTCAGACGCTCAACGTCGGGCGAGGTCTGGAAGCGGGCCTGGCCATTGTCATTCTGGCGGTCGTCATCGACCGTATCACGCAGGCCTATGGCCGCCCACGGCATGAGGCGCACAAATGAGCAGCGTGGAACCGAACAAAATCGTCGTCAAAAACGTATTCAAGATCTTCGGCAACCGCTCGAAAGAAGCACTGGCGCTGATCAAGCAGAACCAGAGCAAGGATCAGGTACTGGCGCAAACCGGCTGCGTGGTCGGGGTCAACGACCTGTCGCTGTCGATCGGCAGTGGCGAAATCTTCGTCATCATGGGCCTGTCCGGTTCCGGCAAATCGACGCTGGTACGCCACTTCAACCGCCTGATCGACCCTACCAGCGGCGAGATTCTGGTTGATGGTGAAGACATCCTGCGCTACGACATGGAGGCGCTGCGCCAATTCCGTAGGCACAAGATCAGCATGGTGTTCCAGAGCTTCGGCCTGCTGCCGCACAAGACCGTGCTGGCCAACGTCGCATACGGCCTGAAAGTGCGCGGCGAGAGCAAGGCGCTATGCCAGGAACGCGCGCAGCACTGGGTCACGACCGTTGGCCTGAAGGGCTACGAAAACAAATACCCGCACCAGCTTTCCGGTGGCATGCGCCAGCGCGTCGGTCTGGCACGAGCACTGGCCGCCGACACCGACATCATCCTCATGGACGAAGCCTTCAGCGCCCTCGACCCGTTGATTCGCGCCGAAATGCAGGACCAGTTGCTGGAACTGCAAGCCAGCCTGCACAAGACCATCGTGTTCATTACCCACGACCTGGACGAAGCGGTACGCATCGGCAATCGCATCGCGATCCTCAAGGACGGCCGATTGATTCAGGTCGGTACACCGAAAGAAATCCTTCACTCGCCCGCCGACGATTACGTGGACCGTTTCGTTCAGCGCCGCGTGGCCACCCTTTAAGGACCGTTGCAGATGTCGCGAGCAGAACAGATCGTCATCGGTGAAGCCCCGCTTGGCTGGCAGGACGTAGTCGCTGTGGCCCGTCATGGCGCGCAACTGGTGCTGTCGGATGCCGCCTGGGCGCGGATCGATAACGCGCAGGCCATCGTGCAGCAGATCGTCGCCAGCGGCGAACGCGCCTATGGTGTGAACACCGGGCTTGGCGCGCTGTGCAACGTGTCGCTGCAAGGCGAACAGCTCAGTCGCCTGTCACGCAATACCCTGCTCAGCCATGCCTGCGGCGTCGGTGCGCCGCTGGCCGACGAGCAGACTCGCGCAATCATCTGCGCCGCAATCCTCAATTACAGCCAGGGCAAATCCGGCATTCACCGGCAAGTGGTCGAAGCACTGCTGGCCCTGCTCAACCGGGGTATTACGCCACACGTGCCATCGCAGGGTTCGGTGGGTTACCTGACCCACATGGCGCACGTCGGCATCGCCTTGCTGGGCGTCGGTCAGGTCAGTTATCGAGGGCAAATCGTCGCGGCGCAGCAAGCGCTGGACGAGGAAGGTCTGCGCCCGGTGCTGCTCGGTGCCAAAGACGGCTTGTGTCTGGTCAATGGCACGCCGTGCATGACCGGCCTGAGCTGCCTGGCCATCGCCGATGCCGAGCGCCTGAGCCAATGGGCCGACGTGATCGGCGCGATGACCTTCGAAGCACTGGGCGGTCAGCTGGATGCATTCGATGAGAGCATTCTTGCCCTCAAACCGCATCCCGGTATGCAGCAGGTTGGCAAAAACCTGCGCAGCGTATTGGCTGGCAGCGAAGTGCTTGCCAGCCGCCAGGGCATTCGTACCCAGGACGCGCTGAGCATCCGCTCGATTCCCCAAGTGCATGGCGCAACCCGCGATCAGTTGGCTCATGCCATTCGCCAGATCGAGACCGAGCTGAACTCGGTCACCGATAACCCCATGCTGCTCGGCACGCCCGATGACTGGCGCGTGGTGTCCCAGGCCAACCCGCATGGCCAGTCGGTGGCGATGGCGGCAGACCTGCTGTGCATGGCGCTGGCAGAACTGGGCTCCATCGCCGAGCGACGCCTCGACCGCCTGATCAACCCGATGGTCAGCGGCCTGCCGGCGTTTCTGGTCAGTCAGCCGGGGGTCAATTCGGGGATGATGATCGTTCAGTACGTCGCCGCCTCGCTGTGCGCGGAAAACCGCCAGATGGCCCAGCCGGCGGTGGTCGACAACTACGTGACCTCCGGCCTGCAGGAAGACCATCTGAGCCTGGGCACCAGCGCCGCACTGAAGCTGCACAAGGTGCTGGGTAACGTCACACAGATTCTCGCCATCGAGTATTTGCTGGCGGCCCAGGCATTCGAATTCCTCAAGGCGCAAGGGTTTGGCGTGGGTACGGCGGCTGCGTGGCGACTGCTGCGCGAACGGGTTCCGGCCTACGATGAAGACCGCTGGCTGGCCCCTGATATCGCCAGCAGCGCGGCCCTGCTCAAAGACGCAACATCGCTGGAAAGGGTTTTCCAGCACTGCCGCGATCATGCGGCAAACCTATAAAAAGCGGCTGACGGCCACACGCCGTTGCTGACATCAATCAAGGAGTAGCTGCATCGTGACCACCTTATCTGCCAAGACGCTGAACCTGATCCCCGGCCAACTGACCCTGGCGCAATTGCGCGCCATTCATCAGCAGCCGGTCAGCCTGACGCTGGACAGCAGCGCAGACCAGCAGATCGACGACAGCGTCGCCTGTGTCGAGCGCATTCTGGCCGAGAACCGCACCGCCTACGGCATCAACACCGGTTTCGGCTTGCTGGCCTCGACGCGAATCGCCAGCGAGGACCTGGAAAACCTGCAGCGTTCGCTGGTGCTGTCGCATGCAGCCGGTGTCGGTCAGCCGATCAGCGATGATCTGGTGCGCTTGATCATGGTGCTCAAGGTCAACAGCCTGAGCCGTGGCTTCTCGGGTATTCGTCGGGTGGTGATCGATGCGTTGATCGCGCTGATCAATGCCGAGGTCTATCCGCATATTCCGCTCAAGGGTTCGGTCGGCGCTTCGGGTGACCTGGCTCCACTGGCGCACATGTCGCTGGTGCTGTTGGGCGAAGGCAAGGCGCGTTACAAGAGCGAATGGCTGAATGCTGTCGATGCATTGGCTGTCGCGGGACTACAACCGCTCACCCTTGCCGCCAAGGAAGGACTGGCGCTGCTCAACGGTACGCAAGTGTCCACCGCCTACGCGCTGCGCGGCCTGTTCGAGGGCGAGGACCTGTTCGCCGCGGCCCTGACCTGTGGCTCGCTGACCGTCGAAGCGGTGCTTGGCTCACGCTCGCCGTTCGACGCACGCATTCATGCAGCACGCGGTCAGCGCGGGCAGATCGATGCCGCTGCCTGCTACCGCGATTTGCTCGGCGAAAGCAGTGGCGTGTCCGAATCGCACCGCAACTGCGACAAGGTTCAGGACCCCTACTCGCTGCGCTGCCAGCCGCAGGTCATGGGCGCGTGTCTGACCCAGTTGAGGCAGGCTGCCGAAGTGCTGGAAATCGAAGCCAATGCGGTGTCCGACAACCCGCTGGTGTTCGCCGCCGAGAACGACGTCATATCCGGTGGCAATTTTCACGCCGAGCCGGTCGCCATGGCCGCAGACAATCTGGCACTGGCCATTGCCGAGATCGGCTCGCTCAGCGAACGGCGTATTTCGCTGATGATGGACAAGCACATGTCGCAACTGCCGCCCTTCCTGGTCGCCAACGGAGGCGTCAATTCCGGCTTCATGATCGCGCAGGTCACGGCCGCCGCGCTGGCCAGTGAAAACAAGGCGCTGGCTCATCCGCACAGCGTCGACAGCCTGCCGACATCCGCCAATCAGGAAGACCATGTGTCGATGGCCCCGGCCGCTGGCAAGCGGTTATGGGAAATGGCAGAAAACGTTCGCGGGATTCTTGCCGTAGAATGGTTGGCTGCCTGCCAGGGTCTGGACTTGCGTGAGGGTCTGAAAACCTCTCCGAAGCTGGAGCAAGCCCGCAGCCTGTTGCGCAGCAAGGTCCCGTTCTATGAAAAGGACCGTTTTTTTGCACCGGACATCGAAGCTGCCAGTCAGCTGTTGTCCTCCACTTGCCTGAACCCGCTGGTTCCTGCACGTCTGCTACCGAGTTTGTGATGTACCGCGAGCCTGGCAGGGCTCGCTTTGGTCATTGCTGCGGGAAGCCGGTTGCAGGCGTTTTCGCGGCTTTTGCCATACCTGTATGTAATGAAATGGACCTGAAATGACGTCACAAGATGGTTTGAAACGCGGGTTATCCGCCCGCCATATCCGCTTCATGGCCCTGGGCTCTGCCATCGGCACAGGGTTGTTCTACGGCTCGGCCTCGGCGATTCAACAGGCCGGGCCTGCCGTATTGCTGGCGTACCTGATCGGCGGCGCGGCGGTGTACATGGTGATGCGCGCACTGGGCGAAATGGCCGTTCACGACCCGGTTTCCGGCTCCTTCAGCCATTACGCCACGCGCTACATGGGCCCGCTGGCCGGCTTCGTGCTCGGCTGGACCTACGCATTCGAAATGATCATTGTCTGCCTCGCCGACGTGACCGCATTCGGCATTTACATGGGCTTCTGGTTTCCGGAGGTGCCGCGCTGGATCTGGGTGCTGGGCATCGTGTTCCTGATCGGCGCGCTCAACCTGTGCAATGTGAAGGTCTTCGGCGAAACCGAATTCTGGCTGTCGATCCTCAAGGTCAGCGCCATCGTAGCCATGATCGTCGCAGGCTTCGGCATCATGATCTTTGGCATCGGCAGCGCGACCAGCGGCACCGAAATAGGCATCAGCAACCTGTGGGCACACGGCGGCTTCATGCCCAACGGCGTTACCGGCCTGATCGCTTCGTTTGCGGTGGTGATGTTTGCCTTCGGCGGCATCGAAATCATCGGCATCACTGCAGGCGAAGCCAAAGACCCGCAACGCAGCCTGCCACAGGCGATCAACGCCGTACCGCTGCGCATTCTGCTGTTCTATGTGCTGACACTGTTTGTGCTGATGTGCATTTACCCGTGGCCGCAGATCGGCACCCAAGGCAGCCCGTTCGTGCAGATTTTCGACAATCTGGGCATTGCGTCAGCGGCAACAATCCTCAATATCGTGGTCATCTCTGCTGCGGTGTCGGCCATCAACAGCGACATCTTCGGCGCCGGGCGCATGATGTATGGCCTGGCCCGTGACGGTCAGGCACCCGCCAGTTTTGCGCGCCTGTCACGGCATGGTGTGCCGTGGATGACCGTGCTGGTCATGGGCATCGCGTTGCTGGGCGGCGTGCTGCTCAACTACCTGATCCCCAAGGACGTGTTCCTGCTGATCGCCTCGCTGGCAACGTTTGCCACGGTCTGGGTCTGGCTGATGATTCTGCTCACCCAGGTTGCCATGCGCCGTTCGATGAACCGCGACGAGGCCACACAACTGAAATTCGCGGTGCCGTTCTGGCCTTACGGACCGGCCGCCGCCATCGTCTTCATGCTGTTCATCTTCGGAGTGCTGGGCTATTTCCCGGACAACCGTGCAGCCTTGATCGTCGGCGCAATCTGGATTGTGCTGCTGCTCATCGCCTACGGGGTGTGGGTCAAGCCAAAGGCGCTCAACAAACCCCACTGACCAAAGAGGCCCGGAATGAAAACGCTCTGGAAACACTGTCACATCGCAAGCATGGCGCACGGCAAATACTCGATCATCGAGGATGCCGCCATCGTGACCTCCGGAGCGCTCATCGAGTGGATCGGGCCTGAAACCGAGCTGGCCGAGCAGGAGCATGACAACTGCATCGATCTGGGCGGCGCATGGGTGACGCCCGGCCTGATCGACTGCCACACGCACACCGTGTTTGGCGGCAACCGCAGCGGTGAGTTCGAACAGCGTCTGCAGGGTGTGAGCTACGCCGAGATCGCCGCAGCAGGCGGCGGTATTGCAAGCACGGTGCGCGCTACTCGTGCGGCCAGTGAAGACGAGCTGTACGCCAGTGCCGAGCGGCGCTTGCGGCACTTGCTCAAGGACGGCGTGACTACCGTCGAGATGAAGTCAGGTTATGGGCTGGACCTGGAAAACGAGCGCAAGATCCTGCGGGTGATTCGTCGTCTGGGCAACACCCAGCCAGTCACCGTGCGTGCCACCTGTCTGGCCGCCCATGCGCTGCCACCGGAATACGCCGATCGCGCCGACGACTACATCAAGCACATCTGCAACGACATGCTCCCGGCGCTGGCAGCCGAAGGGCTGGTGGATGCGGTGGATGCTTTCTGTGAATACCTGGCGTTTTCACCTGCGCAGGTCGAGCAGGTATTCATCACCGCAGGGCAACTGGCACTGCCGGTCAAACTGCATGCCGAGCAGCTGTCGTCATTGGGTGGATCGAGCCTGGCCGCGCGCTACAAGGCGCTGTCGGCGGATCATCTGGAGTTCATGACCGAGGACGACGCCATCGCCATGGCGGCTGCCGGAACCGTCGCGGTGCTGCTGCCGGGGGCGTTTTACTTCCTGCGTGAAACGCAACTGCCGCCGATGGACGCGCTGCGCAAGCACGGCGTGCCGATTGCGATTTCCACAGACCTCAACCCTGGCACCTCGCCGGGCCTGTCATTGCGCCTGATGCTGAACATGGCCTGCACGCTGTTTCGCATGACGCCCGAAGAAGCACTGGCGGGGGTGACGTTCAATGCCGCCAGGGCGTTGGGCATGAGCGCGACCCACGGCTCGCTGGAGGTCGGCAAGGTGGCGGATTTCATCGCCTGGAACATTGAACGGCCGGCTGATCTGGCCTACTGGCTGGGCGGCGATCTGGACAAACGTATCGTGCGCCACGGCGTCGAATCATCGATCTGAAGGAGAGCCCTGTGGATAACGTTCTGACATTCAAACGTGGCCGCGTTCCGCTGCTGATCAGCATGCCGCATGCCGGTGTGAAACTGACCCCGGTGGTCGAAGCCGCGCTGGTGGACGACGCCCTGAGCCTGCCGGACACCGACTGGCATATCCCGCGCCTGTATGACTTTGCTGCTGAATTGGGTGCCAGCACCCTGGCCGCCGAATACTCGCGTTTTGTCATCGATCTTAATCGGCCCTCCGACGACAAACCGATGTACGCTGGCGCGACTACTGGCCTGTTCCCGTCGATTCTGTTCGATGGCGTGCCGCTGTTCAAAGATGGTCAGACGCCGAGTGCCGAAGAGCGGGCGCTGTATCTGCAGCAGATCTGGACGCCCTATCACCAGACGCTGGAACAGGAGCTGCAGCGCATGCGTGACGAGTTCGGCTATGCGCTGCTGTTCGACGCCCACTCGATTCGCGGGCACATTCCGCATTTGTTCGACGGCCGCCTGCCGGACTTCAACCTCGGCACCTTCAATGGTGTGAGCTGCGACCCGGAGCTGGCCAGCCGAATGGAGCAGGTCTGCGCTGCGGCCAAAGACTACAGCCATGTGTTGAACGGGCGCTTCAAGGGCGGCCACATCACCCGCCACTATGGTGACCCGGCCAACAACATCCATGCGGTGCAGCTGGAACTGGCGCAAAGCACCTACATGGAGGAGTTCGTGCCCTTCCACTACCGCCCGGACCTGGCCGAGCCGACGCGCGCGGTGCTGAAACCGTTGCTGGAAACCTTCATCGCCTGGGGAGAGGAGCGGTTCGGCTGACAACGTCGGACGCAGAGCGTCCAGAAAAGCGCTACCACGCGGAGCGTGGGAGCGATAGCCAATGCCTCTGTGGGAGTGAGCTTGCTCACGAAGACGGCCGATAGCAATACCGATTATCGTTCCCATGCTCCGCGTGGGAATGCCGTTCTGGACGCTCCGCGTCCGCCCTTCAACGCCCTCGACTGTTCACTTTTTGAGCAACCGCAGCCCGTTGAACACCACCAGCAAACTCACGCCCATGTCGGCAAACACAGCCATCCACATGGTCGCCATGCCCGCAAACGTGATGCCGATAAACAACACCTTGGTCGCGATTGCCAGAACGATGTTCTGCTTGAGCACTGCCGAGGTCCGACGGGACAAGCGAATGAACGTCGGTATCTTGCGCAGATCATCGTCCATCAGGGCGACATCTGCCGTCTCGATGGCGGTATCAGTACCCGCCGCCGCCATCGCAAAACCAATCTCGGCCCGAGCCAGCGCCGGCGCATCATTGATGCCGTCACCCACCATGCCCACACGATGGTTGCGAGCATAAAGTGCCTCAATGGCACTCAGCTTGTCGGCAGGCAACAAGTTGCCTTGCGCTTCGTCGATACCGACCTGGTCGGCAATCGCCTTGGCGGTGTGCGGATTGTCGCCAGTCAGCATGACCGTTTTGATGCCCAGCTCGTGCAACTGGGCGATGGCTTCACGGCTGGTTTCCTTGACAGTGTCAGCCACCGCAAACAGCGCGATAGGACCGGAGGTGTCCAGCAACAGCACCACGGTCTTGCCCTGCATTTCCAGAACATCGAGCTTCGCCTCCAGCTCCGGCGAACACAGACCCAGCTCTTCAACCAGCCGATGGTTGCCCAGGTGGTACATCTGGCCGTTGATTGCGCCCTTCACACCGCGTCCACCCAAGGCTTCAAACGCCGTGACCTCATGCAGCTTCAGGCTGCCGTCGGCCGCCTTGGCAATCGCCTGGGAAACCGGGTGATCGGAGCGACCCGCAAGACTCGCAGCAATAGCCGGCGCACTGTCGGCGACCGTCGGGTCCAGCGGTACGTAGTCGGTCTGCACCGGCTTGCCGTGGGTCAGCGTGCCGGTCTTGTCGAGGGCCAGGTAATCAAGCTTCTCGCCCATTTCCAGATAAACGCCGCCCTTGATCAGGATGCCTTTGCGCGCCGCTGCCGCCAGACCACTGACGATGGTCACCGGCGTAGAAATCACCAGCGCACAGGGGCAAGCGACGACCAACAACACCAACGCGCGGTAGACCCAGTCAAACCATTCGCCACCAAAAAACAGCGGTGCAATCAGCGCCACGCCCAAGGCGACAACGAACACCACCGGCGTATAGATGCGCGAGAAGCTGTCGACAAAACGCTGGGTCGGCGCGCGTGAACCCTGGGCCGCCTCAACCGCATGGATGATGCGCGCCAACGTCGAATTGTTCGCCGCAGCGGTTACACGGTATTCCAGCGATCCCGCCTGATTGATAGTGCCCGCGAAGACCTTGTCGCCGACAGTCTTCTCGACGGGCAGGCTTTCACCTGTGATCGACGCTTGATCGATGGTCGAGTTACCGGACACTACCTCACCGTCGAGCCCGACGCGCTCACCTGGCTTGATTCTGACAATAGCGCCAATTTCGACGTTTTTGGCTTCAATTTCCTGCCAACTGCCATCCGCCTGTTTAACGGTGGCCAGTTCCGGCGTTAACTGCATCAGCCCGCTGATTGCGTTGCGCGCACGGTCGAGGGACTTGGCTTCGATCAACTCGGCCACGGTGAACAGAAACATCACCATTGCCGCTTCAGGCCACTGCCCGATCAGAATTGCACCGGTCACCGCAATGCTCATCAGGGCATTGATATTCAGGTTGAAGTTCTTGAGCGCGATCCAGCCCTTCTTGTAGGTCGTCAGCCCACAACTGAAGATCGACACCAGTGCCAGCAGCGCAACGACCCAGGTAGGGCCGAGTGACGCCAGATGGACCACTTCAGCACCCAGCGCAGTAACGCCGGACAATGCCAGCGGCCACCAGTGTTTCTTCACCACTGGAGCCGGCTGGTCAGACGCTGCGCCCTCCTCGACCGGCTCGGCCTGCATGCCCAGCGAACTGATGGCGTCACGAATCGGGTCGGTAGACGGCAGATCGTGCCAGACGCCCAGCAGGCGATTGATCAGGTTGAACTCAAGCTTCTGCACCCCGGCAAGCTTGCCCAGCTTGTTCTGGATCAGCGTTTGCTCGGTCGGGCAATCCATGGCTTCGATACGAAAGCTGCTCAAGCGACTACCTGATGCAGGCGCATCGTTAAAGGTCACCACAGCAGGTTGTGCATCGCTGGAGCAGCACGCATGAGCATGCTCCACGGGCTTTTGCTCAGGCGTATGTGCGCCGTGATCATGGTCGTGATCATGGCCGTGTGCGGGGGAAGTCTTGACCGTCGTACCCATTCTTTGCGCTCCAGGATTCTGCTTGTTGCCAAGTGAACACCCTGTAGCCACTATAGGGTCAAGCACTCAAACGAGATGAGTCCAAATGAAAATCGGCGAACTGGCAAAACTGACTGACACACAGGTCGAAACCATCCGCTATTACGAGCGCGAAGGCCTGCTGCCCGCCCCTGCTCGCAGCGATGGCAACTACCGGCTGTACACTCAGGCACACATGGAGCGCCTGTCGTTTATCCGCAACTGCCGCAGCCTGGACATGACCCTGGAGGAAATCCGCAACCTGCTCAGCCTGCGCGACAGCCCGCAGGACCAGTGCGAAAGCGTCAATGCGCTGATCGACGAACACATCGAACACGTCAACGCCCGCGTCGCGAGCCTGCAAGCACTTCAGGAACAACTACTCGACCTGCGCCGCCGCTGCAGCGATGACGCGGCAGAGCACTGCGCGATACTTGAGAGGCTGGAGGTGACGGGCGCTGTTGCTGCGCCAGAGGGCGAGGCTTCACATGTGGGGAGGAGTCATGGGCATTGAGACAGGTTTGAAATCTCTGGTTCAGCGCTGCGCAGCTTGCACCACCGCCACAAGCTCAGTGATCGCCTTTACGAGCTGATCCTTGGCAGCTTTCTCTTTCGCTGCCTCTTCACCCGCCCGCCCAGAATCAGCGCGCTTGAACGCTTCGCGTACTTCCTCGCTGAAGACGCTGATCGAGACGATATTTTCCTGCCGAAAACCAATAGGCCTGAGCGGTGTGTCGCTTGGATAATCGGTGGTGTACACCACTCTGAGGGTGTCTTTATCCCGATAGCCACTGACGGTGGGAATGAGCAGAATCTCCTGATTCACACCCGTCACTTCGGTAGGGGCTCCGACATCCATGATGTAGCCGACGTAGACCTTTCGATCTGCCATCGTGATCATCACTTCATCCTTTTCGACAAATGCATCGAAAAGAGTCGAGCAGATAGGGCTGTGATCTACAGACTCGCCCAGCAGATAGGCCACAATTTCTTCTTTTTTACTGGCGCCCAGTTGCCACTTGAGAATCCTGACAGTAATAAAGGCCCCCAGACTTGGCATCGCCAAGGTCAGTAAACCTGAGAGGGCAAGGAACACACCCACTTGGCTAAAATTCCTGCCCGTGATGTCGAAGTCCTGTCCCAATTGACCTAAGGCAACCATGAAGTCGGTGTTCAAGGCAAAACAGACTGGCGATGCAGCGTTTGCCGTTTGCAGCCATTCGGGACACAACACACCCCAGTCATGCGAGAACAGTCCTGCAAGGACTGCGGTGACACACATGGCCGCTACAAAGCAGTAAATACCGTATCGCCCCACCTGCAAGTAAAGCATCTGGCCTTCATAGCGATGCAGCCTGCAGTAAACGGTGGGATCCTTCAGGCACACCAAAAAGCCGCTGACGAGTAGTGGCAGCAGAAGTAAAAAAGCCATTTATCAGGATTCGGCTTGCGGTGTGACCAGTTTTTTAGCCTTGTCGCGAGAGGAGCGAACCAAGGCTTCGATTTCTTTGGCGTCCATGGACATGCGGCCACCCCTTACCACCAGAGAGTCGATGCTCTTGATTGCCTGCATGAAGGCCTCGTCTTCAGCCTTCTTCGTATCGCTACGATGTCCAATCCGATTGAAAAACATAGTCGATTCCATTGAACAGGGTCAGGGGATTTACGCCAAAACTATAGCACAACGCTCAATTCGCTCTCTTACGCACTCAAACCGCCATCGGCGCCGTCATTGCCGGGTGATGCTGGTAGCCTTCCAGTGAAAAGTCCGAAGGCTCGATCAGTTCCAGCCATTCAGGCTGATAAACGCCGGTCTTGGCAAACTCGGGCACGCGCTCGGAGATCACCAGTTTTGGCATCGGGTACGGCTCGCGGGTCATTTGCTCGTTGAGCATGTCCAGGTGGTTCTCGTACACATGGGCATCGCCGATGAAGTAGGTGAACCAGCGCGGCGTGTAGCCGGTCAGGCGGCCGATGAGGCTGAGCAGCGCGGCGCCTTCGGTCAGGTTGAACGGCGTGCCGAGACCGAGGTCGTTGGAGCGGATGTACAGCGTCAGCGAGATTTCGCGGGTCTGCGGGTTCGGGTGCAGTTGGTACAGCAGGTGGCACGGCGGCAGGGCCATTTCATCGAGCTGTGCGCAGTTCCAGCCGTGGAACAGGATCCGGCGGCTGCCTGGGTCATTGATGATGGTGTCGACGCATTGACGAATCTGGTCGATGGCCTTGTACAGCACTACGAACGACTGGCCGTCCTCTTCCGATTCGGCAATCTGGCGATAACCCTGGCCAAGCGCCAACTCGATGGCTGCGACATTACCAGCATCGATACGCTTGTAGGCAGGCCACTTGCGCCACTGCACGCCATAGATTTCGCCAAGGTCATCCTCGCCCTTGCGGAATGGGTTGTTCAGCCACTGGGCGTTTTCGTTGGCGTTCTGGTCCCAGACCTTGCAACCCAATTCGCGGAATTCGGCAGCATTGTTCACGCCACGCAGGAAGCCGACCATTTCGCCGATGGCGGATTTGAATGCCATGCGCCGTGTGGTGATGGCCGGAAAACCTTCCTGCAAGTCATAACGCAGCATCGCACCCGGAAAGCTGATGGTGTTCACGCCGGTACGGTTGGCTTGCAAGGTGCCGTGCTTGATCACGTGCGCGACCAGTTCCAGATATTGCTTCATAAATCACCTGCCTTGTTGAACGCGCCGGGTGCTGACACCCGGCGTTTCGGTATTAAGCCGCTGCCTTGCTGGCAGACGGTTCGCGCTTGTAGGCCAGCCAGATCAGGAACAGACCGGCAATGATCATCGGCAGACTGAGGATCTGGCCCATGGTCACCCAGCCCCACGCCAGGTAGCCCAACTGGGCGTCAGGGACGCGGACGAACTCGACCACAAAGCGGAAGATGCCGTAGAACAGCGCGAACATGCCGGAAACGGCCATGGTCGGGCGCGGCTTGCGGGCGTACAGATTGAGGATGATGAACAGTGCCACGCCTTCCAGTGCGAACTGATACAGCTGCGAAGGATGACGCGCCAGTTGCGCAGGGTCGCTGAACGGCGGGAAAACCATGGCCCACGGCACGTCGGTCGGCTTGCCCCACAGCTCGGCATTGATGAAGTTGCCGATACGCCCGGCACCCAGGCCGATAGGCACCAGCGGGGCGACGAAGTCCATCAGCTGGAAGAAGCTCTTGCCGTTGCGTTTGCCAAACCACCAAGCCGCGATCATCACGCCGACAAAGCCGCCATGGAACGCCATGCCGCCCTTCCAGACCTCGAATATCAATAGAGGATTGGCGATGTAGGCCGACAGGTCGTAGAACAGCACATAGCCCAGCCGCCCGCCGACGATCACGCCCATAGCCAGCCAGAAAATCAGGTCGGAGAGTTTTTCCTTGGTCCAGGTCGGGTCGAATTTGTTGAGACGACGCGACGCGAGCAGCCAGGCGCCACCGATGCCGACCAGGTACATCAACCCGTACCAGTGAATTTGCAGCGGGCCGATAGCGACGGCTACCGGGTCAATCTGCGGGTAAGGCAGCATTGCGACTCCTCAATTGGAACGCCCTTGCGAGCGATTGAATCAGGCGCGCATGTTACCGGAGCCCGGCAGGATGCTCTAGCGGCTACCGATGGAAGCCAGCTGAACGAAGTGAAAAAAGGTGCACCTGATGTGTCTGGCGGTGACGAAGCGGGGTTATCGCTCCCAAGCTCCGCGTGGTAGCGCCTTTCTGGACGCTCTGCGTCCTATCCTGAACAGGCGGAGCGGCGCAGATTTGTGACGCGGAGCGTCACCCACGGCATTCCTACGCTGGAGCGTGAGGAACGATCACCTCACTATCGTGCGGCGCTCTGCGTCGCATGCAGTTCTGGACGCTCTGCGTCCGATCTTGAGCGGGCGGTGCGGCGCATATCTGTGACGCGGAGCGTCACCCACGGCATTCCCACGCTGGAGCGTGCGGAACGATATCCTCAACTATCGTGCGACGCTCTGCGTCGCATGCAGTTCTGGACGCTCTGCGTCCGATCTTGAGCGGGCGGTGCGGCGCAGATTTGTGACGCGGAGCGTCACCCACGGCATTCCTACGCTGGAGCGTGAGGAACGATCACCTCGACTATCGTGCGGCGCTCTGCGTCGCATGCAGTTCTGGACGCTCTGCGTCCGATCTTGAGCGGGCGGCGTGGCGCAGATTTGTGACGCGGAGAGTCACGCAAGGCATTCCTACGCTGGAGCGTGAGGAACGATCACCTCACTATCGTGCGGCGCTCTGCGTCGCATGCAGTTCTGGACGCTCTGCGTCCGATCTTGAGCGGGCGGCGCGGCGCAGATTTGTGACGCGGAGCGTCACCCACGGCATTCCCACGCTGGAGCGTGCGGAACGATAATCTCGACTATCGTGCGGCGTTCTGCGTCGCATGCAGTTATGGACGCTCTGCGTCCGATCTTGAGCGGGCGGCGCGGCGCAGATTTGTGACGCGGAGCGTCACCCACGGCATTCCTACGCTGGAGCGTGAGGAACGATCACCTCACTATCGTGCGGCGCTCTGCGTCGCATGCAGTTCTGGACGCTCTGCGTCCGATCTTGAGCGGGCGGCGCGGCGCAGATTTGTGACGCGGAGCGTCACCCACGGCATTCCTACGCTGGAGCGTGAGGAACGATCACCTCACTATCGTGCGGCGCTCTGCGTCGCATGCAGTTCTGGACGCTCTGCGTCCGATCTTGAGCGGGCGGTGCGGCGCAGATTCGTGACGCGGAGCGTCACCCACGGCATTCCTACGCTGGAGCGTGAGGAACGATCACCTCACTATCGTGCGGCGCTCTGCGTCGCATGCAGTTCTGGACGCTCTGCGTCCGATCTTGAGCAGGCGGTGCGGCGCAGATTCGTGACGCGGAGCGTCACCCACGGCATTCCTACGCTGGAGCGTGAGGAACGATCACCTCACTATCGTGCGGCGCTCTGCGTCGCATGCAGTTCTGGACGCTCTGCGTCCGATCTTGAGCGGGCGGTGCGGCGCAGATTTGTGACGCGGAGCGTCACCCACGGCATTCCTACGCTGGAGCGTGAGGAACGATCACCTCACTATCGTGCGGCGCTCTGCGTCGCATGCAGTTCTGGACGCTCTGCGTCCGATCTTGAGCGGGCGGTGCGGCGCAGATTTGTGACGCGGAGCGTCACCCACGGCATTCCTACGCTGGAGCGTGAGGAACGATAGTTCTGTAACTATCGTGGCGCTTAGTGCCCTTTGACCGAGCTGGGGTTGATCATCCGCGACAGGCCGAGGTTTTTCAGCGCCAGTTGCAGGGAGCTGCTGATGACTTGCGGGTTGTCGTTGGTCATCAACTGCGCAAGCAGCTCCTTGGCCTTGCTGAGGTTGATCTGACGCAGCATCCACTTCACTTTCGGCAGGTTGGTGGCGTTCATCGACAAGCTGTCAAAGCCCATCGCCATCAGCAGCACAGCTGCAGCCGGGTCGCCGGCCATTTCGCCGCAGATGCTCACCGGCTTGCCCTCGGCATGTGCATCACGCACCACGCTTTGCAGGGCCTGAAGCACGGCCGGGTGCAGGTAATCATAAAGATCGGCCACACGCGGGTTGTTGCGGTCGACCGCCAGCAGGTATTGGGTCAGGTCGTTGGAGCCTACCGAGAGGAAGTCCACCTGACGCGCCAGATCGCGGGTCTGGTAGACCGCCGCAGGCACTTCGATCATCACGCCAACAGGCGGCATCGGCACGTCGGTGCCTTCGTCGCGCACCTCGCCCCACGCCCGGTGGATCAGGTGCAGCGCTTCTTCCACTTCGTGGGTGCTGGAGATCATCGGCAACAGAATGCGCAGGTTGTTCAGGCCCTCGCTGGCTTTGAGCATGGCGCGGGTCTGGACCAGGAAGATTTCCGGGTGATCTAGGGTGACGCGAATACCGCGCCAGCCGAGGAACGGGTTGTCTTCCTTGATCGGGAAGTAGGACAGCGACTTGTCGCCACCGATGTCCAGGCTGCGCATGGTAACTGGCAGTGGATGGAAGGCGGCCAGTTGCTCGCGGTAGATCGCCAGCTGTTCCTTTTCACTCGGAAAACGCTGGTTGATCATGAATGGCACTTCGGTACGGTACAGCCCCACCCCTTCGGCACCGCGCTGCTGGGCGCGAGCGACATCAGCCAGCAGGCCGGTATTGACCCACAGCGGCATGCGATGGCCGTCCAGGGTCACGCAAGGCAGTTCACGCAGGGCATCCAGGCCCTGGGAAAGCTGGCGCTCCTCCTCGACCACCTTGCCGAACTGCTTGCGCATGATTTCGCTGGGGTTGGTGAAGACTTCGCCGTGATAACCGTCGACCACCAGATCGATGCCGTCGACCTTGGAGTAAGGGAAGTCCACCAGCCCCATGACCGTGGGAATGCCCATGGCCCGCGCCAGGATCGCAACGTGGGAGTTGCCGGAACCCTGAACCGATACAAGGCCGACCAGCTTGCCTTCCGGCACCTCGCCCAGCATGGCCGGGGTCAATTCTTCACTGACCAGAATCGTGTTGTCGGGGTAGACCAACGCCTGCTGCCGCGCTTCCTGTAGGTAAGCCAGCAGGCGACGGCCCAGGTCCTTGACGTCCGAGGCTCGCTCGCGCAAGTAGGCATCGTCCATCAGTTCGAAGCGTTTGACGTGCTCGCTGACCACCGAGCGCAAGGCACCCTGCGCCCACTGGCCAGTCTTGATGACATCGGTCACTTCGCTGCCCAGCGAGGCGTCATCGAGCATCATCAGATAAACATCGAACAGCGCGCGCTCTTCGGGGCGCAGCTGGGTGGCGAGCTTGGCTGACAGGGTGCGCATGTCATTGCGCACGCCTTCCAGAGCGTTCTGGAACAACGCCAGCTCGGCGGCGATGTCAGTGACGGTCTTGTCCGGCACCACCTCCAGATCGGCAGGCGGCAGCATGACCACCGCGACACCGACCGCAGCACCCGGCGAACCGGCCACACCGACAAACTTGGCTTCCTGAATGCCCTTGCCCTGGCGACCCAGACCGCGGATCGAGCCGGTGGCTTCGGCATGCGCGATAACGCCCGCCAGTTGCGCGCTCATGGTCACCAGGAAGGCTTCTTCGCCCTCGTCGAACTGACGACGCTCCTTTTGCTGGATCACCAACACCCCCACCACGCGACGGTGGTGGATGATCGGCGCGCCCAGGAACGAGGCGTAACGCTCTTCACCGGTCTCGGCAAAATAGCGATAACGAGGGTGATCTGCGGCGTTTTCGAGGTTCAGCGGTTCTTCACGCGTGCCGACCAGACCGACAAGACCTTCATTCGGCGCCATGCTGACTTTGCCGATGGAGCGCTTGTTGAGGCCTTCGGAGGCCATCAGCACAAAGCGGTTGACCTCGGCATCGAGCAGATAGACCGAGCAGACCTGGCTGCCCATGGCCTCCTTGACGCGTAACACAATAATGCCCAACGCCGCCTTGAGATCCTTGGCGGAGTTAACTTCCTGGACGATCTTGCGCAGCGTATTGAGCATGGCTCGGGGTCGAACTCCGTGTCAGTCGCGCGATAACAGGCGCGGGGCAAGCTCTTTGAGTGCGCGTCGATACACCTCGCGCTTGAATGTCACCACCTGGCCTAACGGGTACCAATAACTGACCCAGCGCCAGCCATCGAACTCCGGTTTACCGGTCAAATCCATCCGCACCCGCTGCTCGTTGGAGATCAGGCGCAGGAGAAACCATTTTTGCTTCTGGCCGATACACAGCGGCTGGCTGTGCGTACGAACCAGGCGTTGCGGCAGACGATAGCGCAACCAGCCCCGAGTGCAGGCAAGTATTTGCACATCATGTCGTTCCAGCCCGACTTCTTCATTCAATTCACGATAAAGCGCGTCTTCCGGCGTCTCCTGCGGGTTGATTCCACCCTGAGGAAACTGCCAGGCATCCTGGTTAATACGCCGAGCCCATAGGACCTGACCAGCATCGTTTGTCAGAATAATCCCGACATTAGGACGGAAACCATCGGGGTCGATCACGGCAACAACCTCGCAAACGCATGTCGCCGCATTGTTCCACAAAGGCGATCAAACCAGCAACGAGGCTTATCACCTTATGTGAAGACTTGTGAAAACCTCGTATTCTGGGACTCTTTTTTCAACTATTTCAGCGAGTAACCCTATGCGTCTGGCTTTATTCGACCTCGACAACACGCTTCTGGGCGGCGACAGCGACCATGCCTGGGGCGATTATCTGTGCCGACGCGGGATCCTCGATGCCGCAACCTACAAGACCCGCAACGATGAGTTCTATCAGGATTACCTGGCCGGCACGCTGAACATGACCGACTACCTGAATTTTACCCTGGAGATTCTGGGCAACACTGATATGGCGCAACTGGAAGAATGGCACCGCGACTTCATGCGCGACTGCATCGAGCCGATCATGCTGCCCAAGGCGCTGGAATTGATCGCCAAACACCGCGACGCAGGCGACAAGCTGGTGGTCATCACCGCTACCAATCGCTTTGTGACCGCACCGATTGTGGCGCGGCTGGGCATCGATACACTGCTGGCAACTGAATGCGAGATGGTTGATGGACGTTACACAGGCCGTACTACGGGCGTTCCGTGCTTCCGTGAGGGCAAGGTGACACGCCTCGATCAGTGGCTGGAAGATAACGCGTTCAGCCTCAAGGACAGCTATTTCTACAGCGACTCGATGAACGACCTGCCGCTGCTGGAGCAAGTGGCCAACCCGGTTGCGGTAGATCCGGACGATAAATTGCGCGCCGAAGCCGAACAGCGCGGCTGGCCGGTTATCACCCTGCGTAACTGAGTGCCGGCACTGCTCAGGCCGGTTTGAAGCCCATCAGACCGGCCATCGCCACAAAGCACACGACGCTGATCACAGTCAGCGCCAGGGTAAAACCTCGCTTGCCGCCCCTGGCACCGAGGCGCAACCGGTTGAGCCTTACCACCAGCCACACCCAACTGCACAGCCCCAGGGTGTAAAGCACGCTGCTGCCCAGCACCCAGGTCTGGCCCAGTGACAACCCTTTCAGATGCACCAGCCACCAGCCGCTGAATGGCAGTGTCGCCAGGCACACGCCCATAAGGACCCAGAAAAACAGCAAAGGCCGCTTGAGCAGGCGATTCTGAATGGTCGTGTCGCCTTCAAGACGCACCTTGACCACCCCGCTGGCCAACACCAGCGCGCTGATCAACAACAGCGCAATGGCGACGATGTGCAAGGTATTGAGGGTGGTGATGGGTTCCATGACGCGGTGTTCCTCTGGAATCGGGCTTGGGTGAGTTTAGCAGCGCGGACACAAGGGCCGCGCCTTAAGAGCTAGCGTGGGCATGCCGATCTGGACGCTCCGCGTCCTCTTGCGACGCCGAGCGTCGTAAGCTGCATACCCACGCTGGAGCGTGAGGAACGAGGGTCGTCAGGGATAACGTTACCGCTATCGTGCGACGCTCTGCGTCGCATGCCGTTCGGGACGCTCTGCGTCCTCTAGTGACGCAGAGCGTGAGGAACGGGAGTATCTAAGTCCTCAGCCCAGAAACAACCGGTACGCTGGGTTTTCGCTCTCGTCCCAATACGGGTAACCGATCTCGTCCAGCGCTGCGCCCACCAGATGCCGCTCTTCCTCCGGCACTACCAGACCAGCGACCACACGGCCGTCTGCTGCGCCGTGGTTGCGGTAGTGGAACATCGATATGGTCCAGCGTCCGCCCAGGCGGTTGAGGAAGTTGAACAGCGCGCCCGGTCGCTCCGGGAATTCGAAACGCAGCACCACTTCATCGTCGACGCGCTCGGCATGGCCGCCGACCATGTGGCGGATGTGCAGTTTGGCCAGTTCGTTGTCGGTCAGGTCCAGCACCGGAAAACCCTGCCCGGTCAGGCTGGCGATCAGCGCGCTGCGCGGGTCGTTCTCGGGATGGGTCTGCACGCCGACGAAGATGTGCGCCTCGCGATCGGTGTGGTAGCGGTAGTTGAATTCGGTAATTTGGCGCTTGCCGATGGCTTCGCAGAACGCCTTGAAGCTGCCCGGCTGCTCGGGAATGGTCACGGCGATGATTGCTTCACGGCCTTCGCCCAGCTCGGCGCGCTCTGCCACGTGACGCAAACGGTCGAAGTTGACGTTGGCCCCTGAATCAATCGCCACCAGCGTCTGGCCGCTGACGCCGCGCTGCTCGACGTATTTCTTGATCCCGGCCACGCCCAGCGCGCCGGAGGGCTCGGTGATCGAGCGGGTGTCGTCGTAGATGTCCTTGATTGCCGCGCAGATTTCGTCGGTGCTTACGGTGATCACTTCGTCGACATAATAACGGCACACTTCAAAGGTGTGATGGCCGATCTGCGCCACCGCCACACCATCGGCAAACAGCCCGACCTGGCTCAATACCACCCGCTCGCCCGCCGCCATCGCCGCTTGCAGGCAGTTGGAGTCATCCGGCTCTACACCGATGACCTTGATCTCCGGGCGCAGGTATTTGACGTACGCCGCGATACCCGCAATCAGACCGCCGCCACCGACCGGTACGAAGATAGCGTCCAGTTGCCCCGGCTGCTGGCGAAGAATCTCCATCGCCACGGTGCCTTGCCCGGCGATGGTGTCGGGGTCGTCATACGGGTGGATGTAGACGAAGCCCTGTTCGTCGACCAGCTTCAGCGAGTAGGCCAGCGCTTCCGGGAATGAATCGCCGTGCAGCACCACCGTGGCGCCCCGCGAGCGCACGCCCTCGACCTTGATTTCCGGGGTGGTGCGCGGCATGACGATGGTCGCCAGAATGCCCAGTTCGCGTGCCGCCAGTGCCAGTCCTTGTGCGTGATTGCCCGCCGAGGCCGTGACCACGCCGCGTGCGGCCTCTTCTGCGGTCAATTGCGCCAGCTTGTTGTACGCGCCGCGAATCTTGAAGGAGAACACCGGCTGGAGGTCTTCGCGCTTGAGCAATACCTGGTTTCCCAGCCGCTCGGACAGCTGGCGAGCGCCGTGCAGCGGGGTTTCGACCGCCACGTCGTACACGCGGGAGGTGAGGATTTTCTTGACGTAGTGTTCGAGCATCGGGGCGGCATCACTGACGAAGCGGGCAAGGTCGGGAAGTCTACCCTGCGTGCCGAAAGACGACCATACGAATGACAGGGCTTTGCAGCGCAGTCGCCGCTATAATGCGGGCCTTTTTTACATACCCCCTCTTTTACCTACATCAGGCACCGTGGAGCCCGCATGACCCAGGATCAACTCAAACAGGCAGTCGCCCAGGCAGCTGTCGACTTCATCCTTCCGAAGCTCGATGACAAAAGCATTGTGGGCGTCGGCACCGGCTCCACGGCCAATTGCTTCATTGATGCACTGGCTAAACACAAGGCGGCATTCGATGGCGCGGTCGCCAGCTCGGAAGCCACCGCCGCGCGCCTCAAGGGCCATGGCATTCCGGTCTATGAGCTGAACACGGTCAGCGACCTGGAGTTCTATGTCGATGGTGCCGATGAAAGCGACGAGCATCTGAACCTGATCAAGGGCGGCGGCGCGGCGCTGACACGCGAGAAAATCGTCGCAGCAGTGGCCAAGACCTTTATCTGCATCGCCGACGGCAGCAAGCTGGTGCCGGTGCTGGGCGCATTTCCGCTGCCGGTCGAGGTTATCCCGATGGCGCGCAGCCACGTAGCTCGCCAACTGGTCAAACTGGGCGGCGACCCGGTCTATCGCGAGGGCGTTCTGACCGACAACGGCAATATCATCATTGATGTGCACAACATGAGCATCACCAACCCGGTGGAGCTGGAAGCGAGCATCAACGCCATTGTCGGCGTGGTCACCAATGGCCTGTTCGCCGCTCGCCCGGCTGATCTGCTGCTGCTCGGCACTGCTGAAGGCGTGAAGCCCCTGAAGCGCTGATAAAACCGGTCATGCCCACGCAAGGTGGGCATGTACCTCACAGGCTCAAGGCTTGCGGAATACGTAAAACAGGTTCGGCTCGCTCACCAGATACAGCGTTCCCTCTGCGTCCATGGCCATCCCTTCAGCCTGCGGCACGCCCTTGCTCAGGCCCATCGCCCCTTTTGCCAGTGAGCTGCTGCCAATCGGGTGACCACTGGTGTCAAGTTCGAGAATCCGCTTCGACTCATCGGACAAGGCCAGCAGGTGGCCGCTGATCTCATCGAATTGCAGGCTGGAAAGATCACGAACCGAAAGTCGGCCATCGCGCTTGCTGTTGGCAATGACCTGCAGGTTGCCGGGGGCCTGAAGATCGGTCTTTGGAAAGCCACGCACTTCAATGATCTGCACCGGGTCACGCTCTCTGGCGACAAACAGGCGCCTGCCGACCGAATCATAGGCCAGCCCTTCATAGCCTTTATTGCCGCTGGTACTTATCCCCAGCGTCAGTTGCTCGGCATCGGCGGCGTTCAGGCTTTTTGTGCTGTCATCCACATGAATCTGAATCAGCCGCAGTTGACGCTCGTCGCTGATGACGTAAACGCCGGGGCTGATGTATTCGACAGCTTCGGCATCGCCGAAACCAACCAGCGGAATGCGCCGCAACACCTTGCCATCCAGGCTCAGTTCGACCAGTTCGGGGTTCTGGTTGGTCACCGTGAACAGGCTCTTGCGGTCCGGGTCGTAGCTGAGGCCGGAAACATCATCCTCAAGCCCCTCGATCACCTTTTCTTCTGTCACGACACGATACTGATCGAGCCCGATGGAATGGAGCGAGTCGGACTGCCAGAAAACTTGCCAGTCGAACAGCACGCGCTCCACGTAGCGGTATCGCTCATTGGCGAGCATGAACAGCACCGCCAACGGAACAAGGGCCAGAAGCAGGAGTAAAGAGCGGGTAGAACGACGCATTGAGGTGACTCGGACAGGTTGAGCGGGCGGCATTGATACCACGCCATTCTGAAAGCAAACTTAATGGCGCAGTGCTATTTGATTATCAGCTATGTGGCTGCCGTCCTGGCTCAGTGCTTGCGAAACGAATAGAACAGGTTCGGTTCGCTGACCATGTACAACGTCCCGGCTTCATCCAGCGCAACACCTTCTGCGCGTGGAATCGTATTCTTCAAGCCATTCATACCGCCCAGCAGGGTCATGAAGCTCACCTGCTCGCCCTGTTCGTCGACTTCCAGCAACAGATGCGAATCGGCAGAGAGCGCCAGCATGTGGCCGGTACGCGGGTCGATGCTCAGCGAGGAAAGGTTGCGCATGTCCAGAGAGCGGTTCGGGAGTTTCTGCTTGTCGCCGTTGAGCACATCACTGCCGTTACTTTGCCAGGTGAACAGCGCCGGTGGACGTTCTTCACCGAGCAGCAACTGCTGGCGACGCGGGTCCCAGGCAATGCCTTCGAAACCCTTGTTCTGGTTTGCAGACTTGCCCAGTTCGTACTGGGGGAAATCCGCGATGTTCAGGGTGCTGGTATCGGCCGTCACCTTGACGATGGTCAGCTTGTGCTGACGCTCATCGGTAATCGCGATCAACCCGTCATTCATGACGGCAACCCCCTCTGGATTGCTCCAGCCCACCAGCGGAATCTTGCGCAAGACATCGCCGGTGAGCGTCAACTCCACCAGAAATGCATTCTTGCCCATGACCGCAAACAGCGTTTTGGTGGCCGGGCTGTAGGACAGATCAGAAGCCTCGTCCTTTTCCATGCCCGGCAGCGCCTTGGCATCGATATCTACGTGATAGTCCGGCAGCCAGATACTTGCGCTGCGCTCTTCGTTGCTCTCGAACCGTTCCTTGAGCCAAAGCAGCCCGCGATCATCCCAATGCATGATGTGAGACAGGCCATAGCCCAGCACGACAGCCAGCAGCAGCCACGAATACCAACGCAGTGTGCGTATGAAGGCGAAGCGTTTTTTTGCGCGAGAGGGCGTTGAGGCAGGAAGGGCCATTCAAGTATTCCTGAGCAGATGAGACTTCATGACGACATGGGTGCCCGCACGGGTCGGCGGGATTATCCAGAGCAGGTGTGAAAAAAACGCAAAATCGACTGAACTATCAACCACCGGATAAACAAAAGCCACCCGAGAATGACCTCGTGTGGCTTTGGGTACTGCAGCAAGCGGCTGCGCAGTTAGCGAACGACGCTGCTGAACGGCGCCTGCCCAACCAGCTCCAGGACGATTTCGTCACCGGCCTCAAATGGCCCCACGCCAGCAGGCGTGCCGGTCATGATCAGGTCACCGGCCTGCAACGAGAAGTTGGCTGCCATGTGCTGGATCATCGGCACAATCGGGTTGAGCATCAGGCTGCTGTTACCGTCCTGCACCACTTTGCCGTTGATGGTCAGACGAATGCCGATATCTGTCAGGTCAGTAAAGGTGCCAGCCGGAACGAAAGGCGGGATCACTGCAGCGCCATCAAAGCACTTGGCCAGCTCCCACGGCAGGCCCTTCTCACGCAGACGCGACTGGACATCACGCAGGGTCAGGTCCAGACCGGGCGCAAAGCCGCTGATCGCGTCGAGCACTTCTTCACGGGACGGATTCTTGCTCAAGGGCTTGCCGATCAGGACAACGATCTCTGCTTCGTAATGCACCGAGCCGCGGTCTGCCGGAATAGTGAAACTGTCTTCCAGCGCAACCACTGCGCTGCCGGGCTTCATGAACAGCAATGGTTCGGTAGGCACCGGGTTGCCCAGCTCCTTGGCGTGCTCGGCATAGTTACGGCCGATGCAAACCACCTTGCCCAGCGGGAAGTGGATGTTGGTGCCATCGACATATTTGTGCTGGTAGCTCATGACGTCTCCTGAGGCTGATAAGTGTGGCGTGGCTGTTTTAGCGTGGCGATGCACCATACGACAGGCATCAAACGGCGAATATTTTCCCCGGATTCATGATGCCATTGGGGTCGAACACCGCTTTCAACGCTTTCATGTATTCGATTTCGACCGGCGAGCGACTGTACGTCAAATAGTCGCGCTTGGTCATCCCGACCCCGTGCTCGGCGGAAATCGAGCCGTTGTACTTTTCGACAGTCTCGAATACCCACTTGTTGACCCGGGCACATTTGACGAAGAACTCGTCCTTGTCGAGGCTTTCGGGCTTGAGGATGTTCAAGTGCAGGTTGCCGTCGCCGATGTGGCCGTACCAGAGCACTTCGAAGTCAGGATAGTACTTGGCGACGATGGCATCGATTTCAGCCAGAAATTCCGGTACTTTCGAGACAGTGACCGAGATGTCGTTCTTGTACGGGGTGAAGTGCGAGATGGTTTCGGATATGTATTCGCGCAGCTTCCACAGGTTGCGCAACTGCTGTTCGCTCTGGCTCATCACCCCGTCCAGCACCCAGCCCTGCTCCACGCAATGCTCAAAGGTCGCCAGCGCCTGATCGGCCAGGTCTTCGGTGGTCGCCTCGAACTCCAGCAATACATAGAACGGGCATGGCGTGTCGAAGGGCGACGGTACGTCACCGCGCGCCATGACGCGGGCGAAGGATTTGTCGGAGAAGAACTCGAACGCCGTCAGGTCGAGCTTGCCGTGAAAGGCATGCAGCACCGGCATGATCGAGTTGAAGTCAGAGGTGCCCAGCACCATCGCGGTGAGGTTCTTCGGCGCACGATCAAGGCGCATGGTGGCTTCGACAACAAAACCCAGCGTGCCCTCGGCACCGATGAACAGTTGTCGCAGGTCATAGCCGGTGGCGTTCTTGATCAGGTCCTTGTTCAGCTCCAGCAGATCACCCTTGCCAGTGACCACTTTCAGGCCCGCGACCCAGTTGCGGGTCATACCGTAGCGAATGACCTTTATCCCGCCGGCATTGGTGCCGATATTGCCGCCGATCTGGCTGGAGCCCGAAGAGGCAAAGTCGACCGGGTAATAAAGGCCGCTTTCTTCAGCCAGCGCCTGCAACTGGCGAGTGATCACACCGGGCTGGCAGACTGCCGTACGGTCGGTCAGATTCAGCTCCAGCACCTGATTCATGTAGTCGAACGAAACGACCACTTCACCGTTGGCTGCCACTGCTGCCGCAGAAAGCCCGGTGCGCCCGCCAGACGGCACCAGCGCCACACGCCGCTGGTTGGCCCAGCGCACGATCGCCTGCACTTGTTCGGTGGTTTTGGGAAACACGATAGCCAGTGGCGCGGGGGTGAATTGTTTGGTCCAGTCCTTGCCGTAAGTCTGCAGAGAATCGGCATCGGTCAGCACCTTGCCGGTGTCAACCAGGGTCTGCAGCTCATCAATCAAAGCGCGATCAGTCATGGACTCAACTCTCGAACAATTCATGGGCATCCTGAGAACGGTTCACGTTACGGGATGAGGTTTCGCGGGGCTCATATGCTAGCATACGCCCCCCGTGAGTCGTGCCCAGAGCCGAACCGGGCACCCCCTGCCAATTTTCTTCGGGACACAGGTTTACGCAGATGAGCAAGACTTCCCTCGACAAGAGCAAGATCAAGTTCCTTCTTCTCGAAGGCGTCCATCAGTCCGCTGTCGACGTCCTCAAGGCAGCCGGCTACACCAGCATCGAGTACCACACCAAGTCTCTGCCGGAAGCCGAACTGAAAGAAAAGATCGCCGACGCACACTTCATCGGTATCCGCTCCCGCACTCAGTTGACTGAAGAGCTGTTCGATTGCGCCAAGAAACTGGTTGCCGTCGGCTGCTTCTGCATCGGCACCAACCAGGTTGACCTCAATGCAGCGCGTGAGCGTGGTATTGCAGTGTTCAATGCGCCCTACTCCAACACCCGTTCGGTCGCCGAACTGGTACTGGCCGAAGCCATCCTGCTGCTGCGCGGTATCCCCGAGAAGAACGCTTCCTGCCACCGTGGCGGCTGGATCAAAAGCGCGGCCAACTCTTTCGAAATCCGTGGCAAGAAACTCGGCATCATTGGCTATGGCTCGATCGGTACGCAACTGTCGGTGCTGGCCGAAGGCCTGGGCATGCAGGTGTACTTCTACGACACGCTGACCAAGCTGCCACTGGGCAACGCGACTCAGGTGTCCAGCCTGAACGAGCTGCTGGGCATGTCCGATATCGTTACCCTGCACGTGCCGGAAACCTCGGAAACCCAGTGGATGATCGGCGAAAAAGAAATTCGCGCGATGAAAAAGGGCAGCATCCTGATCAACGCGGCTCGCGGCACAGTCGTTGAGCTGGACGCCCTGGCCGACGCGATCAAGGACAAGCACCTGATCGGCGCTGCAATCGACGTGTTCCCGGTCGAGCCACGCTCGAACGACGACATCTTCGAAAGCCCGCTGCGTGGCCTGGACAACGTGATCCTGACCCCGCACATCGGTGGTTCCACTGCCGAAGCGCAGGCCAACATCGGTCTGGAAGTCGCAGAAAAGCTGGTCAAGTACAGCGACAACGGTACCTCGGTGTCGTCGGTCAACTTCCCGGAAGTGGCCTTGCCTGCTCACCCTGGCAAGCATCGCCTGCTGCACATCCACGAGAACATCCCGGGCGTGCTCAGCGAGATCAACAAGGTCTTCGCCGAGAACGGCATCAACATCTCCGGTCAGTTCCTGCAGACCAACGAGAAAGTCGGTTACGTGGTCATCGACGTCGACGCCGAGTACTCGGATTTGGCACAAGCCAAGCTGCAACAGATCAAAGGCACCATCCGCAGCCGCGTTCTGTTCTGATCGCCCTGATCAGCGTGCCCATGCTCTGCATGGGCGCGCCTTCCGCTACAAGCCCCCTCAAGATCGGACGCAGAGCGTCCAGAACTGCATGCCCACGCGGAGCATGGGCACGATAAGTATTCTTCCAGGCTCCAGCGTGGGAGTGCCGTTCGTGACGCTTGGCGTCACACAAGCACTGACAGCCCTACTTCACATTGATCGTGATCTTCTTTGACTCGACCGACGGGTTCAGCGGCATATGGCCTTTGTCGCCCATCAGCAATTGCAATGTGTGCTGACCAGGCGGCAGGTTGATTTCGGTTTCGGTCTGGCCCTTGCCGAAGTGGCGGATGTTGTCACTGACCGGCAGCGGCGCATTCATCGACGGCTGGTCCTTCACGTCGATCAGCAGGTGATGGTGACCGGTCTCGGGAACATCGACACCCGCAGGCGCGACACCCATGCCCTTGAGGCCGAATTGCACCGTGAACGGTGAGGTGACGGTTTCACCGTCCTTGGGCGAGATGATGTACACCTCGGCGCCTTCAGGGGATGCAGTGCGTGGCATATCGGCGGCGCTGACCAGCATGGATGCGCTGAGCAACAGGCCCGCGACCATCGTTCCAGAAAATAAGGATTTCATGATTGCTCCGATTACAGTTGACGTAAGTCGACCCTCACACAACAAATCCGTCGGTTCAGGAGTGCTCACGATAGACCGCAGCCGGGCTCAATGGCTCACTGCATTGATGAAACAGTTTTCATGAACGGGCTACAGGTCACTGGAACAACTCATTGCTGCGGCGCCTGAACCAGCCTGTCAGTGACAGTCGATCACGGCTGGCAGGCATGACTTCGTGGGGAATATCACCGGACAGAAAAACCACCAGGCAACCGCCTGTAGGCTGGACGTCGTAAGCTACATCGTCCTTGAGATACATACGCAACTGGCCGCCATGCTCGGGCAGCCAGGCATTGTTGAGGTAGAGCACCGCCGACACCATGCGCTTGTCATCATCGCGAAAGCGATCCACATGCCTGAGGTAGCGGGCACCCGGTGGATACAGCGCAAAATGGCTTTCATAGTCCTCCAGCCCCAGAAAAAGGCCGCGATTGAGCGCCTGACGCAGGCTTTCCATCAATTCCAGATAGCTGTCGCAACACTGCACCTGCCCCGCTTCAAGCCACTGAATGCGGTCACCACGAATGCCTTCGCGTATTTCCTGCGCTACCCCCTTGCCAATAGCGGCAGGCTCCAGCTCACCTTCGGCAGCACGTTTTCGGCACTCTTGCTCAAGTTCAAGAGTCAGAGCTTCGGGCAGGAAAACATTCTGCTGCGACCAGCCGTTGGCGGCCAGGTCGTCGACGATTCGCAACAGCAGTGGGTGGTCAGAGGGTATGCGCATGGCGTGCATAGTATCGATAAGCCATGAAATCTGACAGAGGCGTATACATGCAGTATCACACGCGTGAGATTTCACTCGCTGGCGGCACTCATAACTCGACAAATCCACGCTAACACCCGGAGAATAGCGGCCTGCCGACAGGAGTCCCCAATGCGTCGTTTGTTTGTTTTGCTGTTGATGTTCTGCACCTCCCCTGCCTGGGCAGACAGCTACGATCAGTTGTACAAGGCCGCAGGCTGGCCGGAACAGCGCGCGCATTTCAACGATGCTCTCAAGGCTGCCCAACAGCGCTACAGCAACAACCTGCCGCCTGCGGTTTATCAAGCGCTGGTCAATAACAGCAATCAGCGTTTTTCCCCACAGGCCATGGATCAGCGCGCGTCCAGGCGCCTGCGTGAAAGCCTCAAGGACCCCAAGCCCTCGCTGCAATTCTTTCAGTCGCCGTTGGGCCGCAAGATCGTCAACGCCGAGCTGACCGCCACCCGCGCCGACCAGTTAGCCAAGCACGCGCAAGGGCTGCCACATATCGAAGCGGATGCCACGCGTCAGTTGCTGATTGGCCACCTGGCCCAGGCGCTGCCAGCCAGACAGGCCGGGGCGGAAGTCAGCCTGGCCATCGCAGGCGTTGCCGCCGACAGCCTGAGCCAGATGATTCCCGGCCTGTTGGGCGGCGGTCAGGCGCAAGGCATGCTCGAAGGCCAGCGCGAAAGGCTGATGGCGCAGATCAGCGCCGACCTGAACAACACGCTGCTGTATGTGTACCGCGACCTGTCCGACCCTGAACTTGAAGAGTTCTCGACCTTCGCCGAGTCGCCGGAAGGCAAAGCCTATTATCAGGCCGCACTGGCTGCGATTCGCGCCGGTCTGGCCGTCGGGCAGAGTGCGTCGAGCCTGAACCCCTGATCGGTACCGACGGCTTAGCGCAAACGCCCTTCCAGAAAATCAAAGTACCTTGCCCGTAACTCCGGCGATTCATTGGCCAGATGATGCCGGGCGTGCCCCAGCATCAGGATTTGTGGCTGGCTGAACTTGCCTTTCAGAACCGTGAGGTTGTGAGACCAGTCGACCGTCATGTCTGCGTCACCTTGAATGATCAACGGGCTGCGCAGGCTGCGCGGCGCGCGCTCAATACGCACGATCCATTGCGACAACGCGCCGACCCAGGCCGTGGGCAGCCGCAGCGGCTGTAACGGATCGGCCATCAGAAAAGGCAGGAACGCGGGCGCATTGGAGTTTTCGGTGAAACGCCGGGCAATGCCGTTTACGAACGGTTTGAGCAGGTGATAACTCAACCGCGACCATCCCCAGGCCCTTGGCCTGACCAGCGGTGCCAGCAGGATCACCTCACCTTGCGCAGGCGTGTCATGCCCCTGATGAAGCAGGTGATCGGTCACGATGGCCCCACCCATGCTTTGTCCGCACAGGTGCCAGGGATGTGGCAGGCCAAGGCCTTCGGCTTCGAGCAGCAGGCGTTGCAACACCAGTTGGTATTCGGCGAAGTCATTGATACAGGCGCGACTGCCGCTCGACAGACCATGCCCCGGCAGGTCGCAGGCGATCACGGCAAAGCCTTGCTCCAGAGCCCACTCGATTACATGCCGGTACAGGCCCATGTGGTCATAGAAGCCGTGAAACAGAAACAGCGTGGCGACCGGATTGTCAGGCAGCCAGACCTGCCCGACCACCTCATAGCCCGCCACATCGAGGCGCCCCAGCCAGCTGCGTATGACGTTTTCGCCACACAGTCCGGCAAGACCGTAGAAGCGCTGATAAGCCAGTCCCTCCATGGAAAGCGGATCAATAACGCTCAGCGGCAGCAGGCTGGCACGCAGGTTATCGGGGTCGAACGTGACGGACATGTGGTTTCCAGATTTCAACAAATGACTCGTAAAGTTGTGTAACGATATTCTTCTGTCTGCCCCGGCATGGCAAGCTAAGCGGCTGTAATCGCAGACATCTGTCATTGAACGTGCACATTGCTGTCTGCACATTGGGCGATGCTCGCGAGCTCACCTGCCCGAATTCGCCCTGAAGCCGTTTCGAACGGGCTCTTGTATCGGGTTTCATCGAATCAACTGCGTCACAACGATAGTCTTAATTCCCGCCTACGCCATTTACAGAGAAACCGGATGAAACGCAGCCTCTTCATTCTAGCCATCATCTTCGCCCTGCTTGCGGGTGGCGCGGGCTGGTACGTAAATAGCAAACTGCCGGTACGTGACGGCGAGATCGCCATGAGCCGTCTTCAGGCCCCCGTCACCCTGCGCTACGACGAGCGTGGCGTGCCGCACATCCGCGCCGAGAACGAAGCCGACCTTTACCGCGCGCTCGGCTATGCCCATGCTCAGGACCGGCTGTTCCAGATGGAAATGCTGCGTCGCCTGGCACGCGGTGAGCTGGCAGAAGTACTGGGGCCGAATCTGCTCGAGACCGACAAGCTGTTTCGCAGCCTGCGCATTCGTGAACATGCGGATGCGTATGTCGCACACCAGGACAAGAACACCCCCACCTGGAAAGCGCTGGAAGCCTACATCGACGGCATCAACCAGTATCAGGATACCCACGCAAGGCCCATGGAGTTCGACGCGCTGGGCATTCCCAGACGACCGTTCACCACAGAAGACACGGTCAGCATCGCCGGCTATCTGGCTTACAGTTTTGCTGCGGCGTTCAGAACCGAGCCACTTCTGACCTACGTCCGCGACCAGCTCGGCCCGGAGTACTTGAAAGTCTTCGACCTGGACTGGCACCCGGACGGCATGCTCGACTCGAAACCGGCACTGGCCGACGCCGACTGGAAGGGTCTGAATCAACTGGCGCAGTTGAGTCACAAGACGCTTGAAGATGCTGGCCTGCCGCAATTCGAGGGTAGCAACGCCTGGGTGATTTCCGGCAGCCGCACGCAAAGCGGCAAGCCGATTCTCGCGGGCGACCCGCACATCCGCTTCTCGGTGCCTTCGATATGGTACGAAGCGCAGCTATCGGCGCCGGGTTTCGAACTGTACGGGCACTTTCCGGCGCTCAACCCGTTCGCACTGCTGGGCCATAACATGGATTTCGGCTGGAGCCTGACCATGTTTCAGAACGACGACGTGGATCTGATCGCCGAGAAGACCAACCCGGACAACCCGAATCAGGTCTGGTACCACGGGCAATGGGTGGACATGAAACGCACCGAGCAGCAAATCACCGTCAAGGGCCAGGCCCCGGTCACACTGACGCTGCTCGAATCGCCGCACGGACCGATCGTCAACAATGTGATGGGCAAGAACGCCGGCCAGACGCCAATCGCGATGTGGTGGTCGTTTCTGGCATCCGCCAATCCGGTGCTGGACGGTTTCTATGAGACCAACCGCGCCGATACGCTGGACAAGATGCGTAGCGCGGCCGAGAAGATTCAGTCGCCGGGCCTCAATATCGTCTGGGCCAACGCCAAAGGCGATATCGGCTGGTGGGCGGCCGCGCAACTGCCGATCCGTCCGCAGGGCGTCAACCCCACTTTCATTCTGGACGGCAGCACGGCACAGGCCGATAAGCTCGGCTTTTACCCGTTCAGCGCCAACCCGCACGAAGAAAACCCGGCGCGTGGCTACATCGTGTCCGCCAATTTCCAGCCGCTGTCGCCGACCGGCATGCAGATTCCCGGCTATTACAACCCGGCCGAGCGCGGCCAGGAACTGAACCGGCAACTGAGTGACTCCACCATCAAGTGGGACCTGGCAGCCAGCAAGGCGCTGCAATTGGGCACGCAGACCGATTACGCACCAAGCATTCTCAAACCGTTGATTCCGGTACTGCGCAGCGTCGTCAGCGACCCGGACGAACTCGCCCTCGTGGAGCGGCTGGCCAGCTGGAAAGGCGATTACCCTGTTGATTCGGTGGGTGCCACACTGTTCAACCAGTTCCTGTTCGACCTGACTGAAGAAACATTCCACGACGAGCTGGGCGATACAATGTTCGAGACGCTGCTGTCGACCCGCGTACTGGACGCCGCCCTGCCGCGTCTGGCCGCCGACGCCGATTCGCCGTGGTGGAACAATCGCAATTCACCCCATGAAGAAAGCCGCGCCAATACCGTCAAGGTAGCCTGGCGAGCCAGCGTGTCGCATTTGCGGTCGCTGTACGGCACCAACCCGGATGAATGGGTGTGGGGCAAGGCGCACACCCTTACTCAGGGGCATCCGATGGGGTCGCAAAAGCCGCTGGACATGATCTTCAACGTTGGCCCGTATGCCGCGCCGGGCACCCATGAAGTGCCGAACAACCTGTCATCCAGCATCCGCCCTGCCCCATGGCCCGTCGGCTACGGCCCCTCGACCCGCCGCCTGATCGACTTCGCCGACCCGGCGCACAGCCTGGGGATCAATCCGGTGGGACAAAGCGGCGTGCCGTTCGACAAGCATTATTCGGATCAGGCCAAGGCGTTTGTGAGTGGCGAGTACGTGCCACAGCGCTTCAGCGAGAAGGACGTGGCTGAGCATACGGAAGGGGTTTTGCGGCTGGTGCCGGGGGCGTAGAGACACTCTCTGTGCCGAACCCGGAAATGAGGCTTCTCGTGGGAGCGAGCTTGCTCGCGAACTGTCGGGAACCGACAGTGAAACCTTCACGTGCGGTACATCAGGCACAACCGGGTTTGACCATCGTGCCAATGCTCCGCGTTGGCATGCCTTTCGTGACGCTCCGCGTCACAAGTCTGCGTAGCACCGCGCTATCGAGATCGGACGCAGAGCGTCCAGAGCTGCGCTCCCACGCTGGAGCGTGGGAGCGATAAACCCAGATAGCTAGTTGCTGCCGGTACCCGGCAGTTCGCGAGCAAGCTCGCTCCCACGCAGTCCGGGCACGATCAGGTCTTCACGCAGCCGGAGCACGCCTCGGATCAGGCTGCTTCCAGGCGTCTGCCGCGCTTTCCTCGATAGCCTGCTGGATCGCACGCTTGCGGTTGTTTTCGGCGCGGCGGGTGAAGAACCAGACCAGAAAGGTTGCCAGTGACACGGCCAGCAGGATCAGGCTCGCCACGGCGTTGATTTCAGGCTTCACGCCCAGACGCACGGCAGAGAACACTTCCATCGGCAAGGTTGTCGAGCCCGGCCCGGAGACGAAGCTGGCGAGCACCAGGTCGTCCAGTGACAGTGCAAACGACATCATGCCGCCGGCTGCCAGCGACGGCGCGATCATCGGGATGGTGATCAGCAAGAACACCTTCCACGGACGCGCCCCCAGATCCATCGCCGCTTCTTCAATCGACAGGTCCAGCTCACGCAGCCGCGCCGATACCACAACTGCCACGTAGGCCGCGCAGAACGTCGTGTGCGCAATCCAGATGGTCATGATGCCGCGCTCCTGCGGCCAACCGATCAATTGCGCCATGGCGACGAACAGCAGCAACAGCGAGAGGCCGGTAATCACTTCGGGCATTACCAGCGGCGCAGTTACCAGCCCGCCAAAGAACGTCCGGCCCTTGAAGCGACTGATGCGGGTCAGCACAAACGCAGCCATCGTCCCCAGCGCCACCGCAGCAACGGCGGTATAGCAGGCGATTTCCAGCGAACGCATCACCGAGCCCATCAGTTGCGAGTTGTCCAGCAGGCCGACGTACCACTTCACCGACCAGCCGCCCCAGACCGTCACCAGTTGCGAGGCGTTGAACGAGTAGATGACCAGAATCACCATCGGCGCATAGATGAACAGCAAACCCAGAACGAGCATCAGGTTCGAGAATCGAAAGCGGTTCATGCCTTGCCCTCCAGTTCTTTGGCCTGACTGCGGTTGAACAGGATGATAGGCACGATCAGCACCAGCAGCATGATGACTGCCAGCGCCGAAGCCACCGGCCAGTCACGGTTATTGAAGAATTCCTGCCACAGCACGCGGCCGATCATCAGGGTTTCCGGGCCACCCAGCAGCTCGGGAATCACGAACTCGCCGACCACCGGAATGAATACCAGCATGCAGCCGGCGATCACACCGTTCTTGGACAGCGGTACGGTGATTTTCCAGAAACTGTTGAAGGTGCTCGAACCCAGGTCGGACGCGGCTTCCAGCAGGCTGGTGTCGTGCTTCACAAGGTTGGCGTACAGCGGCAGGATCATGAACGGCAGGTAGGAATAGACAACGCCGATGTACACCGCCAGGTTGGTGTTGAGGATCTGCAACGGCGCGTCGATCAGCCCGAGCCACATCAGGAATGCATTGAGCAGCCCGTTGTTGCTGAGGATGCCCATCCAGGCGTAGACGCGGATCAGGATCGCCGTCCAGGTCGGCATCATGATCAGCAGCAACAGCACGGTTTGCAGGTCTTTACGGGCGCTGGCGATGGCATAGGCCATCGGATAGCCGATCAGCAGGCACAGCAAAGTGCTGATGAAGGCCATTTTCAGCGAGCCCAGATAGGCCGAAACATACAGGTCATCGCCACTGAGCAAGGTGTAGTTGGCGAAGTTGAGGACCATCTGCAGCTTTTCGTCGGCGTAGCTGAAGATCTCGGTGTATGGCGGGATCGCGACGTCGGCTTCGGCGAAGCTGATCTTGAGTACGATCAAAAACGGCAAGGCAAAGAACAGGAACAGCCAGAGGAACGGCACGCCGATGACCATCTGCCGCCCGTTCGGCTTTATGCGCTCGAACGCGCGCTTGATCTTGCGGATTTTCATGAGCGCAGTACCACGCCGCTGTCGTCTTCCCACCACACGTAGACTTCATCGCCCCAGGTAGGCCGCGCGCCCTGACGCTCGGCGTTGGCGACGAACGACTGCACCAGTTTGCCGCCCGGCAGCTCGACGTAGAACACCGAATGACCGCCCAGGTAGGCGATGTCGTGGACCTTGCCGCGCGACCAGTTGTATTCGAAGCCGGGTTGCTCAGTGGTAACCAGCAGTTTTTCCGGACGCAAGGCGTAGGTGATGTGCTTGTCTTCCACCGACGTACTGACGCCGTGGCCGACATAGATATTGCGCTCCAGCTCCGGGCTGCGGATCAGCGCGTGGGCTTCCATGTCTTCGATCACGTCACCTTCGAACAGGTTGACGCTGCCGATGAATTCGCAGACCAGACGGCTGGTCGGGGTTTCGTAGATGTCGATCGGGCTGCCGATCTGCGCGATCCAGCCCAGGTGCATGATTGCGATGCGCTCGGCCATGGTCATGGCCTCTTCCTGATCGTGAGTCACCATCACACAAGTCACGCCGACGCGCTCGATGATCTCTACCAGTTCCAGTTGCATCTGCGAACGCAGTTTCTTGTCCAGCGCGCCCATCGGCTCGTCGAGCAGCAAAAGCTTGGGCTTTTTGGCCAGCGAACGGGCCAGGGCCACACGCTGACGCTGACCGCCGGACAGCTGATGCGGCTTGCGCTTGGCGTACTGGGTCATCTGCACCAGCTTGAGCATCTCCGCCACGCGGGCTTCGATTTCCGGCTTGGCCAGCTTGTCCTGTTTCAGGCCAAAGGCGATGTTGTCCGCGACGGTCATGTGCGGGAACAGTGCGTAGGACTGGAACATCATGTTGATCGGACGTTCGTACGGCGGCATGTCTGTAATGTCGACGCCGTCGAGGTAGATACGCCCCTCGGTCGGGCGCTCGAAACCGGCCAGCATACGCAGCAGTGTGGACTTTCCGGAACCGGAGCCGCCAAGCAGGGCGAAGATCTCGCCCTTGTTGATTTGCAGGGAAACGTCGTCCACCGCAATCGTCTCGTCGAACTTCTTCGTGACCCGATCGATCCTGACCAGCACCTCTTTGGGTTGCTGACCGCCTTCGATGGCTTTCTTGTAGGCGCCGGAGGCAACTGCCATGGGTGAAACTCCCAACAGGTAGGCAACCCGGCCCATATGACCGGGTGCTGGATTTTTATTTGCCCGACTTGACCTTGGTCCAGCTGCGGGTCATCAGACGTTGCACCTTGGGTGGCAACTCGCTGTTCACGAACAGGCGGTCCAGCACTTCCTGAGGCGGGTAAACCGCTGCATCGGTGCGGATTTTCTGGTCCATGAACTCGCCGGAGGCGGGATTGGGGTTGGCGTAGCCGACTTCATCGCTGACCTTGGCGATCACCTTGGGGTCGAGCATGTAGTTGATGAAGGCACTGGCTTCCTTGATGTTTTTCGAGTCCGCCGGGATCGCCAGCATGTCGAACCACAGGTTACCGCCCTCTTTCGGGATGCTGTAGGCGATCTTCACGCCCTTGCCCGCTTCTTCAGCCCGGGATTTGGCCTGGAACACATCCCCCGAAAAACCTGCGGCGACGCAGATGTCGCCGTTAGCCAGGTCGGTGATGTATTTGGACGAGTGGAAATAGGTCACGTAAGGACGAATCGCCAGCAGCTTGGCTTCGGCCTTCTTGTAATCAGCTTCCTTGGTGCTGTTGGGGTCCAGCCCCATGTAGTTGAGCACCGCAGGCAACATCTCATCGGCGGAGTCGAGAAACGCTACGCCACAGCTGGAGAGCTTCTTGATGTTTTCCGGCTCGAACAGCACCGCCCAGGAGTCGATCTTGTCGACGCCCAACACGGCCTTGACCTTTTCGACGTTGTAACCGATGCCGTTGGTACCCCACAGGTACGGCACGGCGTATTGGTTACCCGGATCGTTCTTCTCCAGACGCTTGAGCAGCGCCGGGTCGAGATTCTTGTAATTGGGCAGCAGCGACTTGTCGAGCTTCTGGAACGCACCGGCCTTGATCTGCTTGCCGAGGAAGTGATTGGACGGCACCACCACGTCATAACCTGTGCGTCCGGCGAGCAGCTTGGCTTCAAGGGTTTCGTTGGAGTCGAACACGTCATACATCGGCTTGACGCCGGTAGCGGCTTCGAAGTCCGCCAGGGTGGTCTTGCCGATGTAATCGGACCAGTTATAAATATGCACGGTGGACTCAGCCTGGGCACTGATCGACAGTGTCAGCCCGGCAGCCGCCAGCAAGGCTTTGGAGAGAATAGAAATAGACAAAGAATGAGTCCTTTTAACAGAGGGGCCTGAGCGCCGGAGGGCGTCCGGAAAACCAAACCGGCGCGCAACTTACCGTCTATGAGCCCAACCAGCAAAGGTTTAGGCAATATTCCTGTCTGCTGGCCGCTGCGCGGCCGAGGCTACGCAGCATCCACAGGTTTGATGACAGGCTTATTTACCTGATTTTATCTTGGTCCAGCTGCGGGTCATGATCCGCTGCGTGGCAGCAGGCAGGTCCGCGATTGCATACAGTTTGGCCTGTACGTCGGCAGGCGGATAAACGCCAGGGTCACTGGTGATTTCCTTGTCGACCAGCGCCGTTGCTGCCGCGTTACCGTTCGGGAAGCGCACTGCGTTAGTGATTTCAGCCATGATTTCCGGTTTCATCAGGAAGGTCATGAACTTGTAGGCACCTTCGACGTTTTCGGCATCCTTGGGAATGGCGACCATGTCGTAGAAGCTACCGGCACCTTCTTTGGGGATGTTGTAAGCGACTTTTACCTTGCCACCGGCTTCGGCAGCACGGGACTTGGCCTGATAGATATCACCCGAGTAGCCGACTGCGACGCAGATGTTGCCGTTGGCCAGGTCCGAGATGTACTTGGACGAGTGGAAATAGCCAATCGACGGACGAATCTTCATGAACAGCGCTTCAGCTTCGGCGAGCTGCTTCTTGTCCTGAGAGTCGGTCGGGTAGCCCAGGTAATGCAGGGCAATCGGCAGCATTTCGGTCGGCGAGTCGAGGAAGCTGATGCCGCATGATTTCAGCTTGGCAGCGTTCTCGGGCTTGAACAGCAGATCCCACGAGTTGACCGGCGCGTCAGCACCCAGTGCGGCCTTGACCTTGTCCGGGTTGATGCCGATACCGATCGAGCCCCACATGTACGGGAATGCGTGCTTGTTGTCCGGGTCGCTGACCGACACGGCCTTGAGCAGCGATTCGTTGAGGTTCTTCCAGTTCGGCAGCTTGGACTTGTCCAGCTCCTGATAAACGCCGGCCTTGATCTGCTTGGCCAGGAAGTTGTTGGACGGCACAACGACGTCATAGCCGGACTTGCCGGCGAGCAATTTGGCTTCCAGCGTCTCGTTGCTGTCGAAAACGTCGTAGACCACCTTGATGCCCGATTCTTTCTCGAACTTGGCAACGGTGTCCGGCGCGATGTAATCGGACCAGTTATAGACGTGCAGCACTTTATCATCGGCCTGCGCAGCGGCGGCCACAACGCCCATCAGGGACAGCGCGAGAAGGGTCTTGCCAAATTTTTTCATGCGTAGCTCCAATGTATTTTTATCACTGACCGTCAGTTAGCGGCGTGTAGCCATTAGTCTGGCAACTTCCTGGGCAGGCTTTCAAGCCGACACCCGTTAAACAATGCACATTGCGCTTGAATCGACGCTTTTTTCCACGTTTTCAGCCCTGCAATACCGCCAGCGTCAGATCCAGGCATTTGCGAGCCTTTTCCACCAGTTCGTCGATTTCCGCAAAACTGATCACCAGTGGCGGCGCAATGATCATCGTGTCGCCCACGGCCCGCATGATCAGGCCATTATCGAAGCAGAAGGTTCGACAGATCATTCCGGCGCCCTTGTCGGTGTAGCGCTCGCGAGTGACCTTGTCCTTCACCAGTTCGATGGCCCCCAGCAGCCCGACGCCACGGACCTCGCCCACCAGCGGATGATCGCTCAACTCACGCAAACGCTTTTGCAAATACGGTGCCGTTTCCGACTTGACCCGTTCGACGATCCTTTCTTCGCGCAGGATACGTATGTTCTCGAGCGCAACGGCTGCCGCCACCGGATGCCCGGAGTAGGTAAAGCCATGATTGAAATCACCACCCTCGTTGAGCACCGCAACGATTTCATCACGCACGATCAGGCCGCCCATCGGCACGTACCCGGAGGTGAGCCCTTTGGCGATGGTCATCATGTCGGGTTTGAGGCCATAAAAATCGCTACCGAACCACTCACTGGTGCGGCCGAAGCCACAAATCACCTCATCGGCGGCGAACAGGATGTCGTAGCGGGAAAGGATCTCCTTGATCTTCGGCCAGTAGGACTCGGGCGGCACGATCACACCGCCTGCGCCCTGAATCGGCTCGGCAATGAACGCACCGACGTTCTCGACGCCCAGCTCGAGAATTTTCTTTTCCAGTTGCTCGGCAGCCCAGATGCCGAACTCGTCCGGCGTCATGTCGCCGCCTTCGCCGAACCAGTAGGGCTGAGGAATGTGCACAACACCCGGAATAGGCAGGTCGCCCTGCTCGTGCATGTAGGTCATGCCGCCCAGGCTGGCCCCGGCGACAGTGGAGCCGTGGTAGCCATTGACGCGGCTGATGATGGTTTTCTTGTTCGGCTGGCCTTTGAGAGCCCAGTAATGACGAACCATACGTAGCATCGTGTCATTACCTTCGGAGCCTGAACCGGTGAAGAACACGTGGTTCATGCCCTGCGGAGCGATTTCGGAAATGGCTTTGGCCAGCTCCAGCACCGGCGGGTGGGCGGTCTGGAAAAACAGGTTGTAATAAGGCAGCTCACGCATTTGTTTGCTGGCAGCGTCGGCCAGTTCTTCGCGGCCATAACCGATGGCTACGCACCACAGGCCGGACATGCCATCGAGGATCTTGTTTCCCTCGCTGTCCCACAAATAAACGCCCTCGGCACGGGTAATAATGCGCGGGCCTTTCTCTTTCAATTGTTTGTAGTCGCTGAACGGTGCCAGGTGATGTTCGCTGCTCAAGGCCTGCCATTCGAGGGTTTGCGGATTATTGTGGGCACTCATGCAGCACTTCCTTTAATTCAGGTCAGTTATCAGAGCGCCGCACACCTGCTGCTGCGGCGCTCTGCGGGATCAGACGGCGAAGAGCAGGAATTCCCGCTCCCACGAGCTGATCACGCGCTTGAAGTTTTCATGCTCGGCGCGCTTGACCGCGACGTAACCGATGATGAACTTCTTGCCTAGGTACTTCTCGATGGTCTTGCTGTTTTCCATGCGTTCCAGCGCGTCTTCGATGGTCAATGGCAGGCGCAGGTTGCGACGCTCGTAGCCACGCCCGACCACCGGCGCACTCGGGTTGATACCTTCAACCATGCCGATGAACCCGCACAGCAGGCTGGCGGCAATGGCCAGATAAGGGTTGGCATCGGCACCTGGCAGACGGTTTTCGACACGACGATTCTGCGGCACGGCGTCCGGCACGCGCAGGCCGACGGTACGGTTCTCTTCGCCCCACTCGACGTTCACCGGTGCCGAGGTGTCAGGCAGAAAGCGGCGGAACGAGTTGACGTTGGGGGCGAACAGCGGCAACAGCTCGGGTATGAACTTCTGCAGACCACCGACGTGGTTCAGAAACAGCTCGCTCATGGTCCCGTCTTCATTGGAGAAGATGTTCTTGCCGGTCTCGATGTCGATGATGCTCTGGTGCAAGTGCATGGCACTGCCCGGTTCGCCGGTCATCGGCTTGGCCATGAAGGTCGCCGCAACGTCGTGCTTGAGCGCGGCTTCGCGCATGGTGCGCTTGAACACCAGAATCTGGTCGGCCAGCGACAGGGCATCACCGTGACGGAAGTTGATTTCCATCTGCGCCGTGCCGTCTTCGTGGATCAGCGTGTCCAGGTCCAGATTCTGCAGTTCGCACCAGTCATAGACGTCTTCGAACAGCGGATCGAATTCGTTGGCCGCTTCGATCGAGAACGACTGACGCCCGGTTTCCGGTCGCCCGGAGCGCCCGATCGGTGGCTGTAGCGGATAGTCCGGGTCGTCGCTACGCTTGGTCAGGTAGAACTCCATCTCCGGCGCCACGATTGGCTGCCAGCCCTGATCGGCGTAAAGCTTGAGGACCTTCTTCAACACGTTGCGCGGCGACAGCTCGATGGGGTTGCCCTGCTTGTCGTAGGTGTCGTGAATCACCTGCGCAGTGGGCTCGACCGCCCAGGGCACCAGATACACCGCGTTCTGGTCGGGACGGCAGATCATGTCGATGTCTGCCGGGTCCAGCAGCTCGTAGTAGATATCGTCTTCTACGTAGTCGCCAGTCACCGTCTGCAACAGCACGCTTTCAGGCAGGCGCATGCCTTTTTCAGCGATGAACTTGTTGGTCGGCGAGATCTTGCCGCGGGTGATGCCGGTAAGGTCGGACATCATGCATTCGACTTCGGTAATCTTGTGTTCTTTCAACCAATCGGTGAGCTGGTCGAGGTTGGTACTCATAAATACCTCAGGGTTTTATTGTCCTGATCGTGATCAGGCGTTCCAGACGCATCGGCGTCATGTTGTACAACTCGTTTCGGCAGACGCCGATTAGGGGTAAGGTGACAGCTGCGGGGCCGGATTTCCAGACGGCCGCGGTCACACTGACGAAGCCGTTATAGTGGTAATGTCGAGCATTGAGAGTAGAGCAGACTGGCTTCGATAGCCGTTCAGGGATGTCGCAAGGTGTGGCAACCCACCACGAGCACCGATATCACAGGCATGATGAGCGCTGTACGGGCTTGATAGTCGCGTGTCGACCAGGGAAAGGTGAAGCATTGGACCCCCGCTATTGTTGCTCTACTGGGTTGCGATCGAGCTTAGCCTCGTTCATTTTTTTATACAACAACCCGTTAAAAATAGAAGACAGGCCGCTCTAGCTCGTATTTAACAGCGGTCAGAAACGGAATAAAACGCCCTAAATAGCGGCAAAAAAGGCCATATGGCGCAGTTTTAGGGCAAAAAAGGCTCTATTGACTTCATCATGGCTTTCGGATTGACTGAGATCCGCAATCATTGATGATTGATATTTTTAACAACAAAGGTGTTGCATCATGTCGGTACCCCCGCGTGCCGTTCAGCTTAACGAAGCGAACGCGTTCCTTAAGGAACATCCTGAGGTTCTGTACGTTGACCTTCTGATTGCAGATATGAATGGTGTGGTGCGTGGCAAACGCATCGAACGCACCAGCCTCCATAAGGTTTACGAGAAGGGCATCAACCTGCCTGCCTCTTTATTTGCTCTGGATATCAATGGCTCCACGGTGGAAAGCACCGGCCTGGGCCTGGATATCGGTGATGCTGACCGAATCTGTTATCCCATCCCTGACACCCTGTGCAACGAGCCATGGCAAAAGCGCCCTACCGCGCAATTGCTGATGACCATGCACGAACTCGAAGGCGATCCGTTTTTCGCCGACCCGCGTGAAGTATTGCGTCAGGTCGTCGCCAAATTCGACGAGATGGGCCTGACCATCTGCGCCGCATTCGAGCTGGAGTTCTACCTGATCGATCAGGAGAACGTGAACGGTCGCCCACAACCGCCCCGCTCGCCTATTTCCGGCAAACGCCCGCATTCGACACAGGTCTACCTGATCGACGACCTCGACGAGTACGTCGACTGCCTTCAGGACATACTTGAAGGTGCGAAGGAGCAAGGGATTCCTGCCGACGCCATCGTCAAGGAAAGCGCCCCGGCCCAGTTCGAAGTCAACCTGCACCACGTTGCCGACGCTATCAAGGCGTGCGATTACGCTGTGCTGCTCAAGCGCCTGATCAAGAACATCGCCTACGATCACGAGATGGACACGACCTTCATGGCCAAGCCCTATCCGGGTCAGGCGGGTAATGGTCTGCACGTTCACATCTCGATCCTGGATCGCGATGGCAAGAACATCTTCACCAGCGAGGATCCCGAGCAGAACGCCGCATTGCGTCACGCAATCGGCGGTGTGCTCGAGACCCTGCCGGCACAAATGGCTTTCCTGTGCCCGAACGTCAACTCGTATCGCCGGTTCGGTGCGCAGTTCTATGTGCCCAACTCGCCCACTTGGGGCCTGGACAACCGCACGGTCGCCGTTCGTGTACCGACCGGCACCGCCGACGCGGTACGTATCGAACACCGCGTTGCCGGTGCCGATGCCAACCCGTATCTGGTAATGGCTTCGGTCCTGGCGGGCGTGCACCACGGCCTGGTCAACAAGGTCGAACCAGGCGCGCCGGTAGAAGGCAACTCGTACGAGCAACACGAACAAAGCCTGCCGAACAACCTGCGCGACGCACTGCGCGAGCTGGACGACAACCCGGTGATGGCCAAGTACATCGATCCAAAATACATCGACATTTTTGTCGCCTGTAAAGAGAGCGAGCTGGAAGAGTTCGAACACTCCATCTCCGACCTCGAGTACAACTGGTACCTGCATACGGTCTGATTGAAGCCGAGTAATACAAAACGCCGCAAAGCCTTGAGCTTTGCGGCGTTTTTGTTTGCGTCCGGAACACTCCTCGTTCCTCACGCTCCGCGTGGGAATGCCGTGGATGACGCTCCGCGTCACAACTCTGAGGCGCGCCGCATGCTCAAAATCGGACGCAGAGCGTCCAGAAATGCGCTACCACGCGGAGCGTTGGAGCGATAACTGTATGTGACGGCAAGCTAAAACACGATCAAGATTCGTTCAGACAGAATGCCTTACAATAACCACCAGTCCATCCAAGAGCCGCCTCCATGACACGCGCCGCTGCACCTCGTAAACCTCAAGCACGCAGCCAGGCCAGGATCGATTCGATTCTCGACGCCGCGCGTACGTTGCTCGCCGAGCAAGGGGTGGCCAGCCTGTCGATTTACAGCGTGGCCGAACGCGCAGGTATTCCGCCCTCCTCGGTGTACCACTTCTTCGCCAGCGTTCCGGCGCTGCTTGAAGCGCTGACAGCCGATATTCACGCGGCTTTCCGCGCGTCGCTGCAGGCACCTATCGATCACGACCAGCTCTCTACCTGGCGCGACCTGTCGCGTATCGTCGAACTGCGCATGCTGGCCATCTACAACGCCGACGCTGCCGCCCGCCAATTGATCCTCGCCCAGCATGGGCTTACCGAAATCAACCAGGCCGACCGCCAGCACGACATAGAGCTGGGGCATTTGATGCTTGAGGTCTTTGACCGTCACTTCCAGTTGCCTGCGCTGCCGGATGACGTGGACGTGTTTGCGCTGGCGATGGAACTGGGGGATCGCGTGTATGCGCGATCAGTGCAATTGCATGACGAGATTACACCGCGCATGGCTGAGGAAGGGATGCGGGTGTTTGATGCTTATTTGGGGTTGTATTTGCCGGTATTTTTGGGGAAGCGAGTTATTTAAAGCTCACTATTCACGGATATCCTTCACAACTTCAGAATAAGGCGTAAAACGTTTGCTATATTTTTTTTCTCGCTCGATAAGCCTGGCGCTCAGAGCATTGTACCTCTCAGGATCAAAAGCACTGGTTCCTTTCGACGCCTCCATTAATTCGAGCGCTTTCACTGTAACGTCTAACTCTTTTCGGAAGGTTGTTTCTGCGAACTTGAGTAAGCCTGCCTTGCGCTGTTCATCTGTACCAGATTTATAAAGGTGATTAAAAGCTTTACGTGTTTCTTTATAACTTCTGACCATAGATTTTAAAGTCCCGCCTGCACTCGGACCAACAGACGAGCTGGAAATTGAACTTGTACTTGCCAAGCCCTCACCTGTTGATGACGCAATGGGAAGCGAGGGAGTTGACGAAACAGTAGTAGAGGAATATGGCAAATCATCAACAATGCTAGACAACTGTGATAACGGTATTTTTTTAGGCGCCCGTATAATTATTCCGGCCCGTACTAATTTATCAAACAACGCCGCACTTATATGCCCCGACGGATCCCCAAACCCAACCGGATCCCCACCCACATAACCATAAGTATTCAACCCTCCCTCGCCAAACGGGCTCAGACTGTCCGGGCTGTTAAACCGCATCAACACCGGGTTATAAGCCCGATACCCATTCCCCAGCAGATAATGCCCGGTCGCCGGATCTCGTCGCTCGCCATTGAAACCCAGCAAACTGGTTAGTCCGCTTTCAGCCGGATGATGTCCGTAGACGCTATACGCCACAGACTCAACCCCAGTGTTATCCACAAGTTGCAAAACTGAACGTTGCTGATCGGTCGCCAGCAGCGTCGTGTCCACTAGATCATCAACGTGCCGCTGTTGAGCCAATAGCCGGTCTTCATGCTGAAAGACCGTGCTCCGTAAAGCACCCTGAATCTCGGTCGCCAGAACGTTCTTCTGATAGAAGCGCTGGATATCTTCCTGCCCCGCCAGCGAGCTGGAAGCCAGACGGTCCAGCGGGTCGTAGCGATAGCGGCATAAAACTGCTTGGGCTGAAGAGGTCATGGCTGATGCTTCAAATAGAACCAGCCATCAGCATCCAGCAAAACCGATACTTCGCCTACCTCACATAATTGCTAGGTAAACAGCAAAAAACCCCGGAGGGCCAGGACCGTCCGGGGTGTTTTTTACCCATTGTTTACAGCTTGGCGATGGAGACTTCTGTCGACTTCACGAAGGCGATGACTTCGCTGCCGACGACCAGCTCCAGCTCTTTTACCGAGCGGGTGGTGATGACCGAGGTCACAACGCCGGAAGCGGTCTGTACGTCGATTTCCGACAGTACATCGCCGTGGACGATTTCCTTGATGGTGCCTTTGAACTGGTTGCGAACGTTGATGGCTTTGATAGTCATGGCATGTCTTCCTTTGGGGATCAGGGTTAATTTGCCCAGCGCAATTGCGTGGGCAGTGGCGAAAACGGTTCCGGGTCAGGTGGCGAGCCGGGGATGGCCAATACTCGGTTGAGCACTTCGGCTTCCAGCGCAGCAAGGCGGTGCGAGCCGCGAGCACGTGGCCGTGGCAGGTCGACCAGAAGGTCGAGGCCGATCTGGCCTTCTTCGATCAGGATCACGCGGTCGGCGATGGCGACTGCCTCGCTGACATCGTGAGTAACCAGCAGTACCGTGAAGCCGTATTGGCCCCACAGTTTTTCAATCAGTTGTTGCATTTCGATGCGGGTCAAAGCGTCCAGCGCGCCCAACGGCTCGTCGAGTAACAGCAGGCGCGGCTTGTGAATCAGCGCACGCGCCAGAGCAACACGCTGCTTCTGGCCACCGGACAATGCCGCTGGCCACTCGTTGGCGCGTTCGGCAAGGCCGACGGCCTCGAGCGCTTCGAGTGCTTGCGCACGCCAGTCGCCGCTCAGGCCAAGGCCGACGTTGTCAATGATCTTCTTCCAAGGCAGCAAACGCGCCTCCTGGAACATCAAACGCGTGTCTTCGCGAGCGTCGTCCAGTGGTGCAGAGCCTGCAAGCAATTGACCCTCGGTTGGCTTGTCGAGACCGGCAAGCAGGCGCAGCAAGGTACTTTTACCGCAGCCACTACGGCCGACGATGGCGACGAACTGACCGGCCGGAATATGCAGGTCGATGTCCTTGAGCACTTCGCGAGTGCCGAACGCTTTTTTCAGGTTGCGGACTGCCAGCGGAATACCGCGCAGCAAATGTGGAGGTTGCTGCTTCAGACTGGTCATGCGGCACCGCCTTTGCTCACTTGATAGGCCGGGTGCCAGCGCAGGCACACACGTTCAAGGCCTCGCGCCGCAAGATCGGCCAGTTTGCCGAGGACGGCGTACAACACAATGGCCAGTACCACGATGTCGGTTTGCAGGAATTCCCGCGCATTCATCGCCAGGTAACCGATGCCGGAGCTGGCAGAAATGGTTTCCGCCACGATCAGCGTCAGCCACATGAAGCCCAGCGCAAAGCGCACACCGACCAGAATCGAAGGCATAGCACCTGGCAGGATCACATGCCGGAACAGGCTGAAACCTGACAGGCCATAGCTGCGGGACATTTCTACCAGCGCCGGATCGATGTTGCGGATGCCGTGGTAGGTATTCAGATAAATAGGGAACAGCGTGCCCAGCGCGACCAGAAATATCTTCGCTGTCTCGTCGATGCCGAACCACAGGATGACCAGCGGAATAAGCGCCAGGTGCGGCACGTTACGGATCATCTGCACCGAGCTGTCCAGCAGGCGCTCGCCCCATTTGCTCAGGCCGGTGATAAAGCCCAGAGCCAGACCGATGCCGCCGCCGATGGCGAAACCGATCCCGGCACGCCAGCCGCTGATAGCCAGATGGGTCCAGATTTCGCCACTCGCGACCAGATTGATACCCGCCTCAATGACTGCGCTGGGTGCGGGCAGAATGCGTGTGGATAACCACCCGGCGCTGACCGACAGCTGCCAGACGGCCAACAACAGGACTGGAAGTGCCCAGGGCGCCAGTCGGTGAATGATGCGTTGCGAAGCACTGAGGCTCATGGAGTTGTCTCCTCGAAGGGCCTGACGATCACTGTGCTTGAGCAACAGCAGCAGGAGGTGTCCAGACCACATCAGCAATGCTGAGCGGCTTCGGAATCAGTTTGAGCTGGTAGAAGGTGTCAGCAATTTTCTGCTGCGCCGCTACAACCGGTGGAGTAATGAACAGCGCACCGTAGCCTTGGCGTTTTACCGAGGTCAGGGTGATATCGGCGGGCAGCCCCAGCAACGGCGCAACCTGTTTGGTCACTTCATCGGGGTGGGCCTTGGACCATTCGCCCACTGCACGAACTTCTTCGATCAGGGCTTGAATCACCTTCGGATTCTTTTGTGCGTAAGGCTTGGTCGCCAGATAGAACTGGTGGTTGTCGACGATGCCGGTGCCGTCTTTCAAGGTCCGCGCCTGCAATTGCTTTTCAGCTGCGGCCTGGTACGGGTCCCAGATGACCCAGGCGTCTACGCTGCCGCGCTCGAAAGCGGCACGCGCATCAGCCGGGGGAAGGAAGACAGTCTGGATATCGGTGTACTTCAGGCCTGCATCTTCCAGTGCCTTGACCAACAGGTAATGGACGTTGGAGCCTTTATTGAGGACGACTTTCTTGCCTTTCAGGTCTTTGACCGAGGTAATGGGCGAGTCTTTGGGCACCAGGATGGCTTCACTGGTCGGCGCTGGCGGCTCGTATGCGACGTACAGCAGATCCGCGCCTGCGGCCTGAGCGAAAACCGGTGGTGTTTCACCGGTCACGCCGAAATCAATCGAGCCCACGTTCAGACCTTCAAGCAACTGCGGACCGCCCGGAAATTCTGTCCACTGAACCTTTACGCCCTGCTCGGCCAGGCGCTTCTCCAGTGAACCCTTGGCCTTGAGCAGCACCAGCGTGCCGTATTTCTGATAACCGATGCGCAGATCTTCCGCCTGGGCCTGGGTGACCGCGCCAAGCGCGACCGCAGCAGCAAACAGAGCGACAAGGCCTCGACGCAAAATGACAGTGCGCATATGCGCTCCTTTAGCGGGTATTGGGTAGTGCCTGCTCAGCCAGTCACAGACGAACAAGGCGGGAATAGGGACGACATTAACAGCACTTTTTTATATCTATAAATCTTATTTATTCATTTAGTTATTCCATAAATGAATATAAAGAGCAGCACCATTTTTCAACTATCGTGCGGCGTACTACGGCGGCATGCCGTTCTGGACCCTCTGCGTCCGATCTTGAACAGGCGGCGGAGCGTCACTAGCGGCATTCGTACGCTGGAGCGTGAGGAACGATGATCTCGACTATCGTGCGACGCTCCGCGTCGCATGCCGTTCTGGACGCTCTGCGTCCGCGCTTGATCGAGCAACGCAGTCGGCGGCTATGAGGGAGGAATAAAAAAGGGCCGATAAATCGGCCCGAATAACCCCACGCTTGGTAGATCGAAAATCAGCGGTTTGGCTGTGGCGTCAGGCGCAGATAGGGCGTGACGGCCTTGTAGCCCTTGGGAAAGCGTTGCTTGATCTCGGCTTCGTCTTTGATCGACGGCACAATCACTACATCATCGCCGTCCACCCAATTGGCGGGCGTGGCAACCTTGTAGTTGTCGGTCAATTGCAGAGAGTCGATAACGCGCAGAACCTCGTGGAAATTACGCCCGGTACTCGCCGGATAAGTAATCGTCAGGCGCACTTTCTTGTTCGGGTCGATCACGAACAGCGAGCGCACAGTCAGTGTGTCGTTGGCATTGGGATGAATAAGGTCATACAGGTCGGAGACCTTGCGGTCGGCATCGGCCAGAATCGGGAAGTTAACCTGGGTGTTTTGCGTAGTGTTGATGTCATCGATCCACTTGATGTGCGAATCAACCGGGTCGACAGACAGCGCAATGGCTTTCACACCGCGCTTGGCAAACTCGTCTTTCAATTTGGCGGTGAAGCCCAGTTCAGTGGTGCACACAGGCGTGAAGTCTGCGGGATGAGAAAACAACACACCCCAGCTGTCGCCGAGCCATTCATGGAAACGGATACGACCTTCGCTGGATTCCTGCTCGAAGTCAGGGGCGATGTCGCCAAGTCGCAGTGTCATGGTGTTGCTCCTTGTCTGTATCGGGTAGGCCTTGGTATGACGTTACTGTGCGCCCTGCTGAGAAAAGTTAAAAAGAATAAATAATGCGCTTGATAGACCTGCCAGGAATATAAAAAAACGGGCAGAAGAAACCCCGCACGGGGCGGGGTTTCCTTGAACCTCAATACACTTACATGAAGTTGTAGGTGTAGTTGAAGATCAGACGGGTTTGATCGGTGTTAGTCGAGTTGTTCAGATCACCATCGGCACGGTAGGTACCGTGACGCAAGGTGGTGCCGAAGCCTTTCAACGGACCGCTCTGAATCACGTAGTCAACACGCATGTCGGTTTCCCACTCGGAGTAACTGTTATTGCGAGTGGCCGCAGTATTGCCGCGGATGTCGTCAGCATTCAGATAAGCGATTGCTGCTTTCAGGCCTGGAACGCCGACTTTGGCGAAGTCATACGAGTACTGACCGAACGTGGTGTTCTCACCCGCGCGGTTGAAGCCGTTGATCATCGAATCAGTGAACAGGTAGAAGCTCGAACCGCCGTTGCCTTCAAGGCTCGAACGTGTGGTGCCGTCTTTAGTGACGCTACCCTGACCCAGGAAAACCATACCGCCGTTGTCACCCACTTGTTGATGACCAACCATCAACGCATGGCCACCCAACGAGTAGGTGAACATGGCGGACCAGGTGGAGTTATCAACTTCGCCGGTGTTCTTGGCATAACCGTTGTTGTTGTTGAAACGATAGCCAGTCGCCGCGTCGCTGTTTTTGCCGTCAGAGCTACTGTTGAAATAACGCAGGTCAGTCTTGAAGGACTGGTTGTCGCTGATCGGGTAGACGTGAACCAGGCCCAGGAAGTGTTGCTTGTAGAAGTCTTCCAGGTTGGCGTAGTAGTACTGCAGGGTCAGGTCTTTGGTGACTTTCCAGTCAGCGCCAGCGAAACGGAAATGATCGCTGGTTTCGGAGGCACCGGCAACGGACAGGTCAGTCCAGTTGCTTGAAGCACGGCCGATCGACTTGTTCAGCTGACCAGCAGTGAAAGTTACGGTGTCCAGATCCTTGGAGGTCAGGATGCCGCCCTGGAAAGCCTGAGGCAGAAGACGACCGTCGTTGCTGACCAGAATTGGCAGGTTAGGAGCCAATGCGTTACCGACTTTCAGCTCGGTTTTCGAGAAGCGTACCTTACCGTTGGCGCCTAGACGGCTCCACTCGCTGACTGCAGAACCATCAGTGTCGGTAGGCAAAATGCCGCCGTTAGCAGCAGCTGCGTGGTTACCACGGCCACCATCAAGGTGAACACCGACCAATCCCTGGACGTCCAGACCGAAACCAACAGTGCCTTGAGTGAAGCCCGACAGGTAGTCGAATTTCAGGCCGGTGGCCGTCTCACGGTTGTTGTGGGTAGTGCCTTCGCGGAAATCGTTGTCGAAATACAGAGTACGAGAACTGACGGACGCTTTGCTGTCTTCAAGGAAACCAGCTGCACCGGCCTGCTGAGCCAATGCCGCGACGGTTACGGCCAAGGCCAGGGTGGACTTCTTCATTAACTACGCTCCTCGTGAATCTAATTTTTTATGTCTCCGGTGCCGGGCGTTGCCCTGACCCAGAGATATTGCGATAGGTGACAGTCCCGACCTGGAGGTCAATGGATTCTGTACACCCCGACTTTTGACTAGACCGCGCATGTCGGTGGCCGCACGTTAGTGAAAATTCTTCATGCTCAAAAGAAACTGTTTTGCAGCTTCTAAGAACAATCAGGCATATGTCACAACTCGTGTCAGCCAGGACGTCACGGAGTGTATCGACCTAATCGGGTAATTCCCAAAATTTATTTTGGTACCGTTCGTCAGATCTTTTGGTTTTGTACCAGTGACCGGCCAAATCGAGACCAGCCGGTCATAGTCCCCAACGACAGAGCGCAATTTGCCTGCCAGTAAAAGCCTTGTAAAACGGGCACTTCAGAGAGATTAGTAAAGAAATATGACAGTTGTCACCACTTTGGCGCGCAACGCTCTGCAGTCATGAAATATTTTCTAAAAACTGCTCAAAACACGCTTTTTGGGCGTTTTTTACCCTCTGAAACATGCGCTCAACTGTAGACCAGGTGAACAAAAAAGCAATTTTGGTGTCCGCCGGGTGACGTCCGAGCCGATTGGCAGATGCGTAACAGGTCCCTGATGTGCAGATGGGTTCTGGAGATGGCTCTAAAGACCCTTCATAAGCTAATTCCCAAAAGTTATTTATTTGCAGATTCTTAGATCACTTAGTCTCCTTATCCAGCCAGTCCTCGGCCCGTCCGATTCGGAGCTCCATCATGAAACTGCATTTTTCCCTGCGCTTGCTGACTGCGCTGTCGTTGACTGGCGCAACATTCATTGCACAGGCAGCAGACTTTACCGTCGCCTACCAGACCACTGTCGACCCAGCCAAGGTTGCCCAGGCCGATAACGCCTACGAAAAAGCCACTGACTCGAAAATCGCCTGGCGCAAGTTCGATAATGGTGCGGACGTCATCACCGCAATCGCATCCGGCGACGTACAGATCGGCTATCTCGGTTCAAGCCCCTTCACAGCCGCCGCTACACGCAAACTCCCGGTGGAGACCTTTCTGATAGCCACGCAGATCGGCGCTGCCGAGGCGCTGGTTGCCCGTAATGGCTCGGGGATCAACTCACCACAGGACCTGATCGGCAAGAAAGTGGCCGTGCCCTTTGTCTCCACCGGCCATTACAGCCTGCTTGCAGCGCTCAAACACTGGAATATCGATCCGGCCAGGGTCACGATCCTCAACCTCGCGCCGCCTGCCATTGCTGCGGCCTGGAAGCGCGGCGACATTGATGCCACTTACGTCTGGGACCCGGCGCTGGGCGTCGCCAAGGAAACCGGCAAGGTGCTGATCACTTCAGGCGAACTGGCGAAAGTCGGAGCACCGACCTTCGATGCCTGGATTGTGCGCAAGGACTTCGCCAGCAAACACCCGGAAGTTGTCAGCGCCTTCGCCAAGGTAACGCTCGATGCCTACGCCCGGTATCGCCAGGACCCCGCTGCATGGATCGCCAACCCGGCCAACGTCGACAAGCTGACCCGACTGTCTGGCGCCAAGGCGTCTGACGTACCCGGCCTGTTGCAAGGCAATGTCTACCCGCTGGCTGCCGAGCAGACGGCGCTGCTGGGTACACCGACCATCGAGGCGGTAACCAAAACCGCAGCATTCCTTAAAGAACAGGGCAAGGTCGACGCGGTACTGCCTGACTACTCACCGTACGTCAGCGCCCGGTTCATCCCACGCTAAACGCTCTCAGCACAAGGAGACACGCATGGCGCTATTACAGCTGGAGCGTATTGGCGCTCAGTACCCCGGTGCCGCGGCACCCGTGCTGGCGGACATCAACCTGAGCCTGGGCCCACAGCAACTGCTGGTTGCGCTCGGCCCTTCCGGCAGCGGTAAAACCTCGTTGTTGAACCTCATCGCCGGCTTCATCAAACCCGGCAGCGGCCGCATTACTCTCGACGGCATTCCCGTGGAGGGCCCGAGCGCAGAGCGTGGCGTAGTTTTTCAGGATGATGCCTTGCTGCCCTGGCAGGACGTGTTGGCCAATGTTGCGTTTGGCCTGGAACTGGCGGGTGTCGGCCGTTCGGAACGTGAAGCCAGAGCGCGGGAGATGTTGGCACTGGTGGATCTGGCCGGTTTTGACCAGCGGCGAATATGGCAGCTGTCCGGTGGACAACGGCAACGCGTCGGCCTGGCCAGAGCGCTGGCAGCCGACCCGCGCATCCTGTTGATGGACGAGCCATTCGGTGCACTGGATGCCTTCACCCGTGAGCAGATGCAGGAGCTATTGCTGCAAGTCTGGCAACGTACCGCCAAGCCGGTGTTTCTGATAACCCACGATATAGAAGAAGCGGTTTTCCTAGCCACCGACCTTGTTCTGCTCGCCCCTAACCCCGGTCGTATCGCCGAGCATCTGCACCTGGACTTCGGCCTTCGCTATAGCGCTGGCGAATCAGCCCGCGCGATAAAGTCTGACCCGCGTTTTATCGAAACCCGCGAGCATGTGCTGACCAGCGTGTTTTCCCAGCGCACCCGGGAGCAGCGTGTATGAGTAGCCTTGAGCCTGTTGGCAGCCATGAGCTTATAGATAGCCGCGAACTGACCGGAATCAGCCAACCGTTCGCCAAACAACCGGCTGCCCCCACGCCGAAGGTTTATTTGAGCACCCGAGCGATCAGCATCCTGACCCTCGCCGTACTGCTGATTCTTTGGTGGGCCGTAACTGCCGGGGGCTGGATCGAGCCGCTGTTCCTGCCACCGCCAGCGGATGTGCTGAGCAAAGGCTGGCTGCTGGCAACCAAGGGCTACATGGACGCCACACTCTGGCAGCATCTGGGCGCCAGCCTGCAACGCATCGGTCTGGCGCTGGGCGCGGCAATTTTGACAGCCATCCCGATAGGAATCGCCATCGGCCATAACCGCATCGCTCAGGGGATATTCGACCCGCTGATCGAGTTTTACCGACCGATACCACCGCTGGCCTACCTGCCGCTGATCGTTATCTGGTTCGGTATCGGCGAATTCTCCAAGGTACTGCTGATTTATCTGGCGATCTTCGCGCCGATTGCCATTGCCACGGCTACCGGCGTTCGCACCGTGGACCCGACCAAAGTGCGGGCGGCACAGTCGCTGGGCGCGACGCGCTGGCAGTTGATTCGGCACGTGGTCCTGCCCAGCGCACTCCCGGACATTCTTACCGGTATTCGCATCGGCCTGGGCGTGGGCTGGTCGACGCTGGTGGCCGCAGAGCTTATTGCTGCCACCAGCGGGCTGGGATTCATGGTGCAGTCGGCGGCGCAGTTTCTGGTGACAGACGTTGTGGTGCTGGGGATTCTGGTGATCGCCGTGATCGCTTTTGCCATGGAGCTGGGCCTGCGCGCACTGCAACGCAGGCTGGTGCCCTGGCATGGTCAGCAGCATTAATGCATCAGTATGGGTGTGTGCGTCGTTGCGGTGCGCAAATTGAGTGCATGCGCTGATACCGCATTGCGGGGCCTGGCGCGACATTCAGGGCGACCAGATGCCAGCGCCGAGCATTCACAGCGGCTGACTCATCAACCAATCCAAGGTTTTCGAATATGAAAAATACTTAATAAATTCAGTATGTTGATGAGGTTGAAGGGCTTTTGACTCAAGAAATGCTTAACCGGATATGACTAAGTCAGCCTGTTCTTTCGGGTTAATTCTCAAAACTGGCACGCACTCTGCAATAGGTATTACATCACCAGTTTTGGGGACCTTGGTACAGGCAGGCCGGGGATTCCCCTCTTTTATTCCTCCCGGAGACTGACCTCCAGTCTCCAGCGCCCGTCCACCTTCTCAGTGCGCCAGTCGCCATGAAGTGGACGGGCTGCCAGGAGTGTCAGCACCAACCCCTTCTCACCTCGCTCCACCTTCCAGCGTGCAACCCTGTTGTCGAACCTCAGTTGGCCCGTCCACGGCCGCCCTGAAGCATCGACGTTGAGCACCACAGCGCCATCCACCGTCGACCCTTGGTACTTCGGTTCTTCATTGAACCAGAGCGCCAGCCCGGCAGGCAGTTCCTCGATCTGCTCAAGTTCAACGGGGTCAGGTTGCTGCAGACGACCGATTATGGTGCCCACGGTAAAGCCGACAATCGCCATCGAACCCAGAACTCGCGGCCATAGCTTCGGTCTCGGGTCCTCTTCAGGGGTAGAATGCATCCCGTCCTTTCGTTCGGAGCCGTGCATGTTTCACGTCATCCTTTTTCAACCAGAAATTCCGCCGAATACCGGCAATGTCATCAGGCTATGCGCCAACAGCGGCTGCACCCTGCATTTGATCGAACCCTTGGGTTTCGAGCTGGACGACAAGCGCTTGCGCCGTGCCGGGCTCGACTATCACGAGTATGCCACGCTGCAGACGCATGCTGACCTGGCAAGCTGTCTGGAGAAGATCGGCAACCCTAGGTTGTTCGCCTTCACCACCAAAGGCTCTCGGCCTTTTCACGATGTCAGCTTTGAACCAGGTGACGCATTTCTGTTCGGCCCGGAAAGCCGTGGCCTGCCCGCCGACATCCTCGACTCGCTGAGCAGCGAGCATCGCCTGCGACTGCCCATGCGTGAAGGCTGCCGTAGTCTGAACCTGTCCAACACAGTGGCCGTGGCCGTCTATGAGGCGTGGCGCCAGCACGGGTTTGCGTAGAGCGAACGACGACGCACAAAAAAGCGCCCCGAAAGGCGCTTTTTGCTTGCAGTGGTAACGCTTACTGAACAGTTGGCGTTTCGCCAGCTTCCTGCATGCGTTGCAGCTCTTGCGCGTACAGGGCGTCGAAGTTCACCGGGGCCAGCATCAGCGCAGGGAACGAGCCGCGTACAACCAGGTTGTCGATGGCTTCGCGAGCGTAAGGGAACAGGATGTTCGGGCAGAATGCGCCGAGGGTGTGGCTCATTGCGCCGTCGTCCAGACCCTTGATCAGGAAGATACCGGCCTGTTGCACTTCAACGATGAAAGCAACTTCGTCGCCATTGTTGACGGTCACGGACAGGGTCAGCACGACTTCATAGAAATCGCCTTCCAGCTGCTTCTGACGAGTGTTGAGGTCCAGGCTGACGGTCGGAGTCCACTCCTGGCGGAAGATTGCCGGGCTTTTTGGCGCTTCGAACGACAGGTCGCGAACGTAGATACGCTGCAGGGAAAATTGTGGGCCGTTTTCTTCGTTGGCAACAGCGCCGTTGTTCGGTTGGTCGGTCATCTCGGATCCTTGTCAGATAGGGCTGAAAGTTTAAGGGGAATCAGGCCAGCAGCGCATCAAGCTTGCCGGCACGCTCCAGAGCAAACAGGTCATCGCAGCCGCCCACGTGGGTCGAGCCGATCCAGATCTGCGGTACGGAAGTGCGACCGGCCTTCTTGGTCATTTCGGCACGCAGTTGCGGCTTGCCGTCGACACGGATTTCCTCGAAGGCCACGCTCTTGCTCTGCAACAGCTGTTTGGCACGTACGCAATACGGGCAATAGTCGCTGGAATAGACGATGACTTGGGCCATGTTCACTTCACCAAGGGAAGGTTGTCGCCGCGCCAGCTGGAAATACCGCCGGACAGTTTGGCCGCCTTGAAGCCGGATTTGAGCAGCTCGCGGGCGGTGGTGCCAGCATGCTGCCCCATTGCATCGACGATGATCAACGTCTTGTCCTTGTATTTCTGCAGTTCAGCGGTACGGGTCAGCACCTTGTCCTGCGGGAAGTTCAGGGAGCCCACGATGTGGCCGGCAGTGAAATCCTTTTTCGAGCGCACGTCGATGACCACGCCCTGGTCGCTGTTGACCAGCGCGGTCAGCTCGCGAGTGCTCAGGCTGGCACCGCCCTTGCTCAGTTCGTAAGCGATCAGCAGTCCCAGCAGAATGACGAAGGCACCGGTGATCAAATAGTGGTTAGTGGCGAATTCAAGCAGGTGAGCAACCATCAGTAGGTTCCAGGGCGTTAAAATGTCGGCCAGTATACACAGCAGCCAAGGTGGGCCAAAGTCCGTACGGCAGTGACGCCGTTTGAACTTGTCCCTAAAATGCCGCTCCCTTGTACTTTGTTACTCTCTTTATTCAACCAGCATCGAGTGGGTTCTATGACTGCCACGCCAAAACCTCTGGTTCTTATCATCCTGGATGGCTTCGGACACAGCGAAAGCCATGAAGGCAATGCCATTCTGGCCGCGAAGATGCCGGTCATGGATCGTCTTTACCAAACCATGCCCAACGGCCTGATTTCAGGGTCGGGCATGGACGTCGGTCTGCCGGACGGTCAGATGGGCAACTCCGAAGTCGGGCACATGAACCTGGGTGCCGGTCGCGTGGTGTATCAGGACTTCACTCGAGTGACCAAAGCGATTCGCGACGGCGAGTTCTTCGAGAACCCGACCATCTGTGCCGCTGTGGATAAAGCTGTCGGTGCGGGCAAGGCGGTCCACATTATGGGCCTGCTGTCCGATGGCGGCGTGCACAGCCACCAGGACCATCTGGTCGCCATGGCCGAACTGGCGGTCAAGCGCGGTGCAGAAAAAATCTATCTGCACGCCTTCCTCGACGGTCGCGACACGCCACCGCGCAGCGCGAAGAAATCCCTTGAGCTGATGGACGCAACCTTCGCTCGCCTGGGCAAGGGCCGCACCGCCACGATCATCGGCCGCTACTTCGCCATGGACCGCGACAACCGTTGGGACCGGGTCTCCACCGCCTATAACCTGATCGTCGACAGCACCGCCGAATTTCACGCAGACAGCGGTGTTGCCGGGCTTGAAGCAGCCTACGCGCGTGACGAGAACGACGAATTCGTCAAAGCCACACGCACCGGTGAACCCGCTCGCGTCGAGGATGGCGATGCTGTGGTGTTCATGAACTTCCGCGCCGACCGCGCCCGTGAGCTGACCCGTGTGTTCGTCGAAGACGACTTCAAGGATTTCGAGCGCGCCCGTCAGCCCAAGGTCAATTACGTGATGCTGACCCAGTACGCGGCGAGCATCCCTGCGCCCTCGGCATTTGCGGCTGGCAGCCTGAAAAACGTGCTGGGTGAATACTTGGCAGACAACGGCAAGACTCAGCTGCGTATCGCCGAAACCGAAAAATACGCGCACGTCACATTCTTCTTCTCTGGCGGTCGTGAAGAGCCGTTTCCGGGTGAAGAGCGCATTCTGATTCCATCGCCGAAAGTCGCCACCTACGACCTGCAGCCGGAAATGAGCGCGCCGGAAGTGACCGACAAAATTGTCGATGCCATCGAACATCAGCGTTATGACGTGATTATCGTCAACTACGCCAACGGCGACATGGTCGGCCACAGCGGCATCATGGAAGCGGCAATCAAGGCCGTGGAATGCCTGGACGTATGCGTCGGTCGCATTACCGCGGCATTGGAAAAAGTCGGCGGTGAAGCACTGATTACCGCTGACCACGGCAACGTCGAGCAGATGACCGATGACTCCACAGGCCAGGCGCATACTGCACATACCTCCGAGCCGGTGCCTTTCGTGTACGTCGGCAAACGCCCGCTGAAAGTCCGCGAAGGTGGTGTTCTGGCTGACGTGGCACCGACCATGCTGCATCTGTTGGGCATGGAGAAACCGCAAGAGATGACGGGCCACTCGATCCTTGTGGCGAAGTAAAACGCTGAAAACCGGCCTATAGCCATCAGGCAAAGCCGGTTTTTTATGTTTCAAGCCCTAAAGCAGTGGCTGCGGGGCGTTTTTTTTGCAGCGCATGGCGGGCATACTAAGCCTGACATTTTTTCTCACAATTCCTCGGTATCGCCCACCCACATGCTTCGCGCCTTGATTGCCCTTGCTCTGATCTGCCTGCTCAATCCGGCGTTTGCCGAAGACGAGCGTGTGCAAACCCAAAAACAGATAGATGCTGCGCGTCAGGATGTGACGGAGCTGCAAAAAGTCCTGGGCAAGCTTCAGGAAGAACGTGCAGGCGTCCAGAAGGACCTGCGCACCACCGAAACCGAAATGGGCAAGTTGGAAAAGCAGGTCGAGGTCCTGCAAAAGGAACTAAAAAAGACGGAAACCGAGCTGCAAAAGCTCGACAGTGAAAAAAAGAAACTGAACAGTGCCCGCGTTGAACAGCAACGCCTGATCGCTATCCAGGCCCGCGCCGCCTATCAGAGTGGCCGCCAGGAATACCTCAAGCTGTTGCTCAATCAGCAGCACCCCGAGAAGTTCGCCCGAACCCTCACGTATTACGATTACCTGAGCCAGGCGCGCCTGGAGCAGCTACGCAACTTCAATGAAACCCTGCGCCAGCTGGCCAATGTCGAAAAAGACATCGACCTGCAACAGGCACAGTTGCTGGTGCAGAAGAGCAACCTGGACAGCCAGAGCGAAGAGCTGGCCAAGGTTCGCCAGGAACGTCAACAGGCACTGGCCAAGCTGAATCAGGACTACAAGGCCCGCGATCAGAAACTGCAGGCGCGTCAGCAGGATCAGGCCGACCTGGCCAAGGTTCTCAAGACCATCGAGGAAACCCTGGCCCGCCAGGCACGTGAAGCTGAAGAGGCTCGCCAGAAGGCGCTGGTCGCCGCTCGCGAGGCCGAAGAGAAACGTCAGCGCGAAGCTGAGGCCGTCGCCCGCAACAACAGCACCAGCAGCAGTAAAAGCGCTGATGAACCCACACCGCGTCGCCCGGTCAAAGCCCCCGGCGCAGTCGTTTCCAGTGCCGGAGTTTCCTACGGCGGACCTTTTGCAGAGGCCCGGGGAAAACTTCCATGGCCTATTGATGGTCGACTGCTTGCGCGTTTCGGTGAAGCCCGCGGTGATGACGAGCGAACCAAATGGGACGGCGTCATGATCAGCGCCGCCGCCGGAAGCCAGGTACATGCCGTGCATGGCGGACGAGTGGTGTTCGCCGACTGGTTGCGTGGTGCCGGGCTTCTGGTCATTCTCGACCATGGCAACGGTTATCTCACCCTGTATGGGCATAACCAGAGCCTGCTCAAGTCGGCAGGTGACATTGTAAAAGCCGGTGAAGCGATTTCCACGGTCGGCAATAGTGGCGGTCAGGACACGGCAGCGTTGTACTTTGCTATTCGTCAGCAGGGTCGCCCCAGCGATCCGGCCCAATGGTGCCGCACTCAAGGATAAGCCGGCGTCAATATCTGTAGGAGTTCGTTAGACATGCTGCATTTGTCCCGCCTCACCTCGCTGGCCCTGGCAATTGCCATCGTTATCGGCGCGCCTCTGGCGCAAGCTGCCGAAAAGACCGCGCCAGCCACGCCTGCAGCAGTCTCGCCCGCCAAGCCCAATGCCAACGCCAAGCCGCCGCTGCCGCTCGACGAGCTGCGCACCTTTGCCGAGGTCATGGACCGGGTCAAGGCGGCCTATGTCGAGCCGGTTGACGACAAGACCCTGCTGGAAAACGCCATCAAGGGCATGCTCAGCAACCTTGATCCACACTCCGCTTACCTGGGCCCGGAAGATTTCCAGGAGCTGCAGGAAAGCACCAGCGGCGAGTTCGGTGGCCTGGGCATCGAAGTCGGCGTCGAGGACGGGGTCGTCAAGGTGGTTTCGCCCATCGACGACACACCTGCTTCCAAGGCTGGCATTGAGGCAGGCGACCTGATCGTGAAGATCAATGGCACGCCGACCCAAGGCCAGAACATGCAGGAAGCGGTCGACAAGATGCGCGGCAAGATCGGCGAGAAGATCACTCTGACACTGGTGCGCGATGGCGGTACGCCGTTTGATGTGACGCTGGCGCGGGCGACCATCCAGGTCAAGAGCGTCAAGGCGCAGATGCTGGAGAACGGCTACGGCTATATCCGCATCACTCAGTTCCAGGTCAAGACCGGGGACGAAGTCGGCAAGGCGCTGGCCAAATTCCGCAAGGACAACGGCAAGAAGATGAGCGGCCTGATTCTCGACCTGCGCAACAACCCGGGCGGCGTGCTGCAATCGGCGGTGCAGGTGGCGGACCACTTCCTTACCAAAGGCCTGATCGTCTACACCAAAGGTCGCATCGCCAACTCCGAACTGCGTTTCTCGGCAGACCCGGCAGACGCCAGCGAAGGCGTGCCGCTGGTGGTGCTGATCAACGGCGGCAGCGCCTCTGCGTCGGAAATCGTCGCCGGCGCCCTGCAAGACCAGAAACGCGGCATCCTGATGGGCACTGACACCTTCGGCAAAGGCTCGGTGCAGACCGTTCTGCCGCTGAACAACGATCGCGCCCTGAAGATCACCACAGCGTTGTATTACACGCCGAACGGCCGCTCGATCCAGGCGCAGGGTATCAACCCGGACATCGTGGTACGTCGGGCCAAGGTCACCAGCGAAGCAGACGGCGAGAACTACAAGGAAGCCGACCTGATGGGTCACCTGGGCAATGGCAACGGCGGTGCCGACAAGCCAACCGTCAAGGGTGGCGCAGCAGCCAAGGCGCGTCCGCAGGATGATGACTTCCAGCTCAGCCAGGCGCTCAGCCTGCTGAAAGGGCTGAGTATCACCCGCGGCAATTGACGGATGCGCGCTCTCGCTCTGTTACTGATGACACTCTCGATCACTGGTGCTGCCCATGCAGCGCCAGCCGAGAACACCGGCAAGCCGCCGAAGGCCTATCTCAGCCTGATCATCGACGACCTGGGTCAGAACCCGGCGCGGGATAGCCGTACACTGGCGCTCCCCGGCCCGGTAACGCTGGCGATCATGCCTGACACTCCGCACGCCACTGAATTTGCCCGCGAGGCTCACCGCGCAGGCAAGACGGTCATGCTGCACATGCCGATGGACCCGGCGACCGGGCCTTACGCCTGGCACCCCGAACTACCCTTGCCTGAACTGGAAAGCCGCCTCAATGCGGCGCTGCTGAAAGTGCCTTATGCAGCCGGCATCAATAACCACATGGGCAGCCGGATGACCGCCGAACCGGTCGCGATGGCCTGGCTGATGGCCGAACTGCAACGACGTCATCTGTTTTTCGTGGACAGCCGCACCAGCGCGAAAACCGTGGCAGCCGCCGAGGCGCAGCGTATCGGCCTCGCCAGCGTCTCGCGCGACGTGTTTCTGGACGACGAGCGCACGGCTGAAGCCATCACCCGCCAATTGCAGACCGCCATCAAAATCGCCCGCAAGCATGGCTCGGCAGTGGTCATCGGTCACCCCTACCCGGTCACGCTGGACGTACTGGAACGCGAGTTGCCCAAACTCAAGGACCAGGGCGTCGAATGGATCGACCTGCGCAGCATGATCAGCGAACGCGGCAATCAGGCGAGTGCGGCGCACGGCAAGAATGGGGTGTATCGCTGAGCCTGCGAACGACGAAACGCCCGTCAGCTGGTCTTTCAAATGAGGGTGCTACACATCAAGCGGTCCGCTCAATGCTCAACGTAATACGCCGGCCAAGCTCAGCCAGCGCTCGCTCCACCTGCTCGATTTTCGAGGCATGCAGAAAGTCCACAAGCCGATCCACCACTTGCCGCGTACAACCCAGGCGACGCGCCAGCTCAGCACGGCTAACGCCCTCTTCCAACAAGCTGTTCCATAGCATGATTTTGGCAACAGTCAGCGCAGGCAAACGCATCAACAGTTCATGGCCGGGTACGACTGAGGCCTGGGGAATCTTGCGACGTTGATCGACGTAGAGCGATAGAGCCGATTCCATGCCGTCAAGAGCTTCGCTCAATGCTTCAGGCAGGGTGTCGCCAGAGGCGCTCATTTCGGGAATGTCTGGACACGAAAGCCAAACGCCTGTCGGCTCCCGATGCAGATCCAATGGATATTGATACATAAGGCCTCACCTGTAGTGGAGCAGCTCGACGTCAATCCTTAAGGCCGAGCTGCTTGATGATCGACTTGCGTAACCCTTCGTGCATTTCTTTGCTGCCATGGTCTGCAAAGATGGTTGCCTTACCATTCAGGTAAACCTTGAAATGACTACCCTTGGCCGCCCTGAACTCAGCGCCTTGAGCCTGCAACCATCGCCGAAACTCGTTGCATTTCATTGCTTGAATCCTACCGTTTCGGCAACATCAATATGCAACACTTATGTAGCACGGGCAACACTTATGATGCATATAAATAGCTCTTAATTGCATATAATTGGCTTTCGCCAATCTGCGCTCGCCTTTCCAGACATGACGCTGACGGATTTTACCGTCGATCCCGCCAAAACCGAGTCAGCACGTTCCGCACGCAAAGTAGGCAAGGTCTGTTTTCCATGTCCCGCGCCGTTTCAGCCTTGATAACCCGATCAATTCCGGCTTAAAGGATGAGGTCTCCACAACGGAGAGCAGGACACGGTTATCAATGACGGCATCCAGCCGCTTGCGCTTGCCATAGAGCTGCAACCGGCGGGACCGACGCCCGAGCCACAGGTGATTATTGGAAAAAATCGATTCGGCGCATATCGGTCAGTTGGTCGTACGAACATCGCCCGATCGACCATTACACGGTCAAGATGGGCCCGCCAGACACTGCTGCCGTTGAAGATCTGCACTTTCGCCCATGACATCAATGGGCAGCCTTCCAACGTACGTGAAGACATCATTCCCGCAGCAGGTTGAGCAATTACTGATAGCGCGCCTTGACGGCGTCGACCCAGCCTTCGGCACGCATCTGGTCGAGGGCTTTCTGCAGGCGAGCCACAACGTCGTCAGGCGTGCTCTTGTTGACTGCCAGGTAAAGTTCGGCGCTGTTGAAACGCAACGCGGTCTTGAACCCCGTGACCCCTTCCAGTTTCGCCAGATAGCGGCCAACCGGATCGCCCACGGCCCACAGATCGATCTGACCATTGTCGAGCTTTTTCACGTTGTCCCGGTCACGCAGCATCAAAATCGGGTTCAGGCCCATCGCGTTCAGACGCTCGCCGATGGCGTCGCCTTTATAGGCACCAATCCTGTAGTTCTTTGCCTGCTCAAGCGACGTTAACGTGATGGGGCTGTCGCCGCGAGTGAGCATGATCCAGTCATAGGAGCCTACCGGACCTACCCATTTGAACAGTTTTTCGCGCTCAGGCAGGCGAGTGGTGGAGAACACGCCATAACCGGGCTTGTCGAGGGCAAGCTTGTAAACCCGGTCCCACGGAAAACGCAGGGTCATGCTGTAACCAATGTTTGCGCGCTTGAACATCTCACGCACCACTTCAGCGGCAATACCGTCGATGTTGTTTTCCTGCGCGAAATTCTTGCCATCGACCGCCATGTTGAACGGCGGAAAATTCTCGGTGAGCAACACCATGGAATAAGGCGCTGAGTCGCTGGCTCGCGCAGTTTCACTCAGCAACAAGCCGACACCGATCAGTGCGAGAAATAGACGTTTGAACATGTTCCAGCACTCGATCATGAACGACGCATGCAGAGTGCCGTGAACCCGGCGCACTGTCTAGCGCGCTGTCCGGCGATGTCGCTTACAGGTAATACTCGAATGCCACAGGGCTGAAACAGAGCGAGCGCCGGCTGTTTCAAACCCATGGTCTGAAACAAGCGACGCCCGCTTTGATGCGCAGTACTCAGCGCACCACAATCCCGCGACTGGCCATATAAGCCTTTGCTTCGGGAACGGTGTATTCGCCAAAGTGGAAAATACTCGCCGCCAGCACGGCACTGGCGTGACCTTCGATGACGCCGGCAGCCAGATGCTCAAGGTTGCCGACACCACCGGAAGCAATTACCGGAATGCCCAGCGCATCACTGATGGCGCGGGTGACGCCCAGGTCGAAGCCGTTCTTCATGCCGTCCTGGTCCATGCTGGTCAGCAGGATCTCGCCAGCCCCCAGGTCTTCCATCTTTTTCGCCCAAAGCACCGCATCCAGCCCGGTGGGTTTGCGTCCGCCGTGGGTGAAGATTTCCCAGCGCGCGGGGTTTCGCCCGGGCCGGAGACCTTCTTGGCATCGATAGCGACCACAATGCACTGCGACCCGAAACGAGCGGCGGCTTCACCGACGAACTCGGGGTTGAACACCGCTGCAGTGTTGATCGACACCTTGTCCGCGCCCGCATTGAGCAGGTTACGGATGTCCTGCACGGTACGCACGCCGCCACCGACAGTCAGCGGAATGAACACCTGACTGGCCATGCGCTCGACAGTGTGCAGCGTGGTGTCACGGCCATCGACGCTGGCAGTGATGTCGAGAAAAGTGATTTCGTCGGCACCCTGCTCATCGTAGCGACGAGCAATTTCCACCGGATCGCCTGCATCCCGGATGTTCTCGAACTTGACACCCTTGACCACTCGACCGTTGTCGACGTCCAGGCAAGGGATGATGCGTTTGGCTAGGGCCACAGGGTCAGTCTCCAGCTATTCAGCGTTGTTCGCGGTCGCAGAGCGCCTGGGCTTCGGCCACATCCAGCGTGCCTTCGTAGATCGCACGACCGGTGATTGCGCCGATGATGCCCGGAGCCCTGGCGTTCAGCAGCGCCTGAATGTCGCCCAGGTTATGAATGCCACCCGAAGCAATTACCGGGATCCGCGTGGCGGCCGCCAGCGCGGCGGTGAACGGGATGTTGCAGCCCTGCATCATGCCGTCTTTGGCGATGTCGGTGTAGACAATGGCAGACACGCCATCGGCTTCAAAACGCTTGGCCAGATCAATGACCTGAACCGAGCTGACTTCAGCCCAGCCATCGGTGGCGACGAAACCGTCCTTGGCATCCAGACCGACGATCACCTTGCCGGGGAACGCGCGGCAGGCTTCAGCCACGAACTCGGGCTCTTTGACTGCCTTGGTGCCAATGATGACGTAGCTCACGCCTGCCTTGACGTAGTGCTCGATGGTTTCCAGCGAACGGATGCCGCCACCAATCTGGATCGGCAGGTTCGGGTAGCGTCTGGCAATGGCCGTGACCACATCACCGTTGACCGGCTGTCCTTCGAACGCACCGTTCAGATCGACCAGATGCAGACGGCGGCAACCACCGTCGACCCACTTGGCAGCCATGGCCACCGGGTCATCGGAGAACACCGTGGAATCTTCCATCCGGCCCTGACGCAGACGCACACAGGCACCGTCTTTGAGGTCGATAGCGGGGATAATCAGCATGCTTATTCCTTGGTCAAAAAGAGCGGCAAGCTGCAAGCGATTAGCTGCAAGTATGCGTACTCACTGATTCTTGCGGCTTGAAGCCTGAAGCTCAAAGCTGCTTCTATTCAATTCTTTTCGAGCGCCCAGAGGTCGCTTTCGATGCTCTCGAACCGCTCCTTGAGCTGCTGCTGAACATCGAAAATGGCGCGATTGTAGTAATGCGGGGCTATCTCGCGGGTGAACAATTCCAGTACCTCAGCCACTTCAAACGTACCCAGCTCCAGCTCGAAGCGCTCTGCGAACAGGCGCTTGAGCTTGTCGATCGCCTGCTGCTCATGCTCGGGCGAAAGGGTCAGGATCGGCGGCTTGCTCTTGGTTTTGCTCATACGATTACCAGCGACCATCCCAGGCAGCGAAGTTCTGCAGCAATTGCAGACCGTGGGTGTGGCTCTTTTCCGGATGAAATTGCACGGCGAAGCGCGAACCGTCGGCCAGCGCGGCGGCAAAGTCGAGGCCATAGTGACCGCGCCCGACCACCTGACGCTGATTGGCGGCATCGATGTAGAAACTGTGCACGAAGTAGAAACGTGCCAGGTCCGGAATGTCATGCCACAGCGGGTGATCCACCGCCTGAGCGACCTGATTCCAACCCATGTGCGGCACTTTCAAGTGCTCGCCCTCTTCGTGCAGGTCCTTGCCGAAAAACTTCACCTGGCCGGGAAACAGACCGATGCAATCCACGCCGCCGCTCTCTTCACTTCTGTCGAGCAACGCCTGCATGCCGACGCAGATGCCGAGAAACGGACGGTCCTGGCTGACTTCCCTGACCAGCGAATCAAAGCCCAGACGGCGGATCTCGGCCATGCAGTCGCGAATCGCGCCCACACCCGGAAACACCACACGGTCGGCTTCGCGAATCACCTTGGCGTCACTGGTAATCAGCACACGGCCTGCGCCTACGTGCTCAAGCGCCTTGGCGACAGAGTGCAGGTTGCCCATACCGTAATCGATGACCGCAACCGTCTGCATCAGAGCACACCCTTGGTGGATGGCATTTGCCCGGCCATGCGCTCATCCAGCTCGACCGCCATGCGCAGCGCGCGACCGAAAGCCTTGAACACGGTTTCGATCTGGTGGTGAGTGTTGGTGCCACGCAGGTTGTCGATGTGCAGCGTCACGTTCGCGTGGTTGACGAAGCCCTGAAAGAACTCCTGAAACAGGTCCACATCAAAGCCGCCCACAGTGGCGCGGGTATACGGCACATGCATCTGCAGGCCCGGACGCCCGGAGAAATCGATGACCACACGTGAAAGCGCTTCGTCGAGCGGCACATAGGCGTGGCCGTAACGACGAATGCCTTTCTTGTCGCCGATGGCCTGGCTGAACGCCTGCCCCACGGTGATACCGACGTCTTCCACCGTATGGTGATCATCGATTGCCAGGTCACCCTTGCACTCGATGTCCAGGTCGATCAGCCCGTGCCGGGCGATCTGGTCGAGCATGTGCTCAAGAAAAGGCACACCGATATCGAATCGGGCCTTTCCGGTGCCATCCAGGTTGATCGAGGCTTTGATCTGGGTTTCCAGAGTATTACGCTCGACGTACGCCTTACGTTCGGCCATCACCAGCTCCGCAAAATCATTGGGCGAAAAAAGGCGAGCATTATAGGCCCAGATGCGCCCGCCATGAAGCAAACAGACGACCAGCAGGGCATTTAGTGGGTGAAGAGGCTCGCGATTGCGTTACATACCTTGTCGATATTCCCTTCATTCAGGCCCGCCATGCACACCCGGCCACTGCGCAGCATGTAAATACCGTGAACGTCTTTCAGTTCATCGACCTGCTGTGGCGTCAGACCGGTGTAGCTGAACATCCCGTTCTGTCTGAGTATAAAGCTGAAATCACGTCCGGAGACCTTCTGCGCCAGCACCTCGACCAGACGCGTGCGCATGTCGATGATGCGCACACGCATGGCCTCAACTTCGCCCAGCCACTGCTCGCGCAAATGCGGTGTGTTGAGCACTTTCGACACCAGAAACGCGCCATGTGCAGGCGGGCTGGAGTAGTTGCGGCGCACAGTGGCCTTGAGCTGGCCGAATACGTTGGCAGCCGACGCGGTGTCTTCGCAAACGACCGACAACCCGCCGACCCGCTCGCCGTACAGCGAGAAAATTTTCGAGAACGAGTTACTGACCAGCATTGTGATACCTGCGTTGGCCATCGCCCGGATGGCGTAGGCGTCTTCGTCCATGCCTTTGCCGAAACCCTGATAGGCGATATCCAGGAACGCAATGAGCTGACGATCCTTGATCACTTCGATCAGGCGGTCCCATTGCGCCACCGTCAGATCGGCACCGGTCGGGTTATGGCAGCACGGGTGCAGCAGGAGGATGCTCTGCGCCGGCAGCCCCTGCACCGTGTCGAGCATGGCCTCGAACCTCACGCCACCCGTCTGGGCATCGAAGTACGGGTACGCGTTGACCTTGAAGCCCGCTCCGCCGAACAGCGCGTTATGGTTTTCCCAGGTCGGATCGCTGACCCACACCTGCGAGTCCGGAAACGCATACTTGAGGAAATCGGCACCTATCTTGAGTGCCCCCGAGCCGCCCACGGTTTGAATGGTGGCCACACGGCCTGCCTGAACCAGCGGGTGATCGGCACCGAACAACAGGGTTTGCACCGCCTGCCGATACGCCGCCAGGCCTTCCATCGGCAGATAGACCGAAGCCGCCTGCTCGCCCTCGGCCAGTTGCTGTTGTGCCGTTGCTACGCATGCCAGCTGAGGGATACGGCCCTGCGCGTCGTAATACAAGCCGATGCTCAGATTGACCTTGTCCGCACGGGAATCCTTGCCAAAGGTTTCCATCAGGGAAAGGATCGGATCACCAGCGTATGACTCCACGTGGGCTAGCATGCAAACAACTCCTACAGGCAATAAAAACAGGGGTTGCTAATGTAGCAGCGTCTGCGGGGGAACGGGCAGTGCATCAAACACATTGAGCCGCAGATAGGTGACGCGGAGCGTCATGAACGGCATTCCCACGCTGGAGCGTGCGGAACGATAGCCTCAACTATCGTGCGACGCTCTGCGTCCGATTCAGAGTGCGTGGAACAAGAAGTCTGCGCACAAAAAAAAGCGCCTGCACCGAAGTGCAAGCGCTTATCTGTTACCTACAGGCTTTTAGTGAAACAGCACTGCGGTCTTTTGCAGGGTAATCCAGACGCCCCACGCCAGCGGGATGCCTACGGCCAGCCAGGCGGCGATGACCAGCGGCTTACTGCCTGCGGATGCTTTCCACTCCAGCGAAGTCGTGGCATTGGCACCCTTGTCGTGACCGATGGCTTGTTCAGCCGCCAGCTCGGCGTCGGTCATGAAGTACTTGTCGGCAACCGGACGAATTAGCAGGTTGCAGATAAAGCCCAGCACCAGCAGACCCGAGAGGATGTACAAGGTGATGTCGTAGGCATCGGCACGTGCAACACCGTGGGCGAGTTGGTACTCACGCAGGTAGTTGACCAATACCGGACCGAGCACACCGGCCGCAGCCCAGGCAGTCAGCAGACGACCGTGGATCGCGCCGACCATCTGCGTACCGAACAGGTCAGCCAGATAAGCCGGAACCGTCGCGAAACCGCCACCGTACATCGACAGCACGATGCAGAACGCGGCCACGAACAGGGCGATGCTACCCATGTGGCTCAGGGTCGGAACCGACGCATAAAGCAGGAAGCCCAGTGCGAAGAATACGAAGTAGGTTGCCTTGCGACCGATGAAGTCCGAGCACGAAGCCCAGAAGAAACGACCGCCGATGTTGAACAGACTCAACAGGCCCGTGAAGCCGGCTGCAATCGCAGCAATGGCTTTCAGTTGGTCGGCATTGAGCTGGCTGAAGGTCAGATCGACGCCCAGCAGTTTGCCGGCGAACACTTCCTGCAACAGCGGCGAAGCCATGCCCAGGATGCCGATACCGGCCGATACGTTCAGGCACAGCACCAGCCAGACCAGACGGAACTGCGGTGTCTTCCAGGCCACGCTGACGTGCACGTGACGGTTGGTGATCATCGAGTTCTTGGCCTTGGCAGCCGGAGCGGTCCAGCCTTCAGGTTTCCAGCCGGTTGGCGGAACGCGATAGCCCAGCGCGCCACCGATCATGAAGATGAAGTAGATCACCGCCATCACCACGAAGCTCTGCCAGACGCCAACGCTTTCAGCCGAGGCAAAGTGACCCATCAGCGCAGTGGCCAGTGGTGCACCGACCATTGCGCCGCCACCAAAGCCCATGATCGCCATACCGGTCGCCATGCCGCGCTTGTCCGGGAACCACTTGATCAGGGTCGACACCGGGGAGATATAGCCCAACCCCAGACCGATACCGCCGATCACGCCCGAGCCCAGCCACATCAGCCAGATCTGGTGGGTATAAATACCCAGTGCGGAAATCAGCAGACCGCCACACCAGCACACGGCAGAAACAACACCGGCCTTGCGTGGACCTGCGTGCTCCAGCCAGCCACCCCAGATGGCAGCCGAGCAACCCAGGAAGATGAAGAACAGGGTGTAGATCCAGCCCAGCATGGAGATCTGCCAGTCACAGGTCGACGCGAACATCTGCGCGAAGAAACCCATGTCCGGAGTGCAGGCGACGGGTGCAGTAATACCCACGGCCTTGGACAACGGCAACCAGAACACCGAGAAGCCGTAAGCCATACCGATACAAAGGTGGATTGCCAATGCTGCTGGTGGAACAAGCCAACGGTTGAAACCGGGCTTGGCGATAATGCGCTCTTTGGACAAGAACGCAGGCTGAACGGCGTCGCCGCCCAAGGCTGTGCTTGTGCTCATTATAATTACCCCAATGTGTGAAGCTCGCAGATGGTCCGCTGGTCCGCCACAGACTCAATGCCGAGCGGCCATGTCTGTTTTATCGGCAGGTTATTCAGATACGTGACAAAAAGACGCACCTGAGCCAGCAAAAACGGAGACTATCACTGTCTGATGGCAAATAAGCATCTCGTTACATGCTTTTTATTATCTATTGCATCGGTTAATCCGCGCGCTCTATGACGCCATAGATGCAGTCAATTAAATGATAAGAAAAACTGTCAGAACCTTAGTTGCGGCAAAAACTGTTTGGCGGTCTGGTCGAGAGGCGCGCGGACACCTCAAACCACAGACCGGACAGCAATAAAGGCATCCGCAGCCCGGTACGCGCGTCAGAGCGGTATACTCACGGGCTATTTTTGAACATCGACACAAGGACTCGCCCATGAAAGCGTTCGGCAAAATCCTGGGGCTGTTTATTCTCGGGCTGTTGCTGATCATCGTGGCTCTCGGCTTCGCCCTGACCCACCTGTTTGATCCCAACGACTACAAAGACGAGATTCGCCAGCTGGCACGCGACAAGGCTAACGTCGAGCTGACGCTCAACGGTGATATCGGCTGGAGCCTGTTCCCCTGGCTCGGCCTGGAATTGCACGACGCCCATGTCGCCACCCTGACCGCCCCCGATCAGCCGTTTGCCGATGTGCAGATGCTCGGCCTGTCCGTGCGTGTCCTGCCGCTGCTTCGTCGTCAGGTGCAGATGAGTGACATCCGCGTCGAAGGCCTTAACCTGGCCCTGCACCGTGACGAAAACGGCCATGGCAACTGGGAAGACATCGGCAAGCCCGCTGTCGCAACCACCGCAGCGCCTGGCGAACCGGCGCCTGCACCAGCCCCGGACGCGCCCAAGGCCGACCGCCCCTCCCAGCCCATCCGGCTGGATATCGACAGCCTGACCGTCAACAACGCCCGCGTGGATTACAGCGATGCCCGAAAAGGCCGAACCTTCACCGCCGAGAGCATTCAACTGAGCACCGGGCCGATTCGTGAAGCGTCCGACATCCCGATCAAACTGACGGCGTTCCTGAGCACCAACCAGCCCGTCGTGCGCGCCAAGACCGAACTGGTCGGCGAACTGCGCATGGACCGCGTACTCAAGCGCTATCAATTCGAAGACATGCGCTTGTCCGGCGAAGTCGCAGGCGAACCGCTGCAGGGCAAGACCGTGACCTTCTCGGCGCAAGGCCAGTTGCTGATAGACCTTGCCGCCAATATCGCCGAATGGAACAGCCTCAAAGTGTCAGCCAACCAGTTGCGCGCACTGGGCGAACTGCGTGCCCGCGATCTGGACAAAACGCCACAGATCAGCGGCGGCCTGTCCATTGCCCAGCTCGATCTGCGCGCGTTCTTCGAGAACATCGGTCAGCCGTTGCCAGCCATGTCCGAGGGCGCGCTGAGCAAGGTTGAAATGGTCACGCGCCTGGCGGGTACGCCTACCAGCCTTGCGCTGGAAAACCTCAACCTGAAAGTCGACGACAGCACCTTCACGGGTCGCATCGCCGTGGACGACTTCGCCAAGCAAGCGCTGCGTGTCCAGCTCAAGGGCGATACCTTCGACGCCGACCGCTATCGTCCGGCTGAGAGCGAAGAAAGCAAAGGTGCCAAGGCCGCGCGCAAATCCGAGGTTCAGTCCGGTGAAGCCGCCGCTGCTGCGGGTGATTCACCGCTGCCCGAACAACCGACCAAGGCCGCCTGGAGCACTGCCAGGCTGCTGCCGCTGGAGCGCTTGCGTACGCTGGATGTCGAGGCTGACCTGAGCTTCGGCAAACTGACCCTGAACAAACTGCCCATCGACAACGCAGCGTTCAAGACCCAGGCCAACGGTGGTCTTATCAAGGTCGATACGCTGAGTGGCGACCTGTACAACGGCAACTTCGAGGTCAAGGGCAATCTGGACGCGCGTCCGGACACGCCTGTGGCCACGGTACAGACGCGCATTGCCAAAGTACCGGTCGAACGCATTCTGGAAAGCCAGGGCCAGACGCCGCCAGTGCGTGGCCTGCTGAACCTCGACAGCAACCTGACCGGTACAGGCAACAGCGAAAAAGCCCTGATCGACAGCCTGAACGGCACCGCCAGCTTCGCGCTCAATAACGGCGTACTGGTCAATGCCAACCTGGAGCAGCAGCTGTGCAAGGGTATTTCGATCCTCAACCGCAAGACGCTTAGCGGCGAACCGCGCGCCAAGGACACCCCTTTCCAGCAGCTCAACGGCAATCTGGTGGTACGCAACGGCGTGGCCAGCAATCCGGACCTCAAGGTTCGTACGCCGGGCATGGCCGTCAACGGTAACGGCGACGTCGACCTGCGCGTACTGGGCATGAATTACCGCGTCGGCATCATCGTCGAAGGCGACAAGAGCGACATGCCGGACCCGGCCTGCGAGATCAATCCGCGCTTTGTCGGTATCGAGTGGCCGGTGCAGTGCCGCGGCCCGCTGGAACTGGGCGCCAAGGCTTGCCGTCTGGACAAGGAAGGTGTCGGCCAGATCGCTGCGAAACTGGCGGGCGACCGGATCAGCGAGAAGCTCGAGGACAAGCTGAACGACAAACTCGGCGACAAGGTCAGCCCCGAGCTCAAGGACGCCCTCAAGGGACTGTTCAAGCGCTAGGGCAACGTGAACTGCTCAGGAGCGCCCTCGCGGCGCTCCACTGGCGCAACCTTTCCTATCCCGACTCATACCCCGACGACGAGAGCCCTTCAGGCCATGCAACCCGAACAATTCTCCAGCGCCGTGCTGGACTGGTACGACCGTCATGGCCGACATGACCTGCCCTGGCAACAAGACATCACGCCGTATCGGGTCTGGGTATCGGAAATCATGCTGCAGCAGACCCAGGTCAGCACCGTTCTGAATTACTTCGACCGCTTCATGGAGGCCCTGCCGACCGTGCAGGCGCTGGCTGAGGCACCGGAAGACGAAGTGCTGCACCTGTGGACCGGGCTGGGTTACTACACCCGCGCCCGCAACCTGCAGAAAACGGCAAAAATCGTGGTCGCCGACCATGGCGGCGAGTTTCCCCGCGATGTCGAAAAACTCATTCTGCTGCCCGGCATCGGCCTGTCCACCGCAGGCGCGATTGCCAGCCTGAGCATGGGCATTCGCGCGCCGATCCTCGATGGCAACGTCAAACGCGTGCTGGCGCGCTTCACCGCGCAAGAGGGCTACCCTGGCGAACCGAAGGTGGCCAAGCAGCTGTGGGCCACCGCTGAACGCTTCACGCCGCACCGCCGGGTCAACAACTACACCCAGGCGATGATGGACCTGGGGGCCACGCTCTGCACCCGCAGCAAACCGAGCTGCCTGCTCTGCCCGCTGGAGCGCAGTTGTGAGGCGCACATGCTGGGCCTGGAAACGCGCTACCCGATCCCCAAGCCGCGCAAGACCGTGCCGCAGAAACGCACGCTCATGCCGATGCTCGCCAACGAAGACGGCGCGATCCTGCTTTATCGTCGCCCTTCCAGCGGCTTGTGGGGCGGCCTGTGGAGCCTGCCGGAACTGGATGACTTCGATGACCTTCAGCACCTGGCCACCCAACACGCGCTGCAACTGGGCGAGCACCATGAACTGCCGGGGCTGATCCACACTTTCAGCCACTTCCAGTTGAGCATCGAACCCTGGCTGGTCAAGGTCCAGGAGTCCACCGATCACGTGGCCGAGGCTGACTGGCTCTGGTATAACCTCGCCACCCCGCCACGCCTGGGCCTTGCCGCCCCGGTGAAAAAGCTGCTCAAACGCGCAGCCGACGTATTGAACGCAGGAGAGTCGTCATGACCCGCACCGTAATGTGCCGCAAATACAAAGAAGAACTGCCCGGCCTGGAACGCGCCCCGTATCCGGGCGCCAAGGGCGAGGACATCTTCAACCACGTCTCGCAGAAAGCCTGGGCCGACTGGCAGAAACACCAGACCCTGCTGATCAACGAGCGTCGCCTGAACATGATGAACGCCGAAGACCGTAAATTCCTCCAGACCGAGATGGACAAGTTTCTCTCCGGCGAAGAATACGCCCAGGCCGAAGGCTACGTTCCCCCCGAAAAATAAAGCGTTTCACGCAGTGAAGGTCGTAAGCGTCGGTAATAATTCAAATTTTTTAAAAAACACGCTTGACGACCTCCTGAAAAACACGTCTAATGCGCCCCGTTGCCCAGATAGCTCAGTCGGTAGAGCAGGGGATTGAAAATCCCCGTGTCGGCGGTTCGATTCCGTCTCTGGGCACCACCTTTCGTTTTCAGGTGATGCCAAGCACACCTGAAAACACACAAGAAGCCCGCCTCGTGCGGGCTTTTTGTTGTCTGGTTTTTTGAATTACAGACGTTCCTGCACCCTGCGCGCGCAGAAGAGACCAATCGAATCAGACTACTGCACGTGTCGCCTCTTCCTGCGCCGCACGTCGGCCGCCATCCGGCTTATTCGCTTGCCTGCATTTCGCGGCGCGTGACAAGGTAGCCAAGCCTCGGCAAACCAAAACCCGCTAATTTCAAAGGCTCCAAGCGCGACGCCTCAAGCGGAAAATAATCATTATTTACGACGCAAGGACGACACCCTACTATGGTGTCACCTATAAGGATTATAGGCAGCATGAAAAACAGGCAGCCCTTGTGGAGCAAGCAGCAACTTGAGGATCTTGTTCATGTCCTGGCAAGAGACTCCTCCAAAGTCGTCTTTCGCGAGCATTGCCTGGAGCGCCTCTATGAGCGCGGCATAACCGCCACGGAGGCCCTGAGATGCCTGCGTCGAGGAGCAATCATCCGAGGGCCTACGTACAGCGAGAGGCATGGCAACTTCGAGTTCCGGATGAGCGAGCTCGCGCCGAGAGATGTTGTCTGCATGGTAGTAGCCGTCAATCCAAGTCCTGAGCCTGACGAGCTTTTCGCAATTACGGTGTGGGAGGTATGAAAATGTACAAATATAAAGGCAGTGGACTGGACGGCATCTTCTTGAAAAATGGTTATACGATCCTCGAAACGCCATACGGCGAGGGTGTGAAGATCGAAGATATCGACGGACTTCATCGAGCGATAGCTGTGGATATCATTGGCCAGAAAACGCCAATGACCGGGCGTCAGTTTCGCTTTTTGAGAAAGGAGCAGGATCTCATTCAGGAGGAGGCTGCAGCCATTTTCCGGGTCGATGTGCAGACCATTGCCAACTGGGAAAAGCGCGAATCTCAAGAAATATCGGGACCAGCTGACGTTGCCATGAGGGCTTTTTACGCTGCCTATATCCACGCCAATTTTGGTCCGATCATCTTCGAACGAAATGCACAACCCCACGAAGGAGCCGCGTTCGAATTGGACGGAACACAGTGGAAAGAGTCCGAGCTGAAAGTCGCTTGACTCAGAGGGTGATTAGTCTGGCGGCATGTAAAGGTACCGTTCAAGGCAACACTTGAGAAGATCACAACGGCCTTCTGCTACTCATACCAGCCATCCAGAGCCCTGCCACCCCCATCCCATTGAACTAATTTTCCCTGCCCGCCATCGAAGCCATACATTTGCTTCCACAAGGAAAATTACGTGCTCAAGTTTACTGCCTCCGCCCTCCTCATCGTCGCCACTCTGGGTCTGGCTGCCTGCGACAGCAAATCCGAACAGAAAGCACAGGACGCTCAGGCTCATCAGGAGAAATCCCAGGAGAAGATGGAGTCTGCTCAGGACAAAGTGAACGAGGCTGCCAAAGAGAACACTGAAGCGGCCAAGGACAAAGCGGCGTCCAAGGAAGCGGCTGCCGAAGAGTCGAAGACCTTCGTGCCGACGTCCGAAGTGACCAACACCATCCAGCCGGAAAAAAAGTGAAAACAGTGAATACTCTTCACAAAGTTTTCACAGCGACCGCGTCATTGTAGAGCTGCTCCCAAGTGTGAATCCTTAAGCCCGCTCCCCCATCGCGGGCTTTTCTTTGTCCGGAATTTGACGGGCAGACCGCTTTTCCAGATATCTGTGCACTTATGGTCAATGTATTTTTCTTTGACCAAAAACTGCACTTTTTTGACGCCAATAAATCTCTTCATTTATCCAGTCGATTGTTGCGATGACCCGTTCATGTCTCAGCTTTTCGAGCCGATACTCTAATCACAGCAAGTCCACAAACACACCAAGGGGCAGGTTATGTTCGGAAACAAGAACAAAGCTGAACTGACAGCCATGAAGGCCGAGGTAGATGGACTCAAAGGACTGACAAACGCACTGGAAAAATCAATGGCGGTGGTCGAGCTGGGTCTCGACGGCAAGATCCTTCGTGCCAACGATAACTTCCTTGCAACGATGGGCTACCGGGCCGATGAGCTGGCCAGCAAGACGCACCGCGACTTTTGCGAGCCGGAGATGCTCCGCAGCCGTGAATACGCGGACCTGTGGGCGTCTCTGAAGGCTGGCAAGTTCATCTCCGGCACCTTCAAGCGCATCGACAAGAATGGCCGTAGCGTCTGGCTGGAGGCAAGCTACAACCCGGTGACCGATACGCAGGGCAAAGTGTTCAAGGTGGTCAAATATGCTCTGGACGTTACCAAACGCGTAATGCTCGAAAACGAGACCAACGGCAAGCTGGCAGCAGTAGACCGGGCCATGGCTGTTTGCGAATTCGAGCCCAATGGCAATGTGATAACCGCCAACAGTAATTTCCTGAACGTCATGGGTTACGCACTGAACGAGATCAAAGGTAAACACCACAGATCGTTCTGCGAACCGGCACTGGTCAACAGCCCGGAATATGCCGAATTCTGGCGCAAGTTGAATCAGGGCGAGTTCATTGGCGATCAGTTCAAACGCCTCGGCAAACATGGCCGGGTTGTCTGGCTGGAAGCGACGTATAACCCGGTTTTTGATGTCGACGGCAAGCTCTACAAGATCGTCAAGTTTGCCAGTGACATCACCCAGCGTGTTGAAAAGCAGGAAGCCGATGCGCATGGTGCGTCGCGTGCTTACCATATCTCGGCAGAAACCGAGAAAGTGGCCGAACAAGGAACCCTGGTCATTCAGGAAACCGCTCGGGAAATGCGCCAGATTGCCGAAAACATCGGCGCGTCGGCGAAGCTGGTGAGCCAGCTGGGCGATCGCTCCGAGCAGATCACCGCCATCGTCAATACCATCCGCGGCATCGCCGACCAGACCAACCTGCTGGCGCTCAACGCTGCCATCGAAGCGGCACGGGCGGGTGATCAGGGTCGCGGGTTTGCCGTGGTGGCAGACGAAGTCCGGCAACTGGCCGGACGTACCAGCGGCTCGACCACCGAGATTGCCGAAATGATCGGCAAGATCCTCGCCGAAACACGTGAAGCCGTGGCGAGCATGGATGCCACGCAGGAAGGTGCCATTCGAGGTGTGACACTGGCAGATCAGGCCGGACAGGTCATCGTGCAGATCCGCGACGGCGCAAGCGATGCGGTCGAGGCCGTGAACATGTTCGCCACGCGCATGGATGAAGCTGAAGCGTTTGCAAAACCGGGCAAGCGATGAAGATCAAGTAACGCCCCGCACATCAAAACCCGCGTTCTGCGGGTTTTTTTATTGTCCAGAGATTACGGCCAAGCCTTGGTTATCCAGCCCGTCTGCGCTTCAATAGCGGCCATCGCATTTCACGCCCGTCAAAGGACCGCTCATGGCCTCGCCAGACAAGCAGCAAAAACGTGCCAAGCGCGCAAAAATCAAGGCCAAGCAGAACCGCTCAGGCAAGGGCACAACCAGCCTCGTCCACCCGGTGTTCGCCTCTGCGCTGGTCAATCTGCCGTTTGATGACGTCGAACTTGATCTAAACACGTTCGACTTCAAAGACATCGTGGAGAACGGCTTCGACCCGGCCGACTATGACGATCTCTTCGTGGCCATGAAAGCCGCCGAGGCCATCAGCCAACTGGCGCTGTGCGTCGTCTTCCTGCAATACCCGGTGCTGGCACTGGTGATTTCCGAAGAGGACGAAGACCCTGCCACGGACTTCATGATGGGCCTGCTGATCGTGTACCGCGCCATGTACCACGATGAAGACGAGGACACGGCGATCGAATGGATCGAAAGCCCCGCCTTCCAGAAAGATTACACGCTGGCGTCCGACCTGCTGATGAAGAGAGACACCAGAGCCGCACGCTAATGCATGCTCGTGCCAATGTATGACATTGGCACGAGCATCATCCGCTAAGGGCCGCGATCAACCCAGCGCAGCAGCGCCCACGCGGCCGGCCTTGCGGCGACGCGATACGATCAGGCCAGCGCCGATCACCAACAGGCTGAGTACGCCGGTGGCGATGATTTCGAGGCGATGCTCTTCCTGCAGCAGCATGATGGTCAGCACCGCGACGATGAACGCGATCACAGCCCAGGTCAGCCATGGGAACAGCCACATCTTGAAGTCGATGGCCTCGCCCGCAGCGATGCGCTTCTGGCGCATCCGCAGTTGCGACACGGCAATTACCAGATACACCAGCAGGGCAATGGCACCAGAGCTGGCCAGCAGGAAATCAAACACGGCAGCCGGTGCGATGTAGTTGGCGAAGACAGTCAGGAACGCCGCCGCAGTCGACATGATCACTGCCCAGTGAGGCGTACCGCCCTTGCTGGTGCGCTTCGACACGGCAGGTGCATCGCCGCGCTTGCCCAGCGAGAACAGCATGCGTGAAGCGGTATACAGGGCCGAGTTCAGGCAGCTGGTCACAGCAACCAGCACCACCAGATCGACAATCAGCTTGGCGTTCGGAATGCCCATTGCATCGAGCACGGTCTGATAAGAACCCACCTCGGCCAAGCGCGGGTCGTTCCACGGCACCAGCGACACCACGATGAAGATCGAAACCAGGTAGAACAGGAAGATCCGCCAGATCACCGAGTTGGTGGCCTTGGTGATCTGCTTGCCAGGGTTCTTGGACTCCGCCGCTGCAATGGTCACAATTTCAGTGCCCATGAACGAGAACATGGTGGTCAGCATCGCCGCCAGCACCGCGCCCATGCCGTTTGGCAGGAAGCCGCCGGTGTCGAACAGATGGCTGACACCGCTGACGTTGCTGGTGGGCAGCAGACCGAAGATCGCCGCAACACCCAGCACCACGAACGCGATGATCGCCACGACCTTGATCAGCGCGAACCAGAACTCGAATTCACCGTAGTTCTTCACGCTGAACAGGTTGGTCGCCGTCAACACCAGCGTGATGACCAGCGTGAACATCCAGATCGCGATGTTGGGGAACCAGGCGTGCAGGATGGTTGCAGCAGCGTTGGCCTCCAGTGGAATCACCAGCACCCAGAACCACCAGTACAACCAGCCGATAGTGAAACCGGCCCAATGCCCGATAGCGCGGTCGGCATAGGTTGAGAACGAACCTGTGTCTGGCGAGGCAACGGCCATTTCGGCCAGCATACGCATCACCAGCACCACCAGCGTACCCGCAGCGGCATAGGCCAGCAGCACGGCAGGGCCTGCCTCGGCAATCGCGTGGCCGGAGCCGACGAACAGACCGGCACCAATAACGCCGGCGATCGACAGCATCGTAATGTGTCGCGGTTTCAGCCCTTGTTCGAGCTCGGAAGAGTTAGCGGTACTGCTCATAAAACCACCTGTGCAAGACGAGCGAGGCACACCGAAGCGTTACGTAAAAAGAAAGCTACGGTGCCGTTCTTTATTATTGACGCAAGAATTGCGCCAAAATATTTCGAAAACGACGTCGCTTAGAGAATACGAGGCCTGTGGCTTAGCCCGTGAAGCATGCAGGGCGATAGCTTTTATACGCAGTCTGTAGGACTTGTTACCAAACGCCTCAGATTCGTCTACATGCACGCACCAAAAATGCCCCAAACCTTCCTCAAAGCGCAAACATGGTGCAGAAATCAGACCACCACTCAGCAAATGCTACTTCCAACACCAGGCCAAAGCTGGCAACATCGCGCCTTTTTCGCGCACGCCCCTGTTTTACAGGGCATCATGCTTGCCTTCATGCGACCGTCCGCTGCCCAGATGAGACAACCCGTCGAGCCCCTCCACGCTGGACGAAAGACGCTGATGGTTGTCCTTTAAACGCTGTGCTAGCTTGACGTTCGCTGGCAGCCAGCGCGCGCACTTCAATGAGGACCCCACATGGCCGAGGCCACGCCCGCCCTGGAAATCCGCAACCTGCACAAGCGCTACGACCAGCTTGAGGTGCTCAAAGGCATCTCGCTGACCGCTCGCGACGGCGATGTCATATCGATCCTCGGCTCATCCGGTTCCGGCAAGTCCACGCTGCTGCGCTGCATCAACCTGCTGGAAAACCCGCATCAGGGGCAGATCCTGGTGGCCGGCGAAGAATTGAAGCTCAAGGCCGCGCGCAACGGCGACCTGATTGCCGCCGATAACCGGCAGATCAATCGCTTGCGCAGCCAGATCGGCTTCGTGTTCCAGAATTTCAACCTGTGGCCGCACATGAGCGTGCTCGATAACATCATCGAAGCCCCACGTCGCGTGCTCGGTCAGAGCAAGGCCGAGGCCATTGCGGTGGCTGAAGAGTTGCTGGCCAAGGTCGGTATCGCCGACAAGCGCCATGCATACCCCGCGCAACTCTCCGGCGGGCAACAGCAGCGCGCCGCCATTGCTCGCACGCTGGCCATGCAACCAAAGGTTATCCTGTTCGACGAGCCGACCTCGGCCCTCGACCCGGAGATGGTTCAGGAAGTACTCGGCGTCATCCGCGCACTGGCTGAAGAAGGCCGGACCATGCTGCTGGTGACCCACGAAATGAATTTTGCACGTCAGGTATCAACTGAAGTGGTGTTTTTGCATCAGGGAATGGTCGAAGAACAGGGCACACCGCAGCAAGTATTCGAAAACCCGCTGTCGGCAAGGTGCAAACAATTCATGTCGAGTCACCGCTAACGGAGCAACACCCATGCAGTCGTACAAAAAGATCTTGCTGATCGCAGCGGCCACCCTTGCCTTCAGCGGCAGTGCCTTTGCTGAAACAATGAAAATGGGCATCGAAGGTGCCTACCCGCCGTTCAACAACAAGGACGCGAGTGGCCAGGTGGTGGGCTTTGACTATGAAATCGGCCAGGCCCTGTGCGCCAGGATGAAGGTCGAGTGCGAAGCGGTGACGTCAGACTGGGACGGCATCATCCCGGCGTTGATGGCCAACAAGTTCGACTTCCTGATCTCATCGCTGTCGATCACCGAAGAGCGCAAGCAGGTGGTCGATTTCACCAACCCCTATTACTCGAACAAGCTGCAATTCATCGCGCCGAAAACTTCCTCGATCGACGTATCGAGCACTGAAAAAGCCAAAGAAAGCCTTGCCGGCAAGTCAGTGGGTGCCCAACGCTCGACGCGGGCCGCCACCTGGCTGGAAGACACACTGGAGATCCCGGACGCCAAGCTCTATGACACTCAGGAAAACGCCTTCCTCGACCTGTCCTCCGGTCGCGTCGACGCCATGCTGGCCGACAAATACGTCAGCTTCGAGTGGCTGAAAAGCGAGGCCGGGCAAAACTTCGAGTTCAAGGGCGAGCCTGTCGTTGAAGACGACAAGATCGGCATCGCCGTGCGCAAGGGTGATGATGCCCTGCGCGAGCGCTTGAACGCGGCCCTGAAAGAAATCATCGCTGATGGCACCTACAAGAAGATCAACGACAAGTATTTCCCTTTCAGCATCCTCTGATTCACCTGACCGCGTCGCCGCCGCTTCCTGTAGAAGCGCGGCGACCGGCCCTGACAAAGCCTGCCCATGAACATTGATCTCCACGGATTCGGCCCGGCCCTTGCGGCTGGCGCGCTGATGACGGTCCAGCTTGCACTCTCGGCCCTGTGCCTGGGGCTGATACTCGGACTGCTCGGTGCCTTGGCCAAGACCTCGCCCTACAAGCCGCTGCAATGGCTGGGCAGTACCTACTCGACCCTGGTACGCGGCATTCCCGAACTGCTTTGGGTGTTGCTGATTTACTTCGGCACCGTCAACGGCATGCGCGCTCTGGGCAAACTGTTCGACATTCCTGACCTGGCCCTGAGCGCCTTCGCTGCCGGGGTCATCGCCCTGGGCATTTGCTTTGGTGCCTACGCGACCGAAGTGTTTCGCGGCGCGATTCTGGCCATCCCCAAAGGCCATCGTGAAGCCGGGCTGGCGCTGGGCATGTCACGGCCGCGCATTCTCTTCAAGCTGGTGCTGCCGCAGATGTGGCGCATCGCCCTGCCAGGCCTGGGCAATCTGTTCATGATTCTGATGAAAGACACCGCGCTGGTCTCGGTGATCGGCCTGGAAGAAATCATGCGTCACGCGCAAATCGCCGTGGGCTTCACCAAGCAAGCGTTCACCTTCTACATGGTCGCGGCCTTCATGTACCTGGGCCTGACCGTGCTGGCCATGGCCGGCATGTACTTCCTTGAGAAACGCGCCAGTCGCGGCTTTCTGAGGAGCGCGTCATGAATTGGGAAGTCATCATCAAGTGGCTGCCACGCCTGGCACAAGGCGCGACCCTGACCCTTGAGCTGGTGGCGATTGCCGTCATCGCTGGGCTGATCCTCGCCATCCCAATGGGCATCGCCCGTGCATCGCGTCACTGGCCGGTGCGCGCCCTACCCTACGCCTACATCTTTTTCTTCCGTGGTACACCGCTGCTGGTGCAACTGTTTCTGGTCTATTACGGCCTGGCGCAGTTCGACGTGGTGCGTCAGGGGCCGCTGTGGCCGTACCTGCGCGACCCTTTCTGGTGTGCAGTTGTCACCATGACCCTGCACACCGCCGCTTACATCGCAGAAATTTTGCGCGGCGCCATTCAGGCCGTGCCGGTCGGCGAGGTCGAGGCTGCGCGGGCGCTGGGCATGTCGAAATGGAAAGCACTGTTCTACATCGTCCTGCCCCGCGCGGCACGTATCGGTCTGCCTGCGTACAGCAACGAAGTCATCCTGATGCTCAAGGCCAGTGCCCTGGCCAGCACCGTTACCCTGCTGGAGTTGACCGGCATGGCCCGCACGATCATCGCCCGCACTTACTTGCCGGTAGAAATTTTCTTCGCCGCCGGTATGTTCTACCTCGTGATGACGTTCGTGCTGGTACAAGGCTTCCGCCTGCTGGAAAAACTGCTGCGTGTAGACGCCAGTCAGGGGCGCTGATATGAAGGGTGCTGGCGTCGATCCAGTCAGCACCTTGCCACACGAGGCCGCCACCATGCCCTCTGAACCTTGCTTGCAGGATGAACACCTCGGCAGCCACTTTGGTGCGCTGGACAGCTTCCTGTTCGCGCATCAGGCCCTGTGGCGGCCCAAGCCGTTCACACACCTGCGCTTGCCGTGGGAAGACAAATACCCGGACCTAGCGCACTGGCTGCGGCAACGCACGCTGGAACAGGCCGAGGCCGCGCATAACCACCCGGAACAACTCGACGCGCCGTTTCCGTTCCCGCAACTGGCCGCCGAAGCCGTCGCCCTGAGCCACGTTGCTGAACTGCCTTCATATCCTCTGGAGCCAGTCGATGCGCGCATGAGTGTCGACGTGCCGGGGCGCAAATGGCAGCAGATCGAAGCCTTCGCCGGCCATCTGAACAGACGTGATACCACCACGCACTGGCTGGACTGGTGCGCAGGCAAAGGCCATCTGGGGCGGCGCCTGACCGGGCGCGGTCAGCGTCTGACCTGCCTGGAGCACGACCCGGCGCTGATCGAAGCAGGCTTGGCACTGAGTACGCGGCAAGGCATAGACGCCAGGCATGTGCAGCAGGATGTCATGGCCGACGACGCCTGGCGCTGCCTGCAACCCGAGCACACGCCGGTGGCGCTGCATGCCTGCGGCGACCTGCACATTCAGCTGATGGAGCTGGCCAGCCAGACGGGCTGTCGGCACATGGCGATTGCGCCGTGCTGCTATAACCGCACCCGGCACGACCTGTATCGGCCGCTATCCAGCGACGGCAAGGCATCGGGCTTGAAGCTGTCACGAGACGAACTCGGTCTGCCGCTCAGCGAAACCGTAACGGCTGGCGCTCGCGTGCGTCGTCAACGCGACACCTCGATGGCCCGTCGTCTGGGCTTCGACATGCTGCAGCGTAGCTTGCGCGGCATTGACGATTACTTGCCCACGCCTTCGCTGCCGACGTCCTGGCTGGATGCGTCCTACGCGGACTACTGCAATCATCTGGCGCGACTGAAGAATCTGCCGGCACCGGGCCAGCAGGACTGGGCTTCTCTGGAAGCCGCCGGCTGGAAAAGGCTGGCCGAAGTGCGCAACCTGGAACTGGTCCGCGACCTGTTTCGGCGTCCGTTGGAGATGTGGCTGGTGCTCGACAGGGCAATGTATGTCCACGAGCAGGGCTACAGCGTCAGCGTTGGCACTTTCTGTGACAGCCGGATTACACCACGCAACCTGCTGATTCTGGCTCGAAAATCGTGACCTAAATCGATTGAGCAACCTGTGGATAAGTCTGTTGATGAAAATGTGGATGAGTGCGTTAAAGCTTGGCGCGCCAGTTACTGAAGCCCCTTATTTTTTCCCGCAATCCTTTCCGTAACCCGCAAAAACAATGCCTTGCGGACCACCAGGCCAACATTCGCACATCTGGTAACGCGCGTATTTTTTTATCAAGCGATTGTGCATAAAGATTTGGTAAAGGCTCTGGAACAAGCTTTTTGCCTGGCTAAATCGCGCACATGCAAGTGCCTGTGCACGACCTGTTTAGTGCGAGGTTTCAGACCTCTTCGACACACTCCAGCGAGCGCTCGACCATGACTTTGGCCATTTCCAGCATATGCATGGAGGCAAACGCCAGGTCGCGTTGCGCACCGGTCAATTCATCGCCCAGTTCGTGGGCGGTGGCCGATGCACAACGCATGAAGTCCAGCGCATGCACCAAGGTTGCTTCCAGGCTGATGAAGTCGAACTTGCTGTCGTGGGGTTCTTTGTCAGTGCGGGGGATTGGCAGGTAACACGCCATGGCGCGTTTGACGACCGCCTTGTCGAAGATTGGCGCGGTGCTGGACTGTTTGGGTGGGTCGGGGGTTATTTTGACCATGCTTAGCTCTCTCCTCAATGGAACTGCCACTGGGGTCGCGACTAAACGATTGAGGTGGCAGCTGTGCGAAGGTTAGTCGACCGGGAGCTAAGACCGGCGCACCCGAAGGTGCCCTCGCGCACAGCCGCCATAGAGTGCAGGAAGAAGACCTGACCAAAACAGCGACGCGATACGCCTTAACTCAAATCCGGGCGACTAAACCCGATCGCTGATGTGCAGCGACAGGCGGAGATTAGAAGCACACATCGAGAGGCGCAAGCGGTCGGGGATTCTCTCGGAAATGTCCTTCAAAAGAAAGAGACCAAGCCTGCAAAAACCGGCCTGAAAGCGTTGCAAAACATGATCTCCGCGTACGATTGCCTAAGGCCGTGGGAGCGAGCTTGCTCGCGAAGGCGGAATACGCAACGCCGCATTCCTGTCATGACTCACTACTAAAACTGATCATCCTTCAACCGCGCAAACGGCACACTGCGATTTTGCAACTTGCGCAACGTCAGCTTGTACGCACTGGACTTGATCTGACTGCCCATCGGTGTCTCCTCCAGCAAGATACGGCCCGACGCAAAGGCACAGCCCGTGCTCATCATCTTGTACTTGAGCAGATACAGCCCCGGGTCCATCTTGGCGAACGTAAACACCGCACCGGCCGGCACAAACGCATGCCGAAACGCCCTGCGCCCCACCGCATCCGTGACCTTGGCATACACCGCCGACTCGCCGGCCGAGTTATCCACAGTTATCTGCGACCAGCCGTTGTCCTTGAGCAACGGCATATCTTTCACGTAACCCGCCTTTTCCGGCCAGGGCGCGCCCATCGGATCCAGCGCCGGCACCTCACACTCCGACGTTACCGCATCAACCGGCTTGGCCGGGCTGGCCACAGGCTCTTCAACCGGCGCGGCGGGCGCTGGCTTGACCCACGTCTGCGCAACCGGCACCGGCTCGGCTGGCACAAACGCCTTGCCAGCATCAGGGTCGTAACCCATCCACGCCCCGGCTGCGCAAAACACCACAAACACCAGCGCCCAACGCAACGCACTGCGGCGCCGCTTGTCACTGGGAGGCGATGAAAAGGAAGGAGAAGCCTTGGGCGCCGGGCCCGTCCGAGCCGCCCGAGAGGGCGCTGCAGTGGCAGTAGCAGAGTTTGCGGCATACACATGCACCGCCTGCCCGCCCCCCGCACGCGCCTGCTTGCGCCGCAACGCGTCCATACGAGCCTTGTGCTCATCGGCAGCAAGCTGCGCATCATAAGCCGCACGCCGCGAAGGGTCCGCCAGCACATCATGAGACGCGTTGACCACGCCCATCATGTCCGAGGCGTAAGGGTCGGGATTCCTGTCCGGGTGCAGCTTCTGCGCCAGCTTGCGATAAGCCTTCTTGATCTGCTCAGGAGAGGCATCGCGAGCAACACTCAGCAGCTCGTAATGCGTGGGCGTTCTCTGCATTGCACTTGCTGTCCATGGCTGACTGCCATTTTTGATACAGATGTATCGGCCAAAAAGCCCATATCTCCAGTGCAAATGCAACGCAACAAGAACCAGCCCACAAGAAAATGCCCGAATCCAGAGGATCCGGGCATTTCTTGAAACATCGATGAAGCCTTCGTGAGCGTCCAGACGCACATTCATGCGATTCAGACAGCAATCCTCAGCCCCACCTTGCGCAAGACCCAACAGGCCAGACGCAACTACAAATACCCTTCAACAACTCCTCAGCGAATGACCAGCCTGCGGCAAACAACACCCCAACACCGGTTACGATCCATCGCATTACTCATCAGATAGTCCTTTATCTGCTGGCTGAAAAGCTAACGTCCCGTGCTGCTGACTCAGTAGCCTGGGCCGTTGAGAACAAGCCTATGCAAAGCCCTCCTGCCCTGCAACTGCCCAAAAATGGCGGGGTCGGATGGGTGCCTGTTCACGCACCAGATAGCCATCAACGCTGGACGCATCGGTTTGCACGACCAGGTTAAAAATCGAGCGTTCTGTCAGGCACAAGCTGCGCGTGCCAGAGGCGAAATCAGCGTCCAAATGCGCAGTGCTCACACACATCAAGCAGACCATTCCGCCAAAACCAACAGAAACGTCCTGCACCACCACCCGCCCGCATCCCACCCAAAGCGCCAATGGTCGATTTTTTCAACTGAATCAGACAGCTAGGCTTTACAAGCGCATCAGAAGCTATATACTCGCAGCCCATTACGCCGGTATAGCTCAGTTGGTAGAGCAACTGACTTGTAATCAGTAGGTCCCGGGTTCGACTCCTGGTGCCGGCACCATATAAATCAAGGGCTTGCAGCGATGCAGGCCCTTGTTTTTTGCGGTACACGTAACAAGCCACGTAACAAGCCATCCTTTCACTGCGCCTGACCAGGCCTTAGACGTGATTACTCGCGCCGGTAAAAGCGCACACGCCAACACACGTCCGCACCTCCCCAAGCAGCCCACCCAAGGGCAGCGTCTCAAAATTTTTTGGGGCAGAAAAAAAGAGCGATATTAGTAATATGCGTTGCTGAAAACGGCTACAGCCCTTGTAAATCAAGGCTCTCAGCGTTTTCGGGAAATAGCGATATTGAAGCGATATGAAGGCGATAATATTACCTTTATGAACAGTAATATTTACCTTCCTTAAAACCCAATGATTCCGGGGGTTTGGTAAAATATCGCTATTCATATAGCTACCATATCGCTATGCCCTGCTATATGAAGGACCCAGCAAAACCGGGGCCTCCAACCCTTTTTTCCTCACATCTAGCTAATATCGCTATTTTTTTTACCCCACCCCCATTTTCAGAACGAAATCCCACGTTCCGGTCACGTTTCAGCGCCATCGACCCGGTCGGGGCATAGGAGATAAACATGTCCGAGGATTTATGCGTCACTGACCAGATCGCGTTGTCCCGCCATCGAGTTTTCCTCCTGAGGGAGCTGAATCGAACCAGAAGCATGGCGCTTCGTTCGGCGATCTATGACCAGCTCGCCCATTTTTCTGCGCTGCTCTGCATGCCGATACCGGCACTCGATACCATTGGCTTGCCCGAACAGTCAGCTGAGGACGCATTGATTCCATTCTGGTCAGCACTCGACCTACTGGATGGCAAAGGCGAACAGTACAACCATTCGGCGGCACCCGAGTCGTTGCTCGCGATCAACTTCAAAGATCTGCAATCACGTCTGGACAAGCATGGTTGCGGGCTACAGATCGACTCATCTCTCCGCAGATTTCTAACCGAGTCCGTTAAGCCGAAATTCGTCGAGGCCAACAAGAACGTGGCCAGTGTTTTATTGAAGAAAACAGTCAGGTGCATGGTTTTTCAAGCCCGTGAGTAACTGTGTAACGCAGTGAAACCTCCAAACTGACCTAGAAGCCTTGTCGCTCAGGGCTTCCAGCCCATCCACTGCGAACGAGGCTGTAACCGAAATCGGCGTGCGATTTGATCGACCCTGATTTCGAAAACCCTGGCCTCAGGGTCTTTTTTAGTTTTTCACCCAGCGAAACCGGGGGCTTCTGCACGGAGCTCCTGAATGCCTTTCCAAGATCCACAGTGCAATCCCACTGCATTCCTCTGCAAAACTTTGCACTCTGTGAAATGGCTGATCAGCCGCAGAGGCCCACGGCCCGCTTGGGCTTGAAGGGCTATTGCACTGCATCGAGATTTGCAAAAAAAACGGACGCGAAGCCCGTCGGCGGGAGGGGGATAAGTGCTTTTCGAGACGTTTTTTCTTTACTGCCAAGATTTCTAAACAAACAATCTCGCAAATGAAGGAACGTCCTATACTCACTGCAGTGTTTAACCATAATCCAAGGTTTTAAGTGTATGGAATTTAAAGTAGCCCTCAAGGAGCATTTCAAAAAATTTGAAGCCTCTCCTATGCTGTTTATTGGTTCGGGAATGTCCAAACGTTACCTCGGCACTGAAAATTGGGAGCAATTATTGCTCAGGTTTTGTAACGAAATAGGTGAAAACCCACTGAAGCTTAGAACAAGCTCTGGAGGCGACCCTACAAAGTATGCGCAGTTACTGGCGAAAAGCTACGAAGATAAGTGGTGGGAACGCCCAGAGTCGGCTGAAATCTCTAGGCAATTTGGTGAGCACTTCATAAATGACAGCTCAATATTAAAAATACAGATATCAAGATATTTGCAAACAGCTCATAAAAATATTAATTCTGAAACCTCATCAGAACTGGAAATATTAAAGAAAGCAAACATCGATGGAATCATTACAACAAACTGGGATTGTCTTTTAGAAGAAGCCTTTCCTAACTTCACTACTTTTATTGGACAGGATGGACTAATCGCAGGAAGGAGCCATGGGATAGCGGAAATATATAAAATTCACGGTTGCTCAACCCACCCAAACTCTTTAGTTCTCACTGAAAGCGACTATGCTGAATACAGAAGAAAAAACCCGTATCTTTCATCAAAGTTACTTACTATTTTTATTGAACGGCCAGTGATTTTTTTGGGTTACTCCCTTGCCGACCCCCATATAGCAGAAATACTAGAGGACATTATTGGTTGCTTTCCGGAAAAGAGCTTGGAGTTCCTAAGAGATAAGCTAATTTTCGTAGAGTGGCACCGGGAGCTAGATGAACCATCAATCACGGACTCAGTAATTCACAAGCGCATACCTGTTAAGCTTGTGCGAGCTAACAGCTTTACAGAGTTGTTCGAGGTATTGGCTGAAACCAAGAAACGAATACCAGCACATATTTTCAGAAGAATAAAAGATCAACTTTATGAACTTGTTATTACTGACGACCCTAAAGGTCAGCTTTACGTCCGAAATGAGAGGGACTTAGAGCAGGGCGACTCTTTGACTGAGTTTGTTGTAGGATACGGAGCCATTTCTACTTTAAAGAAAGGAGAAGCGATCTCAAAACAAGGCTTGATTGGATTGGAGAGATCAGACCTCGTCCGAGATATTATTTTTGAAACAGAGAAATATGATGCCGCAGATGTTGTAGCTACTGTTTTCCCCAAACTAGCCAAGGGGAATCAAAGTCTACCTATATTCCACTATCTACAAAGAGCCGGTTACATACTTGCAGATGGAGAATTGAATCAGACTTCACCACCACTCTGTGCCGGTGCAGTTGTTAGGTTTGAGGCCAATTTATTTGACGTTGTCAATGCCGGTGAGTTACGAAGGTCAAAAACCGTTCCAGAAGTTCTTATCGGAGTTAATGAACTCTACCAGAAACAGGGATTTGAACTTTTTTTGAGAATGGTGCCTTACATGGAACCATCCTTGATAAAGAGCGGCCTAGAGGACCTATGTGAAATATTAAGAAAACACGTAGATACATCACCCAAGAACAGTGGATTCTTTAAGCTTGTGTGCTTTTACGACCTAGTAAAAAACAGCAATAGGTATTGACGGTTATAACTTTATTAGAGCAAGCATTTCACCAGCGGCTTTTTTGGGACAGCGGCTTCACCACATTTTCGCGGAGAGCTCATGAACTTTTGGGAATGGGAAGACCTAGATCAGTTATTAGGAAGCGACATGATAAGCTTTGCAGAAAATCCGCTCATACCATGTGATTCGGAATTAATGCTTCACAGACTTGAAGATCAGAGTCTTGAGCTAGTATCAACATCCTCATTAACTTATTCTTTTGGTAACGAGTCAGCTAGAGCTTTAGGTGAGGTTTACAAAAAAGAAAATTCTTTTAAATTTGAAACCCACTACAGCGTTGGAGTTGTCGAGGGAGTTGCTCAAAAATCAGTTACCATCAAAAATGGCATTACTGAAATAAGGTTTTCTCTACAAAAATTAAAAACCTGCTCAGAACTTGATACGCCTATACACTACAGCATAGATTGGATTCAAAATGTCCCCGACAACTATCCATGGCCTGACATGTATAGCGAATTAAGCAAGACGATCGTAGAAAGACATTTTCGTGGATTGCCATCAGTTACCCTCAGATCCGAGAGGAGTAAAGAAAGCTACAACACGTCTGCCATACGCCTGAAGATTTATGGCTTTGACATTATACTGGGGACCAAGCAGAAGCCGAAACAACTCAAAAACGTGAAATCGGGATATATAATTTATCTTGGCAATCCTGATGACGATACTCGAAAGTTAATCCGAGACAGCATCTCGTTTGCACTAGGAACTATGCTCGTTTACATTGGTAACTCTTCATTTGACCAAAATCAAAAATGGAGAGAAAGGGAAGCTGTTTCACCTCACACCCTTGGTGGAAGGGTCTGGCAGCTAGTCAGCGCTCCACCTGCGCCGATAAGTGACAAATCTACCATTCTTGATAAGAACAAAATAGAGCGCATGGCAAACGCCTTGTCATATTACGCCGACAAAACGGACCTGCAGCAGATTCTTTGGAGAATATGGTATGCTCGTACGGCACCTTATTACATGGCTCCAGCTTACTATGGCGCACTGATAGAAACTATTCAAAGGAAAGTCACATCCGATCCGAAAGCAAAGATATCAAGAACTATATTAGATAAGGCCACATATAAAAAAACAAAGAAATTTTTATCGCGATATTTAAATAAGCAAAACTTAGACGAGACTGCGACTAAGCTTTTGCAGAGCAAGATAGATAGCGGAAATTTAGCACCACAAAAAATTCTGTCCGAGAGATTTTACTCTCGTCTCAGCCTAGACTTAGGAAGCGTTGAGCTAAGCGCGTGGGATAGGAGAAATGACGCTGCTCATGGCAATCAAGTTCCATCTGGGGGCGAAATTGATTTGATTCGAGAAACCAAAGTATTGGCAGTCATGCTCAATAGGATCATGCTGAAACTGACTTCAGGAAGCGACAAATATATTGATTATTTCACTCTTAATCACCCTGCACGCTTATTAAAGTCACCTATAGGGGATGAGAGCAATTAAAGAGTTACAGCCTCTAACGTGTTTGATAGTGCAGAGGCTATGGCTGCTTTGACAGCAAAAACCGTAGCATTATTAGGTAGAGGTGAAGGCCCATGTACATGGGCCGCGAGTTGGGTGTTCATATCCTGCACTAGGTCAATCAGATCACATACAACCTTGAAAAGATTAACTTCTTCGGACCCGATCCAGCTTTTAGGAGATTGCAAACGCTGGCTCTTACTGGCGATGCTCTCACGCAGACCCTGAATCCTTTCGTGCATGTCGCCACCCACCGTGGCGTTGTGCTTCTGGCCTACCACTAGGTTAAGGTCACGACCGGTTGCCTGGTGCAGGTCGTCCACTGCCGCCAGGCTCGCAGATCCGCCCGACAGCAGCTTGAGTGCGCCCAAGGCCTCGATCTTCTTCACCCCACCCACTGACTCTGTCGAATGGTCATCCACCGTCCTGGTGTGGTTCTGGAAGCTTTCAGTGTTGGTCATGGCGTCGACTTCGCGCTCGATCGCCTGGTCTTGGATCTTGCCGTCTGTCTTGCGCAACCAGTTACCGTCCGCGTCGACGCGTTGCTGCACCGCATCGCTGTGCTGCCATACCTGGTCACCCTTGGGGACCTTTGGCAATGTCAGGCCATGCGGCAGGATCGTCTGGATGTAGGGCTTGTGCGGCAGGCCATAAGCGAAGCACACCACCACGCTGGTGCCCTCCTCCGGAAAGGCAAAGAATCCCATTTCATCACCACCCACCGGCATGGGCAGCGGCACGCCGGCCAATACCGGCAATGCTGTATCGATCTCGCCGTCCGGCCCCATCACCTGCAGGTCGACCGAGAAGCGTGGTCGGAAGTCGTCACACAGTCCGGCGCTGGCCGGCGCATCAGCCACGGCCACGACCTTGGCGAAGCGCGGCAAGTGATAGCCGCCAGTGAGTTCAGGGAATTGCCGCTCTACGCTGCGTTTGATTGCGTCGTCCATTTGATGGCCATCTGTGTGCCGGCCAGCGTCACGTTCGTGATCCGCTCGCCCTGGTTGATTGATACGCCTGGTCGCAGGCCTGGTAAGGCCGCGATCATTGCGCTTTGGCTGCCTTGGTAACCGTCGAAAAGGTTGACCGGCAGTTGCAGTGGCGATCGAGCGCCGAAGAAACTGTCAGCCCAGGCACCGACGTAGATCTCGCCGTCACCCTGTTGCTGCCAGATAAAGTCCTTGATGCCAAACACCCGCGCCATGCTGTCCAGCGCCTGGTATCCAGCGGCCAGGTTGTAGAAAAACGGCGTCTTTACGCGTGTGTAGGCCTGATCCGGAACCCGGAAGCGCAGCCCGGTCTTGCTGCCGATATCGGCCAGTACCGCGCGCAGATCTACATGGCGCAGGTTCATGGGTAAAGGGTTGATCAGCACCGCGGCTAACTCGCGACACAGCACCACCTGCTCGATGCCGTTGGTGGCGGTGCAGCGCTCGACATAGCCAATGAAATGACGCTGCAGGACCGCTTCGTTGTAGCCGATATCGAACGTGACCAAACCTTTGACGGTGGCACCGGCCTTGATCGTGAACGTGGCGCGGCCCGGACTCTTGAGGTCCAGCCGGACATCGTCATTGATAAGCGGCGTAGCCACGCCGCCGATCGTCAGCACCTTGTGCAGCTTCATGCTCATGGCGTGCCGCCCAGGTAGGTGTCCACCTTCTTGAGCACGGCCTCAAAGCCGGTCAATTCTTCGGCTGCGCCCGATCCGGACCCACTGCCCGCAACACCATCGCCAGGCGCGGACTGGGATGTCACGCCGTTGCCAGCGCGCCGGTTCTCGACCTTCTCCGGGTTGGATAGCTTCTCGCTCAAGGTGAACTGGACGATCCACTGGGCCAGTGTGTCGTCTTCACGGGCGCTGACCCCGTCGGAGAACGTCACTTGGCGGATGCCAAAGGCCTTGGCCGTGTCATTGACGATCCGGTACGTCTGCAGCTGGCCACCACCTGCAGTCGCCTCGGCCAGGCGCATGATGGTGCGTAGGTTCTCGAGGGATTTGTAGGGGATCGTCAGTGCCACGGTCAGCGTTTTGGGCTTGAACCCCTTGTGCGATTTGTCGGTTGCCGATGTCTGGCCGCCCAGCTCGTCGGCCTCGATCTTGAGGTTGGCCGTCAGCTTCATGCGGTGGCCGATGATCTGCTCGCCGTTGAGTAGCAGCGTCATAGGCCCACCAGTTCCTGAACAAAGCTCAGGCTCTCTGCAGAGCCCACCAACAGTGCGCCGGCACAGAGCGGCCACTCATGACCTGGTGCTTCGCCCTCGAGCAGCTCGCGGCGCAGCTGGCCCACGTCCCCCGGTCCCAGCATCCTGGACTGGATCGATACATCGTCGGCACTGTTCGTGAACTGGGCTTTCAGGTCGGCCAACTGCTGCTCGCGCTCCTGTACCTGAGCCTTCTTTCGTGCCTGCAGATCGGCCAGGTCCGCCATCGGCGAACTGTCGGCGGCATAGCCCTCAAGTACCGCCAGTTGACCGGCCATTGACTGGCTGGCCAGCTTGGTGATCGGGCAGCGCTGCAGCGGCAACTGGCTCCAGAGCGGCATTTGCCCCGCGATCGGCATCACCCACTTTTCCACCTCCAGCTTGGCCAGGTGTTCGGCACGGCGCTCGGCGCGCACCAGGTCAGGCATAGGCAACACCACGTTGAACCGACCCAACGTCGCCGCGAGCTGGTCCAGTCGTGTGGCGAGGAATATCAGTACCAGGGCGCTTTGCTGACCTTGGGGCCGCACAGCGTCGGTGGTGTCAGTCAGCTTGTCGGCCAGCAGCTGCAGCAAGTTCGGCGCAGACAAAAAGCGCTGATGGCCACCGCTGCCCTGCCCTACACCGTGCTGAAACGGCGTCACCACGATGCACGACGGGACGTTCTCAAACTGCGCCACCAACGCATCACGTCCTGCGCTGATCGCCGACTTCGCGGCACCCGCAATCAGGCCAGGACTGGTGGTGGCGATATCGGCCAGCATCGAGACGCGCTGGCCGGTGATTGCCATTTCGCTCTGGATCAGGTCGCGTGCGCCTGCCATCTGGTCCATCCATTGAGTGGCTTGTGCCGGCCAGCGAAGCTTGATGTTGGTCCAACTCATGGCAGCACCAACCAGGTCGGGGCTGATGGGCGGGCTGAAATGTCAGGGAACGACGAATGCTCCGGCCAATCACGCAGCGCGCCACGATAGGCCTGCAGCGCCATGTAGTGTCCCACCGACAACGTCGCTGCCTGCCCCGCTTCGAGCTCGTCACGGTGACGGTTGACCATCCCATCGGTCTGTTTGAGCTGATAGTCCCGCCAGCAACGATCATTCTCGCGCAGCGTCTCGATGCTGGGACCAAACGGCGCCATAGCAGCAGGTCGACCACTGTCATCCAGGTCGATACGCATGCCGTTGCTCTGTGCCTCCAGTAAGGATTGGTAGTGCTCTATGCTGATCTCGATCAGATCGCTCGCCGGGGGCAGCAGGCATTCCGGATTGTCGACGGTAATCTGCGGCACCGGGACGCCGAGGTCATCGATCTCGATCATCGGCACGGACTCCTCCTGGCTGTGGTTGCCCGCGATGTATGCGGGATCCGGGACCAGGATCTTCGGTCGTTCGAAGGTTGGGTCATCGATAGTGATGGTTCGGAGCCCGTGGCTCGCGCTGCTGTAAAACCCGCCCGACGGGCGACCGTAAAAGAACTCCATTTATTTCCCCGTTACGCGGTAGTGGATGGTGATGGGGGTGTTGCTTGGGTTACTGCCGGCAACGCGTTGAATGCGTACGGTCATGGCACCCAAGCCAGGGCTATGAAACCCCACCAGGTTCTCGGCAATTTCACTGGTCTCTCCGACCGCCTCAATGCCGAACGTCACAGAGTGGAACGCGGCCGGGAACGACATCGGAAAATAAATCCCCGCTTCCGCCACTGCCCCGACGTCATTCGGCGATACCAGCGTGACTCGCCCCCACTGCTCGATGCGACCGGTGTCAGCATCTTTGTGCCAGCCGTTGACCTCAACCGAGGCAGTGTTTTTCGGCCGGTTGGCTTCGGTCCAAAAACGGTACCGAGCGTTACCCGCTGACCAGCCACCGAAAGCAAACTGGTTGTCCGTGTCCAGACCAAAGAACGTGCCGTAGGACCCGCCCCGATGAAATGTAATCACTGCTGCAGCGGCCGGGTTATTGCCGTTCACAATCGCCAGAGGGGCGTGACCTTGGGTGTGAGCACCCGCCGCTGCCAGCGAAGGAACCTGACCGACGCTGAATGCGGTGTAGCCGTTTTCACCCGCGAGCCGCACAAAACGCCCATCTGACTGGCTGGCGGTATAGGCGTCGGTGATGCCATAGCCACCGAGGGTGGTGGCGACGTTGGCCTTGCCGGCAGGATTGAAGTTGCCCGAGTGGTACAGCTTGTACTGCGGCTGGCTAGGATCAGATCCGCCCAGATACAGCTCATTGTCAGTTTGGAGCCCCAGCATCCGCGCCACACCACGCGAAGAGGCATGAAAGGTAATGGCTGGGTGCAAATCCGAATCCAGAACCAGACCCGCAGATCCCCAAACGCCAAGTTGAGCATCTGCTTTGCGGCTGTACAGTCGGCCGGCCACCGTGCCGCCGCTGGTCGACAGTTTCCCCGCCAGGGCATTGGTCATGCTGGTGGCAAAGTTGGGATCGTTGCCCAGGGCCGTCGCCAGCTCCTTGAGGGTATCGAGCGCCGCCGGCGACGAGTCCACCAGGGCGGCGACCACCGAATGCACAAAGGCAGTGTTCGCGGCCTGCTGGTCCTTGGTCGTGGCCGGTAGCGAAGGCACTCTGACGGGGCCGGTAAATGCTGCCCCCGCCAGATCAGCTTTAAGGGCCGGATTGAAGTTACCGGTGTCCCACGGCTCGCGGCCAAACAGATACGCACGCTGGTTGGCCAGATCCAGGTTCAGCGGATCCGGTACGCCTGTCGAAAAAATACGGAACGTATGGTTATACACATCAGCAAAGACGGTACGTAACGTCGTCGCCCAGCGCACCTCTGGCGAGTCACTGCTACCGTTATTGAGCACTATGGACTGCGTAGTGTTGATCGTACCCGTGACATCCCCACCGTTTTTGTTGAGCTTGGTGTCGACCAGGGCCTCGAGCAGTTGGCGTACAGCTACGACCATTTTGGTGGTGGCCAACACTTGATCACTGTTGCTGGTTGGATCACTGCTGATCGCGTTGGGAATCTGGTCCAGCTTCACGTCATCTTTAGTGGTAGCCCGGGCGCGCAGATTGGGATAGTCGCCAACCCGGGCGGCCAGGTGTTTGATCAGTTCAGTGATGATCGGCTCGACGCTGCGCAGATCGGTAATCAACGATGAGGTGGGCAAGTCGGCCAACGGCACCAAGTAATGGCGTGCGCCGGCACCGTCGTTGTAATCCACCTTGTCCATGCCAAACACCACTTGGAACGTACCCACCACGTCGCTGTGATCGCGCTGCAGAGACACATCCAGCCAGGCCTTGTTGGGCACCGACGGCACGACGACCGGCAGGACGGCTGTCGACTCCAGGCGAATTCCTTCGACATAAGCCACCCCCGCCTTGAGCTGGTAGGTGCTACCGACTTTCTCCAGCTTCAAACCGCTATCAAAGAAGCAGGCACGGCCAAACACATCGCGATTGCTCAGCCGCTCGCGTTCGTCGATGCCTTTGAGGCGTACTGTGAAGTCGTGCTGCCAGGTGCTTGCATCGATCTTGATGCCGGTCAGCTGCTGGGCACCGTCGAACACCACCAGGAAGTTGCGCGTCACGTTGTTGCCGATCTGGTCAGGCAGGACGTTCTTGCGCTTCTGTTGCAACGGCACGTAGGCGACCGACAGCAGCACGTCGTCGCTGGTCTCCAGGCCGATCCAGTTCCAGTCGAAGTCCCCGATATCGGTGCCCATCAACAGGCTGTACACCACCTGGTTGGGATTGACGAAGCCCTGCTGGGTGATGCTTGCGGTGTAGACGATCTGAGCCGCTGGCGGCTTCACGCCGGCGCGGTTGACCGGGCCGGAAACGTTGAGGCCTGGCACGTTGGCCAGCACGAATCGGGCCACGGTCAGCGGCAGGTTGGCCGCTTGTTTCTGGGCGATCAGTTTCTCGCCGGCGAGGGTGATACTTGCAGCCATGAGGGCTCCTAAAGGCTGGCGACCAGCGTTTGCTGATCGTCATTGAAATCCACCAGGGCAACAGCAAGTTGCACCGGGGTGATAGTTACGAAGTCGTACCGGCGACAGGTGCGCCCGTACTGACGGATTAGCACGCGCAACAAGTCGGGGTTCTCGGACAGTTGGGAATCGCTCAGGGTGAGCAGCACGACGTCCCAGTCGCGTTCGGGCATGCGCTCCTGGATCTCGACGTAGCCCACGCCGAGGCGCTCCAGGATGCGTTTCAATCCGGTAGTGCTGCCGGCGTCCACTGAGTTGATAAAGGCGTACTTGACCCGCAACCGGAACAGGCTTTCAGGTTCGGCGGCAAAGCGGGTGACGTCGCGCTGCCAGGCCCACAGCTCCAGAATGGACAGGTGGCAGGTGTCCGCGTCGAACTGCAGGTAAGGCCAGCGCAGCCACTCGGTGGCCTGCTCCCACCAGAACTGGGCGGTGGCCACCAGCTTGGTCAGCTCCAGTCCCTCGAGCCAGAACGGCAGTTTGAGCTTGATCATTGCAGGACCACTGCCAGGGTGCTGATACGCGGGATATCCAGCGCTGACACGATGTCGCTGTTGGCAAACCGCAACGAGCTGATGTTCGGAAACTGGGCGTGCAACTCTTCGGTCAGGCGGCTGAAACTGAACCGCGACTGAGGAAACGTGCGGGTCGGCGCGTAGTCACTCTGGGTGCTCTCGCGAAAAGCAGCGCGGATGAACAGCCCGATCTCGGCCTGCAGCGTCTGCAGCTGCAGCACGGTGAGGTTGGCCACCGGCCAGACCCTGAGGCTGATCGCGTTCAGCGTTTCAGGCATGGCCATCGCCAGCAGATCGTCGCCGTGGCCATGATTGCCGCCGTCACGAATGTGCGTGTTGATCTGCTCCAGGAACGTATCGGCGGGCACGCCGGCGTCAAACAGCACAAAGGCATTGGCACTGCCGGGGCCACGAGGCGCGCCGTGTTCAAAGTACACGCCGTCAGCGGCAACGCCAGGAAACCCGGTGATGATCGCCCGGTACACCGCGTCGGTGTGCCACTGGTTCACCGCCGAGAACTGGTTGCGCACACGCAGGCGCAACTGGTCGTCGTGCTCGGAATCCGCGCCAGGCGTCTGCAGCCAGTCGGTGTTGTTCACCACCTGGACGATGCCAGGCACAGACTGGGGCAGCACCGCGTAGTAACCCGGTGCCAGGTTGTAGCCGCTGCCGGCACCCACGGCCTTGACCGGCACCACCAATTGGCTCTGGCCCTCTTCAAAGCTGCGCGGCTCGGTGGTCACCAACTGATAGATATGACCATTGAGGGTCGGCGACTGGACGACAGTGCCGATCGGCACTTCCAGCTCGCCACCGGTATTGGCGCGGGTGAACAGCAGTTCCCCGGTGGCCACCGTGGCAGCCTTGCGCTCGATGTTCACCGCCCAGGCCAGCATATCCAGCCACTGCGCGCCGGCGGTCTTGACGAAGAAGTTCGGCAGCACCGTGCCGCTGACGAACTCAAGCAGCCACAGCACCGGTTTTGTGACCAGCGCCGTGATGATTCGCCAGAACGGGCTGTAAGCGCTGGTGTTGCTCAGCGTGCTGCCCTGCTCGACGGCCAGCTTTTCCCAGGCCTGCTTGAGCTGCGCATCAGTGGTGGGCACGCCGGAATCACTGAGGGCCTTTTTAAAATCGACGGTCACAGGGTGAGCTCCAGCAGGCCGAATTTAACGGTCGTGGCGGTGACCAGGTACAGCCCCGGACTGCTCTGAACGATCTGCGCGGTGCCTGGCACCAAGCGTTCGTCCGCTTCCACCAGCAATTCCATCTGCTGAATGCAGTCGCGCTGACGCAGCCGGTCACGCTCGGCCACCAGCGTGATCAGCAGGCCACTTTCACGGATCAGGTGCGCGATGTCCTGGGCGATCGAGGCGCGGTCAGTCACCAACAGTGGCTGTCGGGCCGGATCGAGCACCAGGTCGTTGTTCATGATCAGTAGATCGACGTATTCGCTCATCAGCCGCCCACCGCCATGGCCATCATGTTTTCCAGCTCCAGCGGGGTCATCGGTTTGGCGGTGTTGATGTTCAGCGTCTCGACGTGGGTGCCGGCGCGCTGGTTGGGGTTCATGGCGTTGCTCTGGTTCTGGAAGCTTTGCATCAGTCCTCCTTTCGGGACGGCCTGGGGTTTGGTGGGGCTGATCGACGTGTTGGCGTTGATCGCCTTGCGGGCTTCAATGCCCTTGTCCGATTTGGCGGGCAGCTCGATGACCTTCTCGACGCGCGCCGGCAGTGCCGCTTTGGGCGGCATTGAAAACGCCAGGTCAGCGGACGCCTGCGGCAGGCTGATAGGCGGTGCCGGTTGAACCTGGACTACAGGCGCGGGAACCTGCGCCGGCGCAGACCGGGTGACGGCAGCCGGCACCAGGGCCAGCGGCTTGGGTGGTTGGCTCACCGGTGCAGGGGCAGCCGACGTGACTTTCGGCCCCGGCACGGTGCCCACTGGTGGTGTGGTCACCACTGCCGGCAACTGAGGACCCGGCACCGGTGCACCCACCTGACCGGGCAGATCGGGCACCTTAGGCGGCTCGGGCAGATCGCCAAACGTGGTTTCGATGTTCACGCCGGGGATTTTGTTGGCCATCTCGATCAGGCCATTGATCGCGCCTTTCACGGTGGCCAGGATGCTGTCCCACGCTGTTTTGGCGATACCCGACCAGCCGCCCATCGAGCCGAACCAGTTGGACAAGGTGCTCAACTGATCACTGATCCACTGGAACGCGGTGGTGTTCATCAATGCGGCGCACAGTTCGTCCCAGTACACGACGGCGGCGACCACGGCAGCGGCCAGCAAAACGATGCCAGCCACAATCAGCAGCACCGGGTTGGCCAGCATGGCAGCGTTGACCAGCCAAATCGCGCCCTGCCACAGCAACATGCCGAGCCGCACCAGACCCATCCAGGTGTACAGGATCACCAGGCCTGCAGCGAAGGCCGCGACCAGCACGGTGTGAAACAGGAACATGGCAATGGACTTGAACCCCTGCCAGTTAAGCAGCTTCCAGACCGTGAGCATGCCCAGCCAGACCATCTTGCTGACCCCCACGACAAGGGTCAGCAACGACATGGCCGCGACGAAGCCAAAAATGATCAGCGTCGTGATGCCGATGACCCGCGTAATGTTGGGGAACAGCTGCATCCAACGCGTCAGCGTTGAGGCAATGCCCACCAGGCGCTCCATCAGCGGCGTCAGGGTCGGAATCAGGGATTGGCCAAATGAAATGCGCAGCGCATCGACGGCTTTACCGAACTGCTGCCACGGATCGACCATCGCCTTGGCCATCTTTTCGGCGTTCTCAAGACCCCGAACCTTGCCCAGCTCGCTGATACCGTTGCGAAGCCGGTCGGTGTCCTTGGCCAGCGCGCCGATCACCTGGGCACCCTCGCCGCCGAAGGCCTCCACCAGCTTGGTGCCGGCGGCGGCGCTGGTCAGGTCGCCATACTTGCCCTGCAGCTTGTCCAGGATCTGGATCATCGGCAGCGTATTGCCGGCGGCATCGGTGAAGGTGAGGCCGGTTTTCTCAGCCGCTGCGCCGATGTTTTCAAAGAACGCCTTGTAGCGCCCGCCGGCGTCGCCGCCTTCCATGGTGCTGGACAGCGTACCGATCACGGCCATCTGCTCGGCCACGCCCACACCGGCCTGCGTGGCAATAGCGCCCACTTCCTTGAAGGCGTCCTTGAGCTGAGCACCGTCTGTGCGGAATAGCTTCACCGCCAGCGCCGTTTGCCCAGTCAACTGCTCGACCCATTCGACCTTGCCCATCTTGTCGGCTTCGGTCTTGAACAGGTTGTACATGGTGCCCAGGTACGCACCGGTGGTTTCCGCATCGGCCTTGGTGACCTTGGCCAGCAGGTTGCTGGAACTGGTGATAGCGGCCAGCTGGCCGCCGACCAGGCCCTTGATCGCGCCATCGATTACCCGTGACGACGCCACAAACTCGGCGGCGCTGGTGGCGTAGGTGATCGAAAATTCAAGGGCCTTGCGGTTCAACGACGCCAGCGCGTCCTCGGCCGTTCCCAGGGCGCGCATGTCACCCAGCGCCCGGTTGACCTCCAGCGCCGGCTCCAGTGACTCGGTGATGGCTTTACCCGCGCCCACCATGCCGGCCAAGCCCGCGCCCATCTGAATGATGTTCTGCTGGCTCTGCGCGGCAAGGTCGCTAAACGTGGTTTTCACCTTGCCCAGGGGGGCGCTGACCTTGTCGGTCAGGTTCAGGATGAAAGCCAGGCGGGCGGAACGGTCAGCCATCAGGGTTATCCGTTAAAGGCAGTGGAAATACCGTTGGCGACAGCAATTTCCATGCGTCTCCAGTGTTCGTCTTCCAGCCACTTGGCGGTGCCCATGCTCTCGATCGTGGGTTCAGCGCCAGGCAGCCAGCGTTGGGTCAGGGCCAGCAGTTGGCCCAGCCCGTCTTCGGTCAAGCCGTCAGCGTGCTCGAGGGCTTTTTTACGATCACTTCAACGTCCGGCGAATACTCTTCCAGCAGCGCGCCGGCCAGAGTCATGGTGGTGATCGGGTTTTCCAGCAACGCTTTGAGCGCGGCTTTGTCTTCGTCCTTGACGGTGCTCATCAGCAGGTTGTGGGCCGGGGCGACCTTGTTCGCCTGGGTGGTGGCATTGAAATACTTGGTGATGACCTGAGGGCTCAGGTTGAACGTGAATTCCTTGTCGCCACGTTCCAGGGTGATGCTGCGGTTTACTTCGCTCATGTCGGTGTTTCCGTAGGGTTGAGTTGCAAAGGGTCAGGGTTGTGCCGGTGTGCGTTGCACGACCTGGCGGATGTAGTCCTGCAGGCCGAGGATCATTTGCCGGCTTAAGGCGAGCTGATCTCGGAGGGTGAAATAATCAGGTCGAGCGTCTGCTGCGAGTTCGGCGCTGCCTGCATCAGCCAGGCCGGCGGTGCCGGTGGCACTGGGCATTGCGGGGCAGATGGCTTTGATGCGCAGCCGGTAACGGCCATCAGCAACAGCCAGCTGCAGAGTATTGATTTGAGAGCGGGCACTGTTCAGTTCCTGGGTATGGTGGGTGTCGAGCTGGTCCCGCGCTGCGAGCTGTTCGCCGGCCAGGCGGGCAGCCTCTCGCTCGGTGTGCAGATCTGCAGCGGCGTCGACCAGATCAGCGCGGGCGACATCGAGCTGGTTGCCCTGGTACTCGAAAGCGCACCAGGTCAGCAGGCCGACCACCAGCAGAAACAGGGCAAGGCGCAGCGGGCTGATGGTCATTGCAGGCACAGCCTCATTTCGGCCAGTCGGCGGTAGTGCAAGCCACGGACAAAGGTCTTGCGGCCATCGGCACCCGTCACATAGGCCCAGACGGGCGTCGTGCCGTCGGAAGCCCACGCCAGCGCCTTGCAGCCCTCGGTAATGCGGCCCGCATTGATCAGGCCCACAGCACGGCTCGCGCACGTCGTCGGCACGCCGAAGTTGTGGCCATGGCTGCTCAAGGCGTCGAACGTGTTCTGCCCGATCATCTGGTTGGTCAGGCAGTCGGCCAGGCTCAACTGGCCCTTGGCGATGACCAGGCCTTCCACCTCGGCGCAGCGCGCATCGGACCAATATTCACCGACCACCACTGGATCCGGGCTAGTGTGCTTGGTGATGCCCTTGCAGACCGTGGGCAAACCACTGGCCAGCTTGTCGGCATACACCACGTTCTGGCCGTTCCCTTCCCAGGTGCCCAGAAACGCGGTCAACGTGCCGCTGCAGAGCAGCAGCACGCCTGCGGTGATCTTGACCCGCAGGCTCATGGTTTGACCCTCCAGTCCCGCAGCATCTGGCGGTACTTGGGGATCAGCAGCAGGATCTGCAGCACCATGTAAAACGCGGTCAGCATGTAGGCCACGGCGGACCAGTCAACGGCACCGGTCGCACCGGTGGCGGCGACGCCGATCGCGGGCGACGCCTTTACCAATGCAATAGCGGTGTCCTGAGCAGCTTGATTGGTGCTCATCGACGAGGCCCCTTTTCAGTCAGGGTTTGGCAAGGCACGCAACGAGTCATGCCACCCAGCGCCTGGCGTGCTGGCGGGATCTCCTTGTCGCAGTCCTGGCAATGGGTGAGGCTCGGCCCGCTCGCTCGCGGCTTGGCCAACTGGGCCGCAATGGCCTGGTCACGTTGACGCTGCTCCAGAGCCTGCGCACGATCGAACGGGCAGACCATTACGTCAGGCCCTCGATTTCAGCAGCAGCCAGGTACGGCACGCCGTTGATCTTAATGAAGTCCGGACTGGTGACGTCGAACGGAACCTTGTGGGTGTTTTTCGCCCCGCCTTTCGGATCGATGCTCAGCAGGCTAGACACACGAACCTTGCAGCCGAACGCCTCAATGCGCAGTTCCTCCTCGCCGGCCTTGGCGAAGAACACGAGGTCGAACGGCTCCAGCTCGCGGAAACTTCCCGCAGTCTTGGCCTGCTCGATCAGCAGATTGAAGTTGGTGGTGTCCAGCTCCAGTTCGCCAGCTGCAGCGACATCGCCGTCGACGTGGCCATTGGGCACGCCCTTGGTCTGGGCCACGGTGCTGTTGTCCGTGATGTCGATGGTACCGGCCTCGACGTGAACGAGCAGATCGCCCAGGTTCACGTCGAAGTTCTTACCGCCAATTTTTGCGGCCATGGGTTACTCCGAATCCGTAACGGAAAGGTCCAGCGCGATGTTCGCGGTCAGGTCTTTCGGGCAGTTGAGGGGGCGCAGCTTGAGGTAGGCCACGACAGAGGTTTTGCTCGTCCAGGTCAGCACGATGTCGCCGTCCTTGGGCTGCTCGATCTCGCCAGGAAACACTTGGCCGGCGAATTTGGTGGACTTGGCCATCGCGCGCAGCGGGGCCATCAGCTTGGACGTGGTGGTCGCCATGCTATTGGCCGAGTTGTTCAGGCTCCGATCACCCACATAGCGAATCAGCAAGATCCGCACGCGGCGGGCAGCCTTGTCGACGACACGCAGGTTCTCGATCACCTGGAAGTCACTGCCGGGGGTGTCCAGCAGGTTGCCGTCGCCCCAGTAGGTGCCCGGATAGTCCGGGTACGTCTGCGGCACAGACAGACGCGCTGCGTCGAGCTGCGAAAGCACCGCGGTGCTCAGCGGGATGCCGTCCATGTCTTTGGGTTCAGCGCCCAGGCCCAGGACCGCGCCGGTGGCAACGCGCATCGGGGTGTCGGCAATGCTCACGGCGGCATTGGCCAGTCGACCGGCCAGCACGCCCAGGTTATTGCCGTGCAGTTGCGGTACCGGCAGGACCCGAGGCGCAGCCAGGCCGTCGACGATGGCCTTCTGCTCGACGACGTAAGCGCTCCAGCTCAACTGCGGAGCAATGCCGGCAGTGGCCGCCAGCACGAAGACGCGGCGGCCCAGCTTGTTGCTCAGGTCATTGGCTGCAACGTGCATCGCTGACAGCTCGGCCTGAGTGGTCACCGGGTTGACGATCACCACCGCTTCGAAGGAATAACTGCGGGCCGCGCTCTCAAGCGCCTGTTGCCAGGTGGTTTCGCCTGCGATCGGAGCGGCGATGCAGGCCCAGCGATCGCCGCCGTTGCTGCGCGCCGCAAGGATCTGGGTTTTCAAGCCGCTGTCCGCAACGCCCAGCTGGACGTCCAGATCACTTTGGGTGTCCAACGGGACCAGCTTGCCGACGTTCTTGGCAGCGGGACCGATGAACAGGAAATAGCGTTCGATCTCGCTCACGGCACCCTGGCCGAGGTTGAGATTGTTAACGCTGACTTTGCCGAGTGCCATAAAGCGGTGCCTCGTTAGCGGGGTGAATTAAGGATTTGTCGCAGCACCAGATTCACCAGCTGGCTGGTTTCACTTTCGCTGGCACCGAGGAACTGGCGTGCAGGTAGCTGGATGTCCCAGCTTTGCGCGCCGGCGGATTCGGCTCGTTGGTCGTCCAGGACGCGGATCAGCAATCCCGCCCGGGCGTAGTTCAGGTGTTGCTGGATCCACGCCACGGATGGACGGGTCAGGGTCTTTTTGCCGGTCTGGCGGGTCTTGAAACCCAGACGTCGCAGGGTCTTGGCCTGCTTTTCGGTAGCGGCGGTGCCCGGCGGAACAGTGTTCCACTGGCGCATCTGCGCGGCGGTGCGCCGCTCGGACACGCCGTTGTGCTGCTGCGAGGCAACCCAGCGGGTCAGCGTGTTACGCCAGCCCAGCTCAGCCTCGTTGCCGGTCAAACGGGTGACGTCGAGCAGCTTGCCCAGTCCCGTTTCCATCTTTTTCTTGCCCTTGAACGTGTCCTTGCGGGCCTCAAACGGCGTGCCGTCCAGGTTCTGCTGGTTGCGGATCCGCTGGCGGCTCAAGCTGCGCACGCGCTTGGCCACGTTGTTCAGCAGGCGCTTGCGCTTGGGCAACGGCAGCTCCATCAGGGCCAGCAGATCCTGAGCTTCGAGCATGCCGCGAATGTCCAGATCAAAGGCCATTGCCGGTCACCTCGCCGTTCTCAGCGACCCACAGGTCGAACGGCACAAATGACCAGGTGCTGCCTAATGCCTCGATCTCGCCGGCAGAATCCTCTGCCAGGTATTGGGCCTCGGTGAACTGCAGCTTGATGTCGACGTCGGCCAGGTCGTTATCGAGCATGACCACGTCGAACACGACATTGGGCAGACCATCGCGGTCCTGGTCGTTGTTTTCCAGCCAACTGCCTACCAGGGCGAATAGACGCGCCGGGTGATCAGCGAACCGCTCGATCGAGATCGTCGCGCCGTAGTTCATGTCACCCATGTGCATACCCTGGGTGTCAGGCTTCCAGATCAATTCCACCTGGACCTGGTCGGTCCAGCTGTCGAGCTGTTCCGGTGCGACCATCTGGCGCGACAGCAGATAGGCGGTCAACGCCTTGAGCTTGATCACAGCAGCGCCGCCGTGATGCGGCCACGGCCCTGCAGCGACCGCACGGCGGCCTGGCTGAAAGCGAGGAAGGTTTCGGATCGTTCCGGCAGTTCCTTGCCCACGTTTTCGGCGCTTTCGCGACGATTGACCGTTGCGAACTGAGTCAGCAGGCTGGCTTTGGCCCGGCTGTAGACAGCACGCTTGTACGTCGCCGCTTGAAAGGTGCGCTCTGGCAGGACGGTGGTGTCTGCAGACTCAACGTTGGACACGCCAGCGCCCTGCCAGCGCGCTTTTAACTTGGCCAGGTCGGTGTTGACCTCAACCATGGCCGTGGTCAGATCGGCGGCCAGCATCTCTACCAGGTACTCCGCCGGCAGGCGGTAACCTTTCTGAAACTCAGCCACGGAGAGGTTCGGCCAGAAGCCGTCGTTCTCGATCGCTTGCTCCACAAAGGTGGTGGGTTTCCCGGAAAAGCTCATACACTCCCTCTAGATGTCGTAGAGGAACGGGAAAAATGGCCGAAGAAACTAAACGAACCGATACCCTGAACGCGTGGCTTGAAAACCGCGAGCCAGCCGCAGCACACAGCAACGAGCTTGTTCAGGCACATGCCATGGCTCTTATGTGGCTTGAAGCCCAAAATATCCGCCCGGAAACCGTCGAAGACGCATTGAAGGTTACTGACAACTACTTGGCAGTCCTGAAAGAATGTGTAGATGTACTGGGGGGCAGCAACCTGGAAATCACCGCGACTTTCCCCGACGGGAAGGTGACGATAAAGATGCTTTCGCAGTGATCCGTTAAACATCTGTGCCTCACAAAGCCCCGCCCAGTGCGGGGCTTTTCGTATTAGGGGCGGGAAAACTGTTTCAGTGGGTCAGGGCCATAAAATGGTTGGCTCACATCCACAGTTTCTCGCCGGGGGGGGGGTAGTCGATTATTCGTTGCCGTTGCCGGCGTTTGCGTTGGCTTGCGCCTTGGCCAGTGCCTTGCGGCAGTCAGCCAGACGTGTCCCTACGCCGATGCTTTCGTAGAGCTGTTCAGCTCGTTCAAAGTGGTGAATCGCTACAGGCCAGTCCTTGCGATGCAGCGCGATCATTCCCAGCAACTTGTGGTAGCGAGCCGGGATGCGCTCAAACAGCTCCCATTCACCGTCGACACGCGATAGCAGGTTGGAAACGTAGGGTTCAGGGCTACGCCTGGCCTTGAATTCAGCCTCGGCCCAGTCGATCACCTCGTCTGCAACGAACGTCGGGATGTCGCGATTGAAGCGCTCAGGCAGTGCCTGGCCCTGAGAGATGGCGAAGTCGGCCAGCTCCAGGCCCTGGGTGAACTGCTCGGTGTCGAACAGCCAGATCAGGACGTACACCAGCACCGAGTTCTGGAAATTCAATTCCGAATCGCGATACCGCTGTACATAGTCCAGGTACTTGGGCAGCAGCTCGTCACGCTTGAGCAACTGGCGCTGCTCACGACTATTGATCGCGCTGATGCGCTCCAGATCGCCCGCCAGAGCGTCTTCCATCAGCTTCAAATGCTTGCGTGCATTGGCGGGGCTGGACAGCGCGGTGTCAGCGGAATAAGCCATCGGGGCACCGGCGATCGCGGCCGCTGGGCCTTCTGCGATCAAGCGGCGTTTGTGCGCCAGTGCCAGGCTCATGCTTTCACCACTTCGACGTTTTCAGCCATGGCGAACTTTTCCAGCTGCTCGATCACATAGCCTTCGTTACGGCTGTTGTAATCCTCGACGCGGGAGCGCTTCGGGTTATCAACGGTCTGCTTGCGCCAGCTGGAGTCCTGGAAATAGATCGACAGGTTGTCGAAGCTGGTGACCACCACCGAGTTGACCGGAAAGAACGGCACGCTGAAGCTTGGCAGGCCGCCATAGGTCGCGATGACCTGAGCATCTTCGATGCGTTCTTTCTCGGTCGGCACGTCGCCCTGTTTGGCGTACAGCTTGGCCTTGTCGGAGGCCAACAGGTCACTGCCAATGATTGCGATCAGATCGCCGCCGTCGCGGACACGCTCGTCGACCATCTGTTTGGTGTCATGCACCAAGGCGTCGAGGTTGGCATAGTCGCCGCCTTCGCCCAGCGTGATCTTGCCGGCTGTCAGGCCCTGACTCAGGACCTGCTCAGGGATCTGCTCGCGAGCGATCTGCAACCAGCCCTTGTTCACGTCCTGCAGCATCGGGAATTCAGTGAGGCTGGTTTGCGGAGCCGCTTTGAGGCCGTGGAAGCCGATCATCAGGCGGTCGAGTGCGATTTGCTTCTGCACAGCTGAGGAATAGCGCTGCTGGAAGTCCGGAAACTTGGCCCAGGCGTCGATTTTGGCGTAAGGCAGGCTCACGTCAGACTCAGTGGAATACAGCTCGTACTGGGTATCATCCAGCGCCGATGCGTCCTTGGCTTCGCGATCAGTAGTCTTGGTGTTGGTGCGGCCGGTCACAGGACCGGACACGCCCAGGAACACCTTCTGACCCTTGATCTCGGTCACGCCGATGACATTGATGCGCTGCAGAAAATCGGACTTGTGGGTGATTGCCTCGTTGAGTTCCTGGGCAATCGAAGGCTCGACGCTAAACGTCTTGCTGGCCAGCTCGACGCCGTAGGATTCAGCCAGGGAAACCTGCAGGGCCGCGAACATTTTCGCGCCGAATGCGCTCAGTGACTGGGCCATGTCAGAGTACCCGCTTCGGTTTTGGGTCAATCGCACCGGTGGTGCGCGACAGTTGACGGCCATCCGGCTTGTCCAGCAAGGCGCTGAATTTGGCCTCCAGTTTGGCCAGGCCAGCAAGAACGGCAGTGTTTGCCGTAGCCTTGCGGCTCAACTGCTTCTCTTCTTCGGCGGTGGCCACGATGCCGTCGACGGCTGCCTGCACGTCGTCAATCGGTGCCTGGTCGGGTTCCGGTGCGGCTTCTGCGAAGCTGTCGATCAGCGCCTGAATGCCGGCGGCGACGATCAGCTGCTGTTCGATCAAGGCCTGCAGCGCTTTGGCTGTAGCTTCATCCATTGGGGGTTTGCTCTCGGTAGGGGGTTGCGGGGTGGTTTCGGCGGGCACCTCTTCAATGCCAAAGCGCTTGAAAAAGCCGGAGAACAGATTGAGCAGCTTGGCCACCTCGCCCTGCGGCTCGTCTTCACCGATCGTCCCGAACGGAACAGCCGCCGCGTAATGCACGGGCTTGCCGGTCTTGCGGGAAAAGTAGAGTTCCTGAGTACCCAGGCTCGCGGGCTCGTCAGTGACGGCCAGGCCGGTCAGGTACGCCCTGCCGGTGTTGGCGAAGTCGGGCATGATCTCGATGCTGGTGAAGAGTTTTTCGCCTTGGTCGTTGAGCCACAGCAGCTTTTGGTTGGGCTTCAACTGCGCTTCCAGCGCGACCTGACCGGGTGCCAGGCCCTCAACGTCCTCGATCAGGCGCACGGCAAACACGGTGCCGTAGGAGCCTGGCCAGCGCTCATGCTCGGACCAGATGGTCGCTGTGTAAGTGGCGGTGCTGTACGTCTCGGCGATGTCGCGCAGTTCCTGGGGCGTGATGACGCGGCCATCAACGGTAGGACCGCTGGTGGCGACGCGTTTCCAGAAGCTGACAAGGGAACGGGGCATGGTAGGAACTGCGCTCATCGGTGAGTTGAGGCCCCAAGATAGGGAGCCGCAACGCCTCCAACAAACGGTTTACTTTCGCGCTTCTCCTATATTCGATTTATAGGAGAAACGCGGATTTTAACTGCACGTTTTCCGCGTTTTCGCCGCATAGACTGCGGCCCATGTACTACTCAACCGAAGTCAAAGAAGCCGCCAAACGCCTGTTTCTGCGCCGCCACAAGGCCAAGGAAATTCAGGCGCAACTCAACCTGCCCAACATCCGGATCGTGTACCACTGGATCCGCGTGGGTGGCTGGGAAGAAATGCTGACGGATGAAGAGCCGCTGACCGCCGTCAGCCGGCGTATCACCCTGCTCCTGGAAAAAGCCGACTCGCTGACCAAGGGCGAGCTGGACGAACTGGACCGGTTGACGACCGTTCGCGAGCGCCTGGCCAAGCAGTGTGCAAAGCCTGCGGTTGCGCCGGTACGTGATGAGCAGGACGACGATGGCCATCGACGTGACGACCAGCGCGGCGAGCGTCGGGAACGTGGCAAGCGCGACGGCAAGAAGCGGGAAAAGAAGGTCAAGAACGACGTCAGCGAGCTGCGCGAGGTGGACTTTCTCGACAAGTTCATCAGCAAGATGTACGGCTACCAGAAAGAGCTGTTCGCCGCCAAACAGAACCCGCTGACCGCCAGGATCCGGAACATCCTCAAAAGCCGCCAGGTGGGCCTGACCTACTACTTCGCCGGCGAAGCCTTCATGGATGCGGTGCTGACCGGCGATAACCAGGTGTTTCTGTCAGCGAGCCGCGCCCAGTCCGAGATTTTCCGCAGCTACATCATCGCCTTTGCCCAGTCGTGGTTTGGCCTGGAGCTGACCGGCAACCCGATCGTACTCAGCAAGGACGGCAAGCCCTGGGCCGAGCTTCGCTTCCTGAGCACCAACAGCAGCACCGCGCAGGGCCACCATGGCCATGTGTACGTCGACGAATATTTCTGGATCCGCGACTTTGAGAAGCTGAACACCGTGGCCAGCGCCATGGCCACCCACAAGAAGTGGCGCAAAACCTACTTCTCCACGCCCAGCGCCGTGTCGCACCAGGCCTACCCGTTCTGGCAGGGCGAGAAATTCCGCAACAGCAAACGCAAGGCTGCCAAGGATCCATGGCCAAGCGACAAACAGATCTCTGCCGGCGCGCTGTGTCCGGACGGTCAGTGGCGCAAGGTCATCACCATTCTGGACGCGATCGCCGGCGGCTGCGATCTGTTCAACCTCGAGCAGCTGCAGTTGGAGTACGACGACGACAAGTTCCAGCAGTTGTTCATGTGCAAATTCATCGACAGCAGCCAGAGCGCGTTTTCCCTGGCCGATCTGGAGCGCTGCTATTCGGATCTGTCGTTGTGGGCCGACTTCGATCCGGACGACCCGCGCCCGTATGGCAACAGCCCGGTCTGGATTGGGTACGACCCAAGCCGGACACGCGACGACGCGACCTGCGTGGTCATCGCACCGCCGCTGGAGAACGGCGGCAAGTTCAGGATCCTAGAGAAGCACAGCTGGCGGGGCCAGTCGTTCAAGTACCAGGCCGAGCAGGTCAAGAAGCTCACCGAGCGTTTCAACGTCCAGCACATCGGCATCGATACGACCGGCATCGGCTACGGGGTGTTCGACCTGGTGCGCGACTTCTATCCTCGCGCCACCTCGATCCATTACAGCCTGGAAACCAAGAACCTCTTGGTGCTCAAGGCGCAGGACACCATCCAAGGCAGCCGCATCGAATGGGACGCCGGCTGGAACGATATCGCCCAGGCATTCCTGACCATCAAGCGCGGCACGACCGCCAGTGGCCAGGTCACCTACAGCGCTTCGCGCACCGACGCCACCGGTCACGCAGACGTGGCGTGGGCGGTCATGCACGCCCTGCAGTACGAACCCCTCAACACGGACAAAAAGCGGCGCAGTCGCTACGCACTCACTGGATCAACTCCTCATGGCAAAACGCAAAACTCATCAGCAACAAAAGCCGGCGCAACGGTCCATGCGGGCGTTCACGTTCGGCGCGCCGGAATCCGTGCTGACCGACAACATCGCGCAATATCTGGGCGTGTTCGCCAGCGACGACGGTCGCATATTCACCCCGCCAGTTTCACGCAGGGGGCTGGCCAAACTGCTCAAGGCCAACGCGCACCACGGCGCGATTCCAGGGTTCAAGCGCAATCTGCTGCTGCGTGAGTTCATCCCTTCAGCCGGACTGTCAGTGGCCGATATGAGTCGGGCTGCGCTGGACTTCATGGTGTTTGGTGAAGCGTATTTCTACCGGGTGCCCAATATGCTCGGCCAGATTCTGGAGCTGCGTCACCTTCCCGCTATCAACATGCGGGTGAAGGTCGACGGTGGGTTCGTCCAGTTGGAGCAAAACGGCCAGGAAACGGAGTTTTACGCCGACGAGATCGAGCACGTCCTCAACTACGACGTAGAGCAGAACATTTATGGCGTGCCTGAGTACCTGGGCGGCCTGCAGGCGCTGCTGCTCAACGAAGCCGCGACACTGTTTCGCCGGCGCTACTACAGCAACGGCGCGCACGCGGGATACATCTTCTACACCAACGACCCGAACCTGACCGAGGAGGACGAAGAGGAGTTGCGTGCCCAGATCACGGCCAGCAAAGGCGTGGGCAACTTCCGATCGATGTTCGTCAACATTCCCGGCGGTGCCGAGAAGGCCATCCAGATCATCCCGGTGGGTGACTTCCAGGCCAAGGACGAATTGGAGAAGGTGAAGAACATCACGCGCAATGACGTGATCGCGGCCTGGCGCATGAACCCGGCACTGGCCGGGATCATCCCGGAAAACAGTGGCGGCTTCGGTGACATCGAGAAGATAGATCGCGTTTACACAAGCAACGAGATCAGGCCGATCTGTCAGCTGTTTGACCAGGCCAATGAGACGCTGCGAGAAGACCGGCGGTTCTCTTGGCAGTTGGTACCGGTGACACCTGCAACGGCTTGATATGACCGAAACCACAGATAATGCCACCATGAGTATGGCAAAATACTAGCGAGAAGATGGCCCTGGGGAGGGAGCATGAGAATTTATTGCACAACGTGCGGCCACAAGGGACGCATCAGCTCTAGGGAGGAGGTGACCAGGGCGTATGTGAAGTTGTACTGCCAGTGCCTTGATGCGAAATGTGGACACACCTGGGTGGCCAATTTGATGTTTTCGCACACGCTGAGACCGTCCGCACAGCAGCTGGATGTGCTGTTGTTTGACCGGTTACGTGATTTGACACCGGATAAACAGAAGGAGTTGTTCGAACAGCTCGGAAGGCAGGCTGTTGCCTGATGGACCACCGGCGCGATGACGGCGGTCCATACACGTTCGGTACGTCTAAATAATGATCAACTCAGACTTGTTCCTGTTCTAGGATTACAAGTCCAGAGGTGAGACGTACGAGTTGATGTTGATCACGTTCTGATATCCGCCGATGGAGCTCAATAAGAAGTCGCTCCTTCCGACTAATTATCATCCACTCGCGCTCCTCTTCGGCAATACAGCCGTTTTCCACTTCAACCAGATCTAACATGCGAACCACTCCATTCTGTAAATTCCGGAGCGGACGTAGACGGCATCTGTAGAGCCAAAACCGTGGTTGGACACAATTTTAAACGATTACTTCAAGCGTCCTGCGCTGTCTCTTTCAGCCACTGCACCCAGAGCGTCAACCATACGATGAACTGTTTCTTGGTCATGGAGGGGCAGAGCTCTGACACGCGTAAGCAAGGCGGCTTCGTTTTCGGAGATATCCGTGATGCTTGGGGCACTTCTAACGCCTGTCACGACATATAGAACATCAAGACCCACGCCGTGCAGGGCTTTCAGGTAGCCGGTGTCGGGTCGCCGCTCGTTCCGCTCATAGCTTCCTTGGGTATTCCGCGTCACCCCGCCAATTTGGGCCATTTCCTCTTGTTTAAGACCCAGTCGATTCCTTTCTTCACGCAAGCATTCGCCCGCGCTCAGATCCGAGAACTCTCTCGAAGACAAGTTTTTCAAACATAAGGCCCTTTACAAGACAAATTAACTGGTCATAATTGGCGCTGTACGAACACCAACCCACACCAACACACACGAGCCAACACTATGCCCGTCACTCTCACACCCGAGCAAGCCCGTGAGTCCCTTGATCGTCGAGGTGAAAGCATTGCCGAGTTCAGCAGAAAGCACGAATTGAACAAGAACTTGGTTAGCGACCTCTTGCACGGTCGCAAAAAAGGTCGCCGAGGGGAGGCACATCGCGCCGCCGTATTGCTGGGTATCAAAGACGGCGTGATTGAACAGTAATGGCGCTGATCAGCAGGGAAAAGCAGAACATGAAAAAAGCAGTTCTAAAGACGCGCCGCGAAGTAGTCAGCGCAATCATCTGCAGTTATCCAGGTGGACGCGAGTGCGCAGCCGCTCGAATCGGTCTGGGGTTAAAGAAGTTCGACAATCACGCCTATGAGAACAACAACAGCCGGCCGCTGACGGACGCTCAGCTGTTCCAGCTTGAGCAAGAGGCAGGGACACAACACCTACCAAACTACGTCGCCTCAATGTATGGCGGCTTATTCGTCCCTGTTGCTGACCCTGAGACATTGGATAACGTCGAAATGTATGCCCTATCGATTCAAGCGGCAGCAAAGCGGGGTTGCGTCGACCAGGAGATTGCCAAGGCACTCGCAGACGGTTGCATCAGTGAGACCGAGGCAGAGCACATTCTCAATGCTCACAACCTTCATATGGCAGCGCGTCACTCCGAAGTGCTGGCAGCCATCGACCTTTACCGCGCCAAGTCAGGGACACCGCAATGAACAACTCGCCTGCAGTGAAGGATTTTCAGGACGTACTGAAAGCAGCGGCGGTGCAATTCCTGCAGCGTCATCATGCCGAACACCTGACGTATGACTATCACCTGCGTGAGCGGGCCACCCTGTTTCTAACCAGCGGTTTCAACGTGGTTGATCACATAGCCTCGCGGATCGTTGATCTTGCCGTCAGCGACATTACGGCTATCTGTGATCGCCAACGGATCGATACGGCCGGCAGCACCTCCACGCACGCCGTCATCGTTGATCCTGAAACGGGTACTGCGTGGGCGATCCCCGCCAGCCTGATATTTGAACGCATCGTCGGATCAATCGACTGCACCCGCTACCGCGTAGCCAACACCTAACACCAACCAACACAAACGAGCCCTACCCCATGCATCGTGGGTATGGGTGAGCTGCGCCCAAATTCGAGGTTTAACGATGGCCAACGCCGTGATCGTCACCGCTCAGTTGCCGCAGGCAGAGGCTCAAGCACTGCTTGAAGCACTGCGTGAACAGTACCGCCTGAGGCTCAATGAATACTGGTACGACGACCAATACCGCTTTGTAGCGGACGGCCAACGCCATGGCGCAATTCTCGCCCGTGTCCCTGTTATGGCAGCGCAAAAACGCCTTATGGCAGCCCTGAGCCAAAGCCTCAAAGCAGTGAAGCATTTATGAAAGACGATCTACGCCACGACGTTTTGCAGCGCATTCAATCCGACTATGGCTTGAAGCGCCGCATATCTACCAACTATATGCGCGGCGGTACCTGCCCCAAGTGCAACAAAAAGGAGCTTTACACTCGCTTTGACAGCCCGTGGCAGTTGATTTGCGGTCGGCAGGAGAAGTGTGGTCACACGCTGCACGTCAAAGAGATTTACGACGACCTGTTTGAGGATTGGAGCAAGCGCGCACCCGCGACCGATAACGCCCCTACCGCAACGGCTCGCGCCTACATGGAATTTGCCCGCAGCTTCGACATGTCGTTGATCACCGGCTGGTTCACCCAAGACACTTTCTTTTCGTCACAACATGACGCTGGCAGCGCCACAGTGCGTTTCGCACTAGAGAAAGGTGGCTACTGGGAGCGGTTGATTGACCGCCCTGCCCGGTTCGGGAAAATGAAGGCGCGCTTCAAACCAGGCGAAAGCTACAAAGGCGTGTGGTGGTGCCCCCCGTCTGTCGAGCTGCTGGACGTCAAAGAGCTGTGGATTGTCGAGGGGATCTTTGATGCCATCGCGCTGGTGCATCACGGCGTGGCAGCAGTATCCGCTATGTCGTCCAATGCATTTCCTGACGAGTCATTGAAGCGCCTCGCCAAAGACCGTGAAGGCAAATTACCGAAGCTGGTGTGGGCATTGGACAACGAGCCAGGTGCACACGCGTACACCAAACGCTGGGTTCGCCAGGCGCGAGAACTGGGCTTTGTCTGCGAGGCGGCCCAAATCCCCCAGCGTGACGGACGCAAGGTCGACTGGAACGATCTGCACCAGCGTTGGTGGGCCATCGACGAGGATGACAAACGGACCGAGCAGACCCAGAAGGATCTGACTGTTGCCAGGCACCACGGTGCCCTCTTGATCGCCGATAACGCAACGGAAAAGGCGTTGGTACTTTTCGACTGGAAACGCCGTAGTGAATTCCACCTTGAGTTCGGTAACCGCCTCTACTGGTTCAAGCTCGACCTGGAGAAATTCAACCGGGCCATGCAAGACCTCGAGGACAGCGAGCATCAGGACGATCAGTTACTGAACGACAAGCAACGTCGAGCCAAAGCCATGCAGCAATGTGGCGCGATTCAGCGAATCGCCACCTGCAACCCCAAGGCCCTGTACTACCAGGAGAACAAGCTTACCGACGAGTCCTGGTACTACTTCCGGATTACGTTTGCCCACGACGCCGCGCCGATCAAGAACACCTTTACCAGCTCTCAGATCGCCTCGTCCGCCGAGTTCAAGAAACGACTGCTCGGGATCGCACCCGGTGGGATGTTCACCGGCACCACGCAGCAACTGGACGCGTTCATTGAAGAGCAGACAAACGCTCTCAAGACCGTTCAGACAATCGACTTTACCGGCTACACCCGCGAACACGGTGCCTACGTTTACGGCGACGTGGCCGTGCGTGACGGCAAGGTTTACAAACTGAACGAGGAAGACTTTTTCGACATGGAGAAACTGAGCATTAAAACGCTAAGTCAGTCCGTCACGCTGAACATCAACACCGACCTGAACAAGTTCACCACACGCTGGCTCGACATTCTGTGGCAGTGCTTTGGGGCCAAAGGAATCGTCGTTCTGGCGTACTGGCTTGGAGCATTGTTCGCGGAGCAGATCCGGCAACACCAAAAGAGCTACCTGTTTCTTGAGGTGGTCGGCGAAGCGGGTGCAGGTAAGTCCACGCTGATCGAGTTTTTGTGGAAGTTGCTCGGTCGCCTCGACTACGAAGGCTTTGACCCATCCAAGGGCACACCCGTCGCCCGCGCCCGTAACTTCGCCCAGGTCGGCAACCTTCCGGTCGTGCTGATCGAATCCGAACGGGAAAAGACCGATGGCAGCGCGACGAAGCAGTACGACTGGGACGAGCTGAAAACCGCTTACAACGGCCGTAGCGTCCGGTCGACCGGGGTTAAGAACAACGGTAATGACACGCGGGAACCGCCGTTCCGGGGTGCTTTCGTATTCGCCCAAAACCATGCCGTCAACGCCTCGGAGCCCATCCTGCAGCGGATCGCACACGTCGGCATGACCAAAGACGGCCAGACAGCCAAAACCAAACTGCTGGTGGAAGAGCTCGAGCAGATGCCGGTCGACAAGGTGAGCGGCTTTCTGTTGATGGCAACGACCAGAGAGGCGCAGGTGATGCAGACCGTTAAGGTGAGTGTGCCTCTGTATGAACAGCGACTGCTGCAGCTTCCCGAGATCCGCACGGTACGTATTGCAAAAAATCACGCGCAGTTGCACGCGCTGGTCGACGCCTTGGTGCATGTCGTGCCGCTGCCGCAACATCAGGTTGACGCAGCACATGCAGAAGTACAGAGCATGGCCAAGGATCGACAGTTGGCAATCAACGCTGATCATCCGACGGTCGTTGAGTTTTGGGAGCTCTACGAGTACCTGAACAGCCACGCCGGTGCGCTCAACCATTCACGCAATGAAGGACTGATTGCCGTAAACCTGAACGACTTTGCCGAGGCAGCCGCGAACAAACGACAGAAAGTCCCGGACCTGGTCGAGCTCAAACGTCACCTAAAAACCAGTAAGTGCCCAAAATTTATCGAGACGAACCGCAACGTGTGTTCGTCGTGGGACATCGACGCCGCCGATAAGCCGAAAACCGTGCGGTGCTGGATTTTCCAAGCTGCCTAATCACCACCCAGAGGAAACACCTATGCATGAGCAAGACAAGCAACGTCTCGAACAGCAACTGAACGTTAAAACGTTTATAGACCTGATGTTTCACAAGATCGATCCAAAGAACTTGGGTCACGACGGAGAATGCTTCGTTAACAAAACAGTTCAACTGGTGTTTGACGCATACCTAGAGGGGCTGAGGCCGAACCCAGCGCGGGTGTTGGGTCAACAGCTTTACGCGAAAATTAAGGCTTCAAGCAAGTATGCCTCCCAGATCGGCTGGATGCGGTATGGAAAAGACTATCCCTTCCCGGTGCGATTTGAGGCTGATCCATCGGGTTACATCGTTAAGGGCGGTGTAGGCGGATGCTACCGAATGGAAGACGTAGACCTGCTGTTCAAAAGCGACGAGAACTATCACCGGATTAACTGACACCGGAGATTTAAGTAAATGGTACTGGAGAGTTGCAGCTCCCCAGTACCCACCACAACCAGGAGTACGGCGATGAAGACGAAACACCTAAGCAGCAGCGATTCAAAGGCTAGCACACCCCCCAAAAACCTGCTGACTATCGCTATGGTCGGTACGGCACTGATCGGTTACCTGGTGCAGAAGACCCCGGACACACGCGGTCGACTGGAGAGTCTGGCCAGTCAGGCGCAGATCCAAGGCGATTTGACCGCCAGTGACCAGCATGTCCTGACGCAGATTCTCACCACCCCCTCCCCCAGTAATTGAGCCGCCAGGTTCTGGCTTTTGGCACCAGGGCGAGGCGTTACACTCCCCTGGTTGCTGCCTCCCGTAGAGAGCAAACATGAATTCCCCAACAAGCAACGTCCTCACCTTTGAGGACCTGCAGCGCATCACCGGCTACCAGCGCCGATCCGACGTCGAACGGTCGCTGATCACTCAGGGCATCCGCATGTTCCGGGGCCGCACAGGCCCTTGGACGACGCTGGATCTCATTCACCACGCTGCGGGCATGGAGCCCGTAACCTCAGAGCGTTATGACACCAACATCCTATGAGGAAAGCGCGTAAGCGGAAGCACAATCCGCACATTCCCCCCCACATCGATCAGGCCGCTCTCCCAGCGGCCATTTACTTTGATCATCGCAACGCCGGCGTCTGGTACACGCTGCATTACGACGAGACCGGCAAACAACGCCGGCGCAATGTGGCACCGGCTGATGTGACCCTTGCCGAGCTGCATCAAATCATGGAGCAAACCTCGGGGGTCGACCAAGGCACCTTGCGTTATGTGTGCACGCAGTTTCACCTGAGCGACCGCTACAAGAAACTCAGCCTCAAAACTCACAACGACTACTGCTACTCGCGGGACGTCCTGCTGAGCATCCCGACCCGGCTGGGCAAACCGGTGGGGGATCTACTGGTGAAGAAATTCACGGCAGCATTGATCCAGCGGATTGTCGATCGCCTGGCCGACGAGGGCACGCCGTCCAAAGCGGCGCATGTGCTGCGCTACCTGCGCCGGGTCCTGCAGTGGGGCCGCAACCGGGGCTACCTCGACACCAATCCGGCGCAGGGTATTGAAGCGCCGGTGGAGCGCAAACGCCGGCGTTTGCCGGAACACCTGGTCATGGAAGCGCTGGTCGACCGCGCCTTGGCGTTCGGTCGATTGGCGCGGAACGAGAAAGGTGGCTGTCCGGAGTACCTGAGCTACGTGATGGAGATTGGTTACCTGTGCCGTTTGCGGGGCATTGAGACCATCACCCTGACCGATGCCCATGAACTGGCCGAAGGGATTATGACCAACCGGCGCAAAGGCAGCCGGGACAACATAGTCCGCTGGACGCCGCGACTGCGCGCCGCCTGGGAAGGGGCGAAGGCTTACCGGGCCAAGGTGTGGACCAGCAAATCAACAGTCATCCCGATTCGTCCCGATCGGCGCTACATCGTCGTGGCCAGCCATGGAGGTGCTTTGCGCAAAACCAGTTTGGATACCGCCTGGCAACGGTTCATCACCTCGGCCATCGAGGACGGGACCATCACGGCCGAGCAGCGCTTTGGGCTGCATGACCTTAAGCGGCGGGGTATTACTGACACGGCCGGCAACCGGGCGGACAAACAGGAGGCCAGCGGTCACCGGGACGGGGCGATGATGGACGTCTACGACCTCAGCGTCCCGCTGGTCAATGCGTCCCAGACGTAGCACCAGGCGTCAGACTTCGACCTGAAAGGCGCGGATCCCGGCCGATTCCGCGAACCGGCCGATTGCTGTCAGACTGGCCCAGGTACGCAGCGCTTCGCGGCGTGAGCGTACTGGCAGCCAGCGACTGCCGGCACCGCCCAAGCGCACAGCCAGTGTCCACTTTTCGTCGTGACGACTGACCAGCACGTCACGCACGGCACCGCCTTCGATCATCACTCGCAATGCTTCTTCCTGAATACCTTGGCGCATGATCAAGCGAGCTTCCGGACCTGGTCGGTAAACTTGATGACCTGTTGGGGCGACAGACAGTTCAGGTCACCGAAGGTCTCAAGGTGGTGAATCATCGCGTCGTGACTGCCCGGTTCACCGGCGACCATGCGGCGGCAGGTCTTTTCCAGAATGAGCCTGGCCAGTTCCGGGCTATCAGTGCGTGAGGCGTCAAACGCCAAGGCGATCGACATCGCCAGCTCGCCCAGCTCAGGGAGGGCACGTTGCAGGGCTCTCAAGGCATTCAGTTGCCGAGCAGTGATGGGTAACGACACAAGGACCTCCTGGCGCTGCGTGATGCTCCAAACCGTGAGCGTCGGTAATGGTAGTCCAGACAGCCGGGGGCTGGTGTCCAGCAGGCGCAAAAAAGCCCGCCGGTGCGGGCCTTGCTGTGGGGGGCGATTGAACATAGGGCGCGTTATTCGCAGCGCGGCGTCTACTGTTTCTTCTCAGCCGCTTTAGCCAGCGCTTCCTGCGAGATTTTCATCGTGGGCCGTTCGGCTTTATCAGCGTGCCCAAGGTGGTATTCGGCGTACTGATTCGCGCCGTCCTGGCAAACACACACAGCGAGCAATATCCAACCAGCATCGAGTAGCACTTGGGCTGGGCCTTCGTGGTTAACCGTCTTGAGTTGCTTAATGTCTTCTATGGCCATAGGTACAGCTCCTTTTAGTGATGGCCCATTGTTAGCACAGACACTCAACGACTGGGAACATTATGTGGTGGTCGGCAGGACTCGTTGTGATGCCTATCTTCGACGGCTTAAAGCGCTAACCGACAAAAAACTAGCGTTTTCAACCACGTAATAACGGCTGATAGGCTGCGGTATTTCAGGCATTTCAGGCATACGCCACGTAACAAAAATATCTGTAACCCTATGATCTATAAGTTAAAAGCATCTTCCTTGTAATCAGTAGGTCCCGGGTTCGACTCCTGGTGCCGGCACCATACAAGGTTCCAGAGAAAGCTTTCAAAATCTCTGGCCCACCCCGAAAAACCCGCCTTCTGGCGGGTTTTTTCGTTTTGAACGCAAAACAGCAATCTGCGATTTCTTGATACCAATCAGTACCGTCCGAAGCCACTCACCCCGAACAGCTTGGGCTATAGTTTCAGCTCATTGGCAGCGATGCCGAGCCCAGCGTCAGGATAAGGAATGTTGGATGGGTGGCAAGCCGAGACCCGATCCCTCTATTGTCAGCGGTTTCAGAGTCGCGTATGTAGAAGGTGGCCGTAAGTATTATTTTGATGCCGTAGAGCAGCGATACTATTCATGGGATTCGCTCCATGGCGAGTTTGAAGTTTTCGACCGACGCGGCTTCCATTTGGGCTCGGTCTGCCCTGATACGGGGCTTTCCTTGAAGCCCGCCGTCCGCGGACGAAGAATCAAACCGAACTGAGAGGTTCATATGAGTTTTATTGAGCTTTGCCTTGAAGGAAGCGTACTGGAAGAAGAAATCGATCAGTTTGTCGAGGACTGGCACGAAGGACGCGAAGGTGCAGACGTGGAGCTGCATGAGTATCTCGGCATGAGCTGGGAGGAATACCAAATTTGGGCAACAACCCCGTCAGTGCTTTCTTTCGTGTTAGCCGCCAGAAAACGGGGCACCTCTCTGGAGCAAGAGCTCGCACAGGACAGATCTAAAATGGCCGCTCGCGCAGGCTCAGTAGCCGAAGCGACCAAAGTGGAAGCCTGGCTGCGAAGTGTTGGCAAAATCTGATGTATCCAGAGGAAAAAATGGCGCGCCGTGTGCTGGCCAGACGCAATCTGCTTCCCCCATTTGACCTCGACGCCCTTGCAACCGAATACGGCGAACTCGAATACCTGAACATTCCCTACGACGTCGATGGCATCACCATCGGAATCGGCAGCACACAAAAACCTCGAATATTGGTCAACGAATCAGCTCCGGCGAAACGTCGTAAATTCACCTTGGCCCATGAACTCGGGCACATCGTTATCCCGTGGCACACCGGCACCATTATTTCGCACATCGACCCTCATCAGGCAGATGCTGCTTACATGCAGATGGAAACCGAAGCCAATCGCTTCGCTGCAGAATTGCTCATGCCTTCAGATTGGCTGGTCGATCAGTTTGAAAATGCCGACACCGTCGAGGCCTACTTTCGTAAGGTGCAAGACACCGTGGGCGCATCCAGAGAGGCGACGTTCTACAAATTATTCAGATCTTTGCCAACGCCGATAATCTGCGCCCAGGTTGATAGGGATTCACGCGTACTTAATGGACAACGATCGCCCTCCGCCCCCTCACTGCTCACACAGAGCGCCTTGGCTGGCCCAGACTGCTTCATGGCGGACAACCGACACGAAGAGTTCGTAATTGATGGCCAGCGCTTTGTTAGCTGGTGGTTTGTAGGCCGTGAGATCAACGAGGTTGACCCGCGACCTTGGCGTGCAATTTATATCGATATACTCAACGAAACAGGGATGCATGCGAACCTTAATAGCATCAGCGCTATCTTGGCAGGCGCTTGCAACAAAAACAAAACTGAAAGCGAGCACGATATTTGCGGTGCGGTATATCGGGCGTTCTCGAATTACGAACGATACAAAGCTGTAGTGAATCATCCGTTGTTCGAGCAGTACGTTATCAAGCGGGTCAGGGAATTGAAGCTTCGCTGTAAACAGTAACGAAACCTCGCCTTGAAATAATTTTTCCTCCGGTTACGCTGCAGCAATTTATCCGCCTTCCCGGCTCCCTGCGCCAATCCTTTGCCCGCCTCCAGAAATAACCGGGTGCTCAGACCATTCTGCAGCCCTGGTCGCGCCTGACTTTGCCGCAATCCTCCTCGTGACAATCGGCGTGACAAACATCGAAGTTACCAGTGACAGCGATGTAGATGATGGTGCCGCAGATCATGGATTGGACTGCACCTGGCCGACCGTCAGGCATGCCCCGGTCATCGCAGTGCTGCGTTCACCCGGCTCAGGATCTTCAGGCGCTGGTCTAGTCAGCCAGTGCTGCCTCCACCCGCCCACCGGTAACGGTTCAGGAGGCCAGATCATGAGATGCCCGTGCTCCAGGTCGTAAGGAGCCGCCAGTCCCGCGTAGAGGACACTCCCCACAGGTCGCAGGGGCCTTGATCCCTGATAACACTCAGCATTCTTGGCGGGATGACGTGGGGCGAGGATCGGAGAACAGCAGATGAGGTGATCGACATGGCATTGGTAGGCAGGCGGGATGGCCGCAATTTTGGGTACGGCAGGCAACTGAGCTACGCAGGGCCACAAGCGCTGAAAGACATGTTCGGCGGAGGCCACTACGGCACGGTCAAGGCGCACTGTGATCGGTGGCAGGCATTCGTTAAGTGGTGCAGCTCCGAACAAGGGCCCGGTATCAATGATGCGCGGCAGATTGATCGAAGTGTGTTGGTCGACTATGCGACATATCTGCGCGACGTGGTTAGGCGCGGCGACCTCGCCATCAGCACCGCACAAAATCGGCTTTCCAGCGTTAACAGGACCATGGCAGCGCTTCGCGGTGATCAGTACGTGAAGTTGCCAAGTCCGAGCAAGGCGTTGGGTATGCAGCGCACCGGGGTTCGCCAGTCTGTGCCACAGGGCCAAGACCGCGAACAGGTGAAGCAGATCGTCGATGCGCTTTGCAGCCAAAATCTGCTCCGGGCCGCCGCGATCGTTCCGTTGGCGCGAGCCACCGGCATGCGCTTGCGTGAAGCCATCTTGGCTGACCTGCCACGGCTAAGTCGTGAGGCTGAAGCCTTCGACAAGATCAATATCCAAGACGGCACCAAAGGCGGCCGCGCCGGCGCCTCAGCGCCACGTTGGATCGCGGTGAGCGACAGTGTTCGAGGCGCCCTTGAGTTTTCACGGCAAGTGTCGCCTGTGGGCAGCCGCAACCTGATCGCACCCCACCAAACCTACCTGAGTGTCCTTCAGGAAATCATCCGCCCTGCGCGGGTCATCCTCCATGCACACAACTTGAAAGGCTTCCATGAGCTACGAGCGGCCTACGCATGTGAGCGTTATGAGCAAAACACCCAACACCGCGCACCTATCAACGGCGGTGAATGTTGCCAGGTATATCGCAACCTTGATCGCGAGGCCCGGAGACAAATCAGCTATGAGCTGGGACACGGTCGGATCGACGTAGCTGCTGCCTATATTGGAGGACAGCCATGAGCAAGCCATTCGATATGGATTTGTTCTTGGCTGGCGTTCTGACCGGCTCGCACGCAACCCGGCAACGCCATGTGCGACAGGCAAAAATCATCCAGGCCGAAATTGCGAAGCGCTGGCGACTAGAAACGCCTTGGGCTTGGCAGAAAAAGCATCTGACCTGGTTTCTCAAGCACCACCTTAGCCACCGCTGTGAGGCGACAAGTTACTACTACTTGCTAACGGTCCGTCTGCTCGCTCGACGTCTAGGCACGTCATGGCTTTTCTATCTTTAATTGCGACCTGGTGCTATTGGATATCGCCATCAGAAATTAGCAAGAAGCAGAGCGAGATATCTAGAATTCCTGTATCGCTACAGTGTAACCGCTCCATGAACCTAACATTAAAGTTCCTAGCACAGAACTGTGTGGAGCAGTAGTCAGCCATTCCTACCCTGATCTATTGATCAGTCATCAGGGGATGCAGAGCTCTAATTTCTTCTCGCTTTTTCTGAGAGACAGCATTTTGACTAAAAGTGGTAAATCCTAATTCCATTCCAGCTCCATCAATGATAGCTTATTCTATAAATTGATAGAGGTGTTTGGTATGAACAAAAAAGAAGATAAGCCAGCTCAAATTTTTTTTGATTACAAGAACGTGATTGAAACGCTCTCGCGGGTGGAGGAAGCATTCGCTGCGCGCCGATTAAAGTGCCACTCCGGTAGCGCGCTTGGCTCGTTGTTTTCCTCAATACGCCGGATAGCTAAAAAATCAGAGAATCTGAATGAAAGACAGTGGCATAAATCTTTTATTAAGTCCACTGAGGCCATACGTATACTCAACGCTGTCGAGGCCGTGCTAGATGACATTGGAGCGCAGGAGGCGATTCATCGTATTACGACGAGTGACATGAATCTTGGTACCCGACAAGAGTCTAATGGAAAGGATGCATTATGGGAGCTTGATTTGTATAGACGCTTCAAACTAGGAGGCGTACCCGTTTGTTTCGAAGAGCCGGATTTAGTAGTGTCTCTTGGCGAGAGCCACGGGGAGTACGCTATAGCATGTAAGAAAATATATTCCAGAGCCGGTGCTCAAGAATCCTTCAAGGTGGGGTGTAATCAACTTAAAACTCATGGAAAGCCAGGAGTGATTGCCTTCAATCTAGATGATATTCTCCCCAAGGGCCCTTTGTTTGGATTTTCCACAGAGACTGAACTCAAGAAGCGTATGGATAAGTTTAATACAAAATTTATACGGGAAAATGAGCGTTACTTTGCACGCATAGCAAGTCGAGGGGCATGTGATGGCGTGCTGGTCTCCACGTCGTTCATTGCTCACGTGCCAGATATGGATCCGCCAATTAATGTGATTCGGACATCTGCATCATGGACTAGTCGAAAGGAACCGAATGTACAGGATCGCTTCAACGCCTTCATTGAGTGTCACGACAGAATCTATGAGAATGCTCGCGTGTGATCCTGTTGAAAAATTGGTGATGGTTTCCGCACAGAAAAATTCTCGCCCGGCCTTGTAACAAGGCTTTGAAGTCTTCCATGATCGCGCATGCGGCAGACGCTCCAGCACGCAGCGCAGCCAAGCAAGGCTCGCCTCCACCTTCCTTCAAAGGTAAAAGGCCTCGAAACTTAGAGGCCTATACACTTTAATTCTTACTAGTAGAAGCGAGCTTACGGGGATGTAAAAATTTTGAGATCCACATCAAGCTCATCTGCAGTGCTCAGCCAATCTTCAATTAGTTGATACGCCTGAATACTTGTGGGCGAACACGCTAGCGGGCTCTGCATACTTCTTGTGAAATGACTAGCTGAGAAAGAGTTTCCGGCAACGATCCAAATCTCCTTCTTACATTTCATCGATACTCTCCGCTCACAGATAACATCCCAGACCCTCTCAGAGAGTGAATCATCAAGTGGTGCAGGATGATTAATAGAACCTTCCACTAACCTGTAACGTGTATCTAGCGGAAACTCAGCACCAGCAGCGGGCCAAGCTTGCTTCCATGTAGAGAAGTTCCCAGGCTTCACCCTTTTAAGCCCTGAAATCAACATATGAACGTTTTTTATTGCCTGACTTCCAACTTCCGCAATAGCACCGGCTGGAGATTGAGGGTTTAATGAATCACCACACTTAACATGAACAAAGCACAATTTTTCCGGCGAAGACAAAATGAAATCAGCAGGCTCAACACCCATATCACAACAAAGAACAATATCACAAGCAGGGATATATGTTGCGAAAGGACCCAGTGCTCCAATTGAGGTTGTTTGGTCCCCATACCCTTTCAGCAAGTCGATCAAATAAAATATCGAATCCGTATCAAAATCAGCTCTAGTAGTCCGATGATACTTATGGTCGAGAGTGTGTCCCTTCTCCCTGAGAGCTGGAGCTCTAAGTGCGTCAAGCGGAAAAATGGCATTGCCTGCAAAGCTTTCTTCAGCAAGAATTCCGCGTTCGTAGGGTAAGGCTAGCTTGTAAAAGGCGCCTGCCAGATAAGTTACGCCGTCCTCGTACAGCACTTTCAATCTATGCCCGGAATTCAAGTACTCCACTACCCACTCGATATCGGCTCTTCCCTCCGACGCTCCGCTTAGAGCAACCTCAAAAAACCCATCATCACCCGAGTAACTTAACGAAAGTTCTATAAGATCACCTTGAGCGTCGAAAGTAATCCCCTGCTGATAGTCGACATAAAAAAAATCAGGATAAACCACACCGTTATCCGTCGCTTTAGGGCCTTCAAGATCTGTAAAATCTAGCAGAACTGACAAAATTTCTGACGTGGGCTTTTCGCTGACAGGCTGAGCATAGGATTTGATCAGTCGCCCAGCATTCCCTCCAGCATTGATACATTGGCTTATCGCATCGACCCATTCAGAAATGTCTTGAAGAGTGAAGTTGGATTCTTTTTGATCGACGACCCGCCCGGACCTAGCGCCAATGTAAAAACTACTGTCTCTTTTGCCGTCCAGGCCAATATTATCGACCTTCACCATAGTTAATGCGTACCGGGAGTTACTTTGACTGCCGCGCCCGCAATCAAGATTCTGCCCTTTCAATGCTACGGACTCTGGACGGCGCAAAGCCCGACCAATAGCACGAGCGTGAGTTTCCTTAATCTTATTAATTGCTGTTTTTGCAGCCAAAGCAGTCAGTTTGTCAATATGAATCGCATTACCAATGCCTATACTGCTCCTGATTATAATAACGGCCACCGCCGCTATCGAAGATAGCGACACCTGAATCAATTTCCTTTACCACAACTACATGCAGCCTAGGCTCAAAGAAAAGCTTATTTGTAAAAAACTTTGAACTTTTAAACTCAACATAAATCATTACCTGCAAATCAAGAACTTCTTCATAAGATTTGACTAGCGACTCAGAACCATGCAACTCCCAATACAGCCGATCCATCAGAAGCGGCAGAGAGAAATCAACCTCTTTTTGTACAAAGCAGACTGACGCATGAGGAATCTTGAGATCATCTTCTGGGTCAACACTATTGAGGTCAACTCTTTCCTTGAACTTACCATCAAAATAACTATATTTTGGAAAGCTCTCTAAGAAAGATTCAATCAAATAACTTGTGCTTAATGAGCTGACAAATTCGCCTGCACCACCATTGGCGAGATAGCTATCAAACTTCTGATATCCATCCCACATGCCCTCATTTGCCCCGCGGCTCAGGTCGATCACCAGCGGTTGGGTTTCTCCATACCGGCGTACAATCCGACCTACTGCCTGAACTAGCTCACGACCACTACCCAGCTCATAGGTAAGTATCAGTAACTTAGCCTCAGGGATGTCAACTCCTTCATCAAGCTTGTGCTGGTGAATTATCACCCTCACCCCCTCAACTTTAAGAGCTGGACCAACTCGCTTAAATTTATTTTGCGCCTCGTAGATTTCTAGTCGCTCGTGCACGCTTGCCGTGATAAATGATTGAGACAGGAGTTCATGGTATTTTAATATCTCTTCCAGACTCTTGCATTTCACGATACATTTCACATCTTTATTTGCACCCAGGTAGCCTAGAATTCCCGCAAGCAAGTCTTCCTCCCTATCAACCTGCTCATACTGGGGCTCCATAATAACCCCATCTTCGATCGCCTCTTTAAATGTAAAAACATAAAAATGATCGGTACTTACGCTCAGCTCAAACAAATCATTACGATAAGGAGTTGCCGTAACCACTACTTTCATAGCTGCGGACTGACGTATTATCTCACGCCAAACTGGAGAGGGCTCAGAGTGCCCTTCATCTACAATAATTAGATCAAAATCGCTTTGGACATTCTTTAATTCTTCGTCACTCAGCATCGTCAGCTTTTGAAAGCTTGTGATATAAACTCCGTCACCCTGATCAAAATCAGAGTCCCTATAGGTTTTCTTTAACTCAAACTCTTGATCACCAATTGTATTACGGAAGAATTTTTTCGAAATCTCTTTAAATAACTGATCTTTCACGGCCTTTCTGTGACATATCACAAGAACCTTCAAGGCATCTGACAGATGTGATATAAGAGAGATAACTCCAGTTTTCCCCGCACCTGTCGGCAGGTTGATCAGAAAGCCTCTCTCAGTATCATTCTCTTCGGCATACCTAACGAAGCTGCGCACTGCTTCTAACTGACACTTTCTTAGCTTTTCTTCAGTAGAATCCAGATATTCCAAGATAGTCACAGCGGTCTTCCATGTAATTAAATAGGGTCTTTTAGGATCTTCAGGCCACGATGCGGAGGCGCGGCATCAAAACGCCATTATTCCATACACCTCAGCGCCAATGGTAGATACTTGATCAGCCCATATAGGAGACGATCGAGCTTCCTTTCACCACCATACAAGGTTTCAAAGGTGGCTTTCACATCCTTTGAAATCTCCGAAAAACCCGCCTTTTGGCGGGTTTTTTCGTTTTGGGTTGGAAAATCCAGATTGAGACACTATCTGCGACGTCGAGCCAGGAGGCTGAAGTGGGATTTATTGAGCTCTACCTGAAGGGCGATGTGCTGGAAGAAGATATCCACCGGTTCGTGGAAGACTGGCACGAAGGCCGCGACGTTGGGGGCATGGAACTGCACGAGTACCTCGGCATGAGCTGGGAAGAGTATCGGGTATGGGCAGCAACCCCGACAGCCCTATCCTTCATACTGGCGGTTAGAAAACAGGGTAGATCTCTAAGTCAGTAGATCCTCTGAAGTCACCTTTGACACCCTGACCGCTAGGCCCGACTGGCGGAGCTTTACAAGGCTATGGTGTATTCTCGGTCGCTAGGGTTAGATCGATTCCAAAGGGACGAAAATGACGTTGAATGTCGAAAGGCTGGCCAGGATAGCAATGGCCAATCCATTAAACGCTGAACTCATCTCACGCCTACCTTCACTAGGCTTGAATCAATGCATGCTCACTGCTGGCTGCCTGTTCCAAGCCGTCTGGAATCATCAGTCTCACTTGCCGTCAGCCTGGGGGGTGAAGGATTACGACGTTTTTTACTTCGACAATGATCTGTCTTGGGAGGCAGAGGATGAGGTCATCGGCTCTGTTCAGCGTCTCTTTCAGGATCTAGAAGTTAACATTGAGATCAAAAATCAGGCTCGCGTTCATCTGTGGTACAGCCAGCGGTTTGGCGGGAGTTACCCCCAGCTTCAGTCGGCCAAAGAAGGGATTGATCGCTACCTGATTGCCGGTACCTGTATAGGTTGGGATGTTGAAACTAGCGAAGTCTATGCCCCCAATGGCTTGGCCGACACCGAGCAAGGGCTACTTCGTATCAACCCAAAGAATCCCAAGCCAGATCTGTTCTATCAGAAGGCGAAAAGTTATCAAGCTCGCTGGCCCTGGCTCAGGATCGTAGACCCCCAAGGTTGAATCGGAACGCGCGGAGTATGCCGATGAAGGCATTTATTGGGGATGAGAGCCGATTGCTGTCTATCCCTACGGGCTGCAAACGGCACCGGGTTTGTGAAAGCACATCCGCGCCCCCTTGCTATGATTTCTGAAGAGCTCATCGCAAGATTACCCATGAAGCGCTTCATCCGATGCGAACATTGACGTCAAAGCACTTTGCTTCCGGAAAGCCTCGACGACTACGTCAGCGATATCAGCCTAACCCCCATCCAGCATCGCCTGCGCGCCTGGAGAGCACATATCCACCACCATTAAGCACATGGTTCGCGATTTCATACTCACGCCACTCAGCCATAGCCCGCCCACAAATGTTCTGCGGCCTGCACTCGATCAACCAGGCGACGGCATTGATGAATTGCCCATGCGAAAACACTGCGATGTTCTGGGCGGGATGGTCTGTGAGTCGAGCCAGGAAAGTCTTAGCTCTGGTTATAAATTCTGAAAAAGACTCAGCGCCTGCGCCATCCGTAAACGCCGGGTCTGACCTGACCCAATAGGCGTCGACCCAATCCTTTCTCTGGGCAACGGTCGTGTTGGCACACCGCGCGGGTTCGAGGTAGGTGAATTCCTGAATAGGCCAGGTTTTAAAAGGGGTGCCAGGGTAGGTCGCTACGGTCGCCATCGCGGTTGCCTGCGCTCGGGAAAACGGCGAAGCGATAATCAGGTCCGGCGCATGTGTGAATGATAGGGCCACTAGTTGCGCTTGTTCTACACCCTTCAGTGTGAGGGGAATAGTCGCGTGATCCACACTGGCTTCGCCTGCGTTGGCAGCGCTTTGTCCGTGACGAATTAGTCTGACCTGCTTCATTAATCAGAGACTCGTGTGAGGTGTAGAGACTGAGCTCATTCCAGCGTACGCCCTCTTCTGGCAAAAACCATCAACATCAGGGGCGCCGCATACATGGGGCGGATTACCACTCGCGCGGCGCAATCAGCTCCTCAATGTCTGCGTCGGTGAAACCATAAGCGTCTGCTATCCGTAAAAAATCCTCAGCAATGGTTTCGCGGGCGAAGGTTTCGATCTCACTGCAGTTCTCTTCGAACACCTCCTCCAGCTCGTTGATTTGCTCTGTCGCTTTGTGAGTCAGGGCACACAGCGCATCCAGGTCGGAAGGCTTTTGCCGCTCGATTTCGTGACACAGGTTGACGAGCACGTCTTCGCACATTTTCACAACGGCATCAGGGAAATACTCGTCCTGATACATGCCTTTCAAGAAGGTGTATTTGACCATGGTTTCATTGGTCAACTGCATGGGTATCCCTCGTCGATGTACAGTGAGCGCTCAGTGAGTCCAATTGAGGTGACAATCTGAGATGCATTACAAGATTATTGCCCACTCTGCGGGCTGGGCGTATACGGCGGCGGAGCCAGGGCTGATAGCCTACAAGACAGTGGTCACTTATAACTCCGTTGTGAGCAGCGAAGATCAGGTTTTTTAGCCATGCACGAACCCCTTGATTACAAAATAATGGATAGCATCGTCGTCTGTATCCACGATACCGCAGGCTTTGGAAGGAAGGCATTTGAAAGCTTCAGCTTGGCGACCGATGTCGCGAGGGACATGGGTGTAGATGGCGACGATTCAAATGATCTGATGGTCGAGTTCTTCGAAAGGTTCTCTATCGATCTTAACGATTACGACCCTTATCGGTACTTTTTGGAAGAAGGTTTCAACTTCTTTTCCTTCAGGCGCGCCAAAGACAGACGCGGAAACATACCGCTGAGAGTGGGCATGTTGTATTTAGCCTTGAAAGCGAGACGTTGGGATACACAAGCATTTGAACAAGCCACATTCAGCGATGCCCCACTGTATGAGCGCACAGAAGATATTCCGGTTGATGGCTACAAGATAAAGAGCCGTTGATCTTGCCTACGTGATCCGCTTGGTATGCATGTCATACCCCAAGCGCCTTACGAAAAGTGGATGCGCTCGGTGATGACGTCAGATTGCAGAAATCCACATAATTCAAACCTCCTTTCAGCGTGACGGAGGTTTCCTGTACGCGTGGCCTTAAGCAGGCCGCGACCTACCAAGCTCCCGAGGCAAAGCTCATAAGGCAACTCGGCATTGGGCATGAAAGCAGGTGTCGACCAGTAGCATCAACAACGACTGGACCAATTCGAGAAGCTCGAATATTGGTGCCGGCACCATACAAAATAAGTGCTTTCAGCCTACAAGCCCTTTTTTCGCATCAGATTTAGCAACGCACATTTAGATCTTCATTACGCACGAACCAAAACAGACCACTCCTCCCGCTATGCCCCGCCACGCGTAAGAAGTTTCCGATTTCCTCAGATATCTCCGCTCACGCCTCAAAATCCTATAGCTATTTCGCAGCCCATCGTAGTAGCGTTGCGCCTCTATCGACTATCGATAGGACTGAGGGCTCATGAGCCCGGCACGGAGCAATAAAAATGGATTTTCTTGAAGCACTCAATTCCCTTTCCGCAAAAGTCCGCCAGCAAGCTGCGTCCATCCGCACCGAAGAGGCTACCAAAACGGCTCTGGTCATGCCGTTTATCCATACCGTGCTGGGCTACGATGTATTCGATCCTTCTGAGGTTGTGCCGGAATACACGTGCGATGTAGGCACCAAGAAAGGCGAGAAGATTGACTATGCCATCGTTAAAGAGGGCAATATTCAGATCCTCATAGAGACCAAGAAAATCGGCGAGCCGCTGAACATCAATCATGCCAGCCAGCTGTTCCGTTATTTCCATGTGACAACTGCAAGGATTTCGATCCTCACCAATGGCCGAGTCTACAAGTTTTTTACAGACCTGGACGCGCCTAACAAGATGGATGAAAAACCATTTCTTGAACTGGACCTGTTGGCGATTGATGACCATGCCATTCCGGAATTACAGAAGCTGACCAAGTCGTCCTTCGACGTTGAGTCAATTCTCAATGCCGCTGGTGAGTTGAAGTACGTAGGTCAGATCAAGCGTGTGATTGCGGCCCAGTTCAGTCAGCCGGACGACGATTTCGTCCGTTACTTCGCGTCACGCATTTATGAGGGCGCGATCACTCAGAAGGTACGTGAGCAGTTCACGATTCTGACCAAAAAGGCCACCTCGCAATTTCTGAACGATCAGGTCAACGACCGGTTGAAGCTGGCAATGAGCGGAGTTCAGGCACCCACGGTGGCCGAAACCATCATCGAAAATAACACTCAGCCTGAAAAGGAAGAGCCGTTAGACGACCGGATCGTAACGACGGTGGAAGAAATGGAAGGCTTCCATATCGTCAAGTCGATTATCCGCACTGTGGTTGAAGCGAAACGTATTGCTCATCGTGATACACAAAGTTATTTCGGCATTCTTCTGGATGACAACAACCGAAAACCCATCACTCGCCTGCATTTCAATCGCGCTCAGAAATACATCGGTATTTTTGAAAAGGACAAAGGCGAGACCCGCCACCCGATCGCTTCCCTGGACGATATTTACGGTTTTGCCGATGCCCTAAAGGACACTGTATTGAGCTACGCAGAGTCCTGAAGAAGCATTAATACCGTTAAGGGCGCGCGCGGCAATGCGCGCCTTGCAAGTACGTCGGGATATTTTCCGCCCCCCGACCTCCCCTCAAGCTCTCCCCCACCCCGTCGATACCCTCCTTACACCCCGCAATCATGGATCGATGAAATGGTTATCTCACTAACCCCCGGCAACAACACCTCTCCCACCATCACCCTGCCCAATTCCGGCATCACGCTCACGCCGCAGCCGCTCACCGATGCGCAGAAAGAAGCGCTGAAGAACGCTGCCGCCAACACGCCTGCCGTTGTTTACCACCCGAGTACCGAAGTGCCTGCAACCACTGAGCCGATGGAAGCAGTCGATACCTGGATAGGCCGCTCGCAGTCACCTGACTTCCCGCAGAAGGCGGCGCAACATACTAACTCTACGGAGGCGTTGAAGACTTCGTATGAAGCGTTCAAGTCGACGCTGGCGTCTGTCTATCCGGATCTGGCCAGCAAGAAGTTTGGCTTCACGATTGAGGCAAACGGCAATCTGAAGGCGACCAACAGTTCCGGTGAGTTGAGCGATGCGGACACACAGCAATTGAACACGCTGCTGAATGCGTCCAGTGGGCTGAAAGCTGCAGCCGCCACCTACCGGGAGACGGCTATCGATATGGTCGATGCCGATTCGCCGTGGAGCGGTAGTTATCTGGGACGGTACAACCTGACCAAAGAGAACTTCGCCAGCTCGCTGGATCTGGGCGCGTTGTTTATTCCCAAGACGTCGACGCCATCGAAAGATCAGATCGACGGCATGTTCTTCAATCAACTGGCGTACAAAGGTGAGCTGCACACCCAAGAATCGGAGGCGGCCATGCTCGCTGCACGTGCGGCGGAGAAAGCTGCCTCGGCGGGTTGATCCCAACCCGTCAGCACATCGGCAGACGTTGCGGGCGGAGGTAGTAGTTGTCGAACTCGCCGCTCTCAACGAGCTGAAAACCGTGGCGGAGGTAGAAGCGGTTGGAGTCGCTTTCCTTCAGGACGCCCACTCTTACTGTGGATGCGCTTGCGTCCGCTTGCGCGAACACCTGCCGAAGCACGGCAGAACCAATGCCCTGCCCTTGAACAGCCGGCTTGATATACAGGTGATCCAGCAGCAGGCCGTCGCTGCTCGGTTTGACGACCACGAAGCCGACCTTACTGCCGGCGAACTGAATGTAATGTGTGCATGACGCAGAAAACCCTTCACGAAAACGCTCTCGGGCGCGCACCGGGTCGAACCGACCAACGCGCTCGAGGCTTTCGCGCATGGCGTCGATACGTATGGCCACCAAGGTTTCGAAGTCTTCGGGCTGGACCGTTGCCAGGGTGATGTCGGGGTCATTTTCTAGAATCTGTTTCAGTGTGTTTGCTCCCGTACCAAAGGCTCGACGTCAGGTTCCCTATCCAGGAACCGCGACCACTTTAGCTTTTTTGTTGGCGGGCCTGATCGTCAAGGCGCTCATTGCCCGTCGAGTCGCTTACGAACGATTTTCCCTAGGCTCGTCAGACGATATCGCTGATTGCTGCTGGTCGGTTTTTCCGGAATCGTCATGGCGAGAACGCCCTGCTCAAGCGCGGGCGAAAGGTAATGTTTACGGAAGTGTTCCGCGTCAGCCAGCTTCAACTGGTGCTGAAGCTCTATGCGTTTGATATCTCCATTTACGAGCACAATCAGCCTTTCGACTTCCGGGGTGACCTCCGGGGTCACTTCCGGGGTCACTTCCGGGGTAAAGAACGTGAGGGTGACTCCAGAGTTTCCTTCGCTATACCAAACAGGAGGCGCAAGGCCGTTCTCTTCGCAGGCCTGACGAATAAGTACGCTGCCGCGACCCAGCTTTTCCATATAGCCCTGTAAATAAAGTGCGTGGGCAATATCAGGATTGCGCAGCACTGAAATATGGCCCTGTTGGAGCTTGTCCGCATCGACGCCGTCAGGAAGGCTGCCGGAGTTCCAGATCTGCAGTCGGACCGGACTGATTTCTACTTTGATGCCGCCGGAAAAGCTGCTGTAGTCTCGATGAGCGAAAGCGTTGACGATACCTTCACGTATAGCCATCTCCGGATACAACGGTAAGTCTTCACGTTGATTGCGGCCTTGGCTAAAGCGCGCCTTGACCGGGGTGTTACGCATGATGAATGCGGATAACTGTTCGATCACTTCTGTCATCGGGCCTGCAAAATGTTGCAGATCCTGATACTCATTGGCGGTTTTGCTGCTGTAACAAACTGCTCGCACTCGCGCCTGAGGATGACGACGCACAGGATCCTGAGCGAGTAAAACATCGGCCGCGTTGGTAAGGCGACCGTATTTTGCGAGTGAAAGTAGCTGCAACTGATGCAGTAACCCCTGCTCGGACTGCCTGACTTCCAATGGGATACGAGGTGCAGAAAGTAGTTTCTGACAGGCTGTGCGAGATAGCTGTTGCTCGTCCAGTTCAGAGGAAAACAGTCGCTCCCAACGCTCTGGCTCAATCTGCTTGCGCAGGACCATATCGCGAATGACATCGACGCTGGCCTTTACGGTACTTTCGCCCTGACGGATGTAGATATCATTTCGAAAGGCATAGGGGACATCTTTGCCTGAGGGCACTTCGATTACCAGCACTTGGCGATCATCGATCTCCTGCACTTCAACCGAAAATAATACTGGGGGCTGGATCTGGGCTTTGAGCTGGCTCTCCATTCTCTGCGCAACACGCTGAGCGTCATCCACGCCGAGAACCTGGCCATCATCGTCGACGCCGCATAGCAGGTAGCCGCCTTGGGAGTTGAGGCCTTGGGAGTTGAGAAAGGCGCAAACATGCGGCCCACATATCTGAGCGCTCGCGCGCGGCTTGAGCTCAAGGTTCTGGCTCTCGCCCAGCAGCAGTTTCTTGAGTTGGGATGGGCTTCTACTCATGGTCTTCCTTCAAACGCTGGGCGACCATTTCACTGTCACCCAAATGATCTATGAGGCGCTGCTCAAGATCCTGGTAGCGCGAGAATTGAGCCACAACGAACAGGCCGGCATCATCATCACGATCAAATTTCTGAACCCAGTTGCCTTGGCGATCGCTCAAGGGCAACTGCTCCATAGTGGCGTCTTCGTACATGTCGATGACTTTCAGATCAGTGATGGAAGTGGCCTTGGGCCTCAAAGTGAGGGTTTGCCTTAGCGCCTGATTTTTGTAACCAAGCTCCCGGAGCAAGGTCCGCGCAAATACAACGCGATCATGAGCCAGAAACCACCGAGGTTTCTTCAGTTCGATAGCGAGTTTCATTTCCTGATGGGTGATGGAAATGCCAGTGGTGTCCACACCGCTACCGTATTGAGGCGTGATGATACCCAGAAACAAATCACACTGTTGCACCGCTGCCAGGCAGTTTTCAAATGCGGTCTGTCCTGACGATACGGGAATGGTGCCCTTGTGAGACATCAACACTTCATAATCAAAGCTGGTCAGCAACGTGTAGACACGGTCCAGCAACTCTTCCACGCCGTAGGTAGACAGTCGAGGAAACCATAATTTTGAGCTTCTTGCCTTCCATGCTTTGCAGAGCCACTCCGGTTTTCAGCTCGCGGCTCTCGCAGATGCGGTAGGCTCACAGCGCTGTATTGTCTTAAGCGAAGAAAGGTACAGGCATGCGCCATGACTGCCTAGAGGGTTGAGGGACACATCATCAGGAAGGAAAACAGAGGTAACTATTATTCGTGTAGGCGCAACCACTCCTCCCGCGTCATCTCCCAGACTTCTACCTCGAACCGTCCGCCAACAAACTCCCCGTCCTGGGTGCTCACTATGCGCATGCCTTCGTTGATCGAAATACGCCGCGAGGCTTCATTCGGGGCGGCTTTGGGTACTTGCATCACGGGCATGCCCAGTGCTTCGAACCACTGTCGATTGACCACACGGCAGGCCTCTTTCATGTAGCCATTGCCTTGCCAGTCCGGGTGTAGCCAGAAGCCGCGGTTGTTGCCGTGGTGGGTCATGAGGGTAATGCTGCCGATGATCTCTTGGGGCGCGCTCTGCAGGCGGATCATCCAGTGCCATTCGGTGCTGTTTGCTATGGCGGGCAGTGCGACGTCCTGAATGTAACGTAGCGCACCGTCCTGTGGATAAGGCCAGGGGACGCGGTTGTTCAGGTACTGCACGATTTCCCATAGAGGGAAACGCTGCTGGACAGCTGGCGCATCCTCTAGCTGCAAGGGCGTCAGCAGCAGGCGGTCTGTGTGTAGCGTGGGGGTGATGGTCATGACTATGTCCCTGTTCGTCGAAACGTGCTCACAGGATGAACGGTCCCTTATGCGGGGATTTAAGCCGAACTGCTCGATGCACAAGGGAGTCTATCCAGCATCTTTTACAAATCGGTAACGCCAGTGCCCAGAATCATTACGGATCAGACACCCCAAAGCGTGGTGGATGAGCAGCAGGTCAAATTGTTTGGCTCGCCCAAGGAACGGCTGGATTTCTATCGACGCGAAATTCATTACGAAACCACCAACCTGTCCAACCGCACCAACGCCTATTTATCGGCGCAGTCGTTTCTGGTGATTGCTTACGCGTCGTCCATGGCGAACATGAACACTGAATGGGGCGCGATGTTCACGCTGGTGGTGCCGCCGATGCTGGCCTTGCTGGGGCTGCTCAGTACGCTGTTCGCCTGGCCGGGCATTCGGGCAGCGTGCGACATCATTCAGCACTGGCATCACAAACAGGCTCAGTTGCTGCTCAGCGAGCCGGTCATCGGGCTGACCTATGACGACTCACCGCTGTTCAGCGATTGGGAATCCAGCGAAACCGGGCCGAAAAAGTCCTTGCTGTTCTCCAAGCGCAGCCCTTGGCTGTTCAGCTTTTTCTGGATATTCCTCGGCAGCTTCGCGGTGTTTGTTCAGTTGGTCGCGGACTGAGTCAGGCGACGGCCTTTACCAGGCCGCCGCCCTCGGATCAGAAAACGTTGATCGGGTAGTCGACGAAGATACGCGTCTCGTTGCCTTCGCTGTTGTACGCCAACGCATCATCCGAGACGCGCAGGAACGAGTTGCGCAGGCGGATCGAGAGGTCCTTGGCCGGACCGCTCTGAACCACGTAGGTCAGCTGGCTGAAGATCTCGCGTTCGGTGCCATCGCCGCTTCCAGGCGTGCCGTCGTCAATGTTGTCGCCGCGTACATAAGCAGCTTTGTAGCTCAGACCGGGCAGGACCAGACCGGACAGGTCGACGCCGTAGGCAGCCTGCCACGAGCGCTCGTCCTTGCCGTTGAAGTCGGACCAGTAGGAGTTGGCGAGGTAGATGGTGTTGCCGCCATCACCAAAGCCGCCATCGTTGCGGTAGCCGCCGTAGGCGTAGCCCATGTCGCCGGTGCTGCGCTGGTGTGCGAGGGTGAAGGAGTGGATGCCCACAGCCCAGGTCGCGGCCAGGCTCCAGATTTTGTTGTCACGCGCATCGCTGGTGGTGAAGTCCTTGTCCAGCTTGGTCTTGTAGCCGTTGAAGTCGAAGGTCAGCGACTGATCTTGCGGCAGCGCAAAGACGTAGTTCAGGTTGACGTACTGCTTCTTGAGCACGTCTTCGTTGTCGGAGGCGTAGAAAGCGGCACTGAATGCATCGGTGAACTTGTAGCTGGCACCGTAGACGTTGATGCTTTTCAGATCACCACTGTCGCGACCCTCAGCACTTTTACGCGCCTCCTGGGTGAAACGTCCGGCAACCACTTCAAGCCCGTCGATCTCTTTGGAGGTGATCATGGTGCCGGTGTAGCTTTCCGGCAGCAGACGGGAGTTGTCGTAACTGAGCACCGGCAACTGAGGCATCTGGTCGCCATACTTGATGACGGTATTGGAGATACGGGCCTTTACCGCCGCGCCTGCACGGGACAGGTCATCGGCAGCAGCGCCGCTGTCACCCTGCTTGAAAAAATCGATGCCGCCATTGCCGCTGCGACCCTTGCCACCATCCAGACGGATGCCGTACAGGGCAAAGGCATCAACGCCGACGCCCACAGTGCCCTGAGTGAAACCGGACGCGAAGTTGCCCATGAAAGCCTGGCCCCATTCGGACTTGTCTTCACGGTCGTTCTTGTAGTCGCGATTGATGTAGGCGTTACGCAGGTTGACGATCAGCCTGCTGTCTTCGACGAAACCCTTCGAGTCTGCCTGCCCTTCGGCCATGGCCTGACTTGCGCTGATGATGCCCAAAGCGAGCATGCCCATACGTTTGTTAAGCATCTTGTCTTCCTTTTCTGCGAATTGACACGCGCTGCAGCGACAGCCAATGGCTATCGGGGCCTCCAGCCTCTGAACAAGCAGTATAGGAGGCGACACGAATTCATCGCAGTGGACTGCTGATGCACGTACAGGGTTGAGCCGCAGACGGTGGGACGCGAATCCTAGTCCCGACGCATGGGGGTGTCAAACACGCAGATGGCCGGCCTAGAGCGGCTCAGCCAAGGTTGCCGGAGCAATCAACACGCTCGGTCAACACGCGGAGCAACGCTTCGAGCTCGGCATCGTTGAACAGGCCTGCCGGGTAACGCTGTAACAACATTGCGCGAACATCCGGTCTGGATTTCGCGGGCTTGGTCGTCCTTAACCAATCCGCCACTAGCTGGCGGGCCTCGTTACTGAGAGAAGCAGAAAAACCACGAGCACGCTGCTGGTTCATACCTGCGTTCATAACGAAAACCTCTTGATTTCATGAGGGGCTAAATCTACTCACGCCATATGACAGTCAAGCTAAGAAGACGAAGGTTTACCAACCTGCTTCAGGAATAGCGACCTGCACATCTGTTACAGGATGTTACTCGACAGGTAAAAACAAAAAGCCCATCGGGTGATGGGCTTGGTACAGCAAGAACGGGACCAGTTGCGCCCATCCGATGTTACTAGTTATTTCTAACTAGGCGTTGTGAGGTGCCGGTTGCTGTTGCGTCAGGCAGTGGATATTGCCGCCACCCAGCAGTAATTCGCGGCCAGGTGCCATCACCACTTCGTGTTCTGGAAACAGCGTTTGCAGTATTTCAAGGGCCTTTTCGTCCATCGGATCGTCGAAGCTCGGCGCAATGATGCCGCCATTGACGATAAGGAAGTTCACATAGGACCCGGCCAAACGCACCGAAGGGTTGCGTTCCTGGCTGCCGTGCACCTGATCGACGCCTGCACATTCTTCTTCTGTGGCGAACAATGGGCCAGGAATCGGCATTTTATGAACGATAAACGCGCGCCCCTTTGCATCCAGTGTGTTTTCCAAAATACCCAGCGCCGCATGGCAACGTGAATAGTTGGGGTCTTCGGGATCATCGGTCCAGGCCAGTAACACCTCGCCCGGACGAATGTAGCAACAGAAGTTATCCACATGCCCGTCGGTTTCGTCGTTGAACAGACCATCCGGCAGCCAGACGACTTTATCCACAGCCAGATAATCACCGAGGATTGCTTCGATCTGTTCGCGGGTCAGGTGCGGGTTGCGGTTGCGATTGAGCAGGCACTCTTCGGTGGTAATCAGTGTGCCTTCGCCGTCAACGTGAATCGAGCCGCCTTCCAGCACGAAGCCTTCGGTGACGTAACGCGGGCAGCGCTCGATTTCCAGTACCTTGCTGCCCAGTTGAGAGTCCAGGTTCCACGGCGCATACAACCCGCCGTCGAAGCCACCCCAGGCATTGAATTCCCAGTTCACACCGCGTACTTCGCCACGCTCGTTAATGACGAACGTCGGGCCGCTGTCGCGCACCCAGGCGTCGTTGCTGCTCATTTCCACGACCCGGATGTTCGGCATGTCCAACCGTGCGCGGGCGTTGTCGTACTGCGCGGCAGACACACCCACGGTAACCGGCTCAAAGCGGGCGATGGCCTTGGCGATGGCAACGTGGGCGGCCTGGGCGGGCTTGCCGCCCAGGCGCCAGTTGTCCGGGCGCTCGGGCCAGACCATCCAGACCTGGGTTTGCGGTGCCCATTCGGCAGGCATGTGGAAACCGTCGGCGCGTGGCGTGCTATTGAGCGTGGTCATGGCGATCAGGACTCCAGCGAACCGTCGAGGGTCTTCACCGCGCCGTACAGGTTCGGACGGCGATCACGGAACGTGCCCCACGCGCTGCGAATGTGCTCCAGCTCGTCAAGGTCGAAGCTGTGGACCAGTACGCCTTCTTCGGTTTCGTTGAGCTCGGCGACTTTTTCACCGAACTGGTTGGCAATGAACGACGAGCCATAGAAGGTGATGTCGTAGCCATCCTGCTCTTCGTTACCGATGCGGTTGCTGGCGATCAGCGGCATCAGGTTAGCGCCGGCATGGCCTTGCTGCACGCGCTGCCAGTGGTCGCGGGAGCTGATGGTTTTATCGTGTGGCTCGCTGCCGATGGCGGTCGGGTAGAACAGAATTTCTGCGCCCTGCAACGCCATGCTGCGTGCGCACTCCGGGAACCACTGGTCCCAGCAGATGCCGACGCCGATTTTCGCGTAGCGGGTCTGCCAGACCTTGAAGCCGGTGTCGCCTGGGTTGAAGTAGTACTTTTCGTGGTAGCCGGGGCCGTCCGGGATGTGGCTCTTGCGGTAGATGCCCAGGTTGGTGCCGTCTGCGTCGATGATCGCAATGGTATTGAAACGTGCACGGCCGGCCAGCTCGAAGAAGCTGATCGGCAGAACAACCTGCAGCTCTTTGGCGAGCTTCTGGAAATGCTTGATTGCGACGTTGGATTCGATAGTAGTCGCCAACTGCAGATAGTCCGGGTTCGGCTTCTGGCAGAAGTACGGGGTTTCGAACAGTTCCTGAATCAGGATGATCTGTGCACCCTTGGCGGCAGCTTCACGCACCAGCTTTTCAGCGGTCTCGATGTTGGCTTCCAGATCCCAGGAACAGGCCATCTGGGTAGCAGCGACAGAAACGATACGGCTCATGAAAATATCTCCAGGGGCGGATGCAAAGGACTTATCACCATAGCAGACGAGCGATGACGATTATGAACGCCTTTATAGCGGATATAAATCGGCATTAAAAGCTAAAATCTTGTTCCGCTCACTATATTTTGTTATTTTTACCGATATTAATCGGCTTAAAATTCATGACATTGCCCATTCCCCAAGCTGGGTGTGACGCGGAGCGTCACGAACGGCATTCCCACGCTGGAGCGTGCGGAACGATGGGCCCCCGGGCGCCACCTATCGTGCCCATTCCCCCGCTGGTGCGTGCGGAAAGATGGTGCCCGAGCGCCACCTATCGTACCCATTCCCTCGCTGGTGCATGCGGAACGGTGGGCCCCCGGGCGCCACCTATCGTACCCATTCCCTCGCTGGGGCGTGCGGAACGATGGGTGTCCAAGCGCCACCTATCGTGCCCATTCCCTCGCCGGTGCATGCGGAACGGTGGGTGCCCGGGCACCACCTATCGTGCCCATGCTCCGCGTGGGTATGCGGTTCTGGACGCTCTGCGTCCTCTATTCCAGCTCGAGGAGCACTTTCGATACGTTGTCGACGAAAAAATCCACGCTTTGCCGGGTGGTGCACATCGGGGGTTTGATTTTGAGGATGTTCAAGTGGTCGCCGGTCGGCTGCATGAAGATGCCCAGTTCACGCAGGCGTTCGCAAAGCTGCGCGGTTTCTTCTGTGGCGGGTTCCAGGGTCTGACGGTCGCGGACCAGCTCCATGCCCAGATAAAACCCCATGCCATGCACCGCGCCTACCAGCGGATGTTTATCGGCCAGTGCCAGCAGGCGCGCCTTGAAGTGATCGCCCACGAGCCGGGCGTTGTCCCAGAGCTTTTCTTCCTCCATGACGTCCAGCACCGCAATGCCGATACGGCAACTGACCGGGCTGCCACCGGATGAGGAGAAGAAATAGCCCTCGGCCTCCAGCGCCTCGGCGATCTCACGACGGGTGATGACCGCGCCCAGCGGATGGCCGTTGCCCATACCCTTGGCCATGCTGATGATGTCCGGCACCACGCCCTGCTCTTCGAAGCCCCAGAAGTAATGCCCAAGACGGCCGTAACCCACCTGCACCTCATCGGCAATGCACACGCCACCCACTGCGCGGATCTTCTGATACACCTGTTGCAGATAACCCGCAGGCAGGGAAATCCCGCCCGCATTGCCGTACACCGGCTCGCAGATAAAGCCTGCCACCTGCCGTTGCTGCTCTGCCAGCGTGGCGAGTACCTGATCGACGCTGCGCACATACTCCGGCGCACTGTCAGCGCCACGAAACGGCCCGCGATAGGTATTGGGTGCGGTGACCGGATGCACCCAGTCCGGGCGGGTGCTGAGTGCCTGCGGGTTGTCGGCAATCGAGGTGGAAATGGCGTCGGTCGCCACCGACCAGCCGTGATACGCCTCCAGCACACTCAGCATGTCGCGTCCGCCGCTGTAGGCCCAGGCCAGCCTGATTGCCAGGTCGTTGGCCTCGGTGCCGCTGTTGACCAGAAACACGCGGTCCATGCCCTCGGGCGCCAGCTTGAGCAAACGCTCGGAGAACTCGGCAATTGCCGCGTAATGAAAGCGCGAGTTGGTGTTGAGCAGCGACCACTGACGAGCCGCTTCATGGGCCATGCGCGGGTGGCCGTGGCCGAGGACCGCGACGTTATTGAGCATGTCCAGATAGGAACGGCCCTGCATGTCGATCAGGTGATTGCGCCAGCCACGCTCGATCTGCGGCGGAGCCTGATAGTAGTGTTTTTGCGAGCGGGCGAAGCTGGCATCCCGCCGCGCCAGCAACTGCGCGGCGTCTGCGAGCGCTGGCGCGTCACAATCAAAACCGAGCAAGGCCGATGGCGACGGGCACACTGTGCGCCAGGCTGCCGCCCAGGCAGGTGTGGTGAACAGCGGCGGGCTGAGGTCTGCCATGGTGCACAGTTGCAGCAACAGCGAACCACCGCCCTGCCCGATCAACGCGCCTGCTGATACTTGATCAGCCAGTGAAGCATCCGGCAGCACGCCCCACAGCTTCAGACTTATGCCTTCCCCGACCAGCAACAATGCAGCATCCGCGGTCAGCCGCAGAGTGCCGTTGAACGGTGCATGCAGCGCCGTTTCCGCGGGCACATGCAATTCAACGTGCAGGGCGAAGGTTTCGGGCTCCTTCGCGCTGTCAGGCAAGGTGCGCGACAACCGGTATTCCCCAAAGCGGCTGGCAGACAGGCCATCGTCACCCGCAGCCTGGGAGAGCAGGTATTCATCAATGCCACTTTGCTCCCAGTTGCCTGCTACAAAGTGCTCACTGAGCACGCCCAGATCCACCACTGTCGGCTTGAGCCCCTGCAGAGCGGGCAGCATAGGCTGGTAAGCGGGCTGACCGGCAGACGGAAATCCCACACCCACGGCCTGCAGAATCGCCGCTTCCATCAGCGCCATCGGCACCGAAGTGGCGACGTCGAAGATGTTCCATTCCCCGGCAAGGTTGGCCTGGATGTACGCGTTGTCCGGCTCGATGCTGGCCTGCTGTTCGCTGCTGAGCACCAGCACCGCGGATCGAGCGACGATCAGCGGCCAGAGCGCCTGCAATTCTTCGGTCTTCAGCGGATTGAGGGCGTGGTAGGCGCGAATGGCTGGCAGGATGTACAGCGGGTCGCCGTCGGCATGGTGCAGCAGCGCCGCGCAGGTCACCGACAGGTCGGCCACTCGCCAGGTGCTGACCAGATCGCCGAAGTCGATCAACCCCTGCAATTGCCATTGGCGCTGTGCATCACGCAGCCAGACCACGTTGTGCTCGGTGATGTCCAGATGCACCGCCTGTATCGGCAGCGCTGCTATCAATGGCAACAAACGACGATGAGCCTGTTCACCAGCCTCGATGACACAGGCGCGAGCGTCGGCGTCCTTGATCACCGGCAGCAGGTGCTTGATCAGCGCATGAGCGTGGCGCGGATCCCATTGCAGAATGCGCTCCAGGCCAGGATGCTCGAAGCCTGCCAGTGCCAGGTCTACACGGGCACACAGTTCGCCCAACCCGACCACCACCTCATGGCCCAGATGCCCGGCGTGCCCCAATGACTGCCCATCAATGAATTCAAGCAAGCGCACGTGAACCGCCTGCCCGTCGATCCTGATGGATAGCAGTTGCTCGCCGTCATTGGCGCCAATCACGCCGGGCACGCCAACGGCGCTGTGGCTGCTCAGGTGTTGCAGCGCCGCGTGCTGGGCGTTCAGTTCAGTGGTTGAATAGGCCCCGTGGCAGATTTTCAGCACATAACGCCGCGTGTCGGTTTCAAGTAGAAAGTTGCGATCCTGCTGGCTGCCCAGCGTTTTCAGCGTGCCGCTCAAGCCGTAATGCTGCGCGAGCAACTGCAGCGCCTGATCCACGCTCACCTCGGGGCAAGGCAGACTGGACCGGCGGATGAGCGTGGCAAGCGGCATGGAGAACCTCGATCTTGTTGGAAGGCCCGGCCTCGACGAGCAAGGCGTCATGGGCAGTCGCGCAACTATAAGGGCATTGCCGGGGGATTGCTCTGCACTCCCCATCAGCACGAGTACTTCAGTGTTGGAAGCCCGCCAGAGTTTTATTCAACCGCCTGCTCGGGTTTAATGGCCTTATCTCGCCATATGCGCTCAAGCGCTATGCTGCTATTACGTCAAAACACACAAGAAGGTCAGTTAATGCGAATACTCGTTACCGGGGGCGCAGGTTTCATTGGTTCTGCACTGATCCGCCACCTGATAAACAACACCGAACACGAAGTGCTGAACTTCGACAAACTGACCTACGCGGGCAACCTTGAATCGTTGCAGTCCATTGCGACCGACACGCGCTATGAGTTCGTGCAGGCGGATATCTGCGATCAGGCCAGCGTCAGTGCGATGCTGGAGCGGTTCGCGCCGCAGGCGATCATGCATCTGGCGGCTGAGTCCCACGTCGACCGCTCCATCGATGGCCCGGCCGAGTTCATTCAGACCAACATCGTCGGCACCTACAGCCTGCTGGAAGCCACGCGCGCTTACTGGCTGAAACTCCCGGAAACTGAACGTCAAGCGTTCCGCTTTCACCATATCTCTACCGATGAGGTGTATGGCGACCTGCACGGCGTCGATGATCTGTTTACCGAAACCACGCCGTATGCGCCCAGCTCGCCCTACTCGGCGAGCAAGGCGGCGTCCGATCACCTGGTGCGTGCCTGGCATCGCACCTATGGTCTGCCTGTGGTGGTGACCAACTGTTCCAACAACTATGGGCCGTTCCACTTTCCCGAAAAGCTCATCCCGCTGGTGATTCTCAACGCCCTGGCGGGCAAGCCGCTGCCGGTGTACGGCAATGGCCTGCAGGTGCGCGACTGGCTGTACGTCGAGGATCACGCACGGGCACTGCTCAAGGTCGTGACCGAAGGCAAAGTCGGCGAGACCTACAACATCGGCGGCCATAACGAGCAGAAAAACATCGACGTCGTCCGCGGTATCTGTGCGCTGCTCGATGAGCTGGCCCCGCAGCATCCGACGGGCGTTGCGCAATACAGCGACCTGATCACCTACGTGGTTGACCGTCCGGGCCACGACCAGCGCTATGCCATCAATGCCAGCAAAATCGACAACGACCTGGGCTGGACGCCCGAAGAAACCTTCGAGTCCGGGCTGCGCAAGACGGTGCAGTGGTATCTGGACAACCTGGACTGGTGCCGCCGGGTTCAGGACGGCAGTTATCAGGGCGAACGACTTGGTTTTACCGACCCAAAGGACCTGATTGCCTGATAGCCCTACGTTTCGGCAGACGCGCGTGAGTGCAGACTGTCGAGCTGCCACCATTTATTGAAGATTGCAGGGGAAGCCACGTGAACGTAGTAGCGACAAAATTGCCGGAAGTCCTGATTCTGGAACCCAAGGTATTCGGTGATGAACGAGGCTTCTTCTATGAAAGCTTCAACGCCAAGGCTTTTCAGGCTGCTACTGGCCTGACCCGTGAGTTCGTGCAGGACAACCACTCGCGTTCGCAGCAAGGCGTGCTGCGCGGCCTGCATTACCAGATCGAAAACGCCCAGGGCAAACTGGTGCGCGTCACCGTTGGCAAGGTGCTGGATGTGGCCGTGGACATTCGCCGCAGTTCGCCGAACTTCGGTCAGTGGGTCGGCGTCGAGCTGTCCGCTGAAAACGCCCGGCAGCTGTGGGTGCCGGAAGGTTTTGCGCATGGCTTCGTAGTACTCAGCGAGAATGCCGAGTTTCTCTACAAGACCACCGACTACTATACGCCGTCAGCTGAGCGTTGCATCGCCTGGAACGACCCGGACCTGGCCATCGACTGGCAATTCGACGGCCAGCCCAATCTGTCGGCCAAAGACCAGCAAGGCAAACGCCTGAAAGAAGCCGATCTGTTTCCCTGAACACATGATCACAGGCCACCCGGCGTAATGTCCGGATGCCTGACAAGCCAGCGGCGGGCATAATACGCGCCTGATGCCCACGTCAGGATCGACCGGGTGTTTCTGTTGCCTGTACCGGCCTTGTCGCCGACAGGCATCGCCAACCCTTCGGCGACGGCCAATCCATGACCATGACTTCTGCTGCTCTGCCGCCTCGCCCTCGCTGGCGCAGCCTTGCCCTTCTGGCACTGTGCCTGGCGCCGCTGCTGTGGCCGCTGGAGCATCTGGCCGAACGTTATTACCGCAACGTGCTGGCCAACCAGAACCGCCAGACCCTGGACCTGTACGTCGCCAACCTGCTCGGCACTCTGCACCGTTATGAAACCCTGCCGCAGATTCTCGGCGACCTGCCCGCATTGCGCGGCGCACTGGCCGCACCGAGCGATGTCACCACGCTGAAAAACGCCAATCGTCTACTCAGCGAGATAACGCGCCAGACCGGTGCCGACGTCATGTACCTGATGGACGCCAACGGCTTGACCCTGGCCGCCTCGAACTCGGAACAGAAGGACAGCTTCATCGGCCGAAACTTTTCCTTCAGACCCTATTTCATCGATGCTCTGGCGGGCAGAACCGGGCGCTTCTTCGGCCTTGGCACCACGTCGGCCAAGCGTGGTTACTTCTTCGCAGGCCCGGTGCGCGATGGTGATCGGGTGATCGGCGTGCTGGTGGTCAAGGTCGACCTGGACCACACCGAAACCCTGTGGGGCAAGACGCCCGAGCAACTGCTGCTGACCGATCAGAACGGCGTGGTAATCCTGACCTCCAACCCTGAGTGGCGCTTTCGGGCGACCCGCGACCTGACCGATGACGAGAAAAAGGCCATCGTCGCGATTCAGTCCTACCCGACCCGCGATCCAAGGCCCCTGAGGATTGATGAACATGCCTGGCTGACCCAGACCCAGGCCATCGAAGAAACCGGCTGGAACGTCAACATTCTCGCGCCTCGCGCCCTTGTCGACCGCCAGGTACGCACGGTGGTGGCGATTGGCGGCGCAGCGCTTCTGGTGCTGATGTTGTTGCTGGGGCTGATGATGCAGCGTCGCCGTCATTATCTGGACCGCATCGCCTTCGAAGCCAAGGCACGTCGCGAGCTGGAAATGCGGGTTATCGAGCGCACCAGCGATCTGGAAGGGCTCAACAGTCGTCTGCGTCAGGAAGTGCTGGAGCGCGAACAGGCGCAGCAGGAACTGGTGCAGGCTCAGGACGAACTGGTGCAGACCAGCAAGCTGACCGCGCTGGGCACCATGTCGGCGAGCATCAGCCACGAATTGAATCAGCCCCTGGCCGCCATTCGCAGTTACGCCGAAAACGCCGAAGTGCTGCTTGATCATCAGCGCACCGAAGACGCGCGCGGCAACCTCAAGCTGATCAGCGAGCTGACCGGGCGCATGGCCTCGATCATTGCTCACTTGCGTGCCTTCGCCCGCCGTGACCGGCACGCCCCTGAAAGCGTTGCACTGCAACCGGCGCTGGACGATGCGCTGGCGTTGCTGGCCAAGGCGGCGCGCCATGGAAGTCGAACTGATCCGGGACCTGCCGGACGCAACGCTGTGGGTGCAGGCCGGTGAAACCCGCCTGCGCCAGGTGCTTGGCAATCTGATCGCCAACGCGCTGGACGCCCTCACCGAAAAAGGCCCGCCGCGCAGGCTGTGGATAAGTGCCGAGCAAACTGCCGAGGGCGTCAATCTGTACATTCGTGACAACGGCGGCCCCGGATTTTCTCAGGAAGCACTGGCGCGGGCTCGCGAGCCGTTCTTCACGACCAAGACCCGCACTCAGGGCCTTGGCCTGGGTCTGGCGATCTGCGATACGCTGATGCGCGCGCTGGGCGGCGAATTGCTGTTCGCCAACCATCCGAGCGGCGGCGCAGTGCTTACCCTGCGCCTGCGTGCCGGCGCTTCCGGGGCCAATCTTCAACCGCCAGAGGACCTTTCCGCATGAGTTCGGACACAGCCATCGACAGCCAGATTCAGGTGGTGCTGATCGACGACGACTCGCACCTGCGTCAGGCGCTTCGCCAGACCCTGGACCTGGCTGGACTGAACGTTCTGTCGCTGTCCGAGGCAACCGGGCTGGCCGAACGCATCGGCCGCGACTGGCCTGGCGTGGTGGTCAGCGATATCCGCATGCAGGGCATGGATGGCCTGGAACTGCTCGACCAGCTTCACGCGCAGGACCCTGACCTGCCGGTGCTGCTGATCACCGGTCACGGCGATGTGCCGCTGGCGGTCAAAGCCATGCGCGCCGGAGCCTACGATTTTCTGGAAAAGCCCTTCGCCAGCGACGCCATGCTCGACAGCGTGCGCCGGGCTCTGGCGCTGCGCCGTCTGGTGCTGGATAACCGCAGCCTGCGCCTGGCCCTGAGCGATCGCCAGCAATTGAGCACACGGCTGATCGGTCAGTCACCGCCAATCCTGCGTCTGCGCGAGCAGATCGGGGCGTTGGCCGGGACTCGCGCTGACGTGTTGATCCTCGGCGAAACCGGTGCGGGTAAAGAAGTGGTGGCGCGCGCACTGCACGACCTGTCCAACCGCCGCAGCGGCCCGTTCGTGGCGATCAACGCCGGGGCGCTGGCTGAATCGGTGGTGGAAAGCGAGCTGTTCGGCCATGAGCCCGGTGCCTTTACCGGCGCGCAGAAGCGACGTATCGGCAAGTTCGAGTTTGCCAACGGCGGCACACTGTTCCTCGATGAAATCGAAAGCATGAGCCTGGACGTACAGGTCAAACTGCTGCGCCTGTTGCAGGAGCGCGTGGTCGAGCGAATGGGCAGCAATCAGCAGATCCCGCTGGACATCCGCATCATCGCCGCGACCAAGGAGGACCTGCGGCAGGCGGCTGATCAGGGCCGCTTCCGGGCGGACTTGTATTACCGGTTGAACGTGGCCTCGCTGCGTATCCCGCCGTTGCGCGAACGTGGCGAAGACGCGCTGATGCTGTTCGAGCATTACGCTGATGCTGCGAGCATGCGCCACGGCATTCCCAAGCACGAACTCAAGCCCGGCCAGCGCGCGCTGTTGCTGCGTCATAACTGGCCGGGCAACGTCCGGGAACTGCAAAACGCCGCCGAACGCTTTGCGCTGGGCCTGGAACTGGAGCTGGAGGGCGGCGATGCAGAGCAGGCGCCACCGCCGGGCGGCGGCTTGAGTGATCAGGTGGAAAGCTTCGAACGGGCCTTGATCGCCGCCGAGCTGGCTCGGCCGCACAGTTCGGTTCGCAGCCTGGCGGAAGCGCTGGGTGTGCCGCGCAAAACCCTGCACGACAAACTGCGTAAACACGGCCTGACGTTTGGCGACAGCAGCGGAGCTTCCGATGACAACGATTGAGCCTGAGCATGACGCAGCCCGCGAGCTTGAGCAGGTGCTGCACCACGACATTCCGCTGACCCGCGAAATGGGCATGCGCGTGATCGACTGGCACAACCAGACTCTGCGCCTGCACCTGCCACTGGCACCTAACGTCAATCACAAGAACACGCTGTTCGGCGGCAGTCTGTATTGCGGCGCAGTGTTGGCGGGCTGGGGCTGGCTGCACCTGCGGCTACGCGAGGCCGGGATCAGCGATGGGCATATCGTGATTCAGGACGGGCAGATCAGTTATCCACTGCCGGTACGCAGCGACGCCATCGTCCGCTGCGACGCGCAAGAGCTGGCGCAGTGGGACAAATTCATCGCCACCTACCAACGCCGAGGCCGCGCCCGCCTGACCTTGCACACCTGCATTACCGCGCAGGACAGCGAAGAACAGGCCGTGAAGTTCGTCGGGCAGTTTGTATTGCACCGGTGAGGCTGCGCGCAGTTGATGCACTGGACGCAGACCTGTGGGAGCGAACTTGTTCGCGAAGGCGTCGTTTCAAGCACTGGATTTGCTGTGGATTCACCGGCCCTTTCACGAGCAAGCGAAGCGTCGCCCGGTTCGCTCCTACGCTCGCCGGGCAGAGGCCTTGAAGCCGGCCTCAGGACTGCGCAAGCACCAGCAGTTTGTCACGCCATTCGGCGTTGGCAGGCAACGCCAGGAAGAACGGGTTGAGCAGCGATTCGCGTGCCGGGTAGCTGAACGGTTTGCCGTCCAGTTGCAGCACTTCGCCACCAGCGCCTTCAAGCACGCCTTGCGCCGCAGCGGTGTCCCACTGCGAAGTCGGGGCCAGTCGCGGGTAGCAATCGGCAGCACCTTCGGCCAGCAGGCAGAATTTCAATGAACTGCCGATATTGGTCAGTTGCAAATGCCCAAGCCCGTTCGACAGGCCAGCCAGCAAGTGCTCCTGCTCCGGGCTGGAATGACGACGGCTGGCGACCACGGTAAAGGTCTGCCCTTCGCCCGGCTGAGTGCGCACGGCAATCGGCTGGATGTGGTCGATGTCATCGCTGCGCCAGGCACCCAGCCCTGCACCGCCGAAGTAACAACGGTTGTTGGTGGGCATCGACACCACACCGAACACCACACGGCCGTGTTCGATCAGCGCGACGTTGACGGTGAACTCTTCACTGCCGGAGATGAACTCCTTGGTGCCGTCCAGCGGATCGACCAGCCACCAGCGCTCCCATTTCGCTCGCTCGCTGAGCGGGATGTCGGCATCTTCTTCAGAGAGCACATGAATGCTCGGATCAAGCGCCTGCAAACCCTCGACTAATACCTGATGGGCTGCCAGGTCGGCGGCGGTCACTGGCGAGTCGTCGGTCTTGGTGGTGACGGTGACATTGGCTCGCCAGAACGGCAGGATCACCTCGCCCGCCTGGCGGACCAGTTCAATCACCGGGGCGAGCAGCGGGTGCGGCAGGTTTTGTAACGAATCGGTCATGGCAGGAACAATCCACGCTGGGTTAGCAGGTCACGGGTCAGGTACAGCGCCGCAAGCGCCCTGCCTTCACTGAACTGAGCATTCTGCGCAAGACTCGACAGCTCGCGCAGGTTGATCCGGTCGACCCGAATCGGCTCGGGCTCGTCGCCTTCCAGCCGCTCTTCATACAGGTCAGTGGCGAGGACCACCTGAATTTTCTGGCTCATGTAACCGGGGGACAGCGACAGCTCAGTCAACAATTCCAGTTGCCGGGCACCGAAACCGGCTTCTTCCTTGAGTTCGCGGTTGGCGGCCGCCAGCACGTCTTCGCCGGGCTCGATCAGGCCCTTGGGCAGGGACAGCTCGTAGGCATCGGTACCACCGCAATATTCTTCGATCAACACCGCGTGGTCGGCATCGAGCATGGCCACGATCATCACCGCGCCGGGCCCCGTCCCCCGGCTGGCCAGACGCTCGTAGGTCCGCTCGACGCCATTGGCAAAGCGCAGTTGCAGCTCTTCAACGCGGAACAGACGACTACTGGCGACAATTGCACGGGCAAGTACGGTAGGTTTCTGACGCATGACAGGCTCCTTTACATGAACGAGGTACTATACCGAGCTTTTCCCGATGTCTGTGTCGGATATGCTTACCCGCTCTCAACCCCTGACGAGGCCTGAATGCTTTCCATGCCCTGGAGCGAAATCGATACCGTCCTGCTGGATATGGACGGCACGTTGCTCGACCTGCATTACGACGAACACTTCTGGATGCAACACCTGCCGCAGCGGTATGCCGAGCTACACGGCATCAGCTTCGCCATGGCCTGGCTGGAGTTGAAACCGCTGTTCGAAAACAACGCGGGCACGCTCAATTGGTACTGCCTGGACTTCTGGAGCGCCGAGCTTAAACTGTCGGTTCGCGACCTGAAACGCGAAATTGCGCACATGATTGCACTGCGCCCGGACGCCGAGACCTTTCTCGCCGCCATCAAGCAAGCGGGCAAACGGGTGATCATGATCACCAACGCGCACCGCGATTCGTTGTCGCTGAAGATGGAGCGAATCGAGCTGGCGCCTTATTTCGAACGCCTGATCAGCTCTCACGATTACGGCTTTCCCAAGGAAAGCCAGCATTTTTGGGACGCTCTGAAGGCCGAAACAGCCTTCGACCCGGCACGCAGTCTGTTTATCGACGACACCTTGCCGATCCTGCGCAGTGCCCGCCACTTTGGTGTAGCCCATTTGCTGGCCGTCAGCCAGCCCAACAGCCAGAAAGGCCCGAAAGACACCGAAGAGTTCGCTGCGGTGGACGATTATCGGGAGCTGATCAAGGGCGTGCTCCATCCTTCAGCCTGAACGCGTAGAATCGGCTGTCTGGACGGCCCAGCGGAGTGAATATGGACATCAAGCAACTTAAGTTTCTGATCGCCCTCGATGAAACGAGGCACTTCGGCCATGCGGCTGCGCGTTGCAATATCACCCAGCCCACCTTGTCGATGCGCCTGCGCAATCTGGAAGAAGAGCTCGGTTTGCCCCTGGTCAATCGGGGCCAGCGTTTTGAAGGCTTTACTGCGCCTGGCGAACGCGTGTTGGCCTGGGCACGCACGGTACTGGCGGCCTACGACGGCCTGCAGGCGGAAGCGGCTGCCTGCCGGGGGCATCTGGTCGGCACACTGCGCTTGGGTGTAGTGCCGCTGTCGAGCTTCGATCCGCTGCCATTGCTGCACCGGCTGCACCAGATGCACCCCAATCTGCGCTTCGAGCTGTCGTCACTGAGTTCCGAGCAGGTGCTGGAACAACTGGCGAGCAATCGTATCGATCTGGGCGTTTCGTACCTGGAACGGCTGGACACCGAACGCTTCGACTCGCTGACCCTGGACGACACGCGCATGGGGCTGCTGTATGACCGTCGGCACTTTACCTTTGGTGACGAACCGTTGAGTTGGGCCGATCTGGTCGAATTGCCGCTGGGCACTCTGACCAGCGGCATGCATTTTCGCCAATCGATCGATCACAACTTCCACAGCCGTGGCCTTCAGCCCAATCCATTGATCCAGACCGATGCCGTTCATCAGTTGCTGCAGGCCGTCCATGGCGGTTTTTGCTGCGCGATCATGCCGCTGGATGGCGGCCTGGAAACGCTCACCGAGCATTTGCGCCTGCACCCGATCGCCGACGCCCGTACGCTGGCCCGGCTGGGGTTGATCATGCGCCGCAGTGCACCGCGCTCGGCACTGGCTGAAGCCTGCTTTGCACTGGTAGCAGAAATGCCGCGCTAGAGCGTTGATCGACGTCATCTATCGGCACATCAGCACTAGCGATTAGACGGCTTACCAGAACGGGCCTAGTCTTGCAGATGTCATTCTGCCGGTATTTCAGCCCATGCCCGTTACGCGCAAGGTCAGCTCGGCGTCCTTTGCTACGCCAGCCCCCGAAGCAAGCCAGTCTTACAGCTACTCGAACCTCGAGGGCACGGACTCTGCACGTAACGAACTTGCCGAAGAAGTGGCACTGGCGATTGCCTACAACGGCATCAGCCAGGCAGTCATGCTGGTCAGCCCCACCGATCTGGAAGACTTTATCGTCGGCTTCAGCCTGGGCAGCGGCATCATTGCCTCGCAGGACGAAATCTACGACTTCAAAATCAGCGGTTGCGACTCGGCGATGCAGGCCGAAGTCGAAATCGCCAGCCGTGCCTTCTGGGAACTCAAGCAACAACGTCGGCAACTGGCCGGCACCAGCGGTTGCGGGCTCTGTGGCGTTGAAGCGGTAGAGCAGGCACTGCCCGAGCTGAACGTGTTGCCCGGCGCAACCTTGCCGCCGATTGAGTGGCTGGAAGGCCTGCGTCAGCGCATCGGTGAGTTCCAGCCGCTTGGCCGCCATTGTGGCGCTGTGCATGCTGCGGTGTTCATGGACGGTAACGGCCAGCTGTTGCTGGGACGTGAAGACATTGGCCGCCATAACGCGCTGGACAAGCTGATCGGCGCATTGATCCGTCAGGACATCCCCTTGGCAGGCGGCGTCGCCATCGTGACCAGCCGCTGCAGCCTGGAACTGATTCAGAAAGTATTGCGCGCCGGCATCCAGACCCTGGTCAGCCTGTCGTCGCCCACCGGCCTGGCCCTGCAATGGGCACGCCGCCACAACCTCAATTTAATTCACCTGCCGCAGCACAGTGCGCCGCGGGTCTATAGCCCTGCGATGGAGATTCAAGCGTGAGCACTCATCATCAAGCCGACAAGACACCTATCCCCCGCTACAAGCCATACAAAGGTGCGGCAGGCGGCTGGGGCGCACTGATCAGCGTGACGCAACACTGGCTGGGCAGTGACAACGCGCTGAAGAACCTGCGCATGATGCTCAAGACCAACCAGAATGGCGGCTTCGACTGCCCTGGCTGCGCGTGGGGCGATTCGCCGGAAAGCGGCATGGTCAAGTTCTGCGAGAACGGCGCCAAGGCGGTCAACTGGGAAGCCACCAAACGCCGTGTCGATCCGGCCTTCTTCGCCCGCTACAGCGTCAGTGCATTGCTGGAGCAGAGCGACTACTGGCTTGAGTATCAGGGCCGCCTGACCGAGCCTCTGGCCTACGATGCCGAAACTGACCGTTACAAGCCGATCAGCTGGGACAACGCATTCGCGCTGATCGCCAAGCACCTGAAGAACCTGCCCAGCCCGAACATGGCCGAGTTCTACACCTCGGGTCGCGCCAGCAACGAAGCGGCGTACCTGTATCAGTTGTTCGTGCGCGCCTATGGCACCAACAACTTCCCGGACTGCTCGAACATGTGCCACGAAGCCAGTGGTGTAGCGCTGTCGCAAAGCGTCGGCGTGGGCAAGGGCACCGTGACGTTCGAAGACTTCGAACACGCCGACGCCATCTTCGTCCTCGGCCAGAACCCCGGCACCAACCACCCGCGCATGCTGGAACCCCTGCGTGAAGCGGTACAACGCGGCGCGCAGGTGGTGTGCGTCAACCCGTTGAAAGAGCGTGGTCTGGAGCGTTTCCAGCACCCTCAGCACCCGGTCGAAATGCTCACCAACGGTGACCGTCCGACCAACACCGCCTACTTCCGCCCTGCCCTGGGCGGCGACATGGCGCTGTTGCGCGGCATGGCCAAGTTCCTGCTGCAATGGGAGCGTGATGCACAGCTGGCGAATGAGCCGTCGGTCTTTGATCACGCGTTCCTCAACGAACACACCGAAGGCGTGCTTGAATACCTGGCCGCCATCGATGACACGTCCTGGGACGAGATTGTCGAGCAGTCCGGCCTGCCGCTTACTGACATCGAACAGTCAGCACGCATGTACGCCAAGGGCAAGAACGTCATCATGTGCTGGGCAATGGGTATCACCCAGCACCGCCATTCGGTTGCGACCATTCAGGAAATCGCCAACCTGATGCTGCTGCGCGGCAACATTGGCCGTCCAGGCGCAGGCCTGTGCCCGGTGCGCGGTCACAGTAACGTGCAGGGTGACCGCACCATGGGCATCAACGAGCGCCCACCGGTGTTCCTGCTCGACGCTCTGGAAAAACGCTTCCAGTTCAAAGTGCCCCGCGAAAATGGCCACAACGTGGTCGAAGCCATTCACGCCATGGCCGAAGGTCGCGCCAAGGTGTTCATCGCGCTGGGCGGCAACTTCGCCCAGGCAACACCGGACAGCCATCGCACTGCAGAAGCCCTCAGCAACTGCGACCTGACCGTACAGATCAGCACCAAACTGAACCGCAGCCACCTGTTCCATGGTAAGGACGCGCTGATCCTGCCGTGCTTCGGCCGTACCGACATCGACATCCAGGCCAACGGCCCACAAGCCGTGACGGTGGAAGATTCGTTCAGCATGGTCCACGCGTCCAACGGACAGTTGAAGCCGTCGTCGAAGCAGATGCGTTCCGAGCCTGCGATCATCGCCGGTATCGCCAACGCAACACTGGGCAAGGCACCTGTGGACTGGTTGTGGCTGGTCGAAGACTACGACCGCATTCGCGACCTGATCGCCGATACCATCCCCGGCTTCAAAGACTTCAACGAGCGCGTAAAACATCCGGGTGGCTTCTACCTGGGCAACGCCGCCGGTGCACGCCGCTGGAACACAGCCTCGACGCGCGCCAACTTCAAATCCAACGCGTTGCCGCTGAGCCTGATCCATGAAGACATCAGCTCGACCGGGCAGATTCCGGACCTGATCATGCAATCGATGCGCTCGCACGATCAGTACAACACCACTATCTATGGCCTGGACGACCGTTATCGCGGTGTCAAAGGCCAGCGTGATGTGCTGTTCGTCAACGAAGCCGACATCATTCGTCTGGGCTTTCAGCCGGGTCAGAAAGCTGACGTGATCTCAATCTGGAGCGACAACCGCGAGCGCCGCGTCAAAGGCTTCACCTTGTTGGCGTTCGACATTCCGGCCGGTCAGGCTGCGGCCTACTACCCAGAGGTCAACCCGCTGGTACCGCTGGAAAGCGTTGGCGACGGCAGCAGCACGCCGACGTCGAAGTTCGTAGCCATCCGTCTTGAGCGATCGGCAGAGTCCGCCCGCATCATCTGACGTCCTTAAAAGACGCCCACAAAAAAGGCCCGTTTCGCTGGAAACGGGCCTTTCACAAGTAACCTCAGACTCTCTTTTCCGACTTAAGTTCCTTAGCCAAAACAATAACTTAGCAGTTTGTGTGGCAATCGTGTTACTCGTCGGAATTGCATTGCTACATTCTTCACTTGACACCAAGATCGCGCCGTCATCCCTATGAGATTCCATACATGAAGTATTCCTCGATACTGTTGTTGTCTCTTGCCTTGATCGGCGGTGCAGCCTCTGCAGGCAACCTCGAATCAGGCGCAGGCGGAGCATTGGGTGGGGTACTCGGCTCGGTCGTCGGTCAACAGCTCGGCGGCAGCACCGGTTCAGCGATTGGTGCTGGCCTGGGTGGCGCAGCCGGCGGTGCGGTCGGTGCAGACCGTCGCAACCGTACAGAAGCAGCCATTGGCGGCGGTCTGGGCGCAGCAGGCGGTAACGTTGTAGGCCGCAGCGTTGGCGGCAGCACCGGCAGCCTGATCGGCTCGGCGGTCGGCGGCGGTGGTGGTGCCGCACTTGGCAACTACATGGGCAACGAAAGCCGCAGCGATGATCGTCGTTATCGCGGTGGCCGTGATGATCGTCGCTACTATCGCGATCATGACCGTCGCCCGAAGCACCACGGCCATCGTCGTCATCGTGACTGATACAGCCGCTATTTACTGATTTACTGATGAATCAAAACCGGCCGCTCTTGAGCGGCCGGTTTTGTTTTAGAGCATCGCCTGCACCCACGCCCTCACCTGCGCATACGGATAATCCTCCAGCAAGGCAAAACCGCCGGTGGCGCGAGCCTTGAGTTTGGTGAACAAAGGCACGCTGATGCCGCACAGAAAGCGCGTCAGGCATTCGGCGCTGGGCGGCTGGCCGGTGTAGTCCTGATGCTTGTGGATAAAATCGCCGCACACCTGCTGAAAATCCCGGCTCTCCAGAGGCTCCAACGCGGGAGGCTGTGGAAGATGGGCGATCTGACCGTGGCAGACCGAGCAATGGCCGCATTGCTCGGGCGCGTTGTGATCACCGAAGTAGCGTGCCAGCCGATGAGTCAGGCACTGATCACTGGAGAACACCTCAAGCATTGCATGAATGCGCGCAACTTCAGTGGCCTCGTGATGAGCGAAATAATCGTGCAATTCGATGCTCAGGGCCTGTGCATCAAAGTCGCTACGCAACACGCTGTAGACCTCGGTCATTTGCTTGCTTTCGAGCTCGATCCAGCCCTTTTCCTGAAAATAATCCAGCGCCTTGACCACCCGGCCACGCTCGGCACCGTATTGCTGGTACATCGCGTCGAAGTTGACCGTGGCCCAGGTCCGCGCCCGGCTGGACGTATCGATCAACGCCTGAACGAATTCGCGCCGCTCACCCTCGAAACGCGCCATCAGATCGTGCGGCTGAAGCAGAAACTTGAAGCGGTACTCGGCGAAGTAAGCGTAACGCGGTGCGATGATTCCGCGCAGTTCCAGCTGCACCAGCAGGGTCTTCAACGGTAGCTGACGGATATTGCTGAGATCCGCCAGCGGCCCGAGCAGAAACTCCCACTGCCCGTCATGGCGTGCATCGAGCAGATCCGCCAGCACACGGGCGATACCTTCGCGCTCCGGCGTGTCGCCATACACAAAGTTTTCCAGCACATTGAGGCTGTCGCGGTTGGCCAGCACCAGACAATCCGAGGCACCACCATCGCGCCCTGCCCGGCCGATTTCCTGGCTGTAGTTCTCGATGGATTTGGGCAGGTCGAAATGCACCACATTACGGATGTCGCTTTTGTCGATACCCATTCCGAACGCAATGGTCGCCACGATGCAGTTCAGGCTGCCGCCCATGAAACGCTTCTGAATCGACTCGCGCTGATCGTTGGGCAGCCCGGCATGGTAGGCGCTGGCGGGCAGGCCATTCTGTTCCAGATGCGCGGCGATATATTCGGCTGTCTTTTGCAGGGTCACGTAAACAATTGTCGGTTGGCCGCGCCGCTCATTGAGCCACTCGACCAGCAGCCGCCTTTTGTCACGCCCGCTGACCGGCTTGACCCACAGGTGCAGGTTGGCGCGGTAGAAGCCGGTGGTGATGACATCCTCCGGGGTAATGACGAATTTGTCCTGCATGTCAGTAATGACCTGCGGTGTCGCGGTCGCCGTCAGCAGCAGTGCCTGAGGGATGTTGAATTCGCGCTGGTAGTCCGGCAGCTTCAGATAATCAGGCCGAAAGTTATGCCCCCACTCCGAAATACAGTGCGCCTCGTCGACCACCAGTAAGGAAATCGGCACCTGGGCGATGAAGTTGCGGAAACGCTCGTTCTTGAGGCGCTCGACCGAGATCATCAGGATCTTCAGCTCTCCGGAGCGTGCGCGTGCCATGACGTCGGCGACGTCATCGCGGCTTTGCGCCGAATCAATGCTTGCCGCCGCAATGCCGTGGCGATGCAAAAAGGCAAGCTGATCCTGAATCAGCGCCAGCAACGGCGAGACCACCAGCGTCAAATTGGGCAGCAGTAACGCAGGCAATTGATAACATAGCGACTTGCCTGAGCCCGTCGGGAAAATCGCCGCAGCCGAGCGTCTGGCCAGTACGGCACTGATCGCTGCCTCCTGGCCTGGCCGGAACTGCGTGTAACCAAAAACCTGCTCAAGACGCTGGTGCATTCGCGGTTCATCCATCAGTCAAACAAAACGGTCCCAACCTTAGCGCGACAGGCCAAATGCATACACCACCAAAGCGTTACAGAAACACGGCGCGTGGCCGATAACGTTGAGATTTCATGCCTGCTGCGTCAGCAGGCGCGGCGCTCACCTTCATACCGCTTGATCTGGAGCAGGAATGGATTCCACACAGCAACCCGAAGACGACGGGATCATCCGCATTCAGCGCCTTGTGCCGGGCCAGGTCGATGTCGTTCTGGGCGCACATCCAAGCCGTAAACTCAGCGCTCGACCGGGCAAGTCGCGGCCCTACTGGCTATGGCTGGCAGGCCTTATCGTTGCGGGTTGCCTGGCCGGGTTGGTTGTGTCTCATGCACGAAGCCCAAAGGTGGCACTGGCACCACCTGTCGAGCGACCTGCACCTGAACCAGAGACCACCATGATCGACAGCGAACCGACAATGGTGGCAAGCCCCGCGCCGGCGCCGTCGACCAAGGCACCCGACCTTTTACCTGTCGCCGCAACCAGGGAACAGCCCGCCGCCGTGCAGCCGCTGGATAACTGCATGAAAAGCGGCAATGTCATTGATGAGAGCGTGTTGAACTGTCGCTTTGGCCAGGTCCCTCGTCCCGCTCAGGCAGAACCGGCGAAAGGCATGGTGTCCGCAGACTACATGGCCGACTTCAAGGCCAACGCTGCACGCAACCCCGCTCGCCCGGCTCGGCCCTACAGCGTCGCAACGGCCTCCATCCGTGAATGGGACGGCAGAAACCGCTATCGGGCGCAGTGGCGGGTTTACGGCAACACCATCGACGGCGACAGCGTCTGCGAAAACTTCGCCATTCGCTCATTCGAACGGCGCGAGTGTCGCAAGGCTGCGCAGGTCAACTTCAAGGAGGAATGCCGGGAGTGGACCAAACGTGCTGCCCGAAATCGCGACGAGGACAGTAAAAATGCCGAGCAGCGTTATTGTGAAGTGGCGGCGACTTTCTCGCCTTAGCAACACCTTGAACCCCTCTGGACCAACAGTTTCGCCGCTAAAACCGTTTTTTTGATGCGTGCGTTCACGGCAATCCACATACAAAACCTTACACATGTATAGCCAAAGGCTTACACGCATTGGGGAAGGTTGGCTATTTTTCACCTGCCATCACCGCCGTAAGATTGGATCCAACAACTGGCGAACAAGGAGTTCGCCAGGATCAGGGACGATCGACCATCGCCGGGAAGGCAGCCGACAGGGAGTTGGAATGGTCTTGGTACAAACCCGCTTCGGCGGGTTTTTTATTGCCTGCGATTTTTGCTGTCGGCAAACCTGCAGATGCAAAATCTTTCCTGACGCCAGCATCCCTGCCCCTCACCCCGCTGTTCGAGCATGAACACGTGAGGTATAGCGAAAGGCTTACACGCGGCGGGGGAACTTGGCTATTTCCGAACCTGCACGCGGCGCATAAGATTGGATCCATCAAGTGGTGAACAGGGAGTTCACCAGGATCAAGGATGATCGACCATCGCCTGGGAGGCGTCCGACAGGAAGTCGGGATGGTCTTGGAAAAACCCGCTTCGGCGGGTTTTTTATTTGCTGCAAGAAAATCCGGGGACGTTTATCAGCAAGCACCTTCCTTCTTGCGCTCGGCAACAATCGGCGTGCGCTCACTCACTCTCCTGCTGCCACCTGCACCACTGGCGGTGCCATCATCCCTCATCCTAGAAATATCAGCTCACAAGACGGCATCGTGATTTTATCGTCTCGACGGCGCAAACAGCGGGCAAATAAGTTTACCTTTTTAAGCTTAATTGCGTTCGAAATCGGATCCAGATAACGCTCCAAAGCCCTTATAAATCAAGGCTTACGGCTATATTACTGCTGCAATATTAACCAGTAGTGGCTCATAGCAATCATTGCTTACTGTAACAAAACCGAGAAAATATCCACCGTCTGTAGGAACTTTCCTACTGAAAATAGTGCCATAGACCACACTGCTGGCTAGACGACATCTATATGCCAGCACCAAATCCTTCCTCATAGTGGCGGTGCGTTTTGCTTTACGCACATGGCAAAACCACTTCATGAGCAGGTGTGCAGTCGAGAAATTCGCAACTCTTCCCCGTCCCCGGTCTGATCCGGGAAGCGGTCGTGAAGGGTTCAAGGACGATGTACCGATGACTCAGACGTTCGATATAGAAGCATTGATCAAGCTGCGCAAGCAGACGCGCGCTATTTCCGACGCGCTCAAGGTGCAGGCGTCCGACTATCTGTCGACCCTCGCGTTGCTGATACGCCCGCAGACATTCTTCGGTGAATACCTGCAGGGCGCGCAACGCAGCAGCGGTCGAGAAACTCAGCACCATTTCAAGGAGCTCAAGGAGCTCTATGACCGCATTGCATCGGCAGAGCCGTTCAAGCTGGTCAATGAACTGGAAGTGCCGCTCAACCTGATCAGTACGACGCCCGAGCTGTTCCCGCTCGAATACGACATGGTGCTGTCACAAAGCGGGCAGACCATACGCATCACCAGCCCGGTGCGCTGGGTGGTGGGCTTCAACTCCTTCGATCTGGCGCAGTTTCGCAAGGTAATCAAGGACCCGAATCGCAGTAGCGCCGAGCTGTATCGCTACGTTGTGCATTATCTGGTCCTGTTCTATTGCCTGAGCAAGTCACCGGGCATGAGCCGCCTTTTCGAAGGGTTGCGCTTCCCGGTCAGTTTCGAGCGCTTGAAAGACTTCGGCGATCTGCCGTTCTGCGTGATCAGCTCACCGGTGCGCTCCGAGCTGCCGGATGAGTCGGTCATTCGCAACAGCACGCAGATCGCAGGCAATACAAGCTTCGAAGAGTTGGTCGGGCACGAAAACATTCTGGAAATGAACGATGAAATCCGTCAGCGCCTTTTGCTGACGATTGAAGGACTCTAATCGCGCCCGGCCTGTCCAGGCCCGGTACGCAAACGACTTGCAGCGAGTTGCTCGCACAGGAGATGACGATGGCGAAGAAGGAAAGTACCCAGCACAAACTTGACCGCGTTCGCGCGCCTCGGGTCCATATCACTTACGACGTTGATATCGGCGACGCTCAGGAAAAGAAAGAGCTGCCATTCGTTGTAGGCGTTCTCGGCGATTTCTCCGGCAACCCCCTGGAGCCGCTGCCCAAGCTCAAGGATCGCAAGTTCATCTTCATCGATCGCGACAACTTCAACGGCGTCCTTAAAGGCATCAAGCCGCGCCTGGCGTATCGCGTCGACAACACCCTGGCCAAGAACGGGACTCAGCTTGGCGTCGAATTGAACTTCAATGCGCTGGAAGACTTCGAGCCGCAGAACGTCGTGCGTCAGGTCGAACCGCTGCGCAAGCTGCTGGAAGTGCGCAACAAGCTGGCTGACCTGCGTAACAAGATGGGTGGCAACGACAAGCTTGAAGAACTGCTGATGGACGTGTTGCAGAACACTGAAAAGCTGAAAACCCTGGGCAAGGAATTCGGCCGTGAAGCCGCCGTTCCAGCCACCGACAGTAAAGAGTAAGGAGGAGCCTGACGATGACCGATAAGCAAACCGTGACTCAGCAGGACAGCGCTCTGGTTGAAGTTGAAAACTTCGCCCCGCAATCTTCCCTGCTCGACAGCATCATTTCCGAAAGCCGCGTTGCACGCTCCGAAACCGAGCGCACCCGTACCCGCGATCTGATCGGCGAACTGGTGGCCCAAGTACTTGAAGGCGAAATGACGCCAAGCAAGGACCTGATTGCCGTGCTCGACGCGCGCATCGCCGAGATCGATTCGATGCTCTCCGAGCAGATGAACGAAATCATGCACGCCCGTGAATTCCAGCAACTGGAAGCGTCCTGGCGCGGCCTGAAATATCAGGTTGACCAGACCGAGACCAGCACCACGCTGAAGATTCACCTGCTCAATGCGTCGAAAAAAGACCTCGTGCGTGACCTCAAGGCCTCGTCCGAATTCGACCAGAGCGCACTGTTCAAGAAGATCTACGAAGAAGAGTACGGCACCTTCGGTGGTGCACCGTTCGGTATGTTGCTGGGGGACTACGAGTTCAACCGCAGCCCGGAAGACATGTACCTGCTCGAGGAGATCTCCCACGTTGCAGCCGCCGCCCACGCGCCGTTCATTTCCGCGGCATCGGCTGAGCTGTTCGGTTGGGACTCGTTCACCGACATGGCCGGCCCTCGCGATCTGGCGAAAATCTTCGATACCGTCGAATACGCCAAATGGAAGTCGTTCCGCGCCTCTGAAGACTCCCGCTATGTCGGCCTGACTCTGCCGCACGTGCTGGGTCGCCTGCCATATGGCCCGGATACCACGCCAGTCGAAGAATTCAACTTCGTCGAAAGCGTCGATGGCCGTGACCACAACAAATACCTGTGGATGAACGCTGCCTACGCACTGGGCACTCGCGTGACCGATGCATTCTCCCGCTACGGCTGGTGTGTGGCGATCCGCGGCGTGGAAGGCGGCGGTCTGGTCGAAGGCCTGCCGACCCACACCTTCAAGACCGATGACGGCGAAATCGCGCTGAAATGCCCGACTGAAATTGCCATCACCGACCGTCGCGAAAAAGAGCTGTCGGACCTGGGGTTCATTCCTCTGGTGCACTGCAAAGGCACCGACTACGCCGCATTCTTCGGCACTCAGTCGACCCAGAAGCAGAAGCAGTACAACACCGACATTGCCAACGCCAACGCTCGTCTTTCGGCGCAACTGCAATACATCTTCGCAACCTCGCGTATCGCTCACTACATGAAAGCGATCATGCGCGACAAGATCGGCAGTTTTGCATCGCGCAAGGATGTCGAGTTGTTCCTCAACAAGTGGCTGTCCAGCTATGTGTTGCTGGATGACACCGCCAGTCAGGAAGCCAAGGCCAAGTTCCCGTTGCGCGAGGCGCGTGCCGAAGTGTTTGAAGTGCCTGGCAAGCCTGGCGTCTACAAGGCCGTGACTTACCTGCGTCCGCATTACCAACTCGATGAACTGACCGCATCGTTGCGTTTGGTCGCCGAATTGCCGCAATCGACTCGCGGCTGATCCATTACTTAGCCAGGGAGGCAACATGAGTAGTCAACACAAGCTGTTGCCTTCATTGCTGGATCGGTTGCTCGACGATCGTCCGCATCAGTCCGTGGAATCGTCATCGCAACGGTTGAGTTCGCTGGCCGATTACAAGGCCAGCATCGTTCGTGACCTGGAGATTCTGGTGAACACTCGCCAGTCTCTGGTCGCTAACGAGCTGGAAGGTTTCGCCAATCTGAGCGGCACCATCCTCGATTACGGTATGCCCGACTTCACCAGTAGAAGCGTGCTCGACCCACAGGACCGTCTTTTGATTCAGCGCCAGCTGGAAAAGGCAATTTCTGTCGGTGACCGACGTTTCCGCAGCGTGAAAGTCCAGTTGCTTGCACAACAGACCGGCCAGCGCATGCTGACTTTTCGTGTGGACGCAGTACTGCGTCTGCAGGACATTTCGCGTCAGGTTTCCTTTGACGCCGTGCTGCAGGTCAACACTCAGGAATACAAAGTGCAGAACCTCAACTGATGCTCGACGATCTGCTGCCCTATTACGAGAAGGAACTCTCGCACCTGCGCTTTCTGGGCCAGGAATTTGCCGCTCAATATCCGAAGATCGCTTCGCGATTACTGATTGAGGGCGACAACTGCGAAGACCCGCATACCGAGCGTCTGATCGAGGCGTTCTCGTTCCTGTCGGCGCGCGTACACAAGAAACTCGACGATGAGTTTCCTGAAATCGTCGAGTCGTTTCTGGAGGTGCTGTACCCGCACTACCTGCGCCCTACCCCTTCGATGTCCATCGTCGAGTTCAACATGGGCAAGCAGGAAAAAGTCACCGAATCCTATCGTGTAGCCCGGCACACCGAGCTGCACGCCACACCGATAGACGGAATAGTGTGCAAGTTTCGTACGTGCTACCCGGTCGAACTGTGGCCAGTGGCAGTACAAAGCGCTTCGTTCATTGAAATGGAGCGTTCGGCGTTCAACGGCCACAGTGCAGACCTGATTGCGCGCTTGCGCATCGGCCTGGGTGCGACCTCCGACGTCCTGTTCGGCAAGATGGAACTGGACCGACTGCGCTTTTTCCTTGATGGCGAAAGCACGCTGATGCATCAACTGTATGAGCTGCTGTTCAACAACCTGGCCAAAGCGACCCTGTCGTTCGAAGACGAAGGGCGCATTCGTGAAGTGGTACTGCCCGCCGACGCCCTGAAGTCTGTCGGCTATGGTCTGGATGAAGGGCTGGTGGATTACTCGGAACGTTCGTTTCTGGGTTACCGCTTGCTGCACGAATACTTCACCTTCCCTGACAAGTTCATGTTCTTCGACCTGTCAGGCTTTGCCCGTATTCTGGCTGGCAAAGAGATCGCCAAAGTGGAAATCAATTTCTACTTTTCCGATTACGACCTGACGGATCGTCTGGCACGCCTGACCCAGAACATCGGCCGTAACAATTTCAAGCTCAACTGCACGCCGATCATCAACCTGTTCCGCCAGCAGGCCGAGCCGATCAAGCTGACCCACGTTCAGCATGAATACGCGGTAACGCCGGATGTGCGCCTGCAAAGCTCTGCCGAAGTGGTCTCGATCGATCGCGTACGCCGGGTGAAGAAGATCAACGGCAACGATCAGGTCGGTACCTGCCATCCGTTCTTTGAACCACGCGGTGATCAAGGCCCCGGTCAGAGCTTCTGGATCGCCCGGCGACGTCCGACGCAGAGCCGACAAAGCGATGGCTCGAACATGTTCATCCGCGTCGTGGATCGGGATCTGGAACTGATTGATTCCAACAACGACACACTCAGTATCCGCCTGACGTGCAGCAATCGCGATTTACCACTGATGCTGCCTTTTGGCGGCGAGCGCGGGGACTTCAACATTCCCTCCAATTCGGTGATCAAGGATATCCGCTGCCTGCGCAAACCGACGGCGACGGTGCGCGTGCCGCTGGGCAACGGCGTGATCTGGCGGCTCATCTCGCACCTGTCGCTGAACCACATGTCGCTGGTTTCGAAGGGTCGCGAAGTGCTGCTGGAACTGCTGTCGCTTTACAACTACCGCAACGTGTCGGCGATTCGCAAACAGATCAACGGGATCGTATCGGTGACCAGCGAACCGGTTGTGGCGCGCATCGGGCATCCGCGCCCCAACTTTGTACGCGGCGTCGGCATCACGCTGAAATTCGATGAAAGCCAGTACACCGGCAGCGGCGTGTTCCTGTTCGGCATGGTGCTGGACCACTTCTTTGGTCAGTACTGCTCGATGAACAGCTTTACCCAATTAACCCTTCGCACCGTGCAGCGCGAAAAGAGAGTGGTCCAATGGCCCCCGCGAACAGGCGATCAACCCCTGGTCTGATTGACCAGGCAAGGGCTGAGCCGCACCGATTCGAATTTTTTCAGTTGGTGCGTTTGCTTCGCCTGCATTACAGCAGGAACGGGCGCATGGACCTGGAAACCAGGCCGCATGAGGACCCTCTGCGCTTTCGTTCACAGCTGTCGCTGAACTTCCCGGCCAGTGAAGTCAGCGACCTGCAGTTCGAACGCGAAGGCAAGCTCTCGGCGGCCGGTTTGCCGCTGTCCGAGGTGCAGGTCACGTTCATGGGCCTGGTCGGCCCATCGGGCGTGCTGCCGCGCCCGTACACCGAGCTGCTCATCGATCGGCATATTCAGTACCGAGACGACGCTGCGCATGCGTTTCTGGATATTTTTTCGCATCGCATGACCACGCTGTTTTACGAGGCCTGGCAGAAGTACAAGTTTTACATCGAGTACGAGCGTAACGGCACGTCGAACTTTGATCGTTATTTGCTCAACCTGGTGGGTTTCGGCCCCGAAGCGTTGAAGCAAAAGTTCGACAAGGGCGAGTCGCCATTGCGCCGCGAACTGTTCAGCTACTTCTCGGGGATGTTCGCCCAGAAGCCGCGCAACGCCCTGAACCTTGAAGTCATGCTGAGTTTTTATTTCTCGCTGCCGTTCAAGATCCAGCAGTTCGCCGGGCGCTGGCTGAAGCTCGACAGCAGCCAGTGCACGCAGCTGGGCCGCAAGAACGCCGTGCTGGGGCAAAGCGCCGTGGCCGGCAATCGCGTCTGGGATTACCAGTCGTGCGTACGTATCGAAATGGGGCCTCTGGAACTGGCTGACTACCAGCGCTTTCAGCCGGGCACCGAGGATTACCAGAAGCTTGTTGAACTGGTGCGTTTTTACATCGGCGCTGAACTGGACTTCCAGATTGCGCCGAAGCTCAAGCGCGAAGCTGTACCCGTGGCCCGCCTGGGTCGCCAAGGCAATGTATCGCTGGGCTGGCTTGGCTGGCTCAAACGCCCCGGTGTCGACGTGGAGCCCTCCCGTTGCGCTGTTTTCCATATTCCTTTTGATGGGGTCTCCCTGTGAACCTGAAGTCCCTGTTCGCCAAGCTGAACGAAACGAGCCGCACTGCCACTGAAAGCGCTGCTGCGCTGTGCCTGTCGGAGAACCACTACGACGTTGAAGTCGAGCACTTGCTGCTGCAATTGCTCGACAACAACGATAACGACCTGCCGGTGATCCTGCGCCACTACGATGTGGTGCCTGATCGCCTGCAAGCACAGTTGGTCACCGCGCTGGGGACGTTCAAGAAAGGCAACACACGGACGCCTGCGCTCTCGCCGCACATCACGCGCATGATCGAGCAGGCCTGGGTGCTGGCGTCGATCGAGTTCGGTCAGTCGCAGATCCGCACCGGGCACCTGATTCAGGCCTTGCTGGATGACGATGCCCTGCGCCGCGTGGTCATCGGTTCGGCCCCGGAGCTGGAGAAGATCAACGCTGACGACCTGCGCCTGAACATGAGCGCGCTGGTCGAAGGCAGCCCCGAGACCAAACTGAGCAAGCCGCTGGCCAACGCCGACGCCAGCACGGGCGCAACCACCAAGGGCAACGGCAAGACCCCTGCCCTGGACCAATACACGGTCAACCTGACCCAGAGCGCCCGCGATGGTCGCATTGACCCGGTGCTGGGGCGCGAGTTCGAAGTGCGGCAGATGGTCGACATCCTGACCCGCCGCCGTCAGAACAACCCGATCCTGACCGGTGAAGCGGGTGTGGGTAAAACAGCCGTGGTTGAAGGTCTGGCGCTGCGCATCGTGCAGGGCGACGTGCCTTCGGTGCTCAAGGACGTCGCCATTCACACCCTGGATCTGGGCCTGTTGCAGGCCGGTGCAGGGGTCAAAGGCGAGTTCGAAAACCGCCTCAAGTCGGTCATCGAAGAAACCAAGCGCAGCCTGCACCCGATCATTCTGTTCATCGACGAAGCCCACACGCTGATCGGCTCGGGTGGCCAGGCCGGGCAGAACGACGCAGCGAACCTGCTCAAGCCTGCCTTGGCGCGTGGCGAGCTGCGCACCATCGCCGCCACCACATGGGCAGAATACAAAAAGTATTTCGAAAAAGACGCAGCATTGGCTCGTCGTTTCCAAGTCGTGAAAGTCGAAGAGCCTGACGAAGACAAGGCCATCCACATGCTTCGCGGGCTGCTTGCGAAGATGCAGGAGCACCACAAGGTCACGGTGATGGACGAAGCGCTGGTGCAGGCCGTACGCCTGTCCAACCGCTACATCACCGGCCGCCAACTGCCGGACAAAGCCGTCAGCGTGCTCGACACCGCTTGCGCACGCGTCGCACTGGGCCAATCGGCACAGCCAGGCGCGCTGGAAGACTGCAAGCGCCACATCGACAACCTGAACGCAGAAATCACCGTGCTCGAACAGGAAACCGCCAAGGGCAGCGACCACGCTCGCCGTTTGACGGCCCTGCACGAAGAGCTGAAAGCCGAACAGGAAACCCGCGAGTCGCTGGAACAACAGTGGAAACGCGAGCTGGAACTGGTCGAAAAGCTGGGTGCCCTGAGCGTGCCAGAAGACGGTGCGCCTGATGCTGAGCAGATCGCTGCAGTGCGTGCCGAACTGGCCAGTGTGCAGGGCGAGCAACCGCTGGTTCACGCGCTGGTGGACGGTGGCACCATCGGTGAAGTGATTTCCGGCTGGACCGGTATCCCGCTGGGCAAGATGCTGCGCGACGAAATCGACACCGTGCAAAGCCTGCCCGCGCTGCTGGGCGAACGCGTGCTGGGTCAAGACCATGCACTCGAAGAGATCGGCAAGCGCATCAAGATTTCCCGTGCCCGCATGGAAGACCCGAACAAGCCGATCGGTGTGTTCCTGCTGCTCGGCCCGAGCGGTGTCGGTAAGACCGAAACTGCGCTGGCCCTGGCTGACACGCTGTATGGCGGCGAGCGTAACGTCATCACCATCAACATGTCCGAATACCAGGAAGCCCACACAGTCTCCAGCCTCAAAGGCTCCCCGCCGGGCTACGTCGGTTACGGCGAAGGTGGCGTGCTGACCGAAGCCGTGCGCCGCAAGCCTTACAGCGTGGTACTGCTCGACGAGGTGGAGAAAGCCCACCCGGACGTGCTCGAGCTGTTTTTCCAGGTCTTCGACAAAGGCGTGCTGGACGATGGCGAAGGTCGCGAGATCAACTTCCGCAATACCGTGATCATCCTCACCTCCAACACCGGTACTGATCGCATCATGCAGTGGTGCCTGAACACCGAGCAGAAGCCGACCCCCGATGACATCGTGGAAGGCCTGCGCGACGAGCTGAATCAGGTGTTCAAACCGGCGTTCCTCGGTCGCTTGACCATCGTGCCGTACTACCCGGTTCAAGACGCGATTCTGGAGCGCATCGTCGGCCTGAAACTGGAGCGCATCCGCAAGCGTTTCGAGCGCAATCACCAGGCGGTACTGCGTTACGACGAAGCGCTGATCAAGGCCATCGCTTCGCGTTGCACGGAAGTCGACAGCGGCGCACGCAACATCGACAACATCCTGTCCAAGACCCTCATGCCGGAACTCGCCCAGCGAGTGCTGGAGCGGATGGCGCAGGACAAGCCGATTCAGAGCCTGACCATCGATCTGGGCAGCGATGGCGACTTCGCTTACACACTGACCTGATCGATCACCCCATAGGTAAGACGTGATGAATAAAAGACTTCAAGGCAATTGTTCCTCGAAGCCAGCCTTGGCAAGGTGCCTGGCTGTTCTGGCAATGATGCTGGCTCTGTCCGCCTGTGGCGTGACGGACCGTGTCGCCAAGCGCATGGATGACACCTGGGCTGGCGACATGATGTTTGGTGACAACGAAAAAGTCATCCTGACGACTGACGGCGGTAATCAGCTCAACCCCGATGAGTACGGCAAACCGCTCTCGGTGGTGGTGCGCGTTTATCAACTGGCCTCTCTGGAGCGCTTCGAGTCGATCAACGCCGACAGCCTCTGGGATGATCCGCAAAAAGCTCTGGGCAACACACTGGTTGATAGCAAGGAGCTGATTCTGTTGCCAGGCATAGGGCAGACCGATCAATGGCCGCTGAACCCCAACGCGTCCTATGTGGGCATCGCGGCGTTCTTCCGGACCGACGAAAACAGCCGCTGGAAGGTCGCGTTCGACGCCAACACGCTGCGCAAGGACGGTATCTGGTTCTCGTCCGACGGTGTGCGCGTGCTGGTGGACAACAACTACATCCTCGCCGTTCGTGGCGTGGATGTGTTGAACAAGCTCAAGACTGAAGAGCAGTTCGCCAAATCCAATTCGATGCCCGAACAACCCGCCGGCAAAGGTATTACCGAGCGAGTGCAGGACGCCGCTGTCCAGCAGGTTCAGGACTCGGCCGGCAGTGCTGCGAAAAAGGCAGCGGACTCACAATTCAATTCTCTGTTGGAAGGCGCCAAATGAGTAAACAAAGCCGCGTGATGTGGTCGGAAGGCATGTTCCTTTTGCCACAACATTTCCAATATCAGGATGAGTTTCACCAGCATCAGCTTGCTGAGTCGACACTGCGTTCCACGCCTTTCCATTGGGGCGTGCAAACGCTGGAAGTCGACGTCGAGGCATTGGCCACAGGCTCGTTGCAGCTGAAGCGCCTGAAGCTGGTGTTCCCTGACGGCAGCCTTTACGACGCGCCACAGCATGACCCGCTGCCCGCCGCCCGCGACCTGAAAAACCTGACCAAAGGCGGAGAAATCAAGGTCTATGCGGCGCTCAAGCTGCCCGAGCCCTTTGGCCTGAACTACGTTGAAGATGGCCAGGAACAGAAGAGCGCCCGGCGCTTTCGCAAACAGTTCGACACCCTGCCGGACCTCAACGAAGGCGATCTGGAAAACGAAATCACCAGCCTGCGTCTGAACGTCGTGATGCTGGTCGATGGCGACACTCTGGATGGCTACAGCTATTGCCCGATTGCCCGACTGGCACGCAACAGCATCGGCGGCTTCAACCTGGATGCGCATTTTGTGCACCCTACGTTGCACGTGGGCACCCACGAGACGCTGGTTGGCCTTGGCAGACGCCTGATCAGCGTGCTGCAAGCCAAGAGCAAGGCACTTTCAGGCCGTCGCCGCGAGCGTGCCGACCAGATCGCCGAGTTCGGTTCCAGCGACGTTACGTTGTTCTGGCTGCTGAATACGGTCAACCGCGCCTACCCGCAACTGGCCCATCTGCTGGCGCACCCACGCCTGCACCCAGAGCGCCTGTATCTGTTTCTCGCGGAACTGGCGGGCGGTTTGCTGACGTTCTCGCTAGACACCCAGCTCACTGACATCCCCGATTACGATCATCAGGACCCGGCGGCCTCGCTGGTGAAGCTCGACGAACTGGTTCGTCTGCTGCTTGAGAATGTGATTCCGAACCAGTGCATCGTCATCAACCTGAGTCAGGTCCGGCCTTCGTACTGGCAGGGCCAATTGCTCGACCCACGCCTCACCGAAGCGGACTTCTATATTTCGGTGCATGCCGACATGCCCGGCTCCAGCCTGCTGGAACTGGTTCCGCGTGCGTTCAAGGTCGGTTCGCCGGAAGACATCGAGGTGGTCGTCAACAGCGCCATGCCGGGCGTCACCCTGAACCACTCGACACGCCTGCCAAACGCCATTCCGGTGCGCCTGGACAACCATTACTTCTCCATAGAGCCACATGGCCGGGTGTACGAACGCATGATGGAAGCCCAGGCCATTTCCTTCTACGCGCCCAGCGCGTTTACCAATCTCAAGCTTGAACTGTTGGCGGTGCTTAAATGACTGAAGCCGTGATGCAAGGTGCCGCTGCGGCTGCAACCGAAAAACCTACGCTCAAAGACCTGGTACGTGACTTCATCACCATGGCGCTGATTGTCCGTCGCGGCCGCCAGGCGATCTCGGTCACCGCGTTCGAAGCCAGCGTCGATACTTTTTTCGCCAACCTGGAGCGTCAGGCGCGCAGCGCCAATTACAGTGTCGACCAGGTGAAAGACGCGCAGTACGCACTGTGCGCATTCCTTGATGAGAGCGTGCTGCGTTCGGGCGACAACGATATGCGTCGCCACTTCGAAATGGAGCCGCTGCAGTTCCGTTATTTCGGCGTTCACCTGGCGGGCGAAGGCTTCTTCGAGAAAATCGAACTGCTGCGCGCCGACGTGAAAAAGAACCTGGATGTGCTTGAGGTGTATCACCTGTGCCTGGCGCTGGGTTTCGAAGGCAAGTTCGGCCTCGGCCAGAAAGACCAGTTGCGCTATCTGGCCAACACGCTGGGCCAGGACATCGCACGCTACCGCAAGACGCCAAAGGCGCTGTCGCCTGACTGGGCATTGCCTGACCAGGTGTCGCAGATGCTTCGCCATGAAGTTCCGGTATGGCTTTACCTGGTGCTCATCGCCCTCGTGTGCCTGGGTGTCTATCTGACGCTTGACTGGTTGCTGGGCAAAGACGTGGCCGCGTTGGCCGAACAAATCAGCCAACTGTTCAATGCTTGAGTCCCGATCAGGTAAACGAGTCAGGAAGACATGAAGACATTACTGCGCCTGTTAAAAAGTTTCTGGTTCCTGGTCCCGATACTGTGGCTGATCAGCCTGGCTGTCTGCTGGTTTTTCGCCCCCAGGATCAGTTGGCTGCAAGGCTATACGCTCGAAGCGATGGCGATCATCAGCGCCTTCTATCTGCTGTTGATCGTACTGCGCCAATACCGACGGATTCGTACCGAACACAACCTCGAAAATCTGGTTCAGATCGAAGTTGACCGCTCGCTGAAATCCACCGGTGAGTTCCGTGATCAGCAAGTGCTGCGCGACCGCCTCAAGCATGCCATTGCCATGCTGCGCACCGATCGCTCGGCAGGCGGTGGCGGCTCCTCGGCGCTCTACGATCTGCCCTGGTATCTGGTCATCGGCATGTCGGCGGCGGGCAAGACCTCGTTGCTGACCCGTTCCGGCCTGTCGGCCAGCATTGCCAGTAGCGCCAATGACACGGAAAGCGGCACCCAGCACTGCGATTGGTACTTCAGCCCTGAAGCCGTGATGATCGACACCGCAGGTCGCTACCTGCGTGACGATCAGTCTGCCAGCGAATTCGCTGCGTTCCTGCGTATGCTCAAAAAGCAGCGCAGCAAGGCCGCCGTCAATGGTCTGGTGCTAGTGGTCAGCCTGCCGGAGCTGTTGGCCGCCTCTTCCGCCGAACGTAACGAAATGGGTGCGCGCCTGGTCACGCGCATCGAGGAATATACCGATTGCCTGGACGCCAACCCGCCTATTTATCTGATGCTGACCAAGACCGACCAACTGCCCGGCTTCAACCAGGCTTTCGACGGTATGGACCTGCATGAGCGCCAGCAGCCGCTGGGCATGACGTTCGGTCTGACAGAGATCACCACAGAAAGCCTGCGTTCGGTGCTCGATCGCAAACTGGCGAACCTGCAGGCGCATGTCAGCCGCCACGTCGATGCACAGATGATCGCGCTGGGTGCCGACGCCAACAGCGCCCTGCTCAACTTCCCCAACTACTTTGCCGAGCTGTCGGCGATACTCGAACAGTTTCTGCAGCATTTCGCGCGCAGTAACGTCAACGGTACCCAGTTGTTGCTGCGCGGCCTGTATTTCACCAGTGCCCTGCAAACCGACAAGCAGCTGACACCGGTGTATGAAGACGAGCTTTCAGAGTCGTTCGTCTTGCGGCCAGCGACCGCACCCGATGCGCTGGAAGAGGGCGAACAACGGAAAATCAGTGATCGCAGTTACTTCATCACCGATACCTTCCGCCGCGTCATTTTCCCTGACCGTGACCTGACCCTGTACCAGTCACGTCATGGCCGCGACAAATCACTGGGGCCGATTGTCATCGCTCTGGCGCTGTTCGCCGGGCTGGCCTTCATCGGCTGGCAGGCCCTGTCGTTCCAGAAAAACCGCGAGTGGCTGGCCGCGATCAGCCAACAGTTGACCGAACTGGAACAGTCCCCGGACCGTGCCCAGCGCCTCGCCTCCGGCCAAGGCCTGGAATTGCTGCGCAACCAGCTGGCTGCCATCGAGAAATACCGCACCAAGGGCGTGCCTCTTCAGCTCAGTGGCGGCCTGTACCGTGGCGACGATATCTACTTCGCCACCCAGACTGCCTACCTGCAGCAACTGCGTACCCAGGCGCTGGAACCGATCACGCTGAAACTGCAATTGCAGATGCGTGAATTCAACGAGTTCGCCAAAACCATGGACCCGCAGTATGGCTTCGGGGCTACACCCGCAGGGTCGGAAACCAAAACGGGCAAGGTACGCGCTCAAGGTCAGAAACTGCTGGACCGCGGCGCGCGCAACGTCGCTGCGAGCCGTCCGACCAGCCTGAGCAGCATCCCGCGCAGCACCGGCGAGGTTGCCAATCGTCTGACCGGCGCAGCAAGAGGCACAGCCAGCCAGACACGCAGCGAGGCGATTGCCGCGCTACGCAACCCGGCCACTGCCAACGATGCTGCCGAGCTTTCAGCCACAACAGGCGGCTTGTCGTTGTCGGAAGAGATGCTCGGGCGACTCGATGAACGGCAAGTGGCGTCCATCATCGAGTCATACAACGCCCTCAAGCTCTATCTGATTCTGACTCAGCCGACCACGCATCCGGAAACCGAGTTCGTCAACGCAGCGTTGCCGGTGGCCTGGGCGGGCATTTCCAGCGAGACCAATCCGATCAGCGACGACGTCATCGAGGACAACTCGCCGGTCTACGTACAGCTGCTCAAGAATGGTGACGCGCCGGCCATGCCACGCAATGAGCAACTGATCGACGAGACCCGCAAGAGCCTGAAGTTTTTCATGATCTCCAGCTCGCTGGTGGACCGTGAATACCTGCGCCTGCAACTGGAATCCAGCCGTCAGTTCCCGGCAATCGGCCTGAATGATCTGGTACCTATGCCGGGTCGCCAGTTGCTCTACGGTTCGGAGGCTGTACCTGCGATTTTCACCCGCCAGGGCTGGGAAGAGTTCGTGAAACCCGAGCTGATCAAGCTGGTGTCCGGCAACCTGCGTAACGAGTCGGACTGGGTTCTGGATGGCGAAGGCGGCGACAGCGTGGTGCAGAAAGCCAACTTCGTTCGTGAATTCATGGCCCGTTACAAGCGCGACTACACGCAGGTCTGGTACACCATGATCGACAGCGTCGGTGTGCGCCGCTTCAGCGACATGGCCAACGCCACGCAGCAGTTGTCATTGCTCAGCGACGTACGCAATTCGCCGGTCAAACTGCTGCTGTCTGCCGTCAACGACAACACGCAATGGGACGTGCCTGCGCCTCGCGAAGCGCAACAGACCGGAGTCAAACGCGACGATGGCTTCTGGGGCAAGGTCAGCGGTATCTTCGACAACAAGGAAGCTGCGGCCAGCGTACTGATCTCGCCATTGCCTGCCGTGGATGACGGCAGTCTGGCCAAACGCTTCGAACCTGTATCAAGGGTTTTCGCAGCGCAGAATGCCGAAGGCGCTGACAGCACCATCATGGATCGCTACCTGGCAGCGCTGCGTAAACTCAAAGTGCGGATGAACAACATCCAGCGCTCGCAGGATGTCGGCAAGAGCAGCAAGCAGTTGATCAGCGAAACCCTTGAAGGGCAGCCGAGCGAAGTCACCAACGTGCGTAACTACGTTGAAACCACGGTCGATACCAGTCAGGGCGGGCTTTCCACCTCGCTGCAAAGCCTGTTCAGCCTGCCGATCCAGTTCGCCTGGGAAACGCTGCGCGATCCGGCCGGCGAACAGATCGCCAAAGCCTGGGCCAAACAGGTCGCCAAACCTTGGGAACAGGTCATGGCGCATCGTTACCCGATTGCTGCGGACAGCCGCAACGAGGCATCGGTGAAAGACCTGCAACGCTTCGTTGACCCGGAATCCGGCCTGCTACCGAACTTCAAGCGCAACGAAATCGGCAACCTGTCCGATGGCGAAGGCCTGGGTATGGGCAGCGGGTCCAAGGCTGCGCCGCTGGTCAATCCGAAAATGGTCAGCAACATTGACAAGGCCAGTTCGCTGGGCGAGGTCATCGCCAGCCTCTCGGATCGCGACAATGGTTTCGAGATCATGCTGGAGCCGTCGGCCTACTTCACTGACATCATCTTCACGCTGGATGGCCAGGAGCAGCATTACCGCAACGGCAAGACCAGCTGGAGCCGCTTCTCATGGCCGGGTACCACGACAGCACCGGGCGCACGCCTGGATGTGGTCACGCTGACCGGCGAGCGCATCACCGTGTTCGACTACACCGGGCGCTGGGGCCTGCTGCGCATGAACGACAGCGCACGGGTCGCCGACCTGGACGGCATTCAGCAGCGTTTCAGCTGGAACACGGCAAAGGGGCCGGTCAGTCTGGTGGTGCGCAACTATGGTGGCGTGAAGCTGACCGACCTGGCGAACGTCAAGGCGCTGAGCGCGCTTAACGCAACAGATGGGCGGACCAAGTGAGGATGCACATGCTCGATCTGGAGGGCGGTCGATGATTGGCTGCTTCGGAAAAGTGCCCGCGAGCGCAGATTTCGTCAGCCTGCATGGCGCCAGCGACGATGTCTGCGAGTTCGATGCATGGCTGCAGGGCGCTCTCGCCGACATGCAGCACCGCGAAGACTGGCGCACGCTGTTCGATCGATTGCCGGTGTGCTTTTTCAGCTACCGGGCACGCAGCGGCAACTGGCTGGTGGGCGGTTTGATCAGTTCCAGGGACTCAAGCGCTCGGCGTTATCCGTTCTTCATCTTTCAAACGGTGAAGTCCAGTGACGCCGGGCTGTTTGTGAACCCGTTCACCCTGAGCGAACTGTTCGCCGGGCAGATCAAACCGCTGCTGCACATGGCCGCACAGGGCGAAGGCACCTCAGTGCTGTTCGAACGCATCAGGGCCTTGCGCCCGTTGCAAGGACAGGACTTTGAACTGTTCCGGCGTGTGCATGAGAAGTTTCTGGTGAACTTCACCCTGCGTGACATTGCGACTTCGCTGGAGAGCTCATACCCCGAGTTCATCAGCAATGCCGTGCTCACCCGACTGCAAGCGCTGGGTCGCCCGTCGTACAGGGCACCGATCGGTATTTCGCTGCCACTGCCTGCCGAGCGAGGCTTGAAGAACCCGACAGCAGATCTGTGGGTCAATTGGCTGACACGCATTGACCCGAACAAGGCAGTGCCGCAAATCAGCATTCTGGCGGACGACTTCATGCGCCCCCGACTGTTCTGCTTCCCGTCGCGCAACACCTCAGGCGTGTACCGCGTGGTGACGGGCGTGGGCGAGCATTCGGAGAACTATGACGTGCTGGCACCCTTTGACGCGTTCGACGAACACCACCGAGGCCATGTGTTTCCAGACATTGACCGCCCTCTTTATGACGTTATCGACCGCTTTGTCGATGTGCTGGATTTGAAGTCCGTATGAACAAGATCAAATACTACTTTTTGCGCTACCAGCCCTATGTTCTCGGGGTCTGCTTTTTTCTGTCGATCTTCATCATCTGGAGCATCGGCCGTGCCCTGGGCTTCAGTTCGATGAACAGCCTGCTGACGGGAATAGGCCTGTTCCTGCTGCTGTCGGCGGCGTATGTGCTGTTGCTGTATCGGGGCGTATCACAGCATCAGAACCTGGAGGGTCTGCTGCGTGATGACGCCGATCAGGCCGTGCTCAACGCCAGCCCGGCGGATCGCGAAGAGGTCAGCCTGCTGCGTGAGCGCTTGCTGCAAAGCATCGAACGGTTGCAGAGCAACAAGCCGAACGGCAGCAACGCCAAGGACGCGCTTTACGCCCTGCCCTGGTATCTGGTGGTGGGTCAGCCCGCAGCGGGCAAAAGCACCATGCTGTATCAGTCGGGCCTCAACTTCCCCTACGCCGAGCGCGAAGGCGCACGCGTCGCCGGGCTGGGCGGCACGCGCAATTGCGACTGGTTCTTCAGCTCGGAAGCCGTGCTGCTGGATACCGCTGGCCGCTACATGAATGATCAGCAGGAAGCCGGCAAATGGCGCGCCTTTCTGCAATTACTGCGTCAGCACCGCCAGCGCAGACCGCTAAACGGCCTGATTGTCACGGTCAGCATTCATGACATCCTGCAATCCTCGGTGGAGGATCAGGAGCGCATCGCCAAACGTCTGCGCGAGCGAATCCAGGAAACCCACGCGCTGCTGGAAGTGCGTCTGCCGGTGTATCTGGTGTTCACCAAGTGCGATCTGGTACCGGGCTTTGTGCCCTTCTATCGCCAGCTGGATGATGTGGCGCGTGGCGAAGTGATGGGCAAGACCTTCCCGCACAAGGGCTTCGAGCAAGCTGACTGGGGCCAGCGCTTCGGTGTGGCGATGGACGAGCTGATCAATTACTGGAAAGAGATCGCCAACCAACAGCTGGTGCTTCAGGACATCCAGATCACGCGTCAGGACACCGCGGTGTATCGTTTCCCGCTGGAACTGGAAGCCTTGAAACCGCGCCTGCTGATGTTCGTCGATGCCCTGCTGCGCGCCAACCCGTATCAGAGCGCCGAGATGCTGCGCGGTTTCTACTTCACCAGCGCACTGGACGCCGACCAGCCCGAAATGGGCGGACACACCCGTCAGGTGACCGAGCGCTTCCAGCTGGAAAGCGAGCAGGACCTGGTCGACGGCAATGCGCAGCCGCATCCGCTGTTCATCAACAGCCTGTTCCGCAAGGTGATCATTCCCGATCAGCATCTGGTGGCGCTATACACCACCAACCATCGCGAGCGTCGCCGCAAGGCTGCGTGGATTGGCGGTGCCAGTCTTGTTGCCCTCTTGATCTGCAGCCTGTGGGGCTGGTCGTACTGGAACAACAAGGACAACATCCAGTCCATTTCCACCGAACTCGCCCAGGCTGCAGCCGATGACAGCAAAGCCACCGGTCAGTACACCGAGTGGCAAACGCTGGATCGCATGCGCTTTTGGACTTCGCTTTACTACGATCGTCATCACGACGAAGGCGTACCGCTGCGCTTGCGCCTGGGTCTTTACCGGGGCTATGACGTCGAGCCGTTGCTGCGCACACGCTACTTCAACCGTCTGGAAACGGTGATGCTCAAGCCGACCGCAGACAACCTGACGCGCTCGCTTTACCTGCTGACCACCATCAAGGTCTACCAGCGTAATGCCAAGGACCTGATGCCGGTCACCGGCGTCGACAGCGTCGAACCCAAGGCACTGCCGCCGGATAACCGCGCGCAGTCCATCGCGGCCTTCGGCAAGGCGACGCTGGATACTTACGTCATGTTGTCGCGAGCGCAGCGCGAGAAGGCTGACCCGGCCTTCCTGAAAGCGAAGATGCCTGATTACTGGTACCCGGCCATCGCGCGCCAGACCGGCAAGACCATCACTGCGAACGCCGAGGCAGGCTCCAATCAGGATTACGAGTACGCCAGCCGCCAGATCAACTTCTACAGCGATCAGATTCACGAACTGGACGTGCCGAGAATTCTCGACAACGCATTCCTGACATCCAGTTCGCGTAATTACATCAACAGCCTGTTGACGCAGTCGTTGAAGGCTATCGAAACCATCACGCTGGAATCGGACACCCTGTTTGCCTTTGGTCGTGCCGACTTCCAGAGCCTGAAAACCGAAGGTCAAAACCAGTTGAGTGCGATCGCCGGCAAGCTGTTGAGCACACCGAACATCGGCAAGATCGTGATTGCAGGTCACGCCGACCAGCTGGGCGACCCGCAAAGCAACATGCAGGTGTCCAGGCAGCGTGCACAGACCATCAAGACTTACCTGGTCGGCAAGGGCGTGCCCGCCGAGCTGGTGGACGCGGTCGGCGAAGGCAGCGAGAAACCCTTGGTCAAATGCGATATGCAGCAGCCGAGGGCTCAGTTGATTCAGTGCCTTGAGCCGAATCGACGCGTAGAGATCGAAGTGCGCGCGCTCAATTGAGCGCGCAGTGCAAGCAAACCGAAGCCCGGGTTGTCTACATGAGACCAGGGCCGTGGCAAGAGAACCTTTCTTGATCGTTTCAGGAAGGTTAATCAAAAGGGCCGTGTTCTGTCCGCAGACGCCACGGCTTTAAATGAAGAAGGAGAAGCAGAAAATGGCATTTGACGCATACATCCAAATCGACGGCATCCCAGGCGAAGTTCTGGACGACAAGCACAAGGACTGGATCGAAGTGTTGGGCTACGAGTTCGGCGCTACCCAGGCCACCTCGGCGACCGCAAGCTCTTCGGGCGGTGCTTCGTCCGAGCGCGTTGCACTGAGCGACTTCAGCATCCGCAAGTCTGTGGACAAGGCTTCCGCCAAGCTGTTCGAAGCGTGCTGCAAGGGCACTCACATCGCCAAGATCCAGCTGAACGTCAACCGTGCAGGCGGCGACAAGCTGACCTACCTGACCATCAACCTGGAAGAAGTGGTTGTGTCTTCCGTGAAGGCGGTTGCTGGCGGTAGCCAGAAAGGCGAAGACAACGCAGTCAGCGATCTGCCGATTGAAGAAATCAGCTTCAACTTTGCTCGCATCAAGACTACCTACACCCAACAGAGCCGTTCCGATGGCCAGGGTGGCGGTAACGTCACTGGCGGCTGGGACCGCACTGCGAACAAAGTATTCGCATAAGTCTGTGACACCTCGGGTCGCGCAAGCGGCCCGTCTTCAGCACCGTGTCTGCCCAGGCACGGTGTTCTTTTATCCTCTGATCAGAGTTGACTATGTCTGAATTTCTCAACGACCTTTCGCTTGCCGATCTGACGGCGCCCATCAACGGGGGCAGCGGCGAAGACCTGAGCTTTTCCACCCTGTTCGATCAGGTCAAGGAAGCTCGTCGAGCAGACCCCGATTACCTCACCCAAGGTGACTGGCAAACCGATCTGAAGTCCTCGGACTGGGATCAGACCATCACGTTGGCCGCACAGGGCCTTGCTGAACAAAGCAAGGACCTGATGCTCGTCGCCTGGCTCAGTGAAGCCCTGGCGCACAAATACCACTTTGTCGGCATTACCTTCGGCCTGACCGTGGCCGAGCGGATCCTGCAAAATTTCTGGGACGATCTGTACCCGTCGCTGGAAGACGGCGTAGAAGAACGCGCCGCCCGTCTGGCCTGGCTGAAAACCACGCTGACCGAAGTCGTCGGCGGGCTGCCAATCACCCAGGGGCAGAACTTTGGTCTGTTGCGCTACGACGAGTCGCGCCACGTGGAAAACCTCGCGCTGCAAAACCCCAAGGCCATGCAGGCTGCTGTTGACGAAGGCAAGATCAACGCCGAAATCTTCCAGCGCTCCGTGGTACTGACCGACTCGGACCACCTGCGCCTCAAGGCCAGCGAAATCGCTGCCAGCCTGTACGCCTGCCAGCAGCTCCAGGCCACTGCCGACACCCTGTTCGGCCGCGACGCGCCCAGCCTCGTCACCCTGAGCGACATCCTGCAACGCGCCGGGCAACTGACCGAAAAGCTGCTCAAGGACCGAGGAATAGAACTGAGCCCTGCCCCGGCAGCCGCCGCTCAGACCGCACCCGAAATCGCCATCGACCAACCCGCAGGTGCCGTAATGACCCAGGCCAGCCAGGACAGCGCGTCCGCACCACTGCGCACCACCCCGGCCACTCGCGACGAAGCCTTCACCATGCTCGCCGGTATTGCACAGTTCTTCAAAAACACCGAGCCGCAAAGCCCCGTCCCGTACCTCATCGAGCGCGCCATCAAGTGGGGCAACATGCCGCTGGAAGGCTGGCTGAACGACGTCATCAAAGACAGCAACGTCGTGGACAGCATTCGCGATGTGCTGGGTACGAAAGAGCCTAAGCAGTAAGAGCGATCTGGTGGATCGGTCTGTATGAAGGTACGTACAGACCGTCGGGAAATGCACCACAGGATGAGTCCGTCTGTATGACTGACGTGCCCTCGATTTACCCGTATGTTGCGTCTTACCCAGCGCAACAACAGGGAAAGACCATTCACATGATTCACACACATCAGGGATTAGAGAATGAACACGTCAGACCCGGTAAACGCATCAGGCCATTACAGCGACAAATGGAAAGAGCGCTTCGCCTTTTTTGAAGCGCATGGCGGCCCGAACGCACCAGGGTTCAGACCCGCGCTCAAGCAACTGCCCTTTCTGAAAAAAGTGAAAATCAACTTCAATTTCTTCGCGTTCTTTTTTGGGCCGGTTTACCTGTTCATCCTGGGGCTGTGGAAGAAGAACCTGTGCTTTATCGCAATGATCGTGGTGGTCTCTATCGCGCTGGACATGGTGATGGACATGTTTGAGTTCCGCTATGCCAAGGAGGCCAGTTCTGCGGTCGGTTTTGTGTTTAATGCGTTGTATGGGCAACTGACTAATTACGCGTATTACCTCAAGGAAGTGAAAGGCGAGCAGAGCTGGAATCCGTTTGAGGGGTTGCGTTGGTGAAGCGCGGAGCGCATCAGCTGAAGGGTAAACGCCGGAAGCGCGGCTATTTGTTGAACTGGATAACTTGAATCTTCCCGTTCTCCACATTCACCGAGTAGGTCACACCATTCCAGCAACCTGCGATGACCTGAGCGTTGTCATCGCAGTGAAGACTCATAAACGGCTTGTCCGCCTGCGTACCGTGCGGGCTTTCCTCGATCTGCCAGAGCACTTCGCCAGCCATCGAGAAAGCGAAGATGTTCCGGTTGAAGCCCTCGCCCGGCGGGGATTCAAGCCTGATTAGCACTATCCCCTTAAACAGCAGAAACGTGTCCGCCGGGTAAGGAAGGCAGACTCGCTGACTTTCTATCCAGAGACTCCCGTTCTCGATCCGACAATGATGAGAGCTCATTATTCAGCCTTCAAAGCCATCAACATAAAGCGCCTCATAACGCGCCATCGTATCAATGAGCCGCTGCCGCAGATACCCGTTCGCATGCCCCAAGGCTGCCAGAATCTGCGCCGACTCCACCAGATACGACGCTCGCTTTGCCTTCTTCCAGGTGGACGGCGCTGACTGGAGATTGGTGATGCGATCACACAGTTTGACCGACGCAGCTTCTTTGGAATGACTGGCGATCCCGGCGAAATAAAGCGCTTCGGAAAACGGCACGATCAGGTTCTTGCTCAGGCACGCCACGGCTGAGGCGACCTCCACACCGAACGCTTCAGCCAACTCATCCTGAGTTACCGGCGTATCTTCCAGCACGTCGTGCAGTAATGCTGTGGGCAAGGCGATTTCAAGCGCGCCCACAGACTCTTCGCGATGGGCAAAGATCAACTCGTTGGCAACCATCGCCACGTGGGTGGTGTAAGGAAGGTCCGAGCCTGTCATTTTTTGGCCGACGTGGGCCTGGGATGCGAATAGCCAGGCTTTGTTGAAGAGGTGTTGCGGGCATGATTTGGGCATTTGGGTCAGATTCCTTGAGATTCTCATCGGAGCATATGCTATATCTCAGAAAGCAGGTCATGCAGCATCAGGACCGCAAGGCATGTGCGCCACACAGAGTAAAAATTAACTGCCCGTGACACGCACTTTCATTACTCACCCATTTCCCTTTTCAATTTATGTAATAAAGGAGTCTCTCCACCAGTCAGCTCAATCCTGAACTCTGCGAAAGCATGCTCAAGATGAGGATATTGTTGCAAACCCTCTTCGGTAAATAGATAACGCCCTGGAATGTCTCGCCACTGCAACTTAACTGTTATCATGCCAGATTCGGCCAGCTTCATCAGTGGTTCGATCTCAGCTCGAAGCTTTTCAACCACGTGATCTGATTTTTTCAAATCTTCAATCACTTCACGCAGCTCTTGCGTTTTTTGCTTAAGATGTTCAATATTTATAATAATAATTTTGGCGGCAGCTGAATTTACAGAAGGACGAAGGAAAGCAGAAACCTACAACCGGCCCCAAGAGAGAAAATTGCAAATTTTTCTGCACAGGGCAACCATTATAAAATTTATTCCTCAAGGATGCCACAACCCTTCGGGAAGTTTAATTTCCAACTCGTTTGCTGACTGATTCGCAATGTAATAAACATCCATCGGGGCTTGTGCCAGCACGTAATCTTTTTCTTTGAACCTCTTGACTGCAAGGGCCCCGATAAAAAGTTTGTGAAGTCCGGACTTGTCTGCCTCAACAACCTCAAGAATTGATTTTATATAGAGAGGCTGTTTAGAACTGCTGCGTATATCGAAAACGCAGGGTGGCGACTTATACGCATTTCGGTAAGTAAAACAGCATGATCTATGAACTCCTTGGCGGAATTAAACCTTATTATCGGCTTGCCCCTAATACAGAATACGCTTCATCACTGCAGAACGGACGAGCTATTTTCGATTTCGTTCTGCGCGAAGTATTTTTAAAAGCGGAGGTTCCCCTCCCGTAATCTCAATTGAAAATACAGCATATGCATGCTCTAAATCACTGTATTCTTGAAGCCCATTCTCGGTAAAGCGATAACGCCCCGGAACGGCTCCCACCTCTATAGGGGTTAAAATCCGCCTCGACTTTGCCAACTCCAGCAATGGTCTCAGGTCGTTATAGAGATGTGATACCTGTACATCTTTATTCATATGCTCTTTCAACTTTCCCTCTAAAACTCTTGCTGAAGAGCTCAATTTTTCTACGTTAATTTTTAGCACCTCATGATTTGAACTGTCACAGCCAGAAAGAAATTTATTCGACCCCCTACCTCTGCTAGAAATGAGCTGCACTGCTTTGTTCCTCAAGCCTATTCCCTATTCGCAGATATTTTAGTCCTTAGCCATTTTGGCCAGCAAAATTTTGTAGGCCTCGGTCTCCCGCCCCTCGATGAGGTCCATATAGAAATCTGTATATGCGGCCTCCAAATCTTTATATGACTGTAAACTTGTCTCAGTAAAAAGCTTGTAACCTGGAATATCTCGCGGCTCAACCATTTCAGTGATTTGGCCTCGCTCTGCTCGGGAAAGCAAATCCTCAAGATCCAATAGCAATATTGAAGCATCAGGATCGCGATGTTTATAAAACTCAAGTTTGTCACGAAGCGCTGTGGCTGCCATTCTCAAAGCTTCAACATCCATAATATTACTCCTATTTGCTATGGCGCATGTTATCCTGGGCATTAGCTAATTCTCACCAGTGCATATAATATATATCTCAGAAAGCAGGTCATGCAGCATCAAGATAGCAAGGCACGTACGCCACACAAAGCAAAATCTAAATGCCCGTGACACTCACCTTCACTCCTCGCCCATTTCCCTTTTCAACTTACGTAACAAAGGAGTCTCTCCACCAGTCAGCTCAATCCTGAACTCTGCGAAAGCATGCTCAAGATGGGGATATTGCTGCAAGCCCTCTTCGGTAAATAGGTAACGCCCCGGAATGTCTCGCCACTGCAACTTAACTGTTATCATGCCAGATTCGGCCAGCTTCATCAGTGGTTCGATCTCAGCTCGAAGCTTTTCAACCACGTGATCTGATTTTTTCAAATCTTCAATCAATTCACGCAGCTTTTGCGTTTTTTGCTTAAGATGTTCAATATTCATAGTAATGACTTTGGCAGCAGCTGGATAGGCGAAGGGACGAAGGAAAGCAGACATCTGCGACCGGCCTCAAGAGCGAAAATTGCAACTTCTTTCGCTCTTGGCAAGCGTAATAAAATTTATTTCTCAAGGACGCCACAACCCTTCGGGAAGCTTAACTTTCAGTCCGTTCGCTGATTGATTTGCTATGTAATAAACATCCATTAATGCTCGTGCCAACTCGTAATCAGTATCTTCAAACTCTTTCGCCGCAAGAGCTCCAATGGAAAGCTTATGAAGTCTAGATTTATCCTTCTCAACACCATCAAAAACAGCTTTTATGTATAATAGCTGGTTTATAACTGTGGCATAAACAGGAAATGAAGGATTGCGTTTTATCCGCTCTCTAGTCAGATCGATAGCATAATCTACAAACTCTATAGCAGTATTAAACTTCATCACCCACTCGCGTCCATTAATTTAAGCGATTTTTTGGACTGGAAGTCATTTGTTTTCCAGGCGTTTGACTAGAGATTATCGAAAAGAGAAGAAACGTCTTCGCTTTACCGTTTCAGACTCGAAACAAAGTACGCTGCACTACCCTCTATTGAAGAGACTTTCGACGCTTAGCCATCTTGGCCGCCAACATCTTATACGCATCTGTTTCGCGCACCTCTGAAAGTTCAAGACAAAAATCAGCGTAGGCTTTTTCCAAATCTCCATAACTTTGTAAATTTGTTTCGGTAAAAATCTTGTATCCTGGAATATCTCGAGGCTCAACCATCTCTGTTATTTGGCCTTGCTCTGCCCGGCAGAGTAGCATATCAAGGGTCAATAATAATATTGAAGCATCGGGGTCGCGATGTTTATAAAATTCAAGTTTGTCGCGGAGCGTTGTAGCTGCCACTTTCAAAGCTCTAACATCCACGCTAATGTTACTCCTAGTTTCATCGTGCTGATTAGTCTGGACATAAACCATTCACCACGATTGTTTACTATGCTCTGAACAGCATCGCCAGACCTGGCAACTTTCCGTCGGCGCGACGTTACCCACAAAAACCTCTCTTAGCTTGAATCAGCTTGTTAGGTTCATCATCGAGGTTCCGCTCGATGCCATCCCAGCTAGGAGTGTTGGCTAATAAGTCCATTTATACATCACTGTCCTTGGGTTGAAGGGGGTTGCACCAACTTATTTGGGTAGTCACGAATTGACACGTTCTGATCCATATGCACTTGGTCCGATCAGACCTGAATTTTGAGCCAAATTTCAGAGCAAGCTCACTTTTCTCATCCGCGAAATAGATCGTAATATCGTAATTATGACAAAACGTCATTATCACGCAGTAAACATTTGTACCTCTGACTTTTCTTACGAAAAATTCATATAAATATCTATATTATAAACACTCAAGAAACTGTATTTTGGCGCTATCAGCGATAGACCTTTAAAGGATTGCACACTTCCACGACAGCGCCGAAAATGCATTTTAACTTGGTGCGCGCTCAAACAACTGCTGAGCTAAATCTTGAATATGATCCGACCAAGCGACTTTTTTTACCCACTCATCTGGCATACCCGACACACCATACAATGCACCGGCGATTTGTCCAGCGGTAGCTGCTACACTGTCAGCATCATCGGCGAGATTAGCGGCTAGCAGAATAGCATCTTTGAAGTTGTCGGTATGCCATACGGCCCACAGGGCTGCTTCCAGCGTGTCGATAACATAACCTGAGGAGCGGATCTGGTCTCTAGTTTTTTCTTTATATTCACCGGCGTTGATGATCATTACCCGAGGCTGGAATGGGCCGATCATGGGAGAAAAAATCTCCTGCTTATTGGCCCCATTTAGAGCGAGGTGTAATTTTGCCCCTAGAAGTTCACAACAACTAATCACCTCAACCGCACAGTGTGTAGTTCTGCTTTGCGTTTGACTTTCCATCCATGTAGTGATCAGAGAGTTTCGCCGAAAAATAGCTGTCGGTGCTAATCTGATTATTGAACCGTTGCCTGCGGTACTAGGCTCCCAGTTACCGTTCCAACTCAATCCTTCCTTTAGCCAACCTTCAAGTGCGTTGCGTGTCGCATTACCAATATCAAAGCAAACACCGTTGACGCTATTTTCCCCTTTTTTATACCAGCGGCACAGCCGATTCAAATAGTCTGCGTAATCCAGCTTTCCATTCGCAAGGTAACAGTCAGCCAAGCAAAGAGCTAGGCTGGTATCATCTGTCCACTCACCCGCGTTGAGTCTAAATGGCCCCCCGCCTTGCATGTCTGTCACAGTGTTAGAATCGCGACTAGTAAACTCCAGAGTTGTACCGACTGCATCACCAATAGCAAGACCAAGAAGTGCGCCTTTTGATCGGTCAAGTGCCTGAGAGGCTGTTAGCGTAGGTATTCTAGATGCTAGCCAGCCCGGGACCAAGGAAGAGTCTGTGGAACTATCAGCCTTTGAAGATCTTCCACTTGAGGTAGATACTCTAGGAGTAGGCGCAGGCCTAAGGCTTCTATACCGTTCAGCATAGTCAGTAACGATGTCTAACGAGCTATGTAGATTTATCATGGGACTTCTTTAAGAGAAAGATGGGTGATAAAACCTGATTCTTGGCGATTTAAAACTTCAAAAGTTGTCCCGGGCGGATATAGAACCTCTGCTTCTGGAAGATGGGTTAGAAATGAAATGTCTTTTCCAGATGTTCCTTGCACCACCATTTGAGTATTGCCCGAGAAGGGGCTAGTTGCCGAACTGCTAAAAAAAGCTTTATCCACTTCTACGGCTCCGATAGTCATCCTATCAAGAACATCTGGGGGGAGATCTGTCCCCCGGTAGGTTCGCCCTCCCACAAACGGAGGCAGCTTAGCCAAGCCTTGAGTGGCATGATGAGCAAAAGCCTCAATCTCTGGGGTAGTATTATCCGAGCGCATAGCCGCATTAAACTCTTTATATACGTCATTAGTAGAATAACCATAAAGAGCTCCAATTTCATCATCTGAAAGCAGAAGTGATGCCTTAGGATTTCTTTCGCTAGCATTGCTGCGTCCTGCAGCTATCCATCTATCAGCCATTTCCTTACCTACCGCATCATGCAGACTCATAACAGGTACAGGTTTTGCGGGTGACTTCGTTTTATCTGGAGAAGGGGTTGAAACTTCTGGCTGATCGATATCAGCTTGCTTCTTAGCCAACGGCGCCGGCTCATTAACCCGCAACTCCGGCTGAGCCAACAACTTCTGCTCATTACGCGCCAACCAATTCGCAAACTGCTTGTTCGAAATATCTGCCTGAAGCTTGGCACTGCGCGCTGCGATGCTATCCACGCTACCTATGATGCCTGCCTTGACCTGCCCACGTGTCATGTAGGTCACGATGGCAGTAAAGAGCAGCAGCACCAGTTGCTCCTGGCCCTTCGCAATTTGGCGGGCAGCACGATCAATCCGCTCCTGGATTTCGTATGCCGAACCACCAGTGGGGTCGAGGCCCTCGGGTTTCAGCCCTTCGTCAGCGTGCCAGGCAGTGGCGAAGCCTTCCTGCAAGGTAGAGAGGCAAGCAGGCAGACCTTTATAGAAATATTCAGCTATAGCTGAGAGGCCCAGCGCCATCAGGATCAGGTTGCCAACCTGTAAACCGATACCCGCTCCAACTGCCGCTACCGGCACAGCGCCGACACCAAAGAAAAACGCTCCAGCAACGCCGCCAGCGACCGTACCGACCGCAACGCTGCCGCCGAGAATCATCGCGACTTCTTTAACCAGTTGCAGCAGCACCGGGAGGATCTGTTCGATCTCGATGGATGCCCACTTGCGCTTGAGGTTTGACTCGATGATGGGATAGGAAAGCCTCATCGCCGCTTTCACATAGTCAATGCGGTTGCCGCCCATGTATCCGTAGGCTTGAGTCGCGGTGGTATTGACGCGTCGCGTGAAGCCATTCCAGCTGTCATAGGTGCTCTGCAGCCCATCGCTGTAGGCTTGATTCAGCGTGTTGAATTTATCATCGAGGTTCCGCTCGATGTCATCCCAGCTAGGAATGTTGGCTAATAGGTCCATTTACACATCACTGTCCCTTGGTTGAAGGAGGCTTGCACCAATCGCGCGGCTACAAATTGACGTGATCCGAGCCATGTACATGGCTCCATGGGACCTGAATTCTGAAGCTAAATTTCAGGACATGCTCATTTTTCTCACCTAAAAAACAGATCGCAACAATGTCATTAGGCTATCACTTATTCGAGTCCCTGCTTAACTCATTGCTACGCTTGAAAATCTTCCAACTAATGCGCGCTCTAAGTGCTCCACAATTACGACCGTCCAGCTAAATCAGACACATCCCAAAATGAGGGTGATCGTCCGAGGCCGTCGTTGTGGTTGACACGGCGCAACGCCTCGGTGTCTCCTTTCATCTCTTAAGAACTGTAACGGTTTTGAGAGAAATGTTAGCTGTTTTTTTACTGAGCTAGTGGCACTTTCATATTGTTTTGTGGTCGCACATTCGCAGTAATTGCGAGATGCCGAACGCGTCTGTAGCTCTGGTCCTACGAAATTTTCAGAATTTTATGAGCGGTGGATGTCGATTTTTGATATCGCAGCCCTCCTGAAATAGTCGATGCTTATGCACCAGACCTGTGTCGTGACTTGTCAGTTTGTAACCGTTAGCCGCTAAATCCGGCGGCGCTGGCCTCCCTGCCTTCAAGGAGATATACATGTTGATGGACCTTGCCGCGATGCTTTCGCCGCAGAACCGGCGCCTTTTTAAATTCAAGAACCTCGCGAATCCCGAGCAGGAGCTGCTGCTGGAGTCCTTTAGAGGGTCTGAAGGTCTGTCACGTGCATACCAATTTGACCTGCTGCTGGTGTGCCAGGACTCCGGAGTCGAGCTGAAATCGATGATGGGCCAGCACGTGGTTATCGAAATCGAGCTGGCCGATGGCTCGCCACGCTATATCGCTGGCTATCTCACGCGATTTGCCAGCGGTGGCAGCGACGGCGGCATGGCCAAATACACGGCAACGCTCAACCCCTGGTTCTCCATGCTGAAGAACCGCTTCGACACACGTATCTTCCAGGGAAATACGGTTGAGGAAGTCGTTACCCAAGTGTTCGCGATGTGTACCGCGTTCTCCAAGCATGAGTTTCGCCTGAGCAAGCCTCTCAAGCGCTATACCTACATCACTCAATACCGCGAATCTGACTTCAACTTCGTCCAGCGTCTGCTGGAAGAAGAAGGGATGTTCTATTACTTCGAGCACACCGCCGAAGGTCACACCATGATCATCTGCGACGACTCCACCACGCTGGTGCCGTTGCCGGAGCAGCCCCAGATACGCTTCCACTCGGCGTCGGTCACCGAGACAGCCGACTCCATCATCGAATGGAACGGCGACCGCAAACTACAATCAGGGAAAATAGCGGTTCAGACGTTCGACTATCGTCAGCCAAACAACAGGCTGCCGGTCGCCATGAACAGCCTGAACCAGCAGGGTGATGTCGAGAACTTCGAGGTGTACGACTTTCCCGGCCAGTACACCCATGGTACCTACGATGAAGGTGAAGCGCTGTTGCGCTTGCGCGTTGAAGCGCTTGAGCTGAGGGGCAAGAGCTTTAGGGGCACCAGTAACTGTCGTGCCATGAAGCCTGGCTACACCTTCGAACTGCTGCAGCATTACGACCACGATCAAGGCTCACCTGAAGACCGCCAGTTCCTGCTCGTTCTTGTTGATAGTGAAGGCCACAACAATTATCTCAACGGCCAGCAAGCCAGCTACTTCAACACCTTCTCCTGTGTGCGCAAGAAGATAGTTTTTCGCCCGCAGCTCACTACCAATCGCTCTGTCATTTCCGGGCCGCAGACCGCTATCGTTGTGGGTCCGCCCGGCGAAGAAATCTTTACCGACGAACTGGGTCGCGTAAAGATTCAGTTCCACTGGGACCGCAAAGGCGAGCACAACGACAAAAGCTCCTGCTGGGTCCGCGTCGCTCAATCCGGTGCAAGTGGCGGTTTTGGTAGCATCCAGATCCCGCGCGTCGGTGACGAGGTGGTGGTCGTTTTCCTTGATGGCAACCCCGACCGTCCACTCGTCATGGGCAGTTTGTACAACAGCCAGAACACGCCGCCGTGGTCGTTGCCTGCCAACAAGACCCAAAGCGGTTTCCTGACACGTTCGGCCAAGGGTGATGGCGGTACGGCCAACTTCTTCCGCTTTGAAGACAAGGCCGGTGCCGAACAGGTGATTGTGCATGCCGAGCGCAACATGGACACCGAGATCGAGCTGGATGAAAAGCACGAGGTGGGCAATAACCGCAAGGTGACGGTCGGCGGCACGAATACGGAAATCATCCAGAAAGATACTGTGACGAACGTGCAGCAGGGGTCGTTTACGCTAAAGGTCGACAACCAGTTCATTCAGGTGGATGCCAAGCAGTACATCCTTCTCAAAGTGGGCGATAGCAGCATCTCGATCACTCCGGAAGGCATCCAGATAAAAGGCAAAGTGATCAATGTTCTTGGCGAGAGCACCTTCGTCAAAGGTGACCGAGTCGACATCAACAAGTGAGAACGCAGGGCATGGAACGAACAAGTCTCTACGACCGTATTTCCGCAAAACGTATTGCGGATGAGGAGGCAGCACGCAAGGCGGCGCTGGAAGCTCCGGTCGTTGAAGCTGTCCCCGAGCCTGACCCCGAGCCGGTCACGCCACTACAAGACGTGCCCAGTAGTTTCAATTTTGGTGGTTTGAATCTGGCCTTTCCCGAAAGCGCTCTGTTTCGCGAAATCCAGGCCACCATAGAGTACAAAGGCGAGCCTCTGACCCTGTCGGTCAAACGCAAGGATGTGATGCTGGGCGAGACGCTGGAAGCGCTTTTCGAGAGCTCGGTACAGGCCTTTCGTGCGCGAGACAAGGAACTGCGTATTATTCGTCAACGAGGCTGCACACTCGTTGGCTGTGCAGCCAAAGCGCTGGACTTCCACTTCAAAGAAGGCAGTGCAGAACAACATGCACGCCTGGTGGGCGCGCTTGTCCCTGTTGCAGGTAGAGACGTGCTGCAGTGGCTGGAAATCTCCTGTCTGATCGATCCGACCAAGCCCGACCTGAGTCTGTGGCTGGCCGACTTCGACAGCATGCTGGGTGGTCTCGCCGCCCACTGATTATTCTTTTTTGATTTCAGGAATTCTTATCACATGGACTACGAGTTGCACGAGGGCAGTATCAAGCTGCCAGAAGGGTTTCAGGACCGCACAGTGAACATGTTTGTGATGGGCTCTACGCTCCCGGCGCCCCTGAGCATTACAGTGTCCAGAGACACCTTACTGTCCACCGAGCTTTTGAAAGCTTACGTTGATCGTCAGGTCAAAATGCTTTCATCCAAGTTGCGTGGCTACACGCTCTTGAACAGGAAAGCGGTTTCGCTATCGACCGTGGCACCCATTGAGGGCATTCAGATTGATGCGTACTACATGACCGAAGGACGGCCTTACTATCAGCGTCAGGCGGCATTTTTGATCGAGCCAGAGCGCGCGATTGTGTTCTCCACTACATCCCCGACGGACTTCAGTGACGAGCAGACCCAAGGTTGGGAAAACCTGTTGGCCAGTTTCCAGCCTCGTGTGTCGGACACTTCTCCCTCCAACGGTAGCGAACAGGAGTAACGCTCATGTTCGAGGCCGCGCGGTTCGGTGACGAAATATCACACTCCAGCGCCCTGGGAGGCTTCCTGATCGGGGCTGTGCTCGGTATTGCGCTCATCGCGACGGTGGCGATCGCGACCTTCACGTGCGGGTTCGGCGTGGCTCTTCTGGCAGGACTTGCAGCAGGCGTCGGAGGTAGCCTGCTCACCGCCGCAGGAGAGGCGATAGGGAGTATGTTTTCCTCCCCTTCCGGCACGATCATCACGGCCTCACCCAATGTGTACATCAACAACCGCAAGGCAGCGCATGTTGAAAAAAGCATTGGTGCCTGTGACAAGCATCCGGGGCCGGTCAAGATTGCCGAGGGTTCGACCAACGTCTTCATCAACAGTGTGGCGGCGGCGCGCAAAGGCGACAAACTCACCTGCGGCGCGACCATCTCCGGCGGCTCCGACAACGTGTTCATCGGCGGCGGCAGGTATCGCTATCTGCCAGTGGACGACGAAATTCCAGGCTGGCTGCGCACTACCGTCGATGTGCTGATGGCCGTGGCGGGTGCGGCAGGTGGTATAGCCCAGTTGATCAAGGCCGGAACGCAGGCAGGCATGAAAGCAGTGCTGCCCTGCGCCCTGAAGTTCACCGCAGGTTTCGTCGCCGGCGAAGTGGGCAGTCGCTATGTGGTTGAGCCTGTGATGCGCAGTGCGATCGGCGGCCTGAGCGGCAACCCGGTCGACACCACCACTGGGCGCAAACTGATTCCCGATGAAATCGACTTCAGCCTGCCCGGCCTGATGCCCATCGAGTGGTCACGCTTTTACGCCAGCAATCTGGACGTCGACAGCGTACTTGGCAAAGGCTGGGTGCTGCCGTGGGAACAAAGCCTGCGCAAGCACGGCAGCTTCGTGTACCTCACAGACAACCAGGGCCGTACGGTTCCGTTCGTGGACATCGCGCCGGGCCAGCGTATCTACAACCCTCACGAACAGGTGTATCTGGTCTGCACACAAGGCGGTCACTACCTGCTGCAGACGCTGGACAACATCTTCTTCTACTTCGGTGAAGTGCCCGGCGACAACAAGCCGGTCCCGCTGGACCGTATCGAAAACGCACTGGGCCAGTTCCTGCATTTCACCCGCACAGAACAAGGCACGTTGACAGACATCAGCGCCACGGGCGGCGTGCGCGTGCACCTGCATTACGACGAAGTGACCACACGCCTCGACTCGGTCAAGCGCATCGTCAACCACGAGGCCGTCGAAACACTGGTGCAGTACCGCTACGACAGCAATGGCCAGTTGAGTGAAGTGTTCAACCGCAACGGCGATTCCGTGCGCCGCTTCAGCTACAACGACGGCGTCATGACCCGCCACAGCAACGCACTGGGCCTGACCTGCGAGTACCGTTGGGAAACCATCGACGGCCAGCCGCGTGTCGTCGAACACCAGACTAGCGATGGTGAGCATTTCCACTTCCGCTACGACCGCGAGGCCCGCACCACCTGGGTCACCGACGTACTGGGCCGCGAGCTGGAGATTCATTACAACAAGGACCATCGCGTCACCTCGAGCCGCGACTACAGTGGCGATCACTACGTCATCGAGATCGACGACACCGGCAACATGACCGGGCTGACCCTGCCCGATGGCAATCAGTTGGCGTTCGAGTACGACGAGTTCGCCCGGTTGCTCAAGGAGACCGATCCGCTGGGCCGCAGTATTCGCTACCAGTACCACCACCTGACGACGCTGATCACTCAGGTCGATTACCCGGATGGAAGTACCTGGAAGGCCAACTACGATGCCAAAGGCAACCTCGTTGCCGAGATCGATGCGCTGGGCCACAAGACCGAATACCTCAACGGTGAGGACGGCCTGCCGCACACCATCGTCGACCCGACGCTCAAGTCCAAATACCTGTGGTGGAACACCCTGGCCCAAGTGCAGCGCTTTCAGGACTGCTCGGGCAAAAGCACGCATTACCGCTATGACGAGCGCCACCACCTGGTGGCCGTCACCGATGCCCTGAACAACACCACCACGCTGGAACGCAAGCCCGACGGCGAAGTGCTGCGCATCAACCACCCGGATGGCACCAGCGAGACCTTTACCTACAACGAGCTGGGCCAGGTCCTGACCCACACCGATGGCAAAGGCCAGACCACCCAGCTGCTGCGTAACGGTCGTGGCTTGCCCAAATGGCGACAGGATGCCAAAGGGCAAACCATCACCTACGAATACGACAAAGTCATGCGCCTCGTCGCCCTGACCAACGAAAACGATGCGACCTACCGCTTTGCCTACGACGACGCAGATCGTCTGATCGAAGAAAAACGCATCGACAACCTGACCCGCCGTTTCAGCTACAACCTCGGCGGGCACCTGACACAGGTCGAGGAAATCGGCTACGGCGAGAAAGGCGAACAGCCACGGCGCAGTACCCATCTGGAGCGCGACCCGATAGGCCGTTTGCTGGCCAAACTCAACGACGACGCGCGCCAGGACTTCGCCTACGACGACGGCGACCGACTGCTGTCAATCGAGCGCAAGCCGACGGATACCGGCAGAAAACTCGGCGTCACCGCCGAGAAACTGGAGTTTGCCTACGACCTGCTGGGCCGCCTCGTCAAAGAGACCACACCCCAAGGCGCGCTGGCCTACGAGTACGATCCACTTAGCAACCTGACCACGCTGACCCTTCCGACAGGCCAGCATCTGAACCACCTGTATTACGGCAGCGGTCATCTGCATCAGCTCAATCTCGATGGCCAGCTGATCAGCGACATGGAGCGCGACGATCTCCATCGCGAGATCTATCGCACCCAAGGCAAGCTGACAAGTTGCTTCGGTTACGACAGCATGGGTCGCAAGGCCTGGCAGTACGCAACCACCCTGCCTGCAGAGAAACTGTCGCAGATCCAGAACCCGCTCATAAAGCCGGAGCGTTACGTCGAACACGCCTACAACCCGATTCACCGCCGCTACGAATACGACCCGGCTGGCGAATTGAGCCGCACCCTCGACAAGCTGCGCGGCGAAACCCAGTACGAATACGAAGCCAACGGCCAGTTGCTGGCGCGCAACACCGGCCGCGTGGTCGACGGCGAAGAATTCCGCTACGACGCAGCGGCCAACCGCCTGAACTTCAATACCAGCCGCTTCGACCACGTCAAAGACAACCGCCTCAAACAGTGGGCGAACCACGAATACAAATACGACGCCTGGGGCAACCTGATCGAAAAAGTCGTCGGCATCGTGCGCTGGCAGACCTTCACCTACGACTGCGAAAACCGCCTGGTCAAAACCGAAACCATGGCTGACACGCAGGTGGAAAGCACCAGCAGCTACCAATACGACAGCCTAGGCCGAAGAGTCGCCAAACAGTCCGAAATCAAAGGCCACACCGACCACAAACGCTTCCTCTGGCAAGGCCTGCGCATGCTGCGCGAAGAAAGCCCCGGCCAGAGCAGCTTGTACCTTTACGAACCCGGCAGCTATGCGCCGCTGGCCCGTGTTGACGAGAAAGAAGGCGAAGTAGAGAACAAGATCTACTACTTCCACACCGACCAGATCGGTACACCGCTGGAAATGACCGATGCCGAAGGTCAGATCGTCTGGCAGGCCAAGTACCGGGCCTGGGGTGCGGTTGAGAAGCTGGTGGTGAACGAGGTTGAGCAGAACCTGCGGTTTCAGGGGCAGTATTTTGATGTCGAGACGGGGCTGCATTACAACACGTTTCGGTACTATGACCCGGAGATTGGGCGGTTTACTACGCAGGATCCGATTGGGCTGTTGGGTGGGGAAAATCTTTACAAATATGTACCAAACCCAACAACATGGGTAGATCCATGGGGATGGGAATGTTGGAGCACGGCTCGTAAAAACTACTGGAAAGCCGAAGCAAAGAATCCAACTCAAACATACTCACCAGCTAACATGGCGCGAATGACAAAAGGTCAAGCGCCAAGAATGAAGGTTGAGGTTATAAATAGAAAAACCGGCAAACCTGAAATTAAAGACGTTTCTATGGAACTGCATCATAGAGATATACCTCAGCGAGTCGGAGGGGACGGAGTACATCAGGCAGGAAATCTTGATGCTTTAACTCCATGGGCACACGAGTCAGTAGATACATTTAGGCATACGGGATATAGGTTCGTAGATATGATTAAGGGGCTAGACACATGGGTCAAATGATAAGCTTGCAGGAGGTCCGGGATTGGGTCGAGGGAGAAACTTATTCGAGTCTTCTTTCTCACATTGCTCTTAAGCTAGGGCTGGCCGTGAATGAGAAGAGAGTGTCTGATATACTCCTGGAGTATGATATTGAAAATATAAATGCCGCAAATGCAACTATAGAAGATCTAAAAAAAATAGCTAACGACAAGCATTTATGTGAACTATACATACTTACTAAACTGAAAGAAATCGAAGGCACTGAGAATCAGCAGGAGGGTAAACATGAGGAAGATGAAGAAGATACTCTAGTAGAAACCCTTCCATTTTATAGAAATTTTCTGAACATATATCTTCTTGAGCTATTCATCCTTAAAGAAAATCCAGAAGCACTCGACTCTTACTTAAAAAAAATCAGAATACCCAAATCTAAACTTTATGCCAAGCAACTAAGATCTATCTATGAATTGATAACTTAAAAATGCTCAACAAAACCTTGTCGAGCCCAGTAATTTAATATTACACGGGTGTTGCCATGTATTATTAAAAACGTGATGACACCTTGTTTTTACAACGCGCTGCACGACAATCAAGCAGGCAGGGGCCCGCAAATATATATTGCATATTTAAAGCCTCTCTTAAAATCTTACGCAAATTAGTTATACGCTATTTAAAAATCTAGATTATCGGAGAGTGCTGATATTTTCAGCACCTTTCCTGTTGCGTTGCCCGACGATAATTGGCTGGCACTCAAGTACGACCACCTCTCGCGACTAGTTGAAGAAACCGACCCGCTAGGGCGCAAGATCACCTACAAGCATCATCTGGCGACCACGCTGGTGACCCAGACGACTTTCCGTGATGGCAGCACGTGGAAGGCCCGTTACGATTCCAGAGGCAATCTTCTGGTCGAAACCGACGCACTCGGGAACAAGACCGAATACCTCAACAGTGAAGATGGCCTGCCATACACCATCATTGATGCGACCTATAAATCCAAATACCTGTGGTGGAACAGCCTCGCTCAGGTTGAGCACTTTCAGGACTGTTCAGGCAAAGACACTTATTACCGCTACGACGCCGCCGCCAATCGCCTCAACTTCAACACCAGCCGCTTCGACCACGTCAAAGACAACCGCCTAAAACAATGGGCGAACCACGAGTACAAATACGACGCCTGGGGCAACCTGATCGAAAAAGTCGTCGGCATCGTGCGCTGGCAGACCTTCACCTACGACTGCGAAAACCGCTTGGTCAAAACCGAAACCATGGCCGACACGCAGGTCGAAAGCACCAGCAGCTATCAGTACGACAGCCTGGGCCGACGCGTTGCCAAACAGTCCGAGATCAAAGGCCAGACCGCTCACAAACGCTTCCTCTGGCAAGGCCTGCGCATGCTGCGCGAAGAAAGCCCCGGCCAGAGCAGCCTGTACCTTTACGAGCCCGGCAGCTATGCACCGTTGGCGCGTGTTGATGAGAAAGAAGGCGAGGTAGAAAACAAGGTTTACTACTTCCACACCGACCAGATCGGTACACCGCTGGAAATGACCGATGCCGAAGGGCAGATCGTCTGGCAGGCGAAGTACCGGGCCTGGGGGGCGGTTGAGAAGCTGGTGGTGAACGAGGTTGAGCAGAACCTAAGATTTCAAGGGCAGTATTTTGATGTCGAGACGGGGCTGCATTACAACACGTTTCGGTATTACGACCCGGAGATTGGGCGGTTTATAACGCAGGATCCGATTGGGTTGGAAGGTGGGTTTAATTTATATCAGTATGCACATAACCCAGCAGCTTGGATTGATCCATGGGGCTTATCTGAATTACTAGGCCTCGTGAACGAAGCTCACGCTTTGCTTGATCCTACCGCGCAAAAGTTCAAGACTACTGCTTTGGGAATGGATAGCAAAGGGGGATTATTCATTGCATCAAGCGATAAGACAGTGCCTAAAATTCAACGAGAGTGGGCCCAAGGTAAAGGGATTAACGTCGTAAATGGGCAGGGCCATGCGGAGGAAACTATAATAAAAGCGGGTAAAGGCGCGACCAATATAGATGCATCGAGAGGGGTGTGTTTGGACTGTGAACACTTAATGAAGGAGCACGGCGTTAAGACTGACACACATACAACTGGTAAAAAGAGTCGAAAACGGTTAGGAGGAAGCACATGCAGTGGAATTTGATTTTTGAGGACGCCACCGTGTCGTCCTATATCGAAAAACTTAACCCTCAACAAAAAATCTTGCTGATAGCAAGCTATTTGTATAGGCAAATACGTCTTATAAAAGCTTTTGATAATTGCTATTCAGAAAATCTTGAAGGTTTAGTTTTAGAAGCGCTCAAAACCTCGCTATCCGCAAAGAAAGATTCTATTATAAGAATTGAGCATGCTGTAAAGAAAAGCATACCGGATACCGAGGAATTTTCTGAGCAAGAAGGTAGCTATGCACAAAATCTGATGATTGCATTAGATTATTTTTTATTATTCCTTATTGACTCCGACACTTCCAAACTTCATAAATGCATAGACATGGCCATGCAGAATTTAGACTTGTTGAACTATGAGCTTGACGAGCTATATGATGAAAACAAAGTGACCTCACATGAGATTGCCGTTGTGCTAGATCTAGCCATAAAGATATCAAATACAAAAACCTTTTCCGGCATAAGTATTAGCGAGCTAGAAAAATTAGTAACCAGCCATATGCTTTAATACGCCATAGCATTATATTCCTAACTAAAGCCAGCTTTTCTTCCAGAAGCAACAGAGCACATTCAACTTGGTGTTAGAGGAGATTTCAGTGATAGGCGTCTTCCAAACCATTAGTGGCTTCGTAATGCTGAAAGTCTTAAAGATTTTTAATTGATTTCTAGAGCGCAACATAAGGTTCCAAGCCAAGAGCAGAACAGATACCACCCTAACCAGCTGGGTAATTTCAAAAGAAGCAAAGCTCATCATGTTGAGGTAAAAATGAAAACTTACAGCATTAGAGAAGTTATTTTAAATATATCAGAGATGCCGGATTCATGGTTTTATCTTCCTGACACACCATGGACATTGGATACTAAAGGGGCATTTTCACTAGATAGTCGCGATTTTCCGCCCGACTCCACAGACTACTTGCCTCCACAAGTATTAAGTGAGGGTTGGAAGGAGGCCCTGGAAACACCTATTATCGAAGATATAATATCTAATGTTAATGAGCAATTATCTCAGTCAAGCGTTGAAAATTACTTCGATGCATTTAAGTTTTATTATGAAAATGATGCATTTAAGATTTTTAAAACCTAGAAAAATCTCAAGCAACTTTAAAATAAAATAATCTAGCCAGAATTGTATGCATGGCTAGTTATTAGCTCGAAAGGCACAGATATAAGAAGCGTGAAAAACAATTTATGCGTTGTAACACATTTGCAATCTACCGCACATATATCTAAAGCTCTATTGCTCTTTAATAAGGTATACCGCAGCATGACTGCCCACTTTGTCTCAGTCAGCTGCCACTTTCTCTTGAATTAGTGCTGTGCTATCGCTCGCGCCACATCAAACTGTACTACCGACAGCAACAGCAAGCTCGCCGAGGTGTTCAATGGTAACGGCGACTCAGTGCGCTTCGTCTCACCTACACCGAAGACATGGCGACCCGCCACAGCAACACGCTACTGGGAAACCATCGACCCTACGCTCAAGTCCAAATACCTGTGGTGGAACACCCTGGCGCAAGTGCAGCGCTTTCAGGACTGTTCGGGCAAAAGCACTTATTACCGCTATGACGAGCGCCACCACCTGGTGGCCGTCACCGATGCCCTGAACAACACCACCACGCTGGAACGCAAACCCGACGGCGAAGTGCTGCGCATCAACCATCCGGATGGCACCAGCGAGACCTTCACCTACAACGAGCTGGGCCAGGTCCTGACCCACACCGATTGCAAAGGCCAGACCACCCAGCTGCTGCGCAACGGTCGTGGCTTGCCCAAATGGCGACAGGATGCCAAAGGGCAAACCATCACCTACGAATACGACAAGGCCATTCGCCTCGTCGCCCTGACCAACGAAAACGACGCCACTTACCGCTTTGACTACGACAACGCAGACCGTCTGATCGAAGAAAAGCGAATCGACAACCTGACCCGTCGTTTCAGCTATAACCTCGGCGGACACCTGACACAGGTCGAGGAAATCGGCTACGGCGAGAAAGGCGAACAGCCACGGCGCAGCACCCACCTGGAGCGCGACCCGATTGGTCGCCTGTTGGCCAAACTCAACGACGACGCGCGTCAGGACTACGCCTACGACGACGGCGACCGACTGCTGTCAATCGAGCGCAAACCGACGGACACCGGCAGAAAACTGGGCGTCACCGCCGAAAAACTGGAATTTGCCTACGACCTGCTGGGCCGCGTCGTCAAAGAGACCACACCCCAAGGCGCGCTGGCCTACGAGTACGATCCACTCAGCAACCTGACCACTCTAACCCTGCCCACCGGTCAACACCTGAACCACCTGTACTACGGCAGCGGTCACCTGCACCAGTTGAATCTGGATGGCCAGCTGATCAGCGACATGGAGCGCGACGACCTGCACCGCGAGGTCTACCGCACCCAGGGCAAACTCACCAGTTGCTTCGGCTACGACAGCATGGGCCGCAAAGCGTGGCAGTACGCAACCACCCTGCCCGCGGAAAAGCTATCGCAGATCCAGAACCCGCTCATAAAGCCAGAGCGCTACGTCGAACACGCTTACAACCCGGTCCACCGCCGCTACGAATACGACCCGGCTGGTGAACTGAGCCGCACCCTCGACAAACTGCGCGGCGAAACCCAGTACGAATACGAAGCCAACGGCCAGTTGCTGGCGCGCAACACCGGCCGAGTGGTCGATGGAGAAGAGTTCCGCTACGACGCAGCGGCCAACCGCCTGAACTTCAACACCAGCCGCTTCGACCACGTCAAAGACAACCGCCTAAAACAATGGGCGAACCACGAGTACAAATACGACGCCTGGGGCAACCTGATCGAAAAAGTCGTCGGCATCGTGCGCTGGCAGACCTTCACCTACGACTGCGAAAACCGCTTGGTCAAAACCGAAACCATGGCCGACACGCAGGTCGAAAGCACCAGCAGCTATCAGTACGACAGCCTGGGCCGACGCGTTGCCAAACAGTCCGAGATCAAAGGCCAGACCGCTCACAAACGCTTCCTCTGGCAAGGCCTGCGCATGCTGCGCGAAGAAAGCCCCGGCCAGAGCAGCCTGTACCTTTACGAGCCCGGCAGCTATGCACCGTTGGCGCGTGTTGATGAGAAAGAAGGCGAGGTAGAAAACAAGGTTTACTACTTCCACACCGACCAGATCGGTACGCCGCTGGAAATGACCGATGCCGAAGGGCAGATCGTCTGGCAGGCGAAGTACCGGGCCTGGGGGGCGGTTGAGAAGCTGGTGGTGAACGAGGTTGAGCAGAACCTGCGGTTTCAGGGGCAGTATTTTGATGGCGAGACGGGACTGCATTACAACACGTTTCGGTATTATGACCCGGAGATTGGGCGGTTTATTACGCAGGATCCGATTGGGTTGTTGGGTGGGGAGAATCTTTACCAATATGCGCCTAACTCTACTGGATGGATTGATTCGTGGGGACTCAGTTGCGAGCCAACAAAAAAATACGAAGTAGGCCCATTCGATAAGTTACAGAAAAAATCTTCGGTAGGTGATGGGTTAGATATTCACCATGCCGCACAAAAGCATCCGGCAGGTCAAGTGATTCCAGGCTACAATCCGAAAACAGCTCCATCGATAGCTTTGCCTAGAGCAGAGCATAAACTAATCCCAACTATTAAAGGAGAGTTTACAGGCACACCAAGAAGTTTGTTGGCAAAAGACGTTCAAGACCTTAGAAACTATACCAACACGCCTCCATCAGCAATTAGAAAACTCATTAATCTGAATAAAGAGATGTTCCCAGAAGCCTTTCTGAAGTAGGACTGATAAAAATGACCCCTCAAGAATTTGTTGACGCTATTAGACTGGTTGTCAGTGATGCTGCTATATCTGACACTATAGATGTAATATCTTCTCCTCCAGGAAGGAAGCCAAGTAAAAAGCTAGTAGAAATCTCCGAATTTTACAATCAACAAGGCGCAACTGAAAAAAAACACATTGAAGAAATAATAAGAAAATCAGTAGAGGAAGCTGTTTTCGGTTTTTTTTGCGTATTAGATGGAGTACGCGCAATTGAAGATCCGGAAAATAAAGGGACCTTATCCCTTCTCTACGAAGGAAACATGACGACAGAGCTGAATGCCAATGCCGACCTTCATGATCGCTACAACAATTAATACCGAGCTTGGCATATAAACTAAAAACTCAGCGCCCCTCAATATACTGTTATTGGGGGACAGGAGACAGAAGCTTCGAACTTTTACTACCGTAATGGAACATCAAGACGAGAGATTGGCCAAAATCATTTAGATCCGGCAACGCTGTGACTGACGTGAATGCGTTGAATTCCCAACCGGGTAATAAATTATGCTTTAAATAAATCAGCAACTTTTTAAAGTTTTCACCTCTTTAATGATTGTTGATGAGAAAGAAGGCGAGGTAGAGAACAAGGTTTACTATCTCCATACCGACCAGATCGGCACACCGCTGGAAATGACTGATGCCGAAGGGCAGATTGTCTGGCAGGCGAAGTACCGGGCCTGGGGGGCGGTTGAGAAGCTGGTGGTGAACGAGGTTGAGCAGAACCTGCGGTTTCAGGGGCAGTATTTTGATGTCGAGACGGGGCTGCATTACAACACGTTTAGGTATTATGACCCGGAGATTGGGCGGTTTACTACGCAGGATCCGATTGGGTTGTTGGGTGGGGAGAATCTTTACCAATATGCTCCAAACACGCAATCTTGGATTGATGCTCTAGGGCTAGCGTGTGATAAATGGACAGTCAGTTCACATAAAGCAAATAAAAGCGCTGTGAAAGGCAAAAAACTCGGCTTGGATTCTCATCATGTGGGTCAGAAAGACTTGATGAAGGACTTGGTCGAAGGTTATGATCCTGCAACTGGGCCAGCAATGCTGGTGCCGAAAGTCGGACACACTAGTTTAAAAGGTAACCTTGGAGTAGTCTCTCGCAGCAAAATAAACCCTACAACAAGGCTACCATTCACGAGCGCAAGAGATGTTTTGGCGCGTGACATTAAAGAACTCAGACGAGTTTACCCAGAAGTGCCTAATACAAAGCTACAAGAACTCATTCAACTCAATAAATCTATGTATCCAGAAATGCGTTAGCCGGAGTCCTTATGTCTTTAGATGAAAATTTTGTGCGTGCTATATATGATGAGCTGTTCGAGGAGAATTTCAACCGTTATAAGGAGATTTTAAGCCAGCCTATCGATGATGGCAAAGACTCCTTTGCTAGAGCTAGAAACGCTCTAGCATTGCTGGATGAAACTGAAAGATCTCAAGTAATAAATTTTTTTAAAGTGGTGATGTTTGATAGTGCATCTGTGATTTTAGGAACTTTGGATGGCGTACATTTTCCCGATGATTTAGATGGAGACTTTTTGCTTCTTTGCGACGGCAAAGAGATTCAGGGTAGTCTTGCTGATATTTTCATTGGAAAGGCACAAGATGCCGGGGTTTACGAATAGTTCGCGAGCTATAAACTGAAAATACTAAAAGATCCAATTGATTTTTATTTTGAATAAATCAAAGTAGAGCTTTTAGCTAGTAGATTAACTTCTTAAAGTGCATTTTTTAGATATAAATTAAAGCTCTTTAAAAATCAAGTCGAAAGAGAGGCTGCTAACACTTATCACTGCCTGTGCAGACCATTAAGCTTTTGCGACTGCGTTCATCCAGTTCTAGAAATTGAGCTCTTCGACGGGGGACCTTCAAGAAACGTCAAAACTCGTACGTGGTGTGTTAAAAATAATTTATGAAGAACAAGTGCCAGCAAAATTTTATGAAATCCCTTATGGTGAGCACTATACGAGCTACAAACACCTTGAAAAATGTGAGGTGACTGCTGATCTCGTCAGTAGTATTCTTGATGTTGCGGGTGAAAAGTTCGAGAGACAACGTAGTAGTCAAATCCAAGAGGGATACTGGGTGATAAACGCCACTGCAATCATTGAAGCAACGAAGGCAGCGTTCGCAGGAAGAGATATTTACTTCTCACCTGTGCAACTGCCGCCTGGCCTGGAGATTCGTAGTGAGTGGCAAAATTTTGGAATCGCTTCATCAATAACGCCCTCATTTCCTCTTGCCTGGCAAACATTTTCTGATGAGTTACCGTGGGTAACGTCATTAATGGACAAGTGTTTGCTTGGCACCGCTATTCTGGTCGGTTCATCCATAGAGCTGTTATATATATTTCATGACAATAATGGCCTCTACTATTACATTGGAGGCGAGCCGTTGAGCAGGTCTGACAATGCGTTGATCTTTGGAGGGCGAATAGCGGATTTTTATTACACTATTCATAACGGCTTCACTTTTTACCCTGCTCAATCGATGGGCCCACAAAAAATAGAGGATTGTGTATTTGTCTCTGATTTGATAGACGAGCACGACACTGATTTCGCGGCAAAATGGCTGGCAGTATTTTCAAATGGCGGCGGTGACTATCTTGCTGTAGATACAATTAATGCAGCTAATGACAACGGCTTGATATGGTGGCATGAGCAGCCGCTGGAGCCTGAATCATGTGTGGTTTTTTTCGAAATAATGGATACGTGGATGTCTATATTCCTTGAAGATACCAAACAGCGTGGTGACATATTTGAAACATGACTTTTTCATCTCAAGCTAGTAATTTTAGTTATACCTCAGCCGGCACAATAAGCTTTCTGCCTTGAAAATCCGAGTTAATCATATGATCGAACCACAACCCAACGCAATAAAAAAGGGACTTTACGGGTCTTTCTTCCTGATTGCCTTATTTGGCACAATGTCGACGTTTAAATCGGATTTTTTCTGGCTGGTATGCCTCGGTCTCTTTACCCTGCTCATGCGAACAATATATTTGATTTACCTGAGCGAAAGCTTCACTGCAATCGCAGTTCATTCTTTCACAGGCCTTTTCTCTTCATTTCTACTCATGAATACAAGCGTTATTTATCTTATAGCAAAATCTGAATACGGCGCTTCAACGACAGATGCTTTATCGTGGGCGATGATTCCGGCCTTACTGATGCTCGTTTCATTTTTATTTATTTACTTTACAAAATCGAGATCAGGTCAGCTGTCTTTTGAGACCAGGGATAACAAGGTATATATGGTGCACGGTTATGTCAGCACGAGAAACGGAAACTTACTGAGCGGAGGCGTCATTGTGGCCGGAATCGCTGCAATGATCGTGTGGCCTATAGAACTGATCATTATGGTCAGTATCTGGATAGCACTGAGCAATCTTTACCTTCTTTACTGGAACAGGGACGCCATCCGAATACTGAAAAAAATCCTGACGCTGGAAAAGAAGCACAATCGGTCTTACACGTTCGAGTACGTCGAACAGCTTCGTGAAGCACGCAGTCGCTGGTGGTTAGGTAGGTTTTTGAAATGGGTAATATCGCTCAGCAAATGAAGCCAGGTAGCAGACCATCAGCGAAGAAGACAACTAACCGCCGAACCCAACCAAGGAAGAAAAATGGGTAAACAATCTCGCAGCAAGCGGGCCTCGCCGGAGCCAATGGTGATTTACCGCAGCCACGTTGCCGCTTTCCGCTCTCGTTATCTGCTGTCCTTTCTGACTCCGATCTTCATGGGCATATTTTCCCTCGCCATTACCGCAGGCACGGTGGTCGATGCGTACTTTCCAAATGAGCCGGAGAGAACCGGCCAGTCGATGATGCTCATGATGGGCGTATCACTGGTTTTGAGTTTCGGCGGCATCATGATGAGTCGCGGGCATGCCTGTGGGATGTGGATATTGGCGGCCATTCTGGTGAGCTGCTTTTTTGCCGTGTTGCCCACTGCCCATGCGCACTGGCGGCGTTTCGAGTTGATGCTTTACGTGCTGGGGCTGCTTTTCCCGTTGCTGGGCCTTTTATCGCTCAACAGCGAGCGCGGCCGGGAGTTGCGCATGCAATGGAGGATTATTCGATCCGAACGCAAGGAGACGCGTCAGGAGATGCGGCGGCGCAGGGATCTCGAGGTGCATCGTGAAAGCCTGCGCAAGAGAAAGGCACTGCGCAAGTAGCCCAGGCTCAACGAGGACTTTCTCGCGCCCAACAAAAAACCCGCCGAAGCGGGTTTTTCCAAGACCATCCCGACTCCCTGTCGGCTGCCTCCGAGGCGATGGTCGATCATCCTTGATCCTGGTGAACTCCTGTTCACCACTTGATGGATCCAATCTTACGGAGGACGGACCAGGTCGGAAATGGCCAAACCCCTCCACCGCGTGTAAGCCTTTCGCTATACCTCGGCGAAGCACAACCTTGCATTTCAATGAGCGTGCGGGTTCGCTGTGAATAAATCACCTGCTGGCTTTATCACTGCCCCTCGACCAGCAGCAATTCCCCATCCCTATACCGCACCTCCTTCCCCACCCACGCCATATCAACATTCGGCAGCACCGCCGAAGGCTTGCGCAGTTCGCGCAGCAACGTAGACCCGTGGGAAAGACGCCCGCCCATGCGCGCGATCACGGCGCGTGCGTTCTGGTAGTGCGCGTGGCGTCCGGGGTCGAGGGTGTCTTCCAGCAGGATGTCGTCGCCCAGAATGCCCTGGACCTGGCCCGGATAGATCATGAAGCCGGCGGCCTGCTCGGTGCCTTCGCGGCCGTCCTGCCAGAAACTGCCTGCGCGGCTGCGAATGTCTGGATGAGGCGCAAACCAGGGTGCCCTGTCGGCGCTGGGCATAGCGTGATGCAGGCGGAAGAACAGGCGCATCAGGTTGTCGCGATACCACTCGCGCACTTGCAGGTAGTAGCCGCGCATGCCCGGCAGGCCTGCGCGGTGAGCGACGCGAATGATACCCGGCCAGGTCGGAAAGGCCTGTAGCGGCAGGTCGGTCTGTGCTGGGCGTGGCGTAGCGGGGTCGGTTTCCCAGGGTAGCCGATGCGGGCAGTGTTCAAGGTCGTCGTAAGCGGTTGGCGGACGTCCCAGCAAGTCACCGCCGCTGCTGGCCAGCGAGGTGGCGATACACAGGTTACCTTGCACGACGAACACGTAGAAACGCGTGAACCAGTCAGCCAATTGCTGGCCGTCAGCCCCTTGGGCCGTCAAGGCATGCAGCTCTCGGTCGAAACGGTGCAGTTGCTTTTCCAGGGTCAGCAGGTGGCCGCGCGCGATACGCTGCATGCGCAGGAATACCGGCAACGAGCGCAGCAAACGCAGAGGTCGCCAAGGCAGATGCGGTGCTGCGCCGCCGACTTCATCGGCGTAACTGCTGGACGCGACGCCCCAATCAGCCAGACGTGCGAGAAACAGGTCATTGTTGATGTAGGACGCTGCGCCAAACAGTGCGGTAAATGGCTCGTTGTCCTGCAACACGCGTGAATCCCAACGCGCCATGATCGCCGGGATGCTGCCTGCAGCACGCCGCTGTGCGTACTCGACCAGCCTGCTGGGCTGCGGCGGCAGGATCTCCGCAATATTGGCGGCGGTCAGGTGTCGGCGCCAGCCGTAATCACTGATCGGGCGGTACTGCAACAGCCAAAGCTGGCGGCCATCCCACGCCCACTCGACATCGCCCGGCACGTAATGGAAAACGCGCAGCACGCCTTGCAGGAAGTCCCAGAGCATTTCTTGTGTCAAACCGTGGGATGGTGTGAAGCTGCAGCTGCTCCAGGCATCGCCGAGGCGGGAAATGATCGCTCGCTCCGGGCTTGCCTGACCGTCGGCCAGCGACTCCAGATGCCCTTCGACCCACTCCAGCTCGACCGACAGGTGACGCGCAAACGCGATGCCGGAAAGCACCGGCGTGATGAACCGCTGCACCACGACTTCTTCGACGCCAGCGCCGTGCAGTTCTGCGATACGTGCAGGTACGTTTTGGGTGGGCTCGCGAAGGAAAGTGGTGCTCAGGCCAGCGTTGGCCGCATCGGCCTGATCCTCGCCGAAGCTGGACGAGCGCACCGCCCAGATAGCCTCCGGCTGGCTGGCCAGAAACGCGGGCAAGGCCGAGTCATCGCCCTGCACCAACGACAGTGCTGCGGGCACCGGTTGCCCGGCGATGGTTGCCAGACGCAGGCGGCCACCTTTGGTGTGTGCGACGAAGCCGCGCTCGCCCGACTCCAGCCACTGCGCAAACTCGGCCGGCGAGTCAATCCACGGGTAATGACCCCAACCCGGTTTCAGACTGATGCTCAGGTCGGCACGCGCCAGAATGGCCGACCACGCTGCCGCCTGCTCGATACCCAACACCTCGTCCTGATCGCCCCAGACCAGCTCTATCGGGTCTTGCACCCATTCCAGAAGCGGCAGCGCAGTGTCGGCGCGCAACAGGCCCCAATACGGTACAAAGGCGCGGCAGCGGGCGTAACCGGCCCCCATGCGCTGGTAGTGCGCCGCAGGCCAGGCTTGCTTGGAGAACTTGTGAGCAAACAGCCTGGGCTTGTTGGCCAGCAGCCAGTGAATGGTCTTGCGAATGGGCAGCGGCGACATCAGCGCAGGCAAGCGCCGCTGCCACAGAAAAGCTCCCACCGGCGCCAGCAGCACGCTTCTGCAGAAGTGTCCCGGCTGGCGCTGCAAGGCATGCATGACCAGCAAGGCATTGACGCCCACGGCGACGATGGCACTGCCCCTGACCGTCGCTGCCAATAGCGCATCGGCATAGGCGGCGAGGTCTTCGCAGGGTGGCTGGGGATTGTTGCCGAAGCCTGGCAGTTCCAGCGGCACGACCTGATGCTGCTGAAAATGCGGCAGCACATCATCCCACCATTCGGCACTGCTGCCGTTGCCCGCCAGCAGGTACAGAAGGGGCAAGTCAGACATCACGGGGCTCCTTCAACGCGCTGGCAGCAGAAGTACGGCGATCATGGCGATACAGCCAGAATAACGGCGGCAGTAATGCCAGCAGCGCCGCCAGATCAAGCCACACATGCGACCAAACGCCCCCACGCACGGAAATCGCTATGTCCTGAGGCGCCCAGAGCAGCAGGCCTGCGATCAGCCAGCCCCAAGGCATGGCGCTTTTCAGACGATTGCCCAAATGCACAAGCGCCAGCATGTACACGGAATACGTTTGCAAGGTTGCGCCAAACAGCGCCATCCACCAGACCTGTTGCGCGCGAGCAGCGGCGGGAACCGCATCGGTCCAGAAGGCCTGCTCAAGCGTAGTCAGGTAGCCGTCGAGCAAGCCGGAAAAACCCGCCCAGGTGAACACGATACTGCCCAGCACGTGCGCGACTGCGACGGCATACAACCAGATCACAAGCGTGCGGCGCAGCGTGGTAGAAGGGAGCGGCATTGCAGGTCCTTGGTTCGTCCTTGTGAGGTGGCGAGTGTAGCGATTTCGGGAGGGGCTTAATACTGACCGCCTTACCGCTTTTCCCGTTTTAGATTGAAGGGTTGCATGCCTATGCAGTACAAGGGCTGATCGTCAGCTGGAATGGCGTAACAGTAAGAACATCGTAAATAGTCATGCCCTTTTCAACCATGGACAACCCGATATTGGCCCGGCGCTGTCCAGACGACTGTCAAGAAAGGTCCGCTCAGCAGTCCCTTGTCTCTCATGTATTCAAATACCTGCGCAGGGCACCACTCTCGACCGCCAGAAAAGGCGATACCTTCCAGGCGCAATGCATCGAATACTCTTGCCTTGTGCTGCTCGTCCATGACACCCAGCACATGGATACCCGGCTCACCGGCGGCCACAAATCCAAGCCTGAGCAGCGTCTGGTAATGGCTCTGGTCGACCGACTCAAGACGGACCAGGTCGGCGTCAGCGCTGCTCACATACCCCTTGAGTTCTTTAAACGTCACGAGTCACCCTCTTTCGGCGTTTGGCTATTGAGGTTCAAGCCTATGCTGAATTAATCCCGAATACCTGCTATTTCTGACAGTAGACAGCGTTTTTGAGGTGGACTAACGTTCTTTTAAATGGCTGTAAATCTACATGCAAGGAGCGCATGATCATGAGCGACACTGAAGCAAAAGTGATAGCAATTTTGTCCGAGAAACTTGGCCTATCAGAATCAAGAATAAAACCGACAGACAGGTTAGTCGAAGACTTAAATTCGGACGACCTGGATTCCGCAGAAGCCGTTATGGCTCTACAAGACGAGTTTGGATTCATGATCCTGGACAAAGAATTTCTCGAACTGAAAACTGTACAAGACATCGTTGACTACGTATCAAAAAACAAAAAATAAACTCAACGTACGCTGGTTACTGCCTATCACCGAGTCGGCGACCAGCGCCACTTGAAAGCCCTTTGCCTCCAGTCAAAACTACCAGTAGCCACCGCCCTGCTTTGCCCTTCAATGTACGGCTCCGCTCCGCAGGCCATCTGCCGGGCGAGCCCTGCGGTCGGGAGTTGCGGTGATGGATGCGCTGAATGTCATCAATATCGGCACTGACGGAATCAACTCGTTGTTCAATATCGTTCTGCAGTACGGAACAACTGTCGTTTTGAGGCTGGTGATCGCAGCCTTGTTGTGGATAGTGGGTCGCTGGGTGATCGGCGTGCTGGTGAGGATGGCGCAGCGTTCGCTGACGCGGCAGCGGTTTGATCCGACGGTTCTGCGCTATGTCGGCTCGTTCATCACGGTGACGCTGAATATCATTCTGGTGATCGCCATCTTGAGCTATTGCGGCATCGAGACCACCAGCTTTGCGGCATTGCTGGCGGCCGTGGCGCTGGCGATCGGCATGGCGTGGTCGGGTTTGCTGGCCAATCTGGCGGCAGGTGGTTTCATCATCGTGCTGCGGCCCTTTAAGGTCGGCGATATGATTTCGGCTGCGGGTGTGACCGGGACAGTGGTCGAAATCGGACTGTTCGTCACATCGATCAACACCTCGGAAAACGTGTTGAATCTGGTGGGCAACAACAAGATCTTCTCTGACACGATCATCAATTTTTCCAGCAATGATTTCCGCAGCGTCGAACTGACCGCAATTGCCAGGCACTGCCGACGAGCAGGCGATCATTCCGCGCCTCAAGGATCAAATCGCCCGCCTCCCCAATGTACTGAGCAGCCCCGCGGTCGATGTGCATCTGTCCTCTACGATAGCCGATTCCATCACCCTGTGAGTACGGCCCTATTGCCACAATAATCACTATGATTCGGTGCATCGCCAGACGCTTGCCCTGATCAGAGCGTTGATGCTGAACATGTCTGAGCGGCACGCATAGGCAAAATTCATCGCCCACCGGCTAACCTGAACCCGTCAGCAGCCGATTAAAAGACCTCGGCCTTTTTTATGGCCCCTGCCTTTTACTCTTACGGATTCAACCATGAGCTTTCTATCTCGTTTTCGGGCCGGCACTTCGCGGACCGGAGGCGTACTCAGTGTCATTACGTCCGCGCGGGAATTGAACGACACGCTGTCGGCGTTAAGTTTTGACCCGGTCTACCTGACAGGCTTCGTTTCACCTCACGTCGACTTCGGTCAGGTTGCCCAGTCTGTCGCGGCACGCTTTCCCAACGCCAAGATCAGCCTGTGCACAACATCCGGCGAACTGTGCTCCAACAATGATTCGCTGTATTGCGCGGCGGGTAATCAGTGGGACCGGATCGTGCTGGCGCTGTTCGACTCAAGCGTTATCCAGAGTGCCGAGGTGGTGCATATTCCCCTGCACAGCGAAGACATTCGCGGCACGGGCAAGCGACTGTCCATGCGTGAGCGCATTGCGCGGCTGACCGACTCGATCAAGCGCACTCAGGTCAGCACGCCTATCGACCACAGGGATACGCTGGCCTACGTCACCTTTGACGGCCTTTCGGCCTCGGAGTCGTTTTTCATGGAAGCGCTCTACGAGTCAGGGCGTTTCCCATGCCTGTTCGTGGGTGGCTCTGCAGGCGGCAAAAGTGACTTCAAGAAGACGCTGATTCACGACGGTAAACGCAGCTACGAGAACCATGCTCAGGTGGTGTTTCTCAAGAGCGCAAAGAATGTGCGCTTTGGCGTCTTCAAGAGCCAGAACTTCGAGCCAACGCCACTGAGTCTGAGTGTCCTGACCGCCTCGCTGGAAGAGCGCTACATCAGCCAGGTGGTCAATTCCAGAGGCGAGATTGCCACGATGGTTGCAGCGCTGTGTGATGCGCTGAAGTGCGAGCGGCATGAGCTGGAAAGCAAGCTGGCGCAATATTCGTTCGCCATTCGGGTAGGCGAGGAATTGTTCGTACGCTCCATTGCGCGCATCGATTATGAAAGCGAGCGGGTTCATCTGTTCTGCGACGTGGCACCCGGCGAAGAACTGGTGATGGTCAAACGGACGTCGATGATCGACACCACGCGCAAGGACTTCACGCGCTTTCTACAGGGCAAGTCCGGCAAGCCGCTGCTCGGTCTGTTGAGCGACTGCATTCTGCGTCGTCTGAACAACGGCAGTGAATTGGGCCGCATGAATGATGTGTTCGGCGAGACGCCAGTGGTGGGCTTCTCGACCTTCGGCGAGATTCTGGGTTTGAACCTCAACCAGACCCTCACCGCAGTGTTCTTTTTCAAGGTGCCGGAAGGTCAGCCGTTCCGCGACGATTACATCGATAACTTCATTGCCTATTACGGCGAATTCAAGGCGTTCTTCCTGCGTCGGCAGATCAAGAAGCTGGCCGGTTTGAGCCATGTGGTGGTCAAGCAGATCGACCAGTTCAAGCAGCGTAACTTTGTGCAAACCATTGACCCGAGTGGTCTGGACGAGCAGATCCGCCCGGTGTTCGGCGGCCTGAGCGATCTGTGCGATGTACTGGTCAAGGCTCATCAGGATCAGGAAGAAATCGCCGATCAGTTGCGCCACTACTCAGGCGAGCTGCATGTTTCGATGGATGAACTGTCCCAGACCATCACGCAGCAGGAAACGGTCATCGACAAGGCGGGTAATACCGTCAAGAGCCTGGTCAGCCAGGCCGACGAGGTCGTGCTTGGCTCTCGGGAGCTGGCCAAGTCCAGCCTGCGCATCCAGTCAGTCGTGCAGATGATTCAGCAGATCGCCGGGCAGACCAATCTGTTGGCGCTGAACGCCGCCATCGAGGCAGCTCGGGCCGGCGAAATGGGCCGTGGCTTTGCAGTGGTCGCCGATGAAGTGCGTCAGCTGGCGCAGAAAACCACGCAAAACGCGAATGACATCGGCACGGATATCGAGCGTCTGGCCGAGGAGATTCGCAAGGTTGCGCAGCATATCGAAGAGCAATCCCTGGAAGTCGGCACGCTCACCAGCCTGCTGGCGGAGCTGGAAGGCTCCAGCGACATGACGGCGGGCACCTCGCAACGTACCCGGCAACTGGCGGATACCCTGCGCGGGCTGACTCGGTAGCAGGGCCTCTGCTGTCAGGACGGTAGATTGCCCGCCCTGACAGCAGACCGTGTTGCAGGCGGCTTACTGGTTGCCCAGCACGCCGACCTTGCCCATCACGTTGCTCATGAATTGCTGCACGGTCATTTTCTGGCCATTGAAGTCGACCATCTGGTTGGCATAACGCAGGTCGGAAACGATGTTGTCACCATCGACCTTGGCCAGTTGCATCATCTCCGCCATGGCGCTGGCCATGTCGCCAGCGGCCTTGGCCTGATCAGCGATGACCTTGAGGTCGGTCTGGCCTTCACGAATGGCTTGCTGGGTAGCGAGATCGCGGATCATCGGCTTGGACAGGACAACCCTGGCGTTGACTTCGCCGAGGCTTTTCAAGAGCAGCGAATCGGAAGGCTGATCGAGCGGGCCTGGATCGGCCAGGTCCACCGCGATGCGCATGTGGCTTTCGCCGTTGCTGGTCTTGAGCGAGAGTTTTTCCAGTTCGATATGCGGCTTGGCGATCAGCAGCTTTTTCATCTGGGTGTTCATCAGCTCTTGATCAGCCGCGTTCAGTTCAAGACGAAACGGACGTTTCTCCAGCGCGGCCTGCTGCTGTTGAGGCAGGATTTTATCCTGATACAACTGATACAGCGCCTGCGTGGCCACCACATCGAAGTTGGCTATTTTGAAGCCCATATGCGCTGAACCAACGTCCTTGCCTGCATAGGAAATCATGCCGGCATCGTAGTTGATCTGGGCAGCCAGGTTACCGGCATCTTCCTGCGCCAGGTTGGTGTTGGTGAAGTCCTTGATCTGCACCGGCGGCTTGCCCACCACCTGAAAGCCCGAGCTCTGGATTTTCATGTTGGTGTGGCCCAGATAGAAACCGGACTGGCCTTTGGTGCCGCCCGTGTCAAAGGTCATGCCTTTGACGTCGATGCTGACCGGGCCGTCAGGCGACGCGACGTTGAGCTGCAGGTTTTCCATGTTACCGGCCAGACTGAATTTTTCGGCGTCGGCGGACGACTCTGCATTCAGGTCGAGCCCGGAAAACCTGAACGTACCGTCGACGTCGGTCATTTCCAGCGGGGCCATCTGCAGCGTGCCTTTGGTGGCGCGGTCATAGCCGATGCTGGCTTGCCCCTTGAGCGGTGGAACATCCTTGCTCATGGCGAACCACTTTTCGGCGCTGGGGCTTTTCTCCATCTGGAAATTGCTCAAGGCCATGACGGGCAGCAGGTTCAGGGTCTTGAGGTGCGACAACGGAATGGGCCCGTGCTCGATCTGGTCGACAAACAGGAACTGGCCGCCCTGGGTGCTATCGGACAGGTTCTGGATGTCCACGCGATAGTGCGCCGTGCTGCTGAAGAAGTGCTTTTCCAGCGAGAGCATTTCCAGTTTGACGCTGGTGTCGGTGCCCTTGAACGACTTCGCGAGTTCCTGGTTGGCCTTGCTGATGGAGTCGGTCAGCGCGCCTTCCAGTTGATTGCCCGTGTACCAGGCGCCCGCCGTAACCAGTGCGCCCGCTACGACGATGACGCCAATCGCTATACCTGCTGATTTATTCATAGTGACGTGAAGATATCCGTTCTGATGGTGGGAAAGTCGTACCGGGACTGGCAGCACAGTTGAAAACCGCGAAAGATTATCAGAAACACAGGGTAGCCACGGTATTCACGGAAACGTTAGGCTGAAACGAATTTGAGAACGGGATGTGATCACATGAGCGAGCAACACACCGAACGAGGCCCGATCAAGGCCGTCATTTTCGACATGGATGGCCTGTTGCTGGACACCGAGGGGGTTTATACCGAAGTCACCCACTTGATCGCCAGCCGCCACGGGCGCACTTTCGACTGGTCCATCAAACAGCACACTATCGGCCGCGGTGCCCGGGATTTCTCGGATTACGTGATCAAGACGCTTGAACTGCCGATGTCGATCGACGAGTTTCTCGAAACCCGTGAACCGATGCTCGAAGAGCGTTTCCCCAAAGCGCCGGCAATGCCCGGAGCCGAGGCGCTGGTCAGGCATCTGGCAGCCCACAATATTCCCATCGCCGTAGGCACCAGCTCGTCGGTGCATTACTTCGAAGCCAAAACAACGCTGCACCGCGCGTGGTTCGAGCTGTTCGATACCGTCGTGACCGCAGACGACCCGGAAGTCGGCGCTGCCAAACCGGCCCCGGATATCTTTCTGGTCGCCGCCCGCCGCCTTGGCGTCTCGCCAAGTGATTGCCTGGTCTTCGAAGACTCGCCGTTCGGTGTGACGGCCGCCAAGGCTGCGGGCATGTACGCTGTTGCCGTACCGGACTCGCATATGCCGGTCGAGCAATACGAGCATGCAGACCTGCTGCTTGCCTCGCTGGCCGACTTCCCGCTCAAGGCGTGGGGGCTGCCTGAACTCGTCTGAATGACATGGAGATGTTGAGCATGAATTATCGAACCCTCGGCCAGTCCGGCCTCAAGGTTTCCACCCTGACACTCGGCTCGATGATGTTCGGCGAGCAGACCGGTGCCGAAGAGTCCCTGCGCATCATCGACAAGGCCAGGGATCAGGGCATCAATTTCATCGACACGGCGGATGTCTACAACGGTGGGCGCTCGGAAGAAATCGTGGGCCGGGCCATCGCCGCCCAACGCAGTGACTGGGTGCTGGCCACCAAGGTCGCCATCGGGCCAGCCGACGGCGTGCCCAATCGCGCCGGTCTGAACCGCAAGCACCTCTTCAATGCCATCGAGAACAGCCTGCGGCGTCTGGACACCGACTATGTGGATATCTACTACCTGCACAAGGAAGATCAGGACACACCACTTGAAGTGACCGTCTCGGCCATTGGCGATCTGATCCGTCAGGGCAAGATCCGCCACTGGGGTGTGTCGAACTTTCGCGGCTGGCGAATCGCTGAAATCGTCAACGTCGCGCAGCGCCTGGGCGTAGACAAGCCGGTCATCAGCCAGCCGCTGTACAACATCGTCAACCGTCAGGCCGAAGTCGAGCAGATCACCGCAGCGGCTTATCACGGCTTGGGTGTGGTGCCTTTCAGCCCGCTCGCACGCGGGGTGCTCAGCGGTAAATACGCCCCGGACATCGCCCCCGACAGTGAAAGCCGGGCCGGGCGTCAGGACAAGCGGCTGCTGGAAACCGAATGGCGCGTGGAGTCGCTGCGTATTGCGCAGCGAATTCAAGAGTACGTGCAGGACAAGGGTGTAGGTATTGTCGAGTTCGCCATTGCCTGGGTGCTCAACAACCGGGCCGTGACATCGGCAATCGTTGGCCCAAGGACCGAACAGCAGTGGGACGGTTACACTAAGGCACTAACGGTTGATATTACCGCCGAGGACGAGGCATTTATCGATTCGCTGGTAACACCTGGGCATGCGTCGACGCCCGGTTTCAATGACGTTCAGCACTTTGTGTCTGGCCGCCTGACCCGCTGAAGCGATTCCGCCTGCGGCCTTATGCCGCGAACGCCACTCTACTGCGCTCTGAAACGCCCGTTTCAGAGCGTTATTTCATAAAAACATAACGTGAAACTCCTGTTACCTACGAATGCCCACTCGGTACACGGAGCGAATGAGCGCTAAGATAGGCGCGTACTCATTGAGGCTCGCAGGGCTGAACCGCAACCCGGCACTTGCAGCAAAACATGATGATGCTTCTATTTTCGCGACTTACTGGCAAGTCTTGGCTAGTCTGTCGGCAATCCAGCGATTAATTGGACTTTATCCAGCCAAGGTTGATGAAGAAGTAGACCGATGCGCAAATCAGATAGAGAAGCCTTTCTAAGCTCCGTACTGGGCAACGAGCAGCCTCCGGCGCACCTTGCCAGAACCGTGATTGAAGAAAAGCTGCGAAATGCCATTATCGATGGCAGTCTTCCCAGTGGCACGGCCCTGCGCCAACAGGAGCTGGCCACACTGTTTGGCGTCAGCCGCATGCCTGTGCGCGAAGCACTGCGCCAGCTTGAGGCACAGTCGCTGTTGCGGGTCGAAACGCACAAGGGCGCAGTAGTCGCACCGTTGATTACCGAAGACGCCGTGGACGCTTATGCCTTGCGGATCCTTCTGGAGTCCGAGGCGTTGCGCTTGTCCATTCCGTTGCTGGACGCGGACGATCTGGCAGCGGCTGCAGGCTATATCGAGCAGCTTGAAGTCGAGACGGACTTCGGTCAGATCGGCAGGCTCAACCGGATGTTCCACTTGTCGTTGTATGCCAAGACTCACAACAAGCGCCTGATGCGCCTGGTTGAAGAAGGTCTGAACGAGGAAGAGCGCTTCTTGCGTTTCAATCTTTCCGCCATGGGGCTGGGCAAGCTTTCTCAGGATGACCATTGGCATCTGCTGCGGCTCGCCGAACAGAAAGCGGTCGAGCCATGTGTCGAAGCGCTGCAGCACCACCTCAACCGAGGCGTGCAGGCCGTTACCCAGTACCTGAGCAGCAACAAGGCCATCAACGCCAAACCAGCCCGTACCTCAAAGAAAACCCCCGCCTGAATCATTGAGACGGCTTATCCACCAGGCAATGGCATGACGCCTGCGGATTAGCCGCTCGCATTTCCCCCGCGCTTTCCCAACCTGCCTTCAACACCGGTCAGGCCCGACGCCTGGCATGGCGTTTTTATAGCTATTTTCCTGATCTGCCGGGTGGCCCGACACAGGAATCAGGCAAACTCGGGTGAGGCCCAGAGGACTCAACCTGAGGGTGTTCTCTGGCTACGGCTGAACTGTCCACGCAGCACCGGAGCAGTTCTGTGTTCATTTGAACCCAATGAACAAGGAGTTGTTGAACGGGGCAAACCGACATGGGAAGTCATTTCCAACATTGCCCATTAAAAAACCCAGGCACCTGATTATTCAGCATAACGGCAACGCTGAGTGAGGCATTCACTCATTATTGATAATTCTGACTCAATCAGTCGGAAGGGTTGCCTGCGTCCCTATAAAACATATTCCACGTGTTTTATATGGCAACTTACACGCCGCAAAAACAACAAATTAAATATTATTAAAAAAGAATTGCGCACTGCATTAAATTTGTTTTAAGTTTTCTTCGCCGTCAGCGTAATTGACGGCAGCCGGACGCAAAGCCGCAATCCATAAGGGCTACAGACCGGCAAGTTGAAGTTATGGACGCTCTTGAATGGCTATAACCGACGTGCAGTTGCGGCTAATTATCGCCCCTGCCTTCAGGCCTTTGTTCGCCTTGCATTCAGGTCTTTCATCACATTCATCCTGCACGGACGACACGTTAAAACTTCGAATAACTGTACTGCCACCTACCGCTACCATGACCATAGGGACATCACCATGCATTGTGAGAAAACGCTGCTCGACCAAAAGAAAGTTGAACTTAGCCGTCACCCGATTTTTGCCGAAATCACGACGTTGGGCGTATTGCGACGCTTTATGGAAACCCATGTATTCGCCGTCTGGGATTTCATGTCTCTGACCAAACGTCTGCAACAGGAACTGACCTGCACGCAACTGCCGTGGCTGCCACCGACCGATGCCTGCGCCGCCCGCCTGATCAACGAGATCGTGCTGGGGGAAGAGTCCGACGACCGATTGGATTCAGGTCATTACAGCCACTTCGAGCTGTACCTGGACGCCATGCGCGAGATTGGCGCGAGCACGTTACAGATCGAGCGTTTCATCCAGCTGCAGCAGCAGGGTCTGCATTACACAACGGCCCTGCAACGGGTCAACGCAGGCCAGGCCGCATCAGCATTCGTGACGCACACCCTCGACACCGCCCTTCATGCCCCCGCACACAGCGTTGCTGCGGCGTTTCTGCACGGGCGCGAAAGCGTCATCCCACAGATGTTCCAGAGCATCCTCGACGACTGGGGCATCACCGTCGAACAGGCACCCACCTTCCGTTACTACCTGGAGCGCCACATCGAAGTGGACTCCGAGGACCACGGCCCGGCAGCGGAACAGTTGCTGGCCCGTCTGATTGGCGGCGACGCGCAGCGTGAACGAGAGGTGTATCAGGCGGCCATCGCAGCGGTGGAAAGCAGGGTCCGGCTATGGGACACGCTGCGCATGAGCATGCGCGCGCCATTGATGCAGGCCAGTGCGTAACACCCGCTCGCAACACCCTGAAGCCTTTACAAGGAAGACATCATGAAAGCAGAAGACTACACGTCGTTTATCGATGCGTGGGAAGGCCGCGCCACCATTCGTACTCGTCCGCGCAGAATGGTCGAGAACGATGAAAAACTGATCTACCCCCTCAGCCGTCAGCCGCTGGTGCTCAGTGACACGTTTACCCGCGAGTGCGCGCATTTGCGCGACTACGCACTGGTGCAGAGCCTCTATAAGTTCATCAACGATGTGGTGATCTTTGAAACCGAGATCGTCGACAAGACCGCACGCAGTATCGCCAAGGACAACTTCACGATTCGCTTCCCGTTTGCCTGCCGCTATGACGCGATGACGGTGGTGGTCGACGAGGACTATCACGCGCTGGTGGCGATGGACTTCATGCAACAGACCATCGCGCTGACGGGCATCGAGCCGATTCAGTTGCCTGACGAAATCGAACTCAGCCTGGCCATACCCGCCGCGCTGGCTCTGGCTCCGGAGCATCTGCGCAGTGCAGTTGAACTGATCTGCGTGGCTATCGCGGAAAACACCGTGACCAATGACGTAGCGGCGTTCGCCAAGGACGACTCGGTCAAGCAATCGGTCAAGGGACTGATGGCTGACCATCTGCTGGACGAGGGACGTCATTCAGGATTCTGGGCACGGCTGGTACGAATCTACTGGCACACCGCAGACGAGCAGGATCGGGAATCCATCGCGCGCATCCTGCCGGTGTTTATCGCTCAGTATTTGACCAATGACATACAGAATGGCTTCGATTTCACCCTGATCGAGCACTTGCAGGTGCCGGATACCATCAAGCAGGCGCTCAAGGACGAAACCAGGGCCGTGAGTTTTCCTGTCAACCGCCACCACCCGCTGGTCGCCAATATTGTGCGCTTCTTCAAGAGCAGCTCGATGCTTGACGATCCCTGCGTGCAGCGTGCGCTGGCGGACTACCTGCCGGTTCAGGGGACGCTGCAATGAAGCGCCTGGAGATTGTGCTCATCGGTCACAGCCTGACGCTGAGCGAGCTGAATGCCGAGCTGCTGGACCACGGGCATGGGGTGCGGCATTTGTCTGATCAGCAGGCGCTGGACGCGTTGACGGTGCCTGATGGTTGCGTCCTGATCGAAGACGGCAGTCTGAACCTTCGCGGGGTACGAGGCCATGGTACTCATCTGGGCCTGCGGGTCGGCTTCAGCGCGGCGCTCGCGCACGGTCTGCCTCGCCTGGAGCTGCTCTGCTGGCATGGGCCGGCCAATGCTCGACGCCTGATAGCTCATGAGTGGCTGCCGGCCGAGGAGTCAGGCAACGGCCGTGTACTGCGTGATGCGGCTGTCGCAGGCATGGTGGAGCTGGTGGCGTTGCAGGTCAGCCGACTGTCCAGGGACGATGATTATTTCAACAGTCTGCCTACTGCAACACCCGCTCAGAGTGACCGGCAGGATGGCTTGCAGGCGATGGATGATTTGCTCTTCGAGCATCGCCTGAATCAGACAGAACAATCCCACCTGCTGAAGCGGGCTGAAACCTCGATCACCGAGCGGCTGGAACAGGCGCTGCTGATGTTTGCCGAACGTCCGGCACTGTCCGTTCGCAATCAGACGCTCAGCTATCGAGAACTGCACGCGCACAGCATCGACATTCAGCGCCTGTTGCTGCCTTTGCTGGCGTCTGCGAAAGCTGACACGCCTCCGGTGATCGGCATCTGCCTGCCCAAGTCACCCGAGTTGTATGCGGGCATTCTGGCGATTCTGGGCTGCGGTGCGGTTTATCTTCCGCTTGATCCTGGCCAGCCTTTGCAGCGTCAGCAGTACATTCTGGAAAACTCGGGAGCGATACTGTTGCTTCACGACGGCTCGCACCCACTGGCCGCTGCGGAGTTTCCGGCACTGGATATTGCTGCGGTGCCGATGGGGGATGCCGTTTCAGCCGGCATGCGCGTTCATGCCGCGCAGGACGCACCTTGCATGGCGCTATACACGTCAGGCACCACCGGGCAGCCGAAAGGCGTATTGCTCAGCCAGCGCAACCTCAGCCACTTCACCGCCTGGTACGCCGAGTATGTGAGCCTGCGCGAGCAGAGCCGGGTACTGCAGTTTTCTACGTTGAGCTTTGATTCGTCGATCATCGACATTTTTCCCACCTGGTTCAGTGGCGCTGAACTGGTGGTGCCTGATGAAGACCAGCGGCGTGATCCATTGCAACTGGTCAGCGTGCTGCAACAAGGCATCACTCACGCGTTTCTGCCACCGGCACTGTTGAGCATTCTGCCGCTGGATCAGCCTTTGGGGCTGGAGCATGTCATGACCGGCGGCGACGTCTGTGAGCCGCATGTGATTGCGCAACTCACCAGGCAGTGTCGTTTCCACAACCTGTATGGCCCTACCGAAGCCACCGTGTTGGTCACGGCCGTTGAGTTCGGGCCGTCCAGCAGCAATCGGCATCTGGGACAACCGATTGCCAACAGCCAGGCTTGGATTCTCGACGAGCAATTGCAACCCGTAGCGGAGCAAACGCCGGGTGAGCTGTATATCGTCGGTCCTGGTGTTTGCCTGGGCTACGTAAACAATCCCCCGCTTACCGCCGAGCGCTATGTGTGGCTGACCAAGCCGGACGGGCAGCAACTGCGGGCCTATCGCACCGGCGATATCGCCAAGTGGACGGCTGATGGCATCGTACTGAGCGGACGCCGCGATAATCAGGTAAAGATTCGCGGCTTTCGGGTCGAGCCGGAAGAGATCGAGCATTGTTTGCGCGACAGCGGGCTGTATCGACAGGTGGCTGTGGTGATCGACGGGCAGCGACGCATTCTGGCGTTTCTCGCTCAACCGTATCGGGAACATGACGAACAGGCGTTGAGAGCGCATGTGCAACGTCTGCTGCCTGACTACATGCATCCTGCTGTGTACACGACGCTGCCCGGTCTGCCGTTTGCCAGCAACGGCAAGGTCGATCGCAAGGCACTTCTGGAAATACCGCTGAGCTTCAGCGGACAACGCACGGGGCGTCTGCCACAGACCGAGCAGGAGCAAGCGCTGCTGGCGTTATGGGCCGAACTGCTGGAACTGCCGTCAGAAGATATCTCTACGGACGAAAGCTTTTTCAATCTGGGCGGTCATTCGATTCTGCTGTCACGCCTGCTGCTGGGGGTTCGTGAGCGGTTTGGGCGCAGCATTCCGATCAACCGTTTTATCGAAGCACCTACCGTCCTGACACTGGCCAGCCTGATCGACAGCGATGGTGCTTCGGCTTACACCATCAGTGCGCAGGCTCTATTGGATGCCGACGCGAATACCCCGCTGACGACTTTGCCCATCAGCCAGCTGGGTGATGTTCATAAAGTGATTGTTACCGGTGCCAACGGTTTTCTCGGTGTGCATATCGTTGAAGCGCTGTTGAACTGGGGGGCGACAGAGATCGCCTGCCTGGTTCGTGAAACTGCGGGGCAAAGCGCACAACAGCGTTTCGAGCATTCACTGCGGGAAAACCGTCTGGATCATCTGGACCTGAGTCGCGTGAAGGTCTACGCCGCTGACGTGACCAGGCCCAGGCTGGGTCTCACTGAAGCGGTATATGAACGACTGGATAGCGAGTTCGGTGCGCTGGTGCATAACGCTGCCAATGTGAACCATGTGCAGGACTATGAAACCCTCGTCAAAGACAATGTTGCGCCGGTCTTTGAATGCCTGAAGCTGTGTGAGGGGCGCAGCAAAAAGATCTTCAACTTCGTCTCGACCCTTTCCGCCTGCAGTGCAGTCGATGCAGCCGGTAACGTGCTTGAACAGCCCGCTGCCGCTACCCCGCCGATCTACATCAAGAACGGTTACAACCTGTCCAAATGGGTAGCTGAGCGTGTTCTGCAGCGCGCGCGAGAGCAAGGTGCCTGGGTGAACATCTATCGGCCCGGCAATATCGCGTTCAACAGCGTCACCGGCGTGTGCCAGCCGCAAAAAAACCGCCTGATGCTGATGCTCAAAGGCTCGCTGCAACTGGGTCAGGTTCCGGCGTTCGCCATCAACTTCGACCTGATGCCGGTGGACTTCCTGGCACGCTTCATCGGCTTCCATGCCAGTCGTTATCAACCGGAACACGCCGTGTTCAACCTGCATAACCCTGAGCCCTTGAGCTGGAATAACTATGTGGACGCCTTCCGCGAGGCAGGCCGTCAGTTCGAGCTGGTCAGCGTCGAGCAATGGCAGGCCCAACTCGGCCGTGTTGACAGCCAGAACGCTTTGTTTGGTGTGCTGGGTTTCTATCTCGACGGGTTTGAAGAAGACATCGGCGACATCTCGATGATCGAGTACCGCAACACCCTCAGCGGTATTCACCGTATGGGCGAGCAATACCCGCAGAAAACCCCTGTGCTGTTGCGCAAGGGCTGCGATTACCTGAAAGAAATCGGCTTCATCTGAATTGATACCCACTGACGTAAATGGAGAAAGACATGAGCACACTTCACAGTAATCTGAAGCCCGACACCCTTATCCAGAATCCGGTGTCGTGCCGAGTGGCCTCAGCCGTGGAAGTACCCGGTAACGTAGCCAGCGTATGGGCCGTGGTGGGGAATTTTGGTGGTTTCCAAGCCTTCATACCCGCGCTGGACAGCATTGAAGTCACTGGGGAAGGGCCAGGCTCGGTTCGAAGGAAACTGTTCAAGGACGGCAACGTGGCCATCGAACAACTGAACTCACGGGATGATCAGGCGCTGTACATGACCTGGTCACTGATCCACACCAGCTTACCGGTGAGTAACCTATGGGCGGCAATGACTGTTGAAGCTACCGGGGAAGGTGCGTGTTTGGCCCGTTGGACGATTGTTGCCGACCCTGTTCAGGGAGGTCCTGAAGGGGAGGCATTTGAAGCTTTTCTTCAGGGGTTTGCTGACGGCGCGATGAGTAACGTACGCAGCCTTTTTGGCTGATTCACGCACCATCACTGAAGCCCGCTCAGCGCGAAAGCCTGCGCAGGCTTTTTTCAGGCTCCATAACGACAAAACCCCTCATCGCAAGAGCGATGAGGGGTTTCGGAATTCAATCTTGACGATGACCTACTCTCACATGGGGAAACCCCACACTACCATCGGCGATACATCGTTTCACTACTGAGTTCGGGATGGGATCAGGTGGTTCCAATGCTCTATGGTCGTCAAGAAATTCTGTTGCCAGTCCGTTAACAGGTAACGTCCCAGCGAATTTTGATGCTTCTACTTAAACAAAAACCCTCAACGCGTAAGCGATGAGGGTTTCTGGAATTTAATCTTGACGATGACCTACTCTCACATGGGGAAACCCCACACTACCATCGGCGATACATCGTTTCACTACTGAGTTCGGGATGGGATCAGGTGGTTCCAATGTTCTATGGTCGTCAAGAAATTCGGGTACCGAATCGTGCCGTGCGGCGCGCTTCAGCAAATCGGGTATGTGATAGCTCGGTGCGGTTGTGACGCAAACTTTCGGTTCGTGTCGTCTTCACAGTCACCGCAATCTGGTCGTTCGACTCAAATTGCTTGGGTGTTATATGGTCAAGCCTCACGGGCAATTAGTATTGGTTAGCTCAACGCCTCACAGCGCTTACACACCCAACCTATCAACGTCGTAGTCTTCGACGGCCCTTTAGGGAACTCAAGGTTCCAGTGAGATCTCATCTTGAGGCAAGTTTCCCGCTTAGATGCTTTCAGCGGTTATCTTTTCCGAACATAGCTACCCGGCAATGCCACTGGCGTGACAACCGGAACACCAGAGGTTCGTCCACTCCGGTCCTCTCGTACTAGGAGCAGCCCCTCTCAAATCTCAAACGTCCACGGCAGATAGGGACCGAACTGTCTCACGACGTTCTAAACCCAGCTCGCGTACCACTTTAAATGGCGAACAGCCATACCCTTGGGACCGGCTTCAGCCCCAGGATGTGATGAGCCGACATCGAGGTGCCAAACACCGCCGTCGATATGAACTCTTGGGCGGTATCAGCCTGTTATCCCCGGAGTACCTTTTATCCGTTGAGCGATGGCCCTTCCATACAGAACCACCGGATCACTAAGACCTACTTTCGTACCTGCTCGACGTGTCTGTCTCGCAGTCAAGCGCGCTTTTGCCTTTATACTCTACGACCGATTTCCGACCGGTCTGAGCGCACCTTCGTACTCCTCCGTTACTCTTTAGGAGGAGACCGCCCCAGTCAAACTACCCACCATACACTGTCCTCGATCCGGATAACGGACCTGAGTTAGAACCTCAAAGTTGCCAGGGTGGTATTTCAAGGTTGGCTCCACGCAGACTGGCGTCCACGCTTCAAAGCCTCCCACCTATCCTACACAAGCAAATTCAAAGTCCAGTGCAAAGCTATAGTAAAGGTTCACGGGGTCTTTCCGTCTAGCCGCGGATACACTGCATCTTCACAGCGATTTCAATTTCACTGAGTCTCGGGTGGAGACAGCGCCGCCATCGTTACGCCATTCGTGCAGGTCGGAACTTACCCGACAAGGAATTTCGCTACCTTAGGACCGTTATAGTTACGGCCGCCGTTTACCGGGGCTTCGATCAAGAGCTTCGCTTGCGCTAACCCCATCAATTAACCTTCCGGCACCGGGCAGGCGTCACACCCTATACGTCCACTTTCGTGTTTGCAGAGTGCTGTGTTTTTAATAAACAGTCGCAGCGGCCTGGTATCTTCGACCGGCGTGGGCTTACGCAGTAAATGCTTCACCCTCACCGGCGCACCTTCTCCCGAAGTTACGGTGCCATTTTGCCTAGTTCCTTCACCCGAGTTCTCTCAAGCGCCTTGGTATTCTCTACCCAACCACCTGTGTCGGTTTGGGGTACGGTTCCTGGTTACCTGAAGCTTAGAAGCTTTTCTTGGAAGCATGGCATCAACCACTTCGTGTTCTAAAGAACACTCGTCATCAGCTCTCGGCCTTGAGATCCCGGATTTACCTAAGATCTCAGCCTACCACCTTAAACCTGGACAACCAACGCCAGGCTGGCCTAGCCTTCTCCGTCCCTCCATCGCAATAACCAGAAGTACAGGAATATTAACCTGTTTTCCATCGACTACGCTTTTCAGCCTCGCCTTAGGGACCGACTAACCCTGCGTCGATTAACGTTGCGCAGGAAACCTTGGTCTTTCGGCGTGGGTGTTTTTCACACCCATTGTCGTTACTCATGTCAGCATTCGCACTTCTGATACTCCAGCAAGCTTCTCAACTCACCTTCACAGGCTTACAGAACGCTCCTCTACCGCATCATCAAAAGATGATACCCGTAGCTTCGGTGCATGGTTTGAGCCCCGTTACATCTTCCGCGCAGGCCGACTCGACTAGTGAGCTATTACGCTTTCTTTAAAGGGTGGCTGCTTCTAAGCCAACCTCCTAGCTGTCTAAGCCTTCCCACATCGTTTCCCACTTAACCATGACTTTGGGACCTTAGCTGACGGTCTGGGTTGTTTCCCTTTTCACGACGGACGTTAGCACCCGCCGTGTGTCTCCCATGCTCGGCACTTGTAGGTATTCGGAGTTTGCATCGGTTTGGTAAGTCGGGATGACCCCCTAGCCGAAACAGTGCTCTACCCCCTACAGTGATACATGAGGCGCTACCTAAATAGCTTTCGAGGAGAACCAGCTATCTCCGAGCTTGATTAGCCTTTCACTCCGATCCACAGGTCATCCGCTAACTTTTCAACGGTAGTCGGTTCGGTCCTCCAGTTAGTGTTACCCAACCTTCAACCTGCCCATGGATAGATCGCCCGGTTTCGGGTCTATTCCCAGCGACTAGACGCCCTATTAAGACTCGCTTTCGCTACGCCTCCCCTATTCGGTTAAGCTCGCCACTGAAAATAAGTCGCTGACCCATTATACAAAAGGTACGCAGTCACCCAACAAAGTGGGCTCCCACTGCTTGTACGCATACGGTTTCAGGATCTATTTCACTCCGCTCTCCGCGGTTCTTTTCGCCTTTCCCTCACGGTACTGGTTCACTATCGGTCAGTCAGTAGTATTTAGCCTTGGAGGATGGTCCCCCCATATTCAGACAAGGTTTCTCGTGCCCCGTCCTACTCGATTTCATTGCAAAGGGATTTTCGCGTACAGGGCTATCACCCACTATGGCCGTCCTTTCCAGAACGTTCCGCTAATCCCAATACAACTTAAGGGCTGGTCCCCGTTCGCTCGCCACTACTAAGGGAATCTCGGTTGATTTCTTTTCCTCAGGGTACTTAGATGTTTCAGTTCCCCTGGTTCGCCTCTTGCACCTATGTATTCAGTACAAGATAACCATCTTATGATGGCTGGGTTCCCCCATTCAGACATCTCCGGATCACAGTCTGTTTGCCGACTCCCCGAAGCTTTTCGCAGGCTACCACGTCTTTCATCGCCTCTGACTGCCAAGGCATCCACCGTATGCGCTTCTTCACTTGACCATATAACCCCAAGCAATCTGGTTATACTGTGAAGACGACATTCGCCGAAAGTTTGCATTTCACAAACTTTACCTTAGCCCGGACACACACCAGTGAAAGAGGTGCCCGGTCTATTTCTTTCTATCACATACCCAAATTTTTAAAGAACGATCTAATCAAAGACTAGAAATCAACATTCATGCATTGATCATCAGGATCAATGGAATGCTCATTTCTAAGCTTTCAAACAGAAGCAGTAAGTGGTGGAGCCAAGCGGGATCGAACCGCTGACCTCCTGCGTGCAAGGCAGGCGCTCTCCCAGCTGAGCTATGGCCCCGTATTTCTACATACCGTGGAGGCGTCTACTCTGACCAGCTATCTCACCAGTAAACTGGTGGGTCTGGGCAGATTCGAACTGCCGACCTCACCCTTATCAGGGGTGCGCTCTAACCAACTGAGCTACAGACCCGAACTCGGGCGCTGCTTCTAATCGTCTTCTTCAATGAATCAAGCAATTCGTGTGGGTGCTTATGGTGCAGCTGAGTCGTCGATTAAGGAGGTGATCCAGCCGCAGGTTCCCCTACGGCTACCTTGTTACGACTTCACCCCAGTCATGAATCACACCGTGGTAACCGTCCTCCCGAAGGTTAGACTAGCTACTTCTGGTGCAACCCACTCCCATGGTGTGACGGGCGGTGTGTACAAGGCCCGGGAACGTATTCACCGCGACATTCTGATTCGCGATTACTAGCGATTCCGACTTCACGCAGTCGAGTTGCAGACTGCGATCCGGACTACGATCGGTTTTGTGAGATTAGCTCCACCTCGCGGCTTGGCAACCCTCTGTACCGACCATTGTAGCACGTGTGTAGCCCAGGCCGTAAGGGCCATGATGACTTGACGTCATCCCCACCTTCCTCCGGTTTGTCACCGGCAGTCTCCTTAGAGTGCCCACCATAACGTGCTGGTAACTAAGGACAAGGGTTGCGCTCGTTACGGGACTTAACCCAACATCTCACGACACGAGCTGACGACAGCCATGCAGCACCTGTCTCAATGCTCCCGAAGGCACCAATCCATCTCTGGAAAGTTCATTGGATGTCAAGGCCTGGTAAGGTTCTTCGCGTTGCTTCGAATTAAACCACATGCTCCACCGCTTGTGCGGGCCCCCGTCAATTCATTTGAGTTTTAACCTTGCGGCCGTACTCCCCAGGCGGTCAACTTAATGCGTTAGCTGCGCCACTAAGAGCTCAAGGCTCCCAACGGCTAGTTGACATCGTTTACGGCGTGGACTACCAGGGTATCTAATCCTGTTTGCTCCCCACGCTTTCGCACCTCAGTGTCAGTATCAGTCCAGGTGGTCGCCTTCGCCACTGGTGTTCCTTCCTATATCTACGCATTTCACCGCTACACAGGAAATTCCACCACCCTCTACCATACTCTAGCTTGCCAGTTTTGGATGCAGTTCCCAGGTTGAGCCCGGGGATTTCACATTCAACTTAACAAACCACCTACGCGCGCTTTACGCCCAGTAATTCCGATTAACGCTTGCACCCTCTGTATTACCGCGGCTGCTGGCACAGAGTTAGCCGGTGCTTATTCTGTCGGTAACGTCAAAACAATCACGTATTAGGTAACTGCCCTTCCTCCCAACTTAAAGTGCTTTACAATCCGAAGACCTTCTTCACACACGCGGCATGGCTGGATCAGGCTTTCGCCCATTGTCCAATATTCCCCACTGCTGCCTCCCGTAGGAGTCTGGACCGTGTCTCAGTTCCAGTGTGACTGATCATCCTCTCAGACCAGTTACGGATCGTCGCCTTGGTGAGCCATTACCTCACCAACTAGCTAATCCGACCTAGGCTCATCTGATAGCGCAAGGCCCGAAGGTCCCCTGCTTTCTCCCGTAGGACGTATGCGGTATTAGCGTCCGTTTCCGAGCGTTATCCCCCACTACCAGGCAGATTCCTAGGCATTACTCACCCGTCCGCCGCTCGCCACAGGTACAAGTACCCGTGCTGCCGCTCGACTTGCATGTGTTAGGCCTGCCGCCAGCGTTCAATCTGAGCCATGATCAAACTCTTCAGTTCAAACATCTAACTGGGTTTTGAGAAAACCCTAAACTTGGCTCAGCAATCGTTGGTTACATCTTTGATTTCTCGCGGAGTAACTTGGGTTGCTGATAATCTGTTGACTTCAGTCTGACACCACAAGCACCCACACGAATTGCTTGATTCAGTTGTTAAAGAGCGGGTTAAGATCTTTCGTCTCAACCGAGGCGCGCATTCTACAGCGTCTCTTGTATCTGTCAAGCGGTTATTTTAAGAAGTTTTCAAAGTTTCCTTTGCAACTTCAACCACTTGCGCTTCGACCAACTCTGCAGTTGCTCATCAGCGGGAGGCGAATTCTACAGCGTTACAACCGCGTGTCAAACTCTTTTTTCTCACCGCTGTCGATCACTGCTGACTCGACCTCCTTCCTCGCTGACTCTTCACTCCAAACCCTTGTAAACTATTGATCTACAAGGCTTTTTCGTTCCCGTCTGCGCCGGAAGTGGGGCGAATTATAGACAGATCACAGAGGGCGTCAACCGTTAATTTCAAAAACACCGAAATTAACCGTTAAGGTCCTGTAGCTATATAGAAAAGCCCTTCACAAACGCTTTCTTCTATATAGCTACACGACCCCTGACTTGCGCAGCAAGGCAACCGCCTCACCCTCAAGCCCCAATAGCTCTTGAAGGACTTGCGCCGTGTGCTCGCCCAACAAAGGAGGCGCCCTTCGATATTCGACTGGCGTTTCCGATAGCCTTATCGGGCTGGCGACCTGCGGAACGCGCCCGCCCAGCGCGTGCGGCATCTCTATAGCGAGCCCGCGCGCTATAACCTGTGGATCCGCAAACACTTGAGCAAGGTCATTGACCGGGCCGCACGGCACGCCAGCCGCCTCAAGCTCGTCAACCCACCTGAGCAGTGGTCTTGAACACCGTAGCCTGACGAATCAGCGGAATCAGCTCAGCGCGATGAGCCACGCGCAGTTTGTTGGTCAGGAAGCGCGAATCATCAGCCCACTGTGGCTGCCCCGCCACTTCGGCAAACCTTCTGAACTGGCTGTCATTCCCCACAGTAAGGATCAGGTCGCCATCTGCTGTAGGAAAAGCCTGATACGGCACTATATTGGGATGAGCATTACCCAAGCGCCTGGGCGCCACGCCCGTGGTCAGGTAGTTCATGGCCTGATTGGCCAGACATGCCACCTGCACGTCGAGCAGCGCCATATCAATGTATTGCCCTGTATTGCTTTGATCGCGATGAGCCAGGGCGGCGAGAATGGCCGTTGTCGAATACAGACCTGTAAGAATGTCGGTCAGCGCAACGCCAACCTTCACCGGGCCCGCGCCCTCCTCACCCTCCGGCAGACCGGTAAGGCTCATCAGGCCGCCAAGTGCCTGGATCATGAAATCGTAACCCGGGCGCGTCGCATACGGCCCGCTCTGACCGAAACCGGTAATGGAGCAATAGATCAGGCGAGGATTAACAGCCTTGAGCGATTCGTAATCCAGCCCATAAGACGCCAACCCACCGACCTTGAAGTTCTCGATGACAATATCCGACTTCGCCGCCAGCTCCCGTACCAGCTTCTGCCCTTCCGGCCGCGTGAAGTCGATGGTGATTGACTGCTTGTTGCGATTGGCCGACAGGTAGTAAGCCGCCTCGGTGGTGTTCTGACCGGCCGCATCCTGAAGAAACGGCGGCCCCCACGAACGAGTGTCATCGCCACATCCTGGTCGCTCGACCTTGATGACGTCAGCCCCCCAGGTCAGCGAGGATCTGCCCGGCCCAAGGCCCGGCCAGGACCCTCGACAAGTCGAGCACCCGGATATGTGAAAGCGCCCCCATGATCAGCCCTCCTTAATAGAAGGCCTGAATGCCGGTCTGCGCACGCCCCAGAATCAACGCATGCACATCGTGCGTACCTTCGTAGGTATTCACCACTTCCAGATTGACCAGGTGCCTGGCAATGCCGAACTCGTCCGAGATACCGTTATTACCGCCCAGCATGTCGCGAGCCATGCGCGCTATATCCAGCGACTTGCCGCAGGAATTGCGCTTCATGATCGAGGTTATCTCTACCGCCGCCGTACCTTCGTCCTTCATGCGCCCCAAACGCAGGCAGCCTTGCAGCGCCAGAGTGATTTCAGTCTGCATGTCCGCCAGCTTTTTCTGGATCAGCTGATTGGCCGCCAGCGGACGCCCAAACTGTTGGCGGTCGAGGGTGTATTGCCGCGCGGTGTGCCAGCAGAACTCCGCCGCACCCAGCGCGCCCCAAGAGATACCGTAGCGCGCAGAATTGAGACAGGTGAACGGACCTTTCAAACCGCGTACGTCCGGGAAGATGTTTTCTTCAGGCACGAACACGTTATCCATGACGATCTCGCCAGTGATCGACGCACGCAAACCGACCTTGCCATGAATAGCCGGGGCGCTCAGACCTGCCCAGCCTTTTTCGAGAACGAAGCCGCGGATATCGCCGGCATCGTCCTTGGCCCACACCACAAACACATCCGCGATCGGGCTGTTGGTGATCCACATCTTGCTACCGCTCAAGCGATAACCCCCCTCGACACTCCGGGCACGAGTGATCATCGCCCCTGGGTCTGAACCATGGTTGGGCTCGGTCAGGCCAAAGCAGCCAATCCATTCACCCGAGGCGAGCTTGGGCAGGTATTTCTCTTTCTGGGCCTGCGTACCGAATTCATTGATTGGCACCATGACCAGTGAGGACTGCACACTCATCATTGATCGATAGCCTGAATCGATACGCTCGACTTCACGGGCGATCAGCCCATAACAGACGTAATTCAGGCCGCTGCCGCCAAACGCTTCCGGAATCGTTGCGCCCAGCAACCCCACTTCGCCCATCTCGCGAAAGATGGCCGGGTCGGTTTTCTCGTGACGGAACGCTTCCAGCACGCGCGGGGCCAGCTTGCTCTGGGCGAACTGCTCGGCAGTGTCGCGAACCATGCGCTCTTCTTCAGTGAGCTGTTGATCCAGCAGCAATGGGTCGATCCAGTTAAAACTTGCTTTACCGCTCATGCCTGTTCCTCACGTTCAGCTGAAAAATCCTGTAATGATCCTAGTCCTGGCGTCCCCCGGCGACAAACGAGGTTTTATCAACCTGTTGTGCTAATTTCTCACTCCAAGAGCCGCTTCAGGCCCGCATAACAAAAAGACCAGTGAGAAGAAAGGATATGAGACGCAAAATACCCAGCACCACTGCACTGGTAAGTTTCGAAGCTGCCGCCCGACACGAAAGCTTTACCAAGGCCGCTCATGAACTGTCCCTGACACAAGGCGCGGTGTGCCGACAGATTGGCGGGCTTGAGGAGTTTCTCGGGGTTGAGCTGTTCCGGCGCTCTCGAAGGGGGGTGAAGCTCACGGAAGCCGGGCTTTCCTATAGTCGTCGCGTGGCCCAACAACTGGACGCAGTCGAGCGCGACACCCTGTCTGTCATGGGCCAACAAGGCGCCAACGCCATCGAACTCGCCGTGGTGCCGACGTTCGGCACTCAATGGCTGCTGCCGCGCTTGAAAGACTTCCAGCACAAGCACCCCGATGTCACGGTTCACCTGACCAACCGCACGCGCCCCTTTCTGTTTGCTGACACCGACTTCGATGCTGCTATCTATTTCGGCGACGCCGACTGGTCCGGCACCCACTCGCATCGGCTGATGGGTGAAAACTCCATGCCGGTCTGCAGCCCCTCTTTCCTGAACGGGCGAGACCGTCTGCAAGCAAGCGAGCTCGCCGAGCTGCCACTGCTCCAACAAACCACCCGCCCCTATGCGTGGCGGCAATGGTTCAACGCGCAGGGCATGGATGTGGCCCGCGACATGACCGGCCCTCGCTATGAGCTGTTTTCGATGCTCGCGCAGGCGGCCATGCACGACATGGGTGTGGCACTGATCCCGCCCTTCCTTATTCAGCACGAACTGCATGAAAAGCGCCTGGTGATCGCCAACGCCTGTTCGCTGCCTGGCAGTAAGGCCTACCACCTGATGATTCCCGAGCGCAAAGTGGAGTCGGCGTCACTCAGCGCATTTCGCGACTGGCTGGTCGCTCAGGCCCGGAATTACCAGCTCCCTCAGGACCAGGCCTGAGCAGCACTTCAGGTAGTAAGTGGTACTCGACACCTACAGATATAAGCTTATGTCGCCTCGCAACAACTTTTCGCTCAGCGCAAAAAACGACTTAACGCCTAATAATTACAGGGTCTTTTGCCTTATTTGGCAAAAATGCGAGATTTTCGAGCAAAAAATATTAATCACCATTTTTTGTGCGGAATAGCGCCAAACCCCATACAGGCAATGGCCTGCATTCAATTGCTGCGACAATAGGTCACAGTGTGACTTGTAGTTCATCTATAGTTTCGTTACAGAATATATTGAAGCCCGCAAACTTCACCTGCAAAATGCCCCGCCCCTGCTGGAAAGGGGCGTGCTGCCTGGCCATGCCAGATGCACCAGCCGTAGTGCACTGGCCTACACACGAACGATAAAAAATCGCGCAGGAGATTTGTCGTGCACATTGGTGTTCCTCTCGAAACGCAAGCGGGCGAAACCCGGGTAGCTGCTACCCCGGAAACCATCAAAAAGCTGATCAGCCAGGGTCACCGGGTTACGGTGCAAAGCGGCGCAGGCCTTCATGCCAGCGTTCCAGACAGCGCTTACGAGGCTGCTGGCGCGGTGATCGGTGACACGCACCAGACCTATGCGGCCGAACTGATTCTCAAGGTCGTCGCACCTGACGAAGAGGCGCTGAGCCTGATCAAAAGCGGCTCGGTGGTCATCGGCATGCTCAACCCCTTCAACAATGAACTCATCGGCAAGATGGCCGCACAGGGCATCACCGCGTTCGCCCTGGAAGCCGCGCCGCGCACTTCCCGCGCGCAGAGCCTTGATGTGCTGTCTTCGCAGGCCAATATCGCAGGCTATAAGGCCGTGCTGCTTGCCGCACATCACTACCCGCGCTTCATGCCCATGCTGATGACCGCTGCCGGCACCGTAAAAGCCGCACGGGTGCTGATCCTGGGCGCAGGCGTCGCGGGCCTGCAGGCCATCGCCACCGCCAAACGGCTGGGTGCCGTGGTTGAGGCCTCGGATGTGCGTCCGGCAGTGAAGGAGCAGATCGAGTCGCTGGGTGCCAAGTTCATTGATGTGCCCTACGAGACCGAAGAAGAGCGTGAATGCGCCGAAGGCGTTGGCGGTTACGCCCGCCCGATGCCTGCCAGCTGGATGCAACGCCAGGCCGCAGCGGTTCACGAGCGGGCCAGACTGGCGGACATCGTTATTACTACCGCCCTGATCCCCGGCCGCAAGGCACCGGTGCTGCTCAGCGCCGAAACCGTGGCGCAGATGAAGCCCGGCTCGGTGGTCATCGACCTGGCCGCCGCACAAGGTGGCAATTGCCCACTGACTGTGGCGGATCAAGTCGTCGTCGAGCACGGTGTGACCATCGTCGGCCACACCAACCTGCCAGCGCTGGTCGCAGCCGATGCTTCTGCACTCTATGCCCGCAACCTGCTGGACTTCATGAAGCTGCTGTTCGACAAGGACGGCACATTCTCGATCAACCTCGAAGACGACATCGTCGCCGCATGCCTGATGTGCCGCGACGGGCAAGTCGTGCGCAAGAACGGCTGAGGACACACCAATGGAAGAGCTGATTTCCCCCGGCGTCTACAACCTGATCATTTTCGTACTGGCAATCTATGTCGGCTACCACGTGGTCTGGAACGTCACGCCCGCGCTGCACACGCCGCTCATGGCCGTTACCAACGCTATCTCCGCCATTGTCATCGTTGGTGCGATGCTCGCCGCCGCCCTGACGGTGACGCCGCTGGGCAAAACCATGGGCACGCTGGCTGTCGCGCTGGCCGCAGTGAATGTGTTTGGCGGCTTTCTGGTCACTCGGCGGATGCTGGAGATGTTCAGGAAAAAGGCCCCCAAGGCAAAGGATGAGGCGCCGAAGTCATGAGCATGAATCTGGTCACTCTGCTGTATCTGATCGCGTCGATCTGCTTTATCCAGGCACTCAAAGGCTTGTCACACCCCACCACCTCACGCCGCGGCAATCTGTTCGGCATGCTTGGCATGGGTCTGGCGGTCATCACCACAATCGGGCTGGTGTCCAAACTGGCTGCATTGTCTACCGCTGAAGGTACCAGTGCCGGCATTGGCTACATTGTGGTCGGCCTGTTGGTGGGCGGGACCGCTGGCTCGATCATGGCCAAGCGCGTTGAAATGACCAAAATGCCTGAGCTGGTCGCATTCATGCACAGCATGATCGGCCTGGCAGCGGTATTCATCGCCATCGCCGCTGTAGTCGAGCCTCAGTCACTGGGCATCGTTGGTCATCTCGGCGATGCCATCCCCGCGGGCAATCGTCTGGAGCTGTTCCTCGGAGCAGCCATCGGCGCGATCACCTTTTCCGGTTCGGTAATCGCTTTTGGCAAACTGTCGGGCAAATACAAATTCCGTTTGTTTCAAGGCGCACCGGTACAGTTTGCCGGGCAGCACAAGCTCAACCTGGCGCTCGGTCTGGCCACACTGTTCTTTGGTCTGACCTTCATGTTCACTGGCAGCCTTACTGCCTTTGCGATCATGCTCGCGCTGGCGTTCGTGATCGGTGTGCTGCTGATCATCCCGATTGGCGGTGCCGACATGCCTGTAGTGGTCTCGATGCTCAACAGCTATTCAGGCTGGGCAGCGGCCGGCATCGGCTTTTCGCTGAACAACTCGATGCTGATTATCGCGGGATCGCTGGTCGGCTCCTCGGGCGCGATTCTGTCTTACATCATGTGCAAGGCGATGAACCGCTCGTTCTTCAATGTAATTGGCGGTGGCTTCGGCGGCGCAACGGATTCGGCAGGACCGGCTGGCAGCAAGGAAGCCCGCCCGGTGAAATCCGGCTCGGCAGACGATGCCACGTTCCTGCTGACCAATGCCGACACCGTGATCATCGTGCCGGGTTACGGGCTGGCAGTCGCGCGCGCGCAGCATGCACTCAAGGAACTGACGGAGAAGCTGGTGCACCGTGGCGTCACGGTGAAGTATGCGATTCACCCGGTGGCCGGGCGCATGCCGGGGCACATGAACGTACTGCTGGCCGAAGCCGAAGTGCCTTACGATCAGGTGTTCGAGATGGACGACATCAACTCCGAGTTCGGCCAGGCCGATGTGGTGCTGGTGCTCGGTGCCAACGACGTGGTCAACCCGGCCGCCAAGAACGATCCGAAATCGCCCATTGCCGGGATGCCGATTCTGGAGGCATTCAAGGCCAAGACCATCATCGTCAACAAACGCTCGATGGCCAGCGGTTACGCAGGTCTGGATAACGAGCTGTTCTATCTGGATAAAACCATGATGGTGTTCGGAGATGCCAAAAAGGTGATCGAGGACATGGTGAAGGCCGTCGAAAACGCCTAGCCTGACCCTGCCTCATTAAAGCCCCGGCTCGCTTGGCGACCGGGGCTTTTTACATTTCGCGTAACAGTGTTTTGCGCTGAAAGCCGCCAATTAGAGCCCTCAAATGCGACCTTGGTAGCAGGACGAACCCCGTTCAACGCTCTAGACTTGTCGCTCGCTTCTATCTACGAGACAGAATTCATGTACCGTGACCGTATCCGCCTGCCCTCCCTGATGAGCAAGGTTATGAGCGCAGCCGACGCTGCCGCCTTGATTGAAGACGGCATGACCGTCGGCATGAGTGGCTTCACCCGCGCAGGCGAAGCCAAGGCCGTGCCCCATGCGCTGGCCGAGCGCGCCAAAGTGACACCGCTGAAAATCAGCCTGATGACCGGTGCCAGCCTGGGCAATGACCTGGACAAGCAATTGACCGAGTCCGGCGTGCTGTCCCGGCGCATGCCCTTTCAGGTCGACAGCACACTGCGCAAGGCGATCAACAACGGCACGGTGATGTTCATCGATCAGCACTTGTCCGATACCGTCGAGATGCTGCGCAACCGGCAGATCAAGGCGGTGGACCTGGCGGTGATCGAATGTGTTGCGATCACCGAGGAAGGCCATCTGGTGCTCAGTACCTCCGTCGGCAACTCGGCCAGCTTCGCGATTCTGGCCAAGCAGGTCATCGTGGAAATCAACCTGTCGCAGCCGCTGGAGCTGGAAGGCCTGCACGACATCTATATACCCAGCTACCGGCCGACGCGCCTGCCGATTCCGGTGCTGGAAGCAGACTCGCGCATCGGTAGCCATGCAGTGAAGATCGACCCGGCGAAGATCGTCGGCATTGTCATCAGTAATCAACCAGATTCACCGTCCACCGTCACCCCACCTGACGCGGATACGCAGGCCATCGCCAACCATCTGGTGGAGTTCTTCAAGAAGGAAGTGCGCGAAGACCGGCTTACCGACAAGCTGATGCCACTGCAAGCGGGTATCGGCAACATCGCCAACGCCGTGATGCACGGCCTGCTGGCATCCCCCTTCACTGACCTGACCATGTACTCCGAGGTGCTGCAGGACTCGACATTCGACCTGTTCGACGCGGGCAAACTAACCTTTGCTTCAGGCAGCTCCATGACGTTGTCGGCGGCCAAACACGCGGAAGTCTTTGCCGACTTCAACCGCTACAAGTCCAGGCTGGTATTGCGACCCCAGGAGATCTCCAATCACCCCGAGGTGATCCGCCGCCTGGGTATCATCGGCATCAACACTGCGCTGGAATTCGACCTGTATGGCAACGTGAACTCTACCCACGTGTGCGGGACGCGCATGATGAACGGCATTGGCGGCTCGGGAGATTTCTCGCGCAATGCGCACCTGGCGATATTCGTCACCAAATCGATTGCCAAGGCCGGCGCGATTTCCAGCGTTGTGCCGATGGTCAGTCATGTCGACCACACCGAGCATGACGTCGACATTCTGGTCACCGAGCAGGGCCTGGCAGATCTGCGCGGCCTGGCCCCTCGCGAACGCGCGCGGGTCATCATCGACAACTGCGTACACCCGGATTACCGCGACGCGCTGAACGCCTATTTCAATGCCGCTTGCGTGCTGGGCGGCCATACCCCGCACATCCTGCGTGAAGCACTGAGTTGGCACATCAACCTGGAAGAAACCGGGCGCATGCTGCCGGGCTGAACAGGACAGTTGGAAGTGAACGAGACCTTTCCCGACTCACTTCCTGCTCGCACTCAACGGCTTCTTGAAAAACTGTACTGCTGTACCGGTCATAAAACTGCCTCAAATCGCAAAAATCACCATAATCGATCACAAAATGCACTTATATGGTGCTGACCGGTACAGTTGCCCCATTTATGAACAAAACAGTGCCCGATCACAGTTAACTGAACCCTCACAATACAAGTGAACTGTGTCTATCGAAGCTGGACGTGTGCGAGGAAAATGGGCACCAGTCAAGCAACTCACTTATCCCGCCACAAGCGGAAGGAAGTCACACCATGGAACGTACAATCAGTTCCGATCTGTTCAGCGAAAGCACCGTTACCACTGCAAAAGCTTCTTTGCCTCTGCGCGTATTCGCCAATCTGATGCTCTGGCAGCGTCGCCTGTCCAGCCGCCATCAACTGGCTCGTCTGGATGCACGCCTGCTGGCTGATGCCGGTATCAGCGAATCCCAGCGTTACGAAGAGCTGAGCAAGCCGTTCTGGCGCTAAGTTAGCGCTCGCTGGTCCCAGACTTTCAAGTCTCTCGCCAGCAACCCGAATTGCTTCATACAAGACCCGCCTCAGGCAACCGAGACGGGTTTTGTCTTTTTCGGGCAGGGATTCAACGGATTGCCAGTAACAGTACAGTTTCAAATAATTCAAAAGCTGCAAGTACAGTTACCAAATAATGCAAACTGTGCAAGCTGCAACCATCGACTGCCATGACAAGCGCGCTATCGGTGGGATAGTCTAGCGCTCTACCTCGGCCCTTCGGCTTCGCAGGCAGCCTGTGCCCCTTTGCCCTCAATGGAACTCGATCATGTCTCTGCTACGTACCCTCGGCGCTGCCTTCCTGTTGACTGCTGCTGCAGGTGCCAACGCCTCCAGCTTTATCGTGACCACTGACGCAGTGGTGGATGCGGTCAATGCATCGACACGTGCCACGTCCAACGTTTCCTCTTCCCTGAAAGACGACAAGATCGTTCTGGCCGCCCGTGACGATGCCGCCAGCTTCGTGGCCAGCTCTGGCGACATCCGCAGCGCCCGCCTCGAAGGCGCGCTGCAGCACATCCGTCAGGTTCTGCCTGAACTGCAAGCGACCGACAGCCAACTGGCCCAGGCCATTCTGGCCATCTGACTGTCGCGCCCCGGCCGCGTGCCGGGGTAGCTCTGGCCAGAGCATTGCGCTAGCCTTGCTACCTGTTTTGCCGGTTCGTGAAAGTCATGCGTTTACTGCACCTTCTGTTTATCGCACCCATTGCCAGCCTGATGTGTATCAGTCAGGTTCAAGCGTTCGATACGACCACGCAAGGTTTGGTCAAGACCGGCTATGTCACCAGTCAGGTCACAACAGCACCTTTTGATAACAAGCTCATCGTGGCTGCCCGAGACGACGCTGCTGCGTTCATCGCCAGCGACGGAGAGATACGCTGTGCCCGGCTTGAGGCCGCGCTGCACGCCCTGCGTCAGGCAGATGCAAAACTTCGTGTCAGCGACCTTGAACTGGCGCAGGCAATCCTCGTCCAATAGCCACTTTCCCCTCTTTGCGTAACTGGAGACGTCACTACATGCGTACCCCGCTGATTGCTGCTTCCTTTGGCCTGTTATTGCTGGCCGACTTTGCCCAGGCTCAGACCGTTGTAGCCACGAGCAACATCATCGTTCGCGCGTTTGGCCGTACCATTGATTTCACCTCGGACACCACCACATCGATTCGCGACTCCAAAGTCGTGCTCCAGGCCAAGGACGACGCCGCCAGTTACGTTGCCAGCGGCGGTGACATCCACGGTGCCCAGCTGGATGCTGCCTTCGATACGCTGCGCATCCGCGTACCGGAAGCACGCGGCGCAAGCGATCAGACCCTGGCTGAAGCAATCCTCGCATTGTGAGGCGATTTCGCGCCTGGCTGCTTGCTGGCGCGCTGTCGCTGGTCGGGACGCATGCCTTTGCCAGCCTGAAGCTGGAACTGCACACTGACGGCCTCGATGCGCCGCAACAACAAGCCAGCCAGACGCTGCTCGACGAAGCCATGCACGCGCTGCCGCCCAGCTTCGTCGAAGCACTGGACCGAACCGTCGAAGTAAGCTGGTCCAGTGACATGCCGCAAAACGCCTACGGTCAGGCAGCCGGCCCTTATCAGTTATATCTCAACAGCCACTTGCTGGCCTCGTTGACCGACGGTTCGGCAGCCACCGCCCAGACAGGCCGTCCACACGGAACGGTGCGCCAGGAGTTGCTCGCCACCGTCCTGCATGAGCTGACCCACGTATACGATCGCGCTCGCCTGTGGTCGCCTGCCGAGCGCTCGGCTATCTTCCGCTGCGGGTCGCGCAACAGCTCACTGGGCAAGATCGGCCTGCCCGACAATTGCCGAGGTCAGACCGAGCGACGCTTTACCCTCAGTGACGACCCTCGCCTGCTGGACCTGGCGGGCTGGCAGCAATACGTCGGACGTCGCGGCGAACGCGAAGAACATAACGGCCAGGTCGCCCGCAGCCCGGATATCTACGAAACCACCAGCCCGCTGGAATTCGTGGCCGTGAACATGGAGTATTTCCTCCTCGACCCGGCCTACGCCTGTCGTCGCCCGGCGCTGTATGCGTATTACAAAGAGCGCTTTGGCTGGGCACCCGCAGCACGGGATGAGTGCCCCACGTACTACCCTTATCTGAATGCCGGTAGCGACTTTGGCCGGGAGCCGCTGGGCAAGCTGGACCCTGAGCGGGTCTACGCGGTGGATTATCTGCTCGCCGAGGCGAATCAGAACTGGGCGAGCCGCTGGGGCCACAGCATGTTGCGCCTGGTGATCTGTAAACCCGGTCGTCCTCGCGGGCCGGACTGCCGCCTGGACCTTGACCAGCATCTGGTCCTGTCTTATCGGGCATTCGTCGGCGATGTACAGCTATCGAGCTGGGACGGCCTGATGGGTGCCTACCCGTCACGGCTGTTCGTCTTGCCGCTGGCGCAGGTCATCGATGAATACACCAAGACCGAACTGCGCAGCCTGGCCTCTGTGCCAATCAAGCTGTCGCGCCCGGAAATCGAAGGGCTGGTTCAGCACGCTGCCGAGATGCACTGGAGCTACGACGGCAATTACTACTTCCTCTCGAACAACTGCGCCGTTGAAAACCTCAAACTGCTGCGCGCCGGTACGCACAATCCCAAGCTTGTCGGCCTGGACAGCATTTTGCCCAACGGACTGCTTGAAGTCCTCAAAGGCCGAGGGCTGGCCGATACCAGTGTGCTGGATGACCCGAAGGAAGCATTGCGACTGGGCTACCGGTTCGATTCCTACCGTGACCGCTATCAAGCCATGTTCGAGGTTTTGAAGAAGCACCTGCCGATCAAGCAGAACACCGTGGAAGAATGGATGGCCCTGCCAGCCAGTGAGCGCAGTCAGTGGTTCGACAAAGCCGATCTGCGTACCAGTGCTGCGATTCTGCTGCTGGAGCAGGCCAGCCTGCGCAGGCAACTGCTGCTGGCCCAGGACGAAGTGAAACAGAGCTATCTCGGTGCACGCGAAGTGAAAGACGGCAAGGTCTCCAATGCCACCAAAACGCTACAGGAGATCCTCGCCAGCAGCGGCTTCCTCAGCCGGCCAGCCGAGCTGCTCGGCAGCAGCGGGTACGGTTTGCCACAGGCGGGAGAATGGCAGCGGCTTGAAGCAGAAAGCAGTCAACGCCAGAAGCAGCTCAAGCGTCTGACCGGCGATCTCGACAAGGAAGTGCGCGCCCTACTGGAGCCTGAACGCGCCAAGGAAATTGCCGCCAACGAAGCCAACCTCAAACAGGTGTCCGAGCACCTTCGGGCGCTGCACAAGGCAGCAGGCGGGCTGCAACTGCAGTGATCAGGCGGCCTTCTTTTTCGGCTTGAGGTATTTGACCAGGCCCTGGAACCAGATCACCAGGGCCGGGTTGCCCTTGATCTGAATGTCCTTGTCCTGAATACCCTTCATGAAAGCCAGCTGCTTGTTCTTCGCCTGCAGGGTGGCAAAACCAAACGCGGCATCACGAAACGAGATGGCAAAGGCTGGCGCTGCAACCACACCGCTGGCACTGCGAATGCGCTGATCGTGCACCACGAAGTGACGTGCGATTTTGCCATCTGCGGTCTGTAACTGGAATGTCAGGTCCTTGCCAGCCAACTGCTGCTGGAAGGCGGGGTTGTTACGGCTGGCGCGGGCCATCAGCAGGCCCAGCATCCACAATAGAAAACGAAACTTCATGCTCGGCCTCTGTACGCACTGAATCCGGTGATCGGGATCGGCGTGGCAGTGTAGCGGTTTATCGGCCCAAAACCTGTAGGACAAGATGAATTTCGAGGGAGATCGGAACAAAACACTTGTTGAACGCGAGGATGCTGCTTCGCGTGGGAAGCAGCATCACGACAGCATTAACGAATGCTGTTGATGTTGCCTTTGCTGCCGGTGACCTTCACATCGACCTTCTTGAAGATGAAGTAGTCCTTGATGCTGACTTCGTAACGCGGCGCGACGATCAGATCGGCACCGGAGGATTTAACCGCCTTGAAGGCGGCTGCCGCTTTGGTCGTCGAGACAGGATCAGGCAGCGCCAGACCCAGGCCGCCACCGCCACTTGCACCACCGTAGGTCACGCCATCGGCGAACTCGTTATCGCCGCCGAAACTCAGGAAATTGAACAACACATTGGTGGACGACTCGCCGCTGATGGTACCGCCTACCTTGACGTCCGCCTTGAGGTCGGTTTTGACCGTGCCTTCCAGCGGTGCGCTTGGCTGGCTGACGTTGTAGCTCACGCAGCCGCTGGTAGCGGCGATCAGAGTTGCAACAGCAGCAAACTTCCATAGCTTTTTCATTCGAGATTTCCCAAGAGTAATTGAAGGGGTGCAGCAAGGGCGGGACTCTAAGGGAATCAGCAATAAGAAAAAGTCAGGCAAAGCCGGGGTTTGAGAAGGCATTCATACGAAATTGAGTAGGACAATTCTCACTGAGCGTTTCTACGAATCATCGGCGGTACAAACGACACAAACAAAAAGCGGGCACCCAGTCTGATTGGTATGCCCGCCTGTGAGTTGCCCGCCTCCCGCCGAGGCGCACAACAGGGTGTCAAGGGTTGACGCTGTCTTTCAGGGCTTTCCCCGGTTTGAAGGCAACTGTGTTGCTTGCCTTGATTTTAACCGGCTCCCCGGTCTGTGGGTTCTTGCCAGTCCGGGCACCGCGATGGCGTTGCAGAAAAGTACCGAAGCCTACCAGCGTGACACTGTCCTTGCGGTGCAGTGCGCCAGTAATTTCTTCAAGGATGGCATTGAGAACACGATTGGATTGTTCTTTGGTGAGATCCGCCTTTTCAGCAATGGCGGCTGCAACTTCTGGTTTACGCATATGAAGCCTCTTTTACGGTTTTTTGTTTTTATGTCCCGCGCCGCTTTGTAAAAAACGGCAACAAGGCGCCGCGACGGCTCTACGTAGCGGCAGACAAGACCGAGGATGGCATGCCGAACCAGCCCGCGCCAGTGCGCAGGCGGGGTTTATTGGCAAAAATACGTGGCCTATCCGACAAAATGACGCGAAATCATGCCAATAACGCAGGTAAAACCTTGTTCAGTGCGAGTTTTTCCATAACAGCCGCACCGGTCAGCGCATAGCCGAGCAGATTACCGTCCGCGTCATGACACAGCGCCTTGATATCAGCCCCCTGCCCCTCGACACTCCAGCGGCCATCAGTACCACGCGGTGGTGGCGAAACCACCAGCGGGCAGGCTGGCGTCTTTACCGTGATCGGCATGGGGCCATATTTTACGGCAGTTGGTGTTCCGGCCAGCGTCTGGGCCAACGCCCGAGCGCAACTCATCAACGGCATGACGTAGAGCAGGTTGAGGCCATCGACTTCAGCGCAGTCGCCCAACGCATGGATATTGGCGTGGGAGGTTTGCAGCTGGCGATCCACCAGAATACCGCGCCCCGTCTGCAAGCCCGCGGCAGCGGCCAGATCGATGCGTGGGCGCAGTCCAATGGCCGAAACCACCAGGTCGCAGTCAATCACCTGCCCGTCCGACAAGTGCGCTTGCAGGCCCTCAGCACTGCGATTCAGGCGGGTCAGCACCGGGCCGAGGTGGAAACGTGCACCCAGGCTTTCAAGGCCGGTCTTTACCGCAGCCGCAGCGGCAGGTGGCAACAGGGTTGGCATGACCTGCTCGCACGGCGCCACCAGATCCACTTCATAACCACCCAGAATCAGGTCGTTGGCAAACTCGCAGCCAATAAGCCCGGCCCCCAGAATCAGAACCCGACGCTTCCCCGCCGCAGCCGCTCGAAAACGGGCGTAGTCCTGAAGGTCGTTGATCGGGAAAATCGCATCGCCTGCGTCACCTTCCACCGGTACGCGGATGGTTTCAGCCCCCCAGGCCAGCACCAGATCGCGGTAGTGAACCGCTTCTTCACCGATCCACAGACGCTTGTGGCCAGGGTCGATCCCGCTGATCCGCGTATGCGTGCGAATTTCAGCCTTGAGCTGATCGGCCATTGCACCGGGCTCGGCCATGCTCAACCCGTCGGCTTCCTTGTTTTTGCCAAAGCCGGTGGAAAGCATCGGTTTGGAATAGGACCGGCCATCATCGGCCGTGATCAATAGCAGCGGCGTGTCTGCGTCCAGTTTGCGAAACTCTCGGGCGAGGTTGTAACCCGCAAGGCCGGTGCCGATGATGACCACAGGTGCGCTCATTGTTCTCCCCTATTCATTACTTTTCTGCTGGCTGTGATCAGCCGATTTCGATCATCTCGAAGTCCATTTTGCCCACACCGCAATCCGGGCACAGCCAGTCTTCGGGCACATCCTGCCAGAGCGTACCAGGCGCAATCCCGTCATCCGGCCAGCCGTCGGCTTCGTTATAGATCAGGCCACAGACGATGCACTGCCACTTCTTCATGTTCGGTTCTCTCGTTTATCAGGCTGAATAGCGTACGACGGTCGATTGCCGTCTGAACGGGCGTTGTACTGATCGGCAGGCCCGGATGCAAGTCTGATTCTATAACCTGACGTACTACCGGCGGTCGGTCGGGGCCTGCAATCATGCTAAGCTCGCGGCCTCGTTGGCTGCCGGAACTGGCTTACCGTGACCCAGCAATCCCCCGCATTCATTAGCCCGATCTGGCTCAAGCGCGAGCAATTGATCGATGCGCCCGAACCAATAATGCTCGACTGGTTGTTCAATCAGGACTCCCTCACACGCCGGCTGGACCGTTTGTCTGACGGTGGCTTCAGCGTATTTCCGCAATTCGAAGGCTGGCAGGCTTTGCGCCGTGATGAGTGTCTGGCGCTGGGCCTGCCACTTGCCAGCGAAGGCTGGGTGCGCGAAGTGTACTTGCGCGGTAATTACAACAACTGGGTATTCGCTCGCAGTGTAGCCGCCCGCAGCGCTTTGCAGGACGGTGGCCTGAATATGGATGAGCTGGGCACTCGCTCGCTGGGTGAGTTGCTGTTCAGCGACCCTGCGTTCGCGCGCGGCACCCTCGAAGTGTGTCATTACCCGGAAGCCTGGCTGCCTGAAGCTGTTGCAGCTTGCGGACTATGGGCACGCCGCTCGCGATTCAGTCGTGGTGCGTTGAGCGTGCTGGTCGCCGAAGTATTCCTGCCCGCTCTGTGCAATACGATCCATGACAAGGACCCTGTCTGATGTACCTGTCCCTTCTCAAATCCCTCAATCGTCTGAGCCCCCGCGCCTGGGACTTTATCCAGCTGACACGTATCGACAAGCCCATAGGCATTTACCTGCTGTTGTGGCCAACCCTTTGGGCGGTCTGGATTGCGGGCAAGGGCTCGCCGTCGCTGAAGACAGTGTTCATCTTCGTGGTCGGCGTATTTCTGATGCGCGCGGCAGGCTGCGTGATCAATGACTTCGCCGACCGCAAGGTGGATGGCCACGTCAAACGCACCGAGCAGCGTCCTCTGGTGAGCGGCAAAGTCAGCTCACGGGAAGCGCTGGTGCTGTTTGCGGTGCTGGTCGGCCTGAGCTTTGTGCTGGTGCTGTTTACCAATGCGACGACGATCTGGCTGTCGTTCGGCGGTCTCGCCCTGGCTGCCTGCTATCCATTCATGAAGCGCTACACCTATTACCCACAGGTGGTGCTGGGTGCCGCGTTTTCGTGGGGTATGCCGATGGCATTTACCGCAGAAACCGGCGAGTTGCCCGCTGCGGCCTGGCTGCTGTACATCGCCAACCTGCTATGGACCGTGGGCTACGACACCTATTACGCGATGGTCGATCGTGACGATGACCTGAAAATCGGTGTGAAATCCACTGCCGTACTGTTCGGCGATGCCGACCGGGTGATCATCCTGACCCTGCAAGGTCTGGCGCTCGGTTGCCTGATGCTGGCCGGTGCGCGTTTTGAATTGGGTGCGTGCTTCTACATAGGCCTGCTGGCGGCAGCAGGATGCTTTGCCTGGGAATTCTGGAGCACCCGGCAGCGCGAGCGGGACGCCTGCTTCAAGGCCTTTTTGCACAACCACTGGGCAGGGCTGGCAATATTTGTGGGTATCGTCGCCGACTATGCGGTGCGCTGAAAACAGCCACCGCCAGACTCCTTCCTACTGAAATAAATCCAGGATCACTAGGTCCGCCGACTACCCGAAACCTGTCGGCGTGCTAGCCTCACCCACACCTGTCACACGACTGCAATAATTCCGTTATCTAATGCGCCCCAAGACAGTTAAATGACAAGAGGTTCGAGCATGGCTGGCAGGAGCATCCTGATCGTTGACGACGAAGCGCCTATTCGTGAAATGATCGCCGTTGCGTTGGAAATGGCTGGATACGACTGTATTGAAGCCGAAAACTCTCAGCAGGCCCATGCGATTATCGTCGACCGCAAACCTGACCTGATTCTGCTCGACTGGATGCTGCCTGGCACATCCGGCATCGAACTGGCCCGTCGCCTCAAACGTGATGAACTGACCGGGGATATCCCGATCATCATGCTCACTGCCAAGGGTGAAGAGGACAACAAGATTCAGGGCCTGGAAGTCGGCGCTGACGATTACATCACCAAGCCCTTCTCGCCACGCGAGCTGGTGGCACGCCTCAAGGCCGTGCTGCGTCGTGCCGGGCCGACTGACGGCGAAGCGCCCATCGAAGTCGGCGGCCTGCTGCTCGACCCGATCAGCCACCGTGTCACCATCGACGGCAAACCCGCCGAAATGGGCCCCACCGAATACCGTCTGCTGCAGTTCTTCATGACCCACCAGGAGCGCGCCTATACACGCGGCCAGTTGCTGGATCAGGTCTGGGGCGGCAACGTCTACGTCGAAGAGCGCACGGTCGATGTGCACATCCGCCGCCTGCGCAAGGCCTTGGGCGATGCGTATGAAAATCTGGTACAAACCGTGCGCGGCACTGGCTATCGCTTCTCGACCAAGAGCTGACAACCGCTGCGTCGATGCAAGGCAATGGCCAGTGCAGACCAGACAAGGATTTACCCCTAATTGAATCAAAATTGGCACGGCACCCTGATACGCCACATGTTGTTGCTGGTCACCGCCTGCCTGTTGGTCGGCCTGATCAGTGGACAGTATGGCTGGAGCCTGGCCACCGGCCTGGGCCTGTATCTGGCCTGGACCCTCAAACAACTGCTGCGCCTGCATGACTGGCTGAGCAGTCACAAGGCTGATGAGCCTCCTCCGGACGGTTATGGTCTGTGGGGTGAAGTGTTCGACAGCATCTACCACCTGCAACGCCGTGATCAGCGTGTCCGCGGACGCCTCCAGGCGGTCATCGACCGGGTACAGGAATCTACCGCCGCCCTGCGCGATGCCGTGATCATGCTCGACAGCGACGGCAATCTGGAGTGGTGGAACCGTGCCGCTGAAACCCTGCTGGGTTTAAAGACGCCGCAGGACAGTGGCCAGCCCGTGACCAATCTGGTCCGGCATCCGCGCTTCAAGGAGTACTTTGCGCTGGGCGACTACAGCGAGCCGCTGGAGATTCCCTCACCGACCAATGATCGCTTGCGTATTCAGTTGTTGATTACCCGTTACGGCAACAATGAGCACCTGATGCTGGTGCGCGATGTGACGCGCATCCATCAGCTGGAGCAGATGCGCAAAGACTTCGTCGCCAACGTGTCTCATGAGTTGCGCACGCCACTGACGGTGATCTTCGGTTATCTGGAAACCCTGCTCGATAACGTGGACGAGGTCAATCCGCGCTGGGTGCGAGCGCTGCAACAGATGCATCAGCAAGGCGGGCGCATGCAGACGCTGCTCAACGACCTGCTGTTGCTGGCCAAGCTCGAAGCCACCGATTACCCATCGGACAATCATCCGGTGGTGGTCAATACCTTGCTCAAGACCATCACCGCCGATGCCAACGCGTTGTCGGGCAGCAAGAACCAGCAGATCCACCTGAGCCTGGAAAGCGATATGCGCCTCAAGGGCAGCGAAAGCGAACTGCGCAGCGCGTTTTCCAACCTGATCTTCAATGCCGTCAAGTACACCCCGGCAGAAGGCGTCATCCGTATCCGCTGGTGGGCCGACGAGCGGGGCGCGCACCTGAGCGTGCAGGATTCGGGGATCGGCATCGAGACCAAACACCTGCCGCGCCTGACTGAACGTTTCTACCGGGTCGATACCAGCCGCGCGTCGAATACCGGCGGTACAGGGCTTGGTCTGGCCATTGTCAAACATGTGCTACTGCGCCATCGCGGCAACCTTGAAATCAACAGCGTTCTCGGCAAGGGCAGTGTTTTTACCTGTCACTTTGCCAGCGGCCAATTGTCCAAACCCTTGAACGACGATTCAGACTACTAGGCAATCGCGCCTTGAGCCGCTACATTGCCGGGCTCATAGCGTCTTCTCTGGCGTGACATTACCCTCTTCTGTTAATACGGACCCTGCAAAACCCCATCATGGACCCTTCCCCTAGTTTCAACCTGTCTTCACTCTTCGCCGATTTCGGCATGATTCTTTTTGCTTTGTTCCTGGTCCTGCTCAACGGCTTTTTCGTTGCGGCAGAGTTCGCCATGGTCAAACTGCGCTCGACCAAGGTTGAAGCCATTGCCGACAAGAACGGCTGGCGCGGGCACATTCTGCGCAAGGTACACGGCCAGCTGGATGCCTACCTTTCAGCCTGCCAGCTGGGTATCACCCTCGCCTCCCTGGGCCTGGGCTGGGTCGGCGAGCCGGCGTTCGCGCATCTGCTGGAGCCGTTGCTCGCAGCGTTGGGCGTGGACACTCCGGAGCTGATCAAGGGCGTGTCGTTTTTCACTGCGTTCTTCATCATTTCCTATCTGCACATTGTCATCGGCGAGCTGGCCCCCAAATCCTGGGCGATCCGCAAACCGGAACTGCTGTCGCTGTGGACAGCGGCCCCGTTGTACTTCTTCTATTGGTTGATGTACCCGGCGATCTACCTGCTCAATGCCAGCGCCAACGCCATTTTGCGTATCGCAGGCCAGGGTGAACCCGGTCCGCATCACGAACACAGCTACAGCCGCGATGAGCTGAAGCTGATTCTGCACTCCAGCCGTGGCCAGGACCCCAGCGATCAGGGCATGCGCGTGCTGGCGTCTGCTGTCGAAATGGGCGAGCTGGAAGTGGTCGACTGGGCCAACTCCCGCGAAGACATGGTGTCGCTGGACTTCAACGCGCCGCTCAAGGAAATCCTCGCCTTGTTCCGCCGCCACAAATTCAGCCGTTATCCGCTGTATGACGCTGAACGTGGCGAGTTTGTCGGCCTGCTGCACATCAAGGACCTGCTGCTGGAACTGGCGGCACTGGACCACATCCCGGAGTCTTTCAACCTGGCTGAACTGACTCGCCCGCTGGAGCGTGTTTCGCGACACATGCCGCTTTCGCAGCTGCTGGAGCAGTTCCGCAAGGGCGGCGCGCACTTCGCCGTGGTCGAGGAAGCCGACGGCAAGATCGTCGGCTACCTGACCATGGAGGACGTGCTTGAAGTGCTGGTGGGCGACATCCAGGACGAACATCGCAAGGTGGAGCGCGGCATTCTCGCGTATCAGCCGGGCAAACTGCTGGTACGGGGCGATACGCCTTTGTTCAAGATCGAGCGTCTGCTGGGCATCGATCTGGACCACATCGAAGCCGAGACACTGGCCGGTCTGATCTACGACACACTCAAGCGCGTGCCGGAAGAAGAAGAGCAAATGGAAGTCGAAGGCCTGCGCATCATCATCAAGAAGATGAAAGGCCCGAAAATCGTACTCGCCAAGGTGCTGAAGCTGGACTGACCCGATCAGGTCCACCCGCTCAAGAGCGGACGCAAGGTGTTCTACCGGACGCCTATCGTTCCTCAAGCTCCAGCGTGGGAATGCCGTGGGCGACGCTCCGCGTCACAAATCTGCGCCGCGCCGCATACTCAAAAGCGGACGCAGAGCGTCCAGAACTGCATACCCACGCGGAGCATGGGCACGATAGGTGCTCTCCCGAACGCCTATCGTTCCTCACGCTCCAGCGCGGGGATGCCGTTTGTGACGCTCCGCGTCACAAATCTGCGCCACGCCACATACTCAAAAGCGGACGCAGAGCGTCCAGAACTGCATACCCACGCGGAGCATGGGCACGATAGGTGCTCTCCCGAACGCCTATCGCTCCTCAAGCTCCAGCGTGGGAATGCCGTGGGCGACGCTCCGCGTCACAAATCTGCGCCACGCCGCATACTCAAAGCGGACGCAGAGCGTCCAGAACTGCATACCCACGCGGAGCATGGGCACGATAGGTGCTCTCCCGAACGCCTATCGTTCCTCACGCTCCAGCGTGGGAATGCCGTGGGCGACGCTCCGCGTCACAAATCTGCGCCACGCCGCATACTCAAAAGCGGACGCAGAGCGTCCAGAACTGCATACCCACGCGGAGCATGGGCACGATAGGTGCTCTCCCGAACGCCTATCGTTCCTCACGCTCCAGCGTGGGAATGCCGTGGGTGACGCTCCGCGTCACAGATCTGCGCCGCGCCGCATACTCAAAAGCGGACGCAGAGCGTCCAGAACTGCATACCCACGCGGAGCATGGGCACGATAGGTGCTCTCCCGAACGCCTATCGTTCCTCACGCTCCAGCGTGGGAATGCCGTGGGGTGACGCTCCGCGTCACAAATCTGCGCCGCGCCGCATACTCAAAAGCGGACGCAGAGCGTCCAGAACGGCGCTACCACGCGGAGCGTGGGAGCGATAAATAGTCAGGAAATACAAGGTCCGCTCCAGCAGTCAATTTCCGCCGACGGCGAAGTTGGGCAGGCTCTGCACCGGCCTGGCGAACTCGTAGGGGATCGATACCAGTTCATGGCCCGAGTTGCGTTGCACGACAAAGTGCAGATGCGGGCCGGTGCTGTTGCCGGTATTACCCGACCGCGCCAGCGCGGTTCCGACGCTGACCCGCTGACCTTCCCTGACACTCACCGAACCGCGCATCAGGTGCAGGTAGACGCCCATCGTGCCGTCTTCGTGCAGAATACGTACGAAGTTGCCTGACGCATTCGAACCCCTCCCTGACTGGCTGTTTTCAATCTTTATCACCGTCCCGCCGCGTGCGGCGATGATCGGTGTGCCTTCGGGCATGGCAATGTCCATCGCATAGCGGCCCTTGGCGCCGTAATGACTGTATTTGCCATTCGGCCCCTGAGTCAGGCGAAACGGACCGCCAATCCACGGCAATGGGTATTTATAGGCCTGCACCGAACCTTTGGGATCGCCCAGGGTTGAAGTCAGCACCGAGGCGTAGTTCATCGGCTTGCTCCCCACTTTGGGGCTCAGCACCACCACACGTTCGTTACTGCGCGCAGGGATCGTGCGGCGTAGCGTTGCTGACGAGCCAGAGACGCCCAGCACGTTGGTCACACTGGAAAGCTTGAGTTCGACCTCGACCGGGGCGTACAGATCGTTGCGCACGTACAGGCTGTGCACGCCCTTTTCACGCCTGACGCTCAAATGCACCTGGCCGTCGATACGCTCGACCATCCGGTCCCGAAACACCATGACCGATGCGCCAGGCGTTGGCCGGTCCGAGAACGACACCACGCCATCGGCATCGGTGAATTTATAGATCGTGACTGCCCCGGCCGACTGCACAGTCAACGTCAGGGCAAACAGGATAAGCAGGCGTGCAAGCATCAGAGACGTTCGGGTTCAAGGGCACTGGGTGCCAAGCCTAGCAGCCTTGCAGACAGAAGAGGACTCGTCGGTATCAATCGGACATGAATAACGCGCCAGACAAGCCACGGACATAGCATGATCAGCGGGGGGATTGCAGCGGGGTGAAGTTATTGGGTAGCTGTCAGGCGCATGCCAACGCGAACGTCGGCATGCCAGTCAGCAGGAAGGCGTGTATCAGGCGCCGGGGACAAAGTGCTTCTGAGCCGTGCCGCGTGCGATCAGGCGCGACAGGTAGTCAAGCTTCTGCGCATCCTGATCGACAAAGCGGAAAGTCACTTGCAGCCATTCACTGTCAGGCTTCTGCTCGAACGCGGCGACGGAGTGCAGGTAGCCATTCAGGCGTGCGACCTCGTTGCTCTCGCCTTGCTCAAGGTCCAGTACCGCGCTGTCGAGCACCTGCGGCAGGTTTTCGCTGACGCGTATGACCAGTGTGGCGTCTTTCAGCGTCAATGCCTTGATCACGCACGGCTGAATGCCGTTGGGCAGGCGCAACTGGCCCTGTCCACGACCGGCAGGCTCCGCCGATTTGGCTGCAACCGGCGGTGCTTTGGCGATACCGGCAGGCGCTGCTGCCTGTGCTGGTGCTGCGCGAACCACTTCGGCCTTGCCGCCGGTCAATGCACTGAGCGAGTCATTGAGCGGCGAGTTCATGCGTGCCGGTGCTGTGGACATGACCGCATCAAGCTTGCCGACCTTCGCCAGCGCCTTCTTGACCTTGGTCAGCAACTGCTCGTTGGTGAACGGTTTGCCGACAAAATCGGTCACGCCAGCCTGAATAGCCTGCACAACGTTTTCCTTGTCACCACGGCTGGTCACCATGATGAACGGCACGGTTCTCAGGTAATTGTCCTGCTCGCGGCACCATGCCAACAGCTCCAGGCCGGACATCTCGGGCATTTCCCAGTCGCACAGAATCAGATCGAACGGCTCTTTGCCCAGCAAAGCCTGAGCCTTGCGACCGTTGACTGCGTCCTCGGTATGAATCCCGGGAAAATAATTGCGCAGCCCTTTCTTGACCAAGTCGCGAATGAAAGTCGCGTCATCCACCACCAATACACTGACCTTACTCATCGACGCTCCTGCGGGCGTGTTCACCTGGAGGCGAACTGCGGTATGCCAACACGCCCTTTGTTTCGGCAAGCATAGCGTTGACCGGTGGCCAACTGCCATATTGATTGACTGCGCCGCGACATTTAATCCGCAGGCGACGGGAATACTCATCTGCACAACGAAAAACGCCCAGCGCATGCTGGGCGTTTTTCTCGCAGGCAATCTTACTTATCGTCAGCGTCGCCCGGAACATTAGCGGTTTCGCTCGATATACCCTGCACTTCTTCCTTCATGCGCTTGAGACCCATGTGCCGCACGTCGGTGCCACGCACCAGATAAATCACCAGCTCGGAAATGTTGCGTGCATGGTCGCCGATACGCTCCAGAGAGCGCAGCACCCAGATGACGTCCAGCACGCGGGAGATCGAGCGTGGATCTTCCATCATGTAGGTCGCCAGCTCGCGCAGGGCGGTTTTGTACTCACGGTCGATGGTCTTGTCGTACTGCGCGACCGACAGGGCCAGCTCGGCGTCGAAGCGCGCGAATGAGTCCAGGGCATCGCGCACCATGTTGCGCACCTGATCACCGATATGACGAACCTCGACGTAACCGCGCGGTGCTTCGCCCTCTTCGCAGAGTTTGATGGCGCGGCGGGCGATCTTGGTGGCTTCATCACCGATGCGCTCCAGGTCGATCACCGACTTGGAAATGCTGATGATCAGGCGCAGATCGGACGCCGCAGGCTGGCGACGAGCCAGAATGCGCAGGCATTCCTCGTCAATGCTGCGCTCCATCTGATTGATCCGGTCGTCGACCTCGCGAACGCGCTGGGCAAGACCGGAGTCGGCCTCGATCAGTGCCGTGACAGAATCGTTCACCTGCTTCTCGACCAGGCCACCCATTTCGAGCAAATGGCTGCGAACGTCTTCGAGTTCAGCGTTGAACTGTTGGGAAATGTGATGCGTATGGCTGTCTTTGTGGATCATGCTGGGTGTCCTTGGAACGTCCGGTTAATAGCGAAAACGCAGCGGTGGTTCAGGTCTGACGAAGCACGTCCTAGCCGTAACGACCGGTGATGTAGTCTTCTGTCTGTTTTTTTGCCGGGTTGGTGAACAAGGTGTCTGTATCACCGAACTCGACGAGTTTGCCCATGTACATAAACGCGGTGTAATCCGACACCCGAGCCGCCTGCTGCATGTTGTGCGTAACGATCACAATGGTGTATTTCGATTTCAGTTCGTAGATCAGTTCTTCGACTTTAAGGGTCGAAATCGGGTCAAGTGCCGAACAGGGTTCGTCGAGCAGCAGGACTTCCGGCTCCACGGCGATCGTTCGGGCAATAACCAGACGCTGTTGCTGCCCTCCGGACAACCCCAACGCCGACTCATGCAGTCGATCCTTGACCTCATCCCAGAGCGCAGAGGCTTTCAGCGCCCACTCGACAGCTTCATCGAGTACGCGCTTCTTGTTGATACCCTGAATGCGCAGGCCGTAGACCACGTTTTCATAAATCGTCTTGGGGAACGGGTTCGGCTTCTGGAACACCATGCCGACGCGCCGACGCAATTCAGCCACTTCCTCGCCCTTGGTGTAGATGTTGTGACCGTACAGGTTGATCGCGCCCTCGACCCGGCAACCATCGACCAGATCGTTCATGCGATTGAAACTGCGCAACAGGGTCGACTTGCCACAACCGGACGGACCGATGAACGAGGTCACCTTCTGCTTGGGGATATTCAGGGCAATATCAAACAGCGCCTGCTTGTCGCCATAGAACAGATTCAGACCCGGCACTTCGATGGCCACGGTCTCATCGGCCAGATCCAGGCGTTGCTTGTGACGCCTCAGGGCCGACATGTTCATGCCGTGAGTCGGGCTTTCATGCTGCATGGATTGCTCCTGTGCGAACGATTCGCTTCATCGAACGGCTGCGTTTGCCAAAGGGCGAATTCGGGTTCAATTGTCGAGCGCCTTATATTTTTCCCGCAAATGGTTACGGATACTCACAGCCGAGAGATTGAGCAAGGCGATGACCAGCACCAGCAACAGCGCGGTGGCGTAGACCAGCGGGCGTGCCGCCTCGACGTTCGGGCTCTGGAAGCCGACGTCGTAAATGTGGAAACCCAGGTGCATGATCTTCTGATCGAGATGCAGATAAGGATAGTTGCCATCCAGCGGCAGCGACGGGGCCAGTTTGACCACGCCCACCAGCATCAAGGGCGCAACTTCCCCGGCAGCACGCGCCACCGCCAGAATCAGGCCGGTCATCATTGCCGGGCTGGCCATTGGCAATACAATCTTCCACAACGTCTCGGCCTTGGTCGCGCCCAGCGCCAGCGAACCTTCACGCAGGGTCAGCGGAATACGCGCCAACCCTTCTTCGGTGGCCACGATCACCACCGGCACGGCCAGCAGCGCCAGGGTCAGCGAGGCCCATAACAGGCCTGGCGTACCGAACGTCGGGGCTGGCAGCGCTTCAGGAAAGAACAGCCGGTCTACCGAGCCACCGAGCACATAAACGAAAAACCCGAGGCCGAACACGCCGTAGACAATCGCCGGTACACCGGCCAGGTTATTCACGGCAATGCGAATCAGCCGGGTAACCGGCCCCTGACGCGCGTACTCGCGCAGGTAAACTGCGGCCAGCACACCGAACGGCGTCACGATCACCGCCATGATCAGGGTCATCATCACCGTGCCGAAGATAGCCGGGAAAATACCCCCTTCGGTGTTGGCTTCGCGAGGGTCGTCACTGAGAAATTCCCACAGTTTCTGGAAGTAGAAACCCAGCTTGGCAACGGTGCCCATCGCGTTGGGCTGGTAAGCACGCACCACTTTGCCCAGGCTGAGTTCGATTTCTTTGCCATTGCCATCGCGTGCCGTCAGGCTGTCGCGATCAAAAGCCTCATGCAGACCGTCCAGACGCCCCTCGATGACCTTGTAACGCGCGTCCAGCTCGGCACGTTCTGCAGCCATGTCAGCTTGCGCAGCGGCATCGAGCCGGCCATTGAGTTCCAGCTCGCGGGCCTGCAGACGCAGGCGCTCAATACCGTGATTGATGGCCCCGATGTCTTTCTTTTCCAGAATGTAGAGTTCGTCAGCCAGCTTCTCGACGCGCTTGATGCGCTCTTGCAGAATCGGCCAGGCAGCTTCGCCTTGCGCCACGATCCGGCCGCCCTCTTTGACGTTGACCAGATACCCGTAGAAATTGCCCCACTCCCGGCGCTCCAGCGTCATCAGTTCGGCAGGACGGCTCTGGTCGGTCAGCCAGTCGCCCACAACCCAGGTGAAATCGCTCGGGTTGAGGTCACGGTTGCCGACCTTGAACAGCTCACGGGTCATGAACTCCGGCCCTTGGTCAGGCACCGGCAGGCCTGCACTTTTCAGACGCGCGCGGGGGACCTGTTCCTGCTCGACCCGCTCACCGACCAGCACACTCGACTCCTGATTGGGCACCGCATAACGTGCGACCACCAGATCAGCGGGCCAAAAGTGCCCAAGCCCCCGCACGGCGATCACCGCCAGCAGGCCGATGGTCATGATGACAGCGATGGATACGGCACCCGCACTCATCCAGACGCCGGGGGCGCCGCTTTTGAACCAGCTCTTGAGGGAGTTCCGCTTCACCAACGCCTACCTTCCTTACAACGCCGAGTATTGCTTGCGCAGACGCTGACGAATCAACTCCGCGAGGGTGTTCATCACAAAGGTGAACATCAACAGCACCAACGCCGCCAGAAACAACACCCGATAATGGCTACCGCCTACTTCCGACTCTGGCATCTCCACCGCGACATTGGCCGCCAGCGTGCGCATGCCTTCAAACAGATTCATGTCCATGATCGGCGTGTTGCCGGTCGCCATCAGCACAATCATGGTTTCCCCCACCGCCCGACCCATGCCGATCATCAAGGCCGAAAAAATACCCGGGCTGGCGGTCAGAATGACTACCCGCGTCAGGGTCTGCCACGGCGTCGCGCCCAGCGCCAGAGAGCCCAGTGTCAGGCTGCGCGGCACGCTGAACACGGCGTCTTCGGCAATTGAATAGATGTTGGGGATCACCGCGAAACCCATTGCAATGCCGACCACCAACGCGTTGCGCTGATCGTAGGTGATGCCCAGTTGGTCGCGGATCCATGTGCTCATGTCGCCGCCGAAGAACCAGCTCTCCAGGTGCGGGCTCATGCTCAGTGAAAACCAGCCCACCAATAGCACAACGGGAATCAGGATCGCGCCTTCCCAGCCATCGGGCACGCGCAGGCGAAGCGAATCAGGCAGACGGGTCCAGAAAAAGCCCGCCAGCAAAATGCCGATCGGCGTGAGCAGCAGCAAACTGAAGATGCCCGGCAAATGACCTTCCAGATAAGGCGCCAGAAACAATCCGGCAAAGAAACCGAGAATCACCGTCGGCATCGCTTCCATCAATTCAATCACCGGCTTGACCTTGCGGCGCATGCCCGGCGCCATGAAGTAGGCGGTGTAGATCGCGGCCGCCACGGCCAGCGGCGCGGCCAGCAACATGGCGTAGAACGCCGCTTTCAGGGTGCCGTAGGTCAAGGGTGCCAGGCTCAGCTTGGGCTCGAAGTCGGAGTTGGACGCCGTGGATTGCCAAACGTACTTGGGCTCGTCGTAATTCTCATACCAGACCTTGCCCCACAGCGAACTCCAGGAGACTTCCGGGTGCGGGTTGTCCAGCGCCAGCGGCAACAGCTTGCCAGCGCTTTCGATCAGAACCCGGTTGGCGCGCGGTGATAACGCCAGAATGCCGGAACCGTCAGTTACCTTGTCGATCAGCAAGGTTCGGTGCGCGGTGCTGTGGAACACGCCCAGCCTGCCCGAGGCGTCCAGAGCAATGAAGCCCTTGCGCCGCTGCTCAGCCTTGATCTGCTCGATAGGTGCGCTGCCCATTTTGAAGTCGCGGATGCGCATCAGGCGCTGCTCGCCGTCAGTGTCACGGGCCATGAACCACTGGGACATGCTGCCCTTCGAGTTGCCGATGATCAGCGAAATGCCGCCGACCAGCTGGGCGCTCGCCGTGATCTCGGCGTTACCGTCTTCCAGCAATTTATAGCGGCCATTGAGGGTTCGGTCGCGCAGGCTGAACACATCCGCCTGCGCGCGACCATTGATGACATACAACCATTGCTGGCGCGGGTCGATGTAAATCGCTTTAACGGCGGCCGACATCTGCGGTAGCTCGATGCGCGTCTGCTCACGCGTCATCTCGCCGGTCATCATGTTTTCTTTCTGCTCGAGCGAGATAACGTGCAACTGAGTGCCGGTAGACCCTGCCAGTTTGAGGCTGTCGCCATCAGCACTGACGGTCACATGCTCGACTGCGCGACCGGCCTCATCCAGCACCAAAGGCGCTTCGCCGTAGGGCCAGGCCACGCTCGGGGTGATGGTTTTCTGATTGTTCGGGTAGGTCGTCAGGTACGAGTGCCTGAACACCAGCACTTGGCCATTGGACAGGCCCAAGGCTATCAATGGCGCGCCGGGCTGATCCTTGCCGATGGAAGCGACAGACACGCCAGCGGGTAGCGGCAAGGCAACCCTATGCAGTTCTGCGCCATCCTTGACGTTGAAAAAGATGACTTCGCCCTTGTCGGAAATGCGCATCCCGATCTGGTTCTGCTCTTCGATTGCGATCATCAACGGCGTGCCCGCATCCTGCATCCAGGCAGTATTCAGCACGGGTTCGGAAGTAAGGCTTGCGCCTTTGAAGAGCGGCGCGACGACATAGGCCAGATAGAAGAAGATCAGTGTGATGGCTGCCAGAACGGCAAGGCCACCAATGGCAACGTACCAGTGAGTGAGGCGATCCTTGAACGCACGGACACGGCGCTTCCTCACCATAGCGGGCGTATTGAAATCAATACGCGCTGGCGGCGAACTCTGGTCCATCGAAGATTTGAACAGCTCATTCATGCGCACACACCGTAGACGCCTTGTATGACAAAAACATTACAGCAAGGTGACGCAGAAAAGCCCGCTGCCCATGAGTCCGGCGGCGGACTGATCAATTTGTGTGCAGGCCAGTCCATTGAGCCTCGCTTGCAAGCTGTACGTGACTACTTTTTTACTGCCAGGCCGCTCGTATCTTGCAGGCCGAGATCGGCAAGTGTCTTTTCCACCACACGAGCAGGCAGCGGAATATAACCGTCTTTCATCACCACTTCCTGGCCCTGTCTGGACAGCACCAGTTTAACGAACTCGGCCTCCAGCGGTGCCAGAGGCTGATTGGGCGCCTTGTTCACATAGACATAGAGAAAGCGCGACAAGGGGTAACTGCCATTCAAAGTGTTGGCTTCGCTGTCTTCGACAAACTCGCCCCCCTCCTTCTTCGCCAGCGGAACGGTCCTGACATTGGATGTCTTGTAGCCGATGCCCGAGTAGCCAATGCCGTTAAGCGAATTGCTGATGGCGCTGACCACCGAGGCGGAACCGGGCTGTTCGTTGACGTTGGCTTTGAAATCGCCTTTGCACAGGGCTTCTTCCTTGAAGTAACCGTAAGTGCCCGACACCGAATTACGACCGAACAACTGAATCGGCTTGCCTGCCAGGTTGCCGCTCACACCGACATCACCCCAGGTTTTCGCATCCGCCCTGGCACCACACAGGCGGGTCGCAGAAAAGATTGCGTCCACTTGCTGCAGGGTCAGGCCCTTGATCGGATTGTCCTTGTGCACGAATACGGCCAATGCATCCACGGCCACCGGAATAGCGGTCGGTTTATAGCCGTGCTTCTGCTCAAAAGCCGATAGTTCGCCGTCTTTCATCCTGCGGCTCATAGGCCCCAGATTGGCCGTGCCTTCGGTCAGCGCAGGTGGCGCTGTGGAAGAGCCAGCCGCTTGAATCTGGATGTTAACGCTCGGGTATTCTTTCTTGTAGGCCTCGGCCCACAGGGTCATGAGATTGGCCAGGGTATCGGAGCCGACACTGGAGAGATTGCCCGACACACCGGAGGTCCTGGTATAGGCCTTGATGGCAGGGTCGACGGCAGCCAGCGTATTGGCTGCCATCACGCTGGCGGCAACCCATGTCAGTGCAGCCATCAAACGCTTGAGTGTCATCCTTGCGCTCCTGGCAGGGTATGTAGGTGTCCACAAGCCTTTTTGGGCCAGTCTTGTGACTACTCTATGAATTGATTATGACAATAAGATGAAAAGGCTATCGCCCTTCGCAGGGAGATAGCCTTTCGCTGTAGCGGATGCCTTGAGCATTTACCAGCGGGTGCTGATCAACGCTTTCTGGTCAGCAAAAACACGCCAATTGCCATACCCAGGCCGCAGAGAATCGCGACATACCAGGCCGGGCCCATCGGGCTGCTCTTGAGCATGAACGTCACAACCATCGGCGTCAGCCCCCCGAAAATGGCGTACGCCAGGTTGTAGGAAAACGACAACCCCGAGAAGCGCACCACAGGCGGGAAAGCCTTGACCATGACGTAAGGAACCGCGCCGATCGTACCGACGAACAGACCGGTCACGGCATACAGCGGGAACAGCACTTCCGGATGGCTGCCGAGGACGTGATAGAACGTCCAGGAACTGGCCAGTAACCCTGCGCTGCCCAACAGAAACACCCAGCCGGCGCCAAAGCGATCCGCCAGGGCACCCGCTGCGATGCAACCCAGGCTGAGAAACACGATAGCCAGGCTGTTGGCCTTCAGCGCCGTAGCCGCCGGAAAGCCATAGATGGTTTGCAGAATGGTCGGCGTCATCAGGATCACGACGATGATGCCGGCCGACAGCAACCAGGTCATCAGCATCGATAGTGCAACGGCACCACGATGATCACGCAGCACCGCCTTGAGCGGCACTTCTTCAGCCAGCGCCTTGCGCAGCTGCAGTTCGGCGAACACCGGCGTTTCGTGCAACAGACGACGCAGATAAACCGACATCAGGCCAAACACGCCACCCAGCAGGAAAGGGATCCGCCAGGCGTAATCCGACACTTCGACCGGGGTATAAATACTGTTGATCGCCGTGGCGACCAGCGAGCCCAGCAGGATGCCCGCTGTCAGGCCCGCGGTCAGGGTGCCGCAGGCATACCCGACACGACGGGCGGGTACATGCTCGGAGACGAATACCCAGGCGCCAGGCACTTCACCGCCGATGGCGGCGCCTTGAATGACGCGCATCAACAGCAGCAGAATCGGCGCCCACATGCCGATCTGCGCGTAGGTCGGCAGCAAGCCCATGATCAGGGTCGGCACCGCCATCATGAAAATGCTCAGCGTGAACATTTTCTTGCGCCCCAGCAGATCGCCGAAGTGCGCCATGATAATGCCGCCCAGTGGCCTCGCCAGATAACCGGCGGCGAAAATGCCGAACGTCTGCATCATGCGCAGCCAGTCAGGCATGTCCACCGGGAAAAACAGCTTGCTTGCCGACCACCGCCGCGAACCGCCGCGAAAAACACGAAAATGATGAAGTCGTAGAACTCCAGCGCGCCACCCAGAGCAGACAGCGAAAGGGTTTTGTAATCGCTGCGGGTCAAAGGCCGCGCAGGCTGCGTGGAACTTGAAGGAACAGATGACATGACAAGGCTTCTCTTTACGTGTTCTTTGAAAAGGGGCAAGCGACAGCAACGCTGGCTGCTGCGGGGTGCCGTGCAGAAGCGATTGTCGAGGGCAAAGGCGCAGATAGGCACCAAAATTGCGTGTACAGGCAGTCTTGTCACCTGTAGAGGTCCAGCAAGATAGCAAATTGCTCTCAAAAACACATGTCAAGAACTGCATCATTACAAAATGGAAACCCGACGGTCGTTCTATGACGCAACGCCCGATATACTCGCAAGCCGTCAGCAGCAGTGGGAAGTTGTGCGAAAACGTCTGAATCAGCGGGTTTCGCAGAGTTTCTCTATGGGCCACACCAGCGCTGGACACACAATGTTCATGCGCATGGTTTTGAATGGCGCCTGTTAACCGCGGCATACAATAATGAGAGTCATGGGTCAGAGGCACCCTAGGCATGATCGAGCTCGAACAAGAAGATCCAACTCCGCAAGGCGACCTTGCACTGCAAATTACCGCCCTTCCCCGCGAAACCAATGGCTTTGGCGACATCTTCGGCGGCTGGCTGGTCTCCCAGATGGACCTGGCGGGTACAGCCATGGCCAGTAAAGTGGCTGGCGGCCGTGTAGCGACCGTTGCGATTGATCGCATGGCGTTTCTGGTTCCGGTCGCGGTTGGCGAACAGCTTTCCTTTTATACCCGCACCCTGGAAGTCGGACGCACCTCGATCAAGATGATGGTCGAAGTGTGGAGCGATGACCCGGTCACCAGCGAATGGCGCAAGGTCACTGAGGCCGCATTCGTGTTCGTGGCCATAGATTCCAGCGGGCGGACACGCTCGGTTCCCGCACGACGGTAAATGGTTGCTCAACCCATGGCTGGCTGTCCGGTTAAACTCGCCCTGCATGAAGCGGTCTATTTTCGTCACGGTCATTGAGTGAGAACTTTGCATGCCAACATCCCCGGTTGAACCCAACGTTGAATCTGTCCAGTACGACGAACTGAACTGCTGGCGCATTCGCCACGGCGAAGCAGAGCTGCTGGTTGCCCAGCAGGGCGCACATATCCTCAGCTATCAAGTGGCCGGACAGCAGCCGCTGGTGTGGCTGAATGAAGAAGCCGTTTTCAAGCAAGGCAAACCCATTCGCGCGGGCATGCCCATCTGCTGGCCGTGGTTCGGTAATCTGGAACGCAACCCGCAAAGCGTGCAGGCAATGCGCGACAGCAGCGAACCCGCCAAGGCGCATGGTGAAGTGCGAGCGCTGGATTGGCAGCTGCTGGGGATCGGAGCAGATGGCGATGCACTGCTGGTAGAGTTCGTCCTGCCGGAGGCCGAAGGCCACCTGCCAGGCTGGCCGCACAACGTCGCCCTGAAACTAAGCATTCGTCTGGACCACGCACTGAATGTCAGTCTGGTCAGCTACAACTGTGGCACTGAGCCTGTGGTGATCAGCCAGGCGCTGCATACCTATTTCGCCGTCAGCGATGTTCGTCAGGTCAGCGTCGAAGGGCTCAACGGCCTGCGCTACATCGAAACCCTGGCAAACTGGGAAGAACGCGAGCAGACCGGCGACCTGACGTTCACTGGCGAAACCGACCGTATCTACAAGGACACGCCGGGTGTACTCAGCATCGTTGACCCCCAATGGCAGCGCCGCATCCACATTCGCAGCACCGGCTCGACATCAGCCATCCTGTGGAACCCGTGGATCGAGAAAACCGGCAAATTCACCGACATGGCAGCAGATGGCTGGCAGCGCATGGTCTGTGTCGAAACGGCCAACGTACTGGACGACGTGGTGACGCTGGCCCCCGACCAGATGCATGTTCTGGGTGTGAGTATCTGGAGCGAGGCGCTCTGATCGAAATTTGATCAGAGATATACCATCAAAGGTCCGATTCAACCACCACGCGGACCTTTGACGCATCCATCGCATACGCTGCATCAGCCAGATCGTTACTGACCTTCTCGATTTTCAGGGTGCCTTCTACCCACAGTGGTGTGTAGATATCATCCAGTTTCAAGCCTTTGGGGTAACGCACCAGCACCAACTGGTTAGGCGGTGGTGGCGGAACATGGATGCAGGCGCCTGGATAAGGCACGATGAAGAACAGCGTGCTGTGGCCCTTGGCATCGGTTTCGAGGGGTACAGGGTAACCGCCAAGACGAATGGTCTTGCCGTTCATTGCCGGGACGGTCTTGGTCGAATACATGACCGCTGGCAAACCCTTGCTCTGCTTCAAGCCACCCTTGCTGTCGAACGTGCCCATGGCTTCCGGAGAATTGTGGTCAATCTCGGGCATGACTTCGAGGGCTTTTTGATCGGACTTGGGCATCAGCTCAAGCCAGTCGGTTTCCGGCAACTGGGCGTGTGCAAGCCCGGATAGCAGCAGAAGAGTCATCAACAAGAAGCGGCGCATGATAAAGCTCGGCAAAGGAGGAAGAGTTGCCGCGCATTCTAGCCCTCTGTGCTGCGCAGAACAGAGGGCTGAACATTAAACGTTATTTCTTTTTGATCATGCCGTAGATAACCAGCAGGATGATTGCACCTACCAGCGCGCCGAGGAAACCTGCACCCTCGCCCGCTTGATAGATACCCAGCGCCTGACCACCATAAGTGGCTGCAAGCGAGCCGGCGATACCCAGCACGATGGTCATGATCCAGCCCATGCTGTCGTCGCCCGGCTTCAGGAAGCGAGCCAGCAGACCAACGATCAGGCCGATAAAGATGGTTCCAATGATACCCATGCCATTTCCCTCTGTATTAAGTGAATATGCCTGGGCTAATGAGCAGCCCCGGCCTACTGCTATCTGAGAACAGCGGCAGGGAATGGTTCCGGCGCAATGGACAGTTTGCTTCGAGGTGGAGAATTCTTCATGAATGACGGAGCCTGGCGATAGCGCAGAACGGCTAAACAGGGCTGGCACTCCGATAATTCTCGTTCCCACGCTCCGCGTGGTAATGCATTTCGTGACGCTCTGCGTCACATTGCAGCCATAGCGCATCACTCAATCCAGCCTGACATACAGGCAGCACCGAAGCCTGAGACTCCTTTGCTCTTGATACCGCGCCAAGCTGCAGATTTGTGACGCGGAGCGTCACACAATGCATGCCAACGCGGAGCATTGGCACGATAGTCAGTTGGATTTGTGTATTACGCCGAGCGCAAAGTATTGGCACGACAGCCGCAGGCCTGATCAGCCCTTGATCAGCGCTTCAACCAGCTTCACCTGACGATCCAGCATGGCGCGATCAGCGCTGCGGACCGTAGCGTGCCCTACTTTGCGGCCAGCCTTGAACGCCTTGCCGTAGTGGTGCAGGTGGCAATCTTCGACGGCGATGACCTTGTCCACTGCTGGCACTTCACCGATGAAGTTGAGCATGGCGCTCTCGCCGACCTTGGCTGTGGAGCCCAGCGGCAGACCGGCAACCGCCCGCAGGTGGTTTTCGAACTGGCTGCACTCGGCGCCTTCGGTGGTCCAGTGACCGGAGTTGTGTACCCGCGGTGCAATCTCGTTGGCTTTCAGGCCACCGTCGACCTCAAAGAACTCGAATGCCAGCACGCCTACGTAATCCAGCTGCTTCAGGACGCGACCGGCGTAGTCTTCGGCCAGTGCCTGCAAAGGGTGATCGGTGCTGGCGATGGACAGGCGCAGGATGCCGCTGTCGTGGGTGTTGTGAACCAGCGGGTAGAACCGGGTCTCGCCATCACGCGCGCGAACGGCGATCAGCGACACTTCGCCAGTGAAAGGCACGAAGCCTTCCAGCAGGCAAGGCACGCTGCCCAGCTCGGCGAATGTATCGGTCACATCTGCTGCCGAGCGCAGGACTTTCTGGCCCTTGCCGTCATAACCCAGCGTGCGGGTCTTGAGCACCGCAGGCAGGCCAATGCTGGCCACCGCAGCATCCAGATCGGCCTGCGACTGAATATCGGCGAATGCGGGCGTCGGAATGCCCAGATCCTTGAACATGCTTTTTTCAAACCAGCGGTCACGCGCAATGCGCAACGCCTCGGCGCTCGGATAGACCGGTACGAACTGCGACAGAAACGCCACGGTCTCGGCCGGCACGCTTTCGAACTCGAAAGTCACCAGATCGACTTCATCCGCCAACTGACGCAGATGGTCCAGGTCGCCGTAATCGGCACGCAGATGCTCGCCAAGTGCAGCAGCACAGGCATCCGGCGCGGGATCGAGAAAGGCGAAGTTCATGCCCAGCGGCGTACCTGCCAATGCCAACATGCGGCCGAGCTGGCCGCCACCGATTACACCGATCTTCATGGAAAAACCTCAGGCGTGGCGTGGGTCTGGATTGTCCAGGACGCTGTCTGTCTGCTCAGCGCGGAATTTCTTCAGCGCTGCGTGAAATTGAGGGTGTTTGGCGCCAAGGATACTGGCCGAAAGCAGCGCAGCGTTGATCGCCCCCGCTTTGCCGATGGCCAGGGTCGCTACCGGAATACCGGCAGGCATCTGCACGATCGACAGCAAGGAGTCGACACCCGACAGCATCGACGACTGTACCGGAACGCCCAGCACAGGCAGGTGGGTCTTGGCGGCACACATGCCAGGCAAGTGAGCGGCACCGCCAGCACCGGCGATGATCACTTCAATGCCACGGCCCTCTGCTTCGTCGGCGTACTGGAACAGCAGGTCCGGCGTGCGGTGAGCTGACACCACCTTGACTTCATAAGGGATGCCGAGCTTTTCCAGCATGTCGGCAGTGTGGCTAAGGGTGGACCAATCGGACTTGGAGCCCATGATCACGCCAACCAGTGCGCTCATCGTCGTGCCTCTCATCGGGCGCCCGCAGGCGCGTCTGAAAACAACAAGCCACGCGGGGGAACCGGCGTGGCTTGTTGTACGAATAGTGACCGATTTAGCCGGCCAAAGGCCGCGCAGTATACCGCAAAGCGCCAGGATGACAGCCCCCTGGACGACCAACCGCATGAGGTTTTTACAGGCATGGGCCACCGAGACAGACGACCTCGGAAAAGCCCCTCATTCTTCCTGCACTTTGGTACAGGTCAGGACTACACCAGCAGCTGCCAATCCTGATTTACCCGACGCTGCGATTGTTATTAATTATGGCCATGGCCTGCTTCGGGTCATGACCCCATTCACTACTCATGGACGAGTAAAAACATGTTCAAGACAATCGCAAAATCTCTGTTGCTGATCGCTGCATTCGCACTCTCTCAGGCCGCCTTGGCTGAAGGCGATTCGCAGCGCCCGCTGTTCCTCTTCCTGTTCATACATGACGACGTAAAGGAAACCAGCAACGAGCGCCTTACCGAGGACTACTTTACGTGGCTCATCAAGGACCTCGAAAGCTTTACCGGTCGCCGGGTGCATCTGCAGTTCGTTCGCAACGTTACTGACGTGACCGACGTTGAGTACAAGAACGACAATCTGGACCAGACGTACGCCATCTGGAAGGGCAGACTCAATCAGTATTTGAGCGAGCAAAACCTGCCGAAAAATGGCACGACCAAGTACCTGTTGCTGACGCAAAGCAAACTGAACTCAGGCACGCTTGGCTTTGCTACCCTCAATGGGCATACGGGTATCGCCTCCCTGGCAACGTTCACAGCACCTGCCCATGAGCTGGGTCATATGCTCGGCGGCACTCACGAACTGGCAGAGGTCATTTACAAAGGTGGCTGGTGGTGCGAGACCAATCTGGTAGCAACCCGCCAATCCATACGCGCCAACTGCTACGTCTACAGCGACAAAAACAAGCAAAAAATCGCGGCAAACCTCAGCGAGTTTCCCTGAACAAGTACGGGCCGCTTGCCACGAGCGGCTCGTCTCACGATCACTCTGGTGCAGCCGCACTCTCAAGCTTGCGCCATAACAGACGCACATTGGCCTTGCGTACCAGGGCGCAGCGGTACAGGCGGATCTCCAGCGGCACATGCCACTGCGGCCCGCCGCACACCACCAGTTCACCGCGCGCCAGCTCGGCGCGCACACTCAGTTGCGGCACCCAGGCGATGCCCAACCCCTCCAGCGCCATGCTTTTCAGGCTATCGGCCATCGCCGTCTCGTAAACAGTCGTGAACCGCAGGTTACGCTGACGCAGCAGCAAATTCACCGAGCGCCCGAGAAAGGCCCCGGCGCTGTAGGCAAGTAACGGCACACTGCCCTCGCCTTCCATATCGAATAACGGCTGCCCATCGGCATCGGCGGCGCAGACCGGCAACATCTCGGTATGGCCCAGATGCAGCGAGGGGAAGATTTCAGCGTCCATTTGCAGCGCGGCGTCAGGATCGTAGAACGCCAGCATCAGGTCACAGCCCCCTTCACGCAACGCATGTACGGCATCGCCAACGTTTGTGGCCACCAGCCGGGTGGCAATGTTCAGCCCTTCATTACGTAACTGGGCGATCCAGCGCGGAAAGAACCCCAACGCCAGGGAGTGTGCCGCGGCAACCTGCATCACCTCGCCCTGCCCACCTTCCAGATGATGCAGATGGCGCACGACTTCGCCCAGTTGTTCGACCACCGTACGCGCGGTAACCAGAAACAGTTGCCCGGCAGCGGTCAGTTCGATGGGCGTGCGCGAGCGATTGACCAGCGTCAGCCCCAAGGCCGACTCAAGACTGCGGATACGCCGACTGAACGCTGGCTGAGTCACGAAACGACGCTCGGCCGCCTGGGAAAAGCTGCGGGTGGCCGCCAGGGCGCTGAAATCCTCCAGCCATTTGCTTTCCAGATTCATCAGGTCCTCCCGGACAATGGATGACTGCTTCGACAGGCAACTGCGCATGCCCTGCACGCAACCGGTTTGAAGCGACCCCGGTGGGACGCCCGGCAACGCGCTGCGGATACATGACCAGACGGCTCTGACAAGGCGGCCGGAGCAGCGTCCGGGTGCGACATTTTGCCCCCTTTACGCACTGAACGGAATCCGGGTCACAGCCTGATTATGCCGTTATTGCATAGGCCAGCGTTTAACAGCATTGGTCAAGACGGGGCGGCAAGCCCAATATTCGCGGCGTTCCGGCATTGTCCGTGCCTTTTTGAGACTTCTTTTATCATGTCCTCGCCTGCATCATCGCGCATCGAAAAAGACCTGCTTGGTGTTCTCGAAGTACCTGCCAACGCGTATTACGGCATCCAGACCCTGCGAGCGGTGAACAACTTTCACCTCTCCGGCGTGCCGCTTTCGCACTACCCTAAACTGGTTGTGGCCCTGGCCATGGTCAAACAGGCGGCAGCTGATGCAAACCACCAGCTCGGACACCTCAACGATACCAAGCATGCGGCCATCAGCGAGGCCTGCGCCCGTCTGATCCGTGGCGACTTCCACGATCAGTTCGTGGTCGACATGATTCAGGGCGGCGCCGGCACGTCCACCAACATGAATGCCAACGAAGTCATCGCCAACATCGCCCTGGAAACCATGGGCTTCGAGAAAGGCGAATACAAGCACCTGCACCCCAACAACGATGTAAACATGGCGCAGTCGACCAACGACGCCTACCCGACCGCGATCCGCCTGGGTCTGCTGCTGGGCCATGACGCCCTGCTCGCCAGTCTCTCCAGCCTGATCCAGTCGTTCGCCGCCAAGGGCGAAGAATTCAATCATGTGCTGAAGATGGGTCGCACCCAGTTGCAGGACGCCGTGCCAATGACCCTGGGTCAGGAATTCCGCGCCTTTGCCACCACCCTGACTGAAGACCTCAACCGCCTGCGCAGCCTGGCACCCGAGCTGTTGACCGAAGTGAACCTGGGCGGCACCGCCATCGGCACCGGCATCAACGCCGACCCTGGCTATCAAAAGCTTGCCGTCGACCGCCTGGCGCTGATCAGCGGCCAGCCGCTGGTGCCGGCAGCCGATCTGATCGAAGCGACCTCCGACATGGGCGCGTTCGTGCTGTTCTCGGGCATGCTCAAGCGTACTGCGGTCAAGCTGTCGAAGATCTGCAACGACCTGCGCCTGCTATCCAGCGGACCGCGCACCGGGATCAACGAAATCAACCTGCCGGCACGCCAGCCAGGCAGCTCGATCATGCCCGGCAAGGTCAACCCGGTAATCCCGGAAGCGGTCAATCAGGTTGCTTTCGAAATCATCGGCAACGACCTGTCGCTGACCATGGCCGCTGAAGGCGGACAATTGCAGCTCAACGTGATGGAGCCACTGATCGCTTACAAGATCTTCGACTCTATCCGCCTGTTGCAGCGCGCCATGGACATGCTGCGCGAGCACTGCATTGTGGGCATCACGGCCAACGAACAGCGCTGCCGCGAGCTGGTCGAGCATTCGATCGGCCTGGTGACCGCACTGAACCCCTACATCGGTTACGAAAACTCCACCCGTATCGCCCGCATCGCGCTGGAAACCGGCCGCGGCGTGCTGGAACTGGTGCGTGAGGAAGGTCTGCTCGACGATGCAATGCTCGACGACATCCTGCGCCCGGAAAACATGATCGCTCCGCGTCTGGCCCCCTTGAAGGCCTGACAGGAAATGACCTGCGCACCAAGCTCACCAGATTGAGGGCCTAGACACCCCTCAATTTTTTGAGGGTCTGGGAGTGATTCTCCAGACCCTTTTTTTTGCCCGCAGCAAAGGGCTCCGACACTGGACCCAGAGCCTTCGGCACCCCACTTTGGCGGAGTAATCCGTGGAAGTATTCATTCATCGTCGCGAATGAAGAATCAGACGTCCAAGAAAGCGACTACAGACGTAAAAACTTTGCACCGGTATAGTGCGCCCCCTCAAAAGTAGCGAGGAATAACAAAAATGCTGGAAATGATTAACGACTTTCTCTCCGGTAAGGTACTGATCGTACTTATCGTTGGCCTGGGTAGTTACTTCACGATCCGCTCGCGTTTCGTTCAGTTTCGACACTTTTTCCACATGTTCTCGGTTTTTCGCGACAGTCTGCGCAGCAGCGCAGGTCAGTTGAGTTCGTTCCAGGCCCTGATGCTCAGCCTTGCGGGCCGCGTCGGAGCAGGCAACATCGCAGGCGTCGGCATTGCCGTAACGCTGGGCGGTCCGGGCGCCGTATTCTGGATGTGGGTCACCGCACTGGTCGGCATGTCCAGCAGCTTCATCGAGTGTTCACTCGCTCAGCTCTATAAACGCAAGGATTCCGAAGGACAGTTCCGCGGCGGTCCCGCGTTTTACATCCAGCACGGTCTGGGCAAGCGCTGGCTAGGCATGGTCATGGCCGTACTGTTGCTGGTGACCTTCGGTTTTGCCTTCAACGGCCTGCAATCGCACGCCGTGACCGACTCGCTGAAAAGCGCGTTCAACATCGACACCCGTACCACAGGCATCTGTCTGGTCGTGCTGCTGGGTCTGGCCTTCGTCGGCGGCATCAAGCGTATCGCGGCAATTTCCGACCTGCTGGTTCCGGTCAAGACCCTGATCTACATCGCGGTCACCATCTACGTCATCGTTCTGCAGATCGACCACGTTCCCGGCATGCTGATGACCATCGTCAGAAGCGCCTTCGGTCTTGACCCGGTATTCGGCGGCCTGATCGGCAGCGCTATCGTGATGGGCGTCAAGCGTGGCGTGTTCGCCAACGAAGCCGGTCTGGGCAGCGCGCCCAACGTGGCCGCTGTGGCGCATGTAGAGCACCCGGTTGCACAAGGCGTGGTTCAAGCGTTCAGCGTGTTCCTCGACACCTTCGTGATCTGCACCTGCACCGCCTTGCTGATCCTGCTGTCCGGTATCTACGACATCGGTTACGACGGCAACGGCATCGTTCTGGCGCAGAACTCGCTGGCCGCAGTGGTCGGTGACTGGGGCCGAATCTTCATCAGCGTGGCGCTGGCACTGTTCGTCTTCACCTCGATTCTCTACAACTACTACCTGGGTGAAAACAGCCTGCGGTTCCTGTTTGGCGAGAAGATCCAGACCATCATCATCTACCGTATCGCGGTGCTGGTGTTGATCATGTGGGGTGCCGTCGTCGACCTGAAAGATGTATTGGCATTCGCCGACATCACCATGACCATGCTGGCGTTCGTCAACCTGATCGCGCTCGCCATGCTGTTCAAAGTCGTCAAGCGCATTCTGAACGACTACGATTCGCAGCGTCGGGCTGGCATCAAGACGCCGGTGTTCGATTCCAGCCAGTTCCCTGATCTGGACCTGGACCGCAACGCATGGCCAGCCAATCCGACCCGTCAGTCGACACAGGACGCCGAAGCGGCCGCCAAGCCTGTACCCGAAGCACGATAACCAACGCGACCTTACGCCGGAGAACAACCATGACTGATCATGCACATAAACCCGCTCAGAGCGTCATGGTTCTTTACACCGGCGGCACCATTGGCATGCAGGCCAGCGCCAACGGCCTGGCACCCGCCTCGGGTTTCGAGGCGCGGATGGCCGGGCAACTGGCCGAGCACCCGGAACTGCGGGTGCCGCAGTGGCGCTTTCGCGAGATGTCGCCGCTGATCGACAGCGCCAACATGACCCCTTCCTACTGGCTGCGCCTGCGTGAGGCGGTGATCGAGGCGGTGGAGGTCGATGGCTGCGACGCCGTTCTGGTGCTGCATGGCACCGACACCCTGGCATACAGCGCGGCGGCCATGTGCTTCCAGCTGCTGGGTTTCCATGCCCCCGTCGTGTTCACCGGCTCGATGCTGCCCGCTGGCGTGCAGGACAGCGATGCCTGGGAAAACGTCAACGGTGCACTGCTGGCACTGGGTTCGGGTCTGGTGTCAGGCGTTCAGCTGTATTTCCACGGGCAACTGATGACGCCTGTGCGCTGCGCGAAAATTCGCAGCTTCGGTCGTCAACCGTTCGCACCGCTGCAACGTTCGCGTGGCGGTCATGCGGTGGTTTCGCTGCCCGATGCACTGAACTACCGGCAGGCGAAGACGCTGGCAGAGGTCGCCGTATTGCCACTGTTTCCCGGCGTCGGCGCAGCTCAGCTGGACGGTCTGATCAACAGCGGTATTCGGGGTCTGGTGCTTGAGTGCTTCGGCAGCGGCACCGGGCCAAGTGATGATCCGCAGTTTCTGGCCAGCCTGGAAAATGCACGAGCACTGGGTATCTGCGTTGTCGCGATTACCCAATGCCACGAAGGCGGTGTCGAGCTGGATGTCTACGAAGCGGGCAGCCGCCTGCGTGGTGCAGGCGTGCTTTCCGGTGGTGGCATGACCCGCGAGGCAGCGCTTGGCAAACTGCATGCACTGCTGGGTGCAAGCCTGACGACCGAGGAAGTCAGGCGGCTGGTCGAACTGGACCTGTGTGGCGAGCTGCGTTAAGCAGCCGCAACCTCTGCGTTAAGCGAGGCGTTCTGCACACGCGCAACGCCTCACCCTCTTTACGAAGCCTTGCTTTCTTCCTGCGCGCCCCTGAGCATCGAATCCAGATTGCGCTCGATGTTTTCGCACAACGCCGTCATCTGAATCTCATGTTCGCTGGCACGGAACGGGCTCTGCAGGTCGGTGCCGATCTTTTCGATGGCCAACAGCATGAAGCCCACCACGGTTGATGCCAGCGGCGTGAACCAGCCCAGAGTCTCCACCAGGCCAATCGGTACGATCAGGCAGAACAGCGTGATGAACAGGCGCGGAAAGGCCACGTACGGATAAGGCAATGGTGTGTTGGCAATACGCTCCATACCGCCCTGGCAATTGGAGATGTCCACCATGGTCGACTCCAGACGCGCCAGACGAATGCTGTCCAGCCGCCCCGCCTGATACTCCTTGGCCAACAGCGCTGCGGAGGTGTTGAGCAGATCGTTGGGGAAATTGTTGGTGTCGTGACGGCGCTCGAATTCCTCGCGGGGAATCAGCATCTGAATCTCGTCGCCACACTTGGCGCCTTTCAGGTGCGCGGACAGGCACTTCACGTAGGCAACATGGCGACGCAACAGCGTGGCCTTGACCGGGTTGATCCCGTCATCATCCTCGACCAGAGTCAACACCTGCCGAGCGAAGCTGCGCGAACTATTGACCAGCGCGCCCCACAACGTTCGTGCTTCCCACCAGCGGTTGTAGGCGCTGGAATTACGAAAGCTGGTGAGGACCACGAGTGCCGAGCCCAGCAGGGTCAACGGCATGGAAGGCAATGTAATCTTGCGCTCCAGATACAGCATGAAGTCGACCGTGACGATCACATCCCAGATCAACAACCAGAAAAGCGACCAACCCACGTAACCGATGGTCTTGCCGAGAAAACGGATTTTCGAAATGATCGTTTGCTGCAAAAGAACTACCCCACCGAAAAAGAAGCGAATCGCAGGCTGACATCTGCTGCATGGCTTTGAATGCCAAACCGGCAGATGGTTCGCAAACGACCCGCTTTATCTCGGCGTTACAGACTTCCTCAGCAGCCAGTCAGCGCCACTTGCGGGCGTTCGCCAGCGAAGAAAATCGGCCTCAAACGCACGCCGATCACGTTACCGGCGTAGGCTGCAACGAGCCACAGCCAGCCGTGCAGGCTGCCCGAAGCAATACCGCTGAAGTACGCGCCGATGTTGCAGCCGTAGGCCAGACGCGAGCCATAACCCAGCAGCAACCCGCCGATGACCGCAGCAACCAGCGAGCGCGTGGGAATGTCCAGGCTCGGCGCAAAACGGCCAGCCAGCCCTGCCGCCAGCAAGGCACCGAGCATGATGCCGATGTCCATCACACTGGTGACGTCTTCCCACACCGGAGCCGCCAACGCCTTGGCATTCGCCGCGCTCTGCCAGAACACCCAGCTGCCGACGTCCACACCCAGACCACTGGCCACCTTCGCGCCCCACAGCGCGAACGCCGAGGTGATGCCCCAAGGACGCCCTGCCAGCGCCAGTGTTGCGTAATTGAGCAGCGCCAGCGCGACAGCGCCCCAGACCAGAACCCACGGTCCGCGAAGCACCCGGCTCAGCCCACGGTGATCAGTGCTGACCGGTGCTTCAAGCTGTCCATGACGCCGCTTTTCGAGCTTCACGGTTATGAAGGCGATCAAGGCGAACAGAGCAAGATTCACGATCAGCGCAGGCATCACGCCGAAGGTCTTGACCACTGAAACTGCCGGGAACGCAGGCAGCGCAAACCACCAGTCAACGTGATGGGTCGCAATCAACGAACCGAGGATGAAAAACAGCAGCGTCACCAGCATGCGTGCATTGCCGCCACCTGCAGTGAACAACGTACCGGACGCACAGCCACCGCCCAGTTGCATGCCGATACCGAAGATGAACGCACCGACGACGACCGAAATTCCGACCGGCGCGACCAGTCCGGTAACGGGCTGACCGAACAGCGTGCCAGCCCCCAGCGCAGGGAAAAACAGCACCACCGCCACCGCCAGCATGACCATTTGCGCCCGCAAACCCGCACCGCGCCGCTCACGGATAAACACCCGCCACGCCGAGGTGAAGCCGAATGCCGCGTGATACAGCGTCACGCCCAGCGCTGCGCCGACGATCCACAGCATTACCTGACGGGTGCCGACACTGAGCAGCAGAAACTGGGCGCCCATCAGCAGCAGGAACAGCGCGGCCAGCGGCGCGCCGAACTTGCGTCCGGGTGTTGCAGTAAGAGAGTTGTTCATGGGTATCTCAGGACAAGTAACAGAAAGTGCAGATTATACGCCTGCCAGCGGGACTACTCGGACCAGGCCTTGCGCAGCCTGTTCAATGCTTCGGCAATCTCGACCTCGGGCACTGCGGCAAAACCCAGCACCAGCCCGGCGCGGTTATCCACAGGCTCGCTGGACTCGGGCAGCCAGTAATCACTCAAGGCATTCATCTCGACGCCGACGCTGCCAGCCTTGGCAATCAGTGCCTGCTCACGCGCGATACTGTCTACCTTGACCATCACATGCAGCCCTGCAACCACCTTGGGCATTGCAGCGCACCCTGCTATATCGGCAGGCCAGTTATCCAGCAGCGCATTACGACGGCTCAGCGCCGCGCGACGCATACGACGGATGTGTCGTTGAAAGTGCCCCGACGCAATGAATTGCGCCATGACCGCCTGCACGCCAATCTCGGTATGGCGCATGTCTACCGCCTTGCGCTGGCTGAACGGGAGGACAAGTTGCTCAGGCAGAACCAGATACCCGAGGCGCAGCGCCGGAAAGGCGATTTTGCCGAACGTACCGACGTAGAGCACTCGACCGCTCTGGTCGAGCGCAGCCAACGGGGCCAATGGCGAACCGCTGTACCGATACTCACCATCGTAATCGTCCTCGACAATCCAGCTCTGGTGCCTCTCGGCCCAGGCCAGTAATTCCAGGCGCCGTGCCAGGCTCATGACTACGCCGGTCGGGTACTGATGCGAAGGGGTCACGTACGCCAATCTGCAATTGGCCTGCTCAAGATCGGCGCAACGCATGCCCTCGTTATCCACAGGCACGCCGTGCAATCGCGCACCTGCCAGTGCAAACGCATGACCCGCCGCCCGATAGCCTGGATTTTCCACAGCAACGCTATCGCCCGGCGTCAAAAGCAACTGTGCACAAAGGCTGATTGCATGTTGTGCGCCGCTGGTGATCACAATTTGCTCAGCCGTGCAGTGCAGCCCACGCGATGAACGAAGATAAACGGCAATCAACTCACGCAGCCGCGAATCTCCCGCAGCGGTGCCGTAACCCAGCTGAGCAAGGTCCGGCTTGCGCCAAAAGGCCGCATACAGCTTGCCCCACAAGGCAAACGGAAAAAGATCGAAGGCTGGAACGCCTACTCGAAAAGCCCGCGGCCTACCCGTCGGCGGCTCGTGCAAATGATGCTTTTCGAGCAGCACGCGTGTCGGGTTGTGGATAACTTCATCGGAACAATTCGACGGCATTTCCGCCGCAATTGTGGACAAACCTGTGTGTAACCCTGTGGATACACCTGTGGGTAAGTTGGTGGATAGTTTTTTACGGCCAGGCCGTCGAGGCGCGGCGCTTCGTTCAGACAGCTGCGCAACATACGTACCGTCGCCAACACGCCCTTCGATGAAACCCTCGGCATACAGCTGGTCATAGGCCCGCATGACGCTGTTACGGGAGATGCCCAGTAAATGTGCCAAATCGCGGCTGGCTGGCAGACGCATGCCGCCACTCAAGCGCCCATCCAGCACTTGCTGGCGCAAAATCTCGTAGAGCTGCTTGCTCAAGCCGTGATTAGGGTCCAGCTCAATGCCGGTAAGCGTGGGTGGAAACGCGACAGGGGCGATGGGCATTAATTGGTCCCATGAAATTTATAAAAAATGGATCTTACATCAGACCAATGCCTTGCCTAGGATCGCTCCATCAGCCAAGGAACATGACCATGTACATACCTGCCGCCTTCAAGGAAAACGATACGCTCAGCCTGCACGAGCAGATGGATCAGACTCGCCTGGCTATTCTTGTCACACAGGGTGAAGAAGGATTGCACGCGACCCACTTGCCGCTGCTGTTGCGCCGCGATGAAGGTCCGCACGGCACGCTTTACGGGCATCTGGCCAGAGCCAACCCACAGTGGCAGCAGTTGGACTCAGGTGTCGAAGCGCTGGTGATTTTTCCCGGCGGCGATGCCTATGTGAGCCCGTCTTTCTACCCGAGCAAGGCAGAACACGGCAAGGTTGTACCTACCTGGAACTATCTAGCCGTACATGCCTACGGGCAGGCCACGGTTTTTACCGATGCAGCGCAACTGCACCAATTGCTGGCTGACCTGACCCATCGCCATGAGTCCAGCCGCCCGCAACCCTGGTCAATCGAGGATGCACCTGCGGACTACATTGCAAAAATGCTGGGGGCGATTGCAGGGTTTGCAATTCCCGTGCAACGGCTGCAAGGCAAACGCAAACTCAGCCAGAACCGCAGCGCTTCGGACATGGCCGGTGTACGCGACGGCCTCGCTGCAAGCGAGGATGCAAACGATCAGCAAATCGCTCGTTTGATGAGCGCAGGGAGAACGTCATGACCGATGTCCGGATTCGCGCCGTTACTGTCGACGACCATAAGGCCTGGCTGCCTCTATGGCAGGCCTATCTGCGCTTCTACAATACCGAGCTGGCCGAAAGTGTCAGCGATGTCACCTGGCAACGCCTTGTGGACCCGAACGAACCGACCCACTCGGCGCTGGCCTGGCTGGATGGCGAAGCGGTGGGCATGGTGAACTTCATCTACCATCGCTCTAACTGGAGCATCAACAACGCCTGTTACCTGCAAGATCTGATCGTCGCCCCCGAACAACGCGGAACAGGCATTGGCAGGCAACTGATCGAGTTTGTCTACGCAACGGCCAAGGGAGACGGTTGCGACAAGGTGCACTGGCTGACCCACGAAACCAACGCCACAGCCATTCAGTTGTATGAAAGGATTGCCGAACGGCCTGGCCTCATACAATTTCGCAAAGCGCTCTGAAACAGGAAGTGATTAATGTCCGACACTCTGCTGGACTGGCAAGCCGCTGCATTGCCCACAACCAAGACTCTGACAGGCCGTTTCATTCGCTTGGAGAAACTCGACGCCACACGTCACGCCGATAATTTGTGGGCCGCACTTCAGGGGCCGAATGCCGACCCGAAACTGTGGGATTACCTGCCTTACGGTCCTTTTATCGAACGCAGTGCGTTCGATGCATGGCTGGCCGGGCATCAGGTCGCGTCCGACCCGTGGTTTTATACGGTCGTCGATCAGCAGACCGGTAAAGCCGAAGGTGTCATCAGCCTGATGTCGATCGTCGCCGCCCACGGGCGTATCGAAATAGGTCATGTCACCTTCAGCGCGGCCATGCAACGCACCCCAAAAGGCACCGAAGCCATCTACCTGCTGGCCAGAGAAGCCTTCGCATTGGGCTATCGCCGCCTGGAATGGAAGTGCAATGCCAACAACGCCCGTTCCAAACGCGCAGCCCAACGCTTTGGCTTCAGCTACGAAGGCGCCTTCCGCCAGCACATGGTAGTCAAAGGTCAGAGCAGGGATACCGCGTGGTACTCGATCCTTGACAGCGAATGGCCTGAACTGCAAAAAGCCTTTGAAAGCTGGCTGGCTGTGGATAACTTCGCGGACGGGCAGCAGATCAAAGGGCTTGAGGCGTTTCGCTGATTCTGAGGACGCAGAGCGTCAAGAACGGCATTCCCACGCTGGAGCGTGCGCAACGATAGCGGTGACAACCGGGCCCGCCTGCACAGAATAAAAAAAGGGAAGCCACGAGTGCTTCCCTGAGGTAAATCGTTGAATTATCTGTATGTGCCCGGTCAGCCTTCGATCTCGACCAGAACCTCACCCGGATTGACGCGGTCGCCCTTGGCAACGTGAATCGCCACAACCTTGCCCGCGACCGACGCCTGGACCTCGGTTTCCATCTTCATGGCTTCGGTGATCAATACCGCCTGCCCGGCTTTGACCATATCGCCCTCCTTGACCAGTACATCGACGATATTGCCCGGCATGGTGGTGCTGACGTCGCCCGGTGCATGGACCTGCTTGCGTTTGCTGGCACCGCCGCCGACAAACTCGTTGAGCGGTTCGAACACCACCTCTTCCGGCATGCCATCGATGGACAGGTAGAAGTGGCGCTTGCCCTCGGCCTTGACGCCCACGCCGGTGATGTCGACCCGATAGGTTTCGCCGTGCACATCAATAACGAACTCGGTCGGCACGCCCTCGCCGCCCGCTCTGGCCACGCTTCCTGCTTCGGGAATCGGCAGCAGCACTTCCGGCGTCAGCGTTCCGGCTGCACGCTCTTCAAGAAACTTGCGGCCGATGTCCGGGAACATGGCAAAGGTCAGCACGTCCTCTTCGGATTTGGCCAATGCGCCGATATCGGCACGCAATTTGGTCATCTCCGGCCTGAGCAGATCGGCCGGACGAACATCGATCAGTTCTTCATTACCAATGGCCTGACGACGCAGTTTTTCATCCACCTGCCCCGGCGCCTTGCCGTAACCGCCTTGTAGATAAAGCTTCACTTCATTGGTGATGGTCTTGTAACGCTCGCCGGCCAGCACATTGAAGAACGCCTGAGTACCGACGATCTGTGAGGTCGGCGTTACCAGCGGTGGATAACCGAGGTCTTTACGCACGCGCGGAATTTCCGCCAGCACTTCGCCCATGCGATTGAGCGCGCCCTGCTCCTTGAGCTGATTGGCCAGGTTGGAAATCATCCCGCCGGGCACCTGATTGACCTGTACGCGGGTATCGACCGCGGTGAATTCGCTTTCGAACTGGTGATATTTCTTACGCACCGCGTAGAAATACAGGCCGATTTCCTGCAACAGCTCCAGGTCCAGCCCGGTGTCGAATTCGCTGCCCTTGAGCGCGGCAACCATCGACTCTGTGCCCGGATGACTGGTGCCCCAGGCAAAGCTGGAGATCGCCGTATCAATATGGTCCGCGCCGCTTTCAATGGCTTTGAGCTGGCACATGGCAGCCAGGCCTGCGGTGTCGTGGGAGTGGATGAACACCGGCAACGACTGCTCGGCCTTCAGCGCCTTGACCAGCTCACCCGTGGCATAAGGCGTCAACAGGCCGGCCATGTCCTTGATCGCCACCGAGTCACAGCCCATGGCTTCCATCTGCCGGGCCTGCGCCACGAAGGCCTCGATGGTATGCACCGGGCTGGTGGTGTAGGCGATGGTGCCCTGTGCATGTTTGCCCGCCGCTTTCACCGCCTCGATGGCAACCCGCAGGTTACGCACATCGTTCATGGCATCGAAAATACGGAACACATCGACACCATTCACCGCCGCCTTGGCGACGAACGCCTTGACCACGTCATCGCTGTAATGCCGATAGCCCAGCAGGTTCTGGCCGCGCAGGAGCATTTGCAACCGGGTATTGGGCAAGGCAGCGCGCAGTTGACGCAGGCGCTCCCATGGATCTTCCTTGAGAAAACGCACGCAGGCATCGAAGGTCGCGCCGCCCCAGACTTCCAGCGACCAGTAACCGACCTTGTCGAGCTTGTCGCAGATCGGCAGCATGTCCTCGGTACGCATGCGGGTCGCCAGCAATGATTGGTGAGCGTCACGCAGGATGGTGTCGGTTACGAAAATCTTCTTGGACATTTCACTATTCCTTACAGACCGGCGTGTGCGGCAATGGCGGCGGCGATGGCCAGAGCCAGCTCTTCGGGTTTGCGCTTGATCGAATAATTGGTCAGCTCGGGGTGGCTCTCGACAAAGCTGGTGTTGAATTCACCGCTGCGAAATTCCGGGTTACGCAGAATTTCCTGGTAATAGGCAGCCGTGGTCTTCACTCCTTGCAGGCGCATGTCATCCAGCGCACGCAGGCCACGGTCCATCGCCTCCTCCCAGGTCAGCGCCCAGACAATCAGCTTCAGGCACATCGAGTCGTAAAACGGCGGAATGGTGTAGCCGGTGTAAATCGCCGTATCGGTGCGCACGCCTGGTCCTCCGGGCGCGTAATAGCGGGTGATCTTGCCGAAACTGGGCAGGAAATTGTTCTTCGGGTCTTCGGCGTTGATCCGGAATTGCAGGGCAAAACCGCGGTGAATGATGTCTTCCTGCTTGATCGACAGCGGCAGGCCGGACGCAATACGGATCTGCTCGCGAACAATATCGATGCCGGTGATTTCTTCGGTGATGGTGTGCTCGACCTGAACCCGGGTATTCATTTCCATGAAGTACACCTCGCCCTCGGCGAGCAAAAACTCCACGGTCCCTGCGTTCTCGTAACCGACAGCCTTGGCCGCACGCACCGACAGATCACCGATATAAGCACGCTGCTCGGGAGTCAGTTGCGGGCTGGGGGCGATTTCGATGAGCTTCTGGTTACGGCGCTGAATCGAGCAGTCGCGTTCGAACAGATGCACTACATTGCCGAAGCTGTCACCCAGAATCTGCGCTTCGATGTGCTTGGGATTGACGATGCACTTCTCGAGAAACACTTCCGCCGAGCCAAAGGCCTTGGTTGCTTCGGAAATCACCCGGGGGAAGGCCTGCTCGAGTTCTTCGCGGCTGTTGCAACGGCGTATGCCGCGCCCGCCGCCGCCGGAGGTGGCCTTGAGCATTACCGGGTAACCAATACGCTCGCCTTCGACCAGCGCCTCGTCGATGTCCGCGACGTTGCCTTCGGTGCCGGGCGTAACCGGCACACCGGCCTTGATCATGCTGCGCCGCGCTTCGGTCTTGTCGCCCATGCGACGAATCACTTCTGCGGACGGACCGATAAACTTAATGCCACGTTCAGCACAGATGTCGGCCAGTTCGGCGTTCTCCGACAGAAAGCCATAACCGGGATGCAGCGCATCGCAGCCAGTCTCTACCGCCAGATTCACCAGCTTGCGCGGGTTCAGGTAACCGGCCAACGGTTCGGCACCAATGCTATAGGCTTCGTCAGCACGTTTGACATGCAGGGCATGCCGGTCAGCGTCGGAAAAGATCGCGACCGAGCGAATGCCCATCTCGGCGCAGGCGCGCACGATCCGGACGGCAATCTCCCCGCGGTTGGCGATCAGAATTTTTGTTATCACTGGCGTTTTCCTCGACCCGTTTTTGTAACAGGGCATGTGACTGAATGCCGCAGGGACACCCTATGCCGAATCGAGGATTAACAAAAATGAGTAAAAGTTGGGTGATGCATAAGTAAAAGCTTATAGTTGAAGCTTCTTGTCGTCTCAGGAAGCTTTTATAAATGCGTAAGTCATTGATGCGTATGACATTGCGTCAGCTGCGTATTTTCAATGAAGTATGCGATCTGCGCTCATACAGCCGTGCAGCCGAAGAGATGTCTCTGACGCAGCCTGCCGTCAGCCTGCAGATTCGCCAGCTTGAAGAGCTGATCGGCCAGCCGCTGTTCGAATACGTCAGCAAAAAGCTCTACCTCACTGAGGCGGCGCAGGCACTGCAACTGGCCAGTCGGGATATTTTCGGACGCCTGGAAAGTCTGGACATGCAGCTTTCGGACATGCAGGGCTCGCTGCAAGGCCAGCTGAAGCTGGCGATTGAATCCAGCTGCAAGTATTTCATCCCTCACCTTTTCGCTGCATTCAAACGCCAGCACCCGGAAGTCAGCCTGAGCCTGATGGTTGTCAATCGTGCACAGATAATCAGGCGATTATCGGACAACCGCGATGATCTTGTAGTGATGTCAGCGGTTCCGCTGGATATGGGGCTGCAGTTTCTACCCTTTCTCAACAACCCGATTGTCGCCGTAGCACCGCCTGACCACCCGCTGAGCAGCCTTGCGACGCTGAACTTGAAAGACCTGGAGCCTTGGCCGCTGCTGACCCGAGAGACGGGTTCAGGCACACGCCGGGCCTGCGAGGAGTACTTCAAAGAGAAACGCGTGCATTTCACGCAGACGCTGGAGGTGTCTTCCAGCGAGGCGCAACGTGAATGCGTGGTCGCCGGACTGGGCCTGGCGATGCTGACACGGCATGCGGTCTGCCAGGAACTCGCCACCGGTGCTCTCGTGGAGCTACCCGTGGCGGAGCTGCCGCTGTATCGAAGCTGGTGCGTGGCTCAGGCCAGAGACAAACGCCTTTCACCCGTGGCACATGCCTTTCTTGCGTTCATCCGCACCGAACGTGCGCAGATCAGCCAGCTTGTCGAGCGTTTCGACGGTCGACCGCGGGCAACTTGATAGTCTGCCATACAGCGTTGTCCATGCCGTCCATGTAGTCACACAGCTCCTGATTAAGCTGACGCGCTTCACTATAGCTCTCGATAGCCCGACGAAACTCCATGCGGCGCTGGTCTTCCTGCTGACGGCGGGTTTTCACGGTGCTGGTGGGTAAATCATCGTAATGCCGAGCCATATCCTGTCTCCCAATACGTTTTGTGGGAGCACCAGAATGGAGCGCTGCGGTGACAATCAGGCGGCATGCAGATGACAGATCGATGAATTCCGCTCGGTTGAGCGATCAGTCTTCGTGAGTCTTTATTGACTTCGGCGACAGACGCAAGCCACGCAGGCTGCGCTTGACGCTCTTGAGGTGGTTGACCAGGCTCGGGCCGCGGGCCATTGCCACGCCCATCGCCAGCACATCGATCACCACCAGGTGCGCGATACGGGACGTCAGCGGCGTGTAGATTTCGGTGTCTTCATGTACATCGATAGCCAGATTGACCGAAGACAGCTCGGCCAGCGGCGTCTGGCTCGGGCACAGGGTAATCAGCGTTGCGCCGCTCTCGCGGACCAGATTGGCGGTGATCAGCAAATCCTTGGAGCGCCCCGACTGGGAAATGCATACCGCGACGTCTGTCGGCTTGAGCGTGACCGCCGACATCGCCTGCATGTGCGGATCGGAATACGCTGCCGCGGTCAGCAGCAAACGAAAGAACTTGTGCTGCGCGTCGGCAGCCACTGCACCGGAAGCGCCAAACCCATAAAATTCGACCCGATTGGCCCCGGCCATGGCCGTGACTGCCATCTGTAAGGCATGGGGGTCGAGGTTTTCGCGCACTTCCATGAGCGTGTGCAGGGTAGTGTCGAAAATCTTCAGGCTGTAGTCGGCGACCGAATCGTCTTCATGAATCGCGAACTGGCCGAAACTCGCACCCGCTGCCAGACTCTGCGCCAGCTTGAGCTTGAGGTCCTGAAACCCGGTGCACCCAATGGCGCGGCAGAAGCGCACGATGGTTGGCTCACTGATGCCGACGCTATGCGCCAGATCCGCCATGGAACTGTGCATCACGGCCGCAGGGTCGAGCAGCACATGGTCAGCTACCTTGAGCTCCGATTTGCGCAGCAAATTACGTGACTGGGCGATGTGTTGCAGCAGATTCAAGGGGCAGACTCGGCAAAGGGAAGATGGGCTGGGTTGTAGCTTTCTTGTAGTTATACTACATGACCTGCAAACCGCCCAGTTAAACGACGCTTAAACCTGTTACACGAGCCCTGAATGGGTGAATCGAAAAAAATTGTGGGAATAATCCTACATTAAGCTGAATCCTGCGCCAGGCCTGCGAATGGCCAGTCTTCAAAGTCGACTGACCGCGTTCGACCCTGCACCGCACGATGACCGGTCGTCAGCACCCGGTCATTTTTATTGCCTGACGCAAAGCATGGTTTGCCCGTCATGACGCAGCACCCTAGAATGCGCGGATGCGCGATGATCTCTCTCTTCTTCTGAATTCCCTCAACGATGCCCAACGTCAGGCCGTAGCCGCCTCATTGGGTCGTCAGTTGGTCCTGGCCGGTGCTGGCTCCGGCAAAACCCGTGTGCTGGTGCATCGCATCGCATGGCTGATGCAGGTCGAGCAAGCCTCCCCGCATTCGGTCCTGTCGGTGACGTTCACCAACAAGGCTGCCGCCGAAATGCGCCACCGCATCGAGCAGCTGATGGGTATCAGCCCTGCCGGTATGTGGGTGGGCACCTTCCACGGTCTGGCCCACCGCCTGCTGCGAGCGCACTGGCAGGAAGCCGGGCTGGTGCAAACCTTCCAGATTCTCGACAGCGATGACCAGCAGCGCTTGGTAAAACGCGTGATGCGCGAGCTGGGCCTGGATGAGCAACGCTGGCCTGCGCGTCAGGCCCAGTGGTTCATCAACGGCCAGAAAGATGAAGGCCTGCGCCCGAAACATATTCAGGCCAGCGGCGATCTGTTCCTGACCACCATGAAAAGCGTCTACGAAGCCTACGAAGTCGCCTGTCAGCGGGCTGGCGTCATCGACTTCTCCGAACTGCTGCTGCGCGCACTCGACCTGTGGCGCGATAATCCGGGTTTGCTCGAGCATTATCAGCGTCGTTTCCGCCATGTATTGGTGGATGAATTCCAGGACACCAACGCCGTGCAATACGCGTGGCTACGTCTGCTCGCTCAGGGTGGCGACAGCCTGATGGTGGTCGGCGATGACGATCAGTCCATTTACGGCTGGCGTGGCGCGAAGATCGAGAACATCCACCAGTATTCGTCTGACTTCCCGGACACCGAAGTCATCCGTCTGGAGCAGAATTACCGCTCCACAGCGAGCATCCTCAAGGCCGCCAACGGCTTGATCGTCAATAACAGCGGCCGCCTCGGCAAGGAGTTGTGGACTGACGTCGGCGATGGCGAGCTGATCAACCTGTATGCAGCTTTCAACGAACACGATGAGGCGCGCTATGTGGTCGAGACCATCGAAAGCGCGCTGAAAACCGGAATCTCGCGCAACGACATCGCCATTCTGTACCGCTCCAACGCCCAGTCACGAGTGCTTGAAGAAGCCCTGCTGCGTGAGCGTATTCCATACCGCATCTATGGCGGACAGCGCTTCTTCGAACGGGCTGAAATCAAGAACGCGATGGCCTATATGCGCTTGCTGGAAGGCCGTGGCAACGATGCAGCGCTGGAGCGGGTGATCAACGTTCCGGCTCGTGGCATCGGCGAAAAAACCGTCGAAGCGATTCGCGAGCATGCCCGTCATGCCGACGTCTCCATGTGGGAAGCCATGCGCCTGCTGGTCGCCAACAAGGGCCTGACCGGCCGCGCCGCCACGGCCCTGGGCGGGTTCATCGAGCTGATCGAGAACCTGTCGGCCAAGGTCATGGAGATGCCGCTGCACCTGATGACCCAGACGGTTATCGAGCAGTCCGGGCTGATCACCTATCACGAGCAGGAAAAAGGCGAGAAAGGCCAGGCGCGGGTAGAAAACCTTGAGGAGCTGGTCAGCGCGGCTCGTGCTTTCGAGAATCACGAAAGCGAAGAAGACCTGACGCCACTGGCAGCGTTTTTGGGGCATGCCTCGCTGGAAGCAGGCGACACCCAGGCGCAGGAGCATGAAGACAGCATTCAGCTGATGACCCTGCACAGCGCCAAGGGCCTGGAGTTTCCGCATGTGTTCCTGGTGGGCATGGAGGAAGGGCTGTTCCCGCACAAGATGAGTCTGGAAGAGCCGGGGCGTCTGGAAGAAGAGCGACGTCTGGCTTATGTCGGCATCACCCGCGCCATGAAACAGCTGGTGATGACCTACGCCGAAACGCGTCGTCTGTACGGCAGCGAAACCTACAACAAGGTCTCGCGATTCGTACGCGAGATCCCGCCGGCGCTGATCCAGGAAGTACGCCTGTCCAACAGCGTGAGTCGCCCGTTCGGCGGCACTCCGAAGTTCAACAGCAGCAGCCTGTTCAACGGCACCGGCATTCCGGAAACCGAGTTCACCATGGGCCAGCGCGTCCAGCATGCGGTGTTCGGCGAAGGCGTGATCCTCAACTTCGAGGGCGCTGGTGCGCAGGCACGGGTGCAGGTCAACTTCGCCGAAGGCAGCAAGTGGCTGATGATGGGCTATGCGAAACTGGTGCCTTTGTAGGCCGGTCAACCATCGTCCATACGCCTTGGCTATTGCGCCCACGCTCGAGCGTGAGGAACGATAGCCAAGGGCGCATCTTACGAAGCGCGCTGAAAAGTCCTACGCTATTTATGTAAAAGTCCGAAACACTAACGCGCTGGTCATGTAGTCATCTGCTGTGCAACATGGCGCGCGTGCAATCACAAAACGGGAATACCCTTATGCAACGTTTTCTAAGCATCGCGATGGCGCTGTGCATCGGGCTCACCATGAGCCTGGATGTGAACGCCGCGCGTTTCGGTGGCGGCAAGAGCATGGGCTCGGCGCCTACGCACCAGACACGTCAGGCCGCACCCTCCACGCCTGCGGCAGCGCCTAACGCTGCGGGCCGTCCTGCCCCTGCGGCAAGCGGTGCTTCGCGCTGGCTGGGCCCATTGGCCGGTATCGCTGCCGGTGGCCTGCTCGCGTCGATGTTCATGGGTGACGGCTTCAACGGCCTGCAACTGTTCGACATCCTGATCATGGGCCTCATCGCCTTCCTGATCTTCCGCTTCATTGCACGTCGTCGTCAGCAGCAACAGCCGAAAATGGCTGCTGCCGGTGCACCGTACCAGCGTGAAAGCAGCCAGCCTGCGCAGAACCCGATCTTCGGCAGTTCCTCACCGGCCTCCGCTGCGCCAGTGATCAACGCCCCGGCCTGGTTCAACGAAGAGCGCTTTCTGGAAGCCGCTCGTGGCCACTTCCAGTCGCTGCAGCAGCACTGGGACGCCAACGAAATGGACAAGATCGCCGAGTTCGTTACCCCGCAAATGCTGCAGTTCCTGAAAAAGGAACGTGCGGACCTGGGTGATGGCTTCCAGTCGACCTACATCGACAACCTTCAGGTTCAACTGGACGGTGTGGATGATCGCGCCGACAAGACCATCGCTACCCTGACCTTCTCGGGCGTGTCCAAGACCTCGCGTTTCGACCAGGGCGAAGTGTTCAGCGAAAGCTGGAACATGGAGCGCCCACAGGGTGATAACCAACCGTGGCTGGTGGCAGGAATTCGCCAGAACGGTTGAACCAGAATCCTTTCTCGCGTTCAGAACCCCGGACATGTCCGGGGTTTTTGCTTATCCGTTCGGATAGTTATTTTGAGAAAGGCTTTACGCTACTGTATAACCCGCGCCATCAAGTGAGAGGATCTGTGTCGTGGAAGAAGTCATCGAACAACTGCGTGAAGCAAACGAGCCGGTCCCGGTTCCGCTTGAGCTGCCAGACGAAGACCAACTGGTCGAAATTGAAGAACAGCTGTTCATCAATATTCCGTTCGTCTTCAAAGAGTTTCTCCTGACGGTCAGCGATGTGGTGTACGGCAGCCTTGAGCCCGTCACCGTGACCGATCCGCAGTCGCACACCTATTTGCCGGACGTGGCCGCCACGGCCTGGGATCTGGGCGTGCCGCGCGAGCTGATTCCGATCTGCCAGGACGGCGACGACTACTACTGCGTCGAAGAAGACGGCACGGTAGTGCTGTGGTCTGCCGAAGAGGAACTGGTCACCGAGGAAAGCTGGGAGTCGGTCTGGCACTGGGCTCGGGATGTCTGGCTGGAAAGCTGAGACACCCCTGCGCGGCAAAGACTGTAAGGTAATCTCCGGGCTCAATGCCCGGATGATTCCTGATTATTGCCCAGGGTCTCCAGCAGCGCGATCTGCATCCGCGTATGCACGCGGATCAGCCAGCGCCAGAGCAATGCCGCGACCAGAGCGGCAATCAGGGCGATGACCAGAAGCAATTCGTTGGCAGGCAGAATACTTGCCGACAATGCTGCCAGCATCACGAAAATCACCACCAGCGACAAAAGCGGAATCACTTCCGCCACGACCTTGCGCACCCGCACGGTATGTCGGCCCGCCATCTCGGGTTTGACGCCCATCTCCACCAGCAGCATCGACAGCGCCTTGAGCTTGCGATACGCGGCAATCAGAAACGGCAGCGACAGCAGCAACGCCGCGCCGCAGATCCAGGCTTTCTGGTGACTGACATCGGCCACCCATTCGTCCATGTACCCGCCAAGATGCTCGGCAAAATAGCCGCCGCTGAAGAAAATCGCCATTACCAGCGCCAGATTGACCCCGACCTGTAGCAGAATCCGCCGGATCATCCCGGCAAGCACTGCACCCTGCCCTTGCGGCTGAATGCTGCGCAGCCACTCACCGTACATGCCGAACACCCGTGCAACGCGCCGGGGCATGATCGACGCCAGCTTGAGTGACAGCGGATCTGCACCGCGAATCAGGTAGGGCGTCAGCAAAGTAGTAATGGCTGATACCGCCACTGCCACCGGGTAGAGAAAGTCGCTGGTGACCTGCAGGGTCATGCCGAGCGCCGCGATGATGAAGGAAAACTCGCCAATCTGTGACAGCCCCATCCCCACGCGCAATGAGGTGCGACCGTCATTGCCGGCGATAAACGCCCCAAGGCCGCAAGACAGCATCTTGCCCAGCACCACAGCGACAGTGATGACTGCAATCGGCCAGGCATATTCCAGCAGGATTTTCGGGTCGATCATCAAACCGATGGCGACGAAAAAGATTGCGCTGAACATGTCACGAACCGGCTCGATCAATCGCTCGATTTTCAGCAGCTCACGCGACTCAGCCATGATCGCACCGATCAGGAACGCGCCCAGCACCATGCTGTATTCCAGCTTGACCACCAGCAGACAGAAGCCGAAACACAGGCCCAGCACGGTAATCAACAGCATTTCATTGCTTTCGAACCTGGCGACATAGGCCAGCAAACGGGGCACCAGCAGAATCCCGATCACCAGCGCTACGATCATGAACAGCGACAGTTTGCCGACCGTGGAAAACACTTCCCCCGAACTGACGGAGCCGCTGACTGCGATGCCGGACAACAGCGCAATAATGCCGATGCCGAGAATGTCTTCGACGATCAGCACACCGAAGATCAACTGGGCAAAATGCTGGTTCTTCATCTTCAGGTCGTTGAGCGCCTTGACGATGATGGTGGTGGAAGAGATCGCCAGAATCGCGCCGAGAAACAGCGAGTCCATGGTTTTCCAGCCAAAGAACTGCCCGATCTCGTAACCGATCCAGATCATCAGGGCAATTTCCAGAAAAGCCGCGATGAACGCCGTCGCGCCGACCTTGAACAATTTGCGCAGGCTGAATTCCAGCCCCAGGCAGAACATCAGGAAGATCACTCCCAGCTCGGCCAGAATTTTGATGGTTTCTTCGTCATGGATCAGACTGAACGGCGGAGTGTGCGGACCGATGATGAACCCGGCAACGATATAACCGAGCACCACTGGCTGCCTGAGGCGATGAAAAAGGATGGTCACCACGCCGGCCACCAGCATGATCACTGCCAGGTCCTGAATGAAATTGATGGCATGCATGGGGATACGGCTCCTTGTGGGTGATGACTCCTAAAACCGCTGGCGCTGTTCTTGCAACGGCGTCGGCTGGTAGTTGCGCCATCAAAATCGGATGAAAGCGTAGGAAAATTCCCGATCCACGGGTTTTTGCAGGTTAACACCGCCCCCTTCGACATAAAGCCGGTGCAATATATGGAAACAGATAGTTATGACGCGTGACGGCCGCCTGCTGGCCAGCGTCCCGATAACTGTCACAAGCCCCTTGAGCGCCAGGATAGGCGCCCCTTGAACACCTTGACCGTGTGAGTACGCTATGGAACCCGGAAACGCCCAGCTGTCGATGACTGTATTGATGACCCCGGACATGGCCAACTTCTCTGGCAACGTACACGGCGGCACGCTGCTCAAGTACCTGGACGAAGTGGCCTACGCGTGTGCCAGCCGCTACGCCGGACGCTATGTGGTAACGCTGTCGGTGGACCAGGTGATTTTTCGCGAGCCAGTGCATGTCGGCGAACTGGTGACCTTCCTTGCGTCGGTCAATTACACCGGCAACACGTCCATGGAGGTGGGCATCAAGGTGGTCACCGAAAACATCCGCGAGCGCTCGGTACGCCATTCCAACAGCTGCTTCTTCACCATGGTTGCCGTGGACGACAATCGCAAACCCGCCAGCGTACCGCCTCTGGAACCGGAAACACCGGAAGGCAAGCGTCGTTTCATTCAGGCGCAACAACGTCGCCAGATTCGTCAGGAACTGGAAAAGCGTTATCAGGACATCAAGGAAGAAGCCTTGTAAGGGACAGGCTCAGACATGGATGCCTGAGCCCTCGGTTGCATCTGAAGGTTACAGACGCACAGCGTCGAACTTCACCCGTGGATGCGCGATGCGATCCTGGGCGCGCACCAGTTCCAGCTCGTAACTGCCGCAAGCCTGCGTTTCCAGCAGCACTTCGTGGACTGCTGCTGCGGCGAATTCGAACGCTGCAACCAGATCGTCGCCCAGTAAAATGCGTGACAGAAACAACCCGGAGGTCAGATCCCCCACACCGACCGGCTGGCGTGGAAACGCCAATAGCGGGCGACGCAGGTGCCAGCTTTCCTCGGCGGTCACCAACAGCATTTCAAAGCCGTCGGCAGCCTTGCCGGGGTAATCAAGGTGTTTGACGACAACCGCTTTGGGACCCCGCGCCAGCAAGGCCCGCGCCATCGCCAGGCAGTCGGCCAGCGATTCGGGCTTGCGGCCAGAGAAGCTGTCCAGCTCCAGCTGGTTGGGGCACATGAAGTCAGCCATGGCCGCAGCCTCTTGCAGCAGGAAGTCGCTGACTTCAGGCGCAACGATGCAGCCTTTTTCTGGGTGGCCCATTACCGGGTCGCACAGGTAAAGCGCCTTGGGATTGGCAGCCTTGATGCGCGCCACGCCGGTCAGAATCGCCCTGCCCTGCGCCGCACTGCCCAGATACCCGGACAGCACGGCATCACAGTTACCCAGCTCGCCGATGGCGGCTATCCCGTCGATCAGTGCGGGAATCTGCTGCGGGGCCAGCACTTCGCCTGTCCACTGCTTGTATTGCGTGTGGTTGGAGAACTGAACCGTATTGAGCGGCCAGACATTGACCCCGATACGCTGCATCGGGAACACCGCCGCGCTGTTGCCGGCGTGGCCGAATACCACATGGGACTGGATAGCGAGCAAGTGAGGCGTACGTTTCATTGGGGGCGGAATCCTGAACACGATGCAAATGCAATAATGAGAAATATAAGTTGCGCAGTATGGCTGTAAATCACTCAGGGCAGTTAAGCTGGTAACACCTACGCTGGAGCACTCCGTCATGCTGACCCTGGGAAATATCTTCGTGCTGATGCTGTTCGCAAGTGCTGCGGCCTGGTGGTGGCACGCCCATGGTCTGCGAGAAAAAGCGCTGGCGCGCGTCAAGCAGCATTGTGCACGCCTTGAACTGCAACTGCTGGACGACGCCGTTGCGCTGCGCCGCCTGACCTTTGCCCACGACGCTCAGGGTCGCAAGCGCCTGGCCCGCGTGTATGGCTTCGAGTTCACGGTGACGGGCGAGCAGCGTCACCCTGGCACGATCACCATGTTCGGCGCGCACACTGCGCAAATCGAACTGGCACCCTACCCGTTTGAAATCAAGACGCCACCACCCAGCGCTGAAATTATTCAAATGAGCGAGTGGCGTCAATCGCATCAGAAATGGAAGCAGTAGCGGCTGGGTAAATGCAAATCGTTGTGGGAGCGAGCTTGCTCGCGAAGAGGGCGTCAAAGCCCCCGAAAACAGGGCGTTTGAAGGGTCGCCGTCGCGAGCAAGCGGCGCGTCACGCCAGACACTCCGCCATCTGCGCCTGCAACTTATCCACATCCTGATCGGTGGAAAAGATCAATTCCAGACGTGAATCCTGACGCCACTCGCTGACTTGCCAGGCTATCGGTGCGCCATCGACCACATTCCCGGAATACCAGCCACCCTCGCTGTGGATAACCATCTTCGCCCGCCGCCAATCAAGGCTTTCCAGCCAGTACAGAATGCGCTGCAGGTCGAAGCATTGCGAGGGATGCCAGCGCCAGCCGATGCTCCAGCCTTCAGCACTGGCCTGACTCAGGCAGATCGGTACCTTCGGGTCGACCCATAGCGCAGGCAACTGGCCAACGCTGTTGGGCAGCATCAACTTATCCACAGCCTGTTTATCCACAACGGCAGCGGCGTTGAACCCCGGTATCTGGCTCGGGTGCAGCTCCCCGTATCGGGTCCAGATCAAGGCGTGCGGCAGCAACTGTTCGGCCAACGCCCGGCGAGAGACTTCATCCAGTTGCTCGGACTTGTTCATAACCACAAGCCCTGCATCCGCCAGTGCTTCCTGCTGAGTGCTCGGCAACGGTTGTCCGGCGAGCATTGCTTGCGCGTCCAGCACCACCACGCCGGGCTGAACATTCAGGACGCCGCGCCAGGGCACCTCGCGCAATTGCGCCATGAGTTGCGCAGGATGACCCAACCCCGAAGGCTCGATCAGCAGACGATCAGGCCGGGCCTTGCGCAACAAACGCCCCAGACCGATCTGGAACGGCACGCCATTGACGCAGCACAGACAGCCGCCAGCCACCTCGCCAAGTGCGATACCATCGGCATCCGTGGTCAGCAACGCGGCATCCAGACCGATCTGTCCGAACTCGTTTATCAACACGGCCCAGCGTTCATGGGCGGGTTTCTGCGCCAGCAGGCGTCTGATCAGGCTGGTCTTGCCGGCGCCCAGCGGGCCACCGATGACATGCGTCGGTATGTTTTGCAGCATGGGATCACTTTTGACGAATGCGTGGGTCATTGAAGAGCAAGGAAGGGTAATGATGCAAGTGATGTGGCTGCCCGCCCGCCTGGCACTGATGCTGCTGATGGCGAGTTCGGGTACGGCGTGGGCCGAGGCGTGTCTGGTCCACAGCCAGGCCGAAAGGCTTGATGTGAAAGTCTGCCAGGAAAATATCAATATCCCGGCAGACCTGTTCCACGACAGCTTCTGCAAGCCACAACTGGCCGGGCAGAAGACCGAAACGACCTACTCGCAACAGTGCCCGGCAGGTGCCTTCGGTGTCTGCCGCAACGCGCAAGTCGCCAATCTGCCGTATCGTGAGCACATTCACTATTACGGGGTCGCCCGTGACGCGCTGTACCTCAAGCCCTTTTGTGAGGGCCAGAGCAAGGGGCAATGGGCAACCCCTGAATAAAGTTTCAGTCCAGCCAGTCCAGCGTCAGAATCAACCTGCGCTCGTTACGCAGCAGTTGCGGCGAGCGATGGATCAAACCGAAGCCTTCGTTACCGTGCCAGCGTTCCCCCTTGAGCAACGCCACTTCCCCGCTGTTGATCTGCTGGATACGGGCAGCATCCGTCGGCTCGGCGTCCAAATGCCCCAATTGTTTACGGTCCATCACCCCTTCATGCAGCCATTGACTGCCAACTCCGCCATAAGTGGTGATAAGACGTACCGGCACATGATCAACATGGAAGCGCGGGCACATGGCCTTGTCGAGCACGCGCAGACGCAGGCCAACGCACTCGGCACCCAGCAGGCAGGCATAGGCGCCGACCAGCCATGAAACGTCGGCAATGAAGCCCTGATACCCCTGCAGATCGGAATATCCCCGAGCCAGCGTGGTCAGGTCAGGCTCGACTTCACCGCCCCTTACTTGCAGGGGCATGGACTCGGCAAGGGGCTCGCCCATCGACAGCAGCAAGGCACCGAAATCCTCGATGTGCGCAGGCAGTTGACGCTGCCAGACCGCAAGGTTGACGTCATCCTGGAGGATCTCGCTCAATACCTCAGGCGTGCCGCCGTGTGCTTGACGAACGGCTGTCTTGTCATTCAAACGATAGGCCAGCATCAGGCAGCCACCTCTTCTTCGTACCAGTCGCCAAAAGGATCGGCCAGCGTGCGCCAGCGCTCGACACCCGCCGCCATCTCGGTATCAGTGAGCAGGCATTTGTCCAGTTCGGCTGTCAGCAGGGCAAAATCAATGTTCTGACCGATGAACACCAGTTCCTGACGGCAGTCACCGGTTTCAGTCGACCAGTTCTCCAGAATGGATTTGACGCTCTCCTTGTCCTCGGGCCAGCTGTCGCGGGTCACGAAACGCCACCAGCGTCCGGCAAAACCATGGCGCATCAAGCCGCCCGCCTGCGACCAGCTGCCTGCATCCTTGTATTTGCTGGCCAGCCAGAAGAAGCCTTTGGAGCGCAGCAGCTTGCCATTGGTCCACGGGCGATTGATGAAATTGAAAAAACGCTCCGGATGGAACGGGCGCCGGGCACGATAGGCAGTTGATGCTATGCCGTACTCTTCGGTTTCCGGCATGTGTTCGCCGCGCATTTCCTTTAGCCAGCCCGGTGCCTGAGAAGCACGCTGGAAGTCAAAACGCCCGGTGTTGAGAATCGTCGCCAACGGCACCTGGCCCATCACCATCGGCACAATCTCGGCTTCGGGGTTGAGGCGCTTCAGGATCGCCATCAGCTCTTCACGCTCACTGGAGCTGATCAGGTCGATCTTGCTGAGCAGGATGACGTCGGCAAATTCGATCTGCTCGATCAGCAGGTCGGTAATCGAGCGGTCATCGTCTTCACCCAGGGTTTCACCGCGTGTGGACAAGCCGTCAGCCGCTTCGTAATCGAGCAGAAAATTCACGCCATCGACGACGGTGACCATGGTGTCCAGACGCGCCAGATCCATCAGGCTTTTGCCAGCTTCGTCACGAAAAGTGAAGGTCTCGGCCACTGGCAGTGGTTCGGAGATTCCAGTGGATTCGATCAATAAATAGTCAAAACGACCGTCCTGAGCGAGGCGACTGACCTCTTCAAGCAAGTCCTCGCGCAAGGTGCAGCAGATGCAACCATTGCTCATCTCGATCAGCTTTTCTTCGGCACGGTTCAGGCTGACATCGCGCTGAACTTCGCTGCCATCGATATTGATCTCACTCATATCGTTGACTATTACGGCAACCCGCAGGTTTTCACGATTGCGCAGCACATAGTTGAGTAAAGTGCTTTTACCGGCCCCTAGAAAACCGGACAGAACGGTAACGGGTAGAAGATTTGCCATCAGGATTCTCCAGGCAGCTGCAAGGCTTGAACCTTGTTCATGTCGGCTGCAACGAATCCCTCAGGCAGCCGGCTCTAATCACACTGAGATGTTATAGTATAACAACACATAATAGCTACGGCGTTGGTGAAGGGATCTTCATGAGACGGGTTTCAACAGGTTTGGTGGCGATGTTGATCAGCGCACACTTGATGGCAGCACCACCCAGGCCTTCTGCCGACCTCGCCACTTGTACGCGTAGCGCGACGGTGCTGGCGTGCAGCGATGCCCAAGGCAATAGCTACAGCGTGACCACAGCCGGATCGACGACCTGGTTGAAGGGTTACGAGGTACTCGACAAGCGTCGCTGGGCGCAGACCAACAGTCGCTATGGCCAGCTGACGTTTTTTACCGGGCTGGCTTCCAATGGCGAAGCCTGGGTAGGCACTGTCCAGCGCGTGGGCTGGACAACAATCACGCGGGTGTCCAGCTCAAGCGGCACGCGTAGCAAGATCACCTGCAGCCGGCTGAACGGCTGCCGTTGACCTGATCAGACCTGCTGTTCCTGCTTCTGCGCTTGCAGCCAGGCCATGTGCGAATCCACTGGCGGGTTGCGCTGGAAATAGCGCTGCAGGCCATCGAACAAACCGTCTGCAACGGCCTGTTGGTGGCGCGCAGTGACCAGACGCTGACTGTCACGGCTATTGGAGATAAACCCGGTTTCGACCAGAATCGACGGTACGTCCGGTGATTTGAGAACGGCGAACCCGGCCTGCTCCACGCGCTTCTGATGCAGCGTGGTAATGCCTTCCAGACTGCCCAGAACGGTGTGGCCCAGTTGCAGACTGGCTGCAATGGTAGCGTTCATCGACATGTCGAGAATCACCCCGGCGAGCATCGGGTCCTTGTCCTTGAGGTTGAGCAGCGACGAGGCCCCCAACAGGTCGGCACCGTTTTCCCGCTGCGCCATGAAACGCGCCGTCGCCGAGGTTGCACCGCCTTCGGAAAGGGCAAACACCGAAGCACCAGAGGCTGTCAGACGAGGCGCTGCGTCAGCATGTACGGAGATGAACATGTCGGCGTTGGACTTGTGCGCGAACTCGACGCGCTTGCGCAGCGGCACGAAGAAGTCATCGTTGCGCACCAGACGCACGTCGAAACCCTTCTCGCGCTTCAGCCGTTTGGCCAGCAACTGCGCGATGGAAAGCACCACATCTTTTTCGCGTTCGCCCCGAGAACCTACAGCGCCCGGGTCCTTGCCGCCATGACCGGCATCGACCACCACCATGATGTCGCGCCCGGTGTGCGCCTTGTTGGTCTGGATCGGGACGGGCACCGGTGGCGGCAGTTCAGCCATCTGCACGGGCGCATGGGCCGTGGAACTCATGTCCAGCACCAGCCGGTGCCCCTGCCCGCCTTCCGGGCCGAGCAGAAAACTATTGAGCTGCACTGGCGCGGTCAGGTCCAGCACGATGCGCGTGTCGTCACCCTGGCCGTAGTGCCCGGAGCGAATGGATTTGATAACGGTACGGTCCAGCGCCAACTGACTGAAGTCGCCGGTCAGCCGCGACCCGCTGACATCGATGATCAGGCGGTCGGGGGCGGTAAGCGTGAAGGTTTTGTACTGCACCGGGCCGCTAAGGTCGAGCACCAGGCGCAGCTTGTCGTTGGTACGCCACAGGCGGGCGTTACGAATCTGTGTGGCATACGCACCCAACGGCAACGTCAGGGCCGCGCTGGCCAGCAGCATGTTGAGCAACACTTGGCGTCGGTGCATGGAACGTCTCAAAGAGCAAATTGAGCATCCCGGCTCACGAAGGGTTCATCCAGATCATTAGTAACAATATAACATGCAGTTACGAACGAAAGATGAAGCCCTTCATGAAGATTCCGTCATCTGGCGCGCCGCCAACGCGACAAAAAATCACCGCCTTCAAACAGAGTGTTCCACGTGGAACATAACTATCTGAATTTGATCAGGTACGCGGCGCGACATTGCCGCATTGCGGCCCCAGCCAAACAGCGCGAGTGTCCATGCTGCCATTCTGTTGCTGACCGGTGGCGTTGAAAGTACCCACCACGTTCGTGGTGAACTCACGATCACTTAGAAACTGAGCCTGCCCGGTGCCCTGAGCTTTCGGGCAGCTAAACTGAAAATTCCAGGTCTTGCCGTTTCGCGCGGTAATTTTTTGCGTGCATCCGGAAGCCGGATCAGTCAGCGGGATGTTGTCCGACTGTACCTGAGCCTGTGTCAGGCAGGCCCTAACGCCCTTGCCGCCGAGCGACACGCCCTGCTTCTTCATCATCTGTTCCATCATGGCGCGCTGCTCAGGCGGCAGATTCTGCAATTGGCCCAGCATCAATTGCATGTCCGGCAATTGCTGTCCGTCCACCTTCATATTGCTAGAAGTCAGTTCCCACAAACCTGGTTGCAGCATCTGCGCTTGAGCCAGAGGGGTAGCCAGGCAAAACATCCAGGCCAATATGCGTTTGTTCATTTCAAGATTCCTGATGGACGATTGCAGATGTAAACGGGGCCGGAATCATCCAGCCGGAAGATAAGCCTTAGACGGCACAGACATCGCCCAGTTGCATGGGTAATAAAATAGCGACATTCCCGTTCAGCTGTGGTCTGTTAGGCAGCAAAGACGAGGAGCATTGTTCCACATGGATTATCACGACCCGTACTTTTTCGGTTATGTCCTCGGCTTCATTCATTTGCTGGGCACAGGCGCCGCCATTCACGCGCTGCTGACGGTGCGCACCTCTCAAGGTGCTATTGCCTGGGCGATGCCGCTGGTATTCATTCCTTATTTCACCCTGCTGCCTTATCTGGTGTTCGGCAGAAGCTCGTTCGACGCGTACATCAAGGCCCGTCGCCAGGCCAACCAGGAAATGCGCATTGCGATTGGCAGCCTCAACTGGCGGCCGTGGATCGAGGAAGCCGTAGCAGCACGTCGCTCGGATGCCTATGCAGCGCTGCGCGCCATGCCCAAGTTGGGAAACATGCCCGCACTGGCCAACAACAAGGTCAGGCTCTTGATCAATGGTGAGGAAACCTTCGGAGCGATCTTCAAAGCCATCCGTGAGGCGAAAAAGACAATCCTGATTCAGTTCTTCATCATTCATGACGACAACCTCGGTCGCCAGTTGCAAACACTGCTGCTGGAAAAAGCCGCCGAGGGCGTAGGCATCTTTGTCCTTTATGACCGGATCGGTAGCCACGCATTGCCGGGGGCTTACATCGACAAATTGCGCGACGGTGGCGTACAGATAAAAGCCTTTGCCACACGTGGCGGCTGGCTGAATCGCTTTCAGATCAACTTCCGCAACCACCGCAAGATCGTCGTCGTCGATGGCCTGAAAGGCTATATGGGCGGGCATAACGTCGGTGATGAATACATGGGACTGAAGCCGCCCCTGGCTCCCTGGCGCGATACCCATGTAGAAGTCATCGGCCCGGTGGTCGCCTGCCTGCAAGAGTCGTTCGCCGAAGACTGGTTCTGGGCCACCCGCGAGCTGCCACCACTGAGCCTGCCTGATGAATTTCCCGAGGATGGTGTGCTCTGCCAGTTGCTGACCAGTGGCCCGGCCGATGCGCAGGAAACCTGCTCGCTGTTCTTCGTCGAAGCCATCCACGCTGCCGAAGAGCGCGTATGGATCACCAGCCCTTACTTCATACCTGACGAAGCCGTGACCGCTGCGCTGACCCTGGCGGTACTGCGCGGGGTGGATGTGCGCCTGCTGCTGCCCTCACGGCCTGATCATTATGTGGTCTATGCCGCCTCCAGCCTGTATGCCTTCGATGCCGTGCGTGCCGGCGTGCGGGTATTCCGTTACGAACCGGGCTTCCTGCACCAGAAGGTCGTGCTGGTCGACAACGACATTACAGCCATAGGCAGCGCAAACCTCGACAACCGCTCGTTCCGCCTCAACTTCGAACTGATGCTACTGACGGTCGACAGCGACTTCTCCAGCCAGGTGGAATCCATGCTCACTGCCGACTTCAACCTCGCCCGCGAAATATCCTTGCAGGAAAGCCACGAAACGCGGCGCCTGCATCAACTGGGTATGCGCGTGGCGCGACTGATTTCGCCGATTCTGTGAAGATTAAGGTGTACTACATTGTTGCACCTCAAGGATTGGATAACCCATGAGTTTTCACTAGAATTTTGATAACCACGCGCATTGATGGATTTTACGAGGCTCAAGATGAAAGCGTCACTGCAGCAGGTGTTACAGGCTGATCGAATAGACGACCTGCAAAAGCTAGGAACATTTATTGAAGTGAAGAGAGGCATCGAAACTCAGCTGATGTTGAAGCTCGGGGTCAATGGCTGGGTAGCGTTATTCTCGAAACTGAATGTTCTGAAAACCGCGCTCTTGGCGAGTAAGACCTCCGTCCACATGGCCGCCCATGAAAACACCTTCAGAGAAGCCAAACGCAAACTCTCAAAAAGCCTGGGTTTTCAAATAACGGCACACAATCAAGCAGAGCTCGACCGGCTGATACAAACATGCTCACTGTATGTTCTCGGTCGTACGGTCGACCCGCATGAGCGTTTTGAAGAGAACAAACACAGAAATTTCATTAGCAGTTCGAAACTGGAAGGAATCCACATACCCTCCACCGACGAGAAAACGTCTTTGGAAATGATACTGGCCAAACACAGAAGATGATCAATGGACAGATACGAGAGCTCGATTGGGCAACCGTCAGTCAGGAGGAATGGGTCAGGGCCAATATTGATGGCGTCAACGTGAACTATGGCCCCATGAAAGACATATTCGAGCGCATCGTAACCCTCTGCTAATCGGCCTGCCGAGCACGAAAGCCGCCTTGGGTGCTCAAGACCCTTAAGACTCTCAGAGTATCCCGGCCTCGGCGTTCGTAACTAAAGCTCATCCATAAATATCCTCCCGCGTCAGCGGCAACCCGGTCTTGCCGTCGGCAAAGGGTTTCACGGCGAGTATCTGGTGCAGGTTGATCCAGCCCTTGGCGAATCCATAGGCGCAGCCCGCCAGGTACAGACGCCAGATGCGCAGGGTATGTTCGGGCACGATACGGGCGGCTTCACCGAGCCTGGCTTCAAGCCGCGCGCTCCAGTGTTCCAGCGTTCTGGCGTAGTGCGGGCGCAGGCTTTCCACGTCGACTACTTCCAGACCGGCTTCGCTGATATGGGCGCTGATCATGGCCAGGTGCGGCAGCTCGCCGTTGGGGAATACATAGCGGTCGATGAACTCCCCGGCACCACGTCCTACAGGACGTCCGTCCGTATGCCGGGCGGTGATCCCGTGATTCATGACCAGGCCGCCCTCCTTCACCGCACCGAACAGGCATTGCGCGTACAACGGCAAGTTAGCGTGCCCTACGTGCTCGAACATACCGACGCTGACCACCTTGTCGAAGCGCGCATCCTGCGGCAGGTCGCGGTAGTCGAGCAGTTGCAGGTCGACCTTGTCCTGCAAGCCCTCGGCCTGCACTCGTTGACGGGCCAGCGTCAGTTGTTGCTCGCTGAGCGTGATGCCGAACACCTTCGCGCCATATTCACGGGCAGCAAACCGCGCCAGTCCGCCCCAGCCGCACCCCACATCCAGCAGATACTCACCTGGCTTGAGCCGTAACTTGCGGCACAGGTGGTGGAATTTGTCCTGCTGCGCCTGCTCGAGGGATTCATCACCCGTCTTGAAGTACGCGCAGGAGTAAACCATCTCTCTGTCGAGCCAGAGCTGGTAGAAGTCGTTGGATACGTCGTAATGGTAGGCAATCGACGCGGCGTCAGTGTCCTTGTCGTGCTGGACGCGGATCGGGTTGTCGGCGCTGTCATCATCGTCCACAAGGGCATGAGTCAGTTCATCGCAAACCCGGACAACTTCGCTGATCGAACCTTCCAGCTCCAGCCGCCCCTCTACGAAGGCACTGCCAAGCAAGCCCAGGCTGGGGTGGTTGAAATCGGAGACCAGTTGCGGGTCCTTGACCACTATGGTGACGCTGGGCGCAGGCCCCAGGTCCATCTGATGGCCGTCCCAGAGCTTGAGCCGTAACGGCAGATGAAGGTTCTGCAAGGTCGTTGGAAGTTGTGTAAGCATTCAAAATCACCCCCTTATCCAGAAACTCAAAAAGAGTAATCCAGCAAGGGCCCCGCAAAAGGGCCCGCAAAGGCTATTGGCGACGGCAAATTGCGATGAATCAACTTCGGGGAACAGCCCTGTGCCCACTGATTCGAGCCGAAAGACAGCCTGAATTTGGATCACGCACTGAAACACAGCGCTTAATTTGTAACAGAATTCGTCAAAGCTCAAGCCGTTTTAAAGCGCTGATCAGCGCCGCTGGCCTGAGCCTTGTCGTTCACCAAATGCCTATAGCTTCAGCAATGGCTCCTGAAAGCGCAGCAGACGTCCGGCATTGCCCAACACCAACAAGGTGCTTAGATTGTGCAGGATAGCCGCGACCATCGCGCCGAGCAGACCAAACGCGGCCAGCGCAACGATGGCCAGCGTCCAGCCCAGACCGATGATCACGTTGACCTGTAAGGTCTGACGGCACTGACGGCTGAGCCGCACACAGGTGCCCAGACGACGCAGATCGCTGCCGATCAGCACGATATCGGCGGAAGCCAGCGCAATGTCTGCCCCGCCCGCCCCCATCGCGACGCCGACAACGCCTGCCTTGAGAGCCAGCGAATCGTTGACCCCGTCACCGACCACCATCGGCCGGAAGCCACTGGCGATCTCGCCCATGACACGGTTCAGTTTGTCCTCCGGCAATGCCTGCGCCTGAACGTCTGCTATGCCGATATCGTGTGCCAGGTTGTCGGCCACGCTTTGTCGGTCGCCGGTCAACAGCAACTGCCGTCCCATGCCCAGTTCACGTAATTCAAACAGCGCAGCCTGGGCTTCAGGCTTGACGCTGTCGGCCAGTAGCAGCCAGGCCAGGAAAACACCATCCAGCGACAACCCGGCCAGCGGGCCGTCATGTGCAGGTACGCCGGGCGTGACAATGCCCAGCTGTTCGAACAATTCCGGACGACCCAGCGCTGCCTCGCCCTGCCCGGTCGACGCCACCACACCCAGTCCCTGCCGCTCACGGGTGTCCAGCAACGGCAGCAGCCGAGTGTTATCCACAAGCCCGGCCAATGCACGGCTGACCGGGTGACTGCTGGCCGACCCCAGGCTGGCCGCCAGCTCCAGCAATTGCGGATGCTGCGGCCCTTCAGCCTGCACCGACTGCAAGCGCAGTCGGCCATAGGTCAGGGTGCCGGTTTTATCCACAACCAGTGAGTTCAGGTCCGCCAGTTCTTCGAGAAACGCCGAACTGCGGATCAAAATACCGTGCCGCGCGGCGACTGCGATACCGGCGATGGCCGTGGCCGGAGCCGAAAGCACCAGTGCGCAGGGACAGGCAGCCACCAGCACCGCCAGCATCGCCTGGGCATCCTGAGTGATAAACCAGGTCAGCGCCGCGATCAGCAAGACCAGCACCATGTAACTGCCTGCGTAGCGCTCCAGCAGTCGTGTGATCGGCGGCTTGGAGCGCTCCGCGCTCTGCATCAGCGCGATGACCTTGCCCAGCGTGGACTCATCGCCGATGCGGGTCACTTCGATACGCAGCAGCCCGTCCAGGTTGATCGCCCCACCAAACACTTCGACGCCGATACTGGCTTCCAGCGGCACCGACTCGCCGGTAATCGATGAAGTGTCCAGACTGGCCTGCCCGGAAAGAACCCGACCATCGGCCGGGACGCGGTCACCCGCACGCACTTCAACCTGATCGCCAGCCTTGAGCGTTGCGTTGTCGACCTCGCGAATATTGCCATCAGGCCCCAGCAAACGTGCCTGGCTGCGGGTCAGACGACCCAGCGCTTCGATGGCCTCCTGCGAGCCGATCACGCTGCGCTCTTCCAGCACATGGCCGAAGATCATGATGATCGGCAGCAAGGCGGCAGTCATCAGATCGCCGGTGGCCCAGGCACCAAGCATCGCCAGCGCGATCAACTGGTCGGTGATGCCGTGCAGGCTTGGATGCCGCAGGCTGTGCCAACCGGCGCTGATCACAGGTATCGCCACCAGCAGCGAGGCAGCGCCCAACAGCAACTGGCTGACACCTGCCTGTTCCGGAGCGACAAAACGCCAGACCAGACCCAATGCCAGCAGACCCAGCGCCAGCATCGCGAGGGTCAACTGCCGGGCTGCGCTACGCTGCTCTGCGTTGCTCAGCAGGCTGCCATCCGCTTGCGGTTTGATGGCGTGATGGGTGTGAACGGCTTCGCCACTCATTGCGGTGCTCCCTGAATGATCAGGCGGGAATCGTCTTTGGGATCGACGGTGGTGACCGAACCTGCCTGATGCAGAATGCCCGGCACACGTTCACGGTAAAGGCGCTGCATGAGGCCGGGATCGCTGCGGTTCTCGGCAGATTGCGTCAGGCTGACGACGGTCGCGGTGGCTGCTTGTGCCTTGGCCAGGCGCTCGGAAGCTTGTGCGTGCGCCACTTGCAGGGTCCGATCAGCGTGTTGATTGGCGGTCTGGGTCAGTTTTTCTGCATCCGTACGTGCGTTGGCCACGGCCTGGTCAGCCTGCTGACTGGCCGTCAGCACGGCATTGAAAGCATTGACCGCCGACGTCGGCAGGCTCGACTGCACATCCACCCGAGCGACTTCGACGCCGATGCCCATCCCGGTCGCGTTGAGCTCAGCCAGGCGTTGATTGATGCCGCGCACCAGATCGCCGCGCAGCCGCTCACGACGCTCTGCCGCCTGACTGTCAGCGCCGATCAGCTCGGGGCGGGCAACCAGAATGGTGTCCAGGTCTCGCGCGGCAGTCAGCGCCACGGCGCTGCGATTGACCAGTCGGTCCAGCGCGGGCAATACATGATCGCCCTGCAATACGAAGGCGTTGGGGTCAGTCACTTTGTAGAACACGGTGACGTCCAGCTGCACCACACCGGCATCACCGGTCAGCAGAAAACCAGAACCTGCCAGAGCATCGCTCATCGGCGCCGACAGGGTCGCGATTTCATCGGCTTTGAGTGCCGCAGGCGAACGCAGCAGGGTTTCCACCCGTCGCTCGATCACCCGATCAGCCGACGGCAGCAACACCACCTGCTCGAACGGCTGCGGCCAGGCGGTCAGCAATCCTGCGTTCTGCACCCGCTCGAGCGCGCCGAAGCGCATGACCACGGCACGGTTCTGCGGATCGATCTGGCGCACGTTGGACGTCGCCCAGGCAAGCGCCGCCAGCAGGGTCACGCCATACAGCCCGATGAACGCCAGTCGGCTCGCCTGCAACCAGGGGCTGTTGGCAGGCGGTCGTTGCGTTACGGGCTCGTCGACCGGTTGGCTCATGGCTGCGTTCCGCTCTTGCCGTCCAGCGTTGGCGGGCCATCGACCAGCACGCGGAATGGCGCGGCGTCGGTGCGCAGTATAAGGCGAGTACCCGGCGTCACGATGGTGCCCAGAGTGTCCAGCGAGCGCAGCAGGTTGTAGAGCTGCGGCGACCCTGCATAGGCGCGGCCATAGATCTGCGCGGCTTCAACACGGGACTGCGCTTCGATATCGGCCGCCTTGACCGTGGCATCGGCCTCGACAATGCGCGCGTCGCGTTCGGCTGCCGAGCGAATCTGCGCCGCTTCACGCTTGCCCACGGCGGTCCGCTCGGTGGCGATGGTCTCGCGTTCGGCGCGCATGCGATCCACGGTGGCGTTGAGCGTCACCGACGGCAGGGTCAGTCGTTCGACGCCTACCTGCAGAACACGAACGCCATAGGTCGCCAGCAGTTGCTGATCGATCTGCTGGCGCAGCTGATTTTCGAACGCGGTGATATTCACCTTGTTGGCGTCGGTGTTCACCAGGCTGGACAGGTCGAAACTGCTCGCGGTGGTTTCCAGCGCCGAGCCGACAAAGGTGCGGATCTGCCGCGCTGCTTCGTCGGGCTGGTTTTGTACCGCGCGCATGAAGCGCTGCACGTTGTCGGCATCGCCCTGTACCTGCCACGCCACATAGGCCTGAACGATGATGCGCAAGCCGTCACGGGTGCCGACATCCTGCAAACCGCTGGACGTGGTACGCAGGCGCAGATCCACCGGAATGGTCGCTTCGAACGGTGCGGGCCAGCGCCAGTTAAGGCCCGGGTCGAGCAGAACGCGGGAAGGATTGCCGAAGCGGGTGACGACGGTCGCTTCACCCGAGCGCACCTGCACCAGGCTCGCCGCCGCAATCGCGAAGGCGATCAGCACCGCCGCCAGGCTTGCCCGTCGCCAGGGGAACGCTGCCGGACCGGTCGCGCCATGATGATGGTGATGATGGCCGTGGCCGCCATGACCGTGACTGTCATGGCTATCGTGGTCGGCGTGATCGTGATGATGATGAAACAGACTCAAGGGACGACTCCTTACTGAACGGCTTTACGCGGCGCCGCTGGGTCTGCCGGTGGGGTGAAGGTACGCAGGTCGATGGTCGGCGCGTTGTCGCCGCCCAGACGGTGGTCGAGTATCAGCAGCTTGGCATTGCCCAGGCCTTCGGTCAGTTGCGCCAGGTACTGTTCCAGCAAAAACGCCTGCCCTGCCTTGGCGTAGGCCTGGCGCTCGGCACTGAAGCGCAGGTCCGCGCCTTGCGCTGTGGCCAGAACTTCACGGGCTGCAGCGCTGGCCTGATCTCGGGCAACGCTGGCATTGAGCTGCGCCTGGTTGGCCTTGTCACTGGCCGCGCCGCGTTCGCGGGAGATCAGCGCCTGTGCGCCGATCTGCGCAGCCTGCACAGCATGATAGGCATTGGCAGCACCCGCTGGCGGGTGGATGGCTTCGACTACCGTGGCGAGCAGTTCAACGCCGCTGTCCAGTCGCTGCAAGTCAGCCTGCACGGCTTTGCCGATGTCATCGGCCAGCCCGCTGCGCTGTTCGCCGAGCAGCTCGTCCAGCGTGCGCGAGGCAAAGTCATGCACCAGCACGCGGCTGGCCGTGCTGCGGATCAGAGAAGGAATATCGGCGCTGTTATAGGTCGAGGCCATCGCCGCGGCATCTGTCAGGCCGATGCGGTAGACGAACCGCACATCCATATTGACGATCTGAAAGCTCTGCTTATCGCCGGCACTGCTGGCAATGACCTGGGATTTTTCGTTGATATGGCTGGCATCCCACAGTCGGTTAGCGCTGCCCGGCGGCGGCCCTTCGGCCGGGTCCAGCGTCTGCTCGGCCGCGTCGGCCGCAGAAACACTGGTCGCCAGCTCATGTACCACGCCGTTTTCAACCGCCAGGACCCGGCCGAACGGCCAAGGCAAACCGACATGCAGACCCGGTCCGAAGACTTCGACCGGCTTGCCGAACCGCTCATAAATACCTCGCCCCTGCATCGGAATTTCATGCACGCCGCTCAGCGCCCAGCCCAGCGCTGCAACCACCGCCAGCACCGGCAAAAAGGCGCGGCGCATGTAGGTAAAGGCCCAGATCTGGCGCAGGTCAATGCCAAAGCGGTTGTGCAGCTCATGCTGCAAGGCGAGCAAAGGCCGCGGCGGCCAACGCAACAGGTCAGCGATGAAACTGGCGGCCAGCAGGCGCGGTTCGAGACGCGGAGTGCGCGGGCTGAACACCGACAACACAGCCCGCAACAGAAATTCAAGCGCCACACCCAATGGCAGCAGGCCGATCAACACAGCCAGCCGTGCAGGCCAGACGCGATCAGCACTGGAGAAGAACAGGCACAACGCGCCGACCAACAGAACGATAAGCGTCATGCGCACCAGCTGCGCCAGCGCCCCGGCCTCTGGCGACTGGCCTTCGGGCTCGCTGCTCAATTGCCGTTCGATGACCAAGAGCCCGAACGCCAACAGCAACAGGATGCTGCCCGCCAGACTGCCTGAAGTGGAAAGGTCGGAACCGGACAACGCCAGGTTCCAGAAGGCGCGGATGACGATCAACGCCAGCACTGCCCACCCGGCAAGCCACAGGGTCGAGCTGCCGATGTGCCGAATCAGCGACTCGCCCGAATCGCTCAGCCGGGTAAGCAGGCGCTCATACCAGCCGGTTTCATCGAGTGCTTGCGCCGTTGCGGGAGAGTCTGCGGCAACAGGTGCAGCCAACGCGCGGGCACGCCACACCGCGACATGCCTGGCCGACTGCAAGCCCGCGGCGAGCAGTATCAGCGCCGCCGACGCATTGCCCAGCACGGCCATCCACAATGAACCTGGGGAAAACAGATCGATGGACAGGGCCAGCAGCAGCCCGAACGCGCCCACCCCACCACTCACATACATCAGTCGCCCGAGACGCCGAACCTGCTGCACCGCCATTTGAAAACGCGGCAGGCCTTCGAGGCCATCGTGCTCACCCAAATCAACCCGCATCACTACCCCGGCACCCGCTGATTATTGCCCTGTGGAGAGCCGTGTATCGGCATCCATTAATGCAGCTGCATCATAGCGTTACGATATAACACGCAGAGTGAAACTTTCGTCAGGACTATTGCCTGAACGAATGCGATATAGCGGTAAATAATCGGGCTGGATATCGTGCCTATGCTCCGCGTCGGCATGCGGTACTGGACGCTCAGCCTGCGTCAGACTGACATTTGCTCAGTCTGCGACCCGGCAAAATGGTTGCTGAATATTGCGCGCATATTCGGGCGCTCTGCGCCAACGCGCCCTATCGCCCTGACCGGCGCTGCGTACTCACCTTGCTCGCAAGCCTTGCGCCAAGCGGTGCCGAGCACATTCAACCCACCACAACAGGCCTGAAAAACGCCCATTCCTGCCATCTGGATGCCGCTTCCATTGAGCACGATCGGTGATTTTTTTTGACTGATTTCCGAACGGGATCTCGTCTTTGTTATCTGTTGTGGGTAGTTTGCGTTCGGCAAGGAGTCGTTGGCGCGCCATTTTTTGTGCAGGACGCACAGAATTACTCAGAGGCTTCACCCTTATGAATCGCAGAAATCTCCTGAAAGCGTCCATGGCGTTGGCCGCTTACGGCAGCGTGTCGGCCTCAGGGCTTTATGCTGCGCGAGCACTGGCCGCCGCAGCCGATGGCGAGATCGAACACTTCGATTTTGCAGAGCTGCAAGCCCATGCCAAGAAGCTCGCAGGCAAAGGCTATGTGAGCAACAAGCAAGTGCTGCCACCCGTCCTGGCAAATATGACGCCGCTGCAATTCAATGCCATTCGCTACGACCCGAACCACTCACTGTGGAAAGACGTCCACGGTCAGCTCGACGTGCATTTCTTCCACGTCGGCATGGGTTTCAAGACGCCGGTGCGCATGTACAGCGTCGACCCGCAGAACAAGCAGGCGCGTGAAGTGCATTTCCGCCATGACCTGTTCAATTACGAAAGCAGCGGCATCGACAAGAATCTGGTCAAGGGCGATCTGGGCTTTGCCGGCTTCAAGTTGTTCAAGGCACCCGAAATCGCCATCAACGACGTTGTTTCGTTCCTCGGTGCCAGCTATTTCCGGGCCGTGGACAGCAACAAGCAATACGGTTTGTCGGCCCGCGGCCTGGCCATCGACAGTTACGCCAAGCGCCAGGAAGAATTCCCCGACTTCACCAAGTTCTGGTTTGAAACGCCAGACAAGAACGCCACACGCTTTGTGGTTTACGCACTGCTCGACTCGCCCAGTGCAACCGGCGCCTACCGCTTCGACATCGACTGTCAGGCTGGCCAGGTGGTCATGGAAATCGACGCGCACATCAATGCCCGTACCGATATCCAGCAACTGGGCATTTCGCCGATGACCAGCATGTTCAGTTGCGGCACTCACGAGCGCCGCATGTGCGACACCATCCACCCGCAAATTCACGATTCGGATCGCCTGTCCATGTGGCGCGGCAACGGTGAGTGGATCTGCCGTCCGCTGAACAACCCGGCCAAACCGCAGTTCAGCGCGTTCGCCGACACCGACCCGAAAGGTTTCGGGCTGGTGCAGAGCGATCACGAGTTTTCCAGCTATCAGGACACCGTAGTCTGGTACAGCCGCCGTCCGAGCCTGTGGGTCGAGCCGATCACCGCGTGGGGCGAAGGCGAGGTCAGCCTGCTGGAGCTGCCGACCACGGGTGAAACGATGGACAACATCGTGGTGTTCTGGACACCGAAGACGCCGGTCAAGGCCGGGGATTCGATGAACTATGGCTACAAGTTGTTCTGGAGTCCGCTGCCACCTGTGAGCACGCCACTGGCGCAGGTCCACGCCACTCGTTCAGGCATGGGCGGCTTCCTCGAAGGCTGGGCACCGGGCGAGCATTACCCGAAAACCTGGGCGCGCCGTTTTGCCGTGGACTTCAACGGCGGCGGCCTGGATCGCTTGCCGGAAGGCACCGGGATCGAGCCTATCGTCACGGTCACACATGGCAAGGTGCAGGACTTCAACATCCTCGTGCTGCCGGACATCAAGGGCTACCGAGTTACCTTCGACTGGGTACCGGACAGCGACTCGGTCGAGCCGGTTGAAATGCGCATGTTCATCCGCACCGCCGACCGGACGCTGAGCGAAACGTGGATGTACCAGTACTTCCCGCCAGCACCGGACAGACGCAAGTACCCGTAATCCGCAGCTGGATGACGCAGAGCGTCACGAAAGGCATTCCCACGCGGAGCGTGAGGAACGATCGGTGTCTGGGGGATCGCCCGCCAAAACACTATCGTGCCCACGCTCCAGCGTGGGCACGCCGTTCTGGACGCTCCGCGTCCAATCCCGGGCACAAAGTGCAGCGCATACCCCTTAATCCTGACTAATTAATTGACAGTTGCCCGAACTGCGACTGATATACGTGTTGTCACGCCGTTGCGAGCGTTCGCTCCAGACCTTTCATCTCCCAAAGCCTTCCTGTGTCGACACGTGCCCGTGATCGTCGGGCGGTAGCTTTGTCTGCGCAATTCCCCTGACGCATATCCAGAAGGCAGCCAGCATGGCGTTGACTACTGCGAACAGCGCCGACGCCAGGTCGTCGGTGATGTCCTTTGATAAATCCACGGTGGTAGTGTGGGTCGCCATCAGCCTGATTCTGGTCGAGACCTTCTCTGGAGCCTTGCGCTTCTACTTCGATCAGGCAGGCATCAGCCCGCTGCTCTATCTGCCCAAAGCTGCCTGCATCCTGTTGTTTGTGCTTGAGCTATGCACCTTCAAGGCGGGACGGTTGTTCTGGGCATTCATGATGGTGTGGCTGATTTCCGGGCTGCTGGCCATGCTGCATCGCGCCAGCGTCCACAACCTGGCGTTCAGTCTGTTCGCCCTGAGCCCGCTGGTGTTCGGCCTGGTGTGCAGCAAGCACCTGCTCTACCGCCGCACGCTGTTGTACCGCGCCACCGGCTTTTGCCTGCTGGCCTCACTGCTGGGTATTGCTCTGGACAAGTACACCTCGGTGCCCTGGAAGGGCTACAGCTACAGCGTCGGTGAAACCGAACTGAGCGCCAACACCACATGGAGCGCGGACGAGGTAGACCGCATTGCCGGTTTCGCCAGAGTGTCCAACGTGCTGTCGATCATGATCGCCTTCTACACGCTGTACCTGATCATTTTCGTGCGCTCACGCCTGATGATGATGTTGCTCAGTGCCGTGGCGCTTTACGCCATCGTGCTGACCACCAGCAAAGCGCCAGCCGCGGCATTCGCCCTGACCCTCATTCTGCTGTTGCTGCGGCGAATGAGCTGGACCTGCCGGACGCTTTGCATCGTGGTGGTAGGCATCGGCCTGCTGCTACCGACTCTGGGGCTGATTGTGAGCCCCGATGCCTATGCGGTGAGTAGCGGCGGCTCTCTGGCCTCGCTGTATGACCGGATGATCAATACCTGGCCCAACCTGATCAATGCCATGAGCCGCGAAGGCTGGATGATCAGCGGCGCGGGCTTCGGCATGGTCGGCAGCACAATGGGGCTGTTTCCAGTCGAAGGTGCCGGCGTATTTCTCGGCATGGACAGCTCGGCGCTGTATCTGTGGGCGATGCTGGGCGTGCTCGGCCTGCTGCTGTATGCGCTACAGATTCCGCTGTTGCTCCGACTGATCGATGATCAGACCCGCATCGGCCACATGCTGCTGGCGATCAGCTTCTGCTGGTGCCTGATCAGCTGGACCACCGACATGTTCGAGGTCGCTGTCGCCAATCTGTTTATAGGCGTGGCCATTGGTCATGTGATTGCCAGCAGACAATCCGCTGCAAGCCATGCGCTCAGGCTGCCCTCCACTGACCGCTGACGGACCGCCAGATCATTTACCGGCCGCTGCGCTGCACAGTGCCACTCTCCCTCACGATCATCCACCGGATGGCTTTCTCAAATGGACTTCAGAAAAGACATCAATGGGCTGCGCGCCATCGCGGTGGCTGCGGTGCTGCTCTTTCACTTTCAGCCCGCCTGGATGCCTGGCGGTTTCGCTGGGGTGGACGTGTTTTTCGTGATCTCGGGGTATCTGATTACCGGAATCATCCTGCGCGGCTTGAGGAGCGGCAAATTCAGGCTGGCAACGTTCTACACGTCGCGGGCCAGACGCATCGTCCCGGCCCTCGCGGTGCTGTGTCTTGCCTTGCTGCTGCTGGGCTGGTTCTCTTTGCTGCCGCTGGACTACAGCGCGTTGGGCACCCATGTGGCAAACAGCCTGGGGTTTGTTTCCAATTTTGTCTATTGGCGCGAGGCCGGTTATTTCACCGCCAGCGCTCATGAGAAATGGCTGCTGCACAGCTGGTCGCTGTCGGTGGAGTGGCAGTTTTACCTGCTGTACCCGATTGCACTGTTGCTCCTCAGTCGCTTTGTCGCGCTGCACAACCTGCGCTGGTGGGTGCTGGGCGCAAGTCTGGCGGGCTTTGTGCTTTGTGTATTTGCCTCGTCCCGATGGCCGGAAGCTGCGTTTTACCTGCTGCCGACCCGTGCCTGGGAGTTGCTCGCGGGTGGCGTGGCCTGCCTGTTCCCGCTGCAACTCAGGCCCCTGCAGCAGCGAGTTCTGGAACAGGTCGGACTGGCGCTGATCGTCGCCGGTTTCTGTCTGCTGTCCGTGCAGGACACATGGCCCGGGTATCTGGTGCTGATGCCGGTGCTGGGGACTTTCGCGGTGATCGCGGCGGCCCGCAATGATTCGCTGCTGACCTGCAACCCGCTGTTTCAATGGACAGGCAAACTGTCGTACTCGTTGTACCTGTGGCACTGGCCGGTGGTGGTGTGGATGAACTACACCGGTTTGCTGGGCGAGACCCGCACGGTGCTATTGGGCATCGGCGTGGCCCTGACACTGGGGCTGATTTCATGGCGACTGATCGAGCAGCCCGCCAGCACACATCAACCTGGGCAGCGCCGAAAATTTGCCATGCCCGCCGCACTGGTCGTTCTGGTGTTCGCGGCCGGGGCGCTAGTGGGTGCGACGCGGGGCGTGGTATCGCCACTTCGCCCGATCAGTGTTTCGGACAAGGCGCATTTCATCCAGGAATACGTCGATCGACAGCACAACCTGTACGAGCCCTACTGGCTGAAATGTGACGCCTTTTCCGCCCTGACCCAGCGTGGCCAGTCGGGCATCGACGAGGCCTGCACGCGCAAACAGGGGCCGGGCGGAGTGTTCTTGTGGGGCGACTCTCACGCCCAGGCGTTGTCACTCGGGCTGCGTACCTTGCTGACACGCACGACCCCCTTCTATCAGGTGGCCTCGGCCAGTTGCGTTCCCGACCTGAATGACCACGAGGGACGCACGTCAGCGACCAGCAAGGCCTGCGACTACTCCAACAGGACTGCCCTGCAGAGCATCGACAGGCTGCGTCCGGACATCGTGGTCATCGCGCAGAAGGATGGCCACAACAAGACCGACTGGAAGCGGATTGCGACCCGACTCAAGGGCTTTGGCGTGAAACATATAGTGCTGATCGGTCCGATGCCGTCGTGGAGCCCATCGCTGCCCAGTGTCATCGTCAACCGTCATTGGGGGCTGAGCGAGTCGTATATCCGCGATCCGGCGCTGGATCAAAGCGTCATGCGGGTGGATCAGGCAACCCGCGCGCTGGCTGTATCGGCAGGCATCCAGTTTGTGTCGCTGATCGACAAGCTGTGCATCGCCGATGCCTGCCGGGTACGCCTGGAAAACAGCCGCTCATTGCTGCAGATCGACTCGGGACACTTGAGCGCAGAGGGTTCGTTGTACGTGGTGCGCAACTACGTATTGCCACAACTGGTGAATTAATCGAGCACGCAGCGCGGCGCAGAGTTGTGACGCGGAGCCTCACGCAAGGCAGTCAAACGCGGAAGCGCAAGGAACGACAGGTGTGCGGGCGTGGGTTAATCAACGGAGCTCTTTGAGCCGCTCGGCAAACTTGACCAGGTCAGCGAGCGAGTCGGCTTCCATCTTGCGCATGACCGAGCCACGCCGGACCTTGACGGTGATTTCACTCACGTTCAGGCGGGCTGCAATCTGTTTGTTGAGCAAGCCACTGACGACCAGTTCCATCACCTGCTGTTCGCCATGATTCAGGCTGGCGTGACGGCGCTGCAGTTCGGCTTCGACGGCTGAGTTGCGGCGACGGCTGCGGTCTCGCTCAAGCCCCTGCTGAAGCGCGTCCAGCAAGTCCTGGTCACGGAAGGGTTTGGTCAGAAACTCCACCGCACCGGCCTTCATCGCCCGCACGGACATGGGAATGTCGCCATGCCCGGTGATGAAAATGACCGGCAGAAAAATCCCCGACCTGGCCATGTGCTCCTGAAAATCCAGGCCACTCATGCCGGGCATGCGAATGTCCAGAATCAGACAGCCCGGCGCATCAGGACGAGGGGTGTCCAGAAACTCGCGGGTCGAGCCGAACAACATGCTGCGCAAGCCAACTGAAGCCAGCAGGTCTTCCAGCGAAGAACGCACCGAGAGGTCGTCATCGATGACAAAGATGACCGGCTCTTCGGCCTGCGGTGCAGTAGCGGCTGTGTTCATCAGGTTTCCATTTTTCCAGTGGGCAGAGTGAAATGAAACGTGGCCCCGGCTGACGGGTTGGGCGTCACCCAGATTCGTCCGCCATGCGCTTCGATGATAGACCGACTGATCGCCAGCCCAATTCCCATGCCTTCCTCTTTGGTGGTGTAGAAAGCGTCGAAAAGCCGATCGGCTGCTTCCGGCTGAATACCTACACCGCTGTCGCTGACAGTGAACTCGATTTCCCCGCCTCCGCGCCACTCGGCCCGCACGTCCAGTTGCGCCTGCTCCGGTTCGACTTTCCTCATCGCGTCCATGCCGTTGAGCATCAGGTTCAGCAGCACTTGCTGGATCTGCACACGGTCAGCCAGCAGCGGTGGCATTCCCTCCGGCACGTCAACCGACAGTGTGACGCCCTGCCCGTCTATCTCGCTGTGCGCCAGCGCAACGATCTCGGCCACCGTGTCCGCCACACTTATCCACTCTTTGTGCGTCGACGAGCGCTTCGCCAGGGCCCGCACTCGCACGATGATATCTCCGGCGCGATTGGCATCACCGATCATGCGCTCGACTGCCTGACGGGCCTTTTCCAGATTGACCGGCTCGGTGGCCAGCCAGCGCTGACAGGCGTTACCGCTGATGACAATCGCCGACAGCGGCTGATTCACCTCATGGGCAATGGACGCAGCAAGCTCACCCAACTGATTGACCCGTGCGATGTGCGCCAGCTGCGAGCGCGCTTCATGAACCGTGCGGATGGCCCGCGCCATACGCAGCGCCAGCCAGGTGGTCATGGCGATGGCGGCCAGGCTGATGACGCAGTTGATCAACCCGGACGCCTCGCTGCCTCTGGAGGTGGTCATTTCGTAACTGACCACCGTCAGCAGCATGCACACCGCCGCCACGACGATCACGCCCCTGACCGGTAAAAGCCTGACCGCCAGCAACACCACCGCGATCTGGAACACCCCCACGGCGATCTCCAGATCGGTCAGGGTATCGGCAATCGCGATGACCAGCGCCAGCGCCAGCAAGGCGACCCACCTGACGGCCATCGCGGTCCTGCTACAGGATTCTGGCTCGTGCATCTGCACCCTCTCGCTCTTCAAAAGGCCTGCCGAGTATGTCGTACAAACCTCAGGACGGGTTATCCAGACTGAACTGATCGGCCAGCTCATCATAAGCGAACAGTTCGGCGTAGCGCCCCCATTGCGTAACGACATTCAGGGTCTGCATGGCATCGCTTTCCGACATGAAGTCTTCCAGTTGATCGCGAAAACGCCGTGCCGGTGCCGTGTGCGTGGGGCGATCATCCAGCACCCGCCGAATGTGCGCGACCAGCGGTACGAAGCTCAGCAGGTGCTGGGCAAACAGTTGCTTGCGCTCGTCGACATCCGCCAGCGCATAGCGATTGGCGGCAGGCAGCAAGCGAATATCACCGCCCTTGAGCTCTGCAAAACGCAGCAGTTGCAGGACCTCGGCAATCGGGAACAGCTCGTCGGCGTTGTAGTGCAGCGCGCTGGCCAGTTCCGGCAGGTCCGCTTTGAGGCTGTAGGGCGGCGCATGAATGGCTTCGATCAGCCCTGCCAGCGCATTGGTGGACACCTGCGGCAAAACCATGCCCAGCCCGGTGCCCGGAAACACGCCCTGACGTATTTCGCCTGCATCGTTGTCCTGGGTCATCAGCACGTAGATTTCTTCCACCAGCGCCCGGAAGATCGGGTCCTGGCGGTTGCGCGGCTGAGGCAGATCGACTTTTATCTCGCTGATCACCCGGCCAGGATTGGAGGAGAACAGTAGAATGCGATCGCACATCAGCACGGCTTCGGCAATGTTGTGCGTCACCATCAGGATCGATTTGATGGGCATGCGCCCTTCGCTCCACATATCCAGCAAGTCGGTGCGCAGGGTTTCGGCCGTCAGCACATCGAGCGCGGAAAACGGCTCGTCCATCAGCAGCACATCAGGGTCGATCACCAGCGCACGTGCCATGCCCACGCGCTGGCGCATGCCGCCGGAGAGCTCTTTGGGATAAGCGCTTTCAAAGCCGTCCAGACCGATCAGGTCGATGGCTGCCAACGCGCGCTTGCGACGCACGGCGGGTGGCACACGTTGCGCTTCAAGCCCGACTTCGACATTTTCCAGCACGGTCAGCCACGGGAACAGGGCAAAGCTCTGAAAAACCATGCCTACCGACATCGCCCGCCCCTGCACGCGACGAGGAAAATTCACTTCGCCTTCGGTGGGCACCACCAACCCCGCGATGGAGCGCAGCAGGGTGGACTTGCCCGAGCCGGAGCGACCCAGCAGGCCGACTATTTCGTTCTCATTGAGCGTCAGTGTCACGTCATCCAGCACCAGGCGCTCTTTGCTGCCTTTGCCGTACACATGTCGGACTTTCTGAACATCTACCAGGCAACGCGTTTCGACAGCCATCATGATGGCGCCCTCCTCAATCAAAATCACACAAGACTCAGACGCCGCTCGGCAAACCCGTACAGCGGACGCCACAGCAACCGGTTGAACGCGATGACGAAGATCGACATGACAACAATGCCCAACGCAACGCGCGGAAAGTCTCCCGCCTGAGTCGCGTTGGCGATGTAAGAACCCAGCCCTGCCGCTTCCAGATGCTGATCACCCCAGGACACCGCTTCAGCGACGATACTGGCGTTCCACGACCCACCCGATGCGGTCAGCGCCCCGGTGACGTAGTAGGGGAACACCCCCGGCAAGGCCACACGCCGCCACCACTGCCAGCCGCGCATGTTGAATATCGTGGCCGCTTCGCGCAGGTCAGTCGGCAAGGCGCTGGCCCCTGCGATCACGTTGAACAGGATGTACCACTGGGTGCCGAGCACCATCAGCGGCGAAAGCCAGATGTCCGGGTTCAGGTGCAGGCCGACAATCGCAATCACTGCAAAAGGAAACAGTACGTTGGCTGGAAAGGCCGCCATGAACTGCGCTATCGGCTGCAAGCGTTCAGCCCACACGGGGCGCAAGCCGATCCATACACCGACAGGCACCCAGATCAGGCTGGCGATGACGATCAGGACAATCACCCGCACCATTGTTGCCAGCCCCAATCCCAACGCGGTGACCAGGTCGCTCATGCCCAGCGATGTCTCGATGAACCTGAACAGGTAAACACTGCCGGTCAGGCAAGCGGCCATCACCAGGGCCAGCCACAGATAGTCGAGCAGCCGAACAACGCCAGGCGTGAGCTTTACGCTCCACAGCCGAGATACCACACGCCAGTCGATCAGCATCAGGCATTTGCACGGCGCAGCGAGGATCGAGCCCAGCATCGGTGCCACCCGCGAGCGGCCCAGCAGGCTGTACATCCAGGAACGCGGACGCTTTGACGACGCGGTTTGTTCGAAGCGAAACTTGTCCGCCCATGCCACGATCGGCCTGAACAACAATTGGTCATAGGCCAGGATCACCAGCGCCATTGCGCCCACCGCCCAGGCAATCGCAGCGAGGTTTTTCTGCTCGATGGCCAGCGCCAGCCACGAACCGATGCCGGGCAGATTGACCGTGGTGTCACCAACCGAAATGGCCTCGCAGGCGACCACAAAAAACCAGCCACCGGACATCGACATCATCATGTTCCACACCAGCCCCGGTACGGCGAACGGCAACTCCAGGCGGGTGAAACGCAGCAGTGGAGACAGTCCGAACTGCCGGGTGACTTCATTCAGGTCGCTCGGCACGGTACGCAGTGACTGATAGAAACTGAACGCGAGATTCCATGCCTGGCTGGTGAAGATGGCAAAAATCGCTGCGCATTCGACACCCATTTGCCGACCGGGGAACAGGCCCATGAAGAAGGTCACTGTGAACGTCAGAAACCCCAGTACCGGAACCGACTGAAGAATATCCAGCGCCGGGATAATCACTTGCTCGGCCTTACGGCTTTTGGCCGCCAGCGTGGCCACGACAAACGTGAAGACCAGCGAAGCCGCCAGCGCGATGAACATGCGCAGCGTGGTGCGCAATGCATATTCGGGCAGGCGCGCAGGGTCGAGGCTCATCGGGCTTGAGTTCAGCGCGGCAAGTGGCTGCATCATCTGGCCCACGCCATACAGCACCAGCGCAATAAACACGGCAATAACGACCAGGCAAATACCATCGGCCCAATAAGGAGTGCGCGCACCGGGTTTTACAAAACGGGGCGTGCGCAGGCTTTTACCGAATTCAAATATCGAATGCATTGTTCACCTCGAATCGGCTGTGCAGGCGCGTACCCGCCAGCGTTATAAGCAAACAGGCGGTCGGCGATAACAGAGAAAGGCCGTGAATTAATAGTTGCCGGACAGTGAGTAAAGCTTATCGAGTTTTGAACAACTGTTAAAACCTGCAAAAGTAGGTCATGTTTATCTGTGAGTATGAGCGATATATACCAACGTATAGTTATAGGACTAACGGGTATTCCGTTTGAATGTTCTGCGCCCGATCTTGAACAATCGGCGCGACGTAGATTTGTGACGCAGAGCGTCACCCACGGCATTCCCACGCTGGAGCGTGAGGAACGATAAGCTCAACTATCGTGCGACGCTCTGCGTCCGATCTCGATTCAGCGGCGCAGCGCAGATTTGTGACGCAGAGCGTCACCCACGGCATTCCCACGCTGGAGCGTGAGGAACGATAAGCTCAACTATCGTGCGACGCACTGCGTCCGGTCTCGATTCAGCGGCGCGGCGTAGATTTGTGACGCGGAGCGTCACCCACGGCATTCCTACGCTGGAGCGTGAGGAACGATAATCTAAGCTATCGTGCGACGCTCTGCGTCGCATGCCGTTCTGGACGCTCCGCGTCCTCTTTATCACTTCTGCGCTGGAGCGCAGGGAACGACAGGTGTCCGAAAGAACACCTCCCGCGCCCCGCACCGCAAGGGCATAAAAGTCCGCTGGCTCAGACGCGGAAGTGGCTGACCATCGTTTGCAACTGGCCTCCCAGACGCGCCAGTTCGACGCTGGAGGCTGCGGTTTCTTCGCTGGCTTCAGCGGTCTGCTCGGACACGTCGCGAACGTTGACGATGCTGCGGCTGATCTCGTCGGCCACCGAGCTTTGTTGCTCGGCGGCGGCTGCGATCTGCTGGTTCATCGCCTGGATGTTCGACACGGTCCGGGTGATGCTTTCCAGTGACGTACCGGCCCTGCGCGTCAACTCGACACTGCTGTCTGTCAGCGTGCGGCTGCCGAGCATGATGCCCGACACCTGACGCGTGCCATTCTGCAATGCCGCCACCAGGCCTTCGATCTCCTCGGTGGACTGCTGGGTCCGTTGCGCCAAGCCGCGAACTTCGTCGGCCACCACAGCAAAACCGCGACCGGCTTCCCCGGCACGCGCGGCTTCGATGGCTGCGTTGAGTGCCAGCAGGTTGGTCTGCTCGGCAACCGCCTTGATTACATCCATAACCTTGCCGATCTTGTCGCTTTCCTGCTCCAGCACATTCATTGCATCGGATGAGCGCACCACCTCGGCGGCCAGTCGCTCGATCTGCTGGATGGCTTCGCCGACGACCTTGTCACCGTCACGAGCCTGCTTGTCGGCATCGGAGGCAGCAACGGACGCCTGCTCGGCATTGCGTGCCACTTCGTGCACGGTGGCCGACATTTCATGCATGGCGGTCGCCACCTGATCGGTCTCGACCTTCTGGCTGTTGACCCCGGCGCTGGTCTGCTCGGTAACCGCCGACAGCTCTTCGGCAGCGCTGGCAATCTGCGTGACGCCGTCGCGAATACCGGAAATCAGCTCGCGCAGGGTTGTGCCCATGCGCTGGATGCCCTGCTGCAATACGCCCAGTTCGTCACGTCGGGTGACGGCTTCGGTATGAGTCAGGTCGCCAGCAGCGATGCGCTCGACAATCGCCAGCGTTTCGCGCAGCGGCCGGGTGATCTGACGGGTGATGACGATGGCCGCAAGAATGCCCAGCAACATGACCAATAGAACGCAACCGATCTGCAGGTTACGCGCCTGAGCGGTGTCATCCTTGCCCATCTGCATCTGAATGCCATACAGCTCTTCGCCCAGTTTGACGATGGCAGCTCCTTGGGAAGTCAGGTCCTTGCGCACGCTCGCAGCAGTCTGAGTGGTGGCCTTGAAAGCGTCGACCGAGCTGCGATAGCTGCGAAGAGCGCTTTCAAACTGGGCAATCTGTTCGCGGTTGGCAGCGCCAAAAGCGGTTTTGAGCCTGTCCAGATGACTGATCGCCGTATCCAGTTGCTGAAAAGCTGCTTTCTCGGTCTTGTCATTGGGGTTGCCGGTATAACCACGTACTTCATAGCGAACCAGAATCAGGTCTTGCCTGGCGGTAGTCGCCAGTTGGACCTGATCGAAACGCGCCGGGTCCGCAGGATCGATCTGCATGACGGCATCGTTCAACGAGTCGACAGCGCGCATGGCAACCATGGCGTTGGCGGTCATGTCATTACGCACTTTGGCGCCAGCCTGAAACGCAGCGCGCATGCTGTTCAACGAGGCTTCATAGTCACGTGTTACATCGGCCAGTTCGCGCAGAGGCTTGAGGTTGAGCGGGTTGTTGAAGCTGATGAGCAGTGATTGCTGCTGCGCCTTGAAGACATCCAGCTTGCTCTGCATGTTTTGTGCGGCGGTTTCATCGCCGTCAGCCAGCATATATTGCAGGCGCGCGACGCGCAGATTGGTCAGGTTGTCACTCAACTCAGTGATATCGCCGATTCTGTCGGTACGATTGATGAGTTTATCGAGGCTGGTCCAGCCGACCAGGGCGAGAATGGCAGTGAAAAAAAGAACCGTCCCAAAGCCCAATGCCAACTTCATGTTGACGCTGATATTCGCAAAGCTGCTGTTCATAAAATCTCCTGAAAATGCTTTTTGTGCGCGACGAAAGAGCTGAAGATTTGTTTTTATGGACAGCAAACCCGCGCGCCAGAGCTATCGGCCGCAGAAGAGCAAAACTTGATCGAAAAAAGGCAATCAGCGTTCGAACGCCGATTCGAGAGGAGAATCGGGGGCTGCAAGCCCCCGATCCGGTCAGGCAACCAGCTTGAAACGCGCCACGACATTGCGCATGTCGCTAGCAACTCGCGCCAGTTCTTCGGCAGTGACTGCATTGTTGTCGATACCCAGCATCAAGGTGCCGGAGCTGTTGCGAATCTCCATGACATTACGGTTGATGTCTTCGGAAACCGCATGCTGCTGCACCGCGGCGCTGGCGATCTGAGTGTTCATCTCGACGATACGCTCGACGCCCTGGCTGATGCTCGACAGGCTGCCAGAAGCATCGCTGGCGGCACTGATGCACGCTTGGGCCTTTTGCTGGCCGGCCTGCATCTGCTGCACGGCAGCATCGGTGGCACTTTGCAGTTGCTGGATGATGTTGCGGATTTCTTCGGTCGACGCCTGAGTGCGCGAAGCCAGCGTGCGGACTTCATCAGCCACCACAGCAAACCCGCGGCCCTGCTCGCCAGCCCGAGCCGCTTCGATGGCAGCATTCAGGGCCAGCAAGTTGGTCTGATCGGCAATCGTACTGATGACCTGAATAACCCCACCAATCGACTGACTGTGCAGGGCCAGCGCCTGGACTTTCTGGGCGCTGACTTCCACTTCTTCAGCCAGAGCCTGAATGGTCGAGTGGGCCTGATGCATGATGCGCAGCCCGTTACGCGAGGCGGTGTTCGCTTCATCGGCAGCCAGCGCAGCACCTTCGGTGTTCTGCGCTACGTCGGCCACGCTTGTGGTCATTTCGTTGATGGCCGTCGCCACTTGCTCGGTTTCAGCTTGTTGCGCGTTCATCGACTGCTTGGCCAGACCGATGGAGGTGCCCAGTCGGGCAGCCACATCAGACAGTTCGTATGACGTGCGGTCCATGTGCGAAATGGAGCTGGCGAATGCTTCGGCCATCAGGTTCAGACCGTTGGCGATGTCAGCCACTTCGTCCTTGCTGCTCACCTGTACACGGGCACTCAGATCACCGTTGGCCAGACGACGGGTGACGCCCAGCAGGCCGTCGATGGTCAGACGCAGGGCACGGTAGATGCTGAAGAACGCATAGAGCAGCAGCAAGCCCATGATTACGCACATGGCAATCACGACTTCGCGTTGCAGCAGCAGCGCGCTGTAACGCGTATCCAGTTCACCTTGAAGCGCACTCTGAATTTCGTCCTGGGCCTTATAAAGCCCGGCGACCACAGCGTTACCGCGCGCGCTCAGCGCCTGCCCCTGCGGCACCGAGAATTCCGTACCTTTGACGTACGCTTGCAGGTCATTGCGAAAGCCGTCCATCGTCGAGGTAGCCGAAGCGATAGGGTCGCCAATGCGGGCAGCAAGCTCTGGCGCACGACGCTTGAGCAGTCGAATGCTTTGCTCCAGCTCCGCGCGAAATTGCAGCTCGATCTTCAACAGGCTCTCAAGCGAGCCGCGCATCGGTACGCTTAGCCCCTGACCAGTACTCAAACCGGCGGTGATACCCCGGATCTGACCGGCCACGTTGATTTCTCTGGGCATGCGAATGGTGCTCAGGTCGATCAGAAACAGCGAGGCATAATCTTCGTCCAGTACCATGCCCGAGGTAGCCGAGACGTAATAGATAAAGTTGAGTGTCTGGGCCAGCTGCTCATTCCACTGTGCAAACACCTCGTCCTGCGAAAGACCGGGCTTGATACTTTCCATCAGGGAACGCGCACTTTCACGAAGACGCTGCACACGACTCTCGGTCTCCAGCAGACTTCCCTGGCGGGCATCCATGTCGGCGAGGTTATTAAATGCTGTTTCAAGCTGAGTGCGGTTGCTGGCCAGATCCTGAGCAGCGGAGGCATCACCGGCGAGCAAACGGTTGGTTGCTGCACGCTGCAGCATGGAGAGTCGGAGAACGGGCGTCACGACATGCAAATATTCACGACCGATGCGTTCCTGGGCAACGGTGTCGATGCTCGCATTCAGACTGTTGAAAACCCGAAGACCGAGAACGATCAGCGGGATGACGATAATGATGGCTAAAACGGCAAACTTGGCAGGGAACCGCAGGCGATTGGTAAGGTAAATACCAGGCGAAAGGATGTTCATAGTGGTCTCTATTTTAATTAGGGTGCCCGATCCGGCTGAAAAAGCTCCTTTATTTCTTTGCATCACGGCAGGTGCAAGGTCAGTGGTGCCGCTTTGAAGGGAATCATCCATTCAGATAGAGGCATAGTGACATCACCTCAGAGCTGTGCCCTATCGGGGAAGTTCAATGAGGGCCATAATCTGATATCGGGCTATCGGCAGGGCCACGTAGAACGTGAGGTTGCGGGGATTTGCGGCGGGGAGCGGAAGCGGGGTGTGAGGTGCGGAGCTTGCGATAAACGCTGATCCAAACGAGGTGAATTCAGCTCAGTATGGCGGGAAACGGGTGTCCATCCGGCAGATCTGCCGACCACAGATTTTTCAGCGCGTACACCGTCGTGCGGCATCGTGACGCACGACGGTGAGCTTCATAGCGTTTTGAACGAGGACCTTTCAAGCCCTCGTCCACTCCACGTTCGACAACCCCAGCTTTTCAGCCTGAGGCTTGCTCAGCTTTGGTACCGGGTCGGAACGGTACTTGGGGATCGCACCGAATCCTGCATCAACCGACGCCCAGTGCCAGGCTTCTTTATTGTCCATGACAACCGCTCTTATATAGAACGTCTTGTAACTGCCATGCAGCAGGTAATCGATACGGTAGTGTTTTTCATCAGCCATTGTGTTGCTCCTGCTTTGTCGACTCGCAAAACAGATCGCAGGGTTTTCGAAAAATTCAAAATATTAATGCCATAATGTAAGCGATATCATATAGCCACCCTCGCTTGTGCCGATAGGGATGGCCGCAAGGCTATGACAACTAATAGACTTTGTTTATAACCCCTATTTTTTGAATTTTTCGCCAGCACAGATGGCTTACGCTCTGAGCATTGCCTGCGGGGCCTCTGAACTAAGAGTGTGTTGTTTTTCAAACATTCAGCGAATAAGAAAATTCTATTGAACCCGGATTTTCAGGCCGTTCATCCCGTTCGCTAAAGTTATACGCAACGTATACATGCCCGCCTTCTCATATCCAGTGACTGCGTTGAATCAAACCCATCCAGGTGGGTTGACGCTTCCCAAAGGATCACGCCTGAGGATACGACATGTTTATTCATAACAAGCGGCTTCAATATACCGTGCGGGTAGCTAGACCAAACCCTGGACTGGCCAATCTTCTGCTGGAACAGTTCGGCGGTGCCCAAGGCGAGCTGGCAGCAGCCGGACGTTATTTCACTCAAGGGTTGAGCGAGGAAGACCCAGGCCGTAAAGACCTGCTGATGGACATCGCCACCGAAGAGTTGAGCCACCTGGAAATAGTCGGCTCCATTATTGTCATGCTCAATAAAGGCGCCAAAGGTCAATTGGCTGAAGGCATCGAAGAAGAAGGCGAGCTTTACCGCTCCATCAACGGCAATGGCAACGACTCCCATATCACCAGCCTGCTGTACGGGGCCGGTGCGCCGTTGACCAACTCTGCCGGTGTGCCTTTTACGGCGGCTTACATCGATACCATTGGCGAGCCAACAGCTGACTTCCGCTCCAACATCGCTGCGGAATCCAGAGCGAAGATTGTTTACGAGCGTTTGATGAACGTGACAGATGACCCGGGGGTGAAAGAGGCGCTGGGCTTTCTGATGACACGTGAAATCGCGCATCAGTTGTCTTTCGAAAAAGCCCTGCACGCCATCCAGCCCAACTTTCCGCAGGGCAAACTGCCGGGCATGCCGGAATTTACCAACAAGTACTTCAACATGTCCGGTGAACCCAACGTACGCGGCCCGTGGAACCAGGGCGGTAACTGGGAGTATGTGGAATCGCCACAACCGGCTGTCGATGGCGGCGATGGCACGGCTTCCGTCAAGCTGGATGCCAAGGATGCAGACGTGCTGGAAATGATGAAGGAGCGGACCCAGTCCGATCCGACTGCCAACCCTATTACCGGTGCGGATCTGGGTTCTGGTTTTGTACAGGGCAAAAATGTTTGAAACGGGTTTAAGCCTGTCTTGTTCAGGAGAACGGAATCATGAAAAAACTTCGCTCCCGTAAACCTCTCCCGTCTCAGGGCGAGTTGGATACTGCGTTGACCGACGCGGTGTTTGTAAAAGGGCTTCGTGCTTTCGAGGCTCAGGCGCTGCTTGCACGTCGGGGTCTTCAGGTGGTGATGGCTATAAAGGTCTTCGGGGTTGGAACCTTGCTTGATAACAGCCTGCCAGAACGCTGATCACATCAATGGCACACCGTCTATAAGACGAGTCCCCGGGCAGGCTGGACACCAGCCTTGCCTGTGGATAAGTCACTCGGTTACTGAAAAGGGTATAACCATGACTCGTATGACTATAGAAGATCTATTCATTCACGAACGCTCAGATATTTACAGCGCCGAAAGTCATATCATTCAGTAACGTATCAATAGCCGCATGACGTTACCTCTCGCCAGGAAGATGTCATCATGCGCAATATCCCATCACGTTTTTACAGTTACATCACTTTTTGGCAGCGTCGTCGCCATGCGCAGCTGCAAGTTTTTTCGCCTGTTCAAGATGCTGCTCAAGTGTTGGCAACGTGGCTTTGGCAAACGCCTTGAGCTCGGGGTCATCACCGTTATCGGCCTCTTCCTTGTACAGCTTGGTCGCCTGCTCATGCGCAATGACCTGATTATTGGCATACGCTTGATCAAACGACGTCTTGTGCATTTCCAGAATGGCGGCCTCGGCTTTATCCCTGAGTATGGGGTCTTCGGACAGTTCAAGGTTCTTGCTTTTGGCAATCGTTGCCAGCTGATTGTTAGCAGCCGTGTGGTCTGTGACCATTTGCTGAGCAAACTTCTTCACGTCGGCAGACACACCCTGCTCATCCTGTACAAGCTTGCCGACCAGAACTTCTGCGATCCCTGCTGCAGAAGCATCTTTTACAAAGTCGTCAGCGTCCTGCGCAGCAGTAACCACTTGAGAGCCTAGCGAAAGCACGATGGCAATGGCGCTCATGCGAAAATAATTGTTCATTTTCGATCATCCTTGTGTGGGCTGAATACATCATCGTTATCGACGATATAAACGTTTTGACCCACGCCCAAAACCTGTGTTCAGCCTTTCCGACCGCTTGCAGCAAAACGCCGATGTATCGATGATACTGAACCCTGCAGGTGAGGCAGCCAGCTTATGTATTCAGGCTGAGCAGCCGTAAAACTTGCTTAAGACAGTCGTCAATTGCTAATCGACTGGTATCAAGACACAGGGCGGCGCCAGCAGGCGGTTCGTAGGGGGCGCTGATGCCGGTAAAGTCTTTCAACTCGCCTGCCAACGCCCGGCGATAGAGCCCTTTGGGGTCACGCTGAATGCAGGTTTCAAGCGGTGTGCTGACAAACACTTCGATGAAGCGCTCGTGGCCAATGATCGAGCGAGCGGTTTCCCGGTCGGTCTCATAGGGCGAAATGAACGACGAGACAACGATCAGGCCTGCGTCATTCATCAATCGGGCGACTTCAGCGATGCGCCTGATGTTCTCCGAACGGTCTGCCGCAGCAAAACCCAGATCCCGGCACAAACCCTGACGTATGTTGTCGCCATCCAGAGTGTACGCAAGCCTGCCACGGTCCATCAACGCTCGCTCCAGCGCAAACGCTATGGTGGATTTTCCGGAGCCGCTGAATCCGGTCAGCCAGACTGTTTTCGGGGTTTGCTTCAAATGCTGCTCACGGTCTGTCGAGGACACTTGGCTGGTTTGCCAGACAAGGTTCTGTACGCCATGTGAGTTGTCCATGATCGCCTGTTCCTGATGTGCACACAGAACCAGAATACATTTTTTCCGTGAGGCATTCGTGCTCATGGAATAACCACATTCGCCACCTATCGGCCCTCGGCAAAATACGCTGAATTTCCCCGTATCACGGTACTCACTTATCTACGCTGCATAGAAAAACAGAAAGTCCCGCGTGACCGCGTCAATCGTGATTTTCAACTGCCGAGGTACGATTTTCATGACGTCTCTTCAAGTGATGAACGGCAATGCCGTCGTCAAAACCGTCGTTGAAGAAGCCTGTTCAAAAACCGTCTATCAATCATGGATGAGTGAACGTGCTCCAGAATATCAACACGATGCGGTCATGTTTCTGAATCACTGCCTGGCCCTGGCCGAGCGGGAAAACTGCGACCTTCCGGCTCAGCCTGAAACGCTGGAACACTGGATGGAGCAGAACGTAGGGGTCGTAGCCGATCACTATGCGCTCTATCTTGAACAACGTCGCGCCGGACAACCCAGGCGATTTTTCAAGACCAAGGCTCAAGCGATGTATTTCATTCAGCAGGTCGCGCCGACCAAGCTGGTTGACGGCGCATGGCTGTATGGCTTGCTGCCGCATTGGGCAGACTACCGTTTTCACGGGCTGATTCGTACTTACCTGGAAGAACTGGGTGACGGCGAACAGGCGCAGAATCATGTCTCCCTGTACCGCAAATTGCTGGCCGATCTGGACTGCGATACCAGCGCCCCACTGGCAGATGACGCCTACCTGCAAGGTGCCATTCAGCTGTCGCTCGGGCAATTGAGCGAGCAGTACCTTCCCGAGGTGATTGGTTACAACCTGGGCTATGAACAGCTGCCGCTGCATTTGCTCATCACATCGTTCGAACTGAATGAACTGGGCATCGACCCTTATTACTTCACGTTGCATGTGACGATCGATAACGCCAGCACCGGCCACGCACGCAAGGCTGCGCAGAGCGTTCTTGAGCTGTTGCCTGTGGGCCAGGAGCGTGACGAGTTTTATCGCCGTGTCGCCAATGGCTACCGACTGAACGAGTTGGGCATGGGCTCTACCCAGGTCATCCAGTCGTTCGATCTGGAGCAGGAAGTGATCGCCATGCTGGAGCGCAAGCGGACCTTTGGTCAGCACATGCATTCCGACTATTGCCGTCTGGACGGCAAGACGGTCAACGAGTGGCTTGCCGAGCCTGACCAGATCCCGGAATTTCTTGCCGTGCTGCAAAACAGGGGCTGGATCAAGCGTCACGAAGACCCTCTTAATAGCCGCTTCTGGAAACTGTTCGAAGGGGTCGGTGCACCGATGTTCGGCGTGTTCAATGGCTACGAGAAGCAATTGGTGCACGACTGGATCGCTGGCGACTGGCTGTCGGATGGGAGCGCTCAGCCGCCTGTCGGCAAGCGTCTGCCGGAAGCATTTCGTTCCCGTTTCCGCAATCTGCAAGGCGGCGCTCAGCCGTCGCCGGTTCTTGCGGGGCCTGCGTCGGCGGATGCTGACCCGGATGTGCGCGAGCTGCACATGAAACTCGAGTCGGCAGCGGCGTCCGAGAAGATGTCCACGTTGATCGAGAGCATGTCCCCGGCAAGGCACGCGTCGGCCGCCGGGCTACATGCCACTCGCCTGTTTGTCAGCAGCATGGCCGAGCGAGTGACAGGAGCCCGCCCATGAGTCATTCATTGCCCGACAGCGCCGCGCTGATTGCGCTCGCCCAGCGCCTCAAAACCAGTGGCTATCGTTTCATCACGCCCACGCCGTTGACTCATCAACACGTCAATCAACGCCCGGAGAACCGCACTGCGGTATCGCTGCGGGATGTCTTCGGATGGAGCCGTACGATACCGGAATCCATGCTTCCGGTTGCAGAGGCTCAGGGGCTGTTGGAAGCCGGTATTCTTCAACGCAGCGAAGACGGCGTGAAGAGCCGGGTGAGATTTTCAAGCCTGGATGACTTGTTACTGGTGCATTCCGCATTTCCTACCGGCGATGAAGACTCGGTGTTTTTCGGTCCGGATACCTATCGCTTTGCGCACTCCATCAATCGCCATCTGCAAGGCACTTCGCACTCCATCAACCGCGCCGTCGACATCGGCTGTGGCACCGGCGCTGGTGCCCTGCTGATCGCGGTTGCGCGCCCGCAGGCGCAGGTCTGCGCCGTCGACATTAACCCCAAGGCCCTGCATTTCGCTCAGACCAACGCCAGGGTGGCCGGGCTGGAAAACATGCAATGCTGCCACAGCGATATCCTCTCGGGCCTGACAGGCAACTTCGACCTCATCGTTGCCAACCCGCCGTACATGAAAGACGCCAAGCGCCGCGCCTACCGCCACGGTGGTGACGCATTAGGCGCGGACCTGTCAGTGCGCATCCTGCGCGAATCGCTGGATCGCCTTACCCCGGGCGGCTCGTTGGTGCTCTATACCGGTGTGGCCATGGTGGGCGAGCACGACCCGTTCTTCGAGGCCGTGCGCGACGATATCGATCATGCGGCCCTGGCATGGACCTACCGCGAACTGGACCCGGATGTGTTTGGCGAAGAGCTGCTTGAAGAGGGTTACGAAGACGTGGACCGTATTGCAGCGGTGGAGTTGGTGGTAACAAGGCGGGCATGAGTAGCCAGAACCATGCAGCCTAGGTTCTGTACGAAAAGTCGGCGAGCGAAGGTCAGGCAAGGCAAAAACAGGCGAGGAACGGCCGGGGTCGCGCTCGACTCTACGTGTTGTAAATGAGCATTCCGATCGGACTCGCGCTCGAGCCTGTTTTTCGCAACATCACCGAGCGCAGCCACTTTACGTACAGAGCCTAGTGCCCCCTGAGCCAAAAGCCTTTCTTAAATACGATCATAAATACTGGTGCTGGTCATCGGCTCGCTACCTCAGTCATTGACTCTGACCGGCGCGCCGGTGATTTGAGTTGTGCCCTTGCTCACTGTGGTAATGGCGTTGCCTTTGATCTCGATTCCGTCCGGCGTAAGGGTGATGCTGCTTTCGCCTACCTGAAGAATGATGTGCTGCTTGGCATTGACCTGGATGAACTGGTTATCAACCTGAATCGTCAGTGAGCCTTCCTGAACATTCATCACAGCGTCTTTCTTGATGATCTCGGTTTGCATGCCATCAATTGTCATCAAGCGGTTGTTACCGACTTTGTGCGTCTCGTCGAATTCAATCTCGGTGTCCATGTTGCGCTCGGCGTGCATGATGACTTGCTCAGCACCGGCCTTGTCTTCAAAGCGAAAGAAGTTCGCTGTGCCGCCATGGCCTTTCATCGACCGGGTCAGGAAGCCACTTTGAGTCTTGTTGGCCGGGAGAGACCATGGCGGCGTGTTCTGGCTGTTGTAGAGACTGCCCATGATCAGCGGGCGGTCAGGGTTACCGTCGAGGAATACCACTACGACTTCGTCGCCGACACGAGGGATCTGAATGCTGCCGAAACCGCCGCTGGCACCGGATTGGGCAACGCGGACCCAGCAGGAGCTTTTGTCGTCGAACTGGCCATAGCGGTCCCAGTGGAACTGCACTTTTACACGGCCCATTTCATCAGTGTAGATTTCTTCGCCGGGGGGGCCGACGATGATGGCGGTTTGCGGGCCGCGGATTGCAGCCCGCGGTGTAGACAGTCTATGCCTGTAAGGGATCTTACGACGGATGCACTCAAATGAATTCTGGTAACCGGGCTCACCGTGACTGAGATAGTTGTTCTGGCCTGAGTGATTTACGCTCAGCAATAAAAACTGCCTGTCCTCCTGGCTATCTTGGTCATGATCGTAGTGCTGCGTCAGCTCAAAGAAATATCCAGGCTCCATGACACGGCAGTTACTGGAACCCGAAAACTGCTTGCCTAATACCTCCATCGCCTCTAGCCGGTTTCGGGCTTTTTGTTGGCCATCTTCAAGATCAGTGTAACCGTATACCCCCTCATAATCGAAGGTTTCAAACTCTCCCACCTCGCCCTGTTTGGCGATTGATTTCATCTGTACCAGTTGCGGATCTCTGGGCTGTTTATAGTCGAAAGACTTCATGGCCAACTGAGTAGGCTGTAGGTTACGAGAGGATGACCACGTGGTGATCGAGTCAGCCTCTTCGGTGACAGATGCGCGATGATACCGAATGACGGGTTGAGCAGGCAGCGCAGGAAGATCGCGACTGTCATCCATGATCATCATGCAGTGTTCATCTTGGGAATGTTGAAACGTAAAAAATAAACCTTCAGCTTCGAGGAGACGAAGAATAAAATTTAAGTCTGACTCCATATACTGAGTACAGTAACTCATTTTCTTTAGAGGACGAGTCAGACGAAACTCAAATACTGCGAGGCTCTGATAATAGGAAAAAATTTCCCTTACAACCTCTTCTACTGTTTTGTCCTGAAAAACGCGCGAATCACTGCGCCTGCTAAGCAGCCAGACCCACGGCACCAGCCGCGCATGATAGCTGGCGACGCCTCCATCGGCCCCCAAATGCACGAAGTCCGATACGTGAGCACTAAGATGACGTACATTTCCATCAGCAAGGGTGAGACCGAGGGAAACCTTCTTGCCCACAAGCTTTTTCAACTCAATTCGAGCGTCACTTGATATCAGCGTGGCCTCAAACGCAAAAAGTTCAGAAATCGCTTCACGTCCTGAAAAATTTTCCAGACGCAGCTCTTGCTCGGGAGGCAGTGGCGAGTCAAAGGTGATTAGTCGACTGTTCTGCTGAGTCAACTGTTCCAGTGCATTAAAAATCATCTGTGCATCCTGCAATAAAGTCTGGAAGTGAATAATGAGACCGCCTGAGCTCTTATCTGTCAAGCTGCGCAGAGAGAGGATGTGACTTGAGCCAGATGACGGCAGGAAATTATTTTTGTAACATTTTTAACAAAGGCACAGTTTGACCAGGATGCTGTCCGAGTTTACATTTGCGAAATTCAGGGAGGACACGATGGGACTGACCAACGAACAGGCTCAAAAGCTCGAGCATGACCTAGACACAAATCATACTGAAATGATTGTGCTGACCCTTCAGGACGCCAATCGCCTGGCGGCAGGCATCAGTTCCCCGCACGAAGGATCCACACAAACGCATTGGCTGTGCCCACGGACTGATAAAGAACTACTGGATGGGGGGTGGGGCTGTACCAAGTCGCTTTACCAGAGCACTGCGCATCAGTGGGTTAATACCAACTGGGTAGTGCCTACCGGAATGGCAGCCCGTGATACATTTAAGTTAGGGCAACTGTGGAAGCGCATCGGAGGCTATAAGACCCGACTTAAATATACAATAGTCAATGGTAAGGAGTACGTTATCATCACGGGCAGGCCAGGACTAAGATCGGTGCTCAAGGGAACACGATATTTAGCTCAAAATGCGAAGCTTATTGAGGTAGGTATAGGTAAATACAGCCTCAATGGCGAGGCCATAAAGGGTTTTAAACTTTCCGCCTATGTCGCGGTAGGAATAGAATTATTTGAGCACTTTCTCTCTGACGAAAGTGTCATGTCTGACCTTTTCGTCGGCGTCGGCGTTGAGTTGGTCAAAGCGGGTATCGCAACGGCTGTCGGCTATGCAGCCGCAGGTATCGCCGGTGTTTTCATAGGATCAGCAATAATACCTGTCGCTATCGGCGTGGCATTTGTTTTCGCAGCCAGTTATTTTTTAAACGTGATAGACAATAACAATGGAATCAAGAGCGGCTTAAAAGAACAGGTACGCCTCTACACTGACTATACAATCAACCACTTAGAAGAGCTCGGTGAAACCCTAAAAAAAATCAATCCTGACAACATAAGAAACTCAATAAGAAGCCTTCCTGACAATCTTATTGATGCCTTGATGAGCGAAGCGGAAAAAGCCGCCAAAGACTGGTTCAAACGCAATGTCACCGATCAAATAATGCCCAACTTACCAGTCCCTGAACTCCCACGCCTAGGACAATTTAGGCTACCTAAGCTATGAAAAAAGTTAAAAGTGCATCCATCGACTCACTCCCCAAATACTTTCGCCTCATCACCGTGTTGGGGCTTTTACTGGCTATCCTGCTACTGGCCAGCGCCGTATATATAATTGTCGACGGCGTGACACCCGTCTATGGACGCCTCTGGAGAAACGCTCCGATCATAGAAGTTCAATATATAGCCTATGCCCTTCTTGCCGCGCCGTTTATTGCGATATTGATGGGATATGCTGCAATAGCGGCATTTACCACGCGAAAGGTTTTTTCTCCAGAACCCGGTACGCGTGCTGCAAAATTTCAAAGTGTAATGTTTAAGCTCTTCTTGAAAACGCTTCTGTATGTATCTCTTCCTCTGCCTATATTAACCACACTGTGGCTCGTATCGACCGGTTACTCGTTATGCAATGATCTGAGACCTTCAGGCTCTGGCTGGCAAACATTCTGGGTAAATAATCAAAATGCCTGCTTCAAACCCGACACTTATATTAATGATCACTGGCCATGTAAAGTGGTCGATGGTAAAAAAATGTGCCTTCAGGCAGATGGTCGCTAGTGTGCTGATTTCGAAATCTGTCAAATGTGGACATAAAAGTCGCCGTGTCCGATCCCTTGCTTTTTTCTGAATCGACACGGTAAACACGTGAAAATCCTTTGCTGAGAGCACAACGGCCTGTGCCTTCGGTTCAAGCACCTTGAGTCGGGGCGTTTCAACGCCTCTCTCGATGAGATGCATGAGGCAATTGCGTTGACGGTCCAGGAACTTAACTGGTTACTGGATAGATTTGATTTCTGACGTAACCGTCCACACAAGGTTTTGACTCTACGATTTTTCGCATGACTTAACTCAAGTCATGGAAGCGATGCCCGAACACCTCCCTGGCGGCCCCGCTCTTCTGAAAGAGATTCTGCATTCGCCAGCGCTATAGATCGAACCGCCCCCACCCCTTGAAGATTAGTAAGCGGGTATGCCGGCCTACAAATGTTATGTTATAACAATTAAAGGTTACCAAACGCAGTCCTCCAAAGCGACCCTTCAATCCATGATCAGCCCTCGTTTCCATTCCCGCCGTGCAGTCGCAACGCTCTGCCTGCTGGCCAGCAGCGCGAGCTACGCAAACGCTTCCGAACAGGTCGAGCTTGCTCCGTCCACGATTAACGCTACGGCCCTGTCGCAAGATGCAGAGCATCTCGATTCAGTTACGCATGCGGGTTCTCGCCTGCCATTGACGGCCTTGCAGACCCCGGCCAGCACCAGCTCGCTCGATGGCGACGAGGTTCGCAGTCGCGGTGACGCCAATGTGCAGCAGGCCGTGGCCCGCAGCCCCGGCATCACGGCGATCGGTAAGCCCGGCGACGGAGGCACGGCGTTGTCCGCGCGTGGTTTCACAGGTCAGGGCTCGGTGATGCAATTGTATGACGGCAGCCGCATGTACAGCGCCATGGGCACCGTCACCATGCCGGTCGATACCTGGGCAATCGACCGCATTGAAGTGCTGCGCGGCCCGGCCTCCGTGCTCTATGGCGAAGGTGCTACCGGGGCAGTGATCAATGTCATCCCCAAGAAGCCTTTTGAAGGCGATATCGAAAACCACCTGCGCCTTGGCTACGGTTCGTACGATAGCCAGCAAACTGCGCTGGACAGCGGCGGCTCGTTAACCGATCAATTGAGCTATCGCTTGAACCTCAATCAGCTGCGCAGCAACGGCTGGATCAATGACGGCGACTCGCAAAGCACGTTCTTCAGCGGTGCCCTGCGCTGGCAGGCCAGCGAAGACCTGTCGTTCACCCTCGCCCATGACGGCGGCAATCAGCGCCCGATGAACTACTTCGGCGTGCCGATGATCAACGGCCGTTATCACGAAGGCTTGCGAGACAAGAACTACAACATCGAGAACGACAAGCAACATTACGATGACCAATGGACGCGGCTGACCACCGACTGGCAGATCTCCGACCGGCTGACTTCATCCAACGAGCTTTACTACCTGACCTCGCACCGACGCTGGCAGAACGCCGAAAACTACAACTGGGACGCTGCCACTCAGCAGCTGTCGCGCAGCGGCTATTTCAGCATCAAGCACAATCAGGAGCAGGTGGGAGATCGACAGACGTTCACCTTCAAACACAGTCTGGGCGGGATGGATAGCCAGAGTGTGCTGGGAATGGACGTCAACCGTATCCGCTTCAAGTTGACCAACAACTCCCCCTACAACGATGTGAATCCGGCGGGAGACCCCATTGATATCGAACATCCCGCACCGGGCAATTTTCAGAGTGCGTCGCCCTATTCGGAGCTGTTCAAAAGCACGACCCGACAACTGTCGGTCTTCGGGGAAAACCGCACGCAACTGAGCGAGCAACTCTCGATAATCACAGGCGTGCGCCGTGACTACGTAGATATCGAGCGCAACGCCCTGCGTGACGACAGCCGCACAGAAAAGGACCTGATCGGCAACAACTGGAAAATCGGACTGGTTTACGCGCTGACGCCGGACAGTTCTGCCTACGCTCAATACTCGACCAGCACCGATGGCGTTGGCAGCCTTGTCTCTCTCAACCCCACACAGCAACAATTCGACCTGGCCACCGCCAGGCAATCGGAGGTAGGTTTCAAACAGTCACTGTGGGACCAGCGCCTGGAGTGGACGCTGGCGGCTTACCATATCGTCAAGAAAAAGCTGCTCACCACCGATGCCGGCAATCCTGACCTCACCCAACAGGTAGGCCAGCAGTCTTCCGACGGGCTTGAGGCCAGCATGAAGCTGCAACTGCCACAGGACTGGGCCCTGACCGCCAACGCGGCCTTCGTTCGTGCACGCTATGACCAATTTGATCAGAGCGTAGCGGGCGTGGCCGTCTCGCGTGACGGCAATACGCCCGTCGATGTGCCAAAGCGCACGGCCAACCTGTGGCTCGACAAACAGCTCGGCAGTGCTGTGCAGATTGGCGCCGGGCTGCGCTACGTCGACAGCCGATACGCCGATATCGCCAACACCCGCGAACTGCCCGCCTACACCGTGGCCGACGCCAGCCTGTCATGGAAAGCACTGCGCAATACCACGCTCGGCTTGCAGGCGCGCAATCTGTTTGATCGGCAATACGCAGCGAGTCAGTACAACGAAGGCCAGCAATGGATTCTGGGTGAACCCCGCTCGCTGTACGTGACTGCGGACCTGAGTTTCTGATGCTCGCGCTAGAGCGTCTCGCGTGGGCACCGGAACAGGCGTCGGTCTGCGCGCACGAACACTTCGCCCTGAAAGATATCGACCTGCAAATCGCTGCCGGCGAGTTTGTCGGCCTGATCGGTCCCAATGGCAGCGGCAAGACCAGCCTGCTGCGTTGTGCATTCCGCTACAGCCGTCCGCACAGCGGCAAGGTCGCGATCAGCGCTCACGATATCTGGTCCCGCAGCCCACGCTGGTGCGCCAGGCACGTAGCAGTGGTTGCCCAGGAGTTTCCCGATGCATTCGGCCTGACACTGCTGGATGTAACGAGCATGGGCCGCGCGCCTCATCAGGGCTTCTTCGCTGCGGACAGCGCCCACGACCGCGCGATTGTGCAGAGTGCTTTGAACGCCGTAGGGCTGGCGGGCTATGAACAGCATCGGTTCGACACGTTGTCCGGCGGCGAGAAACAGCGTTGCCTGCTGGCGCGGGCACTGGTGCAAGAACCTCGGTTGATGGTGCTGGACGAGCCGACCAATCACCTCGACCCGCGCCATCAACTGGAACTGCTGGGGCTGGTCAAACAGCTCGGCGTGGCGACGCTGGCCAGTATCCATGACCTGAACCTGGCGGCGGCATTCTGTGATCGCCTGTGTGTCATTCATCACGGCCGGCTCATTGCGCAAGGCACGCCCCAGGAAGTGCTGACCCCGGAAATGCTGCTCAACGTATTCGGCGCCAAGGCGCTGGTCGACAGCCACCCTCTGCGTGATTACCCGCGCATTACCTGGATACCCTGAAATGAACGCCCTGCTCACCCGCCTGGCTTTGATCACCTTGTTGTGCAGCCCGATGGTGCAAGCGCAACCCAGCGCCTACCCCGTCACCGTGCAAAGCTGCGACCGCTCGGTGACCTTCAGGGCTGCGCCGCAGCGTGCAGTCAGCAATGATGTAAACCTCACCAAAATGATGGTTGCCCTGGGTTTGCAATCACACATGGTGGGCTACAGCGGCATCACCGGCTGGAACAAACCTGATCAGGGCCTGCTGCGCGACCTTGGCAATCTGCCCGAGCTGGCCAGCAAATACCCGTCTCTGGAAACACTGCTCAATGCCAACGCCGACTTCTATTTTGCCGGCTGGAACTATGGCATGCGGGTGGGAGGCGACGTCACGCCGCAGAGCCTGGCCCCATTGGGTATTCAGGCCTATGAGCTGACCGAGTCCTGCGCGCAGATAATGCCGCGCGCTGAAGCGACGCTTGCGGATGTCTACAACGACTTGCTGAACCTGGGCCGGATATTCGACGTACAGGCTCGCGCAGAGACGCTGGTTGCGCAAATGCGCCACAGCGTAAGCAAGGTTCAGGCAAGCGTGGCAGGCAAATCGCCGCCCAGGGTTTTCCTGTATGACAGCGGTGAAGACCGGCCCATGACCGCTGGGCGGCTGGCAATCCCCCAGGCACTGATCAGCGCCGCGGGCGGGCAGAATGTCATGGGCGACGTCGCGGCCAGTTGGACCCACGTCAACTGGGAGTCGGTTGTGCAAAGCAACCCCGAGGTTATTGTGATCGTCGACTACGGCGAAGTCAGCGCCGCGCAGAAACAGCACTTCCTTGAAAGCAACCCGGCGCTGCAATCCATCGACGCGATCCGCAACCGACGCTATGTCGTGCTGCCCTACGTGGCGGTGACGCCTGGTATCGATAACGTCACAGCCATCGAGACGCTTGCAGCGGCATTTCATGACGTGACGCGATGACCCTGGCGCAGTGGCTGACCGAGCGTCCTCGCCGGTACACGGGTTTGCTGATCACTCTGACGCTCGTGCTGCTGCTCTCATGCCTGGTGTGCATCACCTTCGGCGCGGCCCCTGTGCCGTTGAACCGGGTGATGGATATCCTGATGTTCAAGCTGTTCGGCGCGAGCGAAAACCCACCCCTCTGGACCGCGGGACAGGAAACCATCGTCTGGCTGATACGCACGCCCCGTGTATTACTGGGCGTGCTGGCAGGCGCGGGACTGGCCCTGATCGGCAGCGTCCTGCAAGCCGCGACGCGCAACCCGCTGGCCGACCCTCACCTGCTGGGAGCGACCTCGGGCGCGACACTCGGCGCAGTTATCGTGGTCATGCATGTAGGGGAAGTGCTTGGCACACTGACATTGCCACTGGCTGCATTTGTCGGCTCGCTGGTCAGCCTGTGCCTGGTGCTGTGGCTGGCCAGCCACAAAGGCCGCCTGGACAGCCAACGCCTGCTGCTCGGCGGTGTGGCCATGTCCTTCGTGATGATGGCAATCGCCAACCTGTCGCTGTTTCTGGGCGACCACCGCGCCAGCTCTTCAGTGCTGTTCTGGATGCTTGGCGGGCTGGGTCTGGCGCGCTGGGAGCTGCTTGTTGTGCCACTGATCACGGTTCTGTCTGGCTGGGTTCTTTTGCAAGGGCTGGGTCGTTCCCTGAACGCACTGATGGGCGGCGATCAGACCGCCACAAGCCTTGGTCTGCAAGTACGCAATGTGCGCCTGCTGGTTTTCCTGATCGCCTCACTGATGACCGGCGTACTGGTCGCGCTGTGCGGCTCCATAGGTTTCGTCGGCCTGATGGTGCCGCACATCGCCAGACGTCTGGTGGGCTCGGAGCATCGACGACTGCTGCCCGTCGCCACGCTTCTGGGTGCTTTGTTGATGATCTGGGTGGATGTCATTTCCCGCACGCTTATCGCGCCAGAAGATCTGCCTATCGGTATTGCGACGGCTTTGTTGGGAGGGTTGTTTTTTATTTTCATGATGAAGCGAAGCTAGAGGCTGCCAACTGATCACTTGAAGTATGACCGCCCTTGGCTTTTTCACTACATGACAAACTCATGTCATCGTTTCTTAACACATTTATGACATTTATCTTGCGCTAGTTGTTCAAGACGCGTTCGGGCGCCTGAAACAAACCAGGCTCCTCAATTCATGGAGCAGAAGGAGCAGCACTTGAAAGTGACAGTGTTCGGAACCGGTTATGTGGGGCTTACCCTTGCCGCCTGCCTGGCGGAAGTGGGCCACACCGTATGCTGCATGGATGTCGACAGCAAACGCATTAATGCGCTGCGCGAAGGCATATGTCCTATATTCGAGCCCGGTCTTGGCGAACTTCTCCGCAACGGCCTGGACTGCAAAAGACTAAGTTTCACAACCGATGAAGTGCACGCCAGCCGCTTTGCAGAGTTGGTCTTCATCGCAGTTGGCACACCAGCGCAAGCCGACGGCAAAGCAGACCTGAGCCAGGTGTTTGCCGTGCTGCGCTCCGTGCTCAGACACGCTGACGGTGCTCGGATCATTGTCAACAAGTCCACTTCGCCCGTGGGGACAGTTGACCGCCTGCTCGCTGAAATCGCTGCCAGTCCACGACGCGATGACGGCTTTGAAGTGATCAGCAACCCAGAGTTTTTCAAGGAAGGCTGCGCGGTCAGTGATTGCCTGCGTCCGGATCGCATTATCGTCGGCGGGGCCAGCCCGCAAGCGCTGGAGCAGATGCGCGAGTTGTATCAGCCGTTCAGTCGCAACCGCGAGAAGTTTGTGATCATGGATGCCCGTAGCGCGGAACTGGCCAAGTACGCTGCCAACTGCCTGCTGGCGACCAAGATTTCGTTCATCAACGAGATGGCCAACCTGGCCGAACAGGTGGGTGCCGACATAGAACAGGTCCGGCTTGGCATTGGCTCCGACCCTCGCATTGGCTACGACTTCATTTACCCAGGCTGCGGCTTCGGTGGCTCATGCTTTCCCAAGGACTTGCAGGCGCTGATCGGCACAGCCAGCGAGAACGGGGTGGAGACAGCGCTGCTCAATGCTGTCGAACAGGTCAATCGCCGCCAGAAGCACCGTCTGTTTAAAAATATCCACGCTCATTATCACGGCGAACTCAAGGGCAAGGTCTTCGCTGTCTGGGGGCTGGCCTTCAAACCCAATACCGACGATATTCGCGAAGCATCCAGCCATGCCCTGCTTGAAGCACTCTGGGCAGCCGGTGCCAGGGTTCAGGCCCACGACCCGCAGGCGATCGAAGCTATCAGGCATCATTATGGCGAGCGTGATGACCTGCAACTGGTGCAGTGCAAGCAAGATGCTCTGGAAGGTGCAGATGCTCTGGTAGTGGTGACCGAATGGCAGGACTACCGGGTGCTGGATCTGGACCAGCTCGGCGAGAAACTGCGGGATCGAGCGGTTTTCGATGGCCGCAACCTGTTCGACCCGTCGCAATTGCGTGATGCCGGATTTGCCTACTATGGCATTGGTCGTGGCCAGGCGATCCAGCCATGACGGTGCTCGTGACAGGTGCTGCCGGATTCATTGGCTTCCATGTCGCCAAACGTCTGTGCGAGCTCGGTATAGAGGTCGTCGGTATCGACAACCTCAACGACTATTACAGCGTCGAACTTAAACAATCGCGACTGGCCATACTCCAGCGCCTGCCAGGTTTCACGTTCAACAGGCTGGACATCACCGATGCCGAAGGTCTGTCCGCCCTGTTCTCGCGCAATGAATTCGAACAGGTCATCCACCTGGCAGCCCAGGCTGGTGTGCGCTATTCGCTTGAGCAACCGAATGTTTACGCCCAATCCAACCTGGTCGGCTTTATCAACGTGCTCGAGGCCTGTCGGCAGTTCAGGCCAGCGCACCTGATCTACGCGTCGAGCAGCTCGGTCTACGGCGCCAATACGCGCATGCCGTTTCAGGTTGAGGATGCCGTCGACCGGCCGCTGTCCCTGTATGCCGCCACCAAGCGCGCCAATGAACTCACCGCCTACAGCTATTCCCACCTGTACGGCCTGCGCGCCACAGGACTGCGTTTTTTCACTGTCTACGGACCTTGGGGCCGGCCTGACATGGCGCTGTTCAAGTTCACAAAAGCCATGTTGGCCGGGCAGCCTGTGGATATCTACAACCATGGCGAAATGGCCCGAGACTTCACTTACATCGACGATATTGTCGAAAGCATCCTGCGTCTGCGCTTGCTGCCGCCCGACACGGTTGGCAGCGAGCCACCTCACCAACTCTTCAACATCGGCCGCGGTCAGCCCGTCAAGCTGCTGGAGTTCGTCGATTGCCTGGAGGCCGCGCTAGGCCTGCGCGCCGAGCGACGCTACCTGCCTTTGCAAGCAGGCGACGTATTGCAAACCTGGGCTGACGTCAGTGCGCTGAGCCAATGGATCGACTTTCAACCACAGGTCTCGGTCGACACCGGCGTCAGGGCCTTCGTCGACTGGTATCGGGAGCATTATCAGGCCCGGCTCTGTGTGCCACTTCAATAACAAGGACTTCCATGACCACGCCCACCTTTCTCTCCGTCGTGATACCGGCCAAAAATGAAGCCGATAACCTGCCAAGCCTGATAAAAGAGATTTGCACAGCGCTGGACGGTGAGCGCTACGAGATCCTGGTCGTTGATGACGGCAGCACAGACGACACCTTGAAAGTGCTGACTCACCTCAAGGACAGCGGGCTGACCGTGTTGCGGATCCTGCGCCACGAGCAGTCGCTCGGGCAGAGCACCTCGGTCTATCACGCGGCACTGGCGGCCAACGGCACCTGGCTGGCGACCCTGGACGGTGACGGTCAGAACGACCCTGCGGACATTCCAGGAATGCTGGCGTTGGTACGCGCTCACGAAGCAGGCCCCGGGGCGATCCAGCTGGTGGCAGGGCACCGTGTGAATCGTCGCGATACGGCCAGTAAACGCTGGGCCTCGCGATTCGCAAACGGCCTGCGTAGTCGCCTTCTCAAGGACGCTACCCCAGACACCGGTTGCGGTCTGAAACTGATTGAGCGGGCAGCGTTTCTGCGCTTGCCGTACTTCGACCATATGCACCGGTTCATTCCAGCGCTGATTCAGCGGCATAACGGCCGTATGGTCACGCACCCCGTCAACCACCGCCATCGCCAGGCCGGCGTGTCCAAGTACGGCAACTTGGACCGCGCACTGGTGGGCATTCTGGATCTGGTCGGGGTCTGGTGGTTGATCCGCCGCACCCGCCTGGATGTTGAGGCACAGGAACTACGGTCATGAAACCGGACAACGAAACCTTCTGGCTGATCCTCGGCTTTGTCGGGCAGGCCGTCTTTACCGGACGCTTTGTCCTGCAATGGCTGTACAGCGAATTCAAGAAGCGCAGCATCATTCCGGTGGGCTTCTGGTACCTGAGCATGCTGGGCAGCACTATCTTGCTGGCTTACGCCATTTATCGACAGGACCCGGTCTTCATTGCCGGCCAGTCCTTTGGTCTGCTGGTGTACATGCGCAACCTGCAGCTGATCAGCCGACAGGCCAAGACACCCGAGGAGCAATGACGTTGCGAACTCAACTTTCGCCTCGCCTCGAGGGATGGCTACTGGTCGCACTGGCCGTTTTACTGGTCGGTGCCGGCCTGGGCCTGCGTCTACCGCAGAACGTGGACGAAGAACGTTTTCTGGGCGTTGCTCTGGAAATGCTGCAGAACGGCTCGTGGTTCGTCCCGCACAGGGCCGGGGAGATTTATGCCGACAAGCCGCCGCTGTTCATGTGGGCTACCGCATTCTTCATCTGGTTGACGGGCAGCCCGAACATCGCGCTTTACCTGCCCGGGCTGCTCTCTGCAGGCGCGACCACCGCAGTCCTCTACGATCTGGGCAGCCGTCTGTGGAACCGACGTATCGGACGGTACGCCGCCTTGCTGTTCCTGGCGACCTATCAGACCTACAGCATCCTGCGCACCGGACAAATCGATAGCTTCCTGTGCTTATGGATTGCGCTGGGCTTCTATGGGCTGGTTCGCCACTTGTTGCTCGGACCGGCCTGGGGCTGGTTTTATTTCAGCTGTGCGGCCATGGGCCTGGGCATTATCACCAAGGGCGTCGGTTTTGTTCCCGCATTGATGTTGATCCCTTACGCCTATGCCACGCGTAAAGGCTGGCCCGGTGTCGTGGCCATGCCTGGACAGATAGGCCGCTGGGCGCTGGGTCTACTGGCGTTATTACTTGCATGCTGCCTGTGGCTGGTGCCGATGGTTATCTCGGTCGTGCGTGATGGCGGGCCGGAAGGCTTCGCCTATGTGCAGGAAATACTCTTGCACCAGACGGCTAATCGCTACGCCAGCGCCTGGGACCATCGCGAGCCATTCTGGTATTTCTTCGTCAAAGTCATCCCCCAGTATTGGCTGCCATTGGTGCTGGTGCTGCCCTGGCTGATCCCGGCATGGCGCCGACAACTGAGCAAGCGGGATGGCCGGGTTCTGGTACTGCTCGGCTGGGTCTTGCTGGTGCTGTTGTTCTTCAGCCTCTCCAGTGGCAAACGCAAGATCTACATCTTTCCGGCGCTGCCCGGTCTGGTACTGGTCGCTGCCCCCTTGCTGCCCTGGTTGTTGAAACGCTGGTTCCACGACCGCGTCAGGGCTGGGCGACTGGTCCCCGCAGTGGTGGTTGTCTGGCTCAGCCTGTGGTTCGCCAGAGGGTTCATCGAACCCGTCATAGAGGGAGAAAATCCACACAAGAGCCTGATGGAACAAGCCGCCAGCGTCACCCAGGGAGCCGACCTGGTACTGGTCAACTGGCGCGAGGGCCACTGGCTGTATGCACGCCAACCCATCGTGCATTTCGGTTTTGCCAAGCCGTCGGCAATCGAACAGTCAGCCCGTTGGCTACGAGAACATCCCGGCACCTTTGCTCTGGTCCCGGGTGAACAATTGGCCAATTGCTTCTTGCCGGAAAAAGCCCGGCCGCTGGGTCAGACCTCCAGAGCTGACTGGTTCATCGTCGATGCCGATGCCGACAACGGCCTGTGTAAACCGGAACCGCTCATGAAAGCCTATCGCTTCGCCTGGCAGCAGAATGTTGATTAATCACCCGCCCAGCCGCCCGACACGCGGGAGTGCCTGAAGCCATGCAGTTGGAAACGATCAAGGCAAAGCGGCTGACGTGGTCGAATGTCGCTCGAAGGCAGGTATCACTCGCACAGATAGTGCTGAGTGCAGGTGCTCTCGGGGTTCTGCTGCTGGCTTACGCCGTGTCGGCACACTTTCAGGTCCACCAACAGCTGTACCATTACGGTCGCACCTGGGTGAAGGGCAATACGGCAGCCGAAAAGAATATCTGGTTGCCGGATTTCCATGTGGTTATCGACGCCAAACCACTTGCCCCGGACGTCGCCAATATCTCCGGGATAACCTACGACTACGACAATGATCGACTGCTGGCAGTGACCAACAAAGGCCCCATGCAACTGCTGGCGCTGGACGCGAACGGCGACATAATCGCTCGCTACCCATTGATCGGTTTCGACGACACAGAAGGCGTGGCTTATCTGGGTAATGGTCGCATCGTGCTGTGCGATGAAGATCTCCAGCAACTGGACATCATCACGTTGCCGACGCAAGCACGCCCAATCCACGTCGAGGAAGCCCAGTTCATTGCGCTACTGATCAACCCAAGTAACCAGAACAAGGGATTCGAGGGCGTGACCTATGATCCTGCCAACGACCGCCTGTTCGCGATCAAGGAACGCGATCCGCGCCAGATGTTCGAGGTTTCCGGAGTTCTGCGCTCCATCGATCAGGGCCGTTTGCAGATCAAAATTGCCGACCGGCTGGACTGGATAACGAAAAGTGTCGCTGCACGCGACCTTTCAGACGGTTACTACGATCCGCGAACCGGTCATTTACTGCTGCTCAGCGATCAGTCACGCTCGATCACAGAACTGGACGGTAAAGGGCGTTTCGTCAGCATTCGATCACTGCTGGGTACATTTTCCGACCTCCAGAACAGCGCTCCCCAACCTGAAGGCCTGACCATGGATCGCGACGGCAACCTGTACGTCGTGAGTGAGCCAAATCTGTTTTACAAGTTTTCAAAAGTGCCGAAACAACCCGTTGAAGAAATCAGACCCCGAGCGCAGCAATGAATTGAGAGCCTGAATTTTCACTGGCACATCTGAACTACCGCACTAGAACCAGGTTTCCATCTGGATGCCGAACTGCCAGACACCACCGGAGTTGAAATCACTTTTACCGAAGTTGCCGGTCGTGCTGTAGCGGTCCAGATCCGAAGACCAGTTCATGAGGCTTGCGAACACTCGCAATTCGGGACGCGTTAGCAGGTCACCCATGTCCGGCTTGAAGGTCGGCGCAACCGTAAACTTCCAGAAGTTGCCGTCGACTGCATTGCGTTGCAGGTAGCCTTTGGGGTCAAGGTCCATGGTTTGCCAACTCAACTCGTAGGCCATCTCGAAGTTACTGTTGATCTCGTTGGCCAGGCGCATGTTCAGAGTGAGCCAGCGGTAATCGTCGCCTTTGACGTAGCGGTCTTTGCTCTGCTCGGCCAGCAAGCTCGGGCCGATGCGCCATCCCGGCGCAACAGGCGTCTCGCCGTACATGGCCAGACGCACCGCGCGGGCGTCGTCGATCAGTTCGCCATCCGCGCCAATGTCCTTGACCTGAGCCCCCAGGCCCTGCCCATAGAGCAACGCCGTCTTGAAGAAGCCTTCCCTGCCGAAAAAGTCTTTCTGGTGATTGGCCAACATGGTGTGCAGGCCTGAATCTGCGGGCGCAAAACCCGCTTGATTGGTGCGCGTACCGACGTCGTTTTTCTTTGCGCCAATGGCGTTGAACATCCACTGCCATTGACCATTGGCGAAGAATTGGTTGGAGGTCAGGATGTAGCTTTCCACATCGGCATCGACGCCGCCCTCACTGAAATCTCCGTAGTTACGTCCAATCAGGGAATAGTTCGAGCGCCAGTCCTTGTTCATCTGCACATCGTAGATACCGCCACCAGTACCGGCCAGAAAGACCACGTCCGAGTCCAGCCAGTGGATATCGAAATTATCCCTGTCGAAGCGCTTGCCGGCCCACAGCGTGGCGTTCTCGAACACCGAATTACCCTTGAAGGCGGCAATGTGGTCGAGTTCGGTAAATACCTGACGCACGTTCAGGCTGCTTTCGGTGGCCGTCCAGTCGTTATAGCTTTCAACGCCGTCGGCGATGGAGACGGTGAATTTGGAACGCGTGCCGTTCTGCGCGTAGATTTCTTTCGACAGATCGAAGCGCATGTAGGTGTCGTCTTCGTTACCCAGCCGCCCGACTGCTCCACCGACTGAACCTGCGGGGGTTGTATAAGGCCCACCGCGACCTCCGCCCAAACCGTCGTTGATCAACAGACCGGAGCGAGCGTAGCCCTTGAAGCTGAACCCGTCGGTGAGGTGTCCGGCACTGCCTGGCTTGTCCATGCTTTGCTGGCGGGCTTCGAGTTTTGCCACGCGATCATCCAGAGCCGGCTGTGAACTGGCCGCAACGGTGGACGCAGAAGTGGGTGCGGCAGGCTGCGCAACGGGGGTCGAGAGTTTGAGTTGCTGAAGCTCCCTGGCGAGCGCCTGGGTTTGCTGTTCGGCTGCGGCTGCACGTTTTTCCGCAGCGCTGGCACGGGCTTCGAATGCGGCCATCCGCTCTTCCAGAGTCGCGGCCTGAGAGACGGTTGTCGAGATGCCGAGTACCCCTGCGAGTAGCCATCTTGATGCGTTCTGCATGTGGACTTCCTGTTTTGTTTTTATTGTTTTCGTGACGTTGGCCGAGCCTTTTTCCTTCAGCACAAAATTGTGCAAATCGGAGAAAAAAGGGTGCCACATCGAAAATACGCTGTTACATTGACGATGTTAACGTTAACTTTTATAAAAACAAAAATAAAGAGGGCTCTATGAAACAGCTGAAATCTCTTCTTCCCGCCGCGCTGCTCACCCTGTCTGCCGGGTTTTCTGCGCTGTCGAACGCAGCCGATCTGACGATCTCGTGCGGGGCCGTCGGCGCTGAATTGCAATTGTGCAAGGAAGCCGTCGATGCGTGGTCGAAACAGACCGGCAACAACGTTCAGGTGGTTTCAACGCCTAACTCGGCAACCGAACGCCTGTCGTTCTACCAGCAGATCCTCAGCGCCAAGTCCACCGACATCGACATCATCCAGATCGACATGGTGTGGCCGGGTATGCTCGCCACACACCTGACGGACCTGCGCGAGCTGCTTCCAGCGAATGCGACACAAGGCTATTTCCAGGCACAGGTGGACAACGCCACCGTCGACGGCCGGCTGGTGACAATGCCCTGGTTCACCGACTCGGGGCTGCTGTACTACCGCAAGGATTTGCTCGAAAAATACCAAAAGCCCATCCCCCAGACCTGGGAGGACATGACCGCTACCGCCAGGCAGGTGCAACAGGCCGAGCGCGATGCGGGCAACGCCAATATGTGGGGCTATGTCTTCCAGGGGCGCGCGTATGAAGGCCTGACGTGCAACGCCCTGGAATGGATCAGCAGCCAGCCGGACGGCGGACTGATCAACCCACGAGGAGACATCGTGGTGAACAGCCAGGCCTCAAGAGCCGCATTGACCCTGGCAAAAAGCTGGGTCGGCGACATCTCCCCGCGCGGCGTGCTCAATTACACCGAGGAAGAAGGGCGCGGTGTATTCCAGTCGGGTAACGCGTTGTTCATGCGTAACTGGCCTTACGTCTGGGCCTTGGTGCAAAGCAAGGACAGCGCGGTAAAAGACAAGGTTGGCGTCGCTCCCCTGCCGCGTGGCGGTGCGAACGGTACTCATGCTTCCACGCTCGGAGGCTGGGGCCTGGCGGTATCGCGATACAGCAGCAACCCCAAGCTTGCCGCAGAACTGGTGGCGTACCTGACCAGTGCCCAACAGCAAAAACAGCGTGCCCTGGCAGGCGCTTACAACCCGGTTATCGAGTCGCTTTATACCGACCCCGAGTTGCTCGCGGCGATGCCTTACTACACCCAGTTGCACGGCATCCTCAGCAATGGGGTCATGCGCCCTGCCGCCATCACCGCCAGCGGCTACCCGCGTGTCTCCAACGCGTTCTTTGATCGAGTGCATAGCGTGCTGGCGGGCGATTTGCCGGTCGATCAGGCACTGGTCGACCTGGAGCGCGACCTGACGCGCATCAAACGCCGGAACTGGTAAGCCACATGTAAGGAGATCAACATGCCTTCCTCTTCTATCGACTTTCCCGGTGACGACGTCCTGATTACCCGGGAAACGCCTGTGCAACGTCGCAGGTTACGTGCCGCCTGGCTGTTTCTGACGCCGATGCTGGTGTGCCTGACGCTGGTGGCGGCCTGGCCGTTACTTCGCACTTTCTGGTTCAGCCTTACCGACGCCGACCTGTCGGACACTGAAGGCGGCGCATTCATTGGCCTGAGCAATTATCTGCTCTACGACGGCAACCTCTGGTCTGGCGTCCTGGTCGATCCGCAATGGTGGAACGCGGTGCGCAACACCTTGCATTTCACCGTGGTGTCGGTAGGGCTGGAAATGGTCCTGGGCCTGTTGGTGGCGTTGCTGTTGAACGTCAAATTCACTGGCCGCGCGCTGGTCCGTGCGTTGATCCTGATCCCCTGGGCGATTCCGACTATTGTCTCGGCGAAGATCTGGTCATGGATGCTCAATGACCAGTTCGGCATTATCAACCACATGATGCTGAGCCTGGGCCTGATCGACGCGCCGCTGGCCTGGACGGCAGATGCGGATCTGTCGATGTGGGCAGTGATCATTGTCGACGTCTGGAAGACCGTACCCTTCGTCACCCTGCTGATGCTCGCGGCGCTGCAGATGCTGCCAAGCGATTGCTACGAAGCCGCCAGGGTTGACGGCATTCATCCGTTGCGGGTGTTCTGGCGTGTCACGTTGCCGTTGCTGATGCCGGCCTTGTTGGTCGCCGCGATCTTTCGCATCCTCGACTCACTGCGGGTGTTCGACGTCATCTATGTGCTGACCTCCAACTCCTCAAGCACCATGAGCATGTCGGTCTATGCCCGCCAGCATTTGGTGGAATTCCAGGACGTAGGCTACGGCAGCGCCGCCTCGACCCTGCTGTTTCTGGTCGTGGCAGTGATTGCCATGCTTTATCTGTACCTCGGGCGTCGCCAACTGGAGGTGCGTTCATGAACCTGCGCCAACTGAAGAAAGCACTGCTACGTATGGGTTTCTGGTGCCTGATAGGGATCTTGCTGCTCTACGCGATCTTCCCTTTCTACTACGCCATCGTGACATCGCTGAAGCCTTCCAGTGCCTTGTTCGAGGCTAGCTACTGGATTGCCAAACCCGACTTCTCCAATTACGCGGCAGTTCTCAGCCAGCCGTCATTCCTGCAGGCCATCGCCAACTCGCTGGTGGTTGCGCTGAGTGTCGTGATGCTGGCGCTGTTTCTCGGTCTGACCGCGTCCTATGCCTTGGGCAGGGTCAAGTTCCGTGGGCGCGGCACGGTCCTGATGATGGTTCTCGGCGTCTCCATGTTTCCTCAGGTCGCGGTGCTGTCGGGGCTGTTTGAAGTCATCCGCGCGCTGGGTCTCTATAACACCTCATGGGCGTTGATCCTCAGCTACACGATTTTCACCCTGCCCTTCACCGTCTGGGTGCTGACCACGTTCATGGGGCAACTGCCGCATGAACTGGAGGAAGCGGCAATCATGGATGGTGCCTCGCCTTGGGTCACGCTTACCCGTGTGCTGTTGCCACTGCTGTGGCCCGCGCTGGTCACCACCGGCCTGCTGGCTTTTATTGCCGCGTGGAACGAATTCCTGTTTGCCCTGACCTTCACCCTGACAGATGCCCAACGAACGGTCCCGGTCGCCATCGCCCTGATTTCAGGTGGCAGCTCTCACGAATTGCCCTGGGGTCTGTTGATGGCGGCGTCGGTACTGGTGACCGTCCCCTTGGTGATTCTGGTGCTGATCTTCCAGCGCCGCATCGTTTCCGGCCTCACTGCAGGCGCGTTGAAAGGTTGATGCACACAACTGACGAGGAACAGCATCATGATGAAATTGAAGCTAGCCAACATCAACAAGCAATTGGGCGGCACACGTATTCTGCGCGACGTCAGCCTGGAGATCGCTGCAGGTGAGTTCGTTGTGTTCGTTGGCCCTTCGGGCTGCGGAAAGTCGACTCTGCTGCGCCTGATCGCCGGGCTGGATTCGATCTGTGGTGGCGACCTGCTGATCGACGGACGCCGGGTCAATGACCTGGAACCGCGCGAGCGTGGCGTCGGCATGGTCTTTCAGTCTTACGCTTTGTATCCGCACATGAGCGTCTACGACAACATCAGTTTCGGTCTCAAGCTGGCCAAGACTGAAAAAGGCAGCCTGCGCGAACGCGTGCTGAAAACCGCACAGATCCTGCAACTGGAAAAACTGCTGCAACGCAAACCCCGGGAACTGTCCGGCGGGCAGCGTCAGCGTGTGGCCATGGGCAGAGCCATGGCGCGGGAACCGGACATTTTGTTGTTCGATGAACCGCTCTCCAACCTCGATGCCTCGTTGCGGGTGCAGATGCGCAACGAAATCGCCCATCTCCACAAACGGCTGGGCTCGACCATGATTTACGTCACTCACGATCAGGTAGAGGCCATGACCCTGGCTGACAAAATTGTCGTCCTCAACGGCGGTCAGGTCGAACAGGTTGGCTCACCACGCGAACTCTACGAGCGCCCCGCCAGCCACTTCGTCGCGGGTTTTCTGGGCTCGCCGAGAATGAATTTTCTGTCAGTACGCTTGCACGCACCAAGCCGCAACAGCCTGATCGATATCCCGGCACTGGGCATGACATCCCTGCCCTTCGACAGCTCTAGCCTTGCCGAAGACGCGCAATTGACCCTGGGTGTCCGTCCGGAACACATATCTCTAAGTGCGGCGAACAGTGGCACTGGCGTCACCGTGAGCGGTGTCGAATACCTGGGCAGCGAGGTCTACGTGCACCTCGCTACAGACGAGAACGAACCCTTGATCTGCCGGTGCGAGGCAAAAGCCGGATGGCAGGTGGGCGACCGGGTCGCGCTGCATTTCGATACCGAAAATCTGCACGTGTTCGACGCCGATGGCCTGGCCTTGAAACGCCACTCTGACGCCGACCAACACCTGACCCACGACACCACGCCGCACTTCGTACAAGCGGGTTCCCTATGAGTTTTTCTGTGAATGCCATGAAAGGTCCAATGTCCACCGCCCTTGAGCGCGCGCACCATGCATTGAGGGATAGCCTGGCGCAGGTAATCCACGATTATCGACCCGGTTATCACCTGGCCCCGCCTGCGGGCTGGATGAATGACCCTAACGGGGTAGTGTTCTTTCGTGGCGAATATCACGTGTTCTATCAGCACCACCCGTTCGACGCGAAATGGGGCCCGATGTACTGGGGCCATGCAAAGAGTGCCGATCTGGTCCATTGGCAGCACCTGCCCATTGCCCTGGCACCCGGTGATGACTTCGACCGGGACGGCTGTTTTTCCGGCAGTGCAGTGGTATATGACGACACCCTGGCGCTGATCTACACCGGGCACACGTGGCTGGGTGATGTGGGCGACGAGCGTTTCATCCGTCAGGTGCAGTGCCTGGCCACCAGTCTGGACGGCATCAACTTCGTCAAACACGGCGCCGTCATCGACAGCCCGCCGCAAGACACGATCATTCATTTCCGTGACCCGAAGGTCTGGCAGCAGGATGACCACTGGTACCTGATTGCCGGCGCGCGCCTGGGCGACGAGCCGCTGCTGCCGTTGTACCGGTCTGCGGACCTGCACGCCTGGGAATTCGTGAGCTATGTGTCCAGTGGCAACGAAGGCGATGGTTATATGTGGGAATGCCCTGACCTGTTTCGCCTTGATGGACGCGATGTACTGCTTTACTCCCCCCAAGGCATGCCAGCCCAGGGCTACGAGCGACTGAACAAGTTTCATACCGGCTACCGAGTGGGCCAAATCGACAGCCAATGGCAGTTCAACGGCGGGCCTTTTATCGAACTGGATAACGGCCATGACTTTTATGCTGCGCAGACCCTTGTGGCTGCCGATGGCAGACGTCTGGTGTGGGCGTGGCTCGATATGTGGGAAAGCCCGACCCCCACTGCAAACCATCACTGGCGCGGAATGCTCGGCCTGCCACGCGAACTCGAGTTGCGTGACGATCGACTTTGCGTGCACCCCGCTCGCGAACTGACAGCATTGCGCAACGCGTCATTGCCAGGCACTCCCTGGTGGAGCGGACCGGGCACTCAGTGGCTGAATGACGTACACGGCGATCTGCTCGAAATCCACGTACACCTGGACCTGCTCGACTGCATCGAAGGTCACCTGGGAGTGGCGTTGCGTTGCAGTTCAGATGGCAAGGAGCAAACTCTGCTTTACTACGATGCGTCGCTAAAACGTTTGATACTGGACCGCGATCAGTCAGGCACCCACGTCAGCGGTCAACGCAGCGTAGCAATAGACCCACAACAGGAGCGGCTTGAGTTGCGAGTCTTCCTGGATCGCTCATCCATTGAGGTATTCGAGCAAAACGGCCGCTTCAGCTTCAGTAGCCGCCTTTATCCACAGACCGACAGCCTGGGGGTCAAGCTTATTGCCAACGGAACCGGAGGCCGGGTGCGTATTGCCAGCGCCTGGGAACTCTCCTCGGGATACTTACAGGTAAATCATTGAAGTCGCGAAAAAAATCAGGCCTCTGTAGCATGATAATTATCAGTCAACCTGACAGGCCCCGCCTTGCATGACCTCAGTTAAAGACGTTGCACGATTGGCCGGTGTGTCCCTGATGACGGTATCTCGGGCACTCAATAATCCGGAAAAACTGAGCCCCGAGACGTATCAGCGAGTCCGTAGAGCGATTGACGAGCTTCAATTCGTACCCAGCCTGTCAGCGCGCAGGATTCGCGGCGACAACTTGCAGACACGAACCATCGGAGTGTTTGCGCTGGACACCGCGACAACGCCGTTTGCGGTCGAACTGCTGCTGTCCATCGAGCAGACCGCACAGCAAGCAGGCTGGAACGTATTTATCCTCAACCTGCTAAGCAACCCGCCCACCGACCAGAACGTGGACCTGATGCTGTCCCACCGACCTGACGGGTTGATCTTCAGCGCCATGGGGTTGCGCGAAGTAACTATTCCCCAGCGCTTGAAAAGCAAACCGCTGGTGCTCGCCAACTGCGTAGCCGATGACAGCAGCCTCGTCAGTTATGTGCCAGACGACGAAACAGGGCAGTACCGCGCCTTGCACCATGCGTTCAGCCAGGGCTACCGACGTCCGTTGTTTATCAATCTGCCAAAAAAGAGCCTGGCCTGGAAAATTCGCCAGGCGGGTATGCAGCGTGCCTGCCAGGCATTCGGCATGGCTACCGGCGAACTCTTGCAGTACGACCTCTCCGAGCACGACGCCTATGGGGAAACCGCAGCCATCCTCGAACGGCACATGATTGATGGCCGTCCGCAGTTCGATATTCTGATCTGCGGCAATGACCGCATAGCCTTTTGTGCCTATCAATTGCTGCTGGGTCGTGGCCTGAAAATCCCCGGTGATGTCGCCGTGCTGGGCTATGACAATATGATCGGCATCTCCGAACTGTTCATCCCTGCGCTGACCACCGTGCAACTGCCGTATTACGAGATCGGTCGCAATGCCGCCCGGTACTTGATCGATGGCCTCGAAGTCTCGGGTGCCCAGCCGGTAGATTGCCCGCTTGTGGTGAGGGAATCGTTATGAAGGGCTTGCGGTTTCGGTAACGTCAGTTCGAAGCTGGCTTTGTAACCGCCAACATCATCACAGAGCAACTTGATCAGCGATCGGTTGCTATCGACTCGCGTCAACCCCAGCGCTTGACGACCCGACGATGACAATCGGCCGGAGTCAGCACCTTGCCCGCCTTGGAACGTACGGCGATGGTTTCTACTGGCTCCGACAATTCATTGTCGAGCAGCACCGAGTAGCTCTCCCCTGCGTTGAACAAGAAGCGCTCCCCCCACTGGCGCATGCTGACGACGATGGGGAACACCGCGCGGCCCATATCAGTCAGCACATATTCTTTGTAGGCACTGCCGTCGGAGGCCGGCTGAATGTCGAATACGCCCAACTCCACGAGCATTTTGAGCTTGACCGTGAGGATGTTCTTGGCGAGACCAAGACGTTTCTGAAATTCACTGAAGCGGCGAACGTCGTCGAATGCGTCGCGGATGATCATTAAAACCCAGCGATCTCCGATTGCTTCAAGCGTGCGGGCGACAGGGCATTCGCTCTGCGCCAATAATTGCTGTTTGGCCATGGGGCTCCTAGAGGCGAGGTAGCAGGAAATGTAAAAAGTTCTAACGTCAGACGAAAATGTTTTACACATGTGGTTGCATTTAACAACCTCGTTTGTTAAAAGTTCACACAAGGTTTTCTTTTGCAACCACATATTCCAAGGATGGAGCGATGCCGTTCAAGTCTCGTGCCCCGGTAAAGATGGAAATCGAAGCCGAAAAATCCAGCGGTGGGTACACGCAAGCTCCCCAACCCCGGGACACCCCCAAGCTTAGTCGCTATCAAACTTTTCTTTTTGCAATTACCTGCGCCATGGCGGTCGCAAACGTCTACTTCGCCCAGCCTTTGCTGGAATCGATGGCTGCCAGCCTGTCGGTTTCGCCGGGCACGATTGGTGTCGTAGTGACCGCGACACAAGCAGGTTATGCCGTCGGATTGTTGTTCATCGTTCCGCTGGGTGATTTGCTCAATCGCAAGAAACTTATCCTTACACAAATGCTGCTGTCAGCTCTGGCCCTTTGCGCAGTGGGTCTGTCGCAGGATTGGGGCATGTTGCTCGGCTCGATGGTGCTCGTTGGCCTGATGGCAGTCGTGGTGCAGGTGGTGGTTGCCTACGCCGCTTCGCTGGCGAGTCCCGAGCAACGTGGCGAAGCCGTCGGCACCGTGACCAGTGGCGTGGTGCTGGGAATTCTGCTAGCCCGCTTCGTCTCCGGTGCAGTGGCTGATCTGGCCGGCTGGCGCGGCGTTTATTTTGTCTCGGCCGCCCTGATGATCGGCATGGCACTGGTGCTGATGCGCGCCATGCCTGCCTCCACCACGCCACCAGCGAAAGGCGGCTACTGGCAACTGCTGCGATCGGTGTTCCAGTTGTACCTGACCGAACGCACATTGCGTGTCCGGGGCACCTTCGCCCTGCTGATCTTCGCCGCATTCAGTGTGTTGTGGACGTCGATGGTACTGCCGCTCAGCGCACCGCCGTTGTCGCTGTCACACACCCAGATTGGTTTGTTCGGACTCGCCGGTGTGGCCGGTGCGCTGGCAGCGGCACGGGCCGGACGGCTCGCCGACCAAGGGCTCGGCAATCGCACCACGGGCATCGCGCTGGCACTGTTGACCTTGTCCTGGCTGCCGACGGCGTTCGTTGAACACTCATTACTCGCCATGGTGGTGGGTGTGGTGTTACTGGATTTCGCCGTGCAAGCCGTCCATGTCACCAATCAGAGTCTGATCTTTGCCGCACGCCCCGATGCGCAAAGCCGACTGGTGGGTGCCTACATGTGTTTCTACTCGGTAGGCAGTGGTCTGGGTGCCATCGCTGCGACTTATACATATGCACACTTTGGCTGGGTCGCCGTTTGTAGTTTGGGTGCCGCCATCAGCGCAGTTGCCCTGCTGTACTGGACCTACCTGGAACTGACGTCCACATAACGTTCACCCCTTAATAAACTTCTCGCGATCGTCAGTTAACGGATGGCGTGAAACAGCGGGAAGCCGGTGGCAAGAACATCATCCCGCTGGGCTACCGCGTCGGGGACGACCACCTTCACCAAGGCAAATAATCCATGAAACCACTGCACGTAGTGTTGGCTGTATTGATATCGGCAATCTGGGGTGTGAATTTCTCGGTGATCAAACTGGGACTGGCCACCGTCGATCCGCTCATCCTGGCGGGTATACGCTTCAGTCTCTGTGCATTACCGGCGATTTTCTTCATCCGTAAACCCGACGTGCCGTGGCGCTACATCATCGGCTATGGCCTGGTGTTCGGCATTGGTCTGTGGGGCGTGGTCAACCTGGGTATCAAGGCCGGGCTGTCGGCGGGCATCGCGTCGTTGGTGCTGCAGTTCAGCGCGTTCTTCACCATCCTGCTCGGCGGTTGGGTGTTCAAGGAAGCGCTGACCCGCTTCCAGGTGCTGGGCATGTTGATCGCCCTCGCGGGGCTGTTGTGCATCATCAAGATCAGTGACGGTTCGGTGAGCCTCACCGGCGTGTTGCTGGTGCTGGTGGGCGCAGCGTCCTGGAGCGTTGCCAACATCATCAACAAGAAAGCCAACACCAAGGATGTCTTCGGCTTTCTGGTCTGGTCCAGCGCGTTTGCACCGATTCCGCTGTTCGCCCTCGATTACGCGGTGAACGGCAGCGCCGGCTACACCGCGTTTGTCAGTCAGGTGAATACGACTGCCGTGTTGTCGATCCTGTTTCAGGTCTATCCCAACACGCTGTTCGCTTACTGGATCTGGAACTCGCTGCTCAAAACCTATCCGGTTTCCACAGTGGCGCCGCTGTCTCTGCTGGTGCCTATCTTCGGCATGCTCGGCTCGGTAATGGTGTTCAACGAAAGCGTGCCGGTGAGCAAAGTACTGGCGGTGGTGTTGATCGTACTCGGCCTGGCCGTCGGCCTCTACGGTCAGCGTATGTTCAATGCTATGTTCGCGCGTCGTGCACGCACTTCAATGTGAGCCCAAGGGGCAAGATTTAACAACTCGAACACGACAAGAAAGCAGTTCTGACACAGCACTCTTGTCATGGTCTGTTTTATGTTTTTTGGCCCCTGGGGGATTCAAGCGCAGCGGCCAAGATGCTTGAGCGAAGTCTTGGTCACCGGCCTGCTTCCGTCCCAATGAAACCTCAAGGAGATGAGTGCAATGTCGCGTAAAGTTTTTGTAGCCGGCGCATCCGGCGTAATCGGCAGAGCCCTGCTCAAGCTCTTGGTGGCTGCGGACTACAGCGTGTATGGCGCTACCCGTCGCGCCGAAAAAGTGAAGGACATTGAGGCCACAGGTGCTATAGCAGTAGTGGTCGATGTCTATGACGCCGAGCGTTTAAACGAAGAGCTGGTCCGCATACAGCCATGGGCTGTTATTCATCAACTGACAGATCTGCCTCGTGGCCTAAGTCCTGAGTTGATGGCAAAAGCGGTCGAGAACAACGCACGTATCCGTACAGAAGGAACGCGTAATCTGGTAGCCGCCGCTCGAGCTGCTGGCGCTACCCGTCTGATAGCTCAAAGCATCGCCTGGGCCTACCGTCCAGGCGAAACCCCTTATCTGGAAACCTGTCCTCTGGACGTGGAGGCACAAGGCAGTCGCGGCGTCAGCGTGGGTGGTGTGGCGGCCTTGGAACAGCAAGTGCTGAGCGAGCCTGCATTGAACGGAACCATCTTGCGCTATGGCCAGTTATACGGGCCCGACACCGGCACTGACGAACCGACCGGCACCAGCCCTGTGCACGTACAAGCCGCTGCCCGCGCAGCACTGCTGGCGTTGCAAACAGAGCAAAGTGGTGTTTTCAATATCACCCAGGACAGCCCGACCGTCAGCAACGAAAAAGCCAAGCGCGTACTGGGGTGGTCACCTACTGCGGAGGCTTGACGCGCCAACGCAGCTACTCCGTACGAAGGCAGGCTTTCTATCTCCAGTCGCTTGCCTGCCAAGGTCAACAGATGGCAACTTTCAGACAGGAAGTGTTATGAAACCACTGGACAATGTTTTTCATGAGTTACACAAGAATGGCCTTTTGATCCTGGCCAATGTCAGCGATGCAGGCGGCGCAAGAGTCGTAGAGTCATTGGGTGCCACCGCGATCGCCACCAGCAGTGCGGGCATGGCATGGGCGCATGGTTACGCCGATGGCAACAAACTCCCCCTTACGCGTCTGGCGGCCAGCGTTGAATCCATGACGCGAATACTGCACGTCCCCCTGACGGTAGACATTGAGGCCGGTTACTCCGACGACCTCCAACACGTTGCCAAGGTTGTCGAAGCAGTTGTCGCTTCAGGTGCCGTGGGTATCAACATCGAAGACGGTGCCGCACCACCGGAGGTACTTGTGCGCAAAATCGGAGTTGCCCGAGAAGTCGCCAACAAGCACGGCGTTAACCTATTCATCAATGCGCGCAGTGACGTCTATCTGAAAAGCCTGGTGCCCGCCTCCCAGCGTCTCGATGAAATCATCCGGCGTGCAGCGCTTTATGCACAAGCAGGAGCCAACGGCCTTTTCGCCGCAGGTATGGTCACACCCGCCGAGATTTCCACACTGTGCAACGCCTCCACACTGCCGGTGAACCTGCTTGCACGCGATGGGCTGTCAGCGCCCGAAGAACTGCAGCGCCTAGGCGTTAGACGCCTGAGCGCCGGTTCAAGTATTGCGGAGTTCCTGTACGGCGCGATGGAAGGGCTGGCCCGCTCTTTCATCGAGCGCGGACAGCTGGATACGCAGGCGCTCAAGGGTTTTACGTATGGGAAGTTGAATGGCTTGATGGCGGAGCGTGGATAAAGCGACAGGCCCTTGGGCAGCTTGAGCGAAAAGTGCTCAGGAGCATGGGGCCATGACGTCTTCCGCGACATCCCTACTTAGGTAACGCGGCGCGGTGATAGGCCATTTAAGGAACATCACCGCGGATGCAGAACATTCCGGACCGGTGCTTTTCAGGGACCTAAGCCAGCGATGTTCGTGGCTTAAGGGAAACAGGTGGGGGAAAAGCGGCCGCTTGCGACGATGTTAATTCACAAATACCAACATTTCCCCCTGTGGATAACTCACTCCACCGTAACCGACTTCGCCAGGTTCCTCGGCTGGTCAACATCCGTCCCTTTCAACACCGCCACATAATACGAAAGCAGTTGCAACGGAATGGTATACAGAATCGGTGCCAGGGCGTCGATGATGTGCGGCATGGCGATGACGTGAGTGCCTTCGCCGTTCTTGAGCCCAGCCAGCTCATCCGCGAACACGATCAGTTCGCCGCCGCGGGCGCGGACTTCCTGCAGGTTGGATTTGAGTTTCTCCAGCAGCTCGTTGTTCGGCGCGACGGTGACGACCGGCATGTCGGCATCGACCAGCGCCAGCGGGCCGTGTTTCAGCTCGCCAGCCGGATAGGCTTCGGCGTGGATGTAGGAGATCTCTTTGAGCTTGAGTGCGCCTTCCATTGCTACAGGGAATTGCGCGCCGCGGCCGAGGAACAGGGTGTGGTGCTTCTCGGCGAACAGCTCGGCGACTTTCTCGATGGTGCCGTCCATTGCCAGGGCTTCACCGAGTCGGGTTGGCAGACGGCGCAGTTCTTCGACCAGTTGTGCTTCAACGCCCTCTTCCAACGAACCTTTGACTTGGCCGAGTGACAGGGTCAGCAATAGCAAGGCGACCAGTTGGGTGGTGAAGGCTTTGGTCGATGCCACGCCGATTTCCGGGCCAGCCTGGGTTAGCAGGGTCAGGTCGGATTCACGTACCAGCGAGCTGATGCCGACGTTGCAGATAGCCAGGCTGGCCAGAAAGCCCAGTTCCTTGGCGTTGCGCAGCGCTGCCAGCGTGTCGGCGGTTTCACCGGATTGCGAGATCGAGACGAACAGGGTATCCGGCTGAACCACGACCTTGCGATAGCGGAATTCGCTGGCCACTTCCACCTGGCAAGGAATGCCGGCCAGGCCTTCAAGCCAGTAACGCGCGACCATGCCTGCGTGGTAGCTGGTGCCACACGCCACGATCTGAACATTGCGTACTTTGGCGAACAATTCGGCAGCCTGTGGACCAAATGCGTGGACCAGCACTTGCTGTTGCCCCAGGCGACCTTCGAGGGTGCGCTGCACGACCTTGGGTTGCTCGTGGATTTCCTTGAGCATGAAGTGACGATATTCGCCCTTGTCAGCGGCTTCGGCGCCTTCATGGTATTGCACCACTTCACGCTCGACCGACACACCCTCGACGTTCCAGATCTGCACGCTGTCGCGACGGATCTCGGCAATATCGCCTTCTTCCAGGTACATGAAACGGTCGGTCACCTGACGCAGCGCCAGTTGGTCAGAGGCCAGGAAGTTTTCACCCAGGCCCATGCCGATCACCAGCGGGCTGCCACTGCGGGCGGCCAGCAGGCGATCCGGTTGTGCAGCGTTGATCACGGCAAGACCGTAGGCACCGTGCAATTCTTTCACGGCAGCCTTCAGAGCAACCGCCAGATCTGGCGTGTCCTTGAGCTTGTGGTGCAGCAGGTGAACGATGACTTCGGTGTCGGTATCGGATGCGAAGACGTAACCCAGGCTTTTCAGCTGTTCACGTAGTGCTTCGTGGTTCTCGATGATGCCGTTGTGGACAACTGCCAGTTTATCGGCTGAGAAGTGTGGATGAGCGTTACGTTCACATGGTGCACCGTGGGTCGCCCAACGGGTGTGGGCGATGCCCAGACGGCCGATCAGCGGCTCGCCTGCCAGCGCCTGTTCCAGCTCACTGACCTTGCCCGAGCGACGTCGGCGCTCAAGGGTGCCTTCGTTGGTGAAAACAGCCACGCCCGCGCTGTCGTAACCGCGGTACTCAAGACGCTTGAGGCCTTCGAGCAAAATGGCCGTGATATTACGTTCAGCAACGGCGCCGACGATTCCACACATGGTTATCTCCTAGCTGACAGCAGCACAAATCAGATTGATGCCGCGGGCCTGTATCTGATCGCGAGCCTCGCTGGGCAAGCGATCATCAGTAATAAGGGTGTGGATACTGCTCCAGGGCAGCTCCAGATTGGGGATCTTGCGACCGACCTTGTCGGCCTCGACCATGACAATGACTTCCCGGGCCACTTCCGACATGACCCGGCTCAAACCCAGCAGCTCATTGAACGTGGTGGTGCCACGAGTCAGATCGATGCCGTCAGCACCGATGAACAACTGATCAAAGTCATAGGAGCGCAGTACCTGTTCGGCGACCTGCCCCTGAAAAGACTCCGAGTGCGGATCCCACGTTCCGCCGGTCATCAACAGAACCGGTTCGTGCTCCAGCTCGGTAAGGGCTCGCGCCACATGCAGGGAATTGGTCATGACCACCAGGCCGGGTTGCTGGCCCAGCTCAGGAATCAACGCAGCCGTAGTACTGCCACTGTCGACAATAATTCTGGCGTGCTCGCGAATTCGGGAAACCGCAGCACGGGCAATGGCCTGTTTGTAACGGGAAACCGGCTGGCTGCTTTCGCTGATCAGCTCGTGAGGAAGCGGCACTGCGCCCCCGTAACGGCGCAATAGCAAACCGTTGGTTTCGAGGGCTGCCAGATCCTTTCGAATCGTAACTTCAGAAGTTTCAAAGCGTCTGGCCAAATCGTCGACACTGACTTCACCCAGCTCATTGAGCAGGGCAAGAATGTTGTGGCGACGTTGTGGTGTATTGCGCTTCGACATGACAGCCTTAAGTTTCGTTTCGAAAGATAACGAAGGCAATCAAAACCTATTTTTTGGGTTTGGTCAAGGTTTCGGTATCTGTGCCTGATCGTACCCATGCTCCGCGTGGGTATGCAGTTCTGGACGCTCCGCGTCCTATCTTGAGTGTCAGGTGTGGATAGTTATGGACGCGTGCCAATGTTGAGCATTGGCACGTGAGTCACCGGGAGCTGTGGATAACTCAGTCTTTCCTGATTTTTACCGGACGCTTCCAGCCTTCAATGTTGCGTTGGCGAGCACGAGCTACGCCGAGTTGTTCAGCGGGCACGTTCTGCGTGATGGTCGAACCGGCTGCGGTCGTCGCACCATCAAAGATATCCACAGGCGCAACCAGTGAGTTGTTAGAACCAATGAACACGTCTGCACCCAATGTGGTCTTGTGCTTGTTGGCCCCATCGTAATTGCAGGTGATGGTGCCGGCACCGATATTGGTACGTGCGCCGACCTCGGCATCGCCCAAGTAAGTCAGGTGGCCGACCTTGGCACCCTCGCCCAGGTTCGCATTCTTGAGTTCAACAAAGTTACCCACATGCGCTTTGGCGCCCAGCACACTGCCAGGGCGAAGACGTGCAAACGGGCCGGCATCGCTGCCCTCGCCCAGAATTGCGCCTTCGATGTGGCTGTTGGCTTTGACGACGACACCCTTGCGCAGGGTGCTGTCCTTGATCACGCAGTTAGGGCCGATGACCACGTTGTCCTCGATGACTATCTTGCCTTCAAGGATCACGTTGATGTCGATCAGCACGTCACGTCCGACGCTGACTTCGCCGCGCACATCGAATCGCGCAGGGTCACGCAGGGTCACACCACCTGCCATCAACCGGCGGGCTTCGCGCAGCTGATAATGGCGCTCCAGTTCGGAGAGCTGTTTGCGATCATTGGCGCCCTGCACTTCCATTGCGTCGTAAGGCTGCTCTGTGGCAACAATCAGCCCGTCATTGACGGCCATGGCGATTACGTCAGTGAGGTAATACTCGCCTTGGGCGTTGTTGTTGGACAGCCGCCCCAGCCAGTCAGCTAGACGCTTGGCAGGCACCGCGAGAATGCCAGTGTTACCTTCGGTGATTGCCTTCTGTGCATCGTTCGCATCCTTGTGCTCGACAATCGCGCAGACACGATTCTGCTCGTCGCGAACAATGCGGCCGTAACCGGTGGGGTCGTCCAGAGTAACGGTCAACAGGCCCAGTTGCTGCGGATTGACGAGTTTGAGCAGGCGCGCAAGCGTCTCCACTTCAATCAACGGCACATCGCCATAAAGAATCAACACGGTCTCAGCCGTAAGTGCAGGCAGCGCCTGAGCAACGGCGTGGCCTGTGCCCAGTTGCTTGTCCTGCATCACGAAATTCAGGTCATCGGCTGCCAGCTGTTCACGAACAGCATCCGCGCCGTGTCCGATCACGACGTGTATTCCACGTGGGGATAACTGACGCGCGCTGTGGATAACATGACCGAGCATGGAGTTGCCAGCCACGGGATGCAGGACCTTGGGCAAGGCGGAACGCATCCGGGTACCTTGGCCAGCAGCGAGAATAACGATATCGAGAGACATGATAGGACTACCAACTGAGCGGCAACCAGGCCGAAGGCGGGCTGACTTGAAAGAGGAAATCTGAAAAAAGAAAAAGGGTAGCCGAGGCTACCCTTTTTCTCAATCGCGCATCGAATGCAGCGGGGTTAGCCGCCAAACTTCTTGCGAATTTGCTGAACGGTGCGCAGCTGAGCTGCAGCCTCGGCCAGACGAGCAGTTGCAGAGCCGTAGTCGAAATCTGCGCCTTTCTCGTTCAGAGCCTTCTCGGCAGCCAGTACGGCAGCCTGAGCAGAAGCTTCATCCAGGTCGGCAGCACGTTGCACAGTATCGGCAAGCACCTTGACCATGTTCGGCTGAACCTCAAGGAAACCACCGGAGATGTAAAACACCTCGGCTTCCCCACCCTGCTTGATCAAGCGGATCGGGCCCGGCTTCAGATCAGTGATCAGCGGCGCGTGGCCTGGAGCGATACCGAGATCACCCAGGTTGCCGTGCGCAATCACCATCTCGACCAGACCGGAGAAGATTTCCCCTTCCGCGCTGACGATGTCGCAATGGACTGTCATAGCCATTTGCTTGCCTCAACCTAATTAGCGCCCGTTTCCGGGCGCCGGGATTACAGTTTCTTGGCTTTCTCGATCGCTTCTTCGATGCCGCCGACCATGTAGAACGCTTGTTCTGGCAGGTGGTCGTAGTCACCGTTGAGGATGCCTTTGAAGCCAGCAATGGTGTCTTTCAGGGAAACATATTTACCCGAAGCACCGGTGAAGACTTCTGCCACGAAGAAAGGCTGGGACAGGAAGCGCTGGATCTTACGAGCACGGTTAACCAACTGTTTGTCGGTCTCCGACAGCTCGTCCATACCCAGAATCGCGATGATGTCTTTCAGCTCTTTGTAACGCTGCAACACGTACTGAACGCCGCGAGCGGTGTCGTAGTGTTCCTGGCCAATGACGTTCGGGTCCAGCTGACGCGAAGTCGAGTCCAGTGGGTCTACCGCAGGGTAGATACCCAGGGAAGCGATGTCACGGGACAGTACGACGGTGGCGTCCAAGTGGGCAAACGTGGTCGCAGGCGACGGGTCAGTCAAGTCGTCCGCTGGTACGTATACGGCCTGGATCGAGGTGATCGAACCATTCTTGGTGGAAGTGATGCGCTCTTGCAGAGTGCCCATCTCTTCAGCCAGAGTCGGCTGGTAACCTACTGCGGAAGGCATACGGCCCAGCAGTGCGGATACTTCGGTACCGGCCAGGGTGTAACGATAGATGTTGTCGACGAACAGCAGTACGTCGTTACCTTCGTCACGGAACTTCTCGGCCATGGTCAGGCCGGTCAGTGCTACGCGCAGACGGTTACCCGGCGGCTCGTTCATCTGACCGTAAACCAGTGCCACTTTGTCCAGAACGTTGGAATCCTTCATCTCGTGGTAGAAGTCGTTACCCTCACGAGTACGCTCACCCACACCGGCGAACACGGAATAACCGCTGTGCTCGATGGCGATGTTACGGATCAGTTCCATCATGTTTACGGTCTTGCCGACACCGGCACCACCGAACAGACCGACTTTACCGCCTTTGGCGAACGGGCAAACCAGGTCGATAACCTTGATGCCGGTTTCCAGAAGGTCGTTGCCGCCAGCCTGCTCAGCGAAGGACGGTGCAGGACGGTGAATGCCCCAGCGCTCTTCGGTGGCAATCGGGCCAGCTTCGTCGATCGGGTTGCCCAGCACGTCCATGATCCGGCCCAGAGTCGCTTTACCGACCGGTACGGAGATGGCTGCGCCAGAGTCTGTTACTTCCAGACCACGCTTCAAGCCCTCGGTGGAGCCCATCGCAATGGTACGAACCACGCCGTCGCCCAGCTGCTGCTGAACTTCCAGGGTGGTTCCTGCCGCGCTTTGAACTTCCAGCGCGTTGTAGATACTCGGTACGCTATCGCGTGGGAATTCCACGTCGATCACGGCGCCGATGATTTGAACGATACGTCCGCTACTCATTAGCTGGTTCCTCTAATATTTGAACCGTTAAACCGCGGCAGCGCCGCCGACGATTTCCGAGATCTCTTGGGTGATCGCTGCCTGACGCGCCTTGTTGTAGATCAGCTGCAAATCGCTGATCAAATCACCGGCGTTGTCTGTGGCGTTCTTCATCGCGATCATCCGCGCTGCTTGTTCAGCTGCGTTGTTCTCGACCACCGCCTGGTACACCTGCGATTCCACGTAGCGAACCATAAGGCCGTCTAGCAGCTCTTTGGCATCGGGTTCGTAGAGATAGTCCCAGTGGTGCTTGAGCCCTTGATCCGGGGTTGCCACCAGCGGAATCAATTGCTCCACTGTTGGTTGCTGGGTCATGGTGTTGATGAACTTGTTGGATACCACGGACAGGCGATCAATACGGCCATCCAGGTAGGCATCCAGCATCACCTTGACGCTGCCGATCAAGTCGTTGATCGACGGCTCTTCGCCCAGGTGGCTGATCGCAGCGACGACGTTACCGCCGAAGTTGCGGAAAAATGCCGCACCTTTGCTGCCGACCACGCACAGATCGATCTCTACACCGTTTTCACGGTTCACCGCCATGTCCTTGACCAGAGTCTTGAACAGGTTGGTATTCAATCCACCACACAGACCACGGTCACTGCTCACTACGACATAACCGACGCGCTTCACAGGGCGCTCGATCATGAACGGGTGGCGGTACTCCGGGTTGGCATTTGCCAGATGACCAATCACCTGACGAATGCGCTCCGCGTAAGGACGGCTAGCAGCCATGCGCATTTGAGCCTTGCGCATTTTGCTGACCGCCACTTTTTCCATGGCGCTGGTGATCTTTTGCGTGCTTTTGATGCTCGCAATCTTGCTGCGAATCTCTTTTGCGCCTGCCATGTAACACCTATCAGGTTAGCAAGCGGGAGCCTTGCGGCCCCCGCTGCGGCTTACCAGGTTTGGGTGGCCTTGAACTTCTCGATGCCGGCTTTCATGCCAGAATCGATTTCGTCATTGAAGTCACCCTTCACGTTGATCTTCGCCATCAAATCGGCGTGATCGCGGTTGAAGTAAGCAATCAGCGCTTGTTCAAAGCTGCCAATCTTGGCGATTTCGACGTCAGTCAGGAACCCACGCTCAGCGGCATACAGCGACAGCGCCATGTCAGCGATCGACATTGGTGCGTATTGCTTCTGCTTCATCAGCTCGGTAACGCGCTGACCATGCTCAAGTTGCTTGCGGGTCGCCTCGTCCAGGTCAGAAGCAAACTGGGCGAATGCCGCCAGTTCACGGTACTGAGCCAGAGCGGTACGGATACCACCGGAAAGCTTCTTGATGATCTTGGTCTGAGCGGCACCACCCACACGGGATACCGAAACACCGGCGTTCACAGCCGGACGGATGCCGGAGTTGAACATGGCCGATTCCAGGAAGATCTGACCGTCGGTGATGGAAATCACGTTGGTCGGAACGAACGCGGAAACGTCGCCAGCCTGGGTTTCGATGATCGGCAGTGCGGTCAGCGAGCCGGTTTTGCCGGTCACTGCGCCGTTGGTGAACTTCTCTACGTACTCTTCGGAAACACGCGATGCGCGCTCCAGCAGACGGGAGTGGAGATAGAACACGTCGCCTGGGTAAGCTTCACGGCCTGGTGGACGGCGCAGCAGCAAGGAAATCTGGCGGTAAGCCACTGCTTGCTTGGACAGATCGTCATAAACGATCAGCGCGTCTTCACCGCGGTCGCGGAAGAACTCGCCCATGGTGCAACCCGAGTACGGTGCAAGGAACTGCAGCGCAGCGGATTCGGAAGCACTTGCAGCCACGACGATGGTGTTAGCCAGTGCGCCGTTTTCTTCGAGCTTGCGAACAACGTTGGCGATGGTCGATTGCTTCTGACCGATTGCTACGTAGACGCAGAAGATGCCGCTGTTCTTCTGGTTGATGATTGCGTCGATGGCCAGAGCGGTTTTACCGATCTGACGGTCACCGATGATCAGCTCACGCTGGCCACGGCCGACAGGAATCATGGCATCGACAGCCTTGTAGCCAGTCTGTACAGGCTGGTCTACCGACTTACGCCAGATCACGCCTGGAGCAACTTTCTCGACCGCATCGGTCTCGGTGTTGTTCAGCGGACCTTTGCCGTCAACTGGGTTACCCAGTGCATCGACAACGCGACCCAGCAGTTCCTTACCAACCGGAACCTCGAGGATGCGGCCGGTGCACTTGGCGCTCATGCCTTCAGCCAGAGTCGTGTATGCGCCCAGTACAACGGCACCCACGGAGTCTTGCTCAAGGTTCAGCGCCATACCGTAGACGCCGCCCGGAAACTCGATCATCTCGCCGTACATTACGTCGGCCAGACCGTGAATCCGCACGATACCGTCAGACACGCTGACGACTGTGCCTTCGTTACGGGCTTGGGAGGTTACATCGAGCTTGTCGATGCGACCCTTGATGATTTCACTTATTTCGGAAGGATTGAGTTGCTGCATTGCTCTGCTGCCCCTTCAAACTCAAGATTTCAATGCTTCGGCTAGTTTCGCGATCTTGCCACGAACTGAGCCATCGATAACCAGGTCGCCGGCGCGGATTACGACACCCCCTATGAGAGAGGCATCCTCCGCAGCATGCAGGCGCACTTCCCGGCCGAGCCGTGCACTGAGAACCTTGGCGAGTTTGTCTTGCTGTTCTTGGTTCAATGCGAAAGCACTGGTGACATCCACATCGACCGATTTTTCCTGCTCGGCCTTGTACAGGTCGAACAGTTCGGCGATCTCCGGCAGAAGCGGGAGGCGGTCGTTTTCAGCAACGACGTGAATGAAATTCTGTGCCTTGGCATCGAACTTTTCGCCACACACTTCAATAAAAGTGGTGGCCTTTTGTGCGCTCGTCAGTCGCGGGGCCTTGAGCATGCGCTGCATGGTGTCGTCTTGCGACACCGCAGCAGCCAGGCCGAGCATGGCTGACCAATTGGCCAGCTGCTGGTGGGCCTGCGCGTGCTCGAAGGCCGCCTTCGCGTAAGGTCGGGCCAACGTGGTCAGTTCTGCCATGATCGCCCTCGCTTAAATTTCAGCAGCCAGTTTGTTAACCAGCTCCGCGTGCGCGTTTTGATCGATTGTGGCACCCAGAATCTTCTCTGCGCCATTGACTGCCAGGCTGCCCAACTGGGCGCGCAAGGCGTCTTTGACACCGTTCAGTTCCTGCTCGATCTCGGCCTGAGCCTGGGCCTTCACACGGTCAGCTTCAACGCGTGCCGTTTCACGGGCTTCGTCGACAATCTGAGTACCGCGTTTCTTGGCTTGCTCAATGATTTCAGCTGCTTGAGCCTTAGCTTCGCGCAGTTGTTGACCCGCTTTCTCTTGGGCCAGCTCCAGGTCGCGAGCTGCTCGGGAAGCAGCGTCCAGTCCATCCGCGATCTTCTTCTGACGTTCGTGCAAAGCCGCGATGACCGGAGGCCACACGAACTTCATGCAGAAAATCACAAAAATGAAGAACGCAACGGACTGGCCAATCAGGGTTGCATTAATGTTCACGCCAACACCTCGCTCGTTCGTTGTCCATCACACCAATCAACTCGAAAATTCGAGTGATCAGCCAGCGAGTTGACCAACGAAGGGGTTCGCAAAGGTGAAGAACAGAGCGATACCAACACCGATCATGGTCACGGCGTCGAGCAGGCCCGCAACGATGAACATTTTAACTTGCAGCATTGGAACCATTTCCGGCTGACGCGCAGCGCCTTCCAGGAATTTGCCGCCCAACAGGCCGAAACCGATTGCAGTACCCAGTGCGCCCAGGCCGATCAACAGTGCAACAGCGATAGCGGTTAGACCAACTACAGTTTCCATCTTTCCTCCCGACTTTTACGTCGTATTGGTTAGGTTTTTTTAATTGAAGCGGTAAAACAAAATCGTTTCTACATCAGCCCTTGCGGGCACCGTCCCGCCGATGGCGAGACGGTCATCAGACACGTCCTGAGACGAATCTCAATGGTTATCTTCGTGAGCCATCGACAGGTAGACGATGGTCAGCATCATGAAGATGAACGCTTGCAGGGTGATGATCAGGATGTGGAAAACAGCCCACGCCCACTGCAGCACTACACCCAGACCGCTGAGCCACAACAGACCGCTGCCGAACATCACGGCGATCAAAATGAAGACCAGCTCGCCAGCATACATGTTGCCGAACAGACGCAGAGCCAGGGAAATAGGCTTGGCGATCAGCGTCACGAATTCCAGCAGGAAGTTGACCGGGATCAACAGCGCCTGAACGAACAGGTTCTTGCTGCCGAACGGGTGAAGGGTCAGTTCGCCGATGAAACCGCCGATACCCTTGACCTTGATGCTGTAGAAAATGATCAGTGCGAACACAGACAGGGCCATGCCCAGTGTGGCATTCGGATCAGTCGTCGGAACGGCACGGAACGGAATGTGCTCGTCGCCCGAGATCAGCATCGCCAGTTGCGGAATCCAGTCCACCGGTACCAGGTCGACCGCGTTCATCAGGAAAACCCAGACGAAAATGGTCAGCGCCAGTGGTGCGATAACCGCGCTGCGGCCGTGGAAGCTGTCTTTCACGCTGCCGTCGACGAAATCGACCAGCACTTCGACGAAGTTCTGCAGCGCGCCCAGGCTGACCGGAAGTTGCCTTCTTGGCCGCCATGCGGAAGATCAGAACGAAAATCAGACCCAACGCCACCGACCAGCCGAGGGTATCGACGTGGAAGGCCCAGAAACCCATTTCCTTGGCTTCTGCTGCGGTGTGGGCAAAGCCCCATTCGCCATTGGGCAGGTGCCCGAATGTAAGGTTCTGCAAGTGGTGCTGGATATAGCCCGAAGCTGTTTGCTCTGCCATGGTTGCCTCAAACGCCCTAAGGTCTCGAAAGTCTTGTTCTCGTAAGCAGGGGAGCGAACCAGTTGACCACCTGGATCAACATGAACACACCGAATACCGCCAGCGGTGCCAGTGGCTTCACACCTGCGAACGTCAATGCAAAAAGCACTGCCGTGAAAATCAGTTTGCCTGCCTCGCCGGCGTAGAACGACCGCACGATGGCTTGCGCTGCTCTGGCCCCGGAAAACCGGAATGCCTTGTGAGCAAAGTATAAATTGGGTAGCCAGGCTATCAGGCCTCCGCAGAGTCCCGAATATCCTGCAACGACTCCTTGCCACTGCCACAGCACCAATGCGGCCATGAGCAGCACGATCAATTGAGCCAGCAATAGCGGAAAAACCGCCAGGCGATAGAACGGCAAGCGGTCTGGCATGCGGGATTCCATCGCAACTGCTCCTTTGATGTCGGTCGCCATAATCAATAACTTGGCATAATTTGTGCCGACAAAATGCGCGCAGAGTATAGGGGCGGTTCAGCCCCTATTCAACAGTCGGGTAGTGATTTCCGACTATACGCTACAGAGCAATTGTTTCAGCGGATGTGAGCGAGCACTCCTTGCAGCTCATCCAGCGAGTTGTAACGGATGACCAATTGGCCTTTACCCTTCTGCCCGTGACGAATCTGCACCGCAGAGCCTAAACGCTCGGCCAGACGCTGTTCGAGGCGGCTGATATCAGGGTCGGCCTTGACTGGTTCGGCAGCCTCCGGCTTGCCGCTCAGCCATTGCCTGACCAGTGCTTCAGTCTGGCGCACGGTAAGCCCGCGTGCGACAACATGTCGCGCACCTTCGACCTGCCGATCTTCACTCAGACCGAGCAAGGCACGGGCATGCCCCATTTCCAGGTCGCCGTGGGACAGCATGGTCTTGATGGCTTCAGGCAAGGCAATCAGGCGCAACAGGTTGGCCACACTGACACGCGACTTGCCGACGGCATCCGCCACCTGCTGCTGGGTCAGCTGAAACTCCTGCTGCAGGCGCTGTAGCGCCATGGCCTCCTCGATAGGGTTGAGGTCTTCGCGCTGGATGTTCTCGATCAACGCCATCGCAATCGCGGTTTCGTCCGGAACATCACGGACCATCGCCGGAATCGTCTCGACACCTGCCTGCTGACTGGCACGCCAGCGACGTTCACCGGCGATGATTTCAAAGCGGTTGTCGCCGATAGGTCGAATAACGATCGGCTGCATCACGCCCTGTGACTTGATCGACTGCGCCAGTTCTTCGAGCGCCTGAGGATCCATGTCGCGACGCGGCTGATACTTGCCACGCTGGATAAGGTCCAGCGGCACATGCTGCAACTCACTTGGCGGAGCCTTGACGGCCTGCTCTTCCAGCGAACTGACGGTTGGACTGCTCAGAAGTGCGTCCAACCCACGTCCGAGACCTCGTTTCTTGACGGCCATGGGAATTCCTTAGGTTGGCTGAGCGGTTTTTGCGCCGCGACGTTGACGACGAACCAGTTCACTTGCCAGGGCCAGATAGGCCAGCGCACCGCGAGACGATTTGTCATACGCCAGCACCGGCATGCCGAAACTCGGCGCCTCGGCCAGCCTGATGTTCCTCGGGATCACGGTGTCGTACAACTGCTCGCCGAAATGTTCCTTGAGCTGCGCCGAAACATCGTTGATCAGGCTCAGACGCGGGTCATACATGGTACGCAGCAAACCTTCGATTTTCAGCTGCGGATTGAGCAGTTCAGCGATGCGCTTGATGTTATCCACAAGGTCGCTGAGCCCCTCGAGCGCGAAGTACTCGCACTGCATGGGGATAATTACCCCGTCTGCCGCGACCAGTGCGTTCAGGGTCAGCATCGACAATGAGGGTGGGCAGTCGATCAGAATGTAATCGTAATTTTCGCGGATCGGCGCCAGCGCATTGCGCAGACGACTCTCTTTCATCTGCATTTCCAGCAGAACCACTTCACCCGCCGTCAGATCACGGTTGGCCGGAAGCAGCTGATACCCGCCGTGTTCGGAAAACTGCATGGCCTCACCCAGATCGCATTCGCCGATCAACAGGTCATAGACCGAGTTTTCCAGATTATGTTTATCCACACCGCTGCCCATGGTCGCATTGCCCTGGGGATCGAGATCGATCAACAGCACACGGCGTTTGGTCGCGACCAGCGACGCAGCGAGGTTGATGCATGTGGTGGTCTTGCCGACCCCACCTTTCTGGTTCGCTATCGCGAATACCTTAGCCATTCTTGCTTGTGTTCCCCGTCATGCCGTGCGGCGCAGTATCAGCAGATGGCGTTGGCCTTGGCAACCCGGAACGGTCAAGGCTTGTGCGCTATCGAGGTGAAAATCCGAGGGCAATGCTACCAGCTCATCATCAGGATGCAGCCCTTTCATTGCCAGCCAGCGTGTATTCACGCCACCCATATGGCGAGTCCAGCCCGTAAAGTCTTCAAGGCTGCTGAACGCACGGGAAATGATCCCGTCGAACGGCGCATCAGGCTGATAATTTTCTGCACGGCTGTGGATAACTTCAAGATTATCCAGTTTCAGCTCAAGTTTGACCTGTGTCTGAAACCGGGTCTTCTTGCCGTTGCTGTCCAGCAGCGCCACTTTGCGCTCCGGAAACAGGATGGCCATGGGAATGCCAGGCATCCCGCCGCCGCTGCCGACGTCGATCCAGCGTGTACCTTCGATGAAGGGCACCACACTGAGACTGTCGAGCAGATGTCTGGATACCATTTCGTCCGGGTTGCGTACCGCAGTCAGGTTGTAGGCCTTGTTCCACTTGATCAACAACGCCAGATACGCCAGCAATTGCTCGTGCTGCGCCGGACTGAGGTCGATCCCCAATTCCCGGGCACCGGTGGATAACTCTTGGGCGTGTTGCGGGGTGACCATAGAACTCAAGCGCTTTGCTCCAACTGACGGCCCGCGCCGCGTTTTTTCAAATGAATCATCAACAGCGAAATAGCCGCCGGCGTAACGCCAGGAATGCGCGAAGCCTGTCCGAGTGTTTCCGGACGAGTTATCCCCAGCTTGCTCTGGATTTCTTTCGACAGGCCGGATATCGCGGCGTAATCGATGTCTTCCGGCAGACGCGTATCTTCACTGGCGCGCAGACGGGCGATTTCGTCCTGCTGGCGATCAATGTAACCGGCGTATTTTGTCTTGATCTCTACCTGCTCGGCGACCTGGGGATCGATGCAGCCCTGGCCAGTGATTGAAATCAGGCTGGCGTAATCGATTTCCGGACGGGTCAGCAGGTTGAGCAAATTGTATTCATGGGTCAGTGGCGTGCCGAAGTGTTCGGCAATCGCATCGCCCTGCTCGGTACCAGGGCGCACCCAGGTACTTTTCAAACGTTGTTCTTCCAGCTCGATGCTTTCACGCTTGGTGCAGAACGCAGCCCAGCGGGCGTCGTCGACCAGACCCAGCTCGCGGCCTTTTTCGGTGAGTCGCAGGTCCGCGTTGTCTTCGCGCAGGATCAAACGGTATTCGGCCCTGGAGGTAAACATCCGGTAAGGCTCTTGGGTACCGAGTGTGATCAGGTCATCGACCAGAACACCGATGTACGCTTCATCGCGACGCGGGCACCAGCTGTCTCGACCCTGTGCGCGCAGCGCGGCATTGGTCCCGGCCAGCAAACCCTGGGCACCGGCCTCTTCGTAACCGGTCGTGCCGTTGATTTGGCCAGCGAAGAACAGACCACCGATGACCTTGGTTTCCAGGCTGTATTTCAGATCACGCGGGTCGAAATAATCGTATTCGATGGCATAACCAGGGCGAACGATATGTGCGTTTTCCATGCCGCGAATCGACTGAACGATCTGCAGTTGCACGTCGAATGGCAACGATGTGGAAATGCCGTTCGGGTACAGCTCGTGCGTGGTCAACCCTTCCGGTTCGATGAAAACCTGATGGCTTTGCTTGTCGGCAAACCGGTGGATCTTGTCTTCGATCGACGGGCAGTAACGTGGACCAATACCTTCGATAACGCCCGAATACATCGGCGAGCGATCGAGGTTGGACGCAATGATTTCGTGAGTCCGCGCGTTGGTGTGCGTAATCCAGCAACTGACCTGCGGCGGATGCTGTTCCTTGTTGCCCAGGAACGACATGACCGGGATAGGTGTGTCACCTGGTTGTTCTGTCATCACCGAGAAATCCACAGAACGCCCGTCAATACGTGGCGGGGTTCCGGTTTTCAGGCGGCCGACGCGCAGCGGCAGTTCACGTAGCCGGTGAGCAAGTGCGATCGATGGGGGGTCGCCTGCGCGTCCGCCAGAATAGTTCTGCATGCCGATGTGGATAAGTCCACCCAGGAACGTACCGGTGGTCAACACCACCGAATCGGCAAATATGCGCATACCCATTTGGGTCACTACACCGCGCACCTGATCCTGTTCGACGATCAGGTCATCACAGGCTTGCTGAAATATCCACAGGTTCGGCTGATTTTCCAGGATTTCACGAATGGCTGCCTTGTACAGCACGCGATCTGCTTGAGCACGAGTAGCCCGTACAGCCGGGCCTTTGCGACTGTTCAGCACACGGAACTGGATACCACCCTTGTCAGTAGCCATGGCCATCGCACCGCCGAGGGCGTCGATTTCCTTGACCAGGTGACTTTTGCCAATGCCACCGATGGCCGGGTTGCAACTCATCTGGCCGAGTGTTTCCACGTTATGGGTCAGCAGCAGGGTTTTTACACCCATACGTGCCGACGCCAGTGCGGCCTCGGTACCGGCATGACCGCCACCGATGACGATCACTTCAAAACGGGAAGGGAAATCCACCACGCACCTCGTGCCTGTTGTCGATGAGAAATTGGGATAGCTGACAAGTATAGGGACTTACCCCACCTGAATGAAACCCGTTGGACAAAATTTAACCAGCTGTGGAAAACTCGCGAATAAAGAAAATAAAAAGGAAAGAAAGTTTATAAAGCCTTGTTTTTATGTTTATTCTTACTGAGCCACATTTCTGTGGATAGATCGCTACAGGCCTTTATTTACAATGTGTACAGAGTTTCAAAAGTCTGTGTTCATGTGGGGATGAGGGGTTTGGATAACCGTCCTGAGCCTGTTGATAAGATAGCCACTTGTCCACAGGGGGATTTATCTTCAGGTTTGCACCCCGCTTACCCACCGAGCTAAAGGGCAGTTATTCACAGGGCTTAATTCGCAAAAAAACGGCTCTTCATCAAAAATCAGGCACAGAAAATCCTTCCCTCAGGCATTTCTGTTGGTCAGATTCAGGTGTCGAAGCAAAGTTAAAGGAGGAAAAAGCCGAGTATGTGGATAACACTCCAGCTGAAAGAGGCGTCTCGTGGTACTTGAAGGCATGACCCAGGCCGGGCCATGCCAGAAGGTTTACTTGCCGATGCAGAAGCTGGAGAAGATTCTGCCAAGCAGGTCGTCGGAACTGAATGCGCCGGTGATCTCGCCAAGCGCTTGCTGTGCCTGACGCAGGTCTTCGGCCAGCAGCTCTCCGGCCCCCGCCAGGGTGAGTTGAGCTCTGCCGTGTTCCAGAGAGTCACTGGCATGGCGCAGCGCTTCAAGGTGGCGTCGACGCGCGCTGAAGCTGCTTTCCGAGGTTTGTTCATAGCCCATGCAGGCCTTGAGATGCTCGCGCAGCAGTTCAAGCCCTTCGCCACCAGACCTGGCGCTCAGGCTGATGGTGACGTGGCCATCTACGCTGGTTTGCAGATCGAGGGGGTCTCCACTCAGATCTGCCTTGTTGCGGATCAGCGTGACTTTCGACGGGTCCGGGCGCTGCTCGAGGAATTCCGGCCACAGTGCGAACGGGTCTGCTGCCTCCGGTGCCGTTGCATCCACAACCAGCAGAATCCGGTCAGCTTCACCGATGGCCTTGAGTGCGCGCTGAACGCCGATCATTTCCACCTGATCCTGAGTATCACGCAGACCTGCTGTGTCGACGACGTGCAACGGCATTCCATCGATGTGGATATGTTCACGCAACACATCGCGCGTAGTGCCGGCAATCTCGGTGACGATGGCCGCTTCTCTGCCCGCCAAGGCATTCAGCAAGCTGGATTTGCCCGCATTGGGACGCCCGGCAATCACAACGGTCATCCCGTCGCGTAACAAGGCACCCTGCCCCGCTTCACGCAGCACTGTGGATAACTCGGCACGTACGTCATCGAGCATGTTCAGGACATGGCCATCGGCAAGGAAGTCGATTTCCTCTTCGGGGAAGTCGATTGCAGCTTCCACATAGATGCGCAGGCTGATCAATTTCTCGGTCAAGTTATCCACACGCCGCGAAAAAGCGCCCTGCAATGAGCGCAGTGCATTGCGCGCTGCCTGTGCAGAACTCGCCTCGATCAAGTCCGCAATGGCTTCTGCCTGGGCAAGATCGAGTTTGTCATTGAGGAACGCACGCTCACTGAATTCTCCCGGGCGTGCCAGACGGCTACCCAATTGCAGACAGCGCTGCAGCAGCATATCCAGAACGATGGGGCCGCCGTGGCCCTGAAGCTCAAGTACGTCTTCGCCGGTGAACGAGTTGGGCCCTGGAAAATACAGCGCGATCCCCTCATCGAGGGTCTGCCCAGCTTCGTCGACAAAAGGCCCGTAATGCGCAAATCGTGGTTTTGGCACCCGACCGATAATGGCTTCAGCAGCCTTGCCGGCCAAAGGACCTGACACCCGAACGATACCGACACCGCCACGCCCTTGGGCTGTGGCGATGGCGGCAATGGTTTCACGATGAACGTTCATGCTCCGGCTCCCGGACAAATGACGGATAGCAAAACGCCCCACGAGGGGGCGTCTTGTAGAACTTATTCACAGGTTAGATCAGGCAGCTGCTTTCTTGGTAGCTGCTTCGATCTTGCGAGTGATGTAAGCCTGCTGAGCGATCGACAGGGTGTTGTTAACAACCCAGTACAGAACGAGACCGGCAGGGAACCACAGGAAGAAGAACGTGAAGATGATTGGCATCATTTTCATGACCTTGGCCTGCATCGGGTCCGGCGGAGTCGGGTTCAGACGCTGCTGGATGAACATCGTCGCGCCCATGATGATCGGCAGGATGAAGAACGGGTCTTTGATCGACAGGTCGGTTATCCACAGGATCCAGGGAGCCTGACGCATTTCCACGCTTTCCAGGAGTACCCAGTACAGCGAAAGGAAAACCGGCATCTGGACAAGAATCGGCAAGCATCCACCCAATGGGTTGATCTTTTCTTTCTTGTACAGCTCCATCATTGCCTGGGACATCTTCTGGCGATCATCGCCATGTTGTTCCTTCAGCAGTGCAAGCTTGGGAGCCACGGCGCGCATGCGTGCCATCGACTTGTAGCTTGCTGCGGACAACGGGAAGAACAGGCCTTTGATCAGCATGGTCAGGACAATGATCGACCAGCCCCAGTTGCCGAGGATGGCGTGGATATGTTGCAGCAGCCAGAAGATAGGCTGGGCAATGAACCACAGGAAACCATAATCGACGGTCAGCTCCAGACCTGGGGATAACTCTTTGAGTACCGCCTGGCTTTTCGGACCTGCATACAGGGTAGCGCTGGTTTCACCTTGTGCACCGGGTGCAACCGACAGAGTCGGGCTGGTGAAGCCGATGATGTAGTTGCCCTGGCTGTCTTTACGGGTCTGAACAGCGTTGGTGGCGTTGTGATCCGGAATCCACGCAGTCACGAAGTAGTGCTGCAGCCATGCAACCCAACCGCCCTGAACAGTTTCCTTGACCTGGCCCTTGTCGATATCTTTCATCGACACTTTCTTGTACGGCTCGGCCGCAGTCCACAGGGCAGCGCCCAGGTAGGTAGCCGTGCCGGTAGCAGTCGTCGAAGAAGGGTCGGAGCTGGCATCGCGCTTTAATTGCGCGAACAGATTACCGGACCAGGGTTGTGCGCTCTGGTTATCCACAACGTAGGTCATGACCAGATCATACAGACCGCGCTTGAACGTGAAGCGCTTGATGTAGTTGACGCCGTTTTCCGAGAATTTCAGATCCACAACCATCGAATCCTGGCCGTCAGCCAGTTGATAAGTCTTTTGTGTGGAGGTGTAAACCGGACGACCGGCAGCGCGTGCATCAGGACCATTGGTCCCGGTCAGGCCGCTTTGTGCCAGAAAAGTACGCTCGCCGCCGTTGTCGAACAACTGAAACGGAACATCAGGACGATCCTGACGACGCGGGTACAGAGGCAAACGAAGCTGAACGACGTCGCCACCCACCGGATCGATCGCCAGATCGAGCACATCGGTCTTGACGTGGATAAGGTCTTTGCTGGCTACGGCCGGAGTTTCAAGAGGTGCTGCAGCCGTATTGGCCGTAGCGCTTGCGCTTGGAACATCGGCACTTGCAGAACCATTAGTACCAGCGGCCGTATCCGGAATACCCGGTGCGGTGGTGCTGGCTGCAACATTCTGGGTCGGCATGGCAGCCTGGCCATAGTCTTGGTTCCATTTCAGAACCCCGACGTAGGTCACGATTGCCAGGGCGACGATCAGGATCGTGCGTTTAATATCCATGATTACTCGGCCATCGAAGAAGAACGGGAGGTGGGGACAGCTGGAACCGGGTCATAACCACCGGGATTCCATGGGTGACAGCGACCCAGGCGACGAATTGACAGCCAGCCACCGCGCAAAAGGCCATGATTTTCGATGGCTTCATACGCGTAGCAGGAGCAACTGGGGTAGAAACGACAGTGACTGGCCATCAGCGGGCTAATGGCATAGCGATAAAACTGGATCGGAACGAGTGCCAGTTTACGCATCTGGACTGTCTACCCCTGCAGGTTCGGATTTTTCTTCCGGAATGGGTCGGCTACGCGCCAGACGTTTCCAGAGCTTGCCGAAATGCTGAATCAGTTCAGGGTTTTCTACGTCACCCAAACCTTTACGCGCGACGATAACGATATCCCAACCGACCAAACTGTCTTGGTGTTGGCGAAATGATTCGCGCATCAGGCGTTTCAAGCGATTGCGCTCGACGGAGAGCTTCACGCTCTTTTTACCTATCACCAGCCCCAGACGGGGATGATCAAGGTCGTTGTTGCGCGCAAGGAGCAGGAGATTTTTCCCCGGAACCTTGCCGGTAGGGGAGTCAAAGACTGCCTTGAAATGCCGGGGAGTCAGCAAACGCTTTTCCCGACTGAAGTCTCGACTCACCTCCTGTGCCGATTTATCAAACTGCCAGACGCTTACGGCCTTTGGCACGACGACGCGAAAGGACTGCGCGGCCGTTTTTGGTGGCCATACGTGCACGGAAACCGTGGGTGCGGGCGCGCTTGATAGTGCTGGGTTGGAAAGTACGTTTCATGGCGTGTTACCTGGTTCGTCCACTACGGGCCGGAATGGCCCCCGTTTTAAGAGACCGGGGATTCTAGAGAAAGGAGGCCCGCAGGTCAATTTCCAACCAGCTTTTCTTCATACGCGTCTTTTATAGGCAATTTTCCTCTGGAACCCGTTTTGGAGCACTCAGGCTCTGGTCAGTTATAGAAATAAAAAGAAGAGAGTATTTAAAGCTTCTTTATAAAGCTTATAACTCTTACGTAGACGCTTTCTGTGGATAAAACCCTATAGGCCTTGTAATTCAATGTGTACAGCGAAAAGAAAGGTTGTCTAGAAGCGGTGCCTTGCCTGTGCCACACCGTCGGAAAAGCTGTGCATGGAATGCGGTTTTATCCACAGGCGAGTTATGCACAGAGTTTAGCCCTGACTTATGCAACGGGCTGAAGATGGGTTATCCACAGAGCTCAGGATTTGACCGTTTGTCGTGTGACCACTCTATAAATCGTTGATTTATAGCTGCCTATGAGCAACCTACATGTGGATAAGTCGTCTGCGGATCGTTACAATGGCGGCTGTTTTTGCCTCACCGGCTTTCAACTCAGGGGATATCCGTGTCAGTGGAACTTTGGCAGCAGTGCGTGGAGCTTTTGCGCGATGAGCTGCCTGCCCAGCAATTCAACACTTGGATCCGTCCGCTACAGGTCGAAGCCGAAGGCGACGAGTTGCGTGTGTACGCACCGAATCGTTTTGTTCTCGATTGGGTCAACGAAAAATACCTCGGCCGTTTGCTGGAGCTTCTGGGCGAGCATGGTCAAGGCATGGCGCCTGCTCTTTCCTTATTAATAGGAAGCAAGCGCAGCTCTGCACCGCGTGCCGCTCCGAATGCGCCATTGGCCGCAGCAGCGTCCCAGGCGCTGTCTGCCAATTCGGTCAGCAGCGTCTCGTCGTCTGCGCCCGCCATGGCTGCTCCGGCTGCTCCT